>NZ_QGTW01000042.1 GCF_003182355.1 Cytobacillus oceanisediminis | reverse complement strand
CACACCCGTTCCCATACCGAACACGGAAGTTAAGCTTCTCAGCGCCGATGGTAGTTGGGGGCTGTCCCCCTGTGAGAGTAGGACGCTGCCGGGCATTTATAATGGAGGATTAGCTCAGCTGGGAGAGCATCTGCCTTACAAGCAGAGGGTCGGCGGTTCGATCCCGTCATCCTCCACCATATAACTTGCCGGTGTAGCTCAATTGGTAGAGCAACTGACTTGTAATCAGTAGGTTGGGGGTTCAAGTCCTCTCGCCGGCACCATCTCTTTTAATCTCTACGAGATTTTAATGAGCCATTAGCTCAGTCGGTAGAGCATCTGACTTTTAATCAGAGGGTCGAAGGTTCGAGTCCTTCATGGCTCACCATTTCAATTTAATATTGCGGGTGTGGCGGAATTGGCAGACGCACCAGACTTAGGATCTGGCGCCGCAAGGCGTGGGGGTTCGACTCCCTTCACCCGCACCATTTTTAAGCGGAAGTAGTTCAGTGGTAGAACATCACCTTGCCAAGGTGGGGGTCGCGGGTTCGAATCCCGTCTTCCGCTCCATTTTTATGCCGGGGTGGCGGAACTGGCAGACGCACAGGACTTAAAATCCTGCGGTAGGTGACTACCGTACCGGTTCGATTCCGGTCCTCGGCACCATTTAAGTTAATATAATGCGCCCGTAGCTCAATTGGATAGAGCGTTTGACTACGGATCAAAAGGTTAGGGGTTCGACTCCTCTCGGGCGCGCCATATTTACGGGGAGTAGCTCAGCTTGGTAGAGCACTTGGTTTGGGACCAAGGGGTCGCAGGTTCGAATCCTGTCTTCCCGACCATTAAATATTGGGGCCTTAGCTCAGCTGGGAGAGCGCCTGCTTTGCACGCAGGAGGTCAGCGGTTCGATCCCGCTAGGCTCCACCAAAAAGATTTAAAAAAGTTATTGACTCAGATTGCTAAATCTGATAAGATAATAAAGTCGCCTTAAACGACGGATTGATCTTTGAAAACTGAACGAACAAAAACGTCAACGTTAATTCTTTAGTCTTTTTTGAAAAGACAACTTATGAGCTTAATCAACTCTTATATGGAGAGTTTGATCCTGGCTCAGGACGAACGCTGGCGGCGTGCCTAATACATGCAAGTCGA
>NZ_QGTW01000041.1 GCF_003182355.1 Cytobacillus oceanisediminis | reverse complement strand
TGTTAATGTCCCCTTTAAGTAGACATTCAAAAAAACCTTCATGATACCATGGAGGAAAGAATTCTACTTGGAGGGGATTTTTCTATGGCAAAAAAAGGCCAAACATTTAACAGCTACTCAGAAGAGTTCAAACTTAATGCCGTAATGAAATACGTTAATGGTTCAAAGAGTTACAAAGTATTGGCTGAAGAGTTAGGGATTCGAAATTGCAGCCAGCTCAAAGTTTGGGTTAGGAAATGGAAAAACAAAGAATCTTTTGATGAGCGTAAAGGCGTACCCAATCCTTTGAAAGGCCGGCCTAGAACGAAGTTTAAGTCGGTTGAAGAGGAAAGAGATTATTTAAAGGCACAGGTTGAATATTTAAAAAAGCAGTATCCAAATCTGGTAAAGGAGGAGACATTCCCAGAAGAATGAAATATGAACTGATTGATGAATTAAGGGGTGCCTATCCTGTCTCCTGGCTGCTGGAGATTGCCTACATCAAACCTGCAAGTTATTACAAATGGAGGAAAACTAACACTCAACGGGAAGAGAAGGCTAGGAAGGAACAGGACATTCGCGAGCACATTATGGGGATCCATTTCATGCACCCTGAATTTGGCCGGCCGCGTATGACAGATGAACTAAATGAAAATGGGTATATCATCAACCACAAAAAGGTCTACAGGCTGATGACAGAAATGGACATACAATCAGTCATACGGAAGAAGAGAAAACGACACGGCCATAGCCCTTCTGTTATCTTTCCCAATCGCCTAAAGAGGAATTTCAAGGCTGCTGGACCTAATCAAAAAATGGTAACGGATATTACCTATGTGTCTGTTGGAGACGAATTTTATTATTTATCAGTAATCCAGGATCTCTTTAATAATGAAATAGTAAGCTGGGAGCTATCCAAGAGAAATGATCTTGAACTTGTGTTAAATACAGTAGATAAATGGACAATTAAAAAAGACGCAGCTGGAGCCGTTCTCCATTCGGATCAGGGCTTCCAGTATACGTCAAAGCTATACAACAACCGATTAGAGGCTTTTGGCATCAAGGGCAGCCACTCTCGAAAAGGAAACTGCCTGGACAATGCCTGCATAGAATCATTCTTCTCACACCTCAAAACAGAGAAGTTGTATATAGACAAGTGTAATTCAGAAGAAGAGCTAGGGCAAGCACTTGAGGATTACATCTATCATTACAATTACCAACGAAGACAAAAGAAACTAAAGAAACGCGCGCCGATTGAATATCGGCACGCGCTCGCTGCTTAGCTTTTTTATGTTGTCTACTTGACAGGGGCAAGACCA
>NZ_QGTW01000040.1 GCF_003182355.1 Cytobacillus oceanisediminis | reverse complement strand
GCTTTGGAGTCTGTTCCTGACATGTTGAATCCGCCAAATGGCTGGTATCCAACGATTGCGCCTGTACAGCCGCGGTTGAAGTATAGGTTTCCGACATGGAAATCCTCGCGCGCTTTTTGGATGTGTTCACGGTTCTTCGTGATTACAGCACCAGTTAAGCCGTACTCAGTGTTGTTGGCAATTTCGAGCGCATGATCGAAGTCCTTCGCTTTTGTAAAACCGACAACTGGTCCGAAAATTTCTTCCTGCATTAAGCGTGCGTCCGGCGCAAGATCTGCAAATACAGTCGGTTTGATGAAGAAGCCTTTGGAGTTGTCTCCTTCTCCGCCTGCCATCAGCTTGCCTTCCTCTTTGCCGATTTCGATGTAGCTCATGATCTTGTCAAATGCACCCTGATCAATCACAGGACCCATGAAATTGCTCTGGTCTTCCGGATTTCCCTGCGTTAACTCTTTTGTTAGCTCAACAACGCGGTTCAATACTTGATCGTACACATCTTCAACAACGACTGCACGTGAACATGCCGAACACTTTTGTCCGGAGAAGCCGAATGCAGATGCCACGATCGAAGTAGCAGCCAATTCAAGATCTGCTTCTTTATCGACAACAATTGTATCTTTGCCGCCCATTTCAGCGATCACACGCTTCAGCCAGATTTGGCCCTCGTTCAGCTTGGAAGCACGCTCGTTGATGCGAAGACCTACGTCACGTGAACCAGTGAAGGAAATGAAGCGAGTATCTTTATGGTCAACCAAATAGTCGCCCACTTCTGCACCGCTGCCCGGTACAAAGTTCAGAACACCCTTTGGAAGGCCTGCTTCTTCCATTACTTCAACGAATTTCGCAGCCACAACAGGTGTTGTTGAAGCTGGTTTTAAAAGAACAGTATTTCCTGCCACGATTGCCGCAACGGCTGTGCCGGCCATGATCGCTAGCGGGAAGTTCCAAGGAGAGATGATGATGCCTACTCCCAGTGGAATATAGTCATAACGGTTATATTCATTCGGACGGCTGTTGACTGGAACACCGTCTTTAATTCTTAAGATTTGGCGTGCATAGTACTCAAGGAAGTCAATAGCTTCCGCAGTATCAGCATCTGCCTCATTCCAAGGCTTTCCTGCTTCCTTTGTTAAAAGGGCAGAAAACTCATGCTTGCGGCGGCGGATAATCGCAGCAGCTTTGAATAACACATCTGCGCGTGTTTCCGGCTTTACTTTTCTCCACGTTTTGAATGCTTCAACAGCAGCCTGCATCGCTTTCTCAGCATGCTCGCGGTTTGCCTTTGAAACACGGCCAACCACTTCTTCTTTATTAGAAGGATTGATTGATACGATTTTATCTTCAGT
>NZ_QGTW01000039.1 GCF_003182355.1 Cytobacillus oceanisediminis | reverse complement strand
TGAACTATACCCCGGATAGCGGACACTGATAAAAAAGTGCCCCTTTCCGGGGTTTTTTGTGTTTCAATAGATTTAATGAATATGAGCGGAGGATTTATCATGAGTAAGAATATTTATAATGAATTCCAAATGAAAGAGCTTGAGAAGAATCCTAATGTTTTGAGGGCTTCCGAAAGGTCAATCTCCTATAGTCCGGAATTTAAGATAAAAGCAGTGGCGGAATACAAAAGTGGGAAAACACCTTCGGAAATCTTTATTGAACATGGTTTTGATCTCGAGATGATTGGCAAGAAACAGCCAAAATATTGTCTTAAGCGTTGGAGAGAAACATTTGAAAGGTTTGGAGAGGAAGGTTTCCTTACGGAACGCAGAGGTAAAGGGAGTACTGGACGTCCTTCTTCAAAACAACTTTCCATTGAGGAGAAACTAAGGAAGGCTGAGGCAAGGATTAAATTCCTTGAGGCAGAGAATGACTTCTTAAAAAAGCTGGAAGAACTAGAAAGGCAGGCGTTGAAGAAGAAACGATTCTAACGGCAGCTGAGAAGTTTTCACTGATTGAGAAAACTATTAGAACACATCAGTTAAAGAAATCTGTTTCCTACCTGTGTGAACTGGCAGGCGTAAGTCGAAGTGGCTACTATGATTGGTTGAAGGCAGCGCAACTACGGTCACAACGTGACGAGCAGGATGAATTGGATATAGAGTTAATTCGAAAAATATTCATATGCAAAAAAGAAAAAGTAGGTGCCCTCCAGATTAAAATGATTATGGAGAATGATTATTTATCGGTAATGAATCACAAAAAGATTAGGCGTCTGATGGCAAAATATAATCTTGAAACAAAAGTAAGGATAGCCAATCCTTATCGTAAAATGGCTAAGGCAACCCAGGAGCATCGAACTTGTCCTAACCTCCTTAACCGAGAATTCAATCAGGAAGAACCAGGGAAAGTTCTGCTTACTGACATTACTTATCTCTATTTCGGAAAGGGACAAAAAGCATATTTATCCTGCGTAAAAGATGGAGCTACCAAGGAAATAGTCGCTTATCACCTGTCCACTTCGTTAGAAATGGATATTGTATATAAGACGCTAAAAAAATTAAAACAAGCTGTTGGCGATCATTTTCATCCAGAAGCTATATTGCATTCTGACCAAGGTTTCCACTATACTCATCCCCTATTCCAAAGCAAAGTAAAGAAACTTGGCTTAACACAATCGATGTCCCGAAAGGGAAACTGTTGGGATAACGCACCAATGGAAAGTTTCTTTGGGCACTTTAAGGATTTAGCAGAGTATAAATCGTTAGATAATTTAAAAGATGTTAGAAAAGAAGTGCATCGAGTAATCGAGGAATATAACCAGCATCGTTATCAATGGGGCTTAAATAAAATGACCCCGGAACAATACCGGAGTCATTTACTAGCCGCATAGGCGCTTTTTTAAACTGTCCGTAAACTGGGGCACAGTTCA
>NZ_QGTW01000038.1 GCF_003182355.1 Cytobacillus oceanisediminis | reverse complement strand
TGAACTGAACCCCGAATAGTAGACACTTTAAAAAAAGTGGATCTATTCGGGGATTTTTGTTTTTTCTAGCTTAAAACCCCGTTATACTAAAATTTATGAAGTTAAGTCAGGAGAAGTTATTATGAGTAAGATTATATTTAATGAACATCAACGGAAATTATTAGAAATGAATCCAAATGTGGCTTCTGTATCGGATCGTGCGATTCAATATACATCTGAATTTAAAATACAAGCGGTGAAAGAAAATCTAGCGGGTAAGGGACCTGTTCAGATCTTTATTGAAGCTGGTTATGATTTAGAGATAATTGGACTAAAAAAAGCCCAAAGCGCACTTAGTCGCTGGAGAACAACGTTTAAAACATATGGAGAAGCAGGATTTTTAGAAGAACGCCGGGGGAAGGGGAGCACTGGACGCCCCACGTCTAAACAGCTTTCAGCCGAAAAGAAATTAGAAAAAGCAGAAGCGCGGATTAAGTATTTGGAAGCTGAATTAGAATTACTAAAAAAGCTCGAAGCACTCGAAAGGCAGGCGAAGAAGAGACGATTCTAACACCCCAAGAGAAGTATCAAGTCATCAATGAAGTGATTCGTCTTTATCAACTTAAGAATATGACCAGTTATTTATGTGAGTTAACAGGTGTCAGCCGAAGTGGCTATTATAAATGGATTCAAAATCAGGAAAAGCAAGCGAACCGTGAGGAACAAGATTATCAGGACTACCTCCGATTGAAATCAATTTATGATGGGGCTAAAGGAAAAATCGGCTATCGTGGCTTATACATGGAATTAGCAGAACAACTCGTTACACCCATGAATCATAAGAAGATTCTTCGGCTAATGCGTAAATTTAACTTCTTTGCGAAAGTAAGACAAGCGAATCCCTATAGAAAAATCGCCAAAGCAACCGAAGCCCACCGCACGGTACCTAACCATCTAAACCGAGAATTCAAACAGAACGAACCAGGCAAAGTATTCTTAACTGATATCACTTACCTGCAATTCCAAGGTGGGCAAACAGCTTATTTATCTTGCGTTAAAGATGTCGCCACAAGAGAAATTATTGCTTATGATCTTTCTACCAGTTTACGTATGAGTATTGTTTACAGAACACTGGAAAAGTTAAAGGAAGCATTAGATGGGAATATTCATCCGGAAGCAATGATTCACTCGGATCAAGGTGTGCAATATACACATCCTGAATATCAAAAACGCGTGAAAGAACTAGGGCTCATTCAATCAATGTCACGTAGAGGAAATTGTCTAGATAATGCCCCCATGGAATCATTCTTCGGGCACTTAAAAGATGAAGTAGATTACAGGGAAGCACGTAACTTAGCAGAATTGAAAAACTTGTTGGCTGAATATATGGAACACTATAACACGACCAGAAAGCAATGGAACTTAAAAAAGATGACTCCGGCAGCTTACCGAAGTCATCTCATCGCTGCGTAGATAGCAGCATCTCTTTTTATTAAACTGTCTACTTTATAGGGTGCAGTTCA
>NZ_QGTW01000036.1 GCF_003182355.1 Cytobacillus oceanisediminis | reverse complement strand
ACTGTGATATAAATTGAAACGCCGTATACGCGAACCGTACGTACGGTGTTGTGAGAGGGGCGAAAATAATACATTTATTTTCCCTCTACTCGATTGGCTATGCTAAAGCCCAGTTTTGGTTCTGACACTTTGTTGAATGGAACAGAAATCAACAGACAAGTTTTTAACAGAGCTTTTTTTAAAAAAAAGAACGTCCAAACTTTTTAAACACAGTCCAAGAATGGTAGTTAATTGAAGGCAATAGCATCCAACACATGAAAATTTGCAGTTAATCTAAGGATTAGCACTCCTGCCCACATTATTAATCAATTGTCGTTATTATATTTTTTGTCAATCGGATAAATTTTTATTGAAGAGGTAGTTAGCATTAGCACCTATATGTATGTTATTTCACAATTGAAGGTAAAAAAAGTAAAGCATAAGGGGAGTTAATTTAGAGGTTAGCTAATTTTCTCTTTTCTTTTTAAAAAACCTAGCTGTGCGTCTTTAACATGGTTCTCGAGTTCTTTGGCATGATCGAATGCTTGATGGATGCATTCGTACACCGGTGAAGAATATAGTTCTTGGTTCCAGGAAAAACTGCCTTCGGAATTGGATGGATAGACTGAAACCTTCCAGCAGTAGAATTCTTTTTCTTGTTCCTTAAGCTGACCTTCAAGCGCGATAAGCCAATGGGTATGGCCAGCAGAAAGGGATGGGTCAGATGAATCGGCTGGAATAAGCGATTTTTGGTAAAAATCAATATAGTTTGGCTGATACATATAAAATCCCTCCTAACGATTTTTTATCAATTGTTTAAGGGTGTTTAGCATCCGTTTAAATTTCTCTTTGATCAACGAAAGGCTATAGCTAAGTATTTAGACCTGTTACAATTAATATCTTATTTTTATTATATGGCATCAAGGTAAAAAATTGCACCTAAATTGTTAAAATTTTTAGAAAACTCATAAACAAATGTTTTGTTGCCTGTGATGGCGTTCACAACATAAACTTTCATTGCCTTTTATACTGTATGTATCAAACTTAGGAGGGGTTTTTGAATGGAAGGCTGTATGAGCGCAATGATGGGAAACGGTCCTGTTATTCTTAGTAAAGGTTTAAAACAGTTAAAAGAGGAGCATCCTCCACTGCTAAATATGCTTGAGGAGTTGCTTCAGCTCTCCTTAAAAGTTGAAGAAGTGCCTGATAAGGTTCTTTTTAAAGAGTTGATTGTAAAAGTACAAACTTTTACACAAGAGCTTGATCCTCATTCAGAAAGGGAAGAAAGGGTGCTCTTTCGTATGATGGAGCAATACATGGGGATAGGAACTGGCCCTGTAGCTGTCATGGAATATGAGCATGACCAGGCTAAAGGTTATATAGAAGCCTACATGGAAGCGGCAGAAAAATGTGAAAACCTGACTGAACAAGAAATGGCCTATAACGCAGGCCTGATTAAGAATGCATACTATATCCTGACAGAGCACTTTGCCAAGGAAGAAAATGTGCTGTTCCCTATGGCCGAAAATCTTCTATCAAAAGAGGAAAAAGAAGAGTTATACAAAAGAATTAAAGAAATATGAAAAGGAGTGAACTGCACCCTATAAAGTAGACAGTTTAATAAAAAGAGATGCTGCTATCTACGCAGCGATGAGATGACTTCGGTAAGCTGCCGGAGTCATCTT
>NZ_QGTW01000035.1 GCF_003182355.1 Cytobacillus oceanisediminis | reverse complement strand
CTGCTCGACTTGTAGGTCTCGCAGTCAAGCTCCCTTGTGCCTTTACACTCTGCGAATGATTTCCAACCATTCTGAGGGAACCTTTGGGCGCCTCCGTTACTTTTTAGGAGGCGACCGCCCCAGTCAAACTGCCCACCTGACACTGTCTCCCGCCCCGATAAGGGGCGCGGGTTAGAATTTCAATACAGCCAGGGTAGTATCCCACCGACGCCTCCACCGAAGCTGGCGCTCCGGCATCTACGGCTCCTACCTATCCTGTACAAGCTGTACCAAAATTCAATATCAGGCTACAGTAAAGCTCCACGGGGTCTTTCCGTCCTGTCGCGGGTAACCTGCATCTTCACAGGTACTATAATTTCACCGAGTCTCTCGTTGAGACAGTGCCCAGATCGTTACGCCTTTCGTGCGGGTCGGAACTTACCCGACAAGGAATTTCGCTACCTTAGGACCGTTATAGTTACGGCCGCCGTTTACTGGGGCTTCGATTCAAAGCTTCGCTTGCGCTAACCTCTCCTCTTAACCTTCCAGCACCGGGCAGGCGTCAGCCCCTATACTTCGCCTTGCGGCTTCGCAGAGACCTGTGTTTTTGCTAAACAGTCGCCTGGGCCTATTCACTGCGGCTCATCAGGGCTATTCACCCTAATGAGCACCCCTTCTCCCGAAGTTACGGGGTCATTTTGCCGAGTTCCTTAACGAGAGTTCTCTCGCTCACCTTAGGATTCTCTCCTCGCCTACCTGTGTCGGTTTGCGGTACGGGCACCTTTTCCCTCGCTAGAGGCTTTTCTTGGCAGTGTGGAATCAGGAACTTCGGTACTAAATTTCCCTCGCCGTCACAGCTCAGCCTGTGTGGTAACGGGATTTGCCTCGTTACCGGCCTAACTGCTTGGACGCGCATATCCAACAGCGCGCTTACCCTATCCTCCTGCGTCCCCCCATTGCTCAAACGGTAAAGAGGTGGTACAGGAATATCAACCTGTTGTCCATCGCCTACGCTTTTCAGCCTCGGCTTAGGTCCCGACTAACCCTGAGCGGACGAGCCTTCCTCAGGAAACCTTAGGCATTCGGTGGATGGGATTCTCACCCATCTTTCGCTACTCATACCGGCATTCTCACTTCTAAGCGCTCCACCAGTCCTTGCGGTCTAGCTTCAACGCCCTTAGAACGCTCTCCTACCACGGACATCGCAGATGTCCATCCACAGCTTCGGTGATACGTTTAGCCCCGGTACATTTTCGGCGCGGAGTCACTCGACCAGTGAGCTATTACGCACTCTTTAAATGGTGGCTGCTTCTAAGCCAACATCCTGGTTGTCTAAGCAACTCCACATCCTTTTCCACTTAACGTATACTTTGGGACCTTAGCTGGTGGTCTGGGCTGTTTCCCTCTTGACTACGGATCTTATCACTCGCAGTCTGACTCCCATGGATAAGTCTTTGGCATTCGGAGTTTGTCTGAATTCGGTAACCCGATGAGGGCCCCTAGTCCAAACAGTGCTCTACCTCCAAGACTCTTACTACATGAGGCTAGCCCTAAAGCTATTTCGGAGAGAACCAGCTATCTCCAAGTTCGATTGGAATTTCTCCGCTACCCACACCTCATCCCCGCACTTTTCAACGTGCGTGGGTTCGGGCCTCCATCCAGTGTTACCTGGACTTCACCCTGGACATGGGTAGATCACCTGGTTTCGGGTCTACGACCACATACTCATTCGCCCTATTCAGACTCGCTTTCGCTGCGGCTCCGTCTTATCAACTTAACCTCGCATGTAATCGTAACTCGCCGGTTCATTCTACAAAAGGCACGCTATCACCCATTAACGGGCTCTAACTACTTGTAGGCACACGGTTTCAGGATCTCTTTCACTCCCCTTCCGGGGTGCTTTTCACCTTTCCCTCACGGTACTGGTTCACTATCGGTCACTAGGGAGTATTTAGCCTTGGGAGATGGTCCTCCCTGCTTCCGACGGGATTTCTCGTGTCCCGCCGTACTCAGGATCCACTCTGGAGGGAACGAAGTTTCAACTACAGGGCTTTTACCTTCTCTGGCCGGCCTTTCCAGACCTGTTCATTTACCTCGTTCCTTTGTAACTCCGTATAGAGTGTCCTACAACCCCAAGAGGCAAGCCTCTTGGTTTGGGCTAATCCCGTTTCGCTCGCCGCTACTCAGGGAATCGCGTTTGCTTTCTCTTCCTCCGGGTACTTAGATGTTTCAGTTCCCCGGGTCTGCCTTCCATACCCTATGAATTCAGATATGGATCCTATCCCATTACGGATAGGGGGTTTCCCCATTCGGAAATCTCCGGATCAAAGCTTACTTACAGCTCCCCGAAGCATATCGGTGTTAGTCCCGTCCTTCATCGGCTCCTAGTGCCAAGGCATTCACCGTGCGCCCTTTCTAACTTAACCTACTTCGGCCAATGATCGACTGCGAATCTCTGCGTCAGCTCCCTCGCTCCGCTCCTCACGTACTGTTGTACGCTCCGGTGCTCACTCGGTCGCTTCCTTGATCTTCTTGCCGCTCATCGTCCTCATGGTTTGTGCTCTTACTTCGTTTTTAAAAACATAAATAAGAGAAAAAAACTAAGATGGCGATTACTCGGTTATTGCTTCTTCATTAACATTATCTAGTTTTCAAAGAACGAATATTTCAAAGAGATTGCTCTCTCAAAACTAAACGAACAAAACACGTCACGTCTCATGTAAATATCCTTAGAAAGGAGGTGATCCAGCCGCACCTTCCGATACGGCTACCTTGTTACGACTTCACCCCAATCATCTGTCCCACCTTAGGCGGCTGGCT
>NZ_QGTW01000034.1 GCF_003182355.1 Cytobacillus oceanisediminis | reverse complement strand
AATCCATATCGTTTGGAATTTAATTGCTTCTTCAGTTCAAATTTTTTTATAGTACAGATGCAAAGAAATATTTTAGGGTGTTTATGTTCAAGATCGGCTGCTGAGCCAGGTGGCATTTTCTTTTTGCACAAACGGGTAGGTTAGTTCAACAAGGTGATGTGAATAAATCCAAATGTAAGAGGAGGATTAAAATGGAGTATCTATATAAAGTTGCCTGGTGTCCAATTTGCTCTCAGGGCTGGATAGAGATAGTTAAGGATGTTGAAACCAAAGAGCTTTTTTTAATGTGCGAGGAATGCCTTAGTGAGTGGGAGCATCCTAATAATGTTACTGTCAAAAATGTAATATCGGAAATTAATGATAACCAGGTAACTGCACCAACCCACAAAGAGATTAGAAGTGCCGACTGGGAGAAATATATTATTAAAGAGTAAGACTTATTTCCCTAAGCAAGGTGGAATTTGTTTTTGAATAAACGGGGCAGATTAGCTCAAGAAGGTTATTGTTTCATTCAACAAGAAAATATATAATATCGACCCGAAACTAATATGAGGTGGATTTAAAATGGATAAAAGAGTTAAATTCAACTTTGAAATCGAGTTTACTAATGGCGGTGGAGTACAAGGGCAGGATTTTTGTCTTGATATTGATGGAGATGACATTACTAATGAAGAGTTAGCGAAATATCTCTTTTCGCAAGAATTATTGTAAATGTCCGAACCTTTGAAAATCGCAAACATAAAAAATCCATCAGTCAACCTCCATTTTTTATTTTATAAGAGAGAGGAAATCTTAAATTTCAATCGTGGAACACTACTACTTCTTCAGGCATATGGCTTTGGAAAGCAAAGTGAGCTTTAAATGGTTGCATCTTTTCAGAAAGAAATGCAGTTTTTCTTATAATAAAATATTTTTCTCCTAAACTTTAATAACTTTTTTAACACTTAAACGTCTTATAAACATAGGGGGAGGGAGAATGGGAGAACCATTAAATAATGAAGTCCTAAACAGAGAACTTAATATTGTTTTTCGATACCTGGTTAAAAAAGGAGTGCCCCACCTAGACGCTCAAGACGCAGTGCAAGAAACAGCATTCAAATACCTTAAATATGCTGATTCTATTCGTTCCTCTAAAGTGCGAAGTTGGTTAATTCGAGTCGCATTGAATTATTACTATGATCAATGCCGAAAAAATAAAAAATACATATTAAACTTAGAGGAAGAAATGGTTGGGAACCAAATCGAAGAACTTCCAGAACTTATTATTCTAGCCAAAGAGAGTGCAGAGGAATTTAGTAGATTACTTACTAGTCTGAAACCACTTTATTCAGAACTTCTTCTGTTAAAGTATGAGTCAGATTTATCATATGGTGAAATCTCTCAACTGCTAGGTATAAGTACGAGTTCGGTAAAATCGAATTTATTTCGAGCTAGAAAGAGTTTATTAAAATGTATTGAGGAGGCTCATGATGAACGATAAAAAGAATTCCAAACAAACCTCAGAAATAGATTTTTTAAGCGATTCTTTATTCCAACGATCCATAAAA
Organism: Cytobacillus oceanisediminis; assembly: GCF_003182355.1. GTDB lineage: Bacteria > Bacillota > Bacilli > Bacillales > Cytobacillaceae > Cytobacillus > Cytobacillus oceanisediminis_A. Next base: position 1,534 of record NZ_QGTW01000034.1, on the reverse strand, counting down.
AAAGCAAGATGGAAACAATTCGGTTTATACACCCTTATTTCTATCGTTACAGTGATTGGTTGTATTGTCATCATTCATCTTGGGACACAGTATCTCATAACTAAAAAGATACAAGAGGATAATCTGCAACACCAGGCTAACGTTCGTGGTGGAGAACCAGTAAAAGGGGCAGGTTATACTAATAGAAGTACAAGGTATCATTACAACATTTTTAGTGCAGTGGGTGAAACAATCTATTATAAACGAATAGGGAATAGGCAATTCGTTTGGGACACAGAGACGAAGAAATATCCTGCAATTGGGAAAGTAGAAGTGATAGATCGTGGGAGTGGAGTGACTGAAATCAATCAAATGGATAAAGAGGCAAAAAGGGTTGTTCGGTACAATCAACTAAATAATGAACGGATCATTGATTTTTATTATTCGAATATAAACTATACCTTTTTACCACAGGAGTTAGAGATAGCTGCAGGGTTAGATGAAAATAAGTTAATCGAGGTTGCTATTTCCTTTTATGAACCGATGACACTAAGTGATTTAGGTGAGGTATTAGGATATAAGAATGTGGATTGGTTATGGGTCAATACAAAAACGAAGAAACAAATGGAAAAAATAGAAGGTATGCAAGGATCTGATTCAGTAAAAGTTGTAAATGGGGATAATGCATATGGTTTTGGAGTTTCAGAAGAATATCCATACTCTGATTTTCAAATGCAAAATACACTAATTAGCGGAGCCGTAATTAGTGGGACACCTAAGGAGTTGGAAAGATTTCTGAATTTAAATATTATTAGATCCTCTGTGATAGGTGCAACAATTGATAAATATTAGAATTAGAATTCTGAGGTGGCAAGGTTGAATAAGTCCTTGCAGTTATCTTCAACAATGGGTGCTTAAATTCAAAATCAGCTGCCGAATAGGCGGCTTTTTTGTGTGTGCCAGGCATGGCAACTATCTAGGTGGTGAAAGTCCACTGTGGGGGTACACATCGACCAACCACTAAGGAAGCGCAAGGTGCTTATCGCGAGGTAAGGGCTGGAGGAAGTGTGGAATAAAATCTTGGCTCGACGAACAGAAATCTGATACTAAGGCTTTATAAAGGGATGAGGCTCCACAACAAGTCAAAGTCCAAAAAGATGTGCGTAGCTTTATAGGGTAAATCAGGCGAGTAAAAGAGGAAAGATAGTTGTCTTACCCTGGGAGGTCTTGCGGATGTACAGAAGTACAGTCGAAAAAGGTTAGTCGCAAGAAGTCAGCAGAAGCCATAGTAATGAAATAAATTCATGAAGGGCTGAACAATTTATAGTGTTTCAACACCACGAATGCGTGAGTGACGAACTCCGAATGTGTTTATGGTAAAAGTATGAGCGTATCTCAAAGGATAACCAAAATGGAGCTATCACTTACTACGTGAGAGGGAAGGAGAAACGAGTGTGGAACTTTTAGAACAGATTCTAAGTAATCAAAATATGAATGAAGCTTATTTACGTGTCTATAAAAATAAAGGTACAAGTGGGGGCGATGGAGTAACAGT
>NZ_QGTW01000033.1 GCF_003182355.1 Cytobacillus oceanisediminis | reverse complement strand
TAGTACCTTGCGCTTCCTTAGTGGTTAGTCGATGTGTACCCCCACAGTGGACTTTCACCACCTAGATAGTTGCCATGCCTGGCACACACAAAAAAGGAAGAGCTTCTCAGCTCTTCCTCTAAAGTCATTTTATTATCCTTGCAGCAATGCTTTTACACGTGCTACTACGTTTTCTACAGTGAAGCCGTATTCTTCCATGATTTTTTCACCTGGTGCAGATGCGCCAAATGTATCAATAGCAAGAACATCGCCTTCGTCTCCAGCGTAGCGGTGCCAGCCAAGAGAAGATCCCATTTCGATGGCAAGTCTCTTCTTCACAGCCTTTGGAATGACGCTTTCTTTATACTCTTTGGATTGAGATTCGAAGCGGTCCCAAGCAGGCATGCTGACAACAGATGCATGGATTCCTTCGCCTTCAAGCGCTTTTTGTGCTTCTACAGCAAGGCTAACTTCTGATCCAGCAGCAAGCAATAGTACATCTGCTTTATCATTTGAAGCCGGCGAAACAACATAAGCACCTTTTTTAACGCCTTCGTATGCTGCTGAATCTGTTCCTTTTAATGTAGGAAGGTTTTGGCGAGTCAATACTAAAGCCGTTGGCTTGTTTGTTGATTCAATTGCTGTTTTCCAAGCAGCTGCTGTTTCATTTCCGTCAGCAGGGCGGACAACAGAAATGTTTGGCATTGCGCGCAATGCAGCAAGCTGTTCAACAGGCTCATGTGTAGGGCCGTCTTCACCAACCGCAATACTGTCGTGTGTAAATACATACGTGACAGGAAGATTCATAAGTGCAGCCAAACGGATGGCCGGGCGAAGGTAATCAGAGAATACGAAGAAAGTTCCTCCGAATACTTTTAATCCGCCATGTAGCGCCATACCATTTAATGCCGCCCCCATAGCAAATTCACGGACACCGAACCAGATATTGCGGCCTTCAAATAATTCCGGAGTAAAGTCGCCTGTACCTTTGATCATTGTTTTGTTGGATCCTGCAAGGTCTGCTGATCCGCCAAAGAATGAAGGAAGGTTTTGTGCGATTGCATTTAACACTTCTCCAGAGGAAGCGCGGCTTGCAAGGCTTTTTCCTTCTTCATAAACAGGAATGCCTTTATCCCATCCTTCAGAAAGCTCTCCGTTGATTGCTTGCTCAAGCTGCTGGCCGAGTTCAGGATACTTTTCTTTGTACTGAACAAAAAGGTCTTCCCATTCCTGCTGCTTTTTAGCACCATTTTCAGCTACTTGCTGTTTGAAGTGATCATATACTTCTTCAGGTACATGGAAGTCCTCTTCAAAAGTCCACTTGTAAGCTTCTTTAGTTAATTTAAGTTCATCAGCACCAAGCGGGGCGCCATGAACATCAGACTTACCTGATTTGTTAGGTGAACCATAGCCAATTACTGTTTTTACTTCAATCATAGTTGGACGGTTTTCGTCTGTTTTCGCTTCCTCGATCGCTTTAGCGATTTCATGAAGGTCATTGCCGTCTTCAACTCGGATGTACTGCCATCCGTAAGATTTGAAACGCTGTTCTACACTTTCAGAGAAGGATTTATCCAAATCTCCATCAAGTGAAATGTCATTTGAATCATAAAGAACAACTAGTCTTCCAAGCTTTAAGTGGCCTGCAAGGGAAGCAGCTTCCGCAGAAACACCTTCCATAAGGTCTCCATCTCCGCAAATGCTATATGTATAGTGGTCAACCAAATTGAAGTTTTCTTTATTGTAAGTTGCAGCAAGGTGGCGTTCAGCCATAGCCATACCAACAGCCATTGCAATTCCCTGTCCTAATGGGCCAGTTGTTGCATCAACACCAGGAGTGTGCCCGAATTCCGGGTGGCCAGGAGTCTTGCTTCCCCATTGTCTGAACTGCTTAATATCTTCCATAGATACATCGTAGCCTGATAAATGTAAAAGGCTATACAATAACATCGATCCATGTCCGGCTGAAAGGACGAAACGGTCACGGTTGAACCATTCTGGGTTTTTAGGATTGTGGTTCATGAAGCGTGTCCAAAGTGTATAAGCCATTGGTGCAGCTCCCATTGGCATGCCTGGATGGCCGGAATTCGCCTTTTCAATGGCGTCGATTGATAAAGTACGAATGGAACTGATGGATAGTTCATCTGTTTGATTAAACATTCAATACATCCTTTCGAGAGTAATTCTTACTCATTTTATATTATCGGGTGTCTGTTTTTTTCACAACCAATAGGGTCAGGAAAAAGACATAAAGTGAAACTTCAATCAGTGGGGGAGTTTTTTATCCCCCACTGATTGTTACCAATCGGGCCTTTACGGGCAGTTTGACTCCCGCTTATCTTGCTTCGGGTCCCTGAGTCTTGAAGTGGGTGTCTTACTGCCCGTTAGACTGCGATAAAAAGCCGGTTTGTTACTATTTTGACACAAAAAGACCCGGCATATGTAAAGAAAAGCGGAGATAGCCGGAAAAATATGCCAAGGTGGTCATCTCCGCTTTCTATTAAAAGAAGGAATACAACTGAATGTGTATCCCTTGCAATTATGATATTAATGAAGGCGGTTCTTGTCCTGAAGATCTTTCAGTTTTTTAGGGGTTACGTCATTGCCTTTAGGGTCAACAATCGTCACACCTTTTAACGTGTTCAGCATAGAAGAGCGGAACGTCTCCAAATATTCCCGGCGGAGTGATGATTGCTCCTTTGCCTCTTCTTCAGTTAAACGGGATTCTTTCGCCTTATTTGCCAGTGCATTGATTCGAGCAAGTTTTTCTTTTGGCAGCATGCTTAAGCTCCTTTATATCAAAAGTTAACCTTTGGATAATCTAATAGAAAGTTTGGTTACGCTACAAGTTTTACCTTTTAAAAATACTGAAACTCAAATGCCATCATACTAAAAAAAAGCACTTTTGACAAGAAAAGTGCTCTACTCTGCTAATGAATCAACATACTCTTTATATCTTCTATGTACGGTTGCTTTTGAAATATTGTAGCCAAACCCTCTTAATGTTGCTGCAATTTCGGCAAAGGTGAGATCGTTTTTTCGAAGCCGGACAATTTCATCTATTGGGACTTCGATCCTTTCTCTGCCGGCATTGGCTCCTTGATTGCTCAGATTTTTCTCGGGACGGTACCCTTTAACTACCGCTCTTTGCATGCCCCGTTTGATTTTAATATTATGAAGCTTTCTTTGATACTCTTCTACCATTCCGACAATGCTTAATACCATGGAGTCCGATTCTGATAGCTGAAGCTGTCCATTGTTGGAGATGCTGTAGAGCTGGACCTCTTCTTTTAAGATACAATGAAGAATGGCAATCTTGGCATTGCCGCGTCCAAGCCGCGTCTCATCCTGGATCAGAACCAAATTAATATCTTTTTCTTTTATTAAATCGAGAAGCTCCAGTATTCCATCTCTTTCTAAATCGTATCCGCTCGCCTGCTCGCGGATGACTTTGACCACGTCAAATCCATTCTTTTTTGCCAGGTTCAACAACTCCTCTTCCTGCCTGGAAAGAGATGTTTCCTGCGTTTCTTTTGTTGTGCTTACCCTGCAGTATATAATTGCTTTCATAACTTCTCCTTATAGCTATTCATTCAGTTCTGAACTAGCAAGCTCGGTATATGGCTGCCCTTCAGCAGCTTTAACAGGGATAACAATTTCATCACCAGGAAAAATTCTTCCGCCTGCGATTCCATTGTTTTGTTCTACCCAGCTGATAAATTCATCGGCTGACAGTGAATGTTCAGCTGAGAAATTTTCAGCGATTTCCCAAAGGGAGTCACCCTCTGATATAGTGACTTTTACAAACTTCTCGCTATCCGGTGTTTCCATTAGCAAAACTAATATGAAAGATGCTGCCAAGCTTAAAACGAATAGAATAATAGCATAAGAATAAGAATCCCACAATTTTTTCATCATAATTAAACACCTCTATCAGAATGTACGTTCGTATTTGATGTTTTCATTATAGACCGAACATTTGTTTTGTGTCAACAAAAATTCGAACTTATGTTTGTATCAAATGGTAATTGATGCTATAATAAAGGCAAAGAAAATCATACGAGGTGCGTTTAAGATGGTGAAATTATCAAAAAGGCAGCAAGATATATTGGAATTTATAAAAGAAGAAGTCAAACTCAGAGGCTACCCGCCTTCTGTTAGAGAGATTGGTGAAGCAGTTGGGCTTGCTTCCAGCTCCACTGTCCACGGCCATCTCGCAAGGCTTGAAAGCAAAGGATTAATCCGCAGGGATCCTACCAAGCCGCGCGCCATTGAGATTTTGGATTTGGACGAGTCTTCGCACATCCCAAAGGTTAGTGCAGTCAACGTGCCGATCGTTGGTAAAGTTACTGCCGGCCAGCCGATTACCGCGATTGAAAATGTGGAGGAATACTTCCCCCTTCCAGAAAGGCTGGCTCCAGCTGACGAACATGTATTCATGCTTGAAATTATGGGAGAAAGTATGATTGAGGCAGGAATTCTGGATGGTGACTATGTCATCGTCAAGCAGCAAAGCACAGCTAATAACGGAGACATTGTTGTGGCCATGACCGAAGAAGACGAAGCGACAGTTAAACGATTCTTCAAAGAAAAAGATTATGTACGCCTCCAGCCCGAAAATTCTACAATGGAACCTATTATCCTTCGAAATGTATCCATCCTGGGCAAGGTGATCGGTGTATATCGCCATATCCATTAATAGACTTCAAAAAGCAAGCATTCTATGTTTGCTTTTTATTTTTGAGAACATTCCAATTGGAGACAGTTCTTATTACCTGGTACTATGAATAAAATCGTACAATAGTAACAGTAACTTCTCTTTTGGAAGGAAGTTACAGTAAAGTTTAACTATTTATTATTCAGAAAATTCGGTATTTTTATGCATACTAATTTATACCATCTTCCTATATAATGGTAATACACCGAGAATCAACCTAAGGTCGCTTGTCCAAAATCTCGACTTTAGGAGTGTGAAGAACAAATGTTTTTGAACATTACCTTCGCTTTGTTGATTGGTGGGCTAGTCGGTGTCGTTGGACATATCCGGAAAGAAGGCAAAATGGTAAAACCTCGGAGGACAAAGAAATTCATCTATCTGGGGGTCTTGGAAGAAGTAATCATGGGGGCTTTGGCGGCTGTTTTTTTGGTCGTTTCTTCAGATCCTGATTCTACCATAAGGGTTGTACTCCTTTCGGTTATTGCAGGATTTGGAGGAGATGCACTGCTGACATGTCTCGAATTCTTAAAAATCAGGCATAAAGAATAGAGATGAGCAGAAAGATTTTATATAGACAAAACCTCGTTCTGAATTGAACGGGGTTTTTTGTGTTTCACAAATCACTTTTGTAAACTGTTTTGCGTTTTTATTACAATTCCCGGCAAACTATGATTTTTCCTCCAATTTATGATATTATTTCATCTGGGCAAATTCCGCGAAAGCGGAAGACGCAAAGCCACGGGCCTAAAACGATTCAAAGTCACGGCAGCCGGGCTGCATATAGGACATTTCATACCTTAACCATCTGCCTAATCCAACTATGAGAAGGGTGAAAAATGATTTATCCAACAGTAATTAGCAAGGAGTCGAATTTGGTTCATATCGTAAAGGATCAAAACACCTGTGTATGCGGATTTACATACAATGCCTTTGCTACCTTCACTAAGAAAGATTTAAAAAAAATTAAATTTAAGCCGGAAAAGGTTATAACCTGTCCGAACTGCAAATCCATCATTAAATAAACTGATGGATTTTATTTTCCATTAAAATAGCCATGGCGCCAATACAATAAATTCATCAACAAGGCTGAAATTTTTGAAGTTGATATTCTCAGCAAGAGCTCCATATAGGCATAGATAGTAGATTCAGATCCAGATACAGACCAGGGATTTCGTGAGCAGGGATACCACATTATTAAGAAGTAAATAATTAAAGCCGATAGTAAAAGTCGATTCGCCCTTTTGAATGGCACCGTGAAGGTATTAAGAATGAGTTTTGAATTATTGTGAACTGCACCCTATAAAGTAGACAGTTTAATAAAAAGAGATGCTGCTATCTACGCAGCGATGAGATGACTTCGGTAAGCTGCCGGAGTCATCTT
>NZ_QGTW01000032.1 GCF_003182355.1 Cytobacillus oceanisediminis | reverse complement strand
AAGAGAAATTAGGTCTGATAGTCAACGTAGAGAAGAGTAGAATCTCACGTCCAAAAGAATTAAAATTCTTAGGATTTGGGTATTATTACGACATTGTTAACAAGAGTTATCAAGTGAAACCTCATCCAAGTTCGGTACAGAAGTTTCAAAGGAAGCTTCGACAACTGACAAAACGAAACTGGAGTGTTCACTAGACTGCCGAATATTGAAACTGAAACAAGTTATACTTGGATGGGTAAATTACTTCAGAGTGGCAAACATGAAAAAGGTGACTGAACGAATAGACAATAAGCTTCGCTCCAGAATTAGGGTCATCATATGGAAACAATGGAAAGTAGCGAAGAAACAAATCAAATCGCTTATTCAGCTAGGGATTCCAGAGGAAGAAGCGAAAGGATTAATCTACTGTCGAAAAGGTTACCGATACATAGGATTATCAAAAGTCGTCCAAAGAGCAATCTCAAACAATAGACTAAAGCAGAGGGGAGTCCCCTCTGCTTTAGAACATTATCTAAAAGTTCACACTGTGATATAAATTGAAACGCCGTATACGCGATCCGTACGTACGGTGTTGTGAGAGGGGCGAAAATAATACATTTATTTTCCCTCTACTCGATTATTCAAGGTCCTTTTTCTTCTGCCAAAACGAGGTTGAGAATATGATAAAATTAATATGAGGTGAATAAAATGGCAGTAGTATTTGAACCAGAAACATTAAAACAAGAAATTGAGGAGTTATTGAGATTTTGCCAAGATCATGAGATAGATTGCTATTTTGATGGAGAAGAGTATGCGTATGAAGCCCTAATCCAAGATGGTGAGGATGATCTCGAACAAATACTGTTTACATATGAAACTCCTACTGACTTAATATTACCGAGAAGTGAATATGGATTAGAGGGTAATTATAAATTGTCCGAAATTTTATGCATGGTAGAAGAAGCCAAGAATAGTAAACTCATTGATGATTATAAATTGCTCAGTAAAAAAACTGCATTAATGCGGATAACTACATCACACAATAATTTTATTGAATCAGCATTTTTTGATATGGATTTAGGAACAAAAATTATTATCCAGGATAATAGCTATAAGGTTGATATAGAGACTGTCATGAATAGCTTTAACCTTCGGCTAACAATAGAGGGTATGTATAATAAATATGTCCCCCCAATAGCCGAAGACGATATTTTTATTCGCATTTCCAGTGAGAGCGCTGTAAAAGAAAAAGATTTAGATATCATTTTTAATTCCTACTTTTTTGAATTAAAATCAACATTGGATTTGGAGATTTATTCTAATCCGTGGGAATATGAATTTTGGGATGAAGAAGAAGAGTTAAATAAGGCTGATAATGGAATAAAGCTAAGACCCTTAATTCAAGGTAAAGGAATACAGGAATTATTAGAAATATATAAATCTGCATTCAACACGAATCTCCCTGAGCAACAAATACTTACTTTTAGTCGAGTAATAGAATATGTTTCTCAAACTGTCATACGTAAAGACCTAATTGAAAAAACCGTTTCAAAATTATCTAGTTCAAGAGCGTTATCTCCCGATGCAAGTTATGTTTTAGAGTTAGGGAAAATTTTCGAAGATCACTGAAACCTTCGTAAGGATTATCTCGCATTTAAAATAACTATTGAAACTTGTTGTGATATTTTTGAACTGGTAAATATCGCTCCTAAATTCCTTAAGAAAACAAATAAAATAACTTTACAAAGTAATTTAGAGGAACAAAAAAAAGCTCTTGAAGAAATAGCAAGTTCGATTTCCTCTACAAGGAATATGTTTGCACATGCAAAAACTAACTATGATTTAAAGGGCGATGAATGTCCAAACGAATATTTATTTGAATTCTCAAAATTGATGGATATTATTTCTCAACAGATTATTAGATGGTTTTCTATACAACAAGACGATACAAGAATAATTTAAAAAGTGCTCCCATAAAATTTTTTGTTGATATTCTTTATTTTTGTCAATATATCAGTAGTAATGTTTAGCAGTGCCTAAATAAAATAAGACCTTGGTGAAGGTCTTATTTTTATATTTTTTTTTGATAAATACATACTAGTCGGATATTAAACAAGGTAAAAAATAAAACCTGAAATGGTGGACAGAGAAAAACGGAAAAGACAAATGTGAAAACGAGTTCTTTCTTAAAAATGGATTTTAAAAGAACAACCTCAGGCAAGCTGGAACCCGCCCAGCTGATGAGCATTGCCATAACAGGTCCCAATGCCATACCTTTTGCAATCAAAATTTGAGAAATTGGAATCATACTGGATAGGCGGATATATAAAGGAATGCCTACAATTGCTGCTATCGGAATCAGCCACCAATGATCTTTCCCAAAATAACTTGAGATCCATTCAGTAGGTACCAAACCATGAATGAAGGCTCCAATGGCTGCACCTACTAATAAATAGGGATAAACACTTTTCATTAAATCAAGTGTTTCCTTGACAGCCAATTGAAGATTAAATTTCTTAGTCTTCTCTTCATACCCTGTCATCACAACATTTTTTACTGACTTTTCAAATCCAAACTTCTCAAGAGTAAAGCCAATGATGATAGAAAAGATTGTGGTTAGGATTGTATAGATAATAGTCACTTTCCATCCTAAAACCACGCCCATAATCGTTAAAATAGTGGGATCAAGCACAGGGGAGGCGAACAAGAAAATCATTACAATGCTAAACGGCATTTTCCTTTTTAACATATTCACTACAACAGGGATGGTTGAGCAGGAGCAGAATGGAGTGATAAAGGCAAAGAGTATGGCTGCAAACGCTGCGATCAATTTATTTTTGCCAGCCAGCTTTTTCTCAATTTTTTCATAAGGAATATATCCTTGCAGCAGACTAATCAAGAATGATATCCCAATGAAAAGAACCGTCAATTCCAATGCAATATATAGAAAACTATTAAGAGTATCCATTAACATTATCAATTCCTCCTAACAATCGCAAATGCAAATGCATTGATTTTGTTTGCTTGGTTCTGCTGTTTTCTTCACTGAAGAAAATTTTCTGATTAGCTTGCTGAAAAAGGATTCTTCCCTCAATGTTGCGAACTTCCAGGCTTCATTTGACATCCTTTCAATTTCTTGCTGTTTTGTTTTTAAGATCAATTCATAATTGTAATAATCCATCTTGATTTCCTCCTTGTTAATCAAAAAAAATTGATGTTTAATTTAAAAAAATTAGCAACAAGTAGGTTTAAACAGGCAGCATAACTCTGGTGATAATAAGTGATTTAATTCTTCTTGATTTAGCTCGTAAAAACTCCAAGTACCTCTTGTTTTTTTTTGATGATATTCGCATCCAATAATATTTTTAAATGGTAGGACAGTTTTGATTGGCTCATCTCTAAAAGGGGAGCGAGATCACACACGCACATGGAGCCCTTCTGGGTTAAGATATTCATTATCTGAAGTCGCTTTTTATCCGCTATTGCTTTGAATTTATCCTCGTAATATTCCAATAGGTGATCCATCGACTGATTTTGGTTTATCATATCCGTTTTCATTGCATTCACCTTCCTTTAATCAAAAATTCTTGATAGATTAATCATAAATCCAAAATTTTCATATGTCAATCATCAAAATCAAAATAATTTGATTAAAAAGGAAAATAGTCTATTGTCATAATTGTCTGTTAACTGTATGATTAAAACATCAAAAAAAATTGATGTTAAGGAAGTGGTTTTTTATGCAGTTTCATGTTGATGATTCTCCAATAAAAGCAAATCTAATTAAGGATCTAGCATTTTTAACATCCAAGGAAACAGGAGGACGGTTATCTGGTTCACCTCGAGCCAAGCTTGCTGCCCAATACCTAGCCAAAGAATTAAGTGCTTTGGGTGCTAAGCCCGCAGGGGAAGATGGGTATTTTTCAAGGTTTGATATTTTTGCAGCCCGACTAAAGGGTGAGGTTGTTCTTAGGGTAGGCGAAAGAAAACTGAGGCACCGAATCGATTATGGAGAAGTGTCAAGATATTCCCATCCTGATGGAAGCAAGCTGAAAGGAAATTTAATCGTTGTGAAAGATAGGGATGAGGTGGCTCAAGAGGACTTAAAGAGTAAAGTTGTGCTAATTCAGTCAGAGAGGCATCCATACTCCCGAAGACAACTTAGAAAATATTTTCTGGGAACCAGTAGAAACAGCTTTTGGAATTCTCCATGACCTGGTTGAATCCATCATAGTTAACCCATTACAGTTATCTTCTTTAATTTTTTATCAATTTTTTTTGATAAAATGATTGCATTTAGAAATAATTGCTAATATACTTTGATTATAAATCAAAAAAAATTGATTTATAATATCATCAACCGATAAGGGAGCTGTTAAAAATGAATTTCATTAAAAAGTTTACTGGCAAATCCGCTAAATCATCTGGTTGCTGTGATATAGAAACCAAAGAGGTGGAAACAACACAAGATGACTCCTGCTGCGGCACATCTGATGAACAACAGTCCTCTTGCTGCTAATATAAAAAAACAATCTTAAAGATCCCAAAGGAGTGTTCAATTATGAAAGTGCATGTTGGAATAAATGTAACGGACTTAAATCAATCAATTGAATTCTACTCAAAAGTTTTTAATGCTGAACCAGTAAAAGTAAAAGAAGATTATGTAAAGTTTTTACTGGAAGACCCAGGTCTAAACTTTACCTTGAATTTAAAGGATGAGGTTTCAGGAAACCAGGTGGGACATTTTGGTTTTCAGGTCGAAAATCAGGAAGAAGTTTTCCAGCATAAAGAACGGTTAGAAAAACTGGGATTCTTCGCCCGTGAAGAAATGGATGTTACTTGTTGCTATGCCACGCAAGATAAATTTTGGGTAACGGATCCAGACGGAAACGAGTGGGAATTTTTCTATACAAAATCTGATGTTGAATCAATGGAGACTGAGTCATCCTGCTGCACAACTCAGCCAGTTAAAATAGAGATAAAAAATTCATCGTGCTGCTAATTCAAATATAAACGCTGAGAATTTCAGCGTTTTTCTTATGCTTTGGCATAGGAATTAGATTATATAGTGCCTTTTACGTTATCAACAGAGCATTTGGATCGCCATAATATAAGCGATGAATTCTTCGCTCTTGAATCCCTAGGTTATTTTCCTTCAATGCAATTTGCTTTTACTTGCTTTATAGTGTGTCCCACAAGTTCCCAACGCTTGTCTAAAATGACAATGTCCTTTATACTGACTTCCCCGAAATATTTTTTGTATGCAATTTCTCTTAGTTTTCCCAGAAGGTGTATAAGCAGTAAAAAGGGATTATTAACATTCTATGGCTGACGGGAAAACATTATTTAATTAGTTATAGAGGCCGTACAATCTTTGCAGGTAACGGATAAAAATTATGAACAATTTTTGAGCAGTAACTATTTTGAGGTAATTTTAATAAATTTGCTGAGCTTACTTAAGGTTAGATTGAATTCTAAAATTACAACATAATAATATGAATCAAAAGAATCGAGCCGATAAATTGTCGGCTCGATCTTTTTTATAAATCCCATGAATTTACATCACCGTAGGTGTAATTAAATTCTAAAATAGTATCGTCTCCCCAAGCACCTTCAAAGGAAATAGCAGCTGGACCGATATTGATGGCAAGGCCAGTTATAGTTCCATATGTATGATGGTATTTGGTTAAAATATAAGCTGGGTCACCAATATGACTCGTACCTACTAAGACCTCTCTGGACATACTTATATTTTGATAAGATCCCTCACCTATTTTAACCTTTACGCCATGTCCATATAGCTTAAAAGAATCTGTATCAGCTGAAAGTTGTTTTTCCTCAGTAATATACGTGATTCCCCCATTTCCATCTGGCACAGCTTGATCCTGGAACCAGTTAGCTTGAAAGGAATCAGCTTTTGCTACTGCAAATGTATCAAATGCCGTTGCAAAAGCATCTGTTTTGGTATTAAAAGGCGCATCATACCAAGAAGCATTTGAAATGTATTTATAATTCATATGACCGTCCCATGGACCGAGATACAAAACTTGTTGCCATATTTCCAGGTCTCCATTAGGCTCCGTCTTAATAGGAGGAAGCGCTCCTGTTGCAGTGGTAGAAGCGGTAACCATATCTTGTGATTCATTAATCATCAATGGTTCTGGTCCAGAAAGCTCCAAAATCGATTTTGAATCTCCAGTCATCTCATTGTATTTCTTTAAATCTGCTAATTTTTTTTCTTTGATTATCTCTTCATTTTGTTCCGTATATTCAGTACGGCTGCCATCTAAAGAAACATAATAGGTTTTTGCGCTTTTAACCTGAAGATCAATTGCTTTTCCGCCTCGTTTTACAATATCTACTTTCTCACGTTTGCTAAGTGTTTCGATACTTTCCTCTGTTAATCCAATTTTCTCTAAAACCTCATTCAGAGCCTTATCGCTCATGTTCTCTGCATTCTTGAATCCTTTGACTCTACCATCTTTCTCATACTCAATATTTACGTCAGTACTGCTGTTATTAGCAGCCAGAGGGTGACTAATAAATATTGATGATAAAGCTAGTAGTAATACAACCATGAAAAATGAAATCTTTTTTTTCATTTACCCCACCTCCATCCAGAAATATACCTTAAAAACCCAAAAATGTATACAGATGGAAGTTTGATTGATTCTATTTCACTATATATTTACTACTCTTTTTCAAAATTATAGGAGAAAAGAATTAATACTAAAATCCAGAAAGTGTAAACCTCAAAAAAACCACTGTTAAACCACATTTCTTTCATAGGCACGCGAAAAGTAATGAAACTTAAAATGAATCCTAGAATAAGAATACCTGCTTTTTTTAACATAAATTCTTAGAACCCTTTCTTAACTTATTTTCTATTAGGATAACAATTTTTGAAGAAAAACCCAACCTTCCCAAGAAAATTCCCTTGTTTTTTCTTATCTTTGGCACTGCTACACAGTTGGTATGGATATCGTCTTCTTCAACTAAAGGGGCAGTATAGATCAATAAGATGGAACTATTTTGAAAATATCACGTCTAATCTTATGGGGTGATAAAATGAAGCAAATTAGTAATATTTGTACAAGTATAGCCTTGTTGAGTTTTATTGGATTTATAACTGGGTGTATAGATAAAGGGACACCAACAGTTACAGGAACATCAACAAGTACAGATTCAAAAACAGAAGGCTATATACTTAAAGTTGAAGAAAACAGGATATTAGTTGCTGAAGATATTACATCAGAAGAATATAAAGTGATTAAAGAAAAATCAATATCAGATTTGAATAGGGAAGGGATTTCCCTTATTTACCTAAGTAGTGATGAAATAAATAGCTTAAATATAGGTAACAAAGTCGAAGTATTGATTGATGGAGGTATTAACGAATCATATCCTGCCCAAGCTAAAGCAAAAAAAATAGAAGTAAAGGATTAAGATTGTTTATTCAAACTTACGGGAGCATTACCTAAAGAACTAGCTGCCATCTAAGGCGGCTTTTCTTATTTTACTAACAGGCAGTATAGTTGAAGAAGGAAGTGACATAAACAAAGAGGAATATTATACTTAGGCTTGCTTTGTTAAGCTCGGATTTCAAACAAATATGGAGTTTTCCTACCAGATAAGGGGTAAAAATGGCAGCTATTATTTACACAGTTATATTAATTGTTAGTTTCTTATTTTTAGCGTGGAAAAAGGACGAAGCAGAATCTTATTTTCCGTTAAAAATAATTGGATACTTTATATTAGGTTCATTTGCTTTTAATTTCAATCAAATTCCATTTCCTATTGGGTTTATAGTTTACCTGTTATTTTTTCGACCTAAGTTAAATGTAAATGTAAAACGAATGGCATCTGTCTTTGGTGTTCTTGCATTTATACTAGTCCATTGGATTTTGCCATTTGCCATTCATGAATGGGAAAGCCGCCCAATATTTATCGAACATGAACTTGGTTCAGTATATACGATGAACTTTCAAGATGAATATGAACAGGTAAAGCAAGAATTAGAGCTAGAGAACAACAATTTAAGGCTTGAGGATTTTGAAGTCAACTATGTTAAAGATGGTAGTATTACAGACTTAAGCTGGCAGCTACTCGGACAAAATGGCAATAGCTATAATCTTTATCAAATTCGATATGATATTGTGAAGAGTAGGTATCAAGTTACGAATAGTCAGCTTGATACATGGCTCCAATACAACCGATTAATAGAAGCTGACCATTTCTTTGAAAATCTTAATGTTCTTGATATTAAAGAAATTACTCATGCAAAGGGTGACTTTTCCTCCTATGTGATACAAAGTACAGGGGAACGAATCAATTATGCAATAAAAAATAGAACTCATTTTTTTATATCAAATGGAGAAATACAATTATTAGATGATGAACAGTTACCAGTTGAAGGCTATTATATTTCAACATTTGCAATTAAGAAAACGGGAGAGAAAAGAGATGATAAAGGAAATATCACACAAGAAAGCTTCGAAGGTACCGAATCATCTGATTATCTGTTTGATATAAATATTGGTGAAAAATGATAAAAATCCTAGATTGGACTTTGTGTAAATTTTTTAATATCCATCTTGGATATTCTATTTGTTATGTGATTAAATACACTTAAAGTAACGGGTGCTTTAGTTGAAGAAGATTAAAAAACAGCTTTCTCATTCGTTGAATATTTATCATAACCACAATTATTATGGATGGTTCTTTTTTTGCATCAAAAGGGAATGTACGTTCTATAATAGTGACATAAACTTCTTTTGTTGAGGTGTGCAATATGAAAGTAATCATTGAAACAATATTGAACATTGTTGGAAGCAGAGGATTACGGCGTGGCGAGTTTTTTGTGAGTGATCGTGAATTTAAGGACGATGCAAATTTTGCTGTGGCAATAGTGGCTTATGAGTGGATTCAAGAACAAATCAAAGAATCAAGTAGCAGAGAAACCATTATTGAAAAAGTAACCTGGAATGAGGAAAATGACATTACTGAGGACGTTAAACAGATACAACCTGTTATAAAGGATGATTTACCTTTTTGACGTTCACAGAAAATACACAGACTAGCTAAGAAAAATAAGGTAGAATTTGGGTAGTGTGATACCGCCAGGACACACATGGGTGAATGATAGTTATGTGGTATAGCTTTCATTTTGCTTCTCCTTATTAGAAACCAACCAGTTTCCCGATGGTTGGTTTTTTAATTGCAAAAAATATGTCCTCTCGAATGAGAAGGCTTTTCATTTTTTATTAAACTCCCATTAAAATAAAAAAGCTCAAAAGCTCGAAAAGAGCATAACAAAATTGACCCAGTAAAAATGTTTTTAAAAAAAGGCTGAGCCTTATAAATGATTAATATTAAGTTGAAATACGTAATTAAGTGCCTTCCTTCTATAAAAAGTAATATGGTTGGGCTGACCCAACGACCAGAATAAGGATTAATCTCCCATGAGTGCTACCCATTTAGGGCGCAACAGTAGTGGTACACCGTGATCGTCGGAGTCAGACTAAAGGATGGGCTCTAATGCGCCATAGTGTATCGACCTTCTTCGTCAGCCATTAAGCATTATAGACGGGTATCGCCATTTTCATTCTCTGTGGTGCAGCGCGTGTATTGCGCTGCATGAGTGGCTAAAGGGGCAGCATTCCTGTATTAAAACTAAGATTGTGAATAAATGTACTTAAACAAACGGGTGCTTATGTTCAAGGATCAGCTGCCGAATCAGGCGCTTTTATCTTATTAAACAAAAGGGCAGGTAAGTTGAACAAAAGGGTAAATCTTTATAAAGGAAAAACAATGTACATTAGAGAAGTATTAGAATAAGGATATTGTAAATACGGAGGAAGACCAGTGTATTATCAGGAAAATGAATTAATTATTCGACCAATTAATGAGGAAGATTTACCAATACTATGGGAACTAATTTATAAGGAAGAATTACCAGAATGGAAAAAATGGGATGCTCCTTACTTCGAACATAAGCACATTCCATATGAAGATTATATAAATGGAAAAGAAAAAATTGTAAAACAAGACAGTCCTTGGGTTATTGAAGTGAATGGAAAAGTTATAGGTACAGTAAGTTATTATTGGGAACATAAACCTTCAAATTGGCTCGAAATGGGAATAGTAATATATAACCCCAAATTCTGGAGCGGTGGTTATGGCACGAGAACTCTTCGCCTTTGGATAAATCATTTATTTACTACCTTACCATTGGTTCGAGTAGGTTATACCACTTGGTCGGGAAATGAAAGGATGATCAAGGTCGGAGAAAAACTTGGAATGAGAATGGAAGCAAGGTTAAGAAAGTGCCGTTATTATAACGGACAGTATTATGATTCAATCAGGATGGGGCTTTTACGAGAGGAATGGGAGTCAAGTCCGTTCGTCAACTAAATGGTGCAAGAGTTTAATAACTGGGCTGTCATTGCGGCAGCTTTTTCTTATTCAACAAACGGGTGCAATACTTTAAGATCCAGCTATCATCTCAGGTGGCTTTTTTTATTGTACAAAAGGGCAGGTTAGTTGAATAAGAAATAGACTTTTGGTTAAATATGGTATACACTTATCCCTAAGTGAACGTATGTTCTTTTAGGTGGGATTGCTTTTGATGTGTAAAAAAATAAACTATAAAATTTATGATTGGAGTGTTATTGGATGCAAACAAAAAAAGTTTTTCTATATGTATTTAATACAATGTCGGACTGGGAATATGGATATTTAATTGCTGAACTAAACTCAGGAAGATATTTCAAAAAAGATTTAGTACCTTTAAAAGTAATTACAGTAGGAGCTAATAAAGAAATGATTACTACTATGGGAGGACTGAGCATAAAACCAGATATTTCCCTTGATGAATGTACTCTTGAGAATAAAGATCTTTTAATTTTACCAGGAGGGACTACTTGGAATGAAGAAATTCATCAACCTATCTTGGAAAGAATTGGACAAGCTTTAAAGCTTGGTACTATTGTTGCTGCAATTTGTGGTGCAATTGAGGCCCTTGCGAATATGGGATACTTAGATACTAGAAAGCATACAAGTAATAATTTAGAATACACTAAAATGGTATGTCCTAACTATAAAGGAGAAAAGTTTTATGAGGTGGGATCTGCGGTATCTGATGCGAATTTAGTTACTGCATCAGGAATAGCTCCTCTGGAATTTGCGATGGAAGTACTGAAAAAATTAGATGTATTTGCACCAGATACATTAGATTCTTGGTATAGCCTAAATAAGACTCATAAACCTGAATACTTCTTCCAGTTAATGAACTCAATGAATAAATGAGTTAAAATATCAAATGGCATTTTTATTTTTTGAAATAATCTCCATACTTTGTACGATGTCAAAGTATAATTTTTACACATAATCAAAGTTTTTAGATAAGTTAACAGAGGTTGTTGAAAATTGTAAACTATCGGGGGTGTTGATCCAAGCAGGATTAATGCCCTTTTATGTTGAACTCCTTATTGTAGAAACGGGGCAGGTTAGTTGAGAAAGGATTTATAAAATACCTTGATTTGAAACCAATAAGGGGGTAATTAGATGAAAAAGGCTGGATTTATACTAGGTATTGTAATAGTTATTATTGCTGTGTTCATATTTGTAAATAAATTATACTATCCCTCTCTACCAATAGAGAATTTATCAGCAAAAGAAGCAATTGATAAACTAAAAGAATCGGAAAGTAAAATAGTAGAAATTGCAGTAGAAGGCGATTCTGCTTGGTATATTACAAGTAGTGAGAACAAAGGTATTTCGATTGCTGATAAAAATATAAAACAAATGATTGGTTCAAATGGATGGGAATTTAAAGAAAAAGATGGTGCTGGTCTGTTCTTTGAAAAAGACGGAAGGAGATTAATTGCAACCACTCAAATGTGGACTGGAAATTATGTTCTCGTTAAAATTCCAAGTAATTTTAAATAATCTTGAGAGGTTTTTTATTAAGCTAACGGGTGCGTTACTTGAAGATCCAGCTGCCAATATAGGCGGCTTTTTTCTTTTGAACAAAGGGGCAGGTAGTTTAAAAAAGACAATTAAATTTC
>NZ_QGTW01000031.1 GCF_003182355.1 Cytobacillus oceanisediminis | reverse complement strand
ATCGGTCACTTTTATTGATTTATCGGCCAGAATTTTATTTTATCGGTCACTTTTCCGATATATCGGTCAGATTTCATTTTTATCGGTCACTTTTTCCATATATCGGTCAGTTGGCTCTATGGCGCCTTTAGGGGCTGTATCTAATCACATCATTTAACGTGATGGCACCTTCGAATTACTTATGCAATGAATGCTTTTTTTATCAATTATTCCAAACTAAACAGGTGCCTTGAGATGAAAGCACCTTAAATATAAATAAGGTATTTAGTTATTTCGAAATAATAAAAAACAAATATAAAATCCCCCATTATTTTTTATCAACTAAATACTGATAAATCAAATACGGTCCCTTTTTAGCCGTAATTTGAAGGAAAGATTGGATAAAAGGGTAGTCTTTATTTGGCATCATTTTGATTAGTTCGCTCCACCATTCAGTTTCATAGCGTGCGATCATGCTTAAGTTATAGAGCAGTAAATAATGAATCAGCAGCTCTGGATAATCAATAAGTCCTTCCTTGGCGAGCGGTAAGTAGAACTTGCTGTTCTCCGGGCTATATCGAAAAGGCTTATAATTATATGTATTAATGTTTTTCATAAGAAGGTTCAAGTACGACTCCTCAGACCCCTGCAATTCTATTTTGGAGTCTGATTTCGATTGCATGTACTCGATAAAACGGGATTCAGTCATATGGAAACTATCCAAAATCTTTTTTGGCAATATAAATAAATCTTTTTTCTGGTTCACTTCAAGAAAAGTATTTCTTCCTTCTGTCTGGCTGTACAAATAATTAAGTTCGGGTATTTGGCTGAATAATTCCCCCATGGTCGCTTTTTCACCTTCCAAATGTTTCATGTGAAACATTTTTTCTCCCATATAGGGAAAGAGGCCGCTTTTTTGAAATTTCACTTCATCCTGAAAAAAGTTATATTGCTGCTTTTTCCTTTTTCGTGTTGAGACACCATGAGCCAGAACCGAGGTCGTTTCAGGATAATTAGGGTCGACAGTCAATATGCAGGCCTTTACCAGATGGACAAGGCCATAAAAAAAGAGAATCGGCTTGATGATTAGAGGTGCCTTCTCTGCCTGCTCATAGTATACTTGTCCATGTTCAAGGTAGTATATAAAAGGATAACTGTTTTCGTAACTTTTCTGTTCAGCCTGTTCCAAGTTAAGCTTTTGATAACAGTTTTTTAAAAAATCCTGTGAAGTGCTGGCTGAAAAGAAATATAAAAAGGAGTTTCCATGGTCATAAGGATGAATCATAGCAAAACCTCCGAATCTTTAGAAAAATCCAACATATCAATCTGTTCTTGACAGTATTTTGTCCAATTGATAACCTACTAATAATATTTTTGAGTCCAGGAGGTCAAAAAAGATGTGGGAAACTAAGTTTGTAAAAGAAGGTTTAACTTTTGATGATGTATTGCTTGTTCCATCGAAATCAGAGGTGTTGCCACGTGATGTTAGCATGAAAGTTAATTTAACTGAAAAAATTGCACTCAACATCCCGATTATCAGTGCCGGGATGGATACTGTTACAGAAGCAGAAATGGCCATTTCAATGGCACGCCAGGGTGGACTGGGGATTATCCATAAGAATATGTCCATTGAACAGCAGGCGGACCAAGTAGATAAAGTAAAACGTTCCGAAAGCGGCGTTATTACAGACCCATTTTTCCTCACTCCAGAACAACAAGTATTTGACGCAGAGCATTTAATGGGCAAATACCGAATTTCCGGTGTCCCAATTGTAAATAACAATGAAGAACAAAAGCTTGTTGGTATTTTAACAAATCGTGACCTCCGCTTTATTCAGGACTATTCGATTAAAATTTCAGATGTGATGACAAAAGAAAATCTTGTGACTGCTCCTGTCGGAACAACATTGGACGAAGCGGAAAAAATTCTTCAAAAGCATAAAATTGAAAAATTGCCGCTTGTCGATAATGAGGGAGTTCTTAAAGGTTTAATCACAATTAAAGATATTGAAAAAGTCATTGAGTTTCCACATTCTGCAAAAGATGAACGGGGACGCCTTCTGGCAGGTGCTGCAGTTGGAGTTACTGGTGACACAATGAAGCGGGTTGAGATGCTTGTTAAATCACATGTGGATGTCATAGTGGTTGATACAGCTCACGGCCATTCGAAAGGTGTCCTAGATACAGTACGTGAAATTCGCACCGCATATCCTGATTTGGCGATTATTGCAGGTAATGTGGCAACCGCTGAAGCTACAAAGGACTTAATTGAAGCTGGTGCAGATATTGTGAAGGTCGGAATTGGTCCGGGATCTATATGTACAACACGAGTTGTTGCAGGTGTCGGTGTTCCTCAGATTACAGCTGTTTATGACTGTGCAACTGAGGCGCGCAAACATGGCAAGTCAATCATTGCTGATGGCGGTATTAAATATTCAGGTGATATTGTTAAGGCACTGGCTGCAGGCGGACATGCGGTTATGCTCGGAAGCATGCTTGCAGGTGTATCAGAAAGCCCTGGTGAAACAGAAATATTCCAAGGGCGCCGATTCAAGGTGTATAGAGGCATGGGATCTGTCGCAGCTATGGAAAAAGGTTCAAAAGACCGTTACTTCCAGGAAGACAATAAAAAGTTTGTACCAGAGGGAATAGAAGGCCGCATTGCTTATAAGGGGCCGCTTGCTGAAACAATTTATCAGCTGGTCGGCGGAATTCGTTCTGGCATGGGCTATTGCGGAACAAAAGACTTACAGGAGCTTCGTGAAAATGCGCAATTTATTAAAATGACGGGTGCAGGTTTAAGAGAAAGCCATCCGCATGATGTGCAGATTACAAAAGAAGCGCCAAATTACTCGCTATAATATACATGAAGCAGAGAAGGGAAACCTTTTCTGCTTTTTTTATTAGGGAAGTGCCGGGGGAAAGGAACTAGGAAAATACTAATAAGGGAAAGTAGGCCTAACATGCCATTTGAATAAGGCAGGAATAGGTAATTACTCTATCTATTTTTTAAATAAGAGTTATGATAAAATAACAAAAGTGTATTAAAACGTTGGAGGGCAGTAAATTGAAAAAAACATTTTATCGTAAGTCTGTAGCTGGATTCCTTGCCTTGGTTATGTTATTAGGTCTTTTACCTGGTTTAAATAAAGCATATGCAGAAGATATTTTAAATATTAATGCTGATGCTGCTATTTTAGTAGATTCTGAGACCGGAAAGATTTTGTATCAAAAAAATGCGGATAAAGTACTGGGCATTGCCAGTATGACAAAAATCATGACAGAATACCTGCTCCTTGAGGCTATTGAAGAGGGCCGGGTAAAATGGGATCAGGAATATGCTGTGAGCGAATACGTATGGAAGGTTTCACAAGACCGCGCATTATCTAATGTTCCTTTGCGCAGAGACGGGAAATATAATATCCGTGAGCTTTATGAAGCAATGACAATCTATTCAGCGAATGGTGCTACGATTGCAATTGCAGAAACGATTGCAGGTTCAGAAACGAATTTCGTCAAAATGATGAATGAAAAAGCTGGAGAACTTGGATTAAAAGATTATAAATTTGTAAATTCAACTGGTTTGAATAACCGTGATCTAAAAGGAACACCTCCTGCAGGCGGCCCTGAAGAAGAAAATGTCATGTCAGCAAGAGCTACAGCTATGCTGGCTAAAGAATTAATTAATAGATTCCCTGAAGTATTGGAAACAGCCAGTACCCCTACAAAGAAGTTTAGAGAGGGTACAGATGATGAGATTAAGATGGACAACTGGAACTGGATGCTTCCAGAGCTTGTATTCGGCTATGAAGGCGTAGACGGCCTTAAAACAGGTACAACTGACTTTGCCGGATACTGCTTTACTGGTACTGCTCTTAGAGATGGCAGCCGTTTTATCAGTGTCGTTATGAATGCCAAAGGCGATAATGGACAGGCAACATACAAATCAAGATTTGATGAAACCAAAAAAATGTTTGACTATGGGTTCAGTAACTTTGAGAAGCAGGAAATTGTGCCTGAGAACTATCAGGTAAAAGGCCAGAAAACTGTTCCTGTAGTGAAAGGAAAAGAAGATAAGGTAAAGATCGTATCCAAGGATCCGATTGAAATGGTTGTAAAGAATGGTGAAAAAGAAAGTTATAAACCAGTTCTTGTTCTTGATAAAAAGAAATTAAACGAAGATGGCGAATTAACGGCTCCTATTAAAAAAGGAGAAAAGATTGGCTATTTAACACTTGAGTCAGCCAAGGATGGAAAATTGGAATTCTTGTCTGATAAGGGCAAAGACAATATTCAAGTAGATGTGGTAGCTGCTGAAAATGTTGAAAAAGCAAACTGGTTTGTCCTTACGATGCGCAGCATCGGCGGTTTCTTTGGAGACGTTTGGGGCAGTGTTTCCTCAACTGTAAAAGGTTGGTTTTAAAGAAAAGGGCTTTCCTGTCTTGACAGGAGCCCTTTTTCATTGCATATTTTCAATAGGGAAAATTCTGAGTACAACAAATGTATTTTCCTTTTTTTGAAAAATTATTTTTATCATAATATTTAACCCATCAATAGCAGATGGTATTTATGAAGGGGGATAAACATGAAGACAGGTACAGATCGAGTTAAACGTGGAATGGCAGAAATGCAAAAGGGCGGCGTTATTATGGACGTTGTTAACGCTGAACAGGCGAAGATTGCAGAAGAAGCTGGTGCAGTAGCAGTAATGGCACTTGAGCGCGTTCCTTCCGATATTCGCGCAGCAGGCGGCGTAGCCCGTATGGCAGACCCGCGTATTGTAGAAGAAGTAATGGGTGCGGTTTCTATCCCAGTAATGGCAAAAGCTCGTATCGGACATATTGTTGAAGCGCGTTTGCTTGAAGCGATGGGTGTAGATTACATAGATGAGAGCGAAGTTTTAACTCCTGCAGATGAAGAATACCATCTTAACAAAAGAGATTATACGGTTCCTTTTGTTTGCGGATGCCGTGATTTAGGGGAAGCTGCACGCCGTATTGGTGAAGGTGCATCTATGCTTCGTACAAAAGGTGAACCTGGAACAGGAAATATCGTAGAAGCTGTTCGCCATATCCGCAAGGTGAATGCACAGGTGCGCAAGGTTGTTGGCATGAATGAAGATGAATTAATGACAGAAGCTAAGCTGCTTGGAGCGCCATATGAGCTTCTTTTGGAAATCAGAAGCCTTGGACGCCTTCCGGTTGTAAACTTTGCAGCAGGCGGTGTTGCAACGCCTGCAGATGCGGCTCTGATGATGGAGCTTGGAGCTGACGGAGTATTCGTTGGATCAGGGATTTTCAAATCAGAGAACCCGGCTAAATTTGCACGTGCGATTGTTGAAGCAACAACACATTACCAAGACTATAAATTAATTGCTGAACTTTCAAAAGAGCTTGGCACACCAATGAAGGGAATTGAAATTGCTTCATTGGCTCCTGAGGCTCGTATGCAGGAGCGCGGCTGGTAAGGAGAATAGTTATGATAAAGGTTGGAGTTTTAGGGCTGCAGGGTGCTGTCAGAGAGCATGTGCGCTCTATCGAGGCATGCGGTGCTGAAGCCGTTGTCATTAAGCGCAAAGAGCAGCTTGAAGAGGTGGACGGGCTTATTTTGCCTGGTGGTGAAAGTACAACAATAAGGCGCTTGATTGATAAGTACGATTTCATGGATAGCCTGAAGGAGTTTGCGCAATCAGGCAAACCGATGTTCGGTACTTGTGCAGGCTTAATCCTACTGTCTAATAATATAATTGGTTATGATGAGCCCCATATTGGTGTAATGGATGTTCAGGTTGAGAGAAATTCTTTCGGACGCCAAAGAGAGAGCTTTGAAGCCGGTCTTGATATTGCTGGAGTAGCCGAGGATTTTGCAGCAGTCTTTATCCGTGCTCCGCATATTGTTGAGGCAGGGGAAAATGTTGAAATCCTGGCTAAGCACAATGACCGCATTGTGGCTGCCCGTGAAGGCCGGTTCCTTGGATGCTCATTCCATCCCGAGCTTACAGACGATCACCGCCTGACAGCCTATTTTATTAAAATGATCAAAGAATATAAGCAACCTTAATTTTGAATATTTTGGTTGCAAAAGGAACATAATTGTAGTACATTATGAATTACAAAAAATTCTTATAGCTAAAGCAATGAGAGGAACTAGTAACAGGAATTTGTTCTGAAGAGAGCCGGTGGCTGGTGGAAATCGGTGAATAACCCCTGCGAATCCATCCTCGAGCAAAGCATGGAACACTTGGCAGCAGTTTTACTGCTAAGTTAAGTAAATGCTTTCGGTTAAAACCGTTATGGATTTAAGGTGGAAAGCTTATGCTTTCAACTAGGGTGGCAACGCGGGTAACTCTCGTCCCTTTTTTGGGGACGGGAGTTTTTTGTGTTCTCATTTATTTTTTTACTTGGCTGTGTTAACGCTTAATCTTAATTTAGCATCGTATTGATTGAGGCGGAAGGCGAAGAGATCCTCGAAAATGCATTCGCATCTTCTTCGAGCGGTGTTTATTCGAGGAAGCATATTCAAAGTTCTGCGGGAAAAGCGTACCCAGGGGAGACCCCGAAGGAGCAGAAACGCCGGGGAGGTTCCCGGAAGCCCGCGTTCGCTGAGTGCCTGCAGCGGAAATCAACACGAAAGTTTAACATAGCATAATAACTCAGGAGGTTTTAAAGAATGCTGGACATTAAGTATTTAAGAGCCAATTTTGAAGAAGTGAAAAACAAGCTTCAGCACCGGGGAGAAGATTTAACAGATCTCGGGAAGTTTGAAGATCTGGATGTCAAAAGACGTGAATTGATCGTTGAAGCGGAACAGCTGAAGGGCAAAAGAAATGAAGTATCCCAGCAGGTTGCTGCTTTAAAACGTGAAAAGCAGGATGCTGACCATCTAATCGCAGAAATGAGAGAAGTTGGCGACAAAATTAAAGCTTTGGATGAGGAGCTCCGCACGGTTGAAGAAGAATTGGATCAATTGCTGCTAAGCATTCCGAACATTCCACATGAGAGCGTGCCTGTTGGCGAAACAGAGGATGACAATGTAGAAATCCGCAAGTGGGGAGAAGTCCGTGAATTTGATTTTGAACCTAAAGCGCATTGGGATGTTGCAACAGATTTGGATTTGCTGGATTTTGAACGTGCAAGCAAAGTAACAGGCAGCCGGTTTGTATTTTATAAAGGTCTTGGGGCTCGCCTGGAGCGTGCATTATTTAACTTTATGCTTGATTTGCACACGGAAGAGCACGGCTATAAAGAGGTTCTTCCTCCATACATGGTAAATCGCGCAAGCATGACAGGAACGGGGCAGCTTCCGAAATTCGAAGAAGATGCATTCTTGATTGAAAGCGAAGATTACTTCCTAATTCCTACTGCTGAAGTGCCTGTAACCAACATGCATAGGGAAGAGATTCTGAATGGTGATGAGCTTCCGATTAATTATACGGCATTCAGTGCATGCTTCCGTTCTGAAGCTGGATCTG
Organism: Cytobacillus oceanisediminis; assembly: GCF_003182355.1. Taxonomy (GTDB): domain Bacteria; phylum Bacillota; class Bacilli; order Bacillales; family Cytobacillaceae; genus Cytobacillus; species Cytobacillus oceanisediminis_A. Next base: position 7,853 of record NZ_QGTW01000031.1, on the reverse strand, counting down.
CAGGCCGTGATACACGCGGATTAATCCGCCAGCATCAATTTAACAAGGTAGAACTTGTAAAGTTTGTGAAGCCGGAAGATTCTTATGAGGAATTGGAAAAGCTGACAGGCCATGCAGAAAAGGTACTTCAGATGTTAGGCCTTCCATACAGAGTCATGAGCATGTGTACAGGCGATCTTGGTTTCACGGCAGCGAAAAAGTATGATATTGAAGTTTGGATTCCAAGCTATAACACATACAGGGAGATCTCTTCTTGCAGTAATTTTGAAGGATTCCAGGCAAGACGTGCGAATATCCGCTTCCGCCGCGAGCCTAAAGGCAAGCCGGAACATGTTCACACATTAAATGGTTCTGGCCTTGCGATCGGCCGCACGGTGGCAGCCATTTTGGAGAATTACCAGCAGGCAGACGGAAGTGTAATTATTCCAGAAGTATTGCGTCCATATATGGGCAATCGTGAAGTTATTAAGCCTTAATCAGTATTTTGGGGCGGGCTTAAAAACCCGCTCGAATTTTTTATGAAATTTGTTGACATTCGTTTATAGAGGTGGTATATTATTTCTTGTCGATGCGGAGGAATACCCAAGTCTGGCTGAAGGGATCGGTCTTGAAAACCGACAGGCGGGTCAAACCGCGCAGGGGTTCGAATCCCCTTTCCTCCTCCACTTTTATTGACATCTAACACGCGCATAAATATTGGAGATACATAAAACCGCTGCAGCAATGCAACGGTTTTTTTGTGTTTTTTAAACAAAGGCTCTGTTATACTTCCCCTGTTGATTCCGCTCCAGGCACTCAATTTCCGCGGGCGGTCCGACGCTCCTCGGCTACTTGCGCCTGTGGGGGCTCCCTTTGACTTGCTTCTCCCGCAGGAGTCCAATGCTTTCCACTCCAATCAACAGGGTGCCCATATTAACAATGAGGAGCTTAAACAGGGATATAAACAAAAAAAACAAACCGCCGTATAGCGGTTTATTTTTTCAATAATTGTGTTTGCCTAAGGAAATAGGATACACGTTCAACTATTGGCTCAATGGATTGTTCGTTTTGGATAATGTCATAATCATTGATATTTAAGCGGAGGACAGGGCATGCGTTAAAGCTGTTGATCCAATCCTCGTAGCGCTGATGCATTTCCTCCCAGTATGCAATTGGGGTTTGCTGTTCCATCGGGCGGCCGCGCTCCTGGATGCGGGAAAGAATATCATCAAGCGAACCCTCCAAATAAATCAGTAAATCCGGATGCGGGAAGTAAGGTGTCATGACCATCGCATCAAATAAGCTTGTATAAGTTTCGTAATCTACTTTGGACATTGTGCCTTTTTCAAAGTGCATTTTAGCGAAAATGCCTGTATCTTCATAGATGGATCGGTCCTGAACAAAACCGCCCCCATATTCAAAGATGCGTTTCTGATCCTTAAACCGTTCAGCAAGGAAGTAAACCTGCAAATGGAAGCTCCAGCGATTAAAATCTGCATAGAATTTATCCAGATAAGGATTCGTGTCTACCTTTTCGAAAGATGTTCGGAACCCGAGTGCATTCGCAAGGGCATTGGTCATTGTTGATTTTCCGACTCCGACTGTTCCAGCAATCGTAATAACGGAATTCGAAGGAATCTCGTATTTTTGCCTTAGATTCATAATTGTATGCTCCTCTTTTTTAAAGATGTGGACAGTGTATCGAATATATGCTTTAAGTCTGCTTCATTTTTAACAAAATCCAAATCATCTCCATTAAAACGGATGACTGGAACGTCAGGGTGCTGCCTTTCGAACTCATTCATAGCAGTTTCATAATCAAGGGATAATTGCTCCAAATATAATGGGCTAATATTTTTCTCGATTTCGCGGCCTCTAAGCTCGATTCGGTCAAGCAATGTTTCAAGGCTGGCATTTAAATAAATAATGACATTTGGCTTTGGCATATCACCAGTAAGGATTTCGTAAATTTTCAAGTACTTTTGATACTCGTTCTGGTTCAGTGTACGCTGTGCAAAAATCAGGTTTTTGAATATATGGTAATCAGCCACAACAGGCTTATTTTTATTTAAGTAGTGATTGTTTATATCAACCAGCTGTTTGTACCGGTTGCAGAGGAAAAACATTTCAGTCTGGAAACTCCATTCTTCAATGTTTTCATAGAATTTGCCTAAAAAAGGATTTTCATCAACAATTTCCTTTAGAAGTGCATACTGAAACTTTTCGGAGATCGCTTTAGCGAGAGATGTTTTCCCAACGCCAATCGGCCCCTCAACAGTTATAAAAGGTATTCCCCCCATAAGATTGTCCTCCCACTCTGCCTTTTCTCTATATTAAACCAACTTTATTAGACAGGATACTTGCTTATAATTTAATTAATACGTTACGTTTCAAAACGACACAAAAATTATTTTAACACATCATATGGTGGAAGGGATATGGGGTTTAGGCTGGAAATAAGAAAAGAACTGGGGGGGTTCTGAATAATTAAAAAACAGCCGCCTGTTAAAGACAGCTGCTTTCATTAATCCTATAAATTAGGTCTTTTCATGTTATTAGTAATTGTAAGATGCATTTTGCACAAAAACCATATTATGAAGCAAACATTGAAGAAATGTTATAATGGTTTTCAGCAAACTTTTACATCATCTTAACCGCGTTTTCGTTACCAGTTCATCCTTTTAGGCTGTAGGATATGTAACGGGTATTTACACATAATACGCTTCGTTAGCGGAAAATAGAACGCAAATATTGCCGGCAATCGGTCATAACAAGGGAGTTAACCCTAGCTGATGGAGCAGGAATTTAATGATTGCCATAGAGAGCAGAATGCTTTGGCTTTATTAAAAAATAATCATGGGTGTCGGGTAAAGGACAGCTTCGCTAAGGGGATTTATCTTTCCATAGATAAAATTAAAGTCGTTAATCATGTCTATAATGATAAGAGCAGAGATCTGCGCCGATTTGCTGTTATTTATCGTGAAAGTTCAGCTTTTACCCAGCGGCTAAGATAAAAGATAAACAGAAGAAGGAATGAAGTTATTTGACACAAGCATCTAGCATTGCAGATGAATTGTATATGCGCGAAGCAATTAAGGAAGCAAAAATGGCAGAGGGGCTGGAAGAAGTTCCGATCGGTGCGGTAATTGTTTTGGATGGGGAAATTATTGCACGTGCCCATAATTTACGGGAGTCCAATCAAAGCGCAATTGCCCATGCTGAATTACTCGCCATCGATCAAGCTTGCAAAAAGCTGGAGACATGGAGACTTGAGGAGGCAGTCCTTTATGTGACACTGGAGCCATGTCCCATGTGTTCAGGCTCAATCATTTTATCGCGGATTAAAAAGGTTGTTTATGGTGCAAAGGATCCTAAGGGAGGATGTGCCGGCACTCTTATGAATCTTTTGCAGGATGAACGTTTCAATCACCAAAGCGAGGTAGTTGCCGGAGTGCTTGAGGAAGAATGCGGTGAACTGCTTTCAAGTTTTTTCAGGGAACTGAGAAAGCGGAAAAAGGAACAGAAAAAGAAAAGGCAATTGCGGCAACTGGAACATGATACAGGAATTGACAATGGATAAGCATTGCTTTTTTAGCTGAAACTTAGTATACTTATAAATGCGTCGGATAAGACGCAACTAAATATGGTATCAACTTTGCCGTGCTAGGCGGGGAGGTAGCGGTGCCCTGTACTCGCAATCCGCTCTAGCGAGGCTGAATCCCTTCCCAAGGCTGATGTCCTGTAGGGCCTGCCTTAAGTAAGTGGTGTTGACGCCTGGGTCCTGCGCAATGGGAATCCATGAACCATGTCAGGTCCGGAAGGAAGCAGCATTAAGTGGACGCTCCCATGTGCCGCAGGGTTGCCTGGGCCGAGCTAACTGCTTAAGTAACGCCTATGGGCGTCAGTCGACGGAAGGTGCACGGCAGTTTATATTGTATATAAAACTCATCCTGCAAAGGGTGAGTTTTTTGTGTATGCAGAAGTACTGCAAGTATTAGCGAATTTTATTTGCACTACCTTTTGTAAAAAGGAAATTAGATACGTTATAATAGATAAAGGACTATACATAGGAAGGGGGCGTATCAGTGAGTTATCAAGCTTTATATCGTGTTTGGCGTCCACAGCAGTTTATAGATGTTGTTGGGCAGGAACATGTGACAAAAACTTTGCAAAACGCCCTGCTTCAGCAGAAGATATCACATGCCTATTTGTTCTCTGGTCCTCGGGGAACCGGTAAAACAAGTGCGGCTAAAATTCTGGCTAAGGCCGTTAACTGTGAGAAGGCACCGGTAACCGAACCCTGCAATGAGTGCCCAGCCTGCAGAGGGATTACAGATGGTTCCATACCTGATGTCATTGAAATTGATGCTGCGTCCAACAATGGTGTAGAGGAAATCAGGGACATAAGGGATAAAGTTAAATATGCACCTAATGCTGTAAAATATAAGGTTTACATTGTGGATGAAGTGCATATGCTTTCCATTGGAGCCTTTAATGCCCTTCTAAAAACTCTTGAAGAGCCGCCTAAACATGTTATTTTTATACTGGCGACTACTGAACCTCACAAGATCCCTCTTACAATCATTTCCCGGTGCCAGCGCTTTGATTTTAAAAGAATCACCGCACAGGCAATCGTAGGAAGAATGAAGCTGATTGTGGATGAAACAGGTGCAGCCTGTGAGGATCAGGCTTTGCAGATCATTGCTAGAGCAGCGGAAGGCGGAATGCGTGATGCCTTGAGCTTGCTTGACCAGGCCATTTCCTTTAGCCAGGATAAGGTGACTGTTGATGATGCTTTATCTGTAACAGGCGCTGTATCACAGGGTTTTTTAAATAAACTTGCAAGAGCGGTAAGGGAAAGGGATGCGGCATCAGGTCTTGAGTTTCTTGAAGAACTTCTTTTTCAGGGAAAAGACCCGTCTCGTTTTATAGAAGACTTTATACTCTATTACCGGGATATGCTCTTATATAAGGCAGCTCCAAGGCTAGAAGAATCATTAGAGAGAGTCATGCTTGATGAAGATTTCCAGCAGCTTTCACAAGAAATGGAACCAGAAGAACTCTATGAGCTTATTGAGGTTTTAAATAAAGCACAGCAGGAAATGCGGTGGACTAATCACCCAAGAATTTTTCTTGAGGTAGCCATTGTGAAGCTGTGCCAACTCGAAAAGAGAGAGAAATCTGGACAATCTGCGGACATCAAGCCGCTAATGCAAAAAATAGAACAAATGGAACATGAACTAACAGAATTAAAGAAAAACGGTATTATGGCAAAAGATGATGGGGCCGCAGCGGCTGTCCAGAAAAAGCCGCAAAGAAGTTCCCGGAAAGGATTCCAGGCACCTGTTGGCAAAGTAAATGAGGTTCTTAAACAAGCCACGAAAAATGACTTGATTGCAATAAAAAGCCGCTGGGGAGAAATGCTGGACAGGCTTGTCCATAATCAGATGCGTTCTCAGGCCGCTCTTCTAAATGAGGCTGAGCCAGTTGCTGCATCGGAAACAGCTCTTATTGTAAAATTCAAGTATGAAATTCACTGCCAAATGGCAATGGATAATAGCAGATTTTTAGAAACATTGGCTAACGTGTTATTTGAGCTTTTAGGAAAAAGAGTTCAGCTGGTAGGTATACCTGATGAACAGTGGCAGCAGGTCAGGGAGGAATTCCTGCGCAACCAGCGTGACGGAGACGATGAAGGCGAAGGTTTCAGCAAAAGCGAGGAAGACCCTCATGTGGCTGAAGCGGTAAAGCTGTTCGGTCCTGAATTGATTGAAATTAAAGAATAAAAATATTTGGAGGTATGTACAATGCGCGGTGGAATGGGAAATATGCAAAATATGATGAAACAAATGCAAAAAATGCAAAAGAAGATGGCTCAAGCACAGGAAGAACTGGGCGAAAAGAAAATTGAAGGAACAGCTGGAGGCGGAATGGTTACAGTTATTGTGTCCGGCCACAAACAAGTTTTGGAAGTGAATATTAAAGAAGAAGTTGTAGACCCGGAAGATATTGAAATGCTTCAAGACTTAGTTCTTGCTGCTACTAACGATGCGTTGAAAAAAGCAGAAGACTTAACAAACGATACTATGGGCCAATTTACTAAAGGAATGAACCTGCCAGGAATGTTTTAATAAAAGTTCCTGAAAAAATGCTTTCTTGCATTCCGTGCTGCCAAATGGCAGGGGATGGCAGGGAAGAGGAGACAGGCCGGGCGCCAGCGAACATTGTCTGATGAATCTTTTTCAGCGGACTGTCATGCTCGCGGCGCTTTTCCTTTTCTTATAGGAGGAAAAATACATGCATTATCCTGAACCAATATCAAAGCTAATAGACAGCTTTATGAAATTGCCCGGAATCGGCCCAAAAACGGCTGCACGTCTGGCATTTTTTGTTTTGAGTATGAAAGAAGATACCGTACTCGATTTTGCAAAGGCACTTGTAAATGCGAAAAGAAATTTATCTTACTGCTCTGTATGCGGCCATATTACTGATCAGGATCCTTGTTATATTTGTGAGGATCAAAGGCGCGATAGATCTGTGATCTGTGTTGTGCAGGATCCTAAAGATGTCATTGCTATGGAAAAGATGAAAGAATATAATGGCTTGTATCATGTCCTCCATGGTGCGATTTCCCCAATGGACGGGATTGGGCCTGAGGATATCAACATCCCCGACTTATTAAAGCGGCTCCAGGATGAAACGGTACAAGAGATTATTCTTGCCACCAATCCGAATATTGAAGGGGAAGCTACCGCCATGTATATTTCCCGTTTGATTAAGCCGTCTGGTATAAAGGCTACACGCATCGCCCATGGCCTTCCGGTAGGAGGAGATCTGGAGTATGCTGACGAAGTAACTTTATCGAAAGCGTTAGAAGGACGAAGAGAAGTTTAAACACGGAGGCGGGATCCATGTTTTTTCGAAAAAGAGGATGGCTTCGCAGAGAATTCGACGAGAAGCTATTACAGCAGCTGAACGGGTTAAAGGCAGAATGGAACAATCAGAAGTCATTGGTAGAAAAAAGCTTTGATCCATCCCCTGAAGCAATCAGCCAGGCGAAATTGGCTGAAGCGAAATATTTCTTTCTATTTAAAGAAGCAAAAAAGAGGAATGTAAAGGTCCGTATGTAAGTTTCTTATAGCTGCCTATAAGAATGGGTTTAAAAACGTATAATAAAATCTTTATACTTGTCCTTCTCTTAAGGTCTTTTTTGTACACGCTAATCATAAAATAATAGTACAAGTTTCCTGAGAGGAGGATTTTTCTTTTGGACCCTATTATTGTGATCTCCATATTGGGAGGATTAATATTATTGCTTCTATTTATAGGAGCACCTGTAAAACCGGTAAGATTAATCGGGCAGGGAGCCATTAAGCTGATCATAGGAGCACTCTTTTTATTTTTTTTAAATGCGTTTGGCAACCAGTTCGGCATACATGTACCCATAAACATGGCCACCTCAGCCATATCCGGTTTCTTAGGAATACCGGGATTGTTTGCTCTTGTAGCCATTCAAACATGGGTAATTTAAGAATGACAGCCGTATAAAACGCGGCTGTTTTTATTTTTGATATTTTTAAGTGAAGTTGTTGACAGATGTTTAACATAGTGGTAGTATATAAAAGGTCGTCACAATGAAGTGATGAAAAACATCTTTTAAAAAGTTGTTGACATCTTGTTGTGAGAATGATATATTAATAAAGTCGCTTATGAGCGGCGGATTGATCTTTGAAAACTGAACGAACAAAAACGTCAACGTTAATTCTTTAGTCTTTTTTGAAAAGACAACTTATGAGCTTAATCAACTCTTATATGGAGAGTTTGATCCTGGCTCAGGACGAACGCTGGCGGCGTGCCTAATACATGCAAGTCGA
>NZ_QGTW01000030.1 GCF_003182355.1 Cytobacillus oceanisediminis | reverse complement strand
GTCGGAAACCTATACTTCAACCGCGGCTGTACAGGCGCAATCGTTGGATACCAGCCATTTGGCGGATTCAACATGTCAGGAACAGACTCCAAAGCAGGCGGCCCTGACTACATTCTGCTTCATATGCAAGCAAAAACAACTTCTGAAATGTATTAATACTTTTGAAAGCATGTGAAGGATTTGTTATCCTGCGCATGCTATAACCGTAAATAGTTTAAAGATAAACAGCTTAACGTTACAATAAAAGGGACTATTCTGAAAAGGGAGGAATTTTAATTGACTGAAGCGACTAAATCAACATCACTCATCGAACAAACTGAAAAATATGGTGCCAAAAACTATCATCCGCTTCCAATCGTTATTTCTAAGGCGGAGGGTGTGTGGGTTGAAGACCCTGAAGGCAATAAATATATGGATATGCTAAGTGCCTATTCTGCTGTTAACCAGGGGCACCGCCATCCAAAAATCATCCAGGCGCTAAAGGATCAGGCAGACCGTGTAACCTTAACTTCACGTGCTTTCCACAATGATCAGCTTGGACCTTGGTATGAAATGATCTGTGAATTAACAAATAAAGAAATGGCCCTTCCGATGAACACTGGTGCGGAAGCAGTTGAAACGGCAATCAAGACAGCACGCCGCTGGGCTTATGATGTAAAAGGCGTTGCCGATAACCAAGCTGAAATTATTGCTTGTGTAGGGAATTTCCATGGCCGGACAATGACAGCGGTTTCCTTGTCTTCTGAAGAAGAATATAAGCGCGGTTTCGGTCCGATGCTACCTGGCATCAAGTTAATTCCTTACGGTGACCTAGATGCGCTTAAAGAATCAATCACTGAAAACACTGCCGCATTCTTGATCGAGCCAATTCAAGGGGAAGCCGGCATCGTTATTCCGCCGGAAGGCTTCTTAAAGCAAGCGTATGAAACTTGTAAGGAAAACAATGTACTATTTATCGCGGATGAAATCCAGGCTGGCCTTGCGCGTTCAGGTAAAATGTTCGCATGCGAGTGGGAAGATGTCGATCCGGATATGTACATCCTTGGAAAAGCGCTTGGAGGCGGAGTATTCCCGATCTCATGTGTTGTAGCGAACAAAGATGTTCTTGGTGTATTCAACCCTGGTTCACATGGTTCAACATTCGGCGGAAACCCGATGGCATGTGCTGTTTCGGTTGCATCCATGAATGTGCTTGTTGAAGAAAAGCTGGCAGAGCGTTCACTTAAGCTCGGCGAATACTTCATGGGCAAATTAAAAGAAATCAATAACCCTGCCATTAAAGAAGTGCGCGGCCGCGGCTTATTTATCGGTGTGGAGCTAAATGAACCTGCTCGTAAATATTGCGAAGAGTTAAAAGAAGAAGGTTTGCTTTGCAAAGAAACACATGACACGGTTATTCGTTTTGCCCCTCCATTAGTGATCTCTGAAGAAGAGCTGGACTGGGCAATTGAAAGAATCAAGAAAGTATTAAGCTAATTGCTGGTCTAGGGGCTTTTAACCTCTGCATCAAGGTGCAGGGAATTCCCTTTGTTTAAAAATATTGCTGTATTTTTCCTAAATATTATATCAAGAGGTGCCATTATGGGAGCTGCAGGAGTAGCTGGGAAACAAGCTGAACAAAAAATGGAAGAGTCTTTAAATTTATTTACTTCAACTCAAATTGTAATCAAAGAAGCTTTGGGCAAGCTCGGTTATTCAGATGAAATGTATGAGCTGCTGAAAGAGCCATTAAGAATGCTGACGGTGAGAATTCCGGTAAGGATGGATGATGGAGCCATCAAAATTTTTACAGGTTATCGCTCTCAGCATAATGATGCGGTAGGGCCAACCAAAGGCGGTGTCCGTTTTCACCCGGAAGTGAACGAAGATGAAGTAAAAGCTTTATCCATGTGGATGAGTTTGAAGTGCGGTATTGTTGATCTGCCTTATGGCGGAGGAAAAGGCGGTATCATCTGTGATCCTAGGACCATGTCGATGGGCGAGCTGGAACGCTTAAGCCGTGGATATGTCAGGGCAATCAGCCAAATTGTCGGACCGACAAAGGATATACCAGCTCCGGACGTTTATACGAATTCTCAAATCATGGCATGGATGATGGATGAATACAGCCGGCTGCGCGAGTACGATTCTCCTGGTTTCATCACTGGCAAACCGCTTGTTCTTGGCGGTTCGCAGGGCAGGGAAAAAGCAACTGCACAAGGCGTGGTTATCTGCATCGAAGAAGCTGCAAAAAAACGCGGCATTTCGATTGAAGGTGCCCGTGTAGTTGTTCAAGGCTTCGGAAATGCTGGAAGCTTCCTGGCAAAATTCATGCATGATGCAGGAGCTAAAGTGGTAGCGATTTCTGATGCCTATGGTGCCCTTTATGATCCGGATGGCCTTGACATCGATTATCTGCTGGACAGACGCGATAGTTTTGGAACGGTGACAACCTTATTTGAAAACACTTTGACAAACGAAGAATTGCTTGAACTGGAATGCGATATCCTGGTTCCTGCGGCTGTTTCCAATCAAATTACCGCTGTTAATGCCCATAATATCAAGGCTTCAATTGTCGTGGAAGCTGCAAACGGCCCTACAACCCTTGAAGCTACTAAAATTCTTTCTGACCGCGGCATCCTTCTTGTTCCCGACGTCCTGGCTAGCTCCGGAGGCGTGACGGTTTCCTATTTTGAATGGGTGCAAAACAATCAGGGGTACTACTGGACGGAAGAAGAGGTTACAGAAAAGCTTAAAAAAGTGCTTGTTCAGGCCTTTGAAAATGTATATCAAACGGCGCAGCAGCGAAATGTCAATATGCGTCTTGCAGCATACATGGTTGGCGCCCGGAAAATGTCTGAGGCCTCCCGCTTTAGAGGCTGGGTCTAAGTATCCCTTTGGTATATTGCGTTTAAAATAAAAATCCTTGCACATATGTGCAAGGATTTTTTTCGTTTCTAGCGTGTAGGTCTAGCCTCAGGCTCTCTTTCCAATTCTTCATTTGGTCTGAACAATAAACCTAAATTGATTAAACCAGCGATGCCGACCAAACCATATATGATTCTTGAAAGGGCAGAATCCTGGCCGCCAAAAATAGCTGCCACAAGATCAAATTGGAAAAATCCGATTAAACCCCAGTTAATTGCGCCAATGATTGTAAGAACCAGTGCAATACGTTGAATACCACTCATGATGTTACCTCCTTGTAGTATAGGTTCATTGTTAGCTTGTTTCACAGGAATAAAAAATATTCATCGTTTCAATTGGGAAAGGCCATAATGTTACAGGGATATTTTTTTAGATTTAGGTCAGCTTTTACGTTGTTACATTAAGGAATTGGCTGCTGCAAACCGTTCTTTTTGCAATGGCTTTTAAATTGAAAGATAATAATGTGGAAAAGGAGATGAGAAGATGCAAAATTTTACTTTTTATAATCCGACTAAATTAATTTTTGGAAAAGGCCAGCTGGACCAATTACAACACGAGATTCCCCAATACGGCAAAAAAGTTCTTGTTGTTTATGGCGGAGGCAGTATCAAGCGCAATGGTTTATACGATAAAGTGATGGAACAGCTTAAGGAATTGGGAGCTGAAGTTTTTGAACTTTCCGGAGTTGAACCAAACCCGAGAATTTCAACTGTCCGAAAAGGCGTCGACATTTGTAAAAATGAAGGCATCGATTTCCTTCTCGCAGTAGGCGGAGGCAGTGTAATTGACTGCACAAAGGCAATCGCTGCAGGCGCAAAATATGACGGCGATGCCTGGGATTTGGTAACAAAGAAAGCTTTTGCCTCGGAAGCTTTACCGTTTGGAACTGTTCTAACGCTGGCAGCAACTGGCTCAGAGATGAATGCAGGATCGGTTATTACCAATTGGGAAACGAATGAAAAATACGGCTGGGGCAGCCCGGTAACGTTCCCGAAATTCTCAATTCTTGATCCTGTCAATACATTCACTGTGCCGCGGAACCAAACCGTATATGGCATTGTGGATATGATGTCTCATGTGCTTGAGCATTACTTTCACCTGGAAGAAAACACGGATTTCCAGGATCGCATGTGTGAATCCTTGCTGATCACGATTATGGAAACTGCCCCAAAGCTGCTTGAAGACCTTGAAAGCTACGAGCATCGCGCAACGATTTTATATAGCGGTACGATGGCATTGAACGGAATCCTGAACATGGGCTACCGTGGTGACTGGGCTACCCATAATATTGAACATGCAGTATCGGCTGTTTACGATATTCCGCATGGCGGAGGACTTGCAATTCTGTTCCCGAACTGGATGAAGCATAACCTCAAGGTAAAGCCTGAACGATTCAAGAAGCTCGCTGTTCGCGTATTTAATGTGGATCCAGCAGGCAAAACAGATGAAGAGGCAGCGCTTGAAGGTATTGATAGGCTGCGTGAATTCTGGAACAGCATCGGTGCACCTTCACGACTTGCAGACTATGACATCGATAGCAGCAAGCTTGAACTGATGGCAGACAAAGCTACAGTCAACGGAGAATTCGGCAACTTTGCGAAGTTGAATCATGATGATGTTATGGCTATCTACCGCGCGTCTTTATAAATGAATAACTAACAGGACTTTGCTTTAAGGCAGGGTCCCTTTTATGTTTTTCGGGAGGAAATGACAATCTTCATTCATGCGTAAAAAATATGTCAAAATTGGACACGCTTACAATATGGGATGATTCTTGATTATGCTTGAGGCTTTGGTTAAAGTGGTATATGGGATAACAGCACTGTTTATTTATGGCTGTTTAATGTAAGGCTTTGTTAAAGCTTATTGTTGATTTTAGCCCCCTGTTGACTGGAGTGGAAGGTGTGAGATCTTAGGAAATGAATTCGCATTTTCTTCGTGCAGGTGTTTATTCGAGGATGCTCATTCTATGTCCTGCGGAAGAAGCGGGTCAAAGGGAGACACCCCGCAGGCGTATAACGCCGAGGATACTCCTTGACCGCCCGCTGTTCGCTGAGCACCTGGAACGGAAGTCAACAGGCAAGTCTAACAGAGCTAAATTTAAAAAATGGAGGACATTCATGACACACGTTCGTTTTGATTACTCAAAAGCACTTCCCTTTTTTGGCGAACATGAAATTACATATTTGCAGGATGCCGTAAAGGTTGCGCATCACTCACTTCATGAACAAACAGGGGCAGGCAGCGACTTTTTAGGCTGGATTGACCTTCCTGTAAATTACGACAAAGAAGAATTCTCCCGCATCCAGAAAGCGGCTGAAAAAATTAAAAGTGATTCCGATGTGCTGATTGTAATCGGCATCGGCGGCTCATACTTGGGAGCGCGTGCGGCGATTGAAATGCTGCAGCATAGCTTCTATAATGCACTGCCAAAAGAAAAGCGCGGAACTCCACAGGTTCTATTTGCCGGCAACAATATCAGCTCTACGTATATGAAGGATTTAATGGATCTTTTGGATGGAAAAGATTGGTCTATTAACGTCATTTCCAAATCGGGTACAACAACTGAGCCGGCGCTTGCTTTCCGTATTTTCCGTAAGATGCTGGAAGAAAAATATGGTGTAGAGGAAGCACGCAATCGCATCTATGCTACTACAGACAAAGCGAGAGGCGCTTTAAAAACACTTGCAGCAGAAGAAGGCTACGAGTCATTTACGATTCCAGATGATGTTGGCGGCCGTTATTCAGTCTTAACAGCTGTCGGTTTATTGCCGATTGCAGTGAGCGGTGCAAACATTGAAGACATGATGAACGGTGCTGCCCAGGCTCGAGAAGACTTCAGCAAGTCGGAGCTTCAGGAAAATGCTGCTTATCAGTACGCTGCTGTCCGAAATGTTTTATACAATAAGGGGAAAACAATTGAAATGCTGATCAACTATGAGCCGGGACTTCAGTATTTTGCGGAGTGGTGGAAGCAGCTTTTTGGCGAAAGTGAAGGAAAAGACCAGAAAGGGATTTTCCCTTCATCCGCAAACTTCTCTACTGACCTTCATTCATTAGGGCAGTATGTACAAGAAGGGCGCCGTGATTTATTCGAAACGGTTGTTAAGGTAGAAGAATCACGCCATGAGCTTACCATTGAGGAAGCAGAAAATGATCTTGACGGCCTAAACTATCTTGCAGGCGAAACAGTGGACTTTGTTAACAATAAAGCCTTCGAAGGAACTATGCTTGCACACACAGATGGCGGAGTGCCAAACCTAATCGTTTCCATTCCAAAAATGGATGCCTACACTTTCGGCTATCTTGTATACTTCTTTGAAAAAGCCTGTGCAATGAGCGGCTACCTTCTAGGAGTCAACCCATTTGACCAGCCGGGAGTAGAAGCATACAAAGTAAATATGTTTGCCCTATTAGGCAAGCCAGGATTCGAAGAGAAGAAAGCTGAGCTGGAAAAGCGATTAAAATAATAGCTGTGTTAAAGCTAAATGTTGATTTAGCATCGTGTTGATTGGAGTGAAAGGCGCGAGATCCTCGAAAATCATTCGCATTTTCTTCGTGCGGTGTTTATTCGAGGGAGCTTATTCAAAGTCCTGCGGGAAAAGCGTACCCAAGGGAGACCCCGCAGAAAGCGAGTGCCTGCAGCGGAAATCAACACTCAAGTTTAACAGAGCCAAAAAAATAGAGCGAGGAAGCGTCTGCCTGTGGGTAGGCGCTTTTTTAGCGGGTGAAAAACATTCTTCCTTTTTACAGTACAACCATTTTAAAATATCCGCGAAAAATTTAATATAACCGCGAAATTTTCCATATATCCGCGAAACACAAAAAACTCCCCAAATTTGAATTCATGATATCCCTTTCTTTGGAGAAACTAAAGCAAAAAGCATGGAAAGGGGATGGATGCAGTGATCGAGATTCCTTCAAAAGTGGAAGGGGAGCATTTTGATTTGTATAAGCTGGAGCAGGCGCTGAAGCCGATTGGCTATTCGATTGGCGGGAATTGGGATTATGACCATGGATCTTTCGATTATAAAATTGATGATGAGGTGGGGTACCAATTTTTGCGGCTTCCGTTTAAAGCCATTGACGGGCAGCTTGATGATCCAAGCTGTACGGTGGAATTGGGCAGGCCATTTCTGCTTTCCCATAAATATCAGCGTGGCCTTGATGACCACGCTTATACAGGGAATTTCACCGGTTCATTTGACCAATTTTCTGAGCCTGTGGATAAGGATGCAAGTTTTCCGAAAGAATACATCGATCTCGGCAAAGCACTTGTACAGGAGCTGGAATCTGTTTTAATGAGGGACTAACCGAGTATGACAATCAGCTGGTCCTGCTGGAGAATTTTAAAAGGCTGGGGAGGATTGACCAAAGTTTCTTCCCCTCTCTTCACACCCAATAAAAGAATGCCGTCTTTCATCAGCTCGGCGCTTAATTCAGCAAAGGTCTTATTTGCGATTTCTTCCGAAGCAGGCTGAAAGGTCAATTTGCGTTTATCAAGCTGGCCAAGCAAGTCTAAAAATGAAGTAACAAGTTCCTGAGACGAGATGCTATTAATCATAACGAAGCTTGTAAGGACATTCGTTTGAACAATTTCATCTGCACCGGCTCTTTTGGCATTCGCAGCCTGTTCAGAAGTCAGTATTTCTACAATGCATTGAACTTCGCGATTCAATCCTTTAATAGCCAGCAGTGTCAGAATAGAATTCATATCTGCATGCAGTTCGTCTTTATTCTGGTCAGAAGTTATAATTACTTTTTTTGCTTCATAAATATTTGCCTTTATCAGGACATCATCCCTATTAGATCGTCCTCGGATAAAATGAACATTATTGTGTGGCACCGGGTTTGTCTTAAGAGTTTCATCAATTAAAGTGATGGAATGTTTCATTCCGTCTCCTCCAAGAGTATTAATTATTTCCCGTGAACGTTCATTCCATCCAATCACGATAATATGATTCTTTCCTTTGTACCCCACTTTGCCTTCCAGGAAATCATTTTGTCTGGTAACGGCTGCAGTAGCAAGTGATATAAAATAGGTGGATAAAAAGCCTGCACCGGTTAAGATTAATGCAATCCCAACTACACGGCCAAACACGGTTTCAGGGACAAAGTCACCAAATCCCACAGTGGATGCGGTAACAACGGCCCACCATATGCCATCAAAAAAAGTTGGAAAGGTCTTTGGCTCTATGATATGTATGATTCCTCCGTAAAAAAGGATAACAGCAAGGGCGATAAGCAAAATTCTAATGACTAGCGGCAATCGAATAAAATTGTAATATAGCTGATGAGGCACAATCTACACTCCCAAACATAATTAATTTTAAAATAAAAAATAGATAAGCGGCATGCTTAGGACAACCAGCCTGCCGCTGCTAAATATATAAAAAAAAGCCATGCCAACATATTCTCAATTAAGAATATCGTCTATTGCACGGCTCAGTAGTTGAATGTCCTTGGATATTTCAGTTTTCACGTCGTCAATCTCGCACCTTTCATATTCATCCATGAGAAGGGAGAGTTCTCTCTTTAGTATGACAGCCTCCTGTTCAAAATCCATGATGACTCCCTCCTTTGGGGGCATATAGGAATATCATTTCGATAGTTTGATTCTCTGTAATGTTACATTTATGTTACCCGAATTTCTTTCAATTTAAACGGTAACGAAGATAATTATTTGGACACAAATTTAGAACGAATATAATTTACCCTCTTATTTTGCTCTTAAACACAAAATTTATTTAAATCAGGAAAAGAAGGAAAACGTGAAGCAACATAAAAAAATCCCCGGAAAAGTACCGGGGATTCTGCTTAAAAACTTACTTTCGTATTAAGCTATAAACAGAAGCGCCAACCAAATCGCCTGCTTCTTTTAAACGCTCTGCACTAATATGCTCAATGGTATCAAGCGGGGTATGGTAATACGGTTCAAGGCTGGCGGTGCCGGGTTCCCGCCTGATAAAGTTAACAGCTGGAATACCTGCATCATGGAAGGAAACATGGTCGGATGAGCCGCGCTGATATAAAACTAATTCAGACACTGTTCCAATTCGTTCAGCAGTGGCAAGAGCTGTTTCTGATACAAGATTTGGCTGTCCGTCAAGTGTGTTCATATAGATAGCGGTTGCTTTTTCCCAAGAAGTCCCCACCATATCCATGTTAAAATTGGCAATGCTCCGCTCTATTTCATTCTCACTCAATTGGCTGACATAATACTCAGAGCCAACAAGTCCAATCTCTTCTGCTCCGACGAAAGCAAATCGCAGTTCTTTATCAGTAGGATAACTTTTCAAAACCCTCGCCAGTTCTAAAGCTACAGCTGTTCCGGAAGCATTGTCGCTCGCTCCAGGAGCAAAAGGAACGCTGTCAAAATGGGCAGAAATGTGAACGATATCTGTATCTTCGCCCTTATTTGGCTGCTTGGTGGCTATGATATTTTGTGATTTAGCATTTTCGAATCGTTTTACATTAAGCGTAACTGTTTTGTTCTTTGCCAAAGCATCTTGAAGAAGAGCTTCTCCGCCGGCTTTCGTTATGCTGCCGACCGGTATGTCATATGGCCCTCCAATTGAAGGGTTCATGGGTGCTGGCAGATCAACATTGTTGTAAATTAGAACGCCTGCTGCACCGGCAGCAATTGCATTCGTCACTTTTTCAGCAAAGGTAAAATCCCCGCGTGAGATAAGAGCTATTTTTCCTGCGGCATCTTCTGTAAAATCAGAAGTCCTTCCTAAGCCAGCATCAAATAACTCTGCTGTAATTCCTTCTTCAGGAGTGGAACCTGATCCTGAAGGTATTGTTATTAAAATCTCCTGCTGGTTACTTGTATGCAGGTCACCGATCATTTTGTCAGGAATGCTGAATTCCTGTGTTTCTACTGTATAGCCATATGATTCAAGACGTTCCCGGATAAAATCAGCAGCCTGCTGTTCTGCTTCCGTTCCTGTTACGCGCGGGCCAATCGTCTCTGTTAAATAACGGACATCTTCAAGCATGCGATCTTCATTGATTCTGGCAATCACTTTTTGGTCAAATGCCTGCAAGCTTGGGTGCACAGTTTTACCTTCAGCTGCTTCTGCAGTCTGGACAAATTGAACAGGAGCAGCATACAAACTGGAAGCTGTCAGGACTGCTGCAAGCATGACAGAAACAGGCTTCTTTCCGAATTTCATCTCGAATGCCTCCTCGACTAATAATCCAACTATATGTATTCGCTTACATTTTTCCGGTTCCTTTTAGCGCAAGGGAAAACGAATCTAATAGCCTAGCAGATTTTTAAAAGTATGAGAAAAGAAATACTAATCATTTTTAAGGAAGTTTAATTTAAAGATTCTAATTACCCATTTTTTGGCTGTGGAGTTATAACCAATGTAATTCCATGACTTTAGAAGTATCTACAAGTAGGAATATCTCAAGTTTCTTTTCCAAAAACAGGTCTTTCGACTATCGAAATTTCTATAAATTTATCCTATTCTGAAAATTATAATAAGGTTCTGATCGTTACATAGGGGAGGAAGTCTATGAAAAAAACAGCCTTAAAAGTACTAATGACATCGGTAATTGCTTTTCCGCTGATTACAGGTGGATCGATGTCTGCACACGGAGAAATCGGCAAGCCGAATATAGCTTCAGCCGAGACACAAATAAAAGTCGAGGACGGAATGACGCAGCCTATCTTTTCCTTAAATGAGGCTATTGCTGAAAGGGTTTTTGTTGAAACGGCAACCGACAGTGATGGCGATGGAAAGCTGGATAGAGTGAGGGCTGATATTATCAGGCCAAAGGAAACGGAGGAGGGTTTAAAAGTTCCTGTTATCTATGAAATGAGCCCATACCGATCTGGAATTAAGGGCGTGCCGGTTTATGACGTGGATGTGGAACTGAACTCTGTTCCAAAGAAAGGGAAACGCCTGGGAGAAAGAGGAAAGCCGCAGGCAAATTTGCCGGGCTATTATGACGACTATTTTGTACCGAGAGGATATGCAGTTGTTCTTGCGGAGAGCGTGGGGACCGGCTTGTCTGACGGCTGCCCCACAACGGGAGATGAGCATGAAATCCTCGGCACCCGTGCTGTCATCGATTGGCTGAATGGACGTGCAAAAGCATATGATGCAAACGGACAGGAAATACAAGCGGACTGGTCAACAGGGAATGTTGGAATGACAGGGGTTTCCTATAATGGAACCCTTCCTAATGCTGCGGCGGCAACAGGGGTAGAAGGACTTAAAACAATTGTGCCGATAGCAGCCATAAGCAGCTGGTATGATTACTACCGCTCAAATGGCGCTGTTATTGCCCCAGGCGGATATCAGGGAGAAGATGCTGATAATATGGCTGAAGCGATTTTAACCAGAAATAACCCGGAAGCCTGCAGCAAAGTCATTAAGCAATTAACAGAAGGACAGGACAGGGAAACAGGAGATTACAATGAGTTCTGGAGCAAGAGGGACTATACAAAGGATGCCGATAAGGTAAAAGCCAGTGTCTTTGTTGTTCACGGGTTAAACGACTGGAATGTTAAAACAAAGCATTTCTCAGATTGGTGGAATGCCCTGGGCGAGAATGATGTTCCAAGAAAAATGTGGCTTCATCAAGGCGGCCACTCCACCCCATATAGTTTTAGGCGTGATGTATGGCTTCCGACTCTGAATAAATGGTTTGATTACTGGCTGTACGATATTAAAAATGATGTTATGGAAGAACCGATGGTTGATATTCAGCGGGAGGATAAGACCTGGCATACAGAGGGAAACTGGCCGGCAGCAGAAACAGCCGATACGAAGCTTTATTTTAGTCCGGCTGCTGATCGTTATGGCGGCGGTTTAAGTCTGCTTCCTGTTTCAAATAAAAATAAACAAAACCAGCAGTTCATAGATGATGCTTCTATTACAGCTGAAACATTGGCAAAAAATCCGGGTTCAGCATCCCAAAATCGCCTTGTTTATGTAACACCGCCTTTAGAAAAATCTATCCGAATAAGCGGGACGCCAGAGGTTCAAATCAGGGCAAGCATTGACAGGCCGACAGCAAATTTAACTGCCCTTCTTGTTAAGTATGGTGTTGGTGAACCTGAAATTGTAACAAGGGGCTGGATGGATCCGCAAAACCTTCAAAGCGAAGAACGCTCAACTGTATTAACGCCTTACCGTGAATATACCTTTACTTGGGATATGCAGCCGGACGACTATGTTTTTAAGAAAGGGGACCGGGTAGGAGTGGTCATTCTATCAAGTGACTATCGGTATACGCTTAGACCTGAAGCAGGTGCAAAAATCACCATCGACCCTGAAAGAAGCCATATTTTGCTTCCTATACAAGGTGGAGAAAGGGCATTTCAGTAAAGACAAAAAGATGAAGGGATCATTCATTGGTCTATTCTCTCCTGTTTTAAAAAATATATTTTAGGAGAATAGTACCATTGTCAAAATCCGAAACCGTGAATTAAAATGTAATTTATCTCATAAATATACAAAACTATTACATCTGGAGGTACATAATGAATAAGAAAAAGGCTCTATCAGGATTTCTCGCAGCAGGCATTTTGGCATCCGTTCCTTTAAGTGCTGCTCAAGCGATTGCTCCAAAATGGATAAATGTAAATGTGTCAGAAGAACAGGACGGCAGCAAATTTAATGCCCAAAACTATGATTTTATGAAGTTCTCAGAAGTTGGCCCCAAGCTGGCAGAAATTGAAAAGCAGTCCAATCGTGTGAAGGTAGAGGTTAAAGGAAATTCCGCAGATGGATACCCTCTTTATGTCGTAACAATTGCGGACCCTGCTACACAGGGTAAATTCGGCAAAATTCAGGCGTTAAGAAAGCAAATGTTCAAAAACCCTGAAAAAGCACAGGACTGGATTGCCAATAATCCGGACTTTAAAGTGCCAGTTATGATCAATGGCTCCATCCATGGCACCGAATTTGTCGGCAGTGATGCGGTTATGCAGCTGATCGAACGCTTTGCAACCGAGAATGATGAAGAAACAAAGACTATTTTGGAAAATAACATCCTCATCTTTAACGTAGTGCAAAACCCGGATGGCCGTGTTGAAGCAACACGTTTTAATGGAGAAGGAATTGACCTGAATCGTGATTTCATTACTCAATCCCAGCCGGAAACACAGGAAACAGTTGCGCTAATAAAGGAATGGAATCCAATGGTTTTCCTGGATACACACGGTTACGTTAATTATGATCAAAATAATCCAGGGCTAATTGAACCATGTACGCCGCCGCATAATCCTAACTATGAGTATGACCTTTATGAAAAGTGGGCTCTTGACCAGGCGAAAGCAATGGAAGCTGAAATCGTTGGGGATAAAGCGCAATATGAGGGTGACTTATACAAAAACATGGAGGGCACATATATTCCGCAGCGTGATGATTCTGCAGGCTGGGATGATTACCCGCCGATCTTTACACCAATGTATGCGATGTATCATGGTGCTTACGGACATACACTTGAAGCTCCGCAAAATGACGAAGATGGAGTGCGGTGGATGTACAATGCGATTATGGGTGCATTGAAATTCGCTACTGAAAATAAGGAAGAAATGATCACAGACCAAATTGAAATGTTCAAGCGCGGCATCAACTTTGATCACCCATTCCACGAAGATGGATTTTTCCCGAAAGCATATGTTCTTCCTGTGGATGAAGAAGATCCTACTGTTACGAACAAAGCTGTGAACCATTTATTGAAAAATGACATTGAAGTCGTACAGGCATCAAAAGCATTTGAAGCTGATGGCAAGTCTTATCCAAAAGGCACATACATTGTGCAAATGGATCAGGCAAAAGCTGGCCTTGCCAATACAATGCTTTGGGATGGCGAAGATATTACAGATGATACTCCTGCCATGTATGATATTTCAGCATGGAGCCTTCCGGAGCTTTGGGGCTTTGAAGCGATTGGCGTCCAGGGTGATGTAGCTGCAGTTGTATCTAAAGTAAATAATGTGAAAGAACAAGGTTCATTAACCGGAAATGGGCCATTTATTATTCCGAACAGCTCAGTAAAAGCAGTTCAGCTTGCTAACCAACTTCTGCAGAAGGGTATTGAGGTAAAACGCGACAGCGAAGGAAACTTCTATGCTGAAGCAGCAGCCAATGCTGTTTCAGAAGAAGTCAAAGCTTCCGGCTTAAATATTGAGTCTGGTAAAGTACCTGCTGATGCAGTATCAATTGAAAATGTAAATATAGCGATTTTAAAAGATGGCGGAATGGGCAAAGTCCAATCACACTCCGGCACAAAACTCGCTCTTAAGAGACTGGGTTTTGATGTAAAAGAGCTTACTCCATCTGAAGTCGCTAAGCAAGGTCTTGCTTCCTATGATGTTTTTGTATACAGCGGAACAGAAAATCTGATTTCTGTAAATTTAAGTGCTGCTAACAAAGAGTTCGGCCTTCAAAGCCAGGAAGAATTGGCTGCTTTCAAAGCCAATGTAGAATCATTTGTTAATGATGGCGGAAAATATATAGCCGTCGGAGCGGGTGCCTCTCGTGCAACTAAGATATTAGGCCTGACAGATGATGAGATTAATTCTGGCGGCTATAACAGCAACGGCATTATTAAGGTAGCATACGAAGGAACGGGTACAACGGCTGGATACGGCGAAGATGACCTTGGTTTTGTTTATCGTCCTGTATGGTATACAAGCACGGATAATGATGAAGTTCTTGCAACGATTGCAGATGACGAAGATTTCTTTGTTGCAGGACACTGGAAAAATCGTGATGCAGCACAGGGCCAGGCCATCATGGTCAAAGAACAGGATAAAGATGTTACATTAATCGGACTGGAAGCTGGCTTCCGCGACCATACAGATTACCTGTTCCGTCTCCTTTCTAATTCCATTTTTGAAAAATAATGAGCATGATTCGAGGGTGTCCAAATGGGCATCCTCTTTTTGCATAAGCATCTAAATTGTTCGGAGAAATTTATACGCAGAAAAACTTCTTATTTACAGATAAATGTAAAATGAGGATTAAATCCAGCAGAAGAACCACTAATTTAAAAAACGGTTAAACTGGTTAAAGAATGATAAATTTTATAAAAAGCCCTTTGGGATTAGAGAAGGAACAAAGGGATAAATGACATATTAGAAAGAATGAAATTTTCGAAAGCAATAACAGAATGATATCGGGTCTTCCTGTAAAAAAATAAAAGTTAAAAGCATTACGTTTGACTAATTGCCTTTGTAAGCCATATAATATCTGTAATGAAATAGTTCGGATTCTTCCTTAAAGGGGAGTAGCTGTTAAGTAGGGCCGTCAATACGAGATGAACATCTCCGGCTTTACTGGCAACAAACGTTGCTGGCGAGACCTTTACCATTTATTTGGTAAGGTCTCTTTTGTTTTTAAAAGGGCGCTGAGACCGGATAAATGGTCCAGCGCCCTTATTTTAAGGCTCTGTTAAAGCTCAGTGTTGGTGGCACCCTGTTGATTGGAGTGGAAGACGCTAATCCCGCGAAAATGCATTCGCATTTTCTTCGTGCGGTGATAATTCAAGGATGTTTATTCAATGTCCTGCGGGAAGAGCGAGTCAAAGGGAGACCTCACAGGTGCAAGTAGCCGAGGAGGCTCCCGGACCGTCCGCGGAAAGCGAGTTTCTTGAGCGGAAATCAACAGGTAAATTTAATAGAGCCTATTTTTTATCAAGGAAGGGTCCGATAAACAGGGAGGACTTTTGAGATGAAACAGTATAAACAGCTTGCAGAGAGCGTTAAATTTTCCAGAAGCAGAAATTGGACCAGACTGCTAGAAAAAGATGATTCCTTGGAATTTATCGGAGCAGGGAGAAGTGCATTTGCGTTTAGAGTGAAAGAAACAAATCTTGTATTAAAAATATTCTTCCCAGAGTTCAGAAGAATTGCCCAGGAGGAAGCTGACATATATAAAGCTCTTCCCAATCATCCTTACTTCCCGTCTTTATACGATTCCGGAGAAAACTATATTGTGATCGATTACGTCGATGGCCTGACTCTTTTCGAATGTCTGGCAAAGGGGATTCCAATCGAAGAGGAGAAGATTAAAGAAATAGATGAAGCGCTAAAGCTGGCAAGGGACAAAGGATTAAACCCTTCAGATATACATCTGCGAAATATCATTTTAACACCTGATGGTCACATAAAGATCATTGATGTGGCAAGATTTAAACAAACAAAGAACTGTACCCAGTGGGATGACTTGAAACATGCATTTTATAAATTTTACATGAAGAGATATTTCCCTAAAAGAATCCCTGTAATGGTAATGAATATGATTGCTGCTCTATATAAAAGAAAGATTGTCCGTCTGGGATCCTAACATTTGATATCGGTTTTTTCTTTTGAAATAATAGAAGGATAAATCCGCAAATGCAGAAAGGGGTATGAACAGATGAAGGTTCTTATTGTTGGAGCTAACGGCCAGATTGGGAAACAGCTTGTTAAGCTTGTAAACGAAAGCAGTAATCACACAGCACGGGCCATGATCAGGAAAGCGGAACAGGCCGAAGAGTTTGAGAAAATGGGTGTGGAAACTGCAGTAGCAAGCCTTGAAGGAACGGTCGGCGAATTGGCGGAAGCAGCAGAAGGCTGTGATGCAATTGTATTTACTGCTGGTTCAGGCGGACATACAGGCTATGACAAAACTCTTTTAATTGATCTTGATGGAGCTGTAAAAACAATCGAAGCCGCAGAGCAGGCTGGTATCAATCGGTTTGTAATGGTCAGCGCCATTCAGGCAAACAACCGGGATAAATGGAGCGATGCGATAAAGCCATACTTCGTTGCAAAGCATTATGCTGACAGAATGCTGGAGAATAGCGGTTTAAACTATACAATCGTGCGACCAGGCGGATTGACTAATGATCCGGGCACAGGAAGGATCAAAGTAGGCAAAAACTTGGAACGTGGATTCATCCCGCGCGAAGATGTAGCCAAAACCATTTACGCTGTTTTAGATAAAGAAAATACCTATAAACGTTCTTTCGATCTTGTGTCAGGCGAAGAAGATGTAGAAACAGCAGTGGAAAATATATAACTCCCGCCCGGTGAGCTTTACCGCACCGGGTCTTTTTATGTCCTGTTAATTGGAAAATCATAGTATAAATTCTTTCCGTTCGAACAGATTAATAAAAAAACGGGAGTCAGGGAAATGGATAAAAAAAGAGCCAAATTAACAACGGCTGGAATATCAGCTTTGAGAGCTGCCTATACACAAAATATAGCTATGATCTGTATTTATAAGCGTTCCTGCAGTACGTCGGGGAATCCGGAAATTAAATCAAATTTGGAAGAAGCGCTAAGTCTGGCTGCTTCCTTTACTGAAACATCAAAAAGATATTTACCGAAGAAAACTTTCCAATCACGAAAAGCTTCGGTAATGAGGATGTCGATTTAAAAGCGCCACCCCTCTACTCTGAATTATTAGCACTCAGCTTTATTTACCGTGGCGGTCAAATGACTAGAAAACTCAAAAACTTTAAAAACGCCGTGAAGCAGTTTGTACGTTCAATGGCGTTTTTATTTTCGTTTTAACTCCACTTCAAATGGGAATAGGAGGTTGTAAAGGAAATTTTACATAAGCATAAAGATGTTGTTAAATTGTCACGGCGATAAGCAGGAAAATGTGGAATAATGTGAGGTAGTGAGCATTTATTTTAAGTTAAGATTGTATAAAATTGAACTTCGGATAACTGTCTAGCTCCAGGCGTCATCGGCTCGAGGTCATAAGCTTGTCTTATGCTTGAGGCCCGCAGGACGCGGGTCATGCAGACGTTGCCACAGGACGTGGCGGTTTTAGTCTGCGTTCTTATAGGCGGGCGCCTTGCGCTTTTCTTAAAGGAGTGAGCGAATGTATAAAAAACAGGAACGAATCTTAATGTGGGTGGCCTTTATCGTGGCGCTGATCATGGGTCTCTCTTTTATTGGACGTATCTTTGCAGGATAAGAAAAGGGGAATGTTAAATGGGAAATGAAGAATCAGTCTTTTTCAGCCGTGTCTTAACCGAGCTGACATTATCCTTCCATATCATTTATGCAACCATTGGTGTGGGCATCCCGCTAATGATTATGATTGCTCAATGGGTGGGAATCAAAAAACAGGATGAACATTATATTTTGCTGGCGAGAAGGTGGACGCGCGGCTTTGTCATTACCGTGGCTGTTGGTGTTGTAACAGGTACAGCCATTGGGCTGCAGCTATCCCTGCTCTGGCCTAACTTTATGGAGCTTGCCGGAAATGTGATCGCACTTCCATTGTTTATGGAGACCTTCGCCTTTTTCTTTGAAGCGATTTTTCTTGGCATTTATCTATATACATGGGACCGGTTTGAGAACCAGAAAAAGCACATGCTTTTATTAATTCCAGTTGCCATTGGAGCATCATTTTCAGCTGTGTTTATTACGATTGTGAATGCCTTTATGAATGCTCCGCAGGGCTTTGACATTGTCAACGGACAGCTTGTCAATATTAATCCGGTACTGGCAATGTTTACTCCAGCCATGCCGACCAAGGTTACGCATGTGCTGTCAACTGCCTATATGACGTCTGCCTTTGTTCTGGCATCAATCGGCGCTTACCGCCTTCTTAAAGGGTCGAATCATGTGTATCATAAAAAGGCTTTATTTTTGACGATGAAAATCGGCTTGATCTTCTCAATCGCAACTGCTGTGATAGGTGACTTCTCCGGAAAATATCTGGCTGAATACCAGCCGGAAAAACTGGCAGCAGCCGAATGGCATTTCGAAACAGAAGAAGGAGCACCATTAATGCTTTATGGAGTGCTGGATGATGGAGAAGTGAAATATGCGATAAAAATTCCATACGCGCTCAGCATTCTTGCCCATAGCAACCCAAATGCTGAGGTAATTGGCCTCGACCAATTTGCGGAAGACGAGATTCCGCCGCTTTATATCCATTACTTGTTCGATATCATGGTGACAATTGGAATGTGGATGACTGCACTTTCGCTCGTTTACGTAGTAGGCACCTGGTTAAAGATTCGCTTTGTTTCGTCCAAATGGTTCCGCTGGCTCATCGTATTGGGAGGCCCTCTATCGATGATCGCCATTGAAGCGGGCTGGTGGTTCACCGAAGTCGGGCGCCAGCCATGGGTCCTCCGCGGCCTTATGAGAACAGAAGATGCCGCAACCACAAGCGGCCAGGTAGATCTTATGCTGCTTCTGTTTGCCGGATTATACCTTATCCTGGCGATCGGAAGTATTGTTGTACTTACCCGCATGTTCCGGAAAAATCCGGTTGAACAGGAATTGGCCGATCGTGAACTGGAGAAAGAAGGTGACCTGCGATGACATTGGAGATAATCGGAATTTCCGTTTTGTGGCTCTTTCTTTTTGGCTACGTCATCGTCGCCTCGATTGACTTTGGTGCCGGCTTTTTTAACGCATACAGCCTATTCAGAGGAAAACAGCATATTTTAACCCGGATTATCCAGCGTTACTTATCACCGGTTTGGGAAGTGACCAATGTATTTCTCGTATTCTTCTTCGTAGGAATTGTCGGGTTCTTTCCAAAAACCGCCTACTATTATGGAACAATCCTGCTTGTACCGGCAAGCATTGGAGTAATTTTGCTCGCTATCCGAGGTTCCTACTACGCTTTTACCACCTATGGCGGGCTCAAGCAAAAAAAGTGGACCTACTTATATGGTCTCTCTGGGCTATTCATTCCTGCTTCTTTATCCATTGTGCTGACGATTTCAGAAGGTGGTTTTGTGAGTGAGAAAGCAACAGGGCTGGAATTGGATTACTGGGCGCTTTTCACCAGCCCGCTGACTTGGAGCATTGTGGTGCTAAGTTTGTCAGCAGTATTATATATTTCGGCCGTCTTTTTAACTTGGTACGCCCATAAAGCACAAGACGAGCCGGCCACAGAGCTGCTAAGGAAATATGCACTCATCTGGTCAGTGCCTGCGATTATCACTGCAACAGGCATAATCGTCGAATTAAGCGGCCATAACCCTGAGCACTTTAACCGCTTAATGGATCTATGGTGGCTGTTCGGCATCTCGTTTATCCTGTTTGCCGGAACGGTATATCTAATATGGAAGCGGAAATCATACGGAGTCGCATTCGGGCTATTAACAGGGCAATTCCTGGTTGCTTTCTTTGCCTATGGCGTCTCTCATTATCCGTATCTCCTCTACCCATACCTGACTATATACGACAGCTTTACAAACGAAGCAATGGCCATCGCTCTCATCATCGCGTTTGTCGCAGGACTGGGACTGCTGCTTCCTTCGCTGTACCTGCTGTTAAGGCTGTTTTTGTTTAACAAAGACTATGTTCAAGGGAAAAGGAATGACCATGCATAGGAGGGATTGAAAATGGCGGAATTTGTTATGTTCTATGCACCCTTTATTGTGATTATCGGATCTATTGCTGCGGCTTTCTGGCTGGCGGGGAAGGATGAGGGAATAGGGGAGTGAAAGGATTCCAGCTCGCTTTGCGGGCTGGTTTTTTTGTGTGAAAAAAAATTTGACCTTTCTAATCGGTAAAATTCAAGAACTGACTTTCAATTGCTGTTCTAAATCAAGATGGAGAATTTGAAAGTGTTCAACATTATATAGGGAAAAGCATGCCAAACCAATATTGAACTTGCACTTAAAAGAGTATTGGGAGGGCTGGAAGCCAAGTTCTACTCATTCTTACATATTTTTTACAATAGTTTAACATGTGCTCAAGAATGTATTAAGGTTCCTTAAGTAAAATAGCAGTAAAGAATATCCAGGAGGGGTTGCATGAGGATTGCTGTTGCAGGTACAGGTTATGTGGGTTTAATTACTGGGGTTTGTTTAGCTGAAATGGGCCATCATGTGGTTTGTACTGATGTCAGGGAAGAGAAGATTCAGCTGCTGAAAACGGGGTGGTCTCCAATTTTTGAGCCGGGGCTCGAACCAATGCTGAAGCATAATATGTCCAATGGCCGTTTGGATTTTACAACAAATCCTAGAACTGCTTATAAAAATGCTGACATCATCTTTATTGCAGTGGGAACACCAGAAAACGAAGATGGAACAGCAAACCTTGATTACATACATGCAGCAGCCTATACAATTGGAGTTAGCATTGAAAATGATGTTATCGTTTGTACAAAAAGCACAGTGCCTGTCGGGACAAATGAGAAAATAAGGGAAATCATTCAAAGCGTAAAACCTCCTCCTCTTCAGGTGATGGTTGTTTCTAACCCTGAATTTCTGCGTGAAGGCTCTGGCATCATCGATTTTTTCAATGGTGACCGAATTGTAATAGGGACCGAATCCCGGGAAGCGGCATCCATAATGGAAAAAATTTATCTTCCTCTAAAGATACCGATCATGATAACAGATACGAGAAGTGCTGAAATGATTAAGTATGCCTCTAATGCTTTCCTGGCAACAAAAGTCAGTTTTATAAATGAAATAGCAGCCATTTGTGAAAAGGTCGGTGCAAACATTGAAGAAGTAGCATATGGAATAGGGAAAGATAAGCGGATAGGACCTCATTTTCTGCAGACGGGTATCGGTTATGGCGGATCCTGCTTCCCAAAAGATACAAAAGCGCTTGTTCAAATTGCAGGTAATGTTAAGCACAAGTTCGAGCTTCTTGAGTCGGTTATAAAGGTAAACAATCGCCAGCAGACTTTAGCTGTCATGAAAGCTAAAGAGACGTTGGGCCCCTTAAAAGGCAAAAGAGTAGCTCTTCTCGGCCTGGCATTTAAACCGGATACAGATGATGTCCGTGAAGCAGCCTCTTTAACCATTGCAAAGGCACTAAAGGACGAGGGAGCAATAGTCATTGCCTATGATCCTGCCGCAATCCCCAATGCCAGAAAGGTTTTAGGAAATGGAATTGAATATACGATGGATATACAATTAGCGATTGAGAATGCAGATGCAGCCATTATTGCGACAGAATGGGATCATATCAAGCATCTTCCTTTAGAATTATATGCGGAGAAGATGAAATCTCCAATCATCATTGACGGAAGAAATTGCTACTCTATCCAGAACATCAGCAGCCATCCGATCACCTATATTTCAATTGGAAGACCTTCTATTCAGCCAAACAGGGTTCAAAGTTAATGCAAAATCTTCCGTATGTAACAGGGGATGGGACATGATGAAAAAACTGCTTGTTTTCTATGAGGCAGATTGCAGATTATTTAAAGCGGTTAACCGGCACTTTGATAAGAAATGTTTAAACCTCTTCTTCCGGACTATTACACATATTGGGGGTGCCAGATTTACAATAGCTGCGGTGCTTGCGCTCATGTTATTTTCATCTGATAAACTGCGGCTGACAGCTCTTTCAAGTGCGCTTGCCCTATCTTTTAGCCATCTACCTGTCCACTTTATTAAAAAGACGTATCCGCGTCAAAGACCTTATATCATATTAGAAAATATTCATTTTCCAGTGAACCCTTTGCAGGACCACTCTTTTCCTTCAGGGCATACTACAGCGGTCTTTTCTGTTTTTGTTCCTTTTGTATTACTCATACCAGCACTTTCTTTTGCTCTAATTCCTTTGGCAACTCTTGTGGGGCTATCGAGGGTTTACCTGGGATTGCACTATCCTTCTGATGTACTTGCAGGAGGAATACTTGGTACAGCAAGTGGCATTCTAAGTTATTTATTCCTTCTCTAAAAAGGACAGGAAGGACAAAACAGCAAGGAGGATTATATGAAAATTGCCTTTTTCACTGATACCTTTTATCCCGACATCAATGGAGTCGCCAGAACGCTAAAAAGATTTACAGACTATTTAAGCGAACAAAACATAGCAGTAAAAATATTTGCACCTGCAAACCGAGCAGAAGAGTATGTTTCAGCCCATATTCACCGTTTTAAAAGTGCTTCTTTTTTTTTATATCCTGAATGCAGGGTAGCTTTTCCGAATTATTTTCATATCAAGGCCGAACTTGAAACGTTCAACCCCGACTTAATTCATGTTGCCACTCCTTTTAATCTGGGGCTAAGCGGTGTCTACTGCGCAAAAAAGTTAAATATCCCTTTAGTCGGATCATTTCATACTAATTTTGACTATTATCTGGAATTCTATGATCTTAAATTTCTATCAAGCATACTTTGGAAATACATGGAATGGTTCCACGGTGCATTTAGGAAAACCTTTGTGCCCTCCATCGAAACATTAGAGCAATTAAAGCAGCACAGCTTCACAAACCTGGTAATCTGGCCGAGAGGTGTCGACTGCCAGCTATTTCACCCTTACTATGATAAGCTATCCGTCCGCCAGCAATATTCCATCCGCAAAAAATACCTGCTTACTTATGCAGGCAGGCTGGCACCCGAAAAAAATGTAGAGATCCTTCTGGATGCTGCCAAATCACTCCCGCCCCATATTGACGAAAGTATTCACTGGCTAATCGTTGGGGACGGCCCGCTGCGTGAACAAATACAGGCTAAGGCTCCAGAAAATGTGACTTTTACAGGATATCTAAAAGGCCAGCAGCTCGCTGAAGTATACTCTGCATCAGATCTATTTGTCTTTCCATCTCCTACAGAAACCTTTGGAAACGTCGTCCTCGAATCCCTTGCAAGCGGTACACCAGTGATTGGCGCAAACTCAGGTGGAGTAAAAAGCATTATTCGAGAAGGAGTAACAGGCCACTTATGCGAACCGGGTAACGTACAGGGATTCTCAGATGCCATCACAAACCTTCTGACTAACCATAAAGTTCGGTCACAAATGGGGTTTGAAGGCAGGGATTATGCGCTGACTCAAAAGTGGGATAGAATCTTTAATGATTTAATAGGACATTATGAAGCGGTTATAGGGGAGAATGGGGAGGAGCGGTATGCATGATGGTTCAGATAGAAGTGGAGGCCAGTCCATTAAAAGGAGTTACCTTTGCAGAGAAATATTTCGGCCATTTAGGAGGAAGGGGAACCTCTGATATTGACTTGTTTATGCGATACTAACTTGAAAAAGCTATTGAGTCTATAACTTCATTGGATTTTACGGTTGAAGAAGAACTTATTCCATCTCATTTCCACTGCAGCTTCAACAAAGAAATCCTGGTTCGCGAATTCCCTTAACAGTGGAATTGCATTGGGATCAGCTGAAGGAGAACTCTTCTTCTCTCGATATTAATGAATTCTGGGAAAAATCACTCCGCTTGAACTCTATTGTTTTATAAAAGAATTATCTGATTACCATACTTTTAATATGATCTGCCTTTATGGGTGGCGGCCTGATATGGATTCATCAAAGTACTTTTTGGATATTGTTCAGCTGATATATTTATTAGGTGACCGGTTAGATTATGGAAACCTTATTAGTCGATTCACGAAAGCATAAAACCTTAAAGAGAATGGTCAGAACATTAACAATTGTATATAAGCGAAATCCTTACTTGGGTGAAGTGAAAAAGTTTCCATCTAAGCGTTCTAGCCTTTGGGATTTTAATGTTTTTAAAACAGGTAATCCAAAGTCTCTGAAGAACTACTTGGATTTCGTTGACTACCAATTTTTTATACAACAATGCATAGCTTGAAAGATTTTTTGAATGAGTTAAGTTAACGAATCTTAAAGCTCGAAGATAGCCAAAAACAAAAAAGCTGCAAAGCCTTTTTTAGACCTTGCAGCTTTTTTTCTCTTTTTATGGAGAATAGGGGGCTCGAACCCCTGACCTCAACGCTGCCAGCGTTGCGCTCTCCCAGCTGAGCTAATCCCCCGGGTGGTTGATACAAGAAAAATTATAACCACAACAGGGTCTTCTTGCAAGAGGGATTTTAAAAAAATTTTACGTTTTATTGCAGACTTTCAATTTCCATACATTGAACACCTTTGATATTCGATACGCTGTAGTAGACATCCGTGGTTCTTCTTTTGTAGTCGACAGCTACAATGAGCTGGACAAGATGCTGATGTTCTTCTTCCAGATCTTTTATGCGGATGTGTTTAATGGAGATGTCGAGTTCTTTAATTGCTGGGATGATGTCTGCAATATTTTCCTTATCCTTCACCTTAAGCTGAAGCGTAATTTCTTTTTCTCTTAATTGTCGAGGTCCGATAAAGCCCATTATTAATGGAACAACTTCAACAGAAATGATTAATAGAGCCACCCCAGCCATTGCTTCAATATAGAATCCTGCACCAACTGCGATCCCAATTCCGGCCGCTCCCCATATTAAAGCTGCCGTTGTAAGTCCAGAAATGCTGTCATTTCCTCTCCGTAAAATAACGCCCGCACCCAGGAAGCCTATCCCTGAAACAATTTGCGCTGCTAAACGGAGAGGGTCCATTGTAATGTTGATGTCATCGTTTCCTGGGAACATATAAGCTGATTCGATGGATACAATCGTCAGCAAACAACTGACAATAGAAATAACCAAACTGGTTTTTAAACCAACAGGCTTTCTTTTTAATTCCCGCTCAAGCCCAATTACGAGGCCCAAGACAGCTGAAATCCCTAATTTCATTAAAATTTCTATCTCTAAATTGCTCATGCTATCTCCCGCTTTTTTAAAGTATTATATATCCAATATCGCTTCTTTTAAATCCATAACAAGAAAATAATAAAAGGATAGTAAAAATCCAATAGTGCGTTGTAAAATAGTATATACCCTAAATTTGAGGAAACAGAAACAAGGAGTAGTGAAAATGTCAGATGCAAAAATAAACCCTTATGTCGCGCTTGCAATCGGCGTCATTTCCGTTTCCACATCAGCGATTCTTGTAAAAGTATCCAGTGCTCCATCAGGAGTTATTGCCTTTTACCGGCTCTTTTTTTCAGTCCTTTTCATGTTGCCTGTATTTCTTATAAAATATGTTCCGGAACTTCGACTTATTACAAGGCGGGATTGGGTCTACTCACTCGTTGCCGGTGTGTTTTTGGCATTCCACTTTATTCTTTGGTTTGAATCGTTAAATTACACATCCGTAGCAAGTTCAACGGTACTGGTCACCCTTCAGCCCTTATTTGCTTTTGCGGGAACGTATTTCTTTTTTAAAGAAAAGTTTACCTGGAAAGCGATTTTGAGCGGACTATTAGCTATAGGCGGGAGTGTCATTATAAGCTGGGGGGATTTTAAGATCAGCGGCTCCGCTTTATTTGGAGATATTTTGGCACTCATTGCCTGTGCTTTGGTTACGGCATACTTAATGTTTGGCCAGGCAGTAAGAAAAAGACTTTCACTTATAACTTATACCTTTGTTGTATACAGCATAAGCACTGTAACATTGTTGTTATATGTACTAATAGTCCAGGAGCCTTTATTGCCGTATGCAACTAGTGATTGGGTATATTTTATTTTGCTGGCGCTAATTCCAACATTGCTAGGACACACATTGTTTAATTGGTCGTTAAAATGGCTTAGTACCTCAACCATCTCCATGGCCATTTTATTTGAACCAGTGGGTGCCGCTGTCTTAGCTTATTATCTTCTGCAGGAGTCGGTTGTCTGGACCCAAGTCCTTGGAGGAGCCATTGTAATTGGAGGAATCTCTCTTTTCTTATTAGATGAAAGAAGACTCCGCATGAAGGAATTGAAAAAAAAGACAACGATTTCCGGGTAAGAGGAGGAACAATGGTGGTTATTCGCAGAGCGGTATTGGAGGATTCAAGAGCCATTGCAGAAGTACATGTGAAAAGCTGGCAGGAAACCTATATAGGGATTTTGGATCAGAATTTTTTGGATAACCTTAAAGTTGAAAGCCGTGAAAAGATTTGGCTGGAGGCACTCAATTCGAAGAAAGAAATTGAGCCTGTTTTTGCAGCAGAAACTGATGAAGGGCAAATTGTTGGGTTTTCTTCATTTGGACCAGAACGTACAAAACGGTTTGGTGCTGATGGCGAGTTATATGCGATCTACCTTTTAGAAAAACACCAAGGAAACCAGGTAGGAACCAAACTTTTTCTAGCTGGTGTAAAAGAGCTTTCCAAAGCAGGATTCAGTACTGTCCTTGTATGGGTGCTTGCAGATAATAAAAGCAGGCAGTTCTATGAAAAATTTTATCCGGAGAAAGCAAATGAAGAGGAAATAACCATCGCGGGGACAAAATGTGTGGAAATTGCTTTTGTGTGGCGAGATATAAAAGGACTTATTAATAGTTTAGAAAAAAGTATTCATTAAATATCCTTATAAAAAAATCTCCCGCAAAGTGGGAGATTTTTTATATAAATACATACGTTAGTCCGGAGAAAATAAATGCTGCTGTAACTGAAAGTATGAAGGTGCCCCCATAGACCTCTTCATCGGAATTCGCTATTTTAATTCCTTCTGCATACGCATAAGCAAACAGAAATACTGCCATGATTACTGATAGATATAGTGCTATGGTTTCCAGCGTGATTCACACCTTCCATTTTAATAGTAGAGTTAATAGATTTTATGAAGTTTAAACTAAAACTATTACTATTTCTTTATTGCTAAACTGACAACATGGGTATAGGGGTTAAAATGAAGTGTGGAAAAAGTGCATAAAGTTATCCACAACTTGTGCATAACTTTGTTGACAACTTATACTAAAAGGAATTAAAAGTGGATAAGTATGTGGGTATATGGACGAAATACTAACGAAATGTGTTTTTATATATAATGAAGTTGATCGGGAAAATAGAAGTTAAAAAATCGAAAAGTACTTGGAGACTTACAGCGACAGGAAGGTAAGCAATCCGGACTGTGGAGCTTCCGATGAATAATATTATATAGAGGGAAGAGAGTACCCTTATAGTTTATATACCTTAATAATAAACAATAAACTTTTTTAAAAATTATATTGCAAACATTTCTTAAGCATGGTATATTAATACTTGTCCTCAGCGAGACAAGCTAAACAACTTAAATTTCTTTAAAAAGTTGTTGACTTTAAAATGAGTGATATGTTATATTAATAAAGTCGCTTCTGAGCGGCGAGGTAAAAAATAACAAAGAGAAATTGATCTTTGAAAACTGAACGAACAAAAACGTCAACGTTAATTCTTTAGTCTTTTTTGAAAAGACAACTTATGAGCTTAATCAACTCTTATATGGAGAGTTTGATCCTGGCTCAGGACGAACGCTGGCGGCGTGCCTAATACATGCAAGTCGA
>NZ_QGTW01000029.1 GCF_003182355.1 Cytobacillus oceanisediminis | reverse complement strand
AATCCTCCGCTCATATTCATTAAATCTATTGAAACACAAAAAACCCCGGAAAGGGGCACTTTTTTATCAGTGTCCGCTATCCGGGGTATAGTTCAAATGGAAAGGGGGCTTTTTATTTAAATCTGGTCGCTTCCAAAGAAATTTTTGAAAGACTGGAATGTCGTATCACGGTTAAGTGCCGCAATAGACGTTGTTAAGGGGATGCCTTTCGGGCAGGATTGGACACAGTTTTGGGAGTTACCGCAATTGGCAAGTCCGCCATCACCCATGATCTGCTCCAAGCGTTCAGCTTTATTCATTTCTCCTGTTGGATGTGCATTGAATAAACGAACTTGTGATAAAGGTGCTGGTCCAATAAAATCGGATTTGCTGTTAACATTCGGACAAGCTTCAAGGCAAACTCCGCACGTCATGCATTTTGACAGCTCATATGCCCATTGGCGTTTTCTCTCAGGCATACGAGGCCCTGGCCCCAAATCGTAAGTTCCGTCGATTGGAATCCATGCTTTAACTTTTTTCAAAGAATCGAACATGCGGCTTCTGTCAACCTGTAAGTCACGGACTACAGGGAAAGTACGCATTGGTTCAAGGCGGATTGGCTGCTCCAGCTGGTCGACAAGAGCAGTACATGACTGGCGCGGCTTGCCATTAATCACCATAGAGCACGCTCCGCAAACTTCTTCAAGGCAGTTCATATCCCAGGAAATCGGTGTAGTTTTTTCGCCTTTCACATTGACCGGATTTCGGCGGATTTCCATAAGAGCCGAAATAACGTTCATATTGGGACGGTATTCAAGCTCAAACTCATCCTGATAAGGGGCTGAATCAGGTGTATCCTGTCGGCTGATAATAAATCGGACAGTTTTGGTTTTGGTTTCTTGCATAGCTTAATTCTCTCCTTTCTTTTTGGAATAATCACGCTTGCGCGGTTTAATTAAACTTACATCAATATCCTCGTAATGGAATTGAGGAGCAGAATTTGCATCAACAAACTTCGCCATTGTTGTTTTCATGAATTCCTCATCATTACGTTCAGGGAAATCAGGCTTATAGTGTGCACCGCGGCTTTCATTACGGTTATAAGCACCGATTGTAATAACGCGTGCCAATTGAAGCATGTTCTGCAATTGACGGGTAAAGCTCGCACCCTGATTGCTCCACTTCGCTGTATCGTTTATATTAATGTTCTTATATCGCTCCATAAGCTCGACAATTTTTTCATCCGTTTTTAAAAGCCTGTCATTATGGCGTACAACTGTTACATTATCAGTCATCCATTCGCCAAGCTCCTTATGAAGGACATAAGCATTCTCTGTGCCATCAAGAGACATAATATTGTTCCACTTTTCTTCTTCCTGTTTAACATAACGATCAAATAATGATGAAGGAAGATCCTCAGCACTCTTATCCAGGCCGCTGATGTATTTCACTGCATTAGGGCCGGCAACCATACCGCCATAAATGGCTGAAAGAAGTGAGTTGGCACCTAAACGGTTTGCACCGTGCTGAGAATAATCACATTCACCTGCAGCAAATAATCCAGGAATATTTGTCATTTGATCATAATCAACCCACAGTCCGCCCATAGAATAGTGGACAGCCGGGAAAATTTTCATCGGAACTTTACGAGGATCTTCTCCCTGGAATTTCTCATAAATTTCAATGATTCCGCCAAGTTTGATATCAAGTTCTTTAGGGTCTTTATGGGATAGATCCAGGTAAACCATGTTCTCCCCATTAATTCCAAGTTTTTGGTTAACGCACACATCAAAGATTTCACGTGTTGCTATATCGCGAGGTACCAGGTTTCCATAAGCAGGATATTTCTCCTCAAGGAAGTACCAAGGCTTACCGTCTTTATATGTCCAAACTCGTCCGCCTTCACCGCGGGCTGATTCACTCATAAGGCGGAGCTTATCATCTCCCGGAATGGCTGTTGGATGAATTTGAATAAACTCTCCATTTGCATAATAAACACCTTGCTGATAAACAATCGAAGCAGCTGAGCCAGTGTTAATGACCGAGTTAGTTGATTTACCGAAAATGATTCCAGGTCCGCCAGACGCCATAATAACAGCATCTGCAGCAAATGACTTGATTTCCATTGAAGTCAGGTTCTGGGCAACGACACCTTTACAGGCTCCATCGTCATCGATAACTACCCCCAAAAATTCCCATCCTTCATACTTTGTGACCAAACCGGCAACTTCATGGCGGCGGACCTGCTCGTCCATCGCATAAAGCAGCTGCTGGCCAGTCGTGGCACCTGCGAATGCTGTACGGTGATGCTGTGTTCCACCAAAGCGGCGGAAATCAAGCAATCCTTCAGGTGTACGGTTAAACATAACACCCATACGGTCAAATAAATGAATAATGCCTGGTGCAGCTTCTGCCATTGCTTTAACAGGCGGCTGGTTTGCCAAGAAGTCACCGCCATAGATTGTATCGTCAAAATGAATCCAAGGAGAATCTCCTTCTCCTTTTGTATTTACCGCTCCGTTAATACCGCCCTGGGCACAAACAGAGTGAGAACGTTTAACCGGCACTAAAGAAAATAATTCAACCGGAGTCCCTGATTCTGCCACTTTAATTGTCGCCATCAAACCGGCTAATCCACCGCCGACAACTATAACCTTTCCTTTACCCATCGTGACTCACTCCCTTAATCCTATTACTAAGAAAAGCGCAAGGCGCCCGCTTTTTTTGCGACAAATCCTTCGAGCCGATGTCGCCTTCACCTAAAAGCTATCGCTTTTAGGTGTTTGCTGACTATGCTGCCGAAGCTTTCCTTGTGGAGCTAGACAGCTGCCTAACTTCTTATATTTTTTTATCTTTTATTTTCAGACCCTAGTCTGATAGTCTTTTAATGTCTATTAAATGAATGCTGTAAGCGCACGTACGCCAACAATAGAAAGTACGATAAAAATACCGATCGTAACATAAGTTGAAATGACCTGAGAACGAGGCGATACTGTAATTCCCCAGCTTACAAGGAATGACCAAAGGCCATTGGCGAAGTGGAAAATTGCAGAAATAACACCAATAATATAGAACCAGAACATAAATGGATTAGATAGAATATTCTCCATCATCTGGAAGTTAACATCTGCTCCAAAAGCGGCTTGCACACGAGTTTCCCAAACATGCCAAGCAACAAACACCAATGTAATAACACCAGTTACACGCTGCAGCATGAACATCCAGTTGCGGAAGAATCCAAATCTGCTCGTATTATTTTTCGCAGTAAAAGCAATATAAAGGCCGTAAATTGCGTGGAACAACAAAGGTAAATAAATAACGAACGTTTCAAGGAAAATCCTGAATGGAAGACTCTCCATAAAATGCGCAGCATTATTAAAAGATTCCTCTCCCCCTGTTGCAAAATGGTTCACTACAAGGTGCTGAACCAAAAACAGTCCAACCGGTATAACCCCAAGTAATGAATGCAATCTGCGATTAAAAAACTCTCGATTACCTGCCATAAACTTTC
The DNA here is from genome assembly GCF_003182355.1 of Cytobacillus oceanisediminis. Lineage (GTDB taxonomy): Bacteria > Bacillota > Bacilli > Bacillales > Cytobacillaceae > Cytobacillus > Cytobacillus oceanisediminis_A. The sequence continues at coordinate 24,640 of NZ_QGTW01000029.1, read as the reverse complement.
CCCCCCTGATTTGTAAAAAATGATGCTGAGCCCCCGCTCAGGACATCATCTCGAAAATGTTATTCATTTTCTTACAATTATGTGACATGTCCATTTTACTCCCAAGATAATAGAGCGTCAAGAAAACGTATACATAAAATGTTCCATATTAATAAAATTTTTTAAAAATACAAAATGCTTAAAAACAGTCAATATCCTGCTTTCTACCTCTCTTAATTGTATAGCCCCAATATATTAAAATAGTAATTTTTTTTGGGGAAATGGTTCTATTTTTTCTGGAATGGATATTACAACCCTCTGCATATTGTATATAATAGAATAATAGAAAGAGGGGAGACTATTGAGCGAATTAGCATCTGCGAAATCCACTAACGAAGGTAACATACAGTCAGTCCCGGTATTTGGTTATGAACTCATCCGGGAGGTGCTGCTGCATGACCTATTAGGCACTGAAGCACCGGAAATTTTATATTGGGCCGGCAAAAGGCTTGCTCGCAAATATCCTCTTGGATCAGCCGAACATATTGCCGAGTTTTTTCAAAACGCCGGCTGGGGAAACCTCTCCATTAAAAATGAAACGAAAAACGAAATTGAATTGGAATTATCCAGCCACCTGATCGCCGACCGATGCAAAAACAATGATGTCTGCACCTTTCAGCTTGAAGCCGGATTTATCGCCCAGCAAATAGAATTTCAGAAGGATGTCATTTGCGAAGCCTTTGAACATCCCCGTAAAAAAACCGGCAAAATCCAAATCACTGTAAAATGGGATAAAAAAGATGCTTCCGTGTGATTCATATGTATGACAAAAAGCTTTCAAAAACTTCCTTTTGAAAGCTTTTTGTTTTTCCCAGGCCCTGAAAAGCCAATTTTTCAGACTTGTTTTTTTAAGCTTTTACTGCAGAATCGGACAGCTGGAAGGCATCATGCAATGCATCAACTGCTTCAAGCATTTTGCCGTTTTCTACGACAGCAGAAACCTTTATTTCCGATGTGCTTACCATTTTCACCTGAATTTCATTAGCTGAAAGCACTTCAAACATTTCTGCTGCAACACCCGGATTGGAAATCATGCCTGATCCGACAATCGAAACTTTTGCGAGCCCCGACTCCCATTCAATGCGATCGTAATTTAAACTGTCCCTGCTCTTTTCCAATACCTTCACAGTATCAGTCAGATCTTCATTTTTGATCGAGAATGATAGGTTGGTCGTTTGTGCTTCTGTCATACTTTGGATAATGATATCAACATTGATGTGATTATTAGCAAGTGCTGAGAAAATGGTAGATAAGCCAGTAAGTGAATTAGGAAGGCCGAGAATTGTCACCCTTGTAATATCATCTTCAAATGCTACACCGCGCACGACTAAGTTTTGTTCCATCTTTACTTCCTCCTCAATAATTGTTCCGGATTCCTTTTCAAGGCTTGAACGAACTTCAAGCGGAAGTCCATAGTTTTTCGCAAATTCTACGGCTCTTGGATGAAGGACACCTGCCCCTAAATTTGCCAGTTCAAGCATTTCATCATAGGAGACGGAATAAAGCTTTCTTGCATTTTTTATATATCTTGGATCGGTTGTAAATACCCCAGTTACATCGGTATATATATCACACTTATCCGCTTTAAGTGCAGCCGCCAATGCAACTGCGGTTGTATCCGAACCTCCGCGGCCCAATGTAGTGATCGCACCATCTTCTGTCATCCCCTGGAATCCGGCAACAATGACAATATTTCCTTGTTGCAGTTCTGTCTGGATTTTACCTGTATCTATGTCCAATATCCTTGCATTCCCGTGGACAGGCTCCGTCTTAATCCCAGCCTGCCAGCCTGTAAATGAAACAGCAGGGTGCCCTTTCGCACCTAAAGCCATGGCCAGCAAAGAAATGGTCACTTGTTCACCTGTTGTAAGCAGCATATCCATTTCCCGTTTATTTGGAGCAGGAGAAATCTCCCTTGCCATACCTACTAGCTGATCTGTCGTTTTCCCCATTGCTGAAACCACCACAACGACATCATTTCCTCTTTTCTTTTCTTCAATCACCCGATTGGCCACATTTTGAATTCGATCTACAGTGCCAACGGAGGTACCTCCGAATTTTTGCACAATGATTCCCACAACTTCCCCTTCTTTCTAAACAATCTTGTTGTATTGTATTGTTTGCCGTCCCTATGTAAATTACCCTTTACCAGTTTACTTCCGTTTTTTTGGCAATAGCTTTGTTAATCTTGCCTGTTGATTTCCGCTCTAGGCACTCGCATTCCTGGCGGTCCAACGCGCCTGATTGGGTCTCCCTTTGACTCGCTTCTCTCGAATGAATTTTCGAGGATCCCGAACCTTCCGCTGCCAAAATCAACAATCAGCTATAATGCAGCCTTTTTTTGGCAATAAAAAAAGCAATGAGATATACTATCCCATTGCTGTGCAGCCAAATGTATAATAAAGAAGCAAACACAGTGAGATAGCTCTCCAGGACGGCATAGCCCTGACAATCCTGCATTTATTCAATACAGAACCAGCAAAGAAAATGATGAGATTTTCTCCACTTCGGCAAACATTCCCTTTCAAAGCTTTTCACGGAAGCTCATTCTTCTCCAAGCTCTTACTGATGAAGTTCGCACCTCTACCTTCACTTAACGATGTTGTTCAAAAAGTCCGGAAAAATAGCATCAGGCTCTTTTTGAACACATACTTTATCGCTATAAAGTGATATTGATATAAAGTTTCAACCATTATATCATATCAAAAAATTGCTGTCTATATCCAATTAATCGATTATGTTGACGATTTTCCGTTCTGCTCTGCAAGGCGCTGCTTTAGTTCCTCCGCTACGTTTGCAGGGATCCCTATCTCTCGAAATTCTTCGAAAGAAGCCTCTTTCATTTTCTTAACGGAGCCAAAAGCCTTCAGCAGCTGCTTTTTCCGCTTCTCTCCAATACCCGGAATCTCGTCAAGGATTGACTGAAATGCGCTTTTCCCGCGGAGCTGGCGGTGAAAAGTGATCGCAAAGCGGTGAACCTCATCCTGGATTCTCTGCAGCAAATAAAACTCCTGGCTGTTCCTGGTGAGCGGAATAATTTCAAGCGGACTTCCATAAAGAAGCTGGGATGTTCTGTGCTTTTCATCCTTAACCAGGCCGGAAATAGGGATATCAAGGCCCAACTCATTTTCAAGGACATCCCTTACAGCTTCCACATGCCCTTTGCCCCCATCAATCATAATCAAATCTGGAAGTGGAAGCTCTTCTTTCAGAACCCTTGTATATCGGCGACGGACTACTTCCCTCATGGATTCATAGTCATCAGGGCCTTTGACGGATTTAATTTTATATTTCCGGTATTCCCTTTTTTCAGGCTTTCCGTCTATAAAAACGATCATTGCAGATACAGGGTCCGTTCCCTGTATATTTGAATTATCAAATGCTTCAATTCGGTGGGGAGTGTAAATGCCAAGCTGCTGTCCGAGATTTTCTACAGCCTTTATCGTACGTTCCTCATCCCGTTCAATTAAAGAGAACTTCTCCTGCAGGGCGATCTTCGCATTTTTATAGGCAAGCTTTACGAGATCCTTCTTTTGGCCGCGCTGCGGCTTTAAGACTTTAACATCCAAAAGCTTTTCTGCCATTTCTATATCGACAGAGTCGGGAGCCAATATTTCACGCGGTTTAAAATGGTTGGCCTTAGAATAAAATTGGCCCAGGAATGTTAAGATTTCTTCCTCCGGTTCATTATAAATCGGGAACATGGACACATCCCGCTCAATGAGTTTGCCTTGTCTAATAAAGAAAACCTGAACGCACATCCAGCCTTTATCAACTGCATAGCCGAATACATCGCGGTCTGTAAAGTCTGTCATGGTCATTTTTTGCTTTTCCATTGTTGCATCGATATGTGCAATTTTATCCCTGAGCTCTTTAGCTCTCTCAAAATCCAGTTCCTCAGCCGCCGCTGCCATCTTCTCCGTTAAATCTTTCTTAATATCTTTGTATCCGCCATTTAAAAATCTGGCGATTTCATCTGTCATGCGTTTGTATTCTTCTTCGCTGACATCTTTCACACAAGGAGCAAGGCATTGGCCCAAATGATAGTAAAGGCATACTCGATCAGGAAGGGTCGAGCATTTACGCAGCGGATAAATCCTGTCGAGAAGCTTTTTCGTTTCATTGGCAGCCTGCACATTTGGATAAGGCCCAAAATACTTTCCCTTATCCTTTTTAACCTTTCGGGTTGTTATCAGACGGGGATGCCGTTCGGCTGTCAACTTAATAAAGGGATAGCTTTTATCATCCTTTAGCATCACATTGTATTTCGGGTCATATTTTTTGATCAGGTTCATCTCAAGAACTAATGCTTCCATATCTGAGGAAGTAACAATATATTCAAAATCCTCAATTTCATTGACAAGCCTTAATGTTTTTCCATCATGAGAGCCGGTAAAATAGGACCTGACACGGTTTTTTAAAATTTTCGCCTTTCCCACATAGATAATGGTACCCTGCCTGTCCTTCATCAAATAACAGCCTGGCTGTGCGGGAAGCAAAATTAGTTTATTTTTTATATTTTCATTCATCCAATCACTTCCCGGAACTTTATTTTGCTTCTATCTATAAAAATTTTGCAATGAATATGTTACACCAAAATGAATCCTCCTATTTAAGGGACAATAATATTATAGTGGGTAACTGCCCTTATTTAAAAGTAATTTAATTTCCATTCAAATAAAATAAAAAAATCCCGAAGCTCAAGGACTCCGGGATTTCCCAACTTAATATTAAGCATGCTTTGAAAGAAGTTCAGCAAGAGCTTCTTTAGGCTGGAAACCAACAACTTTGTCTACTACTTCACCGTCTTTTAGAACGATTAATGTTGGAATGCTCATTACCCCAAACTTTCCAGCAGTTTCCTGGTTTTCGTCAACATCGATTTTTACGATTTTAACTTTATCGCCCATTTCAGAATCAAGCTCTTCCAATACTGGAGCGATCATTTTGCAAGGCCCGCACCAAGGAGCCCAGAAATCAGCCAATACTAAACCAGACCCTGTTTCCGTAGTGAAGTTTTGATCAGTTGCATGTGTAATAGCCATTTGATATGCCTCCTAAAATTTAACTCAAATACTAACGACAGTATATCATCGTTTTTATTATGTTGCTAACAATTTGCTCGATCGTAATTTACCCTGTTTTGAGCGGAATATTCTTGCTTATCCTTATTTTGCTTATGTATAATGGGCGGCCAAAAGCCGCCCATTTGTATTGTATATCGCAGCATGATTGCTAAGCAGCTGCATTTTTACGCATTTACTTTAAGTTTCTTGAACTCTTCTGTTAACATTGGGACAACTTCAAAAAGGTCCCCAACAATACCGTAATCGGCCACTTTAAAGATATTTGCTTCAGGATCTTTATTGATGGCTACGATTACCTTTGAGTTTGACATGCCCGCTAAATGCTGGATTGCTCCTGAGATTCCGCATGCAATATAAAGATCTGGAGTTACAACTTTACCTGTTTGCCCAATTTGCAGTGAATAGTCACAGTAATCTGCATCACAAGCTCCGCGCGATGCGCCAACAGCTCCATTTAGAACAGAGGCAAGCTCTTTTAAAGGTTCAAATCCTTCTTCGCTCTTAACACCTCGGCCGCCAGCAATAATTACCTTTGCTTCCGATAAGTCAACCCCTTCGCTTGCTTTGCGGACAACTTCCTTAATGATTGTACGAAGATCCTTGATTTCTGCAGAAACAGAAGAAACATCGCCAGATCGTGATTCATCTTTTTCCAATGGAGCAATATTATTCGGGCGGATTGTCGCAAACAGCAAGCCATCTGTTACAATTTTCTTTTCAAATGCTTTTCCTGAATAGATTGGACGTGTAAACACAAGGTTTCCGCCCGCTTCTTCAAGGCTTGTAACATCGGAAATTAATCCTGAACCCAATTTGGCAGCAATTTTAGGAGCAAGGTCCTTTCCTAAAGCTGTATGTCCAAAAATAAGGCCTTCAGGGCTTTCTGATTCAATAACGGCCATTAAAGCCTGGGAATAGCCGTCAGGAGTGTATTGTTTTAGCTTTTGGTCTTCAACCGCCACAACTCGGTCAGCTCCATAATGAATCATTTCCTGCGCTAAAGCGCTTACAGATTCGCCAATTAAAACACCTACAACTTCTCCGCCTTCTGCTGCAGTCTTGCCTGCTGCTACCGCTTCGAAGGATACATTACGCAATGAACCGTCGCGGACTTCACCTAACACTAATACTTTTCTAGCCATATGTTTTACCCCCTGCGTTTTTATTATCAGTTAATGACGATCAGACAACTTTGGCTTCGCTATGAAGAAGGTTAACCAGTTCCTTAACTTGATCTTCCAATTCGCCTTCAAGAACCTTTCCTGCTTCTTTCTTAGGCGGCAAATAAATTTCAATTGTCTTTGTTTTTGCTTCAACATCATCTTCGTCAAGATCCAGGTCGTCAAGCTCAAGTTCATCAAGCGGCTTTTTCTTTGCCTTCATAATTCCAGGCAATGATGGATAACGCGGCTCGTTTAAGCCTTGCTGTGCAGTTACCAATAGTGGAAGGGATGTTTCAATCACTTCGGAATCTCCTTCAACATCGCGTACTACAGTAGCAGAGCTTCCATTGATTTCAAGCTTGGTAATAGTTGTTACATAGGAAATGCCCAGAAGTTCAGCTACTCGAGGCCCTACTTGGCCTGAACCGCCATCAATGGCTACATTCCCGGCAATAATTAAGTCAGCTTCTTTATCTTTTAGATATTCTGATAGAATTTTAGCGGTTGTATATTGGTCTCCGTCTTCTAGGTCATCTTCTGTATTGATTAAAACAGCCTTATCGGCACCCATTGCAAGGGCTGTGCGAAGCTGCTTTTCAGCTTCCTCTGTTCCTACGGAAACAACTGTAACTTCTCCGCCTTGTGCATCGCGGACCTGGATTGCTTCTTCAACTGCATACTCATCGTAAGGATTAATGATGAATTCAGCACCATCTTCGTTGATTTTCCCGCCGGAGATTGTAATTTTTTCTTCAGTATCAAATGTTCTCTTCATTAATACGTAGATGTTCATGATTTCCCTCCTAGTAATTTAGCTCTGTTAAATTTGCCTGTTGATTTCCGCTCAGGGAAGCTCAGCGAACCTCAGGCGGTCCGGGAGCCTTCCCGGCAAAATACGCGCCTGCTGGGTTTCCCTACTCGCTTCTCCCGCAGGACATTGAATAAGTATCCTCGAATAACATCGCACGAAGAAAATGCAATGCATTTTCGAGGATATCGCGCCTTTCGCCCCAATCAACATAGTGCCAAAATCAACAATGCACTTTAACATAGCCATTAATAAAAACATTTCTGCACTTCGAAAGATTGAAAATATTCAAGGCATACAGAAAGGCCAATCTGCCGGGACCGCCAAAATCATATGATTGAGCGGCCGCTCGCTAGCAGACCAGAATTTAACCAATGAATCTTCTGAAGATTAAATCATCCGCATACAAGTCCATTATAATAGATTATGAGAATGAATGTAATCTTTCAGGGCAAATCTTTAAAAATACTATTGGCCGGTGAACTTTGGCTCACGTTTTTCAATAAAAGCGGATATGCCTTCTTGGCCGTCTTTTGAAACAAAAACCTCCCCAAACAATTCTGCTTCTTTCTTAACGCCTTCATAGAACTTTCCAGTCTTTCCATAATTCAATAACTCAATGGCTGCCTTAATAGAACCAGGGCTCTTCTTGGCAATCTTTTTGGCCATTTTATAGGCATTTTCCAATAGCTCCTCTTCGGGGTATGCATGATTCGCCAAGCCATATTGGACAGCTTCCAGGCCAGTGATGGGGTCGCTAGTGAACAGCATTTCTGCAGCACGTGCAGCTCCAACAAAGCGAGGAAGCCGCTGCGTTCCGGCAAACCCTGGAATCAAGCCGAGCTGAAGCTCAGGAAGCCCAAGCTTTGCATTTTCAGCAACAAGGCGGAAATGACAGCCCATTGCCAGTTCCAATCCCCCGCCGAGAGCGGCACCATGAATGGCTGCCATAATTGGCTTAGGGAATTTTTCCATTCTTTCGAATAGATCCTGGCCATAGATTGACAGGCTGGAAAAATCATCTCCGCTTTCTATTGTCGTAAATTCCTTAATATCAGCGCCAGCCGAGAAAAATCTGCCTTCCCCGTGTATAAGAATTACCCTGATTTCTTCATTCGGTTCAATTTCATCCAGAACAGCTGACAGCTCTTTTAACAGGCCGGATGAAAGAGCATTTGCCGGGGGGCGTTCAATTGTGATCGTCGCCACCATATCCTGATGGGACCATTTCAAATATTCCATCATATTCCTCCTCACTATATTTAAAGAGCACCTTATGGTGATCAAACATTTCCGCAACCGTTGATCAGCAGTTTATGAACGGGTTCTGCCAAAGCAGTCAGATCATATTTTTGTTCATTCATCACCCATGTCGTTACCGTTTCATCCATCGTGCCAAAGATCATTTGGCGGGCAAGCCTTATGTCCAGGCCACTCGAAAACTCCCCGCTCTCCTTGCCGTCTGCCAGTATTTTTTCAACTAAGGCAAGGTAGCCCTTTAGAACTTCATTGATTTTATGGCGGAGATCTTTATTGGATTGCCTCAGCTCGAGCTGGGTGACAATTGCCAGGTGGCGGTCTTGAGAGAGCATTTTAAAGTGCGTTTCTACCATCATTAATAGTTTCTCTGCAGCTTTCTCTTTTCCTGCAATTTTTTCTTCAATTTTCTCTACGAAGTAACCCATTTTATCCTGAAAGAGGGATATTAAGATATCTTCTTTGTTTTTAAAGTATAAGTATATGGTGCCGTCAGCGACACCTGCCTGCTTTGCAATTTTTGATACCTGTGCCTGGTGATAGCCATTTTCAGCAATCACCACTACCGCCGCATCAATAATTTGCCGGTATTTGGGTTTCGTTTTCTTCAAGTTTTTCCCTCCTTTCAAGAATTAAAAACCAGCTAAACGGCAGTGGACTTTTTCCTTTATTTAGAGCAGCCGGATGGAGTCGCCTTCCATATACGTGAAACACCCATCCCTGCTGCTGGTTTAACCAATAAAATAAGAACCGGCAAGCCAATATGTTTAACTATGATTTTTAAACATTCCTCAAATTCATCCCGAAGTATTAAATGAATGAATCGTCATTCATATTTTTATAATAGTAGCACAATTCATTTCTGTCAAGAAATTACCGCCGGAAATATATAGTTCATTATGACATTCATTTAAACCACGGACAAGCATAATACTTCAAAAATAAAGAGCCGATGGGAATCGGTCTCTGCAATTAAGCCCGCTTTTCCTCTTTATCTTTTAATTTCTTTTTTTCCTCATCTACCAGTGCCCTTCTCAAAATCTTTCCGACAGCTGTCTTTGGAAGCTCTTGACGGAACTCATATAGCCTAGGTACCTTATAGGCTGCAAGATGCTTTCTCGCAAATTGATTCAGCTCATCTTCCGTAGCTTCTAGACCCTCTTTCAGCACAATATAAGCTTTTACAGTTTCTCCCCGATATGGGTCCGGAATTCCGGCAGCTACCACTTCCTGGACTGCAGGATGCTCGTAAAGCACCTCTTCTATTTCTCTCGGATAAATATTGAATCCGCCCGCAATGATCATATCTTTTTTCCTGTCCACGACATAGAAATATCCATTCTCGTCCATGTAGCCCAGGTCACCTGTCAGCAGCCAGCCATCCTTTAAAGTCTGAGCAGTATCTTCAGGTCGGTTCCAATATCCTTTCATTACCTGAGGGCCTTTTACCGAAATTTCCCCTACTTCACCTACTGGGAGCGGTTCACCAGTCTCAAGTGAAAAAATGGCAGCATCAGTATCCGGCCAAGGTACACCTATGCTTCCTTTTACACGCGGCCGGTCCCAAAGGAAATTCGCGTGAGTAACGGGGGAAGACTCTGTTAAGCCATAGCCTTCAACAAGTTTTCCGCCTGTTATTTCTTCAAATTTCTGCTGGACTTCAACAGGAAGGGCGGCAGATCCGCTGATGCAAGAATCAATGGAAGACAAATCATATTTTTTCAGATCCGGATGATTCAATAAACCAATATAGATTGTTGGTGCGCCTGGAAACAATGTTGGGCGCTGCTTTTGAATGGTCTTCAATGTCATTTCAGCATCAAACTTTGGCAGAAGTACCATTTTGTGTGCATCCATTACGGATAAAATCATGACCGTAGTCATTCCATATACGTGGAAAAATGGCAAAATCCCCAAAACAACCTCCTGGCCACGCCTGCATTTATAAAGCCATGCTTTGCACATGGCAGCATTGGAGACCAGGTTACGGTGCGATAGCATGACACCCTTCGGAAAACCGGTTGTGCCTCCTGTATATTGCAATAAAGCCAAGTCTTCCTCAAAATCAAACTCATAAATCCTGAGAGGTTCGGCCGGCCTTTTTAAAATTTCTGTAAGTAAATGGTTATGCCCTTCATGCTTCACATTTACCACAATGCCATACTGCTTTTTCTGCATAAACGGATAAACCAGATTTTTTGGGAATGGAAGAAAATCTTTGATAGCGGTTACAATAACGTGACTTAAATCTGTTTGAGGCATCACCTTAGTGACTCTTGGAAATAAAATATCCATTGTGATGATTGCCTTTGCCCCCGAATCCTTCATTTGATATTCAAGCTCGCGCTCCATATATAATGGATTCGTTTGAACAACAACTCCTCCAGCCATCAAAATTCCGTAATAGCTAATGACTGACTGCGGAGTATTTGGAAGCATGATCGCTACTTTATCTCCCTTTTCTATCCCGATGCTCTGCAAATAAGCAGCAAGCTTAAGAGAGGAATCATACACATATTTATAGGTAAATTCCTTTCCCATAAAGTGGATTGCCATTTTTTCCGGGAATTCATCTGCTGCATTCTTTAAATAATCTTGCACCGGCTGGCTGGGATATGACAAGGTTGAGGGGATCTCTGCCGGATACTGTTTTAGCCATGGTTTTGTTTCTGCCATTGTGTCCCTCCTTTATTCAATGCCCAAAATGAAGAGTTTCCTCTAATTTGAGCATAACCACAAAATAATTTTTAGAACATTCTAACTGTTCATTCTTATTATAATATAATGCCCTCGTTATGACAATTAGAATAAGACCATTCGCATAGGCACAAACTTTTTATAGAGGGTTGTCCTTTGTAATGGGAATTCCCTGTAAAATTATAAACAAAAAAAAACGCCATAAAGCAATGGCGCTTTTTATATTATCTATATCACTAAAATATTACACGATGAAAAAAATATAAATGGCTCCTATGAGAAGAAAAACTCCACTAAGAACCAGCAGAACTTTCGCTAATTTTTCCAATGAATAGATCTCTCCTTAAGATAAACCTGCCCCTATGACATACGATAGACCGATAGATAATACCATTGAAATAAAGCCAACTGCTTTGTTATTATTCTCGATTTCTTCATCTATTTTAAACTTCGGTGTTAAAAATTCAAAGATAAAATAACCGATCAATAATAGAAAGAAACCAAAAACTCCCCAGACAATCATTGTTAATAATGTATCATTATGCAAAATAGAATGCCTGAAGATATTGGCTATCCCGAATATTTTCCCCCCTGTTGCCATTGCAACAGCAATATTGCCATTTTTGATTTCTTCCCAATTGCGGTACTTGGTTACCAGTTCAAAAATGGCTAAAAAGACAATCATACATAAAATAACAACACTATAATATGCGGCTGTCTGAATATATTCATTTTCCCAAAATTGGTTCATTTCCATTCTCCCCGTTGGAATTTAAGGTCTTTTCTTAGATGTCCGGTTTAAAGCCGTTATCGCTCCATGATCCAAACAATTTTAAGAAAAGCCCCTGGCCCCGCTGCTAAACTAGAAGAGAGGCCGGAAAGCCAAATATCTTATTTAAACTCAACAACTGTAACACCTGTTCCGCCTTCTCCAGCTTCGCCAAATCGGATTTTTTTCACAGATCTGTGGTTTCTCAAATATTCCTGGACACCCTGCCTCAAGGCCCCGGTACCTTTTCCATGTATAATCGACACACGCGGATATCCTGCCAATAGAGCATCATCAATATACTTTTCTACCCTAAGCAGGGCATTCTCGTAGCGTTCGCCGCGCAAATCCAGCTCAAGACTGACATGAAAATCTTTACCCTTTACTGTAGCCATTGGTTTTGTTTCCACTGGTTTAGGGCTCTTAATGTATTCCAAATCTTTCTCGGCAACCTTCATTTTCATGATCCCTATTTGGACTTGCCATTCCTTTTCCGACACCTTTTCCAGCAATTGGCCTTTCTGTCCAAAACTTAAAACCTTTACCTCATCTCCGGGTGTGAAGGCGTGTTTATCATTTTTCGGTTTGATTTTGTTTTGTGTTTTGCTAATCTGCGGAGCAGCTTCAGCCAATCGTTTTTTCGCTTCAATCAGCTCATGTTCTTTAACCTCCGCATGCTTTTCCATGCGCATCTTTCTTAAATCACGGATAATCTGCTCTGCCTCATCTTTAGCCTTTTCAATGATATCTGCAGCTTTCTCCGCTGCTTTCTCATGCATTGAATCTTTTTGCGCATAAAATTCAATCATTTGCTTTTGCAGATCTTTATGGAGCTTTTCTGCATTCTTTAATAAATCATTTGCTTCTTCCCTGTCAGCTTCTGCCTGCTTGCGGCTTTCTTCAAGGGAGGCTATCATCTTTTCAACCTGATTTGTATCAGCACCAATATAGGATCTGGCGGTATCGATCACTTTGTCATTAAGCCCCAGCCGTTTTGATATTTCGAAAGCATTGCTTCGTCCCGGCACACCAATCAGCAGCTTATAGGTCGGGCTAAGTGTTTCAATATCAAATTCTACACTTGCGTTAATAACTCCTTCTCTATTATAGCCATAGGCTTTGAGTTCAGGATAATGGGTAGTGGCTATGACTCTGGCTCCGCGCTTGTATACTTCATCAAGGATGGAAATCGCAAGGGCAGCCCCTTCCTGAGGATCTGTTCCAGCTCCAAGCTCGTCAAATAGAACAAGACTGTTAAAATCGACATGATTCAGGATATCGACAATATTGACCATATGAGAAGAGAAGGTACTTAAGCTTTGTTCAATTGACTGTTCATCCCCAATATCCGCATAAACAGCTCCAAAAACCGCAGTCTCCGAACCATCCAAAGCTGGAATCTGCAGGCCTGCCTGGGCCATCAATGTACAAAGGCCAACTGTTTTTAACGTAACGGTCTTACCGCCCGTGTTTGGACCAGTAATAACAATGGTGGAGTATTCATCTCCCAAGGTGATATCATTGGCAACCACTTCGTCAGCTGGAATAAGCGGGTGACGCGCTTTAAATAAGGATATCCGGCCTTCATTGTTGACTTTGGGTTTGGAAGCCTTAATCCGTTTGCTGTACCTTGCTTTAGCAAACATAAAATCAATTTCCCCAAGCACTTCCACAATGGTCTCCAGTTCAACGCTCTGTTCCGCTACCTCTCCAGACAATGCAATCAAAATTCGTTCAATTTCCTGCTGCTCTTTTACCCTGATGCCTTGAAGTTCATTATTTAGCTGGACAATCGATTGAGGCTCAATAAACAAAGTTTGCCCGGACGAACTTTGGTCATGGATAATACCGCCATAATGACCGCGGTACTCCTGCTTCACAGGGATTACAAAACGGTCATTGCGGATCGTGATGATCGCATCGGAAAGCATCTTTTGTGCGCTGGAAGAACGAATCATGCTCTCCAGGCGTTCCCTTACACGGGATTCCTTTGTGCGCAGCTGATTGCGGAGTGAGCGGAGCGCCTCGCTTGCACTATCAAGCACTTCACCGTTATCATCGACAGCATTGCGGATTGATGTTTCAAGATCCGCCAAAACAATAATTTTATCCGTATACCCCTGCAAAATAGGAAGGCTGCTTTCTTCTTCTGCAAAATCCTCAATAAATCTTTTCATCTGCCTGCTTGCATGGATCGTGCTGGAAACCTGAGTGAGCTCCTGCGGACTCAGCATTCCTCCAATAACCGCCCTTTTCACATGGGGTCGAATATCAAAAATGCCTCCCAATGGGACATTACCTTTAATACGGAGCACAGTGACTGCCTCATCCGTTTCCTCTTGCCTGCGGATTACTTCTTCATAATCTGTTGAAGGAAGTATATTTTCTGCTTTTTTCCTTCCCAAGGAAGATGAAACGTGTTCAAGCAGCTGTTCTTTTACTTTATTGAATTCAAGTATCTTCAAAACGCGTTCTTGCATGGACTTTCCCCTTTCAAGCCCAATTTCCTAATTGCGTTCCTTCAGGAATTTGAGCAGATCTTCTGTCTCCATGGCGTTAAGGACAGATTCCTTCTTAATCCATCCTTTCTTAGCCGCGGAAACGCCAATTTCCATATGGTTTAGTGTGTCTATTTTATGCGCATCGGTATTAATAACGATCTTGACGCCGGCTTCCTGGGCTTCCCTGATGTGCTCTGCGGCAAGATCAAGTCTGTTTGGATTTGCATTCAGCTCTAATGCTGTATTCGTTTCTTTTGCTAATTCAATGAGCATCCCCATATCCACTTCATAGCCTTCCCTCCGGCCGATCAATCTACCGGTAGGATGTGCAATAATATCAACATGGGCATTCAGCAAGGCCGCTTTTAAGCGGGCCATAATTTTTTCTTTCGGCTGTGAAAAAGAGGAATGGATGGAAGCTATGACAATATCCATCTCGGCAAGAAGATCATCATCATAATCAAGCGAGCCGTCAGGCAGTATATCCATTTCTACTCCTGATAAAATCGTAAAGTCATCAAATTGATCATTAAGAAGCTTTATTTCTTCTTTTTGCTGGCGAAGTCTTTCAGCTGTTAGCCCATTGGCCACTTTTAAATACTGTGAATGGTCTGTAATTGCCATGTACTTATATCCGCGGGCACGGCAGGCTTCGATCATTTCTTCAATTGAATAGGCACCATCACTCCATGTAGAGTGCATATGAAGGTCGCCCTTAATGTCTTCAAGGGATATTAGTGCCATATCCTTCGTAAATTCATCTACTTCTTTCCCATCTTCCCTAATTTCAGGCGGGAAGAAAGGAAGTCCAAAATGGGCATAAAAATCTTCTTCGGTTGAAAAAGTAAGAATTTTACCTGTTTCTATATTTTCAACGCCGTATTCACTGATTTTTTCCCCTCGGTCTTTGGCCAGCTGCCGCATTTTAACATTATGGTTCTTCGACCCGGTAAAATGATGCAAAGTTGTCGCAAACTCATGCGGCTCCACCAGACGGAAATCAGCCGATATATCATAAGAATGATCAAACACGACGGAAACCTTAGTATCTCCTGCAGCGATAACCTCTTTAATTCCTGGAAGATTTAATAATTGCTCTTTTACAGATACAGGATTTACAGTAGCGATGATAAAGTCGAGATCCTTAATCGTTTCTCTCATTCTTCTTAAGCTTCCTGCTCTGGAGTATTTTTGGATGTCTTTCATATCAGCTAAAGCTGCCTCGATGCCTTCCGCTATCGGAAGCATAAATGCAAGAGGAAGGCGTTCCGGCCTTGAGCCTGCGTTTTCAAGGGCAGCCAATATCTTTTCTTCAGTCTTTTTACCAAAGCCTGCAAGGTCCTGTACTTTTTTATTACGGCATGCTTCTTCTAGGTCTGCGGCATTTTCTACGTCCAATTCTTTGTAAAGCTTGGCAATCTTCTTGCCTCCCAATCCTGGAAGCTGGAGCAGCGGAATTAAACCTGAAGGAACCTCTTTTTTAAGTTCATCCAGTACGGAGGACTGTCCCTCTTTAATGTACTCTTCAATTACGGCCGCAGTCCCTTTTCCGATTCCGGACAACTTTGTAAAGTCCACAATTTCAGATAAACTTTCATCATTTGATTCTAGTGCAAGTGCGGCCTTGCGGAAAGCAGCTGTTTTAAAAGGGTTTTCTCCCTTTAATTCCATATAAACGGCGATAGTTTCCAAAAGCCTGATCACATCTTTTTTATTTATACTCATTCAAATCACCTGCCCGTAACGGTTGTAGTATCAATATTATCTCTTATTTAACGGGGCAACTTCAAATAATGCCCATTTTCAAAAGGCTTTTTTCGTAAAGTATGTTGCTTTTAACTGTAAACTAAGTTTAACCAACTGGGTTGATTGGATCGGAGGGCACTTGACTCCTCGAAAATGCATTCGCATTTTCTTCGTACGGTGTTTATTCCAGAGTGCTTTTCCAATGTCCTGCGGGAGGAGATGGAATGATAGACCCCACAGGCGAAGCTGAAGAGCTCATATTCCTCCCAGCGGAAATCAACGGGCATCATTCATAAGCTAAACCAACAATCTATGAGAAACAGCCTTTCAAAAAGAAAACTTCTCTAGAAATAGAGAAGTTACGCGGCCATATATTCAACCCACATTTCTTTTAACTGCTGGGAGAGAACAGGCGTATTCTTAACCATTAGTTCCGCGATAAAGGAATTATTAATAGGTCCCTGCAGCACTTCAATTGGAACCAGTGCGGCTATGTATAATAGAATAAACATGATAAGATAGACTTCAATAAATCCGAGAATGCCGCCTGCCCAGACATTAAGCTGCTTTAATATCGGCAGATGGGCGACAAAGTCGAGCATACTGCCAATAATTTGCAGAAGGATTTTTACAGCAAAAAAAATCACGACAAATGCAATGGCGCGATAGTAAGCATCTTCAAGATTTGCATTCTCAAAAAGCGTTTGAATCGCCGAGTCGCTGCTAAAGCTGGGATATGGAACCCATAAGGTCAACTTGGGAGCAAGTTCCTGGTAATACATACGGGCTACTATAAAAGCGATAATAAATCCTGTTAAATGGATTAACTGCAGGATTAACCCTCTTTTTAGCCCAATGAAAAAGCCAAAAATTAATATAATAATAATTGCGAGATCCAGCATGACTATTTTCCGTCCTTTACTCTATTTAATTCGTTTTCCAGCCGTTCCAGACGGTCTTTCAGCTTTATATAATCATTAACAGCATTGACTGCCGTCAGCACGGCTAACTTACTAATGTCGAGTGAAGGATTCTTCGAACTGATTTCATGCATTTTATCGTCAACCAGCGAAGCAACAAGGCGAACATGGCTGGAGCTCTCTGAGCCTACTATTACATACTGCTGTCCATATATATCAACGCTTGTTCGATTTTTTTGTATATTTGACAACGTCCATGCCCTCCTTCTTTAAAGAATCCTAATCAATATCATAACATGAACGAATATTGGTGGGAAGTCAAAGCATGTCAAAAGAGCTTAGTTCATGTAAAACTTTTTCCAAAAGAGGGCTGGGAAGTGGATCTGAAATAGCGCAAAAAAGGCTAAACGAAAATAACAATAGAGGAGACATAAAATGAGCCAAGTCGTACTTTTAAAAAAAGCTAATGAAATTTCAGAAATGAAGACCTATTATTCACGGTATTTGAACGATAAGCAGCCTCCAGGAAGCATATTTGCGGCAAAAGTTCCGAGCTGTTCAATAACAGCCTATAAGTCAGGAAAAGTCTTATTTCAGGGGAGCGGAAGTGAAGCCGAAGCCAAGAAATGGGGAGATACCGCAGGGAGCGCCCAGCCAAGCAAAAAGAAAAGCCCAGCCGCTGCTAACCTGCCGGAAAATATCAGTTCCCTTTCAGTCATAGGTTCGGATGAAGTTGGCACCGGCGATTACTTTGGCCCGATTACTGTTGTCGCAGCCTATGTAAAGAAAGAACAAATCCCTTTGCTGAAGGAGCTTGGCGTAAAAGATTCAAAAAATCTTGGGGACGAAAAAATCATTGAAATCGCAAAGCAAATTAAGGATATCGTGCCACATAGCCTTTTAACACTGCATAATGAAAAATACAACAAACTGCAGCAATCAGGCATGTCACAGGGAAAAATAAAGGCTTTGCTGCACAATCAGGCAATTGGGCATGTTCTTGGTAAAATTGCCCCTGAAAAGCCGGAAGCTATACTGATCGACCAATTTGCCAAAGAAGAGGTTTACTATAATTATTTAAAAAATCAGCAAACCATCCAGAGGGAGCGTGTGTTTTTTAGCACGAAAGCCGAAGGAATCCACCTGGCAGTTGCGTCTGCATCCATACTGGCCCGCTATGCTTTTGTACGCCATTTCGAAAATTTAAGCAAACAGGCTGGATTTACGCTTACAAAAGGTGCCGGCCCCAAGGTAGATGAAGCAGCAGCACGATTAATCAAGGAAAAAGGCAATGAAGCACTGCCCGCTTTTGTAAAGCTGCACTTTGCCAATACTGAAAAAGCAATGAAGCTGTATAGCCGGAAATATAAGTAATGAAAAACAGCCACTCTGAAGAGGATTGGCTGTTTTCTTTGTTAAATCTTAGGTTTCTAAAGCAAAAAATCGGTGAATGACTGGTTATCAAGGAGTTGCCGGTGCTGATTTATGAATTTATCGGCCAAAAACGGACATTTACCGGCCAATTTTATATATTTACCGGCCAAAGCCAATGAAATACCGGCCAAACTTAGCCTTTTACCGGCCGAATTGCAAAATTCTTTATAAATGGCTAATTTCTCAAAATTAAAAGGCAGCCCCTAGGCTGCCTTCCTCTTCATTATCCTCTTAATACCGCTCCGGTTTTTTCCTTCACAGCCTTTAAAACTTTGTCATGCGCTTTTGCAACATCTTCATCTGTTAAAGTACGCTCAGGATCAAAATATTTCAAGGAGAAAGCAATTGATTTTTTGCCCGGCTCCATGCGCTCGCCCTCGTACAGGTCAAATACATGCAGGTCTTTTAATAGCTTTCCGCCAGCATCTTTAATAATGCTTTCAAGCTCGCCGGACGCTACATCCTTGTCTACCACAAGGGCAATGTCCCGGGTGATGGATGGGTAACGAGGGATTGCTTCATACTGTAATGGAGCAACTTCTGCTTCCAAAATAGCTTTCAATGACAATTCAAATACATATGTTTCTTTAAGATCAAGTTCTTTTTCAACAGTTGGATGAACCTGCCCAACAAAACCAACAGGATTTCCGGATAGCAACACTTCTGCGGTTCTGCCTGGGTGCATGCCATCTTTTTCAGACTGGAGGAATTTAACTTTCCCGGAAAGTCCCAGATTGTCAAATAGGCCTTCAAGAATTCCTTTTACAACATAAAAATCAACCGGCTTCTTTTCTCCCTGCCAAGGATGGCTTTGCCATAGACCAGTTACCGCGCCAGCCAAATGCTCTCGCTCTTCAGGCAGTTCTTCATCTCCATTGGAAAGGAACACGGCTCCTGTTTCATAAACAGCGAGGCTGTCGTTCTGGCGGGCAGAGTTATATTTTAATACTTCAAGAAGCTGCGGTACGATGCTTAAGCGAAGAAGGCTGCGGTCTTCACTCATTGGCATTGCCAGTTGTACCGGTTTGCGCTCTTCAAGGGCATATTGTGTTGCCTTCGCTTCATTTGTTAATGAATAAGTCACTGCCTGATAAAGCCCTGCACCTTCAAGGTAACGGCGGACTAATCTGCGTTTATTCTGATATTCCGTAAGATGGCCTGGTGTAGAAGCCCCAACCGGAAGAGTGGACTGCAAATTGTCGTACCCATATAAACGTCCAACTTCTTCAATTAAGTCTTCTTCAATAGTGATGTCGCCTCTGCGTGTCGGCACGGTAACAGTGATTGTATCATTATCAACCGCTGTTTCAAATTGAAGGCGGGCAAAGATTTCCTCTACTTCCTTCATGGATAACTCAGTACCAAGTACACGATTAATTTTTTCGAGAGTTACTGAAACAACTGCCGGCTCAACCTGCAGTGAATCTGCTTCAACAGAGCCTTCCAGCACTTCTCCTCCTGCATATTCTGCCAGCAATTGTGCGGCTCTTTCTGCTGCGTCCCTGACTCTGTTCGGGTCTACACCTTTTTCAAAACGGGAGCTTGCTTCACTTCTTAATCCATGGTCCTTGGAAGCCTTCCTTACAGTTGCCCCTTTAAAATAAGCTGATTCAATCAAAACAGTCTTCGTGTCAGATTGTACTTCAGAATTTGCTCCGCCCATTACACCGGCAAGTGCAATCGGCTCACTGCCATTTGTAATGAGAAGATGATCGGAAGTTAATTCACGCTTAGCATCATCAAGAGTAACAATGATTTCACCATCTTTTGCTCGGCGAACAAGAATTTCTTTTGATCCCAATCGGTCATAGTCAAAAGCATGCAGCGGCTGGCCGTATTCAAGCAAAATATAGTTTGTCACATCGACCACATTATTGTGCGGGCGAATGCCGGCGGCCATTAATCGTGCCTGCATCCATACTGGCGATGGTCCTACTTCTACATTTTTAATGACTTTAGCCACGTATAATGGATTATCTTCTTTTGCTTCCACCTGTACATCAATGTAATCCGATGCCTTTTCAGATGTAGTTTCCACTTGAGGTTCAGGAAGTTTAACTTCTCTTCCTAAAATGGCTGCCACTTCATAAGCAACGCCCAGCATGCTTAAGCAGTCTGAACGGTTTGGCGTTAAACCAAGCTCAAGAACCTGATCGTCACGGTTTAATTGTTCTATGGCATCCTGCCCAACCTCAACGTCTCCAGGGAAAACATAGATCCCTTCAGAGTATTCCTTTGCGACAAGTTTGCTTTCAATGCCCAACTCCTGCAGGGAGCAAATCATCCCATTTGATTCTTCGCCGCGAAGTTTGGCACGCTTAATTTTAAAATTGCCCGGAAGTACAGCTCCGACTGTTGCAACAGCTACCTTCTGTCCTTTATCGACATTGGGAGCTCCACAAATGATTTGTACAGGTTCGCCGGCACCTGTATCCACTAAACACTTGTTAAGCTTATCAGCGTTTGGATGCTGTTCTCTTTCAAGGACATACCCAACGACAACACCCTTGATGCCTTCGTTCAGAACCTCTACACCCTCAACCTCAATACCGCTCTTTGTAATCTTTTCTGCAAGCTCTGCAGGAGTTACGCCAGATAAATCAACATATTCCTGCAGCCATTTATATGAAACGAACATGTAATATCCTCCTCAACCTAGTCTTATTCATGAATTGAAAATTGTTTTAAAAATCGAACATCATTTGTATAGAAATGGCGAATATCATCTACACCATATTTCAGCATGGCAATTCGCTCAGGCCCCATTCCGAAAGCAAA
This sequence comes from Cytobacillus oceanisediminis, assembly GCF_003182355.1. Classification (GTDB taxonomy): domain Bacteria; phylum Bacillota; class Bacilli; order Bacillales; family Cytobacillaceae; genus Cytobacillus; species Cytobacillus oceanisediminis_A. Next base: position 3,441 of record NZ_QGTW01000029.1, on the reverse strand, counting down.
CCCTGTATATTTCTTTGAGTCGAATCCGGCCATTTCCAGTACGTTCGGATGTACCATACCGGCACCCAAAATTTCAATCCAGCCAGTTCCTTTACATACGCTGCAGCCTTTTCCGCCACAGATTTTACAAGAGATATCCATCTCCACCGATGGTTCTGTAAACGGGAAGAAGCTTGGACGAAGACGGATTTCCCTATCTTCTCCGAACATTTTCTTCGCAAACACTTGAAGTGTTCCTTTTAAATCTGTCATGCGGATATTTTCATCCACAACAAGCCCTTCAATTTGCATAAACTGGTGGGAGTGTGTAGCATCATCGTTATCGCGGCGGTATACCTTCCCCGGACAGATGATTTTAACCGGTCCTTTGCCCTCATGCTTTTCCATTGTTCTTGCCTGCACAGGTGAAGTATGTGTACGAAGAAGAATCTCTTCTGTAATATAGAAAGAATCCTGCATATCACGGGCAGGGTGGCCTTTTGGAAGGTTCAAGGCTTCAAAATTATAATAATCCTTTTCAACTTCAGGACCTTCTGCCACTGTATAGCCCATTCCAATGAACAAGTCTTCTATCTCCTCAATAATTCGTGTTAATGGATGGTGGTTTCCTGTTTTTACAGGACGCCCCGGTAGAGTGACATCAATTTTTTCAGCAGCCAGTTTTTCCTGGACAGCTGCTTCTTCAAGGCGCTTTTGTTTTTCTTCAATTCCGGCAGCTATGCTGTCTCTTACTTCATTTGCAAGGGCACCCATTTTCGGACGTTCTTCCGCTGACAATTTCCCCATTCCTTTAAGGACTTCTGTTATTGGTCCTTTTTTACCCAGGTAGGATACACGGATATCATTTAATTCTTTCAAATCAGCGGCAGTGCTGATTTTTTCCAACGCTTCAGTTTGCAATTCTTTTAATCGCTCTTGCATCTAAAAATCCTCCTTCAATTCATTCCTTTTACTTTTTTAGCCAAAATAAAAAACCTCTATCCCCATAAAGGGACGAGGTTTCGCGGTACCACCCTTTTTAACACATATATGTACACAAAGCACGTGTTCACTTCATTGGGATAACGGCTGCTGCCGGTACATCTTTACAAAGAAAAGCGGAAGTGGCTTAGGATGAACTTCAACTAAGAGCCGCCACGTCCTGTGGCGAACGTTGAAGTCAGCACATCCTGTGCAAGTCCGACAAGCATAAGACGAGCCTTTTGGAAAGGTGTTCTTTACCTTTCTAAGACGATTGGCTTATGATCTCGAGGGGCTAACCGCTGCAGCTGGACAAATCAGCAGAAAGCCCAACAATACTTTCAATGGTCCCGATGCCAACTCAGGAGGTGAAAATTCCCTTGCAATCCCAATAAAAATGCTTTCAGTCTAAGGCATTTTCTCCCTGAAAAGGTATTAACAAAGTACTGAACTCCGTCATCGTTTTGTTTCATATAATTTGCTGTTAATTATAGTATATTCTTCATGCCGTTTCAAACGGTTTTCATAAAAATGATGCCCATTTTTTATTTTCTTAGGTGATAAAGCAGAATCCCCGCAGCCACCGCTACATTCAACGATTCACTTTTTCCTAAAATCGGGATGTAGAGATTGGCAGTTGTTAGGTCTAACAGGTCTTTATTTACACCGCTTCCTTCATTCCCAACTAGCAGAGCAAAGGACTCGGCCTGTTCGGCCTCGGTATATTCCCTTGCGTTTTCTAATGCTGTTCCAAAAACAGTTACATTATTTTCTTTAAGCCTGTTCACCCATTCAAACAGGTCTCCCCTTATAACCGGCAAATGGAAATGGCTGCCCTGTGCAGACCGAAGAACCTTTGGATTATAAACATCCACACTTCCATCACCCACAATGACCGCATCCATTCCTGCTGCATCTGCTGTTCGGATCATGGTACCTAAATTGCCGGGATCCTGAACCGCATCAATCAGCAAATATCTATTGCCATCCACATCAGCAGAGGACCTCGCCTGTTCGCAAACAGCAAGGATACCTTGCGGTGTTTCTGTATCAGCCAGCAGCCCTATGATCTCCTCCGTTACCATAGTTACGGGGATATCTCCATAATCCCATCCAGGAGGCATGTCCTTAGCTTCGTTTATAATAATTTCCAAAACCTGATTACCTGCAAGCGCTTCTTCCACCAAATGAAAGCCTTCAACCAAAAAAGTTCCTGTTTTATCACGCACTTTTTTTGTTAAGAGCTTTTTCCAATCCTTAATTTTCGGGTTCTTTGCAGATTGAATATGCTTCAACACTGTCTCTCCTTTTATAGAAAATCCTGTTAGCATGGAATTTCTTTTATACAATTTTTTCATTATAGCCTATTTGGAATACATAATAAAAGCGAAATTAGAGAACATAATAACGAATTAAATCTGGAAGGAGTGCATGAAGGTGAATTTAAACCTGCGTAATGCCATTTTACACAATGTATCAGGTAACTCTCAAGACGAACTAAAAGATACAATCGTAGATGCCATTCAAAACGGGGAAGAAAAAATGCTTCCTGGATTAGGCGTTTTATTTGAAGTTATTTGGAAAAACTCTTCTGAAGAAGATAAGCAGGAAATGCTGCAAGTTTTAGAAAGCGGGCTAAAATAATAAAGATGCACAAATAGAAAAACTGCTCCTTGGGGGCAGTTTTTTCATTAGCCTTTAAAAAGTTCAAAGCCATAATGAGTGGCGATGGCAAAAATCCCGCTCCATAACGCAAGCGAAATGGTCATCCAAAAGGTGGTCCATTGTTTTTTTGCGCCGAGACCCATCCCGATTGCTGCAGCTATATGGGTGCCAATTAAAATAGGGCCTGCAAGAGCCAATCCAGGCAATCCATATCGGTTCCAAACCTTCTTGCCTCTTTTGGATCGGCCACTTTCTTTTTCTTCTGGCCCCTTCTTTTGTCTCCGCCATAGCTGAAAGCGCTCAAACAGAACAATCAGCAGGAAGACAGTCAGAAAATTTCCCGCAAATGATAAAACGGCAACAATCAAAGGATTCAGCCCTTTCACGATGGCAATTGGAATAACTGCCGCTATTTCAATCCACGGAATGGCTGCCAGTATGAAAACTAATATATATTCCCAGATGATTTTTTCACCCCGCTTTAATATTGCTCTGTTAATTCTCCAGCTTTTTTTACTTGCTTCCTCACTAATACCTACAAAAAGAGCCCCGTTTTTTTGCTGCGCAAAATAAATATTCTGACTCTAAAACAGCTGACTTAGTTTAAGTATATCTTTAATTTGCAAATTTGAAGTTATATTAACAGCTTTTTTATTTTATTTGCAGATTTTTATTATTATTTACAATGGGCCTTTTTCACAAGTAAAAAAAACTCCAGGATTGTTAATGTCCCCTTTAAGTAGACATTCAAAAAAACCTTCATGATACCATGGAGGAAAGAATTCTACTTGGAGGGGATTTTTCTATGGCAAAAAA
>NZ_QGTW01000028.1 GCF_003182355.1 Cytobacillus oceanisediminis | reverse complement strand
CATGAAGCCCCCCTCGAGATGAGATTTCCCATAGCGTCAAGCTAGTAAGATCCCTGAAAGATGATCAGGTTGATAGGTCAGAGGTGGAAGCGTGGTGACATGTGGAGCTGACTGATACTAATCGATCGAGGACTTAACCAAATTATTGGTGTTACTCGGCAGCACTTCTTCATGCATTATCTAGTTTTGAAGGAATGAATTTTCTTCAAACCAAATAGTCTGGTGGCGATAGCGAGAAGGTCACACCCGTTCCCATACCGAACACGGAAGTTAAGCTTCTCAGCGCCGATGGTAGTTGGGGGCTGTCCCCCTGTGAGAGTAGGACGCTGCCGGGCAATAGAAAGAGCACCCTTCAGGTGCTCTTTTTTTGGTTTGACAAGTTAAAAGATGAGAATAAATGAAGTATCGATTGATCGGAAGCACTAAAACGGTGCTTTTTTTTGTTTTTAGCTATTTTTGTTGATTAAATATCTCTTAACACTATAAAAGGTCTCATTAAAAAGAAAATTGCTTAATAATACATCTTTACTTTTAGCATATCTCGATAGTTTTTTCGATATATCGGTCAGAATTCCATTTTATCGGTCACTTTTTCGATATATCGGTCAGATTTTCATTTTATCGGTCATTTTTTTCATATATCGGTCAGTTGGCTTTATGGCGCCCTTTTGAGGCTCCCTTTCTTTTCTATTAGAAAACTCGTAAGTTGTGTCAAATTTAATTAAAATTTAAAGCAACCTAGTAAAATGTACTAATTTGTTTCTAAAATTGGTTTTTTTAATGGAGCTTAGCAATTTCGTCAATTATTCATATGTGAAATATTCAAATGAATCAATTTTTAGGCACAATTAGATCTCTGACAAAAAATTTCAAACAAAAAAACGCACCGGACAGCCGGTGCGTTCCTCTTTCCTTTTTTAAAACGGATATTCCCGCGGCTTGTTCTGTGTGGAGATCCATTGAAGTGTTGTGAATTCTTCCAGTGACCATTCGCCTCCGAAGCGGCCTAGTCCTGAATCTTTTTCGCCTCCGAATGCTACAAGCGGTTCGTCGTTGACGCTTTGGTCGTTTACATGGACCATACCGGTTTCCATTTGCTTGGCGATTTCTACACCTTTTTCAACTGAGCGGGTATGGACGGAGCCGCTTAATCCGTATGGTGTGTCATTTGCAACGCGGATAGCTTCTTCTTCACTGTCAACAGGGATGATCGTCACAACAGGTCCGAACATTTCGTTCTTAGCAGTAGCAACCTCATTTGTTCCAGTTAAGATCACAGGGCTCATCACGTTGCCGTCGATTTTGCCTTCCAATACTACCTCTGCACCCTGCTGGCGCGCTTCTTCAATCTGGCCAAGCAATCTGTCAATGGCTGCCCGATTAATTAATGGGCCGATCAGGGTATCCTTGTCGCGCGGATCTCCTACCTTAATGCTTTCTGCTTTATCCACAAAGCGTTTTACGAATTCATCATATACATTGCGGTGAACAATAATCCGGTTTAGTGACATGCAGATTTGCCCGTTATGCATGTACTTTCCGAATGCGGCTGCATTAACAGCTCTTTGAATATCTGCGTCTTCCAGGACGATAAGGGCATTGTTGCCGCCAAGTTCTAATACGGATTTTTTAATATTCCTGCCGCAAAGCTCCCCAATGTGGCGGCCTACATCTGTCGAGCCGGTGAAAGAGATCATCCGCGGAATTGGATGTTCAACAAATGAATCCCCGATTTCTCCAATGTCTGCCACAACAACATTGAATACACCTTTAGGAACTCCGGCCTCCTCAAAGATTTTGCCCAGGATTGTTCCGCCGCTCATAGCCGTTTTTTCATCCGGTTTAAGGACGACTCCATTTCCGACTGCCAGAGCAGGAGCCACCGAACGCATGGCAAGGTACATAGGGAAGTTGAATGGCCCGATGACGCCTACTACACCTAAAGGTTTACGGTAAACTCTGTTTTCTTTGCCTGGTACAAGTGAAGGTACCATTGTTCCATCCATCCTAAGAGGGAAGGAAGCAGCCTCGCGCGTAATAGCAATGCAGAAATCTACCTCCACGTTTGCTTTTAAATGGGAAGATCCGGACTCCAATACAAGAAGTTCGACAAGTTCATCACGCCGCTCATTCATAATGCGAACCGCATTTTCCATTATGGTTGAACGCTCAAAAGGATTGGTCTCGCTCCAAGCTTTTTGAGCCTGTTTTGCTGATTGATAAGCTTCACTTATATCTCCTGCACTGGCCATTTGAAACTCTGCCAGTGTTTCCCCGTTGAAAGGATTAGTGTCCTGATAAATTGTTTTGCCGGTTCCATCCCGCCATTCTCCATCTATATATTGCTTGTTTAAATTCTGTAATTTACTCATTATGTCACTCCTTAGCTGCTATTTTTAACAGTTTATTTAACTATTCCTTTCATGGACAGGAGCTAAACTTTATAATATTTGTTAATTGCTGAAGGAAGGAATCATAGTCGTTTCATTCCTCTTGAAAAAGGATAACCTAACAGAAAAGCATCAGATTTGCAGAAAAAGGTTATCAAACCTTGAATTCTTTTGTACAATAGTGACTTAATGGGGAAAGGGTGGAGCAATAGCATTCTTAATACACCCTTAAAGGAGGATATGGCAATGCTGGAAAACAGTTTTATTATGGTCGCCATTATATTGATCATTAATATTGTATATGTATCTTTTTTTACGATCAGGATGATTCTGACGCTGAAAGGACAGCGATACCTTGCAGCTTTTATAAGTACAATCGAAGTTGTCATCTATGTAATTGGTTTGGGTCTTGTACTGGATAATCTTAATGAGATACAGAATTTGATTGCCTATGCAGTAGGGTATGGAATTGGTGTTATTGTTGGAATGAAGATTGAAGAGAAGTTGGCGCTTGGCTATATTACGGTGAATGTGATTACCAAGGAATATGACCGGGATTTGCCCAAGGCATTAAGGGATAAAGGATATGGTGTAACAAACTGGGCTGCCAACGGGTTGGAAGGCGACCGGATGGCTCTGCAGATTTTGACGCCAAGAAAATATGAGCTGAAGCTTTATCAAACGATTAAAGAGTTGGACCCAAAGGCTTTTATTATCGCTTATGAGCCAAAAACCATTCATGGCGGCTTCTGGGTGAAATCTGTTAAGAGAGGAAAGTTATCCCAATGAGCAAAGGCAAGAGCAAAAAGGTTTTTGAAGTTCAGGAAAATGAAACAATCGACCAATGTCTGGCGCGTATCCAAAAAGCAGGGTATATGCCTGTAAGAAGAACGGAAAAGCCTATTTTTAAAGAGGTCAAGAAAGGCGGAAAAGTCGATTATGAACCGGCAGGCCGCCAAATTGTTTTTGAAGCGAAACTGGTTGATGAGTAAAACACGAACATTAATTGTCTGACTTTTAGTATTGTTCGATTTTTCGGTTGACATAGTATCAGGCAAGTTGTTAATATGGTGGTAGTTAATAAAACGTGAATAACCCCTCGTATAATAATGGGAATAGGGCCCATGAGTTTCTACCCGGCAACCGTAAATTGCCGGACTATGAGGGAAAGCTGATATGCCCGGCGTGATAAAGGAATGGTTCCTGCTGCAATTAGGTATATTCCTTTTATTATGGTTAATTTTGGCCCGGACAGATTACTTTCTCTCATAAGAGAAGGAATCTGTGCGGGTTTTTTATATTTACTGATTTGGAGGAGAAAGAATGAACGTACAAGCAGCAGTCATTATGGGGAGCAAATCAGATTGGGAAACAATGAAGCACGCTTGCGATATTCTGGAAGAGCTTGAAATCCCTTTTGAAAAAAAGGTGGTCTCAGCGCATCGTACTCCGGATCTTATGTTTGAATTTGCCGAGCAGGCAAGAGATAAAGGCATAAAGGTGATTATTGCTGGTGCAGGGGGAGCAGCTCACCTGCCGGGAATGGTAGCCGCGAAAACGACCCTTCCGGTTATCGGAGTTCCAGTCCAATCGAAAGCTCTGAATGGGCTGGATTCATTGTTATCCATAGTGCAAATGCCTGGCGGAGTTCCTGTCGCGACCGTTGCGATTGGAAAGGCCGGTGCAACCAATGCAGGATTATTGGCAGCACAAATCCTTGGAGCATTTGATAAGCAAATTGCAGAACGCCTGGAACATAGAAGAGAAAAAATAAAACAGGAAGTTTTAGAAAGCAGTGATGAACTTGTCTAATAAAACGATTTTGCCTGGACAAACGATCGGAATTATTGGCGGCGGCCAGCTTGGGAGAATGATGGCTCTCGCTGCCAAAGCACAGGGTTTTAGAATCGCGGTATTGGATCCGACTGAAAACTCGCCTTGCGGACAGGTTGCAGATATTGAAATCACTGGGGAGTTTGACAGCTTGGACGCTATAAAAGAACTGGCAGAAGTCAGCGATGTTGTAACCTATGAATTTGAAAATATCAATGCTGAAGCGCTGGATTGGTTGTGTGCCCATGCATATGTACCACAGGGCAGTGAGGTTTTGGAAATCACCCAGGACCGGACGAAAGAGAAGGCGGCCATTCAAAAAGCGGGCTGTGAGGTTGCACCATACGCGGTCATCACAACAGCAAAAGACATTTATGATAATATAGAAAAGCTTGGCTATCCATCGGTAATAAAGACTTCCAGAGGCGGGTACGACGGCAAAGGGCAGCTAGTCATAAAAAGCGAGCAGGATTTAACAGATGCTGAACAGCTTCTGGAAAGAGGCGTATGTGTTCTTGAAAAATGGATTCCTTTTGAAAAAGAAATCTCAGTGATCATCTGCAGAAGCGTCTCAGGAGAAACAGCTGTTTTTCCGGTAGGGGAAAACATTCATAAAGAAAATATTCTGCATCAGACAATTGTGCCTGCCATTGTTACAGAGGCTGCTGAGGAAAAGGCAATTAAAGCAGCAAACCAGCTTGCAGAAGCATTGGGGTTAATCGGTACGCTTGCTGTTGAAATGTTTTTGACAAAGGACGGGCAGGTTTATATAAACGAGCTTGCGCCGCGTCCGCATAATTCAGGGCATTATTCCATTGAAGCCTGTGAGACCTCCCAGTTTGAGCAGCATATCAGGGCGGTTTGCAATTGGCAGCTTGGCAGCACAGAGCTATTAAAACCGGCTGTTATGGTAAACATACTAGGAGAGCATCAGGAGCCTTTGCTAAAGAAAATACCTGAACTGAATGACTGGAAGATTCATTTGTACGGAAAAAAGGATGCCAAATATAAACGCAAGATGGGCCATGTCACGCTTTTGCGGAATTCAGCGGAAGAAGCGCTTGAAGAAGCAGAAAAAAGCGGCATCTGGGCCGATGTGAAGGAAAAGATCGGAGGATAAAACATGATTGAACGTTATACGAGACCAGAAATGGGCGCTATTTGGACAGAGGAGAACCGCTTTCAGGCTTGGCTTGAGGTTGAAATTCTCGCTTGTGAAGCGTGGGCGGAATTAGGCGACATTCCGAAAGAGGATGTCCAAAAAATACGTGAAAATGCTTCATTTGATATCAACCGCATTAAAGAAATCGAAGAAGAAACAAGGCATGACGTAGTTGCTTTTACGCGTGCAGTTTCTGAAACACTTGGCGAGGAGCGCAAATGGGTTCATTACGGGCTTACATCAACTGATGTGGTCGATACGGCGCTTTCTTATTTAATCAAGCAGGCGAATGATATCCTTCTTAAAGACTTGGAACGCTTTGTCGAAATCCTGAAAAATAAAGCTCAAGAACATAAGAATACTGTTATGATGGGCCGTACGCATGGGGTACATGCAGAGCCAACTACTTTCGGCTTAAAGCTTGCCCTTTGGTATGAAGAAATGAAACGAAATCTTGAACGCTTTAAAGAAGCAGCTGCTGGTGTGGAGTTCGGCAAAATTTCCGGTGCGGTTGGAACATATGCAAACATCGATCCATTCGTTGAGAAATATGTATGCGAAAAACTTGGCCTGCAGCCTGCGCCAATTTCTACCCAAACACTTCAGCGTGACCGTCACGCCCACTATATGGGTGCGATTGCTCTTGTTGCTACATCAATTGAAAAATTCGCAACGGAAATCCGCGGCCTTCAAAAAAGTGAAACGCGTGAAGTAGAGGAATTTTTTGCAAAAGGCCAAAAAGGATCTTCAGCTATGCCGCACAAGCGCAACCCGATCGGTTCTGAAAATATGACAGGAATGGCTAGAGTAATCCGCGGCTATATGATGACTGCCTATGAAAATGTTTCCCTATGGCACGAGCGCGATATTTCCCACTCTTCGGCTGAAAGAATCATCATTCCGGACGCAACTATTGCGTTGAATTATATGCTGAACCGTTTTGGCAACATTGTTAAAAATTTAACTGTTTTCCCTGAAAACATGAAACGCAATATGGACCGTACACTCGGGCTAATCTACTCCCAGCGTGTACTTCTGGCGTTGATCGATAAAGGTATGACGCGTGAAGAAGCATATGACACAGTCCAGCCGCGTGCAATGGAAGCTTGGGAGAAACAGGTGCAATTCCGCAGCCTAATCGAGCAGGACGAAACGATTGCATCAAAGCTTTCCGTAGCTGAAATTGATGACTGCTTTGATTATAACTACCACATCAAGCATGTGGACACAATTTTTGACCGTTTAGGTTTGTAAAAAAATAGGAGGTAAAGAGCAGTCTTTACCTCTTTCTTATCGGGAAAATTCCTAATTTTCTTATAAAAATGTCTAGCTCCAGCGCCTATGGCTCGAGGGTTCGCCCCTGACCAAGGCACTTGCGCTTTTCAAATAAGGGAGGCTCACCACTGTGGAAAAAGGAACATTGTTATACGAAGGCAAAGCCAAAAAGGTATACAGAACAAACGATGAAAACATCGTGTGGATTGAATATAAAGATTCAGCAACAGCTTTTAATGGTGAGAAAAAGGCAAGCATCAGCGGCAAGGGCCGTCTGAATAACGAGATTACGAGTTTGTTATTTTCAAAGCTTCAGGAGCTGGGAATTGAATCCCACTATATTGAAAAACTTTCAGAGACAGAGCAGCTTGTGAAAAAGGTGGATATCATTCCGCTCGAAACAGTGGTCCGCAACCTTGCAGCAGGGAGCTTTTCTAAGAGATTGGGAGTTGAAGAAGGGAAAGAATTGTCTAGACCGATTGTTGAGTTCTACTTCAAAGACGATGAACTCGGCGATCCGCTTTTGACAGAGGATCATATTGAAGTGCTGCAGCTTGCTGACAAGCAGGAAGTAGCCCTTTTAAAAGAAAAGGCGCTCCATGTAAATGCTATTTTAAGAGACTTTTTCAAAGAGCTGGGCATAAACCTGGTAGATTTTAAGCTTGAGTTCGGGAAAGATCCTTCTGGCGATATAATGCTGGCTGATGAGATTTCGCCTGATACTTGCAGACTATGGGATATGGAAACAAATGAAAAGCTGGATAAAGATGTTTTCCGAAGAGATCTTGGCAATTTAACAGATGCCTATGAAAATATTTTAGCGAGACTGGGAGGCCAAACAGTATGTACAAAGTAAAAGTTTTCGTCACATTAAGAGAAAGTGTTTTAGATCCTCAGGGAACAGTTGTGAAAAATTCACTTCATTCCATGAACTATAGTGAAGTATCTGATGTACGCATCGGTAAATACATGGAGCTGACGATTGAAAAGAGCGATCGCCCGGTTGAAGAGGCAGTGAAGGAAATGTGCGAACGTCTTTTGGCCAATGTTGTAATTGAAGATTACCGCTTTGAAATTGAGGAGGCTGTTGCCCAGTGAAGTTCGCAGTCATCGTATTTCCAGGATCCAATTGTGACATCGATATGTACCATGCAGTAAAGGATGAGCTTGGAGCGGAAGCCGAATATGTCTGGCATGACGCGAAAAGCTTGGATGAGTATGACGGAATCCTTCTCCCCGGCGGGTTTTCATACGGCGATTACCTTCGTTCCGGTGCAGTTGCACGCTTCAGCAATGTCATGAAAGAAGTAGTGAAGGCGGCTGAGGCTGGCAAACCGGTTTTGGGCGTATGCAACGGGTTTCAAATTTTATTGGAGGCAGGCCTTTTGCCAGGGGCGATGAGAAGAAACGATAGCCTTAAATTCATCTGCCGTTCCGTTGAATTAAAGGTCGCCAACAACGGGACCATGTTTTCGTCTTCTTATGAAAAAAATGAAGTTATTCAGATTCCAATTGCCCATGGCGAAGGTAACTATTATTGTGATGAAGCTACTTTGGCGAAATTACAGGAAAATAATCAGATCGTTTTTACCTATAACGGAACCAATCCTAATGGCAGCCTGGAAAATATCGCTGGCATTATCAATGAAAATGGAAATGTTCTCGGCATGATGCCGCACCCTGAGAGAGCTGTTGATGAGCTTTTAGGGGGAGCAGATGGCTTGAAACTTTTTCAATCAATCGTAAAACAATGGAGGGAAGCACATGTCGTTAATGCTTGAGCCAAGTCCGGAACAGTTAAAGGCACAGAAGGTATACAAAGAAATGGGTTTGTCTGACGAAGAATTTGCGATGATTGAAAAGATTATCGGGCGTTTGCCAAATTATACAGAAATAGGCTTGTTTTCAGTCATGTGGTCCGAGCATTGCAGCTATAAAAACTCAAAGCCCGTTTTAAGCAAGTTCCCGACAACAGGAGAGAAAGTACTTCAAGGACCAGGGGAAGGAGCTGGAATTGTTGATATCGGTGATGGGCAAGCAGTTGTTTTTAAAATTGAAAGCCACAACCATCCTTCTGCAATCGAGCCTTACCAAGGGGCTGCAACAGGTGTCGGCGGGATTATCCGCGATGTATTTTCAATGGGCGCAAGACCGGTTGCGCTCCTCAACTCTTTACGCTTTGGAGAATTGGATTCTCCTCGTGTTCGGTACCTTTTTAAAGAAGTAGTCGCTGGAATAGCCGGTTACGGAAATTGCATCGGCATTCCAACAGTAGGCGGCGAAGTGCAGTTCGATCCTTCATATGAGGGAAATCCGCTTGTAAACGCCATGTGTGTCGGTTTGATTGACCATAAGGATATTAAAAAAGGCCAGGCGCACGGCGTCGGCAACACGGTTATGTATGTCGGAGCTAAAACAGGCCGTGATGGAATCCACGGCGCTACTTTCGCATCTGAAGAACTGACAGATCAATCAGAAGCAAAACGCCCGGCAGTACAAGTTGGCGACCCGTTCATGGAAAAGCTTCTGCTAGAAGCATGCCTTGAATTGGTCCAATCCGATGCCCTTGTCGGCATTCAGGATATGGGAGCTGCCGGCCTGACAAGCTCATCAGCTGAGATGGCAAGTAAAGCTGGTTCGGGAATCGAGATGAACCTAGACCTTGTTCCACAAAGGGAAACGGGTATGACAGCTTATGAAATGATGCTTTCTGAATCACAGGAAAGAATGCTGATCGTTGTGAAAAAAGGACGCGAACAGGAGATCGTCGATTTATTTTCCAAGTATGGCCTTGAAGCTGTGTCCGTCGGCAAAGTAACCGATGATAAAATGCTTCGCCTCACCCATCAGGGAGAAGTAGTGGCAGAACTTCCGGTTGATGCACTTGCAGAGGATGCACCGGTCTACCATAAGCCATCAAGTGAACCGGAATATTATCGTGAATTCCAGGCGATGGAAAATGAAATCCCGGCTGTTGAAGATTATAAAGAAACACTTGTGAAGCTGCTCCAGCAGCCTACGATTGCCAGCAAAGAGTGGGTTTATGATCAGTATGACTACATGGTCCGCACGAATACAGTTGTGGCGCCTGGGTCAGATGCTGCTGTTATCCGTATCCGCGGAACACGCAAAGGACTTGCAATGACGACAGACTGCAATTCCCGCTATATGTATCTGGATCCTGAAACAGGCGGCAAAATTGCTGTAGCTGAAGCAGCAAGAAATATTGTCTGCTCCGGCGGAGTACCTTTAGCCATCACTGACAACTTGAACTTCGGTAATCCGGAAAAGCCGGAAATCTTCTGGCAGATTGAAAAAGCGGCAGATGGAATCAGTGATGCTTGCCGTACATTAAATACACCAGTTATCGGCGGAAACGTCTCTCTATATAACGAAACAAATGGAACGGCGATTTATCCTACACCAGTCATTGGAATGGTCGGACTGGTAGAAGATATTGACCATGTAACTACACAATCTTTTAAAGCTGCGGGCGACCTAATTTATCTGGTAGGCGAAACAAAGGATGAATTCGGAGGCAGCGAGCTGCAGAAGATGGCATACGGCAAGATCTTTGGAAAAGCGCCTGAGCTTGATTTGGAAAAAGAAGAAAAGGTTCAGGCACAAATTTTAAAAGCGATCCGTTCAGGGCTTCTGGCATCAGCACATGATGTGGCAGAGGGCGGATTGGCAGTGGCAGCAGCAGAGAGCTTAATCGGTTCAAAAGGGCTTGGGGCGGAATTGAAAGTGTCAGGCAATACAACTTCTGCTTTATTTAGTGAATCCCAGTCCCGCTTCCTTCTTTCTGTTAAAAAAGAGAATCAGGAAGAGTTTGAAAGATTAGTAGATGCCAAGCTAATTGGTGAAGTGACTGAAGCATCAATACTATCCATTTCCAATGAAGAGGGCCTTGTACTTGCCGAACAGGTTGAAGTGCTGGAGCAGGCCTGGAAAGGAGCCATCCCATGCTTGCTGAAATAAGAGGGTTGAATGAAGAGTGCGGGGTTTTTGGTGTATGGGGACATCAGGATGCCTCCCAAATTACGTATTACGGACTTCATAGCCTTCAGCATCGCGGCCAGGAGGGGACGGGAATGGTCGTCACAGATGGCAAGAAGCTAAAAGGCATTAAAGGTGAAGGCCTTGTGACAGAAATTTTTACAGCTGACGCGATGAAGGAACTTGAAGGGAAAGCAGCAATCGGGCATGTCCGCTATGCGACTGCAGGCGGGGGCGGATATGAAAATGTCCAGCCTCTGCTGTTTAACTCCCAGAGCGGGAGCCTTGCGCTTTGCCACAACGGAAATCTAGTCAATGCGACTGCCTTAAAGCATCAGCTGGAAGGGCAGGGCAGCATTTTTCAAACAAGCTCGGATACAGAGGTTCTTGCTCACCTAATTAAGCGTGCGGGTTTCTCATCTTTAAAGGACCGTGTTAAAACCGCTTTATCCATGATTAAAGGAGCATATGCTTTTCTAATCATGACCGAAACTGAATTAATGGTTGCGCTTGATCCGAACGGCATGAGGCCGCTGTCACTCGGAAAAATCGGCGATGCCTATGCGGTTGCATCGGAAACCTGCGCTTTTGACGTTGTCGGCGCAGAATTTATCCGCGATATTTTGCCTGGAGAGCTCCTGATTATTGACGATAACGGTTTCCGTTCAGAGATGTTCGCAATGGCTTCCAACATTGCAATGTGCACAATGGAATATGTTTATTTTTCCCGCCCGGACAGCAATATCAATGGAATTAATGTCCATACAGCAAGGAAAAACCTTGGGAAGCAGCTGGCTCTTGAGGTTCCGATTGAAGGCGATGTTGTTACAGGAGTCCCGGATTCGAGCATCTCTGTTGCAATCGGTTATGCGGAAGCTTCCGGCATTCCATACGAATTGGGGCTGATCAAGAACCGCTATGTTGGCCGGACGTTTATCCAGCCATCCCAGTCATTAAGGGAGCAGGGTGTGAAAATGAAATTATCGCCGGTCCGCGGAGTTGTTGAAGGCAAAAGAGTCATCATGGTCGATGACTCCATCGTACGCGGAACAACAAGCAGACGGATTGTGAGCATGTTAAAAGAAGCAGGTGCAACAGAGGTGCATGTGCTGATCAGCTCACCGCCTATTAAAAATCCATGTTTCTATGGAATTGATACATCTACAAAAGAAGAATTGATTGCAGGCAACCACTCGGTTGAAGAAATAAGAGAAATTATTGGCGCAGATACGCTAACCTTTTTAAGTACAGAAGGCATGGTTAAAGCAATCGGCCGGAAAGACGGACAATGCCTGGCATGCTTTACAGGCCAATATCCGACGGAGATTTATCCTAGCACTTTGCATCCTTATGAAAAAGTGTAAAAGAACATTGGCCGATAAAATGCTATGTTTGGCCGATAAATACGAAGAACTGGCCGATAACTATTGATTTTTGGCCGTTAAAAGCACCATTTTGGCCGATAAGATACAAAATCGGCCTTTATTTTTCCAATATGAGGTGAAAAAGGAATGGCAAATGCATATAAACAGGCCGGAGTGGATATTGAAGCAGGCTATGAGGCTGTTTCACGCATGAAAAAGCATGTACAGAAGACTGTTCGTCCAGGTGTGCTTGGCAGCTTGGGCGGATTTGGCGGTATGTTTGATCTTTCGGTCCTCAATCTGAAGGAACCGGTTTTAGTATCAGGCACAGACGGAGTCGGCACGAAACTGATGCTCGCCTTTATGATGGATAAGCATGATACGATTGGCATTGATGCTGTTGCGATGTGCGTGAATGATATTGTCGTACAGGGAGCAGAGCCTCTATATTTCTTGGATTATATCGCATGCGGAAAAGCGGCGCCGGAAAGAATTGAAGCGATTGTTAAAGGGATTGCAGATGGCTGCGAGCAGGCAGGGTGCGGACTTGTAGGCGGGGAAACAGCTGAAATGCCGGGCATGTACAGCGAGAATGAATATGACCTTGCTGGATTTGCAGTCGGGGCATGTGAAAAGTCCAGCCTGATTAACGGTATGGATATTAAAACAGGGGATGTGCTGATCGGCCTTGCATCAAGCGGCATTCACAGCAATGGCTACTCTCTTGTCAGAAAACTATTTTTTGAAAAAGCGAATATGTCCTTAACTGATCATATAGAAGAATTAGGCTGCACATTGGGAGAAGAGCTGCTTCGCCCGACAAAGATATACGTAAAGCCGCTTTTAGCAGCCATGAAAAAGTTCGAGCTGAAGGGGATGGCGCATATCACCGGCGGCGGTTTTATCGAAAACATCCCGCGCATGCTTCCAGATGGGCTGGGTGCCCAGCTTGAAGAGAGAAACTGGGAAGTACCGCCTGTGTTCACAATGATGGAGAAAATCGGCGGACTCCAGCGCAAAGAAATGTACAATATTTTTAATATGGGAACAGGCATGGTCATCGCAGCTGATAAGGAAATCGCAGAAGAACTGATCGCCTTTTTTACTGAACTTGGGGAAAAAGCCTATTTAATGGGGACGGTAACGGATCAGGAAGGGATTGAAATTCTGTAAGTTGAATCGCTTAAGGAGGAAGTTATGAAAAAAATCGCAGTGTTTGCTTCCGGAAGCGGAACGAACTTTCAGGCTATCATTGATGCATCCAAACAAGGCGAACTGCAGGCTGATATTGTCCTTTTTGTATGTGACCGCCCGGGTGCCCATAGCATCGAACGTGCACAAAACGAACAGATTCCGCAGTTTGTTTTTTCAGCCAAAGATTATAAGGGCAAAGCGGAGTATGAAGGAGTCCTTTTGCAGAAGCTGAAGGAGAGCGGTGCTGAGTACATTATTCTCGCGGGCTATATGAGGCTGATTGGCCCGACCCTTCTAAAAGAGTATGAAGGCAGAATCATTAATATCCACCCATCGCTTCTGCCGGCTTTTCCAGGAAAAGACGCGATTGGCCAGGCGTTGTCAGCGGATGTAAAGGTCAGCGGTGTAACGGTCCACTTTGTGGATGAAGGCATGGATACGGGTCCGATTATTGCCCAGCAGTCTGTTGATATTGATGAGAATGAAACTAGGGAGAGTCTTCAGAACAAGATTCATGAAGTCGAGCATAAGCTTTATCCGGAGGTTTTACAGAAGCTTTTCTATGCTAAAATGATAAAGGGATAAAGGAAGTTGAATACCTAGATGCAATGTCACGTGCTTTTATAAAAAGGCTGTGTTAAAGCTTATTGTTGATTTTAGCATCATGTTGATTGGAAAGCACCTGGAGCGGAAATCAACAAGCGAGATTAGCAGAATCTAAAAAAGTCTTGCAGTCAGTCAGGAGGAGCAGAAATGAAAAAAAGGGCACTGATTAGTGTTTCTGATAAAAATGGGGTAACAGAATTTGCTCAGCAGTTAAGTGAGCTTGGATTTGAGATTGTTTCCACAGGAGGAACGAAAAAGGCGCTGGAAGAAAGCGGCGTTCCAGTTGTTGGCGTCAGTGATGTTACGGGCTTTCCGGAAATTTTGGAAGGGCGTGTTAAAACGTTAAATCCGATGATTCATGGCGGATTGCTTGCTAAACACGGTGATCCCGGCCACAAGCAGCAGCTTGAGGAGCATCAAATTCAGCCGATCCAGGTTGTGTGTGTGAATTTGTATCCTTTCCAGCAAACAATCGCGAAACCGGATGTTACAGTGGAGGATGCGATTGAGAATATCGATATCGGCGGCCCAGCCATGCTGCGCGCATCAGCGAAGAACCATGAGTATGTGACGGTTGTCGTGGATCCTGCCGATTACGAAACGGTGCTTTCTCAATTAAAAGAAAGCGGGGAAGTGCTAAAGGAAACCCGCCGCAAGCTTGCTGCGAAGGTGTTCCGCCATACCGCTGCCTATGATGCAATGATCGCTGAATATATGACAGATCTAGCTAAGGAAGAAACACCTGAAAAACTAACTGTTACATTTGAACTGAAGCAAACGTTAAGATACGGCGAAAACCCTCATCAAAAGGCTGCTTTTTACCGCAAGCCGCTTGGTTCAGAATTTTCAATTGCCAATGCCGAACAGCTTCACGGCAAAGAGTTATCTTATAACAATATTAATGATGCCGATGCAGCTCTCCAAATTGTAAAAGAATTCTCCGAGCCGGCAGCGGTTGCTGTTAAGCACATGAACCCTTGCGGAGTTGGAACTGGCGAGAATGTATTTGCTGCTTTTTCAAAGGCATTTGCAGCGGATCCTGTTTCTATTTTCGGCGGCATCATTGCCCTGAACAGGGAAGTGGATGCGGAGACAGCGAAAAAGCTTTATGAAATCTTCCTTGAAATCATTATTGCTCCTTCTTTCTCAGACGAAGCGCTTGAGATTTTAAAAGGGAAAAAGAATCTGCGCCTGTTAACGATTCCTTTTGAAGGAAAACAGAAAGCAGAGATGAGATTATCCACGATTGAAGGCGGCCTCCTTGCCCAGGAATATGATCAGTATACGCTTGAAGATGCAGAAGTATCTGTAGCGACAAAAAGGGAGCCAACTGAAGAAGAGTGGAAAGCGCTCAAGCTTGGATGGAAAGTTGTTAAGCATGTGAAATCGAACGCGATTGTCGTAAACGATGCGAATATGACACTTGGAGTTGGTGCCGGGCAGATGAACCGTGTCGGTTCTGCCAAAATTGCGCTGGAACAGGCTGGTGAAAATGCAAGCGGAGCTGTAATGGCATCCGATGCATTCTTTCCTATGAACGATACAGTCGAAGTCGCAGCCAAGGCTGGCATCACAGCGATCATTCAGCCGGGCGGCTCCATCCGTGACGAAGATTCAATCAAAAAAGCGGATGAGTACGGCATTTCAATGGTCTTTACAGGGGTGCGCCATTTTAAACATTAAACGGCATGCGGAAGCGCCTTCGGAACAAGCCAAGCTTGTTCCTGCGAGGTGGACTCTAATGAGATTTCCTTTTTGTTTAGGGGTGACAAGCATAAGACGAGCTGTCGGAAAGGATGCTTTTCGCCTTTTTGACAGATTGGCTTATGGCCTCGAGCTCCCAGGAGCTGGAGCTAGACATTGCCTAACAGCGAGGAGCCCTTAATCAGGCTCCTGTAACATTCTAACGGAGGTGGGCGTAATGAAGATTTTAGTCATTGGTAGAGGCGGCCGCGAGCATGCTATTTGCTGGAAAATGAACCAAAGCGAGAAGGTGGAACAGGTCTTTGTCGCGCCGGGAAACCCGGGCATGGAAGATGTTGCAGAGTTAATAAGCATCCAGGAAAACGATAAGGAAAAACTAGTACAGTTTGCCTTGGATAATCATATTGAATTAACGGTAATCGGTCCCGAGGTGCCGCTTCTCGAAGGGCTGGCTGACCGGTTTGAAGAAGCCGGTTTAACGGTGTTTGGCCCGAAAAAGGCAGCTGCTGAAATCGAAGGCAGCAAATCCTTTGCAAAGGAACTAATGCAAAAATATGATATCCCTACAGCTGAATATGCTGTCTTTAGCGAATATGAAGAAGCGAAAGCTTATATAGAAGAAAAAGGCGCACCGATTGTTCTAAAAGCAGATGGCCTTGCTGCCGGAAAAGGCGTTATTGTGGCAATGACCATGGACGAAGCGCTTGCAGGCATTGAGGAGCTGCTTTTAAATGAAAAGTTCGGTAAAGCTTCTGCAACAGTTGTAATTGAAGAGTTCCTAGAGGGTGAAGAATTTTCTTTAATGGCTTTTGTAAACGGGGAAAATGTGATTCCGCTTGAAATTGCCCAGGATCACAAGCGTGCTTATGATGGGGACCAGGGCCCTAATACAGGCGGAATGGGTGCCTATTCACCTGTGCCTCATATCGGAGTAAATACAGTTAAAATTGCTGTGGAAAAGGTATTGAAGCCAGCCGCAAAAGCGATGGTCCAGGAAATGCGAAGCTTTAGCGGTATCTTGTATGCGGGTTTGATTAAAACAGAAGCAGGGCCAAAAGTTATCGAATTTAATGCACGTTTCGGAGATCCCGAAACACAGGTGATTTTGCCGCGCATGAAATCGGATTTGGCAGAGGTTATGCTAGCTGTCCTTGAGGGAGAAGAGCCTGAAATCCAATGGGATGACCAAGCAATGGTCGGAGTCGTTGCTGCTTCTAAGGGCTACCCTGAAGCATATCAAAAAGGCGCTGTCCTGAATGGGCTTCAGGAAATGAGAAATACAGCGGTATTCCATGCAGGTACTGATAAAAACAGCTCAGGAGAGTTTGTAACAAACGGCGGCCGTGTGCTGCTTGCAGGTGCTAAAGCGGAAACCCTTAAGGATGCGCAGGAGAAAGTTTACCGTGAACTGGAAAAGCTTAAGTGTGACGGTGTCTTTTATCGAAAAGATATTGCCAATAAAGCTATCTCGCACGTCCTTTCTTAGTCCTGCGGATATACACATACAGAAGCGCCACAATGCTTCCAATCAGTGCTATTAATACAAATGACATATCCATCACGTATTCCCAAAACATAATGTCAGCTCCTTTTTAAGTTTATTTAGATAAGGGATTTTATATGGGTAGAGCCCATTGGAATTTTAACTTAAATGCCCCCAATAGAGGGGGCTTTTTTTTATGACGGATTATACGGCTGCATTTCTTCAACCGGCTCATCGTTTTCACGATTTCCGCCTTGATGTCTCACCATATCCTGGCCTCTTTCAAAAAGTGCAGTTAGTGGACAAAAGCGGACAATTCCTTCTGCCACTTTCATGCCGCCCAGCATGGCCATCATTAAATAGGAATCCCGCCACGGCCTTTTGACAAGCTTAGATGTACTCCAGGCTAAAACAGTAAAACCGACTGTAATACGTATTAAGGCATTTACGATGCCGATATTTGGTTTGACATTCATAATGGCACCTCTTTCACAAATTTTTTACAATCTTTTACTTATTCTTTAATGCGTTAAACAGTGAAATATGTTACTATAGAAAACAAGTAAATGAAAGGGCTTTCTTTATTGTCCTGAAGCCATTTCTTATTGTTTGCTTTTATCGAAAAAATCGTTCTTTTTCATATAAAAAGATAATTAAAAAGGGAGGGAGTATGGTGCTGGAACAGCGTTACCGTTGGAAAAACAAGCACTTGCGTGAACATGTTTCCGTATTGGACGGAAAACTGTCACCGACGATACTACTTAAAAACGCACGTTATCTGAATCAGGCATTCCGTAAATGGATAACGGCTAATATTTGGATTTATGGCGACCGCATTGTCTATGTTGGCGAAAAACTGCCGGAAAAATTGGAACAATGTGAAGTCGTTGATTGTACTGGGATGACGCTGGTTCCAGGGTATATTGAGCCGCATGCCCACCCATTTCAATTATATAATCCCCATTCCTTTGCGAGCTATGCATCACAGTTTGGCACAACGACATTGATCAATGACAATATGGTACTGGCTTTGCAGCAAGATAAAAAGAAAGCGTTTTCTTTCCTGAAAGAAATGAGGAATATCCCGGCGACAATGTACTGGTGGTGCCGGTTTGATGCACAAACAGAAATACAGCACGAAGAAACGACCTTTTCGCACGGAAACATCAAATCGTGGCTTGAGCATGATGCAGTTCTCCAGGGTGGCGAGCTGACAGGCTGGCCTAAACTTCTGGACGGCGATGATATGATGCTCCACTGGATTCAAGAAACAAAACGGATGAGAAAGAAAATCGAAGGCCATTTTCCGGGGGCATCCGAAAAAACACTTTCCAAGCTGATGCTGCTTGGGGCGGATTGCGACCATGAATCAATGACAGGCAAGGACGTTTATAACCGCCTTTTACAGGGATATACCGTTTCTCTCAGGTATTCGTCCATTCGTCCGGACTTACCGGTCTTATTGGATGAAATGCATGAGTTAGGAATCGACCATTATAATCAGATTATTTTTACGACAGACGGATCCTTCTCCTCTTTTTATGAACAGGGAATTATTGACCATATGATCCGTATAGCGATTGAAAAAGGCGTGCCTGCAATTGATGCTTATAATATGGCCACTATCAATGTAGCACGCCACTATGGAATCGATTATCTGCATGGAAATATCGCAACAGGAAGGGTCGCTAATATCAATTTCCTTTCAAATGAAGATGAGCCAACGCCTGTTTCCGTCCTCGCAAAGGGGGAATGGGTGAAAAAAGACGGTGTGAATCTGGATGCCTATGAATCGGTTCCGTGGGATGAATTTGGTTTTGAACCAATGAATATCGATTGGGATCTGACAGCTGATGATATGCAGTTCTCCATGCCATTTGGAATAAAGATGGAGAATGCCGTTATTACCAAACCTTATTCCATCGCGATTGATGTATCATCTGAAGAACTTGAAAGAGATCATGATGAGTGTTTCTTCATGCTTGTTGATCGCGAAGGCCACTGGCGCATCAATACGGTCTTAAAAGGTTTTGCAAACAGTCTGGATGGCATGGCGAGCTCTTTTTCCAACACTGGTGATATTATCTTAATCGGGAAGACCAAGAACGAGATGGTGAATGCTTTTAATCGTCTGAAGGAAATTGGAGGGGGCATTGTTATTTCTGAAGGAGGAAAAATTGTTCAGGAGATGGAGCTCCGTTTAAAAGGTATTATGTCCGATAAAAAGGTTGAGGAATTAATGGAGGAAGAGAAACAGCTTGTCCATTTTCTGCGGGATAAAGGATACAGGCATGAGGATCCGATGTATACTTTGCTCTTTTTCTCTTCTACACATCTGCCATATATCCGGATTACCCAGCAGGGAATGTATGACGTCATGAATAAAACGGTACTCTTTCCAACGATAATGCGTTAAAATGTAAAAGAGATGCAATACTAAAAATAAAAGAACTACTCAGAGGAGCTAACATAGAAAAAAACTGCATCGAAGCAAAAAAGGGATATACAGGGGTGCAAAAATGCTAAAAAGATGGATAGCTGTTTCAGCAGCCGCAATGCTTTTGGTTTCAGGATGCAGCAGCAAAGATAAAGCAGAAGAGCCTGCAAAGCAGGAAACGGAAAAAGCAGAAGAAGCAACAAAAGGGGTTAGCGAGGAAAAAGAACTTCCATTCCAATTTCCGCTCACAGGGGCAGGATCGGAATCGGAAGCGGACGGAAGAGCTGTAGCTGTGATGGTCAACAACCATCCAAAAGCCCGTCCGCAATCAGGTCTTGATAAGGCTGATATTGTCTATGAAATGCTGGCAGAAGGAGACGTGACCCGTTTCCTAGCCATTTTTCAGAGTGAACAGCCTGAAGAAATAGGCCCGGTAAGAAGTGCCAGGGACTACTATATTGAGCTGGCAAAAGGCTATGACAGCCTGTATATTGCTCATGGATACAGCCCGGAAGCGAAAGCGCTGCTCGATCAGGGCTATGTTGATAGTCTTAACGGGATACAGTATGACGGCATTTTATTTAAACGGGAAAGCTTCCGGAAGGCTCCGCATAACTCATATATTTCGTTCGAGAATGTGCTGAAAGGCGCGGAGCAGAATCATTACTCGATGGTAAACGCACCTGCTTCTCTTGCCTTCCTTTCAAAAGACGAGGCAAAAGCCATTGAGGGAAAAGCTGCCGATTCAGTGATGGTTTCGTATTTAAACAATGAATTATTCAATGTAATTTATGAGTACGATGAGGGGCTGGAAAAGTATAAGAGGTATTCGAATGGAGAACTTACAGCCGATTATCATTCTGGAGAGCCTGTATTGCTGGATAACATTTTCATCGCAGAAGCTGAACATAAAGTAGTTGACACTGCTGGCCGCCGTGATATTAACTTAACTTCTGGGGGCAGAGGCTATCTCCTTCAAAAAGGGAAAATGACGGAAGTTGAGTGGGCAAATAAGGATGGAAGGATTCTTCCTGTCCTAAATGGGAAACAAGCCGGCCTGGTACCGGGCAAAACTTGGATTAATATTGTTCCTTCAAGTCCGGGCCTTGAGCAAACGGTTTCCCTCGAATCCAAGCAATAGCATTCAGAATACTATTATCTAATAAAGGGGTATCCAATATATGCAAATTGATAAGCTAAGAGGAAAAGAACTGGACCAATTATTTAAGTCGGTTTTGTCTTTGAAAGATCTGGAGGAGTGCTACCGTTTCTTCGACGACTTATGCACAGTTAACGAAATTCAGTCATTGGCGCAGCGCCTGGAAGTAGCACGCATGCTTCGCGAAGGTAAAACCTATCATAAAATAGAAACAGATACAGGTGCCAGCACGGCAACAATTTCACGTGTGAAGCGCTGTCTGAATTATGGAAATGACGCTTATGAAATGGCATTGGAGCGAATTAAAGAAGAAGAAGCTGAAAAAGCGTAAATAATTATTTTTTCTTAAACCGATGGGGTGTTCCCGCGGTTTTTTTCTTTGTCTTCGAAAGCGTATTTCTATTAATTTTTTCCAGCTTAAAGTCACTTCCCGCTTTTCTTTTTTATTTAGCTTCATCACCCAGCCCCCGAGATCGCCTCAGGCCAGAAGATGATGCCAAAAAGCGGCTTCATCTTCTGGCCTTCCAGCGCTTGTCGGACTTGCACAGGACGTGCTGACGTCAACGTTCGCCACAGGACGTGGCGGATTTTAGTTGACGTTCATCCCTTCAAATGGCGCTTCCGCTTTTATTTTTTATTCTCTTTCCTAAGTGATATAATGGTGAAATGGAATGAAAGAATGGAGGCAATTTTGCATGTATGATGTTCGCGAATGGAGCCATGTGTTTAAGCTCGATCCGGATAAATATATATCAGATGAAGATCTGGAAATGATTTGTGAATCAGGAACGGATGGGATCATTGTAGGCGGAACCGACGGTGTGACGCTTGAGAAAGTG
Source organism: Cytobacillus oceanisediminis (assembly GCF_003182355.1). Taxonomy (GTDB): domain Bacteria; phylum Bacillota; class Bacilli; order Bacillales; family Cytobacillaceae; genus Cytobacillus; species Cytobacillus oceanisediminis_A. Next base: position 7,195 of record NZ_QGTW01000028.1, on the reverse strand, counting down.
CTGGATTTAATGGCCCGAATCCGCAGATATACAGTGCCATGCGTGCTGGAGGTTTCCACGATCGATTCGATTACACCTGGCTTTGATCTTTATTTTATCCCGACTGTATTAAACAGCCAGGAAGTAAAGTGGATTACAGGGCTTCATCACGAAGCCGTTAAAGAATACGGAGATATCATGAATTGGGAAGAAATTCTCGTCCAGGGCTATTGCATATTAAATGAGGACTGCAAAGCAGCTCAAGTTACCAACTCCCGTACGGATTTGTCATTGGATGAGGTGAGGGCCTTTGCGATGATGGCCGAGAAGATGTTCCGCCTGCCTATCTTTTATTTGGAATACAGCGGCAAGTATGGTGATGCTGCTGTAGTCTCCGAAGTGAAAGAAACGCTTGAAGAAACCGTATTATTTTACGGGGGCGGGATTGAGAATTCGGAGCAGGCAAAAGAAATGGCTGAGCATGCAGATGTGATTGTGGTCGGCAATATTATTTACAAGGATTTGCAGGCTGCGCTAAAAACGGTAAAGGCGGCACATGCTTAATAGCAAAGCGGAGGCGACTGCTTAAAAAGGAACGCAGACTAAAAGCGCCACGTCCTGCGGGCCTCAAGCATAAGACGATTCCTGTAAAAAGATGATTTTTTTTCTGGAGGGGAGCGGCTTATGACCTCGAGTCCCTAGGAGCCGGACCCTAGCCAGTTATCAAAGTAAAGTTGATAGAGATCCTTAAACAGGATAGAATAGAAAATAAGAACATACGTTTCTATGGTGGTGAAGAGAAGGAATGCAATTTTTAACGGACAAATTATTAAATGGATTAAATCCGCAGCAGCAAAATGCGGTAAAAACAACGGACGGACCTCTCTTGATTATGGCCGGAGCGGGAAGCGGCAAGACAAGAGTGCTAACACACAGGATTGCCTATCTGATGGTGGAAAAGGGCGTTAATCCTTATAACATTTTGGCAATCACGTTTACAAACAAAGCGGCACGTGAGATGCGTGATCGTATTCATAACATGATGGGCGGAGCGGCAGACGAAATTTGGATTTCAACATTCCACTCCATGTGTGTGCGGATTTTAAGAAGAGATATTGACCGGATTGGCTATAACCGCAATTTTACCATTTTGGACTCTACTGACCAGCAATCGGTCATTAAATCCATCCTTAAGGATAAAAATCTGGATCCGAAGAAGTTTGACCCGCGCGCAATCCTGGGATCAATAAGCTCAGCAAAAAATGAATTGATTACTCCTGAGGAGTATGCAAAAACGGCAGGGGACTATATCCAGCAGGTTGCCAGTGATGTCTATACAGAGTACCAAAAGAGATTGCGCCGCAACCAGGCGCTTGATTTTGATGATTTAATCATGATTACGATCCAGCTGTTCCAGCGTGTTCCGGAAGTGCTTGAATATTATCAGCGTAAATTCCAATACATTCACGTGGACGAGTACCAGGATACAAACAGAGCGCAATATATGCTTGTAAAGCTTATATCCAGCCGATTTAGAAACCTTTGTGTTGTCGGTGACTCAGACCAGTCCATTTACAAATGGCGCGGCGCGGATATTGCCAACATCCTTTCCTTTGAAAAGGATTACCCAAGCGCACAGACCATTTTGCTTGAACAAAATTACCGTTCAACGAAAAGAATTCTTCTTGCTGCGAACGAAGTCATAAGCAAGAACTTGAACCGAAAGCCGAAAAACCTTTGGACGGAAAATGCAGAAGGAAACAAGATCTATTACTACAGGGCGGATAGCGAGCAGGGAGAAGCGCAGTTTGTTGCAGGTAAAATTAAAGAATATGTTAACAGCGGCAAGCGCAGCTATTCAGATATCGCGATTTTGTACCGCACGAATGCACAATCCCGTGTAATGGAGGAAGTGCTGCTAAAGTCCAATATTGAGTACTCCATTGTCGGCGGCATTAAGTTCTACGACCGTAAAGAAATTAAGGATATCCTTGCTTATCTGCGCTTAATTGCAAATCCTGATGATGATATCAGCCTGCAGCGTGTAATCAACGTGCCTAAACGCGGAATTGGTTCAGGTTCCGTTGATAAAATTGCCAACTTTGCGCAGCTTCACGAAATGAGCATGTTTGAGGCGCTTGAATCAATTGAACTGATCGGATTAAGCCCGAAAATTACAAAGGGCGCTACCCAATTCAGGGATTTGGTTAAAAACTATACACAAATGCAGGAATACTTATCAGTCACAGAATTAGTGGAAGAGCTTTTGGAAAAATCGGGTTACCGCGATATGCTCATTGCCGAGAAATCCATCGAAGCTCAAAGCCGCTTGGAAAACATCGATGAATTCCTGTCTGTTACGAAAAACTTTGAAGATGCAAGCGAAGATAAATCGCTAATTGCCTTCTTAACGGATTTGGCTCTTGTAGCTGATATTGATAAATTGGATGATGACGGCGAAAAGGCAGAGTCTGTTGTTCTTATGACTCTTCACTCAGCAAAAGGGCTGGAGTTCCCTGTTGTATTCTTAATGGGGCTAGAGGAAGGCGTATTCCCTCACAGCCGTTCGCTTATGGAAGAAGCGGAAATGGAGGAAGAGCGCAGGCTGGCTTATGTGGGAATCACGAGGGCAGAGGAAGAGCTTTTCATAACAAATGCCCAAATGCGTACCCTTTTTGGGCGTACCAATATGAATCCTCCATCCCGTTTTATTAAAGAAATTCCGGCTGACTTGCTTGATGGCCTGGAGCCGGAGCCGGCAAAGAAACCTTCCCCATTCGGCTCATCGGCGTTTGGAGCACCGGGTGCATCCAGACAAGCCCAGCCGCAAAGAAAAGCGGTAGTGCGTCCGTCCACCTCGAATACGGGCGGAGATGAAATTGCCTGGAAGGTGGGCGATAAAGCCCAGCACGGCAAGTGGGGAACAGGTACAGTGGTCAGTGTAAAAGGTGCTGGAGAAGGTACAGAGCTGGATATTGCGTTCCCGAAACCAGTGGGCATCAAACGCCTCCTTGCCAAGTTTGCACCGATAACAAAGGCGTAGACAAACTGCTTTTGTTCCAAAGGCTATGTTAATGCTTATTGTTGATTCTGAAACTCTATTGATTGAAGCCGAAGCGAGTCAAAGGGAGACCCCGCAGGCGCGTCATGCGTCGATGAGGCTACCGGACTGCCCGCGGAAAGCGAACTTCTTGAGCGTAAATCAACATACGAGCTTAACTGAGCCATTCTAAAAACTAACAGATCCAGACCCGGTGGCTGCGTCTGCCAGGTCTGCTCTTTTTGGAAAGGGTTGGATATATGGACCTTCAAACAGCAGAAAAAAAGGTGAAAGATCTGCACAACCTGCTGAATCAATACAATTATGAGTATCACGTTCTTGATCAGCCATCAGTACCCGATGCTGAATATGACCGGCTTATGAGAGAGCTGATCGAGCTGGAGGATCAGTTTCCCGAGCTGAAGACAGAAGATTCTCCTACACAAAGGGTCGGGGGAGAAATCCTCGCTATGTTCGAAAAAGTAGAGCATCAGTCTCAGATGCTAAGCTTGGGAAATGCCTTTAATGATCAGGATTTAAGGGATTTCGACCGCCGTGTCCGCCAGGGCGCTGGAGATGATGTTACTTACGTATGCGAGTTGAAAATAGATGGACTTGCTGTCTCCCTTCGCTATGAATACGGTCTATTTGTTCTGGGAGCGACACGAGGAGATGGTTCAATCGGTGAAAATATAACCGCCAATCTGAAGACGATCCGTTCGATTCCCCTTCGTTTGAAGGATGAAGTCACCATGGAAGTACGTGGTGAAGCCTTCATGCCTAGGCGTTCTTTTGAAGCTTTAAATAAAGCAAAAGAAGAGAATGGCGAAGAGCCTTTTGCGAATCCGAGGAATGCTGCCGCAGGTTCTTTGAGGCAGCTAGATCCGCGCCTTGCTGCCAAACGCAACCTGGATATTTTTGTATACGGGATTGCGGATACCGGCGATACCGGAATTGTTTCCCATAGTGAGGGCCTGAATTATCTTGATGGCCTTGGTTTTAAAACTAATAAAGAACGCAAAAAGTGTGCAAATATCGATGAGGTAATAGAATATGTCCAAGGGTGGACAGAAAAACGCCCGAATCTGGCTTATGATATTGACGGAATTGTTATTAAGGTAGACTCCCTGGAACAGCAGGAGCAGCTCGGCACGACTGCGAAAAGCCCACGCTGGGCCATTGCCTATAAATTCCCTGCTGAAGAGGTAGTGACTACCTTAAGAGATATTGAACTGAGTGTAGGCAGAACAGGGGTGGTTACGCCAACTGCTATCCTCGATCCTGTCCGTGTAGCTGGCACTACTGTACAGAGGGCTTCTCTTCATAATGAAGATTTAATTCGCGAAAAGGATATTAAGATTGGAGACAAGGTTGTCGTCAAAAAGGCCGGAGATATTATCCCTGAAGTCGTAAATGTACTTGCTGACCGGAGAACCGGTGAGGAGCAGGATTTTAATATGCCAACACATTGCCCTGAGTGCGAAAGCGAGCTTGTCCGTCTCGATGGGGAAGTGGCACTGCGCTGCATAAATCCAAAATGTCCGGCGCAAATCCGTGAGGGGCTTATCCACTTTGTTTCCCGTAATGCGATGAATATCGACGGACTTGGCGAAAAGGTTATTAGCCAGCTTTTTGCAGAAAATCTGATCAAAGATGTAGCAGATATCTATAAATTGACGTATGAGCAACTGATTCAGCTGGAACGCATGGGAGAAAAATCAGTTACTAATCTTCTGCAGGCAATCGGAAACTCCAAGCAAAACTCACTGGAAAAACTGTTATTTGGCTTAGGAATTCGTCATGTCGGAGCAAAGGCAGCCAAAACGCTTGCCCAGGAGTTTGGAAAAATTGAGACGCTTGAAAAAGCTTCTCGTGAAGATTTAACTGCAATCAATGAAATTGGTGAAAAGATGGCTGATTCCGTTGTAACCTTTTTTGAACAGGAAGAAGCCCACGAGCTGCTAGGTGAGTTAAAAGCTGCCGGGGTTAACATGGAATATAAAGGACCGAAGCCAGTTTCAATGGAAAATTCGGATAGCTTTTTTGCTGGAAAGACAGTTGTGCTAACTGGAAAACTCGAAATCATGGGCCGAAATGAAGCAAAAGAAAAGATTGAAGCGCTTGGCGGAAAAGTATCCGGAAGCGTCAGCAAGAAAACAGACGTTGTGATTGCTGGGGAAGATGCCGGTTCCAAGCTAACCAAAGCCCAGGAGCTGGGAGTAGAAGTTTGGAACGAGGAGAGACTGGTTGAAGAATTAAATAAGTAAGAGGGTGGAAGCGCCGTGAAAAAAATCATGATGCTTGTCTTATCCCTTTCACTTCTGCTTGCTGGCTGTGCGCCTAATTTTAATAAGCAGGAGGAAGTCGTTCAGGAAGATAAGAACGAAGAAGATAAGGCGATCATTCCGAATTATAAAATTTCAGACAAATATTATCGTACGCTGCTGCCATTTGAACCAAGTGAATCTAGAGGCCTTGTGGTCAATAATATTAGTACCAAATATGATATTAATGAATTTGAAACAGGGCTTATGCGGGTTGCCCAAAATACATTTGACCCGGATAATTACTTATTCCAGGAAGGGCAGTACCTAAAAAGAGATACAGTCCGAGCCTGGCTAAACCGCAAGTTTACAGAAGGACAGCTGAAAGAGCGGAAGTTAAAGAAAGAAGAGAATATTGGCCTGAATCCAATGATTGCAGATGGCGGAGATATTGATAAGAACAATGAAAAAAGCCCAATCTATCTGGCCCATATCCTTGAACATAACTACCTTGTGAAAAATGACGACGGAAAAGTCGGGCTTGGCGGAGTCGTAATCGGCCTTGCCATGAATTCTGTCCATTATTATCAGAAAGAGCAATATGGTGCAACATATGAAACAAAGATAAAACATGAAGTTCTTGAAAGAGAAGGCAAAAAAATGGCAGAAGAAGTGCTGCAGCGAGTACGGCAGATTAAAGAATTAAAAGATGTGCCAGTTACCATTGCTTTGTTTGAACAGGAAGCAAGAACTTCAGTTGTGCCAGGCAGCTTCTTTGCATATGCTAATGCGCCAAAAGGCAGCAGCAAGCTTGGCGGATGGGAAGATATCAATGAAAAATACGTCCTTTATCCATCAAACGAGGCTGAGAAAAATCACCGTGATGATTTGACTGCATTTCTTAATTTTAAGCAGGATGTAGAAACATACTTCCCGAATTTCAACGGCGTCATCGGGAAAGCTTTTTATGCGCAGGATCAATTACAGGAAGTAAATATTGATATTCCAATCCAGTTCTACGGAAAGGCAGAAGGGATTGGCTTCACGCAATATGTAACCGGGCTTGTGGTCAAACACTTCCCAGAATATATTTCAGTTCAGGTGAACATCTCGTCCGTTAATGGCCCTGAGGCGCTTGTCGTTCGCAAAGCAGACCAAAGTGAGCCATTTGTCCATATTTATCAATAAAGCTAGCAGAGACCCAGGAGTGCAAAGATGCGATTCCTGGGTTTTTTGTTGGGAAGGGAGGTTGGTCCTCGTAGGAGATTTATGGCGACGATAACGGAAGGAAAGAGAGAAGGAAGATTGTTATATGAAGTTCATAACGAAATAATGGGAAGGGTACCAACCCTAATGGGGTTTAAAACCAAATTCTTAGAGGGTAAATTAAAACCCAAAACAGTACCTGAAAACATTATATAACAGCTTAAAACAGCTTCTCGCCAAAGCAGTCCCAATCCCTTATCCTGCTTAATAAAAACTGGCAATCGGCCATAAGGATGTTAATATATAACATCTGCGGAGAATGTTTGAAGATAATGTTATTTTCATGTTAATATAATGGATGGATGTAAACGTTTTAAGAGAATAGCAGAGAGTGTACCTGTATCAGCAAAAAACAGGGCAACGCTGCTAGGATCTGGCGTTTGTATATTTGTACACAGGAGGCGGTAAAAATGGTACAACCTTATAAGCATGAACCATTCACGAATTTTAAAGAAGATGATAATCGTGAAGCGTATTTAAAGGGTTTACAGACAGTAGAAAGCTATTTGGGCCAGGATTATGATCTTTTAATTGACGGAGAGCGCGTTTCTACTGAAGATAAAATCGTATCAATCAATCCTTCTAATAAAGAAGAAGTGGTTGGCCGTGTTTCAAAGGCAAACCGCGAGCATGCTGAGAAAGCGAT
>NZ_QGTW01000027.1 GCF_003182355.1 Cytobacillus oceanisediminis | reverse complement strand
GGGGCTTAAATAAAATGACCCCGGAACAATACCGGAGTCATTTACTAGCCGCATAGGCGCTTTTTTAAACTGTCCGTAAACTGGGGCACAGTTCACCGTATGGGGCGGCTCTTTTTGGGGGCTGGTTATAGCTTTTGAAGCAATACAGCTGTGTTCTCGGGATTATTTGTTGAGAAAGGTCTTTGTGCTGAAATTGGCAGGCTTACCATTCTTCCTCTTGGACCTTGCTCCGGTATAATTTAAAATTACCGGTCTCGGCTCTCTTTTGCGTCCTTTCTGCGATTCTTGTTTCGCACGGTTTACACATATAGGTGTGAATTGGGCGATTACGTAGACGTTTGGCCTGCAGTGATTCATTTTCTATAGATTCGATTTTATCGCAAAGTACACATTTAACTCTCATAGGTACACCTCATATTATTTTGGCTGCTCTTTATACCATTATAGTACAAGTTGAGGTTTGATTCGAATGCTTTGCTATAAATAAATTTTTGCTGTTATCACGGTATTTGGCCGGAGGTGTTTGTTCATATTAGTATAGAACAGATATTCAAGGCTAACATTGGTGAATAGGGAATGTTAGCCATGGATGTATATTGGTTGAAAGAAAAACAGTAACATACTATGATGAAACTATTAGAGGAGGGAAAAGAATGGCAAATCAGGTAGAACCAAAATTAATTAAACCATTATATGATGAACTGCAAAAAGAGCGGTTTGTTACACTTGCCACTGTGGATCACGAAACAGGAGGTCCAAATGTCAGTGCGATTTCATGGGTATTGGCCAAGGATGAAGAAACAATCTATTTCGCTGTTGATAATCGTTCAAGAATCGTACAAAACATAAACAGCAACAATAAAGTAGTCCTGAATATCATAGCTAATGAATCTACATATTCCATCTCTGGAGAGGCATCAGTTAAGTCTGAGAAGATGGAAGGGGTGCCGCTTAAGCTTGCCCTGCTGGAAATCAGTGTGAAAGAAGTCCGTGATGTAATGTTCTATGGCTCCAAAATTACAGCAGAACCGCAATATGATAAAACATACGACAAAGATGCTGCAGCCCGATTAGACAAACAGGTTATGGAAGCCATGAAAATAGCTTAGTTTCTAAAAGAGGGCAGGGTCTTTATTGAGAAGTTTATAATGATTAATGAAATGACGTGTGGATTCGCATACGTCATTTTTTATTTAATTAATTGTTAAATTTAAAGGCTCTGTTAAATTTGCCTGTTAATTTCCGCACCAGGCACTCAGCGAACCGCGGATGGTCCGACGCTCCTCGGTGCAAGTGCCTGCGGGGTCTCCCCTTTGACACGATCTACCGGCTGGAGTTTCGCGCCTTCCTCTCCAATCAACAGGGTTCCAAAATGAACAATGAGCATTAACACAGCCATTTTAAAAGGACAATATCCATTGAGGAACAACTATTGTGGAAATAATAATAACATTCCTCGTCAAGCCAATGAAGGGCAAAACTCCACGAAGGAAAAGCTGAAAAGTCCTTCATCAATATTAAAGGAAAAATCAGAGATTAAAAATATTCTTTTAGATGTGAGCAGACAAAAATTAAAAAACCAGGTGCCTATACCAGTTTGTGCACTGGAATAGGTACCTGGTACATAGTTATTTATGGTAGTTGGATCCTTCTTCTTGTTTTTGTTCGAGTTGTTTTTCTTGATTGTTATTGAGTTTTTTCTTCGGGTCTTCGGTTGCGTTTTTTTCGTTTTTCTTGTTTGGATCAACTATATCTGCGGGTACTTCTGGCATCAAACGGCCAGCAATATCAGCCAGCTCATTCATAATCCCTTGAATAGGCTCTCCATTTTGTATGTCTTCGGCTATTTCTCTAAGCCGTGCGTTAATATCCGGATCAGCCACAATCATAGCTCTTGCGCCATGGGGATCATTTTTCAGGCTTTCGGCAACAGAATACTTAATTGTTCCAACTTCCGATCTATCGAGGTTTTTATTCACATCAACCCCCACAATCGCAAACCTTCCAAGGACAACAGCAGTCGCGTCGTTAACATTGGGTATCCTGGTTGCCAAATCAACCAGGTGTCTGGAAACCTGCTGCCCTGTCTCCCTGTCAACCTCCTGAATCGTACTATTTTTAACATTAATGGCATTTTGCTGGTCCTGTTGGTCTTGGGACTGGTTATTGTTTATTCCGCATCCTGACAAAAGTAAGGCTGAAAAGAACAATAATAGCCATTTCTTCATATTTGACACCTCCGGGGCTATCAAAAAATTTTTCCTGAAATGAAAGCAATTAGCTGAAAATGACTTGCGGCTTTTGCAAATCTCAGGAACAAATAGGATTGTTTAATGTTTATTGTGCAAAACTTCTTCTATCTTTATTCGGCAAAACATATATTTTACCAAGTTATATTTGTCCCACTGTTTTTCAAGGCCTTTCATCCTATTCATTCAACTTCTCCAGTGGGAATGAATAATATAAATAAACAGCGTATTCGTTATGAGCCCAAAAATGGCTCATTTCAAGCAAATACTCAGCAGCAATCGAAACCAAAAGGCATAAAGCCCCCACTTAAGAAGTTACGCTTTATAAGACCCAAGAGGAGCAGGAGGCATCAGATTGAGTAAAATTTACGTTTTAGATACCAACGTCTTGTTGCAAGACCCTAATTCCATATTTTCATTCGAAGATAATGATGTGGTAATTCCAGCTGTGGTGCTGGAAGAAGTCGATTCGAAGAAAAGGTATATGGATGAGATAGGCAGAAATGCAAGACAAGTATCCAGGCTGATTGACGGCATGAGAGAAACGGGAAAGCTTCATGAAAAAATCCCTCTTGAAAATGGCGGAAGCCTGCGTATTGAATTGAACCATAGATCTTTTCAACAGCTGCAGGAAATCTTTGTTGAGAAAACCAATGATAATCGGATTTTGGCTGTTGCTAAGAATTTGTCGCTTGAAGAGGAGACAAAAGAAAATGGACGAACAGTTATTCTGGTCAGTAAAGATGCTCTTGTCCGTGTTAAAGCCGATGCAATTGGGCTAATTTCGGAAGATTTTTTAAGTGACCGGGTAGTGGAAAATGATCACTTGTATCCCGGATTCTTGGAAGTTTATATAGGGCTGGATATATTGAATCGCTTTTATGATAAAGGTGAATTGCCATTATCGGATGTAGCAAATCATCCATTCTACCCCAATCAGTTCCTTGTCATGAAGGATGCTCTTGGCTCTTCATCATCTGCTTTGGGAGTGGTTGATAAAAACGGCAAAAAGGTAAAAAAGCTTATCTTTGACTATGATCATATATGGGGAATCAAACCCCGCAATGTCCAGCAGACAATGGCTTTGGAGCTTTTGTTAAGAAACGATCTGCCTTTAGTTACGCTAATTGGGAAGGCTGGAACCGGAAAGACCTTATTAGCGCTGGCGTCCGGTTTAATGCAGACCGAGGATTATGGGCAATATAAAAAGCTGCTGGTAGCCCGGCCAATCGTTCCCGTAGGGAAAGATATTGGCTTCCTGCCAGGGGAGAAAGAAGAGAAATTAAGGCCGTGGATGCAGCCGATTTACGATAACCTTGAGTATTTGTTTAACGTGAAAAAACCAGGGGAATTGGATGCCATACTGGCAGGGATGGGATCGATTGAGGTAGAGGCGCTGACCTATATACGGGGAAGGAGCATTCCGGATCAGTTTATTATTATTGATGAAGCACAGAACCTGACTAAGCATGAAGTGAAAACCATTCTTACCCGAGTAGGGGAAGGAAGTAAAATAGTCTTAATGGGTGACCCTGAGCAAATCGATCATCCATACTTGGATGCTTATAACAATGGGCTCACCTATGTTGTCGAAAAGTTTAAAGATCAAATTATCTCCGGACATGTCAAGCTAGTCAAAGGCGAGAGATCCGGCCTGGCACAGCTTGCAGCGGACCTTTTATAAAAAACATTTTTAGCCTAATATTTCACGCGGAAAATTACAATAATCGGTCTATAAGCCGGGGTGGCCAGGAAAAAAGCAGAATATCCAATATCCAGCGTTTTTCGTGGCCAAAAAGATAAGGGCGATTTTCAATCGCCCTCTCCGGTCATTCCACTCTAAATGCTTTCACTCTTTTGATGGGATTGTTTTTATTGCTTCCATCACCCATATACACATATACAGGTCCGTCCTTTTTTAAAGGCTTTCCTTCTTTGGAGAACCCTAATATTAAATCTTCTGCTTGGGAAAGCGGCAGTTGAACCTCGCCATCTTCACTTTCGATAATAAGAGATTCTGCATTCTTATCCGGCTCTGCGTTAAGGAGGAACGGTTTAAAAGGAATCCCGAAAGTGCCTGTCAAAACCTTTTCCTTTTCAAATTTTTTTTCTGTTTTCAATGTAGGAGGAACCACGGCCCCTTCCATAATCTCCCTATCCCAATGCTTAGAAACTGCCTTCGTATATTCCTCAAGCTCATTTTTATTCTCAGCTTCATTATCAAAATATGTATTTAAATCTACTCTCCGGTCATCAAAAATCCAGACTCCAGGGTCCAGTGTAATTGTATATTTAACTTTTCCTATAAACGAAATAATATCTTCCATATTAATCCTCCTGGCATATCAAACTCATGAATAGATGTATGCTTTCAGTATACAGATTTTATAGCAGGTTGTCATATTGGCATTCTCGATATTTATTTGGGGTAAACTAGCTAAATGATAAAAATAATGCCAGGAGGAGAAAAAAATGACATGCCATACTAGCGGGGACCTGCAGAAAATTGTTGACGAAGTCGTTTCACTGACAAATGATGGGGATGTAGCTGATTATATTCCTGCACTTGCTGAAGTGAACAAGCATGACCTTTCAGTAGCGGTATATAACGTCCGAGATAACACCTGCATATATGCCGGGGATTACCAAAAAAAATTCACATTGCAAAGCATTTCAAAAGTACTGGTGCTGGCTTTGGCAATTCAGGATAGAGGCTATGGCTATGTCTTTGATAGAGTAGGAATGGAACCGACAGGCGATCCTTTCAATTCAATCTCCAAGCTTGAGACATCCGTTCCGTCAAAGCCTCTCAATCCGATGATTAATGCGGGAGCGCTGGCAGTTACAAACATGATAAAAGGTGATAGTGCTTTAGAAAGGTGGAGCCGTATTAGAAACTTTGTGCAGCGCCTGGCAAGTGATAAAAATGTGACGTGCGATGAGTCAGTGGCAAAATCTGAATTTGATACTTCTTGCCTTAATAGGGCCCTCTGTTACTTTATGAAGCAGCACGGCGTTATCGAGGGGAATGTAGAAGAATTAATGGACATTTATACAAAACAATGTGCAATCGAAATGAGCTGTTTAGATCTTGCTAGGATAGGTGCTGTATTTGCACTTGATGGGAAAGATCCGGAAACAGGTAAAGAAATTATCCATAAGGGTATTGCTCGTATTTGTAAAACGTTTATGGTCACATGCAGTATGTACAATGCCTCCGGAGAGTTTGCCATCAAAGTAGGAATACCAGCAAAAAGCGGGGTATCCGGAGGAATTCTAGGGGTAGTGCCTGAGCGATGCGGTATTGGGATCTTCGGCCCTTCACTGGACAAAAGAGGGAATAGTATAGCGGGTTTGAAATTATTGGAAATTTTTGCGAACAAAAATAACTTCAGCATATTTTAAAAATGGGTTTGTTAAAGCTCATTGTTTGTTTTTGCACCCTGTTGATTGGAACGGAAGGCGCGAGACCTTCGAAAAAGCATTCGCATTTTATTCGTGCGGTATTATCACAAAGATGCTTACAAAAAATCCTGCGGGAGGAGCGTGTCAAAGTAACCGCAGGCGCTCGCGAGAGGAGCATCGGGCGCCCGCGGTTCGCTGAGCTTCTTGAGCGAAAATCAGCAGACAAATTTAACAGAGCCTAAAATATATAAGTTCGAAATAAAGAAGGACTGGCGGAAGTATGCAATTCTTTAAGGCTAATCCCTTATTATCCTTGCTTTTTTCCAAGCTTAAGTATAAAATTTAAAGATAGGATAATCGCTCGGAAATGGAGGGATTGAAAGTTGGCTTCTGAAATGATTTTAGATCACAAAGAAAAAGCAAACGCTCTTTTAAAAGCAGATGCTGCTAAAATATTAAAGTTAATCAAGGTGCAAATGGATAACCTCACAATGCCCCAATGCCCTCTATATGAAGAGGTGCTTGATACCCAGATGTTCGGGTTGTCCAGGGAAATAGATTTTGCTGTCCGTCTCGGTTTAATTGAAGAGACCGAAGGCAAGGCTATTCTTGATGAATTGGAAAGAGAACTCTCTATTCTTCACGAAGCTTCAGTAAAAAAATAAAATTTAAAAACTCAAACATTCTCCATAGATTGTTTGAGTTTTTTTATAACCAAATTGAAAATGCCAATAACGTTAATTAGTATGCCTGCAAGAATGATTTTGCATAATTGGTATAACTTAATTTTTAATTAGTATGACATAATAGTAGAATTCTTTTGATTGTTGTGTTACATTTAAATTAACTTTTCTTTTCTTCAAAGCAGGATATTAAATACTATAGTAGAATAAGTAATAAACTTTAGAAGATAAGGGAAGAGGGCTGAATGTTAAAAAAAATTTTAAAATCATATGATTATAGTCTGGTTATAGCTGTAGCTCTGCTATCTGTTTTTGGCTTGATTATGGTTTTTAGCGCAAGTATGGTTACTGCTGTACAAATTTATAATCAAGAAAGCGACTACTTTTATAATAAACAAAAGATGCATTTAGTTATTTCAGCAATAGCATTTATCTTTGTTGCTTTATTTCCATACAAAGCCATGCAAAGCAATAAATTTCTAGTTCCGATGGTAGGTATTTCGGTTGTTGGCTTATTTGCCCTATTTATTTTTGGTAAAGTGGCTGGCGGAGCCATGAGCTGGTTTGAAATTGGAAGCAGAAGCCTTCAGCCCGCTGAATTTGTAAAGCTGTCTGTTATCATATATTTAGCAGCGGTATATGCAAAAAAACAGCCATATATCAATGAATTTAATAAAGGAGTCCTTCCTCCGCTTGCCTACTTAATCCTTGCTACCATGCTGGTTGCAATTCAGCCGGACTTTGGAACAGCTATAATCATTTTTGCTATAGCAGCAGCAATTATTTTTACTTCTGGCATGAACTTTAGGAATATCTTTAAGCTGGGTCTGTTTGGACTGTTGCTGGCTGCTCCATTTATCCTTCTTTTAAAGGATAAAATTTTTGCCCCTTATAGGATGGGAAGAATAGAAGCCTTCAGAGATCCTTTTGGATCAGAATTTGGTTATCAGCTTTCCAATTCTTATATCGCACTTGGTGCAGGGGGATTGAAGGGGCTTGGTCTCGGGGAGAGTGTCCAAAAGCTGGGCTATCTTCCTGAAGCACATACAGACTTTATTATGGCAGTTATTGCAGAGGAACTTGGTGCTTTCGGGGTAGGTTTTGTCATTTTGCTTCTCGGGTACATCGTTCTGAGAGGAATCTTTATTAGTTTAAAGTGTAAAGACGCTTTTGGCAGCCTGCTTGCAATTGGAATCTCCTCCATGATTGGGATTCAGGCTTTTATCAACCTGGCCGGGATCTCAGGAGTCATGCCGCTTACGGGCGTAACTCTTCCCTTTGTAAGCTATGGAGGATCTTCACTTCTGCAGCTTTCCATTGCTATGGGGATACTTGTAAACGTCTCTATGTTTGTAACTTATGAACAAAAGTATAAAAATAAAGATGAACAATTAAAGCCGGAATCCATTCCAGAGGCTTCCGAAAAAGCTTATGTGATCCGTAAATAAGCACAGGGTTATTCTCAGTGCTTTTTAATACTTAAATCAGGAGTTAATTCCTTCTGATAAATAAAGAATACTTCCTGCGCTAAACTGCAGGGTTGCCAGTCATTACAATTCAGGTCAGCAAGAGGGGGGATTTTCCACCCCGATTCGACCTGGATTTGGCAGAATATTATTAAAAATACATAAGAAGACGGGGTGTTTTTCTTGAGCAGAAGAATCAACAAGGTTTTAGTAGCTAACAGAGGAGAAATTGCCATCCGCGTATTCCGCGCTTGCACAGAGCTGGATATTCGTACGGTGGCCATCTATTCAAAAGAGGATTCAGGATCCTATCATCGCTATAAAGCCGATGAAGCGTATTTGGTAGGGGAAGGCAAAAAGCCGATTGATGCATATCTGGATATTGAAGGAATTATTGATATTGCTAAAAACAGCGATGTTGACGCCATTCATCCTGGATATGGATTTCTGTCTGAAAATATTGAATTTGCAAGACGGTGCGAGGAAGAGGGCATTATTTTTATTGGGCCTTCATCCAGGCATTTAGATATGTTTGGGGATAAGGTAAAAGCCAGAACACAAGCACAGCTTGCAGAAATTCCGGTTATCCCGGGCAGTGACGGGCCAGTACAGTGCCTTGAAGATGTGATCAGCTTTGGCAAAAATCATGGATTCCCTATCATTATTAAAGCCTCCCTTGGCGGCGGCGGCAGAGGCATGCGCATAGTGAGAAGCCTTGAGGAAGTAAAGGAATCATATGAGCGTGCAAAATCAGAAGCCAAAGCAGCATTTGGAAATGATGAAGTGTATGTTGAAAGATTCATAGAAAGGCCAAAGCATATAGAAGTTCAAATCATAGGTGACCGTGAAGGGAATATCGTCCACCTTTATGAAAGAGATTGCTCTGTACAAAGACGTCATCAGAAGGTTGTAGAAGTAGCACCATGCGTTTCCCTATCTGAAACGTTGAGGGATGAAATTTGCCTGGCGGCAGTCAACCTAATGAAGAATGTTGATTATATAAATGCAGGTACAGTAGAATTCCTTGTGTCTGGCGACCAGTTTTATTTTATAGAAGTTAACCCGCGTGTACAGGTTGAACATACAATCACCGAAATGGTGACAGGAGTGGATATTGTACAGACACAAATACTTGTTGCGGAAGGCCATTCCTTGCATAGCAAAGAAGTGGGAGTGCCAAAACAAGAAAATATCCATATTCATGGGTTTGCTATTCAGTCACGTGTTACGACTGAAGACCCGTTAAATAACTTTATGCCTGATACAGGTAGGTTAATGGCATACCGGTCCGGCGGCGGATTTGGTGTCCGGCTGGATGCGGGAAATGGGTTCCAGGGTGCGGTCATTACACCATATTATGATTCCCTCCTGGTAAAATTGTCGACTCATGCAATGACTTTCCAGCAGGCGGCATCAAAAATGGTCCGAAATCTTAAGGAATTCCGAATTCGCGGTATTAAAACAAATATTCCGTTCCTTGAAAATGTTGTTAAGCATGAAAAATTCCTGAAGGGAGAGTATGATACTTCCTTTATTGATGAAACACCTGAATTATTCGTATTCCCGAAAAGGAAGGACAGGGGTACGAAAATGCTTAGCTATATAGGGAATGTAACTGTCAATGGATTCCCGGGAGTTGAAAAGAAAAAGCGGCCTGTTTTTGACGAGCCTAGAGTGCCAAAAATGAAATACAGCACCAGCTACCAGGACGGCACAAAGCAAATATTGGATTCTCTTGGTCCTGAAGGCCTTGTAAAATGGATCAAAGAACAAAAAGAAGTCCTTCTTACTGATACAACTTTTCGTGATGCACACCAATCATTGCTTGCTACGCGTATAAGAACAAATGATTTAAAACATATTGCCGAACCAACGGCAAAGCTCCTTCCGGAAATGTTCTCGTATGAAATGTGGGGCGGAGCTACTTTTGATGTTGCCTACAGGTTCCTGAAGGAAGACCCATGGGAAAGATTGCTCACATTAAGAGAGAAAATGCCGAATGTGCTGTTCCAAATGCTGCTTCGTGCTTCCAATGCAGTAGGATATAAAAACTATCCTGATAATGTCATTAGAGAGTTTGTTGAAAAGTCTGCATATGCAGGAATTGATGTATTCCGGATATTTGACAGTCTTAACTGGGTTAAAGGCATGGAAGTTGCGATTGATGCTGTCCGCCAAAGCGGCAAGATTGCTGAAGCTGCCATGTGCTACACAGGCGATATTTCTGATCCAACCAGAACGAAGTATGATCTTAATTATTACAAAAATCTTGCCAAAGAGCTTGAGAACCAGGGAGCACATATACTAGCTATAAAGGATATGGCTGGACTTCTAAAGCCTCAATCTGCTTACAGGCTGATTTCTGAACTGAAAGAAACGGTGGACATTCCGATCCATCTTCATACGCATGATACAAGCGGAAATGGAATTTACACATATGCAAAAGCGATCGAAGCCGGAGTAGATATTGTAGATACAGCTTTAAGCACTATGGCTGGATTAACCTCGCAGCCAAGTGCCAATTCACTTTATTATGCATTGGAAGGCACTGACCGCAAGCCCAATGTTAATATTCAGGCTCTTGAACAATTGTCCTATTATTGGGAAGATGTCCGCAAATATTACCAGGACTTTGAAAGCGGCATGAAGGCTCCTCATTCGGAGATTTACCAGCATGAGATGCCAGGCGGACAGTACAGCAATCTGCAGCAGCAGGCTAAAGCAGTTGGCCTAGGTGATAAGTGGGATGAAGTGAAGGACATGTATTCCCGTGTGAATCATATGTTTGGGGATATCGTTAAGGTAACACCTTCCTCAAAGGTAGTAGGGGACATGGCTCTGTTTATGGTCCAAAATAAGCTTACAGAGCAAGACGTCCTAAATAAAGGGCAGTCACTTGATTTCCCTGATTCAGTAGTTGAATTGTTTGAGGGTTATTTGGGACAGCCATATGGAGGTTTTCCTAAGGATCTTCAAAAAGTGATCTTAAAAGACAGGGAGCCGATAACCGTTCGCCCGGGCGAGCTTTTGGAGGATGTCGATTTTGATGCATTAAAAGAAAAGCTCTTTAAGGAGCTTGGAAGACAGGTAACAAGCTTTGAAGCAATTGCTTATGCCCTGTATCCAAAAGTATTTATGGATTATGTAAAAACATACGAACAGTTTGGCGACATTTCTGTTTTGGATACTCCAACATTCCTTTATGGTTTAAGGCTTGGAGAAGAAGTGGAAATTGAGATTGAAACAGGGAAAACATTAATTGTTAAATTAGTTTCAATCGGCCAGCCGCAGGCTGATGGTACAAGGATTGTCTATTTTGAGCTTAATGGACAGCCGCGGGAAGTTAGTATAAAGGATGAAAGCATTAAAGCAACAGTTGCTTCCAAAGTTAAAGCAGACCCGCATAATGAAACCCACATTGCTGCCAGCATGCCTGGAACAGTAATAAAGGTAGTTGTTGAAAAGGGTGAGAAAGTGGAAAAAGGCGATCATCTAATGATCACAGAAGCGATGAAAATGGAAACAACTGTACAGGCGCCATTTTCTGGGACAGTTAAGGACATTTACGTTGGAAATGGTGAAGCGATCCAAACTGGCGACCTCTTGATTGAACTGACAAAATAAACATAAAAAAGAGCTTCGGCCAATGCCGAAGCTCTTTTTTTATAGTTGGAAGCAGCTTTTCCTCTTGTCTAAGTGATAGTCGTAACAGGAGATACTGCTGCTTCTTGTTTTTCTTCCTTCTTCACTTTCTCAATGGCAAGTTCATTCTTTTTGCTCCTGGAAGACAGGAGGATAAAATAGCTTAATACCCCAAACAGGCAAGAAATAAAGAATGCATGCCCTAGTGCTATAAATAGATTAAGTCTGGTAAGGACTACTAAGGCTCCAGCAGCAACCTGCAGGGATACAAGTATAAATGAAATAATCCAGCCCCAGTAAATGACTTTCTGATCTTTATAATATTTTATTGCGAGATAAGTTATATAGCCGATCCAGATGAAAATCAATCCTGCTGCGGCTCTGTGGCCCATTTGCACCCACTCATACATATTTCCCGGAAGTGTAAAGGCCCCATTAATACAGAGCGGCCAATCACGGCAAACCAGGCTTGCGTTTACATGCCGGACAAGAGCTCCTGTGTAAACTACAGCATAGCTATATAATGAGACACCGATTATATGCTTCCTCATTCTTTTATCGATGATCAGCTTCTCAGCCTGAAATTTCTTGTCTACTTCAAAAATAAGCAAAGTCAAAAGAAGGACTGCTGCAAAAGATATTAAGGAAATGCCGAAATGGAGGGCAAGCACGAAATCCGATTGTCCCCAGACTACTGCAGCTGCACCAATCAATGCCTGCAGTACGAGGAAGAAGAAAGAAGTCAGCGACAAAAATTTAGTTTCCCTTATGTGGCCCATTTTCCTCCAGGTCCAAACAGATAAGACCAAAACCATAATTCCAACCGAACCGGAAACCAGCCTGTGCGCAAGTTCTATAACCAGCTCAGGAGTTATTTCGCTCGGAACGAATTCTCCATTGCACAGCGGCCAGGATTTCCCGCATCCCATCCCTGATTCTGTTTTAGTAACAAGCGCACCGCCTAACAATATTAAAAGCATGCCGATTGTGGTTAAAACAGCAAACCACTTTAAAGATCGTTGCAAAGCCTTTCACCTTCTTTGTAAAATTCGTTTTCCTTTTGTTTTTACATAAAGAATAGAATTTCTTTTCTATTAATTATCCGTATTCTATCTTAACAAAAATCCTCTAAAAAGCCAGATAGGTTGTTGTTCCATTTACTTTTTCGATAGTACAGGAATAAAGCTTTTTTTACAACACTTATAAAAATTTCTAAACGTAATTATAGTAAAAAAGGTTGAAACTTGGATTGGAGTTTGCTAGAAATATATAGGGGGTATAAAATGGATATCCCTGTCGCGGAAGATATAGTTGGTTTCCCCTATAGCCAGATACATACTAGTTAGTTGGAATCTTTACTCCTAAATGTTTTCTGCAGGTTTTATTATCTCAAAAAAATAACCTTTCTTTAAGCATAATTTATTTTTGACACAAATTAGTCATAAATTATTCTAAAAAAATTCACAAAAGAGTTTTAAAGTGTGATTTAATATACAGAAGAAAGGTTTATTCTTTGCTTGAATAATAAACCGATTATTAACTTGTGAATAGTAGAAAACTATTGATTGATAATTATTTATTTAGGGTGAACCCCTCGTTTTTTATCGCAAATATGGCTTTGAAAGCAATTATGCTTTATAGTAGTTGTAGTGTTAAAATAGCTATATTTGTGATAAGGGATAAAGGAGGAAAAGATATGTCCAACTCACGGGCTTTGAGTGAAGCTGCTATAGAAGACAGTGAGCGAAGCCTTCAAAACGATATACCGAAGACTACAGTCTGGAAGGATTTTCTTGCGCTGATTAAAATAGGCATTGTAAATTCCAATTTGATAACAACCTTTACGGGGATTTGGCTTGCATTGCACTTTTCCGGCAAAGGATTTTTCAATAATCTGGACCTGGTTTTCTATACATTAATTGGTTCTTCACTGATTATAGCAGGCTCATGCAGCTTGAATAATTATATTGACCGCGATATTGATCCATTAATGGAAAGAACTAAAGGCAGGCCAACTGTAACGGGGAAAGTGAACCCTGCCAAGGTTGCGCTTTTGAGTTTTCTGTTGATTGGCCTTGGGACGGCCTTTTTGATGTTTACAACTGCAACAGCGGTTGTAATTGGATTAATTGGCGTTTTTAGCTATGTTGTCCTTTATACTATGTGGACAAAGCGCAGGTTCGTTTCCAACACAATCGTGGGCAGCATTTCCGGTGCGGTGCCTCCATTAATTGGATGGGCCGCCGTGGATGGAAGCCTCGACCCGATGGCATGGGTGCTCTTCGCAATCGTATTTATCTGGCAGCCTCCTCACTTTTATGCACTCGCAATGAGAAGGGTGGAGGAATACCGTGCAGCGGGAGTTCCGATGCTTCCAGTTGTAAAAGGATTTAAAGTGACAAAAAGGCATATTTATTTCTGGGTCGCGGCATTATTGCCGTTGCCGTTCCTTTTGCCTTCACTTGGTTTGTCATTCATTATCCTTGCAACGATCTTGAATATCGGCTGGATTTTGACTGGCATTTATGCCAGGAAATTTAATGATGATATTAAATGGGCTACATTAATGTTTGTATACTCATTACAATATCTGACCATCATGTTTGTAGCTATGGTAATCATCACACTTATTTAATTTTGTTAGGAAATTCTTTCTTTCGCTAGTTACGAGAGGGGATTTATCCATATTTTTTGATCAAACAATTCAAAAAATGAAATTTTTACGAAAGAGGGGTTTGATTAAGCTATGAAAAGGCTTGCAAAGTGGCGTCTTTTTTCTCTGTTTGCGGTGATGGCATTCGTTCTCTCCGCTTGCAGCGGTAAACCGTATTTATCTACGCTAAATCCTGCCGGCGAAGTGGCGCAAACACAGTATGATTTAATGGTGTTAAGTACAGCAATTATGGTGGGGGTAATTGCCGTCGTAACAGTAATCTTCTTTATTGTTGTTTTTAAATTCCGCCGCAAGGACGACAGAATTCCGAAACAAGTTGAAGGAAGCCACAAACTTGAAATTATTTGGACTGTCATTCCGATCTTATTACTTCTTATTCTTGCTGTACCGACAGTTTCAGCTACCTTTAAGCTTGCTGACGTAAGTGAAATGGAAAAGAAGAATGAAGAAGGCAAAACAGATGCACTTGTTGTTAATGTGCGTGCTAACCTATACTGGTGGGAGTTTGAATATCCAAACCAGGAAATTATCACTGGACAGGAACTAGTTGTTCCAACTGACCAAAAAGTTTATTTCAACCTGATTGCGTCTGATGTTAAGCACTCATTCTGGATTCCTGCTGTTGGCGGAAAGCTGGATACAAACACAGATAATGTGAATAAATTCTGGCTGAAGTTTGACAGCGAAAAGTCTGATGAGGCCGACAACTTATTCTATGGTAAGTGTGCAGAGCTTTGCGGACCTTCCCATGCTTTGATGGATTTCAAAGTTAAAGCGGTTCCAAGTGACGAGTTTGATCAGTGGGTAACTGCAATGCAGGAAGTAAAAGAGCCTCAACAGGCTGAAACAGATCTTGCGCAAGCTGGACAAGAAGTATTTAATAACAGCTGTATCGGCTGTCATGCTGTAACTCCAGCGAACACTGCTCCTGAAGCAGCTCGTTTAGCTCCAAACTTAACAAACTTTGGCGATCGTGAGCGTATTGCTGGTATCCTTGACCACACAGAAGAAGACCTGAAAGATTGGTTAAGAGATCCAGAAACATTTAAACCTGGCAATAAAATGACAGGAACTTACGGCGAGTTGACTGAAGAAGAGCTTGATGCCCTTGCAGAATACTTAATGGGCTTAAAGGTTATGGAACAATAGGGGATTTTTTGAAAAGGGAGGTAAAATTGTGAGTACCTTAGCACAGAAAAAAGGTTTTGGAGCGACATTATGGGACTATTTAACAACAGTTGACCATAAAAAAATCGCGATCCTTTATCTTATAGCTGGCGGATTTTTCTTCTTGCTTGGCGGTTTGGAAGCCATGTTTATCCGTATCCAGCTTGCAGTACCAAACAATGATTTTGTAAGTGCCGGATTGTATAATGAAATTTTAACCATGCACGGTACAACGATGATCTTCTTAGCGGCGATGCCACTTATATTTGCGTTTATGAATGCCGTAATGCCACTGCAAATTGGTGCGCGTGACGTTGCATTTCCATTCTTGAATTCTTTAGGATTTTGGCTGTTTTTCTTTGGTGGAGTATTCCTTAACCTTTCATGGTTTTTAGGAGGAGCACCTGATGCAGGCTGGACTTCCTATGCATCTCTATCAATTGCTTCTGAAGGGCATGGAATTGACTTCTATGCACTAGGATTGCAGATCTCCGGTGCAGGTACGTTAATTGGCGGTATCAACTTCCTTGTTACAATCATTAACATGCGTGCTCCTGGAATGACTTATATGCGTATGCCGATGTTTACTTGGGCTACGTTTGTAACTTCAGCATTAATTCTATTTGCATTCCCTGCTTTAACAGTAGGTTTATTCTTGCTAATCTTTGACCGTATGTTTGGATCTAACTTCTTTGATCCGGCTATGGGAGGAAACACAATAATCTGGGAGCACTTTTTCTGGATTTTTGGTCACCCTGAAGTTTATATCTTGGTATTACCGGCATTCGGTATCTTCTCCGAAATTTTTGCGATTTTCTCAAGAAAGCGCCTGTTCGGATATTCTTCCATGGTATTCGCTACAGTTCTTATCGGTTTCTTAGGATTCATGGTTTGGGCTCACCATATGTTTACAACTGGAATGGGTCCAATTGCGAACGCGATCTTCGCAGTTGCAACGATGGCAATTGCCGTACCAACTGGTATTAAAATCTTCAACTGGCTATTTACAATGTGGGGCGGAAGCATTACGTTTACAACGCCAATGCTTTGGGCTGTTGCCTTCATTCCTTCATTTGTAGCCGGCGGTGTTACTGGTGTTATGCTAGCTTCTGCAGCACAGGATTATCAGTACCATGACAGCTACTTTGTAGTTGCACACTTCCATTATGTAATTGTCGGCGGTGTTGTATTTGCATTATTTGCAGGTGCACATTTATACTGGCCGAAAATGTTCGGTACAATGTTAAACGAATTCCTTGGGAAAATTACTTTTGTGTTATTCTTTATCGGATTCCATTTAACATTCTTTATCCAGCACTTCCTCGGACTTTGGGGAATGCCGCGCCGTATCTTTACTTTCCTTCCTGGACAGGGACTGGAAACGGCTAACTTTGTAAGTACAGTTGGTGCTTTCTTCATGGCAGCCGCTGTGATTGTATTATTAATCAATGTTGTTATTACAACTGTTAAAAACGAAAAAGTTGGCAATGACCCATGGGGAGATGGCCGTACACTTGAATGGGCTATTCCTTCACCGCCTCCATTCTATAACTTCAAGCAGCTTCCGCTGATTCGCGGACTTGATGCTTACTGGCTTGAGAAGATGGAAGGCAAAAAGGGAATGTCACCTGCTGAACCGCTAGGTGATATCCATATGCCAAACAATTCTTTCATTCCATTTGTTATTTCTTTCGGCTTATTTGTGGCTGCATTTGGTGCAATGTATAGAGCTGACTACAGCTGGGGTATTCCAGTATTGGTTGTAGGTATGCTGATTACTTTAGGTTCAATGTTCGTCCGTTCTATTAAGGATGATCATGGCTACCACATTCATAAAGAAGATTTGGAAGATAATAATGATAAGGGGGTTAAGGCATAATGGCTGCTGAACAAAAGATGACATACGAAACATGGCCGGCGTCGCCTGAAAAGCAAACCCTCGAGGCCAAGAACAAATTTTTAGGTTTCTGGTTTTTCCTTGGAGGAGAGACAGTTCTATTCGCCTCCCTCTTTGCAACTTACCTTGCCCTGAAGGATAAAGTACCTAGCAGTGATATGGCGTTAGCGAAGGACCTATTTGAGATTCCTCTTGCATTTATGATGACGATGCTTTTATTAACTAGCTCGTTAACAAGCGTCTATGCAATGTATCATATGAAGAACTTTAATTTTAAGAAGATGCAGCTATGGCTTGGAATTACAGTTTTGCTTGGACTTGGTTTCCTAGGTTTGGAAATTTACGAGTTCAATCATTATGTACATGAATTTCATCATAGTTTCACAAGCAGTGCATTTGGTTCAGCCTTCTATACATTAGTCGGCTTCCATGGTGCCCACGTGGCATTTGGTTTACTATGGATCACTACTCTAATGATCCGCAACAGCAAAAGAGGATTAAGCCTTTACAATGCGCCTAAGTTCTATGTTGCGAGCCTTTACTGGCACTTCATTGACGTTGTTTGGGTATTCATCTTCACAGTAGTATATTTAATGGGAATGGTGGGATAATCTGATGGCAAATCAACAACCAAACTCAGGAAACCCAAGAGTAGACATTGAATATAGACGCAAAAAAAGTGCAGAAGAGATGAAGCATCAAGTTATCACTTTTGCAATGATGATCTTCTTAACAATTGTTGCGTTCGTAGCAGCTGGTTATGAAGGTTTCTCGGCATGGTTTATTGTGCCTTTCATTTTGATTCTTGCAGTTGTGCAGGTAATCTTCCAGTTATACTATTTCATGCATATGAGCCATAAAGGTCACGAAGCACCTGCATTGTTCTTATACTCCGGCGCATTAGTCGGATTTATTACAATCATTGCCTTTCTGACTGTCATTTGGTGGTAATCATAGGAGAAAATCGGCTATTGGCCGATTTTCTTTTTATGTAAGCGGGTTTTGGAAATTATGGGGAGTTGCACTTCATTGAGATTAGGGACGAGAGAGAGTATAATATTACTGGGAATGTAATTGCAGTTAGAGCAAAGATGTGTTAGAAGGCCAATGCTAAAAAAATGACTGGCGATAATGAGTTATACTGAATGAGGTGATAGGCATGTCTTTAGAAATATTCGGTTTTCGTGCGCTTTGGAGTCCATTATTCTTTTTATTTGTGCTTCTTGTTCTTGGAGGATACTATCTATTAACAGTTAAGTATCGGACCAGATTTAAAAACAGTGAGCCTTTGACGAAAAGGCAGGGATTATACTTTGTTTCAGGAATGGTTGTTTTATATGCGATTAAGGGTTCTCCTGTGGACCTGATGGGCCATTTAATGTTTTATGCCCATATGATTCAGATGGCTATCTTATATTTGGTCGTTCCTCCGCTTGTAATCCTGGGAATCCCGCAATGGGTTTGGCGTGCGGCAATTAATTATAAAGGTGTTAAACCTTTATTTGATTTCTTTACCAAGCCGCTTATAGCCCTTATCCTGTTCAATGGCGTTTTTTCTATTTACCATATACCTGATGTGTTTGATATTGTAAAAACCGATATGCTGCTTCATTCGGCATATACAACTATATTGTTCCTGCTGGCAACTTTAATGTGGTGGCCTATTCTGAATGAACTGCCTGAAAGGGATACATTAGGCGGACTTAAGAAGGTAGGATACGTATTTGCCAATGGTGTTTTGCTGACGCCTGCATGCGCGCTGATTATTTTTGCAGATACTCCGATGTACAATACCTACTCGGATCCTAATGCATGGGCACAGGCACTTGAGTTATGTGTTCCTTCTACTACATTGGCAAACCTTAACTTGAGCGGACCTGAAATGTTTAATTCCATGTCACTGATCCATGATCAGCAGCTGGGCGGCGTTATTATGAAAATTATCCAGGAAATTGTGTATGGCATTGTTTTAGCACAGATCTTCTTCGCCTGGTATAAAAAAGAACAAGAAGAAACACCTATTGAAAAAGAACATATGCTTAATCCGCAGCCAATTAAATAATTGGGGAAACTCCAGCTTGATTGCTGGAGTTTTTTTACAATCTCTGTTCTGTCAATAGTGCAGTGAATTTAATCACATATGAATAGTTAAATCTTGAACATTTAAGGAACTTTTTTTAAAAGTACATTCAGTTTGTTGAAAAAAGCGGTATACTCTACTAGAATTAAATTTGTGATTTATTTGATACACCTAGTATTGAATTTTAAACCGAGAACCGGAGAGAGGAAGACGAAATGGAATATTCATTGCCAATATTGCCTACTATTAGTACAACATTCATTGTGCTTAGCGCAATAACTGTTGCGATTGGCTGGGTACAGATTAGCAAAAAGAAACTTGAAGCCCATAAAAAAACGATGACTTTAGCTGCTGTGTTCGCTGTCATTTTCTTTGTCATATATGCCAGCAGAACCATATTTATCGGCAATACTGCTTTTGGCGGTCCTGACGATATTAAAATTTATTATACCATCTTCTTGATTTTCCATATTACTCTTGCAACTGTGGGAGCTGTTTTAGGAATTATTTCACTATATACCGGCTATAAGAATAAATTGGATAGACATAGAAAGCTGGGGCCTGTTACAAGTGTTATCTGGTTCTTTACAGGGATTACAGGTGTTGCTGTTTACTTGCTGCTCTATGTCTTCTACCATGGCGGGGAGACTACATCTGTTATTAAGGCAATACTGGGAACATAATAATGATAGAATACCGTTCTTTGAAGCGGTATTTTTTTATTTGGGAATGTGAAGACTCATTGTTTATTTTGGCACTCTGTTGTTGAAGCGGAGGGAACAAGCTCCTCGAAAATGCAACGTATTTCCTTCGTGCCGTGTTTATTCTGGGATGCTTTTTCAATGTCCAGCTGGAAACGCGAGTCTAAGGGAGACACCGCAGGCGTTCATGCCTAGGAGGTCCCGGACTGCCCGCGGATCCGCTGAGTGCCCGGCGCGGAAATCAACAGGCAAGTTTAACAGAGCATTTTATTTAAAAAAAGAAAGTATTATTCATTTTGCAATGGTAACTGCCTATGGTGAACCCTTCAATTTAAACAAATAAAGAATTCCAGAAGGAGTTATAAGCTCCATAGCGAATCCTTATTAGGATGAAAAAAGCGGGAGTGAAAAAAGTGAACGTAAGGAAATTAGAAGAAAAAGAATACATAGATGCACTGAAACTTTCCATGTATGCCTTTCAGTACGATGTCCCTGAAGACGATATTCCAAAGCGCAAGGAAATGTTAAAGAAGCATACGATTTTTGGTATATGGGAAGGAGAAAATCTGGCTGCTAAGCTGCATATCATTCCATTAAATGTTTATATAAATGGCCATGCATGGAAGATGGGAGGCATAGCTGGGGTTGCGACCTATCCCGAGTATAGAAGAAATGGCCACGTCAGCCAGCTAATAAAACAATCTTTGGTTGAGATGGATGAGCAGGAACAGATCTTTTCATTTTTGCACCCTTTTAATATATCTTTTTATCGAAAATTCGGCTGGGAGATTTTCACCGATTACAAGAAGACTTTCATCAATAAAATTGATTTAAATATGGCAGGCAAACCTTCAGGCTCAATTAAACGATTTAATAAAAGCCAGCATATCAAAACAATTGAAAAAATTTACGAAGAATATATGGGGCAGTATTCTGGAGGGCTTATCAGAGATACCTATTGGTGGGAGAACTTTGTCTATTCGGATTATCAGATTGCTGTATATTTTGACGAAAATGGTGACGGCAAAGGCTATCTTCTTTTTAAAGTAAAAGATAATAAAATGGACGTAGAAGAATTCACCGCACTCAATCAGGAGGCCAGAGTGAATTTATGGAACTTCATCTGCCAGCATGATTCCATGATTGAGAGGGTGAAGATCATCACTTCTGTACATGATCCGTTTCCATATTATCTGCATCAGCCTAACTTAACAATGGAGATTTTTCCGTATTTTATGGGGAGAATTGTAAATGTGGAAAAGTGCCTCAGCAAATATTCTTTTAATCATAACGAAGAAAAAGTTTTTATACATATTGAGGATTTCCATGCTTCATGGAATACTGGAAGCTATCTGATCACGGGCAGTGAAACAGCTGTTTTTAAGAATAAAGAAGGAAGCCGCTGTGCAAAGCCTGCAGCTAGAGGTTTGCACATGTCCATAAATGCTTTATCAGCAATCATCATTGGATACAAGCGTCCGCTGGAATTATACGATTTAGGTGAAATTACAGGTCCAAGAAAAGATGCCGAGGTTCTTGAAAGAAAAATTCCCCTGCAAAAATCCTTTTTTTACGATTTCTTTTAAATACACACAAAAAGCTTCCAGTAAGGAAGCTTTTTATATTTTAAAGTTCATTTTAATTAAACCGGCTTCTTTGGCTGAATTAAAGGCAATAACTAAAAGCGGGCCTATGATGAACCCGAGTATGCCTATTAAATTTAAACCGATATACATCGCTATTAGAGTCGCTAGGGGGGATAGGCCGATGTGGGTCCCCATTACCTTTGGTTCAACTGTTCTTCGTATAATTAACAGTACAGCTGCCAATATTGCGAGCTGTGTACCCATTCCAATATCTCCAGTGAAGAGATGAAAAAGGGCCCAGGGGCCAAGAATGACGATGGAGCCAATTATCGGTATAAAGTCAATAACCCAGATAATAATTGACATAACCAAGGCTACTTCCGGATTAATAAATAATAGACCGATCAGGGAAACGATAAAAATAATCACACTAACAAGGAATTGAGCCTTAAAGAAACCAAATCCAACATACGAAAGCCTGGAAGTCATGAATCTGACTTTATCAGCCGTTTTTTCAGTCAGATGGTTGTACATCCCTTTCCTTAAGCGTGGAAGGTCAATTAAAAATAGGAACAACGCGATTAGATACACAATGAGACTAACAAGATAGTTTGGAATATTCGTCAATAGCGCTTTTAGATTATCTATATTGACATAGGCTACGAGGTCATCTTTTGTTTTATTCAAAAAGGATTGGACCTGGATGCTGATTTCATCAACTAAATCCTTTGGAAGATCTTTAGCGGCATTCGTAAAATCTGCCTCAGCCCGCAGCCATGCTTTTGTAATTTCATTAATGTACAAAGGTGCATTTTCAATAAGCTTAATCGCCTCTGTAATCACTTTCGTTGTAATAAAATAGCCAGACAAACCAATAAAAAGGACAAATCCAATAAAAGTAATCAACACGGATATTCTTCTATTTATTCTTATTTTATTCTGAAGCAATTTAACGATTGGTTCCAAAATGAGAGCTGTAATGAAGGCAACAATCAATGGAACAGATACAGGTAAAATAAAGTAGAATATGGCGGCAATAAGAAGAGCCCCAATTAATATAAATAAAAATCGTCTAGTGAATATTGCAGACAAAAATAAATCCCCTTTCCAAACTCCTAAAAGCAGTTAGCATCAGCCTTTATAATGGCATATATTCAACAGTTACATAAGGATACAAAATAATAGTAACATTTCAATTATATTATGCATTTAATGTTAGAAACAATAAAAACATCTTTAAGTACATGATTTTATTTCCTGAGAGATTATAGCCCGGTAGAACTTTAAATAAATCGGACAGAAAGAAGTGACAAGAAGATGCAAAATGAACATCTCAACTTCGAAACGATTAAAGCAGCCAGCGATATAATCTCAGCTATAGTAGAATCAAGTTTACTAGAACGGGATGGTGTGATCCCCGTAAAAAGTGATAAATTATCTTTTTTTAAAAAAAGCCCTAATAATATTTCAATCTCATTTAGAGATACAGAAGTTTATTTGAAAATAAAAATGAACATACAAAAGGGAATTAATATTTTGGAGGAAACAACCCAGATTCAGAAAGAAATCAAGGATGAAATTATTCACTTAACAGGCCTAAAAGTAAGAAGAGTTGACCTATGTATAGACAAAATGGTCCCTCAGTCATCCCTAGAGGATTTGAGATATTAATTGTGTATAAAAAGACGCATGGTACCCATGCGTCTTTTGCAGTGAAAGATTGCCTTTGAAGCCATTCAGCTTCCACTTTTAAATTATACCGCGAAATGATCGATTTCAGTTTTAATATCAACAAGAATTTTTTCACACTGATTTACAAGTGATTTCGGGAAGGTTTCACCTTCTCCATATTCAACTCCATGCGGGTAATAATGCTTGCCAAGAAGTGGAGTCATTAGCTGAATTAATGCTTTATGTGCTCCTACATCTCCCTCAACTGCATATCCGAATACTCGAAGGTAAAAAACACCTTCCTTTAATTCAAATTTACGGTCATATGTAACTCTTTCGTAATCCCATTGGCCCTCACGGACAAGGCCGTGTGATAGCATTACTTCATCTAAGCGGGTTAAGTCTGCTTTTTTATTTTCCAGACCTGTGTTTTCAAATTTCATAATTGTCCCTCCTGAAAACAATCCATGGTTCTGCTGAACGATCCATGCATAATTTAAACAAGTTTATCTCAAATTTAATAATAGTAGAAAAAAGCGTAACATGCAACGGATACATGCAAGAAAACAAAGTTCTGCCAAATATCATCAGGAAAATCAAGACAAGTTATTTATTGTATCCTATTTTCAACATGAAAATTAATTTACTGCTCAACAAGGCGAAAGGGGAACAGCCGATGAAAAAAAGAACGATAACAATAGCTTTATTAATATATTTATTAGCTTCCGGGCCTGCTGCTGCCACTACAGAGTATAAGGTTGAAAAAGCCGACACTCTCTGGAAAATAGCAGATAAATTCAACAAAGATTTAAATGATATTATTAACAGCAATTCTCATATTAAAAATCCTGATTTAATATATCCTGGACAAACCGTACTCATACCTGAACAAACCGGGAAGAGAAGCATCCAAAAAATTGCTGAGGGTGAGCGCACTATATGGAAGCTTGCCAATGAGGAGCGTAAGCAGAAAGGGTTAAAGCCACTGGTAATGGATTCTATTCTTACTGGAGCTGCTAAGCAAAAATCCAAAGATATGATGAAATTTGAATACGTGTCGCATAATTCTCCTACATATGGAAATCCTACGAAAATGTTAAGGAATCAGGAAATTTCTTTCCTGACAGTAAAGGAGAATATCGGAGCGGGCTATAGGTCAGCTGATGAGATGTTTTCAGCCTGGATGAATTCTTCAATTCACCGCGCAAACATCCTGGATAAAAGAGCTACAAATATTGGAGTTGGATATGTAAAAGGCGGTTTACATGGGCACTATTGGACTATATTCATTGTGGAAAAAAATGAAGGAGGATAAAACCATGGAAAAAATTCGTGATATTATGACTAATGATGTTGAAAGCTGCTCGCTTTTGGATAATGTATATGAAGTGGCGGTTAAGATGAAGGAGTTAAATGTAGGTGCTATTCCTATTGTTGATAATGATAAGCTTGTCGGAATGATTACAGATCGCGATATTGTCCTTCGCTGCGTGGCTGAAAAGCATCCTGCTTCTTCAAAAGTCGAAGACATTATGAGCAGTCATCTTGTAACAGTTAAAAAAGATACAGAATCGAGAGAAGCTGCCCGCTTGATGGCAGAGCACCAAATTCGCCGCTTGCCTGTGGTGGAAGGTGACAAGCTTGTCGGGATAGTATCCCTTGGCGACTTTGCTGTTCGCCACTTAACAGATGAACAGGCAGGAGAAGCTCTTTCCGATATCTCAAAACATGAAAATGAAGCACAACACTAAAAGGACACCAAATGGTGTTCTTTTTTTGTCTTCCCCAGGTCACATGCCAGCATTCGTCTTTAAAAACAATAGATAAACGATACACCTAATGGTATGATTAGTACAAAAGACTGAGATATATTTGTCATTTTATTTCGTAGCGCACATTACATAAAACATTGTAAATGTTATACTCTTTAAATACTATAAATAGAATAGTTGATAGAAGGGAGGGCGCGTTCTCTGCGGACACTTTTGCGAATATTAGTATTGATCTCCATATTTCTGGCAGCTGGTTTTTATTTGGATATTACCGGTGAGGAACAGGGAGAAATATTGGTAAACCAGGAAAATTCACAGCCTGAGGCAATAAAGGATTTGGGTCAGGATGTGAACCCAGACATGTCTTCCAATGCAGGAATTCCTGAAAACGGTTTGGCCAAGCTGATGGGAAAATCTATTCAGAAGGTTAAAGAAAGTTTAGGTGAGCCGTCCAGGATTGATCCTTCTTTTTTTGGTTATGAATGGTGGATTTATAATAAAAGCGATACAAAGTATGCCCAGGTTGGCGTAAACGGCAACAAAGTGGTCACAATTTTTGCAACTGGGGAAAATTTGGACATAAGTCCTTTTAAAATCGGGCAGCCTGTAGGTGAAATTTATTCTTCTGTTTTTGTTGAGACAAATATCAATCTTGAATATAAAGAAAGCTCCTACCGTTTTGAACTGTCTGAAGAAGATCTTAATACCAGGCCGCTGGTAATGGTTGGAGACCATTATGCGCAGCTGAATATCGATAAATTTACAGGAACACTTTCAAGTGTAAGGTTAATGGATGCTGCAACTTTAATTAAGATGCGGCCGTATGAAATGGTTTACCGCGGAGAATTATTAGAAGCCCCCCTGCCTTCACCTGCCTTTGAGGAAGACGTGGAGAGAGGGAAGGAACAGCAGATTCTGGATCTTACAAATGTACTGAGGGTGCGGCATAATTTAAGTCCGCTGGAATGGGATAAAATGACTGCGGACGTTGCGTTTGCCCACAGCAAGGATATGTATGAAAGCAAAGATTTTTCCCATATATCCAAAACTTACGGTGAATTGGCCGACCGGCTTGAAGCCGGAGGTGTCTTATACAAAATGGCCGGAGAAAATATTGCTGCAAATTATATGGATGCACCGGCAGTTGTTGAGGGCTGGCTTAATAGCAAGGGACATAGGGAAAGCTTGTTAAATGAAGAGTTCACCCACCTGGGGGTTGGTGTTTATAAGAAGCATTATACCCAAAATTTCATCAGGAAGCTGGAAGAAGAATAATGAAGTCGAAAAGAGCCGAACTTAGTCAGGCTCTTTTATTTTCTTACATTAGACTGTTCTTTAACATGTATTCGGCTGACTAGGAAATATTCTTCCTTCCAATTCCCGTATAAGTGTACGGTGTCTCCAATATTTAGAGAAGGCAAGCTGGCATTTTTCATTAACGGAGTAATCTTTTTTACCTTCCACTGTTTTTTGGCTGATGATTGGATGGTCAAGTCAAGAACATGGACGTAGCGGTGATAATAATATCTTTGCTTACTTTCGCTCATATGGACAATCTCCCCGGAGATGATGGCTTCTTCAGGAACATTGTTGAGATCCGCCCACTTTTCATAGCTTTCACGCATCTCTTTTTTTGTCAGCCAATAAAAGTAAAGGCAAATAATCGGTATAACGATAGCGGTAACCATGTTTCCACCTGCTTTTTAATTATTGACGCCTTTCTTTTCAATGATAAAAAAGCTGCCTGTTGCCTGGGCGATCTTTCTGCCGTCTGCCCGATGGACTTCAGCAGATAACACCATGGTCTTTGTTCCTTTATGGTCAATATTCGCCCTGCATGTTACATAATCACCTTTTCCTACTGACAGATAGTGTACGTTTAACTGCGTAGTTACAGCTCCAAACCCGTCGGGCAGCAGTGAAGCTGCAAGAGTTCCCATTGCAGAGTCGATAACTGTTGCGGTAATCCCTCCATGAAGGATTCCAAGCGGATTATCCACTAGCGGTGTCAGGGGGATGGTTAAAATGCATTCATCTTTAGTTATAGAACGCTCCATTTGCAGCAATCCCCCTATATAGGAACTGTTTTGGCCAGTTTGTTTTTTATGAAAGCCCTGCAGCACGGATTTTAAAACCTCTAATTCCTCGTCTGTAGCCTGATTTGTGTATTTATAGAATAATTCCATTATTTCCTTGTTCATGAAAAATCACCCTTCATTAGCTTTCTGCATTCATATATTATCACTAATGGAAGAATTTTTAAATTTATTAATGTTGAAGGTTTCAGGGGCAGCACCTTTCATTCACCTTTTCCTTTAACATTCATATGGTAATATAGGCATTTGTAACAGAATGAGGTGAAATAGGCATGACTAATAATAAGCTTCATCCCTCTGTTGAAAAATTTAAAGAGTTTGTGAAGCAGAACCCGCAGATTATTAGGGAAGTCCGGTCCGGCAATGCAACATGGCAGGATTTATATGAGGACTGGTACCTTCTGGGGGAAGATGACTCAAGATGGGATTCATTTAAAGAAAACAAGGGAGAAAAACGAACATCTGAAGAGAAGAAAAGCGACTGGGTGGGCAATATCATGGGGACGCTTAAACATATGGATGCCAATCAAATGCAGGGATACATCAATAATCTTAGCCAGGCACTGTCAGCTGTCCAGGGAGTCATTTCCCAGTTTCAAGGCGGGCAGCAATCTGGCGGGGGCTCAAAGTCAGCAAACACGAAACCAAATAACCCGTTCACATTTCGAGAAGATTAAACACAAGGAGAACGAAAGAATGAGAAAAGATATTATCGATTATCTTGATCAAAAAAAGGAATTAAAGCAATTCATCCGGGAGCAGCCCCACTGGTATAGAACCTTAACAAGAAATCCCCATGAAATTCAATCCCTTGAAGTGGCTGCTCTGCACTATTATAAAAAGACCATTCCCCATCAGGTCGAGAAATTTACAAATGGGGTGCAAATGGCTTCCATGATGATGAGCATGTTCCAGGCAATGAATTCACAATCCAATTAAAAAGCTTTCTCGCGAGCGAGAGAGCTTTTTATTATGTTAAAGAGTAAAAAAGAGTAGCGGTGCAAACACTATTTATATTAAATATTGTTGTAAGTCAACTTGAGGAGTGAAAAATTAATGAAAGGGATAAGAAACCTGTCTTTTATACTTTTTCTGTTTGTTCTTGCGGCCTGCCAAAAAGATATTCCAGAGCCTGAAACTAAATTGGAAGTTGAGCCTGTAAATGCAATAGAGCTTGCCTCTGATATCCCGGTTTCAGGAGTGGAGAGCAGCAATACGAAAAATCCCTTCTATGTCCGGCATCAAGTGAGGGGCAGGGAAGTGCTTGTAGAATGTATCGTGCAGGGAATTTCTTTTAGTGGGCAGAGCGCTAAAGATAAAGGCAAAATTCTATTATATGTGGACGGAAAAAAGAAAGAGGAGATTTCCTCAGCAGCTTTTATAATAAAAGGGCTTTCTTCAGGTAAGCACCGAATCAGGCTGGAGCTTGTGAAAGAAAACCAGCCTATCTCTAAACTAAAAAGAGAGTTTTATGTTTCTATCCCGTAGGTTCCTTGCTTTAGCTTTGCAACGTTTCATGCTAAAATAAGAAACGGAGGTGGGCTATTTGCTTGCTACATTAGAGAGAATGGCTATATTGGACAAAGCTGACGAGCTTGCAGCAATGATTGTCGAATCCGAGGAAGCGGAACATTACCGCAAAAGTTTATATAAATTAAAGAACAGCCGTGAGACACAAAGAAAAATTCAGGAATTTGTTAAAATGAAAGAGCTTTATGAAGAGGTTCAGCGTTTCGGCAAATATCATCCAGAATATAAAAAAGTAATGATGTCTATCCGGGAGCTTAAGCGTGATATGGATATGGACAGCCATGTGGCAGAGTTCAGAAGGGCTGAAACTGGCCTGCAAAATTTGCTTGATGAGGTAAGCGTACTTATTGGGCGCTCCGTTTCAGAGCATATCAAGGTCCCAACTGGAAATCCATTCTTTGAATCAAGCTGCGGAGGCGGCTGCGGCAGTGGTGGAAGCTGCGGCTGTTCAGCATAAAAAACCAGCACAAGTGTTAATGTCCCCTTTAAGTAGACATTCAAAAAAACCTTCATGATACCATGGAGGAAAGAATTCTACTTGGAGGGGATTTTTCTATGGCAAAAAA
>NZ_QGTW01000026.1 GCF_003182355.1 Cytobacillus oceanisediminis | reverse complement strand
AATGGCATTATCAAGAGAGAAATCTATTTTGATTAATAAATTTATAGTTTCTTCTCCCCAGTTTTCTACCTCGGATTTGTTAGTGGCATCTTTATGTGTGAATGAGTAAGCGAATAAATTAATGAGTTCTTCTCGCCAATTTTGAAGGGCTTGCTCACTCTGTTGTGAACTGTGTGTATCTAATTGTTCAATTTCTTTGGGTGGCATAGCACTTTTAAGTGCCAGTATTCTCTCTGAAATATTCAGGATATTGGCGTCGTTAGTTTTAATACTCATAAAAGTACCCCCTTTTTACTTTCCTAAGTATTATAACATGTAAATCTCTACTTTTATGTAATGTTGTATTTTAGTTGCACAGTTTGAAAGTGGAGTACTGTGCTGTAGAGGAATGGTTTTTTGCTCGGTAAAAATAAAGTGCTTATCTGAAAAATGTTATGCTATTATGTTAACAAAAAAAACCGCATTTCTGCGGTGATTGTGAGCGATTCATGCATTGTAGTATATGACCTTAAACAAAAAAGGGTGAGAGTAAGGTCTGAAACTTTTGAGGTCTGAAAGAAGGAAGGAACTCTGACCTTACTCTTTTAATTATAATTACCTGTCTAATTAATAATATTCAATCGACTCAAACTGCAAAGTAAAAAAGGCTATGTATTTTAGCCTGATTTAGCTTTACTATTTATTGGGACTATTTGACTTTTAGGATGAGAATTCTTTACTTCTCTAAGTCCTTGTAAAGATAAATTAATAATAATCGCACTAAAAATACGCTTAGAATTGCACTTCCTATACCCATCACTGTTCGATGCACTAAAGGAGAAGGTGGTTTTTCAACTAAAGGGTGCTTATGTTCAAGATCAGCTGCTAAAAAAGGCGGCTTTTTTCTTGTTGAACTAAATGGCAGGTTAGCTTAAAAAGGAATATAAAAATAAGAACACATAGAGGATAAAGTAGAAATATTAAAAGGTTAATACATAATGATATAATAAAAAACTAATACTGTTTAATTTACTGTTATAGCCGAAAGGTTGTGAAACGAAATGAAAAGTAATGAAGGTGTGATTCAAAAAAATGCTAAGTACCATGAATTAGATGCAAAGGCGAATATTATCTATAAGTTTGTTATGAAGTACAATGATTATATGAAAACAGCTCGTGATTATGGTACTGGAGAAATAATCAATATGATGGAAGTACACACTTTGACTGTTATTGAGGAGAATCCTGGAATCACTGTTACTGAGGTGGCATTGGAGTGGAATCGTACAAAAGGTGCTGTATCACAGATTCTTGCCAAACTAGAAAAACGTGATTTGATTATACGAAAAAAAGAACATGGCAATGCAAAAAATGTACATCTGTATGTCACTGATAAAGGTGAAGTCCTAAGTAAAGCATATAAAAATTATGATATTAAGGAACTCACTTGGGCTGAAAAAACATTGCGTAAGAGTTTTACTACTGAAGAAATTAATCTTTTTTATAAAGTTATGCAAAAGTATACTGAATTGTTGGATATGCCTGATATAGAACAAAAGAAGTAGAATTAGTCATATTTTAAATTAATAATTTCTTGACGAATAATTGTTTAGGTTCTAAACTATTTATAGTTTAGATTCTAAGCATTTTTTTGCATTGTAGTAAAGTCGATATATATTTTACAACTAATACAATTAGGTAAATTTAGTTAGGAATGGGGTTATAAACAAGATGATTTCTTTAAGAAATGTTCAAGCTACAGATTTAGAACAGCTATTAATTATTGAGAATGAAGGCTTTCCAATAGAAGAAGCCGCAACAGAAGAGGCATTTGTGGAGAGGATTCAGTGGATAGCTGATACCTTTATCGTGGCAGAAAAGGATGGGGAAATACTTGGTTATATTAATGGACCTGTTATTAATCAACCTTATATAACAGATAATCTTTTTGAGAAAATCAAAGAGAATCCAAAAAGAGGCGGATATCAGAGCATTTTAGGATTAGCTGTGTCCAAACAGGCAAGAAATCAAGGGATTGCTAAGATTTTAATTGAGAAAATGGAAGAGCTAGTAAAAGAAAATGAAAGAGAAGGAATCACTTTAACATGTAAACGGGAATTAGTTCCTTTTTATGAAAAATCTAGGTTTGTCAACCATGGCATTTCTGAATCACAACATGGAGGAGTACGCTGGTATAACATGGTCAAATTAAGAGAGGCTATGGATTGACCCTTTTACCTTGAGCGGATAATGGTGACACCTACAAGTAAGCTGGAGCAAGAGAAAATAAACAGAATTTGTGGAAGATTCATCTCTTGCTCTGATGTAAAGCATTTCTGCAATAAATGACGTGGTAATGGAGTAAGTTTGTGAAACATTGTACTTAAACTATAGGGTGCTTATGTTCAAGATCAACCGCCAAACCAGGCGGCTTTCAGGTTAGTTGAACAGGAAATAGTGGTAAAATAAATGTAAAAAATGGATTGTGCGGAGGAGAAAGATGTCGATAAATAAAGCACTCGAAATTATAGAAGCTAACCAAGGTGAAGCTGATTTTATTGGTGAAATTGATGAATATACAATTATTGATGCAGAAAATAAATTAAATGTGAAATTTCCTAAAAGTTATAGATTGTTTCTAAAGAAATATGGTTTGGGAGATATTTTTGGAGAAGAAATTTATGGTTTAGGGACAGATGAAACGGGAATCCCGAATATGATTTGGATTACCAAAGAATTAAGGAAAACAGAAAATTTGCCTAATAGTCTCATTTGCTTTTATTTCGCCGATGATGGCAAGTATTTCTGCCTTGATTGCTCCAAAGTCCATAGTAAAAATGATGACAATGCAC
The DNA here is from genome assembly GCF_003182355.1 of Cytobacillus oceanisediminis. Taxonomy (GTDB): domain Bacteria; phylum Bacillota; class Bacilli; order Bacillales; family Cytobacillaceae; genus Cytobacillus; species Cytobacillus oceanisediminis_A. The sequence continues at coordinate 32,858 of NZ_QGTW01000026.1, read as the reverse complement.
CTGTTGTTTCTTATATTAGTGGACTTCCGATAAAGGAACAACCATTTGAAATGATTGCAGAGAATTTCGGAGACTTTTTATCAGAGTTGTTAATGGATTCTCTAGAGGATTAACTGCTTTAAAACAGAGACTACTTGCTTTATTCACGAGTGCTTTAGTAACGGGTGCTTGAGTTAAAGATCGGAGCTGTCGTACGGCAGCTTTTTCTTATTGTGCTAACGGGCAGGTTAGTGGAATAAATAGTGAATTAATCCATTATTATCTGTATTATGTTAACTGCATAAATCAGTTGTACAGAGATAATAAAGTTGTTTAATTTGCAATTATTTTGCGGTAATGAAATTAAATATCAAAAATAAAGGAAATATCTTCTTGACAGTCGAATATTAGCCTAGAATCATCATTAACTATTCCGATGAGGAGGATTCTTGTGCGTCCACGACCATTATTTATTGAAAATCCAGAGCATGATAGATATGTTAGTCTTGTGCCAGATGGAGATATTGAAGAAATACTTAGTAAGCAACAAACTAAGACCATTACCCTCTTAAGCAGCGTATCAGAGGAGTCAGCAAGGAAGGCGTACGCACCAGGGAAATGGACTTTAAAAGAAGTGATTGGGCATATGACCGACTCGGAACGTGTAATGTCGTATCGAATGCTTGCCATTGCACGAAATGAAAGTGCACCACTCCCAGCAATGGATCAGGATCAATACGTTTCTGCGGCAAACTTCAACAAATTATCCTGGGAGCAGTTATTAGCTGGTTTAGACACGGTACGCTCCAACACGTTAAGCCTTATTTCAACCATTGATGATGCAGCGTGGGTTCGTAATGGAACTGTAATGAACAGCCCAGTTTCGATAGGTACCATTGCATATGGTATTGCAGGGCACGAGTTACACCATATGAAAGTGATTAGTGATAAATACTTATAAGTCTTTTTCTATTAATGAAAAAACCTAATTTCTCATTTAATGCTGAAAAATTAGGTTTTTTAATATTGAAACTTCCTTAACGTTGTAAATCTGTATTTTCCTGACGCTACCCCTTATAGCGAATTTACTATACTTTCAATCAGAACTAAGGAGATAATTTATGTTGGATTTAGAAAAACAAAAGAAAAAATCATTGCCTTAGATGAATCAGATGCTAAAAACCATTGAAATGATGACCGCCGCTTATTTGGAAATGGCAAAAGATGGAAAAGGTGACTTTACAAGCGATAAATGTGGAGATGAACTAATAAAGATATTAAATAATATCCCTGGACCAGATGTACTAAAAGAGATGTATAAGAAAAAGCAAAAAGAGAATTAAATAAAACTTCTTCTTCAACTAGCACAAGTAATAGATGTTGACGAATTGTTGACGAAAACGGTCAACAGCCGTCCTTTTTAAACCTACAAGAACAAACTTCATTCCTGCTGAAGCCTTGATATGTAAGGGATTTTCCATAATAACTTTATTGCTTCAGTGACTGTTTGCCACTTTGACAGGGTAGAGGTCGCTGGTTCGAACCCAGTCGGAATCATACATAAAAAAGACTCAATTTCTCAGTAATAGAAGTTGAGTCTTTTTTTTATCTACATAACAGGATTAATAGCTCAAACACCAAACCCCTGAATGAGGCCCAGCATGGCAATTAACCCTATAGCAAAAGCGTAAGTAGGAAAACGTTCATTCTCCTCTTCCTGGCTGTCAGGAATTAATTCTTTGTAAATAACAAAAAGCATGGCACCAGCAGCAAAGCTAAGTCCATATGGTACTAAACCTTTTACTTCGGAGGCTAATAGATAGCCAATGATAGCTGGCACAATTTCTACAAGCCCAGTAAGAGCTGCAATCATTAAGGCTTTAGTTCGGGAAACTTGTTGTTTAACCAGGTAAATGGCTACCAAGAATCCTTCTGGTGCGTTTTGCAATCCAATTGCGAGAGCAATAATTGCCCCCAAGTTCTCTGCCCCTGCACCATAACTCACACCCACAGATAAGCCTTCAGGCAGGTTATGAAGAGTGATGGCAACTATGACAAGGAGTGTTTTCCGATCAATTTGTGTATTAAGCTTTGGTATCTCGAGCTTATCCGATGTAAAGTGGGATTCAAAAAAGTTTAAAGCAAATGTACCCGCCAATAATCCTGCAGAGACAACGTATAGATTTGAAGGTTTTAAAGCTTCGGGAATTAAACTAAAAGTAGTCGCTGCCATCATTACCCCTGAAGCAAATGCTAGTAAAGTAGCTTTTACCTTTGATGAAATTCTGGTGAAAAATAGAATAGGAATTGCTCCTGCTCCTGTTGCTAATGCTGAAAGTAAGATTCCAAATATAGCTTCTTGCATTTTGTTCTCCTTTAATATGAATTCTATAACTGAGTAATATCCCTTTTTTGAGGGCTTAAACTTCAATAACAGAATAAGAAATTATTCCGGTAAATCATTTTGACAGACTGGAAGATGGAGGGGAGAGAAGAAAAGAAAGTGTAGGAAGTAATTATGGTTGCTGAATTCTAGTTTAATAGAAAAGCAGTGATGGAACTTAGCCATATATGAAACATGTTTACCTTCTAATTTAAAGGGAAAAAGTTAAAATAGAAAAATTCACAATAAAAATTTTATTAAAAAAAATATGCTATAATTATTGTGAAATTACAAGAGTTAGGGGATATTTCTATGATGAAAGATCTATTTATAGGCCTCTCCCAAAATGAATTTCTGAATACTGCGGCAAAGAAATACGGACTGAAATTAGGGGGGCAGAATGTCGTTGCGGGAACAAATTTAGAAGAAGCGATCCAAAGCATTAAAGAGCTTAACGCACATGGAATCTCTTGTACTGTCGATAACCTCGGAGAATTTGTATTTAAAAAAGAAGAGGCGATAGAAGCAAAAAATCAAATACTTGAAGTGATTGAAGCTATTCATGAAAATCAAGTAGATGCCCATATTTCTTTAAAGCCTTCACAATTGGGACTCGATATAGATTACTCTTTCTGTCTTGAAAACGTGAGAGAGATCGTGGATAGAGCTAGCCGTTATGGCATTTTTGTGAATATGGATATGGAAGACTCCAAACGTCTGCAGCCTTCCTTTGATATACTGGATGAACTGTCGAAGGAATATGATAACGTCGGAACGGTTATCCAGGCATACTTTTTTGGTGCAAAGGATGATATCAAAAAATATAAAGACTTCCGTCTGCGGATCGTAAAAGGTGCCTATAAAGAGCCTGTAGAAATTGCTTATCAGGGAAAAAGTGAAATTGACGTAAATTTTATTAAACTTATAGAATGGCATTTGTTGAATGGAAAGTTTACATCCATTGCCACACATGACCATAAAGTTATTAATCATGTAAAGGAATTTGTAAGGGTTAACAATATTCCGAAAGAAAAATTTGAATTTCAAATGCTATACGGATTCCGAAAGGATCTGCAGTTAAAGCTTGCGAGTGAAGGTTATAATTTCTGTACGTATGTGCCGTTTGGAAACGACTGGTATGGCTATTTTATGCGCCGCCTTGCAGAAAGGCCGCAAAACCTGAACCTCGTTGCCAAGCAAGTATTCAACAAGAAAACGAATACAATGCTGGGTGTGGCAGCAGGCGCGTTCTTATTGGGAAGAATGACAAAGCGGCGTAAAAAATAAAAAATTTATCAAACCTCTCTTTGTAGTTGAAAAGGGAGGTTTTTTTGTAGGTAGACACATCCTTTTCCAGAGGAAAAGGATGTGTCTTAATCGAACACGAAAGTTAAAAGGTGGCTTATTTGTAAAAAGGAAAAGAGGAGTTAGCATGAATTTACAGTTTAGATCTGTAACAGAGAAAACCTTTTTTGACATCATTAACCTCAAATCTGAGGAGGAGCAGGAGAAGAAATTCCAGATCTTTGATAGAATGGTCGTTTTCCCTGAAACTGGTGCCCAAGTATAAGATTGACTAGTTCATAGCGGTTATGCTCCTTAAAACGGCGCAATTAATTTCGGGGACGCAATGAAAGTCCAGCTTGAAGTAGAAGTGCAAGAGTAGGACGCAAAAAAGGAAACAGGACAAGTAAACGTCTATTCCATCCTAGAAAGAAAGAACAAATCCTTATAAGTAGCCAAAATAAATAAGAGGTCCATCCCTTTATACAAAAACATGCAAAAACACAAACCCAAAAAACACGAAAGCCATCATATAATGAAATTTTCTTCGCATTCCCGTTGACCTCCTTCTCCGCAACAAACCGCTAAATAAGAGAACAGCCAAAACGATCAATGTGATCATTCCGCTTGCTGTTTTGGCTTTCCAAAGATCTTCAAAAAGGGCAGTTATCATAATCACAGCGTGTACGATTATAAGCAGTGAAGCTGTAACTGCAATAGCAACGTGATATTTCATCATTCTTTTGGATATCTTCGCAAGTGTTATTTTTACTTTCCGTAACTTGCTTTTTCGAATCAGAAGGAATATGAAATACATATTCAGGTTTATCAAATATAAAATAAAAGCAGCTTGTGCAAGTACTTTTCCGACTAGGATTTCATTTGAACCATAACCATGATACCAGCTCCATAAAAGAATCAAAAGAACAGTTAGAATATTAATACTAAGCCATCTGGCAATCATTTAAAACCTCCATCTTTTTTATTTAATATATCATTTTTTTATTCTGACGGTTTAAAGGTCCGTTGCTTTATGAATGCTTTTTTTGCATAAAAATAAATTTATTTAACTAAAAATACATTTTTTTCTTGCAAAAGAAGTATTTCGTCCTTTAAAATTTTTATAGAGAAGGATTTCCTTCGAAAAAAATAGGCTAATAGATTAATGGGAATAAAAATAATTTAGAATAGTAGAAAATTTTCTTGTGGAAGAAGTATTTAATGCTTTATACTTTGCATAAGAAGTTTTTCCTGCACTATTCAAGAGGAGATAGCATGAATACAAAAACATTAAGCCACATGATTAAAGCAAGCTATTCCTCGCTCTCTCCTGGCCAGAAAAAAGCAGCTGAATTTTTTATGGAGCATGCGGATGAAGCGGTGCTTTTAACAGCATTTCAGGTCGGCAGGAAAGTGGGAGTCAGTGAAACAACCGTGATCCGGCTCGCATATGCCTTGGGATTCAGCGGCTATTCCCAAATGCAGGATCTGGTCAGAAAAGACTGGCTTGCCGGAAAACAGCAGGCGGCGGGAGAAGAATATCCTTCATCAGAGAATGATGACGAAGAAAGTCTGTTCAGGAGAGTAATTGATCAAGAGAGGAAAATCCTTCGGCAATTGCTTGATCAGGTTAATGATGATGAAATCTGGAAAGCAATTGATGCTGTAATTCAGGCAGACAGGGTTTATGTAGGAGGTTTTGGGAGCTCTTTTGCGGCAGCATATTGGTTTTATTACACGCTTAAGCAATTAAGGGGAAATGTGTTTATCTCAGGTCCAAATGGTTTTTTGCCTGAGGATGTGTGTGATTTAACAGAGCATTCCGCCGCCGTCATTTTTTCTTTTCCACGTTATCGAAGGGAAACTTTTGAGCTGGCTTCTTATGCTGAGAAACAGGGTTCCCGGATCATTGCTATTACAGACCGCCAGCTTTCGCCAGTGGGGCAAATGGCTTCAGTCACACTTACTACTGATGAACATATGGATTCAGGCCATCACTCCATTGCATCGGTTGTCAGCTTGCTGGAAGTGTTAATTGCGGGGATACAAGAAAGGGATCACGAAAAAATTGCCAACAGGCAGCAAAAACTTGAAATTCTGTATGCTGAAAAAGAGTTATTTCTTGAGTAATGATGAACAACAGGGAGTTAACAAGGAAAAATAAAAGGGGGTACATACGAATGAGCAGTCTTTCAAAAAAAATGCCTGAAAGTGAACAAGTACAATTGAAAGCGTTTACTTCAGGAGATTATTTAAAATTTTTAATCCCGTCTCTGGTGGGAATTCTCTTATTTATGGTGCCGATTAGCGAAGGGGAAGGAATTACAATTCCGGTAGCATTTTTGGCAGGGAAAATAGGCGCTTTATTGGGTGATTCCGTCTATCCGGTTACTGTCATTGTGATTTCTCTATCCGTCATTGGATCTTTTATTGCAAAAGTATTTAAACCTGGCTTTATTTTAAATAGTCCATTTCTGAATAAACTATTTAATGTCAGCAAGTTTTGGCTGGCAGCACGATTCCTTGGAATGGTTTTTGCTATTATAACTTTGTTTAAATTAGGATTTGAACCGATTTATTCTGAAAATACCGGCGGATTATTAATCTATGATTTAATTCCGATTTTATTTACAACTTTTCTTTTAGCCGGTTTATTATTGCCTTTGCTTTTAAACTTTGGATTGCTTGAATTCTTTGGTGCATTGCTTATTAAAGTGATGAGGCCTATTTTTACGCTTCCAGGCCGTTCTTCGCTTGATTGCCTGGCTTCCTGGGTAGGAGACGGTACAATTGGTGTCCTTCTGACAACCAAGCAATACGAAGATGGTTATTATACGAAGCGTGAAGCAGCAGTCGTTGCTACTACATTCTCAGTTGTATCTATTACTTTTACAATTGTTATCATTCAATACCTGAACCTTGAGCACTATTTCCTTCATTATTATTTTACGATTATTCTTGCTGGACTTGCGGCTGCCATTATCATGCCCCGCATTCCGCCGCTATCAAGAAAAGCTAACACTGGATATGAAGGCACAGAACTTAAAGAGGAAACCTCCATTCCTGCGAATGTATCTCCGGTAAATTGGGGTATAAATAATGCAGTTAAAAAAGCGCAGACCAATAAAAGCGCTTCTGCAGTGATCAAGGAAGGCTTCCAAAATGTCCTTGATATGTGGCTGGGTGTACTTCCGATTGTTATGGCAATTGGTACGGTGGCATTGGTAATTGCTGAATATACACCGGCTTTCATGATTCTTGGAAAGCCATTTGAGCCAATCCTTGCGCTGATGCAAATTCCAGAAGCGGGAGAAGCAGCCCAAACAATGGTTGTCGGTTTTGCGGATATGTTCCTGCCAGCGGTTATTGGAAGCGGAATTGAAAGTGAAATGACAAGATTTGTAATTGCTTGTGTATCTGTCACACAGCTTGTTTATATGTCTGAAATGGGTGGACTGCTGCTTGGTTCAAAGCTTCCGGTCAGCATTAAAGACTTAATTCTTATTTTCTTGCTGCGCACAATTATTACGCTGCCAATCGTAGTAGTTATTGCACATATAATATTTTAATGAAGAAATGGGAGTGTTTTTGTAATGGTGGATCCAATAGATTTTATTTCCGAACAGAGGAGAAAAATCCTGCAGACCTATGAAGAACTTCATATGCTGGCTGAGCCTAGCTGGAAGGAAGAAGAAACCTCCCTTTATCTTCGTGAAAAGCTTTCGCAAGCAGGATTTAAGATTAAAACATTTAGCGGGCATTATGGGTTCACTGCAGAATTGAAAGGGCAAAAGGAAGCGGTTATTGCATTGCGGGCTGATATGGATGCCCTTCTGCAGGAAGTGGATGGCACTGTTCAAGCAAACCATTCCTGCGGCCATGATGCACATAGCACGATGGTATTAAGTGCTGCGGTTGCTCTTGCTAAAACTAATCTCTTATTAACGCATACTGTCCGCTTTATTTTTCAGCCTGCCGAAGAAAAAGCTGAGGGCGCACTAAAAATGATAGAGGATGGAGCTTTGGAAAATGTTATGTTTCTATGTGGCATTCATTTGCGCCCAAGTTATGAAGTTCCATTTAATAAAGCGGCCCCAGTGATCCAGCACGGCTCAACAGCCAGCCTTAAGGGAATAATTAAAGGTATGCCCTCACATGCTGCACGGCCGGAGGAAGGGAATAACCCGATAGAGGCTGCCGCTTTGCTGATTCAGGCTATGTGGCAAATTCGTTTGCAGGAAACAGGAAAATATTCTATTAAAATAACAGAATTGCATGGCGGGGAAGCATCCAATCTGATTCCGGAAACTACGCGGTTTACCTTTGACTTAAGGGCGGAAGCCAATGATACAATGGGAAACTTGCTGGAAAAAGCCAAGCATATATTAGAAAAAACGGCTTCGCTTACTGAGACGGAAATTACATATAGCGTTGAAGAGTTTTCACCGGCAGCTGTAAAAAATGAACGTGCTATGGCTCTTGCCAGGAAAGCAATTCACACAGTACTAGGGGAAGAAAACCTTGAACCAGCATGCCTCTCGCCGGGGGCAGAGGATTTTCACTTTTATACACTAAAGAACCCGGACTTGGCTGCAACGATGATCGGACTTGGCTGTGATTTAAAGCCTGGCCTTCATCATCCAAACATGGCTTTCAATAAAGAAGCTTTAATCTATGGAGCTCAAATATTAGCGAAAGTAATCATGGAAGCAGATCAGAAGGAATGGTAGATTTCAGCCGGTATTTGTGAAGGAGGAAAGGATATGAAGCAAGAAGTATTATCATCACTGTCAATTAGAAGCCTTCATACGGTTAAGGAATTGGAAGCTGTATATCAGCTTGAAACACGCATTTGGAGCGTGGAAGATGCAGTGCCTGTAAATCATACTGTGGCTACAGTCAAAAATGGAGGCTTTGTATTAGGGGCTTTTTTTAAAGAAGCATTAATCGGGTTTCAGTACAGCTTTCCTGGCTTTGATGGAAATAAGGTCTATTTATGTTCTCATAGCCTTGGGATTCATGCCGACTACCGCGCTTTTGGAATCGGAGAAAAGCTGAAAATAGCACAAAAAGAAACAGCCCTGGAGAAAGGGTATGATCTCATTTCCTGGACGTACGATCCACTGGAAACAGTAAATGCCAATTTAAATCTTCATAAACTTGGAGCGGTGTGTACGCGATACATTGAAAATGCTTATGGAGAGATGTCCGATCATATGAATGCGGGTATTTCAACTGACCGCTTTTTAGTGGAGTGGCGGATTAAAGAGCAAGCTGCAAAGCGATGCGAAAAAACCTTTGAGCTGCCGATCGTGTTAGAAACCCGTACAGAAAACGGTCATTCTGTCCCTATAAAAGCAGATTTGAATCATGGCAGCGAAAAGCTTCTTGTGCCCGTACCAGGGAATTTTCAGGACATCAAGAAAAAGAACTTTTCACTTGCATTAAAATGGAGAGAAAGTACAAAAGACGTCTTTATCCATTATATAAATGAAGGCTGGATTGTAACTGATTTAGTCAAAGATCCAATCAGGGAAGATCAATACTTATATCTCTTGGAAAAAGAAAATGTATTCCTCTAGAGGAATGGTAGAATGGAAATTAAAAGCATCGTTTTAAGGCATGTCAAGATGGAGATAAAGACTTCATTCTTGTAGAAGTAAAGTCGAAAAGCGGGCTTTCAGGCTGGGCGGAATCTGTTTCTATTATGGAACTTATCTACAATGAGGAAACAGTTAGAACGAATTGGCATATAATGTGCGATCATTTGATTTCCATCCTATTTGTGAAAAGCTTAACTAGACAGCAATAAGGGAAAGAGACAGTTCATCGTTAGGATGGACTGTTTTTTTGTGTGTCGAGATAATAACTGCTCAAATAACTCGTCTGACTTTTATTTCCTCATCCTCTTTGTGACCCATGTCACCGAAAGTTTGTCCATTTTTTGTTAATATGGTGACAAATTTGAAAACATTTGCAAAAGGGGTGCATGGATTGAGGATAAAGGGCTTGGCTTTCATAACAATTATTTTGACATACATCTTAATCGTGTTTGGCGGCTATGTGGCATCTTCGGAATCCGGAATGGGCTGCGGGCCAGAGTGGCCTTTATGTAATGGGCTGGTAATACCAATACTTGAGGGTGATACTTTGATTGAATTTGTTCATCGGGTAATTGGCGCAATCCTCGGGATTATTTCTGTAGCGCTATTTATTAAAATTAAAAAATCAAAACCAGACCAGGATTTAAAATCGGCTTCCTGGGGATTAATGATTCTTCTCATTCTTCAGATTCTATTAGGTGCAGTTGTGGTTTTACTCGATTTACCGGCCATTGTAGTTTCCATTCACCTGATGATTGCTATGCTTTTCCTGGCAAACCTTATATGGATTTGGCCAAAAGTCGATCTGAGGTATGGACATCAGCTTTCGCTGGGTAAAAACAGAAAGAATGTAGCCGTATTATCCCATTTAAATATTGTTTTATTGCTATTGATGCTGACCTTATTTCTGGGTGCTTACATAAAGCATCAAGCATATGGATTGGCATGCGGCTGGCTCGATTGCGGCAATGGGTTTATTCCTGCATCCATACCGGGGATGTTTCAAACAGGCCACAGGCTGCTAGCTGGTGCTTTAGCATTTTACATATTTATTCTTACATATATATCTTTTAAGAAAAAATGGAATGCTGGTTTGCAAAATAGACTAATGGCAGCTTCTTTGATTGTGATGGGCCAAATACTCATCGGCATACTCACCATCATCAGTTACATTGAAATTTCATGGGCCGTTCTTCACCTGGCGCTAGGAACTGCACTTTTTGCTTTTGTTTTTGAAACGAGGGTATATGCGTCTTCTGTGAAAAGCATGGAAACAACCCTGAAAGCAGTAAAAAGCAAGCCACAGCATTACTTGGATTAGTTAAATGTCCCTCTGTTTCTTAAGAGGGATTTTTTATTAAGGAATAGAAAGGGAGGGGTGGAGAATAAAAACAGCTAATTGGAAAACAGAATCTGCAGACTTGGAATAAAAGTGCGTAATTTGGGATAGAACCGGCTTTCAGCAGAAGGTGTAAAAGATTTTTTATCGTACTAATATAGAATGAAACCTCATTACGCGATTGGAAGTGGCCAAAATGGTTAAAGGAAATAAGATTGGCAAAGGGAGCACGGCTGAAGTATTTTCCATAGCTCATGATAAAGTAGCGAAGGTTTTTTACGAACACATCCCGGTATCTCAAATAAAACACGAAATGAATATTAGCACCAAAATATCAAGTTTGGGCTTAAATATTCCTGCAGTCCATGGGGAGGGAGACATTGAAGGAAAGAAAGCAATCATTTATGAAAAAATCGATGGCTTTCCCCTTACTAAGCTTTTAGAAAAAGGTTTGTTATCCGCAATCCGGTCGGTGAACACAATGGTTAGTCTTCAAATTTATATCCATTCCAAAGAAGCAGGAGATTTTCCGCCGCTAAAATTTTCGCTGGAAAATAGAATCAAGAGAGCAGAGAGCTTATCCGGAAGGGAAAAAGAAAGGGTCATTGATTACCTGCAAACGTTGCCGGATGGGAAGCAGGTTTGCCACGGAGACTACCATCCGGACAATATTTTAATATCCATGCACGGGAAGTTTGTAATTGATTGGGCTGACTCAGCCGCAGGTTCTCCTCTTGCTGACCTTGCGAGAAGCTTATTGATCTTGCAATACGGAGGTTTCCCTGAAAAAGTCACTAATCGTATGTATTTCGCCGAACGGTTAAAGCGAAGGATGATAGCACAATATTATCTTTACTTGTATAAAAAATATTCGCCTTTTAAGAGGGAATCCTTCCAGCAGTGGCTGCTGCCCGTTGCAGCAGGCAGACTTTCTGAAAAATTGCCTCCTAAAGAGATAGAAGAGTTGTTGAGCTTTGTAAGGAGACAATTAAATAGCTGGGATTAAAGGCTGGCTAAAAAAGATTTAAACCTTTACATTATACCTATATAGGTATGAGATAGAGGGTAAACTGGGCCATTTAACAAGACTCTGCTACAGGGGGACTGAACATGTTTGAAGAAAAAAAGAATAATACTGAAGATTGCAAAACAGGATCCTGAGGCATTCGTAAACCATCCTCTCAGGTAGAGGGAGAAAAAAGCAAAATCACTGCCTCAAATTATGACCGGTGTGGCTGTGGAATTAACGACGAAATAGTCTTCTGTCCCTTGAAATGGTAGTTAATCAGTGGAATTAACGACGAAATGGTCTTCTATTCCTTGAAAATGGTAGTTAATCAGTGGAATTAACGACGAAATAATCTTCTTTCCCTTGAGGTAGTTAATCCGCCCTGGTAGGAGCTATTTACTATATAAGTTTTTTAAATAAAAAGGCCGTCGAATGACGAGCCTTTTTTATTGCTTAAATATAGAATGCAGGTTACTTTTGCATATCCCTTTTTGTTATTTCACTGCGAATATCAACATCCTTTGAGAATTCAGTATCCTGCTTTTTGTTATTGGGATATTTGTTTTTTCTTTCGCGATTGTCATTTTTGTTTGTCATGGATAAAACCTCCTTTTGATTTCTCTGATTTATTTTGCAGCGTGGGGGAACCGTTTATTCTTTTGGAAAAGATATATAAAGTTGTGAACATAGCGAATTAGTCATTGACTAAGTTCGGTATATCTTAAGTCTCCTGAAGCGCGAACCAGCGAATAAATTCAGTGTTTCAACGGAATTACCTGCTAAAAGAGACCTAGCAAGAAACTTAATCCGAAAAAACTGCGGATTCTAAAAACCGGCCCCAGTATAGGGCCGGCCGAGCTAAAGAATCCATCTTTTAAAGGTTTTGCTGGTTTCTTAGCTGCTGTTCTGCCATGGCGACAAGACGTTTTGTCATTTCTCCCCCGACAGAACCGTTTGCTCGTGCGGTCGTATCAGCACCAAGCTGAACACCAAACTCATTGGCAATCTCTTGTTTCATTTGATCCAATACATTTTCTGCACCGGGCACCAAAAGTTTGTTTCTTGCCATGATACATCACTCCCGACGATTTTTTTGAGCAAATAATTGCTCGTTTTTAATTTAACCGATTAATGAAAGCCAGATACCACTTTAAATTTGCCAATAATTTTGCATCAAAGAAGATCTATATGTAAGGTTTTATGACATAAAATTTAGAAAATTATAAAAAACACATTGACATATTGGATAATTAGGATAAAATAAAGTTAAATTAAATGATGTAAGAAAATATAACATGAATTTATTATTATTTCTTACATCGCGAACTAAGGGAGGAAATAACATTGGATGCCACATTTTTAATGAACAGTTTATGGGTAATGTTAGGAGCCATTTTAGTTATCTTCATGTTAGGTGGATTTATAATGCTTGAGGCTGGTTCGACAAGAATGAAGAATGCCGGCCACATTGCAGGCAAAACCATTTTTACTTTCGGGCTTGCATCACTTGTGTTTTGGGCTGTAGGTTTTGGATTCATATTTGGTGATAATGCCAACTTTTTAGTCGGACTTTCAAACTTCTTCTACTCGGGGGCCGAGCTTGAAGGGATGAGCTTATCTTCTCCTGTATTCTTCGTTTTTCAGCTGGCATTTGCCGGCATTGCCATCACGATTGCGCTAGGCGGATTTGCCGAACGTGCAAAATTATCCGTATACCTCATTTTCACTCTATTGTTTTCCGCAATTGTTTACCCGGTTGTTGCGCACTGGATCTGGGGCGGCGGCTGGCTTGCAGAGCATGGCAAGCAAGATTTTGCCGGTTCTACAGTTGTTCACTTAACAGGTGCTATGGCAGCGCTGGCTGCTACTATTTTGCTAAAACCGCGTATTGGAAAATTCAATAAAGATGGTTCAGCAAACAACATATATGGACATAACCAAGTATATACTGCATTGGGCGTACTGATTCTTTGGGTCGGCTGGTTTGGATTTAACGCTGGCAGCACATTATCAGTTGAAGACGGTTTCTTTGGATTTGTAGCATTGAACACTAACCTGGCTGCGGGAGCAGGAGCTGTAGCTGCATTGATTATTTCCTGGATGGTAATGGGAAAATCAGATGTGCCGACCATGCTTAATGGTGCTTTGGCAGGCTTGGTTGCCATTACTGCTTCTTGTGCTTTTGTTGATACGTGGGCATCAGTTGTAATTGGGCTTGTGGCTGGTATCCTTGTGTTCTATAGTGTCAGGTTCTTTGAAAAGAGAAAAATCGACGATCCTATTTATGCGTTGTCGGTCCATGGTGCAGCAGGAATTTGGGGAACTTTATCTACAGGATTCTTTGCAACACCAGAGCTGGCCACAGTTGGAAAGCCGGGATTATTTTACGGAGGCGGTTTTGAACAGCTGGGCGTTCAATTCATGGGTGTAGCAGTTTCCGGCATTTATGCATTTGCTGTATCTTTCATTATTCTTGCAGTCGCCAAGAAGCTAATGGGAGGACTTCGTGTAACAGAGGAAGAAGAAATTATGGGATTGGATTTAAGTGAACATGGCAGCTACGGATACCCGGAAGTATTCATGGCTGAAGAAAACAAAAGATTAAGCTCGTAAACCTCCAGAATACGGGCTTCCTTAAAGGAAGTGTCCGGATGACCTGCGGAATTAATTCTTATCAATCCCTGAAAAAATGGAAAGATGAACAAATCTTGAATTTTCGGTCTGATGCCTATGCGCTGAATGAATTTCATGATCGTGTTATGAAAACCGTTTTTAAGATAGCCTTGAATCGAATGAATAATGAAAAATTGCCCTCATGGAAGTTCACCTGGTTCGCTACAGGAAGCGGGGGGAGAAAGGAACAAGGCTTTTTAAGCGACCAGGACCACGGGCTGGTATATGAAGCGGTAGATCCTGAGGCTGCAACATACTTTTTGAAGCTAGGCGAGGAGATAGCAGAGGGACTTGAGGCAGTTGGTTATCCCTGCTGCGAAGGAAAGGTAATGAGTTCCAACCCGATATGGTGCCGGCCTTTAGTGGAGTGGAAGGAACAGATTTCAGATTGGATGGATGAAGCAAGCTGGCAAACAATGAGAAATCTGCATATTTTCTACGATAGCAGAGCGCTGGCTGGTGAAAAAGAATATATAGGAGAATTAAAATCACTCATTCATAATCGTATTAATAATAATCCTAATCTGCTGAGCCGGCTGATGGAAACGAGTATGCATATGAAAAATGCGGTTGGCCCACTTGGCCAGCTTCTTCCGGAGGAAAAAGGAACCCATCGAGGGGAGCTGGATCTCAAATACACCGCATTTATCCCTTATGTAAATGCGGTTCGGCTTCTTGCTATCAAAGAAGGGATAATCGAAACTTCAACGATTGCCAGGCTGGAAAAGCTTCAAGATATGAAAGACTACGGTGGAGAAATGAACAGATACAAAAACAATTTTGCCACTTTATTAAAATGGCGGCTTCTGACCTACAAACAAACCGATACCTATGATGATACCCACTTCCTGCAATTAAAAAGCTTAACGAAGACGGAAAGAAATGAATTAAAAAGAATTTTAAAGGATAGAAAAAAGCTTCATCAATTTGTGATAAGGACCGTTGAAAAGGGTGTAGTGTAATGGGATTCGATCCTTTTGTTCAATTTGTCAGAGGAATTCAAGGAAAGTTTCATTCCAATATATTTGGGGGCTTGAATGGACAGAACGCCCAGCATATGGCGTTTATCAGGCAAATGCAAAGGGAGCTGGAAAATGCCGATTCAATGGCCATACCCATCAGAAAGTTAAATGTTGTTGTGTTTGATATAGAAACAACCGGGTTTTATCCGGATAAAGGCGATCAAATCATTTCCATTGGAGCAGTTAAAATAATTGACGGGGAAATATGCGATGAGGACTGTTTTTATTCCCTCGTGCAATATGATAAACCGCTTCCTCCAGAAATAAAGGAACTAACCGGGTTATCAGAGGGGCAGTTAGTTGACGCGCCATCCCTCGCAGATGTGATGATCAGTTTCTTTGAATTTGCTAAGGATATGCCGCTTGTTGCTCATCATGCGAACCATGAAAAAAGCTTTATGCGCCACAGTTGCTGGAAGTTGTTCCGTACTCCCTTTAAGCATAAAATATTGGATACGTCCTTTCTTTACAGGGTGGCAGAACCTGATATGGCTCTTTTTAAATTAGAAGAGCTGTGCGAATATAATGGCATTCCCGTGATTGGCCGCCATCATGCTCTCGGGGATGCGAAGCTTACCGCCCAGCTATGGTGTAGATTGGGTGAAAAAGCGCAAAATTCGGGCTGTGCAAATTTAAAGGATGTTTATGAACGACTGGCAAAACTTAATTGAATTCTTTGAAGGTCAGTTCTGAACTTAATGTTTAGACTGATCTTTTTTTATTTGGCATAAAATGCTGAAAAAACCCTTAAACTATATTGACCAGTTTGGTCAAGGGGGATATAATGAAATTGCAGTTGACCGTTCTGGTCAAAACTAAAGTGAAGGAGACAAAGAATGTTTTCCAAGTTTTTAAGTTTGGATCCGGAGAAACAGGATCGGATCATAAATGCGGCAACAAAAGTATTCGCACAAAAAGGCTACCATAATGCCTCTACAAACGAAATTGTAAAAGAAGCTGACATATCCAAGGGTTTGCTATTCCATTATTTTAATAATAAAAGAGGTATGTATTTATTTTTATATGATCACTTGATGGAAGTCTTTTCTGAAAAAATATCCGAAAAACTGGATTGGTCAGAAAAAGATATTTTCATTAAGCTGCGTCAAATCACATTAATTAAATTTGAGTTATTTGGTATCTATCCTGAAATCTTAAATTTTTTTAAAGCGGCCTACACGGAAGAGGCTGAGGAAGTGAAAGGCGAACTTGAACGCAGAAATAAAGAAATGCTGTCTAAAAGCTATGAGAAGTTTTTTTCGGATATCGATACTTCCCAATTCAAAGAAGGTATTGATATTAAAAGAGCAGTAAACATCATCTATTGGACGATTGAAGGTTTTGGCAATCAGCAGCAGGACCAAGTGATTACTGCGAACTTGGAGCAAATTGATATTGATAAAATAATGGCCGAAATGGATTTTTATCTTGAGCTATTAAGAAAGTCTTTTTACAAAGATAAGTAGCAGTTACTTTAATTTTTGGCGCTGTTAAACCTGCCTGTTGATTTTTGCTCCAGGAGCTCAACGAACCGCGGGCGGTCCGGAAGCCTCCTCTGCGCATTCGCGCCTGCGGGGTCTCCCTTTGACACGCTCCTCCCGATCCATCAACATGGTGCCATAATCACAATGAGCTTTAACACCTATTTTTTATAAATGAGGAGGCTGTTCCATGAGTGTAATTGAAATCAGCAATCTGACTAAAACCTATGGAAAAACAAGGGGAATCAATAATATTAGCTTTACAGTGGAAGAAGGAGAAATTTTTGGATTTATCGGTCCGAACGGGGCGGGGAAATCGACCACGATACGTACGCTTCTGGGACTCATTTATCCGACTGGCGGCAGTGCAAAGATTTTCGGAAAAGATTGTATTAAAGACGGACCTGAGATAAAAAAAGAGATTGGCTATTTGCCGTCTGAGGTTTTTTACTACGACAATATGAAGGTTATTGATCTGTTGAAATACTCTGCAAGCTTTTATAAAAAGGACTGCAGCAAACGAATTCGCGAACTGGCAGATATCATGGATCTTGACCTTTCCAAAAAGATTGATGATTTATCTCTGGGCAATCGGAAAAAGGTAGGGATCATCCAGGGACTCCTTCATGAACCAAAACTGATCATCCTGGATGAACCGACAAGCGGATTGGATCCCCTTATGCAGCAAAAATTTTTCGATTTGTTAAAAGAAGAAAATAAAAAAGGTGCCACCATCCTTTTTTCATCCCATATTTTAAGTGAGGTGCAAAGATTGTGTGACCGGGTTGCCATTATTAAGGAAGGCGAAATCGTAACGCTGGAGAAGATCAGCACCTTGAAAGAAAGTACCTATAAAAAATTTAAAATTGAAACAGCTGCCCCCATCGACAAGGAATATTTTCAGATAGAAGGTGTTAATGACCTGGAGGAAGATGGGGTAACGGCAAGCTTCTTATTTAAGGGGAATGTGAATTCCATGATGAAAAAGATTGCTGGTATTGATATCGTGAATATTTGGGTTGAGGAGCCGGATCTGGAGGAAATTTTTATGCATTATTACGAAAAGGAGGACTAACAAGCTATGAATATATTTATACATGAATGGAAGTCTTTCAGAAAATCAACGCTAATCTGGTCACTTTCATTAACTGGCTTAACCATTCTTCTCTTTTCGATGTTTCCAGCTATCGCAAGGGATGCCGAGAATTTTAAGAGGTTGCTTGAAGGTTTTCCGGAACCCGTCCGAAAAGCGGTTGGACTGGAAATAGACAGTATTGCTTCTTTGCTTGGGTTCTATTCCTATATGTTTTTGTATGTATCTCTTTGCGGGGCAATACAGGCTATGAACCTCGGAACCTCGCTATTAACAAAAGAAATTCGTGAAAAAACAGCAGATTTTTTATTAACCAAACCTGTAGCCCGGAAACAAGTGCTAACATCCAAACTGTTGGCTGCAGTTGTCTCATTAATCATGACAAATATCTTTTTTTTAACGGCTGCCAATTTGATGGCTTCTATTGTTAAGACAGAAAGTTATAGTATATCTGCATTTATTCTGATTTCTATTTCATTATTCTTGCTGCAGCTTATATTTCTAGCGATAGGGGTGCTTGTTTCGGTTATTATTCCAAGGATAAAATCGGTTCTTTCAGTTTCGCTTGGCACGGTTTTTGCCTTTTTCATGCTTGGAATCTTCGGCTCGGCTGCAGGTGATGAAGCAATACGCTATATTACTCCTTTTAAATATTTTGATCCGGCCTATATCGTGAAAAACTCAGCCTATGAACCGGCATTCCTTACTATGGGGGCAGGAATAATTCTGGCAGCAATTTTGGCTGTTTACTATATTTATTCAAAAAGGGACATCGCAATTTGATGCAAAGGAGGTGCGTACTATGAATTTATTCTTCAGGGAACTAAAGGCCAACCGTAAATCATTAATCCTTTGGTGTATTGGCATTTTGTTGATGGTTGCTGGAGGCATGAGCAAATTTGGCGGAGTTTCTTCGTCCGGACAGTCGATGAATGAATTAATGGAGGCTATGCCAAAGGCACTGCAGGCGATTATGGGAACTGGGTCGCTTGATATTTCTACCGCAGGAGGGTATTACGGGATCCTGTTTTTGTATTTGATGGTGATGGGGGCAATCCACGCCAGTATGCTGGGGTCGACTATTGTCTCAAAGGAAGAACGTGATAAAACGGTTGAATTTTTGCTTGTCAAACCTATTTCGAGAAACAAGGTGATCACCTGGAAGTTAATAGCTGCGTTAGTGAATGTTTTAATATTTAACATTGTCACTTTCATTTCCTCTGCAGCAGTAGTGGAATATTATAACGATGGCAAAAGCCTGCATGGAGATATTGCCCTTTTGCTGGCAGGAATGTTTATCCTTCAGCTTATTTTCCTCTTTCTAGGAACAGCAATTGCATCTGCCGCCAGGAACCCGAAAGCTGCTGGATCGGTTTCAACGGCGATTCTTATGGGCACCTTTCTGTTGTCCATTATTATTGACATTAGTTCTTCGCTTGATTTCCTGAAATACCTGACGCCTTTTAAATACTTTGAAGCAAAGCAGGTAATGTTCGGCGAAGGCTTGGATAGGGTTTTCCTGATTTTATCTGCCTTTTTCATCTTTATTTTTTTATTTGTAACCTATAAACTTTATAAAGTTAAGGATATGACTGTTTAAAAAGAAGCATGGACTGCGATCCATGCTTCTTTTTTTATCATTAAAACTCTCCATCTAATGGCGTGAAAGGTATATTAAGCCTATTTTCTACAGCTCTTAGCCTTTGATTTAATCTGTTAAGCCTGCGGGTGTGGCGGTCAACAGTTCGATTTAGCATTCTCACCTGATCGGATAGGTTAGTAAGCTGCCTGTTTAGACGTGTAATTTCTCTTGACTGGTCCTGGTTTTGCCTTTCCAAAGCCGTTACTCTTCTTTCGAGCTGAGGTGGCTGTCTGTCAGAATCATATTGATCTATCTGCTGATATTCCGGTGTGAAGTGGCCTGAGGGCTGGGGAAGGTAACCTTGATAATAGCCATACGGATACATAGTGGGCATTCTCCTTTTTCCAAAAGTGCTAAAGCTCCATATAAATTATGCAAAAATGGGCGGAGAGGCACGGCAAAAGCCTATTCTGAACATTGCTGCCCACTAATTTTTATTAATGATAGGCTTTATAAAAGTATGCAGAATATCTTTTGTATCTTGTTCACCTTTAGCTAATTTTGTAAAATAGCCGGCTAATGCAACCTCTAGCATTAGTCTTTTACTATTATCCTTAATAAAGTCCCTGCCTAGAAACTCTTCTAATTTCTCAAGACGATGGTATAAAGTTTGCCGAACAATAAATAAACGGCTAGCTGCTTCTTTCTTATTTCCTAAACACTGTAAATAGATATATAAAGTAAAAAGCAAGTTACTATCATTTTTTTGGTCATACTCAATAAGGGGTATTAGATATTCGTAAATCCAATCTAGTAAATCGTTTTCCTTGATTGAAATCAGGAGTTTTTCAAAATGGAGTTCCTCGTAAATAACAGAGTCACTACTCTTAAAATTGCGAGTATAATCAAGAGCTTTTTTTAAAGTAGTGATACTGGATTGGATTAATGGAATACTTAGGACCTGTGCGCCCAAAATAAATTTATAATTATTAGATGGTGTCTGCATAGTACTGACAACCCTGTTTTTGAAGGTTAATGTGTTTGGGGATTCATCAAACCAGAGAATTAAATGGCCTGGGATATCACTTAAATAACTATGAATAAACGATAACTGATTTTTCTTTGCTTTTGAGTATAAATAAGTCATATCCATTTTAAAATTGCCCAAAACAAGTGCAGTGTAGACGGGTAAATCTAAATGGTGTTTGAATAACTCTTTCTTTGTTTCTTCCAATTGTTCATATTCTAATCCATTCCATAAATTTTGTAAGCAAAAATGAAATTGCTTTTCAGGAGTTGGGAAATGAAGTAAATCATACACTTTTCTGGTTATATCTATAAATCTGACTTGTTTTTCAAACACGATAATTGGAAAATTGGCTTTCTCCGCCATATGGATAATAGCCTCAGGTAAGCTATCTATGTAAGTGTGCAGTTCGATGCAGATACCGGCCGCTCCCCTCTGAATCAATTCTTTTACGAACTTTACTCCTGTTTCAGGATGCTGTGACCAGCCGATACCGGTTGTCAAAATCAATTCTCCGCCATTAATTAACGTTCCGACTTCAGTTACTTCTAAAATATGTGCCCATTTCACCTTGCGATTTATTCCTTTTTTTCCTGCAAGAACTTTATAACCATTAAAACAAGTAAAGTTAAATAACTCTGAAATAGTCAGGATGCAATTTGATGGCAAGCTGTTATCCTCCTTTGGACACTTTGTAAAATCTAATAACTTAATTATTCATACGTTGTCTAATGAGTCAGAAGGAATTTCATATTAAAATTAATATTATAAATATTCTGTATTTTATTTTAGCAAACTTTTAGGGATGAGTGAGAGAAAATAGTCAAGGAAGGGACAATTTTCATAAAGTAAATTCTTACCCGTAAAAGGGAAAGGGATAGCTATGATTATTAAGGAGGTATATCTATGGATCTGACAAAGAGTGCTTTTGATAAGGATCGAAATTATATATGGCATGCCATGAACCGTTACTCTCCTGACTCAAAACCTTTAATTATCGAAAGGGCTAATGGCGTTTTTGTCGAAGATATAGAAGGTGTAAGATATTTAGATGGTATGAGCGGACTCTGGTGCGTAAACTCAGGTTATGGGAGGGCTGAATTTGCAGATGCTGCAGCAGAACAACTAAGTAAGATGGCTTATTTTCCAATGTCTCAAAGCCACATGCCTGCTATAAACCTAGCGGAAAAATTAAATGATTGGCTTGAAGGAGAGTATATTATTTTCTTTTCGAATAGCGGCTCTGAAGCTAATGAAACTGCCTTTAAAATAGCCCACCAATATCACGAACAGAATGGTGAATCAGGGCGATTCAAAATCATTTCCCGTTACCGGTCCTATCACGGGAACACAATGGGAGCTCTTTCAGCAACCGGTCAGGCACAAAGAAAATATAAATATGAACCACTTGCAGCAGGATTCATCCATACTGTCCCCCCAGATTGTTATCACTGCCCCGTTAATAATAACCCTGAGAGCTGCAATATAGAATGTGCAGGACTCTTGGAAAAAACGATTAGTTGGGAACTAGACGAAACAGTTGCAGCGGTAATCATGGAACCTTATATCACAGGAGGCGGAGTGCTGGTTCAGAAAGAAGGGTACCTGAAAAAGGTTGAAAATGTCTGTAAAAAAAGCGGTGCCCTGCTGATTATGGACGAAGTAATTTGCGGCTTTGGAAGGACAGGAAAAAAATTCGGATTTATGCATGAAGGAATCAGCCCGGATATAATCACTATGGCAAAGGGTATTACAAGCGGCTACCTTCCTTTAGCTGCAACTGCAATACGAAAAGATATTTTCGACACTTTTAAAGGAAGTGAAGAGTATGATCATTTTCGCCATGTTAATACGTTTGGCGGTAATCCCGCTGCCTGTGCATTAGCATTAAGGAATTTGGAGGTTATGGAAGAAGAGAGGTTAATAGAAAGATCAAAGTCAATGGGAGAGCAGCTAATGCATTTAATGAAAGAGATTTTGTCTCATTCTAACGTTGGAGATATCCGTCAAAAAGGACTTTTAATGGGAATTGAGTTGGTTGAAGATAAACTAACTAGAGAGCCGCTTAATACAGGAAAAGTTAATCAAATCATTGCATCATGCAAAAGCCTCGGCGTGCTCATTGGTAAAAATGGAGACACCGTCGCAGGATTTAATAATGTCCTTACAATTGCTCCTCCATTAACAATTAGTACAAAACAAGTGCAGCATTTGACAGATGCTGTAAAGAAATCCATCAAAGAAGTGTGCAAGAGGTAAAAACAAAGGGGGGAAAGGGATGAAGAATGAAGTTGATCAAAGAGATCCACGGTTTAAAATTTCCCATAGGGAAGCTTGGATTGGCATTATCCTTGTAACAATTAATTTCATATGGTGGTTTGGCTTCGCATACGGAATGGGATCGAAATCAGTAGAGAGTTATTCTTATATTTGGGGTTTGCCAGCATGGTTCTTCTATAGTTGTGTTGCAGGATTTGCAGTAATGGTTATTTTAGTTGTATTCGCTGTAAAATTTTTATTCAAAGAGGTACCCTTTGAGGATGAAGGGGGCAATTCGAAATGAAATGGGAAGTGATGATTCCGCTTATCATTTTTTTAATCGTGATTTTCTTTATCGGCTTTTGGGCCAGTAAACAATTGAAAAACACCAACACCTTCCTCGAGGAATATTTTCTTGGAGGGAGGCAGCTTGGCGGGTTTATCTTGGCAATGACGATGATAGCCACATATGGAAGTGCCAGCAGCTTTATCGGTGGACCAGGGGTTGCATATAATCAGGGACTTGGTTGGGTATTGCTTTCAATGGCCCAAGTGGCAACAGGCTATTTTGTTTTAATGGTTTTAGGGAAAAAGTTCGCGATTGTTGCCAGGAAATACAACGCTGTAACATTAATTGACTTTCTTAAAGAACGCTATCAAAGCAAATGGGTGGTATTACTTTCAGCCCTAAGCATAATCATATTTTTGTTCTCTGCCATGGCTGCCCAATGGGTAGGGGGAGCAAGATTAATTGAATCATTGACAGGCCTATCCTATACTGCTGCCTTGTTTCTTTTTGCAGCATCAGTAATGGTTTACGTAATTATTGGGGGATTTAGGGCTGTAGCACTTACGGATACAGTACAGGGAGTTGTAATGTTCTTTGGTACACTTATCCTGCTCGTTGCAACTGTTATCGCGGGCGGAGGCCTATCCAATATCATTTCGGATCTGTCTGCTGAAAATCCATATTTAATAACACCTTTTGGCCATGATGGAAGTCTGACACCTCTGTATGTTTCTTCCTTCTGGATTTTAGTAGGTGTTGGGGTAGTAGGGCTGCCACAGGTAACAGTAAGGGCAATGTCCTATAAAGATTCAAAAGCGATGCATAAGGCTCTGATCATCGGAACAATTGTAGTCGGGTTCATTATGCTAGGAATGCATTTGATCGGTGTCTTTGCCAGGCCAATTCTGCCGGGAATCGATGTCGGTGACAAAGTGATGCCTATGATTGCGATGGAAGTTCTGCCAGCATGGCTGGCTGGAATAGTTTTGGCAGCACCGATGGCAGCAATTATGTCAACGGTCGACTCCCTTTTATTGATTGTTAGTTCAGCAGTAGTTAAAGATGTTTATCTTAACTACATAAAACCAGATGCAACCGATAATAACATAAAAAATATAAGTCTTACCGTGACGACTGTTTTGGGCGTATTAGTCTTTTTAATGGCCCTTAGTCCTCCTGATCTATTAATATGGCTGAATCTCTTTTCTTTTGGCGGCCTTGAAGCAGCTTTTATTTGGCCAGTTGTTCTGGGTTTGTATTGGAATACCGGCAATAAGTTTGGTGCAATCACTTCGATGATCTTGGGTGTAGGTTCCTATATCCTCTTCCATACTTATTATCCAAACGCATTTGGAATGCATACAGTAGTTTTACCAATTCTTATTTCCTTAATAGGATTTATTGCAGTTAGTTTAGCTACCAATCATAGTTTTAACAAGCCTTCGGACGGTAAATTGCAGACTGACGGCAAGGAAGGAGTTTTTTAAATGATCCAAACAAATGAAAGACAAGCACGACTGCTAAGGGATGGGAAAGAGGTCGTGGAGTTAACAAAGAATTTGGTGAAGATTCCGAGTGTTTACCGACCTGGGATAGAGGGAGGAAATGAAGAAAAAGTAGCCCAGTTTACAGCGGACTATTTGAGGGGGCTAGGAATCGAAGTTCATATTGAAGAAGTAGAACCCGGAAGACCAAATGTCATTGGGATTGCAGATTCTGGAAGGCCAGGGAAGACATTGTTATTTGAAGGGCATACAGATGTTGTAACTGAAGGTGACCGTGATGCCTGGACATATGACCCCTTTAGCGCAGAAATAATTAATGGAAGAATGTATGGAAGAGGTACAAATGATACAAAGGGAAATCTGGCTTGTATGATCACTGCTGTTCATTCACTTCTAAGAGATAATGAGGAATGGAATGGAAAGATCATTCTTTGTATTCCATGTGATGAGGAAGGGATGATGATCGGCATAAAGAATTTTATAAAACGAGGATGGGCGGATAATGTAGATGGGGCAATCATTTGTGAACCTGAAGAAAATCAAGTGTGCATTACACAAAAAGGTGCTATGCGTATAGTTGTAAATGTATTCGGTAAAATGGCTCATGGAGCAATTCCTTTAAGTGGCATTAACCCCAACACGAAAATGGCGAAACTAATCTGTGAGCTGGACCGGTTGGAACAGAAAGAGAAAACAAGATTGGGGAAGCATCCAATGCTGGGCTGGCCAAGTATCACCCCGACCATTTTACAAGCGCCAGTCCGGGGGGATGCTCAAATTAATGTCATACCAGATCAGTGCATGACAACGTTAGATATAAGGACAGTACCAGGCCAGGACCACAGTAAGCTGAAGCAGGAGATTCAAGATATACTTAATCGATTATCCGAGCAGGATCCGGATTTTAAAGCAGAATTTGAAGTAATTGAAGACCGCCCATGGACTGAAACCGATATGGAAAATGCGCTTGTAAAGGCAACGGCAAAAGCAGTTTTCGAGGTTACTGGGAAAGAACCTATTTATAATGGAGTTCCAGGTGCTACAGACGGTACTTTTCTCCATGTTGCGGGAGTTCCAATTGTGACGATTGGCGCTGGTGATCGAGAAGTTCCACATCAAATAGATGAGTATGTGGATATTGAGGAACTTGCCGAGACCACTGAAATTTTTCGGACAGCCGCATTATTGTTTTTAAATGAAAGTGAAGAGGGGTAGAAGTATAAAAAATACCATCCCAGAGGTACTAAATATAGTTATGATGCTGCGCTATATAAGCATGCAATTTTTAAAATATGGAAGATCGTAAAGTATGGGCGCCAATAAAGAAAGCATGTGGAAACTCTGCGAATTTGTAAAGGATTTTTGTCCCAAAAGTACAGTTTTTGGGACATCTTTTATTTTATATAGGAACAGATCTTTTTGAAACGTTATTTATTTGGTGAATATTAAGGGGAAAATTACTATTTTATTAAAACAATAACATTATCTGCTAATATAAATATGCGAAAGTATTCTAAACAAATTCTAGAAGATGCTCTTGTATGTAGCGGAGAAGTGGTGTCAATCCGAAGGGCAGTTTATTAGGGAATCTGAAGGTTATTGCCTAAATTTCATACTTGCTGTTATTAGCTCCTTTTTTTGAAAGAGTACTCTAGCCTCTACATAAACGGGGGCACTCCTTTGCTGATTTCTGAAACAAGAGAGGAGAGGGATTGCAGCTGCTGATCGTCCAGATCAAATGCGGTTTTGATCTTGTTTTCAAGGTCTGCTGTTACTCTTCTTTTTCCTACCTCCACTAGAGCGATTAATGAAAAGCTGCAGCTGACAATTCTTGCAAAGTCACGCTGTGTCATATTATAGCTTTTCCTGATTAGCTTAATTATTTCTTTATCCATCACAAATCATCCTCTATAAATTGTACCCATTAATTGCGGGCCGTTCTGTGGTTTTGAAGAAGTCTCTTTAGCTATAAAATTAGCATTCGGGAATAGGTTTGTCAAAGTAATTTAACTAATATGGAAATACGGTTTAATAGAGTCGAAGAAAGTATAATAAAGTTAACTGGAGGAGAAAAATAGGTAACGGAATTGGAAGGGAGAGCTGCCTAATGAATATACTATGGGATTTTGATGGAACTTTATTTGATACCTATCCAGCCTATACGGCCATTGTAAAAGAGGTTATGGGTGAAGCTAATGTAACGGAAAAGGAGATATTTGCTCAATTAAAAATTTCTTTCACAGATGCTTTTCAGCATTTCCGGCTTACTGAAGAACAGATAAAGACTATCCGCAAAAAGGCAAGAAGCCTAGAACCTAAGGATCTAAAGCCTTTTCCGTATTTGGTGGATGTGCTTAAGCTGGCAAATAAAAATGTCATTATGACACACAAGGAACGGGAGGGTGTTGCAGCCATTCTTTCTTGCCATAAACTAGACGGTTACTTCACGGATATGGTAGCCGGTGATGATGGATATCCTCGAAAGCCCCATTCAGCTTCGTATGAATTTCTGCATGAAAAGCATGGGATTGATTTAGCGATCGGGGACAGGGAAATTGATATCCTGCCGGCTAAAAGCCTTGGAATCAAGACCTGTCTTTTTCAAAACACGGCACCAGGTGCAGATTTTTATCTGGAAAACTACAAGGATTTTATCCGGACCATAAAGTGAAAACGCCAGCACTGTTGTTCAGTGCTGACGTTTCTTATTTAATGCTTGTGTTTATTAAAATTCAAGTAATTTCGGAGAATTTTCCTTTGTTTTCATAAGCCTTATGTTTTGAGGCTTAATTTCTAAAACCACATAGTTTGGGTCATTCGGTCGGTCAATCCAGGGTTTTTTATTTCGTCATTCCATAGTTTTTTTTCATCCGTATTTATCGCCAAATAGCTTCTTCTTTTCAATCGTTTCAAAATCCGCTTTGTACTTTTCCTCTGTTGATGAGCTGCTCTTTATTTTGGAGCCGTTTTTTTCCTCTTCCTTTTCCTGGTTTAGGTCTTCTACCGGAAGCGGATCAACATTTTTCTCACTTTCGAATTTGTCAAATATGCTTTCTTTTTCGGTTTTATATTGTTCCGGTCTATCCATTTTTCCATCCTGCAGTTTTTTATCTGACATGTGAGTAATCCTCCTTATTTCCGGTTCTCTTCCTGAGGTTTTTCCGGCTCTCTTTGGGGCTCAATATCTTTGTTGTGTTTTTTCTTTTGTTCTTGCTCTATAGAATCATTTTCTGCAGTTCTATTTTTATCAGCCATCAGATATAACCTCCTTTAGGTAGTTAGTATTTATTACCCGCTTAAGGATAAGTGAAACGTTGGACGATCTTAGGCGGAGTTTATAGGTATCCCGATTGGTTTTGGACTGCGTATGGGGGGCGCATTTTCAAAATGATTCTGAATGGCAAGAATGGCAGGAAATATATCATTCATTTAAAGTAAAAGTAAGGGCTGATATTCAAGGGACAGGGGTGATTAAAGTTTTATGAAAAGAGCTTTTAGTCCCGTAACTTGTTAAATGAAATTATAGTTTCAATTAACTTTTTTAAAATAAGGTGAATGTTTGTAAAAAAACGGATTATTCTCTTTTAAATGCCAGAAGATTTTGTATGATTAACACTGTAATATATTTTAAGCAGCCAAGGAGGAAAAGAAAATGAAAAAATGGTTTTTAGCTTTGATGGCAGCTCTAATGATTACAGGTGTGGCAACAGGTTGCAGCAATGAAGAAGAAATGGACGAGACAAACACTGAAGAAAATGAAGATGCGGGAACTGGAGAAGGAACTGAAGAGGAAACCGAGTAAATCCGTAATGGTATGAATTGAAAAAGTGCACCTTTGGGCGTGAAGGTGCACTTTTATTTTGATTAAGCAGCTCTGAAATTGGTTTGACTTTTATTAGTGTGTTTATGTTTGATTATTTGATAAACATACCAGCCTGATACGGTAAGTGTAATACCTGATCCGATGATCATGGATAACTGATAATCCATCTGAAAGCCCTCAGGCGCATAGAAGATGTAAGTAGATACGACGCCTGTCATAAATATGGCTGGTGCGCCGCAAATCCAGTGAAATTTCTTGTTTTTCAATAGGTACATAGTTCCTGTCCAGAGCATGACCGCAGCAACAACCTGGTTTGTCCATCCTACATATCTCCAAAGGAAGGAGTAATCGATCGTAGCAAGGAATAAAGTTGGAAGTACTACAGGCACTGTAGTAAACACAACATTCCGCTTCCCGTCCATATTAAAGAATGAGGACAGTAATTCTGCCAGCATCATTCTTGAAGAACGAAGAGCTGTGTCGCCGGTTGTAATTGGCAGAATGATGACGCCTAGTATTGCCAGGATACCACCTAGTGTGCCAAGCAGGCTCTTGGAAATTTCATTAACGACTCCGGCAGGCCCGCCAGCCGCAAGTGCTTCCTGAAGTCCCCCTGTACCGCCGAAAAATGTCATTCCAGCAGCCGCCCAAATTAGAGCGATAACGCCTTCTCCTATCATCGCGCCATAGAAAACCTTTCTTCCGTCGCTTTCCTTTTTTAAAGTACGTGAAACAATAGGGCTTTGGGTAGAATGAAAACCTGAGATAGCCCCGCAGGAAATAGTGACCATTAACAAAGGCCAGATTGGAAGTTCCGCCGGATGGAGGTTTGCCAGCGTCACATTAGGAATTGATTTACCGCTGAATAGCAATGCAACTGCAATTGATATAGCCATAAATATTAATATCGCTCCAAATATAGGATAAATCTTCCCAATAATTCGATTAACAGGCAAAACAGCAGCAAGAATAAAGTAAACAAAAATAACAAGCAGCGATGCCATAAAGCTAAGCGGCGTTATGCTGGAAATTAGCTGCGCCGGTCCAGCTGTAAATGCGGCTGCAACTAATACCATTAAGACAAGTGAAATAATATTTATTGTTGTTTTCGCAG
Organism: Cytobacillus oceanisediminis; assembly: GCF_003182355.1. Classification (GTDB taxonomy): domain Bacteria; phylum Bacillota; class Bacilli; order Bacillales; family Cytobacillaceae; genus Cytobacillus; species Cytobacillus oceanisediminis_A. Next base: position 3,393 of record NZ_QGTW01000026.1, on the reverse strand, counting down.
TTTTGCCCAAATATCTGCCAACAAGGCTTGGAAACTGCTCACCTTTATGTCTCAACGAAAGCATCCCAGAAAAATAATCATGAACAGCGCCAGCAAAAATGGAACCTGCCACAATCCAAATGAAAGCAACAGGTCCGTATAAAGCTCCCATAATTGCGCCAAAAATCGGACCGAGCCCCGCAATATTCAATAATTGAACTAAGCTGCCTTTCCACCAGCTCATCGGAACATAATCCATTCCGTCTTTTTCTGTGTATGCCGGTGTAGGGTTGCTGTCATTTATCCCGAAAATGCGCTCTACAACCTTTGAGTAAACTGAGTATCCTGCCAAAAGCAAGACAATAGAGCCTAAAAATGTCACCATGCTAACATGCCTCCTGTTGTATAAAATGTCTCTATAAAGTATCTGAAACTTATGAATATGTGGAATATTGTACTAGTAAAACAGAATAAAAAGCAAGGTATTTTCAGAAAAAAAGATATTTTACAAAAATAAAAACGCTTTCAATTGAGAGTGTTTTTATTGCACATTTCTTACCGGCTTTGGGAAAAGATACAGGAATAGGAAATCAGCATGGTGCTGCATACCTGTCATTTAACCGAAATGCGCTGGGAACATGTTTGCGCAACGATATCCCTTTCATCATGCTTGGAACTTTAAAGGACGTTTATTTTTATGGGAATGAAAGCGGCAATTTGATGGCGAAGAACGGATGGAACCGCCCCAAATGGTAAGACAGAAACAAGCTTTTATAAAAATGTTCATTTAATGCAGACTTCACTTTAGTGGAACCCTCTTTCAAAAGAATCCATAAGCTACTATAAGTTCTTTTGAAGGGGGGAAAACGATGATTGTCCTTTCGAATAATCAGAGTAAGCCTGGGATTGGCCGCTTCTTCGGAGTACAGCGTGAAATATATATTGCCCTGGAGAACAGTCCTGAAATTCATCAATATGAATCGATGCATGAATTACTATTCGATATCCTCTTAAGGGAGAATATTATTAAAGCAGCAAGGCTGATGCATGCAAGTGCTATTGAGTTTGCACCATTTGCCACATCCCGCTTTAATCCGCGCATTTGGAGAAGAACGAGATATGGATACCTTCTTGATTCATCGGTACTGCCGTCCGATGCCATTAGGGATGTGTTTATCAACAGCAGGGAATATGCTTTTGAATGTACGACAGCCGTTGTGCTGATTTTTTATAAAGCTGTATTGGATTCCATTTCTGTCAGCCGTTTTAACACTCTTTTCCAGGGCCTTCTTGTATGGGATTGGAATTATGATTATGATTTGTCCATCATCACAAAGAAAGGAAGAAACTTTATCCCTGGAGATGTGGTTTATTTTTATAACCCTGATTATGACCACCCTGTTTGGACTGGAGAGAATGCTGTTTATTTGGGCGGGGGGATGTTCTTTGGGCAGGGGATTGGAATGGAAACAGAAGCGGGAATGATTAGAGCTCTTAACACATTAAGGAAAAAAGGAGCCACTAGAGATGCCTATCTGATATCCCAGCACAGCAGGCTAAATGTGAAATATTTATCCCAGTTTGCAAAACGGCCATTATCTTTTGCATAAAGATAGTTAAACAAATAATTCAATAGGGTGAATCGCTTATTTTTTAATGCCTTTCACCCAAATTTATCCTCAAGCCTAGGATGATTTGCCGATTTTGCACATCTCCGTTATTTGTCTCTTTTAAGAGGGCATATTTCCTGTAAAAAAGGGAAAATAAAAGATAACGATTCTAGACATATACACAGAATATTTCAAGTTTAAACATAAAAGGAGACAGAAATATGAGATTATCCCAGGTTATGAAATGCCTAAAGGATAGCGGGGAGATGGATTTATTTACAAATGATCCTGAAATTACAGGGATTGAAATGGATTCACGCCATGTGGGGAAAGGGAGCTTGTTCGTAGCAATAAAAGGGTTCCAGACTGATGGCCATTCTTTTATCGAACAAGCTGTCAAAAATGGCGCGGCTGCTGTTGTAGGTGAAGAGGATCTGAAAATGGACATTCCATATATAAGAGTGGCAGACAGCAGGACAAGTTTGGGTAAGCTTGCAAGCTGTTTTTATAGTCACCCATCCAAAGAACATAAAATAGTAGGGATTACAGGAACAAATGGCAAAACGACTACCTCCTATATACTAAAGCACATACTGGAGACTGCCGGCCGGACATGCTCTTTGCTTGGCACAGTTTCGTATGTGATTAATAATGAGGTGTACAAGCCCACCAATACAACGCCGGACGCTTTGCAGATCCAAAAAATGCTAAGCAAAAGCATGGATGAATTTGTTGTGATGGAAATTTCCTCTCATGCACTCGAACAATCGAGAACAGAAGGCCTGCAAATTGACTATGGGCTTTTTACGAATCTTGCACATGACCACCTTGATTATCACAAAAATATGGACAGCTATTTTAATGATAAAAAGAAGATCTTTTCCCTTTTAAAAGAAGAAGGGAAGGCCGTTGTTAATCTTTATAATTCATGGGGAGAAAAAATGGCGGAAGACCTGCAAAAAGAAAAAGTCCCATTAATTATGCTTGGAGATGAAAACTGCTGTTCCATAGAAGACGTACAATTGAACGGCAAAACAGTTTTTATTTTAAAAATGAATGATAAACGTTATAAAATCAAATTTCCTCTTCCTGGCTGCCATAATGTCTATAATGCCGCCATGGCTTTCTTAACAGGCATGGATATGGGGCTCGACCCCGATGATATGATTAAAGCCCTTGCGTCTTTTCCAGGCATACCTGGACGGTTTGAAACGATTACACATCCAACCGGGGCAAAATTTGTTGTGGATTACGCCCATACGAAAGATGCATTTGAGTACTGCCTGGAAACAGCAAGGCAGCAGGGAGCTGAGAGGATTTTCCATATTTACGGCTTCCGAGGGGGCAGGGATCAATCCAAACGGGAAGAAATGATTAAGGTTTCAGCAAGATACAGCAATCAATTTTATTTGACTGCAGATGATTTGAACGATGAAACAGAAGAAAAGATGATTGGTGAATTACTTAGGCTGAATGAACAATTCGGAAACGGAAAGGGGCAGGTCATTGCCGACCGGACGTTGGCCATTCAGAAGGCATGGCAGCAAGCGAAAAAAAATGATTGGATCTTTATCACAGGAAAAGGACCCGAATCTTATAAAAAACCGTTTACACTTCCGGCGGAAAGCGACTTAGAGACTCTTAAGTTTTTACAGGAGTCCGGAAGGCATCAAGGAGTTATTTGAAAAAAAGGGAGCAGACCGACTGAATGAACTGCACCCTATAAAGTAGACAGTTTAATAAAAAGAGATGCTGCTATCTACGCAGCGATGAGATGACTTCGGTAAGCTGCCGGAGTCATCTT
>NZ_QGTW01000025.1 GCF_003182355.1 Cytobacillus oceanisediminis | reverse complement strand
CATGAAGCCCCCCTCGAGATGAGATTTCCCATAGCGTCAAGCTAGTAAGATCCCTGAAAGATGATCAGGTTGATAGGTCAGAGGTGGAAGCGTGGCGACACGTGGAGCTGACTGATACTAATCGATCGAGGACTTAACCAAATTGAAATGCGGAGGCGACTGTTCAACTTTGAGAGACGTTGGAGAGCCGGCCATTCAAATCCTGCTTTTAGGATTTGGAGGGACGGATCGAAACGGCCGAGAAGTTAGGAGCCGAAGCTAGACAAGTTTTTGGTGTTACTCGGCAACACTTCTTCATGCATTATCTAGTTTTGAAGGAATGAAGTTTCTTCAAACCAAATAAGTCTGGTGGCGATAGCGAGAAGGTCACACCCGTTCCCATACCGAACACGGAAGTTAAGCTTCTCAGCGCCAATGGTAGTTGGGGGCTGTCCCCCTGTGAGAGTAGGACGCTGCCGGGCAAACGAAAGAGTACCTGAAAGGGTGCTCTTTTTTTATTTGAGCTATTTTGCGCTTTCAGGAAGACTTTTATAAATGAATTTTATTTTAGCGAATAGCGCTTGTTAGATGATTTTTTTTTTTGCGTCTTTGAAGCTATTTTTACAAATAAGCACCTCTGAATATTAGAAAAGGGTCTCTTTTAATCATCTATTTTGCTAGTAACTTACTTTTACTTAAAGCAATATCGGTCACTTTTTTGATATATCGGTCAAATTTCATTTTTATCGGTCACTTTTTTTAATATATCGGTCAGATTTCGTTTTTATCGGTCACTTTTTTAATATATGGTCAGTTGACTTGGTGGCGTTTTTTTTTAACCTGGAAAATAAAGTTATCACCAACTGTTCATCCTGAGCCAGGATGAACTCTCCATATAAGAGTTGATTAAACTCATTTGTTTAGTCTTTTCAAAAAAGGCTATTATACCAGTGTCAGGAGAGAAGCTAAGCCATGACCATCATCAAATATGCTAGGTAAATCCTAAAAAATGTGACTAAAAGTTATAATAGCGCCAATCTTCAGTCCGAGTTCCATCGAGAAGTCCTTATCTTAAGCTAAAATTACTATTAAAACACCGTTATAAAAAAAATAGCATCTGCACATTTTTGCAGATACTATCCTGGCCGTATGTATCTAAAACAACAACTTATACGCTTGCACCCCAAAGTAAATACCAAAACCGATTAAAGATAGGCCAGATAAAATCGAAATAAATGCCAGAATCTTGCCGGTTAAAAATCTCCTAAAGCTGCTGGCGACTCCGGCCATTGTCAAATCCCATAGCATTAGTCCGATAAAGATGGCGCCACTGTACAAAATCACATGCGCTTTATCATATTCAGCTGCAGTTTTTGCAAGCACGGAACCATAAATGCCAAGCCAGAATAAAATAGTCAAAGGGTTTGACAATGACATAAGAAAACCGGACAAAAACGATTTTATGGAAGATTCGTCTTCCCCTCTTTTGCTTGATATTACTTTTCCGGCACTTAGCAGGCTTTCAATTCCTGTGTAGACAAGGACAAAAAAACCAAAGCACCACAAAAAAGCTTTCATAAATGGCATCTCCAAAAAATGAACAACTCCCAGATAGACGGCAAGCATGTAAATCGCATCTGCAGTCATGGCACCCAAGCCAACGAGCCAGGCATGGAAGAAACCGTTTTTAATTCCTTTATCAAGCTGTGCTGCATTGATTGGACCAATCGGTGCCGCCAGAGAGAGACCCAAGAATACATACCCTAGAAAAATACTCATATATACAACTCCCCAACTTTACACACTGTTTGTACACATTCTATTCAGCCTTGAAGTAAGATAGGACAACTTTTAACACAAGCAGGAAATCCTAGCCGTTTTATTGTTAGGCATTTTCGGGAATAACAAAAAGGATATATTAGATGGAGTGAACATCTGGAGGGGAAAACATGGCGATAAACATGTCTGAGAATCAAATAACCCTTGAAATAATAAAAGCATTGAAAGAAACAAGGAGGTTTCATTTTCAGAGTATAATTTCAGAACTTCAGCCATATGATATTGCCCGAATCTTTGAGGGTTTACCTGTAAAGCACCATCCGCGTTTTCTTCTTTATATGACCCCCGAGCAAATTGCCGAATTAATTCAGGAACTTGAACAGGAACATCAGGCAAGGGTACTTTCATTATTAGGAATTGAAAAGTCAGGTGAGGTTCTTGACCTGATGGATAATGACGATATTGCATCTTTATTGGAAGGGATGTCAGCTGAGAGGATGGAAGAGCTTCTATCCGGCATGAAGCTGGAAGAATCCCGTATTGTAAAAAGCATTATGAAATATCCGCCTGAAACAGCAGGGCGGCTAATGACTAATCGCTTTGTCTGGATACCACAGCATTATACAGTCAGGGACACTGTGGAAAAAATGAAATCATTTGCTGAATACTCGGAAACAATAAACTACCTATATGTAATTGATAAGAACAAAGATCTGGTGGGTGTTGTTTCTTATCGCGATTTGATTCTTGCCAATGAGAATGAGAAGATTCAGGATATTATGTACAGCAGGGTAATTGCAGTAGCAGCTGATACTGACCAGGAAGAGGTCGCAAGGCTGATCGAGAGGTATGATTTTCTGGCAATACCTGTTGTGGAAGAAGGGCAGCTGGTTGGGATTGTTACCTTTGATGATATTATTGACGTCGTAATCAGCGAGGCCAACGAGGACATTGAAAAGCTTTCTGCTTCAGGAAGGGCGATTGATTTTGATACAAAGCCTCTAGTTGCTGCTTATAGGAGGCTTCCATGGCTTATCCTGCTCTTATTTATCGGCATAGTTTCCGGCACCATTATCAGCGGTTTTGAAGAAACACTATCTCAAGCTGTGGCACTTGCCTTCTTTATGCCTATGATAGCAGGTATGACCGGAAATACAGGCACTCAATCATTAGCGGTGGTTGTACGTGGACTGATTAACAGAGACATGAATAAAAGGCTGGTAACAAAATTGGTTTTCCGGGAGCTTAGCGTCGGGATTATTATAGGGGTGACCTGTGGAATCTTAATTGCGGTCATTGCATATGTTTGGCAAGGGAGTTTTATCTTGGGATTGGTGGTTGGCACATCTTTAATTATTACACTAATTATCGGAACCCTTGCGGGAACAATTATTCCACTCGTTTTGTACAAATTAAATATTGACCCTGCCGTTGCGTCAGGCCCTTTAATCACAACACTAAATGATATTCTGTCATTACTTATTTATTTTGGGCTGGCAACCATTTTTATAACAAAATTGACTTAATTAATTAGCATAAAATTCGCTCACTTACAAAAAATAAAATGAAAAAATGCAGGGGAGTGTTTTAAAGTGGATGTTAGACGTGTAAAGCAAATTCTTTCTTCATCAGCAGATATTGAAGTGAAATACAATGGAGCTTCTGTTTGGATCGATAAGTTAAATGAAGATGGCAGAACAGCGACTGTTCATTTGCGTGGACCTCTTGAGGAAAGATCAGAAGTTGAAATTGCTGAGCTTAAAGAACTGTAACATGAATAGGGCCGCCCAAAAAGGCGGCTTTATTTAGTATATTTCATTATTAGATTCTTTTTCGGTGCGCTCGTTTATATACTGATTTTCAGCTGCAGCGAAGTTGACTGACTGAAGGCTAACATCCTTGTCGATTCCATATAAGTCCTTGCCGGCATCTTCTATAAAAGTTTGTTCCCTTTTCATTTAATTGCCTCCTTTTAAAGATATGTTTCCGTTAGTATGAACAGGGAATTTGAATATCATAATAGGGAAAAATGAACAAGACACCATTTACAAAGGTGGGAAATTGTGAAGAGAGATAGAAGCAAAGAATTTTAAGCAAAATTCTTTACATAGGATACCGGGGTATAATATGATATACATAAGGAGGCGAATCAAATGGCTTTTGAATTGGAAAATGATGAATTATTGGCGGAGAGCTGCTGTTCGATTGACTCGGAAAGAAAAAGTCACCATTCTGAAAAAGTAAAAAAGAATTTGACAACCCGTTTAAATCGGATTGAAGGGCAGATTCGCGGAATAAAAGGACTAATAGAAAAAGATACCTATTGCGATGATGTTATAACACAGATTTCTGCAACACAGTCTGCCTTGAACAGTGTAGCAAAGCTTTTGCTGGAAGGCCATTTGAAAAGCTGTGTAGTAGAAAGGATTCACGAAGGCGACGATGAAGTCCTGGATGAATTTTTGGTAACCATTCAAAAATTAATGAAAAAATAAGGAGATGTTATATATGGAAAACGTAACATTAAAAGTTAGCGGCATGTCTTGCGGCCATTGTGTAAAAGCAGTTGAAGGCAGCGTTGGAAAATTAAACGGGGTAGAAAAGGTATCTGTTGATCTTGATAATGGCCAGGTGCAAGTACAGTATGATTCTTCTACTGTATCACTTGAGCAGATTAAGGAAACAATTGACGATCAGGGATATGATGTAGAATAGTTTTAGAAAAGAACGTGTGGATTATCAGCACGTTCTCTTTTTTTAAGGCTTTGCCTAAAGTTCATCCTTAATTTTGACAATATTTTGATTAGGGCAGAAATCAACAGACAATTAAATATAGCTTTTTAAAAAATTTGTCTAATTATTTTTGGTTGACATATAGGGTAGATGGGTATAGTATAATGAGTGAAGTTAAAAATTATACGTCACTTAATTTAAGGAGTGGTATTTATGAGTGATGCGGCATTAAAAGAAGTCCAGCTTCCTATATCAGGCATGACCTGTGCGGCATGTTCTTCACGCATCGAAAAAGGGTTAAATAAGCTTGACGGTGTTCAGGAAGCGAATGTTAATCTTGCACTGGAGAAAGCATCAGTCAAATATAATCCAGATGTAACATCTGTTGAAGCTTTTGAGAAAAAAATTGAGGACCTAGGTTATGCAGTTGTTTCTGAGAAAGCTGAATTTGAATTGCTTGGCATGACCTGTGCCGCCTGTTCGCAGCGTATAGAAAAAGGGCTTAATAAAATGGCCGGTGTCAAAAAAGCTGTTGTCAATCTTGCCCTTGAGACAGCGACTGTTGAATATAATCCTGAACAGGTATCTGTCCAGGATATGATAAAGAAAGTAGAGAATCTTGGTTATCAGGCCAAAGTAAAGCAAGATGCAGAAAACGAGGGCGCGGATTACAGGGAGAAAGAAATCGAGAAGCAAAAAGGGAAATTCATTTTTTCATTAATCCTTTCCATTCCTTTGTTCTGGTCCATGGTAGGCCATTTTGAATTCACACAGTTCATTTATGTTCCTGATATGTTTATGAATCCGTGGGTGCAGCTCGCACTTGCAACTCCTGTTCAATTTTTTATCGGAAAGCAATTCTATGTAGGTGCATACAAAGCGCTTAAAAATAAAAGTGCCAATATGGACGTCTTGGTGGCTCTTGGTACTTCAGCTGCCTATTTTTACAGTTTATATCAATCGATTCTATCAGTTGGCACGAATGGTCATATGGTTGAGCTATACTATGAAACGAGTGCCATATTAATCACCTTGATAATTTTGGGGAAATTATTTGAGGCTCGTGCCAAAGGCCGTTCTTCGGAGGCTATTAAAAAGCTGATGGGGCTGCAGGCAAAAACAGCCACTGTTTTGAGAAATGGGGAAGAGCTTGAAGTCCCGCTTGAAGATGTACTCGTTGGCGAAATCATATATGTAAAGCCGGGCGAAAAAATTCCTGTGGATGGCGAAATTACGGAAGGCCAGTCCGCACTGGATGAATCCATGCTAACCGGGGAAAGTGTACCGGTTGATAAATCAGCCGGCGATTCAGTCATTGGATCAACAATCAATAAAAATGGCTTCTTGAAAATTAAAGCTACTAAAGTAGGCAAAGATACAGCCCTATCACAAATCATTAAAGTGGTTGAAGAAGCTCAGGGCTCCAAAGCACCAATACAGCGCCTGGCAGATAAAATTTCCGGAATCTTTGTCCCTATTGTAGTGTCAATAGCCGTTATTACCTTCTTGGTTTGGTATTTATGGGTTAGCCCGGGCGAGTTTGCAGAAGCCCTTGAAAAGTTAATTGCTATACTTGTTATTGCATGTCCTTGTGCACTTGGTTTGGCCACACCAACATCCATTATGGCTGGTTCAGGCCGTGCAGCGGAATATGGAGTTCTTTTCAAAGGCGGAGAGCATTTGGAATTAACTCATGAAATAACCACAGTTGTTCTCGATAAAACAGGAACGGTAACCCATGGAAAGCCTGTTTTAACGGATGTGATTGTGGAAGGGAACGTGGAAGAAAATACTTTCCTTCAGCTTGCTGGTTCAGCCGAGAGACAGTCAGAGCATCCATTGGCTGAAGCAATTGTTAAGGGAATAAAGGAAAAAGGGATAAATTTATTAAATCCTGAAGAATTCCAAGCAATTCCAGGCTTCGGAATTAAAGCCAGAGTGGATGGAAAAGATCTGCTTATCGGCACAAGAAGGTTAATGCAGAAATACGAAATAGTCATTGACACAGCAAAGGCAAAAATGGAATCTCTTGAGGACAATGGGAAAACGGCGATGCTTGTCGCGGTTGATGGAAAATATATGGGGATTGTAGCCGTTGCAGATACTGTAAAGGAAACATCCAAAGAAGCGATCAAGCGCCTGAAGGATATGGGTCTTGAAGTTGTTATGATCACAGGTGATAACAAGCGGACTGCCCAGGCGATTGCAGATGAAGTAGGAATTGATGCAGCTATTGCGGAAGTTCTTCCGGAAGGAAAAGCAGATGAAGTTAAAAAGCTTCAGGAACAAGGCAAAAAAGTCGCGATGGTTGGTGATGGCATTAACGATGCTCCTGCCCTTGCGGTGGCGGATATCGGAATGGCTATTGGAACAGGTACTGATGTTGCGATGGAAGCTGCCGATATTACGCTGATGAGAGGCGATCTGAATAGTATTGCAGATGCGATCCTTATGAGTAAGAAGACCATACGCAATATAAGGCAAAACCTGTTCTGGGCTTTCGCTTATAATACGCTTGGAATTCCAGTAGCAGCTTTAGGTTTCCTTGCCCCTTGGCTTGCAGGTGCTGCGATGGCTTTCAGTTCAGTCTCGGTCGTATTAAATGCTCTTAGATTGCAAAGAGTAAAGTTAAATGAAAAGAACAGTTAAACAAAAGGAGCTGGCTAGTATGAAAAAATGGGCTGGTGCCGCCATTGCCTATTTGGCACTTGTTATGGCAGGTTATACTATATATGATGGATTCTTTGCCGAACCTGCGCAAGAACAGCATGAAACTGAGAACCACAAAGTAAATGAGGATGCTGAATAACCTCCATAATTCGGGTAGTAAAAGAAATAGATAAATTATTCGAAAGGGATGTTCTGAGTTGAAAGCAAACCTCACGCTTTATACAAGGCCTACCTGACAGGATTGCCAGGCGGCGAAAGAGTTTCTTTCGCAGAATAATGTACCATATAACGAAGTGGATCTTGCCAAAAACCCTGAGAGGGAGCAGGATCTTATCAATTTAACAGGCAACCGAATTGTTCCAGCCTTTCTGTTTGAAAAAAGAAAATGGTATGGCGGAACAAAGAAAAAGCATTTTATAGGCTTTGAGATGAACGAGGACGTTATTAGAAATATCATTGAGAATGATGGATTTTAACTAGAAAACAGAAGGAGAGGTGATCTCCTTCTGTTTTCTAGTTAGTACATCATATTTTCCATTGAGCTAAAGTTTCTGCTCGGCATCGCACCTTTTGTTCCATGGCATCTCTCATACATTGGTTTCAGTTCCTGGTTGGAAAATTCAGGTGCATTTCCTGCATGAGCGGCTTCATTTTTCCTATGTTCAATAACCCATCAGGTGATTCGTTTCCTGCTGCGAGAATAGAACTTCCCCGAACCGAGGATGAGTGTAACGGAGAATATTCCAGCAATCAACCTTTTCATTTTTGAATCATTCCTTTTTTTATTACATCTTTAGATTACAGTTTAATTATCGAGAAATTATCGAGGGAAATTGAACTAAATGTGAATTGTTCATTTAAAAATTTGTAATCTATTATTCCTTGTGATAGAATTGCATACAATATATAGTGTTGATTATAAAATGAAAAAACTACATATAGATCGTGATTGGTGTTCTTAAATGGACTTAAAAGGGAATCCGGTGGAAATCCGGAGCTGTCCCCGCAACTGTAAGTGCAGACGAACAAAGCATGCCACTGTACAAGCCGCTTCATGGCGCTTGTATGGGAAGGGCTTTTAGTAGAGTGATGCACAAGCCAGGAGACCTGCCAGGGCGATCGAAAGTTTCTTATCTTCGGGGATTGAGATGATGAAACGATGGTGTAATGGCTTTCCATAACAGAACTGGTTCCTGCTATTAACTTTCGTTTGATCCGCTCACTTTCCGAGCGGATTTTTATTTTGCCATTTAGGAGGAAAGAATGATGATACATACCTTACAAACGAATGGAGTAATAGAGGAACTGAAATCAGAATTTCCAAAGCTTGATATTGAATTATTATTGAAAAGATCTGATGAGATGAACCACCTCACGGAAGAAGCGCTATATGATCAGCTGATCTTAGAATGTTTGTCATGGATTAGTATGGAAGAGCCTGATTGGACCTTTGCCGCTTCACGCCTTCTTTTAAAAAAAATATATCAGGAAGCAGGTGAAAACAGAGGTTGTTTGCCGGAGGCTTGCTACCAACACTTTTATAAATTGATAGAGCGGCTGACAGCTCTGGAAATCTATGAAAAAGATTTATTGGATACCTACTCACAGGACGATATCAATGAGCTGGCAGCAGTTATTAAAAGGGAAAATGATCATTTATTTACGTATTTGGGGCTGAAAATGCTGGCAGATCGGTATCTTGCCAGGGACAGGCAGAAAAACCTGTTTGAGCTGCCGCAGGAACGGTTTATGATCATAAGCATGGTTTTAATGAAAAAGGAACGGCCGGAAAAGCGGCTTGAGCTTGTCAAGGAAGCCTACTGGGCCATGAGCGGTTTATATATGACTGTGGCCACACCTACACTGGCAAATGCGGGAAAAAGCTGGGGGCAGCTTTCCAGCTGTTTTGTCGAAACAGTTGATGACAGCCTTGAGGGGATCTATGACAGCAATACGGATATTGCTTCCCTGTCCAAGAATGGCGGCGGAATCGGCGTCTACCTGGGGAAAATCCGCAGCAGAGGCAGTGATATTAAAGGCTTCAAAGGTGCTTCTTCCGGAGTTATCCCATGGATGAAGCAGCTGAATAATACAGCAGTCAGTGTGGATCAGCTTGGACAACGGCAGGGGGCCATAAGCGTTTATCTGGATGTATGGCATAAAGATATTTTTTCATTTCTGGATGCAAAGCTAAATAACGGAGATGAAAGACAGCGCACACATGATTTATTTACGGGTGTCTGCATTCCGGATTTGTTCATGGAAAAAGTAGAAAGCCGCGGGTATTGGTACTTGTTTGATCCTCATGAAGTACAGAAGGTAATGGGTTTTTCGCTTGAGGATTTTTACGACGAAGGTGAACGGGAAGGATCATTCCGGCAGAAATACAAAGAATGCATTGACAGCCCGCTGCTTTCAAGGGAAAAGGTGCCAGCAATCGAAATTATGAAGTCAATCATGAAAAGCCAGCTTGAGACAGGAACTCCATTTATGTTTTATCGGGATGAAGTAAACCGGAAAAATTCAAATTCGCATTCCGGAATGATCTATTGTACAAATCTTTGTACAGAGATCGTTCAAAATCAAAGTGTGACAAAGAGAACGGAAGAGTATACAAAGGATGGTAAGATCATTATTGAAAAGATACCTGGAGACTTTGTGGTCTGCAATCTTTCATCTATTAATCTTGCAAGGGCCTGCCAACATGATGCCCTTGAAAGGCTCATTCCGATTCAGGTACGGATGCTTGATAATGTAATTGATATTAATAGGATTCCAGTGCTCCAGGGCCAAATCACCAATCAAAAATACCGGGCGATTGGTTTGGGAACATTTGGCTGGCACCATTTGCTGGCATTGAAAAAGATACCATGGGAAAGCATGGAGGCAGCAGACTTTGCTGACATGCTATATGAAAAAGTTGCTTATTTAACGATAAAGAGCTCCATGATGCTTGCAGAAGAAAAAGGCAAATATCCAGCTTTTGAAGGATCTGAATGGGAAAATGGTGCCTATTTTGAAAAACGCGAATATTTGGAGGCAGAATCAAAATTAAATTGGCCCGCATTAAAAGAAAAAGTAAAGGAAGTTGGAATACGCAACGGGTACTTGATGGCGGTTGCTCCCAATGCATCAACCTCCTTGATTGCGGGCAGCACACCAAGTATAGACCCCATTTTCAATAAACAGTATTCCGAGGAGAAAAAAGATTACCGGATTCCTGTGACAGCTCCTGATTTAAACAGTGAAACGTTCTGGTATTACAAATCAGCCTACCATATTGGCCAGGAATGGAGCATCCAGCAGAATGCCAAAAGGCAAAAGCATATCGACCAGGCCATCTCATTTAATTTTTACATCCCTAACAATATTAAAGCGGTTGATCTATTAAATCTGCATCTTTCTGCCTGGAAAAATAAATTAAAAACGACATATTATGTTCGTTCAACATCATCAGAAATAGAAGACTGTGAATCTTGTTCAAGCTAAAGGGGAGAATCCTATGAATACATTAAAAAAACGCCAACTAATTAACACTGCTGCACCAAACCGTGCAACTTCGATCCTAAATGGGGAATGCTCCAATATCCTTAACTGGGATGATGTCCGTTTTTCCTGGGCATACCCAAAATATAAAAAAATGCTCGCTAATTTTTGGACGCCATTTGAAATTAATATGTCCCAGGATATAAAGCAATTCCCTGCATTAAAAGACGGCGAACGAGAAGCTTTTTTGAAAATTATTGGCCTGCTTGCATTGCTCGACAGCATTCAAACGGATTATGCAGGTAAGGTTGCTGATTATCTAACGGATTCGAGCCTCTCAGCACTTATGATTATTCTTGCACAGCAGGAGGTGATCCATAATCACTCTTATTCATATGTGCTGTCAAGCCTTGTACCAAAGCAAAGGCAGGATGAGGTCTTTGAATTCTGGAGGACGGAGCCTATATTAGCAGAAAGAAATCAGTTTATAACGAGTGGATATCGAAACTTTGCGGAGAATCCAAATCCTGAAAATTTGCTGAAATCGATCGTATATGATGTTGTGCTGGAGGGTTTATTTTTCTATTCGGGCTTTGCATTCTTTTATCATCTGGCCAGAAATCAAAAAATGGTAGCTACTTCAACAATGATTAACTATATTAATCGGGACGAGCAAATCCATGTGGATTTGTTTGTAAAGATATTTAAAGAAATATTGCAGGAAAATCCGGACTTAAAGACGAAGGAATTGGAGGACTTTGTCCTAGGTACTTTTAAGCGAGCGGCGGAATTGGAAATAAATTGGGCTCGTTATGTGATAGGCGAAAAGACTGAAGGTATCTTGCTCTCCGATGTGGAGGCATATATCAAATTTTATGCAAATGTTCGCTGCAATCAGCTGGGCTATGAGCGTCCATTTGAAGGTTATCGTACAAATCCGCTTCGCTGGATTGTGGCGTACGAAGAAGTGGACCATGGCAAATCGGATTTCTTTGAACAAAAATCACGACAATATACAAAGGTACAAGTGGATAATGGATTTGACGAATTATAGAATGTAGTATTTATCGATAAACCTTGCTGTTCAGGCAAGGTTTATTAATATGCTCTTATTAAAACAATAGATCGGTTATATAGTGAGCAGGTGCAGGTATGAAGACAATTTTAATACAGATAATGATCAGCATGCCCGTTTTTTAGTAAAAGAGCTTCTAAATAAAGAAGGATTTCAAACAGTTGAGGCCGCCAATGGCTCAGAAGCGTTTGAACTTATTAAAAAAGAATCCAATGAGCTTGCCATTGTTGATATTATAAAGTCTTATATAGACGGGTATAAATTGACAGAAGAGATAAGGAATATTCCGAAATTCATATCAAAATGCTAATGGAAAAAGCAGATAGAAGACAAGGTCAGTGAGACTTCAAAAAGAAGTCGGTAAAACGAAGTAACAGAAAAGATCCTGCTTAAACGCAGGATCTTCTTATCATTTAAGTTAATATTGGATTTTCCGTAACAAAATCAATTTCAAAACCGAGATCTTTAAGCATTTGATGGTCTGCGGTGCTTTCCTGGCCGGCAGTGGTCAAATAATCGCCAACAAAAATGGAATTGGCCGGATATAAGCCAAGCGGCTGAAGGCTTCGAAGATTAACCTCTCGACCTCCGGAAATGCGGATTTCCTTAGTCGGGTTGATAAATCGCATCAGGCAAAGCACCTTCAGGCAGTAACGCGGATTCAGCTCATTTGTTCCTTCAAGCGGTGTACCCTCAATCGCATGCAAAAAGTTAACAGGAATTGAATCTGCATCAAGAGCTTTAAGACTTCTGGCCATCATGATTACATCCTGTTTGGTTTCTTTCATGCCGATGATAACACCGGAGCAGGGAGATATTCCGGCTTCCTTGATTAATTGGACCGTGTTGACTCTGTCCTGGTATGTATGAGAAGTAGTAATGGTTTTATGATGATTTTCTGAGGTATTGATATTGTGATTATAGCGGTCCACTCCAGCTTCCTTCAGCTTTTCAGCCTGTTCAGGCTTTAGGAGCCCAAGGCAGGCACAAACCTTCATATTATAGGATTCCTTTATTTCTTTAACAGCTGATACAACTTCATCGAGTTCTTTATTGCTTGGCCCTCTTCCGCTCGCAACAATACAATAGGTGCCGACGTTCAGCTGATTAGCTTGTGTCGCTCCCTTGATTATGGATTCTTTTTCCAACATTCTATACTTTTCAATGGGAGCTGTTGAAATGCTCGATTGAGAACAGTAGCCACAGTTTTCAGGGCACAAGCCTGATTTAGTGTTAATAATCATATTCAGCTTGACTAGATTTCCATAGTAATGGTGGCGTATCTTATAGGCGCTATGCAATAAATCCAGCAGTTCTTCATCGGGACAATTTAGAATTTCCTTAGCCTCCGTATCTGTCAGTTCATATCCTGCCAAAACATTTTGAGCTAACTCTCGATAATTCATGAAACTCCTCCTCCTTTTTTGGGGCTCTGTTAAACTTGCCTGTTGATTTCCGCTTCAGGGGCTCAGCGAACAGCGGTTGGTCCGGGAGCCTCCTCAAGCACTAAGTCTGTAGGGTCTCCCTTTGACTCGCTTCTCCCGCTGGACTTTGAATAAGCATCCTCGATTAAACACCGCACGAAGAAAATGCGAATGCATTTTCGAGGAACTCGCACCTTCTGCCCCCATCAACAGGGTGCCAATATCACAATGAGCTTTAACAGAGCCTTTTTCTTACGTTATGCTGCACGGTTTATTTTTCTGAATTGGCTGCGGGCAAATACTCTATGCTCCAAGCGGTAAGCCATCATTCCGGCAAAAACAGATAGAATGATATCTTTTGGAAGAGGGACAGCCATCCACAGCCATGCCATTTGGTAGGTAAAGCCTTCTGGTGCTGTAAACCATAGCTTGTAAGCTATGTACATCCAATTCGTCCCGAAAACATAGTTGATTACCATACCGATTAAGGAAGCAAAAACATACACAGGCAGGGATTTTTTCTTTTCAATGATTTTGCCTGTTACATAAGCTGTAATAATGAAAGATATGATAAATCCAAAAGTGGGATTTAACAATGAAGCAAACCCTCCTCCAAATTTAGCAAAAACCGGAGCGCCTGCAAGCCCGACAAAAGCATACACTCCCATTGTTATGGCACCTAAGCGGCTTCCTAAAATGGAGCCTGCCAAAATGGCAAAAAAAGTTTGCAGTGTAATAGGAACTCCGCCAATCACCATAAATGGAACAAATGAGGTGATGTTTGCCCCTATAGCCATAAGAGCAACAAACATTCCTGCAAGGGTTAAATCAATCGTTCTTAATCCTCTTTTCATAAAATGCCTCCTGGTGAATTAATAATTATATAATTTAGAATAATAGCAGGATACCTTATATGTCAACTTGTTTTTATTCCTAGTTAACATTTGTTATGGCTTCGATCTTATAATTTGTTATCCCCCATTCATTTTCTGTCCATATTCACTTTTTATTGTAAAGAGGAAGAAAGGAAAGGAAGGTGATTGGAAATATTCTCATTATCCTTAAGGAGATGCGTTTTTAAAGGTAAGATATCTACTAATAAGCTTTATTCTATTTTTTATTAACAGGCTGATTGGCACTGCATATTTCCCAGCCGGCGTTTCTGCCTGAAGCACTCGACACGGCTCTTTATATCTTTGGTGGAGTCATTCTGCTGATTAGTTTTCTGCTATTTGTCATCATTTTAACTTTTTTAAAGACAAGCGAAAAAAAATAAAAAAAGCCCGTTCGATTTTGAACGGGCTTTATATAATAGGTAGATTAAGAGGCGATTGTTTCATTTCGTCCCAGTTTTCCTTTGAATAGTTTGCGTAAGAAGGGGGCGGCATAGCGGTCAAGACCGAATTTTCCGGCGTTATAGCCTGCAATAAGAATGAATATGGTTAAAAGGACCATTTGTGCGTTTGTGCTGACTGTTCCAGAGAACAAGAAAGCAAAGTTCATGATAATTCCAAAGAAAGCAGCGGCAGTGGTCAGGCATCCAAAAATTAATCCAAGGCCTACAAGCAATTCTCCCCAAGCTACCAAAAAGCTGAAAATTTCTGCGTTTGGAACAGCAATGCCTTCAAGGAAGGTTGCCCACCAGCTTTGAACAGCTGGATGATCACCAGTTGACTTGGCAAGTGCTCCTTGCAAAAATCCGGAAGCATCAAATCCATCCACAACTTTATGGTAGCCGGCCGTCAGCCAAGAATACCCAAGATATAATCTGATCACAGTGAGAAGTGCAGCAGCAACTTGATTTTCCCTAAGCCATTTTGCAAACATTCTAATCGCTTCCTTCCAAAAATTTAATAATGATTACACTTATAATATACTCTGAAGGAAACAAAAATGGATTGACTTGGCAGAGTGTTCACACATCTGCTGGAATATTATGGCGATAATATGAAATTGATTAAATAAGAAGGACACACTGCAATAATGCGTGATTTAACAGAATATTTACGCCGGCGATATTGTACCAAAAAAGAGATAGGATTATAATAATTATAAAGAAAGAAAAAGGAGGGCGAGGCATGATTCGAATGTCAGTCGCTGGTATTGGGGGATTTTTCCTCATTTTTGTTCAAGCGTATATTGTCATGTTTTTGAAAGGCTTCCAAACGATTGACTTTGGCGGGATCAGCCCTTTTGTAACGATATGGGCGATGAACTTCTTTTTCCTGTTCACAATCCTCACCCACCTGAAGCTGTGGCATGATGATCGTCAGCCAGCTAGAGAAGAAACTTGTTCCGAGAAAGATTTTTAATCCGGAGATGCTCTTTTTGGGCATCTTTTTTTGTGGAAAACCGCCGCTGTTAAATGTGAGCGGCGGCTTTTGAAACATTAGTTGTTTCCGGGGGTTTCCTTCCTGACAACATCAAAAAGTCCAGATCCAATAATATCCAAGGCAGATTGCATTCTATCTGCAGAGATATTTTCTTCAATCGTATCTTGTGGAGTATGGTAGACTTTTTCAATATGGTAAACAAGCGGATCCCAGCTGTCGATGCCCATCCAGATGAAAAGGGCTGCAGGAATGCCGGCATTATGGAACGGAACATGGTCACTTGATCCGAATTTACCTGGAAGGATATCCGAATTGCCCAAACGTGCACCAGCTTTACCAGTTGAATCAGTCACAATGTTTTGGCTGCCGTCTGGTGTCATGGCATAGAGGTTTGTTGCTTTGTCATAATTTGTAGCCACCATATCAGGAACGAAAACTGCCTCAATCTGATCTTTCTGTTCCTGTGTTAATTGATCCACATAATATCTTGCTCCCAGCAACCCGCGTTCCTCAGATCCAAATGCAATAAATTTAAGTGTTTTGTCTGTATTATATCCCTGATAAACCCTTGCCAGTTCAAGCATTAGCCCTACGCCGGAAGCATTATCATTTGCACCGGGAGCACCTACTACACTATCATGGTGGGCGCCAAGAATTACCTCTTTGGTATCTTCGGTCTTTGTTTTAGCTTCTTTTGTTGCAATAACATTTACTGACTTAAGGTCGGAATAGTGTTTTGATGTTAAGGAAAGTTCTGCTGCTCCATCCTCCATTTTTTCCTTTAACCATTCCCCATGAATATAGGAAGCGCCAAAAACTGGAATATTGTATTGCTCTGTCAGGCTAGGGCTGAAAGTTTGTCCATAATTGCCGCGGCTTCCAACAAGGCTTTGAAGGATCACCCCAGCCGCTCCGGCATTTACTGCATCGGCCACTTGCTGACGATATCCAGCCAATGTGGATGCACGTGCTAAAAGGACGATTTTATCTTCTACATTAGTAAAATCATTATTCTCTACATAGACAACTTCTGCTTTTACCGCTGTATCGCTGATTGATCCATTTGGTGCAGCCCCCATTTCCCATAAAGTTCCGTCAGGAAAAGCCACACTGCCTATATATTGATCCGCTACCGGAAAGTATTGAAATTCAACATCATAACCATAGCTTTTAAGTGTATCAGCAATATATTCCGCTGATTTCTTTTCGTTCTCCAATCCGCCAGGCCTTGTCCCTATCTCCTCTGACAGATATCTAATATGTTCGATTGCACGCTCTGCATTTACTCTTGCGACGATCTTCTGGTCCTGTGAATAAGAGGATTTTCCGTATTCAGCAGGAATCGGTGCTGCATATCCTATTGAACCAAAAGCTAATGAAGCTGCTAAAACAGATGCTAAAACCTTTGCTGATTTTCGATTATTCCTTACCATAATAACCTCCTGAATGTTTAGTATTTTTTTAGAGTCCCTAACGATTACTAGTTTAGAAGAAAATGGTATTTTTTTGAAAGAGTACTAATTCCTATGGGGTATTCCTAATGTTCCGACAAAATTCGAGTGTTTTTTATGAAAAAGGACAAATTAAAACGGTTCTAATCTACTACTCTTTTAAATAGTAATCGGGTTTCTTAAATTTCTTAAAGGGTAAAGTGATACTGCTCATCACTTGATGACATTAAACCAACTATAAGCAGGAGGTATGACCATGGCAAACAATAACCAAAATAATCGCAGTGAAGAACAGGAACAATATTTTAAAGAACGTGCAGGAACAGACGAAGCAAGATTCCATGTAGTACCGCATGATGAAGAAGGATGGGCTGTCAAAAAGGAAGGCCAGGATGATCCAGAATATACAGCAGAATCAAGATCCGATGCAGTGGAGGAAGCCAAACGTATGGCAGAAGAAGCGGGCACAATGGCCATCCTTCATAACGAAGATGGAAAAATAGAAGACTTGGTAAATTATGAATAAATATTAAACAGCCCGGCAAGAACTTCCGTTTTTGCCGGGCTGTTTTATTTATAAAAACAAAAAGTGTCCGCTTTCTATTTCGAAAGCGGACCAAAAAGAGACCTTGGAACGAGTTAATTCAAAAAGAAAAACAATATATAGTGTTGTTAACAGAATAGAAAAACTATATATTGTTATTTTTGATTCTAGCATAATTAAGCGCAGAGGGCAAACCATTATTTTGATATATTTAAATATTCTTTCTATTAATTTAAATTGATATTGAAATTCATAAAACGTTCAAAATCAATCGTAATATTGAATGAAATTGATTACTTATGATAGAAAATGATTGATTTTTGCAATCGGTTTCAGTATGATGTAATCAAGGCATAAAACAGTATTTAGGGGGTGGTGTTTTGTTAACACCGGAACGCCATAAAATGATTCTCCAGCTTTTGAAAGAAAAAGGTGTAGTGAAAATTCAGGATCTGGTTGATCTAACAGAGACATCCGAGTCAACGATCAGAAGGGACCTGACTCAGCTGGAAGAAGGAAAATACTTAAAAAGGATTCATGGCGGGGCAGCGAAGCTTCAGGGAAAGCTGCAGGAACCGAGCATGACTGAAAAATCCTCCAAAAACCTTCAACAAAAACGCCAAATTGCCCAATATGCGGCAGGCCTTGTTGAAGAAGGAGATTCCATCTACCTGGATGCAGGTTCAACTGTGACAGAAATAATCCCGTTTTTGCCTTCAAAAGAAATCGTAGTTGTAACGAACGGGTTAATGCATATCAGTGCACTGCTCGAACGGAATATAAAAACATTTATAATTGGCGGTTTTGCCAAAGAACAGACAAAAGCCATTATCGGCAGGGGAGCGATGGCGAGCCTTGAGCACTATCGCTTTGACAAATGTTTTATGGGTGTTAATGGAATCCATCCTCAATTCGGTTACACTACGCCGGATCAGGATGAGGCGATGATTAAGCAAATGGCCATTTCGCTTTCAAGGGAGGCTTTTGTGCTTGCTGATGATACGAAGTTTTCGGAAATAGCCTTTGCCAAAATTGCCGATCTGCATACAGCAGCAATCATTACTAATGGGCTGGATGAAGAGCATCAGGAGCCTTATGCCAGCAAAACTACAATAAAGGTTGTGACAGCATGATACACACATTGACGTTAAATCCGTCAGTGGACTACATCGTAGAATTGGAAGAGATTAAAGTCGGCGGTTTAAACCGTATGCAAAATGACACTAAATTCCCGGGAGGAAAAGGGATAAATGTTTCAAGAGTGCTAAACAGAATGGAAATTAAAAGCAAAGCTCTTGGTTTTGTTGGGGGATTTACAGGAGACTATATTGCTGATTACTTAAAAAATGAAAATATTGATACTGACTTTGTTCTCGTCGCTGAAGACACAAGGATTAATGTAAAGATAAAGACCGGAACAGAAACAGAAATCAATGCGAAAGGTCCAACTATTTCAAAAGAAAATCTTCAGGATCTTAAAACGAAAATCGGCATTCTGTCTGATGGAGATTTGCTCGTTTTAGCGGGGAGCATTCCTTCCACATTGCCAGAAACAACTTATGAAGAACTGGTCAAAATTTGCTCTGAGAATGGGGCAGCCTTTGTTGTTGATGCTGAAGGTGAATTATTGAAAAAGGTCCTTCCTTATAATCCATTTTTAATCAAGCCTAACCACCATGAACTGGGGGAAATCTTTAATACTGAATTTACAGCCGCTGAAGAAGTCATTCCATACGGCCAAAAGCTTGTGGAAATGGGTGCCCAAAATGTGATTGTGTCATTAGCAGGAAAAGGCGCGGTCCTGGTCACAGATGAAAATGCATATATAGCTAGTGTCCCACAAGGGGAAGTTAGAAGCTCAGTCGGGGCAGGCGACTCTATGGTAGCGGGCTTCCTGGCAGCTTTTGAACAATACAGAGATATAGAAAGAGCTTTTCAATACAGTGTAGCATCCGGAAGCGCAACCGCGTTTTCATTGGGTCTTTGCACGAAAGAAAAGGCAGAGGGATTGCTTCCTCAGGTTTCCATTACAAAGATCAACCTAAAAGGGGAGAATTAGGATGAGAATTACAGAATTGCTTACAAGAGACACAATCCTGCTCTCTATGAGCGGAACAGGGAAGATTGATGCTATAAATGGCCTGGTAGACCAGCTTGATAAAGCTGGAAAGCTAAATGACCGCTCTGCATTCAAAGAAGCCATTTTAAAAAGGGAAGAGCAAAGCACAACAGGCATCGGTGACGGAATTGCCATCCCACATGCGAAAACAAGCGCAGTGAAGGATCCTGCAATTGCGTTTGGCAAATCAGAAGCAGGGGTGGATTATGAATCTCTTGACGGGCAGCCTTCCTATTTATTCTTTATGATTGCAGCCCCAGAAGGCGCCAATAATACCCACTTAGAAGCATTATCCAGGCTTTCATCTATATTAATGAATGAAGAAGCCCGCAAAAAGCTGCAGAATGCTGCTTCAGCTGATGAAGTTATAGATATTATTGACAGCTATGATGAAACAGATGAAGAGGAAGATCAAAATATTGCAGATAGCAAGCGTTTTATCGTTGCTGTAACAGCATGCCCTACAGGAATTGCCCACACGTATATGGCAGCAGATTCCTTAAAAGCAAAGGCAGCTGAACTGGGCGTTGATATTAAAGTTGAAACCAATGGATCAAGCGGCGCTAAAAATGTCCTGACACCAGAAGAAATTGCTAATGCGACGGCTGTTATTGTGGCTGCTGATACAAAGGTTGAATTGGAGCGATTCAGCGGCAAGCATTTGCTGGAAACTCCAGTTGCGGACGGAATACGCAAACCGCAGGAATTAATTGAAAAAGCGCTTAAACAGGATGCTCCAGTATATAAAGGCGGCAGCCCAAACAGTACTGCTGAGTCTGAAAACAAAAAAGAACAAAAGGCCGGCATCTATAAGCATCTAATGAACGGTGTATCCAATATGCTTCCATTTGTAGTAGGAGGCGGAATCTTAATTGCCATTTCCTTTATGTTTGGTTATAAAGCAGCAGATCCAAATGATCCATCCTATCACCCTATTGCCGAAGCACTAATGACAATTGGCGGCGGAAATGCTTTCGGGTTAATCGTACCGATTCTTGCTGCATTTATTGCGATGAGTATTGCTGACCGTCCTGGTTTTGCTGCAGGTGCTGTTGGCGGAATGATGGCCGCTTCCGGCGGAGCAGGCTTCCTTGGAGGTATTATTGCCGGGTTCCTTGCAGGTTATGTGGTAGTCGGCTTGAAAAAGGCATTTGCTGGATTGCCCGTTTCCCTCGAAGGGATCAAAACCATTTTGCTTTACCCGCTTTTCGGAATCGCTATTACTGGATTGCTGATGCTTTATGTGGTGAATAAGCCGGTTGGAGCTTTGAATACTGCCATTACTGAATGGCTTTCAGGACTTGGAACTGGTAATGCGGTGCTTCTTGGAGTTGTGCTCGGACTAATGATGGCTTTCGATATGGGCGGCCCGGTTAATAAATCGGCATATGTCTTTGGCACCGGACTGCTGGCTAACGGGGTTTACGAACCAATGGCTGCCATTATGGCTGCAGGTATGGTTCCGCCTCTTGCGATTGCACTGGCGGCAACTTTGTTTAAAAATAAATTTACGAAACAGGAACAGGATGCAGGAAAAGCAAACTATATTATGGGATTCTCATTCATTACTGAAGGTGCTATTCCATTTGCGGCTGCCGATCCGCTTCGTGTCATACCATCCATCATGGCAGGTTCAGCAGTGGCAGGCGCCATTTCAATGATGGCTGGAATCGGATTAAGAGCGCCTCATGGCGGTGTATTCGTTGTACCGCTCGTTGATGGTCCTTGGGTAGTTTACCTTGTTGGAATCATCGCAGGTGCATTTATATCGGCACTCCTGATTGGATTCCTGAAAAAACCGTTAAAATAATATTTTTTATGAAGCCGATACCGTGAGTATCGGTTTTTTTATTAATAAGGAAAAGTCTTTCAATAAAATGATTGAAAAGACTGACAATTAATGGTTTAATTAAAATAAACTAAGCAGTCTAGTTTTATATTTTTTTGATCACAAATAAACTAACTGGTCTATTTAAGGAGGTGGCATAAAATGTCCATTATTATTGTTATTAGAAGAGGAAACAAACAGAAATAACCAACTTTATGGGTCAACAGATTTTCCATTCAAGACTTGATTGCATTTGGAAATTAATTTCGGATTACCTTATATTCATGCAATATTCGAAATCGTCAGAACCACTGAAATTTCGAAAGCTGAGATAGGCAATACCCATGACAACTCATTTTAAAGGAGATGTAAAATGAAAATTAAAAAGCTTTCGCAATGCAGCCTGGAAGAAGCGTTAACTGCCTGGAACAAAGGATTTGAAGGGTATTTGGTTCCTATAAAAATGGATATGGAAGCTTTTATAAACCGAGTGGTACATGAAGGTCTTTCACCTGAAAAATCAATCATTGCTTTTATGCATGAAGAACCCTCTGGAATTATCATGACGGGAATACGGGAGGTGAGCGGGAGAAAAATAGCCTGGAACGGGGGAACCGGAATTGCACCGGAATACAGAGGGAAAGGCCTTTCTGTTGCGATGATGGAAGAAGTTCAGAATATCTATATAGAAGAAGGAGTAAATATTGCTGTGCTTGAGTCAATTGAAGAAAATGAAAGAGCTATACGCCTATATAAAAAAATGGGCTATGAGGTTACAGACCATTTGCTCTATTTATATAAAAAGGTTGGCCGAAAAGAATTAAAACCTTTTAGGACTTTACTGATTAAAAGAGTGTATCCGGAACAATTGAAGGCTCTTGATTTTTATGATGGGGATGCTGCCTGGCAATGTCAGTGGGAAAGTGTCAGATTTGGGGAAGCTGCTGTTTTTATTAGTCCAGAGGGCGAAGAGGCAGGATACATTTTATATAAACGGGTGTTGGATAGCAGTGGACGCCCAGACAGGATCATCATTTATCAGCTGAAATATAGTCAAAGCAGCACATTAAAAAAGGGGATGATAGAAAGAGTCTTAAGTACTCTTTTTCTGGACAGTGATGATAGGCTAGATATTACTGTGCTGAATATTTCTGCTAATAATCCTTCTTCAAAAGCTCTTTTAAAAATGGGGTTCAAAAACAAGTTTGGCCAGGTAATGATGAAAAAATACTTATAGAAATAAGGGCCAATAGACCGGTCTTTTTTATCGATACCAATTGCGATTGAAGTCGAGCTCAAGTACCTGGCCGAACTTATTGGCAAAGTCGATAAAGTAGGCCCCCTTGGCTGTAAGGATGCCTCTGTCGAAAACATAGGGGGCATCAACGTAGCTTTTTTCCGAAAATACGCCAAGAAACTGTCTGCCTTGTCTTGAGATTCCTGTTGTATAATTTCGGTCAAGCAGAACACCTGCTTTTGCGAGAAGAAAAGGAGCGCTTGAAATGGCGCCAATTACGGCGTCCCTTTCATAAACAGACCGGATAAATTCAAAGAGCGGCTTCTCATCAAGTAAATGCTGGAAGTCGTCAACACCAGGCAATATAAGGCTTGTAAGCAATTCAGGATCCACGTCATGAATGTTTTTTTCGGGCAAGCAAATTAAACCTGCTTCCCCTTTTACAGGCTCGTGATTTAACCCTATAAAGATTTTTGGCTGGTTGGCCTGGGTTAAAACTGAAAGGACTACTGTTAGCTCATATTCGCTAAATCTTGGGTATAAAAGGATTCCGGTAGTCACTTTAGCTTCCCCTCCCATCTTGTTAAGGCATAATTCTACAAAAAAAACAAAAAACCCTTTAAAAAAAAATGAGTTTTTTTTAATATTCAAATATAAATAAGATTAACTAATATATGGAATAAATCCCCTAGCTTACTGATATGTATTTATGAGTATGGGTGAAAGGGGAGATAGTGTGACTGCTGTTTTTGAAGGTGCCGCTAAATTTGAACATGGATTTTGGCTTCAGATATTGGGGGATCATGCCCGGTTTATCCATGATTCGCTATCACCGAAGGAAAAAGAGAGCATTGAACTTGCAAATTATTTTATCCAAACCTTTGATCAGCTTCTAGGAAGAGTGGAAGTGGAAGACATGATGGAATTAAGCAGAAGAGCTGAGGAAGAGGGAAAAAAGCTGAGAAAGTTTAAACTGAATATTCTTGAACGCCATTTGACCGGTAAAATTTCCATTCACCTTGGACCCGTTTTCATCAATCATATGGTAAATGAATTGGAAGAATATTTGCTAGTTCTTCAATATCTGAAAAAGGGAGAGGAACCGCCTGTATTTCATGAGCTTAACCATCACTTAATTTGGCTTCTCGATGCAGCCGGCCATGCAGGAGCAATATCTGACAACATGAATAGGGTGGAAAAGAAAATCAGAAAAATCAGTGACAATTTCACAAAAGACTTTGAGGCCTTTTATTTAAAAGCAATTGAAATGTCAGGATTTCTCCGTACAAATATCACATCGTTTCCAGCACTCCAAAGGTTTAATAATGATGTCACACTTGAAATGAAGTTGTTCATGAACTTCTTGGAAGAGATTGAAGAGCTTGAACTTAGCAAGGAAGCTTTAGGAACGTTTGCTGCTTTAATGGCTGATCATATGTTCCGTGAAGAATGCTACTACCTGACAAAGCTGGCAGAGTCCACACAGACTGAAAAGCCAAAATGTGACCCTGCTAAGCCAAGACTTAAAGAGTAAGAACCAGCTGCCATGATTGGCAGTTATTTTTTTTGGAGTGCTTAATCGTTTTTTAGGGTAAAGAAGATATAAAAGGTCTGATTTCATGAAACTGATAAGATGGAGCTATATGCGGAGAAACCAGGTAAAGGGAGTCTTTGATTGCTGTCCTGACTCGTTTGTTATCTTTAAAAGGATTAAAAATTATTATTTCATCCATAGTGTAGATTGGAAAGAATGCGCTCAAATAATTAAAAAAGAACAGCTGGAAGAAATGGAGTATCTGCTTAATAAAGAGATGGGCTTTCTTGAGGGTTATTTAAGACGGAGATCTTCTAGCTATAATATACAGAGGACCCAGAAATGACAGTAAATGAAAAAATAGGAAAGAAGGCTCAATTTCCGAAAAATAGAACACTTGTTCGAATAAATGGACAAGAATGTGTTATAATAGAGAAGCAATGGGAGTTTCTCAAGGGTGGTCGGCTAGCCCCGTATGAAAGGGGGTGATGCCTTTGACAGTATTCGAATCGATCATGATGATGATTTCATTTTCTAGTCTGATCATTGCTGTCATGACTTTTAACCATAAAAAATAGACCTCCCTTGATCTGACAATTGAGGGAGAGGTCTATGTCTTTGACAGGCCGATCCCCTAAGGGAACGACTATTGCAAATGACCGTGGGTGCGGCAACACCTGCGGTCGTTTTTTCTTTATTCATAATCTTAATTAAAGAATATCATATACGGCTCTGAAAGTCACGGAAATAAGCTTAAACTCTAATGGTTATAGTATATGCCAGTCTTGTTCGGAAAATCCATAAATGATTTCGAGTGCTTATAGCCATACTAAAATCGTATCCCTGTAAAGGAGGAACACATCATGACAAAGCGCAATATTAAGACCAAATCTGGATTACAAAGCACAAAAAAAGAGCATTAATGATATGGAATTCTCGAAAGAGATGAGTCCGCAAAGCAAGAAGGCAGAAAAGACAAAGCCTAACTGATGTTGGAATAAAAGAATTTACCGAAATGGGGCAGACTAAGACTGTCCCATTTTTTATATGAAAAGGGCACGGCTAATATTATTTTACTGAGGAATAGAAAGGACGATTTAAAGTGCCTGCAGTTCTTAATGGTGATACCAATATTTTTTATGAAGTAAAAGGTCATGGCGTACCGATCATTTTTATACATCCTCCTGCGATGGGAAGGAAGGTTTTTTATTATCAGGGCCTTTTAGCGGAACATTTTCAAGTTATTTTTCCCGATTTGAGCGGAAATGGAGATACAACAGGTCCTGAAAAAAAAGTAACGATACTTGGCTATGCTGAGGAAATTAGGGCTGTTTTGGATCACTTGAATATCGACAAAGCCGTAATACTGGGATATTCCTCCGGCGGGGCAATTGCACAGGAGTTTGCTCTTTCTTTTCCTGAAAGGACTCTGGGTGTCATTCTTTCCGGAGGGTTTCCGGAGGTTTTATCAGAAGCATTCAGGTATGAGCATATACTGGGGATGTATTTTGTAAAACACTTTCCCGGTTTTCTCCGGTATATTATTGCGACAAGCCATACAAATGATAAAGAGGTAAGAAACGAAATACTGGATCACATGAAAAAAGCAAACCTTAATATGTGGTTTGAGTCTTACGATAGATCCCTTCATTACTCATGTACAGACCGCCTTCGGAACCTAAATGTGCCCCTTCTCCTTATATACGGTTCAAGAGACTTTGTGAATCAGCATCTAAGAAGCTACAGAAGATATGTCAGCTTCCAGACTGCCATAATCAAAGGTGTTTCCCATCAGGTGCCAACCAAGAAGTGGCAGCTGTTTAATCAGGTTATTACCGGCTTTGTTCAGCAGCAGTTTAATTAATAAAAAATCCGTATCGGAAAATCTCGATACGGATTTTTTTTATGCATTTTTATCGGGCTTAATCGCCATAATAGTGGCCAGAGCTGCAACAATGGTTATGGCACTTAATATATAAAATAGCGCTTTGTCAGAGTACTTCATAAGGATTGCAATTGCCGGGGGGCCAGCCGCAACTCCAATAAACCTCATAGAGCTGTATATGGATGTGATGGTTCCTCTTTCCTCTTTTTCAATCCCTTCCGTAATAAGAGCGTCCAAAGAGGGGAGGGCAACCCCAATTCCAATACCAGCAAACAGGAACATGCCGATCATAAACCACATATTGGTTGAAAAACTGAGAATGGCAGTAGCAGCAGCAACCAAAACAGAACCTAAAAAGATAATCCATTTCATCAGAATTTTATTTTCTTTTATTTTTTTGCCCGTCAAGTAGGATGAAATGCAAAGGGCACCCAGTGGGACAGCAAGGAGCAGCCCTTTTTTAACATCTTTAATATCATATGTTTTTTCCAGCACATCAGATAAATAAAAAAGGATTCCAAAAAGTACAAACATAAGAATAGCGCCAATAAAAAAGATAGCGTAGAGCCATTTGCCGTTGTTCTTAAAGGTATCCTTGATATTCCCCCAAAAGTTCTCCAAAGGCAGCGGTTCTTCACGTTTTTTTGGCGTTTTAACTAGAAAAAACACCAGTAATATTGATATCGTACAAAATACCGGAAAAGAAAAAAACGGCAAAAACCAAATAAATCCTGCCAAAAAGGAACCAAGAATAGGGGACAAGACTTTCCCGAATGTATTGGAGGTTTCGATTAGACCGAGCGAGCTGCTTACCTCATCATCATTCTTAAACATATCACCGACCAAAGGCATAACAATTGGTGCCGCTCCCGCAGCACCAACCCCCTGCAAAGCCCTGCCGGCCAATATAATCCAATAGGCATCCTCCACTTTCCAAGCAGCCCATCCTGAGATGAGCCCCCCAATTCCCGCAATGAGGAGACTTGGAATGATTACTTTTTTACGGCCGATATGATCCGATAAAAAGCCGGCGATTGGAATTAAGATTATGGCTACAATACTGTATACCGTTATAATCATGCTTGATTGGAATGCTGAAATATTTAGTGTGTTTTCCATTTCCGGCAATACAGGAATTAACATGGAATTTCCTAGGGTCATAACGAGAGGAATTGAAGAAAGTGAAAGAATGGCCCATTTTTGGTTATGAACATCATCTCCGGACTTCTTTTTAGCTTTGGAATTTACGGATTGTAAATTTTCAACATGCTCCATATTTCTTACCTTCCTTTTCGTTAATCAAACTAATATTAATATGGGCTTATTGCCGTAAAACTAATTAGAAAAAGCTCTGTCTTTTTATGGGAAAAATCAAATTATGGAAATAAATGTTTCGATTTGTTAAAAAGAAAGAGTTAAAATATAAGGAAAAGTGAACTAGGCGAGGGGAATTTAATGGAGATAAAGGGGATCATCAAATCTTTAAGCATTGGAAAACCAAAAGCACATTATTGGAAAAATCAAAAGGAAGTATCAGGGATTGACAAAAGTAAAACAATGAATGCTTTATTAACGAAAGAAGGTTTTATCGGGGATGGCGTGGCAAATACTGATTTCCATGGCGGCCCTGACAGAGCTGTCTGCCTTTATCCTTATGAGCATTATCAAATGTGGGGAAAAGAATTCAAGAAGGTTTTCAATCCGCCGTCCTTTGGCGAAAATATTTGTGTAAGCAATATGATTGAAAAGGATGTTTTTATCGGGGATATTTTTTCACTGGGGGAAGCAATGGTGCAAATAACACAGGGACGCATTCCGTGTTCAACCATATCGAAGCATAACGGTGAAGACAAGCTTCTGGGCAGAATTGTCGAAACAGGGTATACAGGTTATTTTTTTAGGGTGCTTGAAGAAGGAAGGGTGGGAGCCGATTCCTGCCTTAAGCTCGTGGAAAGAAAACAGGAAAATATATCGGTCCTTGATGCAAATTATACACTGTTTCATAACCGCAAAAACCGGAGAGCAGTCGAGGATCTGCTGGAAGTTCAGGAGCTTGCCGGTGTTTGGAGAGAGAAGCTGGAAAAAGCACTTTTATAAAAATTTATTGTTCATCCCTTGACATTTCTTATTAATCGGAATATTATAATAAGCAATATATCGAAAGGCAATGACAAAGAGTAGTAACTTCTGCGGAAGCTTTAGAGAGCTGATGGTTGGTGCAAATCAGTGCGAATGCTGAAGTGAATGGACTTTCGAGCCTCCAAACCGAACCTTTTAAAGCAGTAGGCTTTGGCGAACGGTCTCATCGTTACAAGGGACAGATATTAAAGCGTTTATCGTTTTGATATCTGTTAAAGTGAGCTGAAATTTCAGCTAATGAAGGTGGCACCACGGGTTTCTCGTCCTTTTTAAGACGGGGAGCCCTTTTTTTATTTCATTTAAAACTTCATAGCTTATTAAATCGTTGAGCAAGAGGAGTACATTGATACTTTCCGTTCCAGAGAGCCGGGGCAGGTGAGAGCCGGTACGGAAAATCAATCGAATGGACTTGCGAGAGGCTTTCTGAAATCAGTAGGAAAGCACGGTCTCCGCCGTTAAAAGGATAGGGTATCGATTTATGATTTATCTAATCCGTACCCGAAGAGGGAGCAGCTAGCTGCTCTAAAATGAGGTGGCACCACGGTCACAAGATACGTCCTCTATACACACAATTCCTGTGTGTATAGGGGACTTTTTTTATTTCTGTAAACGAACTGGAGGAGAAATAACTTGAAGACGATTATTGATGAGCCATATATTATCGAAGAGCTTGAGGGTGATACATTAACACCAATTTTAATTTACCAAAGAATGAGCGGGAAAAAGAAGTTCCTTTTCGAAAGCTCCTTAAAGCATGAAAAGTCAGGCAGGTATTCATTCATTGGCGCGGATCCTGTGATGGAGCTTAAGGGAGAAGGAAGCCATACAACAGTTACAACAAATGAAAGTGAAGATGTTTTTTCTGAAAAACCCCTCGATGTATTAAAGAAACTTATGCCGGAAGTAAATAGACCGCAGCTTGAACGATTTCCGTTTTGCGGGGGAGCTGTTGGATATGCAGGATATGATGTTATTAGGCAGTACGAGGATATCGGACATATGCCCGAAGATGAGTTGAATGTTCCGGATGTCCACCTTTTGTTTTTTGAAGAGGTAGCGGTGTTTGACCATCTGGAGCAAAAGGTTTACCTTGTCGCAATGCCTTTGACTGAAAAAACGGATATATCGCGACTTCGTCAAAAAGTGGAGAAAAGAAAGGCAGAAATCCAAAATGGAAACAGCAAAATGGAGTCCAATGAGGCTGCCCTAACTGATTTTAAAGCTTTCACTTCAAAAGAAGACTTTGTTGACAAAGTAAAAAAAGCAAAGCAATACATCGAAGAGGGCGACATTTTTCAAGTGGTTCTGTCACAGCGATTGAAGGCTGAAATGACAGGCGACCCTTTCTCCTTTTACCGAAAATTAAGAGTGCAAAACCCGTCGCCATATATGTATTATCTTGACTTTGAGGATTATGCGGTTGCTGGAGCATCACCCGAAAGCCTCATCAAAGCGACTGGCGATAAGGTGATAACAAACCCCATTGCTGGAACAAGGCCAAGAGGGAAAACAGAAGCAGAAGATCTCCAGCTGGAAAAAAGCTTAAAAGAAGATGAAAAGGAGCTTGCCGAGCACCGTATGCTCCTGGATCTCGGCCGCAATGATTTGGGCCGTGTCTGTGAATTTGGTTCAATCACTATTGAAAAAAACATGGTAATCGAAAGATATAAGCATGTCATGCACCTGGTCTCAGAAGTTGGAGGCAAGCTGAAAAAACCTAACTCAGCCATTAACGCCTTAATCGCATGCTTGCCTGCAGGAACAGTATCCGGAGCACCGAAAATTAGGGCAATGGAAATCATTAATGAACTGGAAAAAGTCAAAAGAGGAATCTATTCAGGGGCAGTCGGCTATTTTTCCGGAAATGGCAATATGGATTTCGCTCTCGCAATCAGGACCATGGTCATTAAAGATGGCAATGCATATATACAGGCTGGTGCGGGGATCGTCCATGATTCGGTTCCTGAAAAAGAATATGAAGAAACACTTCATAAACTAAAAGCATTTTTGGAGGATAAAAAATGATTTTGCTGATTGATAATTATGATTCATTCACTTATAACCTTTATCAATATTTAGGGGAGCTTGGGGAAGAGATTAAAGTTGTCCGCAATGACCAAATCACCCTTGAAGAAATAGAAAAACTGGACCCTGAAGCAATTGTGCTTTCGCCGGGGCCAGGAAGGCCGGAACATGCAGGG
The DNA here is from genome assembly GCF_003182355.1 of Cytobacillus oceanisediminis. GTDB lineage: Bacteria > Bacillota > Bacilli > Bacillales > Cytobacillaceae > Cytobacillus > Cytobacillus oceanisediminis_A. The sequence goes on along the minus strand of NZ_QGTW01000025.1, from coordinate 9,413 downwards.
GTAATGGTAGAAGTTATCCGGAACTTCTATAAAAAGGTGCCTATTCTCGGGATTTGCCTAGGCCATCAGGCAATCGGTTATGCGTTTGGCGCCAAAATCGAAAAAGCCAGGAAAATCATGCATGGGAAGGTTTCAAACCTGAAACATAATGGTTCGCAGCTGTTTCAATACATGCCACAGCCTATTAATATCATGCGATACCATTCCTTAATCATCCAATCCGGCACTTTGCCTGGCAGTTTTAAAATATTGGCAAGATCCATGGATGATAATGAAATAATGGCCATCAAGCATGAAGCATATCCGCTTTACGGTTTACAATTTCATCCGGAGTCAGTGGGAACGGACCTTGGCAAAAAGATATTGGAAAACTTTTTACAAACAATCGGGAGGGAAAAGAAACATGAAAACAATACTGCAACGATTATCTGATAGAGAATCTTTAACAGAAGCAGAAATGAAGGAAGCAATGGATACTATATTTTCCAATGATGTAACGGATAGTGAAATAGCCGCTTTTATGGTAAGCCTGAAGACGAAAGGGGAAACTGTTGACGAAATTGCAGGGATTGTAAGAGCCATGAGAGATAAATCACTAACATTTAGCAAGAATATTCCCAATGTTTTGGATAATTGTGGAACAGGCGGAGATGGATCAAGCAGCTTTAACATCAGTTCCACTTCGGCATTTGTGATTGCTGGAGCGGGAATCCCCGTTGCAAAGCATGGAAATAGAAGTGTTTCCAGCAAAACAGGAAGTGCTGACGTACTGGAGCATCTGGGAATCAATTTGAATAATAAACCGGAACGAACAGAAGAGATCCTCGGGGAGATTGGAATTGCATTCCTGTTTGCTCCCCATGTGCATCCAAACATTAAGAGAATTATGAAGGTACGCAAGGATTTAAGAATTCCAACAACTTTTAACTTAATCGGTCCGCTGACAAATCCCGTTGAACTCGAAAACCAGCTCCTTGGCATTTACCGAAGAGATTACACCATGATGTTCGCAGAAGTGCTGAAAACATTGGGCAGAAAACGGGCTGTAGTTCTCAATGGTGCAGGTTTTATGGATGAAGCCTCGCTGCAGGGAGAAAATCACTTGGCTATACTTGACAATGGCGAAGTATTCGAAAAGATTTTGCATCCAGAAGAGGTTGGACTTCCGGTTTACAGCAATGACGCCATCAGAGGCGGTGATTCAAGAGAAAATGCGGAGATTCTCTTAAATGTCCTTAAAGGCGAAAAAGGGGCAAAAAGAGATACGGTACTGCTGAATGCCGGAATCGGTATCTTTACCGGGGGGAAAGCAGAAACCATTCAAAAAGGGATTAATATAGCAAGAGAAAGCATCGACTCAGGAGCAGCTTTAGATAAACTTCAACAACTAATTAAAGCAAGCAAAAGCTTTCAAAAAGAGGTGATTTAAATGGAAACCATTTTAGATAAAATTTTAACTGAAAAAAGAAAGGAAATCATGGAGCTGCATAAAGGGAAAGAAGCGGCACAGACACTGGATAAACACCCAAAGCGCTCCTTTATTTCCAGGCTTGAGGCGGGCGATGAGCTGGCAGTTATAGCTGAATTCAAAAGAGCTTCGCCTTCAAAAGGGGATATTAATATTTTTCAAAAGCCTGAAGACCAGGCATTATTTTATAAAAAATTTGGGGCAGATGCGATTTCAGTTTTAACCGATAATACCTTTTTTAAGGGCAGCTATTCAGATTTAACGTCTGTCAGGGAGACAGTTGACCTGCCGGTTCTTTGCAAAGATTTTATTATAGATGAGGCACAAATCATAAAAGCCAAGGCTTCAGGTGCGAATCTTATTTTACTGATTGTTGCTGCAATGGGTGGGGAAAGGCTGAATGAGCTTAACGATTTTGCTCTTGAGCAGGAGCTCGAGGTTCTAATGGAGGTCCATAATGAAGAAGAATTGGAAACAGCACTAGAAACGGGAACAAAATTAATTGGTGTCAATAATCGAAATTTAAAGACCTTTGAAGTGGACCTTGAAGTAACGGAAAGGCTTGCGCCAGCTATAAAGAAGGCAGGCAAATTCCTGATCAGCGAGAGCGGCATCAAAACGGAAGAGGATGTACAGCGGGTTATTGCAGCAGGAGCAAATGGGATTCTTGTTGGAGAAGCGTTTATGAAAACAGATAATCTGGAAGGGCTGCTAAAGGCAATGAAGCTTCCTTTGCAGGGGGGCTATTAAAAAATGAAAGTGAAAATTTGCGGAATTAAGGACATTAAAACTGCATTGTCAGCTATTGAAAGCGGTGCCGATGCACTGGGGTTTGTATTTGCGCAAAGCAAGAGGAGAATTGCGCCGGAGGAAGCAGGGGAGATCATACGCCAGCTACCGGAGGATCTATTAAAAGTCGGCGTATTTGTAAATGAAACCAAAGAAAACATAGAGAAAATTGTAGAGATCACAGGTATAAATGTGATACAGCTGCATGGTGATGAAACACCGGAATTTAGCGGCCAATTTTCTATTCCTGTTATAAAAGCATTGAGCGTTGGCTCGGAAGAAGATTTATCCAAGCTGGATGAGTATTCAAGTGAATACTTCCTGCTGGATAGCCCAAAGGGGAAGTATCGAGGAGGCAACGGCGTCTCATTTGATTGGAGCATTCTTAACGACAAACAATTTTTAGATAAAAAGATTATCCTCGCTGGGGGGCTGAATCCTGACAATGTGGCAGAAGGCATTAAAACAGCTAACCCGTATATGGTTGATGTGAGCAGCGGGGTTGAGACAGAGGGAAAAAAAGACCTTGGGAAAATAAAAAGATTTATAGATAAAGCAAGAAGCTTGGAGAGGGAGGAAGTAAAATGACAGCCACTTACACATTGCCAGATGAACGGGGACACTTTGGTGAATATGGGGGCAGATATGTACCGGAAACCCTGATGCAGGCCATTCTTGAATTGGAAGAGGAATATAAAAAAGCGCGTGCTGATGAGAGCTTCCAAGCAGAACTTGAAGCTTTATTGAAGGATTATGTCGGCCGTGAAACGCCATTATATTATGCTGATAACCTCACAAAATATGCCGGCGGTGCGAAAATCTATCTTAAGCGGGAGGATTTAAACCATACAGGCGCACATAAAATTAACAACTCATTGGGCCAGGCGCTCTTAGCAGCCAGAATGGGCAAGCGCAAAATTGTTGCCGAAACGGGTGCAGGCCAGCATGGGGTGGCTACAGCAACTGCTTGTGCGCTATTGAATCTGGAATGTATTATTTTTATGGGTGAAGAGGATATCCGCAGGCAGCAGCTGAACGTATTTCGGATGGAACTGCTAGGAGCAAAGGTGGTGGGGGTTAAATCAGGCAGCGCCACTTTAAAGGATGCTGTAAACGAAGCACTCCGCTACTGGGTAACAAACGTTGAAGATACCCATTATATTTTAGGGTCTGTCATGGGACCGCATCCATTTCCAATGATTGTCCGCGACTTTCAAAGTGTTATAGGAAATGAAACGAAGCAGCAATATCTTCAGAAAGAAGGAAAGCTGCCAGATGCAGTTGTAGCCTGCATTGGCGGGGGCAGCAACTCAATGGGGATGTTTTATCCTTTTATAAAAGATGAAAGTGTCCGCATGGTTGGCGTAGAAGCAGCAGGCTTGGGTACGGATACTGATAAGCATGCAGCATCACTAACAAAGGGATCTCCAGGAGTCCTTCATGGGGCACTCATGTATTTATTGCAGGATGAGCACGGGCAAATTCAGGAAGCCCATTCGATTTCAGCTGGCCTTGATTACCCTGGTGTCGGCCCGGAGCACAGCTATTTAAAAGATAGTGGAAGAGCACAATATGAATCCATCACAGATGATGAAGCGATGGAGGCATTAAAGCTGCTATGCAAGCTTGAAGGCATTATTCCTGCGCTGGAAAGCTCCCATGCTGTTGCATATGCTTTGAAGCTGGCACCGCAAATGAAAAATGATGAAGGCCTTGTCATCTGCTTGTCAGGAAGAGGCGACAAAGATGTAGAAACAGTAAGAGCTAGATTAGGAGGGGAAGGAAAATGAACCGGATCGAAAAAGTATTTCAAAACCTGAAACAAAATAATGAAAAAGCATTTGTGCCATATATTATGGCAGGAGACGGCGGCTTGGACACACTGGCTGAAAAAATAACATTCCTGGAAAAAGCGGAAGCAACGGCTATTGAGATTGGAATCCCATTTTCAGATCCGGTAGCGGATGGGCCTGTAATCCAGCAAGCGGGAATCCGGGCTTTGCAAGCGGGTACAACACTTCGCGGGGTTATGGAAAAAATTGCTGAGATTCGCCCAATCGTCCATATCCCGCTAGTTTTCATGACATACATGAATCCAATCATGGCATATGGCATCGGGAATTTTATCGCTGATGCCTCTAAGGCAGGTGTGGATGGTTTAATCTTGCCAGACCTGCCTGCTGAGGAAGAAGAAATCATAGCGCCTATTGCGGAGAGGTCTGGAATTGAGATTATCCGGCTTGTGACCTTAACAAGTCCAATAGAGCGAATTCAGGAAATTGCAGCCAAGGGAAAAGGGTTCTTATATGCAGTAACTGTTAATGGTATTACTGGTGCAAGAAAAGGGTTTAATGAAGAACTGGGCAAACACCTCGAAATGGTGAAGGAGGCCAGCCCGATACCGGTTCTTGCCGGATTCGGAATCTCCGAGCCTTCCCAAGTTGAAGAGATGAATCAGCACTGTGATGGTGTCATTGTCGGAAGCAAGATCGTTGACCTGTTTGAAAGCGGGGATTTAGATGGAATTGAAGCACTGATTGCTGCATCAAAGGCAGAGAAAATTAAGTTGTAAAAGAATGAGCTTTCTCCTAAATCGGAGGAAGCTCATTTATATTTTTGGGGCTCTGGGTAATGTTGATTTTAGCACTTTGTTGATTGGAGCGGAAGGCGGGAGATCCTCCCAAAATGCATTCGCATTTCCTTCGTGCGGTGTTCATTCGAGGATGCTCATTCAACGTCCTGTGGGAGTGCGAGCCAAAGGGAGACCCCGCAGGCTTAATGCTTGAGGAGCGTCGGACTGCCCGCTGTTCGCTGAGCTTCTTGAGCGGAAATCAACAGGCGAGGTTAACAGATCCATTTTTTTGAATAAGCCCATTTTTAGAAAATTTTAAAGGAAAGGTTGACATGCATGGTGAATACATTATAATTACAGTAATCCGAGTAAGTTAATAAGTTTTATAGGAATAGGTGATTTTTGAATGTTCATTGAGATAGATGAAGTGAATAAACAATATAACGATAAAGAAAATCAGCCTGTGGATGTACTAAAAGATATTAACCTTTCGATTGCTAAAGGCCAGTTTGTTTCGATATTGGGCCCGTCTGGATGCGGGAAATCCACGCTACTTTCAATTGTCGCAGGACTGACGAAAACAACTTCCGGCAAAATTCTTATCGATGGAAAATCCATCACCAAACCTGGAAAAGACAGGGGAATGGTTTTCCAGCAGGCAGCCCTATTCCCTTGGTTAACAGTAATGGAAAATGTCACGTTCCCTTTGAAAAAAGAAATGAAGAAGAAGGATGCAGAGGAATCGGCACTAAAATACCTGCAAATGGTTCAGCTGGGGAAGTATTTATCCCATTATCCGCATGAACTGTCAGGGGGAATGCAGCAGCGGGTGGCAATAGCAAGAGCACTTGCTATGAATCCGGAGACACTTTTAATGGATGAGCCATTTGGAGCGCTTGATGAACAAACCCGTTCACGTTTGCACTTACAGCTGGAGAATATTTGGACCGAGACAAAGAAAACGATTCTGTTTGTTACTCATAGCATCTCTGAATCTATTAAGCTTTCAGACCGGATCATCGTGATGGGTACAAAACCGGGTACCATTTTGCAGGATATCACCGTAGATCTGCCAAGACCGCGTGAGGATTACAAGAAGGAAATGCTGGAAATTGAAGATCATATTATGAGCTATTTAAAGAAGGAAATTGACAAAGTCGTAAGTGAGGAACTTGAATATGCAAACAGCCATTAAACGGATTATATTCTTCGCAGCGATCATCGCTTTTTGGGAGATTGGTTCCCGGCTTGAGCTATGGCACCCGCTTATATTCCCTTCCTTGTCCAGTGTTTTCAGCGCTCTGGTGGAAGGATTTCAGGATAAAACACTCATATATGATTTAATAGCCAGCTTTAAACGGCTTGCAGTCGGATTGGCCATCAGCCTAGTTATCGGTACATTGATTGGCATCCTGCTAGGAAAATCGAAAACAGCAGATGATACATTGGGAGCTGTTATCCTTGCACTGCAGAGTGTTCCAAGCATTGTATGGCTTCCAATAGCTATCATGTGGTTTGGACTAAATGAAAAAGCAGTTATTTTTGTAACCATCCTTGGAGGAACATTTGTGATGGCCCTCAATATGCGTACAGGAATCAAAAATGTTTCACCATTATATATAAAAGCGGCACAAACTATGGGGGCAAATGGGATTGACCTTTTCACAAGGGTTATCTTCCCAGCTTCTATCCCATATGTCGTTACAGGATCCCGTCTTGCTTGGGCATTTGCCTGGCGCGCACTAATGGCAGGTGAGCTATTAAGCACAGGACCAGGTTTGGGATACACGCTAAGATATGCTTCAGATTTTGGAAGAATGGATATTGTAATCGGCGTCATGATTATCATTGGAACGATTGGGATGGTCGTCGACCAATTAATCTTCCAGCGCATTGAAAAATCAGTTATTAAAAAGTGGGGACTTGAATCATAATCAGGAGGGGTAAATATGAAAAAGGCAATAGTATGGATCGCTGTATTATTCACATTCGCGGGGCTGCTTGCAGGCTGCGGGTCATCTGAAAAGAGCAGTGGAAGCGAAGACAAAATTGTCATCGGATATTTTCCGAACATCAACCACGTCCCAGCGATGGTTGCAAAAAACCAGGGCTACTTTGAAAAGCAGCTTGGGGATGGAACAAAAGTGGAATATAAAACATTTGCAGAAGGCGGTTCATTCATGACCGCCCTAAAAACGGGCGACATTGATGCCGGTCTTGTAGGGCCTGGGCCGGCAATGAACAACTTCTCAACTGGAGCAGATGTAAAAATCATCGCGGGAGCCTCGACTGGCGGGACGGTTGTCCTTGCAAGAGAGGGCGTTGAAATCAACTCCCTTGAAGATTTCCAGGGTAAAACGTTCATCACTCCAGGCGTTGGATGTACACATGATGTTCAGTATGAAACGTATTTAGAAAAAGCTGGCATCACATCTGCCCGTATTGGCGGTACAATGAAGCATCTGACAGGTAATCCTGCACAGTATGCAAGCATGCTGAATACTGGAAAAGTGGATATTGCAGTAGCGCCGGAACCATGGGCAGCTGTAATTGAACAGGAAACAAATGCAGAAGTCGTAATCGGCTGGGATGAAGTATCTTTCGGTGAAACTTTGCCGGCATCAGTATTAGTCGCAACCGGAGATGCGGTAAAAAATAGCCCGGAAAAAGTACAGAAAATTGTAGATGCACATAAAGATGCAGTCAAATTTATTGAAGAAAATCCGGAAGAAGCAAAAGCAATTACAATCAAAGATATTAAGGAAGTAACAGGCCAGGAGCTTGAAAAAGAAGTAGTAGACCGCGCCTGGGAAAGAATCGGATTCACATATGAAGTGGACTCTGAAACAATCCAAGCATTTGCGGATTCATCCTATACTCTAAAATTCCTTAAAGACAAACCTGAATTCAGCGAGCTTATTGCAAAAAACTTTATTCAGTAAAAGGAATTTTTAACCGGAGCCCTTATTGGGTTCTGGTTTTTTTGATTTGTAGACTTTGGGATATCAGGAACCCGAAAAAAGTTCCAGAGACAACGCAATGACTCCATTTCTAAAAGCAGGTCTACTTCGCAGAAAGCCTCACCCGCGTATACCTAAACAGATCCGCGCGTAAAGGGCCAGTCTCCGTGCAAAAAAAAAAAAACGTTGCACAAAAATATGAACCCTTTCAGAAAACTCGTCCCCGTTCGTAACCTAAGAAGATCGGCGCGCAATTCAATCCCACACCCCATCCACCATCACCTCTATATTAAGGTTTAACTTCCATTCAAAAAAGGAAAAATACCATGCAAGTGACATAATACAACTTAGAAACAGGAGTGGCGAACTATATGAAAAAAGGAATGGGCGTTTTAATTGCCGTTATTGCGGTTGTTGTAGTGCTTGGTATGATGCTGATGTCCAGCTATAACGGATTTGTAAATGCGGAGGAAAATGTAGACCAGGCATATTCGCAAATTGAGAACCAGCTGCAGAGGAGACTGGATTTGATACCGAACCTGGTAAATACGGTAAAAGGTTATGCTGTTCATGAAAAGGAGACGATTCAGGCAATTTCTGATGCACGTGCGAGATTGGCCGGTGCGCGGTCTCCAGAAGAAGAAGCGGCAGCAAATGCCGAGTTATCAAGCGCTTTGAGCAGATTGCTTGTTGTGGTTGAGAACTATCCAAATTTAAAAGCAGACAAGCAATTTACTCAATTAATGGACGAGCTTGCCGGGACTGAAAATCGAATTTCAGTTGCCCGAAAGGATTATAATGATCAGGTTGCTGTTTATAACAAGAAAGTAAAAAGGTTTCCAGGTGCAATCGTAGCGGGAATTACTGGTTTTGATGAAAAAGAATACTTTAGAGCTGACCCGCTTGCTAATGAAGCGCCGGAAGTTGACTTTGGAGGCAATGGAGAATGACCATTCGCAGGGTCAGCTCGATCCTACTAATATTGCTTTTAGCAATAGGGTTATTGCCAGCTTATGCGGATGAGCATATACCGCAGCCGGTCGGAGACATTTATGTTCAGGATTTTGCAAGCGTCCTCAATGACCAGGAGAAATATGAATTAAATAACTTAGGCAGGCAGATCGAGGATCAGACTTCTGTTCAGGTTGCTGTCCTTACCGTTGATACGACAGGGGGCAGGCCAATTGAAGAGTACGCAAATGAAGCTTTTCGAACATATGGAATAGGAAGCGCTGCAGAAAATAATGGAGTTTTATTAGTTGCTGCTATGCAGGATCGGCAAGTTCGGATTGAGGTTGGGTATGGTCTTGAAGGACGGATTCCTGATGGAAAAGCCGGCAGGATCCTGGATCAGTATACAATCCCGTATCTTCAGGCAGGACAGCCGAATAGGGCAATTGTTGAAACCTATAAGATTCTTGCACAGGAGGCTGCCGAAGAAAATATTGTGCAAGGCAATGGAGGAAATGCCAAAGCCGAAACCCAAGACACTGGTGTGGGCATTCCATCCTGGCTGCTCATCATTATTGTCATTGGCTTTTTATTTCTTGATATTAAATTTTTTGGCGGAGCATTTTCATATGCCATTTTATCCATCCTCTCAAGAGGCGGCGGGGGTGGGGGA
>NZ_QGTW01000024.1 GCF_003182355.1 Cytobacillus oceanisediminis | reverse complement strand
AAATAGTCTGGTGGCGATAGCGAGAAGGTCACACCCGTTCCCATACCGAACACGGAAGTTAAGCTTCTCAGCGCCGATGGTAGTTGGGGGCTGTCCCCCTGTGAGAGTAGGACGCTGCCGGGCTTTGGTTTTCTAATTGCTATATATGGGCATGTTTTAAAATCAAATAAAGACTATTATCGCGGGGTGGAGCAACGAGCGTTGGTTCAAAGAATATTCTGCGAGTTGTACCGATCGAGACGCATCTTGGTTATGCTTCCTGAGATCGGGACAGTCCTTATGCTATATGTGAGCATAGAAAAATCACATAAATAATACTATCGCGGGGTGGAGCAGTCCGGTAGCTCGTCGGGCTCATAACCCGAAGGTCGCAGGTTCAAATCCTGCCCCCGCAATCCGGTCCGGTAGTTCAGTTGGTTAGAATGCCTGCCTGTCACGCAGGAGGTCGCGGGTTCGAGTCCCGTCCGGACCGCCATTTTTATAGCTTTAATTGAAAGAACGAAACAAGGTTTCGTCTTTTTTTATGTCTTTTTTGGTCTTCGCTCTAGTGCACCGACTAATGAAAGATGGCATGCTTTGCCCATTGATTTAAAATGATGTACACTACATATAGATTATTCTCCTTAGGATTTATCCTAAGGTTTTTTTGTTCATACGCAGATTAAACCATTAAAGGTGATGAAATAATATGAGTCAGTTTGAGTTTATCTCGAACCAGCCGGAGGATACCATTGGATTTTCAAAACGACTTGGCAGCTTGCTCCGGCCGGGGGATGTTCTTGCTCTGGAAGGTGATTTAGGTGCAGGCAAAACGACATTTACAAAGGGGCTGGCACAGGGCCTGGGTGTTACCAGGAATGTTAATAGCCCAACTTTTACGATTATAAAGGAATACCAGGGAAGGTTGCCTCTTTATCATATGGATGTGTATAGAGTGGAAGATTCCTTTGAAGATCTGGGGTTTGATGAATATTTTGAAGGCAATGGGGTCACAGTTGTAGAATGGGCTCATTTAATTAAAGACCAGCTTCCTGATGAATTGTTGACGGTTTATTTATATTTGGGAGACAACGGATCAAGAAGGCTGGTTTTGGAACCAACAGGAAAGAGATATGAGGAATTGTGTAAGGAGATTATGTCATGAAGGTGCTATCCATCGATACATCCAATTATCCTCTAGGAGTGGCCCTCCTCGATGGTGATAAGGTAATAGGCGAATATATTACAAATGTGAAGAAGAATCACTCTATCCGGGTTATGCCGGCTATTGATATGTTAATGAAAGATTGTGATGTCAAACCAGCTGATTTAGATAAGATCGTGGTTGCGAAAGGGCCTGGTTCTTATACTGGAGTCCGCATTGGTGTAACTATAGCCAAAACACTTGCATGGACATTAAATATACCGCTGGCAGGAGTATCAAGCTTGGAGATTTTTGCTGCTTCTGCAGGAAGGTATTTTGATGGGGTAGTATCCCCTTTATTCGATGCCAGGAGAGGACAGATTTATACAGGCCTGTATCAATATAAGGAAGGTCAGTTGGTTTCTCTCGTGAAAGACCAGCTGCTTCTTTCTAAAGATTGGGCTGAACAGCTTTCAGAACAAAATGAGAAGGTGCTTTTCATAGGAAACGATTTGCCGCTGCATCAGGGTGTCTTTGAGGATACACTCAAAGATCAAGCTATATATGCAGCACCCACGGAACACAATCCAAGGCCTGCAGAACTTGCTTTATTGGGCAGAGACCGAGAGGGTGAGGAAGTTCATTCTTTTGTTCCCAATTATATTCGTCTTGCGGAAGCCGAAGCCAATTGGATTGAAGCGAACAAAGAAAAAAAGCTATAGTGATAAGGAAGCGAAAGCATGAATAAGTCCTTAACTTTCCGTTTTATGAATGAGCAGGATATTGATGATGTTTTGGAAATTGAACAAAAATCGTTTGCTACTCCCTGGAGCAGGGAAGCCTTTTATAACGAATTAACACAGAATCAGTTTGCCGTATACGTAGTTTTAGAAGAAGAGGAAAAAGTGATAGGCTATTGCGGAGTTTGGATAGTAGTGGACGAAGCTCATATCACCAATGTTGCAATGCTGCCCGAATATAGGGGAAGGAAACTTGGTGAAGCACTAATGCGCAAGATAATTGAGGTTGCCGTTGAAATGGGTGCCAAAACGATGACCCTTGAAGTCAGGGTATCCAATTTTACAGCACAGTCCTTATACCGCAAACTCGGCTTCCAGGATGGGGCAATTAGAAAGAACTATTATACTGATAATCAAGAGGATGCTTTAGTAATGTGGGTGAATTTATGAATAAAAAAGATCAATGGGTCATGGGAATAGAGACGAGCTGTGATGAGACAGCAGTTGCCATCATTAAGAATGGCCGGGAGATTGCGGCAAATGTTGTTGCATCCCAAATAGAAAGCCATAAACGGTTCGGCGGAGTAGTTCCGGAAATTGCTTCCCGCCACCATGTCGAACAAATAACTATTATATTGGAAGAAGCATTAAACCAGGCAGGAATTACTTATTCGGATCTATCTGCAATTGCTGTAACTGAAGGGCCTGGCCTTGTTGGAGCACTTCTTATCGGTGTAAATGCTGCAAAAGCGATTGCTTTTGCCCATGGGATACCGCTTGTAGGCGTGCATCACATTGCAGGGCATATTTATGCTAACCGATTAGTTGCTGAAATGAAGTTTCCTTTGCTTTCTCTTGTTGTATCAGGAGGCCATACAGAGCTTGTCTATATGAAGGAACATGGCCATTTTGAAGTGATTGGCGAAACAAGGGATGATGCTGCAGGGGAGGCTTATGATAAGGTAGCAAGAACATTGAGCCTTCCCTATCCAGGGGGGCCGCATATAGACAGGCTTGCACATGAAGGGGAGCCTTCGATCAATTTGCCAAGGGCCTGGCTGGAAGAAGGGTCCTATGACTTTAGCTTCAGCGGTTTAAAATCAGCAGTTATTAACACTGTCCACAATGCTGAACAGCGTGGGGAGAAAATTGTCCCCGAGGATCTTGCGGCAAGTTTTCAGCAAAGTGTCATAGATGTACTGGTGACGAAAACGGGAAGAGCTGTGGAGGAATATAAGGTTAAACAACTTCTGCTGGCAGGCGGTGTAGCAGCGAATAAAGGATTGCGTTCAGCATTGGAGGACAAGTTTGCAAATAATCCGGGAATAGAGTTAATTATCCCTCCACTATCTTTATGTACAGATAATGCAGCCATGATTGGAGCTGCAGGCAGTATTTTATTTGTAAAAGGCATTCATTCGGGCTTGGATTTAAATGCAAACCCAGGCTTGGATATTGCTATCCACAATGATAAATAATATAGGTAAAAGTCCCCGGTTGTCCTGGGGGCTTTTTTTGTGGATAAAATGGTCATTTTCTGAATTTTATGTTGATAATGTGGATAAAACACCATGTTTCTGTGGACAATGTGGAAAACCCTGTGGAGACCGAATATAATCGACTTTTGTTTGTGGTTATCTTTGTGGATAATAAAAAAGACTGGCAGTGACTATCCTACCAGTCTAAAAGTTATGAATTTTCCCACATTACTCATCTGCTAAAACTGTCCATTCATCCATCAGTTCTTCCAGCTTTGCTTTCAAATCATCTTTTTCATTTGTTATTTCCAATACTTTTTCGTGGTCTTGATAAACTTCCGGATCGCAGAGAAGCTGATCATACTCTTCGATCCTCTTTTCCAAAGCTTCTATATGCTCTTCGATTTCTTCCATTCTTCTTTTTCTTTGTCTTTCGAGCTTTTTTGTTTCCTTATCAAGCTGATAATTGTTTTTTTCCTGTTTTGAAGGCTGTGCAGAATGAGCATTGTCATTTTGATCGAATGCCTGCAGTTCTTCTTGCTCCTGCTTCTTTTCAACAAAATAGTCGTAATCCCCAAGATATTCAGCTGCACCGCTGCTGGAAAGCTCTATCACCTTTGTTGTTATTCTGTTGATAAAATAACGGTCATGGGAAACGAAAAGAATAGTTCCCGGATAGTCAATTAAAGCATTTTCCAAGATTTCTTTGCTATCCAGATCAAGATGGTTTGTCGGCTCATCCAAAATTAAGAAATTAGCTTTCTGCATCATGAGCTTTGCCAGCGCCAGGCGGGCTTTTTCACCGCCGCTAAGAGTTGATACGGTTTTAAGGACATCATCACCGGAAAATAAAAAATTGCCTAAGATCGTGCGGATTTCCTTTTCAGGCTTAAGCGGATATTCATCCCATAATTCGTTGAGGACTCGCTTATTGCTAGTAAGCTCAGCCTGTTCCTGGTCATAGTATCCGATTGTTACATTGGATCCATATTGTATATCACCGGAAAGAGCCGGTATCTTTTTCACAATCGTTTTCAGTAAAGTAGATTTGCCGATTCCATTCGGCCCTACAAGGGCAATGCTTTCTCCTCTGGCAAGGCGGAAGGAAATATTTTCAGAAACTTTATCTTCATATCCGACAGCGAGTAAGTTTACATTTAAAACCTCATTGCCAGACTGCCTTTCAATATCAAAGCCAAAGGATGCGGACTTCTCGTCTCCAAGCGGTCTGTCCATCACTTCCATTCTCGCAAGCTGCTTTCTCCTGCTTTGGGCTCGTTTGGTTGTAGATGCTCGGGCAAGGTTGCGCTGGATAAAATCCTGAAGCTTTGAAATTTCCTCCTGCTGTTTTTCAAATTGCTTCATTTCGCGTTCAAAGTTTTCCGCTTTTTGGTCCAAATAGGAGCTATAGTTTCCAGGATATTTACGTATTTGGTGCCTTGAAATTTCGTATACCTGTGAAACCACTTTATCCAGGAAATAACGGTCATGTGAAACAATTAGAATGGCACCGTCATAGCTCTGCAAGTATTGCTCCAGCCATGATAATGTTTCAATGTCCAGGTGGTTTGTAGGCTCGTCCAATATGAGAATATTGGGCTTTGTAAGCAAAAGCTTTCCAAGGGCAAGCCTTGTTCTTTGGCCGCCGCTTAAGGATGAAATTTTCGTATCGTAGCTGAAAGAATTGAAGTTCAGCCCATGAAGAATGGAGCGAATATCCGCTTCATATTGGTAGCCGCCATTTTCTTTGAATTCTACCTGAAGTTTATCATAATCCTTTAAGATTCGATCGTATGCATCAGAATTATTCATGGCGTCAGGATCTGACATTTGTTCTTCAAGACGGCGCAGCTGTTTCTCCTGCTTCTGTAAATGCTCGAACACTGTCAGCATCTCATCCCAAATGGAAAGGTTGGATTCAAGGCCGGTATTTTGTGCCAGGTATCCAATCGTTACTTCCTTGGGTTTAATGATGTCGCCGGAATCATACGCCATATGGCCGGCTATTATCTTCAAAAGGGTAGATTTTCCTGCTCCATTCCGTCCGACAAGGGCAATCCGATCCCTAGTTTGTACTTCAAGCTTTATATTCGTTAAAATAGGATCAGCAGCAAAATTTTTGGTTAGCTGATTTACTTGTAAAAGTATCATTTTTTTCACCTCTATAGTATAGAGTAAGTGTAACTTATTCATATATGTTCGGCAATAAAGTGAAACTTCCATCAACGGAATGTTTTACACGTTGGTGGTTAGTTGAGGCCCGCCCGGAGGCAGGCCTTTTATCCTGCAGGTGCTGAATGGAAATATTTTATAGGAAAATAGTAAAGAAATATGTGAAGAAGCATACAAAGCACGTACAAAGATGGGGTAAAATAGTGTATGATTTTGGAGAGAGGTGTTTTTTGATGGCGGATTTTACCCATTTTAATCAAGAGGGCAGAGCAAAAATGGTGGATGTCAGCGACAAGCCTGAAACAGCGCGGACAGCCATTGCCCAATCAAGCATAACTGTTAATAAAGAAATATATGAAAAGATTACATCCAATACTATGAAAAAAGGGGATGTGCTTTCTGTTGCACAGGTTGCCGGCATCATGGCCAGCAAGAAGACATGGGATATTATTCCGATGTGTCATCCGCTGCCGCTGACTGGCGTGGATATTTCTTTTTCATGGAAAACCGGGCAGGAAGAATATATTCTGCTCATCACTGCTTCTGTAAAGACAAAAGGAAATACGGGTGTGGAAATGGAAGCGTTAACAGCAGCTTCTGTTTGTGCTCTAACTGTTTATGATATGTGTAAAGCAGTAGATAAAGGAATGATAATCGGACCAACCTTTTTAATAGAAAAAACAGGCGGGAAAAACGGAGATTTTAAAAGAGACTAATACATCATAGGGACGGAGATGTACGAATGGCCAATGAACCAATGAAAATACCGCAAGCCACAGCTAAACGGCTTCCTTTATATTATCGCTTTCTTAAAAACCTCCACTCCTCAGGGAAACAAAGGGTATCATCAGCGGAACTCAGTGAAGCGGTTAAGGTGGATTCGGCAACAATCCGCCGGGACTTTTCTTACTTTGGTGCGTTAGGGAAAAAAGGTTACGGCTATAATGTAAATTATCTGCTATCCTTTTTCCGTAAAACCCTAGATCAGGATGAACTGACTAAAGTCGCTTTGGTCGGAGTAGGTAATTTAGGGACAGCCTTTTTAAATTATAATTTTCTCAAGAATAATAATACAAAGATAGAAGTTGCTTTTGATGTGGACGAGAACAAGGTAGGGACAAAGATAGGAGATGTGCCTGTCTATCATATGGATGACCTGGTAAAGGTCATTGAAGAAAATGATATTCAGGTGGCTATCTTAACAGTTCCGGCACCGCCTGCCCAGGCGATTACAGATCGGATGGTTAAAGCTAAAATTAAAGGCATCCTGAATTTTACGCCTGCCAGGCTGACTGTGCCGTCGTCCATTCGGATTCACCATATAGACCTGGCTGTTGAATTGCAGTCACTGGTTTACTTCTTGAAAAATTATCCGGCAGAAACGTAAGCCCTGCATTCCAAAAGAAAATACTTGAAGATTGTTATGGATTCGCTATTATAGGTAAGGGGAGGTGTGCGGCAATGATGAATCTTGGACCTGGAAGCCTCATACTCATTATCTTAATTGCATTAGTGATTTTTGGCCCAAAGAAACTTCCGGAATTGGGAAGAGCAGCGGGGAGTACTCTACGTGAATTTAAAAACGCAGCAAAAGGCTTAGCGGAGGATGACGATAAAAAAGATGCTAAGTAAGTTAGGATGAATAGTTATGAGTCATAATGATATGACGATATATGAACATATAGGCGAGCTAAGAAAAAGGATTGTTATTTCAGTCATCTTTTTCTTTATCGCTGTGATATTTAGCTTTTTCCTGGCTGAGCCGCTGATTGTATATTTGCAAAAAGCGGATGAAGCGAAGGAACTGACGATGAATGCTTTCCGGTTAACCGATCCGGTTAAAATTTATATGCAATTTGCTTTCCTGATCGCTTTTATTATTACATCACCAGTGATTTTATATCAGCTATGGGCGTTTATCAGTCCGGGGCTATCAGATAAAGAGCGGAAAGTAACACTTAGTTATATACCCGTTTCTGTTATTCTATTTGTCGGCGGAATCGCATTCGCTTATTTTATTTTATTTCCATTTGTAGTCGAGTTCATGACTTCAATTGCCAATCGGCTGGATATCAATCAAGTAATCGGGATAAATGAATATTTTCAATTTCTTTTCCAGCTGACCATTCCATTCGGAGTGCTGTTCCAGCTTCCAGTTGTGGTCATGTTTTTAACAAGGCTGGGGATTGTCACGCCAATGTATTTGGTGAAAATACGGAAATATGCTTACTTTGTATTAGTAGTAATAGCAGCCTTTATTACACCGCCGGATCTTTTATCCCATATGATGGTCACGATACCGCTGCTGCTTTTATATGAAGTCAGTATTTTTATCTCTCGCATTTCCTATAAAAAAGTATTGGAAGCAGAGAAGCTGCAGGAAATCGAAAGCGAACAATCATAACAAAAAATGAGCCTTATTTCAGGCTCATTTTTTATTTTTATTCTTCAATTTAAAATGGAAGCCAACCATTCGCAGGCCGGTGCCAAAATCGAATGTGGCAATGATGATCAGAAAATAAGTGAAGAATCCCCATGCTTCTTCACGCTGTATATTCTGAATGGCTATAAAGGTAAAAAGACATCCCAGCAGAATGTAAACGATGCCCGAAAACAAAGGTGTGCTTCTCATTAAAATCCTCCAATAAAGTGAAACTTCACCCAGCGAAGCGTTTTTTTTCGCTGAGTGTTAGATGAACAAATCGGGCCTTTACGGGCAGTTGGCCATCATAATCGTACCTCGTCCTATTACCGAAATCGATAGTGTTGGCTTACTGCCCGTTAGACTGCGATAAAGCTGATAAAGCTTTGTACATTTTCCATTTCCTTCAACCACTTCTCCAGGTTGCCCTGATTAAGCTGAATGATTGCAACAAAAGTATTCATGGCGACGTGGGCAAAAATCGGTACGATTATCCGTTTTGTTTTTACATATAGGAAAGCAAAGGTAAAGCCCATGGCCGAATACAGAAGAATATGTTCAGGTTCAAAATGGGCAAGAGCAAAAATTACAGAGCTAATCAGGGCAGATAGGAAGAAGTTAAATCGTTTATAAAGAGAACCGAAAATAATCTTCCTGAATACGATTTCTTCCAGGATGGGCCCAACAACTGAACTAATCAAGATTACGACAGGGGAGGCTTCTATGATCCGGATGATTTGCTGTGTATTTTCAGATCCCATTTCAACGCCGATCATGTTTTCAATGCTTGCAGCTGTAGCTTGAGCAATTAACGCTAAAAATATGCCTCCAATTGCCCAGCCTACTGCACTTGCTGCAGAAGAAGCATCTCTTTGGGCCAAACCTATTTTCATCTCTTTTCTCAGCAAAAGAAGCGTAATAATCAACGTAATAGTGAAACTGATGACCAGCCAGTAGGCTACCGCCAGTATGTGCATGTTATCGGGACTCTGTCCCAGGAAGTCTGCAATTAACATGATCAGCGGAACGCCGAAAAGACTTGAAAGCTGCATAGCTATATAGGCTATTAAAATAATCCAGTATTCCTTCTTCAAAATGTTTACCCCTTAAGATTGATGGTTTTAAGACATGTACTAAAGCCATTTTACTCTTAAAAAGGAGTTGGTTTCAAATCTCAGCACTGCATTTGGGATTTTTTAGCAAAAAAGAATAGAAGTGAAGCATACTTAGGAGGTTGTTTGTGTCGAATTTTGACGTGTTTTGAACGGTGCAAATTTTTTTAAAAAATTTAAGCTTCACCCTTGCAAATAGAAATGAGATTCATTAATATAATAATTGTGTTAGCACTCGATTAGAGAGAGTGCTAATAATAAAAAATTTACATAATATTTGAGGAGGTTGTTTCACTTGTTAAAGCCACTAGGTGATCGAATTATTATCGAGCTTGTTGAAACTGAAGAAAAAACTGCAAGCGGCATTGTACTGCCGGACACTGCTAAAGAAAAACCTCAAGAAGGTAAAGTTGTAGCTGTGGGAACTGGCCGCGTTCTTGAAAATGGTGAGCGCGTTGCTCTTGAAGTTGCTGACGGCGACCGCATTATCTTCTCAAAATATGCTGGTACTGAAGTAAAGTACGAAGGCAAAGAATACTTAATTTTACGTGAAAACGATATTCTTGCTGTAATTGGCTAGTAGCCGAAATACGGTAGATTTTAAAAACGATAAAGAGCTAAAAATCAGAGGAGGTTTTTATAAATGGCTAAAGAGATTAAATTTAGTGAAGAAGCTCGCCGTGCGATGCTTCGCGGTGTAGATTCCCTTGCAAATGCAGTAAAAGTAACTCTTGGACCTAAAGGACGCAACGTGGTTCTTGAGAAAAAATTCGGTTCTCCGTTAATCACTAATGATGGTGTTACAATTGCGAAAGAAATCGAATTAGAAGATGCTTTTGAAAACATGGGCGCTAAGCTTGTTGCTGAAGTTGCAAGCAAAACAAACGATGTTGCTGGTGACGGTACAACAACTGCAACAGTTCTTGCACAGGCGATGATCCGTGAAGGACTAAAGAACGTTACTGCAGGCGCTAACCCAATGGGTATCCGCAAAGGTATTGAAAAAGCGGTTGCTACTGCTGTTGAAGAATTAAAAGCTATTTCAAAGCCAATTGAAAACAAGGAATCAATTGCTCAAGTTGCAGCGATTTCTGCTGCTGACAATGAAGTTGGCCAATTGATTGCTGAAGCTATGGAACGCGTTGGCAACGACGGTGTTATCACAATTGAAGAATCTAAAGGATTCACTACTGAGCTTGATGTGGTAGAAGGTATGCAGTTCGACCGCGGATATGCTTCTCCATACATGGTAACAGATTCTGATAAGATGGAAGCCGTTCTTGAAAACCCTTATATCTTAATCACTGATAAGAAGATTACTAGCATCCAGGAAATCCTTCCTGTTCTTGAGCAGGTTGTACAGCAAGGCAAGCCACTATTGCTTGTAGCTGAGGATGTTGAAGGTGAAGCTCTTGCTACATTGGTAGTTAACAAGCTTCGCGGAACTTTCAATGCAGTTGCTGTTAAAGCTCCTGGCTTTGGTGACCGCCGCAAAGCAATGTTAGAAGACATCGCTATTCTAACTGGCGGTGAAGTGATTACAGAAGAGCTTGGCCGTGACCTTAAGTCCGCTACAATCGACTCTTTAGGACGCGCTACTAAAGTTGTTGTTACAAAAGAAAACACTACAATCGTTGAAGGTGCTGGAGACAGCGCGCAAATCGGCGGACGTGTTAACCAAATCCGCACTCAAATGGAAGAAACAACTTCTGAATTTGACCGCGAAAAATTACAAGAGCGCCTAGCTAAGCTTGCTGGCGGTGTTGCAGTTGTTAAGGTTGGTGCTGCAACTGAAACTGAATTAAAAGAGCGCAAGCTTCGCATCGAAGACGCCCTTAACTCTACACGTGCAGCTGTAGAAGAAGGTATCGTTTCCGGCGGTGGGGTTGCCCTTCTAAACGTTTACAATAAAGTAGCTGCCATTGAAGCTGAAGGCGATGAAGCAACTGGTGTTAACATCGTATTGCGTGCGATGGAAGAGCCAGTCCGCACAATCGCTCACAATGCAGGCTTAGAAGGTTCTATCATTGTTGACCGCTTAAAGCGCGAAGCAGTTGGAACAGGCTTTAACGCTGCTACTGGCGAGTGGGTAAACATGATCGAAGCCGGTATTGTTGACCCAACTAAAGTAACTCGTTCAGCCCTTCAAAACGCTGGATCTGTTGCGGCTATGTTCTTAACAACAGAAGCTGTTGTAGCTGACAAGCCGGAAGAAAATCCAGCTCCTGCAATGCCTGATATGGGTGGCATGGGCGGAATGGGCGGCATGATGTAATTAGGTTTTAAAACCTAATTATATCAAGTCAAAAATATTAATATGCTTTTCTTGTTCTCGGATTTGTCCTCGTTTTCTAAACACCGAATCCAACAAGAAATGAAGCTAACTATAGGAGGAGGCCTTTCGTCAGTTTGCTAAACTGATGGGAGGCCTTTCTTCCATATTGGCGGTCATATGAGAATAGATATTCATCGTAGAATTAATATCCTTATATCCTAGCCGCTGTTGTATTTCTTTAATGCCGACTCCAGCTTTAATAATGAAGTGTGGGTATGTCTAAAAGAGTGTGGAGTAATGTTCTTTTTCTATTTCTGCTTTTTTCAGAAGCCTTTTAAGCCGGGTCTCAACAAACTTTCTTATTTGTGAATGTCCATCCTCTTAGGCGAAAATAAATCCGTTATCTTGATAAACAAGTCTGTTTTTAATTTAATCTCATTTTGTTTAAGTCGATGCTTCTTAAACATGTTTATTAGCATTTCATCAATCTTTATAGTACGGACAGAGCCCTTTGTCTTTGGTGTTAAAAGCTGATATTTTTTTAGGGTTATAAAGAGTTTTAGTAACTCGAATAGTACCTTGTTTTTCGTTTAAATCCCCCATTTTAAGGCCAATATTTCACAAATTCGTAAACCGGTATAGGAAAGTATTGTCAACACAAGTTGATCCATTTCAAGCCCGTCCATATACTTGAGAAAATGAGCAAGCTCTTCTTTTTCACGAAAGACAATATCCTCTTCTTCTTTCTCCAGTTCTTCAATACTTTGCTGCTTTTTGGGCATTTTTGAACTCCTCAGTAGGATTATTTTTTATGAGTTAATGCTTTCCGAAAAATCATTCTTCCACAACCATGAATACCATCCATATAATTTTGGCTGTACTTTTCGTTTAATTCCAGATACTTTTTCGTACATTTTCTTAGTGAAAAAAAATAATCGCAGCAACTATAAAAATTATTCCAGATTACTCTAATTTCTGTTAATGATATTACACTCTCATTTTAATGCACACGGAACCTGCCTTAGGGAAAATCAGGACTAATATCGACATTATTCTTATAAGACTAAAGGCAGAATTCTAGCAATGACAGGGGACAAGGTGAAATTACCAATCCTTAGTTAGGTCAATTTTACTAATATTGTAGATATTTGTTTAGTAGAAAATATATTGACAAGGAGGTGGAATTGAATTATTATATATTTAATTAATAATTCTGATAATTATAAAAACACTACACTGTTGTTCAGTTACTGACAAAATGAACCTCATTCTAAAAATCTCCTATGGTAAACATCATCCTAGAGCCTGTTTTTATTTCAAAACGATTGTAAGCGCTCTTAAAAATTAATTTCCTATTCTCTAATTCCTAGATAGAATGCCCTTAGCTTTTCTTCCAATGGTATATACCATTGGAAGAAACAAGATTTACAAATGAAGTAAAAATACTATATCCTTTGTATATAGATTAAATACGTGAATATACGGGAGAAATAGAGATGAACAGAATGATCAGAGATGAAGAGGATGTTCCTTTTTACAAACAATTAAAAAATAAAATTCTCGATGAAATTGAAAGCGGAAAGCTTAAGCATGGTGATAAGCTTCCTTCGGAACGGGAATTGGCTGAGCAGTTTCAAATCAGCCGGATGACAGCAAGACATACCTTGTCGATCTTGGAGCGGGAAGGTGTAGTGGAGCGGCGTGTAGGGTCGGGAACTTTTATCAACAATAACAAAATCCAATTGGATTTTGTTACGTTTAATAGTTTTACCAAGAACATGCTGAGTAAAGGATTAATACCTAGCACACAGATTCTGTCCATTCGTAAAATGGAAGCCACACCTAATTTAGCTCAAAAGCTTAAACTGCCCCTGGGAGAAAATATGATTGCTATTCAACGGCTTCGGCATGTTAATGAGACTCCGATTTCGATTGAAGAATCATTCCTGCCAGAGAAGCTTTGTCCTAGGCTCGATGAAATTATTACCGACAATGATTCTTTGTATGAAATTTTAGAAAGAGAATATGGGGTTGTGCTTGTCATGGCAAAGGAGTTTATGCAGATCACAGTTTCCGATGAAAGTGAGAGCAAGCTGTTGAAAATACGTTCCGAGAGTCCGTGTATCTTCCAAGAAGCAGTTGCTTTTGATACCAATGAAAAGGAAATAGAATTCTCCACGTCCTTAACGAGAAGTGATATAGTCAAGTTTTATTCTGAATTAAAGTTGAAATGATAGTTAAAATCATTTCAACTTAGTTTAAATGGTATATACCAAAAGTGAGATTTGGAGGTTTTTTTCATGAAGGTAATCGGTGTTGGAGATAATGTGGTTGATAAATATGTTTATAAAAAAACGATGTATCCAGGCGGAAATGCCTTGAATTTCAGTGTCTATGCGAAGCAGTTAGGGATTGAGGCAGCCTATCTTGGAGTGTTCGGCAATGATCGGGCCGCAGAGCATATTATTGCCACCTTAAAAAATTTGAATGTTGACATTTCTAACTGCCGGCAGCATGAAGGGGAAAATGGGTTTGCCGCAGTTGATTTAGTAGATGGTGACCGGGTGTTCATCGGTGGAAATGGGGGCGGTGTTCAAATGGATCATCCGATTGTCCTCAGCTCAGAAGACTTGGAATATATTAAAAGCTTTGATATTGCCCATAGCAGCATCTATAGTGAGATGGATTCAGAGTTAAATAAATTAAAAGAATCCGGGATCCTGGTATCCTATGATTTTTCGAGTGATTATAACGATGAATTGCTAGCGAAGAATTGCTCTCATATCGATATAAGCTTACTCTCATGCGGGCAATTGGCCGAAGAGGAAGTAGAGAATCTATTAAAACGTGCCCATTCCTATGGGAGTAAATTAGTATTGGGCACAATGGGCTCACGCGGCTCGATTGTCTATAACGGTCAATCCTTTTACCGCCAGGAGCCGCACTTTGTGCAGCCGGTTGATACACTCGGTGCCGGAGATTCCTTTTTTACTGCATTTATCTTACATTATCTTTCTGAAAAAAAAGAAAACCCTGAAATTCAGGAAGCCACCCTCCTCCAAAACAGTATGGAGGAAGGGGCCAAGTTTGCGGCAAAGACGTGTCTTGTAGAGGGTGCTTTTGGTTATGGGATTCCCTTTTAATTTCCTTAAAGGGATTAAAATATAAATCCATTCATAGAAGGTTGGGGGGTGAAGGAATACCGCTTTTGTATAGGTTGATTTTATAAAAATAAGGAGGGTTAATGAATTGAGAAGGAAAATAAACGTTTTATTAGCAGTACTGATGGTGTTCGCTCTTGTCCTGACAGGATGCTCTAGTTCCTCTTCTAGCAATGAAGAGTCGGGGAAAGTTGTATTAAAGTTTTTGCATAAGTGGCCGCAGCCAGAATACGCTCCTTATTTTGAAGAAGTAGTGGAAGCCTTTGAAAAGGAAAATCCAGATATCACCATTAAAATGGAAGCGGTTGCAGATGAACCGATTAAAGACAAACTCCGTGTAATTCTAGGCGGTAACGAAGTTCCAGATATTATGTTTTCATGGTCAGGTGAATTTGCCAGGAAATTCGTCCGTGCAAATGCAGCTTTAGATTTAACTCCTTATTTAAATGAAGATCCAGCTTGGAAGAACAGTTTTATTCCGGCATCTCTTCAGCCTTTTATATCAGATGAAATAAATTACGGGATTCCGCTTCGTTTCAATGGGAAATTTTTTGTTTACAACAAGAAGATTTTTGATAAATATCAACTGCAGGCGCCAACTACTTGGGATGAATTTATACAATTGCTAGACACCTTGAAAAAGGGCGGAGAAACGCCAATTATTCTAGGTAACCAAGGTCCATGGGCAGCAATCCATTACTTAACAGGCTTAAACCAAAAGATGGTGGCCCAGGATGTGAGAATGAAAGACTATAATCCGAAATCAGGTGAGTTTACAGACCCAGGCTATATAACAGCCATGCAAATGTTAGCTGATTTGAATAAGAAGGGTTACTTTATGAAGAATGTTAACTCTAGTTCTCATGATATGGGACAACAATTATTTGCAGCCGGTAAGGGAGCAATCTTCTATGTCGAATTAGAAGAATTTCAAACGATCGAGAATAATATGAAAGGAAACTGGGGCTTCTTCCCAATGCCGTCCATTGCAGATGGCAAGGGCAGTCAGAGTTTCATTACCGGAGCACCGGATGGATTTATCGTTTCTTCTAAAACAAAACATCCAAAAGAAGCGATTAAATTCTTGAAGTATTTAACAAGTAAAGATAACGCCTTAAAGCTTGTGGAGCAAATTGGCTGGCCAAGTCCTATTGATGGGGCTACAAACCAAGATACAGCTTTGAAGGAAGTGGCTGAAGGTGTTGAAGTCATGAAGAAGGCTGAAGGTATGGCTGAATGGCTCGACACAGATGTCCATGCGAAGGTAGCGGATGTGTATCTATCCAATATTCAGCTATTGCTTGATGGATCCAAATCTCCAGAAGAAATTATCAAAGATGTACAAGATGTAGCTAAGCAAGTACAAAGTGAAGTGGAATAAGAAAAGCGGAAGTACCCGTTAAGCGACTATTCCACTATCATCTGGGTTCAGGAGCTAGACAGTAATCTATATTACTACATGTTACATTTTTTATAAATGAGAAAGGGTAGGCAGGGCACACCAGCTTACCCCCTCCTAGGAGGAAGTTGGGGATGACAAAAACATTTAAAAACAGCCAAACTGCGATACTTTTTATTTTGCCAGCGCTTCTATTCATCCTTTTTTTTGTATTTTTGCCGATTGTATTAAATCTATATAACAGTTTGTTTCGGTGGAATTCATTTGAAGCTGGAAGAGTGTTTGTTGGCTTAGAGTATTATGGCAGACTTTTCAAAGATCCAATCTTTTTTACTGCATTGAAAAATAATTCTCTGTACGCTGTCATTTCATTGGTTTTTCAGGTAGGTATGGGCTTAATCATTGCAGCCATATTAGAAGATAAATTGATTAGAAGGTTTCAGCCATTTTTCCGGACTGTCTTTTTTATCCCCGCTGTTATTTCAATTGCGGTTGTTGGTTTGTTATGGCAGCTCCTTTATAATCCAGAAGTGGGTTTAGTGAACGGGGTGTTAAATGCAATCGGACAATCGGAATGGGCAATATCTTGGCTGGGTGACAGTAAGACGGCGATTTATGCTGTTGTTGCTGTTTCACAATGGCAGTACACCGGTTATATGGTGATGTTATTCTTACTCGCCATGCAAAAAATCCCTTTTGAATATTATGAAGCGTCTATGATTGATGGAGCTTCTAAGATAAAAACGTTCTTTTTCATCACCTTGCCGCAAATGAAAGAAATGATTCTGGTCGGTACGGTGATTACGGTAATCGGTGCGTTCAAAGTATTCGATGAAGTGTATGTAATGACAAATGGGGGACCCGGCCGTTCAACCGAAGTGTTAGGAACGATGCTTTATCGGGCAGCCTTCCGAAATGATGAAATGGGTTATGCTTCTACCATTGGGACTATTATTTTTGTAGTCACCCTTACTCTTTCCTTAATTCAGCTAAAAATAGGCAAATCGGGACAGGAGGCGTAGGCAATGGCGAATAACAATACGGTAGTTGAGACGAATGAAATAAAAGAAATCAAGACAGGAAGTTCCAAGCTGTCTTTGAAGGTGAAAAATAGAATTTTTCAAACGGTTGTGCTTATATGGTTTAGTCTCTTTGCATTGGTGATCATTTATCCGATCCTTTGGCTCGGCTTGAGCGGACTAAAATCTAATGCTGACTTTTTCTTAAATACTTGGTCGCTTCCGGAAAAATGGCTGTGGGAGAATTACCGGGCCGCTTGGGATGCCGGGATTGGCCAATTTTTCCTAAATAGTGTGTTCATTACGGTGGTATCGGTCGTAATGGTATTACTGCTGGGGTCGATGGCCGCTTTTGGGTTAAGCCGCTTCCAGTTTAAAGGACAGAATATTTTGCTTGTTATTATCCTAAGCGGGCTAATGCTGGCGCCGCAGGTCAGCTTAATTCCACTTTACAAATTACTGCAGGCGATTGGACTGTACAATACTTATTGGGCGTTAATTCTCCCATATGTTGCATTTCAACTGCCGTTTTCAATTTTCTTAATGCGCTCCTATTTTCTGTCGATTCCGAAAGAGCTTGAGGAGTCAGCGATTATTGATGGATGTAATAGCTGGAAGGTTTACCGACATATAATTGTTCCGATGGGAAAACCGATTATTGCCTCGTGTGCGTTATTAACGGGAATGAACGTGTGGAATGAATTTATGTTTGCGTTAGTTTTTGTGGAGGATTCTGCCCTAAGGACGATTCCGGTGGGTCTGATGAATTTGAGAAGTCAGTTGAATACCAATTTCGGAATCCAATTGGCGGGGTTAGCCATTTCGGCGCTGCCAATGATTATCGCGTATATTGTTTTCCAAAAGCAATTTGTGCGCGGTCTGTCGGCAGGTAGTGTAAAAGGATAATAGAAACTTGTAAAGAGTCATAGGGGAGTGAAAAGGAAAGGGTTGGTTCGCTTTCCTCTTCCCTCTCCGTCACTCTAGTTTCGTATGATTGGTTTGAATGGTATATACCAAATGTCATTTTTTAAAAACTACGTTGGGAACCGAAATGGAGGGATTGGATGGGCAAAATCAAGCGGTCGCAAATAACAGGAATGAACTTTCATTATCTGCACTATCCGCTGGACTATTTTTTAGCTGCGATGGTGAAGTATGAGTTTGAAAAAATTGAACTGTGGGGTGCTGCGCCGCACCTGTATGTGGAGGATTCTTCCTTAGTAGAAATCCGTACCATTAAGAAAGAAATCGACCGGCGTGAATTGGAGGTCGTTTGCTTTACTCCTGAACAGTGTATGTACCCGATCAATCTTGCCGCAAAAGAGTCGGCGATTCGTGAAAGAAGTGTCGCTTATTTTAAAAAATCGATCGATGCTGCGCTTGAATTAGAGGCGCCGATGGTGTTAGTTACGGCCGGCTGGGGATACCGCAATGAAAGCAGGCAGGAAGCGTGGAGCCGGACCCAAGATTCATTGGAACAGCTAACCGTTTATGCGGAAAAACAAGGAATCGTTTTAGCCCTGGAGCCATTACAAAAAATTGAGTCCAATCTGATTACTACCTTGCCTGAGTTAAAAGAAATCCTAGCTTCGATTGCTTCTCCTCATTTAAAAGGAATGGTCGATACCATTCCGCTTGCGGTAGAAGGGGAGGAACTGGCCAGCTATTTTCAGCAATTGCAGGGTGACTTGGTCCATATCCACTTTATCGATGGGAACCCGGGTGGACATTTAGCATGGGGGGATGGCAGCCTGCCATTGGAAACATATATGAAAACCTTAGGAAACTACAACTACGATCGTGCCCTTACGATGGAGTTTACTTCTTCACAATACTTGATTGACCCTAACAAGGCGGTTGAAAAGTCCCTGCGAAGTCTTACACCGTTTCTAGAGTAACGGACGGAGAGATTGTTCCGACTAGTGGGCCGTTGGTGCTACTGTATGGATGTATTTTTATTGGTGGATTCGCCTTGATTTGTTTTGGTACCTATCAAAGGCTCCAATATACGCAAAATGAAGTTTCATCTGACAAAGTCATAAAAAAAGGAGGATAAAAAATGTTAGCAGACGTACAAAAGGTTTTGGATGTCTTTAAAGAACGGGACATCGATCGTGTCTATTTCGTAGGCTGCGGTGGCTCTTTATCCCTTATGTATGCAAGTAAATACGTATTAGATCGGGAAAGTGCAACGATTGACTCGGACCTGTATAGTTCCAATGAGTTCGTTCATCGTAACCCACGGAGACTCAACGAGAAATCGCTGGTGATTTTGTGCTCCCACTTTGGAAAAACACCGGAGACGGTAGAGGCAGCCCGATTTGCACGGGAAAAAGGTGCAATTACTGTCTCGTTAACCTTTGACCCGGGATCACCGCTTGCCGAATCATCTGAGTATGTGATTGTTTATGAAGATGGGAAAGAAGCGAAGTATGTGAATGAGTCACCAGCCGTGATGCTGGAACTTGTTTTTGGACTTCTGGCTGCCAAAGAAGGGAATGAAAAGTTTTCTGATGTCGTTTCCTCCTTAGAGAATTTAGATCAAATATTGATACAGGAGAAAGCAAAGTATTTTGATCAGGCAAAGGAATTTGCTCAATCCTATAAGGATGAAAAAGTAATTTACACGATGGCGAGCGGTGCAAATTATGGAACTGCTTATTGGTTTGCGATTTGCCTGCTGATGGAAATGCAATGGATTCACTCCCACGCTCTCCATGCCGGGGAATATTTCCACGGGCCGTTTGAAGTCTTGGATCAAAACGTACCAGTAATTCAGCTGTTAGGTTTAGATGAGACCCGGCCATTAGAAGAACGCTCATTGGAATTTACCCAAAGATATGACGAAAGAGTCGTCGTCCTTGATGCAAAGGACTTTGATCTGACGGGTGTAGCAGAAAGCGTCAAGGGCTACATAGCCCCACTCGTCCTGCAAACTATCCTGCGCCAATACGCAGAAGAACTAGCAACAGTCCGAAACCATCCACTAAGCACAAGAAGATATATGTGGAAAGTGCCTTACTAAAAATGTTGGTGGTGTCATTTATGGTGTCAGGCACCAAAAAGGCACCATAAAAATGTAATCCTAATAATTCTAATAAAAATTTGGAGGTAGTGTACATGTTGAAATTTGATGCTGAGTTATTTTTACAATTGGTTGGAAAAGAGGCCATCGCGAAGAGAGAGGAAATTGAGAAGGTTGTTGATGGTATTTCAGCTAAAGGATTTAAAAACATTTTCCTAATCGGTTCCGGCGGGACGATTGCGATGATGTATCCATATGAGTATATCTTAAAGTCCAATTCCACACTGGAGGTACATGCGGAAATTGCAGCTGAGCTTATGGTAATGAATAATCGCCACCTGACCAAGGATTCTGTTTGTATCTTTGCGTCAGTTACTGGCACGACAAAAGAAACAGTAGCCGCTGCTGAGTTCTGTAAGAGCAAGGGTGCGACAACGATTGGGCTAGTTGCAGAACAAGGTACGCCATTGGCTGAGGCTGTAGATTATTGCATCTCCACTGGTCATGAGAAGCATTCGTTTGACACTTTCTTTATTCACCTGCAGCTGCTTACGTTCCGTTTTATTCATAACAATGATGAGTTCCCGCAATATGATCAGTTTGCAAAAGAAATTTCCCTCTTACCACAAGGTATCGTCGATGCGTTAGAGCAGTTCGACTCACAAGCTGAGCAATTCGCAATCAAACATAAAAATACTGATTACCACATGCTGGTTGGGGCCGGGAATCTGTGGGGGAATACTTATTCCTACGCAATGTGTATCTTAGAAGAAATGCAGTGGATCAAGTCTAAATCCATCCATGCGGCTGAATTCTTCCACGGCACACTTGAACTGGTTGAAGAGGATACAAGTGTGATTTTATTCAAGGGCGAAGATGAAACTCGTCCATTGGTAGAACGTGTTGAACGATTCGCAGAAAATATCACCAACGAATTGTTCATAATAGATACAAAGGATTACCGCTTGGAAGGAGTTAGTGATGAATTCAGAAAGCATTTTGCAATCTGCCTGAACTGGGCACTAACGGGCCGAATTAGTGTATATCTTGAGCGTGAAAGAAATCATCCGTTAGAGACTCGCAGATATTACCGTAAAATGGCTTACTAGGAGGCGACCAGCATGTATAACTTTGATGTGAAAAGATATTTAACCATTCAAAATGGCGCCTTATCTCTTAAAGATGAATTCGATCAGGTAATTGATTCAGTGATACAAAAAGGGTTGAAAAATGTATTCTTTGTTGGAACTGGAGGGGCGGCCATCCTGATGCGCCCGGTTGAATATATTTTAAAAACACATTCCAACCTGCCGGTTTATACAGAGATCTCTTCGGAATTAATGTTGATGGATCATCAGCACCTGGGTGAACATTCATTGGTTATCTTGCCTTCTTTGTCTGGTACAACCAAAGAAACAGTGGAGGCAGCAGCGTTTTGTAAAGAAAAAGGGGCGGTAACGATCAGCCTTGTGGGGCATGCCGCTACACCGTTAGCGAATGGAACCGATTATACTTTTGTCAATTATGCAGCTGATGATACCTCCTGTGAATCGTTCTATATCCAGTCTTATTTACTAGCGTTCCGTTTGATGTATAAGCGGAATGAATTTCCAGTCTATAAGCAATTTGTTGAGGAAATGCGACAACTGCCAAATGCCCTCGTTACGGTAAAGGAAGCGGTAGAACCGCGGGCGGCAGAGTTTGCCTGCAAACATAAAGATACACCGTACCATATCCTTTCAGGAACAGGGATCGATTGGGGTCAAACCTATTATTATGGCATGTGTATTTTAGAAGAAATGCAGTGGATTAAAACACGACCAGTTCATGCCCTTGATTTCTTCCATGGTACCTTGGAATTAGTGGAAGAAGATACGAGCATAATTCTATTAAAAGGGGAAGATCGAACCCGTAAGCTAGCGGAGAGAGTCGAGCGATTTGCTGAACATTACTCGAAGGAAGTAACCATTTTTGATACGAAGGAATATCCATTAGAGGGCATTTCCGAAGGTCTGCGTAGTCTCGTTTCTCCGATTGTCTTTGCGGCGTTACTTGAGAGAGTCAGCTGCCACTTGGAAGAGCAAAGGAATCACCCGCTGACAACGAGAAGATATTATAAAAAAGTACCATTTTAATAGAATCATTGGTTTGGGAGCGGCCTTCACAATAGTGTTGGCTGCTTTTTTATAGTTACTGACCAAAAGAGTACCGGATTTAGAAACTGTTTTGGATGAGAAAAATTAAGAGGGTCAAAATCATCATCTTGTTACTGGTTGTTTGTTCATTGTGGATGGGAAGCTGGCACCAAGTTTCTGCTGCGGCTGCCCCTGTTCAGCGGTAACGGCCAAATACCTTTGGCGGAATGTTTGATGGTATATCAACTGGTGTTGAATTTTTTGTTGAAGGAATAGTTGCAGGTTTAGGCTTTATACCTACTATTCTACTTATTATTCTAGTGTTGCTAGCTTGGAAGGTTTGTAATATAAGAATTGCTTTATTTGCATTATTAGGTTTATTGCTTATTGATAATTTAGGTTATTGGGGAGACATGTTAGAGACGCTTGCTCTTGTATTGACGGCGGTGTTGATATCCATTGTGATTGGAATTCCAGTTGGGATTTGGGCATCACAAAACGAAAGAGCAAGGCAAGTAGTTACACCTATTCTTGATTTGATGCAAACGATGCCAGCTTTCGTATACCTACTGCCGGCAATCTTTTTCTTCAGTATTGGGGTGGTACCAGGGGTTATTGCATCCGTTATTTTTGCAATGCCACCAACCATTCGTTTAACTGTACTTGGAATTAAGCAGGTACCAGCAGATTTAATTGAGGCAACTGAAGCGTTCGGCTCTACAACAAAGCAAAGGCTATTGAAGGTGCAGCTGCCACTAGCCATGCCAACGATTATGGCAGGGATTAACCAGAGTATCATGTTGGCTTTGTCAATGGTGGTAATAGCATCCATGGTTGGGGCTCCAGGGCTTGGTACAGAGGTTTATCGTACCGTTACACAAATTAAAACAGGTGTTGGGTTTGAGGCTGGTTTAGCAATAGTTGTTATAGCTATTTTACTAGACCGCATCACACAAAATATAGGTAGGAAAAAACAAGGGGAAACAGTGTAATGTTTAATAAATTAGTAGGAATCACATCTGCATTAGCACTTACTATTAGTTTAGCGGCATGTGGCGGAGGAGAGTAAACAAGTAGCTCATCTGATTCTGAAGGTGATCAGTTGATTATAAAATTATCGGGATTGATCCAGGTGCAGGATTAATGAAGTTAACAATCAATGATGTTATACCTGAATACGGACTAGAAGACTGGGAAGTAGTAGAGGGTTCAAGTGCTGCTATGACAGCTGCATTAAAAAAGGCATATGATAAAGAGGAGCCAATCATTGTAACAGGTTGGAGTCCACACTGGAAATTTGCAAGCTTTGACTTAAAATATCTAGAGGATCCAAAAGGTATTTATGGTGGAGCTGAAGATGTTAACACGGTTGTTCGTTAAGGATTAAAGGAAGATCATCCTGATGCGTATAAGCTTCTTGATCAATTTAACTGGGAGCTAGAACATATTGAAACAGTTATGAATTTAGTTCAAGAAGGTAATGATCCAGCTGATGCAGCAGCACAATGGGTAAGCGAAAATGAAGAGTTAGTCAGTACTTGGACTGAAGGAGTTGACGAGGTAGACGGAGAAGAGTTAACGATTCTTTATGTAGCATGGGAAGATGTAATCGCAAGCTCACATGTAGTTGAAAATGTTCTTGAAAGTGTTGGATACGAAGTAGATTTAGTGCAGGTGGATGCAGGTCCAATGTGGGCTGGTGTTGCAGACGGTAGTGGTGACGCAATAGTAGGTGCTTGGTTACCTACAACTCATGCTGACTATTACGCTGAATACGAAGGGAAGTTTGAAGACCTAGGTGCAAACCTTACTGGAACTAAGCTAGGATTAGTCGTACCAGCATATATGGATATTGACTCAATTGAGGATTTAAAAGAATAAATATTTAACTAGGGAGAAGATAGCTAGCGTAACTAGCTATCTTTTCTTTTTCTAATATGAGCTGTGCAATGTCGGTTAATCTATGTATAAAAACACCCCCCGAAGAAGGGTTAATTCCTAACTAAAAAGGGCAGCGGAAATTTCCGAAGTCCTTTTTTATGTGATCAAAGACTTATTAAATAAGGAAAATGTAGGATATTAATTTGTCTGAATATTAATTCTTTTAGCAGATTTACAATCTTCATTTTAAAAGGCATGATATTAATAATTCGGATTTCGAATTAAATTGCCGGCTTATGGTTTTTGCTTTAGTAAACATTTAAATTAGGAGGTTTGAAAATGAAGAAAAAGACATTATGGAAAGTCCTAAGTTCAGCAGCACTGGCAGCATCAATCCTTGTTCCCCAAGTGAGTTTTGCTGAGGGTGCAAAACCTGTTACAGAAGAAAATGTATCAATCAATGGTTTTGTTGATTATGAAGAAATGAAGCAAAAGTTAAACCAGATCGAAAAATCATCCAATGGGCTAGTCGAGGTGGAAGCAGCAGGGAAAACCAATCAGGATAGAGATATCTTTACTGTCCGGGTAGGTCATGGGGATAAGGTTATACTGGTACAGAGTGAAATCCATGGAAATGAAAAGACAGGTACTGCTGCATTACTAAATATTCTTCAATTTTTAGGCTCAAGCCAATCAGAGGAAGCAAAAAGAATTAGGGAAGAATTAACGATTGTAGCTATTCCGATGATGAACGCTGACGGATCTGAATTGGACAGGCGCGGGAATGTCATGACCTGGGAAGAAGTTCAAGAGCAGTTCCCTCAATTACATAGTGCACAGCCAACATGGAACTATTATAACCGTACCCTGCAAGGGGATGACTACTCAGCAGCTCCTGGATTCGATGTAAACCGTGACTTCAATCCGGATCTAAATTAT
Organism: Cytobacillus oceanisediminis; assembly: GCF_003182355.1. Lineage (GTDB taxonomy): Bacteria > Bacillota > Bacilli > Bacillales > Cytobacillaceae > Cytobacillus > Cytobacillus oceanisediminis_A. Next base: position 32,702 of record NZ_QGTW01000024.1, on the reverse strand, counting down.
GTACCGAAACCGGAGGATTTCCCTGGCAAATCAAGTGCACCTGGCTGGTATATAACACCTGAGTCGCAAACCGTCCGAGATGTTTATAAGAGTTTACAAGATGAGTTTGGAAATGTAGAAGTATTTCTGGACCTTCATCATCAAAACTTTTATAAAATAGAAGGAACAGATGAAGAGGTGACAATGTCCATCTCTGCAGATTTTGTTCCGGACCCAAGTTCGCCAGAGGGATCAAAGTATAGCCAATATGCAGAGAATTATCGCTTTGATTTTTCCCGCCAGCTAAATGTGGCTCTTTATAATACACTTCAGGAAAAAGGCAATTCTGTATTTACAAACATTTCATTATATGACCAGGACTTAGACCTACCTGGAACTGCATTGGGATCCTTCGCCTTGAACGGAAGCGGGGTTGTCTTATTTGAGGTAAAGGGCCAAACGCAGAACTATGGCCAAAAGATGAAGGGGCAGCTAGTTAAAACGGTAGAAACTGGTGTTATGGGAATCATTAATAGTGTAGCAGATGGGAGTGTTTATGATTTAAATCCAGAGGAATATAATGAAATTCCGAACAGGGAACGTTATTAAGTAAACTAGTAAAAAGCTGATGATTCTGAAAAGAACATCAGCTTTTTATATTTACTGCAAATGTCCAGGTATATTGTCTTTGGGAAATTCTTCAGCTACTTCTGTAAAAATATCCTCTTTATTTTCGGGAAGGATATGAATGGAGAAACCCTTAGCAAATGCGGGTTCTAATAAATTAATCAGCTGTTGGACATCGGCCTGAAGCTGCTGGAATTCCTTTTTTGTGACAGGCTGGGCCTCTTCCTTTAATTCATAGCCAACCTGGCCATTTGGCTCCAGGGTTGCCCATCTTACGTCACTGATTACGGCCACATTATGCTGTCTCAGCTTCATTTCCAGCTGGTCAACTGTAAAGCGCAGTTTTCTCAGGTTTTCCTCATTTAGTTGTCCTTCCTCAATAATAATTTTGGATTGTCCTGTAATGAATTTCTCAAATTTATCGGATTTGATTTGTACGTATTCCATGATGATTAATGTAAGGACAAGAATGAGGCCAACAGCAAGAGTAGTCCAAATGCTGTCTCCTGAAACAGGCTCAATTAATAAAGAACCGATGCCGATCATGATAACGACTTGAGCCAAAGTCATTTGCGAAATGGACTTTCTGCCTGCAAGCCTTAACAGCAAGGTACCGCCAATCACAACAAGGATTGGTTCCCAGATCCAGTCGAGTTGCATTATTATCCTCCTTTGCATGTTTTTTTTATAGTCTCCCACAAAAGGCTGCTGCTTATTGGCTTTTATATATTTATTTAACTAATAATAGATTTCCTATTGTTTCAAAGTTGTTGAACGTGTTATTATCAAAATATTATAAAATTTTCGAAACGCTTACAAGATTACATCATAGGTACATAAGAAAAATTTGCCGGGGGGATTAGGGATGAAGAAGATTATGGCCATTTTAGTATGCGGAGCCTTATTATTGCTGGCTGCATGCGGATCAGGAAACGAGGAAAGCAGCGGGGAAGCTGCTGAAAAGAAAACGGTGAAAATCGGGATAACCCAAATTGTTGAACATCCGTCTTTGGATTCAGCGAGAGAAGGCTTTATAGCAGCATTAAAGGATGCTGGCTATGAAGAGGGAAAGAACCTTAAAATAGACTTCCAAAATGCACAGGGAGATATGAACAATAACATGTCCATTGCCCAGAATCTTGTTGCAGATAAAAATGATTTAATCCTGGCTATCGCCACTGCAAGTGCCCAATCTGTGGTTCAGTCTACAAAGGATATTCCAATCCTGTTTACAGCCATTACGGATCCGGTAGGCGCGGAACTTGTACAAAGCATGGAAGAGCCAGGGGGGAATGCTACGGGGACATCTGACACACATCCAGATGCCATCAAGAATACGATCAACTCGATTAAAACATTCGTTCCAGATGCCAAAAAGGTTGGGATCATATACAATGATGGAGAACCTAACTCTGTTGTCAATGTAAAACACGCGAAGGAAGCAATCGAAGAGCTTGGCCTTGAAGCAGTAGAAACAACTATTTCTACAAGCTCCGAAGTAAAGCAGGCTGCTGAGTCTTTAGTTGGCCGTGCAGATGTATTTTATATTCCTAAGGACAATACAGTTGTATCTGCTCTTGAATCTGTACTGAACGTAGCCAACGAAAAAGATATACCAGCTTTTGTGGGTGAAAGCGATTCTGTAAAACGAGGCGGATTTGCGTCTTATGGCTTTGAATACCATGACCTTGGATATACAACCGGCCAAATGGCCGTTGAAATCCTTGAAGGCAAAAAGCCAAGCGAAATCCCAGTAGGATACCCGGAAAGCCTGGAACTTGTGATTAATAAAAAAGCTGCGGAAGAACAGGGCATTACTTTGACGGAAGAGATGCTGAAAGATGCTAAGGTGGTAGGGGAATAAAATAAACGATACAGCCAGAAGGAGTTGGCTGTATCGTTTTTTTATTAAGATAGACATGATCTGGCATATGTAAAAAACTGTCCTATAACAGAAGGCAGTTTTTTTTGATTGTAGATAAGCCATTCTGACTACTTAAGGGAAAAAGAAAGTTTTAAAAAATTTAAACAGGGGCTGTTTGCAAATCCGACTATCTGCAGGCATTATTTTAAACCTATAGTGAAATAAATTATATAGTGGTGAAATATTACAATAAATTATTAAGTAGATTTGGACTTTTATACCATCAAAAAATACCTAAGAGAGTATTAGAGGGGATGATTAAATAGAATATAGGAAAAAACAAGCCTAAAGATCTATAAATTGTAATATTTGTAATAAAACTCCGTGGGAATTAAAAAAAAATTTACGAATACTTATTCCAAATAATTACAAAGACTCTATGGTTATAATTCTTTTTTCCTATAAGAAAATCTTGGTTTTGAGATATAAATAGGAATAAAATCACAGACAAAATTCGACAATTGTTGAGGCGGGTTTGACGGAATTGTGAACGACATGATAGTAAATATATAGTATAAAAAAAGGAAAATTTTTAAAAATTGGTTTTACATAAATTTAACTGAGTGTTTATTAGGAGAAATTATGTCTATTTTTTATTTTAATAAAATATATCCAAGTGTAGGAGAGAAGATTTAGGATGTTAGAGTCGAAGAGGAGAGCCATTATTTTTATTACGATATCTTTATTACTAGCAAGCGCAGCCGGTTTTTTAGCCTTAAGAAAAGTTAGTGATTTAAATTCAGAACTAGGGGGAATGACAAAGATTTATGTAGCTGCTTCTGATATTCCCTCTAGAACACTTATCAAGCCCGAACAGGTTACGACAAAGGAGATTCCTAATCGTTTTGTAAATGAGGATTCCCATGTAACAGATATAAAGGATTTTTATAATAATGTCTTAGTCGTGCCATTAGGAGAAGACGATATTATTACCAAACAAATGATTAAACCGGTTTCTAATATAGCTAATGAAAATAATAGGTTAGTAGCTATACCGTTATCGGACAGGGTGAATTTTGACCAGCCTCTGGAGTCTTTGGACAGGGCAGATATTGTCGTCTCTCATAAATTTGAGGATAAACCAGTGACAGAAACGTTCATGAAAGATGTCCCTGTTGCATACCCAATGAAAGAAGGCAAAAAGTTTACTGGAATCGTAGTTGAAGTATCTGCTGAAGATGCCCCTAAGATCATCCACATGGAAAATTATGCAGATAGTATGCGCGTTCTTAAAGCGAATGTTGGCAAAAAGGAACAGGCTGATGCTTCAGAGGAAGGTAAACAGGCAGAAGCAAGTTCCCCTAAGAAGGCCGAAAAGAAAGATACTTCTTCAGAACCTAAAAAAGAACAGCAGTCTCAGCCTAAAACAACCGAACAAAAGCAAGCGGAGCAAAAAAAGGCTGATCAAAAGCCAACCGAACAATCAAAGACAAATAATTAGAACTCAAACAAAGCGGAGTTCCAACGAGAATGATGGAGGACAATATGAGTGACCAGATTAAAATTTTACTAGTAAGTGATGAGGAGCAATCACTCAATAATTTAGCCGGTTTTTTTAACGATTTTAAAAACGTTGAGACAGTAAATTATAGAGAATTAAGATCTGAATTAGACCGTCTGGCTCCAGATCTAGTATTTTTAATAGAATCTGAACAAAATTCCTCTGTTGATTCGATTGATTATATCCATACGGTCAGCCCTTACTTGCCGATTGTATACATCGCTTTCTCCCAAGATTTTGATATGCTGCGGAATGTCACAAGGGCGGGTGTAGTAGACTATTTTGTTCTTCCTGACGAAAACACCATGCTCTATGGCCGGATGGACAGTATCATCCTAATGGCCACGCAAAGGAAGCTGCAAATGGCTGAAACGGCTTCGGCTAACCAGTCTTTTAAAAGGGGAAGAGGAAAAATATTTTCCTTTTACAGCGGAAAAGGCGGCAGTGGAAGAACATTACTCTCAAGTGCATTTGCTCAGACATTAAAGCTTGAATCAACTGCACAAGTCATCTTAATAGATTTAAACTTGCAGTTTGGCGGAACAGAAACTTATTTATCTATTGAATCTAACCGCTCTGTTGCAGATTTGCTGCCAGTTATCGATGAGTTAAACGAAAGCCATATAAGAAATGTTTCTGAGAAAGAAAAGTACTCAAAACTGGAAGTGCTCTTAAGTCCGCGGGATGCTGAGGTGGCGGAGAACCTGCCTGAAGGTTTTGTGTCCAAGCTATTGCGTACATGCAGAAGAAGCTATGATTTTGTTCTTGTGGATTTGCCGACTGTAATGAATGAACACACATATGCAGCTTTAGAAGAATCAGATAAAATTTTCTATTGCTTAAATCTGGATGCACCTTCCATCAGTATGCTTAAGCAAGTCGATGGGTTATTTCTTAGACTAGGAATTGAAACAGAGGGAAGAATGGAGCTGCTTTTTAATGAGGTAGGCCGGGAAAATGAAATAAAGCCTGGTGATCTTAAAGAAGTTCTAGCTTATCCGGTGGCTTATAAAGTGCCTCGCGATATTAAGGGTGTCCAAGCCCATATAAACAGAAGCGAACCATTTCGGAAAGAAGCGGGTGAAAAGAAGCTTATTCCATTTGCTAAAAGCATAAAAAAATGGGTCAGCAAAATTCTGGAATAATCATAAAGGATTGATGACCAATGTCATTATTCATAAGAAAAACAGAGAAGAAGCTAAACGATTCACAACTGGGCAGCAGATCTGCTTTAGAGAATCAATATATTAATGAACTGGTTGAACATTATAAGTCTAGAATTCTAAAAGAAGCGAATCTTGAATTGCTGACGAGCCTGCCGCAGGGCGAAATGAGATTAAAGATTGAACAGCTCATAAGCCAATTCATGAGTGAAGAGAAAATCATTCTTCCGAGGCATGATAAAGAAATCTTATTAACAAGAATAATAGATGAATCTATTGGTTATGGTCCGTTAGAGCCGCTATTAAATGACCCTACCATTACGGAAATATTAATAAACGGCCATAAAGAAATTTATATTGAGAAATTGGGGAAGCTGCAGCAGGCGCAAATCAGATTCAGAGATGATAGCCATGTCAGGCATGTTATTGACCGGATTGTTGCTCCTTTAGGGAGAAGGATTGATGACAGCTCTCCAATGGTAGATGCACGTCTGCCAGATGGAAGCCGTGTTAATGCCGTCATTCCGCCCATCAGTTTAAATGGCCCGCTGGTATCGATAAGAAAGTTTAGAAAAGACCCATTTAAGATGGCAGATCTACTGAACTTTGGGACATTAAGCGATGAAATGTCGCTATTTTTAGATGCGGTCGTAAAAGCAAAAATGAATATCCTTATATCCGGCGGAACTGGAAGCGGTAAAACAACTCTTCTAAATGTATTGGGGAATTCAATTCCAGCAAAGGAAAGGGTCATTACGATAGAGGACTCTGCAGAGCTAAGGCTCGATAAGCCGAATGTAGTTGGTATGGAAGCACGTCCTGAGAACGTTGAAGGTAAAGGAGAAATTACAATCCGCCATCTTGTGAAAAACTCCCTGAGGATGAGGCCTGACCGAATTATTGTAGGTGAGGTCCGCGGAGCGGAAGCTTTCGATATGCTGCAGGCCATGAATACCGGCCATGAAGGTTCCATTACGACAGTCCATGCCAATACTCCATTTGATGCGATGCGGCGTGTAGAAGGCATGGTGATCATGGCGGGAATGGATCTCCCTTCCCATATTATTAGGGAGTATATCGTGGGGGCATTGGATATCATCGTCCAAAGTTCACGTTTGACTGATGGAACGCGAAAAATCACTTCTATTTGTGAAATATACAGAGATGAAAATAGTGACGTGGATATTAAAGAAATTTTTACTTTTAAACGGCTGGGACTTAAGAAAAATGGCCAGGTAGACGGATATTATACATCAACTGGCATAGTGCCAAAATGTCTGGATAGAATAAAAGTCTTTGGCATTGAACTTCCTCCCGATTTATTCACCGCTTCGGAGGTGTCTTAATGGAAATATCCGTATTGTTCGGAGCATCTTTTTTGATGCTTATATGGGGGATTTACAATTATCTCGGCTTTAGAAAAGAAAAGCGGGAAGTTAAGAAAAAGTTTGAGCAGCTTTTTAGAAGAAAGAATGAGCGTAAAAGCTTCATTGCAAAGATTGGAGACCGCTTTGATCAAACAGAATATGCAGGTGAATTCAAGAAAAAGTTGATGTACGCGAATATTGCTCTTCTGCCTTCTGAATTCTTCGCTATTTTGTTATTCAGTGCTTTTACATTAACAATTTTACTGTTTGGGTTTTTTAGTGTTCCTGTATTGTATAGCATTGTTATTTCTTCCGTTATCTGTTTGTTTGTATACTGGATGATCTTTCTGGTCAGACGTAATAAGTATATTGACAAGCTTAATAACCAGCTATCAGAAGTATGCAGATTACTTGGAAATGGGACAAAGGCAGGGATGACCATCATCCAAGGCTTAGAAGTAGTAGCCGCTGAGATTGATTCTCCTGCCAGGGGTGAATTTAAAACACTCACTCAAAATATCAGACTCGGTGTGGATTTTGAAAGAGCCCTCAAGGAAATGGAAAAGCGTGTTCCGACAAGAGAATATAAACTTTTTATATCGGCTCTTTTAATCCAAAAAAGGGCTGGAGGCAATTTAACCAAGGTGTTGCATGAAATGGCACATACGCTTGAGGAACGAAAGATTCTTAGGCAAACCATTAAAACAGCCACTGCCGAACAGCGCTTTATTTCATACATTCTACCAGCTATGCCGATTTTTCTATTATTTATGCTGAACAGCATCATGGATGGCTTTTTAGAGTTAATTTTCACAGTTCCAGGTGCAATCTTAATGATTATATTTATAATCGGAATGGCAATTGCTCTACTACTCGTAAGAGCAGTTACGAATATAAAGGTGTAGATTATGGATTCTCTTATACTTATATCAATCATAGTCTTTTGGCTGTCTTTTGCCTTTGGGATGGGAAATTTATATTCATATGCAAAACAGAAGGAAGTTCTAAAATTGCATATGACTGAAATAGCTGTAACTTCCAGCTTAACGAATATAAAAAAGAAAAGCCTGTCAGATAGAATCATTGCCTTTCTCTCAAGGTATGCAGATGATTTTTCATCTCTGGGAGAACGAATAAATTTTTTTAGTGAATCGGATGAGGTGGAAGTGCTGCTGAGAAAAGCCGGAAACCCTTTTAATTTGTCTGTATCCCGATTTCAGGGATTTAAAATTGTCTGCGTATTATTGGGTTTTATGACTGGGGCTTTTATGGTTATTATAGGGTTCCCTTTGGCTAATATTGCCTTTGTTACATTGCCCTTTCTAGGATTCTTTGTTCCGATCATGCTTATCAGATCAACAGCGAAAAAAAGGCAGGAGCAATTGAGAAGTGACCTGCCTGACTTTCTGGATACCGTTAGTATTAGCCTCCAGGCGGGGTCTAATTTAGACAGTTCCATTAAAGAAAGCATCCACTATTTTACCGGTCCCATTCAGGAGGAATTTTCCAAATTCATTCAGGGAATTGAATTGGGTGTACCAAGAGAAAAAGCTTATTTGGAATTATTAACAAGAAATGATAACGAGGAATTCCAAAGCTTTATAAAATCTCTCATTCAAGCTACAAGACTGGGTGTTCCGATGGCTGCCACATTTAAGAGCCAATCAGAAGATATAAGAAAAATCAGCTTGGAGCAAGTAAAAGAAAAGGCTGCAAAAGCTTCACCTAAGGTAACTCTCATAACCTCATTCATAATAGCTCCCCTAATCATGCTTTTGATTATTGGTTTAGTAGTTCTTAACATGATTTATGGAGAAGACAGCATTGTCAGATTCTTCACAAGCTGACCTTGAAAGGGGTAATAGGGGAGGTAGTTTATTAATTATCGGTAGTTTATTAAATTAATATATAAAATTTAGGAGGAAAGAAGATGAAAAACATGATGAAAAACGTAATGGATAAAGTTAATTTTGGAATGGAAGCTTTACTGGTAAGAGCAAAAAATAGTGTAGCAAACGAAAAAGGAGTGTCAACCATTGAGTGGGTTGGACTGGCAGCTGTAATTGTAGCTCTTATGTTTGCGGTGGCAACGGCTATGAGCGGGCAAGGTGCAGGTCTTGCGGGTGCGATTGTTGGTAAGATTTCTAATATGATTGCAAGTATAGGGAATTAGTAAGGGTTTGTTTCTTATAATAGGAGGGTTCAAATGCTACGTAACATACAAAGATTCGCTTTTCTTTTATTATGCTTATTAATTATTGCTGGCTGTTCTTCTACGTCAAATGAAGGAACGAATAGCGAAGATTCAATAAAAGATAAAAAGAATAGCGGAAAAGCAGAACAAGTGGAAGAAGTTGCAGATAGCAAAAAAGCAGAACAAATTGAAATTGACGCTCCTAAGCTTCCAATTAATTTAGAAGAAATTATAGCTTATCCAACAGGTCAATTTGCTTCTAATGAATTTAAAATTGAGGATGAAGAAGTTCAATCAGCATTGGATTCTCTCCCTGCTTTTCCAGAGGATGCTTCAGATGCTGAACTCCAAATGTTATTTGAACACTTATATTCTCTTTACAAAAAGGAATATCAAGACCCTAAAGAAATGTTCACAAGTAGTACGGTTAGTGAACCTGATCAAAATGAAGCAATAGTTGAAAAAATCGAAACTGTTAATGTTGAAATTATCTTAGATTCCAGTGGAAGCATGGCTAATCTAATGGGATCGAAATCAAGAATGGAGCTCGCCAAGGAGTCAATAAATAAGTTTGCTTCGTCCCTTCCAAAAGAAGCAAATATTAGCTTAAGAGTTTATGGGCACAAGGGGACAGGTTCAGATAATGATAAGAAACTATCCTGCTCATCCAATGAACTCGTTTATCCGATGCAGCCGTATAATCAGGGAGGATTGGCACAGGCACTCAGCAAGTTTAAGCCTGCGGGATGGACACCTCTTGCTCAAGCAATTAAGGAAGCACAAAAGGATCTTAGCCGATATAAAGGCGAAAATAATAAAAATATTATTTATGTCGTGAGCGATGGGATTGAAACATGCGGGGGAGATCCAGTAGCCTCGGCGAAAAGCCTAAAAGATTCTGGTATTGCCCCTGTTGTTAATATCATTGGCTTTGATGTAGCAGGCAAAGACCAGCAGCAGCTGGAAGAAGTTGCAAAAGCTGCGGAGGGCACATACGTAAACGTAAATAATCAAGAACAATTGCAAAATGAATTTACGAAAACGGTTGAAGAATCAGCAAAATGGCTCAATTGGAAAAATGAACAGGATATTGATGTAATTTATAATTCTAACATTCAAATGATGGATATCTATGCAGTAACAGATGGCTGGCATATGAAAAATAATTTAGAGAAACCTATGATATTGTTTTCTTTAAATGAGTTGCAAAACAAAGGAAAAATAACAAATGCTCAAAACAATAAGATCATTGATATGGTAGAAGCCTTTTATATGGAACAAATGAATTCTATAGAAGAATTGGAAAAGGTTTTAGTGGATGCAACCCAAGAAGATTTAAATGCGACTTTAGATAAGATTGACAAAATCTATCAGGAAAATGTTTCTCAAAACTAATAGCAGGCAGGGGGGCCATTGATGAAACTAAGAAAAAAACTAACAAATGAACAGGGATCAGCCACCATTGAATTTCTTGCAATGGTACCCCTTGTCCTGTTAATCATGATGATTTTTTGGCAATTTCTAGTCGCTGGCTATGCAGTGATTATTTCGCAGTCAGCTTTAAATGAGGCTGCCAAAACGTATGCTATAACTTCAGGTGATCTTGGCGAGGCGAGTTCAGCGGCAAGTGAATTCATTAACGAAGCGGGAGGGAATCTTGACTTTGTGCGAGTTGAAGAATCTTATCGAAACGGGAATAACTTCGGACTTACCCTTCATGTAAATCTGAATCTGATTTTTATTCCTGATAAGTATGTAGGGAAGCTGCCAAAAGTATCTTTCCAAAAATCAGTAAGCGGCAGGGTGATGGATTAAAGTGGGCAGGCTAAAAAATGAAAATGGAAACACAACTCTTTTTATTATTGGCCTTTTTAGCGTTTTTACGTTAATGTTCCTCCTAATCATTAGCTTTGCCAATGTTTTTGTTGAGAAGGAGCATGCTTCCAGTAATGCCGAGCAGGCCAGTATTGTAGCATCCGGAATCGTTCTGGATAGTCTTGAAGATGCGATAAGCGAATATGACAGCTGGCTGATTCTTGAGCTGGGAAAAGTGCCAGATTCTCCTGAATTGATAGATTTAAGACCCCTAGGAGAAAAAGTGGAAGAGGAAAAGAATCAGCTACCTGGTACTTTAACAGATTCAGAGAAAAAGCATAAGGCGATTAATAAAGTAATAAAAGATGAACTGAATAATGGAAACCGATTCCTGCGGCCTATAGTTAACCGTGAACTAAGTTATGCGGAAGCGGCTATCCGTAGCCAAGTTATGGACAATATTAGCCAAAACAATGGAGAAATTAGTCAAACAAAAGTCTATTTAAATAATGAAAATCGTATTGAAGTTGAAACCGCGACCAAATATAAAGCGTTTAAATTTGATGAGTATTTTTCTGACAGCCAGCGGCTTGTTAAGCAAAAGGGACAAGGTCCATCTTTTGAATTTGCAGAGGCTCTCAGCTGGAATTTAAATATTAGCTTATAGATTAACAGGAATATATACTATAAATGAGAGGAAGAGAGAAAGATGAAAAAGTTAAAAAGAACTTTTCTCTCTCTGGCTGCTATAGCTGTACTTTTGCTGATGAATCCAGGATTTCTTGCAATTCAGGTGCATGCTTGGGATAATTGGACATCTCAGCCCCAATGGAATAACCCGGCGTGGAGTCAGCCAGGATGGACAACACCGCCAGATTGGAAAGATCCTGCTTGGACAACGCCTCCAGAGTGGCAAGATCCTTCATGGAAAACATCGCCTGAGTGGAATGATTCCAATTGGAAAAATGCACCTGAATGGAACAATACGACACAATGGAATAATTCACCGTGGCAAACACGACCTGAATGGAGTAAAGATCCAGCAAATCCAGACCAAACTGGACCAGGTGTCAATCCAAACAATCCTTCAACATCCCCTGATGGAACGAATAGCCCGAATCAAGATCGCAAACTTCCAGGACCTCCATACAATCCAGACTATAAGAACCCAGGACTTGAAACCTTGGATCAGATTGACCAAACGATAAAACAGCCTTCAGGAAAAGATGAGAAAACAGCTTCAGAGGATGAGTCTTTTTTCAATTTTGAAAATATGAAACCCAAAGATGCCATATCGTTTGCTGTTAAGGATGTAATTGGTGGAACCGCAGATCTGGCAGTTCAGGTAGTGACTGAAAATAAAGAATTAACATTAAAGGATCTGCTGAATAATAGAAAAAGCATCTATCTTTCTGGCTTTAAAAGCTTGACTAAAGGTGATACAACGGTTGATTTCCTTTATAATTCAGCAGATGCAGTGACAGGTGCTAAAGGAGTATATGATAGTTTTAATACATTCAAAGGTTACAAAGCTTATCAAGACTTAATGAAGACTGGGAACGTCATTGCAGCGGCACAAAAATATGATGAACTGCTGCAAGCAGGTAAAACTTTTACTCCGGCGAATGCAGTGGTATCTGCAATAGCAATGCCCTTTACCATTATGGATACAGTTGAGAACGTTGGTAAATTTAATGAGGCCAAGAATACAGGCGAGAAAGTTTCAGTAGGTATGGACCTAGTTGGAAATGCGGGCGGTATCATTTCAGGGGCAGCTGCCGGTGTGGCATTAATACCAGGTGCACAGCCAATTGCTGCAGGTATGCTAGTTGTAGGGGGAGCATTGAGCTTAGCTAGTTTAGGGTATAAAATTTATAGTAATCGTGAAAAAGTTGTAAAAGATGTTAAGAAGAAATTCAAAAAAGCCAAAGAGAAAGTCACTGGATTTTTTAAATCAGTCTTTGGCGGATGAGGTGTCAGCTAACGATGATTAATACAAAACCAACACCGAAACACATTGAAAATATTAAGAAATATAAAAAATTCCTTGAAAAATGGGATATGTGGGATTTTGCATATTTTGATGGATCGGAATATTATTTTTTAAATCAATATAGAACTTCTATTAAAGGGATAAGTGGGTACCTTATACTAAATAGTCAGGGTAGCGCAGTCCCTTTCTCACAAGCAAAGGAGTATTTTAGGTATTTAATCAATTATAATACGATGCTAGCTCAGACTATATCAGATATCTTGCCTCAAATGAAAAAAAATATGTCGCCTTTTCAAGAAAGAGTTCAATTACTGAGCAAATATAGGGGAGCTTTTAATAACCTGACAACAATAGAAGCGGCATCGGCGGATCGAATCATAAATGAAACTAATAAAACGCTTGAAATGCCAAGCCTCCTAAATGATATTTATTATTCTATAGGTGACTATCAACGCAAAATAATGGAGGAAAAGGGATATTTTGACCTGGAAATTTTAAAAAAGATTAGAAGTACATTCAATAAATATAGAGAAGTAATGTATAAATATGGAATAAGAGAAAGAGATTTAATGAAGGATTACGACACAGTAGTCGATTGCTTGGACAAACTTGGAGCACAAATTCCAGTACAGGATAAGAGGAATATAAAGAAGTTATTGATTGCTGCTAAACAATCTAATCAAGGAGCTTTAGAAAAATCCATGCGGGAATTTGAGCTTGATGAAGATGGGAATGAAATTACTATTGATCCAACTAGATTGAGTGAATCCCTTGAAGAAAAATTTGAAAAAGAGGGTTCAAAGTATTTTAATGAGAAAATGGTAACAAAATTAAGAAATCCAAAATAAAGCAGGAAAAGAAATGAAAAATATTATTTCAGATTCATTCGGCATATTTTATAGGGAGTTCACAAAAATATTTTTGCTATCGATTTTAACTTATGTTCCGCTGCTCTTAATTCATGCGTTTTTAGTTAATTATATTTATCTTGAAACGCAATTTACTGAATATCCTGGATTATTAGGAGATGCCGCCAACGGTATATTTATGTTAGTGTTTTTAACCATTGCACAAGTTCCGTTTATTAAGTTTACGCTGCTGGAAGTGGAAGGCGAAGATGATCCATTGAAAAGATCTCTTTCATTTTCGCTGGATAAAGCAATTCCGATATACCTATTTGGGTGCATATATGCGTTGCTTGTTTTTTTAGGCGGCCTTTTATTTGTCATCCCAGGGCTGGTCATTCTTCTCATGCTTTATTTTGTCCCGTTTTTTATCGCTGACAATGCAAAAAGCTTTAGAACGGCTATTAAAAAGTCAGTAAGATTTTTTAGAAAGAACTGGCTGAAAGCGTTTCTTTTGATTATTTTACTGACAATTATTCAGTTATCATTTGAGAACATCCTGCTGTTCTTTCTGTCGTTTTATACAAATGCTTATTTCACTTTGCTTATCACGAAAATTATTTTGCTGATGCTTTTGCTGCCTCTCCAAACTATTATAATGACAAATGTTTTCAACAAATGGAAGGCGATGCCTGTTCGGCGGGTGAGGAATTCAAGGAATCTATATTTAAAGTCATAAGAATACTAGCTTATGGCTTTTTTTATGGAGTAAGCTAGATTCAGCAGAATTTAAGAAAGGAACTTAAGGTGGTGAAAAATTTTTCCGGGCTGGTTCTGATAGTTGGGATTATTAGAAGGAACTTTTACAGGAAGTATCAGTCATTACAGCCTGCTAAAATGATAGAATACTATTTTTCACTGGTTCAGTATGAAGACCTTATAAAGTCTTCTTTTACCCACAATCCTTCTCAAGATAACCAATCTCAAAGGAAGAAAACTTCCAGCGAACCAAAACAGGGAGTTGAGAAATTTTCATTAAAAAGAGGATTTCCGTTCTTTGGGAAAGGTAATCTGGCATTATTAGTAGCCATTTTGTTTTTCTATATCAACAAGTCCAGCTGGAGTGAAGAAGGCGGCCCTGTAGTTCTCTTATTTGCATTTGCATGGGAGGCAGCGATTATTTTATTGTCATTTTTCGCATGCTTTAAAGAGAGGGAAGAATCCTCTCCTGTAAAGAAGGTCAGACCGGCATAATTAAGGGAAGGTGTGTGTAGAACCCCGACAACTATGCTGTCGGGGTTTTTCTAATCTTGGAAAGGAAAAATTCAGCACCTCCGAGATTATTTAATACAAAAATATCTTTTAATTCTTTTTATGCAGGGAAAGAACCACATTTTGCATCTTAGGGTGGAAGAGTCGGTTAACAAACCGATATTTTTAATGAGTAAAGAGTGCCAATTACATTATCAAAACAGTGCAGACCATTATAAGGATTTTCTGCAAGATACTTTACTAAAAAGGTAGAAGACTATTTGGATAAAGAAGTTAAGTAGGGGGAGTATTAATGATAAGAATGCACAATATACCAGAATCAATAAAAGAGTCTTTAAAACCATACTATAAGGAAAACGAAACGCCGGATGTGTTTCCTGCCAAGTTTAATATTGGCGGGAAACTGTACTATTATTTTACATTTGCTCCTGCTGAGGAACAGTTAATTATGGAGAATGATGGTACTGTTCCTCGTGTGGATGAAGTGAAAAATACAGCAGTTATCACTAGTAGTTACAATGGATGCATAGAAACATTTGTAAATATCGGGTCTAAATGGGTTAAGGCTAATCGAATAGAGAATTATGAAAAGTTAAAGGATATTTTGCGAGACATAGAAAGCAAGCTAGGGCCATTTCCACAGGATGTCGACAGTGCTTATAGAGTTTTTGAACCAGTACCGGATAAAATCATTGATAATCAGAAGGTAATAGATGAATCTGTTAAAAAGGCTGATCAGCTTTGGCAGAGGGGTAGGGAAAGCCTACTGGTAACAGAGGAAGATGAAAAGGAAATGCACGGATACCTTGTGGAAATGATCAGGGCCCAGGTCCGTCTAAATGATATTCAGCTTCAAACAGAAAATGAAAGAAAAATAATCTATGACTATGTTTCTTCCAAGAAAGGGCTGTTAAACTTTACTGCTCTAAATTTGGCCAGAAAATTAAAACCATACAAGAAACATATGTTTAGCAGTAACTCAGAGGATGCTAAAGGCTGGAGTGAACTTAGACATTCTGTATTTAACGATGATCTCGAGGCAGAGCGGCAAAAAAACGCAGAGATATTATCAAGAAAGTTGCGTAACCCAAGATAATAAACCTAAAAGGGGGAATTTGCTTTGCTGCAAGCAATAAAAGAGGGCAGTGAATTATATAAAAAATACTTCCTCCGTGTAATTCTGATTGGCATTACAATTATTCTTCCAATTCAAGCCATATATACAATAGCCATTAACTTTATTGCCATGCCTTTTGAGGTTTTTAATCTGTCTTTATGGACTTCAATTTTCCAAAGCGTTTTTATGTTAATGAGCCTTTATATCATCCTTCTCCCCATGATTAGCTTGGCTAGCCAGGATACAAGAAACCATACAGTAAAAACAGGCAAAATCTATGGAGATACGATTAAATATGCTTTTTTTGCGTATTTAATCAAAGAAGATGAGTTTCAGCAACAGTTGGAACAATACCGATAGAAGTCATTTGCAAGAAGAGATGCTTGAATTGTCTAAATAAAGAGAAAAACTGGAAGCTATTTTACTTATTTAACCGCTCTTCTTTTACGTCGTTTCTCTTTCAGTGGCAGAATGGAAGTTTTCAGATGGAGGGATTCCATTAACGGCTATCGTTGTTAGCTATGCTTTTCCAGTTAACAGAATGTCTATGTCACTTTGCTCATCATGAAAATTATTTTGCTGCCGCTGCCTCTCCAAACAATCTCATGACAAATGCCCTTAATAAATGGAAGACGATGCCTGTTCGGCGGGCGATGAATTCAAGGAAGCTAACTTTAAAGTCATAAGAATACTAGCTTATGGCTTTTTTTTATGGAATAAGCTAGATTCAGCAGAATTTAAGAAAGGAACTTAAGATGGTGAAAAATTTTTCCGGGTTGGTTCTGATAGTTGGGATTATTAGAAGGAACCTTACAGGAAGTAGCAGTCATTACAGCCGGCTAAAATGATGGAATACTATTCTTTACTGGTTCAGTATGAAGGCCATATAAAGTCTTCTTTTACCCACAATCCTGAAAAGCTTAAAGGACTGATTGAGAAGTTAACCTCAATTAACAGTGTAAATGATGAAGAGCAAATGGTATGGGACGATCTGAACACAGCAATGCCTTATTCAGAGGAGCAAGTGACAGAATTAGAGAATCAGCTTACAGCTTTCATTAGTAATTACACTCAAAAAATAGAGGAGTAGCAGGATGCCATTGAAATATTAAGCATTTATTGGTAACGGCTAAACAATCTAATCAAGGTGCTCTAGAAAAATCCATGAAGGAATTTGAGCAGGATTACGAAGGGAATAAAGTGTTTGTTGATCAAACAAGACTAAAGGAATCCCTTGAAGAGAAATTTGATAAAGATGGTCAAAATATTTTGAAGAAAATATGCTCGTTAAATTAAGAAATCCAAAATAAGAGATAACGTTACATATGGAGGACCTCATGACTCAAAAAAATCACCTACTTATAATCTTTATATGTTTAGTTAGCAGTTGTCTGTTCCTTTCCGCCTGCAGCAATTCCGACACAAGCAATACGGAGACAAAGGCAACAAAGAAGGAAGAGGACAAATTCGAAAAGCTTGCTGAAGAAAAAAACAAGGAACTGGAGCTGGCGCCACTGGAGTTGACATCTTATAGCCAGGAAGTCCAGGCAACTTTAAAAAACCCTGAATATAAGGAATTTGCTGTGAATGGCAAGGTGACTGTGGAAGGAGAGGTCGAGAAATATTCTGAATTAAAATCTGAGTATGCCTGGATAAAGGTTCGTTCCACAGAAGAGGGACCCGCCGGCTATGATCATGAGTATTTTGCTCCAATCAAGGAAGGGAAGTTCAAACAGCCAATTCGTTTCTTTAATGGGGAAGGTGAATATCGGGTAACCGTTCAGCTTCCAAGCATGGACAGCGATAATTATTACTACGACACTGCCGCTTTTACAGTCCACAACGTCAGCTCTGAAGTGGAGCGGGATATAACCTTTACTCCGTTTGGACAGGAAGCAGAAATAAATTTGGACTTGAATTCGAGTTATGTGAAGGAGAACGAAGTTTTCACATTGAAAGGAGAAGCAGGGAACCTGGCAGATAGTGATACAATCATGCTCAAATTAAACAAGGATGCTGAAACGTGGAAGCATGTTATCCCCATTAAGGATGGAAAGTTCTCGTATAAGGTTCCTTTATTCTACGGAAATGGAATCCATAACCTTGAAATATTGATACCCGATAAGGAACGTGAAAATTATTACCAGACTGCTACAATTCTTTTGATAGATAACGAGTCTGATAGAATAATGAGCCCAATTGAATACTCTAAAACCTATGAGGAACGAGGAGTAACATTGGAGTATCCGCAGTATGGCGGCGAAGAATCGGATGGCACCTTTACTGTTAAAGGAAAAATTGATCCAAAGGCGGAATTTGGCTCTGAAACCACACACATCTATATCACCACTAAAAAAGGCGAGGACGAGGCGCTGGATGTAATCCCTGTTGAAGACTTCATATTTGATGATTCATTTTATTTAAGGTTCGGTCCCGGTACATATGAAGTAACGCTAAGTGTTCCGGAAATAAAAGAAGAAAACAGTGATTATTTCAGGTTTTATGGCTTTGCCAAGTTCGAGGTTGAGTCCACTGGCGAAGATAAACGTGACTTGCTCCCATCAAGGGGAATCCAATCACATGCCCAGCCCATTACAGAATTGGCTACAGAGATAACAGAAGGTAAGAGCAGTGACCGGGAAAAAGCTAAAGCCGTTTATGATTATGTGGCAAAAACCATTTCCTATGATGTTGAAAAACTAGAAACAGATGATTTTAACTGGGATGATAGCGCCCTGAAGACCCTGGATTCTAAGACTGGTGTCTGCCAGGATTACTCCTATCTCACTATTGCCTTGCTGCGGGCAAGCAACATGGAAGCCCGTTTTGTGGAAGGCACTGCCTTTAGCGGATTCTGGCCTCAAAGGCACGCCTGGGTGGAAGTAAAAGTCGATGGCAGCTGGCTGACCATGGATCCAACATGGGGAGCGGGATATATAAAAGATGATAAATTCGTAGCGGCTTTTAATGACAAATACTTTGATCCGAATAAAGCTGAATTTGAAAAAACACATAACCGCACAGGAGTTTCTTATTAAGTTTATAAACTTAATTAAAGTCATGAAGCTTGATCCTATGGTGTGATGGAGGCAGTTTTTTTATCCCTTGTATTTCCTGGGTTAGGGCAGTTTTATAATTTGAAAATCCTGAAAGCCTATATCCTTTTATCTCCTACTATAAAAGAAATGAAGATTAAAAATCTGTTGCTGAAAATTTCCTATTTAGACAAAGTTTTGAACTTAGGAGGGAGGATGTTGAGACAATTCAAGGACTGTCATACTTAAAAGAGTTTAATAGGTAGAAGTGCTTGTAATATGCAGGCGCTTTTTTCTTTTGGGAATGAATTTACAAAAAAATTCAAATACTCTTTCTTTTATTTTCTGAAAATTATAAAATTACATAGAATGGGCTTTTTTGTCAGAGATCTTTCTGAAGGAGGGAAAGGTTTGATAATACAAATGGCAGGAGTTGTATTTTGTGTGATGCTGATTTTTCCTGGAATGGTGAAGGCCGGCGGTTCTGGAGGAGATGACAGGGGGGCTCCAGGCTATTGGTACTCTGGAGACACTCCAGGCTTAATTGATCCGGCAAAGTCTCCTCTCGTTTTTGTTCATGGCTATAATAATTCATCAGCAGTATGGCATGAAGGAAATGACATGTACGAAGTTGCGTTGGCCAATGGCTATGAAACTGCTTTCATCGACCTTCATCCTGATCGGGACATGTGGGCGAATGGCGTCATGCTGGCCGAAAAACTGGAGGAAATATACAATCATTTTGGCGGGAAAAAGCTTGTAATTATCGGCTACAGTAAAGGCGGGGTGGATACGCAAACAGCACTTGTTCATTATGGAGCGCATCAATATGTTTCAAATGTCATTTCCTTATCATCTCCGCATCATGGAACCCAGCTCGCAGATCTCGCACATAGCAGTGCAGCCTGGTGGCTGGCTGCTCTCCTTGGAAACAACAATGAAGCAACCGAATCCCTGCAGACAGGCAATATGCAATACTTCAGGACTATAACGGATACTCATGTAAATGCCGCAAAAAATCAGTATTATACACTTGGCGGTACAAGATGGGGTTCCTTTGGAAGCCCTTCCTATTGGGGCGGCTTATACTTAAGCCAGTACGGCAAAAATGATGGCGTTGTAACTACAATTAATTCCCGTTTACCCGGTGCCGCTATTGCACAGGAAGGCAGCTGGAACCATACGACCATCCGGGAAGGATCCTACACATTCCAGGCATTTAGGCCATATACAACGGTTACCCATCCTTCTAGTCTGGCATCGGCAAGCAAGGAAACTCCAACATATAAGCCGAGTATACACTCGATTGTAAAAGGCGGCAAAGCAGTGAATGCTTTAAACGACCATTTTGCCGTTGAAGAAAATGTTAAATCCATGACTGTATCCTTCTTAAGCAATAGGAATTTGTCTTCATTAAAATTGACCGGTCCGGACGGGAAGGCGTTTAAAACAAAAAAGATCTATAAAGAGGCATCGGAATTTTTTAAGGGAGCATGGGTTCACCAGTTTGAAATGGATGCACCTGAAGCAGGGACCTGGTCATTGGAGGGACCTGGAAAGGCCTCTTACCTCTATACAGTCTCTCTCGATAGCCCTTTAAATGAGACACTCCAGAAAAAGGCCGGCATTATGAACAGCAATAAAACTTATAAAACAAAATGGACTCACTTCGGATTCGATTCAACCGGGAAAAAGCTGCAAAAAAAGAAAAAGGGTGAGAAAGACGGACTTATCGCGGATAGCGATTTCAAACAGGAAGGCGTATACAACGTTACAACTGAAGTAAGAGGGGTAACCTCTAATGGGAAGCCTTTCGAGAGAACGATCATTGAATCTTTCTATGTAAATAAGCATGGTGAACGTCAATAAGTATTTTTTGGGCTGCTGGGTGGCAGCCTTTTTTAATTGGGAGATATGCAGTATGAAGCTTCATTCCTTCCGCAAAAAAATTCCAATAATTTTATGAAACCTTTTACCAGTTTAACCGTTAATAGTATTATGCCAATTTTTTCAAAAAGACAGAAACGTATCGTCAGGTGACAGGACTTTTAGACGAGATATCGAATATATAAATGGTTGAAGTAATTTTATTAGATTTAATAAATGCAAAACGCATGAGATAGATAAGGAGAGGTTTTACATGGATCGGAATCATATGCACCCTACGATAGAGAGGGTATTGGGGAATATTGAGAAAGTAATGATCGGTAAACGGGATGTAGCTGAGTTAAGCTTGGTGGCGCTTCTCGCGGAAGGCCATGTATTGCTGGAGGATGTTCCAGGTGTCGGAAAAACGATGATGGTGCGTGCGCTAGCGAAATCTATTGGTGCAGCATTCAAGCGTATACAGTTCACACCTGATTTACTTCCTTCAGATGTAACAGGTGTATCCATCTATAATCCAAAGGAAATGGAATTCCAATTCAGGCCAGGTCCAATCATGGGCAATATCATTTTAGCAGATGAAATCAACAGAACTTCTCCCAAAACGCAATCCGCGCTTCTCGAGGGAATGGAAGAAAGCAGCGTCACAATTGATGGGGTAACACACGGCCTTGAAAAACCGTTCTTTGTTATGGCGACACAGAACCCGATTGAGTATGAAGGAACATATCCGCTTCCGGAAGCACAGCTGGATCGTTTTTTATTAAAAATGAAGATGGGCTATCCCGGGGTTTCGGAGGAAATGGAAGTGCTTAACCGGGCGCAGCGGATTCCGCCAATTGAAGAACTGGAGCCCGTCATAGATTTGGCGGAGCTCCGTGAGCTGCAGAATGAAATCAAGGAAGTCCATGTTGATGATACAATAAAACGATATATTGTGGATATTGCCAGCCGGACTAGAACGCATAGCAGTGTGTATTTAGGGGCGAGTCCGCGTGGTTCGATTGCTTTAATGAAAGCGGCCCAGGCATACGCATTTATGTATGGACGCGATTATGTACTCCCGGATGATATTCAGTATTTGGCACCAGCTGTGTTTGTCCACCGGATTATTTTAAAATCCGAGGCAAAGTTTGAAGGCATTACGGCGGATGAAGTAGTGGAACGTGTTATTGCCAGGGTTCCAGTCCCTGTTCAAAGGTTAGTGAAGTAATATGAACCTGGTGTTTAATACGCTAAAAGGTGTTTGGAAACTAATCATTTTATTCGTTCTTATTCTCCTCACCTTTTCCTATGCCATGTTTCAGGGAGGGTTTGT
The DNA here is from genome assembly GCF_003182355.1 of Cytobacillus oceanisediminis. GTDB lineage: Bacteria > Bacillota > Bacilli > Bacillales > Cytobacillaceae > Cytobacillus > Cytobacillus oceanisediminis_A. Next base: position 10,668 of record NZ_QGTW01000024.1, on the reverse strand, counting down.
GAGCTGGTTTCTATTTTACAGTTTTCTTCCTTTTGCTTTATATGCGCTCGCTTTATCTTTTTATTCCTTAAACGACTTTCAAGTGGAAAGGGTACTGCCTAAAACGGAGTTCAATGCAGGTGAAAATGCTGTCATCACATTGAAAATAAGGAGGAAAGCTGCAGTTCCATTATTATATTTGGTTATCGAGGATGGGATGAGCGAGCAGCTCCTTTATTCAAAGCAGGGGAAAAGGGCAAAGCGGTTTTTGTTTCCCGGGTTCCAAAAGGAAATTTCCGTGCAATATCAAATAGATAGTTTGCCGAGGGGGGAGCATTTCTTTACCTCTATTCGCATTATAACAGGGGATTCGCTTGGTTTAATTGAAAAAGAAAAACAGGTTCGTGCAGAGAATCGAATGATTGTTTATCCGGCTTATGAGGAGATCATCTATAAGCCTTTGGCACATCATTATGATCAGGGAATGACTGCCTCAAAAGAGCGGGTGCAAAGGGATACCTCCATGGCGATCGGCATAAGGGAGTATCAGCCGGGAGATCGGTATTCCTGGATTAACTGGAAAGCGACCGCTAAGAGAAATGATATTATGACAAAGGAATTTGAACAAAGACAGTCTCATGATGTCTTTATTCTCATGGATTGTGAACCGGATAGCCGATTTGAAGCCGTTGTTTCTTTTACTGCATCCATTATAAGAGCCATTCTTCGAAAAGGAGCTCAAGTTGGCTTTCTGTCTACTGCAGCAGAACGGACTAATTTTCAGGTCAAGGGCGGAGAAGCGCAGCAGCTTCAGCTGTTTTATCATTTGGCCAAAATAAAGGGTGATTCTTCTGTACCGTTAGACCGTGTACTTGAAGCTGAAAGCTTTCTCTTGCAGCAAAACAGCCAGCTTATGCTCGTTACATCCAAATTATCAAAGGCTCTGATTGAGAAAGCCGGATTTGTCGCTTCAAAAAATGGCTCAATTACAGTCTTTTTAATAAAAGACATGCTTGAATCCCCTCTGCAGGAGGAAATTGCGCTAAAAGCATCAGCCAATTCAAGGGGAGTCCGGGTAATCATGGTTCATAACGGACAGTTTTCAGATGTATTTACGGGGGTGAGCAAAGGATGACATCTCAAAAGGTTCAAAAAGATCTTGCCACCTTCCTTCTTTATGTTTTGGGATTTTTACTATTATGGGAATGGCTGAGGCCACTTGAACAGCTAACAGATACATCGAATATAACAGTGTTTCTGGTATTTTTGATGTTATCTCTACTCATGTCTTTTTACAGTGTTTCCCCTTTATTAAGCGGCTTTATAAAAGTGCTTTATGTGGTTTATGTACTGCACTTTCTGTATTTTGAAGGTGCTTTCTTTCAAACATCCTGGATTTCGCCATTTTGGGAGGACCTGAAACACAATTTTAGTCTTATTGCTGATAGAGATTGGCCAAGTATAACCAACCTGTTCAGGAGTTTATTATTTTTTGTTTTGCTTGGGCTGATGACCTATTTAATTCAATACTGGCTCATAAGCCGCAGGCAGATTTTTATCTTCTTTTTCATGACGCTGATTTATATAACCGTTCTGGACACATTCACCCCGTATGTGGCAAATGGGGCAATTGTCAGAACAGTTATTGCGGGCTTTGCTGTCATGGGGATATTGACTTTTTATCGCCTTCTGGACAAGGAAGGGATTAAGAAAGAAGTCTCCCTATCCCGCAAATGGATGGTTCCACTTGCATTGCTGATAGCTGTAAGCGCCGGCTTGGGCTTTGCGGCTCCAAAGGCAGAACCAATGTGGCCGGATCCGGTGCCATTTATAAAATCTTACGGACAAAACAGCGGCGGAGATGGATCGGGTATCCAGAAAATCGGGTATGGTGAAGATGATTCACGTCTAGGCGGCCCTTTTATTGGGGATAGCGGGGTGGTTTTTAGAGCAGAAGTGGAGTCACGCCACTATTGGAAGGTGGAGACGAAGGATACATACACTGGTAAAGGGTGGGTTACCTCTCAGCCGGAAGAAGAATTCCTTCCATTTGGAATGGGTGAGGATATTCCTGTCTCATCGTTTATCGACAATGATGCAATTGAGACAACCGAAGAAACGAGCTCTGTGTATACTTTTATGAATTACCCACACGTGGTTTATCCATTAGGAGTTAAAAGTATAGATGCTCCTCCGTTTATTACGTATGAACTCGAAACGGCTACTGAAAAAATCCGTACTCTCGATGGCGGCCGTCCTGTCGCGTTAGATCAATACAAACTGAGGTTCGAAGTGCCGAAATACAGTGTCACCGCCCTAAAGTCAGCAGAAACTAACGCAGGGGTGCTGCCTGATGAATTTTTGGCAAGATACACACAGCTGCCTGATGAACTGCCAAATAGAGTCAGGGAATTGGCGCTTGAAATCACCCAGGATAAAACCGATTGGTTTGAAAAAGCCAGAGAGCTGGAAAGGTATTTCCGCAGGTCGGAATACAATTATGACCAGCAGGACGTGGCTGTCCCGGATGAAGATGAGGATTATGTTGATCAATTCCTTTTTGATACAAAACAGGGCTATTGCGATAATTTCTCCTCTTCAATGGCGGTCATGGCCAGGTCGATTGGATTGCCTGCCAGATGGGTCAAGGGCTATACCGAGGGAGAATTCCAACAGTCTACTGGTTCGGGGCTTCGTTTGTTTGAAGTGACAAATAATAATGCCCATTCATGGGTTGAAATTTATTTTCCTGAAATCGGCTGGGTTCCGTTTGAGCCTACCCAGGGCTTTAGCAATAACATTCAATTTAATTTTGATAATGCAGGCCAAAATACGAACCAGGCTGAAGCAGAAGAGCCGAAAGAGACAGAAACGCCTGTTAAGCCAGAAAAGCCTGAAGAAAAAGTCGCGGATGAATCCTCATTCTCCATAAAAGAGGTTTGGGAGTCAGTGAAGGCTTTCTTTGCTGACAACTTGAAAGTAATCGGAATAGCGATATTGACTGTGGCATTACTGATCTTTATGCTTTACCAAAAGCGCGGCAAATGGCTCCCGCATTATTTTGTCTTGAGATTTAAACAGACGGAAAAGGATGAACACTTTCCTAAAGCATATTTAATTCTTTTAAAGGAATTGGACCGTTACGGCCTAAAGAGGAAAAATGGCCAAACCTTAAGAGAGTATGCCAAATATGTGGACAGCTTCTTTTCTACGAAGGAAATGAGCCGATTAACATCACGCTATGAGGAGCTTATTTACCGGGGTGTCCTGAAAGAAGGAAGCTGGACTGAGACGAAGGAATTGTGGGAAAATTTAATTAAAAAGACAATGGCTTGACCAGAAATTAAGCGTGTTGTTACAATAGGCAAATAAGACAGCGGCCAAAAATCCTGCACAATGTTCGGTTTTTGCCGTTTATACAACTAAATCATGCAACCTTCATATATCCTCGATAATATGGTTCGAAAGTCTCTACCGGATCGCCGTAAATGATCTGACTATGAAGGCAGAATATGCTTTTTGCTAAATGTAAAAACCGGAATTCTGCCTTCACTTTTTTTTGTGGGGAGAGTTTCGGTTTTTTTTATATGTTGGATTGCAGGAATTTATTTTTTTCTAGATATTTTATATGCAGGAGAGAACACTAAAGGTAATATCACAAATTTAATGAGGTGAACAGCGTGACGGGGAAAACAGAACTTCAAAATCAAGAGATGATCGTAGTGCTGGATTTCGGAAGCCAGTATAATCAGTTAATCACACGCAGAATCCGTGAATTGGGCGTATACAGTGAATTGCATCCGCATACGATTACTGCTGCAGAAATTAAAGAGATGAATCCAAAGGGAATTATTTTCTCCGGCGGCCCTAACAGTGTCTATGGGGAGAATGCTTTCCGCTGTGATGAAGAGATTTTTGAACTGGGCTTGCCGATCTTCGGGATTTGCTATGGCATGCAATTAATGACGATGCATTTTGACGGTAAGGTGGAGCCGGCCAAGCACCGTGAATACGGCAAGGCAGTTCTTAAGGTTGAAAATGAATCAAAACTATTTGCAGACCTGCCTAGGGAACAGACTGTTTGGATGAGCCATGGGGACCTGGTAGTGGAAGCCCCGGCAGGCTTTACTGTTGACGGAACAAACCCTTCTTGTCCGATTGCTGCAATGAGCAATGAAGAGCGCGGGTTATACGCTGTGCAATTCCATCCGGAAGTACGCCATTCCGTTCATGGAAATGATATGCTGAAAAACTTTGTATTTGGTGTTTGCGGCTGTAAAGGCGATTGGTCCATGGAGAATTTTATTGAAATTGAAATGGAGAAAATCCGCCAGGAAGTCGGCGATAAAAAAGTTCTTTGCGCTTTAAGCGGCGGTGTTGATTCCTCGGTTGTTGCTGTTCTCATCCATAAGGCAATTGGCGACCAGCTGACATGTATCTTTGTTGATCATGGTTTGCTGAGGAAAGATGAAGCGGAAGGCGTCATGAAGACGTTTGCTGATGGCTTTAATATGAATGTTATAAAAGTGGATGCCCAAGAGCGTTTCATGAACAAGCTTAAAGGTGTCAGCGACCCGGAACAAAAACGTAAGATTATTGGCAACGAATTTATTTATGTATTTGATGATGAAGCAACCAAGCTGGAAGGCATCGACTTCCTTGCACAGGGAACACTTTACACAGATATTATTGAAAGTGGTACGGCTACTGCTCAAACAATTAAGTCTCACCATAATGTTGGCGGCCTCCCAGAAGATATGCAGTTCAAGTTGATTGAGCCGCTGAACACATTATTTAAAGATGAAGTGCGTGCGCTCGGAACAGAGCTTGGAATTCCGGATGAAATTGTATGGAGGCAGCCATTCCCTGGGCCTGGCTTAGGCATCCGTGTACTTGGAGAAATTTCTGAAGATAAGCTTGAAATCGTACGAGAATCTGATGCAATTTTGCGTGAAGAAATTAAAAAAGCCGGACTGGACCGAGACATTTGGCAATATTTCACTGTCCTGCCTGATATTCGCAGTGTTGGTGTTATGGGCGATGCCCGGACATACGATTACACAATTGGCATCCGTGCTGTTACGTCCATTGATGGCATGACATCCGACTGGGCGCGTATCCCGTGGGATGTACTTGAAATCATCTCTACAAGGATCGTCAATGAAGTATCACATGTAAACAGGGTTGTTTACGATATTACAAGCAAGCCGCCAGCAACAATTGAATGGGAATAAATACGAACGATATGAGAAAACGAACATTAAATTGTTCGTTTTTTCTGTTGACTAGGACTTTTTGAGGTGTTAAGATAAAGATGAAGTAAATATGTCGTATTACGTCGTATAATCTTGGGGATATGGCCCAAAAGTTTCTACCGAGCTGCCGTAAATAGCTTGACTACGAGGTAAGTGTTGCAAATAGGGACTCTGATTTTAGCTATTATACCTTTTCCTATTTATCCCTATTTGTCCACGAACCCTGTTGTCAACGCTCCGGTAACCCTCGGAGCGTTTTTATTTGGTCAATTTGGTAACCATATAAACAGACATTTTTAGGGGGAAGAGCAATGAAGAAGTACTTCCAGTTTGATGAACTTGGAACAAACTATCGCCGTGAATTTATCGGCGGCCTTACAACGTTTTTAGCCATGGCATATATACTAGTGGTTAATCCGATTACCTTATCGTTAATGGATATCCCAGATCTGCCAGATGCCATGAGAATGGATTATGGTGCTGTATTCGTCGCCACTGCTGTCGCAGCAGCGATTGGTTCTTTATTGATGGGAGTAATAGCAAAATACCCAATAGCGCTAGCGCCGGGAATGGGCTTAAATGCGTTCTTTGCCTATACAGTTGTTTTAACAATGGGGATCCCTTGGCAGCATGCTTTAGGCGGCGTCTTGATTTCAGGAGTTATTTTCATCCTATTAACGCTCACAGGCTTACGCGAAAAAATTATCAATTCAATACCAGCGGAATTGAAGTATGCAGTTAGTGCAGGTATTGGTTTATTCATAACATTTGTTGGTGCTCAAAGTGCTGGGCTAATTGTAAATAATGATGCTGTCCTTGTTGGACTAGGAGATTTTACTGATGGGAATGTACTGCTGGCTATTTTTGGTATAGCAGTGACAGTCGTTTTAATGACAAAAGGAATTAACGGCGGAATTTTTATCGGTATGGTCATCACAACGATTGTGGGAATGATTGCAGGGTTGATTGATATTCCTGGCAAGATTGTGGATTCCGTTCCAAGTGTGGCTCCTACTTTTGGAGCAGCGTTTGAAGCTTATGGAGATCCTTCCTTCTTTTCAACAAGCATGCTGGTTGTGGTATTAACATTTTTATTTGTCGATTTCTTTGATACAGCGGGAACATTAGTAGGAGTAGCGAACCAGGCAGGCTTAATGAAAGACAACAAATTGCCGCGGGCAGGAAAGGCTTTATTCGCGGATTCTGCCGCAACTGTAGTGGGAGCAATCTTTGGAACATCTACAACAACATCATTTATTGAGTCATCATCTGGGGTGGCGGCAGGTGCAAGAACAGGTTTTGCTTCGGTTGTAACAGCAGGACTTTTCCTGTTATCACTATTCTTCTTCCCTCTTTTGGAAGTCATCACTTCAGCTGTTACAGCTCCGGCATTAATTATTGTAGGTGTATTAATGGTCGCTTCATTAGGGAATATCGATTGGAATAAATTCGAGGTTGCAGTCCCTGCTTTTCTAACGATTATTGTGATGCCATTGTCTTACAGCATTGCTACAGGCATTGCGGTCGGATTCATTTTCTATCCGATTACAATGATTGTAAAAGGAAGGACTAAAGAAATCCATCCGGTTATGTATGTTTTGTTCGTAATCTTTATTCTGTATTTTATTTTCTTAAAATAATTATTTGATTTGGAGATCCGCGTCTTAAAAATGCGGGTCTTTTTTTATTTAGCCAAATAAATAATTCAATCGTTGACTTCCCGGACAGGCTTTAATACCATGAGAGTACATTTGTTTAATGGGCGGGGAGAAAAGAATGGGAGAGTATAAGGTAAAAAAGGTACTTAATAATAATGTCTTAATCGGCAGCCATGAATCGTTCGGCGAAGTCGTCCTTATTGGGAAGGGCATCGGCTTTAATCAGAAACCTGGGCAGCCAATCGATTCTGCTTTGGTAGAAAAGCTCTTTGTGCTAAAAAATGAAAAAGAGCAGGAAAATTACATTAAACTGATGCCATTTGTTGATAATGAATTGCTCGAGGTAATCATCTCCTCTATTGAATTGATTAAACAACGATCAAGCTCGGTACTTAATGAGCATATCCATGTTGCTTTAACAGACCACCTGATGTTCGCCATAACACGCTTAAAAAAAGGAATGGAAATGAAAAACCCTTTTCTTATTGAAACAAAAGCCTTATATCCCTTTGAATACGAGGTTGCCCAGGAGGTTGTAGGCCACATTGGACAGCGAACAGGCATCTATTTGCCTGAAGGAGAGGTAGGCTTTATTGCCCTTCATGTTCATAGCGCTGTCATGAACCGCAATCTATCCGAGGTCAATCAGCACTCCCAGCTTGTAACCCATCTAGTCAATATGATTGAGGATCAGTTAGATATTAAAATTGATAAAGATAGCATAGATTATATGAGGCTTGTTCGGCATATTCGTTTTACTATTGAACGTGTTAACAAAGGTGAGCAAGTAGAAGAACCAGAAAAAATAACTTCTCTCTTGAAAGAAGAATACCCGGTATGCTACAATCTCTCATGGAAGCTCATTAAGGTAATGCAGCAAACATTAAAAAAACCAGTTTATAATGCGGAAGCGGTTTACTTGACCATGCATCTGCAGAGACTTCAAAAGAAAATAAATTAGTCATTATTGTGTCTTGTCTAGCTACAGGCGCCAACGGCTCGAGGTCATAAGCCAATCGGTCAAGAAGGTAAAGAACAACATCATGCCCGCTTGTCTTATGCTTGTCTTATGCTTGTCGCTGTTAAGCGGGCGCCTTACGCTTTCGTCTTTACGTGTTACTGATTCGATCAGGCATGAGTGAAGAAAGGTAATTGAATTTAGGCAAATAGGGTAAGATACCCTTGTATACGCCTAAGTTCTATCCTTTTTTCCTCATGCCTTTTTTATTTGTTTTTAATGCTTGCGGCAATGAAATGAAAACGCTTAATGAGTAAAAATAATAGGGGGTTAACTTATGTTTAAAAAAGTATTTGGCGTCCTGCAAAAAGTCGGGAAAGCTTTAATGCTTCCGGTGGCGCTATTGCCCGCTGCGGGAATCTTGCTTGCTTTAGGTGCGGCGCTGCAAAACCCGGCGCTGCTTGAATTGGCACCTTTCCTGGATAACAGCGGGGTCTCGATTGTCGCTCAGGTCATGCAAAAAGCGGGCGATATCGTCTTTGCCAACTTGCCTGTGCTATTCGCAGTCGGTGTAGCTGTTGGATTGGCTGGCGGTGAAGGGGTAGCGGCACTGGCTGCCATCATCGGATATTTAATTATGAATGTCACAATGGGTACAGCGGCAGGGATTACTGCAGAGGATGTAAATGGACTTAACTATGCGAATATCTTGGGAATTCCAACTCTGCAAACTGGTGTGTTCGGCGGTATCATCGTCGGTATTATTGCCGCAGCTCTTTATAACAGGTTTTATGAGATTGAACTGCCATCTTATTTAGGGTTCTTCGCCGGTAAGCGTTTCGTTCCGATTATCACAGCTGCAACAGCGGTGGTCCTAGGATTGCTAATGCTTGTAATCTGGCCGCCAATCCAGTCTGGATTGAATGCTTTTTCGCAAAACATGGTTCATGCAAACTTAACACTTTCAGCATTTATCTTCGGTTTAATTGAACGTTCATTGATTCCTTTTGGATTGCACCATATTTTCTATTCTCCATTCTGGTATGAATTTGGCCAGTATGTAACAAATGCGGGTGAAACTGTCCGCGGTGACCAGCGTATCTTCATGGCGCAGATCAGCGATAATGTTCAAGAATTGACAGCCGGTACCTTCATGACTGGTAAGTTCCCGTTCATGATGTTCGGTCTTCCGGCAGCTGCGTTAGCGATTTATCACGAAGCACGTCCTGAAAAGAAAGTTGTAGTTGGCGGACTTATGGCTTCTGCAGCATTGACTTCATTCTTAACAGGTATTACTGAACCGCTTGAATTCTCATTCTTATTCGTTGCGCCTGTACTATTTGCCGTACACGCAGTGTTTGCAGGTCTTTCTTTCATGACTATGCATCTATTGGATGTTAAAATTGGTATGACGTTCTCGGGTGGTTTAATCGACTACATTTTATTCGGCTTAATCAACCCTCAAACAAATGCTTGGATCGTTATTCCGGTTGGATTAGTATTTGCGGTTATTTATTATTTCGGTTTCCGATTTGCCATTCGCAAATTTAACCTGAAGACTCCAGGCCGTGAAGAGGTAGAAGATGAAGAAGAGATTGCTTCCGGCAAAGGGGGAGACCTTCCATATGACGTTCTTGAAGCAATGGGCGGACAAGAAAACATTTCTCACTTAGATGCTTGTATCACTCGTCTTCGGGTATCGGTAAATGACATTAACAATGTAGATAAGGATCGTCTGAAGAAATTGGGCGCTTCCGGTGTATTGGAAGTCGGAAATAACATACAGGCTATCTTTGGACCGAGGTCTGAGACTATTAAAGGGCAAATGAAAGATATTATGAGCGGCAAAAGACCGCGAGTTGTTGAAAAGGCTCCTGAAGGCGGAGTTGAACAGCAAATTGAAGAAGTAAATCCTGAAGCGCTCCAAACCGAGCACAAGGAAGACCTTTTCGTTGCTCCAATCAAGGGTGAAATCAAACCTATTACAGAAGTTCCTGACGCGGTATTCTCAGGAAAAATGATGGGTGATGGATTTGCAATTGTGCCTACAGAAGGAACAGTAGTTTCACCTGTAGATGGAAAAATCGTTAACATGTTCCCGACCAAGCATGCAATCGGCATTCTCTCAGATTCTGGCCGTGAGATCCTCATCCATGTGGGTATTGATACCGTTAATCTAAAAGGCCAAGGCTTTGAAACGCTGGTGGCTGAAAACGATCGTGTTGAAGCGGGGCAGCCACTATTAAAAGTAGATCTTGATTACATCGAGAAAAACGCTACTTCTAAAATCACGCCAATCGTATTCACGAACCTTGAGCAGGGTGAAGCAGTAACGATTAATAAACCAGGAGCTGTAGACCTGAAGGATAAAGACATTATTACCATCTACAAGCAGTAATATATTATATAGAAGAAACCAGCCGTAGATTTGTGGCTGGTTTCTTCTACTATAAAGGTGAAAGTGCATTGGGCTGAATTTCGCATGGTTAAAATAACCAATTACTTTTTATAAATATTTTGTTGACCATCTGGGCACATGGGTGTTAGTATATATAAACAGTCGCTGACTTGTTAGCAACGATTTAAATAAATTTAAAAAAGTTGTTGACGACGCGATTAAGAAATGATATATTAATAAAGTCGCTTTTGAGCGGTAGAGTAAAACTTGCTCTTTGAAAACTGAACGAACAAAAACGTCAACGTTAATTCTTTAGTCTTTTTTAAAAAGACAACTTATGAGCTTAATCAACTCTTATATGGAGAGTTTGATCCTGGCTCAGGACGAACGCTGGCGGCGTGCCTAATACATGCAAGTCGA
>NZ_QGTW01000023.1 GCF_003182355.1 Cytobacillus oceanisediminis | reverse complement strand
AAATAGTCTGGTGGCGATAGCGAGAAGGTCACACCCGTTCCCATACCGAACACGGAAGTTAAGCTTCTCAGCGCCGATGGTAGTTGGGGGCTGTCCCCCTGTGAGAGTAGGACGCTGCCGGGCAAATGAAGAGTACCTGAATAGGTGCTCTTTTTGGTGTTTTTATTTATTTTTCAGCTATAAATATCGCTTATTTCTCTTAAAGAGGCTTTTTTAAAGAGGCCATTTTGGTCACTCGCCTTTGTTTTGGCAAATATCGGTCACTTTTATTGATTTATCGGCCAGAATTTTATTTTATCGGTCACTTTTCCGATATATCGGTCAGATTTCATTTTTATCGGTCACTTTTTCCATATATCGGTCAGTTGGCTCTATGGCGCTCTTTTAAAGCTATAACACTAAATCGAGCAACCACAAATGGCCTGCATTTTCAGTGAAAATTTTACTGTGAAGCTTTGAGCAACAACTCGTATAATTTGATGGTTAATAAAGGAGTAAAAAAATCCATTTATCCTCTTTCCCCACAACTCCAGATCTTGTCTTGCCTATCGGCATAAGTCCCAGCAAAAATAAAAAGCCCCCATCCGAGGAGCTCCCTATTAAGAAAATATTTCTGGCATGGTTATTTTTTTTAGTTTCTTTAAGTAATAATTATATTTTGGATTGCTTGTATCTGTTGTTATTAAATCTTTTTCACAATCTGTGCAGATAAAAGAAGTGTATAGATGTATTCCCCTTGTTTTAGCCTGCTCGCAAATGACACATTCTTCTCCTGCATGTTTTTTTGCTAATAGCGAACCCAATCACTCCACCTCCATACACTTATTCTGCCCAGCAATGATTTATTGTATACAATTTTTTGAATATTCATAGGCGTTTTTTGAGGTAACTTGATTAATATTGTATGATGAGAATCCTATTTGGGTGTATGTCTATAACGGATTTCTTTATAAAATTGTTTATTTAATGTGAGGACTGGCTATATTGCAGGTGCTGGCTCTTTATAGGATATACCCTATTTGTTAAAATAGGATGAGAATCTAAGAAAGTGCGATAATTTGGTGATGAAATGAATCAGGAACGGACTCCATTATTTAATCAATTAAAAAAGCATGCCATACAGAATCCTATATCTTTTCATGTCCCGGGACATAAGTATGGGGAACTTATAAGCTATGGAGGGGCAGAATACTTTAAAGATATCTTAAAGCTGGATGCTACAGAACTCAGTGGCCTGGATGACCTGCACTCTCCCGAGGGAGTAATATTGGAAGCTCAAAGGCTGCTTGCAAATTTGTACGGTGTCTCCACGAGTTATTTATTGGTAAATGGGTCAACTGCAGGAAACCTCGCCATGATTATGGCGGCTGCTGAAGAGAATGATACCGTATTAGTACAGCGAAATTGCCATAAATCGATCCTTAACGGCATTTCTTTGGCTAAGGCAACTCCGGTTTTTTTAGCGCCTGAATACAACCAGGATTGGGGCGTGGCTGGAGGGGTGTCATTAGAGACGGTAAAAGAAGCAATCGAGCAATATCCGTATGCCAAAGCGCTGATTTTAACGTACCCTAATTATTATGGAATGGTTTTCGACTTGGAGCAGATTATTAAACATGCTCATCAGTATGGAATACCTGTGCTTGTGGATGAGGCACATGGGGCACATTTTATAGGAGGAACGTGTTTTCCTTCTTCTGCAGTTCAGCTCCAGGCGGATATTGTCATACAATCAGCCCATAAGACACTGCCTGCTATGACGATGGGGGCATACCTGCATTTTAATAGCCAACTTGTAAACGAAGAAAAACTACGTAGCTATTTGGGAATTCTCCAATCAAGCAGCCCCTCCTATCCAATTATGGCCTCGCTTGATATGGCCAGAGCGTATTTAGCTTCTTTTTCAGATCAAGATGCGGAAAAACTATACGAGAATGTTGTAAGTTTCAGGAATGCCTTAAGTACAATAAAAGGCATTAAAGTCCTGCCTTATGAGAATAATATCGGCGATCCTTTAAAGGTTACAATTCAATCAATAACTTCCTTAAGCGGATTTGAACTTCAGCAAATTCTGGAGCAGCACGGTATCTATTCAGAAATGGCTGATCCCTATAACGTTTTGCTTGTTTTTCCGCTGCTAAAATCAAATATGGACTATCCTGTTGATCGGGTTGTCAGTTGTATAGAGGAAGGAATAAATTCTTATATACACACAGAAGATCAAAAAAAGAAAATTATATTTTCAAAAAGTCCTGTTTCAAAACTTGTTTTAAATCAAAAAAAACGCGAAGGCCTTGCCATCAAACCAGTTCCACTGGCTGACTCTGTCGGCAAGATATGCGCACAGCAGGTGACCCCTTATCCGCCGGGCATTCCGCTTTTATTTCCGGGGGAACCAATACAAAAGGCAGATATCCAAAATATAAGAATTCTTAAGGACGCTGGTGCGCGCTTTCAAGATGAGGAAAATATAAAACAAGGCATCATTAAAATATATGAATGACTATTGAACTGCTGGAGGAAGTAACATGAATAATGGAATGTTTATTACCGTTGAAGGGCCTGAAGGTGCCGGAAAAACGACAATCATTAATATGCTGGCAAACGGGCTGGAAGCGGAAGGCTACCAGGTGCTTCAAACGAGAGAGCCTGGCGGAATTGAAATTGCGGAACAAATCAGAGGTGTAATCCTTGATAAAAAAAATACAAAAATGGATCCCAGGACCGAAGCTCTTTTATATGCCGCAGCTAGAAGGCAGCACCTGGTTGAAAAGGTAAAACCCGCGCTAGAAAAAGGTTATTTAATACTATGTGATCGGTTTATTGACAGCTCTCTTGCTTATCAAGGTTATGCCCGGGGATTAGGCATTGAGGAAGTCTTCTCCATTAACAGCTTTGCGATTGAGGGAATGATGCCTAAGCTAACATTGTACTTTGATATTGAACCAGAGGATGGATTGGAGAGAATCAATCAGCATAAAGGCAGGGAAGTTAATCGTCTTGACCTTGAAAATTTAGATTTTCACCATAAAGTACGCGAGGGATACCTTAAATTAATGGAGCTTTATCCTGACAGAATCTATAAGGTTGAGGCATCCAAATCTGTGGATGATGTCTATAAGCAGGCAGAAGCAAAACTAAAAGAAGTGCTAGAAGCGAAAATATAAGAGCGAACCTTAAAGATTTTATGTCTTTAAGGTTTTTTTATAAGAAATGTGAGTGAAAGAGCATGTCACTTCTGCTATTTGCAGTGCCGCAGCTTCAGGCAGAAATCAAAAATAATCTCCGCAGTATTCCCTTTATTTCTGCTTGAGCATAAAATAATTGATATAATAAAGGTAGAAACATCGGATAAAAAACAGTAAAGGGGATGGGTCTATGAAATTAATCCTGGCAGTAATACAGGATCAGGATAGCAATAAACTTATGAATGCCTTGGTGGATAATAATTTTCGTGCAACAAAATTGGCCAGTACTGGCGGGTTTTTGAAATCCGGGAATACAACTTTCATGATCGGCACAGAGGATATTCGTGTGGAACGGGCCCTGCAGATTATTAAAGAAAACTGCCGGGCAAGAGATCAGCTTGTTGCACCGGTTTCCCCAATGGGCGGAAACGCTGATTCTTATGTGCCGTATCCGGTAGAAGTAGAAGTGGGCGGCGCAACAGTCTTTGTATTGCCTGTCGAGCAATTCCACCACTTTTAATAAATCATTATAGTATTTACAGGGGCCAATGCTGTCCCTTTTGCGGAGGATAATGTATGAAAATCAATCAGGATCTTCGGCTTAAAATGGAAAATATCCGCCAGGATCAAAAACAGTCAGCGGGTAATGGCGCAAAGTTTTATGAACTGGTTCAAAAGCAGGACCAGAAGATGCAGACTTCACAGCTCCAGGGACTATTAAAAGATATAGATGCAGCCGGAGAACGCCTTGCCCGCTCCCAGACTTTTAAAGACTTAGCCAAGTTTAAAACATTGGTTAAGCGGTTCGTGAAGGAAGCCGTTGACTTTGGTATGGAGCTTAAGCAATCACATAGCTGGAATCAGTTTGGACAAGGCCGGTCCCTAAAGGTTGTCGAAACCATTGATGAAACGCTTTCTGAGCTGACTGATGAATTAATGAAAAAAGAAGAGTCTTCGATTGATATACTTGGAAAAGTCGGAGAAATTAAAGGTCTTTTAATAAATTTATATACGTAAGTGAGTGATCGTTGTGGGAAAAACGTGGGAACAGCTGAAGGCCATACAGCCAGTCGTATTGAAAATGTTTAAAAATAGCATCGTGAAGGATCGGCTGGCCCACGCCTACTTGTTTGAGGGAATGAAAGGGACGGGGAAGCGGGAAGCAAGCATGCTGTTAGCAAAAAGCCAATTTTGTAAGACTCCCCTTGAAGGGTATGTTCCATGTGAAACATGTTCAAACTGTAAAAGGATTAATAGCGGCAACCATCCGGATGTCCATATCGTAGAGCCGGACGGGCAGTCTATTAAAAAGAGTCAGATTCAAAGCCTTCAGGAAGAATTTTCAAAGACAGGTGTAGAATCAAAAAGAAAACTTTATGTGATTGTACATGCAGACAGGATGACTGTAAATGCCGCCAATAGCCTGCTGAAATTTCTGGAGGAACCTCATTCGCAAACGACTGCCATTTTAATTACAGAACAGTCCCAGCAAATGCTTCCTACTATTCTATCCCGCTGCCAGACAATTGCTTTTAAACCTTTATCCCCTGCTGAAATGATCGAACAATTAAAGAATAATGGAGTAGATCCGAGCCAGGCACCATTACTTGCACAAATTACCAATAATTTGGATGAGGCTTTGGAATATAGTTCTGATGATTGGTTTGTACAAGCACAAAAAATAGTGTTAAAATTATATGAAGTGGTTAAGAAAAATCCGCTTGAGGCAATGGTTGCCCTTCAAGAGGATTGGTTCTTGCACTTTAAAGAGAAAGAACAGATTGATCGCGGCTTAGATTTATTACTTCTTATTTTTAAAGATTTATTATATATACAGCTTGGGAAACAAGACCAGGTTGTCCATCTAAACGAAAAGAAACGTTTAGGGCAGTTTGCACTGCAATCTTCAACAAAGCGTCTTACTGAACAGATGACGGCTGTTTTGGAAGCAAAAAGAAAATTACAGGCAAATATGAATCCGCAGCTGTTGATGGAACAGCTTGTGTTAAAATTGCAGGAGGGATCTTCCTTTGTATGAAGTAGTAGGAGTGCGCTTTAAAAAAGCGGGCAAGATTTATTATTTTGATCCCGGAGATCTCTCAATACAAAAGGATGACTTTGTCATTGTCGAAACCGTTCGAGGCGTAGAGTATGGAAAAGTAGTAATAGCCCCGAAGCAGGTTGATGAACATGATGTTGTCCTGCCATTAAAAAAGGTTCTTCGTATTGCAGATCAAAAGGATCGCATGATTGTTGAGGAGAACAAGCAGGCCGCTAAAGAAGCATATGAGGTTTGCTGTGAGAAGGTCAATACGCATCAGCTTGATATGAAGCTTGTGGATGTTGAATATACATTTGATCGAAATAAAGTCATATTTTATTTTACGGCTGATGGGCGAGTTGACTTTCGTGAACTCGTAAAAGACCTTGCAGCCATATTCCGGACAAGAATTGAACTTCGCCAGATTGGTGTAAGGGATGAAGCGAAAATGCTGGGTGGAATTGGCCCGTGCGGCAGGATGCTTTGCTGTTCTACATTCCTGGGCGATTTTGATCCAGTGTCCATAAAGATGGCAAAAGACCAGAATCTTTCGTTAAACCCTACAAAAATATCAGGTTTATGCGGGCGCTTAATGTGCTGCCTGAAATATGAGAATGATGAGTACGAAGCAGCTAAAGAACAGCTTCCGGACCTAGGGGAATGGATTCAGACTCCTGATGGACCTGGTAAAGTGGTAGGCTTAAATATATTGGAGCGTGTTCTTCAAGTGGATGTTAAAGAACAGGAGCGCGTACTCGAATATACACTCGATGAAATTTTAAAACAAGGTGCTGTATCAGTTCAGTCCACAGATTAAGAGGTGGAAGGCGTGGATAAAAAAGAAATCTTTGACTCAGTAAGTAACATGGAAACCCAAATTGGAGAGTTATATCAGCAGCTTGGTGAGTTAAAGCAGCATTTGGCAGAAATACTTGAAGAGAATAACTCTTTAAAGCTGGAAAATGAACATTTAAGACGCCATTTAGACATATCTACGGAAAAGGAAAGCAGATCGGTTAAAAAGAAAAAAGCAGTGCAGCCTGCCGGAGCTGCGGATGATGATAAGGTGATTGATATCGGGGAAGGTTATGATAATCTGGCCCGCCTCTACCAGGAAGGCTTTCACATTTGCAATCTCCATTTTGGCAGCCCTAGAAAAGAGGGCGACTGCCTGTTTTGCTTGTCTTTCCTTAATAAGAAGTAAACTTTTAGCCTTCCTGATTTAAGGAAGGCTATTTTTCCATATGAAAGAGGCTTAATTAGTCTTCTGCAGATAACACTAATCATAAGAAACAGAGAAACATGGAGGTTCGAGAATGGACTTATTAAAAGAAGGTGAACGGCTGGACTATTTGCTGGCAGAGGATATGCGAATCATCCAGAGTCCGGCCGTTTTTTCTTTCTCGCTGGATGCTGTACTGCTGGCCCGGTTTGTATATGTGCCGATTCAAAAAGGAAATCTCATTGATTTATGCAGCGGAAATGGGGTGATTCCGCTCTTTTTAAGTGCAAGAACAAAGGGAACAATCACAGGGGTGGAAATTCAGGAGCGATTGTTTGATATGGCAGTAAGGAGCATTGAATATAACAAACTTCAGGAACGTATTC
Source organism: Cytobacillus oceanisediminis (assembly GCF_003182355.1). Taxonomy (GTDB): domain Bacteria; phylum Bacillota; class Bacilli; order Bacillales; family Cytobacillaceae; genus Cytobacillus; species Cytobacillus oceanisediminis_A. The sequence continues at coordinate 52,976 of NZ_QGTW01000023.1, read as the reverse complement.
AAATGATCCATGGAGATATTAAAGAAATGCCCAAGGTCCTGGGGTATGGGAAATTTGATGTTGTGACCTGCAACCCTCCGTATTTTCCGACACCATCCCGTGATGAAATCAATGAAAATGAACATTTGGCCATTGCCCGCCATGAAATTCTATGTACCCTTGAGGATGCCATTAAAGCATCAAGCCAGCTGGCGAGACAGGGAGGCAAGGTTGCATTTGTTCATCGGCCGGGCAGGTTCCTGGATATTGTTACTTTAATGCGCAAATATAGGCTTGAACCGAAAAAAGTGCAATTTGTATATCCAAAGGCAGGGAAAGACGCGAATACCTTGCTGATTGAAGCTGTTAAAAACGGGAGCCCGGATTTAAAAATTTTGCCTCCATTATTTGTATATAATGAAGAAAATGAATATACATCTGAAATGAGAGAGATTTTATATGGAGAATAGCCATTATTTTTATGTTCTTCAATGCAGGGATGGAAGTTTATATGCAGGATACACGAATGATCTTGAAAAAAGGGTAAAAACCCATAATGGAGGAAAAGGGGCCAAATACACAAGAGGCAGAGGGCCGGTTAAACTGGTCTTCTCCAAATCATTTTCGGAAAAGAGCGAAGCTATGAGGGCTGAATACGAATTTAAACAATGGTCCAGGAAAAAGAAGGATGAGTTTTTAAAACAACATAATATTTCATTTTAAAAATTGAAAACGGTCTAGCTCCGAGCGCCATCGGCTCGAGATCTTAAGCATGTCTAGGTCCGGCTCCTAGGGTTGAAAGACTAGCCAATCCCTTTCAGAAGGAAAAAACACCTTCTTACAGGGCTAGTCTTATGTTGTCGTCCCTGGGCAAGTCGCCTGCACATTTCAGACAACTCCTCCAGAAGGTAAAGGGCAACCTTCCGGCCGATTGTCTTAAGCTTAAGGCCGAAGGATGCGGGTCATGCAGACGTTGCCACAGGACAAGGAAAGCTGCGGCAGCGTTACATCGCACGACCGAAAGCGTTAGCTTTTGGAAGGACGTGGCGGTTTTAGTCTGCAAACAACTGGTGGCGCTCAGCGCTTTTCGCGAAGGAAACGGGTGGGTACATATGTGGCAGCAAAAAAGCTTTGAAAATGAAGAGACAAAAGGAATCCTTTATTTGGTTCCAACTCCAATTGGAAACCTTGAAGATATGAGCTTCAGGGCAGTAAGGATTTTAAAAGAGGCTGACTTTATTGCAGCGGAGGATACACGCAATACTAAGAAGCTTTGCAATCATTTTGAGATTGCAACCCCCATAATTAGTTATCATGAACATAATAAGGAAGCAAGCGGGCAAAAGCTTCTGGAAAAAGTGACAAATGGCGCGAAGATAGCCCTTGTCAGCGATGCGGGAATGCCAGCTATTTCAGATCCGGGTTATGACCTTGTAACAGCAGCTGTTGAAGAAAGGCTTACCGTTGTGCCGCTTCCGGGAGCTAATGCTGCATTAACCGGTTTGATCGCTTCCGGAATTAATACACAGCCCTTTTATTTTTATGGCTTCTTAAACAGGCAGAAGAAAATAAAAAAACAAGAGCTGGAAAAGCTGGCGAAGCTGCCGGCGACAACGATTTTATATGAAGCTCCTCATCGCCTCAAGGAGACCCTTTCATTAATTGGTGATTTGATGGGAAACCGGAACATCTCCTTGTGCCGGGAACTAACGAAAAGATATGAAGAATTTATTAGGGGAACGGTTTCCGAAGCAATCGAATGGGCCGCCAGTGGAGAAGTAAGAGGGGAATTTTGCATCATTATTGAAGGTGCCTCTGAAGATATGAAGGAAGAAGAACCAGTCTGGTGGGAAAATGTTTCAATAGAAGACCACGTAAAGCATTATATAGAAGAAAAAGGATTGGCAAGCAAAGAAGCCATTAAGCATACAGCAAAGGACAGGGGATTAAACAAACGGGATGTTTATCATGCCTATCATGTTGAGTAATAAAAAAAGCTTCTCACAAATGTGAGAAGCTTTTCTCTTTATTATTTTACTAATTCAAATGTGTTTTGAATTTCTTTTAATAGCTTTTCAGCACCGTCACGGCTAAGGATTAGTTTTCCGTTAGCTAAAGAGATGTTTTCGTCAGAAACTTCTCCAGTAACCTGGCATGTCATGTTTGGCTTGTACTTCTTAAGGATGATTCTTTCGTCATCTACATAGATTTCCAAAGCATCCTTTTCTGCAATTCCTAATGTACGTCTTAATTCAATAGGGATAACAACGCGGCCAAGCTCATCAACTTTACGAACAATACCTGTGGATTTCATAATAAATTTCTCCTCTCAAATCTCCAAATAATATTTTTCTCTATCTATGTTGTTTCGTCATTATTCGACAAAATCTTTATTAATTACATAATACCAGCCATTCCCAAATACGTCAATTACTTTATTTTTAATTCATATAGAAAATTTTAGGATACACACTGGAGTGTTGATACAATAAGGTTTTATTGCTGAAATGAAATAGAAGGAGAGGGAGGGAGGCAGATTTTTGCTATAATTTTCAAAAATGACTCGTTTCGACATTTCGACAAAATTCTACAAAAACCTTTAACTTCGATATAATAATATTCGAAGGTGCTTTTCCTTTTATAGGGATAAAGAAGGAGTTTTATTTTAATTTTTTATTAAGCAAATTTTTTTATTAAAAAGCTCTGTTATAATTGTCAGCTGATTTCCGCTCAAGGCTAAGCGAACTGCGGGCGGGTCCGGGAGCCTCCTCAAGCTGTGGGGTCTACCTTTGTCCCTCTTTTCCAGAAGGACATTGAATTAACATCCTAGAATTGGACGAAAGAAAAACGAATGCATTTTTGAGGGGTCCCTTCTGGCACTCTAATTAAGAGTGCATAAATCAACAACAATCAGCTTTAACATAGCCTATAATAAAGATTCATTAGCTTCACATCTGCCTATTGGTTGCACAAATTCAAGTTTTTAGGTATATTTTGATGGTATAAGAGGTTATGATGACGAATATAACTTTTTGATAAACACAGATATAGCAGGCCCAATAACGGCACGATTTTTCTGATTTTTACTCTCGTCCCATTGGGCGGGATTTTTTAATAGTTGATGAGATTTTATAAAAAAGAGTCAATAATAAGCTTAGCTGCATAAATATATGCACCGATGCTTTCTTAAAATTAGGGAGGGAATCTTGTGGAGGAAAAATTAAAGACTTTTTATCTGACCACTCCAATTTATTATCCTAGCGGAAATTTACATATAGGGCACGCCTATACAACTGTAGCCGGTGATGCGATGGCACGTTATAAGCGTATGCGCGGCTATGATGTTATGTACTTAACGGGAACTGATGAGCATGGACAAAAGATTCAGGAGAAAGCGGAAGAGAAAGGTGTTACTCCGCAGCAGTATGTAGATGAAATCGTGGCAGGGATCCAGGAATTATGGAAGAAGCTCGATATATCCTACGATGATTTTATCCGTACCACCCAAGACAGGCATAAACAGATTGTAGAAAAAATCTTCGCCCAGCTTGTCGAACAGGGAGATATTTATCTTGGAGAATATGAAGGCTGGTACTGTACTCCTTGTGAGTCTTACTACACAGAGCGCCAGCTGTCAGATGGAAACTGCCCTGACTGTGGACGTCCGGTTCACAAAGTAAAAGAAGAATCCTATTTCTTTAAGGTCAGCAAGTACGCTGACAGGCTCCTGCAATATTATAAAGAAAATCCTTCATTCATTCAGCCGGAATCCCGCAAGAATGAAATGATCAATAACTTTATTAAGCCTGGGCTTGAGGATTTGGCTGTGTCCCGAACAACGTTTGACTGGGGTGTAAAAGTTCCAAATAATCCTAAGCATGTTGTTTATGTGTGGATTGATGCTTTATCCAATTATATTACAGCCCTTGGATACGGTACTGATGATGATTCAAAGTATTTAAACTACTGGCCCGCAGATGTTCATTTAGTAGGAAAAGAAATCGTACGTTTCCATACCATTTATTGGCCAATTATGCTGATGGCTTTGGATCTTCCGCTTCCTAAAAAAGTATTTGCGCATGGCTGGCTATTAATGAAGGACGGGAAGATGTCCAAGTCAAAAGGGAATGTAGTTGATCCGGTTACGTTAATTGACCGCTATGGACTGGACGCTCTCCGTTACTATTTACTCCGTGAAGTGCCATTTGGGGCAGACGGTGTGTTTACCCCTGAAGGGTTTGTTGAAAGAATTAACTTTGACCTTGCCAATGATTTAGGGAACCTTTTAAATCGTACGATTGCCATGGTAAATAAGTATTTTGATGGGGCTATCCCAACTTATAATGGCTCAGACGGTGAGTTTGACCAGCAGCTGCTTAAAATGAACAGTGAGACTGTTACCAGGTATGAGGAAGCAATGGAAAAAATGGAGTTTTCTGTTGCCCTTTCTGCGGTGTGGCAGCTTGTAAGCAGGACGAATAAATATATAGATGAAACTCAGCCTTGGGCGCTTGCCAAGGAAGAGGAAAAGACAGAAGAGCTTGCAAGTGTAATGGTACATCTAGCAGAGTCTCTGCGCAGAATCGCTGTTCTGCTGCAGCCTTTCTTGACCCGTACACCAAAAGAGATCTTCACTCAGTTAAATGTGAATGGAGAAGCATTAACATCATGGGACAGTCTTGAAACATTCGGACTGATCCCGGAAGGTACAAAGGTCTCAAAAGGAGATCCTATATTCCCTCGCCTTGATATTAATGAAGAAGTGGAATTTATTAAGACAAAAATGCAGGGTTCTGCCCCTACAGAAGAAGCGAAGCCTGAAGCAAAAGCAGAAGAAAAGCCGGATAGTGAAGAAATAACCATTGATGACTTTATGAAGGTCGATTTAAGAGTAGCGCAGGTTATCCAAGCTGAACCGGTGAAAAAGGCTGATAAGCTTCTAAAGCTGCAGTTGGATCTCGGCTATGAAAAACGCCAGGTTGTTTCCGGTATTGCAAAGTTCTATAAACCTGAAGAATTGGTTGGAAGAAAAGTCATTTGTGTAACAAACTTGAAACCTGTTAAGCTTCGCGGCGAGCTTTCAGAAGGAATGATTCTGGCAGGCGGAAAAGACGGCGAGCTTTCACTTGCCACAATTGCTGAATCCCTTCCTTTAGGAGCAAGAGTTAAATAATTATTTATTTCTTTAATAAAATGGCTCCGTTAAAGCTCATTGTTGATATTAGCACTCTTGATTGGAACGGAAGGTGCGAGAATCCAGCGGTTGAAGCGAGTCAAAGGGAGACCTCGCAGGCTTAATGCTTGAGGAGGCTCCCCGACCGCCCGCGGTTCGCTGAGCGCCTGGAGTGAAATTCAACAGGCAAGTTTAACAGAACTAATAAAATTAAAAACATAGAAGTGTTAAGCGTATACCGTAAGCATTTCTATGTTTTTCTTTTTTTAAAAATAATGTTTCCGATAAGTAAAAATCAGCAGAAAGGTAACTACTTGAACCAGGAAGGGAATGACCAACCCAATTCCTGTTTGTTATATGAGTGAAAAGTTTGTAACAGAAAAATAATATAAGCAAAAAGGAGTTTTTTTATGTTTTTCGACACACACGCACACTTAAATGCCGAACAATATAACGAAGATTTGAAAGAGGTTATCGACAGAGCCTTAAGTGAAGGAGTATCCAATATTGTGGTAGTCGGTTTTGACCGTCCAACCATTGAAAAAGCCATGGAGCTAACAGAGAAGTACGAGTTTATTTACGCAAGCGTTGGCTGGCATCCGGTTGATGCGATCGATATGACAGAAGAGGATCTACAGTGGATTGAGGAGCTTTCCCGGCATCCGAAAGTGGTAGCTCTTGGAGAAATGGGCTTGGACTATTATTGGGATAAGTCTCCAAAAGATGTTCAAAAGGAAGTATTCAGAAAGCAAATCCGCCTGGCTAAAAAAGTAAAGCTTCCAATCGTCATCCATAACCGTGATGCAACAGCTGATATTGTAGAAATTCTTAAGGAAGAAGGCGCCGGAGAAGTAGGCGGAATCATGCACTGCTTTAGCGGAAGCCCTGAAACAGCCAAAGAGTGTGTAGATATGAATTTCTATATTTCTTTGGGAGGACCAGTTACATTTAAGAATGCAAAAAAGCCGAAAGAAGTGGCTGATGTTATTCCCTTGGAAAAGCTATTGATTGAAACGGACTGCCCGTATTTAGCTCCCCATCCATTCAGAGGGAAAAGGAACGAACCTAGTTATGTAAAACTAGTTGCAGAGCAAATAGCTGAAATAAAAGGAGTTTCTGTAGAAGAAGTTGCAAGCGCGACAACCGTAAATGCAAAAAAATTATTCGGCATAAACTGATAACCCTTTTTGTCGAATGCTGTAGGAGCTTGTCCAAATTTTTTCTGTTTCTAAAAAGTTCTACATGTCTCCTTCGTCTCATAGGATAACCATGTCGATAAGTCTCTCTTTCCTTTCTCTTGTTTTTTTTGCATAATAGGAAATACGTTTAAGAGAACAGCTTGCCAATTACTAGAAAATGAAGGTTCCTAAGGCGGAATCGCGATCTGCCAAGGGAAAGTAATCAGTGAAAAAAAGCAGGATTTTTTAAATTCAATGTTGAAAGGTATTAAACCAAGGCGAGCGGGTGTTCAAAAAAACGGGGCGTTTACAGAAAGGTATGCATAGAGGGAATCTGTCTTTCATACATAAAGATAGAGCGCAATTCTTCAAGGGCAGCAATAATAGCCGCAAGCCTGCATTCCGCAAGCCTGTATGGCAGCAAGGAAAGTGAAAGAGTTGACAGCCGGCAAGATACTCTATATAATCACTCCGAGAGAAAAGGAGGCGTTTTTCATCGTGATTCAAAACATGAAAAACCTGTTATCCAAGTCTTTGAGTAAAAAGAAAATGGCCATTTTTTCTGCTAGTTTAATAGTTTTTGCAGCTGCTTTCGGTTTCATCATGTATGAAACAACAAAGAAAACAGTAGCATTAACGCTGGATGGCCAAGAAAAAGTCATCAAAACGCATGCAACAACGATTCAGGATATATTCGATGATCTAAACATTTCATTGCGCTCAGAAGATTATGTGTTTCCCTCGGTAAACACACAGGTGAAAGACAAACTGGAAATTGTTTATGAACCGGCTAAACAGGTGCAAGTTGTAACAGATAACGAGAAGAAAACGATTTGGACCGCAGCAAAGACGGTTGGGGAAGTTTTAAAAGAACAGAATATTACTTTAAATGAACATGATAAGGTTCAGCCAAAGCCAGAGGATAAAATTAAGAGCAATACGGAAATACAAGTAGAAAAAGCATTTTCTTTAACGCTGAATAATGGCGGAAAAGAAAAGCAGGTTTGGTCAACTTCGACTACGGTCGCTGACTTTTTATCACAGCAGGGAATCAAAATCAATGAATTAGACCGCGTTGAACCAAAGTTGGAAGAGACAGTCAAAGCCAATGACACTATAAAAGTCATTCGAGTTGAAAAAGTCACCGATGTAGTGGAAGAACCAATTAATTTCGCAGTTGTTTGGAAAAAAGACAATAGTTTGGCTAAAGGTACTGAAAAAGTCGTGAATGCCGGAAAAGAAGGCCTTCTGACAAAACAGTTTGAAGTTGTTTTGGAAAATGGCAAAGAAGTTTCCAGAAAACTGATCACTGAAAAGAAAGTAAAAGAAAAGCAGGATAAAATCGTTGCTGTTGGAACGAAGGTAGCTGCGGCAACACAGGTAGTGTCCCGTGGAACCAGCAGTAAGGAAAGCGGAAAAGAAATTTACGTATCCTCTACAGCATATACTGCTCATTGCAGCGGCTGCTCAGGAAAGACGGCAACTGGATTGGATCTGCGTGCAAATCCTGGTGCAAAAATAATAGCTGTTGATCCAAGTGTAATTCCGCTTGGAACGAAAGTTTATGTTGAAGGCTATGGTTATGCAGTTGCAGCTGACACAGGCGGAGCTATCAAAGGAAATAAAATTGATGTTTTCTTCGCCACTAAAGCAGAAGCTTATAAATGGGGCAGAAGAACAGTAAAGATAAAGATCTTGAATTAATTTTAGCTTAATTATAAATATTTCCTTTTTATGCAGGGGCCATTCCCCTGCATTTTTTATTGTTTAGCGGAGAAGTTAGAAATAACATTTTTTCTTTTGCTGGGACTTTCAGATATAATAAAAAATATTCTTTATAAATATATTCTTCTTTCATGTATTTAGACGAATTACATTACAGAAATGTTTCAAGTTTTTTTCATTTTTTTAAATTCATTTTTTATAAGTTAGGCAAAGCCGGTAATGAGCGGCTGTTTGTTTGTAATATAGAGGAGGAAGTATGAAGATAAAAGAAATTATTGTTGTGGAAGGCAAGGATGATACAGCAGCCATCCGAAGGGCGCTGGATGCCGATACAATTGAAACAAATGGTTCAGCCATCAATCAGGAAACAATCGAAAAAATAAAGCTGGCCCAGCAAACGAGAGGCGTTATAGTATTTACAGATCCCGATTTTCCCGGACAGAAGATAAGAAATACGATCACTAATGAAGTACCGGGATGCAAGCATGCTTTTATAGAGAAGGCGGATGCCTTGCATAAGCATGGGAAAGGGGTTGGCGTTGAGCATGCTTCCCCGGAAATGATCCGCCAGGCTCTACAAGATGCCCAGGTGATGCAGGAAATCTATGAAGAGACAATTACTCAGGAAGACCTGGTCACTGCTGGTCTGATTGGCGGAGATGGTGCCAAAGAGAGAAGAGAAAAGCTTGGTAAGCTGCTTAAAATTGGCTACACAAATGGGAAACAGCTCCATAAAAGGCTGATGATGTTCCAGGTTAGCCGGGAGGATTTTGCTGCTGCAGTAGAAGCTATTCGCAAGGAGGAACAAAATGCATAAAGATATTGCAACACCAGCCAGAACGAGAGCGATTTTGGATAAATACGGTTTTTCTTTTAAGAAAAGCCTTGGACAGAACTTTCTGATTGATACCAATATACTCCGAAGAATCGTTGATCATGCAGATTTAACGGAAGAATCCGGCGCAATTGAAATTGGCCCAGGAATTGGAGCCCTGACTGAACAATTGGCAAGGAGAAGCAAAAAAGTGCTTGCTTTTGAAATCGACCAGCGCCTTCTGCCCATTTTAGAAGAAACATTGTCGCCATACCCCAATACAACCATTATTAATGAAGACGTATTAAAAGCAGATCTAAACGCAGCAATTGAAAGGGAATTTAATGGGATTAATGATATTATGGTTGTTGCCAACCTCCCTTATTATGTGACAACTCCAATAATTATGAAGCTGCTGGAGGACAAGCTGCCAATCAGGGGTATCGTCTGTATGCTGCAGAAAGAGGTTGCTGACAGGATCTCAGCCCGACCAGGTACGAAGGATTACGGCTCCCTATCTATCGCTATCCAGTACTATACAGAGGCGGAAACAGCCATGATTGTCCCTAAGACGGTATTTGTACCGCAGCCAAATGTGGATTCCGCGGTCATTAAATTGACAAAGCGCAAAGAGCCAGCAGTAACGGTTAAGAGCGAACGGTTCTTTTTCCAAGTGACAAAATCAAGCTTTGCTCAAAGACGCAAGACCTTGCTTAATAATCTGACAAGCCAGCTTCCTGAAGGAAAACAAAAGAAGGAGAAAATCCTGTCTGCACTTGAACAGGCTGAGGTTGATCCTGGGAGAAGAGGAGAAACATTATCCATAGAAGAGTTTGCGCGTTTAAGTGACGCCCTTCTGCCTTACTTTTCTTAAAGGGGTATTATAGCTCATTGTTGATTTTGGCACCCTGCAGATTGGAGCGGAAGGCGCGAGATCCTCGAAAATGCATTCGCATTTTCTTCTTGCGATGCCTATTCAAGGATGCTTATTCAATGTCCTGCGGGCGGCCCCGGACCGTCCGGTTCGCTGAGTGCCTGGAGCGGAAATCAACAGGCAGATTTAACAGAGCCTTCTTAAAAAATCAGATTTAAAATAAATCAAAGCCTGCTAAAAGCAGGCTTTTTTTTATAGCCATAATGCGGCTGTGAATAAGGCATCTAATCTCCTTTTATACGCACATGTTTATAGACGAATGCATAATTTATGACATAAATATTAATCCCGTCAGCGGTCTTATCCCGTTAATGAAGTATAAAAGCCAAAGAGATTAGAAAAGCCCTTATTCTCATTGTGGGCCAATTGGAGTGACGACATTGACTATAAATATTATGGATATCGTCGGAAGAATTTCTTATCGCTGTGATATTCTATTCCGTGTGATTGATATTAAAGAACAGAACGGCAAGAAAATGGCCGTTTTATTTGGAGAGGATATTCGTCTTGTTGCCGATGCTCCCTATGAAGATTTAATCGTCATCAACCAGGCGGACCGAATGAAAATCGAACAGGAGTATAGATCTCTTGAAGAGCAGTCCTTTCAGCTTTTCAGACAGGATATAGCCCTTTTAAGAGAAAAACAGGAGTATGAGGTCACAGACGGCTACAGCAAGACACTTAATTATTTTCAGATACCAGGAAGAGTGCTGCATCTGGATGGAGATCCCTCATATTTAAAGAAATGCCTGAGTGTATATGACAAAATAGGCATCCCGGTTACAGGCATTCATTGCAATGAAAAGGAAATGCCGATGAAAATCGGACAGCTCATCGATCATTACAGGCCTGATATCCTGGTTGTTACCGGTCATGATGCATATTCCAAGTCCAAAGGAAAGAAATCGGATATTAATGCTTACAGGCATTCCAGGGAATTTGTGCAAACGGTAAGAGAAGCCAGAAAAAAGATTCCCCATCTGGATCAGCTCGTTATTTTTGCAGGGGCCTGCCAATCCCACTTTGAATCATTGATCCATGCAGGTGCAAACTTTGCGAGCTCCCCTTCAAGGGTAAATATTCATGCTCTTGACCCCGTTTATATTGTAGCTAAAGTAAGCCTTACTCCTTTTATGGAAAGAATTAATGTATGGGATATCTTAAGAAACACATTAACAGGTGAAAAGGGGTTGGGAGGTATTGAAACGCGAGGTGTTTTGAGAACAGGAATGCCTTTTAATGACGAACAGTTAAATGAATCATAATCCGGCAAGCCGTTTATATTTATGGAACGGCTTGTTTTTTTGTTACAACAAAAAAGCATAAAGCTACAAATTATGATGTATTTTGACATTCAAAACCTCTGGAAAGAGAAGAGGAACAGCTGATAGATCGCTTTCCAAACGGATCTTTAAAAACGATACATATTCTTTTAAGTTTAAGGTAATCCTAAAATTGTTGAAAATTAGAAGAAAAAGTAGAAGAAAACATATTGACATTTATTTTTAAAGACTGTTATAATTTATATTTTTATTTGACAGTATTGTGTCAGTGTGATATACTTTACATAGTGAGGTGGACCGAATGGCAAAAACATTATTGGATATTAAAAAAGCTCTTGATTCAAATCTTGGAAAAAGGCTCTTGCTAAAAGCAAATGGCGGACGCAGAAAGACCATTGAGCGTTCAGGTGTTTTGGCAGAAACGTACCCTTCCGTATTTGTGATTGAATTAGATCAAGATGAAAATGCATTTGAACGTGTATCTTATAGCTATGCGGATGTTTTAACAGAAACGGTTCAAATTACATTCTACGAAGACACATCAGGACAGGTTGCTTTAAGCTAACATATATTTTACAGCAGAGCGGTGAACATTTTGTTTGCTGCTTTTTGTTTTGTCTTTTTTTGCTGAGGGGCTGTTTATTCAGGATAAATAAGGGTCTTATGAATAGAAGGTCCCTGTTCCATAATAAAAGTACCGCAGTAAAAGGAGATGTTAATGTTGGGCGGAAGAAGAGGCGTTATGTCAAATGGTTTAAAAGAAGAAATCGCAAAAGAGCTTGGGTTTTATGATGTAGTCCAAAAAGAAGGCTGGGGCGGCATTCGTGCCAAAGATGCCGGCAATATGGTGAAGCGGGCTATCGAAATGGCACAGCAAAATCTTAGCAAATAACACATAGCTTTGTTCATTGTTTCAACCATTAACAATAAAAAAAGTACTGCGGCTGCCGGAGCTTACGCTTCGGCATTTATTATTTAGAAATGTCTCTAAAAGGCCGAAAATCTCAAAAGAACCTTATTATTCAGGCCCTTGCGCTTTTCTGTTCAATTTGTGGTAAAATAGGACAAAAAATGGAGACGCTCTATAAGAAAAGCATAAGGCACCTGTTATGTGGAATGCAGATGAAAATGCCGCGTCCTGGGGCAACGTCTGCATGACCCGCATCCTCCCAAAAACTACCGCTTTTAGTCGTACGATGAGTACGCTGACAAAGCTTTCCTTGTCCTGCGGGCCTCAAGCATAAGACAAGCCTGCATAAAGGTTGTTCTTTAACCTTCTTGACGGATTGGCTTATGACCTCGAGCCGATGATGCCTGGAGCTAGACAGTTATCAAAGTTCAATTTTATAAATTTTTTTATATTTAAAGAAGTAGGTGGAAATGTTGAAGGTCATGGTTAAGGCACCTGCTAAAATCAATTTGTCATTGGATGTTTTACATAAAAGGGAAGATGGCTATCATGAAGTTGAAATGATTATGACAACTATTGATTTGGCGGACCGCCTGGAATTAACGCTTTTAGACAAAAATGAAATAAAAATTATCTCGCATAACCGTTTTGTCCCGGATGATCAGCGGAATCTGGCATATCAGGCTGCGCATCTTCTTAAAGAACGGTTTCGAGTGCAAAAAGGTGTAGCCATTACAATCGAAAAAACGATTCCTGTTGCTGCAGGACTTGCGGGCGGAAGCAGTGATGCGGCAGCTACACTTAGAGGTCTAAACAAGCTATGGGAATTAGGCCTTTCAATGGATGAACTTGCTGAAATTGGTTCGGAAATTGGTTCGGATGTGTCTTTTTGTGTTTATGGAGGGACTGCTTTGGCAAAAGGAAGAGGAGAAGTGATTAAAGAGCTTCCCGCACCTCCTACTTGCTGGGTAATACTGGCCAAGCCATTTATCGGCGTATCGACAGCGGATGTTTATAGAAGGCTGGATGTAAGCCAGGTACACCATCCGAATACTGGCGGAATGATTGAAGCTATACATAACGGAAGCTATGCAGGGGTTTGCCATAATCTCGGAAATGTTCTTGAGGATGTAACATTGCAGATGCATCCTGAGGTGGCGCAAATTAAAGACCAAATGAAAAGGTTTGGGGCAGATGCTGTCCTGATGAGCGGCAGCGGCCCTACTGTGTTTGGACTTGTCCACCATGATTCAAGAATGCATCGGATTTATAATGGCTTAAGAGGATTCTGTGATCAGGTGTTTGCTGTCAGAATGCTTGGGGAAAGGCATAGGCTTGATTAAATCCGTATATTAATGGTATATTATCGTTAAAATATTCGGATTTACATGGGGGTTCCACAAATGAAATTTCGCAGAAGCGAACGGTTAATAGATATGACCAATTATTTATTAAACCATCCGCGTCAGCTGGTATCCTTAACTTTCTTTTCAGAAAGATATGGTTCTGCCAAGTCCTCCATTAGCGAGGATTTAACAATCATTAAAGAAACATTTGAGCAGAGGGGAATAGGTACACTGCAGACCGTTTCCGGAGCAGCTGGCGGAGTCAAGTTCAATGTAAAGGTAACGGATGATGAGGCTCGTCCATTTGTAGATGAGCTATGCGGCCTGATAGCCAGTCCAGAAAGGCTTTTGCCGGGCGGATATCTGTATATGACCGACATATTGGGGGATCCACTGATTGTCCAGCGTGCCGGTAGACTATTTGCCTCCGCATTTGCAGATAAACCAATTGATGTCGTAATGACAGTGGCTACCAAAGGGATACCCCTCGCATATGCTGCCGCTAACTATCTCAATGTACCTGTTGTCATTGTAAGGCGGGACAGCAAGGTGACAGAAGGTTCGACTGTAAGCATTAATTATGTGTCAGGATCGGCAAAAAGGATCCAAACGATGGTTCTCTCAAAACGAAGCCTTCCGGAAGGATCCAATGTCTTAATCATCGATGACTTTATGAAAGCCGGCGGAACAGTGAATGGCATGGTCAGCATGCTGGAGGAATTTAAAGCCAATCTGGCTGGGATTGCTGTCCTGGTTGAGGCTGAAAAAGCAGAAGAACGGCTGGTTGATGAGTACCTTTCTCTTGTGCGCCTCTCCGATGTAGATGTACGGGAAAAGAAGATCAATGTAAGTGAAGGAAACTATTTTAAAAAATAGGTTACGTTTAAAGCACATTATTTACCGCCTGCCGTTCGCTGAGTACCAGGAGCGGAAATTAACAGGCAAGTTTAACAGAGCTAAAAATAAATGATATTTTTAGGGGGAGAATTCATGAAAATCATTCAAACAAACCAGGCTCCTGCAGCAATTGGGCCATATTCACAAGGAATTACAGTCAACAATCTTTTTTACAGCTCAGGACAGATTCCGCTTACAGCAGAAGGAGCAATGATTGAGGGTGATGTAAAAGTGCAGACTCACCAGGTTTTTAAAAACCTTCAGTCTGTATTGGAAGAGGCAGGTGCTTCTTTAAATACTGTTGTAAAAACAACTGTATTTATAAAAGACATGAATGATTTTTCAGCAATCAATGAAGTGTATGGAGAATATTTCAGCACGCATAAGCCCGCACGTTCCTGTGTAGAGGTAGCCCGCCTTCCGAAGGATGCATTGGTGGAGATAGAAGTAGTTGCGCTCGTTAAATAAAACGGGCGTTTTTTTATTATCCAAAATAGAGGAAAAAATTCTGATATAAGAGGCGTAACTAGAGCTTTATCTGCAATTTTGATAAAAGCAAAAAGATGAACAAAATATTCAAAAAATATTTTCCCATTTAAGAAGGAGAATTAGGAAATATGTTGAATTTATAAAATTAGGATTATATCTTCTGGAAAAGGTGGTGAACAGAATGGAAGTGACAGACGTTAGATTACGCCGCGTCAATACGGATGGACGAATGAGGGCTATCGCATCTATTACTTTGGATCATGAATTTGTTGTTCATGATATTCGTGTGATTGATGGGAACAATGGCTTATTTGTAGCTATGCCTAGCAAACGTACTCCGGATGGAGAATTTAGAGATATTGCTCACCCAATTAACTCAGGAACGCGCGGTAAAATCCAGGAGGCTGTATTAGCCGAGTACCACCGTTTAGGTGAATTAGAAGTTGAATTTGAAGAAGCCGGTGCTTCCTAAAGAATAAAACAACAAGGGCCTACTTCATAAGTAAGGCTCTTTTTTATTTTTTCAGCTTTTTAGCTCTAAGCCCGCCAGATAATGGAGGGGCTTAGGGCTTTTTTTTATATTTCCTGTACCCTGTCTTTTGGGGAAATAAACCATTTTTTGTGAAAATACCGTTTACGGTAATGACAAATATTTGTACTTTGTTATCATTCCTTGAAATAAGAGCCCATTTAAGATATATTCTTAATGGATAAAAAGGTTAAATTGGAGGCCTGTAAATGTCTAATCGATACGCGGTAATTTTAGCCGCAGGCCAGGGGACAAGAATGAAGTCAAAGCTTTATAAAGTCCTTCATCCTGTGTGCGGTAAACCGATGGTTCAACATGTTGTTGATCAAGTTTCAAAGCTTAATATAAAAGAAATTGTCACTATTACAGGGCATGGCGCCGAGATGGTTGAAGAACAGCTGGGTTCAAGCAGCAAATATGCTCTTCAGGTGGAGCAGCTTGGTACAGCACATGCCGTAATGCAGGCACGCGAATTGCTTGAAGGGAAAGAAGGCGTCACCATCGTTGTTTGTGGAGATACTCCGCTTATCAAGCATGAAACAATGGAAGCGCTTTTTAAGCATCATGAAGAGCTTTCTGCAAAAGCGACTATTTTAACTGCGCATGCGGAAAGTCCATTTGGATATGGGCGTGTAATCCGCAATGAGCAGGCTATGGTTGAAAAAATCGTAGAACACAAAGATGCTTCAGAAGAAGAGCGCAAGATTAAAGAAATCAATACTGGAACTTACTGCTTTGATAATAAAGCACTTTTTGAAGCCTTGAACAAGGTTACAAATGATAATGTCCAGGGCGAATATTACCTTCCGGATGTCATTGAAATCCTTAAAAATGAGGGTGAAATCGTTACGGCTTATCAAACAGCCGATTTTGAGGAGACTTTAGGTGTCAATGACCGGGTAGCACTATCCCAGGCAGAAACATTCATGAAAAAGCGGATAAATGAAGAACATATGCGTAATGGAGTTACAATCATTGATCCGTTAAACACATATATTGGTGCGGATGTTAAAATTGGTTCTGATACTGTGCTTTACCCTGGAACCATTCTTTCAGGCAATACGCTAATTGGTTCAGATTGCGTTATTGGACCTCATACGGAGATATCCGATTGCCATATAGGGGATCAGACAGTAATCCGCCAATCTGCAGCATATGACAGCCATATTGGCTCACAGGTGAATATTGGGCCATTTGCCCATATTCGTCCGCAATCTGACATTCACGATGAAGTGAAAATCGGTAACTTTGTTGAAGTGAAAAAGTCTGTCTTTGGAAAAGGGAGCAAGGCTTCTCATCTAAGCTATATTGGCGATGCAGAAATTGGCAAGGATGTTAATTTGGGCTGCGGTTCAATTACTGTCAATTATGATGGCAAAAATAAATACCTGACCAAAATAGAAGATGGTGTGTTTATTGGCTGTAACTCAAATCTGGTTGCACCGGTAACTATTGGTGAAGGTGCTTATGTAGCAGCAGGATCAACCATTACAGAGGATGTTCCGGGTGAAGCCCTTTCCATTGCCCGTGCACGCCAGGTCAATAAGGAAAATTACGTTCAAAAGCTAAACAAGTAAACAAAAGGAAATTTTAAAAAGGAGGACAAAAAGAGCGGAGAAGCAAGCTGACGCAGGAATTCGACAGTTCTTTTTCCCGGACTTTTAAACATCCTCAGTAAGAAATAATGCGATGGAGGCCCAACATGTCTAACCAGTATTTAGATCCAAATTTAAAGGTGTTCAGTTTAAATTCAAACCGGAAGCTAGCTGCAGAAATTGCAAATGTCATTGGTGTAGAGCTGGGGAAATGTTCTGTGACCCGTTTTAGCGATGGTGAAATCCAAATCAATATTGAGGAAAGTATCCGCGGATGCGATGTGTACGTTATCCAATCCACAAGCTCTCCTGTTAATGAGCACTTAATGGAGCTCTTGATTATGATTGATGCGCTTAAACGTGCATCTGCAAAAACAATCAACATTGTTATGCCTTACTATGGCTATGCCCGCCAGGACCGCAAAGCCAGAGCGCGTGAGCCAATTACAGCTAAGCTTGCGGCGAACTTGCTTGAAACAGCAGGTGCGACCCGCGTAATCACACTTGACTTGCATGCGCCACAGATTCAAGGTTTCTTCGATATTCCTATTGATCATTTAATGGGAGTGCCGATCCTGTCTGATTACTTTAAGAACAAAATCATGGATGGCGATATCGTAATCGTATCTCCTGACCATGGCGGTGTAACACGCGCACGTAAAATGGCTGATCGCCTTAAGGCTCCAATTGCCATAATTGATAAGCGCCGTCCGAAGCCAAATGTTGCAGAAGTCATGAACATTGTGGGTAACATTGATGGAAAAATTGCCATCTTAATCGATGATATTATTGATACCGCCGGAACGATAACACTAGCGGCCAATGCCCTTGTTGAAAATGGCGCATCAGAAGTGTATGCATGCTGTACGCATCCTGTCCTATCAGGTCCTGCAATCGAAAGAATCGAAAACTCAACCATTAAAGAGCTGGTTGTGACAAATTCAATCACTCTTGCAGAAGAAAAGAAAACAGATAAGATTGTTGAACTATCAGTAGCGCCGCTTATCGGGGAAGCTATTATCCGTGTGCATGAAGAGCAATCTGTCAGCACGCTGTTCGATTGATAGTAAAATTAAAAAAACAGGCCAGGCTTGCTGAAAAGCAAGCCTGCTGTGCTATCATTAAATAAGTAATAAAGCTGAAAAAACTAAAACGTTTAGACTTTCTCATTTTAGGGCATTTTTTTATATAGACAGTTCATGACTTTATAACTTCTAAAATGAGAAAGGGGATGTATTTATGACAGCTGTATTGCAAGCGAAAGAAAGAAAAGGATCACGTAATTCCCACTTAACCGCATTGCGCGAGGAAGGAAATATTCCTGCTGTATTGTATGGTTCCAAGCTTGAGAGCAAATCCATCTATTTAAGTGGAGCTGATTTCCTTAAGACGATTAAGGAGGTTGGCAGAAATGGTGTTTTCTCCTTGGATTTGAATGGGAATAAATTTGATGTAATGTTGGGCGACTATCAGTCCAATCCTTTAAAAAATGAAATTGTCCATGCTGATTTCCTGGCTGTGGATATGACAAAGGAAATCACTGCCGATGTACGTGTTGTGCTGGTTGGGGATGCAGCAGGAGTGAAGGACGGCGGGGTAATGCAGCAGTCCATGCATGAGGTATCTGTAACAGCTACGCCAAGCAATATTCCTTCTGCTGTTGAAGTCGATGTTACCGATCTTCAGGTGAATGAGACTTTAACGGTAGCTGACATTAAGGGTAATCGCGGCTATGAAATTAATAACGAAGAAGAACAGGTTATTGCTTCTATTCTCCCTCCAAGACAGGAGGAAGAAATTAATAGCGGCGAGGAACAGGAAGCAGGTACACCTGAAAGCGAAGAAGGAAGAGAAACAACAGCAAATGAAGATAAAGCAAGTGAGGAATAGGCTGAGCGAAGCCTTTTCAAGCAGGGGCTGGCCCGATAGGCATCATATCGTCAGCCCCTGTTTTCTTGCATAGATGCAGGATCGCCGGCAAGGGCAGGCAAAGAATGCATTGTAAAAATTGGGTGGAGCGGCTCCTTTCCCAGGTACCGCACTTTTCAGTAAAATTAAGAAGAATAACTTAACAGTTGTTTAGCTCCGAGCGCTATCGTCTTGGGCTTGTCGCTGATAAGCGAGTGCTCTGAGCTTTTCTATTATGGGGTGAAATAATGAAGCTGATTGTAGGGTTGGGGAATCCCGGCAAGCAATATGATAAAACGAGACATAATATTGGCTTTGATGTAATTGATGTCTTATCAGAACGGCTGAATATTCCTTTGAATCAAGCAAAATTGAAAGGGGTATTCGGAACAGGATATGTGAACGGAGAAAAGGTTTTTCTGCTTAAGCCTCTTACATATATGAATTTATCCGGGGAATCCATCCGGGCTGTTATGGATTATTTTGAGATTAATGATGAAGAACTGGTTGTCATTTATGATGACCTGGATCTGCCTGTGGGTAAGATTCGGCTTCGGCAAAAAGGCAGCGCTGGCGGGCACAATGGCATTAAATCGACAATCGCCCATCTGGGGACACAGGAATTTAACAGAATAAGAGTAGGCATTGATCGGCCTCCAAACGGCATGAAGGTCCCCGATTATGTATTGGGGCGGTTCACAAAAGAAGAACAGGAAGTCATGGACGAAGTGGCTAAAAGATGTGCGGATGCCTGTGAAGAGTGGTTCAAAAAACCATTTTTACAGGTAATGAATGATTTTAATCAATAAACTTCATATTTTTTTGTTTCTATCATAGAATAATGTATCTTTAAACATTGTCTCATTGGCTCTATGAATAAGTTCCCGCTCAAAGGCCCATAATAGGATTATGGAAAGTTTGACGGGGAGGGACAGGCATGGCTATTCATTATCATTGCCGTCATTGCGGAACGAAGATTGGCTCGATTGAGAATGACTCTGTTCATACAGAGCAACTTGGATTTCACAAATTAAATGATGAGGAACGCCAGGAAATGATCTCATATGACCAGTCAGGAAACCTGAATGTAAAAGCTATTTGCGAGGATTGCCAGGAATCACTTGAACGCAATCCTGATTACCATCAACAGGACTTTATTATTCATTAACAAGCTTTGGAGACAATCCAAAGCATTTTTCTATTTCTATTTTCTGACGCCATCCTTATTACCCGGGGGTTTTATTCATCTTCCCCGGTGGGCTGGCTGAATGCTTGTGTTTGACATTATACTTATTTTTAGTCTGCATCATTCCCTGCTATTCAGTTTTATTGGGGATGTTTTTAATAGATACCCATTTATAGAGTGCTTGTTCCACAACGCGTTTTTTTAGTAAGATTATGATAACAAAAGCGGCTGTGAAGTGAGATCGCTTATAAAAGGATACGAAAGTATTACTATTTCAAATTTGGCAGTTATCTAGCTTTGAGCGCATAAAGCGGCGCTTGTGTTTTTCATTAGGAGGGGCTTTCATGTTAGGTCTTAAACAGATTATAAGCCAGCAGGATGATGTAAGTTCCATCTTGTCTGGAATAGAGGAAGGGTTAAGGGAGCAGATGCTTGCGGGTTTATCCGGATCTGCGCGCACGCTGTTTTTATCTTCCGTATATGAGCAATCCGAAAGGCCGATGCTGGTTGTAACCCATAACCTTTTGCAGGCCCAGAAATTATACGATGATATCGTGAATCTGGCAGGAGAAACAGATGTATTTTTATATCCTGCAAATGAACTCATTGCAGCTGAAATCGGAATTGCAAGCCCGGAATTGAAGGCCCAGCGGATAGAGGCTTTGAATTATTGGAGTAAAAATAAAAAAGGAATCATGATTGTCCCGATGGCAGGGTTAAGGAAGATTCTGCCGCCTCCATCCCACTGGAGCAAATACCAGTTATCCTTAAAGGTTGGCGATGAACTGACTGAGGATCAATTAAAGAGTTTTGTCCAAATGGGCTATGTTCGATCTGAAATGGTTTCTTCACCAGGAGAATTTAGTGTCAGAGGCGGAATTATTGATATTTATCCGTTAACAGAGGCAGATCCGGTCAGAATTGAGCTTTTTGATACAGATGTTGATTCAATCCGCACATTTTCTTTGGAAGACCAGCGGTCAAAAGATAAGTTGACCGAATTCTCAATTGGTCCAGCAACCGAAATACCGCTTGATGCTGAGCATTTTAATAAATTGATTGAAAAACTGGAAAATGGCTTGGGTGCAAGCCTGAAAAAACTAAAGGACGATAAAGCAAAAACCCAGCTGGCACAGAATGTAGGCTATGAATTGGAACAGCTGAGAATGGGGAACAAGCCTGAACAGCTTTTCAAATACCTATCGTTTGCATTTGATGAAGGAAGTAGTTTAATAGACTACCTTCCAGCCAATGGCTTGATTTTCATAGATGAAATCAGCCGTGTACAGGAAATGAATGATTCCCTTGAGAAGGAAGAAGCGGAATGGTATACAAGTCTGCTAGGAGAAGGCCTGATCATCCACAATGTTAAGGTATCCCATAACTTAAAGGAGTTTTTGCATAGGTCTAAGCAGCCGATTACGTATATGTCCTTGTTCTTAAGGCATGTACCGAACACAAATCCGCAGAACATCATCAACATTTCCTGCAAGCAAATGCAGAATTTCCATGGCCAGATGCACGTGCTTAAAAGTGAACTGGAAAGATGGAGAAAAGGCAAGTATTCTGTTGTTTTCCTGGGTCCAGACGAAGAGCGTGTCAAAAAGCTTCAAAGAGTCCTTGAGGATTATGAAATTGATGCAGCTTTTGTAAATGCCAATCAGCCTCTTTTGAAAGGCAAGGTGCAAATTTTGGAAGGAACCCTTCAAACAGGGTTTGAGCTTCCGAGCCAAAAGCTTGCTGTTATTACGGAAGAAGAACTTTTTAATAAGCGCACCAAAAAGAAGGCGCGCAGGCAAAAGTTATCCAATGCGGAGAGAATTAAAAGCTATTCCGAGCTAAAAGTCGGCGACTATGTCGTTCATGTAAACCATGGTATAGGAAAGTATTTGGGGATTGAAACGCTTGAAATTAACGGAGTCCATAAGGATTATCTTCATATACGTTACCAGGGTAGTGATAAGCTTTATGTACCAGTTGAGCAAATTGATCTTGTCCAGAAATATGTTGGCTCGGAAGCGAAAGAGCCGAAGATTTATAAATTGGGCGGAAATGATTGGAAAAGGGTTAAGAAAAAGGTTGAATCATCTGTACAGGATATTGCAGATGACTTGATCAAGCTCTATGCTGAGCGTGAGGCATCAAAGGGTTATGCGTTCAGTCCTGACGGAGATATGCAAAGAGAGTTTGAATCAGCGTTCCCATACCAGGAAACAGAGGACCAGGTTCGTTCCATTCATGAAATCAAAAAGGATATGGAAAGGGAACGCCCGATGGACCGCTTGCTATGCGGCGATGTAGGCTATGGTAAGACAGAAGTCGCTATCCGTGCAGCTTTTAAGGCGATTGCAGATGGGAAACAGGTTGCTTTCCTAGTACCGACCACCATCCTTGCCCAGCAGCATTATGAAACGATGAGAGAGCGATTCCAGGATTATCCGATAGAAATCGGACTTTTAAGCAGATTCAAGACGAAAAAACAGCAAACAGAAACCTTAAAAGGCTTAAAGGCAGGGACTATTGACGTAGTTGTCGGCACACACCGGATTTTGTCGAAAGATATCCAATATAGAGATTTAGGCCTGCTCATTATTGATGAAGAGCAGCGCTTTGGTGTGACACATAAAGAGAAGATCAAGCAGCTTAAGACGAATGTA
The DNA here is from genome assembly GCF_003182355.1 of Cytobacillus oceanisediminis. Lineage (GTDB taxonomy): Bacteria > Bacillota > Bacilli > Bacillales > Cytobacillaceae > Cytobacillus > Cytobacillus oceanisediminis_A. The sequence goes on along the minus strand of NZ_QGTW01000023.1, from coordinate 30,373 downwards.
GATGTCCTTACGCTGACAGCAACGCCAATCCCGAGAACCCTGCATATGTCAATGCTTGGAGTCCGGGACTTATCTGTCATTGAGACTCCGCCGGAAAACCGATTCCCGGTCCAGACATACGTAATGGAATACAACGGCTCGTTAGTCCGCGAAGCAATAGAGAGGGAACTGGCAAGGGATGGACAGGTCTATTTTCTATATAACCGTGTAGAGGATATAGAACGAAAAGCTGAGGAAATATCCATGTTAGTTCCAGATGCAAGGGTAACTTATGCCCATGGGAAAATGACGGAAAATGAGTTAGAATCTGTAATGTTAAGCTTTCTTGAAGGCGAGTCCGATGTTCTTGTCAGCACGACCATCATAGAAACAGGAGTCGATATTCCGAATGTCAATACACTGATTGTCCATGATGCTGACAAAATGGGCCTTTCTCAGCTTTATCAGTTAAGGGGAAGGGTTGGCCGTTCCAACAGGGTTGCATATGCTTATTTCACATACCGAAAAGATAAAGTTTTAACAGAGGTAGCCGAAAAGCGGCTTCAGGCAATAAAAGAATTTACGGAACTCGGATCAGGTTTTAAAATCGCCATGCGAGATTTATCGATCAGGGGTGCCGGTAATTTATTGGGAGCCGAACAGCATGGATTCATCGATTCAGTTGGTTTTGATCTTTATTCTCAAATGCTTAAAGAAGCGATTGAAGAAAGAAAAGAGAAAATTGGCGGCGGAGAAGAAAAAGCGCCAAAAATTGAAATCGATTTGGATGTGGATGCTTATATTCCAGATTTCTATTTGTCTGATGGACATCAGAAAATTGAAATGTATAAACGTTTCCGTGGAATTTCATCGCTGGAAGATGTGGAAGAACTGCAGGATGAGATGATCGACCGCTTTGGCGAGTATCCTGAAGAGGTAGCTTATTTATTCCAGATTGCTGAAATGAAGGTCTATGGAGAGCTTGCAGGCATTGAGACTGTTAAGCAATCGAAGAATGAAGTGCTGATTCTCTTATCCGAAAAAGCCAGCGAAAATATTGACGGCCAAAAAATATTCCAGATCACAAGCAAATACGGAAGAATGATTGGCCTTGGAATGGAAGGCAAGAAATTGAAGGCTGTCCTCCATATTAAAGGAACTAAAACAAATGAATGGCTCAACATCGCATACGAAGTAATAAAAGGAATGCATGAAGCTAAAAAAGGGCAACAGCATCCAACTGCGTAAAAACATGGAAATATCTCTGTTAATAAAATGAAACAATAGAAATGTTTATCTGTTCCATTCAAGGGTAATTTTTATTTGAGGGATCATTTGGAATGTTTATCCGGTTTTGGAATCTATAACATCTAAGAGAAAAAGTTTTTGTGCACGTATATAACTTTCCATATGAAAGATACTAAGTTCAAACATGGCGATGTATTCATTTTCTCCCAATATGAATCATAGCCAAAAGAGGAAAGAGTAAGTGCTGCGCTGAAGATAGAATTGTCTAGCTCCAGCGCCTAGCCCCTCGAGTCATAAGCCAAATCACTCCAGAAATCAGGAAAGGAACGCTTCGGCAGCAATACATCGCCCGACCAAAGCGAGCTTTGGGAGGTTTCCTGCGTGATTCGTCTTATGCTTGTCGGACTGGCACAGGATGTGCTGGCATCTGCGTTCGCCACAGGACGTGGCGGTTTTTTAGCAGATGTTCATACATCCTGATGTGCGCTTCCGCTTTTCTAAAAAATCATCAGATGAAAGTGAGGCAACGTTGGATGAAAGCAACTGGTATAGTTCGTCGTATCGATGATTTGGGTCGTGTAGTAATCCCTAAAGAAATCCGCAGAACATTGCGTATACGTGAAGGGGACCCGCTGGAGATTTTCGTAGATCGTGATGGAGAAGTCATCTTAAAGAAATATTCACCAATAAGTGAACTGAGCGATTTTGCAAAAGAATACGCAGAAGCCTTATATGACAGCCTGGGAAATCCAGTGTTAATCTGTGACAGAGATACTTACATTGCTGTTGCAGGCGGTTCTAAAAAAGATTACTTAAACAAAAATATAAGCGATCTTGTTGAAAAAACAATGGAAGAGCGCAGCTCGGTCCTGGTTAACCAGCCTGGCGATATCTCGCTTGTTGACGGGAACACAGAATCTTCCTCCGCTTATACAATTGGCCCTATCATTGCAAACGGAGACCCGATTGGAGCAGTCATAATTTTTGCTAAAGAAGATTCATTAGGCGATGTGGAACAAAAAGCAGTTGAAACAGCTGCAGGTTTCCTTGCCAGACAAATGGAATCATAAAAATGAATACTTTATGAAAGGGGTAGCGGAATGCTGCCTTTTTTCTTTGTATACAGCTCATAACGGATCCCTGCAAAAAACATGGTATTCGCGTACAAATCGCAGGGACCTGCGCGAAAACGAGGAACAGCCGCGCACAAAAGCCTGTAATCCGCGCAAAGTTTAACCCTGGCTGTAAACAATTCGTATTTTAAATTTAAAAAGAAAGCAATCTGATGTATCATCCCTGATATGCTATAATACTTTCGAATTCATTTGGAAGGAGATGGGCAATTGAAGCCCGTTCATACATCAGGCGATCTATTTAAAGGGGCCTTTATCCTGACGGTCGCTGCCCTTGTAACAAAAATTCTAAGCGCTATTTACCGTGTGCCTTTTCAAAACATTGTCGGTGATGTAGGCTTTTATATTTATCAGCAGGTGTATCCCTTCTATGGGATTATTTTAGTGTTATCTACATATGGATTTCCTGTTGTGATTTCCAAGCTTTATGCCGAACAGGCTGCTTTAGAAAGGGAAAAGGATGTCCAAAATTTATTCGTGGTCTCTGCTCTTGTCCTGACAATAATAGGATTTACAGGATTCTCAATTCTTTATTGGGGATCAGATTGGCTGGCTGCCAGGATGAACGACCCGCAGCTTGCAGTTTTGCTCAAGGTGGTCGCGGTTGTATTTCTCATTTTTCCCATTGTCTCTATGTTAAGAGGCTTCTTTCAGGGAAAGGGTAATATGGTTCCTACTGCTGTTTCACAGGTAGGGGAACAGCTTGTGAGAGTCGCAACCATTCTGCTTGCAGCCTTTTTATTGGTACGGGGAGGATACTCTCTCTATATTGTGGGAGGGGGCGCCCTTTTGGGGGCAATAACCGGCGGATTTACTGCCGCTCTTATATTAATTACATTTTTCTATATAAAACAAAGAAGGAATCTTCCATCGTTAATTGAAATTGATTTTAAAAAAAGCGTCAAAATTGCCAAGGTGCTTATCATCCAGGGGTTCGCGATTTGCATCAGCAGCCTCGTCCTTATTTTTATCCAGCTGGCGGATTCATTAAATCTGTACTCGCTCCTGGTATCCTCCGGTTATGAGGGGGAACAGGCGAAAGAGCTGAAAGGTGTGTATGACCGCGGCCAGCCGATTGTGCAGCTTGGCATGGTCGTAGCGACGTCGATGTCTTTGTCGCTTGTACCGCTTATCTCCAAAGAAAAAATGAAAAACCAGGCTGCTTTTCTGCATGATAAAATCAGGCTTGCTCTGCAAATAGGCATTCTCGTTGGGGCTGGTGCGACGGCTGGGTTATGGAATATTATTGAACCTGCAAATGTTATGCTTTTTGAAAATATATCCGGATCGGATGTCCTTTCAATTCTTAGTATTTTAATCTTTTTGAGTTCGATGATTATAACCATTACAGCTATTCTGCAGGGACTGGGATTTATCCTTTTTCCGGCGGCTGCGATTCTTTTGGGCATTGTCATTAAGTATGGATTGAACATACTATTGGTACCATCGTACGGAACAATTGGTGCAGCAGCAGCATCCTGCCTTGCTCTTGCAGCGGTTCTGCTGCTTCTTATATTCAAGCTTCGGAGCTATTTGAAAATACCACTGCTTCCCATCCGTTTTTTATTTGTCGTTGGTTTGGCAGCGGCCATCATGTCCATTGTTTTACAGCTATACCTCCAGGCAACAGGAAAGTTCACAGATTTTGAACATGACCGGCTCTATGCTGGTTTTCAGGCATTAAGTGCTGTAGTTTTAGGAGGCTTCACTTATTTGTTCATTGTGTTTAAAGGGAATACTTTTAAAGAGGAAGAGCTCGCTCTGCTTCCATTTGGAAGCAAATTAATGTTCTTGCTGCCTAAAAAGAATAGGAGATGAATAATTTTATGAAAAAAATAACCATTCTCGGGCTTGGAGCGGGAGATTTGGATCAGCTTCCTTTAGGTGTCTATAAAAAGCTTAAAAATTCAGGTGCCCTCTATTTACGGACAAAGGAGCATCCTGTTCTCCGTGACCTCGAGCAAGAAGGGCTGCAGTATCAGTCTTTTGATAGCGTATATGAAAAACACGGTCAGTTTGAAGAGGTTTATGAGGAAATATGCGAATCCCTGCTGGAGGCAGCTCTGGCTAATGATATTACATATGGAGTGCCAGGCCATCCGCTCGTGGCAGAAAGAACGGTTCAGCTTCTGATTGAGCGAGCGCCAAATAAGGATATTGAGATAGAGATCGGAGGAGGACAGAGTTTCCTCGACCCTTTGTTTCAAGCATTGAAAATCGATCCAATCGAAGGATTTCAACTCCTTGATGGAACCGATTTAAACAGGGATGAAATCGAAGTTGAACAGCATGTCATTATTGGACAGGTGTATGACCAATTTGCAGCCAGTGAAGTCAAGCTTACACTAATGGAAAAGCTGCCTTATGACTATGAGGTATTTATAGTGACGGCTGCTGGCAGCAAGGAAGAGAAAATTAGAAAAGTTCCTTTGCATGAGCTTGACCATGATATGGAGCTGAATAACTTAACCTCTGTATATGTGCCGCCTGCGAAGGATGAAACGATTTTATATAAGGGTTTTTCAAAGCTTCGAAGCATTATTGCTGAATTGCGTGGGCCGAACGGCTGCCCATGGGATCTTAAACAGACCCATGGTTCACTGAAAAAGTACTTAATTGAAGAAGCATATGAGCTGATCGAAGCAATTGATAATGAAGATAGCGACCATATGGCAGAAGAGCTTGGAGATGTCCTTCTTCAGGTTATGCTTCATGCCCAGATTGGGGAGGATGAAGGCTATTTTACCATTGATGATGTCATTCAGGGACTTTCTGAGAAAATGGTCCGCCGCCATCCGCATGTGTTTGGTAATGTACAGGCTGAAAATGAAGAGGAAGTTTTAAAAAATTGGCAAAGCATTAAACAGGAAGAAAAAGGTGAGAAGCAGGAATTCATTATGGATAATGTGCCTAAATCTTTCCCTAATTTAATGAGGGCTGCTGAAATTCAAAAAAAAGCGGCAAAAGTTGGCTTTGATTGGAAGGAAGTCGAACCCGCCTGGGAGAAAGTGAAGGAAGAGATTTCTGAATTCGAATCAGAAGCAAGGAATAAAAGCAGCCAGATGGAAGCGGAATTTGGAGATATTCTTTTTGCGCTGGTCAATATCGCCCGTTTCTATAAAATTGATGCGGAAGAAGCGACAAGAAAAACGAATGAAAAATTTATCCGCCGTTTTTCATATGTGGAAGAACGTGTAAAGGAAAGCGGCAGAAATTTTGAAGACTATACGCTAGAGCAGCTTGATGAATATTGGAATGAAGCAAAAGCAAAAGGATACTAAAATAGTGTAACAAGAGGAGTGGCGGACAAATGAGATTGGATAAATTTTTAAAAGTATCAAGGCTTATTAAAAGAAGAACACTGGCAAAAGAAGTTTCCGATCAGGGAAGGATTTCAATTAACGGCCAGCAGGCTAAGGCCAGCTCGACCGTTAAAGTTGGGGATGAGCTTCAAATCCGATTTGGACAAAAGCTGGTTACTGTTAAAGTGGAGCGCCTGCAGGAAACGACCCGGAAGGAAGAGGCTGCGGAAATGTATTCAATTATAAAGGAAGAAAAGGCCGAAACTGAAGCATAATTTTTTTGAAAGAGCTGGAAATCTTTGAACTTTGATACCTGTCCAGCTCCACAAGGAACGCTTTGGCAGGGAAATCACCGCACGATTATAAGCGTTAGCTTTTAGGAGAAGTGCCTACCCCCCTCGAGAGCACAAGCCATTCCTCCTAAAAAGGTAAAAAACACCTTTCCGTGAGACTCGTCTTGTGCTGGGCCCGCAGGAAGCGGGTCATGCAGACGTTGCCATAGGACATGGCGTCTTTAGTCTGCGTTCTGCTTAACCAAGAGCCTTCCGCTTTTCTTAATGGCTTGTTCTATTTTTATATCCCTATTCATAAACATGTACAAAAAGGTTGTACTATGTGATTGCGAGGGATGAATTATGAGCCAATATTATGAGTCAAGTTCAAACAAAGTGAATACCCAGGAGCATGATGTCATTATGAGGGGCAGGAGGCTGCTGGATATTACAGGGGTCAAACAGGTAGAAAGCTTTGATAATGAAGAGTTTTTGCTGGAAACGGTGATGGGCTTCCTGGCGATTAGAGGGCAGAATCTGCAGATGAAGAATTTGGATGTAGACAAGGGAATTGTTTCCATAAAGGGGAAGGTATTTGACCTCGTATATATAGACGATCAGAATGGAGATAAAGCTAAAGGTTTCTTTAGCAAATTATTCCGATGACACTGACCACTCAATTTATGACCATGCTGGCCATGATCGGCATGGGAAGTGTCTTTGGGGCTGCCCTTGATACCTATAATCGTTTTCTTAAGAGGACCAAGCGTAAAAGCTGGATTATTTTTATTAACGATATCCTTTTTTGGCTGCTGCAGGGATTGGCTATCTTTTATATTTTATTTCTGGTTAATAAAGGTGAATTGAGGTTTTATATTTTCGTTGCCTTGCTATGCGGTTTTGCCGCTTATCAAAGTTTATTTAAAAAAATGTATTTGCGGGTATTGGAGATTTCCATCAGAATGGCAATCTCCATATACCGCTTTTTAGTTAAGGCGTTTACTCTAGTCATTTATAAACCCTTCCAAGGACTTATAACCGCGTTGATTGCCATCACTGTTATGCTTGGAAAGGGACTTTATTCCCTTTTGAAAATCGCTTTACGGGTCATTTGGTTTACATTAAAGGTGATTTTTCTGCCTGTCAAATGGATTTTGTCACTTTTGTGGAAACTTTTGCCGAAAAATATTAAAAAATCCGTCGAGAAGTTATATAATAAATTGGCAGGATATTTACAGCAGATAAAGAATTATGTTTTAAAGTGGATCTCAAAGTGGAAAAAGCATAAAGAGTAAGGAGGGAATGCGAAAGTGAGTGTCAGCAAGAAAAGAAATGTAGCCAAAATTGAAACAAGCTATGTCAGACAGCAGGAAGCGGCAGAGATCAGTGCGGGCCGGAAAAGAAAGCTTTTATTTAGAAGATTAGCAGCCTTTTTTACACTGGCAGCCGTACTTTCTTTTTTTATGATCTCTACACTCGTTTCGCAATCTGTTGCTCTGGAAGAAAAAGTGGAAGAGAAAAACCGGCTTGACAAGGAGCTAGCTGCGCTACAGAAGAAAGAAGTCATTCTTGAAGAGGAAATTGTTAAATTGAATGATGATGAATATATAGCAAAGCTTGCCAGGAAGGACTATTTCTTATCCGACAATAATGAAATCATTTTTAATCTCCCTGAAGAGACAGAGAAGAATAAGAAGAATAAGGAAAAATCAACCGACTAGAGGCTGTATTGACACTTTTTTTTTGAATTCTGTATAATATATAGAAAGTATGATTTATCGCAGATTAACAGGCAGTAACCCTTCGCTTATAAAGTAAGGCTTAATGAGGTTATTAAAAAGGAAACTGCCTGTAAAGGCCCGGTTAAAAGAACTTTGACTAAAAACGCCACATCCTGTGGCAACGTCTGAGTGACCCGCATCGTGCGGGCCTCAACTAACCATCAGTGGATGTGTGTGAAAATATAATTCTGTAAGGCTTGGAAAAGCTGTAGATGTATGATGTCATAATCACTAATTACCCTGATGGAAGTTTCACTTTATATCTTTCAAGGAGGCAATTTTTTTAATGTCAATCGAAGTAGGCAGCAAGTTACAAGGAAAGGTCACAGGTATTACAAATTTCGGAGCATTTGTGGAGCTGCCGGAAGGCTCAACCGGTCTGGTGCACATAAGTGAAGTCGCAGACAATTATGTCAAAGATATTAATGATCACCTAAAAGTAGGTGATATGGTCGAAGTGAAAGTCATTAATGTCGAAAAGGATGGCAAGATCGGTTTATCCATCAAGAAGGCAAAAGACCGGCCTGAGCGATCTGAAAGACCTGAAAGAGGCGACAGAAAAGAATTTAGAGGACATTCAAATTCTGGCCGTCCTCGTCATGGCAGAACAAATGATAACCGCCCATCCAAAGAGAATTTTGAATCAAAAATGGCTCGATTCTTAAAGGATAGCGAAGATCGTCTGTCATCACTAAAACGCCACACTGAATCCAAACGTGGAGGAAGAGGCGCAAGACGGGGATAACTTGCTGCTGATCTTGATATATAGCAGAGTAAATTAAAACAAGTCCGCACCGGGCTTGTTTTTTTGTGCGCTTCTAGATGTTTAGTAATATTTTAGTTTGGGTATAAAACCTTTCTTTATATCAAAAAAGCATCAGCCTAAGGCTGACGCTTCTTTGAAATGACCCGTACGGGATTCGAACCCGTGTTACCGCCGTGAAAGGGCGGTGTCTTAACCGCTTGACCAACGGGCCTTGGTAAAATTCAATTTTTGTAGCTTCCTAAATTATAGGAGTTCAGCTTCAGCGCGTAGGGTCTCGAGGTCATAAGCCAATCTGTCAAAAAGGTAAAGTACAACCTTTCTGCCACCTTGTCTTATGCTTGTCGCCCCTGGGCAACGCGCTTCCGCGTGCTTTGATAGCGGCGGAGGGGATCGAACCCCCGACCTCACGGGTATGAACCGTACGCTCTAGCCAGCTGAGCTACACCGCCATATTTTCATAGATTAACAGTTGTGCCTTAAAGCACAAGATTTATAATACAAAGTTTTAAAAAAGAAGTCAATAAAATATTAAAAGAAATATGTCGCAATCCCACCCAGATGCTTCGTCAATTTTTTCCAGGCAGTTCGACGTTCTATAAAGCAGTCTTTTCAAAGCTTTTCTTCACTTTTTCTGTCAATGTGTTATATATCTACACTTAGACTGAACTTAAATATTGTTTTCTGACCCCATATAAGGTGGAAAACCGTCGAACGAAAAGTCCGGGCTTGTCCGCTATTTTGACAAACTTCTGAGGAGCTGGCTTTTATAATTGTCTGCAACGATAAAAATAAGGGGAGTGTAGTTTAATGGAAAAGGTAGAAAGGAATGTAATGGAGCCGATCGGAGAAGTGCCATTTAACAAACCGAAACTCGAATTTGCCAAAGGCTTAAAAAAGCTCCAATCAGGGTTGGAGAATTTCTTTCTTAAAAAAGGCTATGTTCTGCTGATCATTGGCTTTTTGCTTGGAAGAGCCTTGATATTAGCGAAGCTAACCCCTTTTAGCCTTCCATTTTTCGCTGCGGTTTATTTTATAAGAAGAGATAAGGCTCCGCTCGCATTAGTGGGATTGATTGCAGGTGCAGCCACTTTATCCATATCGAATGCTGTATCCGCTTTTGGAATCACATTCATATTCTTGTTTGCCTTTAGGGTGTCGAAAAAATGGCTGAATAATGAAATTAGGGCTTTGCCCTTCTATGTATTTTTCACCATTTTGGCAGGAAAACTGATTGAGGCCTTTATTGATAAGGGCCAGCTCGCATTATATGATGGGATGATGGCTGGTGTTGAGTCTAGCCTGGGCTTCATTCTTACTCTTATTTTTCTTCAAGGACTTCCGCTGCTATCAATCAATAAGCGCAGGCAATCGCTGAAAACGGAAGAAATCGTCTGTCTTATTATTATGCTGGCTTCTGTTATGACAGGAACAATTGGGTGGACAGTTTATGATCTTTCAGTAGAGCATATTATGTCCCGCTATCTTGTCTTGCTGTTTTCATTTGTAGCAGGAGCAACGGTCGGTTCTACTGTAGGGGTGGTAACTGGGTTAATATTCTCCCTTGCCAATATATCAAGTTTCTATCATATGAGCTTGCTTGCTTTTTCAGGGTTGCTCGGAGGCCTTTTAAAAGAAGGGAAAAAGTTCGGTGTGGCATTCGGACTGCTGATAGCAACGCTGCTGATGGGTATGTATGGTGAAGGAAGCGGTAACCTGATGAAGACCCTGTCAGAAACAGGCGCTGCTATATTACTGTTTCTCTTAACCCCTCAGGCATTAACGGCAAAGTTGGCAAAGCACATACCGGGAACACCGGAGTATGCTGCAGAACAGCAGCAGTATATGCGAAAAATGCGGGATGTAACAGCACAGCGGGTTGCACAGTTTTCAAGTGTATTTCAAGCCTTATCCAAAAGCTTCTCTGCCCACGATGAGCCATCGGAATGGGAAGACGGTAATGATAGAGAAATGGATTATTTTCTAAGCAATGTAACAGAAAAAACATGCCAGACTTGTTTCAAGAAAGACCATTGCTGGTCAAAGAACTTTAATACAACCTATGAATATATGATGGATATTATGCATGATGTGGACAATAATCAGGGAGTGCTATCGCCAAAGCTTGCAAGGGATTGGGAAAAGTACTGTACAAGATCCAAAAAAGTGACTGAAGCAGTTCAGCAGGAGCTGACCTATTTTAAGGCCAACCAAAAGCTGAAAAAGCAGGTCCAGGAAAGCAGAAGGCTTGTGGCCGACCAGTTGATGGGTGTTTCTGAAGTGATGGGCGACTTTGCGAAGGAGATTCAAAGGGAACGTGAGAACCATCATAAACAGGAAGAGCAGATCCTGGAGGCACTTCAGGAGTTTGGCATTCATATCGAGCAAGTTGAAATATATAGCCTTGAACAGGGGAATGTTGACATTGATATGACCATCCCGTACTGCCAGGGACATGGAGAATGTGAAAAGCTGATTGCCCCGATGTTATCTGATATTCTCGGAGAAACGATATTAGTAAATTCTGAGGAATGCGCTGCCTTTCCAAATGGCTTTTGCCATGTAACCTTCCGTTCGGCGAAGGCTTTTGCGGTAGAAACCGGAGTTGCGCATGCGGCGAAAGACGGCGGGTTAATTTCAGGGGACAGTTATTCAACTATAGAACTGGGCTGCGGCAAGTATGCCATTGCCATCAGTGATGGCATGGGCAACGGAGAACGTGCCCATGCGGAAAGCAAAGAAACCCTTTTGCTGCTGCAAAAAATTCTTCAATCGGGAATTGAGGAGCAAGTTGCAATAAAATCAGTTAATTCAGTCCTATCTTTAAGGACGACCGATGAAATCTTTTCAACCTTGGATTTGGCCATGATTGATCTGCAAAATGCCGACGCGAAATTTTTGAAAATTGGATCTACTCCAAGCTTTGTTAAAAGAGGTCATAAAGTAATGAAAATCCAGGCCAGCAATCTTCCGATGGGCATTATCCAGGAATTTGATGTGGATGTTGTAAGTGAGCAGCTAAAAGCCGGCGACTTATTAATCATGATGAGTGATGGAGTTTTTGAAGGGCCAAAGCATGTGGAGAATTTTGATTTGTGGATGAAGCGGAAAATAACAGAGTTAAAGACAGACGATCCTCAGGAAGTGGCAGATTTAATTATGGAAGAAGTCATTAGGTCCAGATCAGGAAATATTGAAGATGATATGACTGTTGTGGTATCAAGGATCAAACATAATACACCTAAGTGGACAAGCATTCCGGTTCATGCAGTCCGCCAAAAAGCCAACTGATTAATTTGCTCATAACAAAGTCATTCTATGTATATTTCCCCTTTTTTCAGTCGAAAATGATAACAACTCAGAAGTGGAGGGGAGTTTCATGAAAACAGGAACACTTAAGCAAATCTTGCTGATAACGGATGGCTGTTCGAATCAGGGTGAAGATCCAATTGCAATGGCTGCCCTGGCAAAAGAGCAAGGGATTACAGTCAATGTGATAGGAGTCATGGAGCATGATGTGATTGATGAACAGGGCATGAGCGAGATTGAAGGAATTGCCATGTCTGGCGGCGGAGTCAGCCAGGTTGTCTATGCACAGCAGCTATCGCAGACGGTGCAAATGGTAACAAGGAAAGCGATGACCCAAACTCTTCAGGGGGTCGTAAACAAAGAGCTGCAGCAGATTTTGGGCGGTGAGAAAACAATGGAAGACCTCCCTCCTGATCAGCGGGGAGAAGTGATGGAAGTTGTCGATGAACTTGGTGAGACAGTCGAACTTGAAGTGCTGGTATTGGTCGATACAAGTGCGAGTATGAAGCATAAGCTCCCAACAGTAAAGGAAGCTCTGCTGGATCTGTCTTTAAGCCTGAATGCCCGATCCGGTGATAATCGTTTTTCCGTTTTTGTATTTCCCGGGAAAAAGAAAGATGTCGAAAAATTGCTGGACTGGACACCAAAGCTTGAGTCATTGACAAGCATATTCTCTAAATTGACAACAGGCGGCATTACACCAACTGGCCCTGCCATCCGTGAAGCACTAACATATTTTAAGAAAAAACGTTCATTAAGGAGTCTGCTTTCCCGTGATGATGAATCATTCTTTGAAGAGTCAGTGTAAAGTAAACCCTGGTACCGTGATTGAAGGAAAGTGGCACCGCAACCGTTACACAATTGTAAAGGAACTGGGTTACGGTGCAAATGGGATTGTTTATCTGGCAAAAAGCCAAAATCAGCAGGTTGCTCTAAAGATGAGCGATAACGGGATGTCCATAACCTCTGAAGTGAACGTCCTTAAATCCTTTGCAAAGGTCCAAGGCTCTGCCCTCGGGCCTTCTTTGCTTGATGTTGATGATTGGGAAAGAAGGAGCAGCAAAATTTCCTTTTATGTTATGGAATACATACAAGGCCCCGATTTGCTAACGTTTATTCGTCAAAAGGGACCATCCTGGACTGGTGTCTTAATCGTCCAGCTGTTAAGCGATTTGGAGGCATTGCATAAGAACGGGTGGGTTTTTGGCGATTTAAAGCCCGACAATTTGATTGTAACAGGACCTCCACCTAAAATACGGACAATCGATGTGGGAGGGACGACAGTCCAGGGAAGGGCAATTAAAGAATTCACAGAGTTTTATGACAGGGGATATTGGGGACTTGGGACACGGAAAGCTGACCCACCTTATGATTTATTTGCTGCCGCAATGATTTTAATTAATACAGCTTATCCGAAGAGGTTCAGCAAAAGCACCGGAGATCTTAAACAGCTAAAATTGATGGTCAGGCAAAAGAAAGAACTCTTAAAATATGAAGATGTTATCTTAAATGCGCTTCAAGGCAATTATGCCTCGGCTGATGAAATGAGAAACGATATGCTCCAGCTGACACGTTCAAGCTCAGGACCTAGGAGTACACCTAACCGGAAAACAGCCCATACATCCAGAAGCCAGCCTGTCAGCCGGCAGGCATACCTCCAAAAGAAGAAAAAGGGCGGCTTTATTGAAACCATGTTAATCGTCCTGATTGTGACACTTCTATATTTTTTATATATTTATGGACAGCTTCTTTAATTTTTTAAGAAAAATGAAACCTTTTAGGAGCTGGGCCGTAAATAAAGGTTACATATTCACTTTTGATATTTATCCCGCATTAACAGGCAGCAAGACCCTCACCTGAGAGTTCTAGAGAGAGCAAAAAGAATTCTAGATGAAGGATCAACGGCCCGTAAAAGCCCTGATAGCAGAACTCAGACTAAATCGCCACATCCTGTGGCGATTTAGTCTGAGTGACCCGCATAATGCGGGCCTCATCAGTGAGGAAAAACACTCACTGACGGAAGTTTCACTTTATATGGAAAAAATGATATGCTTTTTTATGCACAAGGATTATATGCCCCGTGGCAAGGGTAAAGAAAAATATATTTTAAAATGGATAAGGAAGTAGCCTATGCTCGATGAAAAAGTTAGAGCTTTCCTTAAGAGAAAGGAAATTGAACTAAATAAAAAGAAGCTCTTAATTGGGGTATCAGGCGGCCCCGATTCGATTGCCCTGCTCCATTACCTTTGGAGCTATAAACATCAATTTAATATTGAAATAATTGCTGCACATGTCGATCATATGTTTAGAGGTGATGAATCTTTCCGAGACGCCATGTTTGTCAGGGATTATTGCACTGAAAGGGAAATCACTTTTGAAATGGAGCAAATTGATGTACCAGAGTATATAGAGAAGACGGGAAAGAGTTCCCAAGCAGCAGCCAGGGATTGCAGATACAGCTTTTTTAGAAAAATCGCAGAAAAACATGATGTGGACTACATTGCATTAGGGCATCATGGAGATGACCAGGTAGAAACTATTTTAATGCGGTTAACAAGGGGAAGTACCGGGAAAGCTAGAGCAGGAATCCCTTTTATGCGCCCATTTGCAGATTGCTTTATCATTCGCCCGTTTTTATGCCTGAACAGAAACGAAATTGAGCAGTATTGCCTTAAAGAGGGGATTACACCACGGCGGGATCCCAGCAATGAAAAAAGCATTTACAGCCGAAACCGCTTCAGAAAAGAGGTTCTCCCATTCCTGAGAGAAGAAAACCCTCAAGTGCATGAGCATTTTCAAAGATTTAGTGAAGATTTGCAAAGTGATGAGGCATATCTGCAGGAATTAACTGTCCATGAAATGAATACAGTAATGGAAAAGAAAACAGATGAGGAAATTAGCCTGGATATTGATGCTTTTGAGGCAATGCCAATGCCTTTACAAAGAAGAGGTATTCAACTAATATTAAACTATCTTTACAAGGAAAGACCTGCATCTTTATCCGCATCTCATATAGAGAGCATTTTTTCCTTAATGAAAAGTCCTCATCCATCGGGAAAACTAAATTTCCCAAACGATTTACATATTGTACGCTCCTACCGGAAATGCCATTTCCAATTCCCGAAGGAACCTGTACAATCCTATGAATTTCAAGTCTCCGAACCTGCAATCATTAAACTCCCAAACGGCGGATCCATTATATTTGAATATACTGACTGTCCTGATGGAAATCTAAACAATGATACCCTGCTATTAGACAGGGAAGATCTCTCTCTTCCGCTTATTATAAGGACGAGAGGTGCCGGAGACCGCATGACCCTTAAAGGGATGCAGGGAACCAAGAAAATTAAGGACATTTTCATTGATAATAAAATACCGCTGCAGGAAAGGGAAACATGGCCGATTGTCACCGATGCACATGGCCGTATCTTATGGGTTCCCGGCTTGAAAAAATCCCATTATTCAATGCAGCATATGTCTGGTGCTAGTTATATTAATTTAAAATACATAAAGCAATGATCTTCTAGGGGGCACAATAAATGATGAAAAATGATATTGAAAAAGTATTAATTTCAGAAGAGGAGCTGCAGGATAAAATCAAATCCCTTGCTGCTGAACTTACTGAAGAATACAAGGACCGATTCCCGCTGGCAATTGGAGTTCTAAAAGGGGCTATGCCTTTCATGAGCGATCTTTTGAAGCGCGTGGATACATACCTTGAGATGGATTTCATGGATGTATCAAGCTACGGCAATGCAATGGTTTCTTCAGGTGAAGTGAAAATCCTAAAAGACCTTGATACATCCGTAGAAGGAAGAGATATCCTTATTATTGAAGATATTATCGACAGCGGTTTAACGCTTAGCTACCTTGTGGAACTTTTCCGATACAGAAAAGCTAAAAGTATTAAGATTGTTACACTGCTTGATAAGCCGACAGGCAGAAAAGCAGATATCAAAGCAGATTATGTAGGCTTTATCGTTCCTGATGAATTTGTAGTGGGCTATGGATTGGATTACGCAGAAAAATACCGCAATCTTCCTTATATTGGAGTCCTTAAGCCAGAGGTGTACAGCAATAATGATTAAGTAAACTATAAGATTGATACTGAGTTAAGCCCTTTACTGAAAAGAGAAACACCCGGTTTTTGAAAAGTCTAATTCCTTGTATTGGCACGATTTTCTATGATACTATACACTATAGTTTGTTTACCGTGGGAGGAGGTAAGGGATGAATCGGATCTTCCGGAATACCATCTTTTATTTATTAATATTTTTAGTCATTATTGGAGTTGTCAGCTTTTTTAACGGCAACAATGAACCAACTGAGCACATCTCTTATAATAAATTTGTCGATGAATTAGAAAGTGGCAAAATTACGTCAGTTTCATTACAGCCCGAGAGAGGTGTCTTTGAAGTACGGGGACAGCTTGAAGGATATGAGGAAGGAAAATACTTCCTGACTTATATCATGAATAATGATAATATCCTTGACCGAATTGATGAAATGGCTCAAACTTCTGAGGTTGAAGTAATGCCTGCCAAGGAAACAAGCGGCTGGGTAACATTCTTTACTTCAATAATACCTTTCATCATTATCTTTATTTTATTCTTCTTCCTGCTGAACCAGGCGCAGGGCGGAGGAAGCCGTGTTATGAATTTCGGCAAAAGTAAAGCCAAGCTTTACGATGAAAGCAAAAAGAAAGTGCGTTTTAAAGATGTAGCAGGAGCCGATGAGGAAAAGCAGGAACTTGTTGAGGTCGTTGAGTTTCTTAAAGACCCGCGCAAGTTTGCTGAACTGGGAGCGAGAATTCCTAAGGGGGTGCTTCTTGTAGGACCTCCGGGAACAGGTAAAACCTTGCTTGCACGGGCAGCAGCCGGTGAAGCAGGCGTTCCATTCTTCTCAATAAGCGGTTCTGATTTCGTTGAAATGTTCGTAGGTGTGGGTGCTTCCCGTGTCCGTGACCTATTCGAAAATGCAAAAAAGAACGCTCCATGTATTATTTTTATCGATGAAATTGATGCTGTAGGGCGCCAGCGTGGTGCCGGCCTTGGCGGCGGACATGACGAACGTGAGCAGACCCTTAACCAGCTTCTAGTTGAAATGGATGGATTTGGAGCAAATGAAGGAATTATTATCATTGCTGCAACTAACCGTCCGGATATTCTTGACCCGGCATTATTGCGTCCGGGACGTTTTGACAGACAGATTACGGTTGACCGCCCAGATGTCAAAGGCCGTGAAGCAGTGCTTAAAGTACATGCCCGCAACAAGCCTTTGGATGAGTCAGTTAACTTAAAGAGCATCGCCATGCGTACACCTGGATTTTCGGGTGCAGACCTTGAAAACTTATTGAACGAGGCAGCACTTGTAGCAGCCCGCCGCAATAAGAAGAAAGTGGACATGGAGGATATCGACGAAGCAACAGACCGTGTAATAGCTGGACCAGCCAAGAAAAGCCGTGTCATTTCCAAAAAGGAAAGAAACATCGTTGCTTTCCACGAGGCAGGCCATACAGTTATTGGTTTAGTGCTTGATGAAGCTGAAATGGTTCATAAAGTTACAATCGTACCGCGTGGTCAGGCTGGCGGATACGCAGTTATGCTTCCGAAAGAAGACCGCTACTTCCAGACTAAGCCGGAGCTTCTTGATAAAATTGTCGGCTTGCTTGGCGGACGTGTTGCGGAAGAAATCGTGTTCGGCGAAGTGAGTACAGGTGCCCATAATGACTTCCAGCGTGCAACAGGCATTGCCCGCCGTATGGTAACCGAATTTGGTATGAGCGACAAGCTTGGGCCATTGCAGTTCGGACAGTCTCAGGGCGGCCAGGTCTTCCTTGGACGTGACTTCCATAATGAACAGAACTATTCAGATGCTATCGCATATGAAATCGATCTTGAAATCCAGCGCATCATCAAGGAATCTTATGAAAGAGCGAGAAAGCTCTTAACAGAAAACCGTGATAAGCTGAATCTGATTGCAAATACATTGCTTGAAGTCGAAACGCTTGATGCAGAGCAAATTAAGCATTTATCGGAACATGGCAGGCTTCCTGACCGTGCAGTAGCTGCCATTGAAAGTGCTGATGACGTTAAAGTGAATATCAGCATTAAAAAAGATGATCCTGCTGAATCAGGCGAAATTCCTGAAGCACGGGAAGGTTCAAGCCCTGCAGAAGCGGATACGCCTCCTGCGATTGATGAGGAACGTAAGGATAAATAAGAAAAGCCGAAAGCGCCTTTTAGGCGCTTTTTTTTTCTGGATTTTATACTTGTTTCCATACTTGCCCGGGCAAATGGCATTTCCTATTACACGAATCTATAAGAGTTATGATATGATGTTTGCAGTGTATATAAAATTAAGCGTTTGCGCTTTTGCGAAATAAATATAAAGTGGTGAGAATGTTGATCTTTGTTTTTGATGTAGGAAATACGAACATTGTTCTGGGTGTCTATGACCATGATGAATTAAAACATCATTGGAGAATCGAAACCAATCGCAATAAAACAGAAGATGAATATGGAATGATCATTAAGTCTCTGTTTGAGCATGTAAATCTTTCTTTTTCTGATATAGACGGCATTATTATTTCTTCTGTAGTGCCGCCAATCATGTTTTCACTTGAAAGAATGTGCCAGAAATATTTCCATGTTAAGCCCCTTGTTGTAGGACCCGGGATAAAAACAGGATTGAATATTAAATATGAAAACCCGAGAGAAGTTGGTGCAGACCGCATTGTCAATGCAGTTGCAGCGATTCATGAATATGGGAGCCCGCTTGTAATTGTTGATTTCGGAACTGCAACTACCTATTGTTATATAAATGAAAATAAGCAGTATATGGGCGGAGCGATTGCTCCGGGAATAGGAATTTCAACTGAGGCGCTTTATTCGCGTGCTGCCAAGCTTCCAAGAATTGAAATTGCACGTCCTGACCATATTGTTGGGAAAAATACAGTTGCCGCCATGCAAGCAGGCATCTTATATGGTTACGTAGGTCAGGTAGAAGGTATAGTAAAAAGAATGAAGGACCAGAGCACCGAGAGCCCGACTGTCATTGCGACTGGAGGGCTGGCCAGTCTTATTGCCCAGGAGTCGAAAATCATTGATGTGGTTGATCCATTTTTAACTTTAAAGGGTTTGCAGATTATTTATAAACGAAATATGGAAACCCTAAAAAAATAGCACGTTAGTTTAAAAAAGAGCCGCTGTTAAAAAAGTGGCGGTTTTTGGAAAGGAGCAAGAAATGAGCGATTATTTAGTAAAAGCACTTGCATTTAATGGGCAGGTTCGTGCCTATGCGGCCCGCACTACGGGAACAGTAGGAGAGGGACAGCGCAGGCATTATACTTGGCCGACTGCTTCTGCTGCACTTGGCAGAGCGATGACTGCTGGCGTAATGATGGGCGCTATGCTTAAAGGTGATAATAAGCTGACAATCAAAATTGAAGGCGGCGGTCCGATTGGCGCTATTCTTGTAGACAGCAATGCAAAGGGAGAGGTGCGCGGTTATGTTACAAATCCGCAAACACACTTTGACCTTAATGAGCAAGGCAAGCTTGACGTGCGCCGTGCGGTCGGTACGGAAGGTACATTAACAGTAGTTAAAGATATTGGGATGAGGGACCATTTCACAGGACAAGTTCCCCTTATTTCTGGAGAACTGGGGGAAGACTTCACATACTACTTTGTAACTTCTGAACAGGTACCATCATCAGTCGGAGTGGGTGTATTAGTTAACCCTGATAACACGATTCTTGCTGCGGGTGGATTTATTCTTCAGTTAATGCCTGGCACTGACGAAGAGACCATTACAATCATTGAAAACAGGCTTAAAGAGATTCCCCCTGTTTCAAAACTTATTGAGCAAGGGTTGACGCCAGAAGAACTGTTGGAAACCATTTTGGGCAAAGATCAGGTGAAATTCCTTGAAAAAATGCCTGTTTCCTTTACATGTACATGTTCAAAAGATCGTTTTGCCAATGCGATCATCAGTTTAGGGAAAAATGAAATACAGGAAATGATTGATGAAGATGGCCAAGCTGAGGCTTCCTGCCATTTCTGTAATGAAAAATATCATTATTCAAAAGAAGAGCTGGAAGAACTAAAGAAAGAAGCTGAATAATTATAAGAAGTGATTATGGACTTTAATCAATGTCTAGCCTCAGCGCCTACCCCCTCGAGGTCACAAGCCAATCCTCCCAGAAAGGTAAAAAACACCTTTCCAGGAGGCTCGTCTTGTGCTTGTCGGGGGTAAGCTAGGCGCTTACGCTTTTCTTGGGGGAGGAGCAGTTGGAAAATAAACACCTATGGATGGTTATTGCTGGACTGGTTTTACTCAATTGTGTCACACTAGCTTTTTTGCTTTTTAGAGATGATGGAAGCAATGGGGAAGCAGTAGCAAAAGTCGGCAAGGATGAGATCACTCGGCAGGAGTGGCTGAGTGAAATGGAAGCAAGGTATGGGAAAAGTACCTTAAATGAGTTGATTGACCAAAAGGTTATTGAAAACGCCGGAAAAAAATACGGCATTAACATTTCGGACCAGGCAGTGGACCGAGAATTGAAAATGGTTAAAACAATGTACGGAAGCGATATTTCTGAACAGACAACAGAAGATAAGTGGAGAAGGCAAATTAAAAACAATCTGATACTTGAAGAGCTTTTGACGAAAGATGTGGCTGTTTCAGAAGAAGAAATGAAGCAATACTATGAGGAAAACAGCAGCCAATTTAATGTGCCTGACTCATACCGCATTTCTCAAATTGTCGTAAAAACAAAAGAAGAGGCGGAACAAACCTTGAAGGAATTAGAGCAAGGGTCCAGCTTTTCTGTATTGGCAATGGAACGTTCTATCGATGAATTTACGGCTAATCAGGGAGGCAATGCCGGTTATATCAGTGAAGATGATGAGCACATAGCAGCAGACTTCCTTAAGCAGGTTAAAAACCTAAAGCGGGGAGAATGGAGTAAGCCGATTAAAACCGAAGAGGGCTTTGCAGTTGTCAAGCTGCATGAGCATCTTAAAGGTGAGAGCTATTCCTATAAAGAAGTAAAAAACCTAATCCGACGCCAGATTGCTCTTGAGCAAATGGATGTCCCGGTTTCGGCAAAGCCATTTTGGAAAGAAACGGATGTTGAATGGTTTTATGGAGAAGAAGAAGCACAATAGTTATGGAAAACACGGAAGGTTTCCGTGTTTTTTTCTACATAAAAAACAAGAAAGTTTTTTTATAATGTGAGTATGAATAATAATTAAGGGTAATTTAATCAAGATGAAAAAAGTATGAATTTTCTTTTAAATAGGCAAATATATGTTTTAAAATAATTGACATCATCAATAAATATTGGTAAATTTGTATTAAACCAATAAAAATACTCGGAAATAAGGAGTGGGGAAAATGGTACGCGTAGCAAATACAATCGCAGACCTTGTAGGCCAGACACCAATTGTGAAACTAAATCGTTTAGTAGATGAAAATAGTGCAGATGTTTATCTAAAACTGGAATACATGAATCCGGGAAGCAGCGTAAAAGACCGTATTGCCCTGGCAATGATCAATGCAGCAGAGGAAAGCGGAAACCTGAAGCAGGGAGATACCATTATTGAGCCAACGAGCGGCAACACAGGAATTGGCTTAGCTATGATTGCGGCTGCAAAAGGATATAAGGCAGTTTTAGTAATGCCTGAAACCATGAGTATGGAGCGCCGCAACCTGCTTCGCGCTTACGGTGCCGACCTTGTCCTAACACCTGGGCCTGAAGGAATGAATGGTGCGATCCGCAAGGCACGGGAACTGGCTAATGAAAATGGCTATTTTATGCCGCAGCAGTTTGAAAATCCTGCGAATCCGGAAGTTCACCGTTTAACAACAGGACCTGAAATTGCAGAGCAAATGGGAGACCAGCTGGATGCATTTATTTCAGGAATTGGAACGGGCGGAACGATTACAGGGGCAGGAAAAGTGCTTCGCGAAAAGTATGAAAACATTAAAATATATGCAGTTGAACCGACTGATTCACCTGTACTATCAGGCGGAAAGCCAGGCCCTCATAAAATCCAGGGAATTGGAGCAGGATTTGTTCCAGATACTCTTGATACAAAAATTTATGATGAAGTCATTCAAATATCAAATGATGAGGCGTTTGAATACGCCCGCCGCACAGCCAAAGAAGAAGGGATTCTCGGCGGAATCTCCTCAGGTGCAGCCATCTGCGCAGCATTAAAAGTTGGTAAAGAGCTTGGCAAAGGTAAAAAGGTGCTGGCAATTATCCCAAGTAATGGCGAGCGTTATTTAAGTACTCCTTTATATCAATTCGAAACCGAATAATAATAGAGGCAGCGGTCTTTTGGCCGTTGCTTTTTTGTGTTTAATTTTGGATGAAATGCAGTTCTTGGCAGTTTCCCAGAAAAGCAATTTTAGATAAAAATTATGAAAGCTTGCCCTACATCATGTATGATGAAAAAAGAGAAATATTTAGGGGTGACTTTCTATTGAATCAACTTCACATACATGCAAAAAAGATACCTTTTTCATATAATCGTTTCTTCCGCCAATATCGCAGGCTGGCAGAAGGAAGAGACCATCATGTTTTGCTTGAAAGCGGGAGAGGTGGCCGGTACAGTATCGCAGCTTTTGATCCGGAAGCAATTTTAACTGGTAAGGATTCAAAGCTTGAGATACTCCAGAATGGCCAAAAACAAATACTTGAAGGAAATCCCCTTCACTTAATGCAGGATTGGCTAAACCAATATCAAGTTGAAAAGCTGGATGAGCTCCCTGATTTCCAAGGCGGGGCTATCGGGTTTATCAGCTATGATTACGCACGCTATATTGAAAAACTTCCGAATGATGCAAAAGATGATCTCCGAATTCCTGATATACACTTTTTTGTATTTAAAGAGTTCTTTGTTTTTGACCATGAGAAGGAAACACTTTGGCTGCTTTTCTTATATGAAAAAAGTGAAGAGCAATCAATTGATGAGAGAACTAAGGGGTGGGAACAGAGCTGGCAAAAATATGATACAGGGCCTGCTGCTAAAGAGGGGCACCAGCAAAGTGCCAATGATCTTAATGTTTCCATGAATGAAGATGAGTTTAAGGCTGCTGTCAGGAGTGTACAGGAATATATTTCTCAGGGAGATGTGTTCCAGGTAAATCTGTCCGTGCGCCAAAGCCGCCCCATTCAAATTGAAGCAATGGAGATATACGAACAGCTAAGGTCTTTAAATCCGTCACCGTATATGGGTTATTTTCATACCCCTGAATTCCAGCTTGTAAGCGGGTCACCGGAGCTTTTGATTAAGAAAAAGGGAAGTGAAGTCAGCACCCGTCCGATTGCGGGGACAAGATCCCGCGGGAAGAACCATGAGGAGGACCTTAAGCTAGCCAGTGAGCTGATCGAAAATGAGAAAGAGCGTGCAGAGCACGTTATGCTAGTCGATTTAGAGCGAAATGACCTAGGCAGGGTCTGTAAATATGGAACAGTTACAGTTGATGAATTTATGGTGATTGAAAAATACTCGCATGTTATGCACATTGTCTCTAATGTAAAGGGACAAATAGAAGAAGATAAAAATGCTGTTGATTTAATAGATGCCGTATTTCCTGGCGGTACAATCACGGGTGCTCCAAAGGTCAGGACCATGGAAATTATTGAAGAGCTGGAGCCGGTTACAAGGGGACCTTACACAGGTTCACTTGGATGGATTAACTTCAGCGGCGATCTGGAGCTAAATATCATTATACGGACGATGCTTGTGAAGGAAGGAAAGGCGCATGTTCAGGCAGGTGCCGGTATTGTTATTGATTCCAATCCAAAGAATGAATATAAGGAATCGCTGAAAAAAGCAATTGCTCTTTGGAAAGCAAAAGAACTCGCAGAACAGGCAAAAGGGGATCAGCTATGATTTATATGATCGATAATTATGATTCTTTTACTTATAACCTCGTACAGTATCTAGGTGAACTGGGTGAAGAGCTAGTTGTTAAAAGAAACGACGAGACTTCCATATCCCAAATAAGCGGTCTGCAGCCCAAATTTTTAATGATTTCTCCGGGCCCGTGCAGTCCGAATGAAGCGGGCATCAGCCTCGAAGCGATTGAAGCATTTGCAGGTAAAATCCCTGTTTTTGGCGTTTGTCTTGGCCATCAGTCGATTGCCCAGGTGTTCGGTGGTGATGTGGTGCAGGCGGAACGGCTCATGCACGGAAAAACATCCAATATTTTTCATGACGGGAAGACGATATTTAAAGGACTGCCCAATCCATTCCCGGCTACCCGCTATCATTCATTGATTGTCAAAAAGGAAACTCTTCCTTCTTGCCTGGAGGTATCTGCCTGGACAGCTGAAGGAGAAATAATGGCCCTGCGCCATAAGGAGCTCCAGGTTGAAGGAGTCCAGTTCCATCCCGAATCAATTATGACTACAGCTGGCAAGGAATTGCTGCAGAATTTCATTAATCACTATAAAGCAGCTTTGCAGACAGAGGGGCTGTAAACCTTGTATCTCTATTTGAACGGCAAAGTGGTAAAAAAAGAAGAGGCAGCCATTTCCCCTTTCGATCATGGCTTCTTATATGGCATTGGGCTTTTTGAGACCTTTCGGGTATATAACGGGCATCCTTTTTTGCTTGATGACCATCTGGAGCGGCTTAATCAGAGTTTAGATGTTTTAAATATAAAAGCGAGCTTCACAAGGAGTCATTTGGCCGAAGCGTTGGAACTGCTGCTAGAAAAAAACGGTTATAAAGATGCGTATATCAGGATGAATGTATCAGCGGGTACGGGTGAGATTGGCCTTCAAACAGCCCCTTACACAAAACCGAACACGATTATATTCTGCAAATCACTTCCTCCGAGAAGAGCCAGGCAGGAAAAGCAGGCAGTACTGCTGAAAATTCCCCGCAATACACCTGAAGGAGCAGAACGCTTAAAGTCACATCATTATTTAAATAATATCCTTGCAAAAAGAGAAGCAGGAAATGATCCTGGAACAGAAGGTGTACTTTTAACAAAGGAAGGCTTTTTAGCCGAAGGGGTTGTATCAAACCTATTCTGGATTAAAGATCATGTGCTATTCACTCCTTCTATTGAAACAGGCATCCTTAATGGCATTACCAGAAAATTTGTTATCAGGCTGGCAGAAACAATGGGATTGAGTGTGCGAGAAGGACTGTACAGGCCAGAGGACGTCTGGAAGGCAAATGAAGCTTTCGTAACCAATTCCATTCAGGAAATTGTCCCGATCTCTTCGTTTGGTGGTCACTCAATGCCTGGTCTTTCCGGTGAAAAAACATCAAAGCTCCAGTCAAGCTATGAACGCTACTGTGAATGTTTGTGGAGCAGGAATGAACTGTAGGAGGTTTCATAATGTCTAAAACAACAATCCAATGTGGCCCGTACACATTAGACTACGGCAACAAAACGCTTGTTATGGGAATTCTGAACGCAACGCCAGATTCCTTCTCGGATGGAGGCAAGTACAATCATCTCGATCAAGCTATAAAACATGCAACCGAAATGGTTGAAAACGGTGCGGATATTATTGACGTTGGGGGCGAGTCAACCCGTCCCGGATTTGCTGCAGTACCTGCAAAAGAGGAACTGGAAAGAGTTCTTCCTGTTATCGAGGCGATTTCAAAGGAAGTAGATGTTCCGATATCCATTGATACCTACAAGGCTGAAGTAGCGAAGCAGGCAATTGAAGCCGGAGCGCATATTATTAATGATGTATGGGGTGCTAAGGCAGATCCGGATATGGCATCTGTCGCAGCAGAGACCCAAACTCCGATCATTCTGATGCATAATCGCAAAAACATGGAATATACTTCGTTTTTCCGTGATGTCATGAATGACTTGTATGAAAGTATCACCATGGTTAAATCAGCAGGTGTAAAGGACGAGAACATCATTCTTGATCCGGGTATTGGTTTTGCAAAAGATCTAAACTATAATCTGGAAATGATGAGAGATTTGGACAAGCTGGTTGCAGTGGGCTACCCTGTCCTGCTCGGGACATCTAAAAAACGGATGATTGGAACAATCCTGGACCTTCCTGTTGAAGAGCGGACAGAAGGGACAGGGGCAACCGTTTGCTACGGCATCCAAAAGGGCTGCCAAATAATCCGCATTCACGATGTGAAGGAGATAAGCAGGATGGCAAAAATGATGGATGCCCTGATGGGAAAAGGTGAGTATAATGGATAAAATATATGTCAATCAAATGGAATTCTACGGTTACCATGGCGTCTTTCCTGAAGAGACCCGTCTTGGCCAGCGTTTCGTTGTCGACCTGATAGTGGAAACAGACTTAAAAAAAGCCGGGGAAACAGATAATCTTGAGGAATCCATTAATTATGGCGAGCTGTACACGGTTTGTAAAGAAGTTGTAGAAGGTAAGCCTTATAAGCTTGTAGAGGCAGTAGCCGAGAAGCTGGCAGGGGAACTGCTAGGACGTTTCCCGCTGATTTCCCAGCTAACTCTTAAAGTGATCAAGCCTGATCCGCCCATTCCGGGCCACTATAAATCGGTTGCAGTTGAAGTTACGAGGGGCAGATAATGAAGAATACAGCTTTTATTGCATTTGGCTCCAACATTGGCAACCGCTTTGAAAATCTAAAAGAAGCCATTGAAAAGATTGGCCAGCTCCCTGAAGTTGAAGTGGTAAATACTTCTTCTATTTACGAAACCGAGCCGGTTGGCTATGAAAATCAAGAACAATTTCTAAATATGGCTATCCAAGTTTCAACGCCCTTAAACCCTTTTGAATTGCTGGATACATGCCTTGAAATAGAATTGAACCTTGGAAGAAAAAGGGATATTCGGTGGGGTCCCCGCACAATAGACCTTGACATTTTGCTGTTTAATCACGAAAATATTGAAACAGAGAAGCTTATTGTTCCTCATCCTCGGATGCATGAAAGAGCATTTGTCCTTATTCCTCTTTTAGAGATTGATTCCAGCATCAGGCTTCCGAAGATGGAGAGGCCTCTTAGTTCAATACTGGAAGATATACCTGACAGAGAGGGAGTACGGATATGGAAGCGGAAAAATGGGGAAGACGTATTCGCGCTTTTCGAAAGTTAAAAGGCTTTACACAGGAAGGCTTTGCAAAAGAACTGGGTGTATCGGTTTCAATTTTGGGTGAAATTGAAAGAGGAAACCGATTCCCGGCTCCTGCCTTAATTGAGCAGATTGCTTTTGCGCTTAATGTTACACAAGAAGAATTGGCTCCGAAGCAGGAGCACGATTAATATATATTTTTTTAAAAAATAGGCTGTGTAAAAGATTAGTGTTTATTTTAGCACCCTGTTGATTGGCCTGGAGCGAAAATCAGCAGGCAAGTTTAACAG
Organism: Cytobacillus oceanisediminis; assembly: GCF_003182355.1. Lineage (GTDB taxonomy): Bacteria > Bacillota > Bacilli > Bacillales > Cytobacillaceae > Cytobacillus > Cytobacillus oceanisediminis_A. Next base: position 3,233 of record NZ_QGTW01000023.1, on the reverse strand, counting down.
AGCCAAAAATAAAGGGAGGTACAACAATGTTCAAAATTGGCGATATTGAGATGAAAAACCGGGTTGTGCTTGCTCCCATGGCTGGAGTGTGCAATTCCGCTTTCCGTCTGACTGTAAAAGAATTCGGTGCCGGCCTTGTCTGCGCCGAGATGGTCAGCGACAAAGGAATTGTGTTCAAAAACGAAAAAACAATGAACATGCTATATATCGATGAAAGAGAAAAGCCGTTAAGCCTGCAGATTTTTGGAGGTAAAAAAGAAACACTTGTAGAAGCGGCCAAATTCGTTGATAAAAATACCAACGCAGATATTATCGACATCAATATGGGATGCCCTGTTCCAAAAATCACAAAATGTGATGCAGGTGCCAAGTGGCTTCTTGATCCAGACAAAATTTATGAAATGGTTTCAGCAGTAACAGACGCTGTTGAAAAGCCTGTTACAGTAAAAATGCGCATGGGCTGGGATGAAGATCATATCTATGCTGTTAAAAATGCTCAAGCTGTTGAGCGTGCAGGCGGTAAAGCAGTAGCCCTTCACGGCCGCACACGTGTGCAGATGTATGAAGGAAAAGCAAATTGGGATATTATTCGGGTGGTAAAACAGAATATCACCATTCCCTTAATCGGAAATGGTGATGTGCAAACACCTCAGGATGCAAAGCGCATGCTGGACGAAACAGGCTGTGACGGTGTCATGATCGGCCGTGCTGCACTTGGAAACCCATGGATGATTTACCGGACAGTGAAATATCTTGAAACTGGAGAATTAATGGGTGAGCCTTCAGTACGCGAGAAAATTGATGTGTGTATTCTTCACCTTGACCGCCTGATTTCACTAAAAGGAGAAAATATCGCGATCCGCGAAATGAGAAAGCATGCAGCATGGTACCTTAAAGGAATCCGCGGCAATGCAAAAGTCCGTAATGCCATCAATGAGTGCAATACAAGAGAAGATCTTGTGACTTTGCTAAACGCTCTTGTCATTGATGCAGAAGAAAAAGAAAGAAGCCAGATCCAGGCTGGATAAGCGGCATAAAGTTTGACATGCTGTCGTTCTTTGCCTATAATACTTTTGATACAAAGAAACTGCCAGTGCATGAACTGGCAGTTTTTATTCTATTTAAATATTTAGGATGTCTGTTTTAACCTCATTGTGTAAAATAATAGAGATATACATTTATTGAACTCGCAGTCCTTATTCGTACATAAAAAGATTTACAAAATGGAGATGATTTCAGTGAGCCATAGTCATGAAGAATTAAATGACCAATTAAAAGTAAGACGCGAAAAAATGAACAGTCTTCGCGAAAAGGGAATGGATCCGTTCGGGAAACGCTATGAGCGTTCTCATCAAAGTCAAGATCTGATTAAACAGTATGGAGAGCTGGAAAAAGAAGATATTGAAGAAAAGAATGTTTCTGTCACACTGGCTGGCAGAATCATGACAAAACGCGGAAAAGGAAAAGCCGGCTTTGCTCATATACAAGATTTATCAGGCCAAATACAAATTTATATCCGTAAAGATGCAGTCGGAGAAGATAGCTACTCTATTTTCGAATCCGCTGACCTAGGGGATATTATAGGGGTTACCGGAACGCTTTTCAAAACGAAGGTAGGCGAACTGTCTGTCAAAGCCCAGGAGTTTGAACTTCTTACAAAATCTTTACGCCCGCTTCCTGATAAGTTCCACGGACTAAAGGATGTTGAACAGCGTTATCGCCAGCGTTACCTGGATCTGATTATGAGCCAGGAAAGCAAGCAAACTTTCATCACGCGCAGCCGCATTATTCAATCAATGCGCCGTTATCTTGATGACCATGGATATTTGGAAGTAGAAACGCCTATGATGCATTCGATTGCAGGCGGAGCATCAGCACGTCCTTTTATTACACACCACAATGCTTTGGATATGGAGCTTTATATGCGTATAGCCATTGAGCTCCACTTGAAGCGCCTAATTGTCGGCGGCCTTGAAAAAGTTTATGAAATCGGCCGAGTATTCCGGAATGAAGGTGTATCAACCCGCCACAATCCTGAATTCACGATGATTGAGTTATATGAAGCTTATGCAGACTACAGAGATATCATGAGTTTGACTGAAAACCTCATCGCCCATATTGCCCAGGAAGTGCTTGGAACAACTACTGTTCAATATGGTGAGTACGAGGTAAATCTTAAACCTGAATGGAAAAGGCTTCATATGGTAGATGCCATTAAAGAATATACAGGGGTTGACTTCTGGAAGGAAACAAGCAAGGAAGAAGCACAGCAGCTTGCTAAAGAGCATGGGGTAGAAATTAAAGAAAACATGGAATACGGCCATATTGTTAATGAATTCTTTGAGCAGAAGGTTGAAGAGAAGCTTATTCAGCCAACATTCATCTATGGACATCCAGTAGAGATTTCACCGCTTGCAAAGAAAAACGACGAAGATCCGCGTTTTACAGATCGTTTTGAGTTATTCATTGTAGCGCGAGAGCATGCAAATGCATTCACTGAGCTAAATGACCCAATTGACCAGCGTGAACGTTTTGAAGCGCAGCTTAAAGAACGTGAGCAAGGCAATGATGAAGCCCACATGATGGATGATGACTTCATTGAAGCTCTTGAATACGGTATGCCTCCAACAGGGGGACTGGGAATCGGAATTGACCGCATTGTCATGCTATTAACAAATTCTCCTTCTATTAGAGATGTTCTGTTGTTCCCATTAATGCGCCATCGTTAATATAATTAGTTCTATATAAAGGCAAAGCACAGGTAATGTGTTTTGCTTTTTTTTATAGTCTAAATTCGAATGGAGATCATCGTACGGAAAGAGGAAAACGAGGCTTACGATGAGGATGATTGCACAGTCAGGATAGAATGCATTTACCTCTTTTGTGAGCAGAATAATGGGAATATTTTTTCTTTCCTTATTATGAATAAAAAAGAAAAAAACATATTGCAACTTGTCCATGATGGTGATATATTTATATTCGTTGCTGCGAGACAGTGACTTACAAAAAAAGATTTCAAAAAAGTTATTGACTCAGGTTGTTGAATCTGATAAGATAATAAAGTCGCCTTAAGCGACGGATTGATCTTTGAAAACTGAACGAACAAAAACGTCAACGTTAATTCTTTAGTCTTTTTTGAAAAGACAACTTATGAGCTTAATCAACTCTTATATGGAGAGTTTGATCCTGGCTCAGGACGAACGCTGGCGGCGTGCCTAATACATGCAAGTCGA
>NZ_QGTW01000022.1 GCF_003182355.1 Cytobacillus oceanisediminis | reverse complement strand
CGATGGTTCAATTAGGTATTGATTTTGGTTCCGTAATGACTTATTCAAGTTTACAAAATGCCCTTGTTGATATAAAAAAATTTTAACAATTGTCCCCCCCTCACCCTTCTACTAGTTAGTTTGGTGAGTTTTTTATTGAACAGTTTGTGTCTAATGTGACATAACAGCATAGATTCTTATTGAACAAACCTGCCCCGTTTGTCAATAAGTTCAATGCGTTAAATCCATCTGAGATCAACGCACCCGTCACTTTAATAAAAAAGAAAAATCAGATAAAAAAACTTGTGATAAATTTACATCACAAGTTTCTTAGGGCTTTTACTTTTTAATTATTTGCTTTCTTTCCTCCATCTGAGGCGGTTCTTCCATCCAACCATTTTTAATCATTATTTTTGCACCTTTATGAGCATATTCAAAGATATCTTTCATAAAAATAGTCATTTTTGCTGGTAAATCATTACGTAAACTAAAAGCCGTTCCTAATGAGCTGCTCCCCATAGAAAAACTACAAAATAGACTTGTACAATACATCATCAATTTATCAGAAAATGGAGCTACCGTTGAACGGGTTGCATTACCACCAGATGGTTCTGGGATTTGTACATCACTTTGCAGTAAGGTTTCACTTAATTCCTTTACAATACTTTTAGCAAGTTCTGCTCCGTCATTAAAGAAGTTTTTTACTTCTCCATCATTTGCACATTGAGCAAAGCCTATAATCATCTGCATCCCAGTGATATTTGATTCAATTGCATGATGAAGATGTGCAACTTCTACGGTATTTAATGTACGTTTTTCACTAAATGGATTAATGGAGACTCCGCCTAAATAGTTTTTATCTTTAACAAACTCAATAGAAGTTGGCATTGAAACATAAGGAGGTCTAGCAAACATCCCTTTTTCAAGTAAATATTGTGTGCAAAGATTGTAATAATTTTGAGTGATAGCAGTAAGTTCTTTATAAATTATTATAATATCTTCTCGAAATGCCATCGTTATATTTAATGAATGCAATCCCATACTAATTTCATTTAGTAAGCGAATGAACATGATGTCGAAACCATTGTCATATAACTTCGGCACCTCTTTGTTGACATCTTGAGCAGAAAATCCCACTGGGATTACAGCTCCTTCATTTTGTAAAGTGTCTTTAATTTTACCAACATAAAGGTTAATTTCTCCATAGAATTTAGTCATAATATCTTTGGCATTTTCATCATCGGCTTTAGCTATAAAGTATTCCAATATTCTTAAATTCATTGTTTTATCTTGATATGTAAGCCATAACGTACCTAGTTCGGATGACGTAATTGCAGGTTTTTCTGGCATAAAGAATACCTCCCAAAAAATTTTCTTGTTTTTTAGATTGACCTAAAAATGTTATATTAATTCCTTTTTCGGTGAAATAAACGCATTTTTTATTGCACTTCACTTTAGATAAATAAGAAATGCTGCCCCAATAAACAATTAACTTTTGTTTTATTACATCATCGAGAAAGGTAATCTAGAGAATAAAAATATTCTCTCAGATATTATGGGTTTAAAGCGACATTCTTAATTGGTAATATAAACTCCAGATTAACATCTTTATTAAGAATGCCATCTTTAACTTAGGCATTTGAGTTTTCTACAAGTATCGTCTAATTTCGCATTGTTGTAGAGAAAGGTGAGCATAAAAATATGCCTTGCCTTTTTTAGATAATTTGCCTTACTGGCTGGCTCAACTCTTCATAGTAAAATTCATCGAAAAGTTAAAGAAATTTATATCTCTTGTTGAATTGGTAAATAATATCCATTAGGTGATAATATGGATGAGTATAAATTAAAGCTCACATCTTCTGAAATAGGAACTCTGTGGGGAGAGTATGTGAACGGCACAATGACAGATGTGGTAAATAGATATATGGTCTCTATTATTGAGGATGAGCAAATTAAAGCCATTTTTGAGGATGCAATAAAGATGTTCAGTAAACAAAAACAGCAAATCGTAACCTTCTTAGAGAACGAAGGTTTTCCAGTTTTCCAATTGGATTTACTGAATCCGACCTCTTTGAAGGGAAACAGAGACTGTTCACAAATATATTTGACTGAATTATTTACATATTATGACCTTACATGGTTTACTGGGGCATAGCACTGCATTAGCTGTATCGGTTAGAAATGACTTAAGGAATTTTTACGATTTATGCGATAACGATGCAAAAAAATGATACAAAAATAATGTAAATGGATAAATTCCCAGTTCCAAAATCCTGGGAAACAGAAGTGACCACTTCAACGGAATCTCCTTTCTCCGATAATTTAATGCTATATCATATTGGTTTCTTGTTTCAAGCTGCACAAAATTATCACGGGGCAAGTTTAGCATCCGCCATGCGAACACACCTTGTAACCGGTTATGAAAGTACCATTCTAAAAAATCTATTGGTGACAAAGAAATGGTTTAATTTGATGGTACAAAATAAATGGTTAGAGCAATGCCACTTGCTCCTAATAGAAAAGAAATTGCAAAAAAAATATAGTAAACAATTAACGAGGTATATATGTGTGAATAAGAGTATACTTGAAAAACTAATGTGGAGCATCGCCTTACCTGGATTTGGACAGTATTTAAATGGAAAGTATTTTAAAGGCACAGTATTATTGATACTTGAATTTCTAATAAATGTACAATCCAATTTTAATCAGGTCATACTTCTAAGTTTTCATGGGGAAATAGTTGATGCCATAAATAATACAAATTATCAGTGGTTAATGTTCTATCCTTGTTTATACTTTTTTTCTATTTGGGACTCGGTTAAGGATGCAGGTGGAGGTAAAGACCCCTATTCTTTTTTTCCTTATGTGTTCGCAGCGTTTTTTGTAACAGTTGGCTTGATTTTTTCCTCAAGTTTAACGATTTTTGGATTGTTATGGGGTCCTGTCTGGCTCCCAATGTTATTTGTCTTACCTGGAATAATAATCGGATTTATCGTTGGAAAAATCGTGAATAATATATCTTAAAAACCATCCACTATTAGTATTAGAAAGATGGTTTTTTATGTTGAATATGCCTGAAAGTTTATTAAACTAAACTCCCTCAATAAAAGAAGCGAAAACGGCTGTTTACTCTTGTTTTCTTAGAATTTCATAGTTAATTACCTGCCGGTAAGTCCTTTACTGTTGGAGATTTATCACTTGAAAGGATATATTTGGACCCTTAAAGAAAAAAGAATTATAACCCACTAACCAACCAATTACAGAAATTGGTGGATGAGTCAAAATATGATCGCACTGGTGGATGTCCACATTTCTCATGGAGGTCTACCCTCCCATGCCTCACAGAGTCTTCGCTCTCAAATTCCTTCGTCCAACCTTTCCATGAGGTGGATGTCGGCCATGCTGCCCCACAGGGTCCATGCCCGTAATTTAGTTGCTTTGCCGACTAATCCGTGCTTCAAATGTCTCCAAAACTATAAACCAAAAACTATTACTAATCTAAATGAATCCAGTTTTAAGCGGCCAGTTCTGCCTTCTTTAATCCTGCCAAGTGAGGGATGTTTTTAACATCTTTTCTTCACTAAATTCAAATTGCTTTTTATTTATACTAAAGAAAATACGGATTAATTTATTACACAAAGCGATAATGGACTGCATCTTCTTTAAAGGGTTTTCCGTACGTTGCGTATAGTATGTATGAAGGGCCTTAAAGGCTGAATTTTTCGCAACGAGAATCATGCAAACCCTAAACAACAGAGCCCTTAGCTTCTTCCGGCCTCTCTTAGAGATGGTGGTTTTCCCCTTTTGCTTCCCAGATGTATTTTCCTTAAGGCTCAAACCGGCCAGCTTAATGATTTGACGGGGGTGGGTGTAGTCACTTAGGTCACCCACTTCCGCAAAGAAACCAGCGACAGTATCTCTTCCAACCCCCTTGACTGCTAACATTTGAGCTACACCCGGAATTTCATCAAGCAGGGAATCTATTTTTCCGTCCAATTCTTCGAATTCCTTCTGAATCAAATCATATTTAGCCAGAAGAGTTTTCAGCTCCATTTTTGCCATCTCAGAGCCTTGGCGAAGTCCGATGGACTGACTCGCTGCTTGCTTTAACTCCCGAATCTTATTAGCACCTTCTTTTTACGGTTTTTCTTAAATGGATAAGTAATTCATCTTCCGTGAAATTGGCTATTTCATGCGGTAGAGCATAAAGCCGTAAGAATTGTAATGCAGCCTTGCCCTCCCACTTCTTAAAGACCTTCAAGAATTCCGGAAAATACCGGTCAATCCAGTTGTGCACCTGTCCCTGGACCGTTTGTAGGTCCTCGGTTAAAAGATCGCGAATTTTCTTTGCCACACGGAGTTCGGCATAAACACCTTGCGGTATGGTAGGTTCGGCGTATCTTCCGTCCTTGACCAGTTGGGCAATGACCTTGGCATCTTTTACATCATTCTTAGTTGGAGAATTATCATCAAGCTCCTTACTTTTCTTGACGTGCAAGGGATTTACAGCTACAAACTTAATCTCGTTTTCTTTTAAAATGTGAGCCAGGTTAAACCAATAATGACCTGTTGGCTCCATACCGACAATCACTTTCTCCATACTATGTGCTTTCTTAGTTTCCGAAATCCAGTAAAGAAAATGCTCAACACCTTCTTTTGTATTTTCGAAATAACAAGGAGATCCAAACTCCATTCCCCTGAAATCCTGGGCACGTGCCACGTGCTTGAATTTTGCAATATCCACCCCTATAATCAGGGTTTGAGAAGTAATTTGAGCAATCTTCTTATTTTGGTTATAATTCATGTTAATGCCTCCTGGTATATGAGTTTTGTCCTTTTCGCTGGCGGGCTTTAGGACTCTCTCATTCTACCAAGAGGTTATTTTTTTGTTCAAACTCCATTTTCCTTCATTACAGGAATGCTGCCCCGTTAGCGCAAGAAGAAAGCCACCAAATTTGGCAGGTGGATCATCAAACTCTTATCCCTTGTTGGAGAGAAAGTCTTAAAAAATTATTTAGGTTTATAAATAGCTCTATGTCTACTTTCTTTTCACCCTGACTATTTGAAATATCATTAGACATAAAATCACCTCATATTATTTTACTTAATAAATAATATGTTGGATTATAAGTGCTGTGCGGACAATCATCTTATTTGTGCTTTTGTCTCCCCCTTGCTATAGACCATTAATGTTGCAGCATATGTCTAATGCGATATTACAGAATAGACTTTTATTGAATAACCCTGCCCCTTTTGTTTAATAAGGAATTTGACAAGAGATGTTTTATGTCAATATTGCTCTGCAACTTTACATGAATTACCTAAAAATTCCTTCTATGAGTATACAATGTGTGCACAGAAATGTGCACGGACTTAATTTTTTTATTTATTTTAATTAATCCAGATTGACTAACAACATGTTAATAACCTTGATATACCAGACTTAATTGTTTTTAATTGAACTATTTTACTCTATTGTTCAATAGATTTTCCTCTGGCAGCGGAGAGGTCACTTTATAAAAGGATCTTTAACGGGCTGATTGTAGAGCAACAAACAGCAGCTTTAATTTTCGGTTTATGATTCCCAACAATCCTTTTTAAGCCGAATTTCAGTAGAATTGAGTAAAAGGTTTTTACTCTACTAAATTAGCAAACAAGCTAAAGAAAGAAAATTTAAGAGGTATAAATGCCCTCCTCAATGGCAATAATAGTTTCTAGATTTCATATTCACTTTTTTAGGAGGGTATTAGAATTGAAAGGACATGTATATAAACGTGGTGAATCATGGACATTTGTAGTTGATATTGGGAGGGATAGTTCCGGAAAAAGAATTCAAAAATCAAAAGGAGGATTCAAAAGAAAAAAAGATGCTGAGACAGCTCTTCGAAAAATACTAACTGAAATAGATGAAAACAAATATATTGAATCCAGTAAAGAAGTATTTTCTTCATTTATCACGGACTGGTTTTACAATCATTATAAAAATAGATTACGGGTAACCACAGCTAGCAGTAGAGAATATATGGTGAGCAGCCATTTCATTAAAAATAATCCCTTTGCAGATAAGCCACTTAACACCATCACCTCATTAGATATAGACTCGTTTCTAAACCAAAAGTTGGAACAAGGGTTGAGCACTAATTACATACGCAAAATGCACCAACTACTATATCAGGCATTTAATCAAGCGATTAAATGGAAAAAGCTTTCCGTTAACCCAGTACAGGACTCTGATCCTCCTTCTGTGGTAAAACGTGATATTAATATATGGTCTTATTCAGAAATTCATATTTTTCTGAATGAGTGTAAAAATGATCGCAATTATATTGTTTTCCTATTAGCCATATACACCGGAATGAGAAGAGGAGAAATACTTGGGCTAAAATGGAGTGACTTAGACTTTAACAAAAAAGTTATTCACGTTTCCCGGTCGCTTTCTTATATTCCAAATGGAGGCTATGTTATAACGAACCTGAAAACCAGAAGTTCAAATCGTAAAATTCCTATAACAGAAGAAGTAATAAATGAGCTGGTAAAAGTAAAAAAACAACAAGAAGAACTCAAGAATAAATTAGGTGAAGCCTTTGGGAATAATGATTTAGTGGTGTGTACGGAATTTGGCCATGTGCAGGATCCAAGAAATATTTTGAGAACAATGAAAAGATATATTAAATTATCTAATGATACTCCCATTCGGTTTCATGACATTCGCCACACTCATGCCTCAATTTTAATTTCCAGCGGTGTAGACATTGTAAAAATTGCTGACCGACTAGGGCATTCGAACCCTAAAACAACCTTTGAAACCTATGCCCACTTATTACCACATGTATATAATGATGTTGCAGAGGCATTTGAAAATGAACTTAAAAAGAACCAGTGAAAATACCCGTTAGCAAAATGTTAGCAAATGGGCAAAAAACAAGGTAATTCATTCTCTTCCTCAAATAACAAAAAAGCCATGAACTCCTTAAGTAATAAAGGTCTCACGGCTTTTTTTAGTGATGATTCCGACTGGGTTCGAACCAGCGACCTCTACCCTGTCAAGGTAGCGCTCTCCCAGCTGAGCTACGGAATCGTTATATTATTTTCCTCTTGTGAGGACAATATAAAATATAATATTTTATTACATAAAAGTCAATACCTATATTGATTCCATTAATAGAAGATTAATTAGTTTGAAAATAGATTACATTCACATTACATTTTCCCCATTTAAAGCTGTAAGCTATCTTTTTAAGAAAATATGCTTTATAATGCCCTCTATATGATTCTTTTGTTAGATGAATCAGCCATTTCAGGGTTACGGAAGGAGAATATTTAATGAAGAAACTAATGTATCCCTTTTTACTAGTATTACTATCTGCCGTTTTAGCAGCTTGCGGTGCAGATGATGAAGGCAAGACCGCAGAGAAAAAGGATAAGGCAAAGACGGCTGAAACAGATCAGCAGGATCAGCAAAAGCAAATGGAAGAAATGCAAAAGAAAATGGAAAAACAAAAGCTTGAAGAAGATAAAACAGTTGCCATTGTAAATGACCAGAAAATTCTTGGCCGTGAGTATAATAGTGTACTGACTTCTTCACAAATGATGTTCCAGCAAATGGGACAAGATCCTACCACTAAAGAAGCAGCAGAGCAAATCAAGAAGCAAACACTTGATAGCTTAGTGGGCCAAACGCTTCTCCTCCAGGAAGCCGACAAAAAAGGCTATAAAGCGTCTGATGAAGAAGTCAAAAAGCAGCTTGAAGAAACAAAGGGACAATTCAAAGACGATAAAGAGTTTGAAACAGCTATGCAGCAGGCAGGCCTGAACATGGATTCTTTAGAGGATGAAATTGCCAATAATATAAAATATACAAAGTATATTAATAGTGAAATTAAACCTGAAGAGGTTACGGATGCCGAAATCAAGAAATTTTTTGATGAGTATACAAGCCAGGGCGGCGCTGAAGGCCAGGAGCCTCCTAAATTAGAGGAAGTCAAGCCGCAAATCAAGCAGCAGCTTGAACAGCAAAAACAACAGGAAAAGCTGGTTAAGCATGTTGAAGAATTAAAGAAAAATGCAAAAATCGATATCAAGGTTTAATCCTTATGGAGCAGCTGCCTTTTTAGGTGCCTGCTCTTTTTAATTTATATGATAAATTTACCTTACTCTTTTCCTCCACCTCCTCTTGAGAAATTATTTAAATACGGTAATATGTATTGGGGAGGCTGCATCATGATAAAACATACAACGTTCATTCAAATAATCGTAGGTTATTTAATACTCACTTTGGGTGTCTCATTAATTATTTTATCCGGCCTTGGAGCAGGTGCATGGGATACCGTCTATGTTGGCCTTTTTAAAAAATTCGGCCTGACAATCGGTACATGGTCATTCCTGGTTACTGCTTCCCTGGTATTTTTAAACGCATTGCTTACGTGGGAAAAGCCGCAATTTAAATCTTTTATAGGTACGGTGTTAGCAAGTTTGGGAATCGACTTTTGGATGGAGCTTGTGTTTAACAGCACTGTCATAACACATTTTCCTATTCAAATTCTCTCCTTCTTTTCTGGTGTTATATTACTGGGGTTTGGGGTAGCCATTTATATCCGCCCAAAATTATTTAGCGGACCAATCGATGGTTTAATGATTGCAACAGCTAAAAGGTTAAACATTAGCATTAAAAATGCCCGTATCCTAAATGAGTTTTTGGCATTGGCTATTGGTTTCCTATTAAGCGGTCCGGTGGGATTAGGCACTCTATTCGTCGCCATCTTTTTAGGCTACACCATCCAATATGGCACTGTCTTCCTAAACCGCTTAAAAGATAAAGGCATGAAAATCATTTAAAAAGGACTTCAATTTTGAAGTCCTTTTTATGCGAACATATTTTCGTCTTCATACTTGAAAAAGAACGTTCGTTCGTATATAATGTAAATAAAAGTAAGGAGGGATTTCTCTATGAAAGGAATTCTTTATCGAGCTATGGAAGAGAGAAAGCCTGTTGAAATCATTTATCTCTCCAAACGCAATTCATTTACTCAAAGAAAAATTTTAATTAAAGAACTGAGCGGAAGCACTATTTTAGCCTACTGCTTATATAGAAAGCAAATGCGCATTTTTAATTTAAATCATATCATGTCCATTCTTCCAGAAAAGAAAACACGCCAAATCAGCTAACCGAAGCTTTTCAATATTTCCATTATCAGAGCCTGTATTTCACATAAGAAGTACGGCTTTTTATTATACACCTTCCTTCTCTTCCTTTCTGTCATGCCCTGATTAACTGCGTTTTAAGGGGATATATAATCTTAAACAGGGCTTTGTCCCCATATAAACTATATACAGGCGATGAACCGGAACCTTCACTGTTGAATTGAACAGCAACAAAGACGGCTATAACAACGCAAGCCTATCAATCGGACATTGCGAACAGAAGCAGAAAAAGGAAAGCCTAAAGTTATCCGGCAAATAAAAAGGAAGGATCTCCGAGGAGTATCCTTCCTTTTTAACTTAAGCCGTTTGAGGCTTAGCTTTATCCTCTCGTTTAAAGAAAACTTGCAATACAATCAGCAAGATAAAGATTCCAAGTCCGATTATATCTGTCATTCCTTCAGGATAGATAAGCATCAAGCCGCCTGCAATTCCCAGCAGCCTTTCAAGTGGATTTAATTTGCGCAGCCAATAGCCAATAACCCCAGCACCAATTGCCATCATACCGGCCAAAGCAGTGAATACTACCCAAATTAAGTAATACCAGGTTGTATCAATCATCAAAAGCTCTGGAGATAGAACAAACATATACGGAATGATGAATGCCCCGATTGCAAGCTTTGAGGCATTTACGCCAGTTTTAATCGGATCTCCGCCCGAAACCCCAGCAGCAGCAAATGCAGCAAGCGCTACTGGAGGGGTAATATCAGCCACAATACCGAAGTAAAATACAAATAAGTGGGCAGATAAATCAGGTACACCGAGCAGTATAATGGCCGGAGCAGCAATTGTAGATGTAATAACATAGTTTGCAGTTGTTGGCGACCCCATTCCAAGGATGATGGCTGCAACCATTGTCAGCATCAGGGTTGGAATTAACAATCCGCCAGAAAGGTCTAAGAGGCCATTTGCCATCTTTAAACCAAGACCCGTCTTAACAACTACACCAACAATTATACCAGCTGCAGCTGTAGCAGCTGCAACTCCCAATGCTGTACGTGCACCATCAACTAAAGCATCAATTGCATCCCGGAAGTTAATTCGGGTATCTTTCCTTATCATACTAACGGCAATGGTAATGACGATAGACCAAAGAGCCGCACGGATAACACTCATTCCGCTCATAAGCAATACGATAACTGCCAAAATAGGCAAAAGCAAATATATCTTCTTAAATACTTCTTTACGGTTTGGCATTTCGTCGTCATTTAATCCTCTTAGACCTACTCTTTTTGCTTCAAAGTGGGTCATAATCCAAACACCTGCAAAGTAAAGCAGTGCAGGAATAGCCGCTGCTTTGGCAATATCCCAGTACGTAATTCCGCTGCCAATAAACTCGACCATAAGGAATGCGGCAGCACCCATGATTGGTGGCATTATCTGTCCACCGGTTGATGCAGTTGCTTCAACTGCCCCCGCAAATTCTTTTTTATAGCCAAGCTTTTTCATCATTGGGATCGTAAAAGAACCGGAAGTAACTACGTTTGCCACAGAGCTCCCACTGATTGTTCCCTGAAGCGCACTGGAGAAAATGGCAACCTTTGCAGGGCCGCCTGTTCTCTTTCCCGCCAGAGAAACAGCCAAATCATTAAAGTATTGTCCTACACCGGTTTTCACAAGGAAAGAACCAAATAACAGGAATAGGAAGATAAAAGTAGCTGATACGCCTAACGGAGTACCAAGAATCCCTTCTGTTGTAAAGAACATTGTTTGTACAAGTCTTTCTAAATCCAGGCCACGGTGTGCCAGGAATGCTGGCATATAAGGTCCATACATTGCATAGGCAAGAAATATAATAGCAATAATGGTAATCGGCAATCCAACTGCCCGCCTTGTTGCTTCAAGCACCAAAAGTACTGCGAGCAAGCCAACATAGAAATCAATCTCTGTCAGGCGCCCGGCTCTCATAACAATTTCATCAATAAACAGCGGCCAATATGCTCCTACAACAATACCGAGAATCGCTAATATTACATCATACCATGCAACCTTATGTTTACGTCCCCTGTCTTTTTTCCTTGCAGGGAATAAGAGAAAGATTAGGGCCAATGCAAACCCTAAATGGATTGATCGCTGCAGCTGGGCTGTAAGCATCCCAAATACTCCAGTATAGAGATGGAACAGTGAAAATGATAGAAGCCCAATAAAGACAATCCACCCCAAAATGCCTCCAAGTTTCCTCGTACCGGCCTCAGGATCGTACTTCTCCAGCAGTTTCTGCTGTTCCTCAAGAGATAACGTTTCCCCTCTATTGTCCAAGGATATTCACTCCTTTCAAAGTCTCAACTAAGTTTAATTTTTTAGCCTTTATACGAATCCAGGTTCCCGGTTCTATATAATCTGATAGCGGATACTCTTCCCCTTCACTTATTACTGTGTGGTTAGCTCTAACCTCTCCTAGCCGGAGATCAAATGAAGGAAAAATCCGATTCATATTCTTAATATAATATTTGCCGTCCTTCTGTTCAAATATTTCTCCATTTGAAGCATTTTCCGGCATTCCAATCGCAAAATCCTCATACATAAGCTCGTATAGCTTAATATTTCCTTTTTCAGTTAAGTTGTAGCTTTCTACAACATCTGAAAGGTGAATGGAATGAGTGTACTTAATTTTAAAAGATCCGTCCTCTTTAATTGGGAGATAAGCAAGCACTTCTCCTTTGTTCTGATATTCGAAAACAATTGCCTGCTTTATAGGAATGAAAAGCATAATTGCGATGGATGTGAGGCTGAGGAATGCCAGGATCCGTTTTGCCTTCCCTGGCTTCTTATATTTCATATAAAACCCCACCTAAAATAGTTATAATAGCCAGCCTTTACAGTTCCATTGGAAATCACTCTAAAAGTTAATTGACCGGCGTAAGAACCTTATTTAGGTTTTACAGCCGGCCAAGTTTTTAAGCGTTTAATTTTATTTTTGCAGATTACTCGGCTTTTAAGCCCTGTTCGTCAAAGTATTTCTTAGCACCTGGATGTAAATCAATACCGGTACCTTTTACAGCATTTTCTGCTTTGATCATTTTGCCTTTTGCGTGTGTAACTTTATCAAGATTCTCGAAAATAGCCTTTGTTACATCGTACACTACATCTTCAGAAAGGTCGTTTGAAACAACAAGCATTGCCTGTACAGCTACTGTAGGAGCAGCTTCGGCAAGCTTATAAGTTCCAGCTGGCACTTCATCCTGAACGTAGTATGGATACTTTTCGATCAATTCGTCAATTTTTCCTTGTTCGATAGGAACAATGACAACATCCTCGGTTGCAGAAAGGCCTTCTACAGCACCAGTTGGAGTTCCTGCCGTAACGAAAGCAGCGTCAATTGTCCCATCCTGGATGCCTGCAGTAGATTCATCGAAAGAGAGATCCTGTTTTTTGATATCATCTAACGTGATTCCATGGACTTCAAGAATTTGCTCGGCATTCGCAGCAGTTCCTGAACCAGGAGCCCCAATGGAAACCTTTTTGCCTTTTAAATCTTCAACAGTCTTAATGCCTGACTTTGCAGTTGTTACAATCTGAATGGTTTCAGGATATAGTGTTCCGATTGCACTTACATTATCAACAGCTGCTCCTTCAAACATTAATTTTCCTTCTTTAGCGTAAGAAGCAATATCTGTTTGAGAGAAAGCTATTTCAGCGTTGCCATCTTTCAGTGTGTTCATGTTCTCTGCAGATGCACCTGATACTTCAGCATTTGTATCAATGCCAGTAGCATCAGAAATAATCTCAGCGAACGATCCGCCTAGCGGATAGTATGTACCGCCCGTTCCACCAGTTACGATGCTCATAAACTTCGGCTTTTCAGCGCCATCACCTTCGCCTTCGCCACCGCCGCCATTGCCTTCATCAGTTCCGCCGCCGCAAGCAGCAAGGACCATCGAAAGCGCTAACAGCAAAACGGTTGCGAGAAGAAAACTTTTCTTTTTCATTATAGTTCCCCCTTTATAAAATTACAGTTTCTCGTATTATATACTATCATAAAGGATATCCAGATTGTCAAATGATACCTCTTCTATTTATAAATCAGTATATGTCTTCCATTATCCTCAGAAAGGTATACATATTTTATGCATTAAACAGCTTATATTTTAGGTTAAAGCTGGATCATTTTCAGCCGTTTCAACCATATTATTACAGAATGGCTTCTGCCGGCCGAATACTTGTAAAAAGCAATTCCTATATAAATATGATAAAATCTTCATGAAAAGCCTTACATACATGCAAACGGAGGAATAGATAACATGGATTTTCCAAGAGGATCAATCAAAGATATTAAGATAGACAGCAAAGAGCTGGGGGAAGAGATTAGCCTGCTCATTTATTTGCCGGCTTCCTATTCACCTCTATATAAATATACAGTTGCTATTGCCCAGGATGGGAAAGACTATTTTCAGCTTGGAAGGGTTGGCCGTATCGCAGACGAGCTTTTAAGCGAAAAAGAAATTGAAAACCTGATTATTGTCGGTGTTCCTTATAAAGATGTCAAAGATAGATGGAAAAAATATCATCCTGACGGGGAACAAAATAATGCTTATATCCGCTTTCTAGCACACGAATTGGTTCCATTCCTTGATCGTGAATTTCCTACATATCAAATGGGAATGGGACGGGCTCTGATCGGGGACTCCCTTGCTGCTACTGTATCTTTAATGGCGGCAGTCCATTACCCAAATACATTTGGACGTTTAATTCTTCAGTCCCCTTTTGTAAACCAATCAGTTATGGAGGCTGTTGAAGAATTCAATCAGCCACATCTTCTTAATATCTACCATGTCATTGGAAAAGGTGAAACAGCTGTAAAAACAACCGGAGGCTCGGAGAAAGACTTCCTTACTCCAAATCGGGAACTTTCAAAGCTATTTAAAGAAAAACGGTTTCCATACTTTTATGATGAATTTGATGGAGACCATACCTGGACCTACTGGCAGCCAGATTTAAAAAGAGCACTTAAATTAATGTTTTGACTTTTCTTATAAGCGAAAAGGACTATTCTTGGACATACACGAAAAGAATACATGGGTGGGCACTGTTTTTTCTTTTAAAAAAAGGTATAATTATATAATGAATTTAGAAAATTTGCTATAATAGTTCAACCACAAGGTTTTTAACCATTTAAGCCTGCCAGTTATTAAACTAAAAATAAACATGGAGGTTGTTGTATGAGCACGAAATACGGTATCGTAATTTTCCCTTCAAAAAAATTGCAAGATCTTGCCAATTCTTATCGAAAGCGGTATGATCCGCATTATGCATTAATTCCTCCACATGTCACTTTAAGATCCGGCTTCGAAGCATCGGAAGAGGAAATTAAAGAGCTTACCGAAACTTTGCACGGGATCGCCAAGAAACACCAGCCTTTTCGAATAAATGCATCGAAAATCAGCTCTTTTCAGCCGGTTAACAATGTCATTTATTTTAAAGTAGAGCCTACCTCCCAGCTCGAAGAGCTGCACCGCGAATTGAATGTTCATATCACTGGAGAGGCTCCTGAATATAATTTTGTCCCTCATATTACAATTGGGCAAAAACTTTCCAATGATGAGCATTCTGATGTTTATGGATCCTTAAGAATGCAGCCGGTTAATCACGAAGAAGTGGTAGATCGTTTTCACCTACTCTATCAGCTGGAAAATGGCTCTTGGACTGTATATGAAACATTTCGACTAGGAAAGGAATAAGAAGAAGTGGAAGTAAAAATCGTCTCAACCGAACAAGAATTACAGGATGCATTTTCTGTACGCAAACTGGTATTTATCCACGAGCAACATGTCCCTGAAGAAGAGGAAATTGACCAGTACGAGGATGAAGCTGCCCATTTTGTATTATATGATGATGGGAAGCCCGCAGGTGCAGGCCGATTCCGTACTATGGATGGCGTTGGAAAAGTGGAAAGAATTTGCGTGCTGCAAGAGAACCGCAAAAGCGGATCTGGAAAAGCGATCATGGATAAAATTGAAGAATACGCTAAAGAACAGGGATTGCCTGCCCTAAAGTTAAACGCCCAAACACAGGCCATTCCTTTTTATGAAAAATTGGGCTATGAAGTAGTCTCGGATGAATTTATGGATGCCGGGATCCCGCATCGAACGATGAAAAAAACAATATGATGGACTAACTCCTGCCTGGAATGGCAGGAGTTTTTTGTTGTGCAATATTTTTTAGCTTTCTGCAAACACTATTCAAGATGCAGCTTTAAAGGAGTGGTTTGGATGGAGTATTTACATATCGTCAGCGTGCTGGTCATTGGCTATATTTTTTTATTTGCAATGGCAAAACTATTGGGAAAAACGCAAATCACACAAATTACTCCTTTTGATTTTATCTCTGCAATCGTATTGGGAGAGCTTGTGGGAAATGCACTATATGATGAGAAAATCGGCATACTGGAGATTTTCTTTGCTGTAGCTGTTTGGGGGGTTTTAATTTTTGCAACTGAAATTATTACTCAAAAGTTCAAACGTGCTAGAAAACTTCTAGAGGGAGAGCCCTCCATCGTTATAAAAAAGGGGAAAATTGTTTATGAAGAACTCAGGAAGAACCATTTGGATATAAATCAGCTGCAGCATCTTCTCCGTTCAAGGGACGTGTTTTCCATCCGGGAATGCGAATATGCCATACTGGAGACGGACGGTACAATTAGTGCCTTGAAAAAGCCTATGTATGCTTCACCTACTGTACAGGATATGAACTTACCATTTAATACTGTTGGTTTGCCTGTTACAGTCATTTTGGATGGAGAAGTTGTTTGGGATAATCTTAAAAGTGTTGGTTGGGACGAAAGCAAGCTGATGAGTGAAATAAAAACGAGCGGCGCTCGCTCGGTGAAGGATGTATTATATGCAGAATGGAAGGAAGGAGAGGCTTTGCACGTGCAAACTTACTAAGCCTCTCCTTCTTTTTTGCTTTACTTATATACATTCACTGAAATGGCGGCCTTTTCCAGTCAGCTCGCCATATGTTTGCTCTGCTGTTTTTCTATTCTTACGGTTTGGGTATTCAGAACGCTGATTTGGATTTGTTTTGATTAATTTTTTTTGGATATCAAGAGGAAGTTCTTGACGGAAGTCTTTTGAATTTGATTGTGCAGCTATGCGGGTAACTGGTACAAAACGAAACGGATCATACTTGTTTCCTATTTCTCTTTCTGCGTACTGATTATATTGATAATGTGTCAAAGGCAGGATATAGCCCACGGTTGATCCCCCTCTCCATTCATACTCTTATCAAAGAAATACGTTATGTAATTCATTTTTATGTACCCGTTTTCAAAGAAAATTAAACATAAAGGGACTTTAGAATTCTGTTGTGTTTTGATATGATAAACTTTGCCTTGTTAGTATTACGTGGACGAAGGCAATTCAGCATTCATTTGGTATTTGCGTGCAATTTCCAATCTCTGAATGATTGCTTTAAATGGGGTATTTTTTATGAAAACGGCTCTTTTACATAATAAGGTATTAAATCTTGAACAGTTAAATAGAGAAAGCTTTCAACAGATATATCAAGAGGGCAAAAAAGGTAAATTGCTTTGTCCTGATTGCGGGGCTTCAGTCCGATTATATTTAGGCATCAGCAAGGAACCTCATTTTTATCATATTCAGCCCAATAGCAATATGTGCCAGGATGTGGAACAGGAATCTGAGAAAGTACAAACTGAATCAAAAGAATTTATAGAAAGAAATGGTTTCCAGATTCCGGTATCACGGGCTATTACTTCTACTGCAGTTAAAGATGCCGAATCAATCTTTAAAAAAGCTCAGCCTGTTAAAAACATCCCTCCTTATACTAAAGAAAACACTCAGAATTATAGCTTTCCTGATGAGTACTTGCAGGCGCTTTCCCAATCAGGGGTTTTTTTGGATGAGCGGCAGGCAGCAGCTGTATCACATATCGAGGGGCCATTGCTTGTCCTTGCGGGAGCAGGAAGCGGAAAAACCAGAGTTTTAACTACGAGGACCGCTTTTATGCTGCGAGAAAGAAAAATAGACCCTAAGTCTATTATGCTCGTCACATTTACGGCAAAGGCTGCTGCTGAAATGAAAGAGCGGCTGCTTGATTATCCCGGAATGGAATCCAGAAAAGTAAGGCAGTTAGTTTCGGGTACCTTCCATAGTCTGTTTTATCGGATCCTCTCCTTCCATTCCGCTGAGAAATGGTCTTCAGGCAGGCTTCTGAACAGAGAATGGCAGCGTGAGCAGATCATTAAGGAAGCTTGCAAAGATTTAAAACTGGACGAAAAAGAATTTGCCTTTGACCTGGCTCTACAGCAAATCAGTTATTGGAAAAACTCACTTATCATGCCAGAGAAAGTCCACCCTGGAAATGACTGGGAGGAGCAGACGGCCATTCTTTATAAAAGGTATGAGCAGGCGAAGGAGCGAAAAGGATTATTTGATTTTGATGACATGCTAACAGGCTGTTATGCCCTTTTTCATGATAATCCCGCTATTCTCGGACAATATCAAAACCGGTTTCAATATTTCCTGATTGATGAGTTTCAGGATATTAATAAAGTTCAATACGAACTAATGAAAATGCTTTCTGCACAGACAAAAAATGTCTGTGCAGTCGGTGATGATGATCAGTCCATTTACGCATTCAGGGGCAGTGACCCTCAGTATCTTCTCGATTTCGAAAAAGACTTTCCCGAAGCCAAGGTGATTACATTAAATCAAAATTATCGATCGGCACATGAGATTGTCTCAGCAGCCAACCAAATAATATCCCTTAATAAACAAAGGCGGGCAAAAAGCATGAATGCCCAATATTCAAGTGATCAGCAGCCATTCTTATTTTTTCCGTATGATGAAGAAGAGGAAGCAACCATGATTCTAACAGACATTCAGGATAAAATAGAAAAAGGCTATGAGCCACGGGATTTTGCCTTATTATTCCGGACACATGCCGGCAGCAGAGCTGTCTTCGAGAGACTGGCAAATTCAAGCCTCCCTTTTAAACTAGATCAGGATGCCGAATCATTTTATGATCGTTTTATTGTGAGAAGCATGCTTTCGTTCTTGAAGCTTTCTATAAATGAAGACGACCAAAATGCGATTAAAGATATATTGCCTTCTCTCTTTGTTAAACAGACGGCTTTGCAGGATATTAAAGCGGAGAGCATTTTAAAGGATTGTTCACTGCTCGAGTGCCTCAGCCATATAAAAACAGGCTTTGCTTTTCAGGAAAGCAAATTAAAAAAAGTAATCCCCGTGACGAGATCACTTTCAGGCCTTACTCCCTTAACAGCAATTGAAACGGTTGAAAAGGAACTCGGATTTCAGGATTTTATAAAAAAAAGGGGAAATGAAGGAAATAAAATGGAAAAGGGATCTGATGATCTGAAGGATTTAAAGGTTGCAGCCCGTAATTTCAACTCCCTTGCCGAGTTTTTGGAACATGCAGAGCATATGAAAGCCATGAACAAAGAAATCAAGCAACTAAGCAAGAGTTATAACAACGCCATTACATTAAGTACGATCCACCGTGCGAAAGGCCTTGAGTATAATGTGGTGTATGTTGTCGGGGCAGTTGAAGGAAGCCTTCCCCATGATCATGCTTTAGAAGCTTACCGATCAGGAGATTCCGCCTCATTGGAGGAAGAGCGCAGACTGATGTATGTAGCTGTTACACGGGCGAAAAGAGATTTATTTATTTCAGTACCGGAAAGAAGGCGAGGACGAAAAGCCTATCCTTCAAGGTTCCTTGCTCCCATCACAAGAAGCAGCAGGCGCTAAAGTTTCGAGAAAAGCAGACGGACCTGGCCGACAATTGCCAGGTCCTTTTTTATTTTTTATTTTTTGTTCATCATCTGCGAAATGGTATTAAAGTCCAGCTGCTTTCCATCAGCAACGATCGATTTCACAATTTTATCTTCCATCTCTTTTGATACAGGCTTATTCGCAATTTTGGAAACCCTCTTAATAACGCCTCTTACTGTTTTTTCATCTTTAAAATTTGCATTCTGCAAAGAACCTGCCAGCTCAAGTACTTCCTTCATATTTACGCCTGTTTTCTTTTCAAGGTTTTTAAAGAAATTATTATCCATGCTGCTTTCTCACGCTCCTTCTTTAACTACTTTATATAGTATGAAGGAGGGCAGAAAAGGTGATTTATAAGTACTAGCTCTTTGATCATCACATTGGAGCTACATGCAGACTGCCTTTACTTCAGTTTTTTATAGCTTCCTAAATAATCAGAAAAGCCGACCCAAAACCATAACTATGGCATTGGGTCAGCCGCTCTCACGAAGAATTATTAGTGGCAGAAGCTCGCGCCAACAATAATTAACAAGATGAATAACACGACGATTAAAACAAAACTGTTTCCACCGTATCCTCCATAGCCGCCGCCATAGCCGTAGCCGCAATAACCGAAGCCCATTCCTATCACCTCACTTTGTTTTTACTCAATACAACATATGTAAAACAACCAGTTGGTGTATAGGCAAGCCCCTAAGCAAGTCTTGCTTTTATTCCTCCAGACTGAAATAAGGCTTGGTCTTTTTTAATAATTCGTCTATGCGCCTGGAGTATTCCTTATAAGCCGTTTTTAGGACAGGTTCTTTTGCAATCAATGAGTTCCATTCAAGCTCAGCATGAATTTTCTTCATTAGGATTAAAAGGTGCTCGTCCTGCTTTATTTCAGGCATCTTTAATGAGTCATTATAAAGGTCAATTTTAAGCTGACCTTGCTCATCAATTTGAGCAAAAAAGACATGTTCTGCCTCTACCTGTCTCTTTGCCAACTCAATGCTCAGCCATTCCCTGCTAACTCCCGCATTTTTAAGAGCCTCGTTATAGATGGTTCCATCCATAATTACAGTATGCGGTACGCCCGACTCTGGCAAGTTATCAAATAAGTCTCCTGCAGTCAGCGGCTGTTTTGCTTTTTTTGGTATTATATTTAATTCTCCATTGGAATCCAGGGAGGCAAATTCCACATCAGCAACCCGAAAAACATCTTTTTTTCTTAACTGTTCCAGCAATTCATCTGCACTAAACTTTTCTTTTCTCAAATTATCTTCCAGGATTTTGCCTTTTTCAATAAAAGTAGTCGGCTTCCCTTCTACAAAATCTCTAAAGGGCTTGCTTTTTAATGATATGACGCTGATAAATAATGGTACAAATGCCCAGATTAAAAAGGCAGTTATCCCATCTCTCAAGCTAAGTTCAGGGTCCATGGAAAGTGTTCCTGCGATATCGCCTACTGTAATGCCGACAATATATTCAAAAAAAGATAGTTTGGATAGCTGTTTCTTTCCTAATAATTTAGTGATTATAAAGAGCCCCAGGATGATGAATACAGACCGCACAACTGTTGCAAGTATTTCTGTCATTACAGCTCCTCCTATAAAAGAAAGGAACGATTAAGTTCCTTTATGCGCTTTGATAAAAAGCCATTTATATCTGAAGCTGAAACGATTCCCTGATGAAAAATACGCTGCGCCTGTTCATCTGATGAGGTCATAGCCTTTTCTCTTAGAGCCAATTCCATCTCCTCAATCATCACTTGCAGCACCTTAAGACTTTGTTTACTTTCTTCCATATTTACAACGTCCTTCGCCATTAGCCTTTTGGTTTAAAAATAAGTGCACCGATAAAGCCAAATATGATGGCAGCGGATATACCGGAGCTGGTTACCTCGAACATTCCTGTCAAAACTCCGACAAGCCCGTGCTGGTCAGCTTCCTGCATGGCGCCATGCACCAGGGAATTGCCAAAACTGGTTATCGGTATTGTCGCGCCTGCCCCGGCAAAGTCTGCTAGCGGTTCATAAAGCCCAACTCCATCGAGAACTGCCCCCAATACAACTAAAAGGCTCAAGGTATGGCCAGGTGTTAATTTAAATACATCAAATAATATCTGGCCGAATACGCAAATAAGGCCCCCTATAACAAAAGCCCAGAAAAACATTGGCAACATACAAAACCCTCCTTTAGTCCATTTCGATTGAAACAGCATGGGCAATGCAAGGAATACTTTCATTCTGCTGGAATGTCAATGGAGATAATAGCGCTCCTGTGGCGACTACAAGTATTCTTTTATATGCTCCCTGTTTCATTTGATTTAATAAATGTCCATATAATACAGTAGCTGAGCACCCTGCTCCGCTTCCCCCTGACTGGACAGGCTGATCTTCTTTATAAATCATTAGCCCGCAATCCTTGAATTTCTCTCTTTCAATGTTCAGGCCATTATTTGACAGCAATTCATAAGTAGTTTCCTGGCCAATTCTGCCTAAATCTCCAGTTACGATCAAATCATAATAAGACGGATCAAGCTGCATATCCTTGAAATGGGCTGTAATGGTATCAGCAGCTGCCGGAGCCATTGCCCCTCCCATATTAAAAGGATCCGTTAGACCCATATCGATTACTTTTCCAATTGTGGCTGAAGTTGTGACAGGCATGTTCTGGCCAGCCACTTTAGAAGTAACAAGTGCTGCACCTGCACCCGTTATAGTCCATTGGGCTGTTGGCGGCTTCTGCCCGCCATATTCAGTCGGGTACCTGAATTGTTTTTCAACAGCTGCGTTATGGCTTGATGCGCCTGTTAAAATGTAATCAGCCCCTTGATAGTTAACAATAAAGGATGCTAAGGCTAGTCCTTCCATAGAAGTAGAGCAAGCACCAAAAATCCCGAAATAAGGAATCTGTATCGTTCTTGCACTCAAGCTTGAAGGAGTAATTTGATTAATTAAATCACCTGCAATATAAAACTGTATATCTTCTTTTTGAATATTTGCTTTTTGCAATGCGGTTTGCCCTGCTTCTTCCATAAGTACACGATGAGCTTTCTCATAGGAGTCCTCACCCATCCACAGGTCGTCGTGCAGGACGTCAAAATCATCCGCTAGATTGCCATTTGCTTCAAATGGACCACCGGAAACACCAGTAGCAGCAATTACAGGGCGGTTTTGAAAGATCCAGGATTGTTTTCCTTTTAGCATTAAATAACCCCCCATATCCCTAAAAGCGTTTTAATCAGAGCCACTACAAAAGCTGAGAATACACCAAAAAGTATTACGGAGCCGGCAAGCTTGAACATATTTCCGCCCACACCCAGCACAAATCCTTCGGTACGGTGCTCAATTGCTGCAGAAATAACTGCATTCCCAAACCCCGTTACTGGAACAGCGCTTCCTGCACCCCCAAATTGGCCCAGCCTGTCATAGAAACCAAAGCCAGTAAGAAGCATGGAAAGGAAAATCATAGTAGCTACAGTCGGGTTTCCGGCTGTTTGCTCTGTAAAGTTAAAAAAATAAATGTAAAAATACGTAATAGCCTGTCCGACTGCACAAATGAGTCCACCTACCCAGAAAGCACGGATACAATTTTTAAGGAGGGGGCGCTGCAGTTCATGCTTTTGTTCAAGCTGTTCATATTGCTGCTGTTCCGGCGTTTTATTCGAATTTTTTTTGCTCATTGCCCATGCCCCTTTCTATGTCATCTCTTTTTGTAATTTTATAATCTTATCAAGTTTCTTTTTGGCTTTTTTATCCGAGAAGTCCGGATCTTTCATTTTTTCCTGAAGCTCTACTGCCTCAATGAAAATCTTATAGTCACTCGAAACAGTGAAGTTCTCTTCCGGATATTTTTCCTCAAGCATTTTTGTCATTTTCTTTTCAATCCTTTTCATATGGAATCGCTGCAGGTGTTTTACCTTATAAGCGACAAGTGTGTCTCCATCCCCTTTCACCACAGCCACATCATACAGCTCTTCCAAGGATTCGACATCATGCTCAATGCTTGCAATCAAGTCCAGATTTTCTTTCGTATTTTTTTCAATTAAAGTAGGCGGAGGGTTGGTCGTTTTGACAAGCGCCAAATCGCTTTCTGTCACTTTACCATCTCCGCTGCATCCAGTTATTGCGATGAGTAAGGCTGCCGAAAACCATAAGTGTCTTTTTTTCATATAATTCCCTTCCTATGTAGATTCTTTAGCTATATTGTCCTCGAATAAGGACAATTTTATGATAACTAACAGTCATCCTAATATTTCCAAACTGAGCTTAAAAAAAAATAAAGCCGGGAATCTGCCGGCCTTATTTTTATTTTTTCTTTGATTTTTTTCCGCATCCGCAGCCTTTTTTCTTTTTCTTTTTTAGCAGCCCAGATTTTGTGCCAGCTTGCTCATTTTCATTCTTCATCATGGTGAGGCCCTCCATTTTTGAATAATTTCCCTCTCAATAATTTATGCTGAGCCTCCATGCTTGTGTAAATCAAATGCCTATGCAGTTATCCAGTAAAATAACCTTTTCCATTTAACGCTCGAACCTCTGGAGCAGTGATTCAATAATTGCAGCTAGCCCCGCCACAGCCAGCACTAGCAACACTGGAACAGCCCATTCCCTCAGAAAAACATATAAGGTACACAAAAAAATGGCACTCCACACGCCGGTACACCAATAACAGCTCAAAAGCTCCCCGAAAAATCCGCGGATCCTGCCCTTTTTTATGACTAAATAAATTTCAGTTTCGCCATCTTCACCTTTTTCCTCTACTTCCTCCAGGAATGGTTTCCGAATGAATTGAGTAATTTTATCAAACACAATCAGCCTGGTCAGTCGAAAGCTTGCTAGTGAGAGGATTATCAATTCCATAGGTGTTATATCCACTTTTCTACCTCCAAATATAAAATAATAGCCTATTTTTTAGTAAAACAAGGCGTTTGTCCGTAACCCATAGGGCACCCCGGCAATATGTTATTAGTGTAGACCACAAGAAACAAACAAGGAGGAAACCAAAAATGGGTTGTGGAAAAAAAGACGACTTCAAAGGCAAAAGCTGCGTATGTGAAGTAGTTCGTGCTATAAAAGATATTCAAGATAATGCAGAAGATGTGTGCGAATGCCCTTCAAACTGTTTCCTGGAGCCGCTGGGAGCTATATCACCTTCAAGCAAACGTCGCCATAAGCGTCCGGATACTCGCGTGTTCACACTAAAGACAGCTGATGGGACACCATTCCATGCTTTCTTTAAAGGAGATGACTGCGCATGTGTATCCATCTTCTTCAGAGTAGAAGAAGTATTTGATAACTGCTGTGCAGTGCTTCGCGTCCTTCTTCCGGTAAATAGGAAAGAAGGCCGTGACAAGGTAGTCAATCTTGCTGAGGACTGCTGCATTGACTTGAAGAAAGTTTGTGAAGTTGACTATTTCTTAGCGACGGATGATTGTGTAACAGTTGACCTAAACTGCTTCTGTGCAGTTCAATGTATTGCCGATGTAGACCTTGATGTCTGCGAAGACTAATTTTAAAAGGCCAGCCCCAGCATACGGCTGGCCTTTTTTGTGCGGAAATTATCTTCTTAAGCCAATCATTTTTACTTCTTTTAATAATTGAATGCTGATTTTTTCTGTTGTTTCATTAAAAAGCTTGATTTCTATCCATTCTTCATCTTTAGAGGCCAAAAATCCTCTTATTGCTTTCTCTTCGGTTTCAAAAATGCAAGGAATAGGAGGAAGCTGTTTTGGAAAGTCGATTAAGTAATCTAAACGTTCGGTAGTATTCATTTCCTTAAAGCTCTTCACACGTTGAAAAGATGGCTTCCTTTTTTCTGTAGTAAAAGCAAATGATGGCCCCTCTTTTTTTTCTTCCCGGCCCGCTTCAAATTCTTCTATGGCTTCCTGCACTTTCTCCTGATCCGCGACTTTCATAACTGCCTCTTCTTCAAGCTTCTTTTTATGTTTTTCTATAGTGGGATGATCATGAAGCTCCGACCCTGGTTCCAATTGCCTCTTTTTACGTTCCAATTCTGCTTTTCTGCTGGAATAAACAGTTTGCATTTTGTTTTCCGGAAATTTAAAAATTGGCTGCTGAATATAAAACAAGGGTTCCATTTCTTTTTTATCTGTCACATTCATACACCTCCGAAATCATAATCTTTCATCTTATTATATGTATGCAGAAACTGGGCTTTCGTTTCTGCGTGGACAATAAAAAAGGCCTGCTCAAGTTTGAGCAGGCTTTTTTTTAAAGAATATGATAACCTGAATCTACGTGGATATTTTCTCCTGTGATTCCGCGTGACAGGCTGCTGAACAGGAATAGCGCAGTATCTCCAACCTCTTCAGGTGTAGTAGTTTTGCGAAGCGGTGCACGTTCTTCAATTTCTTTTAGAATTGAATTAAATTCGCTGATCCCTTTAGCAGAAAGAGTCCTGATTGGTCCGGCTGAAATGGAGTTTACACGAATACCGTCTTTTCCAAGATCATTAGCAAGGTATTTGACACTTGCATCAAGAGACGCTTTTGCCACTCCCATAACGTTATAATTCTTCACAACCTTTTCACCGCCCAGGTAGGTAAGGGTGACAATGCTTCCTCCTTCTGTCATTAACCCTCTAGCTTCCTTCGCAATTGCCGTCAGGGAATAAGAACTGATATTATGTGCGAGAAGGAATCCGTCCCTTGTGGTGTTCATATACTCACCCTGGAGTTCTTCTTTATGGGCAAAGGCGATGCAGTGTGCAATTCCATGGATTACCCCGGCTTCTTCCTTAATGGTGCTGAAGCATTTTGCAATATCTTCGTCACTTGTAACATCGCAAGGCAGCACGAGTGAATTGGCACCTTCCAGCGATTCAGCCAGTTCACGTACACTTTTTTCGAGCCTTTCTCCGGCATATGTAAAGATCAGCTGTGCACCAGCATTGTGAAGAGATTGGGCAATCCCCCAGGCAATACTTCTTTTATTGGCAACTCCCATTACTACGAACGTTTTTCCATTTAAAGAAAGAGTCATTTAATAAGCCTCCTGAAATATTTATTACAAGTTATTAGTACCTAGTGCTAATTGTACATGAATTTTTTAAAAAAGAAAAGCCTATCGCCATGTTGGAAACTCAAAAAAAAATCCCGCTTGCGGCAAGCAGGATTTTTTCAACTATAACCTTATGTGATCGCTCAGATGCTATTGCTTTTAACTGCCTATAGACTGTATAGGCAAACGATTATATCTTAGCACCATTCACAAAATTCAAGCTCTCGTTTCAATTCATCAACATATTCTTTAGAGCCAGTAACAATTAATCGGTCATTGACATGAAGTTCAGTATCTCCATGAGGTACGATGGAATCTTTGCCCCTGAATATCCGTACGAAAATGACATCGCCCGTAAACGGGAACCGCCTTAGCATCATGCCCTCAAACTGCTCGTTTAATAGGCGGATTTCATATAAAGCAGTCTCCTGGTTCGTTAAAATGTTTACTACACTTGGTGATTCAATTAAGGCACGAAGAAGCGCCTTGGCAGAAAGTATCGTAGAGAATAGCTCTACATCATGCTCACGAAGTGTTTCTTCCATATCAGGGCTTTCCATGCGGCAAATAACTCGATCTACGCCTTTTTCTTTAAAGGCAATGGATAATGTCGCATTGGTCTCTTCGTCGCCTGTCGAAATAACAACGATATCCGACTCAAAAGCATCTGTTTTTTCAAGTGCTTCTATATCGAAATCTTCTATTTCAATAATATCGAATAGAGAGTCTGCAATCTGTTTTTCCGCCTTTTCCTGCTTCTTGTGATAAAGAACAGGTTCATATAATGAGGATTTAAGCTCACTATAGATCGGCATGGTCATTTGGTTAGCCCCAATGAAGGAAACCTTGAGCTTCTTTTCCTCAGCAGCTTCTTGCGGGAAAAGCTTTTTAAAAACAACCGGCGTAAAGACGCTCGTGATAACAGCCACCAGAATCAGCGTCCCACTCATTTCTGCCGTGATTACGCCCATCCGTTCCCCTATTGTTGCGGCAGCAATCACAAGCGAAAGTGTGGAGGTTAGCAGAAAACCTGAAGCAATTACCGTCTTCATGTCATACCATCTTTTTAAAATATACACTGGCAAAAGCTTAGAAAGCAGCAATGCAATCAAAAGAAGAGGAATAAGCATAAGCATTTTTGGATCGCCGAACAAAGTCCAGACATTAAGATCCACTCCAACCATTACAAAGAAAATCGGAATGAGAAATCCATAGCCGAACGAGTCCAGCTTATGGATCATTTCCTGGTTTGGCGCTAGCAGTGATACAAGCACACCAGCCAGGAATGCCCCTAAGATATTCTCTGCTCCAACAGTTTCTGAAAGCGCAACAAGGAAAATAATGAGAGCAAACACAGCTCTAGTTCCAATTTGGACTGTTCCCGTAGACATTGCTTCAAGGAATTTAAGGTTTTTAAATTTCCTTCCAAGAAAATACAATAATACACCCGCTGCAAATAGAACTAGAAGGAGCCAAGTATTTCCCTCTCCGCCGTCATTTAATGAAACAAAAACAGCCAGCAAGATCATTGTGACCAAATCCGCAATAACGGCAATTAACAATATAATTTGGCCTATGCCGGTTTTCATCAGATGGGCTTCCTTTAGAGTAGGGACTACAACTCCCAGTGAAATAGTAGAAATAATTAATGTCATCAAAAAGGCGTTATCAATGAAGCCTGCCAGCACAAATAAATAGGAAAGACCCAATGACACGAGAAAGATTCCAACAAAAATAACAGATGAAACTGCAAATGAATTTGGCTCCAGCTTTCCGCTTGGCAATTTTTCTCGTTTCTTATTGGATGAAAAGGCTGTAAAATCAATTTCCAATCCGCTTAAAAACATGAGAAATATAAAGCCGAGGGTAGAAAGAGTCTCAAGCCACATATCTTCATGAACAATATCGAATCCGCTTTTTCCGATAACCAACCCAACAAGAATTTCTGCTACCACAACAGGTATAAAATTAATCTTCAATCGGTGAAGCAGAATGGGCGTTATAAAAGCAGCCAAAATAACAATTACGAGTGACGTAACCGATGCTCCATGTTCCATAAGAAAAGCCCCCTTAACCTGTTAAATAACTCATAAATAAAGTAGCCATTCCAAAATATATTAGAATGCTAATGATATCATTAATAGTGGTGATGAATGGCCCAGAAGCTACTGCTGGGTCAATCTTCATTCTGTGCATGAATAAAGGAATAAGTGCACCGGCTAGGGTAGCTACTATTAGTGTGAACAAAATAGAAATGCCAACTAAAACGCCTAGAAAAAAATTGCCTTGCCATAAATAAATGACCAATGCGACAAGAACTCCGCAGGTTCCTCCAGTGATCAAACCAGTCCCTGCTTCTCTTATAATAAGTTTCATTTTATTTTCTTTTTCCAAATCACCTGTCGCAATACCGCGTACAGCTACAGCTAATGCCTGAGTACCTGTATTCCCTGCCATTCCCGCAATCAGCGGGATAAAAACCGCAAGAATAGCAACCTGATCCAATGTGTCTTCAAATCTTCCAATCAAACTTGCTGTTAACATGCCCAAAAACAGCAATATGATTAGCCATGGCAGTCTCTTGCGCGCAGCTGAAACCGGGTTTCTGTCGATATTATCCATATCTGAAACAGCAGCCAGTTTGGAGTAGTCATCGGATGCTTCTTCATCCATAACGTCCATAACGTCATCTACTGTTATAATTCCCAATAAATGATTTTGAAAATCCACAACAGGAACAGCCAGGAAATTATAGTCCTTAATCTTTCTTGCAACCTCTTCCTGATCTTCGCCTACAGAAACTGAAACCACTCTGTCGTTTGTAATTTCCGAGATCATCGTATCATCATCGCTGACAATCAAATCTCTTAATGAGATTACTCCAATAAGCTTTTTCTCTTCGTCAACGACATATACATAATAAATTGTCTCTGCCCTGGGAGCTTCATCTTTAAGAATATACATAGCTGATCGGACTGTCTGGTTTGCTGACAGGGAAACAAATTCCGTCGTCATGATACTTCCTGCTGTATATTCTTCGTAATGAAGCAAATCTTTGATTTCCTTGGCCGATTCATCGTCCATGATTGTCAAATAGCTGACAACCTGGTCTTTATCGAGTTCATTTAATACATCAACTGCATCATCCGCATACATTTGTGAAAGCATGTCTGCTGCATAATTGGGGTTCATCTCAGCAAGAACGTCTTTATATTCTTCTTCATCAATTTCCAGATTTTCAAAAAGGGAAGCCATTTCTTCAGGAGAAAGATAAAGATAGATTTTTGCCCTGATGTCCTCATCCAGATCTTTAAAAAATGAAGCCTGATCATAAGGATGCAATTCAAGAAATTCATTCCTGAAACTGTCGATTTCTTCATTTTGTAAAGATTGGATTAAAAGATCTCTATTGATATGCGTATCTCTTTCTTCTGCATGTTCTGCCATAATGAATTACCCCCTTTCATAATTATTGAAAAACGTACCTCACTATACTAGCAAATCTTTGTTTTTTTGTCGTCCATGAACATCCCGCCAAGTAAAAATAAGACCTTATCCCTGATTTGACACCCTTAATTTCCCCATTCTCCAAACATAAAACCAAAAGACCCCTCAGCAAGTTTATAATTTGCAAACCCGGATAATAAAAATGAATATTGATATGATAACACATAGATTAAGCAAAGGAGCACCAGTATGAAACTAGATATTATTGGCGATATTCACGGCTGTTTCGCCGAATTTAAAGAGCTTACCTTAGAAATGAATTACAACTGGAGCAGCGGATACCCGGTTCATTTAAATGGAAGGAAACTGGCATTTGTAGGTGATTTAACAGATCGGGGACCGCAATCTCTTGCAGTCATTGATGTAGTATATAATCTTGCAGCTAAAGATATGGCTTTCTATGTGCCAGGAAATCATTGCAATAAACTGTACCGCTACTTTTTGGGAAACAAGGTTCAAATTACCCACGGGCTGGAGACGACTGTGGCTGAATATGAGGAACTTGATTCGAAAGGAAGAATGGAAATCAGGCAAAAGTTTATTGAGCTATATGAAAAAGCTCCATTATACCATATTCTCGACAGCAAAAGACTTGTCATAGCCCATGCCGGGATAAGGGAAGATTATATCGGCAAGCAATCTTCAAAAGTGAAGACATTCGTCCTATACGGGGATATCACCGGAGAAAAAAATCCTGACGGGACACCGGTTAGGCGGGATTGGGCAAAGCAATATGAAGGTAAGGCTGCCATTGTATATGGGCATACCCCTGTAAAAGAAGTCAGGAAAATCAAAAATACTTACAATATTGACACAGGGGCCGTATTTGGCAATAAATTAACTGCCCTTAGATATCCTGAAATGGAAATTCTATCCGTTCCATCAAGCATGCCTTTTGTTGAAGAGAAATTCAGGGCATTATAAACAATTCAAGACGTAAAAAAAGCCGGAAAAACCGGCTTTTTTTATAAAAGCTCAATAAACTCGTCTGTTGATTTCCAAATTTAATAGAGCCTTAATAATAAACATCGCATATCTTCAGGAAGGGGCTCTTCAAACGATAAAGTCTTTTGCAAAAACGGATGAAAGAAGGAAAGGCTGGAGCAATGTAGCGCTTGGCGGTTAAGGAAGCCCCGCCTTCCTCCATACAGTTCATCCCCCACCAAAGGATGTCCCAGCCAGGAAAGATGGACCCTGATTTGATGGGTTCTGCCAGTTTCCAATTTCAGCCGCAGATGGGTAAAACCTTTTTTTCGGCTGATAACCTTATAATGGGTGCAAGCATATTGCCCATCTTCATTGACTTCCCGTTCTATAATGCTTTCCTTCCTTCTGGATATCGGCATCTCTATAGTACCGATATCCTGTTTGAGGACCCCTTCTGCAAATGCTTCATACATTCTATGTATCTCCCTGGATCGCTGCTGCTGGCTGAACAAATGGTGTACATGCCTGTGTTTTGCAATAAGCACGATACCAGAGGTATCCCTGTCCAGCCGAGTTACAATATGCGTGGTAGACATTAACCCTATTCGCTGATAGTATCCAATCAGGCGATTAGCCAAACTGCCTGAAGGATGCTCTCTGGAAGGAATCGTACTCATACCAGCTGGTTTATTCACAACAAGGACATAACCATCCTCATAAAGAATATCCAGAGGCAAATCTTCCCCCTTCATCCCCTTGCTCGGAGATTCCTCCGGAAAACCAACTTTAAGCACGTCTCCTTCTTTTAGTTCATAACGGACAGTCACTTCTATATCATTCACAGTAATAAAACCGCCTGCAAATTTAATATCCGTAAGTGATGTCTTTGAAATATCATTTTCTTTCAGAAATTCCCTGATCATTTTTCCTGACTGCTGGGCGGAAATTTCCCATTGCAATTGAAAACGCGCCATAATGCTTGCGCTCCTGTTCTATTAGACTTTCCCCATACAAAGTTCATCTTAGCTGCTTAATCCGCAACAAATGAGTCGTGGACTCTCTTCCAAAATGGAAATGGCCTGAATCTGGCAAAGCGGATCTTTTCATCCGCCACCCTGAACTGAATCGATTTTACATCTTTATGAAGTAGAGTCAGATGGTCAATCGTAATCTGAAAATCCGGTTCATTTACCGGTTTGAGCATACAAGTATGATGAGCCGGAAGGACCAGCGGAGAACCGACTGTACGGAACACTTTATTATTAATTGACGCCATTTCAGCAAGCTGGATGGCAGGCAAAGAAGGGTGAAGGATCGCTCCTCCCAATGCTTTGTTATATGCTGTACTGCCAGATGGAGTCGATACACAAAGTCCATCCCCGCGGAACCGCTCAAAGTGCTGTCCGCGAATTTCGACATCCATCACAAGAGTTCCCTCAACCGCTTTAACTGTTGATTCATTCAGTGCCAGATAGCGTGTTTCTTTCCCGCCATGCTGATAGCGGATGATCACTTCGAGCAGCGGATATTCAATCACTTGGTAAGGTGTCTTGGCAATTGCAATCACAAGCTTTTCGATTTCCTCAGGCACCCAGTCTGCATAAAATCCCAAATGGCCAGTATGTATCCCCACAAACGCGGTTTTATCAAGACGGCTGCTATATCGGTGAAAGGCATAGAGCAAAGTGCCGTCCCCGCCTACCGATATGACAATATCAGGCTGTTCTTCGTCATATGTAAGCTCGAAGTCCAATAAATAGGTTCTCATTTTGTGCATGAGCGTATTTGATTTTGAATCTCCTTTTGAGGTAATGGCAAATTTCATCGTTTCCAAGCTCCTCTTTTAGAATAGACGTCCTGTTCAGTTATCTTGCTTTTGCTGCTTTTCCCTTTTTCTTGTAAAAAACGCCTGGGCATCCTGAATTTCACCGCGGATAAGAGACATTTCTTCATCGAGCCTGAAAGCTGCTTCTGCAGCCCTTTGCAGTCTCATCTGAATATCTTCAGGAAACTGGCCCTTATATTTATAATTTAGGGAATGTTCTACGGTTGCCCAGAAATTCATTGCCAGTGTCCTTATCTGAATTTCTGCGAGAATTTTCTTCTCCCCTTTGATCGTCTGGACGGGATAACAAATTACAACATGGTAAGACCGGTACCCGCTTGCTTTTTTATGGGAGATGTAATCTCTTTCTTCCACAATTTCAAAGTCGTTCCTTTGCCTTAAGAGTTCAACAACCCTTTTAATATCATCTACAAATTGGCACATCATCCGGACACCGGCAATATCCTGCATCTCGGATTCCAATTTATCAAGGGGGATCCCTTTTTGATTGGCTTTATCCAAAATGCTTGCAATTGGCTTTACCCTTCCAGTAACAAATTCAATCGGAGAATGGGAAGAATCCATTTCAAATTGGCTTCTCATCCCTTTTAGTTTTACTTTTAATTCTTCAACCGCCTGCTTATACGGCGCCAAAAATAAATCCCAATGCTTCACCTGCAACACCACCACATCCGAAGTAAAAGAGAGAGATGCCTGGATATGCATATATAAGACATCCAGGCACACGGTTTCTTTGAAAAATATATTTGCCTCTTTATCCTTGTTTAACGGCTATTAAACACTCACTAAAATATACTCTCCACTTTTGCAACCATTTCCTCACCATAATTGCTGTTGCCTCTAATATTTTCTATTAAATCTCCTAATTCCTCATGGAAACCTTTGAGCAGCAGCCGTTCACTTTGATCAGTTACATAAACAGGCAAATTGCCATCATAAGCCTTTTTTAACTCCGGCCATACAGAATCAGGAAGGGAAATATATGTATATTCTTCGTTATTATCTAATATGTAAATAAATGACAGATTGTCAGAATCAGCCAATATTTGCTCCGTTGCTTTCATACCTGAAACAGATCCATCCACTAGCCCTAAAAATAATTCATTTTGTTTTATTTCTGCTTTTTCAACTGTTAGTTTTTGTTTCATTTTTCTACCTCCATAGTCATTTACTATTTTATCGCAGATTAACGGGCAGTAAAAGTCCCACGTATTAGTCCTGGATAATTCAAAGAAGAATTGCGGGGACTTACTGCCCGTAAAAACCCGATTGGTTCAACTAGCAAACTTTAATGAAAGGATTTTCCCACTAATTGAGTTTTACTTTATCACAGGAGAATAAAAAATCTCAAAGATTGAAGTCATGGCTCATGAAGGAGATAATAAAAGAAATAGCTTTTAATTGAGGTGTTAAGCTTGTCCAAAAATATTGAGATTGAATTTAAAAACATGATCACAAAAGATGAATTTTCAACATTAAGGAAGTTTTTGGGGATCAATGAACAAGATTTTACCGAACAGGTAAACCATTACTTTGATACACCTGAATTTTCATTAAAATCTCATGCCAGCGCGCTAAGAATAAGACGGAAAAATGAATCATTTGAAATGACGCTAAAGCAGCCTCACCCGGAAGGGCTTTTGGAAACCACTGAAAACCTTACAGAGTCTGAGGCCCAGCAGGTATTAAAAAAAGGAAAAATTCCTTTTGAACAAATAAAAAAGGCAATCGAGGAATTGGGTGTAAATCCTGATAATCTTCAATACTTCGGCTCACTTTCAACCACCCGGGCAGAAAAAAATTATTTGAACGGACTAGCTGTATTAGATCACAGCCGATATTTAAAAAAGGAAGATTTTGAGATAGAATATGAAGCGGGCAATAGAGAAGAAGGCGAAACCATTTTTCTTAATCTGCTTAAACAGCTAAACATTCCTGTCAGGAAAACCGAAAATAAAATTAAGCGTTTCTATAATGAAAAATATAGACAGCAAAAGGAATAAACAATAAGGAAGTTTCCCTTTTGCCAAGGAGTTTTACTATGAATGTAAATCAAATGAAAATCATGCTTGAATTGCAGGCTCTTCAAGGCTTTAACCATGTAAAGCAAAATCACAACTCTAGCCCTTTGTTTCAACAGCTTTTAACAGGTCTTGTACCGGCTGGTGTCCAATCTTCCCAAGTTACTGGGGGACTTGGCACTATTGCTTCCCTGGAGCCTTACTTTAACCTGACTGAAAATAATCGATTGAATGCTGCTGCCCTGCCTCCGGTAAAGCTTACAAAAATTGCCGGATCGTCAACTGGAGATTTTGATGATTTGATTCAAAAAGCTTCAGACATGTTTAATGTACCTATTCATTTAATTAAATCTGTTATCAAACAAGAATCGAATTTTAATCCAAATGCCGTTAGCCAGGCAGGCGCTTCAGGCCTGATGCAGCTTATGCCCGAAACCGCCAGGGGCCTTGGCGTAAAAAATATATTTGACCCAGCGGAAAACATATTTGGCGGGGTAAAATATCTTCGCCAAATGATGGACAGGTATGGGGATAATATTGAATTGGCACTTGCCGCCTATAATGCAGGTCCCGGAAATGTAGATAAGTACGGCGGTGTTCCCCCTTTTAAGGAGACACTGAACTACATAAAAAAGATAACCGCATCTTTTATAGCTTAAAAATTGTATAGAAAAACCGCCTGTTTTTTAGCGAGGCGGCTTTTGTCATGTCCTCGTTAGGCTATTGTTTTATCTTTCACCCGGATTGATGCTATGCTGTTAACTCATACTAAAAGAAAGATTCAGTGCAATAGCCAGGTCATTTCCAAAGCTAAAGTTCTGCTGTAAGCTATTTGTTTGAGATATAAATGTCTCATTGATAGAATATAAACAGATAAATATTAAATAGGAAGATTTTGATTTAATGAACTAACTCATAAAAGGAGTTTTAAATATGGCCGAGAAAATGCACACTCCCTTCGACGCTATTGGCGAGGAAAAGCTCCACCAGCTTATAGACGCTTTTTACCGGCGCGTAGGACAACATCCTGATCTCGTTCCTATTTTTCCAGATGACCTGACAGAGACAGCCAGAAAACAAAAACAATTCATGACCCAATATTTAGGGGGGCCTCCATTATATACTTCAGAACATGGTCATCCAATGCTGCGTGCCAGGCACTTGCCTTTCCCAATAACGGAAACCAGGGCCAGGGCTTGGCTTTCCTGCATGGATAGCGCAATGGATGAAGTAGGGCTTGGGGGTCCTTTGCGGGAGGACTTTTTTGCAAGGCTTGTTCTTACTGCCCAGCATATGATTAATACACCTGAAAACGATGTGAAAGGTGAAGGCTCGTGAACAAGCGGGAATCATATGAAAAAAAGCTGGCCTCTCCGCATTGCCACGGCAGTGAGAAAAAGCCGATTGAAGTATATATGTTCGTCGATCCCCTTTGTCCGGAATGCTGGGCATTGGAGCCGATCATTAAAAAGCTGCTGATCGAGTATGGCCGTTATTTTTCAATAAAGCATGTATTAAGCGGCCGGTTGGCAACCTTAAATATGGGAAAAAGGCAAAATTACGAAAACATTGCGGACTTGTGGGAAAAAACAGCAAGCCGCTCCGGGATGTCTTGCGATGGAAGCGTCTGGTTTGAGAATCCAATTTCCTCTCCCCATCTTGCATCCATTGCAATTAAAGCAGCGGAATTGCAGGGCAGAAAAGCGGGGATCAAATTTTTACGCAAGCTTCAGGAGGTTTTGTTTCTTGAGAAACAGAATGTCTCCAACTTTGAGGTACTAAAGGATTGTGCAAAAGGTGTCGGTCTTGATGTAGTCGAGTTTGTTTCTGATATCCATTCAGATAGTGCAGCTAAAGCTTTTCAATGTGACTTAAAAATAACCGCTGAAATGGATGTCCAGGAAATCCCAACCCTTGTCTTCTTCAATGAGAATATTGAAGAAGAAGGAATCAAAGTTACCGGTTATTATCCTTATGAAATTTATGAACAGATTTTGGAAGAAATGCTGCCTGCAAAGCCAGAGCGATCTCCCCTTCCACCGCTTGAATATTTCTTAAAATATTTTAAGCTTGTCGCAAGCAAGGAAATATCAGTTGTATACGGTATGTCAGATAGCGAAGTAAACCGGGAAATGAAAAAGCTGCAGTTAAAACAGGTAGTTGAACATATTCCAGCTAAGTACGGGAAGTTTTGGAAATATATAGGTTAGCAAAAAGCTGTGCAGAGTGCACAGCTTTTTCTATTTTAACAGAGCCAAAAGGATATGGCCTTTTTAATGAAAAAAACCATGCAGATTTTGAGCACGGCTTTTTTCGGATTATTTATACGAACAAAGGGGATGGGAGAAATTTTTCACGATCAAACAAAGGGGTATATGTTTGCCTGTGATCAACTTCACACCTGTAATATACCATGAAAGAAACAAGCAAAACAATAAGTTTGTGTGCCTTTTCACAATATTGTCATAATCCAGTCATGATAGATCGGACAAACGCATAAGATTATACAAAATGTTCTTCTAACTGTAGTTCCCTTACAAAGACGGATCTATGAAAACAATAAGATAAGGAGGAGACCATAAATGAAAAAACTGCCGATCATCGTCATGCTCGTACTCATTTTGCTCTCCTTTATTTTAAATATTTTTGGTTTAATGAAACTCATCCCTATTTTTATTACCTCTCCCCTTCTATTTGTATCCCTGCTGATCCTTTTATTGTATTTGAATGACCGCAGGCGGTTTAAAGGCTTCTAACCAAATCAAAAAGGGACCAGACAATTTGACTGGTCCCTTTATTATTATGAAAGCAGGCTCTCCATTTCGTTCAGCTTTTCTTCAAAAACTTTGCATGCATCTTCAATTGGCTTGCTGCTCGTCATATCGACGCCCGCTTTTTTCAGGACTTCGATCGGATAATCTGAGCTTCCGGACTTTAGGAACTCAATATATCTGTCGACTGCAGGCTGGCCTTCCTCTAGGATTTGTTTGCTTAACGCTGTTGCTGCGCTAAATCCAGTTGCATATTGATATACATAATAATTGTAATAGAAATGGGGAATTCTTGACCATTCAAGCCCAATTTCTTCATCGATTATAATGTCTTCTTCCCCAAAATATTTCTTGTTAAGTTCATAATACTCCTTTGTTAATGAATCCGCAGTCAAAGCTTCATTGCTTTGCGCCTTTTTATGGAGCATATGCTCAAACTCCGCAAACATTGTCTGGCGGAAAACAGTTCCTCTAAAGCCTTCAAGGTAATGGTTCAGCAAATATAAACGCTTCTTATCATCATCAATGGTTTTAAGCAAATAGTCATTTAAAAGAGCTTCATTGCAGGTAGAGGCCACCTCAGCAACAAAGATTGAATAATTTCCATATGGATATGGCTGGTGTTTGCGAGTGTAATAACTGTGTACGGAATGCCCAAATTCATGGGCAAGGGTAAACAAATTATTCACATTATCCTGCCAGTTCATCAGGATATATGGATTGGTTCCATATGTCCCGGAAGAATAGGCACCGCTTCTTTTCCCTTTATTTTCATGGACATCCACCCAGCGGTTTTCAAATCCTTCTTTTAAGATATTTAAATAATCCCCGCCAAGCGGTTTTAATCCTTTAAGAATTAAATCCTTTGCTTCATCATAAGGTATTTCCATTTTTACTTCTTTAACCAATGGTGTGTATAGATCATACATATGAAGCTCATCAACGCCTAAAACCTTCTTGCGCAGTTTCACATAGCGGTGAAGGAGATGAAGATTATTGTTGATGGTGTTAACTAAATTTTCATAAACACTTTCAGGAATATTATTGGCTGCCAGTGCCGCATGGCGTGCTGAATCATAGTTTCGAATCTTAGCGTTGAAATTGTCCTTCTTAATATTCCCGCTCAAAGTGCTTGCGAACGTATTGCGGAACTTCCCGTAAGTGCCGTACACAGCTTTAAAGGCATCGTGTCGGACACGCTGATCATCACTTTCAAGAAAGCGGATAAATCGTCCATGTGTTATTTCTACTTCCTCACCATTT
The DNA here is from genome assembly GCF_003182355.1 of Cytobacillus oceanisediminis. Classification (GTDB taxonomy): domain Bacteria; phylum Bacillota; class Bacilli; order Bacillales; family Cytobacillaceae; genus Cytobacillus; species Cytobacillus oceanisediminis_A. Next base: position 26,429 of record NZ_QGTW01000022.1, on the reverse strand, counting down.
TCATCCTTAATGGACGGAAATTCCAGGTCAGCATTATTCAGCATGCCAAATGTATTGCTGGACGCCCCAAGCACTTCGGAAGCCTGAGCCAGCAGCGCCTCCTGCTCAGCAGATAATACATGCGGCCTTTGAAGATTAATTTCCTCAAGAGAATGCTTATATAGCTGAAGTTCTTTCTTTTCTTCTAGAAAACCGGCAACCTTTTGCTCATCAACTGCAAGCAGTTCTGGCACAATATAAGCCAATGTACTGGCAGCTTCCGAGTATAGATTTTTAATCCTGTCATCCATACCCTGGTAAAAAGAATTTGTTGTATCCTGGTCATAACGCATATGGGCATATGTATATAGCTTCCCGAGGCGTGATAATAAATGATCCTGAAACTGCAGGGCTTCGTATAAGGTTCCAGCACTTTCACCAAGCTTGCCCTGATAATTGCCCGCTTCAGGAATTAGTTTCTCTACTTCTTTATATTCTTTATCCCAATCATCATCTGCCGAAAAAATGTCTTCAAGACGCCAAGTATCTTCTGCTGCAATCTCGCTTCTTGCAGGAAGTTTTTTTACCGTTGTTTCGTTTGCCATTCTTCATCCTCCATTCAAAGGTCCCATTTTCTAAATCATCATTACTGTATCTTCTCTTTCCAGCGAAAAAATCCTTCTTTTATGATAGTTATTGCGCAATCCTCAATTATTTTATGTTAAATAAGGCATTTTCATTAATTCTTATTTAACAAAAATAGATTGCTTTGTACTGTCAACAATAATAATACCTTTTTCCCGGTAAAAGTCCTCTTCCCATTGAAGCAGCGAGGTCTGATTTTCAGATGCTGAAAAAGGAGCTCTTTTTCTATATAGACCCTTTCCTGCTCTTTCAAGTACCTTCAGGTTAACAAGCAACTCTATATATTCTTTCACAGCATAAACAGCCTCTCCACTGTGAACAAGAGGAAGCTTTCTAATTTTAATATCACTTTTCCATACCCTTTTCTGAAAGCAAGAAATCATTTTTTCAAACGAAAACACATCATCCTTCAAAAGTACATCCATAAATAAATAACCTTGCCACTGTATTGGGGATGTTTCGATATAAGGAGCGTGAAATACCGGAAGGCCAATCTCGGGAGGGAGTAGAGAGGGTATAAGTGAATGAGAATATAACTCTTGCAGAAATTTATTGTGGAAAGACCCGCGGGTTTGCGAAAGAAAATTTTTGGTTTGTCTTATCTCCCTTTGCCACTCATAATGGCTTAGATTGCCGGGAAGATGCGGTGGATCAAATAAAATTTTCAAGCTAGCATGACTCAATGGAATAATATCAAAATTTGAAAAAGAATTTCTTACTGTAAATGGAACGATCTGATGAGTATTGATGAAGGACTTAGTGATGGGGCAAAAGAAAGGAATCACCCAATTGCCTAAAGCAGTTTTGTGAAGAAATAAATACTGGAAACCAGATAAAGATATTTTATTTTTTCCTATGCGCCTTAAATTTTTGCCAGCCAGTATCCATATGGGAATGATGCCTGACTGAATATACGCCTCTGAACGTTTTATAAATAAGGCCTCAGAAATGACTGAACACTGATATTCAATAGCATAGTCTTCTCCTTCGTAATTGACGCCAATGTCAGGCCTTTGGGATATGTCCGAGTAGTAAGGTTCAAGAACCGGATCAAGCCCTTTTTCTTTTAGCCAGGAATATAAGAGAAGTTTGCCGTTAATATGATATTCCGATTCCCTTTCATAGCTTTCTGGACATTCCGACCCCTTTTTGTGGCTAAAATGCGGAATACGCTTCGATCCAATTTTCAGGACAACCTCTTCGCTGCATTCAGGGCAAAAAAAGACGTTCTGTTTTCTAAATTCTTTTAAAGTGAGGAGGTTATGCTTTTCAAATAAATTTACTCGTTCTCCTCCCTTTGTGTTAGCAATTAACAAATAATCAGCTCCTTTCCTAACAAGTGCTATTCTCCATACTGTTCCCAAAATCCTCTCAACCCTGAAAAAAAATACACATTTTTAAATAAAAGCTCTGTTAACCTTACTTTTGTTTTCCGCTCCAAGCGTTCAGCGGATTGCAGGTGGTTCGGGAGCCTCCTCAAGCATTAAACCTGCGGGATCTCCCTTTAACCGAACTCTCGCAGGACATTGAATAAACTTCCTCAAAAAAACTCCGCACGAAGGAATTTCGAATGCTCTTCCGAGGATCCAGCCACCTCAGATCCAATCAACAAAGTGCCAAAATCCACAATAAGCTTTAACATAGCCAAAATAAAAAAACCGATTTCAGAAATGAAATCGGTTTTAATTATTTAAAATGTTTTCTTAAATTTTCGAAGACATTTTCTTTTATAATTAATTTACCGTATTCCATAATACGGTGAATCGTAGTGCTTGTTTCTTGCCCATACTCCAGAAGAATGCTTAGCATGTTATCTATATCATCTTCTTCAAAAAGATCTTCCGGAAACTCGGCAAATAAATAGTATTTCCCTTGAAAGGAATATAACTTGGTGTTAATAGTATCAAGGTTGGTGCGTTTTGATAAGGATATAATATCTTCAAAATCTTTAAAAGTTAAAAGAAATTCAAGATCTCCCTCATATCCATCATCACCATCATCATCTGATTTGCGGAAGTGATGATCAAGCATATCCTCTATATGTTCATCAACAGGCAAGTCTTTCACTTTTTCATCAGGAACAGGAAGTTCAAATTTTTGCCCGTCCTTGGAAAGCTGAGCCTTAGTAACCAATACCTCCAAGCCTTTATCCAAAGCCTGAACCTGTATCCACAGCGGCCCCTCCACAAGAAATTCTTCCTCCTGATGGACCTCATCCATCATTTCCCAAAAGAGCTCTTCACTCCGTTCACGATTGTACCAAATCTCTTCACGGTCAAAGCCTCTTTCTTCTATATCAAGATAAGAAATATAAAATTTAACTGTATGATCATTAATACGTTCGATTTCCATGCAGCAACTCTCCCTTCTGGCTATGATTGAAGGGACTAAATACCCCCAGCAGTCATGTGTGTTATTCATTTACCCGTAAATCAATTGGTTAATCCCCATTTAAAAGAAGGTAAAGTGTATTTTGTACCTTGTACTTTTATTTTATGACAAAATAAGAATAAAGGGAATTAAAAAGTCATATCTTTGAAAAAACCGTTATATGCCTATTATAACCGGCCTTAATTATTGCACCTTTAGCATTGTATAAATTCCAATAACGAAATGGCATATGCGGTTTTTTATTTATTCTATTATTGTATCCATTTTCCTTGTTTTTTTCACAATGATAATAAAAAAGACCCTCTTCTGCAAGCAGAAAGAAGGCCTGATTGTAATATTAGTTAACCATGCGCTGTGCTTCACGCAGCTGGTAAGTACGAACCTTTCTTGGTAGGAAACGTCTGATTTCATCTTCATTATATCCAACCTGCAGACGTTTTTCGTCAATAATGATTGGACGGCGAAGAAGACCAGGGTTTTCTTTAATCAGCTCGAACAAATCTTGTAAGGGCATTGTTTCAAGGTTAACATCAAGCTTTTGGAATGTCTTGGAGCGAGTAGAAATAATTTCATCTGTCCCATCTTCTGTCATTCGAAGAATTTCTTTAATCTCCTCAATGGACAGCGGCTCTGAAAAGATATTTCTTTCTTTATAGCCAATTTCATGTTCTTCCAGCCATGATTTCGCTTTTCTGCAAGATGTACAACTTGGTGAAGTGTATAATGTGACCATTTTACAAATTCACACTCCTTAAATTTAGACATATATAATTCCATTATTTAGATTAATATTTGTTTAATTACATATATTTAGAGCGGCCTAAATTAAAATAACTTTAATCAAGTAATTTATATTATTTATTATACACCAAACAAGATCCATTTGGTATAACTTTTTATAAATATGATAAAAGTCTTATACATAAATTAAACAAACCTGTTTGAGAAACAAATCTACTATATAAGACGAACCAGCAAGCAAAAAGTTTCATTTTTTTAATTAATTTTCCTTTTTTATTCTTAAAGAAGACAACAACTTACTGTTTTAAGGGAAATTATGTAGAAATATAATAAATATTTTTTCTAATCCCTTTTTAAATACCCATGTTTCTGTTGATTAAACCTAAAATTCATATTTTTTATTCTCAATTAATTTATGAAAATGAAAACACAGCCATTTCCATAAGTGGCTGTGTTTTTCCATTGGTGATAATCTGTTTTTATTGTGTTACTTATACATCCTCCAAAACATTCTGGCCGTTTTTATCTTCTTCAAAAGTTAGAACTTCATCAACCGGTTGATAAGATTGGCCATAAAAGTGTGTGTCCCTGTAGGTGTGAATCATTTCATATGTTTTTTTCATTGCTTCATAAATCATTTCTTCACTTTCATTCCCCGGGGACCAGTAAAGAATTTCCATTGTATTAATTTCATTAGTGGCAAGAGATCTCCGGCTGTAACCAATTGATTGGGCATGCTCAAATCCTTCCCTTTTATAAAAACGCAAACGTTTTTCGGTATCGGTATCTTCATAATCAACTGGCTCAACTTCTAAAATAATAGGCTTCCCCTTTGCTTTTAGCTTCTCAAGCAATTTATGGCCCAGCCCTTGGCCACGGGATTCCGTTGATACAAATAAATAATCAATAAATACAAAATTCTCTAGCTCTACATACATAAGGACATGGTGAGGCCCTTCATCCTTATGATAAATGTCTGATCGTTCCTTTAAAAGGGTTTCCATATGATCTTTCGATTTCATTTCCTCAATAGGGAAATACTGATTCAATTTTTCATACCAATGCATGGATCTGCTCCTTTTCTGCTTCCCAAACCTTAGATTTGGTGGCGCAAATATTTATTCCAGCATGATAAGCTCCCAGCTTTCCTTTCCATAATGGTGTGCGCGAAAGAAAATAAATAAGCTGATACTTTTTCCTGAAAAACGGTATATCCTGCAAGATTAAGTATTTGTGGAATTTCCCCTTTTAATACATGAAAATTTCGAATAAAATAAGGATAGGGGATGTTTCATATTAATCACAGGAAACTGTGAAAAGAAAGATGGAGGTTTATCATGGTTGGTTACATAACAGATTTAACAATTGTTGCTTTGCTTATAATTGGATTTACTGCCTTATTAGGTGTACTAACTAATGGTATTGGAGAAAGGTTTTTTGGCGGTAAAAATAAATCCCAATTCGTGGATCAATCTGCAAGAGTACAGACTGGATGGAAAAGCGTAGGCGGAAATAAAAAGTAAATTCCGATATGCCCATATACTATGATACCGCATACAAAATTGGTGTCAAACAAAAAGAAAACAGAAAGCATTTTACTCTTAGGTACATGTGCCAGGGCTTTATCTTATTTAATGTTCATACTGTATATAGAAAAAGAGGCTGATAACTTCAGCCTCTTTTTGTCTATGGCGTATAATCAACGTTTTGCGTATACGTATTACCTGCATTCCATAACAAGAATTCATTTATCCCTTGTTCGTTTAAAGCCTTAATCTGGGCTTCGACTTCGGCCTTTCCGTAATTCTTGTAGTTTCCTGCACCCAAGTAAGAGGCTGTAAAATCCTGAAGCCATGGCCTGGATACAGGCGGGTTTTCCAGCTCACCCAGCTTCTTTTTCTCAAGCTTTGCATATTCTGCAACCAGTTTATAAGGTTCCAGGTCAGGTTTTGCAATTCCAAAGTAAGATGTCCAATGGCTTGGATAAATCATGGAGGAAATTACATCTACGTGTTCTGAGATCTTTGAGAAATTTTGCCCAATGCCCGGAGCTTCCGGCAAGGTTGCCGTATAGCCAAAGATATCAACAGACACCTTGACTCCATATGGTTCCAATTGATCCTTTGCATAGGCGACAAAATCCGTAACAGCCTTAACCCGTTTCTGAACATTTTCCATTTCTAAATCTTTATATTCCCCCATACCATAGGTCAAGGATGTATCCCTATGTTCAAATCCTTCCGGGAAACGGACGTAGTCAAACTGGATTTCCTGAAAACCCATTTTAGCAGCTTCGATAGCTATTCCTACATTATAGTCCCAGACCTCTTTTAAGAATGGATTGACAAACGACTCCCCTCTGCCATTTTTCCATACCTTATTTCCTTCTTTAAATGTCAACTCCGGCTTCTTATTGGCAAGCACAGAATCTTTAAAAACAACCACCCTAGCAATCGGGTAAATTTGCTTTTCTTCCATCGTTTTCATGATCTTCTCCGTATCTTTTATGTAAGACTTCCCTATGTCACTGTATGGAGAGTTTTTATCAGGGATAAAAGTAAGATTGCCCCAATCATCCTTTATATCTATTACCATAGCATTTAATTCCGTTTCATCCATTAAATTGGCAAGCTTATTAAACCTTTCTCCTCCAGCTGAATGCCCTGTTACATAAACACCTCTTACAGCATCTGGATACTGAAAGGCATAGCCGGAATCAAATTGAAAACGGCTAATCTCTTTAGGCAGTTCCTTCATAAGTGAAATATGCTCTCTCTGAGGCTGTTTCCCTATTTCAAAAGTTTCTTGTTCTTTTGCTTCACCATTTCCTGCCGAAAATGAAATACCTGTCATAACCAACAAGGTAGCAGCTATCTTTTTTGCCTTTTTCAAATGTTATGCCCCCTCTTCCATGCAGACGTCCTTAACGTTACTTTCATTATAAAGATATTTCAAAACCTAATCTATGATGAATCTTAAAAACTTGTACCCTCTTTCTTATATGTATCTTTTCCTCTTAATCTTTAAACCTTTTTTATCAAAAAAAATAAATACTTTAATTAAACAATTTGACGGAAAAATATAATTAATCGAAAATTCTAATAGTAATACTGTTAAAAATGTTGTATTATATACTAAAGTAAATTACATTAACGAATAAAAGTGTTAAAGTAATCAATAACTCTCTAATGTTTGCAGATCATTTTTACATCTTGGTAAATCCTTTTTATCATTAAAAGGATTTAGCATTAAGTTTATCAATTATAACTTTACCAGGATGTAAAAAACGATCTCGATATGAGATCGTTTTTCGTTATTTAGCATATTGAGCTTTTAATTGCTGGTACTCTTTTTCAGAGCAATAAACAAAATGTCCTGGTGTAATTTCACGCATTTCCAGCTGTTCACCTTCAGTATAATTGTGTACAGAAGGGTCATAGGATGTTCTTCTGCGTGTCCGTTCCGTTTCAGGATCCGGCAGCGGAATCGCTGATAATAGTGATTGAGTATATGGGTGCATTGGATTATTATACAGATCATCTGCTGGTGCTAATTCTACCAGCTTACCAAAGTACATAACCCCAATTCTGTCACTGATATACTTAACCATTGACAAATCATGTGCGATAAACAAGTAAGTTAACCCTTTTTCTCGCTGAAGCTTCTTCATCAAGTTTACTACCTGGGCCTGGATAGAAACATCCAAGGCAGAGATTGGTTCATCAGCAATGATAAAATCTGGATCAACAGCTAGTGCACGTGCAATGCCGATACGCTGTCTTTGGCCGCCTGAGAACTCATGAGGGTAACGGTTAGCGTGCTCTTTGTTTAGACCAACCGTTTCTAAGAGCTCATAGACTCTCTCCATGCGTCCTTTCTTATCTTTAGCCAGACCATGAATATCAATGCCTTCAGCAATGATGTCAGCAACCGTCATACGAGGGTTTAAAGATGCGTAAGGATCCTGGAAGATCATTTGCATTTTGCGGTTAAACTTTTTTAGTTCTTTTGCAGATTTTTTGCCATGTACATCTTCACCTTCAAAAAGAACCTGGCCATCTGTTGCATCATATAATCTGATGATAGTACGTCCAGTTGTTGATTTTCCGCAGCCTGATTCGCCTACAAGGCCAAGAGTTTCACCTCTGAAAATATCAAAAGTAATACCATCAACTGCTTTTACCATATTTGGGCGTCCAACATTAAAGTGTTGTTTCAAGTTTTTAATTTCAAGCAATTTTTCTGCCATGATTATTTACCCTCCTTCACTAATATTGGCTTTTCAAATGTGGAGGATAATTGGCGCATACGTTTCTTTACAGCTTCAGGCGGCTCAACTTTAGGAGCATCCGGATGAAGAAGCCATGTTTTTGCAAAATGAGTTTCAGATATTTGGAACATTGGCGGCTCTTCTTCAAAATCAATTGCAAGTGCATAGCTATTTCTTGCAGCAAACGCGTCTCCTTTTGGAGGATTTGTTAAATCCGGAGGAGTACCAGGAATGGCAGCCAACTCAGCTGAATCATCACTATCCACACTCGGCATGGAAGCTAGCAGGCCCCATGTATATGGGTGGCGCGGGTCATAGAATATTTCATCTACTGTACCCATCTCAACAATTTGTCCAGCGTACATTACAGCAACCCGATCTGCGACATTGGCTACGACCCCAAGGTCATGGGTAATAAAAATGATGGAAGTATCCATTTTGCTTTGAAGATCCTTCATCAGTTCAAGAATTTGTGCCTGGATTGTAACATCAAGCGCAGTTGTTGGTTCATCGGCGATTAAAAGCTTTGGATTAGCTGCAAGAGCGATCGCAATCATGGCACGCTGTCTCATACCGCCTGAGAATTCATGAGGATATTGGTTTACCCTTTTTTCAGGCATCGGAATACCAACTAGGCGAAGAAGTTCAATTGCTCTATTCCTGGCATCCTGCTTAGACATATTTTGGTGCTTTATTAAGCCTTCTGTTATCTGGTTCCCTATTTTCATCGTCGGGTTCAGAGATGTCATAGGATCCTGGAATATCATACTGATTTCTTTACCACGTATTTTTTCCATTTGTTTTTCGGTTTTTGGTACTATATCGTCACCATTTAATAAAATCTGGCCGCCGGAAATTTGGCCTGGTGGCATAGGTATTAACTTCATAATTGACTGGGAAGTAACACTTTTGCCTGAACCTGATTCACCAACGATGGCAAGCGTCTCTCCCTTATGAAGGTCAAAGCTGACACCACGGACTGCTTTTACTGTACCTCCATAGGTTTGGAATGAGACTTCTAAATTTTTGACTTCTAGTAATTTTTCCATATTCTCACTCCTTTATTTCCGCATTCTTGGATCTAAAGCATCACGTAATCCGTCGCCAACTACGTTGAAAGCGAAGATCGTTAGACAGATAAATGTAGCAGGGAAGAATAAACGCCATGGATAATAACGCATCGCCGGCAGACCATCATTGGCCATTGTTCCCCAGCTGGCAAGCGGCGGAGTCAATCCAAGTCCCAGAAAGCTTAAGAATGCTTCAGTAAATATTGCAGAAGGGACAGTTAAAGTCATTGTAACCAGAATAGGTCCCATTGAGTTTGGAATTAAGTGTTTACTCATTATACGATTAGTATTGGCGCCAAGTGTTTTGGCTGCAAGCACATATTCCTGGCTCTTAAGCGATAATACCTGTCCACGGACAATACGGGACATGTTGATCCAGCCTGTAATCGACATCGCAATGATCATTGTAGTCAGACCCTGGCCAAGAACAACCATTAATAGAATAACTAATAGAAGATATGGAACACCGTAAAGGATATCGGCAAAACGCATCATAAATTCATCTGTACGCCCGCCTTTATATCCAGCGATACCACCCCAGATTACACCAATAATCAAATCAATCAGCGCGGCAGCTACACCGATAAAGATTGAAATCCTTGCACCCTCCCATGTACGTGCAAATACATCACGTCCGAGATCATCTGTACCAAACCAATGTTCAGAAGATGGAGGCTGGTTTTTATTGCCAAGATCATTGGATGCATAATCATATGGAGTCATATATGGTCCAAAGATCGCCATGAAGATTAGTAATCCAAGTAAAACTAATCCAAACAAAGCGAGCTTGTTTTTTCGGAATCGGATAAAAACATCTTTCCAAAATGAAAGACTTGGTTTTGAAATTTTTTCAGCTTCACTTAGCTGCGTACCGACTAACTTAAACTTATCTTTTGAAATCTGCATAATTACTCTCCTTTCTTCCCGCCAGCAAGTTTTATGCGTGGGTCGATGATTCCGTATGCAATGTCAACAAGGAGAATAGATACAAGCAACAGAATACTGTAGAAAACTGTTACACCCATAATTACCGTATAGTCACGGTTGTTAATACTTGTTACAAAGTGTGCACCTAGCCCAGGAATACCAAATATTTTTTCAATTACGAAGCTTCCTGTCAATATACCGGCAGTCAACGGCCCCATATATGTTACAACTGGTAATAGTGCGTTACGGATTGTATGCTTTACTGTAATTACTCCACTGCTTAATCCTTTGGATTTTGCTGTTTTAATATAATCATTTGCCAGTACCTCAAGCATGCTTGAACGTGTTAAACGGGCAATGAATGCCATCGGTGTTGAAGCAAGTGCCAATGCAGGAAGGACACTGTGCATGAACGATTCCCAACGTGCAACTGGGAAGATTCCCATTTTAATAGCTAGGAAATACTGCAGGAATGATGCCATTATAAAGGAAGGAACAGAGATACCTAAAACAGCAACAATCATTGCTGTGTAGTCCGGCCATCTATTATGCTTTAATGCTGCGATGATACCTAATAGAACTCCAACCGCAACGGCAATAAAAATGGCTTCCATCCCAAGTAAGAAAGATACAGGGAAGCCTTCATTAATTAAATCGTTAACAGTTTGGCTTTTATACTTAAATGATGGGCCGAAATCCCAATTGACAATTCTAACTAAATACTCCCAGTACTGCGCATACCATGGCTTGTCCAACCCAAAGTGGGCATTCAGGTTAGCTTCAATTTCGGGAGGAAGTTTTTTTTCTGATGCAAAAGGGTTTCCGGGTGCAATGCGCATGAAGAAAAACGTTGCTGTAACGATCATCCATAAAGACAGGAGCATGTACAGTAAGCGTTTTCCAATATATTTCGCCATTGTCAAACACCTCCAATTTATTACAATGCCTTAATCAGAAACGAAGGTATATGGGATTAAATATCCCATATACCTTTCGTTAAGTTAGCTATTTTTTATTCAAAGTATGCCCACTTGTACTGGACATCACCAAGTCCGGATACAACAACGTCTTTTAAGTTTTCAGCTTGTACCCAGTTATTAGTGTAGAAGTAGATTGGAGCTACAGGCATATCTTCCATGAAGATTGCTTCTGCATCTTTTAATAATTGCTGGCGGGCTTCAGGGTCAGTTTCAGTTGCAGATTTAGCAAGCAGATCCTGGAACTCTTTGCTCTCCCAGCCAGTATTATTGTTTCCGCCATCAGCGTCACGATACATTTCTAGGAAGTTCATTGCATCGTTAAAGTCACCCAACCAGCCCATACGAGCTACTTGGTAATCCATTGTGTTAACTTTATCAAGGAAAACATTCCACTCAGCGTTATCAAGAGTTACTTCAACACCAAGGTTTTGCTTCCACATATCCTGGATTGCCTGGGCAATCTTTTGGTGTGCTTCAGATGTGTTATAAGAAAGAGTTACAGCAGGAAGTTCAGAAGCATCTTTGTATCCAAGCTCTTCTAAACCTTTTTGCAAGAATTCTTTTGCTTTCTCTACATCATTGTCAGGGAAGTATCCCTCTTTGTTCTCTTCGAACATTGATGGAGGAACAATTGCCATAGCTGGAAGCTGCTCGCCCTGAAGGATGTTGTCAATGATTTCCTGACGGTTGATTGCATGTGCAAATGCTTTACGGATATTAACGTTGTTAAAAGGCTCAACAGTTGTATTGAACTTGTAGTTATAGATACCTGCGATTGGCTGTGTTACTAAGCGGCCTTCATCTTTAAGAGCCTGCATAGCATCAGTTGGAAGGGCACCAGTTGGAGCTCCAGCCCAATCTAATTCACCATTGTCAAACATTGATAACTCAGTGTTTGGATCATTGATCATGATCATTTCAATCTTGTCTAGCTTAACTGCTTCAGCATCCCAGTAAGTTTCGCTCTTTTCCAGGACAATTTTGTCACTGTGAGACCATTCAGTCATATGGAAAGGTCCGTTAGTTGTAAAGTTTTCACCAGCATCTGTTGCCCACTCTGGATTTGATTCGGCAATTTTGCTGTTAACTGGCAGGTAAGTATAGAAAGCTGTCAATTCCAAGAAATATGGAGTTGGGTTTACTAATTTAACTTCAAGAGTTTTGTCATCAACAGCTTTAACTCCTACAGCATCCAGTGAGCCTTCGCCAGTGTTGGCAGCTTCAGCACCTTCGATATAGTAAAGCTGGTATGCATATGTTGAATTATTCGCTGGATCAAGCGCCCATTTCCATGCATATTCAAAATCTTTTGCTGTTACAGGGTCACCATTTGACCATTTTGCATCACGGATTTTGAAAGTGTAAGTCTTTTGGTCTTCAGAAATTTGAACATCTTCAGCCATTGCATTTTCAGGCTTTCCGTCTTGACCAATACGAGTTAAACCTTCAAGAACCTGACGAAGCACAGTTCCAGATGTAGAGTCTTCAGCTAAACCTGGGTTTAATGAAGGTGGTTCAGTATTGATATTTACTCTTAATTCCTGCGGTACGTCAGACTTTCCGCCGTCATCGCCGCCTTTGTCGCCGCCATCAGCATTGTCTCCTCCGCCGTTGCACGCAGCAAGGAACATGCTAAGCACTAGCAGCATGCTAAAAAAGATCGATAATCTTTTGTTCACGGTTTTAACCCCCTATATAATTTCCTCAAACAATACCTTTACGGATGTCCCTAATTTAAAACACAACTGTACGCCCCAGGTATATTGCTTAAATAGTCTGTTAATTCAACTTGCAAAAATTTGCAGACTATTTAGAAGGCAACAAAAAAAGTAAGTTTATATTCTCTTAAAGATAGATTATCCCTTTATTCTGAAAATTCAGCACAAAAGAATAAATCCTCAATATGTAAGCTATAAACTTACTCATTATGTACCATACTCTCGCTACCCGGAGTGATATAGTTTTGTTTTAAATGTTACAAAAACGTAAAGAATATGTTTGTTACGTTTATTATAAATAGTTTAAAAACTTATTGCAAGTAGCTTTTAATGGCTTGAATTCAATCTAGCATTTTATTTTTAGCTTAAAAGTCTTATAAATTAAGATTTTTAAGATTTTAAAAAATTTTTTAAAATTATCATTTAATGAGTTCTTTCAATGGTGAATATGACTATTTTTTACCAATTTTTCGCTTCAATCCAGTTCCCAGATCAGGGTTTTCCCTGCTTATTTACTTGATTTTTGTATCTCAGTAGTATATTTTATTATATAATAACAATAAAATTTATTTGAAATCGGCAATGAAAAAAGAGTAGTAAATTTACTTAGGGTTGGCAGAGATCCTGTGGCTGGTGAAAACAGGAAACCCGGTAAATTGAATGGACTTTTGAGCCTTCTGAATTTTTTCAGGCGTGTCCTCTCGTTATCGAGGATCTATGCATGAAACATGCATAGGACAGAGTGACTCATATTGAGTAATTAGGGTGGCAACGCGGACCATTCGTCCCTATTTTTTTAGGGATGAATGGTCTTTTTTGTGCTTATTTTAAGCATAATATGTAAATGCTTTCAATATATGGCACTTCTTCACCCTGTTAAATTTAGTGCTTTTTTCAGCCGAATAAAGGAGGAAAAACATGAAAACCATCTTTTCCGGCATCCAGCCGAGCGGGACGATTACCCTCGGAAATTACATTGGTGCCATGAAGCAATTTGTTGAATTGCAAAATGAGTACAACTGTTATTTTTGTATTGTTGACCAGCATGCGATAACAGTTCCCCAAGACAGGCTCGAATTAAGAAAGAACATCCGCAGTCTTGCTGCCCTCTACTTGGCAGTGGGGATTGATCCTGATAAATCAACATTATTTATCCAATCAGAGGTTCCTGCACATGCCCAGGCTGGTTGGATGATGCAATGCGTTTCCTATATCGGAGAGCTTGAGCGCATGACCCAGTTTAAGGATAAGTCTGAAGGAAAGGATGCCGTCTCTGCTGGATTGCTTACTTATCCGCCACTTATGGCTGCTGATATCCTTTTATACAACACTGATTTAGTGCCTGTAGGAGAAGATCAAAAACAGCACTTGGAATTGACGCGTGATTTAGCAGAAAGATTCAATAAGAAATACAATGATATCTTTACTATTCCTGATGTAAGAATCGCTAAAGTGGGCGCCCGGGTTATGTCGCTTCAGGATCCATTAAAGAAAATGAGCAAATCTGACCCTAATAAAAAGTCATTTATTTCACTATTGGATGACCCTAAACAAATCGAAAAGAAAATTAAAAGCGCAGTTACTGATTCAGAAGGAATCGTTAAGTATGACAAGGAAAATAAGCCGGGAGTTTCCAATCTTCTTTCAATATACTCCATTCTTTCGGGTAAACCGGTAGCGGAAATAGAAAATGTATACGAAGGCAAGGGCTATGGAGACTTCAAAGCAGGTCTGGCAGAAGTCGTCATTCATACGATTAAGCCAATCCAGGATAAATATTATGAGCTAATGGAGTCGCAAGAACTTGATGATATACTTGATCAGGGAGCTGAAAAAGCACGTAAAGTCGCTAATAAAATGGTCGGGAAAATGGAAAATGCCATTGGACTTGGACGGAAAAGAAAATAAAAAACAGCCATTTGGCTGTTTTTTTATTTATTGAAAAACTCTAATTCACCTTTGGACCGTGCTCCATTTCCCATAATTTTTCAAAAAATGGCTGCCCTTTAATCAAATTCTCACAAAAATGTTCATGCTTGCTTGACCAGCCATATTTGCTTTCCTCGTACAGTTCATACCACGCTTCTTCAAAATTTAATGACTGGATTTTTGAATACCGTTCTGGACTCCATTCGGTGTACCAGTAGCGAACTTCAGCATCATTCTTTGAGGAATGCAGCTGATCAAGGGCCATAAAGAGCAATTGTTTCAGCTGTCTTTCTTTTCTGGTAAGCCCCATCATAAGATCAGGGGATGGTGAAAGAATATGAAAATCCTTTAGTGCTGTTTGGTCATTAAATGAGTAGTTTTTCGTTTCTTGATTATCCAGCATTTCATAGGCAAGCTGTTCCTGGCGAGGAATCAGTCTGCTCTTTCTGATTGGAATGTTATAGCCTATTGTGTCTACAGCCAGGATGCCTGTCCCATCTGATACAACAAAGCAGTATTCCAATTGGATTCTCTCATGGTTTTTCCTTAAATAAGCCTTTTGATAGATGTCATCAAGCAGTTGTTGTGGCAGCTCTGAAAGATCATTTTCAATGTAATTAAACAAAATCGGGTCAATCTTTAATAACGGTACCTGGTCAAGCAATTCAACGCCATCATCTTTTCTCCATTCGTGAAAATGGCACACATTGTATCCATTTTCTTCCCCTTCAAACCAGTTCACCCAAACATCATGAAGATATAACATTTTTAAACCCCCACTTCAACAAACTGTTTGTCACTCAGTATGGGCAGTCTGCAGTAAATTTATTCCTTAATTACATTCAGAATCCATTTTTTTATCCTTTATTACTGTCAAAAGGAAAGTAAATACTTATCCAAATGATTAACATGCCTGCTGGCAGCAGATAACATTCTGGCCGGGAAGAAATAAAATGCAAATATTCCTTAAAGGCATGTCCCGTAGCAAGCAAATTTAAATACGCTATAACGCTGACACCGCCTGAGACCGCAATTCCGAAACCGGTCAATAGCAAAAACGCTCTAAATAGCATATCGTATCACTATTCTGTGAGCCCTAAATTGTATTAAAGCTGCCATGAACCCACTCCTTGCCTTGTCCTTTTAAAAATATATATATGAAAGAACTTGATCGGTTATGTACAAGCTATCCGAAAACCGGAGACGATTTGGCACCCCCTACTTGGAGGAGCATGGTTATTCTAACGAAGCCTTACTTCTTGGAACTAGACAGTTACCAGGATTAGAAAACATTTATACGACAAAAAAAACGCCACACTATGGCGTTTTTTGCTTTTATTAACGGTTCGATTTAGGGTTGAAGGCATCCTTTAAGCCTTCACCAATAAAGTTAATGGAGAGAATAGTGAATGTTAAAACGGCTGCCGGCGGAATCCATATCCACCATTTGCTTGTTAATACATCAGGACTTCTGGCTTCCTGAAGCATATTACCCCAGGTTGGAATGTTGATTGGAACACCAAATCCCAAGAAGCTTAGTCCTGTCTCAGCCACTATCATCGCTGCCAATGTAATCGTTGCCTGTACAATAATGGTTGACATTACATTGGGCAGCAGATGCTTAAAGATTGTTTTGGGTGCCGAACATCCGATCGAGACTGCACTCATAATGTATTCATTTTCTTTCTCTGCCATAACCTTGCTTCGCACCAGACGGGCAGTACCGGTCCAGCTGAGCACACTGATTACAAATATAAGGGTTCCTGTACTTGATTCGATAAAAATTGATTTTAATACGATAACAAATAGAAGGAACGGAAAGTTCATCATAAAGTCTGTGAATCTCATGAGGGCATTATCGACCCAACCGCCAAAATATCCCGCAGTGGCACCTACAAGCGTACCAATTGTAATAACTGAAATCGTGATTGAAAATGCTAGCAATAGTGAAGTTTTGCCGCCGTGTAAAGTACGGGCAAATACATCCCGACCAGATTTATCTGTACCGAAAAAATGCTCGGCAGACGGCTCTTTACTCATTTGTGTTAAATTGATCTTAGCTGTCTCCTCAACCGGCATAGTTAGCGGCTCAGCCAATATGGACATTGCACAGACAATTAGCAAAAAGGCCAAGCTGACCATTGCTATTTTATTGCGCAAAAACTTACGGCGGGCGAGAGCCCATGGTGATTGACTCTTCGGCGGTTTAACAGGTTCTACTAAACCAGGCGAAGTTTGCTGTGAAATTGAAGGTTCCATACTCTCACCTACCTAACTTAAACGGATACGCGGATCTACTAAACCATAAAGTAAATCTGCAATTAAATTTCCAATTAACGTTAAAATGGTCAACATCATGGCAATGGCCATCATAACAGAATAATCACGTGCGTTAACTGACTCTACGAATAAATAGCCGATGCCAGGGTATGTGAAAATGGTTTCGGTAATAATTGCCCCTCCAAATAGATTGGCAATATCGAATCCAAGCAATGTAACAATAGGTATGATTGAATTTCTTAAAATGTGCTTATTATAAATCGCAGATTCCTTCGTACCTTTAGCTCTTGCAGTACGAACATAATCTTTGCGAGAGCTTTCGATCATATCATTTCTCAAAAATTGTGTATAGGCGGCTGTAGCCATGGCGCCTAATACAAGAGCCGGCAATACTGTATGTTTTGCTTTACTTAAGTAGTATTCTAATGTTCCTGGTTCCACCCCGCTGCCGATACTTCCGCTGGCAGGAACCCATCCTAGATTTATGGCAAAAACATAAATGGCAACTAAAGCTGCAACAAAGCTTGGTATTGCAAGTGCAAGATAATTAAATGCCGATATTAAGTAATCTCCGATGCTATAGGCAAAACGCCCAGAGTATCTTCCCATTAGAAAAGCCAATATATAAGTGATTAAAAGAGCTGCTATTCCTAAAATAATTGTGTTCGGCAAACGATCTCCAATTAGTTCCATAACCGGTCGCTTATGAACAAATGAATCTCCAAAATCCCCTTGAACCACTCCACTCATCCAGCGGACATACTGTACAGGAATAGGGTCATTTAAACCCATCTTATCCCGCATTTCTTCAATATACTCAGGATCTGAATTTAGAGGGTCTATTTTTCCAGATAGGGCATCTCCAGGCATTAACTTGGCCAAAGAAAATACCACTACTGAGATAAGGAAAATTATTGGAATCATACCTATAAGCCGTCGAATTGTGTACTGTAGCATTTTCCATTCCCCTTACCAAACAAAAATTTATTCGTTGGATAAACTAGCAATCATTGGGGGAAATATCCCCCAATGAAGCAGTTTCCATTAATCCTATTACTCTACAATGTGCCACTTATGGAACTCATCAGTTCCAAATGGAGTTACTTTAACTCCGCCAACACGCTTGTTAATTGCCCATGGATCAATTCGCTGTTCAAAGAAGATGATTGGCAATTCTTCGTTAACAAGCTTTTGCCATTCGTTATAGATTTCCTGACGGTGTTCAGTTACATC
The DNA here is from genome assembly GCF_003182355.1 of Cytobacillus oceanisediminis. Classification (GTDB taxonomy): domain Bacteria; phylum Bacillota; class Bacilli; order Bacillales; family Cytobacillaceae; genus Cytobacillus; species Cytobacillus oceanisediminis_A. Next base: position 8,266 of record NZ_QGTW01000022.1, on the reverse strand, counting down.
TTTGCTGGAATCTTCAGGGAATGTTACACCCTTCTTAATTAGCTCATCTGACTCTTCGCTGTACCATCTCCACATGTTCCACTTATCAGTAGATAACCAGATTCCAGCTGGATCCGGATCTGCAGCGAGTCCCCATGCACCCATGAATGTTTCAACAGATGGATCATCTGCTTCAATACTGTCATAGAATAGGTTAAAGTCTTTTAATGAACCGCCGTTAAGTTTCGCATTTAGGCCAATTTCCTGCCAAGATTGAAGAATGAATTGAGCACGTGCTTCGGAAGTTTCAGCTCCAGCCATTGCATCGAAGTTGATTGTGAATGGATTTCCTTCTGGATCTTCACGGAAGCCGTCGCCGTCTTTGTCAACATATCCTGCTTCGTCAAGTAATTTCTTTGCTTTTTCTACATCATACTCATACTGATTGATTTCAGAGTCGTCAATCTTTGCCCACGATACGGATGGGAATGGAGTATTTAACGGTTTTCCTAAGCCGTTTGCAAAACCATCGATGAATGCTTGACGGTCAATAGCATGTGCCATTGCATGGCGAAGGTTTTTGTTTTGGAATTTTTTGTTATCAGACACTACAACACCTTTTTTAGTATCATAGTGACCCCAGTCAAAGCCAATGTAGCTGTAAGACATTGCATCTGCTTCTACCGGATTAACATTATCAAGAGCTTTAATTGCTTCCCACTGATCTTTTGGAGCTTCGATAACATCGATTTCTCCGTTCTGCACTAAGCCTTGCGCAAGCGATCCATCAATGATTTTGTAAACAACGCCATCTAATTGTGGCTTGCCTTGCCAGTAATCATCAAAACGCTCAAATTCAATCATTTCACCAGGTACGATGTTTTTCACTTTAAAAGGACCTACACCGATTGGAGCCTTACGAATTTGATCGGAGTCTGGTAGCTCTTTAGAAGAAATATCACCATAATAGTGCTTTGGCTCAGGATAAACCCAAATATTATCTAATAAGTTAACAGATGGTTCTGTTACTGTTACTTCTACTGTGTAATCATCTATTACCTTGATACCTTCGATTGTGTCAGCTTTTCCATCTTTGTACTCTTGAGCACCTTTGATCATTGCTACGTTAGCAAATCGAGCTCCTTCATAAGTTGGATCAGCAATTAAGTACCATGCATATTCCATATCCTCAGCAGTCAGCTCTTCGCCATCATGCCATTTCACACCTTGCTTGATCTTAAAAGTTAATTTTGTCTTGTCTTCAGAAAGCTCATAGTCAGCCAAATTTGGTTCAGGCTGGAGCTCATCATTTGTTTTTAGCAAAGCTTCATGCATAAACTGAAGCGCGTTTACATCGTCTTCCCCTTCATAATAAGCATAAGAGAGAACGCCTTTAAATGGCTGTGTATAACCAAAAGTTACTGTTCCGCCTTCTTTTATTTCACCTGACGCCTTTTCTCCGTCATCTGCTGGTTCTTTTTCAGTGTTAGCTTTCTCTCCGCCGGAACATGCTGCCAGGAATACAGACATGACCAGAAGAACAGAAAGAAGCCAAAATGCTGATTTCTTCATTGTTTTCCCCCCGAATAATATTTTTTGACAAAGCCTTATTTATATAAGTGACAAGCGACTCTATGCCCAGGCTTCACCTCCTTTAATTGCGGTTTTACATTCTGGCACTCCGGCATTGCATGCGCGCAGCGCGGATGGAATGTGCATCCTTTTGGAGGATCGATCGGGCTCGGAACATCACCCTCTAATATGATTCTTTCTTTCTTTTTGCGCGGATCCGGCTCAGGGATCGCAGAAATAAGTGCTTGAGTATATGGGTGAAGCGGCTCAGCATAAATGCTATCTTTCTCAGCCACTTCAACCAGGCCGCCCAAGTACATTACACCGATCCGGTCGCTCATGTGTTTTACAACACTCAGATCATGGGCGATAAATAAGAAAGTAAGATCGAATTCATCCTGAAGCTCTTTTAATAGATTCAAAACTTGCGACTGGACAGATACATCCAGGGCTGAAACCGGTTCATCTGCGATAATTAGCTTAGGCCTTAAAGCCAGTGCCCTGGCAATCCCGATACGCTGCCTTTGTCCGCCGGAGAATTCATGCGGATATTTATAATATGCATCTTCAGGAAGTCCAACTTTTGCAAGAAGATCCAATACTTCAGGCTTCAGTTCTTTTTCAGATTTATTGTTATAATTTCTGATCGGCTCAGAAACCAGATGCCCAACCATCATCATAGGGTTTAATGATGCATAAGGATCCTGGAAAACCATTTGGAAGTCCTGGCGGATTTTCCTTAAACTTGTTCCTCTGACATTCGTTATATCCTGCCCGTTAAAAATGATTTGTCCTTCAGTAGGCTCAAGCAGTCTAAGTATCGTTCTGCCTGTTGTTGATTTTCCACAGCCTGATTCACCTACAAGCCCTAGTGTTTCCCCTTTTCTTATTTCAAAAGAAACATCATCAACTGCCTTAACCACTGCCACCGTCCTTCTGAGGATTCCACCCTTTATCGGGTAGTACGTTTTAAGGTTTTTAACCTCAAGAAGCATTTCGTTGTTGCTTTTATCCTTTTTTAAAACAGCAGAATTATTAAGTCCTGTTCTCATTATGCGTTCACCCCTGTTTTCGGGCGGCTTGTCTCGTATAGGAGACAGGCAACCTCATGTCCTTCTTCATTTTCTGCCAGTTGAGGTGTAACTGTAACGCATTCAGGCATTGCTTTTGGGCAGCGCGCCGCAAATTTGCACCCTGTTTTAGGCATATTTTTCAATGAAGGCACAATTCCTTTTATCGTGCTGAGTGTTTCCACTTCTTCATCCATTTTTGGAATGGCTCCCATTAAGAGTTGCGTATATGGATGTTTCGGGTTATGGAATAATGAATCGACATCTGTTCGTTCCGCAATTTTCCCTGCATACATAACTATTACTTCATCGCACATTTCCGCAACCACGCCCAGGTCATGAGTAATCAGAATAACAGACATATCATTGACTTCCTGAATCTCTTTCAAAAGCTCCAAAATTTGGGCTTGTACAGTTACATCCAGTGCTGTTGTCGGTTCATCGGCAATCAGCAGCTTTGGCTGGCACGCAATCGCAATAGCAATCATAACCCTTTGCCTCATACCGCCTGAAAGCTGATGCGGATATTCATCAACAATCTTTTCCGGCCTTGAAATTCCCACACTTTTTAAAAGTGCAATACTTTTAAGCCGAGCTTCTTTTTTGGATATTTTCATATGATTGAATAATACTTCCTGTAATTGAAAGCCGATAGAAAATACCGGGTTTAATGAAGTCATAGGCTCCTGAAATATCATAGCGATATCCTTGCCCCTAATCTTATTAATCTCTGAATCTGTCATATTTTCCAGGTGGACACCATCAAATAAAATTTCTCCGTTTCGAATCTTTCCTATTCCTTTGGGAAGAAGCTGCATGACTGAAAGACTCATTACAGATTTACCGCAGCCGGATTCCCCTACGATTCCTACTATTTGCCTAGGCTTAACCCGGAAAGAAACGTTATCAACAGCGTTGTAATATGTACCATCTATGGAAAAAGCCGTTTCTAAATTCTTCACCTCTAGCAAAGGTGTGTCTTTATGTGAATGGGATTTAGCAGTCATGGGACACCTCTTACCTTTTCGAATTATTCTGTTAATTCGTTCTATTTGTCTAAAATATTATTACAAAGTTATTACAATTGCAAGATTTTTTTAAAATTTGTTAAGATTCATTATTCTTATCTAGAAAAAAAGCCCAGCTTTAGGGCTTTAAAGCGTTTATATATCCAGTTTGAATATAGTTTGTTTTACAAAATATTCGGATGGCGCAATAAAAGAAAGTTTTGTAGAAAAGCTTTTTTTCTCTCTGAACTCTTTTATGATTTCATAGCCGGCTGCATATCCGAGCAATTGCGGATAAGGCTTTTCACCATATAATAACTTCTGATGAAGCCTATCCTCCTTTTTCACTTTTAATTGATCTTTGAGTATTTTTCTCCAAAAATGCACAATTTCTTCTTTTGAATACTGTGTGCACCATTTCCCCCTATACTCTTTGCCGACATTTATTTCAACAGAATGCTCGGCCAAGCCTTCCAGGATAATGGAATCCAGCAAAGTATATTCTTCCAAATTTTTTTTCTGTCTGTTAATCCGGCAGGAATGGTGGTATTCATGAACGAATAAAGCCTCCAATTCCTTTTCATCTATGTCTGGGGTTAAAAATAGAAATAACATGTTTTTAAATGATACACCTGATTTTCCGTTCTTCCTTGAAAATAGCCCTCCCGCTGCTGCGGGAAAAATGTATACATCAATTTCCGGCCCTGCCCATTTATACTTATATTTTAAATATATTTTTTCGGCAAGGTGCCATGTTTCTTTTTCTTTAAATTCCCTGAAAGTATTTCTGCTGCTGCGGTCAGGCTTATACATTCCGAAACTTATTAAGTATTGATATATTTTTCGGGAATTCGTTTCATTGAAGGATTCGAGTAGCTTTTCACAAATTTCAATAGGATTGTTAAAGCTTTCTTCAAGCCATTTATCTGTTTCGACTATCCCACTTTTCCACCCCCAACTTCAGATATCCTCCTAAAATTTTATGTAGGTGAGCAGACTTTAGTTCTTTGAGGACATACAAAAAGGCTGGAATAAAATATTGCGTAAAATAAAAAGCTGACTCATTTAGGTCGTTATATAACGACCTTTTGAGTCAGCCTCTTCAATTACTCATATTTTTTAAAAACAATCGTTGCATTATGGCCGCCAAATCCTAATGAGTTGCTCATCGCAGCCTTTATTTCTTTTTCCCTTGACTTGTTTGGCACATAATCAAGATCACATTCAGGGTCAGGTGTCTCAAGGTTAATCGTAGGAGGCAAAACGCCTTCTCTCATTGCCAGCACTGTAAAAATGGCTTCAATTCCGCCTGCTGCACCAAGAAGGTGGCCTGTCATCGATTTAGTCGAGCTTACCGCCAATTTGTAGGCATGCTCGCCAAAAACCTCTTTAATCGCCAATGTTTCAAATTTATCATTATAATCTGTGCTCGTTCCATGAGCATTAATATAGTCGATATCCTCCGGCTTTAAGCCGCCGTCTTCGATCGCCATTTTCATAGCTCTCGCTCCGCCTTCTCCGCCTGGTGCAGGAGCGGTGATGTGATAGGCATCTCCTGTTGCTCCATATCCGACAATTTCAGCATAGATTTTAGCACCGCGTGCTAGTGCATGTTCCAATTCCTCAAGTACGACAACGCCTGCTCCTTCACCTATGACAAATCCGTCCCGGTTTTGATCGAATGGACGGCTTGCCGTTTTCGGATCAGGATTAGTGGATAGAGCAGTATTGGCACAGAATCCTGCCACAGACATTTTCGTGATTGGCGCTTCTGCTCCGCCAGTGATCATCGCATCAGCATCTCCCCGTTGAATAACCTTAAAGGCATCACCAATCGAGTTTGTTCCTGTTGCACATGCCGTAACAGTACATGAGTTAAATCCTTTTGCCCCAAGGTAAATGGAGACCTGGCCGGTAGCCATATCCGGAATCATCATTGGTACAAAAAACGGGCTAACCCTTCTGTATCCGCGTTTTAAAAACGTTTCATACTGATTTTCAAAGGTTTCCATTCCCCCGATTCCGGAACCGATCCAAACACCAATACGATGTGCGTTTTCATCTGTAATCTGAAGGTTGGCGTCTTTTACTGCCATCAATGAAGAGGCAACAGCATAATGTGTAAATCGATCCATCTTTCTGGCATCTTTTTTGTCCATGTACTCTTCAGGACTGAAATCCTTTACTTCTGCAGCCACTTTGGCTGGATACTCTTCCGCATTCAATCTTGTTAGAGGACCTACTCCGGATACCCCTGACTTAATATTGTTCCATGTCGTTTCTGTATTATTTCCAAGTGGTGTTACAGCACCAATGCCTGTAACGACAACTCTTCTTTTATCCATTTTGATTGCAGCTCCTTTTAGAATATCATCAAATGGTTTTATTAATATTTAATATTGCTTTGTTTATCTTCCCCACCGCATGGCAATGGCGCCCCATGTTAACCCTCCGCCAAAACCAACCATCACAAGCAGATCATCGTCTTTAATTTTACCGGCCTCAAGCTCTTCAACCAACGCAATCGGAATTGAAGATGCTGAAGTATTTCCGTATTTTTGAATGGTTTTTGACATCTTTTCGACTGGGAGTTCAAGCCTTTGCCTGGATGCTTCCATGATTCTGATATTTGCCTGGTGCGGGATAAGAAAATCCACATCTTCTTTTGAAAGCCCTGCTTTATCCAGTACGTTAATACAGCTTTCACCCATCTGGCGGACCGCAAATTTAAATACCTCGCGTCCGTTCATTATGATATATTCATCCTGATAAAGATGCTTCGCTCCGGTTCCATCGGCACCCAGTTCAAACGAGAGGATGCCCCTTCCATCAGATACAGGGCTAAGCACAACCGCGCCGGCTCCATCACCAAATAAAACAGCCGTGTTCCGGTCATTCCAATCAGTAATTTTTGATAATTTTTCTACACCTACTATTAAAACATGTTTATATGTTCCTGTTTCAATAAACTGTTTACCTGTAATGATACCATACATGAATCCTGCACACGCAGCACTGACGTCCATTGCCGCTGCCTTGGATGCTCCCAGACGCTCTTGTAACATGCAGGCAACAGAAGGAAATGGGTGATCCGGAGTAACCGTTGCGACCAGAATCATATCTAAATCCTCAGCTGCAATTCCCGCATTATCTAAGGCATTCTTGGCTGATTCATAAGCCATGTCCGATGTATCAATGTTATCTTCCGCAATTCTTCTTTCTTCAATTCCAGTCCTTGTTCGAATCCATTCATCTGAAGTATCTACGATTTTTTCCAAGTCAGCATTTGTCACCACTTTTTCAGGCAGATATCTTCCAATCCCAATAATTCCTGCATTCATGGAGCCCCACTCCCTTTCTGTTTTCCCCTTATTATTTACTAAGTAAAAATCATTCATCGTGCATATTTAATATATTTTATTATCAATTATTATGACTTGGTACTAATTTTATCAAAAATAGATATAAAAACGCAACACTTTTTAAACGATGGCCTCCATTTACTCCACAAATGTCTATACGCTCCAGAAGCTTCTTTCATATGTTGTGATATAGGCATCAGAAAGGAGGAAGATCGGATATGCTTGATGAGGAATTTAAAAGCAAAGACGAAGATGAAAAAGATACTGACCCGTTTACACAATTTATGTTTGGACCCAATTTCAGAAGAAATAGGCACCCGGAGGAAGATCTGCAGGGTGAAGAAGATATAGAAAAAGAACCTGAAAGCAGAAACAAACACCAGCATGAAGACTGGCTGTTCGGCGGAAGACAGCGCCCTCATGAAGATGACAGTTTAAACGGCAAAGTTAACCATATACTTAACAACATTAACTATGAGGAACTTATGAACAATATTGACACACTAATGACTTCAGCCAGCCAGTTAAAGCCGCTGCTGAAAAAAGCAAGCCCGTTCCTAGAACAGTTTTGGAAAAAGAAGGTTTGAGGATGGATGAAGAGGAGACTCTTCATCTTTTTAGGTTAGGAATTTTGATTGAAGTAAAATCTTGTTTTTGAAGGTCCTTCAAAAGTAAGGTTCATAGACTTTAGGATCCTATAAGCAGTATGCCTGGAATTAAGGTTTAAGAAGTCCCGGCATTTCTTGTTTGTTATTTGCGTGCTGTTCAGCAAAAAGTAGTCGGTTATTGCTTGAATATGGGCGGTTCTTGTAACCTTTGCACATTTGGTACAACACCACCTCACATCTTTTTCTTATAAGGATATAAGATTTGCAGAAATGACATTGCACCCTTTTAAAAGCTCTTTTTCACTTATCCCATATTCACTGAGAATTTGATTTTCTAAAGGTGTATTTCTTTCAAAAATTAATTTATTTAGAGTTTGAAGCTGGTTTGGCCACATTATTTGTTTGTTGTAAGCCGATTTAGATTCCATAAGCCTATCAACAATTTTTTCAGCATGGATTACTCTTTTAAAAATATAGCTATTATCCTTCTCTGTTTTTAAATAGGTGTTTTTGTGCGCGGGTTTCTTCCTATAACATGCTTATCCAGCGATTAAACACTCCTTACCCCCCCCCAATCGAGTAGAGGGAAAATAAATGTATTATTTTCGCCCCTCTCACAACACCGTACGTACGGTTCGCGTATACGGCGTTTCAATTTATATCACAGT
>NZ_QGTW01000021.1 GCF_003182355.1 Cytobacillus oceanisediminis | reverse complement strand
TCGACTTGCATGTATTAGGCACGCCGCCAGCGTTCGTCCTGAGCCAGGATCAAACTCTCCATATAAGAGTTGATTAAGCTCATAAGTTGTCTTTTCAAAAAAGACTAAAGAATTAACGTTGACGTTTTTGTTCGTTCAGTTTTCAAAGATCAATCCGTCGCCCAAAAGCGACTTTATTAATATATCATTTATCAGCTTTGATGTCAACAACTTTTTTTGAGTTGTTTTTGCTTACCTTCATCAGCGACGTTTATTAATATACCAAGATACCAATTAGAAGTCAACAGTTTTTAAAAAGTTTTTTCTAAAGCAAATAACGCATCATCCTTTTTGCTCTCGCCGAGGTCGGGACCGCATGTATTTTAGGCAATCAGACGAAGAAGCTATACGCTGGAATAATGAAAATAAAATTTTATATCTCTCTTCCATAGCTCCTTTTACAATATGGTCAATCCTGTCATCCTTTAAATCGAATAGTATTTCATCCATCTCACGCTTAATCAAATATTCCATTTCCTTTACTTCTTTTTGATTTAATAGCATACCTATCACAGCCATTGCCCCCTATTGTTTCTTTTTGTTTTTTTGTAGTATTTTTCCATTTTGGTTTTTTTATGAATTTTAATTTTTATTCATGTATAAGACAAGTTAAGCATAGGTATGAGACAAGGAATGTATCGGACGAGGTGAAGGATATTATGAACTTTTTTTATGTGCTAAATGGAAAGTCATTAAAACAAATTTTGTTAGTGGTAATAGCAGCGTTTTTTACTTCTTGGTTCCTCTATATGGAGAGCATTGTCCATTTGCCTGCCTTTTCAGCCAAAGACGGGCCAAAGGCCGTTTACAAGGGGGAAAAAGATTTAGCATTAACCTTTAATATTGGATGGGGTGATGTGAAAGCAGAACCTATTTTGGACATCCTCAAAAAGGAAGGTGTTAAGTCAGCGACATTTTTTCTTGCCGGGTCCTGGGCAGAGCGCCATCCGGATTTGGTTGCAAAAATCGTGAAAGAAGGTTACGAAATTGGAATATTGGGCTACGATTACGAGGATTACACCGAGCTTGAAGAGCATAAAATCAGGCGAGATCTCGCTAAAGCCCAAGAAGCTTTTAGAAAGCTCAATATTAAAGACATCAAATTGGTGCGTGCTCCTACAGGCCATTTTGATCAAAAGACCTTAAAGATTGCAGAAAGAATGGGTTATACGGTTGTGCATTGGAGCATTGATTCAAAGGACTGGACTAATCCTGGTGTTGAAGTAATTGTTGAAAATGTGTCGAAAGCGAAAAAAGGGGATATTGTCTTGCTTCATGCATCCGATTCCGCAAAACAAACAGCAAAGGCATTGCCAATCATCTTGGATGATATTAAAGGAAAAAGCTTAAAGCTTGTTACCGTTTCCGAAATGATTGCAAATGCTGATACCAAGACGAATGAAATAAAGTAAAAAGAAAAGCCATCCAACTATTTGGATGGCTTTTCCGCTATTTTGCTTCTTTGTTTTTGAGAGTCTTCATTAAGTTTATGAAGAATAAGCAACTGATAAGTATTGCAGGCTAATAACGGAAATAACATTAAGTATAGCCAGCTTTCTTCATTTACCTTTAAAACAGGAACCCACTCAATAGCAGTAACTACCACCATAAAAAAGACTGCCGGGATGAATGCATGCTGATTCGTTTGTTTTGTTTTTATCACAGCAACCGCAAGTCCTATTAGTAAGAGAAAGATTGCAACGCCAATATACGGAAGCATGCTTTCTCCCTCGCTGGCAAAAGCCTTATAGCGAAAATAAACAAGATCAAATAATGCAAACAAAATAAGTACGATTTGAATCGGATTCCATAAACCTTTGAAAATGCCCAATCCAAAACGGTGTACAGTTAGATAAGCAAAGAACCCCATTTGACTCACGATACTAAAAATTAACCCTACACCTATAAGCCAGAACAATACAGAGAGGATTTCTAGAATATCAAAATCAGTGAAAAGAGGTGCAAATTCTTCCCATCGAACAATAAATCCTACAACTCCAGTTGTTAAACCGCCAACTAAAAGAGTTGATATAAAAAGCTTTACCCAATTACGGCTAGTCAATTTATTTTTCCCCCATAATAATTAAATTCATTCCTTTTAGGACATTACCTCCTTATGATTGTACCAACCAAAGTTTGAAAAATCTAGGCATTGTATTTGCAGCGCATAATATTTGCTGATTTTCTTCATTCTAAAGTTAAGGACACCTCTGAAAGGAGCTTCACCTATGCTAAAAAAATTCCGTTTGCTCCTGCCATTTGCAATTGTGTTATTCATATCAGGCTGCGGCCAGGGTGAAACCGGCGGCGGCCAAATGGATTATGAGCAAACTAAAAAAATGGTTGTAGATATATTGAAGACAGATGAAGGAAAAAAAGCCATTGAAGAATTAATGGCAGATGAAAAGATGCAGCAGAAGCTAGTCATGGACCAAAAGATTGTAGCTGAAACAATTGAGAAAACTTTGACCTCTGAAAAAGGCACAGAATTTTGGAAGAAGTCTTTTGATGATCCAAAGTTTGCTGAAAGTATGGCAAAAAGCATGCAAAAGGAAAATGAACAGCTTTTAAAGGATCTAATGAAGGATCCTGAATATCGAGGAATGATGATAGAGGTACTAAAGGATCCTGAGCTTGAGAAAGAAGTAACCAACGTTCTTAAAAGCAAAGAGTATCGGGAGCACTTGCAAAAGGTAGTAACTGAAACATTTGAAAGCCCGCTCTTTAAAGCCAAAATCCAGGATCTCCTTCTTAAAGCTGCTGAAGAAGTTAAAGGCGGAGAACAGCAGGGTGGCGGAGAAGGCGGCGGCCAAGACGGTGGCGGCGGCGGCCAAGGTGGTGGAGGCCAAGGCGGTGGCGGTGGAGAAGGCGGCGGAGCTTAATTACTGGGTAAGAAGCGGCAATTTTCTTGCCGCTTTTTTATTTTCTAAAAAAAATACCTCCCCCACAACTGGAAGAGGTATTTATATTACTTGCTTTCAACTGCTTGAATAACTTTCCGCGCGATATCCGTATAAACTTGCCCAAGCTTATGGTCTTTTTCATAAATGGATGGAGCGAAGTCTTCTTCATTCCAATCAGGCTGTTGAAGCGGAAGCTGGCCTAAAACTTCCGTTCTAAGTTCATCAGCTAGCTTTTCTCCGCCGCCTTGGCCAAAGACATGCTCTCTCTCTCCAGTCAATTTGCTTTCAAAATATGCCATGTTTTCAATAACACCTAAGATCTCATGTTCTGTCCGAAGCGCCATAGCACCAGCACGCGCAGCAACAAAGGCCGCAGTCGGATGCGGTGTTGTAACAACAATTTCTTTGCAGGACGGCAGCATTGTGTGCACATCCAGGGCAACATCGCCTGTTCCTGGCGGCAAGTCAAGAAGCAGGTAATCAAGCTCGCCCCACTCTACTTCATTAAAGAAGCTGTTCAGCATTTTCCCAAGCATTGGGCCTCTCCAGATAATTGGCGCATTATCTTCGACAAAGAATCCCATTGAAATGACTTTTACCCCAAAGCGCTCTACTGGAAGAATTCTTTCTCCCCTGACAACAGGTCGCTTTGTTATTCCCATCATATCAGGAACGCTGAATCCATAAATATCGGCATCAATAAGGCCAACCTTCTTGCCCAATCTTGCAAGGGATACTGCTAGGTTTACGGAAACGGTGGATTTGCCAACCCCGCCCTTTCCGCTTGCAATTGCAATAAATTCAGTTTTATTGCCTGGAGAAAGTAAACCTTTATCTTCCTCAGATGCAGACTCTCTGTATTGTGATAAAACTTCTTCAGGAAGCTCGCTGAAGCGGATGCCGACTGTTGCCGCTCCTGCTTCTTTTAAAAGGCTTACAATTTGTGTTTGAAGCTGAAGCTGTTCAGCGGTACCTGTTTTGGCAATCTGGATCTTTACGCTGACATGGTTCTTTTCTTCTTTAATTTTAATTTCTTCAATCGCATTTAGTTCGCCTAACGTTCTATGTATAAATGGTTCCTTTACTCCGCTTAAAACTTCACTAACTTTCTGTTCAGATAACATAATTGCACCCGCCTTTTGAATTCGTTTCCATTTTAGTATAGCATATTGAAAATTCTTTACTGTTAATTCTATCACATCCTATTTTTAATCACTATTCCCCTGCTTAATTATGTACAACGCTAAAAAAAAGGAAAAAGATGCCGTTTCAGCACCTTTTCATTCCCACTTCTCTACTAACTCTTTTTCATTTGTATAATAGCGCATAATTCCATTATAAATGGAAGCAGCAATTTTATTTTGATAATCCTCTGTTTTCAGGCTGGCTCTTTCACTCGGGTTTGATAAAAATCCTACTTCAACTAAGACACCCGGTTTTTTAGCGTATTTTAATATATAAACATTATTCAGCGGTTTGGAATTCCGGGTGGTATTCTCCAGGTTGCGGCGAAACTCGTCCTGAATGAATTTTGCTGCTTTGGCGTTTTCCTTAATACCAGGTGCGTAAAAGGTCTGAGCCCCTCTCCATCGGGGAGAGGGAATCGAATTCAAATGGATGCTTACGTAAAAATCGGAATCAGAAGTATTAATCATTTCAAGCCTCTTCTTCAGGTCTTCCACTTTTCGCCTGCTGTATCCCCTGGTCCCCTCAGGTGCAAGGTCCTGGTCACCTTCCCTTGTCATAATCACAAGCGCTCCTTGTTCCTGAAGGTAGTCTCTCACTTTTAAAGAAACATCAAGGGCGATATCTTTCTCGAGTGCGCCTTCATCCCCAGCACCGCCATCTGGACCCCCATGGCCTGGGTCAAGCAAGATGATCTTTCCTGTTAAAGGCAGATTCCACGAATCCCAAGAATCATCATCCGAAAAATCATATTGTAAAATAAGAAAAAGGACAATAAGCCCGATCGCAAACCCGCTTATTTTTAATTTTTTCTTCATATGCACTAATCAATCCCTCCTGCTTATCCTCATTTCAATATATGGGACAAGGAGGAATTCTAGAACTTCGAAAAGGGACAGCGCAGCCCTTTAATACAGGCAATGAGACCAGCTAAAGTTCTTCGTAAAGGTTGGCAATCAGTGGAGGCGCAGTTTGTGCCTTCTTTGTCCTTTATTAAATCCTTCTGACCACCAGCTGTTTACATATTGCTCGCACATATAATAAAGGGATTCGCTCATAATAGCTTCTGAACCATGACCCCAGTACAGGAAGAAGTTATATAAAGTATCCACTAAATGTTTTTGTTCTTTTTCACACCTTATACGGACTTGATCCACGGATTCGCCATAGAACCCAAAACGGCTGTAATTCGCTCCAAGTAAATACGCTTCTATCGCTACATCGTAACAAGCTTCTTCAATTCCGGAATTCATCATCAATCCGGATACAAACCTTGACGAGCCAAAGAATTGCTGGACTTTTTCTTTTAAAGCTTTTATGGAAATTTCCCGAAGGACTGATTTTTCATATTTAATTTGCTTTTCTCTTTTTTTCTCTTTGAACGTCGTTATGACAGTCACTGCTTTCTCACCCCTTGAAGATAGTCTTTATCTGCCGCGGGAGAGAAATACAAAAAGCAGACACGATTCAGCTGCCAATTTTTTATGGATTTCTAGACGCATTATTTAAGAAAAAGCTCCAGCCAGGCTGAAGCTTTTCATAAGTTCTTATCGAATTTGCCCGTTTCCGGACATTAAATATTTACGGGTTGTTAATGCTGGAAGGCCCATAGGTCCTCTCGCATGAAGTTTTTGTGTTGATATTCCGATTTCAGCACCAAAACCTAGCGCTCCTCCATCTGTAAACCTTGTGGATGCATTATGGTAAAGTGCCGCTGCATCCGTTAGCTGCATAAACCTCTTTGCTGTATCTGCATTTTCTGTAATAATCGCTTCAGAATGCTTTGTACCATACTGATCGATATGGTCAATCGCTTCTTCCAAATCATTAACTGTTTTTACAGCTAGGTTCAGGCTTAAATATTCATTCGCCCAATCACTTTCAGTTGCTGGCTTTACATCTGGAAGAGCAGAAGCTGCTGACTCGTCACCATGAACGGTGATACCATGCTTTTTAAGCGATTCTGCAAGCAATTCTTTATGCTCGTTTAGCCAAGCTTCATGAACAATCAGCGTTTCCGCTGCATTGCAGACAGCTGGACGATCTGTTTTTGCATTAATAAGGATATTGATTGCTTTCTCCGTATCTGCATCCTTATCCACATAGATATGACAGTTACCTACTCCTGTTTCAAGTACAGGAACTGTCGCATTTTCAACAACTGCCTTAATTAAAGATGCTCCTCCCCTTGGGATTAAAACATCGATGTGCTCTTTCATTGTGAAGAGCTGCTTTGTTGCTTCTCTGTTAACCGTATCAATGAACTGGACAGCATTTTTTGGTATTCTTGTTTCTTCAAGTGCTTTATGAATAATTTCCACAATGGCTTTATTTGAATTAAGAGCAGAAGAACCGCCTTTTAGCACAATGGCGTTGCCTGATTTCAGAGCCAATCCTGCTGCATCTGCAGTCACATTCGGGCGTGCTTCGTAAATCATGCCAATGACGCCAAGCGGAACACGTACTTCTTCCACCTTCAAGCCGTTATCCAATGTCCAGCCTGACATTACATCTCCAATTGGGTCAGGAAGGTCTGCGACCTGGCGAAGGCCTTCCGCAAAATCAAAAATGCGTTCTTTATTAAGGGAAAGGCGATCCATAAACGCCTGTTCAAACCCTTTTTCTTCTCCATTTTTTAAATCAATAAGATTTGCTGAAATAATCGATTCATATCCTGTTTCCAAAGCATCTGCTACTGTACGAAGTGCTTCATTTTTCTCTTCTGTCGTTAAAATACTTAAACTTTTGGCAGCCTTTCTTGCCTTTTTTGCCTGTTCTTCTACTTTATTTGTCTTTACTGCTGCTGCAGTAGTCATTGAATCCCTCCTAATTTAATTGCATTAAACAAGTGCTGGTAATTTAAAATCACGTGAACACACAAATGTTTCTTGTGCAATGGCCGGTTCTAACTCTTTTTCATCCTCCGCTGCCACTTCATTAAGCTGTTCATTTGAAAAATTAACTCTGCCGAGGCCGATCTCTTTTCCTTCTTCATCCAGGATACGGACTACCGCACCATCCTTGAATCGACCCGTAACATCCTGGATATCTGAACGGTACAGGTTTTCATTTTTATCGATAATTGCCGTTTTGGCGTTAGAGCTAATTGTAACCTTCCCTTCAGGACCGGAATGGAAAGCAATCCACTGTTTCTGATTATCGAGGTTAAAAGCATCTGATTCCTGTTCAAAATAGGTTCCTTTGGCAGCACCTTCTACAGCATCCATTAGAATATTCTCGGTTCCCGCTTTTCCTAAAAAGGAAACGATTCCTGCAGCCATTGCAATTTTTACTGCCTGGATCTTTGATTTCATGCCTCCTGTTCCAACTGCACTTCCTGAACCGCCAGCTGCCGCTTCAATTTCCGGTGTAATGGAATGGACGTTTTCCAGAAGCTTTGCATTAGGATTGTCATTTGGATTGCTGTCATAGAGGCCGTCAATATCCGACAAAATGATGAGCAGATCAGCATCAATGAGGCCTGCAACCTTCGCAGCAAGGGTATCATTGTCCCCAAATCTTAACCGGTCGACTGTAACCGTATCATTTTCATTAATAATCGGAATGATTCCTCTCTCCAATAGCACATTCATTGTGTTATGCATATTTCCATAACGTACTTCATCGGAAAAGTCGCTTCTTGTAATTAATATTTGTGAAGCCACATATCCGTGAGATAAAAAGAGTTCTGAGTAAGATTCCATTAGTAGCCCCTGGCCAATTGAAGCTGCAGCCTGCTTTTCCGGGAGTGATGACGGCCGGTCAATACAGCCAAGCTTGCGATAGCCTGCCGCTACAGCACCTGATGAAACCACTGCTGTTTCATATCCGGCATCCTTCAATGCCACAATTTGCTCCGCAAGATTTTCAAGCTTCCTGCGGCTGATCTCTCCGTGCATGCTTGTTAATGAGCTGCTTCCAATCTTAATAACAACTCTTTTTATCTGTTTTTCTTTTTTAAACATCCAATACCTCCTGTGAACTATTACAGCCTACATAATTACGGTTCATAAATGAGGAAAAAAAGAGCCGAGAAGTTCACGGATCGATATAGCGGGCCGTATTTACTAAACATATGGACCGGAGTGTCATTGCGACAAGAATTCGACCGCTGTTTTTCCCGGAATTTATGAACTTCTTTTATTAAGATTAGGAAGTGACAAGTGCACCTTCCAACTCCTTGCTGATTTCCTTCGAGCGTTTAGCAGCATGTTCGACTGCCTGTGAGATAGCTTCCCCGCCTTTATATTTCCTTAGCGCCTCAAGCCCCGATGCTGTTGTGCCGTTAGGTGAAGTTACTTTTTCCCTAAGTGAAGTAGGTGCTTCTTCTTTTTCCAGTACCATCTTTGCAGCACCGAAAATAGTTTGCGCCACAATTTTCCGAACCGTTTCCTCATCCATACCTTTTTCTACCCCTACGCGTTCCATATTTTCCATCAGATAATAGAAGTAGGCAGGACCGCTTCCAGCTAAACCCGTAAATACATCCATTTGGTCTTCATCGATGATATAAACCTCACCCATGCATTCAAGCAGCTCTTTAATCAATTCAACATTAGCCATGCTTGTATGCTTGCCTGCCACCACAGCTGTAGCGGATTCCTGAATCATGCTTGACGTATTCGGCATAACACGGACAACCTGCTGGCCAATATTTAAATGCTCTTCCATAAACTCTGTTGTAATGCCTGCTAATACAGAAAGGATCACCTGGTTAGGTTTTAGTTTGTCTTTAATAGAATGAAGAGCTTCTTCTGCACCCTTTGGTTTCATGGCTAAAATAAACAAGTCAATCTTTCCAAATGGCAGCTCGCACTGCGGTATAGCCTGAACACCGTACTTTGCATGAATTTCATCAAGTCTGCCTGCATTGCTCTTGTTTGTTACATAAACCTGATCTGCAGGCATTTTTCCAGCTGTAATAACGCCTGAAATCATTGACTCTGCCATTGAACCTGCCCCTAAAAAAGCAATCGTTTTATTTTCTAACATGGACATCCTCCTTAAGATGATCATTCTGTTCGTAAAACCGTTCGTATTTTTTCAACGTTATCTATCGTAACATGCTGAAATTCATATTCAAGGGTATATCGGAAAGTCTGCAGGATAAAGGCGAGATAGTGAATGAAAACGCTAACATCCTGTATGAGCGTCCTCTTAGACTCTCTCACGCAGGATTATCCCTTCTAAGGACGATATTTGCGGAAATAAAAATTCCCACTTTCTGTATGGTCTACTTATAGCGACAATATGCGACAATCGGCACCTTACAGTGAACGGTACCTATAATAGTTGGTCCATTTGTAAAATGATACGCTATTCTTGTTTTGCCGCTGGCTGTGTTAATGCTGCAAATTTCGTTACTTTTACCCATTTATTTGGACTGTGGATTTCTATAGTTAAAACCTCAAAAAGAACCGATCTCCCTAGTCCGGAACGGTTCTTTTTGAGGTTGCTGAGGTACATACTTTTTCAACGCTTTAATTTGATATACATTAAGCTATCGCCCGCGGTTCAAAATAAAACAGAAATAAAACCTTTTATAGAAATATAAAAAGACCCCCAACCAAAACGGTTGAGAGCCTTTGAGCCGTTGAAAATTAACGCTTTGAGAACTGAGGAGCACGACGAGCACCTTTAAGACCGTATTTCTTACGCTCTTTCATACGTGCGTCACGAGTTAATAGTCCTGCGCGCTTTAATGTTGGACGGAATTCTGGGTCAGCTTGAAGCAATGCACGAGCGATACCGTGGCGGATTGCGCCAGCTTGACCAGTGTATCCACCGCCGTTTACATTTACAAGAATGTCGTAGCTGTTAAGAGTTTCAGTAGCTACAAGCGGTTGTTTTACAACTTCACGTAAAGCTGCAAAAGGAATGTAATCTGTGATTTCACGACCATTGATGATGATTTTACCGTCGCCTGGAACTAAACGAACACGTGCAACGGAGCTCTTACGACGACCAGTACCAATATATTGAACCTGTGCCAAGTTAATAACCTCCCTAAAAATTATCCACGAAGTTCGTAAACTTCAGGTTGTTGTGCTTGGTGCGGATGTTCGCTACCAGCATATACGTGTAATTTCTTGAACATTTGACGGCCAAGAGAGTTCTTTGGAAGCATGCCTTTGATAGCAAGCTCTAACATTCTCTCAGGGTAGTTTGTACGCATTTCAAGAGCAGTTCTTGTTTTAAGACCGCCTGGGTGCATGCTGTGACGGTAGTAGATCTTGTCAGTAAGCTTTTTCCCAGTAAGTTCGATTTTTGAAACATTGATAAGAATAACATGATCACCAGTATCTACATGTGGTGTATAAGTTGGTTTATGTTTACCACGTAAGATTGATGCTACTTCACTAGCAAGACGACCTAGAGTTTTGCCTTCAGCATCAACCACGTACCATTTACGTTCGATATTATTTGAATTCGCCATAAACGTTGTACGCATCAGTTTCCCTCCTAATAAATCCATCATTAATCATTTTGGTTTAATATATTCGACACAATAAGTTCCGGGGCTTATCGTGGTTTTAATAATAATACCATATGCTATATTATAACTTTGACAGTCCAATGTCAAGGGAATGTTACACCTGGTTTAGTTGTTTTAAGATCTTTTTTTTAAAAGATTTGGCTTTACAACGCGGCCCCGTGGTTCCCCGCTGTTATTTTCCAATATTTTAATAAAAAACTTTCCATAAATATAAACCCTGAGGTGGTGCTGTTTTCCCTGCAGCAGATCTGTTTTTCTCCTCGATAATGGCAGGCATGGAATCCGCGTCTCTTTCCCCGGACCCAACCTCCAAAAGAGTGCCGGTGAGTATACGGACCATATTGTATAAAAAACCAGTGCCTTTAAAACGAAAGATCAGCATGTCTCCTTCTTCCAATACCTCTATCTCCTGGATTTCCCTTACCTTGTCTTCCACTTCCGTCTTTGCTGAACAAAAGCTTGTAAAATCATGTGTCCCTACTAAGCCCGCTGCTGCTTTTTTTATAGAATCAATATTTAAAGCATAAGGAAATTGATAAGCATAGTGGCGTTTAAAAGGATCCCTCCTGGACGATAAATGCACAAGGTACCGGTATTCCTTTCCTTTGGCATCAAAGCGGACATGGAAGTCCTCAGCAGCTCTGGCAGCCCCTATAACCGCCACATCATCCGGCAACAGCGAATTCAGGGCAATCTCCCATTTTTCAAGAGGAATATTTAGTGGCGAATCAAAATGAATCACCTGGCCTCTTGCATGGACGCCAGCATCGGTTCTTCCAGAGGCTGTGACCCTTATGTCTTCTCCCTTATGAATCTTCTTCAATGCCCTCTCCAGCTCTCCCTGTACGGTCCGCTTATTCGGCTGAACCTGATAGCCGGCAAAAAGGGTGCCATCATAAGTAACGATACATTTAAATCTTGGCATAATTCAGCTCCATTACGTCCGCAGCAGAAATAACACAAGGGTCAATGCTGCAAGCAGAGCAAGCATTCCTGTATCCTTTAGACCCCAGCTAAGCTGCCTGTATTTCGTTCTTCCTTCCCCGCCTCTGTACCCTCGTGCCTCCATCGCCACAGCAAGCTCCTCTGCCCTTTTAAAAGAACTGACAAACAAAGGGATCAGCAGCGGAATTATGGCTTTAACCCGGTCTTTAATAGGGCCGCTCGCAAAATCAACTCCCCTTGCTGTCTGTGCCTTCATAATCTTGTCCGTTTCCTGCATGAGGGTTGGGATAAACCGAAGAGAAATAGACATCATTAGAGCCAGCTCATGAACCGGAAACTTAATCTTATTCAAAGGAGCAAGCAAACTTTCAAGGCCGTCTGTTATTTCAATCGGTGTCGTAGTTAATGTCAGAATGGAAGTCATTAGAATCAGCAGGAAAAAGCGCAATGAAATAAAGATACCCTGCCTTAACCCTTCTTCGTAAATGGTTAGCCACCCAAACTGGAACAGGACTTCTCCCTCTTTCGTTAAAAATAAGTGCAGGAATAAAGTAAAAATAACAAGCAGAAGTACTGGCTTCAAGCCCGTATAAATAAACCTGAACGGCACTTTTGACAAAGCGATCATAAAAAAGGTATAAACCGTTAATAAACCATAAGTTAGCAAATTATTGGCGAGAAACACGATGCATACAAATAAGAAGATAAGCATCAGCTTTGAGCGGGGATCCATCCGATGAATGACAGAATCGGCGGGAACGTAGCGCCCAAAAATCATTTTCTCCATCATTTCGGCACACCCCTTTTCACTAATGATGCTACTTCTTCGGTCAGCTCTTCCATTGTTAAACAAGTCTTAGAGAAACGGGTATTGAATGACTTTTCAAATTTTTGCTGAAAACGGACAACCTCAGGGACATCAAGGCCAAGCTTAAGCAAGCCCTCAGGTGAGGAAAAGATTTCTTTAGGTGTTCCCTTCTCATACACCTCTCCGTTATGCATAATGACAATCTGGTCAGCGTAACGGGAGGCATCTTCCATGCTATGCGTTACCAGTACGGTTGATAGCCCTCTGGTTTGATGCAAGCTATAGAACATATCCATAATCTCTTTTCTGCCTCGCGGATCAAGTCCTGCAGTAGGCTCGTCCAGTACGATAACATCTGGTTCCATAGCAAGCACGCCGGCAATGGCCACACGCCTCATTTGGCCCCCTGATAGATCAAACGGAGACTTGTACAGGATTTCTTCTGGAAGTCCAACTTGCTGGATTGCAGCACGCGCCCTTTTTTTGGCTTCTCCTTCAGAAATTCCGAAATTCATCGGGCCAAAGCATATATCTTTTTCAACCGTTTCCTCAAACAGCTGATGCTCCGGAAACTGAAATACGATTCCGACCTTTTGGCGGACTTCCTTCAGGTTTTTCTGTTTTTTATCTGCGGTAATGAATCGATCCCCAATAATCACCTTGCCTTCTGTCGGCTTCAGCAGCGCATTCAAATGCTGGAGAACAGTAGACTTTCCAGACCCGGTATGCCCAATGACAGCCAGGAAGGTGCCGGAAGGAATATCGATGGATACATCTTTTATCGCAAGGCGTTCAAATGGCGTATTAACCTGGTAACGGTATTCTACATCCTGGAGTGAGATGTCCATAACTCTTCCACCAACTCTTCTTCTGATAAGTAATGCCTGGATAAGGGCAACCCTTTTTCTCTTAACATTTTGCTAAGCTTAACAGGAAAAGGAATATCCAAACCAAGCTTAACTAGCTCGTCATCCATTTGAAAGATTTCCTCAGGTGTTCCCTCTCGGTAAAGCTGTCCTTTGTTCATGACAAGAATTCGGTCCGCCTTTGCGGCTTCCTCTAAGTCATGAGTTATCGAGATAACCGTCATATTATAATCCTGCTTTAGCTCTCTAACTGTTTCCAGTACCTCTTCACGCCCTCTTGGATCCAGCATGGAGGTAGACTCATCAAGGATGATAATATCCGGTCTTAGGGCAATGACGCCGGCTATCGCTACCCTTTGCTTCTGGCCTCCGGAAAGATGGTGCGGCTCTTGATCAAGAAATTGTGCCATCTTGACTTTCTCTAATGATTGAATAACTCTTTGCACCATGTCATTTCTTTCAATTCCATGGTTTTCTAAACCAAAAGCCACATCATCCTGAACTGTAGTTCCAACAAACTGGTTATCCGGATTCTGAAAAACCATGCCAATCTTCTTTCTGGTCTCCCATACCGTATCCTCTGCCAATTGGATTCCGGCTACTGTAATATTCCCTTCAAGAGGAAAATGCAAGCCATTCAGCAGCTTAGCAAGCGTCGACTTTCCTGAACCGTTATGGCCTACAATAGCTAGCCATTCTCCCTTAAAAATAGTAAAAGAAACATTTCGAAGGGCAAATCCGGCCTCACTATCGTATTTAAACGAGATATTCTCTAATTCAACTAATGGCTCTTTCATCTCAAATCCTCCTCTCAACTCTGCTTCTCTCTTTTTTAACTCTGCTCATCACAGCATTATTTGCCGACTAAAGTACTTATATTTTACGCCTAATAAAAAACCCGCCATTTTTGGCGAGCTTTAATAGTTCGATAATAGGTTATTTAACTGGATAGCAAGCGTTGAATGAAACCATTCTCCACACTTGTAGTATACAAGAAAAGCTGGATTTCTGCTATCTAAGCTTATTGGATGCCTATTATGCCTCCCTATTAAAAGCTCATACTAAAGCAGTATGGTGGTTCTTGCTATTAAAAAAGCCTGCACCTCTTTCCGTCAGACAGAAAACCTGTCAGTGAAATCTTAGAATCCGGAAGAGGTGCATGAGCTAGACGAGACAGTGTACCAGGAAACGGGAAGCCTTTTGCAAGGCAGTCTAAAGAGTCCTCAATTCCTGCTGAAAAGATGTACATGCTCATCATAACGCTCGTTTTTGGCTTGGTTAAGGGATGCCTTACAAATTAAGGAAGGTATCCACCTTATAGAAAAAGGGCAAAGAACAAGTTTCTGATTAAACTGTCCCGCGCCCTTTTCCTTAAAATTATACTAACTCGATAATTACCATTGGCGCAGCGTCTCCACGACGAGGTCCAAGCTTCATAATACGAGTGTATCCGCCTTGGCGCTCTTCATAACGAGTTGCGATGTCGCTGAATAGTTTTTGAACTGCATCTTGGTTAGTTTCAGCGTTTGCTACCTCATTGCGTACAAAAGCTGATGCTTGACGACGAGCATGCAAATCGCCACGCTTTCCAAGAGTGATCATTTTCTCAACAACTGAACGAAGTTCTTTCGCACGAGCTTCAGTTGTTTCGATGCGCTCATTGATGATTAGATCTGTTGCTAAGTCACGCAGCATAGCTTTACGTTGTGCACTAGTGCGTCCTAACTTTCTGTATCCCATGAAAGTTTCCCTCCTTTGTTGAAGTTATTCAATCTGCTGAAAGCAAACATAAATCATAATTAAATAGTGTTAACTAATCAATCGTCTTTGCGTAAGCCCAGTCCAAGATCTTCTAATTTATGTTTTACTTCCTCAAGAGACTTTCTGCCCAAGTTCCGAACCTTCATCATATCCTCTTCAGTCTTATTGGCTAATTCCTGAACAGTATTGATGCCAGCACGCTTTAAACAGTTGTAAGAACGTACAGAAAGATCCAGTTCTTCAATTGTCATCTCAAGTACTTTCTCTTTTTGATCTTCTTCTTTTTCAACCATGATTTCGGCATTTTGAGCTTCATCCGTTAATCCGACAAAGATATTCAAATGCTCAGTTAAGATCTTCGCTCCAAGTGCAACCGCATCTTGAGGACCCGTACTTCCGTCAGTCCAAACATCGAATGTTAACTTATCATAGTTAGTCATTTGCCCTACACGTGTATTCTCTACCTGATAAGAAACACGAGCTACTGGAGTGTAGATGGAATCGATCGGAATCACACCAATTGGCTGATCTTCTCTCTTGTTTTGGTCAGCTGGTGTATAACCGCGTCCACGCTTCGCAGTTAAGCGCATGCGCAAGTGGGCATTTGAACCAAGAGTAGCGATATGAAGGTCCGGATTAAGGATTTCAACATCACTGTCATGAGTTACGTCAGCTGCTTTTACTACACCTTCACCCTGTACATCTATTTCCAATGTCTTTTCTTCATCAGAGTAGATTTTAAGTGCTAGTTTTTTAATGTTTAAAATGATAGATGTTACATCTTCTACGACGCCTTCAATTGTTGAGAACTCATGAAGTACCCCATCAATTTGGATCGATGTGACAGCGGCACCTGGGAGTGAGGATAAAAGGATACGACGTAAGGAGTTACCCAAAGTTGTACCATACCCACGCTCAAGTGGCTCTACGACGAACTTGCCGTACTTGGCATCATCGCTGATCTCAACCGTTTCGATTTTTGGTTTTTCTATTTCGATCATCAAAATATACCCTCCTTCAAAACGTCGAAACCCCGGCTAGCAATCTCTAACCGAAATTCCCCCATGTATACGTTCCCGTTTTGTGCACAACAACTGGAATAATTGTTCTGTATGAGCTAAAAAATTAGTATCATATCCCATTATAGACAAGGATACAAAATCTATACAGAAAAATTATACACGGCGGCGTTTTGGTGGACGACATCCGTTATGTGGAACAGGAGTTACGTCTCTGATTGCAGTAACCTCAAGACCGGCAGCTTGAAGAGCACGGATAGCAGCTTCACGTCCTGCACCAGGTCCTTTAACAGTTACTTCAAGGGTTTTCATACCATGTTCCTGAGAAGTTTTAGCTGCAGTTTCAGCTGCCATTTGAGCTGCGAATGGAGTAGATTTACGAGAACCTCTAAATCCAAGAGCTCCGGCACTTGACCAGGAAACAGCATTTCCATGAACATCAGTAATAGTTACGATTGTGTTATTGAAAGTAGAACGGATATGTGCAATACCTTGTTCAATATTCTTTTTCACACGACGTTTACGTGTATTAGTTTTACGAGCCATTTATAGTACCTCCTTTACCGATTATTTCTTCTTGTTCGCTACAGTCTTACGAGGACCTTTGCGTGTACGTGCGTTGTTTTTAGTGTTTTGTCCGCGAACCGGTAAACCACGGCGATGACGTAGACCGCGATAGCTTCCGATCTCCATTAAACGCTTGATGTTAAGTGAAACCTCACGGCGAAGGTCACCTTCAACTTTTAATTTGTCAATGATGTCACGGATTTTGTTTAATTCGTCTTCCGTTAAATCACGAACACGAGTGTCTTCAGAAACACCAGCTTCAGCTAGGATCTTCTGAGCTGTAGATTTACCAATACCAAAGATATAAGTTAATGAGATTACTACACGCTTTTCACGTGGAATATCTACACCAGCAATACGTGCCATTCGTTAGCGCACCTCCTTCATTTTAGCCTTGTTTTTGTTTATGTTTAGGGTTTTCACAGATAACCATTACTTTTCCACGTCTGCGGATAACTTTACACTTTTCGCAGATTGGTTTAACTGATGGTCTTACTTTCATTATCCTAACCTCCTTAATAGTACGGAGTGCAATGATTATTTAAAACGATAAGTGATTCTGCCACGTGTTAAATCATATGGAGATAGCTCAACTGTTACTTTATCTCCTGGTAAGATACGAATGAAGTGCATTCGGATTTTACCGGAAACATGAGCCAGCACTGTATGACCATTTTCTAATTCTACCTTAAACATTGCATTTGGCAAAGTATCAATAACTGTGCCTTCTATTTCAATTACATCGTCTTTCGCCATTGAACGATTCTCCCTTCTTCATATCATATACGAATTCATTTACATACTTTGCAAGAGCAAAGCGCAACTTTCCGTTTGTTACACGGCCGGTCTCTTTGAGACTGCTCTGAACTTCTGGAGAGATATAATTAAGCAATTGCAGATGCTGAATGTTCTTTTTCTTTGGGCGATCGAATTTCTTCTTGTCACCGTCAGCTAGAAAAACAAACCTTTCATCCATCAACCTTATAATTATAGCATATTGACCAGCATCGCGCCCGCGTTTGATCAAAACAATTTGACCAGGCTGCGGATTCGAATCAGAATCAACCAATGGAATCACCTGCACCTTAGGCTTTTGTTAATATTTCATAACCGGATTCAGTGATCGCTATTGTATGCTCAAAGTGTGCACACATTTTCCCGTCAACCGTCACAACAGTCCAATTGTCGGCTAACGTTTTCACATAACGACTTCCTGCATTCACCATCGGTTCAATAGCAAGTACCATACCCGGCTTTAAACGCGGCCCTCTGTTGGGCGGTCCATAATGAGGAATTTGGGGATCCTCATGTAAGTCTTGCCCTACACCATGGCCAACATACTCGCGCACAATGGAAAAGCCATTAGATTCCGCATACGTTTGGATAGCATGGGAGATGTTCGACAAGCGCTCACCCGGTTTTGCTTCTGCCAGGCCTTTATATAATGATTCCTCCGTCACATCCATAAGACGCTGGGCATCATCATCAATTTTGCCTACCGCATAAGTCCAGGCTGAGTCACCATGATAACCGTTATATTTAGCACCAATATCAATGCTGATTATATCACCGTTATTTAAAACTCTATCACCAGGAATGCCATGAACAAGTTCATCGTTAACTGAGGCACATATGCTGCCGCGGAAACCATTATACCCTTTGAAAGATGGGATTGCATCGTGTTTACGAATAAACTTGTCAGCAATTTCATCTAACTCCCGGGTCGTGATTCCAGGTTCAATATGTTTCTTCAGTTCCTCGTGTGTAAGTGCTACGATCCTGCCGGCCTCACGCATTATCTCAATTTCACGCGGGGTTTTGCAAATGATCATTGTAAGCCCCCGAGCAAAGCATCAAGATCAGAAAATACTTTATTAATATCTTGCTGACCATCAATATTGCGCAGATATCCTTTCGTTTCGTAGAAATTAAGCAACGGTTTTGTTTGTTTAATATTAACGTCAAGTCTATTCTGAACAGTAGCTTCGTTATCATCAGCACGCTGGTACAGCTCTCCGCCGCAGCGATCGCACTCTCCGTCTTTCGCTGGAGGATTGAATACTAGATGATAAGTAGCTCCGCATTCCTTACAGATGCGGCGTCCGGTAAGACGTTCCATTAGAATGCTCTGATCAACATCAATATTAATGACATAATCTATTTTTTTATTCAAATCAGAAAGGATGTCCTCCAGGGCATCAGCTTGGGCTACCGTTCTTGGGAAGCCATCAAGCAAAAAGCCTTTTTCGCAATCATCCTTGCTTAAACGTTCACGGACTATGCCGATTGTAACTTCATCAGGTACAAGTTCGCCTTTATCCATGAATGATTTTGCTTTAAGGCCTAGTTCCGTTTCGTCTTTAATAGCCGCACGGAACATATCTCCAGTAGAGATATGAGGGATGCCGTATTTTTGGACGATCTTCTCAGCTTGTGTACCTTTACCGGCACCAGGGAGCCCCATTAATACTAAATTCACGTCAATTTCCCCCTAGTCTCTAAATGGTTTTAGGGAACACGCTGTCCCCTTCAACCAAATTATTTTATGAAACCTTTATAATGACGCTTAACTAGCTGTGCTTCAAGCTGCTTCATTGTTTCAAGTGCAACACCGACAACGATTAGCAGGCTTGTGCCCCCGATTTGTGCAGATTCAGGCAATCCAGCGATATTAATGAAGAATACCGGCAGAATTGAAATAACTGTTAGGAACAGCGCACCAACAAAAGTTAAACGGTATAAGACGCGAGTTAAATATTCCTGCGTATTATTTCCTGGACGAATGCCCGGAATATAACCGCCCTGCTTCTTCAGGTTCTCCGCAACTTGCTCCGGATTCACTTGAATGAAAGCATAGAAATAAGTAAATGCAATAATTAATGCACTATAAATGACCATTCCGATTGGAGTCGTATAGTCAAATATTCTTTGAATCCATAACGTAACATCATTTTGCTCAAAGAAACCAGCGATGGTTCTTGGAGTAATGATAAATGAAATGGCAAAGATTACTGGAATTACACCAGCTGCATTAACTTTTAACGGAAGATGCGTTGATTGTCCGCCAGCAGAATTTTTTCCTGCAGTCACACGCTTAGCGTATTGAATAGGAATTTTTCTTAATGCTTGTTGGATAAAGATTGTACCCACCACAATAGCAACAACTGCGATTAAGATAAGCACTACTGTCACAATGCGAAGGAATAGCTGTTCACCTGCATTTTCAAACTGCTGTGCATAGATCTGGTTAACCGTTGAAGGTATACCAGCTACGATACCAGCAAAGATAATGATGGAGATTCCATTGCCAACGCCTTTTGAAGTAATTTGCTCACCCAGCCACATTAAAAATGCAGTTCCGGCAGTCAATACTACAGCAATTAACAAATATGATCCTATTCCCGGATTCTCAATCAGCATTCCGCCTGCAAGGTTATTAAACCCATAAGACATACCGAGAGCCTGGATAAAACCAAGCACGATAGTAAAATAGCGGGTAAACTGAGCTAACTTACGGCGTCCAACCTCACCTTGCTTAGACCATTCCGTAAACTTAGGAACTACATCCATCTGCAATAGCTGCACGATGATGGAAGCAGTAATATACGGCATGATCCCCATAGCAAGGATCGAGAAGTTAAGGAGCGCCCCGCCGCCGAATGTATTCAGGACACCGAATACATTAAGTTCATCCTGGGCTTTTAAAAGATCAGCATTTACGCCCGGTACAGGGATAAATGTACCGATGCGAAATACGATCAGCATTAAAAGGGTGAAAATAATCTTTCGTCTTATATCACCCACGCGCATAAAATTGGAGATTGTCTGAAACATTAAATCACCTCAGTTTGACCGCCGGCAGCTTCAATAGCTTCCTTTGCAGCAGAGGAGAATTTATGAGCTTTAACTGTAAGCTTTTTCTCAACTTTGCCTTTTGCAAGAATCTTGATTCCTGCTTTTTCATTGCTTACTACACCAGTTTCGATAAGAAGCTCAGGAGTTACTTCTGCTCCGTCTTCGAAACGGTTTAGAGCATCAAGGTTCACAACCGCGTATTCTTTACGGTTGATATTAGTGAAACCGCGCTTAGGCAAGCGTTGGAATAAAGGTGTTTGACCACCCTCGAATCCAGGACGGACACCGCCGCCAGAACGAGCGTTTTGACCTTTATGACCCTTACCAGCAGTTTTACCGTTACCGGAACCGATACCACGGCCTTTGCGTTTGCGTTCTTGACGAGAACCTTCTGCAGGCTTTAATTCATGAAGTTTCATGTTGGCACCTCCTTATTTGTAGAAGAATAGAATTATTTTTCTTTTACCACAACAAGGTGAGCAACTTTATTGATCATTCCGCGGATAGCAGGATTATCTTGATGCTCAACTGTCTGGTGCATTTTACGTAAGCCAAGAGCCTTAACTGTTTCGCGCTGGTCTTGCGGGCGACCAATCACGCTGCGAGTGAGGGTAACTTCTAGTTTATTCGCCATTTGATATCCCTCCTTATCCTAACAGTTCTTCTACTGATTTACCACGTAATTTCGCTACGTCCTCAGCACGTTTTAATTGTGTTAAACCGTTCAAAGTGGCGCGAACCATGTTGATTGGTGTGTTTGTACCTAGAGATTTAGATAAGATATCACCAACACCAGCTAATTCTAGAACCGCACGAACTGGACCGCCGGCGATTACTCCAGTACCTTCAGAAGCAGGCTTAAGAAGGATTTCTCCAGCACCGAAATGTCCGATTACCTGGTGAGGAATTGTAGTTCCAACCATAGGCACTTCGACTAAGTTTTTCTTAGCATCTTCAATTGCTTTGCGGATCGCTTCAGGAACTTCCTGTGCTTTACCTGTACCAAAGCCAACGTGACCGTTTTTGTCACCTACTACTACAAGAGCAGAGAAACGAAAACGACGTCCACCTTTAACAACCTTTGCTACACGATTAACCGTAACTACACGCTCTTCAAGTTCAAGTTTGTTTGGATCAATACGACGCATCTTTTTGTGTCCCTCCTTTGTCTATTAAAATTCTAAACCATTTTCACGTGCTGCATCTGCTAATGCTTGAACACGTCCATGATATAGATAGCCACCACGATCGAAAACGATAGCTTTAACGCCTTTTTCGACTGCACGTTTTGCAACTAATTCTCCAACCTTAACTGCTGCATCAACGTTGCCAGTAGCATCAAGGTTTACCTCTTTATCTAATGTAGAAGCACTTGCTACAGTAACTCCGTTTACATCATCAATAAGTTGAGCATAAATGTGTTTGTTTGAACGATACACATTTAAACGAGGACGAGCCGCAGTTCCAGAAAGCTTCGCACGCACACGAGCATGTCTTTTCTTACGAACTGCATTTTTATCAGCCTTCGTAATCATTTCGGTCACTCCTTTCGTTTACCTATGCGGCATTACTTACCTGTTTTACCTTCTTTACGACGAACATATTCGCCTTCATAACGGATACCTTTACCTTTGTAAGGCTCTGGAGGACGAACTTCACGGATGTTGGCAGCTAATGCACCAACACGCTCTTTGTTAGTACCTCTAACAATTACCTTTGTGTTAGATGGTACTTCGATTTCAAGACCTTCTTCAGGCTCAATTTCAACAGGATGAGAGTAACCAACGTTTAAAACAAGTTTTTTACCTTGTTTTTGAGCACGGTAACCGACACCGATAAGCTCAAGTCCTCTTTCAAATCCTTTGGATACGCCCTCAACCATGTTAGCAAGAAGTGCGCGAGTTGTTCCGTGCAATGCGCGGTGTTCTTTTGCATCAGATGGACGGGAAACGTTAATTACGTTTTCTTCCACTTTGATTTCGATATCAGGGTTGAATGAACGTGAAAGCTCACCTTTAGGACCCTTTACAGTTACAGTGTTCTTGTCAAAAGTAACAGTAACACCAGATGGAATTTCGATTGGTTTTTTACCTATACGAGACATTTAATTGCACCTCCATTCATGAAAAACTCTATTACCAAACGTATCCTAAAACTTCTCCGCCGACTTGTTTAGCGCGAGCTTCTTTGTCAGTAAGAACTCCTTGAGAAGTAGAAACTAGTGCGATTCCAAGACCGTTAAGTACGCGAGGTACTTCATCAGCCTTTGCATATACGCGAAGACCAGGCTTACTGATACGCTTAAGACCAGTGATAACGCGTTCGTTGTTTGAACCGTATTTCAAGAAAATGCGGATGATACCTTGCTTGTTGTCTTCGATAAGCTCAACATCACGCACAAAACCTTCACGCTTTAAGATATCAGCAATTTCCTTTTTGATATTAGAAGCAGGAACTTCTAATTTTTCGTGACGAACCATATTCGCATTACGGATGCGAGTTAGCAAGTCTGCAATTGGATCTGTCATGACCATTGTTTTTACCTCCTTCCCATACTTGGGGTTTACCAGCTAGCTTTTTTCACGCCAGGAATTTGTCCTTTATATGCTAATTCACGGAAACAAATACGACAAAGCTTAAATTTACGGTATACAGAATGTGGACGTCCGCAACGTTCGCAGCGTGTGTATTCTTGTACCTTATGTTTAGGCGTGCGTTTTTGCTTCGCAATCATTGACTTTTTAGCCACGTTTTCGCCTCCCTCTATTTAGCGATTACTTTTGGAATGGCATTCCAAATTGAGTTAAAAGTTCACGAGCTTCTTCATCAGTGTTAGCTGTAGTTACGATAACGATATCCATACCACGAACTTTGCTTACTTTATCGTAATCAATCTCAGGGAAGATCAACTGTTCTTTGACACCTAGAGTATAGTTACCACGGCCGTCAAATGACTTCTTGGAAATACCGCGGAAGTCACGTACACGTGGAAGAGATACAGATACTAACTTATCAAAGAATTCATACATGCGCTCTCCACGAAGAGTAACTTTTGCACCGATTGGCATACCTTCACGAAGACGGAAGCCAGCGATTGATTTCTTAGCGCGAGTGATAACCGGCTTTTGACCAGTGATCAACGTTAATTCCTCAACTGCTTTATCTAGTGCTTTTGCGTTTTGAACAGCGTCACCAACACCCATGTTGATAACGATTTTATCAAGCTTAGGTACTTGCATAACTGATTTATAGTTAAACTTGCCCATTAGAGCAGGAGTAATTTCTTTTACTTGTTTTTCTTTTAGGCGGTTCATTCATTGTACCTCCCTTCTTCTTTAAACTATTTATCTAGAACTTCACCGGATTTTGTTGCTACACGTATTTTTTTGCCATCAACCGTTTTATAGCCTACACGAGTTGGTTCACCAGACTTAGGATCGACAGGCATAACGTTTGATACATGAACAGGTGCCTCTTGGCTGATAATTCCGCCTTGCGGATTCATCTGTGAAGGCTTTGAGTGTTTCTTAACAATGTTCACACCTTCAACAAGTACTCGACTTTGTTTAGGGAACGCTGCAAGAATAACGCCCGTTTTGCCTTTATCCTTACCAGAGATGACCATAACTTTGTCACCTTTTTTCACATGCATCTGTGCGCACCTCCTTAAAGGCAATTTGATTTGTTTTTATAATACTTCTGGAGCTAAAGATACAATTTTCATGAAGTTGTTGTCGCGTAGTTCACGAGCAACAGGTCCGAAGATACGAGTTCCGCGCGGGCCTTTGTCATCACGAATAATTACACATGCGTTTTCATCGAAACGAATGTAAGTACCGTCATTACGGCGTACACCGCTCTTTGTTCGAACTACTACTGCTTTAACAACATCACCTTTTTTAACAACGCCACCTGGTGTTGCTTGTTTCACTGTACAAACGATTACATCGCCGATATTAGCAGTTTTGCGGCCAGAGCCACCAAGAACTTTAATTGTAAGTACCTCACGAGCACCAGAGTTGTCAGCAACTTTTAAACGTGATTCTTGTTGAATCATGTGTGTAACCTCCCTTCGGGATAAAGCTTATTCCGTACAATTAGATAATTACTGCTTTTTCAACTACTTCTACAAGACGGAAGCGTTTAGTCGCAGATAGTGGACGAGTTTCCATAATACGAACGATATCGCCAATTTTTGCCTCGTTTTGCTCATCATGAGCCTTAAACTTTTTAGAGTACTTAACGCGTTTACCGTATAATGGATGCTTTTTGTAAGTTTCTACAAGGACTGTAACTGTCTTATCCATTTTGTCAGAAACTACGCGTCCAGTGTAAACTTTGCGTTGGTTGCGTTCACTCATTGTGCGAACCTCCTCTCAATATCACTTGCTAAAGCCGATTTCTCTTTCACGAATAACAGTTTTCATGCGGGCAATCGCTTTGCGTACTTCACGAATGCGAGCTGTATTTTCAAGTTGTCCAGTCGCCAATTGAAAGCGAAGGTTGAAAAGCTCTTCTTTTAATGATTTTACTTTTTGTTCTATTTCGGCAGTGGTAAGGTCACGAATTTCATTAGCTTTCATTTGATTCACCACCAATTTCTTCTCGTTTTACAAACTTGCACTTAACAGGAAGTTTGTGTGATGCAAGGCGTAATGCTTCACGAGCGATCTCTTCAGATACACCAGCAATTTCAAACATTACTTTTCCAGGCTTAACTACTGCTACCCAACCTTCTGGAGCACCTTTACCAGAACCCATGCGGACTTCTAGAGGCTTTGCAGTGTAAGGCTTATGCGGGAAAATTTGAATCCAAACTTTACCGCCACGTTTCATGTAACGAGTCATTGCAATACGTGCAGATTCAATTTGACGGTTAGTGATCCAAGAAGCCTCAAGTGCTTGAAGACCGTATTCACCGAAGTTTACTTCAGTGCCGCCTTTTGATTGACCACGCATTTTTCCGCGGTGTACACGACGATATTTTACGCGTTTTGGCAATAACATATTATTTGCCTCCTTCCCCAGTTTTCTTCTTCGTAGGAAGGACCTCTCCACGATAGATCCATACTTTTACGCCCAATTTACCGTAAGTTGTATCAGCTTCAGCTGTAGCATAATCGATATCAGCACGAAGAGTATGAAGTGGAACTGTTCCTTCGCTGTATGATTCTGAACGAGCGATATCAGCACCGCCTAAACGACCAGATACCATTGTTTTGATACCCTTAGCGCCAGCGCGCATTGCACGTTGAATAGTTTGTTTTTGAGCACGACGGAAAGATACGCGGTTTTCTAATTGACGAGCAATGTTTTCCGCTACCAATTTCGCATCGATATCTGCTCTTTTAATTTCAAGAATGTTGATATGAACACGCTTGCCAGTTAATGAGTTAAGAGATTTACGAAGTGCTTCAACCTCAGTACCACCTTTACCGATAACCATTCCTGGCTTCGCAGTGTGGATTGTGATGTTCAGGCGGTTAGCAGCACGTTCGATTTCTACTTTAGAAACAGAAGCATCGCTTAGACGCTTTGTGATGTACTCACGAACCTTAAGGTCTTCGTGTAAAAGATCAGCATAGTCTTTGCCTGCGTACCATTTTGACTCCCAATCACGGATGACTCCGACACGCAAACCGACTGGATTTACTTTTTGACCCACTGATTATCCCTCCTTCTTTTCTGATAAAACGATAGTAATATGACTAGTACGTTTGTTAATTTGGCTTGCACGGCCCATAGCGCGAGGACGGAAACGTTTTAAAGTCGGTCCTTCGTCTACGAATGCTTGAGCAACTACTAAATTGTTAACGTCCATTTCGTAGTTATGCTCAGCGTTAGCCAGTGCAGATTTTAATACTTTCTCTACGATTGGAGAAGCAGCTTTAGGTGTAAGATTTAAAATCGCCACTGCTTCGCCTACTTGCTTTCCTCGAATTAAATCTACGACTAAACGAGCTTTACGAGGAGCAATACGAACTGTTCTTGCAACAGCTTTAGCTTGCATTAGAATGCCCTCCTCTCATTAACGTCTTGTTTTCTTATCATCATTGCCATGGCCTTTATACGCACGAGTTGGAGCAAATTCTCCAAGCTTGTGGCCTACCATGTCTTCAGTGATGTATACAGGCACATGTTTACGACCATCATAAACTGCGATTGTGTGTCCGATGAATTGTGGGAAGATCGTAGAACGGCGAGACCAAGTTTTTGTAACTTGCTTGCTTTCAGTTTCGTTTAGCTTTTCGATCTTTGTCATTAAATGTTCATCAACAAAAGGTCCTTTTTTTAAGCTGCGACCCATGATTGAACCTCCCTTCGTGATTGCTCTACGGTTCTTATGTGGAACCGTAGTACAATCCCGTTATTTTTTACGACGACGTACGATAAATTTATCCGATTTGTTGTTCTTCTTGCGTGTCTTGTAACCAAGTGTTGGCTTGCCCCAAGGAGTCATTGGAGACTTACGTCCGATTGGCGCACGTCCTTCACCACCACCGTGTGGGTGATCGTTAGGGTTCATTACAGAACCACGTACAGTTGGGCGCTTGCCTAACCAGCGTGAACGTCCTGCTTTACCAATGTTAATAAGCTCGTGCTGCTCGTTGCCGACCTGACCAACAGTAGCGCGGCACTCAGCAAGAATCATGCGAACCTCACCAGAGTTCAAACGAACTAGTACGTATTTGCCCTCTTTACCAAGAACCTGTGCAGAAGTACCTGCAGAACGTACTAATTGTCCGCCTTTACCAGGCTTCAATTCGATGTTGTGGATTACAGTACCCACTGGAATGTTGATAAGTGGAAGTGCATTACCCACTTTGATGTCAGCTTCTGGACCAGACATTATTTCCATGCCCACCTCTAAATTCTTAGGTGCAAGGATGTAACGCTTTTCTCCATCCACATAGTTTACTAATGCAATATTTGCAGAGCGGTTTGGATCATATTCGATTGTGGCAACGCGTCCTGGAATGCCATCTTTGTTACGTTTAAAATCGATTAAACGATATTGACGTTTATGACCGCCGCCTTGATGACGAACTGTCAACTTACCTTGGTTGTTACGGCCGCCTTTTCTCTTTAAAGGAGCAAGTAAAGACTTTTCCGGTTGATTAGTCGTGATTTCTGCGAAATCAGAAACCGTCATGCCGCGACGACCATTAGAGGTAGGTTTATACTTTTTAATCGCCATTTCGTTTCCCTCCTCTTCTAGTTAAAGTATTAAGCTTCAAATAATTCGATTTCTTGGCTATCAGCAGTTAATTTTACAATCGCTTTACGGCGTTTGTTTGTGTAACCGCCAAATTTGCCCATACGCTTGAACTTGCCTTTATAGTTCATGATGTTAACTTTCTCAACTTTCACGCCGAAGATTTGTTCTACAGCATCTTTAACTTGAGTTTTGTTAGCTCTAACGTCAACTTCAAACGTGTATTTTTTATCAGCCATAATATCAGTAGAACGTTCAGTGATAACGGGGCGCTTAATGATTTCGCGTGCATCCATTATGCAAGCACCTCCTCTACTTTTTCAACCGCTGCTTTTGTCATGATTAGCTTATCATGGTTTAAAACATCTAAAACAGTGATTCCAGAAGCAGATACAACTGTTACACCAGGGATGTTACGAGCAGATAATGCCACGTTTTCCTCTAGGTCAGCAGTAACGATAAGTGCTTTTGAATCAACAGAAAGACCATTTAATACACCTTTGAAGTCTTTTGTTTTAGGAGTTTCGAAAGCAAGGCCTTCTAATACTAGGATGTTTTCTTCTAATACTTTAGAAGATAATGCAGATTTGATTGCCAAACGGCGAACCTTTTTAGGTAATTTGTAGCTGTAGCTGCGTGGTACAGGACCAAATACAGTACCGCCTCCGCGCCATTGTGGTGAACGGATGGAACCTTGACGAGCACGGCCTGTGCCTTTTTGGCGCCATGGCTTGCGTCCTCCGCCCGCTACTTCAGAACGAATTTTAGTTTTATGAGTCCCTTGACGTAATGAAGCTCTTTGCATAACAACCGCTTCGAATAATACGTGCTGGTTAGGCTCAACACCAAAGATCGCATCATTAAGTTCGATATCACCAACTTTAGATCCGCTTTGGTTAAACAATGCTACTTTCGGCATTCTGTTTTCCTCCTTTCCGGTTTAATTATTATGCTTTTACCGCACTTCTGATTTTTAGTAATGCTTTTTTAGCACCAGGTACGTTACCTTTGATCAATAACAAGTTGCGTTCAACATCAACTTTTACGATTTCAAGGTTTTGTACAGTGATTTGCTCTCCACCCATACGTCCAGGCAATAACTTACCTTTAAATACACGGTTTGGAGCTACAGGACCCATTGAACCAGGGCGACGGTGGTAACGAGAACCGTGAGCCATTGGTCCGCGAGATTGTCCGTGGCGCTTGATTGCACCTTGGAAACCTTTACCCTTTGAGATTCCTGTTACATCAACAGTTTCGCCTTCAGCGAATATATCAACTTTGACTTCTTGACCAACTTCATATTGTCCTAAATCAGCTCCGCGGAATTCACGAACGAAGCGCTTAGGAGCAGTGTTTGCTTTAGCAACATGTCCTTTTTCAGGCTTGTTGGATAGCTTGTCGCGTTTGTCTTCAAATCCGACTTGGATTGCTTCGTATCCATCAGTTTCAACTGATTTCTTTTGAAGAACAACGTTCGCAGCTGCCTCAACAACTGTTACCGGGATAAGATCTCCGTTTTCAGCAAATACTTGAGTCATACCAATCTTTCTTCCTAAGATTCCTTTGGTCATTTCAGTCACACCTCCTAAGTTTGTTGTTATTTATTATTAAAGTTTGATTTCGATATCTACACCAGACGGCAGGTCTAAACGCATTAATGAATCAACCGTTTGTGGTGTTGGGTTAACGATGTCGATAAGACGTTTGTGCGTACGCATTTCGAACTGCTCACGAGAATCTTTATACTTATGAACCGCACGAAGAATTGTGTAAATTGACTTCTCAGTTGGTAATGGAATCGGACCAGATACAGCCGCACCAGAACGTTTTGCAGTCTCAACAATCTTTTCAGCAGATTGATCAAGGATTCTGTGATCATACGCTTTTAAACGAATACGAATTTTTTGTTTTGCCATTATTTTCCCTCCTTTTCGCCTATTTTAATATAGACATTCTCCGTGAAAATTTCCCACACACTCGCCATGGCAAAGCGGCCGGGTGTGTCAGCAACCTTTCACATCATCGCAGTCAAAGACCAACATTGTCTATTATACAGAAACAATAAATGAAATGCAACAAGAATATGTTATTTCTTTATGTTTCGCACACTTTTACTATTATAACGACAATCTCGTGAGTTTTCAATAGGAATGGAAGAAGTCAAAATATTTCATTTAGGCATTGAAGTAAGGTTCAAGGGGGAATTATAGTGCGGTTATTATATAGAAGAAACTCGGTTTAAGAATCTTTATTTTTTAAGCGAATGTTGCGTTGTATAGAGTTTTTAAATGTTTGGGTTTGGTTTTATTAGCTAGGAGCTTATTTGATGAATTTAAATCGTTAACTAATTCAATTCATTGCCACACCTTTCTGCGAACAATAATCGCAGATTTAGTCGACAGTACTGTTTAGGCTAATCTGATTCTGCGTTTAATGATTTGTCTTTAGAATGACCTATTCTTTCCGATAATTCCAATGGCTGCTGGCTTTCTCTATCGAAAGGCACTATTCTTCACGATATTTCCATTTGT
Source organism: Cytobacillus oceanisediminis (assembly GCF_003182355.1). GTDB lineage: Bacteria > Bacillota > Bacilli > Bacillales > Cytobacillaceae > Cytobacillus > Cytobacillus oceanisediminis_A. The sequence continues at coordinate 35,779 of NZ_QGTW01000021.1, read as the reverse complement.
TACTGGTTTGCTGATCTAACAGGCACTATTCAACACGATTAGTTCCATTTGTTGCTGGTTTTCTCATCTAACAGGCACTATTCACCACAATCAGATCCATTTTGTATGATCTCTGTCATTTTCTAGAGGAATAATATTTTTACATAAATAAATATATCTTCTATATTGTAGACTTTCCTTCTACGTTACACCTTGCTCTAATGAATTCCAAATTCAATTTGATCCACAAAATTTTTGTTTAATATATAAAACATCAGCACCGTGTACATATAATAGAGACTCATTTTCAAGATTTTCGCTAATCCAATTAGCCTGTCAAAAAACAAAAAACAGATGGGTCGTCACCCATCTGTTCTTATAATTATTCTTGGATTGTAGCAACTACGCCAGCGCCAACAGTACGTCCACCCTCACGGATAGAGAATTTAGTACCTTCTTCAATAGCGATTGGAGCAATTAGTTCTACAGTCATTTCAATGTTATCTCCAGGCATAACCATTTCTACGCCTTCAGGAAGATTACAAATACCAGTTACGTCAGTTGTACGGAAGTAGAACTGGGGACGGTAGTTTGTGAAGAATGGAGTATGACGTCCACCTTCTTCTTTTGATAAAACGTATACTTCTGCTCTGAACTTAGTGTGTGGAGTGATTGAACCTGGCTTAGCAAGTACTTGTCCACGTTGGATTTCTTCACGTGCAACACCACGAAGAAGAGCACCAATGTTGTCTCCAGCTTCAGCATAGTCAAGAAGCTTACGGAACATTTCAACGCCAGTTACAGTAGTTGATTTTGGCTCTTCAGTTAAACCGATGATTTCGATTACGTCACCAACTTTAACTTGTCCACGCTCAACACGTCCTGTAGCAACTGTTCCACGGCCAGTGATTGAGAATACGTCCTCAACTGGCATCATGAATGGCTTGTCAGTGTCACGAGTTGGAGTTGGGATGTACTCGTCAACAGCAGCCATAAGTTCTTCGATTTTAGCTTCCCACTCAGCTTCTCCTTCAAGAGCTTTAAGTGCAGAACCTTTGATTACAGGGATATCATCGCCTGGGAAGTCGTACTCAGAAAGAAGGTCACGTACTTCCATTTCTACTAACTCAAGAAGTTCTTCATCGTCAACCATGTCACACTTGTTCATGAATACAACAAGGTAAGGTACACCTACCTGGCGAGATAGAAGGATGTGCTCACGTGTTTGTGGCATTGGGCCGTCAGCAGCAGAAACAACTAAGATTCCGCCGTCCATTTGTGCAGCACCAGTGATCATGTTTTTAACATAGTCAGCGTGACCTGGGCAGTCAACGTGTGCATAGTGACGGTTATCAGTTTCGTACTCAACGTGTGCAGTTGAGATTGTGATTCCACGCTCGCGCTCTTCTGGAGCCGCGTCGATTTGATCGTATCCGCGTGCTTCACCGCCGCCCTTCTTAGAAAGAACAGTTGTGATAGCTGCAGTTAAAGTAGTTTTACCATGGTCAACGTGTCCGATAGTACCGATGTTAACATGGGGTTTTGAACGGTCAAATTTAGCTTTTGCCATTTTGAAAAATCCTCCTTTAGATTATAAAAGTTAAGTATTTTGTTGCTGTGGAGAGGTTGCCCTATCCACAGCACTTTTTGCCTACAATAGTAGTTATACTTGATTAAAAAGGTAAAATCAATTATTCACCTTTATTTTTTTTAATGATTTCTTCAGAAATTGATTTTGGCACTTCTTCATAGTGGTCGAAGTGCATTGAGAATGTACCGCGGCCTTGCGTATTAGAACGCAATGAAGTTGCGTAACCAAACATTTCTGAAAGTGGAACCATTGCACGAACTACTTGTGCATTACCGCGTGCTTCCATACCTTCTACACGTCCACGGCGTGATGTAACATCACCCATAATATCACCCATGTATTCTTCAGGGATTACTACTTCAACTTTCATAACCGGCTCAAGAATTACAGGATTACATTTTGACGCAGCATTTTTAAGTGCCATAGAAGCAGCAATTTTAAACGCCATTTCAGAAGAGTCAACATCATGGTAAGAACCATCAAATAGTTTTGCTTTGATATCTACTAATGGGAATCCAGCAAGTATTCCTCTATCAAGCGCATCTTCAAGACCTGCTTGAACAGCCGGAATGTATTCACGTGGAACAACACCACCGACAATTGCGTTTTCGAATTCGAATCCTTTACCTTCTTCATTTGGCGCAAATTCGATCCATACATGACCGAATTGTCCGCGTCCACCTGATTGACGTGCGAATTTACCTTCAACTTGCGCTGAAGCACGGAAAGTTTCACGGTATGCAACCTGAGGTGCACCTACGTTTGCTTCCACTTTAAATTCACGTCTCATACGGTCAACCAGGATATCAAGGTGAAGTTCACCCATTCCAGCGATGATAACTTGTCCAGTTTCCTGGTCAGTATGCGCACGGAATGTAGGGTCTTCCTCTTGAAGTTTTTGTAGAGCAGTAGTCATTTTATCTTGGTCAGCCTTAGATTTAGGCTCGATAGATAATGAGATAACTGGTTCTGGGAATTCCATAGACTCAAGAATAACAAGACTCTTTTCATCACATAGAGTATCACCAGTACTTGTATCTTTTAGACCTACAGCTGCTGCGATATCTCCAGCATATACTGTTGAAATCTCTTCACGGGAGTTAGCATGCATTTGCAGGATACGTCCTACACGCTCACGCTTTCCTTTAGTAGAGTTTTGTACATATGAACCTGAGTTCAATGTACCAGAGTATACACGGAAGAATGTTAGTTTACCAACATAAGGGTCGGTCATAACTTTAAACGCTAGAGCTGAGAATGGTGCATCATCACTTGAAGGACGAGTAACTTCTTCTTCCGAATCAGGTAGTGTACCTTTGATAGCTGGCACATCTAATGGAGATGGAAGATATTCGATTACTGCATCAAGCATTTTTTGAACACCTTTGTTTTTGAAAGCAGAACCACAGATTACAGGATAGAATTCAACGTTTACTGTACCTTGACGAATAGCCGCTTTTAGCTCTTCGTTAGTGATTTCCTCACCGCCAAGATATTTCTCCATTAATTCTTCATCAAGTTCAGCTACCGCTTCAATTAGCTTTTCACGGTACTCTTCAGCTTGATCCATGTATTCTTCTGGAATTTCACGTTCTTCGATATCAGTACCTAGGTCGTTACCGTAGAATGTTGCTTTCATTTCAATTAGGTCAATGATGCCTTCGAATTGATCTTCAGCACCGATAGGTAATTGAATTGCTGCTGCATTTGCTTGCAAACGATCATGAAGAGTCTTCAATGAGTACAAGAAGTCAGCACCGATTTTGTCCATTTTGTTAACGAATACCACGCGTGGCACTCCGTAAGTAGTAGCCTGGCGCCAAACTGTTTCAGTTTGAGGCTCAACTCCTGATTGCGCATCAAGTACAGCTACCGCACCATCAAGTACACGCAGGGAACGTTCAACCTCAACTGTGAAGTCTACGTGTCCTGGTGTGTCAATGATGTTTACGCGGTGGCCTTTCCACTGTGCTGTAGTAGCAGCAGAAGTGATCGTAATTCCACGCTCCTGCTCCTGCTCCATCCAGTCCATCTGTGAAGCACCTTCGTGTGTTTCACCGATTTTGTGGATACGGCCAGTGTAGTAAAGTACACGCTCAGTTGTAGTTGTTTTACCGGCATCAATGTGAGCCATGATACCGATATTACGAGTATTTTCTAAGGAGAACTCTCTAGCCATTGGGTCTTTCTCCTTCCTAGTATGAGTGTTATTTTGATTAAGCTATATATCTTACCAGCGGTAGTGAGCAAACGCTTTGTTTGCTTCTGCCATTTTGTGTGTATCTTCACGCTTTTTAACAGATGAACCAGTGTTGTTAGCTGCATCTAGAATTTCGTTAGCTAAACGCTCTTCCATTGTTTTCTCACCGCGAAGACGCGCATAGTTTACTAACCAGCGAAGACCAAGAGTAGTACGGCGATCTGGACGCACCTCAACTGGTACTTGGTAGTTTGCTCCACCTACACGGCGTGCTCTTACTTCAAGTACAGGCATGATGTTTTTAAGCGCCTGATCAAATACTTCCATTGGCTCTTTGCCAGTACGTTCACTAATGATGTCAAATGCAGAATATAGAATAGCTTGTGATTTACCTCTTTTACCGTCAACCATCATTTTGTTGATTAAGCGGCTAACTAGCTTTGAGTTGTAAATCGGATCCGGCAATACGTCTCTTTTTGCTACAGGACCTTTACGTGGCATGGATTTTTCCTCCTTTCAATGATGTTTATCTATTTAATAGAATTATTTTTTAGCTGCTTTTGGACGCTTAGCACCGTATTTTGAACGGCCTTGCATACGGTTATTAACACCAGCAGTATCTAAAGCGCCGCGCACGATGTGGTAACGCACACCCGGTAAGTCTTTTACACGGCCTCCACGGATTAACACTACACTGTGCTCTTGCAAGTTGTGTCCGATACCAGGAATGTAAGCATTAACCTCGATACCATTTGTTAAACGAACACGTGCATACTTACGCAATGCTGAGTTCGGTTTCTTAGGAGTCATTGTACCAACACGAGTACATACACCACGCTTTTGAGGTGAAGCTACATTAGTTTGTGCTTTCTTGAAGCTGTTGTAACCTTTGTTAAGCGCTGGTGAATTAGACTTCTCAGATTTAGTTTGACGCGGCTTGCGCACTAATTGATTAATAGTAGGCATTTGTTTTTCCTCCCTTCGAATTTGTTTAAGCCCACACATCCAGGTGGTTCATTTTGATGCAAAAACAAAGTTCTTGCAGATATCAATCTACAAAAACAGTTTTTAAAGAGTTATGGCAACAGCTGCCGCACCCACTTCAATCCCGCATGCTTTTCCGAGCCTTTTCATCGAATCCACATATAAGATCGGAACATTCATGTCATTCGCTGTACTTACCACTTTCGCTGTCACTCTCGCATCAGCGTCTCTGGCAACTACCACTTCTTTGATTGTTCCAGTTTTGAGAGCTTTAACTGTTTGCTTTGTTCCTACAATAAAACTTTTTGCCTGCAATACTTTATCATAAGACATTTACGACATCCTCCAAAGTATCCGGTGAATAGGAGCACCTTTGCTATAGTACCATCTTCATTTTTCGATGTCAACAAGCAAAATGATTTTTATTTAATTTATTCACTTTAAAATGCGGTACTTGCTATTAAATAAGCAAGCACCGCAATAAATAGTTTACTCTACTGTAACAGTATCTTCAGCCGTTTCCTCGTTTGTATAAGGCTCTGCTCTTCTGTATCGCTGCATACCTGTTCCGGCAGGGACAAGTTTACCAATAATTACATTCTCTTTAAGGCCAAGGAGCTCATCGCGCTTGCCTTTGATCGCTGCATCAGTAAGAACTCTTGTCGTCTCCTGGAAGGATGCTGCAGATAAGAAGGAGTCTGTTTCAAGAGATGCTTTTGTGATACCAAGAAGCACCGGGCGCCCTGTTGCAGGCATTTTTCCAGCTAGAAGGGCTTTTTCGTTGGCATCTGTAAACTGATGGACATCAAGCAGTGTGCCTGGAAGCACATCTGTTTCTGCCGCATCAATTACACGCACTTTGCGAAGCATCTGGCGCACCATAACTTCGATATGCTTATCTCCAATTTCAACCCCCTGCATGCGGTATACTTTTTGAACTTCACGCAGCAAGTATTCTTGAACAGCCGTAACATCTCTGACTTTTATTAACTCTTTAGGGTCAATAGAACCTTCTGTCAATTCCTGACCGCGTACTACCTCATCGTTAACAGAGACTTTTAGGCGTGCTGTATAAGGTGCTGTATATGTTTTAGATTCAACTTCACCTTGTACCACAATTTCATGCTGGCGGTCGCGGCCTTCATTAATGCCGACCACAACACCATCAATTTCTGAAATAACAGCTTGACCCTTAGGGTTACGAGCTTCAAATATTTCCTGGATACGAGGTAAACCTTGAGTGATGTCATCTCCGGCAACACCACCGGTATGGAAGGTACGCATTGTTAACTGTGTACCAGGTTCTCCGATGGATTGGGCAGCAATGATACCTACAGCTTCACCAACTTCAACCTCTTGTCCAGTAGCAAGGTTGCGGCCGTAGCACTTCTTACATACACCATGGCGAGTGTTGCAAGTAAATGCAGAGCGGATCCAAACCTTCTCAATGCCTGCTGTAACAATCTCATTGGCGATGTCTTCAGTGATCAAACCGTTTTCAGCAACAATCACTTCGCTGGTTTCAGGATGTTTAATATTTCTCCTTGCATAACGGCCGATTAAACGTTCTTCAAGTGCTTCGATTACTTCTGTTCCATCTTTAAGGGAAGCAATCAACAAACCGCGATCTGTTCCGCAGTCGTCGTCACGTACGATAACATCCTGCGCAACGTCTACAAGACGGCGAGTCAGGTAACCTGAGTCAGCAGTTTTAAGAGCCGTATCTGCAAGACCTTTACGGGCACCGTGAGTAGAAATGAAGTACTCGAGAACCGTTAAACCTTCACGGAAACTTGATTTAATCGGTAATTCAATGATACGTCCAGCCGGGTTGGCCATCAGCCCGCGCATACCAGCTAACTGAGTGAAGTTAGATGCGTTACCACGGGCACCCGAGTCACTCATCATAAATATCGGATTGGATTTATCCAAAGATTTCATCAGCTTGGACTGAATATTATCCTTCGCTGCACTCCAGATTGAAATAACACGATCATAACGCTCATCTTCTGTAATAAGACCGCGTCTGAACTGCTTCATTACATTATCAACCTTGCCCTGTGCTTCCTGGATAATTTCCTGCTTCTCCCCTAATACCACGATATCGGCCACACCGACAGTGATGCCGGCTTTTGTGGAGTATCTGAAACCAAGGTTTTTCATGCGGTCAAGCATTTTGGATGTTTCAGTAATTTTAAAACGTTTAAATACTTCCGCAATGATATTACCAAGAATCTTTTTCTTAAACGGATCAACAAGAGGCATTTCCTTGATGGCAGCAGCCACATCTGTGGCAGGCTCTACAAAGTACTTTTCAGGAGTTTCTATCTCAAGATTTTCCTTTGTAGGTTCATTGATATACGGGAATGTCTCTGGCAAAATCTCGTTGAAAACAAGCTTACCAACCGTAGTTAATAATAGCTTTTTATTTTGTTCTTCAGTAAACGTCTGGTTATTTAAGGATCCGGCATGGACAGCTACTCTAGTATGCAAATGAACATAGCCATTTTGGTAGGCCAGCAATGCTTCACTAGTATCATTGAAAATCATGCCTTCGCCAACAGCGCCAGCTCTTTCAAGAGTAAGGTAATAGTTACCTAATACCATGTCCTGTGAAGGAGTAACAACTGGTTTACCATCTTTCGGGTTAAGAATGTTCTGTGCTGCAAGCATTAATAAACGTGCTTCAGCCTGTGCTTCTGCCGATAAAGGTACGTGAACAGCCATTTGGTCACCATCGAAGTCGGCGTTATATGCAGTACATACAAGCGGGTGAAGACGAATGGCGCGTCCTTCTACCAATGTAGGTTCGAACGCCTGAATACCGAGTCTGTGAAGAGTCGGTGCACGGTTAAGCAATACAGGGTGTTCTTTAATAACACTTTCAAGAACGTCCCAAACTTCCGGCTGTACTCTTTCTATTTTACGTTTTGCAGACTTGATGTTATGGGCTAAACCCTTTTCCACTAATTCCTTCATAACAAATGGCTTAAATAATTCCAATGCCATTTCTTTCGGAAGTCCACACTGATACATTTTTAAGTTTGGCCCAACGACAATAACAGAACGGCCAGAGTAGTCAACACGCTTACCCAGCAAGTTTTGGCGGAAACGGCCTTGCTTACCCTTTAGCATGTGTGACAAGGACTTTAACGGACGGTTTCCTGGTCCTGTAACCGGTCTGCCGCGTCGGCCATTATCGATTAACGCATCAACAGCTTCCTGAAGCATACGCTTTTCGTTTTGAACGATAATACTTGGTGCACCAAGGTCCAATAAACGCTTTAAGCGATTGTTCCGGTTGATTACACGACGGTATAAGTCGTTTAAGTCAGAAGTGGCAAAACGTCCGCCATCAAGCTGTACCATCGGACGCAGCTCCGGAGGAATAACCGGAAGAACGTCTAGAATCATCCAGGAAGGTTCGTTCCCAGAACCACGGAAAGCCTCAAGAACTTCAAGGCGCTTAATTGCCCGCGTACGGCGCTGCCCCTGTGCAGTTTTTAGTTCCTCTTTAAGAGCGTCTACTTCTTTGTTGAGGTCAATATCAGAAAGAAGTTTCTTAATGGATTCAGCACCCATGGATGCCTGGAACTTGTTTCCGTATTTTTCACGATATGCTCGGTATTCTTTTTCAGAAAGCAGCTGCTTCTTCTCTAGAGCTGTATCGCCTGGATCAGTTACAACATAAGAAGCGAAATAGATAACTTCTTCAAGCGCACGCGGTGACATATCAAGTACAAGTCCCATTCGGCTTGGGATACCTTTAAAGTACCAAATGTGGGATACAGGAGCCGCAAGTTCAATGTGGCCCATTCTTTCACGGCGGACTTTTGCACGGGTTACTTCAACGCCGCATCGATCACAGACAACACCTTTGTATCTGACGCGCTTGTACTTACCGCAATGACATTCCCAGTCCTTTGTTGGTCCGAAGATGCGTTCGCAGAACAAACCGTCTTTTTCAGGTTTTAATGTACGATAGTTAATCGTTTCAGGTTTTTTGACCTCACCGTGTGACCAAGAACGAATCTTATCCGGTGAAGCAAGACCTATCTTCATATACTCGAAATTGTTTACATCTAGCAAGGGGCCTACCTCCCTTTTGATCTCCGGGTTTTACCCTTATTGCTCAATAGCAGCATGATTGCCAGTACATATCCCTCTGCAGCTTCGCCCGGAAGGCGAAGCGCAAAGAAATTAAGGAACTTTGGATTCCAGTTTTATATGAAAGTTATTCTTTAGTAACTACTTGCTCTTCGTTTTGCGTTTCTGGTGCAATTGTCAGTGATTCAGCCTGTTGAACCTCTTCGTCGTCCTCCAGGTCGCGCATTTCAATTTCTTCTTCATCGCCTGAAAGGATCTTAACGTCCATACCCAAACTTTGAAGCTCCTTGATTAGTACCTTGAATGACTCTGGTACGCCCGGCTCAGGAACATTTTCGCCTTTCACGATTGATTCGTAAGTTTTAACACGGCCTACAACATCATCGGATTTGACAGTCAGGATTTCCTGAAGTGTATATGCAGCACCATATGCTTCAAGTGCCCATACTTCCATCTCACCGAAACGCTGTCCGCCAAACTGAGCTTTACCGCCCAGAGGCTGCTGCGTAACAAGTGAGTATGGCCCTGTTGAACGGGCATGCAGCTTATCATCAACCATGTGTGCCAGTTTGATCATGTACATGACGCCTACTGATACACGATTGTCAAATGGCTCGCCGGAGCGTCCATCATAAAGGACAGTCTTTGCATCACGGGCCATGCCTGCTTCTTGAATCGTTGACCAAACATCTTCCTCACGGGCACCATCAAATACAGGGGAAGCTACATGAATGCCAAGAGCTCTGGCAGCCATACCAAGGTGAAGCTCAAGCACCTGTCCGATGTTCATACGTGACGGAACCCCTAATGGGTTTAACATGATGTCTACTGGAGTGCCGTCCGGTAAATATGGCATATCTTCTTCCGGTAAAATACGGGAGATAACACCCTTGTTACCATGGCGTCCGGCCATCTTGTCCCCTTCAGAGATTTTACGCTTTTGAACGATGTATACACGTACAAGCTGGTTCACACCTGGAGGAAGCTCGTCACCGTCTTCCCTGTTAAACACTTTAACATCCAGCACTATACCGCCGCCGCCATGTGGCACACGGAGGGACGTATCACGGACTTCACGTGCCTTTTCACCAAAGATTGCATGTAAAAGCCTTTCTTCAGCAGTTAGTTCAGTTACCCCTTTAGGAGTTACTTTACCAACTAGAAGGTCGCCGTCTTTTACTTCCGCGCCAGTACGGATAATTCCGCGTTCATCAAGGTTGCGGAGTGCATCTTCCCCAACGTTAGGGATATCACGAGTGATTTCTTCAGGCCCAAGCTTTGTATCCCGGGATTCAGATTCGTATTCTTCAATATGGATAGATGTATAGACATCATCTTTTACGAGGCGCTCACTCATAATGATCGCATCCTCGTAGTTATATCCATCCCATGTCATAAAGGCTACAAGGACGTTTCGTCCAAGCGCTAATTCCCCAAGCTCCATAGAAGGTCCGTCAGCAAGGATTTCTCCTTTTGTTACACGGTTTCCGACTGCAACAATTGGACGCTGGTTGTAGCAGGTTCCCTGATTGGAACGGATAAACTTAAGCATTCTGTATTTATCAAGATCGCCCTTTACTTCCTGTCCGTCTACATTTTGTATGCGGCGAACCCAAACTTCGCGTGCTTCAACATGCTCAACAATTCCTTCATGTTTACAGATGACTGCAGCACCGGAATCTTTACCTGATACATATTCCATACCAGTACCAACTCTTGGAGCTTCCGGCTGCATCAAAGGCACAGCCTGACGCTGCATGTTCGCTCCCATTAAGGCACGGTTGGAGTCATCGTTTTCCAAGAAAGGAATACAAGCTGTCGCTGCAGAAACTACTTGCTTAGGCGATACATCCATGTAATCGACGCGATCGCGTTTTACAACCGTGTTTTCACCCTTGAAACGGGCAACTACTTCTTCATCAAGGAATGAACCATCATCGCCAAGAAGTGCATTCGCCTGGGCAACTACATAGTTATCCTCTTCATCAGCTGTCAGATAGTCGATGCGGGAAGTAACTTTTCCTGTCTCAGGATCGATGCGGCGATAAGGTGTTTCAATGAATCCAAAACGGTTCACCTTCGCGAATGAAGATAAGGAGTTAATCAATCCGATGTTTGGTCCCTCAGGCGTTTCAATCGGACACATACGGCCATAGTGGGAGTAGTGAACGTCACGCACTTCAAAACCTGCACGTTCACGAGTCAAACCGCCAGGCCCTAACGCTGAAAGACGGCGTTTATGTGTTAATTCAGCAAGCGGATTTGTTTGGTCCATGAACTGGGACAACTGAGAGCTTCCGAAGAACTCTTTAATTGAAGCAATTACAGGACGAATGTTAATCAGCTGCTGAGGTGTAATTGTATTTGTATCTTGAATAGACATTCTCTCGCGGACAACACGTTCCATACGGGATAAACCAATACGGAACTGGTTTTGCAATAGTTCGCCGACAGAACGAAGGCGTCTGTTTCCAAGATGGTCAATATCATCTGTATCTCCCACAGAGTGAAGAAGATTAAAGAAATAACTGATTGAAGCAATAATGTCTGAAGGTGAAATGTTCTTCACTGCTTCTTCAACATAAGCATTCCCAATCACATTGATGACCTTTTCACCATCTTCGTTTGGCGCGTAAATCTTGATGGATTGAAGCAATACATCATCATCTACTACTCCGCCTAAAAGGCTAACTGTTTTGAAACCGATATCTTTCTCTAAATTAGGAATAATGCGGTCCAATGTACGGCGGTCAAGTGTAACACCTTTTTCCGCAATAATTTCGCCTGTTTCCGGATCCACAAGTGTTTCAGCCAGTCTTTGCCCGAATAAACGGTTTTTAATATGAAGCTTTTTATTGATTTTATATCGGCCGACATTCGCCAGGTCATAGCGTTTTGGGTCGAAAAATCTTGAAACAAGCAAGCTCTTCGCATTTTCGACTGTTGGCGGCTCACCCGGACGAAGGCGTTCATAAATTTCAAGTAAAGCCTTATCCGTGCTTTCGGTATTATCTTTTTCAAGCGTGTTGCGAATGTACTCGTTGTCTCCAATCAAATCGATGATCTCTTGATCAGAGCCGAACCCAAGTGCACGCAAAAGAACCGTAACGGGCAGTTTCCGAGTACGATCTATTCTGACGTATACGACGTCTTTGGCATCTGTTTCATACTCAAGCCAAGCGCCGCGGTTCGGGATTACGGTTGCGGTATACCCTTTTTTCCCGTTTTTATCAAGCTTTCCACTGAAATATACGCTCGGTGAACGTACAAGCTGGGATACAATGACACGTTCCGCTCCATTAATAACGAACGTACCTGTCTCTGTCATAAGCGGGAAGTCACCCATAAAGACATCCTGGTCTTTAACTTCGCCTGTTTCTTTGTTTACAAGACGCACTTTCACACGTAAAGGTGCAGAATATGTAACATCTCGTTCTTTCGATTCCTCAACGGAATATTTTGGTTCGCCAAGGCTGTAATCAATAAATTCAAGCGACAAATTACCAGTAAAGTCTTCAATCGGAGAAATATCATGGAACATTTCTCGTAAACCCTCATCAAGAAACCATTGATAAGAAGAGGTTTGGATTTCGATTAGATTTGGTAATTCTAAAACTTCACTGATTCGTGCGTAACTTCTACGTTGGCGGTGTCGTCCATACTGAACTAGTTGACCTGTCAACTGATTCACCCCTCAAATCAAGCGTTATTGTGCTAATAGCAATTTATTACTATCTTATAAGAAAAGCGGAGAGCGCCCGCCTAGGAAGAGCGCAGACTAAGAGCGCCACGTCCTGTGGCAACGTCTGCATGACCCGCATCCTGCGGCCCTCAACCTTAAGACTAGCGCTGGCGAAGGCGTTCTTTGCCTTCAGAAGCGATTGGCTTAAGACCTCGAGCCGATGGCGCTCGGAGCTAGACAGTTATCCAACTTAAGAAAGTCAGACTTTCTTATTCCGCAAAAACGGGAACGCAAGCCAGACATTCATCTAACCCCTATTCTTATAAGACAAAAAGAAAAAGGGTTTTCACTTCAAAAACCACATTTTCACAATACGACTATTATTTTGTTAGCTTTCCCATTAAAACCAAATTTATACAACTATTAGTCAAATTTAGTTATAAATAGAAATATAATATGTTGGCATTTTACAATACTAACATAGCAAAAAAGTCAAGTCAATCTTTTTTTGCTTTTAAAATAAAATACCCTTTTTTCTTTTCCACAGTCTCAACTTCGCCAAATAACTCTGTCATTTTGTCAATGGCAGAAGGTGCTCCCTGCTTTTTCTGGATGACTACCCATAGGTCCCCTCCGGATAACAGCGCTTCAAAGCTTTGCTCAAATATATCATGAACAACTTTTTTGCCTGCTCTGATCGGCGGGTTTGTCAGGATTGCAGCGAACTTATTTCCTTTTGTATTTTCAAGGCGGTCGCTTTCATAGATTGACACATTTTTGATGCCGTTTAACTCGGCATTCTCTTTTGCCAATCCAAGCGCCCTCTCATTTACATCGACCATATGTACAGTCCGTTCCGGCATAAGTTTCGCTGCTGTCAGCCCGATAGGCCCGTATCCGCAGCCAACATCCAAAATGTTTCCCTCGACTCCCGGCTGTTCAAAGGCTTCTATTAATAGTCTTGAACCAAAATCCACTTCATTTTTTGAAAAAACGCCATTATCTGTTTTAAAGCGGAATGATTGTTCCTTCAGGGTATAACTCCAGGTTTTAGGGCTGCTTTCGACTTTTTGTGTTTGGGAATAGTAGTGTTCGGACATGAAATCACCTCCACAGGAGAATATCAATTGAAGAATTTTGGAGAACCACATTAAGTGTTTTCGAACGAATTATAAAGGATTGCTTTTTAAAAAGCAAAAATCTATCTTTATTCAAAATAAAAAGCCCACTTAAGCAGCGGGCTTTTCATCAATTATATTACTTAACTTCAACGCCAGCTCCAACTTCTTCAAGCTTAGCTTTAACTTCTTCAGCATCTTCTTTAGAAACGCCTTCTTTAAGAGCTTTAGGAGTGTTATCAACAAGTTCTTTCGCTTCTTTAAGTCCAAGACCTGTGATTTCACGAACAACTTTGATAACCTTGATTTTTTGGTCGCCTGCAGAAGTAAGAATTACGTCAAATTCAGTTTGTTCTTCAGCAGCACCGCCAGCAGCAGCTCCACCAGCCATTGCTACAGGAGCAGCAGCAGTTACACCAAATTCTTCTTCGATTGCTTTTACTAAGTCGTTTAATTCTAAAACAGTCATAGATTTAACTGCTTCAATGATTTGTTCTTTAGTCATGATAATGTTTCCTCCTTATATTTGGTTTGAATCTATTAGTTTAACGCTAAAATTAACTTACGCGCCTTGTTCTTCTTTTTGGTCTGCAACAGCTTTTGCAGCAAGAGCAAGATTGCGGATAGGTGCCTGAAGTACGCTGAGTAGCATAGATAGCAAGCCTTCGCGTGATGGTAGTTCAGCAAGAGCTTTAATATCTTCTACTGAAGCGATATTCCCTTCGATTACACCTGCTTTGATTTCAAGTGCTTCATGCTTTTTCGCGAAATCATTTAAGATTTTCGCTGGAGCAACTACATCTTCTGTGCTGAACGCGATTGCGTTAGGGCCAGTTAAAGAATCGTTTAAACCGGATAGTTCAGCAGCTTCAGCAGCACGGCGAGTCATTGAATTCTTGTATACTTTGAATTCTACGCCAGCTTCACGAAGTTGTTTACGAAGTTCTGTAACTTCAGCAACAGTAAGACCGCGGTAGTCGACAACAACTGTTGATAAACTTGATTTAAATTTATCAGCGATTTCTTCTACGATTTGTTTCTTTTGTTCGATAACGCTGCTCATCCTTACACCTCCTGTAGAATTTCTACATTCATACCGTCCAATAAAAAACCTCCACACCTTAGCAGACATGGAGGAAGTATACAATAGCAAGTTAAACAAGCATTTCTATCGTAATACCTCGGCAGGAAATTAAGCTTTGCAGCACCTGCTGTCTACGGCACAAATGTTATTATATTTTCACAACAAAATACATATTACAACATGTATTTTACGTTGTCAATTGTTTTTTTATTTTACTGCAACAGATGAAGGATCTACTTTTACGCCAGGTCCCATAGTAGAAGTAACAGAAACGTTCTTCATGTAAGTTCCCTTAGCAGCTGCAGGCTTAACTTTCATCATCGTATCGAAAATAGTGTTGAAGTTTTCAACAAGCTTTTCGTTTTCGAATGATACTTTACCGATTGGCACGTGGATGTTTCCAGCTTTGTCAACGCGGTATTCTACTTTACCTGCTTTGATTTCGTTAACTGCTTTTTCTACGTCAAAAGTAACTGTACCTGTTTTAGGGTTAGGCATTAAACCTTTAGGACCTAATACGCGGCCAAGTTTACCAACTTCACCCATCATGTCAGGTGTAGCAACGATTACATCAAAATCAAACCAGCCTTGGTTGATTTTGTTGATGTATTCAGAATCGCCTACGAAATCTGCTCCAGCAGCTTCTGCTTCTTTCGCTTTTTCACCCTTAGCGAAAACAAGAACGCGCTGAGTTTTACCAGTTCCGTTTGGAAGCACAACTGCTCCACGGATTTGCTGGTCAGCTTTCTTAGGGTCAACTCCTAAACGGAATGCTACTTCAACAGTTGCATCAAATTTAGCAAAATTAGTTTTCTTCGCAAGATCAATCGCTTCTTCGATTGGGTAAGCTTTTGAAGAGTCGATAAGCTTTGCAGCTTCTACGTACTTCTTACCTTTTTTAGCCATTTTTTATTTCCTCCTTGAATGTGGTTTTAGCGGAATAACCTCCCACGAATAAAGGTTGCGAGTGAAACCAAATTCAGCGTCGCAACCTCAATCATAAACAGAAATGCGTAAACACTTCTGAAGCTGGACAGTTGTCCAACATTCAAAGTGTACACATTATAATTTCACATGCATGGATTAGTCTTCGATAACGATACCCATGCTGCGCGCAGTACCTTCAACCATACGCATTGCAGCTTCAACACTTGCAGCGTTTAGGTCAGGCATCTTTGTTTCAGCAATCTCGCGTACCTTGTCACGCTTGACTGTTGCTACTTTATTACGGTTTGGTTCACCAGAACCAGACTCGATTCCAGCCGCCTTCTTAAGAAGAACTGCAGCAGGAGGAGTTTTCGTAATAAATGTAAATGAACGGTCTTCAAAAACCGTGATTTCAACAGGAATGATTAAGCCAGCTTGTTCAGCTGTACGAGCGTTAAATTCCTTACAGAATCCCATGATGTTAACACCCGCTTGACCTAGTGCAGGTCCTACTGGTGGTGCAGGGTTAGCTTTACCTGCAGGGATTTGTAACTTAACAAGTTTGATTACTTTTTTAGCCACGAGACACACCTCCTTAAAGTCCGTGATGTGGTAATAGGGAAATTCCCTCCCACTCAACTTATAGTCTTTATATTAAGATAAAGAACTTGACAAATGTCCAGCCTCATTGTCGAGACATACTGACCTATGAAATATTATCACTTTTCAAAGACGATTTCAAGTTTTTTTACAAAGATATATAAAAGTACTTTCACAGAGAAAGCATTATCCAGCCAATGCATCAAGCATTTTAGCAGTTTATTACAGTTTTTCAATCTGTGAAAAATCAAGTTCTACCGGAGTATCACGGCCAAACATGTTTACAAGCACTTTGATCTTCGCCTTATCTTTATCAATATCTTCAATGGTACCTGTAAAGTTTGCAAACGGCCCTTCTTTGACTTGAACCGTTTCACCGATTTCAAAGTTGATATCGAATCGTTTTTCTTCAACACCCATATGCTTTAAGATGTTTGTTACTTCTTCCGGCAATAGCGGAGTTGGCTTTGAGCCTGAACCTGCAGAGCCGACAAATCCGGTTACGCCCGGGGTATTCCTTACAACATACCAGGAATCATCTGTCATAACAATTTCCACTAGTACATAACCAGGGAAAACCTTGCGCTTTACTACTTTCTTTTTGCCGTTTTTCAATTCTGTTTCTTCTTCTTCCGGAACCACCACGCGAAAGATTTTGTCTTGCATACCCATAGATTCAACACGTTTCTCCAAGTTGGCTTTTACTTTATTTTCATAGCCTGAGTACGTATGAACAACATACCAATTCTTTTCCATTCAAGAGGACTCGTCGTCCTTCCCTCCCTGTATTAAACAAATTATTTACCATTACAACATAACTTTTTGACCAAATGAAAAAACCCGTTTCCGGGCTTTGCAAATGTTTCCTGTGTTATTCTCCATTATACCATGGAAACTCAGGGGTTATTCAAGAATAAAACGAATCAATTCAGAAATACCCAGGTCAAGCACTGCAAAAAACAGAGCAAAGAACGTAACTGTAGCAAGAACCGTAACAGTGTAGTTTGTCAGTTCTTTGCGCTTAGGCCAGCTGACCTTTCTCATTTCTCGTCCAACTTCACGGAAAAAATTCACGATGCGTTGCATTTCGTAACCCCCAACTTTCAAGAGATATATCCTTTAACAGAAAAGCGTAAACGGCTTCAAACTAGACTATATTCTAGTCCGCAAAAAACATTTATTCAGCTTTCTGGCTATTAAAAGGGCAATTCTTCTAGATGTTATTCAAAAGTCCCGGGAAAAAGAAAACACTTTTTCTGAGTGCGATGCTTAATCTGAGAAGTTTTCCTTTGTGCTCACGTATTATACCATACGTTCCGCTGCTTAAAGGTGCACTTCCCTGATCTTCTCGGCTCTTTTTGCCCTTTTGAACACACTCTCGTAATCTATATCTTAATTACTTTGTTTCTTTATGAATCGTATGAGTACTGCATGTACTGCAAAACTTCTTTAGTTCCAGCCTTTTAGAATCATTCTTGCTTGCCGTGGAGTAGTTTCTCGAACCGCAAGCAGAACAGGCCAAAGTTACCTTTTTAGTCATTTTTCCACCTACTATGTCCACTTTACGCCCTTAAAACTTTAACACGCTCCCTAAAACATGTCAATAACTGCAAAAAAGGCAGGAGATCGGGAAATTCTGTCTATAAAGAAAATTCACGCACTTCCAAATATCTTTCCAGCTTCCTTTTTACTCGCTGCAAGGCATTGTCAATTGATTTGACATGGCGGTTGAGTTCCTCGGAGATTTCCTGATAAGACTGCCCGTCCAAATATAGGGCAAGCACTTTTCGTTCCAGATCGCTCAGAAGCTCAGACATTTTTATTTCAATATGATCGAACTCTTCCTGGTTAATGATAAGCTCTTCAGGATCCATAACCTTCGCCCCTGAAATCACATCCATTAAGGTCCGGTCAGATTCCTCATCATAAATAGGCTTGTCCAAAGAAACATACGAGTTCAGCGGAATATGCTTTTGCCGTGTCGCCGTCTTGATGGCCGTAATAATCTGCCTGGTAATGCACAACTCGGCAAATGCTTTAAAGGAGGACAACTTGTCCTCTTTGAAATCACGTATTGCTTTGTATAAACCAATCATTCCCTCTTGCACAATGTCTTCTTTATCTGCACCAATTAAAAAATAGGATCTTGCTTTTGCCCGCACGAAATTACGATACTTATGAATCAGATAATCCAATGCCTCACTTTCTCCTTTATGCACCAGATCAACTAACTCTTCGTCCTCAAGCTGGATAAAGTCTATTAGATTTTCGTCGATTGTCTTGAAGTCAGCACTCACTAGGATCCCCCCGACCGTACAAGCATGGTTAGAAATATTATACAGCAGGGCTTTTTCAAGCGTCAACCGCTCATTGGCCTCCTCTGCGCCATTTTTCAAAAATTTCTGCCACTTCTTCACTTAGGGGGATTTTGGAAACAGGCTTTTTGGACTGAATTTTTTTTACCTTTTTTTCAATGCTGCTTTCGATCAGATTCATTTCATTAAGCAACTCCCTGGCTGACTTCCTTAGTGCGCCTTGGCCAAAGATGACCCATTGCTCTGTAAAATCTGAAGTAGCTACATGAATTTGGGTTTTGATGTTGCTTAAATCGATCGCTAATTTTTCAATTCGCTCATCAGCCGTTTCATTATTTCTGGTAAAAATTACCTCAACTTTTGAATTTTTGTATTTTTTTTCTGTACCCTTTACATAGTGGGCATCAAAAACGACTATGACTCTATAACCGGAATATCCCTGGTACTCGGCCATTTTTTCAATCAGGCGGTCTCTGGCAGACGACAAATCCTTATCTTTCAGCACCCTGAGTTCTGGCCAAGCACCAATTATGTTGTACCCGTCAACAATAAGGATGTCCATTTTTATCCCTCAAGAGGATGCCGTTTCCGATAAACCTCATACATTAGAAGAGCAGCCGCAACCGATGCATTTAGCGAGGTAACATGTCCAGCCATCGGCAATTGGATAAGAAAGTCACATTTATCCCGAATAAGCCGGCCCATGCCTTTGCCTTCACTTCCGATAACAAGCCCTATTGGCATCGTCCCATCGAATTGGCGATAATCTTCTTTTCCTTTCGCATCCGTACCCGCGATCCAGACGCCTCTCTCTTTCAATTCATCAATTGTTCTTGCCATATTGGTAACACGTACAACGGGAATATACTCAATCGCTCCAGTTGATGCTTTTGCCACAGTTGCGGTAAGACCAACAGCCCTCCGCTTCGGAATAATAATTCCATGTGCTCCGACAGCATCGGCCGTCCTCATAATGGATCCGAGATTATGGGGGTCTTCAATCTCATCAAGCAATAGAAAGAATGGGGACTCTTTTTTCTTTTCGGCTGCAGCGAAAAGGTCGTCGATCTCTGCATACTGATACGCAGCAACCTGGGCAATGACTCCCTGATGGTTTCCTTCTGCCATCTGATCTATTTTCTTCTTAGGGACAAACTGTACAAGCACACCGGCTGATTTAGCTAAACCGATTACCTGCTGCATCTGGCCTCCTTGCGAACCTTCAGCAATAAAGATCTTATTGATATCCCTCTCTGACTTTAATGCTTCAATAACGGGATTTTTCCCAATGATAAAATCCTGGCTCATTTTACTGCTCCTCCTTTCTTTTCCTCAACTAATCTAATTGATATTTTAATCAGTTCTTCCATCCGCTCTTTTCTTTCGGATAAAAACAGATATCCGATCAACGATTCAAATGCCGTACTGTACCTATACGTTTGTACATCGGTGTTTTTTGGAACCGAACCGGATTTCGCATTCCTGCCCCTGCGTACAACCGCCAGCTCCTCTTCGGTCAGACTATCGAAATCAATTAATTCATGTATGATCATGGCCTGTGCTTTTGCGGAAACATACCAGGTTGCCTCCTTGTGGAGGAGGTGTGGCTTGACCCGTCCGTTTTGAATCAGATGGTGGCGTATATAGGTTTCAAAAACTGCATCCCCCATATACGCCAACGCAAGACTATTCAATTGTTTTTCATCTATTTTATGATCATAGTGAAGCATCGCTTAGCCTCTTTTCCATCTAATTCCCTGCGGTGTATCTTCAAGGATGATATTCATCTCTTTCAGCTGATCACGGATCTTGTCAGCCAGTTCAAAATTGCGTTCTTTTCTGGCCTGTTGGCGCTGTTCGATTAACTGTTCAATTTCCTCATCCAAAAGTTCCTCATGTGCTTCCTCAAGAGAAAGGCCCAATACCTCAAATAGTGTTTCAAACTCATTCGTAAATGAATCAATCACTTCAACAGCAGTGTTCTTCTCCATCAAATAATAATTCGCCAATTTTGATAGCTCAAACAAAATGGAAACTGCATTGGCCGTGTTAAAATCATCATCCATATCTTTAATGAATTGTTCATGAAGAGCGGTTATTTTATCAATCCACTCCTGGTTGTTGTCCGTCAGGTTCACGCTCGCTTCTTTGCGATGTTTCAAATTGTGATATGAAGTTTTAATTCGTTCAAGCCCTGACCGCGTATTCTCAAGCAGCTCATCACTGTAATTGATTGGATGTCTGTAGTGGACAGAAAGCATAAAGAATCTTAGAACCTGAGGGTCATGTTTTTGGATAATGTCATGAACCAATACGAAATTCCCAAGTGATTTAGACATTTTTTCATTGTCTATATTAATATAGCCATTATGCATCCAATACCGAGCAAATGTTTTGCCTGTCAATGCTTCTGACTGTGCAATTTCATTTTCATGGTGCGGGAAAGCCAAATCCTGTCCGCCAGCATGGATATCAATGGTTTCCCCCAGGTATTTCTTTGCCATGGCAGAGCATTCAATATGCCAGCCAGGCCTTCCTTTCCCCCACGGGCTATCCCAGGAAATTTCCCCTTCCTTCGCTGTTTTCCAAAGAACAAAATCAAGGGAATCCTGTTTCTTTTCGCCGACTGCAATCCGGGCACCGACACGCAATTCGTCAATGGACTGGTGCGAGAGCTTTCCGTACTCATTAAATTTACGGGTATGGTAATACACATCCCCCTCTGACTCATACGCATAGCCTTTGTCAATCAAGGTCTGGATAAAATCAATAATAATTTCCATGCTTTCGGTCACTCTCGGATGGATATCCGCCCGTCTGCAGCCAAGCGCTGAAACATCCTCAAAATAAGCATTGATGAAGCGTTCCGCAATGCTCGGAACATCCTCTCCAAGCTCATTGGCTACACGGATCAGCTTATCATCGACATCTGTAAAATTAGAGACATACTGCACTTCATAACCACGAAATTCAAGATATCTCCTTACTGTATCAAACACAATTGGCGGACGTGCATTTCCTATATGGATATAGTTATAGACAGTTGGTCCGCACACATACATTTTCACTTTTCCCTCTTCTAAGGGAATAAACTCTTCTTTTTGCCGTGTAAGTGTATTATAAATCTGAATGGCCATAAACATGGCTCCTTTCTTTCCTCAAAGTCTCAACTTCATTTTTTAAAGCTTGCAGTTCATTCTCCATTTCCTTGAAACGATCAGCGATTGGATCTGGAAGATCTGTATGGTTTAAATCCTTTTTCACTTTCATGCCATCCCTAATTTTCACTCTTCCAGGAATGCCGACTACAGTTGAATTGGGCGGAACCTCATGGAGGACAACAGAGCCTGCACCTACTTTTGAATTTTCCCCAATGGTAATGGAACCAAGAACTTTCGCCCCGGTAGCAATAAGCGCGTTATCTTGAATAGTTGGATGGCGCTTTCCTTTTTCTTTACCAGTGCCGCCTAGTGTAACACCCTGAAAAACGGTTACGTTATCGCCAATCTCACACGTTTCCCCGATTACTACACCCATGCCATGGTCGATAAAAAACCGTCTGCCGATTTTTGCTCCTGGATGGATTTCAATTCCTGTGAAAAAGCGGCTGATTTGGGAAACAACTCTTGCAAGGAAATAAAACTTCCGCTTAAAAAGCGCATGGGCAATACGGTGCGACCAAATCGCATGAAGCCCGGAATAAGTTAATATTACTTCTAAATAGCTTCTTGCTGCCGGGTCTTGTTCAAATACCACTTCAATGTCTTCCTTCATTCTTGCAAACATCGTTCTTCCCCCTCCTAACATGGTCCTCTTTTATTTTTTTATATACGGCCTAAGAAGGCCAAGTATTTTCCCCATATAATATTTTCCGGGAAATAGGCTGTATTTCCCTTTTTAAAGAAAGGCTCTGTTAAACCTGCCTGTTGGTTTTCGCTCCAGGCACTTAGCGAACCGAGGGCAGTCCGTGAGCTTCTTGGCGTGAACGCCTGCAAGGGTCTCCCTTTGACTCGCGTTTCCCGCTGGAATTCCGCGCCTTCCGCTTCAATCAACAGGGTGCCAAAATCAGCAATGAGCTTTAACATAGCCAAAAGAAAATAAAAAAGCGTCCCTGCCACAATAGGACAGAGACGCTTTGATGCGCGGTTCCACTCTGTTTAGACTTCAGAAGCCTCAACTTTAACCTGTTAACGGAAGGAGTTCCGCCCAAATCTACTTGAGAAACATGAAATCATTTTTCTACCCGAGAAATATTATTCCGCGGAAGGACGTTTCATCCGTTCGATATGGGGCTCAGAGGCGCACTTCGGAAAAAAGAGAGGCTTAAACCACTTTCAGCCGGTGATGGTTCTCTCTAAAAAGCATCTTTTTCTTACTTTTCCTCTTCAACACTTTCATTTATGGAATTTACTTTATACTATATTACATTTTCTCCAAGATGTTAACCAATAATGCTCATCAAACGGTTTTTTACTTTTTCTTTTCCTAAAAGCTCAATTGCTTGAGGCAGATCAGGTCCATGCGTTTGTCCGGTTGTTGCAGAGCGGATTGGCATGAATAGCTTTTTGCCCTTATGGCCTGTTGATTTTTGTACAGCTTTCATGGCCGCTTTAATTTCTTCCGCTTTGAATTCTGCAAGTGTTTCAATTTCCTGCAGGAATGCAGACAGCACTTCAGGAACCTGCTCTTCAGCAAGCACTTCCTTCGCTTCTTCATCAACTGTTATTTCTTCTGTAAAGAAAAGTTCTGACAGCTCTACGATTTCAGCGCCAAAGCTCATTTTTTCCTGAAAAAGCGCGATTAAGCTGCGAACCCACTCTTCGTTTTCCTGCTGCCAGTTTTCACTGATCTTCCCTGCCTTCACCAGGTGAGGAGCAGAAATGGATACTAACCGATCCTGATCAAGCTTTTTCATGTACTGATTATTCATCCATTCGAGCTTTTGCTTATCGAAAAGGGCAGGAGATTTTGAAAGCCGGTTCTCATTGAAGATATCAATAAATTCTTCTTTGGAGAAGATTTCTTCCTCGCCTGCAGGAGACCACCCAAGCAAAGCAATAAAGTTAAATAGAGCTTCCGGCAGATAGCCCAGTTCTTCATACTGTTCAATGAACTGAATAATCGTCTCGTCGCGCTTGCTCAGTTTTTTCCGGCTTTCATTGACAATCAAAGTCATATGGCCAAACTTAGGAATTTCCCAGCCCAATGCTTCATAAATCATCTGCTGCTTAGGCGTATTGGAGATATGGTCATCGCCGCGCAGAACATGAGAGATTTTCATTAGGTGGTCATCCACTGCTACCGCAAAGTTATAAGTAGGGGTGCCGTCCTTTTTGACGATTACATAATCGCCAAAGCCATCGGATTCGAATGATACCTCGCCTTTTACCATATCATTGAATTTTAACACCTTGTCTTTTGGCACTAAGAAGCGGATGCTCGGCTTTCTTCCTTCTGCTTCCAGAGCAGCTCTTTCTTCCGCTGTCAAATGACGGCATTTACCTGAATAAGCAGGTGTATCACCCTTAGCAGACTGGGCTTCGCGCTCAGCTTCAAGCTCTTCTTCCGTGCAATAGCACTTATAGGCATGGCCTTTTTCAAGCAGTTCCTTATAATACGTTTCGTAGATGTGATTCCGTTCAGACTGGCGGTAAGGGCCGTATTCTCCTTCTTTGTCAATGCTCTCGTCCCAATCAATGCCGAGCCATTTTAAATAATGAAGCTGGCTTTCCTCTCCTCCTTCAATATTACGTTTTTTATCTGTATCTTCAATGCGGATAATGAATTTCCCGCCTTTGCTTCTTGCAAATAAATAGTTGAATAGCGCGGTTCTCGCATTTCCGATATGTAAGTGCCCAGTTGGGCTCGGAGCGTAGCGGACGCGGATTTCATTTGACATAATTACAGCCTCCTCAAAATCTCAATAAAGTGAAACTCAATTAGTGGGGGTTTTCGACGCACAGGACGTGCTAATCGAGACGTTGCATGACGTCGCGCTTTTAGTCTGCTTTCTTCCCCCACTGATTGCTAGTTGAACCAATCGGGCCTTTACGGGCAGTTTCCCCCCGCTTATCCTCAAGGTCTTACTGCCCGTTAGTCTGCGATAAGCTATATTTTAACACTCTGGATTTTCTTCTGAAAGGTAATTTTACTAGTTGTCTTTCTTTTTCAGTAAAACAACAGCCTGTGAAGCCATCCCTTCTTCTCTTCCCGTAAAACCAAGCTTCTCGGTGGTTGTTGCTTTCACATTGATATTTTCTTTTTCGGTTTCCAGAAGCTGAGCTATCCGCTCCTGTATTTTACCAATATGGGGAGCCATCTTTGGCTTTTGGGCAATAATCGTGCAATCTGCATTCACTAGCTCATACCCTTTTTCTTTAACAATCCCCCATACATGTTCAAGCAATTTTGCTGAATCCGCATCCTTAAATTCAGGATCTGTATCAGGGAAATGCCGCCCAATATCACCTTCACCAATGGCACCAAGACAAGCGTCGGCAACTGTATGCAGCAATACATCCGCATCCGAGTGGCCGAGAAGCCCTTTTTCATATGGTATCTCTATTCCGCCAAGGATTAAAGGTCGCCCTTCAGCAAATTGATGAACATCAAAACCTTGTCCAATCCGAAACATAATCTAATCCCCTTTTTCTATGTAGTAATAAGAGCAATATCGCAAAAAGGCTATTGCTGATTTTTCCTTTTTTTAATAATCGCTTCAGCAAAATATATATCTTCAGGTGTTGTCAGCTTAATATTATCGTAACTTCCCTCGACAATCACCACTTCTTTGCCTATCCGCTCTACAAGGCTGGCATCATCGGTGCCTAAAAATTGCTCCTCTTCCGCTTTCTGATGAGCTTCATGCAAGACAGAAATACGAAAAGCCTGTGGAGTTTGAACAGCCCACAGGCAGGAACGTTCAAGCGTTTCTGTGATCAAATTTCCATCTGCTTTTTTAACCGTGTCTTTAAGCGGAACAGCCAGAACAGCAGCCCCTTTTTCTTCCGCCATTTTTACAAGTGGCCTCAGCAAATTCTGGCTAATAAAAGGTCGTGCGGCGTCATGGACCAGTACAATTCCTTCACCTGCCACTGCTTTTACAGCATTATAAACACTATGCTGCCTTTCCTCTCCGCCATGAAGCATTGCAATTACTTTTGTAATATTGTGCTCTTTTAAGAGAACCCGCATTTCTTCCTCATCCTGCGGATTTATTGCCAAATAAATGCCGGTGCACTTCGAATCATTCTCAAAGACTTTTAAAGTATGTATAAAAACAGGTATCTCACCGATCACCAGCAGGAGCTTATTCTTTCCTGCTCCCATTCTTTTCCCCTGGCCGGCTGCTGGAAGGATAACTTGGTAATCCATAAATTTTACTCCAATCTCCTAAAAAAGGTAGGGCAAAAAGGCGGGGGAAAACCATTCCCCGGCACAATCTGTCCTACTTTTTTGAGCGTACATTATAAAGCTTTCTCTAAAAGCTTGGGTTTTGCAAAGATCATTCTTCCCGCTGATGTTTGGAGAACACTTGTAACAAGAACATCGATATGTTTTCCAATATAGTTCCTGCCCTCTTCAACGACGATCATAGTGCCATCATCGAGGTAAGCAATTCCCTGGTTCTGTTCCTTGCCATCTTTAATTACCTGTACCTTCATTTCTTCACCAGGAAGCACAACAGGCTTCACGGCGTTAGCCAGGTCATTAATGTTCAGGACAGCCACTTTTTGCAATTCACAAACTTTGTTTAAGTTAAAGTCATTGGTTACAACGACACCGTTTGTTATTTTCGCTAGTTTTACAAGCTTGCTGTCTACTTCCTGGATCTCTTCAAAGTCACCTTCATAAATCTCAACGTTAATGGAGAGCTCTTTTTGGATTCTGTTTAAAATATCCAGTCCTCTTCGCCCGCGATTGCGCTTCAATACATCGGATGAATCAGCAATATGCTGAAGCTCTTCAAGCACAAACTGCGGAATAACAATCGTGCCCTCCAGGAAACCAGTTTGGCAGATATCAGCAATACGCCCGTCGATAATAACGCTAGTATCAAGGATTTTAAGTGAGTTTTTAGCTGCTGTTTCCGGTTCTGGTTCTTCTTCACCAGTTTTCTTTTTCTTGCTTGTAAACAAAGTTAAAAGTTCATCACGCTTTTTAAAACCAACCTGAAAACCAAGATAGCCAAACAGCAATGTCAATACAATCGGGGCTACTGTATTTAGGATAGGAACCTCAATTGCATTAAGTGCATATCCGATTAAAAAAGCAATGACTAATCCAAAAACAAGGCCGACACTTCCGAATATAATATCAGTTATAGGTACTTTTACGAGTGATTCTTCTGCCCATCTCACAAAATTGACGACATGATCAACCGCCCAAAAAGTTATAAGATAAAAAATAATAGCACCTAAAATGGCGGACACATATGGATTATTTAAAAGAGGAATGTCGTTTAAATTAATTAATTTCAATAAGTCAGGAATCAAAAATATACCAAGCGTTACTCCAATAATAAGGAAGCATGCCTGTACAATACGTTTTAACATTCCTTCACCTCCTTTTACTCATTATAAACAAATTCCCAAAATTGAAACCTTCAAATACAGAGATTTTTATCTTTCTGATTAAAAGTTATTTTAGGATACTAATCCTACGTGAAAATGAAGGTCCATTTGTTGTATATTTTATACTTTAATACAACCTAAGGGTAGCACCATTGGTAATAAACTGTCAAATAAATAACTTACCATTTTAGCATAACCATTTACATAGTTCAATGGTCTCTTATAGCTGCCGATCCGCAAAAACCTGCTCTTTTATAAGCTTAAGCCCTTCTTTAATTTTTCTGGCCCTTACTTCTCCTATTCCTTCCACTTCATCCAGCGCCTCTACTGATGCCGCAATAATATTGGGAAACTCTTCGAAACGATTTATTAGATTTTCAATAATAATAGGCGGAAGGCGAGGGACTTTATTCAGCACCCGGTAGCCTCGGGGACATTTGAATTCCTCGGTGTGAATATATCCGTTATAGCCTAAAAGCTTAAGGATTACGGAGTCTTCAAGCATTTCCCCTTTGGAAAGTTCCTGAAGCTTGATAATCGTATCTCTGGAATCAATACCTTTTGAGTGGGCATAATCTCTGATAATCCACTCTGCTTCTCTCTCAAGCTCTGTTAACAGTTCATTCATCTGAAGCCGAATAAGCCTTCCCTCTGTTCCTAGTTCGCTTAAATAAGTTAGAAGCTCATTTTTAATGCGCAGGACCATTTCAATATTATGAAAAACATGAAGGATATCACTATATGTAACAAGTTCCTCAAATTCCAGAATGCTCAGGTTTCCTATACTCTGTTCAAGAACCACTTTATATTTTTCAAGTGTCTGCACAGCAACATTCGCCTTCGTTAAAATGACGCCAATATCCCTTAATGCATAACGTGAAGGCCCTTTATACAATGTAATGACATTGCGTCTTTGCGAAATGGCTATCACTAAAGCGCCCGTCTGCCTGGCAACCCTTTCAGCAGTCCGGTGCCGCATTCCTGTTTCTGTAGATGGAACACCTGGATCAGGAGCGAGCTGGGCATTGGCAATTAAGATTTTGTTTCCTTCTTCATTTAAAATAATAGCTCCATCCATTTTAGCCAACTCATACAAATAGCTTGGTGTGAATGGACAATTAATCAAAAAGCCCCCATCCACAATACTATTCATTTTTTCTTTTGATCCTAAGACAATCAAGCCGCCAGTATTGGCGCGAAGGACATTATCAATCCCTTCTCTGATAGGCGTACCCGGAGCCATAAATTGAAGGATTTCGCTCATTGTTTTTTCGCCCAATTTTTTTGTCTCCATATTTATCCCCCTAACGCAGCCTTTAGTGCTTCACTGACAGAACCTACTCCGATTAAATCAATCCCTTTTGGCGCACTCCAGCCTCCAAGATTATTCGCAGGCAAAATGACTCTCTCAAATCCCAGCTTTGCCGCTTCTTGTACTCTCTGTTCAATTCTTGAGACTCTCCGGACCTCTCCTGTCAGCCCTACTTCTCCAATTATACAATCTGTCGCTTTTGTTGGTTTATCACGAAAACTTGAAGCAATGCTTACGGCAATGGCCAAATCGATGGCCGGTTCATCAAGCTTTACTCCTCCTGCTACTTTCAGGTATGCATCCTGATTTTGCAGCAGCATTCCCACTCTTTTTTCTAAAACGGCCATAAGGAGCGGGACACGATTATGATCAATTCCCGTAGCCATACGCCTTGGATTTCCAAAGCTTGTTGGAGAAATCAGTGCCTGAATTTCAACCAGTACAGGCCTTGTACCCTCCATTGAGGCCACGACAGTAGAACCAGCAGCCCCCTGAGATCGTTCCTCAAGGAAAATTTCCGATGGATTCGCGACTTCCTCTAGACCGGCTTCCTTCATTTCAAAAATGCCCATTTCGTTTGTTGATCCAAACCTGTTTTTTACAGCACGTAAAATACGGTATGTATGATGGCGTTCGCCTTCAAAGTATAAAACGGTATCAACCATATGTTCCAAAATCCTTGGACCTGCGATCGATCCTTCCTTTGTAACATGTCCAACGATAAAAATGGCGATTCCTTTTGTTTTGCCGATCCTCATCAGCTCGGCTGTACATTCCCGTACCTGGGAAACACTCCCTGGTGCAGATGTGACTTCCGGATGGAAGATCGTTTGAATGGAATCGATAATAACAAAATCAGGGTTAACACTACCAATGGTTCTGCTGATTTCATCAAGGCTTGTTTCCGAATAAACCAGCAAACTTTCTGAAGAAACCCCTAAGCGATCAGCACGCAGCTTTGTCTGGCGCATCGATTCTTCACCCGATATATATAAAACTGAATGCTTCTTGTTCGCCAGCTGTGACGAAACCTGTAGAAGCAGCGTTGATTTTCCGATACCAGGGTCTCCTCCAATTAAAACTAAAGAACCACGGACAATTCCGCCGCCCAATACGCGGTTCAATTCATTTAAGTCCGTATAAATACGCGGTTCGCTGACTGTTTCAATTGATGTGATTGGCGTTGCTTTCGCCATTATAGCCGATCCCTCTGAATGGGCAAAAGCTCCCCTTCTGGTTGATGCCGGCTTTTCCACCTCTTCAACCATTGTATTCCACTGGCCGCAGCCCGGACATTTTCCCATCCATTTTGGTGATTCATAGCCGCATTCCTGGCACATAAACTTTGTTTTTCTTTTAGCCATACTTCTTCTCCTTCTCTGAACATCCATTTCAGTCGCCATAAAGGAAATCTCAAACGTTATCACCGTACTTTTGCGGAGAAGCCAGTAATGAGAGAATTGCGGTTTACTTTCCTATTCCCTTTTTCATGCGTCTTAAAATGCTTTCATGATGAAATTATAAAATAATCCTTTTTATCTCCTTTAAAATTAACATAAAACTGCCAAATAAACCCGTTTGAACACTGCGATATCACATTTTAATGATTTTGCCTAAAAGAGTACAAAAAGGTACACGTATACAGGGACGTGTACCTTTTTGCTGTGTTCAGTCTTTGGATGTCAAATATTTATTTTTGAAGGTTTGGCGTTCCGCTGGCTTCAGCGGTTTTAACAACAAATTCTCCATCCTTTACATCTATTACGACGCTTTGACCAGTTAGGACTGTTCCCTTTAACAGTTCCTCGGATAAACGGTCCTCTATATGCTTTTGAATAGCTCTGCGGAGAGGACGTGCTCCATACTCCGGATCATAGCCTTCAACCGAAATTTTCTCTTTGGCCGCATCTGTTAATTCCAGCGTGATATCCTGTTCTTTTAGTCGCTTTGTTAATGTGTCAGACATAAGCGAAACAATTTCCTGAAGATGCTTTTTCTCCAATGCATGGAAAACAATAATTTCATCGATACGGTTAAGGAATTCCGGACGGAAGGATTTCTTCATCTCTTCCATTACTTTACCTTTCATATCTTTATAATCCTGTTCTCCATCCTGGATATTGAAGCCTACATATTTGTTGCGCTTAAGCGCCTCAGCACCAACATTGGAAGTCATAATGAGAACAGTATTGCGGAAGTCAACTGTTCTTCCTTTTGAATCTGTTAATCTTCCGTCTTCCAATACCTGCAATAGGATATTGAACACATCAGGATGCGCTTTTTCGATTTCATCCAGAAGAACAACTGAGTATGGCTTTCTCCGAACCTTTTCCGTTAACTGTCCGCCTTCTTCATAGCCTACATATCCTGGAGGCGATCCTACCAACCGGGATGTTGAGTGCTTCTCCATGTACTCGGACATGTCGATGCGAATCATGGCATCCTCATCACCGAACATCGCTTCTGCCAATGCACGGGCTAGCTCCGTTTTACCAACCCCTGTTGGACCTAGGAATACAAAGGAACCGATTGGGCGCTTAGGATCTTTAAGTCCTGCACGCGCACGGCGGACTGCCTTAGAAATAGCTTTTACAGCCTCCTCCTGCCCAATTACACGGGAATGAAGGATTTCTTCCAGGTTTAGAAGCTTTTCTGTTTCTGTTTGTGCCAATTTGGAAACAGGAATTCCAGTCCAGCTCGATACTACATTGGCAATATCCTCAACCGTTACTTCACTGTTCTCCTTGCCTTGTTTTTCTTTCCACGTTTTCTTTGTTTCTTCAAGCTGCTCACGCAGGCGCTGCTCTGTATCCCTTAAAGAAGCGGCTTTTTCAAACTCCTGGCTTTGAACTGCAGCATCTTTTTCTTTTCTGACGTCCTCCAGCTTAACTTCAAGCTCTTTTAAGTTAGGCGGAGTTGTATAGGAGCGAAGCCTTACCTTTGAACCCGCTTCATCTATTAAATCAATCGCTTTATCCGGAAGGAATCGGTCTGAGATATAGCGGTCTGAAAGCTTTACAGCTGCCGCAATTGCTTCATCTGTAATGGTTACTCGATGGTGGGCTTCATAGCGATCACGCAGTCCCTGCAAAATCTGTACGGATTCTTCTGCAGTAGGTTCATCAACCGTTATCGGCTGGAAACGCCTTTCAAGCGCCGCATCCTTTTCGATGTATTTTCTATACTCATCAAGTGTAGTTGCTCCAATACACTGAAGCTCACCGCGAGCTAGAGACGGTTTTAAGATATTTGACGCATCAATGGCACCTTCAGCTCCGCCGGCACCTATTAAAGTATGAAGCTCATCAATGAATAAAATAATATTACCCGCCTGCCTGATTTCATCCATCACCTTTTTCAGGCGGTCCTCAAATTCACCGCGATATTTAGTACCTGCTACAACTGTACCCATATCAAGCGTCATAACCCTTTTATCACGAAGAGTTTCCGGCACTTCATTGTTAATGATTTGCTGTGCCAATCCCTCTGCAATTGCTGTTTTACCAACCCCTGGCTCACCAATAAGAACCGGGTTGTTTTTCGTACGGCGGCTTAATACTTCAATGACACGCTGGATTTCTTTGCTGCGCCCGATTACCGGATCCAAGCTTCCTTCCCTTGCAATAGCCGTTAAATCTCGGGCTAATCCATCAAGAGTTGGCGTATTGGCATTAGCCGCAGAACCACCTTGATGGTTTCCAGACTCATTGCTGCCCAAAAGCTGCAGCACTTGCTGGCGTGCCTTATTGAGGCTGACTCCAAGGTTATTGAGGACCCTTGCTGCAACACCTTCTCCTTCCCGGATAAGCCCCAGCAGGATATGCTCGGTTCCAACATAGGAGTGTCCAAGCTTTCTAGCTTCATCCATGGAAAGTTCAATTACCTTTTTAGCACGCGGTGTATAATGGATAGTCTGGGAAGCATCCTGTCCTCTGCCTATTAGATTTTCAACCTCTTTTTGGATTTTCTCAGAACCGAGGCCCAATGCATAGAGGGCTTTTGCGGCTATTCCTTCTCCTTCGCGTACCAGTCCAAGCAGGATATGCTCTGTCCCGATGTTATTGTGGCCTAAACGGATTGCTTCCTCCTGTGCTAAAGCTAATACCTTCTGAGCTCTTTCCGTAAAACGTCCGAACATCATAATTTCATCCTCCCAACTCTTGATCTTCCATTTTTAGTCTTTCCCTGATTAATGAAGCCCTGCGGATATCGCGTTCATGAGGCCTAAGCGGCCCGCCTGCATATTGCTGCAAAAAGCCGGGCTGTGTCAGGATCATCAGCTCATTTAAAATATTTTTTGATATGTCTTTTATATACTGCATATCTATTCCCAGGCGAACATCGGATAAGCATTGAGCGGCTTCCTTCGATTCAATAATTCTGCAATTGGATAAAACGCCATAAGAGCGGAAGACTCTGTCTTCTAATTGTATGTTAGAAGTCTTTGCTAATGCTTCCCTTGCTGATCTTTCCTGTGAAATTAGCTGGCTGACAACACTTTTCAGATCCTCTACGATATCCTCTTCTGATTTTCCGAGTGTGATCTGATTTGAAACTTGAAATATGTTTCCTAATGCTTCGCTGCCTTCACCGTAAATTCCTCTAACAACTAGGCCAAGCTGATTAATCGCCGGAATAATCCGGTTCATTTGCTGGGTAAGCACAAGTCCTGGCAAGTGCATCATTACGGATGCTCTCAGTCCAGTCCCCACATTTGTCGGGCAGCTTGTTAAAAAGCCAACATTTTCATCAAAAGCATAATCGGCCTCTTCCTCCAGCCAATCATCTATTTCATTTGCCATACTTAAGGCTTCCAAAAGCTGAAACCCCGGAAACAAACATTGAATCCGTATATGGTCTTCTTCATTAATCATAATGCTTACCTCTTCATTTGCTGAAAGAAGGCAGGCACCATGAGTTGAATTCTCAGCAAGATGGGGACTGATTAAGTGTTTTTCCATTAGCACTCTTTTTTGAAGAGGCTGAAGTTCATCCATTAATAGGAGCTCCAGATCTCCAAGTTTTGAAATAGAAGAATGCTCCACCCTATTCTTCACTTTTTGGATAACCGCTTTTGCTTCTTCGTTTGAAAATAAAGTAGGGAATTTATATTGTTTAATATTGCGCGCGAGCCTGATTCGTGAACTTAAGACAATATCGGAATCAGGGCCTTCTGCACTCATCCAGGAGCTAATAGCTTGATTCATAAAACGTTCCAGCGACAAGCTTATTCCCCTCCCTCATGATTGGCATTCAGCTGTTTTTCCAGCTTCCTTACTTCGTCTCTCAATTCTGCCGCTTTTTCAAACTCTTCTTGGGCAATCATTTCTTTTAACTTATGTTTCAGTTCGTCGATATTCCTTCGCAAATGAATAGTTCCGCCTATTCTTGCAGGAATTTTTCCGTTATGTGAGGAATTCCCGCTGTGCAGCCTTCTAAGAATAGGATTCAGATGGTCTATAAAGGTCTCATAGCAATGAGCGCATCCAAATCGCCCTACTTTAATAAACTGCTGAAAGGTCATGGAACATTGTTCACACTGCAGAACCTTTTCCTGCTGGAAAGGATCCTGTTTCGATCCCTGAAACGCAGGTTCAATATTCAGCAGGCCTGCCAGCAAATTATTTATTGAAAAACCGGAACCGCTGCCAAGCATGAACATTTCACCTTTTTCCTGCGCACACTTCTCGCAAAGATGAAACTCTGCTTTCTCACCATTTACCACCTTTGTAAAATGCAGCGTGGCCGGTCTTTGATTACACTCCTGACAAATCATTACTTCACCTCTCCAGCTCGCTAAAACTTATTTATATTTCAAAGTAGTTAACATCGCCTTCAACATCCGTGCCCGAAGCTCATCCCGGTAAGGCAGATCGATATATAGTACAGAACGGTCAATTACACTGAGCATTATTTTAGCTTCCCTATGTGTAATGATTTCTTCTTCAACCAGGCGATAGATTACATTTTCAGCACTGCTTTGGGCGATTCGGCCCTGCACTAATGAAATCAACTGGTCGATTAAATCAGCGTGGTCATAAGACTGGACTTTCATAATCCGGATATAGCCTCCGCCGCCCCGCTTACTCTCCACGACATAGCCTTTTTCAATCGTAAAGCGGGTGTTGATAACATAATTGATCTGAGAGGGCACACATTGAAATTTATCAGCAATTTCACTTCTTTTTATTTCCACGATTTCCCTCTCGCTCTTTTCTAAAACCTGTTTTAGATAATTCTCAATTATGTCGGATATATTTCTCACCAAGCCTCCCCCTATCTGACTTTGACTATATTTGACTTTAATTATACATGATTTATGTAATTTCTTGCAATTGGCGGGTGTTAATAATTTTCCCCTATTTTTTGACTTCTCAAACCTGAAAATGGGAGTTAATGTCGATAACAATATATTTTAGAATTGGCATGTTTGTGCTTGGGTGCAGAGGAAATTTGTATGCATTTTAAAAATAATAGTTTAGGACGGGAATATAGTGATGAATTTTGGAATCATATGTAACTCTGAAGAAGGGAGGCAGTAAATAAGGAGATTTGTTTGTAAAGGGCTCTGGCACGGTATATGAGATCCTATTTTTTAAAGTTTTCTAGCAACATTTAAAATTCACCTATCATCTGACACAAGTTAGAGTGATCTACCGGGGTATTGTAAACATGGATTTCTAATCTGCTTAGCTGGATATAGCTTTAAAAGTGGCGCCATAGAGCCAACTGACCGATATATGGAAAAAGTGACCGATAAAAATGAAATCTGACCGATAAATCGAAAAAGTGACCGATAAAATAAAATTCTGGCCGATATATCCATGAAAGTGACCGATATCTTTGAAAAATAAAGGTAAGATCATTTAGAATCACCTTAAAAGAGAAGTATCTTAAGGTATATTGATATTTATACCAAAAAGGATCTTGAAACCAATAAAAAAAGAGCACCTATTCAGGTACTCTTCATTTGCCCGGCAGCGTCCTACTCTCACAGGGGGACAGCCCCCAACTACCATCGGCGCTGAGAAGCTTAACTTCCGTGTTCGGTATGGGAACGGGTGTGACCTTCTCGCTATCGCCACCAGACTATTTGGTTTGAAGAAAATTCATTCCTTCAAAACTAGATAATGCATGAAGAAGTGCTGCCGAGTATCACCAATGACTTGGTTAAGTCCTCGATCGATTAGTATCAGTCAGCTCCACATGTCGCCACGCTTCCACCTCTGACCTATCAACCTGATCATCTTTCAGGGATCTTACTAGCTTGACGCTATGGGAAATCTCATCTCGAGGGGGGCTTCATG
>NZ_QGTW01000020.1 GCF_003182355.1 Cytobacillus oceanisediminis | reverse complement strand
AGTACCTTGCGCTTCCTTAGTGGTTAGTCGATGTGTACCCCCACAGTGGACTTTCACCACCTAGATAGTTGCCATGCCTGGCACACACAAAAAAAGAGCCTAGATTGTCTCTAAGCTCTCAAGATTATAGGGGGTCAACTGTAAAAGTCCGACCACCTTTAGTTTAACAGGTTCTAATTAAAAAATTAAGATACTAAAGGACTATTACTTAAAAGCTTTAACGCGGTAATCGGGATCATACCCTTTTACGAAAGCATCACCACTTCCATATAATCAGCGGCTGGTATCTCGAACTGCTCAGCTTACATAGCAGCTAAACCCCCATGCTGAAAGCCATTTCTTTATTCGCATTAAACTTACTTTAATGTAAATTGAATAGTTAATTTTAAAGCTTTAATAGTTTAGATATAACTTGTTAACATTTTGTTAATAAATTTTGGCTACAATAAACATGTACCGAAAAAAAGCCCTTTTCATTTACCCCCCTTTTCAAAACCGCCCCTTGTAAATGGGTCGGTTTTTTATATTTCCTATAAACAACACTTTTCCATACAGAGAAAAAAGAAAAGACGATACTTTTTAGAGCATCATCTTTAATTATTTTAATGGGTTACACTTTGCAAAAGCATGAACCATAAACCCTAAGCAAGCCTAAACACAATTCCATGGCCGCCTTTTGGATATTCCCATTTGATATTCTGGTAAGGGCAGCCGATGCGGCAACTTCCGCATTCGTGGCACCCTTCGTAGCCAACCTGCATGCGCAGGCCTTCCCACTTATATACTTCTGCAGGGCAGAAAATAGTGCAAATCTTATCCGGGCATTTTGTCATGCAGATATCATGGTCCAATACAGTAAGATGTGATTTTGTATCTGCCTTAAAACGGATCAAATACTGTTTTTCTTCGATCGTTTTGGTTGACATTATTTCACCGCCTTCCATGCTCTGTACATGTCTTGCAGCACACGAATGGTACCGCGTTCGCTTGTTATGCTCTTCATGATTTCTTTCTGCTTATCTCTCTTTGGTGTTCCATCTACCG
The DNA here is from genome assembly GCF_003182355.1 of Cytobacillus oceanisediminis. Lineage (GTDB taxonomy): Bacteria > Bacillota > Bacilli > Bacillales > Cytobacillaceae > Cytobacillus > Cytobacillus oceanisediminis_A. The sequence continues at coordinate 77,442 of NZ_QGTW01000020.1, read as the reverse complement.
TAAAGAACTTGCTGGCTGCCCTGTTCATCATTGGTACGTATTCTTTGAAGTATTGCGGATAGTGCTCAAAGGTGTGTGCAGCATCTTTGTATTTTTCCAGGTCTTTTATAATGAAACTTTGATAAAGTTTTTCCCTGTATTGATTTAAGCTTGCTTCGCCAAAGTCGTCTCGTTTTTTTGCTTCAATAATCGTTTCAGCTGCCATTTTTCCTGAGGCCATTGCCATATTTGAGCCCTCTCTGTGTATCGCATTAACGAGCTGTGCAGCATCTCCAACCAGGAGAACACCATCTCCAGCCACCTTTGGCACGGAATGGTAGCCACCTTCTGGAATTAAATGTGCGAGATACTCAGCCGATTCTCCCCCCTCAATTAATGGCCTCACCATTGGATGGGTCTTTAAATAATCAAGGAGATCGTAAGGCTTCAGCTTTGCCTTTATCATGCTTGAAAGCGTTGTTCCCACACCAATATTTACACTTTCCTTATTGGTATAGATAAAAGCTGTTCCGAGGTTTCCTTTAGTAGAGTCACCGAAAATCTCTATCGTGCAGCCTTGGTTATCTTCAAGGTTAAAGCGATCATTAATTTTATCTTTCGAGAGATTGATTACTTCCATAACCGTCAGTGCTACTTCATCTGGACGAAATTCTTTATGATAGCCCAGTTGTTTGGCAAGCAGGGAATTTACGCCATCAGCAAGCACAATGACATCTGCATAAACATCTCCATCAGGCCGGTCTGTTCTGACGCCAACCACTTTACCGTTTTCTGTAAGACATTCCAATACCACTGTTTCGTTTATTAACAAGACGCCTTGTTCGACACCTTTTTTAGCATACCATTGGTCAAATGGTGCTCGAAGCACAGTGAAATTATTGTATGGCTCTTTCCCCCATTCAAGTCCCTTATATCCAAAGCTTACGGACGACTCTTTATCCATCATCCAGAAGCGCTGCTCAATGACAGGACGCTCTAACGGAGCCTCTTTCCAGAATTCAGGAATGATTTCTTCCATTTGCTTACGATATAGAACGCCGCCCATTACATTTTTGCTGCCAGGATATTCTCCTCTTTCAATCTGCAAAACTTTTAATCCATTTTTGGCACAAGTATATGCACACGAGGTCCCTGCAGGTCCTGCTCCTACTACTATTACATCAAATTTCTCAGACATAGCTTATTTCACCGCCTCTTTCGCGCGCTTCTTTAAATTGCTTTATTAATTTTGGCACGATTTCCATAGCATCACCAACGATGCCATATGTGGCCACATCGAAAATAGGAGCTTCCGGATCTTTGTTAATTGCTATGATAAACTCCGAATTCTTCATGCCTACTATATGCTGAATGGCTCCGGATATTCCGATGGCAAAGTAGATTTTCGGTGTAATAGTTTCGCCTGTCTGCCCGATTTGCTGTTCATGCGGAAGCCACCCTGCCTCAACTACGTCCCTAGTTCCTCCGACTGTAGCCCCTATGCTGTCGGCAAGCTCATGGATAAGCTGGAATCCCTGTAAATCGCCCATGCCTTTCCCGCCTGCAACAACAACATGCGCGTCTGCTAAATTCACCTTTTTTGTGACATCTTTCACAATTTTAAGTACTTTTGTGCGCATGTCTTCTTCTTTTAAAGTGATGGGCTCTTCTATTACCTTGCCTTGTCTGCTAGGATCAGGCTCGAGGGCTTTCATTACTTTTGGACGGACAGTGGCCATCTGCGGCCGATGCTTTTTACAAAGGATAGTTGCCATAATGTTTCCACCGAATGCAGGCCGGCTTGCCTCAAGCAGCCTTTTCTCCAATTCGACATCCAGCATAGTTGTATCCGCAGTCAATCCAGTGCTTAAATCTGTTGCAACTGCACTTGCAAGGTCTTTTCCATTTGCTGTAGCACCATAAAGGAAAATTTCAGGTTTGTATTTTTCGGCAAGATTGATGACTGCCTGCATATAAGATTCAGTCCGATAATCTTTCATAACTTCATGGTCTACAACATACACTTGGTCTGCTCCATATGAAATAACCTCCTGGCTTAAAGGCTTTACTTTATAGCCTAAAAGAACGCCAGAAAGAGGCACTTCCAGCTTATCTGCCAGCTTTCTTCCGGCACCGAGCAATTCCAGGGAAACACCTTCTATTTTCCCATCATTTTGTTCTATGAATACCCATACTCCCCGGTATTCCTCCATCATGAGGATCCCTCCTTAGCTTATCTGTTACTGTGCAGCAAATAATTCTTTTTTATCGCTTAATAGTTCCATGAGCTGCTTGACCTGATCATCTGCATTCCCTTCCAGCCTTTTTCCTCCTTCAGGTTTGGGAGGAGTAAACATTTTACCTACAATCGTAGGAGAACCTTTAAGTCCAAGCTGTGTACGGTCCACATCTTCCAAATCATTCACAGACCAAATGACTGGTTCATATCTGGCAGCCTTAATCATATTTGGCATTGGGGAATATTCAATGCTATTAATCTCTTTTTCAACCGTCAGCAGGCACGGGACTTGGGCCAGTATCAATTCATATCCGCTGGTAATTTTCCTTTTTAGAAGGACTGTACTTTCGCTTTCATTCAGTTCTGAGACTTCTATAACGTTCGTTACAGGGGGAATATCCAGCCTGCGTGCAATCCCAGGTCCAACCTGCCCAGTGTCCCCGTCAATTGCATGTTTTCCACAAATAATTAGATCTACAGGATTTTCCTTCGAAATACGCTCTAATGCTTTAGAAAGTGCATAGCTCGTTGCCAGTGTATCTGCACCGGCAAATGCTCGGTCCGAAATTAAAAATCCCCGGTCAGCACCAATTTCAATGCTTTTTTTAATAACAGCAGTTGCCTGGGGAGGTCCCATGGATAATACAGAAATAGTCCCTTTTCCCAGCATCTTTTTGATTTTCACAGCTTCCTGGACCGCATGGGCGTCATAAGGGTTTAAAATAGCAGGAGCGCTTCGGCGGTCAAGAGTGTTGGTTTTAGGGTTAATTTTAATGATCTTTGTATCAGGCACCTGCTTGACACAGACGACAATGTGCATTTTCAACTTTCCCTCCTCATAACTTAAAGCTTATAGAAAGCGCTTGCTCTAAGTTTTATATAAAAATTGCTATGTATTACGATATATGATTCGCAATACAGGCATAGTACTAACAAAAAAGAATTCACCTGAATTGTGCCTCTTGCTGCGGAAAATTTTTGATTGGCATGTTGAAGATTTTAGGCCGTCTTCTCTTTAGCATTGCAATAATGTGAATATGTTTGCAGATAACAAAGAAGTGGAAGAATGGAAGAATATATGAACTCGTTGTATTTATAGAATTCATTAATTTATACTATAAGGAATATTCAGATTTTCACAATGACATAAATCACAGTTTCACATCAAATGGATTTACTGTTAATTTTTCAATCAGGCTTTCTTTTAAGAGATAAGTGAGGGAATTAATTATGACAGGAGTATTTATCGGCAGTGTGCTATCCGCCTTTTCAACAGGGTTGGGGGCATTGCTTATTCTATTTATGAAAGGCTCGGTTACTCATAGATGGCGTGATACATTACTTGCTTTTACAGCGGGGATTATGATGGCTGCATCAACTATGGGGCTTATACCCGAGGCGCTTAATATAGGAGGCTTTATTCCACTTGCTGCAGGAATTTTTTTGGGCGTTTTGGCTCTCACCCTTTTAGAAAAAAACATCCCCCATCTCGATCTGCAGCATTCCAGTAAAGGAATTGAGTTTGATGAGAAGGCTATGCTAATCATTGCTGCAATTATCCTGCATAATATTCCTGAAGGGCTCTCAGTTGGTGTCAGTTATGCTTCCAGTTCACAGGATACAGGGAATTTAATTGCATTTGCAATCGGTCTCCAAAATGCGCCGGAAGGTCTTCTGGTAGCATTATTTTTAATTAACCAGAAAATCAGCAAGCTAAAGGCATTTATGATTGCCACATTAACCGGAGCAATTGAAATCGTTATGTCTCTCCTCGGCTTCTATTTGACTTCTTATATTGAGTTTCTAGTTCCCTACGGTTTAGCCTTCGCTGCAGGGGCGATGCTGTTTATTATTTATAAGGAGTTAATTCCTGAAAGCCATGGAGATGGGAATGAACGTACATCCACCTACTCGTTTATAACCGGACTTTTATTTATGATTTTCCTTATCGAGATTTTCTAATTATAAAAGGATCCTCAGGGATCCTTTTATAATTACTTTGCATATTCTAAGAAAAATTCTTTGCTTTCCTTATTATATATATTTACTGTTATCTTCAGACAACAGCCTTCTTCCATAAAAGTATCATTTGTCTGAATGAAATTTTCATTTTTTTCTTATGTTCTTGCTCTTTTTTAATGGCACATTGATATTTATAAATTAATGTATCAAGCTCCTGGCTGCAGCGTATTGTTTCTTCGCTGGCTAGTCCATTTTTCTTTGCCGCTTCTATCATTTTTTCTCTCTTTTGCTGAATTTCAGCCAGCATAACTGTTCTTTTATGGCGCAACTTCTTTTTCCTCCTACTCCTATCCCTTTATCCTTTAAATAAATAAAAATATGGCTACTTGAAGCATTATTACAAGAATTTCTATAAATGTAAATAGATTCGCAATATTAGACAATCTTTTTCCAAAAGAATTTAAATCGACAGTAATTTTACCTTTTCCTTCTTGCTTTTCGACATAATAAATCAACATTATCCAGTGATATCGACGATTTTTCAATCAGGATTTTCCGATTCTTTTGTAAAAAATAACCAATGTTCTTGCAGAAAAATTTAATGCAAAAATCCCTTTGCCGCTTGGCAAAGGGATTTCATTTTAATTATGAATCTCTTCCTTTTCATAGATTGGGACCCAGCCCTCTGTAGTCACAAAAATACGGATAGCAACAACCTTCCGATCTTCCTGTAAAGTAAAATAATGGCGGATGTTTTCAGGTACAGAAATTAAGTCTCCGGGATTCAGAAAAACCTCAAAGAATTCTCCATTTTTTCCTTGAATGATAAAAACTCCATGCCCGCTGACAATAAATCTTACTTCATCATCTGTATGATGGTGTTCCTGCTGGAAATTCTGAAGAAGCTGATTCAAGTTTGGCGTATGCTCTGAAAGGGAAATAACGTCTTGAGCCTGATAGCCTCTTCTCTCGGAAATATATTTAATTTCTTCAGAAAATGTATCCAGAATCACTTGCTTTTCTTCATCAGAAAGCAGATATTTCTCCTGAAGGTTTTCAGGAAGCTTTTCAATTGCCCATTGTTCATAAATAACTTCCTGCTTTTCAAGGAAAGCTGCAACCTCTTCCTGGTTTCTGATTTCTTCTTTTGTATTTTGCAAAACGATGTATGCCATATTTCCCAACCCTTTCATTTGTAATTTTTTAATTGGCTCTTTTTAAGTTGCGTGTTGATTTCCGCTGTAGGCACCCGCTGTTCGCAGGCTACCCGGAGGACATTAGAACCAGCACCGTCGAATAATCACCGGAAGAAGGATGCGAATGCATTTTCGATGAGACTCCCTTCCTCTGCTCCAACAAATTCCAAAATTAGCTTTAACACAGCTTAATTATTAAAGTTTTTACACTACTTTAAATAACTGATAAGGCTTATGTTCCAGCAGCCTTAACTGATAACGGAATAAAAACTCAGAAGCTTCGAGTACTTTTTTTGCTTCAAAGGATGTTTTTCCCCAAACGGTAATTCCATGGTTTCTAATTAAAACAGCACCTGTATCTTCATGTATATGGGAGGAAAAACATTTGGCGAGTGCAGGAATATGCGCATGATTCGGAATAATCGGAATCCGAAGAACAGCATCCTCCTCCCATTTATCAAATGCCTTTATGAGTTCTTGCCCTTTGAATGTAACTGCCTCCTGGTCGCCATAAATTTCCGATATGACATTATTGTCAATCGTATGGACGTGAAGGCTGCACCCGGCTTTCGTTTTCCGGTAAATCTCCACATGTAATAGCGTTTCCGCAGAAGGCTTTAGATGGGTTTCCCCAACAGGCAGCCCAAATTCATCCACTAGGAGGAAATCCTCCTTTGTCCGTTTCCTTTTATCCTTCCCGCTTGCTGTTACGAGGAATTGAAGGGGGCTGTCGGTAACCTTGATCGCCAAATTGCCGCTAGTCCCCATAAACCAGTCTCTTTCAGCCAATTCATCTTTTATATCAGCAAGCTCTTGCCATTTTTCTTCCGCTAATCTCATACACTCACCCCATTGACATTTTTCAAAATTTCAATGCACTCATAAAACGTTTCAAATCCGTGATAATTAAGATTCATTTCTTTGCTTTTCTCTTGCAGCAAGTCTCTGGCAATAACTAAATCAGCCTGTTTTGCAGCCTCCAGATCGGTAACAGAATCCCCTATAACAATTTTATAGGTATCTCCAGCCTCAAGCTTTCTCATAATAGAAGGCTTGCAGCAGCCGCAGCTGTTATCACATTCATCATCACAGCTATGAGGCCATAAAATTTTGATTGTTTCGCCGCTAAAATCTGAACCATTGCAATAAACAGCATCAAAGGGGCCATATTTCTCTAAAACTGGCTGCACAAAAAAGTCAATTCCACCGCTGACAACATAAAGCGGTATATCTTCTTTTCTCAAATAATCCACAAATTCCTGAAAGCCGGCTCTTATCTTGCCATTTTCCAGTGTAAATTGGATAATGTCTTCCTTAAGGCTGCTTGGAAGGAGGGAAAACATCTTCCCTACTCCTTCCTGAATTGAAATTTGCTGTGACAATATTTTATTCTTTATCTCATCCCATTCAGGCGGGGCAAATTTTTTCATAATGTTAATGATGTTATCTTTTTCTGTAATGGTCCCGTCAAAATCACAAAAAACAGTTATATTAGCCATTAGTAGCTTTCACCTCTGAGTGTCCCCATAAATCTATCGCCTTTTTTAGTTCAGGAAAACCTGAAAGAGATTCTGATAATGAAATTCCATTTAAAGTTAAATCAATTGCTTGGCGGAAGGCTAAGCCGCCGCCTTTTGCTCCATCCGGATGCCCATGTACTCCCCCGCCCGCATTGATCACACTGTCTGTTCCAAAGTCATGGTAAAGCAGCGGAACCAGACCTGGATGAATGCCCGCTGATGGTACCGGAAAGGTCTTTTTGCAGTAATCTTCGGATGTTAATGATTGTCCTATCGAGATCGCCTGCTCCTTTTCAAGTGCCACTGAACCATATGGTGAAGGGAAAAGCGATAAATCCGCTCCTGCATATCTGAGAAGCTTGCCCAAAAGCAGAGGGTAAGAAATTCCATAGATGCTTGAAGCAGACAGGGCACCGCTGACAGCAGGGTGTGCCATAATCGGCAGCCCAATCCCTTCATCTTCTCTTAACTCCTGCAGTACATCCAGTCCATATGCAAAGACATTAAACAGGAGGAGGTCCGCACCAAGACTTGCGGCTTTTCTGGCTTTCACTTTCAAATCAAAGGTCCTGCCTGTTAAATTCACTGCATAAAGTGTGCGATGACCGGTTTCTTCAAAAACCTGGCCAAGCACCTTTTTACCTTCCGTAATCCTTTCTTCAAAAGGGGTGAGTTCATTTTCAAACAAAATTTCATCATCTTTCACAATGTCGATGCCGCCAAGTGCTTGTTGCCTCAACTGTGAAGTTAAAAAATTCATATCCTTGCCGAGAACACCTTTAAAGATGCTCATCAGCAGAGGCCTGCTGCCGACATTCAGCTTTTCTCTTAAACCTTCAATCCCGAACCGAGGGCCAGGGAAAAAACTTTTGATCTCATCGGAAAACTGTAAATCTATTAACTTAATCTTCCCGTCCAGTGATAGCTTTCCAAAAACCGTTGTTAAAATGGCTGGCATATCCGGACTGAAATTAGCAGTTGGATAAGCGATTTTAATGATTGCGGCCGTTTCCTTGCTGCCTTCTGCTGTTAAAAGGCCTTCAACCGAAACAACTCTGCCTTTATGCTTGCGGAGCTGGTTCTTTTCCAGTTCAGGTAAATGAGTCCATGAACCGACCGTAAGGCCTAATGCGATTTCCTCTGCTTTTTTCTCAGGATTATGTTTTGAATCATGAATTAGATAAGTTGCGATAATTTCACTCATATATTTTCTTCCTTTCATTTCTGCAAATCCGGGCAATAAAAAAACCTCTTCAATAAGAAGAGGTTAGCAGATTAAACTAACATCTTCTTATCTATCAGCTTTAAAAAGCTGCAAGAATTAGCACCGTGCTTATTGGTAAGTCGGTTGCCGGGCTTCATAGGGCTAGTCCCTCCGCCTGCTCTTGATAAGAAAACGAAAATTAATATTTAGTTAATTTTGAATTAAAATTTAATTAGGATTATGACAGGGTTGAACCTGTTTGTCAATTCTTTATATGAAAAAATTTTAGAATAAATTTAACTTCCTAATTCGCTCCACTGCTTCTTTAAGTCTATCTTCTGAGGTGAGCAGGCCTACACGCACATATCCTTCCCCATATTTTCCAAACCCGATGCCAGGCGCAACGGCGATATGGGCTTTTTCGAGCAACTGATCAGCAAATTCTTCGGATGAAAAACCTTCTGGTACCTTTAACCAAGCAAAGAAAGACCCTTCAGGTGCTTTGACATCCCATCCTATTTCCTGAAGACCTGAAATGAATGCATTCCGCCTGCTTTCGTATAGGGCATTCAGTTCCTTGACACATACCTGTGATTCAGTAAGTGCAGCTGCTGCAGCTTCCTGGACAGCTCCGAACAAGCTTACATATAGATGATCCTGTAAAAGGTTCAAGGCAGAAATAACACTCGCATTTCCAACCGCAAAACCGATTCTCCAGCCTGCCATATTATACGTTTTTGAAAGGGTATAAATTTCAATTCCTGCTTCTTTTGCTCCCTCTGCTTGCAGAAAGCTGACCGGCTTCTTGCCGTCAAAGCCAATGCCGCCATAAGCAAAGTCATGAATAATGCAAATTCCATGTTTTTTGCCGAGCTCAACTGTTTCCTGGAAAAATTTTTCACTGGCCACGGCCCCAGTGGGATTGTTTGGATAATTAAGGAACATGAGTTTAGCAGCATTAAGCTGTTCGTCTGTAAGTTCGCTGTAAAGAGGCAAAAAGCCATTTTCCTCCCTTAACGGCATTGTCGCCATTTCTGCTTTTGCCAGTGCTATACCTGACCAATAATCCGGGTAACCGGGATCTGGCACAAGAACAGTATCGCCAGGGTTTAACAGGCATTGAGGAATTTCAACCAGGCCAGCCTTTCCACCAAACAATATGGCGACTTCGGTTTCCGGATCTACATCTACATCATATTCCCTTTTATAAAAATCTGCAGCCGCCTTTTTCAGATACGGAAATCCCTGAAACGGAGAGTATTTGTGATTTACTGGCTTTTCGGCTGCACTTTGTAGCTTTTTAACAATATGGCCGGGAGTAGGCTGATCGGGATTTCCTTGCCCAAGATTGATCACATCATGGCCTTGTTCAAGCTGTTTCCCAACCTTCGATACTAAAGATGCGAAAAATTGCTTCGGTAAATTTTTCAGCAAATCTGAATGTGGATAATTAATCAAAGATTTTCACCTGCTTTAAATATTTAGTACGTGTTCAAAAAGTTGGACAAAAATACCCAAAGAGGTAAAGGAGCAGAGCGCTGGCTTGCAGCTGCTTCAGCAAAAACCAGATGTGACCACTATTTTTCCGGACTTTTTGAACTTCATTTAAAAAAAAGATTGAAAATATAGTCACAAATGATATAACGTAAATGATAAGTTGTAAAGTTAAATTTTGAAAATTGTTATCTATCGGACTAATTTTAACATAAGTAAAAGAGAATAGAATAAATGCGGGGGATTTTCATGAAATTAAAGATTGCTTGTTTGCAGATGGATATTATGTTTGGCAAACCAAAAAAGAATTATGAAGCAGCCGAAGCAATGATTGAAAAGGCGCTAAAATCAAACCCTGATGTTATTGTACTTCCAGAGCTTTGGACGACAGGCTATGATTTAACCAGATTGGATGATATAGGAGATCAGGATGCCGCTGCAGCCCTCACCTTTTTAAAAGGGATTGCGAAAAAAATTATGTTCATCTGGTGGGTGGATCTGTTGCAAATAAAACTGCCGATGGCGTTTACAATACTCTTTTAGTCGTGGATAAAAATGGAGAACCTATCCACCAGTACAGCAAGCTGCATTTATTCAAGCTCATGAATGAGCATCTCTATTTAACTGGGGGTAAAGCAAAGGGTGCTTTTTCATTGGAAAACAGACTGTTTGCAGGGATGATTTGCTATGATATCCGTTTTCCGGAGTGGATACGGGCCCATACAGCGGAAGGGGCAGAAGCCTTATTTGTTGTAGCTGAATGGCCTTTGGCCAGACTAACCCATTGGCGTGCACTTTTAATTGCAAGGGCCATTGAAAACCAATGCTATGTGATTGCCTGCAATCGGGCAGGTTCTGACCCCGAGAATGTATTTGCCGGTCATTCCATGATCATTGATCCTTGGGGAGAAGTTCTAGCCGAGGGTTTAGAGGACAAAGAAATCGTGGAGGCTGAAATTGACCTTGACAAGGTGAAGGAAGTCCGTAAACTGATTCCTATTTTCACGGACCGGAGGCCTGAATTTTATCAATAAAATACGAAGGGCCCTTGCTTTTAAAGGGGCCTTCCGTTTGCCGTTTATCCTTCAATCTTCGCCCACATTTCCGGCGGATTTAACTCGTAGATTCCATTTTCCCTGTACATATAATGATTGATGATGAATTCCCTGCGTATCGTGGCGTAATCTTCATGGAACTGTTTAATATATTCATTGAGTTCTTTTTCTTCGTATTTTTTCCCGATTTTCAGCCCTTTAATAAGATGCTCAAAAACCATTAGCTTCTTCTTTCTCTGGGCTGGAATATTTTTCAGCTTTCCGTCGCTTGTAAAGAAATTATCGATAACCTTCTGATTCTCGATATTCAATTCTTCCATCTTTTTCACTTCCTCCTTATCTGCCAGTTTGGCAAGCACACTTGACTGCTGTTTCAGCACAGGTTCATTCAAATAAAAATAGACAGTATTTTTATCTCTGCGCTGGTAAACCAGGTTTATATCACGCAATTTGTTTAAATGATGAGTAATAGTTGGCGGTGTCAAGCCCAATTTCCCCGCTATTGCCTGCCCATGCAAAGGTCCTTTAGCCAAAAGAAATACAATCCGGATTCTTGTGGGATCACCCATTGTTTTATAAAAGGATACTAAACGATTTAATTGCATTTAATGTAATTGCCTCCTTTTTTCGATAAACAACTAATTAGATATATATCAAATTCATTAAGTTTCGTCAACCTTACAAGCAGTGTTTAAAAATAAAAAATCACCTGAAGGTGATTTTAAAGTAAATATATTTAACTCTTAAACCTTGCCCCTTCCAGGGATAGCAGCTTCTCTTTAATATCTGTACGCGTTCCGGCATATCCTGTTAGAGACTTATTTTTGCCGATTACTCGATGGCATGGAATAATAATGGGCAAACGATTTGCTTTGTTTGCCTGACCAATGGCCCGGACCGCTTTTTCTTTTCCGATTTTCAAGGCTATATCCTGATAGCTTCTCGTTTCACCAAAAGGGATAAGAGAAAGCTCCTTCCACACAGCTCTCTGAAAAATGGTTCCCTGGGGGTCTACTGGGAGATCAAATTCCTTCCTCTGCCCTTTAAAATATTCATCAATCTGAAGTTTGCATTTCTTCAGAAGCGGGTTTGAAGGATCAAACTTCAATTGAAATTTTTCCTCCCCCACAAGAAAATCTTCTTCACCAATGTATACTGCCGAAAGCAGCTGCTCTTCAATAACAATGTAAATCTCTCCTATTGGCGATTCCGTTTTCGAATAAATTCTGCTGTTCATTGTTCTCCCGCCTTTTTAATATATGGCAAATAAATGTGAAATACGGTTCCTTTTCCGAGTTTGCTTTCCACTTCAATTGTTCCCTTGTGCTCCTCAATAATTTTATATGTAACCATTAGCCCCAGTCCAGTGCCTCTTTCCTTCGTGGTATAAAAAGGTTCACCCAGCTTTTTTATTTTATGGCCTGGTATTCCTGATCCCTCATCCCGGATGGATACCTTTATTTTATTATCTCTGCAGGCCTGAAGTGAAACCGTTATATATCCGCCTTTGGGCATGACCTCAATCGCATTTTTTATGATATTGATAAATACCTTTTTCATCTGATTGGGCTCACAGAAAACAAGTGGCAGATCCTTTTCGTAATAAGTCCTAAACTGGACATTATGCAGTACCGCCTGAGCACTTAGAAGGTCAACCGTCTCTTTCATGATTTGGGCGATATCTTTTTGGACAAACTTGACCGCCTGAGGTTTAGCTAGAATGAGGAATTCATTAATTATTGAATCAATTCTGCTCAGCTCTGTGGTTATCACATTAAAATACATGGAGTGGTCTTCCTCAATGCTATCTTCCAGCAACTGGATAAACCCTTTCAGGGCCGTCATAGGGTTTCTGATTTCGTGGGCAATCCCTGCTGCGAGCTCCCCAATGACATTTAAAGTGTCTGATTTTCGAAGCTGCTCTTCCATTTCAAGCTTCTCTGTTATGTCTTTAAATGTAGTCATGCTTAAGTTTGAAAAAACGTTTTGCTTGTTTGAAAACTCAAAATATTTTTTTCTGCCTGACTTTAAGGTAATGGAGAGACTGCCGTCAGATTGCCCATCGTTTTGTATGCTATAAATCTGCTGCTTCAACTCATCATCTGTAATATTGCAATCATTCAAGATACTATGTAATGAAACTCCAATAAGTTCTTCTTTTGACATCTGCAGCAATCTCTGGCCGGATTGATTAACATCTACGATTTGAAATTGATCATTCCAGAGGAGAATGCCTTCCAGCGCTCCCTCAAAAATGCGGCGGAATTTCAGTTCACTTTCCCGCAATTCCTTTTCCATGCGGTGGCGTTCACTTACATTCCTGAAAATAGTCATATGGTAGCCTTCGACAGAGTTTAATTTAACTGTAAATTCCAGGGATTTGATTTGGCCGTTTGGCATGAGAAAGAAGAGTTCATCCCGAATGCCGCCCTTGTCAAACAGATTTTTTACTATACGCTTGTACCTTTTATTTTTTTCGTAAACAAAATCATCCAATCGTTTCTGGAGCAGCTCATCGTGGGTGCACTCAAAAATCCTGCATGCCGATTCATTAGCATCAATAATCTTCCCTCTGCCCCGCCAAAAAATGATGCCATCCAAGGCCTCGATAAAAAGGTCTGTATACAGCTCTTCATTTTTTTTTACTTTCTTTTCTAGGAGCCGCTTATCGGTTACATCTCTTAACACACACATATAATGCCCGCTCTCATTAAGCTTACTGGTCGTAAAATCAAATTCCACGATTTTTTTGCCGCTATGTATCGGAAGAATGCCTCTTACACTATCCTTCATCTTTAAAAGTTCCCTCTGTTTGTCAAGCTTGAATTGTTTATTTACCGGGACAATATCCCCCAGATGCCTGCCGATCAATTCAGTTTTATCAAGGTTTATAATCTTGCAAAACGATGGATTTACCTCAATTATTTTATCGGTATGGTCAAAAATGAGAATTCCGTCCTTTGAACGGGCAAATATATTTTTACTTGGGGCGTCTTCCCCACTACTTTCAGCCAACGCTTTATTTTCCTTTTCCAGTGACTCGATCTTGGCATAGAGCTGCTTGATCTCCTGATTCATAATAACCACTCTATTTCCTCCTATTGGGATATCCGATTAATAGATATTTCTACAAAATTTGATGAAAACCCTTTAAATAGAAGTGAAAACTCAGTTGGTACTGAATGTGCCATATATCCTATTAATTATCTTCATTTCTCCCTAAAGAAGAAGCTCTATTAAAATTGCCTGTTGATTTCCGCTCTCTAAGCCAAGCGAACCGGCCGGGGCCGTGCGCCTGCGGGTCCTCCCTTTGACCCGCTTTTCCCGCAGGAGATTTAACCAGCGTACTCGAAAAAACCGCACGAAGGAAATAAGAAGCTATTTTAGAGGGATCTCTCTCCTTCCGCTCCAATAAGCATTGTGCAAAAATTTTTCCATTTGACCATTTTATAGGATAGAAAAAAGGCAAAGCACACGCGGTACTTTGCCTTTTGCCATTATAGCGCTGGGTGTTCGTGCTTGGCTTTGATTCGTTGCCATCGATACTCAATTTCTTCTTCCAATTCACTAAGAAGCATCTTGTTTTCATCCTTCAGCAAATGCTTTGTTTTGCCCATATATTTAAGCCACTCTGGCAGTTGAACTCTTTTATTCTTTTCTTCCGGATTATAAGTAATGGTTGTAATCCCTTCCTCTACTTCATAAAGGGGGAAGAAACATGAGTTTACAGCAGCCTCAAGAATCTTTTCACCATATCGTTCTTCAGACTTCCAGTTCAGCGGGCAGGTTATTAAAATCTTTCCATATACGGTTCCTGCGTTCTGGGCATACCATTGCGCTTTTGCCGCCTTTTTAATTAGATCCTGCGGAAAAGCTTCACTCCCGGTAAATACGTAAGGTATATTTGTGGACGCCATAACTTGTGCGGTATCCTTATGGTGGAAGCTCTTCCCTTTTTGAGTGAGGCCAACATTGCTTGTACTTGTCATATGGCCTTTCGGTGTTGAATAGGACAACTGTGAGCCTGTATTCATGTAGCCTTCATTATCATATTCAAGCATAATTAACTTATGGTTGCGGAGAGCAGTGCCAATGGCTGAGCCCATTCCGATGTCCATGCCTCCATCACCGGTCACCATCACAAACGTGGCATTATCTGAAACTTTTACTTCACCGCGCTCTTTTAATTCCATAAAGGCTTCCAGTGTTCCAGATAAGGTAGCTGCTCCGTTTTGGAAGAGATTATGAATCATCGTTTGCTTATGGGATGAATAAGGGTAGGATGTAGTCGTTACATAGGCGCATCCCGTTTGGAACAAGACAACAATATCCCCTTCAATCCCTTTAAAGAACAATTCCAATCCTGTGAAAATTCCGCACCCTGGGCAAGCTCCATGTCCTGAAGCAATTCGCTTCGGTTTTGAAGCAAGTGCACGGAGGGGGGGTATTTTAACTTTTAATTTATTGGTTTCAGGGTCTTTTTCCGTTTTAACCAATCCAGTATTATACACTTCTCCATGCTGCGGGGTGATTACTGGCAGCAGGATTTGCTCTTTCTTGCCGGGAGTATGGCCATAATAATCAAATGCTTTTTCGGCATAGCCCTGTACTTTGGCCTCAATTGCAGCTGAGAAAAACGCCTCTGCATCATCAGCATAGAAATCTTTTCCGCCAAGACCAAAAACTCTGCTTAGCACAATTGTTTGATTTTCAGGATCTTCCTGCAGAGCTGACTTTACTTCGTGTGTAAGATTTGGTCCATGGCCGCCATATGAATCTGCACGCTCCCCAATCAAAAGGGCTTTTACATTCTTTAAAGCCTTGCGGATTTCCACCGACGGGAAGGGACGGATAATATTGGGGCTGATTACGCCTGCTTTAATACCTTGCCGGCGCAAGCTATCAACTGTATCCTTTGCTGTTTCTGCAGCTGAATTTAGCAGGAACAGGGCAATTTCTGCATCTTCCATCCCATATAAATCCAGTACAGGGTAGTCACGCCCGGACAGTTTGGCGTATTCTTCCGACACTTCCTTAAACACTTCTCCAGCGGCATACATTGCTTCTGACTGCTGGTAATGATTGTTGATTAAATCATCCCCATTCATGTGGGCACCGATTGTGACAGGCTTTTTAGGATCTCTGGCAAAGTTGTAATCTGTCGGGCATTCACCTACAAACTTCTGTACAATTTTGCGGTCTTTAAAATAATTTACTTTCCTTTTTTGATGGGAGGTGAAAAAGCCATCATAAGCAACAATTACAGGCAGGCGAACTTGTGAATGCTCAGCGATTTTAAGCGCCAAAATGTTCATATCGTACACTGCCTGAGGGGTCTTGGCCGTTATTATAACCCAGCCCGCATTCAGTGCGAAATACAAATCGGAATGATCCCCTCTAATGTCCAAGGGACCGCTGATTGAACGGGTTACAAGGTTCATAACCATTGGAAAGCGGGTTCCTGCTTGAACGGGTAGCTGTTCAAGCATATACATTAAACCATTGGCACTTGTCGCATTAAATACACGTGCACCTGTAGCTGCAGCCCCATAGCAAATCCCTGCAGAGCCATGCTCGCCATCTGCGGGAATCAGTTTAATATTATGTTCCCCTCTTGCCTTCATCTGATCAAGGTATTGTGCAACTTCAGTTGAAGGAGTGATGGGAAAATAGCCCATTATGTGATAATTGATCTGCGCTGCTGCCATCGCAGCCATTTCATTTCCCGATTCGAAAGTCGTCAGCTGATCAGCTGCTTTCATTGTTTTCAGGTTACCTTCTAAAATTGCCATTACAACATTCCCCCTGCTGCTAAAGGAAAGTTTTGCTTTACCCTATGGGCATCCGCAAACCCTATTGTTTCCCGCAATTCACCAAGAGCACTAGTTGGGCAAGCCTCGACACATTTCAAGCAGCCTTTACAATACTGATAGTCGATACCCTTCAGGAACATTTGCTTCCTGCCTTTTTTGTCTTCCCCCTCTTTCCAAACAAAGCAAAAGTCCGGGCAAACTGTATCGCAGGCTGCACAATTGATGCATTGCTCCTGCTCAAATTGAGGCAGAAACCCCTGTCTTGAACCGCTTAGATCTTTCAGAATACTATTTGCCTGTGCAGTGATCACTCCTCCGATTTCCTGGGTTACATAGCCCAGCTGAGGTGCTGTTCTATGAAACTCTTTCCCCTCTGCATCATCAGGAGTTTCATAGGTTTTGAACTTCACTTCATTAAATCCTCTTTCGAAGGTGCGGATATTGGGTTCCACAAGGATCGGATATTTTTTCTCAAAGGTTTTGCGGATGACCATTTTCATTGACTCCGGATCAAGGAAATTGCAAATTCTGAAAAGTGCTCCGAGCATCGCAGTATTTACTTTTGTTTTTTCTTCTACTGCTATCTGCAGGGCATCCACAATGGCGAGTGTTCCATATTCCAGTTTCAAATCTTTCTTTATATCATCAAACTCCCTGGCAGTATTAACAAGCAGAATTCCATCAGGCTCCATGCCACTTACAACATTCACCATTTTATATAACGACTCGTGGAAAACGCCGGTAACGTGAGGCTGCTCAATTGGGCTATGTGCCCGTATTTCGGTATCAGTTTCGCAAAATCTCACAAACGCTTTGACCGGAGAGCCTTTTTTTTCAGAGCCGTAAGACGAAAAATTGGACCCATTCAGTCCAAGGCCCAGAACACCAGCCTCCGCGAGCATTTTTCCTGCAAGATTGGCCCCAAGGCCGCCAATCGATTCCAGCCTTATTTCATAAAATCCCAATTCATTTATTTTAGGTAAGATTGACATGTTCTCCCTCCCTCATATGGTAAACGGCTTAAAACGCCGTAAAATTATCCCCTAAGGTAATTCTAAAAGAACTATTTCCATTTATCTGTGACAAATGTTATATTTCAATTAAAAAATTTGAAACAGATTTCAATAATTTCAACAGAACTTTATAATATATGAGGTGCGGACGCTTAGATAAATATATAACAGTATCCATATTGTAATACAACAGATTCGTCAAACTGTTTTTAATTTACTTTTTCTGTAAATTACACCTTCTATTTACACGAGAAAAGCGGTTTGCTTCATGTTAAAGTGGGTAAAGAAAGAAAGAGTGTTTTGGGGGTCTTTAATAGAGGAGGATTTATGAAACAACGTGATTATTATTTCGACAATGCCAAGTTTATTTTAATCTTCTTTGTCGTATTCGGACATTTGCTCCGCTCTTTTATTGAAGATAATGAAACGATTTACACCTTATACAAGGTTATTTACACCTTTCATATGCCGGCATTTATATTAGTATCAGGTTTTTTTGCAAAAGGCTTCTACAAAAAAGGCTATATAAAGAAAATTGCAAAAAAACTAATACTGCCGTATATCATATTTCAGGTCATTTATTCTGTTTTCTATTACTTCTTATATAATAAAGGAACGTTTGAAATGGACCCGTTTAACCCTCATTGGTCTTTATGGTTCCTGATCAGCATGTTCTGCTGGAATATTATGCTTCTTTTCTTTGCTAAGCATAAAGCAGTTTATTCATTGACAGCCGCTCTGCTGATTGGCCTTGCCGTCGGGTATGCCGACTGGATCTCAAACTATTTAAGTTTATCAAGGACTTTTGTTTTCTTTCCTTTATTTTTACTGGGGTATTATTTAAAGAAAGAGCATTTTTATGCCCTAATTAAACCGAAGTTCAGAGTTAGTGCATTAATTGTGTTTGCAGTTGTCTTTACCGGTTTCTACCTTTATCCGGATATAGATTATAAATGGCTCCTTGGATCCAAGCCATATACAGATATGGGTGCAGCTTCTATTGGAGCAGTATTTACCAGACTGGGATTCTATATCCTTAGCTTAATCATGGTATTTAGCTTTTACTCAATCGTTCCCCAAAAGCAGTACTTCTTTACAAACCTGGGGAAAAATACGCTTTACGTCTACCTGCTGCACGGTTTCTTTGTCCGTGTATTCAGGGAAAGCGATGTGCAAAACTACTTTAACAAACCGGAAACCTTCCTGCTGCTTGCTGGTATTTCGTTATTGCTGACTCTGCTTCTATCAAGCAAACTGATTACATCATTTGCTCAGCCTATAATTGAACTTAAAACCTCACAACTAAAGAAGTTGAAAGATAGAACAAGGGCATATGTCCGTTTTTATCGTAAAAAACTTACAAACTAAAAGACGGATCGGCCATTTAAAGTGGCCGGTTCTTTCTTTTGCATATCCATTGACCAAAACTGATAAAGGCATTATAATAAGTAACTGTGTCACATAAGTTCATTTAAAACATATCTCAATGGCTCAGCTAAGCGTAAACATCTGTGAGTTGCTTCTTTGTAGCTTTGTGTCGACGCATCCACTCCCCTGGATTAACTCGTATAGGAAGAAACGGGATTAAAGCCGAATTCAATGTAAGTAAAAATTTTTTATTAATAATAACTTGTCCCAGTAGCTCAGCTGGATAGAGCGACAGCCTCCTAAGCTGTAGGTCGTGAGTTCGAATCTCGCCTGGGACGTCAATAAAGAAAAGCGTAGAATCCATATATATCAAGGGTTCTGCGCTTTTCTTTATATTTGTTTCCTCTTTTATAAACCTTGAAATTTTTTGTTTGGGGTCGATTTGGGGTCGGAACGATTTTTATTAGTGATTATATACCGCTATTCCGACTTATTTTAGAACATTTATAATGAGTGGTGACACCCAGACCTCTCCCCCTGTCAAAGTGGCAAACAGTCACGGAAGCAATAGCGTTTTTATGGAAAATCCCTTATATATCAAGGATTCAGAAGGAATCAAGTTTATTCCTTTAGATTTAAAACGGGCCGTTGTTGACCGTTTTCGTCAACAATACGTCAACATCCATTACTTGTCCCTCATTTTGATTTCTTATTAAATTAAGCACCCGTTAGCCATCCATGAAGCACAAAAATCAGTGTTTCACCATAGAGAATGAAAATGGTTTCGAACCGTCAATACTGATTCTACGGCTGGGAGAGGAAGGTCGTTGAACTATGGTGCGTTAGAGCCCATCCGTTAGTCTGACTCCACCTACCACGGTGCACCACTGACTGTAGCTCCCTTACGGGAAGCACACAAATCCTATTCTGGTTGTTGCACCAGCCTCTACTTTAATGATTGCCGTAGAAAGGATGTTTTCAATGGATGTAGTCATTGAAAGAGCTTGTGGTATGGATGTCCATAAGGACAACATTACAGCCTGTATTATCACACCTGAAGGAAAGGAGGTTCAAACTTTTTCTACTAAAACTGTATTTCTATTGAAGTTGATTGACTGGGTTAAGCAACATAACTGTACACATGTAGCCATGGAAAGCACGAGCGTTTATTGGAAACCCATCGTGAATTTACTGGAAGCTGAGGATATCGAGTTTTTAGTGGTGAATGCCCAACACATGAAGGCCGTTCCAGGACGTAAGACAGATGTAAAAGATGCAGAATGGATTGCCAAACTGCTTCGCCACAGGCTGCTTAAAGCCAGTTATATTCCCGACCGGAATCAACGTGAACTTCGCGAGCTCGTTCGTTATCGCCGAAGCATCATTGAGGAGCGTGCAAGACAACAAAACCGGATTCAAAAGGTGTTAGAAGGTGCAAACATTAAGCTGGGATCTGTCGTTTCGGATGTACTGGGTGTTTCGGCAAGAGACATGCTTGACGCCATCGCAGATGGCGAAGAGGATCCTGAGAAACTAGCAAACTTCGCTCGACGCACCATGAAAAAGAAGAAGGAAGAATTGGAACTAGCTTTAAAAGGCTATATTAACTCACATCAACGGTTAATGTTGAAAACCATTTTGGGCCACATTGATTTTCTGACTGAACAGATCGAAATGCTCGATCAAGAAGCTGCGAAAAGAGTAAGCTCTCATCAAGAGGATGTGGAAATACTTGATTCAATTCCTGGCATTGCGACAAGAATGGCTGAACAAATCCTTTCTGAAATCGGAACTGATGTAAAAAAGCAGTTTCCCACTGCAGCCATATGTGTTCCTGGGCAGGCTTGGTTCAACAGAATGAAAGTGCAGGAAAAAGGAAATCGGCTAAAACTAAAAAAGGAAACAAGTATTTAAGGTCCGCTTTGACTGAGGCAGCTCATTCGGTAAGGGGATAGTGGCTAATTTCCTGCAAATAATTCACTTTAATATGATCATCGAACAAAAATAGAGGAAGTAGCTTGTTACCGCCTCCCGTCCTGCCTTCAAGTTTAGCAAGCAGATTTATGTTTTAGCAATTTCGTTTCATTTGTACCATTCGTAACATTCGGAACGTATTCACTCATTTTCTTAACAATAGAATCCTTAATACGCCCGATATGGGTATGGGACAATCCCATATGTATAGCATTCCAGCGATAACTTTTCCCCTCAAGCAGCCAATGAAGAACCTCAATTTCTCTATCATCCGTAATAAGATGCATCCGATCCTGAATAACAGAAATCTTTGCCTCGTACTTATGAATAACTGAATATCTTCTCTCCCTGCGTACATTCTCCCAGTAAACTGGATCATTTGTTGTACCCTTAGCTTTCGGCATCCCAGCTGCATCTCCATATTGAGCTGTGAGTCCTTCCCCTGCATCTTTTATTGAATCCCTTAGTATTTTTATAGAGTTCATCATCTAATGATAATCTTTAAGAAAGGATTCTATTCGTTTGCTGGCAGCTTCTTTCATCCAGTACTCTTCCCATGATATACTTTAAATAGGTAGGTCAGGAGGAGTCCTGGCCTTTTTTGTCCTTACAAATCATTTTTTAGTTTTTTAAGGTATCCCGGAATGATTGACTTATTTCCACAGTTATTGCAATATACCCCGTCAACCCCTTTGATAAAGTAAGTTTCCATGATGTATTGTGGGATTGGCCGGGGCACACCACATTTAGAACAAAACAATAAATAGCTTATTTTTTTCTCGGTCATACCCCTTCCCCCTTATATTAATAGTTCTTGGTTAATTTCTTTATTAATATAATTCGGGAAGTTCTTACCTTTTCCTGTTACAAAGGACGTAAATCAACACCTCCTATCTTGCGTTTCCAAATTTTTATTTCAATCTAACTTCCCATTAAGTATAATTATCTAAATTACTTATAAAGGATGGGCGCCATGTTCAAAAAATTCTTTGGAAAAAACTATACTGTTGCTGACTTCTGGATTTGGTTTGAAAAGAATTCACAAGACTATTATCAGTTAAAAGAAGAAAAATTAAATTCTTTGTTCAACAAACTAGATAAACAGTTATCTAAGATAAATGAAGATTTAGCATTTGAATTTAGTGCTGATCTTATCGATGGAAATAGAGAGTTTATAATAAGCGCTGATGGTATCCTGTCTGCCTTTCCAGATGTCATTGACCTTGTTGAAAAAGCACCCCAACTTGACAGCTTTAAAATAATTGCCTTTAGACAAAAAGGTGATATTGACGATATATCCACAATTGAATTTGAGGATATAAAATTAGGTCCTGATGATGTCTATTTCACTTACAGAAAAAATGGTGACACTTTAGATATTGTTCTATATCTCAGAGGTTATGACTCTGATTTTGAAGAATGGGAAAACGCAGCCTTTATATTATTAGACACTATTATTGGAGAGTATGATGTTGCTACTAAAATAGGAAATATTGATATGCTACCTTATAAAGAAAGTCCTAATTTAAAACCCATTATAGAATTACCCTCATTAATAGATAAGGAAGTGACTGGGATAAGCTTATAAAGCTTATCCCTTTTCATTTTTTCTATACCCCACTAATTAACTTTTCTTTTTATACTCTCTGTTGGTTGTAAGCACAAGTAAACTGTTATTTTAAAACTCCAAAATTAATTGTGTCATTTTCGTTACAGTTTTGTCGAAACGGTTTCACTTTTTTGTATTAATTTAGATAATACAACTTGTGTGTTTTTTATCATATCCCGAGATATAAGGAGGCCGAAAATTGACACTTCAAACAATGTCAGATGAGTTATTAATTTCTTCGTATCTTAATGCAGTCAGTCTAAATATAAACCTCGAATTTATACAATTATTGTATTTTGAAATTGAACGTAGAAATATTAAGCATCTTCTCCCGAATGAACAGCCCAGAAACTAGGGATAGTATTTAACAGGGCCACCTCTCCATCATTCACAGGCAACACGATATGGCCCTTTCCAACACTTAATAATAAGAAAACTCTTCTTTAATTCCACCTAGTTGCCATTTTGTATCGAAAAGGAAGATAAAATTGTTCACTTTTCTTTACCACAAAGTGTAGTAAAGCCTCTCCCAAATTTTTTTGATAACTTCATTATTACAAGATAATTTTCACTTTAATACACTTCCAACATGTGCTAATTTAAAATTAGCTCTCAACCATGTTCCCAGGAGGTATAATCATTAATATTGGAGCAAAGGTTGTTTATAAATCTGACATGTACACTATTATTTGGGTATATGAAAATGGTTTTTGTGAAATCCAAAAGGCTTTTGATACAAAATTAGTTCATCAATCTGAACTTACTCTTCTACAAAATTAGTTTTTTAACTTTTCCATGGTTGAGAGTCACCTTTAGCCCTTACTTACACCCTTTTAATATAAGAGCATATACTAAAATGCATGAACCGCTCACAATTACCGCAAATTTGCGGTTTTTTTATTGTTAAGATGCAGGAATGTGCATAATACATTTTTTAGCTGGGCACTTTATTGTTACCGAGCAAGGCTTACCCTCCACTATTGAACGACTTCAAGACTACACGCATTGCTCGAGATTAATTTTAAAACATTTTGGACATGCTAACTCCAAGAGTAAGGGCTCTGGCTTATCACCTTTAGACATTATGCTCTGTGGGCCCTTATTCGATTAAAGAGGTATTTTATTATGATTAACTGGATATTCCAAAATATAATCAATATTATTTTTGTTCTTACACTTTCTCTTCCATTAATTATTTTCATTGCCTTTAGTTTGATTAATAAAGTAGCAAGGAAAAGTTAATTTTAAGGGACTTAATCAGTTAGCAACTAGCTCAAGTTCGCTACTTTCAGATTCATACTGCATTGTGTTTTTCTGAATAGCATTTCACGCATTGCCCTCAACGTAGAAATAATTTGGCTTTCCACAAATCTTGCAAGTCTTTGAGTAAGTATTCCAGCGTTTGTTGCAATCCCTGCATTCTAGTAATAAGAGGTCATTTCGATGGCCTATCACAGTACCCTTAGCCCGACATTTTGGACACCGAGTAGCCAGCTTAACATTAATGTGATACTCATTTCTATTTCTCCTTTCAAAACCAGTTATTTTGGGCATCCTCACGGGCTTTTAGATGATATTCTTATTTTGTTCAGTAAAACTTTGGAACGCTTCCTCTGATTCAAACGCAGCATGTATATATGAGCCAACAAATAGGGCAGTTGAAGGTGACTCAGTATAGACCCCGTTTAATTTCGCCATTGTCTTTGCTTCACATTCAACAAAGCTTTTAAATTGTGATACAGAGAAATATTCAATGTCAGCTTCATTCGAATGATAGTTCGAGCTCGTCAGCTTTATTTTTTTCTTCTGCAGCTGGCTTGTCATCTATATCACCCTTTTTATCCGACTTTTTAAGTTCTTTTTTATCAGCTTTTTTCTCTTCTTTAAAAGTCCTGAAAGGTTGCTCTTGGCTGTCTTCTTTTTTTCCTTATCAAACCAATCCTCCGGTTTACTCATTCCATCTTTTAGTGAGTTATAAATCTTAATCAAATCGATATAATCTACTTCTGTAAAGGCGTCCGCATTATATTGCTTGTGTGACTTTGTATTGATTCTTAAAGGCATTCAGGGAGTTTGCAATCCGATCTTTAAGAGGTCCCTTATTATTACCTGCGAGGGTTTTATTGCATTCTTCTACTGCTGCTCGACAATATCACCTGGAATAATGCCTAGAATATAAGATCTAAGTCTTCTTGCTCCGTTGTTAGCTACCAACTCATAAATATCACGAGGATCATCAAGCTTTGTTATCGAGCCTTTAGCTTTACGAGAATGCTTAACCGTGAAAACTTTTTCTTGCCGTACATTTGTTTCTAAGTCCCACGCGTATGCCATAGCAACTGATTCTCCTTCACGCTGTTCAAGTTCCTTAACTCCAAAGGCAAGGTTTCCCCAATTTTGGGCAAGCACCTCAGCTAGTCGTATGGAAGACCTTCAACTAATGAAATTAGAGGTTTTAACCGATGATGAAAGGTTTGGTACTTAAGCAATTGATTGTAAAAACAGGTGTTATGATTAATCAGTTTATTGATGTTGTTACATACCTTTCATGCAGCACGAAGGATATTTCGAAGTATATTTAAATTTAAGTATTCAAGACGATGAGGATGAATCACCTTACAGAGAAACTAGCTTAAGGTATTGCTGCCACTCTTGAAGTAGCAAAAGCCATTGCTCCTGCAAAGGGGTGATGGCCACATTAAATACACCCCTAATCCTAAAGTAAATAAAGAAAGCCACCCGATTAAAAGGATGGCCCAATTTTTCCATGATTTTGGCTGTTCGTACATTTTAACTTCCTCCCTTTAATACGTTATAAAAAATAGTGATCGCCCCACCGAGAATACCAGTAATGATGGATGTAATAATGGCTGCTGTAATAGTCCTTTTAATCCAAGTCGTATTGTCGTCTATCTTGTTAAGCTTTTCATTTATTGAAATAATTTGTTGATCATGCCGAGTTGTCATTTTTTCAAGGTTGTTAACCCGGTTCTCAATATTTTTAAGATCCCCCTTTATTTCTGTAATTTCTTTTTCGTACACATTTTCATTTTCCGGCTCCTTCAAGATAACTCCCCTCCTTAAAAGATATCTTAAGTGCTTGTCCCGTTAATCGGATTTTAAGTGGCTAAATTTATAGCATCCCCCACATTGAGCACTGTATAAAATAGTAAATGAAAAACTCCCGGATCATGTAACGGCAACTATCTCTCCAATACAGCCTTTTGCTTGAATAACTCTTCTGCATTATATTTTCTATCCTTTAAACACTGTAAAAATATCGTTATACCACGGTTCTTTTTAGTCATTTAGTATCCTCTTTAATTTTTTTCAAATCACCTTGGATGTTTTGGATAATTTGGTCTTGCAAGAGTGTTTTATCCTGCAGCAGGCGAATATCACCTTTCATTTCTTCAATGTTTTTCTGTACAGATGTCTTCCAGAAATCCACTGCTTCCGCATCCTGTGTCACTTACAATCCACCCTTTGAAGCAAAAGAAAAAAGACCCTATTCAGAGGTCTTTAAATCTTCCCGGATGTCCCGAAATCGGATTCATGGTAAAAGAACGTTAATTTAACAAGGGTTTATCCAAGTTCATCAAAGTTGCTACTTTTAAGTAAGACCGCCTTCTAAGCTGTAGGCCTTGAGGTGAATCTCGCCTGGGACGTCACCTGAAAAAGCGCCAATCTTAAACAAAGGCTGGCGTTTTCATATTGTCCTCTCTTTTTTACGAAAGTTAAATAATTCTTTACAAGCTTTTACTACTATTATAAAACTTGCATGCTACCCTGGAAGCAGTGGGGATAGCATGTGTGGCTATCATCGCACTTGGCGAAGGAGGAGCCAAGTGCTTTTGTTTTTCTGTTTATCCTCTAAGTTAAACCACCGAAATTTTGCCGAATGGCAGATAAGAAATAACTTCTTAGAAAAGATTCAAAACTAATTACAGCAGGATCACCAAAACCGCATTTTAAAAGGGGGTGCCGACCCTTTCTCTGCACACCCTTTCACCTTTTACAAATCTTCAATAACAATATATGCTGCTTTGACTGGCCCATGGACACCGACGACGAGGTTCATTTCAATATCGGCGGAATTGCTTGGCCCTGTTATAAAGTTGATGCAAGATGCTACCTGTTCTCCTAACTCTACTCTTTCGCGGATTAGCCTTGCCGCTTGAGTCATGCGGGGAACCAGTGAGCTTTTAGGGATAAGAATTACTGATGCAGCAGGCAGAAAGCTGACAGTGCGGCCCCGATTCTTGCCGCTGAACAGGACAGCTGTGCCAGATTCAGCCAGTGTAATATCGCTGATCGTGATTCCGATATTTGCATGCTCGGCATATCCTATATTTCTTTTTTCCAAGGAATAATCCCATTCGTGTACTTCCACATTTTCTTTCGGCCAGATTTCTTTGAAAAGCGGTGAAAGCCCGAATTGTCCAAAGCGCTCGTCCTTCCAGGTCACAACTGGACCTCCACCGTATTCGGCAACAATTTTTTTTAAGATATCCGGCAAATTGTCGGCATCCGTTACAAGTAAATCCGTGTGTATTATCGTACACTGGTTTTTTAAGGCCTCGAGCAATTCATCTGCATCCGCCTCTTTTAAAACTGCATCCTGTGGTCTATAGCTCCACTTCGGCCGATCGACTCCCGAGGTTCTTTTTTCTCTTCCTAAGCGGCTTGCAACTTTACTGAGAAAAGCGTCTCTATTCTGAACTGTTCCACTCATTGCTGTCCTCCCCCTTTTGGCCGGTTTACGAACCAATCCCGGAATCTTTCTTTATTTGGCGCAGGAAAATCACGGATCTCCGTCCAGGCTTTTAAAGGTCCCGGACCCTTTGTTATTTTATCGCCTGCTGTAAACGGATTCATCGCTGTGGGAGCCAGTTTGGATCCCAGCTTATAAAGGGATGGCGAAGCTGCTCCAAGTCCAAAAGCCTTCATAGCCATTTTTTCAGTTATTGGAGCCCTTCCCTCTTTTTCCACAATAACCTGACGGTGCTTATGAAGGAGTTCATGAAGCGGTATTTTAACAGGACATGCTTCCGTACAGGCTCCGCATAAAGTTGAAGCATACGGCAGTTCCTTATAATCATCATATCCACCCAGCAATGGCGAAAGGACAGCTCCGATTGGGCCGGAGTAAATGGAACCGTATGAATGCCCGCCTACATGCCTGTATACCGGACATACATTGACACAAGCAGCACAGCGAATGCATTGCAGGATGGATTGGAACTCTCCTCCCAAAATACCTGATCGCCCATTATCAACAATGACCAAATGGAAGTCTTCCGGACCATCAACGTCGAGCCTTTCTTTGGGTCCTGTCAGCACTGTAATATAGCTGGTAAGTTTTTGGCCGACTGCGCTTCTTGTCAGCATGCTGACTAGTATCTCCATTTCTTCATAGGTAGGAACAAGCCTTTCCATACCCATTACAGTGATTTGGGTCTTTGGCAAAGCCGTAACCAGATCTGCATTGCCTTCATTTGTTACCAGTGTTATGGAACCTGTTTCCGCAACGGCAAAATTGCAGCCTGTTATGCCAACGTCTGCGGTTAAATACTCCTGGCGAAGCATTTCTCTTGCATGCCAGGCCAGCTCTTCCGGCTTCTCAGTATTCTGATAATTCAGCTTTTCCGCAAACACGTCACGAATCTGTTCTTTATTTTTATGAAGGGCCGGTGCTACGATATGGGATGGGGGATCATGGTCGTCCACCTGCAGGATGTATTCTCCCAGATCCGTTTCAATAACTTCACACCCTGCCTTTTCCAAACAGGCATTCAAATGGATTTCTTCCGTAACCATTGATTTTGACTTAACTACTTTTTTGGCCTTTTTCTTTTCAATAACTTTACTTATATAACTTGATGCTTCTTCCGCAGTTTCAGCAAAATAAACGTGTCCGCCCCTTTCCACCACATTTTCACTTAATTGATATAAGTAATAATCAAGATTTTCAAGGACATGCTTGCGTATTTCCTCAGCAAGAGACCGCCATTCTTCCCAATTCCCTAGCTCGGCAGCAGCATCAAGCCTTCTCGTCTGAAGCCTTTCCTGCGCTCCTGAAACAGCCCCTCTCATAAAGCTGTTATTTATGCCGGCATTTACACGCTCTTTAAAATCTTCCGTACCGATTTTCATAGCCATCTCCTATTCCCCCTAACAAAAAGCATGTATGTTCAGCCGCTATTTAATACTTCTGCGATATGCAGGACCTTAATCTGCTTGCCCTGGCGCCCAATTCTTCCGCCGATATTCATTAAACAACCTGCGTCAGCGCCTATCAGGAATTCCGCTCCAGTCTCTTCAACATGATGGACCTTTTCATCTACCATTTGTTCAGATATCTGTGCCATTTTGACTGAGAACGTTCCGCCAAAACCACAGCATTGCTCTTTCCCCGGAAGTTCGGTAAATTCGAGGCCTTTAACCTTCCCTAATAATTTTATTGGTGCTTCTTTAACCCCTAGAAGCCTGGTCATATGGCAGGACGTATGATAGGTGGCTTTCCCATCAAGTCTCGCGCCAACATCCTCTACCTTTAAAATATCCACGATAAATTGCGTGAGTTCATATGTTTTCTCTGCCAGTCTTTTGGCTTTCGGTTCCCAAACTGGATCGCCTTTAAAAATTTGCGGATACTCATGAAACATATAAGAACATGAACCAGAAGGAGAAATAACATACTCTGAATGTTCGAATGCTTCGATCATCCTTTTCATTGCTTCCTTTGATTCTTTTACATAACCGCTATTAAATGCAGGCTGCCCGCAGCAAACCTGTGATTCCGGAAAATCTATTACACATCCAAGCCTTTCAAGCAATTCGACTGTTGCTTTGCCGGCGTTTCCCTGAAACATATCTACCAGGCATGTTGCAAAAAGGCTTACCTTCATTCTTTTCCTCTCCCTAAGCTATAAAATTTTTATATCTTACATTTTACTACATTTCTAACAAGCTTTGACGTTGTTTTAATAATATTCAAATAATTATCAGCGCTTGCTGCCCCTGAACTGACAATGTTTTACTTCATTTAATTCCGTCAAAAATATGATACAATTATATGATGTTTAAGTTGCTAATAAAGGGAGTTTAAAATAGATGAAAGTAATTGCAAGTACGCTGAATGCCAAATATATTCATACAAATATAGCGATTCGCTATTTGAAAGCATATGCCGAGCCCGATTTCAATGTAGAAATGGCTGAGTACACAATTAAAGACCCTGTAATGAATATTGTTACAGATCTTATCAGCAAAAAGCCTTCTGTAATCGGATTCAGCTGTTATATCTGGAATATTGAAGAAACGATTAAGGTTATTAAAATGATTAAAAAGATAGATCCCTCCATTCATATTGTAGCTGGAGGACCTGAGGTAACGTATGATGTTGCTGAATGGATGGAGAACGTTAAAGAGTTTGATTATATCGTTATTGGCGAGGGTGAAGAGACCTTTAAGCAGCTATTAACAGAATTGGATGGCGGCTTGAATATGGAGAACGTGCACGGCCTCGCTTTCAGAAAAAACGGCCAGGTGCTTATGAACCCTCAGCGAAACAAACTTGACTTGCGCGAGCTGCCTTCTCCATTCCGATTTGAAGAAGATATTCCGCATCTATCCAAACGTGTTACCTATATAGAAACAAGCCGAGGCTGTCCCTTCAGCTGCCAGTTCTGCCTTTCGTCAATCGAAGTTGGCGTACGCTACTTCGACAGAGAAAAGATTAAGGAAGACATCAGATATTTAATGAAAAACGGTGCGAAAACCATTAAATTTGTAGACCGAACTTTCAATATTAGCCGCAGCTATGCTCTTGAAATGTTCCAATTTCTAATTGACGAGCATCTGCCTGGAACCGTATTTCAGTTTGAAATCACTGCCGATATCATGCGGCCGGAAGTGATAGAGTTTTTAAACAAGGAAGCGCCTCCAGGACTGTTCCGTTTTGAAATTGGCGTACAGTCAACCAATGACTATACAAACGAACTAGTAATGAGGAAGCAGAACTTTGATAAGCTTTGCCGTACTGTTACGATGGTTAAAGATGGAGGAAAAATTGACCAGCATCTTGATTTAATTGCAGGCTTGCCTGAGGAAGATTATCATTCCTTCAAGAAAACGTTCAATGATGTTTTTGCGATGCGCCCGGAAGAGCTGCAGCTTGGATTTTTAAAAATGCTCCGGGGGACAGGGTTAAGGCTAAGAGCCGAGGAACATCAATATATCTATATGGACCATTCACCATACGAAATACTGGGGAATAATGTTCTGTCTTTTGATGACATTATCCGTATTAAACAGGTTGAGGATGTACTGGAGAAATACTGGAATGACCACAGGATGGATGCCACCATCGAATATCTGGTCACGAAAGTCTTCCCAACGCCGTTCGATTTCTTCCAGGAGTTCGGCAGCTATTGGGAGCTAAAAGGCTGGTCCAGAATCGGACATCAGCTAGAGGATCTTTTCAGACGCCTGTTTGAATTCCTGCAGTCAAAAGATATAGCAGACATTGATATGATTGAGGGTCTAATGAAGTATGACTATATTTCCAAGCAAAAGTACAAGCCAAGAAAGCCATGGTGGCAGGCTAGCTTTGAAAGAGCGGAAAGGTCAAAGATTTATCAGCACCTGCTGGAACATCCAGCACAGCTTGGAGAAGATTTTTCAAACCTTAAACTGAATGAAAAGGAAATATACAAACACACATTGCTCGAAAGATTGTCTTTTGATTTAGAGAAATATTTAGTCGAGGGAAAACTTGAAAGGAAGGAAACTGCCTTTCTTGCCTATTTTGATCCGAGTTCAGAAAAGGTGTCCATCTTTTCCAGATCTCTTAAATTATAGGTTCTGTTAACCTTGAGTGTTGACTTCCACTGCAGGCTCTCGCTTTCCGCGGGTTTCCGGGAGCCTCCTCGTCTTTTTACGCCTGCGGGGTCTCCCTAGGGTACGCTGCTCCCGCAGGCGTCTCGCGCCTACCGCTCTAATCAGCACGTGCTAAATCAGCATTTACCTTTAAACATGAGCCAAATTAGATCGATCAGCAAAAAACCGGCCTTTTCGCCGGTTTTTTAGCACTTATCATCATTCTTCTTTTTAGTTTTTTCATGGTTCATAAAAGGAAGTTCATATAATTTATTTGCATTTATATCGCCAAACTCCATGCCAAATTCAACATTAGAAGAATCGCTTTTTTTGGCGTCCTTTTGCTCCTTTTTACCCACTAGGCTCTTCCCTCTATCCCATGTTTAGAGTTGCGGTTTGCATTTTTCATTGGGTTTTCGCCCTGGCTGAATTCCGCCGAAAATTCGGATTCCTGCAAGTTTTTCTTAGGTGTTTTGCTATATTTCTCAACCGCATTATATTCCGCTTTGCGTTTAGCCATCCTAATCTCCTCCTGAATAGAAAATTTTACTTTTTTATTTTCCGTAAAAAAACGGGTTTCATTCCTGATTTCAGTTTCCTTATTTTACTGCTGAAAAAAATCAATAAAATAACACTCTCAGCAAAAAAATAAGTAAAAAAGGAATGAGCCGCTTTGACAAAGAAGAACAGTAAAAACAAGAAGAACATCGGTATTAATGAGACACTTCCACACCAAATTGAGGCACCAAGTTTTAAGGATACTGGAATGGAGCTGCAGCCGCCGTTTGAGAATTCGTTCGGCGTTACAATCGGGGACAGTTTTTACTCCTCAGATAACTCGCCCCTGGAAAAATGGAGCGATGAAACAGATCCTGCAGTAATGGCAGGCGATGAATGGGTTCATCCGACTAATGATATTGGCTGGAACACAACTGAAAACAAAGAATTGCTTGAAAGCAAGAAACCGCCTCAAGGGTATCCCTTCATGCACCCGACAAAGGACGTCAGCCGCGGAACTGATTAAGACAATACATGTAAAAAGCAGTCCGGAAAGCTCTTCCGGCCTGCTTTTTTAGCCAATAATAACTCGTTCTTTTGGGTAGTGAAAATTAGGCTGCTTTTCTTTCCCGCCAATAATATATAGGGAAGAAGTCAATCCAATCCTTCCGATAAACATTAATGCCATAATAATGCATTTTCCGATATTCGACAATTCCGGGGTTATCCCCATTGATAAGCCTGTTGTTCCGAAAGCAGAACAAACCTCAAATATTATCTCTATAATATGGTGTTCTTGTTCAGTAATGCTGAGAGTGACAACGGAGATAAAGCACATCCCTACTGCAAGCAAGGTGATTGCCAGCGATTTAAGAATATCGTCCTCGTGAATTTCTCTCTTAAAAATCTTAATATCACGATTCCCCTTGGCAAAATGGTAGATGAAAAGGATATTTACTGCAAATGTAGTCGTTCTGATACCTCCTCCGACCGAACTTGGGGAAGCTCCGATAAACATCAAAATACTCATTACCAGAAGCGTAGGCATAGTAAATTCGCTCACATCCATAGTTGATAGGCCGCCGCTTCTTGTCGTAGCTGATTGAAAAAACGCGTAAAAAAAGCTTTCATGCCAGCTCATACTCTTAAAGTAATGGCCGTATTCAAATAAAAGCAGGATAACTGTGCCAATTACTAAAAGAA
This sequence comes from Cytobacillus oceanisediminis, assembly GCF_003182355.1. Lineage (GTDB taxonomy): Bacteria > Bacillota > Bacilli > Bacillales > Cytobacillaceae > Cytobacillus > Cytobacillus oceanisediminis_A. The sequence goes on along the minus strand of NZ_QGTW01000020.1, from coordinate 44,432 downwards.
CAGCATACGTAACAGTTGTCAGCTTAGCAAATAAGGAAAAACGGAACGGCTGTTCATTATCCCATTTATTTCTGAACAAATAAGCCTTTGTTTCAATAAGAACCGGGAAGCCGATAGCCCCTAATGTAATTAGAATGATATGAATGAGCTGGACAAAGTAATCACCAGCATAAGGCTGCAAAGATGCACCTGTAATATCCATCCCTCCGTTAGTTGTAGCACTTACAGAGGCAAATAGGGCATGGAGAAAGGCTTCCTCCCATGTGGAATAATATTTTAGAAAATGAAAGCCAAGTATCAGCGCTCCCAGAGCCTCAATCACAAGGATAATTTTTATAATTTCCCTAATTAAGTTAACAAGTCCGGATAAAGCATACTGATTATGGTCCACCATAATCAGGCGGCGCCCCCTCAATCCGATTTTGCGGCCAAGCAATAGCCAAAAGAAGGTGCCCAAGGCCATAATTCCTATTCCGCCAAACTGCAGAATAAACATGATAATAAAATAGCCGAAAACGCTGTATGTTTCAGAAATATTAACCACTGTCAGGCCTGTTACACTGACAGCACTGACTGCAGTAAAAATTGTGTCGATAAATGCGACCTCAACACCTGGTTTATGTACACCAGGTATTCTTAATAAAAGAACTGATACAGAGACTGCCAATAAATAATATCCTGATATTACTTGGGCAGGTGTTAGTTTATCCAGCCAGAGTCTTAAGTCTTTCCACATATTGTACCTGTCCCTTTCGAAATTTTTCCTAACCCTTATCATAATGAATATACCCTGTTTTTTAAAGGGATATAAGATAATTCGCAGGAAGTTTTTTATTTTTATATAATGGAAACAAAATAAATCAGGAGGTTTTACATGTTATTCCCTGGTCTTGCTGAGAAAATTATTGCTGAAGTACGCAAATTTCTTCATGAAGATATCATTGTTGCCAATACATCGGGGGTGATCATTGCTAGTACAGATCCAAGCAGAATCGGCACCTTTCATGAGGGTGCATTTATTACGGTGAAAAATAAAGATAAGATAATTATCACAAATGAAGACCAATTAAGGCTGCAGGGAGTAAAAGCAGGAATTAACCTGCCGATCTTTTTTAAAGGAGAAACTGCAGGAGTTATAGGAATTACTGGGGACCCCGTAAAGGTTTCTCCATTCGGGGAGATCATCCGTAAAATGACAGAGTTATTTATAAGCGAGAGCTATTATGCAGAACAGCTGGATTGGCAGGCCAGAGCACTGGAAGGCTTTATGTTTGACTGGCTGCAGACGAAAGAATGGGATCCTTCATTCAGAGAACGGGCTCATTTGCTTAAAATCAATCTTACGATAGACAGGCAAGTCTCCATTGCTGAATTTAAGCAAAATCATTTACTGGTGCATAGGGATCTCTGGAATTCGATCCTTTCCTGGCAGGAAGCCAGGCAGCAGGATTTAATCATTCGCTGGGGAAATGACAGAATTGTATTTTTATCTGGAATCTCTTCTTCAAATAATGATATATCTTCAAAAGATAAAGTGCTCCGATTCCATCGCTTTCTGGAGAGCCTGCTATCTGCACAGGTTTGCATAGGGACTGGTAAGCGGATGCCCCCTTCCAATTTGCCGGATGCATTCAGGCAGGCAGAACGGGCTTTAAAAATAGCAAAAGAACGGGGCAAGGTAATATTCGACGAAGATTTGACTATGGAAATGATATTTGATGATCTTTCAGCAGAAACAAAAAATGATTTCATAGATCGAACGGTTGGCTCTATTATTCATGAACAGGATTTAATGTTAACACTTAAGGAATTATTTAAACAAAATCACTCTTTGAAAAATACAGCTGAGACGCTTCACATACATATTAATACGCTTCATTATAGGCTTAAGAGAATCTATGAGTTATCCGGGTTAAATACATCAAATATTGATGATTTAATGAAATTGTTTTTAGCTATAAGACTTTTAGAGGAATGTACAAAAAACATTTGACTTCGTTATCATTTTTCATGCATTTATCCATAGCAGGGATTCCCTGCTTTTTTTTATACTGAAATTATATATAGACTTGCTCTGTTAAACTTGCTGTTGATTTCCACTTCAGGCTCTCAGCGAACTGCGAGCGGTCCGGCTCTCCTCGGCTACTTGCGTCTGTGGGGTCTCCCTTTGACTCGCTTCTCCCGCTGGATATTGAATAAGCATCCGTGTATAAACACCGCACGATGGTAATGCGATAGATTTTCGAGAAGCTCGCGCCTTCCGTTCTAATCAACAGGGTGCCAATATCAACATTGAGCTTCAACAGAACCCTAGGCTTAAGAGAAATAGTAGCTCCGAACGCAAAAAATTCTAAGGGAGAGATACATGAATGATTGAAAGTCAAATCAAAGATAGATTAACAGCCATTGTTGGCGCTGAAAACTATGATGACTCAAAAGCAGGGCGCCTTGTTTATTCATATGATGCCACCCCGAACTTTCAAGCGCTGCCTGATGCAGTCGTCAGTCCTCGAGACACGCAGGAAATAGCTGAGATCGTAAAAATCTGCAATAGCAGCAAAATACCAATCGTACCAAGGGGTTCTGGCACCAATCTTTGTGCAGGGACTTGTCCTACAGAAGGGGGAATTGTTCTCCTTTTCAGGCATCTGAACAGAGTTCTTGAAATAGACGAAGAAAACCTTACAGTAACCGTGCAGCCAGGTGCTATTACACTGGATATGATTAACCAGGTTGAAGCAAAAGGGCTTTTTTATCCTCCTGACCCGAGCTCAATGAAAATAAGCACCATAGGCGGTAACATCAACGAAAATTCAGGCGGGCTGCGTGGCTTAAAATATGGTGTAACAAGGGATTATGTGATTGGGCTTGAGGCTGTATTGGCTAATGGAGACATCATCAAAACAGGCGGAAAGCTTGCAAAGGATGTAGCAGGCTATGATTTTACCCGTTTATTTGTCGGGTCTGAAGGGACTCTGGGAATTATTACGGAAGCAACTTTAAAATTAATACCTCTGCCTGAAACAAAAAAGACCATGCTTGCACTCTACCAGGACTTAGAGGCTGCTGCCAAGTCAGTATCTAAAATCATTTCACAAAAAATTATTCCTGCAACACTGGAATTTCTAGATCAGCCTACATTAAAAGTAGTGGAGGACTTTGCTCAAATTGGATTGCCAACAGACGTTCAAGCAGTCCTCCTGATCGAACAGGATGGCCCCCTTGAAGTTGTAGAAAGAGATATGCAGAAAATGGCTGAAATCTGCAAAGAGCAAGGTGCCGTTTCAGTTCAGGTTGCCCAATCCGAATCGGAAGCAGAAGCGTTGAGAACTGCGCGCCGCGCTGCTTTATCAGCCCTTGCCCGTTTAAAACCGACAACGATTCTTGAAGACGCGACAGTCCCAAGATCTGAAATCGCAAAAATGGTTAAAGCCATAAATGAAATATCACATAAATATGGCCTTTCTATTTGCACTTTCGGCCACGCAGGCGATGGGAACCTGCATCCTACATGCCCTGCAGATGCCAGAGACCACGATGAAATGGAACGAGTAGAAAAAGCATTTGAAGAGATTTTCATTAAGGCTATTGAACTTGGCGGTACGATAACTGGCGAACATGGAGTAGGCGTCATGAAAGCTCCTTACCTTAAGCTAAAGCTTGGCCATGAGGGGATTACGGCCATGAAAGCTGTAAAAAACGCCCTTGACCCAAATAATATTTTGAATCCCGGTAAGGTCTTTGCCAAGGATAGCAGAAAACGAGTGGTGGTTACAAAATGACGACGACAAAAGAACAAACAATTATTCAGGAAGAATTTAAGAACCGCATGAATGAGGATGAGCTATTAAATTGTATGCGCTGTGGTTTTTGCCTTCCTTCCTGCCCCACTTATGTCGAGTCGGGTTTTAAAGAAACACATTCCCCGAGAGGCCGAATTGCCTTGATGAAGGCTGTAGCAGATGGACTTATTGAACCTGATGCAGATATTGAGCGCTCACTGGACCTTTGTCTTGGCTGCCGTGCATGTGAACCTGTATGTCCATCGGGTGTGAAATACGGCCACCTGCTTGAAGAAGCCAGAGATATTATTAATCAGAATAAAAGACACTCACTCCCCGTAAAAGTAGCCCGAAATCTGGTTTTTAATGAGTTCTTCCCCCATCAAAACCGGGTAAGGGCGGCAACCGGGTTTTTGGGTTTTTATCAGCGTTCAGGGCTCCAATCATTCGCTAGAAAAACGGGAATGCTAAAATGGCTGCCCGAAAATCTGGCGACGATGGAAAAAGTGTTGCCAGAAGTTCCTACTATGAAAGCAATGAAAAATAGGCCTTCCTATTTTTCAGCTTCAGGTGTTCAAAAAAAGAAAGCTGCTTTTTTTTCCGGCTGTTTGATGGATACTATGTTTTTGGAAACCAATAATGCAACATTAAGGCTCCTTCAGCTTGCAGGCTGTGAAATTCTTATCCCGGAAGATCAGGCGTGCTGCGGAGCGCTTCATGGACATAGCGGTGAAAAGCAATCCGCTAAAGAGCTCGCAAAACGGAATATCGAAGCTTTTGAAAAGCTGGATGTAGATTATATTATAACTAATGCTGGCGGCTGCGGGGCTTTTCTTATTGATTATGGATATCTTCTCCAGGATGACCCGCAATGGGCTGACAGGGCCAGAGATTTTTCAGCAAAGCTAAAGGATATCAGCGAAGTTCTTTATGAACTTGATTTCCAAAAGAATGTAAAACTTAAACTTCCAAGCCAGGTGATTACCTATCAGGATTCTTGCCATCTGCGGAACGTTATGAAGACCGCCAATGCTCCCCGCACCCTGCTAAAAGCAATCAGCGGGATTGAGTTTACAGAGATGAAAGATGCCGACAAATGCTGCGGTTCTGCTGGCATTTATAATATTGTCGAATCTGGGATGTCTATGCAAATACTTGATCATAAAATGGTACATGCAAAATCAGCAAATGCTGCAGCCATTGTTACCGCTAATCCTGGCTGTCTGTTGCAAATGAAGCTTGGGATTGAACGTGAAGGGCTATCCGGCAAGGTTAATGCGGTCCATATAGCAGATCTGCTTCTGGAAGCGGCTGGCGAAAAATAGAAAAGCCGTTTATGCCGAAAATATTACCACTTATGAAACTCCCCTTTTTATTCATACTACAAATACAGAGGGAATAGAAAACTCTGTAGACCAATAAAAAGGAGTTGAATACGATGGCAAGAAGCAGCAATAAACTATTAGTTCCTGGAATCGAACAATACATGGACCAGGTAAAATATGAAATTGCCCAGGAATTTGGTGTTCAATTAGGCTCTGATACAGTATCCCGGGCAAACGGATCTGTGGGCGGAGAAATTACAAAGAGACTTGTTCAGCAAGCTCAGGCTCAAATGTCCGGCCAAAACAATCAATAAAACTTCATATAAATGGAAAAAAGTCCGGAGAATTCCGGACTTTACTTTTTATTGCCATTATCTTTTTGTTGTTTCTCAGGGTTATTCCCATTCCCATTATTTACATTAATATGTTTATCTTTGGATTGATTTCCATTATTCTCGTTTTGTTTATTTTTTTTTTCGTTATTTCCTTTTTCATTGTTTTCATTGGGCTTGTGCTCTATATCTTTCTTCCCATTAGTCTTTTCATTGGAATTCTGTTTGCCTTCCGGCTTCTCATTTTTCTTTATCTGCCCTGGAGCAGCTGTCTTTTCTTTCTTTTCATTCCGCTTTTCCTGATTTACTGCAGGTTTTTCCTGCTTATTTAATTGTCCAGGCGGAATCTCAGCAGGTTTCTTACTATCATTAGAGATGCTGTCTGTCTCTTTTGGCTGACTGGCAGAAGCCGGTTTTTCTTTTTCTGATTGCTTCTTACTATCTGCCTTTAATTTATTTTCTTTATATAAGCCCGTTGTCAGCCCTTTTTCAATTGCCGATTTTCTTTCTTCTTCACTTGCTTCAAAGAGAGTAACTTCTAGCTGCTCTTTTTGTGCAGCTTCTTTTATTTCTGTTAACTCTGCCTGCAAGCCGTCATCCGCTTTTATTTTCTCTTCTGTATAAACGGCTGCAATAACAATCTCTTTATTTTCCCCCAAATAGCCCTGTTCCTTTAATTGATAGAGGATCTTATCTGTTACAGACTGGATGTCTTCCTTTTTCCAGTTTTGAATCTCTTGGACAATGCCCTCCCCATCTTCATTGTAAGGCACGAGCTCGATTACCTGATACTTCTCATTGACCCCTAATTCAATGCTCGGATTAACGTCAATCGACATGTAAGCATAAACTTCATTGCTTTGATAAAACGGCAGAAAAGAAATAACTGCTAACATGAGCGCAAAAGCTGCTGCAAATATGGCTTTACCTCTAAATACGTTAAAAATAGATAGAGAAGATGACTTTTTTTCGCTTTTTTGTTCTATTGGGAAGAAATCAATTTCCTGTCCAATGACGTATGCCCGATCCTGTTTACGAGCACGCAGAAATTCTCCTTCCGGGGTTAACAGCGTTAAAAAACGTTCATTAATTTCCATAATAATACCTGTTTTCACGTTTCCAACACCCCTTTGATATAATCCTTTAAATAAACATAATCACCGGCCAGTATGAGTGAGATGGCAATTATGTACTTTCTGTTTCTCTCTATTGTTTTTCTGCTAAGCGATACATAGCTTTCCAGCTGTTTAATCGGGAGCCTTTTCTTTTCAATAAGAATCGTTTTAAGCTCTTCATTTTCGACCAGAATCTTGGCAACAGCCATTGCATTCTTACGTGCATCCGCATGCTTCGGCGACTGCTCAATCAAATCGGTGAAAGTCAGATCAAATTGCTGTAGAATTTGTGTAAACTGGAGGATTTCTTCTCTTCTGAGCTCCTCATCCTTTTTTTTTCTAAAATCTTCAATTGACAATTCATCTTCAATGGATGAACCTGCTGTTTCATCTTCTTCCAAATTTGATGCTCCGTTAAAACTGAGGTTTTGATATTTGGATTGCTTGCGAATATAATCAATTACTCGCCTTTTTATCAGCACTTCCGAAAAACTGATCAGTGAACTGCCCTTATCCGGACTGTATTTTTGGATCGCCTCATTAAAAGCAATAAGGCCAATGCTAAATTCATCATCAGATTCATGAATATATCTCTTGCAAACTGATGAAACTGTTTTAGCAATAAACGGTTTATACGAATCAATTAGCTCATTATGTAATGCTGTATCCCCCTGCTGTATCAACTCTACCGTTTCTTCCAGCGTTCTTTTGCGCTTTTTCGTCATGAACAATAAACTTAGCATTAGCCTCACCTCTTTTCAAAACACATTATATCATACGATGTCCAGATTGTTTTTTTAAGGGTGGCTATAGAATAAGGAAAAGAAAGCCTTTATGTGCCTTCTTTTCCTTTTTGTTCATGCTCTATTAGTTGTTTCCTTTGCTCTCTTTCCCTTGGCCCTTAGCTTCTTCTGCTTTTTCTTTCCCTTTGCTGCCATTGCTCTTTGCTTCATCCTGTTTTGCTTGAACTTTTTTTGCTTGCTGTTCTTTAGCCGCTTTTTTAGCTGCTTCGCGTGCTTCTATTTCTGCCTCTTTAGCTGCTTCGCGCGCTTGCTTGGCTGCTTCTCTTTTCGCAGCTTCTTCCGCTTTTGCAGCTTCATGAGCTTGTTTCTTTGCAGCCTTGGCAGCGTCTTTTTCTTCTTTTGTAACTTTCACTGGAGCAACAACTGCAGTTTCTTCCTCTTCAGTTTCTTCCTCTTCAATTACTGTCTCTTCTGTTTCAGTATCAGCTGCAACATCATCTGTTGCTGGTTCTTCAACTGTTGCCAGCTCTTCTTCTGTTACTTCTTCATCGGATTCGTCACTGCCTGCAGATTCTTCTTCCAATTTTGCTAACTTAGCTGCAAGTTTTGTACGGAACTTTTCAATATTTTTTTCCATTGCAGCAATTCGCGGATGAGTTTCACCTTCAGCCTGCTCGTTTTCGTCTCCAGCTTTTTCTTTGAATTTAGCTAGATTTTTTTCAAGTGATAAGATATTTTGAGCAAGAAGTTCTTTAACCTCTTCCACAGAATCTTCTTCTGCAACTAGGTCATCATCTGCAGCTGCGTCTTCTTCAACTGCTGCGTCTTCTTCAACTGTTTCATCTTCATCAGCTGTTTCGTCTTCTTCAACCGCTTCGTCTTCTTCAGTTGCCCCGTCTTCTTCAACTGCAGCGTCTTCTTCAGTTACCCCGTCTTCTTTATTTTCATCATCAGAATTTTCATCTTCTGATTTTGGTTCTTCGCTATCTGACTCTTTCTCTTCATCAACAATGCTATCTGCATTTTCTATATGTTCTAATGCTTTTTCGATTGCTTCTAGAGCTTCTTCTTCTTTGCCTTCAGCAAAAAGGGCTTCAGCCTCTGCAAGACGCTCTGCAGCATATGTAGCAAGTAACTTAGCTTCTTTTACTTCATCAAAAGTAAGGGCAAGCTTAATTTTTTCCAATGCAAGCTTCGTAAAGTAGAAGAAGCTTCCAGGCAATAGGGATGGAGTTTCAGCTTCGATCTCTTCCAGCTGCCCTTCTGCATTTTCAATTGCTTCAACTGAGTCAGTTTCAGTTTCAGTCGTAACTTCAGCTTCTACTGAAGTATCGCTATTTAATTCAACTGTCTCAAGATCAGTTTCATTATTATTTTCATTTGCAAATGCACTTGTAGTTGAGAATGTGAAGGTACCTGCAATTACTAATGCCAGTGTACTCTTTGCGATTTTATTCATTTCTTTATTGGATAAAAATTTCAATGTCTTTCACCTCATGTTTTTTTTAAGCGGCCCGCTTTATTCACTACAAGTGTACGGAAGCGAGAGGAGGGTTTGTGGGGGTGTTTAAAATTTTTATTTATAAAAAATAAAAAAGCTTTAACAGCACCTCTTATGATTGGTGTGTTAAAGCCCTAAATTATGATTGGCCTTGGAGCCCCCATTTTCTGCTCCAAAAGAAGTACCCGCCAGCTGCAAGCGAAATTTAAATGTTACTGCCAACACTACTGCTGCAAGCATGGAATCAATCGGCAGCTAATACGTCCTCAAGCCCGACGAATACGAGCAGCACCCAGCCATTTTCCATTAAAACTGTTAAGTCGATTGAATCTGTTTTCATGCAGAAAAGGCAGCAGACTAATAAACAGCAATAGTTCGCCAAAGCCGTATCTTTAATTTGCATTAAAAGCGCAGCCTTAATTTTGGACAGGATCCCTCCTCCATTTTAAAAGAATCCACCTAATGATAAACCCTATTAATAAACCTGGTATAACAAAAAGCATAGGTAGAAAGACTGGCCCTAATCGCATTCCAAATATTTCAAGCTTGGTTGAGTACATTAGGCCTACAGTAACAAAATAAGCACCAAACACAAATGGAAGAAAAGATAATTGTTCTTTTTCAGGCATTGCACTTCGGTAAGCATCCCACATCGCGAACATATACAGACAAGGATAAAACATAAGCCATTGAAAATTAAGTACATGTTCGGCCTTGTCAATTTCCCACATAAAACTGTACATAATGGCGGAATTAAAATGACTGTATACATTTATGATAAATTCAAGCGCGACAAATAAGGTTCCTTTCCAAAGCTGCCCAATTAATAATTGGCTAAAACCAGGCAATGCAATGCTCCATAAAACCGCTTCTAGTTTACTGAGTTTTTTCATTCATTTATCACCAGCTACAAGTCGATAGTATTATTGTGCTCTGTTCATAAGCCAATTATCTGTTTTATTTCCAATTATTTTCCTGAAGAGCGTGTTGACAAATATTATGCCATTATAAAGATAAATCATTCATATAGGTACAGTATTAATGACGATCATTATACCAGCCTATTGCAGGTTTTACCGGTCTTAAGATGCTACTTCATAAAAAAAGCCCCTCTCAAATGAAAGGGGCCATGTCATTTATCGGGATTCTTCATCACGATCATGATTTTTCTTTTCTTTTTTATCTTCTTTTAAAATTTTTGATAACTCTTCCAGCATGGCCGCCATTTCGTTCCTGCTGTATGGCCGGGTCTCTGCAGAAGGAAGCCTCTCCTGTTCCGCCTCTCTATCTTGTCTTTCTTCCCGTTCCACTCTTTCTTCAAGCAGATAGGCCGGCACCAAATGGCCTTCAGGTGTCGCATACAGTTTGTTTAAACGCCTTGTATCCTTGTCAAAGAAACTGTATACAACCGGTATGACGAACAAAGTAAGGAAGGTGCTGCTGATTAATCCTCCAATGACAGTGATTCCCATAGGCTGGTTGATTTCAGTTCCTTCACCAATTCCAAGTGCAAGAGGAACCAAGCCAAGAATGGTCGTTAATGCTGTCATGAGGATTGGCCTTGCCCGGTCTTTTACTGAAATAACAATGGCATCATAGGTCTTAAGTCCGTTTTCTTTCTTTTGATTAATATAGTCTACAATCACAATCGCATTATTGACAACAATACCTGCGAGTACAATAATCCCAATGATTGCCGTTAAGCTAATTGGTGTGCGAGTCGCAGTAAGAGCAATTGCCACCCCTATAATCATAAGAGGAACAGTAAACATAATCACAAACGGATACTTCAATGACTCAAACTGGGCTGCCATAACAAGGTAAATAAATACGATTGCCAGGATAAAGGCCAGTGCCATGTCATCAATAGAGGATTCAAGCAATTCCCGGTCACCGCTAAATACAACTTCTGTTTCCTCAGGCAATTCGAGATCGGCAATTTCTTTGTCCACCACTTTTGAAATGGCCCCCATATTTGTCGAGGATTTGTATTTCAACGTGAATTGGACGGCATCCTGCTGATTGATCCGCTGGATATTTACAGGCCCTTCGCCCCGCTCGATATTCGTTACTTCATCTAAAGAAACATAATTGCCATCCGGTTTTTTTATGAGCAATGTCTTCAGGTTATCGATATCCTGTGTGATTTCTTTATCATATTCAACAAAAACGCCATAAATATTGGATTCATCGTCTATCATTTGTGTTGCACGATTGCCGCGCGTGACATCATTTACGGCCATCGCAATTTGAGCAGGAGCCAAACCTTGCTCCAGTGCCTTTTCGCGATCCACCGTTATTTGGATTTCCTCAACGGTATCCATTAAATCAGTAGTCAGCTCTGTAACATCGTCAAGGTCTTTTAATCCATTATATATTTTGTCTACATTCTCATTTAAGCGATTTGGATCCGTATCCCGCACACTAAAGGTTAAAGTATTTGGTGCAGTGCCTGATGATGATTGCATATTGAATGAGAGATCTGCACTTTCATTTACTTTGGATGCTGCTTTTTCAAAATCCTTTTTCACATCATCAACAAATTCAAATGTCGATCTTTCGCGCTCATCCAATTCTTTCATTTTGATATAAAGCTCCGCAATATTGGCATTTGCAGAGCCGCGGAAGGAACCTTCCTGTGTGGTTCCTATCAGGCTGACATACGTATCAACCTCATCTTCATCCTTAAGTTCTTCCTCTACCGCAGTAATGACTTTCTCTGTTTCGGATAGAGCTGTTCCGTTTTCAAGTTCCATACGGACAGTAAAAAATCCTTCATCCGTATTAGGAAGAAACTGCGTTCCGACAGTCGTTAATCCAAAGCTTCCTGCTGCCAAGAGCAACATTGTAATCGCAATAACCACAGCGCGGTTCCGCAATGACCATTTGATAGATCTTTCAAGTAAACGCATTATGCCAGATTCCTGCCTTTTAGCTTCAAGATTCGTTTTAGGCGCTTTCAGTAAACGGCTGGCAAGCATAGGGACAACCGTGAGAGCCACTACTAAAGAAGCAAAGAGGCTAAAGGAAATGGTCAGCGCAAATTCTGTAAACAATTCACCAATGATTCCTGATATAAAGACAACAGGAATGAACACGGCGACAGTAGTCAAGGTGGAAGCTGTAATTGCAGACCCAACTTCTTTTGCACCATCGCTTGCGGCCGCCTTTGGATCTTTCCCCATAGATAAATGGCGGTAAATATTTTCGATAACCACTATGGCGTTATCGACCAGCATTCCAATTCCAAGCGCCAGACCGCCTAATGTCATAATGTTTAATGTGAAATCTGAAAAGTACATAAGGACAAACGTAAAAATAACTGAATAAGGAATAGAAATGCCAATAATTAGCGGGCTCTTAACATTTTTCAAAAAGAAAAAGAGCACAATCATGGCAAAAACTCCCCCAAGAAGCAGCGAATTAGAGATATTTCCTATTGCCAGATTAATGTAATCTCCCTGGTCAAAAAGAATTTCTGATTCAATTCCTTCATACTGTTCCTGTTCCAGAAGGTCATCCAGTTTTTCTATAAACTCTTCTGAAACTTCTGCTGTATTCGCATCAGACTGCTGAAGAACACTTAATAATACAGACGGAGACTGATTTGTACGGGTAATGGTTCTATCGTCCTGATTGGTTAATTGAACCTCCGCAATATCCTGCAGACTTACGTTTTCACCAGTTGCTGGATTAATCGTAACGGTAAGTTCCTTCAATGTATCAAGTGAATCCAAGCTGCTGATGATTCTTGTGGTTAGTTCTTTACCTTCTGTTAATACCGGATCACCTGGCATTGAAATATTATTTGACTGAATAACATCAACAACGTCAGCCTGGCTTAATTTGTAATCCCTTAATTTTTCCTGGTCAAGTTCAACCCGGACTTCCTTTATAGCTGTACCTGACATATTGACGCTGGCTACACCTTCAACCTTCGTCAGTTCCAGGTTCAGCTCCTCAGCAAGTTTTCTTAAAGTCTGGGAATCCTCATCCGCGCTCAAAGATAATTGAATAATAGGAAACTGTGATGGATCAAATTTCATAAAACGGGGATCATCTGCATCTTCCGGCAGCTGCGTTTGATCCAGCCGCTGGATAACCTCACTTTGAATTTCATCAATATCCGTTGTCCATGAAAACTGCATCAAGATAAAATTGGCGCTTTCCTGTGACGTGGAGGTCAGCGTTTTAATCCCTGGCAGTGTAGCCAAATTTTCTTCCAATGGCTTTGTTACTTTTTCAACAACCTCATCAGGGCTTGCCCCCGGGTAGGAAGTAACAACAACACCCACAGGCGGGTTGATATCAGGTATGAGTTTTAATGGAATATTTAAAAGGGAGACAACCCCTAAAATAAGGACTAAAAACATAGATACCAATGTAAATATTGGCCTTCTTATAGAAAAATCACTTATACGCACTCATGCTGCTCCTTTCAATGGCAGTAACTAAGTAACAGGACCCGCTGCCTGTACGGATTCCGCTTCTGAAATCGTGTTATACAATTTCCATAATGGCAAACAAATTTACGAATAAACCCATTTTAACTATATAAAAGCTATCAGCACTATGCAAGCAATGAATGTGCGCTGAAATGTGGCAAAAGAGTGACAGAAAAAAAACCCATAAAAAATGAAAAAAGCAGCTTTAAACAGCTGCTTTTTTATCCGTTTTTGTAATTTTTATACCGGTTAAACCGTAAATTAAAGTTATAATGGGACTCAGCAGACAGAAGAACGCAAACGGAAGATAGGCTCCTGTCTCCACCCCTAATACGCCTGTAAGGAAAACACCGCAAACACTCCATGGAACCAAAGGGTTAACCACAGTACCGGCATCCTCAAGAATTCTGGATAGATTCTTCGTATGCAGGCCTGCTTTTTCAAACGGCTCCCGGAAGGCATTGCCTGTCAGAAGAATGGAGAGGTACTGCTCACCAAGTAAGAAGTTGATTCCAATTGCTGTTCCGGCTGCAGAAGCAATCAGGGAAGGCACACGATTCAACACGCCTTTGATGCCTTCGAGCAAAGCAGGAAGAATGCCCAGCTTGAAAAATAATCCTCCCATAGAAAGAGCAAGCAATACTAGTGAAATAGAAAACATCATGCTTTCCATTCCGCCCCGTGATAATAATGAATCGACTTCTTCTGATCCGCTCTCAGATACATAGCCTGAAAAAAGCAATGACATTACTTCTTGGACCCCAAAGCTGTTCTGTACGAGAACTGCTATTAACAGTGATGAGATTATGCCAGCGGAAAGAGTGATGATTGCTGATATTCTTTTTATTGCCATAACTGTCAGGATAACAAAAGGCAACAGAGAGTACCAGTGAACCAGCCCCTGATCTTGCAAGGTTTCTTTAAGCTGGGCAATTTTTGTAAAATCCGATGCAGCCTCACCTGGTGACAACACAGCAAAAAGCACGAGAGAAATAGCGAAAGCAGGCACTGTTGTCCATGCCATGTTTTTTATATGCTCAAATAAATCTACCTTTACGGTTGATGAGGACAGGTTTGTTGTATCAGATAAAGGTGACATTTTATCCCCGAAAAACGCTCCGGAAATAACAGCTCCCGCGGTTATAGCTTCTGAAAGACCTAAAGCTGTGCTGACGCCCATAAAGGCAACGCCCAATGTAGCCGCTGTTGTCAGTGAGCTTCCGATGCTCATGCCAATCACAGATGCTACCACAAATACAATTGCATAAAAGAACTTTCCATTAACGGCTTCCAGGGCCATGTATATAAAAGTGGGAATAGTCCCGCCCGCCATCCAGCTGCTGATCAGCATGCCAATGAAGAAAAAAATAAAAATGGCGCCAAGACCGGACTTTGCTCCCTCAATTAGGCCATTTTCCAGCTCTTTAACAGATACCTTTTTTATTAAACCATAAGCAACTAACCCCATGATTGCAAAAACTACCGGAATATGTGGTACTGCCCCTGCAAAAATAATAGAATAACTGATACCGCCCAAAATAATTAAAGTAACAATTAGTGCCTCCAACGGCTTCAAACGCAATGCTGCTTGATCCTGGTGCATGATGTATTCCTCCTATGCATAGCTTGAAGTTTAAGCAAACAAAAAGAGCCCTCTCGCCTATAGGGACGAAGGAGCTCCGCGGTACCACCCTAATTGATAAGCCTAAATATACAGCTTATCCTCTTTAAAAAACTTTGTCCTTTTTCAATGCAGTTGTAATTCAACCAATTGCTGCCTGGATTTTCAGCACCCATCCAGTCTCTATTTGCTGCCTGCAATTAATCTACTGATCTGCGGACAAGATTATTTTCTTTTAATTGAGTATACGACTTTCAAACTTAAACGCTTTTTAGCGTTAAAGCGTATGTGTTAATAATATATAATCTATTGAAGGAGTTGTCAAGTGGATTGATAGATGAATATACAGGAATTGATAAGGTCCCGGTTACGTGTGTTTTTCTTTCGTTTGTGGACAGCACTTTCGGTTTTTATTTCCTTCTGCGAGGGTTCGGCCTTTTCGTGTGCGGAACTGCTCCTTTTGTGCCCGGGTTTCTTTTGTTTAGAGCAAGGGTTAACCTCCATTACGCCCAGCTGCCTCTATTTTCCGGTCAATTCAACTATTTGCCTCTCTATATCCTTCATTATCCTCCCACTCACTCGGCACAAAGGTAAAAAACGGTCCCCTTCAAAGGGACCGTTTTCTTATTGTGAATCCATTGGATTATATAATTTAACATCCGGATTTTTTTCTTGGAACCATCTGAGTGCAAAGTCATTTTCAAATAGAAAGACTTTTTTGTCATAGCGATCGTTGACTAGCAGGCTTCTTGCGCTGGAGAGGTTTTCGTTGACGTCGTCCCCTTCTACCCAGCGTGCAATTTTTGAGCCGAGTCTTTCCATATACACTTCTGTGTTGTATTCATTTTTCATGCGGTGCTCGAATACTTCGAATTGGAGCTGTCCTACTGCACCTAATAGGTATTCTTCCATCTTTACAGTTTTGAACAGCTGGATTGCACCTTCTTGTACCAGCTGCTGAATGCCTTTGTGGAAGTGTTTTTGCTTCATTACATTCTTTGCAGTTACTTTTACAAAGAGTTCGGGTGTAAATTGCGGAAGGCGTTCATATTGGAAGTTGTTTTTCCCAACTGTTAAGGTGTCTCCGATCTGGTATGTTCCCGGGTCGTAAATTCCGATAATATCTCCACTTACTGCCGAGTCAACGGTGCTTCTGTCATCCGCCATAAATTGTGTGGACTGTGCAAGCTTGATTGATTTTCCGATCCTTGGAATATTGACTGCCATACCGCGTTCAAATTGGCCGGAGCAAATTCTCAAGAATGCAATCCTGTCGCGATGTGCCGGGTTCATATTTGCCTGAATCTTAAATATGAAGCCGGAAAACTCTTCTGATAGCGGGTCAATTTCACCAGTTGTCGAGTTGCGCGGCTGCGGTGGCGGTGCAAATTGAAGGTAGGATTCCAGAAACGTCTGTACGCCAAAGTTTGTCAGGGCGCTTCCGAAAAATACAGGCGTCAATTCACCATTAGCAATACGCTCTCTGGAAAATTCATTGCCCGCCTCATTTAATAGCATAATTTCTTCAAGAGTTTGATCATATAATCCTGAGTCTTTCAAGGTATGATTCCCCTCTATTTCACCTTCTTCGTTCAAGGTGACAAACCGGTCCTCTTCGTCAACACGGAATTGTTCAATTCGGTTGTTAAATCGGTCATAAATGCCAAGGAATTCTTTTCCCATCCCAATTGGCCAGTTCATAGGATACGATTCAATTCCCATTACTTCTTCCAATTCAGCGAGCAATTCCAAAGGCGGCTTCCCCTGGCGGTCCAGCTTATTCATAAAAGTAAAGATTGGAATACCTCTCATACGGCAGACTTTGAATAGCTTCAGCGTCTGCTCCTCTATTCCTTTAGCGGAGTCAATAATCATTACTGCACTGTCAACAGCAGTCAAAGTCCGATACGTATCTTCACTGAAATCCTGGTGGCCAGGCGTATCAAGGATATTTACACGGGCACCTTCATATTCAAACTGCATCACACTGGAGGTAACGGAGATTCCACGCTGCTTCTCGATTTCCATCCAGTCGCTTGTCGCATATTTTCCT
Source organism: Cytobacillus oceanisediminis (assembly GCF_003182355.1). Taxonomy (GTDB): domain Bacteria; phylum Bacillota; class Bacilli; order Bacillales; family Cytobacillaceae; genus Cytobacillus; species Cytobacillus oceanisediminis_A. The sequence goes on along the minus strand of NZ_QGTW01000020.1, from coordinate 27,515 downwards.
GTCTTTTTACCTTTTACTGTACCCGCATCCCGAATGGCGCCGCCGAATAACAGAAGTTTTTCTGTCAGTGTCGTTTTCCCGGCATCCGGGTGAGAGATAATCGCAAAAGTGCGACGGGATAAAACTTCATCTTTAAAATTTTTGGACATAATAGTTCCTCTCTTACTTATATGGAAATTTGTTATAAAAGCAATGATTGGGTAAATCTATGTTAATTATTGCAATACCTTCAATTCTATCGCGCGAGAGAAAAGTTTGCAACGCATTTAAGAATAGCTTATCTCTTTTTATATTCCATTTTCAGGATTATAATAATTAAAACAAATATGATAGCAAAGGAGGCGGAATCATGGATACGATTACACATACTTTATTCGGCCTGAGCCTTTACGGTGCAGTAGATAAAAGAGACATGAACAAAAATCATAAAAGGGCTTATCTGCTGACAGCTGTCGGTGCCAGCCAAATTCCTGATATAGATGTTATTTCACGTCTATGGGATACCGAGGGGCTTTATCAAATGTGGCACAGGGGCATCACCCATTCCGTTTTTCTGACTCCCATTTGGGCCCTATTATTTTTCCTTTTATCCCTCCTGCTTTTCAAAATAAAAGATAAGAAGCTTTTCCTGCTGGGATGGCTTGCCGTTTTCATACATAATACCAGTGATTTATTCAATGCCTGGGGAACTGGATATTTGGAGCCTTTTTCAAATATGCGAATTACTTTTGGCACGATCCCGATTGTTGATTTAGTATTCTGGATCATAATTGGAACAGCCTTTATTTTTTCTAAAAGAAATAAGCTAAAATCACCTTATTACTACAAAATGGCTTGGGCATTCGTGCTTCTTCATGTGATTGTCCAAAGCACACAAGGTTTCCTGCTTTATAAACAATACGATGGCCAGTACGATCAAGTTGCCTTGTCTGCTGGTTTTGTTCCTTGGACCTATTCAGTCATTACCAAAAAAGAAGATGAGGTTATCATTTTTAATGATAATTTGTTTCAGAAAAAAGAAAAACAGTACGTCCTTCAATCAAATGAAACCGCCGATCTGGACAAATTGTTCTCGCAACGGCCTGAGGCTAAAACCCTTTATGAATGGTCCCCGTTTGTCGTTCTCGTTGATGATAATGAACGGCTTGGCATTTATGATCCCCGATTTTACAGAAACGGGCAGTCCTTTTTATTTGAATATATAGAGAAAAACTCTAAGAGATGAGTATTCGGGCTCATCTCTTTTTTGTTTGGAAAAACAATATCGGCATTATTTATTTTTCATGATTTTTCCCCTTTTGCACATAATACAACTATTAAGCTTTAAGGCGGATTTTTTGGGGAATAGGAGTATTGCTGACTCAATCCACCAGTCGTCTTGCAAGAAATACTACATAGTATATGAGGTGTTAAGATGAACTTTCTTTGGGGAATATTCGGTATCATTGTCGTTTTGGGAATCGCGTTCCTGCTTTCAAGCAATAAAAAGGCAATCAATTTGCGGACTGTTGCTGGAGGGCTAGCTATTCAGCTGATTTTTGCATTCCTGGTTTTGAAGTGGGAAGCCGGCAAAAATGCACTGAACTGGCTGACTATGAAAGTAAATGACGTTATCAATTATGCCAATCAGGGAATTAACTTCTTATTCGGCGGCCTGTTTACAGAGGAGTCAGGAATTGCATTTGTGTTTGCATTTCAGGTGCTGCCGGTCGTTATCTTTTTCTCATCATTAATCTCAGTCCTTTATTATTTAAAGATCATGCAGTTTTTCATTAAGATCTTAGGTGGCGCACTTTCATGGCTCCTTGGGACCAGAAAGGCAGAATCCATGTCAGCTGCAGCGAACATTTTTGTTGGGCAAACGGAGGCCCCGCTCGTCGTTCGCCCTTATATCGCGAATATGACGAAATCAGAGTTATTCGCTGTAATGACGGGTGGTCTTGCATCTGTTGCCGGATCTGTTTTGATTGGATATTCCCTGCTTGGAGTGCCTCTTGAATATCTGCTTGCAGCAAGCTTTATGGCTGCTCCAGCCGGATTAATCCTGGCAAAGATCATGCTGCCGGAGACAGAAAAGAAAGAGGAGCCAAAGGAGTTTGATATGGAAGTAGACAGCGACTCCGCCAATGTCATTGACGCAGCGGCAAAAGGAGCCAGTGTGGGCTTGGAACTTGCCTTGAATATTGGTGCAATGCTCCTGGCGTTTATCGCTCTTGTAGCCTTAATTAACGGGCTTCTCGGCTGGGTTGGCGGTTGGTTTGGATTTGGGGGATTAACCCTTGAAACCATTCTTGGTTACATTTTCTCTCCGCTTGCATTTGCGATCGGGGTCCCATGGGAGGAAGCGGTCCAGGCAGGCAACTTTATCGGCCAAAAATTAATTCTGAATGAGTTTGTTGCCTATTCTGCTTTTGCACCGGAAATTCCAAATTTATCAGACAAAACTGTAGCAATTATCAGTTTTGCCCTTTGCGGATTTGCCAATATATCTTCATTGGGAATCCTGCTCGGCGGACTTGGAGGATTGGCTCCTAATCGCAGACAAGACATTGCACGCCTTGGCCTCAAAGCTGTTGCGGCCGGTGCCCTCGCCTCCATGCTCAGTGCAGCGATTGCCGGAATGCTGTTTTAAGCTGGATGCCCTGCAAAGCATTTTACTAAAAATGCTTTGTTCGTTGATATATTGGAACTTTTCATTGATAAAAGCATCTTTTTCGCTGATATATAAATTTCGTTGATAAATGCCTTTTGAGAACAAAAAATCCTCCTGCAGACAAGGCTGCGGGAGGATTTTTCTCATTTATTTTTTCAAATAGTAAATAACTGATTCATATGGACGCAATTTGATCTCTTTTGCTGCAGAAGGTGAACCCTCGTAGTTGGACAGCAATAATTCGGATTGGTATCCTTCTAAATCAACTGCAGCGGGCAATGTAAATGATGTTGCTTTACCATAAAAGTTATTTACGACAAGAAGCTTTTCATTTTCTCCGTTACGTATATAGGCAAATACATCCGGGTGTTCTTCTGAGATCAATTCATAATCACCGTAAGTGATTATGTCATATTGCTTGCGGAGCTGGATCAGCTTTTTATAATGATAAAAAACAGAATCCTGGTCTATTAATGCATTTTCTGCATTGATTTCCGTGTAATTGGAAGCTACATTTATCCACGGGGTTCCTTCAGTAAAACCAGCATTTTCCGTTGCATCCCATTGGACAGGCGTACGGGAGTTATCACGGGATTTACGTTTTAAAATCTCGATGATTTCCCGTTCGGACTTCCCTTTTTCCCTCAGGATTTTATAAATGTTCAGTGACTCAACATCCCGGTACTCATCAATGCTTTCAAAGCCAGGGTTGGTCATGCCAAACTCTTCTCCCTGATAAATATACGGAGTTCCCTGCATCATGTGAATGGTTGCAGCAAGCATTTTTGCAGATTCACGATGATATTTTTGATCATCCCCATATCTTGAAACAACACGGGGCTGGTCATGGTTGCACCAGAACAGCGCATTCCATCCGCCTCCTCTATGCATTTCAGTCTGCCACTTGGACAAGATCTGTTTCAATGCTCCGAAATCAAAGTCGGCCAAAGCCCATTTCTCGCCATTTGGATAATCTACTTTTAAATGATGGAAATTGAATGTCATACTTAATTCTTCGCGCTCAGGATTTGAATATTTGGTGCAATGTTCGATTGTTGTAGAGGACATTTCGCCAACCGTCATGCTGTCATACTTGGAAAATACATTCTGGTTCATTTCGTGCATGAATTCATGGGCACGCGGTCCATCTGTATAAAACCTTCTGCCATCGCCTGGCGGAATAGTCCCGTCATCATCAGGAAAACGCTGGTCCTTGGAGATCAGGTTGATAACATCAAGCCTGAAACCATCCACCCCTTTTTCAAACCAGAACTTCATCATGTCATAGACTTTGCGTCGCAGCTCTTCATTTTCCCAATTTAAATCAGCCTGGGTGACGTCAAAAAGATGCAGGTAGTATTGCCCTGTTGTTTCATCAAACTCCCAGGCATTTCCTCCGAATTTGGATTCCCAATTTGTCGGTTCACTTCCATCCGCTTTTGGATCCTTCCAAATATAAAAATCCCTGTATGGGTTGTCTTTTGATTTTTTTGCTTCCTGGAACCATTCATGTTCTGTTGAAGTGTGGTTCACAACAATGTCCATAATTATTTTAATATCGCGCTTATGCGCCTCTTCCAGGAGCTTATCGAAGTCTTCCATCGTTCCATATTCTTCATGGATGCTAAAATAGTCGCTAATATCATAGCCGTTATCACGCTGCGGAGACTTATAAATCGGTGTAAGCCAAACGACGTCAACACCCAATTCCTTTATATAATCCAGTTTGGCAATAATGCCGGGAATGTCCCCCACCCCATTGCCTGTCGTATCGTTAAAACTTTTTGGATAAATTTGGTATACAACTGCTTTTTTCCACCAAGGTTGTTTCATTTGAATCACACCTGTTTTAGTATTTTTAATTAAAGAGAAGGACCTGTGCTTCATACGGCCGCAGCTTAATCGTTCCGCTTCTCTGTAAATCTTTATAATTCCCAATCAGTACCTTAGGGCTGGATCCCTGTATATCTGCTGGGACTTCAATTTCAGGGGTTCCATCGTAAAAATTGCATAGAACAAGAAGTGTCTGATCGACAAGGCTTCTCGTATAAGCATAAACTTCAGGAAGGTCCTCTAAAACTAAGTTATATTTTCCATAAACAATGATTTCATGCTGCTTTCTTAGTTCAATGAGCTTTCTATAATAATGAAAAACAGAGTCTGGGTCCTTCAGCGCCTGTGCTGCATTTATATTTTTATAATTTGGATTCACTTTTATCCAGGGAGTACCTTCAGTAAATCCGCCATGTTCAGACGAATCCCATTGCATCGGTGTTCGAGCGTTGTCACGCCCTTTTGCATAGATGCTTTCCAAGGCCTCCTGTTCAGTCCAGCCATCATTGAGCGCTTCTTTATAAAAATTGAGAGTTTCAATATCTTTGTACTCATTAATGCTTTCAAACCGGACATTTGTCATACCGATTTCCTCACCCTGATAAATATAGGGAGTCCCCTTCATCATGTGAAGCAGCGTTGCAAGCATCTTAGCTGACTTTTCCCGGTACTTGCTGTCATTGCCGAATCTTGAAACTGAGCGCGGCTGGTCATGATTATTAAAATAAAGACTGTTCCAGCCAATCTCATCCAGTTCATTTTGCCATTTGGTAAGATTGTTCTTTAAATCCCGCAAAGCAAGAGGCTTAAGATCCCATTTCCCATTTGGCCCGTTATCAAGGCTGACATGTTCAAATTGGAATACCATATTTAATTCGTTTCGGTCTTCGCCAGTGTACTGCCTGGCCCACTCAGGTGTAACGCCAGGCATTTCACCTACAGCCATCACATCATAATTGGATAAAGCTTTTTCATTCATTTCCTTCAAATATTCATGGATTCTTGGTCCATTGCGGTAATACATGCTGCCTGAAGCATATTTCTTTCCAGGCTTTGGTTCATCATCAGGCAGGCCGTCCACTTTGGAAATGAAGTTGATAACATCCATTCTGAATCCATCAATGCCTTTTTCAAGCCACCATGTCATCATGTCATAGATTTCATTCCTTAGTTTAGGATTTTCCCAATTCAAATCTGGCTGCTTCTTCGAAAATAGATGCAAATAGTATTCGCCAGTATTTTCATCAAGCTCCCAGGCCGATCCTCCAAAATTGCTTCCCCAGTTGTTCGGCTCTTTTCCGTTCTTGCCTTCACGCCATATGTAGTAATCCCTGTATGGATTGTCTTTCGATTTCCTGGCTTCAGCAAACCAAATATGCTCGTCAGAACTATGGTTTACAACCAAATCCATAATGAGCTTAATGCCTCTCTTATGCATCTGGTCAAGAAGTTCTTCCCAATCTTCCATTGTTCCAAACTCACTCATAATCCCCTGATAATCGCTAATATCATAACCATTATCATCATTAGGTGATTTATAAACAGGCGAAAGCCAAACAACGTCTATTCCAAGCTCCTTTAAGTAATCGAGCCTGGAGATGATTCCCTTCAGATCTCCTATTCCATCGCCATTGCTATCCATGAAGCTCCGCGGATAGATTTGATAGACGACACTCTCTTTCCACCATTGCTTCTTCATCTGGCAGCCTCCGATAAAAGATAAATTTTCGCTCACAAAAAAAATGGAGATACCATGGAATCAAGCAATCCCATGGTATCAAAAAATTATTCAGCTTTTTTAAATTTGGAAAAGACCATTGTCAGAATGAACGGTACGACCAGCGCAATTCCCATTCCAATGAAGAAAGCTCCCCAGTTTTCGGCAAAAATAGAGAAGAATGCCGGCAATCCTCCTACACCGATCGATGGTGCTTTAACGCCGTTGATGGTGATAAAAATTCCGGCGATCGCAGAACCAATAATTGCTGCGAAGAACGGATATTTAAAGCGAAGGTTAACCCCGAACATTGCTGGTTCCGTTACGCCCAAGTATGCTGAAATGGATGAAGTCAGTGCAAGACCCTTTAACTTTTCGTTTCCTTTGCTTAATAGCATCATTGCCAAAGCTGCTGATCCCTGTGCAATATTGGACAGGGCAACCATTGGCCATAAAAAAGTTCCGCCGATGCTGCCAATTAACTGCAAGTCGACCGCAAGAAATGTATGGTGCATCCCAGTGATAACCAGCGGTGCGTATAATCCGCCGTATATAAGCCCGCCAAGAGCTGGTACGGCATCAAAGATTCCGACAACACCATTCGTTATCCAGCTTCCGATTGTAAATGTGATTGGTCCAATAGCAATGAATGATAAGAAACCTGTAACCAATAAAGCGATTGGAGCAACAGTCAATAGCTGAAATGCATCCGGAATTCTTTTTCGTAAAAATACTTCAATCTTTGCGAGTACATATGAAGCAAATAACACTGGCAGCACTTGGCCCTGATAGCCTACCTTTTCTACTTCAAGTCCAAATAGGTTCCATTTTGGAATTTCCTCTGCTGCACCATAGCCCCATGCGTTTAAAAGATCCGGGTGGACAAGCATTAAACCTAATACCATACCTAAAAGCGGGCTTCCGCCAAATCGATTTACCGCACTCCAGCCAATCAAACCTGGCAGGAATACGAATGCAGTATTGGCAATTAAATTGATGATGCCAGCCAAATCAGCCCAGTTTGTATAAACCTCAACAAACGACTGATCATCAAAGAAAATATCAGGCGCGGTCATAATATTGTTTATACCCATTAACAAACCTGCTGTTACAATAGCAGGCAAAATTGGGATAAAGATATCCGCCAGCGTTTTAATTCCGCGCTGCAATGGATTCAGGTTCTCGGCAGCTGCACTTTTTGTTTCTTCTTTTGAAGATTCCCCAATACCTGTAGCTTCCGTCATTTCTTTATAAATTTTATCAACGAGCCCCTGTCCAATAACAACCTGGAATTGTCCGTTGGAGGAAAATGAGCCTTTTACAACATCTATATTTTCAAGCTTTTCCTTATCAACTTTCCCTTCATCTTTTAACGCAAAACGCAACCGTGTAACACAATGAGTGGCAGCTGCGATATTCTCTTTGCCGCCAATTGCTTCTACTATTTGCTCAGCTGACTGTTTATTTGCACTCATTCTTCTCTCTCCTCCTGTTACCGTTTTCATTCTTTTGAAAAAACAGCTGTAAGGTTCATCTATATTGTTCTCGAGCTTTACATTTATATCCATTTTTCTTGGATCATACAAGTCGTTAACCAGTCTATTGAAAATCAACTTGTATATACATGGACTGTTTACGCTTTCATTCTATCTTGTATATACATGTTCGTCAACTATTTTTTCATTGCTGTTACTTTTCACCTGCTATATACCCACCCAGATCCAGAAAAACTCTTTAAAAAAGACTTTGTTAAATCTCTGTGTTGATATTGGCCCCTGTTGATTGGAGCGTCGGACCGCCCGTGGAAAGCGAACGCCTGGAGCAGAAATCAGCAGCCAAGTTTAACAGAGCCCAAAATAAAAAAGCCGGCTTGCACACCTTAATTGGTCTGCAAGCCGGCTTTAAATCTTATTTAAGCTGCTCTTTCTTTTTATCATCGTCATCATCATTTGTTAATTCACGAGTAGACTTTTTAAATTCCTTTAAGGTTTCTCCGAAAGCTTTCCCTATTTCAGGCAGCTTCTTTGGCCCAAAGATAATAAGAGCCAGGACCAATATGAGGATTAAACCAGGAATACCAATGTTTGTTAACATTCTATACACTCCTTATTTATCGAATCACAAGAGGAATATTCGAAAAAAGACAATTGCCAAAATCAAGGTTCACTGTCCATTATAGTAGAAAGAATGAAAAATGAATAGCCGGAGTTTTACTTTTAGTTTTAGATAACTCTATCAAGCTCATCTAACACCTCGCCAATCTTACGGTTATGGATAACTTCATCCGCATAAAAATCATAATCCGTAGGCTCCATATTAACGATTACAAACTTTGCACCGTTTTGTTTGGCTATTAGCGGGAATTGGTTGGCCGGGGTAACGGTCAAGGATGAACCGAGTACAATGAAGAGTTCAGCCTTCTCTGATTCTTCTGCAGCAAAATCCAGTGCCTGATCTGGAAGCATTTCACCAAATAAGACGATTGAAGGGCGAAGTACACCTCCGCAATTACACTGATAATGATCATGCAAATATTCCTCGCTCGGAAATTCTTTTTTGCATACCTGGCAATGCAGTGTTTGCAGGTTCCCGTGCAGCTCTGCAATATTTCGGCTGCCGGCCAGCCCATGGAATCCATCTACATTCTGGGTAATGATACTTTGGAGAATGCCCCTTTTTTCCCAATTTGCAAGAATATAGTGCCCTTTATGAGGCTTACATTCTTTTAAGCCTGTGACCCTGTACCGGTAAAATTCAATAAACTCATTTACATTATGATTTAAAGCTTCTGTACTGGCTATTTTCCCAGGATCCTTCTTCTTCCACATTCCCTTATCAGCTGACCTGAAATCAGGCAGCCCGCTCTCCGTGGACATGCCTGCTCCAGTTAAAATAACGGTATACTTTGATTCTTTCAGCCATTTCCCAAGCATAAATATCAGCTCCGATATATAGTTTTCTCCACTCAAAGTACGATTTCCGCTTTTTTAAAAGGATAAAATGTTTATGTAATCCTATGTATGCGGTAAATAATAGAATATATCTGTTTACGCCATTTTTCAATATAGGAGTGAGTGCAATGCAAGAGACCGAAACAAAAAATTACCGGGAAGGCTATAAAAGGTTCTCTTCAAGGGCCAAGAGATATGCGGAAGATCCTGAAAAAACAAGAGGATTGCTAAGCAAGGCGACAACAAAAGCAAATCAAAATAAATCTTCATTAAGCGATATATGGGAAAAATTTCAGCTTCTGATTGACTTGATTAAAACCTGGTCAAAAGGAGATTACCGGCATATTTCAAAAAAATCAATCCTCTTTATTATTGCTTCGATTTTGTACTTTGTTTCACCTATAGATCTTGTACCTGATTTTTTAGCAGGAATGGGGATCATTGATGATGTAGCTGTTCTTGGATTTGCTGTAAGCCAAATTACAGGGGAACTAGAAAAATTTAAAATCTGGAAGCAAAGCCGGGCTATTGAAATAGAATAAGAGAAAGCATTGGTATCCTTCTGAACAAATAAAAAGCGACGAAGACTAACTTAGAAACGATAAGCAACGTTTCTTTAATAGCAGAAAAACCTCCTGCAAGGTGCTGGAGGTTTATTTTGCAAAACGGTGATTTCCAATTTCAGTCGTAACCGTTTTTGTGCGCAGCCATTTGCTGCTTGTTTTGTCAGGGTTAAAGAAAAATACTGAATCATGGCCCTGGCCTTCAAGAGCAAGTGCTTCATTTACTGCTTTTTTAGCTTTTGGATCTGCAGGCTTATTAATGCTGCCATTATCAACAGGCTGAAACTGCCTTTTTTCATAAATGACGTCCTTGATTTTATCAGGGAATCTTTCGTCGGTGACACGATTAAGCACAACAAGTGCGACTGCAACTTTGCCGGCATGAGGTTCACCTTTTGCTTCGGCATGTACAAGCCTTGCCAATAAATCTTTTTCAGCTTTTGTAATCAATGGCTTTGGGATAATAAGCTTTTCACCTGGCTTAATTTTGTCCGAAAATTTATGGTTCATTTTTTTCAAATCCAGCTCTGAAACACCATATTTTATACCTAATTTAAAAAGGGAATCATCCTTTTTAACTGTATATACATTCACTTCATCTAGTGTTTGGGCATTTGCAATATTATCTTTGGATTGAACAAAATGGAAAGAGAGCATTGATAAGCCTGCGATCATTCCTGCTAAAACTCCTGCAAGAATCTTCATTCTATCTCCTCCTATTTCCAATTAAGCTCCTTTTAAACAACATCTTAATACCATAACATATATATTGCAGCTTCTCCAAACTCAATTCTTTCCATGGTTTTGAAGGCATTGGCTGGCAAAAAAAGCTTTTACCGGCTGATTTGAGAAATACCGGCCGTTTCGAGAAAATTACCGGCCAAATGTGTTATTTTAGCACCATTGAGATAAAGAGCAGCACGTGAAAAACGGCAAATTTGAAGAATTTATCTGCCTTATTCAATGAAGTATTGGCCGAACTAATTGGTTTATCGGCTAATGACTAAGTTAGCAGGCAATTAGAGGAATTTTCCCATCTTAACCTTTTTACTGTCCATTTTTATACCTTTTGTTATAATAGTAAAGGAAAGTCATAGAAGCCTGAAGCTAGGACGTCTTATTAAGGTATTTTTTGCAGATTATATATGCCATAATTGAATAGCAAGAAATGTAGGGGAACCGGTATAGCTGGTTGAGACTTCATCCATAAGATGTTGACCCTTAGAACCTGATCTGGCTTATACCAGCGTAGGGAACATATCTTTAAACATAAAAATGTTTGTTTATATGCGCTCTGGTATTTATGCCGGGGCGTTTTTATTTTTTCAGGGCAAGCTATAATTATCTTTCCGATAATTAAAAAACACTACATATAGACTTACAGGAGGTTTAATGATGAAAAAATGGATTGCAGCAGTTTGTTTTGTTATGATGCTCGCCGGCTGTGCCGGAAATGGACAGGAAGCTAAGCAAGAAGGCGAAAATGCAGACAAGGAAGAACTAAAAAAAGTCACTGTCGTTCTGGACTGGACTCCAAATACCAATCATACAGGCTTATACACAGCTAAGGACAAAGGCTATTTTGAAGAAGAAGGGCTGGACGTGGAAATCATTATGCCTGGAGAAGCAGGTGCAGACCAGCTGACCGCTTCAGGTAAAGCTGATTTCGGCGTCAGCTATCAGGAAAGCATCACGGAAGCCCGGGTACAGGGTGTTCCGCTCGTATCAATCGCTGCTGTTATTCAGCATAATACATCCGGCTTTGCTTCCCCTGCAGATAAAAATATTAAATCACCAAAGGATTTTGAGGGGAAAACTTATGGCGGCTGGGGAGCGCCGGTTGAGAAATCGGTAATCGAGTCCCTGATGAAAACAGAAGATGCCGATGTTGAGAAAGTGTCTTTTGTCAATATGGGGGATGCCGACTTTTTTACAGCAGTTAAAAGAGATATAGACTTTGCATGGATTTATTATGGCTGGACAGGTGTAGAAGCAGAGCTTCGAGGGGAAAAGATTAATATGGTCTATCTGACTGACTACTCGGAAAAACTGGACTATTACACACCTGTATTGGCAACCAATGAGAAAATGATAAAAGATAATCCGGATACCGTAAAAGCTTTTGTCAAGGCGGCATCCAAAGGCTATGAATATGCTATCGAGAATCCTGGCGAAGCAGCTGATATCCTTCTCGAGAACGCTCCAGACCTTGACAGTGAACTGGTTAAAAAGAGCCAGGAATGGCTTTCCCCCCGTTATAAGGACGATGCAGCCAGATGGGGTGAGCAAAAGCTTGAAGTTTGGGAAAACTATGCAGAGTGGATGCATGAAAATGGCCTATTAGATAAAGAATTAGATGCCGGCAAAGCTTTTACTAACGACTTCCTGCCGGAATAAGGAGAGTTAATGAAATGGCAAACGCACTTGTAAGCATACAAATCATACCGAAAACAAAAAATGGGGAAAATGTTATCCCATATGTTGACGAAGCCATCAGCGTAATACAGGAATCCGGGGTTAAATATGAAGTTCATCCCCTGGAAACCACGATGGAAGGTGATCTGGAGCATTTATTGAAAATCATCGCAGATATGAATACCAAAATGATTGAAATAGGAAGCAGGAATGTTATCTCACAGGTGAAGATTCTTTATCAGCCAACTGGAATTGAAATGAATGATTTAACGGAGAAATACCGTCCATGAAAAATGTTCTAATGAAAGGATGGAGACCGGCTGCGGTTCTCCTCCTTTTATTCATTGTGTGGGAGCTGGCAGTCCTGCTGGCTGAAATCCCTGCATGGCTGCTGCCGCCGCCGACTGATATTTTTCAGGAAGCAATTACCGGATGGGACGGCTTTCGCCTTCATCTTCAATCCACTGTCATGCTTTCTTTACTGGGGTTTGCGATTGGTACGGGAATCGGCTTGCTTACAGCCGTATTGCTGCACTTATTGCCTTTTTTAAGGGAGTCGATTTACCCGCTTCTCATCCTTTCGCAAAATGTACCAATCATTGTCCTGGCCCCTTTGCTTGTTGTGTGGTTTGGATTCGGCATTCTTCCGAAACTGATTGTCATCACATTAGTTTGCTTTTTCCCGATTACTGTTGCCGCTTTGGACGGTTTCAGGCAAACCCCCCGAGAACTTAAGCACTATATGCTTATGGCAGGGGCAAGTAAAGGACAGCTGTTTTGGAAATTGGAACTTCCATATTCACTTCCTTCTTTATTTTCCGGCCTGAAAATCTCTGCAACCTACAGTGTAATGGGAGCTGTAATATCTGAATGGCTAGGCGCAAAGGCCGGTATTGGTGTGTATATGACACTTGCCTCCTCGTCGTTTCGGACGGACCGTGTATTCGTAGCCATCTTTGCCATCATGGTGCTTAGCTTGCTGTTTTTTGGAACTATTCTTTTGGCAGAGCGATTGCTGGTTAAATGGAAAACACAGGAGAGTGTTAAAAAATGATACAGTTATCCCTTGAGCATTTAACGAAAAGCTTTGAGTCAAACCTGGTTTTAAGCAATATGAGCTTTCATATAAACGATGGCGAATTTGTCTCGATCCTCGGTCCATCCGGAAGCGGGAAAAGCACTATATTTAACCTGATTGGCGGTTTGCTTCTGCCTGATGATGGTACGATTCGGCTGAGCGGAGAGAAAATCAACGGCAAACGGGGATCTATCAGCTATATGCCTCAAACACCTTCCTTAATGCCATGGAGAACGATTCTCCAGAACGTCCTGCTCGGCCAGGAGCTTAAAGGGAAGGCAAATCCTGAGACAGCCCGGGAAATGCTTCATAAAGCAGGGCTCACAGACTATGAAAATGCCTATCCACATGAGCTTTCAGGCGGGATGAAGCAAAGGGCTGCTTTTATTCGGGCACTCTTAAGCCCGCAGCCAGTCATCCTGCTGGATGAACCTTTTTCTGCTTTGGATGAACTGACCCGCCATGATATGCAAAAATGGCTGCTTGACATATGGAGTGAACATAAGCCGACCATCTTATTTGTAACACATAATATAGAAGAAGCGATATATCTTTCTGACCGTATACTAATTCTCAGCAGCAAGCCCGCTAAAGTAGTCCATGAATTTAACGTGCCCTTTTCCCGGCCTAGAGAAGGAGAACTCCTGCTCGATGAAAAATTCCTGGCATGCAAAAAAGAAATACATACGGCCTTGAAAAATCAATAGAGGTGAATATTTTGGATAAATTAATTGATGCCCATATTCATCTTGATAAATATAGCGATGAAGAAATAACCGAAATCTTTAAAGATTCCTCTTTTCAGCTATCAGTCATTACGGTTTCATTTGATTTAGAGTCCTGCAAACGGAATCTTGGGCTCTCTTACGAATACCCTAATATAAAGCCTGCCTATGGTTTTCATCCTGAACAAGATTTGCCAAACGATCAGGAGCTTTCAGAACTCTTTTCCTGGATGGAAGCTCATAAAGATCAAATGACGGCTGTGGGAGAGGTCGGGCTGCCATACTATTTAAGGAGAAAGCAAGCTGGCAGTGCCTTTCAGATTGAAGGTTATATAGTTCTTCTCGAAGAATTTATTAAATTGGCTAAAAGATGGGAAAAGCCCATTGCCCTTCATGCTGTATATGATGATGCACCGATTGTATGCAATCTATTGGAAAAGCATTCTGTCCATAAGGCCCACTTTCATTGGTTTAAGGGTGACCATGCAACTGTCAGCAGGCTAATTTCCAACGGGTATTTCATATCCTTTACTCCAGATATCGTCTATGAAAAGGAAATTCAGGATCTTGTCCGTAATTATCCGCTGGATAAGATGATGGCAGAAACTGATGGGCCATGGCCCTTTCAAGGGCCGTTCAAAGGCCAGCATACCCATCCTTCGATGATGCATCATGCTATCAAAACCTTGGCAGATATAAAGAAGAAGCCATTAGAAAGTGTTTATAGACTGCTATACCAAAACACTAGAAGCTTCTATAATATATGATTTTATTAAACGTCTTTTATTAGGAACTTTGAAGCTGCTTATTTTTGGACTAGACGGCCATTTGATATCCAAATGGCCGTTTTAATGTTCTTCATCCATTTTTTAGTGAAGGGCTTGCTTCAAATACACTTTTTGATACCGCTTCTTTTCCTTAACCGAGTTATTGTTTTATTCGGCCTCCTTAGCAGCAGTTCTTTTATTCCACTTGCGTTCTTTATGCTGATCATACTCTTGGCCTTCGAAATATAAGAATAGTCATAATATACTAGATAAATATAATCATTTCGCACCATTCCTTATATTGGAAATTTAAGTTAATCTTATATTGGACGATACTTTTAGGAGGTATGAACTTGAAAAAATATATTTTCTTGCTATTGACTATTTTACTAGCTTTCTCTGGAAGTGTATTTGCACAGCCTAAAAGCGGTGCTGCAGATTTGAGTGAAAAAGAATTCATTAAGGCAGTAAAGAAGGCTGATGAGTATAAGGAATTTAAATCTTACTTCCTAACGGATGCTCCCGTACAGCCAAAGCCTCTTATTGATGAGAATGGCACCCAGTATGGGTGGGCTGTCCAATATGAAATGGAATATAATGCAAAAGAGTTTTTCATGAATGAAGATGCAATTGTAAATTTCTCCTCCCTTTTATCCTTTTCATACGAGTTCGATGGAAGCGGATTAAAAGCCCGCCTCGTTGACTATAGCAGGCTTATGGACGATCAGGCATTCTATGTAAAAGACCTGCGGAAAGGTGAGGAAAGCAAAATAGATGTTTCCGATAATAGCATGTTTCAAGAGTACCTCACTGAAGTGGAAGTGAAAAAGAAACAGATGCTCGAGGAGGCATCAAAAAACTTAGAGGTCTCTTCTGATCAAAATATAGCAGCAGGCGAACTCTGCTACTACTGTACAAAATATGAATGGCGCGGCGGTTATTCTTGTGCTCCAGCAGATATGGAATCTGAGGCTTCTGTCTCTTCCCAGCTGTCTGCAAGCGGTTTGAATGCAGATGCTGTTACGGCTTATTGCTATGTTCCACGCCACAAGGTGTGCGTTCAAGGAGAATGGAGGACTTACTGTCCAATACAATAAAAAAATCGGCTAAGCAGCAGCTTAGCCGATTTTTTAACCCTTGGTACCTGATGCTATGTTCGAACCTTCAATAAAGTGCTTTTGGAAGAAAAAGAATAACAGCACTACAGGAAGCAGCAACATAACTGACATGGCCATCAAGTAATGCCATTGTGTCTGTACTGTACCTTTGAAAGTTTGAAGACCGATTTGCAGGGTGTATAAGCTTTCATCATTTAAATACAATAATGGTCCGAGCAGGTCATTCCATGCCAGTTTAAGGAGTCTTTTGAATGCTTTCAGATATTGCTTTTAAGTATTCCAGGAAAAGGGCGCTTTCTTCAGTGGAAACTTTGTACACTTCTTCGCTAGCTGTTGGGCTGAAAAATACTTTGCCTTGCTCAACCCAGATTTTAAGCTTGATCGGCTCTTTGCCTTTTAACATGATTTGTACATCATAAAGCGGTTCAGATGAGAAAACTACATCTGCGGGCTGTGCAGAATCAATAGCATTTCTGGCTGCTTTTTCCCATTTTTCATCTTGTACGATCGCTGATTTGGCTGAATAATTCGGTTCTGCCGAAAATGTCTTCTCCGATTCCGATAAAGAAATTGCTGTCTGGGTAATAATACTATTGCCTATTTCAATCATGTCTGCCCCATTGCTGCCGCGGTTCATATAATCCTCAGAATAAATGAGGAATGCGAAAAGCAAACAGGCAGCCAATGCAGCGGCAGCAGTTAGAAAGCGAGGGAAAATGTTTCTTTCCAAAGCCGGTTTCCGTTCTATTTCATTGATTATTTTCCGAAAGCTCTCCTGTTTTTGTTTTTGCGGGCGTGGAATCCGGTTTAATTCACGGAAGGAATTATCGAATCCGGATGAGTTCTTCATGGATCTCCCCCCTTTTCTCCAGTTCTTTTTTTAGCGCTGCGAGTGCCCTGGAAGTGGTGATCTTTACTTTATTCTCATTCCAATTCAAAATTTCGGCCGTTTCCTTAATGGAAAACTCCTTTATTTTTCTTAAAATCAGCACTTCTTGATAGCTTAATTTCAAATGACGGATCGCTTCATATAAGAGCGTTACTTTTTCTCCCTTAATAATAATTTCCGTGGGAGTATCATCATCAGAAGGCAATTGTAATTTCTCAATGGAAAAAAATCTAAACCTGTTTTTCTTTCGCAAATAATCAATGGCAACATTTCTAGATATCCGTACAAGCCACGTAAAGATTTGAGATTCCCCATTAAATTGACTCATATATTTATAGGCTTTAATAAATGTGTCCTGGGTTAAATCTTCTGCAACCTCTTTATCGTTTACGAAAAGAAAAATGTACCCATAAATTCGGTCGCTATATTCGTTGTACATGTCTTCAAATGCTTCAGCAGATATTTTCTCCATTTGTGGCGCCCCCTCGCATATTATTAGACGAATCAGATGAAAAAAAGAAACACTATTTCGCTGCTTTTTAAGAAGAAGCTCTTAGTTTATATTTTCTCAGACAAAAATGAAGCAGCTCTCCCATATTGTACATATGAATATAAAGGAAAAAAGTAACCATTTGTCCTTTTCCTAAATTTAAATCTGTTACTACTGCTTCAAATTTGTCTAAATACACAATAGTGATAATAGGTCTGTAACATTCCAAATGTCATCTAAAATGAAAAAAACTGTGAACCTCACACCGCTAAACACCCATATTTTGGAATATAAATGGTTTTTTCTCCAAAGCAGGAAGATTGGCTTATCTGCCTGGATTACCCTTCTTTTTATTTATTTTACCATTCCAGAAAAATACTGCCTCCCTCCTTTTCCTTATTTTTTCCAACCATTTTCATCATTTACTTCAGTACTTTTTAAATGGTCCTTTTCTTCCAGAGACGGTCTATTATAGTTTGAAGGGGTTTCCTTTTTTTGGAACAATCATCAAAGATCTTCTCCCAACGCAACACAAAGAGATTAAGAATGGCGAATCTTTAAAAATTGAATTTGACAGCGAACCAGGAGTAACAGGTGTTTTTGCCATCAGAATGCCATTAATGAATACTGTGCACAGCTGAAAAACGCTGTTGATCTTTCCAATGATGGAAGAATCTCCAGGCCATTATGTCGGCTCTACACAGCAACATTGAATGTAAATGCGCCTGGTGTAGCAATTGAAGTGATGGCAACCGATGATTACGGAAACGAAACACACGAAAGATAGCTAATGTAAAGTTTTGGATAATTGATGCAAAGAAACAATAAGGGCTGTATTGAAAATAATTTTATTGAAAAAAGGCAGGCCCAGCTTCATTTGGGTCTGCCTTTTTCTTATTACAGCAGTTTTTTCTTATCTTTTAATAATTCCTTGAACTCTTGATCCAATTCAGCATATTTTCTGTCCTCTGGTGAAAGGGAACTCAGCTCTCCTAAAATGGCGGTGATTCGATTATCGATGACCATGATTTGTTGTTTCCTGGCATCTGTATTATTTCCCGATTGAGATTTCTTTGAATTTGCGCGAAATTCTTTTAGCCCCATTTCATACCTGATTATTTTGTTTTTTTCAAAGACAAGCAATCTATTGCTTAGCTGTTCCAAAAAATATAAATCATGCGAAATGATGATAAGCGTGCCTGTAAAATCTTTAAGCGTTTTCTCAAACTGTTCCCTGCTTGGCAAATCCAAATGATTCGTCGGTTCATCTAAAATGAGCACATCATATTCTTTCAAAAGCATATCTGTGAGCTTAATTCTTATTCGCTCCCCCATGCTTAGATGCTTAATCGGCTGATTTAACTTCGCTTCTTTCAATCCGAGATTTGCTAAAAGTGTCCTTGCCCTGAATATGGTTTCCCGATCTGTGAGACTAAGTGCTTCTATCGCATTTTTTTCTAACGGCAGGTCGCTGACATCCTGGCTTAAATAGGCAATCTTTAAGGAGGCGCTTTTCCACAGCTCTCCGCCAGATGCAGGTATTTCATTTAGCAGCATACGGATAAAAGAAGTCTTTCCTGCCCCATTTCCTCCAAGAATGCCGATTTTTTCACCGTGTTTTATATAAAAATGGCTTTCTGTAAAGAGAACCCTGTCAGCGAATATCTTTGAAAGGTCTTTGGCTTCAATAATTCTCTTCCCTCTTTTTCCAGAAGGATCAAACTGAAAATGAACCCTAGCCTCTTCATCCGGTTTTTCGACCTTATTTTTTTCCAGCTCCTGCTGAAGTCTCTTCATTTTAGACTTGACCTGCTGATCCATCTTTTTTGCTTTCACCCGGTGATATTCTTTAAAGCCCATTTGTCTATTTTCAGAAGGACTGCCTCCTTTAGTGGATTCCCGGTGGGCTTTTTCTGACCATTTTTTCAAATTGGCCATTTGGTTTTCAATCCGCTGGATATCCCTTTTCTGTACGTTATATTGATGGAGCTGAGCTTCATAGTTTTTTTCTTTTTGTTCCCGGTATGAACTGTAATTCCCAATATAGATCGAAAGATTGCCATTCTGCAGTTCAAAGATTTTCTGAGCTGCCTCATCAAGAAAATGGCGGTCATGGGAAATCATCAGAACAGGCCCGCTGAATTTGCTGATTTCGTTAATAAGCCATTCTATCCCCTTTAAATCCAGGTGGTTGGTCGGCTCATCCAAAATTAACATATCCGGTTTGGAAGACCAAACCTTCGCAAGAGACAGCTTTAGTCTTTCCCCGCCGCTTAATGACCTCAGCCTTTCTTGCTTCCACTCCTGAATATTTGCCAATCCCAATTTACTCGCCTGATGGAGTATTTCTTCATCAAATCTATGGTTTAATTCCTGAAAATCACTGACAGAATAATCCGCTGCCTGATGAAGATATCCAATCCTGAACGGCTCCTTCATCCGCTCGATTATCCCTGTATCCGCTAGAGTGCTTCCGAATAAAATATTAGCCAAAGTAGTTTTCCCAGTTCCATTCAAACCAACAAGGCCGATTCGATCTTGTTGGAAGATATCAAATTGAAGATTGGAAAAAACCATTTTATCCGCAAACGATTTTTGTATCTCTCTAGCCTTAAGAACCGGCATGTTTCTATTTTGCTGCTTGCTGCTTAATTGTTTATTTTTACCCATAAAAAAACCTCCCCGATTCCCGGAGAGGATCGTGCACCCATCTTTAGAATGGTGCAAAACATAAAAAAACGCACCTAAATAAACATTAATCCGCCAATAACCATAAATGGCTATCCTTTATAGATACCGATAAAAGGGGTGATTAAAATAGGGCACACTAATCCTATGTTCTCCGGGTAAAGCTTTTTAAAATATAAAAAGATACCAGAAAAAATAAGATTAGAACTTCATGCCCCTAAATCACCCTTTCAAACTTATTTGATTGTAGTATAGAATCCGGTGGCTATTTTTGTCAATAGACTTTTTGCAGATTGGGCCTTTGTGACCCTCCAGCTGCCAGCTTTGATTAATCAATACGAATATGCTTGTTGGTCAGTTCTTTAAGCATATTTAAGATCGTTGCCCGGTCTTCCTGATTGAAACCGCTCACCCATTCGGAGACAAGCTTATACTCCTTTTGATGCATCTCCCGCTGGAGTCCGCCTTCCAATATCGAATAAATCTCCCTCATCGTATTTTCCCTATCCTGTGTTTTAAATTCAGCCACTTCAGCCAACCTCCCATTTAGAATTTGTTGTTATTCATTTCCCCAATTGGAGTGATTGGAAACACAGATGAGAAGTTGGGAAGAGTTTTTTAGAGGTACTTTTACGCGCGATTTCCCGTCTTTCGGCGCGGAAGTTTCTCTTATGCGCGCGGGTCTCCCCATTTTGTGCGCAGGTTCATATATACATTTACCCGCAAACCGCTCCGTTCCCCAAAGGCTTGCTCCTTTCATGCGCCAGCCCCCAAATATGTATCCCTAAATAAAAAGAAAAGCAGGACTTCCCCTGCTTTTCTTTTACTCTATTACCACTTAAAGCAAGCAGCACCTACGATAATAAGCAAAATGAATAGAACAACGATTAATGCAAAACCGCCGCCATATCCAGCTCCGCCATAGCCATAGCCGCCATATCCGTAGCCGTACATTATAGAATCCCCTCCTTTACCGGGAAAACTTCATGCTGTTATTCTTTAGTATCCGTAGCCACCGTAACCCCAAGAAGCACCGATGATGATTAATAAAATAAACAATACAACTAGAAGGGCGAAACCTCCGCCGTATCCGCATCCGTCTGACATATTCAATTACCTCCTTTATTTGATTCAATATATCCTATTCAATTCACCCAATTTGTGCGATAGACGAATACACAGTTTTACCCGAAAAACAAGAAGCCTCCCTGGAGAAGGCTTCTTGTTTTTCTTGATATAACAGCATTTTCACCCTATTTATTTAGAAAAAAATAGGCATACTCATTATTTTTCTTTAACTGTTTTAGTTTCTGTCGCTTCTTGGGCTGACCCTTGATTATTATCTTTTAATTCCTCTGTGAGCTGATCCAGGCTTTGGCGGACGTTCCCTTTGCCTGAAAAATTCTGCAGGAGTTCCTTCACATCAATTCCAGATGAAGCTTTCAAGCTTTCCTGCATGGTGGACATCAAATTGGTGGCATAGCCGGTTACCTTATTGGCACCGCCATTTTTTCCGTCACTGCCCGTATCGACGACTGTGATTTTATCTATATTTGATAATGGGCTTGCCAGCTGTTTCGCATATTCAGGAAGCATTTTGATGACCATATCCATAATAGCTGCCTGGCCATACTGTTCAAAGGCTTCAGCAATTTTTCTTTTGGCTTCTGCTTCCGCAAAACCTTTGAGGCGAATGATTTCTGCATCAGTTTCACCTTGTGCGCGCTGGGAATCTGCCTTTGCCAAACCATCTGCCCTTACACGCTCAGCTTCCGCACGGGCTTGGGACTCGATTCGATATTGGTTGGCATCTGCCTCTGCGATTTGCTTTTTCTTTTCTGCCTCGGCCGCCTGTTCAACTGCGTACCGGTCTGCATCAGCCTTTTTCTTCACTTCGGAATCATACTGTCGTTCTCTTCTTAATATTTCTTTTTCTTCGAGCTCGATTTGCTTTTGACGCTCAATGATGCGGATTTGCATTTCATGCTCGGTTACTTCCTGCTTGGCACGGGCTGTCTCCAGATCATACGCCTGGTCGGCACGGGCCTTGGCGATGTCCTGGTCCCTTCTGTAGTCAGCCATTTTCATTTGATTTTCTTTCTCTGCTTCCGCTATTTCAGTTGCTCTTTCAAGCTCGGCCTTTTTGGCATCCTTATCCGCTTCAGCCCGCTTAATCCGGGTTTCTTTTTCGGCTTCTGCAGTTGCAATATCAGCATCCCTTTTAACCTGGGCAATTCTTGGCCTTCCCAGTGAATCCAGGTAGCCATTTTTATCGCGGACATCCTTAATGGTAAAAGAAACTATAATCAGACCCATTTTGGCCAAATCCTGAGAAGCAACCCTCTGGACCTCCTGAGAAAATTTATCGCGATTTTTGTATATTTCTTCAACCGTCATTGAACCAAGAATGGATCTTAAATGTCCTTCGAGAACTTCCTTTGCTTCATTCTCGCGGTCTTCTTTTGACTTGCCGAGGAATTGTTCGGCTGCAGTAGCAATTTCTCCGATGCTTCCGCCTATTTTAATAATTGCCGTTCCGTCTGCCATGACTGGAACTCCCTGCTCGGTATATACCTCCGGAGTAGTTACCTCCAGTTTGCTTGATAGCAGACTCAATGGTTCTGCCTGCTGGAATACAGGCAGGACAAAGGCTCCTCCTCCTCTGATTATTTTTATTTTGTTTCCTGATTCATCAATATGGACATTCTTGCTGCCCAAGTAGCTCCCAGTTACGATTAAAGCTTCATCCGGCCCTGCTGTCCGGTATTTTGTAATAAATACGCCCAATAATGCTATCAATAAAAAAGCGGCAATACCGGCGACGATCCACACCATTAGCATTCTGTTTCCCCCTATCTATATTTGTTCATGTTCCATAACTTGAATGACTCCATTATCCACATCGACAATCAGGACTTTTTTTCCTTCTGCAATAAAAGTATTTTCATAGCTTTCAGCCGGCTTTGATATCCTTCCGCTAATATTCTCAATCATAACCTCGCCGTAACCGTCTTTAGGTATAGGAATTAAAACAGTCCCAACCCTTCCCCTTAACGACTCCTCTGTATAGACAAGGGATTCCTCAGCAGAAGACAAAGGAACCAGGACAAAAACATTCAGCAGTGTGTCCAAAATCAAAGCAATCGCGGCTCCTATTAAAAGATTAACGAGGCTATTAAGTGAAGTCAGCAATTCCAAAATATACCCTGCAGCTGAAGTAAATGTGATAAAAGCAAGAAGCAGCACCGGATTTAAAAAGCTTGCTGCCTCACCAAGCCCCTCAGCCATATCGCCAAAAAAAATGTACAAAATAATTAAAATTCCTGAAAAAATAAGTGTGTAGAGATAAATTGTTTGAATAGGCAATCCGAATAATTCCATAGGCAAGCATCCTTATCAATATGTTTTTTGAAAGCAAATCGCACTCTTTCCCTGCATCGCCTTTAAAAAAGTTAAACCCTTTCCTCCCTTCCTGATAATCCCATTACTAGGATAATTTATATACGGCCGAAAACTTTAAAATGTTTCGTTTTCTCGGAAATAATTCTTTAAATTAAGACAAGTTTCTAGCAGAGCTCTAAATTTGTGTATTAAATTAAATAGCTTGTCTATCTTTCAGCCCATTTTTGTCATTTTAAAGCCTCCTTTTGCATACCTTATTCAGGGAGAAAAAACCATTTTTTAGGATTAAGTGCCGAGAAATGGTGGAATAGAGAAATATACTTAGTTAGTGGAGGGATAGGGAATATGACAAGGACTGAACTACACTTGGAAAAGCCAAGAAGCAAATTTATACTTGTGTCAATTATCCTATTGGGCAGTTTAATCGCACTCTTTACAGCTCTTTATTTTTATTCTCAAAGCCTTATAACAATTGAAGCGCCAAAGAAAGATCTTGGACAAAAAATCGTCATTCAGCTTCCTTCTGGAAAAAGCGTATTTACCTATGAAAATCTGGTTGTAAAAGAAGAAGGAAAGCTTTTTTACAAAGGGGAAAGAAATACACTGGACTTGACCGGAGGAATTATCCTGTATGAGGAATGGGAATGAATTCTCTTTATATAAAAAGCTTTGTCCCTCATAGGGGACAAAGCTTTGTTACATTTTAATAGTAATATCCTCCATAAGGATAATATGGATATGGTGGATAGTAATACGGATATGGTGGATAATAATAAGGCGGTCTTGCTAACGCACCCAGGGCCAATCCTCCTAAAAAGCCTCCAAAGAAAGGAAAGCCAAAGCCAAACCCAAACCCTGGTCTGCCAAATCCAAATCCTGGCCTTCCAAACCCAAACGGCCTAATCCTTTGGTCCGTATAATAAATTTCTTGTGGCATATTATTCATTTTAATCCTCCTCATTTAATTTCTAATAGAAATACCCACTAAATCATATTCATTTTTTAAAAATAGGAATGGGTTTTTGTCCCGATTAAATAAAAAAAGGAAGAAAGGATCTCCCTTCTTCCCATTTGGTTCATTAACTATGAACTCCTAAAGCAAGCTGTGCATACCGGGACATTCTTTCTTTCGTCCAAGGCGGACTCCAAACAATATCTACATTAACAGTCTTGAATTCTTCTACATTTTCCAGGATACTTGCTTTCACCCCTGCCATGATGTGCCCGGCCAGCGGACAGCCCATTGAAGTCATGGTCATAACAATATGCGCTTTATCTTCCTCGATGGTTACTTCATAGATCAAGCCCAGGTTAACAATATCTATTCCAAGCTCAGGGTCGATAACCTCTTCTAATGCTTCGAAAACCTTATCTTTAAGCTGAGAGCTCATTTTCTGATACCTCCATTTGGATTATTAATGAGGATTTATTCTCATTATAGAAACTCAAGAGGCATTTCGAAGTGAGAGGCATCACACGTTGGTCCAAAAGCTGCTTTTTTCGATTTTTTATGAGAGTTTTTACTCAAAGAGAATAAAACTTATATTTTTAATGTCAGTTCCGCCATTCTTTGTGGCAGGTTTCCATCCGGAACTTTCGTTTATTTGCGGTTTGCTCTGTTCTATGTACGAATAACTCTGATTTATTTGCGGATAAATTTTTTTATAGACCAATTTATTTACACATTAAATTTTTTAATTACGTATAGCTGTTATTTATATACAGTTTTCATCTTGACAGATTTCTGGGCACTCCAAGGAGGAAAAAGCCGGCCAATCCCTTGGCCAGCCGGCTATAATACTAAAGTTTTTTATTTTACCTTAGGGAAGCCGAATCCGGATGCATAGTCATCGCCTGTGGCAGCACCGCTGCCGCCTTTAATGTCGTTTAACTTTGCTCGGTTTTGAAGTTCTGCACGCAGCTGGGTATTGCTCATATTTGTATTGGATGACCAGATTTTTGCAGCAAGCCCCGAGACGTGTGGAGTGGCCATGGATGTTCCGCTAATGGTGTTGTAGGATCCGTTGTACCAGGTTGATTCAATGGCGCGTCCCGGAGCAGAGACTTCCACGTCCCGTTCCTGGATGACATAGTCTCCGTCAGTAAGAGGGTTGCCACGTGAAGAGAAATCCGCCACACGGTATGTACCGTTCTCCTGAACATCTTCGAGAGCTGCTACAGCAATCGCATTTGATAGTGCTCCCGGATAGCCAATAGTATTGCTTCCAGGACCGCTGTTTCCTGCTGCGGCTACAACCAGGGCACCTTTGCCGTAAGCATAATCGACCGCACTTGCAATCATGGAATCTTTACTGCTGGATCCCAGTGACATTGAAATGATTACGTTCGAACCTGTCCGTTCTGCTTCGTCAGCAGCATGCCTGATGGCACCGGCAATATCATCCGAATATCCTGATCCGCGGTCATTCAGCACTTTATATGCCCAAAGGTCTGCATCTGGTGCAACGCCATAAACCCCCTGGCCATTCGCCCCGCCATGAGCGAGCACCGTACCAGCCACATGCGTTCCATGGCCGTTCCTATCATTGCAGGAGCCGTTTACAAGCGGGTCCTTTCTTTGCGTGAAATCCTTGCATTGCTCATCGTTTCCTGCCAAATCGGCATGCCCGGTATATACCCCTGTATCAAGGACAGCCACTTTTATGCCGTTTCCACCTGAAGTGACTTGGATGCTGCCGTCATTATAAATCGCTTCAATTCCCCAAGGAGTGCCATCAGATGGAACTGCTTCAGTCCCGGTTCCTGGTTTGGCATCGATTGTGTGTTCCTGTACGAGCTGGATTTTTACATTTTTATTTTTAAGCAATGCCTGGTATTGTTTACTGTTCACATTGGTTGTAAAACCTTTTTCGTCAAAGTCCCACCTTGCTTCATATTGGGTTTTCAGTTTATTTTTTTCATCGGAAGGGCCCTGAATCCAAACACGGTAATCCTCCTTTGCCTCCGGGGCCTGACCGAATGCACCTGCTGAAAACATTGACAATCCCATTGTCATACTGAGTAATGCTGTTCCCAAAACTCTTTTTTTCTTCATTCCTTCTCTCCTCTCAATTTGTAATATTTCCGTCTCACATGTTGTATATTTAGTATATTTAAAATATTCCGAAACCATCAATAAGCCATTCTATTTATTTTATATCAATAGAACTACTACCAAATAACTGTCCGCTCAAAAAGTATCAGGCCTATTGATTCAATTACACAAAGAATCTATTTTAGAGTGACGAATATTTGACAAAATGTTTTCGTATCCTTTAAGATGAGCAAAAAATTGCGAGGAGAAATGACTGTGAAGGTAATGAAAAATGCTTTTTTTACAGCTTTGGCAACAGTTATCTCATTTTTCGGCATTAAAAAGATTGCCAGCTCTACACATAAAATAAAAAAAATTGGCCATCGCGGTGCGGCCGGGTATTGTCCTGAAAATACATTCCCTTCTTATGACCGTGCACTTGAAATGGGTGCAGATTATCTTGAAATAGATGTCCAATTGAGCAAGGATGGAAAACTTGTGGTGATTCACGATACGCTGGTTGACCGTACGACCGACAATAAAGGAAAGGTCTCTGATTATACCTTTGATGAGCTGAGGAAGATGGATGCAGGAAGCTGGTTTTCCCAAAAGTTCCGCGGTGCTTGCATTCCATCGTTTGAAGAGGTTTTGGATGCATATGCGGACCGTGTAGGGCTGTTAATTGAATTGAAAAAGCCATCCTTATATCCTGGAATCGAGGAACTTATAGCAAAGGAACTAAAAAAACGGAAGCTCCATCTTATAGGAGAAGATCATATTATTGTTCAATCCTTTGAAACGGAGTCAATAAGAAAATTCCATGAACTGCTACCGGAAGTGCCCGTCGGCATCTTAATAAATTATCCACCTGACAAGATTGAAATTAAAGAGATAGCCAAATATGCGAGTTATGTAAATCCAAAATGGACAGTGGTTAATAAGCGTGTGATTAATCTCATCCATGCAAATGGCATGAAAGCAGTATCCTGGACTGTCAGATCGAAAAGAGAAGCTGAAAAATTGAAGCATTATCCTTTGGATGGG
Source organism: Cytobacillus oceanisediminis (assembly GCF_003182355.1). Classification (GTDB taxonomy): domain Bacteria; phylum Bacillota; class Bacilli; order Bacillales; family Cytobacillaceae; genus Cytobacillus; species Cytobacillus oceanisediminis_A. Next base: position 148 of record NZ_QGTW01000020.1, on the reverse strand, counting down.
ATTGTTGCTGACTATTTGGATCTTATTGAGTAATAAAAAGGGAGCAGACCTTCTGAACTGAACCCCGAATAGTAGACACTTTAAAAAAAGTGGATCTATTCGGGGATTTTTGTTTTTTCTAGCTTAAAACCCCGTTATACTAAAATTT
>NZ_QGTW01000019.1 GCF_003182355.1 Cytobacillus oceanisediminis | reverse complement strand
GGGGCTTAAATAAAATGACCCCGGAACAATACCGGAGTCATTTACTAGCCGCATAGGCGCTTTTTTAAACTGTCCGTAAACTGGGGCACAGTTCAATTTTGGAAAGGGGGTATCTTTTTATTTTATCTAATGAAACCCAAAATGTTTTCAAATAATTCCAAAAACATTATAATAATTAGAAGTAGAGTGAATGCTCATTCATAATTAGCTAGGAGGAAACAGCATGGGGAAATTAAACTATATAGAGGATTTTAAAGCGTGGGAAGAAGAGTTTATCTTTTTTCATCCCATTAAGGTACGTTTTTCTGAAACAGATATGTTTGGACATTTGAACAATACTGTTCCATTCACATATTATGAAGAAGCAAGGATTGAATTCTTTAAGAGCAAAGGATTTATGCAGGATTGGGTAAAACGGGATAATGAAACAATCCCGGTTGTTGCAGACCTTCAATGCGATTTTTTAAGCCAGGTATTCTTTGATGAAGAAATTAAAATATATGTAAAGGCTGCTTCCATAGGGCATTCTTCTGTCGATCTTCACTATATGGGAAAGAAGGCAGACGGTTCTATTTGCTTTGCTGGGAGAGGGACAATGGTGCAGATATCCAAAAAAACAGGCAAGGGTGTCCCTTGGACTGAGGATATGAAAGAATTGCTGAGAAGCAAAGTTAAAGTACGAGCCTAGCGGCACAAAGGCACATTTTTTGAAAATAACTTTCTCCTTTATGTAAATATAGTCACTTCAGCACTTTTGCTGACATATGATATGTTGACTAAATATATACCCATCCCGCGGTTCATAGCTGGCGAAAGGCAAGGAGGGTTACAATACTTGAAGGAGAATGAATATACTCACAAGCCGTTACTCACCAAACGAGAAAGAGAAGTATTCGAATTGTTAGTACAAGACAAAACAACAAGGGAAATCGCTGGTGAATTGTTTATAAGCGAAAAAACGGTTCGGAACCACATTTCCAATGCCATGCAAAAGCTTGGTGTAAAGGGGCGTTCACAAGCTGTTGTAGAGCTCCTTCGAATGGGAGAGCTAGAACTTTAATCTAGACCGGCTATCCTTATGGGATGCCGGTTAACACATTTATACAGGCGAATTTTTGAGCAGGTATTTATTTCTGTCTTGAAATTTGCGCTGAAAAAGGTGAAAATAAATGCACAAGGGCAAAAAATATCGTTTTTTGTATATATAAATCGTAAAAGCTGAAATGGGAGTGTTTATTGATGAAGCTTGAAGATTCTAAAACAAACGAAATACATGATGTTGTGGCTGACATAGAAAAAGACCTAAGATACATATCCGGCATAATCAAGCAAAAGGGGCGGGAAATTTTAAGTGATTTTACAATCACACCACCCCAATTTGTAGCTTTGCAATGGCTTTTTGAAGAAGGAGACATGACAATAGGAGAGCTCTCAAACAAAATGTATCTTGCCTGCAGCACGACAACAGACCTGGTTGACCGTATGGAAAAGAATAATCTGGTTAAAAGAGTCAAAGATCCAAACGACCGAAGAGTAGTCCGCATCCAACTGTTGGAAGTAGGCGAACGGATTATTGAAGAGGTTATTAAAAAGAGGCAGGAATACTTGAAAGAGGTTCTAAGGGACTTCACAAATGAAGAGGTATTATTCCTCAAAGATAACTTAATGAAGTTACACCAAGATATGCGCATAGAATGAGGCGGTATGTTTGAAACAACCTATAGGAATTATTGACTCCGGAGTTGGAGGCTTAACTGTCGCGAAAGAAATTATGCGGCAGCTGCCAAATGAAGATATTGTTTACCTCGGTGACACGGCCCGCTGTCCCTACGGCCCCCGCAGTGGTGAAGAGGTAAAAGCATTTACATGGCAAATGACTCAATTTTTATTAGGGAAAAATATTAAGATGCTTGTAATCGCATGCAATACAGCTACAGCAGTAGCCCTCGAAGAAATTCGCCAAGAACTGTCCATACCTGTTATTGGTGTTATTTTTCCCGGTGCAAGAACGGCGATTAAAGTAACCCAAAACCATACAATCGGTGTTATTGGAACGGAAGGTACGGTCAAAAGCAGAGCCTATGAAAAGGCATTAATTCAGATTAACAGCAAATCCATCGTCCACAGTCTCGCATGCCCAAAGTTTGTTCCACTTGTTGAAAGCGGAGAATATGAAGGGCCTGTTGCTAGAAAAATTGTGGCGGAAACACTGCAGCTCTTAAAAGGCAGAGGAATGGATACACTTATTCTCGGGTGTACACATTATCCTCTTTTAGAACCGATTATTAAAAATGTCATGGGAGAAGACGTAAAGGTAATCAGTTCGGGTGAAGAGACAGCAAGGGAAGCCAGTACCATTCTTCATCATCACGGATTACTGAAGGAAAGTGCTGAGGAACCCGAATATAAATTTTTTACGACTGGATCCACTGCGATTTTTTCAAAGATTGCATCAAAATGGCTAAAAACACCTGTAAATACGGCAGTGAAAATTATGCTTTAAGTTTTCAGGAAAGCCGGCTAACACCTTCTGTCCGATTTAATTCAGAAGGTGTTTTTTTAATTTTTCTTTAAGGTTACAATCTAAAGAAAGCTTTGGTATCATGAAAAATGAGATACAAAAAAATGAATTGAGTTGGTGATCGATTTGCTGGCACAAGCTGAAAACTATTTGAATGAGTATTTTGGATACACCTCTTTCCGCCCTGGACAAAAGGAAATTATCCAAAATATTATTGGACAAACCAATACCCTTGGAATTCTTCCGACAGGAGGCGGAAAGTCAATCTGCTTCCAAATTCCCGCTCTTGTACTCCCCGGAACGGCCATCGTCATTTCTCCGCTAATCTCCTTAATGAAAGATCAGGTAGATGCCCTATTGACTGCCGGAATCCCTGCTGCTTATATCAACAGTTCATTATCCGCTGATGAGTACCAGTACATAATGGCAGGAATCCGACATGGTGAATACAAGCTCGTTTATGTTGCGCCGGAACGGTTTGATTCACCTGCATTCTTAGAGCTGTTAAATGAAGTGCCTATCAGTGAGATTGTTTTTGATGAGGCGCATTGCATTTCGCAATGGGGCCATGATTTCAGGCCAAGCTATCGTTCTGTTGTCAGCCAGCTAGGGAGCTTGAATCAGAACCCTGTTGTAGCTGCTTTGACTGCAACAGCGACACGGGATGTGGCGGATGATATTCGCAGGCTTTTAAACATCGGCGAAGAAAGTACTTTTATTACAGGTTTTGGACGGGAAAACCTGGCTTTTCAAGTAATGAAGGGTGTTAATAAAAGAGATTTTATTATTCAAAGCATTGAAAAGCACAAAAATGAAGCGGGCATCATTTATACTTCCAGCCGCAAGGAAACAGACCAGCTTTATCAATTTTTAAAAGGAAAGAGCTATTCTGTTGCGAAATACCATGCCGGTTTAAAGGAAGAAGAACGGAAAAAAGCCCAGGATGCGTTTGTTTATGATGAAGCGGAAATCATGATAGCTACAAATGCATTTGGGATGGGTATTGATAAATCCAATGTCAGATATGTTATCCACTATAATCTGCCCCGGAATATTGAAGCCTATTATCAGGAAGCAGGAAGAGCGGGAAGAGACGGAGAGGAGAGTCTGTGCTATTTGCTGTTTGCTCCGCAGGATATTCAGCTCCAAAAATTTCTAATAGAAGAAAGCAATCTGGACCGGCAGAAAATGGAGCAGGAATACAGCAAATTAAAGGATATGGTGAATTATTGCCATACAGAAAAATGCCTTCAATCTTATATCATTGAATACTTTGATGAGAATGCGGAATCGTTCAGCTGCGGAAAATGCAGCAGCTGCTTGGATGACCGTAAAAGCATAGATATTACACAGGAAGCTTTAATGATTTTTTCGTGTATTAAACGAATGGGAGAGAGGTTCGGAATTACATTAACTGCTCAGGTTTTAAAAGGTTCCAATAATAAAAGGATCCGCGAAATGAACTTTAATCAGCTATCAACTTTCGGGCTATTAAAAAACCGTAAGGAAAAAGAGATTGCAGACATTATGAATTACCTGCTTGCTGAAGGTTTTTTAACTTTAACGGATGGAAAGTATCCAACTGTAAAGCTTTCGGCAAATGCTGTTCCAGTTTTAAAGGGACAGGAAAAAATCGCAATGAAAATAAAAGAGCCTGAGCTTATTCAGGAAACAGAAGAAAATGATGAACTATTCTCAGTTTTACGCAATTTAAGAAAGAAGCTCGCAGACGAAGAAAAAGTTCCTCCATATGTTGTATTTGCCGATGCTGCATTAAAAGAAATGAGCCGCTGCTTTCCTGTTAATAAGGAAATGATGCTTAATATCAAAGGTGTAGGGCAAATGAAGTTTGATAAATATGGTGAGTGTTTTATCGAGGAAATTAAAAACTTTGTTGAGGAGCATAATATTTCACCTGTACCTGTTAACTCCGAAAGAACGGGAAAGGCTGAGGAACCTTTGGACGATCGCCCCAGCTATCTGATTTCATTTGAATATTATATGGATGGGGTTCCAATTAGCGAGATTGCCAAAAAGCGAAATTTCTCAACAATAACGATTCAGGAACATATACTTCGTTCTGTAAAAGAAGGTCAAACGATTGACTGGTCTGAAATTTTTGATGACGGAGAGGAACAGCTTGTCTTGAAAGCAGTGGACAAAGTCGGGAAGGACAAGCTTAAACCGATTAAGGAAGAACTTCCTGATGAAATCGATTATTTTACAATAAAAGCTGTGCTGGTTAAGAACGAGCTGCAGGAACAAAAATAGTAAAAGAGAGAGAAGCTCCGTTTGGGGCTTTTTTTTGTTACTGCTATTTTTGCAGTTTTGGTTTTTAAAATTAACTTTTGGGGAGGAGAATCAAGAGGAGTGAGGCATTGAGATTGGAAGAGCCGATGCGCACGCAGTTTATAAGTGGGGATTCTTAAGATTGAAGTTGACGCCGGTTATCTTTGCCGGAACGATTCGGTTTGTCCGAATTTGTCAAAAATCTATTAACACTTTTCTTCCGAAAGGCGGTCTAAATTACAGATAGGCTCGTATACATGTAGTACAAACTGTCTCAGGGGGGATTAAATATGTCTATAAATAAAAAATCGACTATAGTTTCAGCAGTTCTCGTTTCATCAGTTTTATTATCAGGGTGCGGATTATTTGGAAGCCAGGGAAAGGAAAAGGTAGATCCGCCAAAAGCAGTAACGTATTCGGATGAAGGAGAAAATGTAGCTGAAGAAACAAATGGCACAGAAACGGAAACAGCAGAGAAAGAAGAAGGTGTTGCAGCAAACCTTCAAACAGAGCTTTATTTAATTGATAAAAATGGCTATGTTGTGCCGCAGACACTGGAGCTTCCGAAAACAAATTCTGTTGCCACACAGGCTTTGGAATACTTGGTAGAAAACGGGCCTGTAACCGACCTGCTTCCTAACGACTTCAGAGCTGTCCTTCCAGCAGATACAAAGGTTTCAGTCAATATTAAGGATAAAGTTGCTACTGTAGACTTCTCCAAAGAGTTTCAGGAATACGCTCCTGAAGATGAAATGAAAATTCTGGAATCTGTTACTTGGACGCTGACGCAATTTGATTCCATTGATAAAGTAAAGCTGACTTTGAACGGGCATGAATTAAAAGAAATGCCTGTAAATGGAACACCGATTGCTGCATCATTAAGCAGAACCAATGGAATTAACATGGATACTGCAGAAGTAGTAGACATAACGAATACAAAACCGGTTACAGTTTATTACCTTGGCGGTGATGAAGAAAACTATTATTATGTTCCTGTCACGAAACGTGTCAGCAATAAAATGGACAACAATGTGGAAGCTGTTGTAAACGAATTGGTTAAAGGGCCAAACTATGCTTCCAAACTGGTAACAGACTTCCTGCCGGATGTTCAGCTGCTTGAAGATCCTAAGGTGGAGGACGGAAAAGTAACTCTTAACTTTAACGAAAATGTGTTCAGCAGCTTTGAAGAGAAAATTATCTCTCAGCATCTGTTGAATGCCCTTGTCCTCTCTTTAACTGAACAAAAAGGAATCGAGAGCGTTGCTGTCACAGTTGATGGCAAAGCAGAAATTGTAAATGAGAACGGGGAAAAGTTAACAGAGCCAGTCACACGTCCTGAAAATGTGAATACAGGAAGTTTTTAAAAAAGCGGATTTTGTTATACTATATAGTAACAGGAAAAAGAGGTAGGCATTTATTGCCGCCTCTTCTTTGTTGGAGAAAACCGGACTGCCAAGTTAGAATGGCAACTCCATTCAAAGATTACATATCTTTTAAGCAGAGCAGGGCATTTGTCCGGCTAAAGACAAACCAATGGATATCCATACGGAAAATTAAAGGGGGAAACAGATCATGCGTGCAGATGGACGTGAACCAATGCAGCTAAGGCCTATACATATTGAAACAGATTACTTAAAGCATCCTGAAGGCTCTGTCCTTATTACAGTAGGAGATACAAAGGTGATTTGTACGGCTAGTATCGATGAGAGGGTGCCGCCATTTATGAGGGGACAGGGAAAAGGATGGATAACAGCTGAGTATTCGATGCTGCCAAGAGCTACAGAACAGAGAAACATCAGAGAAGCAGCAAAAGGAAAAATCACTGGAAGAACAATGGAAATCCAGCGTCTGATCGGGCGTGCCCTTCGTGCAGTTGTCGATTTGGAGGCACTTGGAGAAAGGACTGTCTGGCTGGATTGTGACGTAATACAGGCGGACGGAGGCACACGGACAGCATCTATTACAGGTGCATTCATTGCGATGGCACAGGCAATGGACAAGCTTTACAGCAATAAAAAGCTTCCGCAATATCCTGTAAATGATTTTCTTGCTGCTACCAGTGTAGGAATACTTGATAATAAGCAGGCGGCAGTAGACTTGAATTATATTGAGGACTCTTCAGCACAAGTGGATATGAATGTGGTTATGACGGGCAACGGAGAATTTGTAGAACTTCAAGGTACAGGGGAAGAGGCGACATTTTCTTATGCACAGCTTCAGGAATTATTAAGTGCTGCACAAGGAGGCATCTCAGAGCTGTTTGAACACCAGAAGGCTGCCCTTGGAGAGAAAATCACAACAAGCATAAATAACAAAAGAGAAAAGCTGGAGGGGAAGGCGTAGAATGCAAGAAGTTATAATCGCAACTAAAAATGCAGGCAAAGCCAAGGAGTTTGAGCGGATGTTCAAACCTCTTGGCTATGAGGTCAAAACTTTATTGGACTATCCTGACTTTCATGAAGTTGAAGAAACCGGCACCACCTTTGAAGAGAATGCCATTTTAAAAGCTGAAACTGTTTCCAAAGCGTTCAAAAGAATGGTCATTGCCGATGATTCCGGACTGATGATAGACGCGCTTGAGGGCAGACCTGGCATTTATTCTGCGCGGTATGCGGGTGAAGAAAAAAACGACCAGAAAAACATGGACAAAGTTTTGGAGGAGATGGAGAACACACCCGATAACAGCCGCCAGGCGAGGTTTTACTGCGCTCTGGCAATTGCTGCACCTGGGAAGGAAGCATTAACAGTTGCAGGGACTTGCGAAGGCTTCATTTTAAGAGAAAAAAGAGGTGCTCATGGGTTTGGCTATGATCCTATTTTCTTAGCGGAGGAGAAAGGAAAAGCGATGGCGGAGCTAAAGCCTGAAGAAAAAAGCCAAATCAGCCATCGTGCAAAGGCACTTAAAAAGCTGGAAGAGCTGCTCCCTTCTTTTCTTTCTGGAGATGAAAAAGCATGAAAATCCTTATCCTAAGCGACAGCCACGGACTAACTTCCGAACTCAAGCAAATCCGTGACCAGCATACTGGGATGGATCTTTTGATTCATTGCGGAGATTCAGAACTGCAGGCTGATGACGAATCTATTAACGGGTATACTGTTGTAAGGGGAAATTGTGACATTGAGGCAGGGTTCCCAGAAGATCGTGTTGAAGAGGCTGGAGGGCTGCGCCTATTTGTTACACATGGCCATAGGTATTCAGTAAAGTCTACCCTAATGAATCTCTCATACCGCGCACGCGAAATGGAAGCGGATATTGTATGTTTTGGGCATTCGCATTATCTGGGAGCTGAAATGGTTGATAACACCTTATTTATTAATCCCGGAAGCATCAGGCTGCCAAGGGGGAGAAGAGAAAAAACATATATAATTCTGGAAGCTAAGGAAAGAGATATCATCCTGGATGTTTATGATACAGCCACAGGGAAAATTCCAGAACTGTCTCAAAAATTTTCACTGGCAAAAAAGCAATAACTTGAATATAATAACTGAGGGGAGCCAGGCTTCCCTCGAATAAAATTTTTTTTAATAAAGTGTTGACTTTGGATTGTTTGTCTAATATAATAAAACTTGTCTTTGAGATAATCTTTCTCGAAACTTTAGTTATTATTTTAAACGTCCCAGTAGCTCAGCAGGATAGAGCAACGGCCTTCTAAGCCGTCGGTCGGGAGTTCGAATCTCTCCTGGGACGCCATTTACACACCTAGCAACACTACATATCTTACCGAATTTTACTCACCTTATTAGGTGAGTTTTTTTGTTCCGCGAAAGGCCATCACTTTGCTCTCAAAAAGTTATCTGCGATCTCCTCTGATAAGAAAATTTTTAAAAAAATTTTGTCCCAAAGAATGTGAATATACCAACAATGTAAGCGGATACAAAAAAACTAACAAATCTAAATTATCAAATAATTCACAAAAGGGTGTTGACGGCTGTTAAAAATGGGCGTAAGATAGTCCTCAATATAAGAAATCAAAACCTGAATTGAATAAAAGCGTTACAGCTAAAATAAAAATTTTCGGCAATGAAATTTGCAGATTTTTTTAACCTAAAAATTCAGCGGTTTAAAGTGTTAAATTATTTGGATTAAGTGAGAGGTGTTTTTCGTGCCTGAACAGTGGATCTTTTTAAACGGAGAATTCGTTACAAAGGAAAACGCGAAAATTTCTGTTTATGACCATGGTTTTCTATATGGCGATGGTGTTTTTGAAGGTATCAGGGTATATAGCGGAAATATTTTTAGAATGAAGGAGCATATGGATCGCCTGTATCGATCAGCAAAGTCAATTATGCTCAATATTCCCTATACACAAGAAGAGTTCACTGACCTGGTGGTAAAAACAGTTGAACGAAACCAGCATGAAAGTGCTTATATTCGAATAGTAGTGTCGAGAGGAGTAGGCGACCTTGGACTGGATCCTAACAACTGCAGGGGGGCCAATGTTGTAATCATCGTAGAGCCTTTGGCCATATTCCCTAAACACCTTTACGAAACAGGATTGGAAATTGTAACAGTTGCAACCCGGCGAAACAGACCCGATGTTTTAAGTCCAAAAGTAAAATCCTTGAACTATTTAAATAATATTCTTGTCAAAATTGAAGCCCGATTGGCCAATGTAAATGAAGCATTAATGCTTAATGATCAAGGCTATGTGGCGGAAGGCTCAGCAGATAATGTATTTATTATAAAGGACGGGGTATTCTACACTCCTCCTGGATATGTTGGAGCGCTGGAAGGAATCACAAGAAATGCTGTTATCGATATAGCTGAAGAGCTAGGATATGAAGTAAAGGAAGAACCCTTTACAAGGCATGATGTTTACACAGCAGACGAAGTTTTCTTAACCGGGACAGCCGCGGAAGTCATCGCAGTTGTAAAAGTGGATGGCAGGCCAATAGGCAACGGCGTCCCAGGAAGCCATACCAAACATCTCCTGGAGAAATTCAGGGAGCGGGTTGTAGCAGAAGGGATTAAGGTGATCTCTCGAGCAGCTCCGCACGTAAGCTGACAAATGATTTAAACAAATAGGAAAAGCGTGGAAGAGGATAAGTAGTTTTATGACAAGGCGTTCACAGAGAGCCGGAGCTGCTGAAAACCGGCAATGCCCTCATAAAATGAACTCACCTCGGAGCGCAGGCCTGAAAGATGATTATCAAGTAGGGGCTGCCGGGTGTGCTTCACCCGTTATCAAAACGGATAGCAGATTTGCTATTCATGAGTGCACGCATTTAAGCGTGAATCAGGGTGGTACCGTGGAACAGGTTATCAAAGCCTTTTCATCCCTTAAGCCTAGTATCAATAGGTGTGTATGGGGATGGAAGGGCTTTTTATATTGGAGTAAAAAACATGAGGAGGTTATTAACAAATGTTGCAGGAAGCTGCCTTAACAGAAACAAAAACGGAGACCGAATCGGTTACCGGTGCAGATCTGTTATTAAGAGCCTTGGAGAAAGAAAATGTTGAAGTGATTTTTGGTTATCCGGGAGGAGCTGTTCTTCCAATTTACGACAAGCTGTATGACTCAAAGATTCTTCATGTTTTGCCCCGCCATGAGCAGGGAGGAATTCATGCAGCCGAAGGATATGCCCGAATCTCAGGAAAGCCTGGTGTTGTGATTGCCACGTCAGGTCCGGGAGCTACAAATATTGTAACCGGACTTGCGGATGCAATGATGGATTCACTTCCTCTTATTGTTTTTACAGGCCAGGTGGCAACAGGTGTTATTGGATCGGATGCCTTTCAGGAGGCAGACATCCTTGGGATAACAACCCCTATCACAAAATATAACTATCAGATCCGCAGCATCGAAGATATACCAAGAGTCGTGAAGGAAGCTTTTTATATAGCTTCAACCGGAAGACCAGGACCGGTACTCATTGATGTCCCTAAAGATATCGCATCATTAGCAGCAGAGCCCCCAGAGGAACAGGAAATTAATTTGCCGGGGTACCAGCCAACATTAAAGCCGAATTATTTGCAGATCCGCAAACTAACAGAAGCAGTTAGCAGAGCGAAAAAGCCTGTTATTTTGGCTGGAGCCGGAGTTCTGCATGCAAGAGCTTCCGGGGAATTAAAAGAGTACGCTGAACAGCAGCAGATTCCGGTTATCCATACATTGTTGGGGCTTGGAGGATTCCCGGCCAATCATCAGCTATTCATTGGAATGGCAGGGATGCACGGCTGCTATACGGCCAATATGGGATTGACAGAATGTGATTTGCTGATTAATATTGGTGCCCGCTTTGATGACAGGCTAACAGGTAATTTAAATCATTTTGCACCAAATGCAACAGTTGCCCATATTGATATTGATCCTGCAGAAATCGGCAAAAACGTTCCAACAACCATTCCGATTGTAGCAGATGCAAAAGAAGCCCTGGAGCAGCTGATCCAGCAGGACGGCAAACCGCCCGCCCACAAAGAGTGGATCGAAACCATCCAGCAATGGCAGAAGGAATTTCCTTACTTCTACGATAAAGAAACAACTGGTTTAAAGCCTCAAAAAGTAATGGAAATGCTCCACTCCAAAACTGGAGGAGATGCGATTGTGGTAACCGACGTAGGACAGCATCAAATGTGGGCAGCCCAGTATTATCGCTTTAATAAAGCTGACAGATGGGTAACCTCAGGGGGGCTTGGTACTATGGGATTTGGTTTTCCGGCAAGCATAGGTGCACAGCTGGCAGATCCTGATGCATGTGTGCTCGCTGTTTGTGGGGATGGCGGTTTTCAAATGTCCACCCAGGAGCTGGCAGTCATAAAAGAACTGAACTTGCCTGTGAAAATAATCATTTTAAATAATATGGCCCTTGGCATGGTTCGCCAATGGCAGGAAATCTTTTATGAATCGCGTTTTTCACATAGCAAGATACCTGTACAGCCATCGTTTGTTAAGCTGGCAGAAGCATACGGCATTAAAGGCTATGTAATCCAATCAGAAGAAGAGGCTGAGGCTATTTTGGCTGATGTGCTTCATAGCCGTGAACCGGTGCTTTTGGACTTCAGAGTCGATCCGGATGAAAATGTATATCCAATGATTGCCCCTGGAAAAGGACTTCACGAAATGGTAGGTGTTAAACCATGAAAAGAGTAATTTGCCTGACTGTTATGAACCGGCCGGGCGTCCTGAACAGAATTACAAATCTATTTTCAAAAAGAAATTTTAATATTGAAAGCATCTCTGTCGGCCTTTCCGAACATGAAGGGATGTCCCGAATAACTTGTGTCGTCCATGTGGAGGATGACAGGGCAAGCGAACAAATTACCAAACAATTAAATAAGCAAATTGATGTCATTAAAGTAACGGATATTACAGACCAGTCAATTGTTGCAAGAGAACTTGCTCTTATCAAAGTCCAGGCAGTTCCTTACACCAGAAATGAAATATACTCTTTGATTGAGCCATTCAGGGCTTCGGTTATAGATGTAAGCAAAGACAGCATGACCATTCAAATAACCGGAGAATCTGATAAAGTGGAAGCTTTCATTGACTTGATAAAACCATACGGCATTAAAGAGCTTGCCCGAACCGGAACGACTGCATTTCCAAGAGGAACACAGCGTTCTTCCCAGCAGCAGAAGTCATATTCCATTGTTTAATTTTAATTTATTGAAAATTAATAATCCAAAAAACTTTAAAAAAGAGAGGGAGATTTAAAATGGCAAAAATGTATTATAACGGAGATGCAAATGCAGAATATTTAAACGGAAAGAAAGTAGCGGTGATCGGTTACGGGTCCCAGGGCCATGCACATGCTTTAAATATGAGGGACAGCGGTGTTGATGTTGTTATTGGCCTTCGCAAAGGGAAATCATGGGAAAAGGCAGCGGAAGACGGCTTTCAAGTATATACAGTCGGGGAAGCAACTGCCCAGGCGGATGTGGTTATGATCCTATTGCCGGATGAACTTCAGCCAAAGGTATATAAGGAAGAAATCGAACCAAATTTAACCAGCCAGGCATTAATGTTTGCCCACGGCTTTAATATTCACTTTAATCAAATAGTACCTCCTAAAGAATGTGATGTATTGCTAGTTGCTCCTAAAGGTCCAGGGCATCTTGTTAGAAGAACATATGAACAGGATGCAGGTGTACCGGCACTGTTCGCAGTCTACCAGGATGTAACGGGGGAAGCCCAGGAACTGGCGTTAGCTTATGCTAAAGCAATTGGAGCCCTTCGTGCAGGTGCTTTGGAAACAACATTTAAGGAAGAAACTGAAACAGATTTATTCGGGGAACAGGCAGTGCTTTGCGGAGGGCTGACTTCACTTGTAAAAGCTGGCTTTGAAACTCTTACTGAGGCAGGTTACCAGCCTGAATTAGCTTACTTTGAATGTTTGCATGAACTTAAACTAATTGTTGACCTTATGTATGAAGGCGGTTTGGAAGGAATGCGGTATTCAATCTCTGATACAGCTCAATGGGGAGACTTTGTAAGTGGACCGCGTGTAGTAGATGCAAGAGTGAAAGAAGAAATGAAGGCAGTTCTAACGGACATTCAGGAAGGAAAGTTTGCAAAAGGCTGGATTTTGGAAAACCAGGCAAACCGTCCAGTTTTCAACGCAGTGAACCAAAGAGAGAATGAGCATCCAATCGAGCAGGTGGGAAGAGAGCTGCGTAAAATGATGCCGTTTGTAAATAGCAGCAAAAAGAAAGAAGTGGCTGTCAGTGCCAACAATTAAAATTTTTGACACAACTTTAAGAGATGGTGAACAGTCTGCTGGTGTGAATCTTAATTTTTCGGAAAAGCTGGAAATTGCCAGACAGCTAGAGCGCCTGAATGTTGATATTATCGAAGCTGGTTTCCCGGCTGCCTCAAAGGGTGATTTCGCTTCCGTGCAAAAAATTGCCCAAACAATCAGGAACTGCTCAGTAACTGGGCTGGCAAGAGCAGTTATATCAGATATTGATGCTGCCTGGGAGTCTCTAAAAGATGGAGCTGAGCCAAGAATACATACATTCCTGGCAACCTCCCCCATCCATAGGCAATATAAATTGAAAAAAACAAAAGAAGAAGTAGTTGAAACAGCAGTAGAAACAGTGAAATATGCTGCAGCCAAGTTTCCGGTAGTTCAATGGTCAGCTGAGGACGCATCACGGACTGAATTGCCATTTCTTGCGGAAATTATAGAGAAAGTAATTCAGGCAGGAGCAAGGATTATCAATATACCAGATACTGTCGGCTATACAACTCCACAGGAATATGGCGAGATATTTCAATACCTAAAAAATCATGTTCCTTCTATAGATAAGGTTTCCCTTTCAGCTCATTGCCATGATGATCTGGGGATGGCCATTGCCAATTCTTTGTCAGCGATTGAAAATGGGGCAACACAGATCGAAGGAACCATTAATGGCATAGGCGAAAGAGCAGGAAATGCTGCGTTGGAGGAACTTGCGGTTGCCCTATATATCCGTAATGATCACTATCAGGCATCAACCCGCTTGAATCTGCAGGAAATCAGCCGATCAAGCAGCCTTGTCAGCAAACTTACAGGCATGGTGGTGCCTGCCAACAAAGCAATTGTCGGACGAAATGCTTTTGCCCACGAATCTGGCATACATCAGGATGGCGTGTTGAAAGAGAAAACAACTTATGAAATCATTTCTCCAGATTTGGTAGGTTTCCAATCCAATTCTATGGTGCTTGGAAAGCATTCAGGACGGCATGCATTTAAAAATCGCCTGATGGAACTGGGGCTTGAAGTTTCAGATGAAGATGTTAAACCATTATTTACGGTATTTAAAGATTTGGCTGACCGCAAAAAAGAGATGACGGATGATGATCTTGCTGCAATCGTATTGGAAGAAAAGCTCTCCAAAGAACAGCGTTTCTACGAGCTGATCGGCATCCAAATCCAATATGGCACCAACTCCGTCCCAACGGCGACTGTTACCCTTTCAGGTCCAAACAATGAGGTTATACAGGAAGCGGGTACCGGGGCAGGAAGCATAGAGGCACTATATAACACATTGGAAAGATGTGTAAATGGAACGGTTAACCTTCTTGATTACCGGATTCAATCTGTCGGGGCAGGCAGGGATGCTTTAGCCCAAGTATTTGTGAAACTGAAGTATGATGGAGTGGAGACCAGCGGCCGGGGATTAGCCCAGGACGTACTGGAAGCTTCATCAAGAGCCTATTTGAATGCTGTTAATAGAGTGATTTACATGAATGAGAAAACAGCAGCACCGGCAGTTGAGGCAAGATAAAAAAATTACGTTAGAGGCGCCGCTTCTATGGCATCTTTCAAACTAAAAAACTAGGCGGAGGGATTAAAATGAAAAAACGTATCGCGGTACTTCCTGGAGATGGAATCGGCAAAGAAGTGGTGAAGGGAGCAATTGAAGTCCTGCAGGCTGTGGGGGAACGTTTCGGGCACCAATTTTATTTTTCATACGGAAAAATCGGCGGAACGGCAATTGATGCAGCAGGAACTCCGCTACCTGATGAAACAATGGAGCTTTGCAAAGAAAGCGATGCGGTATTGCTTGGAGCGGTTGGAGGCCCAAAATGGGATCGCCAGCCTCCCCACCTTCGACCTGAAAGGGGCCTTTTGAAGATTCGCAAAGAATTGAACTTATATGCGAATCTGCGGCCAACCCATTATTATTCAAGCCTTTCAGATACTTCGCCATTAAGGAAGGAAGTTATTGAAGGCGTTGATATGCTGATGGTAAGAGAATTAACCGGCGGCCTGTATTTCGGGAAGCCAAGCGAACGCACACAGCAAAACGGGGAAGACGCAGTAGTTGATACATTATTTTATCAAAAAGAAGAAATGCACCGTGTAATTAAATTGGCTTTCGAACTTGCCAGAAAACGGCGCGGAAAAGTCACATCCGTCGATAAAGCGAATGTCCTTGAATCAAGCAGAATGTGGAGAGAGGTAGCGGAGGAGATTTCAAACCAATATCCCGACGTTATTTTGGAGCATATGCTTGTTGATAATGCTGCCATGCAAATGATTAAAAATCCGAAGCAGTTCGATGTTGTGGTAACGGAAAATATGTTTGGAGATATTTTGAGCGATGAAGCATCCGTATTGACAGGTTCTTTGGGGATGCTGCCATCTGCTAGCATTTCAGAAAATGGACCATATTTATACGAGCCAATCCATGGTTCAGCACCGGACATTGAAGGCAAGAATGCAGCCAACCCAATTGCCATGATTTTATCGGCTGCTATGATGCTTCGCTTATCTTTTGGAATGGAAGAGGAAGCAGAAGCAATCGAAAATGCAGTAAATCAAGTACTGGATGCAGGCTATCGTACGAGAGACATCGCCTCATTCGGGAAAAAACAGGTTTCTACATCGGAAATGATCGAAGAAGTGAAGGCTACTCTTCTGGATAACGAAGCAATCTTAAATATCATGGGGGCTTATGCATAGATTTAATCACTAAAAACTGAAACACGGCCTTAATTGGCCGTGTTTCTTTTAAAAAGGGCGTGGAGAAGATAATGGGAAAGTCAATTGTAGATAAGATTTGGGAAAAACATGTTGTCCACAGGGAAGAAGGAAAGCCGGATTTAATGTACATTGACCTTCATTTAGTGCATGAAGTTACATCACCTCAGGCTTTTTCTGGCTTAAGAATGAAAAATAGAAAAGTAAGAAGGCCGGACAAAACGTTTGCCACTGTAGACCATAACATTCCTACAGATAATCGAAAAGTAATTAATGATCCGGTGGCGTTGAACCAAATGACAACCCTTGAAAAAAACTGCTTGGAATTTGGGATCCCGCTTGCCGGGCTGAACAGTCCTGAACAGGGTATTGTGCACGTCATCGGGCCGGAGCTGGGGCTTACACAGCCGGGGATGACTATTGTATGCGGTGACAGCCATACCTCTACACATGGCGCTTTTGGATCCATTGCCTTTGGAATAGGCACTAGTGAAGTGGAGCATGTAATGGCAACCCAGACCTTATGGCAAACAAAGCCTAAAACATTAAAGTTGGAAATTAATGGTGAATTGAAAAGGGGTGTTACAGCAAAGGATGTCATTCTTTATGTAATTGCCAAAAATGGGATTGGTTTTGGGACAGGCCATATTATCGAGTATTGCGGGGATACCATTGCTAATATGACGATGGAAGAAAGAATGACAATTTGCAATATGTCAATCGAAGGAGGAGCCAGAGCAGGGCTGGTTAGTCCCGATGAAACGACGTTTGCCTATCTCGAAGGCCGAAAGTATGCTCCAAAAGGGGGAGACTTCGCGCAAGCAGTTGAAAGCTGGAAAGAACTTGCTTCAGACCCGGATGCAGCCTACGATAAAACCATCGAAATTAATGCGGCTGATATTGCACCAATGGTCAGCTGGGGAACGAATCCATCGATGACCTCAAAAGTGACTGAACAAATTCCAAAGCTTGAGGATTGTAAAACCGAGCTTGAACAAAAATCGCTGTCCAGAGCTTTAGTTTATATGGGCTTGCAGGAAGGGCAAAAAATTGAAGACATTCAAATTCAGCACGTTTTCATTGGGTCGTGCACGAATTCCAGATTAGAGGACTTGAGACAGGCAGCAGAAATCATCAGAGGCAAAAATGTTCATCCGCAAGTTAGAGCGCTTGTTGTTCCCGGTTCGCAACAGGTGAAAAAGCAGGCGGAGGCTGAAGGCCTTGATGTTATTTTCAAGCAAGCTGGCTTCGAATGGAGAGAATCAGGCTGCAGTATGTGCCTGAGCATGAACAATGATATTGTGCCGAACGGCGAACATTGTGCTTCAACCTCAAACCGCAATTTTGAGGGACGCCAAGGATCTGGAGCAAGAACACATCTTGTCAGCCCTATGATGGCAGCTGCAGCTGCATTGTACGGACACTTTGTGGACGTGGGTGCTTTGCTGGCAGCGGAAACAATTCAATAAGAAGGAGGAGAGCAGAATGAGCGGATTTAAAACTTTACAAGGAAAAGCAGTTGCTCTAGACAGAGCGAATGTAGATACAGATCAAATTATTCCTAAGCAATTCCTGAAAAGAATTGAAAAGACTGGATTTGGCCAATATCTTTTCTATGATTGGAGATTTACCAAAGAAGGAGAACCGAACCAGGAGTTTGAACTGAATAAGGAAGAAAACCAGGGTGCCCCTATTCTTATTGCGAACGAAAATTTTGGATGCGGATCTTCACGTGAGCATGCTCCCTGGGCACTGGGAGATTTTGGTTTTAAAGTGATAATCGCACCTTCTTTTGCTGATATTTTTCATCAAAACTGTTTAAAGAATGGTCTATTGCCTATCAGCCTGCCTGCTGAAACGGTGGATTATTTGCTTGAGCGTGCAAAGAACCAGCCGTATGAATTGAAGATTGACCTTCAAAATGAAAATATTGAAGATGGGCAAGGCTTCGCCGCCCAATTCTCTATCAATGATTATTGGAAGAAGATGCTTATTAATGGCTGGGATGAGATCGAGATCACGCTTCAATTAGAAGATAGTATAGCAGATTTCGAAAAAAATGAGCTTGTGCAACATTAAATATTAGAAGATTCATGGCTGATGTCGTGAATCTTTTTGTTTTTTTAATATTTCATGCTAAACTAACTTCAAAAATATAAGTTGAGGCGGTACTAGCATGGACAAACGGGAACGGAAAAAACCAAACAGTAAAATTATTCTATTTCCCGGAATTGAGAAAAGATTGTTGGAAAAAGGGCTTGAGAGCTTTCAGCAAAGAAGGTATCAGGAATCTATCCGTTTTTTTGAGGAAGCGATGGAGATCGAACCGGATAATACCGATATCCATATAGGGCTCGTTCTGGCTTATTTTGAAGCCGGCGGACTTCATAAAGCAAAAGAGCTAGCTAATAAAATGCTTCAAACAGGTATTGGAGATTACATACAGGTAATGGATTTATATTTAATGATCCTTGTTCAGCTTCATCAATATAGTGAGATCGTTGCAACCATTGAGGTCCTGCTCGAAGAGAGGGAAATTCCGAAGGAGAAGTTTGAGCATTTTAGCAGAATGCTTGAATTCAGCAGAAAAATGGCTAGTTCAAAACCGGAAGAACGGGAGAAAGAAGATCCACCTATAGAAGAATTTAAAAATAAAAA
Organism: Cytobacillus oceanisediminis; assembly: GCF_003182355.1. Classification (GTDB taxonomy): domain Bacteria; phylum Bacillota; class Bacilli; order Bacillales; family Cytobacillaceae; genus Cytobacillus; species Cytobacillus oceanisediminis_A. The sequence goes on along the minus strand of NZ_QGTW01000019.1, from coordinate 65,533 downwards.
GCTTAATCTATTTTCTTATAAGGATCAAAATGAGCAAATGCAGCTGGCTGCACAGCTGGCTGAGCATAATATAAGGCCTTATGTAGAAGAAATTAAAGCATACCTTGAATCCAGGGAGGGTCATCCTTTTTTTAAAACAATGCTTTTAAATGTGCTGTCAGAGCATGAGTATGATAAAGAAGTATTGTTGCGGAAATTTGATAAAAGCATTCAGGTTAAGCCCTCGGAGCTTCCGCCGGTCCACCAGCAGCCACAGCTTTTAACGATTATAAGCCGGTTGGGTGCCCAGCTGGAGCAGGAAGACCCCATACTATATGAAAATACAAAAAGCCTCATTCAAAGGCATTTCTTTATGCTCTATCCACTTGAGGTGCACCCGGCTAATGCAGCTTCCTGGGCCGCAGCATACCATAGTCTTGCAAACGAGTACCATGGCCTGGGTGATTCTAATGCCAAGCTGGGACAAATTTACGGGGCACCTGAAGAAGAAGTTGAACAAGCTTTAGCATACATAAGAAAGATAGAAGAAATTTCTTATCCCAATATTTAGCCTTCAATGTTGAAAGACCGGGTACGTATGTTATAATATAATGGTTGTATTATGTGTATATATACATTTAATCCATGGATATGGCTTGCAAAACAAGGGATATTCATAACATTCTGCTGTGAATGAAATGATAATAGATTTTTGGAGGGAAATGATTGTATGTCTGCTAAATTTGAAAAGTTAGAAGGGAACCGCGGGGTTCTTACAATTGAAGTAGATGCAGAGAAAGTAAACGAAGGTTTAGACGCTGCATTTAAAAAAGTAGTTAAGCAAGTAAACGTACCTGGGTTCCGTAAAGGTAAAATGCCTCGCGGAATGTTTGAAAAGCGTTTCGGAGTTGAGTCTTTATACCAGGATGCAGTAGATTTTCTTCTTCCTGAAGCTTATGCAAATGCAATCGACGAAACAGGAATTGAGCCTGTAGACCGTCCTGAAATTGATGTTGAGCAAATTGAAAAAGGCAAGAGCCTAATTTTCAAAGCTACAGTTACTGTTAAGCCAGAAGTAAAGCTTGGCGAATACAAAGGCCTTGAAGTTAAGCCGCTTGATACAGACGTTACTGATGAAGATGTTAACAACGAGTTAACTTCACTTCAGGAAAGACAAGCTGAGCTTGCTGTTAAAGAAGAAGGCAAAGCGGAAAACGGCGATACAGTTGTTATGGACTTTGAAGGATTCGTTGATGGTGAAGCTTTCGAGGGCGGAAAAGCCGAAAACTACTCACTTGAACTTGGTTCAGGCCAATTCATCCCAGGTTTTGAAGAGCAATTGCTTGGAGCTGCTGCTGGTGAATCAAAAGATGTTGAAGTGACATTCCCAGAGGAATACCATGCTGCTGAGTTAGCTGGCAAGCCTGCAACTTTCAAAGTTACAGTACATGAAATCAAAACGAAACAGCTCCCTGAGCTGGATGATGAATTTGCTAAGGATGCGGACGAAGAAGTTGAAACGCTGGATGCATTAAAAGAGAAAATCAAAACTCGTTTAGAGGAAAGCAAGAAGCATGAAGCTGAGCATCATGTGCGTGACACTGTAGTAGAAGCTGCTGCTGCAAATGCGGAAGTTGAAATCCCTTCTGCAATGGTTGACACTGAAGTTGACCGCATGATGCAGGAATTCGAACAGCGCCTTCAAACGCAAGGCATGAACCTTGAATTATACTTCCAGTTCTCTGGTCAAGATGAAGCTGCATTGCGCGAACAAATGAAAGAGGAAGCTGAAAAGCGTGTACGCGTAAACCTTACTCTTGAAGCAATCGCAAAAGCAGAAAACATTGAAGTAGCGGACGAAGAAGTAACAGAAGAACTTAACAAAATGGCAGAAATGTACAACATGTCTGTTGACCAGATCAAACAAGCGCTTGGAAGCCTTGAAGGCCTAAAAGCTGATCTTCAAATTAAAAAAGCAGTTGATTTCCTTGTAGAAAATAGTAAAACTGTTGCATAATAAAGAAAAGCGGAGCCGGTGCAAATGATCATCGACTAAAAGCCGCCACGTCCTGTGGCGAACGTCGATGTCAGCACATCCTGTGCAAGTCCGACAAGCATAAGACGAATTACGGAGGAGGTTGTTAAACCTCAGTAGTAATTTGGCTTATGACCTCGAGGGGCAAGGAGGCGGAGCTAGACAGTAGTCTAACTCCGGAGGCAGAAACGTTTTCCCTTTTAATAGAAACAAGGCGCGAGTTTATCGTGCCTTGTTTTATACAATCTAGACTATACATAACAGCACAAAAGTGCCCTTGTATCTTTTGCCAAGTGAAAAGTTTTACGACATATTAGACATGGACAGGAATATAAATACATATATATAGTTAATTTAATTATCGGCCTGAGGGGCCGACTTAATTTAGCCATTTTTGGTTAAGCTTATGGAAGTACATATAAATTCAGCCTGTTTTTCTTTGCGGATTATCATCACATGCATACATACATAATCTACTCGGTTTCTAAGAGTTATCATTTCCTGTCCACTGTAAAAATGTGTTACAATGCAATACATAACTGCTGAAGGTTTTGATTTTTAAGAAAGTGTGAATTATTAAAGATAGGCTGCTGCCGGACCTTTTGAGGACCTTTAATAACTGGCTATGTTTTAGCACCGTATTGATTGGAGCGGAAGGCACGAGATTCTCGAAAATGCATACGTATTTTCTTTGTGCGTTGTTGATTCGAGGAAGCTTATTCAAAGTCCTGCGGGAAAAGTGTACCCAAGGGGGACCCCGCAGGCGTAAAGCGCCGAGGAGGCTCCCGGTAGCCCGCGGTTCGCTGAGTGCCTGCAGCGGAAATCAATACGCTAATTTAACGAAGCCTTATAAATATTTCCAACTTTCTATGGCTGAATTTCTGATTTTTTTGCATGTGATTCGCAAGCTTAATATATCGTTTTGAAGTTTCTTTCAAGGGGTGAAGAATTTGTTTAAATTTAATGATGAAAAAGGGCAATTAAAATGTTCTTTCTGCGGAAAGACACAGGACCAGGTTCGCAAACTAGTTGCCGGACCAGGGGTTTATATATGTGATGAATGCATTGAGCTCTGTACAGAAATTGTTGAGGAAGAGCTTGGAACAGAAGAAGAAGTTGAATTCAAGGATGTACCGAAACCGGCTGAAATCCGTGATATTCTTGATGAATATGTTATAGGCCAGGATCAGGCCAAGAAATCTTTATCTGTCGCGGTATATAACCACTATAAGCGCATCAATTCCAACAGTAAGATTGATGAAGTAGAACTATCAAAAAGTAATATTGCCATGATCGGGCCGACAGGAAGCGGTAAGACATTGCTTGCCCAGACACTGGCACGTATTCTTAATGTTCCGTTTGCCATCGCAGATGCAACTTCATTGACTGAGGCTGGGTATGTTGGAGAGGATGTTGAAAATATTCTCTTAAAGCTGATCCAGGCAGCAGATTATGATGTTGAAAAGGCTGAAAAAGGGATTATTTATATCGATGAAATTGATAAAGTAGCACGAAAGTCGGAAAACCCTTCCATTACTCGCGATGTTTCAGGTGAAGGTGTACAGCAGGCCTTATTGAAAATCCTGGAAGGTACAGTTGCCAGCGTACCGCCTCAAGGCGGGCGCAAGCACCCGCATCAGGAATTTATTCAAATCGATACCACTAATATCCTATTTATTTGCGGTGGTGCATTCGATGGCATCGAGCAAATCATTAAACGCCGTCTTGGCCAGAAAGTAATTGGCTTCGGCTCTGATCAAAAACAAAAAGAAATCGAACCAAAGGATCTGCTGGCAAAGGTACTTCCAGAAGACTTGCTTAAGTTTGGTTTAATTCCGGAATTCATCGGACGCCTTCCAGTTATTGCAAGCCTTTCACAGCTTGATGAAGCAGCATTGATTGAGATTTTAACAAAGCCGAAAAATGCTCTTGTTAAACAATATCAAAAAATGCTGGAGCTTGATGATGTGGAGCTTGAATTTGAAGAAGACGCTCTTGAAGAGATCGCTAAAAAAGCGATTGAAAGAAAGACAGGGGCACGCGGACTCCGTTCCATTATTGAAGGAATCATGCTGGATGTCATGTTTGATCTTCCTTCACGTGAAGATATTAAAAAATGTATTATCACAAAAGAAACAGTTATCGACAACGGTACTCCCAAGCTTGTTTTAGAGGATGGAACAGTTGTTGAAGAAGAACGCAAAACTTCTGCATGATTATATGGCCAGCCCTTATGGGCCTGGCCATTTTTATATGGGATTATGCCCTTAAAGGGATTTTTAGCTTCCTTCTTTTTGCCGCCTTCTTTCCATACTTTTAAGTGAATTCCTTGTTTATTCCAACTCAGTGAGGGAGATACTAGCATTATCAGCGAGAACTAATAATGCAGGAGGGAACACAATGAGTTGGACGGGGATTGCTTTATTTATCCAATTGTTTTTTGGAATTGTCATCGGGCTTTATTTTTGGAATTTGCTAAGAAGCCAGCGGACACAAAAGGTTTCAATTGACCGTGAATCAAGAAAAGAGATGGATGTTTTAAAAAAGATGCGATCAATATCTTTAACTGAGCCATTGGCTGAAAAAGTGCGTCCAACCAGCTTCGCGGATATTGTCGGGCAGGAAGACGGAATTAAATCTCTGAAAGCAGCATTGTGCGGACCCAATCCTCAGCATGTCATTATTTATGGGCCTCCCGGTGTAGGGAAAACTGCTGCAGCCAGATTGGTTTTAGAGGAAGCGAAGAAAAATGAGAAGTCTCCATTTCGGCCATCCTCCGTATTTATTGAATTGGATGCCACAACAGCCAGGTTTGATGAACGGGGAATTGCTGATCCGCTCATAGGCTCTGTCCACGATCCTATCTATCAGGGAGCGGGTGCAATGGGACAGGCGGGCATACCACAGCCTAAACAAGGAGCAGTTACAAATGCTCATGGAGGGGTGCTGTTTATTGATGAAATTGGAGAACTCCACCCTATTCAAATGAACAAACTTTTGAAGGTGCTTGAGGATCGTAAAGTATTTCTTGAGAGTGCGTATTATAATGAAGAAAATACACAAATCCCCAATCATATTCATGATATTTTTAAGAATGGGCTTCCGGCAGACTTCCGGTTAATTGGAGCAACGACCAGAACGCCAAATGAAATCCCGCCAGCCATTCGTTCGAGGTGCATGGAGGTGTTTTTCAGGGAATTGGCCGAAGAAGAAATTGCGGTTGTCGGGAAAAAAGCCGCAGATAAAGTTAATCTTAAAATAAGTGAAAATGCACTGGGGATCCTGGCAAATTATGCAAGAAATGGCCGTGAAGCTGTAAATATGATCCAAATTTCGGCTGGAATTTCCATTACGGAAGATAGAAATTACATAAAAGATGAGGATATTGAGTGGGTTATACAGTCGAGCCAGCTTACCCCGAGAATGGAACGGAAAATCAATTCCAATTCGGCAGTCGGCCTTGTAAACGGACTCGCAGTTTATGGGCCAAATACAGGTGCCCTGCTTGATATTGAAGTTACAGTGATACCGGCTAAAGAGAAGGGCAGTATAAATATTACAGGGATTGTGGAAGAAGAAAGCATTGGCGGACAAGGAAAATCAATCCGCAGAAAAAGTATGGCCAAAGGATCAATTGAAAATGTAATAACTGTGCTCAGGTCAATGGGGGTCCCGGCAGATGAGTATGATATTCACGTTAACTTCCCGGGCGGTGTTCCGATAGACGGGCCTTCTGCTGGTATTGCCATGGCTACGGGAATTTATTCAGCGATTTATAAGCGCCCGGTTGACCATACTCTGGCCATGACCGGAGAAATCAGCATTCATGGCTTCGTAAAGCCAATTGGCGGAGTTTATCCAAAAGTAAAAGCTGCCAAAAAAGCAGGTGCCCAAACCGTGATTATTCCAAAAGAAAATATGCAATCCATACTAAAAGAAATCACAGGCATAAAAATTGTACCTGTAAGCCATTTAAATGAAGTATTTGAATTGGCCCTACTAAAGGATTTTCACAAAGAGCAAGCCATAACCGCTTCAATCGAATTATCGAAAAAAGAGAGCATTTAGTGGCCTAGCTCAGGCATACAGGGGAATTCTAAGGATTAAGTTCCCCGGTCAGGGCCTCCCGCTAATCGCGGTAAAAAACTTCGGTTTGCAGTTTAGGCTACAAACCGAAGTTTTATTTGCGTAAAGAAGGATAAAGTGTAATTATCAGTTAGTATTCCTATACAGTCACCCGCTTTTCTCTTTGATAGACACTGTTTAATAAATACGATAGAATTGACAAAGAAATTATTAGCAATTTTGGGGTTAAAATGATATGCATTTGGAGGTGCAAAGGAATGGCGAAAAAGAAAGAAATCATCGTCCCCCTCCTGCCGCTTCGGGGTTTGCTTGTTTATCCGACCATGGTTCTTCACTTGGATGTAGGCCGTGAGAGATCGGTACAGGCACTTGAAAAAGCAATGGTAGATGACCATTTAATTTTCTTAACAACGCAAAAAGATATATCTATAGATGAACCGTCTGAGGACGATTTGTATCACATGGGTACGCTTACCCGTGTAAAGCAGATGCTCAAGCTGCCAAACGGAACGATCCGTGTGCTGGTTGAAGGGCTGAAAAGGGCTGAAATCATCCAATTTCAAGAAGAAGCTGATCATTATTCCGTAAGTGTCAAGGTCTTTGAGGATCCTGATACTAAGGATGTGGAAGACCAGGCCTTAATGAGAACAATGCTTGAGTATTTTGAGCAATACATAAAGGTCTCGAAGAAAATTTCTGCAGAAACGTATTCCTCGGTTGCAGATATAGAAGAACCGGGCCGTATGGCAGATATCATCTCTTCGCATTTACCTTTGAAGCTCAAGGAGAAGCAGGAAATACTTGAAACGATTGATGTAAAGGAACGCATGAACCAGGTTATTGAAATCATCCATAATGAAAAGGAAGTTCTGAATCTGGAAAAGAAGATTGGCCAGCGCGTTAAAAAGTCAATGGAAAGAACTCAAAAGGAATACTATTTGCGGGAACAGATGAAAGCAATCCAAAAGGAGCTTGGGGACAAAGAAGGCAAGACAGGAGAAATTGCCGATCTCACTGATAAAATCGAGAAAGCAGGCATGCCGGAGCATGTCCAGCTAACAGCATTAAAGGAACTCGATCGTTATGAAAAGGTTCCATCCAGTTCTGCTGAAAGTGCCGTCATCCGAAACTATATTGAATGGCTTGTTACATTGCCATGGTCAAATTCAACGGAGGATGATCTGGACATCCGCAAAGCGGAACGTATTCTGAATGAAGACCATTACGGACTTGAAAAGGTTAAGGAACGGGTTCTTGAATACCTTGCCGTCCAGAAACTGACAAACTCCCTTAAAGGTCCTATTCTATGTCTTGCAGGACCTCCAGGGGTCGGTAAAACAAGTCTGGCACGTTCGATCGCGACATCCCTTAACCGGAATTTTGTAAGGGTATCTCTTGGAGGGGTACGGGATGAGTCAGAGATCCGCGGCCATAGAAGAACGTATGTAGGAGCCATGCCGGGGCGCATCATCCAGGGAATGAAGAAAGCAGGTACAATTAATCCTGTATTTTTGCTTGATGAAATAGACAAGATGTCTTCAGATTTTCGCGGAGATCCTTCATCAGCCATGCTGGAGGTACTAGATCCTGAGCAAAATCATAACTTTAGCGATCATTATATTGAAGAAACATATGATCTTTCCAAGGTTATGTTTATTGCAACGGCAAATAATCTGGGAACAATACCAGGCCCATTGCTGGACAGAATGGAAATTATCACAATTGCCGGCTATACCGAGCAGGAGAAAATACACATTGCAAAAGACCATCTGCTTCCGAAGCAAGTAAAGGAACATGGGCTTTCCAAGTCTCAGCTTCAAATTCGCGAAGATGGACTGCAAATGGTAGTCCGCTATTATACCCGTGAAGCTGGAGTCCGCGGATTGGAGCGCCAGCTTGCTACAATTTGCAGGAAAACAGCCAAGATCATCGTCTCAGGGGACAAGAAGAAAGTCATTGTATCTGCAAAGAACGTAGAAGAGTTTCTTGGAAAACCAAAGTTCCGATACGGCCAAGCAGAGCAAGAGGATCAAGTTGGTGTTGCCACCGGGCTGGCATATACGACTGTTGGCGGTGATACGCTGCAAATTGAAGTATCCCTTTCGCCAGGCAAAGGAAAGCTTGTTTTAACAGGCAAGCTGGGAGATGTCATGAAGGAATCTGCACAAGCTGCGTTCAGTTATGTGCGTTCCAAAGCAAAGGAACTTGGCATTGATGAGAACTTCCATGAAAAACATGACATCCATATTCATGTTCCGGAGGGGGCTGTTCCAAAGGATGGACCATCTGCCGGTATAACCATTACTACAGCGTTGGTATCAGCCCTGTCAGGAAAACCGATCCGCAAAGAAGTGGGAATGACAGGCGAAATTACACTAAGGGGAAGGGTACTCCCTATCGGCGGCTTAAAAGAGAAATCATTAAGTGCACACCGTGCCGGATTAACCAAAATTATCCTTCCAAAAGATAATGAGAAAGATATCGAGGATATCCCGGAAAGCATCCGGGAGGAACTTGATTTTGTTTTGGTGTCCCATGTAGATGAAGTACTGAAGCATGCTCTGAACGGCGGTGCACAAGCATGAAAGTAACCAGCTCAGAAATCGTCATCAGTGCTGTAAAGCCGGATCAATACCCTGACAGTGATTTGCCGGAATTTGCCCTTGCTGGCCGTTCAAATGTCGGGAAATCCTCCTTTATCAATAAAATGCTTAATAGAAGGGGACTGGCGAGAATTTCCTCCAAGCCAGGAAAAACGCAAACATTAAACTTCTACCTCATTAATGAGATGCTGCACTTTGTAGATGTACCAGGCTATGGTTATGCAAAGGTATCTAAAAAAGAGCGTGAAGCATGGGGTAAAATGATTGAAACTTATTTAACAAACAGAGAGCAGTTAAAGGCAGTTGTTCTGATTGTTGATTTGCGGCATCCTCCAACAAATGATGATGTCATGATGTATGACTTTTTAAAACATTATGACATTCCTTGTGTAGTGATTGCCACGAAAGCGGATAAGATACCAAAGTCCAAGTGGCAAAAGCATATGAAGATAACAAAAGAAACTTTGGATATTGACCAGAATGACCAGTTTATCATGTTTTCCTCGGAAACAGGGTATGGAAAAGATCAGGCTTGGTCTGCACTGTTAAGCTATATGTAAGAGAATCCCGCTGTATATTGCAGCGGGATTTTTTTCGTGCTTAAGGAGCAGGCGGATATGACTAGGGGCGTATAGCCTGACAGAAGAGGCGAAGCTGTGCGGAAAGATAAAGCAATCGATTTGGCTTTGTCGAATCAAAAGGAATTTGCAGGATAGATGAGGATCTAAGGACATAATGGAGCAAAGGGCATGTCAGTTGATGAGAATCGGCCATATGATTGTTTATCATGAATTATCATAAAATATGAATTTTGAGAAAATTTTAAAAGAATGATAAAGTTAAAGGGTATTTATAAAAGAGAGAAACTGAAGGGGGAATTTAGACTAGTGAGACATTGGTTAAAAGGAATTATAGCAGCTGCTTTCGTATTGATCCTGGCTGCGTGTGGGTCAGAGGAAGCGTCTAAAGATGGAATGGACCTTGTAGAAGATGGAAAGTTTACGTATGCGGCATCAGGTGAGTTCAAACCTTTTAGTTTTACAAATGATGATGGAAGCATGAGCGGCTTTGATATTGAAGTAGCAGAAGCTGTAGCAAAGGAGCTTGGACTCGAGCCGGTTCAGAATAAATTTAAATTTGGAGGTATTGTAGAAGGCGTAAAATCCGGCCGTTTTGATGCAGCTGTAGCCAGCCATACAATTACTGAAGAACGTTTACAGGCTGTCAACTTCTCGACGCCTTACTACTATTCAGGTCCGCAAATTTATGTGCGCCCAGATAGCTCTGTTGAAACACTTGAAGATTTGGAGGGCATGGAAATCGCCGTATCTAAAGGCTCTACATACACTGCAAATGCAGAAGAAGTCACAGATAATATTCAATTTTACGACAGTGATGTTGTAGCCCTGGAAGCATTAAGCAAAGGCAAGCATGATGCTGTTATTACAGACTTTATAACAGGAAAAGAAGCGATTGGGGCAGGTATGAAAATTGAAGGAAAAGAGCTTATTGGACGCAGTGAGCAGGCAATCGCAGTTGCAAAGGATAATGAAGAGCTCTTGGAAAAAGTAAATGAAGCTCTGAAAACACTTCGCGAGAATGGAACACTCACAGAAATCAGCAAAAAATATATCGGAGAAGATATAACGGTTGATCCTGAGAAGGAATAACATTGCGGGCGGATGTGTGTAAGAAAACATTCGCCTTTATTTGATTTATAAAAGATTTACAGCAAGGGCTGTGTTAAACCTAAATGTTGATTGCAGAGGAAGGCGTGAGACTCCTTGGAAATACATTCGCATTTTCTGCGTGCGGTGTTTCTTCGAGGATGCTAATCAATGCCCAGCGAGTCAAAGGGAGACCCCAGAGGCACACCGCCGAGGCCGCTCTTGGATGCCCGCTGTTCGCTGAGTGCCTGGATCGGAAATCAACAGCCAAGTTCAACAGAGCCGCATCAAAAAAGAATTAACATCAGGGAGGGGGAATCCATTTGGATTTACTGACTAAGTTTATTGATACATATCCCGTATTCTTAAAGGGAATGCTGTTAACTTTTCAATTAACAGCGGTAGCAGTTTTTATTGCAATTTTTATAGGATTGTTTTTTGCCTTTTTAAAGATATCGAGAATAAAAGTTTTGGAATGGATTGCTGATATTTATATTTTCCTAGTAAGAGGAACACCGCTGGTTGTACAAATTTTCATTTTCTATTTTGGATTGACTGCTTTGGATATATCACAGTTTTGGTCCGTTGTGCTTGGCCTTGCATTCCACAATGGCGCATATATAGCGGAAATATTTAGAGGCTCCATCCAATCCATCGACAAGGGACAGATGGAAGCAGGGCGTTCGCTTGGAATGACAGCCGGCCTGGCAATGAGGAGAATTATTCTTCCACAGGCTTTCCGCCGTGCCATGCCGCCGCTTGGCAATCAGTTTATAATTGCTTTGAAGGATTCTTCGCTTGCTTCCTTCATTGGCATGTACGAGCTCTTTAATGTGGCGACAACATATGGTTCTAACGAATATGACTACATGAGCTACTTGCTGATCGTAGCTGTTTACTATTTAGTACTTGTACTTATTTTCTCCGTCCTTGTAAATATAGTGGAGAAAAGAATGGCAAGCAGTGATTAAGGAGGAAGGATAGGCATGAGTGAATCGTACATGATAAAAGTGGAAAAGCTTAATAAATCATTCGGGGATTTGCATGTATTAAAGGATATTGACATAACGGTGAAAGAAAGTGACGTTGTTTGCCTGATCGGTGCGAGCGGGTCCGGAAAAAGCACACTGCTCCGCTGCTTGAATTTTCTAGAGCTTAAAGATAGCGGAAATATCATTTTTGAGGGTGAAAAGGTTGAAAAAGAAACCCATGACCTTAATAAAGTCAGGGAAAAGGTCGGAATGGTTTTCCAGCATTTTCACCTTTTTCCTCATATGACGGTTCTCGAGAATGTCATGGAAGCACCCTTGCATGTGAAAAAGCTGTCTAAAGATCAAGTAAGGAAGGAAGCTCAGGAGCTGTTAAGAAAAGTGGGACTTTCTGACAAGGAAAACGTGTATCCATCAAAGCTATCCGGGGGACAGAAGCAGCGTGTTGCCATTGCCAGGGCTCTGGCGATGAAACCGGATATCATGCTTTTTGATGAGCCGACATCCGCCTTGGATCCGGAGCTTGTCGGGGAAGTTCTTTCAACTATGAAAGAATTGGCTGAAGAAGGCATGACCATGGTGGTCGTTACCCATGAAATGGGCTTTGCGAAAGAGGTTGCGGACTGGGCTGTCTATATGCACGATGGAAGAATTGTGGAAGTTGGGCATCCGGAGGATTTGTTTAATAATCCAAAAGAAGAGCGGACCAAGAACTTTTTGGATTCCGTCTTATAGTATTGTTTGCATACAGAAAAGACAGGGGAAGATTAAAGCATCCCCTGTCTTTTCTATTTTTTCTTTGCTATTAAGAAATAGAATCCGATTAGCATTAAGAGAATCGGCCAGAAGCGCCAGGCGCTGGATACGCCATTTTCCAGAAGTCCCATCCATTCAATGACTCTGTCATAAAAAAGCAGCATGGCGGCAAGAATTAAAAATAAGATGCCCTGGAACAAGCCAGTGCCTGTCTTTTGGTGGCGAAGAAGGAAACCTAGTGCGATGATCAGAATAAAAGTTCCTATGTGATCGGGCCATATTTCAAGGCGGTTCACAACATGGAAGTGCAGGCCGAATCCGGCCAAAATCACACCTGGCAGAATTGCCTCATAGTCTCTGGCGCCATAAGCCTGAAATAAAAAGCCGCCTCCGACGATCAAAAGAAGAGTAGGCCAAGTATAAAACGGCTGTAAGGGACTGAAGTTTGTTTGCTGCAGAAAAAAGTAGGCTCCAAAGCCGATCAAGATTATTCCCGGAAAAAAACGCTGATTTTTCATTAAAACACCACTTCCAATAAGGTTCACTTGAATCTGGCAAGTTTTTTTGTTAATGTACTTAAGGGAGTATTTGTCTATTTCATAGGTAAGTTATTAAATATAATTTTTATATCTTTTTAGTAGCCTGCTGTCTAGCTTCAAGCGCCACGGCTTGAGATCATAAGCCGATAAGCGGACGGATTATACTTTTCCTGTCTAAAACATATTAACATATGTGTTCAATTTCTGTTCACATTTTAGCATTAAATTAAATAAATAGAAGTGATATAATTATCTTAGAGAACTATGCAATTTATCTGGGGGTGTCAATTTCAAATGCATATCTTGGTCGTCGGTCTAAATTATAAAACTGCCCCTGTTGAAATTCGTGAGCGTCTAACCTTTAATTCTTCACAATTGGGCGATGCTATGAAGACATTGAATGATAAAAAGAGCATCTTAGAGAATGTTATTCTGTCTACATGCAATCGGACCGAAATTTATGCGGTGGTGGACCAGCTTCATACTGGCCGTTATTATATAAAGGAATTTCTGGCAGAGCATTTTAATATGGATCAAAGCGAATTTTCTCCTTTCCTGTTTATCTATGAAGAGGATGGGGCAATAGAGCATTTATTTAAAGTTTCATGCGGACTGAATTCCATGATTCTTGGAGAAACACAAATTTTGGGACAGGTGCGGTCAAGCTTTCTGGAGGCTCAATCAGAAAATACGACTGGTACGGTATTCAACCACCTGTTTAAGCAGGCGGTAACTCTTGCGAAGCGTGCACATTCGGAAACTGAAATAGGTGCCAATGCTGTTTCTGTCAGCTACGCAGCCGTAGAACTGGCTAAAAAAATATTCGGTACGCTTGAAAATAAGCATGTCCTTATTTTAGGTGCTGGCAAAATGGGAGAGCTTGCAATCCAGAACCTTCATGCTAATGGAGCGAGCAAAGTAACGGTCATTAACCGCACTTATGTAAAAGCTCAGGATCTTGCAAGCCGTTATGCCGGTGAAGCAAAGACACTGGATGAGCTGCAAAGCTCCCTTATGGATGCTGATATTTTGATTAGTTCAACTGGAGCCAAAGAGTTTGTTATTACTAAGGACATGATGGCTAACGTGGAAAAAAAGCGCAAAGGCAAGCCTCTGTTTATGGTGGATATTGCCGTACCGCGGGATTTGGACCCAAAGCTGGCTGAATTGGACAGCATTTTCCTATATGATATTGATGATCTTGAGGGAATTGTCGAATCGAACCTTCAGGAGCGGAAAAAGGCAGCAGAAAAAATTCAGCTGATGGTTGAGGGAGAAATTGTTGACTTCAAACAATGGCTGAATTTGCTTGGAGTTGTTCCGGTTATTTCTGCATTGCGTGAGAAAGCACTGGCTATACAGAGTGAAACCATGACAAGCATTGAAAGAAAGCTGCCTCACTTGAGTGATCGTGATAAAAAGGTGTTGAACAAGCATACAAAGAGCATCATCAATCAGCTATTAAAAGATCCTATTTTACAAGCTAAAGAAATGGCTGGACAGAAAGATTCCGAACAGGCATTAGATTTATTTGTAAAAATCTTTAATATAGAAGAACTTGTTTCAGAGCAGCAGAACGTGTACGCAGCCAAACCTAAACACGCTATCGCTCAATCACCGCAGGCTTCCTTTCAATCATAAGAGGGGTTCTGTCCATGTTTGACATCTATATGACACGGCTGCATGAATTTACGGTGGTTCTGTATGCCTTATGTGTCCTTTTATATTTTATCGATTTTCTTCATCATAACCGGAAGGCGAACCGAATTGCCTTCTGGTTACTTGCATTTGTTTGGGTATTGCAGACCGTATTTCTTGTTCTATATATGATAAATACAGGCAGGTTCCCGGTACTGACGATTTTTGAGGGCCTTTATTTCTATGCTTGGGTTCTTATCACTCTTTCACTGGGGATTAACCGGCTTCTCAGGGTCGACTTTATCGTCTTTTTTACAAATGTTCTCGGCTTTATTATTATGGCCATCCATACATTCGCACCCGTTCAGATTGATTCGGCTGTAAAGGCGCAGCAGCTTATTTCAGAACTTCTGCTGATCCATATAACCGTTGCGATTCTTTCTTATGGGGCTTTTTCTCTCTCCTTTGTTTTTTCATTACTATATTTAATTCAATATGATTTGCTTAAAAGGAAAAAATGGGGAACCAGATTGCTGCGGATAACGGATTTATCAAAGCTTGAACATTTGTCATATGTATTAAACGTTATTGGTGTACCTATGCTGATGATAAGCCTAATTTTAGGTATACAGTGGGCTTATCTCAAAGTGCCTGATATGGTTTGGTTCGATTCGAAAGTTATCGGGTCGTTCATTGTCCTTGCTTTATACAGTATCTATCTCTACATGAAAGTTGGGAAAGGTTTATACGGCAAATCTTTGGCATTATGGAATATAGCATCTTTTTTAATTGTATTAATTAATTTCTTTTTGTTTGGAAAGCTTTCATCTTTCCATTTTTGGTATTCATAAAGCCCAGCGGCCACAGCTTACAGGCAGTTGGACAATTGTAGGAGGCTGTCATGAGAAAAATTATTGTTGGTTCACGACGAAGCAAGCTAGCCCTAACCCAAACAAAATGGGTGATCAATCAATTGAAAAGCATCGATCCTTCCTTTGAGTTTGAAGTGAAGGAAATCGTGACAAAGGGAGATAAAATTCTTGATGTAACACTTTCCAAGGTAGGAGGCAAAGGATTATTTGTAAAAGAAATCGAGCAGGCTATGTTTGATAAAGAAATTGATATGGCTGTACATAGCATGAAGGATATGCCTGCTGTCCTGCCTGAAGGCCTTGTGATTGGCAGCATTCCTGAAAGGGAAGACCATCGTGATGCGCTAATATCAAAAGGGCATGTTAAGCTCAGTGACTTAAAAGCCGGTTCCGTTATTGGAACAAGCAGTTTGCGCAGGGGAGCACAAATTTTAGCCCAGCGCCCTGATTTGGAGATTAAATGGATTAGAGGAAATATAGATACAAGATTAGCAAAGCTCGAATCGGAAGAGTATGACGCGATAATTCTCGCAGCGGCTGGACTGTCCAGAATGGGCTGGGCTTCTGATGTTGTGACAGAATTTTTGGAGCCTGAAGTCTGCGTGCCGGCTGTTGGCCAGGGCGCGCTCTCCATTGAGTGCCGCGAAAGCGATGAAGAGCTTCTTGCGTTGCTGGACAAATTCACATGCCGTAAGACAAATCAAACTGTTAGGGCAGAGCGGGCGTTTCTTCATAAAATGGAGGGCGGCTGCCAGGTGCCGATTGCAGGATATGCCACACTTAATGAGACAGGTGAAATTGAATTAACTGGCCTTGTCGGTTCACCTGACGGAAAAGTCATTTATAAGGAAGCGTTAACAGGTACAAATCCAGAAGAGGTCGGGATTAAAATGGCTGAGAAGTTAACTGAACAGGGAGCTAAAGAACTGATTGACCAGGTAAAAGAGGAGCTTGACGGGCAATGACCCTTTCCTCCCCTTTAAAAGGCATGACTGTTTTGGTGCCAAGAGGGAAAAAACAGGCTCAGGCCTATTCAAAGCTTGTTAAAAACTATGGGGGGATACCAGTGGAGATCCCCCTGATTGCTTTTATGCCTATAAGGAACCCGGAAGTTTTTTCTGCAGCGCGAAAGCGTATCCATACTTATGACTGGGTAATCTTCACAAGTAAAACAGCTGTTGAAGCTTTCTTTGAGAATTACAAAATGAATTTCAATAAAATTATTCCGAAAATCGCAGTTATCGGTGAAAAGACGCGAAAATGCCTTGCGGATAAAGGGATTAAAGCGGACTTTATACCCCGGGAATTTGTTGCAGAGGGATTTGTTGAGGATTTTTTGCCATTCGTTGAAAAAGGAACCAAGGTGTTGATTCCCAAAGGAAATCTGGCAAGGGACTATATTGCCGCAGCCCTTTCTGAAAAAGGCGCCGAGGTAGATGAAATCATCGTTTATAAGACCTTTTTTCCAGAAGAAAGCATTGACTTGTTAAAAAAGCAGCTTTCCGGGAAAGGGATAGATATCCTGACTTTTACAAGCCCTTCAACTGTGGATCATTTCATGGGGGCCATAAAGGAACTTGGATATCTAGATTCTATAAAGGGCAGCTTGATCAGCTGTATTGGCCCTGTAACAAAAGAAAGAGCAGAAGCCTACGGTTTGCAGGTCCATGCTGTTCCGGAAGAGTATACCGTATATAGCATGCTTAAAAGTATTATAGCCTATTTGAAAACAAATACCAGGAGGGAAAATTAATGGATCTACACTTTACAAGGCATAGACGGCTTCGCCAAAGCCCAAACATGAGAGCGCTTGTACGCGAAAACTTTTTGCGTACAGAGGATTTAATTTACCCAATCTTCGTAGCTGAGGGAAATGATATCAAAAGAGAAATTTCTTCTATGCCGGGAATTTACAATCTTTCACTCGACCATTTGGAAGAAGAAATGAATGAAGTGGTTTCTCTTGGAATTAAATCAGTTTTATTATTTGGAATTCCCCAAGAAAAGGATGCATGCGGGCAGCAGGCCTATCATGAACATGGCATCGTCCAGGAAGCAACAAGATTTATTAAATCCAAGTTTCCTGAAGTGATCGTCATTGCTGATACATGTCTTTGCGAATATACGGATCATGGCCATTGCGGACTGATTGAAAATGGGGAAGTGCTGAATGACGCATCACTTGAATTGCTTGTACAGACTGCCATCAGCCAGGCGAAAGCGGGAGCAGATATAATTGCACCTTCAAATATGATGGACGGTTTTACAGCTGCCATACGGGCTGGGCTTGATGAAGCGGGCTTTGAAAATATTCCGGTTATGTCTTATGCTGTAAAATATGCATCTGCATTTTACGGCCCTTTCCGGGACGCAGCTGACAGCACTCCGCAATTCGGCGACCGTAAAGCATACCAGATGGATCCAGCCAATCGGATGGAAGCAATGCGTGAAGCAGAGTCTGATTTAATGGAGGGTGCGGACTTCCTTATAGTAAAACCAGGTATGCCGTACCTTGATATTGTCCGTGATGTAAAAAATAACATTAACCTGCCGATTGTCATATACAATGTGAGCGGTGAATATTCCATGGTTAAAGCTGCAGCCCAAAATGGCTGGATCGATGAAGAAAAAATTGTAATGGAAATGCTAACTGGCATGAAGCGGGCCGGTTGTGATTTAATTATTACCTATCATGCAAAAGATGCAGCGAGATGGATTAAGGAACAACAATAATCTTACCTATAAAACGAAAAGAGGGATGACATGCGCTCTTACGAAAAATCTATTGAAGCTTTTAAAGAAGCAAGCAAATTGATGCCTGGAGGAGTTAACTCCCCTGTCCGTGCCTTTAAATCTGTCAATATGGATCCGATTTTCATGGAACGGGGAAAAGGGTCCAAAATCTATGATATTGATGGCAATGAATACATTGATTATGTTTTATCCTGGGGGCCTTTAATCCTGGGCCATACAAACGACCGTGTTGTCGAGTCAATTAAAAAGGTTGCCGAAATGGGGACGAGCTTCGGTGCACCGACTGAAATTGAAAATGAACTTGCTAAGCTGGTCATTGAACGTGTGCCATCCATCGAAGTGGTGCGCATGGTTTCATCAGGTACAGAAGCAACAATGAGTGCATTGCGATTAGCCCGAGGCTATACAGGCCGAAATAAGATCATGAAGTTTGAAGGCTGCTATCATGGCCACGGGGACTCCCTGCTAATAAAAGCGGGTTCTGGTGTAGCAACACTTGGACTTCCAGACAGTCCTGGAGTTCCTGAAGGTATTGCCAAAAATACAATTACTGTTCCTTATAATGACCTTGAAAGCGTCCGTTATGCTTTTGAACAATACGGTGATGATATTGCAGGAGTCATTGTTGAGCCTGTTGCAGGGAATATGGGCGTAGTTCCTCCTCAGCCTGGCTTCCTTGAAGGCTTGAGAGAGATCACTGAGCAAAATGGTTCTTTGCTGATCTTTGATGAAGTTATGACCGGTTTCCGTGTTGGTTACAATTGTGCCCAGGGTTACTTCAATGTAACACCGGATATTACATGTTTGGGCAAGGTTATTGGTGGAGGCCTGCCTGTCGGTGCATACGGCGGTAAAGCTGAAATCATGAAGCAAATTGCACCGAGCGGTCCAATTTACCAGGCTGGCACGTTATCCGGTAATCCACTTGCGATGACAGCCGGCTTTGAGACATTAAGCCAGCTTACTCCTGATTCGTATAAAGAGTTTGAACGGAAGGCAGACAGGCTGGAAGAGGGCTTAAAAGCTGCCGCAGAAAAATATGATATCCCGCATACAATTAATCGTGCCGGGTCTATGATCGGTTTCTTCTTTACGAATGAAGATGTTATTAACTATGAAAAAGCAAAAACATCCAATCTGGAATACTTTGCAGAATACTACAGGGAAATGGCAAATCAGGGTGTCTTCCTTCCCCCATCCCAATTTGAAGGTCTTTTCCTCTCAACTGCGCATACAGATGAAGATATTGAAAAGACGGTAGAGGCTGCTGAAAAGGCATTTTCCAAATTAAAATAAAACGATTTAACACTCATCAATTTGATGGGTGTTTTTTTGTCCCTGTGTTAAAAGCTAATCGTTGATTTAGCACTGTGTTGATTGGAGCGGAAGACGATAGATCCCTCAAAAATGCATTCGCATTTTCTTCGTGCGGTGTTTATTCAAAGTGGTTTACGCAAAGTCCTGCGGGAAAAGCGTACCTAGGGAGACCCCGCAGGCGTAGAACGCCGAGGAGCGGCGGAAGCCCGCGGTTCGCTGAGTGCAGCTGAAATCAATACCTCAAAGTTACAAAGCCTTATCTTAACTAGGATAGAAAGCTCAATAAGTAAAGAATCTTTCTGAGCTTTATTTTCTAATCATAAAGTATATATAACTCTCATAGGATTGTTAATGACATAGTGATTAAACGTGAAGATTTGAAGGGAGGAGTCGCTTTGTCTCAGGGGAATCCATCGTGCTTACGATTTTCTTTAGAAGAATCGGTCTGGTTTCAAAAAGGACAGGAAGTATCAGAACTGATTTCAATTTCGTTAGATCCCAATATAACTATTCAGGAAAGCGATCAATATGTAACGATTCAGGGAGCGCTTGAACTAGCAGGTGAGTATAAACGGAGTGATGCAGAAGCAGCCGGTGATGAAGAGGTTTTTGCAGGAGCCAAATTCGTTCAGGCAGTTGAGGAAAGAGAAGAGGGGACCTGCGAATTTAAACACTATTTTCCCGTCGATATTACAATCCCAAATAATAGGATCCAAAGCATTTATGATATTGACGTAGCGGTAGAATCTTTTGATTATGTTCTGCCGGAAAGAAGCTGCATGAAATTGACAGCCAATTTAACGATCACCGGATTATATGGCGATCAGCAGCATATACCTGTTCAGGAATGGCAGGAGGAAGTTGAAGTCGAACAGCTTGAGCCGCTTCAGAGATCAACAGCTGCTGTTGAGGAGACTGAGAAAGAGGCGGTAAACCAGGAGGAATGCTCAGCCTATCAGGAAAAAGAACATGAGGACGAAAATGCTGAGCCGGTTTCCGATTTTGCAGTGGAAGAGAATAGGATAGAGGAAGACCAAGAGGAACAGGCTGAGCCTGAAGAGGTATTTGTACCATTTGAGGCAGAGGCAAGGAAACAGCCTGAAACTGAAGTAGAGCAGCAGGAAGCTCCAGCAGCAACTGAAGAAATACTGGAGAAAAAAGAAGAACAGCCTGCAGAATCTACACCAGAAATTTCATTTGCTTCCCAGCGGAGTGAGGAAGCGCCACCTTCAGCACAGGAAATCTATCAAATGACGGAAGCATTAGAATCGGATAGCCCTTCCTATGAAAAGAAGCCTGAAGAAATGGCTGTACAGGAAAGTCCCGAGGAGGAAGAATCATCATCATCTTCTGAACAGGAAGCCAAAAAGAAGAAATTTTCGAAAAAGAAAAGTATGTCTTTAACTGAATTCTTTGCCCGCAAAGAAGAGGAAGAAGAACATGTAAAGCTGAAGGTCTGCATTGTGCAGAATGGAGATACAATCGATGCAATTGCTGAAAGGTATGATATTCCTGCCCAGCAATTATTAAGGGTGAATCACCTGGAAATAAATCAGGATATTTATGAAGGGCAAGTGCTGTACATTCCTGTTGCGGTAGCCCATTAAATGGTTAACAAGCTGAGCAGGTAGTGATAACCCGCTCAGCTCTTTTCATTTCTTGAGAAATGTGGGCATGAAAAACATTTTTTAAAAAAAGTCTGAAGAAATGCGTAAAGGGGGAATGACCCAATATCTCAGGCGAGATTTCCGAGAAGTGGCGCCAAAAGAGAGGAATAATATTATATCTCAGGAAAAGATCCAAAGAAGTGGCGTCAAAGGAGAAGAATGACGCAATATCTCAAGAGAAAGACCCCGAGAAACGGCGATAAATCTGGGAGTGCATCAGGCTCTTAGGAAAAGGCCAGAGAGTAAAGCTGCTCCTAATTACAATCAAGCCCCATCTGGAAAGCGAGTGGTTAACGTGGAAGAAAAAAATCGGCTGCGTAAAGCCTCTCCCATTTTAAAGCATTATTCATTAGAGCCGCATTTTGTGGAGGAGTTTGGGAGAGTCCAAAAGATTTACAGCAATAAAGGTGTTTTTGCTTTGAAAAAAATTAAGCCTCAGCAGGGGGCGGATTTTATCCGGCATGTCCAGGCCCTTTACCAAAAAGGCTATAATCGAATCGTTCCCATTTATCCAACTGTTGATGGCAGATATGCAGTCCTTCATCAAAATGAGCTTTTTTATTTGATGCCGTGGCTGGCAAATGAAGAGAAAGAGGACCGGTTTGAACGCCATCAGCAGATGCTTAGGGAGCTGGCCCGCCTTCATACTCTGTCAGCCCGTGAAGTTCCCATCAAAAAGGAAGATCGAACGGAACATTATGAAAGAACATTGCAGGAGTGGGAGAAAGAGAAAGAATTTTTGGATGGCTTTATTGAATCGTGTGAGAGGAAAGAGTATATGTCGCCCTTTGAGCTATTGTTCTCACTTTATTATCATGATGTCAGCCAGGCTTTAAAGTTCTCAACAAATAAATTAAAGGATTGGTACGAAAAAACGAAAGACAGTGATAAAGCCCGGACTGTTATCATACATGGTAAAGTCTCCACTGAACATTTTTTATATGACGATAAAGGATATGGATACTTTATGAATTTTGAAAATGCAAGGCAAGGTTCCCCACTCCATGATTTGCTGCCATTTTTATCGCGGACCTTGAAAAGCTTTCCAAAGAGATCGGATGAAAGTGTGGATTGGATATACACGTACTTAAAATATTTCCCTTTTAAGGAAGATGAAATGCTGCTGTTCCAAAGCTATTTTGCCCATCCTGGTTCCATTATAAGGGCGGCTGAACAATATCATAAAGGAGAACATAATAGGGGGGAAAGAAAGGCTGTCCAGCATCTGCAAAGGCAGTATTGGCTATTGAAAAACACCGAATATGTAGCAATGAGAATAGATGAAATTGAACGCCAAAAACAAGAGGCAAAAGCAGCTGCTGAAGCACAGCAGCAAGAAGGAGCCCAAAGCTGACACGACTTGGGCTCCTAAATTATTTCCAGGTGGAAGGCAATCGCTGTAAGGATAAAAATCGATAGCAAGAGCACATCGAAGGTAGTGGGCAAAAGTATTGTTCTTATGCCCTGAAAAACACAAAATGGAATAATGAACTGTGCACACACATTTCTAAAAGTTCTTAACCAGGGAGGCAGTGTATAAGGGTTATATTTTCTTCTCAACTTTGCATGCCCCTTTCCAGAATATCCTTATTTATTTCTATCCTATGATTCTTCCAGCGGTAAAGTGCCTAATTTTCAAATGGGAGCAGCTTCAGCTTCAGTAAATGAAGGACCAGATCATATTACGCATCAATCGCGTTGCTTTCAACCTAAATCACCTGTTGCCTAATTTCATTTTATGCCTCACCTCTAAATGAAAAACGTATAATATATAAAAAACTCGGTTATCCTTATTGACTATAACAGCCTTTTTTCGGTAGTATATCTTATATATAAAAATGTATATCGTTGCTAAGACAGGGAAGAGTACGATGGCCCTTTGCCTTTAGAGAGGAAGACCAATAGCTGAAAGGTTTTCCAGGCAGAACCGTTGGAAGGTCGCCCTCGAGCATCTTTTGCGAAAGGATCTATCATCCAAGTAGTGAAAGACGGGAAATCCGTTATCTGTTTAAGAGTCAATCCTTTAAGGGAATTCTGAATGCCAGTGGGCATCTGTATTTTCCTTAGCAGATTGAAAAAAAGGTGGTACCGCGAAGCAAACTCCATTCGTCCTTTTATGGCGATTGGAGTTTTTTTATTTTTAGGCTGTGTTAAAGCTTATGGTTCTTATAAGCACCCTGCTGATTGGAGCGTGTCAACAGGAGACCCTTCAAGCCCGGCTCCACCGAGGAGGCTCCCGGACCGTCCGTGGTTCGCTGAGTGCCTGGAGCGGAAGTCAACAGGCTAATTTAACAGAGTTATTTTTGCTTTTTAGAAAGGAAGAATGCAAATGGATAATAATGAATTATCAATGCCGACTAAGTATGATCCGCAGTCGATTGAAAAAGGACGATATGACTGGTGGCTGGAGGGCAAATTTTTTGAGGCGAAGGACGATGCTGAGAAGCAGCCTTACACAATTGTTATTCCACCGCCAAACGTAACAGGAAAGCTCCACCTAGGCCATGCATGGGACACTACACTTCAGGATATTCTTACACGAATGAAGCGTATGCAAGGCTATGATGTCTTATGGCTTCCGGGGATGGATCATGCAGGTATTGCCACTCAGGCCAAAGTAGAAGAAAAACTTCGCAGTGAAGGCAAAAGCCGTTATGACCTTGGCCGGGAGAAGTTCGTAGAAGAAACCTGGAAATGGAAAGAAGAGTATGCAAGCCATATCCGTCAGCAATGGTCCAAGCTTGGGTTGGGCCTGGATTATAGCCGGGAACGTTTTACCCTTGATGAAGGCCTGTCAAAAGCGGTAAGAGAAGTTTTTGTTTCACTGTATAATAAAGGGTTAATTTACCGCGGCGAATATATCATCAACTGGGACCCCTCCACTAAAACAGCTCTTTCAGATATAGAGGTTATTTATAAAGATGTCCAGGGTGCCTTCTATCATATGAGATACCCGCTGGCGGATGGATCAGGGCATATTGAAATTGCAACAACACGCCCTGAGACGATGCTTGGCGATACAGCTGTTGCTGTACATCCTGAAGACGACCGATATAAGCATTTAATCGGCAAAACTGTTAAGCTGCCAATTACAGGCCGTGAAATTCCGATTGTTGCCGATGATTATGTAGAAATGGATTTCGGTTCAGGTGCGGTAAAAATTACCCCTGCTCACGATCCGAATGATTTTGAAATCGGAAACCGCCATAATCTTGAAAGAATTCTAGTTATGAACGAAGACGGTACGATGAACAGCAAAGCAGGCAAGTATCATGGGATGGACCGTTTTGAGTGCCGCAAGCAAATCGTAAAGGATCTTCAGGAAGAGGAAGTTCTTTTCAAAATTGAAGAACATATGCATTCTGTTGGCCATTCCGAACGAAGTGGTGCAGTTGTAGAGCCATACCTTTCAACACAATGGTTTGTTAAAATGCAGCCGCTTGCTGATGAAGCGATTGCCCTTCAAAATAAAGAAGAAAAAGTAAACTTTGTTCCTGACCGATTTGAGAAAACATATCTGCGCTGGATGGAAAACATCCGTGACTGGTGTATTTCCCGCCAGCTTTGGTGGGGTCACCGCATACCTGCCTGGTACCATAAAGAAACCGGTGAGGTATATGTGGGTCACGAAGCACCTGGAGATATTGAAAACTGGGAACAGGATAAAGATGTCTTGGATACTTGGTTCAGTTCAGCGCTTTGGCCATTTTCGACAATGGGCTGGCCGGAAACTGACTCGGCCGACTTCAAGAGATACTATCCAACCGCTGCACTTGTAACAGGCTATGATATTATTTTCTTCTGGGTATCACGGATGATTTTTCAGGGAATCGAGTTTACCGGACAGCGGCCATTCCAGGATGTATTAATCCACGGCCTTGTTCGTGATTCACAGGGACGGAAAATGAGTAAGTCTCTTGGAAATGGTGTAGACCCTATGGAAGTCATCGATCAATATGGTGCCGATGCTCTTCGTTACTTCCTATCAACAGGAAGCTCACCGGGACAGGATTTACGATTCAGCATGGAAAAGGTAGAAGCCACATGGAACTTCGCCAATAAAATCTGGAACGCCTCCCGTTTTGCTTTAATGAATATGGATGGGTTAAAGTATGAAGAGATTGACTTAAGCGGTGAAAAGACTGTAGCAGATAAATGGATTTTAACCCGATTGAATGAAACAATTGAAACTGTAACAAGATTGTCTGATCGCTATGAATTTGGTGAAGTTGGCCGCGTGCTTTACAACTTTATCTGGGATGACTTCTGCGATTGGTATATCGAAATGGCAAAGCTTCCGCTATATGGCGAAGATGAAGCTGCCAAGAAAACAACACGCTCCATTCTTGCATATGTGTTGGATAACACAATGCGCCTGCTTCATCCATTTATGCCATTTATAACGGAGGAAATTTGGCAGAACCTTCCGCATTCAGGTGAATCTATTACAACAGCCCAGTGGCCGGCTGTTAAGGAAGAATACACCGACAATCAGGCTGCAAATGAAATGAAGCTGCTTGTAGAGATTATCCGCTCTGTCCGGAACAGCCGTGCAGAAGTGAACACGCCGATGAGCAAGAAGATTAAAATGATGGTAAAAGCAAAGGATCAGGAAGTTCTTAATACTCTCGAAAATAACCGCGCCTATATTGAGCGCTTCTGTAATCCGGAAGAACTCGTACTGGCTCTGGAGATTGAGACACCTGATAAGGCTATGACAGCCGTTGTGACCGGAGCAGAGATTATTCTTCCGCTTGAAGGCTTACTTAACATTGAGGAAGAAGTTGCACGCCTGCAAAAAGAATGGGATAAATTAAACAAAGAAGTAGAACGTGTTCAAAAGAAACTTGGAAATGAAGGCTTTATTAAAAAAGCGCCTGAAAAAGTAATTGAAGAAGAAAAGGCAAAAGAAAAAGATTACAGTGAGAAGAGAGCAGCTGTCGAAGCTCGGATTAAAGAGCTAAAAGGAGAATAACTAATATATCCGGAAGGCGGGTCCATTTATAGGATTCGTCTTCCTTCCTGTATTATGGAGGTGCATTTGCATGTTTTCGACTTATGAAGAAACACTTAATTGGGTTCATTCCAGATTAAGGCTAGGGATCAAGCCGGGGCTTCAAAGAATGGAATGGATGATGGAAAAACTCGGACATCCAGAGAGAAGAATTAAATCTGTCCATATAGGCGGGACCAACGGCAAAGGGTCAACCGTTACATTTTTGAGATCGATTCTTCAGGAAGCGGGCTATTCTGTTGGAACTTTCACATCACCCTATTTCGAGCAATTCAATGAGCGAATTTCCCTTAATGGTGTCCCCATCAAGGATGAGGAGATCGTTCGGCTCGCTAATGATATATATCCCTTGGCTGAAGAACTAGAAAAGACAGAACTTGGGGGTCCCACCGAATTTGAAATTATTACAGCTATGTCATTTCAATATTTTGGGCATGTCCAGCCTGCTGATATTGTTTTGTTTGAAGTAGGGCTGGGGGGCAGATACGATTCCACTAATATCATTTATCCTGTCTTATCTATCATATCGAGTATTGGGCTTGACCACACAGCCATCCTGGGGGATACATATGAGAAAATAGCTTTTGAGAAAGCTGGAATCATTAAACCTGGTATAAATGTTATTACTGGCGTAAAACAGCAAGAAGCCTTGGCTGTCATACAAGAAAAAGCTTTTGAGATGAAAGCGCCGGTTTACCAGCTGGGGAATGAATTTACCATTGCTGGACATAAATCTTTGCCAAGAGGAGAATTCTTTAACTTAAAGACTGTATTTCAGGAGTTTTCAGGGCTTGAAACTGGAATGGCAGGCAAGCATCAGACAGAAAATGCTTCACTTGCTGTGATGGCGGCCGAGCTTTTAAACAATTATTATTCTTTCCTAATAGAAGATATACATATAAAGGCTGGGTTGAAAAATGCATACTGGCCGGGGAGATTCGAAATCATTTCTGAAAACCCATTGGTAGTCATTGATGGAGCACACAATGAAGAAGGGATAGCTGCTCTGTCAGAAGAATTGGCAGCCCGTTTCCATGAAAAACGGAAAAACCTTGTTTTTGCTGCCCTGTCTGATAAAAAGCTTGATAAAATGATTGGCAATCTTGATTCAGTTGCAGATAAAATTGCTTTCACCGAATTTAATTTTCCAAGAGCAGCTGCTGCAGAAGATTTATATGAAATCAGCTCACACAACAATAAGCATTTTAATAAAGATTGGGAACAGCTTTTGGAGAATGAGCTGAAGGAAACAGAAAAAGACACTATCTTGGTTGTTACTGGATCACTCTATTTTTTATCAGAAGCAAAACCTTACCTTTTGCAATTGATAGGTAATGAAACCTACTAATGTGACAAAATTTTGAAAAGTTGCTAAAATGATTGTATAATCTAACTATTTACCTAATATGATGAGAGGTAAAGGAGGGGAAATAATGGTTAGTTCTAGCATGAAAAAAGTTATATGGATCATATGGTTTTTAATCTTTCCGGCAGGACTATGGCTAACCTATTATTTCTATCCTCCAAGCTTGTCAGGGCAAGGGGTCAGTGTTTTTTCCTTTTTCATCTTGATGTCATTTGTGGCGGCTATGCCCATGGTCGTAAATAATACACCTGTCTTTTTGCTTCAATGGGTTTCCATGGCTGTATTCTTATCTTTTGGCCTTTTCACAGAATTGGTTATGGTACAATTGGCGGTTATTGTTCTCCTATTCAAACTTAAGATACAAAAAGATCAGCTTTTCCGTTTCCCGCTTAACTCTTTAATGTTTTTTGCTGTATCGCTTGTCAGCGGTTTGCTTTATAATGCATTGGGCGGAAAAACAGGGATTGATTTAATTGCCAATCCTGAATATTTCTGGGTTGCTGTAGCCTATCCTGCTGTTCATTTCATTTTAAACCAGCTGCTGCTAAGCCTTATTATTTACCTTGTCTACGGCAGAAAGGGCTCTTTTTTTGGAAAAGACTTTGTATGGGAAACTGTAACAACCATGATTACTTTTCCAATTGGCCTTGTGCTCTACATGCTTTTTCAGGAAGTTGGACTATTGGCTTTGCTTTTTGTTGGTGTCCCCTTTGTCAGCCTTTCAATCATTCTCAATCTCTATTATTCTAGTGAAAAAGTTAATAGTTACCTCCAAAAAGCTGCAGAAATTGGCCATCAATTGGCTGAGAGGCTTGATGTCAATGAAATTATGGAACTTTTTATTTCTAAATTAGGTCAAATGCTGCCGGTCGATTATGCCTATATTTTGGACATAGTAGATGATAAAGAATTGCACTTAATCTACCGGGTGGAACATGGCCAGACAATGAGCCTGAAAAAAGAAAGCCTTAAAAAAAACGAAGGCATTAGCGGGCTCGTATGGGCCACCAAGAAAGCCGCACTGTTTCATTCAAAAAAAGAATGGAGAAAGATTACGAAGGGCTATATGCCTAAAGATACCGAAAGCATAATATGTGTTCCGATTATGCGGAACCATAAAGTAACCGGTGTACTATTGCTGGCATCGACACAAAAGAGGTCTTATGAAAAATCTCAATTGATGATAGTAGACATACTGTGTTCACATTTTGCTATCACTGTGGAAAATGCCAAATACCATGAGGAAACAAAGGCTAAAAGTGAGAGGTGCGCACTAACTCATTTATATAACTATCGATATATTGAAAATAGGCTCAGTGAAGAATTTGCTCACCTTAAAACGGGGGCAAGAAAATCCTTATCACTATTAATAATCGATATTGATCACTTTAAACAAGTTAACGATACATTCGGCCACCAGAGCGGCAATGAAATTCTCTGTGAGCTGGCTGACAGGCTGACGGGTTTAATTGGATTGAAGGGGACAGTTGCCCGTTACGGAGGGGAAGAGTTTGTCGTCCTGTTGCCGGACGTTGAAAAAGATGAAGCGCTGAAATGGGCGGAGCTTGTTCGGAAAGCTGTTGCTGACAGGTCTTTTAATCTGAAAAATAATCTAAAAATAAATAATGATAACAGACCGGTACAAATTACTGCATCTATTGGAGTAGCTGCTGCTCCAATGGATGCAGAGGATTCTCTAGGCTTGATTCGCTGTGCAGACAGAGCAATGTATGTTGGAGCAAAACAGGCAGGGAGAAATAGGGTTGCAGGGCTGTAGTTTTAAGAAACCCAAATTCTTGGGTTTTTTATTTTTACATGGATTATTAATAATTGAAATACTGGAATAAACAGGAAATTTTGAGGGAGCTAAGTTCTATTAGTTTGTGAAAAAGACAAGAAATTCATGGTACTTCCTTACTGGAATCATTTACAATAGAATTGCAGAGTTATCTGGAAAAATAGGGTGGTGGTTTTCATTTGGGATTGGCTATAAGCTTCATTCTATCGATTCTTTTAGTTGGTGCGATTCTTTTGATTACTCCTTTGAGATTATCAATTGGAGGAAAGTTAACAATCGTAATGGTAAGTGCTTTCCTGGCTTTATTAGGCTTATTGGGAAGTGGTTTTTATCCTATTTGGATCGTTTTTCTGATTCAAGCTATACTCGCAATGTTAATTTCCTTTTTATTGTTCAAGAAAACTCACTCTTTCTTTGTTGAGGATGAAAAAGAGGAAGATATTTTTGAGACGAAGCCTCTTTTTTCAATAGCTGATTTAATGGAAAAAACCAAGCTGTCCGAAACTTTAGATACATTTTATTCATCAGGCCCTATGGGCAGCTCAAATCATACTAATGACTCAGTTATGCCACATATGAAAAAAGATGAGCCGGAAACACAACTGGGAGAACCAGAAACTGTTGCTGAATATCACGTAATGGATTTATTGGAACCTTTAAATGAGGCTAATATTGATAACGCACCTATGGAATCTGAGGCTGCAGTGGCGGCTGAAGAACCTGGCAATAATGAAAGTGAAAACATAATAGAACCAATGTATATAAATGATAGTGTAGAGGAAGGCCGACCGGAAGCATCAGGGGAGGAAATTCCTGCACTGTCATCCTTGCAAATCGAAGATGATGCTGAACTTCTGATGAAGGCCCGGATTGAAATGTTCAAGGAAAATAAGCACGGGCAAATTTCAGAAGAAGAGTCCCTAGAAGATTTACCTAAGGATATGACTAAAGGGATTGAAAAGAAAGCTGAAACAGAAAAAACTATTCAGGTTTATTTCGATGATTTAGAAGAGTTATATTTAAGCCGAAGAAATAAAAAAGATATCTAGGATTTTTACCATCTAAAGTGGTTGGCAAAAGGAGAGACTTTCAGTTTGCAAGCAAATCAGCATTTTTTATTAAAATTATTTAGCCTTATCCTTATATGCACTCTGTTTTTCACTGTTTTTTCACGAATAGGAATTTTTGCTTATGAGAAGGTATTTATGCAGGATACCCCATTTAGTGATGTAACTTTTATTGGACCTGTAGAGGTTCATGGAATTCAGAAGGATGACGTAAGCAACAGGCTGAATCAATCTATTGCCCATTGGCAAAGTGCCAATGGGGTCCAATTGTCATTTTTAGATCAAAAAGTTGATATTCCTGGGAAGCTTTTTAGATTTCATATAGAGGATAGCATTGCAGCGGCTGTGCAGGGAAATGCGAATCCACTTTATACAACCATACATGAGCAGGATTTAGTTGAACAGCTGAGAAAAATTCTGGATGAAACAATACTGTCAAATGTGAATATCAAAAGCTTGCGCGCCCGATTGGAGGAAGAAGCGGGAGCTCTTAATACAAAGGTAAGTGTTCTTAAACTTTCAGATCACATGGGGGAAGGGGCAGTTAACAGACAAAGCCTTCTTTCAAATGCGGAAATTAAGATAGATGGAAACAGCCTATCATCTTGGCTGGAATCACATAGCCAAGTTATTATACCTGCCCATGACAGTTTTTCGTTTTTAGAGCTGCTGAATGATGAGGATCCGTTTTTATCGAATGAGCTGCTTACTAAAATTTCATCGGGAATTTATGAGGCAATCCTTCCGACAAATATCCAAATTATGGAGAGGTATATTAGCAATGAGCTGCCGGAAGGAATTACTGCAGGATTTGAAGCAAGAGTGGCCAAAGAGAAAATGGATTTAATGTTATTTAATCCAAATGATAGTGATATCACGATTCAATTTGATAAGGTGAACAACAGTACTGTGGAGGTATCCGTATTGGGGATTGACCTTGGCAACAGTTATAAAGTCCGGTTTGAAAATAAAAAAACATACGGACCAAAGAAAATTATTCAATACCAAGGTAATACCAAAAACGTTTTTAGCAGTGAAAGAAGAGGCAGAAAGGGATCCTTGGTTTCCGTTTATCGTGATGAATATAACTCACAGGGTGAGCGGTTAAAAACGACTCTGATTGCTGAAGATTTTTATCTGCCGGTAAATGAAATTATTATAAGAAAAATCGCTTATCCTGAGACGAGTGAAACAGAAACCACTGAAACACAAAGACCTGACAGTGAGAAAATAGACGGTGAAGTACAGGGTGTAGTGGAATCTGAAGCTGGCCAGAAAGATGCAATAGTTGAGGATTCTACTGAACTTGCTAATGGAGAAAGATAGAGTCTATGAAAAGCAGACAAATATATTAGGTGAGAATACATGAAAAGGATTCGTAATGGACAAATGGGGTTTACATTAGTTGAAGTGTTGGCGTCAATCGGACTTATAGGATTGATCCTGCTTGTGTTTTTTGGAATTTATTCTCAATCCATGCTGTTTTCTAGTAAAAACGAAAAAAAGATTGAGGCAATGAATATTGCAAGAGAGGTTCATGCAAATTTACAGCTAGGGTTTGCATATGACACTGAATTCACAGCTGAAAGAGGCAATAGTACGTATTATGTTTCTATTGAGGATGTTACACCACCGGAACTTCATGATTTAAGTAATGGTAGAATTCCGCCCTTCAGCATATATTTTAAAGAAATAAGTGTTTATTCCTCGTCCATTAAAACAGATAGCAGCCTTCTGGCCAGGACCTTTGGCTATAAGGAAGGTGGGCCATAAAATGGGGATAAAATCGGAGCAGGGTATGACACTGATCGAATTACTCGGTGCCATTGCGATCTCTGCAATCATTTTCAGCTTAGTCAGTTCTGTGTTTTTGGGAAGCGTTACAAATTATAACAAGACATTAACTCATTCCCATTTAAGGCAGGAAGCAAACTTGGTGCTTGCTGAGCTTACTGAAGTGCACCATAAAAATCCTGATTACGAAATTAGCATTGTGGATGGGCTCATTCAAGTGACCACTAGCCAGCGTGTTTGGACAATAGGCAACCCCAATTTCTTATACCATATTCCAAATTCCATATCGATAAATAAAACAAATGATTTTTTTTACCTCACCTTATCAATATCAGACCCGGACAATGATACGAATCCTTATGAAGTAAAGACGATTATAAACAGACGGTAATAGGGGTGGCAGGATGCATCGGAAATACTGTAATGAAAAAGGATACACCCTTATATATATACTGCTTTCTATTTCTTTGATTTTTATTTTTACTACTGTACTGATAAGAGCGAATGTCAATTCAGCAGGACAAATAGCCAAAAGCCACAATGATGTTCAGACAACCCACTTAGCTGAAATGGGTTTGGAGTTTTTCAATGAAACGTTAAAACTGGCAATTGCACAGCCGCTTACTGGCGATACAGTCCAAGAAGCAAGAAACAGCTTGGAAGGGCACTTAAATTATAATCTAGCTGAAATGGGCATTCCAGTGAATAGTGGGCTTAATAATTTTTTTGAATTCAGAGTAAATATGAATAATCGTCCGGATACCTTTTTTAAAGTTTCCTATCAGTTTATAGTGACCCAGGATGCAAACGGAAATGGCGTAATTCGCCTAACATACAGGCTTACCAGTGGTAACGGAGAGATTGAAGAGACTCAGCCTTATCAGGAGGAAGAAAAGGACTTCAGCTGGACATCTGAAGGGGGAATCGGCCTTCCAGGCACAACGCCACCCCCTCCAGTTGAATCAGATCCTAACAACTGTGACAATAATCCGGATACGCCGTGTGATGTCTATTCTACCGGTCCAGTTACAATAAGTGACAAATCAGAGGTCTATGTAAATAATCTATATACTGCCGGACCGCTAACAATGGATAACGCAACCACTTTAATTGCCAAGGGAGATTTTTACGTGAGCGGTTTGGCAACTTTATCAAACCATAGTGTCATTGAAGTGGAAAATGGCAGTGCTTATTTTAATGATATAGACAGCAAGCCAAATTCGAAAACTGTAGTAATAGGAGATGCATATTTCTACGGTGATGATATAGGGAAGCTGGTTGGCAGCGGAAACTCATCTCTAATGTGCATTCAAGGCACTGCCCATCTTCGGGAAGGAATTAATATTAAAATTGAGGATATTAACATATTGCCTGCCGGAATGAGCTGTAAAAATACTGACGGGCTTAGCGCTGGAATTTGGGCATTGGGTACAGTGACGTTCACTGGAGATTTTCCGGCTCCGCCAGAGTGGACTTCTCCACAGCCTGGAGAAGGCGGGGAAATAGAATTGGATCCATCCTATAATTAACACATTTAGCTTAGTGTTGATTTACAAATAATTTCTTTAAAAGGTGACAAAAATGACAAATAAGCGGAAACGATTAGGAGACCTGCTAGTTGAATCAGGGATGCTCTCTGAGGATCAGCTTCAGAAAACGCTCACAACTAAAAAAGATGGCCAAAAGCTGGGAGATGCCCTTTTAGAAAGAGGATATATCAGTGAACAGCAGCTGATTGAGGTGCTGGAATTTCAGCTTGGCATTCCGCATATTAGTCTCTTTAACTATCCTGTCGATTCAAAGATGGTTACTTTAATATCCAAGGATTTTGCACTAAGAAATAATTTGATGCCCATTAAGAAGGACGGAACGCAGCTTATTGTGGCCATGAATGATCCAATGGATTATTTTGCGCTGGATGATATGCGTTTATCAACAGGTCTGCAGATTACTCCCGTTATAGCAAAGCGAGACGAGATTATTTCCGCTATACATAAATACTATAATTTAAATGAGACATTTGAGGACCTCGATCTAACCGAAATAGATGGAGATGACTTGGATAGTGAGCAGGCACCGGCGATCAGGCTTGTAAATCAGATACTATCAACCGGTGTCCAAATGAAGGCAAGTGATATTCATATTGATCCTCAAGAGAAAAAAATACTTGTCCGCTATCGGGTAGATGGTTTGCTTCGCACAGAGCGCGAGCTATCCAAAAATATTTTCAGCCTGCTGGTTGCCCGTATTAAGATCATGGCTAATTTAAATGTGACCGAAACCCGTTTGCCGCAGGATGGAAGAATAAAGCTTGAAATTAATCATGTGAAAATAGACCTTCGCATTTCACTGCTCCCTACCGTAGATGGAGAAAAGGTTGTTTTACGGATACTCGATTTATCCAGTATCCTGCTAAAACTTTCAAACCTGGGTTTTAATCGTGTGAACCTGCAAAAATTTGTTTCAATGATTGAAAAACCTTCAGGAATGGTGCTTATAACCGGTCCTACCGGATCCGGGAAATCATCAACTCTATATGCAGCATTGAACCATTTAAACACAGACAATGTGAACATCATTACAGTTGAAGATCCTGTCGAATACCAGATTTTCGGAATTAATCAAGTTCAAGTCAACCAGTCTATCGGTCTTACATTTTCTAGCGGGCTCCGGTCGATCCTGAGACAGGATCCGAATATTATTATGATTGGAGAAATCCGTGATAAAGAGACGGCTGATACTGCGATTAGGGCTTCACTAACCGGACACTTACTGTTCAGTACTTTGCACACCAACAGTGCGCTTTCAACCATACCGCGTTTGCTGGATATGGATATAGAACCTTATCTGGTGGTATCCTCTCTGACTGGTATTGTCTCTCAGCGATTAATCCGGAGAATATGCAAGGAATGTGCATTTTCCTATGAGCCTTCCGAAATGGAAGTGAATTTGTTTAAAGACAGAGGAATTAAGGTCGATAAACTATATAAAGGAAAAGGCTGTCCAAACTGCCAAAATACTGGGTATCGCGGCCGTATGGCGATCCATGAAGTCCTCGAGATGGATGATTATATCAGGAGTTTAATGACAAATAATAGACCATTGAGTGACATAAAAGAGTATGCAATGAAAAGCGGCATGATTTTTCTTATCGATGATGGCTTGTTAAAGGCAAAAAGTGGAATGACTACAGTGGAAGAAGTACTGAGAGTGGCACTGAGGGATTAGGAGGAAAAAAATGAAAGAGCGATTAGACTATATATTGACAGCAGCCTATGAATTAGGCACCTCAGATATTCATTTAACTGTAGGCGTTCCTCCGATTATGCGTCTGCATGGAGATTTAAAGCAATACGGGAAGGAAATAATTAAACCACAGGATACGGAAGAAATGGCAAAAGCCATTATTCCTGAGACACTATGGGAGACCTTTAAGGAAAACGGTGAACTTGATTTTTCATATGGAATTCCAGGTGTTTCACGCTTCCGGATTAATGCCTATCATCAGCGCTCGTCAGTTAGTTTGGCGATACGCGTTGTCCCAACTAAAATCCCGGCGCTGGAGGAGCTTGGACTACCAAATGTCTTAAAGGAAATAGCAGGAAAACCCCAGGGGCTTGTTCTGGTGACAGGACCAACCGGAAGCGGAAAATCAACTACTTTAGCTGCGATGATAGACTATATCAACAAAAATATGAAGAGGCATATAGTTACCCTTGAAGATCCTATTGAATACCTTCACAATCATGGGACAAGCATTATTGATCAGAGGGAAGTAGGGTTTGATACAAAAAGCTTCGCCAATGGCCTAAGAGCCTGTTTACGGCAGGATCCTGACATCATCCTGGTAGGGGAAATGCGGGATCTGGAAACCATTTCAACGGCGATAACAGCTGCAGAAACAGGTCATTTGGTGCTCGGAACCCTTCATACAACGGATGCGCCGTCTACAATTGACCGAATCATTGACGTTTTTCCGCCCGGTCAGCAGTCCCAGGTAAGGATCCAGCTAGCCTCCGTTCTTACATCAATCATTTCACAGCGTCTTTTCCCTGCGATCTCAAAGGATGGAAGGGTAGCTGCATTAGAAATTATGATTAATAACGCTGCCATACGCAATTTGATCCGCAATGAGAAGATCCATCAAATACACAGTGTCATGCAAACAAGCAAGGCCTCTGGAATGGAAACGCTCGGAATGGCTGTCAAACACCTATCGGAAAAAGGAAAAATTGATAAAAACACTGCAGCCCAATATTTGCA
This sequence comes from Cytobacillus oceanisediminis, assembly GCF_003182355.1. GTDB lineage: Bacteria > Bacillota > Bacilli > Bacillales > Cytobacillaceae > Cytobacillus > Cytobacillus oceanisediminis_A. The sequence goes on along the minus strand of NZ_QGTW01000019.1, from coordinate 29,329 downwards.
GGAGAGTGACTTTTAATGCCAGTTTTCCGTTATACCGGCAGAGATAAAAAAGGCAGGCGAAAAGATGGAAAACTGACGGCGGAAAATAGAAGAGAGGCTGTTGGGAAACTAAAGGAACAAGAAATAGCGGTCACGTCCATAGAAGAACTAAAAGGCTTCTTGCATAAGGAAATTAAGCTAGGGCCAAGCAAGGTTAAACATAAAGACCTTGTCGTATATATCCGGCAATTTTCCACACTTCTCAAAGCAGGAATCACTTTAGCTGAAGCCACCTATTTATTATCAAGGCAGACATCAAGCAAATTGCTGGAAAAAGCGTTAAAAGATGTAGCTGAAGGGCTTGAAGGAGGGAAACCTTTTTCAGAAGCAGCGGAAAATCACCGTAAAATCTTTCCGCCCCTTTTTATAAATATGATGAGGGCAGGCGAAGCTGGAGGAAATATGGATGAGATATTGGAAAGACTGGCTGTTTATTATGAAAAACAGCACAATACCCGCCAAAAAGTGAAATCAGCCATGGCATATCCCTTAACAGTAGGGCTTATTTCCATTGTTATCGTAATCTTCTTATTATCAACGGTTGTTCCAGTATTTGCTGATATGTTTGTTTCGTTTGATGGAGAACTGCCTCTTATCACTAGGATGGTACTTGGAATGGGTAACGTTTTTAGCGGTTATTGGTGGTTTCTATTCTCTGCTGCTGTACTGATAATCCTTTCCATTCGCAATTTGCAATCAAATCGAAGAACAAAATATTATTTTGATTATGTCCTTCTTAAGCTTCCGATCTTTGGAAAGCTTCTTCAAAAAGCTGAGATTGCTAAAATGACCAGAACCTTGAGCTCCTTGTTTGCAATTTCGGTGCCGATTCTGCAATCTTTGACTATTGTCGAAAGAATAATGGGAAATGAAGTACTGGCACAGGTAATAAAGGAAGCAAGAATTTCAATTGAAAAAGGGCAGTCCATTTCGATTCCAATGGAAAAGCATTGGGCATTCCCTCCTATGGTTTCACATATGATTTTAGTAGGTGAAAAATCAGGGACACTCGACCAAATGCTCGATAAAGTAGCGGATTTTTATGAAATGGAAGTCGACAACGCTACCGACCAGATCAAATCCTTAATTGAGCCGATGATGATTGTCCTCCTTGCTTTTATAGTAGGAGGAATTGTGGCTGCCATTGCAGTCCCAATGTTTACGATCTTTGAAAATATTCAGCAATAAATATATAAGTCTTCACATTTCTATAATTGATTTTAGGACTTAAGCATCATATAATGATTTTATAAGTTGGATTTTTATAGTGAAATTGGAAGCTATGACCGTTCGTTTTTATATGGGCACTTGAACGAACAAGAGCTTGTAGTGCAACCCGCCAATTTTCAAGATTGATATGGGAATTTGTTCTTATACAGTCTGAAAATTGGTTTTTTATTTCACTAGATTTTTTATTGCCATCATCCTAGTTTAATAGACTCATAAAAGGCACACTTTCAGTATAATAGGGGGAGAAAATGATGTTCAAAAGGATCAGGAATTATTTTAAAAATCAAAAAGGATTAACGCTTGTTGAATTGTTGGCGGTTATTGTGATTTTAGGGATTTTAGCTGCGATAGCAGTGCCGAGTATTGGTGGGATTATAGATAATAGTAAGAAGGATGCCCATATTGCTAATGCGAAGCAGATAGTGAGTGCAGCAAAACTCGCAAATGCTGGGGGATTAGATTTAGAATCTGTAAATGGTGGCACTGGAGATCCTGATCAAGGGTATAATTTAGATGACTTAATTAACAATGGCTACTTAGAAGAATTTATTGATCCTGACACAAAATCAGCATATACCAGTGGTTACGTTGTGTTAGTTTCTGATAGTACTACCGGGAACTATAGTTATGAGGTCTCTTTGGTAGGAAATGATAGAAGCATTGGTCAAAGTGTTCCAATTGATGTAAATGATATAGACAGGGATGATGTTGTTATCACAACAGTGCCAGAACCAACATCAGGAGGATAATGAATTAGATTACCAAATAGATGGATAATTATAGAAATATATAAATTAAAGAGCTCCTTCCCAAAGGAGTTCTTTTTCTAATTTCCATCAGCAGCATTGTTTAGTATAATAAGGACTATATTCATAGAAAAGGAAAAAGGGCTTTTATGCTTTTAATTTATTTGTATTTGTTCGTTTTAGGCGCTGTTTTGGGTTCTTTTTATAATGTGGTTGGGCTGAGGGTGCCTTTGAAGAAATCCATTGTTGCACCGAGATCTCATTGCCCTGTATGCCTGCGGAATTTGACAGCTGGAGACCTGGTGCCAATATTCTCTTATATCTGGCTAAAAGGAAAGTGCAGGAGATGCGGTACTTCTATATCTCCAGTGTATCCATTGATCGAATTGGCTACAGGTTTATTGTTTGTGTTTACGTTCTATCAAATAGGCTTTAATCCCGAACTGATTGTCGCTTTAACGTTCATTTCCTTATTGGTGATTATTTTTGTTTCGGATATTGTTTATATGATTATCCCTGACAAAGTCTTATTGTTTTTCCTGCCGATTTTAATGTTGGAAAGGATTGTGGTGCCTCTTTCTCCGTGGTGGGACTCAACTCTAGGTGCTTTTGCAGGCTTCCTGCTGCTCTTCGCCATTGCTGTTATAAGCAAAGGGGGAATGGGGGGAGGAGATATTAAATTGTATTTCCTCATCGGCATTGTACTGGGCTTTAAATTGACTATGCTTTCATTCTTTTTGGCTACACTTGCTGGGGCTGTTTATGGATTTGGCGGCATGCTTCTTGGCAAATATAAAAAGAGGCAGCCTGTACCCTTTGGCCCTTTCATTGCCGCAGGTGCGATTTTGGCCTATTTTTATGGAGAAGAAATTATTGATTGGTATTTTACGAGTTTTTTAATGTAATGGAGAGGTGAAGCGGTTGAGGTCATTAATGAGAAGCAGCAGGCATAGAGTTCATTTTATAATTAACGACCATTATATTCGCTTCGTGGAGAGTGATAAGAGGCATAGTTTCCTTTCCTATCGGCAGAAATGCCTTCCTCCCGGAGTCATCGAAGAAGGACGGATTAAGGATATTGAGGTTTTTGGTATGATTCTCGACGAAATCGTTGAGGAAGGGAAACTAAAAGGAAGCAAAATCACTATGTGTGTACCAGATCCTTTCATGATTGTCAGAACGGTTTCAGTACCGCTGGAAATTATGGAGGATGAGCTAAAGGGATATTTATATATGCAGCTGGGAGAGACGATCCATCTTCCTTTTGATGATCCGATCATTGAGCCTGTTTTCCTCGGGGGGAAAGGAGGACAAAATGAAGTCCTGCTTATAGCTACAAAGGAATCTGTTATAAGGGAATATACGGATGTTTTTGAAGCCAGCTCTTTAAAGCCTGTTGTAGCGGACTTATCAATTTTGTCACTTTATCGATTTTATTACCATATAGGACAAGCTGATAAAAAAGAACATTTACTAATGGTTCAGCTTGGTATGGATACGCTGCAGCTTTCTGTCTTCCATGACCATTATCCAAGCATTGTCCGGCACTCCAAACTCTCTTTGGTTCAGGACGAGCTGGAATTGAAAAGAGGCAGGAGCGGACAGGAATTTTACATATTGAATGTTGAACAAAACAGGTTAGATGGCCAGGCAAGAGATATAAATACAGAAATTGAAAGATTCATGAATTTTTACCGTTTTAATTTAACAAAAGGCAGCAATCAAATAACAAAGCTTATTTTGTTTGGAGACCACCCTTATATGGATGAATACGCGGGAACCATAAGCGACTCATTTGAACTCCAAGTCCAAGCGCTTACACAGCCTTTGTTTCAGATAAAAAAGGGAATTAATATTCCTCACGTATTCAACGATTGTATTGGACTCGCATTAAAGTAGGTGCCTAGCATGCTGGTTGATATAAATTTATTGCCCCAAAAAGAAAAGAGGAATTCCACTACTGCTGTAGTTTTTATCCTCATCATTATTTTAGCAGCTGGGTGCGGAGGATATCTTTGGTTTGAACAAAAGCAGCTTACTGACCACGAAAAAAGACTGCAGACGGAATTGGCTGCGGTTCAGCAGCTGAAAAGCATTGTACAGCAGAATCCCAACTCTCCGGATAACCCGAATGCGGAGGAAAAGCTGCAAACGGCATTGGCCTGGGCGGAAAATTACCCGGTTTCCACTTATAAATTGCTGCGCCATATAACTTCCCTTTTGCCAGAACGTGGATTTGTATTGTCATTTTCCTATCAGGAATCAGGGAATGTCCAGTTGTCTGTCCAGTTTGATTCTTCAAGGGATGCTGCGTTTTTTTTAAAAAGCATGCAGGAATCAGAATTCATTCAAAACGCTAACCTGTTAAGCATAACAACAGAGAGAGTATCCAGCGAGTCAGAATCTGATCTATCTATATTGCCGAGGTATATTGCACAATATACAGTTCTGATAGATAAAAACGCCATTAAACAAGTCCACAAGAGCGGGGAGGGCGGCTCCTAATGTCTTCCCGGCAGAAAATTACTTTATCTTTTACCTTGATCTTTCCCTTGCTTATTTTGGGATTGGGCTATTATTATTGGTTTCATTTAATCCCTTTGAAAGATCGGGTTGAAGGGTTTACTCAATCTATTAAAAGTGAGGAACTGCAAATTTCCCAGCTTGAGAAAGATCCAAAAAGTACAGGAAATGAGTTAGCGAATCACACTGCTTTTTTGCAGCAGAAGCTTCCAGTTGACCCTTTACTGGATCAATTTATTCTCGATCTTGAAAAAGCCGAAATATCATCTGGCAGTCTAATAACAAGCTTTTCTTTTAATGAGAACCAAAGTGTTGCTCAAAATGAGTCTTTATCCGAATCGGACTATAAACAATCCGAAGACCTTTCGGTCGATCTTAACTTTCAGAATGACAATACAAAAGACGAAATAGCTTCTGAGCCCCGTAAATTTTTCTTCCCTGAAGGAATTGAAAGGCTTACTGTGTCTATGATTGTTGAATCACCTACTTATATCGAGCTCGAAGCTTTCATAAAGGCAATTGAAGATTTGCAGCGTGTAACTCAAATTGACAGCCTTGCCTTTACAGGGAACAGGGAGGTTCGAGAGACTGGAAAAACAGTCAATAAACTTATTTATAGCGTGACAGTTTCAGCGTTTTACTATCCGACACTTGAGGAACTTAAAGATCAGCTTCCAAAATACGAACTGCCTTCACCAGCTAATAAAACTAATCCTTTGTATCCTTTTGCAGAAAATAAAAATGGTAGTATAGAGGGTGTGTCGGGTAACGCAGCGGAGCATCCGTCAGAAAATCTTGGCACCTTGGCTTCAAAGGTTGTAGAAAAGAACGGAAATTCATATATAGTGTATATATACGAGGTTAAACCAGGAGATACGTTATTTAGCCTTGCGATTAAATATTATAATAACAGGGATGGCGAAGACACCATTATGGAATGGAACGGGATTACCAGGCTTTTAGCTGGTGAGACGATTGAAATGCCCTTTCTTCTTAAATGACGATATTTGACGAAATCATTCAATAACAAGACGACAAAAGTCTTGTTATTTTTTTTTTGCAGTATGTTAGGATGAAACCAATTCAGCAATCGACATGGAAGGAGGACAAAATGTGGACAAGCCTAATAACGGAAAAACAATCACTATAAAGATAAATGGCAAGGACCGTCCGTTTCAGGAGAAAAATGAAGATAAAAAGAAAGAAGCCTGGAAGCCAAAAGATTTTGAGAGAAACGAAAACAACGAGGAAACGGAGTTCTTTGCTTCAATACAAACCGCAGCTGGAAAAGAAGCAGATGATAGTTTTGATTGGATCCTGCCAGAGGAAACAGAGGATTCTGAAATTAAAGAATTTAAGGTAGCAACCCCTCCAAAATCGCCAGCAAAAAAAGGATTCAGTACATTGGCCCAAAACTTCAAGAGGAAAAATAACCAAGGTTTTCTTACATCCATTTTTCTGGCTGTCTTTTTTGCTGTCCTGCTTGGGACAAGTTTTGGATTCATTATGCTTAAATTGGTATTCACTGACCAGGCGGCCGAGACAGTTACTCCTGCCGTAACTGAAACCCCTGCTGCTTCTAGAGAGCAGGCCGGAACGGAAACGGCAGCCCTGGACCCATTGGCCACTTTTGTGGTTCAGGGAGGAGTCTTCTCAAATAACGATGCCGCCAAACAAATACAGGAAGCAAATGCTCAAAAAGGAGCCGATAGTCACCTTATAGAAATCGGCGGACAAACATTTCTTTATTTAGGAGTATCTGACAGTATAGAGCATGCCAAAGAAATGGGGGCAGATTTAAAAAGTAAAGGAATAGATGTATTTGCAAAAGAAATCACATTTGATGCGAAGTCTATAGAGGGGTTAAATGCAGTGGAGAAAAAATTGCTTGAAATCACACCTTCTTTGTATCATACTCTTTCAGCAGGTGCAGCCAATGCAGCTGTTGAAAAATCCATCCCTGAAGGCTTGGTAGAGGATATAAAAAAACAGAGTGCTAATTTAAATGAATTGCAAGCAGATCAAATCAAAAACCAAACACTTATTTCTATAAAAGAAGAACTGGAAAATGCATCAAAGCAAATGGATGCCTTCCAGCAATCTGGAGATGCAGCTTCAGCAAGCAAAGTTCAGCAGCATCTGCTTGCGTTTCTTGCTGCTTATCAGTCATTATAAGCAGATAGTGCCAAAATCTTCTTATATTCGAATATTTTCTGGGAAATATCACATATTAAAGGAGTCTGTTCGGGAAATTTCGGCAGGCTCTTTCATTTTGTCGATATTTATTAAATTTTATCAAATATTTTTATAAAGCAGTCTTTTTAAATTGTTTGTCTAGCCGATTTTTGATACGATTAGTTTGTATCTCCCAAAATGATACATAAAGGTAAGGTGATTTTATGCATAACCTCATTTTAGCCTCTTCTTCCCCACGGCGAAAAGAACTTCTTGAAAATCTTCATTTAACATTTGAAGTTTCCAGCAGTGATGTTGATGAAAGCTTTGATCCCTGGTTAACACCTGATGAAATTGTGAAAGAACTCGCCTTCAGGAAAGCTGATGCGGTGTTTAAAAAGTATCCTGATGCTTTTGTTATTGGATCAGATACTGTGGTAGTCAAAGGTGGAAACGTTTTAGGAAAGCCAAGCAGCAGTGAAGAAGCCTTTAGTATGCTAAAGAGCTTGTCGGGAACAACTCATTCCGTCTACACTGGTGTCTGCATTCTGGCACCAGGCAAACAAATAAAATTTTATGAAAAAACCGATGTGGTATTCTGGGAGTTAACAGATGAAGAAATTAACTCTTATATCGGCACCGGTGAACCATTTGACAAAGCGGGAGCATATGGAATACAAGGCTTTGGCAGCGTGCTTGTAAAAAGCATTAGTGGAGATTACTTTTCGGTTGTCGGCCTTCCTGTGTCAAGAACGGTTCGGGAATTAAGGAAGGCGGGCTACTCGCATCCTTAAATACTTTCCTCATCTCCGCTCCCTGGCCCAAAGGTTAGGGAGGAAATAGTATGCAAACTGAATCCTTTTTGATTAAAGATTTTCCTCAAGATGAACGTCCTCGTGAGCGATTTGTCCAAAATGGACCGCAAAGCCTTTCCAATCACGAATTGATTGCCATTTTGCTCAGAACGGGCACCAAAGAAGAATCCGTTTTGCAATTATCAAATAGGCTCCTCACCCAATTTGAAGGGCTCCGGCTGTTGAAGGATGCATCGTTGGATGAAATCACCGCGATTAAGGGTATTGGGACAGCAAAGGCGATCCAATTGCTTGCTGCTGTAGAAATTGGCCGGAGGATTTCAAATCTTGCCTACGATGACAGATATATCATCCGTTCTCCTGAAGATGGTGCAAATTATGTAATGAACGACATGCGGTTCCTGTCGCAGGAACATTTTGTATGCCTTTATTTAAATACGAAAAATCAGGTGCTCCATAAGCAAACCATTTTTATTGGAAGCCTGAATGCTTCAATTGTGCACCCAAGGGAGGTATTTAAGGAAGCCTTTCGCAGATCAGCCGCATCAATTATCTGTATTCACAATCATCCGAGCGGGGACCCAACTCCGAGCAGAGAAGATATAGAGGTAACAAAAAGGCTGGCAGAGGCCGGCAAAATAATCGGCATCGATGTACTTGACCATCTTATTATCGGTGAGAATAAATTTGTCAGCTTGAAAGAAAAAGGTTACCTATAATATGTCTTTTCAAATAACCTTTAAAAAGGCTATGTTTTTATTTGACGTTACGCTATAATATTGGTTATGATTTTTGAGATGCCTTGCGTTTAAAAGGCTCATTTTACCTGATAAATTAAAGAAGTTTCAATTATTATACCTTATCTTAAAGTTAGCATTATGTATCAGAAAGGGAGATACCAATTATGTTTGGAATCGGTACTAGAGACCTTGGAATAGATTTAGGGACAGCTAATACACTTGTTTATGTTAAAGGAAAAGGAATCGTTGTCAGAGAGCCATCAGTAGTTGCACTCCAGACGGACACCAAAAATATTGTGGCTGTCGGAAATGATGCGAAGAATATGATCGGCCGAACACCTGGCAATATTGTAGCACTCCGGCCAATGAAAGATGGGGTAATTGCCGATTATGAAACAACGGCCGTCATGATGAAATATTATATTAAACAAGCCAATAAAAATAAAAGTTTCTTCTCAGGCAAGCCTTATGTAATGGTTTGTGTCCCATCTGGAATTACAGCTGTAGAGGAGCGTGCAGTCGTGGATGCAACCCGCCAGGCAGGAGCTCGTGATGCCTATACAATAGAAGAGCCATTTGCTGCTGCAATTGGCGCTAATCTTCCTGTTTGGGAACCTACAGGAAGCATGGTTGTAGATATAGGCGGAGGAACTACCGAGGTAGCCATCATTTCTTTGGGCGGCATTGTAACAAGCCAGTCTATCCGTATTGCCGGTGATGAAATGGACGATGCCATTATAAATTATATCCGCAAAAATTATAATTTGATGATCGGTGACCGTACTGCTGAAATGATCAAGGTTGAAGTTGGCTCTGCGGGAGATCCAGAGGGCGTGGAAAACTTGGAAATTCGAGGACGCGATCTTTTGACAGGCTTGCCAAAAACGATTGAAATTACTGCAGAAGAGATATCAAAAGCTCTTAATGATACTGTTTATGCCATTGTGGATGCAGTGAAAAACACGCTGGAAAAAACACCGCCTGAACTAGCTGCTGATATTATGGATCGGGGCATTGTTCTAACTGGCGGGGGTGCATTGCTTCGCAACCTGGACAAGGTGATCAGCGAAGAAACGAAAATGCCTGTCCTTATTGCCGAAAACCCGCTTGATTGCGTAGCAATTGGTACTGGAAAAGCTTTGGACCATATTGATTTATTCAAAACTAAAGCAAAAGAGTCACGATAAAAAACAAGATAGATACGAAAAAATTATGAAGCCCATTCACGTGTATGAAGTGTTTGGGCTCAACTTTCGTATGTTTGTCCTTATATTCTAAATGATAAATTTGTAGATATATGTTATCTTTGGAAGCATTGATAGTTTAGAGAGACGCCATGCGTTTTTCTTATAGCCTTTGGAAAAAATACTAATCGAGGTGTAACTGATGCCACAGTTCTTTTTGAATAAACGCCTGATTATTTTGCTTGTCAGCATCATTATTCTCGTGGCATTGATTGGGTTTTCTTTAAAAGATAGAGAAAATTTAACTTGGCCTGAGCAATTTTTAAAAGATACTACCGGTTTTGTGCAAAATGCCGTATCCCGTCCTGTAAATTATGTTGCAGGGTTTTTTGAAAATGTCCAAGACTTGCAAAATACATACAAAGAAAATAAAGAGTTGAAAACACGGCTGGATGAACTTGCCCGCCTGGAGTCAGAAGTTCAGCGGCTTAAGAAAGATAATACAGAGCTGCGCGAGATCCTTGATAAACAAGATTCATTAAGTGAATTTGAACCAAAGCAGGCAACGGTGATAGGAAGAAACCCTGATAGATGGCATGAACTGCTTATCATCAATAAAGGGAAAAATGCAGGGATTGAACCGAATATGGCTGTCATTACATCGAAAGGGCTTATTGGTAAGGTGAAGAGCAGCAATACTTTCACTTCAACGGTTCAGCTGCTAAGTTCGATGGATCCGACCAATCGCATATCGGCCAAAATCCAGGCTGGGGAAAATAACTTTTTCGGTCTGATCGAAGGCTATGATAAAGAGAAGGGGCTTCTTCTCCTTAAACGCATACCCTATGATGCTAAAGTTGAGAAAGGGCAGAACGTTATTACTTCAGGCCTTGGAGGCGTATTTCCTGAAAGTCTGCCAATCGGCAAAGTCGTGGATGTAGTTCCTGATGAATTTGGCCTGACGCAGACTGCTTATATTGAACCTGGGGCGGATTTTTACGATATTGGACATGTGATGGTCGTAAAGAGAGGGGCTCTGCAGCCTGAATTAATGGAAATGATTGATGAGAAGGAGGAGGAACTGTGAGAAGATTCCTTCTTCCTCTCATACTCCTGGGTTTATTTATTGGTGAAAGTATATTTGTTCAATTAACACCGCCTGAGTTGTTTGGCAGCGGAAAAATTGCCGTTCCGCGTTTTCTGATTGCCAGCTTGTTATTTTTGACCATTTACGGTTCAAAAAAACATGGAGTCATATACGGGCTCTTATTCGGCTTGCTTTTCGATATCGTTTATATAGAAATAATAGGGATTTATCTATTTCTGTTTCCGATCATTGCATATATCATGACAAAACTGATTAAAATTCTTCAGACGAATATAGCCATGGCTTCTATTATTGTTCTCTTGGGTGTTGCCTTGCTTGAAGCTGGCGCGTACCAAATGAACTTTCTTATTCATCGTACAGATATGGATATTGCAGCCTTTTTATCCTCCCGCCTTGTGCCAACGCTTATTTTGAATTTGATTTTTATTATCCTGGCTGCCTATCCATTCAAAAGGCTATTTGAAAAATATGCTGATAGCTTAAATGAGTAGCGATCGGGTATAGGAAAAAAGAGTACCTTTCTAATTTTAATATCACCATTTAAAAGAAACCGGGTGGCCCCGGTTTCTTTTAAATGAATATTTTTAGGGAAAAAGGAATTTAGAAGGTTTCTGTCGAATTCTATTTACTATGGGCAATTTAGGATAGGGATAATAGACATAATTATTTGTTTGAAAAATTCAGCCTTAACTGATCTCTAGTCTTCTATTGCAGATTAGTTCCTATTAGGCGGGCTGCTTGAAAATAGAGGGCAATAAAGCACTTATGCGTTTCTTATCATTGAGGTGAACATCTTGAAATGAAAAAAAACCAAAACGTAATAATTAAAGGGACAAAAGACGGGCTGACATTGCATCTTGATGATTCTTGCTCCTACGGTGAACTGAAGAGAGAGCTTGATCTGAAGCTTTCAGAAAGCTCCAGAGCTGGCGAAGACAGGCTTATTTCGGTTAGGGTTCAAGTAGGCAATCGATATCTCACCGAAGAACAGCAGGAAGAATTGAAGGAGATAATCCGGCAAAAGAAAAATCTGATCGTTGAGTCCATAAGTTCTAATGTTATAACAAAAGAAGAAGCTGAAAACCGAAAAGAAGAAAACGAAATCGTATCAGTTGCAAAAATGATTCGATCAGGACAGGTTTTAGAAGTTCCGGGAGATCTGTTGCTCGTCGGGGATGTTAATCCGGGAGGCACTGTAATGGCGGGTGGAAATATATTTATTATGGGCGCTTTAAAAGGAATTGCCCATGCAGGCTGTCATGGAAATAAGGAGGCGGTTGTGGTTGCTTCTCTTATGAAACCTTCCCAATTAAGGATCAGCGACTGCATAAATAGAGCTCCTGACAAGGATCAGGACGATGTAAAGAGAGAAATGGAATGTGCTTACATAGATGAAAATGAGCAAATTACAGTTGATAGATTACAGGTCTTAATGCATCTAAGACCAAATATTACTAGATTGCAAGGGGGAAGCTAGGATGGGAGAAGCGATTGTCATTACGTCCGGTAAAGGCGGTGTCGGAAAAACGACTACTTCCGCAAATGTAGGTACGGCTCTTGCCCTTCAGGGAAAAAGGGTTTGCCTGGTGGATACAGACATTGGCCTTCGTAACCTTGATGTTGTTATGGGGCTTGAGAACCGCATCATTTATGATCTTGTTGATGTGGTTGAAGGCCGATGCAAAATTCATCAGGCACTTGTCAAAGATAAGCGGTTTGATGACTTGCTGTATTTGCTGCCAGCTGCTCAAACAAGTGATAAATCAGCCGTAAATCCTGAGCAGATGAAGAAGTTGGTTGATGAGTTGAAGCAGGATTATGATTATATCGTAATCGATTGCCCTGCTGGGATTGAGCAGGGTTATAAAAATGCGGTTGCCGGAGCGGATAAAGCAATTGTTGTTACGACTCCGGAAGTTTCGGCTGTGCGTGATGCAGATCGGATTATCGGTTTGCTTGAAAAAGAAGAAAATGTAGAGGCTCCAAAGCTGATTATTAATAGAATACGGAGCCATATGATGAAAAATGGAGACATGCTGGATGTGGATGAGATTACAGCCCATCTATCGATTGATTTAATCGGTATTGTGGCAGATGATGATGAAGTGATCAAGGCTTCGAACCATGGCGAGCCCATTGCTTTAAACCCTAACAGCAAAGCATCTGTAGCATACCGAAATATTGCCCGCCGCATTCTTGGCGAATCGGTGCCGCTTCAGCCTCTTGAAGAAGAGAACCAGGGCGTCTTTTCCAAAATTAAGAGGTTTTTTGGTGTAAAATAAGCAGATATCAGCAGTCAAACAACCGGGGAAATTCCCCGGTTTATTTTTTTCAAATCTATTCCTTCCATGAGTCATACTCTATTTGGACAACTCATAAACTTGTACAAATAGAGCTATTAAGGAAATGGTGGGGATCTCATGAATTCAAGAGCGGATGAAATACGCAAAAGAATTGCACGGAGGAAAAAAGAAAAAGACAGGGTGACTAAGAAGGTAGATTCAAATATTCTTTGGACAGAGGATGAGGAACGTTACGGATTTAATAAGCTGCCTTCTTATGACAGCAAAGTTGGGGAAGGGGACCACCCTTTATTTCGAAAAGAATTATTTCTGTTTAAACTGCTAGCTTCAGCCTGTTTATTTTTACTTGCAGCGATTCTTTTTAAAAATGAAGCCGTAACTCTTGCCCCTGCAAGGGATTTTGTGAAAGCTTCCATGGAAAAGGATTTTCAATTCGCAGCTGTTTCAGGCTGGTATGAAGAGCAGTTTGGAAAGCCGCTGGCGCTCCTTCCATTTTCAGACGGAAAACAAGAAACCCAAAGCCCATCAAAAAACAGTGATTATGCACTCCCTGCTTCTGCTAAAATTCTTGAAGACTTTAATGATAACGGCCAAAGGATTACGATTGAAACCGGGAAGGAAGCTTCTGTTGAAGCCATGAGCGAGGGTCTTGTGCGGTTTGCCGGGAAAAAAGATGGTTTCGGAAACACAGTTATCATTCAACATGGCGATAAAAGCGAGTCCTGGTATGGCAATTTAGCAGATATTAATGTAAATCTATATCAATATATTGAAAAAGGTACAGGATTAGGCACTGCGGGTGATACTGATGATGGTGAAAAAGGCTCTTTTTATTTCGCTATTAAAAAAGGTGATGACTTTATAGATCCAATTCAGGTGATACCATTTGAATAAAATGGCAGAATTGATAAAGCATATTCATATCCATCCTTTGTTATGGGCGATTATTGGGCTGGCAGTGGCTACTGCCCATTTTATTGAACTATGTCTGTTGCTCCTGATTATTTTCGTGCATGAGATGGGTCATGCGGCGGCAGCGGCCCTTTTTTCCTGGAGAATCAAAAGGATAGCCCTTTTGCCCTTTGGAGGGGTAGCGGAAATGGATGAGCACGGAAATCGGCCGCTTAAGGAAGAAATTATTGTGATTATTTCCGGACCGATTCAGCATATTTGGATGATGGGAGCAGCCTTGCTTTTTTACCACCTTTCTTGGATGCCAGAAGAAATCTTTCAGCTATTTATACAATTTAATTTAATGATTTTGATATTTAATCTGCTTCCTGTCTGGCCTTTGGATGGCGGAAAGCTGATTTTTTTATGGATGTCACTTTACCGGGCTTTTCCGGATGCTCACCGAAAAACATTGCTGATATCAGCAGCTGGCATTGTGGGGTTCATTATTTTTACTTTGCTGACCTCTCCTGTTAACCTGAATATATGGGTTGTCCTCGCTTTTTTGCTTTTTTCGCTATATCATGAATGGAAGCAAAGCCGATTTGTCTTTATCCGCTTTCTCCTTGAGCGATATTACGGCAAGAACAGCGATTTTAGGACGTTAAAGCCCCTTGTTGTTAAAGAAGAAGAATTGGTTATTCACGTTCTTGAAAGATTCCAGCGTGGATGCAAGCATCCAATCATAATTGAAAAAGACGGGAAAGAAAAAGGTGCTTTAGATGAAAATGAGCTGTTGCATGCCTATTTTGCAGAAAAAGTACTAACAGCGAAAATAGGTGATTTGCTGTATGTTTATTAAGAGCAGGCTTTTTAAAGATGACACAGCTTGATTACTGCGTTAAAGTGAGGAAATGTATTTGGATAAGCTAGTTGTTAATTATGTAGCAAGAGAACGGAGATTTGCACGCTTAAAAAATAACAGGGTCGAGAAGCTTTTTATTGATCAGCCGAAGCAAAGGTCATCGGTTGGAAATATTTATATGGGAACGGTTTCCAAGGTCATGCCTGGGCTGAATGCTGCCTTTGTAGAAATTGGTGAAGAGGAAAGCGGCTTTCTTCATCGCGATAAATTGGCTTCCTACATTCAATCTAACGAAGAAAAGCTTGTTAAGGATAAAAAGAGTATTTCTTCCTATGTGCATCAGGGGGAAAAGCTTCTTGTGCAGATTGAGAAGGATGCGACAGGAACGAAAGGCCCGAGATTGTCGGGGCTGATTGAGTTTTCCGGCGATTCTCTCATTTATATGCCCAATGGCCGTTATGTAGCCGTTTCAAAAAAGATTGAGGATAGTGCTGCTAGAGAAAAATGGCGCCAGTTTGGCTATCGTCTTAAAGAAGAGAACGAAGGGCTGATTTTCAGGACCTCCTCTCAAAAGAAACAGGAAGCTGAACTGATTGAAGAGCTTGAAAAGCTTAGGATGGAGTACAGGGATATCTTAAGGACAGCTGAAGCTCTAAAAAAGCCAGGAAAAGTATTTGAAGTGGATTCCTTTATTGAGGAAATTTTCGAAGAAATAAAGGACCTGAAAGAAGGAGAAGTAGTTTTAGACGATTTAAACCTGAAAAATTTGCTCCAGCAATCCAGCAGTCTCCCTATTCACCTGCATACCGGCAGGGAAAATATTTTTGCTGCCTATAAAATAGAAGCTGAGATTGACAAAGCGCTAAAGCGTATTGTTTGGCTTGAAAATGGGGCTTACCTGATTTTTGACGAAGCAGAGGCCTTAACGGTTATAGATGTGAATACTGGAAAATTTACCGGTAAACAGGATCGTAGTGATACCGTTTTGAAGACGAATGAATGGGCAGCTGAAGAAGCTGCAAGGCAAATCCGGCTTAGGGATATTGGCGGCATGATTTTAATTGATTTTATCGATATGAAAGAAGAGTCTGACCGAAAGCATATTCTCGCCAAAATGGAAGCTGCCCTGAAGGAAGATGATAGGCGGACTAATTTGGTGGGATTTACCCCGCTTGGAATCCTTCAGCTGACCAGAAAGAAAACGAAGCCGGCGATTTCTGAGTCACTTACCGAAAGGTGTACAGTATGTGAAGGTACCGGAAGGGTTTTGAGTAGTGAAACGATTGCATTCAGACTTGAAAGGGAATTATGGGAGCATCGGGGCCAGTACCATGAAGCCGTTTTGGTTGAAACCACACCGGAGGTAGCAGTGGTCTTTTCCGGTGAGAATGGAATCCATAAAAAAAGAATAGAAGGCAGTATCGGCTTGAAAGTGATCTTTTCCATCAAGGAGACTTGTAAGCCATTTTATGAAATAAGGCAATTTGGCAATGCGGAAGAATTAAAGAAAAAGCAGGCGAGGGAAAAATAATCCCGGCCTGCTTTTGTTTTGGGAAGCATGAGCATTATTTGCCACTTTCCCAGGAAGGCCAAAAGCTATATAATAGATAAGGCATGCCAGTAAAATATTTAATTGGATGCCTTTCGGAAGAATCATATAATTCTTATTGACATGATTATTCATTATATGATAGGATTTTCATGTTATGTTTGTAGCGCACCCGTGCTACAACCGCTCAGAACAGGTTGTTAAGTCCGCGCAGTTATGTCTGGCTGCGAGTGCCGATAAACAGGCACTCTCCGCTTTTCTTGTCGGCGCCTGGGATGGCGAGTCTTAGTCTAAGAGGAGGTGCAGTTCATGTACGCGATTATTGAAACTGGCGGAAAGCAATTACGTGTAGAAGAAGGTCAAGCTATCTACATCGAAAAGCTTAACGCAGAAGCAGGCGAAACAGTTACTTTTGAAAAGGTTCTTTTCGTTGGCGGAGATAGTGTAAAAGTAGGAAGCCCTGTAGTTGATGGTGCTACTGTTACAGCTAAAGTTGAAAAACAAGGCCGTCAAAAGAAAATCACTGTTTTCAAGTACAAAGCGAAGAAAAACTATCGCAAGAAGCAAGGTCATCGTCAGCCATACACTAAAGTAGTGATTGAAAAAATCAACGCTTAATAAGGCGATATTAGATGATTAAAATTACGATTAATCGTAAAAGTTCCGGAAATATTCATTCGTTTGAAATTAGCGGCCATGCATTCTTTGCAAATAGAGGAAAAGATATCGTCTGTGCAGGCGTATCTGCTGTCTCCATTGGCGCAATCAATGCCGTGCACGCCTTAACCGGTGTGACGCCAGAGATTGGCCATGGGGAAGATGGCTTTCTCCGCTGTGTTCTGCCGGATCTGCCGGAGGATGTAAATGAGAAAGTCCAACTTCTTCTTGAAGGCATGGTCATATCATTGCAGACGATTGAAGAAGACTACGGAAAGTATATAAACATTACCTTCAAAAAGCAGGAGGTGGAATAAATGCTATTAAAATTAGATCTTCAGTTGTTCGCTTCTAAAAAGGGAGTAGGTTCTACAAAGAACGGCCGTGATTCAATCGCTAAGCGTCTTGGCGCTAAGCGTGCAGACGGACAATTCGTAACTGGCGGCTCTATCCTATACCGTCAGCGCGGTACTAAGATCTACCCAGGTGTAAACGTGGGTAAAGGCGGCGACGACACACTATTTGCGAAAGTAGACGGTGTTGTTAAGTTCGAGCGTCTAGGACGTGACCGTAAGCAAGTGAGCGTATATCCTGCAGCTCAAGAGGCGTAAGCCTTTCGAGAAAACCCTAGCCCACAAGGTTAGGGTTTTCTTTTTGGTTAAAAAGGATCAACTATGCACTTCTGCTTTATAAGCTGTGTAAAGGCTCATTATTGATTTTAGCACCCTGTTGATTGGAGCGGGAGGTGGGAGATCGCCGGAAATGTAAAGTCGCATTTCCCTCGTGCGTTATTATTTAAGGGTGCTTATTCAATGTCCTGCGGGAAGAAGCGAGTCAAAGTGAGACCCGCAGGTGCAGAGAGACGAGGAGGCTCCCTGACCGTCCGCCGTTCGCTGACCTGGAGAGGAAATCAACAGGTAAGACTAACAGAGCTTTTAATTAAGTAATTTATAGCTTTTTAGAAGGGAGCAAACTATTTTAGAGTCCGTGTACCCTTCTTATACATAAAGCAATATTTTCTTATTTAGTATAAAATTGCTTACTGCCATTTAGTTTTTTGATATACTTACAGCAAGCAGCAGTCTTCTGACACCTTAATAACCATACAGGAGTGCATATATGGAAAAAGACTGGAATATGATTGAGGTACTGCGTCATGCCCGGCATGACTGGCTAAATAAAATACAATTAATTAAAGGTAATCTTTCCCTTAACAAGGTTGACAGGGCAAAGGAAATTATAGATGAAATTGTGGTGGAAGCACAGCAGGAAGCAAAACTGTCGAATTTAAACCTTCCACAATTTGCTTCACTTCTTTTCACATATAACTGGGAGAATCATTCCTTCCAGCTTGAATATGAAGTCCTGGATGATGCAATAGCAGGACGATTGAATGATTGCATTCTTTCTGAGTGGACAGGCTCTTTTTTTGACTGTCTTAATTCATCAGTAAAGCCTTACCATGAAAATCATTTATCCGTTTCAATCGGTCATGAAAAAGAAGGTGCTCGTTTCTTTTTTGATTTTAGCGGAATAATAACAGATATGGACAGTTTGGAACAATTTTTAAAGAAGGAATACACTGACATAACTGTAGCTGTTCAGGAATTAGCTGAACAGGAGCTAGCGCTGGAGCTTTTTGTGCCATTTGCTGCAAATGGCAGAGAGTGATTTCCGTCGTAAAAAGTAATACTATAAAGTGAAACTCTGCAGGTTTGGG
This sequence comes from Cytobacillus oceanisediminis, assembly GCF_003182355.1. Classification (GTDB taxonomy): domain Bacteria; phylum Bacillota; class Bacilli; order Bacillales; family Cytobacillaceae; genus Cytobacillus; species Cytobacillus oceanisediminis_A. The sequence continues at coordinate 10,784 of NZ_QGTW01000019.1, read as the reverse complement.
GGTAATCCTTCAAAGTAGGAGTGGATCCAGTCAGTACCGGCTGTTTGGCTGAATGCCAGACAAACGGGACATACTGCAGACGGGAGGAATAAAAAATGTTTGTCGATCAAGTCAAAGTTTATGTAAAAGGCGGCGACGGGGGGAACGGAATGGTTGCTTTCCGCCGTGAAAAATATGTGCCGAATGGCGGCCCTGCCGGGGGTGATGGCGGTAAAGGCGCCGATGTTGTTTTTGAAGTAAATGAGGGTTTGCGTACGTTAATGGATTTCCGTTATCAGCGCCATTTTAAAGCGCCTCGCGGTGAACATGGAATGTCCAAGAACATGCATGGCAGAAATTCAAAAGATATGATTGTAAAAGTCCCTCCTGGCACAGTTGTAACGGATGCAGAAACTGGCGAAGTAATAGCAGACTTAACAGAGCATGGCCAAAGAGCTGTTATTGCCAAAGGTGGACGGGGCGGGAGAGGAAACACCCGATTTGCAACACCTGCGAACCCAGCACCAGAATTGTCAGAGCATGGTGAGCCTGGCCAGGAAAGGGATGTAGTTCTTGAACTAAAGCTTCTTGCAGATGTAGGTTTGGTCGGTTTTCCAAGTGTAGGAAAATCCACGCTTTTATCTGTTGTATCCTCTGCAAGGCCGAAAATTGCCGAGTATCATTTTACAACCATTGCACCTAATTTGGGCGTGGTTGAAACAGAAGATGGACGTAGCTTTGTTATGGCAGATTTGCCGGGGTTAATCGAAGGCGCCCATTCAGGAGTAGGTCTTGGCCATCAATTTTTAAGGCATATCGAGAGGACAAGGGTCATTGTTCACGTTATTGATATGGCAGCAGTAGAAGGTAAAGATCCTTATGAAGATTATTTAACCATTAATAACGAGTTGAAAGAGTACAACCTGCGATTAACAGAAAGACCGCAAATTATTGTTGCTAATAAAATGGATATGCCGGAATCAGAAGAAAACCTTGAGAAATTTAAAGAGCGACTGGAAGAGGATTACCCAATCTTCCCTATTTCGGCTGTTACACGCCAGGGGCTAAGGGACTTATTATTTGCAATCGCTGATAAAATCGAAGAAACACCTGAATTTCCTCTTACACATGAAGAAGAGGGAGAAGAAACGGGAGTTCATCGCGTTCTTTACAAACATGAAGCCGATCAAACAGAGTTTGTTATTACAAGGGATCCGGCTGGAGTGTTTGTTGTATCTGGAGATGCAATTGAGAAGCTCTTTAAGATGACGGATTTCTCGAGAGACGAATCCGTCCGCAGATTTGCAAGGCAGCTGCGCGGTATGGGTGTAGATGATGCTCTTCGCGAAAAAGGAGCAAAAGACGGCGACACCGTCAAGCTTCTTGATTACGAATTCGAGTTTATTGACTAACCTTCTCGATTGACGGGGTGGAGAAATGAGAAAAGATAGATTCGATAAAAAATTTTATTTGGTTCGCGAAGATGTTTTGCCTGAAGCAATGAAAAAAACATTGGATGCGAAGGAAATGATCGAAAGGGGAAAGGCTGAGTCAGTTTGGGACGCCGTCCAGAAAGTTGATTTGAGCCGGAGTGCTTTTTATAAATACAGAGACACTGTATTTCCTTTTCATACCGTTGTAAAAGAACGGCTTATAACATTATTTTTTCATTTGGAAGACCGGTCGGGGACACTTTCCCATTTGCTGGGAGTAGTGGCATCCTCAGGATGCAATGTCCTCACGATTCACCAGACTATTCCCCTTCAAGGGAGGGCAAATGTCACTTTATCCTTGAATGTAACTGACATGGGGATAGACATTGATGAGCTTTTAACCAGGCTCCGAAAATTGGAATTTGTAGAAAAAGTAGAGGTGCTGGGAACAGGTGCGTAGGGAATTGCGCACCGGTATCCGGCCCTTTTTTTTACTAGGCTATGCTAAACTTGGCTGTTGATTTCCGCTCAGGAAGTTCACTTTTTGCGGGCGGTCCAGGAGCCCCTCGGTGAACTCCCGCAGGACATTGAACCAGCACGCACCCTCGAATAAACACCGCACGAAAAAATGCGAATATATTTTCGAGGAGTCTTACGCATTCCGCTCCAACAATGTGCCAAAATCAACATTAAGCTTTTACTAAGCTTTTCACTAAAAGGAGTTAACGCAGTTAAATAATACTCATATAAACTATGATTCCAATATTTATATCGCATAAGAAAAGACTAAGGCTGTGCGAATGCCTGGGTTTTCTAAAATTTTCATTTTGTAATTTACATACATTTGTTAAAGTGGTAAAGTATAAAGAAAGTTTTCAGTAAGTTGAAACAACTCTGACGAAGGGGGGAAGTTACCGTGAAAATTGGATTCTTGGGCCCGAAGGCAACGTTCACAGATATAGCGGTTAGGGGCTTATTTCCGGAAGGGACAGCAGTTCCCTACCCGACAATACCCGCTTGCTTTGATGCTATCATTGGAAATGAAATAGACTTGGCGGTAGTTCCTCTTGAGAATGCATTGGAAGGTTCAGTGAACATTACTCTAGATTATTTAATCCATGAGGTAGATTTGCCGATAGTTGGCGAACTAACAGTACCTATACGCCAGCATTTTATGGTCCATCCCGACAATTTGGAGGATTGGGCAGAAACAGATGTGGTTTACAGCCATTCCCATGCCATTGCACAATGTCACAAATTTTTACATAAAGAGCTGAAGGGAATTGCATGTGAAAGTACAACTTCCACGGCTGCCGCAGCACAATATGTTAAAGATCATCCAGGTGAGAAAGCTGGTGCCATTGCCAATGAATTAGCTGCACATGTGTACGGATTGGCTATTGCAAAAGAGGATATACACGACTTTGATTTCAACCATACAAAATTCATTGTTTTATCCAATAAGAAAATCACAATCGAAGAAGACAGGCAAGAGTTTTCCGGACATAAAACGACTGTCATGGTTACATTGCCGGCTGACAGGGCAGGAGCGCTTCACCAAGTTCTTTCTGCGTTTGCTTGGAGGAAATTAAATTTAACTAAAATAGAATCAAGACCAATGAAAACGGGATTGGGCAATTACTTCTTTATCATAGATGTAGATATGAAACAGGATGATGTGCTGATCCCCGGGGCGGTTGCCGAATTGGAAGCATTAGGATGCAGTGTGAAAATATTGGGGAGTTACCCGTATTTCCAGCTGCATAAAAAGGAAAGTAAGGTCCTTCAAGACTAAATGGCTTCGTATATGCGTGTTTTAATCATTTTTTGCTAATAAATTTATTTGGATGTATACAAAAGGATCCGTTTTGATGGATCCTTTTTACCTTAATAAATTTAATCAATTTACAAGATTATCCTGCATCACACCCTATGTACGGAAAAAATGTTTCAAGAGTCTGGGATATGCTTACTTTCAGAATACATGAATGTTTTCCTATTTTTGGGTCATTGCTTGTTCCTGTACGGTTTTCAGTGGCTATAAAAAAAACACTCCCGGCAGTGCCGAAAGTGCGTCTCATATTATAGGTCAATTAAAAACCCTGCTTTTTTTAATGACTGTTCAGCTTCATCCAGTTTTTGATCGGATGGCGCCGAGATGGTGTGAAGGTGTATGCCGTCCGTTAGTTCTGATAAGAAAGCCGCATTTGTGGCTTTTATTTTTTCCATAAACTGCTTTACTTCTTTACGGGTCGACACCATAACAGAAGCGGTTAAATCCCCATACACAGGATGCTCGATTTTTACATCCTTTATTGTGACCCCGTGATCAACAAGGAGATTTAATTCTTCTTCGGTCCTCTCGGGGTGGTGATGGCAGGCAATGGTACGTTCAGCTGTAACAGAAGGAGACGCCTGATGAAGATACATATAACCCTGGCTTGTAGCAATGATCGGTTCGTTTCTTGCCTTAAGCAATGTAATATCTCCTACAATTACTTGCCTGCTTACATTTGTCTTTGCAGCAAGCTCACCGCCCGTAATGGGCTGCCCGCTTTCTTTAAGAAGCTGGAGCAAAAAGGACCTTCGTTCTTCACCGAGTACCTTTTTTTGTTCCTTCATGTTTTACTCTCCCTTACTTTCCGATAATGTCTCATTCTAACATAATAACCGGAAGAAGATAAAAACTTAGAGCGGCATTGATGCCTGTACGATTTCTGTAAGTGTTCTGCCTAAAGCTTTTGCTTCTTCGACGGATGTATCCCATCCAAAAGAAATTCGGATAAATTCCTTGCCGCTTTTTCCGGACACTCCGAGTGCCTCCATCGTTTTTGATATGGCCTTCATTCCTGTTCTGCAGGCGCTTCCAGTTGAAATGGAAAAGCCGTGTCTGTTGCATTCCAGCATGATATATTGCCCTTCAAGTCCTTTAATGCGCAATCCTAATGTCGAAGAAAGCTGGTATTCGCGCCCAAAGTCGTAAATCACGAATTCTCCTTTTGCAGTCTCAAGTTCTTGCAAAAGGGTATCGCGTAAAAGTTGAAAGTGGCTGGTATGGACGTTAAGATTTTCATATGCCTTTTGGGCTGCAACCGTCATCCCTGCAATACCTGGAACATTTACAGTTCCTGGCCTGAATCCTTTTTCATGGGACACTCCTGGTAAAAAAGCATCCCACCTTAGTCCGGGTTGAAGGTAAACAGCTCCAACCCCTTTTGGGCCATAAAATTTATGTCCTGAAATAGATAAACTGTCAACATTCGCTGCTATTTCTTTTAGATCTGTTTTGCCAAATGTATGGACACAATCACTGTGCAGCAAAATCCCTTTTGATTTGCAAATATCGCTAATTTCACGGATTGGCTGCAACGTGCCTATTTCAGGATTGCCGTGCTGAAGGGTAATTAATACGGTATCATCCCTTATGGACGACTTTAATTTCTCTAGGTCAATGCATCCATCTATTCCAAAAGGGACCTTGGTAATTTCATAGCCTTTTTCCAGACTGAGCTTTTCCAATATGATATGAATTGAAGAGTGCTCGGCCATCCCCATAATAATATGTTTCCCAATTTTCTCTGAAGAAGAAAGCAGTGCATGAATTGCAAGGAAATTCCCTTCCGTCCCCCCGCTTGTAAAGTAGATTCCTTCCCTCTCTATACCCAAAATTTTTGCAAGTTCCCCACGGCAGTTTTCGAGAAGACCCTCAGCCTCACTGCCTGTATCATGAAGGCTCCTTGAATTGCCAAAGAATTCAGTTGAAGCTTTTATATAGGCATCTGCCGCATCTCTATCCAGTGGACAAGTTGCGGCATAATCAAAGTATTTTATAATCACACCTGCTTTCGTTTTTTATAAATTTTTTTCTTTGGCTCTGTTAAACTTACCTGTTGATTTCCACTCAAAGTGCTCAGCTAATCGAGGGCGGTCCGGAGCCTCTTCGGCGGCTCCCTTTGACTCGCTTCTCCAGCACATTGAATGAACATCTTCGAATAAACACCGCACGAAGGAAATACGAATGCATTTTCGAGGGTCTCGCCCCTTCCGTTCCAATAAACAGGGTGCCAATATCAACAGTAAGCTTTAACAGATCCTTTTCTTTAAATACATACTGTTCTCTGCTAAAAACGGACAGAAGTTCCTCTTATTCTATGAAAAACTCTTGTCATAATTCTAAAACTATGTAAATATAGGTGTCAAGACACCTGTAAAAACAGGAGGTAAAAAGTGATGTACGCCGACGTTCTAATTATTGGAAGCGGGGTGGCCGCTTTGCAGCTGGCAAAGAAGCTGCGCCAAGACTTAAATGTGATAATTATCACAAAGTCTGCTGTGAAAAATGGAAATTCTTATATGGCACAAGGTGGGATTGCTGCTGCTCTCGGAATCAACGACCATCCCTCTAAGCACTACATGGACACACTTGAGGCAGGGAGATTCCATAATGATTTTGATGCAGTCTTGGCCCTTACAAATGAAGCCCCATCCCTTATTAATAGCCTTTTTGAAGAGGGCTGCATGTTTGATAGGGACTCAAACGGATTCCTCGCATTGGGCAGGGAGGGCGCCCATACAGAAAATAGAATTGTCCATGGAGGCGGAGACGCAACCGGAAAGACAGTAATTGATTTTATGCTATTAAAGAAATATGAAAACATTAGAATCATAGAAAATATGCATGTATTTGACTTGCTGATAAATGAGTCGGACGGCAGGTGCATAGGTGCAAAAGGAAAAGACACTAATGGTAATATTCACAGCTTCTTTTCAGAGCATGTTGTGCTGGCTACCGGCGGCTGTGGACAGCTATATGAATTTACATCCAATGCTGAAACCGTAACAGGAGATGGCATTGCCCTGGCATATAGGGCAGGAGCAAAGATCGTAGATATGGAATTCATACAGTTTCACCCTACTTTGCTCTATAAAGACGGCAAAGCTTTAGGCTTGGTCTCTGAAGCGGTAAGGGGGGAGGGTGGCCGTCTGGTCACTGATGAAGGCAAACCAATCATGGAAGGCATTCATCCTCAAGGAGACCTGGCACCTAGACATGTCGTATCACAGACCATTTACAATCTATTGAAAGAAGGAAAATCGGTCTTTTTGGATATTTCTCCTATTGAAAATTTCAAATCAAGATTTCCAACCATTACAGATATCTGTGAGCAAAATGAAGTAAACATAAGCCTGGGAAGAATTCCTGTTTCACCTGGCAGCCACTTCTTGATGGGAGGGATTAAAACCGATTTACTGGGAAGAAGCAGCATCCCCGGTTTGTATGCAATAGGAGAGGCTGCATGCACGGGCATACACGGCGCAAACCGCCTTGCAAGCAATTCGCTCCTGGAGGGCTTATTCTTTGGCAAAAAATTGGCGGAATGGATTAATGAACAGCCTGCCTGTGAATTCGGTGACAAGGATCCAAGTCCAGAGTCAGGAGGAGTGAGTCCTTTACCAGAGTATTTACCTTCCATAACTGAAATAAAGGCAAAAATGATGAAGCATGCGGGCATTATCAGAACAAAGGAAGGGCTGCTGAAGCAGCTTGCTTGGCTTGAGAGCTTTCAAATTGAAAAATGGATAGCAGCGGAATTAGATGATCTTTCCCAGGATGAGATTACAAGGGCATGCATGCTTATTACTGCATGGCTTGTAACCGATTCGGCCCTAAAAAGGACGGAAAGCCGGGGTGGCCATTTCCGCCAGGATTTTCCCTTTGAAAACAATCATGAATGGCTTAGAAAAAGGATTATTCAATGCCGAAAAATAGAAAAGGATGGTAAAAATGAACAAATTAAAGCTGCGATTGCAACTTGAACAATACTTCCTGGAGGATATTGGTGACCGTGACTTGACGAGCGAACTGATATTTGGGGATGGGCAGACAGGGAAGGTTGTTTTCATTGCCAAAGAAAATGGGATTTTTTGCGGAGAAGAAATTATCCGGGAAGGATACGCAGTTCTCCACTCAAGTGTGGATATTGACCTAAAAGTGCAGGACGGAGAAAAAATTGAGAAAGGCCAAATTCTTGCAGAAGCATACGGTCCTGCAGCTATTCTTTTAAAAGGAGAAAGAGTTATTTTGAATCTTCTCCAAAGAATGAGCGGAATTGCAACGAAAACAAATGAGGCTGTCAGGATTCTTAACAGCTCCCATACAAAAATCTGCGACACAAGGAAAACAACTCCAGGCCTGAGAATGCTAGAAAAATATGCAGTCAGGTACGGGGGCGGATTTAACCATCGTTATGGTCTTTATGATGCAGTTATGATTAAAGATAACCATATTTCTTTTGCAGGTTCGATTGCAAAAGCAGTGGAAGCAGCACGGTCTAAAATTGGGCATATGGTAAAGATCGAAGTCGAAACAGAGACAAAAGAACAGGTAATGGAAGCAGTTGAGGCAGGGGCAGATGTTATTATGTTCGACAACAGGAAGCCTGAAGAAATTAAAGAGTGGATCAGCCTTGTCCCTGAAAAAACCCTGACAGAAGCGTCCGGTGGCATAACATTAGAAAACCTGGCGAGTTATAGGGATACTGGGGTAGATTTTATTTCGCTCGGTTTTCTTACACATTCAGTAAAAGCGCTTGATATTAGCGTGGAAGTTACCGTCGAATAAAAAAAGTATATATGGCAAAGGGGGATAAAGGATATGAATATTTTTCAGACAGCAGAAAAACAATCAAATATTCTTCCGGCAAAATATCGCGAAATGACAGTTTTGGAACTCGAGTCACGTGTAAGGGAGATAAAAGAAAAGCTGGGGAAGAGGCTTTTTATCCCCGGTCACCATTACCAAAAAGATGAGGTTATTAAGTTTGCGGATGTCACTGGTGATTCATTAAAGCTTGCCCAGCTTTCGGAGGAGAACAAGGATGCAGAATATATTGTATTTTGCGGAGTCCATTTTATGGCTGAAACCGCGGATATATTGACTGCTCCAGTACAAAAAGTACTGCTGCCTGACATGCGGGCGGGCTGCTCCATGGCTGATATGGCAGATATACACCAAACAGAAAGAGCCTGGGTGAAGCTTGTTGATATATTTGGGGAAACCATGCTTCCTTTAACCTATGTAAATTCCACTGCAGCCATTAAAGCTTTCGTAGGCCGTAATGGAGGAGCAACGGTCACTTCTTCAAATGCTGAAAAGATGGTAAGTTGGGCATTTGAGCAAAAACCGAGGATCTTATTCCTGCCTGATCAGCATTTAGGCAGAAATACTGCCTATAACTTAGGAGTTGAACTTGATGAAATGGCCGTATGGAACCCGGTTTCAGATAAGCTGGAATATGAGGGCTCCCTTGAGAACGTTAAAGTGATCCTTTGGAAGGGCCATTGTTCCGTTCATGAAAATTTTACTGTGGAAAATGTAAAAGAAGTCCGCAAACAGTACCCGGAAATGAAAATCATTGTTCATCCTGAATGCAAAAGGGAAGTGGTAGCAATCTCCGATATGGCTGGATCAACGAATTATATAATAGAGGCAATTGAAAATTCCAAACCGGGTTCTTCATGGGCGATTGGAACGGAAATGAATCTGGTAAACAGGATTATCAATCAGCACCTGGATAAGCATATTATCTCTCTTAATCCGCATATGTGCCCTTGTTTGACTATGAACCGTATTGATTTGCCGCATCTGGCCTGGTGCCTGGAAACAATTGAGCAGGGTGAAGGCCACAATCGTATCCAAGTGGAAGAGCAGACAGCAGCTTTTGCCAAACTGGCATTGGACAGAATGCTGGAACGGCCATGATAAAATAAGAATCCTCCCCAAACGGGAGGATTTTTATTTAACAATCAACCCCCTCTCTTAATAGGATTTGAAGAAAAGAATAAATCATAATTTCAGGAAAAAAAGCATATCTTTTTGTGTAGATTGTTAGCAATTTGCCCATTTCTTCATACACTATATGGACTTACGCATAGGAGGGAATTCAGAGTGAAAATCCATATCGTACAGAAAGGGGACACTCTTTGGAAGATTGCCAAGAAGTACGGCGTGAATTTTGAAGAGCTGAAAAAGATGAATACACAGCTCAGCAACCCTGATATGATTATGCCCGGAATGAAAATAAAAGTTCCCGCAACTGGAGGCTCTATAAAAAAAGAAGCTCCAATCGGGGGCAAACCGGAAGCTAAAATAAATATGGGTGCCAAAAAGGAAATGCCAAAAGCCGAACACCCTTTTGCCAAAGAGAAGCCTATTACCATGCCTGTTGTTGAAGCACCAAAGGAGCAGCCTGTAAAAGAAGTGCCAAAACAGGCACCGCCAAAGAAAGAAATGCCCAAAGTTACGGCTCCAAAGGTTGAAATTCCAAAGGAAGTTCCAAAAGTTACTGCGCCAAAAGCAGAAGCGCCAAAGGAATTACCCAAAAAACCTTATACTCCAAAGATGCCAAAGCCAGTTATGCCGGAAATTGATATAAATAATTATTACATGATGAATATGTCTGCTCAACAGCCGGCACCACAGCAAAAGCCACTGCCTGTATCCGAAGTTAAACCACAGCAAAAGCCACTGTCTATTTCAGAGACTAAACCACAGCCGCAGCTCCCGCCTAAACCAGTCAATATCCTCCCACAGGCAAAGCCGATTGCAGAAGAAAGTCCGGAATCGCCTGAAAGTGAAACATCTATTTACACACAACAAGGAGGTCAATATCAGCCAATGTATCCATATAATCCTAATTGTTTTCCACAAATGCCGTTCCCGCAAGTCCAAGGTGCCATGATGCCAGAGCATCAGATGCCGCATCAAATGCCATCAGGAGTAATGGGAGCAGAATATATGGGCCATCAGATGCCACACCAGATGCCGCATCAAATGCCAATGGCCCAAATGCCACACCAGATGCCGCAAGTTCAAGGTGCCATGATGCCGATGGCCCAAATGCCACATCAAATGCCGATGGCTCAAATGCCGCATCAGATGCCGCATGTACAGGGTGCCATGATGCCAGAGCATCAGATGCCGCATATGGGTATGATGGCCGGGGTTGAGAGCCCAGATTACGATGAATCTTCTCCGTTTATGCCAACGGCCCAAATGCCGCAAATGCCATCAGGAGTGATGGGAGCGGAGTATATGGGGCAACAGAATCCGCATCAAATGCCATCAGGAGTAATGGGAGCGGAGTATATGGGGCAACAGAATCCGCATCAAATGCCATCAGGAGTGATGGGTGCCGGGTATGGCCAGCAGATGCCGCACCAAATGCCGCCAGGAGTGATGGGTGCCGAGTATGGCCAGCAGATGCCGCACCAAATGCCATCAGGAGTGATGGGTGCCGAGTATGGCCAGCAGATGCCGCACCAAATGCCATCAGGAGTGATGGGTGCCGAGTATGGCCAGCAGATGCCGCA
>NZ_QGTW01000018.1 GCF_003182355.1 Cytobacillus oceanisediminis | reverse complement strand
AAATTTTAGTATAACGGGGTTTTAAGCTAGAAAAAACAAAAATCCCCGAATAGATCCACTTTTTTTAAAGTGTCTACTATTCGGGGTTCAGTTCAGGAGGGACCTGTTCCCTCCTTTTACATTTTTAAGAGTTCCATTCAGAAACGGTTTTGTCTGAAGGAAGCAATAAAGTCAATATTCCCAGAACAGGCAAAAAGCCGGTGAATATGATCATACTGGTGAGCCCAAAAGTGTCTGCTATATATCCTAGAACAATGGAGCCGATTGCACCCATTCCAAATGCCAGGCCAACTGTCAGGCCCGCCATGGTACCAATTTTGCCGGGGATTAATTCCTGTGCATAAACTACCGTAACAGAAAAGCTGGACATTAAAATGAATCCGCCGAGTATCAGTAGAATAAATGCAACAGCAGATGGAACAAAAGGAATCAGGATTGAGAGCGGTACAGTGAGAATCATGGATAAAAAGATGACTGCCTTCTTGCCGAATCGATCTGCAAGCGGACCTCCGAAAAAGGTTCCCAGTGCTCCTGAAACTAAAAATGCGAATAAAAAGAGCTGAGCTTGCCCAATGGAAAACGAATATTTTTCAATCGCATAAAAGGCATAGAAATTTGTCATCCCGGAAATATACCAGGATCGGGCAAATATCAAAAAGAGAATGAGGACCAATGCCCCCCATACGGCTTTAGAGATTTTCTTGTTTGAATTGGCAGCTGATTGGTTTTTCTTGCTCAATGTTGATAGCTCAAGCTGAAGGCGCCCAGTATACCAGAATGCAATATAAATTAATAATCCTACCGCAATGGCTGCAACGACGGTAAACCAGGCAGCTCCCACTTGGCCAAGAGGAACAAGGATAAGCGCTGTTATAACAGGTGCCAGCGCCTGTCCAGTGTTTCCGCCGACCTGATAGATGGATTGGGCAAGGCCTCTGCGTGGACCGGCTGCCATATAAGCTACTCTTGATCCCTCAGGGTGAAAGACAGCTGACCCTAATCCAATGAACAGGACAGAAACAACAACCCATTCATATTTAGATGCAAATGCCAAACCTAAAACTCCAAATAAAGTAAAAGTTAATCCGATCGGCAAAGCAAAGGGCACAGGTTTTTTGTCTGTAGCCATTCCTATTACCGGCTGCATAATCGAGGATACCATATTTAAGGAAAAGGCGATCATTCCCAGCTGAGAAAATGTTAGTCCCATTGATTTTTCCAGTATTGGAAACATGGCCGGAATAACGGATTGGATCGAATCATTTAGTAGGTGGCAAATCCCGATGATAAAAAGAATTCGATATGCCGTTTCCTGCTGCGGCTTAGAAGAGGGACGGGCTGAAACAGCGGTCGTACTCATATTACAGGACTCCTTTATATTTAGGCTGTGTTAAATCTCATTATTGATTTTAGCACTCTCTTGATTGGTGCGGAAGGCGAGAGATCCCCCGAAAATGCTGTCGCATTTTCTTCGTGCGGTGTTTATTCGAGGACGCTAATTCAATGTACTCCGGGAAGAGCGAGTCAAAGGGAGACCCAGCAGGCGCAAGACGCCGAGGAGCATCGGACCGCCCGCGGTTCATTGAGTGACTGGAGCGAAAATCAAAAGGCAAGTTTAACAGAGCCTATATTTTTATAAATGCAAAAAACTTCGTGAAACTAAATATAGTGTACCGTATTCTTCAATCTTTAAAAATAGCTATTTTGATTTTATCTCTAATAATATATAATTGGGATTATTTAGAATGCTTTATAGTTGAAAATAGAAAGCAGGGGTATAGATGGAAAAATCTGTCGAAGCTTTAATGACGGTGGATATTCTTCACGAGTTTCTTCTAGCCTATTCAATGGATAAAAAGGATTACAAAAAACTTGGTGATTTTGAAAACTATGTGTACGAGGTTTATAGAAATGGAGAATCATATATTTTAAGGATTACCCACTCCTCCCACCGCAAGCATAAGGAGCTTTTAGCAGAAGTAGACTGGGTAAATTACTTAAATCAGCAGGGCGTAAATGTTCCGCAGGTTTTTCAATCAGATCATGGAAAGCTTGTAGAGTCGGTATCTGCAGAGGATGGTTCCTTTTTTTATTCCAGCGTTTTTTCAAAAGCGCCAGGTAAGCCAATCAAAGTCACCGCACCTGAATTTAATGAGAAACTTTTTGAAGCCTGGGGAAGGGCTATAGGAATGATGCATAAAGAAACAAAAACTTATACGCCGCCCTATAGTTCAGCCGACCGTATGCAATGGGATGAGGAGGAACTTCTTGATGTTGAAAAATTTGTCCCTGAATCAGATAAATTGGTAATAAATAATACTAAGGAACTCCTTAAGCAGCTGCAGTCACTTCCGAAAAACAAGGACACCTTTGGCCTTATTCATACAGATGTCCATTCAGGGAACTTTTTTTATGATGGCAGTGATATACATATTTTTGATTTTGATGATTGCTGTTATCATTGGTTCGCTTCTGATATTGCCATCCCATTGTATTATGCCCTTTTATACCGCTGCAAAGGAGATAATGTGGATGAAAGGTCGGCATTTGGCAAGTTATTTCTAGATTCTTTTTTAAAAGGCTATCAGGAGAAAAACCCTCTTCCCGAGGATTGGGAAATCCAACTGCCTTTATTTTTGAGATTAAGAGATGTGACACTTTATTCAGTTCTTTATAAGAAAATAGCACCAGAAGACAGAGACCAAAGTCTTTTGCTGATGCTGAAGCAAATAAAGAATAGGATTGAAAGGAAAGAATCAATCTATTAAGTCAGATATAAAAAGGTGCCAATCACTTTTGTGAAGGCACCTTTTCTATAATCCTATACATTATTCTTTATTTGCGTTGAGGGGCAAGAAGATATCCACTTGTGTACCCTTGTTTTCCTTGCTTGTTATAAAGATTTCCCCGCCAGAAGACTGGAGGATTCGCCTGCAGACAACAAGCCCAAGTCCGGTTCCCGTATCCTTCGATGTATAAAACGGATTAAATATTTTTTCAATCTCACTGTCAGGTATTCCGGAACCAGTGTCGATTATCTTCAGCTGGCACTTGGTTGGAAGCCTGTTCAGTTTTATGGTCAATTCTCCGCCGTTTTCCATTGATTCAAATGCATTTTTTGTTATATTCAGTATGACCTGTTTCATTTGGTCCTTCGTACAATTTACCATAACAGGCTCATCCGGCAAAGAAGATTGGAAATGAACATTGTGTAAATTTGCTTCAGAGATGATCAAAGGAACTAAATCCTTAATGATATTCCTAAGGTCAAGTGTTTCCGTTTTCTGGGCTGTCGGTTTCCCAAGGATTAAAAATTCACTGACAATTTCATTGATCCTGCTGATTTCATCGTTAATAACTGAAAAATAATACTGGTCCTGCGCGTTCGTGTACTTCTCACTTAAGAGCTGGATAAGCCCTTTTATACCGGTTAACGGATTTCTGATTTCATGGGCTGTGCTGGCTGCCAATGTACCTACCAGCTCAAGCTTTTGAAGTTCATTTTCTTTTTTTTCATTCTGAGCCTGCTTTTTCAGCTTTAAATATTTTATAAAGAGAAACAGGATATGGCTGATTACTAACATAACCAGTATAAATTGGGCTGCACCCTTAATAATTTCCCAAACATCTCTAGCTGGCAATTCAACATTTACACTCCAGGGAAGCCTATCTATCGGAATGGAAATGCTATTATGGTCGGAAAAAGAGGAGCCTCCATCCATATTGACGTCCATAATGGTTTTCCTATCAGAATTTAGTACGGATAATTTTGCATCAGGTGTAAGCAGCCTCATGATATTTTGGACATAGTCTACCCTCATATGTGCGACAATAATAGATAAAAGCTCACCGTCTTCATTCACTACCGGTTTTCCGATGCCAATGACTGTTTGTCCATTTGCTAAGGTTTCCTGGCTGTTTGAAATAATAATGTCCTTCGTTCTGGAAACCTCTTGTATATATTCTTTATCAGATAAATAAGAGTCCGTCAAAAATTGATTTGAACCTGTTAACACTTTTCCGTTGGTATTTAAAAGGTAGATCCCTCCATATCGAGGATCCATTTGATGGGCCTGCTTCAAGAGAGGCTCCAGCTTTTCGGGTTCAGTATTTACAGTCCCTGCAGTCAGCGATAACATCTCAAGTGTAGTGACCGTCTCGGAAATAAACTGGTCCCAGCTCCTCTGATGAATGGAGCCAATCCATTTTGCTTCTTCAAGCCTATCTTCATCGTTTTGCTTCACAGCGTCGATAAAGAAAAAAAAGCTGCCAATTAATGTGGGGATAATAACAACAATTACATATAAAAATAAATTTCCGTATCGACTGTTCATTTTATTAACTCCAAAGTTTTAAGGTTGATTTGTCCGCATCTATCCTGCAATATCAATATTATACCATTTTGTACCGATAGAGGTTTATTTCCGTCTCCACAATGATATTTTAATAAGTAAGGAGGGGTTTGATGAAAGCTGAAATTATGCTGTCCATTTTAGCTACAAGCGATATCCATGGCCATATCTTCCCTTATTTGTATGGTACGGGAGAGAATGCAGAGCATGGATTAGGCAAACTTGCAGCACTTATAAAGAAGGAAAGGGAACAGTCTGAGATTTCAATCCTTATAGATAATGGAGACCTGATCCAGGGCACGCCTTTAACTTATTATTATTCACGCTACTTAAGCAGCCAAAAAAACCCCATGATTCAAATATTAAATAAGCTGGAATATGATGCAGCTGTCGTTGGCAACCATGAATTTAATTATGGCAAGAGCATACTAGCGAGAGCAGTCAGTGAATCCAACTTTCCTTGGCTTGCAGCCAATATTTTATTTAGCTCCACGAAAGAAACCTATTTCGGACTTCCTTATAAAATAAAAACTTTTGAGAACGGCTTAAAAGCAGCAGTTATTGGGGTGACAACCCAGTATATCCCAAATTGGGAGAAAAAGCAGCATATTGAAAATATAACCTTTGAATCAGCTGTGTCCAGTTTAAAAAGATGGATTCCATATGTTCAAGAGGAAGAAAAGCCTGACCTGATTATCGTATCTTATCATGGAGGATTTGAAAGGGATCTAAGAACTGGCGAAAAAACGGAAGAGCAAACAGGGGAAAATGAAGCGTACAGGATTTGTACAGAAGTTCCGGGGATCGATGTGCTGATCACTGGGCATCAGCATCGTTTTCTTGAAGGGATAAAGATTAACGGAGTCGCTGTTGTCCAGCCTGGGTTTAATGGCCAGGCGCTTGCAAAGGTTACCGTTAAATTCAAAAAGAAACACAATGACTGGCTTATTGATGAGAAACGCTCAACTTTAATTTCCGCAAAAGAGGCTGCGGCAGATGAGGAGATTCTCCATATAGCCGGGTACTATGAATCAAAAACGCAAAAATGGCTGGATACAGTAATCGGAGAAATTGATGGGGATATGCTTATTAATGATATATTCGAAGCCCGATTAAAGGAGCATCCGCTTATAGAGTTTATTAACAAGGTGCAAATGGAAGCGGCAGGAGCAGATATTTCGTGTACCGCTTTGTTTCATGAAGGTGCACCTGGGCTCAGCCATCAAGTAACGATGGGGCAGATTGTTTCCAACTATATTTATCCTAACTCTTTGAGTGTCCTCAGAGTTTCCGGAAAGGACATTAAAGATGCTTTAGAGCGTTCAGCTTCCTATTTTGAGTTGAATGATGAAGGGCAAATTATCGTGAACCCTGACTTTTCATTTCCAAAGCCACAGCATTATAATTATGATATGTGGGAAGGAATTCAATACGTTATTGATGTCTCAAGAGCGGCAGGTGACCGGGTCAAAGGACTTCAGTATAAAGGCCGCCCAGTTGAAGAAGATACGCAGTATAAGGTAGTTATGAATAATTACCGGGCTGCCGGAGGAGGCGGCTATACGATGTTCAAGGATAAACCGGTAGTTAAGGAAATCCAAACGGATATGGCAGAACTGCTTGCCAACTATTTTTTAGAAAAGAAAGAAATAAAGCCGTCATTAAATCATAACTGGAGAGTATTGGCGGGGGAGTGACGACAGCAACTGGCAAATTGACAGCTTTCTTCCTGTTACCTATAATAATTTAGAACTATAATGATGAAATCACTACTAATTTAATGGTAAAGGGATTGGATATAATGGGTTCTGAAAAGATTGACCAATCGTTGAAGTTATTTATTGTCCTCTCTAGAGCTTACAGGGCAATAAATGAAAATGTAAATAAACTTATACAAACCTACGGATTAAATCCGACTGAGTTTGCTGTTTTGGAACTCCTGTATCATAAAGGAGACCAGCCCTTGCAGCAGATTGGGGGGAAAATCCTCTTAGCAAGCGGAAGCATCACTTATGTAGTGGACAAGCTTGAACAAAAAGGTTTTTTGAAAAGAGTAGCCTGTCCGAATGATAGAAGGGTTACTTTTGCGCAGATAACTGAAAAGGGAAAAGCGTTTATTGAAGATATTTTTCCTGATCACGAAAAACATATCCATTCATTGATGTCCGAGCTTACTGAAAAGGAAAAAGAAACTGCCATCGAATTATTAAAGAAACTTGGCTTATCGATTTCCAATGAGAAATATACAGAAGCCGGCGAATAACCAAAACAGCCTTAATTGGCTGTTTTTTATTTTGGATATGCTGAAGCCAATTGTTGATTGGTGCGGAAATCAACAGGCAAGTTTAACATTGCCTTGTTTTTAATAACTTCCGGAATATTTAATTTCAGAAGGAATTAACTAAATATTGTCGAAATAGTTTAGTGGTTTTTGAAATGGTTTTTACATACAAGGGGGGCAATAAAATGAGGTTCGAAGAATATACATATGTTCGGCCGGAATTAGAGAAAGTTAAGGGACAATTCGAAGCAGCTCTTGAGAAGTTTGAGCGTGCGGCTACTGCAGAAGAGCAAAACACGGCAATGAAAGAAATAAATGAAATTCGCAATGATATCGGCACGATGTTTAATCTTTGCTATATCCGTCATTCTGTCGATACAAATGATGAGTTTTATAAAGCTGAGCAGGATTATATGGATGAAATTCAGCCGGAAGTGGAAGGGTTTGTTACAAAGTATTATCAAGCACTGGTTAATTCCAAGTTTCGGGCTGAGCTTGAAGCAAAATGGGGGAATCAGCTATTTTCGCTTGCTGAGGCGCAGCTAAAGGTTTTCTCTCCTGAAATTGTTCCTTTCTTGCAAAAGGAAAATAAGCTTTCATCCGAATATACAAAATTAATTGCCTCCGCAAAAATTGATTTCGAAGGTGAAGAGCGCACACTAGCCCAATTGGAGCCATTTACTGAATCCACTGACCGAGAAATGCGGAAAAAAGCCAGCGAGGCCCGTTTTGGATTTTTAGCAGATAATGAGAGCGAGCTGGATCGCATTTATGACGAACTGGTAAAAGTCAGAACAGAAATCGCACTTAAACTTGGCTATAAAAACTTTGTTGAGCTAGCTTATTTCCGTATGTACCGTACAGATTATAATGCTGAGATGGTTGCCAAATTCCGCAGGCAGGTGGAAGAATTTATTGTACCAATTGCCACCAAGCTGAAAGAGCGTCAGAGGGAACGCATCGGTGTTGATAAACTTAAATACTATGATGAAGGTTTTCAATTCAAAACAGGCAATGCTGTACCCAAAGGGGATCCTGATTGGATCATTGAAAAAGGACAAAAAATGTATGATGAGCTATCCAATGAGACAAGCGAATTTTTCACCTATATGAGAGAAAATAATCTCATGGACCTGGTTGCCAAGAAGGGCAAAGCGGGGGGCGGCTATTGCACCTATATTGAAAACTATAAATCTCCGTTCATTTTCTCTAACTTCAATGGTACTTCAGGAGATATTGATGTTCTTACTCATGAAGCAGGTCATGCTTTCCAGGTTTATTCAAGCAGTCATTTTGAAATACCTGAATACAATTGGCCAACCTATGAAGCTGCCGAGATTCATTCCATGAGCATGGAGTTTTTCACTTGGCCATGGATGGATGGTTTCTTTAAGGAAGATACGGAGAAATATAAATTTTCTCATTTAAGCGGCGGCTTATTATTCTTGCCATACGGAGTCTCTGTTGATGAATTCCAGCATTGGGTTTATGAAAATCCGGAAGCAACACCACAGGAAAGAAAACAGGCTTGGAGAGAAATCGAAAAGAAATATCTGCCGCACAAAGATTATGATGGGAACGTGTATTTGGAAAATGGCGGTTTCTGGCAGCGCCAGGGCCATATCTATAATTCACCGTTTTATTATATCGATTATACACTTGCACAAATTTGTGCCTTCCAATTCTGGAAGCGTTCCAGAGAGAATCAGGAAGAGGCATGGAATGACTATTTAAAACTATGCCAGCTTGGCGGAAGCAGGCCATTTACAGGGCTTGTAAAAGAAGCCAGCCTGATTTCCCCATTTGAAGCGGGCTGTGTAGAGTCGGTTATAGGGGAAATAGAAAATTGGCTGAACTCAGTGGATGACAAGAGCTTATAACAAGAAAACAGCAAGGCGCAGACCTAGGAAAAACGCTGACTAAAAGCGCCACGTTCTGTGGCAACGTCTCCCCTGACCTGCATCCTCTCAAAAGCTGCCGTTTTTGGTCGTGCAAAAACATTGGCTGCGGGAGCTATCCTTTTGGAGCTAGACAATTATCGAAGTTCTAAGTTATAATTTCCTTTTTTTAAAAAAAAGAGCCGGAAAATTAATTCCGGCTCTTTTCAAACTCACAATTAGCTGATCGTTTTAATGATGATTTTCTCGTTTTCAAGCATAGCTTGAAGTTTGCAGCTGCCGCCATGGTCAATGATGAAATCAGCTATTTTGTCTTCAAGCTCATCCTGGATAACCCTTCTTAATGGGCGTGCACCAAAAGCAGGGTGGTATCCATCTTCGGCCAATTTCTCCTTGGCTTCCGGTGTTATAGTCAGCTCAATTTCTTGTTCTTTTAATGTTTCCTGAAGGTCATTTAGCATTAAGTCGACAATTTTCAATAGATGTTCTTTTTCTAATGCTTTGAATTCAATAATGCTATCAAAACGATTCAGGAATTCAGGTTTGAAGAAACTTCCAAGTGAGTCGAGAATGCTTGATTCTTTTACTGCATCAGTAGTCCCGAAGCCTACGTGTATTTCTTTATGGCCCACTCCGGCGTTGCTCGTCATAATAATGACGGTATCCTTAAAGCTTACAGTTCTTCCCTGGCTGTCTGTCAGGCGTCCATCTTCAAGGATCTGCAGGAACATGTGTTGGACATCAGGGTGCGCTTTTTCAATCTCATCCAGCAAAATAATGCTGTATGGGTTTCTGCGGACCTTCTCTGTCAGCTGACCTGCTTCCTCATGTCCGACATACCCAGGAGGTGAACCGATGATCTTGGCTATGCTGTGTTTTTCCATATATTCACTCATATCGAGCCTAATCATATTTTCTTTGGAACCGAATAGCTCCTCAGCAAGCGTTTTGGTTAATTCTGTTTTACCAACCCCTGTTGGTCCTACAAAGAGGAAAGAACCAATTGGACGATGCTTTGATTTCAGTCCTGCACGGCTTCGGCGAATGGCTTTGGAAACTTTTTTTACTGCTTCTTGTTGGCCAATTACCTTTTCAGCAAGGCTCGCTTCAAGGTTTTGCATTTTTTCCTGCTCACCTTCTACAAGCTTGCCGACAGGAATGCCGGTTTTCTTTTCGATGATCTCCTGAATATGGCTTACTTCAATAGCTGGACGTTCAGCCTTATTATCTGTATTTAATGCATTTTGAAGTTTTAATTCTTCTTCACGAAGTTTTGCAGCCTCTTCATATTTTTCTTCTTTCAAGACAAGCTGTTTCTGTTTGCTGATTTCTTCCAGGCGCTTTTCAATGTCTTCAGCTGGCGTATAGCCAGATTCAAGATTCCTTTTGGAACCTGCTTCATCCATTAAATCGATTGCTTTGTCAGGAAGGAATCGATCCTGGATATAGCGGCTTGATAATTGCACACAAACCTTAATAGCTTCATCAGTAAAAGAAACTTCATGGTAATCTTCATATTTCTTCTTAAGTCCCATTAGGATTTTAATCGCTTCATCAGTTGTTGGCTCTTGTACTTGAACCGGCTGGAATCTGCGCTCCAATGCAGAGTCTTTTTCAATTTGGCGGTATTCTTTTAAAGTGGTAGCACCAACAACTTGAAGTTCCCCTCTTGCCAGTGCGGGTTTTAAAATATTGCCTGCATCCATTGACCCTTCGGCTGAACCAGCCCCTACAAGCAGATGAATTTCATCGATAAAGAGAATAACATTCTTGCGTGCCTGCAGTTCAGAAATCAATTGCTTCATGCGTTCTTCAAATTGGCCGCGGATTCCTGTGTTTGCAACAAGAGATGCAACATCAAGCAAATAGACTTCCTTATTAAGAAGCTTATTTGGCACGCTGCCTTCAGAAATTTTTGTTGCAAGCCCTTCAGCGATAGCCGTTTTACCCACCCCAGGCTCCCCGATTAATACAGGATTGTTCTTGCTTCTTCTATTTAATATTTCAATAACACGATTAACTTCTTCATCTCTTCCTATGACTGGATCAATTAAGCCAGCTTTGGCAAGCTGAGTTAGATTTCTTCCAAATTGGTCTAAGAATCCCCCATTTCCACGGGTTTTGTTAGGCGCTTCTTTTAATGGGGAATGTGATAAGTTTTCATTTCCTTGAGCGGAAGACATCTTTTTAAAGAAATCCTCTAAAGGCATCTGGCCAAAACCTGAAAAGCCATTCAAAGCCGGTCCAAAGGAAGTAGGGCTTTTTTGCTTTTCGATTTGGTAACAGCTGTGGCAAAGATATAAATGGCGCTCATTTCCATTTACGTTAAGATTCAATTGTACATTAGCTTCTTTTGTTTGACATTTTTGACAAAGCATTTAGCATACCTCCATCATTTATTGATTTGACTTTGACTATCTTTGACTTTATGAACTTATTATATTTTGACCTTTATTGACTTTCAAGTATTTTATACTGGTATTTTTTAGTAGCTTAAAATTTATTGTGCCCTTCCTAAACGAGGTTTTCAGTATTTATTATAAAAAGCTCGTCTTTGTTTGTCCCGGCCTTCATATATTGGAAGTGAAGGAGGAGATTGAGTGAGAACAAACTGGGGGGCGGCTTTTCAGATCGCTGCCGTTTATGTGGGAACCGTGGTGGGAGCGGGCTTTGCAACTGGAAGAGAGATTGTGGAGTTTTTTTCCCGATTTGGTTTTATCGGCTTAGTAGGCATCTTAATGAGCGGCTATATTTTTATTTTTCTGGGATCAAAATTAATGCGAATCTCCGCCCGTATAAAGGCTGCGTCATACCAGGAATTAAATGAATACCTTTTTGGCAGATTTTTTGGTTCTGCCATTAATATATTGATGTTATTTATGCTTTTGGGTGTTTGTGCAGTGATGTTGTCCGGAGCTGGAGCAGTTTTTGAAGAGCAGATTGGGATCAGCAAAATGGCTGGCCTTTTCATTACAATAGGGTTAACGATCATTACAATGATAGTAGGTATACGCGGATTATTCGCTGTGAACACATTTGTTGTTCCGATGATGATCGCATTTAGTTTTATTTTGATGTTTATCAGTATGAGGCTTCCCAATTTTTCGGAACAGGTCATGTTTATTCCATTTGCTGAAGATGGATGGAAAGCGGTTGTCGCTCCTTTTTCTTATACGGCTTTAAATCTGACATTGGCCCAGGCTGTTTTAGTGCCTGTCGCTTCGGAAATAAATGATGACCGAACGATTAAATGGGGCGGATACCTAGGGGGAGCAGCGTTAACCATTATCCTTATTTCAAGCCATTTAACTCTTGTCATGCTCCCAAATATCGAAGCTTATGATATCCCTATGGCTGCTATCGTAAAAACATTGGCATCATCAATTTATTGGATATTTGTTTTTGTGATCTATGGTGAAATTTTTACTTCCGTTATTGGCAATGTTTTCGGGATCGAGAGACAGATCAAAAAGTATATTTCTCTGCCGAGTATTGTAATTGTCAGTGCCATTTTTGTGATTTGCTATTTTATAAGCCTGATTAATTATGGAACATTGCTTTCTTACTTATATCCTATTTTCGGTTATGTCAGCTTAACCTTTATTATTCTTTTATGGATGAAGCCATTTGATGGAGATGAAAATACTAAAAAGGTATAAATTTAGGCTCAATTAAAATTGCCTGTTGATTTCCGCTCAAAAAGCTCAGCGAACTCCGCGTCGGTCCGACGCTCCTCGGCGTCTTGCGCCTGGGGGCTCCCTCTGCCCGCAGGACATTGAACCACATCCTCGAATAAACACCGCATACAGGAAATGCGAATGCATTTTCGAGGAGTCGTGCCTGCCGCTTCAATCAAACATAGTGCCAAAATCAGCAATGAGCTTTAACATAGCTTAACTAAAAAAGAGATCCGGCTTTGCCCGGATCTCTAAATCTGTTTATTATTTTAGCGGTTCCTCTTTCATAATTGTCTTTGCCATTTGAAGGAATGCTTCTTCATGATCAGCATCTTCTTTTGTGTAAAGAGTCAGCTTAAGGGAAAGATCATCCTTTTTAACAAGATAAGCTGAACCCTTTTGGCCATTTTGTTCTGCCTTCATCACAGTTGCATCTTTAAAAAATTCATCGGCGGGCGCTTCAGCATTTTGCACGTCTTCGCTAACAGCACCTAATTGTGCTTTTGTATTTTCTTCAATCATACTCCAGTCAGCATCTTCAGGCAGGAGCTCTATACGCATGAACACTTGGTCATTTTCCGTAAAGAAAAGGACATCTTTATTTGGCTCCTCTGCTGTCAGTTCATATCCAGGAAGAACATACATAGAATAGTTCTGATTGTCGCTATGCTTAAGGAAGGCTGTATCTTCCTTTGTTTCACCATTGACTGTGTAGCTCATATTCTGTTCGAGAATCCTAATTATGCTATCCCCTTCTTCAGATGTTTCTTCTTCTGTTGCATCCTCTTCTTCAGTTTGATCCTGCCCATCCGTTGCTTTTTCCTCATTTTGAATAGGTTCAGCTCCATTGGCAGATTCATCCTTGGCATTTTGGTTAGTCCCGCAGCCAGCAAGAATAGCCGCAATAAATCCCAAAATTAACATAAATTTAACCATGATTTTCATTTTGTGTTCCTCCCATTGTTCACTTGAAGCACTTCTACATAATTAGACGTAAAGGGAATTAAAGGGTTACATAAATATTCCTATTAATTAGTACATTACCATTTCTGCAAAGTATCGACAAGACTTAACAAGAGCTAATTCATTAAAAAACAACCCGCTAAATGGGTTGTCCAAAAGAGAAATATATTTATTTAAATGGCAAAATTACAAACATAAATAAGTCAAAAATAAGATGGGATACAATCACAAGCGGAATGCTTCTCTTCCAGGCATATAGCCATCCCCAAAATAGACCTGCAATGAACGCGGCGAAAGCGAGCATCCAATAGCCCGAATATAAATGGACGGAAGCATAGAGGATAGAGGAAAGAACAATTGAGAGTGTAACATTCGCATGTTTCATTAATCTTTTTTGTACAAATCCCCTCCAAAAAATTTCCTCACCGGGAATAATGATCAATATCAGCACAATATAATGCCAAAGAAGTGAAGGTGAAAAACGTCCATAGAGCTTGTCAACCTGATTTAAAAATGGCAAATTTAGCAAATCAATTAAGCTGTAACCAAGCCAAAAAACCCCATACAAAAGAACACCTGAAAGCGCTCCATATGCAATAAAAGTTCCAAATGAAACCTTATCTTCCACTTCTTCCATTATAATCGAAAAGCTGATAAGAAATAAAAGGGCAGCAGAAAATATATACCAAAATATAGATTTATCCTGAAATGTAAAATACATAAGCAGATGCGCTATAAACAACCCGCCTATAAAACGAACATCTGCGGCAATATTTTTCAATGTTATAACCCCTTTCAAAAAAAATAGCCAAACCTTATTTTAACAAAAAAAATTAATAAAAAGTAAGGAAATGATTTCTTTGAACATGTAAATATAAAATGAACTTGAAATGCTTATCCTATGGTTATGAGAAAGGGGGTAACACAAAATGACGAAATCTAAAAGAGAGAAAGAGCGTGCCTGGACTGTGAGGAAACAGGATCAGCATCCGCATGGAAAAGTGAAGTCATTGAAAGAACTTTCAGGGGAAAAGGAATAGTCATTCAAAGCCTCCCGGTATTGGGGGCTTTTGACGATTTGAGGTTCCGCCTCTTAGTAGTAGAACTGTCAGGCTGCACCCTGATAATATTGAAAGTAACAGAGGGAACAATATGGAAAAGAAAGCATTGATACTGGGCGCCACTGGACTCATTGGCTCACATCTTGTCAATGAGTTAATTGAAAACGGGCAATATAAGGAAATAATACTGCTGGCAAGAAGAAAAACAGATCATGATCATCCGGGAGTTTAAAACAAAAATCATTGACTTTAACAGAATGGAGGATCATTTCAATGAATTTAAAGACAAAGATGTATTTTGGTGTCTCGGCACTACCAGAAAGAAAGCCGGCAGTAAAGAAGCTTTCCAAAGAGTGGATTATGAGTATCCCCTGTCAGCAGCACAATTGACTGCCAGGGAAGGGGGGAAGAAATTCTTTCTTGTTTCAGCAATGGAAGCCGATAAGGATTCTCCCTTTTTCTACAATAGGGTAAAGGGAAACCTGGAGGAAGACATTAAATCATTGCCTATCCCCTCAATATACATATTCAGGCCTTCTTTATTAATAGGTGACCGGGAAGAATTTCGTTTTGGTGAAAAAATGGCAGAGTGGCTTTTTAAACCCCTGAATCCTCTCCTAAGGGGGAAAATGCTGAAATATAAACCAATTAAAGCTCAGAAGGTAGCCAAGGTGATGACTTCTCTTGCCCAAAAAGAGGTAAAAGGAATACACATACTTGAATCAGATTCAATGCAAAAATAAAAAAGCAGCAAAGCCAGCTGCTTTTTTTTGTATGCGCTTCTCAAAGAATGCGCTTTCATTTTTTGTTTTTATACTGCAGATTCCTTTACTACTCTATAGTTTTTATGATTTACAACCGTTCTTTGATCTAATTCGAGATCACGGTAGTTGTCCATATAAGTTAAGTCTACTATTACGGAATTTTCATTTACTTTCTCCACAATTCCCTGTAATCCATCACGAAATTCAATAATATTGCCAACCTCTGCTTTCTTCAAAAATCATCTCTCCTTTTTTTGTCAATTTCTTTAGCTGTTTAATAACAGTTTGCACTATATCGTAAAAAGCGTAAAGAATTTTGAATTTATTTGGTTTATTATTTTCTGAAATAAAAAAATTCAGGTATCAGGTTGGTAATATTATACCAGATAAATAATTTTTTTACATTAAAATTATTAAATATTCAGAAAAAGGTAGTCGTTAATCGAGTTATCATGGTTCCTCCCTTTAAAAATGAAAGCAACTTATATATGATATAAAAGTAGGAATAGAAAGAAGGAGTTAATGTCATGAAAGAGGAACATATACAGGAAGTTTTAGATCAATTAAAAGAAGGAATCATTTCAGAGTACTACGTTTCCAAAGAGGATTTTCTGCCATTTCGGAGTGTGCTTGTAAAGCGCGAGGATTTCAAGCATTTCCGTGGAATAGCCCAAAGAGGCGGCCATGCAATATACCATTATTTAGAATCTCCTCGCAGTTAACTTTATGTTTAGCTGTATTTTAAAACGGGAAGTGAATATATTTAACCAGATGTTTGAAGGTTCTGCAAACTGGACCATTAATTACCTGGTGATATAGGATTCTCTTGCTGGTAGCCTGATAGTATAGAATTCTATCAGGAGGAGTATATATGAAGAAACAGTTAAAAAAAGCGGCCGCTGCATTGTTGGTGGGCGCAAGTCTATTTGCATTCCAGGGAGAGGCTTTTGCAAGTATACATAACGTAAATAAAGGAGATACTTTATGGAAAATCAGCACCCAATATGGTGTGCCAATTTCTGAAGTACTGATGCTTAACAATCTGAATTCCCATTTGATTTATCCGGGCCAGTCTATTAAGCTTCCGGCTACAATCACACAGGCTGAAAAGAATCTGCTGGCACAGCTTGTGCATGCTGAAGCAAAAGGAGAGCCGTATGCAGGCAAGGTTGCTGTTGCAACAGTGGTATTAAACAGAGTGGATTCACCTGACTTTCCTGACTCTATTAAAGAAGTAATCTACCAGATTTCAAATGGCTATTATGCTTTTACGCCGGTAGCTAATGGAGAAATCAACCGCCCAGCTAACAGTGAAGCCATGAAAGCTGTGAATGAGGCGCTCGCTTTCAGAGGGAAAGGAAAAGGATCCTTATTCTTTTACAATCCGCAAACAAGTACAAGCAAATGGATTTTATCCCGAGAAGTAACGACTGTTATTGGCAAGCATAGGTTTGCTAAATAAAAATTTTACTGAAAAGGCACTTGAGCATCTCAAGTGCCTTTTATTTATACCTGCATTGATAAGGGAATAGAGGGTTATTAGTTTTGGGTATAAAAGCAATATAAATGAACATGAAGGGAAAGTGGCGATATGAGCAATTTTAAAGGGAAAACCGTCATTGTGACTGGGGCTGCAAATGGAATCGGCAAAGGGATTGCCGAAGGCTTCGCTGTTAAAGAGGCGAATGTCGTTATCGCAGATATCAATGAAGAGAAAGGGAAACAGCTTGAGGCAAGTTTGAAACAGCAGGGGTATTCCAGCCTATTCATTAAAGCTGATGTAAAAGATGAAACCGAAATAACCAGGTTGATGGCTAAATCGCGTGAAGCTTTTGGTTCAATTGATGTCCTGATAAATAATGCTGGAATTTCGAAGTTTTATTCTTTTTTTGATATGACAGTAGAGATTTGGGATGAAGTAATCAATACAAACCTTAGAAGCGTCTTTCTGTCCACCAGGGAAGCAGCAAAAACAATGAAAGCCGGCTCATGCATAATCAATATTTCTTCCACAAGAGCAGAGATGTCAGAAAGCAATACAGAAGCCTATTCTGCATCAAAAGGTGGAATATTAGCGATTACCCATGCTTTGGCAAGAACGCTTGCAGAAAAAGGAATCCGCGTAAACTGCATTAGCCCCGGATGGATTGAAACAGAGGATTATGAAGGGCTTAGGGAGATTGACCATAAGCAGCATCCAGCCAATAGAGTAGGGAAGCCTGCAGACATAGCCAGAACCTGTCTATTTCTGGCTGATCCAGAAAATGATTTTATAACAGGAGAAAATTTCACGGTCGATGGGGGAATGACGAAAAAAATGATTTATGAACATTGAGCAGGTTACTTGCGCAGCAAGACAATATTTAGCAGAAAAACCGCGCCAATAAAAAGAATGCATAAAAATATTTGAAAAAACATCTGCTCTCCTCCTGCCTTTTTTAACAAGAGTAAACAAACTTTTTTAAGAGGCTATAAATCTGGTGTAAAGATAACGTGAATAAATATTAATAGGATGAAAATAGTAACAAGCGCCCTGTTCAAAATGGTTCTTTTTACTCATATTCTTTTATTGCTTTAGAGCATTTAAATGTGGGTGGGGACCTTATGGGAATTACAATGATTAAGATTTCAACTGTGTATTTCGCGGCTGGTGTCATGCTGGGGTATTATATGTCGAGTACTCATTCATATTTATTAGCGCCTTTCCATGTCCATATTAATTTACTTGGCTGGACATCTCTGACTCTTCAGGGATTCTTTATTATTTGTTTCCGTCTTTGGCTGAAAAGAATGCAGGGAAATGGCATTTTTGGCTCCACAATATCGGGCTTCCAATTATGATTCTTTCACTTGCAATGGTACTTGTAACAGAGAATAATGCATTTCTGCCGGGAACTGCTATTGGACCTATAATTACGTCTGTTGGAATCTTCATATTTGTTTAGAACATCCTGAAGAATATAAAAGCTGCATAGAAGAAAAAAATATGCCCGGGCGGATAAGCCGGGCGTATTTTTTGTTCTCTGTGTTAAAGCTTATTGTTGTTTTTGCTACCCTGTTGATTGGGTGGAAGACGCGGGACTCCAGCGGGAAGAGCGAGTCGAAGGGAGACCACAAAGGCGCGAATGCGCCTAGGAGCTCCTGGACCGAGCGCGGTTCGCTGAGTCCCTGGAGCGGAAATCAACAGGCAAATATAACAGAGCCTTTGTTTTAGGAGATATTCAGTCCGGGGGGGGGGGGCTTTTTACTGTTTCGTATTTAAATTATAGTATAATTTTTTTGAGTATTCTTTCAATGTATGGATAATTTCACTGCGGGTTTGTTCATCTTCAAGGCCGTTAAAGCCATAAATAGATTTGGAGCCGACAGACTTTTTCCAGATTGGTTCACCAAGCATTCTGATTGATTTTGCATCTAAGTTGAAACTAATTTCCATAAGGTATTGGTTTTCATCAATGGAAATGTCCATAGGAGATTTAAACTTGGTTCCGTTTGGGCTGATATCCATAATGGCTGCAGGAAAGCTAGGGGTTTCTTGCTTCTTTCCATTCATATGGATAATTTTTACTTCAGCTTCCAGCGGAGTCTGAAATTGAAACCGGAAGGCTTCTTCCCTTT
Organism: Cytobacillus oceanisediminis; assembly: GCF_003182355.1. Classification (GTDB taxonomy): domain Bacteria; phylum Bacillota; class Bacilli; order Bacillales; family Cytobacillaceae; genus Cytobacillus; species Cytobacillus oceanisediminis_A. The sequence continues at coordinate 66,044 of NZ_QGTW01000018.1, read as the reverse complement.
TATATCTCATTAGTATCACCGTGTTTCTAAATATGTAATTATTGTAATGGGAGTAATTATTTAGTAAAATCATACCACTTGAGAGAAAAAATGCAATTAAAAATAGCTTTTGAGCTATTAATAAAGCTAGATTACAAGGGGGACAAAAATGGAAATCGGAGCAGCCGGTGTATTGATTGCTTCTGGAATGAATCTTTTTAAAACACTATTTTTTGGCATTCTAAAAACAATCATTTGGAGAAATTTGCGGCGAAGCTTCAGGTTGGCCGGTATGAGTTTGAAAGCTTATCTGATTGGATGGGGCGAATAGGGTTAAAGGACTGTGACAGGATAATAATTGTTTATGAGAAGGTCCGTTACAGCACTTCTGAAGATCACGGCAATTTTAATGAGTTTAAGCAGGAAGTCGAGAAAAAGAACTCAAAGAAATAAAGAAAAAAATTGTTCAAGAGGAGCGTGCCAAACAAAAAAGCAGCTTCACTAAAAAAATATTTAAAAAATAGCATGAAGTAAAGTCTTATTCCACATGGGAAGGATTTGCTTTTCTTTTGATAGGAAATGGCACATAGCTTTTGTGATTAAGTGGATATCATACTGGGTAAAGGGTGAGGAAAAGGAGATGTCTATGAATAGAATTTCTTTATTTGCAATAAGGAACCTTCGCTATAAAGACATTCTTAACGTATCTTCCATTGAGATTAAGGCAGGGAAGGTTACATGTATTATGGGAGAAAGCGGTGCAGGAAAAACCACATTGCTAAAAATGATGAACAAGATGCTTTCCCCGGATACAGGTGAGATATATTATAAAGGTACCTCATTGGAAGATACAGATTCCATCCAGCTTAGAAGAAAGGTAATCATGCTTTCGCAAACTCCTTTAATTTTTCCCGGCACGATCAAAGAAAACCTGCATATTGGATTTAAGCTGGCGGAGAAAGACCCAGTGGAGGATAAGGCTCTTGAGCAGGCTATACATAAAATGCAACTCGAAAAGGAACTGAATGAAGATTCCGGCAATCTTTCAGGCGGGGAGAAGCAGCGATTGGCATTGGCAAGGGTTCTACTGATGGAAGCTGAGGTTTATCTGCTGGATGAGCCTACTTCCGCATTGGATGAAAAAACAGAATTAAAGGTTTTGGGTAACTTCATAACCGAAGCCAAAAAAAAGCAGGCTTCTATTATTATGATTACTCATTCAAAGAAAGCAATCGATCATTTTGGGGAGGAAAGGATTGATTTGCTCAAGCTGCAGGAGAAGGTGAAATTTTAAACCAGGGGGGGCAGCTATGGAGAACAGCGGAATCATAGATATAGAATTTTGGAGGCTTATATCAGCTTATGTCTTCGTCCTTTTGCTCATTTTTATTTTTAGAATGAGAGGGATTGCACGTGAAAAAAAACTCATGATTGCTACCTTCAGAATGACGCTGCAGCTTGTGATTGCAGGCTATGTTCTAACCTATTTATTCGAATTTTCATATCCGGCATTAACCTTGGCTGTTATCATTATTATGGAGAGCTTTGCAATCTATACCGTTTTTAAGCAGGCAGGTATGCCGCTTCCAGGAAGCTTGAAAAAAACAATCGCCATTTCCATGGTTACAGGTACATTTTTTTGCCTGCTCTTTTTTAATTTTGTCGTTATTAATTTTAAACCGTGGTATGAACCCCGTTACTTTATTCCAATTGCCGGGATGGTCATCGGAAATTCGATGACCGGGATTACACTGAGTGTAAAGGAACTTCTGCAATCACTTAAAAGACAAAGAGATATGATTGAAGGTGCATTAATGCTTGGTGCTGATCCAAAAGCAGCGGTTAAGCCATATGTTGACCATGCCTTTGATTCGGCTATTTTGCCGACAATCAATAACATGCTTGGGATGGGCATTATCTTTTTGCCGGGAATGATGACGGGGCAAATCCTTTCTGGGGTGAGCCCGTTATTGGCGATTGAATATCAAATTGTCATCTTGCTTGGCATTCTTGGAAGTGTAGGATTATCTGTGATTATTTTTATTCTTTTGGCTTATAAAACCTTCTTTAATCAAGATGCACAATTTTTGCCTGAAGGAAAATAACATTAAAGGGGTGGATCCCCTCACTTGCAGCATTTCACTCTTTTCCCCCGCATATATTTTAAGCATCAATAAATAAAGGCGGGATAAAAAATGAATTTGGAAAAAGAAAGAGCGAACAGAGTGAAATGCCTATCGGATGATATTTTGGAGAAATTAATGGAAGACAATATTGCTTATAACCCGGAAGACTTAAAGAACGTAATCGAAATGCTGGCACGCTCGGTTGCGGACCTTGTTAATATTTATACCGGCAAAGAAGAAGATCATGCAACAGCCCTGAAAGGCACCATTTCAAAAATGAGAATTAGCTACAATATTTTGCACTATAAAGAAAAAGCGAAAACGTTGCGAAAGCGGAATAAGTATCATCCCGTTATAAGGAAAAGAAACTGAATAGGAACTAACATTTACTGGTATGAGCTAAAAGACAAGAAATGATTGGAAAATGAAAGCGTTTAACTGAAAAAAGTGTGAACAAACCCGAAAAATTAAGGTTTTTTCATTGTCTAAATGTATCTGAAATGCTATTCTTTTGTCTGAGATGTAAGTTGTCTGATGACTTAAATATTTGCCGGGAAAATTTCCCGATTACAATACATGAATAAATGGCCATTGGAAAAAATAAAACAGCATATAGGACAGAAAGATCCCGGCATGATTTTAATAATTTCTTCCTGCTGCTGTTATCGCAAATATTTTTCCGGTTCCGCGCTTTTTTAAGTTAGTGGGGCAACGCCTTGCACATCTTAACTTAATTTAAAATTTATTTTATAAGAAGGAGATTGATCCAATATGGTTCAAAAACAATTCAAAGTAACTGCAGAAACAGGAATTCACGCTCGTCCGGCTACAATGCTTGTACAAGCAGCAAGCAAGTTCGATTCTGAAATCCACCTGGAGTACAAAGAAAAGAAAGTAAACTTGAAATCAATCATGGGTGTTATGTCTTTAGGCGTTGGACAAGGTGCAGATATCACGATCATTGCTGAAGGCAACGATGAGCAGGATGCTCTTAATAGCCTTGAAGAAACATTGAAAAAAGAAGGTTTAGCTGAATAATGAGCTTTTTAAATGGAATTGCGGCATCAAGCGGTATCGCAATAGCTAAAGCATACCGTTTGGTAGAGCCGGATCTTTCTTTTGGCAAAAAGACAGTAGAAGATGCTGCACAGGAGGTTGAACGCTTCCAGGCTGCCTTAACTGCATCTAAAGGTGAATTAGAAATAATCCGCGATAATGCCCATAAAGAGCTTGGCGCCGATAAAGCGGCTATTTTCGATGCTCACCTGCTGGTCCTGAGCGATCCGGAATTAATCTCGCCTATTGAAGATAAAATTAAGACCGATAAAGTCAATGCTGAATCCGCTTTAAAAGAAACAGCAGATATGTTCATTACAATGTTTGAACAAATGGACAATGAATACATGAAAGAACGTGCTGCGGATATCCGTGACGTAACCAAACGTGTACTTTCCCATTTACTTGGCGTTCAAATTGCCAATCCAAGCATGATAGCTGAAGAAGTGATCATCATTGCTGAAGATTTGACTCCTTCCGATACGGCTCAGTTAAACCGCCAATTTGTTAAAGGGTTTACAACTGATATTGGAGGCAGAACTTCGCACTCTGCCATCATGGCCCGTTCCATGGAAATCCCAGCTGTTGTGGGCACAAAGGAATCAACGAAGCAAATTAAAAATGGCGACCTAGTCATTGTGGATGGATTAAAAGGCCTTGTACATATTAATCCTACTCCAGAGGCAGTAGCTGAGTATAAAGAAGAACATCGCAAGTTTGAGGAGCAAAAGGTTGAGTGGGCCAAGCTTGTTAACGAAAAATCAGTTTCTGCTGATGGCCACCATGTTGAATTGGCTGCCAACATTGGTACTCCAAAAGATCTTAAAGGTGTAATTGGAAATGGCGGCGAAGGCATAGGCCTTTACCGTACCGAATTTTTATATATGGGAAGAGACCAGCTTCCAACTGAAGAGGAGCAGTTCGAATCCTATAAAGCTGTCCTTGAAGGCATGGAAGGAAAACCGGTTGTTGTCCGCACATTGGATATAGGCGGGGACAAAGAGCTTCCATATTTAAATCTTCCAAAGGAAATGAACCCATTCCTTGGTTTCCGTGCAATCCGCTTATGTCTGGAAGAACAGGATATTTTCCGGACTCAATTAAGAGCTTTGTTAAGAGCCAGCTCTTTTGGAAACCTGAAAATCATGTTCCCGATGATTGCTACACTTGATGAATTCCGCCAAGGCAAAGCAATCCTCGAAGAAGAAAAGCAAAAGCTTGTAAGCGAAGGAACAAAGGTTGCAGACCATATTGAAATTGGGATTATGGTCGAAATTCCTTCAACTGCAGTTATGGCTGAGCAATTTGCAAAAGAAGTCGATTTCTTCAGTGTTGGAACAAACGACTTGATTCAATACACTATGGCTGCAGACAGGATGAATGAGCGTGTATCTTACCTTTACCAGCCGTATAACCCAGCGATTTTGCGATTGGTTAAAATGGTAATCGACGCAGCTCATAAAGAAGGAAAATGGGCTGGCATGTGCGGAGAAATGGCTGGGGACGAAACAGCGATCCCATTGCTTTTAGGATTGGGGCTTGATGAGTTCTCAATGAGTGCTACTTCAATATTGAAGGCGCGTTCCCAAATCAGCCACCTTAACCAAAAGGACATGCAAGCACTGGCAGAAAGAGCGCTTCACATGAATACAGCCGAAGAAGTAGTACAAGCTGTAAAAGAAGCAACAAACTTGTAATCAAACTGAAATAAAATAAAAGTTTTAAATAAGGTTTCCCGGGTAAATAAGAAGTAAGCACTTAGGTAAGACTTAAGTAAGCTGATCATTCTCATTTTCCCCCCTTTTTAAGCCGGCCTGGCAAAGGCCGGTTTATTTTTTATCCTTCTCGGGATGAAGCAGAAGATCAGACTTAAGAATGAAAGTATTCACTTCTAATGATTGTTATCCCTCCTTTAAAACTCCCCTATAATTAGGTTATAAATTGGAAAAGGAGAGATGGAAAATGATTACGATGATAATCAGCTTTCTGTTTCATGATCGATATATAAGCATGAAGGAGAAGCAGACCAATGAGTTATATGAAAAACAAAGCTCCTTTTTAAGCCGCGTACTTCATTAAAGTCCTAAGCCAGGGCTTTTTTTTTATTCTTTGCAAAGCCCTAAAATAATTTTTTAGAATTGGGGTTTATTGTCAGTCCCGAAAGGAAAAGGTAATGAAAAAAGGAGGAATTTTACATGAAAAAAAAGAGTTTGACTTTGCTTCTAACTGCTTTGTTGACATTTATGCTTGCAGGATGCATGCAGGACTCCCAGCAGTCGATAGTCAACAGTCACGCTGAAGCCTTGCTGACTAAAAACAACGAGCTGCAATTCCGCTTTAAAATTAATGATAAAATCCTTTCGGAAGAAGAGTTATACAAAGTTAAAGTATCCATACATAATGAAAAACTGGCAGCAGCACTGGGCACGGATGAAGTCGTTTATGGGGAAGACACCATCATTGACGGTGAATACATTGAAGTAAACAATGAAAAGGGAAATTTTATTTTTATGAATCCAATTCCTCTTAATGAAGACTTACATGTATTTGAAATAGAAGACATGATTGTTAATGAAGATGCCGTTTCGGTGGAAATCATAAATGATGATGAAGTAATCGCACGAGCATTCTTAAATAACTTTTCTTCCCAGCTATAGAGGGCTGATCAATAAATTCAAAAACTACTATAGCATATTTTTAGAAAAGCGTTTACTTAGGCCCATTTTGGGTATTATAAAGTACGCGCATGAAATTGGGGATGGACCAGGCATTTGTCTGGTCTTTTGTCGTGTAGGGACCTTTTTTATTTTAAAAGGGCAGAAGAAGTGCTAGAATTAATATTAAAAATTCAGATACTTTAAAGAGGAGAGGGGTCAATAAATGATTTCACCAGAGAATACAGTTGTCGGCTTTATAGGAACAGGAGTAATGGGCAAAAGCATGGCGGGCCATCTTCTAAAGGCCGGATATCCATTAGTTGTTTATACCAGAACCAAGGAAAAGGCATCAGATCTATTAGAGAGCGGGGCTGAATGGGCAGAAACGCCATTGGAGGTTGCACAAAAAGCAAATGTTATCATTACCATTGTCGGTTATCCTGCTGACGTAGAGGAAGTGTACCTTGGGGAAAATGGCATTATAACGAATGGCAAGGAAAATACATATGTAATTGACATGACGACCTCAACACCAACGCTTGCTAAAAGATTATCTGAGGAAGCTGCCAAAAAAGGTATGCAAGCTTTGGACGCTCCTGTTTCAGGCGGAGATATTGGAGCTAAAGAAGCCAAGCTTTCGATTATGGTTGGCGGAGACAGGGAAGACTTCCTGGCAGTCGAATCCATTTTCAATCTCCTTGGAACAAATATTGTATATCAAGGTAAAGCTGGCTCCGGGCAGCATACAAAAATGTGCAACCAAATCGCGATTGCGTCAAACATGATAGGAGTCTGTGAAGCGGTCGTGTACGCCGAAAAAGCCGGTTTGGATCCAAAAACTGTTCTGCAGAGCATATCTTCGGGAGCAGCAGGCAGCTGGTCATTATCAAACCTCGCGCCAAGAATGATTGATGGCAACTTTGAACCGGGCTTTTATATAAAACACTTTATCAAAGATATGAACATCGCCCTGGAAGAAGCGGAAGCAATGGGCATGATGACACCAGGCCTCGCGCTTGCGAAAAAAATGTATGCCCAGCTCGCTGAAAAAGGCGAAGAAAACAGCGGTACACAAGCATTATACAAATTTTGGAATAAGTAACACGGCCAGAAATCATTGGTAATCAGAGTTAATGCATAAAGCCCTCACATTCACTTCAAAATAATAAAGAAGATGAAAAAGGGGGTTAGGCTGTGGCTAAAAGGACAAAGAAAAACGATCCTCAGCAAAAAAATAAAAAAGGCTTCGATTCGGCTGTAATCGATTCCGAATTCTCACATGAATTCGGCAGCGCGGATACAAACAAAATTCATAAAGATAAAGCCAAAAAAGAAAAAGCACCAAAAAATAACGGCCAATATAAAGGGCAATAATAAAGAAGGGCAAGCAGCGGGATGCTTGCCTTTTTTATGTGATTGAAGAGCGCGCTGCTGAACAAGAGACTTCTTGGAATCGCGCGTAAACGAGTTATACTCGTGCACAAAGTTTGCGATTCCGTGCGAAACCAGGTCAATAGCACTCGTTAAAGCTGACATCCCGCGCGCAAAAGAGCAGAGGCCAAGCGGAAAACAAAGGAACCCGCGCAGAAAAGGAGAGTCCGCGCGAAATCAGGTCAACAAGGCGCGCAGCCATCACTCTGAGGACAAAAAAAGTTTGCCGCGACCCAATTAATTAAAATCACAACGCAAAAAGGAGTGTTATCACGCAATCCCCATAAAAAACGCCGTAATACTTTCCCGAAAGGACGCAAAAAAGATCATCACGCCGCAATTATCAATAATCCTGACATAATTAACCTAATTCACGCAAAAAAGCGCCAGCCCCACGCAATAACCATCTTGGCTGACGCAAATAATTATATACAGGCGCAAAATGAGATGAATATAAAGATTTCCGTAGAAGAGCTCTACTTTTTTACCCCTTCCAAATAGCGCCCAATCCGATCCATGCCTTCTTTCAGCGTTTCCATGGAATAGGCAAATGATATGCGGAAATAGCCTTCTCCATAGGAGGAAAACGCACTCCCTGGGACTACAGCTACACCGGCTTTGTCGACTAGTGATAATGCGAAATCAAAAGAGGTCATCGAAACAGGGGGCATTTTAATAAAAAAGTAAAATGCTCCGTCTGGCTTGACGACATCCAACCCCATTTGTACTAATCGGTCGTATACGTATTCGCGGCGCTTTGCATATTCCTGTCTCATTGGCAGGGCGTCATCTTTCCCTGTTGTCAGTGCTTCCAGGGCAGCCATTTGAGAAATAGAGGCGGCGCATGTCACATTATATTGGTGGACCTTCAATATATGCTTTGCCACGTTTTCTGGCGCAAATAAAAGGCCTATGCGCCAGCCTGTCATTGAGTGGGATTTGGATAAACCGTTAATGACGATGGTTTGTTCCCTTAATATAGAAGCAATCGAGTGATGCGGCTGATCATAAATCAGTTCGCTGTAGATTTCGTCAGCAAGGATAAAAATATCGCGTCCCTTAACAAGAGAGGCAATTTCCTTGAGCTCTTCGATCGTTAAGCTAACCCCTGTTGGATTCGAAGGGTATGGCAATACAATGCAGCGTGTTTTCTCGGTAATTTGCTTTTTAATAATACCAGCAGTGAATCGGAACTTATTTTGCGTAATATCCGTAAAGATGGGAACTGCCCCGCATAGCTTGATAATTGGTTCATATCCGGGGTAAACAGGCCCTGGCAATATGACTTCCGAGCCTTCTTCCAAAATCGTTCTGAATGCAATGTCTATTGCTTCACTTGCTCCGGAGGTAACAATGACCTCTGTTTCGGGGTTATAGGTAAGATTGTATTTTTCGTTTACAAATGCTGATGCAGCTTTGCGCAAGCGTATGTCACCTGCATTGTGCGTATAGGATGTAAAGTTTTGGTCGATTGCATTTTTTCCGGCCTCTTTTACATGCAGTGGCGTCGGAAAATCAGGCTGCCCAATTGTAAGGGAAATCATATCTTTTGTGTCGGCAACCATGTTAAAGAACTTTCTGATCCCTGATATTTCTATGTTCTTTACTTTGTCATTTATTAAATGTTCCAATGTAATTTCACCTCTCGTAATCATAATCTATATTCTATCACTTTGCAGCCCGCTGTTCTAACTGCAAATCGCAAAAAATAAAAAAGGCCCTGATATTAGATCAGGGCCTTGCTTGCATTGTATTTTATATTAATATCCGTAATCCCAGTCTACTTCATCTTCATGCCAGAATACAGGAGAAACCGCACCAAAGTCGATTACTTTATTTTCAAGATTGCACTGACAATGTTTTTCTCCACACTGCTCTTTTAACTCTTCAAAAACCGAATGCTCCACATTTTCAATAATCGTCAATTTATTTTCATCATGATAAAGGATAGCTGTACCTTTCATGCCTGATTGCACCTCTTTTTATTATTGTGGTAATAAGATTTGCCGTTTACAAAGCTATTGTATGCCTCATAGTGAAGTGTGTCCATACAATTGTGAAAATGTTCACAAAAAATTCAAGATGAAAACGGTTTAAAAATTAGACGGCTATAATATATATTTATTTATTAAAAATGATGTAAAATTTTACAAATAGTTGAATATAATTCATTTAGATATTAACATAAGTAGATAGTGATTACTAAAAATTATGAGACTGATAGTTAGTAATTAATTGATTGGAAAATTAACAAGATCAGGAGGTTTTGGAGTGGAGACAACTTTGGAAAAACAGCCTTATGAAAGCACCAGGGAATACGGGGGATTCTGGATTCGTTTTGCGGCCTATTTAATTGATTCTATTATAGTAGGAATCCCGCTATTTATACTGACCATCGTTATTTTTATGATTTTCTTTGGTGCATCTGACGCCTTTAACATGATGATGAGCGACCCTGCCTATCTCGAATCTGAAATGACTGACGCTGAGGCGATGGCCCTTATGGGATCATACCTAGGGGCAACGGGTGTCACTATCATTGTCAATCTGGTGATTGCGCTTGCTTACTTTGCTGGTTTGCATGCATCCAAGTGGCAGGGTACAGTAGGGAAAAAGCTATTGGGTTTAAAGGTGACTGACCTGAATGGCAATCGAATTTCTTTCTGGAGGGCTTTAGGCAGGTACCTCGCCATGGCTATTTTGTCAGGAATTCTTTTGATAGGATTCATTATTGCAGCCTTTACAGAGAAAAAGCAGGCATTGCATGATTTAATTGGAGGCACTGTTGTAGTTAAAAAATAATTACTCATAAAGCTGTACGGCACCCGGCTGTGCAGCTTTTTATTATTGTTATTAGCAATAAAGGATTTATTCTCTGGGTGTGGAATATAATTTTAGGAAAGGGAGGATTTAAATGAAAAAACAAGATATTATCAATCATTACGAGTCATTTTCATTATGGCTGGAGTCTTTGAAAAAACTTGAACAGAATAGCTGGCATCAGCCTGTTTTAGAAGGGAAATGGCCAGTAGCAGCTGTGGTTGCACATTTGCTCTTTTGGGACAGATATTCACTCAAGGAACGTTTTCCGCTATTCAAAGAAGGTACAGAGCTGGGAAGCTTTCCGGATTTTCAAAGTGTGAATGATGCTGCAAAGGAATACGCTGAAAAGCATGATCAAATTAAGATAATTGACGAACTTTTGGCTGTTAGAGAACAGTTTCTTAAAATGCTCGGCAATATGACAGAAGAAAGCTTGGATATTTTATTTATGATTGGAAAGCATTCTCTAACAATTCGTGATTATTTTGCTGATTTTATTGAGCATGATCTGCACCATAAAAAGCAGATAATGGAAGCAACCGGTGTAAGCAATTAACACCGGTCAAGTATACTGGGCTGTGATTTTATAACAGTAATATAAGATGCCATTACATCGCTCAGCAAAGCAGGCAAAGACTCCACCTCAGAATGATGCACCCAATAAAATAAAGTGCCGAAGAACGAGTTAACAATCATTTTGGCAATTCGGGGGGCATTTGCCTGTTCGCTAAATTCACCTCTTTTTTTCCCTTCTTCAATCAAGCTAATTAATATGGACCTGAATTCAGAGGCCAGCCGGGTTTCAGAGATTTGAAAATCTTTTACTACCGTACTTATATGGAAAATAGATAAAAGAAGGATCGGTCCGTATTCCTCATTTTTAATAGCCATAAATTTAAAAAGCTTATAAAGGTTTTCTTCAATTGATTCGCTGCTGTCAATGACTTCCATATAAAAAGCATGCAACAGCTTAAGCTGGGATTGTCCCACTAAATGCAGAACAGACTCCTTCGAATGAAAGTAATTAAAAAATGTACCTTTGGCAACTCCTGCATGGTCGGTAATTTGCTGGACAGTTGTATTTTGGAATCCCTGCTTCTTAAAAAGCTCTACTGCGCTCTTAAAGATTAATTTTTTTGTATATTCTTTTTGTTCCTTCCTTTTCATTATTATCCACCTTAAATATAATACTTGCTATTATAGCATAATAAAAAATAATTATTAAAATATTCATTTAATTTTTACGAAAACTTTCAAATTTAGGTTTTTCTTAAAAATTAACAAAATAAAAAGGGTTTTTCTGACCAGTCTTGAATAAGGAATAAGGTGTTTTTTACCAGAAAGGGCTGATGAAATGGAAGTTGAAAAAACGGAGCTTCGCAAACAAGGGAAATTGAATTCCTGGCGGCTCTATATGACAATGCCAATAGTATCCTGGGCACTTTATGATTTTGCAAATACTATTTTTTCATCCAATATAAATACGATCTTCTTTCCTTTTTATCTCCAGGAAGTAATAGGGGAAAATGAAGTTTTAAACCAGATTGCCAGTACCTTTATTTCTTATTCGAATGCACTTGCGAGTTTTTTTCTTGTGCTTTTTTCTCCTTTATTTGGAGTCATGATAGACAGGACTGGAAAAAAGAAGAAATATATAGTGGCCTTTACGCTGATCACTGTACTGGCAACTATTTTAATGGGAGTCTTTGCAACAAGCCAATTTAGCGGAAAAGTTCTTGGGCTGCCAATTTATCTGGCCTTGGTCATTTTATGCTTTGTTATAGCCAAGTTTTTTTACCATTCTAGCCTGGTCTTTTATGATGCGATGATCTCGGATTTGGGGACGAAGCAAGACATACCTTTAATCTCTGGATTTGGCGTTGCAGTCGGATATATAGGAACCCTTGTAGGCCTGACGGTTTATTTATTTGTAGGGGATGACGGTTTCCATGAAGCGTTTATACCTACAGCTATATTATTTATGCTTTTTTCATTGCCTCTATTTTTCTTTGTTAAGGATAAGCCGCTTGAATTAAAAGAAAAACAAAGCTTTTTATCGGGTTATAAGGAAATTTGGCAGACTTTTAAAGAAATGAAACATTACAAAGCCATTTTCACTTTTATGATTGCATATTTTTTCTTGAATGATGCCATTGCAACAACAATTGCCATGATGGCCGTTTATGCAAAAACGATAGTAGGCTTTACTACAGGCAAATTCATTTTGCTTTATCTCGTTTCGACTGTTTCCAGTATCATTGGTTCCTTTGCATTTGGCTATATAACCAAGGCGAAAGGGCCTAACAAAGCTGTTAAATATGTGGGAGTTCTCCTCCTGGTTGCGCTTGCGATAGCAGTTGCTTCTGTGAATGAATTGATGTTCTGGATAGCCGGCAGCATGTTTGGTATTGCTCTCGGTTCCATGTGGGTAACGACGAGAACGTATATAGTGGAATTGACTCCTGATCATAAGAGAGGGCAATTTTTTGGTCTCTTTGCGTTTTCAGGAAAAGTTTCTTCTATCATTGGCCCGCTCATTTACGGAAGCATCACCTTAATCTTTGCGGAATATGGAAATCTGGCGAGCAGAATGGCTCTAGGATCTTTAATGATTCTCACTTTAATAGGATTAATTATTCATTCCAGAATCAAAGAGGATGGCAACCCTGCATAAGTACTTAAGAGGACTAAATTAAAGTTGCGTCTACATTAGCAAGCCAATCGGCTTGCTTTTTTATATTCTTTTAAATAATATTCATTTTAAATTAGGGTCTTCCTTCATACTAATCTTGAACTTTTCATAAGAAAAATTATCCATTCATGGTATATTAGTAGAGAAAATGCTTTACTACAGATAGGAAGGGCGAAAGAAATGGAGCAAAAGAAAGGCATACTGCTGGAGAGCGGAACAAATGAATTGGAAATTGTTGAATTTTCAATTGGGAGAAATAAATTTGGAATTAATGTCATAAAAGTAAAGGAAATTATCAATCCGGAGCAGGTCATTCCGGTACCGCATTCTCATAGGCACATTGAAGGGATTATGGAATTGCGGGGAGAAGTTCTTCCGGTAGTAGATGTGGCTGCTTCACTGGGAATGAAGCCTTCTGAAAATCTGCAGCAGGATAAGTTTATTGTTACTGAATTTAATCAGCAAAAAATTATTTTCCATGTACATAATGTTTCACAAATCCACCGAATCTCCTGGGACCAGATTGAAAAGCCATCTGAAATGTATCAGGGGCCAGATAGCCAAGTAATCGGTGTGATCAAGCTTCAAGGGGAAATGGTCCTCCTATTAGATTTTGAAAAAATGGTTACGGAGATCAATCCTGATTCGGGGATTAGCATCCAAAAGGTACAGAAGCTCGGCAAGAGGGAGAGGTCAGATAAGAGGCTGATTGTTGCAGAGGATTCGCCTTTATTGCGAAAGCTTCTGCATGATACTTTGAATGAAGCCGGCTTTTCCAATGTTGAATTTTTTGAGAATGGGCATGCTGCTTATAAGTATTTGGAATCTCTCATTGAAAAAGGATCTAATATAACTCAGGAAATACAGTTAATTATAACAGATATTGAAATGCCGCAAATGGATGGCCATCATCTCACAAAGAAGGTAAAAGATCATCCACAGCTTTCCGGCATTCCTGTTATTATCTTTTCCTCCCTGATAACGGAGGATCTCCGCCATAAAGGGCAAATGGTGGGTGCAGATGCTCAGGTAAGCAAGCCCGAGATTGCTGAGCTGGTGCTTCTAATTGATCAATATGCATTATAAAAAGCTGGGTTTCCCCAGCTTTTTTGCTCTTAAAAATAACTTTCGCCAAGCTTCTTGAATACTGGCTTTTCATAGCGCGGTTTCTTCTGGTGCGGTGTGCTGTTATATTCTTTTAAGCCTGTATAAGTCATGAGCAGTTTTTTCGCAGTGTTTAGAGATAGAGAAGCTTTAGGATTTCTTACATAGGAATCTAGTTTTCCAAGGTGTGGAAGGTGCGAGAAGTCTTCCTTGGAAGGCGGCAGGTGAAAAGAATAATTTCCGCATTTCACTAAGACATCTGACTGCTGCTGGCTGTTTTTTGGATTGCCTGAATAGTGAAGGCCTACCTTGCTGGCTTTTCCTTCTTTAATAAGTTTTTGAAGCGCATCATGCTTGAGCTTATATAAAAACTTAGGGTCTGGTGCTGTTTTTGCATGGCGGTTAACGGTGAAGATGGCTTGTGAGAGGTTTTCAACCGTTGGATGCAGATGGGGATTTTGTTTCTTTTCCGAATTCAATTTTATGGCTCCTTTCATATTTTAAAGGGGTATAGCCTTATTATACCCCTTTTATTCAATAAAACCAACATGCGTATCCATACAAGTTGTTTGGAAGGGTTTCACGCCCGAATGTGTTTTTCTTTGGCTGGGTGGCTGAGAGCTCCTCCTCTTATAATGGCCAGAAGCATAAATGACCCCAATAAAATAGTTGCCATTCCCGCTCCAATCATAACGGAAGGGACGCCCAGCCATTTAGCAAGCAGCGCTCCTGCTGCAGGAGCCATAAGCATGGAAAAAGTCTGCAAGGACATGGCGGCTGCCGATACTCTTCCCATCATGTTCTTGGGAGTTTCAGACTGCAGAACATAGCCATATGGAACAGATTCACCCGCTCCTAGCAAGCCAAGCAGACATGCACCTATTATCCAAACGAATGGCGGTAAATCAAGAAAACCCAGCCCTCCCAATCCAACAGATAAAATTAAAGTGCCGCTAAAGACCGCTGATGAAGCCATCAGATGAATCGGTTTTCGGTTCCATTTTGTCCATTGCCCCAATAAGAGGGAGCCTACAACACTTCCGAATCCCACCGCACTTATGAGCAGCCCAAAATTGCCTTCGCTGAATCCGAGATGCTGGGCGATAAATATGAGAAGCCCGTCATATAGAAAGATAATAAAAAATGCGGCGGAAGATAAAATGATCGATATTTTTAACAGCGGAGTATGTGCGATATGTTTAATGCCTTCTGAAAAATCAAACCAGTAATTTCGTTTTTCCGGATTGCCTGCAGGTTCAATTTCCTCCGATTTCTCAAGATCCGTTAAATTAGGGAGAAACAATAAAAAGATGACAGCTATTAAAAACCCGGCTGCTTCAAATAAGAAGGGGCTTTTCGGGCCAAAAAGGGCTATGATCACGCCACCTAAAGCAGGACCAGCGATTTTCATCGTGTTAACGGAAAGCTGGCTAAGAGTGACCGCCTCCGGAAGCAGGCTATCAGGAACAATCATCCTGATGGCACTTTGTCTGGCAGGGTCATATAGGGCAGACACGGTACCTTTTAAAAATACAAACAATAGCAAGATATAAAGGTTTGGAGCGAAAAATAAACCTGCCACAAATAAAACTCTTAAAAGCAGGCAAACAATCATGACAGCTTTTTTTGGTAATCGATCGACGAATACACTAGCGAAGGGACCAACTATTACCCAGGGCAGTCCCAGAACAATGATGACTGAAGCAATAGCGGTTTCATCCAGGCCCCAATGGTAGGCAACAATAACCTGGAGGGCAATAAAATCCAGCCAGTTTCCAAGGTCGGAAAAAAGCTGGGCGCCAAATAGCGAGCGGAAGGGCTTCAATTTTAAAGGTTTAAAAATGCCTGCTTTCATTGATCATTTCTCCTTTTTTTCGCCAATTGCCTTTCTCCGCCGTTCAAGCAGTTTTTCCGTATTTCCATGGGGGTCCTGGCCATCGGGAAGGTCATCTTTTTTCAATGCCTCTATTGATTCTGCAATCCATTTCAATTCAGTTTCCAATCTCATTTCAGCAAAGCGAATTGACAAAGTGCCAAGCTTGCTGATATAAGAATATCCAATTTGTGGCCACTCTTTTACAAACCTGAGAATATCTTCTGTTTCTTCCTTTCTTTTTGTTAAATGGCTAATTAAAATATCATAATCCATATCCTCATGCCAGGTGGACATCTTCATTAGCAATTCATCTTTAATGACTGGATAGGAAGGAGGAGCTTTTAGCCAGTTTTCAAATTCTTCCCAGCCTTTAGAGGTAAGTTCATACAATTTTTTCTTCCGGCCTTCATCCTCCTGTTCGACCGTATAAATAAATCCTTCATCCTCAAGTTTTTTTAATTTCGGATAGATGCTTCCATAGCTCATTCCCCAATAAAGACCTGCCGCTTTATGCTCAAATTCAGATTTAATGTTATAGCCGGTGCTGGGCCAAAAGCTGAGAACAGCTAGTAATGTGTGCTCGACAGACAAAAAGATTCTCCCTTCCATGTGTTAGTTCTATATATCAGATTGATATATCATTATGATATGTGAAATTTGAGGTAATATCAACCAAAATATTAAAAAGCTCTCGCCTTTTCGACGAAAGCTTATAAAGGGGATTTATTAAAAAGAAAATTCTTTACGGCTGTATGAGCACCCTGGTGCCATTGGGAACAATCCGGGCTAATTCCAATACATTTTCGTTATACATTCGAATACAGCCTTTGGAAACATATTGGCCAATTGATGCAGGATTATTTGTCCCGTGGATCCCGTATCCGGATTTTGATAAGGATAGCCACATCACACCAAAAGGGCCGCCGGGGTTAGGCTCTCGGTTTACAATAACAAATTCACCGATTGGCGTTTGGGTAAGCATTTTGCCTACAGCGATTGGATACACCTTTTGAACAGCACCGTTTTTTAAAAGAGTTAAATTTCTTCTTCCACGTGAAACGACGATGGTGTATGGAATTGTATTCGGGTTTGGAAGGCCTGGGATTAATATTTGCTGCCCGGGATAGATTAGATTGGGATTTGTGATGGAAGGATTGGCTGCAAACAGCTGCCTGAGAGAGCGGCGGTAGTTTCTCGCGATTATCGCCAGAGTCTCACCTTGCTTTACAATATGATAAATAAAAATCATTCCCTTCTTTAAAGGTCTAATCAAATATATGCCCACAAAGTTGATCTTGGAACTTGTAAAAAGTATGGTAAGGAAAGAAGGCAGCCCATGAAAAAAGAAAGCCCGCCAAATAGCTGCTTTCTTTCTTTAGTTCCCATTATCGGAGTGTAATGTGAATACCGTCATTTCAGGACGGGATAAAAATCGGAAGGGCAGGCGGGTTGTGCCTAATCCCCTGTTAACATAGAGGGTTAGGGGCTCCTGGCTGCCGATCTCGTAAAAGCCTTCATGATATCTTTCTGCATATGGCGGCTTAACCAGTGCACCGAAAAAAGGTATTTTTATTTGTCCGCCATGGCTGTGGCCGCTTAACTGTAGCTGAATGCCAAAGGAAGAGGCTCCATCAGCCAAATCAGGTGCGTGTGACAATAAAATTTTATAGGAAGGTTCCGCAATGTTTTCTGCAGCAAGCTTAATATCCGGCCTTCCCAGCATGGCATCATCAATTCCGATAACATGGATGCTGCTTCCAGAAACCTCAATTTTACGATTTTCATTAAGTAAGAGGATAAAACCTGCTTCCTCCATAATAGATTTATAGATGTCAGATCCATAACCGCCATGATCATGGTTTCCGTAAATGGCAAATTTACCCATAGGTGCTTCGATTTTTTGCAGAAGAGGAGGTATTTGATTAGCCTCTGAATACTTATTGGGCTCATCCATTAAGTCACCAGTGAAAAAGATAATATCTGCCTTAATTTTATTTATCTTTTCAATTAATTCTTCCAGCTGATCCAAATCATAATGGAAACCGAGATGTGTATCGCTGAATTGGACTATTTTAAGATTGTCGAATGCTTGCGGAATTGCATTATTAGAAATTTTATGGTTTGTGATATCCAAAAGCCGGGGCTCTATATCGCGTGCATAATAGTAGCCTCCCGCACTTAAACCGAAAGCGGCAGCAGCAAAACCGAGCGTTTTTTTTAAAAAGGATCTTCTGGACACTTTTTTCGGCATTTATTTTACCAACCTATCTTTTCAAATTTTGCTCCGGAATACCAAACTTAAAGGCATTTGCCCGGCTTGGCACTCTTTTAGCCGTACCTTCTAATACTATCAAACTATGCTATTAAAAAGAAGGAATAACTCTTTTCTTTATTGACTTCTTTTTCCTGTTGCAGCTTGGGAAAATTTTAAAAAATAAATAGTTCGAAAATTCCATATTTAGTGGTAAAATAGGAAATGAATGATCATTCAGTTTTTGGGAGGGAATAGTTTTGAAGAATAAAACAGTTATTGTGACAGGCGGTTCAAGCGGAATGGGGAAATATATGGCTAAAAGGTTTGCGGAAGCAGGGGCTAATGTGGTTATAACCGGCCGAAATCCAGAACGGCTGGAAGCGGCGAAAACAGAAATTGAAGCTTCCCCTGGAAAAGTTCTGACGGTTCAAATGGATGTGCGTGAAATTGAACATGTAAAACATATGCTCAACGAAACGCTGAATGCCTTCGGACAGGTAGACTTCCTTGTCAATAATGCAGCAGGCAATTTTATCTGTCCGGCAGAGCAATTAAGCGCCAATGGCTGGAATTCTGTAATTAATATTGTCCTGAACGGAACCTTTTATTGTTCTAGTGAAGTCGGTAAATACTGGATTGAAAAAGGCATAAAAGGGAGTATCATCAATATGGTGGCTACATATGCATGGGATGCCGGTGCAGGTGTAATCCACTCGGCAGCCGCCAAGGCGGGAGTACTATCCATGACAAGAACGCTGGCTGTTGAATGGGGCAGAAGGCACGGAATAAGGGTCAACGCTATTGCCCCTGGCCCAATAGAAAGAACTGGCGGGGCAGACAGGCTTTGGGAATCAGAAGAAGCTGCCAAGAGAACGCTTCAAAGTGTCCCTCTCGGCAGGCTAGGCAAGCCTGAAGAAATTGCTGAATTGGCTTTCTTCCTGTTTTCAGAAAATGCCGGGTATATTAACGGGGAGTGCATTGCCATGGATGGAGGCCAGTGGCTTAATCAAAACCCATTTTAAGGTCATGCATAAAACCGGCTGATTTAATCAGCCGGTTAAACATCATCTATTGGTAGCTGACAGCTCTTGATTGTAAAGCTTTCCATGAAGAAATAAAGCGTTCTTTTGAAACCTTTACCTGTTTCTTGCCGGAAAGCGGGTCATTTAAATAAACATAGTTGTCATCGTAGCCAACTAGTACTACAGCATGCAGGTCTAAAGGTGTTTTAATGGTTTGGCTGCCGTGGGTCCATGATTCCCAGCGGTCTGGAAGCCTGTAATCACCTGTAGTCCAGACCACAACAGGAAGCCCTTTGGAAGCGTGGTTTAAGACTGATTCAAAGTCCTGGCCGGTTAAATTAACGGCTCTTCCCGGCAGGAATTTATTTACCAATTCCACAATGGGTTTATCGAATACAGCATACCCTGCATGTTTTCCAGTCATATCACCTACAAATCCTTCTGCAGGGTTTCCCCATTTTACAATATCATTTTTATACCGGATAAGCGGATCATTTTCTTTTTTTACGCTATTGTACAAATCCATTTTCCCCAATTTCACACCTGCATATTGCAGAACCATCGTCAAACTTGTAACTTCACATCCGTATTTTAACTCCGGATTTTGGCTGATCAATGGAACATCAAGCATTACAGCGCGTTTTTTCTCTTTTACAGCCGTATTTGTGTTTAGGGCTGTGAATTTTTGCGTTTGCGGCTGTTCTTCCTTTGCCTTTGTCCGGGTTTGGCTGTCCACTTCACTTGAGGACATATTGGCCTCTTGCCCTTTTGGACTCACAGGTTCGGAATGACCGCATCCAAGCAAAGGAATAAGAAGGAAAACAATTAGGAAATTCCTCATGAAATACCCTCTTTCATTGATGTCCTGGTTTTAGCTTGTGAAGAGGAGGGCCCTAGTATAAGGTTAAGCTTATGGAAAACCAAGCGGATTTATCAATTTGTGGAACCTGTATTTTGAATAGTAAATGATGAAAGAGAATATGGTATAATAATTCATTAATATACATAGGGAGGCTAATGGACATGGATGCATTGGATATTCTTACAGATTTGGATAATGTGTTTCCTTATTTCCAGCCAATATTCAGTGCGGATGAGCATCGTGTCATTGGTTATGAGGTGCTGGGACGGTATAGGGGACCTTCGGGAGTTGTCAGCCTGGGGCCTTTTTTTCAGGATGAAAACATTCCTGAAGAATTTAGGCTCGAGGTTGATTATGAAATCTTAAAAAAGGCTTTGGAAAAAGCACTTGATCTCGATAAAGATATTTTGCTGTTTGTAAACAGAGATGCAGATCTGCTTATGCATAATGATGGAGAACAGTTCCTTAACACACTCCGTGAGTATGAAAAAAAAGGCATAAGCCTCGGCCGCATTGTCCTGGAAATTACAGAGCGAAATTACAAAGGGGATATCGACCATCTCGATCATCTTTTAAATTATTACCGGACTTATGGAATTAAATTAGCAATCGATAAACTTGGCAATGAAAGCAGCCACCTTGACCGTATAGGACAATTGGCTCCGGACATATTAAAGGTTGACTTAATTTCTATGCGCTCAACAGCTTCTGCATACAATTTTAACGATATTCTTTATTCATTATCCATGCTCGCAAGAAAAATTGGCGCAAGCTTGCTTTTTGAGAATATAGAAATGACATATCAGCTGCAATATGCCTGGAAAAATGGCGGACGTTACTATCAGGGTTATTATTTACAAAAACCTGCAGAAGATTTTACCGAAAGAAACCTGCTAAAAGAAAAACTCAAAAATGAATGCCATCAGTTTATTACCCATGAAAAGAAAAAGCTTGAATCGCTTTACAAGGTAACACTGGAGTTTAACGAAAAGCTTAATGACTTTATTAATAAAAACCGTAAGATAACCAATTATGAAGAAAGTCTGGAACATCTTGCGCAGCTTTTGGATGGAGCTGCTTTTCGCCTTTATATCTGTGATGAAGATGGTTTTCAGAAATCTGCAAATTTTTTCAAAAAGGACGGAGGATGGGTTCTCCAGAAAGAATATCTCCATAAAAATTGGAGCTGGCGCCCATACTTTCTGGAAAATATCATGAAGATGAGAATAAACAAAAAAGGCATTCTTTCCGATTTGTATACCGATATTGAAACAGGCGAAACGGTAAGGACTTTTTCATTTCCCCTAAATGCGGATGACTATTTATTTGTGGATTTATCATACAATTATCTTTACGAGCATGATGGATTATTATAGAGGGATAAAGATAAATAACTAGTATAAACAGTCTCTTATTGAGGAATTGTATGGGTAGAACCTTTCCTTGAGGAGAGATTAAAAAATGAGTATGTTTACTTTGATCCTTTTATTTATTGGAGCAGGGGTCCTTGTATATTCCTTAGTGTATACCCTGTTTGTTGCAAAAGAACGAAAAGCTGTCAGGGGAGATATTGATACGGAAATCCCTGATAAGGTACAGAAGCATGCTTATTTGCGCAATCCTGTTTTTCTGACCTATGCTATTTTCTTTGGCATTGTGCTTGCATTGATTATGTATTTTGCTTTTACATGGAATTGGTAAAAGACCCGGGCAGGGTCTTTTTTTATATAAATAATAATTAGCAATATTTACATAAAAGTTAAAGATGCACTTTCTCGCATAAAACGTTAATTCTTTGTCAATACGGGTAGATTTAAAACAAGAAAAGAATTTTCCTGTCAAAACATAAGAGAATTTCGGGAACGAAAGTAGCTGGTAGATCATTCATTTGCTGGTAAAATTGAGGGTGTAAATATAGAGCGATAAAGAAAGGGAGATTGGAATGTACAAGCACTTATTAGGATTTTTATTTACTTTTGCAGCCATGTTCGCAGTGATTCCTTCCCATCCTAACGCAGAGAGCGGATTCATAAACAATGAGGAAGTATACAAATTTTTACAGGAAGCGTTCCAGGCACAAGTATCGTTAAGTGAGGAAGAACGAAGTCTGGAAGAAGTTAATGGAATGCTTACACCTTATTTTTTGAAAACACCCAAAAAGCAATTTCTGGATGAAAATCTTGTTTCTGAAAATGGAAAGTATTTTATCTACGGATCGGATGCCGCACATTTTTACATTCCGTTTTTTACGTATTCGGATGATACCAAGGTAGTTTCAGACAAAGATAAGATTTATGTATTTGAATATTTTCCGGAAAACCATGAAGGTCCAGTAGGCTATGAAAGCCATTATGAAGGGGTATTGCTTGAAAAAGATAAAGGACAAATGAAAGTCGCACAATTTCTAGGTGAAAAAATACCTGAAAATATCTTGGAAAAAGCAGAGAAATCCAGGCAAGAATCGGAAAAGACTACATTCAAAGCAGCTGACGAACCGGTTTGGGTTAATAAGCCAGCATACCAATTCAGCTTTTTATTAGACCCTTTTGATGCATTCCTCCGATCAGGAAGCATGCTGTTAACAGACAATAGGCAGGGAGTCCTTGGTCTATTTGAACATAAGAAATTAAATGACCAGCTGGCTTCCAATTAAAACAGCAGAGCATAAAAGCAATGTGATGCTTTTATGCTCTGTTTTTTTATTCTTTAATTTGCAGCGCTGTTTTTAGTTTTTCCAGGTCAAATCCTGTAATGACCATGTCACCGATGACAATGGTCGGGGTGGAGTAGGAATTATACTGCTGGGTCAACTCTTTGTGAGTTGCTGCATCTTTTTTAATATCTTTTATTGTAAAAGAAAATCCATACTCTTTTAAAAACATTTTAGTTATTTCACAGGGGGGGCATTCCGGCTGTGTATACAAGATAATTTCCTCCAACTTAAAGTCCTCCCGGGGTTTAATAACTATCATCATAGTGCAGGGGTCTTGAGTAATCAATTAATTTGCTTTTTGAAGATAATCAATTAAACCCATTGAGCATACTTCCATGTCAATAGAAAGGGTCTCAAAGACTGGATGGTCATTAGGTACACCTTTCTCAGAAAGATATCCCTTAACCCGGCTGGCAAGCTCGTCTCTTGCTGCATGCGTCTGCTGTTCAAAGGAACCTCCTTCAGCCATCCCTAACTTGCCTGCTTTTACAAAAACTTCAATCCACTCTTTGATTTGCCTGTAAACCTCTTTCGGATTCCGGCTCATGCCGTAATGTCCAAAAAAGATATAATCCAAATCCATTTTTTCATACATTGAAATAGAGTGCAGCATTTTCCCGGGATTGAATTGATTCGGTGAAGTTGAGGGCAAGTATAACTCAATGCCTTCGACCGCTAATTGAGGATAGGTTACCCCAGCGGTATCCCCGGTGAACATCCCATTTAATGCCGGATGGAAGATGCTGAAGTGGTGGTTGGCATGCCCTGGGGAATTAAAAAACTTTAGGGTGCACCCGGAACCGATTGTAAGCTCCTCTTCATGTTCTTTAATGATTATTTTTCCTTCCGGAACAGGAAGTATCGGATTAAATAGGTCATCGAATTTATTACCGTAAACAGCTTTTGCGCCGGCAATAAGGCGGGAAGGGTCTGACAAATGCCTGGCTCCTTTTGGATGGACAACCAATTTTGCATTTGGACAGTGGGTTAGGAGCAGGCCAGCACCTCCAGCATGATCCAGGTGGATATGAGTAACGATGATATAGTCAACGTCCTCTGGTTTGAATTGGAGCTGTTTTAGTCCTTCAAGAATATAGGGGACTGATGGGCTGGCGGACGTTTCAATCAAAGTTAATTTTTTTTCCGTTAAAACATATGTACCGGTACGTTTTTCCAATGAAAGATCAAAATCATCAATTAAATAAAGATTTTCAGCCAGTTTTTCAGGTTTTTTCAAAAAAATTCACACCCTTTATAAAGCTTTTGCTTGTACAAACACATGACATTATTTTATTCTGTTAATATTGGTATGTAAAGTAACTAAGGTTGAATATTCTGAATTCAATTCATAAGGATAGAAACATGCCAAAAGAGAAACCTAAATGTATGATTATGGGTTTTGTTTTGAAAGGAGAGAGAGCATGTCACAGCTTCAAGGTATATTAACACGCTTAAAAAGCTTGCAGGAACAATCAACAGGCGGAGAGCCAATGCAGAGATTTTTTGAGGTAAATGGAGAAAGGAAATGCCAGGTTACCTATCATCCAAAAAATGAAACATTTGAATTAGAAGTATATAACGATAAAGAGAAGCCAAAAAGATATCAATTTGACAATATTGATATGATCACCATCGAAATTTTCGACTTGATCCAATAATTTCACCACATACATAAGGGGCCCTTTTAAGGGCTCCTTTTATTTTACTGGAAATTGCCTCCGGGGATTTTTAGAAATATGATATAATTTCTTAAACAAATTGCTAGAGGTGCGAAATGTATTATTTAATAGTGATCCTTCTTTTTTTTACAGTGCTTCTTATGCTTGCGGATTTAATCAATACAAAAAAAGAAGTAGTCATGATCCGGAAAACACTTGAAGATATGAAAAAAATTCTTGAAGAAATCAAAGGCTCTAAAAAGTAAAACATACATACCCTGCTGAGAGATAGAAAAGGATATAAAAAAGAGGTGATACTATGATGCCAACTGTTAAGTGTCCGAGCTGTATGGCTGAAAAAGAAATTGATGGAGTACTGACTGCCCAGTCTAATCAGAATGTGATCTTTCGCTGCCCCAACTGCCATTACGAGGTTAAGGATATTCAAACCAGCAAAGGATGATGATGTAAAAAGGGGGAAAATTGCCGGGGACTGTGATAAAATAAAAGGGATTCATAACTTTTTTTTGAGGAGTTTTCGGCGATGATTAGTCTTCATAGCGAGGAATTTTTAGAATTTAACATGAGTGATTTCATGATTCCTTCAGAGCGGGTAGCACATGTCCAGGTGGGAAATAATTTGGAACACGCCCTTTTGGTTTTGACGAAAAGCGGTTATACAGCCATTCCGGTTCTTGATCCGCATTATAAACTGCAAGGTTTAATCAGTACTCCGATTATCATGGATTCCATTCTTGGTCTCGAGCGGATTGAATTTGAAATGCTGGAAAAAAAACGAGTGGAAGAGGCTATGAACCGTACAATTCCGCGGCTTGATATTGACGCTTCAATTCAGCAGTCTATCGCTCTTTTAGTTGATCATCCTTTTTTGTGTGTGGAAAACAAGGAAGGCTACTTTGAAGGGATTCTGACTCGAAGAACTGTATTGGACCAGTTGAATAAGCATCTTAGAAGATTAAATAAAAAATAAATTTATTCAGCTCCCCAACTGAGGGAGCTTGCTTTATTTTTAATGGATAAGAAAACGCATTTATTTAATTCCCTTTCTGTTTGGGTCCTTTGTTTTGCGTTCTTCTTATCCTATTGGAGGGGAAATTGTTTGGGCCAAGTCATACATAAGAAGCAGCCTGACGGAAAGAGAAAAGTAACGAAAAAGCCTTTTGTGCTTGCTACGGTTATGCTCGCGATGTTCATGGGTGCAATCGAGGCAACCATTGTTTCAACAGCTATGCCTGCCATTGTTGGTGACTTAGGCGGCTTTGCTTTATACAGCTGGGTATTTTCAGCTTACTTGTTAATGAATGCCGTTACGGTTTTAATTTACGGCAAGCTGTCTGACTTATTTGGGCGGAAGCCGGTTCTGACATTCGGTATTATTGTATTTTTAATCGGTTCAATTTTATGCGGTTTTGCGGAGTCCATGACCATGCTTATTATTTTCCGCCTAATCCAGGGATTTGGTGCTGGTGCCGTAATGCCAATTGCTACTACAATCGTCGGAGATATTTACACAAAAGAGGAAAGGGCACAGGTTCAGGGCTATTTATCAAGTGTATGGGGGATTTCAGCCATAATGGGCCCGGCAATTGGTGGCCTTCTTGTTGAATATGTAAGCTGGCGCTATGTATTTTGGGTTAATATTCCGCTTGGCATAATGGCTATTGCAGGCTTATGGATCTTCCTGCATGAAAACGTTGAAAGAAAAAAGCATCAGATCGACTATGCTGGGGCTGTTCTTTTAACCGTTTCAATTTCTTCGCTGATGTTTGTACTTGTAGAAGGCGGGACAAATTGGGCGTGGAATTCAATTGAAGCAATCAGCCTGATTTCTGTGAGTGTAATTGCATTTATATTATTTATCCTGCAGGAGCAAAAAGCTGCCGAGCCCATGATGCCTTTTAACATTTGGAAAGAAAAGCCCATCCTGATTGCAAACCTGGCCTCTTTGACGACTGGCGTAATGCTGATTGGCATATCTAGTTTTCTGCCTGCATTTGTCCAGGGTGTTATGGAAAGATCGCCAATTGTGGCTGGATTCACACTGACAACGATGTCAATTGGCTGGCCTATAGCTGCAGCAGTTGCAGGGAAGCTGCTGCTGAAGATTGGTTTCAGAAGTACGTCAGTATTAGGCGGAATATTCCTTATTTTAGGCAGCATTGTATTTGTCACACTTACTCCTGAAGCTGGACCGTTATGGGCAGCTTCAGGCAGCTTCCTTGTCGGTGCAGGTATGGGATTGACCAGCACTGCTTTTATTGTCTCTATCCAAAGTACGGTTGAATGGAAACAAAGGGGAATAGCAACTGCCGCCAATATGTTTATGAGAAACCTTGGCAACACCATAGGTGCAGCATTGCTGGGCGGGATTCTAAACAGCCAGATAAAGTCATTTATCCGGAAAAATGGTGAAGATATTGATGCTGATTTATCTCTTGATTCAGCGAACGTGCTTTTAAATGAACAAGCAAGGAATAATATGGATGCAGGAGTTAAAGAGGTGCTTCAAGATGGGCTGACCTTCTCGCTCCACTCGGTTTACTATGCTGTTTTATTATTTGCTGTAGTCAGTTTTATATTGGTCATTGCTTTGCCAAAGCATGAAAAGGATACTGCTGCCTAAAGTCGTTAAAATTTTATTTATTTAAAGGCTTTGTTAAAGCCCATTGTTGATTTTGGCACCCTGTTAAATGGAGAGGAGCGCGCGAGACTCCAGCAGGAGGAGTGTGTCAAAGGGAGATCCCCCAAGCGCGCTGAGGAGGCTCCCTGACCACCCGCGGTTCGCTTTAGTGCCTGGAGCGGAAATCAGCAGGCAAATTTAATAGAGCCTAAATAAAAGCTCTGCAGCGAAATGCAAAGCTTTTTTGTTAGAAGATTTTTATTAAAAGCTGGATGATTAAAAGGATTGTAATTGTATGCAGCAGCAATTTGAGTATTCTAATAGAGATTTTGTTTGCCAATCTGACTGCTGTTTGGGCCCCGATGATGGATCCGATGCCAAGGAAAATGGCAATGCTGATATTGAAATTGCCGGCAGCTACATATGAAAAAATGGAACCTGAACAGCTGACAAAGGTTTGGAACCGGGTAAAGGCCATTGCTTTTAAATAGGAAAAGCCTCTGTTTAAGTACATGAACATCAGCAATGTCCCTTGCCCAGGGCCGAACATGCCGTCATAGACGCCGATGCCATACAGGTAAGGGTAAGTACCTTTTGTATTTTCAGCCCCTTCCTTTTCAGATGGTTTTTTTATAATTGTAAGAATGAGAGCAAAACAAAGCAATATCACAGCAATGAGTGTCATCGTTTTTTCTGAAAGCGTATTTGCCAGCAACCCTCCTGTAATTCCTCCACCCAATGCAAAGGGAGCAGTCTTGGCTGCAGGTGCAAAAGTGATCTTTTTTTCCTTAAGGAGCACAAGGAAGCTTGAAAATGAGCTGAAAATATTAGAGAACTTAGCTGAAGCTATGGCTGTATGGATTGGAACACCCAGCATTAGCAATGATGGCATCCCAATCAATCCTCCGCTGCCTGCCAATGTGCCAATAAATGCTGCAATAAACCCAATAAAGGTAAAAATGAAAAGCTCCACTTTTTTCCTCCACCTCCTGTTCCTGATTTCATTTTATTCCGATTCTCTTGATAATGAAATTCAAATAAAATTAAGATATACTATAAGAAAAAGTTATAAAGGGGAGAGGAAATGTCTTCACTTACAGAATTTCACCTTCTATCGGTATTGGCTCAGGAAATGAATATGAGAAAAGCAGCTGAAAGATTATTTGTATCCCAGCCAGCCCTTTCCCAGCGCCTAGTGAATATTGAGAAAGAATGGGGAAACAGGCTTTTCATCCGCTCGCAGAAAGGCTTGTCCCTGACCCCGGCCGGTGAACTTGTCATTCAATTTGTAAATGAAGTCCTTGCCAAGGAAGAAAAAGTGAGGGAGTCGATCACAGCCCTTAACTCGGAAGTGCATGGGACATTAAAAATAGCAGTCGCTTCAATCGTAGGCCAGAATTGGCTGCCGCAGGTACTTAAGAAATTCGTCAGCCGCTATCCGCAAGCGAAAATTTCTTTGATAACCGGCTGGAGCAGTGAAATCTTAAAATCTCTTTATGATGACCAGGTACATATAGGAATTATCCGCGGGACGCCTGACTGGAAAGGTGTAAAGATCCCTCTTTTCAAGGATAGCCTTTATCTTGTAGATACAGAGATTACAAGACCTGAACAGGTTCATGAAACGGACCGTCCCTTTATTCAGTTTAAGAGTGATTCAAACTACTACCAGGAAATCCAGGACTGGTGGTTAAGGCAGTTTAAGACATCACCGAAACGGACAATTGTGGTCGATCAAATCGAGACATGCAAGCAGATGACTTTTAATGGAATTGGCTATGCGATACTTCCGGCTATTACCTTGAATGGCGCAGAAAAAAATATTTTTAAGATTCCCTTGCTGGATGAAAATAACATGCCCATCAAGCGCGATACTTGGCTGCTGGGCTATGAATCTGCATTCCAGCTGAAACAGGTGCAGGCATTTGCTGAATTAATCAAAGAGCATATTGAAGAGGAAGGCAATAATTAGTTGGTTCTCCTTATCTAGTTCGAACGCCAGAATTAGCAGAAAAGGTCAGGTATACCAATTAATTAACACGAAAATTCCATGTTATTTTTCTTGTTTTCAATGCTTTTGTTTGTTAAAGTAATGCTAGTTGTAAAGTTATACATAGAGGAGGACTTTTAATATGAAAATGATGGATGCAAACGAGATTATATCTTTTATCCAAAACAGCACAAAATCAACACCTGTAAAGGTTTATGTAAAAGGAGATTTAGAAGGGATCGACTTCGGGCCATCTGCTAAAACTTTTCTAAACGGAAATACTGGGGTTGTATTTGGCGAATGGGCTGAGATTAGCCAGGCTATCGAATCCAACCAGGAAAAAATTGAAGATTATGTTATCGAAAACGACCGCAGAAACTCTGCGATTCCTTTGCTTGATATGAAAAATATTAAAGCGCGCATTGAGCCTGGTGCGATTATCCGCGACCAGGTTGAAATTGGCGATAATGCGGTGATTATGATGGGTGCATCCATTAATATCGGATCTGTAGTCGGTGAAGGCACAATGATCGACATGAACGTTGTCCTTGGCGGAAGAGCTACCGTCGGCAAAAACTGCCACATTGGTGCAGGAACAGTATTAGCAGGCGTTATCGAGCCTCCTTCAGCAAAACCGGTTGTCGTTGAAGACGATGTTGTCATCGGTGCTAACGCTGTTGTCCTTGAAGGAGTAACAGTAGGTAAGGGAGCTGTTGTAGCTGCAGGCGCAATTGTTATTGACGATGTACCTCCTTACACTGTTGTTGCAGGGACACCTGCACGCGTTATCAAAGAAATCGATGAGAAGACAAAGTCCAAAACAGAAATCAAGCAGGAACTTCGTCAACTTTAATTGCCATAAAGCAAAAAGCGTGGATTTCCTATCCGCGCTTTTTCTTAAATAGATAGAAGGGGGAAGCTGGCATGGGTGCGACAAATCCTTTTACAGAGATACGCCGCGAACTTCATAAAATACCCGAATTGGGGTTTCAGGAATTTAAAACACAGCAATTTTTATTAAACTACTTATATTCTCTCCCGCAAGAAAATATAGAAATAAAGACATGGAAAACAGGTATTTTTGTAAAAATCAGCGGCAAGAACCCTTCCAGGATGATTGGGTACCGTGCTGATATTGATGGGCTGCCGATTGTTGAAGAAACGGGCTTGCCTTTCAAATCGGAGCATAGTGAGCAGATGCATGCCTGCGGCCATGATTTCCATATGGCAATTGCTTTGGGGCTGATCACTAAATTCGCAGAGGACCGGATTAACGATGACTTGCTTTTTATTTTTCAGCCAGCAGAAGAAGGGCCAGGCGGAGCAGAACCAATGCTGAAATCAGGTATTATGCAGGAATGGAAGCCTGATATGATTATCGCTCTGCATATTGCTCCCGAGTATCCTGTAGGAACCATCGCCTTAAAAGAGGGCTTGCTGTTCGCCAACACATCCGAACTTTTTATCGATTTAAAAGGAAAAGGTGGCCATGCAGCATATCCGCATAAAACAAATGATATGGTTGTGGCAGCTTGTGCATTAGTCAGTCAGCTTCAATCAATTGTTTCAAGAAATGTGGACCCGCTTGACAGTGCAGTCATTACAATTGGAAAAATCACGGGCGGCACTGTACAAAATATAATTGCTGAAACAGCAAGGCTGGAAGGAACCATCCGGACATTGTCACCTGAATCCATGGAAAAAGTAAAAAGTAGGGTACAGGCTCTTGTAAAGGGCATTGAAGTTGGGTATGAGTGTGAAACTGCCATTGACTTCGGCAGCATGTATCACCAGGTATACAATGAAGAAAGCTTAACCAGGGAATTCATGGATTTTACCCGCGCCAACACAGAAATGAATGTTGTTGAATGCCGGGAAGCCATGACAGGAGAGGATTTCGGCTATATGCTCGAAGAAATTCCAGGATTCATGTTTTGGCTTGGCGTCGATTCGGAATACGGGCTGCACCATGCCAAGTTAAATCCTAATGAACAGGCGATAGAAAAAGCAATTGAGTTTATTGCCTCTTATTTAAAATATAAAGGTTAATTTGATAGAGGATGCCTGCTGCAGGCATCTTTTTTTGTGGGGCAGGAGAAAAGCACCAAATTGAAGCCTTAAATTCACGAAAAACTTTGCCTGAATCAACAGGGCGCCAAAATCAAATAAGCTTTAACATAGCCAATATAAAAAAGCTGATTCTACGGATCCTTTTCCAAAAGATTTCGCGGAATCAGCATTATTTTTCTAAAAACTACCCGTTTTCACGTTCCGTACCGGCATGCTTTTGTATAAGAACTTGATGAGGGAATGGTATCTCAATTCCATGTGCATCCAAAGCTTCTTTAAGCGCTTTTCTTAGCTCCCGCTCAACAGCCCATTGCTCCATGTTTTCCGTTTTGGCAATGACCCTTAAGACGACATCGGAAGAACCTAGTGTTTGTACGCCAATTACATTCGGGCCTTCTACAATTGCCTGGTTTTCTGCAGCAATTTTGTCACATGCCCCCTGAAGGACGGCGATTGCTTCATCAATATTGTCATCATAGGATATTCCTATATCCACGAGTGCCCGCATATTACCGCGCGAGTGATTGCTCAAACTTGTAATTTCACGATTTGGAATGAAGTGTAATGTTCCGTCAAACCCGCGGATTTGCGTCGTTTTTAAACCGATTTGTTCAACAATCCCCGAGTAGCTTCCAGTGGTAACATAATCTCCGACATCAACCTGCCTCTCAAGGAGTATAAAAAAGCCTGTTACCACATCGCTTACCAGGCCTTGAGCCCCAAAACCGATGGCCAGCCCAACAACTCCTGCGCCGGCTAGAATTGCAGTTGCTTCAATTCCAAATATCTGAAGGACAGTTACAATAAAAATAAAAATAAGTACATAAGAGAAAATGTTTTTGACCAGACTTTCAAGAGTTTTGGATCTGCCTGGTGAAACCTTTTCTTTGTTTTTAATTCTTTCAAAACTTTTATGTATGATTTTGTTCCCTGCAGCTTTTACGATAAGAAATGCTATATAGATGGCTGCTAGCTTCATTAAAATAATTCCCGCTTCAATCAGGATGGCTTCCCAATTTATTTGTGAGAAATTTATTTTCTCCATTCCTGCACTCCCTTTCAGTCTGATTAAAGTCATCATTTTAACGCAATGCTGCTTTATATGCAACAGGACTTTGGGATTATGGCACCGTCATAAAAAGCATTTCATTTTATTATTCCTTGCAGTTTTGGTAAACTTAAATGGAAAATATACCAATTGGACAAGCCGAATAATTGTTTAATTTTTAATTAAAAAGGGCAAAACATGTAATGGGCTTGTATTTACTTAAATTGTAATTTGTATCTAATTAAATTAATTACAATTTAATATTGACTCAAAAAGTTAAAGTCGCTATAATAAT
This sequence comes from Cytobacillus oceanisediminis, assembly GCF_003182355.1. Lineage (GTDB taxonomy): Bacteria > Bacillota > Bacilli > Bacillales > Cytobacillaceae > Cytobacillus > Cytobacillus oceanisediminis_A. The sequence goes on along the minus strand of NZ_QGTW01000018.1, from coordinate 33,747 downwards.
AGTTGTGAATGAATAGTCCAAATGAGAATATACATAAGAAATTCTCATTTAATAAACATAATGGAGGGATTATACATGCCAGAACGTATGGTAGGTAAACAAGCACCGCGTTTCGAAATGGACGCTGTAATGGCTAACAAGGAATTTGGTAAAGTAAGTCTTGAAGAAAACATGAAAAATGATAAGTGGACAGTACTTTTCTTCTATCCAATGGACTTCACTTTTGTATGTCCTACTGAAATCACTGCTATGTCTGATCGTTACGATGAGTTCGAAGATCTTGATGCAGAAGTAATTGGTGTATCCACTGATACAATCCACACTCACTTGGCATGGATCAATACAGACCGTAAAGACAATGGTCTTGGCGATTTAAAATATCCATTAGCAGCAGATACAAACCATGTTGTATCCCGCGACTATGGTGTTTTAATTGAAGAAGAAGGTGTAGCTCTTCGTGGACTATACATCATCAACCCTGAAGGTGAATTAATGTACTCTGTTGTTAACCACAACAACATTGGCCGTGACGTAGATGAAACTTTACGTGTGCTTCAGGCTCTTCAAACTGGCGGACTTTGCCCAGCTAACTGGAAGCCAGGCCAAAAAACTCTATAATATAGAATTTTATAACTTAAATAGGAAAGGCCTAACGATTGTTAGGTCTTTTCTTGCACTAACAGCTTTAATTTAATACGTAATCATCAATAATAAGGAGGAATTTCGATGAAACTTCGTGAACCAATGCCGGAGCTGGCTGGCGCAACAGAATGGCTTAATGGAGAAGTGACTAAGGAAAAGTTAATTGGTGAAAAGCCAACACTTATCCATTTCTGGTCAGTGAGCTGCCATTTATGCAAAGAGGCGATGCCGCAAGTAAATGAATTCCGTGATCAATATAAAGACCAATTGAATGTAGTGGCTGTGCACATGCCTCGCTCCGAGGATGACTTAGATCTTGAAGTTATTAAGAAAACAGCTTCAGAGCATGATATTTCACAGCCTATTTTTGTCGACAGCGAACATAAGCTTACTGAAGCTTTTGAAAATCAATATGTTCCGGCTTATTATGTTTTTGATAAGGACGGCAATCTTCGTCACTTTCAGGCTGGTGGAAGCGGCATGAAAATGCTCGAAAAGCGTGTAAATCGTGTTTTGGATGAAATGAAGAAAAACGAACAGTAAATACAAGCGATCAGGCAAATGCCTGGTCTTTTTTTTTGCCTAAAATACTTTAAGAGAAATTTAAGCCTTTTTACCGATTTTTGAAGCAATTTTAATATGCGAATGGGTTTGGAATAAACTCATCTACAGGAGGTTTTAAAAAAAGTGGAAAATTCACACAAAAAAGGGTAGATAAATACTTCGAAACCCGATATATTTAATAATACATTCTAATTTTTCTAAATTTTCCACAACTTAAGGGGGGATGCAGATGGAAACATTTAAAAAATTAAAGCAATATTATTGGCCGTTTAAAAATTATTTTATGTGGTCAATTCTATTTCTGTTTATAGTAACAGCTATAACAGTTGTTTATCCCATGATTCTGCAAGTTACAATTGACGAGGTTGTAATGGGAGGAAAATATGAATGGATTCCTTATTTGGCTTTAGGGTTTATTGCCATCATGGCTGTAAAAGGTGTTGCAACCTATATCCATCAATATACAGGTGATTTATTTGGTATTACATCTGTTTACAAGCTCAGGAATGCACTTTATGAAAAGCTGCAGTTTTTGCCGTTCAGATATTATGACAACGCAAAAACTGGAGACTTAATGTCACGGTTAACCGCAGATGTAGAAGGTTTTCGATTTTTTCTTTCATTCGGTTTTTCAGAACTAATCAGATTCTTTTTATTAATCTTAATCAGCATATCAGTCATGTTCTACTATTCTATTTCATTGACTATAGTAACTCTCTTAACACTGCCCTTTCTGGCAGTCGTCACATTCAAGTTTGATAAGGCGGTCCACCCGGCGTTCCGGAGTATACGCAAATCGTTCGGACACCTGAACACCAAAGTCCAAGAAAACATCAGCGGCATCAATACAGTGAAATCACTATCAAGAGAAGATTACGAGATCAATAAATTTAATAATTCGAATAGCGACTATAAAGACAAATACCTGTTTACTTCGGATATTTGGGCTAAATACTTTCCGTTAATGGAGTTTTTGGGTAATTTAAGCGTCGTTTTACTGCTGGCTTACGGCGGCTATCTAGTAATGAATAGCAGTTTAAAGCCAGGGGAGCTTGTCGCCTTTTATAGCCTTGTTTGGTACATCATGTGGCCAATTATGAACCTTGGTTTTATTGTTAACCTTTTTTCACAATCAAAGGCATCAGGCGAACGGCTGCTTGAGATATTGGAAGCTGATAATGAAATTGAAAGCAAAGAATCTTCCGTCACGGTTGAACGCCTGCAAGGGGAGGTTGAATTTTGCGATGTTACCCTGAGATACACAGAAGAAGATAAAGATGCTTTAAGCAAAATTAATTTCCATGCACAGCCTGGGAAGGTCATTGGCTTAATCGGTTCAACGGGGTCAGGTAAAACGAGTCTTACCCAGCTTATGACAAGATTTTACGAACCTGTTGAAGGTGAAGTGCTTATTGACGGAGTTAATGTAAAGGATTACTCTCTTGAGTCACTTAGAAGAAACATTGGCTTTGTACTCCAGGAATCATTTTTATTTTCTTCCTCTATAAAAGCGAATATAGCTTTCGGGAAACCCGATGCATCGATGGATGAGATTATTGAGGCAGCCAAACGGGCACAGGCTCATGATTTTATCATGGAGCTTCCAGAAAATTACGATACTGTCCTTGGGGAAAGGGGAATGGGCCTTTCAGGAGGCCAGAAACAGAGAATTGCTATAGCACGGGCCATTTGCGCTGACCCGAGCATTTTAATTCTGGATGATGCTACAAGTGCAGTAGATATGGAAACCGAATTCAGGATACAGAAGGCATTGAAGGAAGTTATGGCAAACCGAACAACCTTTATTATTGCCCACCGAATTTCTTCTCTTAAACATGCTGACGAAATTATGGTTTTGGAAAATGGGGCTGTAGCAGAAAGAGGTACTCATGAAATGCTGCTTAAGAATAACGGTCCTTATCAGAGAATTTACGATATTCAATATCAGGACCGAGAAAAGGTTCTTCAATCACATGCAGGCTAGGAGGTGTTCATTTGAAAAAGGAGAAAGATGAAAAAGTATTAAACAGATTTCAATATTCAACAGAAGAACTAATTGAGAAACCGTTCAACTGGAAGCAAATGCTGCGTCTTTTTAGCTATATGAAACCATACCGAAAGGACTTGCTGCCCCTTTCTATCATTATGGTATTGATCAATACTGGTGTAAGGCTGGTAATTCCTATTTTAATAGGTGTTTATACGCTCGATAAAGCCTTAATTGAAAAGGATGGGCAGCTTCTGTCATTTCTAGTTGCGTTGATAGCCGGACTTTATATAATGTCATATATAGCGAACTATTTCCGGATCAAATGGATGAATATGCTTGGCCAAAGTGTTATCTATGACATTCGAAAACACCTCTTTACGCATGTCCAGACGCTTTCACACCGTTTCTTTGACCAGCGTTCGGCAGGGTCCATATTGGTAAGGATAATGAATGACATTAACTCCTTACAGGAGCTATTCACTAATGGTGTAATCAACCTCCTAATGGACCTGATCATGCTTGCTGGTATCTTTATTATCTTATTTACTTTAAGTCCGGAACTGACACTGGCCATTATGGTCATATTGCCGATCATGTTTTTTATTTCTACTTCTTTACGGCGAAATATCAGAAGATCATGGCAAACGGTTCGGTTAAAACAATCCAAGCTGAATTCCCATTTAAATGAAAGCATTCAGGGAATCAGAATTACTCAATCATTTACACAGGAAAAAGAAAATATGGCGTTTTTTGATGGTGTGAATACAGAGAATTTTGAAAGCTGGCGGACAGCCTCACAGAAAAACGCTAAGTTCAGGCCGCTTGTTGAATTAACCAATGCATTAGGCACTGCTGTTTTAATTTGGTATGGTACGCATTTAATCCAGACTGACGCTATTACCATCGGTGTTTTTGTTTCTTTTGCATTCTATCTGGGCATGTTCTGGGAGCCGATTTCCCGGCTTGGGATGGTATATAACCAGCTTCTCATGGGGATGGCTTCTTCAGAAAGGATTTTCGAATTTCTTGATGAAAAACCAATTGTTTCAGAAAAAACGAACGCAATTGATCTTCATGATATAAAGGGTCATATTGAGTTTGAGGATGTCGTATTTTCCTATGATGAGAAAAGAACTGCTTTAAACGGAGTTTGCCTTGAAATGAAAGCCGGGCAGACTGTAGCACTTGTTGGGCATACAGGTTCCGGAAAAACAACGATTGCCAATTTAATCAGCCGTTTCTATGACCCAACTGGCGGGGCTGTGAAGATCGACGGCCATAATTTGAGGGATGTATCGCTATCCAGCTTACGACATCAAATTAGTGTAGTGCTGCAGGATACGTTTATTTTTTCAGGAACGATCTTTGATAACATCCGTTTTGGAAGACCTGATGCTACGGATGACGAAGTAATAGAAGCTGCAAAAGCTGTAGGTGCACATGGGTTTATAGAAAAACTGCCCAATGGGTATAAGACCGAAGTAGAGGAACGAGGAAATATCCTTTCTGTAGGGGAGAGACAGCTACTATCCTTTGCCCGCGCCTTGCTAGCAGACCCGCGCATTCTCATCCTGGATGAGGCAACTGCAAGTATAGACACTGAGACTGAAATGAAAATCCAGGTGGCATTAAAAACACTCTTAAAAGGCAGAACGGCCATAATTATCGCACACAGACTTTCAACCATTCGCGAATCTGACCAAATTTTTGTTTTGGATCATGGAAACATTCTTGAACAAGGAAATCATGATCAGCTAATAGATATGAAAGGTGAATATTATCACTTAGTAAAAGCCCAATTTAATATGCTGGAAGCCATCTAAACCTCCTTTAGGGAGGTTTTTTTGTAACATTATTCCATATATTAGCGTCTTCATAATAAATAGAAAAAAAAGGGGGCAATAGAATGATGTTTAAAAAATTTTTCTTTTTTGGCTTAATGATCATTTTGGCAGGATGCAGCGCTGGCTCATCGGAAAAAAGCATGGATGATTCGGCAGGGGAAGAAAGGGCCGCTGAAAAAAGTGATAAACCAATTGAAAGTGAAGATGAGTCAACGGCTATTTCGAAAGGGAATTCCATAGAAGAAGAACCGAAGCCTATTAAGGCAAATGAAGGCAGGATGGTTATCTATAATGCGGAATTATCCATAAGTGTTAAGGATTTTCAAATTGCCCTAAAATCGCTTGAAGAAAAGGCAGCTCACTATAATGGATATATTGTGGAATCGAATAGTTATAAAGAGGGGGAAGAGCATACAGGCGGTGCCATGAAAATTCGAATACCTGCAGACAGTTTTCAAAGCTTCTTGCATGATGCTGAGGGAGTAGCAGCAGAGACCCTTGAGAGGAGTGTAAGCGGACAGGATGTTTCTGAAGAGTTTGTTGATCTTGAATCAAGAATCCGTTCGAAGCGTGTAGCAGAAGAGCGCCTGATTGATTTTATGAAAAAGGCTGAAATGACAGAAGACTTATTACAAATCTCGGCAGATCTCTCAGTCATCCAGGAAGAAATCGAACAGATTGAAGGCCGGATGAGATATTTGAAGAACCAGACTTCGTTTTCTACTGTCAATATCCATTTATTTGAGAATAAAGTTATCGTGCCGTCATTGGAAAATGGAGATTTAAATACATGGGAAAGAACAAAAAAGCAGCTGGCAACCAGTACTAATTGGATGCTTGCAATCCTTTCAGGAGCTGTGGTAATGGTGATTGGCAACCTGCCTTTCATTATTGTATTTATTATTTTAGCCGGAGCCGCACTCTTTTGGAAGAGAAAAACAAAAGGCTCAGGTAAACGGGAATAAAACAGGCAGATATTCGTCTGACTGCGATTATTCTTGCTTACCTGCTGCTTATGCTAATATGTTATTATTGTTTATATAGCTAACGGGTTGGAGGAATAAGAAATGAAGAAAGAGTTTGCTGTTATCGGTCTTGGCCGTTTTGGGGGCAGTATCTGCCGTGCGCTTGCTGAAGAAGGTATGGAAGTAATGGCGATTGACTTAAATGAAGATCGTGTAAATGAATTTGCAAGAATCGCTTCACATGCAGTCGTTGGCGACACGACTGATGAATCGGTGATCAAAAGCCTTGGGATCAGGAATTTTGACCATGTTATTGTCGCTATTGGAGACAATATCCAGGCATCCATCCTGACAACTTTAATTTTGAAAGAACTCGGAGTCAATAAGATAACCGTTAAAGCCCAAAATGATTATCATGAAAAAGTGTTAAGGAAAATAGGAGCGGACCATGTTGTCCATCCTGAGAGAGATATGGGTAAAAGGATTGCCCATAGTATCGTCTCAAATAACGTTCTTGATTATCTTGAGCTTTCCGACGAGCATAGCATCGTTGAAATTGTAGCGAATGAAAAGCTTGCAGGACACAGCATTATTGATCTCGATATCCGTGCCAAATATGGAATAAATATTGTTGCAATTAAAAGAAAAAATGAAATCATTGTATCTCCTCAGGCAAATGAAAAAATCCAATATGATGATATTCTGATTGTTATAGGAGCGGATGTCGATATCAACCGATTTGAAAAGAAAGTAATGTCTTAAGTCTGATTTGAAGAATCCGAAATATAAAAAGGCTGTATCACTCAAATGAGCGATACAGCCTTTTTTCTTAAACCTCCATAATGATTGGCAATATCATTGGACGGCGTTTGGTCTTTTCATAAAGGAATGGAGCAAGTGTATCTGTGATCTCGTTTTTGATTTCAGACCATTGTGTTGTTCTGCGTTCCATTACCTTGCTTAAGTGCTTTGTAATAAGAGATTGGGCATCATTGATTAAGTCTCCTGATTCTCTCATGTAGACAAATCCGCGTGAAATCAAGTCAGGTCCTGCAGCAATTTTAAAATCTTTCATATTAATGCTTACTACTACGACAACCAAACCTTCCTCAGATAGAATTCGGCGGTCTCTAAGGACGATATTTCCAATATCCCCAATTCCGCTTCCATCTATATAAACAGAACCTGAAGGGATTTTACCGGCAACCTGTGCAGCATCGTCGCTGAGTGCCAGTACTTCACCGTTATCCATGATGAAACAGTTTTCTTCATCAACACCGCAGTCAACGGCCAATTTAGCATGCATTTTTTGCATTCTGTATTCACCGTGTATCGGCATGAAGAACTTTGGCTTGATTAAACGAAGCATTAGCTTTTGTTCTTCCTGGCCGCCATGTCCTGAGGTATGGATATCGCTCAATTTTCCGTAAATAACCTCTGCGCCTGCACGGGAAAGCCTGTCAATTGTACGGCTGACACTGATTGTGTTTCCTGGTATTGGTGAAGAAGAAAATACAACGGTATCTCCTGGTATAATTTGAATCTGGCGATGGGTTCCGTTAGCGATTCTTGACAATGCCGCCATCGGTTCACCCTGGCTGCCCGTACATAGGATTGTCACCTGGTTAGCAGGGAGGCGATTGATTTGGTGAGCGTCAATAAAAGTATCTTTTGGGGCTTGAATATATCCAAGTTCCTGGCCAATATTGATCGCTGCTTCCATGCTTCTTCCAAAGACAGCAATTTTTCTGCCGTTTGTTACGGCCGCTTCTGTCACCTGCTGCAGACGATGGATATTGGATGCGAATGTAGCAAAAATAATTCTGCCTTCCACTTTTCGGAAGATGTCGTGAATGCTGTCGCCTACACGGCGCTCAGACATTGTAAATTCAGGGATTTCACTGTTTGTACTATCGGAAAGCAGGCAAAGGACACCTTCCTTTCCGATTTCAGCCATTTTAGTTAAGTTTGCAGGTTCACCAACAGGGGTGAAATCAAACTTAAAATCTCCTGTATGGACAACTTGTCCAGGAGGTGTTTTAACAACAATCCCATATGAGTCCGGAATACTATGAGTTGTGCGGAAGAAAGTAACAGAAGTCTTTCTGAATTTAATAATGTCATCTTCCTTTATTTCATGGAGGGTAGTCTGCCTTAGCAAGCCATGTTCCTCAAGTTTGTTTTTAAGAAGGCCAAGTGCAAGTTTTCCGCCGTAAACAGGGATGTTCACTTCTCTTAATAGATAAGGAATTCCCCCAATATGATCTTCGTGCCCATGTGTAATAAATAATCCTTTTATTTTATCTTCGTTTTTAACTAAATAGGTATAGTCAGGAATAACATAATCAATGCCGAGCAGCTCATCTTCAGGGAATTTTATTCCCGCATCTATTAGGATTATTTCATCCTGGAACTGTACACCATACGTGTTTTTGCCGATTTCTCCCAGGCCGCCTAATGCGAAAACGGCCGTTTGGTCATTTTTAACAAATTTCATAAATTATCCAATCTCCAATACTTTAAAGTCTTCACTTTGTTTTTCATATTCCAAGAATTCGCCTTCCACAGCTGTTACAAACTCAATATTATATGGACGATCAGCCAGCTTTGTGCGGACATCTCTTTCAGAATTTCCTTCAACAAATATCGTTTTTGTTTTTTCTCTAACCGGTACTTCTGTTTTGGAATCCTGATAATATACCTTAAAAATCATTTCAATCTCTCCTTAATCCGATATAGCTTTTTCTATTATATAAAATAATAACATGTATTACATGTTTTTTCTTGTTTAGGTTTATTCCGCTTCAGATGGCAGCAGGTGGAGCGGTGTGAAAACTATGTAAAAAAGTGTACTGATAACCAATTTACAATAAGGAAGGAGCCCTTCGCAAGTTTGAAGGGCTCAAAATTGTCAGGCGATTGACTTTTTTCGAAGCATGTCGTTCCACTGTTTTAAGAGCTTCTTTCTTAGCTTCTTCAACATAGTGGATCATCTCCTTACTTTCTATTTTAAACGATCCTTGTCCAAAGTAAAGGAAACAAGGGCGTTTTAAACAGATTTAGTTTTAATAGTGGTCTCTTTTTAGTTATATTATATGATGAAATATGAAAATCTCTCGTGGGGAAACTTGGAAAATCCTTTACAATTTTAGATTTTAGTGACTGAACACAGGAAGCAAATTGACAATTTCCCTTTAAGGGTTTAATGTTTTATTACTGTAAATTAGAAAAGATCAAGCGCCTTGATCACCCCGGACAAGTACAGGACGAACCTCCCAGGAAGGCTTTCTTTGCCTTTCTGGGAGGCTAATCTTGTGATCTCGAGGGGGGTGGCGCTGCAGCTAGATAGTTATCAAAGTTATAATGTTGTATCTTTAACAGAAGGTTGTGGAGCGGATGGGGAGGCTTTATGGAGCTTTAATGGTCTTGAGTCTGATTTGGGGGACCTCATTTCTATTTATTAAGATTCTGCTGGAGGACGTGGGTCCTGCGGCTATAGTATTTGGAAGGTGTTTATTTGGATTTGTAACGCTTGCTTTTATTGTACTTTTAAAGAGGGAAAATATTGCATTTAAACGGTTGCCGATGAAAAAACTGATATTAGTAGGTTTTTTAAACAATGCATTGCCATGGCTGCTAATTTCAGCAAGTGAAACAATGATTTCTTCCAGCATGGCTTCAGTGATGAATGCCACTACTCCAATTTGGACTCTTTTGATCGGTTCATTATTTTTTGCTGCCTCGCTTGGCAAAAATCAGCGGCTCGGCATTGGGATTGGTTTTATCGGAATTTTAATCTTGTCTGATATCCATACCGCTGATTTATTATCAGGAAATACATATGGTGTACTTTTGATGTCGGGTGCTGCTTTCTGCTACGGAGCTGGTACGCACCTAACAAAAAAACACCTTTCTGGTGTGTCCACCCTGGAAATTTCCCTGTTTACCCTCTTTGCAGCAACGATCATTAGTTTTTTTTCAATGCAGGTGTTATCGCCCACACCTATAAACAAATTTATGGAGGCAGATATATTTCTCCCGCTAGTTGGTTTGGGAACTTTCGGTTCCGGTCTAGCCTATCTGCTGTATTATTATTTAGTCAAAGAGGGCAGTCCTGAATTTGCCTCATTGGTAACCTATATTGTACCTGCATCAGCAATCATCTGGGGAGCAATTCTCCTTAAGGAACAAATTCACTTGTCAATGCTTTTCGGGCTTCTTATTATTTTTGCCGGAGTATATATAACATCGAAAAAAGAGAATTCAGCAGGCAGAAATGCTGCCGCATGAAGCAGCATGATTATGTGCGAAAGGAAGTTAGTATAAAATGAAAAAAATTGTTTTCTTCGATATAGACGGGACCTTATTGGATTCTGATAAAAAGCTCCCTGACAGTACAAAGGAAGCTATAGACCAATTGAAAAAGAAAGGGACATTTGTGGCTATCGCGACTGGAAGGGCCCCTTTTATGTTCGAAAGCCTTAGGGATGAGCTTGATATAGATTCATTCGTCAGCTTTAACGGACAATATGTAGTTTTTGAGAATGAAGCTATTTACCGTAACCCTTTAAGAATAACTGAAATTGAAAAGCTTTATAAACATGCGCAGGATAACGGGCATCCTCTCGTATTTATGAATGAGAAAACGATGAAATCATCAGTCCGGCATCATGAATTTATTGAAAAAAGCATGGGAAGCCTTAAGTTTCCTCATCCTGAAGAAGATAGGAATTTCTTTAAGGATAGGGAATTATATCAGTCATTGCTTTTCTGTGAGGAAAAAGACGAGAAAATGTATTTTTCGGAATATCCGGATTTTGGTTTTATCAGATGGCACCCTTACTCGGTGGATGTTTTGCCTGCGGGTGGATCTAAAGCTGAAGGAATTAAAAAAATGATTGAACGGCTGGGCTTTGAAATGAAGGATGTATATGCTTTTGGAGATGGTTTAAATGATATTGAGATGCTGAATGCGGTGGGAACCGGGGTAGCTATGGGTAATGCCGCAGATATAGTAAAAGAGGCAGCAGACCGTGTTACATCTTCGGTCGATGAAGAAGGCATATGGAATGGATTAAAAGAGCTTCAATTAATTTAGCTTTCCGATAAAACCTTAGCAATAAGGCTATGGTAAAGCCATTGTTGTATTTGCCCGCTGATTGGAGAGGAAGCCGAGCGACTCCTCAAAAATGTATTCGTTATTTCCTTCGTGCGGTAATGATTCGAGTATGCTCTTCATTAACAAGCGAGAGACGAGAGTCAAAGGGAGGCCCCGCAGGCTTGGTACTTGATGAGCGTAGGACCGCCCGCGGAAAGCGAGCTTCAATCAACAGACAAGTTTAACAGAGCTAGTAATAAAAGGAAAGTCCGGATACCAAATGGACTTTCCTTTTATTTTGCTTGCCTCTGGGTAATGTGGAACATTTGGTTATCTTTCAATTGCCACTGCATTTTCAATTGGCTGGAACGGATTTTGTTTATTAATGTGGTCGTAAAACATGATTCCGTTCAAATGGTCTATTTCATGCTGGAACACAATTGCAGGCAATCCCTTTAACCTGAGGTTTACCTCTTTACCATCGAGATCTGTACCTTTTACTGTTACTTTGGCATACCTTGGCACAAAACCGGGTATGGGTTGATCAACAGATAAACAACCTTCACCTGCAGCCAAATATGAACGCTGCACAGAATGGCTAATAATTTTTGGGTTGAAAAGAGCATAACTATATAGCTCATTACTATCGGTTACATGTATGGCTATCATTCGTTTAAGAACATTTATTTGGGGTGCTGCTAAGCCAATGCCCGGCCTCAAACCATATTGTGAAGCCAATTCAGGGTTTTGGCTGTTTCTTACATATTCAAGCATTTCCTTTAATATTTGCTTGTCTTCTTCGGATGGAGGCATGCTCACTTTTGCGGCTGTTTGTCTTAAGGTAGGATGACCATCACGTATTATATCTGTCATGCTCAGCATGAATAATCACTCCCGCTATGTAAAAATAAAATGTGGATGGGGCAGCAAAGGATTTGGCATGCTGGGAAGCAGGAGCCAAATCCAGCTCACGGCTGCTTTTAATATTTTAAGTCTAACAGAGTGCAGTGAAAAAGTTAATAAGAGAAGGCACCAGCGGCACCTTCTCAAAAATTAAAAATTCCAGCAGGCGCAGCCAACAATGATCAAGAGAATAAACAAAACAACTATTAACGCAAAACCTCTGCCGTAACCAGCACCTGCAACGGCTCCTGGATAACCGCAGCCATAACCGTATCCGCCATATCCGTACATGAAGGATAACCTCCCTGAAGTAGATTATCGTCCATATTTTAAAACGAGTCGTATCGGACGATTAATATAGCCTATGTGTGAGCAGAATTTTGGTGTAGGCCTTTGCCCAAGTCATAAAGGAAAAACGATATGAATAGATTAAAAAAAGGCAAAAGCTGCAGGATAGGACAGTCTAAAAGCGGCCCGAGTTGAAACTCGACAAAATTTGTCATTCCAATAGGCTATTGTCAAATGGTGCAAGTACCGATATAGTTAAAATTGTTATAAGTAAGGAGGTTTCATCGTGTCGATTTTTAGTAAATGCCGCCTGTTGCTGGTTTTAACAATAGGAGCCATTTTCCTGACAGGCTGTATGAATCAGCCTACTCCAGAGGAAAAAATTTATGAGGTCCTTGAAAACGTTGTTGCAAAAGAGAAGACTTTTGAGGAGCAGCAGGATCCGCTTGTAAATCTGGAGAAAAAAGAAAAGGAATTATACGATAAAATTATTGCCCTGGGAATGAAAGAATTTGACGAAATTACAAAGCTTTCAGATGAAGCTTCTTCCATTGTCGACCAAAGAAAGGACCACATGGAAAAAGAGCAGAAGAGCATTCAGGCATCCAAAGAGGAATTTGAAACTTTATTGCCTATTATAGAGGAAATAGAGGATAAAAAATTACAGGAAAAGTCCAAGGGATTATATGAAATTATGATGGAAAGATATAAGATCCACGATGATCTTTATAAAGACTATACCGAAGCGCTTGAATATGATAAAGAGCTTTATGCGATGTTTAAGAAAGAGGATCTTTCCCTTGAACAGCTGGAAGAACAAATCAGCAAAATAAACGGTATGTATGAAAACATTCTGGAGTCAAATAAACAATTCAACGAAAAAACGAAAGAATATAATAAAGCAAAGCTGGCTTTTTATAAAGAGGCTGGGCTTGAGATTAAGAGCGAAGATTAATGATGTGGTGCCGGCATAATAAAATGCCGGCATTTTTTGTATTATTAGGGTATGCGAGGAAGGTGTAAATAACATTGATTTATGGACTAAGTTAAAAAAAGGGATCAGAGCAGATCCCTTTTTTTATTTTATTAAAATAATACCAGGCAGAGTAACTTTACTATAACACAAGCAGGTTTAGAGGTTTTTTATAGTACAGAACAGGCGGCTCAGATAATACAGTTTTATTTTTATGAAAATATATAAAAAGTATGCTTACAATGTAAAAACATAAAACAAGGTAATTGACGTATGTGTTTTAGGTATATTAAACTAAATCTCGTAGATAATTCTGTATCAATTTAGTTGCAAATTAAACTAATACAGAATATGATAGTTAAGGATGAACAGAAAGACGTTTTTTTATGCGAGTTCTGTGGAAAACTAATCAAAAGTATGCAAATTGCAGAATCAAGCTTTCTGCTAATTTAGAGATACTTTACAAAGCGCAGCGCCTGATAGAAAAAATTAATTACATTAAGAAGGTTTTTCTAATATGGCTTCATTTTGGGTAACCTAAATTTTGTGTATAAAAACTCTTAATTAACGTCTTTTTATGAAAGGAAAGGGTGACTGATATGGCTTCTAAAACAAAGAAGGCACAATTCGACGCGAAAAAACAGCTCGAAACAGTTGAAGAACAGTTCCAAACTCTACAAATTTTAAGTGAAGAAGGCAAGATTGTTAATGAATCAGCAATGCCTGACTTAAGCGATGAGCAGCTGCAGGAATTAATGCGCCGCATGGTTTATACCCGTATTCTTGACCAGCGCTCCATTTCACTAAACAGACAAGGCCGTTTAGGCTTCTACGCACCAACAGCAGGACAGGAGGCTTCACAGCTTGCTTCCCAATTTGCATTGGAAAAAGAAGATTTCATTCTTCCAGGCTACCGTGATGTGCCTCAAATCATTTGGCACGGCCTTCCTTTATACCAGGCTTTCCTATGGTCAAGAGGACACTTTGAAGGCGGAAATATCCCTGAAGGTGTAAATGTTATTTCTCCTCAAATTATCATTGGTGCTCAATACATCCAAACTGCAGGTGTGGCGCTTGGCATGAAAAAGCGCGGCGAAAAGAAAGTTGCGATCACTTACACTGGTGACGGCGGTGCCTCACAGGGTGACTTCTACGAAGGAATTAACTTTGCGGGAGCATTCAAAGCCCCGGCAATCTTTATTGTCCAAAATAACCGTTTTGCTATTTCCACTCCTGTTGAAAAGCAATCTGCTGCTAAAACAATTGCACAAAAAGCAGTTGCTGCTGGAATTCCGGGAATCCAGGTTGATGGAATGGATCCGCTTGCAGTATATGCTGCAGTTCGTGAAGCTCGTGAGCGCGCTATTAATGGCGAAGGTCCAACTCTTATTGAAACACTAACTTACCGTTACGGACCGCACACAATGGCAGGGGATGACCCAACTCGCTACCGTACATCAGATCTTGATAACGAGTGGGAAAAGAAAGACCCTCTTGTACGTTTCCGCAAGTTCCTTGAAGACAAGGGAATCTGGAACGAAGATATGGAAAACGAAGTCATTGAAAAAGCGAAAGATGATATTAAAGAAGCCATTAAGAAGGCTGATGATACACCTAAGCAAAAGGTTACTGACTTGATGAAAATTATGTACGAAGAAATGCCTCACAATTTAAAAGAACAATATGAAATTTATAAAGAAAAGGAGTCGAAGTAAGCCATGGCGCAAATGACAATGATTCAGGCAATTACTGATGCTCTGCGCACAGAATTGCGTAACGATCCGAATGTTTTAGTATTCGGTGAAGATGTTGGCGTAAACGGCGGCGTTTTCCGTGCTACCGAAGGCCTGCAAAAAGAATTCGGCGAAGAGCGTGTATTCGACACACCACTAGCTGAATCCGGAATCGGCGGTCTGGCAGTAGGTCTTGGTTTACAGGGCTTCCGTCCAGTTCCTGAAATTCAATTTTTTGGATTTGTTTACGAAGTAATGGATTCTATTTCCGGCCAGCTGGCGCGTATGCGTTACCGTTCCGGCGGAAGATACAGTGCACCGGTTACAATCCGATCACCATTCGGAGGAGGCGTACATACTCCTGAAATGCATGCGGACAGCCTTGAAGGACTTATGGCTCAGCAGCCGGGATTAAAGGTTGTAATACCATCAACTCCATATGATGCGAAAGGGCTTCTGATTTCAGCTATCCGTGATAACGACCCTGTTATCTTCCTTGAGCACATGAAATTATACCGTTCTTTCCGCCAGGAAGTGCCAGAAGAAGAATATTCAATTCCACTTGGCAAGGCAGAAGTAAAACGTGAAGGCTCAGACCTTACAATTGTGACTTATGGTGCAATGGTTCATGAGTCATTAAAAGCTGCTGAAGAACTTGAAAAAGAAGGAAAATCTGTAGAAGTTATCGATTTGCGCACAGTTGCTCCGCTTGATATTGATACAATCATTTCTTCGGTTGAGAAAACAGGAAGAGCCATCGTTGTTCAGGAGGCACAAAAGCAAGCTGGTGTTGCAGCAAATGTTGTGGCTGAAATCAATGACCGTGCAATCCTTAGCCTTGAAGCACCAGTCCTTCGTGTAGCGGCTCCAGATACTGTATTTGCTTTCCCGCAAGCTGAGACAGTATGGCTGCCAAACTATAAAGATGTAATCGAAACAGCTAAAAAAGTTCTTGAATTTTAATTAAAGACGTTTTAAAGCTAATAGTAATTTTGTCAACCTGTTGATTTTAGCGTAAAGTCCAAGACCCTCGAAAATCATTCGTGTTTTTTTCGTGCGATGTTCATTCAAAGATGCTTACTCAAAGTCTTTCGGGAGAAACGTGTCAACCGAAGTCCCGCAGGCGCAGAGGAGCGCCCGAGGTTCGCTGAGCTTGGAGCGGAAGTCAACAGGCAATTGTTACAGAACGCAATTTATGAAATTACTCAGATCAAAGTGGGGGAAACTATTCCCCTGCTGTGTTTTACTATTCTAGCTCCAGCGCCTACCCCCTCGAGGTCACAAGCCAATCCTCCCAGAAAGGCAAAGAACGCCTTTCCGTTAGGCTCGTCTTGTGCTTGTCGGGGGTGGACAAGGCGCTTGCACTTTATTAATTGATCGAAATAATAGGAGGTTGAATTCCATTGGCATTCCAATTTAGATTGCCTGACATTGGTGAAGGTATCCATGAAGGTGAAATCGTCAAGTGGTTTGTAAAGCCAGGCGATGAAGTACAAGAAGATGATGTGCTTTGTGAGGTTCAAAACGATAAAGCAGTTGTCGAAATTCCTTCCCCTGTTAAAGGTAAAGTCGAAGAAATTCTTGTTGAAGAAGGAACAGTTGCAACTGTAGGCCAGGTTTTAATTACTTTTGATGCTCCTGGATATGAGGACCTTAAATTCAAGGGAGATCATGAAGACGAAGCACCAAAAGAAGAAACTAAAACTGAAGCGCAAGTTCAGTCAACAGGTGAAGCTGGTCAGGATGTGAAAAAGGAAGAAGCTCCTATGCAAGAAGCACCAAAAGAAGGAGCAGCTATTTCCCAGGCTGAAGTAGATCCTAATCGCCGCATTATTGCTATGCCTTCAGTTAGAAAATATGCTCGCGATAAGGGCATTGACATCCGCCAGGTAGCAGGAAGCGGCAAAAACGGGCGTATTCAAAAGGCTGATATTGACGCATTCTTGAATGGCGGAGCAAAAGCTCAAACTGCTGAAGCTCCTGCTCAGGAAACTGTACCAGTGCAAACTGAAACAAAAGAAACTGCACCGGCAGCTGCACAAGCGATTCCAGAAGGGCAATATCCTGAAACTCGCGAGAAGATGAGCGGAATCCGCAAAGCCATTGCTAAAGCTATGGTTAACTCTAAGCATACTGCTCCACATGTTACATTGATGGATGAAATTGATGTAACGAAACTTGTTGCACACCGCAAGAAGTTCAAAGAAATTGCCGCAAATAAAGGAATCAAGCTTACGTTCCTTCCATATGTGGTAAAGGCACTAACAAGCGCATTGCGTGAGTTCCCTGCATTAAACACTTCAATTGATGATGCTGCAGGTGAAATCATTCATAAGCATTACTACAACATTGGTATTGCAGCTGATACGGAGAAAGGTCTTCTTGTACCGGTTGTAAAAGATGCAGACCGCAAATCTACATTTGCGATCTCTAATGAAATCAACGAGCTTGCTGGAAAAGCTCGTGATGGCAAGCTTGCTCCGGATGAAATGAAAGGTGCTTCATGCACAATCACAAATATCGGTTCTGCAGGCGGACAATGGTTTACACCAGTTATCAATCATCCTGAAGTTGCGATTCTTGGTATTGGTCGTATTGCGGAAAAGCCGGTGGTAAAAGACGGAGAAATTGTTGCTGCACCAGTATTGGCATTGTCTCTAAGCTTTGACCACAGAATCATTGATGGAGCAACTGCACAGAATGCACTAAACCACATCAAGCGTTTACTGAACGATCCAGAACTATTGTTAATGGAGGCGTAATAAATGGTAGTAGGAGATTTCCCTATTGAAACAGATACTATAGTCATTGGAGCAGGTCCAGGAGGATATGTTGCAGCTATCCGCGCAGCACAGCTTGGACAAAAGGTTACAATCGTAGAAAAAGGCACTCTAGGCGGTGTTTGCCTAAACGTTGGATGTATTCCTTCTAAGGCACTTATCTCTGCGGGACACCGTTATGAAACAGCAAAGCACTCTGATAACATGGGTATTACTGCTGAAAATGTGAAGGTTGATTTCACAAAAGTCCAAGAATGGAAAGCTGGCGTTGTTAAAAAGCTTACAGGCGGTGTTGAAGGCCTTCTAAAAGGCAACAAGGTAGACATTGTACGCGGAGAAGCTTACTTTGTTGATGCGAATACTCTTCGGGTGATGGATGAAAATTCTGCCCAGACGTATACATTTAAAAATGCTATTATTGCAACAGGATCACGCCCAATTGAACTTCCTGCATTCAAATACACAAAACGTGTACTTGACTCAACTGGTGCATTAGCCCTTGAAGAAATTCCCGAAAGCATTGTTGTTATCGGTGGAGGCTATATCGGTACAGAGCTTGGTGGAGCGTATGCGAACTTTGGCACGAAAGTAACAATACTTGAAGGTGCCGATGAAATCCTAAATGGTTTCGAAAAGCAGATGTCTTCACTTGTAAAACGCAACCTTAAGAAAAAAGGCGCTGAAATCATCACAAAAGCTCTTGCTAAGGGCGTTGAAGAAAGTGAAAACAGCGTTACTGTTAAATATGAGGTAAAAGGCGAAGAGAAAACCGTTGAAGCAGATTATGTATTTGTTATGGTTGGACGCCGTCCTAATACTGATGAATTAGGTTTAGAGCAAGTAGGCATTGAAATGAGTGACCGGGGTGTTGTTAAGATTGATAAGCAGTGCCGTACTAGTGTAAGCAATATCTACGCAATCGGCGATATTGTAGAAGGTCCTCCACTTGCGCATAAAGCTTCTTACGAAGGTAAGATTGCTTCAGAAGCAATTGCCGGACATAATTCTGAAATTGATTACCTGGCGATTCCAGCTGTCGTATTCTCTGAGCCTGAGTTGGCTTCTGTTGGCTATACAGAACAACAGGCAAAAGAAGAAGGAATCGAAGTAACAGCAGCCAAGTTCCCATTTGCAGCTAACGGCCGTGCGCTTGCTCTTGATTCAACTGATGGCTTCTTAAAGCTTGTGACACGTAAAGAAGATGGACTTGTAATTGGTGCCCAAATTGCTGGTGCTAGCGCATCCGATATGATCGCTGAACTTGGATTGGCTATTGAAGCTGGTATGACTGCAGAAGATCTCGCTATGACGATCCATGCTCATCCAACTCTAGGTGAAATCACAATGGAAGCAGCAGAAGTTGCTATTGGAAGCCCTATTCACATCGTTAAGTAATGATAAAAAAATCCTTCCCAACTCGGGAAGGATTTTTTTAGGTTCGTTTACCTGCCGCTATCCAAGGCATTGGCCAGGGGCTTAACGATTTGTTCTTTTGGAACAATTCCTTTTATCTCAACAAGTACTTCATCCTGATAAACCAGCAAAATAGCCGGGCAGTTTTCAACTTCAAAATTGTTATAATAGTTTTTTGATTCCGACGCAGTAATAATCTTCATGTTCTTTATTTCTTCCGGAAAACTTCTCTTTAATTCAATAATTGCATCATAATAAGAGACTTCTTGCTCGTATTGTTTATGATTAGAGAAGAAAATGATTTGTTTAACACTGTCGTCAATCATTAATTCTTTTTTTGCTTCTTTATGATTGCATGAAGAGGTCACAAACAAGAGTGAAACGATTATTAAAAGCGGCAGACCTTTCATATCCATTGCCCTCACTTTATTAAATATTCCATAAAACGAATCGAAGACAGTTCAAAGTAAAAGTGTATATTTTGTGTAGTATAAAAGTCTAAGTAATTTACCATTAAACTAACAGTTCAGCATTTATTCATAGCTATTCCTTCATAATAATGAGTATTTTATCATACAGGAAGTTAAAAATTTGGCTTGTCATTCAAATGTTACAGAAATGAAAAATAAGATTTTCGTTTTAAACATATATTACAAACACACAGTGTTTCCTTTATAAAAGAAAAGGGAAATGAATGATAAAATGTGGTGGTGTGAAAAATGAAGATTTATACAGCTCTTTTGCTTCAGCTGATTATTTGGAGCGGTTATACATTCATTGAATGGCTGTCAAAATATGATCAGCTTGTATACAAAGTAATTATGTTTTTCGTTTTTTTCTACTTGGCAATAAATATAGGGAATTGGATTATTAAGTCGGCTAAAAAAACGTTTATGGTCACACTAATGAGTTTAAGTTTATATGGCTCCTTCCATTTAGCCATGTCATATCTCAGCCATTGGTAAAATAAGGGGTCAAATCTGATAAAAAAACAGGCACCTATCAGGATAGGTACCTGTTTTTTCTATGATTTATGCACTTTTCGTGCGGGAATGACTTCCTCTTTAAAGGATTTTATCAGTGATATAACAATAAGAAGCATGATGATTGTAAAAGGCAGTGCTGCGATAATGGAAGCCCTCTGGAGTGCTTCCAATCCCCCTGTCCATAAAAGTATGGCTGCTGAGGCAGATTGGATAACCCCCCAGACAAATTTTATTCTGTTGGAAGGGTTCAGGCTCCCGTTAGTTGTCTGCATGCCAAGAACAAAGGTGGCAGAGTCAGCAGATGTAATAAAGAAGGTGCTGATTAAGAAAATAGCCAGTAAGGATAGAACCGTTGAGAAAGGGAAGTTATCAAAAACGGTAAATAAAGCGACTTCCATTCCTTGTTGTTCTATAGAACTCATTACAGGTTTTGCTTCAAAGAACTCAAGATAAATTCCAGTTCCTCCGAAAACGGAAAACCATAGAGCACCGAAAATCGTTGGAACAGCAAGCACTCCTATCACGAATTCACGGATGGTCCGTCCCTTTGAGATTCGGGCTATAAAGGTTCCGACAAATGGTGCCCACGCAATCCACCATGCCCAATAAAAGATTGTCCAATCCTGGAACCATGTAAGCTTCTGATCAAATGGACTTAATCTGAAGCTCATGGATGGGAGGTTTTGAAGGTACGAGCCAATCGTTGTTGTAAAAAGATCCATAATAAAATTGGTAGGCCCTACAAACAGCAAGAACACCATTAAAGCTATTGCTAAGATAATGTTTAAATTACTTAAGTATTTTATACCCTTATTTAAACCTGTTTGCGCTGAAAGCATAAATAGAATGGTTACGATGGCAATAACCGTTAACTGGGTAGCAATATTATTATCGATTCCGTCAAATGTGGCGGAAAGTCCCCCTGTAATTTGAATGGCTCCAAGACCTAAAGAGGTTGCAACCCCAAATACAGTAGCAAAAACGGCGATGAAATTAATGATCACGCCAAGAGGACCATCAACGCGGTCGCCCAAAATTGGCCTTAATATAGAGCTAATAACTCCCGGCGCCCCTTTTCTAAATTGAAAATAGGCAAGAGCCAGCGCAATTACAGTATAAATCGCCCATGGATGGAGACCCCAGTGGAAAAAGGAATATCTCATGGCTGCTCTAGCAGCATCAGGTGTCTGCCCTTCTGAGAAAGGTGGAGCATAATAATGGTACATCGGTTCCGCCACTCCCCAAAATACAAGGCCGATCCCCATTCCTGCGCTAAAAAGCATGGCAAACCAAGTTAAATAGTTATATTCAGGTCTGTCAGCATCCTTCCCTAAACGAATATTTCCGTACTTGGTGAATATTAATAGGATAGAAAAAATTAAAAAGGCTGAAGCCGATAATAAATAAAACCAGCCAAATTTCTGCAGTATAAATCCTTGAATGCTCTGTGTGACTGTGTCAAGGTTTCCATTCGGCAATACACTTTCCGGGACAAGTCCCCATAAAATAAATAGTGCTGTGAATATGACTGAAACCGTAAATACGGGTGTCAGTTTCTTCATCAAATCCCTCCAAATCTTTTAAATATCTAATATTTTTTTACCCTAATAAAAAACTGTGTAAAACTCCCTGGCCGTTAAGTAAATAGGAAAAATGTTTTATAATGTTCATATCGAACCTATTTTGGGTAAATGCAGTGGGTAAGGGTTAGGAGTGAGCAGGGGAACAACTCTTGGCTTTTTGAAAGCCATTGTCGATAATACCACTTATTGAGTTGACTGAAAAGAAATATGCATTTTAAGGAGGACAACATGAAAAAAGCAGGGGTTATGATTCTTTTTTCTTTCATTCTGTTTCTGTCTGCATGTGGTACTGTAAAAAAGGAACAAGCGACAACAGTCAAAGATGAACAAGAAGAAGCAACAGAAGCAAGTAAGCCTGAGCAGGAAACAAAGATACAGGCGAATGATGAAAGCAATATCAAAGAAGGTGGCGATACTGAAACAAGCCAGAAGGAAACTGTAACAGCTGTTAAAACAGAATACCAGCTAAACGAAAATAATTGGACTATTGAACCTATTAATAATGCAAATTCAAAAGTTGTACTATTAACGATTGATGACGCTCCCGATACATATGCGCTCGAAATGGCAGAAACCTTAAAGAAGTTAGGTACACCAGCAATCTTTTTTGTGAACGGGCATTTTATTGATACACCTGAAGAGGCAGCCGTACTAAAAGCCATTCATGATCTTGGCTTTCCAATTGGCAACCACACATACAGCCACCAAAACCTGAAGAACCTTTCAGAGGAACAGCAATACAAAGAAATTGTCGGTCTAAATGATAAAATTGAAGACCTAATCGGTCAGCGGCCAAAGTTTTTTAGAGCTCCTTTTGGTTCCAATACAGCTTACAGTAAAAAAATTGCACAGGATGAAAAAATGCTCGTCATGAATTGGACTTATGGGTACGACTGGGAGAAAGAATATCAATCTAAAGAGGCGCTGACGGACATAATGGTCAATTCACCATATTTAGTGGAGGGTGCCAATTTACTGATGCATGATAGGCAATGGACAAGGGAAGCTATAGAGGATATCGTAAAAGGACTGCAAAATAAAGGATTTAAAATGGTCGACCCAGCACAGATCAAAACAGTTGAATAAAGCAAACGCTGAACAGGCGCTTATTCTGCTTTACTGGAGAGCATACAGGCTTTTTAAAAAGAAGGCTCTGTTAAAGCTCAATGTTGATTTTGCACTTTGTTGATTGGATCTGAAGGCGTGTGAACCTCGAAAATGCATGTGCATTTCCTTCGTACGGTGATTATTCAAGGAAGCTGATTCAATATCCTGCGGGAGTACGTCAAAGGGAGACCCCGCAGGCTTAATACTTGAGGAGCGTCAGAACGCCCGCGGTTCGCTGAGCGCTGGAGCGGAAAGCTAACAAAGCCAAAAGAAAGAGGAGCCACTAGGTCTGCTCCTCTTTCTTTCTTTTTGGCTTCCGTGTCATATATCGTGAAAAAATAGTGTAAAGAGAATAGAACAATAAAAAGTAACTAAAGAAAGAAAAAAGAAAAGGCACAACTTTGTAGTCCGTTTCTTTTTCAAACGGAGATATAAACTTTACTTCCAGTGGATATGAATCGGAATTCTCCGGAAAGGATATTGTCTGTTCCGCGAAAGGGAACGGGGCGCCGAACACAATATTTTGAATGGTGCTTTCCGGTTTTCCCTCATAATAGGAGTGAAAAGTAAATGGAGATATTATTGTAAAGGCCAAGCTCAATATTCCTATAATAATATCCTTTTTACTGATCATATTTCACCTCCTGACTACATGTATAAATAGAATAAGAACAGCAGTAGGAGCTGTTCTCTTCCATAGATCTTTTATAAAAGTTTTCATTATTTTCTGGGATAGAAGTACATGATTCTTCCATTAAACAAATGCAATTCCCCTTGGAGCTTTTTAGCAAGAAATTTGCAAAATTCATTGGCTTTTCCCTTGTCCCCAAATGTAGCGTTTTCTGGTAAGGTTACTTGTATGTAGGTTTGCTCTTGTTCAGAACCATCTTCTTCTCTAATCATTTCTTTGTCCACACCGAGTATAATAGCATTATAGCGGTCATGGTTTGACAAAAGATAAAACCAGCTGCCTTTTCCTTCTGGCTTCTCTTTAATTTCGTAAGGAAAAGCGGCATCATCATATTCCCATTTAATCTGGTCACCTGTTTTTCCTGTAATGTTTTTAAAATACAAAAAGAGCTCTTTCAGATCTTCAGTTGTGATACTTTCCTTTGCTGATGAAGGAACAAGCTTAATAAATGCATTAGCTGCCATCATCTTTCCCCCCATTATCCCAAATAGTATGGTCAAGAACATCCTATTTCATTCTAGCACTGATTAAAATCTTATGACAACTTAAAATAAGAAGGAAAATTTAAAATACTTGTCAAAAAAGGATTAATGAATTATAATAATATTCTAAATATTAAAACGAAAAGGAGGAATAATATGGACTTTTTCGAAAAGCTCTATGATGAGCATGAAAATGTTAATGTCCGTTTTGTGGGGTTTACAACTGAAACAACCCGTTATGATTTTGGTATTGTTTATACGAATCTCTTCTTCTCAAAACCTCTGGTTATTTGTATGCAAACTGGCCGCTCCACTCTCCTCGACCCTAAAGATCTCGAAGACATTGAATACTTACAAAAGGCATTTAAGCTTGATTTATATGAACAAGCTGCCGATTTGAGTGAATTTTTCAGAGAAGCAATACCGGGTGCCCGTTTTGAGACACAATATGAATAATATTTAATCTTTCTTATGAAAAACAGACCATATAGGTCTGTTTTTTTGCATTGTGACATACTATTAATGAGGGGTTTATGCCTTGTAAAAACTATAAATACCAAAAAATACTTTAAATATGTTATACAATTAGGCTTGAAAAATTAATAGTGTTATATTATTATTAATTTAAAGATGTTAAGCGCTTTCAAGTTTAATTAAAAAACTCAATGAAAAGGAGAATGAAAAGATGGGTACAATCGTATGCCAGGCTTGCAATTCAACTATCGATCACTTTGAGGATGAAAAGGTAACGGTTTTATATTCAAAACAATGCAACTGCTGTGACGGAGAAAAAACAGATAAAGCAAACAATAACCGCTAAAAATAAAAAGAGCCTATTCCTTAAAGGAAAGGCTCTTTTGCATTATCGGATGGCACGATGTTCTTCAATGACGCGAAGGTATTTGAAATCGTAATCTTCCGGTCCTTGAACGGGAAGTCCGGCTTCCATATTCGTTTTAATATACCGAAGATTCTCTTTCGTAATGATTTCACCTGGGATAAAAATCGGTATACCAGGCGGATAGACCATGATAAATTCAGCTATAATTCTTCCCTCTGATTCATCAAACGGTACAAGCTCAGTATCTGCATAAAAGGCATCACGCGGTGTTAAGGATAAGACTGGAATATTAGGCAAGAGCACTTGAGTTTCAAGTTTCTCCGTATTTCCTTGACGCTCTTTCTCCAGCTCGGCAAGAGCAGAAACTAAAATATCGGCTTCTCTTTCCGTGTCTCCTGGTGTAATAATGCAAAGGATGTTATATAAATCGGACATTTCCACTTCGATATTATGTTTTTCGCGAAGCCAATTTTCAACATCAAAACCGTTCATACCAAGTTCCTTAACCGAAATGATTAATTTTGTCGGATCGTAGTCATGAGCGGCCTTTGTTTCCAATATTTCCTCTCCGACGCAATATAAGCGATCGATTTCATTTATGCGGCGGCGGATTGATTGGGCCAATTCTATAGTGTTGCCAATGAGCTCCTTGCCCTCAGTGGCAAGGCGTTTTCTTGCGACATCCAATGAAGCGAGCAATAAATAAGAAGTAGAAGTAGTCGTCAGCATACTCAAAATGGATTGAACCCTTTTTGCCGATACAAGGTTTCCTTTCATATTTAAAACAGAGCTTTGCGTCATGGAACCCCCAAGTTTATGAACAGAAGTAGCTGCCAGATCTGCTCCGGCCTGCATAGCCGATAATGGAAGCTCGTCATGGAAGTGGATATGCACTCCATGTGCTTCATCGACAAGGACAGGTACATTATAGGAATGGGCAATGTCCACAATTTTCTTTAAATCAGCGGAAATCCCGAAATATGTCGGATTTATAACCAAAACCCCTTTGGCATCCGGATGGAGTTCAAGGGCTTTTGATACAGATTCGGTTGTAATTCCGTGCGATATTCCCAGCTTTTCATCAATCTCCGGATGAATGAAAATAGGCGTTGCACCCGAGAAAACGATAGCAGACATGACTGATTTATGAACATTTCGAGGGACGATAATTTTATCTCCAGGACCGCAGACCGCCATAACCATCGTCATGATGGCTCCGCTTGTACCCTGTACAGAGAAGAAGGTTCTATCAGCTCCAAATGCCTCTGCAGCAAGGTCCTGCGCTTCTTTAATAATTCCTTTTGGCTGATGGAGATCATCAAGCGGTCCGATATTTATCAGGTCGATTGCAAGAGCATTATCTCCAATATAATCTCTAAATTCCGGGTCAATCCCAGTACCTTTTTTATGCCCTGGTATATGAAACTGCACCGGATCCTTTTTTGCGTGTGCAAGTAAACCGCTGAACAACGGTGTTTTAAATTGAGACAACTTATTCCCACACCTCTTTAGTTAATATTTCAATTTGATCGTGTTATAAAACATTTGCATTATAGCATTATTCATTCCCTTTGCATAGAAAGACTTATCGTTTTGCCGCCATATGGTCCAAACACTTCCGCTTCCTTAAATTTTGAACTTGCTTTTAGTTTTAGAAGTTAACAGGAAATTAAAACATAAAAATAGAAATAGAAGAATATTGACGAATGGAGGTTATAAATATGAAGTGGAACACAAGGGTTACAGACATGCTAAATATTCAATATCCTATTATACAGGGAGGGCTTGCACATCTCGCTTATTCTGATCTGGCTGCTGCCGTTTCAAATGCAGGCGGGCTGGGGCAGGTTACAGCAATGTCTCTTAGCAGCCCGGAAAAACTTAAAGAAGAAATTCAAAAAGTAAAGAAATTGACAGACAAGCCTTTTGGAGTTAATTTTGCTATTGGGCAGCACGGCAGACCTTTCTCTGATTATCTGGATGTTGCAATTGAAGAAGAAGTTCCGGTAATATCCATGACAGGAGGAAATCCTGCTCCCATTTTTGAGCAATTGAAAGGGGTAAACGTTAAGAAGCTTGTTCTTGTTGCAGCAAAAAGGCAGGCTGTAAAGGCGGAAGAACTTGGTGCTGATGCAGTCATGGTCGTTGGCCAGGAAGGCGGAGGCCATTTGGGCAGGGATGATATCGGTACCTTTGTCCTCGTGCCTCAGGTTGTTGATGCTGTATCCATTCCTGTTATTGCATCAGGAGGCATCGGGGATGGAAGAGGAATGATGGCTGCACTAAGCCTTGGAGCCGAAGGGATTGAAATGGGAACAAGATTTGTGGCGACAAAAGAATGTGTTCATGCTTCCGAATTATATAAAAACCGTCTCGTAGAAGGGACAGAAAATGATACAGTTGTCATTAAAAGAACCATAGGTGCTCCTGCCAGGGTAATTGCAAATTCCTGGACAGATAAAATCCTTGAAGTTGAAAAACAAAATGGCGGCTATGAACAACTAAAGAACTACATAAGCGGGAATGCTAATAAGAAATATATTCATGAGGGGAAAGACCATGAAGGTTTCGCATGGGCTGGCCAGGTAATGGGGTTAATCAAGGATGTGCCGACTGTTGAAGAGTTAATTCAGCGAATGGTAGCTGAAGGGGAAGACGTCCGCAAAAAGTGGGCTGAGTAAATATGAGAGGCAGCAGGATTATCATAAATGAGGTGAAATGATGGAATATCAATACCCGATTGACCATGATTGGTCAACAGAAGAAATTGTTGATGTTATAAAATATTTCGAAAGCATTGAACAGGCATATGAAAAAGGAATTGAGCGGGATCAATTTATGAATGCATACAGACGGTTTAAGGAAATAGTGCCGGGCAAAGCCCAGGAAAA
This sequence comes from Cytobacillus oceanisediminis, assembly GCF_003182355.1. Taxonomy (GTDB): domain Bacteria; phylum Bacillota; class Bacilli; order Bacillales; family Cytobacillaceae; genus Cytobacillus; species Cytobacillus oceanisediminis_A. The sequence continues at coordinate 5,973 of NZ_QGTW01000018.1, read as the reverse complement.
AAACCTTTGCGATGAATTTGAAGAACAGAGCGGCTATTCATCATACAGAACGGTGAAGGCTGCCAAGGAGTCTTCTGCAGGGGATAAAATAAGAATGAAATAACAGGCCGTGAACACGCCTTGCACTGGCTATATAGTTAAAAAAGGAAAACCTCCTGTTAGGAGGTTTTCCTTTTTAGTAATTAATCTAATCACTTAATGATGTTTATGCCATTTTGTATAGGGGTAATAAATTTCTAAATACAGAATCTGCTTTTTCAATAAATTGATCAGGCGACATGTTGACGGCCTCTTCTCTAGGGATATGGAAGCCGCAAAGAATTTCAGCCTTCTTGACAGTCTGCAGGCGAACAAACATGGATTTTAATTCATCTTTAGACAATTGATTGTGCGGAAGTGCAGATGGTTTCGTATGATCTCCAGACCAGACATAATCCTTAGGTATTTCTTTATACAATTTATCCAAGCTGTCCTCGAAAGCTTTGCCGATTGCCTCTTTATTCGGTGCTTCATAGATGACAGCAAACCAAATGAATACATGTGTTTCCCATAAGCCAACTTGAAAATGCGGAAGCATTTTGTAGCCTCTCGCATTGCTGGCAAATGCAACCCACGTATCATTTGGGGGATTCTTGGTTCGCCTCGCATGTTTGGCAACATGAGGAAACATTTCATCGCCCGATAAAGCTGAAAGCGATGGGGCAAAATGCAGTCCCAATTCTTCAAGCTTCGGTCTGATTGTTGACTTTAATGCTTCCATTCTGTCATCTAGGCCATCTATTTTAAAAACATCAAAATCATCATTGGTAAAACCGGAAAATGACATAAGCTAACCTCCTGAATGCTTTGTCAAATATTGTAGCATAACCTCGAACAAACAAGAAATGTTAAGCCTTGAAGCTCTCTATAAATTAAAGTTTGGGTTATAGCACAAATTAGTTGCATCTAGGATTTACTCTTCATATGATAATAGTAAAAATAATCAGAAAACTAACCAGATTATTGGAAGGGGTGTACTGTCTAATGAAACAACTTATGAATTCTGTTAAGAAAAAAGCCGGTGAGAGAGAAAGGACAGCAGTTCTACGACTGGAAATGGATTATGAATTGGCTACTTTATTTGATGCCATGACAGAAAAAAATGAAGACTTAAAGAAACAAACAAAGCTAAAGCTTGAAAGGATCAGACAGGAACTTCTAAGATTGAAAGCACTTTAATGATAAATTTTTGAACTGTGAAGCAAAGGAGAAAAAGCAGAAAAAATGCAGATGAAAAGCAGAAACCTTTAGAAACGAACTCCCTTTTTGCATGAGGAGTTCGTTTATTATTTTATAAATGAATAATTGTTGGTTTTGGCACTCTGTTGATTGGAGCGGAAGGCTCAGGACTCCAGCGGGAAAACCAGTGAAAGGGAGACCCTGAAGGCGTATTGGACCGAGGAGCGTCGGAACCCCCGCGGTTCGCTGAGTACATGGTGCGGAATCAACAGGCAAGTTTAACAGAGCTTTTTTAAAATAACTTCATGGCTTGCAAATGATTATACTCTCCCTGGGAGAGTATATAACTTGAAGAACATCACTAATTCATTTAAGCTATTTATATTTTAAAAGGGATCTCAGAAAATAACGATGGGGAACCAAGCGGAGGGTGGACCAATTATGACGAATTGGAGCGAAATTGATACATATGCAAAAGCCTGGGTTAAAGAGGCTGGAGTTAACATCCGGAATTCCTTTAGTAAAACATTGACAATTACGACAAAGTCAAATGCAAATGACTTGGTGACGGATATTGACCAGGGAACAGAACAATTTTTCATAAAGAAAATTAAAGAGAAATATCCTGAGCACCGAATCCTTGGGGAAGAGGGATTTGGCGATAAGTTAAACAATTTGGATGGAATTGTATGGATCATCGACCCAATCGATGGAACGATGAACTTCGTGCACCAGCAAAGAAATTTTGCGATTTCAATTGGCATCTATGAAAATGGTAAAGGGAAAATCGGATTAATTTATGATGTGGTGCATGATGAATTGTATCATGCTATTAAGGGGCATGGAGTTTTTATGAATGAATTGGAACTCCCGCCATTAAAAGAAACAGAAGTATCCAAAGCAGTTATCGGGCTGAATGCAACATGGGTAACTGAAAATAAGCGGATCGATCCATCGCTGCTGGCTCCGCTAGTTAAAAATGCGAGGGGCACCCGCTCCTATGGGTCTGCGGCAATAGAGATGGCCTATATTGCATCAGGGCGGGTTGACGCGTATATCACTTTAAGGCTGGCGCCATGGGACTTTGCCGCTGGTGTCATATTGATTGAGGAGCTGGGAGGAATAGCGACTACTCTTAAAGGAGAGCCTTTGAATCTGCTTGAAAATAATACTGTTTTTGTCTCGAAGCCGGGTCTCCACCAGGAAATCATGAAAGAGTATTTAAAAGATGGGAATTGGTAATCTGTCCAGTGATTTGATGACTGATGCAGATTGGCCATTCTTCATAGAAACCATCAAAGACAGCCCTGAGTGGGAAGAAACCGAAAAAAGCGGTTTTGATCCTAAAAAGTACATGGCTATGTACGAGAAACTGAATGGTGAGTGGAGACTATGGCGCCTGGATGGTGAGCGGATAGGCATTACCTTTCATGTTAAATCATCGCCATCTAATCAAAAGCCGTGGATTGGGACTATACTTGTTAAAAAAGAAATGCGGAGAAAAGGGTTGGGTATAGCGATAATCGGCCACATAGGCAAGGAATTGAAAATAAGAGGCGAAAAGTCATTATTTGCGGGTGTGCCGGAATATCGCTACATGTGGATCGAGTTTTTATCGGATGCCGGATTTGAACAGTTTAAGATGGAGGTTTCTCCTGAAGGCCAAGATTATTTAATCATGGTCTGTCCCCTCATTTAAAAAAGCTGCAGCACTTGGCTGCAGCTTTTTCGCGCTTTATTATAGCAATCCGTCTTCTCTCATTTTCTTCTTTATTTTAAAACCAAAACCCATTACAAAAACTAACAGAATGATTGAAAAAATAATGCCAATTATGCTTCTTTCAGCCACAGCAACGCCAATTCCCATCATGCATAGGGCTGCTCCAACCGCAAAAGCTAATAATGGCCACTTTATATTTTTCATACGATTTTACCCTCCCAGGCGGAGTAATAAGTGCATTTGCTGGCAAACAATATATAGAAATAGCTGCATCAAATAATGAAAATAATCTAAAAAGCCAGGCACGAACCCCTTTTCTACATTATTTTACACAAAAAGCTTTTAGGTTTCTACTGTAATTATGATATAATGTATCAGTTGTGAAAAAAATGCAGAAAATTATTTAGTTTTTATAAATAGGAGGAAATCTTTTGAAATTAAGAGAAGATATTCGCAATATAGCTATTATTGCCCACGTTGACCATGGGAAAACAACGCTGGTTGACGAGCTTTTGAAACAGTCTGGAACTTTCCGTTCTAATGAGCATGTGGAAGAGCGTGCAATGGATTCAAATGATTTGGAAAGAGAACGTGGAATTACCATCTTAGCTAAAAATACTGCGGTTAAATATAAAGATACAAGAATAAACATTCTTGATACCCCAGGACACGCAGATTTCGGCGGAGAAGTTGAACGTATCATGAAAATGGTTGACGGTGTATTATTGGTAGTTGATGCCTATGAAGGGTGTATGCCGCAAACACGATTCGTACTAAAAAAGGCATTGGAACAAAAATTAACTCCAATTGTTGTAGTAAATAAAATTGACAAGGAGTCTGCCCGTCCAACAGAAGTTGTGGATGAAGTAATCGATTTATTTATCGAACTTGGTGCAGATGAAGATCAGCTGGAGTTTCCAGTCATTTATGCTTCAGCAATTGCTGGGACTGCAAGTACAACTCCTGATAAACAGGATGATGATATGCATTCGGTTTATGAAGCAATTATTGACCATATACCAGCACCTGCTGATAACCGGGAAGAGCCGCTTCAATTCCAGGTAGCACTTTTAGATTACAATGATTATGTAGGAAGAATTGGGATTGGCCGCGTGTTCCGAGGAACAATCAAGGTCGGCCAGCAAGTTGCACTGATGAAGCTTGATGGAGCTGTCAAACAGTTCCGTGTGACGAAAATTTTTGGTTTCTTCGGCCTGAAGCGAGAGGAAATTCAGGAAGCCTATCCTGGAGATTTAATCGCTGTTTCCGGAATGGAAGACATCAACGTAGGGGAAACTGTCTGCCCTGTTGAACATCAGGAAGCTCTTCCTGTTTTAAGAATAGATGAGCCAACATTGCAAATGACTTTCGTTGTAAATAACAGCCCATTTGCAGGAAGAGAAGGCAAGTATATTACAGCCAGAAAAGTTGAAGAAAGATTGCGTGCTCAGCTTGAGACAGATGTGAGTCTTCGTGTCGAAAATACAGATTCACCTGACGCTTGGATTGTATCTGGACGTGGAGAACTTCATTTATCGATATTAATTGAAAATATGCGCCGTGAAGGCTTTGAATTGCAGGTATCAAAACCTGAAGTAATTATTAGAGAAATTGACGGTGTTCGCTGCGAACCGGTAGAACGTGTTCAAATCGATGTACCAGAAGACAACACTGGTGCTATTATTGAATCAATGGGTACGCGTAAAGGTGAAATGCTTGACATGGTTAATAACGGCAATGGGCAAGTACGATTAACATTCAATGTCCCAGCCCGCGGACTAATCGGCTACTCTACAGAATTTATGACGCTTACTCGCGGATATGGTATTATTAACCACACTTTTGACAGCTACCAGCCTGAGATTAAAGGACAAATCGGCGGCAGAAGCAAAGGCGTGCTGGTTTCAATGGAAAGTGGTAAGTCATCCACATATGGTATTATGCAAGTAGAGGATAGAGGAACTATTTTCGTTGAACCAGGTACTGAGATTTATGAAGGAATGATTGTTGGGGAACATACTCGTGAGAATGACCTTACAGTTAATATCACAAAAGTGAAGCATGCAACCAATATCCGCTCTGCTAATAAGGATCAAACGAATGTAATTAAAAAGCCGCGCATATTGACACTTGAAGAAGCACTGGAATACTTGAATGATGATGAGCTTCTTGAAGTAACGCCTGAATCAATCAGACTCCGCAAGAAAATTCTTGATAAAAATGAACGTGAAAGAGTAGCTAAGAAAAAGAAATACGCTGAAACAAACTAAGGCTAAGAAGGGGGAGGAGAGAGGGATATGGATGTTTCACAACGCCTGTCTTTTTTCGCTGCTTTATTCAAAGTCGATCAAAATCCTACAACAGGGATGTGGCTGCTTTATATAACAATTGTCCTTTTGTCTATCCTGGTTTTTAAATTGGGATTTGCCAAGAAGCTTCCTATTGCTAAATCAGTTGTTATTTACACCTTCTTAATTTTGGGATGTACGATGCTGACTTTTCTTGGTGTGTTCCTTCCGGTTGCAGAAGGCCTTGTTGTGGCTGCGCTAATCTTGATTATCTATAAAATCCGCCTTCACCAGGAAAAGAAACAGCAGGCTAATGCGGATTAACAGGGAGAGGCTGATATGAAATCTTTGCAGGATTCACTGTATAACTGGTTAACGATTAAAATTGTCAGTGATGAACGGCCGGATGATACAGCAGCAGCAGATACAGAAAAAATGTTTTTCAATATTCTCGGGGATGAGTTTCACGTATTCAATATTGAAATTGAAAAAGATGAAGTTATGTACTATGTACATTACGACAATAAGGATGGAGAACGGAACAAGATCCGTTTTCCGCGTGAATTGATTGAAGTAATGCTCAATCAGATCAAAAATGAGCCTGATAAGTATGTGAATTATCCAGAGGATTAAAAAGAGCCGCCCCTTTCCGTGAACTATACCCCGGATAGCGGACACTGATAAAAAAGTGCCCCTTTCCGGGGTTTTTTGTGTTTCAATAGATTTAATGAATATGAGCGGAGGATT
>NZ_QGTW01000017.1 GCF_003182355.1 Cytobacillus oceanisediminis | reverse complement strand
TCGACTTGCATGTATTAGGCACGCCGCCAGCGTTCGTCCTGAGCCAGGATCAAACTCTCCATATAAGAGTTGATTAAGCTCATAAGTTGTCTTTTCAAAAAAGACTAATGAATTAACGTTGACGTTTTTGTTCGTTCAGTTTTCAAAGAGCAATTAACATTTTGGAGCGGGTGAAGGGAATCGAACCCTCATCATCAGCTTGGAAGGCTGAGGTTTTACCACTAAACTACACCCGCATATATGATTGTTTTTCCCGAATGGTCGGGAAGACAGGATTCGAACCTGCGACCCCTTGGTCCCAAACCAAGTGCTCTACCAAGCTGAGCTACTCCCCGTTTATATGGCGCGCCCGAGAGGAGTCGAACCCCTAACCTTTTGATCCGTAGTCAAACGCTCTATCCAATTGAGCTACGGGCGCATTTTTTAAAGCAACTCTTATATTATAATGATGTAAAGAACATTTGTCAACAACTTTTTTGGTGCGGCCGAGAGGACTTGAACCTCCACGGGGTTGCCCCCACTAGGCCCTCAACCTAGCGCGTCTGCCATTCCGCCACGACCGCTTAATGAAGCGACAAAAACAATTATACCAAGATTAAACATGCATTTCAATGGTAATAAATGGTGCGGGTGAAGGGAGTCGAACCCCCACGCCTTGCGGCGCCAGATCCTAAGTCTGGTGCGTCTGCCAATTCCGCCACACCCGCAATATAAAAATGGTGAGCCATGAAGGACTCGAACCTTCGACCCTCTGATTAAAAGTCAGATGCTCTACCGACTGAGCTAATGGCTCATAAATAAAAATGGCTGGGCTAGCAGGATTCGAACCTGCGAGTGACGGAGTCAAAGTCCGGTGCCTTACCGCTTGGCTATAGCCCAACAAAATGGCGGTCCCGACGGGAATCGAACCCGCGATCTCCTGCGTGACAGGCAGGCATGTTAACCGCTACACCACGGGACCTTTGTATTAAACGATGGTTATCTACGCTCGTTTATACTGCTTGTTAACTGTCCCTTCCTCTTCAATCTACCCAAGGTACCAAATACATCGGAACAACCCGAGGTTCATTGAAGCAGTGTCGCTCGTCACTACACTACGGAAGCTGTGTATTTTAATGAGATTTTTATATGAAAAAGTGACCCGTACGGGATTCGAACCCGTGTTACCGCCGTGAAAGGGCGGTGTCTTAACCGCTTGACCAACGGGCCATTGTGAGAATATTCTGGCGGAGAAGGAGGGATTTGAACCCTCGCGCCGCTTACGCGACCTACACCCTTAGCAGGGGCGCCTCTTCAGCCACTTGAGTACTTCCCCAAATATGGCTCCGCAGGCAGGATTCGAACCTGCGACCGTTCGGTTAACAGCCGAATGCTCTACCACTGAGCTACTGCGGAATAATAATTGATATTCGTCGAAATCGTAGTAATCATCTTATCGACTCTTTACATTATAAGGACGTGAACTTCAAAAGTCAAGCTTGTTTTTGAAAGAATTTATTAACCTCTCGTCCTGTTTTTGTCCTGCGACAATTACTAAATATAAAGCCTTTTTAGTCCATTGTCAATTCTTTTTCGAACACTAATTTCCCCCTGCATTTTCCGCATACATATCTCTTGGTATCAACAGCTCTTCTTCTCTGATAAGTTTGATTGCACTCTTTGCAAATATAGAGGAGTATTTTCTTGGGTGTTCTTCTTTTTTGGCCATCAGGCAAAGCGGAGCAAAATCGTGGTGCTCCTACTTTCTTCATTAACTGCCTAAAATCCTGGTCACGGTGTTTATATCCTCTGCCCTCTAAATGCAAATGATAATGGCAAAGCTCATGTTTAATTATGCCGACAAGTTCTTCCATTCCAAGCTGCTCATAATATTTTTTATTTATTTCTATATGATGAGAGTTTAACATATACCTTCCGCCCGTCGATCTAAGCCGGGCATTAAAGTAAGCCTGGTGGCAAAACGGTTTACCGAAGCTACCTAAAGATATCTTTTCAACAAGTACTTGAAGATCTTTGTCATTCATTGCAATGTTTTCCCCTTTTATTGTGAACATGACAACCTATTATAGCATACATTATATATACCTTTTACAGATAAGGAACAGTTCTTATTTTTAAGATCCATACATTTCTTTTACTCAAAGGAAGCCATCCTATATCCACATAAACCATAAGGATAAAACCTAACACACGGGAGGTAATCATATGCCTGTTTGGTTTCAGAACCAAATCCAGCGTGCATTTTACGAAAAGGACCGTTATCAGATTAAATTATTAAATCAATGCTGGTTTTTTTATAGAAAAAAACACTGCTCATAGAAAAGCTGAGCGCCTTGTTCAGCTCCGCAAGCATAAGACGAATCACGCAGGAAACCTCCCAAAGCTACGCTTTGGGAGGGCTGTGTATCGCTGCCGAAGCTTTCCTTGTCCTGATTTCTGAAGTGATTTGGCTTATGACTCGAGGAGCCAGGCGCTGAAGCTAGACAAATAAGCAGTGTTTTTCCATTTAACTTGACGGGTCCAGCATAGTTAAGGCGACTCTTCCTTTCTGTTTATCTACAGAGTCAACCCAGACTGTGACTACATCACCTACAGATATAACATCCAAAGGATGCTTTACAAATTGACGGCTAAGCTTGGAGATATGAACAAGGCCGTCCTGTTTGACTCCAATATCGACAAAAGCGCCAAAGTCGACTACGTTTCGTACTGTCCCTTGAAGTTCCATGCCCTCTTGTAAATCTTCGAGCTTTAAAACTTCTTTCTTTAATAGAGGCTTCGGCAGTTCATCGCGAGGGTCCCGTTCAGGTCTCATTAGTGCATCGATTATATCTTTTAACGTCAGCTCGCCAATTTCAAGCTCTTGTGCTGTTTGGCTAATGTCCAATCCTTGCAGGGCATCTCTTAATGACTTGGTCCCCAGATCACTGGACTTAGTACCGAGATTTGCTAACAGCTTATTAACTTCTGCATACGTTTCAGGGTGAATGCCTGTCCTGTCCAATGGCTCTTTGCCATCAACAACTCTTAAGAATCCAATTGCCTGCTCATAAGTTTTCGCTCCAAGGCGCGGAATTTTTTTCAGCTGCTTTCGGTCTGCAAATTTCCCTTCCTCTTCTCGCTTCTTGACTATATTATTGGCAACTGTTTTTGAAAGTCCTGCAACATGCTGAAGGAGTGACGAGGATGCTGTATTAACATTGACACCCACTTGGTTTACTGCAGTTTCCACTACAAAGTCTAGCGACTCGGACAATCTCTTTTGAGATACATCATGCTGATATTGCCCCACTCCAACAGATTTTGGATCAATTTTCACAAGCTCTGCAAGCGGGTCTTGAAGGCGGCGCGCAATGGATATGGCACTCCTTTCTTCTACCTGTAGATCCGGGAACTCTTCTCTTGCCAAATCGGATGCAGAGTAAACGCTAGCTCCTGCTTCATTTACGATTAGATAGAAAATCTCATCCTTCATTTCTTTTAGAATGTCCGCAATAAATTGTTCGGTTTCTCTCGATGCAGTTCCATTACCAATTGCGACCATTTCTACTTTATAGGCACCGAGTATATGAATAACTTTTTCTCTTGCCTGTTTTGTTTTGGAAACAGGAGGATGAGGATAAATGACATCGATATTAAGCACTTTCCCTGTATCATCGACTACGGCCAGCTTGCAGCCTGTTCTATATGCAGGGTCTACCCCTAGTACAACCTTGCCTTTTAACGGAGGCTGCAGCAATAGTTTCCTAAGATTTTCGGAGAAGATCATGATTGCCTGCTCTTCCGCCTTTTCAGTTAATTCATTTCGTATTTCACGTTCAATAGAAGGCTGTATTAACCGCTTATATCCGTCCTCAATCGCTTCTTTTACAATTGGCGCTGCAAGAGCACGGCCGTCCTGCACCCACTTTTTAAATAAGTAGTTCAGGATAAAGTCCGTATTCGGCTTGATGTTTATTTTTAATACATCTTCCTTTTCGCCTCTGTTTAATGCCAGTGTTCGATGAGGAACAATTTTATAAATCGGCTCCTCATATTCATAATACATTTCATAAACGCCCTTTTCGTCATTCTCATTATTTTTAACAGACGACTCGATTGTTCCTTTTTTGGCAGTTTCCGTACGGATCCATTTCCTGCTGTCAGCTTCATCCGATACCCATTCTGCGATGATGTCTTTTGCACCGGAGATTGCTTCCCCAACTGTATTTACTTCCTTTTCCTCGGACAAAAATTCTTTCGCTTTTATTTCTGGCTTTTCATTAAGTGAAAAAGTTAGCAGCCATTCAGCTAAAGGCTCCAGCCCCTTTTCTTTTGCCACAGTCGCTTTCGTACGGCGTTTTTGCTTGTAAGGGCGGTATAAATCCTCAACTTCCTGCAATTTAACTGCTTTTTCAATTTTGGCTTTTAATTCATCTGTCAATTTGCCCTGTTCTTCAATTAAACGGACAACTTCTTCTTTCCGCTGGTTAAGGTTTTGTATGTATTGCCAGCGCTCCATGATATCGCGGATTTGAACCTCATCTAATGCACCCGTTTGTTCTTTTCTGTACCGGGCAATAAAAGGGACAGTATTTCCTTCTTCCAGTAAGTTTATCGTATTTTTCACTTGTTTAACTGCAATTGAAAGTTCCCCTGCAATCATGTTTAACACTTGATCTTGTTTATCCAGTAATTTCTCCAAGTTCATTCCTCCATCATAGAGTTTCATCTTCCATTTTAACAAAACCTCTATAAAGTTTCACACTTCCCATGGCGGCCCAGTCTTTTTTTAAACAAGGCTCCACTAAAGCTCATTGTTGATATTGGCACCCTATTAATTGGAACGGAAGGCGCAAGACTCCAGCAGGAAAAGCCAGTCAAGGGAGATGACAGAGTGCAAGTATCCGAGGTGGCCCCCGCCCGCGTTCGCTGAGCTTCTTGAGTGGAAATCGACAGGCAAGTTTACCGGAGTCTAAAACAAAAAAGCTTACCCTGTTTTAGAGTAAGCTTCCAAGTATAAAAGTAGCATCATCGGCTGTTGAGGGATACTGCTTTTTAATATCCTCCGAGATAAGATCAATTGGGAGAAATGCTTTTAGAAAAGATTTAACCCCTTGAATATTTAAGCCATCTGAGTATAGCAAGAATTTTGAATCAGCTTCATACGTAAACCGTTGGGTGTGGAAAACCTGCGGCCTCCCTGACAGATACCCTGTAACAGGCAAAGGGTAGGTTAGTTTGCCAGTTGATGAGTAAAGGAAAAATCGGATATTTCCTACACAGCTGTAGACAAAGTCCCTGGTAGCAAAATGCACCTTAAACAATGCAACTGCTGCCCCTCTTTTTTGTACAAGAACCTCATTGCAAAGCTTCATGAGTGTATCAACATCTTTCTCATGGTGCTCTTCTACAACCGCTATAACGGCCGAAGAAGCTTCATACGCAAATTCTCCGCTTCCAAGGCCGTCTGCTAGTACACATACAAAGTATTCATCTGTTGCGGTGAAATAATATCCATCCCCGCAGAATGACTTTCCTTCTTTAGCCGTCTGGTGAGCGATCACTTCGATGTTGTCTCTAACCAATTTGGTCATGAAAGGCACTCCGAGTTATTTGTTTCAGCATGGATAGCTTCTTGGAGTTTTTTGATCGCACGCCTTTGAAGTCTTGAGACATGCATTTGGGAAATCCCCAGTTTATCTCCTGCTTCTTTCTGGCTCATATTCTCAAGATATGTGTATTGAATAATCAATTTTTCTCTCTCAGATAAGACATGCAGGACTTTCTCAAGTACAAGCATTTGGTTTACTTTCTCGAAGCCCTCGTCCTCATTTCCGACGATATCCAGCAATGTTACTGTGCCTCCATCGGAGTCAGCTTCGATCGAGTGGTCAACAGAAAGCGCCTGATAGCTTTTGCCCATTTCCATCGCTTCCAGCACTTCTTCTTCTGATACTCCGAGCACATCGGAAATTTCGTCCACTCGAGGAGAACGATGAAGCTCAGTTGTAAGATCTTCAACGGTCGCCTTTATTTTCGGGCCTAGCTCTTTTATTCGGCGGGGTACATGGACACTCCATGTTTTATCCCTTAAAAAGCGCTTAATTTCACCAATAATCGTAGGAACCGCAAAGGCTTCGAATGTTTTTCCGTAAGATTCATCATAACGGCGGATTGCCCCTAGTAATCCGATTATGCCGACTTGGACAATATCTTCATGATACGATCTGCCTTTTGAATATTTACGGGCAATGGCTTCGACCAGGTTCTGATATTGAAGGACAAGCGCATTTTGGGCTTCTTCATCTTGGTGAAGTTGATAAGCCTTGATTAAAGCATTTGTTTCTTCTTTTGATTTTTGATTAGGTTGAGATTGTTTTTGCATCCCTCTCCACCTGCTCTCCCTCTAGGTATTTGGTCATGAAGACCGTAACACCCTCTTTGTGATGAATTCTCACTTCATCCATCAATGTTTCAATCAGGTATAGGCCCAAGCCTCCTTCACGCAAAAATTCCACAGAATCAGTCTGGTCATATGGTCCAATGCCTTGTCTCGCAGATTGGAAATCAAAACTCTTGCCGCTGTCTGCAACCATAACTTCAAGACGGTCATTATATAACCCGAATCCAATGACTACTTCACCCTGTTCATTCTGCTTGTATGCGTGTTGGACTGCATTGGTGCATGCTTCACTGGTAGCAATTTTCAAATCTTCAATTTCTTCGTAGGCAAATCCCATTCTGCTGGCAATCCCCGATAAAGTCAGGCGGATTACCCCAACAAATTCCGGCTTGGCTGGAATCTTTACCTCTATATAATCAAATGGTTCGTTCATTGTACTCCACCTTCAATCCCGCTGTTTATATCGATAATATCGGCTAGACCTGTGATTTCAAAAAGTCTCTTTAAGCGATCAGACAAACCAACAATTTTGAACTTGCCGTTATTGGCACGTACATTTTTAAATACACCAACAAATACGCCTAAGCCGGTACTATCCATATAAGAGACTTCAGATAGGTTTACCACCATTTCCACTCCTTCTTTTTCCGTTAAAGGAAAAAGCTCTTCCCGGAGTTTTGGAGCTGTATATGCATCAATTTCTCCGCTAACCATTGCTTCAATTAGCATATCATTTTCTTTTACATCTATTGTAATATTCATAACTGACCCACCTCTTTACATGTCAACTGCATTTTACTACTTACCCGTAATTTAAACTGGTTAAACATTTCTTTTTAAAATAATTAAGGTAAAATCGTCTCGCAATTGAAAATGCTGGAGCTTTTCGAGTTCTTTATATACGCTATTAACAATTTCCTGTGCACTCAAATGAATATATTTCTTGATTAATCCAAGCAATGTTTCTTTTTCAATAAAACCTTCTTCAGTACGGCATTCAGTTACCCCATCTGACATTAATATAATCATATCTCCGGGATTTACTCCTTTTTCGTACTGGCGGTATTTCGTTTTTTTATCGATGCCCAGAAGCAGGCCTTTTGCCACTAGTTCGGTAAATTCACCTTTGTTGGCATTATAGAAAAGCCCTGGCTCATGTCCGGCAGAACCGTAAGAGAACAAATGGGTATTTGTATCGTATATCCCATAGAACATCGTAATGAACATAGTCAAATCTACGTTTTGCTCTACAACCCGGTTCAGGCTCTCAAGAACACTTTTAGGATCATTGCGGTTTTCAGGCAAACTATCCATGGCGTACTTGATCATGGACATACATAAAGCTGCCGGAAGGCCTTTTCCGATAACATCAGCAATCGCGATGCTAATGCTGCCATTTTCATCCTGAACAAAATGGAAATAATCACCGTTCATATGTTTGGCAGGAACACTAATTGCGCCAATGTCCAGTCCCTCTACAGAAGGAACCTGCGTTCCCAGCAGGGTTTGCTGTACGTTAGCAGCAATCTCCATTTCCGTTCTAAGCTCCTGCTGAATATGCTTCAAGTTCTGGTGTTCCCGATAGGCAAATCCATAGCCTATCATGACTTCCAGAAGGATATCAAAAGAATGGTGAACATACTCAGGCAAGTCCGGGTACAGTTCACCCATAAGGCTTTTATGAACGCTGATAATCTCTTCAGGAGAGACTTTGTGTTCAATCGACTTCCTGCTGAACTTCTGGCCTTGATACAGAGCCTGTTCAGATTGTTCCTTTATATAATTCTCCAGAATATCCCGATACTTTGACTCCATCATTTCTCGGAAATCCATACCGCATCCCCCTAACGGAGCCATTTAGTTGCTTTTATATCTGTTCCGGTTCCAGGATTGGAGTCAATTAAGAACTCATCCATTAACCGCTTGACACCTGGCAGGCCGGCTCCTAATCCCCCCGATGTTGAGAATCCATCTTCCATTACTTGGCGTAAATCATTTATTCCAGGGCCGCTGTCTACTGCAACTATACGCAATCCCGCTTTTCCGCCGTCATATATTTTTTCTATACAGATCTGTCCTTGTCCGGCGTATAAATAGATGTTCCGGGCAAGTTCACTAATGGCTGTAGTGATTCTGGCCTGGTCAACTGTACCAAAACCAAGCTCTTTAGCAACATTCCGCCCAAGCTGGCGGGCTGCAACGATGTCCCATTCGTTTATGATTTTAACGCAGGATTGGTTTTCCATACAGTTACTCCCCCAATTCCTGTTGTAATTTCTCCAAACCTTTTTCTAAATCTAATGCAGTAAGGACATCATCTAACCCAATACCTAACTCAATCAGCGTAATAGCTACGGCAGGCTGTATCCCGGTAATGACTACTTTTGCACCCATCAGTTTGGACATATTTATTACGTCGCCTAAAACTTTAGCGATGAATGAATCAATAAAGTCAATGGATGTTAAATCGATCACGACTCCATTCGCACTTGTTTCATGAATTTTATGGAGCAAATCCTCCTGAAACTGAAGCGCAGTCTGGTCATCTAATTCCCATTGGATGGAGACTAACAAACAATCGTTCAACTTTAAAATCGGAATTCTCACTCTCACTCCGCTCCCTCCACATTCACAATTTTGCGGCTTGTTAACTCAAGTGCCGCTTCTACTCCTTTTTTAAGCGTGTTCTTTGTGGTGAACTGATTTAAATCGATGCCCAAGTTTACAATCGTTTGGGCAATTTCAGGCCGAATACCTACAAGCATGCATTTAGCCCCGACAAGCCTTACTGCATCAGCAGCCTGAATGATATGATGGGCTACCATCGTATCGACAACCGGCACACCGGTAATATCAATGAGAACCACTTCAGAACGGTGTTTAACAACTCCATTTAAAAGATTCTCCATGATCTGCTTTGCCCTCTCCGTATCAATCGTACCGACAAGCGGCATCACCGTAATTCCCTCGAAAACAGGTATCAGGGGAGCTGAAAGTTCCTGCAGGGCGATCTTTTGCAGAGAAACCGTTCTTTCCCATGTGGTTGAATACATATTAACGATTTCATTCACCATTGGGGTCATCCAGCTGTCAAATTCGTATACAATTTTCAACTGATTTTCTTTCGTAACAATCCCCGCATCTTGCATACCTTCAAATACAATTTTGCCAAAGGTTTGCAATCCCTTTGTCACAAAACTGAGTGGCCAGCCTAAGCGGACAATTTTCTCAGAGAAATCACTTAGTTTTGATGTGAATTCTTCATTCGAGCTTTTTATATTTGAAATAATCAGGTCAATAAATTCCCTGCTCGTCCCAATAAACACCTGGTCAGATACTACCTTGGTGACTCTTTCATCCGCATTTTCCTTGGTTGCCTGAAGCCAGTCATTGAAAATAGCATCTTTATTATTTTGAATATAATTTAAAATTGTGGAATCCATTAGTTCCTCCCTATTTTATCATATATCTATTATTAGCCTTCCAAATCCCCTTTATTGTAAAGCAAACAAAAAATTTGTAAAAAAATAAATAATACCCGTTGGATATACATCTATTTAATGATAACAAGGGGTGCCAGTCAAATGATACCTATTATAATTCCCAAATAATACATCGCCGCATTTGTTATTTCGACAGTTTTTTATAAAAACCTCTTTTCATCCTGTAAATAGGATTAATTAAGGAACTGGCTCTTGAAAAGCTAAACTGAATCACATGTGTATTCTTCCATTTAATTGGGTATATTTTCACAACCCGAACGGTTTTTAAAATATAAAGGACTTTCTTTTTTACCCTAATCCAAAAAGAGTAAACCTTTTTTGCCTAAAAACAAAAAAAACGCCCTTTAGAAGAGCGTTTTTGCTAAAATTCGATGAGGCCTAAGCTGATCTGCACGGCTTCATCCACTTTTTCCATCATTTCGTCATCGAGATGGGTTATTTTATCGGTTAAGCGTTGTTTATCAATTGTACGAATCTGTTCTAATAAGATGACCGAATCCCTTTCAAAACCATAACGCTTCGCATCAATTTCAACGTGAGTAGGCAGCTTAGCTTTTTGAATTTGAGCTGTGATTGCTGCAACAATTACTGTGGGACTAAACCGATTCCCGATGTCGTTTTGGATGACAAGCACTGGACGGACGCCGCCTTGTTCTGAACCAACAACTGGGGATAGGTCTGCAAAATAAACGTCACCACGTTTGACAATCAAAGGATTATCCTCCGCTTACTAGACGTTCAACTGTGTGTTCTGCCTCGTATTCCGCTTGAAATGCTTCAGATGCAATCGTCAAATTTATTTTCGCCATCTCCATATAGCCTCGTCTCATGGATTCGCGAATTTGTCTTTTTTTGCGTTCACGCAAATACATTTTGGTTGCCTGATAAATGAATTCACTCCGGTTAACGTTTTCCTGCTTTGCAAAACCGTCTAACTCGGTTAAAAGATGTTGCGGTAATTTTACCATTATCTCTGTTGTTGTGCTGGACTCAGACACAAACATACACCTCCACCATCACTACACACCATTTTTATATCTACCATTTTCAATATTACCATTAATAACGCCTAATGCAAAGGGGGTTCTTTAATTCTTCTGTATTATCGGCCAAAAAAATAGCCTTTTATGCATTAAATTAAGAATAGCACAAGGTGCCTATCGCGGTCGCCCCCTCGAGCCGATGAAGTCTTCTCATAAGAGCTACCGTTTTTTAGTCGTACAATGAACGCTACCCTGCTTGTGAAGAAAGACAGTTATTGAAGTTTGAAACCCCAACCCTTTTTAATGCTTTCATTATAGCAGATAATTGACTCCCCCGATAATATGGCCATCTCTTTTATATATGCGCGGAACCCGCGAAGATACCATACAGGTAACTTCATAGTTGATTGTTTCAAGTTTTTGGGCGATTTCATCTACGTGGATTTTTTCGCCGCCCTGCTCGCCAATCAGGGTAACCTGAGTTCCAACAGGCATTTCATGAGGAAGCTTAATCATGCATTGATCCATACATATTCTGCCAACAATCGGAACCCTTATACCTTCTGTAAGTACTTCCTGCCCCTGAAGTTTTCGGATCCAGCCATCCGCATAACCAATAGGCAAAGTCGCGATCCATTCATCCTCACCGGCCTCATAAGTAGCACCATAGCTAACCTTTTCACCTTTATGAAGCTTCTTGACATGGGCAATTCTTGTATGAAGGGAAAAGGCTTCTTTCAGCGGAAAAGGAAGTTCAGGCTTCATTTCCATTGAAGGAGCCAGCCCATACATGCTGATCCCCATTCTGACAGCATTTAAATGGGCCTGGGGAAACCTCAGACCTGCAGCACTATTGCTGGAATGAACATACTTTGGAGCCTCCTCCATCCAGCCCGCCATCTCTTCAAACCGGCTTAATTGCTGTTCAAAATAAGCATTATCCAATGAGTCTGCAGTGGCAAAGTGGGTAAATGCTCCTTCTATCAGAAAACGCTTGTCCCCTTTGATAACGCTCTCAATTTCCTGCAGCTCATCCCGGCTGCGAATGCCCAGGCGTCCCATTCCTGTGTCAAACTTCAAGTGGATATGAAGTGTATCTGCACTCTTGATATAACCTTTTGCAGCAGAAAGCCAATCCTTTTGGAAAACCGTAAGAGTAATATTCTCTTTGGCTGCATCACCCGCATTTTCCGGACGGCTTGCACCCATTACTAAAATTGGGGCTGCAATCTTTTTCTTTCTCAAAGCCATTGCCTCATCCAATGTTGCAACCGCAAGACAGGAAGCACCTGCATTCAATGCAGCTTCAGCCACAGCGGCATCGCCATGCCCATAACCGTTTGCCTTCACAACAGCAATGACAATTGTGCCTTCATCTACATGCTTTTTCATTGACTCTACATTATATGAAATATGGTCAAGATTTATCTCTGCCCATGTATCTCTATACATTTTTGTTTGTTCACCCATTGATGTATTCACGTCCTTTAGCCAATGCCATAATTCTGTACATGTCGATTATTAAACTCCTCGGGAGTATTTGTCAAATGAATTATTTGCCCATAAATTTGAAATTTATTTTTTAACGCAAATCGGTTTGTACCCATGATTTTAACAAACCCTGCTATATGGCCTTGTAACCTATATAAAGAAAAGTGACCGATAAAAATAAATTTTGACCGATATATTTAAAAATTGACCGATAAAAACAAAATCTGACCGATAAATCTTTAAAAGTGGCCGATAATATGTAAAGCGAAAGGGAGACAGAATGAAAATCAGTTTAATTCACGGAAACTCATCCTGATTTTTGAGCAAAAACAACTAAATGATCTATAAACAACAATAAAACAGGCCCCTCTTGAGGACCTGTCTATTGAAAACTTTATTTCACCATGTCACCCTGTACGGAACGGGCAAGCATGGACATTTCTTCCGGAGATAAATCGTTGGAAGCAATCATATAATCAACACCCTGGTATGTCCATGAGATGGTGTTGTCAGATAAAGCTCCAATTGTGAATCCAAGATCAACCGGTTCCCCTTTGACTGAAGTTACAGTGGATGAAGTTGGCATTACAGTTGCTTTTTCCTGTACAAGCGTGAAGGATTTCTCGCCATCATAGGTTAAAACAACCCGCTTTCCGTCTTCTGTTTTCATTTCCTTCTCATCGACTAAATTCACTCCGGCGATTTCCATTTGAGGATATTTAACTGAGAATTCCTGTTCTTCCACCTCTGCCATAACCGGTACTTCGAGCTGGGCGCCTGTCATATTCTTCTGCATATCAAAGTCCTTTTTATCAAAGCTGGCATTAAACTTCACATTTGAAAATTCTACAGTTACAAGTGCATTTTTATCCGGATCCATAACCTTAACGCTAACCGGTGACAAGTCCGACTTTTTCAAAGTAATTTCCTGGATTGGAAGCATTTGATTATTTTGGTATCTTGTCTTCGTTTCAAAAACATAATGATCTTTAGTAGCAGAGAATTTAGCTTCCTTATCCTCAATAATATCCTTGACCAGTGATTCATATAAATAAGCCTGGCTGCTGTTCTGCGGCCAATCGCTCTGGAAACGGAAACTTTTATTCAGCGCAGGAGTGAGGACAAATACGCCGTCATCGTTTCGCAGAATCATTTGGCTCTGGTCCTTTTGGGCATTTTTCAGGTTCACCCGGTAATAGGTTGGTTCCTTATGCCACACTTCAATATCGTAGGTTTGCGGGTCAGTGCCCATCTGCAGGGTCATTTTGGCATCTGCCTTATACCCTTTAATGTCTTCCAGCTTATTGCCAAGCTCCTTTACAACATCACCTTGTGATTTAGATCCACAGGCAGACAATGCAAAAACAGCCATGAGCCCGGCAAGCAGCATTAACAACTTTTTCTTCATTCCTTCAGCCCCTTTGTCTCATTTCAGTGAGAACGGCCAATCCATTTGGCCTGTCTCTCCTATCGCACTATGAATATATGAGACAACCTTAGGGAATATGCTAGGGGGAATGACAAGCTTTTTGAATTTCTTGCCTCTGTTAATTGCTGTTAATTTCCGCTCCAGGCACTCAGCGAACTGCGGGCGGTCCGACGCTCCTTGGCGCATAACGCGCCTGCGGGTCTCCTTTTGACACACTTCTCCCGCTTGAGTCTCGTGCCTTCCGCTCCAAACACCAGGGGCCAGAATCAAATCATAGCCAAATTCTTAAGCTCTTTCTATCACCACCTGAGCAACAGCATACTCTCTGCTGTGAGAGATTGACAGATGGACACCTTTTTTAAAAGGCTTCGAAATAAATGGCTTGCCCAGTTCATCCTTTTCAATTTCAATATCCTGAAAAGAAAGCTTCTCGCCAATCCCGGTTCCGGCCGCTTTGGAGAAAGCCTCTTTCGCAGCAAACCTCCCGGCAAGATATTCGGCACGCCTTTTTTCTGGCAAGCTATTATACACAGCCATCTCCTTCGAAGTCAGAATCCGCTCAGGAAACCGACCCTGCCTGGCTATTATTTTTCGGATACGGTCAAGTTCAGTCATATCTACCCCAATACCGGAAATCATCACTCATCTTCCTTCTAATTAGATTATTTGTTGCATAAAGAATACAGTAGAAGCTTGGATATGTACACACAAGGACCTTGTTACTGGCCTATGCAGACGCTTTACTCACATGAACAAGGGTTATCGCATGCTGAAAACTGCCTTTTCAGGCTATGATGAAAATATAAGAACCTATCAACCCAAAATAATGGAGGATACCTATGTTTACGAGAACGGAAAGCTTAAAAGAATTTATTCGCTTATACCCTGTTGTTTCCGCCATCATTTTTATCCATATCTTACTCTATTTATTAACGGTCATTCCCATTTTTCCCAATGCGCTGATATTTGAAAAACTCGCGGGAGTCAATCTATATATCATCCAGGGTGAATATTGGCGCCTTTTCACCCCAATGATTTTGCATAGCGGATTTCCCCATGTTCTATTTAACAGCTTTTCACTTGTTCTATTTGGTCCCGCTCTGGAACGGATACTCGGGAAAACAAAATTCATCTTTCTATATGTTACAGCCGGGGTGGCAGCTAACATCGCCACACTCCTTTTGGAACCTATGACATATATACATGTTGGGGCAAGCGGAGCTATATTTGGTTTATTCGGCTACTTTGCGGCGGTCATAATCTTCCGGAAAGACCTTTTATCAAGGGAAAACTCGCAAATCATACTCACCATTACCGTAATTGGTGTGATCATGACCTTTTTGCAGCCAAACATCAATGTAACAGCCCATATTTTCGGGCTTATTGCCGGGTTCCTGATCGGTGCTGCTTTCCTTTCGAAAGGACGTCCATCTATGGCATCAGGAATACCGCATCCTAGAAGAATATCCCGATTGCGTCCTTCTCTAAAAGGGTTACCAGCTTCCAGGCTAATTCTTTGGGGGGTGATTTTGCTGCTGGCTATCCTGGGGTTTCTTGCAAGGTAATAAGAAAAGCGGAGGCGCCGGAGCTGGGCAGTTATCTAAATTCAAAGATTAAATTCTGATACTATAAAAAAAGCGCTCATGGGCGCTTTTCTTTTTGTAAAGGAGTATTTCCGTTCAAGCTTGTATAGGAGTACCATTTATATATGGCACATACATCATTTCGATCAAGATCAAGCACCGTTCCGCCTGTTCCCCCCGTCCCAGACATGACCGCCGCTTCAATGGTAGCCAGATTCCGCCTTTTCTGAAAGAAGCTTTCGCTCATCGTAAGAGACTGGATCCGATTCTTCCTCATAAATACTGTCGTCCTGACTATACCGCGATACCTGAGAGCAAGCTGATGTGAACTTATATCCCAGCCCGCATCTTTGTACTTAAGATACGACCAGATAATTGAGATGATCAGCAGCAGCAGAGAGAGGTATCCCCACGGCCTGAAAAAAATAATTGGAGCAATGATAAACGGCATTACCACCAGAAGCCCCCTCCATATATACCTATTGAGTGCTCTTTTGGGGGCTTTGAAAAATCCTGGCTGAAGTTCGTAATCAGGCAAATGTGATTTTAGCAATCCAGCGATTCTGCTTCTTTTAACAATTGGCAAAGCCATGACGCGGGCGCTATCACTATCTTCAATGGAACCGCCGGCACTTTCGATATAAACAGTGGCTAAACCAATCGGCTGCCTTATAAGATTCTCACTGATTTGAATAGCCTGGATGCGGTGCAGCGGAATGGTAATTTGCCTTTTCTCCAGTAAACCTCTGGTTATGATTAATTCCTTTTCTGTTTTTTTCAGTGTGAAGCCGGCATACTTTATCATCGATCCTACAAGGGCGATAATCCATGCAAGTAAAAAGCCGATAAAGACAAGAATGCTCACAAAAATGATGCCGTTTGCCATGAACCCTTCCAGTCCTGCAAAAACTTTTTCATAAGGAATAATTTCTTCAAATTGAAAAATGAAAGCAAACACTGCCGAAAGGACGACTCCCACTCCACCTGAGGTTGAAGCAAGAAGAAGAAGCTCACCCGCTGAGATTTTATAAATGACTTTCGGCCTTGCTGCTGCCGATTCTAATTTATTACGGTTTTCTGAGGGTCTTTTTTTGGCCGTCGAAAATGCCTGTTGAATATAATCAGCATCTTTCCTGGAAATAGCGGTCAGCACCGCTTCTGCATCTCCGGCACCGCTCGAACCAGCGGTTTCCACTTTCATCTTCACAAGCCCGAAAGGCCTCTGCAGCAGTCCTTCAGATAAGTCCAGACTTTGAATTCGTTCAAACGGGATATACCTTTTCTTTCTGACTAAAATACCATACTCAATCCGGAGCTCCCCTTCCTCCAGCCTATAGGTATACCTTAGCCAGGATAGGACTCCGATGATAAACACGGCTATAACAACCCCAGCTGTAATAACCAGCTGAAACACTTCGCCGTTTCCTCCCCTGCTTCCGAAAACCACAAAGATTAAAAACGGGACAATTAATTCCTTTAGCTGCTTAAGGAAATTGGCTACCGCAGATATGGGATGAAGCCTTTTTGGATTAGACATCATCATCTGCAACCCTTGCCAATTGAGAAATGAAAAAACGAAGCTCCTCTGCTTCCTCCACATCCAACGCAGGAATCTCATGGACTGTAGCAGCAGTGGATATTGTCACAGTTGCCAGCCGATACTTTCTCAAAATGGGCCCTTGCCTTGTGTCTACATGCTGTACCCGAATCATCGGGACAAGCGTCCTTTTAATAACAAAAATTCCACGCTTAAGTTCAATTTCATTTTCCCGAACCTCATATCTCCATCTCTTCCACCTTAAAGCAGGAATGACCGTGATTACAAAATAGGCATAGGCAGAAAAAAACATCAGGGCAGCCCCAATCACCCAGATAGGCCAATCGAATAGGATGGCTAAAGCAATGATTCCCCCTGATAAAAGCAAAGGAAATACAGAGTGGATCGTGCCGGAGATTCTCCACGCAAGCAGCCCCCGCGCCGGGATCCTTTTATGCGGCTCTGTAATCATGTAGTACCCCCTGAAATTCCAAAATATCACTGTTATTAGTATACATGACACCCAAAAGAAGTGTCTCCCTTTTATGAAAAAAGTGCAGGGCATTTGCTTAAATTTCAAAGCTCGATTGGTCGATAAATTTAAGGCTATGTTTCGTCCTTAAGTCTTCAGCCAGCTGAAATAATGCACTGTCCTTCATCTTCGCTTCAATCATACAATGGATTTCCGGCACTGAGCCTTTTATATTCTGAAGGAACTCCATGAACATTTCAGAGTCAACATAATCGGCATGGGCCCTGAAATCCTTATCCGATTTCGGGCTGGAGATATGCATTTTCACAGGAAGTTCGGAATGATCCCATGTAGCAGCAGCCCTCTCCCACTGATCAATCCAGTTGCCGTTCTGAAAGTTTGCCTGATGGTGATGGTAATCAAAAACAAGCGGAATTCCAAGTTTTTCACAAAGATACAAGGTGTCATCAAGCGTAAAGGTCGTATCATCGTTCTCGAGGATAATCATTTGCTGAATGCTGGCTGGCGTGAACCCCCAATTATGTATAAACTGCTCCAGAGCCTTTTCTTTATCCTCATAACCGCCGCCTATGTGGAGAACACAACGATGAGCCGGATCAACCCGCATTCCTTTTAACAGCGCCTCATGCATGGCTAACGTTTTAATGGACATATTCAGCGTATCCACTTTTGGTGTATTAAGCAGGACAAAATGGTCCGGGTGAAAATCGACCCTCATCTGATGCTCCTCTAAAAAGTCCCCGATTTGGGATAAAGCCCCTTTAAGAGGGCGCATAAACTTCCAATCAGACAATTCCTCATGATTGGCAAGCGGAATTAAACGGGAGCTGAGCCGAAAAAAATGAATATCATGAGCGTTATTATGCTTCAGCAAGCGGAGACAATTCTCCAGGTTAGAAACTGCAATCCGCTCAAGCCTGCCAATGGCCGCTTCCCGATCCTTGATTGCAGAAAATTGTTTGAACGTCATCGTTTGCGAGGGCGAAGCGTTTTTTAAATTCATGCTCATTGCAACATATCCAAGGCGTACAATCGTCATGTTTGGCTCCTCCTGTACCGGCGTTTTTCTTAGTATGTACGGCCGGGGGGAGAAATTACTCTAAAAGGCTTGTCAGGTAATAACGGAAAACTGATTTGCCACTCCTCACCGGAGACCTTTTCCCCAGCAAAAAAGAGAGCAGAAACTCTGCTCCCTCAAATTTACCGATAGCTATTGCTGTTTGATCGGTTGTTGTTATTATGGCGTTTTCCAGTGTGGCCTTGGCGGGATTTGTAGGATCCTTTTTGGCCTCCTTGTCTGCCTCTTCCGCCGTAGCCGCCGCGGCTGCGGTCGTTAGGCTTTCGGTCACGCTTGGCTGGAAGCGGCTTTTCTTCTGTTAGCCTAACAGGAGTTGTATCCGGTTCTTTTGTCAGCATTTTCAGTACAGCCTGAACAACTGTTGAAGCGTCCTTCTGGGCAAGCAATTCATCCGCAGCTTCTTTATAGCTGCCAAGGTTATTTTCTTCAATCGTTTGCAGAATTTTATCCATAACCGCTTTTTGTTGGCCTTCAAGTGCTTCATCCAGCGTTGGAGCATCCATGCGTTCCATTTTTCTTTTCGTAGTTTTTTCAACAACATGCAGATAAGATTTTTCGCGCGGGTTGATAAATGTCATCGCAACACCAGTTTTGCCGGCGCGTCCTGTACGACCAATCCGGTGAACATAGCTTTCAGGATCCTGCGGGATATCAAAATTGTATACATGTGTCACGCCGGAAATATCCAATCCGCGAGCGGCAACATCGGTCGCTACAAGGACATCAATGCTGCCTTCCTTAAATTTACGCAAAACAGAAATACGCTTCGCCTGGCTTAAGTCTCCGTGAATTCCTTCTGCCATGTACCCGCGCAGGTTCAATGCCTCTGCAAGCTCGTCAACGCGGCGCTTGGTGCGTCCAAAAACAATCGCCAATTCAGGTGATTGGATATCCAATAGCCTTGTCAGCACGTCAAACTTATTCTTTTCATGAACTTCAATATAATATTGTTCAATAGATGATACAGTCATTTCCTTTGCTTTTACCCGGACAACTTGAGGGTCCTTCATGAAACGCTCTGCCATTCTGCGGATTGGGGCTGGCATAGTTGCCGAGAAAAGTAGCGTCTGGCGCTCTTCAGGAATCTGTGCAAGGATTGCTTCAATGTCATCAATGAAACCCATATTCAGCATTTCATCCGCTTCATCGAGAATTGCCGTGTGGACATGATCAAGGCGTAGCGTTTTGCGGTTGATATGGTCCAGAATCCGTCCTGGCGTTCCAACAATAATATGCGGCTTATTCTTTAATGCGCGAATTTGGCGGTTAATATCCTGTCCTCCATAAATGGAAAGGACTTTTGTTCTTTTGCCATAGCCGATTTTATATAGCTCTTCAGATACTTGAATGGCAAGCTCGCGAGTTGGAGCGATCACGATTCCCTGGATAAATTCCTTCGTGTTGTCAATTTTATCGATCATCGGAATACCAAAAGCAGCCGTTTTTCCTGTCCCAGTTTGCGCCTGGCCAATTAAATCTTTATTTTCTAAGCTCAATGGAATCGTTTGGGCCTGGATTGGAGTCGCTTCTTCAAACCCCATTCGTTTTAGTGATTTCATCGTCGCTGGGCTGATGCCCAAGTCTTGAAACTTTGTCAATGTATTCATTCTCCTTCTAATCATAGAAAAATTTTGTTCCCGCATATTTGCAGGCAGGAATTCTCCTGAAAATTGGCCTATGAGGCACTCTTCCGGACGATTATAAGAAAAGTTTAGGCAATCCCTGAAAGGAGCCTTGAGCCGGAAGTATCCGGCTTCAGAAAGCTATACCTTCTTATTTTTTTAAAAGTGCGGTGTATTTTCGCTAAGAAGAGTCTCACTCAATATGAAACCCGCTTGAGGAAAGGATGTGGGTAAATTCAATCCCTAATTGATTTATGGACAAGTAGGTCTCTTGAAATGAATGGCTAACCTAATCAGATGGATAGCACTCAATAAAATACGGCCTAACCGAAAATACGTCATGGCCAGGAAATTTAATAGCTTAGGCACAATCTCCTGCGCATGCATACTTCCGTATTTAATGAAAAAAGACATTCTCCTGCTGGAGTATGTCCGGGTTTCCAAAAGAAGTTCCTGTTGGCACTTTGGTGTTAATATTACCATTTTTAAGTAAGCAATGCAAACTTGACGACTGGCTGAAAACCTTATCATGCCGGCTTTTTCTTAAGAAATTCGAGGATTGCGTGAAAGAGTTGATCTCTTTCTTCACTATGGCAGATTAAATGCTTCGAGTCTTTTAAAAAAATCAGTTTTTTAGCAGAAGAACCTATATTATTGTATAAGTATCGTGCACTTCTGGGAGGAACAACGCCATCGCTTTCCCCTTGCGCGATTAGAGTCGGTACGGTGACCTGATTTAGAATAGGCCTAATGGAAGCCACCAGACGGCGAAACTGGAGTGTGGCTGTTATAGGTGTCGCACTGATTTTTCTTTTGTACCTGACAAACATTTCATTGTCTGCCAAGTTTCCTCGAAAAGCATCCTTTACCATATCATTAATATCTAAAAAAAGCTGTTTAGGATTTACGTAATAGGCAGCCGCACTGAGCAGAACCAATTTATCTACAGGATAATGCACGGTTAAATAACTGGCAATCAGGCCGCCCATTGAAAAACCGACCACATATACCTTTTCGCACCGGTCAATAAGCCCTTTTAGTTCTTCTTCCGCATGCTCGATCCATTTGTGATATGCGATGCCCTTAAGCTTTAATTCATCCCCGTGACCCGGCAAGGTTGGAACTGCAATCTCCCAGTCTGTATGTTCCTTTAAATATTCAACAAGGGGCTCCACTTCATAGGGGGCTCCTGTAAATCCATGTATACACATGCAGCCAATCATCCGTGGCACCGCCTTCTTTTTTTAAAATGAAGTCCATTCTATTTTACACTTTTTCCTTTTTCCCATACTAATCAAACCTATTACAAGAGCTTGATTTAGATCAAAGGAACGATAGAAAAATAATTCAAACCCCTGTTCCACGTGAAACAGGGGCTTATTAACTGTAATAACATTTTTGTCCAATTTACCTAGCGTAAGGATTTTTATACCCTTCTGAAAGCTTCACAATCATTTCTTTCATTCGCTTCTGTTTGGTTTCCTCACGCTTGGCACTGGCGATCCAGTCGATATAGGAACGTTTGTAAGAAGGTGCCAGCGAATTGAAAAAGGAAAGGCATTCAGTATGCTGTTCCAGCTCCTGCATGATTTCTGTTAAAGCTGTATCATTATGCGTTTCACCTTTATTGAACTGAGTTTCACTTTTTGCCGGAGAACTTCTTCTCTTGCTGCCCCCTACCTCCTTAGCAGGACGGAAGCGCATAGCCGACCAGGTTTCATCAATAGCGACTGACGCAATTCCTGCATAGCCAGCCTCCTTTACAGGCTCCCAGCCTTCATCTCTTGTTAAATCCTCAAACATCGAAGAGGATTTTTTCGGATAACAGAACCATAACAGTCCGTCATACTCAATTACATGCAAAGCCTGACCTGCATATTGCTGAACCTCGGCTTTATTTTTGACAAACACTTGCACAAAAGGGTATTGATCCATTTCCGGAGTCTCATCTACCGTAACATCCTCAGGAAGTTGCTCTTTGCTATTTAAATACGGTTCAGGCGCATTCAAAACAAGCAGTTTTATATTGCCAGCGATTTTCAGTTTTTTGACTAAATCTGCAATCATTGCTCAATCTCCTCGTAAAAGTTATTGAAGGGCTGAGACAACTTCTTCTAACTTCATGCCTCTTGATGCTTTTACCAGTACGATTGTTTCGTTATCGACATGCTTTTTCAATTCTTCAATCAATGGCTGTTTTTCTGTAAAAGCAAACACCCTTTCAACTGAAAGTGATTGCTCCGCCCCTTTGGCAATAAACTTGCCAAGCTTGCCAAATGTAAAGACATAATGAACTTTTTCCGCATCTACTGATTTCCCAATGGTAAAATGGAAATCTTCCTCCTGAGGCCCAAGCTCCAGCATATCACCGAGAACCAGGATTTTCTTTTTATAGCCCGGCAGATTGGCAATAAGCTCAATCGCAGCATTCATAGAAGTCGGGCTTGCATTATAGGCATCGTTAATAATCTTCTCGCCATTCTTCCCTTCTAAAAGCTCCATTCGCATATTGGTCAGCTTCAAGCCGGAGAAGCCTTCATTCATTTTTTCATACGGCACGCCAAAATGGGAAGCTGCAATCATAGCCGCCAGCGCATTAAGAACATTATGCGTACCTAATACCGGCAGATAAAACTCTTCATTTGTGCCATTAATCTTAAAGGTACTGCCACTGTCATTTTGTTCAATCCTAATCGGGTAGACATCATTTTTTTTGGTTCTGCCAAAGGTTCTTAAAGCCGCAGAACCCATGTAAGACTCTAATTTTTTATTAAGAAGCGGCTCGTCACCATAATAAATGACCAATCCATTATCCTGGAGACCATTAACGATCTCAAGTTTCGCTTCAGCAATCCCTTCCCTGGATCCCAAATCCTGAAGATGGGACTCGCCTATATTTGTAATAATTACTGTTTCCGGACGGGCCAGCTTTGTAAGAAAATCAATTTCCCCCCGGCCGCTCATGCCCATTTCCAATACAGCAATTTCCGTATCCTCTTTTAGTGCGAGAATCGTTAATGGCAGGCCGATATGGTTATTGTAGTTTCCTTCTGTCTTTTGAACCTTGTATTTTAAGGAAAGCAAATTTGCGGTCATATCCTTGGTTGTTGTTTTTCCGTTGCTCCCTGTAATGCCTACTGTTTTAACCTTTAGTTCGTCGCGGTAGCTTCTCGCCAATTCCTGGAGAGCTGTCAAAGTATCTTCAACCAGCAGGATTGGCAAATGAAGTGGAGGATTTGGGACATCCTTTTGCCAGAACGCTGCGGCTGCCCCTTTTCGAAGGGCGTCTTCCACAAAACGATGGCCGTCGGAATTTTCCCCTTTAAAAGGGACAAACAGATTGCCTTGCTCGATTTTTCTTGAATCAATGCTTACCCCTTTAACGGCGGTATCATAAAAAGATGAAAAATCATTCTCAATCTTAATCATCTGTCCAATCTCTTGAAGTGTTTTCTTAATCATACGGGGCCTCCTAATTTGACAGTATTTCAAAATGCACATATGGCAGCTGAAGCACTATCCGTTATGTATGAACAAAAGGAACACGACAAATATGCCGTGTTTCCTTGATGATGACGTTATTGCAGCCAAATGGCTTTACATTGTGTGTTTAATATTTTGTTTTTCAGCGTGGCGTTCGATTGCCAGGCTTACAAGCTTTTCGATTAGTTGTGGATATTCAACACCAGTATGTTTCCAAAGAAGCGGGAACATACTGAAAGGTGTAAAGCCAGGCATTGTATTCACTTCGTTAATGAATAGTTTACCCTCTCGCGTCAAAAAGAAATCTGCTCTGACAAGTCCGGAGCAATCGAGGGCTTTAAATGCTTTGATCGCCATATCCTTCAGCTCGCTGTACTCCTTTTCAGAGATTTCAGCTGGTATGATCAAGGCTGTATCTCCATCTTCATATTTCGCTTTATAATCATAAAACTCTACTTTTGGAACAATCTCTCCGGCAACAGAGCATTCGGGATAGTCATTGCCAAGTACGCCAGCTTCAATTTCCCTTGCTGTCACGCCTTCTTCAATTATTATTTTCCGGTCGAATTGAAAAGCTTCTCTAAACGCTTCCTCAAGCTCTGAACGATTCATACACTTGCTGATGCCCACACTCGAACCCAGGTTAGCCGGTTTAACAAAACACGGGTAGCCTAGTTCCTTTTCAACTTTATCATAGGCAGCGGCCGTTTGATTTTCCCATTCACTTCGGATAAACCAGACATATTTCACCTGCGGAAGGCCTGCCTGTGCAAAGATATTTTTCATGATTACCTTATCCATGCCAGCAGATGAAGCCAATACTCCATTGCCTACATACGGAAGGTTGAGCAGCTCCAATAAGCCTTGAACCGTGCCATCTTCACCATTTGGACCGTGAAGCAGCGGAAATATAACATCAAAAGGACCTTTTTGCTGAGAATCCTGAAAAAGAGTCGGTGCCAATGCTGTTGGCGGAAGCGCTTCTCCTTGGGAAAATTCCAGTTCCT
This sequence comes from Cytobacillus oceanisediminis, assembly GCF_003182355.1. Classification (GTDB taxonomy): domain Bacteria; phylum Bacillota; class Bacilli; order Bacillales; family Cytobacillaceae; genus Cytobacillus; species Cytobacillus oceanisediminis_A. The sequence goes on along the minus strand of NZ_QGTW01000017.1, from coordinate 80,755 downwards.
TCACACGGGAAACAGGGCCCTGCAATTGAGGGCCCTTAACCCATTGTCCTTCTTCGGATATATAAATTGGATGAATTTCAAATTTGTCTAAGTCCAACGCTTTGATTACAGCCATTGCTGTCTGCATCGATACTTTATGTTCTGCGGATTTTCCGCCGTACAATAGGCCAACCTTCGTTTTCATAAAAGAACCTCCATTATTCAATCATGGATTACCCGGCTTAGTTCGCCAAGTGGTATTTCCAGTATAAGTATCATCTCTTGTTTGCCCAACAGCGCAAATACGTGCTGGTGGAGCTTCACTTTATTGTAACACTTTCTAATTTAAGAAAGGGAGTGATTACATGTTCAATTATTAAGGAATTTTTTTCTGCACATCCGCCCATATTCCTATATGTATGAAAAAGCATGGGAAAAGGAAACTTTTCTTATCCTTAAACGTGAAAAAATACTCTTATTATTACTTCCTTTTCTGCCATAATTTAAAACCCAACTATCGAATTATTATTTTTAGATAACGCTTTATTTCTTATGATATAGCGATTCTTTAGATAAGCCCTAAATAAATAGATTAATAATCAGAATTCATATAATTATTTTATTTTTATAACAAAATTTTTAACTCTTAACTTTTTATCTGAAACAGGATATAATCCTCCTATGGAAAACAGGTGTATTTTTAAGGAGGACAAAAATGAAAAGGTTTGGATTGCTCCCCAGAATTATTTTAGCTATCGCTTTAGGTATTATACTAGGTTCTTTTTCTCTTGAATGGTTAATTAAACTATTTGCTACTTTTAATGGGCTGTTCGGAAACTTTCTTGGCTTTGCCATTCCATTAATCATCATCGGGTTTATCGCACCAGGGATCGGCAGCATGGGCAAAGGAGCCGGCAAACTGTTGGGCATTACAACTGGTTTTGCTTATGCCTCCACAGTTGCTGCAGGTTTATTGGCATTCTTCACAGCCACTTTCTTATATCCGATTCTACTAAAAAATCAAAGCTTCAAAGAATTTGAGAATCCGGAAGAAGCATTGCTTTCTCCATTTTTCCAGGTGGACATGCCTCCTGTTATGGGTGTTATGACAGCACTTCTTATTTCATTCACTTTAGGGCTTGGCTTAGCGGCGATTAAAGGAAACACGCTTCAAAATGCCATGAATGATTTCCGTGATGTTATCGAAAAATTGATTGAAAAAGTTATAATTCCATTGCTTCCTGTTCATATTTTCGGGATTTTTGCCAATATGACACAAGGCGGACAAGTTGGCGCCATCATGTCTGTTTTTGCAAAAGTGTTTGTTATGATTATTGCCCTTCATATTATCTTTTTACTGGTTCAATATACGGCTGCAGGAAGTGTTACTAAAACAAATCCGATTAAGCTGATTAAAAGCATGATGCCTGCTTACTTTACGGCACTTGGAACACAATCATCCGCATCAACGATTCCTGTTACCCTAAAGCAGGTTAAAATGCTGGGCGCACGTGAAAAAATTGCGGATTTCTCTGTTCCTTTACTGGCAACGATCCATCTGTCAGGAAGCACGATTACTCTTGTAAGCTGTGCAATTGCGGTTATGATGCTCCAAGGACAAACTGCTTCTTTCGCAGAAATCCTGCCTTTTGTCTTAATGCTTGGTGTAACCATGATTGCAGCACCTGGTGTTCCAGGCGGAGCCGTTATGGCGGCACTTGGATTGCTTGAAAGCATGCTCGGCTTCAACGAGACAATGATTGCCCTTATGATTGCTTTATACCTTGCTCAAGACAGCTTTGGAACAGCCTGCAACGTTACAGGTGACGGAGCGCTGACATTACTGTCTGACAAAGCAAGCGGAAAAGATAAAAAAGCGCAGCCACAGGCTGTAAAAGCAAGCTAGTTAGAAAGGTGTCCCGAATGGGGCATCTTTTTTAGGTTTGATCAGGAGATCAGGCTTCAATATCCTTATAATTGGCATTTTCATAACGCTCTTTACTGCGTTTGCCCCTTTATTAGCCCTTTGATTGGACAATTTTCCTTTTGTTTTGCTGATTTTTGTCCTTCAGTACTCCAATTTTGTTTTTATAGAATTCGAAATCCCGGACAAATGTCTGTATTTGGCTCCCCAGTAGCTAATTTTAGGGTTCAGTCTTTGGCTTTTGCGGATATATCGGTCACTTCCCCATATTTATCGGTCAGATTTCATTTTTATCGGTCACTTTTTGAATATATCGGTCACTTTTTGATTTTATCGGTCACTTTTTTGATATATCGGTCACTTTGCGCTGCACCAACTTTACATCACTTGGAAAGTGAAAACAAAGCCCTTTAGCCAAAAAGAAAACTGCCAGATAAAAAGCCATTTCAGGCTTTTTTCCGGCAGCTTTCTTTTATTTTACAATCAAAACCGGGGCTTTAACCCGTTTGGCAATTTTATGGCTTACACTTCCAAGCACCATTTCCTGCAGTGCATTTAATCCACGGCTGCCCACTACCACAATATCAAAGTCTCTTTGATTGGCATATTCCACAATGGCCGGTCCGGGCTCGCCCTGTAAAATTTTCAATTCATATGATACGCCTTTTTCTTTTAATATTTCTTCTATTGGCTGCAAGCGGCGTTTTCTTGCCTCATCTACAACCGTCTTATCAAAATGGTGAAGGATATCTTCCTTTGATGTCTGCCCATCAATCGCATATACCACCGTAACTTCAGCATTCGGATTGTGCTCAGCCAGATTCACAGCTTTTTTTGCCGACCGAATGGAATGATCGGATCCATCTGCAGCTATAAGAATTTTCTTAAACATACATACCCTCACCCCTGAAAGTTAATTTCTCTATTAATCTTATTTTTAACAGCTTGCTGATTCAACACAACCAGGAAGAAAGTTGTGTCAAAATATTGATGTTTAACAAACATTATTCTGAATTATCAAATTAATTGTATAGGCTGCCGCTCAATATGTAAACGCATACAAACGAAAAGAACCAGCCTTCTTGAAGCCAGCTCTTTATTTAACAATAAGCACCGGGCACTCTGCCCTTTTTGCAACCTTATGGCTCACTCCTCCTAAAACAAGTTCCTGGAGACCATTCAATCCCCGGCTGCCGATTACCACTAAATCAAATTTATTTTTATTGGCGTATTGAACAATGCTTGGACCTGGCTCACCATGCAACACTACGATTTCGTAGTTAACTCCTGCCTCCTGGGCTTTTTTCTCTACCTCTTTCATCCGATCTTTGCGCTTATCCCCAAAATCCGCAGAGTTCCAATTCATTAGGACATCCGATTTTGATCGGTCACCGTCAACAACATAAACCACCATTATTTGTGTTTCACTGTCACACTTCGCAATCTTGATGGCATGTTCAGCAGCACGCTTCGAATGTTCCGAACCATCAGCCGCGAGCAAAATTTTTTTATACATGGTTAAACCTCCTTTAATGAGACCCGAGTTTGTTTGCCAGCTTTCCGACTAACTCCGAACTGTCTTCGTTTAATCCATTTACCGTAACATGTTTTCCATTTTCCTCAAATCGATATACAATTTTATCTATAGCCACAACGGCTGAATCATCCCATAAATGCGCCCTGCTAAGATCAATTTCAATAGCAGCTCTATCTTCCTTATAGTCAAACTGCTTTATAAATTCAGTTACAGAAGCAAAGAACAGTTCACCCCTTACTTGATAAACACGGGTATTCTCCTCTATATTGCTAGTGACATGAACTTTCGAAATTTTTGAGACAAAGAAAATAGCACTCAGCAAAATGCCGGTGAATACTCCGATTGCCAGGTTATGCGTTAACACTACGGTCAAGACGGTGGCAATCATTACAAACGCATCCGTTCTCGGCAGCAGATGAATCGTTTTTAGGGAATTCCAGTCAAACGTGCTGATCGAAACCATGATCATTACTCCTGCCAGCGCTGCCATCGGAATGCGAACGACAATATCCCCCAGGACAACAATCAAAAACATCAAAAATCCACCTGCGACAAATGCTGAAAGTCGCCCTCGGCCGCCCGATTTTACGTTAATAACTGATTGGCCGATCATCGCACACCCTGCCATTCCGCCAAAAAAGCCAGTTATTATGTTAGCAATCCCCTGGCCACGGCTTTCCATATTTTTATTGCTTTCAGAGCCTGTCATATCATCCACTATTGCCGCAGTAAGCAAAGATTCCAACAGCCCAACTACCGCGAGTGCAAGCGAATAAGGAAGAATGATAATCAATGTATCAAAAGTCAGGGGGATATCCGGCAATAAAAAGACGGGCAAACTTTTCGAAATAGCTCCAAGATCTCCGACCGTACGAACATTGATGTTCATATAAACTGTAATAATCGTTACAGCAATGATGGCAACAAGCGTTGAAGGAACAGCTTTTGTCAAATAAGGAAGTAGGTAGATAATCCCCAATGTAACTGCAACCAGCAGGTATATAATCCACCCTTCATCTTCAAAATGCTGAAGCTGGGAGATGAAGATTAGAATTGCCAGTGCATTCACAAAGCCGACCATTACCGATCTTGGTATGAATCGCATATAGTTAGCGAGCTTAAATACTCCAAAAAGTATTTGAAGAACACCTGTCAGTATTGTTGCTGCCAATAAATATTCCAAACCGTAATCTGCTACTAAGTCGATAAACAACAGGGCCATCGCTCCGGTAGCAGCAGATATCATTCCAGGCCGTCCTCCCACAAAAGCAATTGTCACCGCAATCGTGAAAGCAGCATATAGCCCGACCATCGGATCAACACCGGCAATAATAGAAAAGGCGATGGCTTCCGGTATGAGGGCAAGTGCGACAACAACACCGGAAAGCATATCTCCTTTTATATTGCCAAACCAAGACTGTTTATAAGATTTATACTCCAAAATAACCCTCCTCTCTTTCTAAGTAGTTTGCGTTATTCCGGCAAAGATAGTAGTGTTACATTTTTCATTAACAAAAAACCTCCCGGATATTTATCCAGGAGGTTTCATTCTTTATTTTATTATGACACAGAACCCTTCAGCCTTTTGTCAATTTTATGGGTTAGACTTCCTAAAACCTGACACACTCCTATGTAAAAAAGCACGTGAATCAATCACGTGCTTTTCATTAATGTCCGGATAATTTTGCACCAGGTTTACGGTGAACCGCCAAACGCTCAATTAAGTTGGAGCTCGGTGCATTTAATCCTGATAAACGGACCAATACTCCATTGTCCCGAAGCTTTAACACAATTTTATCTATAGCAGCGACACCTGAGTCATCCCAGACATGCGCCTGTGAAAAGTCAATTTCAACCTCTTTAACATCTCCGTTAAAGTCAAATGCTGCTATAAGTTCGTCTACAGAAGCAAAGAAAACCTGGCCAGTGACAGCGTAAATTTTCTTATCTCCCTCAATTCGTGAAGTAACATGAACCTTAGAAATTTTAGCAACAAAGAAGATCGCACTCAAAATAATACCAGCGAATACTCCTTTGGATAGATCGTGAGTAAAAACAGTTGTCACAGTAGTTGTTACCATAACAATGGAATCTGTGACAGGTGTCTTGGCAAGCCCCTTTATCGAAGACCAGTCAAAAGTTCCGATTGAAACCATGATCATGACACCTACTAATGCAGCCATCGGTATTTGAACGACAATATTGCCTAATACTAAAATCAAGAACATAAGGAAGGTACCGGCAACAAGTGCAGAAAGTCTGCCTCTACCTCCTGATTTAACGTTAATAACAGATTGCCCAATCATTGCACAGCCTGCCATGCCGCCGAATAAACCAGCCACGATATTCGCAATACCCTGTCCGCGGCTTTCCATATTTTTATCACTCGCTGTATCAGTCATATCGTCAACGATCGATGCAGTCAGCAAGGACTCAAGCAAGCCTACAATTGCAAGGGCCAATGAATAAGGGAAGATAATTTTTAGAGTCTCAAGATTTAATGGGACATCCGGGATAAAAAAGGTTGGCAATGCAGAAGTTAAGGCTCCCATATCTCCAACTGTTCGAACATCACTTTTCGTCATAATGGCAATGACCGTAATCACAATAATAGCCACTAGAGGTGATGGCACTGCTTTTGTTACCCTTGGGAAAATATAAATAATCGCTAATGCTCCGGCAACCATCGCATACATAACCCATGTAGCACTCACAAATTGCTCGAGCTGGGCCATAAAAATCAAAATCGCCAGCGCGTTAACAAACCCGATCATAACGGCACGGGGAATAAATTTCATAAAACGGGCCAATTTAAGCACGCCAAATAAAATTTGCAGAGCCCCTGTCAAAATGGTCGCCGCAAATAAATACTGCAATCCATGATCAGCAACCAATGTAACCATCAGTAAAGCCATCGCACCGGTTGCAGCAGAAATCATTCCAGGCCTTCCGCCAACTATTGCAATGGTCACAGCAATACAGAAAGAAGCATACAATCCCACCATTGGATCGACACCCGCAATAATGGAGAAAGCAATCGCCTCCGGAATTAGAGCCAATGCCACCACGATTCCGGCAAGTACGTCCCCTTTTACATTGCCAAACCATTGTTCTTTTAATGAATTAGCTTTCAAACAAACACCCCTTCTTCGAAAAGCGCAGAGCGCCTGATTTTCGGCGCTCCTGCTAGACGATATTATTTTTTATTGTAATGACTTTGAACTCTCATCAAAGTCGGGCCGACAAAAACAATAGAATCATATCACATTTGTCAGGAAATACAAGTTAGAATGAAAGCGTTTATAAACCATAAATTCTCTCGATACCTATTAAAATCTCTCTTTTTCTATTAGTAACAATATTTTTTACACACACATAAAAAAGGATCCGAATGATCAGGATCCTTTTAATCAAATAGATAGGTTACACTAGTTAATTTGGCAGCCAATTTCAAACACCGCTCTATGTGATCTCCTTTTAATTTCCGGGATAAAGCCTATTAAACCCATAATCCAAATAACCCCTCAGTTATGCCGAGGTTATACATATAATAAATTCCAAATAGAAAACTTACTGACCCGGCAGCTTGGGACAAAAACCGATTTAGTTTAGCATTCCCTTTGCTATAAACAAATGGAATACCAAGAATCGTGGTAAAGGTTAACATGCCAAAGATAGTTCCCAGTCCAAATATCCCTATATATAATGCACCTTCCCAAACAGTCGACACCGCTGACATGGTCAATAACACCATTGCTGCACTTCCAGCAAGGCCATGAATGAACCCGATAATGGTCACTTTAATTAGCGATGATTTTTCCCGGGATTCTGTATCCCTGTCAGAATCTTGCTTTTTCATAAAAAGCAAACTCTTAATGCCTAAGTAAACCAGCATAATGCCGACCAGAAACTCAAGGGACATTGCCCATTTATCTGTCAGCTCTCCTTTCATGAGAATGAAAGCCATACCCACAATAAAGAGAGTAATCGTGTGTCCGATTCCCCAAAACACACCTGTTAAAGTGGAACGCAATAATTTCTTGCTCTTTCCTACCATAGTTGAAACAGCAATAATATGATCGGGTTCAATTGAATGCTTAACCCCTAAAATAAATCCAAGAAACAATACTGAAATCAAACTCATAACCATGTTAACTTTTCTCCCAGCTTCCTAATTTCATGCTGACATTCATTTGGACTGAATCTAACTATTTTCATCATAGGCTCTCCATATCTGTTCATAGACCTTTTTCAAAGGGATGTTATGAAGGACGGCAATCTTTTTGCATTCCTCATATTCCGGGGCTCTTTGGACCACTTCCCCCTTATATATTCCCTCTTTTACCGTCACTGTTCCCCATTCAACGCTCACCTTCTTAAAGGTTCGTTCCAATCGGTGAACCGTTAAGGGGTAATATCGTATACCGAGAGTGGTCGTCTCAGCAAATAAGATGTCTTTCATTTTATTCACCTTTGCCTGCGAACAAAGCAGCTGCAATAATACTCCAGGCCTATTTTTCTTCATATAGATTGGAGTGTAGAACACATCGTTTGCTCCTGCTTCAAACAGCAGATCCATGACATGGCCCAGCCACTCCCCGGGTATATCATCAAGATTGACTTCCATTTTATACATTTGATCATCCATATGCTCATGGTCAGGCGGAAGTTGAGTAACCATTTCACTCACTCCTCTCATTCTTAGATGGAACGTCTACTCGCCGATAATGACACGCAGGACATTGGGATGGTTTTTAAAGGTTTTAGTTCCGGCTCCATAGCCAATGGATTGAACTTTCATTGAAGGTATCGAACAAAACTCCTCTGCCAGTACAGAAACAATTGCGGCGCCTGTTGGCGTGGTAAGCTCCGCTCTTACATCCGATTGTTCGATTGGAACGCCTTTTAATATTTCAAGCGTAGCAGGTGCAGGCACAGGATATATCCCATGATCAATATGGATTCTTCCCTTTCCAACCGGAACCGGCGAAGACGTAATTTTGGAAATATCTAACTGGTCTATTAAAATGGCAGCACCGATAATATCAATAATTGAATCCACCGCTCCCACTTCATGGAAATGGACTTTGTCCAATGGAAGTCCATGGATCAGACCCTCCGCTTCTCCAATTTTCCGGAAGATTTTTAGCGCCATATCCTCAACTTTGGGGTTGAACCCTGCTGCTTTTATCATCTTTGCAATATCCGAATAGGATCGGTGATGATGATGGTCGTGGTTATGATCATGATGGTCGTGACTGTGGCCGTGTTCATGTTCATGATGGTGGTCGTGGCTATGGCTGTGTTCAAGCCCGTGATGATGATCATGGCTATGGCTGTGTTCGTGCTTGTGTTGATGATCATGGCTATAGCTGTGTTCATGCTCGTGTTGATGATCATGGCTATGGCTATGTTCAAGCCCGTGATGATGATCATGGCTATGGCTGTGTTCTTCGTGCCCGTGTTGATGATCATGACTATGGCTGTGTTCTTCGTGCCCGCGTTGATGATCATGGCTATGGCTGCGTTCATGCGTATGTCCATGGCCTTGACCTTCATTCAATAACACCACATCAAACTTGGTGCTTGTAATGCCATTTTTCACAACCCTTTTCCACTTCAGCTCATATTCATCTTCAATATCCAGCTTCTTTAATTCTTCAACTAGAACGCTAGGATCTGCCCCCGCATTAATTAAAGCCCCTATAACCATATCTCCGCTCATTCCTGAGAAACAATCAAAGTAAAGTATCCTCTTCATTAATCCCGGCCCCTTTTTGTGCTATTCGATGGATGAGAACCGCGTTGTATCCGCCGCCAAATCCATTGTCAATATTTACTACGCTAATTCCTGACGCACATGAGTTCAGCATCGTGAGCAATGCTGATAGCCCATTGAAATTCGCACCGTAGCCAATGCTCGTTGGAACGGCTATAACAGGATGGGAAACCAGTCCTCCAACCACACTCGGGAGAGCTCCTTCCATTCCTGCCACAACTACGGAAACAGTGGCATTCTGGATTTCTTCCGCATGATTTAAAAGCCGGTGGATTCCCGCAACCCCTACATCATAGAAACGGCGGACCTCACTTCCGAGCACTTCTGCAGTAAGAGCCGCCTCTTCAGCCACCCTTAAATCTGAAGTCCCTGCTGCAACGACTGCAATATAACCTTCTGAGCTTTCGCCAATATTCTTTTCATCTTTCCAATAGAGAATTTGTGCCACTTCATGATAAATAAATTCAGGACACTCGAGTAAAACCGCTTTCGCCTTTTCATTAGAGATCCTGGTAACAAGAACCTGATTATTTCTTGCTCTTAGAGATTGAATAATTGAAATGATTTGATCAGCTGTCTTGCCTTCCCCAAAGACCACTTCCGGGAAACCCTGCCGCTTCTTCCGATGATGATCCACTTTGGCAAAACCCAGATTCTCAAAGGTTGCCAGCTGATCCTTTGCGTCTGAAACGCTAAGGGTTCCCCTTTGAACTTGCTTCAAAATGTTTTCTAGAATGAGAAACAACTCCCTTTTTTTAGATCTTATTTATCCAATAGGCGAACAAATTTCGATATAATGTCCATCCGGATCTTCCACATAAGCCACCTTCTGCCCCCAGGGCTTTTCAATCGGCTCCAGCAGGATAGGAACGCCTGCTCCCTTTAACTTTTCTACAACAGCTTCCACCTCTTCCGTTACGAAACCAAGCTCGAAGGTCTGCTCCTTTCTCACCCCATCCGGAATCGGAAGCCCCGTGACCTCACGCCCGCCTTCTCTCGTATTAAATGAAAGAATCGTACTGCCAGTATCATATTCTATGTATGTTCCAAACTCATTCCGCAGTTCCAGGCCAAGCAGTTCTCCATAGAACTGTTTCGTTTTGTCCAGGTTTTCCGCGTATAAAATTACATAGCCCATTTTTAGATTCATACCGTTCACCTTCCTGTTAATTACTGTGCTTTATATACATTCAATACATGAAGCGGATTACCCTTCAAACATTTTACATTACGGGTATATTGGCCCTTCGTTTCAATTTAACCTTTCCTTTTTCCTACTAAATAGCAGCCATTTGGTACGAACTTCACCAATTGGTATAGACAACTAGCTTTTTTAATGTTATTTTCTGACATATAAGAATTCATTGGAAAAAGGAGGGATATTTTTACTAATTCATAACCCCGCTCTTCTTCTGACATACTGTTCTGTACCTTTCTAACATTTCACAACTTTTTACTGGGTTTATTTACCTGAACTTTACACCCTCTACACCTCTAGTTAAACTTCCGCTGATACGCTAAAGATACATAAACCATTTCTAAGGGAGGTAATTTATTTTGTATCTTATTAAAAAGGGCTTCTTTTATTTTTTAGCTATATTGCTAGCTTCGCAGTCCTTTCTTTTTCATAAACCGTTAGACCAGAAAACAGCATCAGCAGCTTCCTTTTCGCTTGGATCGGTAATTGAGGAATGGACAAGGCCTGTAGCTACAGGTGTACACGAGACTGAGATGACTATTAATAGCGAAGCTGGCAGACAGGAAATATTTATCATGAATATCAATACTGACAACCCGGACATACATATTGAGGCCGGACTTCCAAACGGGAAGGACTTTGGCATGCAGACTGTCAGTGAACAGGCTTCCTCTGTTTCCAAACCGGGGCACGTTGTGGTAGGAGGCGTTAATGGAGATTTTTTTAATACAGCCAATGGAATCCCCTTAGGCCCCGTTATTCATGAAGGGAAAATTCTAAAGGCCTCCAATACCGAAACCTTTGGAATAAAGGAAAATGGAAAAGCTATCATCGGCTATCCAAATCCTTCATTTTCAGCCGTAATTAGGGAAATAGAAACAAAGATTCATAGTCTGAACGGCACACGGGGAGCCAATCAGCTGGCTGTGTACACTTCTAATATGAAAATGACAGGCACAAATCATGAAGGCACCGAGGTACTACTCAGTGAAGTATCCGGCGATATCCGCGAGCCCGGCACCCTTACTGCTAAAGTTGAAAAAGTGATGGTAAACCAGGGGAACTCTGAAATTCCCGATGGAAAACTTATACTTTCAGGAAGCGGCACTGCCTCAGAAAAGTTGAAAACATTGGCCTCCGGAGAGGAAATAGAGCTTAAAACAGAGGTCGCTGCCGGCTGGGAAGATGTTAAACAAGCATTGGGCGGACGCATTACTCTTATTAAAAACGGGCAAAAGGTCCAGTTTGCTGAAAGCTCCTTCACAACAACAAGAGCACCAAGAACTGCTGCAGCCATAAAGGCAGACGGCAGCATTTTCTTTCTTGTACTGGATGGAAGACAGCCCGGTTACTCGGAAGGGGTTACTGTTTTTGAGTTAAGAGACTTACTTTATGAACTTGGTGCCGTTGAAGCATTAAATCTAGATGGCGGCGGATCCTCCACCTACTTATCGCGGACAAACGGAGAGGATGGACTATCGCTTGGCAACCAGCCTTCTGACGGGAATGAGCGGGGCGTTGCAAACTCTTTTCTTGTCGTATCCACAGCTCCGCAAGGTGAACTTCAGCAGCTTGCTGTCCAGCCAGACCATTTATTAATGCTCGCCGGAAGCACTTACGATTTTAATGCAAAAGGCATGGACACGGCCTTTAACCCAGTACAAATAACCAAAGAGCCAAACTGGAGTATGTCTGATCAAGCTCTTGGCACCATTTCAGCGGATGGAATCTTCACAGCGGGAGAAGGCCCAATGTCCGGACAATTGCTTGCAGGTTTATCAGGCGCCAAAGGTGCATCTGAAATAACTATAGTAAACCAATTGTCCGATCTCCAGCTTCCGCAGGATACCCTTACAGTTAAACGCGGAGATGAAATTAAATTAGACGTAAAAGCTATCTTAAATGGAAGAGCGGTTCATGCAAATCCCTCAAACTTTAAATGGGAAATTATTGGTGATATAGGTTCTGTAGATAAAAATGGCGTGTTTAAAGCTTCTCGTGAAACAGCAGAAGGCTCCATTACAGTACGCTATGGCGATAAATCCGATACAATTAATATTCAGGTCGGCAAAATGCCGGTGATATTGGAAACCTTTGAAAATGGACTGGACCAATGGACTTTCAGCGGTGCCCGTTATCAATCGGTTGCTATTCGGCAAACTACCTACCCAGAACCTGCACGTTTTGGAAACCATGCACTTGAACTAAAGTATGATTTTACTGGAACAATCGGAACATCCGGAGCTTATGCCTATCCGAAGGAAGATATCATTATTGAGGACTATCCGGAAACCATCGGAATGTGGGTATATGGAGACGGCAACGGCCATTGGCTGCGTTCTCAGTTAAGGGATGGGAATAATAATGCTTTTCCAATTGACTTTGAAACAAATATGGATTGGAAGGGCTGGAAATATGTCGAGGCAAGCGTTCCTCCCGGAAAGGAAACTCCTTTAAAGCTTGATCTTGCTGTCCGTCTGATGGAAACAAGCAATGATAATAAAAATGCCGGAGCCATCTATGTTGACAATATCCGGGCCGTTTATGGAGAAACAAATGATGACTTAATGAATCCGGAAATTTCACAAATATATCCTGCTGAAAATGAAGTGATCCCTGCTAACGAGCTTAAGATTAGTGCAGTTGCAAAGGATAATGAAAACGGAACAGGCATCAACCCATCACGAATAAAAATGTACCTTGATGGCAATGGTGTAATGCCAGAATTTAATGAAGAGACTGGTGAAATTGCCCATACTCCTTCACAGCCACTTTTGGATGGCTATCATGAGGTTAGAGTTATTGTCCAAGATCATTTCGGAAACGAAAGCGAACGGGTCTGGCAATTTGAAATTGACAGCGGCAGCACTGGATTAAAGCCTGTCTTTGAAACAGAAGCGTATTTGGGCAGCCCTTATGAAGTTCTGCTTCAAACAAACCAGCTGCATAATATGAAAACACTAAAACTGCATTTTAGTTTTGATAACAAGAAGGTTCAGCCTCAACAAGATAAGGTTTTGCTCGATAATAGAATATCGGAAGAGCATATTGCAAAAAACGAAATAACAAAAGACGGCCAAATTTATCTGGAGCTTAAGGACATCCAGAATATTGAAGGGGCTCAAGAAATTAAAGAACTCGGAAGGCTTCCTTTCCTCATCCCGGCTAATAGTATCGAGCCTATTGAAATAAAATTTGTTGAAGGCACTTCGGTACTGCAAGAACGTAAAGAACCTGTGTCTATTTATATGCCTGATATCAAGGCTGTTTTAAAGGCTCACTATAAAATAGATGTAGACCGTGCGTCTGTAGGGTTTGACGCCAACATCACCGTGAAAAGTGAAGATGGAAAAGCGGTAAATGGTGCTGCAGTTAAGGTTTTATCACCTAACCATAAACTGGCTAATGTGAAGGAAAAAGAATCTGCTCTTTATGAAAGCCCTGATATGGGCAGCAAAACCATTGCACTGCTGAGCAAACACGCCAGTGCAGTGGTCGAGCAACAGCAAGGCGATTGGACAAAGGTGAAATACGGACATTTTGAAGGATGGCTGAAGACAAAAGATGTCGAGGTTTCTCCTTGGATTCTTGGAACAACAGATCAGGAAGGGAAAATAAAAACGGACCGCCTTTCTATCATTCCTTCTGATCTTATTATTCAAGTCCAAAAGGAACAGAAATACAGTTTTATTACCAATGTAAAAGTGCTTGAACATCTCGGCTCACAAAAACCAGAGCGTTTAAACCTAACATTTAGCGAGCAAGGCAACAGCATGAATATCACCTGGACGACTTCTCCCCTGACGGCAAATTCGGTTGTTGAGCTTGTTGAAACCGAACACTATGAGAAGTCAGGCTTTGAAGGCAAGGAAGTAAAAACAGTAAAAGGCAAAAGCAGTGAGTATGCTTTTGATGCTGGTGAAGTTCAGGTCCATTCAGCCTCTATTAATGGACTGAAACGGAACACCTCGTATACCTATCGTGCTGGTGATGGTTCAGAAGAAGGCTGGAGTGAAACGGCAGCTTTTACTGCAAGAAGCAGAGATAATAATCCATTTAGCTTTATCTTAATGGGAGACACACAGGCTCCACCTAATCAGACAGAAAATGGCTTTGGAATTTTCACAGAGCTCTTCCAAAAAGCCAAACAGGAAGATCCGGATGCTTCTTTCATGCTTCACGTTGGGGATATGATTGATGATGGTAACCTTTACACCCATTGGAATGCTTTCTTTGAATCCATGAAAAACCCTAAGTTGGCACCTTCCACACCGTTTGTTCCAGCTGTTGGCAACCATGAAAACATTGGGACGGGCGTGGAAACCTTCAAGCATCTATTTAAATTACCTCAGAATGGACCAGAGAAATTTAAAGGTACTGTGTATTCCTTTGATTATGGAAATGCACATTTCGCTGTCATGAATACTGAAACTTCAAAAGAAGGCCTTCTCGAGCAAGCCGAATGGCTGAAAGAGGATATGGCTGGAACAGATAAAAAGTGGAAGATTGTTGTTTACCATCGCTCCCCATATTATTCGAATCCAGCAGGCGGAAGTGAGATGGTAAAAGAAGTATGGCCATCTATATTTGATGAATTGGATATTGACCTTGCAATATCCGGCCATGATCATTCCTATGTACGCACCTTCCCGCTCAAAAATGGAGAAAAAGCAGAAAACGGCACCACCTATGTGATAGCCGGATCAACCGGGAAAAAGTTCTACGCAGCAACACCACAGCCATATATGGATGTATACTTTGATGAAGACACTCAGGTCTATACTAATGTTTCCATAGATGACCAAGGTATAAATCTGATAGTCAAAACAAGAGATGGCAGAATAGTTGATCAGCATTCAATTAAGAAATAAAGTTTGGGCATCCGGGTTCCCGGGTGCCTTTTTATTAATAGCATCCGAATGGTTTCCTCTGAGAAGAATGAAAGGGTTAAAATCCCGCTAAAATAAAAAGCAGGCTCGCTTTCCGGCGGGCCTGCTTGCAATCTGCCATGCATCCTTCTACGAGGAATTCTTTTTTATCACTATGTATTCTTAAAATGGTAAGGCTTGTTCCATGGATGAATGGCGGATCCCAAATACGCTCAACGGAAGCATTACGGCAAAGCATAAAGAGAGCTTTCACTCCCGCTGTATGCTTGACAACCAGAACAATGCCTGAAGGTATCGTTTTTTCTAAATCGATTTAAAACGCTCCGACACGGTTTGCTACATCAAGAAAGCATTCTCCCCCAACACTTTCGTAAGATGCAGGCCTATTCCAGCAGGCATCATACTTTCCCGGATCTCTCTCTTTTATCTCAAATTCGTTTTGTCCCTGCCAGGCTCCTAGATCAATCTCCATTAATCTTTCATCAGTTTCAATCGGCACCGGCTTTTTTCTTTTACCAGCTCTGCCTTATGCAATGTCCGATTGCCAGGAATTGATACGCTTAAAGTTTATGTCTTTCAGTTTTCCCCTAACAACAATGCCTCCGGCTTTCCTTTTCCGGTTAAATCCGAATCGAGGTGCCCCTGCATTCTTTTTTCTTTATTCCATTCTGTTTCACCATGTCCCGTCACATATACAGTAGGCATTATATTTTTCAAAACCCTTCTGCCAATAGATAAAAATAACTTCCTGCCAGCAGCCTAATCTCCTCCGCGTTCTCTTGAGGAAAGACGGCTATAAAGCAAGTAGATGGGCCTGCCGATTTATGAATATCCAAATCTGTTTTTAAATCCATGTCACTGAACACCTTACTGAAAAACAGCCCATTAAGCTCTGCAAGGATACCCTTTGACCCAACCGGAAGAGTCACAACATCACCAAGGGAATTCACCTCCTGGAAAAGATTCAGGGGAGCAGCCTCAGACTCTCTCCTGATTACCTCTTCTCCAACTAAAGGAGAACCAATGACAGCAATGACTGTTTGATCATTATAAGCGATTTTCTCTGTACCGCCATTCCCCTTCTTTTTTCCAAGAACAGATAATCCAACAGCAGACTGCTGCAGGGCAAAGTTGCTTTCAGTGCTGCCGCTAATCTCAAGGTCGCCGATACCCAATTCGCCAACACCACGTTTAATTCCTTTAACTAGACCTTCCCAGGCACCATCTCCGCAAAAATTCTGCAGAATAACCGCAAAGGGCTCTGCTCCTGCTGACAAACACTCCATGACTGCAACACGAAAGGAATAGTAAGCAACAGTTTCATAAGACACTTTAACTGCGTCCTGGTCTTTTTCGCCAATTGCGCCGCTGTTATCACTGGCAATGACTATGGACTCCTCTGAACTGACAGGAAAGATTAGTACATCCCTCATTGCCCTTCACCCGTTTTAGAAAAATAAGGTTCGACAAACCTTGCCAGCCTTGGTATCGCTATATAAGCAATAGCCGTATTTAAAACGGAACCTATAAATAAGGAAGGCACAATTGCCAGGTAAAAAGCTTTGCCCATCAAAAATATAAAAGGGAGCGGCGCAGCAAAAGCATTGCCTAGCACAAATAGCATCCCAGCCTGCCAGCGCTTGCCTCTCCGGAATAGAAAGCCAAACACAAAGGCTAACAAAGCCATTTCTCCAGCAATGAGGAAATGAAGCGGACCAAGCGGCATACCGCCAATCATTGCGGAAATCAGATGGCCAATCGAGGCAACAATAGCTCCGCCAGATCCGCCAAGCAAAACAGCTGCAAGCAGAGCAGGAAAGGCGTCCAGAGCCACGGTCCCAATAATTGCAGGGACTTTAATAGCTGCTCCAACAGCTGTCAAAGCAACCAGCATTCCAGCCATGGCCATTCTCATGCTTTTCATTTATTTATCCTCCTTGCGCTTTCCTTCCCGGAATACTTTCGCGCTTCGTACATACTCAACATCTTTTTCGTTCATGCGGAAATTAATGACTCTTGCCAGGGCGAAGAAATAATCGGATAATCGGTTCAAGTATTTTAAGGCAACTGCAGAAGTCTCCGGATCTGCCTTCCTTAATGACACAACCAATCTTTCCGCTCTTCTCGTTACCGTTCTTGCTATATGGATAGATGCAGAAGCAGGAGTTCCTCCAGGCAAAATAAACCTTTCCAGCTTAGGTGCTTCCTCAATGAATGCATCGATTTTAGCTTCCAAATAATCAATCGATTCCTTGGTCAGCTTCAACTCCCGATTCTTCGAGACATTTGCCAAGTCTCCGCCGCAGTCAAAAAGCTCGTGCTGAATCTTTTCCAGATCTGCCAAAACATCCAGAAAAACAGCTGAATCAAGCTGTGTCATGGCCTGACCGACAAAGCAATTTACTTCATCCACTGTTCCATATGCCTCAACCCTTACATCATCCTTCTCCACTCTGCCTCCGATAATGCTCGTTTTCCCCTCATCACCTGTTCGTGTATAAAGCTTCATAAACAAATTCCCCATTTCATTTTATTTTTCGGCTTATGCCATACCAGATTAAATCTACCCTGTCAGAAAGGACTGCGGTATCCTGATAGGCCCAGCCAGTTATATCCCGCCACTTTCTGTCTTCTGCTTCCATGGGAACAATGCCTTTAGTAATATCCGTTCCTATTAGAATAATTTCTCTATGGATATCTTCTTTTTCCCAATCAAGCCACTCCCTTAGATGATTCTGCCATCTGGTTCGAACCTCATTGTCACCTGATTCCTTTAACCAATCCCGGATCCAAACCTCAATGCCCTCCATTACAACAAGACCATTTTTATGAGAATCAGTGACTGTTTCACCCTTGTAGGCAGAGACCCACTGGCACGGAACATTCTCCAGCTGATAAAAATTCCTCACCCATCTGGATTTTCCGTTAAAGGCGCCACCCGTAACAAAGTGCATCTCTCACCCCTCCTTAACTCTTCCTGATTCCATACAAGCTCGTATCCTTTTCCAAAGAGGATATGCCATTCCCAGAATTTTTTGCCATCAGGTCCATATTTGCTTAACAGGTACCGGATCACACCGCCATGCGTTACAAGTGCTGCTTTCCGAATCCCATCTTCCAGCATTCTATTAATCAGCTTTTCCCAGCCCCTATCAACCCGTTCCGAAAATTCCTCGAATGATTCCCCTCCGGGCACCTTTTCTAAAAAAGGGGCTTCTAGCCATCTTTGATAATCGGCATCATCTTTTAATTCTTCATAGGTTCTGCCTTCCCAATTGCCAAAATAACATTCCCGCCATTCTTTGCTTATTTCCAGTTTGTTTCTTGGAAAGAGCATTTTAGCTGTTTGCTGACACCTTCCTAAATCACTGGATTGAACCAATTCATAACCGGCAGGAACTTCAGCTATTTTTTCCTTATCGATGGGGCATAGTGGGGAATCCGTCCAGCCAAGGTAGGCATGCCGCTTATTGGCCTCTGTCAACCCATGGCGAAATAGTGCAATAGCCACACAGCCATCCATAGTAAAACCTCCGTTCCTTCTACACTTGCACCCAGGACATCTCCTGTCATGCCACCAAACCATGTATTAACTTTTTTTGATAGGAAAAAGAAAAGCAGCACGGAAATCACTATCATTATAAGAACTCCAAACAGAGCTGGTTCCATAAGCAGTCCCGCTGCTCCGGCAATTATCAGCAGATAGATGGGATAGATATACAAAGTTTTACCGGAAGCCGCCTGCTGAAATAAGAATCCGAGGCCATCCTCCTTGGCGGCCTTAACCTTCAGCAGCAGTATTCCCATCATCATTTTTCCGAAAAAAGGGATCAAGGCTATTAAAAAGTAAGATACAGAACTTGCCAGCAGGATAATTTCATAGATGAACAGAAAGCGAGCGCTTAATAAAACAAGTACGGATAACACACCAAATGCTCCTGTTCTCGGATCACTCATGATTTCGAGCCTTTTTTTCCGATCGCGATAAGAAAAAAAGGCATCGCTCGTATCCATCCACCCGTCCAAATGAATGCCGCCAGTCAGTACTATTCCTGCGAGCCAAACTGTAAATGCAGCTGCTAAAATTGAAAAAGGAGACCATTCAAGAAAAGTATAAAGAATAAAGGCATAAAGGCTGCCCTGAAACAGTCCAACTAGCGGAAATGTTCTAATCGCCTTCTCAAGATGATCCCTGTCCATCGGAAGGGCTATCGATATAGGGATGCTTGTGAAAAATTGAAGATTGATCAATAATCCCTTAAGCGATTTCATCGCTGGTTCTCCAATTAAATACGATTTCCTTCAGCTTTTCCCAATCAAGATGCTTCAGCATACCCTTGGCCAGTTCATCATACCTTTTATCGGCCACTTCCCCCTCAGCCTCATTACTATCAAAGCTGGAGAGTGAATCCTCAACTGGAATGTGATGATTATTTATGTATGGAAGTACACCAATTACAGGAAGCTTTGTTTTATCTTCAATCCACTTGATTCCATCCTCGAACAGCTCGGGTTTACCGTGAAATTTATTAATAATAATGCCCTGTACCCGTTGTCTTTCTTCTGGAGAAAGCAGCTCCAAAGTTCCGACAATGCTTGCAAACACTCCGCCCCTTTCAATATCGGCGACTAAAACCACCGGCACATCTGCCATCTCAGCTGCCTTCATATTGACGAGCTCTTTTTCTTTTAAATTGATTTCGACCGGGCTTCCCGCTCCTTCCAAAACGAGAAGATCGTAATCCCCGCCTAATTTCTCAAGGGCCATCTGAATTGTTTCCAGTCCTGCTTTATAGAAGGAATCCTTGTAGCCTCTCCCAGTAACCGTACCGATTTGGTCTCCAAGGAGAACAACCTCTGATTTTTGGTTTGGCTTAGGTTTTAAAAGGATCGGGTTCATCCACTCGCTTGCCGCAGTTTTTGCTGCTTCTGCCTGGAGCCCCTGGGCTCTCCCAATTTCCTTTCCTTCCTTTGTTGTATATGTGAAATTGCACATATTTTGCGATTTAAAGGGAGCCACCCGATATCCTTCGTTCGCAAATGCCCGGCATAAGGCAGTAGCGATCAGGCTTTTCCCGACATCAGATGATGTTCCCTGAATCATAATTCCTTTCATGCCGGTTCTCCTTTCATTTGAATCGGAATGCCTGCTTCAACGAGATATGCTTGGTTAGCTATTTCCACGATACTTTGATGAAGTCTGCCCAGCATTTCCCCATATGTAAACACCAGTTCATTCCCGCCAATCAGTTCGTTTAACACTTCATTGCTGACAACAATGATGGCTTTGCACCTCTGATGGATTTCAGCAATAGCCTGCAGAATACCAGAGGACACCTTCTCCTGAAAATCCTGTTTCCTCCATAGGTCTTCGGCCAAAAAAAGCTCATTATTTAAAAGAGTTGTCAAACAATCGAACAGAATAATATCATTTTCGCCAAAGAATTCAGAAATCTCTGCAAGCCCGGCAGGCTGCTCCCAGGTTATCCAGCTCATGCCGCTTTTTCTCCGGTCTTCCTTATGCCTCTGGATTCTTGCTTCCATCTCAGAGTCATACGCTTTACCTGCAGCAATGTAATGAAGGTTTCCGCCAGTCTGTTTTGCCAGGTCAGCAGCAACCTTTTCTGCAAAGGAGCTTTTTCCGCTGCGAACTCCCCCAGAAATAAAAATTAGCGAACCTTCCGCCATTCCTGTATCGCCTCCATCAGCCGGTCATTATCTTTCGGCCCTTTAATGGCAAAACGCAGCCATTTTCCTTCAAGTCCAGGGAAATTCATCGTGTGCCTAGGGATTATTCCTTTTTCAAGCAAAAATTGAAAGAGAGGGAGCTGAGCCTCCAATTTGGAATCCTTCAATAAATAAAAATTCACAGAAGAAGGGGAGACAGAAAAATCCAGCTGCCGATAAAAAAGAGCCAGCCTATCCCTTTCCTGTTTGATCAATTTCTTTGTTAATTGGACATGCTCTTCACTTTCAAGGCACCACTCTCCTGCTTTTAAAGCGAGAGCATTTACACTCCAGTGAGGTTTTAGGGCAGCCACCTTTTCAATTAAAATCTCGTTTGCCAGCAAGTAGCCGAGACGCAATCCGGGAATCGAAAACATTTTTGTCATGGAGCGTAAGACTATAACATGCATGTTGCTTTTTATTACAGGGATAAGAGATTGATAGTCGCAGACGAAGTCAAAAAAAGCTTCATCCATAACAAACAGACAATTATAAACCCTGCATCTTTCTATCAGTTCCTCCACAATCCCCGAGGAATAAAAAACACCGGTGGGGTTGTTTGGATTGCAGAAAAACAGAGCGTCCGCATCCTTTAGTTTTAAAGATAACGCTTCCATATCGAGGTTCCAGCCTTCAGGCTCCAGCTGATGATAGGCAACCGTGCAGCCGTTTACCCTGCAAGCCTCTTCATATTCCGAAAAGGCCGGCTGAATAATCAGCACTCTTTTTCCGGCTATCATCCTTGCAATTAGAGTAATCAGCTCGGCACCGCCATTTCCGACCAGGATCTGCGTTTCCTTTACTCCCTCTGCAGCGGCCAAGCTGCTTTTTAAAAGAGAGGCATTAGGATCCGGGTAATCTGTAATATAATCAAAAAGGTTATTCCACCTGGCTTTTAACTGCTGAGGAGGGCCAAGAGGATTTATATTCGCACTAAAATCTATCCGTTCTGCTGGCATTTTCTTATTCATAGCTTCATATAAATACCGGGGATTAGAGCCGTGTGAGGGCCATTTCAAGGAGCATCCCTCCTATCCAAAGTAAGAGTAAAAATATGAAAACTGTCCTTTTCATAATCGATATGCTTTTTAAAATATGTTCTTTTTCAAGAAGGACCATAGGGTTTCCCATTGTTGCCCTGTTGGAGATTACGCCTTTATAAAAATTTATTCCCCCCAACTGGACGCCAAGAAGAGCTGCCACAGCTGCTTCCCCCCAGCCGCTGTTGGGACTTGGATGCTCCCTTGCATCTCTAAGCAATATGCTCCAAGCATCTCCAGCTGAAGTATGTTCCGGCTTTTGGGTCAGCATGATGCAAACCGATGTTAACCTGCTGGGAATCCAGTTAGCGATATCATCAATCCTTGCAGATGCCCAGCCAAATTCTCCGTATCTTTCATTTCGATGACCTACCATGGAATCACATGTATTTATAGCCCTGTAGATAAGGGCAAGCGGAGCACCGCCAATGAATGCCCAAAATAACGGAGCAGTAATTCCATCGCTTGTATTTTCAGCCACCGTTTCCACTGCAGCCCTGACAATCCCGGGTTCATCCAGACTATCTGTATCCCTGCCAACAATATACGAAAGCTTTTCCCTCGCTTCTTTCATATCTCCTTTTGCCAGAGGTTCGTAAACATCCAGAGCCGCTTCTTTTAAGCTTTTTTGAGCGATGGCAGTGAAAATAAGGATTCCTTCTGCCAGGATGCCAGCGGCCGGGTGGATTCCATAGAAAAATCTGATGATTAAAAAAGAAATCCCTCCTGCCGCCAACAAGACGATTGCCAGCATGCAGGCTCCTTTTAATTTTCTCCATCGTCCTTTATTAAGCGATTTTTCAAGTTTATATATCAAAGCACCTATCCACCTTACAGGATGCGGCCAGTTTGGAGGGTCCCCTATCACCATATCAATGATATAGGCTAATGTAATAGCAATCAGGTGATGTAGGATCATTTTTTTATCCTTCTTTGTGAATTCTGTATCGCCATAACTGTACACTCATAGACACCTTTTCCAATCACTTTGCCAAGCGGTGTAATGGTTCCTGCATACTCAAGGTTCTCGCCCTGCTGAGTGGCAGCAATCAAAATACTATCTGTAGATGTTCCGGTTGCAATCGTCCCTGTTACAGAGTCCTTCACCTGCTGGTCATGCAGAGCCCTTGTCTTTGCCTCGGTTGCAGTCATGATACATTGAATAAAAGCTTCCTCTGTCAGGTTTCCATTAACGAAAACCCATGTATTGATCGTTCCAGGTGTCAGATGATGAGAATGCACTTCACTTTTCGAGGCGTCAACCGCATTGCCGACACCAGCCGTCACAACGATATAGACAGAGAATGTTTCTTCTTCATAAAGCTTGCAGCTAAAATCCTCCACATATACCGCTGTCATCATCCCCACTGTTTCTCCAGGCTCAAAGCCGATCTTTCTCACATATTCAGCCATCTCTGCCCTATGGTCACTGCAATCATAATTCTTGCTGACATGCCTGTTAATAAATATACGATTCCATCCTGATCCAGAGCCTGTTACTCCAGATGACATTGTTCTTAGCGGAATGGGTGAGCGAAGGACAATCAATCCATCCCTTAACTCAAGCCTGTTTGCATCTATTCGTAATGGAGGCTCCTCTCTAACATGAGAGCGTTCTGGTACAAGAACCATCTGCGGGGCTGGAACTCTTGGGTGCGGAAGCTTTTCAATTCTGGTCCTATAAACCTCCCGGATCCGGTCTTCTTTTAATACCTCATTTGGGACATGGTTAATATTGACTTCCCCATTCTCCAATAACAATAGGCGGTCGCAGTACAACCCCGCCAGATTTAAGTCATGGAAAATAGAAATGACTGTCAGCCCACAGTCTTTTGACCATACTGCAAGAAGGTCAAGCAGCTCTTTTTGATAAGACAAGTCGAGATGGTTTGTGGGTTCATCGAGCAATAGTATTTCAGGTTCCTGCGCAAGGGCCTGGGCTAAAAAAACCCTCTGCCTTTCACCGCCGGATAATTGCTGAATGTCATGATCTTGAAACTTGGAGATGCCCGTTTGTTCCATGACACGATTGACCGTAGCTTCATCTTCGTTTGTCCAGTTCTGAAACCAGCCTTTTTGATAGGCATACCTCCCGAGCGAAACCGTTTCCTTTACGGTATAAGAAAAAGCCTGGGAAGAATGCTGTGGGAGAACTGCAATAATTCTTGCCAGTTCTTTCGGTGTGTATTCTGACAAGTTCTTACCTTTTATCAGGATTCCACCCGACTTAATGGGCAAAATTCCGCTGAGCATTTTCAGGATGGTGGTTTTCCCGCTACCATTCGGTCCCAATATCCCGAAAAGCTCCCCTCTTCCAACCTCAAAATTAATATTTTTCACAACCGGTGCAGTGGCATATCCGCCAGTCACTTGTTGAACGCTAAGCATGGTTATCCTCTTCTTTCTGTACGTCTTTTCATTAAAATAATGGCAAACGCGGGTGCACCAATGATGGCGGTAATCACACCTATTGGAAGCTCGGTAGGTGCAATGATTGTACGTGAAACCAAATCGGCAATGATTAGGAAACCAGCTCCCATCAGAATCGAAAGAGGCAATAAATGCCTATGATCGGGCCCCCATAATAGTCGGGTCAGATGAGGAATGACCAGTCCAACAAACCCTATCGTCCCTGAAACAGCGACGGCCGCACCCGTTAATATGGAGCCAGCTATGAGGATCATCATCTTTCTTTTCTGAACATCCACTCCGATATGCTGGGCCTTATCTTCTCCAAAAGACATGGCATTAAGCTCTTTGCTGTTCACCAAAAGAAGTATAGCGCCTATTAAAAAGAAGGGAATGATAATTTTAATATATGCCCAACCCCTCATGGATACACTGCCAAGAAGCCATCCGATAATTTGCCTAAGCTCCTCTCCCGTCAAGGCGATCATAAGGGATATGAACGCACCAAGAAAAGAGCTGAAAATAATTCCTGTCAAAATAATCGTTTCAACTTTCATGGATCTTTCAATATTTCTAGCAAATAACAAAACGGCAAAAATGGTTAAAAAAGAAAAAAGGATACTGAATAAGGGCAGGGTAAACATGCCGGCAAACGGAATAGATAAACCTAAAAACAAAGTTAAAACAGCACCGAGAGAAGCTCCGGAAGATACTCCTATTGTATATGGATCTGCCAGAGGATTTCTTAATAAACCTTGAAAGGCGGCTCCTGCAATTGCAAGAGACGCCCCTACTAAGCCGGCCAGCAATACTCGCGGCAGCCGAATATTCATGATGATATTTGAATGCATAGTGTCTGTATTTTCTAATGAAATAAATGGAAGAATCTCAGCAGCTATCACTTTGATAATCGTCATAGCGGGAACAGATACCGTACCAATTGAAATCCCCATCAGCATAGCAGAGAGTAAAAATGCTGCCGCTAATACATAAGCTAATATTTTATTATTTAAATACATCCGGATATACTGCTTTTGCAAGTTCCTCGACTCCTTCAATAATACGCGGGCCAGAGCGGGTAACCATATCGGAATCTACTTCGATAACTTGCTTATTTTTCACTGCGTTTATATCCTGCCAGCCATCCCTGCTCATTACATTGCCAACAGCATCTTCAGTGTAATAACCATGAGTTGTGATGATCACATCCGGATTTCTTTCAATAATCGCTTCCGGATCCATTTTTGGCCATCCTTCTTCAGTTATGATATTTTTTGCATTTATTGCACTTAACATCTCGTCCATAAATGTATTTGTACCTGCCGTATAGATTTCAGGAGCAGGTGAAACTTCAACGAATACAGATTTACGATTCGCTTCTTTTATGCCTTGAGCTTTTGTTTTAATTTCATCAAGCTTGCTCTTCATGTCCGAAACAAGCTGTTCCGCTTGTTCTTTTTCTCCGGCCGCAGTTCCAACCATTTCAATGGAATCAAAAACCTGATCAAAGCTCTTCGCATCATTTACAACAAGCACTGTCACGCCAGCATCCCTTAATTGCTGAAGACCTGCTTCGGAATTATGTGCACTGGAAGCGTGAGCCAGGACAAGGTCGGGGTTTAAAGAGATAATTTTCTCCACATTAAAATCCATGCCCCCAATCTTTTCTTTCTCTGTGGCTTCCGCCGGGTAGTTATCAAAATCGGAGACTCCTACAACTTCCTCTCCCAGCCCCAATCCAAAAGCAATTTCTGTGTTGCTTGGAATCATGGAAACGATTCTTTCAGGCTTAGATTCAATGACCACTTTATTATCAAGAGCATCCTTTATGGTTACAGGGAATTCAGATTCTTCCTCCCCAGCAGACTGTTCTTCCTTAGCTGAATCATTCTCCTTAGGCTGCTCAGCACTCTCCCCGCATCCAGCCAGCACTCCAGCAGCCAGTATCATAGCCAATAACAACGAATAAAATTTCTTCATCCTTCATTCCTCCAATACTTTTCGACAAAATTCGGTGGTACCAAGAAGAGCGTAAGCACCTTGTTGCAGAAACACAGACTAAAGATGCCACGTCCTGCGGCACGTCTGCATGACCTGCATCCTGCAGGCCTCAAGCTCGTGACAAGCCTCACGGGAAGGTGTTCTTTACCTTTCTGGGAGGCTTGGCTTGTGGCCTCGGGGGGGAGGCGCTGAAGCTGGACATCTGGTACCAACAATATAAAAAAACATCTCCTCGAACGGCAAGGAGATGTTTGTGTGGTCATAATTCAGTTAATTCATAAAGAATTGATGGCCGGACCAAACACCTCCCTATCCTCGTAGGTTTAAGGGTGCTTTAGAATCAGGCAGGTCTCCTGGCTTATGGTCATTGCCGTTCTGCTCCTTCCCATACATATAAGTATAGTGGATTTACAGACAGCTCCCATTTACAGTGGCGGGACCGCGCTGGATTTTCACCAGCTTCCCTATTAAGTCTTCAAAAGAGTATATAACCTATGGTCCTTTACTCCCTTAAAAAAGACACCTGTTCTTTCGTGCATATTGAATTTTTTCTATTTCCGATTATACACCATACAATTAAAAATGTAAGAGAAATTTGCTGAATGCTGTAAAAAAGCAGTATTCTACCGGGAGTAAATCTTCCATTCCCTTGTTTTTTTATCGAAGACAATCTTGGCTTCACAAGGCTCCTTCACGATGGATTCATATTCATCATACATGTCATCCATGTTGGCAAAATCGCCAATAATCCAAATCGGAATTTCAATTCGCACCCGATTCTGGTCAATGTCCTTTATCGACAGGACTGCACCTTCTTTCATTAATGCCTTCAGTGAAAGAAGGACATCTCTTGAAATGGGTGGATACGTCCTTTTCTTTTTAATGCCGAGCAGCGTTTTTTCGACTTTCATTTGCCCCATTTTACCCGGAATCACTTCCCCGAGCATCCGATAAAAGTCATTCAGATCCCGATAATAAGTACGGTTAAACCAGCCGTCATCAATGGCAAGGTACACATACCGATTGCTCAAATAATTGTAAAACGGCGGCTTTAAGTGCTCTTTAACATGGCCAAGGTAAAGAAGCTCAGCGATCGACTGGCCCGGAAGCTCATTTACAGCTTCCTCTTCCTCAAAATCGATCCAGCAAAAATCGCCATAGCTGTATACATCATCTTGCACTAGCCTTCCCAGTTTGTCTCTTGACACGTAATCAAACATCGTATGCATATTGTAATCGCCATGTTCAAAACGGTGCTTAAGCAATAGCAGATTATTAATTGAATCTGAAAGAGTGTGGACAAACTCCGCGAATTCAATTCCATATGTCATAACATACTGATCCTGTTCATTAAGATGGATATAGATGAGATCACGAATAGTATGATTTCTTTTTTTCAATGGCGATACCTCCGAACCGTTAACAAGAGTAGTATATTCAATAAAAAAACAGCTTCTGACTTTGAAACTGTCTGCCTAACATTACGAGTATTTTCTTCTCTTATTGTAGCAAAAATATAAAAAAATATCTTTCCAGATTAGAAAAATATTATTAAATATCCCATTTTATTTCCATATAACCCATTTGCATTATTTCAAAATATAATGAATAAATTAATTATCGGAAAGCAACCTTTTCTTTGCCCCTTTATATTTTATGGAAAAGAAGGAAACTATCACACTCTTTAATTCGTCTAATTAATACCGGGCAATAAAGAAATCACATCGAAACTGCCATTGTAAGGGGCATTTTTCTTTGTTAGGATAAAAATGTAAAAAGGTAAAGAAACCAGGTGTGTATGGATGGACCAGACTAATAGATTTTCAGATCGAATTGATTGGACGTTATGTTTTCTATTGCTGCTATTTTTTCTCATTAGCTGTACCGCTATATACAGCGGGCAATCCTCCGATCAATATGCTGGCAACTTTGTTATAAAACAAATCGTTAACTATGTAATCGGAATTATTATTGTTGCTGCAGTTATGTATTTTGATAGTGAACAAATCAGGAAGCTTACCTGGTTCTTATACGGTTTAGGGATCATTTTATTGCTGGGATTATTTGTTGCACCGGAAAGCATAGCACCTGAGCGCAAAGGGGCAACTCTTTGGTATGTGATTCCCGGGCTAGGCTCCGTTCAGCCCTCCGAGTTTGTAAAAGTTTTTTTGATTATTGCTTTAAGCAAAATCATAACTGACCATAATCAAAAATATTTAAGTAAGACACTTGGTTTAGATTTTCTCCTTCTTATTAAGCTTGGGGCAGCGACATCGCTCCCCTTAGGGTTAATTATTATTGAAGACCTTGGAACAGCCCTGGTTATTGTCGCTATTCTAACAGGAATTATTCTTGTGTCAGGAATATCATGGAAGATACTTGTGCCTATCTATGGTTTTCTGGGAGCTATCGCCGGCACCATTCTCTATCTTGTTATACAGGCACCGGAGATTCTGGAGAAATACCTGGGGGTAGACCCCTACCAGTTTAGCAGGATTTATTCCTGGCTTGATCCTGTAAACCATAAGCAAGGAGCGGGAATGCAACTCTATAACTCTATGATGGCAATCGGGTCAGGCCTGATTTCCGGAAAAGGCTTTACTGACAGGCAGGTGTATGTCCCAGATGCCCACACTGATTTTATTTTCAGTGTCATTGGAGAAGAGTACGGCTTTTTCGGAGCGAGCGTTGTCATCAGCCTATTTTTTCTTCTAATCTATCATTTGACAAAAATAGCCTTGGAAACAACTGACCCATTCAATACCTATATATGTGTCGGTATCATCAGCATGATTACCTTCCACGTTTTCCAGAACATCGGGATGACAATCCAGGTTCTGCCGATCACTGGAATTCCACTTCCATTTATAAGCTATGGGGGCAGTTCGCTAATGGGAAATATGCTGGCAATGGGTCTGATTTTCAGCATGCGATATCACCATAAAACCTATATGTTTTCGACAGATTCAAATTTTCTTGCAAAATAATTACAGCAGAGTATAATAGCATTAATATATGTAGAGTCCATGATGAAGAGAGTAGCAAAAGACCCATTCCTTAAGCGAGACAGGGACGGTGTAAGCCTGTTGGAAATTCTTTTGCGAAGCGCACTTTGGAGATGCAGAGCTGAAAATCGAGTAGGCTTTGCCGGGGGTTAAAGGTCCCGTTAACAATTTTCTTAAAAGAGGTCCACTCAATTAGAATGGACAATCAGAGTGGTACCGCGGGTAATTCAAGCTCGTCTCTATTTTTAGAGACGGGCTTTTTTATTTTAGGGAGGTGTTATTATGTTGAACTTTAAAGAAATATTCACTGCTCAATTGGCATCTGTTGTGGATGGACAGATGTCTGAAGAAGTGATTGCTGCTTTAATCGAAATTCCCAAAAACCCTGAGCATGGCGATCTGGCTTTTCCTTGTTTTACGCTTGCCAAGGCATGCAGGAAATCGCCGGCAGCTATTGCAGTTGACATCGCTAGCCAGATTCGGGCCCCGCTCATTGAAAAAGCGGAAGCAGCTGGCCCTTATATTAATGTCTTTTTTTCAAAAGCAGCTGCCGGCAAAATTATCATGGAAAGAATTCTCAAAGAAGGAAAAGAGTATGGGAAACTTACAATTGGAGCCGGAAAAACAGTGGTGCTCGATTTTTCATCACCAAACATTGCAAAGCCTTTCTCCATGGGGCATTTGCGCTCAACAGTTATTGGAAATGCACTCGGCAATCTTGCTGATAGATGCGGTTATCAAACTGTCAGGATTAATCACTTGGGGGATTGGGGCACCCAGTTTGGCAAGTTAATTACAGCTTATAAAAAATGGGGAAACCAGGATAGAGTAAAAGAAAATCCAATCCGGGAGCTGCTTAGCTTATATATTCGGTTCCATGATGAAGTCGAAGAGAATCCTGGATTGGAAAATGAGGCTCGTTATTGGTTCAAAGAGCTCGAAAATGGCAATGAAGAAGCTGCCAGCCTCTGGGGATGGTTTAGAGAAGAATCATTGAAAGAATTCGAACGCATATATGACATGCTTGGGATCAAATTTGATTCTTATAACGGCGAGGCTTTTTATAATAATAAAATGGAAGCTATTATTGAGGAGCTAAGCGCCAAGAATCTGCTTGTTATGTCCGACGGAGCTGAAGTAGTTCAACTTCCTGATCAGGACCTTCCTCCTTGCCTGATCAAAAAATCGGACGGTGCAACCTTATATGCAACACGTGACCTCGCCGCAGCTTTTTACAGAAAAAAGAAATATCATTTTGATCAGTCCTTATACATCGTCGGACAGGAACAAAGCATCCATTTCCGCCAGGTTAAAAGTGTCATAAAAACGCTGGGCTATGAATGGGCAGACCACATGGTACATGTCCCATTCGGCCTTTATATGAAGGACGGCAAAAAGATGTCCACCCGAAAAGGCCGGGTTATTCTTCTGGAGGAGGTTCTGAATGAAGCGATCCTTCTCGCAAAGCAAAATATTGAGGACAAGAATCCACATTTGGAAAATAAAAAAGACATCGCAGAAGCTGTAGGAATTGGCGCCATTCTTTTCCATGATCTGAAAAATGACCGCATGAATAATATTGAATTTTCACTTGAAGATATGCTGACATTCGAAGGCGAAACCGGCCCTTATCTGCAATACACCAATGCTCGTGCCTATTCCCTGCTGCGCAAGGCTGAAGATGGCCCTTCACCTAGTGGCCTTTCTGATTCACATAGCTGGGAAATTATAAAACTGCTCCATCAATATCCTGACAAGCTTAAGCAAGCATATCAGCATCTTTCCCCATCTGTCCTGGCAAAATATTTAATAGATGTGGCTCAGGCCTTTAACAAATATTACGGACAAGTAAGAATATTAGAGAAAGATACGGACATTAAAGGCAGGCTAGCACTTGTAAAGGCAGTCACGATTGTGCTCTCGGAAGGCATGCAAACACTCGGAATGAGGGTGCCTGAACAAATGTAAAAGGAGAGGCCCGTTATGGTCTCTCCTTTTCTTCTTTAAATCGGGACTTTGCCAGCTTTACTTTAGCTATACTTCTTACTAAAAAACCGCCGACAAATATGGCCATTAAAACTAGACCTGTATAATTCAAGTTCACTAATTTAAGAATGACACTGGCGACCGTTGCCATATAGAGAGCGCCAAGCATATAGGTAATTTCTTCGTTTTCGAAGTAGGCAGTAAGCTTCGCCCCGAATTGAGATCCGACCAGGCCGCCACCAACTAAAGAAATGCCAATCCAATAATCGATGGAAATCGCGGAAGCATACGAGAAAAAACCTGCTGTCACGATTAATAAAATAGCAAATAAGCTGGTGCCAACTGCTTTTTTAGGCAATAATCCCAAAAAGGCAACCGATAAAGGCACCATTATAAAGCCTCCGCCAACCCCCAGTGTGGTTGAAACAAACCCAGCAAAAAAACCGATTAAAATCATCTTTATAATTGAAGGAGACCATCCAGTGTTGTTCTCCGTACCCGATTTAGATTTCTTTCCTTTTTTAAGCATGGTAAGAGCAAAGTAAGACAGCAGGACAATATAGAACATAGGAACTGCCCATTCACCCCATCCTTTTTCTTCCAGGAAGAACACAAAAGGCCGAGCTGCCTGTGTTGCAGCCATTCCGCTCATGCCGAGGATAAGGCCTTGCTTCAGCAAAATATTCTTCATCCTGATATGAGCGGAAATACCGGAGATGGAGGTTCCGATTGAAAAAAGCAAACTCGTTGTAATAGCTTCTATAGGAGAAAATCCAAATAGCATTAAAGTCGGGGTCAAAATAAATCCCCCTCCTACCCCAAAGAAGCCTGAGAGCACACTTATAAGTGCCCCTAGAATAATGAATAAAAGATATTCCATTTGAAATCCTCACTTATGAACGTTTTACTTATTCATTGATACCATATCACTTTACCATACTTATCAGGGTTTATAAGAATAGATCTCCACATTCGTAAACATTTCAGAAGGATAATATCCCACCCTAACAATCCCATTCCAGCATGACGGGCTGACACGAAAAGTGGTATACTTCACATGTGTAATTATGAAAGCTATAAAGGAGAATAAAATAAATGTCTGAAATGATTCATGCAATTGAAGAATGGCTCATGGAGTACGGAGTCTTTGGCTTGTTTTTCGTTTCCTTTGCCGATTCTTCTTTCTTTCCGATCCCACCTGATGTTCTGCTGATTCCAATGGGAATTTCCAACCCTGATAATGTGCTTTGGTACGCTTTTATTACCACAGCCGCTTCTGTATTGGGAGCCATTCTCGGCTGGTTTATCGGAAAAAAACTTGGCCGTCCTGTATTAAGGTACATTATCTCTGAAGAAAGAATCCAAAAGGTTGAAGACTATTTTACAAAGTATGGTGCGATGGCGATTTTAATTTCCGCATTTACCCCTATTCCTTATAAAGTCTTTACGATTTTTGCCGGAATATCAAATATCCGTCTAAGGGTTTTAGTCATTTGGTCCATCATCGGCCGAGGAGCCCGCTTCTTTTTGGAAGCTGCCATCATTATGGTTTTGGGTGCACAGGCAAAGACGTTTATCGAAGAAAACTTTACATTGCTAACGCTCATCGGCGGACTAGTTATCCTTGTTGTTTATGTTATTTACCTTGTTTTAAAAAAAAGAAATAAAACTGTGTAATTTTATCCCGGTTTACAACCGGGATTTTTCTTTTTAAACATTTCCCTATAAAAACATTATTTATAATTATTATAAATAGATATTGATTTTAATTTAATATCTGTTATAATTAGATTACAAGCTATTCAAAGGGGGATTTTTCAATGGAAAAATTATATTCAGCATTAAATGTTCAAATTGCAAACTGGAGTGTTCTTTATACAAAACTGCACCGTTACCATTGGTTTGTAAAAGGGCCATTCTTCTTTACCCTGCATGAAAAATTTGAGGAATTATATAATGAAGCAGCAGAAGTTGTCGATGAAGCAGCTGAACGCCTGCTTGCGATTGGAGGCACGCCGGCAGCTACTCTGAAGGAATACTTAAGTGTAGCTACCCTGGAAGAGTCCCATGGTGAAAAGAAAGCAGAAAACATGGTTGCAAGTTTGGCTGCAGATTATAAACATTTAAAAGAACAATTAATTTCATTAGCCCATGCCGCTGAAGAACACGAAGACCAAGTGACAGCAGATTTTGCAATCGGGCTCATTGAAAAACTTGATGCTCACATTTGGATGCTAAACGCCTACTTAGGAGAATAATTTAATACAGAAAAAGAGTCGGTGAGAAGAATCACTGGCTCTTTCTTTATGTTTGGAAGAGGATGCCTTTATGGTCTTCTCTATGCAATTATTTTTCCCAAACAGCTGCTCTGAGATGTTATGATTGACCTGATTAGTTCATACAACTTAGAAAGGAGTTTCCATAATGGCAAATTTAAAGTATTCTATATTCATTTTTTTAGGCGCATGCAGTTATGGCATCCTGGCATCAATTGTCAAGCTTGGTCTCCAGGCAGGCCATACCGTTCACGAGCTGACAGGCAGCCAATATTTATTTGGGCTCCTTTTGCTAATGCTTTCCTTCCCTTTTATCAATAGAACGAAAGTGTCACTTAAACAAGCAGCCGCTCTGCTAATTACCGGTGCCTCCCTTAGCTTAACGGGAATTCTTTATGGGATGAGCCTTGACCGGAACCCGGCATCCATCGCTGTTGTCCTGTTATTCCAATTCACCTGGATTGGCATTCTTATAGAAGCGCTTTATGAAAAAAAGAAACCAAGCAAAGCAAAAATCATCTCTTCTCTCTTCCTGATTATTGGTACAGTTTTTGCGAGCAACCTTATTGCCGGCGGCTCCCATACCATTAGGGCAGACGGACTAATTTACGGACTCCTATCCGCCGTTACCTTTGCACTGTTTATTTTCGCAAGCGGCAAGGCCGGAAAAGGAATCCCGGGAATTCAGCGCAGCATCTTTATTACGCTTGGAGGCCTTCTTCTAGTTGCAGCTGTTTCCGGGCCTCCTTTAATAAATTC
The DNA here is from genome assembly GCF_003182355.1 of Cytobacillus oceanisediminis. Taxonomy (GTDB): domain Bacteria; phylum Bacillota; class Bacilli; order Bacillales; family Cytobacillaceae; genus Cytobacillus; species Cytobacillus oceanisediminis_A. The sequence goes on along the minus strand of NZ_QGTW01000017.1, from coordinate 46,246 downwards.
CGACTTACAGCTGCAAGGTTTATGGAAATTCGGGCTGCTGATGGCCTTATTCGGAGCCATTTTCCCCATTATCTTCTTTGCAATTGGCTCTCCCCACATAGATTCGGGGCTGGCCACAATCGTTGGCTCTGCAGAACTTCCAGCCGCTGTTGCTGCTGCCATGCTTCTGCTCGGAGAAAGAATCACGGAAGCACAAACCTTTGGAATTGTCCTTATCCTGATTGGAATCAGCATTCCACAGTTTTCTTTTAAAAAAGTTTCAAAGAACCGTTATAGCACATAAGGAGGGAAAACCCTCTTTTTTCTTGAATACATAAGCCTATGAGGAGGGTTTATTTTGATAGATGCTGTTTATAAAAGAGTCGTTGATTCCGAGGGTGAGCTCCGTTCATTGCTGGGCACTCCCAGCAGAACAGCAGCCAATAAAATCATACATAAGCTGGATTATCATTGCCGGGAGTTTATTGGCAAGTCCCCTATGTTGTTTCTTTCAACTGCTGACAGTACGGGCAAATGTGACACTTCCCCGCGCGGCGATGCCCCTGGATTTGTGCATATTTTGAATGATCATTCTTTTGTAATTCCTGAACGGCCTGGAAATAAAAGGATTGATTCATTGCTTAATATCCTATCTAACCCATATGCCGGCCTGGTTTTTGTTATTCCCGGACTTGAGGAAACACTAAGAATCAATGGCCGTGCGAAAATAATTAGAGATTCGGAGATTTTAGAACAAATGGCAGCCCGAGGCAAGAATCCGATTCTGGGAATAGCTATTGAAGTGGAAGAATGCTATATACACTGCGCAAAAGCATTTAAGCGATCTAAACTTTGGGATCAAGGCGAATGGCTGGATAAAAAAGATTTGCCTATACCCTCACAAATCCTTGCCGACCATGTCAATCTGCCTGATTTGGATAGGGATAAAATAAAAGCTGCCCTTCAGGAAAGCTATGAGAAGAGGCTCTATTAAATTCAATATGGAGCCAGGAGCAGGTTTCGCGGTTATATTTAAATTTTCGTGGATAAAACTGAATTTTCGTGGTTATATTCAATTTTTCGCGGATATCGATTTTCCTGTCAATTAACAAGGGCTTTGGACTCGTCCAAAGCCTCTTTCGCGTGGAAAAACTGATATTGACCGTCTAAATATAACTGCAGCTTGCCACTTGCGGCAATTAGTTAAGTATGTTTTCTCGTTTACACCAAAAGGGATTGGGTATATGAAAGTATGTAAATAGACAATTCTTTAAGGAGTGAACGATATTGGACAATAATCGGTATTGGGGCGGATTTGATTACCTTTTGGCCAAACTGCCTGACTTATTATTAGCACTTTTAGTTTTATTAATTGGATGGGTTATCGCAAAAGCCATTGAAAAGGCAGTTTTAAAAGGACTTCGCAAAACCAGCCTCGATGACAAGGTATTCCCCGATAAAGCAAACAGAAAATATTCATCCGAAAAGATGATCAGTAAGATCATTTATTACCTTCTGCTAGTATTCGTGTTCATCTTATTCTTTAATATTCTTGATTTGGACATTATCGCTACTCCGCTAGTGGGCATGTTCTCCTCGATCATGGCTGCAGTTCCAAGCATTTTAAAAGCAGCCCTTATTCTTTTATTTGCATGGCTTATTGCTTCCGGCCTCAGCTTCTTAATTAGAAAAGGCGGAAAAACGCTAAAAGTTGATGAAAAGTTGGATAGATGGAATTTAACCGACAATCAACAGCAGCCTTCCAATGCAATCGAGAAGGTTGCAAAAGTTGTTTTCTATCTTGTCTTGCTTATTTTCCTGCCAGCTGTATTGGGTGCTTTAAACCTGAATGGCATCGCTGGTCCGTTCACCGGCATGCTGGAAAGTATCCTGGCATTCTTGCCTAAGCTTTTGGCAGCAGCCCTTATTCTATTAGTAGGATGGTTTGTTGCAAAAATTGTCCGCGATATCGTAACGAATTTCCTGCAGGCAATTGGAACTGAGAAATTAACGAAAAAACTTGGCTTAGCTCGTTTATTTGAAGGGACAAGCCTGTCTTCTGTGATTGGTACTGTTGTATTCGTACTGATTTTAATCCCCACAGTTATCGCTGCGTTAGAACGCTTGGATATTGAAGGTATTTCCGGACCAGCCATTGCAATGCTGAATGACGTTCTGACCATGCTGCCGAATATCGCAGTAGCCATTTTCTTTGTGCTGATTGGTGTATGGATCGGAAAATGGGTTCGAAAATTCGTTTCCAATCTTTTAGAGCGAATTGGATTGGATTCTTATTTCTCAGGAATGGGATTGAGCAAATCTGCTGTAACAGGTAGTGGTTTAAGTTTCTCCCAGGTTATCGGCTATATTGCTGAGGTCATTATTGTCCTCTTGTTTGTTGTGCAGGCCCTTAATATTCTTGGTCTTGACTTCTTAGTGACACTTGCAACCGGCGTTATTGCTTACCTGCCTCATGTCATTGCAGCTCTGGTCATTCTTGGAGTCGGCTTATGGCTCGGCAGTCTTGTAAAAAAATTGCTGAGTACAGTGCTGCAAGGACCGCATTATAAGTTCCTGGCAAACGTTGCGAAAGCAGCCATTATCGCCATTTCGATCTTTATGGCGCTTGACCAGCTTGGCCTTGCCGCATCCATTGTCAATGCTGCCTTTATTCTAACGCTTGGAGCACTGGCACTTGCATTCGGCTTATCATTCGGCCTTGGCGGAAAAGATTTTGCTGCCAAGTACCTGCAAAAACTCGATCGGAAAATTGAAGAAACGACCATTAACAAAGATGCAGATACAAAAAGGGTGCTGAAAGAAGCAATGCCTGAAAAGAAAACAGGAACCACTTCATCTGCCCCTACTAATGTAGATAAACCGATAAATCCATCAAGCCCGGATCCGACTAGAAATCCGGCCAACGACCCATTAAATCCGCGTAATAACCGCATGGATGAAAACAATGGGCCAAAGATGCCATAAATAATACCAAATGAAGCACGTCCTTTTGGGCGTGCTTTTTTAATTTTCCTGTTTAAAATAGGCTTGATTCTACTGCCACATTCAATTTTAAAATCCTGTTGATTGGAGTGGAAGGTGCGAAGACTCCTGCGGGAGCAAGGGTCAGGAGAGACTCCGCAGGAGCGAAGCGACGAGGAGGCTCCCCGGGCCGCCCGCGTTCGCTGAGCGCCTGGAACGGAAATCAACAGACCCATTTCAAAGACAACCTAAAAGACTGTAGGCAGCCGTTGTGGCTGCCTACAGTCTGTCCCTTTTTGCCCGGTTTGTTCCAAAGGACTTTTTTACGGGTACAACAGATGGTCCAAGCCTTAAAAATTCAACCAGAAAGAAGTTACTAATATAATTTAAAAGCTGCAAATATATGGGTGGAAGTTGCAAATAAAATGAAAAACTTGCTAATATATTGGCCAAAGTTGCAAATAAACTTCTCTCCAATAAAAAAAGAGCATGAAATCGATGAATTCATGCTCTTTTTTATATAATAACCCTTAAAAGTTGGACTTTCTAGTCTATTTCTTTTAGTTATTCCAACCCTTTTTCAATTTCCTTCACCATTTCGGCTACAGAAACTAATCCGCCGCCTGAAAGGTACCAATAATCAGGATTTAAGTAGACAATATGATCATTTTTATACGCTTTTGTCTTTTTCACCAGTTCATTTTCAATGATTTGTTTGGCAGAGGATTCTCCTTCCACTGCTGCCCCTCTATCGATGACAAATAGATAGTCCGGATCTTTTTCTACAATATATTCTGAAGAAACGCTTTGCCCATGAGTGGAAACTTCAATTTTATCATCGGCAGGCTTAATGCCAAACACATCATGGATAATTCCAAAGCGGGAGGCAGATCCATATGCACTAAGGCTACCTTCATTCGCTAAGATGATTAAACCATTGCTTCCATCTGCAGTTGCTTTCTCTTTTAATGCTGCGATGGACTCTTCAATGCTGGCAAGCTCTTTCTCTGCTTCTTCTTCCTTGCCGAAAACCTCTCCTAATGTCTTGGTGTTTTCTTTAAAAGATTGCATGTATTTAGATGTATCTACACCCATAAAAATAGTAGGTGCAATTTCGCTCAATTCTTCATAAGCTTCCTGCTGTCGTCCTGAAATGATAATCAGTTCAGGTTCAATTTCGCTGATTTTTTCAAAATCAGGTTCTTTCAGGCTTCCAACATTCTCATACTTGCTGTCTTCAAACTTAGAAAGATATTGGGGAATATTCACCTGAGGAACGCCTGTCACTTCAACGCCAAGCTTATCTAATGTATCCAGCACACCAAAATCAAAGACTATTACTTTTTCCGGGTTTACTTTCACCGGTGTTTCTCCCAATTGATGCTCAATTGTGATTTCGTTTGATTCTGTTTTACTGTCCTTATCTGAGCCATTTGCTTCTTGTGATGTTTCTGTACCGCAAGCTGCAGTCACAATAGCCAACACAGCCATTATTAAAAACAATGATAACTTTCTTGCCATGTTTGTTCACCTCATAGAATAATATATTATTTCAAAAATTGCCCGCTCATCTAAGACCTATTTTTGAGGAGGGCCCTTCCTCTAATTGCCCTTTGAAAAGCGACCAATTTTGAGAAACCATTAGTTGAATACCATACAAAACTTTTGGCAGTTAAACTCTTGAATTTGGATATTCATATCATAGACTTCCTTTAACACGGGAGAGGAAATGATTTCATCAGTCGTGCCAGCCTTGACTACCTTGCCATTCTTTAAAGCAACAATATAATCAGAATAAGTGGAAGCAAAATTGATATCATGAATAACAATGATGACGGTTTTTCCCATTTCCTGGGTCAGCCTCCGAAGTACCTTCATAATCTGCACCGAATGCTTCATATCCAGATTATTAAGAGGCTCATCCAGAAGGATATAATCGGTATTTTGGGCAATGACCATGGCGATATAAGCACGCTGCTTTTGGCCGCCGCTCAATTGGTCAAGATATTTGTTTTCAATATCCTTTAACTCCATATAGTCAATGGCTTCATCAACAAATTTCCAATCCTCTTTTGTTAAACGCCCCTGTGAATAAGGAAAGCGCCCAAATGAAACGAGCTCCCTGATTGTCAGCCTGATGCTGATATTATTGGATTGTTTAAGGATTGAAATTTGTTTGGCAAGATCCTTGCTTTTACATTGATCCAGCCTTTTGCCTTCGATTAATATTTCCCCCTCATCAGCAGTGATAAGGCGGCTGATCATCGAAAGAAGAGTACTTTTACCCGCTCCGTTCGGCCCGATAAAAGAGGTGATCTTCCCTTTTGGGATACTAACTGAAACATTTTCAACTACATATTTGCTTCCATATTGTTTTGAGACATTCACAACATCTACCATGTTTTATTCTCCTTTAATAGAAGATAGATAAAATACACGCCGCCCGCAAAGTTAATGATGACACTCAACGTCGTAGAGAAAGTAAACACTCTTTCCACAATCAGCTGGCCGCCGACAAGAGCGATAATGCTAATTAGAATTGAACCCAGAATTAAGTATTTGTGCTGAAACGTTTTCATGAATTCATGTGCGACATTTGCGACAAGGAGGCCAAGGAAAGTGATCGGCCCGACTAAAGCTGTTGCAATCGAAACCAGGATGGCAACGATAATCAATAGCCTTTTTACGACATAATCGTAATCAACGCCCAGATTTACCGCCTGCTCCCTCCCCAGCGAAAGTACGTCGAGATATTTTGAAAAACGGTAAAAATAGGCTCCAGTTAAGGCGATAAGGACCATCGCAATGATTAGAAGGTCTGTATTGACATTGTTGAAGCTGGCAAACATTCGATCCTGCACAATCATGAACTCATTCGGATCAATCAGAACTTCCATGAATGAAGAAATACTTTGAAAAAAGGTTCCAAATATAATCCCTACTAGTAAAAGAAAATAGATATTCTGGCCGCCCTCTTTTTTAAAAAGGATGCGGTACAGCAGGCCTGCGAATAATACCATCAATCCGATCGAGATTAGAAAGTTAATATTTTTATTCATAACCGTTTCATTCATCGAGCCTAGTACGAAGATGAGGAAGGTCTGAATTAGCATGTATAGGGAATCCAGGCCAATTATGCTTGGCGTTAAGATTCGATTATTCGTGATCGTTTGGAAAATCATCGTTGAAAAGGCAATGACTCCGCCCGTTAAAATGATGGCGAGCACCTTTTTCCCTCTTTTAGGAAGTGCATAGTCCCAATTGCTTCCTAAATCTATAAATAAGAAACTCAAAATCAAAATAATTGATACACCTGAAAGGATGCCGATTTTTGCTTGTTTACTCATATGCCTTTCTCCTCATGATCAGATAAAGAAAAATTCCGCTTCCAATCACACCTACTGTTACACCAATCGGAATTTCATACGGATAAATAATTACACGTCCGAAGATGTCACAGATGAGCACGAATATTGCGCCCATCAGCGCTGTATGGGAAAGGCTTTTCTTTAGGTGGTCCCCTTGATAGATGGTCACGATATTAGGAATAATTAAGCCGAGGAACGGGATCATCCCCACCGTTAAAACGACCACCGTAGTGACAAGTGCGACGATAACCAAGCCTATATTTACAACCTGCCTATGGTTAAGCCCCAGGTTCACAGAAAATTCTTCTCCCATTCCCGCAATGGTGAACTTATTGGCATAGAGGTAAGCAACGAGCACAATTGGAATGCTAATATACAGGAGCTCATACCTTCCTTGGATCATCATAGAAAAGTTCCCTTGCAGCCATGAAGACATATTCTGAACCAAATCTTCCTTCAAGGCGAAGAAGGTTGTAATGCTGCCTATGATATTTCCAAACATCAGCCCGACAAGCGGGATGAAGATGGCATCCTTAAACTTGATCCTATCCAGTATTTTCATAAAAATGAAAGTTCCCAGAAGCGCAAAGGCAAAGGCAACCAGCATTTTTACGAATGGGCTTGCTGAAGTAAACAGCATAAGAGAAACCAGAATACCAAGCCGGGCCGAATCCAGTGTACCCGCCGTGGTCGGCGATACAAATTTGTTTCTGGACAGCTGCTGCATAATCAATCCGGCAATACTCATGCTCATCCCCGCAATAATGATACTTATGAGCCGCGGGAATCGGCTGGCTGTTAAAATATGCACCTGGTCTTCATCCATATTAAATAAATCGAGAGGATTTAAATTCTTAACCCCAATAAATAAAGAGGTAAAAGATAAAAGAATAAGGATAATGATTAAATACCTTTTTTTCATGGCAGTTCCTAACACTTTCCTAGATTGAAGTTTATAAAATATGAAACTAATAATCATTCTCACTATTAACCAAAAAAATAATTGATAATGGTTATCATTATCAAATGCACTTTTATAGTGTATAGGAAATTTTTAGCAGTGTCAACGAATCAAGTGAGAAAGATTATCATTGATAAATAAAAAAATAATAGTATTGCTTGTTTAGACAAGTTTTCTGGAGGAAATCTCATTTGAGATTTTCCCTTACCTGGTCCAGAACTCGGAGACATATCTCAAGCTCCTTACTATCGATTGAATCTGATGCATCATCAATCGTCTTTAAAGCAAGTGCTGTTAGAACATTTTCCATATCCCTGCCCTTGTCTGTCAGATAAATAAGATTAATTCTCTTATCAGCCTTATCACTAATCCGGGCAACCAAACCTCTTTTAATCATATTATCAACCAGCCGTGATACACTTGGCTGGTCTCGCTCATTTTTATTAGCAAGCTGATTCTGAGTTTGTCCGTCTTTTTCATAAAGGCGGCTTAAGATTTGCCATTGCTCATACGTCACATCAAAACCGGCATCCCTGAAATTCTTGTTCAGCCGATTGGACATTAAACGTGAGGCGTGGAATAGCTTATAGCCAAGAGAATTATCCAGAAGATACTTTTCCTTTGCCATTATGTTCTCCTCTTCTCTTCAGGAGCTTACACAATTAAGTGTAAATGAAAATACTTGTTGATGCAAGTATATTTCAAATTGTTCATAAATATGACTGATCGCAAGTAACTTCTCCCCTAAACCATTAAAGAACCGTTCCCATCAGAACGATTCTTTAGTCTTTTATCATATAACGGTATATCCGGCTGCCAATAAAGGATAGAACTTCTCTTCCAGCTGCCTGGTTCTTAAGCTGGTCAACAAGCACGGCAGCGTAAACGGTTCTTCCATTGCCGGTAAATATCCCGCAGTCATGTTCAATCCCCGGCAGTTCTCCTGTTTTATTGGCTACCTGTACTTTCTCCTGATCCACAGTGTTTGCCAGTTTGTTTTTATACTGCTGGCCGTCCAATATCCGCCTCGCCAAAGCCTTATTTTCCTCCGATAAAATTGAACGTTCTGCTAAACTCTCTAAGCAAAACGCCATATCTCTGGCAGTAGTAGTATTATCAATGCCCTTTTTCAGAGACTCAAAATCCATCATCTTCCGATTGAGTTCTGTGTTTTTTAATCCGATATTTTTCATATAGCCATTGATTTTCTCTTTCCCTAACAAGTCAATGATGAGATTGGTAGCTGTATTGTCTGACACGATGATCATAAGCGTCATTAAGTCTATTACTTTCATCTTCAGCTCTTTGGACATGGACTGCAATACCCCAGATCCGCCAACCCGGACTGCATTATTAATCTGAACTTCCTTTTCCAGCTGAAGCAGGCCATTCTCAGTTTGAGAAAGCCCCGCAAATAAAATGGGTACCTTAATTAAGCTAGCAGAAGAAAATACCTTACTGCAATTCTCTTCAATAATGCCTTCCTCTGTTTGGATATACGCCCCAACACGGCCTTCACAGCGGTTGGCCAGTTCAAGAATTTCTGCCTTTAATTTTAAAAAATCCATCTTATTTAGTCACCGCTACTTGCGGGCGGTTATTGTCTCCTGTGACTTTTTCATTGTATAAATGGCATGCCACATAATGTTCCTTTTCAATCTCCTGCCATTCGGGCTTCATAGTCGCACATGCTTCCATTGCATATGGGCAGCGCGTTCTGAATACGCATCCGCTTGGAGGATTCATTGGACTTGGAAGCTCTCCTTCCAAAATAATTCTTTCCCTATGGTCCTCGACATCTGGGTCAGGAATGGGAATCGCAGACAGCAATGCCTGGGTATATGGATGAAGAGGGTTTTTATATAAACGATCACTTGTCGTTAATTCAACCAAGTGACCCAAATACATAACGCCAATACGGTCACTAATATGTTTAACCATTGATAAATCATGGGCGATAAACAGATAGGTCAGGCCTTTCTTTTTCTGCAGCCCCTTCAGCAGGTTCACAACCTGGGCTTGGACGGATACATCAAGCGCGGAAATGGGTTCATCGGCGATAATGAATTCCGGATCGAGCGCCAATGCACGTGCAATCCCAATCCTTTGTCTCTGCCCGCCGCTGAATTCATGAGGGTAGCGATTGGCATGGTCCCTATTCAGCCCAACGTCTTCCAACAGCTGGTACACCCGTCCAAGACGTTCCTTTTTATTCGGATATAAGCCATGGACCTCCATAGGCTCTGAGATGATTTCTTGGACTGTAGACCTTGGATTTAAGGACGCATACGGATCCTGGAAAATCATTTGCATCTTCCGGTGAAAGGCGAACCTTTCTTTTTCAGTCATTGTATGGACGTTTCTACCGCCATAAATAACCTCCCCTTCGGTACGATCATATAAACCGATAATCGTACGCCCTGCGGTTGATTTACCGCATCCTGACTCACCTACGATTCCAAATGTTTCGCCTTTCCGGATATGAAAAGAAACATCATCCACCGCTTTTAAGGTTTGTCCCTTACCCATTGAAAAATGCTTTTTTAGATTATTGACCTTTAATAGTGCTTCGTTTGGCATCTTTATTCCCCCATCTCTTGCCAGTAGCGTCTAGCTGCACATAATTCCTTTTCGTATATGGTACCTTTCAGATCGATAATTTCGATCGTTTTGCCGGTATTAGGAGAATGAAGCAATTTTCCTTTACCATAATAGATACCTACGTGATGAAGCTTGCCTTTTCCTTCTTCATATGCAAAAAACAATAAATCACCCGGTTTAAGGGCACCGAGTTCTACCGGCTTCCCTGCTTCAGCCTGGTCATGCGCATCGCGAGGAATGATATACCCATTAGCTTTGCACATGGAATAACTGAATCCGGAACAGTCATAGCCAAAACTGCTCATGCCGCCCCATAAATACGGCAGATTTAAAAATTGTTCTCCTGCTGCAACGATGTCTTTTCCATTCCCTTTCGGAACGCTGTCCATAGATTCATATACACTAACATCTTCAGCCTTTAGAAGGCTTTCTCCCGATGGGGTCTGCACGGTTATCCATTCAGAATCCACTTTTATAACCGGAAGAACGGTTTGGTAGCTTAAAATAAGTTCCCGTTTCTGACCTTCTGAATAAAGCTCTGCTTTTTTCTTTTGCACAACAGCAACCTTGCTGTCATCATGGCCCCAATCTTTTTTTTGTACAAGCTGGGCTTTTGGGATCCACCCTGGATATCCTCTCTCGTCCTTTGAAGAAGATTGGTCTGGTACAATCACGCGGGCCCAATCCCCTTTCTCTTCCAGTACGATTACTTCTTGCCCGTATAAAACCTGTGATTGTACAAGGTTTCCGTCGCAAAGCTCCAATCGGGGCTCATATGTTAGTTTCTCAAGCCATGAATCAAGGTCGACTGGATTGCTGACTGCCTCCCGGTCTATATCCCTTGAGGAATCAAATGCCGTCCACAATGTTGCTACCGGAACAGAAACCAGCCATCTTTGCTGTATTGCCAAAACGAACTCCTCCTTTATATAAGGCGCATGTGCCAATGATAAATAATTACCCTCTGAAAAGGGGCAGTGGTCTGATTACACTACCAGCTTTCTTAATCAAGAAGTCAATTCCTGTTTTCCCTCAATTAAAGAAACGTTCCGGATTCCAAGGCCAGGATCGGATGGCAGCGTAATTTTGCGGCCCGTATACCGAATGCCTCCATCCACTACTTCCTTGGCCATCATCAATGGGGCGTCAAAATCAAAGCGGGTTATATTCTTTTTGCTGGCTGCAAAATGTGCAGCTGCTGTTATACCGATTCGGGTTTCGATCATGCTGCCGACCATGCACTCCATCCCGCAGACCTCTGCAAGCTGATTAATAATCTGCGCCTGGTAGATGCCGCCTGATTTCATCAGCTTAATATTGATTAAGTCCGCGCTTCTCGTTTTAATTACTTCAAAAGCCTGCTTGGGCGTAAAGACACTTTCATCAGCCATTATCGGTGTATCAACCGCATCTGTTACCTGCTTAAGCCCTTCGATATCCCATGCTTTAACAGGCTGCTCGACAAGTTCGATATTTAAATCGAGAGACTCCATTTTGCGGATCGCATAGACTGCTTCTTTTGCCTTCCAGCCCTGGTTGGCGTCAAGCCTGATTTTAATTTTGGAGCCAACCCGATTGCGGATTTCCCGGATTCGCTCGATATCTGTTAAAATATCATCCTTGCCGACCTTTACCTTTAGGACATCAAACCCCTGCTGCACATAAGAAACGGCATCTTCTCCCATTTCCTCCGGTCCATTGACACTCACCGTAAAATCAGTTTCCACTTCATTTTTATGGCCGCCCAGGAACTGGTAAAGCGGCAATTTGCATTGCTGGGACAGACAATCATAGAGCGCCATATCAACTGCAGCCTTGGCACTTGAATTTCCTATTAAGGCTGAATGGATTCCTTGGAAAATATCTTCATAGTTTAGAAGGCTTTTATTTATTAATAATGGCTTTAATACGTGGTGGATCGCTGATTCAATACTTGAAAGGCTGTCACCTGTAATCACAACAGTCGGAGGTGCTTCTCCCCAGCCGATGATTCCATTATCACACGTTACTTTTACAACTATTGTTTCTGCTGTCTCGACGGTTCTTAATGCTGTTTTAAATGGTTTTTTCAGTGGTACCGCAACTCTGTGTGTTTCAATTTTGTATATTTTCATCTATACCACCCTTTTACTCAATGCCGCTTTCAATCGTCAGCTTTTTATTGGTTGCATCCAATTCTGCCTTTACGCCAAGGGGAACGGAAATATGCGGAGAACAATGGCCGATATTAAAGCCTTTTAAAGCCGGCTTATTTACCTTTTTAATATAAGTATCCAGCACTTCATCCAGTTCCAGGGAAAGGTCTCTTTGCGGAACACAATTATTAAAATCGCCGATGATAAGGCCTGCCGCATCCTCAAGCTTCCCTGCCATATGAAGCTGGTTTAGCATGCGGTCCACCGCACGGGGCTCTTCGTTAATATCTTCAATTAACAAAAGTTTATTTTTTGTATCTATTTCATATGGCGTTCCAATTGTGCTGGCAAGCAAGGATAGATTTCCTCCGGTTAGAATCCCTGACGCATTTCCATCCACCAACGTTTCCAGATTGGAGACTCCTTCCGGATAGTCAAGAACGAAAGGTTCGAATAATTGGCTAAAATATTGCTTTGATAGGGGATCCGCATCTTCTTTTCCAATATCTGAAGCAAGCATTGGCCCATGAAAGGTTACCAGCCCGGTCTGCTGGCGAATTGCGGTATGCAAAAAGGTTATATCACTGTAACCCCAGAATATTTTCGGATTGTTTATTATCAAGCTATAATCGATTTGGGAAGCAATCCTGCCTGTGCCATATCCCCCGCCGGCACATATGATTGCTTTTATTTCCTTATCAAGAAACATCTTATGTAAATCTGCCAGCCGGTCTTCATCTTTTCCGGCCAGGTAGCCATATTGATCGTAAACATGGTCCCCCATCTTTACCTTTAAACCCAGCTCTTCCAAAAAGGATAAGGAACGTTTCAGGTTATCCTTGTTAGGGGGACTTGCCGGTGCAATAACCCCAATGGTATCTCCCTTATTAAGGCGGAGTGGTTTGATTGCCATGCTGTCACATCCTTTTTAGTTGGTATTTAGCATTATATGCTCCATCGGCAAAAACTTTGTTTGGGAAATGAATTCTTTTTCGAGGATATATGCTAAATTTCGGGAAAATCTATTATTTTTCGGGAAATAAATTCGAAAAGCGGAGGCGACTGCTTAGGGACGAAAAGCATAAGACGATTCCTGCAAGAAGGCGTTTTTTCCTTCAGGAAGGAATCGGCTCATGACCTCGAGTCCCTAGGAGCCGCAGCTGCACACTCATCAAAGTTCAGAAAAAATGATTTGTCTTTTCTTCTTAAAAAAAGGGATGTTCATACGAACACCCCTTTTTCCCTGTTACCTTCCAATCAAGCTGAAGAAGAATTACTTCTTATCTGCCCACTTAAGTTCCATGTATCCTACCGGATGGCGGACGATACCTGAAACAGCATCATTCGTAAGATATACTTGATTGTAGAAATGGATAGGGATAATCGGCATTTCTTCAAATAGGATTTTTTCAGCTTCGTACATTAGTTCAAAGCGTTTCGCTTCATCTGCTTCATTTTTTGCATCCTTAATTAACTGATCGTATTTAGCATTGCTCCAGCCAGTACGGTTCATTGAATGACCTGTCTGGAAGTTTTCAAGGAAGTTGATTGGATCAGCATAGTCAGCAAGGAAAGAGCTTCGGGATAATTGGAATTTAAGCGCTTTTTGTTCTTCTGAGAATACATTCCATTCCATGTTGGCAAGTTTTACTTCAACGCCAAGGTTTTCTTTGAACATTTGCTGAAGCGCTTCAGCAATCTTTTTATGAGAGTCGCTTGTGCTGTAAGTTAAAGTTACTTCAGGAAGTGTGTCATAGCCTTCTTCTTCCATCCCTTTTTGCAGAAGTGCTTTTGCTTCCTCTACATTTGTTTTAACAAGATCGCCTGCGGTTTCACGGAAGTCGTTTCCTGAAGGATCTGTAAAGCCATATGAAACAAAACCATAAGCCGGCTTTTCACCATTCTTTGTTACGTAATCAACAATTTGCTTCTGGTCTACAGCCATCGCAAAGGCTTTACGGATGTTTACGTTTTGGAATGGTTCCATTTCTACATTAAAACGGTAGAAATAATCGCCAGCCTGATCTTCAACATTTGCTTCTCCTAAAAGCTGCTCGCTTAGCTCTGCAGGCACATCAGATACATCTAGCTCGCCTGTTTGGTACATTTGGTACTCTGTATTGGTGTCATCAATGATTGCCCAATGAACTTTATCCAGTTTTACATTTTCAGCATCCCAGTACTGGTCGTTTTTTTCCATTACAAAATGGCTGTCATGCTCCCATTCGGTTAAGTTGAAAGGACCGTTTCCGACAAAAGATTCTGCTTCAGCAAACCACTTTGGGTTTTCTGTTGCTACCTTTTCGTTAATCGGGAAGAATGCAGGGTTTGTGATTACACTTAAAAAGTAGCCCTGAGGACTTGTTAAAGTCACTTCAAATGTCTTGTCATCAACCGCTTTTACTTTTACATCGTCGGCTGAACCTTCTCCATTGTTATAAGCTTCTCCGCCTTCAATGAAATAGCCAAGGAATGCTGCTGAAGATCCAGTGTCAGGATTTAAAAGGCGCTTCCACGCAAATTCAAAATCGCCTGCTGTTACATCATCGCCATTTGACCACTTTGCATCTTCTCGGATATGGAATGTATAGGTCTTTCCATCTTCTGAAACATCCCACTTTTCAGCGATTGCTGCTTCTGGTTCATGGTCTTTTCCTAGACGGGTTAATCCTTCCATTAAGTTGTTTAACGCGCTCCAGGAAACAGAGTCAAAGCCGATTGGAGGGTCAAACGATGTAGGCTCCTGTCCATTGTTCAAATAAAGAACCTTCTCAGCACTTTCTTCCTCTTTCTTGCCGTCATCCTTGTTATCAGTCTCATTTCCGGCATTTTCGTTTGCCGTACAAGCTGCCATTACAAATAGCAATACAGCCGCTAACAGCAGAGATAAAAACTTTTTCATTCCTTTTCCCCCTCTATTAATATTAATTTCTTTCTATATTCAACTGTTCAATGACAGCTGAAAGAATAATCCTTTCACTGCACCTAGTAGGGACCGTGAAAGGATTAACCTACTTTATACCGGCAAGCATTTTCTGTGCCCTCTCATCCTGGAGCCAGCAATCAACATGGTGTTCCCGGCTCAAATGGGTTTTATATGGATAGACCCGGTCACATACTTCCATCGCAAAGTCGCAGCGTGCCGCAAATGGGCATCCCGCAGGAGGAGAAAATAAGTCAGGCGGCGATCCGCCGATTGGCACAAGGTCAGCTCCATCCAGGTCAAGCCGCGGAACTGAATTTAACAGGCCTTTTGTATATGGATGCTGGGGATTGTAGAAGATTTCCCTTCTTTCCCCGGCTTCAACTATTTTTCCGGCGTACATGACGGCGATGCGGTCAGCTACTTGAGCGACAACCCCCAGGTCATGGGTAATGATAATAATTGAAACACCCTTTTTCCTCTGGATATCTTTAAATAAATCCAAAATCTGCGCTTGGATGGTTACATCCAATGCAGTCGTCGGTTCATCCGCAATCAGCACTTCAGGCTCACAGACGAGAGCCATGGCAATGACAATACGCTGCCTCATGCCTCCGCTGAATTGGTGCGGATAATGCTTCAATCGTTCAACCGGATTAGGGATTCCTACTAAATCAAGCATTTCCAGTGTCTTTTTACGGGCATCCTGCCTTGAAATCGTTTCATGCTGCATAATACCCTCTATAATTTGCTCCCCAATTGTAATCGTGGGATTTAAAGCTGTCATGGGATCCTGAAAGATCATGGATATATCAGCACCGCGAACGTTCCTCATGTCCGATTCTTTCAATTTAGTCAGATCCTGTCCCTTAAATAAGACAGCGCCACCGGCTATTCTGCCGGGAGGAGAGGGAATAAGGCGCATAATGCTTTGTGATGTGACACTCTTTCCGCAGCCCGATTCGCCGACAATCGCCAGGGTCTCTCCCTTGAGGAGGTCAAAAGATACTCCCCTTACTGCCTTGACCTCGCCCCCGTAAGTTGTAAATGTGACATGCAAGTCTTTTACTTCCAGTACTTTCTCCATGCTGCTACCTCCTTAACTTCGGATCGAGGGCATCCTGCAATCCGTCTCCAAGCACGTTAAATGAAAACATCGTCAGGGAGATGAAAAAGGCCGGGAAGAACAGGCGCCACCAATGTCCCGATAGAATAGTCGATAACCCATCATTCGCCATTGAACCCCAGCTTGCAAATGGCGGCTGAATGCCCAATCCGAGGAAGCTCAGAAACGCCTCTGCAAAGATGGCTGAAGGTACTGTTAGGGTCATTTGTACAATAATGGGCCCCATTGTGTTTGGCAGGAGGTTTTTCTTAATAATCCGGGAAGTTTTAGTTCCGAATGTTTTTGATGCAAGTACAAATTCATAATTTTTAATTTGCAAAACCTGTCCGCGTACAATCCGGGCCATGCCGACCCAGCCCGTCACAGAGAGGGCAAATATGATTGTGAATAAACCGGGTCCCATTACAACGCTGATTAATATAACAACAAGCAAGTACGGAAGCCCATAAAGAATTTCAACGATTCTCATCATGGCATTATCTGTTCTGCCGCCTTTATAGCCGGCAATTCCGCCATATATGACACCAATTGCAAAGTCAATCATCGCCGCTACAATTCCGACGAATAAGGAAATTCTTGCCCCATACCAGGTTCTTGCGAATACATCACGGCCCAGCTCATCGGTGCCAAACCAATATTTTGAAGACGGAGGAAGATTTTGATTGGCCAGGGACTGCTCGGAAACACTATGCGGTGATATGACTGGACCGAATATGGCCATAAAAGCTAAAGCGATGAGAAAGAATAATCCTGCCATTGCGAGCTTATTCTTCAATAGCCTGCGCCAGGCATCCTGCCAGTAGGAGAGACTTGGCCTTACAACTGCTTCCGCTTCACCCTGGTCCTTGGCCTTGGGCACAAACCAATCATCCGGAATATCAGGTGCAAGATTATGGTTATCATGCTGTTTGCGCAGTTCCATTAGCTTCCCTCCTTTTTATGCAGCTTAATTCTCGGGTCTAAAACTCCGTATGCGATATCGACGAGGAAGAGCATCATAATTAAGATGGTGCTATAAAAAACGGTCGTTCCCATTATGACCGGATAATCACGCGTATTGATGCTTTCAACGAAATACTTTCCCATTCCAGGAATGGCAAAGATTTTTTCAATAACAAATGTACCCGTTAAAATGCTTGCCGCCAGTGATCCCAAAACGGTTACAACCGGAAGCAGGGCATTTCTTAATGCGTGTTTAAAAACAATTTTCACAGGGGATAAGCCCTTTGCTTTCGCTGTCTTAATGTAGTCCTGCGTCAGTACCTCCAACATGCTTGAACGTGTTAATCGGGCAATAATGGCCATTGGCCCGGTTGCGAGCGCCAAGGTTGGCAAGATCATATGTTTTGGGCTTGACCAGGTGGCCACCGGAAGAATAGCCATGTTAACCGCAAGCTGCTGAATTAACAATGTGGCCAGCACAAAGTTTGGTACTGATATCCCCAGAACTGCAATGGTCATCGCCAAATAATCAATAATGCCATTGTGGCGGAGTGCTGCTATGATTCCCAAGGCAATTCCGGAGAAAACGGCCACAACAAGAGTAACTATACCCAGTTCAAATGAAACCGGAAAGCCCCGTCCCAGCATTTCATTAACCGTCTGGGAAGACTTTTTTATAGATGGACCGAAATCAAACGTAACAACAGACTTTAAATACATCCCATATTGAACATAGAGCGGTTCATCCAAATGGTAGAACTTCTCCAGGTTTCGCTGGACCGCTTCACTCGTATTCCTTTCTTCATTAAAAGGCGAGCCAGGAATGGAATGCATTAAGAAAAATGTCAGTGTGATAATGAACCACAGTGTTACAATCATGGCGAAAAGGCGTTTAATTATGTATCCAGTCATTCATTAACACTTCCTAACAGAATGTAGTTCTCATGGCCAGTTCAGTCATCACCAGCATTGCCCGGTATGCTTCAAGAATGTCTTTTGCCTGATAGCGGACGGTGGTTGTATTCTCTTCAATCTCTGTGCCTGGCATCAACGCTGCCCATTCTGCCTGGCCGTAATTGGCAAATTCAATTCTTAATACAGGGTTATCTGGCGGAACAAGGGGCTTGACGAGGTCTTTCTTTTTCAGCGCCTCTGCTGCTTTTTCTTTTAAAAGCTGCCCTGCTTTTGCCGGAGTCAGCGATTTTACCGCTGAACGGGAAATCGTTTCTTTTACAACAGCTGTCGTGACATTTGGGATTAGCTTCTCTGCTTCCAATGCCGCCTGATCATCTCCTGCAACCATTAACACTGGTACGCCATGATAGCCAGCCACATAGGCGTTGAAGCCCATTTCACCTATCGCTGTTTCATTGATAAACATATGCCGCACGCCAAATATCATGGAGTGGGACATTACCCCTTTCATGGAAGCCCTCGCATGGTATCCGACAAACATTGCACCGGCAAAGCTGGAATCCAGCCCCTGGACCATTGAATATGGTTTAACATCACCGGTAATCAGCTGTGTTTCAGGATGCATCCTTTCAATTAGCAGATTATTCATCTTTGAGTGGCTGTCATTCACAATAACCTCACTGCAGCCTTCTTCAAAGGCAGATGTGACAACATGATTTGCTTCATCGGTCATGAGCACTCTGCCGCGCTCATAATTATGCTTTGAAGAATCTACATGGGTGTGGTCAGCCAGCCCTGTAATCCCTTCCATATCAACAGATAGATAAAGCTTCATTCAGAATCCCCCAAATATTATATTATTATAGTATTTTTCTATATTATAGATTATTTTGTATTTTCTGTAAACTATTCCAGCAGCTTTCCAGATTAAGATATTTGCAGTTCCATTTTTAAATGCAAAAAATCCAGCTATCGGAGAATACAGTTCTTCTCTGATAGCTGGATTTCATCTGCGGAAAACAGAAAAAGCAGCTCTACTTATTCATAATTTGTGTGTATTTTATATGGGCATTTTTAAAGGCAACCATTAAGGCCTTTTGAGAGGAACCGAAGTAGCGGCTTTCAATTTCTTCCATCACCTTGTCTACTTCCAATATGGATTTGCCTACAAATATAGATTTAATAAATAATGAAGTTAAATTAATCGTAGATGAACATTCAGCATCTACAATTTCATCTGTTTTCCTATCGATTACAAGTGCCACAAAGAAACCATTATATTTTTGCATGATAGGATTGTTCAATGATGTCTTGCTGTCTCCGATAATATATACGGTATTTTGCTGGTACATGAAATTGCCTCCTGCAGAACCGGATATTATATGAGGTATTTATGCGGTTAACATAAACATTCATTATAATGCATGGCCTACACTAAAATTGTAATACAACAACAGCTGTATTACAATTGTTTTTCAATACTTTTCTAAATATTTTATCAATTAACTCTGTTAAACTTGCCTGTTGGTATCCGCGGGTCCGGCGCGCCTGCGGTAACTCCACTTGACACGCTTCTCCCTCAGGACTTTAGAAGAGCTACCTCGAATAAATACCGCACGATGAAAATGCGAATGCATTTTCGAGACTTCCGCTCCAATCAACGTGGTGCAAAATCATCATGGGGCTTCAATACAGCCTGTCAAAAACCCCTAATTAACCTTTTGTCCTGCAAGTTCCACTGCTTGCTCGAGCAGCATTTCTCCGCTCATGAGCTTCTCCCCGCCGCCTTGTGCAAATTGAGGACTTCCGCCGCCTTTACCATTAATCTTGTTTAAGAGAGCGGCAGCTAATTTCTTCATATTGATTTCAGAAAGCTGTCCCCTCGCACATACAAATTGCAGTTTATCCTCCGTCTCATTTACTAGAATAACGGCTCCATTTTCTGATTGTCCTGCAATAAGGCGTGCAAGCTTTTGCAATTCCTGAATGGAACGTTCCTGGTAGATTCCATTAATCAGGTTTGCGGATTCCCCTGCAGCTGCCCCGCTAGCCATCTCCTTTGCTTCATAGACTAAAAGGGCCTCTTTTGCTGCTTCCAACGTTTTTTCCAGGTTCTTTCCAGTTTCGATTAATCT
Organism: Cytobacillus oceanisediminis; assembly: GCF_003182355.1. Lineage (GTDB taxonomy): Bacteria > Bacillota > Bacilli > Bacillales > Cytobacillaceae > Cytobacillus > Cytobacillus oceanisediminis_A. Next base: position 26,179 of record NZ_QGTW01000017.1, on the reverse strand, counting down.
TTTCCCAGCCAAAGGCAGCTCCTGTTCGGGAGCATTTAGCAGCTGGCTTAGCTCCTTCGTAATCCTGTGTTTTTGATGAAGCTGTTTGAGCACCCTTCTGCCGCAGACAAATTGAACACGTATTTTCTTTTTTTGCCGCTCCCACTCCAATATTTTAATGCTGCCCACTTGTCCAGTAGAAGATGGATGCGTTCCGCCACAGCCGTTATAATCGTATTCAGGAATGATGACCAGCCGAATATCTTCGTTGACAGCAAGCTGCTTGCGAAGAGGAAAATACGCAGCTTCTTCAGCTGTTACCCACTTTGTTTCAATAGGCCGATTCTCAAGGATGATGGTATTGGCCAATCTTTCTGCTTCCTCTGCATACTGTTCCGGCATATCGGCAGTATCCAAATCAATCGTTAAAATTTCTTTGCCCAAATGAAAGCTGATCGTTTTATAGCCATAAAGCTCTTCAAAAGCAGCGGATAAAATATGCTGGCCAGCATGCTGCTGCATATGGTCAAACCGCCTGTTCCAATCTACGTCACCTGATATATTAGAATCAGAAATATCCAGTTCTCTTTCTAAATAGTGGCGGATCTCGCCATCAACCTCTTCTACATCGAGCACATTTACTCCATTAAGGGTACCCAGATCATGGGGCTGGCCGCCGCCAGTCGGATAAAAAGCAGTTTCCTTGAGTACTGCAAAAACCTTTCCCTGCCCATCCGTTCCCTGATGCTGCAATTCCGTTTTAAATGATCGTATGTATGGATCCTTGTAATAGATTTTATTCAATTTAATCAACCTTTCTAGTCTATTCTATTATAAAACTAACCATTTAGCTTTTTGTGGTCAAGGAAACTCATTAGTCAAGGGTAAAGTATTAGTAATTTTACCCACCCGGTTTATAGCTGTTCTTAAACAGGTATGTACACCAATAGATAAGCAACAAAAAACAAGGAGGATGATAACAATGGCAACAAGCAAACATATTGTAGGCGCATATGATACAGAGCAGGAAGCTATTCAAGCCGTAGAAAAATTAAGAGCTGAAGGATATCGTCCTGAGGATATTTCGGTAATCAGTAAAAATCAAGAAGATGTAGACGCAGTTACAGAAGAAACAGGCACTAAAACAGAAGAGGGCTTAGCCACTGGAGCCGCTACGGGCGGAGTTCTCGGAGGGTTAACAGGTCTTCTTGCAGGAGTTGGTGCATTGGCGATTCCTGGTATCGGGCCAATCGTTGCTGCAGGACCAATTGCCGCCACTTTAACTGGTGCAGCAGTTGGCGCAGGGGCAGGTGGAATAGCCGGAGCTTTAATTGGGATGGGCATTCCAGAAGAAGAAGCACACCGTTATGAAGCGGATGTTAAATCCGGGAAAATCCTTGTGTTAGTGGATCCTGAAACGAAATCTGCTAATTTTAATAACGGATATACAGACACTGATCGTACAGCACTTGAAGGTGATCGGACAACCTATAATAGTATTGATCCTCTAAATCCAGGCGAGCTTGATCGTGGAACGAATGCTTTCAAGGATAACACAAGAAATACCAGCAGTGTTTGGACAGATGATAATCTTGATTCCAACCGCCCGCTAAGCGAGAACCTTGGGGATACAACAGCTGACGACTTTACTGACCGGACTGTATCTGGCTATGACGATGAAGTGGATGTTCGCCGCAGAGACGCTTACAACTTTGAAAATGTAAGGGAAAATCGGAATAACCCTTATAAAGGATAAGAACTATAAAAGTAGAATATTTAATATGAATGGGAGCTGCTTTCGACTTAGAAAGCAGCTCCTTTTTGCATTCATTCATTAATCCTAAATGGCAATACCCCTATTAAATTCCAAATTTTGCAGGCTTGTCCTCACTATTTTCAAAGTTATACTTAAATGTAATGGAATGGTAATTTAATTTTAAAAATTATAATGATGTTAAAAAGATATACGGAGGGATAGTATGAGAAGGGTGTTGCCTGCACAGATTGTTTCTCATAGTCAATTTGGGTATAAGAAAATACCTGCAAGTGTTCAATGCGAGTGTCCAAAATGCAGTAAAACGAGCCTTTTTGCAATAAAGGCTAATTATAATCATACAAGCAAGTCAAGCATTCTTTCCCACGGGGTATGTTCGGCCTGCAAGAAAGAATCAGTCTTTATTATGATTCTTAACCAAACCGATCAATTCAGCGAAAAAACTGCTCTTTATATATATGACCCCAACTCTGCCAAAGAACTCCTGACCCATCTTGAGAAAATTAAAGATATACCTGCTGATTTAACCAGAGCTTACCGATCAGCGTTAAACGTCAGCCAATCCAAAGATACGGTTGCTACCGCAGTCATGTCAAAACGGGTCCTTGAAAGTATCCTTAAAAACTTTCTAGGTGAAGAAATTAAAGGGCAAAATCTTTCAAAGCAATTTGAACAATTGCCAAAGCATGTTGATTTAACAAGGCCATTGCAATCCCTAAGCCAACTAGTTCAGCCGGGAAGCGCGTTTTACCAGATGCTTGATCTTGAGAAGGATATAGATCAGGAAATGGCCGCTTTATTAATGGAGCTATTAGAGAGTTTAATAGAATATTTATTTGTTCTGCCAAATAGAATCGAATTTTTGCAGGCAAAGCTGGATCAAAAGCTCCGTTAGCACACTTATAAAACCTCTATTAAGCATACAAAACCCCCTTATTGGCCAACTAAAGGTGCTAATAAAGGGGTTTTAAAGTATACTTCTGCGGATTCAGCCTGCCCATTGTTTTTTGACCTGGTCTTCTGCCTGTTTCATAATTTCCTCATCGCGGGCTTCTTTATTTGTGATGATATTGGTCTGATATTTCATTCCATCATAATCAATAGTTATAGTAATTTCTTTCATATCTCATGATCCTTTCTGGTTGTTCTATTATATAACTACCAACAAAGGAGAGTTTTAAAACTTCTTCTTACCTTCTCCTTATAAACTATCCAGAATAAAATCACTTAAAGTCCACTATTCAGTAAGAATTTTCAAAAGGCTAGCTTTTCGATTCACCATATTCCGCTGAAATATGATTCAGCTTTCCTTTTATTTCCGGGAGCGTAATGACAAGACTATGGCGGGCTGCTCCCGTTTCAATAATAAGTTCATAGCCTCCACTCACTTTGTTGAACACCCATTTCATTATCTGCCCCTCCTTTATTTTAAATGCGAGAATATAAAAGGATAAGGTTTCATTTTTACAAAAAATGTGAAATTTAGGGATTGTGAAAATTAGACAATTTGAATATAATCTAATTAGATATATATCTAATGTATTACCCCCCCGTATAAAAACATGGGTTATTTTTTTACTAACAAATTAGATATTCATCAAACTAGAGGGAGAGAGGCTGCCAAAATGACAAACTGGATTGTATGGAAAAAAGAAAAAAATTATCAAATGCTTTTTTGGGCCGGTGTCATTAATGGTGCAGGAAACCGGTTTACACAGGTAGCGCTTCTTGCACTGCTTTACCAGGTTACAGGTTCAGGAGTAGCTATAGGGCTGCTGTTTTCCATCCGTATGGCTCCTTTCCTCTTCTTGGCCCCAATAGGGGGTATGCTGGCTGACCATTTTTCCAAAAAAGCGATCCTACTAACGATCGACCTTCTGAGAGTGCCAGCTGTTCTTGCATTGCTTTTTGTCCGGGAACCGGAGCACTTATGGATCGTCTATTCGAGTTCATTCATCATAGCCATGGGAGAAGCAATCTACTCTCCGGCAAGAATGTCTTTCATTCCTGCTCTCGTAAAACCAGATAGGCTTTTATACGTAAATTCGATTGAACAAATCATGACAGGGTCTGTCCTCATTATTGGATCAAGTACCGGAGGCATTCTATCTTTTGTATTCGGAAACCAGGCGGCTTTTATGATAAATGGGGTAACATTTTTATTATCAGCCTTACTTATTTCAAAGCTATGCATTCCGGCCTCCGACCAAAAAGAAACGAAGCCAAAAACAGTATCTTCACCTATTTTTTCACCTTTAAGGCTTGTATTCGGTTCATCTGCACTCATAGCTTTCTTCATCATTATGCTTACAATGCCGCTTGCCAATGGAGTAGACAATATCCTTGTGAGCATTTACGCCCTTGAAGTATTTGATATGGGAGAATTGGGTGTAGGCTTTATGTATGGGGCATTGGGGCTCGGCCTTATTCTTAGCTCGTTCTTCTCACATATGATCAAACGCGGCCTCATTACACTGGTGATTATCTTTATTGCCCTGGAAGGAACAGGACATATTTTGCTAAGTCTTGCTCCGAGCTTTAATATTGCTCTTTTAACCGTTGTGTTCATTACCTTCGCTGGAGGCATCGGCAATATCTGTCTGGACACAGTCATGATGAAGTTTATACCCAAGTCAAAGCAGGGAACATTTTTTGGGCTCATGCAGATGCTCTCAAATCTTTCCCTGGCAATTTCAATGGGCTCCGCCGGGTTTCTATTGGAAATCTTCGCTCCGTGGACTCTGAGCTTAATCGTTGGCCTTGCTTATATCCTGTTTACCTTCATGTACGCCCTTCTGTTTGCTAGGGTGGATCTTGTAAAAGAAAAAAGGGAGTTCATAAAAACAGCTCTATAAACTGAAGAATGGTATTAATATATTCAAGCCCTATTAATAATTGAAAATTTACTAGTTTAATTACATCATTGTAAATTCTTTAAGAAGATTTATTATTTTTTAAAACAAGGCTTTATTAAAGCTCCGTGTTGATTGTAACACCCTGTTGATTGGAGCGGAGGTGTAAGAACCTCGAAAATGCATTCACATTTCCTTCGTGGGATGTAAATTCGCGGAAGCTTATTCAAAGTCCTGCGGGAGTGCTGGCCAAAGGGAGATCCAGCAGGCGCAAGTAGCCGAGGAGCGTCGGACCGCCCGCTGGCTGAGTGCCTTAAGCGGAAAAACAAAGGGCAAGTTTAATAGAGCCAACAATAAAGAAAAGAGTGGTAATAAAACAAGGAGTCAGTAAATGAATATAGAAATAAATCAAAACTGGATGAGGCAGTAAACGCTTTAATATAGAGAAGGAGCTGACTTAAATGAAGGTTGCTTTAGTACATGCTATGATCGAATCGGTTCAGCCTATTGAAGAGGCTTTTAACAAGGTTACCCCCAATGCGGAAATTATACATTTACTGGATACCGGTTTATTAAATAGGTTAGAAGAACATGGTGAACTAACACCGGCTATTATAAGAAGATTCATCCGTTTGCTCGATTCAGCAATTGATTCCAATGTAGATATGATCCAATTAACTTGTTCTGCATTTAATAATTTGTCTAGTGTCCTGCAGCCTTTATACGATGCTAAGATATTTCGGTCGGATGAAGCCATGCTGGATGAGGCCCTAGCTTATAATCGAATTGGCTTAATTTCTACCGTACAAGCCACCCCTCTCGCATTGCAAGACTATTTATATAAAAAAAGCCCCAACATTCATGTTGAGTCTTTAGTTAATAAAAAAGCACTTCTTTTATTGAAAAGAGGCAATAAGGAAGAGCATGATCGCTTAATATCAGATTTAATACGGGAAATAGAAAATAGTGTGGATGTAATTGTTTTATCCCAATACAGTATGTCTCATGTTGCCAGCCAAATCGATACCTCTGTTCCCATTTTAACGGGACCGATACTAACTGCTAAAAGATGTTTGGATTACTTCAAAGATAAGCATCAATTTTCCAAATAATTATTTTTTACAATGATGATTCCATACTTTAGTTTATTAGTTACGTGGATGCCACTTTGTAAGTGATCTGATCAGCAGCACTAAAAATAAAGGCCCTGCAGGCAGCTATTCAACCTGGCAGGGCTATCTTTTTAGTTTTCTTCAATTTCTTTACGGTTTTTCTTGAATATCTTGGATAATACTTCGTAAACGATCGGTACAATAATTAGTGTTAATAACGTTGAACTTGTTAAACCGCCGATTACCGTAATAGCAAGGCCTTTGGAGATTAAACCGCCACCCCCTGAACCAATTGCAAGTGGGATTAAAGCACCGATTGTCGCAATGGCTGTCATAAGGATTGGGCGGAGTCGAGTAGCGCCGGCTTCGAGAACCGCTTCCCGCATTCCCATACCGTCTCTTTCCATATGAATAATACGGTCAACAAGTACGATGGCGTTCGTTACCACAATACCGATTAACATTAATAATCCCATCATGACAGATACGGAGATGGTTTCATCAGCGATTAATAAACCAACAAATGAACCAATGACTGCAAATGGCAGCGAGAATAGGATGGCAAATGGCGCAACCCCTTCACGGAATGTTACAACAAGAATGAAATAAACGATAGCGATGGCTGCAAGCATGGCAGCTCCAAGCTGTGTAAATGTTTCGGTCATATCCGCCTGTACCCCAGCTACTCCAACTGTAACTCCTTTAGGCAGATCCAATTTATCAATGGCTTCATTGGTTTCAGCTGTTGCTTTGGAAATATCATTGCCAATGACCTTGCCTGAAACTGTTGCGTAGTATTCTCCTTTGCTTCGGGCAAGCGTATTAAGCGTTGTACCCTCTTCAACTGTGACAAGCTCTGATAGCTGCATTGTCGTCCCCAGCGCGGTCGGAACCGGAGTTTTCAGGATATCTTCGATAGATCTAGGCTGTTCTGTTTGTTCCTGCTGGACAATAACCTCTAATGTGTCACCGTCTTTTTCAATAGTTGTTAGCACATCCTGTGTTTTTGCAGGATTTAGCATCATGACAATTTGTCCGGCTGTTAACCCATACTGCAGCAGCTCATCCTGCTCTACATTAAATGTATATTCAACATAAGCATCCTCCGCACTTGAAGAAATATCTTCCAATCCTTCATTTTCCTTCATTACGTCTTCTACCGTTTTTACGGCTTCATTCAGCTTATCTAAATCTTCACTGTAGAAAGTATAGCTGACTTCATTTGTTGAACCGGACATGGCGGAGAAATTCTGGCTTTTCCATTCACCTGATTGGCCAATATCGAACACATAATCTTCTATTTCTTCACGGGCTTTCGGGAAATTATCCATTTCCGGGTCAAAGATCAGGTACATTAAAGCTCCGCCTGCTCCGCCGCCCATCATAGCTGTCATTTGATCCGCTTCCTCTGTGACAGATATTTGGACAATATCAATATCATCACGTTTGAGCATTTCCTCTTCTACTTCTTTAACGTTTTCTAATGTTTCTTCCTTAAGTTCGCCTGCTTCCGGCGTATATGTTAAGTACATGACTTTTTCTTCTTCACTGCCCATAAAGCTAAACCCGATTAATGGGGTCAGAGCTAAACTCCCGGCTAGTAAAGCAATAGCAATTATAGAGGTGATAATTTTATGATTAAGTGACTTTTCAAGAACCCCTCTATACCAATTTGATAGCTTGCCAGCTTCTTTATGGCTTCCTTCTGTCTTCTCACTATATAACTTCTTTTTAAATAAGAAGTGGGATAAAGCAGGAACGATGGTAATCGCAACAATGAGTGAAGCCCCAAGCGCAAACGTCATAGTCAAAGCGAACGGCATGAATAGCTCGCCGACCATACCTCCCACAAAAATTAGCGGTACAAATACCGCAACCGTTACTAATGTTGAGGATAGGATTGGCTTAAACATTTCAATTGTCGCTTCACGAATAAGTGCCCGGCCAGTTAATTTTTCTTCTTTTAAATGAAGGCGGCGATAAATATTTTCGACGACAACAATGGAGTCATCGATTACTCGGCCAATCGCAACTGTAATTGCTCCAAGCGTCATAATATTCAAGGTTATATTCATCCAGTGAAGCAGCAGTAAAGCCATGAAAATCGATACTGGAATAGAAATGATTGAAATAATAGTTGATTTAAAATCGCGAAGGAATAACAGGATAATTAATACAGCAATTAATCCGCCAAACACTGCTTTTTCAATCATAGTCGAAACAGATTCTTCTATTGGCGCTCCCTGGTCAAGTGAGACATCAATTATGAGACCGTCGATCTTCGCCTTTTCTTCCTTGACTAAATCCTTTACACTGTTAACGACTTCAACAGTGTTAGCTTGCTGTTCTTTTACAATTTGAATGGCAATGGCATTATCACCGTTTGTACGTGAAACAGATTGTACCTTGCCCACAATGTTAATCTCAGCAATATCACTTAACTTTACTAAAGGGGATGGATTTTGTGCTGATGGTGGTAGAGGAATAAGCATATTCTTTAATTCATCAGCTGTCATGAACTTGCCGTCTACCGCTACCGCCTGCTCACCTTCTTCAAACTCGTAAAGCCCTAATGAAACAGCAAGGTTGCTTGCTTGGATCATTTCCTTTACTTTATCTTCCGTTAATTCAAGCTCAGCCATTTTTTCCTCGTTATACTCGAGCTGTACTTCTTCTATATGCTGGCCAGTGATCGTAGCGGATGCAACGCCATCGATTTTCTCGATTTTTGGAAGGATAATATCCTCTACTGTTGAAGTTAATTCAACAATATCTTCTGTTTCACTGCTCACACTTAATGCAGCAACCGGCATCATGTTCATGCTAATGGCTGTAATAGTCGGTTCCTGTGCTCCTTCTGGCAGCGTAACTGTATCCAATGCAGATTGCAGCGCACGTTTTGCTTCGTCCATATCTATGCCGTATTCATATTCCACTTGGATATTTGACATGTTAGAATATGAATTGGAATACACGGATTTCACGTCTTCAAGGCCTTCAACGGCTTTTTCTATAGGGATGGACACATCTTCCATCACTTTCTCTGGAGTTGCACCAGGATATACGTCCATGACCATTAAGTATGGAATCGAGACATCCGGAATGGTCTCCATATTCATTCGAGTACCTGAATAAACCCCAGATACTGTAATAATGATTGTAAGCAGCCAGACTGCAAGTTTATTCTGGAGGACAAAATTAACTAACCCTTTCACTTGTACACCTACCTCTAATTGACTTATTAAACTCAATTACTTATACTAATGACCAATCGGTCATTTGTCAATAAAAAAGGAGCGACAGATTAAATGGGCAAAAAAGAATTAATTATGGAAAGTGCTTTAGAACTCTTTGCTGAACAAGGTTTTGAAGCTACCTCCGTTCAACAGATCACTGAGCGTTCCGGTATATCCAAGGGTGCTTTTTACTTATCTTTCAAGTCAAAGGATGAATTGATTATTGCCTTGATTGATTATTTCATGATGCAATTCGTTTCGGATATTGACCATGTAGTCAACCGTTCGAATAATAAAAAAGAACTTTTAAATAAGTTTTTTTACACTGCATTTAACTCCTTTCAAAAGCATTCCGACTTTGCAAAGATCTTTATCAAAGAACAAGTACACACATTTAATGAAGAACTAATATTAAAAGTGCGGCACTATGACAAATTAATCGATGAAATTACCCTATCGATGATAGAGCAGTTATATGGAGAGACTGCCGAACAAACAAAATACGATTTGATTTATTGCATTAAAGGCTTCATGCATGTATACTCCCATTTATTTTTATTTTTCAATACGCCTCTTGATTTAAATATACTAAGCCAATCTCTTGCGGAAAAAACAGATCTGCTGGCAAAGCAATCTACAGTCCCGTTTATCACGGAAGAGCTTTACGAGATGTTTAAAGAGCCTATGGACAAAGAGCTAACTGCCGAGCAAATTATCGGAATCATGGATCAAAAAATAGAGGAATTAGATGAGTCTATTGAAAAAGAATCCCTCATCATTCTCAAACAAGATCTTCTGGAATCAAGCTTGAGCCCTGCGATCGTAAAAGGATTGATCGGGAACATCCAAAACCATCCACATTGTAAATGGATAGCCTATTTGCTTCGAAATTATAATAATTTCTAGCTCTGTTAAACTTGCCTGCAATTCTCAAGAAGCTCGCTTACCGCGAGGGGGTCCGGGAGTCTCCTTCGGCGTTATACGCTTGGGGGGCCACTTTGACTTGCTTTCCCGCAGGACGTTGAACAAGCACCCTCGAATTAATATCGCATGAAGAAAATGCGGGTGCATTTTCGGGGATAATGAAGTTTATCATAGCCTAACCTTTAATACTATAAGGGCAGAATGTTTTCTATGCATCCTGCCCTTTAAAGCACCTATTACCCACGTTTCCAAGTTAGTCCTTTTATATTTATCTCGGTGCCGCCTGACCCCATAAGGATTTGCATAATAATTTTCATATTTCACCAATTAAAGCAAAAATAAAATAAAAATGGCTGCCGAGAATCTCACGACAGCCTGAGGTTAGGAAAACTTAATTCCGCTAATATTTTCTAAAAGAAAGGTTACTTCTTTAAAGATTCATAATGGCTAATAATTTCTTTTGCCAGGTCACTCGAGTTTGTAAGACCACATACTTCTTGAAGTACATACGGGACTCCATTCTCTTTAATCATGACCTGCAGTTTTACTGCATCTTCATCTTCCTCATAATCGAACAGTAAAGCTGCTGCTATTGCTTTTGCAAGATTGGTGTAAGAGAGGCCTGCTTTTTGCGCTTGAACTGCCGGACGTACCAGACGGTCATCCGGGCCAAGCTTTCTCAATGGTGAACGGCCGACTCTCGTTACACCATCATTTAAGTGGGCATTTTGGAAACGGCTGATGATTTTATCAATATATTTCTGATGTTCTTCAGGATCCAAATCATAACGATTAATTAAGTAGGCCCCGGTCTCACTCAAAGTCGCCCGAACTTGCTTGTAAATTTCCTCATCTGCAAGCGTTTGGTCAATCGTTTCTTTATTATCTAAATAGCCAAGATAAGCGATAACTGCATGTCCTGAATTCACGGTAAACAGTTTTCTTTCAATAAAGGGAGCAAGTTCAGGAACAATTTTCATTCCTTCAATAGGTGGAATCTCTTCCGATGTTTCCACAACCCATTCGTGGTACGGCTCAACGAGAACATCGAGTGATCCTTGATTGTTTTGAATCGGAACGATCCGGTCAACAGCTGAATTTAGGAATGCAACCTGATGGTGGACCTTTTCTTTTATTTTATCGTCAAGATGTTCCATGATGTATCCTTTTAGCAAATCTGTTGCTGATATTTGATTTTCACAGGCAATGACGTAAAGCTTTTCACTTTTTCCCTCTTCTACTCTTGCAGTCAAACCTTTGGCAATTAACGGCGCGATTCTAGGCAGTATATTAGGACCGATGGCTGTTGTCAAAAAAGCTGCATTCTTGATCACATCAACTACTTCTTTTTCTTGTTTCAGATTATTTAACCCTGAAACGTTTTCAATTGTCATGGTTTCCTGCTCATCTGTAGCAAGTTTAACCTTATACTGCTTTTCCTCATTTAATTGATTAATAATCTGATCGGCAATATCTACAAAAACAACATTGTAGCCTGATTGGGAAAAAAGGGCACCGATAAATCCTCTGCCAATATTGCCTGCTCCAAAATGCACTGCTTGTCTCATCCAATCATTCCTTTATTGATTTATTTTAAAATTAGATTGAAGATACTCTACAAATATAGTTTCTAGTTTTTTGCAGATCATTTCCTCATTTGCGGAAGAAAAGACCATAATAGCCTCATCAGTTTCAATTATACTTGTGCTGATTAAGCTTAATATCTCCTGTTCTCTTCTGCTTAATTCTGCCGGGGCCAGCATGAGCAGAAGGTTCTTCATTACTACATCGTTCCCATCCATCCCTTTTACAGGACATGGGTCCGGCAGATGGGCAATCTGAAAAATAAGTTGCCGGACATACTTATTCCTGGCATGGAAAAGGGCGATATTAGTTTCAGGAATCCCGAGACCGCCCTTCTTTTCACGCTCTCTCAATGTTTCCAAGACAGCTGCTGGATTTATCAGCAGATTTTCCTCTGCAGCCTTCATTACCATGTTCTTAAGAATCTGTTCCTGACTGGTTCGCTTATCCATTTGATAAAAACGAAAGTTATGGATAATAGCCCCGATACTCTGCTGAATATCTTTAACCTCCTGAAGCATATCGGTTAAGGCCATATTTTTCTTATTGTCAGGAGTAGTCACATAATCGTGTTCCATCTTTTGGTATTGCTTATCTTTTGTAAGGTTTTCTATGTTGTTCTGTAAAAAGTTTTTTATAGTAAGGATGTTTTCTTCACTTAAGAGCGGGTTCACCAAAATATACTCAGCATTTATAATAGGAAGACGGACAGTAGAAAGAATAATGTCATATGCTTCCAGGTTCGCATCCTCTGTTATTTCCTTTATCGATTTGATGTCAATTTCATCGATCTCTGTTATTTCTTTTTTTATTCTGCTCATCAGCATCTTGGATGTTCCAATTCCAGTTGGGCATATCACAAGAGCTTTAATCAGCAAATTCTCTTCTTGCATCACCAAAGCTGATCCGAAATGCAGAACCATAAAAGCTATTTCATCATCGGGAAAATGATCAATTTCTTTGAATTGCTCTTCAACACTATTTTTTACAGCCATGAAGAGGATGGGATACTTCCGCATGATTTCCTCTTTAAGCGGATTAAATGAATCCAATTTCTGTTTCATACGGAATAAGGCTGGTTCCATGTGGGCAAGCAGCCCCTGGAATAAGGAAAAATCCCTTGTAAAATCCACATGGAGCTGATCAGAAACTGATTTGATCACGTTTTTTATCATCTGGGCGAGCACAATGCTGTCATAAGGAACTGCCTCGGCTCCCCGGAGCTTTGTACCTTTGAGATTCAGCGCCAAATAACGAATGTCTTTTTCTGAAAAGGCTATTCCAAATTTTTGTTCCAGTTCATTTGTTATTTGCCTCATTACGTCATACTCAACGGCTATTTCTTTTTCCGGAAGGCTTACATCCCTACTGATAAAATATTGAGACTCTATCCTCTGCAAAGTGATATAAATATGTAGAATGATTTCCAGATGTCCGCTATCCGCAAAATGGGCATGTGCACGATTAAATGCTGCATTGGCTAAGGAGCTGACTTCCAGAAGATACTTCGGAACAAAATAATGAAGCATTCTTTCCTCAGGAAGATCCCCTTTTTCGAGTAAAAACAACTTCTCAATTAATTCCTCATTAAAATATTGAAGGAAATAATGCACCAGCGCTCTGCGTTTGTTTGCTTCTGTGCCCTCAAGCGCAACTCCGACCCCTCTTTTTCTTGTAAGCTGCAATTGAAAATTTCCCAGCCATACAGCCAGTTCATCTAAGTAAGCTGCAAGCGTTGCCGTACTGATCCCCAGATGACCTGCTAAGACCTGAGTTTTATATAATTCCTCCTCCAGAATTGCTAAGAGAAGGCGTAATTTCCGTTCCTGTGGAGGCTGATCAATGGGATCTATGCTTATCAAATGCTGGATTAGCCGGTATACTTGTTCATTCTTTCCCTCAATAACCAGCCCCTGATCTGTATTGCGCATAAGCTTCAGGTCAAACTCCCTAATAATTTTTTCCACTGTCTTTAAATCTCTTTGAATTGTCCTTGCACTAACATTTAGAGTGGAGGCAATTGATAAAGCTGTGTGTTTTCCTGATGTTTTAATAATTAGTTCGATAATTGCTTTTTCCCTCGATGTGATATACATGGGATCATCTCATTCCTGAGTGAAGTGAAGAGAAAACAATGAATAGAAAAGCGAAGAAATACGCTTTTCTATTCACTATTGAAACTAATTTATTTCTTGCCAATGATATCGATAATAGTCTGTGCTGTATCAGCCTCTACCATCTTTTCGATATTTTCCATATCCGAGCATGTTACAGCAATTCCGGATAATATTTCAAGATGCGTACCATCTTTCCCCGCAATACCGAAAATCAAGCGTACCTTCTGGCCATCAAAATCAACGCCATCAGGCACCTGAACCACTGTAAAACCTGATTTGATGACAGCTTTTTTTGCTTCTTCCGTCCCATGCGGGATTGCAACATCATTTCCCATATAAGTTGACGTAATATTATCACGTTCAATCATCGCTTCGATATAGCTCTCATCAACATAACCTGCGTTTACCAGAGCTCTTCCGGTAAATCGAATGGCATCTTCCTTATTAGCAAACTGCTTATTCAAAAATACATTTTCCGGACGAAGCAAATCATCTTCATGCGCCATTTCCTGGTCCTGATTATCAGGAACATTGTCTTCAGCATCTTCAACGATTTCATGAAGCTCGGAATTCGCCGGGAACTGCAATTCACTGATTAACTTATCGTACTCCGGACTTGAAAGGAAGTTATCGACAGAAATATGATAAGCGTTTGGCACTTTATTACGCGCTCTCGGAGTCAATTCTTCCTGTGTAATGACAATCTGGGCATCCGCTGGAAGATTGCTTATTGCTGTATTCGTGACAGCAATATCCATTCCAGCTTCCTTCACCTTTTTACGAAGAAGGGATGCTCCCATGGCACTTGAGCCCATTCCGGCATCACAGGCAAAATAGATTTTTTGAACATTGTCAGGCATAGCTCCCTGATCTCCCGCAAATACATTTGACACGGAGCTTTTCTTGCCTTTCATTTCCTGCATTTTTTGTGCAGCTGCTTCAATATCCTCTTCACCCTGCTTCCCTGTTTTTAAAATAAAGGAAGAAACGATGAAGGATACAGCACCAGCCACAAGCACACCAGCAAAGTTAGCTAAATACGCACTTGCATGGTGTGGCGTTACTGCAGTAATCGCAATAATGCTTCCAGGTGATGATGGAGCAAATAATCCTCCGCCTAACAGAACCAACGTGAAAACACCGCTCATTCCGCCAAGGATAACCGCCAAAATCAGCATCGGGCGCATAAGAATATACGGGAAGTAAATCTCGTGAATACCGCCGAAAAAGTGGATGATTCCAGCACCCGGGGCAGATTTCTTTGCATTTCCCTTGCCGAAAAACATATAGGCAAGCAGGACACCGATACCAGGACCAGGGTTTGCTTCAAGAAGAAACAGAATGGACTGTCCGGTTTCTTTTACCTGTTCAACACCAATAGGTGAAAGAACACCATGGTTGATAGCATTATTTAAGAACAGCACTTTTGCAGGTTCAATCAGTATGCTCGTCAATGGCAGCAGGCCTGTTCCAACCAGCCAGTCAACACCAGCAACAAGCCATCCAGTAAAGGTATCAATGACAGGGCCAACGCCCAAGAATGCAAGGATGGCGATTATTGCACCAAGAATTCCCGCTGAGAAATTGTTAACCAGCATTTCAAATCCTGCCCGTACTTTCCCTTCAACCATCTGGTCAAATTTCTTGATTACCCATCCGCCAAGCGGACCAATAATCATGGCGCCAAGGAACATAGGGATATCTGCGCCGGCAATGACCCCCATCGTCGCGATGGCACCGACAACAGCTCCACGCTGCTCATGCACCAGCTTACCTCCTGTATACCCGATTAATAATGGAAGCAAGTAGGTCACCATCGGATCTACCATTTTGGCAAGGCTTTCATTTGGAAAGAAGCCAGTTGGTATAAATAAAGCTGTAATTAACCCCCAAGCAATGAAAGCAGAAATATTCGGCATGACCATAGAGCTAAGAAAATTACCGAACTTCTGAACAGCTACTTTTATATTAGATTGAGCCATTTACACTCATCCCCTTCAGATGTATAGTACTTAATTATCCTAAGGTACAATACCATCAAACTCAACAAAGTTGATAACTAATTTTGTCGCAGCATCAATGACAAATTTATTGTTTCTCAATAGAATGGTGTTTATTCTGTTAGGTTCTTGAACCCTATTTATGCTCTTAACTCTTTTAAAAACAGACGGTTTACAAAGGGTTATATTTTCGCCTCTATTTTTCTTGCCCGGCAATGTCCGTTCTTTTTTTCTTGGATAATTATTAAACTAAGCCAACAATATTAAAGTTCTATTTTGGTATTAAAAAACGCTAAAAAAGAAAACTGCTCCCTAAGGAACAGTTTTCTTTTTTAAAGTCAAGTTAATGTAGTTTATTATTGTATTTCGGCTTACTCCACTGTAACCGACTTAGCCAGGTTACGTGGCTTATCTACGTCACATTCGCGATGCAGCGCCGCAAAGTAAGAAATTAATTGTAATGGTATAACAGAGATAAGAGGTGTTAATAATTCATTCACTTCCGGGATGATGAAGCTGTCTTCTTCCGTTTCCAGCCCCTTCATGGAAATGATGCAAGGATTTGCTCCGCGGGCAACTACTTCTTTTACGTTTCCGCGAATGCTTAAGTTAACACTTTCTTGAGTTGCCAAGGCGATGATTGGCGTACCGTTCTCGATTAAAGCGATTGTTCCATGCTTCAATTCTCCGCCGGCAAAGCCTTCAGCTTGAATATAAGAGATTTCTTTCAGCTTAAGCGCACCTTCTAGGCCAACATAGAAATCGATTCCGCGGCCAATAAAGAAAGCGTTGCGCGTCGTTGAAAGGAATTTGCGTGAGATTTCCTCAAATTCTTCCTTCGCATCGCAAAGAACTTCCATTGCATTTGCTACAATTCCCAGCTCCTGAATAAGGTTAAAGTCTAATTCAAGACCGCGGCTCTTTGCAGTAACTTCTGCAAGAATAGATAGAACAGCAATCTGGGCTGTATAAGCTTTTGTAGAAGCAACAGCAATTTCAGGGCCTGCATGCAGTAATAAAGTGTAATCTGCTTCACGGGATAAAGTTGAACCTGGAACGTTCGTAATCGTTAATGCCTTATGGCCCATTTCCTTCACATTAACAAGCACGGCACGGCTGTCTGCTGTTTCACCGCTCTGGGAAATAAAGATGAATAGCGGCTTTTCTGAAAGCAATGGCATATTATAGCCAAATTCACTAGAAATGTGGACCTCAACTGGAATCTTCGCTATTTTTTCAATAAACTGCTTTCCAACAAGACCTGCATGATAAGAAGTACCAGCCGCAATGATATAAATGCGGTCAGCATCATTCATCGCATCTACAATTTCCTGGTCGATTGTTAGATCGCCCCGGTCATTTTGGTACTTCTGAATGATTTTGCGCATCACTAAAGGCTGCTCATCGATTTCTTTTAGCATATAGTGAGGATACGTTCCTTTTTCAATATCACTGGCATCCAGCTCAGCAGTGTATGGGTCACGGCTGATGTCATCACCATTCAGATTCTGAATCTTGACTTCATTCTTTGTGACAATAACGATTTCTTTATCCATTAGTTCAACGTATTGATCTGTAACTTGAAGCATTGCCATTGCGTCAGACGCTACAACATTAAATGTTTCGCCTAACCCGACTAAAAGCGGGCTTTTGTTTTTCGCAACAAAGATCGTTTCATTGTTTTGTTCATCTAAAAGGGCAAGAGCGTAAGAGCCTTTTAAAAGTGTAAGCGTTTTGCGGAACGCCTCTTCAGTAGTTGATCCTTCGTTTACGAACAAATCAATAAGCTGAACGATGATTTCCGTATCTGTATCACTTTTAAGAGTAACTCCCTGCAAGTATTCGCGCTTTAAGATGTCATAGTTTTCAATTACGCCATTATGAACAAGCGTAAAACGGCCGGAAGTACTTTGATGGGGGTGGGCATTTACCGTGCTTGGCACTCCGTGAGTAGCCCAGCGAGTATGTCCAATCCCTGTGTTTGCCATTACACCTTCGTCAACAATGTTGCGCAAATCGGCAATACGGCCTTTTTCTTTGAAAACCTGAACGCCATTGTCGTTCATAACAGCGATTCCTGCTGAGTCATAACCTCTATATTCAAGCTTTTCCAAGCCTTTTAATAAAATTTCTTTCGTATCCTGATTTCCAATATATCCAACGATACCACACATACTTCTCTTCCTCCTAAAATGAAGGGGCAAGAAGCCTTTTCGGGGCAGTCTTGCCCCTTATCTCTGTAATTGATTTATTATAGCTCCAGCACCAAGCGCTAAGGAATTCTCCTTAGTTTACCTCTCAGGAACAAGCTGCCCTTGTTCAAAAGGCGCTTTTGCTTTTCTATTTAGCATTCCCTTCTCTTTGTCCATTCAGTTGCCCAAATGTTTTAAAGAAGAAATTGTCGGTTGTGCTTTCAACCGGGAGGCATCCGCCGAACATTCGATAAACCTCCTCCTCGTCAACTAATCCTTTACGTCCAGGATCAGTTCAGGCGCTTTTAAAAATATTTATTTTCACTATCCACCTTTCTCTTCTTGAATGAGGACATTTTGTATTCTTAAATACAAAAACAGGATTATCATACATCAAAGTCAGACTTCCGTCAACAGATAACTTCATAGAGGCAGCAATATGGGGATTCCCTAAATGGAAAAGGTGTAAACTCCCATATATAAAAATATGCATAAGGGAGTTCAGGAGTTCCCTTATGCATATTAATTGTGCTCCTATTCTTTTAATCCCATTTCACTCTCTACAACAGCAGAAATGCGCTCTACATAAGATGAACATAGTTCACCTGTTGGAGCTTCTGCCATCACTCGTACAAGCGGCTCTGTACCGGAAGGACGGACAAGAATTCGGCCATTTCCATTCATTTCTTCCTCAACCTGTGAGATCACTTCTTTAACTTTCTCATTATCCGTTACGTGATGCTTATCTGTCACGCGGATGTTTACAAGCTTTTGCGGGAATTTTTTCATTTCCTTTGCAAGCTCGGATAATGGCTTCTTTGTTACTTTCATAATATTTACAAGCTGAAGACCTGTCAGAAGGCCGTCGCCCGTCGTAATATAGTCTAGGAAAATAATATGTCCTGACTGTTCACCACCAAGGTTATAGCCATTCTTCTTCATTTCTTCTACAACATAGCGGTCACCTACAGCAGTCTGAACGCTTTGGATGCCATTTGATTCAAGTCCTTTATAGAAACCAAGATTGCTCATAACAGTCGAAACAACTGTATTATGCTTTAGCCTGCCTTGTTCTTTCATGTATTTTCCACAGATATACATAATTTGATCGCCATCCACAATATCTCCATTCTCATCAATGGCAATCAGACGGTCGCCGTCTCCATCAAAAGCCAAGCCTACATCTGCTTCTTTTTCCTTCACAAATGCAGCAAGCGCTTCAGGATGAGTCGAGCCTACACCTGCATTGATATTTAATCCGTTAGGAGAAGCCCCCATCATGGATAAGTCCGCATCAAGATCAGCAAACAAGTGTGTGGCAAGCGGTGAAGTTGCACCATGTGCACAATCCAGTGCAATATGTATGCCTGAGAAATCCTCGTCTACCGTCTGCTTAAGATATTGAAGGTATTTCTGTCCGCCTTCAAAATAATCATTAACTTGGCCGAGATTTTCTCCAACCGGTCTTGGCAGCTGGTCCTCCGCCATATCCATTAATTCCTCAATCTCTGCTTCCTGATCATCGGAAAGCTTGAATCCGTCCGGACCAAAGAATTTAATCCCGTTATCCTCAACCGGATTATGGGAAGCAGAAATCATAACCCCGGCTTCAGCACCAAGAGCTTTGGTTAAATACGCAACTCCCGGAGTGGAAATAACTCCGAGACGCATCACTTCTGCGCCAATTGACAACAGTCCCGCTACAAGTGCGCCTTCCAGCATATGGCCGGATATGCGGGTGTCACGCCCAATTAATACCTTTGGACGATCATGGTCTTTCGTCAATACGTACCCTCCGAAACGGCCCAGTTTAAAGGCCAGTTCCGGTGTTAATTCGCTATTTGCAACTCCGCGTACTCCATCTGTACCGAAATATTTACCCATTTTTCTAATCGCTCCTTCTTACTATTAAAGTGAAACTTTCATTAGCAGGGGACTTTTTCCCCACTAGTGGTTAGTTGAACCAATCGGGCTTTTACGGACAATTGAATTGTCCGCAGGGACCTCCTTAATCCTTGAATCCATTCATTTGGAGGTTGAGATCACTGCCCGTTAATTAAGCCTCTTCTTTTTTCGTGATAGATATTAACGCTTTTCCTGCTGCAGGCTTTGAATCTACCTCCGCGGGCCCGTCGACATTTATATTTACTTCATGGTCCCCCTCGCCAAGGTCGGCCAAATCCAGATAAACACTAAAATCCTCGGCACTAAGCTCCTGAACCACGCTGCTCTTTCCGGAAACCGTTATACTTGTCCTTCCGGAAGCCGGATTTTTAAGGACAGCATCAAACTCTTCGGATAACCCTGCTAAATTGATCGGGAGGTTTGAAAATGTTTTTGTTTCCTCCGTTGCTTGTCCTTGCGTTTGTTCTGCCGGTTCTTGTTCTTCCGCAGTTTCCTCTTCTTCTGCATCTTCCGCTATGCTTACATCTATATTAGCCTTGACCGTTTTCGGGTCGGCCCCTGAAATGCCATCCGGAATGATAACCGGGACAGTAAGCACAGTATCTTCTTGTATCCGGCTTACATCCACTTCCACTCTTACACTTTCTGTCTCATTTAGAACATCTTCACGTCCGGTAATGACAGCCTCTTTTACATCAAGCTCAATAGAATTAATAGTTACTCCATCTTGCGGACTCCCTTGCCGGACGATTGTAATGGGAACCGTTTTGCTTAACTGCTGAACTGGTACGGTTACCCGAATCACTTGCGGTTCCACGATAACATCAAGTTTATTCATCTCACGGTCCAGCACCCTCACCGTTGCTTCCTCTGTTATTGTCTCTGTAATAGGCCCTTTTAAATCAAGGGTTGCTTTGACAAAGCTAATTCGATCAATAACCTCTTTTGCTCCGGTAATTTTGACTGTATTGGGTTCTGCAACCGCTGCTTCGGATGTATAGCCTTCTCCAAGCAAGTTTTTATTAAATTCTGCATCCACTCTAAACTCTTGTGTCACTTTCTCATGTATGGTGACATCTGCATATTGCGGATCAATTGAAACGTTAAGCTTGTCGGAGATATCCCTTATTTTTATTTCAACTCTTTGATTTCCTACTTCTGCATCCGATAAATCCACATAAACTTCAAAGTTTCTTTGTGTTTTAGCCGGCTGCAGATGGCTTTTTGGACCAGTGACGGTCAAATCGACTGTATCCGGTATCCCTGTAACCACCAGATTTTCGGTATCATAATAACTTTTTACCGGCACATCCGCAATAATTTCGGAATCCTTTTGACCAGGAACATTTACATTCTTTAACTCTTTATCAGCATCATATACAGAATCAAATAGAAAGAGCGCCAATATCAAGGCGACAATCTTCATAAACCAGCGCGTATCGACAAGTTTATCAATGAACTTATCCATTCTTTTTTCCCCTCCAGTTCCAACGACCTGAAGAAGTCTGCTTTATTTTATATTGAGCCAGCAATTCATTCGAAAGCATATCTTTAAAAGTATCCGATTTTAAATCACGATGCAGTTCACCGTTCTTTGTTAGAGAAACACTTCCCGTTTCCTCAGAAACAACAATTGTAATACTATCGGTTACTTCACTAATACCTAAAGCTGCCCTATGTCTGGTGCCTAGCTCTTTTGAGATAAATGGGCTCTCCGAAAGCGGCAAGTAACAGGCTGCAGCTGCGACACAATTTTTTTGGATGATGACAGCTCCATCATGCAGCGGGGTGTTTGGAATAAATATATTAATGAGAAGCTCGGATGAAATTTTCGAATCAAGCTGTATGCCCGTTTCAATATAATCCCCCATCCCTGTTTCCCGTTCAACCGAAATAAGTGCGCCAATGCGGCGTTTAGCCATGTAATCTACAGCCTTGGCAATAGACTCTACCAGTTTCTCCTGATCCTCCTCCTCCTGATTTCCGCTCCTTGAGAAGAATCTCCCTCTTCCCAATTGTTCCAGCGCTCTTCTTAACTCCGGCTGGAAAATAATTATGATGGCTAGAAATCCCCAGAGAAGCACTTGTTCCATCATCCATCCTAACGTTTGCAGGTGGAACTTGTCGCTCGCCACTTTAACAAGGATAATGACAAATATCCCCTTTAGCAATTGGACAGCCTTCGTTCCTTTGACAATCATTATAAGTTTATAGATGACGTACCAAACAAGGAGAATGTCTATTGTATTAGCCAACAATTTCAAAATAGAGAAATCTGCAAACGACATTGTCCTTCCTCCAAATATATATTTCAAAAGCAATAAGCTTTTTGTTTAAGCTATGGTTTATATATGTAACTTTCATATTATATCATATTTAAACCTAATTCCAATTTTGAGACAACGCATAATAGCTGGAAAATTTGATTGCGCTGATATATTAATAATCCCTGCTCTAGAGCAGGGATTCATTTCTTTTATTTACTATTTTTCTTTCTCGGCTTCATCATTGTCAAAGACACTCACAATATCCTTTGATGCCTTTTTAATGTGGTACCATATCCATTCAAAAATGGCATTAACCTCTTCTATTTCTCCCGTTACCTTTCCTGCAGAAGCCATATACTGCTCCCCATTAATGACAGTAACATTTCCTTCTACCTGACCTTGAATTTCCAAAGTTCCATTTTTCACAACGACATCACCTTTTACAACTTCTCCTTCCGGAACGATAACCTTATCATTTTCCACCACCAGATTTGGCTGTTTAGAAACTGATAACTGGTGGTCCTGATCCCAAGAAGAAATGAGGCTGCCCATCATTAAAACAAGAAATAAGGATGCTGCGGTTAAAAGCGGATGCTGCCTAAACCATCGCTGAACACCAACCTTGCGCTTTTCCTTAGGAAGTTTCGCCATAACATTTGCTGTAAAATTATCTGGTGCCTGTATATGTGAAGTGCTTTGGACTAAAGCTATCGTCTTTTTCAATTCATGGAAATGATTTTGGCACTCTTCGCAGCTTTGCAGATGTGCCCTTAATTCCTTTTCATGTTTGGCTGAGATCTCTTCATCTAAATACTCATGCATATAAAGAATAATTTCTGCTGGACATTTCAAAGTTCTCACCCTCTTTACTAAACATATCGTAATTGATTTCTAAGTGCTTCCCGGCCCCGGTGTATTCGGGTTTTTACCGTCCCCAAAGGTAGATCCAGCGTTTCACTGATCTCATTTAACGATAACTCTTCAATATACTTCAGTACAATAACCGACCGGTATTTTTCAGGCAGCTTGGATATCTCCCTTTGAATGGTCTCCTGCAGCTCCAAGCTTTCCACATCGTCTTCTGGCAGCCTTGTATCCGAAGCAATTTGAGAATACATATTAAGCCCATCTGTTCCTGCGACCTCTGCATCCAGATAATAATCCGGCTTCTTTTTCCTAATTCTGTCTATACAGAGATTAGTGGCAATCCGATATAGCCAAGTAGAAAACTTCAATTCAATATTAAAGCTGCTGATATTGACATAGGCCCTTAAAAAGGCTTCTTGTGCTATATCTTCCGCTTCATGCCTGTTCCCCAGCATTCTGTAACAAATTTGAAAAACCTTATCTTTATATATTTCAACTACATCAGCATAAGCATCCTGGTCGCCTTTTAATACTTGCTTAATCCTTTTCTTTACGACTGTCTCCATTTTTTTACCTCCGCTCCACTGCGGCTAATCGATATTACGAATCGATAGCGGAAAAGGTTTCATTTTTTTATAAAAAACATTCATTTTCTATATTAACAAATATTTACTTCTTCTGGTTTAAAAAAATTTTTTCAGGGGTATAAAAGTACTAAAATTTTGGAAAAGGGTTGGTTACGGTGTGTGTCAATGACTTATTAAGAGATATTGAGGATTGCCGGTCGGAAATGGTAAAGTTAGCAGCAGTTACTTCATTTACTAACCACCGGGTTGTAGAAACTAGCATTAAACTCGATCGACTTCTTAATAAATACTATATACTCACATCAAAAAAATGAGCAGAACTCATATCGGTTCTGCTCATTTTTTATGATGCTCTTAAAGAAGCTTCTCTCCAAACAATGAACCCATAAGCGCTACTGCTACAGTAGCCGTTTTATTTTTATCATCCAGAATTGGGTTGACTTCCACAAATTCTGCCGATGTGATAATTTGAGCCTCTGCAAGCATTTCCATTGCCAGGTGGCTTTCACGGTAGCTGATTCCGCCAATTACCGGTGTTCCAACCCCTGGTGCATCATGCGGATCAAGCCCATCAAGATCTAATGACAGGTGGACGCCATCCGTATTGCGCTCTTTTAAATATGTAATAGACTCTTCCATGACCTTTGTCATACCGAGACGATCAATTTCATGCATTGTATAAACTTTAATGCCGTTTTCTTTAATTAGCTCTCTTTCCCCTTCATCTAAAGACCTCGCACCAATAATGACAATGTTCTCCGGCTTAACCTTTGGCCCATAACCGCCGACATTGGTTAATAACGAATGACCGATTCCAAGGCTGACTGCAAGAGGCATCCCATGAATGTTTCCGGATGGCGAGGTTTCAGCTGTATTTAAATCTCCATGGGCATCATACCAGATAACCCCCAGATTCTTGTAATGCTTGGATACACCTGCCAATGTTCCAATGGCAATGCTGTGGTCACCGCCAAGCACTAATGGGAAAGATCCTGCCTCTATAGCCTTATCTACTTCTTCAGCCAGCTTTTCTGTCTTTTCAGCAATTAAATCCAAGTTTCTAAGATTGGATTCCGGATCAACCTGTACTTCCGGTCTTCCAATTGCTATATCACCCTGGTCATGGATTTCTTCAAATAAACCCTTTAACCTTTCATTCACGCCAGCGTAGCGGATGGCGCTTGGCCCCATATCTACACCGCGTCTCATCTGCCCTAAATCCATCGGCATTCCAATTATCGATAATTTCTGTCTTTTCATAATCTGTGTCCTCCCTTTCCCTTTATACTATTATTTTAACCGCTTTCAAACATATGACTCAACTCGACAAAATCGTGTATATATATGCGGTTAGTAAGGGAGAAAAACAGTATATGGGAGAGCATTTATATTGCTCTTCACTTTGTTTGTGAGGTTCAATTGTGAAATTTGAAAACAAATAAGAGAAAATGGCTAATAAACCATGAAATTTAGCGAACATTCCCAGCAATTACCTAACAAATTGCTGAAAATAACAAATAAACTACCGAAAAGAGATAATAAACTATGGCTGTAGCCTCGAGTCTTTCCGAAAACTGGGTAAATTCTATTTCAATTTTCCTGCTAATCTTTCTTAGATTTTCTTTTATGCATCACTTTTCTAATTTATGAACTACTTTTCTGCTGTTTATGCTTCACTTTTTACATATGAACCACGTTGTCCGATTTTACGTGCCACATTTGAGTTTTAGGCGTTAGTTCCCGAGCTAATGGGTTTTAGCTCTTGATCTAGAAAGCCTATCGTCAGTTATATATCTAAGTTGTAAAAACAAAAAATCCTTAAACCATGATGGCTTAAGGATTAGTTATATGTATGATGGTGGAGCCTAGCGGGATCGAACCGCTGACCTCCTGCGTGCAAAGCAGGCGCTCTCCCAGCTGAGCTAAGGCCCCATTTTGGAGCGGAAGACGGGATTCGAACCCGCGACCCCCACCTTGGCAAGGTGATGTTCTACCACTGAACTACTTCCGCAAACCTTTTTATTCGAAAATATGACCTTCAGGAATCGATTCCCAAGGTCTGTGTTATTACTAAAAATGAGCCATGAAGGACTCGAACCTTCGACCCTCTGATTAAAAGTCAGATGCTCTACCGACTGAGCTAATGGCTCGAAATAATAATATTTCCTAAATCTTAATACTGCTAAGTCAGATGTTCCAAAGCCCTGCGTGCTTTGTCACAGATTGCTATTCGACGAAGAATGACTGAGATGCTGCAATCTGCTCTACCGACTGAGCTAATGGCTCATAAAAATGGCTGGGCTAGCAGGATTCGAACCTGCGAGTGACGGAGTCAAAGTCCGGTGCCTTACCGCTTGGCTATAGCCCAATAATTAACAAAATAAAAAGGACATTTATAGCTTGTCCAGTTTTGTTGTTTTTATTAAAAATAAATGGTGGAGGGGGGCAGATTCGAACTGCCGAACCCGAAGGAGCGGATTTACAGTCCGCCGCGTTTAGCCACTTCGCTACCCCTCCGAATATTGAGTAGTGCTTTAAACTTCTATTGCATGCTCCAAATCCCTTCGGGATTTTCCGCTGGTGTTTAAACAACGAAGCAATAAAACTGGTGCCGGCGAGAGGACTTGAACCCCCAACCTACTGATTACAAGTCAGTTGCTCTACCAATTGAGCTACACCGGCAAGTTGTATGGTGGAGGATGACGGGATCGAACCGCCGACCCTCTGCTTGTAAGGCAGATGCTCTCCCAGCTGAGCTAATCCTCCAAAATGGTGACCCCTAC
>NZ_QGTW01000016.1 GCF_003182355.1 Cytobacillus oceanisediminis | reverse complement strand
CGATGGTTCAATTAGGTATTGATTTTGGTTCCGTAATGACTTATTCAAGTTTACAAAATGCCCTTGTTGATATAAAAAAATTTTAACAATTGTCCAATCCTCACCCTTCTACTAGTTAGTTTGGTGAGTTTTTTATTGCATAGTTTGGGTCAATTGCACATAAAAAAAGGTAGATTTTCATTTCTCTTGTTCCACTAACCTGCTCGTTTGTTAGATAAAATAGAGCTGTAAAACAGCTCAGCAATCTTCAACGGAAGCGTCCGATTGTGGAAGATCATTGCTTATAACTTATTCAAGATAAGCACCCGTTCATACAAGGAGGAATACTGCTAAATTATTTTTCTTTTTGTATTAATTATTAGAATAAGAGGAAAGACCCCGACCAATAAGATTTGCGGACACAGGCTTTTTCCCTACTTCCCTTGCCCAAATTGATAATTGTCCTATACGGTGGATTTCGTGGGCAATTACATGTCGTATAACCTCGCCCCAAGTATCCGTTACAATTCTTCCATCTCGTAGAGTATCGTAAAATAATTGATTTTCCATGCTCCCATCCCAGTTGTTCACAAAGTTCTCCACTTCCGTTCGAAATTCAGCATCTAATTTTCGAACCAGATTCAAGCTCTTGTAACTATCAAAATTCTCCTCAAAATCTGTTTTACCTTGTACAAGGCGTATCCAGCTCCATCGACATCAACTGTATAGAAGAGTGTATGCAAAATACTACCTACTCCGCCAGTTCTGTTGCGTAGGAGATCCTCTTCACTTAACTCCTCACACCACCGATACCATTCTTCTCTGACTATCCAGTTATACCGAAATAATGTCTGCAATAAAATCCCTCCAAATAGTATAGCTAAATCACAGCATATCAAATTTAAACAAAATTAATCCCCATAAATGTAAATACAGGAATATAATACCTAAATTTAACTAGTTCTTTTTTATCAGTTCTAAAGTTATAATTTAGTAATTAATAGTAATGGAGTGAAAAATATGAAAAGATTAAGTAGTAAAATTGCTCTTCTTATGGCAACTGGATTGGGGCTTATTTTAATAGGGAACAGTATAATGCTCTTTTTTAGTACAAGCAATTCAGTGGAATCCTCGATACAAAACTTTAGTATGAATATAGCAGAAAATATTGCAGGTAAAATGAATACAGAAATGTATAAAGATTTTTTAGGGGAACCTGAAAAGAATGATGTCTATTGGAATCTCAGAGAACAATTAAATGATTTCAGAGAAAAAAACGGAGCTCTTTATGTTTATACATTATTCGTTGATTCAAAAGAGGAAAAAGTATTCATTTTAGTCGATGGATTGCCTCAGGATTCTGATATGGCAGCAGATATTATGGAAACCACATCAACCACAAAATACGAGGATGTTATAAAAGTACTTGAAGGAAAGCCTTCAAGTGCTCCGATTGTGCATGATCCAGAATACGGGGATTATTTATCAGCATTCGCCCCTATTCAGCAGGACGGAGAGGTTATTGGGGTCTTGGGGGTTGATATCAATGCTCAGGATGTAAACAGTATTGGGGAGCAAGTTCTGCTTAAAGAACTCCCTCTTAATCTCATCATTAATCTCGTTTTAATTCTTTTTGTGATCATTATATTAGTATTGTCTATTCGTAATAGTTTAAGACCGCTTGAAAAAATCAGTGTTGCTTCACAATTAATGGCAGATGGTGATCTTCGAACAGCAGAAGAAACAGTAACGAGTATCCAGGTAAAAGGAAGAGACGAAATTAGTAACGTAACAGACTCATTTAAGAAAATGACCTATCATACAATTGAAATGGTTGAAGAGATTAAATCTTCTTCTGAGGCTTTATTAACTTCTTCTAGAATAATTGAAAATAAAGTAAATGAAATTAGTCACGCCAGTAACTTAATTGTTAATGGGATTAAAGAAGTTGCTGGGGCTACGGACACTCAGCTTATTAGAAGTGAAGAATCTGCAAAAGCTATTGAAGAGATGGCTATAGGGATTCAACGAATTGCAGAAGCTTCCTCAGAAGTTGGTGAGCAATCTAATGAAGTTGTCTTTCAGGTGAAGGAAGGTTTCGATGAAATTCATACGATAATTAATAAAATTAATACTATTAAAGAGACAGTCCGGGATTCCTCGGGGTATATAGAAGAACTAGGAACACAAGCAAATGAGATTCAGAATGTTGTTAATCTAATTTCTGGTATAGCTGAACAGACTAACCTTCTTGCCTTAAATGCGGCCATAGAAGCTGCAAGAGCCGGGGAACATGGTAAAGGCTTTGCGGTGGTATCCCAAGAGGTGAAAAATCTTGCAGAGGGTTCTAAAGTTTCTGCAGCCCAAATAGCTGAAAAGCTAAACTACTTTAAGTCTTCTATAGATATTGCTGTTGAAAATATGAAAAAAAGTACTGTCCAGGTAGAGGAAGGAACGACATTAGTAAATAGTGCAGGCGATAAATTCAATCAGATATTGAATGCTGTAGAAGGAGTAACCGGAGAAATACAGGAAGTTTCAGCTGTTACAGAAGAATTATCTGCTGGATCCGAAGAAATCTCTGCATCTATTGATGAATTCGCCAGTCTCTCAAAAGATACCGCACAAATTTCACGACAAGTTGCTTCATCAACGGACCAACAGGAATTGGCAATTGTTAAAATTTCAGATCTTACTACAAATCTAAGCTCTTTAGCTAAGCAGTTGAAGGACTCTGTTCAAAAATTTAAAATCTAATAAAAAGAACCCTAATTAAGAATTTTTATTAAAAGTCAAGAAAGTAATTAAGACACCATATAAATAATTGGTTATAATGTCACACATTTAAAAGGTGTAAAAGAAAAAGGATAGATGAACAGGAAGAATACCCGTATTCCATCTATCCTTTTTGTACAACAAATGTTACCACAACAACTGTATTTTATTGTTGTTCAACTAACGCCCTATAATGGAATAATTGAGTAGTTTTTTATTAAATTGTTTTCCACTTGCCATCAGTAGACTTTCCAGTCCATTCAGGAGTTGATTAACAGAGAAAATCAACCAGGAAAATAGGATAATTACTGTTATAATGAAAAAATTAATTAGCTCTTTTTCATAAATTCTCCTTTAAGACATTTTCCCATTGGAATTCTACATCGAAAGAACTTATTCCTTCATTTAAATATGTTATTAAAAACACAATCTCACACCGAAATTAACATAATTATCTAGCTTTGTTTTGACTTAGGAGATGGGATCATAACTTTAATGTAGGCGATTCCCGTTATCATCATAATACCAATCTTGTTCTTTTCGAGATGTGAAAATAGGATGTTCAACTGAAAAAACAAAGGAACCTCCAGGCTTCAGACAATCATAAACCTTTTTACAGATTGTTTGAAAGGACTTAATATAGTGAAAAGCCAGCGAACTGATGACAACATCAAATTGACAGCCTGAAAACTTGATGTCTTCTATTGGCATTTTAATGTATGAAATCAAAGGATCATCCGTCATTTCAAGCTTTTTGAATCATCTTTTCGGAAATATCTATACCTATTACTGAACTTGCTTGTTGCTCACGTGCGTATCGACAATGCCAGCCGAATCCACACCCCAAATCAAGTACACTCTTATTTAGAAGTGTTGGTATTAGTTCTTTTAATGTATGCCATTCTCCCGCCCCTCCAAGTCCTTTAACTGAACGGGGCATTTTTTATACGCAGAGAAAAATTTCTCATCATCATACTTGTTTTGTTTCATAATTAATCCATCTCCTAAATTTAAGGTAGCCTCCTAAAAAATATAAATAACATTGTTTTTAGGAGGCTATCTATCTCCTTCTAACCATTTTTTTCACCTCATTAAAATATCTTTTATTATTATAACTGGATACTTTTTCAAATATCCTGCCCCTTAAATTGAATAAAAAAAGCCGCCTCGTTTGGAAGCTGATCTTGAATATAAGCACCCGTTACTTTAAGTGAAATCCTTCACAAATAATCAAATCATTAGGTTATTTAGAAAAATACTACAACTACTTTCACAATTCACTCAACGTATCCATTAAAAAGTTAATAAAATTTGATACTTCATCAGTTTCTACTTTTGTTAATGCATACGTATAGGATGTTGGTGGAGTGATTTTGTTTGATTTAATCTCTACCAGCTCTTTCATTGATATTTCATTTTTAATTACGGTAAAAGGTAAATAGGAAACTCCGAGTCCTTCTTCTATGAAACGCTTTGTAACTTCTATTTGATTTACCTTCATAGTTCGAACAGTTGGATAATGCCTTTTAATATCATTTAAAAGAGTATCCCAATAATCTGGATGGTTATGCGTTATCAACCTATACTTATGTATTATCGTTTGTTCATCAAGGTGAGTAGCCTCTTTGTATTCATTAGGTCCAACCAAAATTACAGGTTCTATGTGTACAATATTGGTTTTTATATTTTTTTGAAGAGGGAGAAGCCTTGTTAATCCTATGTCTGCTCTACCAACACTAATTTCTTCACCTATATCATAAGATTTAAGTACATTTATAATTACTTCTATATTCGGATTTTCATCAACAAAATGACGCACTAAAGAAGGAAGAAATGATGACGCAATTTGTGGCGCAGTAGCAATAACTAACTTTCGATTATATCCCTGTTTCCATGATTCAAAATCATTCATTCCTTGCTCATACTTTATTAAAAATTCCCTTGCATACGAAAGAAATTTGTGACCTGCTGGTGTAAGAGCAACTTTATTCCCTATTCTTTCAAATAATTGAATGTTAAGGTTTTCTTCCAGCCTTTTAATATGTTTTGTAACCGCAGGTTGAGTTAGAAAAAGTTCTTCTGAGGCTTTTCTAAAATTCTCAAACTTAGCTGTAATTATGAAAGTCTTTATCCACTTAATATCCATATGAACCTCCATCACAATAACAGTTCGTTATTGAATATTTGCTTTTTTGTTAATATATATTATCACTTCTTTCAATTATAATTTAATTAACAAATATATACATTAGGGAGAGAGTAGACTTGGAAAAATTTCAAAATACAAAAGATAATTGGGATGCAAATTTATATGATATTAAGCATTCTTTTGTTTCGAAATATGGGAATAATTTGGTTGAATTATTAGCCCCAAAACAAGGAGAAAAAATTCTTGACCTTGGTTGTGGAACAGGAGATTTAGCCAATACCTTATATGAGTGTGGCGTAGAAATTGTAGGTGTAGACAAATCTGAAAATATGGTGAAACAGGCAGTCAGTAAATACCCTTATATACCGTTTATGGTTCAAGATGCCACAAACCTAGAATATCATAGCGAATTTGATGCAGTATTCTCTAACGCAACACTTCATTGGGTACAACCACCTATCCAAGCTTTACATAGTATTTATCAAAGTTTAAAACAAGGTGGAAGAGTTGTTGCCGAATTCGGAGGAAAAGGCAACGTTCAAACGATAACAGATGAAATTATACAACAAATAAAAGAAGCAGGATTAGAATTTAAAAAGGAACAATTTCCTTGGTTTTATCCAAGTATTGCTGAGTATTCGAATTTAATGGAAGAAGTAGGATTTAGAGTGACTTTTGTTCAACACTTTGATAGACCAACTCAATTGGATGGGGATAATGGATTAAAAAATTGGATTAATATGTTCGGCAGCCATCTATTAGATGGTATTCCTGAACATACAGCAAACGAAATAGTTACAAACGTTGAAAAAAATTTAAAGGGAACTCTATATAAAGGTGGTAATTGGATTGCTGATTATAAAAGGATTCGTGTAATTGGTGTAAAATAGTAATTGAAAGGAAGCAGCTGGTTCCTTCCTTTTTGTCCTATGTCCTTTTTTACTAACCTGCTCCTTTAGTCGAATAAATAAAAATACCTTGCTTTTATTAAAAGCAAAGCAAAGAGTTTGTTATATATTCTCATTTATAAATTCTATAATACTTATCATATTTCCATTAATATCGGTTAAATCAAAACGTTTTTAGAAGGATGATGCTTTCAGTTTTTAATCCAACTCTATAATAGTACTACTCAGAGGCTCAGCCTTTTTTTAAAAGTGTTTTTACTGGGTCCATTTTGCATGGGAGCTTAATAAAAATGTCTTGCCTTATTTCTTTAATCATGAGTTCAATGAATTCATAAAAAGTTTGGGAAACAACTTCACTACTAAATGTTTCTCCGTTATATTCATTTAGACACTGTTCAACCAACTGCTGGTATTTATGAGGCAGATTATTTAATCCCCATTCCCCGCCTTCTCGCTTTGAAGATATCTTACCTTCTTTAATAAAAAAAAGAACTCGACAGAGATTTAAGGTTAGGTACATAGGAGTCAGGTACGCAGGTGGATTGCTAATGATCTCCTCTGCAGCTCCCTCCACGTCATGTAGAATGGAGGCAAGGTAATATTGACTATCGATCGGTTCATAAAGTTCACTTAATGGTTTTCCATACAGTGTTAATCCTCTCTCATAGGCAACAACGATTTGTGAAGCTAAATCCTCATCTTCAAATCCCCCGCAAAGATAATTTCCATTTGTGCGATATTTCTCCCTATGATATTCAGAGTAATGAAACTCGAAAGGAGTCGGATAAACAAACTTTTTTAGGTAAGTTTCTAAGATAATGGTGAACTCTATTCCACGCTCATTAGACATCTCATCATGTAAGGATAAAGCTAATTTTGCGATCCTAGAATTATTTGCTGGTGTTAGCTTTTCATTTACAACGACTAAGAAATCGATATCACTCTTATGGGGGTTATAACACCCCATTGCTAGAGATCCATGTAAATAAATCCCTAACAAATTATCCCTAAGTTCTTCTTTAAAAAGTATAGTTATTTTGTCTAAGAAAAGTTTAGTATCCAAATCGATCCACTCCCTATATTCTTCCAGCGCCACTCTAAGTATAGATCAACTGAAAACTTGGTCAAGGTAAAACTTATTATAATTAAATCAACTAATGTTGCCCTTTAGCTGAATAATAAAAAAGAGCTGGATCCTATTGGATCTTCAACCCTTGCACCCTATAACCATCCATGAAGCGCAAAAATAAGCGCTTCACCACAAAGAATGAAAATATATTCAATCCGAGATTACTTTGATAAACAAAGACAGGTTTCTATTGTACGCCATTCAGTTCGAAGACTAGAAAACCTAGGCAATACGGTTACAATAACAGAAGCTTCCTTAAACAAGTATATATACACCAAAGAAAAAGACGCTCCTCCCCTTTTAAAAAGTTGAATGAGCTGCGTCTATTTAAGTATTGCCATTTTTGGAATTTCACAGAAGGTAATTTTCATGGTAGTTTAAGTACATTTGTTCACAATCTTAGCTTTTAATTCAAATTTCATTTTCTATATAGAATGCTGACCCGGTAGTTCAACATCATCGTTTTTCTTTGAAGCCTTCATAATTAAAAAATGAGGATTGCTCATCAGTCTTTCATACTTCAGTGGATCTAGTGACTTAAATTTTATTGTGGGTTGTGGCTCAATTATGTTTTCAATTGAAAAATACTCAAGAGTTTTGTTCAATACTTCACTCAAGGACCTACGGTAAAATGGAACTTCAATCAATCTTCCTTTCCTTTCCCATTGGTCAATTATTAGCTCTGTAGAAAAATACTGCTTGTTTTTGGAAAGTTTAAAGTCCATAAATGGATGATGTATTGAAAACAGTAGTTTCCCTCCTGGTTTCAAGATCCTTTGAAACTCACTAAAGGTCTTGCTCCAATCGTTAATATAATGAATTACAAGTGAACTCATTATGAGATCAAAAGATTCTTTTGGGAAGGGCAGCTCATTTTCAAGGTCTAAATTCAGCACCTTCGCCTTGTTTCCAATACGTCTTTGAGTAGCTGCCACCATTTCTGTACTTATATCAGTTGCAATTACTTCTGCACCCAGCTTTACTAACTGCTCCGTATACCAGCCGGCTGCACAACCAGCATCAAGAACCTTGGTGTTTTTTAAATTTGCCGGCAGAAGTTTTATCATTGCTGGTCTTTCATAATGAATGTTATATGCATTTTTAGTATCAACATTATATTCATAATCGCTTGCAAGTTTGTCATAAGCTGCTATTATGCTTGTTTTCATATTACATACCACCCCCAAATGTATTCACACAGATTTCCATTAAGATTAAAGACTTCAACAAAAGGAGTACTAATCCTCCTGGATTTAATACTCCTTTTTAGATAAATATATAACTATTGAAACAACCTGCCCCTTTAGCGAAATAATAAAAAGCTACCCCGCAATAACAGCCTGACTTTAACACTTACACCCCAGAACAAGGCTCAATAAATTGTTGCCTTAAATTTTCAATGATTAAAGGTAGTTCTCCCAAATTATCTACAATAAAGTCTGCTTCGACATTGTTCCATTGAAAATCTTTTTTCCAAATTCCTTTCATTCCAACATTTCGGGCAGCTTTTACATCATTATCTGGATGGTCGCCTACAAATATACTTTCATTAGCTGAAACATTAAGTTGGTCCAAGGCTCGCTTAAATATTTGAGGGTCAGGTTTTTTTAAGCCTTCCCATTCAGATACTAAAATAATTTCAAAAAACTCTTCAATTCCCAATGCCCTTATGTTATCCATCTGAAATTGCCCTTTACCATTGGTAATCAACCCTAAAACAAGGTTGTTGGTCCGCAATTCTTCTAGCATACCTATAAGATTCGGGAAAGAAATGCAATTATTCTTAAATTGACTTATATAATCTTGAAGTAATTCCTCCCAAGTTATTTCAGTAATCTCAAATTCATTGACTAGTTGTTGATATACTTTATCTTTCCAAACATATCCACGATTATCTATTTCAATAAATCTTCTTACGTATTTCTCTTTAGGTATATGACCTACCAATTTATTTAGTCTGTCGTATTGCTTCTGTATAAACATTTTTACTGATTCATCTCTATTTAACAAAGTTCCGTCTAAATCGAATATAACAGCTTTAATCATTCTGTTCCCACTCCCCGATTAAGGTTCTTTTATTCTTCTCTTTCGCTATTCCAGACTCCATCTTCACTAAACTGCCCCGTTTGTACAATAAGAAAAATGCTGGCTGAGATGGCAACTGGATCTTAAAGTAATGCACCCCTGTTAGTTGAATTTAAACATTACTCATTGATAATATATTTTTCCCAGTTGGCACTTCGAATCTCTTCGTCTGTTGGTGTATTTACTCGATTATCATTAATTTCCGTTCTTGCTGTTGATACCTCGATATTTTCTGGATGATTCCATTCATTTAGACATTCATCACACAACACATAAAGGTCATCAGTTCCAACATCTTTTACTATCTCTACCCACCCCTGAGAACAAATTGGACACCAGGCAACTTTATTTTTAAAATGTTCCATTATTAAATCTCCTTTTAAATATACTCCTTACACCATAATCCCTATTCAACTATCCTACTCCGTTAGCTTAATAAGAAAGATCATCTACTCCATTACATTATAGAGCTACCAGTTCAACTTTAATCCTATCAGGGTCTTCTAAATAGACTGCGTAATGATTATATCCTCCAGCAAATGGATGTTTGTTTTTATAAAGGATATTTACCCCTTTAGACTCTAATACTTTTGTTATTTCATCAACGTGAAGGCGTGACTCAGCGTAAAATGCTAGATGGTTCAGCCCTACTCGGCACCTATGGTATTGAATATCAAGGAATCGTTCCTCTGCCTGTACAAAAACAATATAGGTACCATCTAATCTCCAGCTTTGCCCACATTCCCATTTTTGAAAAGAGCTATATCCTAATTCTTGAAGCAACCATCCCCAAAATTCCACCGATTTTTCCAAATTAGATACGTACAACTCAATATGATGAAGCAACCCTTTTGGCAAAATAATTTCCCCCTATTGAGTAATCAAAAATGACTCTCAAAAAAATAAGCTACCGTGGTGGTAGCTGCTCAAAAATTCAAATTAAGTTACTACTTATATTTCCACGCATTTTTCAAATATCCTTGTTCTATTAACTGCCCCGTTAGTCGAATAAGAAGCTTCCCGATCCTCATTGGATCTTCAACTCTTGCAACCAATAGTGAATAATAATTAGAACAAAAAGTGAAGCCACTTATGTCCTGGTTTGTGCAATTCTAATGCATATCGAAGCCATTGTTTCTTTTCATTATCGAGATAATCCTTTATTGTCATAAAGTCTCGATGATCTTTTTCTCTTGTGTTTTTCGCCTTATATAAAAGGACAATTTCTGGATTTAGATAAGGAATACCTGTTTCAGAATAGCTCCAAACTGAATTGAGTGGGTAAGAAATCCTTAAATCTCTTCTGAATTTCCAATTATTATCGTTTGTTTCATTTAGAAGAACTTCTATTTTCTCTCCATTAAACTTATTAGTTACGTGAATTTCGTGAATAGGTAACTTTAAATACTCATTTCCCCAAGTATGGAATTCACCTTTAATCACCTTCTTAAAATCCCATTCCTTTAGATAAGCCTTTAAATTTAGTTGGTCCTTTCGGAATAAAGCAATCTCTAAATCTTTGTGTTCCCTTATTTCTTTCCCTATAAAAAGATCAATCGCCCATCCACCAGCAATGAACCACGTTTTATTAAAT
Organism: Cytobacillus oceanisediminis; assembly: GCF_003182355.1. GTDB lineage: Bacteria > Bacillota > Bacilli > Bacillales > Cytobacillaceae > Cytobacillus > Cytobacillus oceanisediminis_A. The sequence continues at coordinate 123,690 of NZ_QGTW01000016.1, read as the reverse complement.
CCTGCCATTAAAGAAGTAACACTTTGGCATTGTTCAAATGACATATAATTCCTCCAAAATTAAGAAACATCATCTCTTATCACTTTACTTTTTTTATATAAGAATTACCTTCTCCCTATTTAACTAACTAACCCCTTTAGTTGAACAAAAAGCCGCCTGGTTTGCAGCAGAGCTTGAACATAAGCACAAGTTAGTGGAAAAAACACCTTCTCCTAGTGCATATTTTCCTCGAAATGCGCACCAAGAAATCTTGATATCACACACAAAAAATAAATTGGTATACTTAATTGACAATGATTAAGGAGTGAAACAATTGGATATTCTCAATAATTATATTAAAGCGACAAATTCACACAATTTTGAAAAAGTTAAAAAATTACTTCACCCTAATGCAACATATTTTTTTAGTAACAAAACCTGTATAAACCACGATGAAATCCAAGACTATTTTGAGAATGCATGGGATTTAGTGAAAAATGAGAATTATGAAGCTCATGATGTGCAATGGTTATTTACCTCTAATACATCTTTAACATGTACCTATACATATTTTTATGAAGGTTTTATTAATGGCAAATATACCAATGGTCGAGGTAGAGCGACCAATGTATTCGTCAAAGAATCGGATAACTGGTTGTTAATCCACGAACATTTAAGCCCTTTACCAAGCTAGTGAAATGAAGAGGTATCTTATAGAAAGATGCCTCTTTTTGTTGCGTTTCTTGTGTCAATTGTGACATAAAAAAAGGTTTCATTTCTATTGTTCCACAAACCTGCCCTTTAGTTGAATAAAAAGGACCTGATGTAACAGCAGCCGATCTTTAAGTAACGCATCAGTTAGTTCAAGAATAATTTAATAATTATATCTAAAATTTTCATATTTTCCATACTTGATAACTGTTTTAAATTCTTCTCCACCATTTTTATGCCTTAACAAAGCATCCATCTTATCATCTTTAATATTGTAATGTCTCTTATTTAGAAAGCCTACACTTCGGATTGTAGGATGGTCTAGAATTGGTGATAAGTCACCATCTAACACATTAGTATCAACAAATCTAAAGTCGATTAGGTTAGGGAAATGATTTAAAAAATTCAAATTCTCTAGATTACCACAAGAGCTAAGGCACAGAACCCGAAGGTTTTTCAGAGAGAATAATTCTTCATTTGGTATGAATTTTCTTGATTGTTTAATATGTAATGTTCTAGCGTATCGGATACTCCAGACAAACCAGTATCATTTTGTAATTTAGTACAATAATGTAATTCTAAACGCTTTAGTTTATTCATTTTTTCTATCCCAATGAAATCTTTTAAATTGGACCAGTTTAATTCTAGATAGAGGAGATTTTCAGGAATACCCACAAAGTTGCCCAGCTTATTCTTTTTATGATGCCAAAGAGTTAAATACTCAATGTTTTCAAGCTCCACCTCATTAAATTTATCTTCTTTTAAGTTTAAGTAAGCCTGAAGATTATCTGGTATTTGTTCAAACCAAATCGTATTATCTCTCCAATTATCCATTTTGAATCGCTCCTATATTCCCATTTGTTAATTTATCTTATCATTTGGACTAATTAAACTATTCTGCCCCGTTACTTTAAGTACATTTCTTCACAATCTCTTCCTAAAAATTAGCATATTTCGCGCACTCTGTTATTCAACAATCTGGCCATAGAATGCAAAGTGAGCGCTTATACTTGTTCAAAGAAGCCCTTTAATGATGAAGTGCAATTATGTACTACATTTCGAAAAACTTATCTCTCTCCACTTTACAAACTCTAAGGGCAAAATTTTTATACCATTCTGTTTTACCTCTATTTTGGGCAACTTGATGTGCTGAATTTTCCTTCCATTTCTTTATCGCATCTAAAGATTCCCAGTATGACACTGTGATTCCTAACCCCTCATCACGAGCACTTTCCACGCCTAAGAAACCACTCTGTTGAGAAGCTAACTCTACCATTTTGTCTGCCATTTTCCCATAACCTCCGTCAACTTCTGTTCGCTGTGAAGCAAATATCACTGCATAATACGGTGGTTGAGGAGTTTTTGCAACTCCACTCATGTTTTATTCCCCCTAAAATTTTTTAATTAATATTTTGCATCTCCATTATAAGCCTACATTTTGAAAACCGATCTCAAAAACTATCTTACCTTCTTGAACTAGCCTGTCCTATTCCTCACAGGACATAAGGAATAAATCTAACTTCTATATCCTCCTCAAAAGTTCCTACTGACGTTCAACAATCAAGCCTGTTTGTTGAATAAAAAAATTAAACGACTTTTTATTACTCAACATAAGAGTCATTGCTGTTCAATAAATTACATACTGTTTCTCTCATAAAGAAAAAAGGACCTCAAAGGAACCACATCCCATAAGTGGCTTCTTTGGATCCTTTATTTTACTATCTGTAAAGGTCGGTGTCCGACATAATAAAAAAGATGTTTGAAATGTTATTAGAACCTCCCAATCCTCATCACTGGATTCAGCCCCGAAGAGCGCATATCTTACTTCGAAATGCGCAGGATTGCTGAATAACTAAAAATATATTAACGTATCATGAAACAAATTTTAGACCAATTATGCTGATCACTATACCACTAATAAGAATAATTCGTTTAATATCTTTTGATTCTTTAAAAAAAAGCATGCCAATTAAAATACTTCCTGCTGAACCAATACCAGTCCAGATAGCATAAGCTGTCCCTACAGGAAGTGTTTGGACAGACGCAGATAATAAATAAAAGCTTATTCCGGCGAAAAGAAGACAAGAAATCGTTGGTTTAATTTTTGTAAATCCTTCTGTAAGTTTTAATGAAATAACACCGCCAATTTCTGCTAATCCTGCTATTATTAACATCATCCATGCCATTATTATCACCTCTTCTTTACTCGTACTTCACGTCTAACAAGAATCCCTAAAATATTAATCAATAGATATTATTTATATTTTCATCCTCCATTAAAAAAGGGGTAGGTGCATTAGTGAACAAAATCCGTCGTTTTGAATCAATGCTTTTAAAGATAGTTACCACACCCTATTTCGCATCTCGCACGGATTGTTCCTGCTGATTGCTTGCTAGCTTTAGACAAATAATGCACGCGAGCAGAAGAACTATAAAAAGAATTTTGAAAAACGAAACATATTCTCCTAAAAACACCATTCCAATGATCGCTGTTCCCGCAGCTCCTATTCCCGTAAAGATTGCATAGGCTGTTCCAACAGAAATTCGCTTCATTGCTTGAGAGAAAAAGTAAAAACTTAAAATAATTAATATTACGGTCACAATACTAGGCACTACTTCGGTAAATCCTTTTGAAAATTTCAACCCCACTGCCCATCCAATCTCTAACATTCCTCCAATAACCAAGTAAAACCAAGCCATATTATCACCTCTTTTTTATTACCTGTTCCAATAGATGTATTAATTTTCATTTCAATAATTATTACGATGTCATCCTTATACAATGACCCAGTCCTTACTTCATAAGCAACTCCAGCGGGGAGTACTTACATGGCTTTCACATTAGTAACCAACTCATTTTTTATATCCTCTTAATTGAATGAGTGTCAGTCATTTTGAAGGAACAAAAAGTATTGGAAAAGATCCAATAACTTGTTTATGTTCTAAATAACGATCTTTTTAAGAAGTTAAATATTTCAGCCTTATATACTTCTAGGGTATCATCTTGCTCATGACTTATATAAAATCGTTCAGCCGCATTTTCAACAAGATTAATGATGATTCTGGCCGTCCATTTTACATTAATGTCGCTTATTATCTCATTATTTTTAATGGCTTTAGTTATTAAATCCTCTAGCCAATGATAATAGGGCTGGTATATCAATTCCCATTTCTCCATCGAGTAATCTATAGCTAGCCCAGAATAGCAAAGGACAATAACGTCTTTGTGCGCATCTGTTATGTTAAAAGTTTCGTCAATCACAATTTCTAAGACGTCCCAAAAGGTTTCTTTCCCTTGAATCTTTTCTTTAATTCCTTCTAAAGTAATGGTGAGAAGGTTATCTGCAATAGCTGGTATTAAAGCCTTTTTTGAGGAAAAATATAAATAAAAAGTTCCTTGTGCAACTCCAGCTTTTTTTACTATATCTGAAATAGAAGTCTTATCAAGACCTTTTTCAGAAATTACATCAATGGCTGCTTTTAAAATTTTTTCATATTTTCCATCTGAACTGCTCGGCATATCGTGAACCTCCTCATAAAATAATGAATGACTATCATTCATTATATAGCGACACTAACGGAATGTCAAAACGTAAATATAAGGGGAAATATAGAAAATCAAAAGCCACCATTTATTTATGATGTCCTTAGGTGGAATTATTGGGACAGGACTATTTATTCGATCAGGTTATCAATTGGTGAAGCAGGTCACGCAGGTGCATGCAACCAATTTTATTGGTCCTGCAACCGGTTTTTGTCATGGGCTGGATCTATTGGTTAAGCTAGGCGATGTATGGTCGGATTGGAATTTGTTGCAGCAGGATTGCTCATGAAAGATGACTTCCGAATCCATTAAATATCCGTATATCAATGGATAAACACCTGCTCCTTACTTATCCAATTTTTTTGGAGAGGGTATTATTCCTGTTGGGATGATTGGAATATTCATATCCATGATATCCGTGATCATGCATTTGAATTCTTAAATGCTTTTTTTATATTAAAGAACTAGTCAATTTAAACCTTATATTGTAGTCATTCAACAAAATTTAATACTTCTCCATACATATGTTTACTGAAAATTTTCTTTTTAAACCGTAAAACACCAGATTTCATATATCTTCCCAGCCTTGGTGATAAGGAGGGTAATTTCATTAGCTCTCTAATAACATTATTTGATAAAAATTGGTCGTAACTTAAATTTTTATGTTAAAAAAGGTATCCCAACAATAATTTAGAGATACCTTTTTCTTAATGCCAATCTTCCTCATAGACAGGTCTATTGAGTCTGAAAGTACCTATTATGAATAATCGGGTTTGGAACAGGAGCTGTCATCCATCTGGTTATGATTTTAACTATTCAACAATATGTTCAATTAAGAGTTTTTGGAATCCTCTATTTATAATTGTGTTTCTAATTTTCGATTAGAGAATTCGTAAGGTCATAAACTACTTTACCATCAACAACTGTTAACTGTACCTTTGTATCTGGTATTTCTTCCTCGGGTATATCAAAGAGATTTCTTTCCAAAACAACAATATCTGCAAGTTTCCCTACTTCCAATGTCCCTAATTCATGTTCTCGGAATGTCCCGTAAGCTGAACCGATTGTATAAGCTTTTAATGCTTCGGCCAATGTGATTCGTTCATGCGGATGCCACACTGTTTTTCCACTGCTGTCGATTCTGGTTACAGCACGATAGATTTGTAGAAGCGGATTTAGGATATCAACTGGAAAGTCGGTCCCGAATGCCAAGTTCGCACCGGCATTTTTCAATGTATTAATTGAAAAAACATGCTTTTCCCTTTCGGTGCCAATTCGATCAGTATAAACACCTCGTTCAGACATCGCAAAATGATCTGGCTGCATCGAAGCAGTAACACCAAGCTCTTTAAAACGATGGATATCATCAGGATGAATTACTTCAACATGCTCAACGGAATGACGTGAATCCCGCTTGCCATTAGCCTTTTGCGCTTCCTCATAGGCATCTAGTGCCAAACGAATGGCCCCATCCCCAATCGCATGAAAACGAATACTAAAGCCTTCTTTATCGGCCTCAACAACCCAATTTTTAATCGTATCAGGAGGGAAAGTCGTCTCACCACGTGAATCTGGTTGGTCCGCATAAGGTTCAAGTAAATACCCAGTTCGAGCGGTAATGACGCCATCGATAAATTGCTTCAGTCCTGATACACGGAGTTTATCCGATTGATACGTGTTTCGTAAGTGCTCGACGCGCTCCAAGTCACCATTTAAAGCAGGCCACAAATGAATACGTGTGGTTAATTCCCCTTTGTCTTCAAATTCTTTGAAAATACCATAATCATTTAATGATGCCAATGATTCAGCTGCAAATAAATCGTGGACAGCCGTTACTCCTAAACTAGCAGCATGTGTAAGGAAATTTGTAAAAAGAGTCCTTTTTTGTTCCTTTGTAAAATCATAGGCATGGCGGATCACCGCGTCCATTGCTTCTTCATATAGGAGCCCATTGGGTTCTCCGTTTTTATCCTTCCCAATAATACCGAAAGAAGGGTTTTCCGTATCTCGATTAATATTTGAAATTTCTAATGCTTTCGTATTCACCCAAGCATAATGAACTTCGGCGTGAAACATAATCGCTGGACGATCAGGGAGAATACGATCCAATGCATAACGATCTGGTAATTGTTGTGTATCCCAATAACCTGCATCCCATGTAAATCCGATTACCCATGGGTTTTCCGGATTAGCTTCGGCAAATTCGCGAATCATTTCCAGTGCTTCACCTTCTGAACGAGCCGCGAACAGATTGACACCATTAAGAGCAACGGCACCCTGCATAATATGAAGATGAAAATCATGGAATCCCGGCATGATTAGTTGGTCATTAAACTTATAGATTTTCGTATTCTCGCCTGCATAGTGTTTCATTTCTTCCTCAGAGCCCATCGCAACAATTTTGTTGTCCTTAATCACAATAGAAGCACGTTCAGGCTGGTCGGTAAGACCTGTAAATACAGCATTACTTGAAATAATTAATTCTGCTATTTGTTGGCTCATAATAAATATATCCTCTCTTTGTATAGATTAAATGTTCTTTTATTGAGCTTCTTCAAAGGCTATCTCTGGAGGAGGTTGTCTAAACATTTTGGTAAGGTTTAGAAGGTATAAAAATCCTACCGTAAGCCACGCTCCTCCTAGTAAAAGTGAATGAATATCTAATTTCACCCAAAAAAATCCTGTAAGTGAAGCGCCAAGCAAAGGAATAATAAGGTACCGAATTGTCCCCATAATAGACCTCTGTTTTTTTCGGAAATAAAAGTACGAGATAACCGAAAGATTAACGAAGGTAAAAGCAAAAAATGCACCAAAACTTATCAGCGATACGGCAGTAGTAAGGTTTAAGAAAATTGAGCTTAAAGCAACAACTCCTATAATTAAGATGTTGAAGACAGGTGTACGATATTTAGGTGAAAGATACCCAAATATTTTGGCAGGAAGTACACGTTCACGTCCCATTGCATATAAAATACGTGAAGCACTTGTTCCTGACGCAATAGCCGCAGCAAAACTTGACATGATTCCTTCAGCAAGAATATAACTTGTTAAAAAGTTGCCCGCAATATACATTGCAATATCTATATAAGCAGCTTCCGGCGCTTTGAATGAGTGGTAATCTGGCCAGACAAGCTGTAAAAAATATGAACCGATAATAAAATATAGTCCACCAATGATAGTAATAAGATAAATAGCCCTAGGTATAGATTTTCGAGGGTTCTTCGTTTCCTCAGCAAGAGTTGTTGCTGCATCAAACCCTAAAAAGGAAAAGCATAAAAGAGGCATCACAGACATAAAGTCTGACATATTTACATTCGAATTGATAAACGGAAATATTGAAAAAAGTGTTCCTGCTCCCATGCCATTTATTAAACCCTTAATTGAAAAGGTTATGAATAATGCGAGTGTTCCAAACTGAAGGAACAGAAGTGCAGCATTAAACTTAGCGGCTACCTTGATGCCCAGTATATTTACAATCGTAATCGTAACGATAAAGATAATAATCCAAATGAACATAGGAATCGAAGGGAAATATGCCTTCATTGCTATTCCTAACAGTAAAGCGCTTATCATTGGACTAAATACATAATCCAATAAGAGAGTCCAACCTACTAGAAAACCGATGTGAGGACTAAGGGATTTTTGTGTAAAAGTATAGGCAGCACCCGCATTCGGAAAGGCTTTCACCATTTGCGCATAGCTGTAAGCTGTAAATAACATAACCATTAAGGCAACGATATAGGCAGTTGAAATCATCCCGTTCGTGCTTTGAACAGCTACTCCATATGTTGAAAACATCGTTGTTGGAGCCATAAAGGCTAAGCCAAAAAACACAACATATTTTAATGAAAGAGAACGTTTAAGAGTTGGTGAACTTGTATTGCTCATACATCAATCCTCCTTGTATAACTCACTGAATCGCAGCCATTCTTATTCCTATACCAATGCACCAGCATGATCATAAACTACTTTACCATCAACGATCGTTAGCTGAACCTTTGTATCTGGTATTTCTTCCACGGGTACTTCAAAGAGATTTCGTTCCAAGACGACAAGATCAGCAAGCTTCCCTACTTCCAATGTCCCTAATTCATGCTCCCTGAATGAACCGAATGCCGATCCCATCGTATAAGCTTTTAATGCTTCGGAAAGTGAGATCCTTTCATGTGGATGCCATACCGTTTTTCCGCTACTGTCGATTCTCGTTACTGCACGATAGATTTGCAGAAGTGGATTAAGGACATCAATTGGGAAGTCCGTTCCAAATGCTAATTTCGCCCCAGCTTTTTGTAATGTATGAATCGAGAAAACATGCTTTTCTCGTTCAGTACCAATTTGTTCGGTGTAAACACCTCTTTCGGACATCGCTAAGTGATCTGGCTGCATCGAAGCAGTAACACCAAGCTCTTTGAAACGATGGATATCATCAGGATGAATCACTTCAATATGTTCCACAGAATGCCGTGAATCTCTTGGACCGTTCGCCTGCTGTGCCTCCTCATAGGCATCTAGAGCAAGACGAATCGCGCCATCCCCAATCGCATGAAAACGAATGCTGAAGCCCTCTTTATCTGCATCAATGACCCATTTTTTTATCATTTCAGGAGGGAAAGACGTATCTCCGCGTGTTTCTGGTTGATCCGCATAAGGTTCAAGTAAATAGGCAGTACGTGCGGTAATGACTCCATCGATAAATTGTTTCAGTCCTGAGACACGGAGTTTATCCGATTGATACCTCTCTCGCAATTGTTTGGCATACTCAAGATCGCCATTTAAAGCAGGCCATAAATGAATACGCATTGTTAATTTATCTTTGTCTTCAAATTCTTTGAAAACATGGAGAGATTCTATTGTTTTTAAACCATGTAAGTCATGAACTGCCGTTACCCCTAAGCTTGCTGCGTATGCCAAGAAATTAGAGAAGACTTCATTCTTTTGTGTACTTGAAAAGTTAAATGCATAGCGGACAACTCCATCCATTGCTTTTTCATATAAAATACCATTTGGTTCTCCATTTTCGTCTTTTCCAATAGTTCCATAAGAAGGGTTTTCCGTATTACGAGTAATATTTGCAATCTCTAATGCTTTCGTATTTACCCATGCATAATGACCTTCAGCGTGAAACATGATTGCTGGGCGGTCAGGAAGGATATGATCCAATGACTGGCGGTTCGGTAATTGTTGTGTATCCCAATATCCTGCATCCCAGGTAAATCCGATTACCCATTGATTTTCCGGTTTTGATTCGGCGAATTCGCGAATCATTTCTAGCGCTTCCTCTTCTGAACGAGCCGCGAACAGATTGACACTATTGAGGGAAACGGCACCTTGCATAATATGAAGATGGAAATCATGGAATCCCGGCATAATTAATTGGTCATTAAATTGATAGATTTTTGTATTCTCGCCTGAATAAGGTTTAATCTGCTCCTCAGAACCAATCGCAATGATTTTGCTGCCCTTAACCGCAATAGATGCAGGCTCCGGTTGATCAGAAAGCCCTGTAAATACAGTATTACTTGCAATAATCATATCAGCTTTTTGTTGGCTCATTATTAATCCATCCTCTCATATATGTATATAAATTACGTTTGATTTCTCAACATTGGATCCCGTTAAACCCTTGGTTATCAGCATATTGAACAGGTTATACATCTGAAAATCCCTTCTCTCATTTATATAAATTAACTCCCTTATTATTGAGCCTCTTTAAAAGAAAGCTCAGGGGGCGGCTGTCTAAACACTTTCGTTAAGTTTAATAGATAGATAAATCCGATAAGCAGCCAAATTCCACCTAGTAATAGTGAATGTTTATCCAGTTCTATAAAAAACAATCCAATGAGTGCTGCACCAATAAGCGGGATAATCAAATATTGAATCGTGCCTTTAAAAGACCTTTGTTTCTTTCGGAAAAAATAGTGAGCAACAACTGAAAGGTTCACAAAGAAAAAAGCGAACAACGCCCCAAAACTAATAAGGGATACGGCTGTTGTTAGATTTAGGAAAAGGGCACTTAACGAAACTACACCAACGATTAAAATATTGACTACAGGTGTACGATATTTTGGGGATACATAGCCAAAGATTTTTTTCGGCAATACACTTTCCCTCCCCATCGCATACAAAATCCGAGATGCGCTCGTTCCGGATGCAACGGCAGAAGCAGTGGTAGTCGCTAGACCTACTACTATAAATAAACTCGAAAAAATGTTTCCACCGATATACATTGCAATCTCTAAATAGGCGGATTCAGGATTTTTGAAAGACTGAAAATCCGGAAAAATAAGTTGTGCAAAATAAGAACCTGTGATAAACAAGAATCCACCAATCAACGTTATGAGATAGATTGCTTTTGGTAACGTTCTCGCAGGATCCTTTGTCTCTTCTGACAATGTTGTTACTGCATCAAAGCCTAAAAAGCTAAAACATAGAATAGGGACAACAGATAGAAGAGCAGATACATTAACTTCAGAATCAAGGAAGGGAACGGTTGAAAATAATACTCCTGCTCCTCTTCCTGCAAGAAGCCCTTTAATCGTCAAAACAAAAAATAGTACAAACAATAAAATTTGAGAGAGAAGCATGTACGTATTAAGTTTCACTGCTAATTTAATGCCTAGAATATTGACAGCTGTAATAAACGCACTGAATCCTATGATCCAAACAAACATCGGAATGGATGGGAAATAAGCCTTCAATGCAATTCCGAGGATTAAGGAACTGATCATCGGACTTAATATATAGTCAATGATGATTGTCCAACCAACGATAAACCCAATATGTGGGCTTATTGATTTTTGCGTAAACGTATAAGCTGCCCCTGCATTCGGAAATGCTTTCACCAATTGAGCATAGCTATAAGCTGTAAATAACATGACAACTAACGCAATCGCATAAGCGGTTGGCATCATCCCGTTTGTACTGTGTACAGCAACCCCATATGTTGAGAAAAACGTTTTTGGAGCCATGAAAGCCAATCCGAAGAAGATGACAGGCATTAAAGTAAGAGAGCGCTTAAGTGTTGGTGCATTTGTTTTTTCCATTAATCAGGCCTCCTTGTAAATTGTTTGTGGCTAACGATCCGTAGTAAAAATTCATCAATGAATATCTCACACAAAATTGGACTATTCTGAATATCTTTTATGGAATTCTATTTATATCTGGTAATGGAAAAGTTATTCTTCTCTGGGCTCCTTTTGTTTTTAAGGGTAACCAACATAAAAAGCATTTAATTGAACGGCAACAGTTCCAGTTATTGCTGAATGACTTGTAACCGCTCTCAAAATTCGGTTTTTAAGTACTGAAATGGCTGTCCTCTGATCAGCCGCATCAGCAGGAGTTGGTAATGAAGAGTAAGAAAAGGTAAAGGACACCATCGTAACGACCCTGCGATTTTTCGAATTTTAACATATTGCAACAACAAACTCACTCCTTTTAACATAATGATTTCTTTTCAAATAACACCTTGCTGTTTTCCATTCAAGAAAAGCTTCACTCCACCAGTGAATGAATCTATTATAAAGTCTCGTCTAACTCCAGAGTAAACCGTTCCCATAAAAAAAACAGCCACGAAATGATAACGCTGTCATTTCGTGGCTATTTGCTAGTTTACTTTCTCTTGAATTGGAATTTGTATTTCATAATAAGCTTCATCATATTTATCAGTCAGTGAAACGTCAACCTGCATAATTCGAAGGGCGTCGCCGATAATAACGTAGCCATGAGTATCGCAATAATGGAGTAGCTTTTTAAGCTGGGGCAGCATTTTCTCCCTTACGAGTCCTCCATGGTAGGAACATATGAATAGCCCTTTTTCTATTTTTTGCGTTGGTTGCTTAGACTCTTCATCCTGCACAAGAATGAATACTTGAGATTCATATGCACTTAAGTTACGGGGAAAATCAGATGATTGACGAATTTCATCAAAGTATTCTTTCTTGATAAAATCTCCAAATTTATTGCTTGCCAATACTGGAATGGTACCACCAATCCTGTTTTCGAGATCCAAAAACCCAAAATAAAGATTTTCTTTATCCTCCCAGCTTACCGGTCTGTCAAACTGAATGTAGTCCCGTTCTTCAAAATGTTTAATCACGATATCAGCATTCCTGTAACAGTTTGTGAAATTTTCAATATTGTTTATTCGGGCCATCAAAGTATTATGGATATCTTGCAATTCCTTTATTTTTCCCTGTATATTAACCATTGACTTTTGAAGTAATTGAACCGATTTTTTGACATTGCGATTCGATAGAAATTGCTTGATTTCTTCTAAGGAAAAACCGACCCTCCTTAATTCCTTTATTGTTCCGAGAACTTCATACTGATAAATGGAATAATAACGATAGCCAGAATCCGGGTCAATGTGATACGGCTTTAGCAAACCAATTTTATCGTAATGACGCAACGTATCTACCGTTACGCTTCTTAACTTCGCCATTTCTCCTATACTCAGCTTATTTTGCATGTTTTTTCTCCTTCTAACCAACACTGATATAAAAGTAATGATTATGCACTCTTCATGTTTTTAACTACTGAGAGCATTACTAATAGTTTCAATAGTAGAATCCTACCTGACAACCTCCTTAAAAACAATAGATTTCCAGCCAGATTCCTATTAATTCAAAATGCCCCATACAGTCTTAGCATTTTATTTTTTTTATTCCCTTTTTAATAGGAGAAGGTAACGGAAGCATTTCCTTTTGTAATAGAGAGCCATATGTGTCGACACGACGGTCCCTAAAGAATTGTAGGATTTTCCTCGTATTTTCAATTTCTTTTAAATCAATCTCTTGAACGATAATTCCTTCTTCATCATCAAGTGAAGCTAGAATATTCCCTAATGTATCGCTAATAAATGACCCACCGTAAAAATTCATGTCCTTTTCCTGGCCTACTCGATTTGTCGCAGCAACAAATACACCATTAGAAATACCATGAGCTGAAATTGCCTTTTCCCAGGATGATCTTGTTGATATTTCAGGATGATCTGGCTCTGAACCAATAGCAGACGGATAGAATAATATTTCAGCCCCTTGTAGGCTCAAAATTCGAGCAACCTCAGGGAACCATTCGTCCCAACAAATTCCAATCCCTATTTTTCCATAAGTAGTTTCATAGACAGGGTATCCAGTATTGCCAGGAACAAAATAATATTTTTCATGATACTGTGGGCCGTCTGGAATATGATTTTTTCTTGTAATACCTAAACATTCCCCATCAGCATCAAATACTGCTGCACTATTAAAATAAATACCTGCACCTGCTCTTTCGTAAAAAGGAACAATCAAGACAATCCCTAATTCCTTTGCCAATTCACCCATTTCAGCTAATGTACCGCTATCTACATCTTCAGCTAAATCATAATTTTCCACATTGACCGTTTGTGGAAAATATTGCGAAGAAAATAATTCCTGTAAGCAAACGATTTGTGCCCCTTTATTTACTGTTTCTTTTATTTTCCCTATCGTTTTTTGAATATTTTGTTCAATCAATTCTCCGCAATGAATTTGAATAAGACCAACTTTTACTTTTGACATTTTCTCACTACCTGCCTTATATATTTTTTTATCTTATACAGTTGGGACGACCTGGTTTTCATATACAACCTTTCCATCCATAATCGTCATTTTCACTTCAGTCTCAAGAATTTCATCTGTTGATATGCCAAATAAATTTTTATTTAATACTACGATATCCGCTAACTTCCCTTCTTCCAATGTGCCTAATTCTTTTTCTCTAAAAGATCCAAATGCCGGAGTAGCCGTGTAGTATTTTAACGCTTGTGCTAATGTAACTCCTTCCGACTTTTGCCACGCCTTCCCAGTTAAATCTTTTCTGGTTATTGCCTGATAAATACCCATCATAGGGTTTAGAGGTACTACAGGAAAATCCGTACCAAAGGCAGCTTTTGCACCAGTATCTACTATTGTTTTAATAGGGTAATAGAGAGGTTGTTGATTTTCACTAATTCTAGCTGTATATGCATCACTTTCCATTAATTCAATATGTTTGGGTTGAAAGGAAGCGATTACACCTAATTCCTTAAAGCGATGGACATCGTCTGGATGCAATACTTCCACATGTTCAATGACATGTCTAGCATCTCTTTCCCCATTTTCGTTTCTCGCTTCTTCAAATGCATCTAATGCTAAGCGGACAGCACCGTTACCAATAGCATGGAATCGAATTTGGAATTTTTCCTTATCGGCCTTTTTTACTAATTGTTTAATACCTTCAGGTGGATAGGTGGTTTCACCTTTTGTTTCCGGACGGTCTTTATATGGATCTAGTAAAAATGCAGTATGGCTTGTTACAACTCCATCTATAAATTGTTTTAATCCAGCGAAGGTAAGCTTATCTGATTGGTAATTTATTTGTAAATCCTTTGCTTCAGCTAAATCCATTTTTAACTCTGGCGAAAAGTGGATCCTAGTTGTAAGTAACCCTTCTCTATCAAATTCCTTAAAAATTTCAAGATCGTCTAATGGATTTGGCGCAATTTTTGCTCCGTATAAATCATTAACGGATGTGATTCCTAATTTTTTTGTTTCATTAAGAAAGCCTTGGAATAGTTTTAAACGTTTTTCTTTCGGTATTTTGTATGCATGTTCTGTTGCATACCCAATTGCATGTTCAAATAGAATGCCTGTTAATTCCCCATTTTCATCTTTTCCAATTTCTCCATACTCAGGAGCTGGGGAGTCCTTCGTTAAATGAATCATTTCTATTGCTTTACTATTGATCCATGCGTAATGCACTTCTGCGTTGAATAATAAAACAGGACGATCATTAATATATTTATCTAATGTAGTTCTATGTGGCAGCGCTTTCTTTCTCCAACTGGTATGATCCCAGCCAACCCCTAATATCCATTCATCACTCGGTCTCGTTTCTGCAAAATTAGCTACTATTTTAGCTGCATCTTCTTCTGAAGCAGCATCAAATAATTTGGCACTATCCTTCTGTAAAATGCTCCCCATCATTATGTGCATATGAAAATCATGAAATCCCGGAATAATTAGTTCTTCTTCCATGTCAAACACTTTTGTTTGATCCCCAATGAATGACAATATTTCTTCTTTAGAACCGATCTCAATAATTTTATTATCTTTAATAGCGATAGTTGCTTTTATAGGCTCATCTTGTAGCCCAGTAAAAACATGTTGACTAGAAAGAACGATGTCTGCCTTTACCATTTTTTACCCTCCTTGGTAGATCTAGCTTTTATGCTTGAATTTCATTTACCTCCGCATTATCAATAGAAAGCTCTGGCGGCCGTTTACTAAACATTTTCGTAGTTGAAAGGAGCATGATGAAACCAATTCCAAGCCATCCTAGTCCGAGTAAAAGTGCCTTTAAATCAAGACTAGTCCATAACCAAATTGTGAAACTAGCACCAATCAGTGGCAAAATTAGATATTTTAATGTGCCAAATCCGTTTCTCTGTTTCTCTCTAATAAAATAATGAGAAATAACCGAAAAATTAACAAATGTAAATGCAACAAGCGCTCCAAAATTAATAAAGGATGATGCTGTCACTAAATCAACAAATAAAGCAGATAAAGCAAAAATACCCACTAAGATAATGTTGTGTGATGGAGTTCGAAATTTTGGATGAATATGACCAAATATTTTCTTAGGAAGAACTCCATCTCTCCCCATCGCATACAAAAGCCGCGAAACACTTGCGTGAGATGATAAACCAGATGCCAGTCCCCCTGTAATATATCCTGCTAGAAAAATAGATTGAAATAAATTACCCCCGACGTATATTGCAATTTCTAAGGCAGCAGAATCTGGATCTTTAAAGGCTTGAAAATTTGGGAAAACAAGGTGACTGATGTATGAGATGGTGACAAACAGAACTCCTCCTATTAATGCGACGAGGAAAATAGCCTTTGGTATTACTTTTTTAGGATTAATGGTCTCCTCTGAAAAAGTAGTAACAGCATCAAACCCTAAAAAAGATAAACATAAAATAGAAGATCCTGCTAATACTAAAGATAGTGATATTTCTTCATTCACAAATGGAGAACTCATAAATAATGTTCCGGAACCCATTCCGTTAACTAACCCTTTAATTGAGAGGAATGTAAATATAACTATTATTAAGAATTGACAGGCAACTAATAATAGATTTATCTTTGTTGCTATTTTAACTCCGATTATATTTACAATGGTAGTTAAAATTACAAAGGCAATTAACCAGACGGAAAAAGGAACAGATGGAAAATATGCGTTTAAGTAAATAGCGATTAGTAATCCATTAATCATTGGCAAAAATAAATAGTCTAGTAGGATAACCCAGCCTACTAAGAATCCAATATGAGGATTAAAAGCCTTTTGAGAATAGGTATATGCAGAACCGGCAACAGGGAAGGCTCTAACCATTTGACCATAACTATAGGCTGTAAACAACATACCAACTAAAGCAATAATATAAGCAGCTGGTACCATGCCATTTGTTATTTCTGCAACAACCCCATAAGTAGAAAAGACTGTTGTAGGTGCCATATAAGCCAATCCAAATAGCACCAAAGGAAATACTGTTAACGAACGTCTTAATTTTGCATTCTCCATGTATCACTCCACCCTTAATCGTATTTAATTAACTAATATGCAAATTTCATACCAAGTGGGGATTGATTATATAGTGATTGAATTAAAGCGTTTTTTTAATAGTTGTAAAATACAAAACTTTTAATTAATTCATAGTTTTATGCAATATTACATAAAATATGTAATATTGCATAATTAGTCGTTAGAGATGGGTTTTAGATTTTCTATACTAGTCTATTTCCTTATAAACAGCCCGTTTGCGGATGATTTTATCGACATTAATATGTTAAAAATTACTGACCCCTTCCTGAATTAGAACCTCTGTTATTTGCATAAGAAAAGGTCCAATTAAGTTGCCTCTATGGGAAATCAACAATATTTCCATTTTCAAATGCCTTCAATTCAAGTTCAATTTTGAGTAAATCTAGGTTCTTTTCCAAAAGATCACTACCTTTATAAATTAATTTTCATAATATTAAGATGCCATATATTACTCCAACAATGACAACACCGCCTAGACGACTTTTAATATTAAATTACAAGTATATTCGTCCTCTAATGGCTGCCTGAAATTAAGAAGGTAGGACTTTACACAGTTTTTTCTTCAACAAGATAAAATTGTTGAAGAAAAAACCCCAACCTCTCAGTAATATTAATGAGAAATTGGGGTTTTAATAGTAAAAATCCCTTAACTTTTTGCAAATCCGTGTTTTACTGGCGGTACCCCATTATGCGTTTAGTGCGTCAAAAAATGGGCCCGAATTAGAAGAAAGAGTACGACATCATCTTAGGCTAACAAATGATTCCTGGAGAGTATATGTAAGGTAATAAAAGTAAAAAGGTCAATGGATGTATTTATATCGTACAGTCTATTCAGAAAGGAAAACAATTGAATTTTTATCTAAATGAATCAAAAGATAAACAAGCAGCCAAGCGCTTTTTTTCAAGAAATCCTTGGCTGCTTCTTATATTTGTAACTAATAGATTATTCCGCGCTACGTTTAGGTAGGACTCCGCCTCAAAACAAGTCCAAACCTATGGATATATATTTCACTTCTAAAAACTCTTCGATCCCGTATTTGCCACCTTCACGACCGAGGCCGCTTTCTTTATAGCCGCCGAATGGAACTTGAACAGCTGAAGGCAAAGCGTCATTAAGCCCAATAATCCCGTACTCAAGCTGCTCTGTGATTCTATAGGAACGATTTAAGTTTTCTGTATAAACATACGCTGCCAACCCGTAACAAGAATCGTTAGCTCGTTCAATGACTTCCTCTTCCGTTTTGAAGATCGAGATTGGTGCCAGTGGCCCAAAAATTTCATCCTTCATACATTCCATATCGTCGTTAATATCGGTCAATATTGTAGGGGCAAAGAAATAGCCGTTTTCTTCAGCAGGTTTAAGTCCACTGTAAGTGATCCTTCCACCCTTTTTAATTGCATCATTGACAAGTCCCTCTACTTTTTTATATGCAGGTTTATCGATTAATGGACCGATATCCGTTCCCTCTTCAAGTCCGTTCCCGACCTTAAGCTTTTCTAATTCTGCTTGGAAAAGCGTTATAAATTCTTCTGCAATCCCTTCTTGTACATAAATTCGATTGGTACAAATACAGGTTTGACCGGCGTTACGAAATTTCGATTGAACAAGTCCTACAGCTGCTTTTTCTAGATTTGCATCATCCATAACGATAAATGGTGCATTTCCGCCAAGCTCAAGTGATACCTTTTTTACATTTTCAGCAGCTCCGCGCATCAGTGTTTTCCCAACCTCTGTCGAACCAGTAAAGGTAATTTTCGTTACTCTAGCATCCCTCAGCCACACTTCACCAATTTCTGATGCCCTTCCGGTAATTATATTTAACACACCCGCAGGAATCCCTGCTTCATGGGCAAGCTCCACCATTTTCAAAGCCGTAAGAGGGGTTTGGTTTGCTGGTTTCACAACAGCCGTACACCCTGCAGCAAGCGCTGGAGCTACTTTTCTAGTAATCATCGCTGCTGGGAAGTTCCACGGAGTAATCGCGGCAACCACACCAACTGGTTCTTTCCTAACTAATATTCTTTTATTAGGGTGAGAGGCTGGAATGGTTTCACCGTAAATCCGTTTGCCTTCTTCTGCATACCAAGAGATAAACCCATTCGCATACTGGACCTCTCCAAGAGCCTCATTTAATGGTTTTCCTTGCTCAATCGTCATGATCCTAGCAATGTCATGTTTGTTTTCTTCAATTAATTGGTACCAATTCATGAGGAGTTTATAGCGCTCATCCGCTGTTTTCTTGGACCAGGCTTTGAAAGCCTTGTGGGCAGCATCGACAGCCTTCTCCGCTTCATAAGCACCACCTGTTGGCACAGCACCAACAACTTCCTTTGTAGCCGGATTTATAATTTCGGTATAAACTTCATAATCATTTCCAACCCATTCTCCGTTAAGATACATGGGATAGATTTGAAACTTTTTCTCTACTTTATCCATTTCATTACCTCCCAGCAGATACGACATGATCATTCATCAAAACTGCTTCAAACGCTTCTTCAAGAATTTGCAATCCTTCTTCAAGCTGATCGTCCGATATCGTTAACGGCATTAGAATGCGAATGACGTTACCATAAAGCCCGGCACTAAGTAACATAAGCCCCCGTTCCCCTGCAGCTTTTACAATTTTCCCAACCGTCTCCTTATCAGGAGTTTTCGATTGTCCGTCTTTGACAATTTCCATCGCGCACATCGCACCTAAGCCTCGTACATCTCCAATGCATTCGAAGCGCCCCGCTAAAAACTGCATTTTTTCAATTACCCTATCTCCCAATATTCTTGCTCGATCATTGAGATTTTCACTCTCAATGATATCTAAAACAGCCAATGCTGCCCGGCAGCCGAGAGGGCTTCCTGAATAGGTTCCACCAATTTCTCCAGGCTCAACAGCATCCATAATTTCTCCCCTGCCAATCACACCACTAATTGGCACACCCGCTCCCATAGATTTTGAAATCGTAATTAAATCAGGAACGACATCAAAATGTTCAATCGCAAAATACTTTCCAGTCCGGGCAAATCCAGTTTGAATTTCATCGGCAATAAACAAGATTCCATGCTGACTGCAAATTTCTCTAACCCTTTGAACAAAGGCGATGTCAGGAACTATAAATCCGCCTTCCCCTTGAACAGGTTCCATCACGACGGCTGCTATCGTCTCTGGGGCCACTTCAGCTAGTAAAAACTGCTCAAATTGATCAATGATCATCATACTATATTGCTGTTCGGTCATTCCTTCAGGGCGTCTATATACATATGGATATGGTGCCTTATAGACCTCTGGTGCAAATGGGCCGAAACCGAACTTATATGGTTTTACTTTACTTGTCATTGTCATAGTCATTAAAGTCCGGCCATGGAAGCCCCGGGTAAATGAGACGATTCCTTGGCGTTTTGTATATTTCCTAGCAATTTTCACTGCATTTTCAACGGCTTCAGCACCACTGTTAAAAAAAGCAGCCTGTTTATCAAAGTTTCCTGGAGCAAGCTTACAAAGTCTTTCAGCTAAATTAATGTATGATTCGTACATCATGACGTTAAAGCACGTGTGAATAAATTGACTTGTTTGCTCTTGAAGCGCCCTTACTACCCGTGGATGCGTATGCCCGACGTTTAAAGTACCAATCGCACCAGCAAAATCAATGTACGAATTTCCATCTACATCCTCAACAAGGGCCCCTGCTGCTTTTTTCACAAAGGAATGGCAATTATTGCTGATTCCTTTTGGTACATATTTATTTCTCCGCTCCAACAGTTCTTTTGATATCGGACCAGGTAGATGTGTTTGTTGTTTAATAAATTTCTTTTCCACTTTCATGCTCCTCCTAGTTTTGATTCATCTTAAAAATAATCGTTATTTTTTCACCTGTGATAACACTTGTTTAAATGTGCTAACCACTTTATCTACTTCTTCATAACTAATTGTTAAAGCAGGCTCGATACGAATGGTCTTCGAGTTGATCAAGGTTCCGGCTACAAGGATACCGTGATCAAACATCCCTTTTGAAACCTCATAACCGATTTCATCTTCATGGAATTCAATCCCAATCATCAGTCCTTGTCCGCGAATTTCAAGAACCTTATCCTCTTGACCTTTAGCCGCCTCTTTTAACTCTTGAAGGAAGTATTCACCAACCTCTGCAGCCCGATCTGGTAATTTTTCCTCAAGCAAAACTCCAATCGTTGCAATCGCCGCGGCGCATGCAAGTGGATTGCCACCGAAGGTTGTTGTGTGCATAAACGGATTATCAAACCAGCTATTGAATACATTTTCTGTCGCTACAACAGCACCAGCAGGCATGACGCCGCCGCCAAATGCTTTTGCCAGACAGATAATATCCGGAACAACGTTATACAATTCCGCTGCGAACATTTTTCCAGTCCGTCCCATACCCGTTTGTACCTCATCAAAAATCAGCAAAGAACCGTATTGATCACATAGCTCCCTAACTTCTTTTAAATAGTTTTCTGGAGGAAGAATGATTCCGCCTTCACCTTGAATCGGTTCAAGAATAACGGCACCCACATCTTCGCCAACTGAAGAGCATACCTCAAAAGTTTTTTTCATCATATCGATATCCCCGAATGGGACATGGCGGAAGCCTGGAATTAACGGAAGGAAAGGTTTACGGAACATACCTTTTGCCGTTCCAGATAACGCGCCTAAGCTTTTCCCGTGGAAAGCGCGAGTAGTCGAAATAAAAGTTGTCCGCTTACTGTACATTTTGGCAAGCTTTAATGCTGCCTCAACACTTTCTGTTCCACTGTTTGTAAAAAAGGCATATTTCAAATCGCCTGGAGTAATCTCACCTAAAATTTTAGCTAGCATGGCTCGAAGCGGATCAAGTAAATCTTGACTATGAAGAGCCTGGCGTTTCAATTGATCAGTAACTGCCTTTACCACTTTGGGATTTCGGTGCCCGACATTATAAATGCCAAAACCACCCAGACAATCGATATATTCCTTGCCATTTACATCTTTAAAACATGATCCATTATCTGACCATTCCACCGCAGCAAATTGACCATCCTTTGTTACCGTTTTACGATAAGCTAGAAATCCAGGATTGACGTTCTCACGAAAGCCCTCGACCGTTTCCTTTGTAATCCATGCAGCTTCTTCTTGATTTATTTCCTCTTTTTCTATTAAACTCAAAACCTTATTAATGTATTCGCTCACGTTTTGATACTGCTTATTCTTAAATTCTTGTTTTAAATCGATACTCATGATTTTGTTCCTCCTGAAAAAATAAATTTTGAAATTTGATAATTGCCGGGCGCAAGCACCCCAACGGCTAGTGTACTTCCCTAAACAGGCGCTTCCGGTTTTCTACTTTGAAAACCATCCTATTGGCTCTACCTTCAAATTGATATTAATTTGTTTAATTTCCTGGAATTCCTCAAGACCAAATGTTCCAAGGCTGCGACCAATTCCACTTTGCTTATAGCCACCCCACGGTGCTTCATTATAAGTAGGATGATAGGAATTAATCCAAGTAATCCCGGCACGAAGCTTTTTAATGACGCGAAGACCTTTTGCACCATCATTGGTAAACACACCACCAGCAAGCCCAAAAACAGTATTATTCGCAAGCTTTACGGCTTCGCTTTCATCCTTGAACTTCTGAATGACAACGACCGGGCCAAATATTTCTTCCTGAACAATTCTCATGTCTTGTTTCACATCAACGAATACCGTTGGTTCAACAAAGTAACCATTTTCTAATCCATTTTTAACAATTCGATTTCCACCACATGCAAGCGTTGCACCTTCCTGCTTACCAATCTTAATGTAGGAGAGAACCTTTTCAAGATGCTCTGCACTTACAAGCGGGCCCATCTCGGATGAAGGATCATTTCCGGGTCCTACTTGAATTCTCTTGGCCCTTTGGACAAAACGTTCCACAAATTGATCATATATCTTTTCTTCGACAAGGATTCTTGAACCTGAGGAACAGACCTGACCTGCCCCAGAATAGATTCCAAATAAAGCATAATCTACCGCGGTTTCAAAATCAGCATCGGCAAAAATGATATTGGGTGATTTCCCGCCTAATTCTAGAGAAACCTTTTTCATTGTGTGAGCCGCAGTCTTCATGATATGCTTTCCAGTTTGCGTCCCACCCGTGAAAGAAACCATGTCTACTTCTGGGTGGGAGACGATTTCATTTCCTACAACGGAACCCGCTCCCATAACCATATTGGCTACCCCTTTTGGCAAGCCCACTTCCTCAAAAATTTCAAATAGCCTTTTCGGAGTAACTGGAGTAACCTCAGACGGTTTATAGACAACCGTATTCCCGGCTGCTAAAGCGGGCGCGAGCTTCCATACACTCATTAACAGTGGATAATTCCATGGAACAATAAGGCCACAAACTCCAACAGGCTCACGGACAACCATTGCTTGCATCGGATCTGTAACATGGTAGGTCTGGCCATCAGGTTGTGTAATCATTCCCGCATAATAGCGGAAACATGCGGCTGCATCACCCACATCATAGCCCGCTTCTCGTAAGGTTTTTCCGTTATCCATGGTTTCAAGCTGAGTCAATTCATCAGCATAATCATCAATTTTGTCAGCTATTTTTAATAAGTAGGAGGCCCTTTCCTGCGCTGAAATGCCTGACCAAACACCCTCTTCGAAAGCTCTACGGGCGGCAAAGATGGCCGTGCGGGCATCGGAAACTGTTCCTTCAGGTGCATAGCAAATGATTTCACTATTTGCGGGATTAATTACCGGACGCGTTTTATTATTTTCAGAATCTCTCCACTCGCCATCAATATACATCTTAAGGTTTGTAACAAGTTTTTTTATCTCTGCCATTTACTTATCCTCCTTATATTTCCTTACTTGCTATTAGATAATGCAAAAAGTGTGCCAAGTTTAAAAGATTGCTAACTCACCAGTTTCCCTTAATCTTTTTAACAAAAGTTATTCATTTTTGCATAACTCTATTTCTCTGTGCATAATAAAAAAAAGCTGTTTTAGGTCGAGGCGGTCCAAAACAGCTTTTTTATAAAAAGGTAGACAAGTTTTCGATTTAAATATTTTTCTCACCTAATATCTTCTGATATTTTCTACTTACTTAGCTTTTACAGCTTTTGTGATTATTTTGTATTGATTAAAAAGCCAGAAGACCTTCTCTTTGAATATAGCCTGATAGTTTGCCATGTTCATCCCTTATGATTTAAAAGGTCCCCAATGATTTGGAATAAAATAGGTATGGAGATATGCTGGCTGAGATATCTGATTCTTTCTATTGATATGGCATGTTCAAGCAAAAATTCAACCGAAAAATTTTGTTTTTCCAATCTTTTAAAGCAAATAATTATTTAAAGCAACAAAGGCAAATAATTTATCGTGTTTTTTAAAAATAAAAAGGGTTCTTCTAGATTGTTGAGGGTTAATCCTATAACTTCCTCTTTTTCAACCACTGAGACTGAAGTAATCGGTTAATTTTTTCTTCTGCGACGGAAAACATAGTTTACATTCCCTTTAAACCCTCTCACTATAGCTATTTTCGGAACCTTTTAAATAATAAAAGAAGATGGACGTTCCATCTCCTTTTCTAAGGGCTAGTCACTGCCAGTAACAAATAGGTCCTCCTTAATATATGCAAGGATCATTCCAGGAATAACGTAATCCCCTTCTTGTACTGCAAGTGATTCTACTTCTCCACTCAAACCCATTTGTATCTTTTCTAGGTTGCCTTCTTCCGTTTTAATCTGAAATAATGTTTCCCACTCATAAATTCTTGTATCACTTTTAATCGAAACCTTTTCAACCTTCCCGTAAACAGGACTTACCACTTCAAAATACATGAAATTCCCCCTCATTTTATTTTAATATTGTTCCTTAAAAGGTCGTGTTTCTAAAACAAGTCCAAAGAACTCTTGGAATTCCGGGATGTCCCCTACTTCAATTCCTAGTCGTTCGACTGCCATTATTAACACCTCATTTTTCTTGTTATTAAAGGTGATAGCAAGTTTAGTGCCAACTTTCTAAAATCGCTTCCAGTAGCTTTATTCAGGATAATTGGGCAAAACCGTTTTGGGATTATGAATAAATGACTAGAATTTTTCAATTTTGCATTATTTCGAAAAAGATAAATGCATCCTACTTTGAATTAGAATGCATTTTTCACTATATATCTTTTAAATTTCTGCTTCTTCACTTACAAATTGAGGAGGTGCTGCTCGAAAGGCCTTTGTGAGATAGACTAAGTAAACAAATCCTACAGCAAACCAAGCGATCCCCATGATGATGGAACTAACGTTAAGATTGATCCACAGGATACCAATCGAACCGGCTCCCAGTAATGGCATAATTACGTAATTAAAAAACCCCTTGGGATTCCGGTGCATTTTTTGACGGAAGGCAAAATGACCAATAACGGAAAGATTTACAAACGTAAACGCCATCAATGCGCCAAAATTAATTAATGAGGCTGCTGTCACTAAATCAAAGAACCAAGCAGATAAAGAGATGACTCCGACGATTACAACATTAATCGCAGGGGTTCTCCATTTTGGATGGACATATCCAAACCATTTCTCCGGAAATACTTTGTCACGTCCCATTACATACAACAGTCGCGAAACACTTGCATGTGAGGCAATTCCGGAGGCTAGCGTATTCACAAATGTTGTACATAAGAAAATCGATTGGAACAGCTTTCCACCGACATAAAGAGCAATTTCCGGCAGAGCTGCGTCAGGTTCCTTGAACCTTGATATATCTGGAAAAAATAATTGAATAAAAAACGATGTTGTGATAAAAATAAGCCCGCCGCATAAAGCTGTAAGCATAATTGCTTTTGGAATCGTCTTTTCTGGATTGGGTGTTTCTTCAGCTAGAGTCGTAACCGCATCAAAACCGAGGAAAGAAAAACAAAGAATCGTTGCACCTGTAATGAGAACAGGTATGTTCATCCCTTCAACAAAAAACGGCTGTAAACTTAAAACTGTGCCTGTTCCCTCACCGGCATTTAACCCTTTTACTACAAGGATAATAAAAACGATCATGATGAGAATTTGAATAAGAACAAATAATGTATTAAAATTTGCCAGAACTTTTACACTTCGCAGGTTTAAGAAGGTAACAATTCCCACAAACACTAACACCCAAATAAAATCCGGAACGGACGGAAATAAAGCATTGAGGTAAAGTTTTGTCAACAGAGCGTTAACCATTGGCAAAAGTAAATAATCAAGTAGCGAAGACCAACCAACTAGAAAACCGAGATGCCTGTTCATTGCTTTTTGAGTATACGTATAGGCTGAGCCTGCCTGAGGAAAAACCTTTACTAGCTTCCCGTAGCTAACAGCAGTGAATAGCATCCCTATTAATGCAATAATATAGGCTGTTGGAACATGACCTTCCGTTATACCAGAAACAATTCCAAATGTGTCAAATACCACCATTGGCGTCATATACGCTAACCCCATGATAACGATTTGCCACAGATTTAACGATCTTTTCAGCTTTACGCTATTCTCCACATATCATTCCTCCCCTTATTTTAAACCGCTTTCATTTCGAGACAGCCCCTTGGTCTTCTTAAAATTTTTACTCCCTCCTTTTTTGAAAATTCAGTATGTATACCTTGCAATTTTTGTGCCAAACTATAGCACTTCTAAAACTTCTGCTGTTTTGTTCAATTATCATTTGGAAAGGGCTAGGGTGAGTAGTTTATAAAATTCGGAAGGTTTCGGATTATTCATCCGCGCATACATTATTCCATATTAAATAGAATTTATAAAAAAAGCGGAAGAGCCCTTCTAGCGACGAATGGACTGGACCCTTCTACTGAGATTTAAAATCCCCGAAATGCCTACACAGAAGCCTATTTGAATTTATGCGTTCAGAAAATGAGGCAATAAAATCAAATTAACAAAAAAAAACACGATTCGGTGTTGGCTTATCTTAGGAGATGGTCGAAGTACACCAGCCGGTGGGCAATTTTCAAAATTTAATTTAAAACTTTCTTATCTACTAGCAAAGTCCTCATAAATTCATTTGGCACAAAACTTGCATTATTACTTTTGAAAATAAAAATTGGGGGAATTAAAATGCAATATCCATTATCACCA
This sequence comes from Cytobacillus oceanisediminis, assembly GCF_003182355.1. GTDB lineage: Bacteria > Bacillota > Bacilli > Bacillales > Cytobacillaceae > Cytobacillus > Cytobacillus oceanisediminis_A. Next base: position 96,763 of record NZ_QGTW01000016.1, on the reverse strand, counting down.
GATGTTAAACCAGAATTTTGTACGACCGGAACTTTTATGAGGTTACCATCTCAACGTGAAGATGCTAAACTGGCCATCGTCGGGGTGCCATTTGATACAGCAGCCTCCTTCCGTGTCGGAGCCCGGTTTGCACCACAAGCCATTCGTCAAGCTTCAATGACCTTATTTCCTTATCATCCGACACACAAGGTTTATCCATTTGAGGATTGTAATGCCATTGATATTGGTGATGTATCCGTCATCCCGCATAATATCCATCGAAGCTATGAAATAATTGAAAAAGTAATGATGGAATTGATGGAGAAAGGAATTATCCCGATTGGACTTGGAGGAGATCATTCCGTAACATTAGCCCATCTTCGTGCTGCTGCTAAAATACACGGGCCTGTAGCCTTAATCCATTTTGATTCCCATACTGATACATGGGATACGTATTATGAAGAAAAATATTGGCATGGTTCGCCATTCATTCGTGCATATGAAGAAAATTTACTCATACCAGATAAAGTTTTTCAGGTTGGAATTCGCGGAACACTTAATCATCCAGGTGACATTGATGCAAGCACGGATTTAGGATACCATGTGATTACAACACCGGAACTAAAAGAACGCGGTATGGATAGTGTTATTAAGGAAATGAAGGAAAAAATCGGTGATACTCCATGTTTCATAACCTTTGATATCGATTTTGTTGACCCATCATGTGCACCTGGAACAGGAACACTTGAGGTCGGTGGTTTAAATAGCTTTGAAACCTTGCAAATCATCCGCTCTTTAACAGACTTTAATTTTGTCGGCTTTGATTTGGTCGAGGTTTTACCTTCCTATGATCCAACTCAAATTACTTCCTTACTTGCAGCTACGATCATACATGACTTTGCCAGCCTTGTAGCACTTAAAATTAATAAGGATTCATTAATCAACATTTCTGATAAATGATTCCTTCTAAAAGGCAAAAAGCAGTGAATTCCGATTTTTTCAGGAATTCACTGCTTTTTTGTATAAAATCCACCTTTTTTAGCAATGGAAGTTATTAATATTGTCCTGCACAGGTGCGAAAAAATTGGATTTTCATACGAGCAATTTTTTTTTAATAGCTCCATAAGGTCATACTTATCAATTAATCCGCATAGTAGTGCTCTTGCTGACAGATAGAATTAACCCATCAACTTCTTCAAGCTGTTCTACTTTTTTATCACAACGCTTCTGCCCTGGACTACTCAATGTAGCAGGCATCTCACTTACTGCATTTTAGAACAGCTATTTTCACCAATGTTTTACTCCTTACCAGCCACGTTCCTGCATACGAGCTCCAGGAGCAAGCGTGGAAATTTCAATTCCTTTCATTGGATCACCAATGTCCTTAGAAAGGTTCGCAATCAATTCATAATCTTGATAATGAGTAGTTGCTTCTACAATTGCACGGGCAAATTTCGTTGGGTTTTCAGATTTAAAAATACCCGATCCAACAAACACACCATCAGAGCCAAGCTGCATCATTAGTGCAGCATCAGCTGGAGTGGCCACACCACCAGCAGCAAAATTAACGACTGGAAGTTTTCCAAGACGTTTAATTTCTAGTAATATTTCATAAGGAGCCCCAAGAAGCTTAGCTTCTGTCATAAGCTCGTCCTCATTCATACCAATCACTTTCCGTACTTGTCCATTTACTTGGCGAATATGACGAACCGCTTCAACAATATTACCTGTTCCCGGTTCTCCCTTTGTACGAAGCATAGATGCACCTTCTCCGATACGACGTGCAGCCTCTCCTAAGTCACGGCAGCCGCAAACAAAAGGAACTGTATAGTCTTTTTTATTTAGGTGGTACTCTTCATCAGCTGGTGTTAAAACTTCACTTTCGTCAATGTAGTCTACGCCCATAGCTTCTAAAACACGTGCTTCCACAATATGTCCAATACGAGCTTTAGCCATTACAGGGATTGAAACAGCCTTAAGTACCTCTTCAACTATACGAGGATCAGCCATTCTCGCAACCCCGCCGGCTGCACGAATATCAGAAGGCACTCGTTCTAATGCCATAACTGCTACCGCACCTGCTTCTTCAGCAATTTTAGCCTGTTCAGCATTGATAACGTCCATAATAACGCCACCTTTTTGCATTTCTGCCATTCCTCTTTTTACTCGATCTGTTCCTGTTTGCATGGAACTTTTCCCCCTTAAACCTGGCTGATTATTATTTTTGTCAATTTTGTACACCGCCCTATTACCACCCATAATTTTATTTAACTATGTTAGTAGAGCGGTGTATGCATGGTTTCCAATTACAAAACATGATATAACGAGAAAAATTAAGCTTTTACCTGTGACAAAACCTCTTTAAAGGATCTAACGACTGTATCGACTTCTTCATAACGAATTGTTAACGCTGGCTCAATACGAATCGTTTTAGAGTTTATAAGAGTTCCCGCTACAAGAATTCCCCTATCAAACATTCCCTTTGACACTTCATATCCAATTTCGTCCTGATGAAATTCTATCCCAATCATTAGCCCTTGACCACGGATTTCAAGAACTTTGTCTTCATGTCCCTTCGCAGCATCCTTTAATTCCTTCAAGAAATATTCCCCTACTTCTTCTGCTCTTTCAGGTAATTTTTCTTCAAGAAGAACACTTATCGTTGCAATGGCTGCAGCACAAGCCAATGGATTTCCCCCAAATGTCGTCGTATGCATAAATGGATTAGAGAACCAGCTTTTAAATACATCTTCTTTTGCAACAATGGCTCCTGCTGGCATAACCCCGCCTCCAAATGCTTTAGCAAGACATAATATATCTGGAACAACATCATATAAATCTGCTGCAAACATTTTTCCTGTTCGGCCCATTCCTGTTTGAACTTCATCAAAAATAAGTAAAGCACCAAATTTATCACACAATTCTCTGACTTGTTTTAAGTAGTTTTCCGGTGGAAGAATGATACCACCTTCGCCCTGGATTGGCTCTAAAATGACAGCGGCAACATCTTCACCAACTTGGGAACAAGTTTCGAACGTCTTTCTCATCATGTCAATATCCCCAAACGGCACATGGCGAAATCCAGGTATTAGAGGAAGAAATGGCTTTCGGAACATCCCTTTTGCTGTTCCTGATAAGGAACCTAAACTTTTACCATGAAAAGCGCGCGTCGTGGAAATAAAGGTTGTTCTTTCACTGTACATTTTTGCAAGTTTTAATGCTGCCTCCACACTCTCTGTTCCACTGTTTGTAAAAAAGGCATATTTCAAATCACCAGGGGTAATCTCTCCTAAAATTTTAGCCAGCATGGCTCGAAGCGGATCAAGTAAATCTTGACTATGAAGAGCCTGGCGTTTCAATTGATCGGTAACTGCCTTTACCACTTTTGGATTTCGGTGCCCGACATTATAAATGCCAAAACCGCCAAGACAATCGATATATTCCTTGCCATTTACATCTTTAAAACATGATCCATTATCTGACCATTCCACCGCAGCAAATTGGCCATCCTTTGTTACCGTTTTACGATATGAAAGGAATCCAGGATTTACATGTTCCCGAAAACCCTCCACTGTTTCTTCTGTAATCCACTTTGCATCTTCCTCAGTAATTGAATCTTTTTCTATTAAACTAAGAACCTTGTTAATATACTCATTTACATTTTGTTCCCTTTTTTGTGTAACTTCACCTTTTAAATCGATACCCATTTGTTTTCGCTCCTTTATCTGAGTTTAGTTTTCAAACCAGCCAATTGGCTCCACTTGCAGGTTAATGTTAATTTGCTTAATCTCCTGGAACTCTTCAAGTCCAAATGTCCCTAAACTGCGGCCTATTCCGCTTTGCTTATAGCCGCCCCAAGGTGCTTCATTGTACGTTGGGTGATAGGAGTTAATCCAAGTAATCCCGGCTCGAAGTTTTTTGATTACTCTTAAAGCTTTTGCTCCATCATTTGTAAATACACCGCCTGCTAGGCCATAATCCGTATGATTGGCTATCTCAATTGCTTCTTTTTCGGTGCTGAATTTTTGTATAACGACAACCGGACCAAATATCTCCTCTTGAACGATCCTCATTTCCGGTTTCACATTGGTAAATATCGTAGGTTCTACAAAATAGCCTTTTTCCAAACCATTGCTAACCATTTGTCTTCCTCCGCAAACAATAACTGCACCTTCCTCTTTTCCTAGCTCAATGTAGCTCAAAACTTTCTGTAAATGCTCCTCACTTACCAGTGGACCCATTTCCGATTTTGGGTCGTTTCCTGGGCCAACCCTAATCTCTTTAGTCCTTTCTGCAAAACGATCGACAAACTTGTCGTAAATGCTTTCTTCTACAAGTATTCTAGATCCTGCTGAACAGACTTGACCTGCGCCAGAGAAAATACCAAAAAGGGCATAATCAACTGCGGTCTCAAAATCTGAGTCAGCAAAAATGATGTTAGGCGATTTCCCCCCGAGCTCTAACGAAATCTTTTTCATAGTGTCCGCTGCTGTTTTCATGATGTGCTTACCAGTCTTTGTTCCTCCTGTAAAGGAAACCATATCGACCTTTGGGTTAGCAGCAATTTCATTTCCCACAATGGCGCCGGCTCCCAGAACCATATTGGCAACACCTTTTGGCAATCCCACTTCATCAAAAATCTCGAATAATTTCTTTGAGGTTACAGGAGTAACTTCAGATGGCTTAAATACAATCGTATTTCCTGCGGCTAAAGCAGGTGCGATTTTCCATACACCCATTAAAAGCGGATAATTCCAAGGAACAATAAGTCCGCAAACACCAACTGGTTCACGTACAACCATTGCCTGCATTGGATCTCCCACATGATAAGTTTGGCCATCCGGCTTTGTAATTAAGCCCGCATAGTAGCGAAAACACGCAGCTGCATCTCCCACATCGAAGCCTGCTTCACGAAGCGTTTTCCCGTTATCCATTGTTTCTAGACGAGTTAATTCATCCTGATATTCTTCAATTTTGTCTGCAATCTTAAATAAGTATGAAGCCCTTTCTGAAGCAGGTGTATCTGACCAAGTTCCATCATCAAATGTTTTGCGAGCGGCATTTATGGCCTCTGCAGCATCTTCAATCGTTCCTTCTGGAGCATATGCAATGATTTCTTCATTAGCAGGATTAATTATAGGCCGTTTTTCTTTGCTCTTGGATTCTTTCCATTGACCATTAATGTACATGCTTATTTCTATCACTCTAAAAACCTCCTTCATTCACATCTCATTTACTATTATTGCAAGAAGTGTGCCACCATCTAACACCTTTAAATAAGCATTTTGTTAGGTTTTTATTGATTATCTATTCAATATTGCATAGACTATTGATTTTTGCATAAAAAATAGTCGTAATCAGTTTGGGACAATTGAGGATAGGACAAAAACAAAAAAGCTGTTTCAGTAAATCCTGAAACAGCTTCAATGTTAGTTAGGTACTGTATTTTCTATATTCATATTTCTTTCATTTAATATTTTTTGATATTTTCTACTTACGGAGGATTGGCTAACTCCCAGCGCTTTTGCTGCCTTAGTGGTAGTCTTAAACTGTTTCATTGCTAAAAGGATCAGCTGTTCCTCTACATGGTCTATGGCCTCCTGTAAAGGAATCACTCTTGTAATAACTGGCTTTGATTTTTTTAAATCATACCCCAGTTTCAGAAACTGACTAACAAATTCTGCATTAATGGCCGGATCTTCGGACGAAACAATTAATCTTTCAATAATGTTTTGCAGTTCCCTTACGTTACCTGGCCACGGATAAAATTCTAAAACATTTATTGCATCAGGTGTCAGGTGAAAACTTTTATTGTATTTGTCATTTAGTTGCTGGAGGAAATGAAATGCCAGCACCGAAATATCCTCTATTCTTTCTCTTAGTGGAGGTATATGAAGAGGTATTACATTCAGGCGATAGTAAAGGTCTTCTCGAAAAGTACCGGCTTCAACCAATTTCTCTAATTGTTTATTCGTTGCTGCTATAATTTGAACATCAACTTTAATAGGTGTGGTGCTGCCTACAGGGATTACTTCTTGTTCTTGAAGTACTCTAAGAAGTTTTACTTGAAGGTGTAAGGGCATTTCGCCAATCTCGTCTAAAAAAATTATTCCTTGATCAGCCTGTTTAAAATATCCTTCTTTCCCATTTTTATCAGCACCTGTAAACGCCCCTTTGGCATAGCCAAAAAGCTCACTCTCCAATAAATTTTCAGGAATAGCCCCGCAATTTAATTTTAAGAACGGTTTTGAAGACCGATTTCCAAGCTGGTGAATGGCTTGTGCAATGACTTCTTTACCAACACCCGACTCTCCATGAAGAAGAACAGTGGAAGAAAAATCAGCTATTTTTCTTGCTTGATTAATGATTCGTTCCATTTTAGGACTGCGATAAATTAATTTTTTTATAAATCGATCCTTATTTTTAAAATCATCTAATTCCTTTTTATATTGCTCTGAAATTTTACGTATTTCCTTAAGCTCGGTTTTCAAACGTGTTGTTTCGGTAATGTCTCTTGAGGCAATAATTATCCGGTCAATTTCATTTTTCTCATTTAAGACAGGGTTTCCGACTGCTAAAATTTTCCTCCCGTTCCTTGTCTCTTGTACGATAGAAACCTTCTTCTTTTTTTCTAAAACCATTCTTGTCACAGATGGACAAAATAACCCTTGATTCTCAAGCTCTAAAATATTTTTACCAATCATTTCTTTTAAATCAACTTTCCAAAACCCGGGTATGACATTATCACTAAAACGGATGAGCTCTCCCTTTTGATTCACAACAAGAATTTCGTCATAAATACTTGATAAAATGGCGTTCATGTCTTTATTTAAATTTTTAATATATTCAATTTCCATAGCCATTTCCTCTACCATTGGAAGATCTTGAACAACAATAACAATGCCTTCTACTTCCTCTTTAAAATTAAAGATCGGGCTGTAGTCCAAAAGAACGCCTGTATCACCCGTAATTTGAACGTGATTAAGAATTGTTTTACCAGTTGCAAACACATTTTTAATATGATCGCCGCTGAAAAGCTTTTCTGCAGGCTGATTCATGACCTGTTCAGCAGTCGACTTCATCATCTTCAATCCTGAGTCATTACAATTAATGATTATCTTTTCTTTATCAAGAATAAAAATCCCCATCGGTATCGAGGTTAATATAATTTTAAGTAAATCCACACTTTTGTTTTCCTGTTTAAATAATTCAGCCAGTACATCCTCACGCCGGATATAACCATCAAAGCCCCCATTTTCCCTTTTAACAATGGCAATTGGTTCTCCAATTATTTGAAAAAGAACCGGTAAAGATATCTGCTCATTAAGGCGGCAGACGCTGTCAATAGATTTTGAACTATCCAGTAAAGCTTTTAGTTTAATTTGTTGGTTTTCTATATTTACTTGCAAAAGATTATTTAAATGAACGTAGGCAAACAATTTATTTTGTTTCTTTAAGAACAAGAAAGGTTCTTTAAAGTTAGAAACCTGAATATCACTTTCTTCTTTCAAGTTATCAATATTAAAAGTAATGATAGGCCTTACCTTTTCCCTGGCTATTGAAAACATATGTCCATCTCCCTTAAGCTGTTTATGTTATGTCTAATAGTATCACTTTTTATAGAATTTTTTAATGAATTCTAAAAATACAAAAACAACACAAAAAAGAAGATGATACCCTCATCTTCTTTTCATGACTTCATCAATCGGTTCCGGTGACATATAAATCTTCTTTAATATAGGCCAGCACCATACCTGGAATAACCGCTTCCCCCACTTGTACTTCCAGCGACTCTATTTCTCCGCTGACACCTAATTGGATTACTTCCACATTCCCTTCTGGCGTTTTAATATAAAATAAAGGATCCCATTCATATATTCTGGACTCATTTGTAATTTCAACTCTCTCAACTCTTCCTTGGCATGGACTTATAATCACTCCAAAATGCACAGCCATCATTCCTTCCTATCAATCTCTGATACATTTTCAATACTGTTCAAGGTATAAATCCGACCGTAGCACTTGCCAAAAAAAGTCCTGAAATTCAGGAATATCCTCTTGCTGAATGTCAAGTTTTGGCGCCCAATAATAATCATTATAAATATCCTCTGAACATAGTAGTACCATTCTGCCGCTTTGAAGTGATGTAACCATTGCCTTTCCAAAAAAATGCCCTGAATAAGCTATTGTAATGTCATATCTATGGTCATTCGATAAAATACAGTAGTAATGAATAGATTGTTTTTCATTTCTTTCAGAAATAATGTCTAAGTTCATTTTTATAATTCCCCCCCATTTTTCATATCAAAAGCGTACCCATCCCCGAAGGCGGGATGCCTCTGCCATTTTACGAATACCTTCAATATAAGCAGCGATTTTCATATTTACCCCCAATTTTTTGGAAGTGTTATAGACATTTAAGAAGCTAGATGTAATTTTGTCTTTTAATCTTTTATCTACCAGATCTTCCTCCCAATAATAGCCTTGATTGTTTTGACACCATTCAAAATAGGACACAATCACTCCCCCTGAATTAGCTAAAATGTCAGGAACCACCAAAATATTATGATCATCCAAAATATTGATTGCTTCTTTCGTAGTTGGGCCATTTGCAGCCTCAATAACGATTTTGCATTTTAGTTTAGAAGCATTGCTTTTGTTAATAACTCCACTAATCGCAGCAGGAATAAGAACATCACATTCTTTTTTCAGTAGTTCTTGGTTAGAAATCGAGTTTGTAAATAAATTTGAAACGATCCCAAAGGAATCCCGATTTTCCAGAAGGTATGGAATGTCTAATCCGTCAGGTTCATATAAACCTCCAAGTACATCAGCAATACCAACAACTTTTGCACCAGCCTCGTGTAGATATTGACATAAATAACTTCCTACATTGCCAAACCCCTGAACAATCACTCTCATATCTTTCACAGGAATTTTTTTTAATTCACTAACGAGTTCAAGCGTATATAGAACACCTTTTGATGTAGCTGTTTCCCTGCCCTTAGAGCCTCCTAAGGCTAGCGGTTTACCTGTAATAAAACCCGGAGAATCGAATTCCCGGATGTGATCATACTCATCCAGCATCCATGCCATGATTTGCGAATTCGTATACATATCTGGCGCTGGGATATCTTTTGTCGGTCCCACTACCTGACTAACTGCTCGCACATACCCTCTGCTTAACCGTTCTAATTCTGTCAGACTAAGCTGTCTTGGATCACAAATAATTCCCCCTTTTGCACCCCCGTAAGGAAGTCCGGTAATTCCACATTTTAAGCTCATCCATCCAGCCAAGGCTTTTACCTCTTCCGGAGTAACATCGGGATGGAAACGTATTCCTCCCTTTGTTGGACCGGCAGCATCATTATGCTGGGCTCTATATCCTTGAAAGGTTTTTGTTTCACCATTATCCATAAGAATTGGAATACTAACTTCCAAAAAACGCATGGGAGTTTTCAAGAAATCATACACCTGATGAGGGTAGCCCAAGACCTCGATCGCTTCCCTTAACGTCTCTTGAAACTCTTTAAGAGAGTTATCTTTCTCCATTTGATTCCTGCTGCCTTCTGCAGATTTAACTGCCATTTTAACACCTCATTTTTAAAGTCTTAATATTTAATAAGCAATTTCCATGCCAACTTCAAAAATTCAGGCTAAACCGCAGAATAGAAGAGAGGAACACTTTTTCTTTCAGGACTAATTGTCAGCTTCAAATTGAGGATGTATGTGTGCTTGCATGAGTTATTCAGTTTTGCATTGCTATGTGAAACTGCCGATTTTACGGAAAACTTCTATGGGTGAAACTTTCTATAACCCTTGATAAAAAGTGAAAACGCACTCTATTTTTTAGAATGCGTTTTTCTATCATTAATCTTTGAAATTTGTACTGGACCTGTTTTAAAAAGGATCTGATTTGTCTTTTGACTATTGTTTCAAAGGCTGGAGATATGCTTCACATCACCTTCAAAGGGCTTGTTCGACTCATTTTCTATCATTTCAAAACGATCGATATCTTCCTGTGAAAGTTTTTCAATTTTAAATCCTGTAAATCCATATAGGATTGCAATGAGCGGACTGATTATACATAAAAATGCGTATGGTGCATACTGGAAAGTAGACACACCTAGTGTGGCAGCCATAAATGCACCACATGTATTCCACGGTACGAGCGGAGATGTCATTGTGCCTGCATCTTCAAGTGAGCGCGATAAATTTTTCGGATGAAGTCCGCGCTTTCGATATGCTGATACATACATTCTGCCTGGAATAAGTATTGACAAATATTGATCACAAGCAACAACATTCGTGGTTATGCAAGTGGCAACAGTGGTTGCGATCAAGCTTCCGGTAGACTTCGCAAGTTTTAGCAAACTGGTTACAATTACGCCTAGAACTCCGCTCGTTTCTAATATTCCCCCAAAGCTCATTGCAATCATGACCAGGGATACTGTATACATCATGGCTTCGGTTCCACCATTATTCAACAAGTTATTAAGCACTTCATTCCCAGTTTCCTTTTCGAATCCATAAATCATTATGGCAAAAATGTCAGCGACTGCAGTGCCTTGAACAAAAACCGCTACCAATGCACCAAGGAGTGAACCAATAATGAGGCCGGGAATAGCAGGTGTTTTCATAGCTATTAGTCCTAATACAACTACCGGAACGATTAAGAGCCAAGGGCTGATAGTAAAAATATCACTCAGGTTTTGCTGAAGTCCCTCTATTTTGTCTACTCCAGCTCCTTTACTATTTAAAGACAAACCTAAGAAGAAATAAATAACAACTGAAATAATTAACGCCGGTATGGTCGTATAAAGCATATGGCGAATATGGTCAAATAAAGCTACTCCTGTAATACCTGGCGCCATGTTAGTCGTTTCCGATAGAGGGGAAATCTTGTCCCCAAAATAACAGCCTGAGATTACAGCTCCTGCGACCATTGCAGGGTTTACACCTAGTCCAACTCCGACCCCCATTATAGCAATTCCAATTGTTCCTGCCGCCGTCCATGCATTTCCTGATGCAATAGCAACAATACTGCAAATTACGGCAGCTGCAGGTAAAAAATAGGCTGGAGGCAAAATTTCAAGACCATAATAAATCATTGTTGGAACAATACCGCCGGCCAGCCATGTACCGATGATCGTACCGATAATCATTAAGATTAGCAGTGCCTGTAAAGAGAGTGATACAGCTTTGATAATACCTTTTTCAAGTTCACTCCACGTATAGCCTAAATACATAGACACGATGGCTGCTACCATGGAACTTAATATTAGCGGAACATGCGGATCGGCTTCAAACATAAAAATCCCGGCAAATAAAAATACAGCCATTGCAATGATCGGAATCAACGCAACTCCTAATGATGGTGTTTTCTTTTTTTGCATTATCATCCCTCTTCCTTTTAAAATATCTATCATCATCATAATCATTGCAATAATCGTGCCATTTATAATGTTCGAAATTTTCTATATATTAGATTTTCTAAATTAAAAATTATTATACAATACTGCATAGACTATTCATGTCTGCATAATCAAAAATAAATGCATTGATCTATTAATTCACGGTGGCTTCCCTAGATACTTTTTGCAGGAAGAGGATAGTTGTAAAAGACTTCGTTTGTGATAACCTTTTTATGGACATAACGGGACCTCGAAAAAATAAGGCGGCCAACCGCGGCCGCCTTTTATAAATTCTATTTTGTTTTATCAAAAAAACTCATTTTTGGTTTCTAGTACTGATTCGAGCTTTTTAAGTGAAAGCAGTTTGGACCGTATTTTTGCGGTTTTTTTGTTCGTTAGCTCCAATCATTTGCTCCTTTATTAAGACAGGTCATCATGAGGTATGTTTTAATACCTCTTCACACAATCCATAAATATCATGTTTTTCTTCAACTGTCACTTCCAATTTCCCACATGCTTCACAATTTTTCACCCCATACTAAGTGAACAATCAATATACGTCGGGATTATTAAAATTTGTTTATTTCCTAATACTTCATTTAGTTACTATTTCTCCTTGTTAGGAACCTATTTCCTATATACATCTATCTTGTTTAAGTCATTTAATACTTAAAATAAGAAAAAAACCATCATCCCCAAAAGTTAATTGGCAGGTTTTCTCCTTCATAACAGTGGAAAAACCCTGGGAACTGCTGATGCCCTGAATCCATGATCCGTTATTTGGATTGGTATCTGCGGTAGGCAGTAGAAAAAGAAATACATATTGTTTCATTAAAAGAAGGAAATAGGAAGTAACTTGCAATGGGTACAGAAACAATATGGAACTCGCTTCATAATTTTCTCCATATAACAGCTAACATCAAAGGTTACGTTCGTCCCGAGACTTAAATCAACTTCTTAAGTCACGAGCTGACCACTACTGCAGCAGAATTCGTGTGATTAAAAACAGTGAACTTTTTCTAATTTCATTCGTTATATATATTAAACCCTATAAAAAGGATGTGTGTATATGGACCTTGCACTCTGGCTTCCAGTTGCAATTTGTGTTTTCATAGCAGTTTATTATGATCGGTTAAAGAATTAAAAAAGTTTTACCTATTTCTAGGCGCCAATTTATGCTGTCTTTTCTTTTTGCTAGGAAACATAATACCTTCAGCCATCCTGCCCTCAATAAAAGCTCAAACTTTAATCCTACCATTAGCAGCAATACTATTTAGAAGGACCAGCCCAGCATACCTAAATTTAAGGATTCTCCCCCAGGAATATTAGACACCTATAGTTATTCTTTACATTTACAATATTAAAGAAAAAAGTTCTAAAATATAGATTGACTAATCGTAAGAAAATAGAGATGTTCCTCTTCAAGGAACATCTCTGCAATTTATTCATTATTATTAATTTACTATAAAGCTAAAGGCCCTGCTGCCTTTGCACGGATTTTTGTCGCATTCCCAGGAATATAGGCAAGAGGAATATCTTCAAAGTCTACAATAAACAGGTTTTCTGGATCAGCACCTGCAATAATCGCTTCTTGACGTGCCATTTCTTTAGCTGCTTCCAGTGTTTTCTCTCTTCCAAGCTCATCAACAGAGAAGATTTTTTCAATTTGTCCACTGACCTGAGCTATAGCAGATCCAATGGCATTTGCGACTCCAGAGTTATGAGGTTTAATTACTTCAGAAGCCCCCTTTAACTCACCTGGTAATAAAACGCTACCTCCTCCAACCAAAATAACTGGTACAGGGGTATTACTCGTCTTCATCTTATCAATTGCTTCTTCAACCATTTCGACCATCTTATTATAAATTTTTATTAGTAAACTTTTATCTAAATGAGCGACAAGCTTCATATCACCAATTTCTACATTTCCCAAAGCAACGGCAATATCTGTTGCGGTTAATGTGTCCCCGCCAAAAACAAGACTTTTTTCTCGAAGCCGATATCCAACACTATCTGGTCCAATCTGGAACTTGCCCTCATCAAGTAGTCGGATAACCGTACCACCTCCAAGTCCAATCGATATGATATCAGGCATACGGAAGTTGGTTCTTACTCCTCCAAGTTCCACAGCTAATGAAGATTGTCTTGGGAATGAATCGACTAGTACACCAACATCCGTGGTTGTTCCACCGACATCTACCACAATAGAATTCGCCCGATCTGTTAGGAAAGAGGCTCCTCGTAAACTATTTGTTGGACCACAAGCAATGGTAAGTATAGGGTATCTAACAGTATAATCTACAGACATTAAAGTTCCATCATTTTGCCCAAAGAATACTTTAGCGTAAATTCCCTCTTTTTCCAATGCGTTAATAAAGCCTTCCGCTGTTGTTCTGGCAACGTCTACTATGGCTGCATTAAGTATGGTTGCATTTTCTCTTTCCAGCAAACCAACACTTCCGATTTCGTGAGATAAAGAAAGTGGTATGTCCTCTCCGACAACCTCGCGTAGTATGGTAGATGCTCTCATTTCATGTTCACTTGATACTGGTGAAAATACAGAAGTGATTGCAATTGAGTCTACTTTCCCTTTAATTTCATTTGCAATATTATATATATACTGTTCATCTAAATCTACAATTTCACGCCCATCGAATTCATGCCCTCCGCGAACAATATACACATGCTTTCCTAGTATTTCTCTAAGGTCATCAGGAACACCTACCAATGGTTTTATTGCTAAAGTTGCTGGTGCGCCTATACGGATTACGGCTATTTTATTAAGCCTTTTCCTCTCTACAATGGCATTAGTACAATGAGTAGTACCTAACATAGCATACTTAATATTTTCAACTGGTACCTTCGAAGCACTTACGACTTCCTTCATTGCTTGGTAAATCCCACAACTGACATCATCGGTTGTAGGTGATTTTACATCTGCAACTACATTATAGTGTTCGTCTAAAAGAACCGCGTCTGTATGAGTACCACCAACATCAATTCCAATTCGATAATTCGTCATTTTTGCTCCCCCTTACCCATAAGCTGTTCAACAGGAGTAAAATCCAAATCATAACCAAAATAACGTGGACCTGCTACTTCTATTCCTTTTTTTGTACGCCATTTTACATCGCTAGGTATACCAATAATTACACAACGTGTACCATACCTTAATCCTTCTGTAGTAATCGGCATCCCAGTTTCTGAATCAAGCACTGCTATTAAGTCAGGTGTTACGCACAGAATCTCTTCGCCTGTTTCCGCAAGAAGATGTTCATTTTGAAAGTGAAGGAAGCAATCTTTTGACTTATATTCACCCAGTCCTTCAATAGTGGCCTCCCCCTTGGCAAATCCTTCCTGAGTCCTACGATTGATATCTGAAACTTTACCACTAAATAATTTATAACCTTTCGTTATTTTAAGTACCTCATCAATTGGGTTTAAATTATTGTTCTTTGCATTACGAATCGTCCTCCCAATTTGCTCTTCGTATGTTAAAGAATGATGAATGGATGACTGCTTAACAGTCTTCCCATCCATTGGATATATGGCAAGCATTACCGATCCACCCATTTCTATAGTAGCAGACCGTGCAATTCTCTCTGCCCATACACTATTAATAGTGTTAAGTAGAATATCATTTCCTTTTTCATCTGATAGAACCATAGGAGTAGCAGAGACACCATCAAGATAAAACGTTACCATTTGTAACTCAGGGAAGGCGCGGCCCATTCCATCCGCATCAATAACCGGCAGACCTAATCTTGCAGCTAAAGCAAGAGGTAGCAGCGAGTTTACCCCTCCTGCCTCAATGGGCATTGTGGCAAATACATCTTTTCCGAGATACTCCTTTATTGTCTCAAAAGAAGCAATTGCCTCCTCTCCACTTGGTACCTTTTCAACCATAACCGTTGGTGCTCCCATCATAGCTGATGGAACAATAAGAGCATCATCCGGTATCTCTTCTATACTTAGAAGTTTGATTGGACCATATTCTTCAATCGCTTGAAGGGCCATTAATTTTCCGATATAGGGATCTCCCCCACCACCAGTACCTAAGAGGGCTGCTCCGATTGCAATATTTTCGATTTCTTCCTTATCAATATACCTCATCCTAGAATCCTCCTTTGAGTTTTTCCATTGTTCTCTTTATTTTCCTTGTTTTTTTGAATACTACTTGCAATCAATTGAAGAACGAAAGCAACTAGAAAAGCATCAAAACCTGAAGCACCAGTTAACGAGAGTAATCCAAATCCATTAGGGCTTGGTGTTGTAAAAAAAGCCACCAATGATGCAATGAGCCAAATTATTATTCCTATAAGATTTACATTTGCTACATTAGATAAATTTTCATAGTTAAATTTATTACTATTTAACAAGAAACTCCCAACATATATTCCACCTATTGGCGGGATAAGTGCACTTAAAAAGACCAGAAAAGGAATGAAGCTATCATATATTCCTGCTACAGCCATCAAGGTACCAATAACCCCTGCCGTAATAGTTAAGATATATTTAGGTACCTTTTTAAAAACAACGGAAAAACCTAAAGCTGAAGAATATAAGTTGTTATCATTTGTTGTCCATTGTGCCAAGATCAGGATTAACATTGCAGAGGTGCCCCATCCCAAACCAAGCATGATTGCAACAATATCTACTTCTGCTGTAGCTTTTGCCAAGATCGCAGCAATGATCAGTACCACACTAAATCCACCGAAAAAGCCAACAAATGATGAAATTACAGCATCCTTTGTGGAGCGAGCATATCGGGATATATCTGGACCAATAATTGCTCCAGTTGCTAGTGATCCAATAATAAGTGAGATGGAAAGTCCAATTGTTAAAGGGTCGCCTTTGATTGGAGTGTCTAATACTTCTGTTAATGACCTTTCGTTGATAACTTTAATAAGTGAAGCCACTAACAAAATTCCTAGTAATGGAACCGAGATAATACTAAGTTTTTCAATAGCCTTGTAACCAATAAAGGCAGTGGAGGTCATTAATACCCCACCAATAACTACTAGAATTTTAGGATGAACACTAAGACTGAATTCATCTTTAATGACGTTATGTAAAGTAGTGCCAAATAAATCAAGTTGGACCCCGAACCATCCAAACAAAGCAATCGCAATAATGATGGAAACAGCATAGGAACCAAACCGACCTAGAGCAAACATTGAAACTAGAGATGTCGATAAACCTGTCTTAGCACCTACTACACTGCAAAGAGCACTTAAAATTGCTAGTAAAAAGCATCCAATAAGAGAAGCAATAATTGCTTCAGATAGTGAAAGTCCAGAGCCCAGAGCTCCACCCAGAGCGGTGGCAGAAAGGGCAATTATCCCACCTAGCCATACCAGGGATAAACGCCCCCATCCTTTTCGCTGGTCTAGCGGCACTGGTTCACGTTCATAGTCCTTTACTAAAGGTTGTTTATACCGATCACTCATTTTGAATACTCCCCCTTTTTAAGATACTTACAATTAAGACCCTTCAGAGTACTGTTCATCCAACTGTACTAATATGGACTTCAGTAATTCTATACCTAATTCTACTTGCTCGTTAAAATTTTCACCTTCATATAAGTTGATTCCCCAAAAAACGCCATTCCCAATGAGTACATATTTTTTCACTGTTCTATCTATATCACTTTCAGAAATGGATGGATAACTTGCTTTTAAAGCTTGTTCAAGGGATTGTGATAACCAAGTGTTGAAGTGGAGCATATGTTTTGTTAAGAAAGTATGAATTTCCGGAATAGGAGAAGTAACCAATGAAATGTAGGCATTTGTTCCTTCTTTATCTCCTTTGTGATGGTCTACAATACCATGAAGGAGAGCTGTAAAAATCTCGCTAACATGCTTGTCCCTATTATCATTAATGATGTCTTTCATTTTAGTGAAGTGACTCTCTAGCAACTGCTGAAATGCAGCTATGAATAATTCATTTTTATTTTTATAAAAGAAATAAATGGATGCCGGTTTAATCCCTACCTCATTTGCAATTTTTCTCATTGTTGCACCGTCATAACCATGCAAAGAATACTGTACAAGTGCAGCTTCGATTAATTTCTGTTTCATACCACCACCACCTAACGATTGTTAGGTTGATTATAAAAGGGTAAATGAATACTGTCAATTAATTTTTTAGAAAATTAAATTAAGTATAAAAATTCGATTAATCAGAAAGCGCTTTCATGCATTTTTATATATAGTTAGATTTTCATACAAAAACATTTCGATATCTATTTATATAAAAAAAAAGCGGCTCTCTTATCCGCTTTTTTGGCTAGTGATACTTTAATTCTTAAGGATATCTAATAGTATTATATGAAAATGTTCCCCATTAAAAATAAGTATACTTATCTAAAAAGTAAACAATGAAAGAAACAAAAAAGGAGACTGGTTAATTTGGATAATCTCGAATCAGCTTTTTTGAAGTTGTAGACTCAGCATATGGATCATTTCCTCAACTAACAAAGGCACCTCTTCAAATGCGTTTTTAATATGCAAACGTTCTGTCCGTTTATGTGCATCCTTCCCGAATGGACCAATGTTTATTACCGGTGCATTTAATCTTTTCATTTCATTAAACGGGAGGGTATAGCTATCACCCCATACAGGCGTGTTTTTTTCAAAGGTTGACCATCCTTCCCCTTCATCGGTATAGTTTACGTAACTTAAATCACATATACCATTAAAGTAGTGGATTCTTTCTACAGGCAATCTGAATTTTTCACTGGCTCTAGTTTTCATGAAACGTATGCAATCTTCTACAAGAATATCTCCTGAAGAGTTAACTGCAGGATAAAAAGGAGGTGCATACAGAATTATGATGGCTGGTGCAAGCTCTTGACATTGAATCATCAATTTGTCCGTTATTCTAAATGATTTCTCGCGGTCATCCCATTCTTCGTGAGCATGGATTTCCATCTTCACTTCCTCAACAAATTCATTTCCGAATTTATTTGCAGCATACTCCAGCAGCTCTTTATATCGAATGACTTTAACCTTCCCAATCAGATCAACTTTATGTTTTTGGCAAACTTTAATATATGAATCATTACAAGCTGCAGCTGCTTTATTAGCTACCCCTTCAAATAAATCCATGATTTCGGAAGCATTCTTCTCCATTAGAAAGACATTATAAAGTGCAGCTGAACGGTATGGTGTCTGGGTAGAATATTCTAGCCTTATATCTTTCTGCTGCAATGTGACGGGAACAGGTGTCTTTTCACCAAAAACCGTTTCTTGAAACTCGTCATTCCATTCCATCTGCTGTGTTAAAAAGGAGGCGATATAGGGTGACGTTAATCCACTGTGGGGCTCACCTGCATGTGTTTCTTTCCCGTAAAAAAGTGCCCCTGGAATGATTTTTCCAATAGTACCTGAGTAAACATAATATTTATAATCACCTGGTTTTTGAGAGAATACCGGTTCCCCATTCAAAAATAACTTATACGTTAGTCCATATTCTTTCTGCAAGTCCAAAAGCACTGGGACTGCATAGCGCATCCCTGAAGAGTTTACTTCCTCGTCGGGAACTGTCAAGAGTAATAAATTTATCGGCCACTTTTCTATGCTTGCTTTTTCAATCAACCTCATGTGCATTACAAGCCCCATTTTCATATCCATTGTTCCGCGTCCAAACAAATACTCGCCGGATTCTAAATCCTGCAAAACATCCTCTGTAACTTCCGTCCGCCTGTCAAGGAATATCTTAGTCAGTTCCTCTGGCTGGGTTGCCAGAGGTTCAAAATCCCCGTATTCTTCTGTGTTGACTGTATCAAAATGACTAATTAAACAAATGGTATCAGTCGCTTCAGGCTGCTTATAAAGTGCTGTTAAGAATTTTCTTCTCAAGTCCGCGTTATGAAGAGCTAAGTGTTCAGGAAATTCACGATAATATTCAAGATCCTGAAGCTTCGCCTGTAATTTCATGGGAAACTGCCGCTCCCCCATTGACAACGTCATGCTTTTCCAGCTTACAAGCTCGCAAAGTAAAGATCTTAAATCATCAGGAGTGCCCCATCTCATTTCATTCATCTTCCCCTTTATAATTAAGTTATAAGAAAAAAAGCCTTTACATCTCTGCAAAATGTAATAGAAGAAGCATCTGCTTCTTCTATCACGGCCATATGATTTTATATGCTTAGTAGAAGCGTATCCTCTTACCTCATAATATTTTCATATTGCTCTCAGTACTTTTATCTGACTCTACTTTTTTTCCCAGTTTAAATTTATAGAATAATATACAGCTAACGAAAAATCCTATCCCGTAAAATAATCCAATCCGTTGAGTAGGATCAAAGGCCAGGAATATTAAAATCATTAAACAAAAACCTAAACAAAATAAAGGAATGAACGGATAAAGAGGTACCTTATATTTTAATTCCCCTGTTGTCCCTCCTGATTTTAAATACCTCTTTCGAAACATATATTGTGATAAGGCAATACCCATCCACGAAATTGTGACCGATATTCCCGCAATTGACATTAATAATACAAATACAGTATCAGCAGCCATAAAACTAGTCAGTAAGGATAGAAGTGAAAATGATATTGTAAAAAGAAGGGCATTTAATGGCACTTTTCTTTTAGATAATATACCAAATAGCTTAGGTGCCATCCCGTCGTGAGCCATCGCCCAAAGTAGTCGAGTTGATGCATAAAGACATGAATTTCCAACTGAGAGAATAGCAGTAAGAATGACAAAATTCATGATACCGCCAGCATATGGGACACCAGCTATTGTCATTAACGTCACGAACGGACTTTCTAATAACCCTAATTCTGAAGCAGGAAATATTGCTGAAAGAATAATAATGGACGCGAGGTAAAACACGATTATTCTAAAAAGTACATTTCGTATTGCTCTGGGGATGTTCTTTTCAGGGTTCTCACTTTCTCCTGCCGCAATTCCTATTAGCTCTGAGCCTTGATAAGAAAAAATAACATTCATCATAGTAACAAAGACTATCGCAATACCGGCAGGAAAAAGTCCTGAAGGTGTAAGGTTTTCAAGGAAAGGAGCTGGTCGGTCAGATAAGGAGGTAAAACCAAAGATGCTAGCAATTCCAATTAGTATAAAAGCAATAACTGCAACTACTTTAATACCGGAAAACCAATATTCTGCCTCTGCAAAACCTCTAGTTGTTAACGCATTCATTGTAAACAATAGTAAGATGAACACAGCACACCATATCCAAATTGGAACATCAGGGAACCAATATTGCATCAGAATCCCTGCGGCTGTAAACTCGACTCCTGCTGTTGCTGCTGAGCCTACAAAATACATCCAACCAAGTGAAAAACCTGCAGAAGGTCCAATATATTCAGTGGCATATTTTTGGAAGGAACCTGTGACAGGCATGTGTACCGCTAATTCACCTAAACAGACCATCACCATATACAAAATAAGACCGCCGACTAAATAACCCAACAAAGCCCCGCCGGCCCCTGACTGATTTATTGTATAGCCAGCATTTAAAAAAAGACCTGTACCAATTACTCCTCCGAGCGAAAGCATAAATAGATGGCGTTTTTGCATGGAACGGTTCAATTGCTGGTGGGATTGTATGTCTTCCACTATTCTGACCTCCTAAACAATATATTTTTTTATGCTCGGTACAATTAATCTATTAAAATCGGAGAGATAGACAGCTCAATCCTCCGTCTTGCTTCTGAAATTCAGTCATTTCCAGTTCAATAATTTCATATCCAGCGTTCTGGATATTTTCTCTAGTTTTTTCAAATCCTTTCGGAATGATTACATAATCATTCACTCGAATACAGTTTGCACAGTATTCTTCTTCCGGCGGAACAATGATTTGTTCATATTGTTTAAAGTCAGGGTGGTCAATAAATTCTCCTGCAACAACAATTTGATTGTTCCCCAGATAAGCAATTCCTGTTTTCAAGTGAAAAAATTGCTTTAAAGGAATAATGGTTACTTTATAATCTGCAACTTCTAAAATGTCTTTTAGCTGGTTGGCCCCATTTTCATTCGTACGCTCAGAAATTCCAATGTAAAAATGATTTTCTATTTGAAGAACATCGCCGCCATCTAGCGTACCGGGAGCCTTAATATAGTAAATATCTTCATAATATCCTTTGATATAGCTATCCATTGCCGTAATTTCTCCATTACGGGAGCCTGCACCTGGATTTGAAATAACAGCAAACCTTGGTGTGAGCACAGCTGTATCTTCCACAAAAGTAGAATCTGGAAATTCCTCACTTTCTGGAATAGTTATTACATCTACCCCGCATCTAGCTAAGGCTTGAATATAATTCTCATGTTGCTTTAAAGCTATTGTATAATCTGGTTTTCCTAAATTACTTGTCGTTAATCCTTGTACATAACTTTTTCCTGGCTTTTTTACTATGGCATTTTTAAACATATAAATCCCCCGCTCTTTGTTTAGTTTAATGTGTGCGTTTAACAGGCGCCGTTAAACAAGTCGGTCCTCCAGTTCCTTTGTACGATATTTCTTTTCCTTTATACTCATAAACCGTTGCCCCTGCTACTTCAAGCTGCTTTTTTGTATAGTTGTTTCCGGAGACAATCATGCAAACACGCGGTGCTAATGCCAAGACATTACAGCCAAGTGTTTGATATTCATTTTCTGGAACTTCTATTAATTTAATTTTTCGTTCAAGAAGAAATTGTCTGAAAAATACAGGCATTAACCTTGAATGTACTACAGCCAAATCATGGTCAACCATACTGATGAAAGACATTAAGTGAAGACACTCTGCTTCCCCTTGATCATGGGGAAGCGGTACAACTATAAATTCATCAACTTGATGTGAAGTCAACTCTTTTAATTGCCTTATTGCTTCATCATTTGTACGGTACCCACGCCCCACTGCAATCGTCTTGTCATCCAGCCAAACAATGTCTCCTCCATCTGCCATGGCATCACCTGTGAGTTCTCCAATAATTGGAATTCCCTTGTCTTCCAAAAACTTTTTAAAAACCATGGCTTCCGGCTGACGCGGTTTTTTTCCTGATTTAAGAATAATTGCTCCTTCTTTTGTGAATTTAACAGGATCGTGCGCGTACAAGGAATCCATTCCTGTTTCATCAGAAGCTGGCAAATAGTCAATGCATTCTACATGTTCTTTCAATATACTAAGAAATTTTTCATACTCAACCAACGCCTCCTCAAAATTCGGTTCTTCAATGTAATTGTATTTTTCCCACTCTTTGGTCAAATGCTCTTGACTTTTAAAAGCCTCCCTCGGGTGTTTAACAATTACATGCTTCAATTTTTTGAACATAGAGTAATATACACCCCCTTATTTTTCCGTATATCGGAAAATGATTCCGAACAAAGGAAATATTGATTAAATTATAAATCCTCTTTCGTTGATTAGTCAATATATTTAGAAAAATCAAAATAGTGTTTTTCTTAAAGAGCGCGGTTTATAATATAAACAGAGGTGGAATCCATATGCAATCAATTGATAGAGCAATGAAAGTAATCAAAGTATTAACTAAATACGATGCCAATAAATATCTCCCTATTACAGAATTAGCTAAAGAATGTGATCTTCCCGTAAGCTCCATGCATCGTCTCCTTAAAGCCATGATGAAACATGAAATGATACAGCAAGATTCTGAAAGAAAGTTATATGGATTAGGAAACATATGGCTAGAATATGGTCTAAAGGTTTATGACACCATGGATTATGTAAGTATCATTAGGCCTGAGCTAGAGAGGCTCATGCATGAGATAGGTGAAAGTGTTTATTTAAGCAAACCAATAGGCATGGAAGCGTTAGTGATTGAACGGATTGATTGTGAACAAAATACGATCCGTGTATACGATCAACTTGGCCTTCGAATCCCGATGAATATTAGTGCTGCTAGCTTAATTATGCTTGCTTATATGCCGTCCAGCCAAAGGGAGCACATCATACATGAACTTGTAAAAGAGGAAGAACGAGTAGAATTTGAGGAATTATTAGAAAAGATCCATGCAAAAGGGTTTTGTGTCAGCCATAACGAACGTACAGAAGGGATATCTGCTGTCGCTGCACCTATTCTTAATCGATTGGGTGAGGTTGTTGGAGCTGTGAGTGTTAAGTTAATCAGCTTCCAGTTGTCCGAAGATAGACTTGAATTGATCATTAGCAAGGTTGCTAATACAGGGAGCATTATTTCAAAGAAGATGGGATATAGGAGTTAATTTTTTACAAGAAGTTTCAATTATTTATTCCAATTATTATAAGATGAATAAACTAACACGCTAGTACATTACTAAAATGAAACCAGGCTTTCATCAAAACTAATATAAGGGTGGAAGATTATTTCCAAAGATATTATTGATATTTACTTAACTAAAACAAGAAGCTACTTAGGTTTTATTTTGTGGCTTTTGGAAATAAAATAAAACATCATGAGTATACAACTATGTCGGGACTCTCCTTTGAGGGTCCTTTTTGGGAAGAAATGAGGGCTTGAGTTCGGATATGGGTCAAAATAAATAGATAAAGATAGTAAATTTTTATTCTTACTTCTTGGCCCCTTTTGATATTTTTTTTTGGAAGACTGACTGCTATTTTAGTAAACAAGATTAAGTTATTTTCAACGTTGCCGCCCGATCACTTAATACCAATTATTTTAAAACCGGCGTTTAACTCAATCTTTTTTTCGTAGAAAAAGACGCTTACCTTATTATCTATAAGCGCCATTTTATCTGATGAATGGAAAATAGGTGGGCCCCCCGATGGGGACGCCCACTAATAAATTATTCATCTTTAAATAAACACATAAAACGTCATTGAAAATCACTAGTAATATGCTCCTATACCAGAGGGGAACGTATTAAAATCCTGTTTAGTTTTTTTAGGAGGCTTTAATTCAGCAGGAATAAGGCATTCATAAGTCTCTCCATCAAGTCGTTCTAATAGTTCAGCTTTTGCTTTGGTAATTATCTCATTATTTTGCATCACTTCTATTGCTGTACAGGCCATTGCCTTTCCTGCAAGAAGCATTGCCTTATGCGCATACGACTGCTTACCCTGGGTTACTGCTTGCCATGTATGAAAAGGAGTTGAAAACGCCCAAGTCGATGTTACACACTGTGCGGTCGGTACAGTCCAACTCACATCTGCCACATCAGTTGATCCCCCCATAAACTTGAGATTATCCGAATAAGGCATGATATAATCGGCTATTGGCCTTTCTGCTAATTGGGAAGCCAATTGTTTACCAACTTGACTAGCGGCTGTTTGCTTCTCGTCACTAGAGGTAGATTCATAGATGGTTTTGGCAAATTGGATTTCTTTATCAGTAATTTCCGGGAATCCCAATTCACCCAAGTGCTTATGCATCACACGCTCCAAAGTCGCATTTGGAATCAAGTTGGCACAAGCACCTTCAATTTTATATTCTAACTTCGTTTCTGTCATTAAGGACGCACCACGAGCAATATTTTTTACCCTTTCATAAAGTGCTTTTACTTGGTTAGGCTTAGGTGCACGGATAAGGTAGGTAACTTCAGCTTTTGGTTGTACAACATTAGGGGCAAACCCTCCGGTATTAGTGATCGCATAATGAACCCGAGCCTGATCTATCATATGTTCACGCATATAGTTGACACCAACATTCATTAATTCCACTGCATCTAAAGCACTTCTTCCCAAATGGGGAGCATCCGCCGCATGCGCACTTCGACCGTAAAATTCAAAGTGTGCGTGTATGACTGCATTGGATGTCGCATGCATCACTGCATTAATAGTACCTGGGTGCCAGCAGAAAGCAACATCTACATCTTCAAACAAACCTTCTTTGGACATATATGTTTTCCCATAGCCGCTTTCCTCAGCTGGACATCCATAGTAACGAACAGTTGCTGTGAGGTTATTTTCTTTTATGTAATCTTTTACAGCAATTGCAGCTGCCAATGAGCCCGTACCAAGTAAATTATGACCGCATCCGTGACCATTCCCGTTAGGAATGATTGGATTATATGAAGAGCTATTTGCTTTTTGACTAAGACCTGCTAAAGCATCAAATTCCCCAAGAATGCCAACAACTGGATACCCTTCACCGAAACTTGCAATAAAACCTGTTTCAAGACCTGCAATCCCACGTTCAACGGTAAAACCTTCATTTTCCAAAGTAGAACATAATAAATCTGCCGAACGAAATTCTTCAAACCGCGTTTCTGCAAACTCCCATATATCATCACTGACATCAACAAATAATTGACTTTTATTGTCTATTAAATTGGAAACCTTTTCATTGATACGCATTGTTCCTCAGCTCCTTTTCTTCAGTCCCTAATAAACATTTCAGAAACAAAATAACCGCTTTAGATAATCCCTTGTGCACGTAGAATGATTTCAGCTATGATTGCAGACCCAAGAAATGTTCCAAGCAATACACACATTCCGACAACAATCGTTTTCCAGCCCAGCTTCGTAAAATCTGTCCAAGAACGACCAATTGCGATTCCAGCATACGCTAAAACTGGGGTTGTAATCGCCAGTGGATTTACTTGGTCTGTCCATTTAACAAACTTTTCAGAACCAGGCATCCCGGGAATTGCAAGAACAACAGAAAGAATGGCAATATAAACAATAACAGGTATTTTTGAGGGAAGGGCTGCTTGAATAACAAATCCTATAAGACAAATAAGGACGAGAGCGGCAATTCCAGGTAAGGCTTCAAATGGTAAAATGTTATATCCGACCCAATTCCCTAATAGTGTGACAATCCCGACAATGATGAAGACAAACGTAACTTCCCTAATCGTATTCAACATATGTTAGCCCCCCACATTATTCTTTTCCTTTATATTTGCATGGATCTGTTTACGCCTTGTAAGCAGCCCATAGAGTTTCTCTGTTAATGGCAGTGCGACAAAAATTGAGACAAATAAACCTGTGCAAATGGTAATCAAATTGCTTGCACTAGCAAAGGCTATAATATCGTTTTCAAGTTGAGGAAAAGCCCCAATTAAGGATCCGCTTGAAGCTGCCATCATACTCCCGCTCCCTATTCCAGAAGCCATGGCAAAAGACAATGGATGAAGCGGCGTAATCGTTGCTAAAAAGCCTGAAATTAATCCCATAAAGATAGATCCAAAAAAAGTCCCGAAGATATACATCGCCATAACTCCACGACCCTCTGGCGAATTCAAGCCAAATTTATCAACGATGATAGCTACCCCTCCTTCTCGACCTGTAGAGAATGTCATTCCGATACTTTCACGTTTTAAACCTAACGCAACTGCGATCGGCAGCGCCAAAAAGATGGTTCCTAGATTCCCTAGCTCTTGAAGCAATAGAGCGGGGCCAACTTCAATTAATTTTGGTAAAGATGCCCCAGCAACAACACCAAATCTAGCAATTAATAAACAAACAGCTAAAAAAACGAGAGACTCAGCACTTTTGGACTGCTTCTCTTTAATCAAAGGAGTAAAATATATTCCTATACCAACGACCATTGCATACAGCATAGGTAATAATAAAATCACTCCTGGCCCAACAGAAATATTGAAACTTCCGATACGCTCGGTTAATAAAACAATCGCTAATACAATCACATGCAAACGCCAATCTTTCCAAAGGTTCTGTGTTATATTAATCACCGTCATACCTCCTATTGTGAGAAAAAATTTTTTTACTAACCAAATATTTGAACGTACAGCTTACCTGAGTTCGGCAAGAAGTGTTTTCATTAAACACAAAATCTTTCAAATAGAGTTGCACTGCCCATAAGAAATGAACCATTTCATCAGCATGTTGCTGCAGAACTCTTTGTTCCTCGACTTCCATTTCTCATATATTTTAATGTAGCTGTTCCAAGTACTTTTGCCGCAACTAATAACGCTCGTTCATCAATATCAAATTTTGGGTGGTGATGTGGATACGTTGTTTCTCGTTCAGAAATTTCAGCTCCCGTCATAAAGAAGGTCCCTTTAACATGCTTTAAATAATAAGCAAAATCTTCGCCTCCCATTTGCAGATTGTATTCCCTTACGCTTTTCACTCCTGGAACCGAGTTGGCTAGTTCTACGACAAATTCCGTCACTTCTGGATCGTTTACTGTAGTAGGATATCCCCGCATATATTTATAAGAGTATTCGGCATCAGCGGCTAGACATGTCCCTTTCGTTACTCTTTCAATTTCTTTTTCAATATAATCTCTCACTTCCTCTTTAAACGTTCGAACAGTGCCCGTTAACAATGCCGTATCAGCAATGACATTATAGGGATTTTTTGCTTCAAAGGAACAAATGGACACGACTGCTGTATCTAAAGGATCCACCCTTCTACTTATAATTTGCTGGAGGCTACTAATAAGCTGTCCTCCAATCACGATACTATCTTTTGTCAGGTGTGGTTGAGAGCCATGTCCGCCTTTGCCTTGAATTTTAATATCAAAACGATCAGGTGCAGCTAAAAATGGTCCTGAGCGGTATCCAATTTCCCCGACAGGAGTTCCTGCAGATAAATGAGTACCAAATATCACATCTACTCCATTAAGACACCCATCTTCGACCATTGATATTGCTCCACCAGGAGGAAGCTCTTCTGCATGTTGGTGAATAAAGACGACCGTTCCTTCAAGTTCTTCCTTCATATGATTTAATGCCTTAGCAAGTCCCAATAATGTTGCTGTATGTCCATCGTGACCGCATGCATGCATCACGCCATCTACTTTCGATTTATAAGGGACATTATTCTCTTCTTGAATGGGAAGTGCATCGAAATCAGCCCTTAATGCGATAGTCGGTCCAGGTTTTCCTCCCCTAAGAACAGCGAGTACGCCACGTCCTCCTACTTTTCTTCTAACCTCATGCCCTAATTTTTCATGATAAACAGCAATATATTCAGGCGTTTCAACTTCTTCAAAAGAAAGTTCAGGATGTTGGTGGAGATAACGCCGAATTTCTACTATTTCATTGTACAGTTCATCTAATTTTCGATATAAATTTTCCATTTTATACAACTCCTTTTTGGATTCGATTTAATCTTACGTACCTATTCGCCACTGAAAACCAAAACAACTAGGATGGTAATAACTAAATTATAGAAAGATTCTAAAAATAATTGCAATGTGCTTTTACCTGATATATAGTAAATTACATTGTAAGATCACACATTGAGGTGATAGCACTTGATTATAAATTTGCCACTTATTCAATCTTTTTTGGAGAACCTTGTCTTAGACTGTTCCTATCAAATCTGGATGTATACGCACCCAAATCAACAATGGAGTTTGATTTCTGCTCATGGTAACGAAGCAAAAACGCCTCCGGATACGGTGTTTACTCTAAGCAAGTGTAAGCAATATGACATCTATCAAGGAGATATATGTACTTTTCATATCTTCTACTATTCGGAAGATTGCCAAATCGCAGTTTGTCTTGACGGTCAATTGAACGATGATGCAATGAATTATCTGTATTACCTTTTGTATCCGTGTTATGCACATTACACCATCCAATTAAAAGAAAAAGAGTTAGATAAGTTCATTGAAGGCGTTCAAGATATAACAGCTTCTCTCGATTTAGATGAATTGTTGACTAAAATTCTTGAAAATGTACTATCAGTTACGATGGCTGGAGACGCGGGAATCTTATGGCTATATGATTCTACCATCGACAGCTTGATTTGTAAGGCTTTCGTTGGTTGGAAAGACGATCTGAAACACATGCGGTTGAAAATTGGAGAAGGAATTGCCGGTAAAACGTTTCAAGACGGTAAACCGCGAATTTATCAGTCCATGACGGAAGCAGTGGCAGGAATGAACAGTATGTCAGATGAAAACCGATGCTACCTTCGGGCGTCCTTCTCTCCTTCAATGGAAACGAAGGATTGTAAAGTAACGGTGTCAGTGCCTATTTCGGTTGGTAACCAAACGAAGGGTGTCATGATGATCCATCAATTCGAACGTGAGAAACAGATCACAAAGCGGGATCTACAGCTTTTAATGGGGTTTTCTGCTCAAGTAGCGATCGCAATTGAGAATGCCTATTTATTTACCGAGGTTAAGAGGCAAAATCGACTGCTGATCAAACGAAACGAGGTACATGAAACACTAACCAAACTCTCTTTGCAAAATATGGGAGTAGAACGGATCTCACGAGAGCTTGAGAAAATGCTTGGAATGCCGTTTGTGTTCCTTGATTTTCAAGAAAACGAACATTATCCCAAGAGAAACGGTCATCCACTTGAATTTAGTATGGAGGAACTTTCGAAGTTATTTTCGAAGCGAACTGTTCCAGCCAACCTGGATAAGTTCGAAGCGGGGAGGATACAATCATATTTTTTATATCCGATACTCGTAGGAACCATATGTCTTGGTGGCCTGATTGTTTCATTAGAAAGACCGTTAACTCAACAAGATCACATCACCCTTGAACAAGGGCAATCCGTGCTTGCTTTGGAATTAGTCAAGAAGCAATCATTAACGGAAGTCTATTATAAAAATACACACGAGTTTTTTAATGAACTTCTGGAAAATAAAGAACCTAACCTGTTGTATGCAAAAGGGCTTGATTTAGGTATCAATTTGAATGCGTACATGGTAGCAGCTGTCTTTAAAATTTCTAGTTATCACGATCTTCAAGCGCTTGCAACATCTGTTCATCGACTCGTATTACACATCAAACGGATGATACCGCAAGTCAGTAAAATTGAATTCGGCTTTAATGATAAAGCAACCTTATTACTGTCTCTTTCCGATCCAGCGAAACTGCAAAATGTTCTCAAACGATTCAAATCCATTTTGGAAGAGTGGGAGTTTAATGACGGTCCCCCTTTATGCGCAGGTATCGGTACGCCATACAAAGGAATTGATTCGGTTAACAAAACTTATTCTGAAGCAAACAAGGCCCTATCCTACCTTGTCTCTCGCCATCGAACCGGAATGATTCAATATTCGGAGATCGGGGTGAATCGTCTGTTTTTAAACCAATCTACCGAGGAAATTAAAAGCTTTCGACAAGAAGTGTTTGGCCCTCTAAATACTGCTAAGGCTCAAAACAGTGACTTAGAAAATACATTGTTGAGCTATATTGAGAATGATCGATCAGTCTTACAAACCGCAAAAAAGCTTCATATTCATACAAATACACTTTATCATCGTTTGAAAAAAATTGAGGAGCTGCTTCACCTATCTCTACATGAACCCGAGGATATTTTAAAGATTCAACTGGCCTGTTATCTCCGCAGTGAGTAAAGGTAAGAAAAATCATCCACTCTTGAGCTGATGTTATAGGGTGGATGATCTTCAAAATAAGTATTATCCGAGTTATCCGAGGTTTCCTCCTCTAATACTTCGTTTTGAATGATATATAACAGTTCCCAATGTCGGATAACCAGCAAAGGGAATCTCTTCATTAGATGTAAAAAAACAAAACCCCTTCTCGAAAGGAGGGGTACTATAATCAACTTTTTTCAAAAAACACCTTTCTCAATAGAAAAAGGTGTTTTTTACTAATTAACCCAGATTCTTTTTTGATTCTCCCGAACTGTCAACTTTTTTTGATCGATTAATTCCAAAAACAGAACCAAATATTTGCGGCTAGTATTTATAACTGTTTTTGCTTCCTGAAGGCTAAATGATTCGGGGTATGCCTTTTTTAACAAGTTAGATGAAACACTTACTACTTTGTGATGGATCAGGTGCTTATCATCTAATTTCTCGGCAATCCCCTCATTTTTTAAATAATTAATAAATTCCGCAGCTAGTTTTGCAGACATTCCCGTTTGATTCATTAAATCACAAATTGGTTGGGGTTCTAAACCTTGTTCTTCCAGTTGGGAAATGACATTCGTCATTTTCTTTTCCCATTGCTTTGGAAATGAGGTCTGGAAAGTGTTTAAACTAATGTTTGGACCACGTAAACGAATAAAATTTGCTGTATTTAACTTTTGAATAACAGCACTCACTAATTTTTCAGGATAATATTCATTGAACATTTGCAATAATTCTGCTTTAGAGATTCCTGTCCGTAGTGGATACTGATTATGATATTGCTTTAATTGTTGTAATATATTATTTTCGATTTGTTTTACAATGGTTTGAGTTGTATATTGTTTAGCAATCGATACTAATTGGTCAGATGACTTTCCCTCTTCTAACAAAAGATGCAACTCCTGTTCGGTTACACCAAGTTGTTTAATGATTTCCTCACTAGATAACAGCTTATATTCTTGAAGAAGAAAAATTATCCTTTGTAAATCTGAACCTTGTTCTAATTGTTTCAAAAAGTCAATTGTGTTTTTGCCAAAACGGTACTTTCTTCCCTCTATGTTTATAATTCTCCCACCAGCAAATGTTTCTATGGGAGTAGGCCGCCTTAAAATAAAGCGATCTCCCTTTTTTCCAACAATAGGTTCGTCAAGTCTAATTTGGCAATACACTTCTACTCCAGCTTCTGCTTCCAGGGTATTTCGGTCAAAGAAAATGATTTTCCCCATTACTTCCGAAGTTCCAATATGTAGTTTCACCAATGACCTTTGTTTTAAAGGAAGTTCCATTAATTTTGTCGTACGGATTATAACATCAATACAATTTGTTAAGGCATAATGATTGGAATCTACAATGACATTTCCACGGTTTACAAGTTGGCGATCAACTCCAGAGATATTGACGGCTACTCTTTGTCCGGCAAAAGCTTTCGTAACATTTTCATTTTGTGACTGTAGTTGACGGACTTTCGCCTTATACCCTTGAGGCAAAACCGTAATCGACTGCCCCGAAGAAATTGAACCATCGAACACTGTCCCGCGTAAAATGGTTCCATGTCCTTGAAGCGAAAATACTTGATCAACTGGCATACGTAGTGCTCCGACATCATTTCTCTGTCGACATTTCTTAAGTTTCTCAATCACCTTTTCTTTAAACTTAGGGATACCTCGCTTTGAAACCCCATCCACATAAATGACATCGGCTGTTTCAAAAACGGAGCCATCGATATAATCCCGAATTTCTTCTTCAGCAAGCTCCAACTGTTCATTATCTACTAAATCTGCTTTTGTTACCGCAATTATAACTTGTTCAATTCCTAATAAGGACAGAATTTCAACATGTTCTTTTGTTTGTGGCATAAGTCCTTCATCCGCAGCTACCACAATAACAGCTAAATCAATACCCGTTACACCCGCTATCATTTGTCTAATAAATTTTTCATGTCCAGGCACATCGATAATCGAGATATGATAACCTTCTTGAATTTGAAACGGTGCATACCCTAGTTCTATCGAAATATTTCGTTCTTTCTCTTCTTTTAGCCGATCTGTATCAACATTTGTTAGTGCTTTAGTTAATGTCGTTTTGCCATGATCAATATGTCCGGCGATTCCAATAGTATAATAACTCATTTCAATTTCCTCCGATAACTAATATGATCTCTACTTATCTATTATAAGTATATCAAAATGCCACTAACTTTCTAATATGTCTAACAATTAAAAAAGTTAAAAAAACACCTTGTAAACTGTATTAAATTTGATTAAAATAAATCTATGGGGGTGGCTGAGATGCTGGTGCTCTTCCCGGTCTTCAAAACCGAGTGGGACGTCCGTGAGGCGTTCGGTGGGTTCGATTCCCATCCTCTCCCGCCAAATGATAGATCTCTTACATATTAAAATGAGGAATATGGTTAATTCCATATTCCTGTTTTTATTTATTTGATTTCAAAGCATTTAATAAGGTAGCAACTATCGCATTCTTCAGGCCTTAGCCAAGTAATCAACGACAAGTTCTTAAAGAAATCAAAGTAAGAGACGAAATGACTCCCTCCTCTTTTGATCTTCCTTATTAAACTAGCTTTTTACTCAATAAACAAGATATAAAAAATAAATAGTCCAATATCTGTCTATACGTCTTATCAATATAGAAAAACGCCGATTACTTTTGAGGAAATCGGCGTTTTCTACAGGGACATAACGTTATTTTTTGATTCTTAAATCCTCTATTATACGTTTAAAAACTTTTCCCTCGCTTGTTCAATCGCATTACAAATACTTTCTTTATCCAAGGAAAGTTCCATTAAGCCAATTTGGTCTTGATAAATTTCCTCTGGAAACTGGTCCTTGATTTCATCTTCTAGTATGTGATAAACAGAAAGACCTAATGCGATACCAGCTAGTGGCCCTGCATACGTTGGATCCCCAACGGTTACAGTTTCTGCGAAAATATCTGCACTATCTTCATCTGGAGAACCTAGAATAACTATTACATTTTCATTCCCATATTTTTCAGCAGCCTGTTTCAATTTCTCTTGGACCACCTGGTCCATTGCGCCTGCCGCCGTTCAAACGAAGCATTGAGTGTCTTTATAAATGACTTCAGCCCCGATAGAGTTTAGGCATTCTTCAATTGCCGGTGCTGGAACACCATCTCTCTCGCCTAGTACAAAAATTTTCTTATTTTTTAAATCCATTTTTTATCATCCTTTCTTCTATTTTATATTTTTATAGGTTTTCTTTTATAAGATTTTCAATATCCTCTTTTGTTAATTCTCCACCTGAAATTCGCTTTACTTCCTCACCATTTTTGAATAATAGGAAAGATGGTAATCCCATAACCCGATGATTAATACAAACTCTTCGATTCTCTACACTATTGAGTTTAACGACTTTCACTTGTTCACTGTATGTGTCCGCCAAAGCTTCTACATCTGGCATTAATTTGAGACAGGGTTGACAACTTGGACCCCAAAAATCGACTACTACTGGTTTATCTGCTTTAAGTACTTCAGTTTCAAAATTTGCTTTTCCTACCTCGATCATATTAATTCCCCCCATCATTTTTTTCTATAATAAATGACATTCCATCAGAAAGAGATGTCATTTTTCCTAAGAATAAACTTCCCTTCCCAACAAACATTGCATTATTTATTTCACCATTCATGATCATATCTCTTGCATGCCCTAAAAATGGGATAGCCGATGCAATATGACCTTGTGTAGGGGAAAAACCCAGCATTCCGTATTTGTCCTCAAAAGAGTTTATCTCAGAGCGATCCAATTCCTTTTTCATTACTGCCATAGCAGCAAGTGTGCGGTAATTTCCGCGAGGTACATTACCATTGCCATTTGGTTCTGTAACATCGGGATTGTGCAATTCTACCGCATATTTATCGATATCCGTAATCTTCTTGCCGATTGCTTCAAGTGGATCTACTACAAGAGAATTATAGATTGCCTGTGCAGATGAACCAGCAGAAATCTTGTGCTTTCCGAATGCGTCTGTACGAATTTTCGGACTTTCACCATCATCTTCTCCAATTAGAATAGCAATGGCGCCCATTTGATCTTCTGTAATTGGCATTTCTTTAGAAATGTTTCCAGCATATTTCATCCCTAATTTAGCTAAGCACCCTCCACCAATTACCAACGTCTCTTTATAAATCCCAGATTGGACAAAAGAGGCAGCTACACTTACAGCATGAGCAGGTGCACAGCAGAATGCTTTGATATCTGAGCCTGACGCATTGACACAGCCTGCATATTCCGCAATTGACTTTGCCATATTACCGCCACCACGCTGGTAGCGATCACCCACTGCTTCTTCATCACAACCGATAACATACTCTATTTGCTCAGGCTTAACATCAAAAGAACTAAGGGCGTGGCGCATGGCAACAATTCCTGATGCTTTATTGCTTAAATTCTCCAATAAAATATGTGCCGAAAGAAATTTGTCCTCATCATGGCCAGCAGTGAAAACACCAATTAGTTGATCTTTATTGACAAAAAGAGGAAGGGCAGTGCCGTCTTCTAATTTCCCTTGAATTTCATCAATATTAACACCTTTACCCAAGGCTTCTATATCCTTTGATGAAATAAGAGGATGGTTCTCTAATCTAGGCTTTACTCGGGTATTTAAAAAGTTCTCTTCTAAATAAATTAAATCATATTCATCAGCTATTTTAAGCCATCCATAAAACTCTTCTTCAGGAAGTATCTCACCCCATGAACTAAATCGGTCAGCATTGGAAAGATTTTGATTTGTCCATGGTCTTTCATATTCCTTTAATGATTCTGGCCTCATATTACCGATAAATACCTGGTTTGGCGGATAAGCTACAGCATCTTCATAACTTCTTAAATGGCTTAAAATGTCTCGAAGAACATCTGGATTTTTCTCAATTTCTCTAACTGGTTTAGAGCCATATCGGACTAAACTTGGGGTATGTGTTATTACAAATGAAACTCCTTTAATAACTGGCGTTGCCATACTGTACCTCCATTTTTGCTTCTTTAAGTTCTTCTTCTAAGTTTTCTACATATTGTTGTGCAGATAATGCTGCAACGCTTCCGTCACCAGTGGCAGTGATAATTTGGCGCAGCATTTTTTCATTGACATCGCCTGCAGAAAAGATCCCTTTTACGGATGTCTTCATATCTTCATCTACAACGATATATCCGTTTTCATTTGTAATACCCAAATCCTTTACACAATAGGAAAGAGGATCCATCCCAATATAAATAAAAATACCGCTGCAAGGAAATTCCCTTGTTTCTCCAGTAATCTTATCCTTGATTAAAACCCCAGTCACAAGTCCGTCACCAAGTACTTCTTCTACAGTGTGATTCCAGA
The DNA here is from genome assembly GCF_003182355.1 of Cytobacillus oceanisediminis. Taxonomy (GTDB): domain Bacteria; phylum Bacillota; class Bacilli; order Bacillales; family Cytobacillaceae; genus Cytobacillus; species Cytobacillus oceanisediminis_A. The sequence goes on along the minus strand of NZ_QGTW01000016.1, from coordinate 60,791 downwards.
TAAAGTTAATTTTTTCATTGTCAAAAGCACGTTTTTGAATGATCTTTTGTGCACGCAGTTCATCACGCCGGTGTATGATAGTTACCTTGGATGCAAAGCGGGTCAAAAAGATCGCTTCTTCTACTGCGGAATCCCCACCACCCACTACTACTAGCTCCTGATCAGCAAAGAAAGCACCATCACAAACGGCACAATATGAAACACCGAAACCAGATAACTCACTTTCTCCTGGAATACCTATTTTCCGATGTTTTGCTCCAGTTGCGATAATAATAGATTTCGCCTTATACTCTTTATCATCAATCACAACAGTTTTAAGTGGATACCCGTCTTTTATCTCCTTTATATCACCGCGAACATAATCAGCGCCGAACTTTTTTGAATGTTCGAACATCTTATGGGATAAATCTGGGCCTAAAATCATTTCAAAACCTGGGTAATTCTCAATTTCTTCTGTTTTTGTCATTTGTCCGCCTGGAAGATCTTTTTCAACCATTAGAGTTTTCATTCTCGCTCGAGAAGTATAAACCGCTGATGTCATACCTGCAGGGCCAGCCCCAGCAATGATGACATCATAGACATTTTCAGGATTCATAGTCGTTTCTCCCTTTATAGCAATTTTTATCTAGCCTATTCAATCCACTACAAATGCTTTTTTTTATCTAAGGGCAAACACCTTTTTATCTGTAACATCAAATATCTCTTTCAAAGCCGTTATTATACTTTCACTTCAAAAATGGTTGCATCTTCAAGCTCTTTTTCCAATGCATCCAAAGCAACTCCTACACGGTGTTTGCGAAGCTTCCATTGTTCTTCCACTGAAGTGTTCGGATCCCCTAATGGATAAGGTATGGAAATAGTAGGGACAATTCGGTTTGAACCAACAGTTTTCGCAATGGATACAAGGTTTGCCATTTGTACAATAGGTATGCCAGCGCGTTCAATCTCTTTTGTCATCGTTGCACCGCAACGAGTACACGTCCCTCAGGTCGATGTGAGAATAACAGCAGAAACATTGGCATCTTTTAATTGTTGGGCTATTTCGGTTCCCATACGGCTTGCCTCAGCTTGTGTCGTTCCCGTCCCAACGGTAGAATATATATACTCATGTATTCTTCCAATTCGTTTTTCTTTTTCAAAAGATCTCAAAGCATCTAATGGGACAATCCGGTCCGGATCTGCATTAGCTGCAGCAGGGTCAAATCCAGCATGAATCGTTTCCCATTCCCTGGCCTGTAATTCATCAAGATCAGCAATATTGTATCTTCCCCATTTCGTAGCGGAAGCTGATTGAATACGATCAGGATTCCCTGCAGGTACGATTCCCCCTGAGGTAACGAGTGCAATGGTTGCTTGACTTAAGTCTTCAATAGGAGAAGCAATTGGTACCCTATCGATCACTGGCATTGGCATTTCTGTTTTAAATTCTTCTCCATTTAATTTCTTTAATAACATGTTCACAGCTCGCTCAGCACCACTAACTGTAGGCTCTTTAAATGTTTCTAAACGGATGCCACGCGGTAGATAGCCTTCGTTTTCTGCCGATGAGATCGTTTCACTTGATAGAATTTTTTTCGCGAACGCTGCCATTTTGGGCATATCCTTCCGCATTGCAACTGCACCATTTCCACCTGGAAAGATGTATATCTCTTTTTGAAACATTTCTACTCCAGGGTTTTCAATATACATACTCGTAATCACAGGAACATTAAATCGGTCTTTTACGGCTTTACATATTTCACCGCAGGCTACTCCATACCGTCCTGCCATGAAAGCTGGACCTGCAATAAAAATATCAAACTCTTTATCTTCTAAAAAATTCAAAATCCTTTCGATTGCTTCTTCTTTTCTTGAACCAAAAAAGTTATCTCCACAAATAATTGATTGAGTTACTTCAGCTACAGGAGCTAATAGATTGTTTAATAGCAAGCCAGGTCCAACAATCCCCTCGCGTATTTCTGGTTCAAAGTCAGCTTTATCTTCTCCGCCAATTTGCCCGAAAAATTGGTTAAGATAATGTATAGCCTTTTTCATGGTATCCCCCCTTTTTAGTACTCAACTACTGTTTTATAATGATTGCCTGTACTTGAATCGGCACAAAAAACACCATTGTTTTCCATTTCAATTGAACCATCTGGCAATACTGATTCAGCCCATCCACCTGAGTTTCCATCTCTTGCTAACGACTCAAGTTCTCCAATAACAATCTCCATTGGCGGCAGCTTAATAAATTGGGATACATTACCAGTTGATACAATTGCATTCGCCTTTTCGGATAAATCAACAAGTGGTTGGGATTTACCATCTCGACCTGTACACTCATTGGTAATTCCTACGACTTTAATCCCTGCATCCTCTAATTCATCTACCACCAAAATAAAATCGGAATCCGGGTTTCCGTATCCTTCTTCGGCTACGATTGCCCCTTGAGCCCCTAAAGAAGTTGCTATTTGACGCACAAAAAACGCAGATCGTTGCTTTTCCTCTAATTGAACATTTAAATTAGAAACTATGGCACCAAGAAAATTAATTGTTTTTCCATGTTCCTCCATTAACCGTTTAATGGTCGCATTGTTTGCATGCTGATAAGTTGAAATTTTTGATGATGATGGCATAAAACTTCCTGAAACAATGGCTCCATCTAGCAGTTCATTTGGATTCATCAATGTTGGTAGCATATGATTTGTATCCCATCCATAAACGAGAGCATTGTAACCGTTTTCAAGCATTTGTGACTGAAGCTGTAGAACATACACAACGCTTGGAAGCTCTCTAACCTCTTTGCTTCGTTGAACTAAAGGAAGATGTTCATAAACGTCTAGCTCTTCCGGTTCTAAATCCTTCACACAATTTCCTACATACTCAGCTAAGCGCAATGCTGCCCAGCGCAGTGCTTTATTTTTTTTCTGTTGTTGATTTTTTTCAAAATCTTCATTTGTATCGGCTACTAGACAAATATTATTTAATTGAGAAAACATAGTTTGTTTTGCGCCAGGACCGCTCATGTCTATTAAACCATCCTGAAATCCACCCCAATGTTTTCCCACTGCCAAAACACAGCTTCCTTTTAGTACATGTGTGCGTCCCTGACCAACTGGCACCAATTTGTTTGTAACTCCAGGAAACATTACCCCTCCAGAAACTTTACACCTAGGTTCAACTGCATCCTTTACTGGAGTAATACGGATAGGATCTCCTTCTTTTGCAATTATGAGATCCGCGTATGTTATGTTTTCATCTTGAAGTACAATGTTTAGTGCCTCTTCTTTGTTAATCGTTAAAATTCCATTTTCAAAGAAGGTCTTTTCTCCAAAGACAATATCTTGGACATGAAAATATCCCATCTCTAACTTCATACAACCCCTCCTTTAATCGTGATTATATTTTAATTATGACTAGATTATATTATTGTTTTTTCAGAAAGTAAATAATTTTCGATTAATTTTACTGTATAATTTTTACTTTTTATTTTTATAAGAAAATCTTATTGTTTAATTAACAGAATATTCGGGATGTTATTTTAATCAAGATTATGATAACATCTTGAGTAGTTAATTGTTTCTGAAAACGATTACAATTGAATTTGAAAGGAGAAATGATTTTAATTAAGGGGGAAAATTATGAGTAAAGGTAAAAATCAAGTGTTTATTACATCGTTGTTAGTCACCGTTTTTTTTGTTTTATTCGGTGTTTTTTTTAATGACCTTTTGTCAGATTTAACAACAGGATTCTTAAAAACTACTACTGATTATTTTGGATGGTTCTATTTGATTGCTGCCCTATCATTTTTAGTTTTTACACTTTGTTTATTGTTTTCAAAATATGGGGCTTTAAGGTTAGGGAAGGATACAGATCGCCCTGCTTATAGTACGGTATCCTGGTTTGCGATGTTATTTAGCGCAGGAATGGGAATTGGATTAGTATTTTGGGGAGTTGCAGAACCCGTAGTTCATTACACGAAGCCTCCATTTGGAGAAGGTAATACGGAAGAAGCCGCAGCTATATCGATGACATATACTTTTTTCCACTGGGGGCTTCATCCTTGGGCGATTTATACGTTTATCGGATTAAGCCTTGCCTTTTTTCAATACCGAAAAAACCTCCCGGGACTTATCAGTTCTGTTTTCTACCCTATTTTAGGTGAACGAATTCACGGGAAGATTGGTAAAACAATTGATGTACTAGCTATAATAGCTACTGTTTTTGGTATTGCTACTTCCTTAGGATTAGGCACATTGCAAATTGCCAGTGGGGTAGATTACCTTTTTAATGTACCTAATACAATAACCAATCAAATCATTATTATATGTTTCCTAACTGCTTTATTCACTGGATCTGCTTTTATTGGAATTGACCGAGGGATGAAAATTTTATCTAACATTAATATTCTGTTGGCCATATTACTCATGACTGTATTAATTATCATTGGCCCTACAGCTCAGATATTTAATGTATTAACTAATACAATGGGTAGTTATCTAGATCAGCTCTTATCTATGAGCTTAAGAAACAGACCATTCGGTGACAATTCCTGGATTTCAGGCTGGACACTTTTTTATTGGGCATGGTGGATTGCTTGGGGACCGTTTGTAGGAAGTTTTATCGCCAAAGTTTCAAAGGGAAGAACCATAAAAGAGTTTATTTTAGGTGTTTTAATTGTTCCTACATTAGGAACTTTTGTATGGTTTGCTGCTTTCGGTGGGTCAAGTCTTCATTTAGTTCACAATTTAGGGAATAAAGCATTAATAGATGCGGTCAATACAGATGTATCATTAGCATTGTTTGTATTCTTTGAAAATTTCCCAATGGGCTTCCTCTTAAGTATTATTGCTCTAATCCTGGTTGTGACATTTTTTGTTACTTCTGCAGATTCATCCACATTTGTTCTATCAATCTTTAGTTCAGAGGGTAACCTGAACCCTTCCCGATCAATAAAAGTAACTTGGGGAATTCTTTTATCCCTGATCTCCATTGTATTGCTATTAAGCGGTAGTTTAGATACTTTACAATCCGCGTCAATTGCTGCAGCTTTTCCGTTTACTATTATTATGATTATTATGTGTTACTCACTATATAAAGGCTTAAAAGAGGAAAAAAAGGAAAGTAATCCCCAAGTAAAAGCACCTACAGAAAATGCTAACGAAAGCAAGGAAGCCATTTAAATCTTATAAAATTTCTGGAATGGTATTTCGAATGTGTTTTAAGGTCATTTCAGTAATTTCCTGAACCGAATTGGCAGATCTATTATTAATAAACAATGTAAGCGCACCTTGCCATATTAAATAATGTGTATCTGCCATTTGGTCAGCATCTGATTCCTTAATGTAACCCTCTTTTACACATTGCTCTAGAGCGATTCGAGTTCTCTTGGATACGCTGGTTTCCATAATCATGGTCCTGAATTCTTCAGGCACTGAAATTATGTCACCTGGAAAGTAATCATAATAATCACTCAACTTCGTTGGATGAACACCTAAATCAGAAGAAAAGATTGCATAATAGATTTGCGGTGATCCAAATGAGTATTTACAAAAGCATTCCCATATTAATAAATACTTCTCTAAAGGATTTTTAGCATTAGAAATATATTCTGGTAAGGCACTTGTGTAATCTTTCATAAATTTCATGGAAGCAAAGAATATTAAATGTGATAAGTCCTCAAAGTAATTATATATAGTTGCACTGTTATAACCTGCTATATCAGCAACTTTTCTAATTGTTACATTTTCTATTCCTTCTTCTTCAATAATTTTCGCTGTTGCATCAATAAAATAAGACATCATGCGAACCGTTTGAATTTTTTTATTTCTCTGTTGAATATTTTTCATAGAATCTCCACCCCATACCCTTTTGGGTTATATTGTAATCGCGATTATTATTTTTGTATAAAAGTAGGTAAAACTGTGACGCTTAAATTGTGTATTTTATATCATTAAAGATTGTAAAGGTAATCAAGATTATTTTTTTAGTATAACATAGATTAGTCTCTTATGTTCAAATAATTTAAATTATCTAACAATTTATTTCTAACTCATTATAAAAGGAGGCGCTTTAATTGGCAAATAAAATTAATAAATTATTAGTAGCAAATCGTGGTGAGATTGCGATTCGGGTCTTTCGGGCTTGTACGGAATTGAATATTCGTACGGTCGCAATTTATTCTAGGGAGGATTCAGGATCATATCATCGATATAAAGCTGATGAGGCCTATTTAGTCGGAGAGGGAAAAAAACCCATTGATGCCTATTTGGACATTGAAGGAATTATAGAAATTGCAAAAAGCGCCGAAGTTGATGCCATACATCCAGGTTATGGATTCTTATCAGAAAATATTCACTTTGCAAGACGTTGTGAAGAAGAAGGAATTATTTTTGTTGGGCCAAAAACAGAACATTTAGATATGTTTGGAGATAAAGTAAAGGCTAAACATCAAGCAAAAATCGCTGGCATTCCTGTTATTCCAGGAAGTGACGGGCCTGTAAATGATTTGGAGGATGTAGTCCTATTTGGGAATCAAAATGGATACCCGATCATCATTAAAGCATCACTAGGCGGTGGTGGACGGGGTATGCGGATTGTAAGTCGCGAAGAGGAAGTGAAAGAAGCTTATGATCGAGCAAAATCGGAAGCAAAAGCTTCCTTTGGTAGTGATGAAGTGTATGTGGAAAGGTTTGTAGAAAATCCTAAACATATAGAAGTCCAAATTCTCGGGGATCAACAAGGAAAGATTATTCACTTATTCGAACGTGATTGTTCTGTACAAAGGCGCCATCAAAAAGTAGTAGAAGTAGCACCTTGTGTTTCCCTTTCAGAGGAATTGCGTGAAGCGATCTGTCAAGCCGCTTTACAATTGGCCGAAAATGTCCAATATGTCAATGCCGGGACAGTAGAATTTCTGGTTTCCGGAACCTCCTTTTATTTTATTGAGGTAAATCCTCGTGTGCAAGTGGAACATACCATTACAGAAATGGTTACAGGCGTCGATATTGTTCAGTCCCAGATCCTGATAGCAGAAGGTCATTCTTTACATGGTGACATGATTAACATTCCAAAACAAGCTGATCTACGAATATATGGCTATGCTATTCAATCCCGTGTCACTACAGAAGATCCACTAAATAACTTTATGCCTGACACGGGAAGAATTATGGCATATCGTTCTGGGGGTGGCTTTGGGGTTCGGCTTGATGCCGGAAATGGCTTCCAGGGTGCAGAGATCACACCACATTATGATTCATTATTAGTCAAATTATCAACTTGGGCACAGACATTTGAACAAGCTGCATCTAAAATGGTACGAAATTTACAAGAATTCCGTATCCGCGGAATTAAAACGAATATTCCTTTCCTGGAAAATGTGGTAAAACACGAAAAGTTCCTTACAGGTGAATATAATACATCCTTTATTAATAACACACCTGAGCTATTCTTCTTTTCCAAAAGCAAGGACCGTGGGACTAAAATGCTCACATATATCGGTACTGTAACGGTAAATGGGTTTCCCGGTGTCCCTAGAAAGAAGAAACCGGTTTTTTCCAAGCCAAGAATACCAAAGCTTTCTTCTCAGGAGAGGATTCAGCCTGGTACTAAACAAATTTTAGAAGAACATGGTACCGTGGGGCTTTTAAACTGGGTGAAAGATCAGAAAGAAGTTTTATTGACAGACACAACCTTCCGTGACGCTCATCAATCCTTGTTAGCCACCCGGGTACGGACAAATGATATAAAGCACATTGCCGAACCAACAGCAAAATTACTTCCTGAATTATTTTCGATAGAAATGTGGGGCGGTGCAACATTCGATGTCTCCTACCGTTTTCTAAAAGAAGACCCATGGGAACGTTTGGTATCTCTAAGAAAATCAATTCCAAATATATTATTTCAAATGCTATTGCGTGCATCTAATGCAGTTGGTTATAAAAACTATCCAGATAATGTAATTCGTGAATTTGTAACAAAATCAGCAGATACGGGCATTGATGTTTTCCGCATTTTCGACAGCCTTAACTGGCTGAAAGGAATGGAAGTAGCCATTGATGCTGTACGACAATCAGGAAAAATTGCAGAGGCAGCTATATGCTATACCGGTGATGTCTCGGATTCTACAGAAGTTAAGTACAATATGGAATATTATAAGGACATGGCAAAAGAATTGGAACAACAAGGTGCTCATATTATTGGTATTAAAGATATGGCGGGACTTCTAAAGCCTCAAGCTGCTTATCGCCTTATTACTGAACTGAAAGGAATAGTAAATATCCCAATCCATCTTCATATGCATGATACAAGTGGTAACGGTATTTATACTTATTCCAAGGCTATTGAGGCGGGTGTGGATATCGTGGATGTTGCGGTAGGTTCCATGGCGGGTTTAACCTCACAACCAAGCATGAATTCACTGAATTATGCATTAGAGGGAACTGACCGTAAGCCAAGTATTCCTATCTCTTCTATTGATAAACTGACTCACTATTGGGAAGATATACGGAAATATTACCAAGATTTCGAAAGCGGAATGGTGGCGCCTCACTCAGAAGTCTATCAGCATGAAATGCCTGGCGGACAGTACAGCAATCTTCAGCAGCAAGCAAAAGCCGTTGGACTTGAGGAACGCTGGGATGAAGTAAAAGATATGTACAGACGTGTTAACCAAATGTTTGGAAATATAGTGAAGGTAACACCCTCTTCTAAAGTAGTTGGAGATATGGCATTGTTTATGGTACAAAATAATCTTTCAGAGGAAGATGTAATAGAACGTGGCTTGAAAATAGACTTCCCAGACTCTGTTATTGAACTTTTCCAAGGTTATTTAGGGCAGCCATATGGTGGATTCCCTGAAGATTTACAAAAGGTTATCCTGAAGGATAAAAAACCAATTACTGTAAGACCTGGGGAATTATTAGATGAGGTTGATTTTGAGGATTTGAAACATACACTAATAAAAGAAATCGGTAATAGGGCTACGGATTATGATACATTGGCATATGCATTATATCCTAAGGTATTTATGGATTATATTAAAACGGTGGATCAGTTTGGTGATGTATCCGTTTTGGATACACCGACATTCCTATATGGAATGAGGCTCGGTGAGGAAATTGAAGTAGAAATTGAATCAGGTAAAACACTTATTGTAAAACTTATTTCAATTGGAGAGCCACAAGCAAATGGTACAAGAATAATTTATTTTGAGTTGAATGGGCAGCCACGTGAAGTAGTCATTCGAGATGAAAACATAAAATCAGAAGTGATAGCAAAAATAAAAGCAGATCCTAAAAACGATGGTCATATCGGTGCAACCATGCCTGGTACAGTCATTAAGGCGGTTGTGGAAAAAGGAGAAAAGGTAAAAAGAGGCGACCATCTCCTTATTACAGAGGCAATGAAAATGGAAACCACAGTTCAAGCACCTTTTGATGGGATCATTAAAGATATTTTTGTTAAAAGTGGCGAATCAATTAAAGCAGGAGACTTATTAATTGAAATTTCAAAAGTGGAAGCTAATGACTTGATTGCTCATTAACTTCTTATACATTGGAAAAAGGACGCTGGCATTGTCTCACCAGCGTCCTTTTCTTGAGTATAAAGACAATCCAAACATAACAAAATTAAGAGGGTTTTACGCTGGAGTGTAACATTAGCTTTAAACTACCATTTTTATCCTTCGATCTATTTACTGGTATGGTTACGTCTACCGTTGTCCCTTTCCCTTCCTCGCTAGAAATAAAAAGTTGGCCTTGGTGGTGTGCAACGATTTTATAACTTAACATCAATCCTATACCTGTCCCTTTTTCCTTTGTTGAGTAATATGGTTCCCCTAGCCTGTGTAATCGTTCTCCTGGAATCCCGCATCCATTATCAATAAAACGAATTCTAAGATTATTTTGCTCCATTTGTTTTACTTCAATATAAATATCTCCCTGACCATCTGTTGCTTCAATGGCATTCTCAATCAAATTTATAAACACTATCCTTAATTGACTTTCTATGCACTCAATAGGCGGGATGTCCTCTTCTGTTTCCATGATAATATTAATATTGAACATTGTTTCGTCTTCAATTATTTCTTGTATTAAATTTTTAACATTGACTTTACTAAATATCGTCTCATGATGAAGATCGGCTAAATACAAAAACTTATAAATAATTTTTTCCATCCGAGCCAGCTCTGATAAAGTAGTCTCCAAAAACTCTTGTTGAAAAGAATTTTTGTCTATATTTATCAATTGTAAAAACCCTTTAATTGTCGTGAGCGGGTTTCGTATTTCATGTGCTACTCCTGCAGCCAAGCGTCCAACAACCGAGAGTTTTTCGGATTTCATAAGCATTTCTTCTGTTTTCCTCTTCTCTGTAATATCTTGTGCAAGTCCATAAACGCCAATAACTTTATTATTCACAATGATAGGAACTAAAGTTAAGTTTAATTCAATTCTTTTTCCCGTAATATGCAGAAATGCAATATCGAAATTTTGAGGACTCCCGTGAAGTGCTTTATCAAAGTTATGATGCGAAAGATCTATATAATCCGATACAATGCTATCACAAAAATGACTACTCCTGCATTCTTGAACACTATATCCCGTAATTTTTTCAAAACTATGATTTGCTGATAGAATATATCCATTTTTGTCAATGGAGTATATAGCACTCGGATGGTGGTCAAACAATGACTTATAACGCTGTTCACTAGCTGACAATTCTAACTGAACACTTTCTAATTCTTTTGTTCTATCCTTAAGTTGGTGAAGTAAAATGTCATTTTGTAAAATGGTCATGACTTGACGTATAACGATTAAAAGTAAAACAATTGCTCCTCCTATAAACACACTAAAGATAGCTTCCTCTTTTTTCAGAGCTATAATCACTAAAATGCTTAAACCTAAGTACGGAAATAAAATACGGAAAGAAGAAGATAATTTTGATAAAATACTTTTTCTCTGAGGAGCATTGTCTACTTTTTTATAAAAAAGACTAGAAACTCCTATAAATAAAAGAGAGATATTCCAAACTGGTGTCATTAGTGAAAAGTCTTGATTATATTCATAAAAAATAGACTGATATACGTAGTAAGATTCTGCTAGTGTATAAATTACTATTCCTGTAATATTCAAAGTTAAAACAATTGGAGAAAATATAGGCTTAGAAGAAAGATAAATTAAGACAATTCCCAGTAAAACCCCTAAATGAGCTACTGGATAACTTAATGAAGCGATAAGCTTAAAATATGAATATGAATAGTCATTATTATGTATAATAGGGCTCAAAAAATGTATCCAACTAATTGTTGTTAGTACGGTCATTATAATAAAAGAATCAAAAAACACTTGAAAGGTATGAAGTTGTTTCCTTTTTACATATACTTTAAAGAGAACAGCAATCGCGTATAATAATACAAATAAGTTATAAAATAAATTAGCCCATCCAGGAAATGGGTAATTCAAATCCAAGTACGCCACATGAAACCTATAGATTAACTCAGCAATAAAATAACTCAAGCACCCGATAAATATAATGGTCCAAAATGTTTTATCTGACTTATCTTCTATTCTGTTAAAAGATAGCCCTAAGAATATAAGTGTTAATAATGGGCCAATAACCGCTATAATAACCCCTAACGATTTAATATCTGGCCAAAATAATATAGATGAATAATAAGCTAATATATATAGTAAAGTGATTATAATGGATTGCTCTTGTATTTTTTCAAATTTCATCTAAGAAACCACCTATATCCAAAATAATTAAAATTATGAATTATTAAATAATTTTCTGCGAAAAAATGTTTTTATCAATTGAATTAAAAAAAGTAGACATAACGTCTACTATCGTAATTATATGATAATCATGATTCCCGTGTAAATACCTATCCTGAATTAAACTGAAGTTAAACCTAGTTACGGATCAGCATCATAAATTTAGAAGTCATTGAAAATCCTCACTTAACGGATCATAGTTGTATTTTAAAAAAGTTTTTTGGCCTTTATCGGAAAGAATCATATGCATGAACTCTTCGGCCAAGTTCTTGTTTGGTGCCGCGTTAGGCACAGAAATATAGTTAGTGGCAACAATGTTGTATTCTTTAGGAATTTCGATAATTTTAACCTTTTTTAAGAACTCTGGAGTCACGTCAGTTGTATATACAATCCCTGCCTCTGCTTCTCCCAAAGATACCTTTTGAAGTACTTGCTTAACATTTGTTTCAAATGACACCACGTTGGCTAACACTTTTTCATAAAAATCCTCTCCGTATTTAACCTTGGCCTTTTCTAATACTTCTCGTGTATATTTTCCAATAGGTACTGTATCTGTGCCAATCACGAGTTTCACTTTTTTTGAACTCAGGTCCTTTAAAGAATGAATACCAACCTGATTATCTTTTGGTATAACAATCACGAGATGATTATTAGAAACAGGGAAAAATTCACTTATTAAGCCTTGTTGTTTGACAGCCTCAATATGATCCAAATCAGCAGATAAAAATAAATCTGCTTTTGCCCCTTGCTCCAGTTGTGTACGAATGATTTGGGTACCAGCGTATGTTGCTTCGACATTAACATTTGAATGATCATTTTCAAATTCTTCAATTAATTTGTTAAATGGATCTGTAGCATTAGCCGCAACTAAGGAGAACATCTCTATTTGACTTTCATTTGTAAATCCATTAGCACGCTGGGAACTAAACACATAAGTAAACATCAAAAATGTTATCGCCAGAATAGCGACAAGGGTATAACCCCATTTCCATAGTTGTTTTACATTCTTTTCTGGCCGTTGTATTCCCTTCTGTTCAACAGGTGAACCTTCGTCCTTTTCGAGCTTTATGGTTCGAACCTCTTTAGGGCCAACGCATGCATATATTGCCTCCCCGATCTGGAAATCCATTTGCTCATAAGTTTCAATTGGAATATCTGCATAGAAGGAGGATCTTCCGTTAATATGTAAGCGCACAAATCCGCCAGTTACCGCCATATCACAAATTTCCCCGTGCCATTCTAGAACTGAATTTTTTGATTCCCGACTTACCTTTACTTTCCATGGATCAAAAGCAACATAATCTGATATTTCGGAATCAGCGGTTTCCACAGCAATCAAATTTGTACCGGTAAACTCTGCTACAAAATGGTTTGCTGGAAACTGGGCAATCTCGCGAGGAGTGCCTGTTTGAATAATTTTTCCTTTATCCATTACAGCTACACGGTCCGCCAATACACGCGCATCTTCATAATCATGTGTGACCACGATAGTAGGAATCGACAGTTTTCCAAGCAACTCTTTTAGCTCAGTTCTTACATGGGATCGGGTAGATACATCTAGCGCAGACAACGGTTCGTCCAAAAGCAAAAGTTTAGGTTGAGTGACCAGGGCACGAGCTAAAGCGACCCGCTGCTGCTCTCCCCCGGAAAGCATGGAAGGCTTGGATTGTGCCAGGGCTTCAATTCCCAAAAAGGATAATGTCTCATTGATGCGTTTCTCTCTTTCTTCTGTGGCTAGCTTAGAAATACCATAGGCAATGTTTTCCTTTACGCTAAGATGAGGAAACAATGCATAATTTTGAAAGACAAAACCAATGGTTCTGTCTTCAGGGGGCAAATTAATTTTTTTCTGATTATCGTAGATTACATGGTCTTTCAACTCGATTTTGCCTTCATCAGGGCTTAACAGTCCCGCTAGCATCTTTAAAGTTGTACTTTTCCCGCAGCCTGAATGACCAATCAGTACAAGAGTTTCATTACTTATTTTCTGTGAAATATCAACACTAAAATGACGAAGTCCCTTTTTTAGTTTAAGATTTAACATATTCGCCTCGCCCTCCTTTGCTAGTTTACAGTTAATTTATTTCTCATATGCTTTTCTACTAGACTTACAAATAACAGAACAAGAAATGATACTGTCAAGAGCAATGCAGATATAGCAACCGCAACGTCAGCATCTGATTCCATTGAGGTGAAAATAGCCAGCGGTAATGATTGTGTTTTACCTGGCATATTACCAGCAAACATCATCGTTGCTCCAAATTCCCCTAAGGCTAATGCCCAGCTGAGGGCAACTCCCGAGATCAAACCTGGTAAAGAAAGAGGAATCGTTACACGCCAAAAGGTCATCCATGAAGGAACTCCGAGTGTTCTTGAAACAGCCAATAATTGGTCATCAACAGCTTCAAACGATTGTCGAGCTGTATTTAAATAAAAAGGGGAAGCCATAAAGATCTGTGCCATGATTACAGCGATTGATGTAAACGGAATTTCTACACCCAAAAAAGAAAGTGCTCCTCCTAATAACCCGTTTTGTCCAAAGACAAGTAATAACCCAACACCGACAACAGCAGTAGGAGCAACTATCGGCATTTTTAACCCAACCTCAAGTGCCTTTTTACCAAGAAACTCCTTCTTCGCAAGGCAATACGCTAGTGGGGTGCAAAAAATAATGATGAAACATATGGAAATAATTGTTGTTTGTAAGCTTAACATCAGTGCTTCATAAGCCAAACTACCATTTAACTTCTCCCAGAGAATAGACGGGCTCTTAGTTATAAATACGGAAAGTAAGGGAAGAGTTAAATAAATGACAATGACAAAAATTAATAGAAAGAATACAAATTGACCATATCTGCGTAATGAAAACATACTTTTCCAACTCCAATCTGTATTATCATTTTTCTAGTAAATTTTTATAGATTCTATATGCTTTTTTATATCTCTAAGGTTGAGTGGGATTAGCTAATGTTAAATCAGACTTACCATTGATTTATTTCTAGCTTACACAAGCGGTTTTTGCTTAAAGCCTGAGCAGTTCCATCTTATGTTTGTTTTCAGTTGCCTTTCTATGCATATATAAAGAAATATAAATCCTGCCCGTTTTTGTAAGGCTCCCTAGCCATGCTGTAGCCATGCTTAACTATTTCTTCAGGTACGTTTCGGAAAGAAGCTGGACAATCAGCAATAACCTGAAGGATTTCTCCTTTTTTCATATCCTTTAAGACTTCCAAAGAATAGATGACTGGAAAAGGACATGGTTCTCCTCTAAGATCAAGAGTGTAATCGATATTCATTATGTTTCTTCTCTCCTTTTTTAAGTCCGGTTCCAAACCGATAGTTTTTCTCCCAAAATACAGCTATCCTATACCATACAAAAAGCATAAGGAGCGTGGCAATTAATGCCGGTACAGCACCCATTTCGGCAATCAAATTAATCGAATTTCCAATCTTCACCACCGCTTCATAAATACCTAAATGATCCCATCCATACGAAAGTGCTGTGGCTCCCACAATATTACCAGCAAAAACAAATAGATATAAAACCTGTCCTTCCATTACCCGATACATCATTCCGGTCTCACATCCGCCTGCTAAAACAATACCTAAACCGAACAATAATCCGCCTATAAATGTGCTCGGTGCTCCAATTTTTGTAATAGGCTCAAATCCGTAAATAACGATAATAATAAATGTAAAAACAGTGCTGACAGCTATTCCTGCTGCAATAGCTTTTGTCATGGTAGCCCTTCCACTCACCCATAGATCGCGGAAAGCTGAAGTGAAACAAATTTGTCCTCTTTCTATTAAAATACCAAAGGCTGCGCCAAACATAGCTGCGATGCCAAGTAATGTCTTGCCCGAGAGAAAGAAATATAATAAAAGTCCTGAATAAGCAACAGCCACCATAATTCCAATATAAGGTTGGATATCTTTTTTCTTAACGGAATATGTAGCAGTATTGCCTTTACTTAAAACAGGTTTACCCTTCCACCAACTGGTGCTGACAATTTTAAATCCGAAGAAAGTCCCAATTGCTGTTGCAGCCATAAAAATCCAAGAGTGAAAGGAGAATTGTGGAACACCCGTAAAGAAGGCTGCCAAATTACATCCAAGAGCTAAACGTGCTCCAAATCCCGCAATAATTCCTCCAATTAATCCTTGCACTAATCGCCTTTTTTGCTTAGGTATCCGGATTTTAAAATTACTGCTTAAGAGAATAGTAATAAATGCACCAATAAACATTCCCCAAACGATCCACCCATCAGTTCTTTCAACACTAGTGCCATGCATTCCTATAAGATTAAAATAATCCCAATCAGATATATCCACTCCAAAAAGTTCCAAGATATGACCGCCTAAGCGGGTGAATTCGCCTGTAACTGCCCATACGGTGTTAGTTAAGCCAAAGTAGATGGCACTTAAAAATCCAGCAATACCCATCGCCCAATATGGGTTCCAATAATAGCAAAACATTTTATTAATATGGCTTTTCAAATTGGTTTCTCCTCCTTAAATGATCAATATAAAATTTTATATTTTTAATCAACATAACTTTAATATCTAATAACTCCCCAATTCACCCCTAAATTCCTATTTCATCCTGTATATCTTTTGCTGTATAAATTGCAGTGAACTCTTTAATGATTGGAAGGTTTGTATTTTTGGATAGGGTTGATAAATAAAAGCTTCGCTTGAAAGGTTCCAACCCTTCTGCAATTTGAATACGGCCACTTGTGGCAGCAGGGATTGCTGCTAACTTAGACACACAACTAATTCCCACCCCTGCTTCAACAGAAGCAATTAGTGCCTCTGTACTTCCAACGTGAACTACGGATTGGAGATCAGACATTTGGATGCCATATATAGTTAAATAATCTTCCATCACTTTACGGGTTCCGGATCCCTCTTCTCTTAATACAAAATTGTAATTCCGAAGAGTATCGCTATTTAAACTATTCGAGTTAGATAAAGGGTGATTATTGGGTGTTATAAACACTAGAGTGTCTGAGGCAACCTCTAATGTCATAATCTTATTCGAAGAAGGGTTTATACCAACTAAACCGATATCCACTTGATTGTTGATAATTTTATCAATAATTTTTTTTGAATCGCTAATTTCGACAGAGACACTGACATTAGGAAATAATCGGTGGAATTCACGGACATACTGTGGAATAAGATATGTTCCTGGAATGGTACTCGCACCAATTACTAAATTTCCTGTCAAAGTATTATGAAAGGATTGGATTTCTCCTTCAAGTTCTTCCCACTGCTTTAAAATACTTTTTGCTTTTTGATACACAAAATGTCCAGCAGGGGTTGTCCGAATGATGGACGAGTATCGATCATAGAGAGAAAGGTTTAAATCAGCTTCTAAACTCTTTATCAGTTGGCTAATTGCTGGTTGAGTACACCCAAGTTGTGCCGCTACTTCAGAAAAACTTTTCTTTTCAATCAGCAAAACAAACGCTTCAAGTTTTCTAAAATTCATTGAATACTTTGGGTACATAATGATTCTCCTATTCTTAATGTCACTAGAAAATTTGCTTATTTAGCTGCTTACTGTATAGCATTACATTGGCCTTTCCGCTGTATTATTGTTCGTTGAGAAATGGTTCCTAATCGACTTATGTATTAATAAAAAAATAATTTTTCTTTATAAAATATATAAATAATTCTTATAATGTGTGCAAAAAAATGGATAACCATGATTATAATTTAAATCAAATTATAATTTTGAATTTTATTAATGTAAATAATATTTTGAAAATTGATCCTAATTGACTAGTATTGGCTTTTGCATTTTAGCAATACAAAATAAGCGCAAGCCGTAAGGAACGTTGCTTGCGCTAGCAAGTAAAAAATTTATTCTATTACATCAACTCGAGTTTATCTGTATAGAATAGATTAGTATGAAGGTGACACATTAACCTTCATATCAGATTGCATGTGTGAAAAGTGATAAGCTTTATTTTTCAGATCACCGATATTCACTTCCTTCGTGGCAACCTTTGTCTTTATTGCAGCTTGTGCAACTGCAGCAGCAACCTCTGGTACGATACGAGGATCAAAAGGCAAGGGAATAATATAATCTTCCCTAAGCTCATATTCCGGGATCAACGAAGCAATTGCATAAGCTGCTGCAAGTTTCATCTCCTCATTAATAACGGTAGAACGTGTGTCTAAAGCCCCGCGGAATACACCAGGGAATGCCAGGACATTATTTACTTGATTTGGATAATCAGACCTACCTGTACCAATGATCTTCGCTCCAGCAGCTTTTGCTTCATCAGGTGTTATCTCCGGATCCGGATTTGCCATCGCAAAAATAATGGGGTCTCGATTCATCTTATAAATCATCTCTTTGGTAAGAGCACTGGGAGCTGATACCCCAATGAACACATCTGCTCCTACTATCACTTCTGACAATGGGCCACGAATTTGGTTTTGGTTCGTAAGCAATGCTATTTTTGCTTTAATCTCGTTCATCCCATATGGCCGTCCATCATAAATGGCTCCTTTGGAATCGCAAATGATTAATTCCTTTACTTTAAGTCGTGTTAACAGTTTTGCAACTGCAATTCCTGCTGCCCCTGCTCCATTAATTACTACTTTTACGGTGGATAAATTCTTTTTGGTTAATTTTAAGGCATTAATTAAACCTGCAAGTGTAACAATGGCCGTACCATGCTGGTCATCATGAAAAACGGGAATTTCAAGCTCTTCTTTTAATCTTTCTTCGATGATAAAACAATTCGGTGCTTTAATATCCTCTAAATTAATCCCGCCAAATGACGATTGAAGTAATTTAGTGATTTCTATAATCGTTTCAATATCACTTGTATTAATACAAAGTGGTATAGCATCCACATTAGCAAAACTTTTAAAAAGAATGGCCTTTCCTTCCATTACAGGTAAAGAAGCATCTGCACCAATATTCCCTAATCCGAGAACAGCTGTACCATCTGTGATGACTGCTACTGTATTCGCTTTCATTGTGTATTCATATAACTTTTCCTTATCTTTATAAATTTCCATGCATGGTTCAGCTACACCAGGGGAATAAAGAAGGCTTAATTTCTCCATACTATCAACTTTTATTTTTGACTTTGTTTCAAGCTTTCCTTGATATGCACGATGAATATTTAGTGCTTCTTCTTGTAATTTTCTCATCCCTTTCACTTCCTCACCTTTTGATTTGTAAAAGCTAATGAAATCCTCTTTTATCTCGTTATTTCTTTTTACCGATAAGAAGTTAATGGATACATTAAAAACCCATTTATTATAACCAAGGTTATTATATAATCAAAATTAACACAAGAATTTTTTTTATTTTCTGATTATTATGGATTAATTTATCAAGGTTATGTTATAATCTTGATTATAAATAAGCATGAAAGGAAGAGATGAGAAAATGCTGCAAACAAAAGGTTTAGAAGGCGTTATAGCAACTTCCTCGCAGGTAAGCTCCATTATAGATGGTGAATTAACATACCGGGGGTATAACATTAATGATTTATCGGATAATGCCAGCTTTGAAGAAGTCATATATCTATTGCTGAACGGCAGATTACCAAAAAAACAGGAATTAGATGAACTTAAAGCAGAGCTTACTGAAAGTGCTTTTGTTCATGAAGATATATTGGAGAAAATAGCACATATTCCTAAAGGTATACACCCTATGGCATTCCTTCGAACAACAATATCAAGTTTAGCTTATTATGATGATATAGCTGATGACATGAGTGAATGGGCAAATAAACGAAAAGCAATTCGATTACAGGCTCAGATTCCGACTATTGTGACAGCATTTTCAAGAATACGCGAAGGTAAAAATCCTGTTTTTCCTAGGAGTGACTTAGGATTTGCAGCTAATTTCCTTTATATGCTAAATGATGAAGAACCCGACGAAATTTCCGAAACCGCTTTAAATAAAGCGTTAATCCTTCATGCTGATCATGAACTTAATGCGTCCACTTTTACAGCTCGTGTATGTGTAGCTACCTTGTCAGATATTTATTCAGGTATTACATCCGCCATTGGAGCTCTAAAAGGACCTTTGCATGGTGGTGCGAATGAAGCTGTTATGAAAATGCTGATGGAAATTAATGATGTTGAACATGTAGAGGCTTATCTCAATAAAGCCTTTGAAAATAAAGAGAAAATTATGGGTTTTGGCCATCGGGTATATAAGTATGGGGATCCAAGGGCAAGGCATTTAAAAGAGATGTCAAAAGAGTTAACTTTAATAACTGGAGAGAAAAAATGGTATGATATTTCGGTAAGAATGGAAGAAATGATAAAAGAAGAAAAGGGGTTATTGCCAAACGTGGACTTTTATTCTGCATCTGTTTACCATAGTCTGGGTATCCAGCATGATCTGTTTACCCCAATTTTTGCGGTTAGTAGAACGGCTGGCTGGTTGGCACATATCTTAGAGCAATACAGCAACAATCGTCTCATTAGGCCTCGTGCAGATTATACCGGACTTAAAAATCAAATTTATGTCCCAATTGAAGAACGCTAATTCTTCTTTCTAATAATTGCTATTTAAAAACAGCCGAGAGGAAGAGTTCTCGGCTGTTTGAACTTTAATAGTTCCTTTTAATTTTAACAGATATAGACTATTTTTCCTTTGTTCATTAGATATGAAGAATTGCATTAATAAGAAACGGGATTTCTTCCTCTGTCACCGTGCGTAAATCTATTAGGACTTGGTCATTTTTAAGTCGAGTTACAATCGCTGGACTCCCTAGACGCAGGCGATCAAAAATCTGTTGTGAACTCAACTGATCATGACTTACCGCAACAACAAGTGTTGGGATTTCGACACCTGGCATTGTGCCTCCCCCAAGTTGAGAGGTACCTTCATTGATAACCATTTTCCAATTGTCCTTGTTTTGACTAATGCCATCAATAAATATATTAATTCTCTTTCTAATTTCTGATAAAGGAAGCAAAATATCGCGAATCGTTGGAATTTGTTCGGATTCTCCTTGAATATAGCCTTTAATGGTTGCCTCTAGTGCGGCTAAAGTCATTTTATCAACACGTAAAACACGTGCCATTTGATGATTTTTAAGCTTTTCTATTAATTCTCTCTTTCCAACAATTATTCCAGCTTGAGGGCCGCCCAAAAGCTTATCACCACTAAATGAAACAATATCTACTCCTTTTTTTAATACCTCTGATACAACTGGCTCATTCCCTATTTCGAAATGGTAAAGGGCTCCACTTCCTAAATCCTCATAAACAAGAAGTTGATCATGTTGTTTCGCTAGTTTAACTAGTTTCTCTGTTTCTACAGATTGCGTAAATCCAATTGTTTTAAAATTACTTGTATGTACCTTCATAAGAATGGAAGTTTCTTCATTAATTGCCTGCTCATAATCAAACAGATGTGTTTTGTTTGTGGTGCCTACTTCCTTTAGTTTTGCTCCGCTTTCTTCCATGATAGATGAAATTCTAAATGAACCCCCTATTTCAACCAGTTCACCTCGAGATACAATAACCTCTTGTTCCTTGGCCAAAGTACGTAGGATCAAATAAACTGCTGCCGCATTGTTATTTACAACCATCGCTGCTTCTGCACCAGTAATAGCTGTTAGAATGGATTCGATGATTTTATGTCGGGATCCCCGTATCCCTTTTGCAATTTCATATTCTAGATTTGAGTAATTTCTCGCAGTCAAAACAACTTGCTTGATTGCTTCTTCACTTAACCTTGCCCGTCCCAAATTTGTGTGTAGAATCGTTCCAGTTGCGTTAATAACGCGTCTTAAATTATTTTGATGAAATGTATCAGATTTTTGCTCTAGTTTTTTAAAGATATAGTTTTCAAAGTCCTCTTTAGAAAGAATGCCATCTTGCCATTTCCCATCTATTATCGCTTCACGTATGCTATTAATTTCATACTGGGCCCATTCCGTTAACTTTTGTAGGGTGATTCGTTTTTTTCTTCTTAATGTAATAAATCTTAAATCCTTTTGTATCAAGTGGATAGCTGGTAATTCACGAAGATATTTCTTCATTCCTAATATCCTCCCATAAAATCTTGATAGCGTAATTAGCAATAAGTCTAAATATAATTGCTCTGTAAATATTAAAAAACATATATAATATAAAAACAATATCATGATATAATCATGGTTACAATATTTTTTCAGATTATTCCGTTAAAAAGAATCCCTTTTACCAATAAATTACGTTACTAAAATAAACCCTCATTTCAAGTCCTTGCTATGGATCGACAATAATAGATTTCTATATTTCATCTAAGATCATCTCCTAATTTTAGTTGCATTATAAGTTCCATTCCCGTATGTTTACTCCAAGCGAAAAACTGTTTCCCCGTCACCTCCGCTGTCCGTTTTTCAAAATTGATACCCTGAGTATTACTTGGGAAGATTCAGAACTGGGGCACCATGGAGAAAAGAAGGAATGGTCTTTAGGAAAACACATGTGGCTGATTTTCCTTTAATCTTTTATAGCCAGAGTTCACAGAAGTTCACCCTATACTTATTCTTTTTGTTTTCTAACTACATTGGTTTTAATTGCCCACTGGTTTTGCAGGAGGAGCAGCTTTGAAATAATCTAAGATGATAAATAAAAAAGCCAGAATCACTCCCGGTTACCCATAAATATTTTAACACTTGGAGAAAAAATGTCCGGGGAATCCAGAAAGGCTACAGCCAGCCTGCAAAAGAAAAAATTGATCCTATTAAGTTCTGGCATATTTTTTGAAAATGTATGTTAGAGGCCACAAATAACGATATTGAAAGGTGGGAAGATTTGCTGTCACAGTAAGATGCTGCATAAAAAGTCTTTTATATTCCCTAGACCGATATATGA
This sequence comes from Cytobacillus oceanisediminis, assembly GCF_003182355.1. Classification (GTDB taxonomy): domain Bacteria; phylum Bacillota; class Bacilli; order Bacillales; family Cytobacillaceae; genus Cytobacillus; species Cytobacillus oceanisediminis_A. Next base: position 38,184 of record NZ_QGTW01000016.1, on the reverse strand, counting down.
TACTTTGAAAATTCAAGTCAACACTCAATTCGCTCCTTATATTTGCCTTTTATAAGCTCCCTCCTATGTTTAAAAGTTCACACATTGTTCAAATGTATTTGGTTTAGAGAGCTACTTCTTGTTGTATAATTATATAGAATATTCTGATAAAAAATGAAAGTGAGTTGAATTAGGGTGCGAAAAGATATTAAATCATTGAAGGAACTTATTGAAAAGAATAAACAGGATCTTTTAAATGACAAACAGGCTTTAGAAAGAATTGATAAACGCATAGAGGAACGACATGCCCTAAAAAGGCTAGCATAATGCCCTTTATGAAAAAGTGTGCAAACAAATGAGAAACACATCTCTTATAAATGCAATATACAAAAAACCCCGGATTTAGTGACTTTTTTATTAGTGTCCAATATCCGGGGTATAATCCGTTCCCCTCATTTTATTAGTTCTGGAGATTCATAAAAATGGTTGATAAACTTCTTGGTAGCCTTTAAATAACTTTTTGTATGTTAATTGGGCTGCCATTGCCTAAGTATATAATTATAGATGATTAATTGGACTGTATTGATGATGTTGCTGTTTAATATCTTCACCGTTCATTTGAATATATTTTCTGACCATATTCATCGTTGCATGACCTAGGATGCGCTGCAAAGTAAAGGCATCCCCGCCATTTAAAATATAAAATTTTGCAAACGTATGGCGAAACGTATGAGGCGAAACACGAATATCTCTTAATCCTGCCTGGTCGCCGTATTGTTTGATTCTTGATCTGACCCAGCTGGGATTAATTCTTCCTCCGTAATTGGATAAAAAAAATATAGTCGGTATCTTCAAATATCCTGTTTTCCTTTATTAGTGTATGAATCATTTTAGCTGTTTTTTTGGATAACGGAAGGATCCGTGCGATTGTATTCTTGGCAAGCGGTGCCGGTATTTTAATCATTTTCTGTTCATAATAAAAATCTTTACTGGTAAGCCCTAAAGCTTCGTTTGCTCTGATTCCAGTATCTAAAAATAATAAAAGCAATACATAATCCCTGAAGCCTGCATATGTTCGCTGGTTCTGCTGTTTTAACAGATCGGTTATCTGCTGTTTTGTGAATGCATCTATAGTGTCTTGTTCCGTTTTTAAGTGTTTGACCCTTGTTGTCGAGTTTTCCGGAATATGCCCTTCATCTTTTAAGAATTTAAAGAAGCATTATAACGTTCTCAGTCTGATGTTAACAGTCGTCGGTGATAGCCCCTTTTTATCAGTTTTATACCTTACTGATGCTTGTATGTGGTCGTCCCATAATTTTTTCTCCCTACTCACATAATAAACATAATCCCGAATCGTATCAGTTGAAATCTCTTCAGCATATTCCATTTGCTGATATTTCTTTGTTAAGAATCCGGTGAAATATTTAAAATTGGTCCTGTGGTCTTTTAGCGTCCTCTCACGCAGCCCTTCCAGTTCTTTTGCGCGCATGAAAGTGTTAAATAAATCATCCAACCGCTTTCCTCTAATTGGTTCATGTGTTTCTTCCTGGAACGACCGTAAATTTACTGTTTTTCTTCCTTTTCTTTTGCTTTTTACAGATAAAAAAACCTCCTTTGATTAGCGGAGTTAGCCCACATAAGCAAAGGAGGTCACAAGGTCTGTTTTATGTACCCTACACGGTCTATAGGGAAAATAAAGCATCTGCCATTTATATATAAACCATAAGAAAAGCCTGATCTATCAACGTTTTTGGCGGGACCGCCTGGGAATCGAACCCAGCTGACCTGGCACGCAGGTCACAAGCGGTTTTGAAGACCGTGGAGTAAAATCCATCCTTATAATCTTCTTTAAATCACCGTCAAATCAACTTTTAATGAATAATAACACCCGTATTACTGCTGAAAAACCACCAGTATTTACGTTAAATCCTAATGTATATTATAAGGTAAATACTAATGCTATTTCAAGAGAATTTTTCCAATTTGGTACTATTAATTCTGTACTTGTAAACCCACCATATTTACTCCATTAAAGAACAACATGAAACATTAATATTCAATTTCTGCTGATTCAACAATCCATTCTATTAGTTGCTTCTTTAAAACTTCCATTCTGTTTGCATCTGTGGATAAGCAGTAATCATAAATATACTCATCTGCAATTTCATCATCTTCAGAAAAACCAAGGTGTTTTAATAATTCCTTGCTGTATTCGTCTCCACTTCTTAAACCTAATTGAACCAAACAGTTCTCTAGTTTACTTTCCTCTTCAATTCTGTCATATAAATTTGAGATATTTTCGTATAACTTCAGAAGTACAACAGAAAACACTTCAGAATCCAGTCTACTAATATTATTGATTATTTTTGCAGTTTTCATCTCCATATTCATCACCCCTTCCCTATTATATAGGTATTTTTTATAAACAAACTTGCTTAGTTTTATCGTATAGATAGATACTTGAGAAACAACATGCAGCCAAATTAACTTTTGTTATATGGATAATAACCTATATAGTCATAAAAAAAGAACCCCAATTCAGAACCAGCAAAGGAACTGTAAAGGGGTTTTGTTTTGCTTTCTTATGTCATGTTTTGTCATGGTGCTTTTATTGAAAATTATTATTCAATTTCAATTACTTAATATATCCGGCTTTCTTTCCTTTCTCAACTGCTGAAATAGTCGGTGAAGGAAGTCGGCCATAATTCAAAGCATCAAATACTTCATTCTGCTGAACCATTAAGTTAGTGGTGCTGTATCCATTGCCATAACCAGCAAAACCGATTGCTTCATATGCACCTGACAAATAGTTTTGATTCTTTTTACCAAGCTTTACAAGAATGTTATTCAATCTGTTTTCTGTACTAACAGCTTTCCAGTATTCTTCCCTCGCTTCTGCTATCTTCTGAAGATATTCAAGCTTTGCCTGTTGCATCTTGTATTTAATCTGACTAACTTCATTAGATGCTTCACCAACATTTTCAGCCTGTGCTTTTTTAATTTCTGCAAGCACTGCATCAACATCTTCAGTTTTGTAAGTATCAATTAACCCTATTTCTTTATGAAGGGTTTCAATCTTTTCTGTTAATGCCTTCACTGTAACGGCTTCAGCTTCATATGCTTCTTCTGTAATATCTCCTAATACTTTCATCTTGTGAAAGTCTTTAAGCTTAAACTGTGCATCCTGAAGCTTCTGCTGGGTTTCAATCAGTTCTTCCTGTTTCTTTTCTAAAGTTTGTTCATATCGTTCTGAAGTAGTTTCAATCTTTCCTAATAAGTTATTTATTACAGTTTTAATCTTTGCCATTATTCCGCATCCCCTTTTAATTGTTTTAGTTGTTCTGATAATTCCAGTACAGAAGCACTTAATAAGTTAATCTGTTCTTCCTGTGTTAATTGCTGTTTTACTTCACCTTTTTCAGCTTCCTTTTCCCGTTGTTCCTTCTCCTGTTCATTCTTCATTTCAGCAACTTTTTCTGCACGCTGCTTTTCTCTTTCTTCAGCTTGTAATCGTATGCCTTCGCTAATATACATAATTGGTGGTTTATTCATTGTTATCAGTTCCTTCCCTGTTTGGTTTATCTGCTGTTTTTAATCTTGCAAGAAGTCCAAGTTTCTTTTCTTCAACACTCTTTTCTGATTGTCTTTCGTGTGCTGGTGTTATACCTAACTCTTTCATGCGTTCCTGTTTCTCTGCTTCTACCACATACGAGAAGTTATCAAGAAAAAGCTGTATTTCCCTTACACCTGCATTTGCCTTTGTAGCTTCAGCCATAATTTTTTTCTTTACCAGTTGATAGGCTTGTCTTTCATCATCTGAAATAATGCTTCCACCTAAAGCAACTAAATAAGATTCAAAGACTTCATTTTTCCGCCATTCATAAAAGGTTTTAGTGCTGATTCTGTACTTACTACAAAATTCAGTAACCCCTATCCCCTTTTCATGCCTTTCTGATACAAAAGCCTTTGCTATCCTTATCTGTTCATCTGATAAAGTATCAGGTGCTTTCGCTTCATTGTTTTCAGTCATTTAGTAGTACCCCCTTTTTAAACTGATGTGCGAATAAGCCCATTTTTGACAGTAATATTTGTTGTATTGGTCCAGTTCCTGACTTTGTTTTTTACTTCATTCTTACAAAGGTTTGTTTCCAGCATCTTTTTAATTAATGCTAAAGCCTGTTTACTGTTTCCATTCCTTCCAGTGAGTTCACACCGTAAATCTTCCAAGCTGGCAATTAGTTTTGTTTTTGATTTATTAGCAAGATTAATAAATACCTTTTGATGTGATTTATCTGTTTCCCTTACATAGTTGTACTGGTAAGTAAATTCGGTATCTTTAACAGCCTGTAAAGTATCTTCCATCATTAAATGAATAATAGCTTTCTGTTCCTTGTGTGTGCCGTTCTGTAAAGATGTTTGAATGTATATAAGGTTTTGCCTGATTTGACTTCTGTAATCCACTTGTTACACCCCTTTTATTCTCCTGTTATTAAAGACACCCTGAAGCAATACAATATCCTGTGTACTGATTCCAGCATCTGAAAAGACTTGCATTATCTTAAATTCTGTTTCAGGTTGTGCTGGTACAATTCCCTTTTCTATTTTGCTGATAAGAGATTGATGCACCCCGACTTTTGAAGCCAGTTCTGATTGTGATAAATCTGTTATACTTCTTAAATATTTGATTAGTTCAACATTCATTAATCTGTTACACCCCTTTATATGTAATTCTTAAAATATGAATAATTAATAAAAAGAAAGAGTGCCTGAAATGAAATCAGACACCCACACACTTTTTACCTTTAGGTAGTTGCAATTGATAAGTACACATACGAAACTAAGAAAAGAAGAAAAAGTTTTAAACATAACATTCAATCACAGAATATTTATTTTTTATTTTTTTTAGAAAGATTCATCTGCTTATATCGTTTCATCAGCTTGTTACCTTCCTATACATTAGGACTTAAAACAATGCATTTGTCAGACAGAACCGTTAATATTTTATGAATAGATAATAAAAATAAAAGCTAGGGGTGACTGGAATGGAAAAGGAAAAGGTAAAGCAAATACTATCAGTTTTAAAAACTATGCTGGATGAACAGAAGGCTTTCAGGCAGGAAGTAAAGGAGAATTTTACAGAAGTGAATAACAAACTGGATAGGATAGAATCCTTTGAAAAATCCCTTATTGAAAAATCCAAGAACCTTAAAAATTTTATGTAATTTTTTAAAGCCGTTTTTGATATTTCATATTTCTAAAATTCCTGATAAGGGGTAGGGGTTGCCACAAGGTAGTTCGGAAGGTATTCGGAAGGTGCGAAAAGATTCTGTAAAGGTTCTGAAGGAATATCACAAGGCAGGAAATACCAGCACCCTAAAATTGGTGTGTATTTGTTCAGATAGCTAACTCCCACACCATGCAACCCGTCTCCCCATGATGGGTGGGTATCTGTATTTTTGAATATTAATCTTCAACTTTAATCAGATATTTATGTATGAATTGTATTTGCTGTTAATTTAAAAATGTTTTTATTACTGTTTTGGAGCAGTCTTCGAATGTATATTGATGAATTGAATATTCACGTTTAGTTTACATAATAACCATTATGTAAAATACAACGAGTGTATAAACGTTGGTGTAAAGCCATTCACAAACTTGCTTGAATTATGTAATATGCAGGATTTTATGCAAAGACTATTATACCAGTACTTGAAGGCTTATGTGCATGATTGTGAAAAAACAGTTCACTGCATAAAATTAAGCCTATTCCCTGCATAAACAACACCCCTATTTTTAAACCAATCCCCCCCTGATTAATTAACTGGTGTCCCCATATAAAATAACCGGTATTCCTGTAAAGAAAAAATACTTGACACCCATTTCCCTTTCCACACCCTTGAAGCGTTTGCTGGGTAAATCAGCCCTTTTTCAACATATAACCTGTTCACATTTTAGACACATTTACAATAGACTGACACATCCCTGATAAAGTACAGGGCGACACAGAAACTCACATTAAAATATTTTAATACAGTATCCCACCTTGTATAAAATTCTTTAATCAGTCCGTTAACCCTTCCTAAACGCTGCATAACGGTAATACAAGTATATGAACTTTATGAACCCTATTTGTGAAACCTTTGTGACAGTTAGACACAGTTTGTCTTATAAGCACCCTGCAAAAGGTACATATGTTTAGAGAAACAGAGATAACGGTAAACTTCTTTAAAAGTTTTCGGTTAAACAACTAACTAATTAAGCCTAACGGCTTAGTTCTTCACTTCGTTCAGAACCATTAGAAATATAACTAATAAGATTAAATTTAACGATTTGCTGAACAAAGTGAAGCAAATTACGAACGAAGTGAGTATTATTTCTATTAATATCTTCTAAAACTTATAGTAATAAATATTAATTAAATACCCTTCCATAACCTTATTACTGGTTCTGGAAAGGTTATTCTTTTTTACAAGACAAATTATCTAAGATTCTAACGAAAATCCACCTTTGTAACTAAATTCAGGTTGGCTAATTTCAATACCTAAACATTTTTTTGTAGTTACAGTTGTTTCAATAAAGTCTCCAGCATTTTTAATATACCTTTCTTCAAATAAAATTTCAGATAAAACCTTTAAATTATTTTCACACTCAGAAAGTGCTTTTTCTAACATTCTTATGTTAACAATTTTATAAGTGCTTCTATTTAAGAAGCCACTTCCAATAGTTAAATTAGTTAAAACAAAATAATAAAAATTTACTGGAGTTTCATCAAAGTTATTGCCAAAAGCACTTTTCAATGTTTTTAAAGTGTTTCCTTCCGCTGCATTTTTATATTTCGGTAATTGTATTTCTAATCCTTTTACTAAAGGCTTTTCTTTTGTCTTTATTTCTGAAGGAGTGAAGGGTTCTGTTATCCATTTTAATTCAAAGCAAATAAGTGTTTTAGTAATTTCATCAAAGACAATATAATCTATATCAGAATCGGGAATATTCACTGAATCTTTTTTATATTTAAAGTCGCGAAAAAGCTTATATAGTTTTTCAACAAAGATTACTTCTCTTCTATCATCATCTGTGGGAACTTCTTGCCCAATATTTTGATAGTAACTTATATGTTTATCAAAGACCTGAAGACTATACCTTTCGGGTTCATGACTAAATATTGCAGATGGAATAATAATATATCTTGAATCAGGCATCTTTATAATTGGTTCAGAAATTAACGATGAATGTATCCTATTAAACTTTTTCTGACCATTGAAACTAAGTATTTCCAACATATCTTTAGCCTTATCTAGAGTTAAACTTCTTAAATTCCATTTCTCTGGATTTACTTCCATCAATTTAAAATTATTCACCTTATCATAACTAATTTCTTGATTTTTATTTACAAACTTTTTAAACTCTAAAACATTTAGACTTTTTTTATTCCAGGCATCAGTGTATAAATGCTTCCAGAATTCTTTCACTTGACCAATTGTAAAATCTAAAATTCTATAGTCATCAGGTAATTCAAAATCACATTCAACCAAGTTTTTGGCATGAAACTGTGCATTAAGATAACGACCATTCTTTTTGGCTTTTTCTTTTTTTTCAATTATCTTTCTACCCTTATGTTCCTGGAAGTCAGTTATCAATAAATGATTTACTTTTTCATAAAAGTCTACTTCCTTGTTAATGTATGTAAAACTTACTTTTTCATCATTTATTATATTAGCTGTAAATAAATTAAAATACTCAGATAAAAAGGCCGTATTAGACTGGTGGACTTCATATACTTTCTGGAAATAATTATGTAGAACGTTAAAATCAATATTACTAAAATCTTTATCTTCTACAATTTCCCCTTCCCAAACCCATTTAATAATTTCTGCTATTACATGAATTATTTTTGCATCATTATTTATAAATGTTTCATAGGTTTTTAAGTAATCATAAAACAAAGCTTCGTATAGCTTACAATAGTAACTAATTGTATTATTACTGCCTATAACACTAACAACTTCTCGAAAAAAATCGTTCTTTATTAAATCCATTTCTTCAAATATTTTATTTGAAATCGACTTAAGTGCTTTCATTTTTGTCTCCTATTCTTTTTAAATATCTAACTAATAAGGGTAATAATTGTTTTGACAATATGTTTTCAACTTCATTAATTTCCAAATAGGAAATCCGGAGTAAAGGTATATTATTTGCACTGCAAAATTTATTTTTTATTTCATCATTTTCTAGTCTTTTCAAGAAGGATTGTTCACCACCAAAATATTCTCTTGCACGAAAGTGTTGTTCCCCGTCAAATTCAACCAAATAAAGTAGTTGATTGAGTTTATTAAAAACAGCAAAATCAAATGGAAGCGGTTTATTATTTCTACATTCACTAATTCTATATTGTCTAATATGGTGAATACCCTTATCAATTAACCAGTTAGCAATCTTTTCTTCACCAGCTGAAGCTGGTGAACATGCTAAACAACCAAAACCATTTTTGGCACTTTTATATGTTTTATATCCTATGTACCCACATTCCTGACACTCATAAGTAAGTGGGGTATTACTATTTTTATATTCATTATCTAAAAGTTTAAGATTCAGATTTAAAAAGACACTTTTTCTAACATCTAAAGATGGTTTTTCTAGTCCAGAACATTTCCTGCAGCCTTTGTCACTGTTAAAATTATTTAAATTCATAAATACTTCATGGCCGGCAGGGCACCTAAGTTCAATGGTAGCCCTATTAGATTCGTATGTTTCTGATACTAGTTTCCATCCTTTTCCCTGAATGATTTTTTTCACATCTGTATATAATAGCCGTTGATTATTTGCGTTTTGGATGTTTGCACATTTTTTGCATCCTTTTCCTGCCCTTAAATTTGATACTGTTTTATCACCTATATAACCGCAAACAAGACAAAGATATTTCATGGGTGTTCGTGCATTTGCATATTCATTTTCTTTAAGCAAAAGTTGATTTTCTGAAAATAAATTTCTTACTTCGTTTAAGTCTAAAGGTAATATTCCTGCACATTTGGGACAACCCTTTCCTACCTTCGCAACTGACAAACTCTTTTTATCCTTATAGCCACAATCAATACATTCATAAGACATTTCTTCATTAAAATTTTTGTATTCTTTTTCAGTTAATAATAAACCCGCCTGTTTAAAAATTTCCTTGGCATCTTCAATTGTATATTTAAGAAGGTTTTTACGTTTCATCACTTCTCCGCAAAATATACAACCATACTCACCTTGAATAATAGTGGCATATGTTCTTTTATCTTTTTTTTGACAAATAATACATTCATATTCTAACGGTTCAGTTCGCTTAACATAATCAGTGGAAAGAAGTCTTAAATTTTTTTTTATTAGTTCTTCTCTAACAGTGTTAATGGAAAGTCTTTTTGAAACTCCAGCCTTTTTCTTTCCGCATTTCTTACAACCTTGTTTTCTATAATAAACTTTCGAGAAACTTTTTTTATCTATATGTCCGCATTTTAAGCATTCATAATCCATTAATTCTTTAGAACTTATATAACTCTTGCTTAACAACTTAAGTCCTACATTTTTAAACTCTTCTTTAACTTCTTCAAGCTTCCATGTTTTCACCATATTATCACCTTGTTGTACTGTTTACCTATGTCAAATAAAATACAAAACCTAAAGGAAGATATTCCTTTAGGTTAATTATACAAGAGTAACTTTATGTTAACAGTGGTTTTTTTTTCCACTCCTTTTCTGTTTTGTTGACTTGATATTAGTTGCCTGTTGAACGGTTCGTTTCTTTTTCCCTTCACAACGCTGTTAGCTACTCCCTATGGTTGCTTTCCCTTCTTCTTTTCCAGTTCGTTGCGTACTGCTGTAAGGTTGAAGGGAATCTTTTTTTGTCCATTGAACACTTTCAGCATTTGAATTGAAAATTAATATTCAATCAGTTCAATAAGGCCGCAGCTAACCAGTTCTAAGAATTTAATTACTGCTTTAGAAAGGTAATAAGTTCAGAATAAACGTTTACTGACGATGTTAATATTTCATCCAAAAATTTCTGTTTAGTTTCCTTGTTCCTTTTATTTCCTAACATTGAATTTATGTTTGCAAGAAATTGTTTATCAGCTTCAATATCATTCCCCATTAAAGTTTCAATATCGACCTCAATACTTTTACTGTGTACCAATGTATTTCTAACAGTAATTAAATCATAAAGACTTTGATAAAGTTGTTTATCTTTTGGGAACTGTTTACCAGTTGCTTCAAAGTAAATATTTACAACCTTATCAATAACATTACCTTTGTCAAACTCATTAAATTTCTTTTCGCCCAAAAAACAAAACCCATATTCGTTTATGAGTGATTCAACTGACATAACCAAAAATACCACCGTAATAATTGCATTCTTTTCCTTATCTCTAAACAAGCCAAAATATGACTGGTTTTGTTCAGGGTCTTTTGAAAAAATATCCCATTGTGCATTATTATCTGTAAGTTCGTTGTATTGGTTTAGGCATTCCATGTATTTTTGGTAATGTTCCATTGCTATTTGAAAATAAAAGGTATGCAATGCAATATGCATTTTAGTTCCCCATTCTTACATTGAATTTAAGAATAATCACCAATTGATAATTCATTTACTATTTGCTTTTTGAGTTTACCTACACATTCTTCTATAAATTGAATCTCCCCATCAAGGCTATCAATTTTTTCTTTAAAAAAGCCTTCTTCAATTTCTATATCAACCATCTGTTTTACTAAGACCTGCACAGATATTATTTTACTTACTTCATTCATTTTAGGTTTCATAGGTAAAGTAACCGAAATAACATCATTTGAATAATACAGTTCGTTTTCCTCGAAATAATCAATAAATTTATTTATTTCTAACATTGTTTCCTTCAATCTGGTTGCAACAATTGAAGACTTTATTATCGAAAAATCTCGATATTGTTGAAACCTTCTATTAGTTTTTTGAACTTCAAATTCATCTTTAATTTCAGTTTTTAAATAGACCTCTATCTCTTCATATGTCATGTCTTCGAATTTTGGCCAAACAGTTTCTTTTCTGGAATGATTTATTTTGTTTAATGATGAAAGTGCTAATTTAAATAACACTCGGTATGATTCGTGTCTTCTCGACCTGTATAAGTTGAAATCATGCAATTTTCTTTGATAGTCAAACTTTTTTTCTTCAGTAATTAAGTTTAGGTCATGTTTATATTCTTCAAGTTCTTTCTTAAAAAAATGTGCAACAAGGTTTTTAAAATATGATTTTAATAAAAAAGTCACCACAGCTATTAGTATTGTAGCTTGTCCCAAAAATTTAAGCAGTTCATTTACATATTCCATTTTTCAGCACCTTTTTATAAGTATTTAACTTTCAGGAAACATCAGCTTAATCAGTAGTTTCCCATAACTCAATAATCCTGACATGGCATCCAGTGCATCATTTGTTTCCTGGGCTTTACCTACCACTGTTTTAACAATGCCTTCAGCTTCTTCAACTGTTTGTGCTTTTAACACTTCAGTCATTTCCTGAAATAAACCAAGCATTTCTTCATTGATTTCATTATTTTTTCTAATCAAACCAACCATTTCCGGCAAATAAGCAGTATTGGCGACAATTTGTTGAATCATTTCATTTAACTGCATTTCTCGTTGTTCTTTTTGTTGTTGTTTTAGTTCCTGTTCTTGTCTTTCCATTTCCTTTAAACGATTTATTCTATCCAGCATTTCTCCTACATTAGCCAAACTTGTTTTATTATAATCAAGTTTTTGGAAAGCTGGTTTCAAAGCTGATTCAATATTTATTTTTGGTATAATTCCAAACTTCTCCATTTTTCCTCCTCTATATTTTCCATCTATAATTTCAACCAATCACGAACCTCTTTAATACCTTTGTATGTTTTTGTAAAAGCATTATTTTCTTCTAAAAACTCTAATCCACTCATTGTAATTTTAGCTGAATGATAACCAACATAATAAACAGTATCATCTGCATATTGAATCATAATATTTCTTGCAAATCCTTCACTTCTAATTAATTCTGCAAGTTCTCCCCACTGTTCATCATCCAGTTCATAATCTGATTGTTTTGGTTCATTACCTTGTTCAATTTCCTTCAGAATACTGTATAGCAGCTTTTTTCTGTTCATTTTCCCTTCTCCTAAAAATTTTTTCACTCTAGTTAAGTTAGCAATTCTTCTGGTTTCTCTTTTTAACTTTCCAGTTGTATTCTTCAAATCGGTATTCCTTGTTTGAATTTATATCTTTGATTTTTACTATTTCTGGGGATTCTGACATTACACTTGTTACAACATATATTAAATACGTTAAACCTTCTTCTTTCATACGTTTTGCGGTTTTATATTCATGATTTGATATGTAAAACTCAATCTCTGTTCCAGTTGTTGCTTTTACTTCAATATGAACTGGTTCTCCTTCACGAGTAAAAGAAAGAATATCATAACCATTTTTAGGGTTTAAAGCTTTCCGTTCATCAATCATTTCAGCATAGATAGTGCCCTTTAAGTAATTGTGTTCATGTTCATATACAAATGTTTCACCTAGTCTCCCTATCTCCATTTGTAGTTCATGTAGTTTTAAGTAGTCAATTTCTGTATTTAGTATTTTTTCCTTCAAATCTTCGTATGCATATAATGTAGATAAATCACTTTTTGCATTATCTATTGTAATATTTGATTCTTTAATACATTGAATCTCAATCTCTAAATCTCGTTTTTTTTTAAGTCCTCTGAACAATGAATGCATACAATTCTATTATTAACCGAACGCCAATTTTCAGCTATGTTTGTATAACTTTTACGACAATTTCCACATTTAAGACTGAAATCCCTTTTAGCTTTTTTAATCATTAAAGGGATTAGTTTTCTTTCTAACTTTGCAATTTCCCCTATTTTCTCAAAGTAAGCATCAGCGGTAGCAAAGCGATTATAATTGCTACTACGTTCGGATAGTTGTATGAACATAATTTCAAACTTTTCAGGAACTGGCAGCAATCCTTCAGAAGTCTTAAGATATCCATTTGAATAACTTTCGCTTGTTATTTTTTTTCTTAGTTCTTCTACCGGCAAACCTAAGTCGAAAACAGCATACCAACAAAATTGCATTTTTAAAGTATCTAACTTAGATGATTTTACATCCAAAACCTTTTGAATTAATATTAGTTCTTGTATTGTTAATGGAATAACTTCAGTTTCCTTTTCTTTTTTTACATTTTGACCTATATTCTTTTGTCTTAACTTATTAGCAAGAAAACCATTTTTTATACTCTCTTTCCTTTTAAAAATTTCATTAAATCCAATTGGATTATTCAAAAAATCATAGGCAAATAAAAATCGAAAAAAGCTTTTCATGTAAATTTCATTAGAAGTAAGTTTTTTATCATCATTAGGAAATATCTTTAGATAATCTGCAAAGGTAATTTCAGCAACGTCTTTTTTATGTAGTTCATCTTTTAACAACCTACTAACAGCTGAATTCATATTTGCATGTGAAGATTCCGCATAAGTTGATAAGAATTCATCAATAGCCTTAATAGTGTTATTAGGTAAAGGCACACTCATTCTTTACCACTCCTTGGAAGTTCATTTATGAATATTTTACCATATATTTCAAAGGTGAGTGGTTAATTCTTAACAGTTTCTTATAAAACTAAATAGCTTTCCACCAGTCGTTAAATGATTGATTTAGGGAAATGACTTTAAATTTACGGTTTAAGACTCCATAAAAGAACCCATATGGATTTGTAACACTGCTGAATTTAATCTTCCTAATAAGCGTTCTAAATGCCTGTAAAGCTATTTCAATTATTTCACCTGTTATTTTGTTTTTATAGGCTGAAATAATAACCATCTTCCAATATTCTTCAATCTGTTTTGCATCATCAAAGAAGCATTTTACCAAGCTGACAAATTCTGCTGGAACTCTTTCACTGACAAAAGAAGCATCTAAAGTTTCCCTTTTTGTTTCTGAATAATTTACATCTTCAGTACGTTTATTATTATTTTTGTTGTTAGTTTTAGAAAGATTGTCTGTTTGTGGTGGGTTCAGTTCTTCCGGTTTAGATGGTTCAGCATTAACAGAAATAGAAGGTTCTTCAGCCTTTACAAAACGATTGAACACATAAATGTTACTAGATTTACTGCCGTTCTTCCTTTCTGTTTCATACACGTTTAATAAGCCTAAATTTTTTGCCTTTTGAACCATCCGCTTCACTGTGCTTCTGCTTACAGGCTGATTATTTTCATATGCAGTTTTAGTGATAGTTGCAATTTTGGCATTTGAAACACCAGCAACCTTTGCACAGTATCGTTTAAGGTATTTCAATGCAATCAGTTCTGACTTCGTAAATTCTCTTTTAATATCCAGCATCCACTGTTCAAAGTTGTTGTTAAAATCTTCTATATCTCTGAATTGTGATAAGTTGCTGAAGCTTTCAATGTTACCCTGTTTCATATTACGGTTCCCCCTGTTAAGCACCGGAACCGACAATCAACCTTCACATTATTTTTTTTAAAAAAGGCATCATTAAAGAAGCCTTGCATTTATCTGTTTTTTTCATTAAAATGAAGGTGGTTGTACGGTAATCCGTAGTATTTAATTTGCGGCTTACGTATCGTTTATTTTTTAGTCACCTACTGCAATAGGTGGCTTTTTCTTTTGCCTTTTTAACGGCTGTTTCTTTCAGCAAGTGCCTTCCTATATAGTTCCAGCTTCCATTGCAACAAAGCTTGTTTGTATTCATCTGAAAATGTACCAGCGATTCTATTCTTTGTGCTGAATACTTTGTTTGTTTCCTTCAGATACCATACAATAGCATCTTCTATTTTCATTTCATCAATGTTTGGAAACTGAAAATTCATCAGAAAATACCTCTTTCTACTTCTTTTTAAATACTCTGTTCCAAGGCGAAAAAGTATTATGTTGTTTCTTTACATCTGTATCTGTCATTTGAATATATTTCCGTACCATAGACATATCTGTGTGCCCAAGAATCTTCTGCAAGCTGAAGGGGTCACCGCCATTCATAATGTAAAATAAAGCACCTGTGTGTCTGAAGGTATGGGGTGAAACTCTCTTATCATCAATTCCTGCAGCTTGTCCTAATTCTGTTAATCTCCTTCGCCAAGTGTTACTGACTATTGGTCTACCATCATAGGTAACAAACAATATTTCACAATCAAAATCTTCAGTTTCTGCCATGTATTCTTTCAGCAACTTAACTGTTTTTGTGGAAATAGGAACAGTTCTAGCACGCTTGGTTTTTGTTTTGTGTGGTTCAAGCTTTATCTGCCCACTTTTCAAGTCGACATTGCTTCTTTTTATATTCAGCAATTCCGAAATTCTAACCATTGTGTCAAGCAAAGTATAAATCATTACTCTGTCACGGAAACCCACATATCTTGAATCGTCAATTTGGTTCAGCATTCCTTTTACTTCTGCAGGTGTGAATGCTTTAATTTCATCTTCATGAGTTTTCACAGGTTTAAACCGTTCATGTATAGGTTCTTTTATCCAGCCTTCCTGATAAGCATGTCTTAAAAAAGCACGTAAAGTCCTTATTCTTACATTTGCAGTTGTCGGTGCAACCTTCCTTTCCTGAAGCATATATGAAATGTATTCTCTGAAAGTTTCAAGGGTGATTTCTTCATTTGATATGTCACCACCTGAAAAGTCTGTGAAATACTTTAGGTGTTCGTAATAGCAATACAAAGTTGGTTCAGCTAATCCTTCAGATTCCTTGTAATCCATGAACTGTTCAAACATTTCATATAACGAAAAATTTTGTTCAACTGACTTTACACGCTTTACTGCTGTATTTCCCCTTGCACCTTTTCGTTTTGTTTTTGGTAAAATTGCCACAAAAAAATCCACCTTTCTTTAATAGATTGGTGGATTTAACGCATACGGATACACTGAAAAAGTTACCGCATATTATGTAATTTTCAGAAGGAATACTGGTGTTAGTTTATCAGGAAATCACAGTTCAAATCACTGTCAAATCAAAGAATAAAAAACTGCCTGAACCCTTGATAACACTGGTTTATTTTGGCGGGACCGCCTGGGAATCGAACCCAGCTGACCTGGCACGCAGGTCACAAGCGGTTTTGAAGACCGTGAGATAATCATTGGCGGCGGCATCCTTACCAAAACCCAATAATAGCAAGGTTTAGCTACCCATACCCAACGGATTTATCAAGTTGTACTGTTCAGTTTTTTCGTAGTCGCTACAGTCTTATTATAGTTGCAAGATGAATCGAATTACAAGAGCTATGTTGAGAAGCTAACGGCGCATTCACAAAAAAGACTCCCATTGCGGTCAACAAAAAAGGCTCCATTAAACCAGGATTTGTTTGGATGTACAAAGGTCTTTTCATAGAATATAATTATAATAATTATCTATCTGCATGAATTAAACCGTTCTCGCCCATGGAGTCCCTTATAATCAAGGGCTTTTTTATGTTAAATAGGATTTTAGCACCATTTAAACTTTGCTAAAATAATAAAGGATAGGTAATTCATTTGCATTGGTTAATATTACTGCATTTATATGGAGGGTACAGCATGTCAAATGAGCGTATAACAGAAAATTTGGTAAGGGATAAACTTCGAGACTTAAGTTATTATAGCGCAGATAATGATGTACGTGTAGAAGAACAAAAAAGTGAAATTCAGGCTGTAAAAAAATATCTTAAAGAAGCGAGTAAGTCTGGAAAAGGAGGAAAAGGTTCACCCGAGTTTATTATTTCATCCGAGACAACTCCTGACTTTTTAATTGTCTTCGAGTGCAAAGCAGATGTAAGGTACCATGAAAGTACAGAACATAACGAGCCAGTAAAGTATGCAGTTGATGGAGCACTACACTATGCAGCAAAACTTTCAAAAGAGTTTAACGTTATTGCAATAGCTGTGAGTGGCCAGACAGAATCAAGCATGAAGATATCTTCATATATTCATACAAAAGGCGCGGCTGAACCAAAAGAATTGTTAACCAAAGGTGGAAGAAGTATAACTGAAATAATTCCTTGGGAAGACTACATAGAGCACGGAACGTTTGACCCTGATGTTCAGAGAATGAGATATAACGAACTAATGGCATTCTCTCGTACTCTTCATGAGTTTATGCGTGACCACGCAAAGCTTACTGAAAGCGAAAAACCTTTATTGGTAAGTGGTACTTTGATAGCGTTATATAATAGTGGATTCGCTAAAAGCTTTGATGCATATTCCCCCGAGGAATTACAAAGACACTGGCTGCATTACATCACAGAAGAAATAAACAAAGCAGATATTCCTAATTCAAAGAAAGCTAATATGACTCAACCTTACTCTTCAATTGCAGTTCATCCAGAGCTTGGAAAAGCGACTAAGGCTTATCCAAAAGGTGTGCTACATGAATTAATAAAAATGCTGAACGAAAAGGTTTGGCCTTTCATAAGTGTTTATCATGATTTCGATGTTGTAGGTCAATTTTATGGAGAATTCCTTAAGTATACAGGCGGAGACAAAAAAGCCCTTGGTATAGTGCTAACACCTAAACATATAGCCGAGCTATTTACTTTAATTGCGAATTTAAAGAAAGATAGTAAGGTGCTGGATTTTTGCTGTGGCACTGGGGGCTTCCTAGTATCTTCAATGAATGCCATGATGAAATTAGCTGTAACAGAGGCAGATAAGAAAAGGATTAAGGAAAAAGGATTAGTTGGGGTTGAACAACAACCAAATATGTACGCATTGGCTGCATCTAACATGATTTTGCGAGGAGATGGCAAAGCAAACCTATACCAAGGCAGTTGCTTTGAACCTGCGATTGTAAAAGCATTAAAAGCACACAAGTGTAATGTTGGGATGATTAATCCGCCGTATTCCCAGTCAGATGAAGATTTGCATGAGCTTGTTTTCGTCCGTGATATGCTTAATTGCTTAGTTAAAGGCGGAACAGGAATTGCAATTGTTCCTATTACATGCGCAACTTCACCCCACCCAATAAGAGAAGAGATTCTGAAACACCATACATTAGAAGCTGTAATGTCGATGCCAGGAGAATTATTTTACCCTGTAGGTACCGTAACCTGTATTATGGTATTTACTGCACACACTCCACATGAAGATTCCAACAAAAAAACTTGGTTTGGATACTGGAGAAATGACGGATATGTAAAGACAAAGCACAGAGGGAGAATTGACCTTCGTGGGACTTGGCCATCTATTAGGGATAGCTGGATTGAAGCATATCGCAACAGAGATGAAATTCCTGGCTTAGCTGTAAAAAAACAAGTTGACCATACTGATGAATGGTGTGCAGAAGCATATCTTGAAACAGACTATTCGAATTTGACAGCAAAAGACTTTGAAGAGGAAGTTCGTAAATATGTTGTATATCGAATGGTTAATGAAGTGGATGTAACAACTGACGACGATGAGGAAATTGACGATGCCGAAATTGAGTAATTTGTTTGAAATAACATATGGAAATAAATTGGATTTCAATAAAATGACAGTAGTAGAGAACAGTGAAGAAGGCGTTAATTTTGTTGGGCGTTCTAGTCAAAATCACGGAGTAACAGCTAGGGTTAAAATATTAAAAGAGCATGAGCCTTATGAAAGTGGCCTTATTACAGTGGCACTTGGAGGGACAAAATTACTTTCATCGTTTGTTCAAGAAACACCTTTCTATACTGCACAGAATGTTGCGGTATTAAAGCCATTACAGGAAATGACCTTTGAACAGAAAATTTTTTATTGTATCTGTATTAGGCATAATAGGTTCCGATATAGTGCATTTGGTAGAGAAGCGAATAGAACTTTAAAAGACCTTGAAGTGCCGCCAATTACAGAAATACCTGATTGGGTGGTTACTACAGAACAACCTAAAGTTGCTGACTTAAGAAAACCTATACTTACTGAAAGGCCTGAGCTAGACACTCAAAAATGGCAATGGTTTAAATTTAATCAACTGTTCGACGTAAAAAAAGGAAAACGTCTTACTAAAGCAAACATGACTGAGGGAGACACGCTATTTATAGGGGCAGTAGATAAAAATAACGGGATAACAGCCAAAGTAGGACAGGGTCCTATTCATAGTGGAAACACTATAACTGTAAACTACAACGGGTCAGTAGGTGAGGCGTTTTATCAACCTGAACCATATTGGTGCTCTGATGATGTTAATGTGCTATACCCAAAATTTGAAATGAACCCATATATAGCCTTGTTTCTGAACACTGTTATAAGACAAGAAAAGTATCGTTATAATTATGGTCGAAAGTGGCATTTGCAACGTATGAAAGCTACTCAAATTAAGCTACCTGTCGATGCTAATGGCGAACCCGATTGGGACTTTATGGAGAGGTATATCAAGAGCTTAGACCTGTCAGGAAACATTCAATAAATTTGGAACCAACAAGGAGGCTTGTTGGTTTTTTTAGTTATCACGATACTTTAGTCGCTCTTGAAGGTCTAACAAGGTCACTCCCCCTCTGTCCCCTGTACCATCTAGTCATAACAGTCTTATATGGTACATCATATATTTCAGCCCATTCGATAAGCGGCCTGGTCTCCTCATTTATTTCAGCGTACTTGGTGTCCCGTTTATTCCTACATTGTTGATGCAGTTCAATCCATTTACAGTTAGAAGGCTCATAATTCCCATTAACATTAATGCGTTCCAGACTCAACCCATCCTCGTACCCATTAGACATTGCCCAATGATAAAACGCCAGGAAATCATTTCTCCATTCATCACTGATTGTTATTCCCCGCCCACCATAGTTATGGTAGTTAGATGCTTTAGGATTTGTGCATCTTTGTATCACCTTTCTCCATAAATTATGTATTCGAGTCTTAGATAAACCGTGTTTATATACTCCCATTTTATCTGCCTCCACTGAACTGTTTTCAAAAAAATAACCAGTTCATTTAGCAGCGTCAAGACAAAATTATGTTATTTTAATCACTACTCCCTCCCAGACGGAACGGCGGATACTGTTTGTAAATAAAGTGGTCGCTAAACTAAATAAAGCCTTCTAGCCAGTCATATCAATACATTGCTGGTTAAAAGGCTTTTTTTATTGACATAGTTGGTGTAAAAAAAAATAAAACGCGAATATAAACCTTACTTCAAAAAGCGTTTCATTCTATTGTTATGTTAATGCTAGGATGGCTTTTTATTATTTCCAGCGCTTCCATAAATGGTTTTGTGTCAACTAGGTTTATTTTAATATTTCCTTTTTTAAATTCTTCTTCACTTTTAAATGCTACAAATAAAGGAAGTTTTCCTCCATTGTCTTTGATGATGCCATTTAAATGTTCTATCCCCTTTATAACGGTTGGTGCAATATCGTAAATGAAATCCTGATATAAGTTCTCAATAAACATCATGGAAATCTCTACATGAGGGTCAACATTAATTAGTTTTGGCATTCTCTCGATGTCTTGCCTGGAGTGCTTCCAACCACTGAATTTTAATAAAGTTTCTCTATCTGCAAAAATTCCACTATCACCTATAAGGCTTTTTTTAATATGCCCTAAAGGGAAACTATAATGGACAGCATATTGCCTCATCATTGCCATAAATCTGTATGAGACATGACCATCATAAAAGCTACTTGCTTTTTTTCTAAATTGTTCCATTCTGGCTTTTCCAAAGTGTTTTTTGTTGTGCCTTTCACCGTAGTCGATAAACATTGATAAAGAAGATAAATAATTGATTAGCAAACGGTTTGCTTCATGATATACGTTTTCTTCATCTGTTTTTAATTTTTCTTCGATGGAAGAGGAATAATCTAAATATTCTTTTCCGTTTCTTTCAAGAAGATTATTGACCTTTGACATAGCGTTAATTTTATGAGCTTCGCTAAGTGTATTCCTATGATTATCATATTCTTCTTTTGTTATATGTTTTTGAATATTAAATAGATGCTCCCCATCTTTTGTACGTTCCCTATAGCCAATTCCGTAAATCATAAATCTCACCCTCCAGATATACTTTTGGTTCTCTATAGTTTTCGCTTACTCTTTTCATGTTATTGTTTCCTTCTGTACTTCACAAGTGAAAGTATCTACAATGGAGTAGTATGTTGGTTTATAGTAATTACCAAGAAGTCTGGGTCAGGTATGCATAATGTTCCACGTACATCACAAGCTGAAAGCCATTTTCGCATATGAATAGCCAACCTCGTAAAAAGCAACTTAAAGATTCACTATGCTTCCTTTGCTTTACTAAATCTTTTCCTGCATTTATCTCTCCTAATGCCTCATTTCCTGTCCTCCTACAATACAAATTCATTTAAGCTGTCCTCAATTTCTTCCTGGGTGATTCCAATATACCGCTTTGTAATTTCTGGCTTTGAATGGTTCAGGATTTCTTGCAACTTGGCAACGTCCTTAGTCTGCTTATAAAACCAGTAGCCGAATGTCTTCCTCATGGTATGGGTTCCAATGCCATCCTCAATGTCTACCATTTTAGCTGCCTTTACAAGCTGCCTATATGCCTGAGTGGTAGTGATATGGCTACCGCCTTGGCGGCTGGGAAAAAGCCATGCCGTCCCTTCCAGTAGCTTTATATATGATTGTATTTCATCATAGATGTTTGTAAGCTGTATTACTCTTGGCTTCTTGGTCTTTCCTTCCTTAACCGTGATTTTCTTCTTCCCCTTAACCTGTTTTATCTTGAGTTTTACCAGGTCGCCAACACGCAGCCCTGTATTGATGCCGATAAGGAACAGGATATAATCCCGCTGGCCGCACCATTTCTTCAAACTCCATTTCACATCCTCCAGTTTTTCTTTGCTCCTGATTGGTTGAACATCATAAACCTCTGCTTTAGTCGTCATTTTTCTTCGTCTCCTTTCAATTCAGTAAAAACAGGAAAATGAGTGTATGATTTTTTTTATAAAAACTGGGATTGCACCAAAAATGGCACCATCCCAAGAATACAAAGGAAATGAGTGTATGATTTTGGCTATTTTCTTACACTGAAAAAGACTGACCAATACATCTAGCCAATATTACAAATAACCCTTTTCTTTTAAGCTAATGTATTTTTCAGCGCCAATGATAACGTGGTCCAGCACCTCTATTCCCCACTTTCCCCACTTCTACTAGCCGCTTAGTTACCTCTATGTCTTCTCTTGAAGGCTCTGGCTGCCCTGAAGGATGATTATGAGCTACAATAGCACTGGCGCAACATCTCTTTATCAATGGAAGGAAAGTTTCTCTTGGATGAACAATACTAGCATTTAACGAACCAGTGAACACCGTTTGTCTAAACATTACTTCGTTCTTGGTATTCAATCCTAAGCATACAAATTCTTCACGGTGCAGGTATTGCATGTCTTTCAGGTAAGTAAATGCATCTTCTGGACTTCTAATTGCAAATCTTTCTTCTGCTGTACTAGGATTTAGTCTAGCTAACTTTAATGCTGCGATAATTTGTTGTGCTTTCACTTTTCCGACACCTTTGATTGCCAGTAGTTCTTCCTCTGTAATTTCCAATAGCTCTTGAATTGAAGGAAAGCGGGTAAAAATTTCACTAACAATATAGCTGTCATCCTTTTCACGGATAGTCGTCGCTAATAGCATTTTAAAAGTAAATTTATCGAATTGAGTGGTCATAATAATTTCTTCCTAATAATTAAAATAAAAAAAGGAGAGACGAATGTACGCCTCTCCAATTGATTGATATAAGTTTTTCTGTATACTATAGATAATTGATATTTTTTCTTTTGATGAGACCGTTCCAGCGGCTCATCTTTTTTTATGCACACTACTAGCCCTGAATGCACCTCACTCAAGGCATGATTTTTATATCTTATTTCTAATATCCTTTTTTCATCCTGTCTTTCGTCTCTACTATTCCCCCCTTTCTTATTCATTGGACTTCTTATGTTTGCTGTTCACATCACCTCCTTTCAATCTCACTAATTTTTTTCTGAAAAGTTGAAGAAATCTATTGACTTTCTTTTCTTAAATGGTTTCGATGTAAGTGTTCAAGGTATATGTCGAGGTTTCTCCTCGGTTCCTCTCTAGCCGTCTCTAGTGGGGCGGCTTCCCTAACAAAAAAACAAAATATTAAGGATGATGATATATGATTACACCAGAAGAGCGTGAGAGCCTTATGCGAGCAATGGAAATTAAACATGTTTTAGTGGAATGTGACGGCTTACCATTACACCGCTGCTTAAAAATTAAGCGAGTCCACGACAACTTCACACAAATAGAGCTGGCTGCCATTCTCGGTATGGGTGCATCGACTCTTTCAGAGGTTGAAAAAGGCAAACGGAGAGTCCCTTACAAGTACCGTCAAAGGGTAGAGAACTACCTGTATCATGAGATGTACCATGATAAACAGTTTGTAGGAGAAATAGAGCAATAATGGCTACCTGCCCAATCTTGACACATATAGAAAGGATGAAAGACAATGACTGACCATAAACAGATAATCGAGCGCTTAAAACAACAAAACATGAATCCAGACTTACCTCAAAGCCAACGTGAAGCTAATAAACACCGAATAACCTGGCTTGAAATACTCCATAAGGAAAAGCCTTCAAAGACAAAGACCGTCTATTACGACGCCGTACAGCAACGTCTGGCACATGGGTATTCCGTGAGTCCTGCGTCCTTGCTGAATGATTAAGGGTTTCCCCTTCTAATTGAGGCGTGGAGAGGCTGGGTTTGGGCAAAGCCCAAGGTCTTAAATGGGCAAGGATAGCTCCCAGCCACCTTCTCTACCCTTTCACTGCTACACTAGAAAACCGATGAACACTCCCATTAACTTCTAATTGAGTATGTGTCATCGGCACAGATTGCCGCAGCAGTGAAAGTGTCTTTGGTCAAGGGCTTTGAAGTTTAGCGGTAGCTAAAGTTTTGCGACCAAAGGGAGCAACCCTTTACCAATGACATGGGATGGACATCTCTTATGGCTTTTATGGTTTCGGCGTGTGCACTAAATGAAAGGCATTCACCTCATAAGGGGCAGGAACTATACCCCTTCCAGCCGTAGGCAAAATGACTTCTCACGGAGAGGGGGTGGGCATGTTAGAGCGTCCGAACCCTTCACAGCTACATTACTGCTCACAGAAATCTGAGCTATTTTTTTGCCTATATAGTGAAATTATTTCTACAATTATACTGAGGCTTGGCTTTTCCATAGTAGTCATTTGCTTGTGGAAAGTCTGGTGTTTGTGATGATTGACTCTCGGACACACATCTAGCTTTGTACGTAGACAATCTCTCTCTATGTTGAATGGCTTGCGAGGGATATGGTACATCCACCTCAACTTGGGTGCAGGAAGGTACTCTCCAATAATCCGTATGGGTTGGCGGCAATTAGTTACCTTCTACGCTAAATGTCTTCTGATGCATGATATTCTTTTCCTCCTTCAATTAGAGAATGGCTGCGGGTCAATAGATACATACATCCCTAAAAGAGAGTGTGATAGAGGACTCAGGTACCTTGTCTGCTAAATCGTACTATAGAGACACCCTCCCTTAATTCAATCATGGGTGGTTAGAAATACCCGTCAGCTCTTGTTGTTTCATGGGTGCTCAGAGAAACTCTCCTTTAATCCATATGGTTGGAGAAGGGAGTAACAACCCTACATCATTTGTAAGACTGTGCTTACAGGTACTCTCCCATTATTGATGGGTGATTGTACTTCTATAGCCACCATGCTATCTCTGAATGTTATTTGGCAAAATGAGAGTAATATGACTGCACCGAGTAACAAAAGATAGCCTATCAATCAAAGAATTAGTCCCTTTAGTGACTCTTACTATATATAGCTTTATATTACTAATAGGAGTCACAGAAGGGACCAAATTATGGAGGTACCTACATTGGATAAAGTAACATTGAATTATGAGCAACTTAGAGCATTTACTGAATGGGGAGTAGCAACCGCCCGCAAGAAGAATCCAATGGCGAAGAAAAAACACCTTGAAAGCATGGGGATGCAGGATGTGGAGGTAGTTGGGAAAGGTACAAGAGCTACCTTCACATTCACAATCCCTCCTGGATTCTGGAGGATGGTGCTAATACCATCTATGGATTACAGAGAGTGGGGCGTGGATTACATAAACATTCTGATTGAAGACGGAGACATCCTGAACACTTCTGATGGAATTCTTGTGTTGTTTGCTACCGAAATTTATGAGACCTTAGCTAAGAAGCACCAAGTGGATAAAGAGACAGTAAAGACTACATGTACACGATTGCGTGGCTATCTTTTGAAGCGTGACTACATCCGTAATGGCGGCCCGCAGGATTTAAAAAGTCACCGTGTGAAAAGAAAGACTGAATGGGGCTGGCAGAAGGGACCAAATGCCGTCATGTATGATACCAGGGCCCGTAAGGTATGGAAAGACTTTTTCCACAGACAGAATGACTTGTACCGCACGTATAACCCACAAGCTGAAAAAGCACCTGCATATATCTATGCACAGGAGGCTAGAGAGCTATATCAAAAGAATATGACTTTCTTTCTTCAAGTAGATTACTACCGAGTAGCCAAGCGGACTATCACCAACGACAATCTTCTGGCTGACATCAATTATGCTAGAAGCACATTCTTAGAAACGCTGGACATGGGAATTGTGCGTAAAGAGATTGCCAAGCGTCAAGAGGAGTACATGGCCGAAAAGGAGCGCAGAGATTCAGCCCATAAACGCTATCTGGAGGAGATAAAAACGCAGATGCCTTCTAGAGATGAGCGTAAGGCCATACGAGATGAATTAAAGAAAATAGCCAGCAGCACTTCTTTCCAACAAAGAAACATGACTCAGGCACAGAGAGAAGAGTTAGACCGAGTAATGGAGGAAATACTCGACAGGACCATTGAAGAAGTAAAAGCATTAGACGGTGAAGAATAAAGAGGTGCACAGTTTTCAAAAGCGCGTCGGCCATAGTAAAATTAAAAAGAGCCGCCTTAAAAGATGGCGGCTCCGCTGGTTTACTTATACAGGTAGTTAATAGGTGAATAGCTATTATGCTGTATCTGAACATCTGTACTCGTCATTTGAATGTAGCGGCGTACCATGTTCATATGTGAATGCCCTAAGATGCGCTGGAGACTAAATGGGTCCCCGCCATTCAAAATATAAAATAAGGCTGCTGTATGACGAAATGTATGCGGGGAAACCCGCTTATTCTTAATCTGTGCTATTTTACCGTATAAAGCCAAGTTATCCCTTACAGTAGCCTCAGATATTCTTACCCCTTCATATGTCAGAAAGGCATATTCATTGCCAAATTCAGCGGTCTCCTGCAAGTAATCCTCTAATAGTTTGATGGTTTTCAAGGATAGCGGAACCACCCGAGCAACTCTTGTCTTGGTGTCGGCTGCTTCAAGCTGAATAAAGCCCTTCTTCAAGTCTATATTCTCCCGCTTTATGTCTACCAGCTCGCAGACTCTGACCATCGTATCCAGTAAGACGAAGACTATAACTTTTGTACGGAACCCTGTATAAGATTCGTTATCAATGGCCCCGATTAATTTCCGTATTTCATCAGTCGTCAAGGATTCCACGTTATCAATAGGAGCCTTAACAGGCTTAAATCGCCTATGAATAGGTTCTGTCACCCATCCCTTCTCCTCATAGCAGAAGCGTATAAATGAACGCATGGTACGGACCCGTATATTAATGGTAGCTGGGGCCAGTTCCATTTCTTCCGCCATATGGCTTATCCACCCGCAGAAAAGCTCCATTGTCATTTCTTCCTGGCTTAAGTCCTTTCCTGTATACCGCATAAAGTAGTCGAAATTGATGTAATACTCCTTAATAGTGCGGCGGGCCAACCCTTCTGACTTTTTAATAAGCATGAACCTTTCAAACATCTCTGTCATGGTGTAAGTCTGCTCATTAGTTTTTGGTGCTGATTGTTCCCTTCTGAATTTCCTGCTAACTGTCCTTTTTTGCATAACAAAAGCCCCCTTAATATTAATTAAGCGAGCTACGAATCAAACAGTCTTCTTGAAAAGTCTCAATTAGTCTTCTATGCCAGTCCCTAACAGTCTTCCCTAAAACTGAACGAAAACTGTACGGGAAATCCCTATGTATGCTTAATCCAATGCAAAGGGCAGATTATGGCTTAAACCCTTGCGGCTGTAGTCTTATTTGGCGGGACCGCCTGGGAATCGAACCCAGCTGACCTGGCACGCAGGTCACAAGCGGTTTTGAAGACCGTGGAGGGCACCAGCACCCCAATCAGCCCCGTAAAGACTCTTATTATTATAAAGGCAAATGGTGCTCCTTTCAAGACTAATGCTTCCTTTCTTGTCGAAAAGGGTGCACAAGGATTATAATAGGGACAGAAAATTATGTGTGTAGGTGAAGGAAATGCAACTTGAAGGCTGGTTTTTGTGGTTTATTTTATTCTGGGTTGTGGTTCTGATTTCATTCTTCGCGATAGGCGGCTTTTTCATGTTCCGGAAATTTTTGAAGCGAATGCCGAAAGAGGATGGCAAATCAGATCTTGATTGGGAAGAGCATTATGTGAATGAAACGCGCCATCTTTGGCAGCAGGAGGAAAAGGATCTGCTGGAGGATCTCGTTAGTCCGGTGCCTGAGCTGTTCAGGGATGTAGCGAGAATGAAGATTGCCGGGAAGATTGGCGAGCTTGCCTTAAAGGAAAAGGCAACAAAAATTGACCAGGATCTTTTGATTCGGGGATATATCTTAGCTACCCCAAAACGGGATCATAACTTCCTGCGCAAAAAATTAACAGAAAAACAAATCAGTATGACACCGTATGAGCATTTGTTTTAGGCCATTTCGGGGATCCGAAGTGGTTTTTTTTATTTAAAAAGTGTGAAAAGCTTAATGTATATAAGCACCCTGTTGATTGGAGCGGAAGGCACGAGACTCCTGCGGGAAAAGCGTACCCAAGGGAGACCCGGCAGGTGTGGAGCACCGAGAAGGCTCCCGGACCGCCCGCGGTTTGCTGAGTGCCTGCAGCGGAAATCAACAGGCCAGTGAACCAGAGCGCAAACAAAAAAGCTACCGAACCTAAACCCGGTAGCTTCTACTTATATTGTCGTCTTCGGATTCCCCGCCCCATAAAGCTCCTGATGCAGCTTCCGATAATTCATATACATCGCAATCCTCCAAGGCACAATCATGGCAAAAGCAAGGATCCAGAACATCCCGCTCAGCTCACCATAGTCAATCGTTGAGCTAAGGACCATTTTTCCAATAATCCGTACTACAAGCAATCCTATCAATATAAAAGCAAATGCTTTTGAACGCTTAAGGTAGATTTCGTTGTCCCTGATTTCAAAGGAAGATGTTTTGATCAGCAGGATGGAGAACAGCATTCCCACTGTGGCAGCTTCCAGGATCTCCATTGGAGTCACTCGAAAATAGGGGACGACAAACATGAGCGCACCAGTGCTCATGAAAATCGGCGGCAAGATGATTTTCTTGGCAGAAGCCGGCTTCTTGGCTGCTTTCATGCGGATGAACATCACGAAGATTGCCATAAACACGGCGCCGATTGATGAAATTAATACAAAATCCATTCGATTTCATCCTCTGTTTCATTAGATTACTTTACTTATTATATATTAAAAGGCTTGGTTTAGATACGATTTTTGAAAATGTCCACTATTAATTAGGCTCTGCTAAAGCTATTGTTGTTTTTAGCACCCTGTCGATTGGAGCGGAAGGCATGAACTCCCCGAAAATGCATTCTCATTTTCTTCGTGCGGTGTTTATACGAGAATGCTTATTCAACGTCCTGCGGGAGTGCGGAGCAAAGGGAGATCCCGCAGGAGCAAAGCGGCGAGGAGCTTCTTACCGCAGCGGAAAGGGAGTGCCTCGTGCTGAAATCAACAGGCAAATTTAACAGAGCTTATAATTAAAAAAGCCAACTCCATCTGATACCCGGACACATCATTATGTCCAGGGTACCCAGAGTCAGCTTTTTATCTTAATACCCTATTGACCGCTTCCAATACACGCCCTTCATCAAAAGGCTTTACAATAAAATCCTTTGCACCCGCTTCAATGGACTCGACCACTACCTTCTGCTGACCCATGGCAGAGCACATGATAATCTTCGCATTGGGATGATCATTTTTTATTTCCTTCATGGCCTCAAGTCCAGTCATTTCCGGCATGGTGATGTCCATCATCACAAGATCTGGAAGGTGATCCCTATATAGCTGTACAGCTTCTTTGCCGTTCTCCCCTTCTCCTACAATTTCATGGTCGGCTTTTGCTAGAATACTGCCCAGCGTGACTCTCATAAACTTTGCATCATCGACTATTAAAATTCTTGCCACCGCTGTTTCCCCCTTGTACTGCATTGGAAGCTCTATCTCTATTATACTTCTTTCATAGTAAAAAATACCCAAAATTATAAAACAACAAACTCCCCGAATAGTAAAATGGCAACACTTCCACAAAAATACAATTATCCACGCTGAAAGAACACATACTACAATATATCGAACTATCAGACAAATTTCAATTTAAAAAGTGCGACAAATTTCGACCAGTACACTTTTGACTAGTAGCCCTTTTTACTTATATCAAATAAAAAGCAGCACATTCCCAATTTGAATGTGCTGCCTATTTTTTAAAAACCAGTAAATCCGCCAAATAAAGGTGATAAAATCGCGATAATCTTGGTCATCCAGTCAAAGAACAGGACAACACCCATGATCATCATTAAAACACCGCCAATTTTCATAATCTTGACGCTGTTTCGCTTGATCCATTGCAGCTTTCCGACGAAGAAGGAAAGGACGAAGAATGGAATTCCGAAACCAAGTATATAAGCAATCATATAGACCATAGCTGATCCTGGGTTAGCTGCAGCAAGAGAGATTACTGCTCCTAGAATCGGCCCTGTACACGGTGTCCAGCCGGCCGCAAATGCCATCCCGATTAAAATTGATCCCAGAAATCCAGCAGGACGGTTTTTAAACTCGAAACGCCTTTCCTTCATTAAGAATTCCGGCTTGATCACTCCCACTACGACCAGCCCGAAGAAGAAGATAAAAATGGCCCCAAGCTGGCGGATCAGATCCTGATATTCATTGAAGAAACGTCCGATAAAGGTGGTTCCAAACCCAATCGCTATAAAAATCGCCGAAAAACCAAGCAGGAAGAATAATGTATGCAGCATGCTCCGTCTTTGCAGCATGGCATTCTCTTCTTTTATCTCCCCTACTGACATTCCTGTAATATACGATAAAAACGCCGGATATAATGGCAGGCAGCATGGCGATATAAAGCTTAAAAACCCTGCCCCTAACGCAATAAATACATTTAAATCTGTCATAGTCACAACTCCTGATACTCATTCGTTCCTATTTATTCTAACAAATACCATGCTGAAAAGATAATGGATAGAATGTGAACGTTTTGTGTCTAGAAAAATACCTCTTTTGGTATTCTGAATTAGAATTATTATAAGTCTTTGTTATTGCTCAACTTTCTTTTTAGCACCCTGTTGGTTGGAACGGAAGGCACGAGATCCTTGGAAAATGCATTCGCATTTCCTTCGTGCGGTGTTTACTCGTGGATGCTTATTCAAAGTCCTGCGGGAGTATGGATCAAAGGGAGACCCCACAGGCGCATGGCGCCGAGGAGGCTCCCGGACCGCCCGCGTTCGCTGAGTGCCTGCAGCGGAAATCAACAGGCCAATGTAACAAGGCATTAAAAATCTTACAGCTTAATTCACAAGTATTAACTGGAAACTCCCTTACATCTCTGGAAAAATCCCTAAACAAGCTCTATAATAAACCATATTAATTTTCAACCTAAAACATGTTTTTTTAATGTAAATGTTATTAAACTTTAAAGGAAGTTTCTTTTGAATTTATTACCATAATTCGATATACTATAGTATATCTTAACAAATTCTGTTATTATCTTTCAGCATTTGACATGGAACGTAATTGGCAGCTGAATTTTACATATAATGCGACGAGAAACCACCAGAGAGGAATTATTGGCCATGTGTAAACAAGACTTGCTTTCATTGATCGAACAGAAGAGAACGGAGTTAATTCAAGTGGCCATGAAAAGCGGCTTAAACTCTTCGGCGGCAATCCAGTACAGCCAGGAACTTGATGCCCTATTAAATGAATACAATCGAATCTTTATTAAAAAAGTGCAAACCCATTGAAAAACGATCTGCATCGGAAGCAGATCGTTTTTTCAATACACAAACAGCGTTTTTTATTTACATAATATAAATTTATTAAATTCTTCCACTGTACCAAAGTAATAGTTCGATTCCCTTTTCATTTGTTTTTTGATTTCAGGAATACAGTGAGACCAACCGGCAGCGGCAAAATCTACCTGACAGCTTCTTGCCATATCCAATCCAGGCTTTAAGTCATCCAACATAAGTGCTTCCGTTTCTTTGAGATTGAAGCGTTTTAATATTTCCTTAATCGGATAAGGATGTGGTTTTCTTTGATGCTCTTGAAGTTCCCATCCAAAGATTGCATCCGGCAAAAATCCGCAATGGATCGAATAATCTCTTTCAATTCGGGTTCGCTCAGAATGAGAAACAACCGTCACAATTCCGCCTTGCTTTTTAAATTCTTGAATGGTTTCAACAAAAAGCTCATAAAAGTCTGGCACAGTCGTTTCGGTATATCGCTTCCATATTTCTTGCTGATGTTGAAGCTCTTTATCTGTAAATTTAATGATATCCTTACACAAGGAAGAAAACCCTGGATGGAAGCAGTATCGAATAAAATCTTCAAGGCTAATCGGTTCCTCTTTTGGCCGCAGGCTTTTAAGAGCTTCTACAAAAGATGGATAATGTATGTCTGGTGTGCTTTTTACTGCCGTATCGTCGTGGTCCAAGATTAGACATTTATATTTTAGCGCCATATGATCCCCCTATAAAATTATCAATCTCTATTCATAAGCCAGCATTTAATTTAACATAAATTAGAACATATGGACAATGAGTATTTCACGTCATTTTTTACGCAAAAAAAATAGTCCAATTTATTTTTCAAATTGGACTAAATGATCGTGTGTTTTTTACTTTTATCCAGCTTATCCGATCGCATCCTCCACTTTTTCAGCAGATCCATTCTGAAGCAAGTACATCTTATGATATAAGCCGCGTTTCGAAAGCAGCTCCTGATGTGTTCCTCTTTCAACGATTTCCCCTTGATGAAGCACAATGATCAATTCTGCATCCTGAATAGTAGAAAGGCGGTGAGCAATCGCAATGGTTGTTCTGCCCTTCCGCATTTTCTCCAATGCGATTTGGATCGCTTCTTCCGTTTCTGTATCGATATTCGCAGTCGCTTCGTCCAGCACCAAAATCTTCGGATTGGTAGCAATCGTTCTCGCAAAGGCAATCAGCTGTCTTTGTCCGCTTGAAAAAGTAGAACCCCTTTCCGCCACTTGATGGTCATAGCCGTCTTCCAATTTATTAATGAACGTATGCGCCTGAACAAACTGGGCTGCTGCTTCAATTTCATCATCTGTCATATTCTCAGTATAAAGCCTGATGTTATCCTTGATCGTTCCATAAAAAAGGAAAGGATCCTGAAGAACGAGCCCCATCTTCGTCCGGAGTTCATCCTTTGGATAGGATTTAATGCTTTTTCCATCAATTAAGATATCTCCGCGTTCAAATTCATAGAAACGCATCATTAGGTTGATAATTGAACTTTTTCCACTGCCCGTATGTCCTACTAGCGCTACTGTTTCTCCCGGCTTTGCTGTAAAAGAAATATTCTTCAGCACATCCCGTTTACCGTCATAGGAGAAGCTTAGGTTTCTGAACTCGATTTCCCCATCCGTGATTTTGGCAGAGTCCTTCTCCTTTTGCGGTGGGGCAAGCTCTATTTCATCTAATAGTGCGAAAGCTCTTGAAGCCGCAATGATGGCCTGCTGGTACATAGAAAGCCTCATCATGATCTGATTCACCGGCTCAAAGAAACGGTCCAGATAGCTGACAAACGCATAAAGCACCCCGATTTCAATGGGACTATTAAAAGAAGAAATCCCAAAGAAACTCAATACTATGATAAGGGCAAGCACATAAACAAGGTCGATAGCCGGTCTCAATAACAGTCCATCCATTTTGATATTCCGCATTCCGGCATTATAATGCTGCTCATTAATATGGCCAAATTCCTTCCGCAGCCTATTTTCCTGCCTGAACACCTGAATAATGGACATCCCCTGCAATGATTCGCTAAGCTTCGCATTCAGCTGGCTCAGCCTTTCCCTCAGATCCTTATAAAAAACTGAACTGTATTTCCGATAGGTTCTCATAATCATAAAAAGGATCGGCAGTATCACCAGACAGAACAACGCAAGCTT
Source organism: Cytobacillus oceanisediminis (assembly GCF_003182355.1). Classification (GTDB taxonomy): domain Bacteria; phylum Bacillota; class Bacilli; order Bacillales; family Cytobacillaceae; genus Cytobacillus; species Cytobacillus oceanisediminis_A. Next base: position 4,884 of record NZ_QGTW01000016.1, on the reverse strand, counting down.
TACGTTTAAAATGAACATCGCCACAAATATCCCTGTCAGGAGGAAAGCTCCCTGAATGAACGTGACTAAAACACTCACGAACATATCTTTGATCGCTTCCGTATCATTCGTTACCCTTGAAACAATGCTGCCCGCAGGCGTTTTATCAAAGTATTTTAAGCCCAATGACTGTACTTTTGAAAAAACGTCTACACGAAGCTGCTGGATGATTTTCAAAGCGATTTCCTGGAACTTTAACAGCTGAAAATAAGAAACCAGCACATTCATAATCTGAATGCCCAGGTATGCAGCACCCAAAGCAAATAACGGCTCAAAAACCAGATTTCTTGGTGTCAAATAATCATCGATGAAGATTTTTACCAGAATCGGCCCCAATATGTCTCCTATCGTGGTTACCAGGAGCAGACTGAATGCTAGCAGAATCGTTTTCTTATGCGGTTTTGTATAGGAGAGCAGCCGGAACAGGACCTTTCGCTGCTCTTTTCCTTTCATAACTGGTGTTTTTTCCATTTTCTTATCCCCCATGCTCCACAAGCTCTTCAAGCTGCTGGCGCAAATACATATCCTTATACCAGCCCTCTTCAGCCATCAAATCATCATGCGTCCCCCGCTGAACAATCTTTCCTTCATCCAGGACAAGAATGAGATTCGCATGCTGGATGGCACTAAGGCGATGAGCGGTAATTATCGTGGTTTTGCCTGCCCGCTCTTCTCTTAATGAAGTCAGGATCGCTTCCTCAGTTTTGGCATCGACTGCAGAAAGGGAGTCATCCAAAATTAATACCTCCGGATTCATGAGCAATGCTCTCGCAATGGAGATCCGCTGCTTTTGCCCGCCAGAAAGGGATACGCCTCTCTCGCCAACAACCGTTTGATATCCATCCGTAAATTCGAGAATATCCTCATGGATATTGGCGAGCTTTGCTGCAGCGTAGACCTTTTCAAGCCCGGCATCCGGCCTTGTAAAAGCAATATTTTCTGCAACAGTGGCCGAAAACAGGAAGTGTTCCTGGGGTACATACCCAATCGCTTCCCTCAGCTTCTCCATTTTATAGAGGTCAATTGGATGTTCTGCAAAAAGGATTTTCCCCTTATAGCCTTCAAACTCGCGAATCAAAAGTTTCAGCAGAGTTGTTTTACCCGTACCTGTTTTCCCGACAATCCCAAGAGTCTCGCCCCTTTGCAGCCTAAAATGAATATCTTTAAGCAGTGCTTCATTTTCTCCCGGGTAAGTGAACTCCTCAATTTTGTATTCAATATCCCCGCTTGGCACTTCATTGATGCCAGACTGATCATCTTTGATATCGATTTCTTCTGCAAGCAAAGCGGAAACACGGTCATACGAAGCACGGCCTCTCTCCACGATATTGAACAGCCAGCCAAATGCAAGCATCGGCCAAATGAGCAGCCCCAAATATGTTGTAAACGACACAAGCTGCCCAATCGTTAATTCTCCTGCCAATACATATCTTGATCCGAACGCAATGGATAAAAAGAAAGAGATCCCGACAATGATTGAAATGGTTGGGTCAAATAAAGAGTCAACTTTGGCAACCGAAATATTCTTTTGCACCACATCTTCCGATTGTTTACGAAAATCTTCAATATCCTGTTTTTCCTGTCCAAAGGTTTTAATGACTTTGATCCCGGATACGCTCTCCTGTGTTTTATCATTTAATGAAGAAAAAGCCTCCTGCGCCTTGTGGAATCGTTTATGCAGAAGCGTCCCATACCAGCTCGTAAGAAGTGCCATAAATGGCATCGGAATCAAGCTGATAAGCGTAAGCTTCCAGCTGATCGTCGTAGCCATGGCGATAATCACGAAGCCGCCTGTCGCCAGTGAATCCACAAATGTGAGAACCCCTGCTCCTGCAGTCTGCTGAATAGCCTGAAGATCGTTTGTCGCGTGTGCCATCAAATCACCGACTCGCTTTTTCTGGTAAAAAGACTGGGACATTTTTGTAAAATGGTGATAAAGCTTATTCCTCAATAAGTTTGAGAGCTTAACCGCCGATCCAAAAATCATGATCCTCCAATAATAACGAAGCACATACATCATAAGCGCAACAACAGCCAGGAGCCCAATCCACATCAAAAGCCTTTGTGCTGTCAGCTCTCCATTTTTAATCGAGTCGACCACAATCCCGACTACTTTTGGCGGAACCAGCTGCAAAAGCGCCACAAATAACAGCAGAATTATCCCGTTTACATACGCTTTTTTCTCCTGTTTAAAAAACCACATCAAATCCAAAAAGACCTTCATACCCTATCCTCCGAATACCGTAACATGATAATAGCTTAAATAGTTTAACAAATATTTCAAAAATAAGGAAGATTTTTATTAGCAAAGAAAAAGCACCCTCGTGGATGCTTTATTGTCCTAATGATTCGATTCTATTTATTAAACTGGTTACTTCATTAATTGTTGTAAACACCTCTGAACTCTCCAGCTTATCCAGTGCAAGTTTACCATTCTCTAATACTTTGTTGATCTCAGCAAGAAGCGCCTCATTTTGATTCACTAATTCCTGATGAATATCCTCCGCTATCGTTGGGATGTCATTCAATGCGATAAATTCCTCTACATCCTGTTTAAGAGTAATCAATCGATCCTCAAGCTCTTGTTTTAATGCTGGATCCGCTGCTGCCTCTTCCGCAAAGTTATTTAGTGTATTGATATGTTCAGTCGCCTGGTTTACATAGTCAATGGAATTATTCACTTCCCCTAAAAATGAACAGCCGCTTAATAACATTGAAATGGCAAGGAGCCCGGTTAGCAGTAATTTTTTCATTTGTTCTTTCCTTTCATGATTTGTCATAGTATATTTACGGCTGGTTTTGAGGAAGGTTTCATTGAATTCATAAAAAAACACCCTCCTGTTTTTAACAGAAGAGTGGCCGTTGATGGGAAGCTTGTCCGTGATTACTTGCCAGTCTGATTGTTCATGGCATTCATCATTTGGTTGATCTTCTTTTGTTAGGCTTCATGCGCATTTTCATCATCAGCATTTACTCAAAAAGAATTTCCTCTTCTATATAAGTTTCACCCTCTGCAGACCCATTCCAATGTCTAATTGCATAAAAAGAGAGCCTAGAATACTCTAAGCTCTAAAGAATTATAGGGGGTCAACTGTTTGAATAGTTCGACCAATTAAAGTATAACACTATTCAAAGTATTTTTTCAATACGATAAAGCGAAAACGCATAAAAGTGTTAAAATATTAATTATGTGTCTCCTTACTTTATTAGCCTACTCGCTGAAATCAGGATTAACAGCCAAGGAATATTTTTATGACGATAGATTGACCTCTTCTGCCCTACATTTGATTTAAACGCTTTTTTAAAACAACCTCTTAAAAACAAAAAACCACTCTTCTCTGCTAAGTTTTCAACAGAAAAATAAGTGGCTAATTGTTAAATGGTGAGGGTTAAGTAATTACAGAGAAACCCTTACATATCCTATCGCTTGACCCTGATTACTTGCCAGTCTGCTTGTTCATGGCATTCATCATTTGGTTGATCTTCTTTTGTGATGGCTTCATGCCCATTTGCATCATCATCATTTTAAGCATTTGTTCGTTAATTGGCGGATTTTTCTCTAGGTAGCTCATCATGTATTTTCGAGCAATGAAAAATCCTAGTGCTACACCAGCAAGAAGCGCCAGTATACCGACTAGAATATACATCCACATAAATACTTCCTCCTTCATGTTGTCTATCATACAGTGTACTAGACCAAAGGTTATTATACAATATTTGCTTCATATTTTCTCTTATTTTAGACGAATTTTCTTTCTTTAATCGGTTTTAGCCACCCGTAGCGCTTATGCTGAAGATCAACAGCCAGAAAGGAAGACTCGCTTTTTCGCAGCACCTCGAAAAATAGCGTCTCAGCCTCGTAGCTGCCTGCCGCTTCTAAAACCAGACACCGGTCAAACACTTCAAGCTTCGCCTTGCTTTTTTTATTCATCTCTATATAGTATGCACTTTTTTCTATGAAAAAGTCCTTTTTCCTTTGAAGCTGCTGGTGAATATATTGATGTAACCGTAACCCCGGGATGGATTTTGTGACAAAATCGATCTGTTTCAAAAGAATAGACTTCATTTCACCGGACGAATGCTCAAACTCCTCAAACAACTGAAAAAACATACGCTCTCTTCCAAAATAATGGGACGCAAATTCATCTTCTATTAAATACAGTTGATAAGCTCTCATTCGGCCCCTCCTTCCGGGACTATCCATTTCTTTCAATTATAAGGAAACAAAAATAAGGAATCTGTCTGAAGATGTCAAAAACTTTCACTAATTTTGTCGAATGCGTAGAAATCGGATCATTAAGAGGATTCTTGGTGGGAGATTAACATTCTTTACTGCTATTTCGACTTCTTTATTAAGTGCATAAAAATTTACTTTTATTTTAGCTTTTCCCTGTTTTGGTGGCAGGTAATCCTGTACGTTGGAGAATTTTTTTGTACTTTTATTGGTTAAAATTGCTGCTCGGCCTTATGTAGAGAACGATCATTCTTTTACACCCTAAAATTGGTCTTTTTAAATACTTATACGACAATCCTTTCTATCAAATCCACATTCTGGGCCGTCAAAAACTCTTCATGATGACACTTTTTCCTATTAAAGTCGACATGACTGCTCCATGACGACTTTTCCTTCCTTCTTTCCAATTAGGTAGATATGGATTCTCTACGACGACGATCTTCTCTGCTTTGTGCCAATTGCGTGCTGAAAACTTGCTCCCATCCACTATTCATCTTCACCATCCCACCCTTACCAAAATCGAGTAGAGGGAAAATAAATGTATTATTTTCGCCCCTCTCACAACACCGTACGTACGGTTCGCGTATACGGCGTTTCAATTTATATCACAG
>NZ_QGTW01000015.1 GCF_003182355.1 Cytobacillus oceanisediminis | reverse complement strand
GTCGGAAACCTATACTTCAACCGCGGCTGTACAGGCGCAATCGTTGGATACCAGCCATTTGGCGGATTCAACATGTCAGGAACAGACTCCAAAGCGGGTGGCCCAGACTACATTCTGCTTCATATGCAAGCAAAAACAACTTCTGAAATGTATTAATATAAAAAATCCCTCTTCACCAATGTGAAGAGGGATTTTTTTGCTTATTTCTTTAAAACGGATTTAAACTGATTGTATTGCTCTTGTACTTCTTTTGAAGGTTCCTTGTCTAAAAGGCTGACAATAATAATCGCTATACCTGCAAATAGGAAGCCTGGAGCCAATTCATAAAGGTCGAATATGCCGCCTGTTATTTGTTTCCAAACAATAACGGTTGCAGCACCGACTATAATTCCGGCAAGAGCGCCGTTTCGTGTCATGCGTTTCCAGAACAGGCTCAGGATGATGACAGGTCCAAAGGCAGCACCAAATCCGGCCCAAGCATAACTAACAAGTTCCAATACCTTGCTTTCAGGGTTATACCCTAAAAAGATTGCAATGACTGCAATGCCAAGTACAGCAATTCTGCCAACAATCATTTCTTCCTTCTTGGAAGCATTTCTTCTGAAGATAGATTTATAGAAATCCTGTGCCAATGCACTTGAAGAAACGAGCAATTGTGAGTCAACCGTGCTCATGATTGCTGAGAGAATGGCTGCTAATAAAAATCCTGCTACCCATGGATTAAATAAAACTTGAGAAAACATGATAAATACTGTTTCAGAATTCTCAAGTGGGGTATCCGCAAAGTAAGCAATACCAGCGAATCCAACAAAAAGAGCTCCAAAAAGTGAAAGGACCATCCATGTCATTCCGATTAAACGCGCTTTAGGAACGTCATTTGTTGATTTTAATCCCATAAAACGGACAAGGATATGCGGCTGTCCAAAATAGCCAAGTCCCCATGCCAATAGAGAAGCAACGCCAACAAAAGTGGCACCTGAAGCAACATCCAAATGAGTTGGATCAATCGTACCGATTTGCTGTAAAGTCTCATTCCATCCGCCAAGTTCCTGAATCGCAACGATCGGGATAATGATTAAGGCAAGGAACATTAAAATACCTTGAATAAAATCTGTCCAGCTGGCAGCCAAAAATCCGCCAAAGAAAGTATAAGACAAAATTACTGCTGCTCCGACCCAAAGGGCAACCGTGTAATCCATTCCAAATGAGTTCTCTAAAAGAATGGCACCGCCAACAAGGCTGGAGGAAGTATAGAAAGTGAAAAAGATTAAAATAACGATTGCAGAAACTACACGAAGTATTTTAGAGGTGTCATGGAATCGGTTTTCAAAATAACCTGGAACTGTAATAGAATCGTTTGCTACTTCCGTGTAGACACGCAATGGCTTAGCAACAAACTGCCAATTCAGATAAGCACCGACTGCCAAACCGATTGGAAGCCAAATTTCGCCCATACCGCCTAAATAAACAGCACCAGGCAATCCAAGCATTAGCCAGCCGCTCATATCGGATGCCCCGGCACTTAAAGCTGCAACTCCGGCTCCAAGGCGCCTTCCGCCTAAAACATAATCTGATAAATCTTTGGTCATTCTGGCTGCAAGAAAACCAATTAGCAGCATACCGACCAGATAAACAATAATTGCAATTAGCGTGGGTATATTTATATCCATATTTATTTATCCTCTCCTCTTTCGGTAAAATAAGTGATGCTTGATAATACAATCAAAAGTGGCATTGGAATTAGAAGCCATAGCCAGGTCGCTGTAGTGAAATCCATATGTTCACCTCCATCCTAAAAAAGTATTCCCCTAAATACATACGTGAAAAAAGTCCCCTTTATACAGTAACATACAGTTTGGTGTTTGTGAAAAATTTGAATCGGGGTATGGCCCGCATTGAAAAGACGTTAATAATCATAACATAATAAAGTTTTAGGGACAAAAAAGCTATCAAGCTATTAATGTATAAATGTATAAAAATGCGTAAAATCGAATTAATTTGCTGTTATATTACTCGTATCAACATATCTATTCATTCAAATTTATAAAATTAAATTGACAAAAAGGAGAGGTTTTTTATGCAAAACAAAAAGAGGCCAAGACTTTTTATAGGCCTCTTAAGATTTGATATTTAGCTTTTTAATCGGTATTTTGTCCTTAAAATCGATTCCAAGCTGGACGGCTGTTTGGGTAACTTCAGGGCAGATTCAGAGCACAGTTGACTGGACGCCAATGAGCTCATGACCTGGAAAATCTGGTTGGCGACGATTGTGCCGTTCTGAAAGACCAATATTTTAATGAGAATTCCCAATTTTAAACTTTGCAGACTACAGGATATATTTGGCGCGCACAGTCCAATATCACCAATCAGCGGCAAAAGCCATTTTGCCTTAACATATAAGATCAGTTGCCAGAGAAAGGGGTGTGCAAATTTATTTAAATTTTTCAAAAAATTTTATAAAAAGGGGTTCCCATTCCGAAATCACTGTTATATAATACAAAACATAGATAATTAATTGTTTTATAACAACATAGAATAATAGTATAACAGATTGTTAATTGTGACCCTGTTATATTACAACAGCGTTTTCACCTGGGGGTTTGCTTAAGGGTTGATTTTTTCTAATTTAAAGGAGGATTTAATCAAATGGCAGATGAAAGAGTGCGTCAATTACAGGAAAGCTGGGAAATGAATGAACGTTGGAGTGGGATTGAAAGACCGTACACGGCGGAGGATGTAATCAAATTAAGAGGATCGATCGATATTGAACATACATTAGCGCGCCGTGGTGCAGAGAAGCTTTGGAAACTTGTGAATGAAGAAGACTTCGTAAATGCATTGGGGGCGTTAACAGGCAACCAGGCTGTCCAGCAGGTGAAGGCCGGGCTGAAAGCCATATACTTAAGCGGCTGGCAGGTAGCTGCAGATGCCAACCTCTCCGGAAATATGTATCCGGACCAAAGTTTATATCCGGCAAACAGTGTTCCTAGTGTTGTAAAAAGAATCAATCAGGCGCTGCAGCGAGCAGACCAGATTCATCATATGGAAGGCGACGATTCCATTGACTGGTTTGCCCCGATTGTGGCAGATGCGGAAGCCGGCTTTGGGGGCCAGCTGAATGTATTCGAGCTTATGAAAGGCATGATTGAATCCGGTGCAGGCGGTGTCCACTTTGAAGATCAGCTGTCTTCTGAGAAAAAATGCGGACACCTCGGCGGCAAAGTATTGCTTCCTACACAGACAGCCGTAAAAAATTTGATTTCTGCCAGGTTGGCTGCAGATGTTATGGGCGTTCCGACCGTGATTGTAGCCCGTACAGATGCAAATGCTGCCGACTTGATTACCAGCGATGTTGACCCGTATGATGCACCTTTCATTACAGGGGAACGTACGCCTGAGGGATTCTTCCGAACTAGGGCGGGACTCGACCAAGCGATCGCTCGGGGGCTGGCTTACGCTCCTTATGCAGATTTAGTGTGGTGTGAAACATCCGAGCCAGACCTTGAAGAAGCAAGGCGCTTCGCTGAAGCCATCCATGAAGAATTCCCTGGCAAGCTGTTAGCCTATAACTGCTCTCCATCCTTTAACTGGAAAAAGAAGCTGGATGACGAAACAATTGCGAAATTCCAAGTGGAGCTCGGTAAAATGGGCTACAAATTCCAATTCGTTACTTTAGCAGGCTTCCATGCCTTAAATCACAGCATGTTCGAATTGGCTCGCGGCTATAAAGACCGCGGAATGGCTGCGTACTCTGAGCTGCAGCAGGCCGAGTTCGCCAGCGAGCAGCATGGATACACAGCAACAAGGCACCAGCGTGAAGTTGGAACCGGATATTTCGACCAGGTTTCCATGGTTATCACAGGCGGAACGTCTTCCACAACCGCTTTAAAAGGGTCCACAGAGGAAGAGCAATTCACAGCTGAAAAGCAGGAAGCTTAGTCCTATTACTTAATTTTAACCGTTGGTAACTTGTTTTTTTTACCTGTATATTCTCCATTTTTCACCTCTCTTCATTGAAGAGAGGTTTTTTTTAGGTTAAGAAGGATAAGATTAAACTAGCACAGCTTATAATGCAAAAACATACATATTATTAGGCGAACTAAGATTTATATTTGAATTGGAGATGCCCCATTTATACAATGGTTGCAGAGCAGTCAGAATAAGGACGGAGGTTGTACGGTGGCTGAAAATATAGATGATTATCTCCAGCAGGGGATTCACGGGCAAAAACAGACAAAGCCTGATGAGCGGCGGAAGTTTTTAGGGACGCTTCGGGAACGGATTGTCATAGCGCTGAAACAGCCGCAGGTAAGAGAAGACGGGATTTATCCGCAAGTGGATGAAGCTTTAAAAACCAACAGCCAGGCACATCTTTACCTGAATGGGAATATGAGCTATTCATACTTATCGAAATATATTAAGTTGGCTTCAAAGTATAAAGTTGAATACACGATCGTCACCAACAAAGAACATAATTCAGAAATTGGTTTGGTTCTAGCGCATGACTATGCGATTGATAAACCGGATATATATGTCGAAAGGAAAACAGTGAAGGCAGAGCCTAAAAAGGCATCAGGGAAGAAAGGCGGTATTTTAGCAAAGATATTTAAGCGGGGCAGATAGTTAAATGAGCAGCGCAATGGCAGGCGCCGCTCATTTTTGTATTGGAAACATTTGGATAGTTGTTTCCCTCATTAATACCGGCTTCTGATTTTTTAAATTTATCGTCAAAAACATACAATTACCGGCCAATTTTATTAAAATACCGGCCAAAAACACAAGTTTACCGGCCAATTTTGATAAAATACCGGCCAAACTGAAAGATTTTCGGCTAATTGCCAATCTGGAAATTTTCAGGTACAAGTGCAGTTGGCCGGAAATACTTATATCGGTCACTTTTTGATTTTATCGGTCAGAATTTCAATATATTGGTCACTTTCCTAATTTTAACGCCAGATTTTATATATATCGGTCAGTTGTTGATACAGCAGGCTTTTTAAACCGGTCCCTGGTTTGCTCAGAAGCTTCCTTCAAGGTGAGACGTCCCAATGCATTCTCTTATTCCAAAGGCTTTAAATATGCATGCGGATCCAGGTCAGACCCTTCAATGACAATCGCTGTCATGCCTAGATATGAACCTGACTCGTGTTCCTCTCCTTCAGTCCAATAAACGGCAGTCCCTTTCACGACAGCTACTTGTTCACCGCCGGCTGCTTTGACCCAGCCTTCTCCATCAACGATAAGGAAAAGCTGTGGGCATGTGGCTGGATGCCTACCAAGAACGCTATTTTCCTTAAGATGGATACAGCCAATTGTAGCTGCGGTGTTCCTGAGAATCGGACTGATGCTGGCATTGTGGCTGTTGAACTGAGTAATCTCCTTGCTTGCCTCTGTATCAAAGCGGAAAAATTCCATAATATGACCTCCTGTAAAAAATAATCACAACCATATTAATTAGGCTTTGCTGTTCATTTATCCTGCAAGATGAGAAGCAAACACACAATTCGTTCAACTCATGGTAAAATAAGCTGAAGATTGAATTGAAACAGCTTTCGCGCGTGTTGCTTTAACGCGCGAAAGTTTGGTATGATCATAATTATTGTGCATTGGCAGAATTTAATTTTGGAGGTGGCATTTATGTCGAGAATTTCAACTGACCAGGTAAAGCATGTTGCGCATTTGGCAAGACTTGCAATAACTGAGGAAGAGGCTGTTACTTTTACTGAACAGCTGGACAAAATAATTTCGTTTGCAGAGCTGCTTAATGAGCTGGATACAGAAAATGTAGAACCGACATCCCATGTGCTTGATATGAAAAATGTGATGAGAGAAGACAAGGCGGAGAAGGGGCTTCCGCAAAAAGAAGTTCTAAAAAATGCGCCGGAACATCAGGATGGCTATATCAAAGTGCCGTCCATTATTGAGTAGGGAGGGGAAAATGGTGAGTTTATTTGACCATAAGGTTTCGGAGCTTCATCAGCTTTTACATAAAAAAGAAATTACAGTATCCGATCTTGTCAGTGAATCGTACAAACGTATTGGCGAAGTAGAGGACAAGGTACAGGCTTTCCTGACGCTAGATGAAGAAAGAGCCCGTGAGGCAGCAAAGAAGATGGATATAAAGATCGGAACAGACGAAGCAAAGGGACTATTATTCGGCATGCCGATCGGTGTGAAGGATAATATTGTTACAAAAGGGCTGCGCACAACTAGCGCGAGCAAAATCCTTGAGAATTTTGATCCAATTTATGATGCGACTGCCGCGTCCAAGTTACAAAATGCAGAAACGATTACAATTGGCAAATTAAATATGGATGAATTTGCAATGGGATCATCCAATGAAAACTCCGGTTTCAAAGCGACACGCAACCCATGGAACCTCGAAAGAGTACCCGGCGGCTCTTCAGGCGGTTCAGCTGCTTCTGTTGCAGCCGGAGAGGTGCTGTTTTCGCTTGGATCGGATACAGGCGGTTCTATAAGACAGCCTGCTTCCTACTGCGGGGTCGTTGGATTAAAGCCTACATATGGAAGAGTATCCCGGTTTGGCTTGATCGCATTTGCATCTTCACTGGATCAGATTGGTCCCATTACACGCACTGTAGAAGATAACGCCTATTTGCTTCAAGCGATTTCCGGGGTAGACCCAATGGATTCCACATCAGCAAATGTGGTTGTTCCAAGCTATGCAGAAGCATTGACAGGTGATGTTAAAGGACTGAAAATTGCTGTACCGAAAGAGTATCTAGGTGAGGGTGTCAATGAAGAGGTGCGCCAATCTGTTTTGGATTCTTTGAAGGTGCTTGAAAAAATGGGTGCCACTTGGGAAGAGGTTTCGCTTCCGCATTCGAAATATGCGCTGGCAACCTATTATTTGCTGTCTTCCTCAGAGGCGTCAGCAAATCTGGCCCGCTTTGATGGAGTGCGCTATGGCTACCGGACTCCGGATCCTGAGAATTTAATCGATTTATACAAAAAGACAAGAGCAGAAGGCTTCGGGGATGAAGTGAAGCGACGTATTATGCTTGGAACATTCGCCTTGAGCTCCGGCTATTATGATGCTTACTATAAAAAAGCACAAAAAGCACGTACGCTCATTAAACAGGATTTTGAGAATGTCTTCGAAAAGTACGATGTTATTATTGGGCCAACAGCCCCAACACCTGCATTTAAAATCGGAGAAAACATGTCTGACCCGCTTACGATGTATGCAAATGATATCTTAACAATTCCGGTGAACCTTGCCGGAGTACCGGGAATTAGCGTTCCATGCGGATTCTCTAATGGATTGCCGCTTGGCCTGCAAATTATCGGAAAGCATTTTGATGAGAGTACAGTATATCGTGTAGCGCATGCATTTGAACAGGCAACTGATTATCATAAACAAAAACCGGGACTGTAAGGGGGGAAAACTCATGAAATATGAAACGGTTATCGGACTTGAAGTGCACGTAGAGTTAAAAACGGATTCAAAAATTTTCTCGGCTAGCCCAAACCATTTTGGCGCTGAACCGAACTCCAACACAACGGTGGTTGATCTTGGCTACCCGGGAGTGTTGCCGGTTATTAATAAAAAGGCTGTAGAATTCGGCATGAAGGCTTCAATGGCTTTAAACTGTGAAATTGCGCCTGTTACAAAATTTGACCGGAAGAACTATTTTTACCCTGACAATCCGAAAGCTTATCAGATTTCTCAATTTGATAAGCCGATCGGAGAGCATGGCTGGATTGAAATCGAAGTGGACGGCTATAAGAAAAAGATTGGCATTACACGCATACATCTTGAAGAGGATGCAGGAAAGCTTTCTCATGAAAAAGGATATTCTTTGGTAGACTATAACCGCCAGGGTACGCCATTGATTGAAATCGTATCTGAACCGGATATCCGCACACCGAATGAAGCATACGCTTATCTGGAAAAACTGAAATCGATTATTCAGTATACAGGTGTATCCGATTGTAAAATGGAAGAAGGCTCACTTCGCTGTGATGCGAATATTTCCCTTCGTCCTGTAGGGCAGGAGGAATTCGGTACAAAGACAGAGCTTAAGAACCTGAACTCCTTTAATTTTGTCCGCAAAGGGCTGGAATATGAGGAAAAACGCCAGGAGGAAATCTTGAGTTCTGGCGGAACAATCCAGCAGGAAACCCTCCGCTATGATGAAGCGACAAATACGACGATTCTTATGAGGGTGAAAGAAGGTTCGGATGATTATCGTTATTTCCCTGAGCCGGATTTGCTTGATATCCATATCGATGAAGAATGGAAGGAGCGCATCAGAGCAGAAATCCCTGAGCTTCCGGACCAAAGAAAGAACCGTTATATTGAAGAGCTAGGATTGCCTGCCTATGATGCTGCTGTCCTGACGGTCACAAAAGAAACATCCGATTTCTTTGAAGCGGCTGTTCATGCAGGTGCAGATGCAAAACAGGCTTCCAACTGGGTGATGGGTGAGCTTTCCGCCTATTTGAACGCTGAGCAAAAAGAGCTTAGCGATATCGCTCTGACAGCTGAAGGACTTGCCGGTATGATTAAATTGATCGAAAACGGCACCATTTCATCAAAGATTGCTAAGACTGTTTTCAAAGAGCTGATTGAAAATGGCGGCGAGCCTGAAACAATCGTTAAAGAAAAAGGCCTAGTCCAGATTTCTGACGAAGGTGCTCTTTTGAAAATTATCGGAGAAACGCTTGATGCGAACCCGCAATCGATCGAGGATTTCAAAAACGGGAAACAAAAAGCGATCGGTTTCCTTGTCGGTCAGATTATGAAAGCAACAAAAGGCCAGGCAAATCCTCCGCTTGTTAACAAGCTATTGCAAGAGGAAATAAAGAAGAGATAAGAGGGAAGCTATTAGCTCCTCCCAATCGATTATATGCAAACGAAGCTGATGGAGATCCATCAGCTTTTTGTATATAATTGGTTCGACAAAAGGCTCCCCTATTTCCCAGGAAAAGATTTTGTTTTACATAGTTTTACAGCAAATGCAACTAATAAGTGTGCAGGAATAAGAGCTAGAGTTAAAGAATAAGATTTAGAGGCAATTTATAAAGGAGAGGTAAGCATGGAGTTAATGGACTGGTTTGAAAAAGGGCTAAGCCCGAAAGAATACATTGAGGGAATGAAAGTAAATAAGGAGGCAATGGAGGGAGTATATAGCCGTTTTTCTTTGGCTGATGAAGAAAAAGATAGGCTGGAAAAGTTAAAGGGAACTGGCTTAAAGGCAATTGCTATTACAGAGGATTGGTGCGGGGATGCCATGCTGAACAATCCGATCCTTTTAAAAATCTCGGAGGAAATCGGAGCGGAAGTCCGTTTTATTTTGCGGGACCAAAACCTTGAGCTAATGGACCAGTACCTCACGAATGGAATCTCTAGAGCAATACCAATCTTTATTTTTATAGATAAAGAAGGAGAAGAGCAGGCGGTTTGGGGACCCCGGGCCAAACGTATCCAGGAAATCGTGGATGAGGAACGCAGCAAGCTCCCGGCGCAGGAGACTGATGATTTTAAGGAAAAGCAGATGAGTATGTATAGAAGGCTGACAGCTTCTTATCAGGAAGACTCAGAAATCTGGCATACGGTTGCAAATAGCATGATAGATGCACTAGTTTCGGAAAAATAATCAGGGAAGGGTGTGGGTTAGCAATGGGCTGGAACCGGAATCGTTTAACGGAAAAGCTGGACATACAATTTCCTGTTTTTCAGGCGCCAATGGCAGGTGGAATGACAACACCGGGATTAATCAGTGAGGTTTCCAATAGCGGCGGTCTAGGCAATATGGGAGCAGGCTATATGAATTCTGATGAGATAAGAGAAGATATCAGAAAGATTCGGAGTCTGACGGACAAACCATTTGGCATAAATCTTTTTGTTCCGAATCTGGAGGTCTCGGCACAAAAAGAAGAGATTAGCAGAATGGGAGAAGTGCTCAACAAGTATAGTAGTGAGCTGGGGATAAAGGAGAAACTCCTCCTGCCTAAGAAGGATTATGGCGCTCTCTATGAAAAACAGCTGGAAGCTGTAATGGAAGAACGTGTTCCTGTATGCAGCTTTACGTTTGGCATACCTGATTCAAACGTTATTCGCGAACTAAAGAAACAGGGCACTGTAATTATTGGAACAGCCACGAATGTTAATGAAGCAGCAGAGTGGGAGGAGGCCGGGGCAGATTTGATTGTTGCCCAGGGAAGTGAGGCTGGCGGACACCGGGGCACTTTTCATAAGGAGGAAAGTGGACTGGTCGGCTCCATGGCGCTTATTCCGCAGGTCGCGGATGCAGTCGGCAAGCCTGTCATTGCTGCCGGCGGAATGATGGACGCACGCGGGATTGCTGCAGCGATCATGCTTGGCGCAGCTGGTGTCCAGCTCGGAACGGTGTTTCTCCCATGCAGAGAAAGCGGGGCAAACCCGTTCTATAAGGATGCCCTCTTAAATGCTACAGAAGAGCATACAGTTTTAACAAAAGCTTTTTCCGGGAAGATGGCAAGGGGAATTAGCAACAGATTCACGGAAGAGATGAAGGAGCAGCCTGTGTTGCCTTACCCGCTGCAGAATGATTTGACAGCATCTCTCCGAAAACAGGCTGCCAAGTTGGAGCGGCCGGAGTTTATGTCACTATGGGCAGGACAGGGAGTGCGAATGGCAGAAGATATAACGGTGAAGGAACTGATGCAGAAGCTTGTGAGAGGGACGGAAGCTTTATTGGAAGGCAAATAAAAAGCAGTGCCAATATGCGGCACTGCCTTTTATCTTATTTACCAGCCAATACATTTGTAAGCGGTGGTACGATTTGCTTTTTGCGTGATACAACGCCTTTAAGAAGGGCTTTGTTGTTTTCAAGCGTTACATTGTAGGCTTGCTCAATGGCTTTTGTTTCGTTTCCAAGAGCGATGGCAACTGAATCGTTGTTAAGGATGTCAGTTAGAACAAAAACGAATAAGTCCAATTCTTTCTTCTTGATGGTTTCGGAAATAACAGCTTCAAGTTCAGCTTGGCGGTTTAAAACGTCATTCAGGTCAACTGCATTTACCTGTGCCACCTCTGTTTTATAGGTGCCCATTTGGAATTCTTTCGCATCAAGGGAAACTAATTCTTCAACTGTTTTTTTACTAAGATCTGCACCTGCTTTTAGCATTTCTAAACCGTACTCTTCGGGATTTACGCCTGCGACTTCTGCAAGCTCGCGTGCTGCTTCAATGTCCTGGTCTGTGCAGGTTGGAGATTTGAATAATAGGGAATCGGAAATAATGGCAGAAAGCATTAAGCCAGCAGTTTCTTTGCTGATTTCCACTCCGTTTTCTTTGTACATTTTGTTGAGGATGGTTGCTGTGCAGCCAACCGGTTCCGCACGGTAATAAAGCGGATCGCTTGTTTCAAAGTTCGCGATGCGGTGATGGTCGATAACCTCAAGGATTTTTACATCTCTGATATCGTCAGCGCTTTGCTGGAACTCGTTATGATCAACAAGGATGACTTCGTTTACTTCTTTTGACACGGCCTCAACAAGGCGTGGTGCTTCAGCTTTAAAGTAATCCAAAGCATATTGCGTTTCCTCATTTACTTGGCCTAGGCGGATCGGTTCAGCCTCAACGCCTAATTTGGTTTTTAATTCCGCATAAGCAAGAGCTGAGCAGATCGAGTCTGTGTCTGGGTTTTTGTGTCCGAATACAAATACTTTTGACATAATCCTTACTCCTTCTATATGTAATGTTGGTTTTTTGCCTGCTGTTATTTTACCATATTTCTAATGTAATGGCGGTACTGGGAAAAATCAAATTTTGTTAATAGTGTTGGTTATTTTTAGGGAAGGATAGAGGAAGCATGTGATTTATGGAGAAATAGATAGGTACGGTAAGGAGGAGACAATAAATGGAGAAAGTTGCAGTGATTTCAGATATTCATGGAAATTTGACGGCACTGGAGGCCGTTTTGGAAAATATCCGCGAGCGCGGAATTGATACGATATTTTGCCTGGGGGATTTAATTGGAAAAGGTCCGAATTCCCGTAAAGCAGTTGAACGGATAAAGGAAATCTGCGAGGTGGTTCTTCTTGGAAACTGGGATGATTTTATGCAGAAACCACTGGATTTCGAGGAGGGGCAATGGCATCAAAAGCAGCTTGGGGAAGAGGCACTAGCTTATTTAAGCACGCTGCCATTCCATCATGATTTTTATATGAGCGGAAAATATGTCAGGCTGTATCATGCCTCAGCCAAGAGCATCTATCACCGGGTTGTGCCGATGCGTGATTCTCATGAAGAAAAACTGGCCATGTTTGAGAATACAGAGAATATTAATGCCGGCGAAGAAGGACGGACACCGGATGTAGTTGGATATGGCGATATCCATGCTGCACTGATCGAACCGATCCACCCTCAAAAAACGCTCTTCAATACAGGAAGCGTCGGAAATTCCCTCGATATTCCGCAGGCAACCTATTCCATTCTCCATGGGAAGTACCTCTCAAAGGAGCCGGCCGCTTTTTCTATCGAAATCGTACGTGTCCCTTATGATATTGAAAAAGAAATCGCGATTGCAGGAGAAATGGGCATGCCAAATCTGGACGCATATGCGCTTGAACTGCGCGAAGCTAAATATAGAGGGGCGCCGAAGAAGGTTTAAGCGTTTGGTAAATCAATTACTTGCTACAAGCAGAGAAAAACTTTTAATCGCACATAAAACGGACTTATCAGTGCATAAAAAGTTCTATCCAAATCATTGTCTCACCGGTAACTCACAGAAAAATCATAATTTCGATAGCTGTGTTTCAATTTTTAAACAAGAAGCTGACTTGCTTGCCATAGTTGGCGACTATTAAGTCAGCTTTTTGCCTTTAAAATATTTTTCTGCCTTTTTTGGACAGGGCATAATAGATGCCATGCTGCAGGTTTGTGAAGCAGTTAAATTTGGAAAGGTTAAATTTGGTTTCAGTAATCTTTGTGCCGAGTTCAGGCGAGATGCCGACAAGGATCGTTTCGGTACCAATCAGGTTGGCTGCAGCTGCAATCTTACTTAAAAACTCAACAGTGTAAGCACTGATGGACTGGTTTAATCCGGTCAAATCAAGGATCAGGCAGTCAGCCTGGTGTTTCGGCAAACTATGCAAGGTTTTATCCACGAGCTCCTCTGAGCGGAATTCATCATATCTTCCTAATAGCGGAACGACGACGATTCCATCCAAAACGGGGATCACAGGAGAAGAGATTTCTTTCACAAGTTCTTTCAAATCTCTTGTACGGTCTTCTACTAATTTTTCAAGCTCACTGATTTTTTTGGATTCCTCGCGTCTGGCTAAGGCATGGATATTTTCCTCTACAGTAACGGTTGAAGGAAAATAATCCAAGTCTGTATAGTCATGTTCGCCTAATTGATCGGTTATTTTTTTGTACCAAATGCTTGTTCCGAATACTGCGGAAAAGATGCCGGCAAAATGTCCAGGCAGAAAAGTTCCCGATTCGTTTTTTCCTTGCTCTTTGTTTATTTTATACTCCCAGCTATCAATTGTCTGGACTTTAGCTGTTTTCGCTTCCGGATCCAAATCGGTGATTGTGAATTTCCCCCATCCAGCTGAAGCATAGATTCTTGGAATAATATTAGCGACTTCCTGTAGGGGAAGATTCATGTTTTTAAAAAATTCTCCTACCACCATTCCTTGCCTGAAGCCTGTGGTTTCAAGTACAAGGCTGGAAGTTTCTTTCCCGGAAATCTCTTCAATGGTATCAAAAAAGCTTTTCATGGCTGATTTAATCCAGAAAAGAACGGCATCTTCACCTTCGAAGTTGAAGAGACCTTTGTCTAGATCCCAGTTAAAATCAAAATTATCTATTTTTGTTTGAAGAACTATGCCTTCTTCTGTCATACCATTACCCCCTGATATTGATATGTATATTTATTGGAAGAATATAACTGAAAGTAAAACAGTAACCCATTTCTTATACCCAATAATTTAGATTATAAACTTATAACATAAATTATCTCCGCCTGTTTATATTTAACTTTTTTGACTTCTCATTTACATAGGCATACATAATATCTTTTTCATGAAGATTGTTTTCTCGGAGCTGTTCCAGCAGCCAATCTTTTGTTTGTCCAAGCAATTGAAGGTTGCGCTGCTGAATTCTCCCATCAACAATAACAGCAATAGGCAGGCCTTCATCCTGGATGGAAATGTTTAAGTGTTCTACAGTTACGGGTGTATTGGCGACTTTTGGGATAATGCTCACTTCACCAATTGGCTCAAGGATGGCGTAGTCCACATCGGCAATTTTGGGAAATCCCTTGCTTCTTAAGATTGAAAGAAGCTGTGACATAGAAAGGTGGGATTTCTCCAGATTGTCTTCAAGGATTTCGCCATTTTTGATCAGCATTGTGGGTTCCCCAAGGAAAAAGCGGTTTCCGATTTGATTTAAAGTAAGATATGAAAATAAAATATGCAGGCCAACAAGAATGCCCAGGGCAATTAGCGTAGGCATATACTCAGTACTGATTAGAGGTTCGGAGGCGATCGTTCCGACAATGATGATGGCAACTAAATCATAAGGAGTCATTTGGATAATCGTTGATTTGCCCATTAGCCTCATCATCACGATTGTTATTAAATATAGGCTTAATACCTTAAATATTAAGAACATAAATAAGCTCCTTTAAATTAATCATTATTCAAAGGATTTGCTACATCTAAGTCTTTCATGTGATAAATCCAAAAAAAAGCCCGGACACTGAATGGGGAATCAGTATCCGGTCCCTGCTTACGCGCGTTTTTTATTATCCTTCGGAGGAATGCGGTCATCTTTTAACCGTTTATCGTTTATCTTGGGCTCTTTTTTATCTATAAAGTTCTTAATATTGGAGCGGTGCAGAAAAATTAAAAATAAAAGGAAAATAGAAAAGATAAGTTCATGTTTATGCCCTGGTATAAAGAGGGAATAAACCAGTAAAGAAGCACCAACCGATAGGGAGCCATAAAATACATATTTCGTTGCGTAGATGACCGCAATAAAAGAAATATAAGCAATCAAAAACATCCAAATGTTTGAAACAAGCAAAACGCCTGCCGTGGTGGCAATGGCTTTTCCGCCCCGGAAACCGGCGAAAACAGGAAAGCAATGCCCGGATACAGCAACCAGGCCAACCATAAGCGGATCTGCATCAGATTGCAATAGGAAAGGCAATCCCGCAGCAACTGCACCTTTGCCGATATCAACAAGCAAGACAATAATAGCTGCCCTTTTTCCAAGCACCCGCAGGGTATTGGTCGCGCCTGGATTATTGCTTCCATGATCCCGGATGTCGATCTGAAATGCGTACTTACCAACTAATAATGCGGTAGGAATCGATCCAATCAGGTACGCTGCCAGAAAAATAAGTAACGTCATCGTATCAATCCTTTTTCATCAATATATTCAAACCTTTTTTTAATTCGTCCTTGCTTTTAAAAAAATTTTTCCGAAGCACCCTCTTTCGTTGTCATTGCATACAGTTTACCATATAATGGTTTTGTTTAAAGTGGAATTCGAAATTATTTGAATAGTTGGCGGTGAGGAATATGGCAAAAACGAATTTCGGGCAGGCAGCAAAAAGCTATACGAGGTCCCGAGACGATATCCCGGTGAGCTTTTTCGAAAGCTTAAACCTGCGAGGCATCTCGTTTGAAGGGAAGAAAATTGCAGACATAGGCTCCGGCACAGGGACATTAACAAGGAAGCTGAAGCTTAGGAAGGCAGATGTAATTGGAGTGGAACCTTCTGCTGAAATGCTTGATGAAGCCGTACGGATTAATCTTGCAAGGTTTGAGGATATCCCCTATTGGCACGGAACTGCAGAGGAAACGGGTTTAGAGCCGTATCACTTTGATATGGTAACTGTTTTCAGGGCGTGGCACTGGTTTAATCGGGAAGCGGCATTGAAGGAAATGAAGAGGATTTTGAAGCCAATGGGGAAAATGATAATAGCTGATTCCGGATTCCTGCCAGGCAGCCTGGCAGTTGAAGCGGCATTTGAGGTACTTGAAAGCCATTTGGGCCAAAACTTAAAGCCAGCTGGATCCAAGGCGGAGTCAAGGCAGCGGATTAATGGGTTCCCTGTTGAGTGGTTCGCTGAATGGCAGGAAAACGGATTTGAACTTAGAGACTTTTACAAACTGGACTATGAAGTAATGTTCAGCAACGAAGAGTGGGTGGATCGAATCATGTCGCTATCCTATTTTTCAGGTGCCCCGGCGGAGAAAAGAGCAGATATTTCTTCATTATTATTAAAAAGGCTGCACACACAATTTGGAGCAAATGAATCCCATACCATTCCGCATGCTTGCCATGTTTGTATTCTGGAAACCTTTTAACCCTCAATTTTTGAGGGTTATTTTTTTATTAGGCGATGTTAAAGCTAATTGCTGAGTATGGTAATCGGATCCGGAAGGTGCGAGATGCTCCAAAATGCATTAGCAGCTTCTCCGTACGGTGTTTATTCGAGGATTTTTATTCAAAGTCAAGCGGGAGAAGCGAATCAATGGAAGTCCCCGCAGGCGTGAGGAGGCTCCCGGACCGCGAGTGCCTGGAGCGGAAATCAACAGGCAAAAATAACAAAGCTTTATATTAAAAAGTATTGAATTGTACGATTCTCTCGATTATGATTATTTCGGCACTCAAAAAGAAAACTTTGAATTCGAAGGTTATAAATAGGATTACTTTAAGAAATGATTTGTACGCGAATGAGTACATTATTACCCAGCAGGATATAAAGGGAAGGATTACCTGTGAACATCGCAGTTGAAAGCATTGGAAGGAGATGACTTTTCATGGATCATTACTCACTGGAAGCATGGATGAAATATGTGAAAAATGAGCTTGAAGAAGAAGACCGCGAAGCCTATGAAGATCATCTTTATACTTGCGACCAATGTTTGGAAATTTACCTTGAGGCAATGGAAGAAGAGGAGCAGGCACTGCCGGCAATGCCAAGAGAGGAAGAACTTACTAATCTTATCATGGCACAAATTGGAGTTGAGAAACTAAGAGAATCCCCGCCGCTGATTTCGGCAGAGGAACAAAAGCAATCATCTGCTAAAGTAACCTGGTTTGAACGTTGCTTTCCAATTGCTTTTGCTTGTCTGATGCTCATCGGTGGCCAAGTAAAGGTACTTGAAGACACCAAAGGCAAAACGGAAAAGCTTAAATAAGATTAAACTCTTAACATGATGTTAGGAGTTTCTTTTTGTTTAAATGTTTGAAAATTCAAGATAGTTATTTTACAATAAAAAGACCAGTCGGTTTATTTGAAAATAGCAGTCTTGAGGAGTGAGGAATGTGGGAAGAAAGCAGGTTCCGTATGAAATGCAAAAAAAGAGCAAAAGTGTTCACCTGGAGCAGTGGATTTGGGACTTGGCAGCCCAGATGCAGCCTTGCCGATCAGCAGCAATCAGAGACTTGTTTCTCGACAAACTAAAATTGGAATTGCTGGAAGCGGGATTGATTACAGAAGACACTAATATTACTAAAGAGCATGCTGACCTTTATATAAAAGAAATCCTCAAAGAGGGTTCCTTGGATAAAAAATGTTTCTGTGGATAGTGAAATGTAAGGGAAGAAAAAAGTCGCAAATAAAAAATACCTGCATGGTGAAAGAGTTCGTTTAAGTCATTGCAGCAGGAGGATCACGAAAATATTTATAATTCATTGCTGGATCCTGACTTTCGGAAACTGACAGGAATCCAGCATTTTTAACAATCGAATTGATAGAAAAGAAATTTAAATTTTAAAAGTGACAAAAGCCGCATTGACCTGGTGATTGCCTTAAGTGAAACTGGAGAAGCCATTTGGGACTTGGCTCTGAACGAAATTGACTGTTTGAAAAGCGGGAGACCACGAAAATGCATTCGCATTTTCTTCGTCCGGTGTTTAATCGAGATGTTTATTCAAAGTACTGCGGGAGATGTGAGTCAAGCGAAGACCCCATAGGCGCAAAACGCCGAAGAGCGTTGGAACGCCCGCGGTTCTCTAAGCGTCTGGAACGGAAAGCAACAGACAAGTTCAACAGAGTTAAAAAGAAAGATATATGGGGGGACAAATTTGGCGCCTATCGTATCAGAGCAATACAAACGGAAGAAGAAGAAGGAGATTCTGGCCGGCGCGCTTGCCTGTTTCGCCAAGAAGGGATTTCAGGCAGCTACTATTGATGACATTGTCGCATACTCAGGAATAAGCAAGGGTGCCATCTATAATTATTTTAAAAGTAAGGAAGAGATTTATCTGGAGCTTATGAACGAGCAGACAGAAGCAACCAGTGCGAGGCTTGTAGAGAGCATTTCCAATCTATCTTCAGCTGAAGAAAAGCTTGAGTACCTCTTTGATATATACAGAGAAATGAGCCCTTTTAGCCAGGAACGCAAGGATAAAATTGTGGTTCATCTCGAATTTACTTTGCATTCGTCCAGGGATGAAAATTTGAACCGGATTTTGAAAGAAAGAGGAAAGAAGTTCTTTTTAAAGCTCATCACCGATATTCTGGAAGAGGGGCAGGCTGCCGGAGAATTCCGCCCGGATGCAGACCCGAATTATGTAGCCTGCATGTTCTGGACTATAATGGATGGTGCAATGCTTCATAGCGTTTTAAATGAAGAATATCCATATAGAACAATTATCGATTACGTGAAAAGCCTTGTGCTGAAGGATCTGCAGCAGGATTAACGGCATACCCTATTATTCTTTTTAAAAACATGTTTATTCATGGTACTTTTCTGCCGGATGAGGGTATAATTCTTTTATGCCATCTGCCACTTGTGTAAACAGGCGGAAGTGAATAGAATAGAAACCGGAAGTGCAACGTAAAAATTGCTAAGTGCATTTCTATTCGCTATGATGTAAAAAGATGGAATTGTAAAAACGGATTAAGACAAAGTTGATTAAATAATAGGATGATGGGCTATGAAAAGAGCAAGAATTATTTATAATCCAACCTCGGGCCGTGAAATTTTTAAAAGGCATTTGGCCGAGGTGCTGCAAAAGCTGGAGGAGGCAGGCTATGAAACCTCCTGCCATGCCACCACAGGCGAAGGGGACGCCATTAAAGCTGCAAGGGCAGCCGTTGAGCGCCGTTTTGAATTGGTTATTGCAGCCGGCGGGGACGGTACAATCAATGAGGTTGTAAACGGGCTGGCCGAGCAGGATTACCGTCCGCGCCTTGGGATTATCCCGACTGGGACAACAAATGATTTCGCACGGGCACTGCATATTCCAAGGGATGTAGAAGCCGCGACAGATATCATCATCAAAGGGGATACGATTCCTGTTGATATTGGCCGAATTAATGAAAAATA
Source organism: Cytobacillus oceanisediminis (assembly GCF_003182355.1). GTDB lineage: Bacteria > Bacillota > Bacilli > Bacillales > Cytobacillaceae > Cytobacillus > Cytobacillus oceanisediminis_A. The sequence continues at coordinate 122,800 of NZ_QGTW01000015.1, read as the reverse complement.
CTTTATTAATATCGCCGGCGGCGGAAGGCTGACAGAACTGACTTATGAAGTGCCAAGCAAGCTTAAAACAATGATCGGCCAGCTTGCTTACTACTTAAAAGGGATTGAAATGCTTCCTTCCATCCGTTCAACTGAAGTAAGCATCGAATTTGACGGGAAAATGTTTGAAGGGGAAGTCATGCTTTTCCTTGTAGGGTTAACAAATTCAGTAGGCGGCTTTGAAAAGCTTGCCCCTGATTCCTGCATTAATGATGGAATGTTCTCCCTGCTGATATTAAAGAAAACCAATCTAGCCGACTTTATTCGGATTGCTACAATGGCAGTCCGCGGCGAGCATGTCAAAGATCCGAATGTGATCTATACACAGGCAAACCGGATCAAGGTCCAAGCCAAGGAAAAAGTCCAGCTTAACCTGGACGGTGAATTTGGCGGGCTGCTTCCAGCCGAATTCGTCAACCTGTACAGGCATTTAGAAGTTTTCGTGCCGATTGACCAGATTCGTGAAGAAGACCGCCCGACAGATTGGGAAAGTCCGCATGTATAAGAAGGAGTCCGCTCTATGGAGCGGGCTTTTTTTATGAATATCCCAATTCAATCAAACGTTTGATTGAATTGCTATGCCTCCTGTGCCTGCTTGCTTCCAGCCCTTTTTTAACCTTATCATTTTGCTTTTAAATAACTTCGGATAGGGCAATATATTAGCCCTTTAAAGCTGCAGACAGTATCCGATTTCGTATTTAACCCTGTTTTGTGATACAATCTCTCTAGTCAAAAAGGTCACGGAATTAAGCTGAAAAGGAAGAAAACAATGAGCAGAACATTACCGGTTCAAAAAAATGATTATATAGATGTTACTTTTGAGGATTTAACCCATGAGGGAGCGGGCGTTGCCAAAGTAGACGGCTTCCCCCTGTTTGTGCCGAACGGGCTTCCCGGCGAAAGGGCAAAGGTAAAGGTTATTAAAGTCAACAAAGGATATGGATTCGCCCGTTTAATCGAAACGTACGAAGAAAGTCCATACCGGGTTGAGGCTCCATGTCCGATCTATAAAGAATGCGGAGGCTGCCAGCTTCAGCATTTGAGCTATGAAGGCCAGCTTCTTGCAAAGGAAAAGCAGGTCAGGGATGTGCTGACCAGGATTGGGAAGCTTGAAGATGTAAAGGTGCATCCGGTGCTCGGCATGAAGGATCCGTGGCGCTACCGCAATAAAGCACAGGTACCGATTGGAGAGCAGGAAGGCGGGCTGATCGGAGGATTTTACCAGCAGCGCACCCATCAGATTATTGATATGAAGGAATGCCTTATCCAGCAAGAAAAAAATGATGAAGTAGTCCAAAAGGTAAAGGAAATTTGCGGCCGCTATGGTGTCCGTGCCTATGATGAAGGCAGGCATAAAGGCGAACTTCGGCATGTGATGGCTCGCTACGGGCTTGTGACCGGTGAAGTGATGATTGTGCTTGTCACCAGAACGAACGAACTGCCGTACAAACAGAAAATCGTGGAAGAGATTGTCGAGAACATCCAAGGCGTTAAGTCAGTAGTGCATAATGTTAACTCAAAAAAGACGAATGTAATCATGGGAGATGTAACCCGTGTCCTATGGGGCGAAGAGGTTATCTATGACTTTATCGGTGATATTAAATTTGCCATTTCCGCCCGCTCTTTTTATCAGGTGAACCCAGAGCAAACGAAGGTATTATATGAAAAGGCGCTGGAATATGCAAACTTGAGCGGAGAAGAAAAGGTTATCGATGCGTATTGTGGAATCGGGACGATTTCCCTTTTCTTGGCGCAAAAAGCCAAAGAGGTTTTCGGTGTGGAAATTGTGCCTGATGCGATTGAGGATGCGAGGCGGAATGCATCCCTGAATGGAATTATCAATGCCGAATTTGCTGTCGGGAAAGCGGAAGAAGTTATTCCGGATTGGTATAAAAAGGGTAACACAGCAGATGTCCTGGTCGTTGACCCGCCGCGCAAAGGCTGTGACGAAGCCCTGCTGCAAACCATACTTAACATGAAGCCAAAAAAAGTCGTCTATGTGTCCTGCAACCCGGGAACACTCGCGAGGGATTTGCGCATCCTGGAAGACGGCGGTTACAAAACTGTTGAGGTGCAGCCGGTTGATATGTTCCCGCAGACCATGCATGTGGAGTGTGTTGCAAAGATTGTGCTGAAAAAGTGAATTTCTTAATGTATAAAAAATGAATAGTAACTGTTTGAGTCTTGGACTTTAAATAGATGAAAGTTCCAGGAGTCATCATTTTTGAATATTTCACCATTTTTTGGATAAAGAAAGTTTAATTGTTACCGATTTCACATATAGACAAAAGAGATATTTTTATGTAACCTTAGTAAGCTATATTACTAAGGAGGAATTACACATCTTATGAATGATCATCAAAATCATACTTCTGTAAAAGTGGTAACCGCTGATCCTTCTGCTCTAGGGTTGTTTGGTTTGGCGATGGTAACCCTTGTAGCGTCATCACAAAAATTAGGATTGACAGAAGGAACTGCGTTAATATTACCATGGGCATTCTTTCTAGGCGGTCTGGCACAGTTAATCGCAGCCATTATGGACTCTAAGCATAATAATGTATTTGGTACAACAGCTTTCGGTGCATTTGGCTTATTTTGGTTTGGAGTTGGGACAACATGGCTGATTCAATCCGGGGCTTTAGGTGAAAATTTACTTGCAGCTGCAGATTCTAAACAGTTAGGTGTTGCATTCGTAGGTTACTTAATCTTTAGCTTGTTCATGACAATCGGGGCCATGGCGACTCATAAGGTTCTGTTCTTCATTTTTGTACTGATTGATTTTCTATTTATCGGGTTGTCATTAAGTTCATTTAATATCATGTATGAATTTTCACATATGCTGGCGGCTATCTCAGAATTAATGATTGCTTTACTTTCATTCTATGGTTCTGCTGCAGCGGTTTTAAATATTCATTTTGGACAAGTAGTCTTACCGGTAGGCAAACCGTTCCGTGTGTTTAAGAATGACAATGAAAAAGAAAATGAAAAAATAGCTGCTTAATTGAATAACTTTAGGCAATGATCAAATGTTAATTTCACCTGCATCTCATGTGTTGCCACATACACACCGGGCATGTAGAAGTCGTCACGGCTTTAGAATTGAAGATGCCTAATTAATAAATAGCTCTTGCTGGTTAAGAATAAACGTTTGCCGTTCCGACCCTGATTTCGCAAAAAATCCTTTTGCGATTTTGGGGTCTTTTCCTGTTAAACCTTTGTCAATTCAGTGTTCTTCCAATTTTCTTTTAAGTCGTTTTTTAGCAAGACTTTATTTTAACTCGAACAGTGGAATACTGGTTGTACAGAGATTACGAAGTTAAAATAAATATTTCTGATCAGTTTGATAAAAAATGCTTCAAAATGGTATAAGTGTAAAAGAAGCAGGGCCATTTTGTTTATTAATTTTGGGATAAGGGATTGGCCTGGTATCCTGTAATGAGAGGATTTGAATTTGAATATGGTAAATAATTTTTGGCGTGATTTACCACGGCCTTTTTTTATACTGGCCCCAATGGAAGATGTGACGGATGTTGTTTTTCGCCATGTAGTGAGTGAGGCAGCCAGACCTGATGTGTTTTTTACAGAGTTCACAAACACGGAGAGCTATTGTCACCCTGAGGGGATCCATAGTGTGCGTGGGCGTTTGACTTTTACAGAGGATGAACAACCAATTGTAGCCCATATATGGGGGGATAAGCCTGAATACTTTCGGCAAATGAGTATTGGTATGGCGAAACTAGGGTTTAAGGGTTTGGATATCAATATGGGCTGTCCTGTCCCTAATGTGGCACATCACGGAAAGGGAAGTGGCCTTATCCGTCGTCCAGAAGTTGCAGCAGATTTAATCCAAGCAGCAAAAGCAGGAGGATTGCCCGTAAGTGTAAAGACAAGGCTTGGTTACACGGATATAGAAGAATGGCACAACTGGCTAACACACATATTGAAACAAGACATTGTTAATCTTTCCATTCATCTGCGTACAAGAGAGGAAATGAGCAAAGTAGATGCTCATTGGGAACTAATTCCGGAGATTAAAAAACTTCGAGACCAGGTGGCACCGGATACACTCTTGACAATCAATGGGGATATCCCTGACCGTCAAACTGGCTTAAAGCTTGCTCATCAATACGGTATTGATGGTGTTATGATTGGGCGTGGTATATTCAATAATCCATTTGCCTTCGAAAAGGAGCCGAAAGATCATAGTAGTAAGGAATTGCTTGATCTCTTAAGGCTGCATTTGGATCTCCATGACAAATATTCAAGTTTGGAGCTACGCCCGTTCAAGGCTCTTCAACGCTTTTTTAAGATATATGTCCGTGGGTTTCGAGGGGCTAGTGAATTAAGAAATCAATTAATGAGCACAGAGTCAACAGATGAAGTGCGTGCATTGCTCGATAACTTTGGGTCAAAGAATCTTCTTGATGGAATGGGAGACCAGTAGAAGTGTCCCAATTCAAGGATAAAAGCGAAATAGGACGCTAAAACCAAAAAGTTAGAGTTTATACTAAGCAGTTAATTGGCTGGTGTGAAGGCGGTATTGAACCGGGCTCCTTCCCGCCCATTTTTGCTTTATATGTTTGTTATTATTCGCTCAGTAAGGTTCCTTATAGGATTTGTTGATATACCCGCCAACATCACTTTATGTTGTCAATTACAGTCCACACATTGTGAGGCGGTTGCGAAAATGGAGTTGAGAGAAAGCAACTAACCCTAAGGGGAGTTGCTTTTTTATTTTATAGCTGTGTTAAAGCTTATTGTTGATTTTAGCACCCTGTTGATTGGAGTGGAAGGTACGAGATCCTCGGAAATGCTGACACATTTCCTTCGTGCGGTGTTTACTCGAGGAAGCTTATTCAATGTCCTGCGGGAGAAGCGTGTCAACGGGAGACCCCACAGGTGCGAATGCGCCGAGGAGCGTCGGATCGCCCGCGGTTCGCTTAGTACCTGGAGCGGAAATCAACAGGCAAATTTAACAGAGCCTATTTTATAGATGTTGTCTCTGTAAAATATTGAGTTTCTCTAAAGATATCTATGTTTTTTGTCGTAAAATTCTGTAAAATGGACTTAATAAAGTCGAAAAATGAGGTGAACTCCTTGATGAATGGTTTCCCAATTATTGGGAATGAGAGCGATTCGATTTATTTCAATCCTGATGAGTTGATAGATTTGTTCTTGAATTGTACGGCAGATGGGGTTGCCATAATTGATATGGAAAACCGTTTTATTAGAGTAAACCATATGTATACTTTAATTTTTGGTTATACCGAAAAAGAAGTGATCGGAAAAAAGTTTACGGAATTTCAAAATCCAGAAGAGGTTAAGGATATTATTAAACTGGTGAAGCTTGGAAAAGTGTACAGCAATGTGATGACGCAGCGTTATCATCAAGATGGTTCCGTTTTGGATATATCAGTGTCTTATTCACCCTTCCGGAACTCAAAGGGCAGAATTATTGCGGTCCTGGCTATTTTCCGGGATATGACGGATTTGAAGAGCATGGAAAGAGAGTTAAGGAAAACGCGGGAGCTATATGATTTAATTACAGAAAATACAACAGATATGATTAAGGTTTTTAAGAAGGATCAGATCCTCATTTATGCATCCCCCTCACACGAAAAAGTACTGGGCTATTCCCCAAGGCAGCTTATAGGGAAAAACTGCTGTATCGTCATGCCGCCTGAAGAAAAAGAAAACTTTGATAAAGTATTTCTACTGCTATTGGAAACCGGCGAGCCGCAGCTGATTGAAACGAAACTGATAGCAGCCGATGGCCGTACTGTTTTTGTAGAGACGAGTATTTCTCCTATCTTAAATGATGAAGGGGAAATTGATTTATTTGTCGCAGTGGGCAGAAACATTACGGATAGGGTGAATAATGATGCTGCATTGCGGAATCTCGATCGTCTCTCTATTATTGGGCAGCTGGCTGCGGGCGTCGCCCATGAAATCAGAAATCCGCTGACATCTTTAAAAGGTTTTTCCAAACTGCTTAAATTGAGTGTTAACCAGGATAAACAGGATAACTATCTATCTATTATTATGGAAGAGCTCGACCGTATCGACATGATCGTCAATGAATTTATGTCGTTGGCCAAACCCCAGGCGATTGAGTTTGAGAAAGGGAATTTAATTTCCATCCTGGAAAGCACCATCAATGTGCTTCATCCGCAAGCCTTGCTTCATAATGTCCAAATTAAGCTTGACTACGATGAGGATGATATTATGATATTATGTTCCCCTCATCAGCTGAAGCAGGTGTTTGTCAACTTCATGAAAAATGCGATTGAAGCTATGCCGAATGGCGGAAATGTCCATGTCAGCGTACAAAAGCAAGATAATAGAAGAGTGAAGATAGCTTTTTCAGATGAAGGGCCGGGGATTGATACCCACTTGCTGGGCTATCTCGGTACACCGTTTTATACAACAAAAGATAAGGGAATTGGGCTTGGGCTCACAGTCAGCAATAAAATTATCCAGGAGCACCACGGCTCGATGAGAATAGAAAGCCAAATTGGGGAAGGAACCATCGTCCTTGTCGAGTTGGATCGCATATAATTTTGTTATGGCTCATCTCTCTGAGGGGTCTTTGTTTTGGGATTGGCAGGGAGTCGGGAGCTGGTGAGCAGTGGTAAAGAGTATATTCGAGAAACCCACTTGCAATCTATTAAAAAAGACGCACGCAAAGGGTGAGATCACGCGTAAAAGAGGAGTCCGCGCGCAAACAAAGAAAAACAGCGAACAAACGCGCATAAACTGGAAGAACCCGCACACCCGCGCATAAAAATAGTTTCTTGCGTGTAAAAGAGGAGTTCTGCGTATAAAAGAATGAAAGCCGCCCACAAAATCCCCCATAAAATAATTTGAAAGGCCTTGCTTTCCCGCAAGGCCTTTCAAATTATTCAATAGCATCCTCCAAAACGTTACCCTCAAGGAAGTCTGGGCTCGGTATGCCTAATAGCTTATACACAGTCGGGGCAATATCAAGTGTAGTAATCGAACCGATATTTTCATCCTTTTTGAACGAAGGGCCTTGGGCGATAAATACTGCCTTAAGCTCTTTTCGATCAGGATTGCCGCCGTGGCTGCCGAGCTCTATTGCAGGCAGTTCGGCTTTGGTTAGGCTGCTGCCCATCATATAGCCCTTGGCTCCAAGCAAGAGGATTTCCCCTTCGTTGGGATGTCCCTTTTCTTTTTCGCTTCCATCTGCAATTTGATAGGGATTTTCCTTTTTGTGCAATAAATAATTGAAAAATTGCTTTGTTTTTTGGTCAAAGTCGCTAAAACGTTTTTGCACAATGGTATTGCCAATCTCTTCAAAATACTGTTTGAGTGCTGCTTTTTTGAATTTAGGTTTTATTTGATACCCGCTAAATAGATTTTCAACTTTCTTGGCGACATTCTTTTTTTCCTCTTTTGATAGGTCTTTATTAATATAAATCTGTGCAGCGGATCCGCTGGCAACAGCGATAGCTTCTGATCTTTCTTCATCAACCTTTCCTTCCTTATCGCTCTTCAAGAGGCCTGCTTTTTTTAACAATGTGTTTGGGGCCAGGATGGTGTGGACAGGCTCCATCCCGTGATCGGAAACAACCAGAAGGTGGTCACTTTTAGTCAGGGTATCCATCGTTCGCCCGACCACGCCATCAGCAAGCTTGTAGGCCCATTCAATATACTTCATATGCTCCTTTGACCTTGCCTCTGTATACTCTGGCTGCCTTGGATCTGTCAGCAGGAAATGGTGTGATTCATGGTCAATTTGCGGTGCGTAGAACATCAGCAAGTCGGGCTGGTATTTTTCTTTTATATAAAGAGAGACATCTGTAGTCCAGTTGACAAAGCGTGAACTGATTTCTTCGTACTCGTCTCTGGAAATCCAGCCTTTCTTAAAAGCCTTTGTGTCATCCTGGACAGGAAAGAAACCGAATTCCGAGATGATTTCTTCTTTGAAGCCATCAGGTCCTTTAATAAGCCCTGAAGTGACAGATGTCCGGTAAATGCTTGCCTTTTCTAGAGTTGGATCTGTCTTCAGTTTAAACCAGAAGCCTGCCGATTTGCGATCCACCTCAACAGGGAAGGAACCCCATTCATTAACTTGTGCTACAGAATCATCCTGAGCAGCAGAACGATTATCCGAAAAAATAAACCGGTCATAATTTGTTTTGCCATCATCTGTTGTGTCCATTGCCAAAATATTGATTTCTCTATTTTTGGCTTTTTGCAGGGGCAGCTTCATTTTTGCTTCTTTTAAAGGACTAAAGCTTTTTTCAGTGTGTTTCCCGCCGTCCGCAGCTTTGAAGTTTAGCTTGTTCAGTGAACTTTCTGCCCAGGTTTCACCGTAATAGACAGCGTAATCTGCCTGCGAACCGGCATCGGGGTTTGACCCGGGAAACAGGACGGTAGCTGTTGTTTTGCCGTTCTTTTTTGCTTCCTTCCAAAGCGGGCTTTTATCAAGAGGCTGGTGAAAGGCACTCTCTCCGTTTGCCAATTCCTTGTGGGGGTCCTGCCACTTGTTGCTGACCATGCCGGTTTCGGAAGGAGTTGTACCCGTTGCAATCGCCGCATGGGAGGGAGCAGTTAGTGATGGAGTAACAGTCTTGGAATCTTTGGCAGCCACTCCATTTTTCATAAGAGACTTGATATGAGGGAGGTTTCCGTCCTTGACATACTCCTTTGTCAGATCGTTGCGCATCCCATCAAAGGAAACCAAAATAACCTTGTTATCCTGATCCTTCATTTCTGACGCATAACCTGGAGTTGGAGAAACAATGGAACCAACCAATAAAATGATTATATAAAAATAGTGCTTTTTCATTATGTTTTCCTCCGTGTTGTATGAAAATTGGTACAAGAGGTTATTCCCTATTAATCTGCCATTTAAACAAAGGTTGAATGAACCCTTTGCATCTATGGACATCAAATTCTAATTTTTTTGGAATAAAGAGGGCGTATCTTCGGATGCCGATTTTCCTGTATTTATGAAACTAGTTAATCCTTTAGTTTCAATAAAATTTTTCCAGTCCCAAAAAGGTAGACTAGCTGTATCTTAATCTATATTTTTATAATAGTTCGTAAATTCGACATTGTTTGGAGGAGAGAATATGAATATATTGAAAGGGCGGTCTGGAAGAAGGGCTCTATTAAAGGGATCAGTTGCTGCTGCTATTTTGACAGGAGCTGTGTTTTCGCCACTTGTTCCTTTAAGTTCCAATCAGAGCGTGGCAGAAGCAGCTTCTTCATCTTACATTGTTGATGCGACCAGCCTTAATGTCCGTTCGGGACCCGGAACAAACTATGAGCGGATAGGAAGCTTGCCTCAAGGCAGCAGTATTCAGGTAATCCAGAGGCTGGATAACGGATGGTATAAGATTACTTACAAAAGCCAAACAGGCTATGTCAGCGGCCATTACGTGAAAACTAATGATAAGCTCTACCGGGTGGACGCAACTGCTTTGAATGTCCGCAAGGGTCCAGGATTGAATTACAGTAAAATCGGCCTTTTGAAGAATGGATCGGTATTGAGCGTTATACATAAGGAAAGCAATGGCTGGTATAAAGTTTCATATAATGGCACTTCAGGCTATGTGAGCGGCGATTATGTAACTATAAGTGACTCCCGAGCAGCAAAGCTAAATGTCCCGCTTATTGCACAGCGGCCTGAATTGCCAAGCGGCTGTGAAGTGACGTCACTTGCCATGGCGTTAAAATATTACGGTGTAAATATCAGCAAAACTACCCTTGCGAAACAAATGCCTTATGATTCAACAGAGTTAGTGAGAAATCCAGACGGATCTATTAAAACTTGGGGAGATCCGGATATTGGGTTTGTTGGAACGCCTTTTGGAAATGGCCACACTATAAACCCGGGACCACTTAAAAAATTGCTGGATCAGTACCGTCCAGGCGGAGTGAACCTGACAGGAAAAGATTTTTCCGAAATAGAGAAGCATGTTTCTCAAGGCAGTCCCGTGCTGGCATGGTTTACGATCAGCCATGAAATGCCTAATAAAAGAAGCTGGAAAACGCCTGCGGGAAAAACCATTAGTTCCCCAACTCCATTGCACTGTATTGTTGTAACAGGAGTGGATGCAGACTATGTTTATTTTAATGATAGCGAAGCAGTCAAAAAAGACGTGAAAATGCCAAAAGACAAGTTTATTAAAATTTATAATTCTATGGGCAAGCGCGCATTGGCAGTGAAATAGCAAGGCAGCTGCCCAAATTCATAGATAAAATCTTATATAGCTAAAAGCATTTGCGGGGTTCGGCGCAAATGCTTTTTTATATAGGAAAAACGAATTAAATACGTCTCAGGTCTTAGATGTCTTTACTTATGTGGTCTATGGCGGGGCTGCGGGGTTTTTTGTATCGTTATACTTGAGAAGTTTTTTAAAAGTGTTTTAATAGATTTAAGGGCGGGTGCCTGAATTTGATTAAATAGTGCTGTTTTTTTCCTGTGGATGAAACTTTGTGTTTGCGAGTAACGTATAAATAGTAGGACTATGAGTCAGGAGTCGATAGAGATGAATTCTTTTGTAGGTTTTGCATTCCGTGTGCTGACGGCTATTCCATTGTCTGTAAGTGTTTGGCTGGTAAGTTATTTTGCCTTTGATCAAACCTTTCTCCTGTCGGGTGCTTTTGGTGTTGGAACGGGACTGCTCACTTATTGGGCGGGCGGAGTGATCCAGAGGCACCGTTTTTTGAAAAAGCATGGATTGACGAGAAGGGAATACCAATATATAAAGAGAAACCTTGATGAAGCGAAGCGGAAGTTAACCCGTTTGCATAAGGCGATGTTTTCGATTCGCCATTTTCCAACGCTAAAGCAGCGGATGGAATTCATGAGGGTGACGAGAAGAATATATAGACTGACAAGAAAGGAACCGAAGCGCTTTTACCAGGCGGAACAGTTTTATTTTTCACATCTGGATTCCGCAGTGGAGCTTGCGGAGAAGTATGTCTTTCTGTCATCCCAGCCGAAAAAGACGCGTGAGCTTGATCAGTCTCTTCAGGAAACGCGCCGTACACTTGATGCGCTAACCCATCATGTTGAGGAGGACCTTCATCGGGTTATAGCGGAAGATATTGATCAGCTCAACTTTGAAATTGATGTTGCCAAGAATTCTATTGAAAAGATAAAAGATTCAAGAATTCACGATGAAAGCAGGAGATTAAAATGACTGAAGAAAATCCGTCCCTGTTAAAAAATACAAATAGTGCGAACTTAATGAATGACCTGTTGGCAGACCCATTTGGGGAAAAGCAGGAGCTTGTTTCTTCACCGTCCCGGGAGGAAAAGAGGACAAGGCTGATTGATGTCATTCCAGAAGAAAATCGGGAAAAGGCTCATCAGCTGGCCAAGCAAATTGACCCGGCCAATCATCAGGCGATGATTTCTTATGGAACGCCGGCCCAGTCAAAGCTATTATCTTTTTCCCATACGATGCTGGAGCATGTCCAAAAAAAGGACGTCGGCGAAGTGGGGGAGATTATTAATGATTTAATGAAGAAATTTAATGATGTTAACCCTGACGAGCTGAAGCCGGAGAAAGCCTCTTTTTTGGCACGGATGTTTGGGAAACTGTCGGGGTCTGTGCAGGAAGTGCTATCCAAGTATCAGAAAACAGGAGCGCAGATTGACCGGATTAGCGTGAAGCTGGAGCGAAGCAAGAACCTCCTTCTTTCCGATATAGTCATGCTTGATAAGCTCTATGAAAATAATAAAGAGTATTTCCATGCATTAAATGTATATATTGCGGCAGGTGAGCTGAAGCTTGAAGAGCTTCATGATCAGACCATTCCGGAGCTTAAGAAGAAGGCAGAGGAAACAAATGACCAGATGAAGTTCCAGGAAGTAAATGACATGATTCAGTTTGCGGACCGCCTGGATAAGCGTCTTTATGACCTGAAGCTAAGCCGTGAAATCACGATTCAAAGTGCGCCTCAAATCCGCCTGATCCAAAACACGAACCAGGCATTGGTGGAAAAAATCCAGTCGTCCATCATGACGGCCATTCCGCTTTGGAAAAACCAGGTGGCGATCGCACTGACACTGCTCCGCCAGCGCCATGCGGTAGAAGCCCAGAAGAAAGTTTCGAAAACAACGAATGATCTTCTTTTGAAAAATGCCGAAATGCTGAAAATGAATACCATTGAGACAGCACGTGAAAATGAGCGCGGCATTGTTGATATTGAAACATTAAAGAAAACGCAGGAGAATCTGATTTCCACTCTTGAAGAGACTTTGAGGATCCAGGAAGAAGGCCGGAACAAACGCCGCCAGGCTGAGCATGATCTCGCCAACATGGAAAGCGATTTAAGGCAGAAGCTGCTGGAGATTAAGGGGAGCTAGCGGCTGAGTCAGGGGAAGATTTCTGAGATTCGTTGATAAAAACGGATTTTCGTTGAAATATTAAATTTTTCGTTGATATATCTTCCAATTTCGTTGATAAAACGGAATTTCCTTTAAATTACACTCTGGATTTCCATTGTTAAAGCAAACATCATCAACATATCAACTTCATAGGATATTAAAAAGAGCGATTTTCAATCAAACGTTTGATTGAAATCGCTCTTTTCTTGTTTAGATCGTCAATTCTGCTTCCACAACGGGAGTTTGCTTTCTAACAGGCAGCTTAATGACTGCCTCGGTTCCATTTCCTTTTTCGCTATTAAAATGGATGGATCCGTTATGGGATTGCACGATTTTGAAGCTGACAGTAAGGCCGAGGCCGGTTCCTTTTTCCTTGGAGGAGTAAAAAGGTTCGCCGATCCGGTTTAGCCGTTCTTCTGACATGCCGCAGCCATCGTCCTTCACAAGGATGGTAACCTGTTCATCTTCAGACAGGAGCGTAATGACCACCTTGCCTCCTTCATTAGAAGCTTCAATGGCATTTTTAATAATATTAATAAAGAGCTGTTTTAACTGGTTTGGTTCGCATTCAATCATGAATACATCGGATTTTAGCAAAAATTCAATTTCAACACTATGCATGCTGGCTTCTGTTTTTAGAAGTGAAATCACATTAAACAGAATAGTCTGGATGTCTGCTTTTGTAAAACAAATGTCCTGCGGCTTAGCCAGCAGCAGCAGCTCGCCGACAATATGGTTAATACGGTCCAGCTCTTCCTGCATGATTTGATAATAGAATTGATGTTTTTCATCCTCCAGCTGCATCAGCTGTACGAAACCTTTTAAGGAGGTCAGCGGATTTCTGATTTCATGGGCAACACTTGCAGACAACTCCCCTACAACGGAAAGCTTTTCTGTTCGGCGCAATCTTTCCTCTGCCTGCCGAAGCTTTGTCACATCTTTGCCATAGCCGATGATTCCTGCAATTTGCCCGTTGACGATAATTGGCAGGGCAGTGCATTGTAAGGTTATTTGGCCGCCATTCTTATGCCTAAACTCAAATTCACAGGTTCTTGGCTTTTTATGTTCAAGAATCGATGTTAAATCTTCTTTCACTTTCTCTTTAAAACGGTCAGGAGAAATATCATAAATATTTTTACCGAGCGTTTCTTCAGGGCTATAGCCTGTTACTGCTTTAAATTGAGGGTTCACCTTCATGATGGTTCCATCAAGATCAGTCATATAGACAATTTCTGTATTGTATTCAAACAGTGATTTGTATTGCTGCTGGCTTTCTTCGAGCAATTTTTCCACTCGTTTTCTTTCCGTGATATCACGCCCGATAATCACGAGGCCTTTACGGCTTCCGTCTGAATGGAAAAGGGGCACCTTAATCGTGTCAAAGGTCTTTTCTGTCCCATCAGGCAAGGGAATGACTTCTTCCAGGCGGGTGATTTTCCCGTTTTTCCACGCCTCTTCATCTGATGCCTCACAGTACCGAAGTGCGTCAGCATAAAAATCAGTATGTTCAGCAAGCTCCGAGTCTTTCTTGCCTTTATAGTCCACATTTTCAAGGTTGAATAATTTTAGGCCGAATTCATTGGATTCAATCCAGCGACCTTCTCCATCTTTAAAATTAACAAAGTCCACCATGGAATTGATTAAAGTGGAAAGCCGTTTTTCATCCTCCCTGGAAGCATTGAGCTCTTCTCTTTTGCCCATAAAATAATAGAGCAGCCATCCTGTAACCAAAATATACAGAAATTCTTTACCCCTTTTAAGGTAAAAAGCAAGAGAAGAAGGTTCAAGCAAGTCTAAGAGGTAGTTGGTTCCAAATACCCACACTAGGCTTACAAAAATATAGAAGCCCAATAACCTTTTCTTATTCATAAGCTTGTCATCCTCCTGTTCTCTATTTGGCTGAAAGGAGGGCTGGTATTCAGTCAAATAAGTTAATTTTTTATTCCTCCATTATAGCTGTATAATAGAAAAGATATTAGCATTCTAAAAATAGTATATACAGGTATTATTTTATATGATTTTGAAAGAGTCTTCCAGTGCCTGTAAATTGGCAGCTGAGAATAATAGACGAAAATAAAAAAGGAATGATTTACATGTACCTTACCATTAAAGAAACCGCAGAGTATTTATCCTATCCTGAAGCATACGTAGAAAGCCTGATTCAGCAAAAAAAGATTCGCGCTATCCATGACGGGAAGCAGTGTCTGGTTTATAAGGAACAGTTTAACTCCCATTTGAAGCAGATGGAGAAATATAAAGAGCTTGTTGAAGAAATCTTAAATGAGCCTATACCAGAGGACCGTGATATTAAAGACGAAGATTAGGGTTGAAAACCATTATGGAGTAATGGAAATTACAGGTCCGGAACTAGTTGAAACAGGCAAAAAGCAAGCAGAGAAATTTGGAGCAGAGATCATAGAAGCGACTGTTGAAAACATTGAAAAAGCTGATGAAGGCATTACTGTTACAGCAGGTGAGAATACATATTCAGCTAAGCATGTAATTGTAGCAGCCGGCTTTCAATAGACCTTGCTGAAAAAGCAGGATTGAAAACAAAGCCTGGTACAGAGCCGCGCATTAAAACAGTTTTAAATGTTGATGCTGAAGGCAAAACGAATGTAGAAGGCATCTGGGCAGCAGGAACGATTGCCGGTGTGAGTGTCCATACGATCATTACGGCTGGAGACGGTGCAAAGGTTGCCATTAATGTAATCAGTGAATTAAACGGCGAGCGTTATGTGGATCATGATTTGATGAAGTAATATTATAAGAAGTAAGAGATGGCCGCCATTCCGTTATGGAGTGGCGGCCTTTTTTTTATGTTTTTTCTTTTATTTGGCTTGAATCTGGGCTTTGGAAAAGTGGAACACAGACAATCTTTGAAGTGGAAGTTGTCTGAATTTCAAAATGAATAGACTTTAATAATAATTCTGAAATTTGGTATTGATTTTGAAAAGGTTTTCATTTATACTTTCACTAAACCGGTTTACTAAACCGATTTACCAAAATCGGTTTTGCGAGAGGAAAGTCACATGAAAAAAATAACGATGTTAGACGTTGCGCAAAAAGCAGGAGTATCAAAGAGTACAGTTTCACAGTACATTAATAATCGATACGAGTATATGGCAGAATCCACTAAGCTGCGCATTGAAGAAGCCATTCGCGAGCTGGGGTATATACCCAATTTCGTAGCTAAAAGTTTGAAGCAAAAGAAGTCATCAACCATTGGAGTGATCGTTGCCAACATACTGCATACATTTTCGACAGAAATTATCAGGGCCATTGAAGATGTCTGCGAAAAAAATGATTTTCATTTGTTTGTCTGCAACGCAGATGATAATCCGGAAAAAGAACGTGCATACATTGATATGCTTTTAGCTAAACAGGTTGATGGTCTGATTATCTTTCCGACCATCGGAAATGAAGATCAATATAAACGTCTAAAGCATTCAAATTTTCCTATTGTTTTTGTGGATAGAAAGCTTGATAAAACCATTTATCCCACATTGCTTTTGGATAATGAGAGAGCAGCTGAGATTGCCGTTCAGCAAATCATCCAAAAAGGCCATGGGAAAATTGGGCTGGTATCCATGTCTGTAAGCCAAAAAGTGACACCCCGGATTGAACGGATAAATGGATACAAAAAAACGCTGAAACAAAATGGTTTGCATGTAAATGATGATTGGATTATTGCGGCAGAACGAAAAGACATTATCCCTGAACTGGAAAAAATGTGGCTGAATGAAGAAACTCCAGAGGCATTTTTTGCTACAAACGATCTTTCGCTCATTGAACTTTTGAAGTTTTTAAGAAAAAAGAAATTAAAAGTACCTGAAGATGTAAGCGTTATCGCGGTAGATGACTCTGATTTTTTGGAAATTTCGGCAACACCGATAACAGCCATCAAACAGCCAACTTTTGAAATTGGCAACGATGCTGCTTCTGTTTTATTAGACTTAATTTCAAATCCTCACTTTGAGGAACAATACGAGATTAAAAGATACGCTCCTGCTTTAGTTAAGCGGGAATCTTTATAGAGTGTTAGGAGAGAAAATAATGTCATCACCATTCAAAGTTTTAACAATCGGAGATGCCATGATAACACTGAACCCAGCTGTAAAAGGACCACTTAGATATGTCACCCAGTTTGAACGTAAGGTGGGCGGTGCAGAACTGAACTTCGCAATCGGATGTGCAAGGCTTGGTTTAGGCAGTAAGTGGATTAGCAGGCTGGGGGAAGATGAGTTTGGCAGAGTCATATATAACTTCACAAGAGGAGAAGGGGTAGATGTATCGGGTGTAGAGTTCGTGAATGGTTGTCCGACTTCACTTAATTTTAAGGAAATCAATGAAGATGGATCCGGAAAAACGTACTATTACCGATACAACTCACCTATTCTGACTATGGCACCAGATATGATCCATGAAAGACTTTTGGAGGAAGTTGACCTGGTGCATTTAACAGGAGTTTTCCTGGCTATTGATCCGAAGAATATAGAAATTACAAAAAAAATTATTGAAGTAGCAAAACGTAAAAATATCCCGATTTCTTTCGACCCAAATATCAGGCTTAAGCTTTGGTCAATTGAAGAAGCAAGAAAAGCTTATAATAGTATTTTTCCCCATGTTGATATTTTACTGACCGGATTGGATGAGATTAGGTTAATTAGTGGAATGGAAGCAGAAGATGAACTTGCTATGTTCGCGAGGGAATATGGGATTAAAGACTTGGTAATTAAAGATGGTGCAAACGGATCAAAACTATTCCGGGATGGTAAATGGACTCGGGCAGAAAGTTTCCTGGTTACTCCTATTGATACGGTAGGTGCAGGGGATGGATTTGATGCAGGATATGTATATGGTTGGCTAAACGGATTCAG
Organism: Cytobacillus oceanisediminis; assembly: GCF_003182355.1. GTDB lineage: Bacteria > Bacillota > Bacilli > Bacillales > Cytobacillaceae > Cytobacillus > Cytobacillus oceanisediminis_A. The sequence continues at coordinate 105,508 of NZ_QGTW01000015.1, read as the reverse complement.
TAAGGAAAGGCTTCTCAAATTTGCTAATGGAGTTGGGGCATTAGTGACAACAGTCTCTGGGGATAATGAGGGGCTACCTTATTTAAATGAAGTGAACGCATTTATTGATGATGAGCTCATCATTGAGAGATAAGAGGTGGGCAATGAATACTGTACTTAAAGTTCTTGAAGAAATGAAGGCAGTTTGCTCGAATGTCGTTCCTGAAGACTATGAATCGTTTGTTAAGCTTTTAAAGGAAGATAAACGTTTTTTCTTTACAGGTGAAGGGCGTTCAGGACTGGTTGTGAAGGCCATTGCCATACGTCTTATGCATAGCGGGAAGACTGTCTATGTATTGGGGGAAACTACCACCCCGGCAATTCAAGAGAATGATATATTAATAGTCTTGTCTGGATCAGCCAAAACAGGGCAAACAATAAGTTTTTCTGAAAACGCCTCCAAATCAGGGGCAAAAGTATTTCTGATAACGACTAATAAAGAAGCTATCAATCAACCGTGCTTTACCGGAGGAATGCACATACCTGCGGCAACGAAATACCGTCTTTCAGGTGAACCGGATACGATTCAGCCGCTTGGGAATCAGTTTGATCAAGCTGCACATCTTATTTTAGATGCAGCGATTATTGATAGTTTATCAGAAAGAAATTCGAATGAAGAAAGAAACCTTGGAAAAGGGATAACGATTGCTTCAACGGTACATCAGTTTTTAACAAACTAAATCTATAGTAAAAAGGGGAGAAAAACAATGAAAATAAAGTGGTTATCTGGTGTTTTAGCAGCGACATTGATGCTTAGTGCTTGTGGTTCAGGCGGTTCAAATGGTGCAAGCGGAGAGAAGCAAGAAGGAGAGGTAATCAAGTGGAAGTTTGGCCACTTGGCAGATGAAAATCATATTTGGCATAAAACAGCTGAGGAATTTGCAGATCTAGTTAGTGAAAAAACAGACGGTCAAATTGAAATTCAAATTTTCCCTAATAACTCTCTTGGCGGAGAAACGGATACAATTAATGCGATTAAGGCGGGTACCGCTGACATGGTCATTTCCGGTGAAACCATGCAAAACTGGGCGCCTAAAGCTGCTTTGATGGCAGTTCCGTATGCCTTCCGCGATCTTGACCATGTGAAAAAGGTTGTAGAAGGGGAAATCGGTGAAGAGATTGAAAAGGAAATCACTGAAAAAGTTGGATTGACTCCTTTGTATTATCATACACGTGCTCCGCGTAATTTAACTTCAAGTGAGCCTATTGAGTCACCATCAGATTTAAAAGGTTTTTCAATGCGTGTGCCAAATGTTCCACTGTTCCTGAAGGTTTGGGAAGAAGCAGGTGCTAAACCGCAGGTTATGGACTTCAATGAAGTATTCACTGGCTTACAGCAAGGAGTTATCAAAGGACAGGAAAACCCTGTGGACTTAATTCAGAGCGGTGGATTGTATGAAGTACAAAAATATGTGAATCGTACAGAGCATGTATATTCCTGGATTTATATTCTAGTTGGCAACAAACAGTTTGAGGCCCTTAATGATGAACAGAAAAAAGCTGTAACTGAAGCAGCTGCAGAAGCACAAGCATTTGGAGAGAAACTTTATGATGAAGAAATTTCAAAGATAGAGTCTGAGCTGGAAAGTGAAGGAATGGAGTTTGTCGATGTTGATCAGGATGCCTTCCGTGAAAAAATGCAGCCTGCGATCAAAGATAGCCTCAAGCCTGAACAGTATGATCTATATGAAACAATTCTAGAAGTGAAGTAATAGTTTAATTGGATCAAATTAAAGGCACCGCTGAAGATTCTGCCAGCAGTGCCTTTAATTAAGGGAAGGAATGAAACGATGAAAATCCGAATTTGGCTTGACCGCTTATTAGCCTTTTTGACCGTTTTTAGTTTTTCTGGGGTTATTATTGTGGTTACCATTCAAATCATGTCTCGTTATCTTCCGTATACAGCGATCTGGACGGAAGAGCTTACACGTTATTTGTTTATATATGCCATTTGTTTTGGGGCACCGCTTGCATTATTAAGAGGCGAGTTCATAAATGTTGACATAATCCTCACCAGGATGTCACATGGCTTTCGCCGCTTTTATGAAATCGGCATCTACATACTGATTTTTGCTTTGAGCGCAGTATTAGTGAAGGAAGGGTGGTTCTTTATACAGCTGGGAAAAACTCAGACTTCCGCCACCATGCCATTCCAAATGTCGGCAATTCATGCTGCAATTTTGATTATGAGTTTGTTTTTATTGCTGTATTCAATCGTAAAAATCATTAGACTGATTCGAAATGAAGAGGATTTTAATTCACAAATGGGCGGTGGAGAACTTTGATGGCAGCCATTCTCTTTTTCTCTTTCATAATTTTAATATTCCTGGGCGTGCCAGTTGCGTTCAGTCTTGGCCTGTCTTCGCTATTTTATTTGATTTTGGCTGATATTCCGTTAAATATCATTCCCCAAAAAATGTTTGGAGGGCTAAACTCCTTCGTTTTGCTTTGTATTCCTGGATTTATTCTTGCAGGAAACTTAATGAACGCGGGGGGTATTACAGATCGCATCATTCAGTTTGCAAATAATTGCTTTGGGCATATCCGCGGGGGTCTTGGCTTAGCAAATGTAGGCTCTTCGATGGGGTTCGCAGGTATTTCAGGTACAGCATTGGCAGATACAGCCAGTATAGGAGCTATTCTCATTCCTGCGATGAAAAAAGAAGGGTACGGAGCAGGTTTCTCTGCTGCTGTAACGGCATCTTCATCAACGGTTGGCCCTATTATTCCTCCGTCTCTTCCAATGATTATCGTCGGAACACTTGCGTCGGTATCAATTGGTGACTTGTTTTTGGCTGGTGCTCTTCCAGGTTTATTACTTGGCGTTGGTTTAATGATACCCACCTATATCATTTCAGTTAAGAGAAATTATCCCAAAGGTGAAAGAAAGTCTTTAAAGGAAATATGGAAAAGCTTTACTGGGGCATTCTGGGCACTATTTATGACAGTCATTATTTTGTATGGAATTCTTGGAGGCTACTTCACACCGACTGAAGCTTCTGTCATTGCGGTATTGTATGCCTTTGTCATTGGGATTTTCGTTTATAAAGAACTTCCGATTAAAAAAATCCCGGAAATTATGCTTTCTTCCATGACAGGTACTGCTTCTATCATGCTTCTCGTAGGATTTGCCAACCTATTTGGCTGGATAATGGTAAGTGAGCAAATTCCTCAAATGGTTGCAGATACAATTCTTGGGATATCATCAAACCCAATTGTCGTTATTTTATTGATTAACTTGCTGTTATTGTTTGTTGGAACGTTCATGGAAACGATCGCTGCTCTAGTCATATTATTCCCGGTGTTATTGCCGGTAGCGGCATCTATCGGTATGGATCCGGTGCAATTTGGAGTCATGATGGTACTGAACCTTGTTATTGGCCTTGTAACTCCTCCGGTGGGTGTATGCCTATTCGTAGCATCACAAATTGGTAAAATCTCAATTGGAAAAACAGCAAAAGAATTACTGCCGTTCTTAGGTGTCAGTCTGGCTGTCTTAATGCTTGTGGCTTTTGTGCCGCAAATCTCACTGTTTCTTCCAAGTTTATTTGAATAGGGGGCAGAAAAATGAAAGCAGTTCAAATTCCAAGAGCAATGGAAATGGAAGTCATAGAGATAGAAAAACCAGCTATCAGCAGTCCGGATGAAGTTCTGGTGAAAGTTAAAAGGATGGGAATATGCGGTTCTGATATGCATATTTACCATGGTACAAATCCACTTGCCACCTATCCGAGAATTGTTGGCCATGAAGTAGCAGGTGAAGTCATTGAAGTGGGGTCAAATGTTTCAGGAATTAAGCCGGGTGACCATGTTGTAGTGGAGCCAATCCGCTATTGCCGAGAGTGCTATGCATGCCGAAAAGGACGTCCGAATGTATGTAAGTCTTTATCTGTTTTTGGTGTTCATGAAGATGGAGGCTTACGGGAATTCTTTGTCCTGCCTGAAAAACAGCTTCATGTTGTGAATTCATCTTTAGAATGGGATGAAGCCGTATTGGCTGAACCCTATACTATCGGAGCTCAGGCTGTGTGGCGCGGGGCCGTTGAAAAAGGAGATACTGTATTTATCCAGGGAAGCGGACCGATCGGCATATGCATTTTAAAAATGGCGAAGCTGCAGGGAGCAAGAGTAATTATCAGTGATTTGAAGCAAGAGCGCCTAGCATTTGCAAAGGAAAATGGAGCTGATGAAGTCATTCATGCATCGGAAGAATCAGTGGAAGATCGGATATTGGAATTAACAGATGGCGAAGGGCCCAATGTTGTCATCGATGCGGTATGTCTGCCTTCTACCGTTGAGATGGGGGTTAACCTTGTTTCGCCGGCAGGCACGGTAGTTGTGCTGGGATTTGATGAACGGCCATCTTCCATTCCGCAGCTTCCAATCACTAAAAAGGAAGTAACCATTGTCGGTTCGCGGCTTCAGACAAACCAATTTGAAAAGGTTGTTTCTTTGCTGAATGAAGGAAAGCTTCAATCAAACGGTTTTATCACCCATCAGTTCTCGATTAGTAAAGTTCAGGAAGCATTCCAATATGTAGAGAAAAATCCGGAACAAGTTCGTAAAGCAGTCATTGTTTTCGATTAAGGGGAGATTAGATGAACTTAAAAATAGATAAGCTTAACCAAATAGTGAAATCGAAAGTGGTTGCAGTTGTCCGCGGAAAAACACCTGATGAAGCGATTGATATTTCTGAAGCAGCTGTGGCTGGCGGATTTCGTGCAATCGAAGTGACTTATACTACACCTGAAGCGGAAAAAGTGTTTCAGTCTTTAAGAGGATCGGATAGTGTAATCGGTGCAGGGACAGTGCTGGATCCGGAAACAGCCCGTCATGCCATTTTAAATGGTGCCGAATTTATTGTAAGTCCGCATTTTAATAAAGATATTGCCTTGCTTTGCAATCGCTACAGCATTCCATATCTGCCTGGATGCATGACGATTACTGAAATAATGTCAGCTCTCGAATATGGCTGTGACATTGTAAAATTGTTCCCGGCAAATCGTTTTGATCCGTCATTTATTGGCGCAGTCAATGGCCCCTTGCCTCATGTGCGCATCATGCCCACTGGAGGGGTAAATTCAGAAAATATTCGAGCATGGATTGAAGCTGGTGCGGTCGCAGCCGGCATTGGAAGTGATTTAAATAAGGCATACAGAGCTGGCGGTAAAGAATCTGTAAAAGTACTTTGTGAAAAATACGTCGAAGCGGTTAATGGAGGCAAGGGAATATGAATATGACCTTTCGCTGGTATGGAAGAGGTAATGATACTGTTACACTTGAACAAGTGAAACAGATTCCTGGTGTAAAAGGAATCGTATGGGCTCTTCACCGAAAACCAGTCGGGGAGATTTGGGAAAAAGACGAAATTAAGTCTGAAGTTGAGTATATAAAGTCCTCTGGATTTCATGCAGATGTGGTAGAGAGTGTTAATATACATGAATCTATCAAATTGGGAAATCATGAACGTGACTTATATATAGGTAATTATAAGGAAACGATTCGTAATCTGGGGGCATTTGGGGTTAAGGTTATTTGCTATAATTTCATGCCTATCTTTGATTGGACGCGAACCGACTTATACCGCGCACTGCCAGATGGCTCAACGGCATTATTCTATGAAAAGAATAAGGTGGAAAATCTTGATCCGCAAGAATTAATAAAAACGGTTTCAGAGGCTTCTGATCTGACTCTTCCTGGCTGGGAGCCCGAGAAAATGTCCCGGATTAAAGAGTTATTTGCAGCGTATAAGGATGTAAGTGCAGAGGACTTATGGGACAATCTGCGCTATTTCTTACAGGAAATTCTGCCAGTGGCAGAAGAAGCCGGCATCAAGATGGCTATCCATCCGGATGATCCGCCTTGGTCCATTTTTGGCTTACCGCGAATCATGACGGGAGAAGAGAGTCTGCAGAAACTCCTTTCTATTTCTGATTCTCCTACCAACGGCATTACATTTTGTACGGGTTCATTAGGAGCTAATCCGCAAAATGATATGGTTGACCTGGCAAGCAAATTTGCAGAAAGATCACCATTTGCACATATCCGAAATGTGAAGATTTTTGGAAATGGTGATTTCATTGAAACTTCTCATTTAACAGCAGATGGTTCAATCAATATTAAAGGGGTCGTCAAAGAGTTATCCGAGGTTCAATTTGAGGGTTACGTACGTCCTGACCACGGTCGGCATCTTTGGGGTGAAGACTGCAGGCCGGGATACGGATTATATGACCGGGCTCTTGGGATCATGTATCTTCACGGATTATGGGATGCCTATCAATCTAATAAACAAGGAGAATGTTAATGTTTCCAATTCATGAAAACTTAGAAGGAAAAACAGCTGTCATTACAGGGGGAAGCGGAGTATTATGCTCTGAAATGGCTCGGGAGCTTTCAAGACATAGGGTAAAAGTGGCAATCCTTAATCGAACAGCAGAAAAGGGAGCCGCTGTGTCGGAAGAAATAGAAAAAGCTGGTGGAACAGCTATTGCGGTTGCTGCCGATGTTCTTGATCGCAAATCTTTGGAAAAGGCAAGGGAAGAAGTGATTAAGAATTTCGGACATGTTGATATTTTAATTAATGGAGCCGGCGGAAATCATCCAGATGCTATTACCTCAGTAGAAACATATAATGGGGAATCTCAAGAAAAATCATTCTTTGACATGGATGAAAAAGGATTCTCTCAAGTATTCGCCAGTAATTTTACAGGAACATTTTTAGCTAGCCAAGTGTTTGGTAAGGAATTGTTAAAGCAAGAGTCCCCAATTATTATAAACATATCATCAATGAGTTCATACTCACCAATGACTAAAGTTCCTGCATATAGTGCAGCTAAATCAGCAATCAACAACTTTACAATGTGGATGGCTGTACACTTTGCAGAAACTGGATTGCGTGTAAATGCAATTGCACCAGGTTTCTTTTTAACTACACAGAACCGCAATTTACTATTAAATGAAGAAGGTTCATATACGGCCAGATCCGAAAAGATTATAGCCCATACACCTATGAAAAGATTTGGACAGCCAAAAGATTTGCTTGGTGTGTTACTGTGGCTGGCTGACGAGGAATACTCAGGGTTTGTAACAGGTGTTACTGTGCCAGTTGACGGGGGTTTTATGGCATATTCAGGAGTTTAATATTAAAAAAATCGGCCACGGGGACATCCTGTGGCTCTTTAATTCCATAAGAATTTTTCAAAAAGGAGATTGAAGTGAAAATACAGTTGGCACTTGACCGTCTTACCGAGGAGGAATGTTTCCAATTGGTAGACGAAACATACGAGAATATCGATTGGATAGAAGTTGGAACGGGAGTTATTAAAGAATATGGAATGAATATTGTAAGGAAAATGAAAATTGCTTATCCTGTAAAAACGATCGTTGCTGATATGAAAACATGCGATGCTGGTAAACATGAAGCAGAGCAAGCATTGAATGCAGGGGCGGACATTATTACTGTGATGGCCTTTTCAGACAATAGTACAATAATAGAGGCTTTAAAGGCTACCAAAAACCACCATAAAAAAGTTAAGATTGATTGATTTATTGGGAGTTAGAGATTCCGAAAGAGTAAAAGAAATTTATCATTTAGGTGGGGAATTATTCTGCCTCCACATTGGAAAAGATATGAAGAAGCAAGGAAATCTAGCAGATTCTACACTTTACAAACTAGGCAAATAAAATATGTACAGCGAATCCGAAAAAGCCGATTTGAAAAATATGTTCCCGATCAATTTTAAAAAAAACAAGGATTAAGGGACCCACCAGCAAAACAGTTACGGTCCAAAACTGCCAGGTGCCAAGGTGCGAGTACAGATTCCAATACTCCATTGACTGAGATGCGAGTTCCTCTTGCAATGATACGAGCTTCTGAAAAAATTTCTCCTGCTTGGGTGTCAATAAGATCCCTCCCTGCCAATCGCTGATGGTTATTTTATCCTTCCGGATATTTTTTCATGCAGACTAACATAATCTCTATGGAGCTTTAAAAGGCCAAAGTTTAATCGAATTGTGATAAAATGGAAGGCATTATAAAAGTTGATTTTTGGAAAGAAGGATCGATTGTGAAAAACCTGCAAACTTATTTTATTCTCACTTTTATTATGGCCACATGGGGATTGAATGTTAGCATTATTAAAATTCTTGTCAGCTATTTTCCGCCAGTTACGATTACTTCCCTGCGGATACTAGCTGCGGGTCTAAGCGTATTTATCATATTGGGCGCTATGGGAAAAGTGAGAAAGCCGAGTTTCAGGGAAATGAAATTTATTGTGTTCGGAGGCCTTCTCAGCGTTGTCAGCCATCATCTCCTTTTGGCAATAGGGCTGACTCAGACAAGTGCAGTAAATGGCGGGCTTATTTTAGGTGCAGGGCCGCTTCTGACGGCGATTTTGTCTACTATCATACTGCGAAATAAGCCTACAGGTCTCCAGGTGCTTGGATTCCTGCTTGGGGGTGCTGGTGTTACGTTCATCGTACTTTCAGGAGGAAAAGGGGTCTCCAGCTTATCACAGGGTGATTTTTACGTGTTTTTATCCATACTGTCACAAGCCTTTAGCTTTATTGTTATCAGCAAGGCTTCGAAAACACTTGATCCGCGGCTGCTGACCGGCTATATGCTGATATTTGGCGGAGTGATTTTGTTTGCACTTGGGAGCTTCATGGAACCTGGCGGGCTGAAGGGCATGTCCGAAGCACCAGCATATGTGTGGGCCGCATTTGCAGCATCTGCGGTTCTGGCAACCGCTGTTGGTCATATGGTTTATAACACGGCCATCAGTAAAATCGGACCTGCAGAAGCCAGTATTTTTCTGAATCTGAACACGTTCTTCTCTTTAGCTGGCTCTGCGCTGATTCTTGGCGAAGTGATTACTGTGAACCATTTGCTGGGACTTGTCCTGATTGTCGCGGGTGTTTTATTTGGTTCAGGAGCATTGGATGAGCTGGTAATAAGGCAGAGGCGCAAACGTCATAGCCATCATATTTAAGTAAAAGCAAGGGCCATTGCCTTTGCTTTTTCTTTTTCTTTTTCAAAAAAGTGGAAGGGTGAAAAAGGCATTCAAGGCTATTAAAAGGGAATAGAGAGGCTATAGAGAGAGGAGGAAATTTTAATGTATTTATCAATTACAATTAAAATGGTAGTGGGATTAGTATCATTGTTAGCTGTAACGCGTCTTCTGGGGAAAAAAGAATTATCCCAGGTTACCCCATTTGATTTCTTATATGCTGTTGTTCTGGGAGGGATTGTAGAGGAAACGATCTATGATAATAAAGTGACACCGCTGCAAGTCGCCTATTCTGCAGTTCTTTGGGCTGGCCTCATATATATTATTGAAATCCTCGCCAAAAAGAACAATTTTTTCAGATCCATTCTAAAAGGAAGCGAATCGATCATTGTTAAGGATGGGAAGCTGAATGTGAGGGAAATGCAGAAGAACCATCTTGAAATGGAACAGCTGCGGACAATGCTGCGGCAAAGAGGTATATTTAGCATGAACGAAGTAAAATATGCCTATCTTGAGACAAATGGCGGCTTAAGTGTAATGAAGTATCGAAAGGAAGATCCTGTTACTCCTGAAATGATGGGGATGGATACTGAAGACATAGACCCTTCCATTTTATTGATTGATGAAGGAGAAGTTGTGGACTCTGGCCTAAGGCTCGCTGGAAAAGATGGCGAGTGGCTAAAGGACTCGATTAAGAAAGCAGGGTACAACGATATTAAAGATGTCTTCTGTGCAGAGTGGTCAGAGAAGGAAGGGTTTTATATAGTGACATATAAAAAATAAAAGGCCTTGCAGCATGCAAGGCTCCTGTCTGTTAATAACCTTTTCGGTAATCGACCAGGTTGATGGCTGGTCTTTCTCCTTTTACATAGTTTTTTAAATTGGGGATAAGGATATCCTCGATAACGCGCTGATTATAGAACTCTGTAGACCCGGCCGTATGAGGAGTAACGATTACATTTTCAAGCTCCCAAAGCGGGCTATCCCCGCCCAGCGGTTCTTTTTCAAAAACATCAAGGCCTGCACCGGCAATTTGGCCATTCTGCAGTGCAGCAATCAGATCTTTTTCCACGACAATTTCACCGCGTCCGATATTAATGAAAAAGGCAGTATCCTTCATTAGTGAGAATTGTTCGGCCCCGAATAATTGTCTTGTTTCTTTTGTAAGCGGCAAGGTGACGGCAACATAATCACATTGCGGAAGTACGTCGTTCAGCTGGCTGGACGTGTACATTTCATCTACATATTCTTCCGGTTTTCCGGAGTTGCGAACACCAAGAACCTTCATGCCAAAAGCTTTGGCGATCTTGGCAGTCTCTTTGCCAATGGCACCCACACCGATGATGCCGATGGTTTTATTGTGAATTTCAAGCTTCATGCCGGAATGATGCCATTTTTTTGATTGCTGATTTTTTACATATGTATGGATTTTCCGGGTCAGTGCAAGCATAAGGGCAAATATTGTTTCCGAAATCGGGTTGGCATGGACGCCGTTTGCGCTTGTGATTTGGATGCCCTTAGATTCCATTTTTGCAAGAGGCAGGGAATCGACTCCGGCACTCCAGGATTGGAACCAGCGGAGTTTTGCGTTTTCTTCCAGGATATATTCCCCAATCTCCTTTTTCCAGCCGGCAATTACTTCTGCTTCCTTTACGTAATCCAGCCAGATCTCTGGATCTTTACCTGTGAAGAGTTCCCAATCTGGGATGATTTCGTTTATTTTGTCAAGCTGTGATTGTTCAAGATCATGCGTGACAATGCAGGTTCTTTTTATCATGGTCCAGCCTCCGTTAATTATTTTTAGAAAAGTCGGTAAATATATCATAGCAAAAATGGGAGCATTTCTCGCATAATTGAAAATTTTTTTCTCCTTAACGGACAACTCATGTAAAATAAATAAATATGACTCAGATGCTGCTAAGCGCCAGAGGTGAGAAATGTGGAAAGACAACGGTTCAAGTTAAGTACGATTATTATATTTTTTGTATGCTTGGTCGTTTTTGTATCACTCATTATGACTGACTTATTGATAAGTAACTCAGTCAGTAAAAACATTCGGGATAGTCAAGAGGAGAAAGCTAAAATTGTTTCCCGAACGGTAGCTAAATCAACTATTGTACATGCTGGTCTCCAAAATGAGGAGGCTGCTTACGAAATTCAGGAATATGCAAGGGAGATACAAGAAGCAACTGATGTGATGTTCATTGTTGTGATGGATATGAAAGGCATTCGAAAGTCACATCCAAATCCAGATTTGATTGGAGAAAGCTTTGTTGGAGGCGATGAAAAGGTGGTTCTTGAAGGCAGAGAGTACATATCGACTTCCAAAGGTACCCTTGGTGAATCACTTAGAGCTTTCACACCTATATATAATACCGAAAATGAGCAAATTGGAGCTGTTGCTGTTGGAATCTCTCTCGAAAATGTCCAGAATGCTTTGGAAAGAAGTCATGAAAATATCATATTGGGCTCCTTAATGGGGATACTGGCAGGAGTGGCAGGCGCCATTTTACTTGCAAAATATATAAAACGGATTTTATTGGGACTGGAGCCATCAGCGATTGCAAAAATTTTGGTGGAACGAAGTACGATGCTTCAATCCGTGCACGAAGGAATTATTGCTGTTGATCAGGACTCTAAAATTACATTGGTTAATAAATCTGCTTTAAGAATCTTTAAGAATGCCAATCTGCCGGGCAATCCTGTGGGCATGAAAATTTATGACTATATGCCATCAACCAAACTGGATAGGGTCCTTAAGACGGGCCAGGCAGAGCTTGACGAGGAATTAACTATTAATGGAGTATCCATACTTGTTAACCGTGTACCTTTATTGGTCAATGATCAAGTAGTTGGTGCTATTTCAACTTTTAGGGATAAAACAGAAGTGAACAGGCTTGCCGAGCAGCTGACAGGAGTTCGGACATATGCAGAATCTCTGCGTGCACAGTCCCATGAATTCATAAATAAAATGCATGTTATTTTGGGAATGGTCAGGATGGGCTATCATGAAGAACTAGCAGGTTTTATCAGCAAATTGGTTGACCATCGGAGTCAGGAAGCAGGAATCATCACACGTAATATAAAGGAACCGGCTCTGGCAGGATTTCTAATGGGGAAACTAAGCTACGCCAGGGAAGAGAATGTAGAGTTGAATATTATAAACGAAACGGTTATTCCTGAACCAGATAAAGATGAGACGACTCATGAACTGATTACTATTATAGGGAATTTAATTGACAATGCAGTAGAAGCGCTTGGCGAATGTGATGATAGAACGATTAATTTGCATTTAAAGTATCTGCATCAGCAGCTTTTTATAAAATTAACGGATTCAGGTCCAGGCATCCCAGACGACATTCTTGATGAAATCTTTAAAAAAGGCTTTTCTACAAAGGGGGAAAACCGAGGCTATGGGCTGTATCTAGTGAAGCATAGTATTGAAAAGCTAGGTGGCTCAATAGAGGTTTGTTTTAATGAAGAGCAGATGGTGTTTCAGGCTGCGGTGCCCTATAGAGCAGGGGGGAAGGACGATGATTAAGGTACTGATTGTTGATGATGACCTAATGGTTGCGGAATTTAACAAGCGCTACTTGTCAGAAGTGGAAGGATTTGTCCATTCAGGAACAGTTCATAATGTGGCAGACGGGATGCGGTTTATTGAAGAAAAAAAGGTGGATCTTATTCTGCTGGATGTTTATATGCCTGGGAGGAATGGACTCGAACTCCTTAAAAAAGTAAGGGAAAAGGGAATTGAAGTTGACGTTATTGTAATCACCGCTGCTTCAGATACTGAAAAAATTCAGACTGCTCTCAGACTGGGGGCGGCAGATTACTTAATTAAACCGTTTGAGTTCGAAAGATTTCAGCAGGCACTATTAAACTATAAAGATAAATATCATTTTTTAAAAATAAAACAAAGTATTAACCAGGTTGAATTGGACCAAAAATTCATACTAAACGATCAGAAAACTCCAGGGGAATCAGACCAGCTTCTACCTAAGGGACTGACTAAAACAACACTGCAGGGAGTTGTCAGCACGATTAGAGGATGGGGAAGGACACCGTTCACAACCGATGAGCTTGCTGAGAAGACAGATATATCACGTGTTTCAATTCGTAAATATCTGAGATTCTTAACAGAAGTCGGAGTGCTGGAGGAATCATTAACCTACGGAATTGGGAGACCTGTTTCCCAATATGCTTTTAAAGAAACAAATAGTTATTTGCTTGATGTATATATTTCAAAATAAGGCTGTGTTAAAGTTCATTGCTTTTTTGGCAGCTTGTTGATTGGAGCGGAAATCAACAGGCAAGCTTGACAGAGCACAAATAAGAAAAAAGCGGCGGATGCCGCTTTTTTTAATTACAAAAAGATTTGTATAGTTTCAAAACATATGAAAGGGCTGTCAATTTTTTTATTATGAAGGCATAAAGAATGAAAGCGATTACCAGATAGGAGTTATTCTCATGATCGGAAAAAATCTTAAGCAAGAAGCAATTAATCTTCATCGCAAACATGGAGGTAAAATCGAAGTAGTAAGCAGAATGGATATCAGAAATGAGTCCGATTTAAGTTTGGTATATACACCTGGTGTTGCGGATGTATGCAAAGCAATTGCGGATAACCCCCGTGAGGCTGATTCACTGACATCTAGAGGAAATATGGTAGCGGTCATTACAGATGGTACGGCTGTTCTTGGATTGGGAGACATCGGACCAAAAGCGGCAATGCCTGTTATGGAAGGAAAAAGCATCTTGTTTAAAAAGTTTGCTGATATAGATGCTGTACCTCTTTGCCTTGATACGAAAGATCCCGATGAAATTGTCAATATTATTAAGGCGCTTGCCCCTACATTTGGTGGTGTGAATTTGGAAGATATCTCCGCACCGAGGTGCTTTGAGATTGAAAGCCGTCTTAGAGAAGAACTTGATATTCCGGTATTTCATGATGATCAGCATGGAACCGCCATCGTTGTGCTGGGTGCACTGATAAATGCTCTTCGTGTTGTAAACAAACAGCATCGTACCGTTGAAATCGTTATTAATGGTGCAGGAGCAGCCGGGATAGCTATAGCCAAATTGCTCATGCATGCAGGCTATAAAAATATTACTCTTGTAAGCTTGGAAGGGATCGTCTGCAAGGGGGAGAAGTGGATGAACCCAATGCAGGAAAGCATGGCAGAGGTAACCAATTTAAAAAGAGTTAAAGGGAACTTAAAAGATGCCATAAAAGGCACTGACGTATTCATTGGCGTATCGGGACCGGGAGCATTAAAAGCAGAGAATATAAAATTAATGGATCGCGACCCGATTATTTTTGCTATGGCCAATCCAATTCCGGAAATTTATCCAGAAGAAGCATTGGAGGCAGGAGCAGCGGTTGTGGGAACAGGAAGATCTGATTACCCGAACCAGGTCAATAACCTGCTTGCTTTCCCAGGGATTTTCAGAGGTGCTTTGGATTCAAAAGCCAAGGATATCACAGTGGAGATGAAGGTAGCAGCAGCTCAAGCCATAGCAGATGTGATTTCAGAAAAAGAATTGAATGCAAGTTTTATTATTCCTAATGCGCTTGATCCTAGAGTTCCGCAGGCAGTAGCTAAAGCGGTGTCAGCAATGGCCATTCAAGAAAAGAAGGGCAAAAGTTCAGTGTCTTAAGCTGAACATTTGCCGTTTTTTTAAAAAGGAGGATGATTAGATGGTACAGGCAGTGAGAAAAGAGGAAAGTGACCGCCCCGTAAAAGAGCAAAAGGTAGTTCCAGTAAACTCTTTGATGGATTATAAAATTTTCAATATACCAGTTGTATGGTTTTCCGTATTCGCAGTTATTACGTTAATGAGCATGTATACAGGCAATCTGCCAGGGGGAATGATTGGAAGTTTGCTTGTGATGATTGTTTTAGGTGAAGCTTTTGGCTGGATTGGCGACAGGCTGCCAATCGTAAAAACGTTCTTAGGCGGCGGGGCTATTGTCGCTATTTTTGGATCCGCTTACATGGTGTATAGCGGACTCCTTCCGGAAGATATAACAGCCTCGGTCACCAGTTTTATGAAAGACGGGGGATTCCTTGATTTTTATATTGCTGCGTTGATAACAGGCAGTATATTAGGAATGAATTCAAAAATCCTTGTAAAAGTCGGTCTTCGTTATTTCCTTCCTATTATGGGAGCTGTTATTGGAGCTGTTGCTATTACTGGGGCTGTAGGCTTGATGGTAGGGTTCACTCTTCAGGATGCAGTACTGGTTATTGCGATGCCCATAATGGGCGGAGGCATGGGTGCAGGAGCTGTACCTATGAGCCAGATCTATTCCGAACTTCTTGGGAATGAACCAAGCTATTATATTTCCATGCTAGTTCCAGCTCTTGCGCTAGGAAATGTTTTTGCTATTGTATTTGCAAGTATACTGGACAGGATAGGGAAAAGGTTCCCATCCTTGACCGGTAATGGCCAATTAATTCAGGGCTTTAAATATGAGAAAACGGAATCAAAATATAATATTGGAAAAATGGGTGCAGGCCTATTAGCAGGACTAACCTTTTTCACACTTGGAACTCTGCTGGGCGATTTTCTTCCGCTCCATCCTTATGCCATTATGATTATTTTGGTAGCTGCCGCAAAAATTGCTAATCTAATTCCGAAAAGTGTTGTAGATGGTGCAAGCCAATGGTATCAGTTTGTAGCTAGCAACTGGACGTTCGCTCTTTTATTCGGAATCGGGGTCGCTTACACAGATTTGAATACAGTACTGCAAGCATTATCCCTTCAGTATATTCTTACTGTTTTTGCGGTAGTGCTGGGTGCTATTCTAGGTGCTGGTTTATTGGGTAAATTAGTAGGCTTCTATCCAATTGAGGCAGCAATCACAGCAGGCCTTTGTATGGCAAACATGGGCGGAACAGGAGATGTTGCAGTTCTTTCAGCATCAAAAAGAATGGAATTAATGCCTTTCGCGCAAATTTCATCCAGGCTTGGCGGAGCATTAATATTGCTATTGTCCGGATTGCTGATCCCTTTGTTTTTATAAAATGATGTATACTATTAAGTAAGCATTGGGGAAACCCGATGCTTTCTTCTGTGAAAAGAAAAAATGAAACGTTGGTGAACCTATATGGAGTTTGTTTTGGCAGTCATCCCAGCCTTCCTAATAATAACGGTTGGATATATCGGCCAAAAAATCGTTGGATTCGAACGGAAATCGGTTTCCTCCACAGCCCTCTATTTAATGTATCCGTTCCTTGCATTCCGGACCTTTTATGAAAACAAACTGACAGTAGAGTATTTTTATATTCTAATATTTTGTGTGCTTCTTTGTCTGACGATGATAGTGGTTGTCAAAACTGGGGGCAAAATGATGAAGGCCAGCAGGAAGAAATTATCCGCTATGATATTATCAGCGGTTTTTATGAATAGTGGTAATTATGGCACCCCAATTATCTTATTTGCATTTGGAACTGCCGGATTTGATTATGCTATTATCATGATGGTTATTCAATCCTTTTTAATGAATACGGTAGGAATTTATTATGCAGCCATAGGGAGCAGTGATGAATATAACCTCAAGGAATCACTGCTATCCATTGCAAAGATGCCAATTATTTATGGAGCTATGGCGGGGGTACTGTTTCAGTTAGCAGCCGTTCCTGTTCCTGGGTTTCTTATGCAGCCGGTTAGCCTGATTGCGGATGCAACAATTCCAACTATTATGATCGTTCTTGGTATGCAGTTGGCTACGATTAAAAGAAAAGAGGTTAAGCGGGCTAATTTATATCTCATTGTTGTTATGAAGATGCTAATTGCCCCCGCTGTTGCTGTTGGGCTGATCATGCTGCTGCCCATCGATGGGATGCTGGCTAAGATTCTGATTATACTCGCAGCTATGCCCACTGCTGCTAATACTACGATGTTTTCATTGCAATTTAATACAGAGCCAGATCTCGTATCATACAGCACACTTGTTACTACACTATTAAGTATTGTAACGATTCCTTTGCTGCTGGCGATTTTATCATGAAAAAAGGAAGGCTTTGAGGGAGCCTTCCTTTTTTATATAATTTTAAAGCCTAGATGGTAGTTAAAATTTAAGGCTGGAAGCCTATTAATTTAGCCTTTTTATCGACACCGAGTGTTTTATCATCCGGAAAAGTGATGACAGAGCTGATATAGTCCCAGCGGATGAGGAAGTGGGTCACACAATCTTCCTCTTTCTGCTCTTCCTCAGGGATGTCTGTACCGTCTTCTTCCTGGATTTTTGTGCGTTTGAAGCAAGGATTTTCGACCCAGATTCCCATACTTTCCGTTTTGATCAATTTGACGAGGTACCATTCATCCGGCTGGTAAATGCCGGTTGTGGGGCCTACCAGGTCATTCGGAAAGTTTTTGAATTTTATTTGGATTTTCTGGTCTTTAAAGTTTTCCAGATGCATACTCTAACCTCCTGAACTATTAAAATATCTGTTTCTATACTCTTCCTTTTTTTGATGCTTTTAAACATCACAAAAAAAAGCAAGGTCCACTCTTCAAAGTGAACCTTGCTTGCTTTTAGCGTTCGCCGTCAACATATTTTCCGTGGTCCGGGATAGCGATTTCGTCAAATTCATTGACCAGCTTGGCGAGGCTTTCTCTTAATGTACCTGCAGCCATTGGGACTCCATGTCCTGTAATTGCAACAGTCGGCTGCAGCGCCTCAAGTTTTTGGACAGAGGTGCGGGCTGCTTCCCAATCTGTTGTTAAATAGCGTGGCGGGCCGCTGATTTCCTGCTCCTGTGTCAGCACGCTGTAAAGTGATTCCTGTTTCACGGTTACAAAAGCGTCGCCTGCAATTAAGACGCGGTCAGCTTCTCTGAACAATGAAACATGTCCAGGTGTATGGCCCGGTGTGTGGATCCATTTCCATCCCGCCATATGCGGAACGCTTTCATCCTCAGGCAGTGACTGAACATGGGTACCCAGATCAATGCCTTCGTGCGGGAAGGCCGGGGACATTTTGGCAACCAATCCGCCTTCTACACTGGCATCCGGTTTAGGATAATCTTGTTTTCCTGTTAAAAATGGCAGCTCCAGCGGATGGGCGTATACAGGAACCTGCCAGCGCTCGACCAAATCGATAATGGCGCCAACATGGTCAAAATGGCCGTGCGTTAATATAATAGCCCGCGGTTTTGCATTCTCGCCGTAAAGCTCCTCGGCAGCTTCTATTATTTTGTCAGCTGACTTTGGCATGCCTGCGTCGACAAGTACCCAATCACCAGGCTCTTCGGATACCCGTACAAAACAAATATTTACAATCTGCACTGTCAGGCAGTACACACCATCTGCCTCATTAACAATCATTCCGCTCGTGGAGGAAGTCATAGGCATATAACGTTCGGTTGATGAGCTTTCTTTCAAGGATATTACCTCCCTTAATAGCTTTAAGTATGGGCGAAGAAGGGTGATCGCATGTTTTGGCTTGGGCTGGTAAAGGCGCTTTTCGCTTTATCTTTTTGAGTATACCCGCATAAGGACTTTGTATGCGGCATATCTCGGAGGAAGAGGGAATAATTTCAAAAAAAGCTCTGCCGATGTCCGGCAGAGCTGTCGTTAGGTCAAATATTAAGATAAGAATTCGTGTGGATTTAAGCCGAGTTCCATGCAGATTTCCGTGACAGCTTGTTTTTCATTTTGATCAAATTGGCCATCCGCGTAGCCGATCGCGATGCAATAACGGGCTACAAGGCGGGCAATTTCTGGCTTGTTTCTAACCCGGCCAACAGCTTTAAAGGCTTCTGCCCTGCCGATAATCGGATCCATTTCAATTCGCTGTACAAACATATTGAATTGCTGAATGACTTTTTGTGTATCAAATACTTTTAATTCCTGGCTGCTATTAACAAATTCAATCATTTTTTCACGTTCAGAAGGATCAAGTCTGCCATCAGCCATGCCAACAAGTGCGCATGAGGCGACAACGGCATCCATGACATCCTGGCTCTTGAAGCGTGTAAACAATTCCTGTGCTCTGCGTTTCTGGTCATTGGCCCATTGGACATAGTCTGTTTGATTGGGAGACCAGGAATTTCCGCAGGCATTGCAGGTAAGTTTGAGCTGGTTTTTTCCTATAAAGCCGCCAAGAAGGCCGACAGGTCCGAGAATAAGTCCGCCGATAGCCGCTTTTCCGAGTCCGAACCCTTTTTGTCCCGTTCGAATGTTAGTAGATCCGCAGCGGGTGCAGGCAATGTTTCCATCTGTATAGGGTTGGGCTTGCACTGGCTGCCCGAATCTGGTTTGGCTGCCGAATGATGATGGCTGGGCTGCAGGGCTATTATAGTCTGTTTGATTATAAGAAGGCTGGCTATAGGCAGGCTGATTGAATCCTGTCTGTGCAGGCTGGCTGTACGATGGACTTGGCTGGCTCTGAGGAGAGTTATATCCCTGGGAAGGCTGTCCAAAGTTGCTCGTCTGCTGGTATTGGTTTTGGCTGTATGCAGGCTGCGGGCTTGGCGCAGGCTCATCGTCAACGGAAACGCCAAAGTTACCGCAAAGAGCAGCCAATCCGCCCTGGAATCCGCTTGCGATTGCATTGAATTTCCACTCGCCATTATGGCGGTACAGCTCTGCGGCCACGATGGCTGTTTCAACGGTAAAATCACGGCCAAGATCGAAGCGCAGAAGTTCTTCATTTGTAAGAGCATTAAAAATTCTTACATAAGCATTTGATACTTGTCCAAAGCTTTGGCCTTTTGCCTGGGCATCATGGATGGTAATGGTAAAAGCAATGCGGTGAATATGCTGCGGCACCTTATTTAATTCAATCCTGATTTGTTCATCATCCCCGGCCCCAGCCCCAGTCCGGTTATCGCTGCTGTATAGGATCGACCCATTCCCGCCTGAAGGATTATTATAGAATACAAAGTCACTATCACTTTGGACTTTTCCGGTCGCATCTGTTAAAAATGCTGAAGCATCCAGGTCATATTGGGCTTGGTTGTGGCTGACATCCCAGCCCAACCCTGCCGCAACAACCTGCAAACCGGGATTAGTCTTTGTTAAATCCACTTTTTGTCCCTTGCTTAATCGAACTCCCACAGATTTCACTCCTTCTTGATAATTGGCAAATATGTATAGTTATAGTGTTATACGTCTTAAGCAGTTAGAAGTTTCATAGTTTTCATTATAAGGGAATTGTGCGGCGAAGTGAAACTTGCGGGGCTTTATGCCGGCTGAAAAAATGATTTTGGGGTGGAGACATAGAATAATACTAGAAATAGAAAGGCAGTTATGGAAGAGGGGGAACTGAATTGAAAAAGGAAACAAAGATTTTTGCCCATCGGGGTGTGAGCGGACATTATCCTGAAAATACGATGGCGGCTTTCCAGGCTGCATTGGAAGCTGGAGCTGCTGGCATTGAACTGGATGTGCAGATGGCAAAGGACGGGAATCTGGTTGTCATTCATGACGAAACGGTGGATCGGACCACGAATGGCTCAGGCTATATAAAGGACATGAGCTATGCTGAAATTGTGCAGCTTGATGCAGGGGGCTGGTTTGCTGCTGCTAACGCCGGTGAAACCATCCCGGAACTTGATGCGGTTTTTCAATGGGCTGTCAGGGATGGGAATGATTTGCTGATCAATGTTGAATTAAAAAATGATCTGATTGAATATCCCGGACTGGAGGAAAAAGTTATTGAGTTCGTCCAGCGCTATGGAATGGAGGAAAGGGTGATTCTATCATCTTTTAATGCGGAGAGCATGAGAAGAGTGCGTAAGCTGCATCCAACCTTGCAAACTGGCTATCTGATTACCGGTGTGCCGGAAGATGCCCAGGAGGTTGCGAAAAGCATCGGAGTGAACAGCATTCATTGTGAAGAAGTCTTTGCTCTGTCTGATTTGGGAAGAGAAGCTAGGGAATCCGGCTTTCCATTGCGGGTTTATACCGTAAATGATGAAACGAGAAGTGATTTTTTGGCTAAAGCCGGAGTTGAAGTAATTATGACCGATTTTCCGGAGAAATTTTTGAAGAATTAACTATTTAGGGGATCTTATTGCTATTCTTTATATTTTTAAGGGCATCGAAAAGCCGATTTTGGGCTTGAATAAACATTTAACCGCGAAAAATCCATTTTATCCGCGAAACTATACTGACGTCCCCTCGGCTTTGTCGAATTTGCAGGTGTCCTGGCCGGTTGCAGGCGGGCGGATTTTGCAAGCAACCCAGCAGCAGGCAGGATTTCTTTTAAAAAACAAGCATGCGTCAGCAGATTCTAACAATATACTGCGCACTGCCCATCTGCTAAATTCCAAACTAAAACAAAAAAACAAGCGCAAACATTCTGCACTTGTTTCATAGATCTCCTACCAAAGCACAGGCTTGGCCACCATGAACCAAAGCATGAGCATTAATAGGAATAGGTAAATCCAGACAGAGCGGGTGAGTTTTTTCACTAGAAATTGCTGGTCCGCTCCGGGTTCATCAAATTTTTTCAGGACAGGCGTAAAGGCCCGTGCGAGAAAAAAGACAGATCCCCCCATTACCATCAGGGTTGCGACGATCCAGGATGTCGTCCATGCCCAGTGGCTGTTTACGATAAGAAGGACACCCGAGCCGACAAGCACATGTCCTGCATGCTTGACGAGGCGTACGGATGTCCTGAAGATGCCTATATATGCCTGCTGGACTCCGGGCTGTGCTGATTCCAGTTTATTGACGATCGGAATCAGGACGAAGAATGGCCCAACAGAGAGAATGGCACTGCTGACATGGATATATAGCAGCACTCGGTACAGAATTTCCATCCTGAAAGATTACTTCTTCACAGGGCTGAATTCATGAACCCATACACGCATCTGCGGCAGCCAAGGCATTCCCGGGTGCATAGAAAGGATGGATTGCTTATAGTCCTCCAAGCTTTCAAAGCCTTCCTGGCGTGCGTGCTCGTCCGTTAATTCTCCAAGTGACTGGGAATATACGTTTTCAACGACAAAATCCTGGCCATCAAGCGTCATGATTTCCCCGACATCAGCATATCTGCCGTTGCGGCGTGTAGCTGTTTTCTTTCCTGCTAATACTTTCTCAACATCCTCTTTAACAGTAACCATCCGGTCGACTGAACATGTTTTTGGCGGTAATGTATTTGGATCATGCTGGTTTGACATTATGTAATTCCTCCTTATGTAAATGCTTACTTTAAAACATTACCATATTTTTAAGCAGGAAGGTAGTTTAGCGGAAAAAGTCTGAAACTAAAAGGGGTATAAATCGTATAAAAAAAGAAGGGGGAATGGGGTAAAATGGATATAAACTTATTTTGGATCGGTGCGGGGCTTGCCGCTTTAGGCTATTTTATAGGAGATGGATTGAAAAATTTCAAAAACCCAAAAGCCAGTGTATCGGACTACCCTGTGCTGATTAAAGAAACGGAACTGTATTACCATTTAGGATTAAGCCGGGAAGAAACAGCTGAGCTGCTTGCAAAATATCCGGGTGCACCCAAAATTGAACTGGAAGGAACTGCATATTTTCAGTATCAGCATATAAAAGACTGGCTATCATCCAATCATTTTTATAAAAAGTAAATGGAAAAGGGAAGAGAATAAAAGTTTAGGCGCTTAAGAAGGTTCCTGGATTCGTTGGACCCTAACCCGGAAATTTGGAATTCGGTTCTTGAAAATGAAATAAGGCCGATTGGCCTGCGAAAGAAATAGTATCGGTTGATCCGGTCATTGATCAGGATACAGGCAGGGGCTGAAATACAATCATGAATCCGTTTCAGAGGATGAAGCTGATTTATAAGCAAAAAAGCTTGAGGAAACATCTCCTCAAGCTTTTTCTTATTACTTCAGTTTAAAAGAGCTCTTCAGCGACACAATTCGGTTGAATACTGGCTTTTCCGGTGTGGTGTGTTTTGGATCGACGTTGAAATAGCCGTGGCGGAAAAATTGGAATTTATCCTGCGCCTTGACCTCATTCATGTTTGGCTCTATGAAGCCTTGGACGATTTGAAGCGAGTTCGGATTCACGTAGTCGAGGAATGTCTTTCCTGCGGCTTCGTTTTCAGCTGCGTCATCTGTATCTGCTTCAGCGTTTTTATCAGCATCCTCGTCAAGGATCAATGGCTCGTATAAACGGAATTCAGCCGGAATGGCGCTCTTTGCATCCACCCAGTGAAGCGTTCCTTTGACTTTTCGGCCAGTGAAACCTGTTCCGCTCTTCGTTTCAGGATCATACGTACAATGGAGCTCAACGACATTGCCGTCCTCATCCTTAATGACATCATTGCATTTGATAAAGTAAGCATGCTTTAAGCGGACTTCGTTTCCAGGGAAGAGGCGGAAGTATTTCTTCGGCGGATCTTCCATGAAGTCATCCTGCTCAACATATATTTCTCTGGAAAACGGGATTTGGCGCGAACCCATTTCCGGATTCTCCGGATTGATTTCGGCATCAAGCATTTCCGTTTGATCCTCAGGATAGTTTGTAATAACAACCTTTAACGGACGAAGCACGCCCATTGTACGAGGTGCCTTCAGCTTAAGGTCTTCGCGGACGAAATGCTCAAGCATCGCTTCGTCGACAACGCCGGATCCTTTCGAAACGCCTGTCTCTTTTACAAACTCGCGGATCGCTTCCGGTGTGTATCCTTTGCGTCTTAAACCGGAAATCGTCGGCATGCGGGGATCATCCCAGCCATCAACATATTTCTCGTCCACAAGCTGCTTCAGCTTTCTTTTACTCATAACCGTATTCGTAATGTTCAGACGGCCGAATTCGATTTGCTGTGGAGTGTTTTCCATTTCGCACTCTGCAACAACCCAGTTATAAAGCGGACGCTGATCTTCAAACTCAGTCGTACATAAGGAATGGGTTACTCCTTCGATCGCATCCTCAATCGGATGGGCAAAAGCATACATCGGGTATATGCACCATGTATCGCCTGTGTTATGGTGAGTCGCATGTGATACTCGGTAAATTACAGGATCACGCATGTTCAGGTTCGGTGAGGACATATCAATCTTCGCTCTAAGTACCTTCTCGCCGTTCTCGAATTCGCCTTTGCGCATACGATCAAATAAGTCAAGATTCTCCTCAACCGAACGGCTGCGGTAGGGGCTTTCCTTACCAGGCTCTGTCAGCGTTCCGCGGTATTGGCGGATTTCCTCCTGGTTCAAGTCGTCCACATATGCTTTGCTCTTTTTGATTAAAAGAAGAGCTCGGTTGTACATTTCTTCGAAGTAGTTGGAAGCATAGCGAAGCTCCTCCCATTCATAGCCAAGCCATTTAACATCCTCTTTAATTGCGTCAACGTATTCCTGATCTTCCTTTAACGGGTTCGTATCATCAAAGCGCAGATTCGTTTTGCCGTTAAAATCATCCGCCAGGCCGAAGTTGATGACAATCGATTTGGCATGTCCGATATGAAGGTAGCCGTTCGGCTCTGGAGGGAAACGGGTAATGATTTCTTTATGCTTTCCTGACTCCAGATCCTCTTTAATAATCGTTCGAATAAAATTTGAATTTTGTTCCAAACCGGTATCAGCCTTTCTGTTTATGTAGTTAGTACTTATTTTAATAATATTGGGGAGGAAAATAAAGTGAAACTTCCCTCAGTGCGGTTTTCGGCTGGAAGTTTTGGTTTAAACGGAGACGCTGCAGACCTTTAATCTGTATCCTCTTTTAGAGTCAGTTATTCCCAAATAAAGGAGTTTTGAGCCCAAACTGTCCAATGCCTTATTCATTCTATCTATTATAAACAAGACGATGCAGGAAAAAAAGTTTTTCTGCCAGCGGGTCTTGAAGTTTTACGAAAATGTTAAATTCTTTCAAAAAAGGAGGGTATGCCGCCGTTTAAAAGAATACTTATTAATAGGAAATAACTTTATTGGATGGAGGTAGGATCATGGCAGAAAAGTACTCTGTTTTAGAAGGGGCAGAGCCTTTTTATTTTGAAGGGAACGAAATTGGGATTTTAGTGTCCCATGGCTTTACCGGTTCAACCCAGAGCATGCGGCCACTTGGCGAGGCTTATGCAAAGGAAGGGTATACGGTTTGCGGTCCAAGGCTGAAGGGGCATGGCACCCATCATGAAGAAATGGAAACGACCACTTACCAGGACTGGATTCATTCTGTTGAAGAAGGCTACCAGTGGCTGAAGGAACGCTGCAGCACAATTTTTGTAACAGGCTTGTCCATGGGCGGAACGCTGACATTATACATGGCTGAGAAGTATCCTGAGATTAAGGGGATCATCCCGATCAATGCCGCAATCGAGATTCCGGATATGGCTGCAGCTGCGAATTTAGAGGACGTCAGATTCCTTGATGCCATTGGCTCTGATATTAAAAACCCTGATGTAAAAGAACTTGCTTATGAAAAAACGCCGGTGAAATCGCTTGGGGAAATCACCGTACTAATGAGTAGGGTAAAAGCTGATCTAGGCAAAATAACTTGTCCGGCGCTCATTTTTGTTTCAAAAGAGGACCATGTTGTACCTCCATCCAATTCACAGGACATTTATAACAGCATAAAGTCTGGTGCCAAAGAGCTGGTAACGATGGAAAACAGCTATCATGTGGCGACGCTTGATAATGATCAGGAGCTTATTATACAAAGAACGCTGCAATTTTTGCAGAGAGCACTGGAAACAAGCAGTTTTCAGGGATAATGGTTAAGGGGGCGAACTCAGCTCCCTTTTTTCTTTTGGCGGAAGCGGCGTTAAACCGTAAGGAGAATAGTGGCAGTTTTGATGGGACTGCTTGCATTTTCGCTTGCGCGACAATAAACAGGTATAAGGTTTTTTCCGGCATTTTGGGTCATTCCTTGTCTAGTTTTTGGATAGTAGATTACATACTGTTCCGGCTGCGAGAAAGATTGCTGCGATTAGAAAGCCGTTTGCCAAGCCTGGGGAAGCAAATGAAGTAAAAATGAACAAAAATAGCTAAAACCAACCGCAAATTAGCAGAATGCTGGAGAGAAAATCTTTCATGGCGGGGGTACTTCCTTTGTCTATAGATTTTGGTTAAGAGTGAAAAATGGGGTTTAATAGAAACATGTGAAACCCTGATTATATAGGTGAAAACTTAAAGTTATGAGACATTCTTGTATTACGGGCGAAAGCATGAATTTATTAGCGATATTCTGGTTTTTTGGGGGAAATTATGAGCTAAAAAGACTTTTTTGTCTGAAACCTCTAAAAGCAGATTCTGCTGCCTTATGTGGAGTACCTGGTGCTTAACTTCCTAATAACTGGCATTATACCGATTTTATCAACGAAAACTGCCAATATATCAACGAATTTTTCAATATATCAACGAAATTTCCACAGCGACAAATTCCCGTTCCTTTTTTATTCCAGGTGTGTTAGCATTTAGAGATGCGAAATATTAATCTGCTCAAAATCTTCTTCAGAAAGATTTTTTATGTATAAGGAAAGAAGGGATATCCGTTGAATAAGGCAGTGAAGGAGACTTTATGGACGAAGTCTTTTATTATGCTGATGATCGGGAATTTGTTTGTGTTCATGTCGTTTCAGATGCTTATTCCAACTTTGCCTCCATATATTAAGTCGATCGGGGCTTCAGGCCTTGAGATTGGGCTGGTGACGGCACTGTTCTCGATCGGTGCAGTTTTGAGCCGGCCGTTTATCGGATTCATGCTGGAATATAAAGCGAGGAAGCCGCTTGTGCTTATCGGTGCAGTTGCGCTTCTGGCAATCACGATTGTTTACCCGCTATCAAGTGTTGTTGTCATTTTCCTGATGTTCCGGTTCATTCACGGGCTGGCATGGGGCTGGTCGACAACGGTTAATGGAACAGCAGCAGTAGATGTAGTGCCAAATTCCCGCCTTGGCGAGGGGATGGGCTATTATGGCCTATCTGTTACAATCGGTATGATTATTGCGCCAAGCCTTGGGATTTACTTGTACCAGGTTACTTCGTTTACTAATCTTATTTATATCTCAAGTGTTCTCGGCGCAATCGCGATTGTGCTCCTGGCAATCGTCCATTACCAGACGCCTGAAGCTGTTCAGAAGACGCGAAAAGAGGATCTCAAATTTTCTTACTTAGGATCACTAGTGGAAAAATCAAGCTGGTTTCCTGCTTTCATTACAATCATTGTAACGTTCGGATATGGATCGATTGTGACATTCATTGTGATTTTTGGAGAAGAACGGGGCATTGATCAGATTTTTCTATTTTACTTATTCAACGCGATAATGGCTTCACTGTCGAGGCCAGTTGCCGGTAAGTGGTTTGATCAGCGGGGAGCTAAAGGGCTCGTGCTTCTTTGTACGTTCCTGACTTTCATCGGCATGTGGGTGCTTTCGTTTGCCCATTCGAATTTGTTTATCATCATTAGCGGAATCCTGTTTGGGGTCGGCTTTGGTTCTCTTATACCAACTCTTCAGTCATGGACACTATCCATGACGCCGCCTAACCGCCGGGGAGTAGCGAATGGGATGTTCTTTTCATCGATTGACCTTGGGATCGGATTGAGCGGGCTTGTGTTTGGCGTGCTGGCACAGTTTGTGGAAACAGCAGCTCTTTTTCAAATCTCAAGTGTTTTCCTGATTATTGGCATGATTGTTACCATTCTCCATGGCAGAAGACGGGCGGCCATCCGGGCACAGCAAGTGTCATAAGAAAGAATGAAAACTGGCAGGCAGGAATATATATTTCTGTCAGCCAGTTTTTATTTTTTATTGGGTGGTATTTAAATAAGAAGATATCTTTTGGACTATTAAAAATGTTACACAGAAATACAGGAATGTATCAAAAATGATAGGGAAATGAAATTTTTTGCAGAAAAATTTTTGTTACAATATAAGGATAAAGAGTGAAAATTGGCGCATTCTGCGTTTTTTTAATAAAAATGAATGAGTTGGGGTCTGGTTATTGTCCAGCTCCGCGTCTACCTCCCGAGGTCAAAAGCCAATCCCTATCAGAAGGGAAGAACACCTTCTTACAGGGATCGTCTTATGCTTGTCGGGGGTGAACAAGACGCTTACGCATTTCAAATAAGCACTGCGGGGGATCAAGATGACATTAGAGAAGCAGCTAATCAATAAATCCTATTATCAGACCTTCATGGAAGGCAATGAAAATGTGCATCCAATCAGGGTTTTGGGTGAGATGTATGTGGCTGAGCAGCAGAACGAAGTACCCGATTTAACGTATATCCGCTTTGCACAGGGAGAGGTTTATTTCCTTAACAAAGACTATGAAGCGGCCATTTTTAAATGGGAAAATATCCCGAATGAATTAGGGCCTTGGGCACAGAAGAATATGGCGGATGCCTACTTTGAGCTAGATCTGCTTTCAACTGCAGAGGACTTTTATAAAGCAATTGAAACCGATTCTGATGTGTTGAAAACGGAAGTGCTTCTGCAGCTGTTTACACTTTATATACAGCGCGGCAAGCTCGAAATGGCGGTTGATTCCATTAAAAATGCGGTTCATCTAAATCCGGATTATCCGGATGTCACCGATATGGCGCGAGGCTTCTTTGAAGAGCACAGCGATTGGGGCAATGCGGTTGAGCTGGCTGTTAATGAAGCAATCCGCACAGAATCACTGTCATGGTTTGGGGTTCTGCATTCCTATGTGGAGCAGGGGCGCACCGCTAAAATAGAGCCGAACTATTTCAGCGAAGCATTGGTGACTTTGTTTAAAGCTGACGAGGCACGCTTTGAAAGCCTGTCAGCGGCACTGTGGAATAGCTACAAGCAAAATGACCTGTATTTTTCATGGCTTAAGGAGTTCAACCACTTGCTGCTGAATATTGAGCCAGGGCGGTCCCATACGTGGCAGCAGCTTTCAGAGCTCTATAAGGATACTTACTTTGAACTAATTAACGGCAAGCATCTAATCAGGGATTTGTCCCATTTAATACCGAATCATTTATCCAACTGGATAAAAATTGCGGCGCCTTCCCACACGCTGGTTTCTGCAGCAGCTGTGCTGGCTTGGAGCGAGATTTTCCCTTCTAATATTGACGCTTCTGCTGTCAGCGAGGCGGAAAGCCTTGTAAGCAAGTCTGTACGTTATCAGGATGGCATGGAGGAAGGGTTTAAGCTTTTCGAAACTGTCATGAAGTGGGCAAAGGAAAAAGGTGTCTTAATGGGCGAGCGGTTCGAATGGATGGTCCGTGAGCTTCTGGATTTAGATTCTAACCACCTGCTGATTGCAGGTTCGGCTTCAAATGGAAAGTCTTCTTTTGTAAACACTTTGCTTGGTGAAGAGCTAATGGGGGATGCGACTTCAGCTTCTGTGCTTTTCAAGGATGCCGATGAAGCGGAAATCCATGCGATCACAGATGAAGATGTAAGGAGCATTTCCGACCTTGAGGATTTCAGGCAAAGCGCGGAAAAAAGTCAGCATACACTCATTCGCTGCAAAATGCCGGTCTCCTTTTTACAGGAAAATAGGCTTGCCCTCATTGACACTCCTGGACTGGCCGGGCAGAGCAAGTTCCGGAATGGTGCGTTTCAATATCTGCATTTGGCAGACAGCATGCTGTTTGTCCTGAATGCCGATTCCCCGTTGACAGATAAGGAGCTTGATATGGTTGTCAGAATGAGAGAACAGGCTCCGGAACTGCCGATCCATTTTCTTCTGAGCAAAATGGATCGGGTTCCAAACAGCCAGGATGCAATGGAACTGGTCGAGGAAACCGCCTCAAGGATCAATACGTACTTTCCAAATGCTAAGGTGTTCGCATTCTCCACCCATTATGAAAGCGAAAGCCAGCTAAAAGAGTTATCTGCCTTTATTCGGTCAATGATGGACGGACGAAAACTGAAAGAGGAGCGTACAGCTAAAGTTCTGTATTATATTAAGAAATCCATTAAATTCCTGCTTGAAAAACGCGTGGAGATGGAAAATAGCTTGATTGATACGATTAAATGGAATGAAGAAATGGTTACCAAGCTTACCGGAGCGATCAATCAGCTGAGTGATATGGAAGAAGAAAAAGTTCGCACCATTAAAAAGTCTTACAGCAAAATTAAAGATGAAATGAGACAAGATCTGAAGAAAAAGATTCCTGAGCTGCTGCGGAATAGCTCTGAATTGGTTACCGAAGACAGCGATTTTGGAAAAATCCATAATGAGCTGAATGACGAAATGAATAAGAGAATCCATGAATATATTGAAGAGACGGTACTGCCGGACTTCCATGTTTCCATTCAGGATTGGATTGCGGAAAGCGAAGGCGAGTTCAAGGATAGTCAGGCATATCTGAATGAGATGAGCGAAAGCTTTAATGAACTGTACGGTGAGGAAAAAATGGCGCTGGATTGCGATTTTAAGGTGCTTGATGACTGGCGCCGGGACGCAGACCGCATGACAAGGGGAAGCGTCCAGCTGGAAAAGGTCAATATTCTGAATCGCTTCTCGCCATCACAATTCCTGCTGAAAAGCGCAGGCAAGCTGTTTGGGGCAATTCCGCAGAATAAAGGAATGCTTTATAGTAAATACAGGCAGTATATCGAGAATGAGGATTACAGCGAAATTGCTGAATTGATTACAGATAAATTTATGCAGCAATTCGAATTATTCGAGAAGTCGCTTGAACGGGATATTAAGATGTTTTTCCGAAATCCATTCGATGTGCTGAATAAGACGGTTGAAGAAACACATGAAGAGATTGAAGAAAATAAACAATCCTTAAGCGACATGCGCAAGAACCCTGAAATTTACCGCGATCCGCTTACTCTGTTTGAACTTAAACTCCGCCAGTTTGAATGGATGACAACGGCAGGGGAAAGGGTTAAGGAATATCGTTAATAGCTGGAAAGGAAGATGTGATGAGAGCATCTTCCTCTTTTTTTGAGAAGGATCTGTTAAAGCTCATTGTTGATTTTGGCACTCTGTTGATTGGAACCGAAGAGGCGAGTCCCCGGAAATGCCTTCGCATTTCCTTCTTGATTCAAGGAAGCTGATTCAACGTCCAGCGGGATAAGCAAGTCAATGGGAGACCCCACAGGTGCTTGGCGCCGAGGAGCGTCGGACCTTCCGCAGTTCGCTGAGCGTCTGGAATGGAAATCAACAGGCAAAGTTTAAAAGGGGCAAAGAAAAAAATATTAAAATTGAAAGCGTTTTCCTTCGCTATTTCGAAAAAGTATTATTTGGCTGTTTAAAGCTTTTTATTATAGATTTTTCATATATTAATATAAAGTAGTGTATTTTTATAGAAAACAAATGTCCTCTATAGGTAGAAAAACCTCTTGATTATTTTCAGGATAGGAGTAAAATAAAGATTAAATTTTCAGAGATTAGGAGATGTCAGGATGAAAGTCGTGAAGTTTGGAGGATCCTCTTTAGCATCCGGAAAGCAAATCGAGAAGGTTTTTAACATAGTGACAGCTGATCCAGAGCGGAAGGTGGTCGTGGTATCGGCTCCAGGGAAGCGATTTTCAGAGGATCATAAGGTTACAGATCTATTAATCGCCTGCGCGGAAAAAAAACTGCAGGGGGAAGAAGCAGGAGAATTAACGGCCGCCGTACTGGAACGGTACGGCCAAATTGCTGATGAATTGGGACTGGCTCCTGACATTAAAGATATTATTAAAAAAGATCTGTTTGAAAGGCTGGATGGGGAAAGAAGCAATCCTGAAGTGTTCATGGATCTTGTCAAAGCAAGCGGCGAGGATAACAATGCAAAACTGGTAGCAGCTTATTTTCAGCAGCAGGGAGTGGAAGCCCGATATGTGAACCCGAGAGAGGCCGGCCTGCTCGTCAGTCCGGAGCCAGGGAATGCGCAGGTGCTTTCTGAAGCATATGAAAACCTTTATAGGTTAAGGGAACAGGACGGAATCTTAATTTTTCCAGGATTCTTTGGATACAGCCGGGATGGGGAAGTGTTCACATTTTCGAGAAGCGGATCGGATGTAACCGGTTCTATCCTGGCGAATGCAACAAAGGCAGATTTGTATGAAAACTTTACGGATGTGGATGCTGTTTATGCGGTTAATCCATTTATTGTCGAGCGGCCGAAGGAGATTAAGGAACTAACATACCGGGAAATGCGCGAGCTATCCTATGCAGGCTTTACCGTATTGCATGATGAAGCGCTTGTACCTGCGTTCCGTGCAGGGATTCCAGTGCAGATTAAGAATACGAACAATCCAGCTGCACCGGGGACAAGGATTGTGAATGAGCGGGACAATACAAACGGGCCTGTCATCGGGATTGCGAGTGACCAAGGTTTTTGCAGCATTTATGTCGGAAAATACTTAATGAATCGTGAAGTTGGATTTGGGCGCAAGCTGCTGACGATCTTTGAAGAATATGGTCTCAGCTATGAACATACACCATCTGGAATCGATGACATCTCGATCATCCTGCGGGAAGACCAATTCAAGGGCGGCATGGAAAAAGAAATCCTCAGCCGTATTGAAACAGAACTGCATGCCGATGAGGTGAAGGTCCAGCACAGCCTTTCGCTAATTATGGTGGTAGGAGAAGGCATGCGCCAAAACATTGGAACCATGGCCAGAGCTTCCAAGGCGCTCGCTAAAGCGAAAGTGAATATGGAAATGATCAACCAGGGCTCGTCGGAAGTGAGCATGATGTTCGGCGTTAATGCAGTGGACGAAAAACGCGCGGTGCAGGCATTATATGATGAATTCTTTGCTGCGGTGGTGGCGGCGGTGTGAGCAGACGGGAGTGCTGCCCATAGTTAGGATAGCAGTAATGGGATCTTATTAAAGAATAACGGTATCTCAAGTAATAGGTAAAAAAACAACTTAATTTGAATGATGGAGTACCCGATTCATACTGGGGTGCTCTTTTTTACGGAGGAGATTAAATTTAATCAAGTTCCTCGTGGTCAATCGCTCTGCTGCCTAATTTAATTAGAATAATTACAAGCTGCAAATAAAAAGGGAAAGTTGCTAATAAATTTAAAAAGGTTGCTAATAAAATAAGAAAGCTGCTAATAAAATCCTCCAACTTGTAAATATACAGGATTTTTCCTTGTGGAAAGGGGGATTTCCAGCTAAAGTTACTTGCTAATCTGATGAAATTTCATCCTTAATTCTAAAGTTTCCGGCTTTTTGCAAGAAAACACCTGAAATTGCAATGAATTTCTTAAACTGGTCCTTATATGTGCTGGCTACTGTTTCTGATAATGATTCAGGCGCTATTATTATTGTTCAATTTCAACAGCCATTTAAAGGCAGCCGTTGGGTGGAGGGCACTATCTGCATCTTTCCAAAAAAGCTTTTTCCGCCAAGCGGCGTAAAGGACGAGTGGATTTCAGAAATCTCCTATAAAACCGCTTGATAAGCTCAAAGTCACACCTAATGATTTCCTGTTTAGGCATCAGGTCAACACTCACAATGAAAGAGTTTCTGTCATGAAGTTAATGGTAAAAACGGTGGTGCTGAATAAATCGATTTCAATCAAACATTTGATTGAAAAGAGAAGCTTAAGGGGAATTCCTTAAGTTTTATTTAATTTACAGCATTTTAAAGAATGAAAAAACTCAGGTCTATCCAAAATAAGAAAAAAATTTTTCAATTTTGGAAGGAGCAGGTTTAATGAAAAGAATTGTGCTGTTGGGGTTGCTGTTGTTATTTCCGCTAAACATGCTGGCTGGGCCAAGCAGTACTGCAGCGGAGAAACCATGCATCACTCAATCAGAGGTAAAGTTTGAAAATGAATTCAGGAGACTTTGGATTGATCATGTATTGTGGACAAGCAATTATATTACAAGTGCAACAACTGCAGGTGCGGAGGATCAAAAGCAGGTGCTGGCGAGGCTGCTGAAAAATCAGGAGGATACCGGGAATGCTGTCAAGCCTTATTATGGAGAGGCAGCTGGGAACAAACTGACAGAGCTGCTTAAGGAGCATATCGTTATTGCAGGGAATATTGTAGATGCGGCTAAGAGCGGAAATGGAAACAAAGTGAATCAACTGGACAAAGAATGGCATCGGAATGCTGATGATATTGCGGCGTTCCTAAGCAGCGCCAACCCTTATTTGAAAAATGAAGACGTGAAAAAACTATTATATATGCATTTGGAATTGGTAACAAATGATTTATCTGCAAGCTTGGTAAAGGATTGGGAGGCAAGAATTGTTTCTATTGATGAAGGAATTACACATATTATCATCATGGCAGATGCCATCTCTGGGGCAGTTGTGAAGCAATTTCCGGACAGATTTAATAGCTGATTTAAGGAGCTCCAGCACAAAGCTGGAGTTTCTCTTATTTTTCCTTTGACAAAGCTGGTTGTCCCATTATAAGCTAATGAGCGTGTCAAAAAAAGAATTGTAAAATTTTCACATATAGAGGGAGGGGTATCCGCTGTGTCAGGGGAACAGAGAAAAAAGATGATTATCTTAATGATCAATATGTTTATTGCAATCGGAAGCTTTGGGATTATTATTCCGATATTGCCTGCTTATTTGGAGTCCATTAATCAGGGGGGAACCGCAGCAGGCCTAATGATTGCCATTTTTGCGGGTGCCCAGCTTATTTTTTCTCCAATTGCGGGAAAATGGGCAGACCAGTACGGCCGGAGAAAGATGATCATATACGGATTAGCCGGCCTGACATTATCCATGCTCGTCTTTTATGCGGTGGATTCAATTTGGTGGCTTTACTTTTCGCGGGTAATCGGAGGGATTGGAGCAGCGCTGCTGATTCCAGCCATTTTTGCGTACATCGCTGATATTACAACTTTGGAACAACGAGCCAAAGGGAATGGACTTGTATCTGCTGCGATGTCACTGGGTATAGTTGTCGGACCTGGGATTGGCGGGTTTTTGGCAGACTTTGGGCTGAAAATGCCATTTTTGATTTCAGCACTCGTATCCCTTGTGGCCGTTATTTTTTCAATCGTGTTACTGGAAGAGAGCAGTACATTGCAGCAGCCGACTGCTGAAAATATGCCTGAAGAATCAATGGTTAGGAAGCTGGCTATGTCCATTAAGAAGCCTTATTTTATCCCGCTTATTATCACATTAGTGATGAGTTTCGGGCTGATGGCTTATGAGTCGGTTCTTGGGCTTTATCTTGATAACCAGTTTGATGCAACTCCACAGGAAATCGCCATTATGGTTACATCAACAGGGATCATTAGCGTTATTGTCCAGCTTTTTGTAGTGGATCGGGTTGTCAGCAAATTTGGGGAAGGAATGGTGCTGAATATCTTTTTGGCTGTTGCCGCATTGGGCTTCCTTGTGTCGCTATTTGCTGGCAGCTATGCGTTTTTCTTCGTCATTTCGCTTATCATTTTCCTGGCGACATCCATCCTGCGTCCGGTTTTAACAACACTTATTTCAAAAATGGCCGGCAATGAGCAGGGCTTTGCGATGGGCATGAATAATGCCTATATGAGCATCGGAAATGTGCTTGGGCCGACCATTGCAGGTGTGCTTTACGATGTGCGGATTATGTATCCTTTTGTACTTGGCTTGGCTTTATTGCTGGTTACATTATTTATAACAGTTGCTTGGCAGAAGCGGGCGCCGAAGCCTAAAGCAGCTGTATGATTGAATAAGCTTGGAGACTTTGTCTTCAAGTTTTTTTATATGATAATGGTGCGGTTATACAGCTTTTTGTGGTGTTTCCGAGTATTTCAGTTCAATCGAACTCACTTGCAGGCGCAATTAGCGGATCTTTTCAAATCCCGCCTTTGTGACTGGAGTCGTGGTAAGTGCCCTTATTGTACTCGTAATGTTTGGAGGGCTGACTTCTATCGGCAAGTTTGCAGAAAAAGTCGTGACTTCAATGGTTGTCCTGTATTTGGCAGCCTCGTTAATCGTTATTAATTTTCATATTGTTGCCGTCCCAAAAGCATTGTATATGATTTTTAAATATGCATTTACCCCAATTTCAGCAGCAATTCGCTGGGGAATAGCGAGAAGGGTTATACTCCAATAAAGGGGCATGGGGAGCGCAGCCATTTTTCACCCCGGAGCAAAAATTAAGCATCCGGCATTACAGGGGTTCTGGGGCGTGTTTGAAGTATTCGTCGATAGGATCGTGGTATGTAGGATTACAGCAGTTGTGATTTCGGTCTAAGTAGATGATCCCAGTCCAGTCCGGATGAGAAGATATTGGAAATAAAAATAGACTAGCACATTAAATTGTGGCAATTTTGTGAAAAAAGTTCAGATCGGTTGACATTTTTGAAAAAGTGTAGTATTCTGAAAATAACAAAAATTATTGAGCGAATGACGGCTGCGGGAGAGAGCATCGATGAGGCCACCGAAGGAGCAAGCTTCAAAAAGACCCTTGAAGCAAATCTCTCAGGTAGACAGAACCGCAGCGGGACGCATCTCTGGAGAGCGCGCATGAATAATGCGACACCAAAGGGGTTAAACTCTCAGGTAAAAGGACAGAGAAGGGGGAGGAAAATGCTGCCCCTTTCTGTCCTTTTTATATGGCTGGCAGCCTGTTTCCAGAAATGCGGATGGAGGAACTCAATATGAATACAAATATTAATGCAAACCGGGCGACATTGCTGATATCCTGTCCTGAAAGGCCGGGCATCATTTC
Source organism: Cytobacillus oceanisediminis (assembly GCF_003182355.1). GTDB lineage: Bacteria > Bacillota > Bacilli > Bacillales > Cytobacillaceae > Cytobacillus > Cytobacillus oceanisediminis_A. The sequence continues at coordinate 68,967 of NZ_QGTW01000015.1, read as the reverse complement.
ATCGGTATCCAATTTCTTATTGGACCATAAAGCGAATATTGTCCATTTTGACCAGCATACAACCGATCCGCTGGCAGGCATCTTTTTCATGCGGATTGAATTTGATATGAATGATTTTGATGAGTCATTCCCAAAATTGAAAGAGGATTTGCCTGAGATGGCCAAGGAATACTCAATGGAGTGGAAGTTGAGCGGCAAGGGAGAACGCAAGCGGATGGCGATCTTTGTTTCAAAAATGGACCATTGTCTGCTCGAACTGATCTGGCGCTGGAAGTCAAAGGAGCTTGAGGTGGATATTCCTTTGGTGATCAGCAATCACCCTGATTTGAAGGAAGTTGTGGAGGGCTACGGGATTCCTTATTATCATATTCCGATTACGCCTGATACAAAAGCCGAAGCCGAGCAAAAGGCGGTGGAGCTGCTGGATGGGAAAGTGGATTTCATTGTTCTGGCGAGATACATGCAAATTCTTTCGCCAAGCTTTATTTCCAAGTATCCGAACAAGATTATCAATATCCATCACAGTTTCCTGCCGGCCTTCGTGGGAGCCAATCCTTATGCAAGGGCGTTTAACCGCGGAGTCAAGCTGATTGGGGCTACGGCCCATTATGTAACGAATGACTTGGATGAAGGGCCGATCATCGAACAGGATGTGCAGCGCGTCAACCATCGCCACACCGCACAGGATCTCAAAATCGCCGGCCGCCACGTAGAAAGGCGAGTCCTCGCCCAGGCAGTGGAATGGCACGTCGAAGACAGAGTCATCGTGCATGGGAATAAGACGATCGTGTTTTAGGTACCTGGTACCACCCGAATTTTGCCGAAAAAATAAGTTAGGGCATCCTAGAGTTTTATAAACATCATGAGAGAAGGTGAGTAAACATGAAAAAGAAAAAGTTATCAATGCTTGAAATGATAAAAGAAAATAAAGAAGAGCTTTTGAAAGATCGCCGTCAGCTTGAGAAAATTGAAAAGAAGATTGACGACAAATATGCAAAAGCGCAATAAGGAAGAGCGCCCGGCCTGGGTTTTAGGCCGGGCGTTCTTTTACGTTCAATAAGCCAATGGATGTGGTAATGGAGGGGACCGTTACCAATCCTGAAGAGGAAAAAAGACTCACTTTCCTGTTTAAGGAGCAGCTAAAAAGCGCCCAGAGATTTCCATGGGCGCTTGAAAAGGTTATTTTTGTTTAAAATATTCCACAAAGGCGTGGTAAATTTCCGTTCCCTGATAAAAAAACAGGCTGGAAGCTGTTAATGAAAACAGGCCGATCATTAAGAATCGCATCCACATCATTTCGTTTTCCTCCTTTAATTGTTTTTTGACAATTAAGGAGTGTAGATCACGTAGTTCGCCTCGTAGAAAATGGGTGTATAGAAAATCTTTTTCCTGCGGGCGATGATATGCATGGCGCTGTATAAGAACAGGATGATCGCCAGGCTAGTGAGTGCTAGCGACTTTGAGACCTGTGTGAAAACATGTTTTTTAGGGTCATCTTTTAAAAGAAAGCTCTCCGCCAGTTCAGATACAGTTATGGCTTTGCTTTCGTCCATAGGGATTCCATTAATATGGACGCCGGGATATTGGGTGATGAGGAAGGATAAGAAAATGGACAGCAGCATAAACGGCATTAATCTAGACTTTTTCAACTCCTCACCCCTTTTTAAAAGATTGTATTTATCATAACCACTGTTGATAGATTAGTAAACAAAAAGATTCTGACAATATTCGTTAATATTCTATGAAAAAATTGTTAAGAATGAAGGGGCCAATGGTCCGGGTGTATTGGGATGATTTGGAAGTAAGTGAAAAGTAACGGAGAGTGAGGAAATCAGTTTCTGACAAAAGACCTATTAAAATAGTCAGGTATACAGCTGGTCCCCTTTACATACCTTCATATTGCTTTAAAAATAGCCTCTTATAATCAACATGAATCCAGATTGGTTAAAGAGGTGAAGAAAATGAGAAATGAAAGATCGATTGATGAGTTAATCAGGAAATTTAATGAGGAAAGCTTGAAGAAGGATATTGACCGCCGCAGCTTTCTTTCGGGAGCAGGCAAAATTGCAGGATTTTCGCTTGCCCTGACGATGGCACAGTCGCTGGGAGTAGGGAATCTGAATGTTGACGCGGCCCCTAAATTCAGCAAGTATCCTTTCACACTAGGCGTTGCTTCAGGAGATCCTCTTTCAGACAGTGTGGTTTTATGGACAAGGCTTGCGCCGGACCTGCTTAATGGAGGAGGAATGCCTAATCACGCTGTTCCAGTTAGTTGGGAGCTTGCTGAAGATGAGCATTTCCGTAATATTGTTAAGCGAGGAACAGAAATTGCCGTACCAGACTTAGCCCACTCCGTGCATGTAGAAGCAGATGGCTTAAAGCCAAATACTATTTATTATTATCGTTTTAAAACAGGAAATGAGATAAGCCCAATCGGCAAAACGAAAACTCTTCCTTCTGCTGGTGCTGATGTGGCAAGCATGTCGTTTGCTTTTGCCTCCTGCCAGCAATATGAACATGGATTTTTTACAGCATACCAGCATATGGCTAAGGAAAATTTGGATTTGGTTATCCACCTGGGCGATTACATATATGAATACGGACCAAACGAATATATCTCACCAACAGGGAACGTCCGCCATCACAGCGGCCCGGAAATTGTCACCCTGGAAGATTACCGGAATCGCCATGCACAGTACAGGTCGGACACCCACCTTAAAGAAGCCCATGCTGCTTTCCCATGGGTTGTTACGTGGGATGACCATGAAGTTGAAAACAACTATGCAGCAGGGATTCCGGAGAAAGGCCAATCTGCAGAAGAGTTTATCAAACGCCGTGCTGCTGCGTACCAGGCATACTATGAGCATATGCCGCTCCGTTTATCTTCCATGCCTCATGGTGAGGGCATGCAGCTGTACAGGGAATTTAGCTTTGGCAAGCTTGCCTCATTCCTTGTGCTTGATTCCCGTCAGTATCGCGATGATCAGGCGAACGGCGATGGCAGCAAACCGCATACTCCTGAGTCGCTGGATCCGAACCGTACTCTTCTTGGAAAAGAACAGGAACAGTGGGTTGAAAGCAAACTTGCCAGCTCCAGCACCCATTGGAACGTACTGGCTCAGCAGGTGTTTTTTGCGCAGCGGAATTTTGGGACAAGTACATCTCCTAGATTCAGCATGGATGCCTGGGACGGCTACCCGGCTGCCCGCCAGCGCCTGACGGATTTTGCTGCCGCAAATAATATGGAAAATCTGATTGTACTGACTGGTGACGTTCATGCGAGCTGGGCTTCCAATCTTCTTACTGATTATAATGACCAGAATTCCAAACTGATCGGAGCCGAGTTTGTCGGAACTTCGATTACCTCAGGCGGAAACGGCTCCGATGTTAGAGCTGATACGGAACGTACGCTTGCAGAAAATCCGCATATTAAATTTTTTAACAACTACAGAGGCTATGTCCGCTGCCAGGTAACGCCGGATCAGTGGCGTGCCGATTACCGGGTGCTTCCCTATGTAACAGAGCCAGGAGCAGATATCTCAACAAGAGCTTCCTTTGTTTTTGAAAAAGATCAGGAAGGCTTGAAGCAAGTATCAACTTCAGCTGTCCCTCAGGGTGTGAAAATGACTGCCGAGGTGGAGGAAGACCGCCACCGCGCCCACGCCCGTGCACATGAGAAGCAGCTTGAGAAAAAGCGCAAAAAGGTCTTGAACTAAAAAAGCGGGGTGAGCAGATGATATCCAATATCGGAATACCAGGTTTAATTCTTGTTCTTGTAATTGCATTGATTATTTTTGGGCCATCCAAGCTGCCTGAAATCGGCCGGGCATTTGGCCGGACGTTAACAGAGTTCAAAAGCGCAGCAAAAGATTTAGTGGGAGACGAAGAGAAGAGCGAAGAGAAAAAGCCGGTTTTGGCGGCTGTGAAAAAAGAAAAATAGTAAGGCTGAAGCAGGCGAGAGATATTCGCCTGTTTTTTTGTATAGTAAGGGGTAAGATAAACATAACGTCAACGATTTCAGTAGAAGATGGCTCGTATATCTTATAATAGAAGGAATGTGAAAAGTTTCACATAGTGTTCACTTTTAAAAGCTCTCCAACTTCAAAAAGTATTATATATTAATACTGTACTTATATTGTTTATTAAATTAATGCCATTAAGGAGGCAATGACATCATGAAAAAACGATTCCAGCTTCTTTTAATAACAGGGCTTGTAATGACACCTTTTTTTACGAGCGCTCATGTAAAATGGTTCACAAATGTGGTTCCTCATAAGGAAACCATTGAAAATATATTATCGCCATTGTTTATGGGATTGGCGTTAACTGCTGCGATTGTGCTGGCGCTGCTTACTATAGTGATTCCGAAAACAACAAATTGGGCAAAGATCAAAAAGCTTGATGACTGGCTCTCAGGTTTCCGCAAATACAGCAGATATATCCTGAAGTACGGAACCGCAGTTGCTTTAATGATCCAGGTGGCTAATGGAACGCTGTTTGCGCCGGAATTTCAGCTAAGCAACACACTGCCTATAATTCTAACCTGGGCTGCGATTGGATTCTTGCTGATTCCGTATCATATCTCTACGAAGATCTCGGCAGTTATATTATTGGGATTATTCGTTTACGTAACCCTCTATAATGGCATTTTCCACATGCTTGATTATGGCTATTATGTTGCGATTATCGGGGTACTATTGGTCGGCAGCACAAAGCTCGAGAAGGCAGGTTTTCCATTTCTTTATTTAGGAACAGGATTGTCCCTTTGCTGGGTGGCTGTGGAAAAATGGGTTTATCCAAGCATGTCGCTTGATATCGTTGCCAATCACGGAGTACCAACATTTGGTTTTGCACCGGCTGCGTTTGTGGTAATGGCAGCGTTTATTGAGTTTGTTGTTGGTTATTTATTGGTTATGGGAATTCTGAACAGGGTAATTGGCTTTGTTGTGACGATTATTTTTATCACAACGACAATGCTATTTGGAATGACAGAGGTCATCGGCCATTTCATGATTCATATTGTCCTGATTATCTTTATTATTGAAGGAGTGTCATTCTACAACCCGCCGATTAAGCTGCACAAAACAAAAACTGATCAATTTGTGTTTGTATTCCTTAACTTTATTTTTGTACTTGCAACGTTCATTTTAATTTATTACCGATTTGCATAAGGATTGACAGCTTAAGTGAGATGTATTATGATTGTTTTAAATAGTTGAATAGTTTCTCCTAAAGGGGAGTAGCTTTTACAGCAGAGTCGTCATTTCGGAGTTAAGAGCTCCCGGCTTTGTTGGCAACCTTACCGTTGTTAGCAAGACCTTTGCCTGTTTCGGGTAAAGGTCTTTTTGTTTTTAAAAAAACCTTTACCGCTTGCTGGTAAAGGTTTTTTTTATTGCCTTATATAAAACTTGGCAAATGAAAAAACCTTCAAATGACATAACTTGCAAGGAAACAGTGCGAAGCTATCCATACTTAAAGATTGAAGGAAAGGAGACCTGAAAGATGAAGAAGCCAAAGATTTCGTTTACAGAACTGATTAAAAAAAACAAAGAAGAGCTCCTTAAGGATCGGGAAGAACTTGCGAAGATTGAAAAACGTGTTGATGAAAAATATACAAAGGTAAAATAAGGGAGGGTTTTAGGTGGAATTATCGCTTTTATTGGAGTATGGCTGGGTATTGTTGCTGCTGATCGCTTTGGAAGGTCTTTTGGCTGCCGATAATGCGCTCGTTTTAGCGATTATGGTGAAGCATCTTCCGGAAGAGCAGAGGAAGAAAGCATTATTTTACGGATTGGCTGGAGCGTTTATTTTCCGTTTTGGATCCCTCTTTGCCATATCGTTCCTTGTAGATGTATGGCAGGTGCAGGCAATCGGTGCGCTTTACCTTCTGTTCATCGCCATTAACCATATCTTTAGAAAAACACTCGTCAAGAAGGGCGAGGAAGAAGCAGGAATTAAAAAGGATAAAAAGAAAACCGGATTTTGGATGACTGTTTTTAAGGTGGAACTTGCGGATATTGCATTTGCAGTTGACTCCATTCTTGCAGCCGTTGCGCTGGCTGTGGCTCTCCCGGATACAGGTCTAGGGCACATAGGCGGACTAGATAGCGGAAAGTTCTTGGTGATCTTTGCCGGCGGAATGATCGGATTAATCATTATGCGTTTTGCGGCTAACTTCTTTGTGGATCTGCTGCATAAGAGACCTGGCCTCGAGATTGCTGCTTTTGGGATTGTCGGATGGGTTGGCGTCAAATTGGCTGTCTACACTATGTCCCATCCTGCATTGGCAATCCTTCCCGAAGGCTTCGCCAAATCGCCTGAATGGAAAATCACTTTTTACGTGGTCCTAATCCTAATTGCGCTAGGCGGCTGGTTTTTATCCAAGGAAAAAAAGGAAATGCCGATGGAGGAAAAAGCAAGCTAATAAAAGGCAAGGCCGAGACCTCTCTGCCTTGTTTTATTGGGAAAGAAAAATGGCATTCTGGTACGGCAAATAGCATATGTTTTTTCCCTTCTGAACAGGGTAAACAAAAAATAGACACCATCAGAAAGGAGAATTTATATGAAGGACAAAAATGTACCGTATAAAGGCTTCAATACTGAACAAAGCAATGGTTTAAGCGAGACACAGGAAGTGAACTATAGCAGTGAGTTTAAAGAGGCATATAAAGCAGAACACAAACAGGATTCCAAGGAATCTGACGATAAAAATGATAAATAGATTTTAAGGAGCTCTGCCATTCAGCTGGCAGAGCTCTTTTTTCAATCAAACGTTTGATTGAATCTTGCCGGGCCCGTTCTGCTCATGCCATTCAGAACGGAGGATGCTCATTTCAATCAGGTTCCAATATTCATCCTTCACCTTATTTGTTTGCCTGAGAAGTCCTTCTTTTTGGAAGCCTGCTTTCTCGTAGACTTTTATTGCCCCTCTATTAAAGTCAAACACACCGAGGCTGACTCTATTTAATTTAAACTCCTCGAAAGCTATGGCGAGGATCTGCTGGATCATTTCGGATGCATAGCCTTTTCCGCGGGAGGCAGGGCTGACAAAGACCTTCCCGATCCGGGCAGTTTCGTTTACGGGATCCATTCTGCCCAGTGAGATATGGCCAACTGCTTTATCTGTTTTTGCTTCTATTACTTTAAATATGTGCTCCGTACTGTTTTCTTGGTTGGCAGACCTGATATACTTTGCCAGCTGCTCGTGATCAAGCGGGTACTTAAAATGGGCACCGCTCCATTGAACCATGAGTTCAGGCGTTGTTATCCAGCTTATAAGCAGGTTAAAGTCTTCTTCTGTAAAAACTGTTAATTTTATCATGGGGGCGTTCTTTCCTTTATAAAATTATTTTGTACATCTTTTTCTATTAATATAAATATATAATAAATGAGATAAATTACTACTCTTTCACTTTAAAAGAGTATAAAAAGCATTTTAATCAAACGTTTGATTGAATGGCTGCAGCACCTTGGCGGACAAGGGTGATTGCGAATGTGAAAAGGGGATTTATTGATGAAAAAGAGGATGATGTGGATAGGCGGCAGTGTGCTGATTTTATTATCCGCTGCATTGCTTGGTTCTGGGAATTATTTTTACAATGTGGCGATCAATCGAAGCCATGACCCGGTGGATTTATATAGCGGGGAAGCGCAGACTGTCAGCGCTGCGTTAGAGGAAGAGACACAGGCGAAACTGGAGGAGGTTATGAAGTGGACGGAGGAACAAACCTTTGACCAGCTTGAGATCACCTCCGAAGATGGCTTGAAGCTGAAGGCTCGCTTTTTGAAAAATCCGGATTCGAACGGGAAAGCAGTGATTCTGGCTCATGGCTATAAGGGGAATAGCGGGCAGATGCCGGGCATCACCAAGTATTACTACGGGCTGGGGTATGATGTGCTGAAGCCTGATGCCAGAGGGCACGGGGAAAGCGAAGGCGATTATATTGGATATGGCTGGCATGAACGCAAGGATTATCTTGGGTGGATTGATTTATTGAAGGAGGAAATTGGTGCAGACAGCATTTTTCTGCATGGATTCTCAATGGGAGCTGCAACCGTATTGATGGCAAGCGGCGAAGATCTTCCGCCTGAAGTGAAGGGGATTATTGCGGATAGCGGCTATACGACGGTCCATGAAGAACTGGCCCATCAACTAAAACATATTTACCATTTGCCATCTTTCCCTTTGATGCAGGTGACAAGCGTTTTTGCAAAACTAAGGGCTGGATACTCGTTCAATGAAGCGTCGGCTATCGAACAGGTGAAGAATAACGAGCTTCCGCTATTTATCATCCATGGTGATCAGGATGATCTGGTGCCGAAGGATATGGCTTATGAGCTTTATGAGGAAGCTGGCGGCGAGAAAGAGCTGTGGATGGTGCCGGGGGCAGGGCATACAGACGGATATACGGTCGCAAAGCAGGAATATCAGGAGAGACTGAAGGAATTTCTTGATAGCGCCCTTGCCCAAAAATAAAAATGGCAGTGACTCACTGCCATTTTTATTTTTGCTTTTTCTTTTTCCAGGGCCTTAGAACGGATATACCAAAGATGAAGACGGTAACAGCGACTTGAAAGTAGACGGCATACTGGCGAATTGTATGATTATCAATAAAAACAGGATTCGATAGTGCCTTGCTGCCTTCCATTTCAAGCAGAGCCATATTTTCCATCATCAATTCATCGACAATTTTAATGCCGACAAAGGTTTGAATGATAAATAAAACCCATTTGACAGTTACCCACCTGTGCTTGAAAAATCCCCAGTTTGTAAAAAGTCCATAAATGAAGCCAACTAATAATGTTCCAACTGCCCCAATCCGAACGATGTAATCGCTAATTGCTACCACATTTTTATACAGTTGCAGGGTTTGATCATAAGTGGCCGTTTCCATGGTGAAATTTAAAACGAGCGAGCTCATAATCCCCCCGAAAAATAAGGAAACGAGAATAATATGAAGAATTTTCAGCCACCTGGCGGCTTTAGTGCCTAGTTTTATCAACCTTTTTCCCTCCTTTTTGAATTACTTCATAAGTGTAGCAAGGGAAAAAGGATGTCCATATCAGCCTCCGCCGTAATTTGGGGTAGGACGCTGGTCTTATTTTGGTAAATAAAAAATCTGCACGTTAATGAGCGAGCTTATTGCCCCTTATGCAGCACATTGCAGGCACTTAGCAGGTTGCCATCGGGGTCTTTGAAGCCAAAGCCGCCTAGGCCGTGTTCCTGATTGATGTTGAGAGGCCCAACTTCTACATTCTTCTCCTGAAGCGATTGGTGGAACTCTTTTAAAGAAGATGTATAAAAATCTATGACACTGTGCTCGACGCGGTCATTGGAATTGACAAAGGAGAGAGATTTCCGTTCTTCGGTTTCAACCAGGAAAATCGTAGGCACACCCTTTGATTGAAAGCTTAGCATGGCATTTTTCTCCCCTTTGAATTCCACTTTTACTCCAAGAACATCTACATAAAATTCAACCGATCGATCCAGATTGGAAACTGGAATTTCGACTGTTGCGATATGAGAAATATATTTGGACATGTTCGCCCTCCTTTGGTATTTAGCTATATTAACTATTTGGCGGAAAGGGGGGGAAATCCTTCCTTCCCTATGCATACAGCCAATTAAACGTTCTATCTCCATATTCGTACAATCATTCTTTGCCCCAAGGCATAAAATATATCATTAAATTGTGTAATGAACAGGAGGTGTAATAATGGACAGAAATGATCTTTTTTTTGCCAGGTTAAAAGGTTCTGAAGAAGTTCCGCCAGTTCGTACAGTTGCTTTTGGCACTGCAAAATTTAAAGTAAGCAAGGATGAAAGGAAAATGGGCTACCGTTTGACAGTTAATGATCTTTCCAACTTTACTCAAGCTCATATTCATTTAGGAAGAAGGGGTGTAAACGGTCCAGTTGTGGTTTTTCTTTTCGGCTTAATCGATCCTGACATTAGTGTAAATAAGGGTGTTGTAGAAGGGATCATTACAGCCAGGGATCTAGTGGGTCCTTTAGAAGGAAAACCTTTATCCGTTCTTATAGACCTAATGAGTGATGGGGACACATATGTTAACGTGCATACAGCCCAAAATCCAGACGGAGAGATTCGCGGGCAAATTAAGCCTTATTGGGGCTAATAAGCATAAATGATTGATTCCTTGAAAAGTGAGCATATTAATTTTTAGAACACTTGAAAGGGGTCATAACGTTGAAAAAGCAGGATGAAAATAATGAAAAGCCTAAAAACTCGCTCACTGAAGAGCAGCAGCTCATCAATGAGTTTGGCAAGCATGAGGGCGGCCAGCCGATTCCGCAGCCTAAGGATTATGATGAGATTGAGTATTAAAAAACCACAAAAGAGACTCCTGTTTGAGGAGTCTCTTTTTTTAATCATAAGCCTCATCAGTATGGAAAACCCGGTTGTCCAGATATCCGTGGAAAAATCATTCTCCTGCACCTATTACAAGGCAGAAACAAAGGCTGCCAATGCAGGGCTGTCTATTCCTGCCACGATCATTTCTTCTAAAAGCCAGATAACAAAAAAAGCTAAGGCCGATGTCTGATACTGTGGCAATGGCATTCCTTTTTGTATGCTCGGTTTCATCTCCGTTCATTCTGAAAATCATCATGTCGCCGAGAACATAAGCTGCAAGCGTCAGAACAAAGCTAATGATCAGCGTTTCGGTGAATCCAATATCAAAAAATCCGGTTAGGACTATTCCCAAAAAAGCTGTGATCATAACAAATTTGATCAGAATTGCTTTTACATGCTGGATGCAATTCCTCCCTATCGTTGTCTATGGAACTATACCCTGCGGACGATAGGATAATCATGGATTTCCAGAAAAATGGGATGGGGTTTAGATGGATGCGAATATCCCAGATGCTTTGGCAACAAGCTGATCTTGGTCGTTGTAGATCAGGCAATCAGTATGGTTCAGAGTGCGGCCCCTTTTTACTAGAAGGGCATCGGCAATCAGGTATTCACCGGTGGCACCCCTTAAAAAGCTAACCTTTAAATCGGCGGTCACGACGGTTTGCATGTGGTTTTCATCCGGTTTAAAAATATTCCCCATCGCCACATCCGCAAGTGTGGAAATAATCCCGCCATGGACAAGCCCCGCGCTGTTGATGAAGAGCGGCTGGATGGGCAAAGTGACTTTCAGATGGGTTTCATCAATTCTTTCATAATGAAATTTTAAAAATTCATCAAAAGGCTGTTTGATTAGCATTATGTACACTCCAATTTGGTTAAGGTATGATGATTTATTCACGACTTTTTGATGAAATCCCTGCTTTTTGGAGAAATTCTTGTGCTGTGAAGTCCGTGCAAATCGTTTAGCCGCGAAAATAGTGTTTTATCCGCGAAAATTTCATTATATCCGCGAAATCCCAAATTTAACCGCGGGGTATACTCCAGGTTTATTTAAATCAAAAAAAGTGTTATTATTTTCAATAAATTCTAAATCTTAAGCGAGAGGCAGGACTGGAAAGATGGCAAAAGTAGAGAACATTAGCTTCGCAGAGAGTTTTCCGATTTCCTACACAGAGCTGGAAAAAGAAGCAGAGAAAAAGATGGGGACCGGCAGATTTGGGTATGTCCAATCAGGCGCGGGAGGGGAAGAAACACTGAGAAAGAATACAGAATCCTTTGCGAAATATTCAATTGTGCCAAGAATGCTCAGGGATGTTTCCGTACCGGATACAAGTGTTACACTTTTCGGGAAAACGTATCCTTATCCGATTTTTCTGGCGCCGATTGGGATGCAGCGGCTTGAACATGAAGAGGGGGAGATTGCTTCATCCAGGGCTGCGGCTGTTTACCATGTTCCTTTTATCCAGAGCACTGTTTCAAGCTATTCGATTGAAGAGATTGCTGCAGCAACAGGCAGCAGCCCGAAGTGGTTCCAGCTTTATTGGTCCAACCATGAAGAAACGGCCTTCAATATGGTGCGCCGGGCGGAGGAAGCCGGGTATGAAGCAATTGTCTTAACGGTCGATACAGTCATGATGGGATGGAGGGAAGCGGATCTCAGGAACAATTTTTCCCCATTAAAGCTTGGCTACGGAAAGGCCAACTATGAATCTGATCCGGTATTTATGAGCTCTCTTAAGGACGGCGATGTGGTTCAGGGAATTCTTGATAATATACACCATCCTACATTAAGCTGGGAGCATGTTGCGAGGTTAAAAGAGAAAACCAATTTACCGATTCTGTTAAAAGGCATTCTCCATCCGGAAGATGCGAAGCTGGCGGTTGACAAAGGGATAGACGGCATCATTGTTTCCAATCATGGCGGCAGGCAGCTGGACGGTGTAACGGCGGCAATTGATGCACTTGAACCGATTGCAAAGGCAGTCAATGGCCGAATTCCGGTGCTGTTTGACAGCGGCATCCGCCGGGGCTCAGATGCAGTAAAAGCGCTGGCCCTCGGGGCAGATGCAGTTTGCCTGGGAAGGCCGTATGTGTACGGCTTGGCTATTGGCGGACAGGCTGGCGTGGAAAAAGTGCTTGCTAATTTTATAGAAGAAACAAGGGTATCCCTTTCATTAGCCGGGGTTAGCAGCTTGAAGGAGATAGCTGGTTTAAAGCTAATAAGGTAGTCTCAATTAATAACTCCCTTGCGAAAAGGGGGCTATTTAATTAAAACAAGATGGTTGACAGAGAATCTGCTGATTGGACTGGAAGGCGCGAGAACCTTGAAAATGAAACGTATTTCCTTTGTACGGTGTTTATTCAAGGAGGCTTATTCAAAGTCCTGCGGGAGAAGATTCAAAGGGAGACTACGTTGGCGCAAGTAGCCGAGGATGCTCCCGGGACCGCCTGCGAAAAGCGAACGCCTGGAGCGGAATTCAACAGATAAGTTTAATCCTAAGCAAAAAGAATGATGACAGTACCGGAATATTTTGTTAAGCTTGAAGTAGCTTATCAAATTAAATATCTATGAAACTACTAGGGGTGCCCCGAATGTGCGGGCTGAGAGGGAAGCGCGATATAGCTTTCCGACTCTTAAAGACCTGATCTGGTTAATGCCAGCGGAGGGAAGTAGGCTTTGACGGTATGTCGCATCATTTATACTTAAACCAAGCCAGGTCCTTTCGCGGATCTGGCTTTTTTATTTTTACGTACTTCTCTTTGTGATAAGCGATCAGGCTGCCCTTAAGGAAGGAGGATAAATTGAACAGGACCCGTTTATTGACAACGATGGCTTTATTTGTGGCGATTGGAACCTTAGGATCTCATTTGCTATGGTTTCCGGCAGGAGTGGCAAAAGCCTATCCGGTCCAGCATGCGGTTAATGTGCTTGCCGCAGTAACACTTGGGCCGCTGCCGGCTGTGGGAGTGGCATTTATGATCGGCCTGATGCGGAACTTACTGGGGTTTGGTACGCTGCTTGCGTTTCCAGGCGGAATGATCGGTGCTTTCCTAGCTGGCGTGCTTTATTTAAAATTCGGCCGGAAAATCTGGGCTGCAGTTGGTGAAGTTGTGGGTACAGGCGTATTTGGTGCACTATTTGCTGTTCCATTTGCAAAGGTATTGATGGGAAGCACGGCTGGCGCATTCTTCTTTGTACCGCCATTTCTCGTCAGCAGCTTTACCGGTGCGGCAATCGGCTGGATGATTCTGACTAAAGTGAAGGAGAAGAATTTAGTGCAGAATATGTGAGGTTTTTTCAGGGTGGCGGCTGCTGAACTGGAGGGTTTGAAGCAGCTTCTTTGGGAAAAGCGATAAGAAGAGGTGGCAAAGATCTGGAATAAAGCAGCATCTCCAGCTTAAGCGAGTAGAAATGGCATCAAAGAGCAGGTATGAAGCAATTACTCCGGCATAAGCGAGAAGAAGTGGTATCTAAGCTCGCGAATGAAACAGTTTATTGGCAATAAGTAAAAAGAAACGGTATCAAATTTTAAATAACAATAAGAAAACTGCTAGGGGCGCTACGGCTGAGATAAGGAGTTTTTCCTTTGTCCCTTGGAACCTGATCTGGATAATGCCAGCGCAGGGAAGCGGTGAGGACCTCATTTTTTCCTCCATTGCTTTTTCCCCGGCAGCTTCTGAATTATAAGGAGGCTATCTTAATGTCTTTTACAGAAATTCTTCGCAAGGAAAATGATGATCTATTTCAGCTGATTTTTCAGCATCCATTTGTACAGGGAATCGGGAGAGGGGATGTGCCGAAGGAGGCGCTTGCCCATTATATCAAAGCGGATTATGAGTATTTGAATGCGTTTATGCACATCTATGGCATTGCAATCTCGAAGTCATCGGAGCGGAAGGATATTGCTTATTTCAACCAGCAAATTGAATTTGTGCTGAACAGCGAAATTCACCCCCACCATAATTTTTGCCAGCAGATTGGCGTGGATTACGAGGTGCTGCAGGGATTCCCGCTTCCTCCGACAGCAGACCATTATGTGAAGCATATGATGTACCATGCCCATACTGGCGGAATGGGCGAAATTCTGGCTGCACTATTGCCTTGCCCTTGGACTTATTGGGAAATCGGGCATGAGCTTATGAAACAGTATGAGCCTCAGGAGGACCATCCGTTTTACCCGTGGATTTCTTTTTATGCAAATTTAAGGGTTGAGACAGTTACCATAAATATGAGAAACCGTTTGGATGAGCTTGCGGAAGCGGCATCTCCGGAGGAAAGGCAGCGGATGAAGGATGCTTTCCGTAAAAGCTGCCAGCTGGAGCTGGGTTTCTGGGAAATGGCGTATACTTGTGAGGAGTGGCCAGAAGGCAACCCGGCTGTGGCACAATAAGAAGGGTGTGGAGGCTTATTTCGAAAACAGTTTCCAATTAGTACCGCCTGCTTCTGCTTTACCGCAGGGCAGGCGTTTTTTCAAAAATCCCATCTATAGTGTGCTGTAATTGGTGTTTTAAAAGAGGATAAGCTTCACTTCGGCTGAAAAAGGTGTGGAGTGTTATGGATTTTCTCTTAACTTTTTTGACTATAAAAAAGCCGCTACACTACCATCCAGGGCAGGATGGCGGCTTCATATTAATTTCGGTAAGATAATCAAATGGGTCCAAGGCTGAACGTGACGATTACAGCAGGTCTTGTTAGACAAATTCCACACCGGTACTGCTAAAATCCGTTGCAGCCGGAAAAATTAGTGACCCGCCGTTTCATGCTTGATGATATTTTGAAGGCTTATAATGTATTTCCAATACATCAAATGAAAAAACCATTAAAGGTATAAATTCCAACTTGAGGAGCAATTTATTTTGCTCCTCTTTTTATTTTGAAATATCGTCCGTGCAAATGTTAAAAAGTTAGATTGTGTTCGTTATTGTTTAACATCAATTAAGACAAAATCTCATGTTTATTCCATGTATCTATAATTTTTAGGAATAGTAATGAAATTGTAACAAATAGATGAAAAAGCGCTGGAAATGAAGCTCTAATCACTTTTCTAATATTACTAAGTGGCGTAAAGATGAAAAATTTCTTGAAATGAATGGGAATGATTAATTGAGCCCCGTTTAAGCGGGCACCGTGAAGGTATTTAAGTACTAAACCTAAAAAATATTTTTTAAGGAACCTCCCGTGCTATGAAAAAGTTGAAAGGAGACGGAGATATGAGTATTCAAAAAAGTACAGATAGCTCCAGCCTTGCAGAAGTAATAGACAGGATCTTAGATAAAGGAATCGTTATTGATGCATTTGTAAGAGTTTCGCTTGTCGGAATTGAAATACTGACTGTTGAAGCACGAGTCGTCATTGCCAGCGTCGATACATGGCTGCGTTATGCAGAGGCGGTTGGCTTATTAACAGATGAAGTACAAGAAGAAGGCCTTTTGAATAGAGGGCAAAATCAGAAACCGGAGTTCAGTATATAGTACCTAAGTTATGAAATCCATCAAAGAAATGAGGTAGGAAAATGGAAACGCAAGAAGCAAACAAAACAGTAAGTGAAAATGAGGAAAGTAACGGAAATATAGAAACAAATCAAAACAAAGAAACAAATCAAAACCAGGAAGTAAATCAGAGTAAGGAAGAAAATAAACCGCCGGAAAACACCAGTCAAACGCAAGAAAAAAAAGAAAGCTCTAATTATTCTATGAATCTGGCCATTATCGGCGGGGTTGTAGGAGCAGGAATAGGATTGCTTGCAAACCCAAAGACAAGCAAGAAATTCTTTCTTACTATAAGTGAGTCTGAATTTGCCAAAGTTGCAGGCCAGGAGTTTAGAAAAACAGCTCAGGAACTCCTTGCCGGACAGGCGCAAAACAGTGTTAAACATTTAGCTGAGGGTTATCTCAATAAAATTGAGGAAGGACTGCTTTCTCCTAAAAAGGAGAGTGGCGAAAATGGCGAGAAAAAGTATGAAGAAGTCAAGGAAGAGAACAAACACTTAAATGAGCGCCTGCAAAGAATTGAAAAAATGCTAAATGACCTGGTGGACACCAAGTAAGGCCAATTCCTTTTTCTATAAACCGGGGGTGACTGGATGGGCAATGGAGTAAGAAAAGTAGTTAAAAAGATTGCAAAAAGTGCGATTAAGAATGCCCCGGAGCCGCTGGAAGAAAAAGCAAATGAAGTAGTAGCAGAAAAAGCAAAAGAAAAATTCGTAGAGCATATTCAGAGCAAAGGGGAAGAATTTACCGAGAAGCTGGAGAATGCGAGAGACGATTTTGCAGATAAAGTCCACCATAAAGCAGGAGAAGCAAAAGAAAAAACCCAGGAGGTTTTGCTTTCAGCTAGAGAGAAGCTTGGGAAAGTCGTTGAAGCCGGGGAGAACTTCCAAAAGAAAGTATCTTCTGCAAATGAAGATGACGGCGAAAAGCGGAAAGTAAAGAGCGTCAAGAATATCAAAGGCGCAAGCAGCATAAAGACGTCAAAGGATATTAAGGGAGCTACTAAAATAAAGACTGCAGAAAATATTAAATCCTCGAATGACATAAAGACTATGGGTTCTTAAATGACATGGTGAAAGGAGAATACAGCAATGGCAGTTCAAAAAAGTACAGATAGTTCCAGCTTGGCGGAGGTTATTGACCGTATTCTGGATAAAGGAATTGTAATCGACGCATTTGTCAGGGTCTCAGTTGTTGGCATTGAAATTTTAACAGTTGAGGCAAGAGTGGTTATTGCCAGTGTGGATACATGGCTGCGTTATGCAGAGGCTGTCGGATTACTTAGTGATGAGGTGGAAGAAAACGGACTGCCACTTCAGCAAAATGACAGAAATGCACGCTTTAGTATTTAAAAGTACAAGAAACACAGCCGGGATTATTAAATCAATCCCGGCCTGTGATGCTTTAGCGGGAGGCAAGTATGGAAATTAAAAAAATTATCGGAAATGTTACTGAATTCTTTAATGAATATGTAGCCCCGGTTCATAAAATCACCTCGGTGGAAGAGAGTGAAAACAATGGCTGGAAGCTTACTGTGGAAGTGATAGAAGAAAAGGAATATATGAAAAAATACGCAAAAGATGAAATGTTGGGTGTCTACGATGTTTCTCTTAACAAGGAGAAGGAAGTCACTTCTTATAAGCGGCGGGATATCCGTTACAGAAGTGCAATTAATCAAGAAGTGTAGGACGGGGCACAGGGAGGAAAAAAGAGTGACAGTCTTAAAGAAACAGATCAGGAAGGATACTAAAGCCATCATACAAGACGAAAAGACAGAAGACTTGCTTTCCCGGTCATTGCAATATTTAAAAGCTGGGTACCCGGTCCACTTTACAGGTCCATCTGGAGCAGGAAAAACCTCTCTGGCAATAGCTCTTGCAAAGAGAAGAAAAAAACCTATCATGCTGATTCACGGAAACCATGAATTAAACAATAAGGATTTAATTGGTGATTTTACCGGATATACAAGCAAAAAGGTGGTCGACAATTATATTCGTTCAGTATACAAAAGAGACGAAAGTGTGACGGAGATTTGGAAAGACGGACGTTTGATGGAAGCAGTCAAGAATGGATACACCCTTGTTTATGATGAATTTACACGTTCGCGGCCAACTACGAATAATATCTTTTTATCCATATTAGAGGAAGGAATTCTTCCTTTGTACGGAACAAAATTGACTGAGCCTTTTGTACGCGTTCACCCGGACTTTGCTGTGATTTTCACAAGCAATCCCGAGGAGTATGCAGGTGTATATCAAACCCAGGATGCATTGCTGGATAGACTCATCACCATATTTATCGATCACAAAGACAGTGACCGCGAGGCAGAAGTTGTCTCGGAAAAATTGGATATTGACAAGAGTGAGGCTAAAGCAATTACGAGTCTTGTAGCCGATTTGCGCAAAGAATGCAAAGGTGATAGCGGGCCGAGCTTGCGGGCTTCATTAATGATTGTCAAGTTGGCCCAAGAAGAAGGAATTCCAATAGATGGGTCTCATTCAAGTTTTCAGCGGCTATGCATTGATATATTAGGCCACCAGGTAAGTCGATGCATAGAAGCGGATGAACCATTAAAAACGTCAGAAAAATTGATTATAGAAGCATGTAAAAACATGAAGGTTATTAGTGGATAAAGGAGAGTCTGAAAATGAGCCATAATGGACAATTGGGTATATATATTTTTTGCGGTATCCAGACAGAAGGGGACGAGAAGTTTGGCACTATCGAAATTGAAGGAGAGAAAAAAGAGTTATTTATGATTCCATATAAAGATGCAGCCATGGTAGCTGCCGAGGTTCCTATGAAAATTTATCATCCTAATAAAGATAATTTAATGATGCATCAAGACGCTGTGTCACTCGTGATGAAGCAGAATCAGACCGTAATACCTGTCAGTTTTGGGAATGTGTTTCATTCAAAGGAGGATGTTGGTGTACTGCTAGAAAATTTATACCCCCAATTTGAGAAGCTTTTCCCAGAAATAAATGGCAAGATTGAACTTGGGTTAAAGGTGATTGGAAAAAAAGAGTGGCTTGAATCACAAGTTAGCGGGAACCCCCAGGTTGAAAAGATGGCAAATGCCGTTAAGGGAAAATCTGAAGCCGCCAGCTATTACGAAAGAATTCAATTGGGCGGCGCTGCCCAAAGAATCGTAGCTTCCCTGCAAAACGAAATAAAGCAGGAAGTGTTTAACACTTTGAAAGAATCGGCTGAAGCTTCAAAAGTAAATGACCCAATAAGTGAAAAAATGCTTCTAAATGCATCCTTTCTCGTTGATCAAGATAAAGAAGCCGAGTTTGATCAAAAAGTTAATGAGGCGTATGAAAAATGGAAGGATAAAGTCGAATTCAGCTATAGCGGCCCTTGGCCCGCATATAACTTTGTCAATATCAGATTAACAGTCGAGGGTGCCTGATGCTGCATAAAATGGTTTCCTCACCTATCAATCTTGTCATTAAAATAGCGGAAAAGGTGAAAGAAGAGGCAGATAAGGAACTTTACGACCTTCCAACCATTCAGCAAAAGCTCATTCAGCTGCAGATGATGTATGAGCTTGGTGAAATACCTGAAGAGGCTTACAAGTCGAAGGAAGAAGAACTGATAGTAAGATACGAAGTGGCAAAACGACTGGAAATGGAACAATGGGAAGAGATGGCAAAGAAGAAATGAGGGTAGCAAGAAAATGGACGGTTTAATTTATTTATATGGATTAACCCCAACAAAGGAGGCAACAAACCAATCATTTCCATCTTTAAAAGGGTTTGACGGGGAAGGTGTCCTATACACCATTCATATAGGAAAAATCACGGCTATTGTTTGTGACCTGAATTCAGAAAATTACTCGGAAGAGAGTATTAAGGATCGAATTAACGATGATATGGAATGGCTTCAGGAAAAGGCCTTTCATCATCATGAAACAGTATTAAAACTTTCAAAAATGTTCACCATCATCCCTTTGAAATTTTGCACTATCTATAAAAATCAAAAAAGTTTGGAAAATGCTGTGCAATCCAATGAATCCAAAATGATTAGTGCATTCAATTTAATTTCCGGGAATGAAGAATGGAATTTAAAAATCTACTGTAATGACAAGATGTTAAAAAAACAAGTAAGTCAGAGCAATCCAACAATAGAAGCAAAAAGGGAAGAAATTAGTCAGATGCCTAAGGGCAAACAATTTTTCGAAAAGAAAAAACTAGACAAATTGATTGAATCCCAACTTGAAGAGGAAAAAAACAAGGTTAGTGAACAAATACATTTACATCTCAGAGAGTTTGCTCTTAAAGGAAATGTTAAAAGAAATTGGGGCAATGTTGTGACAGGAAGAAAAGACAACATGGCATGGAATGGGGTATACCTAATTCCGAAATCAAAAATAGAAATATTTTTAGAAAAAATCCAGGAATATGAAAAGAGTATGCAAAAAACCGGGTGGCAGTTTGAGGCATCTGGGCCATGGCCGGCTTACCATTTTTCTAGCTTCTCATAGGTGAGGATGAGGTTATGTCACTAAAAGAATCAATAGAAAACAAGGATATTGCCTTAATTGATATTTTGGATGTGATTCTTGATAAGGGTGTTGCTATAAAGGCAGATTTAGTGATCTCAATTGCAGGTGTCGACCTTGTTTACCTGGATTTGAGATTGCTCATAGCTTCCGTAGAATCCCTTGTTCAAACTCAGCAGGGGGATTGCAAAACGATATCTTCAGAACAATTTGATTCACAAAGGGAGGAGTTGAGTAATGCAACCGGCCAACCAAACAAATGGAAAGATTATTCTTGATCCGGACAATGCAGAGCATGGATTAGCTCAGCTTGTGCTAACCGTCATTGAGCTTCTAAGGCAAATTGTCGAAAGGCATGCCATTAGGCGTGTTGAAGGCGGGACCTTGACAGACGAACAAATCGAAAATCTAGGCGAGGCGTTAATGAATCTTGAAGAAAAAATGGAAGAATTGAAAGAAATTTTCGGCTTGGATGATGATGACTTAAATATTGATCTAGGTCCTTTAGGAAGCCTAATGTAATTCAACCGCATAGGAGGACTTTAAAATGGCAGTCGAACATTCCATGCAGTCCAGTACGATTGTAGACGTGCTTGAGAAAATATTGGATAAAGGCGTGGTAATTGCTGGTGACATCACCGTGGGAATTGCGGATATTGAGCTATTAACCATTAAGATTCGCCTTATTGTCGCTTCTGTTGATAAGGCAAAGGAAATTGGCATGGACTGGTGGGAAAATGATCCTTACCTAACGTCCAAAGCTACAGATAACAATACAAAGGCTCTCCAGGAAGAGAATAAGAGGCTTCAGGAAAGACTCGAATCTCTTGAGCAGAGCATGTCCAAAAACCGTTTGAATTCAAAAGAATTTAACTATTAAACAGGGGGGTGATGACCAATGGAAACAAAAAATGCAGAAAACCAAACCCAGGAGACAAACAATACCGAAAACAAGACACGAGATACCAGCAATACTAAGAACCAGGCACAAGACACTACTGAAAACCAAATCCAAGAAACTAACAATCACGAGACACAGACCGAGGAAACGGGTTCTAATGGCAGCCCGATTCGACGTACGATAACTGGCGGCTTGATTGGAGCCGCAATTGGGTACTTGGCTACTCCTGAAAATGGGGAAAAACTTAAGGAGAGTATAGGCGCAGATAAATTAAAAAACACAGGATCCAATTTAGGACAAACAGTGAAAGAAAAGTCAAAGAAAGCAACAGAATCTATCAAAAACGCTGCCGGAAAGCTGTTCAAGCGAGAGGATGGGCAGGTTGAAGGCTATTCAAATGAATCAGAAGAAAATACTGAAAACGAAACAACTCTTAAATCATACAACGAGAAAAATACTGATAAAAACAATCAGGAGCCATCAAGTCCAGTTAAGGAAAATGTCAATGAACGCCTTGATCGCTTAGAAGAGATGTTATCCAAGCTCCTTGAGGATAAAGAAGGTCAGGAAGAGACCTCATACAAATTAAATTCTAACGGATAAAATATGAATCTATAAGAATAGTAAGGGGCTTAGTATATCGATATTTAACAAAAGGAGGTTTTAGCATGGCAGAAAAAATTGCAAATGAGAACAAAACACAAGAAACAAAAAACGAAAATAGTTCAAATGTCAGTCAGCTTAGACGTTCGATTGTAGGAGGACTGATTGGGGCTTCTATCGGATATTTGAGTGCTCCAGAGAATGGGAAAAAGCTAGCCTTAAGCTTGAATGCCGAGAAGTTAAGCAGCAAAGGAACTGGTTTAGGCCAGAAAGTGAAAGAAAACTCTCAGAAAGCAGTGGGTTCCATCAAGGATTCAGCTTCAAAGATATTCAATAGAGGAGATTCCCAAAAGGATAGCTCTTCCGAATCAGGAGAAAACTCTGGAGATCATACAAGTCTAAAATCTAACGAAAGCAATTCAAATGAGAATAAGCAACAAACGCCAAATCAAGAAAGTGGAAGCCTTAATGACCGCTTGGACCATTTGGAAGAAATGATCACAAAACTTGCTCAAGAAAGAAAAAATAAGAGTGAAGGCCAAAAAAAGGATGAGGGAACTGGCGACTCCAATAAAAATAGTAAAGAGTCATCTTCCCCAAGCGGGTTGAAGAGTGAGCAGGGACAGAATGAGGAAAATCAGGCCAAATCTCAAAGTGAAAAAGATCACAACGATTTTCAATCGTATTTAGAAGGTCCATTTAAAAATAAAGGCTCCCAGTCCCAATCAGAGGGTGAAGGGAACAATGAGCGCTCCCAGTCCCAATCAGAGGGCGAAGGGAACAATGAACGCTCCCAGCCCCAATCAGAGGGCGAAGGGAACAATGAACGCTCCCAGTCCCAATCAGAGGGTGAAGGGAACAATGAGCGCTCCCAGTCCCAATCAGAGGGCGAAGGGAACAATGAACGCTCCCAGTCCCAATCAGAGGGCGAAGGGAATAATGAACGCTCCCAATCCCAATCAGAGGGTGAAGGGAACAATGAACGCTCCCAATCCCAATCAGAGGGTGAAGGGAACAATGAACGCTCCCAGTCCCAATCAGAGTGTGAAGGGAACAATGAACGCTCCCAGTCCCAATCAGAGGATGAAGGGAACAATGAACGCTCCCAGTCCCAATCAGAGGGTGAAGGGAACAATGAACGCTCCCAGTCCCAATCAGAAGATCAAGAGGGAAGTAATAATAATGGAACAAGCTATGACAACTCTACCCAAAAAGAATACGAATCATTAAAAAAAGAAAATGAAGAATTACAGGACCGGCTAGGTGAAATTGAACAGATGCTAACCATTTTAATTCAAGAAAAAAAGGGTGAAAGTGATCATTTAGAATTGGGTCAAAATGCTGGCCAGTCAGAAGAAACGGAAAAAGACGCGAAGAGTCAAAGTGAAAAAGTCGACGGGGAAAAAGGACCAGAAGGTGGTCAAAAGAATTTAGATGAAGAAAGTCAAAATGAAGATAAACAAGCGCTGACCAAACAGCAAAAACAAGAAAGCGAAGAAGTTAATGCGGGTCAAGAAGATGGCTCCAAGGAAGACGGGCAAGAGACGGATGACAAAGAAGCAAACCAAGTCCAGAGTGGCGAAGAGAACACAGACGAAGAAGGTCCAGAAGATAGTGAAGGAGCCTCCGAGGAAGACGGGCGAAAGACGGGGGACGAAGCAGTAAACCAAGACCAAGTCCAGAGTGGCGGAGAGAACACAGACGAAGAAGGTCAGGAAGATAGTGAAGGAGCCTCCGAGGAAGACGGGCAAGAGACGGATGATAAAGCAGCAAATCAAGATCAAGTCCAGAGTAGCATAGAGAGCAGAGACGAAGAAGGTCAGGAAGATAGTGAAGAAGCCTCCGAGGAAGACGTGCAAAAGATGGGGGACGAAGCAGCAAGCCAAGACCAAGTCCAGAGTGGAGGAAAGAGCACAGACGAAGAAGGTCAGGAGGATACAGAAGATGAATCAGTAGAAGTGACCTCGGAAGCTGAAGAGACAAGAAACCAAGATCAGAGCCAAGATGACGAAGAGGACTCTGAGAAGGAAGGTCAAGAGACGGGTGAAAAAGTAAATAGTCAACAAAAGAACCAGAATAGCGAAGAGAACACAGAGAAAGATGGACAGGAAAACAGTAGTGAAGAGCCCTCTGAGACAGAAAGCCAAGGGACTGGTGTTACAGTGAAAAGCAAACAACAAGACCAGGATGACGACAAGGACGGTGAAGAAGAAGAGGAAGATCAAGAAGATAGTGAAGTAATAAAAAGTCAAGATCAAGGCGAAGATGATTCAGATGAAGAAGATGATCAGGATAGCGAAGACGAAAAGAATCCTGAAAGTAATAAGAACAAAAATGCCAATACTAGATCTGGTAAAAACAAAAAGCGTGCCATCGGTAAGAAATCAATATCCAAGAAGACTAAAGATAAGGATTACACCGTTATCACTGATGAGGAGGAGACATATCTTCTAAATGGATTTAAAAAGGAGGAGTAAATATGAGTCTTGAGTCTGGCACAACGAAAGATAGCATTCTGGAATTTTTTGTGCAAGCAGCGAACAAACATGATTTCTCCTTAGATATTACATTAAATGTAAATGGTGCAGTTATAACAGGAACCCTGGTATCTGCCAAGGATTATTTCAATACGCTAAGTGAAACATTTGAGGGTGGGAATGAGGTTGCTCAAAAGTTCAGTGAACAGCTAGAAAAAGCAGGAGAAGCAGCCCAGTCCAATGATGATTCGCAAGCCCACTTCATTCATATGAAAGAAACCAAGGTATATTGTGGGGATAGTAAACCGACGCCCTCAAAAGGGGATATACTCTGGCGAGGTAAGTTAAGTGAAGTAGATGGTTTCTTTTTAGGGAAGATATTTGACGGCAGTAAAAAAGATTCATAGATTTTAAGTGGGATTATTAGTAAATTGTCAGTGTATGACCTGCAATTGCTAATATCCAGCATCAACGGTTATATAACCTTTCTATTTCACCTTTAAAGGTGGGGGCAGGCTGAAATATGAATGACGTAAAGAATGGCATCTCATATTTGTGTATAAGATAAGCTCGCAACATAGTAAAATTTTGCGGAGAGGAAGACAAGGATATATCCAGGCTGCCAGTAATGAAGGTTTCAACATTGCCGGGAGTGAGTTCTGTTGTTAGTGATTTTACGTACCGGCCGAGGTGCACATTTTGACTGGAAACACGACTGAAATCGATGTTCGGATCCGGTTTTCGTTTACTCGCGGATACAAATCCGTGTTCTCCCCTATATCCTTATCAATAAGATCCTTAATTTGACTGCTAATGCAAATATAAAGAAATCAGGCTCTGTTGTATTGGAGAAACTGTATCATATAAAGAGAAAAACTCGCCAAATTGACGAGTTTTTCTCTTTACCCTTTGTTTTTCAAAGCCTTCACCAGCTCTTCGCCCATTAATTCAGAAGAAAACGGGTCGCGGCTCGTGACGATTTGATCATCTGCCCACACGGCATATGCCGGCTTGTTTAAGTCACCCTGGTCGTATTCGGCAATATTGCGCATTTCCTGTTCGAGGCTGAACGGGAGGATGTCAAGCAGGCCTTCCGGTTCGATTTCGTCTGGGTAGCCTGTTACTTTTTTACCGGTGATAATGCTTTTGCCGTCCGGGCGGGTTGTCCAGATCAGTGGTGCCGGACCGTGGCATTCGGCTGCAATGATTCCGCCGTTATCATAAATTTTATTGATGATGTTGTGAAGGTCAGCATTCTTGGCCAGGTCATACATGGCACCGTGCCCCCCTACAACAAGGACCACATCATAATGATTCGGATTAACCTCTGATAGTTTTTGTGTATCATCGGCACGTCCTGATTCATAAAGAGCCTTATAAGTTCCTTGAGAATCATATTCCTCACCGATACTCATTTTATCGATTTCAGGCTTTCCGCCTAGGGGGGAGGCAAGGTCTACTTGATGGCCTGCGTTTTCGAGGGCCTGCAGCGGAGCGAAAAGTTCTTCTCCCCACCAGCCTGTATGATAGTTATTTTCTTCGTCTTTATAACCGCTTGATAATACAGCTAAAACTTTTGACATGTTATACCCTCCTATGTAAAGATTCTTTCCCGGGATGGTTCTGTTTAAAACATTTAATGGAGAAGCCGTTTTACAAATTCACATGTTCGCGACCATTATCGGGAATCTGACCAACCGGTTCCGGTTTTTGCTACATCTTGATTTCCCATCTGTACACATCCTAAGTTTTTAACAGACGGTAGAGTGGGAAGTGGTGCATAAAAGCTGAAAAAAGCATAGTTGGGCGTTGCACGCAAGTATGAGAAAGCAGTTCAAACTTAACTTTTAAAGGACGCCAATATGGCTGAAATAAACTTAGATAGGGGGCTTTCACCGGAACTAGAACACTCCAGACCGAATAGTGATCATAACCTAAATCCTTTAAGAAGAGGTGTGGTTGATAAAATCAATCAAACGTTTGATTGAACAAAAAAAGCTGGATTTTCCAGCTTTTTTGTTATTTTTATGGATTTATTGTTAATTGGCTGAGTTGGTGTTCATGAATTTCTTCTTTAGTTACGTGAACTTTAATATTGTAAGAACCTGATTTTGAAAAAGACTTACTTGCTTGATATTCACCCGAGATGCTTTCCGAAGCTTCTATATATTCAGATTGCTGCTGTCCATCCTGCCAGACTTCAAAACTAACATTTGCATTGGTTAAAGGCTGGCCTTCCTTCAGGATTTTAGCCGTTAATTTAGCTTTCTTGCTTTGTTTAAGGTCCCCATCTGTTTTCAGGTTTATCGAAATATGGCTATGTGGATGATCTTCCTCCTGAAAGACAACAGTATTTTCAGGTGTACCGGCAATGACTTGCTTTGTCGGCATGCTGTGCATATTTCTTGCTGTGACGTGGGCTACAACAAAGTAATGTCCATTTTCAGAAAACCTCTTTTTAGCTGAATAGATGCCATCGCCATGGTGTTCAGCATTGAGCATTTCCCGGTCATTCCGCCCAGATTGCCATACTTCAAAAACAACATCATTAGCATCCGTTACTTTTTCTTCTCCCTGTGTAACAAGTGCTTTTAAAGTTATTTCCTCATGGGAGGAGATTGTTTCGGGGGTCAGAATTGAAACCTCTAATGGAATTTTGTTTTCGCTTTTCCTGCTTTCTTTTTCCATGGAACAGCCGCCAAGAAGGATAGCACTTAATAAAATAACCGTATACTTTCTCATCTTTACTCCTCTTTCTATGCATTTTCCATATTAAGTATGGACAATGGAGGCAGTTTCTATAACTGAATTTATTAGGGTGCCCGATGCTAAGAAAAAGTATGTAAAAAAACAGCCTGGAATCTCCAGGCTGTTAATGATATACCGTAGGAATGGCTTTTAAAGAATGAACTGGCTCAGCACTTTTTCTGCCTTTATTTTTAATTGCAGTGTGTATGGCAGTCTCCAGCGGACAAGTGATTTCTTTCAGATAGGCATCAATGTTTTTCCTTAAAGCAAGAATAGCTGCCTCATCTTTAAGCTGTTTAATCATTTGGTCATTATTGATGACGATAGCCAGCTTCTTTTCCAGCAGAAAATCCATGTTGATTTCCTCCTGCCCTGGAAGGGAAGTGTGAATCAGGATGGGCAGTCTTTTTTGGAGGGCTTCACTTATAGTAACGCCGCCTGGTTTGGTCATGATGGCATCCGCTTCGTCATATAGCTTGTTTAATTCATGAGGATCATGGATATATCCAATAGGTATAATTTGCTCGGAATCCAGCTTTTGAAGTTCCGCGAAGAGTTCTTCATTATTTCCGCAAAGGATCCCGAACTGAATATGAGGAAGTTTTTGCATAGCACCAATTAGATCGAATGAGTTCACTAAACCGCTGTTTCCCCCGGCAACCAGAACATGGCGAATTTGTTCTGCTTTATGAGGTGAGGGGAACTGATACGTTGTGCTTACAGGAATTCCTGTGACAAAAATGTTTTCACCAGGCAGGTGATGCTTCCTTGTTAATTCTTCCTTTGCTTCATGATGGGGAACGAAATGATAGTCAATCCCTTGCTTGCCCCATATATCATTAATAAAAAAATCTGTGTACACATTCACTGCTGTGATATTCTTGTAGCGCCCTTTCTGCTTTAATGAGCTGATGATTCCGGATGGAAAGGAATGAGTGCAGAAGACTAAATCGGGCTTTTCCTCTTCAAGGAACTTCTGCATTTTTCTTTCAAAGTAATAAGATAAAACCTGCAAATCGGGCTGCATTTTAAATGGATGCTGCTTGTACATAATGGTGTAGTATAAAGCCCTGTAAAGGAAAGGCGCTCCGAGAAATCCTTTTAAATAGATTCCGGACACAAGCTTTTCAAGCTTGTCGCTGCAATAGTTTAAAAAGTCGACTACTTTAATGTCTGCATCAGGATATTGTTTCTGGATGTGTTCCTCGATTGTATCGGCAACCTTTAAATGTCCGGTAGGAAATTGGAATAATGGCAGCAGCAGAACCTTCATATTGGCCCTCCTTTCCCTTTACTTAGCTTTATTTTTTACATATTTAAAAAGCATGTAGATTAAGAAGATCGCTAATAACAGTACCCCAAGATAGGGGACGTATTTAGGATTAATGTGAAAGAGGTCTCCAGCAAAATATCCGGCTCCAATAATTGGAACCACCCAGCAAAGAGAGCCCGCCAGTGAATAAAGGAAGTACCGATGAAATGGAACTTTCGTAATTCCTGCAAAATACGGGCTTATTTGGCGTATACCAGGCATATAGAAACCGGCAAAGATCATCAGCCGATGATCGTTTAGGTAGCTTTTCTCGGCCTTTTTCCACCGGTCTTCCGTTATGCCAATATATTTGCCGTATTTTCTCAAAAAAGGCTTTCCTGCATTTTTGCCGATCCAATAAGCAGCAAGCATGCCGAGCAGTACACCCATTTCCGCACTGAAAGCTGACAGTCCAAAGGCAAGCTTATGATTTCCGATTAATACGCCAATCAGAAATAACAGCGATTCCTCGGGAGCGGGTATGCCGACAATCCCGAAAAATAAAAATAAAAAAATGATCCAATAACCATATGATGAAATGAATTCAATAATTGTTTCCGTACCCATTGAAAGTTACTCCCGAGTTCCTTCTTTTAACGTAACAAAGCGTAGTCCTTTTTCTGCTGCCTGCTGCAGATACTCATCCAAATGACGAATCATGTATTCAGGAGCATTGACGTCAGCTCCCAGGGTTTCTCCGCTGTCATGAAGGAGAAAAATCCGCCCTGGTTTTGTTTCTTTTGTTAAAGCTACTGAAAGAGTATTCCGGATATACTTGACCTTCCAATCCTGGAATATTCCTGTCCACATAACAATTTCATAGTTTCTGGCGAGCCAAAGGGAAAATAAATTAAAGTGCCCCCACGGAGGACGGTAGAGAAAGACCTCTTCATTTATCGCCCTTTCGATAATTTGTTTCGTTTGGTTAAGCTGTTTTCTTAACGAGCCGGGACCCAAGATCCAGCTTGAGATATGACGGTAGTGATGGATGCCGATTGCATGGCCTTCAGCATGCATTCTTTTAAGCAGCTCAGGCCTTTGAACAGCTTTTTCCCCGACAACAAAAAAGGTTGCCCTAACATGATGCTTCTTTAAGACATCAAGCAGGAAGGCAGTATACTTCGGATCAGGGCCGTCATCAAAGGTTAGAGCAATGGCATTGGCCTCCGATATTTCTTTCACAATTCCCCAATTTAATGTTCGTATGAGTACAGTGGGGAGAATAGCGTATGTGATAAATAAAATCAAAATGGCTGTTAAAAAATATACCATGGAAACTAGGTCCTTTCCTATGGGTAAGTCACTTACTTTTATTCCCCTTTCCCCTTTTATAGAGAGGATAACCTTAATGTCACAATAGAATGTCATGTAAATGTCCTCTTTTATGGTAAGGAGTACTAAAAAGGAAATCAAGGATAAAAGGCTGCATCCAGGAATGCAGCCTTTCTGATAAAGGAAAAATTATTTTTTTAATAATAAATACATAAAATAAGGAGCTCCAATCAGTGCAACCATGATGCCGGCAGGGAGGCCGTCCGGATCTACGAGGTTTCGGCCAAGCGTGTCGGCGAATAATAGAAGCCATCCTCCTAAAAGAATAGCGATCGGAATGAAAAGCTGATTCCGCGGGCCAACAAGCGCTTTCGCCATGTGCGGCGCAATTAAGCCGATAAAGGCAATTCCGCCGGTTACAGACACAGCGGAAGCTGCCAATGCAACGGCTGTAAGCAGAAGGATGATCCGTTCTTTTTCAATAGATACCCCTATTCCGATGGCGACAGGCTCACTTAGGCTTAATAGATTCAGCCGATTTGCTTTATAAAGAGTAAATGGTATAAGCAAAAGAAGCCATGGGAGGAGTGCCCAGATGAACGGCCAATCTGTTCCCCAGATATTCCCTGATAGCCATTTAGCAATGAAATCAACTTTCTCTCTTTCAGCTGCAGAAATCAGGACAATCATGACACCGGAAAGCGCCATGGAAAATCCGACCCCAACCAGCACCATTTTTACAGGCTGAAGCCCCTCACTTCTTTTATAGGAAAAAGCATAGATCAGAATGGCTGTAATTAATGCACCGAAAAATGCGCATAGCGGCAGCATGTATATAAAAGAGCCAGCTTCGATTGGGAAGAAAAGAAAGAAGACAGCTATAGCAACACCAGCACCAGAATTGATGCCGATAATGCCTGGATCCGCCAGGTCATTGCGGGTTATCCCTTGTAAAATGGCACCTGATAATGCAAGTGCCATGCCGGCCAGGACGGTGATAAATACTCGCGGGAGCCGAATGGAAAATAACACGAATTCTTCTTTAAATGTGCCCTGTCCCAGTATCGTCGGAATTAATCGGTCATATGAAAGGGAGGCATAGCCTAATCCCATTCCAATAACAATGGTAACGATAATAAGTGTTGATAAAACTGCCATTAAAATTCGCTGTTTTTTTACTAACTCTGGCTGGATCATGAGAAAGCCTTACCTCCTTTATGCACGATGAACAGGAAGAAAGGAAGCCCCATTACTGCAATAATAGCCGCAACGGGTGTTTCATAAGGAGCATTAATGGTTCTGCCGAGTGTATCGGCCAGAAGCATAAAAGAAGCTCCTGTGAGTGCGGACATGGGAAGAATATAACGATAATCGGTACCTACAATAGCACGGACAATATGAGGCACCATCAGCCCGATAAAAGCCATATTGCCGACCAGTGCAACGGATGCTCCTGCAAGCAGGGTCACTAAGATGAACAGAATCGTCTTAATCTGAGTGGTATTTTGTCCCAAGCCTACAGCCACTTCCTCATTTAAGCTTAAAATAGTCAGCTGCTTGGACAGAAAAAGAGTAAAAAGAATGCCAAAGGAAATGACTGGAACAATCACCTGCAGCTGGTTCCAGGATGTGCCGATGATTCCGCCAGCAGTCCACATGCTGACATCTTTTGAAATTTTAAAATAGATGCCGACTCCTTCTGCTATTGCAAAAAGGAAGGCAGAAACCGCAGCTCCGGCCAATACGATCCGAATAGGAGAAAAACCTCCTTTTTTCATGGCGCCAATGCCGAAAACCAACCCAGCTCCGACGGCTGCACCGATAAAACAGGCAAACAGAATCCCTATGTAATTTGCTGAGGGAATTAGAACAAGAGTTAATGCAAGTGCAGCATTTGCTCCAGCCGTTAATCCGAGCAGTCCTGGATCAGCAAGAGGATTTCTTGTCATTCCCTGCATAATGGCCCCGGAAATGCTAAGCGCAGCTCCAACGAAAATGGCAGCAATTTCACGAGGCAGACGGATTTCACGAATAATCGAAATTTTTTCTCCGGAAGCATTGGAAGTAAGCGCCAGCCAAACATCTCTGACCGTAACATCCGCTGCCCCAAACACACACGCGGCCACAAACATGCCTGCAAAGATAACAAAGCCTGCGGTGAGTTTAATAAATGGAATGAAGGGTTGAGCATCTTTTGTCATTGTACTCTCATCTTTCTTTATGGGATCAGAACTGCCTTAAACTACGAAATCTGTCTTGCTCCAACAAAGAGGCGGCTCCTTGTGCTTTTTTAATAATATCAGAATTTATATCTTTGTACTTCGAT
This sequence comes from Cytobacillus oceanisediminis, assembly GCF_003182355.1. GTDB lineage: Bacteria > Bacillota > Bacilli > Bacillales > Cytobacillaceae > Cytobacillus > Cytobacillus oceanisediminis_A. The sequence goes on along the minus strand of NZ_QGTW01000015.1, from coordinate 36,956 downwards.
AACTGTCTAGCTCCAGGTCATACCCCCGTGGGCAAGGCGCTAGGGCTTTTCTAAATAGGAAAGAGGAATTCCCAAATATAAGAATCCCTCCTTAAGTATTACTTTCCTAAAAATGATTCTTTAAAGAACTCCAGCTGTGCATCAAGTGTAATTGGATCACTGAAGGAAGCACCATTGCCTTCCATTTCAAAGACGCGATTATTTTTTACAGCAGGGATATTTTTGTACGTATCAGTTTCCTGGAACGAATGGTCAGCTTCAGCGTATTTGCTCAGAACAATGTAATCTCCGGCATACTCTGGAAGGACTTCTGTAGAAATAGCGTAATAGCCATCTTTTAGAGCCATTTCCTTAACTTTTTCAGGCATTTTTAAGTCCATTGCCTGGTACAGGATTTCTGTTCCGCGTGCCCAGTTATCACCAAACACGTAAAGCTGTTTATCAAAAATCTCAAATACAGAAACGGTTGCATCTTCTCCAATTTTTGCACGGATGTCTTCACCAGCTGCTTCAGCACGCTGTTTGAAGTCTGCCACCCATTTTTTTGCTTCTTCTTCTTTATTAAGAAGCTTGCCGATCTCCTCATGCTGTGACAGATAATCTAATTTACCCCATGTATAAGTTACAGTTGGTGCAATTTCCTTAAGTTTATCGTAGTTTTTTACAGTAGATAGCGCAATGATTAAGTCTGGTTCCAATTCAATTATTTTTTCCAGGTTATCTTCGGATACTTCTTCAGCATCTTTCAATTCTTCTTTAAAACGAGGGTTATTCTTGGACCATGTATCCACTCCAACGATATTTACGCCCAACTGCATTACATTTCCTGTAAAGCCGGAAAGGAGGACAACTCGCTTAGGATCAGCAGGGACTTCGACCGGTCCAGTTTCTGACTCATAAGTAAAGGTGCCTGATTTTTTATCTTCTTTAGGTTCAGCTTCTTTGGATTCTCCTTGCTCAGTATTGCCGCAGGCGCTAATAAGCAGAAGCAGCAAGATCGTAAACGGGATCAAAAGTTTCTTCATGTTGATTTTCTCCTTTTAGTAGATTATAAGTTATGCACATTGGCTTGTTTGTACGCGGGTCGCGTCCAATGACTGCATCAATATTGAACACTTTTCTTAGAACGTCATGTGTGATGACTTCTTCATAGCTTCCTGATTTGACAATTTCGCCGTCTTTTAATGCAACAATATGGTCTGCGAAACGGGCTGCCTGATTTAAATCATGTAGGACCATCACAATGGTTCGTTCCTGTTCTTGGTTCAGTTTTTGAAGGAGCTCGAGAACCTCAAGCTGGTGTGCCATATCCAAATAGGTGGTGGGCTCATCAAGGAAAATAATATCTGTTTCCTGTGCCAGAGCCAATGCAATCCACACTCTTTGGCGCTGTCCGCCCGAAAGTGCATCCACTGGTCTGTACTTGAAATCGTTGGTGCCTGTTACTTCAAGCGCCCAGTCAATAACTTCATAGTCTTTTTTTGTTAGTCTTCCAAAGCCTTTTTGATAAGGAAAGCGGCCGTAAGAAACCAGTTCGCCAACCGTTAAACCGCTTGCACTTTCGGGTGTTTGCGGTAGAATCGCCATTTTCTTGGCAAGGACCTTCGTGTTTTCCTTTGAGATGTTCTCGCCATCCAAAATTACGGTCCCCGATTGGTGAGCGATGATCCGGGTAATGGCTTTTAGAAGGGTGGATTTACCGCAGCCATTTGGACCTATAATGGTAGTGATCTTCTTATCAGGGATCTGGACACTAAGGTCTTTCACTATCAAGCGTTCATTATACCCAATGTTCAAGCCATCTGTATAAAGGCGGACCATTATGTAACCTCCGTTTGTCAGAATTATATTTTCAGTGATAATGATTATCAGTGTCGGTTCCTTTTAACTATAAGTCTATCTGTTTTTTATGTCAACAGAATTTCCGAGAAAAGTACTCAGAAAAAATTTCATTGTAAAAGGAGAGAAAAGGTCGTATAGTTGAAGTGAGAATGATAATCAATAGTAATTGGTTATGGGAGTGAACGGAAATGAAAAATGCTGAAGTATTTGATGTTACGGTCATTGGAGGCGGACCCGCCGGGCTTTACTCCACTTTTTACAGCGGCCTAAGAAAAATGAAAACAAAGCTGATTGAGTTTCAACCTATGCTTGGCGGTAAAATTCATGTATATCCGGAGAAGATGATTTGGGATGTAGGCGGCCTGACGCCGACTCCGGGGGCAAAGCTGATCGAACAGCTGGTTGAACAGGGACTAACATTTAATCCAACGGTCGTTCTTAATGAAAAAGTAGAATCCATTGCCAAAAATGAAGATGGTCTATTTGTCTTAAAAGGGTCCTCTGGAGAAGAGCACTATTCCAAAACCGTCATTGTAGCTGTTGGAAGCGGAATTCTAAAGCCCCAGAAACTGAAGATAGAAGGGGCAGAGCGGTTTGAGGTCTCCAATCTGAATTATACAGTCAAATCGCTTAAACATTTTAAAGATAAAACTGTGGTTGTTTCTGGCGGCGGGAATTCTGCAGTAGACTGGGCGAATGAATTGGAGCCCGTTGCGAAACAGGTATATATCACTTGCAGGAGAGATGCTTTGACTGGCCATGAAGCACAGGTTTCGCAGCTGATGAATAGCTCTGTTATCTGCATCAGGAATACGTCCATCACAAAATTAATTGCGGGCGGAAATCATGAGAAAATTGAACAGGTGGAAATGACCAATAACGAAACAGGTGAGGTTTCTTATCTGGCGATTGATGAAGTGGTGATTAACCATGGCTATGAACAGGATACGGAACTCTTAAAGAATAGCAATCTGAACATTGAAATGCTGGAAGAATTCTATATTGCAGGCAATGCGAACAGTGAAACGTCTGTTGAAGGACTATATGCTGCAGGGGATATCCTTAAACATGAGGGAAAACTTCACTTGATTGCCGGGGCATTCCAGGATGCTGCTAATGCAGTAAATAAAGCGAAACAGTACATTGAACCAGATGCTGCGGCAGCAGCGATGGTCTCATCTCATAATGACGTCTTTAAAAAGCGGAACCGGGAATTGGTGAAGCAGCTGGTGCACTAGGGCGAAAATGTTTATGTGCACATAAATTTTTTTATCCGCACATAAAATTGGGTTATGCGCACAGAAAAAAATTTATCGGCACATAAATGAACGCTATCCGCACATAAACTGATATTTACTGAAAAAATGCCTGAAGTTTAGCTGAAATAGAAGCGAAAAACCGGCCCACAACGATGTGAGCCGGTTTTTTACGTGCCTACCTTTTCATTAATATGCATTTCTGTCCGCAGCTGCCTAAATTTAGCAAGGAACGCTGCTGTCATTACTAAGGATAGGATGCCAAAGATAACGACCATCAGCTGCAGGCCGACAGCGTCCAGGAGGAATCCTGTCAGCAGGAGCACAACCTGAAAAATGACACGGTCGAGCATGTTACGGAAAGAGAAGAACCTGCCGTGGAATTCTTTTGGCACTCTTGTTTGAAAAATAGTAGCTGCGGTCGGGAAGAAGCAGCCGACGGCAAAGCCGAATACAAAAAATGCCACTAGTGTTAACACCGGCACATCAGCAAAATAGAGAAGCAGTTGTGATATGCCAATGATAAAGGAGAAGAAAAACAGAATCGTATAGGGAGACCGTTTTTGGCTGATTTGTTTGACGATAAAAGCGCCAAGCATGAAGCCGATTCCTTCTGCTGTATAGATCAATCCTTTAATGGACGAGCTGTCCTGGAGTTCGCTAATGTTGATGACCATCAGGTTAAAGCCGCCAATGAACAGTAAAGGAACCAGGGTTAAAACCAATGTCATAAGTACGATTGGCAGGCCTTTAATGATTGGAAAAACATCCTTAAATCCGCCGCCTCGCTTGGCTGTTCCTTTAGATGAGCCTAGATTCTTGTCCGATTCATCGAAGTTCAGGAACCAGGTCATGGCAAACAGAACGAAATAGGCGACGAGTGAGCCTATATAAAGCATGGATAATGGCAATATCACCAATAGAATCCCTGCTACTGCTGTTCCCAGCACCCGGGATAGGGTGGAGACATTCATATGAATCCCATTCAATTGCAGTAAATCTTTTTCTTCCACTACCAGCGGAATTGCCGCTTGCAGAGCAGGAAAATAGAAGGCAGCGGAAATCTGAAGGAAAACAAGAAAAATAACCATCCACCATACAGAACCGGTCTGGATGGCAATTAACATAAAAATAACGCTCACTGTCCTGGCAAAGCCGGATGCGAGCATAACCGTTTTTTTACTAATCTGGTCTGTAATTCTGCCAGCCCAGGGGCCAACCGCAATTCCGGCAAGCAGTCCGCCAGCCAAAATAATGGACTTTACAAAGTCTGAAGGAACCTTTTCCTGCATAAATTCAAGGTTGCCGATAATCCCAAGCCACAGACCCAGGCCGGCAATAAACTCACCTGTCAGCAGTATCCACACGTTTTTATTTTTCCACATGATAATCCTCTCGTTTATGAAATATTTCGATATTCCAAAGATACTACATATAAAGGAAATAAGGTATCTATTTTTTAGAAAAAGCAGTTCTATAAATAGGATAGAAAGAGAGGGGAAATCGAAGCGTAAAGAAAGAGGCAGCTCTCTCTAATTTTTAAGAGCTTTTTCGATGGCAGCCGCAGCCGATTCAACATCAGGAAAGATTTCCTTCACAAGTGTCTCAACATACGTAACTTCAAAACACTTAGAGCTCTTCTGGTAGCACACAGACAAAAACTGTCTATAATCTTTAGAGAAGGTTTGGGTGATCTGGGTATCACAATAGTATTCTAAAGTTCGCAGCATGTTTTTCGTATGATCTAATGGCATAGTCGGCAGCCTCCTTTTTGAGTGGGCATAACTAACCTTAATTCCATTATAAGGAATAAACCTTCTCTTTTATATGGATAATTTGTCATATTTTATCACAAGATCTAGGTTAAAATAGAAGATGCCGGGAGCCCTATATTGAAGGTATTTGAATAAAATGCTGTAAGAATAAGGAATGGCACATAAAAGTGAAAAGTGGTACTTAAATCATGAAAAGTGCTGCATTTAAATAAAAAGCTGCACGTAAATGCGGAACTGACGGTTGAATGTTAAAATAACAGCCGGATTTTACATGCAATTGAAAGGTTATAGCTGCAGTCCATGAGTTTGGATCGTGTTAGAACATCATTTTATAGTTTGTAAGCTCGTAAAAGGCCAGTCTAAGTTAGACTGGCCCTTTTTATGCAAGCTGCTGCTCGGCAAACTCACGGTATAAACCATGTGATTGCGTTAATTCGTGATGTGTGCCGATGCCTGTGACACTGCCTTTTTCGATAAAAACAATCTTGTCTGCGTCGACAATTGTGGAAAGGCGGTGGGCGATGACGAAGGTTGTCCTGCCTTCCATTAAGCGGGTCAGCGCTTGCTGGACAATGCCTTCTGACTGGCTGTCCAGGCTGGCAGTTGCTTCATCCATCATCAGAATTTTGGGGTCTCGCAAAAAGGCACGCGCGATTGCGATTCGCTGCCTTTGTCCTCCCGAAAGTTTTACACCCCGTTCGCCAACCTCCGTGTCAAGCCCTTTCGGGAAAGCTTCGATAAATTGATCAGCGTAAGCCATTTTTGCGACTTCCCATAAACGCTCATCCGGAATGCTTTTAACATTTTCCAAACCATAGCATAAGTTCTCCCGGATGGTCCCCGCCATCATGGCGCTTTCCTGTGACACATAGCCGATTTGACTGCGCCATGATTTAAGGGATATCTCATGTATCAATGTATCCCCAACCCTGATTTCTCCAGTAGTAGGTTCGTAAAATCGTTCCAGCAATCCAAACAAAGTAGTTTTCCCGCTGCCGCTTGGACCGGCCAGGGCGATCATCTGGCCAGGCTGAGCTTCTAATGTAATGTTTTGGAGTACAGGTTCCTCCTCGCTATAAGAAAAAGAAACATTATCAATGGAAATCGGCTGATTGCTGATTTCCATTTCGATGCCATCCTGACCTTCTTCCAGCGGCTGATCCAAGATCTCGATTATTCGCTCTGTTGCACCTTTGGCTTTTTGCAGCTGGGTAAAGAACATAGCGAACGAGGTGATCGGCATAATGATCTGGAACAAGTAAAGCAGAAAGGCGACGAGAGATCCGGTTGACATCGTTCCGTTCGCCACGCGCATACCGCCATAGGCAATAATCATGACAATGACGCCCATCATGATCAAATACATTGTGGGACCAATTAACGAAAATATCCGTGCTTCTCTTAAACCGAAGCCAAGTAGTTTATCGATGCCGTTCATGCCTTTTTCTTCTTCATTTTGTTCCGCAGTCGAGGACTTCATTAAGCGGATTTCACTGAGCGTTTGTGTGATATGGCCGGTAAAAGTTGCTGTCTCGTCCTGTAGGCCGCGCGATATCTTTGCCATTTTTCGGCCAAGGGGCATCATAATCGCCAATGTAATTGGAACGGAGATGAGCATAAGCAGAGTCATTTTCCAATCCATCACAAGCAATATGACGATAGCACCTATAATGCTTATGATCCCAGTGATAAATTGCGGAAAATGATTGGAGATTAGGTCCCTCACAATGCTTGTATCATTAACAACCCTGCTAACCGTCTGCCCACTGGATTGTTTATCAAAATAACTTACCGGCAGCCGGATCAGCTTGCCCCACATCCGGTTGCGCAGCCGGGCCACTACTTTCTGACCGACATAGCTGAGCAGGTAGATTGAGATTCCACTGATGAGCGCCTGAATGATAAAAGCAGCTCCGATTCCGATAATCAACGGGACACTCAACGACTCGACGGAAAAACCGTCCACCAGGTTTTTGGTCAGCAATGGAACGACAAGGCCGGTCAAAGTAGTGAGAATACTTGCTGTTAACCCAATGATGAGCGCAGCCTTGGGTATTTTTATTGATAGTATGAGAGAAATGAATGGTTTTAGGCTGGTTTGCTGCTTTTCCATTTGGGGTGCTCCTGTCTATGGTCCTTTTTGAGTTTCATTTATTATCAATTGAATTATACATTATTAACCATACCTATAACCATTCTGGAATAAGGAGCTAACAACACAGAGAAGCTCAATATTATTTCATTCGACACCAGCTTAAGAATTATGTCGTTATTTGTATTTAAAATATTCAGAAAAGTGTATTGACTACTAAAACAACAGAGGATATTATATAAACAAATATAACAATATATAACGTATTATAAAGTTGTGTATTGTTTTGAGGAGGGTAGAGGTTATTTTTTTATAAAAAAATCAAGGAGGCAGTTCATTTATGACGACTGAATTAGTAGTAGATGTTAAAAATCAAATTAAACATGCGCTTGAGGAAGTACGAAAGAAAAATATAAAAAATGTTTTCTTTGTTGCTTGCGGAGGTTCATCTGCACTTATGTATCCGAGTAAATATGCGATCGACCGGGAAGCCCAAAAAATCGATGCTCACTTATATAGCTCTAATGAATTTATTCATCGCAATCATTCTAAACTAGGCCAAAGTTCTTTAGTTATCCTGTGCTCTCATTCTGGAACAACCCCTGAAACAGTGGAAGCTGCTAAGTTTGCAAGAAGTAAAGGGGCCTTGGCTGTTTCTTTAACCAACGAGCCTGGTTCTCCATTGGCTCATGCTTCTGATGTTGTTCTTAAATATGAGTGGGGACAAGACGCGAATGCTTTCACTACTAACTACTCTGTTATCTATCAGCTGGTCTTTGGAGTTCTTAAAGAGGTGGAAGGAAATAGCAAGTTTGAGGTAATTGAGAAGAGTCTCGAAAACTTGCAATCAGTATATGAAAAAGCGGCTTCACAATCGCATGACTCTGCTGTAGAATTTGGAAAACAGTATAAAGATGAGAAGGTTATTTATACGATGGCAAGCGGTGCGAACTATGGAGTTGCCTATTCATTTGCCATTTGTATCTTAATGGAAATGCAATGGATTCATTCCCATGCCATCCACGCTGGTGAATACTTCCATGGCCCGTTTGAGATCATTGACGAAGATACACCATTTATCATTCTTCTTGGACTGGATGAAACAAGATTCTTGGAAGAGAGAGCATTAGATTTCTCTAAGAAATATGGAAAAAAGCTAGTAGTACTAGATGCTGAAGATTTTGATTTTTCTGGAATTGAAGAGGAAGCTAGAGGCTATATTGCTCCGCTTGTTCTGAATTTTGTTTTAAGAAAGTATGCGGACAATTTGGCAGAGCAGCGTAACCATCCATTGTCCAAACGCAGATATATGTGGAAGGTAGAATACTAAGATAATAGAGTGGAAAAGTGATGCGGTCACTTTTCCACTGCTTTCACTCAATTATTTAGGGGGCAAAATGATGAAAAGGTTAGCAATTGCAGGTATTCTTACAGTTTTACTCCTTTCTTTAATAACTGGCTGTAATTCTTCTGCCGGTACATCTTCCAATAGTGATAGTGATACTATTGAACTCCGTTTTTTCCATCGTTGGCCTACTGAACCTAAAAAGCAGTATTTTGAAAAAGCCGTTAAGGAATTTGAAGAGCTTCATCCAAATATTAAGATTAAGACAGAAGCGGTTTTGAATGATTCATATAAAGAAAAGATTAGAGTTGTTTTAGGATCGAAGAATCCACCTGATGTTTATTTCTCCTGGAGCGGCGAATTCGCTTATAACTTTGTCCGTGCAGACCAAGCACTTGATTTAACAGATTATATTAACAGTGATACAGAGTGGTCAGGGGAAATTATCGAATCCCAATTCAAACCATTTACATTGGATGGAAAAACATATGGCATTCCTTGGTCAACGGACGGAAAAGCTTTCTTCTATAATAAAAAGATATTTAAAGATTTAAATCTTGAACCCCCTTCTACCTGGAGTGAACTTATTGAGGTTTCAGAAAAAATTAAAGAAGCCGGCATTACTCCTATTACTTTTGGAAGCAAGGCACCTTGGACGATTTCCCATTATATTGGATCTCTGAATGAACTGATTGTTCCGGAAGATGTCATTGCCAAGGATTATGATCCGAACAATCCTGAAGGTGATTTTTCACATCCTGGTTACGTTACGGCTTTGGAAAAGTTCATGGAACTTGAACCTTATTTCAATAAAGGTGTAAATTCGGTGGACCATCAATACTCCCGTGAGCTATTTAATGGAGGGAAAGCAGCAATGGGTTATTTCCAATTAGCTGAAATTGGATTAATTGAACCATCTTTAGGAGAGGATTTAGGGGTCTTTAATACACCTGGCATTGAGGGCGGTGAAGGCAATCCTAATTCAATCACTGCAGCACCAGAGGGAATTATGATTTCTTCTAAAACAAAACACCCTGAAGAGGCAATGGAGTTCATAAAGTTCTTAACTTCAAAGGAAAAGGGCACCGAACAGCTCAAAGAAGTTAGTGAATATAGCGCAGTGAAAGGGACAACAACTACAGAAAATGCCTCCAAATTACAGGAAGAAGCCATTGATTTAATTGTCAATGCAGAGAAAACCTATCTTTGGTTTGACACAGCTGTTGATATCTCTATTGTTGATGCATATCTGAATGGCACACAGCAAATGCTGGATGGAAAGAAAACGCCAAAAGAAGTGATGTCAGATGTACAAGCAGCAGCAAAAAAGGTCAAAAAATAGTAAATAATATATAGAGGAAGAGGAGGCTGGTTTTTGGCCTCCCCTTTTAAAAGAAAGAGGTGGTCAATATGCTTAGCCGAAAAGTTGTTCCCATTTTATATATTGCCCCTTGTTTACTGTTAATGGGGGTTTTTGTTTATTATCCCATTATAGAAAACTTTCGATTTAGCTTTTATGAATTCTCGGCATTTTCTCCTGATAAAGTTTTTGTTGGCTTTGAAAACTTCCTTACTCTTTTTCAAGATGAGGTTTTTTATATAGCTTTGAAAAATAATATCTGGTATGCAGTCATATCCATTATATTCCAAGTGTTTGGAGGACTCGTATTAGCAGCAATTCTGGAAGATCCTGTTACGAGGTTTGTAAGCAGTTTTTTCCGGACTGTATTCTTCCTTCCTGTTGTCATTTCCATAACAGTCATAGCCTTATTATTCAGTTTTATCTACAATCCTGATATTGGTTTATTAAATAGTCTGCTGACTCTATTAGGTCTTGAAGAATGGACAAGAGCTTGGCTGGGGGAATCGGAAACAGCTATATTCGCGGTTATTGCCGTATCTCAGTGGCAAAGTGTTGGGTATATCATGATGCTATTTATTATTGCGATCCAGGCGATCCCAAAGGAATTATATGAAGCTGCAGAAATTGACGGAGCAGGGAAGATACGTAAATTTATCTATGTAACAGTTCCGCAAGTAAAAGAAATGCTATTTGTTGCTACCTTAATCACTTTAACTGGAGCTTTCACAGTATTTAATGAACCATATATTTTAACTGGAGGAGGACCTGGAAATGCAAGTGAGGTTTTAGGGACACTTCTCTATAATTCAGCTTTCTTCAAGGATCAAATGGGTTATGCGTCGGCTATCGCAACAGTCATTCTTATTCTTACATTACTTGTCTCGCTGACGCAGATGAAACTATTTAAAACAGGGAAGGATGGTTAGGTTGGAGACAAATAGAGTAATTGCTCAACAGGAGTTTAATCCCGTTATTAAGAAACCCTTTAGATATAAATCTGCAGTTCAAGGTATTCCTTTATTCTCTATCCTAATCTTCTATTTCATCATAATCGCTTACCCGTTATTTTGGATGGTTATCAACTCATTTAAAACAACGGAAGAAATTTTCGCCAACAGCTGGGCATTGCCGCAAAACTGGCTTGTTTCTAACTACGCCCATGCATGGGAGACAGGAATATCTGGTTACTTTTTAAATAGTACAATTGTTACTATATCCACCTGCTTGCTGACTGTTTTCCTCAGCGCGCTTGGAGCGTACGGGTTAACCCGTTTTGAATTTAAAGGAAAGAACACATTGCTTATAATCTGTATGGCAGGAATGATGCTCTCACCGCAGGTAAGTCTTGTGCCTTTGTACAAGCTTATCCAGGCATTAGGAATTCATGATACCTACCTGGCATTGATTCTTCCTTATGTGGCATATCGAATTCCCATCACCATCCTTCTGATTCGGGCCGCCTTTCTTGATGTTCCAAAGGAATTAGAGGAATCAGCCTTTTTAGATGGCTGCAATACATGGACGGTTTTTACAAAAATCTTTATTCCGCTTAATTTGCCCATTTTGTTAACAGGCGTGGTTTTGACAGCCTATTTTACTTGGAATGAATTTATGTTTGCTTTAATTTTTGTTGATTCGGAGGCATTGAAAACAATACCTGCTGGGTTAATGCAATTCCGTGATGCCCTGCAGACAAACTGGGGTGTCTTATTGGCTGGACTAATGATTTCTGCGGCACCAATTATTATTCTGTTTTTATTTATGCAGAAATATTTTATCCGCGGTCCTGCTTCAGGAAGTGTAAAAGGTTAGGAGGAACAGAAAAAATGAGATTAATTGCTATAGGAGATAACGTGGTAGATGTATATAAAGATCGAAACGAAATGTTTCCTGGAGGGAATGCTCTGAATGTAGCTGTTTTATCAAAACAGTATGGAGCTGAGGAAACTGCTTTTATCGGGATTGTAGGAAACGACGCTGAAGGGGATCATATTATAAACTCCTTAAAGTTGAGTAATGTAGATATCAGCAAAATTCGCAAAGCGTATGGAGAAAGCGGCAAAGCATATGTGGACCTTAATGAAGAAGGAGACAGAATTTTTGTTTCATCCAATAAGGGCGGTATTCAATCAAAACTGAAGCTAAAACTGGCAGAAGATGATTATGATTATATAAGAAAATATGATGTGCTTCATACTAGTATCTATAGCAGTTTGGATGATCAATTAGAGAAGCTTTCTGGGGCCATTAGCATCTCGTATGATTTCTCAAATCACTTTACTGAAGAGATTATGAGCAAAGTGTGCCCCCATATCACTTTTGCATTTATTTCAGGCAGTGAATATAGTGACAAGGAGATTGAGAAGTTGATGACAAAAATTCATAAACTTGGATGTCCCAATGTTGTAATAACAAGAGGCTCAAAAGGTGTCATGATGTCTGATGGGGTAAATCAGTACCGGCAGGATATTGAAGAGGCAAGCGTTATTGATACACTTGGGGCAGGGGATTCGTTTATAGCGGGCTTTTTAACACATCATATAAATGGGAAGCCGCTGGCAGAATCTTTGCAGATAGCTGCATTTAGAGCAGCAAGAACGTGTGAAATCCATGGTGCGTTTGGACTAGGAAAAGCTTTAGTAGGATAAAAAAAGAATGGAACCAGCTAAAGTTTAAAAGCTGGTTCCATTTTTTATGTTGAGATGGTAAAGGCGATATGAGTAGTTGGAACTTTTGTAATGGAGATATGAATAGGGATTCCTTTTTCATCATAGACCGTTTTATCAATATTAAAAAGTATATCTCCCATATCACAGTCCAGGTATTCCGCTTCTTTTTCGGTAGCCGGTACGGCTGTTAGGATCTTTTTTGATGAACTTGCCTGCATATCAACATGATAAACATTTTTTAGGACATCATAGGTTGAATCGTAATCAAAAATCCTTTTTAGCAAGTTCGGAAACCTTTCAAGAGAGTAGTGCGCAACATCAATAGAAAAAGGCTCATTATCAAAATACATGATTCGTGAAAGTTTTAATACAGAAGAATCGACCTTTAATTGAAGAGCTTTCGCTATCTCCTTTGTCGCTTTAATTTCTTCGCAGCCTAATACCTTTTTTGAGGATTTTCTCCCCAGTTGTTTACTGAAATTAGAAAAGCCATCGATGGTGACTAATTCTCTGGCAAGCTTTCTTATGCACACAAAGGTGCCTTTTCCTTGTTTCCTTTCTAATAAACCTGCTTCCACTAATTCCTGAATCGCTCTTCTTACCGTTATTCGGCTGACTCCATATATCTCACAAAGCTCCCCTTCATTGGGAATCTTCTTGCCTGGAAGGTACACTTCCTTTTCAATAGCATCCTTTATATTGTGGATTAGCTGTTCGTACAATGGCCTTGAACTTGAATTATTTAATTTCATAAAGGCTCCTCCATACTTATATCGTTATATAATATTATATAACAAAATTGCTTTAAGAGTATAGGTTAAATGAGTAAAAATTTGTAAATATTCAGATGGTTACATAATAAAAGCCCAGTCCTTTTGTTACCATCTTTACAGAAATGAATAAGATAGGTAAAAAACCCAATAAAGGATGGATAGCCATGGCGATTAATTTTCCTGTAGGCATTAAAACGGTGAAAACCAGCACCGGGCCGACTAAAGTGGTCTATTACCCCCGTGTGACCGGGATGCAAAATAAGCAGCTGCAGCATTTTATTAACAGTACGATCGTTAGGGAGAACCAGGAGCTCATTAACGATCAAACAGGAAATATGGATACGACTGTGGTGGATTTGTACGGATATTATGAGATAAAAAATAATCAGCGTAATGTATTGAGCCTGTCCCTATCCAACTATGTGTATCACTATCATGCTGCACATGGGATGACCGTTATAAAATCTCTGACGTTTGATCTGCAGAAGGGGAAGCTGGTGGCGCTGAAAGATTTATTTAAACCGGGAAGTGACTATGTAAAACGAATAGCAGAGCTGATTAAGGTGCAGATAAAGGAGCGTAACATACCGCTGCTTGTTGATTTTACTGCTATCAAGCCGGACCAGGACTTTTACATTGCAGACAAAGCGCTGGTCGTCTATTTCCAGCTCTATGAAATCACGCCATATGCTTATGGATTCCCGATGTTCCCGATATCAGTTTATGACTTGCAGGATATTATTGATGAGAATGGACCGTTGGGGAGGATGGCTATGAATTGATGGTTGGAGGGAGGGTGCTGCTGAGGTGGCGTCCTTTTCGCTCTTTATATGAAAAAGCAGCTATTGATTCTTAGTAATATTTTTTAGCGAAGACTTTTTTACATATAAGGGTTTTTTAACGGTTATTATCATTACCAGAGCTTTAAGTAAGACACCGAAAAATAGCCAGCAAGTTTATTTGAAGGCAGACGGAGTGAGCGGGATCTTTGATCCTGGTTTATGATGAAATTATGTTGTACATCGATAAAGTTTTCCCATCAAACAGTCAGCCAATCAAGATAGTATTTCATAAACTGTTTTCAAACAATGTTAAACTTTTTACAAAAAGAAGTTTAAGAAAAGACTTGCGCAAAATCAAAAGACTTGGTATATTATTTTTGTGAACAATTTCACAAATAACTATTCTAATATTTTTTAAAGTTATATGTGAAATTATTCACATATAATGAATGAATCAAATTAGCTACAAGAAGTATTGTAAAAAGAATTTTTTTACGCAAATATGTGAAATATTTCACAAATATAAGAATAGAGATACTGGGGGAAATCATAATGAATATAACATTAGGAAATAAAATTGTATTAGTAGGGAACGGAGCTGTTGGATCAAGCTATGCTTATGCGTTATTAAATCAGGGTCTATGTGATGAGCTAATCATTGTAGATTTAAATGAAGAGAAAGCAAAAGGGGATGTCATGGATTTAAACCACGGCATTGCCTATGCTCCAACAGCTATGAGTATAAGGTATGGCTCATATGAGGATTGTAAGGATGCTGCTCTTGTTGTTATCTGTGCAGGTGCAGCACAAAAGCCTGGAGAAACCCGACTTGATCTGGTGAATAAAAATGTTAAAATTTTCAAATCCATTGTAGAGAGCATTATGGACTCTGGATTTAATGGCATTTTCTTAGTTGCAACAAATCCAGTCGATATTTTATCATATGTAACCTGGAAATTCTCCGGCCTGCCTAAAGAAAGAGTAATTGGTTCCGGAACCATTTTGGATTCTGCACGATTCCGATATTTATTAGGGGAAGAATTTGATACTGCAGCTGTAAGTGTCCATGGGTATATTATTGGTGAACATGGTGACACACAATTCCCGGTATGGAGTTTCGCCAATATTGCCGGAACACCAGTGGCGG
The DNA here is from genome assembly GCF_003182355.1 of Cytobacillus oceanisediminis. Lineage (GTDB taxonomy): Bacteria > Bacillota > Bacilli > Bacillales > Cytobacillaceae > Cytobacillus > Cytobacillus oceanisediminis_A. Next base: position 21,912 of record NZ_QGTW01000015.1, on the reverse strand, counting down.
AAAGGTTAACAGAAGAAAGAAAAGAAGAGATAGCTGTCAAAGTTCGTGATGCTGCGTATGAAATCATTCATGCAAAAGGTGCAACCTATTATGGTATTGCTATGGGGCTAGTCAGAATAACAAAAGCCATTTTAAGAAATGAAAATGTTGTATTGCCAGTTGGAGCACTGTTAGAGGGAGAATATGGCCATCATGATGTTTTTGTAGGGATTCCATCTGTGATTACAAGAAACGGTGTAAAGAATATTGTTGAACTGTCACTGACTGAGGTTGAAAAAAAGAAGCTTGCTAAATCTGTTCAAACCTTAAAAGACATTCAAAATTCAGCGATATAACGAGTTAGCATCTTTGATCCAAAGGGGCAGATATTATGTTAGTGGAAACATTCAATCCTTTCAATAACCTTGCTGTTTCAGCATTAGTGGCAGCAATACCGATTCTGTTATTCCTGATATGCTTAACAGTATTAAGAATGAAGGGCATCCATGCGGCACTTTTGAATTTAGCGGTTACTTTTTTAATCGCGCTTACGATATTTAAATTGCCTTTCGGTGAATCGGCGGGGAGTATTATTCAAGGTACGGCAGCAGGAATTTGGCCGATTGGCTGGATTATTGTCATGGCTGTATGGCTATATAAAATCTCCGTTGCATCAGGTAAGTTTGATATTTTGCGTGGTAGCATTGTTGGGATTTCCCAGGACCAGCGCATCCAATTTTTGCTGATAGGATTTAGTTTTAATGCATTTCTGGAAGGTGCCGCTGGGTTTGGTGTACCGATTGCCATTTGTGCAGTACTTTTAGTTTCATTAGGCTTCAAGCCTTTACAGGCAGCGATGCTCTGTTTAATAGCAAACGGCGCTTCAGGAGCTTTTGGTGCGATCGGAATACCGGTTGGAATTGTCGATACATTTGGCATTCCAGGAGTTTCTTCCATGGATGTATCAATGATGACTGCCCTGACCCTGCCGATTATTAATTTTACCATTCCATTTTTATTAATTTGGCTAATCGATGGGTTTAAAGGAATTAAGGAAATTTTCCCGGCAATTCTAATCACAGCTGGTGTGTATACCGTTACACAAGCAATCATTACAGTATTTATAGGACCGGAGCTTGCTGATATTATCCCTCCATTATTAGCAATGGGCTTATTAGCTTTATTCCTGAAAAAGTGGAGACCAGCGAACATCTTTTTGCTCAATGGGCAAGAGTGCACTTTTGAACAGCATTCATTAGGAGAAATTGTTAAGGCATGGTCACCTTTTTATCTATTGACCATATTTATCTTAATTTGGAGTTTCCCGGCATTTAAAGGTCTTTTTGCTGAAGGGGGCTTGCTTGAGTTCACTGTCATCAATTTAGGGATACCCGGATCTTCTCTTAGTGTGAGCATCAGTTTAATTGGTGCAACAGGCACAGCTATTTTATTAGCCGGATTAACGACAATAGCAACGACAAAAGCTATAAATATGGGTGAAGGATTCACTCTTTTCAAAAAGACTGTTTCAGAGTTCTGGATTCCAATTATTATGATTTGTGCCATTATAGGTATATCAAAGCTCATGACTTACGGAGGAATGACGGTAACTCTCGGCGAAGCCGTTGCAAGGACTGGAAATATATTCCCGTTGCTTTCACCGGTTTTAGGCTGGATTGGGGTATTCATGACAGGATCAGTAGTGAACAATAACACTCTATTTGCTCCAATCCAAGCGACTGCGGGCAATATTATAGGAACCAATTCTTCCTTATTGCTTTCTGCCAATACGGCTGGAGGAGTTATGGCAAAGCTAATATCTCCTCAGTCAATCGCCATTGCAACAGCAGCTGTTGGTGAGACAGGAAAAGAAGCCGATTTAACGAAAATGACATTAAAATATAGCTTTGGATTACTGGTTTTTGTATGTATTTGGACATTTATATTGTCATTTTTCTTCTAGCATTTCTATAAGGACAGGCACTTTTGCTAATACTTTTGGAACAGGTTTATAGGGCGTTTCGGATTAGTCGGGGTGAACCGTATCATAAATAGAGGCATAAGCAAGGAGTATCATTTGATTCAGAGGAGAATCCTTGTGGTAAATGCAATGATTATCACAGCTGCGGCCATCTTCGCAAAAAAAAGGCCTGGCAAGGTGCAGGCCAACCAATGAAGAATGTAACGGAATCTACTGCTTCGTACAGTCTGTGGAGCAAGGTTATCGCTATTGTGAAGTCAACGTAGACAAGTCTTCGATTCGGAAATCTCCATGTTTTCGGTTACTTCGCTTTCCTTCTCCAATGAAGGGGACGTCAAGTCAGTTCTTGGTCATTTATGAGTTTCGCTTTCAGGTTGTTTGAACACTTCGTCCTGCCACAGTTGATACAGATAGATGATAAGCGCAAAACCGACCATCATAGCAACAATAGCTATTGTAGGCAAAGTCGATTCACTCGAAACAAACCCCATCTGTTGCCATACCGGGTAAACGATGTACATAAATAACCCATCCAAAAGTATATTGACAGTCAAATACATCCAAAATTTCCCGAAAGTAAAGCGGAATACCCAGATAACTATAACTAAATATGCTCCATACACCCAAGGAACCGGGACGACTTTATCCCACCCGAACAGACTGGAACCTGTCTCTTTCCACCATCCGTAATGGTAAGCTGCTTGATATGCCAAGGTATGAATAACGGTCATAAATAGAGCGACCGGCATGTACCTGCGTACAGTATCCATTTTTAAAAAAAACAAGGACGCCCAAGGCAATATCAAGAGTGACCAGAGAATAATCTGTTTCATGTCATTAATACCCCACATTAGTTTTATGCGTAGTGTTACTCTCGGTTCATATATTTATTCGATAAAAGTAATTGCACACCGACTTGGTTAAGCAGAATAACATTCCAATTAGGACTAATGTTTGCGGTGGCTACCATTTAGAGGGTTTTATCTCATTCTTTATATACCATTTAAGATTGGTGTTTCTATTTAAATGCTGATATATACTTTATGGCCAAATAGAAATTTGTGTTTACATACATTACGGGGAACCTTATCACAAATAGTGGTAAAACAAAAGGTTGAACTTGTCCTAGATAAGGAGTTATTATATAGACTTTTATAAAAATAAGGATACCGTACTTCATTTTTTACGGTATCCTCCATGAAAATTTAATTCATAGAAGAATTTTTAATAAGTTGTGCTAAATAAACCAGCCCCTTTTCTAATTGTTCCATTGAAGCATACGAATAGGAAATACGAAGGTGCTGATAATCATTATTATCATACACACTTCCCGGATTTAATAAAATTCCTTCTCGAAGGGCTACGTCAAATAGTTTTCGGGTGGAAACAACTGTTAGTAATTTAAGCCAGATATAAAAGCCACCTTTTGGGGTGTTCCATGTTGCTATCTCAGAAAAATATTTCTTTAAAATTTGAATAGTGAAATCCCTTCTGAATCTTAATTCCTCTTTTGTTTCCTTTAAGAAATCCTCATACATACCACTACAAAGCCACTTGTCTACAGCATATTGTGATAAGGAACTTGAGCCATAATCTGTTTGCATCTTTATATCTGCCAAACGTTCAATGACAGGTTCGGGTCCCACAAGCCAACCAATTCGTAACCCGGGGCTCAATGTTTTGGACACACTTCCTATATACAGGACATTCCCTTGTGTGTCATTGGCTTTCAAAGGCTTTGGTGGAGGGTTTTCAAACCATAGATCTCCATAAACATCATCCTCAATTATAGGCATAGATGCCTTTTGGCAGACCTCTATTATTTCAATTCGCCTTCTTTCAGACATCAATGTGCCTGTTGGATTGTGAAAAGTGGGTATCGTATAGAGTAATGCCGCATGATGTTGTCGCTTCATACGTCCAATTGAGTCACATTTAATTCCTTCTTTGTCAAGTGGTATACCCAATAAATTCATTCCAGCCGATTGGAATACGTGTACTGAGTTCAAATATGAAGGTGTTTCATGAAGAATAGTTGATCCTCTATTTAATAATCCAATTGATATCAATTGCAGTGCTTGAAGTCCTCCGGAAACAATTAAAATCGATTCGGGTGATGCTTTAATTCCTTTTGTTCTTAAATAGGCACTAACCGTTTTACGTAAAGATAGACTTCCTTTAGGCTCCATGTATCCAAGCGATAAAGACTGTTCATTATCTATTTGTAGTATTTGCCCCATTTTTTTGTTGGGTAACAAGTCTGGTGAAAGTTCTCCTGTTCCAAGCCTAATCATATTAGGGTCTGCTTCGGCTTTATTAATTTCTTGAATTATCGTTATATTTGGTTTATGAATACCGGATTTTACATAACTAATCCAATCTGGAGGAGGAGTTGAAGCAAGCAGGCTCCATGTATTGTTAATCACCCTAGTACCGCTCCCAACCTTAGATTCAATTAGTCCATCGGCAGCCAGTTCTTCAAGTGCAATTACAATTGTACTGCGATTTACTTGAAATAGTTTTGCTAAATTTCTTTGTGGTGGTATTTTAGTACCTATTGTCCATTCACCGTTCATTATTTTCTTTTTCATAAAATCAGATATTTGCAGATGTAAAGGAACGGATGAATTTTTTTGTGGCTTCCACTCTAATTCAGACATAGGCTATCTCCAATCATTTTTTTAAATTATAACAAAATGGTTGGATAGATTCCCATCCAATTGGTTGGAGACATATTGGTCATCCTTCGCTATGCTAGATAAGAAGAGGGGGAATCATAGTGGAACCATTATTTCATGGAATGATATTGGCATTTGGATTAATCTTACCTTTAGGAGTTCAAAATGTATTTGTATTTAATCAAGGAGCGACACACAACAAATTCACCAATGCTTTACCTGCAATTATTACAGCAGGAGTTTGTGATACAATACTGATTTATTTGGCTGTGGCCGGGGTATCCATTATTGTTTTTAGTTTTGAATGGTTAAAGATTTTGTTATTTTTAGTAGGATTCTTTTTCTTAGCCTATATGGGTTGGATTATGTGGAAAAACACACCCGAAATAAACGCTAATCAAGAACAACATCGTTTTTCTGCACGTCGCCAGGTTACTTTTGCTGCTTCTGTCTCATTACTTAATCCTCATGCTATTATGGATACTATTGGCGTTATAGGAACTAGTTCATTGGCTTATACAGGATATGAGAAATGGGTGTTTACCGTGGCTTGTATAATGATTTCTTGGATCTGGTTCTTTTCCTTAGCGATTTCTGGCAGAAAGATTGGTCAATTTGATAAAAATGGTAAGTTCTTAAAACATATGAACCAAGTTTCCGCACTTATTATATGGGTTATGGCTATTTATATGGGATATCAACTGTATTCATTAGTAAATTAACATGAACTTTAGGATGCTTTACCATAAATGCAAAGTGAACCGTATCATAAGTAAATGAGGTTTTTCTAATAGACATTAGAAGTGGAGCATAATATTGCTTTACTTTTTTCTTGTATTAAAGACAGACCATAATAGCAAGATTGAGGACGAAATAGAGGTCGATTACTTGTTAAAATGGGTCCAATAAATAGTAGGAGGAAATAAAATGAACAAGATTAAGGTATTCAATGAGATGCATTCTTCACAGGCAACTTTATTTCTAGGAGCGCCTGGAATTGTCTTTCTGCCTCAGCTCTTGAAAAGGCAGGATTCAAAGCAATTGGTACGACCAGCGGGTATCAATATTGAAGATTCATTGAAAAAATCAAATGGATTAAGAGAGGCTTCACAGAACTATAAACTATTGGAAAAAATAAGAATAGCGTTAGATCGACATGGTTATAAAGGTTTTTATATTAACGCCAGAACCGATACTTATTTTCAAAGGCAAAATCCTCTATTGGAAAAATTTTTGTTCCTGGTTTGAAGAAGGATGATGAGATTATAGAAATCACAATAAATATAAGTGCTCCTTTAAATGTATTATCCTTACCAGGACTAACAAAATGTATTAAGCTAAAAGAATTAGGTGTGAAACCTTTTAGTTTTGGAAACGCCCTATCTAATAAAATGATTGCATATTTAGAAAAGAATGTTGGTGAATGATTAAAGTTTATGGATACAGCCCATATGGATGAGAACTAGCACAAATGCAGGAAGGATAGTGGAGTGGCATGGTGACTAATATCAACCTTTCATTTGAAGAGATGTGGGAGAAAATCATCGCTTGTGATCGTAAATATGATGGGCTATTTTTCACGGCAGTAAAAACAACCAAAATATACTGTCGTCCTTCCTGTAGATCAAGGAAGCCCAAAAAAATAAATGTTGAATTTTACCACGATATGAATGAAGTTGAAAAAGCCGGGTATCGTCCTTGTAAAAGATGTCAGCCGGAAGTTGAGCAATCCCCTCATATTGAGCTTGTCAGAAATATCATTACGTTCCTGGTCAATCATTATAAACAAAATTTGATATTAAAAGATATAGCGGATGAAGTCGGCTTAAGTCCTTTTTATTTGGAACGCTTATTTAAACAAGAGACATCTGAGACGCCGCGTACTTATTTAGAAAAAATACGTATTGATAAAGCAGCCCACCTTCTAAAATGCACAGCCTTGACGAACCTTGAGATTTGCTATGAGGTGGGATTCCAGAGCCCTTCCAATTTTTATAAAGTGTTTCGAAACTTAAAAAACTGTTCACCTAGTGAATATCGAAAGGAACTCCTAAATGAATTGGATTGATCATGAAACCTATATGGAGATTTATCCTCCCAGGGAATTTAATTTTGAAGAGTGCTTAATTTTTTTAGGCAGGTCCAACAAGGAAGTTCTTCATCAAATTAAAGAGGGCTCTGTTTATAAACTAATAAAAGTTAAAGAATCTTTGATTTTATGTAAAATTGGATCCAACCATAATTCCATAAAGGTTGAATTCCCAATAAGCCCCCCATCGATTTACGCTCGCGATAAAGTGGCAGAGTATATTTGGGAATGGTTTGATTTGGATCAGGATTTAGAGGAATTTTATCAGGTGGCTAGTCAAGATAAAGTTTTACAAACACTTGCCCACAAATATTATGGATTACGGATTATGTGCATTCCTGATTTATTTGAAGCAATAGTATGGGCGATAATGGGACAGCAAATTAATTTAACATTCGCTTATACATTAAAGAGACGCTTCGTCGAACAATATGGCGAAAGTCTAACTTTCAAAGGAGAAACGTTTTGGTTATTCCCCTCATTTGAAAAAATAACTTCAATAAAGGTGGAGGATTTAAGGAAACTTCAATTTCCTATTAGGAAGGCTGAATATATCCTTGACATCGCTAAAGCTATGACAAAAGGAGAATTATCAAAAGAATTATTGCTCCAGAAACAGGATGATCAGGAAGTACGAAAATCATTAATGATGATAAGAGGTATCGGAGCATGGACGGCAGATTATGTAATGATGAAATGCCTGCACTATACAGCTTCCTTCCCAATTGCGGATGTTGGCCTTCATAATGCATTAAAGAATCTATTAGGACTTGAGAAGAAACCGACTATAGTAGAAATAGAAGAATATGCAGCAGGCTGGGGAGGCTGGCAGGCGTATGCTACCTTTTATCTTTGGAGGTCCTTATATGACAAAAAGGTATAAATTAGACTATCAATCACCGATTGGTGTGATAAAAATAATGGGTACTCATGAAGCCATCAGTTCAATTTTGTTCTCTGAGGAGTGTAAAAAGGCCAATTTTTTAGACGCTGAAACTCCTCAGGTTATGGCAGAATGCTATAACCAACTTGACGAATATTTTAAAGGCGGTCGCTATGAATTTACATTCCCTTATAAATGTGAAGGGACTGCTTTTCAAAAAACAGTATGGAATGCTTTAATAGAAATCCCCTACGCGGAAACAGGGTCCTATAAGGATATTGCCGTTTCTATAGGAAATGAAAAAGCCATCAGAGCTGTAGGGAGTGCAAATGGGAAAAACAAGTTAAGCATTGTCATTCCTTGTCACAGAGTAATCGGTTCAAATGGGAAATTAACCGGTTATGCAGGAGGTCTATGGAGAAAAGAATGGCTGCTTCAACATGAGAGATCTTTTAAAAAGGAACATAAGTAGATGTTAAGAACTCTTAAGTACCTCATTTAGACCTGTTAGGGGGGACCGTACCATAAATAGGAAAAAATTTTTGTACGGTGAATTTTATTTATCAGGAACTTTGGAATAACTAGCTAGCGTTCGGGTTGATTTAGACTGTATTTCTAATTTGATCAATAACAAAGTTAGTGGTTTATTGGTGGGATTGTTATATTACTTTCATCTTTCAAAGAAATATGTAGCTCAAGATTTTTATTTATTGAAGCAAAAAAAACATCCTTAATATCAATAATTCCTTGATGGGATAATTGCTGTTTTATCCATGCTTCATTAAGACTAATCCCTCAGGATATTTGAGTAAATTGTTCCTTCAACAATAACAGGAAAGGAAATCGTAGATGTTGTTTTTTCAATTTTCATATCTTCTAACGTAACTGAATTTTTGTGTGGTTTTTTTAATACGCTTAAAGCCCCATTTGCTTCGACAATTGCTGTTTCAACTTCATTAATCTCAAAAATATTTTTTCCCCTAAGCATTTGAAGTATATTATCAATCGAATAACGTATTTTTTTAAGGTTTTTATTAAGAAATTTTCCATTTTGAATAATAACAGTTGGTTCAAATGTAAGTAATCTTCCTATTTTTCGATTGGAAATTTTCCATATTGCCACAACCCTTTGCAGAATTCCAATCCCAATTATAGCAATTGCAGTTGGGAGATGTTTAATACTAGGGTCAGCGATATCGGCTCCAACAACAGCTCCCAATGTGACGATAATTAAAAAGTCAAATATAGGCAACTCTCCAATTGCTCGCTTTCCCATAAATAAGGTGATAAATAATAGCAAGGGTAAAATAGTAATTATTCTCCCAAGAACCAAGAGTATTTCTTTAATAAATTCAAACATTTTCCCACCACTTTCTAACCTTTTTAATTTTTATAAAAATATTGTTTCGGAAGATATTTAGCTAGGGAAATTTTGATACTGGACTGGTTTATAAGGAATAACAATTATCCCATCGTTTTCTAACCATTCAGCAAAAAGGACGTTTTCAATTTTACTAATGCCCTTGGCTATTAACTGGTTTGTTAGCCAATGATCATCTTTGTTTATTTGTTCCAAATTTTCTTTAATTAATTCCCCGTCTTTAATTAGTGTTATGGGTAGATAAACAGCGTGATTAGGCATATTAAAGTCTTTTAAGGTTGTTTTTTGATATTTTGATTTTTTTAATACACTGATGGAGCCATTCGATTCAATCAGTGCAAATGCTACTTCTCGAATGGAGAAAATCTCACTTTGGCGAAGTAAACTTTGAAGTTGATTAATGTTCATACGACTCTTTTTTAACTGTTCAAAGTCAATCTGACCATTTCGAATAACTACTGAAGGTTTACCTTCGAACATTTGTCTCAATAATAGAGATTTTTGAGCAAGGTAATCAACTAAAAATAATAAAGCTCCCCATATAATTAAAGTGAATAACATATGAGTAATAGGTACATTTTTTTCATAGACAGCATTTCCTAACAACTCGCTTAAGACAATTGCTGAAATAAAATGAAATGGAGTATACTGGTCAATTAATTTTTTTCCTATAATTCTAACTAGGAGAAATAGCAAAAAGAATCCTATAACTAACTTAATAGACATTTGTAATAGTTCCACGTTAATCCCCTCATATAATATTTATAAAATTTAAAAATGGTATACTATCATCTTTTCCAAGATTTAATCGAACAATACATATTCATTAAAAATTTAGATTGTAAGAGACAGAATAATCTAGATATAAATAGTTTATATTCAAAATAAATATGTGTTTAGGTGAATATTCGGTGAACCGTATCATAGGTGATTTTAATTATAGTTGATAGGAGCGCCGCTATACGTACCTATTAATTGGTACGTTTTTTTATCGTTTATAAGTTTAAAAAGCGACACTGTAAATTTGTTAACTATGCAACAGGAATTCAAGGAAACCCTATTTTTCATTCATCAACTGATCAACAGCTGGCACATCCGCAGGAGCCCATACCAACGAGCAAAGATTTTCTCTTCTCAGCCAGATCAGCTTAGAGTGCTCACTCGGAGCTGGAGTGCCTTTGACAATCCTGCATTTGATGGAAATGAGGTTAATTACGAAGGTTTCGTATTCATGGATATTGTCATGGAAAAGCTCTGCGATTTCAATCTTACAGCCTAATTCCTCGTCAATTTCTCTTTTTAATGCAGAGTATAGATCCTCACCTTGTTCTACTTTTCCGCCTGGGAACTCCCACATATTAGGCATCGGCATATCTGGTGACCTGAGTGCGCAGAGGATTTCATTTTGGTCATTTTCAATAATAGCTGCGACAACTTTGAGTTCTTTTTTCAAAGGCGGTCCTCCTCATTACTGTATATGTGTTCTATGATATCACTTTTAGGCGGCGGCTAAAAATGCGCCTGGTTACAGACTTTTTAAAGGTTCAATCAAACGTTTGATTGAATTTCATATACATAAGAAAAGCCGCTTCTGTCAATAGGCAGTAAGCGGCTTTTTGTGAATGAAGGGTAACATGTCAAAACGATTAATGATAGGTAATAGTAATGTTTCGATGAGTTATTCAAATTAATTTCGGATCAGGTAGTCAAAGGCTCCCAGAGCTGCAGTTGCTCCAGATCCCATGGAGATGATGATTTGCTTGTAAGCACTGTCTGTACAATCTCCAGCAGCAAATACGCCAGGGATGCTTGTAGCGCCGTGTTTATCCACAACGATTTCGCCGAAGCGAGTTCGCTCGATCTGATCGTCTAACCAATCAGTGTTAGGAACGAGGCCGATTTGGACGAATACACCTTGCAGTTCAACGTGGTGAACTTTTTCTGTCTCGCGATCCATGTATGAAATACCGTTTACTTTGTCAGTACCGGTGATTTCTGTTGTTTGAGCGTTTGTTATAACGGTTACGTTAGGCAGGCTGTGAAGGCGTTCTTGTAGAACGGCATCAGCTTTCAATTCCGGATTGAATTCGAGAACGGTTACGTGCTTTACAATCCCTGCAAGGTCGATGGCGGCTTCAACACCGGAGTTACCGCCGCCGATAACAGCTACATCTTTACCTTCAAACAATGGACCATCACAGTGAGGGCAGTAAGCAACACCTTTATTCTTGAATTCTGCTTCGCCGGGTACGCCAACGTTTCTCCAGCGTGCACCAGTTGAAAGGATGACTGTTTTACTTTTTAAAATCGCACCGTTTTCGAGTTCGATCTCAACAAGGTCTTTCTTCTTAAGGCTCTTGGCACGCTGCAGGTTCATGACATCAATGCCATAATCCTTAACGTGTTCTTCAAGGCTTGCTACAAGCTTAGGACCTTCTGTGTGCTTCACGCTGATAAAGTTTTCTATGCCCAATGTATCCATAACTTGTCCGCCGAAGCGTTCAGCAACGATGCCTGTACGGATTCCTTTGCGTGCCGTATAAATTGCTGCACTTGCTCCTGCAGGGCCGCCGCCGATGACAAGTACATCATATGGACCTTTATCAGCGAATTCTGATGCATCAGGGCCAGTTCCCATTTTGGCAAGAATTTCTTCGAGGCTCATGCGGCCGCTGCCGAATTTTTCGCCATTTAGGAAAACAGTTGGCACTGCCATGATCTGTTTGGCGTCAACTTCCTCTTTGAAAGCAGCACCATCGATCATGGTATGTGAAATATTAGGGTTTAGAATGCTCATTACGTTTAGAGCTTGTACCACATCAGGGCAGTTGTGGCAGCTTAAGCTGACATAAGTCTCAAAATGATATTCTCCCTTAATATTTTTCACCTGGTCAATGACTTTTTGATCAACCTTAGGTGCTCTTCCGCTAACTTGAAGCAGAGCAAGCACTAAGGAAGTAAACTCATGTCCAAGAGGGATTCCGGCAAATGTAATTCCAGTATCTTCCCCTGGGTGATTCACACTGAAGCTTGGCGTTCTCTGCAACTCTGCGTGCTCAACTTTAATTTGGGAGGACATCGCGGCCAATTCGTCCACTAAAGCCAGCATGTCGCTGGATACTTTATCAGATCCAGCGCTGACTTTAAGAAGGATATCGCCCTCCATCATTTGAAGATATTGAGCTAATTGTGCTTTTATATCTGCATCAAATAACATGTTTATCTTGCTCCTTAAATTTTACCTACAAGGTCAAGGCTTGGCTTAAGTGTTTCAGATCCTTCTTTCCACTTAGCCGGGCAAACTTCCCCTGGGTTATTACGTACATATTGAGCTGCTTTAAGCTTGCTTACAACTTGGCTTGCGTCACGGCCGATACCGCCAGCGTTGATTTCAACAGTTTGGATAACGCCATCTGGATCGATGATGAATGTACCGCGTTCAGCTAGTCCTTCTTCTTCGTTTAGGACATCAAAGTTGCGGGATAGTTTTTGGTTAGGGTCACCGATCATTACGTATTCAATCTTGCCGATTGTCTCTGAATTATCGTGCCAAGCTTTGTGAGTGAAATGTGTATCAGTTGAAACTGAATAAACTTCAGCTCCCATTTCTTTTAAAGTTGCATATTCGTTTTGAAGGTCTTCTAATTCAGTAGGACATACGAATGTGAAATCTGCTGGGTAGAAGCAAACTACGCTCCACTTGCCTTTGAAGTTTTCTTCGGAAACGTCGATGAAATCACCGTTATGGTAAGCTTTTGCTGAGAATGGTAGAACTTCTTTACCGATTAATGCCATGATAAAATTCCTCCTTGAATGGGTTGAGTGATTTGATTATTAATTAAACAGTAAACTATTTAATAATAATTCTAATTCGGTAATTATTATCATATAGTATGTATTATTTTGTCAAGGGGTAAGTTTTCTAAAATAGTGCTGTTTTTTGCGGAAATAAAAGGAGATTTTCATTTCGGCTTACATAATTTCTTGTCATCCAGTTGATAGAAAAGTTTTCTGAGGCAGATCCAAATTGTAGAGAAAGTGCTTGGAGCAGGGGGCATCGCTTTGTTAAGGAGGGACTGTTTCTTTATTTTTAGGAAATAAAGATCATTTCTAAAATGATTACGTTAAAAAAATTTAGTCTAATATTACATCCTATAATCTCAACTAATATGTTTTTTTATTAATAATTGAGAATAGTCAATTTGGCCAGGAACATTGAAGGTCTCCGTGTACGACAATAAAAAGGCCAAAGGCTGCTATCTGCTTATAATTTTGTTTTAGCATCAAACCTAGGTCTTACCAAAGGGAGCAATACAAGAAGTAACGGCGTAATGGAGCCCATAATTACGGCAGAACGGTTTACTATTATGAAGCATTTTGTATTAGTGATAAATTCTTGTTTAATACCTTTGAAATACTGGATTTAGCTGTTTTCATTTAAAAACCCAAACTTGAATTTTCCAATGAAGGGAGAGCTATACATGCTTGGGGAGCTTATCAAAAGGCTCCCATTTAATTATAATAGGGTGAAACTATATCAAGTGTGGAGGAAAAGGAAATGTCTAATTTGCCAAATTGCCCGAAGTGCAGCTCGGAGTATACGTATGAGGATGGAACACTGTTTGTATGTCCGGAGTGTGCGCATGAGTGGACAGCGGAGACAGAAGCAGAAAGTCGTGAGGATGAAAAGGTAATTAAGGATTCAAATGGCAATGTACTGAGGGACGGAGATACAGTATCGGTCATTAAGGATCTTAAAGTGAAAGGATCTTCTTCCGTTATTAAAATAGGGACTAAAGTGAAAAATATCCGCCTGGTTGATGGAGACCATGATATTGATTGTAAAATTGATGGCTTTGGTGCCATGAAGCTTAAGTCCGAGTTTGTAAAGAAGGTATAATAAAAACAGCCAGTTCTACTTGGGAGACTGGCTGTTTTTATGGAGGATATATTACTTTTCGTCTTCAAGATCCTCTATCAATTTCTTCATCTCGGTAATTTCTTTTCGCTGTGCTTTGATAATTTGGTCCGCAAGCTTTTGTACGCGCGGGTCTTTAATGTTGGCTCGCTCGCTTGTGAGGATGGCAATGGAGTGGTGCGGAATCATTGCTTTCATCCAGCCGGTATCATCAACGGTTGTTTGGCTGCGCACCAGCCAGAGGGAAACAGCAAACACAAGGGCGCTGCCGGCTAGAATCATCGCATTTATTTTTGTATTCTTGTACATTTTCCACATAAACAGCAGCATTACGACTGCCATCACCGATCCCATGATCAGTGACATGAACACTCTCGTTTGGCTGTAAAAGACATGATTAAATTGGAATACATTCAGAAACATAAGCCAATACATAATAAAAGTAGAAACGGCAATCATAGCCAGGAATTTCCCATATTGCTTCATTAATATTCCTCCTTAAATACTATAGTGCGTATAAATATCGACTTCCCCAGACAGGTGTCTTTCAAACGAAATCTAAAAAATAGAAGAGCCAGTACCTGTTAACAGGCACTGGCTCTTCTATTAAGGTTGCAATGAAAAAAGGTCTATTTTGCTTAGTTAACCGCCAGGCATTACCCGAATTCGAGGTTAATGATGCCGTTGATTCCTGAATAATACTGTGGATATTTTCTATTAATAATGACATAGATTTTGCTCCCTCTTATACTTTCTTTTTCCACCAGATAATTCAATGAATAGTAAAAAAGTTCCTGCTTAAAAAAGCCTAAAATAGATGTGGTAACAGTAACATCTCTGGTTTATGATAAAGATAGAATATTAAGAAATTGATAAATATAGGTGGGAGCCCGTTGATTCTTTTAGACTACATTGTGAATCTCTCAATGCTATCCTTAATGGTCAGTACACCATTAGTGATTCGTACCTTCATTAATCATAAGCCTCTTAAGTGGCTGCGTCTTTGGGCAGCCATATATGCAGGAGTTGTATCATCGGTTCTCGTGACTCTATCAGTTCAGGAAAAAGGGTATTCCTATGATATCCGTTATGCAGTAATCCTTTTAGTTTTTGCTTATCTTGGGCCAGTGCCGGGACTTGTTACAGGGAGTATTGCGCTGGTATCCCGATTAATGGCAAGTGAAAATTGGCTGCCGGCTATCGTTGGCTGGTTGGTCATCACCCTTGTTTTTACAGTCATAGATAAGTATGCTAAAAACCTCAAATTCATAAAGAAATGTATGATTCTATTGGGATCCTATATTATTTCCTATATTATTATTGTCCCGATCATTTTTAACGTATTTAGGGATAATCCTATTTTTCACCTTCAATATCTACTGTTTATTATTTTAGGTGTGCTTATTGGAGGATTGCTCATTGAGTCCTATGAAAGGCTGCATAGGATTATAAAGGAAAAAAAGATGATGGAAAAGTCGCTGGCAGAAAGCGAATCAAAATACCGGCTCATCGCGGAGAATACATCTGACCTTATTGTTGTACTGGACAAGGAGCAATCAATTAGCTATTTCTCTCCATCTCATGAGCTGGTTTTAGGATACAAAGACTCAGAGCTTAAAAGGATGGACTTATATTGCATTCTACATTCTGCTGATGCGGACATGTTTGTTCAAATTATGAATAAGACATATGAAGACAATGTGGCTGCGGCAATGGAATTCCGCCTTAAGCATAAAGCGGGCCATTGGATTGATTTTGAATCGCGCTGCATGCCTGTTATGAATGAGAACCATGTGATCGAGCATATTGTTATGATCAGCAGAGATATTTCTGAACGCAAAAAAGCAGAGGAATTTCTCTTGCAGTCAGAAAAACTATCCATCGTTGGAGAGCTGGCAGCGGGAGTGGCGCATGAAATCCGCAATCCTCTTACAACGATTAAAGGATTCGTGCAGCTTTATAAAAGTGAAAATAGCCATATTGAATATAATGATTTGCTGCTAAATGAACTTGAGCGTATTGAAAACATCACAAGCGAAATGCTATCACTTGGAAAACCGCAGGCGATCCAAATGAACCGTGCAAATTTGCGGGAAATTATCGAGAATACAGTCGAGCTGCTATCTCCGCAAGCTAATATGAATGCTGTTCAATTTAATATAGTTCTTGAGGAGCCAGATTATTTTATCACATGCGAAAAGAACCAAATCAAACAGGTCTTCCTGAATATTTTTAAGAATGCCATGGAGGCCATGCGTGATGGCGGGGACATTAGCATTCATTTGGGGCATAGGGCAGAAGGGGAGTGTATGGTTTCTGTTCAAGACCAGGGCTGCGGAATTCCGGAAGAACTGCTTCCGCGTCTGGGTGAGCCTTTTTATTCCTTGAAAGAGAAGGGAACAGGGCTTGGATTGATGATCTGCCATAAAATTATCAAGCAGCATAATGGCAGGATCTCTTATAAAAGCAATGTAAATGAGGGCACTTTGATAGAGATTACTTTGCCATTGGCAAGTGGATAGGAGATAGAGAAGTACCTGTTTCCAGATCTGCTTCTTTTCTTAATCAAGAAGGTATTCATTGAAAGTGTGGGGGTATTTAGATCCTTCATGCCTTTATAACCCTGAGATGGATGTTTATCTCCTTGTGAACTCTAATAAACAAGGCTATCTGGGGGAAGTGTCCGTTTTATATTCAGCATACTGAGGACAATATCCAAATTGGAATAAGCAGGGGGCGCTATTGCCTCCTGCTTTCATATATTTTATGGGACGCTTCAAAAGATGAATCCATAAGCTTCCTTTTGGAAAACCGAAATACAATAATCAGCATGGCAGCTGTGATCGGATAAACTGGAATCGAATAATCATGCTTTCGCCCTGTATATTAAAGCATGAATCTTTACAGTAAGCCATTCAAAAAAAAGCGAAAATCCACTCCAGCATAGAATGTACCAAACTGTTATCTTTCCATAACGTTCCCATCTATCATGGCCAAGTAAATTAATCTTATCATTTTAATGAGAAAAAGAGACGAGGCGTTCTGGGGAGCGTCTCGTTTCTATTAATAATTGAAAGGGATTTTGTAAAGTTTTTTTAGAAATCGAAATGGTCAGGATCTGGTCCAACACGTAAATCCTCATTTAAGGAATCGATAAGGTTCATGTCTTCATCAGATAGCGCAAATCCAAATAAATCGGCATTTTCTTTGATTCGATGTGCATTCGTTGATTTGGGGATAATGATTATATCGTTTTGCTGGTGCCATCTTAAAATAATTTGAGCAACGGATTTTCCATGCTTTTTAGCGAGTCCGTTCAGAATTTCGTTTTCAAATAATCTGCCTTGCATTAATGGGGCCCATGCTTCGATTTGCATGTCATGCCGGGCAGCGAAGGAGCGGAGTTCTTGTTGAGATAAATTTTGGGTGCAATTCAATTTGATTGATCATCGGTTTAATTTCTGCTGTTTTTAATAACTTTTCAAGATGGTGTACCTGAAAGTTGCTTACGCCAATGGCTTTTATTTTGCCATCCCTATGCAACTGCTCAAGCGCTCTCCAAGTGTCAGGATATTTTCCTTCGACAGGCCAATGGATTAAATAGAGATCCAGGTATTCCAGCCCCATTTTCTCCATAGAAGTGTTAAAAGCTTGAAGTGTTTCTTCATAGCCTTGGTCTGCATTCCACACTTTTGATGTGATAAAAAGTTCCCCTCTATTGAGTCCTGACTGGCGAACAGCTTTGCCTACCCATTCTTCGTTGCCATAAATGGACGCAGTGTCGAAGCTGCGATATCCAGTTTCAATGGCTGCTTTAACCGCAGTTAAAAGCTCTTTTTCATTTTCTACTTTAAATACGCCCAGGCCGATCTTTGGCATTTTTATTCCATTTGCAAGTGTAACAGTACTTGTTAAAGATACTTTGTTCATTTCAGACACTCCTTTAATTAGTTGGATTTCTCAAACTTTCTCAGTAAGCCGGTTAATAATACTGCCCCTAATACCATTACAGCGCCAATCCAAGGTGTGTGAATAAGCCCGATTGAATCGACAATGAGACCGCCGACAAATGAACCGATAGCAATTCCGATGTTGAAGGCAGCAATGTTTAAGGCAGAAGCGACGTTGACAGCAGATGGTACATATTTTTCAGCCAGGTTTACAACAAGAACTTGAAGGCCTGGCACATTCATGAACGCGAATAAGCCCATTAAGAAAATAGCGATAAGACCTAGTGCCTTAAAAGGTGCTGCAAAGGTTAGCAGGACCAGAATAATGGCTTGCAGGACGAACATCCAGAACAAAGCCTTTAAGGGATTTTTATCAGAAGCTTTACCGCCAATGACATTTCCGATAGCTACCGCGACGCCGTAGGCAAGCAAAATGATGCTGACCCATTTAGGGCTAAAGCCTGTCACGTCTTCCAGAAGCGGAGTCAGGTACGTAAATGCCACAAAGGTTCCTCCGTATCCAAGGGCCGTAATGCTAAATGCTAAAAGCAGTTTTTCGCTGCCTAATATTTTCAGCTGTTCACTGAATTTGGAAGGCGGTGCTTCTTTAAGGTTTTTTGGAACCAGAATGGCACTAGAGATAATCCCGACTGCACCAAGCAGCGCCACTCCCCAGAAAGTAGCTCTCCAGCCGTACATTTGACCGATAAAAGTTCCCAAAGGAACGCCTGTAACGGTCGCAACGGTTAAGCCGGTGAACATAAAGGCAATCGCGCTGGCCCGTTTGTTTTCAGGAACTAAATCTGCGGCAATCGTGGAACCGATCGAGAAGAAGATTCCGTGTGAAAAGGCTGTGATAAAGCGTGCTGCTAGTAAAAGACTGAAAGACGTGGACATCGCTGCAACGGAATTCCCGACAATAAATAAAACCATTAAAGATATGAGTAAGGATTTTCGGTTCATTTTACTGGTCAAAGCCGTCAGAATAGGTGCCCCTATGGCGACTCCGACTGCATAACCGGAAATTAATAAGCCGGCTAGGGTAATCGATATTCCTAAATCATTGGACATGGTGGACAATAAACCGACGGGCACAAATTCTGTGGTACCAATTCCGAATGCGCTGATCGCCAGTGCGAGCAGGGCAGGAGTGCCGCCTTTTTCTTTTTGAGTATTTATTGCAATGGAACTCATATGAATGATTCCTCCTTATATTTAAAAAAGTTGATGAAGAAAAGACTTCATAGCCTGGCGCCATTTAAATTTTGGCTATGCTTCCTTGATGAATGTCATTATGAAGCATAAAAGATAAAGTGAATAGTACGTACTTTAAAGTGATATAGGCACTAAAAAGTACCCTATGGTCAATTTCACCATTTTGTTTCGTGCTTCCTTATGCTATTATGGATGGCATGCAATGAAATGAATAGTACGTACATTAAAGTAATTTAGGTACTTTTAAGTGCCTATACGATATAAAGGGAGGAATGAAGATGGCTTACAATATTCCTGTAGAAGCGACGCTCGATGTAATTGGGGGGAAGTGGAAAGTCGTCATCATGTGCCATTTGATTAAAGGAGAGAAAAGAACAAGCGAGCTAAAAAGGCTGATGCCTGGAATTACTCAAAAAATGCTGACCCAGCAGCTCCGTGAACTTGAATCAGATGGTGTTGTCAACCGTACTGTTTATGATCAGGTTCCTCCGAAGGTTGTCTACTCTTTAACAGATTACGGATGGTCTCTCCGTCCGATTCTGGATGCCATGTGCAGCTGGGGAGAAGGGCATATTGAACTTACAGGCGGGGAGCTTGTGGGACAATAATTATGTAAGGATTCGTTTGCAGGCTGCAGGCGGATCTTTTTTATTGTCTTTCTGCCAATTCGTTCGTTCATATGACGTCAACACATAGGGAAAAAATTAATTTAAAAGGGGAGGTGAAAATGAACCCCCGCTTTTTATGTGATTTATCTATAGGATTAAAAATTATCGGAATACCCAGGGGAATTAAGAAAAAATAAAAAAATGTACATATGGTCTTAAGATGAGCTCAGTATCGCTGGGGCACACTCTGTTGCCCGGTCCTTTATCACTAAACTCGGAACTATCAGGCTTATACCGAAAAGGGAGTACCAGATCCTTATATTCTATCTAAAATAAATTATTTTGATTCATGGTTTTATATACAGCCCCCTCGTTCTGAAATAAACAGCATTCTTCAAACTAAGGAATGTACAGATTAATTCTTTTTCTCCTTTATCTGTTCCCGGATGCTTTCAAGCTCCTCCAAAGACAGTGAACCCAGAGATTTCTTTATTTCTTCCTCGATTTGTTTTTTATTGTTTTCCCGATATTGATCCCACCACTCTCGAAGGCCTTCTGTATGAGTAAGAAGGTATTCGATATCGATTTCTTCAACTTCGTCATCTGACAGATAATTTAATACAGCAGCTAACATTCGATTTAGTTTAGCAATTTCATCTTCCTTTTTTTCGCTGGCCGGTGCAGGTCCTTCCGTATCCTTTACTTTTTCTTCTTCTTGACTGGCTGCGGCAGATTTCCGTGGCATGGCATATCCCTCCAAAAACATTTGAGATTTGCCTTTAGTATTGCTTAAAAGTCCTTATAGAATTAGCTTAAAAAAATGAACGTTTTTTCCGCATAAGCGTCTTATCATAAAAAGCATAAGTTTGGGGTGCTAAAGATGAAAGAACGTGATATTCAGTTTGAAACAGATGTAATTCTAAAGGGAACGGTAAGCCTGCCAGAGCAATCTGATGGGAAACTCCCGCTTGTCGTCATTTTTCATGGATCAGGGCCTGTTGACCGGGATGCCAATGTGAAGCATATGAAAATGAATGCTTATAAAATGCTCGCTGAATTTTTTACTTCATTTGGAGTAGCGGTACTTAGATATGACAAACGGGGAGCAGGCGAGAGCGGTGGCTGCTATTTTGAAACTGGCATGTGGGATTTGGTTTACGATGGTGCGGCTGCTGTTGGGGCAGCACGCGAGTTTCCGGAAATTGATCCCGAAAGAATTTTTCTGCTGGGGCATAGCGAAGGGTGCTCATTGATTCCTCCTATTAATAAGCAAGTAAACGCAGCAGGTATAATTCTTCTTGCCGGGCAAGCGGATAATGTGCGGAAAGCGTCTGAAATGCAGACAATGCTGCTTGAAAAGGAAGTAACCAAAATGAAAGGATTTAATGGTCTGTTGCTAAGAGCTTTAAAAGTGCACAAAACTACTGTTGCCAAACAAAAAAAGTTATTCGATGAAATGGTGGAGTCTGATGAGACGGTGATGAAAAAAGGCTTTACAAAGATTAACGCAAAATGGGCACGCGAACATTTTCAATATGAGATGGAAGAGGATTTGGCTGCCATTACTTGTCCGGTGCTAGCGATTACGGGAAATAAAGATGTCCAGGTGAATCCTGAACACGTGCGCCTTTTTCCTGAAAAAGTAAATGCACCTGCAGAGGCTTATAATGTAAGAGATATGAATCATCTTCTAAGAGATCAGGAAGAGCCTGTATCCATGATCAAGCTTAAATCTATTTATAAAAAAAGCCTCCATAAACCGCTGAGCCCTGAAATGCTATCTTTTATTAAGCAGTGGGCTGAAAAATATATTCTATAATAGAAGAAAAGGAGTGTGCTCCTTCAGTGTTGTAGTGTTATAAATAGGGCATGCACTTTTTTTATATTAGGTGTTGACTTTACCTATCAAATTATTGTAAGATAGTTTTTGTCGCTAAGAGGTAATCGCTCATCGGCAACAAAAAACTTTTAAATCTGCTGAATATCTAACAGAAAAAGTTGAAAAATGAAGTTGACTTCTTCGGAAGAAGATGATACAATGAATACCGTTGTCACTTCGAAAGAAGCTCAACAAAATAGTTCTTTGAAAACTAAACAAAGCAGAAACGTCAACGTTAATTCTTTAGTCTTTTATGAAAAGACAACTTATGAGCTTAATCAACTCTTATATGGAGAGTTTGATCCTGGCTCAGGACGAACGCTGGCGGCGTGCCTAATACATGCAAGTCGA
>NZ_QGTW01000014.1 GCF_003182355.1 Cytobacillus oceanisediminis | reverse complement strand
GAAAACGGTAGTTAATCGAAGAGAATAACGACGAAACTGGCTAAGGTAAGAGGAAAATGGTAGTTAATCGAACAGAATAACGACGAAACTGGCTAGGGTAAGAGGAAAATGGTAGTTAATCGAACAGAATAACGACGAAACTGGCTAGGGTAAGAGGAAAATGGTAGTTAATCGAAGAGAATAACGACGAAACTGGCTAGGGTAAGAGGAAAACGGTAGTTAATCGAATAGAATAACGACGAAACAGACCAAGTTAAGAGAAAACGGTAGTTAATCGAAGAGAATAACGACGAAACTGAGCAAAGTTAGTGGAATATGGGAGTTAATCCAATGTATTAACAACCAGACTGGCCAGAAGCGGAAGAAATTAAATATGATAGTTAAAATAAGTTACAAAACTCCATTTGTTTTTACCAAGCTCCCAGCTATCCTATCGTGGGAGATAGTCTATTCCGGGTGGACTCCCCCCAGTATCACCTGCCACTCACATCTTCCAAAAGCAGTATAATAATAAAGTGAACATGCCTAATTACTTTTATCATGTTAATCCATATTTATAAAAAAGCCGGCATCAATGTAATTAAGCCTTCGATACCAGCTTTCCTTCTTTACATTCGTTCTTCATTATTATTTGTTTTTCTCTCCGTATTCTCTGGTGCGACTTTTGAAAGTTGATCCATTGGCTCCATCATAGATTCAAGAAGGCTGCCTTTTGTTTGTTTTGGTTCCTCAGTATTTCTCGCTTGATTTGAATCAGGGTTATTCACACTTCCACCTCATTTCAGTAAATCATGCCCTTTTGATAGATTGAACAAGATTCTATAAAAATATCCGGAGAAAAAGGAATGTCGAACATTTTTCTCATCTACTGTGAAATTTTCTGATATTCCATATAAGTGCATCAACGCCGCAAGAATAATGAGCGATTGGGTTAGTATTTCTTAGGTTTATATTGAAAGGGGAAACCAGTGAATTAGACTGTATCTCAAATTCCGCCTTTTGGAGCGGCCAGGGAAGATGATGAATTTCACCGCAATAGATATTCGATGTTTTATCTCTACTGTAGAGGCAATATCTTTCTGTCAGCCAGTGATCCAGGGTGCCTTCTTCAGGGAAAAATACATCTGAGATCGGCTTATACAAAGCTTTGAATGAAATATGGCGGTTATTTTCATTGCGTATGCTTTGAAAAGAATAGGTTGTCCCCTTATTTTCAATCGTTACGTTTGATCCATGATATGGCAAACGATACCAATGCCGTGCAATTTTTAAAGAAGCCCAGTTTTTCACATCAATAGATAAAAAGAATATTCCTGGCTTACCGTCATATTGTACATAGGTTCTGACATTTATTTCTGGGAAACTTCTTGTCAAAGGCAATTTTGGCAATGCGCGCGGATAGATGCCATCCATTAAAAATGCGATATATCCTAACCATGCGTAACCTTGAAAATTATCTAATTTTAAGGGGGAGGGAATCAAATTTCTTACAAGTTCGGGTTTTACAGGCCAGTGCAAAAATAGGAAATTTATCCATTTTTGCCTCATAATCCAGTTGTTAGAAGGGACGGGCCAAGGACGGTGAGCGGTGTTATTTAACAAGTGCATTTTTAGACTCCTTATACGACAAACTTTCGCTACTAAATAAAAAAGATCCCGGTTAAATATTCTTCTACTCCTAGTATATTCTTAGGATCCTTATCAATACTGAGAAACCACTGTAAGTTTCTTAGCATATACTCATACTTGATCAAGTGAATTCCCATTTACAGGTTAAATTTTAGTCCTATGGCAATAATGGATTACAAAAGACTATATAGGATTTGGTGAAATTTGCATGTCTGATATTTTACAAATTATTATTTTAAGTATGATTTCATTATTATTCGTCATTTTTTTATTCTTGCTTATTGGCTGGCGCTGGATTATGAAGCGGATTGTTAAGCAAGCTGGGAAAATTATATTTACTGACAGCTATCAGGAAAACTTAATTGAAATAATCCCTGGATTCCGCCATATGGGTGTACAAAATGCACTTGAAAATAACCTTCGTGCTGAAACTGGTGATATTCTTCACAGACCGTTTGGCTCTTCGAAAAAATGGCCTCATTTTGACCAAATTACCTTTATCCCTGTTCAGACATCGCCCTTTCCTATTGATGGTGATGAGGATGTGGAGGTTAAGGTTACCATTGGCCCAAAAGCCAAAAAGCCAATGAAAATTAAAATCCCGCTTATGATCAGTGGAATGGCCTATGGCATAGCCCTGAGTGAACAAGTTAAAGTTGCGCTGGCTACAGCAGCCAAAAATACAGGAACAGCTATTAATTCAGGGGAAGGCGGGATTCTGCCTGAAGAACTCGAAAGTGCAGGAAAGTATATTTTACAGTTTTCAAAAACCGAATGGGGGAAGGAAGAAGAGGTTATCAAACGTGCTGATATGATTGAGCTTAAGCTGGGCCAAGGTGCGATGCAAGGCATGGGCGGGAATATTTCGCCAGAGAATTTGACTGGGCGGGCCAGGGAAATTATGGGTCTTAAAAATAATGAGGTCGCCCATATATTGGAGCATTATTTTGAAAATCAGACCTTAAATGATTTGAAGGAACTGGTGGAAGAACTTCGGAAGCTGTCAGGTGGAGTGCCAATCGGGGCAAAAATAGGAGCCGGCGGAAAAATCGAAGAAGATATTGATAACCTGATAGAAATGGGGGTGGATTTCATTGCTGTTGATGGAGGGCAGGCAGCCACAATGGGAGCGCCACCTCTATTGGCTGACGATTTTGGAATCCCTACCTTGCATGCGGTTGTCCGTGCTGCCAATCATCTTGAAAAAAGAAAAAAGAAGGGGGAAATCAGCTTAATTGTTTCAGGAGGCCTTTTTACACCAGGCCACTTTCTAAAGGTTCTTGCCCTTGGAGCAGATGCTGTCTATCTTGGATCTGTGATACTGTTTACTGTATCCCATCTGCATACCTTAAATTCACTCCCATTCGAACCGCCAACTCAAGCCGTTTGGAACCAAGGAAAATTCAAGGATACTTTTAAAGTCGAAGATGGGGTAAAATCAGCAGAAAAATTTTTAACAGCGAGTACGGAGGAAATTAAAATCGCTTTAAGGGCGATGGGGAAAAAGTCTCTTCAAGAGTTGTCCAAAAAAGATTTAGTATCTTATGATGAGCTGACTGCTAAAATGATTGGAATTCCATTTACTTTTGCACCCTGGGAAGATCAATCAAATAAAAGTGAAAGCGAAAGCAGTTAACCGGACATTATTCAAAATCCTGAATAAGCCTGGCTGTAAGCCAGGCTTATTCATCGATATCTTTTTTTACTTTTTTCGTCTTTTCCTTATGAAATCGATAGGGATTTTGTGTTCTTAAATATACGGGCCGAAGTGGATTAAATGGAAATCTGACAAAGGAATCCTTCAAGTCCCGGTACCTTGGCGGATAAAATGGCTCTAAAAAGGGCCTGCCAAGAGAGGTTAGCCTAATCATATGGGTTAATAATAAGCATGAGCAAAATAATACACCCACTAACCCCCAGAGATTTGCAAAAAATAAAAAGGGGAATCTTAATAGCCGGATGGTATTGTTCATTTTATAGACAGGTGTAGCAAATGCAGCCAGTGCTGCTAATGCAATGAAAATAAGAAGGACATTACTGGTTAGGCCAGCTTCAACGGATGCAGTCCCAATCACAATCCCTCCAACGATACCGATTGTCTGGCCAACCTTGGTTGGCAATCTTGCTCCAGCCTCCCTAAGAAGTTCAATAACCAATTCCAGCAATAAGGCTTCATAAAATGGCGGAAGTGGGATATGCTGTCTCGAGGAAACGAGTGTTCCCAGTAAATCAGTAGGAATCATTTCTTGATGGTAAGTAAGCGTTGCTACATAAATGGGTGTAATCTGGATGGAAAAGATTACAGCAAACGCTCGTAGTATCCTTATAAAAGATGCCACGATCCAATTAAGAAAATAATCTTCAAAGGAACTGAAAAATTCCGCAAAGGTTGTCGGTGTAATTAAGACGTGGGGAGAACCATCTACAACAATTACAACTTTGCCCTCCGCCAGTACAGCTGCAGCTCTGTCCGGCCTTTCTGTATCTAATAATTGTGGAAAAGGAGATTTTGAGTTATCTGAGATGAGCTGGACAATATAGGAACTATCTGTTATTTCATCAAAGTCAACATTCTCGAGACGCTCCTTTACCATGTTGACGTTATCCTCGTTTGTTATGCCGGCGATATATAAGACCGCTACTTGAGTTTTGGATATACTGCCTATCGAATATTCTTCAATTGTAAGTTCCGAAATAGGCAGCCTTTTTCTGATTAAATTTAAATTTTGCCCGAATGATTCCACAAAAGCTTCTTTCGGCCCAATAACTGTATGTTCAACTTCTGCATGGCCCAATCCACGGACAAATTCTTTTTGAGCTGCAATGAAGGCAGCTTTTTTTTCTTCGTCGTCAACTAATATCATGACATAGCCATTTAGCAGCTTTTGTTCCGTCCTAGAAAGGTCCTCGCATATCTGGATGTCCGCCGAAGGGAGAAGCTTCTTTAAGTCATCAAGTTTTGAAAATTCACCCAGCAGCAGCCCGGGGAGTATACTCCTGCTAATAATTTGTTGATCAGTAAGTGTAGAGAAAAAAATGAATGAAAAATTTGTGCCCGTTTTTTTATTGCAATAGGCAGCCTTTTTAAAATCATTGGACTTGGAAAAAGAACGTTCCAAATCATCAAGGTCAAAGTCAGTAAAGGCTTTCTTCTTTTTTAATTCTTTTTTCATAAAGAAATCACCGGTTAGTTTGGCATCATCCTTTATTGTTTCCGTTTTTGGAAGGAATATGAATGCATAGCGGAAAAAGGGAAAGATCATATTGGGCAGGGATATGAAGTCTTCCATTTAAGGCATTAAAAAAGCCTACCCATAAAGGAGTAGGCTAAGATTAAACTAGTTCTTCTTCTGTTTGATTAAAAAATGCAGCAGCAAGCTGGTCAAGTGTTTCAAATTCTTTTTCATCTAAAAAGGCAAGGCAGTTGCGCAGAGTTTGGAGAGCACTATCGATTAAAAACTTTCTTGGCTTTTTGGAATGTAGCAGCTCTTCCTGAATAAAGTCCAGTAGTTCAATGCAATGAGATTGTTCCTGCTGCCGAATTGATTTTTTCAGCGTGAATATGGTTTTGCAAAGATTGTGCTTAAATCCCTGGTCCCTATGCTTTAAATGATTAAAGCGGTTGTCTATTAGTTCAGGTTTTAGCAGCTGTTCTCCTGCAGAGCTAACTTCTTCAACAACTTTTGAAATACGATCCACACTATAGCGAATCACATGATTGATGCTGGATGGCTGTTCAAAGAATTTCGTACTGAATTTGACGTTATGATGAAGAATCCCGAGAAACATAACGGCACAATCGAGTAAATATGGTTTCTTTTCTTCTCCAAAGATTTCAATAAACCGCTGGAAAATCCAATGAACCATTCTTAATTGTCCTTCTTTTATAAACTGCATGAGTTCCGGGTCGTGTGAAACAAGCACTTCCTCAAAAAGAGTGACCAAATTATTTGAGCGATTCATATTCATTTGAAACTCAACCTGCATTGTAAAAACCTCTATGCTTGAAGGGTCCTTGCCTATAAGAAGCTGATTTCGCTCATATTCCATTTTTTTATGCAAGGTTTTAAAAATGGAAATAAGCAGTTCATTTTTTGAGGAAAAATAGTTGTAAAAAGTTCCTTTCGATATTCCGGTGTATTCTAAAATATCCTGAATAGATGTAGCTTGGTAGCCTTTATCCAGAAATAATTGATGTGCTTTTTTAATTACAAGCTGTTTCCTGTCATTCATACGTAATCACCTGTCACTTTATTTGAACTGTCGGTATAATCTCATAGTACCTTATTCTAATGATTTATACAAACCCTCTATTTTACAAGGTTTTTTCTTATTGCAATAATTGTACTCATGGTATATTATATGTTTGGTGTGTAACGTGAGTATAAAAGAATGAACTGAGTGTACAGGAGGAAAAACAATGGATCAAACAATAAATAATAAAACAGATCGTCCCCCTTATGGGATACTGGCTGTTTTAATGATAGGGGCTTTTATTGCCTTTCTAAATAATACATTACTAAATATCGCTTTGCCTTCGATAATGGCAGATTTAAAAATAGAAGCGGCAACTGTGCAGTGGCTGACCACAGGATTTATGCTTGTTAATGGTATTTTAATTCCTGCTACAGCTTTTTTAATTGAAAAATATACCGTCCGCAGATTATTCATTGTTGCGATGGGCCTTTTTACAGCTGGAACAATTATTGCTGGAGTTGCTCACTTATTTCCGATACTGCTAACGGGGAGAATGCTGCAAGCTTCCGGTTCAGCCATCATGATGCCTCTTTTGATGAATGTTATGCTGATCAGCTTTCCGGTAGAAAAACGCGGTGCAGCAATGGGTGTATTTGGCCTGATTTTAATGTTTGCTCCCGCTATTGGTCCAACTCTTTCAGGCTGGATTATTGAACATTATGACTGGAGAATGCTTTTCCATTTCCTTTCGCCAATAGCAGGAGCTATTTTGCTGCTGGGGGCTGCTTTGTTAAAAGATAAAAAGGATAAAGTAAATATCCGGTTGGATATCTTTTCTCTCCTCCTTTCAAGTATTGGTTTCGGGGGGATTCTTTATGGATTCAGCTCTGCCGGCAACAAAGGATGGGATAGTCCCCATGTATACCTGACCATTATGATTGGTGTAATTTCTTTAGTATGGTTTATATTGAAGCAATCTAAAACCGACCGCCCCATGCTGAACTTTGACGTATACAAATATCCAATGTTCGCACTGTCTTCAGCCATTGCCATGACTGTAAATATGGCCCTGTTTTCCGGTATGATTCTTATTCCGATTTATGTTCAAACCATCCGTGGTATTTCCCCATTGGATGCAGGATTGATGATGCTCCCTGGAGCACTTGTCATGGCGGTAATGTCTCCTATAACAGGCAGACTTTTTGATAAGATTGGCGGCCGTATTTTAGCTGTTATCGGTTTAACGATCACTGTGGCAACCACATATGTTTTCAGCAGGTTGACTTTGGAAACGACTTATACGCAATTAATTATTCTAAATTCGATAAGAATGCTTGGCATGTCAATGGTCATGATGCCTGTATCAACAAATGGCTTAAACCAATTGCCAAGACATTTATATCCTCATGGTACAGCCATGAACAATACGTTAAATCAAGTTGCGGGTGCCATTGGAACTGCTCTATTAGTGACAGTAATGTCAACAAGAACGGAAACACATGCTGCCGAAATAGCAAAAGAAGGCGCGATGGCTAATGGAGGCGGTCAGCTGACTGAAGCTGCTATGTCTGAAATGCAGCAGCAAGTACTAATGAAAGCTATGCTCGAAGGAATTAATGATGCTTTCTTTGTAGCGACCTTTATAGCTGCAGTTGCTCTGGTTTTAGCATTCTTCATTAAACGCGCCAAACCTGCAGAAGAAGAAGTAAAGCAGGAAAAGATGGTGCAGAAGCTGGCACGGAATTAAACGGGTTCTATTGTGTTTGTATTATTATTGATTATCCTTTCCATTTTGCTTTTAAAAGCTTCAAAGACAAGGGATATAGGATAGGAGGTTGATTATGTGACAGTCAAAGGCTTGAACCATTTCCTATTTTCAGTTTCAGATTTGGAAAAGTCGATTCCATTTTATCAGAATGTGTTTGATGCCAAGCTATTGGTTAAAGGGAGGACTACTGCTTATTTCGATTTAAATGGCATGTGGCTTGCATTGAATGAGGAACGTGATGTACCTCGGAATGAAATTGAAAAATCTTACACTCATATAGCTTTTACCATTGACGAGTCTAAGTTTGAAGAAATTTACGAAAAGCTTCGGAAGCTTCATGTTAACATTTTGCCAGGCCGGCATAGAGATGAGAAGGATAAGAAATCAATCTATTTCACAGATCCGGATGGACACAAATTTGAATTCCATACGGGAACACTTCAGGACAGATTGGAATACTATCGATCTGAAAAGGAACATATGGAATTTTGGGATTGAGAAACAAAAAAAGCCTTCAATTGCAAGTTAGCAATTGAAGGCTTTTTTCTCATCTATTTTTTCCTGTTAATTTGATTGATTGATGTCCGCTATGAGGGTGTGGGGAATATAAAATATGATCAAGATACAGAGCTTCCAGTTTTCTGTCGCTTAAGCTAAACAAACTATGCTGGTGCTGGAACTTGGATAATGAAAGAAGCTTTTTGATGAGCGTTTCTCTGTTGAATGGCATTTTTTACTCCCCCTTATGAGTGAG
Source organism: Cytobacillus oceanisediminis (assembly GCF_003182355.1). GTDB lineage: Bacteria > Bacillota > Bacilli > Bacillales > Cytobacillaceae > Cytobacillus > Cytobacillus oceanisediminis_A. The sequence goes on along the minus strand of NZ_QGTW01000014.1, from coordinate 167,965 downwards.
ACTGTCCAAAAGTTTTATTAAAATCATTATAATTCCTATTTATCCGATTAGTCAAGTAGGGATTATGTGGTTTGTTACTATTATCCAGCAAATTTTTTCGTTTTGACTGATGCTGAACGCTGATCTTTATAGATTAGTATGGTTGATAATATTAAACAAATGGATAAGATGACCCAGGATATGCTGAAGCTTGAAAATAAATCTTTCGTCCAGCCAAAAAAGAGTGGAAAGAGAAAAATGCCCAGATAGGTAAAGGTTAAGCTGACTCCACTTGAAACAGCAGCTGTTTTTTCTCCTCCATACTCTATAATTGCGGCCTGGAAGATGCCATTCCATCCGCTAATAGTAAATCCAAGTATGATCGTAATAGCTGCCATCAGTAAATAGGGCATAGAAAAGAAGGGACTCAAAGATAATAGCACCAAAAATATGGAGGAAAGAATCCCTATCAATGAAAGAACCTTCCGTTTATCTCCTGAATGGTCACTTGCTGCTCCCCATATGACCCTTCCAATTGCTCCCGATGCCTGGGAAAGGGCCAACAGAAAACTTGAAGCGGCGATCGAATAGTTTAGATCCAAATTTAGATATAAAACCAGGTACATAAAATAAGAAAATTGAGCACCGACAAAGAAGAAAGACAAAATGCTTAAACGGACAAGCTTTGAATTCTGGAAAAAGATCTTAATATTTTTTAGGTGATTTAGGTTAGGGTTGGGAGCTGGCGGTGAGGCATAGCTCTTAAGCATAAAATAGAAATAAAGCGAAAAGCATACCACCATGGCACCTCCCATAAAAAGTGAAGTCCTCCAATCGAAGATAAAGGCAAGCTTAGGAAGCAATAACGCTGTAAATACTCCCCCTAATGTTACCCCCATTTGTTTTACGCTCATGGCAAAACCCCGAACTTCGACTGAAAAATCCTGTGTGATCAATAAATTAATGGCAGGGTTAATTAAACTGTATCCCATTCCCGATAACGCCAGCAGCAAAAGCATTGCCCATACCGAGTCGAAAAAGCTGCTTGCCATAATAAAAGAACCAATAACAATGAGTGATATAAAAATCGATTTATGTATGCCAAGGGAGTTGATAATTTTGCCCGTGAAAAAGGAGAAGACAATACAGCCCAAATAAAATGATGACATCATAAGGCCCATCATGAAAGCGGAAAGTTCCAGCTCTTTTACAATAAAAGTTGACAAAGGGGGTAAGGCAAGAACCCCAAATGCTGCTATTGTTTGAGCTAATAGCGGATTAAACAGTTTCAGTCTTGGATATGCAGAAACCTTTCTTCTGACCACCTAGATCAATCCTTTCCTATAGAAAAAAACTAAATGATAAACCAGGATCCAAAAAGTTTTAGAAAATATCTATATAATATTGAATTATATTTATATATATAATAATATAAAAACAAAGTTAATTTCAAACATTCAAAAAATTCTCAATTAATAACCTTAGTCCGAGGAAGTGCTTAATGTGGCAAGCAGTATTGATCATATTGTAATCGCGGTGAAAGATTTAGAAAAAAGCAAGCAGGTTTTTTCTGCTGTTTTAAAAGGGGAGTTTCTAAAAGAAACGGTCTTGCCGGAACAAAATGCCCGGGCTGCTTACTTCTTGGTCGGGGATATTGTAATAGGCCTTGAGGCTCCATTAAGTGAAAAAGGAGACATTCATAACTTTTTAGAAAGAAGGGGTGAAGGCTTACATCATATAGCTTTTAATATTGATGGAATTGACGATTTACATAGCCGTTTACTGGATAGTGAAGTTAAAGTTGCCGGATTCAAAGAATGCCATGGTTTAAGGAAGGAATTATTTACTCATCCCAAGAGTTCATTTGGATTGCTTCTGCAGCTAATGGAATGGGAACAGCCGTTTAAAGAGTCATTGGAGAAGAGGATTGAGACTTTAGGAAATGAATAAACCATATGGAAAGGTCTGATTGGATGAACTTTGAATTGAGCAGTGAAAATATTCAGGTGAAGAACATGGCAAGAGCCATTGCTGAAAAGGAAATTCTGGCGAATGTAAAATACTTTGAACAAGAAAGAAAATTTCCTAAGGAAATTTTGCAGAAGATGGGGGCAGCCGGAATATTTGGGGCATGTTTCCCGGAAAAGTATGGCGGCTCGGAGATGGGATTTCTGAACCTGGCAATCATAGCAGAGGAAATTTCTAAAGCCCATCCTTCTTTTGGATACGCTTTCAATATGCAGGCTATGACTTGCCCTTTTACGATATTAAATTGGGGAACAGAGGAACAAATCAAAAAATATGTACCCGACTTGATTAAAGCGAATCTGATCGGCATGTTTGCCCTAACAGAATCAGGAGGAGGGTCAGATCCAGCCGGATCCATGAAAACATATGCACGTTTGGAAGGCGATGAATATGTCATCAACGGTTCAAAAACATGGATTACGTTTGCAAACGAAGCAGATGTCGGAGTCCTTTTTGCTAAAACTGACTTAAAGGCAGGCCATAAAGGAATTTCAGCATTTATCGTCGAAGCAAACCGCCCTGGCTTTACTGCAAAACCGATTGAAATCAGCTCTTTAGGCTTTATGATGAGAAGCTGTGAAGTATTTTTGGAAGATTACCGAATACCGAAAGAAAATCTTCTAGGAAAAGAGGGAGAAGGATTTAAGATAGCGATGAACGCACTTGACTACGGGAGGCTAACGGTTTCATCCCGCCTTGTCGGAATTGCCCAAGGGTGTGTAGACGAATCGATAAAATACTGTAATGAAAGAATAGTAGGCGGAAACCCGATTGGTGAATACCAGATGATTAAGCATCTGATTGCAGACATGGTTGTTGAAACAGATGCAGCAAGACTTCAAACTTATAGAAGTGCTTACCTGAAGGACAAAGGGGAAACGGCTACAAGGGAAAGCTCCTACGCAAAATATTTTGCTTCAGAAGTTGCTGCAAAGGTTTCCAGGAATGCTCTTGAAATCTTTGGAGGCAATGGCATATCAGATGAATATCCGATTATGAAATACGTCAACTATGCCAATATGCTTCATTTCGGAGAAGGCTCTGCCAATATCCAGCGAATTTTAATTGCTAATGATGCTTTAGGAATTAAAAATGCAAACAGGCACCATATTGAAAGAAGGTTTGCTTTAAGCAGTGATATTAGGGAGGGTAAAAAAGCAGAATCTATAAGCGGTTAAATCGCTCTTAAATAAAGACTGTGTTAAAGCTTATTGTTGATATGATTCTTGAAATGGTTATAACGATTAGAAAGGATTTCTCAATGATCAAAACAGCTATACAGCAAATCATTAATTTATCGAAGGAAGAAAACAGGACAGTCTTGACGGAAATAGAATCAAAACAAATTTTGCAGCATATTGGAATTCCAGTTCCAGATTTTCGGTTAGCCACATCTGCCGATGAAGCAGCAGAACTTGCACAATTTATTGGCTTTCCCTTGGCTATGAAAATAGTTTCGCCTCAAATCGTCCACAAGTCAGACGCTAAAGGCGTTATGCTGAATATTAAGAATGAGCCGGAGCTTAGAAGTGCTTTTGAAGAGATTCTCCGGAATGCAAAAAGGTACAATCCAAATGCAGAAATTACAGGGATATCCATCCAGGAAATGATAAAAGGCGATAAAGAAGTAATTGTGGGCATGAACCGGGATCCTGTATTCGGGCCAGTGTTATTGTTCGGTGCTGGAGGCATATTTGTTGAGGTGCTAAAAGATGTGTCATTAAAAGTCCTGCCCATAGCAAATAGGGACATCGATAACATGCTTACAGAGATACAGGCAAGCAAAATACTTACAGGATATAGAGGTTCCCCGCCAGCCGATTTATCGAGCTTAAAGGAAATCATCCAAAAAATAGCCAAAATATCGCTATATTTCCCTGAAATTTCTGAATTTGAATTAAATCCCATTATTGTTTATGAACAAGGGGGAGGGGCCGTTGCGTTGGATGCCCGCATTATTCTTGACTATGGAAGATCGGGGGTGGCAGCAAGTTGAGTAAATACGATGCTATTGAAAAATTGCTTAATCCTTCATCCATTGCTGTAGTCGGGGCATCACATAATGTTCAAAAGCATGGCGGAAGATTGATTGAGAACTTGCTAAAACATCAGTACAAGGGTGAGATTTTCCCTGTAAACCCAAGGGGAGGAGAAATCCAGGGATTAACATGCTATAAATCCATTTTAGATATTCCCATAACACCGGATCTTGCCTGCCTGTTAATTGCTCCAGGCCTCCTGATGGAAGCACTAAGGGAATGTGCGTCAAAAAAAATTAAGATGGTCTTGATCCATGCTTCTGGGTTTGCAGAAACTGGCAATGAGGGGGGAATGCTTCAGCAGGAAATTGTTGATTTTGCCAAGGAGCATAATATACGGATATGCGGCCCAAATACGATTGGCATTGCTAACGTAAATCAAAAGGTGTTTGCCAGCTTTAGCATGTCCATGACGAGTAAAGAAATCCCTATGGGAGGAAAAATATCCTATATAACCCAAAGTGGTGCAATTGGCGGTGCCATGCTAAGCCAGGGGTGGGAAAAGAAAATAAGCATAAATAAATGGATTAGTTCTGGGAATGAAGCCGATTTAAATGCTTCAGATTATCTCGAATATGCCGTTGATGATCCTTCAACCGGAACGATTTGCATATTCCTTGAAGGATTGGCAGATGGAGAGAGCTTTAAAGCTGCATTGGCCAAAGCGGCCAACAATAAAAAGCCTGTCATTATTTATAAAAATGGCAGAAGTGAAATTGGGCAAAAATCAGTAAAATCCCATACAGGTGTACTGGCGGGAAATCATGAGGTGTACAAGGCAGTGTTTAAACAATTCGGAGCGGTTAATGCTGAAGACCTTGACGATTTATTAGATTACGCTATTGCATTTGATTCTCCCAATAAGCTGAAAAGCAGCCGGATAGGCATTATATCAACTTCGGGGGGAGCCTGCACGATTGTTGCTGATCAGTGTGCTAAGTACGGTTTACATGTTCCTGCCATATCGCAAAAAAGCATTAAAAAGCTGGCAGATATCTCGCCGGAATTTTCAACTCCGCAGAATCCTTTTGACACAACCGCACAAATATTAAATGATCCAGATTCATTTAAAAAGAGTTTGGAAGTTTTTATAGAAGATGAGAATATTGATGCTTTAGTGCTCATGCTGACAACAATTGGAGGGACAATCGCATCTAAAGTATCAGAGGATATCATAGAACTCTCAAAAAAGACTGAGAAACCCATGTATGTTGCCTGGACGATTGCCGAGTCGCTTGCAAGGGATGGAATGAGTAAACTCCGCAAAGCTAAAATACCTTTATACCCTAGTGCCGAGAGAGCTGTAAAGTCTTTGGCTGCCGTTCGGCAGCATATGGCTTTTTTGCAGGAATGGGAAGAAAAGAAGGAGGAATACGGAAGCTTTTTATTTGCCATCCAGAAAGAAGAAATTTCAAATAGTTAAGGTCGTGAAGTTATGCAGCACTTAATGCCGGTTTTAATATTAACAAGAGGTGTTACTTTATTAACATTGGCATTGTCCTATATGCTTTATTCTTTTTTCTCGCTGCCTTTGGATCTTTTTCTAGTATCTTTGGTGGTTCTCGCATTTTTAATTTCTTTGCCCTGGATGGCTAACTTCCCCAAGGTAATGAGCGGTGCGCTTCTTATCTTTGGCAATATGATTTTCTTTATCTATGATGGAAGCAGCGAATACTGGGTAGACTCCATTCTTAACAATGTAGCCCTGATTTCTTTGTTTATAACCGTGCCACTGTTATCCTATCCACTAAAAAATGGCGGTTACATCGAATATATGGATTATTTTGTGGTGACCTTTCTAAAGAAAGATATGAAAAAAATTGCCTTTGTAACAGCGATAACTTGTATTGTCAGTTCATTTTTAAATTTGGGATCGTTAAGAGTCATGTATGATTTATTCTCGGTGCGATTCCGGCATTTGAATAAAGTATTTGTAAGAAGCCTTGTTCAAGGATTTTCCCTTGCAGCCTTTTGGTCTCCATATTTTGCGGGTGTAGCCATCATTTTGCATCTTGTCGGGGTGAGCTTTGTATCATTTTTTGGATATGGGCTTGTTATGGTCATCATTTGCTACCTGACATCTGTGGCTATCAATTTAAGATACCTATCCAAAGAAGTAACAACAAATACAGCTCCCTATGTAGCAGCCAGTATTGATAAAGATGTGAGCAAGGAGAAACCAAAAAAGGTAGAGCATAAAAGAGGAATTGAATTAATAATTGCTTTCATAGGGCTATTCATGGCGTTATTCTTTCTGGAAAAATGGCTGCATCATTTTAATGTGCTGCTGCTAATTTCCATACTTGCCATTTCCTATTCCATCCTCTGGTCTTTGGCAATCAATAAAATTAAGGAGTTTGCATACTCCTTAAAAGATTACTTTACAGAAGTGGCTCCAAATGTCCATACAGAATCGATCATGATTATTTCAGCAACATTTTTTTCCCAGATGGTTTTACTTACAGAATTTCCTGCATACTTATCATCCTTATTCTCAAGCATAAGCGAGATTTCTCTCATCCTAACGATTATAACCATCATTTTTACTTGTGTTATATCTTCTTTTTTCATACACCAAGTGCTTCCCATCTCAATTTTTGCAACAACTCTATCTCCTGATGTCATTGGACTAAAGCCTGAACTATATGTCTTGATCTTGGTTATAAGCTGGGGCATCACACCGCTTTTATCCCCAGTTTCAGCAGCAAACTTGCTTGCATCTGCATTGTTTAAGACAAAACCGTTTGAAATAGGGATTTGGAATATAAAATATGCCTTTTCAATCATACTAGTATCATCCATTTCCATCTATCTAATAAATATGTTTTTTTAAAAAACACTTTTAAATTTGCTGTTAATTTTCCGCACTACTCGGTTGCCGGGGGTGTTCTAAAGCTCCTCTGCGGAATACGTGCCTGTCAGAGTGCCAATTAACAGTTTCCTTTTTTAATAGTATTGAAAGCGGTACCAACACTTTATTTTTTTAGGGAGGTGATTATTTAAAGTAATAATCGTACTATTTTTTTAATAATGAACATGACACCAAACTAATAAACGAGGGGAGAAAGAGAGATGAAAAAACTTTTAACCATTTTTATGATTGCATTAATGGCATTTGCTTTAATCGGCTGCAGCTCCAACAGTACGAGCGGTGGAGGAAATTCGGATGCCGGTTCTTCCGGTTCAGATTCAGGGTCATCCGGCAAACCGGATAACTATTCAATCATGTTTGCAACAGGAACAACTACTGGAACTTATTATCCATTGGGAGCTATTTTCTCTGATTACTGGAATAAAAAACTGGATTATGTTCAAGCTTCCTCTCAAGCCACAAATGGAAGTGTTCAGAACCTGATTTTTATTAAACAGGGGGAGGCTCAAGTAGCTCTTACACCAACAGGGACTCTTTATGAAGGGTATAATGGCGAGGCCTCATTTGATGGAAATAAAGTTGAAAATGTACGCATTTTGGCTGGTTTATATCCAAACGTCAATCATCTAGTGGCAAGAAAAGGAGCCGGTATCGAATCAATCGCTGACGTGGCAGGGAAAAAGATTGTTCCAGGTGCGACTGGAAGTGCAACCGAAATTGAAACCCAGCGTGCAATGGAAGCTTATGACGTCGATTATGAAGGACTTGGCAAAGATTTTGTTGGATTTACAGAAGCAACCGACTTGATGAGAAATAAGCAAACAGATGTTGCAATGGTCATGGCTGGAGTTCCTACATCCGCTGTAACTGAAATGCTGTCAACTGCAAATGGTATGCTGCTTCCATACACTCCAGAAGCTGTTGACTATCTTAAAGAGAAATACCCTTGGACGATGGAATATACAATCGAAGCTAACAGTTATGAAAATCAGCCTGAAGATGTTTTATCAGTTGCCCAAAATAACTTCCTTGTAGGTTCAGCAGATATGCCGGACGAAGTAGCCTATGATCTGGTTAAGACCTTATGGGAAGGCCTTGAAGAATTAAAAGGATCTCATGCTGTAATCGAACAATTTGATATTGAGAAAGCGCTTGAAGGAACATCGGGTATTCCTATCCATCCTGGTGCTGAAAAGTACTATAAAGAAAAGGGCATTCTTAAGTAATTAAGAATGAACACTAATATAACTCTATCGATCGCAGTCAAAGTCGATAGAGTTATATTGTTACTAAGCTAAAGGAGGCAAGTAAATGGAGACGGAGGAATTGGAAAAATATAAAAATAGATTAATGGGGTTAATCCCGCCTGAAAGAATTGTAAAAGTGGAATTTACGAGGCCGTCCCGGGAAATTATAGAAGCTTTCATGGAAATGGATGGGCTTACACCTACAGTTTCAGATGTCCTGGATTCCATGGGCATCAAAGGGGCAATTTCAGCAAGCAGGCTGCGCCCCATCATTACAGGCAAAAAGATAGTCGGTCCGGCTGTAACGATCCGCTATATACCTGAAAGCAACACTCCTGACCATGGGTATTACAATATGGAGCGGGCAAAGCTGGCAGACAGAGACGTTTATGCGATTGCAGAAAAAGGAGATGTAGCAGTATTTGACGCCGCTGCCTTGGGTGATATATCTGTAATGGGAGGTCTCTCCACTCTTGTTGCCAAGCAATGGGGAATGGCAGGCAATATCGTTGATGGCGGTGTAAGGGATGTGGATACCGTCCGCAAATTGGATTATCCAGTCTGGAGTACTGGCCAAACGCCAATTACAGGCAAATACCGTGTGGAGGCAATGGAAATCAATGGCCCCATTTCAATAGCAGGTGTCAGGGTGAATCCGGGTGATTTGATTATTGCTGACGACAGCGGGGTTGTGGTAGTCCCAGGTTCAAAAGCAGAAGAAGTGCTGGAGAAGACAATTCATGCGACAAAAAGAGAAGAGGCAGTTGTGAGACTTTTTGAAAGCGGCGCGTCCATTGAAGAGATAAGCAGTATCCTGCCGCCAAGCAAATGGTAAAGGGGGAATAAACATGCCTGCATTTCAGGATTTAGCATGTGAAGAAATCATTAAGGGCATTGAAGAAACAGAGGCGGATTACTTGCTGACTTTGCCTTGCAGCACGATCGGAAAGGTTATAGAACATTTCGAGAACTCTGATAAAATAACTTCCTTCCCAATCAGCCGGGAAGAGGATGGAGTAGGCATTGCTTCAGGGATCAGCTTGGGCGGACAATTTCCAATTATGCTTATCCAGGATACTGGAATCGGAAATTCAATCCTGGCCATCACAACGTTTGCACAGGCCTATCATGTTCCCATGCTTATTTTAGTAACCCGCAGAGGCGGTTTCGGTGAAATTAATTCGGCAGTTAACTTGTTTTCAGAACCTCTGCCGGACATTTTGGATGCTGCCAGGGTGAAAACATTTAAGCTTGATTATCGTGTTCCCTTGAAGGAATGGAGTACAGCCATAAAGCAAGGGGCTAAGTATGCCAAGGATACACATCGCCCTATTATTGTTATGTTCAATATTAAAGGGGGGGCAGAGCAATGATGTCAAGAATCGATGCGCTAAAAATTCTTTATAAATATACAGAGAATATACCTGTCATTTCTTCTTGCGGGAATACCTCAAGAGAATGGGCTAGCCTTGGAAGACGGGATAATCATTTATATATGGTTGATACGATGGGATTGACTCCATCCGTTGCAATCGGTGTCAGCCTAACATTGGAAAAGAAAGGATTTAAAAAGTGCATTGGCATAGAAGGGGATGGGGGGGTACTAATGAATCCCAATTCTCTGGCATCATCAAGCTATTTGAACCCGCATAAATGGATGCTGATTGTTTTTGATAATGAATGTTTTGCATCGACAGGTGGCCAATGTTCCTTGGCCAGCCGCATTGATATAGCCAAAGTTGCAGAAGGATTTAATTTAAAAACGATTCAGGCAGATAATGCTGAGGACTTTGAAAGGGCAGTTCAGAAGTCGATCGAAGAGGACGGCCCAATTGTTTTACATGCAAAGATCAATCAGGAAAATCAAAAGAATCCTTTTTTAAATGATGACCCCGCTGTACTGGCATATAAGTTTTCGAGTTTCTTAAATAAATAGAAAAAAACTGTATAGGGAAAGATTCTTTCTCTATACAGTCTTAACAGATGTATCTTAACTATAAAGCCGCAGGCGCCAAATGTAAAATAGAAATCCGGAATAATTTTTCAGAAAAATTCGAAAATCATAATACATGAGGGGGAGAAGTATGAAAGCTTTAGTCATAGACCATATTCACGAAGAGGGTATTACCCTTTTAAAACAATATTGTGAAGTAGACGTTAATTATGGTCTATCACCTGAAGAGCTGGCTGCAATTGTTGGGAATTATGATATTTTGCTAGGGCGCGCTACACATTTAACGGGCAAAATTGAAAAACCCTTATTGGAGAACAGCGGCAAATTAAAAGTTATTGGAATCGCATCTGTTGGCCTGGATCAGTTTGATCAGGACTACATAGCCTCTAAAGGAATCAAATTAATCAATCTTCCTGGCGTCAATTCGGTATCTGTGGCCGAACATACTGTTTCCCTTCTCTTGTGTGGCATGAGGCATATCCTCCTTGCTTATCAGCAAATGAAGGAATCCATCTGGAATAAACATGGATTCACTTCTGCGCTGGAACTAAACGGAAAAACCGTTGGCATTATCGGATTTGGAAATATTGGCAAGTGTGTTGGCTCCATTTTGAAAAAAGGGTTTAATATGAATGTGCTTGCATTCGACCCATACATTGATGAGGAGGAAGCCAAAGCAAACGGTGCAAGATTGGTGTCTTTTGAGGAGCTATTAACACAATCAGATGTCGTTACCATTCATGCCCCGCTGACAGATGAAACATATCATTTGATTGAAGAAGAAGAAATTAAAAAGATGAAAAAGGGTGCCATTTTGCTAAATGCCGGAAGAGGCGGGATCATCAATGAAGATGCACTATATAAATATTTAAAGAATCAGCATCTGCGCTTCGCAGGACTTGACGTTCAGGAAACTGAACCGTGCTGCCATTCTCCTTTATTTTCCCTTGATAACTTTATTGCAACCCCGCACATTGCCGGGTTAACATATGACGCTCTGAGCAGGGCGGGCAAAAGAGTTGTAACTGAATGCCTTGAATATCTAAATGTTGAAGTTGATGCCATTACTCCCGGCGCCTGAGGAAAAGATAGGAGGTCGGAGAACATGAATTTTAATGAATTGCTTTTGGCTGGAAATGAAAATTACCCCCAAAATATATTTTTAAAATTTGAGGAAGAATGCTATACCTATGCAGATATGTGGAAAATCACGAACAGGCTGGCAAATGGATTTTTAAAAAAAGGAATTAAGAAAGGTGATCATGTTTCCATTATTCTATCAAATCGGCCAGAGTTTATTTGGAGCTGGTTTGCTTTGTCAAAGATTGGTGCAATAGCTGTAACGCTTGATACGCGTTTAAAAGGAGCCTTATTGCACCATCAATTAAAAAATAGTGAAAGTATGGCAATCATAACTGAGGAAGAGTTTCTCCCTGCCATACTTGATATGGATATGAAAAATGATCCATGCATTGATCGTTTAATTATCATCTCTGATAAAGATGTTATAGGCATCGAAAAGGAGATGATTCAACTTAATACTCTATTAAATGAAAGTGAAGTTGATTCAGGTTTAATCGAATATACTCTTCAGCCTGGATGGCCTCTAACGATCGTCTATACTTCAGGAACAACCGGTCCCGCCAAGGGAGTCGTGAATCCCCACGAAACGTTTGTATTATCGGGCAGAGATATAGGAGATGCAGTCGGAATGGACCAAACTGACAATTTATATTTGTTTTTGCCCCTGTTTCATGCCAATCCCCAACTAATGGGCATACCCGCTTTGCTTCTAAATGGCGCGACGATTGTTTTAGGAAGAAAATTTTCAGCTTCTTCTTTTTGGGATACGGTTAACCATTATAATGTTACGCTTTTCACCTATGTTGGGACGGTATTAAGCATATTGGATAAAGTGACACCGCAACAGGTTCGCACCAGTTTGAGGACGGCTTATGGAGGCGGTGCTCCAGAGGACATTTGGAGAAGCCTTGAGAAGAAAACAAATGCTCGAATGATGGAAGGCTATGGGATGGCGGAGATTGGCGGTTTTGCTATTATGAATTCCCTGAAAGAATCAAAGATTGGGAGTATTGGAAAGCCGCGTGAACTCTATGAGATTCGCATTTTTGATGATCATGACTGTGAATTGCCTGCTGGGGAAGTGGGGGAAATTGTTGTACGCCCCAATGTTCCTTATTCAATGTTCACTTCCTATTTTAATATGGAGAAAAACACTATATCAGCAATGAGGAATTTATGGTTCCACACTGGTGATTTGGCTGAGAAAGATCCAAATGGATTCTTCTATTTCAAGGGGAGAAAGAAAAATATGATTCGCAGAAAAGGAGAAAACATTTCCGCCTATGACATTGAAAATATGGTACAGCAGCATCCAGGTATCCTGGAAAATGCAGTCGTGCCGATTCCTGATGAAATTGCCGGACAAGAGATTAAATTAAGTGTAGTCTGCAGAAAAGGATATGAGGTTTCCATTGAGGAATTATATAAGTGGCTGCTGGATAACCTGCCATCCCATATGGTTCCAAGGTACTTGGAAATCAGGGTATCCTTTGAGAAAACTTCATCAGAAAAAATTAAGCTGCAGGAGCTTATAGATGAAGGAATTAAACATGTATGGGACAGAGAAAGAAAAAAAATAAGCAGATAAAAAGGAGTTTTAAAAATGGAAAATAATCATATTGTTTTTGAAAACCTTACAAATGAAATAGCCGTGCTTAGATTAAATAGGCCGGATTTTTTAAACTCTTTCAGCCACGAAATGATTACGGACTGGTATAAATCACTCGTGGAATTTAAAGAGAATGATAATTTAAAGGTTCTTATTCTTACAGGTACAGGGAAGGCGTTCTCCGCAGGGGGAGATATTAAAGCATTATCAAATGGAGAGGGCTTTATAGGAGACCCTACAGAGGATTTATGGAGTGATGCCGTTAAGCGAAAAGCTTCTTTATGGGAAAACATTCAGAAAATCCCTCTATTATTAGAAGAAATTGATAAGCCGGTTATTGCATGCATGAATGGCGATGCTATTGGAGCGGGCTTGGATATGGCTCTAATGTGTGATCTTCGTTTTTGTGCAGACCATGCAAGAGTGGGAGAGGGGTACATCCATTTAGGGCTTGTACCGGGAGATGGCGGCGGATACTTCCTTCCTAAAATTGTGGGAGAGTCAAAAGCGCTGGAGCTATTGTGGACAGGAGAAAGACTAAATGCAGAAAAAGCTTTGGAGATCGGGCTGGTTGATTATGTTTATCACAAGGATGAAGTTTTTGAAAAGGCCCAGGAATTTGCAAAAGTCTTATGCTCAAAACCACAGAATGCTATAAGAATGATAAAAAGGCTTGTTAAAAACCATAACAAAGTCAGTCTGAGGAACCACCTGGATATGGTATCGTCGCATATGGCTGTTGTAACAGATACACATGAATATATGGCTTTACTGGAACAAATGAAATCTAAACGAAAGTAAGGTGCATAGCTTGATTTTGCAATTATCTGAAGAACAGCTTAAATTTCAGGAGGAAATTCGGGAGTTTACAAAAGAAAAAATAATACCCACAGCGGATGAAAGAGATCGCAAAGATCTATATCCAAAGGAAATCATAAAAGAAATGGCCGCACAGGGATATACAGCCTTAACTGTGCCTAAGAAATATAATGGTTTAAACCGTTCCAAGATCGATGCTTGTATCTTGATGGAAGAGGTAGCATACGGCTGTGCGGCTACAGCGATTTCCCTGATTACTATTTTTCAGGCTGAAACCATGCTCCTGCTTTTTGGGAATGAAAAAGTTAAAAGCCATTACCTTCCGCTTTTTAGGGAAGGACTAATCGCCTCCTATTCTTTAACAGAATCCAAAAGAGGATCGGATATCAGAAGTGTTGATACAAAAGCAGAAAAAAAGGGCGGGAGCTGGATTATAAATGGAAAAAAAACATTTATTACATCCGGCTCTGCGGCCGAATTTTTTATTTTGCTGGCCGAAACAAATAAAGGGGTTTCCATCTTTGCTATTGACCGTAGCCTTCCTGGCATTACGACAGAAATCGGTGACTATTCACAAACAATAGGCCTCCGAAATGGACCGCATGTGGATGCATATTTTGAAGATGTTGCTGTCCCGGATTACTGTCTTGTCGGGGAAGAAGGAAAAGGGGTTAAACAAGCGGTCATTACCCTTAATAACAGCAGGACTGCCGCCGCCGCTATAAGTGTAGGGATTGCCAGGGCAGCTTATGAACATAGCTTGGAGTGGGTATCATCCAGAAAAGCGTTTGATCAGTCTGTGATCGATTTTCAGGGCATTCAATGGATGTTTGCAGACATGCTTATGAATATAAATGCTTCCAGACTATTAACCTATCAGGCCGCTTTCTTACATGATATTGGAAAAGCTTCTATTTCTGAATCCAGCCAGGCAAAGCTTTTTGCCGGACAGATGGCAACAAAAGTATGCTCGGATGCCATACAGGTCTGCGGTGCTTATGGGACAACCGTTAATGCGCCTTTTGGCCGGTACTTACGGGATGCCAAGTCCTATGAGATTGCAGGAGGGAGCAACGAAATCTTAAGAAATACGATTGGCAAGGAAATAAAAAAGAATCTGCTAAAGTTATATTCGTAAAATTTTAAATTAATAAAATATATATAATTATTATAATTTTTAAATAATTATGGATTTTTTTATACTTTTTATTATAAAATTAAATAAAACAAGGATAATTATTGAAAATGAGAATATTAAAAGGTGGTTTCCTACATGTTAACGGAAAAATCGAAAACGCTCTCATCATCTCCAGTCTGGAATCATATTGGTCTAGAACTGCAATATGCTGATAGCGGCAAGTCTAAAGTCTCCATGCCTGTAAAAAAAGAATTTCTGCAGATTTTCGAAAAAGTCCATGGTGGGATATTGGCAACTCTTTTAGATGCTACGATGGCTTCAGCCATTAATTCTGTTTTGGAAGATCATGTATTTTCTGTGACAGCTGAAATGAAAATCCAGTACTTACGGCCAGCAACAGGCAGCATTCTAATCGGAAAAGGAGAGGTAATCCAGAATGGAAAAACTGTAACAATATGCAAAAGTGAAATTTATGATGAACAAGACAAGTTGGTGGCATTTGCAACAGGGACATTTGTAAATAAAGAAAAAACCTAGAATATTGCGAGTTAATAAGGAGGAATGGAAGTTGAGTCAATTGGCAAACCAAGTTCAAAATGAAGAAGAAATCCTAAAAAAATATGACAGCGATTTTAGGACAAGAGACTACGTCGGCCTAACTGCCAAAGTTGTGACAGGGATATTGATAATCTGGGCTCTTTTTCAGCTATACACTAGCAGTTTAGGAATATTGGAAGCTATTAAAATGCGTGCATGGCATCTTGGTTTTCTCTTAATCTTATCATTCCTAATATATCCAGCGACAAAAAAATCAGCAGCAAGCCGAACATTGCCGACAATTTGGGATATGATATGCATTTTGCTGACATTGATTTCAATCGGCTATTTGCTTTTAACCTATGACACTTTTGCAAGAGAAAGATTTGGCATACATGTTGAGATGGACTATTACATGGCTGCAATTGGGATTCTGGTTGTTTTTGAAGCAAGCCGAAGGGTTATCGGGAATGCACTCACAATTATATGTGCGATTTTTCTAATCTATAATTTCGTTGGTGCTTATATCCCAGGAGCACTAGGACACGTTGGGTTCAGCTTTGAACGGGTTACGGATATTATGTTCTGGGGCAGCCAGGGGTTATTTGGAATTGCGTTAGGGGTTTCTGCCACTTATATCTTCTTGTTTGTTTTATTTGGGGCTTTCTTGAAGAACAGCGGTTTTACTGATTTTATTAATGACATTGCTTTATCCATTGCCGGCTGGACTGCAGGCGGACCTGCCAAAGTTTCCGTTATCGGAAGCGGATTCATGGGGATGGTAAATGGCAGTGCGGTAGCCAATGTTGTTACAACAGGTGCTGTCACCATACCTTTAATGAAAAAAACAGGCTATAAATCTAAGTTTGCTGGTGCGGTTGAGGCTGTCGCGTCAACTGGCGGTCAATTTGCACCGCCTATTATGGGGGCAGCCGGGTTTATCATGGCTGAATTCCTGGGAGTTCCTTACAGAACGATCATGCTGGCCGCCATCATCCCTGCATTTCTTTATTACGTCACTGTATTTATGGTTGTCCATTTCGAAGCAAAAAGAATTGGACTGACTGGCATATCAAAGGAAAACATCCCAAATATGGTCATAGTGCTGAAAGACAGGGGCCACTTACTTTTGCCGCTTATCATATTAATCGGTTTGCTTAGTACAGGAGTTACTCCTTTATATGCAGCAGTATTTGCTTTAATTTCAACTGTATTGGCCAGCTGGCTAAGGAAATCAACAAGAATGAACTTTAAAATGATTGTTGATTCTCTAGTAGAAGGAAGCAAGGGAGCAATTGGAGTAGGAATTGCCTGTGCCATCGTCGGAGTCGTAGTGGGAACGATTTCTTTAACAAGTTTAGGCTTAACACTAGGAAATAACATTCTTGCCCTGGCTGGAGATAATTTGATTATTGCTGCAATCCTGACCATGTTAATTAGTATCGTTTTAGGGATGGGAATTCCAGCAACAGCGGCTTACATTATTGTTGCTACGATTGCAGCGCCTTTACTTGTAAAACTTGGGGTGCCTCCATTGGCGGCGCATATGTTTGCATTCTTCTACTCGGCACTTTCAAACATTACACCTCCTGTTGCGCTGGCTTCCTATGCTGCGGCAGGGCTTGCAGGGGCTCCTCCTAATAAAGTTGGAATAGAGGCAATGAGAATAGGGATTACCGGGTTTATCATCCCGTTCTTCTTCCTATTTAATCCAGTCTTATTATTTAATGGCGAAACTGTTACCGAAAGCCTAATTGCTATGGCAACTTCAACAATTGGGGTTGTTTGTTTGGCGGGGGGCTTGCAAGGCTGGTTTTTAACAAAAACAAATTTAATTCAAAGGCTGGCACTGTTTGTTACAGCTTTCTTAATGATAAAGCCTACTTTATTGACTGATATTATTGGGCTGTCGATCTTAGCAGCTATTATCATCTGGCAAAAAATTGCCTCCGTTAATATTGAAGACCAAAAGACAAATGATGTAAGCGAAACAACTAGCAACATTTCCGGTTGATGCAAAATACACTATGGCTGCAATCAAATTCCAGCCGTAGAATTCTGAATAGCAAAAAGGCGGGTAGCTATGAACACTGATAAAAAGCAAGTCGCTTTAATTACAGGCGGCAGTTCCGGAATCGGGCAGGCTTCAGCAAAAATCCTGGCTGGGAAAGGATATGCCATTGTGGCCGCCTATAATTCAAATGCTGAAGGCGCCGAAAAGACAAAGCAGTTGGTAGAGCAGGCCGGCAGTGAGTGTCTAATCGTTAAAGCTGATGTAACCATTAAGGAAGAGGTTCAGAGACTGGTAGAAGAAACTTTAAATGCCTTTGGCCAGATAGATATATTAGTAAATAATGCCGGAGCCGCTATAAAACGCAGTTCGTTTTTAGAAATTGATGAAGAGCTTTGGGAAAAGACATACGATGTCAACGTGAAAAGTGTATTTTTGGTATCACAGACAGTCTTAAAGCATATGGTTCCCCGAAAGTCAGGAAGAATTATTAATATTTCATCAGTAGCAGCAAGGCTTGGGGGACCTGGTGAAAGCATTCACTATGCATCAGCAAAAGGAGCAGTCAACACTCTCACTGTTGGTCTGTCTAAAGAATTTGCCCCCCACGGAATCTTAGTGAATGGAATTGCACCAGGATTTATCCTTACACCTTTTCAGGATAAATATTCAACGCAGGAGAGAATTGACCGTATTGTCCCTACAATCCCAATTGGCCGTGCAGGAACTTCTGAAGATATAGCCAAAGTAGTCGCATTTTTGGCTTCAGACTCAGCTGATTATATGATGGGTGAAATCATTACCGTAAGCGGTGGGAGATAGTTTGCCAATTTAGGCAGGTTAAAATAGGCTGTCTTTATAAAAAGGCATAGTTCTACCAAAATATTTTCTGGGTGCGGTATTAAACCAGGGATGCTTATTCAAAGTCCTGCGGGAGTGCGAGTCAAAGGAAGACCCCACAGGCAGCAGGGCGCCGGTGAGGCTTCCGGACCGCCCGCGAAACGCTTGAGCGCCTGAAGCGGAAAGTTACAGTCAAGATTAACAGACCTAACCTAAAAATACATAGGAGGAAAACACATGAAACAGCCATTAGAGGATATTAAAGTCCTGGACTTGTCACGCGTTTATGCCGGTCCAGGCGGATCAATGATTTTAGGGGATCTGGGAGCAGATGTGATTCGCATTGAATCACCTAATGGAACGGACAGCATGAGAGACTGGGTGCCATTTGTTGAGGGAGAAAGCACTTATTATATGTGTGCCAACCGAAACAAAAGATCCATTACACTCAACCTGAAAAATAAAACAGGCAAAGATTTATTATTAAAAATGGTAAAAGACGCTGACGTTGTTCTTGAAAATTTTAAAACTGGGACATTGGCAAAAATGGGCCTTGGATATGAAGAGCTTAAAAAAGTAAATCCTGCTATCATTTTATGCTCTGTAACAGGCTATGGGCAAACGGGTCCTTATAGCCATGAGCCTGGATTTGATCCGGTTATTCAGGCGATTGGCGGAATTATGGATGTTACCGGTTTCCCGGATGGGGAACCCACAAGAGTAGGGGTTCCTGTTGTTGACATTATGACTTCTCAATATGTTGCCATCAGCATTATTTCAGCCCTTAGATTGAGAGACCACACAGGAGAAGGGCAGCACATCGATATCTCACTTTTGGATGTTCAGCTAAGCTCCCTTGCAAACATCTCGAGCAGCTACTTAAATACAGGATCCATTTCTAAGAGAATCGGGAATAGTCATAGTTATATTGTTCCTTATCAGGTGTTCCAGTGCAAAGATAGACCATTGATGGTATGTGCTGGAAATGACCGGCTATATAAAAAGTTTTGCGATGTGCTTGGGCATGCCGAGTGGGCAGATGATGAAAAATACAAAACCAATAATAAAAGAATTGAAAACCGCCAGGAGCTGACTAGCCAAATACAGGAAGTCTTTTCTGGAAAGTCTGCTGATGAATGGTTCCAATTGCTATCAAATGCCGGTGTGCCAGCCGGACCTGTAAATAATATCGAACAGGTATTTGAACACCCTCAGGTAAAAGCCAGGGAAACAGTAGAAGAGGTTTCACATCCAACCCTTGGAACAATAAAACTTGTAAAGAGTCCCATAAGATTTTCTGGTCTGCAAATTCAAACCAAAAACCATCCCCCTTTATTAGGAGAGCATACAGATGAGTTCTTGGAGAAAGAGCTGGGATTTGACAAGGCGGAAATTGATAGATTGAGAGAAGAAGGGATTATCTAACTTTTTTATTAACCGTGCTAGTTATTAAAAATATGAAAGGAAGTCACCCGATGGATTTAGGATTAAAGGGAAAGGTGGCCATCGTTACTGGCGGAAGCAAGGGGATAGGCTATGAAACGGCCTGCCAGTTATTGAAAGAAGGAGCAAAGTTAGCCATTTGCGGCCGGGGCAAAGAGGCATTAGATAAAGCAGTTCAATCCATTTATGCCGACACAGGCGAAAGGGTTTTGGGGATTCAGGCAGACGTCTCCAAAGCAGATGATTGTATTAGATTAATAGAAGAAACCATAGCCCATTATGGGTCCCTCCATATATTAGTAAATAATGCAGGGACATCTTCAGCACATGGCTTTGAAGATGTTACTTCGGAAATGTGGGAAGAAGATATAAATTTAAAGCTATTTGGAGCAATAAATTGCTCAAGGGAAGCGGTTAAGCACATGAAAACAGGCGGCGGTTCCATCGTTAATATCACCGCAGTGATCGGAAAGTCACCTCCGGCTTCATCCCTTCCAACTTCTGCTACGCGAGCAGCAGGGATCGCTCTGACGAAAGCGATGAGCAGGGATTTAGGTAAATACTCGATTCGGGTTAATACCGTATGTATTGGTTTAATCCGAAGCAGCCAAATTGAAGAAAAAAAGTGGAAAAAGACTGCAGGCCACTTAACTTGGGAAGAATTCTCCAGTGATCCAAAGCACGATATTCCGCTTGGGAGGATAGGCGAAACATCGGAAGCAGCCAAAGTCATTGCCTTTCTTGCTTCAGATGCCGCGTCATATGTCTCGGGAACATCCGTAAATGTAGATGGCGGAAAAGGCGCTGTCGACTAGATTCTAAAACCTAAAAAGGGATACAATATCCATTATCCGTTAGGAGGAAAAATGTGGAGGAACTTACGATTGTAATTGGCGGTGAGCAAGGGGAAGGAATTGAAAGTGTAGGTGAGATTCTCACAAAGGTTTTAAGCCAAATCGGTTTTTCCCTATATGGTTTCCGTAATTTTTCTTCAAGGATTAAAGGGGGACACTCAGATTTTAACTTAAGGATCAGTTCAAGAAAAGAAATCTATGTAAATGCCGAAAAAGTCAACATCCTTGTGGCTTTTGATAGGGCTTCAATAGATCTATATATAAACCATATGGATAAAAATAGTATTATTCTTTATGACTCTAAAAGCGTTAAATCTGATAGCCTGCCGATGGCCCCGAACGGAGTGATAATAATTGAAGCTCCTTTTCAGGAATTGGCGTCTGAACTGGGATCTCCAATTATGAAAAACATGGTTGCCCTGGGAATGATCTGTGCATTGAATAATCATTCAGCCAGCAGTTTCCATAAGGTCATTCAGGAACAGTTCTTAAAAAAGGGAATGAAAATATCGCAATTAAATGTTGAAGCTTTTGAGAAAGGTTACGCTTTTATTAAAGAAAAAAACTTGTTCTCCATCCCGGTAGTTCCGCCCATAAACTCTAACAAAATGTTTTTATCTGGAAACGAGGCAATGGTTATTGGAGCCCTTGCTTCAGGGTGCCGTTTCATGGCTGGCTATCCGATTACTCCGGCTTCAGAAATATTGGAAAATATGATAAATATGATGCCAGAATGTGGAGGAGTTGTTGTTCAGGCAGAAGATGAATTAAGCTCTGTAGCAATGGCAATCGGCGCCAGCTTTGCTGGAACTCGCTCAATGACAGCAACCTCCGGCCCTGGGATTTCCTTAATGCAGGAGGCGATAGGGTTATCGGGTGCTGTTGAGATTCCTTTAGTTATTATTGATACCCAGCGCGGAGGACCCAGCAGCGGACTTGCTACTAAAATGGAGCAAAGTGATTTAACAGCCATGTTGGGAGGAACCCATGGCGAAATACCAAGAATTATTATATCGCCAAGTACTGTGCAAGAAGCTATGTATGATATGAGTACAGCTTTTAACCTTGCAGAGCTGTATCAATGCCCGGTCTTTATTGCTGCAGATCTTGTTTTGTCTACATCTAAACAAAGTGCAGAGATACTGGATCCTCTCAGAATTGAAATGGAACGGGGTAAAAGAGTATCCGATGAAAAATTGGCAGAACAAGGAAAGGCTGTATATGACAGGTTTGCATTTACGGATGATCATATTTCACCAAGAACCATACCGGGACAAAAATTTGGAACACATCATGCAACAGGAATAGAGCATAGCCAGACCGGACATCCAACAGAGGATTATGAAAACCGGAAAAAAATGATGATCAAAAGGATGAAAAAGATCGAAACTGTTACTCTTGGAGAAGATATAAAGGCAGAGGGCAAAGGTGAAGATCTTCTACTAATCGGCTTTGGCTCGACCTATGGGGCGATCAGAGAAGCTTGTGAGGCATTCAACAAAGAAGGGATAAAAGCAGGGCTTGCTCATATCCGTTTATTGCACCCTTTTCCTGCAGATCAGTTGGAAGGCATGATTAACAAGGCAAGACAGGTAATTGTAGTTGAAAACAATTTTACGGGCCAGCTGGCTGATGTAATAAAACAGCACATACCTGACCATTCCAAAATCCAAAAGCTTTCAAAGTATGACGGCAGGCCATTTGCACCATCAGATATCAGGGAATTTTGCAAGGAGCTGGTATAATGTCGACATTAAAAGATTACCGCATGGATATTAAGCCTAATTGGTGCCCTGGCTGCGGTGACTTTTCCGTGCTAGCCGCTATTCAAAAAAGTGCCGTGAACCTGAATATCGAACCAGAGGATATGGCTCTGATTTCCGGTATTGGCTGTTCGGGGAGAATTTCAGGCTATGTTAACGTGTATAGTATGCATACCATGCATGGAAGAGCGTTGGCTGTAGCACAGGGTGTAAAGCTCTCTAATCCTGGTTTGCATGTGATCTGTGCAGGAGGTGACGGTGATGGCTTTGGAATTGGCCTCAACCACTTTGCTCATGCTGCACGGAGAAATGTAGATATTACCTATATTGTAATGGATAATCAAATATACGGGTTAACCAAAGGGCAAATGTCGCCTACAAGCCCACAGGGCATGGAAACAAAGTCAAGCCCAGGCGGAAATCCGGAACAGCCTATCAACCCTCTGCAAATGGCTCTCGCATCAGGTTCAAGCTTTATTGCTCAAGCCTTTTCCGGAGATTTAAAACAGCTAGTATCGCTTATTGAGCAAGGCATGAAGCACAAAGGCTTTTCTTTTATCAATGTTTTTAGCCCCTGTGTGACTTTTAATAAAATATTAACCTATGAATTTTTAAAAAAGAACCTGATGAACTTGGATGAAGTGGAAGAATACGATCCATCCAATCGGGGCATGGCCTTTAATATTGTGGAAGAAACCTCCAGCATGTTTACTGGAGTCCTTTACAAGAATGAAAGAAAAACATTAACGGAATCACTGCCAAAAGGGGCAGGAACAGATATGTTAAGAGAGGGTCAGTTTAAACTGAATGAGAGGATGAAAGATCAGCTGATCAGCAGGTTTATATGAAAAGGAATAGCCAGGCAGAAACTGATGATTTACAGTTGAAGCTGGCTTCTGCATGATGAGGGATTATCCGATGAAAAAGCCGAACGCTGTTTACCAGCAATTAAAAAATACAATTTCAGATCATAGGAGAGTGATATTCAGCAGGAAAGGACGGGGAAGATGTCGAATATGGGAAAAACAGTCAAAGCCATAATGTATTGCTTAGCCCTGAAAACTCTAATATGGATTTAAGGAGCAGATATGAAACCAAAAGTTGTGATTTATAAAAAAGTACCCCATGAAGTTCTGTCTTATATAAAGGAATATTGCCAGGTTAGCTATTATGAAAATCTGGATAGCTGGTTAAATCCGGATTTTTTAAAGGATTTACTTGATGCACATGGGCTCCTCGGAAGCAGTATGAGCATCAATAAAGAATTGCTTGATAAAGCCCCTCAATTAAAAATTGTCTGCAATGCTTCAGTCGGCTATAACAATTTTGATATGGATGAACTCACAAGCAGGGGAATAATGGCAACAAATACACCTGATGTTTTAACCGATACTACCGCAGATACCATATTTGGATTGTTGCTTTCTACTGCTAGAAGAATTTGCGAAATGGATAGATTTGTGAAAGATGGGAAGTGGGAGAGACTTATAGAGGAAGATCTATTTGGGTTGGATGTTCATCATAAAGTTCTCGGCATTATTGGGATGGGGAGAATTGGTTCGGCCATTGCCAAACGGGCTAACCTTGGGTTCGATATGGAGATTTTATACCATAACAGGAGCAGGAATGAAAATGCCGAAAAACTTTATGGCGCAAAGAAAACCGAGCTTGATGAGCTGCTGTCCAAGTCAGATTTTGTTTGCTTAATGACTCCTCTTACTGAAGAAACGAAAGATTTGATCAGTTATCGTGAATTTCAATTAATGAAAAAGACCGCCATTTTTATAAATGGTTCCAGGGGGGAGACTGTAAATGAAGAAGCTTTAGTCGAAGCTTTGAAGACCAGGCAAATAGCAGGTGCCGGGCTTGATGTTTATAAAGAAGAACCAATAAACCGTGATCATGCGCTTCTGCAGATGAAAAATACAGTTACACTCCCGCATATGGGTTCGGCTACCTCAGAAACAAGAGCTAAAATGGCTTACCTTGCTGCTGAAAACCTGGTAAAGGGTTTATCTGGAGAAACACCGCCGTCCCTCATCAATAAATCTCTTTTAACTGCCAGGTAATTTAGAAGAAATCATAAATAGAATCCTGGAGGTATGTAAATGGGAAGAACAGGCTATCGTGTTATAAATGATTTTGTGCGGAGTGACCAGAGCATCATCGATGGATGCAGAATGATCGCCACTTCCCTTCTTGGAGATGTGATGGGCAGAATGAGGGTAATGAACTATGCGATTAAGCCTGTCAACGAGCCTGGAGTTCACATGGCTGGCAGTGCTTTAACGGTCCGGACCCATCCTTCAGACAATTTACTTGTACATAAAGCGATGGACATTGCACAGCCGGGGGATATTATCGTTATAGATGCAAGCGGTGATACAGAACATGCCATCATTGGTGAAATCATGTCCTTTTATGCAAAAACGAAAGGGATTGGCGGATTTGTAATAGATGGGGCTGTAAGGGACAGATTAGGGATTGCCAAACTGGGGCTGCCTGTTTTTGCAAAGGGAACAACACCCAGGGGGCCTTATAAAGAAGGGCCAGGCGAGATAAATACAGTCATTAGCTGCGGAAATGTTCCCGTTTCCCCAGGTGATGTTATTGTCGGAGATGATGATGGCGTTGTTGTAATCCCAAGAGATGAAGCCCGAGTTGTTTTAGAAAAAGCACTTGAATTGGCAGCAAAGGAAAAAGAGACTATGCGATCAATTGGCCAGGGACTGTGGGACCGGTCATGGGTCGATGAAACCTTAAAGAAAAAAGGGATTGAAGTAGAAACCGCTGAAAACTGACAATGTCATTGCTAAGTCATATACAGGAAACCATACATATATTATAGGGAGATGAAAATATGCGATTAGCAACGGTAAAAAGATTTGGGGAAGAGAAGGCTGCAATCATAACCGGAAAAGGTGCGGTACTGGTAGACTCCATCAATAAAAACCTGAATTCAAATTGGTCAACAAAGGTTTTAGAAATTATCGACTCCGGACAGCTTAGGCATTTAACAGATTGGTATAATAATGGCGGAAAAAGTATGATAGAAGATTTTCATGAGGTAATTCCAGCAAGCAATATTGAATACGGTCCTTTATACCGATTCCCCCCAAAAATTTGGGGCATAGGGTTAAATTATGTAGAACATGCAGCAGATTTAAGTGAATCTGCTCCAAGTACAGAACCAGCAAGCTTTATGAAGCCGACAACATCCATTATTGGCCCTGAAGATACAATAAAAATACCGACCCAATCAAACCGTACAACAGCAGAGTCCGAACTGGGTATTATAATCGGAAAAGAATGCAAGGACGTAACCATTGAAGATGCACCGAATGTGATTGCTGGTTTTACTACGATTATAGATATGACTGCAGAAGATATTCTGCAGCTGAATCCCCGCTATCTAACCCGTTCAAAAAGCTTTGATACTTTCTTTAGCTTTGGTCCGCAGTTAGTGACACCAGATGAAGTAGAAAATGTACTAGGTTTAAATGTCTCTACAGTTATCAATGGAAAATTGCACCGGAAAAATGTTGTTTCCAATATGACCTTTAATCCTTGGCACCTAGTATCTTTCCATTCCAAAGTTATGACACTTCTTCCGGGGGACATTATTTCCACTGGAACTCCAGGAGCGGTCGTCATTCGTGATGGAGATGTAGTAGAATGCCAAATTGATGGTTTTGAAACGTTAAAAAATCCTGTGAAGGACTTAAAAGCAAATTGAAAAAATGGGCTGTTCTCCATTGCGGGAACAGCCCACTTCTATCAATTAGCGTTTATCGGGATTAGAAACCAAAAAGTCAAAATCACATCCCTTATCAGCTTGAAGAACGTGCTTTTGATACAGAGAGGTATAGCCTCTTTCAAAATATGTAGGCGGTTTCCATTCCATACGCCGCTTTTCCAGCTCTTCATCTGTAACATGGAGCTGAAGGACCCGTTCCTCTACATTAAGTTCTATTATATCACCTGTTTTAACAAGGCCGATGGGACCCCCTGCAGCAGCTTCTGGTGCAGCATGAAGTATGACCGTACCAAAGGCAGTGCCGCTCATCCTGGCATCGGAAATTCGAATCATATCACGTACTCCCTGTTTCAAAAGCTTCTGTGGAATCGGCAGCATCCCTGCTTCAGGCATGCCTGGACCGCCTATCGGTCCTGCATTTTGCAGCACCATTATATCGTCCGGTGAGATATCAAGCTGCGGATCATCGATTCTTTCTTCAAGATCTTTTAATGAAGTAAAAACAACAGCTCGTCCTTTGTGTTTTAATAACTCCTTAGTTGCGGCCTTCGGTTTTATGACAGCTCCATTCGGTGCAAGATTGCCTTTTAAAACGGCTATGCCTCCTTCCTGATGCAATGGTTTTTCGAAACGTGTAATAATTTCTCTGTATGTATCAGAGCATCTTACATCTTCTAAGTTTTCACGAAGGCTTTTTCCTGTGGCCGTTAATTCCTCTGTATACAGCAAAGATTCAAGCTCCTTCAGTACCACAGGAGCACCGCCTGCTTTAAAGAAGTCCTCCATCTGAAACTTGCCAGCAGGGCGCAGATTGGCGATAAATGGTGTGGTTCTGCTTAGTTCATCAAATAGCTCCAGCGGCAGTTCGATATTCAAACGCCCTGCAATGGCTGTTAGATGTATGACGGCATTTGTTGATCCTCCTACAGCCATTAACATTCGTACGGCATTTTCGAGTGATCTCCTTGTAATGATTTGTGACGGCGTAATATTCTTTTCTACTAATTCAACAATCTTCTTTCCTGTCTGAACTGCATGTTCAAGCCTGCGATTGTGTGTTGCCGGGATGGCAGCACCGCCGGGAAGCATCATTCCCATTGCTTCTGCACATACAGCCATCGTACTGGCACTGCCCATAACCATACAATGTCCGGCAGTGGGAGCCAGCGCCTTATTTATTTCATTAATTTCCTGGTCATTTACTTTTTCACCGCGGTATTCCTGCCAAAAAAACCTGCAGTCAGAACAAGCTCCCAAAGTCCGGCCTTCATACTCACCATTATTCATTGGCCCCCCTGTAATAAGGATGGAAGGAATGTTGGCACTGGCCGCACCCATCAGCTGAGATGGCGTTACTTTATCGCATCCCCCAATTAATACGACTCCATCGATAGGCTGGGCACGAATCATTTCCTCTGTATCCATAGCTGCCAGATTCCTATAAAGCATGGTTGTCGGACTTGTGTTAATTTCGCCTAAAGATATAGTAGGGAACTCCAATGGGATTCCGCCAGCCATAAGGACACCATTTTTAATGGCTGTAATTAAAGGTTCAATATGGGAGTGGCAGCGGTTAATTTCACTCTTAGTATTGCATATGCCGATAACAGGTTTCGTAAAATCCTCAGGGTCATAGCCAAGATGCCTGTTAAAGGCTTGTCTAATAAATTGGCTAAACCCCTTATCTCCATATGAGGTCAAATTTTTTGTTTTATTACCCTCTGTCATGGTCGATTCTCCTTTTCTATTAAAAATTTGCTACGTTAATTTTGTCTGTTGATTTCTGCTTTGGGCGTACAACGTACCGTGGGCGGTACGACCTCTTCGGCGCATCCGCGTGCGGGATTTCCTCTGACACGTTCCTCCTGAAGGACATGGAATAAGCATCCTTGAATAGACACCGGGGTGAAGGGAAGGTTAAATCATTTACGAGGATCTCTCGCCTACCGCTCCAATCAATAGCTTGCCAGCCAAACCAAACAATTTTAAATGAAAATTATGAATATAATTATATTTCATTTTATTAATATTTTCTATAAAATATAATAAATTAATAAAGATAATCAATAATTTATTGACTTAATTTTCAGAAATATCTTATACTAATGGTATATAATTGCCTTTTTTACTATGGTTCTTTGAAAAATGAAAGGGAGTGAGGAGTTGTTCGCGCTTTATGAAATTGAACAGCAATTTCCAGATGATCGACTTACTGATATTAAAGGGAAAATACACAGCGAGTTAAGTAAATATCTCTCAACAGAAAGTTTGCCGGGGAATGCAGAGATAGCGATTACTGCGGGAAGCAGAGGGATCTCCAATATTGTTCAGATCCTGAAAGAAACAGCAGCTTTTCTGCAGGACAGAGGCTTCAAGCCTTTTCTGGTTCCGGCAATGGGCAGCCATGGACGTGCAACAGCGGAAGGGCAGATAGAGGTTCTTAGACATCTGGGCATTACGGAGGAAACGGTTGGCACAGAAATCCGTTCTTCCATGGAGGTACAGCTTTTAGGCCACACTCCTAAAGGTCAGCCGGTTTACATGGACAAAAACGCCTATGAAGCTGACGGTATCCTGGTTATCAACCGAGTTAAAGCTCATACAGCTTTTAGAGGAAGAGTGGAAAGCGGCTTGAGTAAAATGGTCACGATTGGACTCGGCAAAATAAAAGGCGCTTCTTTTGTCCATAGCGACGGCGCTCTAAAAATGGCAGAAAATATAGAAGCGGTATCTTCTTTTGCCCTAAAAAACAGTCCTATTCTGATGGGACTGGCTATTATCGAAAATGGCTATGATGAAACGGCTGATATAGCAGGTGTAACTGTGGAAAACTGGCATTCCAGGGAAGCGGAACTTCTCAATTATTCCAAAGCTATGATGCCGAGCCTGCCAGTGAATGAAGTTGATTTACTCCTGGTGGAAGAAATGGGTAAATGCTTTAGCGGTACTGGCATGGACCCCAATATCATAGGAAGATGGCGTATTGATGGTGTACAGGAGCCGGAAAATCCTGCTGTCAGCAAGCTGGCTGTCCTGGATCTGGCAGAAAAGTCCTTTGGCAATGCACAAGGAATTGGACTGGCTGATTTTACGACACAAAGATTGGTGGACAAAATGGACCGAAAATCTACATATACGAATGCACTTACGTCAACATATTTAAGACGTGCCATGCTTCCTATGATATTTGACACAGAACAGGAAGCAGTGGAAACAGCCATCTATAGCCTCGGGCCAAAAGTCGCCAAAGAAACAATTAAAATTGTTCAAATCCCAAATACTCTTCATTTAAATCGTTTATTTGCAACATCCCCTGTGATCGAGGAGCTAAAAAAATCAAACCGCAAGTTTACTATAAAAGGATCACATCAGCTAGCATTTGACGAGAACGGAGATATTCAAAGGAAATTGACTGTCCATCAGTATAGTTAACTAGGAGGTTAACAATGGAAAAAACTATTAATCCTCAGAAAGCTGCTCTTGTGATAGATCGCTCAGATAATGTGGCTGTTGCCCTTACTGATTTGAAAAAAGGAGAAGAATGTATTCTGCGCTTTAGTGACAGAGAAGAAAAGGTCGTACTGCTGGAGGACATAGCTTTCGGTCATAAAGTAGCAATATCAGGTATTGAAAAAGATGAAAGCGTTTTAAAATACGGAGAAGAAATTGGAAAAATGATGGTCCCGGTCCAAAGAGGAGCTTATATCCATAACCATAATATGTACTGTGAAAGGGGGATGAAATAATGGCAGATACATTTATGGGATTTCGGAGAAAAAATGGTTCGGTAGGTGTCCGGAATCAAATAGCCATTATCCCATCTGTTTTTTGTTCGGCTAAAGTGGCCGAAAGAATTGCCAACCAGGTCCCGGGGAGCGTCTATTTTCGGCATCCGGTAGGCTGCAGCCAGGTTGGGGAAGATTTGGAGGTTACAGCCAAAACTTTAATCGCCATTGGAAAAAATCCGAACTTTGCAGGTGTAGTTGTAGTCGGCCTGGGCTGTGAAAGATTCTCTCCATATGAATTGGCGGATGGAATTGCACCCGTAAATAAAATGCTGGAAACCGTCGTCATTCAGACGGAAGGAGATTCACTGGCAGCCATTCAAAAAGGAAGCAAGATTGCTAGGGAAATGCAGCAGATTGCTTCAAGGCAGGTTCGCGAAAAAGTACCTGTAAGTGAATTAATGATTGGATTAAATTGCGGGGGTTCGGATATGACCTCCGGCTTAATTGCCAACCCTGCTTTAGGAATAGCTTCTGATAAGCTTGTGTCCCAAGGGGGTTCCTCGATTCTAAGTGAAATTACCGAATTAATTGGCACGGAAGAAATATTAGCGAGAAGAGCTGTTAATAAAGAAGTAGCCAATGAAATAAGGGAAACGATTTTTAGGACCGAAGAAAAGCTGAGAAAGCAGACTCAAAACTCCAGCAATAAAGAGAGAACACATTTAATTTCCAAAGGAAATTATGCAGGGGGGCTGTCAAGCGTAGTCGAAAAGTCTCTCGGAAGCATGAAGAAGTCGGGAAATGCTCCTTTTTCAGGTGTTATTCAATATGGACACCAGCCTGATAAAAAAGGGCTGTTTTTACTTGATTCTCCTGGCCACGACGGAGAGGTATCGACAGGGGAAGTGGCAGCCGGCGCACAAATAATCCTGTTCCCAACAGGCAGAGGTACGCCAACAGGATTTCCTGGTGTTCCCGTAATAAAAATCACCGGCAACCCAAAGACCTACACAAAAATGAGAGAAAACATCGATATCAATGCAGGACAGGTACTAAATGGAGAAAAGACGTTAGAACAAATGGGAAATGAAATTTATCAGGAAATTTTAGAAGTGGCTTCAGGAAAATATGTAAAATCTGAAGTTCTCGGTCATGATGAACAATTCTGCGTAACCCGGCTGCCATAAAGATCTGGCAGGTAATTCAAGGGTGTGTTAATGCTCATAGTTGATCTTAGCACCCTGTTGATTGGAGCGGAAGGCGCTAATCCCGCGAAAATGCATTCGCATTTTCTTCGTGCGGTGTTTATTCGAGGATGCTTATTCAAAGTCCTGCGGGAGGAGCGTGTTAAAGGGAGACCTCGCAAGCGCTCGCGCTGAGGAGGCTCCCGGACCGCCCGGGGATAGCGAGTGCCTGGAGCGGAAATCAACAGGTAAGAAGAACAATTCTACTACAAATAAAAAATTAAAGGATGGGCGGTATAGTATGGAGCTGAATCTAGCAGGAAAAGTAGCATTAGTAGTGGCATCAAGCCAGGGGTTAGGAAAGGCAATCGCATCCGAACTGGCCAAAGAGGGAACCCATGTGATGCTAACAAGCCGGAATGAAGATAAACTGCAGCAAGTGAAGGAAGAGATTAATAGCTTGGGTGAAGGCAAAGTCTCTTATTTTTCGTGCGATATTACAAAACCCGAAGAGATCCAGGCACTGCTGCAAAAAACAAATCAAGAATTAGGGAAAATTGATATTCTTGTAAATAATGCAGGTGGCCCTCCAGGGGGAACTTTCGAAAAATTTAATGATGAAGATTGGCAAAATGCATTTGAATTAAATCTATTAAGCTATGTTAGGCTGGTTCGGGCTGCCCTTCCAGATTTAAAGAAAGAGGGCGGACGTATTATTAACATCGCTTCTTCTTCTATTAAAACGCCAATTCCTGGCCTTATTCTATCCAATACCTTCCGTTTAGGAGTGGTTGGGCTGGCCAAAAGCCTGGCAGAAGAACTGGCACCATATAACATCCTCGTAAACACAGTCGCTCCGGGAAGAATTGCGACTGATCGGGTCGCGTTCCTAGATCAAATGAAAGCAGATAATCAGGGGAAAACCCGTGAGGAAATAGAGGAAGCCTCTAAAAAGTCGATCCCTTTAGGGCGTTATGGGAATCCGGAAGAATTTGCAAAGGTCGTTGCATTCCTCGCATCTGATGCAAGCTCATTTGTTACCGGAACTTCCCTGTTGGTAGACGGAGGAATGGTAAAAGCAATCTAACCGCTGCATATGGTTCACAAACAAGGAATCAAGGATGTGAAGTATATTGAGTGTTATTTTTCAGGAAAATGGCGAGACGGCAATCTTACAGCTTTATAGGGAAAATGGCTATAACGCACTTGATTATGAAACGATCTTGCAGCTGCATGATTCGCTGATCAAGATTAAGGATTCTAACTTCTATAAAACAATTATTATTACAGGCTCCGGATCCAAAGCCTTTACAGCTGGTGCGGATTTAAAAGAGAGGATTAACATGAATTCAAAGGAAGTGCAGGGTTACCTTGAAAAAGCCAGGAAAACCTATCTGGAAATAGAAAGCCTTCCTCAGCCTGTTATTGCAGCTGTAAATGGATTATGCATAGGCGGGGGGCTTGAAATGTCCCTTGCCTGTGATTTAAGAATAGCAGCCTCACATAGTTTATTTAGCCTGCCCGAGGTCAGGATTGGAATAATTCCTGGTGTTGGCGGGACACAAAGGCTTCTAAGAGCAGTTGGTGACTTATATGCAAAGGAGTTAATCCTTACCGGCAAAAAGATAAGTGCCGAAAGGGCTTTAAGCATCGGCTTGATTAATGAGACTGTTGGAGATCAGCCAGTAATGGAAAGGGCCCTGGAAATAGCGGCGGAAATTAACCAGAATGCACCTTTATCCGTACGGGAATCAAAGGCGGCAATCAATTTTGGCCGGTCAGTGACATTGGAAGAGGGACTTTTATATGAAGCTGAAGCATATGAAAGAGTGCTGAAAACAGAAGACCGCAACGAGGCACTTGCTGCATTTAAGGAAAAAAGAAAGCCTGTGTTTAAAGGCAGGTAAGCATATTTCTGGTTAATATCTTTTGACTCTTGGTATATAGGAGGAATGATTTTGAAGGAATTAACTCTGCCCAATATTGAATTACCGGAAGATGCTGAATTTTTGCGAAAGGAAATAAGAGAGTTTTTAAATAAGGAAAGAAAACAGGGGAGCTTTGAACCAAAGTGTGACACTTGGCTGGGAGGTTACTCAGCAGAATTCAGCCGTAAAATCGGTCATCAAGGCTGGCTTGGAATGACCTGGCCTAAAAAATATGGAGGCCATGAACGATCTGCTTTAGAACGATTTGTGGTAACCGAAGAGCTTCTTGCAGCAGGAGCGCCAGTTGCAGCACATTGGTTTGGGGACCGGCAAACAGGCCCTTTATTGCTGCGCTACGGAACCGAAGAGCAAAAACAGCGGTTTCTGCCATTGCTTGCAAAAGGAGAAATCTATTTTGCAATTGGCTTAAGCGAGCCTAATTCCGGATCAGACCTTGCTTCCGTTTCCACCAGGGCCAAAAAGTCCGGCAATAAATGGATTGTTAATGGAAGCAAAATATGGACCAGTGGAGCCCACCATGCTCATTATATGATTACATTAGTCCGCACTGCCCCTGTAGGTGATAAAAAACATGAGGGACTAAGCCAAATCCTGCTGGATCTATCTGCACCAGGGATAACGATCCGTCCGATCCACTTAATGACGGGGGAGCATCATTTTAATGAAGTCATCATGGAAGACGTTGAGGTTTCGGAGGATATGATAATCGGGAAAGAGGGGGAAGGCTGGAAGCAAAGCCTCGCAGAGCTTGCATATGAGAGGAGCGGCCCTGAGCGGTTTATGAGTACATACCCGCTTCTGGAAGAGTTAGTGAGAAGGCTTTCAGATTCTGACAGCGATTATGCCAAAATTGCAGTTGGACGTCTTGTTGCCAGGTTGTGGACACTCCGTAAAATGTCTTTGGGTGTAGCTGGTTTGCTTGAGCAGGGAAAATCACCGGAAATCGCAGCAGCCCTTGTAAAAGACCTGGGAACAGAATATGAAAATGAAATTATTAAAGTAGCAAGGCTGCTGATTCCAAGCAATCCTTCCGTAACAGCAGAATCAAGTTTTGATGCATTATTGGCTCAGGCCATTCTTCATGCCCCAGGCTTTACTCTGCGGGGAGGAACGACAGAAATACTGCGCGGGATCATTGCAAGGGGGTTGGGAGTACGATGAGTGA
Organism: Cytobacillus oceanisediminis; assembly: GCF_003182355.1. Classification (GTDB taxonomy): domain Bacteria; phylum Bacillota; class Bacilli; order Bacillales; family Cytobacillaceae; genus Cytobacillus; species Cytobacillus oceanisediminis_A. Next base: position 133,966 of record NZ_QGTW01000014.1, on the reverse strand, counting down.
AATAAGGTCTATGCTGGAGGATACGGTAAGCAAGGTATTAAAAGATCTTTGTACAAAGGAGTTAATTACAGCTGCAGAGAAAGGTGAATTCCCGGCAATGCTGTGGAAGACACTTGAAGAACTGGGAGTTACCTCAGTTGGAATTAGTGAAGAGAGGGGCGGATCCGGAGGTGATTTAGGCGACTTTATGTCCCTGGTCAAGACCGCAGGATATTATGCTGCCCCTGTGCCACTGGCTGAAAATATCCTCTCTAATATCGCACTGGAAAAAAGCGGCCTGCCCATAAGTGATCAAATTAGTACGTTTTCTTTTGAAAATGAAATTGAATTTGACCAGGCAGACTCGGGCTGGGTACTATCTGGTAAAGCGAAATATGTTCCATGGGCCAGAAATGCCAAAACCATTACAGTCTTAGGTAAAACTTTTGAAAATAAAAGAATGATTGCCAATGTATCATTAGAAAATTGTGAAGCCCGCCACCATGAGAACTTAGCAGGTGAGCCTCGTGATGAAGTCCTTCTCAACCAAATCCGCCTGAATGAACATGAGGTCAAGGACATAGACAATATAATGATAAGTGAATTTATTAATCTGGCGGCACTTACAAGGGTAATGCTAATGGCAGGTGCCTTGGAAAGAACTTTGGAGCTGTCGGTTACTTATACAAAAGAAAGAACACAATTCGGCAGGCCCATTGGCAAATTCCAGGCTGTTCAGCAGAATCTAGCTGCTTTAGCTGGTGAAACAACAGCTTCTTTGGCTGTTGCCGATTTTATCATCTCAAATATTGATTCAAAGATTAGTGCGGAGGAAGCTGCCATGGCAAAAATCCAGCTTGGTGATGCAGCAGAGGCAGGCTCCCGGATTGCCCATCAGGTACATGGCGCTATGGGTTTTACAGACGAACATTCTTTACACCAAAGCACGAGGCGGTTGTGGTCCTGGCGCGATGAATTTGGTTCAGAGAGTATGCTGGCCAGGCACCTTGGTGAAAGGGTTCTTCAACATTCACAAGATTTATGGGGATTCATTACAAAAACCCCGGGAATTAAAGCTAAAAACATTTAAAAAAGAGGGTGTCCCAAAAGTATAGCTTTTGGACACCCTCTTTTGGTAAGACAATAGCTCTTTAAAATTTGGCCTGTTGATTTCCGCTTCAATCAACAGGGTGCAAAAAACTTTTGAGATAGCCTGTTTTTAAATGGGTCCTTCCAAGGAATAAGGCTTGGTATCATGAATGAATTTAACGAAATTTTCAATAGCTCCTGTCATGATTAAATCTTTTTGGTATATTAAATTTGAATATCGCATGATTTGGGGAAAGCCTTCAACTTTAACCATTTTAATCGTTCCGTTCTCAAGCTCATTTTGAACCGAAATTTGCGGTAAAATGGAAATCCCCATGTTGATTTCAATCATTTTCTTAACTGCATTAATATCATTGAGTTCCATTCCTGTTTTAAGAGTATAGCCCATATTGGTAAAAATACTTTCAATTTGCGGCCAGAAGCTTGACTTTTTCCCGTAAACAATAAATAGTTCCTGCAGAATGTCTTCAATTGATACATCTGTTGCATCGGCGAGTCGATGATGTGGTGAAACAACAAAAACAGAAGGATCCTGTCCAATCAGTTCACTATGAAGAAGGTCGTCGCTGAAGTCAGGTGTACTCGTTCTTGCGATGGCAAAGTGTACCTCACGGTTATAAACCATTTCAATCATTTTGGGTGTAAATTCTGTATGCAGGATAATGTCAACGGACGGATATAGGTGACTAAAATTCTCTAATATTTTTGGCAAAACCCAATAACAAAACGAATGCGAAGTAACCAAAGACAAGGAACCGGAATGGCCTTGTTTATAATTGGCCAATGAAGCTTCAGCTTCCTTAACAAGCGAAAGGATTTGGGTGGAATACTGATAAAGAATTTTTCCGGCATCCGTTAAATTGCCCATCGCTTTATTTTTTCTGTTAAACAGCTGCAGCCCTAGATCTTCCTCTAAGCTTTTAATGTGAGCGCTTACAGTAGGCTGCGAAATAAAAAGCTCTTTCGCTGCATTTGAAAAGTTTTTATGTTTATAGATCGTATTAAAAACCTCTAATTGTTTTATATCCATCTAAATGTCACCCTTATATAAAATTTATAGTTTATACCTATAATTATTTTTATTGTATCATAAATATTAATAATTTAATAGTGCAGAATCTTATTTTGTTTTATTATATAAAACTTTTTATGAATTATTAAAAAGATTCAGAAAAGTGTAGATATTTTCGATTGGATCCAGTATCCTAATATTAGGTGGTTAAATATTCAATGAATAAGAGAGGAGGACTGCGAATTAACACTATGACAGCTGCCAGTGATATTTTAAAAGAAATGGAGGATCTTTCAAGCGAGGAATTAGATCAAGTTTCCCATGTGATCAAGGCGCTTAAAGGATCAAAAAAGGAGCTTCATTACACAGGCAGGCTCTTAGGCATCGGCTTTGAAGAAAATGGAGAAATGAGCATGAAATTGGGAATGCAGAACGCTAATACATATGATGTTGCCCAAGGAGGGGCTCTCTACACATTGGCAGACGTAGCCATAGGTTTCCACATAATGACCAAGATACCAAAAGATTCTCAAGTCTACACCTTGGAATTGAAAATGAATTATATCAAACCTGGCAAAGGGGAAAAGTTGTATGCAAAACCTGCAATCGTTCATTTAGGAAAAAGCACAGTTGTTTCCGAGTGCAGAATCATAGATGAAAAAGGGCAGGCAGTTGCAATCGCGTTAGGTACATTTTTTTTAAAACATAAGGTGTGTTAACGTTCAATGTCGATTTTAGCACCCTGCTGATTGGAGCGGAGGGCACGAGCTCCTCGAAAATGCTATCGCATTTTCTTCGTGCGGTGTTTATTCAAGGAAGCTTATTCAAAGTCCTGCGGGAGGAGCGTGTCGTCGGGAGACCCCGCAGGCGTGAATGCGTCGAGGAGCGTCGGACCGCCCGCGTTCGCTGAGTGCCTGGAGCGGAAATCAACAGGCAAATTTAGCAGAGCTAAAACTTAAAACAAAGGAGGATATAAAATGAGTGTAAAATTTGATGAAGGATTGCAAGTGAGGCGTGAAGTTTTAGGGGCTGAGTATGTTGATAATTCAATTAAAAATGCTACTAGTTTTACAAAGCCTCTTCAGGAGTTAGTGACGGAATATTGCTGGGGAGAAATATGGACTAGAGATGGGTTGCCTAAAAAGACGAGAAGCATGATCAATTTAGCTATGCTGACTGCGTTGAATCGCCCGCATGAATTAAAGCTTCACTTACGCGGTGCAATTAATAATGGAGTAACAAAAGAAGAAATTCAGGAGATATTTTTACAGGCTGCAATATACTGCGGAGTGCCGGCTTCATTGGATAGCTTTAAGACTGCCCAGGAAATTTTCAAGGAAATGGGAATAGAAGAATAATAGTTTGCCTTCGCCCTACTTCTAGTTATAAAACACCATTCTGAAAGGTTAAAAAGAATGGTGTTTCCTTATTTATTAAATGGTTTGATAATTGATACTATTATAAAATTAAAGCTGTCGACAGACGACAGATTACCACATAAGGAATGAAAGGGGGGGGGAATGTGAGCCAGAAACCTCTTGAGAAAGCACTTCCATTTTACCTTCAAATTCAGCAAACCATTAAAGAGCGAATTTGGCACGGAGAATATAAACCAGGAGACCGGTTATACGAAGCCCAGCTTGCCAAGCAATTCTTCATCAGCCGCAGCCCTGTGCGGGAAGCGATCCGGACTTTAATTAATGAGGGCCTTTTGATCATGGATGAAAAATCGCAGATAACTGTATATAAGCCTACGCTGAAAGATGTAAAAGATATATATGGCTGCAGGATTGCGCTTGAATCCGCTGCTGTGGCTTTGGCAGCAGAGCGGGCAACCGGGTCGCAAATAGCAGAACTGGAAAGAATTTTAGCTGGAACAGAAACTGCTATCAAACAAAATGATAAAGAAGAAATCGTAAAGTGGAACACAAAGTTTCATGAGCAAATCATTTTAATAAGCGAAAATGTAAGGTTAAAAAAACTGGTGGATGAACTTCATTCCTTAACTTATTATTATCGGCTTTTGAATATAGAGGGCAACGAACGCGGACAAACCATTTTAAAAGGACACAAAGAAATTTTTAATGCTATTAGAGAAAGAGATCCTGAAAAAGCTGCACAAAGCTTAATGCAACATACGCAAGAGGATTTAAAAAACCTGATTAAGCTTATTGAGGGAAAAGGGGAGAATTAAATGAGGATTGTAGATGCTGAGGTTTTAACTGAAAGCGTTGCCAAGCTTTGCTGGGAGGCCTGCTACTATTTGCCGGAGGATGTTTTGGCAGGATTTAGGCGTGCCGAAAAAACAGAAGCTTCTCCGATCGGCAAATCTATTCTTCAGCAGCTCCTGGAAAATGCTGATGAAGCCAAAACCAATCACATGCCTTATTGCCATGATACGGGGATGGCAGTTGTTTTTGTAGAAATTGGACAGGATGTGCATATTACAGGAGGCAGTTACCTGGACAGCATACAAGAAGGAGTACGGACTGGCTACAGAGAGGGCTATTTGCGAAAATCTGTTGTAGGAGATCCTTTGCTGCGCGTAAACACAGGCGATAATACACCAGCTGTCGTACATACGGAAATTGTGCCTGGTGATCAAATTAAAATTACTGTCCTGCCAAAAGGCGGCGGCAGTGAGAATATGAGTGCCATGAAATTTCTGCTCCCTGGAGAAGGTGCTGAAGGTGTGAAGAAATTTGTCCTTCAGACGATCAAAGAGGCTGGAGGAAAGGCATGCCCGCCTGTTGTGGTAGGAGTAGGGATTGGCGGCAGTTTTGATAAGGTAACTTCTCTTGCGAAACATGCTGTATTAAGAGAAATCGGTGTTCATCATCCTGATCCTCACATTGCAGAGCTGGAACAGGAACTGCTTGAAGCCATTAATGATACAGGGATTGGACCGCAGGGACTTGGCGGAACGAGTACAGCCCTTTGGGTACCTATTGAAACCTACGCATGTCATATTACGGCTTTGCCTGTTGCAGTCAATATTCAGTGTCATGCTGCAAGAAAGAAAACAATTGTTATATAAACGAAGAGTTAGGAGGGATCAGTTTGCCGGAATACAGGCTGCAAACACCTATTACCAAGGAAGACATTAAAAAATTGAAAATCGGCGATACGGTTCTGCTCTCAGGAACCATTTACATGGCTAGAGATGCTGCACATAAAAGAATGGTAGAGCTGCTTGAAAATAATCAGTCTTTGCCAGTGGATCTAAAAGGAGAAGTCATCTTTTATGCAGGTCCATGTCCTCCAAAACCTGGTCAGGTAATAGGGCCGGTGGCACCGACTACTGCATTTAGAATGGACCCCTATGCACCTGCAATGTACGAATATGGTGTTGTCGGAACGATTGGCAAAGGGCCAAGAAGGGATTTGGTCAAGGATGCCTGCAAGAAATATGGAGCTGTTTCTTTTGCTGCTATTGGAGGGTTGTCAACCATTTTAAGCAGGAGAGTGAAAGCTGTCCAGGTGGTTGCATATGAAGACTTAGGGCCGGAAGCGATAAGAAGATTAGAAGTTCAGGATTTTCCTTTGCTTGTCGCTTATGATTCAAACGGGGACGATTTATACCAGCAGGAGATTGCAAAATATGAAAATTATAACCAAAAAACAAATAAGGGAGCTGTATGATCATGAAAAAATATGAAATTGCCGTAATACCGGGAGACGGAATCGGAAAAGAGGTAGTACCAGTTTCATTAAAGGTATTAGAAACGGTTGCAGAAGTACATGGCGGATTAAAATTCGAATTTCAATCCTTTCCATGGAGCAGCGAATATTATATTGAACATGGGAAGATGATGCCAGAAGATGGCTTAAAAACATTAAAAAACTTTGAATCTATTTTTCTTGGTGCCATCGGTAACCCAGCATTAGTGCCGGACCACATTTCCTTATGGGGCCTGTTAATTAAAATCAGAAGGGAATTTGAACAATCTATTAATATTCGTCCGGCAAAATATTTTAAAGGGTTAAAGTCGCCTCTGGTCAACCCTAATGATTTTGATTTAATCGTAGTCAGGGAAAACAGTGAAGGAGAGTATAGCGAAGTAGGAGGGAGAATTCACAAAGGTGAGGATGAACTGGCCATCCAGAATGCTGTTTTTACAAAAAAAGGAACAGAAAGAGCCATGCGCTATGCCTTCGAACTTGCAAAGAAAAGAAGGGGCCATGTGACCTCAGCTACCAAGTCTAATGGCATTTTCCATTCCATGCCTTTCTGGGATGAAGTATTCAACGAAGTCAAGAAAGAGTATCAGGATGTGCAGACAGCTTCCTACCATATTGATGCACTAGCTGCATTTTTTGTAACTCGTCCTCAAATATTTGATGTCATCGTAGCAAGCAATCTATTTGGCGACATATTAACCGATATTGGAGGCGCAATTATGGGAAGCATTGGAATTGCACCTGCAGCTAATATCAATCTTAACGGAAAGTATCCATCCATGTTTGAGCCGGTTCATGGCTCTGCTCCTGATATCGTAGGCAAGGGAATTGCTAATCCAATCGGACAAATCTGGACTGCCAAAATGATGCTGGACCACTTCGGTGAAGAGGAACTGGGCAAAAAGCTACTGGATGTAATCGAGGATGTTACAAATGATGGTATAAAGACTCCAGATATTGGCGGAACATCGTCAACAGAAGAGGTTGGGGATGAAATTTGCAGAAGGCTTAAAAAGGCGGTTTCTGTTTAACTCTTACTTTAATAAGAAAAGAATCCCAGGCTCCTGGGATTCTTTTTATTTTAAGCTGTCTGATATTTCTGCTCCATGCTCTATATTCCGCGGGCGGCAGGAAAATTCCTCTGAGACGGCGGCTTATCACAACGGCTGATGACAAAGTTGAAAAATTGTCTTAGGATACGTAAAAAACAACCGCGCCTTAATGGCTGCGGTTGTTCTTTAGATTTCACTTGAAATAAAAGAATTATTTGCTTTCTGCGTCCTCAATGATATCCTTGCCGATTTTTTCAGCCCATTCATTGTAAACTGGTTCAAGAGCTTTCTTGAATTCTTCAATTTCAGCATCTGAAAGCTCATTGATTTCAACTTGCCCATTTTCTTTTAATTTTGCCAAAGCATCGTCGTTAAGCTGTTTAGCAGATTCTCTTGCAAGCTTGGTTCCTTCGTCAACACCTTTTTGTACAACCGCCTTTGTTTCTTCGTTTAAACTATCCCAGAACTTAGTGTTAGTAAGCAATGCATAGTCAACACGTGTATGGCCCATAATTGTCATATACTTTTGAACTTCGTCAAACTTCTTGGACTCTATGTTGCTGAATGTGTTTTCCTGTCCATCAACAGTTCCCTGCTGAAGGGCAGTATATAATTCACCGAAAGGAATGGAAGCAGAACCAGCTCCTAGCTTAGCATAGATTGCTTCAAGCAATTGTCCGCCTTGTGTACGGATTTTCATTCCATCTAAATCTTCTGGCTTCTTTATCGCTTTTTTATCATTAGTCATGTGCTTTGCACCATTTGGCCACATTGCCTGGCCTAAAACACCATCTTTTTCTAAACGCTTAAAGATTTCTTGTCCTTTTTCTCCATCCCAGAATGCATTTGCTGCCTCATCACTTTCAAATAGGAAAGGCATGGCAGGGATATTAAATCCAGGGTCGTTACCAACCAGCTTTGACATGTCCGGTAAAATGAATTGGACATTGTTTGCTACAAGGTTCTGGTATTCATCTTTATCGCCAAATAAGGAGCTATTTGGATAAACCTGAACTTTTATTTTGCCGTCTGACTCTTTCTCAATGACTTCTTTCATTTTAAGAGCACCTTGATGTTTAGGAGTATTTTCAGCTACAACGTGAGAAATTTTAATGGTTATCTCCTGTATTCCATCACTTTCTGCTCCGCCTCCTGAGCCCTCTGTTTTCTCAGAATTGCCGCACGCCGCCAGGGCGAACATCATTACCAGAGCAAGAGCCGCCAGAAACAATTTTTTCATTTTCTTCATTTAAAATCCCCCTTTTTAATAAATAGGCAGAGACAAATTTATTTATCTCTGTATGGTCAGCTTCTTTGTCCAGTACATTGCTTGCTTCACTGAATTTTTGATAGATCATTTGAGGCAATGAAGTAGCGGCACCTGCATCCTTAAAAAGCTGATTTGCCATACCTATATCTTTTTTGATCAGTTCAAGAGAAAATCCCGAATTATAAGCTTCTGTCAAAATGAAATTCGGGAACTTGTATTCTGTAGAGCCGCTCCTGCCGGTACTTTGATTAATGACATTGATTGCCTTTTCAGGTTCCACGCCAAAGTTCTCCAACAGTTGTACAGCCTCACAAGATGCTAAAAGATGGGTAGCTGATAAGTAATTATTGATTGCTTTTATTAAGTGGCCGCTTCCGGATGGCCCGACTAAAGAAATACTGCTGCCCATGGCGCCTAGCAAACGCTTACATTTCTCGAAATGTTCCGCTGATCCTCCAGCCATAATCGTCAATGTCCCATCAACTGCTTTTTTGACTCCCCCGCTTACAGGAGCATCGACAAAACCAATATTATAGGGCTCCAGCTTATTGCTGTTCTCTTTTGTATCAGTCGGATAAGAACTGCTCATATCAATAATCATGAGCGAATTCTGATGTTTCTGAGTGCTGGAAGATATTTCGTCAATAATATCTTCTAATACTTTGTTAACGATGGCAGAGGAAGGGAGCATCAACACAATATACTCCACTTTACGAATCCAATCTTCCATGCTGCCGGTATTTCCGCCCAATGCCTGGAGTTCTTCTAATGCATTTTCACTTACATCTGCTCCAAAAACATTGTATCCGTTCTTTAGGAGATTCTTTGCCATTGGCAGACCCATTTTTCCTAGTCCGATAAAGCCAATATTTTCATTCATAAAGAAGCATCTCCCCTAAGCCCCTTATGTAAAGAGCCAACCCTATTTCTTCTTTGGACAAAAGCAATATTTTCGAGATTCTCTTCAGCTACCTTGAAACATTCTATGAAGGATTTCTTGATTAATGCTAAAGTCCTGTCTTTTAATACCACCTTTCGACCTCCTTTTTGGATTTTGGATACAAAACAAGTTTTGACCAGGTGCTAATACAGGCTGATGAAAATAGTATAACAAAACAGCGGAATATTGTGAATACACAAAAAATAATAAAAAAATAAAATTTTCTGTTTATTTTTATTTTCATTTCTTGTATATTGAAAAAGAAACCAAGCGCGGATTGGATACAATCCAAAAAAGGAGTTGAGTTGTATGAAGCTCTTTAAATGGCTCGATCGCATCGAAGAAGGAGCAGCTGGATTGCTATTTATTGGAGGAGTAGTGGTAAGTTTATACGGTGTATTTACAAGATATGTTCTTAATGCACCACAGGCATGGGTAACAGAGATTTTCGAATTTCTGCTCGTTTGGGCCATATTTATCGGCTTTGGAATGGCCTTAAAAGACAATCGCCATATTCAAGTAGAGTTATTGTTTGATTTGCTGCCAAAAGCAGTAAAAAAGATCGTTGCCGGTATTAGTAATATAATAGGAGCGGGCTTCTCCTTTTATCTCGCTTTTTCATCCCTGGAATTGATAACGCTTTCAAAGGAGCAGGGGATTACTACCATCGATGTTGGTATTCCAATCTGGATCACCTATCTGGTTCTGCCAGTGGGAATGGGTTTACTGGGGCTGTACTTTATTGTGAAGGCTTATCGGGCATTTACAGGAGATAAACGTGAAATCACAGGAGAGCTTGAACATCTCTATGAAGAAATGCAGGAATTAAACAAAGAAGCTGAGCAGAAGGGAGTAGGAGCATGAGTCCGGTTTTAGTGTTATTTTTGGTGTTTGCCATTTTATGTCTTATTAGAGTCCCGATTGCAGTCAGTTTGGGGTTATCCAGTATCGTGGCTCTTTCAATGATCGATTTTACACTCTATACTGTCATCCAAAAAATGTTTAACTCTTTAAACTCCGCAACACTAATGGCTATTCCAGGATTCGTATTTGCCGGAATCATCATGTCAAAAGGCGGTATATCATATCATTTGATTGAAGCTCTAAAATCGTGGGTAGGTCATATTCGCGGAGGACTTGCGGTTGTAACCATCCTTGCATGCATGATTTTTGCAGCAATCTCAGGGTCAAGCCCTGCCACAGCAGCAGCTATTGGAAGCATTATGATTCCTGGAATGGTTAAAGCAGGCTATAGCAAGCGATATGCGATGGGATTAGTTGCAGCATCCGGAACGCTTGGAATCCTGATTCCGCCGTCCATCCCATTAATTATCTACGCATCAGTTGCAGAAGAGTCTGTTGGTAAGTTATTTGCTGCAGGTATTATCCCTGGATTAATGCTTGGCGGTATTTTACTTGTTTCTGCAATTGTTAATGCACGAATTAATAACTATGGGAAATTACCGAAGGAGCCAATGAATGTCCGCTGGAAAAAAACCTATAAAGCCATTTGGGGATTCCTTCTCCCGGTAATTATACTCGGCGGTATTTACTCAGGAATTGTAACCCCAACTGAAGCAGCATTTGTTTCTTGCTTCTACGGAATCATTGTTTCGGTTTTTATTTATAAAGAAATGTCATTTCCTAAGTTCAGGGAAGTACTTAAAGAATCCATCAATATTACTTCGATGATTTTCCTGGTTATTGCTTCTGCTATGATCTTTGGAATGTTCTTGACGACAGAGCAGGTTCCGCAAAACTTTGCAGCCTGGATTGAAGAAAGCACAACTAATAAGTGGATATTTATGATTGGTGTTAATCTGATGTTCTTCGTACTGGGAATGTTCCTGGAAGCTGTAGCGATCATTTTAATTACACTGCCAATCCTGCTACCGGTTTTAGTGATGTTTGATATCAATATTATTCATTTTGCGATCATCATGACAATTAATATGGAATTGGCAATGATCACACCTCCAGTTGGATTAAATCTCTTCGTTGTGAGCGGCATAACAAGAGAGAAGGTAGGGGAAGTCGTAAGAGGGGTTCTTCCATTCTTTGGATTGATGTTCGTTGCGCTTGTTTTGATTGTCATCTTCCCGCAAATTTCTTTGCTTTTAGCAAAATAATCTTTAAAGCTGTTAATGTCTAAGGAGTTTTTAAATGAACCAAGTCAAAGAGTTTCATACATTACAAGAAAAAGTGACAGATATGATCAGGGAGTCTATTTTTACCCAGGTTTATAAACCAGGGGAAAGATTGATTCAAGATGAATTAGCTGCAAGATTTGGCGTGAGCAGGATGCCTGTAAGGGAGGCGCTTCGCTGTCTGGAGAGAGAAGGACTAGTGGCATTTCTTCCCCATAAAGGAGCCCAGGTAATTGGCTTTAAAAGGGAAGATATAGAAGAGTTATATTATCTGAGGGCACTCCTGGAAGGCATCACAGTCCAAAAATCAATGAATTTTCTTACTAAAAAGGATAGGACTGAACTAAACACATTGGTTGAAAAAATGGATCAGGATATTGATAACAATGATATGGATTCCTTTATCACCCATAATCATCAGTTTCACATGCTGCTGCAAAAGGGATGCGATTGGAAAAAAATTAAATTGCTGACGAAGGAATTTATTGAGGGTTATCCAGCACATGTTCCAAGCCTCATTCCAAAAACAATGTTTGTTTCGAATGAAGAGCATAAACAAATGTTAAGAGCACTTGAATTGAAGGATCCTATTATGCTAAGGCAGCTGGTTGAAAATCACATCATGAGGGCAGGGAATGCGCTTACTCAAGTAATTGAGTAAGTTATTTCTTCATTAGAATCGGATCCAATATCCATTAAGGAGGAGTTACGATGGCACCCAAGCGGTCCTACTTATTTGTTCCAGCCATTTCTGAAAAAATGATGGGAAAAGCAATATCCAGTGAAGCAGACAGCGTTATTTTCGATTTGGAAGATGCTGTAGCCATTAATGAAAAAGAGATTGCAAGAGAAAGAGCAAAAAACTACTTACTAAATTATCCGGCTGAAAAAGATGTATATATTAGAATCAACGATTTTACTACAGTGTATTGGAGAAAGGACATCGAGTGTGCCGTGGAATCAGGTGCGAAGGGGATCGTTGTTCCAAAAGCGGAAAGCGGCAGCAATATGAAAGTTATTTGCCAAACAGTACTTGAGCTGCTTGAAAGAGCGGGCAGAAAAGGGAATACTTTTGAAGTGCTGCCCCTTATCGAAACAGCGTCTGGCGTTCACTTTGCCTTTGAAATTGCAAATTCTCATTACTTAGTTTCGAGGCTTGTGTTTGGCTCTATTGACTATTCACTAGATATAGATTGCGAGCTGACGGATGGCGGAGAAGAACTTTATTATGCGAGATCCCAAATTGTTAATGCATCGCGAGCAGCCGGAATCGGCAGCCCAGTGGATGCAGTATACCCTGATCTATCCAATGAAGAAGGGTTAAACAGAGAGGCAGACCGGGCGAGAATTTCAGGATTTAAATCCAAGCTGGCCATCCATCCAAAACAGCTAAATGTTATTCATCAGGTTTTTACTCCGGATGAAAAAATTCTGGAGGAAGCCAGAGAAATTGTAGAAGCATTTGAGGAGGCTGAACAAAAGGGCAGTGCATCTATTTCGGTAAGGAATAAATTAGTGGATTATCCTGTATATAAAAAAGCAAAAGGGCTTTTACAGTATTCAGGTTTATAAAAGGAGAGACGAATATGGTAACCGATCAACTTGCCAGAAATATCAACCGTACAAATCTAGGCCAAATCAGTGAAAATGCTGTATATGAAGCAAAAAGAAGTCTATTAAACTGGCTCGGTGTTGCTATTGGAGCAGCTCACCATGAATCAATGGACAAAGTTTTAAATGTTTCAAGATTGATGGAGAGCAGCCCGCAAGCAACTATTCTGGGAAGAAAAGAAAAGGCAGATATGTTATTCGCTGCTTTGCTAAACGGAATGTCCTCCCACATTTATGATTTTGATGATACATTGCTTGAAACGGTCCTTCACCCTTCTTCACCTGTTTTTCCTGCTGTATTAGCTTATAGCGAATATAAGAAAAAAACCGGGAAAGAGGTTTTAGAGGCTTTCATTATAGGATGTGAGGTTCAGGCGAGACTAGCCCTGGCTGTATATCCTTCCCACTATTGGCGAGGCTGGCATATAACAGGCAGTGTAGGAGGGATTGGAGCCGCTGCGGCAATGAGCAAGCTATTGGGGCTGGACGAGGAAAAAACCTCCTTTGCCATTGGAATAGCCGCCACAGATCCTACCGGGTTAAGGGAAATGTTTGGAACCATGACGAAGCCCTACCATCCGGGAAAAGCGGCAATGAATGGGATGCTGGCCGCATTCATTGCAGGCGAAGGATTTACAAGTTCTAAAAAAGCGTTGGAAGCAGAGCGCGGATTTATCAATGTTTTATCAGAAGAAACAAAATTGGAGCTTCTGACAGATAACTGGGGAGGTAATTGGGAAATTGAGAAGAACAGCTATAAACCATTTGCCAGCGGCATTGTTACCCATCCGGCCATTGATGGAATCATAGCCATTCAGAGAGCACATAACTTAAAACCTGAAGAAGTAGAAGAAATTCATATTACAGGCCATCCGCTTGTTAAAGAACTAACCGGCAAAACTGATTTTACGACAGGGCTTGAAGGGAAATTTAGTGTTTACCACTGTGCTGCTGCAGGGTTCCTCCATTTAAAAGCAGGCGTAAATGAGTTTACAGACGAATTTGTCAATAAGCCGGAGGTGAAGGCTTTAAGGTCAAAAGTTCACTTAACGATTGACGAGAATATTAAAGAAGACCAGGTGAAACTGGCAGTTAAATTAACAGATGGGAGGGAACTCGGCCATTTCGTTGAGCATGCTATAGGCAGCATGGATCTGCCGATGACTGACCAGCAATTAATTGAAAAATTTAAGGATGTAACTGGAAATATCATCAGCGAAGAATCCAAAGAATTACTTATAGATCTGGTGTACAGGCTTGAAGAATTAGAGGATTTGGAAGGATTTTTTCAGTTGTGTACACCGGTTGAGTCAGCCAGCCGTATTTAGGCCAAGGTTGTGGTTTTCGTAAAGTTTGTTGCTTTTTGATGGAAGACTTAGTGTAATCAACGGGTGTAATTCATAGGCAAAAACAAAAATCTATGAGAAAAGAGCCTAAGGCAAAGAAAGAAGGAGAGTATATTGGGTTCTCCGAACACGAAGGCAAAAGTTAATTTTATGCCAAAGCCCTCCGGTGCAATTGCAATTGATTCATCAAAAGTATTTACCCTGTTGCTGGGTGTTGTTCTATCTGCATCTGTTTATGCTGTTCTACCCGGCAACAGTGACACGGCCAAGATTATGCTTGCTCTTTTAGTCTTAAGTGTTTTTTACTGGACATTTGAGCCTTTGCCGCTGGGTGTTACTGCTGTGCTGCTGCTTGTGTTAATGCTGTTATTCAAAATTGTGACCATGGACATCATCTTCAGTGGTTTTTCCTCACCTGCCATTTTTTTGATAATAGGAGGAATGATGCTGGCAAGAGGAGTTAATGATACTCCTCTTGCGAAAAGGCTGGCGTATTTGATTTTGGCAAAGTGGGCCGGCACAGCTAAAGGTTTATTGGCGAGCATTTTGCTCATCCCTCAGTTGCAGGCTTTTTTTATCCCTGCAGTAGCTGTAAGAGCTACCCTGATATTGCCAGTTGCATTAATGGCGCTCGACCATATTGGGGTAAAGAAGGAAGGGAATCTGCGTAAAATGATTCTTCTTGGTGTAGCATTTGGCGGAACGATCAGCGGAACAGTTGTCATGACCGCAGCAATCGGGAATATTTTGACTGTGGAATTATTAAAGCAATTTTTGGGGATTCAGATATCTTATTTACAATGGTTTATGTATACGGTTCCAATATGGCTTTTTTTGATTCCGTTATCCTGGCTGATATTAATCAAGTCCTTTCCCTTACCAAAAGAAAATGAGGAATTCCATCATTTGAAAGAGGAAATGGACAAAAAGCTGAAAGAGTTAGGAAATATCAATACAGATGAGAAAAAATGCATCGGAATCTTAATTCTGATTGTAGGTTTATGGTTTACTGAACCGCTGCATGGACTCCATGCCAGCATCCCTACCCTGATAGGCGTTATTTTAATGGCATTTCCAGGTGTGGGCTGTTCAAAATGGGAGAACATGGTGAAGATCAATTTTGATACCATCCTTATAATGGGTGTGACATTATCGCTTGGTTATGCTTTTAATCATTCGGGTGCAGCTGAACTGGTTGGAGCCACTTTGAGTGCTGGGTGGCTCATCGATTTGCTTCGTTCGCCCATTATCGCTGTTGCTTCTATATTAATGATCACACAAATTCTGCATTTAGCTGTTGCCAATGTTTCAACCGCAGTAGTTACTCTTATTCCTATATTTATGGGCCTTTCAGCGAAGGCTGGTGCAGATCCGGTATTAATTTGTATAACTGCATCACTCGCATGCCTGCATGGATATATTCTTGTAGTTGAAGCAACTCCTAATATTATTGTCCATAGCACTGGCCAGATCCGGCAAAAAGAGTTTATTATTCCAGGAATCTATATGACCATTATTATGATGCTCGTTACAATATTAACGGCTGTAACGTGGTGGAACTGGATCGGTTTTTTGTAAAATCAATTTAAATGTCAGAAAAGTGTAGACAATAATATTTGGATCCTGTATCCTAAAGCTAAAATAGGATAAGGAAAGGTATTTGAAATATGTCTATGAATCAGGATTTGCGAATTGAGAATAGGGATACACTCCACTTAAAAGTATGCAATGTAATAAGAGAAGCGATTATCAGGGGGGATTTTAAGCCGGGCGAAAGGTTAAAGCAATCAGATCTGGCAGAAAAAATGGGCGTGAGCAGAATGCCTGTTAGAGAGGCATTTAGAAAGCTGGAATCAGAGGGCCTTATTAAGCTGGAGCCCCATAAAGGCGCTGTAGTAAAATCAATCAGCATCGAGGACATTGAAGAAATTTATGCCCTTAGGTCAGAGCTGGAGAAAATGGCTGTTTACCAAAGTGTCGATTTATTAACAGACCAAGATATCGAACAGCTCTCCTCCCTGGTTGCAGAAATGGAGAATGCCGATGATGCAGACGCTTTTGTACAGTATAACATTGATTTTCACCGTTTGCTTGTCAAAAGGTGTAATTGGGAACGTCTTAATTCATTTATTGGGACATTGTGGAATGGCCTTCCGCAGCAAACTCCACACCTTTTAACCGGACAAATTGAAACCTCAAATACAGAACATAGAAAAATCCTTGAAGCCGTTACCAAAAGAGATAAAGAAACAGCCGCTAATCTTGTATCTGAACACATATATCGAACTGGAGAATCGCTAATAGGGAGTATAAGAAAAGAAGGGAAGTAAGTTCCCTTTCTTTATAAATAGGATCCAATATCCAAAAGGAGGACTGTATAGATGGGCAGAATGTTGGAAGATGCGAGTAAAACAATTCTTAAAGAAAATGGAATCCCTGTACCGAGACATTCGGTTATTTCCAGCAGTGAAGAAATCAATGAACAGCATTTACGAAAGCCCTGTGTGTTAAAGGCACTTGTACCGGTAGGGAAAAGAGGGAAAGCCGGGGCTATCAAGTTTGCAGATACAGTAGAAGAGACAAAAACCAAAGCTGATGAGATTTTTCAAATGACTGTGAGAAATTTCCCGGTAGAAAAAATATTGATAGAAGAAAAGATTAATATAGATGAGGAATGGTATGTTTCTATAACCATTGATCCGCAAAAACAGATTCCGGTTATTATAGCGACAACAGAGGGCGGAGTAGAAGTAGAAGACCTGGTAAAAGATGCACCCGAAAAGGTAGTAATCTATCACGTAGAACCATTTACTGAGCTTCAGCCATATCAGGCGAAAGAAATCTGGGTCAAACTTGGGATAACTGGAAAGCCATTAGTAAAGGCTACAGGAATTCTCTGCAAATTATATCAGGTGTTTATGAAGTATGATTGCTATATTCTTGAAATTAATCCATTGGTCCTCACGAAGGATGAAAATGTTTTGGCAGCTGCTTCTGTTATGGGTGTAGATGATGCAGCCCTTTACCGCCAACCGGAACTTGAAGGCAAAGTTGAATCAGGAAGCGAACGTTCCTGGAGGCCTTTAACCCAGCTGGAGAAGGAAATGGTAAAAGTAAATGACGCTGATTACCGAGGGACAGCCCGTTATACCGAAATGGATGGCGGCGAGATCGGATTTATGTGCGGCGGTGGAGGCGGAAGTTTATTAAGCTTTGATGCCCTCACCAATTTAGGTGCTGCCCCTGCAAATTACACTGAAACGGGCGGCAATCCGCCTGAAGAGAAAGTAAAAGGGTTAACAAAAGGCATCCTCTCAAAACAAGGAGTTAAAGGCCTTTTTGTCGCTCATAACATCACCAATAATACACAGATAGACGTAATGGCTAGAGGGATTGTAAATGCCATTCAGGAATTAGGAATAGATCCTCAAGTCTTTCCAATTGTAGTGCGGGAAGCAGGAGTTAATGATGAGGAAGGGAAGAAAATTTTCCAGGATGCTGGGATTACTTATTTTGGTGAAGATTTGACCATAGAAGAAGCCGCAGCAGAAATGGTTAAAAAAATGAGAGGGGTGTCCTAAATGTCCATTTTAATCAATCAAAACACCAGATTGGCTGTACAGGGAATTACAGGCCGGGAAGCTTCCATGATTGTCAGCCATACACTTGCCTATGGTACTAAGATTTTTGCGGGCATTACTCCAGGAAAAGGCGGACAGTACGTACAAGGGGTTCCTGTTTATGATACGGTGGCCGAAGCTGTAAAACAGCATGACATTAATGCAACCCTCATTGTTGTGCCACCTGCGTTTGCTTTAGATGCCGTTCTCGAGGCTATTGCCAATGGAGTAAAGCTGATTGTGGTCACAACCGAAAATATCCCCCAGCATGATGCGGTAAAGCTACTGTATGCTGCACGGAAAGAAAATGTAACGATAATTGGGCCTAATACTGTCGGAATGATTAATCCAAAGGATCGGATTAAAATGGGATCCATCGGCGGTGACCGCCCTGAAAGGTGTTTCGTTCCCGGAAACGTCGGAGTGATATCAAGGAGCGGCGGAATGACTGCCGAAACATCCTGGATGGTAAAGAGGGCAGGCTTTGGTGTTACAACCTGCATAGGGATTGGCGGGGATAGCCTGATCGGTACAAACATTAAAGACCTTCTTGTTTTATTTGAAAAGGACGAAGAAACAGAAGCAGTTGTAACCTTTTCGGAACCTGGCACTTCCTTCGAGGAAGAAGCCGCTCAATTGCTAAAAGAGGGCGGTTTTACAAAGCCGCTAGTCTCGTTTGTTGCTGGAAAGTTTACAGAATCTATGCCGGAAGGAACTGTTTTTGGCCATGCGGGAGCAATGATTTCTGGCAATACGGGCCGTCCTTCCTTAAAGATGAAAGCGCTTAAAGAATCTGGAGCGCATGTCGTTGAAAAATACGACGACATAATCGGTGTATTACAAACTGTATTATCTTCAAAGGTAGGTGAGGCAAAATGACCTTATCAAGGAGAATGGCTGAATATGCAGTTAAAGTTAAATATGAGGACTTACCTGATGAAGTTGTGGAATATTCAAAACTTTGTATTTTAGATTGGTATGGATCCGCACTGGCAGGTAAAGATGAAAAACCGATTCAATCTATATTGGAGTTGGTTCAGGAGTGGGGAGGGAATGAACAAGCGACTTTAATTACCGGTGGGAAGTCGTCCATTGGCAATGCCTGCTTAGTCAACGGAGCATCCAGCCATATTGTAGAGCTGGATGATATTCATAAATCGTCGATTATCCATGCAGGTACCGTTGTTATTCCTGCAGCAGCTGCCGTGGCAGAAGCGTATAACTTAAACGGAAAAGACTTAATTACCGCCGTAGCTGTTGGATATGAAATTTGCTATAGAATCGGAGAGGCCGTCTCGCCTTCCCACTATTATTATTGGCATAACACAGCAACATGCGGGACTTTCGGTTCCGCTGCAGCAGTGGCAAAGCTTTTGAAGTTAAATGTAGAGCAAACGATGTATGCTCTTGGAAATGCTGGCACACAAGCAGCAGGTTTATGGGAATTTATTGAAGATGGGGCAAACACAAAACAGCTTCATACTGCTAAAGCTGCATACAACGGAGCTCTGGCTGCCTTGCTGGCGAAAAAAGATTTTACCTCTGCCTCCAGGATTCTTGAAGGCAGAAGGGGCTTTTTCAATGCGATGTCTGAAAAATATAATACAGATAAAATCACCAGAAATCTTGGCAAAGAATTTAAAATTCTTGAAAATAGCTTTAAAATCCATGCTTCCTGCCGTCACACACACCCGGCAATGGATTGTGTCCAAACCATCATGAAGGAAAACAGCCTCAGCCATGAACAAATACAAAACATTTCTATTCAAACCTACCAGACTGTCCTGAATATTACAGATAATCCGAACCCCGAGACAGTGTACGCCTCTAAGTTCAGCAGCCAATTTTGTGCAGCCTTGATTGCCATTAAAGGGTCTGCATCATTAATCGATTATAATGAGGAAATTTTACAATCTCCTGAGGTAAGGGAGCTTATGAAAAAAGTGACTGTAGTGGCCGATCCCTATTATGAAAATGCTTATCCTGAAAAATGGGGGGCAAAGGTTGTCATCACCCTGAATGATGGAAGAACCTTCAGTGAAGCAACTGATTATCCTAAAGGGGATCCTGAAAAGCCTGCCGATAGGGAAGAGCTGATTCAAAAATTTAAATCGATGACCTTGGGCAAGGTTTGGAACGCAGAAGAACATGTCCAGGCTGTTTTGCGATTAGAGAAAATTGACACAGCGGAATGGATGTCAATGGCATTGGGGGAAGAGCAATGCAAACAAACACAGTAGTGCCTCTTTCATCTTCAAGAAGATTCGTTTTTACCAGATTGCACTCACTAGCGGGGCTGATCCCGCTAGGCCTTTTTTTAGTTCAGCACTTAATGGGAAATGCCTTGGCTATTTTGGGCAGCGAGAAATATGATGAGCATGTCCAGTTTATGCTCAGTCTTCCATTTCTGCTTTTTCTTGAGATAGGATTTATAGCGCTTCCTCTCCTGTTCCATGCTATTTATGGAATCTATCTCTCTTTCATTTCCAAACCAAACGCTCATGTATACCAATATAAGCGAAACATTAGTTTTTTGCTCCAAAGAGTGACAGGAATTATTACCTTTATTTTTGTTATCTATCATGTATGGGCGTTAAGAATTAGTCCTGTAATTAGTGGAACGGAAGTGAACCACCAGCTGGTAGGCGAGCATTTGGCAAATCCTTTTATGATGGGTTTTTATATTGCCGGAGTATTGAGCACAACATATCATTTTGCCAATGGGGTATCTACTGCTCTTATAACATGGGGAATCACAGTCGGTCCAGCTTCCCAAAAAACCGTCCGAAATATATGCTTTGGAATATTTGTTGCACTTGCTGCTTTAGGAATCGGAAGCTTAATTTCATTTGTCAGTTAAGTTCGAACCTTATATTGAGATATTCGAACGGAGGAGGGGATCTTATGAAAAAACAGGAAATTATCGTGATTGGCGGCGGTTTAGCCGGATTAATGGCCGCTATTAAAATAGCAGAAGCAAAAAAGAAAGTGAAATTGTTTTCCCTTGTCCCGGTTCGCCGTTCCCACTCAGTGTGTGCCCAGGGGGGCATTAATGGGGCAGTCAATACAAAAGGAGAAGGGGATTCTGTATGGGAACACTTCGATGATACGATTTATGGCGGCGACTTTTTAGCGAATCAGCCGCCTGTAAAAGCGATGTGCGAGGCTGCCCCGGACATCATTTATTTACTGGCCAGAATGGGCGTTCAATTCAACCGGACAGAAGAAGGGCATATTGATTTCAGGAGGCTTGGCGGAGCTAAATACTCCCGTACAGCCTTTGCAGGGTCAACTACTGGACAGCAGATTCTGTATGCGCTTGATGAGCAGGTTCGAAAATATGAGGCAGAAGGTTTGGTAGAGAAGTATGAGTATTGGGAATTGGTATCTCTTATTAAAGATGATGAGGGAAGATGCCGCGGGGTTTCAGCCCAAAATTTGAAATCAATGGAAATTCAAGCTTTCAAATCAGATGCTGTAATCTTAGCTTCCGGAGGGATCGGAAACATATTTCGCAAAAGCACCAATTCCATTATAAATACCGGGAGTGCACATAGTATTGCATACCAGCAAGGAGCCAGGTACGCAAACGGAGAATTCATACAAATCCATCCAACAGCTATCCCGGGCGATGATAAGCTCAGGTTAATGTCAGAGTCAGCACGAGGTGAGGGAGGAAGAGTTTGGGTCTATCGTGAAGGTAAACCATGGTACTTCCTCGAAGAAAAGTATCCAGCTTACGGAAACCTGGTACCAAGGGATATTGCAACACGGGAAATTTTTCATGTTTGTGTCGACCTCAAACTTGGAATCAACGGGGAGAATATGGTTTACCTTGACCTTTCCCATCTATCTGCAGAATTATTGCAGCGCAAGCTGGGAGGGATTCTTGATATCTATGAAAAGTTTGTGGGAGATGACCCAAGAAAGCTGCCAATGAAAATCTTCCCGGCCATGCATTATTCAATGGGAGGCCTTTGGGTTGACTATGACCAAATGACCAATATTCCTGGCCTTTTTGCTTGTGGAGAATGTGATTACCAATATCATGGAGGAAATCGGCTTGGAGCCAATTCATTAGTTTCAGCGATATATGGCGGAATGGTGACTGGCCCGAATGCAGTCAGCTATGTAAATGGGCTTGAAAAGTCCTGTGAAGACCTTCCAGCATCCCTTTATGAAAAAGAACAGAAAAAGCAAGAAGAAGAGATTGAAAAGATCTATAAGATGAACGGCAGTGAAAATCCATACCAGCTTCATGTCGAGATGAGTGATTGGATGGTGGAGAATGTAACTGTTGTTAGGTATAACGACCGGCTCCAGCAAACAGATGAGAAGCTTCAAGAACTTCAGGAACGCTTTAAGAACATCGGAATAGATGATACATCCAGATGGCATAACAGAACCGTTCCGTTTGTCCGACAGCTTAAAAATATGCTTGAGCTTGCAAGGGTTATTACGGTTGGAGCTCTTAATAGGAATGAAAGCAGGGGAGCGCACTATAAACCTGAATTTCCGGAAAGAGATGACGAAAATTGGCTAAAGACAACAATTGCCACTTATACCCCCTTCGGTCCAAGCCTAACTTATGAGCCGGTCGATCTTAAATATATAGCTCCAAGACCAAGAAGATATGACATTGTCACTTCAGGGAAGAAAGAAGAAACATCAAACGCATAGAAAGGAAGGTGATAACATGGCAGCTGCTGATATTAAGCTGAGAATCAAGCGCAAAGATGCTGAAGATGATGCATTTTACTGGGAGGAATTTAACATCCCTTTCCGGAAAAATATGAATATTATATCTGCGTTAATGGAGATACAGAAAAATCCGGTTAACGCACAGGGAGAAAAAGTTAGATCAGTAGCTTGGGAATATAATTGCCTGGAAGAAGTCTGCGGTGCATGCAGCATGAAAATAAATGGAAAAGTCCGGCAAGCGTGTTCGACATTGGTTGATCTCCTGGAACAGCCGATTGTTTTGGAACCTATGGAGACATTTCCTGTTGAAAAGGATCTCGTTGTGAACAGAGATAGAATGTTTAGTGCCCTCAAG
The DNA here is from genome assembly GCF_003182355.1 of Cytobacillus oceanisediminis. GTDB lineage: Bacteria > Bacillota > Bacilli > Bacillales > Cytobacillaceae > Cytobacillus > Cytobacillus oceanisediminis_A. The sequence goes on along the minus strand of NZ_QGTW01000014.1, from coordinate 111,142 downwards.
AAAATTAAAGGTTGGATTCCGATTGATGGAACTTATCCTATGGGAGCTGGTCCGCTGATTTCTTCGGATGATCAACAGGAAGCATACAAGTATTCCACCTGTATGACCTGCGGGTGCTGCCTGGAGGCTTGTCCCAATGTCAATAGCGGTTCTCCCTTTATTGGGCCTCAGGCTTTAGGCCAGACAAAATACTTTAACATGCATCCAACGGGAGCGCAGCAGAAGAATCATAGATTAGAAGTTATCATTAGCGAGGAAGGGATAGCAAACTGCGGGAACTCCCAAAATTGTGTTCAGGTCTGCCCTAAAGAGATACCGTTAACAACAGCTATTGCAGAATTAAATAAGGATGCAAATCGCTATGCATTAAGGAGCTGGCTAAAGAGATGAGGAAGCTTCAATATGATCAATATGACGTAATGGTAATCGGCGGGGGGCAGGCAGCTTTGGCTGCTGCCATTTCCGCTAAAGAAGAGGGAGCATCTGTGGCTTTGATCACGAAGGGAAAAGCAGGGCTTGGGGGATCCTCAGTTATTTCTGATAGTGTGCATTCAGCCATCTTTTCTCCTGGAGATTCTCCGGATAAGTTTTTACAGGATATAGTAGAAGGCGGCAGGCATTTATCAGATAAAAAATTAGCAAGAGCTTTAGCTGAAGAATGTACGGTCAGAGTGAATGAATTAGAAAGCAAATTTGGAATCAGCCTCGAGAGAGAAAAAGTGGTAATTACTCCCGGCCATTCCTATCCAAGGAGAGTTTATGCAGGAACAGGCCTTGGAAAAAATATTACAAAACCAATGCGTGATTATGCGATGGAAATAGAATTGATTTTCATGAACAATCTGCATTGGTTGACTTAATAAAAGATAATAATGAAGTAAAAGGTGCACTGATCCAAAAAGGCAAAGAGTTTCATATTATTTATTCACCAGCCGTTATTTTGGCAACAGGCGGTTTTGGAGGACTCTATCAATCTTCCGATAACCCAAGGGATGTTTCCGGGGAAGGAATCGGCATGGCATGGAGGCATGGGGCTATTCTTGTTGATATGGAGTTTGTACAATTTTATCCGTACCGTTTGCAGCATCCCGCAAATATCGATGTCATGACAAAAATTTTTGCGAAAGGCGCTTTTCTTGTAAACGATCAACACGAACGGTTTATGGAAAAGTATCCAAAAAAAGAGCTTGAAACAAGAGACACACTCAGCTATGCAATGTTTAAAGAAAATAAAGTACTGATTGATTTTTCTGGAGTTGAAGAAGATGTACTTCAGCATGACAGTCCATATCTGTATCGTCTGTATCAAAAAGCGCATCCGGGTGAGTGGATAATGAGTCCTGTACAGCATTATTGCATGGGAGGTGTGCAAACAGATGAATGGGGAAGGACCAATGTTCCAGGCCTCTATGCATGCGGAGAAGTGACAGGAGGACTTCATGGGGCTAATCGTTTAGGGGGAGGTTCCTTAACAGAATCACTTGTTTTTGGCCACCGTGCGGGAAAGATGGCTGTACAGGAGAAATCAATAGGGGCCATTTCGGCCATTATGGATTTCGGAATAGATGAATTAAAAAATAGTTCTTCAAAAATCGAGGAATATGAAACAATCAAAAAAGTAAAAGAAGTTATGTGGCAAAAAGTGGGGATTGAAAGAACCTCCCGTTCCTTGAAAGAAGCTGCTGATGAATTAAACCTAATCGCAATAAATTTGGAGAATGAAAACAACCTTCAGGCTCTTCAGCTTCGTGAAAAAGTTCGATCGGCATGGGCATCTGCTTTTGCTGCATCAGTAAGAAAAGAGAGCCGCGGAGCCCATAAACTTCAGGATATAAAGGAAGAAAAGAAGGAATGGGAAGGCAAAAATCGAATTCACAAAACAAGCATCCAATTTACTCCTGCAGCTTCAAAAGCTGAAATGCCTTAATGATGGAAAAGGGGGAAGGTAACATGAAAATCATTACTTATGGGGAGATTGTTGAACAGGTAGCAAAGATGTGCCAGGAAGCAAATTTTGACTTAGGCCAAGACGTCGTCGAGGCTTTTCAAACAGCCTTAAAAAATGAAAAATCAGAAACAGGCAAAGACATATTGGAGCAGCTGATCCAGAACGCAGATATAGCAAAAAGTGAGCGGGTTCCTATGTGCCAGGACACTGGCGTCTCAGTATTTATTGTGGAAGTTGGCCAGGAGTGCCAAGTATCCGGAGGAAGCATTTATGATGCGATCAATGAAGGGGTTAAAAAAGGATACGAAGAAGGGTATCTCAGGCATTCAATCGTTGACCATCCTATTACCCGGGAAAAAAGCAAAGGATATAACACTCCTTCCATCATTCATATTGAGTTGATTCCAGGTGATGAAATGATTATTCACATGTCCGCAAAGGGAGGCGGCAGTGAAAATATGAGCAGCTTGAAGATGCTAAAGCCTTCAGATGGCCTTGAGGGAATTAAGGGATATATACTCGATACGGTAGCAAAAGCTGGGCCGAATGCATGTCCTCCTTTGGTAGTCGGAATTGGGATAGGGGGCAATTTTGAAAGATGCGCTTATTTAGCAAAAAAATCATTGTTCAGACCAATTGGCCATCGCAGTGAACGTGCTGAGCTTGCCCAGTTGGAAAAGGAATTGATGGAAGAAATCAATAAACTTGGCATTGGGCCGCAGGGCATGGGAGGAAATACAACTGCCCTGGATGTGAAAATTGAGATAGAACCTTGCCACATAGCAGCACTGCCAGTAGCGATAAATTTAAACTGCCATGCAAGCAGGCATAAAGAAGTCAGACTGTAGGAGGAATTCAGTTGTCAGCAACGAAAGTTACCAGCCCTATTGAAGAAGATGTTTTGAAAAATTTAAATGCAGGCGAGCGCGTGCTGATCAGCGGAACTATTTATACCGCAAGAGATGCTGCCCATAAAAGAATGTCAGAAGCCCTTGAAAAAGGCGAAGGCCTTCCTTTCGATATAAAGGGGCAAACCATCTATTATGTTGGTCCAACCCCAGCTAAGCCAGGGCAGATTATAGGATCAGCCGGTCCAACTACGAGCGGAAGAATGGATAAGTATACGCCATCGCTGCTTGATCGGGGACTAAAAGGGATGATAGGCAAAGGATATCGCAGTCAGGAAGTAATTGATAGTATGAAGAAAAACAAAGCTATATATTTTGCTGCAATTGGCGGAACCGGAGCTTTAATCACCCGCTCCATCAAATCGATGGAAGTCATCGCCTATGAGGATTTAGGGCCTGAAGCCATTTATAAATTAACTGTAAAAGATTTTCCTGCTGTAGTTATCATTGATAGCAATGGAGCAGATTGGTACCAATTAGGGAAACAGCATTTTAATGATCAGCATGCCAGTCAATAACCAAATAGCCGGCAATTAGACAAAACCTTTGAGTGATTTTTGAGGTTTTGTTTTTTGTTAAAAAACATAAAGGTGGAGATCTCTTGAAAATCGATTCATTGGACCATTTTGTATTGACAGTGGAAAGCATTGACCGGTCTTGCCGATTTTACAATGATGTATTAGGAATGGAGGTTATTACTTTTGGGGAAGGCAGAAAAGCTTTAAAATTTGGCAGCCAAAAGATTAACTTGCACCAAAAAGGCAGTGAGTTTGAACCCAAGGCCCATAATCCAGTGCCAGGCTCAGGAGATTTGTGCTTTATTGCCAATGTAAATATACATGAGGCAGCAGAACATATACGGAGCTGCAAGGTTAAAATTGAAGAAGGCCCTGTAGAAAGAACTGGGGCAATGGGTAATATTATTTCAATTTATATTAGGGACCCTGACGGAAATCTGATTGAAATATCAAACTATCAATAGTTGGTTTCTAAATTCCAAAAGGTAATTAAAATTTCAATGTCGTCTGAAATATGCAAGACACGTGCCAAAAATCCACTGACTTCCTATATTCTCTTTGATATAATTAATAGATAATTGACTGAATATAAATTCTATTTTAATAAGTTCCAATTTATTTCTATGTTTCCCGTTACTTTTTCCGCAGTACCAATTTCTGTTTTGCAGCAGAAAGGAGCTTTAAACGGTGATGATCGAGACTGAACAGATTAAGCATCACAATAATTTTGAAGACTGTCTTGAACTAGAAGCAGCAATCCATGCATGTCAGGAAGGAATTTATATTTGTGATGCTGACCTGAGATGTGTCAGGTTAAATTCTGCCTATACAAGAATTACTGGACTTACTGAAGATGAGTTAATCGGCAAGACAAGTATTGAACTAGAAAAGAATGGAACAATTTCTAAAGCTGTAGCTGTTATTGTTAAGAGAGATAGAAAGGTAGTTTCATTAATTCAGAAGTTCAGAAGCGGAAAAAACGTTTTAGTTACAGGTACACCTGTATATAAAGACAGGAAGCTTTTTAGAATTGTCATCACAGCAAGGGACTTATCTGAGTTAAATCAGCTTGAAAATCAATTAAATGATGCCGAGGAAAGATCTGAAAGGTATCTAAGAGAGCTCAGCTTATATAAAGAACATATTAAAAGTGAAAAAATTGTTGCAAATAGCCCGCAAATGAAGCAAATACTTAATTTGATACCTAAAGTTTCCAAAGCTGATTCTCCTGTTTTATTGTTAGGGGAATCTGGTACAGGCAAAGAAGTTTTAGCAAGGCTTATACATGAGACAAGCAGTGGGGGAGATAGCCCTTTTATTAAGGTAAACTGCGGAGCAATTCCGGGTGATTTATTAGAATCTGAACTTTTTGGCTATGTAAAAGGGGCTTTTACAGGAGCAAGTGATAAAGGAAAGCCCGGACTAATTGAGATTGCGGAAAATGGAAGCTTGTTTTTGGATGAAGTAGGTGAGCTGCCTTTAAAGCTACAGGTTAAATTATTACGGGTGCTGCAGGATTTTGAAGTAACACGGCTGGGAAGCACAAAATCCAAGAAGGTAAGTTTCCGTCTTATATGTGCTACTAACCGTCCATTAAAAGAAATGATGGAAAAGGGAGAGTTCAGAGAGGATTTATTCTACCGAATAAATGTACTTCCAATTACTATTCCTCCATTACGGGAAAGAAAAGAAGATATTATCCCTTTTATCATAAAGACAACAGAAAAACTATCCTCGAGGTATGGAACTCTCAAAACAATATCTCCTGACGTATTAAAAATACTTGAAAGTTATCATTGGCCAGGGAATATCCGTGAACTTGAAAATGTGATCGAACGAACCTTTATCATGACAGATGAAAACTCGATTACAGTTAAGGACCTCCCATCAAACATAGCTGCAGATAAAGTCAGTAAAGATACCTATACCTTAAAAGAAAAAATGCAAATCATTGAGCGGGATATTATTGAGGATATGCTGAAACAAAGTTCAAGTTTAAGAGAGGCAGCTAAGAAGCTTGGGGTAGATGCTTCTACGTTGACAAGGAAATGCCAGAAATATGGAATTTTCGTACAAAATTAAAAAGTTGGGATCGAATAATTTTTTATTCGGTCTTTTTTATTTGCTTTTTCTTAAAGTCCAAGGATGCTGATAATACTATAAACAATATAAATATAATAAATATATTTGTAATATTTACAATATTTAAAATATATGATAGTATCAGTTTAATATTAAATATTGTCGACAATATATTTTTTTACTTATTTAGCCTTTTAGACATGCCTTTCAACTTTCACTTTTGAATTTCAGCATTTTAAATCGGTTTTCTTTTAAATAAGTTTGTAAGTGCTTCAAAAATATTAATTAATTTTTTTGAACATAAAAGAGAATAACTTTAATCATATAAATACATCAGTATTTTGTTTAGAGGGGGGGGAAGTAAAACTTCTTTACAATTTTATAAAAGAATCATTGACTAAGGAGGACTTAGCTATATGAAAATATTAAAAGGCATGATTGGGATATTCTTGATGGGGCTACTAGGTGCTTGTTCTGCAAATGTTGATGGAGAAAATGGGAATGGCAAGGGTGAAATTATCAGCTTATTTGCTACAGATAGTTCGTCTTCCTATTATGGCTACAATGTAGGTATTGCAAATGCAATAAGTACATTAAATCCGGAAATTCAAGTATCAGTAGTTGAAACTGGCGGATCTAGTGATAATATGCAGCGATTGAGTAAAGGCGAGGGGAAGATGGCTTTGGGGACTTCTCCTAGTGACTACCAAACTTATTTCGGTGAAGGGGATTTTAAGGATATAAAAAATGAGAATATCCGGGCACTGTGGTATTTTGTACCATCACCATTTAACTTTATTGTCTCAGAGTCAGCTAATGTGAATAGTTTTGAGGACTTAAATGGAAAAGACTTTTCCTTTGGCGGATCAGGAACCTCCACTGAAAAAGTGACGACTGCTGTTTTTGAAACACTCGGTATTCAACCAAAATCTTATGCTGGCAGTATGTCAGATGCACAAGCTGCATTTGCCGACCGTAGAATTGTAGGTTTAACAAAGACAGGAACTCCTCCCGATTCTTATGTTCAAAAAACAGCAGCAGAGCAAAAAATTAAACTGCTTGGTTTAACAGAAAATCAAATCAAAAGCATAACTGAAAAACTTCCTTATATTGGAACAAATACGATCCCTGCAGGTTCCTATGAAGGAGTTGATGAGAATATTCATACAGTACAATTTACGATGAGTATCCTTCTGGATAGCTCCGTTTCCCAAGAGACTGGATATAAAATGTGGGAAGCTATGTGGTCAGAAGAAGGAAAGAAAATATGGCTGAATTCATTCTCTGCAGCTGCTGATGTTGATATACCGGAACTTACGCTTGGTTCAGCAATTCCTCTCCATGCAGGAACTGTCCAATTTTTAAAGGAAAATGGTTATGAAGTTCCGGACGAGTTAATCCCGCCAGAATATAAAGAAGTTAACTAATTATCTAAATAGTCCTTTTCTTCCCTTGTAGAAAAGAGGTTTTTTACAAGGGAAGTCACTATGAAAGGAGGTTTATTATGTCAAAATTGGTAAAGCAATTAGAGGAATTATTTACTGAAGATGAATCCGAGATAAAAAAGAATAGCCGTAATCTTTCAAAAAAATATCTCGTGTTTGTCGGCGTAATAGGACTAACATGGGCTCTTTTCCATATCTACACTATGGGAGTTGGGACTTTACCAGGCATTATTCAGCGTTCTCTCCATTTAATTGGTGCGACAATTATCTGTTTTCTTATTTTTTCAGGTTCCTCTAAGTTTAAAAACAATAAATGGCTTTTGAGGTTTGATCTATTATTCATACTATTAGCTTGTATTGTTACTGTATATGTTATTTCCATATATCCAAGAATAATTGAACAGCATGGAGTTTATAACACTACAGATATTATTATGGCAACGATTCTGTTAATTATTGTTCTCGAAGGCGCCAGAAGAGTACTAGGCTGGTTTATTCCTTTTTTAGTCATCTGCGGGATTACATATGCTGTCCTCGGCCCCTATTTTCCTGGAATATGGAGACATGCCGGGATTGGTTATGAAAGGCTAATGCAAACCTTCTTATTGGGCACACAGGGAATATGGGGACAATTAATGTCTATTTCTGCAAATATCTTGGTGATTTTCGTTTTGTATGGATCTTTAATTCTAAGTTTAGGTCTAGGGAATACTATTTTTGATTTAGGTTCTAAGTTAACAGGTAAGTGGCGAGGCGGCGCTGCCCAACTTGCGACAGTTACAAGTGCATTATTTGGTTCCGTTAACGGAAGCACTGTTGCAAATGTGGCTACAACAGGCAATTTCACCATTCCACTCATGAAAAGACTTGGCTACAACAGAAACTTTGCTGGGGCAGTTGAATCAGTGGCATCATCAGGCGGACAAATCATGCCTCCTGTTATGGGTGCCAGTGCTTTTCTTATGGCAGAATTACTGGCTCTTAATTACGTGGATGTTATGATTGCAGCTTTGATACCAGCTTTGTTATTTTTTGTATCTATTATGGTATCAATCTATTTTTATGCTCGGGCAAATAATTTAACTGGTCTATCCGATGAAGAGATTCCGACTTGGAAACAAGCATTTAATTGGAGAACATTTATCCCTTTATTTGTTCCATTGATATTGCTAGTAGCATTGTTATTTTCAGGATACACGGCAGGAAAAGCTGGATATACGATGTATATTGGTACAATTGTTCTATATTTTATATGCAATGTTAGATCGAAAAAGGAATTTAAAGAAGCGATTAAAAGGATTATTTCTGGATTGGATAGCGGAGCAAAAAGCATGGTGACTATTGTAATGTTAATTGCGGCAGCACAGACTTTAGTGACGACGATTAACACCAGCGGACTGGGAGTAAAGTTTTCTTTAGTGACCATGTCCTTCAGTCAAGGAAATCTCTTTTTGGCTTTAATATTGGCAATGATTATTACAATCATCTTAGGAATGGGAGCACCTACTCCGGCAGCCTACGTACTATCAGCTTCTGTTGTCGGTTCAGCATTGATAAACCTGGGTATTGAAGGTATCGCTGCACATATGTTTTTACTTTATTTTGCTGTATTATCTGCCATTACTCCACCAGTTTGTGCAGCGATATATGTTGCTTGCGGAATATCTAAAGGAGATTGGGTGAAAACAGCTGTATACAGCTTGAAAATTGGTTTAACTGCTTTCATAATTCCGTTTATGTTTGTTCTTGATCCGGTTCTATTAATGAAAGGAGAACCGATCGACATTATTTTAAGTATTACGACTGCCCTTGCTGGTGTCGTTATTTTGGCGGTAGGCACAATGGGGATTTTGATAAACAAGGCTAACATAGCTGAAAGAATAATAGCGTTTGCAGCGGCATTATTATTGTTATTCCCAGGTCACATAACAGATATAATTGGTATAAGCTTATTTGTGATAATGTGTCTTATACACTGGAAAGGTACTAGTTCTTCACGGAAAAGTGAGCATGCAATAAGCAAATAACAGGGTAAAAAAGGAGGAAAAATGTCAATGTCCAATTTCGGCAAAATTTACTCTCAAATAGAACGGGCAAACCCAAGCCTCATTGCACAATTTAAAGAAATGGGTGTCTCCACGATATACGAGTCAATGGTTGAAGAAACACTAATGGATCCTTCCATTACACCTATCTGCAAAGGACAGATAATTGCTGGATCCGCTGTTACCGCTATTAATACACCCGGGGATAACCTTTCAATGCACCTTGGATTATCTCTTACTCAACCGGGAGATATATTAGTTACTGCATTCCGGGGAACTCATTCATATAATGCTCTTTGGGGAGAAATGGCGACACTCGCTGGAATAGGCAGAAAAATCTCCGGTGTAATAGCTGATGGAGCTGTAAGAGACATTAAAGCCATACTTGCTAACCAATTTCCAGTTTGGGCAAAATCAATTTCCTCAAAAACCAGCAGTGTTGAAAAAATCGGAGGAATAAACGTACCAGCGGTTTGTGGTGGAGTTTTGGTCAACCCTGGCGACATCATAGTTGCCGATGATGATGGAGTTGTCGTTGTACCTCTTGAACAAGCTGAAGAAATTTTACAGAAAGCCCAAAAAAGAGCTGAACGAGAAAAAGAAATAAAAGATCTGCTGCTTCAAGGCAAAACGCCATATGAAATTTTTAATATGGGTATTGCACTTGAAAAAAGCGATATCCCAATTATTAATGACAAATATGATTCTATGAAAGTTTGAGCCCAGATTAAAAAGGGGGAAATAAAATGATTACCGTAAGTGCAGAAGCGCTCCGAAAATTTGCATATGATGCATTTATGAAAGTCGGGTTAAATAAAGCAAACTCATCGTTGGTTAGTGACGTTTTAATAGATGCTGATTTAAGAGGGGTTCACTCTCATGGGGTTCAAAATTTGCCTCGGTGGGCAAGAGGATTTTTAAAGGGGCACCTCGAGCTGGAAGTCACACATGAAGATATAGACGAAGGACCAATTACAGTTATTGACGGAAAAGGGAGTCTGGGAGTTCTGGCATCTGATATTGCAATGGATACAGCTATCAAGCGTGCAAAAAAATATGGGATTGGAATTGTAGGTGTAAAAAATAGCAGCCACTTTGGGCCTGCTGCCTATTATACAATGAAGGCACTGCACCATCATCAAATTGGTTTTTGCACGACAAATGGTCCTGCCGTTATGGCTCCTTGGGGTGGAAAGGATGCACTTCTAAGCAATAATCCATTTTCTTATGCTATTCCGGCCGGTGATGAGCCTCCGATTGTATTGGATATGGCATGCAGTGTATCTGCTAGAGGAAGAATCAGAATGCTGGCGCGTGAAAATGAAACATTGCCTGTAGGCTGGGCCATCACAAAAGATGGAGAACCTACAACAGACCCGCGTGAAGCAGTCGAAGGAACTGTATTGCCATTTGGAGGGTATAAAGGCTATGGCATAGCTGTTATTAACGAGATTTTATCTGCGGCATTAACAGGAGCGTTATTTTCTTTTGAAGTTGGAGGAATTTCTAAAGGGCCTGCTGAAAGTGAACTGCAAAACCATGAACAGGCTGCCTGGGGCTGCGGACATGTATTTGGAGCAATAGATATTAACAGGTTTGGAAATGGTGGTAACTTCCAGAATAGAGTTGCCTATTTAAGCCGTACCTTACGGGAATCCCCGACAGCAAAAGGACATGAAAGAATATATTTGCCAGGGGAAATCGAATTTGAATTAAAGAAAAAAAGGGAAGTTGATGGAATTCCTTTGAAGCCGACTACAGTTTCGCTAATTAATACGTTTGCGCGTGATGAAATCGGATTAATGGCTTTAGAATCATATTGTAGTAACGAATTTAATACTTAAAATCATAAACAATATAATAGAAGAAACTAATTCACCCGGCGAGTTTTATTTAACAAACCTTACCAAGTAACTTGAGAAATAAGGTTCATATAATCAATATATTGTCGACAATATATTTTACTGGATGTGGTATTTATTTAGGAGGTTAGAAAATGGAAGCAAACAAAGTGAATAAAATCATCGATGCCGATGTACATCCTTGGATTAACGGAGATATTAAAGGCCTGCTCCCTTATTTAGGTAAATCAATGCAAAAAGTGTTCGATTGCCGTTTGACACTACCTGACCACCCACTTCGTCCCCCGTTGGAAAAATCCACTTCCATCAGACTGGACGCAAAACCGCCAGGTGGTGGTGCTGGTGGATCGGATCCAATCTATATGCGCGAAGTTTTGCTGAACCGCTACAATATTGAACATGCAATTTTAACTTCAGTACAGGCGGGAAAAATAGTTGTATATCCCAACCCAATTGAAGCCGCCGCCTTGGCACGGGCATTTAATGATTATTTTTTAAATGAATGGCTGACAATAGACTCGCGTTATAAATTGGCGATGTGTATAGCCGTTCACGATCCTTTAAAAGCTGCAGAAGAAATTAGGCGTATAGGTCATGAAAAGGGAGTAGTTGCAGTTTTTATGCCATTATTTAATATATTAATGGGGAACAGCTATTATTATCCGATTTATGAAGCAGCTGAAGAGCTTGGATTACCAATACTTATTCATCCTACGGGAACTGAAGGCGGCTTTTCAACAAGTGTTTCTATGGCAGGAGGAGTACCGTCCAGCTATATTGAGAGGCATACAGATTTCCCGCAGATCGCATATGGTAATTTGGTAAGTATGGTCTTCGAAGGAGTATTTGTTCGATTCCCTAAGCTCAAAGTTTTAGCAGCAGAGTTTGGTTACAGCTGGGTTCCCTCTGTAATGTGGAGAATGGATCAAAACTGGCGTAATTTTAGAAAGGAAGTACCATGGCTGGAAAAAGAACCCAGCAAATATTTATTAGACCATGTCCGCTTTACTTCTCAGCCAGTAGAGGAACCAGAGAAAGGCAAATACCTTATGCAAATATTCGAAATGATGCATGCTGAAAAAACATTAATTTTTAGCACAGATTATCCTCATTGGGATAATGATTTTCCTGACAACACTTTTACCACCCTGCCAGAGCCTGTAAGGCAGCGAATATTTTATGATAATGCTGCTGAACTATTTAATTTAAATAAATTAGAAATCACCAGATAACAGGGAGGGAAAAAAGAATGGCATTTTGCATTGGTGAACTCAGCAATATTCCAGCAGGAAAGGCGCTAATTACAGAAATAAATGGAACATCAATTGGAATCTTTTTTGAAGACGGAGAAGTATATGCAGTAAGAAACGTTTGTCCTCATAAACTGGCACCAATTTGTGAGGGGGCAGTCTGTGGAACTATGCTTCCGAGTAAGCCCTCACAGTTTGAGTTTGGGCTTGAAGGAAAAGTGTTGAGATGTCCATGGCATGGATGGGAGTTTAGCCTGGAAACAGGGGAAGCCCTTTTTGGCATAAGTAATAGAAAAGTTAAGACCTACCCTGTGGTAGTTAAAGATGGTATGATTTACGTAGAAATGGGATAGTTTGTAACTTCCCGGAATCATATTGTCATAAGTGAGGAAAATGATACAATGAGCTTTGAAAATACAACATTATCACAACGAATTTCTGAAGAGATTGCTATTAAAATTTCAGAGGGGGCTCTTAAACCTGGTGACAGGTTATTGGAATTAGAACTGACCAAAGAATTCGGCACCAGCAGAGCTCCAATACGTGAAGCATTATTTATATTGGAAAAGGATGGAATTGTTGAACGGGTACCCCGAAAAGGCGTTTTTGTAAAAAAAAGAACAAAAAAAGAGTTACTTGATCTTTATGAGGTTGTTTACAGGTTATTAGAAATAGCCTTAACTAAACTGATGGATTCGCGAACCGATGAACAGCTAAAAAAAATTGAAAATTTAATCATTAAAATGGAGGAGACACTTGAAGGCAATAAGGTTAAGCAATGTTTTGACCTGCTGGAAGAGCTTCAAAAGGATTTCTTTGTCTTCTCAGGAAACACAGTTTTAGAAGATTTATATATGAGAATTAATGGGCAATTAATTCCATTTCGATATATTTCACTTTCCTATCCAACCAGTATGGACCATTCCGTCAGGGAATACAGCGAAATAATGGCTGGCTTAAAAGAGAAGGATCTCAAAAAAATACTTGAAAGCTTAAAACGAAAGGAAAAGCGGGCTCTGACTGTATTGGAGAAGTTTGTAGATAATCAGTAAACCATATCTCAATAACTGGTTGTTTTTAACTCAGGGCCCTCATAAGACACTTTCGTAATAAATTGGGAGCGGTGGTGTCAATGAAGGTTGGTTTAATAGGTTTAGGAAATCTGGGCGGACGAATTGCCCGTAATTTATTAAATAAGGGATACAAATTATCAGTTTATGATTTAGATCAGGAATTATTACAATTTTTTGGAGGGCTTGGTGCCATTCCATATGAATCTCCTTCTGCTCTGTCCAGAAACAATGATTACGTTATAACTGTGCTGCCAAACGCAGAAATAGTGAAAAGTGTCGTCCTGGGGCCCGATGGTCTGTTATCGGGATTCTTGGAAGGCAGCACTTTAATTGACATGACAACATCAATACCTGGAGTCACTAAACAAATTGGCGTTGAACTTTCTAAGAATGGGATTCACATGCTAGATGCACCAGTAAGCGGAGGAGTTAAGAAAGCCGAAGACGGAACCCTGGCCATTATGGCTGGAGGGGATGAGGATGTTTTCTTAGGTGCTTATTCTCTATTAAACGATATCGGTTCAAATGTTACACATGTAGGAGAGTTAGGAGCAGGACATACAATTAAAGCACTAAACAATATGCTTTGTGCTACTACACTAGCGGCAACTGCAGAAGTCCTGGCTGTTGGAACAAAGTTAGGTCTTAATCCTGACAAAATGTTAGAAGTGATTAATACGAGCAGCGGAAGAAGCCACTCGAGTGAAATCAAATTTCCTCAGCAAGTATTATCGAGAAAATTTGAGGTGGGCTTTACAATTGACTTAATGTGTAAGGATCTCACCATTGCCAATGGTATAGCTGAAGGAGCAGAGGTGCCTGCATTTATTTCCGGTGCCGTTTTTCAGTTATGGCAGTACGCAAAGTCTCAGGGCGGAGGGGAGATGGATCATACGGCTATTGCGAAATTTATAGAGGGAATGGCGGGTGTGGAGATTAAAGTTTGATTAATAAAGTAAATAGTAATTTTATTTCGTCCCGTTATAAAAGCTAAATTGATGGTATATTAGGCCCCTACTTTTGTAGGGGCTTTTTTATTAAAACTTTAATTAACTTATAAAAGTGTTCCAGAGGTTTAGATTTAACCCTTCTCCTATTGGGTCAGTGAATACTTAAAGGACAAGGCGTGTTATTAATAATTTTTAGAGGGAAGGTTTTGTGAATATTTAATAATTAGAAAAATCAATGTTTACGTTGACGAAAAACTTTTTTATATATAAAATAATTGTATGAGATAAATCTACCCATTTTTTTTAGGTAGTTCTGCTTTAAATTTACCAAATTTGTTAAGTCACAACAACTTTGTCAGGGGGAAAGCCAATGGAAAATAAGTTAAGTGAAGCAGAAAGCACTGGAAAAAGAAAATACAATGTCCCAGCGGTTGATAGCGCTTTCAAAATATTATCACTGCTCAGCCGTAAAAAATATAATAAAAGTAATTTAACAGAGATTGCAAAAGCTACCTCTCTTACTCCAACCACGTGTTATCGAATTTTGCAGAAATTAGAAGAGCTTTCGATTGTTCGTTATGATAAAGGCTCCAAACGCTACAGTCTAGGTCCCTATTTAGTTGTTTTAGGAGAAAGGGCAAAAGAAAATTTGTTTGATATTTCAGTTATTCTCCCTTGTTTGGAAAAACTCTCTGAGGAAACGGGCCTTACAACGTTTCTTGTTAATAGAATTGGAAAAAAACGCTCCACGATATTGGCTAAAGTTGAAGGTGAGGAATTTGGAATTAACGTTTCAGTAGGAAGACATTTTTCAGTAGTTGATGGCGCATATGGAAAATGTTTATTAGCCTATATGGATGAAGAGGAATCAGATGAGTTATTAAGAATGAATGATGGTTTGCGTAAGCTGACTGAACAAGAAATTTTAGAATTAAAGGAAGAGTTGCCCATAATACGGAGAAATGGATATGCTGCTACATTTGGTGAATACATCGAGGGTATTGTTGGTGTTTCTGCTCCGATTTTTAACAACGAGGAAAGTGTGGAAATGGCCATTGCGATAATCGGTATGACTGCTCAGCTGAAGGAGCAGGATATTGAAAAAATGGGGGAGAAAATTAAAAGTGTTGCAACAGAGATCAGTATGAAATTAGGCGGATATTTTCCGCAATAAATTATTGACTATATAAATTCTAATTACTTATTCTCCTTAATTTTGGATCAGCATGAATTTTGCCACCATCCATTTTTAAGGAGAATTTTTATTTTAATCTTTTATTGACTCTCTTGTAATTTACGAGTGCTGGATCCTGCTGATCTAAACTCCCATTGGCCTTCCTAAGAAAATGACTAATAAAACCTGTAAAGCTTCAATGTTTTCTTTCAAACGTTAAATTACAAGCAAATTAACACTAGTCTAAATTTTCTAAAATTTCATTGACAAAAACTTTTTTCTTATATAAAATTTAGTTAAGATAAATGTAAGCCCTTACCAATGTTTTATAAGCATCTTTCTTTTATTTTTTTTCAAAAAATGGAATGGAGTGATTTTTTAATGAATCTGGAAGGAAAAGTTGCAGTAGTAACTGGAGCTGGACAGGGAATTGGAAGAGAAATTTCGCTGTTTTATGCCAAGCACGGTGCAAATGTTGTTGTTGGAGATTTAAACTTAGATTCAGCAGAACAGGTCGCCCGTGAAATAGAAGAGATAGGCTCAAAAGGATTGGCACAGAAAGTTGATGTTTCCGAAAAAGAAAGTGCTCAACGATTAATCCAAGCTGCAATTGATCATTTTGGTGATATTGATATTTTAGTAAATAATGCGGGGATTACTAGAGATGCTATGCTACATAAAATGACGGAAGAACAGTTTGAACAGGTGTTGGATGTTCATATGAAAGGTACTTTTCTATGTATGCAGGCAGCTGCGGTCCATATGAGGCAAAAGCAAAAAGGGAAGATTGTAAATATTTCTTCCATTGCAGGGAAGGTTGGAAATATGGGTCAAGTAAATTACGCTGGAGCAAAAGCTGGTATTGTTGGGATGACAAAGGCTGCAGCGAAAGAGCTTGCTAAATTCCAAGTTAATGTAAACGCTGTCCAGCCAGGATTTATTGATACGGACATGACTCGTGCAGTACCAGAAAAAGTTCGGCAGCTTAAAATTGCCGAGATCCCTATGCAGAGGGTTGGCGAACCTTTGGATATTGCTAAAGCTGTTCTTTTCCTTAGCTCCGATTATTCCGACTACATGACAGGGAATGTGCTTGAAGTAACGGGTGGAAGATTTATGTAAATTGTCTAGTGTTTAAATTCATTGAATATAGGAAAAGATCATCGCATTATTAATAGTTTAAGTTTTAAAATAGATTAAATTTTTTTAGAATACGAATTCAGAATATTTTAAATAAACTATTATATAACTGTTCGATAATTAAATAGAAAAGCAGGTGAACAAAACTGAGTGCTATCAAAGATTTAATGGGTTTAGAGCTTGCTCCTTATACGTATTCAGTAGAAAAAGGCAAAATAAAGGAATTTGCCGCGGCAATCGGTGACCCCAATCCTATCTATTACGATGAGGAAACAGCAAGAAAAGAAGGCTATGAAGGAATACCAATTCCATTGACCTACCTCCAAGTGATTGATTTATGGGGAGGATATAGTTTTGAACAAAAGTGCCAAATGCTAAATTTAAATCCAGTAAAAATTTTACATGGGGAACAAGGCTACCAATTTATAAAAACAATATATGCGGGTGATAACCTAACTGTTTCAGGTAAGGTTGCTGATGTTAAAGTTAAGCAAGGATCCTCCGGGGGTATGAATCTGATTACCTTGGAATTTGAATACAGAAATCAGTTCAACGACCTGGTAGCCCGCTCCAGAAATGTAACAATTGAACGACATTAAAAAATTTTGGATGTGATAATCATGTGGAAATACTACGAAGACTTGAATGTTGGCGACCATTTTCCCGAAATTTCAAAGGACCCGATTTCCCGTGTTCAATTAGTGAAGTATGCTGGTGCTTCAGGAGATTTTAATCCTCTCCATACGGTTGAAGAAGTAGGTGAAAAAGCAGGAACCGGGATTATAGCCCATGGAATGTTAGTAATGGGAATGGCTGCACAAGGCGTAACCAGCTGGATTCCCCGCAAATATGTTAATTCACTGCAAATTCGGTTTCGTAAAATGACTTTTCCCGGTGAACGGATTCATGTTACAGGAAAGGTAATAGAAAAGAAGGAAAACAATCAAATCGTAAGTGAAGTGGCTGCTATGAATGATGAGGGAGAAGTTAAGGTGTCTGGTACTTTTGAAGCTATATTGCCTTCAAAAAATGTACAGTAAAGGAGGAGAAAACATGAATTTTAATTATTCACAGGAAGCTGAGAATTTTCGAGACTCTTTTCGAAGTTGGTTAGAGAAAAATTTCCCAAAAGAATGGAATCAAGAGGTAACAGGGGAAAAGTGGGTTCAAAGGCGTAAGGAGTGGGGGAAAATGTTAGGTCTGGGAGGATGGGTAGCACCTGCCTGGCCAAAGGAATATGGAGGTCTGGGTTTAACTATTGAACAACAATTAGTATATATTGAAGAATTGGTTCGAATAAATGCCCCTGAAGTATTAAATTCAAATGGTATTGGTATATTTGGGATGACTTTAATCCGTTATGGAACTGAGGATCAGAAGAAATATTATCTTCCTCGAATGCTTAATCACGAAGATATTTGGTGTCAAGGGTTCTCAGAACCGAATGCTGGTTCAGATTTGGCAGGCCTTCAAACAAAGGCGAAAGATAATGGAGATCATTATGTGTTAAATGGGCAAAAAGTATGGACATCTTATGGTCCCTATGCGAATAAATGTTATATCTTAGTTCGCACTGCTGAATCAAGATACAAAGGGGTAAGTCTGATGATCCTTGACTTGGATCAGCCTGGCGTGACTGTTAAGCCGATTAAAAATATTGCTGGCGAATCAGAACTTGCTGAAATTTTCTTAGATGAAGCAATTGTTCCCAAAAGCGATTTAGTAGGGGAAATCAACAATGGCTGGGAAATGGCTAATTATGCTCTTGCGCATGAGCGTGGGATCCACTTCGCTCAGCGTTCCTTAAAAATGCAGCAAGAATTCCAACAGCTTGTTACATTGTTTCAAGAACAAATACATGCTGGGAGCTCTCCGGCAATTAGCCCGATTATGCAAAATAAATTGGTTCAATCCTATTTATCCTGTGAAATATTAAAAAGTGTTTGTTTACGAAATATTGCTTTAATTGCACAAGGGGAAGACACTGGTGCATTACCGGCAATCGCTAAATTAGTTTGGAGTGAAAGCCATCAGGATTTACTCAATGTCGGTGTGGAATTATTAGGAGAAGAATCTTTAATAAAAGGGGATAATCAAGTTTGGATGGAAAAATTCCTTTTATCCAGGGCTGAAACCATTTATGCCGGAACAACACAAATCCAAAAAAATATTATCGCCAAATCACTGGGATTGCCTAGCTCGAAAGGAGGAAGATAAAATGGAATATCGATTCTCTGAGCAGCAGCAAATGTTAAAGCAGGCTCTTCATTCATTGTTAAAAAAAGAAATGCCTATCGAGGCTTTTAGTGAAGTTGCTGAGAAGAAAGATGGGTTTTCTCAATGTGCATGGAAGAAGCTTGCAGAAAATGGATGGCTGGGTGTACTGGCGAAAGGCAAATGGCAAACCTTAGAAGATGTTTGCCCCCTTGATTTAATGTACCTATCCGAATCGGTTGGAGAGAAACTTTTTCCTGGACCATATTCTTTAGTAGCCGGTTTTATTGTCCCTTTATTAAGTCAATTGAAATTAACAAACAAGCAGCAGGAATTATTGGAAATGGTTATTTCCGGAGAAAAACTTATAACATCTGCTTTACCTAAGCTGGAAAAGTCACAAAATAAGGTTGGATTTAATTGGCCGGGAATCAATATTTTAAATGAAGAAAACGGTAAGATCCAATTAACCGGTGAGATTAGGCACATTCAGTTTTTACAGCATACAGAAGTTATTTTAGTCCCTTTTAAAAATAACGTCGGAGGTATATCAGCAGTTTTAATAAATACCAGAAATGATGGTATTAACATAATTCCGGAGCAATCAGCGGATTTGTCCAAACCCCAGGGGACTTTGGTGCTAGATGGAGTTTGGATAGATAATGATGATTTTATCGGAGGACCTGACAGCAATCATCAAGAATTATTTAATGAACAGCTCACAGGTTATTTAATATGTTTAAATGGCGAAATGATCGGCGGAGCAAATGAAGTTTTGAATAGAACGGTAAATTATGTTAAAGAAAGGAAACAATTTGGTGTTCCTGTGGGATCCTTTCAAGCAGTAAAACACATGATTGCAGATTTACATATAGCAATTGAAAAAGCCCGCAGTTATAGTGTGTATGTAGCATCTCAAACTGGGAAAAGTTCAAATGAAACCTTATTAAATGCTATATCGAGCCGCCTTTTTACCACAGATATTTATAAGAAAGTATGTGAAGATGCTATCCAGCTGCATGGCGGAATGGGATTTACATGGGAAGAAAGTATTCATTATTGGTACAAAGCATCAATATATCAACAGTCCCATATTACACATCCAGCAATCATGACTGAATATATACTGCAAAACTTGCTGCTGGAGTCTGAATATTCAAAAGAATTTCAATACAATCAGTACGAATAGAAAGATTGTTCCAGTCTTCTCTAAATATTTAACGGGTGGGTGGAGAAATGTCAATTAAAAACGCCGCGGCTATTGTTGGTGTAGGAGATGTTGAACTCGAAAAAGGAAAGGTAAAAGACGGACAATCAGTCCTGCAAATTCAGGCTATTGCTGCAAAACGGGCTTTGGAAGATGCTGGATTAACTAAAGATGATGTTGATGGCATTTTTGTTGCTGGGCTATGGGGTTTGCCTGGAGTTGGCTCGTTTCCGTCCGTTATTATGTCTGAATACTTGGGAATTCAGCCGAAATACACTGACTCAACCCAAATAGGTGGCTCAGCTTTTGAGGCTCATGTGGGGCATGCTGCTGGAGCCATTCAATCAGGGTTATGTGAGGTTGCTTTAATTTTATACGGAAGTACACAACGTTCTGAAAAATCGCGATCTTTAGCTGGAAGACCGCCTGTTCTGACAGCCCAGTACGAAACACCGTTCGGATTACCATCTCCTGCCGGATCTTATGCTATGGCAGCAAATCGGCATATGCATCAATATGGAACCAAACCTGAGCATTTGGCGGAAATAGCTGTAGCTACCAGGAAGTGGGCACAATTAAATCCTCAGGCGACAATGCGGGATCCATTATCCATTGAAGATGTATTAAATTCTCCGATGATCACGGATCCGCTCCATCTCTTGGATTGTTGTTTAGTTACAGATGGAGCAGGGGCGCTCGTTTTAGTATCTGCTGAAAGAGCGAAAGACTGCAGGAAGAAACCAATATGGGTTTTAGGCCAAGGTGAATCTCATAGCCATTGGTCCATCCAGGCAATGCCAGATTTAACTGTTACCTCAGCAGCACAATCGGGAAAAACTGCTTTTGAGATGGCCGGTGTAACACATGATGAGATTGATGTGGTGCAAATTTATGATTCATTTACCATAACCGTATTACTTACACTTGAATCTCTTGGATTCTGTAAACCAGGTGAAGGCGGAGATTTTATAAGTAATCAGCGTACTGCTCCTGGCGGTGAATTCCCTATGAATACAAACGGTGGGGGATTATCCTACGCCCATCCAGGAATGTATGGCATATTTCTCTTAATTGAAGCTGTCCGCCAATTAAGAGGCGAGTGCGGAGATAGACAAGTAAAAGATGCAAAACTCTCACTTGTAAACGGTACAGGCGGAACCCTGTCTTCTACATCAGTTGTTATTTTAGGGAGGGATTAATCATGGCTGAACAGAAAAAACCAATGCCTATACCTGATGGTGATTCACACGTCTTTTGGCAAGGCTGTAAAGAAAATAAATTGTTGATCCAAAAATGCAAAGATTGCTCAAAACATATTTTTTACCCGCGAATATTATGTCCGCATTGTTTTTCTGAACAAGTAGAGTGGGTTGAATCAACTGGAAAAGGAAAAATCTATTCTTATACAATTGCCCGCAGAGGCGGTGGCCCAGCATTTAAAGATGATGCCCCATATGCTGTAGCATTAATTGAATTGGACGAAGGAGTTCGAATGTTTAGTAACATCATTAATATTGATGTTGAAAAAGTGAAATGTGATTTATCTGTTGAAGTGGTGTTTGAAAAACAGGAAGATTTTACATTACCAAAATTTCAGCCTATATCTAATTAATTTAAACATAACTAGGCTAATAAAGCATTCGTTAAGAGCTTCGTTAGCCTTCAGTACATCTCCTTTTATGAAGGAAAGAGGCAATGCCCTTCAAGTTACTTTCAAATCCTCCATCTATGAGAACCACAAGAAAAAGATCTTTATTATAAATATCTAAAATACCTGGATTAATTTAAGCACTATGAACATGGTAAATTGATAATAAAACTTTTACAGAATATACAGAATCTTTTAAAATTTCATTGACGAAAATATATTTTATATATAAAATACTTTTTAGAGATGTAAATGAAAACGATTTCTTTTGGGAGGTGTAACCGTTTAATCCATTTTGGCTAGAAAAGATGAGTTAATAAAAGGGGGATATCGATGTTTAACAAACCAATTAGATTTTTGTTTACAATCTTTTTACTTTCAATTTTGTTAGTAGGCTGCAGCAGTAATGAAACTCAGAAAACTGCTTCTAACGTAAACTCATCCTCAAGTAACGATTCTGGCTCACTTCCTAAACAAATGACCTGGAGTGTATATGATGTTGGATCAGGCGGTTACGCAGAAATGTCAGCTATCGCAAACACATTAACTGAAGAATATGGTACTCAAGTTCGAATGCTGCCATCAGCAAGTGGTGTTGGCCGAATGGTTCCTCTAAGAGATAAAACAGCTTCAATTGGCAAATTAGGTGATGAAATTCAATTTGCTTTTGAAGGAAATGAAGAGTTTGCACAACAGGATTGGGGTCCTCAGAATGTTCGTGCAATATGGGCTCCTATTAGTCAATATGGTTTTGCAGTTCGTGAGGATTCAGACATAAAAACAATAGCGGACTTAAAAGGCAAGAAAATTCCAAAGGTAACTGGAAATGCGTCAGTTAATATTAAAAATGAAGCAATGTTATCATTCGGGGGATTAAGCTGGGATGATGTAGAAGTTGTTGATATCACTTCTTACGCAGGTCAAGGTGAAGCACTTATTCAAGGACAGATTGACGCAGCGGGTATTAATCCTACTGCATCAGCTATGTTTGAAGCCGACAGCAAAGGCGGCATCCGCTGGCTCGAGATGGACCCCGATGATACTGAAGGCTGGGAGCGAACAACAGAAACTGCCTCTTGGATGATACCTTATACAATGGATAACGGTGCCGGCATGGAAAGTGACACAAACATAATGGGCCATGGGTATCTGATCGGGGGGTATGCCGACCAGGATCCAAATACTATCTATGAATTATTGAAAGCGATGGATGAGAACTTTTCTGCATACAAAGACGCAATGCCAAACTTAGCTTTGTATGACAAGGAACTTGTCGTTACTGAACCGCGTGGAATCCCGTTCCATGAAGGAACGATAAAGTTCCTAGAAGAAAAAGGGCTCTGGGATGAAGAAAAGCAGGCTAAGAATGATGAATTAGTTGCGAGGTATGACAAATTGAAGTCTGCTTGGGATCAAGTGATGGAAGAAGCTAAAAAAGAAGGAATTTCAAAAGATGACTTCCCTGCATTCTGGCTGGAAAAGAAAGCTCAACTTGTTAAGTAATCTGCAATGAACACAAGAATATCAGCCAGTATTATGTGGCTGATATTCTATTTATGAGAGAAAGGGAAGAAAGGGAGCGAAAATAATTGGGATCAAGCTAATTTAAAAAATATGGTAGTTTCGGAGGGATAAAATGATGTCCGAGAGATTAAATATACTGTTGAAAATAGTCGTTGTAATTGCCACTCTAATTGGAATCTTACTTTCCATAAACATGCTTTTCTATTTAAAACTATTTGGATTTAATCCGATTCAAAACTCTTATCTATATTATATCTTAGCCTGCTTCATGCCAATTGCCTTTTTAATCTTCCCCGCAAAAAAAGGACAGAAAGTAAAATGGTATGATTTTATTTTTGCTTCAGTTTCATTTGCTATCGTGATCTATTTGGGGTTAAACGGTCAAAGAATGATAATGGAGGGCTGGGACTGGAACGCACCGCCGCTGGCGACTTATTCAAGTATTATCCTATGGGGACTACTACTTGAAGCTTTACGGAGAACAGGCGGACTCGTTTTATCAATTATTTGTTTATTGATATCCCTTTACCCTCTTATCGCTTCAGAAATGCCAATTAGTTTTTTACAGGGACAATCATACGACTTTTTCACAATTGCCAGAAATCATATGATGAGCGCCAATGGTGTTTTAGGAATTGCATTAACAACAGTAGGTAATTTAATTCTTGGATTTCTTGTTTTTGGAGTTGTACTAACCCATACAGGCGGCGGAGATTTCTTCTTTAAGCTAGCCCAATCATTGTTTGGCAGATTCCGGGGCGGGGAAGCCAAAGTTTCAATCGTGAGTAGTGCTTTCTTTGGAATGTTAAGCGGAAGTGCTATTTCAAACACGATTACAACTGGTGCAATGACAATCCCTGCGATGAAGAAGTCAGGATATAAACCGCACTATGCGGGTGCAATAGAAGCAGTTGCATCCACTGGAGGAACAATTACTCCGCCGATAATGGGTTCAGCAGCTTTTATTATGGCATCCTTTTTGGCAATACCCTATTATGAAATTGCACTGGCAGCAGCCATCCCTGCCCTTCTATATTATATTGGGTTAATTGTACAGGCGGATGGGTACGCCGCAAAAAATAACCTAAAAGGGTTAAAGAAAGAGGACATCCCTTCGTTCTTAGAAACATTAAAAGGTGGCTGGTATTACCTTTTTGCCCTTGTCCTGCTAGTCTACTTTTTAGTGATCCTTAATTCCGAGGGGCAGGCACCCTACTATGCTAGTTTAGTACTTTTGGTTATTGCGATGATTAATAAAACCACAAGAATGAATGTAAAGCAACTATTCAATATGTTTGTTGAGGTTGGAAAGGTACTGGCTGAAATTGTTTGTATTATAGCCGGTGTTGGCTTCATTGTTGGTGCATTATCAGCTACAGGTGTATCTTTTTCGTTTTCAAGGGAACTTGTTGCTGCTGCGGGAGACAGCATGATTCTTATATTAATTGGCGGAGCACTTACAAGCTTTATTTTGGGAATGGGGATGACGGTATCAGCTGTTTATGTATTCCTGGCAATTATTATGGCTCCTGCGCTTGTGGCTATTGGTGTTGATCCTGTAGCAGCTCATTTATTTGTGGTATATTGGGCAACTGTTTCCTATATTACTCCGCCTGTAGCATTGGCAGCTTTTGCAGCTTCGGGCATTGCGAAAGCGAATCCAATGAAGACTGGTTTTACAGCAGTGCGACTAGGTGCTGTAACTTTCCTTGTTCCGTTCTTCTTTGTCTATCAGCCAGCATTGATCTTTCGGGGAGAACCGCTTGAAATTGCATTGAGTGTTATATCAGCCATTATTGGGGTGTTTATGCTTTCTTCTTCATTAGAAGGTTATCTAATCGGTTTTGGACGGATGCAAAATTTATTTGTCCGTTTGATTGTTTTGGTTGCAGGGCTTTGCATGTTAATACCAGGGATTCTTACAGATGTGTTAGGAATAGCTTTAGCCCTGATAATTTATGTTCCTAAGCTTATGAAACCCGTAAATGTCAATATCGATGAAAAACAGGAGGTATAATATGTCAAAAATAAATGCTCTTGACCGCTTTTTGAATCCCAGATCAATTGCAATTATTGGTGTTTCGAAGGATTTTTCATCTATAAGCGGCAAACCCTTTAAAAATTTGCTTAACCATAAATTTAAAGGAAATATTTATCCCGTTAATCCAAAGTATGATGAGATAGAGGGTATTCCATGTTATTCCAGTATTTTGGATATACCTGGAGAAGTAGATGTTGCTTTAATTGCTGTATCTTCTAAGAGAATGCAGCAAATCCTGGAGGAATGTGAAAAAAAACAGGTTCATCATTTGATTTTATTTGGTTCAGGCTTTGCAGAGGTTGGTGAGGAAGGGAAGGCACTACAAGAAAAAGTATTGAAAAAGGCTAAGCAAGCAGGGATTCATATTTTAGGACCAAACTGCGTTGGTTTGTTGAATGTCAAAGAAAGTATACCTTTGGGATTCGCCACCTCCTTTGAAACAGAGAAAGGGTTTAAATCTGGAAATGTAGGATT
Source organism: Cytobacillus oceanisediminis (assembly GCF_003182355.1). GTDB lineage: Bacteria > Bacillota > Bacilli > Bacillales > Cytobacillaceae > Cytobacillus > Cytobacillus oceanisediminis_A. Next base: position 85,639 of record NZ_QGTW01000014.1, on the reverse strand, counting down.
TGCTTCTCAAAGTGGCGCAATAGGGTTTTCCTTGTTCGGATTGGCTCAGGAGGAAAACATTGGTTTTTCCTATATTGTGAATACAGGTAACCAGATGGATATACATTCGCTAGATTGTATCGAGTACATGCTGGAGGATCCTGAAACCACTGTTGTAGCTGGCTATTTAGAAGGAATTCCAGATGGAGAAATGCTGATTAAAATTTCAGAAACTTCCAAGTTATTAAACAAACCAGTTATTTTATTAAAAGCAGGCCGCTCTGAACTAGGCAGGCAAGCAGCAATGTCACATACAGCATCTTTAACCGGATCTGAGGAAACCTTTCAGGCAATTGCAAAACAGTATGGATTTATCACTGTAAACGACGTTGATAACATGATTGATGCAATGAAGGTTTTCTCAAGGGGTAAAAAAGCAAATGGGAACCGGGTTGTGACAATATCAAACTCTGGTGCTGCCGGGATTGCTATGGCTGATTATAGTGAAGCATTAGGATTAGAAATGGTTCGTATGTCAAAAGAAACCGCTGCAAAAATAGAGTCAATTATTCCTCCATATGGATCTGCATTAAACCCTATTGATGTTACTGCACAAGCCCTTAAAGAACAACATATCTTGACTGAAACTCTTGAAGTTTTAATTGACGATGAGCAGGTTGACGCAATCGTTTTTCAAACGACATTTGGAGGAGAACTGGGAACAAAAATATGCCAGAAAATAGCAGAGATCGACAAAAAAACTGATAAACCGATCATTGTAACGATAACTGGAACAAGTGAGTTGACAGGAAAGGGAAGGACGATTTTACAGGAAGCAGGGATTCCTGTTTATCCTACATCTTATAAAACAATGTTGTCTTTAAAATACTTAGTTGATTTTTCGAATTTCAGTAAAAAACAAATGATAGAACCTCCAGAACAAGCTTTAATATCATGCGAAGTACCAAATGATATATCTGGTATATGGACAGAAGAACGTGTTAAGAAGGAGCTTTCATTGTTAGGTGTACGTGTTCCTAGTGGAACGGTTATAAAAAATAGAAGCCACTTGGAGAAAGTTAAGGATAATCTAAGTTATCCAGTAGTGTGTAAAGTGATATCCCGGGATGTGCTGCATAAAACAGAAGCAGGTGGTGTACAGGTTAACATTCATAATCCGATTCAATTAGAAAGAGCATATGATGAAATTTTGCAGTCAGTACACAAATATTCTCCAAATGCCCAAATTGATGGAATCTTAGCTGAAGAAATGATCCAGGAGGAGGGAATCGAAATGTTTATTGGTATAAAGGAAGACCCTCAATTTGGACCTATCATAGTTTGTGGACTTGGAGGTATTTTCATAGAAGTCTTAAAGGATATTTCCATTAGGCGAGCGCCTATTCAAATTCAGGAAGCTAAAAGCATGTTAAAAGAATTAAAAGGATATCCATTACTGAAAGGTGTCAGGGGCGGAAAACAAAAAGATATTCATGCTCTTGCCGAAGTACTGGTAAAAGTATCTCAATTTGCCTGGAACTATAGCGGGAAAATAAGTGAAATGGACATTAATCCAATATGGGTTTTTGAAGAAGGAAAGGGTATAGCCGCACTAGATGGCATTATTGTTTGGAAAAATAAAATTGAAAGTTCTATAACTATATAAAATTTACTAAGGTCAGGAGAGATAGAATGGATGATACCGGAACTAGGACGTATATGCAATGGTTAAGAAATGAATTTGAAGAGTCGCCATTTTGGAAACATATGGGTATCACATTCGACCGTTTAGAACCAGGAGATGTCATCATTAAAATGCCGGTTAAAAAAGAGTTGGGCAATTCAAATGGCGTTTTGCACGGAGGAGCGTTAACTTCTATTTTAGACTCAATTATTGGTGCAACAATTCGATCAACAAGAGAGGTCCGTGTAGCAACGATTTCATTGACCACTCAATTTATAGCCCCTGTTAAGGAAGGCACGCTATATGCGAGGGCCACACTTATTAATGATGGAAAGCGAATTCAATATGTGGAATCAAAAGCTTTCAATGAAAGAGGTGAAACAGTCGGAACTGCATTGGGGACTTTTGCTATTCTAAAGTAACCAATTCAAGAGGCAGAAGGTATATATCTTAATAAAGTTAGGGGGAAGAATTAATTGGAATTTCAAACAAAAATCGGAAAATCCATTCCGGACAAAATATATGTACATGGCTATAACCTGACAGAGGATTTGATTGGAAATATTACATTAGCAGATATGGCTTTCCTTGGTGCAAAGCATCGTAAACCAACAGAAAATGAATCCAAAATGCTTAACGCACTGCTAGTGGCTATCTGTGAGCATGGTTTTACGCCAAGCTCAATTTCCACCCGTTTAACCTATCTGGGTGCACCTGAATCTGTTCAATCGGCAGTGGCGGCTGGATTGCTTGGAGCTGGAACGGTTTATCTGGGTGCAATGGAGTATGTTGCAGAAATGCTTCAAAAAGCATTTCAAAAATACGGGGAAGAATATGATATTAAAGAACTTGCTTCCATCATTATTAATGAGAGACAAGAAAGCGGACAGCAGCTTCCCGGGTTTGGTCATCCAGTTCATAAACCTGAAGATCCCCGTACCACCAAATTGTTCGAGATTTCAGAGCAGTTAGGCTTTAACGGAAAGAATTCACAGCTCCTGAAAGAGATTCATAGACAATTTTGCGAGAAAAAAGGAAAAACGATTACCTTAAATGCTGTAGGTGCAATAGGTGCCATAATGGCTGACATGGAAATTGATTACCGTGTTGTCAAATCATTTGCAGTTGCTTCAAGAGCCGTTGGACTAGTGGCACATATAGTAGAAGAAATCGAACACGGGAGAAAAGATAGTATTGGCCAGCGGTTGTTTAATTACATTGAGGAACATACGGATTATCAAGGTTAATTATTTGTATTACGATGGGGATCATTCTTTAGATTAGAGAATGATCCAATTTCATTTATATATTACTGGGGGAAATCATATGCCATTCCAAACAGATATAACTAAATTATTAGGCATCAAGTATCCAATTATTCAAGGCGGCTTACAAGGATTGGGACGTGAACCCCTTGTTTCAGCTGTTTCTGCATCAGGTGGATTAGGACTGATTACAGCAGGTACCTATTCTACAAAAAAGGAAATGATTGATGATATTGAACATGTACGGAAGAAAACAAGCAATCCATTTGGCGTAAATCTGGCTATTGGTATTCGTAAACCGATGGATGAATATGTTGAAGGAGTCATAGAAACCGGAGTTAACATTGTTTTTACATCCGGCTACAGCCCTGCTAAATTTATGGATCAATTAAAAAAAGCCGGTGTCAAAGTTATACATGTTGTACCATCCGTTAAATTTGCTAAAAAGGCTGAAGAATTAGGCTGTGATGGTGTTGTAATTGTCGGATACGAATGTGGTGGTCATCCTGGGGTTGATGAAGTTACCTCATTGGTGATGATCCCTAAAGTAGTAGAGTCAGTAAGCATTCCTGTCATCGCTGCAGGCGGTTTCTCTGATGGGAAAGGATTAGTTGCAGCTTTATCACTAGGAGCACAAGGGATACAAATGGGAACTAGGTTTGTAATGAGTCAGGAATCACCTTTACCAGAAACTATTAAAGAGCAATTAAGAAGTGCCAGTATGAACGATACATTGATTATTAAGCGTTCCATCAATAAGCCAAACAGGGTTTACAAAAACGAGGCTGCACTTAAAGTACTTGAACTTGAAGGTGAAAATGCCAAGATTGAAGAGCTGCTTCCTTTAATGGGAGGAGAAGCTTATAAAAAGCTGCTTAATGATGGAGACATAAATGCAGGTGTATTATCCATCGGCCAGATAATTGGCCGGATTAATCAATATCCTAGCGTAAAGGAGATTATTGAAGGCATTGTAACAGAAGCTGATACAATAATCACAAAAATGAATCAAAGCTGGCAGCCAGTGCAGTCTTAACAAAATTTTTTAATAGGACATTTAAGTGATGGCAATAAGAAAGGGGAGGTCCAAATGAAGTACAATTTTCTTTTGGAAGAAAAACAAGGAAACATTTATATCATTCGATTAAATAAACCGGAAGTCCGTAATGCATTAATAATGGATATGAGATTGGAACTGCTTCACGCTTTGGATAAAGCAGAGTTAGATGATGAGATAAAATGTATCATCCTTACGGGGCATGATAAAGCCTTTTCTGCTGGCGGGGATCTTTCTGCTCTTAAAGACTTGAAGCCTCTCGAAGGCAGAAAAAGACTTCAAAAATCTTTTCCATTGTTAATGAAAATTCTTGAAATTGAGAAGCCCATTATCGCAGCTGTTAACGGAGCAGCCGCCGGTGCAGGTTTTAGCCTTACGTTGTTGTGTGATTTAATAATTGCTTCGGAAGAGGCTTTTTTTGTACAAAGTTTTGTTAATGTGGGGTTAATACCTGATTTTGCAGCCATTCATTTCCTTCCTTTGTTAATTGGACCGCATCGGGCAAGAGAGCTAATGTTTTTGGGTGAACGGATTACTGCTTTTGAAGCGGAACGTTTAGGAATTGTTAATCGGGTAGTACCTGATGAAATCCTGCTCCAGGAAACGATTCATATAGCAGAAAGATTAACAAAAAAATCCAGTATCTCCATAGGGATAACAAAAAAAATTATGAATCAGCACTTGCATAAAGATTTAAAGCTTCTTTTAGAATTGGAAGCTCAAGGACAAGATATCTGTTTTCAAACGGAAGATTTTAAAGAAGGCGTTAAGGCATTTTTTGATAAAAGAGAACCTAATTTTATTGGGAAGTGACATTCATAATCTGTCAGCTTCCTCCTTCGAACAGCAGGAAAAACCCAATTGTAATAGTAAAAATTTTTTTGAAAAGAGGCTAAAAAATGAATGAACGTTTTGATGTTCTGAAACAGGATGCTAAGTTAGGTGGAATGCCAGAGTCAAGAGGTCTTAACTTTTACGAAACAGATCCTAATCTGGACTTTTTAATACGTTTCTATGTTCCCAAAGATGAATATGAACATGTTCGTCCTCTTTTATCAAACATGGGGGCTGTAGCAGGAGGGGAGTTGGATGATTTATCTCGTGAAGCAGACCGTTACCCGCCGGAATTTTTTCCTTATAACAAATATGGGGAGCGCGTTGATCATGTGAAATACCATCCTGCCTATCAGCGGATGGAGGAAATCGGGTACAGTCAATTTGGCCTTGTAGCGATGTCCCATCGTTCAGGGGTAATGGGTTGGCCAACTCCATTTTCAAGAGTTTTAAAATATTCATTTTGGTATTTATTCGCCCAATCAGAATTTGGATTATGCTGTCCTATGTCCATGACTGATTCGGCAGCACGGGTTATTGACCAATTTGCCAGCCATGAAATTAAGAAAACTTATCTGCCGAATTTGACAAGTACTGACATGAGAAAACTTTGGACGGCTGCTCAGTTTATGACAGAAAAACAAGGCGGCTCTGATGTTGGAGAGAATACTTTAATGGCTAAAAAAGTTGGTGGTCAGTGGGAGCTTTGGGGAGAAAAATGGTTTTGTTCAAACGTCTCTGCCGACGTTGCGTTAGTCCTGGGCCGTCCGGAAGGAGCCAGAAAAGGAACAAAAGGATTGGCGATGTTTTTAGTGCCAAAAAAGCTGGAGAACGGAGAGCGTAACCGTTATCGTATAAACCGGTTGAAAGATAAACTGGGAACAAAAGATATGGCCTCTGGGGAAGTTTCTTTTGAAGGTGCTATAGGTTATGTAGTTGGTGACATTAACAATGGTTTTAAACAAATGATGTCAATGGTGAATTCATCTCGACTCTCAAATGCAGTGCGTTCATCGGCGATGATGAGGAGGAGTTTCTTAGAAGCGCTTGTTACAGCTAGAGGAAGAAAGGCTTTTGGTCAGGCACTAATTAAATTACCTTTGATGAAAGAAAATGTTTTTGAAATACTTATTGATACCGAGGCAGCAGCTTCAATGGTGTTTTTTACTGCTAATGTGTTTGATAAAACTGAACACGGAAGTGAGGAATACAAACCATTGCTTCGTCTGTTAACTCCTTTGCTAAAAGGATATATTTGCAAACGCGCTCGATATATTACAGCTGAGGCAATGGAAATACGCGGCGGAAATGGATATATAGAAGAATGGGTGAATCCTAAACTTGTACGTGATGCCCACTTGGGCTCCATATGGGAGGGGACCACGAATATTGTTGCACTTGATGTATTAAGAGCTATTAATAAGGAACTGGCTGGGGATGTCTTCCTAAAAGACTTTAGAATACGGCTTACTAATTTAAACAACGCTTATGTTATTCGTGCAGCAAAACTTTGCCTGAAGAAAGCAGCGAAGTTCAAAGAAAAAATCGATGCAATCGTTCAAGAAAAGACCTTTGAAGATGAGATTTCAGCAAAACGTTATATGGATTACATGTATCATCTTTGTGCTGCAAGTCTAATATTACAGGAAGCAGATTTTCAGCTTTCTAAAGATGGAAGTTACCGGAAGTTGTTTATATTTATGCACTATTTTCATAGATATCTCCATTCCTCAACTGCACCAGATGCTTTTGATAGATCATTAAATAAATGGTTAGATGCCATTATTGATTGGGAACAAATTCCTGCCAACGCAATTGAAGACCTCTTAAACGAATTAGAGCCGAATACAATAAAAAGCAGTGTTTGAATAACAATCATTATTTTTAAAAGAAGCGAGGCTTCTTAGAAGCAAAATTCAGTAAAAATAAAATTTTTTTTATAGAATTAAGGAATGTTATTTATTTATATTCCTTAATTTTTTATTGCTTGAGCTGAATTTTACTTACGTTGCTTAGCAAGAGACTGCTAGAAATGTTGTATGATTTTAATAAAAGAGATTTTGTCATTGATGCGATACATGAAGTCTGATTTAAGTTTATTAAAGGATAAAGGAGGCTGAAACAATGATCAGGGCTAATGAAAATGTAGAGCTGAATAGTGTGAAGGATAAGGAGTTTTTAACAGCCAATGTAAAGAGGTTTTCAGTATGACAAAGAGCAGGAGTATATATTATGGGTGGTACATCGTTGCGTCGGCATCTGTGATCGTTTTACTCACCATGGGACTGCGGATGGGAATTGGTCCTTTTTTTACCCCTATGGTACAGGATATGGGATTATCCAGAACCGAGTTTTCACTCATTGTCGCAATAGGAATGATTGTTTATGGATTAGGAATGCCCTTGGCTGGAACTCTTTTAAAAAGGTTCAGCACTCGTTTCGTTTTGTTAACAGGATTGCTGGGCGTTTGTGGATCGATAATATGGACCATAAGTTCTAAAGGGTTTGTTTCATTTCTCCTTTCTTTCGGTATTTTTCTATCACTAGGTCTTGCATTTTTAAGCAATATTACTTTAGCGCCGCTTATTAGCAAGTGGTTTGTTCAGCAAAGGGGAAAGGCGCTCTTTTACCTATCCACGGGCGGAATGGCTGGAATTGCAGTTATGACACCGGTTGAAACTTTATTAATTCAGTTAGTCGGATGGCAGCATACACTTTTAATATTTGCAGGGCTATTCATTTGTGTTGTACTTCCTTCAGCTATTTTTGTTATGCGGGAAGAGGTGCCTGAGGGGGCAGATGGTGGTCCTGCTGTTCAAGGGAGTAAAATTAGGCAGGACATCCAGCCGGATATTACTTGGAAAGATGCTCTGAAGACACGAGCTTATTGGCAAATCGTTTTCGGGTTATTCGCGTGCGGTTTTGGCATGAATCTTATGGGCTCTCACGCTGTCCCAATGCTAATGGATCACCATTTTGAACCTATGACTGCATCATTTGGTATTGGAATGATTGGAGTCGTAGCAATATTTAGCACATTATTTTTAGGATCTATCGCAGACCGTTATCCCCGAAAAAAGATTCTCTTTTGGATCTATCTTGTGCGCGGTTCTGGGCTGCTCAGTTTATTTTACGTAGCAACTCCAATGCAGCTTTACTTAGTTGCAATTACCGGGGGCTTGGTATGGGCAGGGTCGATTGCCATGTCATCTGCCATTTTGGGTGACTTATATGGAATTAGATTGCTTGGACTATTAAATGGCTGGGCTTTTTTTGGACACCAGATTGGCGGAGCAATAGGCTCGTTCATCGGCGGCTGGGGATATGATACATTTGAGACTCATATTTTAGCATTTGGATTGGCAGCTTTTTTAGCTATTACTGCTAGTTGGGTGTCCTACTGGTTACCTGAAAGAATCATTTATACCAAGAATACTAACATAGGTACAGAGCAATCTATATTAAAAACTGGTGATTAAGTTAACAGTTTCGGGCCAAATTTTAAAGGTTAGTGTGAAGATTTAGCCCTGATATTTTCTAAAAATTCATTCTTTTTGTTGGGAGAGGTCTTAAATAAACATAAAAGTGTCTTAAGCTTGATTTAGGAAGAAATTTAAAAGGAGGGAAAATATGAATTACAAAAACATTAAAATCGAAACGAATAATCAACTTGCTTTTATAATAATAAATCGGCCAGAAGTTAGAAATGCACTTAATATGGAAACGGTAGATGAAATTCAATCGGCTCTTCACGAGTTGGAATTGAATGAAACTATACAGTGTGTTGTTTTTACAGGGGAAGGAGAAAAATCCTTTGCTGCAGGTGCTGATATTTCACAACTAAAGGATAGAACAGGACTTGAGACTTTAGTGAATAGAGGAATGCAGCAAGTTTATGATTATATCGAAAGCTACCCAAAACCAACTATTGCAATGGTCAATGGCTATGCACTAGGTGGGGGATGTGAGCTTGCAATGTCTTGTGATATAAGAATTGCTTCGACAAATGCAAAACTGGGCTTGCCTGAGTTAAATTTATCAATTATTCCTGGCGCTGGAGGAACACAGAGATTGGCACGTCTTGTGGGGAAAGGAAAAGCTTTGGAAATGATTCTGACAGGGAAAATCGTTTCGGGTGAAGAGGCAAAAATGAGCGGACTTATTACAGAAATTGTTCCACCAAAAGAACTTTTGGCAAAGACAGAGGAAGTTGCCGGAAAAATAATAAGTAAAGGACCATTAGCAGTTAGGCTTGCAAAATTATCAATAAATGCAGGATTAGAAACAGACATAAAAACAGGGTTAGTTATAGAAAAGTTAGCTCAAGCATTATTAATGTCAACTGAGGATAAAAAGGAAGGAACACAGGCATTTTTGGAGAAAAGGAAACCAAAATTTCAAGGAAAATAGGTACGGAACTGAAAAGAAATATTATCTTTAAAATAATATTTTATTTATCCCCTTGAATTCTCCATCAATAGACAAAACTGTTCGGATGAAGTTTAAGAATATTCTTAATAATCATTGAAATTGTAGATTGGATACAGTATCCTATTTATAAAGCTAATGTTACTTCATCAAAATAACGGGGGAATAGAATGCTATGAAGCTAGTTAATGATGTAACGATTTACGAAGTGGGTTTAAGAGATGGGCTTCAGTTAGAGTCAAAAGTTTTAACTGTTGAAGAGAAACTGGAAGTTTTTACTTTTTTCCGGGATGCCAATGTGTCCGAAGTTGAATTTGGTTCTTTTGTTCATCAAAAGTTAGTGCCCCAAATGGCGAATACTTTGGATTTTTATTCCCATATCCAACAATTTGAAGAAGAGATGGAGATTGTTGCGCTTGTCCCAAATTTAAAGGGACTCGAAATTGCAAAAGCAAATGGTGTTAGGTCTGTTAATTATGTCTTATCGGCAAGTAATACGCATAATCAGCAGAATGTACGCCAAACAACAGAAGAATCACTGAATAGCTTTAAGGTTTTATCCCAATTTGCATCTGAGAATGGTATCGCATTAAACGTTACAGTTGCAACTTCATTTTGCTGCCCATTTGAAGGAACAGTCCCCCAGAAACGCATCATGAAAATACTAGACACCCTCCTTTTACATAACATCAAAAGAATTACACTTGCAGATACAACTGGTATGGCTAATCCCAAGCAGGTTTATGAATTAACAAAAGAAGCTGTAAATGAATGGAGAAACTTTGAATTTGGCTGCCATTTTCATAATACAAGGGGCATGGGGCTTGCTAATATTCTTGCCGGCATGGAAGCGGGAATTACGATTTATGATGCATCCATAGGCGGAATTGGCGGCTGCCCTTTTGCTCCTGGTGCAACAGGAAATGTTTGTACAGAGGATGTTGTACACATGCTTGAGGAAATGGGTGTTAAAACGTCGATTGACCTGGATAAATTAATTCAAGCTTCTCATAAATTGAAAGAAATACTTGGGCATGATTTGCCTGGGCAAGTAGCGAAGGCAGGAAAGAGCTCACGAAAATATCCGGTGCCAAGCTAAATTTCATATTAACTTTTTGAAGGGATGAGTTGGATGTTAGTGCAAACCTATGAAACGATAAAAATTGAAAACCCAGATCAGCAAAAAGGCATTGTTTTATTGACGTTAAATCGCCCTGATTCCATGAATGCCTTGAACACAAAAATGGCATTGGAGTTAATCCAAGCGCTGGATGACTTAAAATATGACGAAAATGTAAGGGTTCTCATTATAACAGGATCTGGCACTAAGAGTTTTTGTGTTGGAGCAGATCTAAAAGAGCGGAATGGAATGACACAAAAGGATTGGAAAAAACAGCATGATTATTTTGAACAAGTGACTGAAAAAATCCGTGAATTCCCTTACCCGGTAATAGGCGCTGTAAATGGCTATGCATTAGGAGGAGGAATGGAAATTGCTCTTAGCTGTGATTTTAGAACAGCTGCTCCACAGGCGGGTATGGGTCTTCCGGAAGTAAAATTAGGCCTTATTCCTGGTATCGGCGGTACCCAGCTGCTTGCCCGTATCCTGCCAATAGGATTGGCAAAGGAAATGCTATTTACAGGAAAACGAATTACTGCTGAAGAAGGAAAGCAATTGGCGCTTATAAATCATGTTTTTCCAGATGAAACGCTGATAGAGGAAACGATTGAACTTGCAGAAAGCATCGCAGCAAATGCCCCACTTTCCCTTAAAGCTTTAAAGAAAGCCGTAAATAAAGGAACGGAAACAGATTTAGCAACAGGGCTTGTACTCGAGCTTGAGGCTTATTACAAATGTGCGAATTCAGAAGATCGTTTGGAAGGCATCTATGCATTTAATGAAAAACGCCCACCGGAATGGAAAGGAAAGTAAAAAAATCATTAACCATTAAATAAATGAAAAAATTTGGAGGTAATTGAAATGGCAAATACAAAAACAAAGGAAAATACTGAGCACGAAATGATCCGGAAAAGTGTTCGCACTTTATGTGAGCGCTTTCCTGAAGAGTATTGGAGAGATACAGATGAGAGAGATGCCTATCCGACAGCATTTGTAAAGGCTCTCACGGAAGAGGGCTGGCTGTCAGTTCTCATTCCTGAAGAATATGGGGGAGCAGGCCTGGGAATGAAAGAAGCAGGAATCATTTTAGAGGAGATCAATCGTTCTGGCGGAAATGCAGGAGCCTGCCATGCACAAATGTATACAATGGGAGCATTGCTCCGTCACGGCAATGAGGAACAGAAGAAAAGGTTTCTTCCCAAAATCGCAAGCGGTGAATTGAGGCTGCAAGCCTTTGGCATTACTGAACCAACAGCAGGCAGTGATACTACAAGTATTCAAACATTTGCAGAGAGAAAGGGAGACAAGTATATCGTACATGGCCAAAAGATTTGGACCTCCCGTGCGGAGCATTCAGATTTAATGATGCTCCTGGCAAGAACAACACCGAAAGACCAGGTGCAAAAGAAAACGGACGGTCTGAGCCTCTTTATCCTTGATATGAAGGAGCAGGCAGATAAGATAGATATCCGCCCAATTGATACCATGATCAATCATGCGACCACTGAAGTCTTTTTTGAAGGAGCCGAAATTCCAGTCGAGAACTTGATTGGCGAGGAAGGCAAGGGATTCCGTTATGTATTGGGAGGCATGAATGCAGAACGTATTTTAATAGCCTCTGAATCAATTGGGGATGGCATGTATTTCGTTGATAAATCCGTTCAATATGCCAATGAGCGTGTTGTTTTTAACAGGCCAATCGGGCAGAACCAAGGTGTTCAATTTCCAATTTCAAGAGGTTACATGGATATCCAGGCTGCAAAATTAATGAGGGATAAAGCAGCAGAAATGTTTGATGCAGGAGATGATTGCGGTGCAGAAGCGAATATGGCAAAATACCTTGCTTCTGAGGCTACTTGGCGTGCCGCAAATGCAGCCATGGACACTTATGGCGGTTATGGTTTTGCTAAAGAATACAATATAGAAAGAAAGTTTAGGGAAGCAAGATTGTTTATCGTAGCACCTATATCAAATAATTTGGTTGTGAGCTTTGTAGGACAGCATGTTCTTGGTTTGCCGCGTTCTTATTAATCATTTCAGACCAGAGGGCCCCATCAGAAGGGCCTTCTCTTTAAAAAGGGGGAGACAGGATGGCAGGACCGTTAAAAGGTGTAACAGTAGTGGATGTAACTACAAACATTTCCGGCCCTAGTTTAACAATGATTCTCGCTGATTTAGGTGCTGAAATCATAAAAATTGAGAGGCCGGTTACTGGAGATGACTCAAGGGGGATGGGGCCCTTTTGGGAAGGGGAAGGCGTATATTTTCTCCATATTAATCGAAATAAAAATTCTATTGTTATAGACCTGAAACAGGAAAATGGCAGAAGAATTGTATATGATCTTGTTGAAAAAGCAGATGTGTTTGTAGAGAATTTCCGTTATAAAAAAGCGGAAAAAATGGGACTGGGATATGAAAAATTAAAAGAAGTTAATCCTTCACTTGTTTATTGCTCCTTGTCTGCCTATGGACAGGATGGACCTTTGCGTGAAAGATCCGGGTATGATGCAATTGTCCAAGCGGATTCAGGCATTATCGGAATTAATGGAGCAGAAGGGTCAGAGATTGCGAGGGTGCCCGTTTCGGTTCTTGACCAGGGAAGTGCTATGTGGGGAGCAATTGGTATTATCTCTGCACTCCTTCATAAAGAAAAAACAGGTGAGGGGCAATTGGTCACAACTTCACTTTACGAAACAGGCGTCTTTTGGGTGGGCTATCATATGCTATCCTGGCTTGCAACCGGACAGGAACCTAAGAAAAATGGTGCCGGCCATACTGCTTTTGCACCATACGGAGCTTTTTATGCCAGCGATGCACCTGTTATGATTGGAATATCGAATAATTCCTTATTTAGGCGCTTATGCAATGTGCTTGGGAAAGATGAATGGGTTACAGATCCGCGATATGAGACTAACCCCAAACGAGTTGAAAACAGTGAGAATTTAAGAGTGGCTATTGAAAATATTCTTCAATCCAAGCCTGCTGATGAATGGGTTCGGCTTTTGGCAGCGGCTGGAGTACCAAGTTCAAAGGTGAAAAAGATTTCAGAAGTTGTAAAGGATGAGCAAGCAGAAGCCATTAATATGTGGAAGAATGTCCCGCATTCAAGTATCAAAGGCTTCAAGCTTCCGCGGCTGCCTTTCGAGTTAAGCAATTCCTCTGCTGAGGTTAAACAAGCACCTCCTAAGCTTGGAGAGAATACGAAAGACATCTTAGAGAAGCTTGGATATGATGAGCCGAAGATTGAGGAACTGCTTAAAGATAAAACGATCCAAACTACAGAAGAAAAAGCAGAATCTCGCTGACTTAATAGACGACTTAATATGTTACTTAAAAAATCTCCTGCCTATAAAGCCAGGAGATTTTAATATATCTTACACTGTACCTCATTAATCCTTAATATACTTTTGAATCTTTCTGAAAGCAGTAGATTGATTTATTCCCAGTGCCTCACCAACTTTATAGGAGCTTTTATATTTCTTATAAGCCTTAATGATTAATTGTTCTTCCAATTCTTCTTGTGCTTGTTTTAATGGGCAAATGTCATTGATCTGGACAAGATATTGTGAGCAGTCATTTCTGGAGTTTATGATTTTTTGTGGCAGGTCTATCATTTGGATTTCATTCTTATCAGCTGTAACTACCAGGCGTTCCATCAAGTTTTCCAATTCTCTAACATTTCCTGGCCAACTGTAGTTAATTAATTGATTCTCTGCTTCAAAAGATAGATAGGTAGAAGAGCCGTATTTTTTATTGAATTTGTCTAAAAAATAATCCATTAAATAGGAAATATCCTCTTGCCTCGTTCTTAATGGGGGAATGTAAATGGGTATGACATTCAATCTGTAGTATAAATCTTCTCTAAATGCACCCTCCTCCACCATTGATTCTAAGTTCTTATTAGTTGCAGCTATAATTCTTGTATCGATATGTATTGGTTTGGAACCTCCGAGCCGCTGAATTACATTTTCTTGCAGAGCTTTCAAAAGTTTAACTTGAAGGTTAAGCGGCATTTCGCCAATCTCGTCCAAAAATAAAGTACCTCCATCAGCCTCTTCAAATAATCCCTTTTTCCCATCTTTATTTGCACCTGTAAAAGTGCCGGGCTCGTATCCAAAAAGTTCGGATTCAATGAGAGGTTCGGGAATTGCTCCACAATTAACTTGAATAAAGGGCTGTTTGCTTCTATTGCTTTTTTTATGTATTAAAGATACGATGACACCTTTTCCAACACCAGATTTTCCTGTTACAAGAACAGTGGAATCTACCTTTGCAATTTTTTCTACCATTTTCACTATTTTACGCATATTGGGTGAAAAAGAGATAAATTCCTCCTGGTCTTTATTTTGAAATCTCCGCAGTTCTTCAAGTTCTTCTTGGAAACTTTCTAATAAATGTTCGGTCCGCTCAATCTTATCACGAAGCTGTCTGATCTCTGTGAGGTCTCTGGAAGTAAAGATAATAAATTCAATATTTCCTTCAGAATCAAGGGATGGGTTGCCAATACAGTGGATGGTATGGCCAGTTCTTGTTCTTTGAATCATTGATACCCGTTCTTTCCGTTCTTTTACGATAGGAAATAGCGAAGGGGAAAACAGTCCCTTTCTGGCTAGGTCTTCAGTGTTTTTTCCTACTATTTCATTTGCTTTCATGCCATAAAAAACCTCACCTGCCGGATTGACCCGCAGTACTTTTCCATTGCCGTCAGTCACGAAAATTTCGTCAAAACAGGTATTAATAATCGTTTCTAATTCATGATTTAAAGCCTTGTAAAGTGTAAGCTCGCTTGCTTCCATATCTTCACTTCCATTTTTAAATTGAAGTTCTAATAATTGATAATGAAATAATAGCATAATAAGTAGGTGGCAACAATTCGTAATATTCTAAACAAAATAATGCGGGGGAGCATGATCAATAATGCTTTAAATCATTATTACCCATTATCCTGGGAGACATAAATCCTTAACTAATAGATACAAACCATTGGCATAAGACTTGCATCTTACTTTTTAGAACTTTTATATGAATTTACCATTATAAGGAGGTAAAAGGAATGGTCACGTATAATAAAGAACAAATAAAGAATCTGCAGGAGTTGGATAAAAAACATTATTTGCACCCAACATCTTCTTTGAAACAGCATCAGGAAAATGGCCCGAAACGAATTTTTACAGAGAGTAAGGGGATTTATTTAACGGATGTAAATGGTGATCAATATATCGATGCGCTCGCATCGTTATGGAATGTAAATATAGGACATGGCAGGAAAGAGCTTGGGGAGGCAGCGAGCCAGCAAATGGGCAAGCTTGCTTATAGTTCATCTTTTAATAATCTTTCCCACGAAACGGTTATTCAGCTGTCAGAAAAGCTTGCAAGTTTAACTCCAGGTGACTTGAACGTATTTTTCTATACTTCCGGAGGATCCGAATCAAATGATACGGCATTTAAGCTTGTACGGCATTATTGGAAAATGAAGGGACAGCCTGAGAAGAAGAAAATTATTGGATTAGAGCGAGCTTACCACGGAATTACAATGGGAGCGACAAGCGCAACCGGCATTCAGCAATTTCAAAATATGACCACATCTTTGGCACCTGATTTTCTTCATGCAGCAGCGCACAAAACGAATTGCGAATGGGGAGATAAGAATGATGCTGACTTTTCAAGAAGTATCAGAGGGATTATTGAAAACGAAGGTCCAGAAACCATTGCGGCTGTCATAGTTGAACCGATACAAGGAGCAGGCGGGGTCATTATTCCGCCAGATGGTTATCTTGAAGCTGTACGGAATCTCTGTAATCAATATGGAATTTTAATGATAGCTGATGAAGTGATCTGCGGTTTTGGCCGGACAGGGAGAATGTTCGGTGTAGATAATTGGAATGTGGTGCCTGATATCATGTGTATGGCGAAGGGGATTACGAGTGGTTATATTCCACTGGGAGCGGTAGCGATAACTGAACGATTAAGGGACAATCTTGCAGAAGTTTCGGACGATGTTTTATTCCATGGATTTACCTATAGCGGTCACCCAACCTCCTGTGCGGTAGCTTTGAAAAACATTGAAATTATTGAAAAAGAAAATCTGGCGGCCCACGCAAGTAAAATGGAAATGGAACTTATAAAAGGATTTAAGTATTTAACGGAGAAGCATTCATCCGTGACAAAATCCCGTGCAAAAGGCTTGCTGGGTGCCTTTGAATTATTCGAGGACAGGGAGCAGGGGATCCCTTTTGGACCGGAGAAAATGGCTGCACAAAAGCTGGTTGAAGAATGTCTTTCCCGAAAATTGATTGTTCGCTCAGTTACTTTTGGGGGTACAAATATTATTGCGCTGTCACCGCCATTAATTATTACAAAAGAAGAAATTGAAAAAATGATCATGATTTTTTCCGATGCTATTCAGACTGTTGAAAAAAGTTTAAGATTACAAAGTGTTTAATTTGTATTACCAATTAGTTATTGAAGGCCCAGTGTATTTTTTAATTCCGTTTACAGGTTAGGTTGTTCTCGAAAGGTTTTTGCACCCTGTTGATTGGAGCGGAAGGGGCGAGACTCCTGCGGGAGTAGCGAGTTAGCGGGAGACCCCGCAGGTGCGAATGCACCGGGGAGGCTCCTGGACCGCCCGCGGAAAGCGAGTCCCTGGAGCGGAAATCAACAGGCCAAATTTTAAAGAGCTATCGCCTTACCAAAAGAGGGTGTCCAAAAGCTATACTCTAGGGACACCCTCCCTTGAGCCAATAAAATTATCAGAATATTGTTTATATTTGGTTAGGCATTCTTGCTTGTTCAATCTTTATACATAAAAAAATGAGTGGAGGAAAGTGAATGAGTGAAAAGAGATTCATAAAAACACTTGGAAATCGTGACGTACTTGCTCTGGCTTTTGGTGCAATGATTGGCTGGGGATGGGTTGTTACTACTGGACTTTGGATCACTGAAGCGGGTTCACTCGGTGCAATTCTTGCCTTTGTTATTGGAGGATTGCTTGTTACTTTCGTTGGTTTAACTTACGCAGAGCTGGCATCTGCGCTTCCTTTGGCCGGAGGGGAACACGTTTATAGTTTTAAGGCAATGGGGAGGGTTGCAAGTTTTGTTACTACATGGGCCATTATTTTGGGATATGTTTCTGTAGTGGCATTCGAAGCTGTGGCTCTGCCAACTGTATTTGAGTTTTTGATCCCTAATTATAGTAAAGGATATTTGTACACCATAGCTGATTGGGATGTAACGGTCACATGGGCAGGTGTAGGTATTATAGGTTCTATTTTTATCGCGTGGATTAATTATCGGGGGATTAAGTTTTCAACTGCAGCTATGTTTATTTTGACATTATTAATTCTTATAGCTGGTGTTTTATTAATAACTGGCAGCTCGTTCTCAGGAAACGGGCAAAATATGCAGCCGTTGTTTGAAAAAGGCATGGCTGGAATGTTAACGGTTGTCATTATGACTCCTTTTATGTTTGTTGGATTTGACGTTATCCCACAGGCAGCAGAAGAGATAAAGCTTCCTCAAAAACAAATTGGGAAATTATTAATCGTGTCCGTCATTTTTGCAATAGTATGGTACATTGCAGTAATTTTCGGCGTTTCCCGTGTGTTAAGCCCTTCTGAAATCGCTGAATCCAATCTTGTTACAGCAGACGCAATGGCAAAAGCTTTCAATAGTAAAATGATGGGCAATCTTCTTGTCATCGGGGGTATTGGCGGCATATTAACAAGCTGGATTGGATTTTATGTTGGCGGCAGCCGGGCAATATATGCACTTGCAAGGGCAGGCATGCTGCCGAAATCTTTAGGTGAACTCCATCCTAAATATAATACCCCTCATAAAGCAATCTTATTAATTGCAGTTTTATCAACAGCAGCACCATTGTTAGGCAGACCTGCACTAGTTTGGCTGGTGGATGCAGGCGGACTAGGGTTAGTTATAGCATGGTTTATGGTGGCGTTATCATTCGTGATTTTGCGAAAAAAATCTCCAGATATGCAGAGGCCGTTTCGTCTTCAAGGCGGTACATCAATCGGATGGATAGCGGTTATTATGTCTTTGGGCGTAAGTATTCTTTATATGCCAGGAATGCCTTCAGCACTTATTTGGCCATACGAATGGGTTATCGTATTTGCCTGGATTATCCTGGGATTTGTCTTTTACAAAATATCCATGTCGAAATACGGAACGGAATACTCGAATAAACATATGAATGATGAAATCGCCAGAGTAATAAAATATGAAGGGGAAACTGATATAGAAGAAAAAAGCAGTTAATTCTTAATTATAGCGGTACCAGGCACCTATACGACCTTAGCAAACTATATAGGTACCTGGTACTTTTTTGTGTATAAATATGATGTTCCTGTTTCAAAATAAAAACACTTTCAACAATGGAGGGTACATCATGGGTGAAAAGTGTTTTTATTGTACAGATGATATCGAGGGTAATCATATGCACAGGATTACATTTGATGTAGCGGATAGTGAAAGGGAAGAAATACTATGCAGGGATTGTTATCAGGAGTGGCTGCAGGGTATAAAGGGTTAAAAAAGTGTTGGAGGTTTTGAGATGAATAAAGACAATGTTGAATTTGGCCAGACTGAAGCGGAGAAGGACCTTAAAAATAGGCAAGCCGAGGGAGTGTTGGAAATTAGTTCTACAGGGTATGGATTGGAGTCTGTTTCAAAAGAAGAAAACAGAACCTCGGAAAACGATCAGGATAATCATTCGGGGTGTGGAGGATTATAAATTAAAAACGTCTGCTTAATTGCAGGCGTTTTTAAATGTAAAAAAAGGTACAACTCAAGCTGCGGTTGCGCAGGAATACCTTTACTCAACGCTGAATACAATAAGAAAATGGAAACGACTTCCTAAAAAGAGATACAGGAAGAATATTAGGAAAAGCTGGGGGAAATATGAGCAAGAGAAATTGGGGAATTTCACTATTGTTGATTGGTAGCTTATTAGGATTAGCTGGGTGTGCGGAAGAAAGTATGAAGGAAGAAGAATTAGAGAAGAAAGCTGCTGAGGAGCAAGCAAAGGAAGAAGAAGCCCGGGAAAAAGCCAAGTTAGAGGAGCGAGCTAAAGAAAAGAAAGAAAAAGAAGAAGTAAAGCCAGTTGTTGTCAATGTTATCGATCCAAAAACAAAAGCCTTACTAAAATCGTTTAAACCGGCGGAAATGGGCTTTGGATCCGAGGATGAGAAATACAAAGCAGAACTGGAAAAATGGGCCAGAGAAATAGCAAGGGGAACAGATACAAAGCAAGGCTACGATCAAAGGATGATTCTCGATAAAATAGGACCTGACGGAAAGGTAATAAAGGGTCAGCCTGAGATTATACTGGAAGAAAGTGAGTTAGTTGAGAATATTCTTGAATCTTCGGTTAGCGGAGGAGATGTTGAACTTCCGCTTTATGTAACAGAAAGCGGGTATAATCCCGAGGATGTTCCTGGCTTGGATGAAGTTGTAGTTGCTTCTTATACGACCTATTTCAATAGTGGTGTTGCAGGTCGAACGAAAAACATAGAGCTTTCCGCAGAGGCAATCAATAATGTCATTCTTGGTGTTGGGGATCATTTTTCATTTAATTCAACAGTTGGGCCAAGTGACGAGGCCCATGGGTATCAGCCAGCAGAGGAAGCCATTAATGGGAAGCTTGTTATGGGTATTGGCGGCGGCATTTGCCAGACATCATCGACTTTATTCAATGCTGTTGATAAAGTCGGAGTCAGTTATGTGGAAAAGCACCATCATTCTGTAACGGTAGGCTACGTTCCTAAAGGCCGGGATGCAACGGTCTCCTACGGAGGGAAAGACTTCAGATTCGAAAACACGACTGGTGTACCGCTCCTGGTAAAAGCCCATTTTGGTAAAGGGGTATTAACCATTGAACTTAGAACCTCCAAACAGTATGAGGGAATGTTTAAGAAAGCAATTTAATCGGTACCAGGCCACCTATGGGAAGTTAACCTAACTGCCATAGGGGCTTGGTGCTTTTTTATGTAGTCATGCACAGATTGGTTCTTGTTACATAATTTAAGGGTGACAAAACGGGTAGGAGAAATTATATAATGCCAAATTATCAACAGGCTCTTGCATGGCATGAGACTTTGGAAATTCATGAGCTGGTAGCATTTCAAGCAATCGGTTTAATGAAGCTTAAAAAGGGGTTAAAAGAAATTCAAGATCAGGAACTTAGACAGATTTATCTGAAAACCATTCAAGGTTTGGATATGAACCTGAGGGAATTGCTGCAATTTTATCCATATGCCCCCCATCCGCAGCAATCTGCTGACTATCGTTCATCAGACAGCTTTCTGGCAGGGGATTTATTGGCATTTGCAAAAACTGCTGTAAGAAATTATGGGGTTGCAATTACAGAAACAGCAACCCCAGCGGTAAGAAAGGTATTAAAAAAACAGCTTAATCAGGCAATTGATATCCATGAACAGATATATTCCTATATGTACAGAAAAGGATTATATCCTTCTTACAATTTAAATAAATTGCTTCAAAATGATATGATGCTCGCTAAACAAGCCATGTCTATGTAAATAGCTGATAATTAAGCTTCTTACTTTATAGAAAAATATCTTCTCTAATTATTGCAAAATTCTATCAAATTATTATATAATAAGACTAACAAACCGATGACAGCAATTCTCTTGCTGCATGTACGGCTTGAATTTTAGTTAAAAAGGTTATTTTAAAAAATTGGCTTTGTTCACTTGATCTTCCTTGCCGGAAGACGAGCCTTGGATAAGAGTCAGTAAAGCGTTCAGTGTCCTTAAGACATTGTCTGTTTTGCTGGCTCTTTTTTGTTTATTAAATGGACGAAAGAGGTGAGAGTATGAGCGGTGCACTAGAGGGAATTCGGATTATTGATGTCTCCCGTGTATTGGCGGGCCCTTTTTGCTCAATGATTCTTGGCGACCTGGGGGCAGAAGTTATCAAAATAGAACATTACAAAACAGGCGATGAGACACGCGGTTGGGGTCCACCCTTTGTAAATGGTGAAAGTGCTTATTACTTATGTGCCAATCGCAATAAGCAAAGCATCACATTGAATCTAAAATCAGAAGAGGGAAAAGAAATTTTTCGGAGGCTTGTCACATCAAGCGATATTGTAGTTCAAAACTTTAAAGCAGGAACTATGGAAAAAATGGGCCTGGGATATGAAAGTTTAAAAGAGTTGAATCCAACTCTGATTATGGCATCCATTACCGGATTTGGTTCAACTGGGCCATATAAGGACCTGCCAGGCTATGACTATATTATTCAGGCGATGAGCGGTCTTATGAGCATTACAGGAGAACCAGATGGAAGTCCTATGAAGGTAGGTGTAGCCATAGCTGATGTACTTACTGGGCTCTATACATGTATAGGAATCCTGTCAGCGTTACACCATCACACTCAAACAGGAGAAGGGCAAGAAATTGATATCTCGTTACTGGATTGCCAGGTTTCTTCATTAATAAATGTCGCAAGCAATTATTTATGCAGTGGAGTAATACCTGGCCGGTTAGGAAACCAGCACCCAAATATTGTTCCTTACCAGGTGTTTTCTGCAATGGATGGAGAACTGGTTGTAGCAGTTGGGAATGATGAACAGTTTAAACGATTTGCGGCTGCTCTTGGCAGACCAGTCTTAGCTGAGATGGATGAGTTTATTCACAATGAGAACAGAATAGAGAATAAGACAAAGCTCATCCCGATTTGTGAAGAGCTTCTCTCTAAAAAAACAAAACAAGAATGGAAAGAGATTTTGGATGCAGCGGGGATTCCTAATGGTCCAATAAATACGGTTAGAGAAATGTTTGATGATCCACAAATAAAAGCAAGAGAAATGGTAGTGGAAATGGATCATCCATTAATAAAAGATCTGAAACTGACAGGATCTCCGATAAAACTATCCAAATCACCAGTGAAGATGAGGCATCACCCTCCTCTCTATGGCGAGCACACGGAAGCAGTATTAGAACAAATTGGGTACCAGCCGGACGAAATAAAAAAATTTAAACAAAATAAAATTATTTAGGAGGAATTAATATGATGAATTTCGAATTAACTGAAGAACAGCAGAGTGTAAAGAAATTAGTAAGAAAGTTTGTAGATAAGGAAATTATCCCTAATATTCAGGAGTGGGACCGCCAAGGCCATTTTGAACCTTCTATTTTAAAAAAATTAGCCGAGCTTCAATTGATGGGGGTGTGCATTCCTGAGGAATACGGCGGTGTAGGGATGGACTATAATACACTGGCTATTGTTTGTGAAGAATTAGAGCGGGGAGATACTGCTTA
Source organism: Cytobacillus oceanisediminis (assembly GCF_003182355.1). Classification (GTDB taxonomy): domain Bacteria; phylum Bacillota; class Bacilli; order Bacillales; family Cytobacillaceae; genus Cytobacillus; species Cytobacillus oceanisediminis_A. The sequence goes on along the minus strand of NZ_QGTW01000014.1, from coordinate 62,973 downwards.
CCGTACAGCAGTTTCAGTCCATACCGGATTAAATAGTATGACTTTGCTGCAGTGGGGATCCGAGGAACAAAAACAAAAATATTTAGTGCCTCAAGCACAGGGCAAACAGGTTGGGGCATTTGGATTAACTGAACCTAATGCCGGGTCAGATGTTGCTGCTATGAATAGTACAGCTATCCGTGATGGAGACTCCTATATTTTAAATGGATCAAAAACCTGGATTTCACTTTGTGATGCAGCAGATAACTTTCTTATTTTTGCTAAAACTGAACATGATATAGGCCACAAGGGTATTACAGCTTTTATTGTTGAACGCAGCTTTCCTGGTGTTGAATCAAAGGCAATTAAAGGCAAGCTGGGAATTCGTGCGGGAAACACTGGCGAGGTATTTTTGTCAGATGTCAGAGTGCCGGTATCAAATAGGCTTGGTGAAGAAGGGGAAGGCTTTAAAATTGCCATGTCTGCGCTGGATAACGGAAGATTTACAGTTGCAGCTGGTGCTGTAGGATTAATCCAGGCAAGTCTGGAAGCAAGCTTAAAATACTGCCACGAACGCAAAACTTTTGGCAAGGAGATTGGGAAACATCAATTGGTACAGCAGATGATTGCTAATATGAGTGCAAATTTAGAGATATCCAGATTGCTTGTTTTCAAGGCAGGGTGGCTAAAGAACCAGGGTAAAAGGAATACAAAGGAAACTTCCCTTGCTAAGTGGATTTCATGCAATGCCGCTTTTGAAGCTGCCAATGATGCTGTACAAATTCACGGTGCATATGGATATTCAGATGAATACCCAGTCGAGCGTTTCCTAAGAAACTCAAAAGCTCCTGTCATTTATGAAGGCACCAGGGAAATCCATACTATCATGCAAGGAGAATACGCTCTGGGCTACAGGGAGGATAAGCCGCTTCGAAAGCAGCTGCCGGCATGGCCTTTTGAAGAAGTCTCAGTTCATTAATTATTAAGAACTGGGTTCGTTTATTCCCTTTAAGGTAACCTTCTGGAATAGCCGGCTATTCATCCCTTCTTTATTAGAGAAAAAAGGAGATTCAAATAATGAACACTTATTTCATCGCAGGGCATGCCAAACTTCCACAAGGAATGGCGGCCAGGAATTTATATGATTCCATTACCATTACGTTGGAATTGGACTTTAAATACGGGGTGATCGTCGATTCATCCTGTACGCTTGCAACCGAGCATGGAAGGGAGTATATCCGGCAGCTCTTGAGAGGTTATTGTCTAGGTGATGGAGTTGAAGAACTTATTGAAAAGGTTCAACTCCATTACCGGGGGAAAGCAGGCCAGGCCATTCAGGCGGCATTAAGGGATGTTTATCTTCAGTTTGAATTGGTTTCATGTAAATAATAAGTATAGATCTAACCTTTTCAATCCAGGTTAGGTCTTTTTTTAATCCTATATTTAAAGACATTGGATAGAGCCCATAGCTATGTGGAAGGTATCTCACATTTTTTATAGCTGGTTATTTTATCATAATTTTATTATGTAAACCAATCCCTGTTTACCTTCGAACATCAATTAGTAATCCTAGCCATCCAAATACTCAGTATCATATGAATTTTCTCCGGCATGGACGGATAGGAGGGTATCGGCGTATCCGACGAGCCTATTGATGACTTCTTCCGAAATGGCCTGGACGACATACTTCATTTCAGGCTGATGGAGGGATGGGTCATCATAAATGATGGTTGTATTAATAAGTATTTCTTTTGTGCCATAAAGATTATAGTGAATGATAGCTTTGCCAGCAGCGCCTTTTGTACGCGGGTCCTGGAAGCCGGGAAGGAACAAATACCATTCTTCTGCAGAAGCTGATCGAAAGTTTTTAGTGAATGTAAGGCTATCGACAAGTTCTTTCATTTTTTCATGTGTTTTCGATGTTTGTAAATTTACTATTTTTTTATCCATGATATAACCGTCCCATCTTTTTACTTTAGGTTTGCCCTTTCGGAAGGTTTTTATAGACAAAAATTACATTTAAAATTCTGAATTTATTGACTAATAGGAATCCTTTTTTTATCATAAGATTGTAGTATCAGGTCTTAAAAAGGAGGGATTTAACTATGAATTCAATTTGGCTGGCTGTCATTGGAATGACTGTTTTTGCCATAGGCTACCGTTTTTATTCAAAATGGGTGGCTGAAAAGATTTACAGGCTTGATCCGAACTATGTAACACCCGCTCATAAGTTTAAGGATGGAGTCGATTTTGTTCCGACCAATAAAAAGGTTCTTTGGGGGCATCATTTTACCTCAGTAGCAGGAGCTGCACCGATTGTCGGCCCGGCAATTGCGGTTTATTGGGGATGGCTGCCTGCGTTCCTTTGGGTTATTTTAGGAACAGTGTTTGCTGCCGGTGTCCATGATTTTGGCACCTTGGTATTATCGGTTCGCAATAAAGGCCAATCGGTTGGTACTATTACTAATAGGCTTATTGGCAAGCGCGCCAAGATGTTGTTCTTATTCATTATTTTAGTCCTTGTACTTATGGTAAACGCTGTTTTTGCCTGGGTTATTTCCAATTTGTTTGTCAAGTTTCCCGCAAGCGTGCTGCCTGTCTTCATCCAAATTCCGCTGGCCATCTGGATTGGATATGCCGTTTATAAGCGAAAGGCAAGCATGCTGGTTCCATCTCTGATTGCGCTGGCAGTCATGTATGGTACAGCTGTTTTGGCTAGCCGTGTTCCTGCCTTGCAAATTGACTTGGTCAGTTATTTTGGCGGTGCCGAAAACAATGTTTTGTTTGGATTGAATGGTGTGGCGATGGCTTTCTTCATCTGGATCATTGTTTTAATGGTGTATTGTTATATTGCATCGACACTTCCGGTATGGAAGCTTTTGCAGCCTCGTGATTATATTAATTCCCATCAGCTTGTTGTAGGTTTGCTAATTCTTTACCTAGGATTGGTGTTCCTGCAGCCGAAGGTAACAGCACCGGCCACAAATGCTGCTGCATCAGATGTTTCATGGTTTCCGTTATTATTTATAACAATTGCTTGCGGTGCGATTTCCGGTTTCCATGGACTCGTTTCTTCTGGAACATCCTCCAAGCAGCTTGATAAAGAGACTGATGCCAGATTTGTCGGATATCTTGGCGCAGTAGGAGAAGGTGTTCTTGCTTTAATCGCAATTATTGCGGTTGTTACATTCTTCTCTACTCAGGGTGAATTTTTATCCACATACTCGAGCTTTGCTGCAGCAAGTTCCGGCGGTTTAGGAGTCTTCATTCAAGGGGCTGCCCAATTAGCAACCGGGGTCTGGATACCTGCTGATATTGCCAGCACCATTGTATCGGTTATCGTTGTATCGTTCGCAGCTACAACACTTGATACATCTGTTCGTTTGATGCGTTATATAATTGCTGAAATTGGAAGCGAATACAATTTAAAGCCATTAACAAAAACCCATGTGGCAACAACTATTGCCGTGGCTTCCAGTGCCGCGCTGGTTCTGTTGCCAAAAGGTCCAAATGGTTTCGGCTCCGGCGGATATTTGTTATGGCCGCTGTTTGGCACAAGCAACCAGCTTCTTGCCGGCATAAGCTTATTGCTGATTTCCATCTGGCTGAAGCGCCAGGGACGAAACTACCTAGTCACTTTTATTCCGATGGTATTCGTATTCTTCATGACCGTCTGGGCTATGATTCAGCAAGTCGTATTCCAGTGGTCTGGTTACGGTTCATCAGATGCTAACATGCTGCTTTTCATTCTTGGCGGCATGATTCTAATCTTTGTATTTTGGATCATTGTCGAAGCCTTCAGCGCATTCAATAAAGATCATACACCAACTTTGACACAGGACATGTAAAGTTATGGAGGCCGGGGTGACCCGGTCTCTATTGTCATTTTGAAAGGAGCACAGCATGAGCCTAATGGAAAAGATGAAAAGAGCGATTGCCCTTTATGATGAAATCCTCAAACAGCCGCACAGGACTGAACTGGCCAGAGAATTAAGAGATGAAGAGGATCTTTTCATGCTTCTTTGTTTTTCTGAAATGCTCGGGCTTCCAAACCCGGCGTTTTATTACACACTGGAGCTGTACCCAATGATTATCGAGAGATTCCACGACTGGCATTTGCGGATGGGCATAGAAAAGTCGCCGCTTGATGGAATCCGCTGCTGTTAGAAAGGGGAATAAATGTTGGATTTTTTAAATAAGAAGATATATTTTGTCGGCGGCAAAGGAGGAGTCGGAAAAAGTACAACCTCTGCAGCACTTGCACTGCTGCTATCCAAGCAAGGAAAAAAGGTCCTCCTTGTTTCAACTGATCCTGCACATAATATGGGAGATTTATTTCATATCAATATGTATGGAGAAATTACATCTGTCCGGACCGGTCTGGATGTTCTTGAAATTAACTCAGAGAAGGAGACATTCCGATATATCAATGGAGTAAAAGATAATATCAAAGGGCTTGTCAAATCCACAATGCTGGATGAAGTCCATAGACAAATAGACCTTGCTGCTGCGTCGCCAGGGGCGGAAGAAGCTGCTTTGTTTGACCGCATTACATCACTTATTCTGGAAACGATTCATCAATATGACAGTATTGTGTTTGATACGGCACCAACCGGCCATACAATTCGCTTGCTAACTCTTCCTGAGCTAATGGGAGTCTGGATGGATGGTCTTTTGGATCGGCGTAAAAAAATAAACAAGAATTACGCAGAATGGATGAATGATGGCGAACCAGTTGAAGATCCAATCTATGAAAAGTTGATAGAACGGAAAGATAGATTTATGAAGGTACGAGATTACCTGCTTAATTACGATCAAACAGAATATCTATTTGTATTGAATGCTGAAAGGCTCCCTATTCTAGAGACGATAAAGGCGATTGAAACACTTTATAAGCATAAAATACATGTACATACTCTGGTCGTGAATAAAGTAATTCCAGAAAAGGCAGACGGGCAATTTATGGAGAAGCGCCGAGAAAACGAAAAAGGATATCTAAATGAGATTCAAGATGTTTTTGCGAATAAAAGAGTGCTAATGTTGCCATTGTTGGACAGAGATATTTCAAGTTTTGAAGATTTGGAAACATTCACGATCAATTTAGAGTCTTGCCTGTTAGCAGGAAGGGAACAGGACCGTTAAATAAAAGAGTGCTGTTTTTTCCTGTGGTGTACTTTTCAGTATTTCCTGTTATACTACTACACACTGAAGTAAGGAACACTTGAAATAATACGTAATTCTTCAAGGAGTTCCTAAAATTTATAATTTGATGAGTACCCATCAAAAAAGCCCGGTACCGGTAAAAATAAATGAATTATATAGAGAATGCATCAAAAATAAGAAAATAGCGGAGGGGTTTGTCCACACCATTCCAGTAATAATTAATACATTAATATAGAAGATCTCCTCCCTAAAGATCTTTGGTCTGCATAGTTGCCGTTAATTCGTAAGCAGGATTAACGGCTTTTTTATGTTCTAAAATGAGAAAATTAGCGAAAGGGGAAGAATTTTCTGTAAATAAATGATTTAATAGGAAAAAAGTACCTGACTCGCCGCGAGTGTTCGTGTTAAATTATAAGTATAAACTCCTATCACTGAAGGAAATGAGGACGAATAATGAAATATAGTGTGGCAAAGAAGCTGTTCCTAGGGTTTTTATCAGTCCTTTGCTTGTTTGGATTGGTGGCCGGTCTTTCTAACTATGAACTTGGAAACGTTAATCGAAATTATAATAAATTAATAGATGAGAATGTCTCTGAAGTTATTCTCGTTAAAACTTTAAAGGCTGAGCTGATGAATGAAGCTGGAGGAATTCGCGGTTATTTATTAACAGGGGATTCTACTTATCTTAGTGAATATGAAAGTGCCCGAAAAAGAATGGAACATCATATTGAACAATTACATAAAGTAACGGATCAAAATGAGGAGATGGAGCTGGTTAAAGAGCTTGAAGTTCTCCATAACCGTTACCAAAGCATTATTGATAAAGAAATTAAATTTAAGCTCGAAGATAATATTGCCTATATGTCATTAGTTGAAACTTCTGACAAGCAGGTAAGCAAGGAGTTTAATCAAAAAGCGGATGAACTTGTAAAATTTTATGAATCACAGTTAAATGAAGGGATTGAAGAGACAACAGACTATGTTAAATTTATTCAGGTTTTCGTAATGGCCATTACGCTTGCAGCAATTGTAGCTGCAATGTTTATCGCTTATTATATCAGCAGGATGATATCCCGTCCGATTAACTTGGCCGCTAAAACCATTGATAAGGTTGCAAGCGGTGATTTAAGCCAGGAAGAAATAAAAGTAAAAAATCGCGATGAGATTGGTGCTTTTATTTTATCCTTAAATAAGATGGTAAAGGATTTGCGGACTGTGGTCAGCCATGTTAGAGATACCTCTGCACAAGTGGCTGCCAGCAGTGAAGAACTGGCTGCCAGCGCTGAACAAAGTTCACTTGCATCAGAACAGGTAGCCCAAATTTCGCAAAATAATGCCCTGGGTACTGAACAGCAGCTTCACCGTTTCCGCGAGGTCTCTGCCACTGTGGAGGAAATAGCATCAGGTATCCATCACATATCCTCCAGCAGTGAGCTGATGCTTGAAGCAGCAGAAAAAGCAGAGATACTTACGAAAAAAGGGACAAAGTCAGTTGATAATGTGGTAAGGCAGATGAATGAAATAAATACCTCTGTAGGAAATGCCACTCAGTATATTCATACGCTTGAATCCCGCTCCAAAGAAATTAGCAATATTGTGGAGCTCATTACTAATATTGCAGAGCAGACAAATCTGCTTGCTCTTAATGCTGCTATTGAAGCAGCAAGAGCAGGAGAGCATGGAAGAGGATTTTCTGTCGTGGCTGATGAAGTTCGGAAATTAGCTGAAGGTTCCAAACAATCCGCTGATCAAATACAGGAAATGATTGGTTTGATTCAGGAGGAAACCAGGCAGGCAGTCCGGGCAATGGAAACAGGGAATGAGCAGGTAAAAGATGGGCTGGAAGATACAAGTGAAGCCAGTGTCGCCTTTGCAGAAATTGCCCATTCAATGGGTGAGGTTTCTGGCAAGGTAGAGGAAGTTTCATCCTCAGTTGAAGAGCTTTCCGCACTGAGCAGTCAAATTTTTGAAGTGATTACAAATGTGCAAGTGATTTCCGAAAAAAATGCAGCTGCCTCACAGGAGACTTCGGCTGCGACAGAAGAGCAGCTTGCCACAATGGAAGAAGTCTCGTCATCTGCTGGTTCGCTTTCGAGGCTTGCCGAAGAACTTCAAGTGGTTGTTTCTCGATTCAAATTGTAATTCTAAATATGAAAGTATGAAAAGGGCATTCCTATAAAAGGAATGCCCCATCTTGCGGACTAAGTGATCTTGTGGACCAGCTGGGATAAAGCAACTATCTCCAGTTGGTCTCGTTGAATCGGATTATTTTTCGAAAGAATGTTCATCACCAAGCGTTATATAGATCTATTTTAAAATAGGCATGATTCTACTGCCACATTCAATTTTAAAATCCTGTTGATTGGAGTGGAAGGTGCGAAGACTCCTGCGGGAGCAAGGGTCAGGGGAGACCCCGCAGGAGCGAAGCGACGAGGAGGCTCCCCGGGCCGCCCGCGTTCGCTGAGCACCTGGAAAGGAAATCAACAGACCCATTTCACAGACGGACTAAAAAAGACTGTAGGCAAACCCGATTTTCATCGAGTTTGTCTACAGTATGGGGCATTCCTATAAAAGGAATGCCCTTTTTCTTTTTATAAAAGTGGTATATTTCTTTTCTTGCATTCTTTAATGATGGTCTCGTTCCATACGGAAGCCTGGACCTCCCCAATATGGGCTTTTTTCAGCAGGAACATACATAGGCGGGATTGGCCAATTCCGCCGCCAATTGTATGAGGCAAATTTCCATTAAGAATAGCCTGGTGGTAGTCAAGGGTTTTTCGGTGCTCATCTTTAGATATTCTCAGCTGTTTTAAAAGGGCTTTTCTATCTACCCTAATTCCCATTGAAGACAACTCTAATGCTCTATTTAATAAGGGGTACCATAGGATGATATCTCCATTTAATGTCCAGTCATCATAATCGGGAGAGCGTCTGTCATGGCTTTTTCCCGAAGGCATCGGGCCTCCAATTTGCATAATGAAGACAGCGCCATATTTTTTTGCAATGATATTCTCTCTTTCTTTTGGATCCTTATCTGGATACAAGTATTCGAGCTCATCTGACCTAATGAAAAAAATCTTTTCCGGAAGCATTGGTTTTAGTGCAGGGTATAGCTGGTGGACATGTTTTTCAGTTTTTCTTAAGACATTATATATCTTTTGAACCTCTTCTTTTAATGTGCTTATGTTTCGCTTCTCCAACGAAATGACCTTTTCCCAATCCCATTGGTCCACATAAATGGAGTGAAGGCAATCTAATGATTCATCCCGCCTGATTGCATGCATATCTGTATAAAGTCCTTCTCCATTCTTAAATCCATATTCGCTTAGTGCCACTCTTTTCCATTTAGCAAGCGATTGAACGATTTCAATTTTTTCTTTATTGAGATCTATAGCATCAAATGAAACAGTCCGTTCCACACCATTTAAATTATCATTTAATCCCTTTCCTCCTTTAAGGATTATGGGGGCTGATACCTTTAATAAATTAAGGCTTTCTGACAGGCTGCTTTCAAAATAATCTTTACAGCTTTTAATTGCAATATGGGTCTCTTTAAAATTTAATTTAGATTGATACTCATGTTGTCTGGAAATTGAATTTGCCATTATTACCTCCATATAAAAAGGTTTTCCGCAGAATTGGCCAACTGTCCAAGGAACTGGTTAATCAAAGTGCAGTGAAGAAAACCTATTCATTAACTAAAAATAATGTATGTATATTTTTACAGATAGTTGACTAATTATAAATTTTTTTGTTAGAAGGAAAAAAGGGACTCTAGCCAGAGTCCCTTTTAGTAGTTGTTTTTTATAGTATCTTGATATTAATAGGGTAGAGGTACGGTATAAATGGCTCCTCAATTTCTTCCCATTTTTTTATTTTAATAAGTGGAAGTTCTGCTCCATTATAGGCTGCTGCATCAATGACCCCAGTTACTTTAATCCACATATTATCATAAAGTTTCGGTGCATCCTCCAATTCTGAAAGAAAACCAATCATACTCGCATCCGCCACGCAATGAGTGATCAAAAACCTTGAAACGACCAGCTGATTGGAATCTAACCCCTCTTCTTTATATACAAATCCCTGGAATTCAATTTCTCTGCCTTTAAACTTTTTGATATCTTTACTGATTTCCTCGTAGTACAAACTAAAAACGAAATCATCCATTTTTATAACAGAGCTTGAATTTAGCTCCTTTTTTAATTGCTCAAATTCGTCCTTTGAAATCTCCTGTTCACCTTCATAAACAGAAGGGTCTTGTTCAATTTGTTCCTCGAAATCTTCTAAATTATCCTCAAGGGAGTATTCTTCAAAATCATCTGCTGAATTTTCGTCTATATTTTCAAAATTTTCCTGTCCGGCATCCTCTTTATTTTGATTCCCAAGTATCGCTAGTCCGCCTTTTTTATCAGCAATGGATGCATCGAGCGTTTTAGCCGGCAAGAAAAAACCTGTCATTAACGGAAAAACAATTATTGAGTATGATAACAGTTTTTTTACTGTAAACGGAGAATCTCCATGATCATGGCCATGGGAACATTCATGATCATTTTGGTTGTGACAGCATGAATGGCTATGATGATGATCATGAATCTCGGTTTCTTTTTTTGAAGTCCAAATTCTTGTAATCTGAATAAAAAACAAGATTAAAAAGAGAATGGATGCTGATTGGCTTAATCCAGAGTATTTGGGATTAATGTATTTAGTTATATCACCCGTATGGTGTAGCTGAAAAATCAGTCCACAAAAAGCCAATAGGATTAATGCCCTTAATGCCTGCTGAAAATGAAATTTCATAGTAATCCCCCTTAAATAACGTTCTGAAAAATAAGCAATGTGATAAATACAACCGAAGCAGTGAGTGTTAATACTCCAAGGACGAACTTTAGTCGAAATACACTAAGCATCATGATTGTATTCTTAAAATCAATCATTGGTCCAAAAATAAGAAAGCCTAATATCGAGGACCTTGGAAAAATACTGCTGAAGGATGCTCCAATAAAAGCATCTGCTTCAGAACAGAGAGATAAGACATAGGCAAACCCCATCATAATGATCAAGGAAGCAACAGGGTCATTGGCACTTTGCAGAAAAGCTTTCGCGGGCATATAGACTTGTACAATTGAAGCTAAAAAAGCTCCCATTATCAAATATTTTGCCATATCAAAAAATTCATCAATGGAATGAGTCAGCATAGACCATACCTGGTCTATAAAAGAACGCTGTTTTGTGTTGTGCTTATGGGTTAGGTGAATCTGACCCTTCAATTGATTGGACTTAAATTTAAAGCTCACTGCAAAAGCAACAATAATGGCAACCAGGAACCCGAGTCCCATTCTTAGCCCAGCCATTTTAAGATCATTTCCAAAAGCCATGTATGTAGAGGCAATAACAATAGGATTAATAAGAGGCCCTGTCAGCATGAAGCCAATTGCCGCGTATACAGGTACGCCTTTAGAAATGAGCCGGCGAATAATAGGGACAATACCGCATTCGCAGGCAGGAAAGAGAGCCCCGACTACGCAGCTCATGACTACAGCTGCGGCTCTATTTTTCGGAATCCATCTCTGTATATGTTCTTCTGTAATAAAAATTTGGATAAACCCTGCAATTAAAACACCAATCAATACAAAAGGCAGGGCTTCTATTAGAATACTTATAAAAATAACGTTAAGGTTTAGCAAAGAGGGGGGGATCTTAAAAGAAAAATCAAGGCCCGAACTGAAAGAGATTAGATAAACTAGAATGGCCAATAAACTAATGCCTGTAATATCGATAATATGGCTGCGAAATATTCGAATCATGACTTCCTCCTAAATACAAAATCGTAATGATTTCGTTTTAAACTTTATATTAATTCTATGAATTTGTAAATGGGAATATGAACACTTTGAGAGGATAGGAGAAATGTCGGGGAAATTATTTTTAAAATTACGGCTTGCAATCAGCTTAAATATCTATTAAGATTTAAATCGTAACAATTACGATTTGCAAAGGGGTGAATGTAAAAGACCCCTATAACATCATTTAGCGATAGTGATATAGTTTAAATCGTAATGAATACTATTTGTGGGATGAGGAGAGTAAATTTATGATAAAAAAAATTCCAGTTACAGTACTAAGCGGCTACTTGGGCTCAGGAAAAACAACATTGCTTAACCACATTTTACATAATCGCAGCAATAGAAAGATTGCTGTTATCGTAAACGATATGAGTGAAGTAAACGTTGACGCTTCCATGGTAAAAAAGGGCGGTTTTACAAGAACAGATGAAAAGCTGGTCGAGCTTCAGAACGGCTGTATCTGCTGTACCCTGAGAGAAGACTTAATGATTGAAGTTGAAAGATTGGTAAAGGACGGGGAAATTGATTATATCTTAATTGAATCATCAGGCATTTCAGAACCTATTCCGGTTGCCCAAACTTTCACTTATATTGATGAAGAACATGGAATTAACCTCTCCGACAAATGCAGACTGGACACAATGGTCACAGTAGTTGATGCAAATCGATTTTGGCATGACTTTGCTTCAGGTGAAAGCCTCCTAGACCGTAAACAGGGAACGGATGAAAGTGATGCCCGAGAAATAGTTGATCTATTAATCGACCAAATAGAATTTGCTAACGTATTGGTTTTAAACAAAATAGATTTAGTAGATGAAGAAAGTGTGGATGAACTTAAAGGAGTTTTACTGAAGCTGAATCCCGATGCAAGAATTATCGAAACCGTGCATTCAGAAGTAGATTTGAAAGAAATCCTTGATACTGGCTGCTTCGATTTTGAGAAAGCGAGCCAGGGAGCAGGTTGGATCAAGGAATTGAATGAAGAACATATTCCTGAGACTGAGGAATTCGGCATCTCCTCTTTTGTTTATAAAAGAAAGAGACCGTTTCATCCAGAAAGATTTATGCATTGGCTGGAGGATTGGCCTGTAGATATTGTGAGGGCAAAAGGTTTCATATGGCTGGCATCCCGGAATAATATAGCAGGATTGCTATCTCAAGCTGGCCCATCTATAACATTGCAGGGAGCGGGTGAGTGGATTGCAGTCTATCCGGAAGAAGAAAGACTTGAAGTTCTTGAAGAGGAACCGGAATTGCTTGAAAAATGGGATGAGGATTTTGGAGACCGAATGATAGAACTGGTTCTAATTGGAATAGACATGGATAAAGAAGAAATTGAATCAAGCCTTGACAAATGCTTGTTAACAGACCCAGAGATGAGGACAGACTGGAGTGCACTGGCTGACCCGCTTCCAGCTTTCCATTTATAAAAAAGGAGAAAATAATATGAGAGTAAAAATTACACTAGCATGCACCGAAACGGGGGACCGTAATTATATAACAACAAAAAATAAAAGGAACAATCCGGACAGGATTGAATTAATGAAATACAGCCCGCGGCTAAAAAAAAATACCTTGCATCGTGAAACAAAATAATGATCAGGAACCCTTCTTAATGAAGGGTTTTATTAATGAAAAGATTATGGAAATGTATTGGTGTATTTTTATAGTGCTTATAGTTCATTATGTAAAAGGAAAATATCCTGCAAGATGGCTAGTTTCCTGCATGATCGCTGCACTGGTAATTATATAATTACATACACCTTTTTACGGTGGAGTCTTAGTTAACCGAGGGAGGGTTCCTCCGGGGGTAATCGCAGGAGATTTCATAAAAAATCAAGTAACATTTATATAACAAATAACAGCTATTTATATCATTTTCGATACAAGATACCTAAAAGGGTTTATAGATCTACTCCGAATGTGTATAAATAAAAGATAGTAAAGGGGAGAGACCTATGATAAATCTATTAAAAAACCCTGATTTTGTGCAATTTTGTGAAACTGCATCCCCACTTGAAATGGTAGAGCATTTAACAGACGGCAATATTAGAGGGCTGGAAAAAATCGCACTGGGGACTCTGGCAAATAGAAAGCAGCTCCCGCCCAATGTCGTTAATGTTCTGCTCGTTTATTTTTTCAGCACTTTTGCAAATAAAGTATATGATCGAAATGATCTTGCGAGGCTTTACGATTACTGGTCTTCAAATCATGTATATAGCTTCTTAAAAGCACAGGAAATGACTGAAGAAAATATTGAAAATGTCTTATCAGGTTTAAAATAATATAGATAATAGTTAAAAGAAGTTCAATCCCAAATGGGTTGAACTTCTTTTTATCTAGTTTTAGCAAACGTTCATATAAAAAACGATGAGTTCGCTGCTTAAAAAAAGTCCTCAAATCGAGGACACCTAAAAACATTATTTCTTTTTTCTTACAGAAGCTCCTTCTACTGTTTGTTTCATCATTTGATGGCCAAGAACTGCCACCCCTGCCGCAATGATTCCATTAATGACTCCGTTTATTGAAAATCCAAATGCGATACTGCCGACAGTAACTGAGATAATGACAAGTATCCATAGTATGGACCAATCAGGCACGGATGGCGTTTGCTTCAGTGCATACCCGATCACCCATAAAGCCGGCACCAGCATATAATAATTTTGGCTCAAAAAATCTAAAAGGTTCATGTGAATCACCTCCTAACTATTTTCACTGTATTATATGAATGGGTCTATCAAAACGTTTGTTTGCCTGTCCGTTTTCAACATTTATTTTTTAATCGAGGATAAGAGATCCCTTACCTGAATGAGAACAAATCCCCATGCTTTGCCTCTCGTTTCCAAAAGAACCTAAAATAGAGTTTAAGCAAGAAGGTTAACTTAACCTTTTGCTGTTCAGATCCCGGTTTGCACAACAAGCCGTGAGACTGGGTGAAAGTGCTTTCAAACGCATGGCAATTAGTTGACATTCCTATTTAATAATGCTAAATTTAAATCAGCCGTTATGCATCGTGTTATATTTTGCTAGCTGCTTTTTCAACCGTTAGGCAATGGTCTGGATGAGTAATGGACGTAAAGTTATAAGCGTGTATATGGTGAATTTACACATGGCTTTTTTGAAGCCAATAGGAGGATTTTTTTCATGAAAAACGGTAAAGTAAAATGGTTCAATGCTGAAAAAGGTTTCGGATTCATCGAAGGTGAAGACGGAAACGACGTATTCGTACATTACTCTGCTATCCAATCTGAAGGTTTCAAATCTTTAGAAGAAGGCCAAGAAGTTTCTTTCGAAGTTGTTGAAGGCGCTCGCGGACCTCAAGCAGCTAACGTAACTAAACTATAATCGACAGACCCATACAGAGACAGCCTGGCCATTTTGGCCAGGCTGTTTTATTTTGCAAAGATTGCATATTAGTCCGTTTTATACCACATCCTAAAAGAAAAAGGAAGGTGGATTAACAGGATGAATTTTGCCTGGCAATCATTACTTTTAGTTTTTGCAGGGGTTCTCCTGCTGCGTGTGGCTGGAAGAAAATCTATTTCACAAATGACACTTGCCCAAACAGTTGTTATGATTTCAATTGGTTCTATCATTATTCAGCCAATTATTGAGACAAGTGTATGGAAAACGATTGTGGCTGCTGCCATTTTTATTGGATCTTTAATTTTGATGGAGTATTTGCAGGTAAAGTTTAATTTTATTGAAAAATTTTTAACCGGAAAATCGAAAATTGTAATTGAAAACGGGAAGCTTCAGCCCGCAAATATGAGAAAACTCCGCTTTACTGCTGATCAATTGGAAATGAGGCTTAGGACGAACGGAATTACAAAGGTTTCTGATGTGAAAGTGGCAACACTCGAACCGAATGGCCAGCTTGGATATGAATTAATAGATGATGCAAAGCCTTTAACAAGAGGTGAGTTTAAAAGACTGATGGGCGGGATGATATTACAGACTCCGGTACAGCCAGCGCCACAACAGTCTAATAATATTTTCGAGGAAATCAAAGAAGGACATCCCCAGCCTCATTCCCAGGACCTGCACTAATATTGGAATCTAATATACAAGGCTAATTGTCTGGGAATTAAAAAAGCCGCTACCTATTAGCGGCTTTTCATTATTCCAAGTTGGAGTTTTGCAGGCTTCTTCTCGTATCAAGTATTAATTCCTGAATTCGTAAATGATGCAGAATGGTCAAGATCACAATCCCGACACTGAATAAACTTGATATGATTGTGCTTCCAACCAAAAAACGAATAACCTTTCGATCGAACATCATTTCACTCCTTTTTTTCCTTAGTATGTCTTTATCAGGATAAAATTATTAATTTTTATGTATTGCTAAAAATCGGCAGGGAATTTTTATATAAAAAAGCTTGAACTTTAATCATTTTCCTGTATAATTTTCAAACAGAGTTAATAAATGATAACTTTATAACTTTTAACTTATCAAGAGAGACGGAGGGACTGGCCCTAAGATGTCTCGGCAGCGGGCTCACGTGAGCGCTGTGCCAAATCCAGCAAGCATTATGCTTGGCAGATAAGAAGGGGACTATTGATATGTCAAAGATCTCTTCTTGTTTGAAGAGGTCTTTTTATTATGTAAATAAAACCAACTAAGGAGAGAGGATAAGTATGAAAACAAACGAAAAAGGTAACCCGTTGGCTTTATTGCCCCTTTTGGCTTTTCTTCTGATTTTTATTGGAAGCGGCCTTGCAACAGGTGATTTTAAAAAAGTACCGATTATTGTGGCTGTGGCAATAACAGCGGGAATTGCCCTTTCCATGAACAGGAAAACGCCATTTATGGAAAAGGTTGATATATTCACGAAAGGGGCAGGAAACCCCAATATTATTTTGATGGCTATTATCTTTTTACTTGCAGGGGCATTTTCGGGAACAGCCAAAGGAATGGGAGCAGTCGATTCTACAGTCAACTTGGCATTGTCCTTTGTGCCGCAAAATTTACTTATGGTTGGGATTTTTATTATCGCCTGCTTTATTTCTCTATCAATGGGCACTTCAACAGGTACAGTTGTTGCTCTTGCGCCAATTGGTGTTGCGCTGGCAGCTGAAACCGATATCTCCGTAGCTTTGGCGTTGGCTGCAGTTATTGGCGGTGCTATGTTTGGTGATAATCTTTCCGTTATTTCTGATACTACCATTGCAGCAGTACGGACCCAAGGGACAAAAATGACGGATAAGTTTCGTGTGAATTTTTTAATTGTACTTCCTGCAGCCATTGCAACAGCTATAATTCTTGGATTTTTAACAGCTGGACAGGAAAGTGCAGTAGCCAGCCAGGATTTCAGCTTGCTGAAAGTGGTTCCATATTTGGGTGTACTTGCTGCAGCTTTGTTAGGAATGAATGTTATTCTTGTTTTAAGCGGCGGTGTCTTGCTGGCAGGGCTGATTGGAATTGCTGACGGAAGCTATACGCTGGTTTCCTTCTTGCAGATGATTGCAGAAGGGATGGCCGGAATGCAAACTCTTGCTATCATAGCTATTCTAATTGGCGGAGTAGTTGAGATCATTCGCTTTAACGGGGGAATCGAATTTTTGCTGCACTTAGTTACAAGCAAAATAAACTCCCGCAGGGGAGCCGAATTTGGAATTGCAGCCCTTGTCTCACTTACAAATGTATCTACAGCAAATAACACCATTTCCATTATCATTGCAGGACCCCTTGCTAAAAATATTGCTGATCAGTATGATATAGACCCCCGTAAATCTGCTAGTATTCTTGATGTTTTCGCTTGTTTTGTACAAGGGATGATCCCATACGGTGGGCAGATGCTGGCTGCTTCGGGTCTCGCAGCTATTTCTCCGGTAAGCATTATGTCTTACTCAATTTATCCATTATTGATTGGAATCAGTGGTATAATCGCCATATTTATTAATTTCCCAAAATTAAAAGAGCGGGAAAAGGTAACGAATAGTACAGTGTAGGAATACACTCCGCGGAGTAAAGGTTGTTTCAGGAAGATTCTTTAATAGGAAGTATATAAGAGCCTAGGGAATAGGCTCTTTTTAATTTTCCTGATAATCTACCTGTTGGAAAATTTTTCTGTTATAATAAGAACGAATGTTCTTTTAAGGATTTTCCTTATTTTGCAGAAGTACTTCAATTTTTTGATTTGCTATAATGGTAACATTGTAGATAAGGAATCATGGTGGGAAAAGAGGGTGATTGATATGAAACTTATCCATACGGCGGATTGGCATTTAGGTAAATTGGTTCATGGGGTGTACATGACGGAAGATCAGCGCCATTTTCTAAATAAATTTGTTGAAGTGGTTGAAGAAGAAAAGCCGGATGCTGTTGTTATCGCAGGAGATTTATATGACCGGTCTGTACCCCCAACTGATGCTGTAGAATTGTTAAATGAAATTCTTTTTAAAATAAATGTAGAACTTAAAACTCCAGTAGTAGCAATTGGCGGAAACCATGACAGCGCCGAAAGGCTTTCCTTTGGCAGCTCGTGGTACAGACAGAGCCATTTCTATTTATCAGGAAAGCTGGTAAATGATTTTAGGCCAATACATATCAAGGGTGTTAACTTTTACCTTGTCCCTTATGCAGAGCCTGGTATGGTCAGGCATTTGCTTGATGATGACAGAATCCATTCACATGATGATGCCATGAAGGCAATTGTCGGGAAGATTGAAGAAACTTTAAATCCAAATGAACCCAATATTCTTGTTGGACATGCCTTTGTACTTGGCGGGGCGACGAGTGAATCGGAGAGGACTCTTTCTGTCGGTGGTTCAGGCTGTGTCCATTCTAACTGCTTTGATCCGTTTTCGTATACGGCTCTTGGGCATTTGCATAGCCCAGATGCCATCAAGCATGACAAAATCCGCTATTCTGGCTCGCTTTTAAAGTATTCCTTTTCTGAAGCGAAACAGGAAAAATCAATTTCAATTATTGAGATGAAAGAAAATGGTGAATTCGATCTTCGTACCCGTTCCTTACAGCCTAAAAAGGATTTAAGAGAGGTCGAAGGATATCTTGAAGAGCTGATGGATCCAGCATTTTATGAAAAACAAAATCTGGATGACTATTTAAAAATCACACTTTTGGATGAAGGGGCATTATTGGATCCGATCAATAAGCTGCGGCAGGTATATCCAAATGTACTTCATCTTGAACGAAAGATTTCTATTACAGATATGAAGAAAAAAAGCTCCTTCATTTCTATGAAGGAAGAGAAAAAGTCAGAGCTTGAGCTTTTTAAGCAGTTTTACGAGCAGATGACTACTTCCGAATTTACAAAAGATAAACAACAGGTTATGGCCGATGTGATTGAAAAAGTGCTAAGGGAGGAAGCGCTAAAATGAGACCATTAAAATTAAAGATGCAAGCGTTCGGCCCTTATGCAGATAGTGAACAAATTGACTTTACAGAACTTGGGAACCGAACAATGTTTGTCATTTCCGGAAAGACTGGTTCGGGGAAAACAACCATATTTGATGGGATTAGCTATGCAATCTACGGAAAAGCAAGCGGTGAGGACCGCAATGGACCGGAACTTAGAAGCCAGTTTGCCAAAAATGAAACACTGACTGAGGTTTCTCTTGAATTTACATTAAGAAATAAATCATATTACATTTCCAGATCGCCTCAACAGGAAAAGAAAAAAGAACGTGGCGATGGTACAACAATAGTAAGTGCCAAAGCTGAACTTTATATTTATGATGAAAATGGAAGCCGGCAGCTTCTTGCGTCAAATGTAAGAGATGTCGATGAAAAAATAAAGGAAATCATGATTATTGACAGCAACCAATTCAGGCAAATCCTGATGATCCCACAGGGAGAATTCAGAAAACTTCTAACCTCAGAGAGCAAGGATAAGGAAATAATTCTTCAGCGGCTATTTCACACCCAGATTTATAAGCGGATTGAAGAAAAGCTTAAAGAAGATGCTTCTGATTTAAAAAGAACAGTTGAAGACCAAGTAAAGCTTCGTGATCAGCTTTTACTCCAGGTCCAGGCAGTTTTTAATGAGGAACTTATTGAGTATTTGGAAGCTGGCAGTGTAAATGACACAATTTTGCTGCCGCTTATTGATGCAGAAATTGGGCAAATGAGGGAAGGACTTGAGCAATTAACAGCTGCAGGCAAGAGCCAGAAAGAAAAAAGAGACAAACTCCAGAAAAAGCTGTATGAAGCAGAAACGATTATCAAACAGTTAAAGGCAAGAGACGAACTGAAACAAAGAAAAAATGAGCTGGAAGGATTAAAAGAAGAATTTGCCGGGAAGGAAAATCTAATTTCCCTTGCCCAGAAAGCAGCTTTGCTTAGCCAGCAGGAGCAGCTTTGCCATGAATTAAAGAAGGACTTGGACGTTTCAAAAGAGGAACTAACTGCACTAAAGAAAAGCATTGCTTCCCTAGCTAGGCTGTTAGAGGAGAACGAAGAAAGATGGGAAGCTGAAAAGAAACGTGAAGATGAAAGAAAGCAGGCTGGGGAGAATGTTAACCGGCTGCAAAACATGAAAGAGGATATCCATTCTTATGCTGAAGTAGAAAAGCAGGTTCGTGCACTTGAAGAAAAGCTGGAAACCCTCCGCCTTCAAAAAAAGCATAAGGATGAAGCAATTAAAACCTCTGATCATAAAATTCAAGTATTGGCTGAGGAAAAACAGGAAATTGAAAAGAGTCATTTAAAGCTTTTGGAACATGACCGGCTGCTGGAAAAAATGGCTGAGGAAATAGAACGGCTTCATAAATATGAAGACCTGCAGGGCGATTATACGCTAGCACTCGAAGTATTCGAAAAAAAGAAAAGATACTTTGAACAGACAGCATCCAGGCTGGAAGATGCCAGAATGCTTGTTGAGGAGCTGGAACGTAAATGGCTGCATGGGCAAGCATCCATCTTGGCAAATCAGCTGCAAAATGGAGAAGCTTGTCCGGTTTGCGGCTCAGACCATCATCCAAATCCGGCTGCATCGCAAACTGATATTCCTGATGAAAAAGATTTAAAGGCAGCCAAACAGCATGCAGCCGAAATCGAAGCAGATAAAGCAAAAGCGGAGTCTTCGTTCTATGAATCTCAATCAAACATGAAATCTATTGAAAATACTTTATGTGAGCTATTCAAACTTATACAAAAACAGCGGCCGGATATGGAAAAGGGAGATCTGCCGATTATTAAGAGTACTCTTCTTGCACAAAGAAAGGATCTCTTGAATCTTCAAGAGGAGTTAAAGAAAAAGAGCTTAAGATTGGAAGCTTGCACCTTAGAAATGGAAAAATCTCATCAGCATAAGGAAGCACTAGGTGCAGAAATAGAACGGATGCAGAGTCAAATAAATGATATCGCCATTCTCCATGCTGAAAAGAAAGGCAATTTGACGAGGGTGACTGAGGCTATTCCGGAAAATCTGCGTTCCATTGAAGCTTACCAGGCCACTCTAAAAGAAGCGGTTGATAAACTGGAGACTTTGCAAAAAAGTTTGGAAATTGCACAACAGAAATACCAGGATACAAAGGCTGCCTATATGGCTGAACAGGCAAAAATGGAGACGATTGAAAGGCAAGCTGTTAAGCTTGAAGAAAAGCTGGCAGTTGAAAGACAGAACTTTGTTCAGCGTATGAAGGATCAAGGGTTTGACGTATATGGAGAATACCGAAATGCGAAAAAATCCGAACATGAGATTCGTGCCCTGGAATTAGAAGTGCGGGAATATCGTGAAGAAGTACGGTCAGTAACTGACCGCTATTCGGAGATCTTACAGCTTTTAGAGGGTGTTGAAAAGCCAGACATAGAAAGTCTGCAAGCTCTCTTGAAAGAAACAGATGACCATCTAAAACAGCTGCAGGATCAATATACAAATCTGTATATGAAAAAGAAGCATAATGAAGAAACCTCACAAAAAATAACAGAAATTAATGAGAAAATGAAGGTGCTTGAAGAACGTTATAAAGTGATTGGACATTTATATGAAATTTCCAAAGGGCAGAACACATACAGAGTTACTTTTGAAAGGTTTGTGCTTGCTGCATTTTTGGACGATATACTTAGAGAAGCAAATGGGCGATTAACCCGGATGACAAGCGGCCGGTACCAATTGCTGAGAAAAACGGACCGTTCGAAGGGAAATGCGCAAAGCGGTCTTGAATTGCTTGTGTTCGATCAGTATACAGGCCAGGAAAGGCATGTCAAAACATTATCAGGGGGAGAAAGTTTTAAAGCGGCATTGGCCCTTGCACTTGGCTTGGCTGATGTAGTCCAGCAATATGCCGGAGGGGTTTCTCTTGAGACGATGTTCATTGATGAAGGATTTGGCACACTTGATCCTGAATCATTAGATCAGGCAATTGAGGCTTTAATCGATATTCAAAGCAGCGGCAGGCTTGTTGGCATCATTTCCCATGTCCCGGAATTAAAGGAAAGAATCGACGCCCGCCTTGAAGTAACAGCGAGCCAGACAGGCAGCAGCACGGAGTTTCAATTTTTAAATTAATTGAAAATAGAAGGATAGCTAGCCTATCCTTTGCAAATTTTGAAAGGTAAGAAGGTGATTATGTGGCTAATAGAGTAGCTTTATCGTGGAGCGGAGGCAAAGACAGCTGCCTGGCTTTGGAGGTTTTAGTAAAGCAGGGTGTGGAAGTTGCATGTTTGATAACAACTGTACCAGCAGAGATTGGCAGAACTTTTGGCCATGGTGAAAAGACCGAATTGATTCATCTTCAGGCTAAAGCATTATCTATACCTGTAGAATTCATTTCTTGTTCCTTTGAAGAGTACACAGAACGTTATATTAGTGAATTAAAAAAATTAAAAGATAAGTTTAATCTTACAGGCATTGCATATGGTGACCTGTACTTAGCAGGACATCGCCATTGGGGTGAAAAGGTGGCAGAAGAAGCAGGAATTAATGCTGTTTATCCTCTCTGGATGGAGGAAAAAGATAGTATCCAGGCACTAGAAACCTTTGTGAAATCAGGTTATATGGCCAGAGTAATTCGTGTTCGAGAGGATGTACTGGATCCGTCCTGGCTGGGCAGGGAACTTGATGCTGCCTTTTTGCAAGATATCCAAAAAAAAGCTGTTTGCCCAATGGGAGAATCGGGAGAGTATCATACGTTTGTATATGACGGCCCATTGTTCTCACAAAAAATTCAACTGGGGTTCCCTAAATTAATACAGCTTGAAACCACCAAAAAGCTAGAATTTGGAGAATATAAGCTTATCGGAAAATAAGATATGATCTCCCTAAATTCCTTTAAAAGTTATTTCTTTAGACATAACTGTCAAACATAAAAATAAAACACGTCATAGACGAGAATGAGCAGGTAACTAAATGATTGAAATCAAAACATCTACGCTAAGTGATGGCGAACATAACAGAGGAGTATTTGCCACACGTGATATTAAAAAGGGTGAGCTGATCCATGAAGCACCAGTCCTGCCTTACCCAAATGAAGAGCATCAGCATATAGAAAAAACCGCTCTTGCTGATTATGCCTTCGAATACGGAGCTAAACACAGTGCAATTCTATTAGGCTATGGGATGCTTTTCAACCATTCCTATAAACCAAATGCTGTTTATGATATTAATTTTGATAACCACACTTTTGATTTTTTTGCCTATAAGGATATAAAGGCGGGAGAAGAAATACTGATAAATTATAATGGAGAAGTTGATAATGATGATCCGCTTTGGTTTAATCAGTAAGGGTTGCACAGTAAACATGTTAAATAGATAATATTTTTTCATCCATATCCCCATTGAGATGATCTTTTATCGTAATCTTCTTTGTTTCCATATTCTTTTGTTTTGGCTTTGTTGATTTTAGCACCCTGCTGATTGGAGTGGATGGCGCGAGATCTCGAAAATGAATTGGCATGTTCTTCGTGCGGGTTTATTCGAGGTGCTTATTCAATGTCCTGCAGGAGCAGCGTTTCAAAGGTAGACCCACAAAGGCGCGCTCCCCGACCGCCTGCGGAAAGGGAGCGCCTGGAGCGGAAATCAAGAGGCAAATTTAACAAAGCCTTTGCTTAAAGAAGGAATGTAGCAATTAAACATTAATTTAAAAGATAAATGTTCTGAAGGGAGAGAGTTATTATGGCCGGAGTTTTTTCTCATGATTATAATGCTTTCCCTTTTATTGCTTTTACAGGTTCTCATCTTTTAATGCTTGCCTTATTTGCTGCAGTTTCCGGTATTATGTTCATATTCCGTGATCGCCTTCGCCACATTGACGGACAAGTCAGGAAGGTAATGTTTTTCTTGCTTTTTACGATGGAACTCTTCTATCATATATGGCTTTACAAAGGTGGTTATTGGGATATTTCCTACACTTTGCCACTCCATCTCTGTTCGATTAGCCTAATTCTATGTTTGGTTTTACTGGCAACTAAATCTAAAGCCATTTTCCAAATTGTTTATTTCATTGGGATAGTCGGTGCTTTGATGGCCCTCCTGACTCCCGAGCTGTTTTTAGGCTTTCCCCACTTTCGTTATTTTCAATTTTTTATTACCCATGATCTTATTATTTGGACATGCCTGTATTTTGTGTTTGTCCATCAATATAGGCCAACAGGTAAAGGAATGCTCATGTCCGTCCTATTTTTAAATATAAGTGCAGCTGTTGCTTTTATGGCAAACAAACTTACAGACGGAAATTATATGTTCCTGTCCTATAAACCGGATAATGCCTCTTTATTGGATTATTTTGGTCCGTACCCTGTTTACATATTATCACTTGAAGGGGCTGCCATATTGCTGTTTCTTTTGCTGCTGATGCCGTTCAAAAGGAAAAGGTAGGCAATCTGCAAGAAAGGAGGAATCTTCATGAGAACTGTTAAAGTTGGGATAGATGCGGGCGGTACATTGCTGAAAATGGTTTATGAAGAAAGTGGACGCTTTCACTATAAGACTTATTCAATGGATGACTTACAGAATTCAATGAATTGGCTGAAGATGACTGCTGCTGGGGCATCAGTAGCATTGACAGGCGGCCAATCAGAATTACTAAAAAATGATTTCTTTCCAAATGCCATTCCTGTTTCTGAATTTAAGGCAAGCTGTGAAGGAGCAGATTTTTTGATGAAGCAGGAAGGGAAAACGAAGGAAAACTATTTGCTCATTAATATTGGAACCGGTACATCCATTTATCTTATCAAGGCCAGGGAATATACCCGAATATTAGGGAGCGGTATCGGCGGAGGCACATTTTTGGGGCTGGGGAAATTGCTTACTGGAGAAACCGGCTTTTCAGAGCTGGTTTCTCTGGCAAGAAAAGGGGAAGCTGCGGCTGCAGATTTGCTGGTTAAAGATATCTACCACCCCTCCAAACCTCCAATAGACGGCAGCCTGACCGCCAGCAATTTTGGAAAAGTCCGCATTAATGAAGAGGTAAGCAATGAGGATAAAATAGCAAGCCTAACCAATATGATTGCAGAAACGATTGTACTTTTAAGTATGCAGTCTGCTTCCCAGCATCAAATTAAAGACATCGTTTATATTGGAAATACTCTCAAAAATAATAAGCTGCTTAAGAACCGCTTAGAGCATTATACCAACATGCTTGGCTTAAATCCGGTTTTTATTAAGAATGGGGAATACAGCGGTGCAGTGGGGGCTTTCTTGTCTTTATAATACCTGTTTATTGAAAGATTCTTTTTTTCAGGATACAGTTAAAAAGAACGTATATAGAAGTAGGTGGCAGATTTGACGAAGAGATATTTTACTATAGGCATGGCAGGTCATATCGACCATGGAAAAACAACTTTAACTAAAGCTTTAACGAATGTAGATACTGATAGGCTGAAAGAAGAAAAAGAACGGCAAATATCCATAGAGCTCGGGTTTGCACCTTTATATGAAGATGAGGAAATTCAAATATCTGTCGTGGATGTTCCCGGACATGAACGCTTTATACGGCAGATGATAGCCGGTGTAGCGGGAATAGACTTAGTCGTTTTAGTAGTTGCTGCTGATGAAGGGGTAATGCCGCAAACAAAAGAACACCTGGAGATTCTTGATTTTCTTGGGATCCGAAATGGGATTGTTGCTATTACGAAGATTGATCGAGTAGAAGAGGAATTTATTGACCTTGTAAAGGAAGAAATAATCGAGGAACTTAAAGGAACAGTATTTGAACATGTTCCCTTCGTATTAACAGATAGTCTGTCCCTTAACGGAATTGATGAACTAAAGCAGTTAATCATTCATACTTTGAAAGAACAGGATACCCGGGATGCGAAAGGGGCTTTCCGCCTGCCGATTGATCAGGTATTCACCGTAAAGGGGCAAGGAACGGTAGTAAGAGGAACGGTTTATGAAGGATGGGTTGAAGAAGGGCAGCCTCTTAAGATTCTGCCAAAAGGACTTGAGGTAAGAGCTCGGCAGCTTCAGGTGCATCATCAGCCTGCAACTACCGCCTTTGCAGGGCAAAGGGCAGCAATTAACCTTTCCGGGGTATCTAAGGAAGACATTGAGCGTGGAGAAGTGCTTGTTTCTTCTGAGCATTTTAGCGTAACGAAAACCATTGATGTAGCTGTTAGAATGGTTGAAAATCTTGAACATATTATAAAACAGCGGATGCCGATTAAATGCCATATTGGGACAGCTGAAGTAATGGGAAGAATTGTATTTTTCGATCGTAATGAATTAAACGATAATGATGGAGAAATTCTCTGCCAGCTGCGATTGGACGAGGAGATTGTAACCAAAAGAGGAGACCGGTTTATTTTGAGGAGGCCAAGTCCCCAGGAGACAATCGGAGGCGGCTGGGTAATTGATCCTAACGGTGAGAAATATCGGTTTGGATTAAAAACCATAGAGGAATTAAGCAAGAAAAAAGAGGGCAGCCCTAAAGATAGAATCATGGCTGCGTTAACGGAAGGTAAGAGTTTGTCGCTTTCCGAAATAATTACCAGAACATCACTAGATGAAATGACAGTAAAAGAATCCCTGTCGGATGCAGATTTCCTTAATATAAACAGCAAAGAATTTACACTTGCTGCTATAAAAGAAAGTATTGAAGAAGAAATATATGACCGTTTACATGAGTTTCATCATGAGAACCCGATGAAGCAGGGGTTAAATAAAGCAGAACTTCTTCAGATTATGCTGAGAGAATATCCTAAAATGCTTGTTGAATTTGTGATAAGCCTTGGAACTGAAGGTGAAATTTTCAGAAGAAAAGGGCAATACTTGCAAAATGCCGATTTCCATCCGCACATCCCGCAAAACTGGCAAAAACGCATCGAGAATCTTCTGGCTGAATTAAAAAAGGATGGTTTAAAAGTAAAGCATTTCGATGACTATTATTTTTCTGCTGGGATTCCAGAAGTTCTAAAAGGAGATTTGAAGCGTTTCTTAGAAGAGCAGGGAACAATTGTGCCACTTGATGGGCAATTCTATTGGCATGGAGACCATTTCGGACAAGCAGTAGACAAACTAAAAAAAGATACAGGTACTGAATTCGAAGTTGGAGATGCCAAGGAAGTCCTGGGACTTTCCAGGAAATATATGATTCCTTTTTTAGAGAGGCTCGACTCCATGGGACTTACAAACCGAATCGAGAACAAAAGAGTTTGGAGAAAAACAGTCATTAATTAAAAGCTGGTCCTTAGACCGGCTTTTTTTATTTATATTCGTTATTAAAAGTAAGATAAACAGCTAAAGAACGGGATTTTTTTATTTTTGGGGGTATTTTCTATTAAAAAGTTTATTGTAAATATTCAATCAACTTGGGGTATATTGCTCTTGTGTTTCCATTAATAGTTTAAATTTCTATTATTTTCTGGGTTAAATTTACTAGATTCCATTGGAAGAGTTAGGTTATTAAGGGAAGTTTGGGAACGGGGAGATAGTTTTACCAATCCCTCCAATATTTTCAGGTAGGATTTTACTAGTTTTATTACTAATATTAGGTTGTCAAAGAAATTTAAGGAGTGTACAACTTGAAAAAACAACTACTTACAATGGCTGCGACAGCTGGTTTATTGTTTACAACGTTCAATGGTGAAGCAAGTGCTCATGAAAATAGATATAAAGTTCAGTCAGGCGATACATTGTGGAGAATTTCCATTAATAATAATCTGTCAGTGGAAGAATTAAAGAAATGGAATAACATTTCTGGTTCGACGATTTATACAGGGCAGTCTTTATCTCTGTTGGCACCGCACAGTCATGAGGCTTCAACTGGTACATCAAGCAGTGGAGCAGTCAGCTATACAGTGAAATCAGGCGATACTTTATGGGGAATTGCAAGAAAACATGGCCTTTCCGTCAGCGCTCTTAAGAATTTAAACGGGCTTAGCCGTGACACCATTTATCCAGGCCAAAAGCTTAAGGTCAAAGGCACATCTCAAAGTGTATCTGTACCTGCAGCAACAGCTTCTTCAGGAAGCAGCAGTGTCTATAAAATTCAAAGAGGCGACACTCTTTCCGGAATTGCATCTCGCCATAACTTATCGGTTTCACAATTAAAGGCAATGAATAATCTTTCTTCTAATCTTATTTATGCAGGCCAAACTTTAAAGGTTAAAGGGACTGCAGTTAGCCAGACAACAGAAACGAAAGTAGCAGCCCAGACTGCATCACAGGTTGACGAGCTTATAGCAGAAGCAAAGAAATATATAGGTGTTCCATACGCATGGGCGGGAAGCACGCCGTCAGGATTTGATTGCAGCGGCTACCTTAACTATGTATATAGCAACGTAGGAATCTCCATTCCTCGTACTGTAGCATCCATTTGGAGTGCTACAAGGTCAGTTTCAACACCAAGAGCAGGGGATCTTGTCTTCTTTGAAACGTATAAAGCAGGTCCATCCCATGCAGGAATTTATCTTGGGAATAACAAGTTTATTCATGCTGGTTCATCTCGAGGTGTAGAAATCAGTGACATGAATAATTCCTACTGGAAGCCACGTTACATTGGTGCGAAAACAGCTTTTTAATTTATTACCCATTTATATTGGAATGAAACATAGAAATGAAAAAAAGTAACCAACGGCTCGAACGCGTTGGTTACTTTTTTATTAATCTCTTGAATCATTAAAAGTTTTGGAGAGGGCTTCTTTGGCATCGCCCCATTTTTCTTTAGCTTGGCCTTTCATTTTATCCATATTTCCTTCAGCTTCTTTTGATTCATTATTTGTAAATTTGCCGTATTGTTTTTTCAGTTCGCCTTTTAATTGATCAACATTGCCGTTTGTTTGGTCTCGATTCATTTTGGAATTTCCTCCTTGTCTAATTATTTCTTGCTTTTTATTTACCCGCAGGACATCTATTAAAACAAAACAAACAATTATAAATATTTCCTATAAAAACTTTTTTCTTACAGCCGCAACGTTGAAAGCGTTTCCTTTAATTGTTTGAATATAAAAAGCTTATTGACAATTCTTTTGTATGGATATAATATTTTCACTAACAACTTAATAGCTAACTTATCAAGAGTGACTGAGGGATCAGGCCCAATGACGTCCGGCAACCTCCATTTTGGAACGGTGCCACTTCCTGCAGAATGATTTTATTCTGAAAGATAAGTCGTAATACATACGCGATGCCTCTTTCCGAATGGAAAGAGGTTTTTTATTTGAAAAAGGCTATATTAAAACTGTTTGATGATTTTGGCGCTTTGTTGTTTGGAGCGGAAATCAACAGGCAAGTTTAATAGATTATTTGAAATAGGGGCGAATGAACGGGGGGATCTGCATGATAGAAATTAAAGATATGGTAAAAGTGTATGAAACAAAAAAAGGGAGAGTAACAGGTGTTGACCATGTGTCGCTTACAGTGGAAAAAGGAGAAATTTTCGGAATTGTAGGATACAGCGGTGCAGGTAAAAGCTCGTTGCTCAGGTGTTTAAACTTATTGGAAAAGCCGACTTCAGGGGAAATAAAAATTGATGGACTATCTTTAACCTCATTAGGAAAAAAAGAGCTGCGCCAGGCACGATTAAAAATCGGTATGATTTTCCAGCATTTTCACCTGGTTAGTTCGAAAACAGTCTTTGAAAATATAGCTTTTGCTTTAAAAGCAGCACATAAGACCAAGAGCGAAATAGATGCGAGAGTGAAAGAATTGCTTGATATGGTGGGGTTAACGGATAAGCGGGATGTCTATCCTTCACAGTTAAGCGGAGGTCAA
This sequence comes from Cytobacillus oceanisediminis, assembly GCF_003182355.1. Lineage (GTDB taxonomy): Bacteria > Bacillota > Bacilli > Bacillales > Cytobacillaceae > Cytobacillus > Cytobacillus oceanisediminis_A. The sequence continues at coordinate 33,869 of NZ_QGTW01000014.1, read as the reverse complement.
AAACAAAGGGTTGGAATTGCCCGGGCATTGGCCAACAATCCATCCGTCCTCCTATGCGATGAAGCAACATCTGCATTGGACCCGAGCACAACGAAATCGATCCTGTCACTTTTGAAGAAAATTAATAAAGAGCTTGGTTTAACCATTGTATTAATCACCCATGAGATGGAGGTTGTTAAAGATATTTGCGATCGGATGGCCGTCATGCAGGATGGAAAAGTGATCGAGGAGGGAAAAGTGTACGATCTTTTCTCAAATCCTCAGCAGCCGCTGACAAAAGACTTTATTAACAGTATCCTTCAATTTGATTTGCCCGAAAAGCTTTTAAAGGAACGGAATGGAAAGATTATAAAAATATATTTCCAGGGCAGCATCGCAGAGGAATCCGTCATCTCAGATGTATTTCAGCAATTTAAAGTTAAAGGTAATATTCTTCACGGAAAAATTGAGTATATACAGGAAACACCGCTTGGGATATTTGTGATGGAACTTACAGGTGCGCCGCTCGAGATAGAACGTGCCATCCATTATATTACTGATCGAACAAGAAATTTGGAGGTGATTCGGGATGCAGCTTGATAGTTTATTAAGTATATTGCCAGAACTAAATAAAGCATTCTTTGAAACAATCTATATGGTTGGCATTTCAATAATAATAGCCATTGTTGTGGGCCTGCCGACAGGCGTGCTGCTATTTGTAACAGATAAAGGGCTATTTTTGGAGAATACAGCTTTTAAAAGTATTGTTGGCTTTACCGTCAATATGGTACGGTCTATTCCATTTATTATTTTGCTGATTGCACTTTTGCCTTTAGCCAATTTGATTACTGGCACAACCATTGGACCGACTGCAGCATCTGTTTCACTTTCAGTAGCAGCCATTCCCTTTTTCGCAAGAATGGTCGAACAGTCTTTGCGTGAGATCGATAAAGGGGTGATTGAAGCAGCTGTAGCTGTTGGAGCATCACCGTGGATGATTATAAAGGACGTCCTTGTCCCTGAAGCAAAACCTGGAATTATCCAGGGGATTACAATCACAGTCATCAGCCTTGTCGCATACTCAGCGATGGCAGGCATTGTTGGCGGCGGAGGTGTGGGTGACCTGGCCATTCGCTTTGGATATTACCGATATGATAATACAGTTATGTTTACAACCGTTATTATTCTAATTTGCCTGGTCCAAATATTCCAATTTGCTGGAGACAGGATTGCAAGATTAGTTGATAAAAGATAGATAAAGAAGTGGGGGCGGCGGAATCTCGGCGATAGCCTTAAACCTCCACTAAATGAATCGAACCTATAGACGATAGTCTAAAAAACATAACAGGGGGAAAAGGGAAATGAAAAAACTTGGATTACTATTCATGCTTGTACTTACATTGGGCATATTGGCAGCATGCGGCAGCGAAGATTCATCCTCAGAAGCAAGCAGCGATAAAAAGGAAGTTACAATCGGGGCTACATCTGGCCCATACAGTGACATGGTTAGCAAGGCAATTAAACCAGTACTTGAAGATAAAGGCTATACAGTGAAAGTAGTTGAATTCAGTGATTATATCCAGCCAAATCTGGCTCTTTCAAAAGGAGATCTGGATGCAAACTTATTCCAGCATAAAGTGTACATGGAAAACTTCGCAAAAGAACATAACATCGAGTTATCGGAGGTAGTGGTGGTTCCAACCGCACCGATGGGAATCTACTCTAAAAAGTTCGCTTCACTTGAAGAAATTGAAGACGGTGCAGCGATTGCTATTCCAAACGATCCAACAAATGCAGCACGCGCTTTCTTGATTCTCGAGGATGCAGGAATAATCACATTAAATCCGGATGCAGATCCGCTTACTGTTTCTGAGAAGGATGTAGAAAACAATGTAAAAAACCTTAAATTTAAACCAATCGAAGCTGCCCAGCTTCCTCGTGCGGTAGACAGTGTAGATTTGTCAGCTGTTCCAGGGAACTTTGCCTTAGCTGCAAAAATGGATCTGCTTGATGCACTGCAGCTTGAAAAAATGCCGGATCAATACCGCAATCGTGTGGTCATTGACACGAAAAATGAAGATGCCCAATTTGCCAAAGACCTAAAAGAGGCTGTTGAGTCAGCTGAATTTGAGAAAGTCATTGATGAACAGTTCAAAGGCTTTGGCAAACCAGAATGGATGGAAAATCAATAATAACATTAATGAAGGAATGCGCCGGTTCTTGCCGGCGTATTTTTTGGTTATAAAATAGTAATTTATCTCTTAAGTTTATATATGTAATAAGTGCTGTGAGCAAAGGTAGGAGTTGACACATAACCCTTTGACAACGTAAATAGAGTACGGTTCGACGAAAAAAGCAGATTTCGACACATTCAACGACCCACGATGTAAGGCAGGTTGAAATGAACGAAGTAACTGTTTTAATCGACGTGAAAAGGGCGCAAAACAGCCGGTTTCGTAGCCCAAAAATCCCATTGGTACAATACAGCCTCTTATAAGTGAACTTTCCTCAAAATCTTGCTAAAATAAGAGACGTATCTACTTCAAGACCTAGCAAAGAAAGGACATAATATTTTGTTTTTTAAACAATTAGGGAGCTTTCTTCTATTTTTATTAGTCATAACTACAGTTGGACTCATTTTCTATCAATATATACAGCAAGCAAAAGAACCATTTTTAAAAGATGTGCCGCCTCCAACCGCTCTGCATCCTGTGGTTGAAGAGAAGAAGGATGAGCTCATTGCGAAGGCCGCAGATAGAGGGATTAATGTGGTGATTACCCAGGATTTTAGAAGTATCGAAGAGCAGGACGCCCTTTATGAAAACGGGCGTTCAAAAGAAGGCAGCATTGTTACACATGCAAAGGGCGGAGAGTCTTACCATAACTTTGGACTGGCCATTGATTTTGCGCTGCTGTCTGTTGATGGCCAGGTGATTTGGGACATGCAATACGACGGGAATGGCAATGCCAGAGCAGATTGGTTGGAGGTTGTCGGGATTGCCAAGGACCTCGGTTTTGAATGGGGAGGGGACTGGAAGCATTTTAAGGATAATCCTCACCTGCAAATGGATTTCGGCCTTTCCATCTGGGAGCTGCAAAGAGGGAAGAGGCCCCCGGAAATAGAAAAAACGCCATAAAGATGAACTGCCCTCCCCCAATTGTTAGGCACATCTAACAATTGGAGGTGCAGTTTTTTTAAAATAACATTATAGTACCATCTCTGATTGTACATAGTGGTACAGCAATTTGGCTGTATTTTCAATTGAACCTTCATGTGTACGCTCAAAAGCATGGGAAGAGTCAATTCCTGGCCCAATCAATCCGTGTACGATATCATGTCCGGCACGGATAGCAGCTGATGCATCGGATCCGTAGAAAGGATAGATATCGAGTTTGTAGCCAATCTCATGCTTTTGTGCCAACTGAACAAGCCGCTTTCTTAATTCGTAATGGTAGGGGCCGCTTGCGTCCTTTACACATATGGAAACTGTATATTCATCTGTTGATTGCCCATCTCCCATAGCACCCATATCGACAGCCAGATACTCTACCGTTTCAGGTGTGATGTTTGAGTTGCCGCCATAGCCGATTTCTTCATTATTGGAAATAAGAAAGTGAGTTGTATATGGCATCTCAATATTATCCGACTTCACCTGTTTAATAAGCTGTAGAAGGATGGCGACACTTGCTTTGTCATCAAGGTGGCGGGACTTAATAAACCCTGAAGGTGTCGTTTGAACGCGAGGATCGAAGGAAACAAAGTCCCCGACCTCAATGCCAAGAGCGCGGACATCCTCTGCATTTTGAACCTTTTCATCTATACGGACTTCCATATTATCCTGGTTTCTTTCTGCCTTGCCGGCATCCTTGTATACATGGACTGAGGTCTGGTGCATAAGTATTGTGCCGGTAAATTTTTTGCCGGAGGACGTTTCAATTTCACAATATTCGCCTTCAATAGAGTTGTACTTGAAACCGCCTATCAAATCAATTTTAAGGCGACCACTCGGTTTAATTTCTTTTACGATCGCACCAAGAGTATCGACATGTGCTGTGAGCATCCGATGATTGGCATCATCTTTGCCTGGCAGAGTTGCAATCAGACCGCCTTTGCGGTTTCTTTTAGTTTCTACATTCAGCTCATTTAAAAACTTTTCCACATATTTAATCACTTCATTCGTATTTCCGGAAGGACTCGGGATAGACACGATTTCTTTTAATAAACTTATTGTTTCGTTTGTGTTTGGGTAAGCCATGATAAAACCCCTCTCAAAATATTTCCATACAATTCCTATTATACTGTTTTATTAATAAAGATTCATATCATTCGAATTATCTCCCCAAAAAAGGAGCTGCCGGTTTGGCAGCTCCAACTAAACAACTAACTATTCTTCCGATAAAATACTTTCTCTTGTTCTTAATCTGTAAAATCTCTTGAAGTCTTTGACCAGCACCTTAATAACTGAGTATAAAGGAATGGCTATGAGAATTCCGATGAAGCCGTACAGGGATCCTGCTACGAGCAGCAAAATAATGACCGTTAAGGGATGAAGGTTCAGCCTATGGCCCATTACATAAGGAGATACAAGATTTCCTTCCAGCTGCTGTACAACAACAAGTACGCCTAAAATTTTAAGCACCATTGTTGGGCTTTGCATCATGCCGACAAAAATGGCAGGGATTACTCCCAGAATGGGGCCGAGAAATGGGACGACTGTCAGGAACATCGCAAAAATCGCCAAGATTAAAGCGTAATCAAGACCAATAATGAGGAAACCAATGTACATAAGTGTCCCGTCAACAACTGCGATAATGAACTGTCCAATGACATAGGAAAATAAGGTTTTATCCACATCTGTAAGAATTTTGTTCCCCTCATGCTCGTGTTTATCCGGCAAATATTTTAATAGGAAGGGGCGAAGCTTATGATCATCTTTTAAAAAGTAAAATAATATAAAAGGTACAACGACGAGTACTGTAGCGATGCTGGTAATCGTACTGAATATATTCATGATGTTTTCGCCTGCACCGGATAAAATCGATTTAAAATAGGAGACAGCCTTGTTCTCGAGATTCTTGTATGAAAACATTCCCATATTGTTTTCTTCAACCACTTCTTCTGTTTCTTTGGATACATCCTTTACTTTTTCAGGCAAATTCCCGGTTAATTCGGTAATTTGATTGCCTATCAAGGATCCGGCAAAACTGCTCCCTAAGTATATCAAGCCAGCTACCGCCGCAAACACTAGTAGTATGCTTGCTGTTTTTGGCATGATATTGGAAGCCAGCCTAACGAGCGGCCTTAGAATATAATAGAAGAGACCAGCAATTAGTAAAGGAAAAAAGATTGTGGCAATCAAAGCACGGATTGGCCACAGAAAGTAATCAATTTTTCCTAAAAGAAAAATGATGATTAAAACCAAAATTATGCCTGTTGCATATTTAAAAAATGGTTTGTTAATCCACATTCACATACCCCAACCTTACATTATGTATTTAATATTCACCTTTCCTTTTTTTTGTCATTGTTAAACACAAAGCTGGTTTGAACGCTTCTTCTGTTTAATAAGCCCTAAAAGAAGGAATAGATAAACATTAGCAATTAAACAGGTGAGTGTTATATGGAAGAATTGAATGTATCTATACTATTAATAAAAAATGTAACTATACAAGAAGCTGCACTATTTCTCTTTTTTACTGGCGTAATTTTGGCTGCAAAATGGATGATCAACACGGTCTTGAATAAAACGGGGAAAAAGAAGTCGATCCAAAACGAGCGTATTCTTCAAGGAGTTGCCTCATTAGTAAATTGGGCCGCTTTTTATGGGATTATCATTCTCTTTCTGTTTTACTTTTCCAAGGAAAAGTGGCTTTCTTACATCTTGTTCACCGCAGGTGAAGTAGATGTTACTCTCAAATTACTTATCGTCGCATTTTTAACTGTTTCGCTTGCACACCGGCTGGTTCAGGTATTAACCAAATATCTGTTAACATCTGTTTATGAGTTTTACGGGGTCGACAGAGGATTAGGTTACTCATTCAACCGGATGGTCTACTACACGGTTATGATTGCTGCTCTTGGGATAAGCTTAACGACCGTAGGGCTGGATTTAAGCGCTGCAGCTGCGATATTGGGCGTCCTTGGAATTGGTATTGGTTTCGGTATGAGGAATGTTGCCGGAAACTTTATTTCAGGTATTATCATTTTGTTCGAAAGGCCGGTTGAAATTGGGGAGATGATCGAAATCAATAATAAGATAGGAAAAATAGAAAGTATTCGTTTAAGATCAACGATCATCCGGACAGCCAAAGAGGGGACGCTAATCGTACCAAACCAGTATTTTATAGAACAAATAATAAAAAACAGGACAGGTTCAGAAATGCTGGCACAAGTACTGATAAGTGTTGCCTATGGAACAGATACAGAAAAAGTCGAAGAACTGCTCCACGAAGTAGTAGTACGGGAGATTCCAAATGCAGACGGGGTGCTGCTTAAACCACCTCCAGATATCCGTTTTGTTGATTTTCGCAATAAAGCCATGGATTTTCTTATCGAAGTCCCAGTTGCCCATTTTGAAGCAAAGCAAAATTTTGAAAGCCGTCTGCGTCATGGAATTGCGGAAACCTTTTATAAAAATGGAATTGAGCTCGCTTCACCTCAGGGTTACCCAGCCGATTAACTGTTCCCATTATAAGCCAGGCTGCACAATCAATGTGTGCTGCCTGGCTTTCTTTAAATGCTATTTTCTATAGACATTTGTGAAATAACGGCTTGAAGATTGCTCATCACCTGGATATTTGCGAAACTTACACCCAATTGAACGACTGATTGGGCAATTTCAGGCCTAAGACCGGTCAGAATGGCTTTAACACCAATCAGATTTAAAGCCTTTACGACCTGGAAAATTTCATGTCCAACCATTGTATCGATAATCGCGACCCCGGACATATCAACAATCAGCGTATTAACCTTTAGCTCTGAGCATTTTTGCAATGACTTTTCAATCAAAACCTTCGAACGATATGTATCGAGCTCGCCAATTAACGGCAAAATTGCTACTTCCTTGGTTAGTGCAATAACAGGTACGGATAGTTCCTGAATTGCTTCTTTTGCTAAATCCAAAGAGCGTTTATGGTCTTTTACATAGGAAGCGCTAAATATGGATGCTGCGTTATCCAAAATAGGGTCAATAATATCTGATACCTCGATAAGCTCCATTGGATCAACAGAATTAGTTTTTACATATTCTTTAATCACTTTCCAAGTTAAAGAACGGTATGCGCTAATCGTTTTTAGAGCTTTATCCAACGGAAGCTGGCTTTCAACTGCTCCTTCGCCTGTAGCCTTTGCCCATTCAGCGACTTTTTCTTCCACAGATTCTGGATTCCTCTCCATGATCGCTTCTCCCAAAAAACCGATGAGGTTGGATCTCCATTCATTTACTGCATCTAAATCGTGTTGTGAAGCTTTTAAACGCTTTACATAGCCTTCCTCTAAAAGCCCATTGAATTGTTTCGTTATTTCAAGCTTTTTATTTATTACTTCTTGCCCGATGTCTTTTAAAGATTGCAAATTATAATCCTCCATGACTTTTTGAATCATTATAACATTGGTCAGAACTGTTAAAAAGCAATGTGCCTTTCCTGGCTGAGTAAAGGTAGTCGGGGCAAAAAGGAAAAAGCATCGGCATTAGCCGATGCATAAATAATCAAATGAAGCTTACCTTCCGAGCAAGGCCTTTACGCCAAGATAAAGAATGGCTAGACCGAATACAAGCATGGCCAGGCCGCCGACAATAGTGAAGAAACTAGTAATACCTGATGTAATGACTGCAGTAACAGGTACCATTGTCAAACCATAGCCTGCCAGCATACAAGCTAAATATAATAATGCCAATTGGTACATTATTGATCCCTCCTTCCCTTATAATTTATGAGGAGGAACCAATCTTGCCTGGTCAAATAACCAAATTTTCAGAATAAAAAAACAAACAGTTCTTTAGTTGGAATTGTCAGACCTTAGCTGAGCATTAATTATTTCTTCATTTCCTTTATGGCAATAATTTTTAAAGCAGTGAGTTCTTCTTCTGTTAACCTATCAGTCAAAAGAGAGTATATTTCACTTTTCTCCTCAGGAGTCAGGCCGCCTTTTACTTTCGAAGCTACCTTGCGGATTTCTTTTACGGAGAAGTCTTGAGAAATCTTATTAACAGCCTCCTCTTTTGTAGTGATTGGCAAAGAGGTCTCTTCTAAATTAACTGTAGAAACTGAATGACTTTCAATTAAATCTTTAACAGCAGGGTCATTCGAAAGCACCTTAATATCATCTTCAGTAATGCTCCCAGCCACTTCAGTCATTACTTTATCTGAAATCATATCCATTGAAGCTAAATAGGCTAGAACACCGAGAAATAAAACAGCACATAGAGACATCGTCCAAAGTATAAATTTTTTCACCATTTGTTCGCTATTGCCCTAATTTGAACAATACCTTCACACCCCTTTTTAAGTTCTGCTTATTTAAGTGTAAATCGTCATTTCCGCTTTTTGCAAATATTATCTTATATAGAACATATGTGCTATAATAAGGTCATTATTTAATATAAGGAGCCAAATCGATGCAAGATAAAGTGAAACTATCTGTTAGGTCGCTAGTTGAATATGTGTATAAAAGCGGCAGCATTGAAACAGGTTTTCGCTCTGCATTGTCCCTTTCGGAGGGAACCAGGGTACATCAGCGCATTCAGAAACGGTATGGGGAGGACGACCAAAAGGAAGTGCATTTGCTTGCCGACTTATTTTATGGAAATCTGGAATTTACTCTGGAGGGTCGCTGCGATGGACTGCTTCACAGAAACAATGAACGAATAATAGACGAAATTAAGTCTGTTTCCCGGCCAATAACAGACATAAACGAGGATACATATCCTGTACATTGGGCTCAGGCAAAGTGCTATGCTTTTATGTATGCCAGGGATCATCATTTAAAAAGGATGACCGTTCAATTGACTTATGTTCAGAGTGATACAAATGAAGAGAAGAGATTTAGGCAAAGTTTTTCCTATGAAAAACTGGAACATTTTATACAGGAACTATTGAAATCCTACGCTCCTTACGCAGAAATGAGGATGCTGCACAAAAAGGATATGATGAAAAGCATCCGCGAATTGGGCTTTCCTTTTCCTAACTATCGCAAAGGCCAAAGGAAGTTCGCGGGTGCAGTCTATAAAACGATTGCCGAGGGAAAAAGCTTGTATGCCAACGCTCCTACCGGAATCGGAAAAACTATTTCGGCTCTTTTTCCAGCTATAAAAGCCATTGGGGAAGGAGAAATCCAGCGAATCTTTTATTTAACGGCAAAAACCATCACCCGCCAGGCAGCTGAAGAAGCCATAAAATTGTTGGAACAATGCGGATTGAATCATAAAACGGTAACCATTACAGCAAAGGACAAAATATGCTTTAAGGAAGAAACCAATTGCCAAAAGGAGTACTGTGAATTTGCCAATGGATATTATGACCGGATAAATGGAGCTATTCTCGACCTTCTGGCAAATGAAAACTTGATAGATAGAAAAACCATTGAAAAATATGCGCTAAAGCATAGAGTATGTCCCTTTGAATTCTCATTGGATGCAGCTTATGCAGGGGACGCCATTATTGGTGATTATAATTATATATTTGACCCCCGGGTGTCTCTTAAGCGCTTCATAGAAGAAGAAAAAAAGAAAACCGTTCTCCTTGTAGATGAAGCACATAATTTGGTCGACCGTGCAAGGGAGATGTATTCATCTTCATTGGATAAGTCATCCTTTTTGCAGTTGAGCAGGAACTTTAAAGGGATGGACGAGGGGATTCAACAAAGTGCTAAGCGGGTGAATCAAGTATTTATTGAGCTGAGAAAGAAGTGCGGTGAACGCCAGGCAATTGTAGAAAAGGATTATCCGGATGAACTCCTTCAGGGGCTCCAAGAATTTGCAGTTTGTGCTGAGAAATATCTTTTCCTGAATAAGCATGTAGCTGAATTCGAATTACTGGATACATACTTTGCTGTCCAAAGCTTTATCCGGATCAGACAGCTGTATGATGAAAGATTTGTTACTTATATCCAAAGACAACGGAATGATATCCGAATCAAATTGTTCTGTTTGGATCCTTCATATCTTTTGCAGCGGGCAGGGAAAGGGCTTAAGTCGACCATCTTTTTTTCGGCTACTCTAAAGCCGTTAAACTATTTTAAAGACATGCTTGGTTTTTCTAAGGATGACTACACATTATCTATTCCATCTCCCTTTTCAAAGGACCAGACTGAGGTTTACATTCAACCTCTATCAACAAGATTTCATGATCGTGGGGAGTCTATTGAACCCATTATTAAAACAATTAAGGATATGCTGAAAGGCAATAAAGGCAATTTCCTTATTTTCTTTCCATCCTATCAGTATATGGAAGAGGTATATCGACGATTTCTGGATGAGAATTTGCACATTAGGACCATCATACAGAGGCCAGGAATGGAAGAAGGGGAAAGGGAAGATTTCCTTGCAGCATTTATACCAAATGCAGAAGAAACACTTCTTGGGTTCGCAGTTATGGGCGGAATTTTTTCGGAAGGAGTTGACCTGCAAGGAGACAGGCTGAATGGAGTGTTTGTGGTTGGAGTTGGACTTCCCCAGATAGGGTTGGAACGAGATATTATGAAAAATTATTTTCATAAGCAAGAAAAGAATGGGTATGACTATGCCTACACTTACCCTGGAATGAATAAAGTCCTGCAGGCAGGAGGAAGACTGATACGCTCTGAAAACGATACAGGAATAATTGTCTTAATTGATGACCGGTATTTACACACAAAGTATCAGGCTCTGCTGCCGGAAGAGTGGAAAGATTTTACGGTATTAAAAAGATAAAAAACAGCCTGTCGATCAGAACCAGGCTGTTTTTTTCTATTCAGTAATAATCGGCTTTTTCGGTGCCTGCATTTTTTCAAGCATCTTTTCAAATCTCGGATAAAAGAATTGCACAACCAATCCAAGTGTCAGTGTCACTACAATGGTTCCAACGCCAATAGCTCCTCTAAATAAAAAGGCAAGCAGGAGGGCGAAACTTTCACTGATAATACGGGAGTTCCTCAGGTTTAAACCAAAACGGGTGTGGATGGCAACCATCAGTGTATCCATCGGGCTTGCCGGGAATTTTGCCTGCAAATAGATCGCAACACCGACCCCCATTGCCATTATGCCAAATAATAAGACAAAGGATTGTCCTGCAAGTGTAGCGGGAGATAGATCCTTAAAGATAATCAGAAGCCAAAAGTCGATAAGGGCCCCAATAATCAGGATTGAAATCGCTGCAAGCACTTCAGGCTTTTTCTTCATTAAAAAAGCATTAAGAAAAATCAGTACAATTCCATTTATGAATACAAAGGTGCCAACCGTTAAGTTGAACATTTGAGATTCACCGACAGCTAATGCATCCCATGCAGAAGCACCAAGATTCGACTTAATAATTAGGGCAACTCCCATCGTTAGTATAAGAAGCCCTGCAGTAAAAAATAAAAAACGTTCCTTCATGAGGATTCTCCAATCATTTGTAATTAATTTTAGCTTGTACCCTTTTAAAATCATTACTCGCCAAGAAGCAATATTATGAAAGGAAAATCCATTTTACCACCAGATTCAATTCGTTTAAAGTGAAATATTTGCGGCGCTATTTTAAGTTTGTAGTATTTTGCAAGAAAAAGGCGAAAGATATAGCAGGGATTTTTGTTTTCATTAGGCTGAAACTGTGCTATATTATTTTACATTCATTCACCAAGAATTAATGGTAGCTTTACATATTTACTTAAAAATAAAAAAACTTAGCTGCTGCTAAGTTTTTCGCATGTTTACAATTTAAGAGGTGAAACATTATGGGACAGTTTTTAAAATCGCCTAAAAAGCTGGCGAAAAGCAGCCTGGCTGTTTTTTTTCTGGCAGTTATTCTGTTTTGGCTAAAAACGTATATTGCGTATCTAATTGAGTTTAATTTAGGAATTAATAATGATGTACAAAGGTTTTTGCTATTTCTGAATCCATTAAGTTCTACTCTGGTATTCCTAGGATTTGCCCTGTTTTTTAAAGGAAAGATTCAGTCCGGGATGTTAATCGGCTTAAACTTCTTTTTATCCTTTTTGCTGTATGCAAATGTCGTTTATTACCGATTCTTTAACGACTTTATTACCGTGCCAGTCTTGATGCAGGCAAAAGTGAATGGAGGACAGCTTGGGGACAGTGCTCTTTCTTTAATGTCTCCTTTAGATATCTTTTATTTTACCGATACCCTTTTACTGATTTTTCTTGCGATAAAAAAATGGTACAAACCTGGAAGGAAAGTTAGCAGAAAACCTGCTCTGGCTGTAATCGCAGCAGGAATCATTGTTTTTTTCATCAACCTCGAAATTGCTGAAAGTGATCGTCCGGAACTGCTGACCCGCTCATTTGACCGCAATTATTTAGTTAAATATCTTGGTGCCTATAACTTTACCGTATACGATATTGTGCAAAATGCCAAATCTGCAAGTCAGAGAGCGCTAGCGGATAATAATGATGTTACCGAAGTGGAAAACTACGTGAAAGCCAAGTATGCTCCGCCAAATCCTGAATTCTATGGAAAAGCGGAAGGTATGAACGTTATTTTCGTTTCCATGGAGTCACTCCAGACCTTTATCATCGACTACAAACTAAATGGAAAAGAAGTGACGCCATTCTTAAACTCCCTTGCCCATGATGGAAAAACATTTTATTTTGATAACATCATTAACCAGACTGGCCAGGGAAAGACATCTGATGCGGAATTCATTATGGATACTTCCTTATATCCAATGTCACAGGGGGCAGTTTACGTCACGAAAGCGCAAAATACTTTTCATGGAACACCTGCCATTTTAAAATCAAGAGGCTATACTTCCGCTTCCTTCCATGGAAACTATAAAACATTCTGGAATCGGAACGAAATGTATAAAACAATGGGGTATGATAAATTTTTTGACGCAGAGTACTACAATATGAACGATGAAAATACGAAAAACTATGGCTTGAAGGATAAGCCGTTTTTCAAGGAATCCATGCCGCTGCTGTCAAGCTTGCCGCAGCCATTCTATACAAAATTTATAACACTTTCGAATCACTTCCCATTTAAGATGGATGAGTGGGATACAGAGTTTCCAGCGGCAGAAACAGATAATAATGTTGTCAATCACTATTTCCAGTCAGCCAACTATATGGATCAGGCTCTTGAGCAATTCTTTAATGACTTAAAAGAATCTGGCTTATATGATAATACAGTTGTTGTCATGTATGGTGATCACTATGGAATATCGGAAAATCATAATGAGGCGATGGCAGAGGTCATCGGGAAAGAAATTACTCCTTTCGAATATGCACAGCTGCAGAGAGTACCGGTGTTTATTCATGTACCTGGAGTTGATGGTGGGGTAAACCATAATATTGGCGGACAGGTGGATGTGCGCCCCACATTACTTCACTTGCTGGGTATCGATACAAAGGATTATTTAGAAATGGGTTCAGACTTACTATCTGAAAAGCATCGCGAAGTCGTGCCTTTCCGAAACGGAGATTTCATTTCACCTGAGTTTACACAAGTGGAAGAGACATGCTACTACACTGAAACAGGCGAAATTGCTGAAGCGAGCGTGTGTGCACCATTATCAGACCAGGCGAAAAAAGAGCTTGAAATGTCAGATAACATTGTTTACAAAGACCTGCTGCGATTCTATCAGCCAGAAGGGTTTGTACCAGTCAATCGAAATGACTTCTCGTATGTGAAGAAAGAAGAGCCGTATAAAGAAGAACGAAATGGGCCTGGCTTACAGAAATAAAAGTGAGAGCGGAGAGATGAATCTCCGCTCTTTATTTTATTTTAGATGAATAAAAGCTGAATTTTTCCGATTCGTTGATATATTGGACTTTTCGCTGATAAAATACATGTTTTCGTTGATATATTTAAATTTTCATTGATTTATCATTTTTCGTGCACACTTTTTGCATAAGTTTTTAGTAACCTCTACTTAAAATACAGCTTTTAAAGTGGCTATTCTCCTTGCTTTTCCATTAGCAAGCTGTTATTTTAGACACTTATAAGACACAAAAGCAGAAAAATAGAATGTTGGAGTGAGGAAGTTGAAGAAATTATGGATCATTGCTGCTGGACTTACATTGGGGTTAAGCGCGTGCGGCCAAAACGAAGAACCGAAAGTTACGGAAGACGAAACTGCAGTCGAGGAGCAGAATGGGCAAACAGAGAGCCAAAATACAGATGACAATAAAGAGATTATAGCAAACCATAAATTTTTTGAACCGTTTGATGGGAAAATTGATCACATCCATGGTGTTGGCTATGCGGGGAACCAAGGAGCTCCTTTCTTTGCTACCCATGATGGCTTAAAAATTTTTGAAAATGGAAAATGGTATAAAACAAAAGAGCAAAACAATGATTATATGGGTTTTAGTGCCACAAAAGAAGGTTTTTATACAAGCGGGCATCCAGGGCAGGATTCCAATCTTCCTAATCCTTTAGGTATTCAAAAGAGCACTGATAACGGACAGACACTTGAAATGATGGCTCTTGAAGGAGAAACAGATTTCCATGTCATGGGAGTAGGATATGAAAATCAGGCGATCTTTGTCATGAACCCACATAAAAACTCGATTATGGAGACTGAAAAATTATACTTAAGTGAAGACAAGGCTAAAACATGGAAAGAAGTACCAGCTAACGGACTTCAAGATACATTAATCAGTGTGGCCGTACATCCGCAAAAATCAGATTTTTTGGCGGCAGCGGGACAGCAGGCTATTTATCTATCCGACGATAAAGGAGAAAATTTTGAAAAAATTACAGAAGGCGGACAAGGTACATCAGTATTCTTTACAGATGACAGCCTGATATATGGAACTTACGATGGAAATGCCAAATTAATAAAGCGTTCCCTATCTGATAAATCTGAAACGGAAATCACTTTGCCTGAGATGAAAGAGGATGCAGTTATGTATTTTGCTCAAAACCCTCAGAATGAGCAGGAGATGACCTTTGTCTCTTTTAATGGGAATATTTATTTTACAAAAGATAGCGGAAGCAATTGGGAACTTATAGTTGAAAAAGGAATTCTTAAGTAAAAAGATGAACGGAATGTGGGACCTCTCATATTCCGTTTTTCTTTGGAAACAGTACGTCATAATTGTAGATTTTTAAGCTGATAAATATGCAGGAAATATGCAGTTTACTCTATCAATGTAGGGGTAGATTAATTATGCAGAAGATATAAAAGAAGGGTGATAAAGTGTACAACCAGTCATATGAACAATGTATCCAAGCTTGTCTTGAATGTATGGAAGCATGTTATGTATGTTATGATGCATGTTTTGGAGAAGAAGATTTAAAAATGATGGCAGATTGTATTCGAATGGACAGGGAATGTGCTGATATTTGCGCGTTTGCTGCAAAATCAATGCAGTCAAACAGCCCGTTTGTAAAGCAGATTTGCGGCCTTTGTGCGAATATTTGTGAAGCATGCGGAAATGAATGCAAAATGCATGATCACGACCATTGCCAAAAATGTGCTGAAGCATGCTTTAAGTGTGCAGAAGAATGCCGTAAAATGGCATCTTAATCATATAACCAAATGCAACAAAAAACAGGCATCCTGTCAAGGAGTCTGTTTTTTTATGGCGTTTTTGAACAATCTCCTTAAATTCTTCATAGTTTCATGTTACAAATTAGTTAGGGGAAATTCATGTTAAAAACGTGAAACACTTAGGAGAAGGAAACTATGTATGAATTTTTTAGCCAAATCAGTAATTTTTTAAGCCAGCCTCTAATTAATTTAGGTCTGGACACAAAGGGAGTTCCTCTCTTTTCTGCTCTTGTTTTGGGGGTCGTTGGCGCTTTAGCGCCATGCCAATTTACAGGAAACCTTGGGGCGATTACCATTTACGGAAATCAATCCATCCAGAAAAGGGTTGCGTGGAAAGAGGTTCTGTTTTTTATTCTTGGTAAAATTGTTGTTTTTACTGGCCTTGGGTTACTTGTATGGATTCTCGGGATGGAAATTAGGACATCCTTAACTGCTTATTTTCCATGGTTCAGAAAAATTGTAGGACCGTTATTTATTTTAATTGGCTTATTTTTATTAGGTGTTATGAAATTTCATAAGAGTTTTACATTGGGAAGTATTCCGGATAAGTTGCAAAAAAAGGGATCGCTCGGTGCTTTTTTGATGGGTGTCAGCTTTACACTAGGTTTCTGTCCTACCATGTTCGTTTTATTTTTTATTACACTTATGCCAATGGCAATAGCAGTTAGTTATGGACCGCTTCTTCCAGCCATTTTTGCAATTGGGACTTCACTCCCGCTAATTATTGCTATTTTCTTAATTTGGTATCTTGGACTTGGCGGAAAGCTGATGAAGAAAAAGGGGAGAAAGCTTGGAATAGGAGTTCAAAAGGTTACCGGTGCACTAATGATATTACTGGGTACTCTGGATACCATTACTTATTGGAGCATTTAATAGGGGAAAAGGGATAACCGAAACAGGAGCTCAATAATGCAGCTTCTGTTTTCATTTCTATTTATAGTATTTCAATTGGTCCTCCTGCAAATCATCCATCCGGCTGATTGAGATCATTCCTTCTCAGGAAATGCTTCTAATTGGAGGAGCGAAGCAGAGTTTATTTTTAAAAGTATTCTAATTTCAATAGGTATTGATAATTTGCCATTTCTAAAGATACATTGGCAAAAAAGGTTCAGACTACAATTGAAACAGGGAAAGGATCACATAGGATTATAACTAGTTCTGATAATAAATATGGGTATGTTACAAATATGTTTGAAGATACTGTCAGCGTATTAAATCTGGAAAATAATAAAGTAGTAGAAACCATAGAGGTAGGAAGTATTCCCAATGGAATCAGTATAATGGATTAGATGAAGTAATGCCCTTGCCAGAAGCAGGGGTTTTTTTGAGTTAGGCCAATAAACCTATTTGTATTTGAGGTTTATACCCTACAGGAATCATTATTTAGATTGGTGTATAGCTACTCCTTATTTTCTGCACAATTTATTGTGATAATATGTTCAAAATTAAAAGGAGGATGTTGGAAAAATGAAAAGAAAGAAATTAGCAGCAGGGTGTATCTCTTTGGCCACAGTGTTTATGTTATCAGCTTGCAGTGGAAATGGAGAGGAAGCAACCCCTGAAGAAACCGCTGAAAATAATACAACTTCCGAAAAAAGCACTGATCATTCTGGAGAACATGCCAGTATGGACCACTCCGGATCGGGTGAAGTCCCTGAAGGATTAAAAGAAGCTGAAAATCCAAAATATGAAGTCGGCAGTAAAGCGATCATTACACATGGACATATGGAAGGCATGGAGGGCGCTGAGGCAACGATCGTTGGTGCTTATGATACAGCGGTGTATACTATTTCCTATACTCCAACCACTGGCGGTGAAAGAGTAGAAAATCATAAATGGGTAGTCCACCAAGAATTAGCGGATGCCGGTGAGGAGCCATTTGCAGAAGGTGACGAGGTTAGAGTAAATGCAAGCCATATGGAGGGCATGGAAGGTGCAACAGCTGAAATTGATTCTGTGCAGGAAATGACCGTTTATATGGTTGATTTTACTACAACAGATGGGGAAGAAGTTAAAAATCATATGTGGGTAACAGAAAATGAGCTGTCCCCAGCTGAGTAAACATAAAAATTGAAGGTTATAAGAGCTTATACTACTAGGGTGTAAGCTCTTTTTAAATACCTGGAAAAAATCGATATAATTCTTTATATACTATAGTGGGGTATTGTATAATAGAGTTGATGAACGTTTTCGTTGTTTATGACTTGGATAAAGGAGTGTTTTTATGAGCGATACAAAAGAAAAAGTAAAACTTGCCGTTAACGGCGGCATTGGCTTTGGTGCCAAGCTGTCAGCCAAACAGCTTATGGTTTTGGCGAAATATATGGACGAAAATGACGAACTGGAGCTAACGACATTTCAGCAGCTCTACATTGAAATCGATGCTGACAGGAAGGAGGAAATTATTAAAGAGTTTGAAGAAACCGGGCTGAATTGTTACCCGGTTGGGAGCTATGTAAAAAGCTTGAGGACCTGCAATTTTTGCAAGGGGGCAGAAGAAGAGGGAATGCCAATTGCGAATGAAATAAATAAGAGAATTTCGGGCAAACCTGTTCCCTTTACACTAAAGCCTGCCTATACTGGATGTCCGGTTGGCTGCGGGGAACCACTCATGAATGATATTGGAATCATGAAGGTGAAAGAGACTTATGACTTATATATTGGAGGGAAATCAAAAGGCAGAGATGCCGAAGCAGGAACCCTCTTTATGGAAACCCTGAGTCCTGACCAGCTATATTCAACCATTGATAAACTAATAGGAATCTATCAGCAAAACGGCAAGAAAAGAGAAGCTTTTCATAAATTTGTGAAAAGGTATGGAATTGAAAATCTACGTTCAGAAACGAAGATAATATAAATGGAAAAGGAAACAGCATCAACACACTTCTTGGAGAGAAAAGATGCTGTTTTTTAATGGGATTTATTTAGAATATTTCTTTTTAAAGGCTTTCATAGCCTCAATCTGTTCTTCCCGTGATGCATCAGGTACATGCTCCCAGCCCTGTTCTTTTATAATATGAGAATATTTATCTTGAAGCCTGATTTGCTGAAGTGCCATTTGAAAATGGATGTTCTTGACGTTTTCAGCTTTCATTCTCAATGCTGATGTAAAATTGTCAAGTGCCATCGACATTGCGGTATGGCGGCCATCTATTGTGATATTTTGTTCAGTTAGCTGATTAGCTGGGGATTTACAATCAATTGAGACTGGTTTAACTTGAGTTAAATTGATACAGTGATGCTCTCATTGATTTGAGGATCCATCAGGCTAATCATTACCCTTACGTGATTGTCCATTAATGACAATTTGTTCATAGAGGACCTGCCGTAATTCGGGATTTTCAACGGAACAGAAAAATAGCTTTAACTATTCTATAACGGCTTTATGAGTGTTTAAGTGTTCAGCCATAAGGCTTAAATCCATCGCTTTAAGTATCATTTAACTCCTCCTAATGTCCGGATTCACATTCATTTTATGTATATCAATACAGGGTTTGTCAGGATGCCATAATATTTACTTGATAAGTGGTTAGGTCAATTAAAATCCAAAATAAAAAGAACAGCTATAAACTGTCCTTTAATTAACTCTTCTTTTCCATGTCAAATAAAGCAAAAAGATAACGGAAACTAATAAAATAATGCCTATTTGAATTTCTGTTTTTAATTTAAGTGCTTCCGAGATTGTGTATGCCTCAATAATTAAAGCGGGAATCTTCCCAAGTGTGCTGGCCAGGCTGAATGAAAGCAACCCCATTTTGCTAAATGCTGCAGTAAGCGTTACTGCTCCAGATGGAACGAAGGGCAGAATCCTTAGTAAAATAACGATAAAAAAGGCAGTAGTACCTTCAGCATTTTTAAGTTTAAGCAAAAATTTGTTATCTTTATTTTGGTTCTTCGGAAAAATGGAGAATAGCCTGGAGATCCCTTTACGGTACAGAATGAAGCTTACGACTGCTCCAGCAGCTTCTCCAATAATTAAAATGAATAAACCCCAGTTCATGTCAAATACGGCAATAGTACCGACCGTTATAAAGGCACTTGGGAGAACCCCTGTAATGGCGACTCCTACATTCATCAAAATACTAAAAAGTGCTCCCAATAAAGGCAGCGCTGAAATCCATTCAAGAATATCAGAAAACATTCATTATTCCTTTCCAGTCCATTTGTAGCCGACTCCCCAGACAGTCAGCAGATAATCATCAGCCGGGAAACCGGCTTTCCGCAGTTTTTCACGTAAATTGCGGACATGTGAATCGATAGTGCGATCTTCAATAGATACACCATATCCCCATACGGAACCAATCAAATGGTCTCTTGAAAAAACTTTGTTGGGGTTAGCGAGAAAAAGCTTAAGCATAGAAAATTCTTTTGGGGTTAAAAGGATTTGTTTGTTTTTAAAAAGCAGTTCAAATGAATCCTCTTTTAAAACTAATCCCTTAAAGTTTAACGTATTTCCGTCTGATTTACTTCTTCTAAGGACCGCTTCAATTCTTGCGATCAATTCCTCTTCATCAAACGGTTTTAAAATGTAATCATCTGCTCCAATGTTGAGGCCTTTGACAATATCAGGTTTCTCGCTTTTGGCAGTCAGCATAATGATTGGAATATCCCAAAATTTTTTGATCTCCCGGCATACTGTCCAGCCATCCATTTCAGGCATCATCACATCCAGAAGAATGAGATCTGCAGAATGGGAATCCAGGTAAAGCAAAGCATCTGCGCCTGAAGTTGATTTAATGCAATTGTAGCCGCGCGGTGTTAAATATAAAGAAATTAAATCAAGCATTCTTGTTTCATCATCAACCAGCAATATTGTTTTCATCATACATTGTCTCCCTTAAAAACCAATTCAAATTCAGTTCCAACATTTTCTCTGCTTTTTACAGTTATGGTCCCTCCGTGGGCATGGATAAGCTCTTTTACAATGGCTAGACCGAGCCCCGTTCCCCCAAGGGCTCTTGTACGTGATTTATCCACTCTGTAGAAGCGATTAAAAATATAAGGCAGTTCATGGTCCGGAATTCCTTTTCCTTTATCTTTTATCCTAATAACAATATTCTTTTTGTGCCTGCTTACATTAATGGCTGTTTTACCATCTGGTGAAGAATATTTAATACTGTTATCCAAAAGATTAAAGATGATTTGTTCCAGTCTGGATGCATCAGCATTTAATTGGATAACTTCCGGGCAATTTACTTCAAGTATCATCCTTTTATCCATAAAGGCTGGAGCGAATTTTGCTTCAATTTTTCTCATAAAATCATGGAGATCAATCGGTGTTTTGTGAATATCAAAAGAATTTTTGTCAATCTTCGCCAAATCAAATAGATTTTTAACCATATCTGAAAGGCGGTTTGTTTCTTCCAGGATAATCGTTAAATATTGATTTCTTTCCTCTGCAGTAAGGTTTCGTTTTTGGACGATATCCGCATAACCTTTAATATAGGTGAGAGGAGTGCGAAGTTCATGTGAAATGCTTGATAAAAACTCGCTGCGTTCCTCTTTTAAGTAACTTAAATCATTGGCTAATAACTGTATCGATTGTGCCAAATCCCCAAGTTCATCATCACCTGTTTTAGGAAGGGAGACAGAAAAATCTCCCTTGCTGATTTGCGAGGTTGCTTCTTTCATTTTTATTAAAGGCTTTGCAAGTGCTTTTGATAGAAAAATAATGATCGTAATGGTAAAGGTAACAGCAATGACCCCTGCAAGCAAAAACTGCTCATTTAAACGGGAAATAAGGGATTGAATCCATACAGTATCCTGAAACATATAAACATAGCCGATAAGCTGGCCTTCCTGTTTAATGGGGCTTACGGTAGAGATATAATCCTCATCCGTCCAATTATCACCGATCGTTTGCCCTTCTTTGGGGACTGAAGGAATGGGCCTATCAATATATTCTTGAATGATGGAGCTTTTTACAGATGAACCAATAATTTCCTTATTGGTATTTGTAATTACCACATCTGTATTTGCTTCAGACTCCATTAAGGCTACATGGGAAATGGTGTCGTTATCAAAATGTCTTTCCAGGATTGCACGATGAGAATTGCCCCTTGTCTGGAGAGCAATCAGTTCTTCTTCCACACGAGATTCAACAAGTGTGCTATGTAAAAAGAAAAACGTAAAGGTTTCTAGCCCGAAAAGGATTAGGAGAAACAATAACCCCAATTTTAAAGAAAGATTTTTCATAGGACTCACTCATTTCAGATCAATTACTTCTATTATATTCGAAAATATTGAAGAATCTATGCAGAAGCTTACAGGTTTAAAATAGGGTGGAGGAAGGTAAATTAGAATAATGTGCCCTGACATAGTAAAATGCAAAGAGTACAGTTTGAAATTCAGGAGGGATATCAATGAGCGAATGTAAGTTAGACCATTCACAAGAAGATGTACAGAAAAAATATGAACAGCAGGCAGAATTTCTGCCAGAGGATATGAAACCATTATTCCAGTCCTTCTTCCAGGAAGAACATACCCAGGATTTATTAAATGAAGTTTTTCATCTATTAAAAAAGTTCGACCTTGCATCCGAAGAGGAAAAGAGCGAGCGTGTAAACAGGTTAAACCTGGTTTTAAAAAATGTTTAAAAAACTACTGCCACAGCCATTGAGGATGTGGCATTTATTTATTTGTTTTTAACTGTTTTAGTCGGGTACAGGAAAACAAAAAGATTATTAAAAGGAGGGTTGGATGTCAGGAGAAGTAATTGGTTTAAGTTTAATTGTTTTAACTATTTTTCTTGGTATAGGGATGGCCATTCGCATTATAACACCTGCTATCCAAAAGATATTTTTACCGAGCTCCATTATTGCCGGATTGCTAATGCTTCTATTGGGACCAGAAGTGCTTGGGAAATTGAGCGATCGTTACATAGGAGAAGGTGCTCCAACATCAGGAGGTATCTTTAAAAAAGAAATGGTAGAGGTATGGAGCGATTTGCCCGGCTTGTTAATCAATATTGTCTTTGCCTGTCTATTCCTAGGAAAAGAGATTCCGAGCTTTAGGAAAATGTGGAAAACAGCAGGACCCCAAATCTCTTTTGCCCATACGGTTGCTTGGGGACAATATGTATTTGGCATACTTCTCGCTTATTTTGTGCTTGCTCCTTTTTTTGGGCTGCCTCATTTGGCAGGTGCCCTCCTGGAAATTGGCTTTCTCGGTGGTCATGGGACTTCTGCAGGTCTGTCAGATACTTTTGCGGATCTGGGTTTTGAAGAAGGAAAGGATATTGCACTTGGCCTGGCAACCATTGGAGTTATTTCCGGCGTAGTCATCGGCATCATTGCTATCAATTGGGGAGCGCGGAAGGGCAAAACAAATATTTTGGAGAATCCACACGATATCTCTAAAAGTAAATGGACAGGGCTTGTTAAAAAAGAGAATAGGGAAAAAGCGGGAGAGCTGCCAGTCAGAACAACACTTATTGAGGCTCTGACCCTTCATACAGCTTTTATCGGATTGGCAATCCTCATTGGATATGCTATTTTGGAAGCATTCGTATTTTTGGAAAAGCTGACATGGGGTGAATGGACTGGCACGTATATTGTCAAATATGTACCCATTTTTCCGATTGCCATGTTTGGAGGAGTTCTTATTCAACTGGTACTCGGGAAATTTGATCGGTTTGGCATACTTGATTCTAAGCTCATTAATAGGATTCAGGGCCTTTCTCTGGATTTATTGATTGCCAGTGCCATTGCTTCACTTTCATTATCCGTGATTGGAAACTACCTGATTCCATTCCTATTGCTTAGTTTTACAGGAATCGCATGGAATTTGATTGCTTTTGTGTTAATTGCGCCAAAAATCATGCCGGACTATTGGTTTGAACGGGGAATAGGGTGTCTTGGACAATCAATGGGGATGACAGCAACAGGTCTTCTGCTCATTCAAATTGTTGATCCTGAAAAAGAGTCGCCGGCAATGGAGGGCTTTGGTTATACACAATTGTACTTCGAGCCATTCGTAGGAGGAGGATTATTTACAGCTGTCTCAATGTCCTTGATTGCAGGGGTTGGAGCCTGGCCGTTTTTCTTTATAACATTGGCTCTTTTTCTTGCCTGGGGGGCAACAGGGATATTCTTTTTTGGAAAAAAGAAAAAGTAACGGGAGGCAATTTGCTTAATATTAGCAGATTGCCTTTTTCATTACAATTTTTTTGTATCTATTAAAATTTTATTTTAATTAATGTATTATTATGTTATGATTCAATTATTGAGAAATATAGAGTAGTATAGTAATGAAAGCGATTACAGAAGGAAGTGACAGAAATTGAAGGAATGCCATAAGCCTGTATTCGACTTGGCGACCCGGACGGCTGATATGCTGGTAAAAATGTTTGGTTCCCGCTGTGAAGTGGCCGTCCACGATTTCAGCGACTTGAAAAAATCGCTTATTCATATTGCCGGGGATGTAACAGACCGGAAGATCGGATCTCCCATTACTGATCTCGTGTTAAATGAATTAGCCAAGCATGATAATGATGTAAACGATATAGCGAATTATAAAACTCAATCAAAAAAGGGAAATGTCATGAAATCATCCACGATTTTTCTTCGGGGTGATGAAAATAAGGTAATTGGCGCACTTTGCCTTAATTACGATATAAGTTTGTTAATGCAATTTAACGGTGAAATTGAGGAGTTCATCGGCTTTGATGACAGTCATTCCAAATCCGAAAACTTCTACAACTCTGTCCAGGACGTTATCCACGGGATGGTCGAGCAAGTGCTTCAAGGATTTAAAAAGGCGCCTTCCCTCATGACACTTGATGAAAAGGTTGAATGTGTACGCCAGCTTGAAGATAAAGGAACATTCCTTATTAAGGGGGCAACAGACTATGTAGCTTCTGTGCTGGGGGTTTCTAAATTTACGATTTATAATTATTTGCAGAAAATCAGAACCATTAATGAGCTGCATCCTGAAGCAGCTATCGAACATAAATAAGACAACCCTTTCCTTGCTGACTATAACCAGTATAAACATAGTGAGAAAATGTATTTAAATCTAGAACCTATGTGTTACAATTTTCTTTTGCCGCTAAAAAGATAAATAACGACCATTAGAGTAAAGGGGCATACAAAATGAAATACAGATCTGCATTCGATATCATCGGTCCTGTTATGATCGGACCGTCAAGTTCACATACAGCTGGAGCTGCACGAATCGGCCGGGTTGCCCGGACCCTTTTTGGAAAGCAGCCGGCCAAAGCAGAGATTTCTTTATACGGGTCTTTCGCGAAGACTTATAAAGGGCATGGAACAGATGTGGCCATTGTTGGCGGAATTCTTGATTTTGATACTTTTGATGAGCGCATCCCTTCTGCACTAAAATTAGCAGAAGAAGCAGGTATAGAGGTAATTTTCACAGTGGAAGATACGGTTACAGACCATCCGAATACTGTACGCATCAAGCTGTCAGAGGGAGAACGTGACTTGGAACTTGTTGGCATATCCATTGGCGGCGGAACGATTGAAATTACTGAGCTAAACTCATTTGAACTTAAATTGACAGGTGAGCATCCTGCTATTTTAGTCGTCCATAACGATCAGTTCGGTGTAATCTCCGCTGTTACAAACATTTTATCAAAACACCAAATCAATATTGGGCATATGGAAGTTTCCCGCAAGGAAAAAGGGAAAATGGCGATCATGGTCATTGAAGTGGACCAGAAAATAGACGAAGACGTGATGGCCGAGCTGGAAGGGCTTCCGAATATTACCCAAATTATTAGAATGGTTGACTAATAAACATTGTTCGAAAAGGAGGACAAAAAAGCCGAGAAGCAAGCTGACGCAGAGAGTCGACTGCTATTTTTCCCGGACTTTTTAAACCTCTATGATTAGACGCTTTGCACCAGGAGGGAAATACTAATGTTGTTTAGAAATGTTGCCGAGCTTGTCGAGCTCGCTGAAAATAAAGGGGTTAAAATTGCTGAAATAATGATTCAGCAGGAAATAGAAGTTACCGGTCGGACTCGTGAGGAAATTATCGAAAAGATGGACCGTAACCTGACAGTAATGGAACAGGCAGTAGAGCGCGGCCTGAACGGAGTGACGTCTGTAACTGGATTGACAGGAGGAGATGCTGTTCTTCTTCAAAAATATATTAAAAGCGGCAAAGCGTTATCAGGCAATATTTTGCTTGATGCTGTCAGCAAAGCGGTAGCCACCAATGAAGTGAATGCAGCAATGGGAACCATCTGCGCTACCCCAACAGCCGGATCTGCCGGAGTTGTGCCTGGTACATTATTCGCGGTAAAGGAAGTTTTAAATCCAACTCGCATGGAAATGATCGAATTCCTATTCACTTCAGCGGCTTTCGGCTTTGTGGTTGCAAACAATGCTTCCATTTCCGGGGCGGCTGGAGGTTGCCAGGCAGAAGTTGGATCTGCAAGCGGTATGGCGGCTGCTTCCATCGTGGAAATGGCAGGCGGAACACCAAGCCAGGCATCGCAAGCGATGGCGATCACACTGAAAAATATGCTGGGGCTGGTTTGTGACCCAGTTGCCGGACTTGTAGAGGTTCCCTGTGTGAAACGAAATGCCATGGGTGCTTCAAATGCTATGACTGCAGCAGATATGGCACTTGCTGGAATCACGAGCCGTATTCCGTGCGACGAAGTCATAAATGCCATGTTCCTGATCGGCCAAACTATGCCGTCTGCGTTGAGGGAAACAGCAGAAGGCGGTTTAGCTGCAACTCCGACCGGGCGAAGGCTGCAGGAACAAATTTTTGGGAAAAAGTAATAACCATATAAAATTATTGGCTGCACCAATTCTTAACCGGGTTGGTGTTATTTGATTTGAAGGTGAAAAAAATTGGGTTAAAAATGTTTGGCTGTTTTATGGCATACTTGATAAGGAATTTTTAAAAGGGGAGAGAATTAAGGGATTGAAGGTTCTTAGAGGAGTTTTTTTTACTTTTGTTATTTTATTTATGCTGTTATTAGGAATCGTTACTCCAGCAGCGTTAATCGGGCTGGCTGTCTTTTTAATTGGATTGTTTTTAAACAATCAGTACCGCAGATATAAAACCAATTTTAAAAAATCCGGCTGGGTCATGTCTGCAGGATTTGTCCTCTCACTCATTTTGGCTGTTACATTTTCTGAGACCACCGATACTGTAACAGATCAGGACATTGAAGACACTTCTAAACAGGAAGAATTGGCTAAAAAAGAGCTGCGGGAAGCCGAGGAGAAAATGCAAGCAGAGGAAGAAAAGCTTGCTGAAGAGAAGGCGAAAGAGGAAGCAAAAGAACAGGCCGAGGAGAAAGCAAGGATAGAAGCTGAGAAAGCAGAAAAAGAAAAGCAGGAAAAATCAGAAAGGCAACAGGAAGAAGAACAGAATGCTTCCAGCTTAGGTCTTGAGCTAGTGACTATTGGGAGGGTAGTTGATGGAGACACGGTTGAAACATCCGATGGAAGAAAAGTAAGGCTAATTGGGGTCAACACGCCGGAATCGACAACAAAAGTTGAAGAATACGGCAAGGAAGCCAGCCAATTTACCTCATCCAAGTTAACGGGGAAAAAAGTTTGGATGCAAAAGGACGTTTCTGATACAGACCGATATGGCCGTCTGTTGAGACTCATTTGGCTTGAAATCCCTTCAGATGATATGGACGAAAGCGAAATACGTGCTAAAATGTTCAACGCCCATTTAGTGCTTAACGGGTACGCTGAACCATCAACCTATAATCCGGATGTTAAATACAGTGAATACTTTAGAAAGTTTGGCAGGGAAGCAAGGGAAGCTAATAAAGGTCTCTGGGCGTTTGGAAATGAAGGAACAACCAGGGGAGATTTGGATTCTTCGGAGAGCAGCAGTGCGGGTGGTTCATCGTCAGGTTCTGGAACTGGCAATACCTCAAGCGGCTCAGAAGCTGACAGCAGATCATCCAACAGCAGTACTTCATCATCAGGAAATCAATCAGAGTCTTACAAAAACTGCACAGAGTTGAGAAAAGTGTATCCGAATGGAGTTCCATCGACACATCCTGCTTATGACTCAAAACATGATCGGGATAAAGATAATTTTGCCTGTGAAAGATAGAATTCACCTTATTCTTGCAAATTTTATTATGATAAAAATTGGCGGTTTTAGCAATGAGGACATGATTCATTATTAAAAAGGAAGCCAGCTTATTTTTATTCGCTAATTTTTATGATTTCTTCGTTAAATTACTGAATTTGTTTGTGAGTTTTAGAGGGTTCTTTGCAATTTCACCATTTTGTTCTCAAGTTTTAGCAGTTTCTTCGTAAAGTTCATAATTTAGTTAATTTATTCCAAACGGAAAGCAGCCTGCTAAACAAGGTTGCAGGCTGCTTTCTTTACTATTTCCACCTAATATTCTCCATCACAAATCCGCTTTCAGGTAAAGTAGGCATTCGGACTAAACTGTAGCTCAAATTTTGTACTGGAACGTCAAACGCAATTTTGTTTACCAGAAAATCTATGCTTGCTTTCATGACTTCGACCGTAATGCCTTCACCAGGGCAGCGATGTCCTCTGGCCGGATCTCCGCCGCCTTGCGGAATGAAATCGAATAGACTCCCTTTCCATTCTTTAAAGCGTTCAGGACGGAATTCATGAGGCCGATCCCAAAGGCGGGGATCATGATTGGTTCCGTACATATCTAGCAGCACCAGCATTCCTTCTTTAAACTCCGCTTCCTTCCATTCAAAATCTTTTTTTGCTCTTGCGCCAAGGAATGGACCGAATGGATAAAAGCGACGGACCTCCTGGGCAAACATTTCGGGATATTCGCGATCACTGGACTGAAGCTTAACTTTTACCTCCGGATGCTCATGGACAGCAAGCGCACCGAAGGTAATAAATGTGGCTATCGCAACAATCGGCCTTAAGACATTGATTAGTTCAATGGCAGCCATTTGTGTACCGAGCTGCCTGCCATCGAGCTCTGTGTGAAATGCCATTTCGTAAAGGGCTGAACCCTCTTCAGCCTTAAGTTTACCTTCCCGAACATCGCTGATCATACTTTTTATCCAGTCTTCGGTCTTGGTTCTGGCTCTTCTGCCTTTCCAGTGGCGAGGTCCGACAGCACCAAAAGCATCGACCATGTTATAGAAATCTTCCGCCCGCTCTGCAATTTCCTGTTCATCAAGAGGAACGCCAGCCCACGAACAGGCTATCCGGGTCAAGATTTTCTTTGCTTCATCAAAAAGAACCACTTGTTTGACGCCTTCCCATTTGGGCGTGGAAGCCTCCCAGTGTTCCATTGCAAGATGTGCCAGCCTCTTTTGGTGTGGAGGGGTCATGAGTGACATGAATAAAAGTTTCCGGTGTATATGTGCTTCACCATCCATTGTTTGAATGGCATTTTCGCCAAAGAGCGATTTTTGCACCCGCTTTGGAGCAGCTCCTTTACGCTGAAAAAGACTATTATCATAAAATATGCCTGCTGCTTCTTCACCACTCATACAAATGACTTTTTCGCCGAGCAAGCGGGCTTCAAATAGATCAGATTGGTACTTTTCCGTCCTATTTTTAATAAACAAATAGCCTTCCTGCATTAATGCGAGACTATTATCCAGACTTTTATCATGCGGAATCTGCTCATTTGAAGGCATATGTATACGGCTCCTTATCTATTAATAACCTTTATGTTCCTAATACTGCTTATTAACATATATTTGTTTCTTCAAACCCTTTGCAGCCAAGAAGATAATCCAAATATAATTTTAATATGAAAAATCTTCGGGTATTTAAAGGAGGCATTATGGAAGAATTTCACTTTTTTAAAATAGATCACTTGTTAATATTAGACCTCAATAGTCTGCTGGCTGAGAGTAAATCTGAAGGGTTTAGGTTCTTATCGCGCTTAATTGACGAATACCAAAGTGGCATAAATACCTTCTCTGACCGGGGAGAAGGGCTGTTTGGTGTGAAGGACCACTCAGGGGAGGTTATACAATAGGCGGTCTTAATCAAGACCCTTATTCAAATGAAATGAACATTGGCAGGCTAAGAAGGTTCTATGTGGCAAACAGTTACCGCAGAAGAGGATTGGGCATTCAGCTGATGGATCATATTTTATCTTATGCAAAAGAACATTTTGCTCTAATTGTTCTGCATACAGACACTGAACAGGCTGATTGCTTCTACAGGGCCTATGGCTTCAAAAAAACCTGCCTGTTTCCTGGATCAACTCATGTCTTATTTATAAAATAATCTCTGTTAAACTGCACTGTTAAACTACTTGCCTGCTGTTTTCCGCTCAAGGAGCTCAGCGAACTGCGGGCGATCCGGGAGCGTCCTCGGCGAATGACGCTCCTGCGGGGTCTCCCTTTGACCCGTTTTTCCCTAGGACACTAAACTAGCATCTTCGAATAAACACTGCACGAAAGAAATGGGAATGTATTTTCGAGAATCTTCGCGCCTTTCGCTCCATCAATATAATGCTAAAATCAACTTGGAGCTTTAACATGGTCTTAAAATAAAGAACACTTCCTAAAAATTCAGTATTTTAGGAAGTTCTTCTATGATGGTCGTTCAGCTTAATGAGTGAACCTCTTTTAATCCAATAATGGAAGTTTTCTGCAGGAAAAACGCCACGCCCGCTGGATCTGTCCATTTGAATGACAACACTGCTCGGGGTTACCTCCAAAATCTTAAGGGTCTGCGAACGGTAAAGATTCGGAGCAAAGCAGCTTTTGATTTCGAATTGCATATCTTTATCCAGGTTCAATGATAATACCTCCTAAAAGTATTGTTATATTCAGGGTTCCCATCCTATATTTTTCTATCCATATATTGGCCAGTATAATTAACTAAAAAAAATCTCCAGCAAGAGTGCTGGAGATCTGCAGCCCTATTTAATCGGCTGTGATTTTTTCAAATAAACAGACTGGGGTCTGGCTTTGTTATCTCTGTTTTTGACAAGTCCTGAATTTTGCAGTTCTAGATAGTGTTCGTATTTGTTCGCCCAAACCTTCAGGGAAATAAAAGATAAGCCTATTGTTAATAGGGCAATCCCTCCTATAATAGCCCAAAATGCAGGAGACACAACCCCTTTTTCATATGCCAATCCGATCGGAGAGAAAGTGACATAGGTGATGGCGACGAGTGAAAGGAGTAAAATTGATAAAGGCAGTACAAATTTCCATGGAATCATTTCAACCTTCGGATTCACTTTAAATTGATAAGCGGTTTCCCTGGGTCTTATTTTTCCAATGACAAGCATAATGGCTACTTCAACTGCAAACATAATTGCATAGATATGAATAAAGTGAATAGGTACAGTTATGCCAAATAAATGGTCAGTTCCCCAGACAAGCATGTAATAGGTTATCACATGAAAAAAAATAACTGCTTTAGCTGCTGCGGCAGGTACATATTTTGAAAAAATGCCCACAAGGACGATCGCAATTATTGGAATATTAAAAAACCCCGTAAATCTCCTGATTAAATCCCACAAGCCTTCTGAAGCATTCATTAGCATAGGGGAAATGAATAAGGAAACAATGGCAAGGAAGGTTCCAAACCATTTGCTGACGCTGATCAGTTTATGGTCATCTGCGTCAGGGTTCATATGTGGTTTATAAATATCCAGCGCAAACAAGGTTGCAGCACTATTTAATAAGGAGTTAAAAGAACTGAAAACCGCTCCTAGAAGGACTGCCAAAAAGAACCCTGATAAATAGGCAGGAAGTATATCTGAAATTAATGCTGGATAAGCCAGGTCCACTGATCTGAGAGAATCACCATACAAGTGAAAAGCAATGACGCCGGGAATCATCATAAACACTGGAACAAGAAGCTTATAAAAACCTGAGATCAAAACACCTTTCTGGCCTTCAGCCAGATTTTTGGCACCTAATGTGCGCTGAATAACATATTGGTTGGAAGCCCAGTAAAATAAATTCGCAAAGATCATTCCTGTGAAAATCGTTCCAAATGGGACTGAGTCTTCTTTAGAGCCTATTGAATTCAATTTTTCTGGATTACTTACGGCAATTTCTTTCATTCCAGCAACCACATTGCCATCGCCCAGAGCAATGAATCCCAAGACTGGTACCAGAATACCAACAATTAATAAACCAATGCCATTAATTGTATCGGAAACAGCTACTGCTTTTAAGCCGCCGAAAATGGCATAAATGGCGCCAATTATACCGATAATCCAGATAACCAGCCAAACGGAAGACACATAGGATATACCGAACAGTTCAGGTACATCGAATAATTTTAATACTGCTAAAGCACCTGAATAAAGCATCGAAGGAATCGTGACAAGTATGTATCCCAGCATAAAAAGTATTACGGTGTATCTTCTGACTCCTTCATCAAACCTTTTGCTTAAAAATTCCGGCAGTGTCGTAAAGCTTCCTCCCAGATATTTCGGAAGCAGATAAACGGCCATAATAATGATAGCAAATGCAGCAGTTACCTCCCAGGCCATATTTGATAAATTTGTTCTATAGGCTTGTCCATTTAATCCAATCAGCTGTTCAGCAGATAAGTTTGTTAATAACAGAGAACCTGCAATAAATCCACCAGTCAGTCCTCGCCCGGCTAAAAAATATCCGGCAGAATCACTGACCTCGCCTTTTGTTTTCAAATAAGAAATCCAAGCGACCAATCCCATAAAAAAAGCACACGAAGCCAAAGTGAACCAGATAGAACCAAACAAATAAAATTCCCCCTAAAGTTATATTTAAAAAGTAAGTTTTATATATCCAGTTTTTCGAAAGACGAAACATGATTGTAATAAAAAAGGGAAAAGAGTTTATCTAATGGCTATGTTAAAGCTCATGGTTGAATTTGGCACTAAGTTGATGGAGCGGAAGTCGCGGGATCCACGAAAATGCATTAGCATATCCTTCGTGAGGTTTTTATTCACAGATGGTTATTCAATTTCCTGCGGGAGAAGCGAGTCAAAGGGAAACCCTACAGGCGCGGCATGGGCCGAGGAGGTACCCGGACCGCCCGCGGGTTGCTGAACTTTTTGAACGGATATCAACAGACAAGTTTAACAAAGGATATTTAAAAGAACATTATTCAAGAAGTAATTATCATAAATATATAACTTTTGTATTTTTCAAATAAATTATATAATTCTTCTGGGTGCTATGAATCTATATAAGCAGGTGAAGGATTTTGAGTGAAAAGGTTAAATTTGGGCTAATTGGAATGGGAGCTATCGGTGAAAGGATATTACGTCAATTTCAGCAGCATGAAGAATTTGAAATTGCAGCCCTCTGTGATCGAAACGTTAAACGTTTAAACAACTTTAAGGTTGAGCTGCCGGATACAGCAATGTACACAGATCATTTGGACATGCTTCAGGACGAAACGATCGAGCTCATTTATTTAGGAGTTCCGCCTAAATTCCATCATTCAATTGCGATGGATATAATCAGAAGAGGCAAGAATCTGCTGTGTGAAAAGCCGCTTGCCAATTCTGTTGAAGAAGCGAAAGAAATGGTTGAAGCCGCTGAACGGGCCAATATTGTCCATGCCATGAACTTTCCTATGGTATATAGCCAGGCCTTTCAGGTATTTAAAGAAAAGATACAAAGCAGAGAGCTTGGAAAAATACAAAAAGTAGAGCTTCATTTGCAATTTACCCAATGGCCTCGCGCGTGGCAGAAAAATGAATGGATCTCAAGCAGAGAGCAGGGGGGATTTATCCGGGAAGTAGCTCCCCACTTTATTCAAATGATCCAGGATCTTTTCGGGGAAATGGGCGATATTAATTCATTTGTTCAATATCCTGAGGATGAACTTTTGTCCGAAACAAGCTTTATCAGTTCAATGAAGCTTCCAGGAGATATTCCTGTTCTGTTTAACGGAATAGCTGGTATTGGACAGAAAGAGCATCTTTCATTTAAAGTCTTCGGTGACAAAGGAACATTGGATTTGGTGAACTGGGGTATTCTTTCCCAGAGTACGGCTGCAGACAACGGGGAAATCATCCCACTTGAAAGTTCTGAAACAAGCAGCCTAGCCGGAGAGTTGCTTAAAGCAATCAAAGGTGATTCAGGAAAGCTGGTATCTTTTAAAGAAGGATACAGGGTTCAAAAAGTTTTAGAGGAATTAATAAAGGAAAATTAGAGGCACTTTTGTGTCTCTTTTTTGTGTGTGCCAGGCATGGCAACTATCTAGGTGGTGAAAGTCCACTGTGGGGGTACACATCGACTAACCACTAAGGAAGCGCAAGGTACTA
>NZ_QGTW01000013.1 GCF_003182355.1 Cytobacillus oceanisediminis | reverse complement strand
AAGATGACTCCGGCAGCTTACCGAAGTCATCTCATCGCTGCGTAGATAGCAGCATCTCTTTTTATTAAACTGTCTACTTTATAGGGTGCAGTTCAAGATGAAGGCTTCCTTTTTTATTGTAACGGAAAGTGATTATCAGTGAAACTTATAGCTGATTGTTATTTTAGTCGCCAGCATAACTCCTGCAGCGGTAAAAAACGTCAGGAAGTACGCAGTAAATGCTACGTTTGGATAATCGTAAAAATTGTTAATCCCAATCCCGATAAATGCCCACACAAATACCAGGGGATAAACCCAGTCGTCATTTTTAATGCGATACATTAAAGCCAAAGCTGCAGAGAAAGCAAGCATTATATATGTCCACCATATTTCAGGCGGACCGGTCCCGATTAAGCCTATATACACAAGATAATAGCTGCTATTTGCAATGGTGGCTACCGAGATCCATGCTAAATAAGTGGAAAACGGTGCAATATCCAAAAAGTCAGGGTCCGAATTTTTTGCTTTCCTGTATAAGCTGATTAAAGCAATAAGCAGTGAGATCATAACGAATACTGATATCCGAAAATACTCGTAATGCCAGGCAAAAATCCATAAGCTGTTTAAAATGCAGGTCAGAATAAACAATATGCTGGTTCTCTTATAGATTGGGAGGTTTCGGCGTTTTTCAGGAAATTGCCTCACAATCCACATCCCGAGCAGTATATAAATCAATCCCCAAATGCTGAATACGTAGCCTGCAGGAGTAAAAAGAACGTCCAGATTTTTGGAAATTCCACCTGTTGTCTGTCCGTTTAATGGCAAAATATTTGCCAGCACATTTGCTGTAACCATGAGCAAGTAGGCTAATAGTTGAAGTATAAGAATCAATAGTATCCTTCCCCTTTCCCTTGATAGAATATATATTCCACTTCCGGACCGTAATAATCTCCACAAGCACATTAGATGGAAACTTTAGGAAGATAAACGTTGCTTTTGAATAGAAGAAATATTAAAATAAAACTAACTTATTAGAAATGGAGGTGGATAAGAGATGATGGAAGCTGTTTTGGCACGTGGTAAATGGATTGAATTCCTGACAATTTACCGTGCAATTTTTCATGGTTTTGCTTTTAACGGGAGACGTCTGTCCTTTTTTAGCAAACTTCATAATGAAAACAAAACAGTGAGAACATCTCTTTAGCCACTATAGAAAAGAACGGTGAAAGGAGGGCTTCTTAGGCTCTCCTTTTTTATTGGACTTTTACCAAGGCCATAGGAGCATGCTTTCCTATGGTCTTTTTGCGTTTAATTTTGGGGTTATATTAAAGCATTGTTGATTTGGCATCCTGTTGATTGGAGCAGAAGGCGCGAGATTCCCGAAAAGCATTCGCATTTTATTCGTGCGTTATTTAACTGGTTCAATATCCTGCGAAAAAAGCGTACCCAAGGGAGACCCTGCAGGCGTGTAACGCCGAGGAGGCTCCCGGACGCCCACGGTTCGCTGAGTGCCTGGAACGGAGAACAACAGGCAAGTTTAACCGTAACCGTACAATTTTTTTAAAAATCGGAGGTAATAAATATGATCGCATGCAGTGCACAGCATATCGGAAAAATGTATGGTGGAAATAATATTTTTGAAAATTTATCATTTGAAATTCATCAGAAGGATCGGATCGGTTTGACAGGAAGGAACGGAAGCGGAAAAACGACTCTGTTCAAATTACTGGCTGGAGCAGAGGTTCCGGATACAGGACAGATTCATTGGAGGAAGGGATGTGAAATTGGCTATCTGGCGCAGATACCGGACTATCCTGCAGGTATAAAATCGATTGATGTCTTAAAAACGGCTTTTGCCCATCTTCTGGAAAAGGAAAAAAAGATGAAGCAAATGGAGCTGCAAATGGCTAAAGAAACAAGTTCAGATCAATTATATAAGCTTCTTGGGGAATATGGAGAGCTGCAGGACCAGTTTGCATTCAAAAATGGTTACGAAATGGATAGCCAGATTGACCGAATTTCAAACGGCCTCAATATCGGAAGCTTACTCGATAAGGCCTTCAACAGTCTAAGCGGAGGCGAAAAAACGAAGGTATGCCTCGGCCGCATGCTCCTAATGAGTCCTAATCTGCTTCTCTTGGATGAGCCGACAAATCATCTGGATATTAAGGCAGTCGAATGGCTGGCTGATTTTATAAAGAGTTATGAAGGGACCGTTGTCCTTATCTCGCATGACCGTTATTTTTTGGATGAAACAATAAGCAAAATACTTGATTTGGAGGACGGAGAACTTACTCTTTACCTAACGAATTACTCCGGCTTTGTAAAAGAGAAAGAAGAAAGGCTGCTAAGGGAATTTCAGCAGTACGAAGAACAGAAGAAAAAAATCAAAAAGATAAAGGAAGCAATCAAGCGGCTAAGAGAGTGGGCTAATCAATGCACTCCACCTAATGCCGGTCTCCATAGACGGGCAAGCAGCATGGAAAAAGCCCTCCAGCGAATGGAAAAGCTTGACCGGCCAATACTAAACCGAAAAAAAATGAATATCGATCTGGATGCTGCAGAACGAAGCGGAAAAGATGTGGTGATCATTAAAGAGGTTAGCAAGTCCTTTGGCAGCCAAAAGTTACTCCAAAATATTAGCATGCACATCCAGTTCCAGGATCGGACCGCTATTGTCGGGGATAATGGTACAGGGAAATCGACTCTGGTTAAAATAATTATGAAGGAACTTAAACCTGATGCTGGTGAAGTCCGAAGCGGGAGCAATCTGAAAATAGGCTACCTTTCCCAGCATATTTTTTCAGATAGCAATGATCAAACTGTGATCGAAACCTTTAGGGAGGGGCTATCTTATACAGAGGGAGAGGCCCGCCATATTCTTGCAGGCTTCCTCTTTTTTGGACACACCGTTTTCCGTAACGTTTCTCGCTTGAGCGGCGGGGAGAGAATGAGGCTTCGTCTGGCCCAGCTCATGCACCGGGATATTAACTTTCTAATTCTCGATGAACCGACGAATCATCTGGATATCGAATCAAGAGAGGTACTGGAAGAGGCACTGGATGATTTCCAGGGAACCATTTTGGCTGTCTCCCATGACCGCTACTTTATTAACCGATTGTTTAGCAAAATCTACTGGATCGATCAAAAGGAAGTGTATTTCTTCGAAGGAAATTATGACCGTGCCAGAAAGAAAATGGAGGAAAAGTGGAAGGCAGCGATAGAAATTCCTGTTATGAAAAAAGCAAAAATAGCTGCTGTTCCGCTAAAAGAAAAGAAAAATAAGTTGTCCCCGGAGGAATTGGAAAATCAAATTGAAGCACTAGAAGCATCTCTCCTGAAGTTAGAAGCGGTTTTGGAATCGGAAATCGACCTGGAAAAGCTGCAAATACTTTATAAGGAAAAAGAAAAATTAGAAAAGCAAAGGGAAGAGCTTTACGGAAAATTGGATGCTATTTTATAAAGGTGAAAGAAGGCTAACAGATGTTTAGCCTTCTTTTTACTATACAAAAAAATGAATTTTTATAAGTTTTTTCAGTTTACATCTTTTCGTCAGCATCTATATGTTGTATAGTGTAATACAAATCTGAATAATTATTTAAATCTGAATAATAACGTACATTATCCAATCAAAATGCCTAATTTCAGTGAAGGTGCATTATTCAAAAATGAATAACTGCTGGAGGCCTAAAAGAATGAATAGCTTTTTTATGGAATGGAATAACGAAAAGGAAGTCATTTCTTCATTGGAAGAAGATATTATGGTGACCAATTCAGACGGAATAATTATAAAAGTCAGTAAAGGCAGCGGCAGCCATTACGATGTTGAACCGGAAGCACTTTTGGGGCAATCGGTATACGAGCTTGAGAGAAAAGGAGTTTTTAAGCCTGCTATTACGCCGGAAGTTTTAATGAAAAAGAAAAAAGTCATTTTAATCCAGAAGGCTGGGTCTGGAAAAAAGATATTGGTAACCGGTATTCCCGTATTTAATGAAGTTGGGAACATCGAGCATATTGTCAGTTATTCCTATGATGTTTCAGAACTCCTCGTTATAAAAGAATACCTGAATAGCGTTGAGGAAGAAATGGCCAGGGTAAAAAGTGAGCTTGATCTTCTGCGCAAAAAGAGCATCAAAATGGATGGAATCATTGCTGATAGCCTGCCAATGCAAAATATTGCTGAAACAATTAGAAGGATTAGGGATGTTGATGTTACTGTCTTGCTCTTAGGGGAGTCTGGTGTCGGAAAGTCAGCTCTTGCTAAATGGATCCATCAAAATAGCATCCGGAAGGACGGTCCTTTTATTGAGGTCAATTGCAGTGCCATTCCGGAGTCAATCTTTGAAGCTGAGTTTTTTGGCTATGAAGGGGGGGCTTTTACAGGTGCCAAAAACAAAGGGAAGATGGGGTTTGCTGAAATGGCAAAAGGCGGCACCCTTTTCCTGGACGAAATTGGAGAGCTGTCGGGGCATCTTCAGGCAAAGCTTCTGAAATTTATACAGGACAAGAAGTTTTATAGAGTAGGAGGAACAAAGCCCATACACGCAGACTTTCGATTGCTGGCGGCTACAAATAAGGACCTGGAGAAAGCGGTTCAAACGAAGGAATTCAGGCAGGACTTATTCTTTCGTCTTAATGTGGTACCTCTAAAGATACCGCCATTAAGAGAAAGGCAGGAAGACTTATTTGCTTTAACCCAATATTTTCTCCAGGCGATTTCAAAGCGCCATAACCGGGAGCGTCACCTGGATAAAGCTTTGGTCGATCACTTGCTGCAGCTTGAGTGGAAGGGAAATGTAAGAGAACTTGAGAATCTAATGGAACGGATGATCGTTACAAGCACGAGTTCGATTATTACAAAAGAGGATTTGCCTTATGAATACCATATGCAAGAGAAAATAGACGATTTTATTCATTTCGATGGACAATCGCTGCCTTCCATATTGGAGGAGGTTGAAAAAAAAGTTTTAATCAATGCGAAGAAACGCTATAGAACAACGACTGAAATAGCAAACGCCTTAGGAATCAGCCAGCCTTCAGTAGTAAGAAAATTAAAAAAATACGATTGTTAATACATACTTTGGCATGAATATTGCATTAAAGAACTAACAGATAAACATTTAGTTTTTGCATCAGCGTATTTATTCAGGAGGGGATCGTATGAACGGAGAAAATTGGAGTCATCTTATCGGAAACATTTCGAATTTATTGGCGCCAAGTATGGCAAAAGATCATCCAAATTTACCGGTGGTGAAGGCGGAAGGCTGTTATTACTACGGAGTGGATGGCAGAGAGTATTTGGATTTTACATCAGGTATTGCGGTTGAAAATGTCGGCCATCGCCACCCCAAAGTTGTAAAGGCCATTAAGGACAGTGCGGATCATCTCGTTCACGGCCCATCAGGTGTTATTATCTATGAATCGATCCTTCGCCTCGCAGAAGAATTAGGAAAAATCACGCCAGGAAACCTGGATTGTTTTTTCTTTGCGAACAGCGGGACCGAGGCAATTGAAGGAGCTATAAAGCTGGCAAAGTATGTCACAAAAAGGCCTTATGTTGTATCCTTCACCGGCTGTTTCCATGGACGGTCAATGGGGGCATTAAGTGTTTCCACATCCAAGAGCAAATATCGAAAGTACCAGCAGCCGTCCTGGCTGACCTATCAGCTGCCATATGCCAATGAAAAGGATTGCCCGTATGGAGAAGACCCTGAGGAGTACTTCCCAAGCAAACTCGAAAAGGACGTTGAAACACTGTTTAAGCATCAGGTTGACCCTGAAGAGGTTGCCTGCATGATTATTGAACCGGTCCTTGGAGAAGGCGGCTATATCATTTCGCCAAAAATGTGGATGAAGAAAATCAGAGAAATTTGTGATCAGCATGGTATTTTACTGATTTTTGACGAAGTGCAAACCGGCTTTGGGCGTACAGGTGAATGGTTTGCGGCACAGGCATTTGGCGTCACTCCAGATATAATGGCGATTGCAAAGGGAATTGCAGCCGGTCTTCCGCTAAGCGCAACAGCAGCATCTAAAGAGCTGATGGAGAAATGGCCATTAGGTGCCCACGGAACAACCTTCGGCGGAAATCCAATTGCATGCTCTGCAGCCTTGGCCTCTATTGAAATCTTAAAAACTGAGAACCTCTTGGAAAACACTAAGCAAATGGGAGATTATGCGTTAAAGAAACTCCATGAGCTGAAAACAAATCACCCTGCTGTGGGGAGTGTCAGAGGTTTGGGGCTGATGATTGGCATTGAAATCATTGATCCGCATACTGGTAAACCCGATGGGGATGCTGTAATGGAAATTCTGAATTCCTCGCTTGATAAAGGTGTTCTCTTCTATTTATGCGGAAATTCAGGTGAAGTTATTCGAATGATTCCTCCTCTCATTGTGACAAAAGAGCAAATTGACCAGGGTCTAAAAGTTTTGGATGAAGCACTGACAGAGCATGAATCTGTTGTTGCCAAATAAAAAGGGGGACAAGAGCATGAAGGCTGAAACAAGAGTTAAACCGCAAGCAGTCACAGGTGAGTATTGGAAATTTATTATTCCATCTTTAATTGGAACGCTATTATTCCTGGTTCCGGTTAAATTTCAGGGAGATGTTACGATTGGTGTTGGAATCCTGGCAGCCTTTTTAAGCAATACTTTTAGTGAGCAAATGCCTGCATTTATTATTTTTATTCTCGGATTATCGGCTGGTGTTTCTATTATTACGAAAGTGCTTAAGCCAGCATTTATAATGGATAACAAATTTCTTAAAGGATTATTTGATACCGGGAAATTTGGTTTAATCATGAGAATCCTTGGCTTCGCAGTTGGTTTGATGACCATTTTGGAAGCAGGGCCAGAATTTATCTGGTCAAGAAATACAGGAGGAGTGGTACTGTACGATTTAGCTCCTGTTCTTTTAACATGGTTCCTATTTGCCGGAATTTTTCTCCCGCTGTTAGTGGAATTTGGTTTAATGGAGTTCATCGGGGCACTTGTACAAAAATTTATGCGGCCGCTGTTTACATTGCCCGGCCGATCTTCAATTGACTGTCTTGCTTCCTGGATGGGGGCTGGTACGGTTGGAGTACTTGTTACAACGAAGCAATATGACGAAGGATTTTATACAAAAAGAGAAGCAGCTGTCATCGCTACAACTTTTTCAATTGCCTCTGTCGCTTTCAGCTTAGTGGTAGCAAATGTGGTAGGACTTGGCCACTTATTCATTCCGTTTTATTTAACAGTATCAGCAGCTTGTATCGTGGCTGCATTGATCATGCCAAGAATTCCGCCTCTATCCAGAAAAGCGGACACATACTATGAACCAGTGGGCCAGCAGATTGATGAAACGATTCCTGAAGGGGTGTCACATATAACATGGGGTTGGCAGCAAGCAATTGAAAAGGCCAAAAATGCTCCAGGGCCAAAGAAGCTTTTATCCAATGGAGTGGAAACGGTCTTGGATATTTGGATGGGGCTGATTCCGCTTGTGATGAGTTTGGGAGCTGCCGCTTTAATCATTGCCGAATATACACCTGTTTTTCAATTTATTTCGTATCCGCTCATTCCGATCCTGGAGTTTATGCAATTGCCTGAAGCAGGTGCAGCAGCCCAAACTATGCTAGTTGGTTTCGCTGATATGTTCTTGCCGGCAGTCATAGGCAGTGGAATTGAAAGCGAGTTAACAAGATTCGTAGTAGCAGGTCTCTCCTTAACACAGTTAGTATATATGTCTGAAATAGGCATTTTGATTCTGCGCTCGAATATTCCATTAAGCTTTACAGATTTATTCATTATTTTTATCCAAAGAACAATCATTACTTTACCAATCATTGTATTAATTGCACATGTTTTTGTCTTTTAATAGGAAAAGGAGGCCTCTAATAATAGCTGGCCTCTTTTTCTATTTTAGAATAAAACTTTTTAATCTTAGATAACTAATATTATAGGGACATGTCTCATATCTTATATAGAATCTGCAATGTATAAGGAGAGGAGCAATGAGTAAATTCTTCAAGGGAGTTGTTTTACTGGCGCTGGCAGCGTTCGCCAGCGAGTGTATAGAGTTTGTCGTGAATATGGTCCTCGCCCGGGAACTGGGGGAGAGGGGGCTCGGCATGTATATGTCGATTTTGCCGACCATCTTCCTGATCGTTCTTTTGGCAAGTTTTGAGCTTCCGATATCCATATCGAAATTTATTGCCGAGAAGGATAAAAAATATCACAAAAGCATGCTTAATCATGTCATTAAGCTGACCATCATCTTTACGGCTATTCTGGTGCCGCTTGCGGCAGCGATTATTCCATTTGTATCTGTTTTTGATGAATATCATCCTTTATTAAGGTGGACGGTCATTGGATTTATTCCGATCGTGTCTTTTTCCTCGATAGCCAGGGGCTTTTTTATGGGCAAGCAACAAATGGGGAAAATTGCAGCCTCGAATTTCCTGCGGAAATCTGTACAGCTTCTATTGCTGGTTGTGCTGTATCAGGCCTTTCAATTCGATACGGATACGGCGGTTTTTATCGCTTTTTGTACATTTATAGGAAGCGAGATCGTTGTCTTCCTTTATTTGCTTCATATGTTTATTATTCAGTATCAGCGTGTCAAAAAGGAGCCATCTGAAATTCTTAGCGGAAAAAGCGTGCGGCAAAATTTAATATCTGTTTCCGTTCCTACTACTGCGTTAAGAGTATTTCATGCACTGACACATGCCGTTCAGCCGTTCTTAATAAAAGGAGCCCTGTTAAAAGCTGGCGTGCCGGGGGAAGTGGCAACTGAACATTTTGGGATGCTTGCAGGTGTGGCGATGACAATTGGCTTTTTTCCAGCGTTTATTGCTCATTCGTTTTTAATTATGCTGATTCCGACTGTATCTAAAGAATATGCAGATAAAAATCTGGAGGAGCTTCGGCGCCTTCTGCAGCAGGTGTTCTTCGTGACTTTCCTATATGGAGTACCATCCGTCGGGTTATTCTGCTTTTTCGCAAGGCCGCTGACGGAGGTCTTTTTCCATTCAACAGATGCAGCCATATATTTGCAGCTGCTCTGGCCATTCTTCTTGCTGCATTTTTTCATTATACCCATGCAGGCCTATTTAATCGGCTTGGGGCTTATGATGGATACCATCTATCATTCTCTCTGGTCCACGGTGGTTTCTTTTTCAGCGATGTTCCTGCTCGGCTCGATGCACAGCCTGCAGATGGATGGGATTATTATGGGCATGAATACCGGTGCTGTCCTCCTCGCCATGATGCATTATGTAACCGTGTGCCGGAAAATCGGACTGACACTTTTCCTGTCCCCTGCCAAACAGTTTAACTGAAAAATCTGATAAAATAGAGAAAAAATTTTTATTAGGGAAGGATTGAGAGGATGGCATTGGTTTTGCGGGGGCATCATTTACTTTGTGTTCACGGATTCAAAGGGATGGGCTACAGTCCTGAGTTTGTAGAGAAAATGAGTGAAGTAGTCATGGATATAAGAAATGAGAATAAGGACTTCCCAATCAAAATTGTCGCGGATTTGGATGATACATGCAAATCATGCCCGAACAATGGCATATCAAAATGTGTAGCGAGCGAGAATTCCAACGATCATGTTTTGACAATGGATAGGAAAGTAATCGAACAACTGGGCTTGAAGGATGGAGAAACCTATCCCAAATCG
Organism: Cytobacillus oceanisediminis; assembly: GCF_003182355.1. Lineage (GTDB taxonomy): Bacteria > Bacillota > Bacilli > Bacillales > Cytobacillaceae > Cytobacillus > Cytobacillus oceanisediminis_A. The sequence continues at coordinate 172,923 of NZ_QGTW01000013.1, read as the reverse complement.
GTTCTTGTTTCTCTTACTGCTGCAAAAGTCAGGCCGGATGACCTGGATGTTATTTGTGCCGGGTGTTCGTGGCTATCCTATGGGGTTTGCAAGGAAGGCATTGCCGACCTCCGGCAAATGTGCCAGTCTTCCATGGAAACTTACTAGCTTATATAAAAGGCACTTATTCAGGAAACCATCTCATTCACAAGGTTATTCCGTTCCTGCAAAGGGCCAAATGAGCAAAAAAATAAGCATCTTCCACTTAGCAGAAGGTGCTTTATTTCTGTCTATCTTCTTTTGGGCCAAACTTTCTTTCGATTGCATTTTCATCGCCATATAAGATAATATGATCTCCTTCTTGGATTTCTGTAACCAGCCGATTTTTCCTGATTTTCAAATCACCTCTTTGGATGTAGAGAACAAGGATATCTTCATCCTCCTCAATAACGTCACCAAGCTCTTTTCCGATAAATTCAGATGAACTATCTATGAAGTAATTTAATATATGATCACTTTCATCCGTGAGCAGGGCATCCCTGATCGGCAAATCACGAAAATCGTAGTGCTCCTCGAGCTCATGTTCGAGCTTGCTGGAAAGCAGCTTTTTAACATAAGGCGTTTTTAAGATAAAAATAATCATAATTAAGGCAGCAGCCACAATCGAAATATTTTTTGTATAAAATTCATCTGAAAGAAGGTTGCTGATGGCCGAAATAATCACGGCCAGTGAAAAGGCGCCAAACAATATTAAAAACGCCCCGACTCTCCTGCGGATCGGGTGATCAATGATGAGCTCCGACTCTCCTGTCGTAAACCCTGTGCCCGTCAGCATTGAGATAACCTGAAACCGGGCAATATGCTTATCCAGCCCTGTATAAGTAAAAAGCAGCGTATTTATTTCGATCACAGCCAGAATGATTCCCAAGTAAATCAGGATAAAAAGCACACCCATCTCTAATCCTCCGATTATTCAAAGTTATGTAAAAAACCTAAGGAGGCTAGTCCTTAGGTCATTGCTGTACTGTTTCATTATAGTATTGAACTGAATACATGGACCCTTCATCGACCATTTTGTTGTCTTCAATATTATGAGGGTCAGGGTGCCCCAGCTTTTCTGCTGGGACTGTATCATTAAGGAAACGGTCAGGAATCATGCCTTTCATTTTTACAGCAAGGGATTGTACCTTGTTTCTATTGTTCTTGCTGGCCAATAATAAAATACTGGTAATTCCGACACCGGCTAATACATATGGATTTAACGGACGAGAATTCATGATTATGCTCCTCCTCTTTAAATATAAAATTTGTCTTTCTTACTCTACATTTACCCGCCCTATTTAAATGAAAACATTTTGTCCTTTTAACATTGTTACCAGCTCAGAAATAATTACTCCTTTTGTAAGGTTTTAATGAGGAGGGGAGAAGGGAAACATGTAATTATTAAATAGGAAGAGAAAGGCTCCAGCTGGAAAGGAAGATGGAGATGAAAAAAGAGTACAGTGAGAATAATTGGAAGTGGCATCGCTATGACCATCTTAATGAAATTGACTGGGCACTGAATCCGGATTATAAAGATGCTTTACAGAGGTGGGCAGAAAAAACATCTGAGAGCAAAACAAATGTGATGGAAATGGATACTACAGTGCGTGAAAAAGAGTTTTTAAGCGGCTCTCTTATCTATCAGCAAACAACCAATGAGCAAGAAGAAAATAGTTTATTTCACTATTTTTTAACGAGGGATTTTCTTATAACTGTAAATTTTGATTCCTCTGTCATTCAATCAGATAACTCTCTGCTTTTAAAAAAAATGGATCATACAAACAATGCAATTGATGGATTTTTTGTTATTTTGGGTGAGGTTTTAAGTGATAACATTAAGAAGATAGATAAATTTGAAGTCCGTTTAAATGATTTGCTCTGGAAGATCAAAGAGAAAAACAATATTGATCGCCTTGAAGAAATCTATCAGCTCCGCCATCAGATTTTAGTATGGAAAAATCTAATGATTCCAGTTAAAGAGATTAGGCTCGGTGTTGAGGAAGCCTTTGGGGAAGAGGTAACGATAGGACCGGAATTCAAAAGAACCTGTAAAAGAATTGAGAGGGGATATACCCTTGTAAGGGAATATCAGCAGGAAATTGATGATCTTGTGAATTTTGAAGAAATGGTGTCTATGCACCGCGGAAATGAGATTGTTAAAACACTCACGGTTATAACCACATTAATGACTCCAGTAGCATCATGGGGCGCGCTGTGGGGCATGAACTTTAAGTATATGCCGGAGCTTGACTGGAAAATTGGATACCCTTTATCACTCTTCTTGATTATGGGTACAACCGCTGCACTTTATATTATGCTAGTTAAAAAGGGTTGGATGGGAGATATATTACGTGGAAGAAAGAAAAACTCTTTCTTTAAATAGAAAAAGAAATGCCGTTAAATTGCGGCATTCCTATTTAGTAAATGTTCAAGGCTTTGCTTAATCCCATCCTCATAAGTTGTTCTAGGAAGATTTCCAATGCGCTTTTCGTATTTGCTTCCATCCAGAATAACAGGTGTTTCATTCAGATACATCATTTCGGTATATTCCCTCATGAAAGGATCAAAGACGCCAATGGCACGGATCATCCATTTGTGGACAGGTTTAAAAGAGACTTGTTTATTGAGATGCCGGGAAGCAATACGGGCGATTTCTTCACCTGTAATCGTTCCTGCCCCTGGAATATTCCATACTTCACCGTACGCTTCTTCTTTTAGGGCAAGGTCAGCTAATGCCTTGGCCCCATCCTTTATATAAATAAACTCTCTGGCTATGTTTGTTTTACCGACAAACATCCCTTTATTTTTATCGATGATTTGCTGGAAGGTGTATTGTAAAAGTGTATTGCCTGTATGTGGGCCGTAAAAGTCAGGGAAATGGGCAATGGTATACGGCACACCTGAATTTTTGATTTTCTCAATTAAGGTTTGGCGCAGCTTCCCCTTTTTTGTGTGTGGATTCTTGGCGGATGTTTCTGTGGCAGGCATGGAGTGCAGACCGTAGGAGTATATATTATCAACATAGATAAATGGCTTATTCTGCTTGCGGCAAACGTCTAGGAGATGATCCAGGATAATAGACAGTGCCGGGTCCCAGTTCTGGTAAGGGATATTGATAGCATGGAATACGGCATCCGCTTCGGAAACAGCTTTTTCAACATCAGCTTGATTCATGGCATCTCCTGCAAAAATCTCAGCATTTGGACCCCACTCCTCTTGGTACTTAAGTAAATTTTCTTCTGATCTCGCAAAAGCTATTGTTCGAATATTTTTATGGCAAAGAGCCTCTGTCAAAGCATAGCCCATTCCGCCGGTAGCTCCCAGCACTGCAGCTGTTTTAAACATATTTATCATCCTTTTCACATTTAATTGACCGCTGTTCAAATGAGGGTAAAAAATTAAAGAAATGACTATTCACTTCTTTAACTAATCGCCTTGATTAAAAAATTCACATGTGAAGAGGCTAGTTCCTTCACTTCTTCAAATGCTGTTTCCGATTTGCAATAATGCGTCACAAAACCGTGCATACTTAGGAATATTGACCATATCTCCTTTACGGAGAGCTGTTTTTCGGTGAGGGAGTTAATAGCCTGAGCAAAATGTAAATAGCTTTTATTCGGTCCTTCCTGAAGATAGCTTTTAACATCATCGTCCCGAATCAAAAACATCAATTCATAATGTTTTTGGTGGGTAAGGCCGAATTGGATATACTGATAAAGAATGTTATATAGTTTCTGTTCATTGGTTTCAGCAGGCTTAGCCAGAACACTTTCCAGCTCCTGATTGAGCGTCTGAAAATCCGCTTCAACGATTTCATAAAATAATTGGGCTTTATTTTTGAAATGATAATAGATAGCACCGTGGCTGCAGTGGAGGGTATCCGCAATTTTTCTCATGGATGCGGCTGAGTATCCTTCCCGTACAAACAGGTCACGTGCTACAGTGATGATCGCTTCTTTTGTAAGTTCATCGTAGGCTGCTTTTCTTGGGCTCATCAAATCACCTTTCATTATTGAACATTGGTCAATAAAATTATATGCCGCTAAGGATATTTTTGGCAACACAATTTTGATAAACTTTCCAAATTAATTTTATTAGCCAGCAGCTTTTGGTATGCTTGAAGAAAATATTAATAGCTTCAGGAGGAAACAACATGAATGAAACCAAAACATGCAGAGAGTCTTTTACAGTAAAAACAAGCATTGTCCTGCCGCCTGACACGAATACATACGGAACTTTATTTGGCGGGAAGCTTATGGCCTATATAGATGATGTGGCAGCCATTGCCGCTATGCGCCACGGAAGAAAAAATATCGTAACGGCATCTACAGATTCCGTTGACTTCCTTCATCCTGTTTATGAAGGCAATTCGGTTTGTCTGGAAGCATTTGTAACTTATACAGGCAGAACCTCGATGGAGATTTTTGTAAAGGTAATTGCCGAAGATCTGGTCACAGGCGAACGAAATGTTTGCGCCATGTCTTTTCTAACGATGGTTGCCATTGATGAAAATGGCAAACCAACACCAGTGCCTTCCGTACTGCCAGAAACTGATGAAGAAAAGAGTTTATATGAAACAGCTAAAGAACGCGCTGAAATCCGGAAAAAGCGTAAAAAAGACAGTGAAGCCAGAGCAAAAAAATACGGAACAGGTTTGCCCTGGTAGGTAGGGAAGAGGAATGGGTTCAAGAAATGCCTGCAATCCTTGCTAATGAGATCGCATCAAGACTGGACTGAATTATAAATCAGTTTTTTGCTGGGAGGAATAGCGCCTCACGCTGTTTCTCCTAAAATATTCCCATTTTTTAAAGGGAAAACATGTATAAAAAATAACTCCTCATTTATTCCTAGTCTGCTAAGTTATTTGGAACTTTTTACATATTATCTCGTAGTTCAATAGATTTAACTTTCAGAATATTAACTCTTATTTCTTGATAATCTTTTTCCTGCCTCTTACGGTAGACATGAGGAAACCTATAAAGGAGGAAAAAGATGAAGAGAATTTGGAAAGCTAGTTTAGCGGTTTTTTTTAGTATTTTACTAGTAGCCGGGACAATGCCTTTAACCGGCCAGGCAAAAAAGCCTAAAAATGACTATGAAGGCTATAGCCAGGTTGACGTCGGCGATGACGGCATGGTGGCTTCGGCCCATCCGCTCGCATCGCAGATTGGGGCGGATGTCTTGAAAAAGGGAGGTAACGCCATTGATGCCGCAGTTGCTGTCCAATTTGCACTCAACGTGGTGGAACCGATGATGTCAGGGATCGGAGGCGGCGGCTTCATGATGGTGTATGATGGAGAGACCAAGGAAACGACCATTATTAACAGCCGGGAACGCGCTCCGGCCGGGGCCACTCCTGATATGTTCCTTGATGAAAACGGGAATCCAATTCCATTTTCTAAGCGTTCAACCGGCGGTACAGCAGTTGGGATACCAGGGACCTTGAAAGGATTGGAAACGGCTCTGGATATGTGGGGGACACGTTCCATGCAGCAGCTGATCGGCCCGGCGATTAAGCTGGCTGATAAAGGTTTCCCGATTGATTCGGTTTTGGCGAATGCAATTGCCGATAATCAGGATAAGCTGAGCAGATCGGCTGCAGGCGAAGTATTTCTGGAAAATGGAGAACCTATGGAAGAAGGGGACCATCTTGTACAGAAAGACCTGGCAAAGACTTTGAAAATGATTCGTTCTGAAGGGGCAGACGCTCTGTATAATGGGCAAATTGCTGAAGCCCTCGCCGGTGTTGTTCAGGATTTCGGCGGATCGATGACGCCGGAAGATCTTGCGAACTATGAAGTGACCATTGATGAACCTGTTTGGGGAGACTATCAGGGATATGAAATCGCAAGCATGCCTCCTCCAAGCTCGGGCGGTGTATTTTTGCTGCAGATGCTGAAGATTTTGGATGATTTTAATCTATCACAGTATGATTTAAAATCCTGGGAAAAATACCACCTGCTAGCTGAAACGATGCATTTAGCTTATGCGGACCGTGCGGCATATGCAGGCGATCCGGAATTCGTAAATGTTCCAACTAATGGATTGCTCCACCCGGAATATATTAAAGAGCGCCAGGAGCTGATCAGCCTGGATGAAGTGAATGCAAATCCGGAAGCTGGCGATCCATGGAAGTATGAAAACAGCGCAGCAAATTATGAAGCGGCGGATCAGCCAAATGACCGCGAATATGGCGAGACCACCCATTTTTCAGTAACAGACAGATGGGGGAATGTCGTCTCTTATACAACAACAATTGAACAGGTATTTGGGACTGGCATAATGGTTCCAGGATACGGCTTCATGCTGAATAATGAGCTGACAGACTTTGATGCCGTTCCAGGAGGAGCCAATGAAGTTCAGCCGAACAAGCGTCCGTTAAGCTCCATGACACCGACGATTGTTTTTGAAGGTGGAGAACCTGTACTGACAGTAGGCTCACCAGGGGGTCCGACTATCATCACGTCTGTACTGCAAACCATTCTTCATGCAATTGAATATGATATGGAACTAAAGTCTGCGGTAGAGGAACCGCGCATCTATACGAACAATTTGAATTCTTATCGCTATGAAGAGAGGATTTCTGGGGGAGTCCTTGATCATCTTAATGAGATGGGCCATAACTTCGGGCCGAATCCGACAACAATCGGAAACGTTCAGAGCATTTTGATTGACCATGAAAATGGCACCTTCAAAGGCGTAGCAGACTCCAGCCGCAACGGAGCAGCCATCGGTGTTGATTTGAAAGGCAAAGGAAAAGATAAAGGAAAATAGAACTGTAGAAAGATAGCGCCCTGCTGCAGCAGGGCGCTGTTTTTTATGTGGAGGGCTAAACAGAAAAAGGCAGCCCCTCTAAAACAGGAGGCTGCCTTTGTACAGTTAAAAATACAATGCCCTTAGTTCCTCATCATAGTACACACCATCGATCTTCAAGGCATGCCGCTCCTTGCCGTATACTTCAAACCCAAAAGAGGAATAAAGCTTTTTCGCTGGGGCATTTTCTGACATGACAGCCAAATGGATTTGTTCAACCCCGTCCCATGCCCGCGCTTTTTCCAATGCTTCGCCAACCAGCAATTTGCCGATGCCATTTTGCCGGGACTGTTCGGTCACATACATCGCATAAATATTGGCCCGGTGCTTCATTTTTAATGCATTTTCCCTTACTAAACTAACCACGCCCACAAGCCGGCCGCCTTCAAATGCACCAAAGTGAAAGGAGTTCTCCGCTTTAAACCTTTCTCCGTAAACTTCGGGAGGACGCCCAACTTCTTCTTCAAAGCTTGAACCAAATGCTTCGGGGTTCTTTTTTAATCCTTCTAATCTCAATTCTTTGTATTTTACAGCGTCATCAGGCTGTAATAGCCTTATTTCCATTTAATTTCCTCCTTCAAGCTTCTGCCTCCGCTACATGCTTGACCCGCTCCGCAAAGTTTTTAACGACCTTGTCATTCGCAAAAATTAAGAAGAGTTTTACAAACCATTTTAACGGCTGGTTCGAGGCCGTGTATTTGAACCGGGTTCTATTCTCATCCAATTTGGCCATTTCATAGTGGGCTGTGATATCGAACATATTAGCAAGGCTAAATCCGACCTTCAGCTCTTTATGATCTGGAGTATCCGAATACTTGAGGGTTTCTACTTCGTATTCTTCAACCCTTGATCCTTCTTTATATTTTTGCCGGTAGATGCTTCCGACACCTTCATCTGTTATTTTAACCGGCTTATGCTCGACCACCTGGGGCATAATTTTTTGCATGTTTTCCTCAGAACCATTTAATAGCCCCCATACCTTCTCTATCGGAGCTTGAATTTCTATTTCTGTTGACCACTTTTTCACCCTGCAAATCCCCCTATGGTTAGTATTCTATTTCTAATAGTTTCTCTGTACCTGCACAAAACCCTTTTACTTTTTGTTGTTTTCGCAAACTTTGCTGCTTTTTAAATAAGCAGGGAGGAGTGGTTGACTTCCGCTCCAGGATGCTCAGCGAACCGCGGGGAGGGCGGTGAGCATCCTCGGTGCGCAGCACCTGTGGGGTCTCACCTGTCCCACTCCTCCCGCTGGAGTCTCGCACCTTGCGCTCCAATCAACCAACCTTATTTATCAATGTTTTTACTTTTAGAAAAGATCCTACTTTTTAATGAAAATTAGTTTTTTTAACCAAAATACGGGAACAGGAATGAAAAGGATAACAGGAGGGATTAAAATGTCACAGGAAAACAGCAAAGACCTAAAAGATGTTGTAAAAGGGCAGCAGTCCCAGCAGCACAAGCAGCAATCACTGAAGGATCAGGAACGCTTGCCGGATCAGCAAAACCGTTTAAAAGACCAGGAGAACATGAGAAAATAATGTAAAGTGAGGGGGCTATAATTTATAGCTCTCTTTTTTAGAGGAAAAATGGATTTCGCCCCGAATATTAAGCAAAGGTTTGCCGATGATGAATATACATATAAAAAGGGGGACGAAAGATGGGCGTATTATTTGGATTAATTATAGTGACCCTTGCCTTTGCCTACAGCATTGACCGCAGGCGAAAGAAGAATAATAATACCTTGCAAAAAGGAATCAGCCCAAATGCAAAGCCGGGAGAAAGCTCGAACTATATGATGGGTGACAATCGGTATACCGGAGGCGGGCAATAAAATGGAGAGGGTTGCGTAATAAGGCAAGGCTTCTTTTTTTTTTGAATAATGCTTTCTTCTCCTTAAATGGGAAATGCTAATTGTACCTGGTTTCTTTTGGGCATCAGAAAGGGTATAAGATACTTACATAATTGTAACCTTTTTAGAGTTGGAGAAGTGGGCCATGAGAAGACGCAAAATCGAGTCACTTTTTGTATTTATCTTAATTGTATCAGCCTATACAATATTTTTTACAGATGCCGGCACACTAATCAAATTAGGTGCTGCTATTTTGTATGTCGCGGCCATTTTAATAAGTGCCTATTCATTGATGCTCGAAAACCGTTCCCCCCATCAGACCCTTTTATGGATGTATGTTCTTGTGTTTTTCCCGGTGTTTGGCTATCTTTTTTACTTGTTTTCCGGACAGCTTTACTTGAAAGGCTATCTGTTTAAAAGCAAGAGGAGCAGGGACCGGGATGAATGGAAAAGACTGATGAAGAGAGAGGATACCCCTGATATTTCCTTCCTGCAGGACAGCCAGCTATGCTTTGCCAGGTTTGCCAATAATGTGGCCTTAACGCCCCTTAGCACCAATTCGCGGGCAAAGATGCTGAAAAATGGCGAGGAAACCTTTAATGAAATAAAGAAAAAACTGCGGGAAGCAGAAAAGTTTATCCATATGGAATATTATATTTTCCGATCAGACCGACTTGGAAAAGAAATCATAAATATATTAATTGATAAGGCCAAGCAAGGTGTGGAAGTGCTGTTTATTTTTGATGCGGCAGGCAGCATGGGCATTTCCCTGGAGGATCTGCAATCCATGGAGGAAGCAGGCATTAAAATACGGCCTTTTTCCCCTCTAAAATACGGATTTTTCAATCAGAAATTCAATTTCCGAAATCACCGCAAGATTGTCGTAATTGACGGGAAAATCGGTTTTGTAGGCGGCCTCAATGTTGGCATTGAATACTTGGGCCAAGACGAAAAAATCGGTTTCTGGCGGGATACCCATATGATCCTAAAAGGCGAGGCTGTTTACACACTTCATACAGTGTTTTTGCTGGATTGGGAATATGTCAGTAAAGAAGAGGTACTCGAGCAATATAGAGATGTAAAGTATCCGATTGATGTTGATGTGCTGGATGGGGCGGTGCAGGTAGTTGCAAGCGGCCCTGATACTCAGCAGGGGATCATGAGTGATTTGTATTATTCCATGATCTCTTGTGCAGCCAAATCCATTTGGATTGCCACGCCATACTTTGTTCCAGACGAATCAATCCGGACAGCGTTGAGGGTAGCGGCAGCTAAAGGGGTGGAGGTGCGTATCCTAGTGCCGGAAATTAACGACAGCTTCCTGACCCAATATGCGAGCCGATCTTACTTCCCGGAGCTGCTGCGGTACGGAGTGGAGATTTATTCTTATAAAAAAGGCTTTTTACATCAAAAAATCATTATCGTTGACGGAATTCTCGCTTCGATTGGAACAGCCAATATGGATATGAGGAGTTTCCACTTGAATTTTGAAGTAAATGTATTCCTATACGGCACAAGCTCCATCCGCGATCTTGTCGCCCATTTTGAGGAGGATTTGGAGGAGAGCGTTAAAATAAGTCCTGTAGAGTACTATAAAAGAGGTTTTGTTGAAAGGTCAAAAGAATCATTTGCCCGGCTGTTTTCGGGTGTTCTGTAAAGGTTAGAAAAGGTGCCTGGGATAGGCGCCTTTTTAATGTCTGGCCAGGGAATTGTGGACTTTGCAAATAGGAGAATGAACCTGCAAATAGCCCATCATTCATTTTCATTTAGGTCTCCAGACCGAGGAACAATCATTCTTCCTATTGGTCAAAAAAGGAAAAAAACATACTAAAATGAATATTAGTACGTTATGATTAGAATAGTTTGAAAAGTTAGAAAGTAGAAGGGGGTTTTTTCATGCTTTCACAATCAATTATTGAAGATGTCATTGCGGCAGCCCTGGCCACTGGCGGGGATTTTGCGGAAGTTTTCGTTGAGGACCGCTTTACCAATAACCTTGTATTGCAGGGCGGGAAAATTGAGAGCAGCTTATCAGGCCGTGATTACGGAATTGGTATTCGCGTGTTTAAAGGCCTACAAAGTGTTTATGCTTATACAACGGATGGGACAAAGGATGGTTTGCTAAAAGCAGCGGGCAATGCTGCGCAGGCAATCAAAGGAAACACGATGATCCAGCCATCCAAGCTGCAAAAGGAAATCATTCCTGCAGCACATCCGATCTCGTTAAACCCGAGGGAAGTTGAGAAGTTCCGCAAAGTGGATGTTATGAAAAGGGCTTACGAAATTGCGAAAAACTATCATAATAGCATCCAGCAGGTTACTGTAAGGTATTTGGATGAAGAGCAGAATGTACTGATCGCCAACTCGGAAGGCAAGTTTGCAGAAGACCACAGAGTCCGCAGCCGCCTTGCGATTCAATCGATTGCGGTAGACGGCAACCAGATGCAACCGGGATTTTACGGACCTGGGGCCCATAAAGGCTTTGAATTTATGGAAAACCTGAATCTTGAGCATTATGCAAATGAAGCTTCCCGTATTGCGGTTACGATGCTAGGTGCAGATCCATGCCCAAGCGGGAAATTTCCCATCATCATTGATAATGAATTCGGCGGCGTAATTTTCCACGAGGCATGCGGACATGGACTTGAAGCCACATCTGTCGCGAAAGAAAATTCTGTTTTTGCCAACCGTATTGGGGAAAAAGTGGCTTCGGATGTCGTTACATATATTGATGACGGAACAATCGCCAATGAGTGGGGCTCCATCACAATTGATGATGAAGGCGAAAAAGCACGCAAAAATATTCTGATTGAAAATGGTATTTTAAAAGGTTACTTGATTGATAAATTTAACGGGCGGAGAATGGGCATGGAGTCAACCGGCTCAGGCAGAAGGCAGTCTTACCGTTTTGCGCCGACTTCCAGGATGACCAATACGTATATCGCTAATGGCAAGTCCACTCCGGAAGAGATTATTTCGAACACTGAGCACGGCATCTATACGAAATACATGGGCGGCGGCCAGGTGAATACAACAACTGGCGATTATAATTTTGCCGTGATGGAAGCTTATCTTGTGAAGGATGGAAAAATCGGCAAACCGCTAAAAGGTGCTACATTAATAGGAAATGGCCCTAGGACCCTTCAGCTTGTAGATATGGTAGGGAATAATCTGGACCATGGTGCCGGTATGTGCGGGTCTCAAAGCGGCAGCATCCCTGTGAACGTCGGCCAGCCGATGATCCGTGTAAGCGAAATGACCGTTGGCGGCAGAAAGGGGGACGAATAGAATGAATTTGCAGGAATTTAAGGAAAGGCTTTTTCAGTTGGGAGAGCAGCATGGTTTTACCGATATGGAGCTTTATTATGAGAGGGAAGAGAAGTTTGCCTGTGAGCTTTATAAAGGGGAAATCGATTCCTATGACACTTCCGAAGTATTCGGAACCTCCTTCCGAGGGCTTTACGAAGGCAAAATGGGCTATGCATTTACGGAAAAGCTTGATGAAGAATCACTTTCTTTTCTAATTGAAAACGCCAAGGAAAACTCCCAATTCATAGAGGATGAAGTGCAGGAAGAGATTTTTGCCGGCAGCGAAAAGTATGAAGAAGGAAACTTCTATTCAACTAATCTAGCGGACGTATCAATTCATGAAAAAATTAATTTGCTTAAGGAAATTGAAAAGCATATCTATGCGTATAATGAACGAGTAACGGGAACTGATTATTTTATGCTAAGCAGCGGTGAAACAGAAAGGGCCATTATGAACAGCAAAGGCCTCAACCTCCGCGAAAAGAAGAATCATGTGGGCATCTATGTATCGGTCATCGTGAAGCAGGGCAATCAAGTGAAAAATGGAGAGTATTCCAAGTTTACGAGAGACTTTTCAATGTTAAAAGCGGAAGCCATCGCAAAACATGCAGTCGAAGAAGCTTTATCCCAGCTTGATGCCCAAAGTGCTGAAAGCAAAAACTATCCTGTTCTTTTGAAAAACGACGCAGCAAGCGCCTTGCTGCAAACATATTCCACGATTTTCTCGGCGGAAAGCACCCAAAAACGACAGTCGGCTTTAAAAGGCAAAACGGGCCAAAGCATCTCAGTGCCATCACTGAACATTGTCGATGATCCATTTTTGGAAGAAGGGCTGCTAAGCTCTACCTTTGACAGCGAGGGTGTTGCCTCAGTTAAGAAAGATATTGTTAAAGGCGGAAGGCTCGTATCGCTGATGCATAATCGTAAAACTGCCCAAAAAGAAGGCGTGGAATCAACAGGAAACGCTTATAAAGCTTCCTATAAAGGACCTTTAACAGTAGCGCCTACCAATTTTCATATCGTCCCTTCAAATAAAAGCTATGATGAATTGGTATCTTCCATATCTGAAGGCATGATTATTACCGAATTGTCCGGCCTCCATTCAGGTGCGAATACCATTTCTGGCGACTTCTCGATTGCGGCGAATGGATATTACGTCAAGGACGGAAAAGTTCAAAACGCTGTCAATCAAATGACCATTGCGGGAAATTTTTATGAGCTGCTGAACAACATTCAGGCCATCGGATCTGATTTGGAATTCTCCATGGGATTTATGGCCACAGGCTATATCGGGTCGCCTTCTCTTTTAATAAAAGAGCTTGCGGTAACAGTTGAGTAAATGTACTGGAATAAGTTTTGGTATAAAGAGAGGCACACATTTAAGGGTGTCCCTCTTTAAATTGTATGAGATGCTAGATAAATTTTGGAACATGCTAGATAAAAATGAAATGCTGCTAAATAAATTCACAGATATGCTAGATAAACTCTTAAATATGCAAGATAAAGTCAGAAACATGTTTGATAATAACTTCAGATATGAAATCAAGCTGCCGGTAGTATAGCTGAAAATAAAGGAAATTGAGTTTCGATAGAGAAAAACTGATGATACTTTAAAAAAGGAGGCCAAACTATGAAAACCCTCGAGGCTAACCACATTATTCTTCGAAGGCTTACACTTGATGATGCAGAAAAGGTAGAAGAGTATGCGAGCGATTATGATGTGGCAAAAACCACATTAAATATCCCGCATCCCTATCCTAAAGGCGCAGCGAAGGAGTTTATAACAAGTATTCTGGAAGCCGAGAAGAACGGAAAGATTGCTATTTTTGCTATCACTCTAAAAGAAAATAACAGCTTGATAGGGCTGATTAATATTTCAGGACCAAATGTAAACAGGAGAGCAGAAATCGGCTATTGGATCGGCAAGCCGTTCTGGGGGAAAGGTTATGGAACAGAGGCAGCCAAGGCTGTTATTAAATACGGTTTTGAAGAAATGAACCATAACCGGATCTATGCGCTTGCTTTTACCGATAATCCGGGATCCTGGAGGATTATGGAGAAGGCAGGAATGAAGCATGAAGGAGTATTCCGCCAGCATGCAGTAAGAGACGGGAAGCCGGTAGATTTAACTTATTATGCGATTTTACAGGAAGAATACACAGGTTAAACACGCATAGTTTGAATCTGATTCTTCATTATGTTTCAATGGAAGCATAACTTTTCATAAATGGAGGTTCTTGTGAGAATCATTGCTTCCCATCCTTTTGTTGTTGTCAGCCGTACGATCGACTGGAATCAGCAGCAGTATATTGAACAGGAACACCATCTTTATCTGTATGAGGATCATATCATTTCGCCATCGGAAAAATTTCTGCTTGATGAAGTATGGGATATGTCCTATAGGGCTGCCAATTCGGAACTCGGATTCCTTTATCTTCATACAAACCGGGGGCTGTATTCCTTTCATGTAAAATCAGAGCCAAGTCAATTTATCCATCATTATAAAGAACTTAAGCAATAAAAAAGCCGGAACAGTCAATAGCAGACGATTCCGGCCGTTAATTAACCCTGCTCAGTCAGACGGACGAGCATATGCGCCAGCTTATGCCTTTCTTCTTCATCTCCAACCTTCCACAATTCTTTCAGCAGCTGTTCTTCCCGATTTTTTGGCTCTACATTTTCTGCAAGGTAAGCAGCAACCTTTTCAGCTGTAACCGCAAGCTGTTCTTCATTTAGTCCAAGCTTCTTGCCTAGTTCGATTCTTTCGCTTAGATAGCTCTTAAACTCATCAAAGCTGCTTAAAATATCTTCAGCTCTTTCATCTGAGATTCGGTCCATTGCCTTTTTAACTTTACCTGTATCCAATTCGCCATCTTGTTTGATTACGTGTTCTTGTTCATTCATGGTCTTTTCCTCCTAACGAGTTTTCTTAATAGATATCCGTTCTGGCAATACTCTAAACTTCCATTTACTAGAGACTCCGTTGAATTTAAACCATTAAAAAAGATGCAAACCGATTGGTCTGCATCTTTTTTAAGTCCGATGACGGACAACCTAAGGAATTACGATTTGCATAGGATCGAACCGATTTTAAATATATCGGTTATAGACGAGAGTGCCTTTCGAACGCTCTGCAAATCCTCCCTGGTTTCTTGCAATGCCAATGACGAACCTTGAAGTCGCTGTTACGCTTTTCATCGTGCACCAGTCCCTTCCGTTTTGTTATTGGCCTTGCATTATCTGTTTACCACGATAGCCCATCCCAAAACATTTTTCTTAAAAGAAAAATGTGGTAATTGGAGAACCCTTTTTCTATTCAATTTGATATAAGATGGATAAAATAAAGGGAAAGGGAGTGAATGCCTTGAATACAAAGAAAGAAATCCGTGATTACATATGGAATTATCTTGAGGAAAATAAGCTCGGCCGTTTTCCTTTTCCGCTGAAAAATAGAATTCCAAATTTCAAAGGTGCGGAAAAGGCGGCACAATTCGTTTTTAATATGCCCGAATACAAAGAAGCAAAAGTAATAAAAGTGAATCCTGACAGTCCGCAGCTGCCGATCCGCACACAAATTTTAAAAGACGGTAAGACATTGCTGGTTCCGACTCCAAGGCTGAAAGCAGGCTTTATTATGGTAAAACCGGAATGGGTTCCTGCAGGTGAAGAACGAAAAGCCGCGAGCCTTAAGCATATACATTCATACGGAAAAGAAATTCCTCTTACTGAACTTCCTTTGATCGATTTATTTTTTGCAGGATCGGTAGGACTTCATAGGGATGGAAGGCGAGTTGGGAAGGGCGAGGGGTATGCTGACCGGGAATATGCCATTATCAGGGAGCTTGGCAATCCTCCAATCCCTGTGATTGGAACGGTTAATAGCGCCCAGGTCACCGATGCAGATATACCAAGGGATCCTTATGATTTAACTGTGGACTGGATTGCAACCGAAATGGAACTGATTCAAACGAATACTCCTTATCCCAAGCCCGACGGCATTCAATGGGAGCTTGTGACGGAAGAAGAAATGGAAGAAATGCCGGTCTTGCGTGAGATATGGGAGATGACAAAAGGGAAGGCAGCCAAATAACCAGGCTGCCTTTTAGGCTTTTACTTCATCCATTTTCTTTAAAACATCATCAATCTTTGCATGACTTTAAGGTGATTCACTGCGCAAGATAGGCTCTGAAGACTGGTCAGCCAAGATGGGGGACGAAAATAGCCATGGTATATTGGCCATGGGCTGCCTGGTCCAACGAATGTTTATTTCAGGGCTTTGGGTTTCTAGAATGTATTTCATGTATTTACCGCCATTCATGAAATGCTTTTGATATACCGAATCTTTACAAAGGAATACAGAAATAATGCTCTGTGCCAAAAGAAAAAAAGCAGGATCAGCCCTGCTTTTTTAGTCCCTGCTTCCAAGAATCCCGAAAATACGCAGGATATTGATGAACAGATTGATAAAATCAAGATATAGGTTTAGAGCCATCAAAGGCACTTCTTCAGCTGAAACACCATAATGTTTCATACGGTTGAAATCGAATAGTACATATCCGCTGAAAACAAGCACTCCGATGAAAGAGAATGCCAGCATTCCGGTTGAGCTTATCGGCCAGAAGATATTAAAAATGGAAATCGCAATAAGTGCAAGCAATGCAGCCATAAGCATACCGCCCAGGAATGATAAATCACGCTTAGTTGTTGTCGCGTAGACTGCCAGGCCTGTAAAAACAACCGTGGTAGTGGCAAGAGCAACCAGAACAGGATTCGGCCCAATGGCAGCAAGGTAATGCGCAACGATTGGATAGGTTGTTACCCCTGATATAAATGTGAACACATATAGGAACGTGTAGCCGATTGCCTTTTTACGGCGAAGCAGAAAAGCAAAAAGCAGCATTCCAATTTCCAGAATAACTAACGGCAAAAACAATGCAGGCGGAACAAAAACGCCGGCCATCGTCCCAATGAATGCAATTCCTAATGATAATGCAAACGCCCTTAATACAGAAGATAAGTAACCATTGCTGTTTGCAGTTTGATTTACATACATGTTTTTTATTTCTCCTCTAACATAATTTTTATATAGGTATATACGGAATACCTGTTAATGAGGTTTCAGGATTTTATTTGTTTTTTAATAAATCTCTGATTTCAGTTAAAAGCTCTACATTTTTATCAATAACAGGTGCCGGCTTTGCCTCTTCTTTCTTTTTGAAACGCTTATTGATGATCCTCACAAATATAAAAATTGAGAACGCTACGATCAGGAAGTCAACCACATTCTGCATAAATGAACCATATTTGACCTCTGCGCCTCCTACTTTTATCATCAGTTTTGTGAAGTCTACTCCACCCATAAGCAATCCGACAAGCGGCATAATAATGTCATCTACAAGAGAAGAAACGATCTTTCCGAAGGCAGCCCCAATGACAACCCCCACAGCCAAATCCAGCACATTTCCCTTTAGTGCAAATTTTTTAAACTCATTCCACATAAAATTCCATATCACCTTTCTGTACAAATTACCGTTATTATACTATGAAGGGAAAGGGGAAGACTAGATACGGCAGCATTAAAATGAAGAGAGCCTCTAACGAAGGAGGCCAAATCTTTATATAACACAGAAATAACTACCTCCCAAACCCCGATTGATGCAATATCTGGGGAAAAGTCAAGAAGGAGCAGCATCAAAGCAGCTCCCATTGTTTCTCTCCTGAGAACCAACAGTAAAAGCCCCGGCCCTTTCCTAAAATATCCGTTGACAGAAACAAGCTTTTTCTCTATAGTAACTATGACAATTACATTTAGAATATTCCCGTATCAACGGGAGAGGTTCATAGCTTCACCCTCTATAAAAAACTATGGCTTTGATTATACAATAGTCAACCATATCCAAGAGAGGATATGGTTTTTTGTTTTTTCAGGCTGTATTTTTGGACCTCTCTTGGATGCCGCGGGATCATATAAAGGGAGGCTTTTTTATGTCAGGAAGAAGAGATGAGGAATTAACGGATATTACTTTATTGGGAAATCAGGGAACGAAGTATCTTTTTGAGTATTCGCCTGAGATTTTGGAGGCATTTGATAATAAGCATCCAAATCGCGATTATTTTGTAAAATTCAATTGCCCCGAGTTTACGAGTCTGTGCCCGAAAACAGGGCAGCCTGATTTTGCAACCATCTATATCAGTTATATTCCGGATCAAAAAATGGTAGAAAGCAAGTCCTTGAAGCTATATCTTTTCAGCTTCAGAAACCATGGCGATTTCCATGAGGATTGCATGAATATCATTATGAACGACTTAATTGAACTGATGGATCCGCGCTATATTGAGGTATGGGGCAAGTTTACGCCAAGAGGCGGGATTTCGATTGACCCTTATTGCAACTATGGCAAGCCGGGAACGAAATATGAAAAAATGGCGGATTACCGCTTAATGAACCATGATCTCTATCCGGAGACCATTGACAATCGTTAATGTGAGAGGAGAATATCATTGCTTTTATATTTAAATGCAGCCTTTGCAGGGCTGCTTATATTATCAAATATCCTGGCTGTTAAATTGTTCAGCATCGGAAGCTGGGCGATCCTGCCTGCTGCTGTAATTGTTTATGTGTTTACCTATCCGATTACAGATATTATCGGCGAGGTTTATGGTAAAGAAGCAGCCCGCAAAACGGTATTTGCCGGTTTTGTGACCCAGCTGCTTGCAGCGATCTTTATTTTCGCAGCCATCCATCTTCCAACCGCGCCGTTTTTCGGTGCACAAGCCGAGTTTGAAACGATTCTAAGCGGCAGCTTCCGGGTAACCATTGCCAGCCTGATATCTTACCTGGTAAGCCAAAATCTTGACGTGTTTGTTTTTCACAAATTGAAAGAAAAGCACGGCAGCAAAAAACTGTGGATCCGCAACAATCTATCAACTGCTTCGAGCCAGCTGATTGACACGACTGTGTTTATTCTGATTGCTTTCTATGGCACAATGCCGCTTGGGGCGCTAATTGGAATGGTCGCCACTCAATATATTTTTAAATTTATCGTGGCCCTTATTGATACACCTTTAGTCTATTTATTTGTAAAAATAGCGAAAAAGGAACGTGCTGGAGCTGAAGTAAATGCTGCGGCATAAGCTTGCAAAAAGTTTATTTTAAAAATAGTATCAAAAAAGCAGAGCAATCTGCTTTTTTTTGTTGCAGAAAAGAGTTATTAATGGGATTATGTTCAGGGAATATGCTGTATTTTTAAATTGAAACTGAATGCTAGAATACCTTCCAAATCATACATACTATAAGAAAGCTCTGAAGGGGGATAAGATGAAGAGAGAAATACATAGAAAGGATCCTCGCTTTAAAATTGCTGAAAAAGAGGCATGGATTGGAATTGGACTCGTTCTTTTTAATTTTATATGGTGGTACGGATTTGCCTACGGTATGGGCTCAGGACCGGCGGACGAGTATACGTTTATATTTGGCTTGCCGGCATGGTTTTTCTATAGCTGTGTGGCCGGTTTTCTCATTATGGTCGTACTGGTAACTGCAGCAGTAAAATTCTTTTTTAAAGAAGTGCCTTTTGAAGAGAACACGGAAGGGGGAGACTCTGAATGAACTGGGAAGTCTTGGCTCCTCTCCTCATTTTTTTAATTCTTATATTTATTATCGGATTTTGGTCAAGCAGACATATCCAGTCGGGCAATTCGTTTCTTCAGGATTATTTCCTGGGGGGAAGGCAGCTTGGCGGATTTATTCTGGCCATGACGATGATTGCAACTTACGGAAGTGCCAGCAGCTTTATCGGCGGCCCTGGGGTTGCCTATACCCAGGGGCTGGGATGGGTGCTGCTTGCGATGTCACAGGTAGTTACCGGTTATTTTGTCCTCATGGTTCTTGGCAAGAAATTCGCCATCACAGCAAGGAAGTATAATGCAGTTACGCTCATAGATTTTCTTAAAGAAAGATATAACAGCAAATGGGTAGTCTGGCTTTCAGCTCTCAGCATCATTATTTTCCTGTTTTCCGCTATGGCGGCCCAATGGGTTGGCGGTGCAAGATTAATTGAGTCATTGACAGGGTTAAGTTATATTTCCGCATTGTTTATTTTTGCGGCTTCTGTAATGGTTTATGTGGTGATTGGAGGCTTCCGTGCGGTAGCGGTGACAGATGCCGTCCAGGGAGCGATTATGTTTATCGGAACTTTGATCCTTCTAATTGCTGTCATTGTGGCAGGTGGAGGAATATCCAATATAATCAGTGACCTTTCGGCAGAGAATCCAAATCTTATTACTCCATATGGCTTTGATGGAGGGCTGACGCCTTTATATGTTTCATCTTTCTGGATTTTAGTGGGAGTTGGTGTTGTCGGACTGCCGCAGGTTGCAGTGAGGGCCATGTCCTATAAAAATGCAAAAGCCATGCACCGGGCCATTATCATTGGAACAGTGGTGGTCGGCTCTATCATGCTTGGCATGCATTTAATTGGCGTATTCGCCCGCCCGATTCTTCCGGGAATTGAAGTGGGGGATAAAGTAATGCCGATGATTGCGATGGAAGTTCTTCCTCCCTGGCTTGCAGGGATTGTTCTCGCTGCTCCGATGGCCGCTATCATGTCAACGGTTGATTCTTTGCTGCTGCTTGTCAGCTCAGCCATCGTAAAAGATGTATATATCAATTACATAAAGCCAGATGCAAATGAAAGCACAATTAAAAAAATGAGCTTTAGCGTTACAGCTCTATTGGGTGTTCTGGTGTTTCTAATGTCGCTCAGCCCGCCTGACCTGCTGATTTGGCTGAACCTATTCTCATTTGGGGGACTTGAAGCAGCTTTCATTTGGCCGGTTGTGCTCGGCCTGTACTGGGTAAAAGGAAATAAGTTCGGCGCAGTAGCCTCCATGCTAACTGGGACAGGCACCTATATTCTATTTCATACCTTTTATCCAAATGCGTTTGGCATGAATACAGTCGTTTTGCCTATTGCATTATCACTGCTAGCTTATGTAGCTGTAAGCCTTTTTACCGAAAAATCATCATCAGCAGCTGAAATTTAAAAAAGCAGGCTCCGGTACAACTGGAGCCTGCTTTGCTTTTGAGGCAGGATCCATTCATATACTTGGCCGGAACCCAATTCAATCAAACGTTTGATTGAAGCAGGAGAATTGCCTTAAACCGAGGATATGAAAGGAAATGCTTGTTTTTATAAAAAAATGAGCATATTGGTAGATTTGTAGAAACGATCCCTATTTGTTACACTTAATAGGTTAAAGGCAAAGTTATTGTAACATTTGACTTTAAATGGAAATGTTTTTAAAACATTAGGGAGATTACAATGAAAAAATTTATATATATCATATCGATGGTCATGTTATCGTCAATAATAGCAGGGTGCTCAAGTGAAACCAATGCATCATTAAATACAGAGGATATTACATTTGAAAAAGAAGATAAAATAGAGGCAGAAGATGAATTTTCAGCTGTTCAAACAGAAGGGAAAGAGAAAAAAGATTCTGTTTGGCTTAAGAATAAGTCTTTATACCAATTTGAGGCTGCTGATGGGAAGCTGAAATATACCGTATATCTTTTTGCAGAAGATCAAGGAAATACAATCCTGGAGGAAGACAGCCAAAAAGGAAAAAAAGGCGATTCCTATTATACTGGGCATTATTCTGTCTATTTGGCAGAAAAGGACTCTAAAGTCGCCTATAAACAGGATGTCCTAAGTGAGGCTAGTGAAATGGTTTTTAATTCTTCGCAGGAACAAGTGTATACATTAAAAATGAGAAACAAGACAATCATTTCAGTCTTTCAGCCGAAAGGCCAGGATGAAGCCAAGGGCCATTTGCTGGCAGTAAAAGATGGTGAAGTAATCGAGATTAGTTCCGAGAAGGATGTAATAACTTCCTCACTGGCGAAAATAAAGAGAGTTAACCAGAAGTTTATCCAGACTGTTCAAAACCGACAAGATAAATGGGTTGTTTCAACATGGCTTTTTAACGAGGAAACCCTTTCCCTGACTCTTCACGATCGCGAAGAGCTAGGGAGCGAGAATAATGCCAGCTGGATGAATAAATGGATAGAAGATGAAGCCTTTTATTATCCATTTAAAAACCTGGAGCTTAGCAGTGATGTAATTGAAAAAGCAAAACAAGGCATTCCGCTTGGAAGCCCTTATCCGATTGGCACAAATATATCCGAAATTAAAAAGTCAGAGCCGGATTTTATAAAAGAGGGGTTTGAAGATGAAAGTCCGTATGTAATGTACCCTGATATTACCTATTATTATGAAAGTGAAACAAGGAATGTAACAGCGATCTCTATTCCAGGACAGCGGATGAGAACCACAATCGATGAGATAAAGACCCTTTTTGGAAATCCAGCGGAAGTAAAAGATGATCCAAATACAGGCGGAACCCTTTCTGTTTACACTGCAGATAAGTACGCCATAGAAGTTTTTTCTGATCAAGCGGGACAGGTAAGTAAAATACACCTAACTAAAACAAAAAATCATGCGGAATAATTCCACATGATTTTCTTAAGAATGATATCCTTTTTTATTCCTTAAAAAGCCCAATCGCCTTTGCGGAATACTGGTTCAGCATTGCCATCTTCGGTGATGCCATCAATGTCCATTTCAGCAGAGCCAATCATGAAGTCGACATGTGTTAAGCTTTCGTTCAGTCCGTTTTCCGCCAGCTCCTCGCTGGACATTTTCTTTCCGCCTTCAATACAGAATGCATAAGCACTGCCGATTGCCAGGTGGTTGGAGGCATTTTCATCAAATAAAGTGTTATAGAAAAGCAGGTTTGATTGGGAAATTGGCGAGTTGTAAGGAACAAGGGCTACTTCACCAAGATAGTGGGAGCCTTCATCTGTTTCAACAAGCTGCTTAAGAATTTCTTCTCCTTCTTCTGCTTTAACATCCACAATGCGTCCGTTTTCAAATGTCAGGCTGAAGTTGTCGATAATGTTTCCGCCATAACTTAATGGCTTTGTGCTGGAAACTGTGCCGTTAACACCAGTTTTATAAGGAACGGTGAAAACTTCTTCTGTAGGCATGTTTGCCATGAACTCATGTCCCTGTTCATTTATACTGCCTGCTCCAACCCATAAGTGGCCTTTAGGCAGTTCAATTGTAAGGTCAGTTCCAGGAGCTTTGTAATGAAGCTTTTTATATCGCTTACCGTTCAGATAATCCACTTTTTCATGAAGTGTTTCATCATGCTTTTTCCAAGCTTCAACCGGGTTATCCAGATCAGCACGAGTTGCTTTAAAAATAGCGTTCCAAAGCAGTTCCACTCTGGATTCTGCCGGTGCCTCAGGGAATACCATATTTGCCCAGGCTGGAGATGGCGCAGCAATTACAGTCCAGCTGACTTTGTCGGACTGGATAAACTTGCGGTATTTCGCAAGTGCCTTTCCGGCAGCCTTTTGGAAGCTGGCGATCCGTTCTGATTTTACGCCTTTCAGCAAATCAGGGCTTGCTGAAACAATGGACATAAATGCCGCACCTTTTTCAGCCAAATCTTCTACTTCCTTGGCACGCCATTCGGGGTACTCTGTGAAAGCCTCATCCGGGGCTAAATCATACTTTGTGCGTGTAACCGTGTCGTCGCTCCAGTTCACAACAACATTGTGGGCACCTGCTTCATAAGCCTTTTTTACAACAACACGGACAAACTCAGCCGCGTCAAGCGTTGTGTTAATGACAAGTGTCTGGCCCTTTTGGACATTCACTCCTACTTTTACAGCTAGCTCTGCGTATTTCTCTAAACTAGTTTGAAAGTTACTCATTATGTATCCTCCTTTGTCAGAATCTTCATTTTCAATTGTAGCTTTTCTATTCGGAAAAAGAAACATATTGAATTTAAAATCAGCCCCGAGAACCTGCTTTCTCCATCCTGGGATGAAGAAAGGTAATAAAAAAGGAACCTTATACAGATTCCTTTTCAGCATTAATTGTCCCGGCTCTTTTCGGGAAGTGCAAACATCAGCCAATATAAGAATGAACTTAATACGGCTAGTAAAGCCAGGATGATAAATGTCCAATCATATCCGATCCAGACCGTTAGCGGAATGGATATAGGAGCAATGGTCTTCCCGATGGTAAATCGGAGGGAGGCTGCAGCAAAATATTGGCCCCTCATCTGCTCGGGTGCAATTTTTGATACAAAGCTCTGCTGCAGGCCAGCGGTCATTAATTCGCCGAGAGTAAAGACAGCCATAGCCAGGATTAGTCCCCAAATCCATTGTGTTTGGCCAAACATAATAATGGCCGCAGCATATGTGAGAGAAGATAAGATAAAAACATTTCTTTCTTTGTACTTTAGCATCATTTTCGTTACGGAAACGGTAAATAGAGCTACAAGAAAGCCGTTTTCGGAAAGCAGAATTCCAAAGGCCTGCTCTCCATGGACATGAAAAGACCACTCCCCCCATTTAAAGAGCTGCTGATTTTTAACAAAGTCATTTGTATAGACAGGTATTAATAGATCAAGCTGCATAAAGGTTTGCGCTGCCAGAATCCCAGCAGTAATAAACAGAAGAAACGTTTTATCTCTGAAGATAATGCCATAATCCTTCACTTGCTTTAATAAAAAGGAATACCACTTGCCTTTTTCGCTCAATACATAAGACTGCTGAGGGGCTGTTTCCCTTGTCCATTTTCCAAGAATTAAGGCTAAAAGCATACAGATAAGGCCAGCAGCTATAAGAAGCTGAAAACGGTAATGAACATAAAAGATAGCTCCCAGGATTGGCCCCACAACAACAGCTATATTAATCGATGTATAAAAGATAGCAAATACATGGCTTCGATCTTTTTCATCCACCACATCTGCCACCATCGCCTGGCTTGCTGGCCAATAAAATGAACTGAAGATACCCACTAGAGCAAAGCAGACAAAGCCAAGTACAGGAGAGTCCAGCCAGGGAGAACTCGCGAAGGCAAAAACTAAAAAGGATACTCCCTGCCCAAAGGCTGATAGGACCATCATTCTCTTTCGTCCGAATCGATCGGCGCTATAACCGCCCATTAAATTGGCAAACACAGAAAAAACCTGCGAAAAAATGAGCAATAATCCAGCTTTGTCTTTTCCGAATTCATCCGCAAAATAAATCGTTAAAAACGGGAAGAACATCCAAAACGTAATATTCATTAGCGCTTCCCCAAATAATCTCACCTTTAAATTCTTATCCCAATCTCTTATTCTCATGCTGTTTCCTCGACTTCGAATATCAGAATAACGCTATCATACTACCAAGTTTGAACAAAATACAAGATTTTTTAGCTATGATAAAAAGCCAAACCGCATTGGATTTGGCCTTTTCACATTAATAAACAAAAAACATAAGAATTGTTGTAATAAATCCAACCCAAATGCCTAATAAGATGCAGTAGCCCATAATATGGCGGATATGAAGGCCGACGACACTTAAAATTGGCAGTGCCCAGAAAGGCTGGATTAAGTTAGTCCAGGCATCACCCCAGCCGACAGCCATAGCTGTAACCGCTGGATCCACTCCCAGCTGAAGGCCGGCAGGTACTTGAAGCGGCCCCTGCAATGCCCATTGCCCTCCGCCTGAAGGAGCAAGAATATTAACGAGTCCAGCTGTCCAATAAGTGAAAATATCAAAAGTCTCTTTGCTGGCTATTGATGTCATTCCGTTAATAATAGATTCGGCAAGTCCAGAGCTTCCAAGGACGGCAATGATGCCGGCATAAAAAGGAAATTGCAGAATAATAGGCGAAATGGCAGAAGCTGCTTCCTTAAAGGCCTTTGCATATTGGATCAGTGATTTATGAAGAATCAGCCCAAGTGAGAGAAAGGCAATATTAATAATGTTTAAATCCAGGTCACGCCCATTTATAAATTCAAAAGCAATATAAATGAGGCCTATTAACCCAATACCTATTCCTAGAAAAGGAGTGCTTTCCAGTTTTCCTGCAGGCGTGTCATTCGAGTTTTCTTCCTGTTCAGCAGCCTTTTTGGAATTCGTTGGAGGAGTATAGGATATAATCTCTTTTTTAGGTGCCATCAATACAATGAAGATCGGAATGGTTATTAAAAGAGCAACCAGAATAGTGATGGTGCCTGGATGAAAAATCGTCTCTGAAGTAGGGATCACTCCAGCCACTTTCTCCAGAAAATGTCCTTCAGTCGCTACAGTAAGCCCGATAGAGCTGGATAAACCAGCTGTGTATAAAACAGTAGGCGCATATGCTGCCGCAACTAAAAGAGGGAAGTGTGCATTCTGATTCCTTTTGCCGACTTCACGGGCAATAATGGCTCCAACTACAACGGCAAGTCCCCAGTTAATATAGTAAGCGGCAGAGGAAATAAGAAAAGTCAGTACGTAAGCCTGGTTAGCAGTCTGTGCTTTGGATGCCAGTTTTTCAAGGGTTCGCTCGACTGCTGGGACTGAAGCAAGCGCCATTCCGGTCATCAGCAGGAGGACCATTTGCATAGTAAAAGCAAGATACACCCAGAAACCGTCACCGAAGGATTTAAACAACTCCACAGGCTCGGATGGCTTCATGAAAAGCCCAAGGATAAAGACAAATAGTGTCATCAATACAGCGATGACAAAAGCATCCGGAAGATATTTCTCTACGAGCTTTGAAAAACGGTCTGCCATTTTGGTTAACATTGTGTCACACTCCTTTCAGTGTTAGTACATGCTATGGAGAGGACGAGCTCAATATTCTTAGAAAAGCTCTGGCTGATCGGCGGGTGTTTCGCAGATTAGATGAGGGAAGTACGTATAGTCTATGAGAGCCAAAGCTAAACAGCTATCGGGTATCAAAAAATAAAACCCCCGGCATTGCCGGGGGCCAAGCTTTAATCCTTATCTTCCATCGCAGCCTTAAGCAGATCGCCAAGGCTTGTTCCAAAAGAGTCTTCCTTTTGGGTATATTTTTGGACAAGTTTACGCTCTTCGCGTTTATTGACTGCTTTTTTCTTGTCCTGGGCTTTTTCAACGACGTTGCATGGGCGGCATTGGAAGTATGCGCCTGCTTTGCCCTGGTGGATTTCCATTTTTTTGCGGCATTGAGGGCAGCGGCGGTTCGAAAGCTTCGGATCCTTCCGCTTGCGGAAACTGCACTCCAGATTAGAACAGACCAGTATTTTCCCATCCTTTGTGTTCCTCTCTTTCAGGAAGGAATCACACTCGGGACATTTCGAGCCTGTCAGATTATGGGCACGATAAGACTTATCGCTCTTTTTAATCTCGGATACCAATGTCCTTGTCTGCTTGCGGATATTCTGCAGGAATTCTTTTGGGTCTGCTTTTCCTCGTGCAATTTTTTCTAAATCCTGTTCCCATTTGGCAGTCAGTTCAGGCGACTTTAAATCATCATTCACAAGGTCCATGAGCTGCTTGCCCTTTTTGGTTGGATGAAGGCGGCCATTTTGCCGTTCCACTGCTTCTGTCTCTAGCAAGCGTTCAATAATTTCTGCTCTTGTGGCCGGTGTTCCAAGGCTGTATTTTTCCATTTGGGTCAAAATATCCGCTTCAGAATAACGGAGCGGCGGTTCGGTCAGCTTGGCAGCTGCCTCTGTTGATTGAACCGTAAAGGATTGCCCTTTTGAGATGTTTTTAAGGCTTTGCTTTCCTATTTCTTCATCGGTATTCCGCTCAACTTTGCGATAACCCAAATCAATAACAGCCGTTTCTCTGGCTGTAAAGGTTTCGCCATTTACGTCAATAACGGCATGGATGCTTTCATACTTATATGGGTTATGGAATAGTGCCAGGAATCTGCGCAAGATTAATTCATACAACTTGCGCTCATCCGTGGACAAATCACCAAGATGAACACGTTCCTCCGTTGGGATAATGGCATGGTGGTCAGTGACCTTTTCATTGTTAAAGACCCGCTTCGCAAGTACATTCCCCTGATTTGCCAGAATCGGCCGCACTTCGTCCTTATAGGAAGCGGCAATGCCATGGAGGCGGTCAATCATGGTAGCTTCCATATCCTTTGTCAGATAGCGGGAATCTGTTCTCGGATATGTGACAAGCTTATGCTGTTCATAAAGCTTCTGCAGCACATTTGATGTTTTCTTGGCCGAAAAGCCAAAACGTTTATTGGCATCACGCTGCAGCTCGGTCAAATCATAAGGAAGCGGCTGCGGCTCCGTTTTTTCCTTCCGGTTTATGGATTGGATAATGGCTTTTTGCTCTTTTGTTTTAGAGGCAATTTTATCAGCTATTTCTTTTGAAAAAACTCGTTTTTCACCGTTCTTTTCCCAATCAGCCTGAAGAGGCCCTACCTGGGCACGAATAGTCCAATACTCTTTAGGAACAAATTTTTGAATGGCTTTTTCCCTTTCCATAATAAGCGCCAGAGTCGGTGTCTGCACCCTTCCCGCGGAAAGAGGATCCTTATATTTGGTGGTCAGTGCTCTTGTTACATTTAAGCCAATGAGCCAATCGGCTTCCGCCCGGCAGACTGCGGATTCATATAGATCGTCAAATTGTTTCCCAGGCTTTAGATTTTTAAATCCATCCCGGATAGCACGGTCTGTAACAGAGGAAATCCATAATCGTTTGATTGGTTTGCGCCATCGGACTTTGTCCAGTATCCAGCGTGCGACAAGCTCACCTTCGCGGCCGGCATCCGTAGCAATAATGACCTCATTGATATTCGTACGCTTTGCCAGGCTTTCAATGGCTTTATACTGGTGGCTTGTCTGTTTCATCACCTTCAGCTCCATTTGATCAGGGATAATAGGCAGGTCCTCCAGTTTCCATGTTTTATATTTGCTGTCATAGTGTTCGGGCATCTTTAATTCGATTAGATGTCCCAGAGCCCAAGTAACGACATATTTGTCGCCTTCTATATAGCTTTTATGTGATTGCCGGCAGCCCAGCACCCTTGCAATTTCACGTGCAACACTGGGCTTTTCTGCAAGAACTAGTGATTTCATCGTAACTCCTTTCGATTACGGCAAGACCGCAATCCTTTTTCTATCCTTACTCAGTATAGCGGAAAAGCATTAAAATTTGTAATGGAGGGGGTTATCTTTCCTGAACAAGATATGTAATCCTCAAGGAAAAAAGATATAAATGTTCAGCTGGTTTGGAAAGATAAGTTATGTGGCATAAGGTGTATTGCTTTCAATTTAAAACCCATTCATTTTACAATGAAATTACCAATATCTTTACAAATAGAAAGACAAGGTGAAATTATGGATTTAAAATACAGAAGACTATTTGATTTTATTCAAGCAAATTCAAAAAACATTACTGACAAGTGGCTTTCAATGAGAGAAAAACAGGGTGATTCCATTTACTCAGCCGATGCAGACCCGGCTTATGAGAAATTGCTGCGCGAACAAAACGCTTTTACTAACTATACCGTTTCCACTGCTCTGCTGGAGGACGAGAAACAATTCGCCGAAAACATGGAGAGGTGGGCCAGCACAGTAGCGGAAAGCAGAATCGAATCGGATACGCCTATTTATGAAGTCCTTGAAGCTTTAAGCAATGTAAGAGAAACATTTTGGCATTTTGTTGAGAAGTTTATAAAGGAAAATCAGGATGAAATTTCAACAGACGATATCTTGAAGTGGAGTTCCATTATAAATACAGCATTCGATAAGTTAATTAATAAGTTTACGGAGAAGTACTATAACCTTACAAATAGAAGGCTTATTGCACAGCAAAATTTGATTAACGAACTTGGATCTCCAGTTATTCCTGTTGAAGATTCAACCGCTGTTTTGCCGCTGATCGGCAATATTGATACGGAGCGTGCACAATTGCTTCTGGAGCAAATCCCGCAAAAATGTGCAAAGGAAAACATAGAACACCTTTTTATCGATTTATCGGGTGTTGCCATTATTGATACAATGGTTGCCCATCAAATATTTTCACTGACAACAGGGTTAAAGCTGCTGGGGGTAAAATCAACCATTTCCGGCATTCGCCCTGAAGTTGCCCAGACTTCCATCCAGTTGGGCTTAGACTTTACAGGCATAGATACTTACAGTACATTAAAGCATGCTTTGAGAAGGCAAAGGATAGAAAACAAAGAATAATAATGGGGAGAGAAGAGCTGGCATGTGTGCAGCTCTTTTTATTGTGAAAGAAGAGTTAAAACGCTTTACTGTATTACCATTCTAACAATCTAACTTGTTAAAAACTGGTAAAATTTAATTGACAAACATTCATTAGGACAATTAAAATTAATTATATTCAGAAAATATAAAGACATTGGACTGATGATCATGAAACACCCAAAAAATTTCGCTGCGAATAATCCGTTTAAAAGGCTGTATTTCAAACCTGTGTTTGAAATACAGCCTTTTCTTTATTTCGCTAATGTACCGAGGAGGAAATGAAATGGAAAATCTAACAGGATCTTTGATGACTTTAACGCATAGGAGGGAAAATAAAATGGTTATTCTAAACGGAAATCTGCTTACTTTGAAAGAAGTCAATCGAGTTTTATTTGAAGGAGAAAAAGTAGCAGCATCTGAGGAGAGTATGGAGAGTGTTAAAAACAGCCATGCAGCAGTGAAAAAAATTGTCAGCGAGGAAAAAGTCATTTACGGCATTAATACTGGCTTTGGAAAGTTTAGCGATGTACTCATTGATCAGGGGGATGTACAGGATCTTCAATTAAACCTGATCCGCTCGCATGCATGTGGTGTAGGAGAGCCATTTTCTGAATCTGTATCAAGAGCCATGCTGCTTTTAAGAGCCAATGCATTATTAAAAGGTTTTTCCGGAGTTCGCCCAGCAGTAATCGAGACGCTTCTAGAACTGGTTAATAAAAATATTCATCCGGTCATTCCCCAGCAGGGCTCGCTTGGTGCAAGCGGCGATTTGGCGCCTCTTTCCCATTTAGCGCTGGTCTTAGTAGGAGAGGGAGAGGTATTTTACAATGGTGAAAGGAAGCCGGCATTGGAAGTTCTTGAGCAGGAAGGCATTGCACCTCTAACATTGGAAGCAAAGGAAGGCCTTGCGCTTATCAATGGTACACAGGCGATGACTGCGATGGGTGTCGTAGCATATCTTGAAGCAGAAAGGATGGCTTATCAAAGTGAATTGATTGCAGCTGTGACCATGGAGGGCTTAAATGGAATTATTGATGCCTTTGATGAAAATGTCCACCAGGCAAGAGGCTATCAGCAGCAGGTGGATACAGCAAGGAGGATGCGTGAATACCTGTCAGGAAGCAGTTTGATTACCAGGCAGGGAGAAATCCGGGTTCAGGATGCTTATTCGGTCCGGTGCATTCCGCAGGTGCACGGTGCTTCCTGGCAGGCACTTGATTATGTAAAAGAAAAGCTTGAGATTGAAATGAACGCAGCTACTGATAATCCGCTCATTTTTGATAATGGAGAAAGCGTCATTTCCGGCGGGAATTTTCATGGCCAGCCGATTGCACTCGCAATGGATTTTATGAAAATTGCTGTCGCGGAACTTGCCAACATTTCAGAGCGCAGAATTGAAAGGCTTGTCAATCCGCAGCTAAGTGATTTACCGCCATTTTTAAGCCCGGAACCAGGCCTGCAATCAGGTGCGATGATTCTCCAATATGTGGCGGCTTCCCTTGTATCGGAAAATAAGACGCTTGCACATCCGGCAAGTGTCGATTCGATTCCTTCCTCCGGGAATCAGGAAGACCATGTCAGCATGGGAACGATTGGGTCAAGGCATGCATATCAGATTATCCAAAATGTTAATAAAGTCCTTGCCATTGAATTAATTTGCGCACTGCAGGCAGCAGAATACCGCGGATCAGAAAAAATGGCTGATAAGACAAAGAAATTCTATGAAGAAGCCAGAAAAATTGTCCCTTCCATTACAAAGGATCGCATTTTCTCTAAGGATATTGAAGCATGTGCTTCCTGGCTGAAAAAAGTTGATATTGAAACAATATAAAAACAAAGGGTCTGAAATTTTTCAGACCCTAATTCCTATTCCTTGGCTCTATCTTCAAGCTCTTTTGCTTCATCTTCTTCAAAGCGGTTTTTAAATGATTCTTGTGTAACAATTAATTCCTCGTCTTCTTGAGCTTCGGTTGTATGCTGTTCTACCATTGTATGTTCAGGAAAGTTCCCTGGATGAAGCTTTCTTTTATGGTTGAAATGTACTCCACGTGACATGGTAATGCTCCTTTCATCTTTAAGGTTACGGGTCTTTCACTATTTTCCCCCCTGAGTTTAAAGACTATGTATGGCAGCTTATTTTCATTTTTTCGCGTTCATTTTCCTTTTTGAAAGCATAAGTATATATGGTGGATATTGAAGTATGAAGGGAGCAAAGGAATGGTGAATGAATTTAACGCAGCCGTGGCTGCAAGCCCAGCGTTTTTTTGCGCAAGCCGTGGAGATCGTGCTCCGATTTTCACTGCTGATGCCATTATTGATAATCAAATAAAAAAAATCAATTTAGAGAATTATAAGGGCAAGTGGGTACTGCTGTTCTTTTATCCAAGCGACTTTACTTTTGTCTGACCGACAGAATTGGCGGCGGTCGCCGCTATTAATCCTTACTTAAAAGCACTTAACTGTGAAGTAATGTCCATTAGTACGGACAGTGTATATTCGCACAAAGTATTTAAGGAGACCTCTCCCTCTTTAAAAAATGTAAATTTTCCGATGGTAAGCGACAGGACACATACTATCAGCAGAGCATACCGGGTTCTGGATGAAAAGTCTGGGGCAGCCGTAAGAGCATCGGTTTTTATTGATCCAAATGGGATCATCTCTGCAAAATTAATTTATCCAGGGGAAGTTGGCCGGAATCTTCATGAACATGTCAGAATTATGCAGGGGATTCAATATGCCCAGCAGACAGGGCAGGGAGTACCTGCAAATTGGAAGCCAGGCGAGCCTGGAATCACCCGGGATCCGAATCTAATAGGGAAAATATAGCAGGAGGAGGTAGAAGCTTTCTCTTGTTTTTTCGTGCGCATTCCTAAAATATAATTACTTTAATAAGCAGCGCTGAAAATATATAATAAGAAGTAACAAATTATGTAAAGGGGGAAATAAAAGGATGGACTTCTTTACCATTATTTCTGAAGATCGGATTAAAAGAGCTTACAAGGATGGCGAGTTTGACAACTTGCCGGGCTATGGAAAGCCGCTTCCTTTTGATGATCTTGCGTCAGTGCCGGAAAACCTGAGAATGGCTTACCGCATTCTGAAAAATGCTGGCTATACCGAGGAAGAAACCCAAATTAAACAGGAAATGCTCACAATTGAAGACCTAATCAAAAAATGCGAGGATAGTGAAGAAAAGAAGGAATTGAAGCAGAAGCTCAATGAAAAAATGCTTCGTTTTAATAGCATGATGTCGAAAAGAAGACAAAATACCAATTCATCAATTTTTAAAAACTACGAAGAAAAAATAAACAATAAATTATTCTAATGCTGGCCATTTTACAGTTCCCCTGATGGCATACAATGAAGCATTTAAGGAGAAAACATGAATAAAGATGAATATATAAAGTCTCTTGAAAAAAGGATAGAGGAATACGAAGCGACTATCGCAGAAATGACTGCACCAATCATTCCATCGATTGTTCCCCAAACTATTTTGGTGCCGATTACAGGCCTCCTCTTTGCAGAAAGGTTTGAAAAGATTACCGTTAAAATTTTGAACCATATCAAAAATCATGATATAGAATTTGCCATCATCGATTTTACCGATATTACGGTCGAGCGAATTGAGCAGATGTGCCTTGTTGAATTGGGCCAGCAAATCCGAAATCTAACTGAATCAATTCGCCTAATGGGGGTAAAGCCTTATTTTGTCGGCATGACGCCACAGTTAATAAAAGAGATTGTCTTATCAGGCATTGAGCTTAATACTGAAACACATGCCACGTTCCAGGCCGCATTAATGCACTTAATGAAGATAAATAATCTAGTATTTCAAAAAATATAGTCCAGGAAACTTCTCTCCTTAAAAGGAAAGGAGTTTTTTTGTTTTTTATACAAAAGACATGCACATTTTCTGATAGCCTGGGGTTTTGTCCATGCGGAAACCTTCGAAGAAACATATTCTATAGTATCCAGGGGGAAGGAGGTATTCAAATGTCAAACAATTGGAGAAGAAGATTTGAGATCAATGCAGATGAAGTAGAAATTAGGGCAGACAAGGTTATTGTTAGAGCAGAAGATGACCGCGGAAAACACCGCTGTGACGATGTAGGAGGAGTTGAAGATGGCCGCGGAAAACACCGCTGTGATGTAGCGGGAGCAGAAGATGACCGCAGAAAACACCGCCGTGACGATGTAGCGGGAGCAGAAGATAACCGCAGAAAACACCGCCGTGATGATATAGCAGGAGCAGAAGATGACCGCAGAAAACACCGCCGTGATGATGTAGCGGGAGCAGAAGATGACCGCAGAAAACACCGCCGTGATGATGTAGCGGGAGTTGAAGATGACCGCAGAAAACACCGCCGTGACGATGTAGCGGGAGCAGAAGATAACCGCAGAAAACACCGTCGTGATGATGTAGCGGGAGTTGAAGATGACCGCAGAAAACATCGCCGTGATGATGTAGCGGGAGAAGATGACCGCAGAAAACATCGCCGTGATGATGTAGCGGGAGCAGAAGATGACCGCAGAAGACATCGCCGTCATGATGGTGCCGGTCACTTATGGTATAACAGAGATTTAGCCGGAACAGGAAGAGGCTGCAGAGGTGACAGAGTGCGCGGTGCAGAAGACGATGACAGAAGACGAAGAAGGCATTGCGGCTGCCGCTGGATCTAACGGTATGCAGATACAGGACAGGTTTTTGAACCTTGTCCTGTTTTAATTGAAAATAACGCATAAGAAAATTTTCCTAAAGAACCGTAGAAAGTATCCGAAATTAATAGTAGATAGGATTGCAGTTTTCTTAGACTACATAGATAGGTGTGGCATGCATGGATAAGACAACAATAATAGGAATAATTTTAGGATTAATAGCGGTTGGAGTAGGGATGATTTACAAAGGGGTAAGCCCCGCAGTTCTCCTTAATCCTGCAGCTATCCTGATTATTATTTTGGGAACGGCAGCAGCAGTTTCCATTGCTTTTCCAACGAGTGAAGTAAAAAGGGTACCAAAGCTATTTAGGGTCTTATTTAAGGAAGAAAAGCTCATGAATCCCACTGAGATGATTAAAATGTTTTCAGATTGGGCTCAGCTGGCAAGAAAAGAAGGTCTGCTTGCCCTTGAAGTTAAAACCAATGAAATCGAAGACACTTTTTTAAGAAACGGGTTATCACTAGCGGTTGACGGCCAAAGCGCTGATTACATCCGTGATGTGTTGAGCGAAGAAATCGATGCCATGGAAGAAAGGCATCAATCAGGAGCTTTGATTTTCAGCCAGGCAGGCACATATGCTCCTTCTCTCGGAGTGTTGGGGGCGGTTATTGGATTGATCGCAGCATTGGGAAATATGAATGATACAACCAGCTTGGGCCATGCCATCAGTGCGGCCTTTGTTGCAACTTTGCTGGGGATCTTCACGGGATATGTGCTTTGGCATCCGTTTGCCAATAAGCTAAAGAGAAAATCGAAGCAGGAAGCAAAGCTGAAGAGCATGATGATTGAAGGAATCCTGTCCATTTTGGAAGGGGAAGCACCGCGGGTAATTGAACAAAAACTGGCTTCCTATCTTCCTTCAGGGGAACGCAGAAAATTCCTTGAAGAAAGCAGTGTGGCGAAGGATGAGTAGGCGAAAAAAGAAGCAGCATCACGAAGAGCATGTGGATGAATCCTGGCTTCTGCCATATGCTGATCTATTAACCCTGCTGCTGGCTCTTTTTATTGTCCTGTTTGCCATGAGTTCTGTTGATGCACAAAAGTTTCAGAAGTTATCGAAAGCATTCAATGACGTTTTTACTGGTGGAACAGGTGTCATGGAATTTCCAAGCCCGGTGCCCGAAGGCCAGATGCAATCAACAGATGCTGTTTTAGAGAATCCAGGCAAGGACTTTGAGGGAATGGCTGCGCTTGATAAGCTGGAAAAAGAGCAGCTTAAGCAGGCGGCAGACCAGGAAGAACTAGCCGCTCTTCAGCAAAAAGTAAATGCATTTATAGAGAATAAGAATTTGGCAGACAAGCTGGAGACTTCTTTAACCACAGAGGGGCTGCTTGTTTCAATCAGAGATAATGTCCTTTTTAGCTCAGGAAGTGCAGAGGTTCGGACCGGAGATTCAAAAATAGCGAATGAAATAGCAGAGCTCCTCGTCATGGACCCGCCCCGGAATATCATTATTAGCGGGCATACAGACAATGTTCCAATCCGTAATTCCCGCTTTGAATCAAACTGGGAACTAAGTGTAATGCGGGCGGTTAATTTTATGAAAATTATCCTTCATCACGATAAACTTGATCCACGCTGGTTCAGTGCAAAGGGATTTGGTGAATTCCAGCCGGTTGCCGACAATGAATCAAAAGATGGCAGAGCCAAAAACAGACGGGTAGAAATTTTAATATTGCCAAGAACGGGAAA
Source organism: Cytobacillus oceanisediminis (assembly GCF_003182355.1). GTDB lineage: Bacteria > Bacillota > Bacilli > Bacillales > Cytobacillaceae > Cytobacillus > Cytobacillus oceanisediminis_A. The sequence goes on along the minus strand of NZ_QGTW01000013.1, from coordinate 136,461 downwards.
TCAGCCTTAGAATTGCTGATTTCTTTTTTTAGGTGAAGGATGAATGCGGAATTATTGAAAAGTTGCTAATAAAATAGAAAAGCTGCTAATAAAAATCAAAAGTTGCTAATAAAATAGCTGAACTTGCAAATATACTAATTTTTTGTCTGGATATGCTGAAACTTTCATCTAAATTCAGCGGGCAGGACGATAAAAAACAAAAAAAGCGCAGAAATCCAGCAACTTTACAAATTAAGTTCCATTATTCATTTGCTTCTTGTTCAGATCCGTCCGGTTTGCACATGCGGTCAACCATTACACCAAATAAAAATACACATGCAATAGGAATAGAAAAGTTCAAAATGTGAACGATTGTCATTCATAAACCTCCTTGAAATGATATCTGCATTTTTATTTAATTACATTATATGTTGGTTTTTACAAAAAAGACAGAAAATATACACAATTCGGGGTTGACAAACGACAAAAGAAAAAGAGCCGCAATGGGCTCTTTTCCAGAATAAGCAGCTATACGAGTTATAACGGCAAATTAGCTTCAGAGTGCACTGTGTTTGGCTCTTTCTGTTTCCCATGGAGCATATAGTAGACGAACAGGCCAAACAGCGCAACTCCCGCAAGCATGAAATATAGGGTTGAAAATCCTGTTTGAACCGCAAGTATTCCTAAAATATAGGAGCCTAATCCAATCCCAGTATCAAATAGTGTGAAGAAGGTAGAAGTAGCAAGGCCTCTTTTCGATGGATCGGCTCGTTTTATCGCTACTGTTTGAAGGCTTGGAACGATGGTGCCGTAGCCTAATCCGATAATTGCGCCGGACAGCAGGAACAAAAAGGTGCTGTTTGCCTGGCTAAGCAAAAATAATCCGGCGGCAAACAGGATGATGCCCGGATAAATGACTTTATTTTCACCATAAGTATCAAACCAGCGGCCTGTGAAGGGGCGGGACATGATGATGAACGCCGCATATACTACAAAAAAGAAGCTTGCAGCTTCCAGCAGGCCAAGCTCTTTGGCATAAACAGAAATAAAGGAAAGAATTCCTGCGTAAGCAAATGCAAGGATTCCCGCTGCGACAGCGACAGGAACTGCGTTTTTCTCAAACAAGCTTGAGAGAGTAAATTTTGGATGCTTGGCAGAGCCTTCTGCTCTTTGTGGCATTTTTACAAAAACACCCAATAAAAGCGCTATGAATGATAAAACCGTACATAAAGCGAAAATCCATACAAAGTTTGCATATTGAACAATCGTCAAGCCTGCAAATGGGCCGATAACCATGGCCAGGTTCATAAACATTGCATAGTAGCCAAGACCTTCGCCTCTGCGTTCATTGGGAACTAAGTCCGCGACTATCGCTCCGGTTGCTGTTGTTGCCATACCAAAGCCGATTCCGTGCAGGAACCTCAATGCAAGCAAAGCTGGAGTTGAGTCAGCCCAAAAGTAAAGCAGGGAAGAGACTGCAAACACCAGTAATGAAGCAAGCAAGATTTTCCGGCGGCCAAGCTCGTCAATCCACTTTCCAGTAAATGGACGGCTGATCACTGCGGCAATCAGGAATACCGATATAATCAGGCCCACCTGTGTCTCGTCACCCCTTAAATCATCCAAAATATAAAGGGGAAGCGTTGTCAGCAAAATATAAAAACCCATAAATAAGAAAAAACTAGTAATAGAAATACTCAAAAAATCCTTCGTCCATAACGGCTGTTTCTTCATGTTGACCTCCTAACAATCGGTACCAGGTACCTATACCACATTCATCAACTGGTATAGGTGCCTGGTACCATGTTTTCTTTCATTTTCGCCATGAGTTTGATCATGATATTAATTTCTTCTACGGTAATGTTTTTTAGTACATGGCTTTCGCTTGTTCGGACGGCGTGGAGCCAATTGTCATATTCATGTATGGCTGTGTCGGTTAGCATGATTTTTTTTTCGCGTTTGTCCTTGCCTATTGTTCTTGTAATCCATCCGGCTTTCTCCAAACGGGCCAGTGTACGTGTCATAGTTGGCGCTTCAACGCCCAGATAGGAAGAAAGCTCTTTTTGCGTGCTGGGACCGCCTGTTTTAAGGCGATAGATGATGGTCCATTGAGCAGCATACAAACCAAGCGGCACCAAACTTTCATTAAGTACTTTCGAAAAATGGCGAGTAAATTGATTTATGGAGTGAAAAAGTTCGCTTTGATTAGAATCCATGAGATCATCCTTTTAAAATAGTTACCTAGCTAAATATACATGATTTCTAAGAATAAGTCTACCTTGCAAGTAGGAATTGGGCTGGAAGTTTGAGAAACCGTACTATCCTTATCAAAGGTTTATACTTTTTCTAGCTTAATGTTTAACTGGCAAAAAACAGGGAAATAAAACGTTAAGGACAGCTGTGTTAACATTACAAGGGGGATAATTTTTTGGACAAGTTATTAGAGATTGTTGCAAGTATTTCAGGATGGCTGTGGGGCTACCCAATCATCCTATTATTAGCGGGTACGGGTTTATATTTAACCTTTATGCTAGGCTTTTTCCAGTTTCGTTACCCGGTATATATTTTTAAGCAAACATTCGGAAGCATTTTTAAAAAGCCGAAAGGGAAAGGAACTGTTACACCTCTGCAGGCTTTAACCTCTGCACTTTCATCGACCATCGGTGCAGCAAATATAGTCGGTGTTCCGGCTGCCATTATGTTTGGCGGACCTGGTGCTGTATTCTGGATGTGGGTCATTGCTTTGATCGGTATGGCGATTAAATTCTCCGAAAGTGTACTGGCAGTAAAGTACCGCGAGAAAAATGAAGAAGGCGAATATGTCGGCGGGCCGATGTACTATATGACAAAAGGGCTTAACATGAAGTGGCTTGGAGTCATTTTTGCTTTTGCGCTCATGATTGAACTGATTCCCAGCATTATGGTACAGGGGAATGCAGTAGCCGCGGCTGTTGGCGAAACTTTCAGCATCAATGGGCTTTATACGGGAATTGCTGTTGCTGTTCTCGTTTCATTAGTCGTTTTTGGCGGTATAAAAAGGATCGGGAAGGTAACGGAGATTGTTGTTCCATTCATGGCTCTTATCTATGTAGGCAGTGCTCTGGCTATATTATTTATGAATCTTGGCAAATTTCCTGAAGTGTTGGAATTAATCTTCACTTATGCGTTTCAGCCAATGTCTGCAATAGGCGGATTTGCCGGTGCGGCAATTGGCGAAATCATTCGCTGGGGATTTGCACGAGGATTATATTCCAATGAGGCAGGACTTGGAACGGCGCCGATTGCCCATGCTGCTGCAACAACGGACCATCCGGTAAGGCAAGGTTTCTGGGCAATAGTCGGAATCGTTGTTGATACACTTATTGTGTGTACAGCTACAGCCTTTGTCGTGTTATCGTCAGGTGTTTGGACAAGAGAGGGTGCAATGGAAGACCCTTCAGCCTTGACTGCAGCTGCATTCACACAGTATTTCGGTTCCTTCGGTGGTGTACTGGTTGCCATTTCATTAATATTCTTTGTCATTTCGACTATCATTGTGGTTGTTTTTTATGGCTCAAAAATGGCCGAGTTCCTTTTTGGTTCTTTTGCGGGAAAAGCAATCAAGGTTGTTTACATCGGTGCCATTGTTCTCGGTTCAGTAGGAGCGGCGAAAACCATTTGGCAATTCCTTGACCTGGCTCTCGCTATGATTTTGATACCGAACATCGTAGCTGTCCTGCTCCTAAGCAAAGAAGTCAAACAGCTGAAAAACGAATTCTTTACATCAGAAGAATATTATTTAAAAGATATTAAAAAAGATGATAGTGCAGCGTAATTAATGGTCTTCCGTCTTATGGCGGGAGGCATTTTTTTATAGATTGAGCCGAACCGCCTCCCTAATTGTGAACTTAGCGAATAAATGCTGGAAACTAGCTATTAAATAATTAAATCTAGCGAATAAACAATAAAATTTAGCGAACAAATCACTTAATCCAGCAAACAAACAAGTTAACTAGCGAATAAATATACTAGAAATATGGGTAATAAACCCTTTATAGAAAATTATTTGAAAAAATAACACTTGTTTTACTTATGGACGAAAGTACATAATATAAACAAAAGTTTAATACGACAGGGCTGATTAATTATGAATGAAAAAGAGTCATTGATTTTGCAGCTGATTAAAGAGGCTCCATTTATCGCACAAAATGATTTAGCTGAAAAGACGGGGCTTTCCAGATCAGCTGTTGCTGGGTATATTTCTTCGCTTACAAAGCAGGGGAAAATTTTGGGCAGAGCCTACGTCCTTCCCGTAAAAAAAGAAGTGCTTTGTATTGGCGGCTCCAATATTGATAGGAAGATTCAGGTGACAGGCCAACTTCAGTATGGGACATCAAATCCGGCTGAGAGCTCTCAGTCCTGCGGCGGGGTAGCCCGCAACATAGCCGAAAACCTTGGGAGGCTGGGCTGTGATGTTGGCCTGATGACTGTTGTGGGTGACGACCCTGACGGAGAATGGCTGATCGAATATACAAAAGCTTTTGTTGATGTGACAGCCTCACAGTCCCTGGCAGGGCTAACCACTGGCACTTATACAGCAGTGCTCGATCTTGAAGGAGAAATGTCCGTTGCCCTAGCCGATATGTCTATTTATGAAAATGTTAACACTGAGTTTATTGAGAAGAAGTGGGGGTATCTTGCCTCATCCGAAATGGTTATACTTGACACTAACTTTCCTCCTCCTGTCCTAAAGCAGATTATTGCTAGATGTGATGAAGAGAGTATACCGCTCTGCATCACCCCTGTATCTGCACCGAAAATGAAAAATTTGCCGAAGGAACTGAATGGCGTGACCTGGCTGATTGCCAATAAAAATGAGGCGGAAGCTTTAACAGGAATGGAAATCAGCAGTGAAGGAGATTTTTTTAAAGCCGCAGAGAAAATAATGAAAAAAGGTGCACGAAAAGTAGTCATTAGCCGGGGGGATAAAGGGCTGGTTTACTTCACCAACGAAGGAGAAGCAGGTGTGCTGCTTCCTCCGAAGGTGAAAATTGCCGATGTGACAGGTGCTGGAGATTCACTTGTAGCCGGAATTATTTTTGCACATTTGAAGGGCTTGAACACAGAGGATGCTTGTAAAATTGGAACGGCCTGCTCGATGCTGGCGCTGCAATCACTAGAAACAGTTAATCCGAACCTAAATAATACACGCTTACAGGAAACATTCAAACAATATTTTAACTAAGGATAATGTGACATCATGTTAGAAAAATGGCTGGAGTACTCTGAAGAAGTTTTGTAAGCAAAGAAAGCAAATAAACCGGTTGTTGCATTGGAATCAACGATTATTTCACATGGTATGCCATACCCGCAGAATGTCCAGACGCAAAAGAAGGTGAAGAAATTACTCGTAAAAATGGGGCAGTCCCTGCAACCATTGGATTTTAAATGGGGAAATTAAGATTGGCCTATCTGATGAGGAGCTGGTGTTTCTGGCCCAAAGCGAGGAAGTAGAAAAGTCGAGCAGACGTGACCTGCCTTATTTGGTTGCAAAGAAGAAAAATGGAGCAACAACAGTAGCGGGCTACGATGATCTGTGCACAGCTGGCAGGCATTGAAGTCTTTGTGACAGGCGGAATTGGCGGAGTACACCGCGAGGCAGAAACCACCATGGACATTTCAGACGACCTTCAGGAACTTGCCCAAACCAATGTTGCTGTTGTCTGTGCAGGTGCAAAATCAATCTTGGATATAGGATTAACTCTTGAATACTTGGAAACGCATGGTGTCCCGGTTGTTGGATTTGAAACCGATGTATTGCCTGCATTCTATACACGTACTAGCCCGTTTAACGTGAATTACCGAGTGGACATTGCAGAGGAAGCATCTGAAATGATCCGGACTAAATGGGAGCTTGGCCTTAAAGGCGGAGTTGTCATTGCAAATCCGATTCCTGAACAAGATGCGCTTGAAGAGGCATTTATCACAGGGGTTATTGAAACGGCATTGCAAGAAGCAAAAGATAATGGCATGAGCGGTAAAAAAGTAACCCCGTTTTTGCTTGGGAAGGTAAAGGAGCTTACAGAAGGCATAAGCTTGACGGCGAACATTGCATTGGTGAAGCATATGCTGAAGTGGGATCTAAAATTGCAATCAGTTTGAACAATAAAAAAAAGGGAAGCCAGGCTTTATCTGCAAATGATGGGCTTGGCTTTTTAATTTAAAGCAGCATAAGCCGCCCTTTCTGTTCAAAAGATTACATAGGAGGACTTTGCAGGGGTGTTATTCAATAAACTGAAGCTATTATTCTTTCTCTTCATTCATTTTCTTGAACTTAATAAACTCTAAATAATAGGAAAAGTCTTCTTTTGTTATCCCCTGCCGTATAGCCTCCCTCACTAGGCTGACCCATTCCTCATCAAGGGTTGTTAGGTCTGCTGTCATATCTTTATTTTCTTCCAATAAATCCTCGAGATTGGCATCAAGAGTTTTGGCTATTCTGGATAGTACCTGCACCGAGGGGTTCTTTTGGATGCCTCTTTCAATGTAGCTTAGGTATGACTTTGAAACCTCGGCTTTATCAGAGAGCTCATTAATAGAAAAGCCTCTTTTGATCCTCAAACTTTTAATGCGTCTACCTATCATAGGCATAATGCTCCTTATGAGATAATATATTTGCCTATTATAACGAACAATTTGTTCAATAAAAAGTAAGAAATAGCGAGATAAACGAAGGGATTAAATATGGCTATTTTGATAGTTTTATAAATTTGGCTGTATCAAAGCTCGATGTTGATTTGGGCACTTTGTTGATTGGAGCGGAAATCAACAGGCAAATTTAACAGAGCCCAAAATGCTAAAAAATGCTCCGCCGTCACAGGACGGGAGCATTTTGTGTTTCAATGATCTTGATGACGGCTTCAGCTGCTGCTTCAACATCATCAGCATTTACATGGTGGAATTGACCTTCATAATCATGCTGCTTAAATGCATAGCGAGGGTCATAATAGTGTTCCAATAAAAGCTTGATCAGCAGTTCGTAGTTTTCTTTTTCGACTGCTTCATCAAGCTGGGTGCGAATTTCAGGATCTTTGAGCCTTTTTTTGATAAATACAAGGCTTTCACTGACTTTTGGTTTGAACCATTCTTCCTGTTTGTAGGGCTCAACATAATCCCTGAAAATACGCTGAACACGGGACTCCATACCAGCGAACATATCGATGTGGATGCCGGTTTTCTTCGTATCCAGCAGTTCATCTGGCTGAACAACCTTGCCGATTCGCTTGCTTTCTGCTTCCATAATGATATATGGCGATCCCTTAACCTCTGAAAGTGCTTGATACAGCAGCGCGTCAAAGGTTTTTTGGGTGCTGCCGTCACCCATTCCAAAGGAGCCGAAGATCGAGCCGCGGTGTCCCGCCATTTCTTCAAGGTCTATGACAGGAAAACCTCTTTCGTTTAAAACCTTCAGTACATCCGTTTTTCCCACGCCAGTCATGCCGTGCAGAACAACTGATTGATTAGGAATTAACCCAGCTGTATTTTCAAGAATGTATTGCCTGTAGGCCCTGTATCCCCCTACTAAACGAGGGAAAGAGACTCCTGCATATGTTAAAAAGGTGGCTACAGATTTACTGCGCATGCCGCCGCGCCAGCAGTATATAACAGGCTGATAGCCTTCATTTTTCAGATCCCGAATTTTCCCGAGCATGGATGGAATTTTGGGTGAAACCATCTCCATCGCTCTCCATTTAGCAGCATCAGAACCCTCTTTTTTATAAAGAGTACCAATTTCCACACGTTCTTCATTGGTGAAAAGCGGTACATTCACAGCTCCTGGAATACTGCACTCCTCAAACTCAATTGGAGACCTTACATCAACCGGAACTGCCTTATCCATTTGAATATATTGTTCGACTGTTATTTCTCTCATAGAAATGCCTCCAAGTTTAATGCTATATAGATTGTCCTAAATGGAACAAAAATTTAGTTTGTATAATTCTATTCTATCTATTATACAAGAATTTGAAAATATAGGTGCCTCTCTTAATCATACTCCTTTTTTCATGCGAACGGTCTATTAAAATTTTCCAAACACTGTAATATCAGCATATCCATTGGTTTTGCTTTTTAAAAAGGAGGATAAATAAAGGGCAAAGGTGGTGCGAAGTATGTCCCTGAATACGGAGGTAGCTGTTGTCGGCGGCGGGATTGGCGGATTGACGCTTGGGCTGAAGCTTGCCAGGTCGAAGATCGATGTATTGGTAATTGAAAAGCTTGAAGCGCCGTCTTCCATTTATAAAGGAGAGCTCCTGCAGCCGAAGAGTATGCAAATTTTCGAACGGCTTGATGTTCTGAATGAGATTCGAGGTAATGGTTTTTCTTTTTCCAGGATTGGTTTTGAGGAGGGAGAGAACGAGTTTTCCATGGATTATAGCATATTGCCGGGAGACTTTGATTATGCCGTTATGATCGAGCATGAAAAGCTGAAAGGAATTCTTCTCAAACAGGCACTGCAATATCCGAACTTTCAGTACCTATCCGGTGCTATTGGAAAAGGCTACTGTGAAGACGACTATCCTTGGAAATGCTGAAAGAAGGTTGAACAACGATGATAAAAGAATATGTCCGTTTACTGAAAGCAAGGAATTGGATGAAAAAACACCAGCCGTTTCTGTATAGCTGGCATGCTTATGTAGGCTTCGAACTTGATCTTTTTTCGCAGTTTCGGAAATGGAGGACAGTTAAGGAAGTAGCATCAAGCAAGAATCTGCAGGAGGAGCTGCTTTTAAGATGGGTAGAGGTTGGACTGGCCATCCGCCATTTAAAAAAGAAAGGGGAGGACAAAATTAAAACAGCGTCCAAATTCAGTCTGCCTTCCACACCGAAAAACCCAAGGTCTACAGGGATCATCCTTAAAGAAATGATGGAACTGCATATCCCGACATTGCTTTCATATCCGGAGCTGCTCCGTTCAAATAAACGAAATACCTTTGATCATGAAGAGCACGGGCCAACTGTTGCGAGAACCTCAACACTCCTTGAGCAGCTTGCCCTGCCCCGGCTTTTAAAAACGATCCGAAAAAATAAGATCAAGCACATTATCGACATTGGCTGTGGAGAAGGAGGCTATTTAACCAGGATCAGCGTAAAGTTTCCCAATGTTGATTTGACAGGGATAGAGATTAATAAAGAGGTCGCAGAATCGGCCCGAAGTAATTGCCGGGACTTTAAAAATATTAACATCATCAACTCCAATGTCCATGATTATATGCCTGAAGGTAAAGCAGATTTGATTATGGCCAACAATCTGCTTCACTATATCGAACCCCAGGATCGCAAGCAGCTATTATCTCGTTTGAAAAGCTGGCTCAGCCGAAATGGTTCAATCACGATCATCACTCCTATTCTCCACTCAAAAAAAGGAGAAGCCTTTTCAAGTGTTTTCAATAGCTTCTTCTCCGCGTTTGAAAATCTATATCCGACCCCGGCTGAGGAGGTTATCGTCAATATGGCGAAAGAATTAAATTTGAAAATAAAAACCTATAAGCCCGTTGTAACAGAAGGCGGCTGGTATTTTATACAGCTGTCTAACAAGTAAATGAAGGTCTACAGGATACAGTTCTGAAAAAATGGTAGAATGGGGATAAAACTGGACTAAACGGTGATAAAAATGAGAAATAAATACTTGGTAATTTATGAGGAACTTGCCCAGCATATTCAGGAGGGCAAGTATCCCGCCAGATCCATTCTGCCTTCAGAGAATGAATTGACTGAGATGTATTCAACTTCAAGGGAAACCATTCGCAAGGCTTTGAATTTGCTTGCCCAAAACGGATATATCCAGAAAATCCGCGGCAAAGGCTCGATGGTTCTTGATTTAAAAAAGCTGCAGTTCCCCATTTCGGGCCTGGTCAGCTTTAAGGAGCTTGCCGGAAAAATGGGCCAGCGGGCAGAAACGATTGTAGACAGTTTTTCCTTAACTCAGCCAGATTCTGAGACGATGAATCATCTTCAAATTGAAAAAAGTGAAAAAGTGTGGAAAGTCTTCCGTGTCAGAAAAATAGAAGATGAAAGAATCATATTGGACAAAGATTTTTTAATTGAAAAATATGTGCCCCGCTTAACTGAGGAAGTATGCCAAAGCTCTATCTTTGCCTATATTGAAGGAGAGTTAGGGAAAAAAATCAGTTTTGCAAAAAAGGAATTTACAGTGGAGGAACCGACTGCAGAGGATCGGAAGCTCCTGGATATGGAAGGCTTCCATGCGATTGTCGTTGTGAAAAATTATATTTATTTTGATGACGCAACACTCTTCCAATACACGGAATCCAGGCATAGGCCGGACAAATTCAGGTTTGTTGATTTTGCGAGAAGAATGGACAGCCAGGTGTTTTAAAACTTCTCCTGAAATATGCAATCTAACGTTTAAGCCCGTCCGATAAGGGAAATCTCCTTATGTGAAGATTTTTTTCAAAGGAGAGGATTACCTATGAGTAAAAAAATCGCTTGCTTAATGACGAATATGTTTGAAGATGCAGAATATACAGAGCCTGCCCAATCATTTAAAGAAGCAGGCCATGAAGTGGTAACGATTGAGAAGAAAAAGGGGAAAACTGTAAAAGGGAAGCAAGGAGAAGCAGCTGTCGAAATCGATGAGAGCATCGATAACGTAAACCCGCAGGACTTTGATGCGTTATTCCTGCCAGGCGGGTTCTCACCAGACCAGCTTCGTGCAGATGACCGTTTCGTACAGTTTGCTAAATCGTTCATGGACGATAAGAAGCCGGTTTTTGCCATCTGTCACGGGCCGCAGCTGCTCCTTACAGCAAAGACGCTTGAAGGCCGCGACGCTACAGGTTACAAGTCCATTAAAGTCGATATGGAATACGCCGGCGCAAACTATCAGGACACAGAAGTAGTCGTTTGCCAGAACCAGCTGGTCACAAGCCGCCAGCCGGACGATATCCCTGCCTTTACCCGCGAAGCGCTTAAATTATTATAGCTTAAATTTTCAAAACCCTCTGCCGAAAGTGGCAGGGGGTTTTTAGTGATTGGGTAAACAAGAATATATTTCGGTGTTTTCAGTAAATTATCCTGAAAATCAAATGACAGCTTATCCTTGTATTTGTATACTTAAGGAAAATGGAGGTGGTGAAAATGAGACTGATTAGCATAGATGAATACAATCATAATTTAATGCAGCTGGCCAAGCCGATTTATGACAAGCAGAGGCGTGTCCTCCTTGCTGCAGGCCGTTCGATCCACCCGGTATATTTGGGCAGGCTGAAGGAAATGGATATCCGGTATTTATTTGTGGAAGATGCTGAGTCTTCCGGAATCACAATAGATGAAATGGTTGACTTTCCAACATGGATCGATGCAATTGAAACGGTGCAGAGAGCTTTCCAGGCTGCGGCAAATAAGGAGGAGTTTCCGGTCCGCGAAGTGCAGAAGCTGGCCTTGAAGCTTGCAGAAGAAGTTGGAAGGCGCAAAGCGATTGTCCTGGTTCCTGCTTCGACGCTGGCTGAGGAACTAAGGGACTTTGCCCATGCGGTCAACACGGCTTTGCTGTCTCTAAAGCTTGCGAAAAAAAGACAGGTTTCGCAGAGGCAAATTCGGGATCTTGCTGTAGGTGCCCTGCTTCATGATATCGGAAAAGCAATCGCAGAAAACGGAGAAGACCATGCCAAGGAAGGATTTGAGTTTCTTCGAAAAAGACGTGAAATCAGTCTTCTTTCAGCCCATATGTCTTATCAGCATCATGAGCATGCAGATGGAAGCGGCAGTCCCCGGGGGTTGGAGGGCAGCCAAATCCATGAATTTGCTCAAATTTGCGGAATTTCCAATATGTATGATAATTTAATTTCCAAAGATGGAATGCCTCCTCATGAAGCAATGGAATACATGATGGCGAAAAGCGGCACGGTATTTACCATTGAGTTGGTTAAACAGTTTGTCCAGGAAGTTCCATCCTATATCCCTGGGAGCAAGGTTCTTTTAAATAATGGCAGGAAAGCAATTGTAACGAAAATCCTTAAGAGCCTGCAGCGTCCATTTATCCGATATTTGGATACAGGCGTGGAGATTTCATTGGCTGAACACCATACTTTATTGATATCGGGGATCATTGAGGGAGAAGGACTTTATTAGCATCCAGTAAAAAAGCAGCCAAAACTGGCTGCTTTCAATTTATTTATTTTTTCTAAGATTGCCGAGCTCTTCTACCAATGCCTGCATTTCATTTGGGCTGAAGGAATCTTTTTTCATAACAAGATCGTAGATGTCTTTTAATTCTTCATACATTTCCTCATCAAAATGGGATGGCTTGATAGCCCCTAGATTTAGAACCTTTAACTTTTCTTTAATTGCTTCAATCATGAACTCAACATTTTCAACCGATTTTTCCGATAAATTATTCATGCCGGACATCCTCTCATTGTTATGTATTTGAAGAAGCAGTAACTGTAAGGTCACGGGTCTCCGCTTTTCAATTGTCTAGCTACAGGCGCCATCGGCTCGAGGTCATAAGTTTGTCTAGTTTCGGCTCCAAGGGACTCGAAACATAAGCCAATCCCTTTCAGAAGAAAGAACACTTTCTTACAGGGCTCGTCTTATGCTTGAGGCCCGCAGGATGCGGGTCATGCAGACGTTGCCACAGGACGTGGCGTTTTTAGTCTGCGTCCTTAAGCGGGCGCCTTCCGCTTTTCTTTTCATCTTTCCATGTTCTTAAAAAAATGTCAACTGAATTAAGGGTTGCATCTGCAATGGAAATTAGTAGAAAATATAGGAGAGACGGATTGTACATAATACAAACGATACCAATATGCGGAACAGAAAGGTTTCGTTATTTTAAAAAAAGGGAAAAAATGAATTAAATTTTCATATAATAAATTTGCCAAAGGAGAAATAAAATATGGGGAAATCATTGTTTTGGAAAGGTGTATTTTATGGGGCACTTGCAGGAGGAGCATTGAGCATGCTGGATAAGACAACAAGAGAAACCGTTGTCTATAACTGCAAAAAAACGTCCAGTGATGTAGGTTATTATTTAAAGCATCCAAATGAAGCCGTTACCCAGGTGAAGGAAGTATCGAATAAAGTCAAGACAGCAATTGAGCAAGTGAGTGAGGATGTGGCTTTTATTACTGGGACTGTTGAGGAGTTAAAGGAGATGGCTCCAGAAGTAACAGAAATCGTCCAAAATACCAAACAGGCATTTAGCGATATAAAGCCGAAGGGATCAAGCGGAACGCCACAGGAATCTGCTGGTGAGACGGTTCGGGCTCCGCATTAAACTCAAGCGAGGTGTTGGAATGGGACGAGCTTTTTCGACTCTGATTCCAAACTTATGGAGGAGAATAGAGGAAGATGATGTGCTGGGTCTTGCCGCCCAATTGGCTTATTTTTTCCTTCTCTCTCTCTTTCCTTTATTAATATTTTTAGTGACATTGCTTCCGTATTTGCCGATTACAACAGAAGACATATTAAATGTTATTCGGGATTTTGCCCCGGGCGAAACGATGAAGCTGATTGAAACAAATATCTATGAAATTACGCAGAAAAATGGAAAATTGCTTTCCTTTGGGATCATCGCAACCATTTGGTCTGCTTCCAATGGCATTAATGCGGTAGTAAGGGCTTTTAATAAGGCATATGACGTAAAAGAAAGCCGCCCGTTTCTAATTGCAAGAGGAATGGCCATATTGCTGACCTTTGCCATGATTTTTGTGTTTGTGCTGGCTTTGCTTCTGCCTGTATTCGGCAAGCAAATCGGACTGTTTTTATTTTCAGAATTTGGGTTATCCGGCCAATTCCTGGCAATATGGAATATGCTGCGCTGGCTGGTCAGTCCAATCATCCTTTTTATTGTGTTTACTGGCCTTTATTGGATTGCGCCCAATAAAAAGCTGACCTGTATAAGCGCGGTGCCGGGAGCGCTTTTTGCCACAGTTGGCTGGGTGCTGTCTTCGCTTGCTTTTTCCTACTATGTCAGCAGTTTTGGCAATTTTTCCGCTACTTACGGTAGCATAGGGGCCATCATTGTCCTGATGATCTGGTTTTACATATCGGGAATTATCATCATTCTCGGCGGGGAAATCAATGCCATCAATACTAAATTCAAAAAAGAAGATTGCTGAAAAAATTCCTGCAGTTTCCTTCTTAAAAAAGCGTCTATAGTTACACAATATAGATGGGGGAATTCATCTTTTAAGGAGGGCTTATCATGACAAAACATACGAAAAAAGACGGCGGCACGAAGCAAAAAGGGAAGAATAAACCAAAACAAAAAACATCCGGTTCTGCTAACGGGCAAAACGGTTATCATTAATAAGCAAATAGGTACTTGTATAAGTACTGTCCAACTTCAAAAAAGCCTGGGAGTTTGAGTTCCCAGGCTTTTTCTTATGACCTTAACAGTCTCAAGCTGTTTAAAATAACCAATATTGTGGATCCTTCGTGTCCGATAACACCATAAGGCAAATCAAGAATCTGCAGGAAATTGGATGCAATCAAAAACATGATGACGGTAATGGAAAAGATGACATTTTGCTTTATAATTCGATTCATGCGGCGTGATAGGTCAATGGCCTCCGCAATTTTAGGCAGATCATTTTTCATTAGAACAACATCAGCAGTTTCCAATGCAACATCGGTTCCTTCACCCATGGCAATCCCTACATTGGCAGTTGCCAGGGCAGGGGCATCGTTAATTCCATCTCCGACCATTGCTACATTAATGTACTTTTCCTTCAGTTTTTTAAGATGCTCAACTTTATTTTCAGGTAGACATTCAGCGATATGATCATTTACATGGCTTTCACTGGCAATGGCTGTAGCAGTTGTTTGGCTGTCCCCTGTCAGCATAATGGTGTAAATGCCCTGCTTTTTAAGCTGGTCAAGGGCCTGCTTTGTTTCATCGCGGACCACATCCTTCAAGGAGATAAGGCCTACAACTTCATCATTTACTTGAATAAAAACGACTGTTTTCCCCTCGCTTGCCATTCGGTCTGCAGCACCGTCTGCAAATGCCTTCGCTTCCGTTTTTCCAACAAAGGCTGCCTTGCCTATTTTCCATTCATCATGACCAACAGTGGCCTTGACGCCAAAGCCAGTTACATCTTCAATGCTTTCCGGGTGAACAAGCGGTACGGAAAGATTTTCTTTGGCATATTTGACAATTGCATTCGCAAGAGGGTGGTTGGAGTGGCTTTCAATGGAAGCTGCCTTCAGCAGCATATCATCTTTAGCAAGGCCCTGTTTGACCACGACATCTGTTACTTCCGGCTTCCCTTTTGTCAGAGTCCCGGTTTTATCAAAAGCAATCGCTTTTAGGTGGCTTAAGTTTTCGAGATGCACGCCGCCTTTAAAAAGGATTCCGTGCCTGGCACCATTTGAAATTGCCGATAAAGTTGCCGGCATGATGGATGCGACAAGGGCACATGGCGAAGCAACTACCAGCAGGATCATTGCCCTGTAAAAGGTCTCTGTCCAGCTCCATCCTAAAAGGAAATGAGGTACAAACATCATTAGTACAACAACGGCCAAAACAATTTTTACGTATGTGCCCTCAAACTTTTCAATAAAAAGCTGGGAAGGAGACTTCTCACTCTGTGCAGATTGTACAAGCTCAATGATTTTTTGAAAAAGCGTTTCATTATTCGGTTTGGTTATTTCAACTGTAATCGAACCGTTCAAGTTAACTGTACCCGCAAATACCGGCTCGTCAGCAGTCTTGGAAACAGGGAGTGATTCCCCGGTAATGGCAGCTTCATCCAGGGAAGAATACCCCTTTACAATTGTTCCATCAGACGGAACCCTTTCACCGGGCTTAACCAAAATCTGATCCCCAATGGCCAGCTCTGAAACATGGACGCGTTCCTCGGTTCCGCCAGTAATTCTTAACGCCTCTTCCGGCTGCAATTCCATAAGAGATGAAATTTCCTTGTGGCTTTTATTCATTGTGTACGTTTCCAAAGCGCCACTAACCGCGAAAATGAAAATTAAAATGGCACCTTCTGTCCAGTAGCCGATAATAGCTGATCCAATTGCTGCAAATATCATCAGCATTTCAACATTCAGTTCTTTATTCTCAATCGTTTCCTCGATGCCTTCTTTCGCCTTGGCAAAACCGCCAATGATAAAGGCCATCAAATAGGTGAAAATGGATGCAGTTGTCAGGTCGCTGCGGTCCAATAGCCAGCCTGCAAGGATTAGTACACCGCTGAAAAGAGCTGCAATTAGTTCGGCATGGGGTTTTATTTTTTCCAAGAAATTTTCATCAGGTGTATTGCTGCTTTTTAGTAAAGCCTTTGCTTCCATACTCATGGTTTCTCCTCCTAAAATGAGTTGTGTTTATATAAATTCCAATTTTTCTCCGGTTGTCTGTATAATGATTCTTCTCAATCACCTTATTGAGAAGAATAATCACATTCAATACCCCTAAAAAACGACGAAAGCTGCCACCATGGAGGTGACAGCAGTAAAACCGGTCATATGAGATAATGCAATTAGCATTATGCAAATATTGTATTCTATTTATCTTTATTTTACTATATAACCTATGAATTGAAAAGGTAAACAGTCCATTAGAATTGTGACAAATGCTTGATTTTTATTCATTACCCTTTAGAGAGGGGGAGCGCTTTGTAGGTTTCATTTTGCTTAAGGATTTCAAGGACTTGGTCTTTCATAGCCGACATTTTTTTGCCATCCGGGCTTTTGTCGCATTCGGTCCATTCAAAATGACGTTCCCCGCTATTTATCCAGACGGTTAGTTCGTAGCTTTCATATGGTTTTTGATTACAGGAGTCTGATAAATTTACTTCACTCAAATAGTTTGCAAAAATCATTGCTTTGTATATTCTGTTTAACTCTTCTTCAGAAAACTGAAAATCGCTGACAGTCACCATTTCCCCATTTTGCAGATCCTTTACAAGCTCCTGATTTTTTGTATTGATTTCGTTCTTTTTGCCAACGCCATACTTCAAGTGGAACTCAAAGCGGTCCTGAGCGGTGCTGTCATGCTCTACATAAATGATTTCCTCCTGGATCCCGCTGCAGCTGAGATTATAGTATGTTTCTGTATTGGTTTCTGTTTTGGCGATATTTTGGCAAGTTTTTTTAGTTATGCTGCCAGAGCCGTATTGGTCTCTGGTCGTGTCGTGTTGATATTGAATGATTTCCCTATTATAATCCAAGTCTGTCAGAATGGGCTCCCCTTCAATTGTATATTGGACAATGCGCACTTTAGCCTTTTTCTGCTTGTCAACTTGTTCAATAAATCGATCAAGTTCTTCTAAATGTTCAATGCTTCCATGAGAATCAATTACATCTTTTGGTTGTGGATCATAGTTGTCTGCAGATGGGTTAACGCCATTGGCCGGTGAGCAGCCAGCCAGTAAAAAAGAAGATAATAAAAATGCCGTAATATACTTCATCCCATTCACCTCATTCCATTAGACGGAAGGAGAGGATAAATGTTACAAATGAACTATTATCGCTAACATGAGGATTTTGTGTATATCTGGTGTGTGCAAAAATATTTTAAAACTTGCCATTAAATGAAGATGATTCAAATGAAAAACTTGCATATAAAATGGCCAAAGCTCAAATTAACATGTCAACGAGCATCTGCAGCGAAAAATTCCTCCTGATAAGCCGTCAAACTCCACAAAAAAGAGGATCTCCATACAGATCCCCTTAAAATGACTGGCTTTTTTCAAAAGCCGGCTGTTTATTTCCGAATAATGTAACTGCAAGGAAGATTAGCAAAAGCATAATGCTAATAATGTTAAAAAAGCTGACTGATTTAAAGAATTGAATAAAAAGTCCGCCGATATAAGGGCCAATTAGGCTTCCAACACTAAAAGCGACCCCGCAAAGCAAATTCCCAGTCGGCAATAAATTTTTAGGCATTAAGTCTGCCATATAGGTGATACCGAGTGAAAAGGTGGAGCCAACCACCATTCCGGCAATAAAGAGGCACACGGTAAGCGCCAGCACCGATTCTTCCAGCAAGCTTGCAGCAATAAAGCTAATAAACCCAATAAAAAGTACACCCATTAAAACATTGCGTCTTCCATATTTATCGCTCATGATTCCGAGTGGGAGCTGGAACGCAATTCCGCCAATTGCAAACGAAGTCAGCAGAAGTGATACGCTGGAAACCTCAAGCCCAATTCTCAGGCCATATATAGGGAAGCTTCCATTCAAAGAAGCCTCAAGAAATCCGTAACCTAAAGCCGGTAAAAATGCCACCCAGCCATATTTGGCAGCCTTTGAAAAACGCTTCATTGTTTCTTTAAACGAATTGATTTCAATGGATTGTTCCGGATAATCGTTTTTCAGAGTAAATAAAAACATCCAGGCGATCAGGCATAGAAGGGAAGATATGATAAACGGCAGTGTCTCATTGATTTTTACAAGCGGTGCCATTAAAGGACCTACAGCAAATCCAACTCCAAAGAATAATCCATACAGTGAAATATTCCGGCCGCGTCTATTCTCCGGTGAAAATGACGTGATCCATGTTTGTGTTCCAAAGTGAAGGGCATGGTCGCCAATTCCAATCAGGAGCCGCAAAATAAACCAAAACCAGAATGACTTCCAAACCGGAAAAAGAACAAGGGAGAGAACGACAAGGAGTCCGCCCAGTATAATAACCGGCTTATACCCATACTTTCTCAGTGGATACTCCATAAAAGGAGAGATTAGGAGTATCCCAATATATAACCCAGTTGCATTCAAGCCATTCAAACTGGAGGAAATGCCGTCATTTTCAAAAATAATGGCGATTAACGGAAGGAGCATTCCCTGGCTGAACCCTGAAATCGCAACAATGCTAATAAGTATCCAAAAACGCATTGTTTCTTTATTCATATTAAAACCTCTTTTTCTGAAAGCAACTTAAAAATGTCTCCTAAATGATGGTATCGGGAATATGAAGTCTTGGCAAGAAAAATATAATGGAGAATCAGGCGATATCCCGAATGAAACTAACATAATGGTTTTGTTTACTGAAAAAATAGTGTAATCTCTATATAAATATAAAGTAAAAAGGGGCGAAAACAATGGATTTCAAAATGAAGGAAGAAGTAGGTTTTTATACTGAGCTGCCATTTGGCCGCCTTGATATTGCAGGGGATGAGGAATATGGTTTTAGGCCTTTCCAGCTGCTCGTCGCTTCTTTGGCTGTGTGCAGCGGAGGGGTCCTTAGAAAAATCATGAAAAAAATGCGAATGGATTTTGAGGATATTCAAATTAAAACCAGTGTCGAAAGAAATGAAGAAATCGCCGATCGGGTCGAAAAGGTACATATCCACTTTCTCATTAAAGGTAATGATTTAAATGAAGCGAAGCTTCATAAAGCACTTGAATTGACGAGAAAGAACTGTTCAATGGTACGCTCTGTGGAAGACAGCATTGAGGTTGTCGAAACATTCGAGATTGTATAAAGCGAAGTGGGGGGGTACTTTATTCTCCACTTATGGTTAGTTGAACTAATCGGGCTTTTACTGCCCGTTAATCTGCGATAAGAGCTGCAAGGAAGAGGATCTCTCTTCCTTGTATTTATATTGATAATTCTTCCGGACCTTCCCCCGCCTTGGAAAAATATCGAATATGTTCAGGCTCTAGTTTTAAAAGGACATAGTTGGGATCGTCCGGGCCAGAGGGCCAATCCCGCAGCTTTTCATCCCAGAATTTTCGGCGGCTTTCCAGGGAGGAATCAATGTTCGCTTTGGCCTCGATTTCGAAGTATTCTCCGTTCGTATTTTTAACATCGAGTCCAAGAAGAATGTGGACATATGGATTCGCTTCAATGTCCTCCACTTTATGGGTATTTTTATTTGTGGCCGCATAAATCGTCAGGTCTTCATGGAAAAATAGCATAAAACGGCTGAAGGGCTTGCTGTTCTGGATGGTTGCTAGGGTTCCAACACCAGATTCATCAAGCATGTCCATCATTTTCTTTTTTATTGTTCACTCATACATAATTCTCCCTTCCTTTCTTCCATCTTAATCTGTGTGTTCCTGTCTGTTTTATGACAAATAAGGCGTCCGGCTAGAACAATTTCATAAAAATTTAGTATAATAATTCCGACAAAAACAATAAGGATTACAGCTTAAAAAAGAAAGGGGTGCTCAATCATGAAATTCCAGGAATTGAATACCATTGAAGAACGAGTCCAGTTAATGGAAGAGCTTTCCCGAAAATTTTTATCAAGAGCAGCTAAAAATGATAAAGAGGGCCGGTTCCCTTTTGAAAATATCGCAGAGCTGAAAGAGTCAGGATATACGTCATTAACCATTCCCAAACGCTATGGAGGCGAGGAAATCTCTCTTTTTGAATTTATCCGTTTGCAGGAAAAGATGGCGGAAGGCGATGGTTCTACGGCTTTATCAATTGGCTGGCATATGGGAATCATTAAAAGTCTTGGCGAGAAAAAAAGCTGGGAAGAATCAACCTTTAAGGCGTTATGTGAAGAAGTGCAGCATGGTGCATTAATGAACAATTGTGCGACGGAGCCCCAAACAGGCAGTCCGACCAGGGGAGGGAAGCCTGTTACGACTGCTGTTCGAGATGGTGATAAATGGGTTATCAATGGCAGAAAAAGCTTTACGACGATGGCACCTGTACTTGATTACTTTAATGTGAGCGCTACGATTGCAGAAAGTGGAGAAACGGGAAATTTTCTGATTCCCCGGACTGCAGACGGTGTATCACTCGAGGAAACATGGGACAGCATCGCAATGAGGGGTACAGGGAGCCACGACCTTATTTTAAATGATGTCAGTGTAAAAGAAGAGGCACTGGTCGAGTTCTTTCAGCCCGGCAAGAAAGGGGCGGCGGGGTGGCTTCTTCATATTCCTGCGTGTTATTTAGGCATTGCCCAGGCGGCTCAAACTTATGCGATCGTTTTTGCAGAAGAATATTCACCAAATAGCATTAAAGGTTCCATCATTGATTTACCGAACGTTCAGCAAAAAATCGGGGAGATGGAGTTTGAACTAATGAGAGCCCGCCATTTTCTATATTCAGTTGCAAAGCGGTGGGATGAAGAAGAGGAGGAAGTTCGAAGCAGTATGGGGCCGGAATTGGGAGCAGTCAAGCTTGCTGTAACAAACGCGGCTATTACTGTAGTGGATTTGGCGATGCGGGTAGTCGGTGCACGTAGCCTTTCTGAAAAAAATCCCCTGCAGCGTTATTACCGTGATGTCCGCGCTGGCCTCCATAACCCGCCGATGGATGATATGACCATTCAACTACTGGCTAAAAATGCAATCAGATGACGACTAAAGAGCTGCTGTCTTATGACGGCAGCTTTTTGCATGGAAAGCTATAAGCAAAAAATGTATAGGTTTGATTTTTTTTGAAAAAGGTTAATAAAGTAGAACAATTTCTACATATTTAATATGGAGTATTGATTTTTATCCTATTTTGGTTTGCATATAATCACATATGCCAAAAAAATGGATGAGAAGGCAAGAATAAAAGAACATTATGAGAAAAAGGAGACAGACAAATGACAAATAAAATTTTTATGGTGCTGGCTTTTGCCGGCGTACCGCTTTCGGTCATCGGCACACTGATGCATTGGTCCAATATTCTGCTGTTTACCATCTACTGCATCACGATTATTGCGCTTGCCAGCTATATGGGAAGAGCAACGGAGAGCCTTGCCATTGTAGCAGGCCCACGGATTGGCGGCTTGCTTAATGCCACCTTCGGGAACGCCGTCGAGCTTATTATCTCGATTTTCGCGTTAAAAGCAGGGCTTGTTAGCGTCGTTCTTGCATCACTGACAGGATCTGTATTAGGGAATTTGCTCTTGGTTGCAGGCTTATCCTTTTTTGTTGGCGGAGTAAAGTTTAAAACCCAGACATTTAATGTGTATGATGCCAGGCATAACTCGGGTTTATTGATGTTCGGCGTGATCGTTGCCTTTGTCATCCCTGAAGTCTTTGCGATGACGATGGACGAAGCGAAAACCATCACCTTCAGTATCGGCATCTCCGTTATTTTAATAGCACTATATTTAGCGGCCTTATTCTTTAAGCTTGTAACCCATCGGGGCGTCTATCAGCATAATGAGGAAAATGGCGGCCATCATGAGGAAGAAGAACCGGAGTGGAGCAAAGGAAAGGCGATTGCCGTCCTTGCTATCGCTACTGTTGCAGTTGCGTATGTATCGGAAAATCTGGTTCATACGTTTGAAGAGGTCGGAGAAGCGTTTGGCTGGTCAGAGCTATTCATTGGTGTAGTGATCGTTGCCATCGTTGGTAATGCGGCGGAACACGCATCTGCAATTATTATGGCTTATAAAAATAAAATGGATATTGCGGTTGAAATTGCTGTTGGCTCCACCTTGCAGATTGCGATGTTCGTGGCGCCGGTCCTCGTGCTGCTCTCCTTAATGTTCCCGACAGCAATGCCGCTTGTTTTTACATTGCCTGAGTTAATCGCAATGGTTACTTCCGTGCTTCTAATGATTGTCATCGGGAACGATGGTGAAACAAACTGGTTTGAAGGAGCTACCCTGCTGGCTGCATATATAATTATGGGAATAGGTTTTTATCTGTTATAGACTAGTAAGACTCGAAATCAGGCAACATTAAACAAACCGGCTCTGAATGGATCTCAGAGCCGGTTTTTATATTGGTATTTAAGTACATTTTTCATAAAGGTATATGTTTTTAGAGGAATCGTATTCTGTTCGCTTTCAGGCATTGATCACCAACCTTCATGTTGAGATTTGATCACGTAACCTAACTTGCTGATGACTTAACAAAAAACGGATTCATCCTCCTTTTAAAATAAAATTAGGGTTGACTTCATCTGGCCTCCTTTTGTTGAGAGTAGGTTAATTATACAACGTAATTTGATATTTGTAAATATTCTGATTTTTACAAAATTATTACAAATAAAAATATGGCTGAAATAATAGCTCGTGTATTCAGGCTTATTTTTCATGGTATGGATAATATCCCAGTCCTCCGAAAAAACTATAATCAAACCTAAAAAGATTGTGAGTTGAAAGGAGTAAGACATCATGAAAAAATACGTTAGCATTCTTTTTTTAGGTCTTATATTAATGCTGTCATTCCATCCGGCCGCCGAGGCACAAAAAGGGGCTGAGAAACCTGCAAAACAGCCGCAAAAATCGATCAGCGTTCCAAATTCGGTTTTGAATGTTACGAAAGAGAATACTTATCCGAATCCGGCGCAGGATATGCCAACTCTGCAGCCGAGTGAATTGGCCCAGCAGCTGATTGACTCCTCCAAGGTAAAAATCGAAAATCCGGATCTCATCCGTATGCTGAATGAAACTTCGGTCAGCAGCACTCCTTTTGCAATCGGATACCGGGCAATCGTTTATCTCGGGCAATGGCCGCTTAATTATGAATCATCGGAAACCTCTCCGAACTGGGAGTACCAAAAAATTAACACGAACTACTTTGACAATCGCGGAGGAAAAGCACCGTACCAAATCCATTATGTGCAGGAAGCGCAAAAGGTTGTCCATGGGGGATTAACAGCAAAAGTTCCCAATGCAGAAGATGTGAAGAAAATGATGCTCCTGAAAGCGATGGAAAAGTCAGGACTTCCACTTGCTTTTGAGACGATCATTGGGGCAGGTACAAAAAAAGATCATATTTATAATATTCCTCCCAAACGATTAGGCTATCTATATGGTTATGCACCCGCGATTAATGAAAAAGGGAAAGTAACGTATGGGGAAGTTTACCTAATGTTAAAAGGGAACAAAAGAATGATTGTCATCAAAAATGTAACTTCTCAGGGTATTGGTGCATGGATCCCCATTCAGGATCACGTCACATTTGGATTTGTCGTTTCCGAACGGCCAAGATAAGAAAGCAGCCAGCCATTTAAGGCTGGCTTTTCTTGTTAAATATTGGATCGAAGTTTCTTAAAGTCGCTTTCTTTATAATAGCTGTTTTTCACAAGCACGTTAGGTCCAAGGCATCTGACCCCGGGACAATGGCAATTAAGAGAATCGGCAAGCTCCGTTTTGCCCCACTTTTGATAAATATCCTCTAGCCGGTCATCCCTAATATTCCCTAGGGGAGGTGTATCACCAAAGTCAGTAACGATAACATCCCCTGAGAAAATATTTACATTTAAACGTGACCGGCCATCCGGGTCATTTCTGACTGTTACATTTTTAGATGAATACAATCTTTTTAATAGCTGTAAATCTTCTTTATTGCTGCTGCAAGCATAGAAGGGCAGGGTGCCAAAAAGCATCCATGTATCCTCATTCCGCACATCCAAAAGATGGTGGATAGCTGATCTTAGATCTTCGAGAGATAGTGTTTCCAATGAAGAAGCGAAATCCGAGGGATACATCGGATGGACTTCATGGCGCTGGCAATTCATTTCTTCGGTAATTTGTTTATGGATTGTTTCAAGATGGGGCAGTGTCCGTTTGTTCAGCATTGTTTCGGCAGATACCATAACACCAGCTTTAACGAGTTCCCGGCTGTTTTCGATCATTCTGTTAAAAAGCTTTTGGCGCTGCTCGATTTTGGGCTTTCGCTCCATCATGGCAAATCCGCCTTCTATAAAGTCCTCTTTTGTTCCCCAGTTGTGTGAAATATGCAGGACATCCAAATACGGAATGATCTCTTCGTAACGATTTAATTCCAATGTTAGATTAGAATTTATCTGGGTTCTGACCCCTCTTCCATGTGCGTAGCGGAGTAAAGGCGCTACATAGTTTTCCACTGATTTTTTTGAAAGCATTGGTTCGCCGCCTGTTATGCTCAAGGATCTTAAATGCGGAATCTCTTCAAGCCTCTGCAGCAATAGTTCAATTGGCAAAGCGTCAGGATCCTTTGGCTGCAGTGTATAGCCCACTGCGCAATGCTCACAGCGCATGTTGCATAAAACTGTAGTCGTAAATTCAATATTTGATAATCGTAATCCCCCATGCTGTTCTATGTCCATATAAGCTTCCCACGGATCATATTTAGTTGTTATGGGTAAAAGTTCAGTATTCATAGAAATCTCCTTTTAAACGAAGTCCTTTGACATTATTTAATCTTTAAAAGCCAATGTCAATCGATAGATTGAACTAAAAATGCATTTTAAAAGTTTATTTTTCTTTCCTGCGGGAATTAATTCAATAACAATCAATAATTAAATTTAAAAATTAAGAGGAGGAATCAACATGGATCAGAAGAATACTTATAATACAACAAACACAACAAATACAACAACTACTATGGATTCAGCTTATGGACAAGACATGAATACAATGAGCTCAACTTATGGACAGGACATGGATACAATGAGTTCAAATTACGGACAAAACATGAATACAATGAGTTCCAATAATGGACAGAACAGCAAGCTAATGAAAGGCATCGTTCTTGGCGGAATTATTGGCGGAGCGCTGGCAATGCTTGATACCCAAACAAGAACAAAAGTGAAAACGAAAGCTATGGATTTGAAAGATACCTCAGCAAACCTTATTTCTGAAGTGAAAGATAACCCTGGCGATATAAAAGAAAATATGATTAATCAGTTTAAAAATGCTTCAAACACATTGAAAGATGCAATTAAAGATGCACAGAATTTATATCAGCGTGTAAACGAAGATGTATTTGGCAATATGGATGTGGTGAAAGAAGTTTCAAACGAAGCTATGTCAACAGCTAAGGAAGCAAAAAGCGAACTCGCAGATATCGGTTCAAAAGTAAAAGAAGCCGGCTCTGAGCTAATGGAAAATCCAGTTGAAAACAGCGGTGATTCAAGTGCAAGCTCTGGCAAAAATTCAGACTCAACATCTGGCTTTCAAACAACTGGCTCAATGAACAGCACAGATTCTGCTTACCCTGTTGAGCGCGATGAAAGTGCTGTAAGCTATAGCCCGGATGTTCAAAAGAACAGCAATAACCTATAATTTAAAAGAAAAAAGCCTCTGCCACTAATGGGCAGAGGCTTTTTTGTGGAAAAGGAAAGGATCATGTTGTTATGGTTCCTCTTCCTAATCATGGTTGTTTCATATATAGAAGAGGGGGGTAACCCTTAAGTATAGATAGAGGACAATCTTTGGAGGTTAAAAGGATGGGTTATAGACGAGGGAAATCATTATCAAAGGATATGGAGAAACAGTCACATGAAAGAGAAACTGCGGTTGGGACGGCCGGTATGGTTGTAAGTCCTCATTCGGTCGCAACCGATATTGGCGAAAAGATTTTAAGGGAAGGCGGAAATGCAGTAGATGCAGCCGTTGCCATCCAATTCGCCTTAAATGTAGTGGAGCCTATGATGACAGGCATTGGCGGAAGCGGCTTTTTTATGGTATATGATAATAAAAAGAAAGATGTAAAAATATATGATGGACATACAAGAGCTCCAAAAGGTGTTCATCCAGAAATGTTCCTGGACGATAAAGGGGAAGTCATTGACTTCCGCAAACGCTCAACCCATGGTACCGCTGTTGGCATTCCGGGAATTTTGAAAGCACTGGATGCAGCCTTGGAGGGTCATGGCTCAAAACCGCTTGCTGATTTAATTCAGCCGGCGATAGATGCTGCTGAGAGCGGTGTTGAAGTAAACTGGGTGCTGGAAGAAGCACTGCAGGATTTCCATTACAGACTTGGCAAGGAAGCGAGGGCTTTTTATTTTCCTAACGATGAACCACTTAAAGAAGGAGATAGCCTTGTCAAAGAACATCTGGCTAAAACATTCCGCATTTTGCAAAAAGAAGGGATTCCTGCATTCTACGAAGGAGAAATTGCAGAGGCAATTGTTGCAAACCTGAAGGAAGAAGGCGGATTCATGACCCTTGAAGATCTTAAAAATTACCGGCTGACAGTTGACGAGCCAATTTGGGGAGAGTACAAAGGCTACAAAATAGCTTCATCTGCCCCTCCGAGCGCTGGGGGGCTAACGGTAATCCAGATCTTAAAAATCCTTGAGAAGTTTGACTTAAGCCAGTATGATGTAAAGTCATGGGAAAAGTACTATCTGATAACGGAAGCGATGCGATTAGCTTTTGCTGACAAAATTGCCTACTCAGGTGATCCGGAATTTTCGGATCTGCCGATTAAAGGGCTTCTTCATAATGATTATATTGCGGAGAGGGTAAAAGCTGTTAACTTTAATCGGCGAAATGATGCAATCGATTTCGGCAACCCATGGAAATTCCAAGATGGGGAGCCTAATCAAGTCATCCGCCAGCCTGATGATTTGGAGAAGAGTGAAACAACCCATTTTACCGTTGTCGACCAATGGGGCAATATTGCCGCATGCACTTCTACGGTAGAGCATCCATTTGGATCTGGCATTATGGTAAAAGGGTATGGGTTCCTGCTTAACAATGAGTTAACCGATTTTGATGCCAACCCGGGCGGAATTAATGAGGCTCAGCCAGATAAAAGGCCGGTTAGCTGCAAAAGTCCAACGATTTTGTTTAAGAATGATAAGCCGGTCCTAACTCTAGGTTCACCTGGGGGGCCGACAATAATCGGCTCAGTATTCCAGACGATTATTAATGTGGTTGATCATAAGATGAATTTAAAAGAAGCGATTGAAGAGCCAAGGATATTTGCGAGCTCAGGTCCGTTGATTGAATGGGAGCCCGGCATTAGTATGGAGGCAAAAGGGGAATTGGAGTCCAAAGGCTTCGAGTTCGGGGATGAACCTAGCCGAATCGGCAATGTACAGGCCATTCAGATAGACCGCGAAAATGGCCGCCTATATGGGGCAGCTGACTCCAGCCGTGAAGGAAAAGCAGCCGGAATAACAGAAGATCAAATAAAAAGCTGATGCCTTTATGGCGTCAGCTTTTCTCTAGTCTTACATTTGAAAGGGTTGAGCTGCTGCTTGAGCTGCTTTTTTTTATGACGGAAATATTCCCATCGGTTTCAAGCACTACGGCTTCCACATCATTTAAAGAAGAAATGCCTTGCGCACGTGCTGCCTGCAAAACCTCGACTTCCAAAACACGGTTCTTACTTAATGAAGAGCTTATAAAACTCCCCTGATAATATAGCAGGTCAGGATTGGATTTGATTAACTCACTGCACTTGGATGAATGGACGGAGAGCCAAGCAACCATATATTGAAGTCCAATTAGAAGTGCGAATGCTGTCAGCCCTTCAGCAAGGGAAATTTTTTTGTTAAGAAGTATCGTGGCAAGGGTCGAACCTAAGGCAACGGTCACGACCAAATCAAATGCATTCATTTTTGATAAAGTCCGTTTGCCCGAAATTCTGAGAAACAGGACAAGCGAAGCATAGCTCAACAATCCAATTAAAAGGACTCTTCCAATATCCTGCCAACTTGAAAAAAACATTTCTATCCCTCCTCTTCCTATGATGACTATTCCTTTAAAGAGTATTAAATAAACCGCCAGCAATTTTTTTGAAAAGGGATATTGAGCAGGAGGAAGGGTGGGTATATTATGTACAACTACCTATTTGCCGAAATACTGAAATTCATGTAGGATGTAAACGAGACGAAAGGAGAGAACGTTTTGGGAAGTCCGATTCATGACAAAAATACGCAAGTAACCTTTTTAAAACATCGCTTAAATATGTTCCTTGACGTATTGGAAGCAATTGAGCCAGAAGACACGGAACTCGAAGACATTGACCGTCTAATCGAAATGATTGACGACCTTGAATCCAAATGCCGTGAATTTAATAACCGAGAGAACTAAAAGAGCCTATAGGCTCTTTTTTAATTGTTGCCACCATTACTGTATAAAAGTACTCCCTTGTAAAAGAGAAAACGTGACTTTTGCCTTTCAAATTCTGTTTTTTGCTGATACCACGCCACCTTGTAAGAAACAGGCCACTATTCCTGCTATCCCTTTTTGCATGACGAAATTTCCGCTTTAACCCTGTAAACGATTGCAAGGTGGGTCTTTAAATAAGTTTCGGATAGGAGTATAATGGTAGACGATAAATAATTGTAATTTTCATAATAGATAAGAGCTATATAGGGAGCAAGGGAAGGGGACCAGAGCAATGAACATCGAAAAGTTTCAGGAAAGCATGTATCAGCTGATTGTTGAAACATCTACAAATCTTCCGCGCGACGTCCGCCGTGCAATACAAGCGGCGAAAGAAAGAGAAAGCGCCGGTACAAGAGCAGCAATGAGCTTAGCAACGATTACAAATAATATTAAAATGGCTGACGATAATGTGTCGCCAATTTGCCAGGATACAGGTTTGCCAACGTTCAAAATTAAAACACCTGTTGGCGCTAACCAGCTTGTAATGAAGGAAGCGATCAAAAATGCGATTGCCAAGGCAACAAAAGACGGAAAGCTTCGCCCGAACTCTGTTGACTCTTTGACTGGCGAAAACAGCGGGGACAACCTTGGGTATGGAACGCCTGTAATTAAATTTGAACAATGGGAAAAAGACTACATCGACGCACGCCTAATTTTAAAAGGCGGCGGCTGTGAAAATAAAAATATCCAATACAGTCTTCCTTACGAGCTTGAAGGTCTTGGCCGAGCTGGCCGGGACCTGGACGGCATCCGCAAATGCATCATGCATTCTGTTTACCAGGCACAAGGACAAGGCTGCAGCGCCGGCTTCATTGGCGTTGGCATCGGCGGAGACCGTTCTTCAGGCTATGACCTCGCAAAAGAACAGCTTTTCCGCTCTGTAGATGATGTGAATCCAAATGAAGATCTTCGCAAATTGGAAGAATATGTGCTAGAAAACGCCAATGAACTAGGAATCGGCACAATGGGCTTTGGTGGAGAAACTACACTTCTAGGCTGTAAAGTTGGCGTTATGAACCGTATCCCTGCCAGCTTCTTCGTATCTGTTGCCTACAATTGCTGGGCATTCCGCCGCCTTGGTGTTGCAGTTAGCATGGAAACTGGCGAGATTAATGAGTGGATGTACCAGGAAGGCGAGAAAATCGACTTCGGTGCAACTGAAGCTGAGCTTGAAACAGCTGCCTCAGTGGAAACGGAAGAACAAGCAAATATTGTTACATTGCAGGCGCCAATTACTGAAGAGCAGATCCGCAGCCTGAAGGTAGGGGATGTGGTACAAATCAACGGGATGATGTACACGGGCCGTGACGCCATCCACCACCACTTAATGGACCATGATGCTCCAGTTGATCTTAACGGACAGGTTATTTACCACTGTGGCCCGGTTATGATGAAAGACGAGAAAGGCAAGTGGCATGTAAAAGCGGCTGGCCCGACAACAAGTATTCGTGAAGAGCCTTACCAGGGTGATATCATGAAAAAATTCGGCATCCGTGCGGTTATTGGAAAAGGCGGAATGGGTCCGAAAACATTAGAAGCCCTTCAGGAACATGGCGGCGTTTATTTAAACGCAATCGGCGGAGCGGCCCAATACTATGCAGACTGCATCAAGTCTGTTGAAGGCGTGGACCTTATGGAGTTCGGCATCCCTGAAGCAATGTGGCACTTAAAGGTTGAAGGCTTTACAGCCGTTGTCACAATGGACTCCCATGGCAACAGCCTTCATAAAGATGTAGATAAATCATCACTTGAAAAATTAGCTCAATTCAAAGAGCGTGTATTCTAATCAATATAGCAAGAGAGACTGTAACAGGTCTCTTTTTTTTGTGCAATTTTTTGCCAATCCCGCCTGCGAATGTTTTTATCCCTATCACAAACACTAAGAAAAAAATATTTGGAGGAGCTCAGTATGAAAAAACTAAGCATCGTCCTGAGTGCTTTTTTCCTGTTTTTTTCTGGAACAGCATACGCGGACTATGGAAACTCTCCGATCCACTGGGGGTTTAAAAAAGCAAAGGATGAGGTGCCGGCTGAAGCAGGGAAACCGCTGGATTCATTGCTTGAAAGGCATGGCTCGTATTATAAAGGCGACACAAGCAAAAAGTATATTTATTTAACTTTTGATAATGGTTATGAAAACGGATATACAGGTCAGATTTTGGACGTTTTAAAAAAGGAAGAAGTTCCGGCTGCATTTTTTGTAACAGGACATTATTTAAAAAGTGCGCCAGATCTTGTTAAAAGGATGGCTGCTGAAGGGCATATTATTGGCAACCATTCCTGGCATCATCCAGATATGACAAGAGTCAGCGATGAGAAATTTGTAAAAGAGCTTGAAATGGTCCGGGCAGAGACCGAAAAGCTGACAGGTGTTAAGCAAATGGCCTATTTGCGCCCGCCTCGCGGAATTTTCAGCGAAAGGACACTGGCTCTAGCCAAAAAAGAAGGCTATACCCATGTATTTTGGTCACTGGCTTTTGTTGACTGGAACACGGATCGGCAAAAAGGCTGGCAACACTCTTATGATAATATTATGCGCCAAATTCATCCTGGCTGTATCCTGCTTCTTCACACTGTTTCGAAGGATAATGCCGATGCATTGGAAAAAGCCATTCAGGATTTAAAAAAGCGCGGCTATTCATTTAAAAGCCTTGATGATCTAACCTGGGAACAGGCGATTAAAGAGAGAATGCTGTACTGATTAGGTTCGGCCGAAATATGATATGCCTTGGCAAATAAACTAATAAATTTGGTTGATAAAAGCCAATTTTAGCGGATTAAGTAAAAAGCTGTTTTCCATTTCCGAGGTTAGCCGGTAAAAAGTACATTTTGGCCGGTAAAATAAGAAAATCGGCCGGTATTTTAGCCAATTTGGCCGGTAAATTTGTAGTTTTGGCCAGTAAACTGACTTGGAAATCCGTTCAAATAGTATAAAGTCCATGAAATAGGCCCAAATTCAGGGTCTTTTTCTATATTATCCGTACATTTTTAGTAATGTACGACCGAAAAATGCTATAATCGGGGAAAATGATAAAGGACGGATCTTCTTGGAGAAAATACAAGTAGAAGGGCCTTATAATTTTGACCTTGTACTGGACAGGCTGGCGATTGACCCTCTAAATCAGGTTGATATAGAGAGCCGGTCTGTAAAAGTACCGATGCTATTGGATAACACCCCGGTCGTGGCACAAGTTAAAGCCATCGGAACAACAGAAGCACCGGAATTTATAATAGAAGGAACAGAAGGGCCGTTAAAAGAAAAAGCGGCTAAACGACTATCGGAAATCTTTCAGTGGCATCTTCCGCTGGAGACGATTCATCAGCATTTTCAAAATACAGAATTAAAGCCAATTTTCGATGAGCATTATGGAACACCGATTGTGCTCGATTTTGATCCGTATGGATGCATTCTGAAGTGTATCATTCACCAGCAGCTGAACCTTGCTTTCGCGCATACCTTAACCGAACGATTTGTTAAAACCTTTGGCTTTGAGAAGGATGGCGCCTGGTTCTATCCCCTTCCGGGAAAAGTGGCAGAACTAACGGTAGAAGATCTTCGCCAACTGCAATTCAGCGGACGAAAAGCAGAGTATGTAATCGGTATTGCAAAGGAGACAGCTTTAGGAAATTTAAACTTTGAACAGCTTAAAAATCTTTCAGATGACGAAATTTATGATAAACTAATCAAATTGCGTGGTGTCGGCCCCTGGACAGTGCAGAACTTCCTGATGTTCGGACTCGGCAGGCCAAACCTTTTTCCGTTCGCAGACATAGGCATACAAAATGCATTAAAAAAACTATTTCAATTAGAAGCGAAACCGACTCTTCAGGAAATGGAGAATTTTTCAAAGAGTTGGAATCCTTATTTAAGCTATGCCTCCCTCTACTTATGGAGGAGCATCGAGTAACTTGGAGTGATGAAGCACCATGAAACAGGAACAAACCGTTAAATTAAAATTAAAGCAGACATTTCCGCTGACCATCAAAAGACTTGGCATCAACGGCGAGGGCGTCGGCTATTTTAAAAGGCAGGTCGTCTTTGTGCCAGGAGCATTGCCAGGCGAGGAAATTGTGGCAGAAGCAACGAAAGTAAACCCTAAATTTACTGAGGCAAAAATAAAAAAAATCCGAAAAAAATCTGAGTACCGCGTCCAGCCGCCATGCCCTGTTTATCACGAATGCGGCGGCTGCCAGCTCCAGCATCTCCGCTATGACCGACAGTTGATGGAGAAGCGTGATATCATTATTCAGGCTTTGGAGCGCCATACAAAGCTTAACCCTGAAAAGCTCAATATAAAAGAAACAATTGGTATGGAAGACCCATGGAACTACCGAAATAAAAGCCAATTTCAGGTTGGCCAAAAAGACGGAAAAGTACTGGCAGGGTTATATGGCATGAATTCACACCGTCTCATTAACATCGAACACTGTGCCGTCCAGCATCCGCAAACAACCAAGGCGACAGAAACGGTTAAAAGAATTCTGCAGGATTTGAGAATTCCTATTTATAATGAAAGAACTCGTAAAGGAATCATTCGAACTATAGTTGTCAGAGTCGGAATCCAGACAGGCGAGCTTCAGGTTGTTCTGATTACTACACAAAAAGACCTTCCAAAGAGGGATATTATTATTGAAAAAATCAAGAGCGAGCTGCCTGAAGTAAAATCAATCATCCAAAATGTTAATGGTGAAAAAACTTCTCTTATTTTTGGACAGGAAACGATGAATCTTGAAGGAAGCGACTTTATTCAAGAAACACTTGGAGACCTGCAGTTTGAACTATCAGCCCGGACATTCTTCCAGCTCAATCCGGAACAGACAGTCAAGCTTTACAACGAAGTAAAAAGAGCAGCGGCACTTACTGGGAAAGAGAAAGTGGCTGATGCCTACTGTGGAGTCGGAACGATTGGCTTATGGGTGGCAGAACAGGCAGCTGAGATCCGCGGCATGGACATTATTCGAGAATCGATCGAAGATGCCAAGAAAAACGCCTCACGCCACGGCATCAAACATGCCCAATATGTGGTCGGCAAAGCCGAAGAATGGCTGCCAAAATGGACAAAAGAAGGCTGGAAACCAGACGTCATCATCGTCGACCCGCCAAGAACCGGCCTGGATCAGCAGCTGCTTAAAACTATTTTAAAAGTGCAGCCAAAGAAAGTTGTCTATGTATCCTGTAACCCATCGACATTGGCGAAAGATATCTCAGTTCTTAGTCCCGCATATAAAGTAAATGGAATTCAGCCTGTGGACATGTTCCCTCAGACGGCACACGTGGAAAGTGTGACGGAGCTGGTTTTAAAAGTTTAAATGAAAAACCCCATTTTTTTTCATTTTTTGTTAGTTGTTGGAATAAAGTTAGTGCAAAAAAGGTCCAGGAAAAAAGCCTGCGTAGCTTATATATTAACAATTGAAAAAAAGCGTTAAAAATGAAAAGAGATTATTTTTACTGCACAATAATAAACATGAAGTGCCTGCACTCCTGAAATCGTCTAGGTGACATAAATCCGGTAGTGGCAGGCACTTTTTTTAAGTGTTTTTAAGATAATAATCCTTGGCTCAATATTAATAGGTCTATCAGGTACAAGCTTTTTAGCCAAATGATCCTTGTTTAAAATAATGATCTGCAGCCAATTCCCAGTCCCTTACAAATAATGGCCATAAGTTAGGGCGGCGCCTAACAGCTAAAGGGTGATAGGCTACAGTTGTTTGATATCCATGTACGTTATGCATTTTGCCCCGCAATGATTTAACATCTTTTTCTGGATCCTGAAAGAAGGATTGGACAGCAATATTCCCAAGACATAGAATAATCTGAGGTTGTTTCGAAAGCAGCTGCTGCTTAAGGTGACCCATGCAAACTTGCCTGGTTTGCTCTTTTTCATAAGCACGTACAGGTTTTCGTTTTAAAATATACGTTACATATAAGTCATCCGCTTTCAACCCAGCCTGATAGGCTGCTTGCTGTAGGGTTTGCCTCGTCCCGCAGACAAATGGCCTGTTTTCTCGATTCTCGCGGGATTCAGGATTATCGAGAAGAACGATAATGGGTGCTTCAGGATTTCCCTCTCCCCAAACCATTCGTGTGCCATGTTTGTCTAACCCGCATTCACCGCAATTTTGCAGATTTTCAGGTGTGGGCTCTTCTGGCCATAATGAGGCGCAAAAATCAGACAAAATTTTCTCCACCTTTATAAAAGATTTTTCTTTAATATGCCCAAATTATTTCTGAATTAGGGCGTATGTAATGGTTAAATATAGTTAAATCCAAAGAGTCCCTCTTTTGCCCAGGTATCTCCTTTAATTGAGAATGGGCGGTTAGTTCCTCTCTAAAAGGGGTATTGATTACTAAACCATTAAGGAGGTGGCCTACATGGAAGTTGAGGTATTATGTAACGTAGAAAATTGCAAATACTGGGCAGAGGGAGATAAATGTGTTGCCGATTCTATTTATGTCATTGGCCAAAATGGCAGAGAGGCAGAGGATGTTGAGGAAACTGCTTGTAAAACCTTTGAACATAGCGAGTAGTGAAATAGGATAGGTGTCTGGCCGCTAGTACTTTCGTTTATTAACGTACTAGGGGGCAGGCACCTTTTTTATTTGAGCCATCATTAAGGCGAAAAGGTATAATAAAGTAGAAGAAGAAGACATTATAAAAAGCTGTGAATGTTAAGATGTAAACAGAGAACTAGAGCATAATAAAGAATAACCGGATAAAGAAGTCAAACAAGAAAAGGGGATACGATGACAAATAAGACAGAAACAGGATGGAACTTTGACAACAGTTATGCCAGGTTACCGAAATCATTCTTTTCCAGCGTTAATCCAAATCCTGTAAGTTCGCCGCGATTAGTCATACTTAATGGTTCGCTGGCAAATTCACTAGGGTTGAACGCTGAAGCGCTGCAAAGCGAAAATGGCTTAGCCGTGCTTGCAGGGAACGAGGTTCCTGAAGAGGCTTCGCCTCTTGCTCAAGCTTACGCAGGGCACCAATTTGGGCATTTTAATATGTTAGGTGATGGCCGTGCAATGCTGATTGGCGAGCAAATCACTCCGGAAGGTGAACGGGTTGATATTCAGCTTAAGGGTTCAGGCAGGACTCCATATTCCCGTGGGGGAGATGGCCGTGCGGCACTAGGGCCCATGCTGCGCGAGTACATCATCAGTGAGGCCATGCATGCGCTTGGCATACCAACGACCCGAAGCCTGGCAGTGGTGACAACCGGTGAGTCAATCATTCGCGAAACCGAGCTGCCTGGTGCCATTCTAACCCGAGTGGCTGGAAGCCATCTGCGCGTAGGCACCTTTCAATATGTTGCAAATTGGAGACCGGTTGAGGAATTGCATGCGCTGGCTGATTATACAATTAAGCGCCATTATCCCGAAATTGAAGGAGATGAGAACCAATATCTCTCCCTGCTTCAGGAAGTAATCAAGCGGCAAGCTGCACTGATATCGCAATGGCAATTGGTCGGCTTCATACACGGGGTTATGAACACCGACAACATGGCAATTAGCGGAGAAACCATCGATTATGGACCATGCGCCTTTATGGATTCCTATGATCTGGAAACCGTATTCAGCTCTATTGATAGGGAAGGTCGATATGCTTATGGAAACCAGCCCTTTATTGGCGGGTGGAATCTTGCAAGGTTTGCTGAAACTCTTTTGCCTCTGCTTCATGATGATCAGGATGAGGCTGTAAAAATAGCCCAGGATGCAATTTCCGATTTTAATAAAATTTATCAAAGTAATTGGCTTAAGGGCATGAGAGCAAAGCTGGGAATCATAAACGAAGAAAAAGAAGATGAAACACTAATTAAAGACCTCCTCAAGATCATGCAGAAGTCTGGTGCTGACTATACCAACACCTTCCGGGCATTAACTTTGAATAATGTGGAGGATACGGATCTAAATGGAAACCTTGAATTTACCCAGTGGTATGAGAAGTGGCAATCAAGACTGGGCAGGCAGGAAGAATCGAAAGACGCTGCAATTCAGTTAATGAGGAACAGCAATCCTGCACTAATCCCTCGAAACCACAAGGTAGAAGAGGCATTGGAAGCGGCAGTAAAACAAGGAGACTACAATGTGATGAGAAAGCTTCTTGATGTACTTTCAAACCCATATGCATATTCGCCTGAACAGGATGAATACTGCCAATTGCCCGAACCATCAGCACGTCCTTACCGAACTTATTGCGGTACATGATATAGAAGCAGTAGGAGAAGCTTACTGCTTCTCTCAACTATTTACTAGGATGCTATCTCTTTACTTGAGATAGCATTTTTTGTTAGGGCTGCTTCCTTTTCAAAACCCTTGAAATAATAGATTTTTGGTTTTCTCCACCTTCTCTCCCGTTATTGCATTTTTGCAAAAGGGTTTTATCTTATTGGCAAATGGGAAGAAGACAAGGACTAGCACATGTTAGGAGGAATACATTGTGGGCAAAACTATCTTCATAACAGGAGCGGGAAGCGGGCTTGGAAAAGGGGCCGCACTCGGCCTTGCCAAGAAAGGCCACCGTGTAATTGCGACTACAGAACTAACTTCTCAAAAAACGGATCTAATTCGGGAATCAGCGGAGCAGGGGCTGGATATAGATGTATTTAAACTCGATATTACAAACGAACGCGATCGTGATCAGATAGAAGAGTACAATTTTGATGTGTTTGTGGCGAATGCTGCGATTAATGAAGGTGGACCACTCGGTGAGGTGCCGATGGACAGGTTCCGTGCTCTATTTGAGGTGAACGTTTTTGCAACACTGGAAACTGTACAGATTGCTGCTCGAAAGCTTGTGAAAAAAGGGAGCGGAAAAATTGTGTTCATGAGTTCAATGGCAGGCATTTCGGCGACACCATATGTTGGTCCATATACTGCAACAAAGCACGCTATAGAGGGAATTGCGCAAACCTTGAAGAAGGAGCTTAAAGAATTCGGAGTGAAAGTGGCAACTATAAATCCAGGTGCTTTTGAGACTGGCTTTAACAAACGAAGTGCAGAGGAAAAATGGAAATGGTTCGATGAACAAAAGAATTTTACACGGAAAGAAGATATGGAAAAACAGGAAGAGGCATTAAAAAATCAATTCGATCCGGAAGATATGATTAAAAAGATGATTGAAATCATCCCGGCTGATCACCATAAATTTCGTACAGTCTACCCGGAGGAAACTGAAAAACAGCTCAAGAAGACTGAAAAAGAGCGGTGGAACATGGAAATTTGATATAGAAAAAGGAGGGTTTGATCCTCTGTATTAATGTACTAACAGTCAGGCACCATACGTCTGACCCTAACACTGGGTCAGGCGCTTTTTATTCTCTTTAAAAAGATTATCAAATTAGCAGGAATTGTAAACATATTAATAGAAGTACTGCAGGTCTAAAAAGGGAGGAATTTCCATGTTAAATAAAGTATGTGTATTATCAATTAAAGTGCTTTTTGATGAGCCGCAGCCTTGTCCTCCTGGGCGTTATTTTGTTATTGAAGATCCTTCAGGGAATCAGATTGAGATCGTGTAGTTCTCAAACTATTAGAAAATAAGTGAGGTGTCTGGCATTGGCCGGGCACTTTTTTAAATTAGCGATATTTCTGAAAGGATACTTTTGGTAAAATAATATTGTAGCAGCGAGAAGGGAGAGATTATGTGCAGTCTATATTAAAGTTCAACTATGAAGGCATCATTCTTCCGTTTTCTAAAATCGGAAAATAAGTGGTCTTTTATTAAACAAAATCCTTTTTTGGTTATTGCCATTATTCCACTTGATCAGGTTTTTCAGGTAGCAAGAATTGAACGTTTAATCTATTTGTCCAGATAAAAAAACGATCACTAAGTATTATATTTCTCCTTATATCGAAAAACTCACCTATCGCTCCCTCCCCCTTATCGTTTCCATACCTCTAATCAGGATTGACGTACTTTCGGCTAAAAGATATTATATCTATATACAGAACCAATGTTCGTTTTTTGTGAAACAGGTGATCAATGTGGATATACAGCTAAAAGAGATTGTTTCAAAGAGTATACTAACCCTTGCCAAAGGTGCAATAGATGATTTTACCCATTCTTTAAATCCTTATGCCGGATGTGTATTCGGATGTAAGTATTGTTATGTAAGGGAGCTTCCTGTTTCTATATTCCGTGAAGAGGAATGGGGGGCATGGATTGATATTAAAACGAATGCCGCGGAACTATTGGAAAAAGAATTGATTAAGGCTAAAAAAAGGGGACCTGTAGCATTGTTTATGTCCTCTTCAACTGACCCTTATCAGCCCATTGAGTATACTTCAAAGCTTACAAGAAGATTATTGGAAGTAATGCTTAAGAATCAGCCGGACTTTTTGCATGTCCAAACTAGGTCTCCCTTAGTAACACGGGATATCGACTTATTCCAGCAATTCGGAGAGAAAATCAGGATCTCCATGACTATTGAGACGGACAAAGAAGAAGTCCGGAAGGCGTTTGCTCCATCGGCGCCGCCTATCCCGGCAAGAATGGCTGCGTTAAAAGAAATCAAAGGAGCTGGGATTATAACACAAGCAACAATCGCCCCGTTGCTGCCATGCTCAAGGGAATTTCCCGCTAAGTTAAAATCGATTGCCAACCGAGTAACGATTGATGATTTTTGGATGGGAGACGGAAGCGGGGGCAGAAGGACTGAGAAACTCGGGATTCGCAGGATTTATGAAGATTTAGGGTTGGAAAAGTGGTATAATCCCTCAGCATTTAAAGTCGTTCTAAAGATGCTCCAGCAGGAATTTCAAGATGCTCCGATTCAACTCGGTGTATCCAAAAGCGGCTTTAGCCCTGATCGTAAATAGGGAAAAATGTTAAAGTATGAGAAAATCAATCGGAGGTATTAGTATGGATATATTAAGTGCGCAGTATGTAAGAAGCATTAGCCTTAAGAGAGATGCTGTGCCTTCCTTTAAACACTATCCCTTTAATCTTCCTGCTTTTAAGACGTTGGGCGAGCTGCCTTTTCACCCGAAGGTTACTTTTTTAATTGGTGAGAATGGGATGGGCAAATCTACTTTACTGGAAGCGATAGCGGTTGCATTGGGGTTTAATGCTGAAGGGGGATCTTTCAATTTTAACTTCTCAACGTTTGATACGCATTCTGAGCTTGGGAATTATCTTAGGTTAATAAAAGGTTTTGATAAACCAAGGGATGGATTTTTCCTAAGGGCGGAGAGCTTTTATAATGTTGCTTCCAACATTGAAGAAATGGATCGTGAAGGGGGCGGGCCTCGGGTGATTGATTCCTTTGGCGGCCGTTCACTGCATGAACAATCACATGGAGAGGCGTTCTTTTCCACATTCCTTCATCGCTTTCGCGGCAATGGAATATACATATTGGATGAACCGGAGGCTGCGCTTTCTCCATTACGGCAAATGTCCATGCTGACAAGAATCCATGATTTGGTCAATGAACACTCGCAGTTTATCATTGCCACTCACTCGCCGATCATCATGGCATATCCTAATGCCGCAATTTATGAATTCAGCGAGGAAGGCATTATAGAAAAAAAACTAGAAGAAACAAATCATTACAGGATCATGAAACAGTTTTTTGATAATAAAAAAAGAATGATTCATCATTTGTTAAATGATGAATGAAAATAGAGGCTTTCAGCTAAAGCCCCCATTTTTACATTAAATATGTATTTGGTTATTCACTATCATAATTGAACAGCCAGGTTATGCCAAACTTATCTGTTAATTGGCCATAACACTTGCTCCAAAACGTTTCCTGCAGCTCCATGCCTACAGTACCGCCTTCTTTCAGTTTGTTAAAGTATTTTTTAAGATCATCCAGATCTTTAATCACTATAGCCAGGTTGATGTTGTTTCCAACTGTAAAAGGCATTCCAGGGAATGTATCAGAAAACATCACGTTGCTTCCGCAAATGTTAAGGCGTGTATGCATAACCAAATTCTTTGCTTCCTCAGGCAATGGATATTCCGGGTTGGGAGGAGAGTCCCCAAAAGTCATAATCTCGGGTTTCTCTGTTTCAAAAACCTCTGTATAAAACTCAACAGCTTCCCGGGTATTTCCATTAAAATTAAGGTAGGCATTAACAGCCATTCTTTTTCACTCCTTTTTATAAATTTAATTTCATTATAGACGAAAAATTCGAAATTAAATATAGTCCAAAAGGGTTCATAAACCTCTATTACTAAAATTTAAATCACCCGGAAAGCTTGATCTAAATCGTTAAATCCCCTTCGATCATCTTTTTGAGGCTCATCGGTTTCAACCGTCCACTCCTTTTTTATAGGGGCTAAGCCGCCATTATCATTCTTGGTATATGGGCTATGTATATGATAAGTTTTTCCTTCTTTTTTCACTGTGTAGCCCATATAATATTGGTTATCCTGGCCTTCTTCTTCAAAAATTCCAATATCGTCAATCCCATATTTGGATATGTAGGATTGCAGCGGCTCCTGTAGTGCATTGATTATCTGCTCTCGTGGTAAAAAATCCATCGTTTATGCTCCTTTCCGAATTAACCTATACTTAATATGGCTTTTTTAGGGGTTATTAAACATAGAGG
Source organism: Cytobacillus oceanisediminis (assembly GCF_003182355.1). Classification (GTDB taxonomy): domain Bacteria; phylum Bacillota; class Bacilli; order Bacillales; family Cytobacillaceae; genus Cytobacillus; species Cytobacillus oceanisediminis_A. Next base: position 95,166 of record NZ_QGTW01000013.1, on the reverse strand, counting down.
TAGAAAAAGAGTACCCCATTTTAGTGAGGTACTCTTGCTTTCCCTAAATCAGCCCCTTTACCTTCCTTCGCAGTGTCCCAAGCTGCATCATCAGCTGTTCATATTCTTCCAGCTCAATTCGGCACGTTTGGATTGTTTCACTGACTTTTTGGGTAATGGGATGTTTTTCTTGGCGGGCTTTATCCTGCAAATAAATATTTATTTTTCGTTCATCTGCTTGGGACCTTTCTTTCCGGAGCCAGCCATTTGATGCCATCCTTGCAATCATTGGCGTGAGGGTTCCAGTTCCCAGATTTAGTCTTTCTCCAAGCTCCTTTGCGGTTACTCCGTCTTTTTCCCAAAGTGCTAAAAGGACAAGGTACTGGGGATAAGTTAAGCCAAATGGCTGAAGAGCGCTTGTATACAATTTGGTAAATTCGCCTGCTGTTTCATAAACTGCAAAGCAAAGCTGTTTGTCCAGTGTGAAAAAGTCTTCCATGTCATCACCTTAAATTATAGTAATTTCTTTAAATCATCCTCGATTTTCCCGGGCTCTGTTGTTGGGGCATAGCGATCAACGACGTTGCCATTGCGATCCACAAGAAATTTCGTGAAATTCCATTTGATGTTCTTCGATAAAAGTCCTTTTTTCTGTTCTTTTAGAAAAACAAACAAAGGATCAGCATTCTCTCCATTTACATCAATTTTTGCGAAAATCGGGAAAGAGACTCCATAGTTAACTTGGCAGAATTCAGTGGTTTCTTCAATATTTTCAAATTCCTGGTTATTGAACTGATCGCAAGGAAAGCCAAGGATCTCCAAACCACTGTCCTTGTACTTTTCATATAGCCCCTGGAGACCCTTGAATTGAGGAGTCAGTCCGCACTTGCTTGCAGTATTAACGATAATTAGCGGCTTACCCTCATAATCTTTTAGAGAGTTGATCTCTCCATTTGGCTTTTTTACTTGAAAATCATAAACAGTTGTCATTAGAATTCCCCCAGAATATTTTCATTTTAAATCGCCTGCGATTTAATCTTAGGCGATTTAAAAAGAATATGCAACAAATAGGCCTTTTCTGAAACTAATAATGACGTTGGTCCGTATAGAAGAAGTGTCTGTATGGCTATAGGCTAGAAGCCATTATGAAAGATTTTATAGAAGTAGATTCGGCTAAGCAGCGTGGATTATTTGATGAATTTTATTTGAACAGTTTATATATATTGGCTGGACTCTTTACGATTTACAGGAGAATGAGAAAATTCCGGTTAGTGCAGTGAATGGCAGCGGTTTTATAAATGGAGAAATACATCTTGATTTTATCAGAATCCTGACTGTAATGGGGCCGGTATACTTTAAGAGGAGCAAGCCAAACCTGCTCTTTCGATTATAAAATAAACCTCTTAAAGGAATCGCTTACAAGTTAACATTGTCGCAGCACAGATAATACTATAGAATCAAAGAAAGATACATAATGGGGTGAACACTGTTGAATTATAGACGAATTAAACCGCGTAAAATATATGAAGAAGTGGCTGAGGCCATTATGGATATGATTAAGTCAGGGGAATTGAAGCCCGGGGATAAGCTGGATTCGGTGCAGCAGCTGGCGGAAAATTTTCAGGTTGGCCGTTCAGCGGTCCGGGAGGCATTGAGTGCACTGCGGGCTATGGGGCTGGTGGAAATGCATCAGGGAGAAGGGACTTATGTCCGCGAATTCAATTCCAATATGCTCAAGCTGCCTGTGCAAATAGCTGTTTTAATGAAAAAGGATGATGTGAAAAATCTGCTGGAGGTCCGCCGGATCTTGGAGGTCGGGGCAGTGGAAGCGGCAGCGTTAAGATGGACGGAAGATCAGCTTAGCGAAATCAAAGAGGCACTTGAACAGATGAAAAATGCCAATGATGAAGAATTAGGGGAAGAGGCAGATTTTCGTTTTCACATGGCCATTGCAAAAGCATCACAAAATGATTTGCTGATCAGCCTTATGAATAATGTATCGGAAATGATGGTTACTACTATGAGAGAAACACGCCGATTATGGCTATATTCAGAAAAATCCACATTGGGCCGTTTAACCCACGAGCATTCAAGCATTTATGAAGCATTAAAACAAAGGGACGGGGCTAAGGCACAAAGGTTATTGCTCGAGCATCTCCAAAGTGTAGAAGAAGTATTGATGAAATATTTTCATGAAATAGAAGTATAAGTAAAAAGAGCCCAATCGTTAAGATGCCTTTTAACGGTTGGGCTTTATTTTTAAAATTTTTAAAAAATACTATTGAGATATGAAAGCGTTTTAATTATACTGTTTATTATACTAAAGTCATCAGATGACCTGTTAATGTGATTAGTTCAAAGGGAGAAGAAATTTTTCAGCATGAAAGGGGAAGAGGTATTTGAGTATTGGTACACTGGCTTTAATTGCAACATTGCCTATCGTTTCAGTCTTTTTATTTTTGGTTATTTTAAGATGGCCGGCTAAGAGGGCTATGCCAGTATCGTTGGTTCTAACGATGATTATGGCCATGTTTATTTGGGAAGTGCCTGGAAATCAGGTTGCTGCAGCCGGGGTTAAAGGGGTTGTGACAGCTCTGGAAGTGGGAGTGATCGTATTTGGTGCAATTCTTCTTTTAAACACATTAAAAGAAAGCGGTGCCATTTTTACAATCCGTAAAGGGTTTATGAGCATTTCGCCGGACCGCCGTGTTCAGACCATTATCGTCTGCTGGCTGTTTGGATCCTTCCTTGAAGGAGCAGCCGGCTGGGGGGCACCTGCTACAATTGTTGGACCTCTCTTGGTCGCAATTGGTTTTCCTGCAATGGGAGCCGTTATGGTTGCACTTATCCTGCAATCAACGCCAGTTTCATACGGTGCTGTGGGTACGCCCATTCTAATAGGTGTTAATTCCGGTTTAAAGGATTCACCGTTAGTTCAAAGCTATATTGCTGAACAAGGAACGACTTTTGATGCTTACATAAATGGAATTGGCGGACAAGTTGCCCTTATTCACGGAATTATAGGCATATTTATTCCTCTATTTATGGTGACAATGCTGACTTATTTCTTCGGAAAAAATAAATCGATTGCAGAAGGATTGGCAATTTGGAAGTTTGCTATTTTTGCAGGTTTAGCATTTACAGTTCCGTATGCTTTAGTAGCAAATCTTCTTGGACCGGAGTTTCCATCCCTGATTGGCGGTTTAATAGGCTTAGCCATTGTCGTGCCTGCTGCTAAAAAAGGATTGTTTATTCCTGAAAAGTCATGGGATTTTGACGAAAAAGGTACTTGGGATCCGTCATGGACTGGTTCACTTCAGGTAGACGAATCCGAAAAACCAAAGAAGCAAGTGTCATTCATGGCTGCGTGGCTGCCATACCTATTAGTAGCTATTTTATTAGTTTTAACACGATTGAAATATTTGCCGTTCTCGGCATGGCTCCAAGCCTTGGTCATCAGGTTTGAAAGTTTATTTGGAACAGCGATTACAGTTGAATCGAAACCATTGAATCTGCCAGGTTTCATTTTTATTGTTGTTTCCCTGCTATCAATCTTTATATTTAAAATGAATATGAAAGAGTATGGACGTGCAGTAAAGGACTCTTTTAAAACAATTGTTAGTGCAATGGCTGCCCTGATTTTCGCAGTTCCCATGGTACAGGTGTTTATCAACTCTGGAATCAATGCTGCTGATTATACAAGTATGCCTCTTGCGTTGGCAGAGGGAATATCAAATATATTTGGAAGCTATTGGCCGCTTGCGGCACCAACAATAGGTGCAATCGGGGCGTTCGCAGCAGGAAGCAATACAGTTAGTAACATGATGTTCTCTTTATTCCAATTTGGTGTAGCAGATAATATCCTTGCAGCGCCGGCAACCATTGTTGCTTTGCAGGCTGTCGGCGGTGCAGCCGGAAATATGATTTGTGTGCACAACGTCGTCGCAGCTTCTTCTTCTGCCGGATTAATAGGCAAGGAAGGGAATCTGATAAGAAAAACGCTGATTCCAATGACCTTCTATGTTATTTTTGCAGGCGGAATTGGCTATGTAGCCATTAGCGGAATTGGGTTGAATATTGGAACCATCATACTTGCTGTTGTGGCGGGATTCATTGTAACGCTTATTGCCAAAGGCCAGAAGCAAAATAGAATGGAAGTTAAGCATTTGAGGAAAACAGCGTAAGGAAAATTGGCAAGCTCCCATTTGAGGGAGCTTGCTCTATTCGTTAAAGTCATCAGATGACCTGTTGACTAGGGTGGAGTAAAGGCTTACACTGTATATAGTTAAATGTATGGAATAAAATGAATTTACCTGAAGAAAGAAAAGGTGAGACCTATGAAAGTATCATTATTTGTAACCTGTTTAATAGATATTTTTCAGACGGATGTTGGGATGGATACAGTGGAATTGCTTGAAAGGCTCGGATGTGAAGTCGACTTTCCGGAAAAGCAGACTTGCTGCGGACAGCCGGCGTATAACAGCGGCTATGTAGATAAAGCAAAAGAATCGATGAAGCATATGATTAAGGTCTTTGAGCATTCCGAGTATGTTGTTACTCCTTCGGGATCATGCGGAACTATGTTTAGAGAGTATCCACATGTCTTTAAAGAAGACCCGGTATGGGAACCTCGTGCCCGGAAATTAGCGGATAAGACCTATGAACTTACACAGTTTATAGTGGATGTTTTAGGAGTAGAGGATGTAGGGGCAAAGCTTAATGGTAAAGCAACTTACCACACATCCTGCCATATGACAAGATTATTGGGTGTGAAGGAAGCGCCAATGAAACTATTAAACAATGTGGATGGCCTGGAAATGAAACCGCTCCCACATAATTATAATTGCTGCGGCTTTGGCGGAACTTTCTCAGTAAAAATGTCCGAAATCTCCGAGCAAATGGTAGATGAAAAGGTTCAGAGTGTTGAGGATTCTGGAGCAGAAATTTTAGTAGGAGCGGACTGCGGCTGCTTAATGAATATTGGGGGACGTATTGACCGAAAAGGAAAGCCGATAAAGGTGATGCATATAGCCTCTGTATTAAACAGCAGATAAAGAAGGGGGAAGCATAAATGGCTATGAAAATAGGGGAAAAACCCTTTAAAGAACGTGTCTCGGACGGAATAGGCGATTTATTTATGCGCGGAGCTGTTTCCTCTGCCCAGGGACGTTTTCGCAGCGGAAGGCTAAATGCTGCTGAAGAATTGGGGAACTGGGAAGACTGGCGGAAGCTTGGTGAGGAAATTCGGACTCATACCATTGAAAATCTTGATTATTATCTGGAGCTTCTAAGCGAGAATGTGACAAAGCGAGGCGGACATGTTTTTTTCGCTGAAACCGCTGAAGAAGCAAATGAGTATATTACTAATGTCGTCAAAAAGAACAATGGCAAGAAAGTTGTTAAGTCCAAGTCGATGGTAACAGAAGAAATCAATATGAATGAAGCTCTGGAAAATGCCGGCTGTGAAGTGATTGAAAGCGATCTTGGAGAATGGATTCTGCAAGTGGATGATCATGATCCACCGTCCCATATTGTTACCCCGGCCCTGCATAAAAACAAAGAGCAGATCCGTGATGTTTTCAGGGATAAACTGGGCTATGATAAAACAGAAAAGCCGGAGGAGCTTGCATTGTTTGCAAGGGAAAAGCTGCGTGAGGAGTTTTTGCAGGCCGATATCGGAATCACAGGCTGCAATTTCGCCATTGCTGAATCAGGAACGATTTCCCTCGTAACGAACGAAGGGAACGCGCGAATGGTCACAACCATCCCGAAAACGCAAATCACGGTGATGGGGATGGAGCGGATCGTCCCAACTTGGGAAGAGATGGAGGTTCTTGTAAGCCTGCTGACACGAGCGGCAGTTGGGCAGAAGCTGACAAGCTATATTACTGCTTTAACAGGGCCAAAACAAGAGGGAGAAGTGGACGGCCCTGAGGAATTCCATCTTGTTATTGTAGATAACGGCCGGTCTAAAATTCTGGGAACTGCATTCCAGTCTATCCTGCACTGCATCCGTTGTGCAGCTTGCATTAATGTCTGCCCGGTATATCGCCATGTAGGGGGACATTCATATGGGTCGATTTATCCGGGACCAGTGGGAGCAGTATTGACTCCACTTTTAGGAGGATATGACGAATATAAGGAGCTGCCATATGCTTCTACTTTATGTGCAGCATGTACGGAAGCCTGCCCGGTGAAAATTCCTTTACATGAGCATTTGCTTCGCCACCGCCAGGAGATTGTTGAAAAAGAAGGAAAAGCACCTGTATTTGAAAACTTATCGATGAAGGCGTTTAGCATGGGGACCGCTTCACCTTCCATGTATAATATCGGCTCCAAGCTTGCGCCGAAAGCATTGGTAGCGTTCGCCAAGGATGACAAAATCTCCGATGGTCCAGGCCCGCTGAAAAACTGGACGGAGATCCGCGAGTTCCCTGCACCTAAAAAAGACCGATTTAGGGATTTGTATAAAAAGAGAAAGAAAGAGAGGGGAGAATGATGCCAGCTGGTCAAGTTTATAATCGTAATTCTTTCCTTGATAACCTTGCGAAAAATTTGGGGAGGGAGCGCCGCCATCAAGTTAAGAGGCCAGAATGGGGCCATAATCCCCAATGGGGCGTTCTAAAAGGAGCGTCCCAGGATGAGCTTGTGGAGGTACTTAAAAAACAATGCTTGCTTATCCATACAGATGTGCATGAAACAGTCTCATCAGAACTGCCTGCACTGATTACTCACTTGATTAAGGAATATGGCGGAAAATCTGTGGTAACATGGGATGATCCGCGTTTTGAAGAATTTGGATTATCCGGTCTTCCGAAAGAATTTAATGAAGAAGAAGTCGCGGTTCATGTCTGGGATCAAGAGGGGGGAGAAGAGAATCTCGCCTTCTCGGCAACAGCTGACATCGGGATTACCTTCAGTGATGCCACACTTGCAGAGTCTGGGACCGTTGTTTTATTCAGCGATAAAGGGAAGGGGCGTGCGGTTAGCCTTCTTCCTGTCATCTATCTTGCTATCATCCCGAAAAGCACGATTGTTCCAAGGATGACCCAGGTTGCAAAACACATCCATAATAAAGTTGAAAATGGAGAGCCTATTCCGTCTTGCGTGAATTTTATTTCAGGTCCAAGCAATAGCGCTGATATTGAAATGAATTTAATTGTCGGCGTACATGGGCCGGTAAGGGCTACTTATATAGTTGTAGATGATAAATAATTTGGCTGATTCGCAGGTGTCTGCGGATCAGTTTTTTTACTTTCAGGCGAGGTCCGACTGCTAGATTTTCAGTTACTCTTCATATATCCTTAACAAAAGAAATTAAAAGAAGAGGGATTTGTTTTGAAGAAGATTTACAGTGATATTATCCAATTTCGGGGTACCCACTTTGATTTTGGATATATGCAAGGAGAGAGGTTAAAGGATTCAATTTCTGTAAAAAACCGGGAGGATCAATGGAAGGTGAGAAAGCCGCGATTCTCGATTGATGAAGGTGAAGTGAGGAAGGCGATTACTAGGTTTGCGCCTGGTATTTGGGATGAGCTGCTTGGATTGCGTGAAGCACTGGAGTGGCCCATGGAAAGGGTACTAAAAGAGTTTGGAGGCTATCGCTTGGATTATGTCCGATCAGGCTGTTCAATTATGACAGGTGAAGACTACCTGATCCGAAATTATGATTATCATCCAAAAACATATGAGGGGCGTTATACCTTTTATCAGCCAACAGATCAGGGATATGCGATCATGGGACCCAGCCAGCGGGTGACGGGCCGGATGGATGGCATGAATGAAAAAGGGCTTGTGATTGGCTATAACTTTATGAACCGGAAAAATCCGGGGGATGGTTTTATCTGCTGTATGATTGGCAGGCTTATACTGGAGTCATGTGCTAATGTCAATGAAGCGGTCGATATGCTGAAGGAAATTCCGCATCGTCACTCTTTTACTTATGTGGTATACGACCGAAGCGGTGAGACTTATGCGGTGGAAACCTCTCCCCGGGGAATAGAAATCCGCCAGACAACTGCCTGCACGAACCATTTTGAAATTATGAAGCATGAAAATCGGAACCATCTGATTGACAGCAAGCGAAGGCTGGATGTGATGAAAATCCGCCAGGAGCAGCCATTAAGCGCTCGTGATGCTTTCCGGCTTCTAAACGATACAGACAAAGGCGTTTTTTCCGATCTTTATGGCAGCTGGGCTGGGACGATCCATACATCCGCTTACCTGCCAATGGAGATGCAGGCCTGGTTCTCATTAGGCGGAGACCGGAAGCCGATTATATTTGATTTTTTCAGGTGGCTCGGCGGGCAGGATGTTGACGTTAGTCGGATATCTGGTGAAGTTAATACAGACATTCCATTTTTGCATATGGATGAGAATGCGAATTGGTTTCGGAAATGAAAAAAGCGGAGAGACTGAGCTCTCCGTTTTTTCTTTATTTCGTTCCAAAACTAACCTTTTTATTAAAAACATCTATTTGGAAGAGATTCTCTCATGAAATTTATATGGTGTTTCGGATATATCGGTCACTTCCCGTCCTATCAGCATCCCTTAAAAAAATCTGTTCTGTTTACGTAGATTGCCTATATAAAATGAAAAGCAGTACAAGCATGATGACATCCAGCCTGGCGTCAAAGGCAAAAGGCATAAAACCTGAATCAAGAGCTGGCATTTTTGTCAGGATAATGGCCGTAATCATAATGCCGATCAGTGGAATGACTGCGCTTTTAGCACTTCTATTAAAAAGAATTAATACACCGCATATAATTTCAAGAAAAGCGACCACATGCATGAGAAGTTCGGGATAGGGAAGCCCCAGATTCACAAAAGCATTGCCTATTTCCGCGCTGATCAGCTTCATAAAACCGGATACTATAAAAACATATGAAATTGAATAGCGAAGCAGGCTCATCGTAAGAACTGAATGCTTCATGTTCACTCCCCCTTTTCTAATATATATTCATCATTTGGACAAACCATCACATTCTTTCACCCAGATATTATGTGGTACACTTTATATATGAATTGGATGTAAATAGAGGTGTGTACAGGTGAAAACAGTATTAGTCATTGGCGGCGGGGTCACAGGGCTGTCCGCTATGTATGAATTGAATAAATGGAAAAAAGAAAATCTATCCAATATAAGGCTTGTGCTGGCAGAATCATCAGCACAGCTGGGCGGTAAAATTCGAACAGTCAGGGAAGGCAGTTTTGTGATGGAAGCAGGCGCCGATTCGATAGTTGCCCGCAAAGCCAATGAGATGAATTTTATCCAGGATCTTGGCTTGGAAGAAGAGCTCGTTTATAACACGGCGGGGCGTTCGTATATATACAGCGATGGAAAGCTAAAGCTGATTCCGGCAGATTCTGTTTTCGGGATTCCAGCCAGCGTTGAATCTCTGGCAAAAACGACCCTTGTGTCTGCTGAAGGTAAAGTTGCAGCGTTAAAGGATTTCTATACGAAAAATGAAGGTTTTACAAAGAATGATTCGATTGGCGAATTTTTGGAGCATTTTTTCGGAAAAGAATTGGTTGAAAAGCAGATCGCTCCTGTGCTTTCCGGTGTTTATTCCGGTGAACTCAGTGATTTGACGATTGCTTCAACCCTTCCGCAGGTGTTCGATTATAAAGAAAAGTATGGCAGCATTATAAAAGGAATTGAAGAAAACAGAAAAGCATTTCAGAGTGGCGGGGAAAAAAAGTTTCTTTCATTTAAAAGCGGCTTGGATGCACTAATACATGCTTATGAAGAAAAACTGGAGGGTGCCGAAATTTTAAAAAACACTCAGGCCGCTAAAATTGAAAAAGCGAATGGCCGCTATAGGGTCACTTTTACAAATGGGGAAAGCATGGACACAGATCATGTTGTGCTCAGCATTCCACACAATGCGGCTGAAGTGCTGATTAAAGACCGAGCCCTTGAAAGGGAGTTTAGCGGTCTTAAAAATAGTTCGCTTATTTCGATCTATGTTGCTTTTGATATTCCGGACAGCCAGCTTCCGGCAGACGGTACAGGCTTTATCACCGCAAATACCGATGAATTAACATGCAATGCTTGTACATGGACAAGCCGAAAATGGAAGCACACATCTGAAAGCGGCAATCTGCTTATAAGGTTATTTTATAAAAGCAGCCATCCTGTGTTCACATCTCTCAAGGAAATGAATGAAGAGGAGCTTCTGCAGGTTGCTTTGGCTGATATCAAAAAGAGCCTTGGAATTGTGGCTGAGCCTGCAGCAAGTGAAGTGACCAATTGGACGGAGAAAATGCCAAACTACCTGATAACCCATCCAAAAACAGTGGCTGCACTTGAAAGAAGGCTGGCTGAGGATTACCCTGGAGTATGGCTTGCCGGCTGTTCTTATTACGGGGTCGGCATACCGGACTGCATCGAAAACGGGGCAAACACTGCCAGAAAAATTATCCAGAATATATAAAGAAAGAATCCCCTCCTGAATTAGAAGGGGATTTTATTATGCGCATTTGCCAATCAGAAGGGAAAAAAGTTTTAATTTCTGCTGCTGTTCCGGCCATTAATCTGCAGATCAAAACAAGCCCAGCAGGATATTGTAATTTTACCGTGTCATTTTGAAGCAGAAAAAAGAGGGCCAGAAGAGAGTTCTCAAAAGGTCACATTATTTTCGTTTTATCCTGCAAGTTTTCAAACTTTATCTGTTCAAGTTCTATTTTCATTTTTTCCGTTTCAAGCAGGAAGTTTTCCTGTTTTAGCTTTTCCAGGGTAATTTCATCTTTAATCATGCTGTGTTTAATTTTTGCCAGCCTTTGCGTATGAAAAGTCAGGATGCTGACAATGGGAATGGAGAAAATCATAATGACAGCAATTGTACCTGTCAAATTCCTTACACCTCACCTTCATGAAATTAGAAAAATTTGTATAATGTGTTTATAGTAAAATAATAGCAAATCACAATGGATATAGAAACAAGAAATATTAATAGTAACCGTTCAGGAAGAGGTGCTTGCAAATGGCAGCAATTTTTATAAAGAGAATTTATGATCCATTTGAAGAAGATGACGGCTCCCGTGTATTAATCGACCGGCTTTGGCCACGGGGAATAAAGAAAGAGGATGCACGCCTATCAGCTTGGGAAAAGGATATTGCACCAAGCAGCGAGCTGAGAAAAGCGTTTAATCATAAACCTGAACTTTTTAATGAGTTTCGGGAAAAGTATCTTATTGAGCTGCGTACGCAGGAAGATAAGATCCGCAAGATAGAAGAATTGGCCAGTATGTCCAAAGTAAATAAGGTCACCTTATTATATGCCGCGAAAGACCCGATCCATAATCATGCCCGTGTTTTATGTGAAGAATTGATGAGAAAAGTAAATCAAAGGGAAGGCACCTAATTTTAGAAATTATTATATTTTTACAAGTATAAATTATGAAAAAAAAGGTAGAAATATTTTAAATAAAAGTAATAATTCTGAAAGTTCTATATTTCTTTCTTCCCTATAATTGTAGATAAAGAGGAAGGTGAGGGAGGAAGGAAATGATTGATTTACTGCTTATTCATGGAACGGTCGTTACGATGGATCCAAATAGACGGATGATCCAGGATGGAGCTGTTGCGATAAATGGAAGCAGGATCCTGGATGTGGATACTAGTGAAAAACTAATTGAAAAGTATGAGGCAAAGGAAATCATTGACTGTAGTCATCATTGTATTTTACCAGGGTTAATAGATGTTCATGGCCATGGCGGACACTCGATGTTCAAGACGATCGCAATGGAGAATATTGACTTTTGGATGCCCATTATGACGAATACCTATAAGCACTTTGTAACAGATGACTTTTGGTACTATGAAGGGAAGCTCTCTGCTCTTGAACGATTAAAAGCGGGTATAACGACGGGTGTCTCTGTTCTTGGATCAATGCCAAGATCAGATGACCCGATTTTTGCCATCAATCATGCAAAGGCGTACGCTGAAACCGGTGTTAGGGAGGTTGTGTGCACCGGGCCTTGCAACCCGCCATGGCCACATTCATTCAGCCGGTGGATAGACGGAAAGAGAATTACAAGAGATGTAACCTACGAGGAAGTGTTAAATGGAGCAGAAGCGGTAATTGAGGCATTAAACCATGCAAATGAAGATCGGACAAGAGCATTTATTACGCCTTTTGTAATCGTTACATCGGTTGAACCCTCGGGTCCAACCTCGCCTGCCAAGCTTCGTAAATTAACGGGGCATGATCTTTATCAGGCCAAAAAAATAAGGGAGATTGCCAGAAAATATAATACCAGGATTCACTCTGATGCTTTTGGAGGGATGATTCACTTAGCGGTACGGGATTGGGAGAATGCTCTTTTAGGTCCGGATGTTCATCTGCAGCACTGCCGGGGGATATCTTTCGATGAGGCTAAAGTTTTAGCAGAAACAGGGACGAATGTGAGTGCATCACCGGGTTTTTCTCAAATTCATGCCCGCACACCGATCATAGAATTACTGGAGCTTGGAACGACGGTTGCAATCTCAACAGATGGAACTTCTCCATCAACCAGTTTTGATATGTTTCAAGCGATGAGGAAAACACAGTTCATTCATCAGGCAGCCCATAGAGATGAATATTGCTTGCCGCCTGGAAAGCTTCTTGAGATGGTTACAATTGATGCTGCCAAATGCATTGGGTGGGACGATGAACTTGGCTCTCTTGAAATTGGAAAAAAGGCTGATGTCATTACAGTCAATCTGCAGCAGCCGCATTTAACTCCTGAATTTATGCATATTCACCGGCTTGTCTATCAAGCTACAGCTAATGATGTAGAGCATGTTATCGTAGATGGCAAGATCGTGATGAAAGACCGAAATGCTTGTTCAGTTGATGAAAGGAAAGTTCTAGCCGAAGCAAATGAAGAGGCTTTTTCAACAATTAAACGTGCTGGCCTCGAAAAATATATGCAGCAGACGAAATACTTCTGGGGTCATACACGTAGCTATGCTGATGGAACCAACTATAACGAAGAAGACTGCACTTCTATTGTGGCGAAAGGGGATAACCAATGAAAACCAAGCTAAAAGGAAAATATGTTATCGGTTATGATGGGGAAGATCATGTCATTTTAGAAGATGCTGAGGTTGTATATGAAAACGATACGATTGTCTATGTTGGAAAAAATTACTTAGGTCAAGCTGATAAAGTAATAGATGCTGGTAATGCCTTAATTAGTCCGGGGTTCATTGATTTGAATGCATTGGGAGATATAGATCACGACATTTTGCATATGGAAGCCAGTACGACAAGACAGAAAAATCTGCTTTGGTCCGAGCGTTATGTTGAGCAGGGACATCGTGAAATTATGACTGGGGAAGAAGAGGCTTTCAAATCCCTATATGCTTATTCCCAGCTAATCCTTCATGGTATTACAACGGCAATGCCAATTACTTCTGTGCATTATAAGAGATGGGCAGAAACATATGAGGAGCTGGCCTCGGCAGCCAGCCATGCAGCAAGCTTGGGACTGCGGATTTATCTGGGGCCAAGTTATCAATCGGGGGTTAGGGTCGTACAGGGTGATGGAAATATAAAAATTTATTGGGATGAAGAAGCAGGAAGGAAAGGGTTAGAAAGAGCTGTAAAATTTGTGGAGGAATTTGATGGCTCTTTTAATGGATTGGTCAGGGGGATGCTTGCACCTGAACGGATTGAATGTCAAACGGAAGAAAGTTTAATCCAGACAAAACATTATAGTGATAAATTGGGTGTTCCGATCAAACTGCATGCAGCCCAAGGCAGTTTTGAATATCATACTATCATTAATAACCATGGCGTAACCCCAATAAGGCATTTGTATAATCTTGGGTTTTTAGGTTCGAAAACAGGAATTCCGCATGCTCATTTTATTTCCGGATACAGTGAGGCACTAGCAGGTGATGGAGATGATTTGGCGCTGCTGAAGGAAACAAATACGACTGTTATTCATTGTCCTTTAATTATTGGGAGGCATGGCCAGGCAATGGAATCCTTTGCGAAGTATAAAAGGGCTGGAATAAATTTAGCATTGGGAACAGATACCTTCCCTCCGGATATGTTTCAGAATATTAGAACAGGGAGCATGCTATCACGGATAGTAGATAAAGAAGTTGAGGATTCAGCATACGCTGATTTTTACCGGGCGGCTACACTGGGCGCGGCGAAATTTCTTGGCAGGGACGATTTGGGTCGTCTTGCTCCTGGAGCAAAAGCAGATATCATTGCTATCGATTTAGACGGATTTCATATGGGAATTTTAGATGACCCCATACGAACGATGATTGCAAGTGGAACCGGAAGAGATGTAAAGTTATCAATTATAAATGGGAATGTAGTAATGAAAGACCGAAAAATACCTAATCTTAATTTAGATGAAATAAAATGCAAAGGTCAAAAATACTTTGAAAAGATGAGAAAAGGATATATGGAGAGAGATTACCAGCAGCTTCCTGAGAATGAATTGCTGCCGCCGTCTTTTAGAGTTGTTGACTCAATCAATAAAGGATAAATTCTTCAGGATAATCAAGTAGTAGAAATATTTAAAAAACTAGTAAAGATAATGGAAATTAAGTAATCTGAATATTTTATATAATTAGATAAAGACCTTATGGTTTTAATAAAAAGGGGGTATAGTCTATGAAAGCAAAAAGAAGATTTGGGAAGTTAGTTTTAATTTTTCTGATGGCAATCCTAATTGCAGGCTGCTCAACAAAACAGGACGTTAGCTCAAGTCAAAACACAAAGGGTAAAACGTCTGATAGCGGCGGGACTTTAGTTATAGCCCGCTTGTCTGACGCTGAAAATTTAGATCATCATTTCATGTCCACAATCAATGCTGCCAGCGTTACACATAATAAAATTTATGAGGGGCTTGTTGGCCGGGACAAAAATGCTGAAATAAAACCTTTGCTGGCAGAACAGTGGAAACAGCTGGACGATACAACATGGGAATTCAAGCTCAGAAAAGATGTAACATTCCATGACGGGACAGCATTTAATGCGGATGCTGTGAAAGCTACATTTGACCGTCTGTTAGATCCGGAAGTTGCTTCCCCCAGGGCCGTTGTATTCAAAATGGTAGATGAAGTAAAGGCAGTTGATGAATATACTGTTCAATTTAAATTATCGGAGCCGTTTTCTCCTTTACTTTCCATTTTGGCCAGTCATGAAGCCGGAATTATCGCACCAAAAACGATTGAAAAATACGGAAAAAAAATAATTCAGGAGCCAGTTGGGACAGGTCCATTTGTGTTCGAGTCCTGGACCCCGGGCAAAGAAATTGTGTTTAATAAAAACGAAAAATACTGGGGGCCTGAACCTAAACTAGATAAGGTCTTATTTAAGGTAGTTCCGGAAGAAACAACAAGGATTTCAATGCTTGAAACAGGTGAAGCTCATATAGCTGAACCACTTTCTGTCACAATGATGGATACGGTGGAAAGCTCCAGAAACTCTGAAATATACCGCAGCGAAGGATTTGGTACAGAGTATATTGGTTTTAACGTAGAAAAAGCGCCATTTGATGATGCTCGGGTTCGTAAAGCAGTTGGGCATGCAGTTGAGATGGATTCCATTATTGAAGGAGTATTTAACAATATCGGAAACAAATCAAACTCGCTATTGGGGCCTAAGGTTTTCGGATACCATGAAAGTATGAAAGCATACGAATATAATCTCAATGAAGCAAAAAGACTGCTGGCTGAAGCAGGTTATCCGAATGGGTTTGAAACAACATTAAAAACGATGGACAAGAAGGAATGGATAAATATGGCAGAAGTCCTTCAGTCACAGCTAAAAGGAATCGGAATTAAAGTGGATATACAAGTGTTTGAATATGGCACATTTGTTGAACAAGCAAACCGCGGCGACACGGAAATGTTTATTTTAAGCTGGAGAAATGCAACGGGTGATGCTGATTACAATCAATATAATCTTTTCCATAGCAGTTCTCACGGTGCTGCTGGCAATACTTTCTTTTACAGTAATAAAGAAGTGGATAGCTTAATAGAAGCTGCTCGTGCTGAAAAGGATTCGGATAAACGTTTAGAGCTATATGAAAAGGCTCAGGAAATTGAAATGGAAGAGTCCGTATATATTCCGGTCCGTGTGATTGAGAATATGGCTGCAATTTCAAAAGGAGTGAAAGGCTTCTCTATAAGTCCTTCTGGTTACTTGGAGATCAATGATATTTCAATTAAATAAGCTGTCAAAGATAAGAGGGATATCCATTCTGGATGCCCTTTTATCTTGTCCAGGATCTTAAATAAAGAAAGGGGAATGAATATGAAAGGGAATTATTGGATAAAGAATGTACGGCTGGAATGTGGTTACAAGAAAGAGAATGATAGAGTGATAGGTACTATAACAGATTTATTTCAAATATTAATAGAGGGCGGCCGCATTGCAAAAGTTGTTAAAGACTGGGAGTGTTTTTCAGGTAACTTACCAGTAAAAGATGCAGGGGGACTGCTTCTTTTGCCATCCTTTGTCGAAAAGCATGTCCATCTTGATAAAACATACATGGGGGAGAAGTGGAAAGCCTGCAGTCCTGCTTCAAGTGTCATCGAACGCTGTGAAATTGAAAAAAGTGCATTGGCATCCATACCAACAAGCACCCAACAGCGGTCAAAAGCATTGCTTGAGAAATTAATATCATTTGGATCAACTCACGTTAGAACTCATGTGGATATTTACCCTGAGGTCAAATTGCAGAATTTAGAAGGGGTTCAGCAAACATTGGAGGAATTTTCAGATTATGCCAGCGCTGAAATTGTTGCGTTTGCCCAGCATGGTTTGCTGTGCTCAGGAACTCCTCAGCTTATTAAAGAAGCCGTTAGAGAAGGTGCAGGAATTGTGGGTGCGGTAGATCCTGCAACCGTTGACAACAATATTGAAGCTTCACTCGTTCAATTAATGGATTTGGCTGTTGAGGGAAATGCAGATATTGATTTGCATTTACATGATCCTGGCCACCTTGGGACTTTTACGATGAAACGTCTGGCCATTTTAACAAAGGAAGCAGGCTGGGAAGGAAGAGTTGCGATCAGCCATGCATTTGGACTGGGAGATGTTTCGAGAGAAGAAGCATATGAAATGGCAGATATATTAAAGGACGCAGGTATTTCGATTGTTACCAGCCTTCCAATAGGCCGAGCGATACCTCCAGTTAATCTGTTAAATGAATGCGGAGTAGAAGTCGCAGTTGGGAATGATAATATTTTTGATTCATGGTGGCCTACAGGAAACGGAGATATTCTGGAAAGAGCTGGCCGCTTAATCGAACGATACAGGTGGACTGATGAAAAATCTCTTTCACAGGCAATGCGGTTTATTACAGGCGGTAAAACACCCTTGGATAAAGAGGGGAATCAGATCTGGCCCAAAGCAGGAGATGAAGCCAGTATGATCCTGTTCGATGCAAGCTGTTCGGCAGAGGCCATTGCAAGAAGATCAGAACGCTGCGCGGTATTTTACAGGGGGAATTTAGTATACGGTAATGTAGGTATTATTCGAAAATAACTCTCCAAAAATCTCAGGCTATCCAGTTGGATACAAGAAGTAAAAATAACTAAAAAACAGGTAAAAAAATTCAGAAAAAATAATTTGATTATTTTGTATAATTTAATAATTAAGAGACTTTTCGTAATGCTCTGGGGGAGGTCCGCTAGAATCTCTCTTTTTTTTAAGTATGAGGATTTCAGAGACGTTTTTATTAAAGAGTAAAGGGAGAAAAACGATGAAATATGATCTGATTATAAAGGGTGGCAAAGTTGTTTTCAGGGACGAAGTAAGAAGAAATGATATCGCAATAAAAAATGGAATAATTGCAGCGATTGCTGAAACAATTGACAATGAAGCAGAACAGATCATAGATGCAAGTGAACAATATGTCATGCCTGGAATGATTGATACTCATGTGCATATTTGTGAACCTGGCCGAACGGAGTGGGAAGGTTTTATAACAGGGACAAAAGCATTGGCAGCTGGCGGGACCACATGTTATGTAGATATGCCTTTAAATGCCCTGCCAGCTACGATAGACAGGGAAACCCTGAATTTAAAGGCCGAAGCAGCAAAAGGGAAGAATTATATTGATTATGCATTTTATGGCGGACTTGTTCCAGGCAATCTTGAAAGACTAAAAGAGCTCTCTGATGAAGGAGTTGTAGCATTTAAATGCTTTATGTCAACCTGCGGTACTGATAATCCCAATGATTTTTCGAATGTGGATGATTATACGCTTTATGCAGGGATGAAAAAGATTGCAGAGTTGGGGCATATTTTATCAATCCATGCGGAAAATGCCCTTATTACAGACCGGTTAGGGGAAGTATTGGCTGGGCAAGGAAGGATTACTGCGGCGGATTATGTCCTATCCAGGCCTGTTTTTACTGAGGTTGAGGCAGTAAAACGTGCTCTTTATTTAGGGAAAGAAACAAGGTGCCGGCTCCATTTTGTGCACATCAGTACTGCTGAAGCAGTAGAGGAAATTGTAAAGGCCCGAAGAGAGGGACAGGATGTGTCACTTGAATCTTGTCCCCATTACTTTACAATCACTGCCGCACAATTCGAAGAAATTGGCCCGGCTGCCAAATGTTCACCTCCGCTTCGCAGCAGAGAAGAACAAGAAAAACTTTGGCAGCAGTTAATAGAAGGCAAGATTGATATGTTAACGTCTGATCACTCACCATGTCCGCCTGAAATGAAGCAAAGTTCTTCAAATAATTTTTTTGAAGTGTGGGGAGGAATCACAGGCTGTCAAAATAACGTAGATTTAATGTTTGATGAAGCGGTTTTGAAACGTAATATACCAATAACTATTTTTGTAAAGATGATTTCCTGTAATCCGGCTGAGCGTTTTAACATTCCCAATAAGGGAGAAATAGCTGTATCAATGGATGCCGATATTATCTTAGTGGATGCCAATCGGTCTTATGTTGTAAAGGAAGAAGGGTTATTTTATCGCCATAAGCAGAGTCCCTATATTGGAAGAAAGATTGATTGCCGAGTAACCAAAACCCTTGTTCGCGGCAACGTTGTATATGATTTGGATCATGGGATTGCCGGAGAACCTCTTGGCCAAGTTATCAGGAGCAAAAGTCAAGCGGAAGCTATGAACGCATAATTCTCTATTACTGCTTTTTACTAAGGTTTTTTTGTTAAAAATGATAAGAAGTAATAGATTTTATACAGGAAGAAAGGCAAGCAAACTATTTAAGAAGTTTAGCAGAGACCCAATTCAATTCAAGATCTAGAACCTGCCAATACCATATACAATAAACATAGGGAGGATATTTGGTATGGAAGACTTAATAAAATGCCATGGAAAGCTTGAAATTGAAAATTTGGCAATACGTATTGTGAAAAGGCTGGAATGGCTGGGGACATTTGCGGAGGATCCAGAAGGGGGGATTACCCGTCTTCTTTATTCCAAACAATGGACGGATACTCAGGAAGCTTTGAAATCCTGGATGGAAACCGAAGGGTTAAAGGTACAGTTTGATGAAGTTGGAAATTTAAGCGGAGTATTAAAGGGACAAAATCAGGGTGAGACGGTTTTAACTGGGTCTCATATAGATACTGTGAAAAATGGCGGATTATATGACGGCCAATACGGCATTGTGGCTGGAATTCTAGCAATAATCTTTTTAAAGGAACAATATGGAATGCCAAAACGAAATCTGGAGGTTGTCTCTTTGGCAGAGGAAGAAGGGAGCAGATTTCCTTACTGCTTTTGGGGTTCGAAGAATATCGTGGGAAGTGCAATTAAGAAGGATGTTGAAAATCTTGTAGATTCCAAGGGTGTTCCATTTGCTAAAGCAATGAGTGAAGCAGGATTTGCTTTTAGAGAAGAAAAAAAAGCTCCGCGCCAGGATTTGAAGATCTTCGTCGAAGTCCACGTTGAACAGGGAAATGTTCTTGAAAACGAAAATAAATCTGTCGGTGTCGTAAAAGGTATAGTTGGACAAAGGCGTTTTACGATTGAGGTAACTGGTGAAGCGAACCATGCCGGAACAACACCAATGAATTATCGCAAAGATGCTGCTTTTGCTGCAAGCCATATGATCCATGAAACGCTCAACTTGGCAAAGCAGTATGGTGAACCGCTGGTAGCAACAGTTGGAAGGATTGATATTTCTCCCAACGTTTCGAATGTGGTACCGGGAAAAGCCGTTTTCACTTTAGACTTGCGTCATATTGACAAACATGCCATTGTCCATTTTACTGAAGCATTTACTGAAAAAATAAAAAATATTTCAAGAGAGCATGAAGTTGAGGCGACCATTGAAAAATGGCTCGATACTGATCCAGTCCCAATGGATCCTAAAATTGTAGAAATTATTGAAAACCACTGTATGGAAAAAAACTTGAGTTATAAGGTAATGCATAGCGGTGCCGGCCATGATGCACAAATTTTTGCACCTTTCATCCCAACGGCTATGCTTTTCGTTCCAAGCCATAAGGGCATTAGCCATAACCCGGGTGAATATACCGAGCCGGATGATTTAGCTGAAGGAGTTAAAGCACTGATCGGTACTCTATATGAACTAGCTTATAAATAATATTGATAAAAAGGGGAGTTTTTGAATGGGCTATCCAAACGACTTATTATCAAGCAGGTCTGTAATAGAACATGGGAAGTACGCCTTAATTGCACCTGAAGGATTAGTGAACAATGTTATTCCTGGATTTCATAATTGTATTATTTCTATTTTAGGTTCTCCCAAGCTTGGGGCAAGCTTTGTCGACTACTATGTGACAATGAAAAAAGGGGGCGGAAATAGTGAAGGGTTTGGCGGCAAAGAAGATATACAGACATTTGTCTACATAATAGAGGGAAAATTAAAGGCTGCTGCAGGCGAGCAAGAGTTTATCTTGGAGGAAAGCGGATATCTTTACTGCCCGCCAGGAGTAAAGATGTATCTGGAAAATATGGAGGATGGGGACTCTAAGATCTTTTTATACAAGCAAAAATACCGCCCACTTGAAGGGCGAAAGCCATGGGTTGTATCCGGCCATGCAAACAGGATTGAATACAGGAACTACGATGATATGCACAATGTAAACATAAAAGATCTATTGCCAGCTGATTTGGATTTTGACATGAATTTCCATATCCTATCTTTCGATCCTGCTGCAAGCCACCCGTTTATTGAAACACATGTTCAAGAGCACGGTGCATATATACTTTCCGGGGAAGGAATGTATAATCTCGATAATAAGTGGATTCCAGTCAAAAAAGGTGATTATATTTTTATGGGTCCTTATGTACACCAGGCAGCCTATGCTGTTGGAAGAGAGAATTTAACCTATGTCTACTCCAAGGATTGTAATCGGGATGCGGAGCTATAATTGCCCATTTCATTTAAGATGAAAATAAGATTTTTTAGGGGGGAGAAAAATTGGCATTGTCAAACATTCAGCAGATCATTGAAGAAAGAGTTTTTGAAATTGATAAGATAGCAAAATTTGATCCTAATAATCCGCAAAAGAACTATTTTTATGAAACGGATAAAACGGTAGGTGCTGTTTGGTGTCTAGAACCAGGACAGGAAGTATACTTGCATTCCCATTCAAATGTAGACGATATTTGGGTTTGTATCGAGGGAACAGGAACATACTTCCCGGACATGGAGAATGAAATCCAAATAGGGAAAGGTATGGTAATCCTTGCCAAACCTAACCAGATTCATGGGATGAGAAATACTGGCGAAGAAAGGTTTTTATTTGTCGGCTTTGCTGCTGGTTCTTTGCCAATGGATATAACAAGATATTAAATTCAAATTGCACACAGACACATACTTTTCCTCTCTGCCAGATGTTATACAAATCTATCTGGCAGAGAAGGAGAGGTTAATTCAAATACAGAAATGCGATTGATCCAGAAAAAGATTAAACAAAAGCAAGTCCGCTCCCAAGCTAATATCTCTTTGAGAATTTATACGATAACTTCATTTTAAAAATATTATAGATGAAATAAACTAAACAAATTAAGCTTGATATGAAAAAACTGATCCAAATGGTCATGAGATTTTCCATCATAGGCAAAGCAGCAAAGCCACCGGCTGTCCCAATGAGTGAAGCTAAGGGAATGAGGGCAGGCAATGTTTTATTGCCTAGTATAATATATAGCATTGGCACAATCATTGAAGCATAGATATTTCCGAAAAAAAACAACAATTCAAGAGGGTTAGGAGGTAATATACTTACGATAATAAGTAAAAATAAGCAAATGATTCCCGAAAAGATATAAGTATATCTCCACTTTTCTTTATTGCTCAGGGGATGGAGTAAATCGAAAATATTTTTAATTATTAATGTGACAGTAGCATGCAATTCTGCGCTAATAGCAGATGAAATGGAACTAAAGCAAAAAAGAATAAATAAGACAATAAGCAAAGTGGAATTTATTTTTCCAACAAGCTCAAATAATAAAGAATAAATTGAATCATAGCTTCTGCCAAAAATAATAATCATTATTAAAGATGATAATGCAAGCGGAATGGTTGCCCATATTAAACCTGCTAATGTAAAGGTCATACGCAGTTTTTCTTTTTGTATGATAAAGACTCTTTGCCATGAGGCACGATCAACTATAACTTGTCCAAAGCCTATTAAAATGGCAGTGAAAATAAACCAAATAGCTTCTGTATTTTTAACATAAAGTATATATGGATGATATAACTTAATCCCTTCATAAACAGGATATACCCCTTCCTGGATATAAAAGTAAACAGGAATAATTATGACCGCGCTGAATATCAACACTACATTGATTCCTGCAAGCTGATGGATTCTTTGCATACCTCCTGCTCCGCCAATAAAAAAACAAAACAATAAAAATATAGCCATTCCTGAAAAAACTGGCCATGGAAAAATCATATGCAAAAGGATTCCTGCACCCATCGCCTGGACAAATATGGAATGAATACTAATCACGAGAAGAATAGAGATCATGTACCAATAACCGCCTGGAGTCAATCTTTCCCTTAAGACATCACCTATTGTTTGCTGATCATGGAACCGATCCCGGATCTTTTTTGCTAAAATTCCGAATAAGATTAGCGCAAGCGCGCCCATAAGCGAATAGCCGATTCCTCCGGTTAGTCCATACTTGATTAATGTTTCTGGCGAGGAGAGAATTGTATTCCCAGTTACCCATCTTGACAAAAGACTAACAATTCCAAACCCGATTCCCATGTGGAATGCTCCGCTTATGTAAAATTGGAAATCGTTTTTTTTCATTGGGAAGTCTCCTTCAGACGGTAATCCCTAGGTGATTGGCCAGTCATTTTCCGGAATATTTGGCTGAAGTAATGCTGGCTGTTAAAGCCACACTTCTCTGAAATGGCGCTAATACTTAAATCTGGACTTTCAATCAGCATTTTCTGGGCCTGTTTTAATCGAAATTCATTTAGGTACTCGGAAAATCCCATTCCCACTTCCTCATGGAACTTTCTGCTCAGATAGGCTGAATTAATATGAATTTTAGAAGCTAAATAATTCAAGGTTAGTTTCTCGCTATATTCCTTTTGTATAATTTGCAAAGCTTTTACAATTTGCTCCGAGTAACTGCTTATTCGTTCATACCTTGCCAAAACTGACAATAACTCCTCCTCAATGACAGGCTTTGTAATGTAATCAATAACTCCAAGCCTGAGTGATGTTTGGATATATTTGAAGTTTTGATAGGCAGTGACCATAATTATATCGATATCATTCTTAACGGAAAGTTCCATAGCTAAATCAAGACCGGATTTGCCTGGGAGCTGAATATCAAGGAAAGCGAGAAAGATGTCATGCTGCTTAATTATTTGGAGGGCTTGAGAGGCATCTTGTGCCTTGAAAAATTTCCAGTTTAAAAATTTCTTTTGAATGAGATATTCCAATTGCTCCAGTTCAATTGGTTCATCGTCTACAAGCAAGATATTCATTGCACTTTTTCACCTTCCAGTTTTTCTGACTTAATTACAAAGGGGAAAATAGCTAAAACAGCTGTTCCGCCCCCTTCGTTCCTTAACTGAACAGAAGTTTCATCTTCCGGAAACAGTAGCTCAAGTCTCTTTTTTATATTCTCTAATCCGAGCCCCCCATCCGAGTGACTGGTTTCAGTGCTTTCAAATGAGTTGTTCCACACAGATACATGTATTGCTGATTCTATTTTTAGAACATTAATTTTTAAAAAGGCATGACCAATATGTCTTTCAAAAGCATGTTTAAAAGCGTTCTCGACAAGAGTCTGAATTAAAAAAGGAATAATAATCGCTTTATTTACATGTCTGTCCATTTGAATTTCGTAGTGAAGCCGTTCTCTAAACCTGGTTTTTTGTATCTCTAGATAATAATTAACATAAGTAAGCTCATCTTCGATTGGGATGAAATTACTAATTGTTCGGTACTTAAATTTTAGAAGTTTTGAAAGAGTCTCTATGGAGCGAATTAATTCAGTTTTGCGATCCAGTCTTGCCAAAGCCAATATTGAATTTAAGGTATTAAAAAAGAAATGCGGCTGTATTTCCTGATTCAATTGATTGTATAAAGCTGTTTGCAATTCTCTCTCTAAAGCTATTTCACGTTTCTGTCTTTCAAGCAAATCAATTCTTTTTTCAAAAACAAACAAAAATAGCAAGGTAAAGGATCCTAGTAAAGGAACCAGAACACAAAACATAATATAAATGGAGAAGGATTCAATAGGCAGCATCTTACAAGTTTCTCCTTACGTATTAAAAAAGGGATGTATGCGAACATCTCCCTTTTTTAATATAACATTTTAAGCAAAATAGATGTATTTGTTTTAAACTGGCAAATCTTCTGCAATATGACAGCTTACAAAATGATTTTTCACAAGCTCCCTTAAGGATGGTTCTTCTTGCTTGCATTTTTCTACAGCAAAGGGACAGCGTGTATGGAACCGGCAGCCTCCAGGAGGATCTATCGGTGAAGGCACATCTCCTTTTAAAATGACACGGTCTCTTTTTAAAGTTGGATCCGGAACAGGAATAGAAGATAACAAGGCCTGTGTATATGGATGGAGTGGAGAATCAAACAGTTCTTTTTTTTCAGCTATTTCAACCACTTTTCCTAAATACATCACCATTACCCGGTCTGAAATGTGCCTGACCACACTCAGATCATGAGAGATAAAAAGAAATGTCAGTTTAAATTGTTTTTGCAAATTCTTCAAGAGATTGAGAATTTGTGCTTGGATTGATACATCCAAGGCGGATACAGCTTCATCGCAAATAATTAGTTTCGGATCAACCGCCAGCGCCCTGGCAATTCCGATACGCTGGCGCTGTCCACCGCTAAACTCATGCGGATATCTATCAAGGGATTCTGCAGAAAGCCCCACATATCCAAGTAATTCCAGCATTCTGTCCTTTCGTTTTGGCTTTTCAACTACTTCCTGGATGGCCATTGCTTCATTTAAAATTTGCTTAACTGTTTGCCGAGGATTAAGAGAAGCAAAAGGATCTTGAAAAATAACCTGCAAATCTCCTCTAAGTTTCCTCATTTCCTTTTTATTTAGTCCCAAAATATCTTGCCCCATATAATGAACTTTTCCATCAGTCGGCTCATCAAGTCTTAAAATTGCACGTCCTGTAGTTGATTTGCCGCAGCCTGATTCTCCAACTATACTTAATGTCTCACCTTCGTATAGCGCAAATGAAATATCGTCCACCGCTTTTACATATGCTTTTGGCTTGAAGATGGAATCTTTTTTCACAGGAAAATATTGTTTTAAATGGTCCACTTGCAAGATGATCTTTTTTTCTGCTGCCGTTTTCATGCTAGACAACCCCCTCTTTATCTCTATTGCCTGTCCATTCGTCTGTATATTTCCAGCACCGCACTTTAACCCCATCAGACTGATTTATAAGGTTAGGCTGATGTGTTATGCATATGTCTTCACGAAATGGGCATCTAGAAGCAAAACGGCATCCGGCTGGCATATTGTATGGGCTTGGGACACTGCCCTCAATCGTAATTAATTCGTCTTGATCTTCATGGATCTTAGGCAATGAGTTCAGCAGCCCCTGAGTATAAGGGTGCTTGGGATTAGCAAATAATTGCTCAGTTGAAGCTTGCTCGACAATATTTCCGGCATACATAACGGCTACCTTATCACATGTTTCTGCAACTACACCCAAATCGTGAGTAATCATAATTACGCCCATTCCTATTTTTGTCTGCAGCTCTTTAATCAGCTCCAGTATTTGCGCTTGAATCGTAACATCCAATGCCGTTGTTGGTTCATCTGCAATTAATACTTCCGGTGTGCAGGCAAGGGCCATCGCAATCATTACTCGCTGTCGCATCCCGCCGCTTAACTGGAAAGGTTCTTGTTTAGCTCTCTTTTCAGGAGAAGGGATTCCTACCAGCTTCAGCATTTCAACTGACTTTTCCCAGGCGGCTTTTTTTCCCATCTTTTGATGCAGCCTCAAAGCTTCCGCAATTTGTTCCCCAACTGGGATTACTGGATTTAATGAAGTCATAGGTTCCTGAAAAATCATCGATATTTCATTTCCTCGAATTTTCCTCATTTCATCCTCTGTCATTGTAACTAAATCTTTTCCTTTAAATAAAACGGATCCACCAGCAATTTTCCCCGGAGGAGAAGGGATCAGGCGGAGAATGGAAAGGGAGGTCATACTTTTCCCGCATCCCGATTCTCCTACAATTCCCAAAGTCTCACCTTTATGCAATGTAAAATCGATGCCATCAACGGCTTTGCTTACTCCGCGTTTTGTTGTGAAATGCGTTTTTAACCCTTTTACTTCAAGAATAAGCTTATTTTTTTTGTTCACGGTCAGGTCACCCACCCTTAACTTAATTTAACTCAATTCGTTTATTGAAGAACCGATAAAATACATCTACGAATAAATTTACGATTACGAAAATAAGTGAGGCAAACAAAACACCGCCCTGGACCATTGGAAGATCACGCATTCGAATCGCATCTACAATCATTCTGCCTAGGCCATTAATGGCAAATATTGATTCAACCAGTACAGTACCTCCAAGCAGAGCTCCGAACTGAAGCCCAACAACTGTAATGACTGGAATCAGTGCATTTCTAAGAGCGTGTTTATATATAATGATACGTTCACGAAGACCTTTTGCACGCGCTGTTCTAATATAATCCTGGCGAATAACTTCCAGCATGCTTGACCTTGTCATTCTGGCAACAATTGCGGCTCCGCCAGCTCCAAGGGTTACAGCTGGCAAGATTACATGCAGAAGGCTATCCCAACCTGCAACTGGCAAGACTTGCAGTTTAACAGAGAAGAAATACATTAGCATTAGACCAAACCAGAAACTTGGGAGTGAAATTCCCAGGAGTGCAACAAGCATAACGCTGACATCTGTTAAAGAATAAGGTTTGACAGCTGATATGATTCCTGCAGCCATCCCCAGCACGATTGTTATGATGATACTAAAAAAGGCAAGTTCAATCGTTATGGGCAATCTCACCAATATTTCATCAAGGACGGGCTGGCTATTTTTTAATGAAACACCTAAGTCCCCTCTAAAAACATTTGTTAAATACTCAAAGTATTGGATATATAGAGGCTGATTTAATCCAAGTTGTTCACGGATGGCTTCAATTGTTTCTTTCGAAGCACCTTCACCTGCAAGCAGTACAGCAGGATCACCCGGAACGAGCTGCATGATAAAAAAGACAACAAAAGTAACTCCAATAATAACCGGGATGGTTTGTAAGACCCGGCGTAATATAAACATCAGCATAGATATAAC
Source organism: Cytobacillus oceanisediminis (assembly GCF_003182355.1). Classification (GTDB taxonomy): domain Bacteria; phylum Bacillota; class Bacilli; order Bacillales; family Cytobacillaceae; genus Cytobacillus; species Cytobacillus oceanisediminis_A. Next base: position 67,432 of record NZ_QGTW01000013.1, on the reverse strand, counting down.
CTCCTCATAGGCTCTTTTATTTTTTCATTCTAGGATCAAATGCATCCCGCAAGCCGTCACCGAAAATATTAAATCCAAGAACTAGAATGGAAATGGCGAGGCCCGGAAATAAGGCAATATACGGTGCTGAGAATAAGAAATCTCTTCCGCTGCTAAGCATGGTTCCCCACTCTGGTGATGGTGGCTGGGCACCCAGGCCAAGGAATGATAATCCAGCGGCTGATAAAATGGCTGTAGCTAATCGCAGTGTTCCCTGTACAATAATGGGTGAAAGAATATTTGGAAAAATGTGTTTGGCGATAATTGTCAAATCATTTGCGCCTAGCGAGCGGATAGCATCAATATACTCAAGGCGTTTTACTTCTAAAGTAGATCCTCGAACAATCCTGGCAAATAAAGGAACAGAGAAAGCCCCAACTGCTATTGTTACATTGATAAGGCTAGGACCAAGAGCAGCGATGATGGCAAGTGCTAATAGGATTCCTGGGAATGCAAGCATGACGTCCATCATTCTCATGATAATGGTGTCAACCCATTTTCCATAGTAGCCGGCTACTAACCCAAAAATAATTCCAAAGAATGCACCGAATAATACAGCAGCAAAACCTACCCCCATGGACAGCCTTGAACCATAAAGGATCCTGCTTAAAATATCTCTTCCTTTATCATCTGTCCCCATCCAATGCTCCGAGGATGGAGGTGTCAATTTATTTTCCAAATCAATTTCGTATGGACTATAAGGAGCCAGCAGCGGTGCAAACATTGCCATGAAGATATAGATAAGAATGATTATGGCTCCAACTAAAGCCGCTTTATTCTGGATTAATATAGATAGAAAATCTTTTACTCTTGATTCCTTTTTACTTATGAAAGACTTTGCAGCAATATTAGGCTGTTCGGTTTTTACTTCAACTGTCATCTTATTTCCCCCCTATAAAATTTTTCCGAATTGAAATTCTGAAATGTGAATCACCCTTCCTCCTTTCAAAGAGTTTGGTATAAAAATGAGTGATGTTTTATTTAAATTATCAAAATTACCAGCAAAGTAAATATTTTTTAAAAGAGTTGTCAAAATCTTTAAAAAACACGTAAATATTCTGTAAATATTGAAATTCATCATCTTCTATAATGCAGATAAGTAGTTACGGAGGGATGGTGAAAATAGTTTTTGACGCTTAATTATTTCGAAAATGCAAAAAAGGGGAGAGAAAGAATGAAGAAAAATAGAAAACTATTTCAGAATGGAATGCTTATGGTTTTCCTATGTTTATTGATGCTGTTTGTTGCAGCTTGTTCTACTCAATCAAATACAGAACAGAGTGCTGCTAATGGAACGGAAGGGAAAAAAGAAGGGGGAACACTGACAGTTGTTCGTTTATCTGACGCAACAAAATTAGATCCTCACTTTATTACAGATATACCTTCTGCAAATATTATTTATCAAAAAGTATATGAAACTTTAGTAGAACCGGATAAAGACATGAACATTCAGCCCTCTCTGGCAACTGAATGGAATGTTATTGATGATACGACTTGGGAGTTTAAGCTGAAAGAAGGCGTTTCATTTCATGATGGGACTCCGTTTAACTCAGAGGCAGTAAAAGCAACCTTTGACCGCTTGCTGGATCCAAACACAGGATCGCCGCAGCGTGAGAAATTCGCGATGATTAATGAAGTAAAAATTATTGATGAATACACAGTACAATTATTACTTGAATATCCTTATGCTCCGCTTCTTTCAATTCTGGCAAGTAGCGAAGGAAGCATTATTAGCCCAAAAGCTTTAGCTGAAAACCCTGAAAAGCTGACTGAACATCCAGTTGGTACAGGACCATTTGTATTTGAAGCCTGGAAGACCGGCCAGGAAATATCTTTGAAGAAAAACGAAAACTATTGGGGGAAACAGCCAAAAATTGACCGGGTTGTGTTTAAAGTTGTCCCAGAAGATGCAACTCGATTGGCTATGATCGAAACAGGGGAGGCCCATATTAACGATCAGGTGCCTGTTACGGAAATTGAACGAATTGAATCATCCGATTCCATGGGACTTTTCCGTGCGGAGGGACTTGCTGTTGAATATATCGGGTTTAATACAAAGAAAAAACCTCTGGATGATGTTAAAGTCCGTAAAGCAATCAGCCATGCCGTTGAGAGGGAAGCGATCATAAAAGGGGTTTATAACAACGTAGGTACACTTGCAAATGCGGCTATGAGCCCAAAGGTTTTTGGCCACAGTGAGAATGTAAAGCCTTATGATTATGATTTAAATGAAGCAAAAAAATTGTTAAAAGATGCCGGATATGAAGATGGACTCCAGCTCAAATTACTCACCAGCGATAGAAAAGAACGGATCAATATGGCTGAAGTTATTCAATCCCAATTAAAGGGGATAGGCGTTGAGGTAGACATTCAAGTAATGGAATATGGTGCTTATATCGATACGATTGATAAATCAGAACATGATCTATTTATTGGAGGATGGGGAAATGCGACAGGGGATGGGGACTATAACCAGTACAACCTGTTCCACACTGCTTCACAAGGACCTCCAGGAAACCATTTCTATTACAGTAATCCAGAGGTAGACAAAATGATCGAAGCGGCACGGAGAGAGACTGATGAAGCAAAGCGTAAGGAGCTTTATGAGCAGGTAATGCAAATGGAATTAGAGGATGCCGTATATATTCCGATCCGGAACTACGAACATATGGCTGCCCATAGTAAAAATGTAAGCGGCTTTTGGTTAAATGCTGCAAACTACCTGATGATTGATGATGCAGTAATTGAGTAAATAGAGGTCGATGGTGATGAAAAATTAACATCGAAAAACCGGAAAAGTACTTTTGTTCAAAAAGTACTTTTCCTTCATTCTCAACTTTAGGAGGAATTGATATGACTACTCATTGGATTACAAATGTTCGTCTGGAAAAAGGATTTATTTACGAAAATGGACGAATTGCCGGTACCAGGACAGAAATTTGCCACTTGAAAATTGAAGGTGGAAAAATCACAGAAATCACAAAAACTGCTCCAGGTTCCCATGAAAACCAGTTCGATGCCAAGCAGCAGCTTTTACTTCCTTCATTAAGAGATATGCACATTCACATTGATAAAACTTATTATGGCGGTCCTTGGAAAGCCTGTACGCCAATCACAAAAGGAATTTTCACCAGATTAGAAGAGGAAAAAGAGCTTTTGCCAAAGCTTCTTCCAACCGCACAAGAGCGTGCTGAAAAAATGATTGAGCTGTATTTGAAAAATGGCCATACTCATATTCGCACGCATTGTAATGTCGACCCAGTAATTGGACTAAAAAATTTAGAAGCTACCGTAAATGCATTAAAAAAATATGAAGATGTTCTTACATATGAAATCGTGGCATTTCCGCAGCACGGACTCCTAAGAAGTGATTCTGTTCAATTAATTCGCGATGCAATGAAAAATGGAGCCACCTTAGTTGGCGGTGTTGATCCGGCTACAGTAGACCGGAACATTGAAAAGTCACTGAATACAATATTTGAAATTGCGGTTGAACATAATAAAGGAGTCGATATCCATCTTCATGACCCTAACACATTGGGAGCTTTTACATTCGAGAGAATGGCTGATTATACAAGAGAAGCAGGTCTAATAGGAAAGGCGACGATTAGCCATGGGATTGCTTTAGGTGATTTGCATGGAGAAGCGCTTACTGAAATGGCGGCATTACTAAAAGAACATGAGATTGATGTGACTACCACTATTCCGATTAATCGCCCAACTATTCCAGTCTTAGCACTTGATGGGTATGGCATTCAAGTGTCTGTAGGGCATGACAGCATCACTGATCACTGGTCCCCATTTGGAACAGGGAACACCATCCAGAAGCTTGGAACTCTTGCAGAAAGATTCCGACTGATTGATGAATATTCCTTATCATCTGCTTTGAAATTTGCAACCGGCGGGATTACTCCATTAGATAAAGATGGGGAACGAGTTTGGCCAAAAGCCGGCGATGATGCAACGATGATGTTAGTCGATGCGACATGTTCAGCAGAGGCGATTGCTAGAAGGGCAAATGTGGAGTCATTATTTTTCAAAGGCAAGAAGGTTGAAAGCAAATTAACAGAAATGGATGCTATAAATGCATAACTTAAAAGAGCAAAGGGGGAAATACAATGTCCACTCCGTACTGGTTAACAAATATTAAATTGGAGACAGGATATCTTCAAGATGATAAGGGGTCATACACTACCAAAACAGAACTCTTTCATTTGAAAATAGAAGACGGAAAAATAACAGAAAAACAAATCAGCAGTTTTGAAATTTCCGAGAATGAAGAAACAGTGGACTGCAAAGGATTTCTAGCGTTGCCTTCTTTTAAGGAGATGCATAATCATCTTGATAAAACCTATCTATCTCTTGATTGGAAGGCTTGCAGGACGGTCAGAAATTTAGAAGAACGATTACAATATGAAGCAATGGAACTTGAGGAATTAGCCCCTACAGCCAAACAGCGGGCAAGTAAAATGATCGAGCTTCTCCTTTCAAAGGGTTCAACTCATATTCGTACCCATGTAAATATTGATCCTTATATAGGATTGAAAAACCTGGAAGGTGTGAAAGCTGCCTTAGAGGACTATTCTGATAAATTGACATATGAAATTGTTGCATTTCCGCAGCACGGTTTATTAAGAGAAAATGTGATTCCGCTTATGAAAGAAGCGATGAGATCTGGAGCTAACATTGTTGGTGGTCTTGATCCTGCAGGAATTGACCGCAACATAGAAAAATCTCTCTATGAAATAATGAATCTTAGTACAGAATTTAATGCAGATATAGACATCCATTTACATGACGGAGGCCATGTAGGTTATTATACGGTTGATAAATTTGCTGAGATGGTTGAAGATGCCGGGTGGCACAATCGGGCTGCTGTGAGCCATGCGTTTAGTTTGGGTGAAATTCCTGTCCCGCAGGCAGAAGAAATTGCAGATAAATTGAGTGAGCTTGGAATGTCGATTATGTCCACCATTCCGATAACAAAATCTCTTCCCCCAATCGAACTTTTGGACAGAAAAGGAGTAAATGTTTATCTGGGATGCGATGGTTTTTATGATTCCTGGGGTCCTTTCGGGAATGGAGATCTATTAGAAAAAGTAACGCGATATGGCGAACTTTACCGTAAGAGCGATGAACTTTCCTTAGCACAATCTTTAAAATGGGCTACTGGGGGTCCTGTTCCATTAAACAAGGATGGAGAGGTAGCGTGGCCGTTTGAGGGAGATGATGCAAATTTAGTTCTTGTTGCTGCTTCCTGTTCTGCCGAAGCAGTAGCAAGAACGCCTAAGCGAGAAGCGGTAATCTTTAAAGGAAAGATAGTTTCAGGCCAGTTATCATAGAGTGATGTGGAAGTCCGAAAGTTGGGCTTCCTATTTTAATAACTTAAAGAACTGAATGGTTACAAACTTTTAAATTCGGGAGGCTCTATTATGATTAAGACGAATGAATACAAAATATTTTTTGATGCAGCGAGAACAGGCGATCTAGAGAGTTTGAAAAAATTCCTTGAGCTGGGCACAGATATTAACTTGCAGGATAAAAAGAAGCGGACTGCCATATTGCTGGCTGCAATGAATAAACATTATGATGTCGTAAAGTATCTAGCCGATGCAGGTGCAGATATTAATCGGCAAGACCAAACTTGTTTAAATCCATTTTTATATGGCTGCATTTATGGAGATTTAAAGCTAGTAAGATTAATGATTAATGCAGGCGCTGATTTAAATCTTGTAACCCGATTTGGCGGTGTGGGAATTACTCCGGCAAGTGAAAGGGGGCATATCGAGGTGGTCAGGGAGCTTTTAACCTCAACGGATATTAACGTAAATCATACAAATTATTGCGGCTGGACACCCCTGATTGAAGCCATCGTATTGAATAATGGCGGCCCAAGGCAGCAGGCCATTATTAAACTATTGCTTGAAAACGGTGCCGATACTGAACTGGCAGATCAATATGGAGTGACTCCGATTGAGCTTGCTAGAAGAAAAGGATTTAAAGAAATAGAGGAAATTTTATTAGAAGCAGGTGCAGAATGTGCATTTGAAAAGTAATAGCATTCATTACCATAGCACAATGAAGGACTCCATAAAGGCTGTAAAGATTTAGGAAGAAGGAAAAATCCCCTCTATATAATCGTAGAAGGGGATTTCTTTCTACCTATAAAAGATGTTTCCAGTACATATCGATTTCTCCCTGCACCGACTCCGGCCAATGTGAAAACAATTGTAACCAATATTAGCAGGATTAATGGAAGTGTCCAATTATGAAAGAAATCGTATATATTACCGATCAAAAACGGGCCAAGGGCAGCAAGCAAATAACCTACCGATTGAGCCATGCCTGATAAGTCGGCAGCCTGCTTAGCATTGGCCGCACGCAAACCGATCAATGTTAATGAATGGCTGATGGCCGCACCTAAAGCAATGCCGATTAGTATAATACTCACTATGATTACAAAGGAATTCATATTTAGTAGAAGTCCTGTTATACCAGCAGTACAAAAGGCCCCAATTCCAACAGCTATCGCTTTTTGGTTTGGAAGCCGGTCTGCGAGAACAGGGATAATAAAATTGGCAGGCAGACCTGAAAATTGCAGCAGTGTGACCATCCAGCCTGCTGTTGTGATATTAAATCCCCGATCAGTAAGAATCTCCGGCAGCCAAGTGATAAACGAGAAATAAACTAGTGATTGCAGGCCCATAAAAAGGGTGACCTGCCAGGCGATTCCGGACTGCCAGAGTGAAGAATTGGATGAGGCAACCCTTTGCTTGGGGGTGTTCTCTTTTATTGGTTTAAGCTGTGGAATCCAGATAAGAACTGCTATTACCACCAAGATAATCCAAACACCCAGTGACCAGGACCAGCCGATCTGCCATTTTTCTGCTAGAGGCACACTTAGTCCAGGGGCAAGGCCTGCCCACAGTCCCATCGAAAATGTGTAAACGCCTGTCAGTAAACCCACTTTTCCAAAACGTTCCTTTACTATTCCAGGGAGAAGGACATTGCATATCGCGATCCCCATACCGATTAAAGCCGTACCTACAAATAAAGAGATGGCAGAGCGGATGAGTATTCCCGTCCCCAGTACAACGAGTCCGCCCAGAATGCTCATTTCATTGCCAAACCTTTGGGCAATTTTTGGCGCAAAAGGAGAAAGAAGGGCAAAAGCCAGCAAAGGAAGGGTCGTGAGCAGGCCAGCGAGTCCGTTTGAGATTCCAATATCATCCCTGATTGAACTAATCAGCGGGCCAACAGCAGTTATGCCAGGTCTTAGGTTAAAAGCAACAAATATGATGCCCAGTATTAAAACTGTATGTTTATTTATTTTTACAGGAAACATTTTTTTCACCCCGCTATGTAGAAATAGAGCCCAAAAGGGAAACGAAAATATTACGCTATTCGAACTATTATAATGAATATTCTGATAAAAGTATAGGGGAAAAGAAAATTTGAGCGACCATGTTTAGGGGCGTCAGAAAAGAGGGAAATTTTTAAAGTAACACAATAATGCAGGAAGATAAATTTTCCAATTAATATGTTAATATACAGGCATAAGGACATATTAGAATTAGCAGTTGAGCTTCGGATACCCATTAAGGAGGAAAATTAAATGAGTGCAGAAATTCAAAAAGAAGAGAACCGCTTTTTTGTAAATGATGAAGAAGGGAATATGGCAGCTGAAATTACTTTTGTACCCAGCGGTGAGTCTCAGGTAACGATTGACCATACGTATGTGAGTGATTCGCTGCGGGGTCAGGGAATTGCAGGAAAGCTAGTAGAAAGCGTTGTACAGGAGGCGCGCGATAAGGGCTATAAGATTGTTCCGGTTTGCTCATACGCGAAAGCTGTATTTGATCGAAAAAGTGAATACCAGGATGTACTAGCAAAATAAGGTGGGTGTTTTGAATGGATGCTAAACGTGTAGAAGTTAATGGAACAGCAATATCTTACTACGATGAAGGCCAGGGAGAACCAATTGTTTTGATTCACGGATTCTGCGGAAGCAAGGATTATTGGCAGAAGGTGGTTCCTGGACTGGCAGAGAAATACCGAGTAATTGCGGTCGACCTTCCCGGACACGGAGGTTCTGGTCTCCCTAAGGGATATGTTTCAGTTGAAGCGATGGCAGAAATGATTCAAAGTGCTGTTTTGGAGCTGGGATTGGAAAAAGTGTCTCTCATTGGCCACTCGCTGGGGGGCTATGTAACACTTGCTTTGGCTGAAGCTTATGAGGACAAGCTGAAACAGTTCTTACTCGTCCATTCAACAGCCAACCCGGATTCTGAAGAAGGGAAGAAGGGCAGGGAAGTGGCAGCTGGGAAAATCGATTCAGAAGGAATTAAAGCCTTTGTTGATGGACTTGTTCCCAATCTTTTTGCGCCAGGAGAAAAGCAGCCCGAAGAACTTCAACAGGCAAAAGAGATTGGTTATGGCACTAATCCGGAAGGTGCAAAGGCCGCTTTAAAAGCGATGAAACAGAGGCCGGACCGAAATCACGTTCTAAAAAATACGAAGCTTCCGGTATTAATTGTCGCTGGTGAAAAAGACCAGATCGTCCCGCCGGAGAAGTCTTTTACGGTCGTGGGGCCGAACATCAAGCAGGTGACCATTAAAGGTGCAGGGCATATGAGCATGTATGAAGCGCCGGCTGAGCTTGTTGAAGTGATTCGCGGATTTTTGGAGGAGTAGGCAGGCTTAAGCAGAACCATAAGATAAAAATTTTAAATTGTGAAGGAGTCGTCAGATTTTTATCCGCACATAAATCTGGTCTATCCGCACATAAAATTTTTTATCCGCACATAAATCGGGTCTATTCACACATAAAATTTTTTATCCGCATATAAATCGGGGCTATGCACACATAAATGGCTTTCGTTCATCTTTCAGGATTAAACCATAGAAAAAAGCTCCTTTTATTGCATAAAAGGAGCTTTTCCTAATAAAACTACTTAAAAATAACCGAAATGATTTCGTCTGTTGTCATTCCGCTTTCCACTTCAAATGTTCCAGGCCGCAGTTCGTTCGCCAAGCCGCGTTTTTCAACATCTTTGTAAAACTGGACTCCGCTTTCGATAATGTTGGCACGCTCTAAGGCATTTCCTACATCGATGCTTGTCATTCCCATCGAGACTGTCAAGATGGTACGATAGACAACCTTCTCGCCGGTTTCCTTATTTGATTTCTCTTCCGTTTTTTCTTCCTTTTTTTCATTGGTTTTTGCAGCTGCAGCCAGCTGCTTGCTCCACTCATCTTCTGTATTTATCACATAGCCTTTAGAAGACAGCAGATCGATCATTTCTTTGTCAGTTAGCATTTTCTGTTTAGCCGCTTTTTCTGTTTTATCCTCCGGTTTCTCTGTACTTTTTGCTTCAGAAGGACCAAAAAAGTAGGCACCGCCAGTCAAAATGGCAGCCGCTAAAAGGCCTGCTGCAAAACTGCGCAAGGAATTAGGTGTCATTGTACAACCATGCTCCTTTCAGCTCTTTTCGATAAATAAGGTAAAAGCATCCGTTCCACCTCATTAGGTGTAAGCTGTTTTTTTAAGGCAATGCTCTCAAAGGAATACCCGCGCTTATGTAGGTCAAGAATCTCCCGAAGCAATAAGCGATCTTCCGATGATCCTTTCATTGAGCCGGACTGGTGGGCTGTAATTTCTGCATCTAATTCGATATTCCTGATCTGCTGCTGCAGCTCGTGGATTTCATTCTTTAATGAAAAAGTAACCTGATCAATTTGTTGCTCAAGATTTGATTTGGATTGCGTCGTTTTAAAAAACGATAAAATGAGCAGCACAACTGCTGAACCAAACAAAATGGCTATTACCCATCCCATCATAAAAATCCTCCCCTATATAAAGCATTTTCTATGTATCTATTTTTTCCAATCTAAATTATACCTTGATTGCAGGGGGAATTCGATTTAAAACGACAAAATCCCACAATAGTCCTGTTTTTATGTAAGAAAAAGGGGCAGATGGTAAATCTTATTTCTTATTAAAAGTTTCCCCAGGACAGTCACAAAAGCCTCTATGGCAATTTCCTTACTAATTGGTTTAAGTATTCTCTTTCTTGAGTTTAGCAGCATATAATTCTGTCTTTTTAATATTAACGCCAACAAATGATTCCAGTATGGCTTGCCCGCCGGCAATAGCAAGAATAAAAATTAGATACCTTCCAAATGACGGGAGAAGGATGTATAAAGATCCGAGCAGGATAGCTGACCACATACCAGTGCACCAATAGCATGTCAGCAAATATCCGAACATAGACTTTGGTACTTTCTTAATTTGGTGGAAAGGTGTTTCTCTTTTCACTAAAAAAAGGTTCCTGATGGGCTCTGTTATTTTATCGAAAACAATTAAATGAGTTAAGCGGTAGCTTGCTAATATAATCATAATAAAAGTCATCCAGGATAATTCCACAATATGCTCCTCCTTTTTGTAAACTTAGTTTTACCGCAAAAAAGGAAAGTAAAGATACAATTGGGAAGTGTCCACAAATTGTTCACAAGTGGAATTAAAATGAATCCATTACATACAAAAAAACAGATAGCTGATCTGTACTTTGATAATTCCAGAGAAGTTTCCTATGAGAATCAATAAAGCAAATTTATTTGGAAGTAGAAGATTATTTTAAAAAGTACCAGTGTCAGGGATGTGCAAAACAAAAGATTGGCCATCACTGGGACGGACAACAGATGGGTGCGGGGGTGATTGTTGAATGGAAGAAGGGAGCCAGTAAATTGTTGAAACTTCAATTTCTGTCATTTCCTTATGTGGAAAAAGTATTGAATAAAGAGAAAAAACCTAATCCCAATTGGGACCAGGTCTTTTTCTTCTTCAGCCTTCCTTTTGCTTTTGTGTTCTTTTTGCTGCCTGCAGAATTTCCTCGAGTGGAGAGACTCTGCCAAATTTATCTTTATGGACTATATGCTTCCTTTCGAATAAGGTAGGGTCCTCAATTCCGGCTGCGGCGGCAAGATTGTAAAGCCCTTCCCTTAGAGAGATAACGTAGTTGCAGACTCGATAATGTTTTTCCTCGACAATCAATCCGTCCTGGAGCTTTTTGTCGGTAGTAGCTACTCCTGCAGGACAGTGATTTGTATGGCAAACCTGCGCCATGATGCATCCAACGCTGATCATAAAGCCTCGGGCGATATTGACGAGGTCTGCACCCATTGCAAGAGCGATTGCAATTTTATCAGGTGTAATTAGTTTTCCGGAGGCGATGATTTTTACACGGTCTCGAACTTCATACTGTCTCAACATTTCGTCTACCACAGTCAGAGCGGATTGGATTGGAAGACCAACACTGTCTGCGAGCTCCTGATAGGTTGCACCTGTACCGCCTTCACCTCCATCGACTGTAATAAAATCAGGGCCTTTGCCGCTTTCCTTCATATATGAAATCATCTTTTCGAGTGCATCAAGGTCACCAACTACGATCTTCATCCCAACCGGCTTGCCGCCTACGCTACGCAGTTCTTCAATAAAATCAAACATAGAAGGGGCATCATCAAATTCATAGAAACGGTTTGGACTGTTAATCGTTTTTCCGACTTCAACAAGGCGAATACTGGCAATCTCTTCAGTAACCTTTTCGCCTTCAACATGTCCCCCGCGGGTTTTTGCACCCTGGGCGAGCTTTAATTCAAAAGCTTTTACCTCAGGGATTTCACTTTTCTTTTTAAATTCTTCCCATGAGAATTCTCCGTTTGGTTTTCGTACGCCAAACATGTCCGGCCCAATTTGCATAATGATATCCGGACTTCCTGCCAAATGATATTGGGAAAGACCGCCTTCACCGGTGTTCATCCAGGTGCCCCCCGCTAGGCCAAGGCCTTTTGATAAGGCAGTGATGGCTTTTTCGCCAAGGGAACCATAGCTCATGGCCGATTGTCCGACAAGCCCCTTGACTCTGAATGGATGTCTGCAGGTGGTTTCACCCAGGACGACTGCATCTTCATCACGCAAATAAAAAGGATCTGCCAGTTTTTCTTCACTATGTTCCTTTCTTGAAAACAAGTTGTCCCCATCAACTTTATAAACACGTGTTTTAATTTTATTGGTGTTATCAACCTTCATTTCATCGACCAGCTTTGGAAACAATGTATTCCGAATATAAAAGCCTTCATCATCAAAATCCCTTATTGATCCGAATCCTATTAGTCTTTCTTTATACTTTCCCGCTTTCACGACGTCCTGATACTCTTTCCTGGAGAAAGGCTTGCCTTCTGTATCGTTATTAAACAAATATTGCCTTAATTCTGGCCCGATTTTTTCTGTAATATACCGTACCTTCCCGATAACCGGAAAGTTTCTGAGTATAGAATGCTGTTTTTGCCTGTCATCTTTTATATACCAATAGGTAAAAAGGAAGACTGGTATTAAAATGACAAGTGCAATAAATATAAATAGTGCAATGACTAGATAATCTGTTAAGCTCATATGGTCCTCCTTCGATTAAAATAAGTTTAGTGCGTCATGGATAGGGGTATCACCTGAGGATACTTCAATCGTTTTATTAAAAACTGCTTCGTTTTCTAAAGATTCAACAAGAACCTCGGCTGCATCCTCGCGGGGGATTTCTGCTGACCTATCATGTATTTTGCTGGTTGCATGTACCATTTTTGTACCTGGTTTATCTGTTAATTGGCCAGGGCGTACGACTGTATAAATAAAATTGGCACCCTTCAGCATATCCTCAGGCAAATCTTTGGCAGCAATCGTCCGGGATTGGTCATTCTCACTCTCTTCCGCTTTTACTGCGCTCATCATCACAAATCGCTTAACACCTGATTTGTGTGCTAATTGGATCGTATCCGAAACAGATTGATGGTCAACCATGACGGTTTTGCTTGTATGCTTTTTTGGATTGACACCTGTTAAGTAAATGACAGCATCTGATGACTGAAGGTGAGATAAAAGATTTTGTTCGTCATATACCACTGCATTAGCCGCACCCAGCTTTTTCAAATCTTCAATTTGATTTTCATTGGCGACAACTGCAAGAGATTCTATGTTTTTCTCTGCCAGCTTCCTGACTACATGTTCGCCAACATCTCCATTGGCACCGATAACGACCACTTTCATATAAACGCCTCCTTTTCTACCCTTTTTCCACAAAGGGTTATTTTAAAACCAAAAGGGTTAAAACAATAACGCAGCCCCATTAGAAGCTGCACTATGCCTTTTTTTTTCTATACCATTTCATTATTAATCATGGTTAATTATCCCGACGATTCAACTTGTTCAAAAGCATCCCTGAACTTGCTGATCACATAAGTGTTTTTTTATAATAACTCCACAATTTTGGATACTGAAAAGAACGAAAAAAAGCTATTAATAATTTGGTACAGATTTTACGCTTGATTCAATCCTCATAGGGAATAGTAATAAAAGAAAGAATTATAGGAGGAATTGCGGTGTTGAGCGATAAACTAATCAAAGAATTGAACAGCCAAATGAATTATGAGTATTATTCAGCCCATGCTTATTTAGCTATGGCAGCATATTGTTCCGCTGAAAATCTGGATGGGTTTGCAAACTTTTTCTTAGTCCAGGCAGAAGAAGAACGATTCCATGCCATGAAGTTTTACAATTTCTTAAATGATATTGGGGCACGGGTGACCGTTGAAGGGTTTCCGTCTGTCAATAATGACTTTAACTCTGTCCTGGATGTGTTTGAAAAAGGGCTGGCTCATGAAAAGGAAGTTACCAGCCGAATTTACAACTTGTCAGATATCGCCCTTGATGAGAGGGAGCATGCGACCATGACCTTTTTAAAATGGTTCATTGAAGAGCAGGTCGAGGAAGAAGCCTTATTTGATAGCTTGATTCAGAAGCTAAAAAGGATTGATGATGACAGCAATGCATTTTTTATGCTTGAAAATGAACTGGCGAAAAGGACTTTTACTCCCGGAGGGGAGTAATTTTTAGGGAATGGCAAAAGAAGAAAAAGCCTCATCCATGGTGGATGAGGCTTCTTTATATAGTCAAGCTAATCGTTTGAAATTTTGTCCGAGGATTTCATTCATAGTATGGACGGTGATAAATGCTTTATTATCAACCTGTGTGATGTAGCCTTTCAGCCTTGTAAAATCTTTGCGGCCAAGGATGGTCGTAATCACTTCTTTTTGGTCTGAGGTGAAGGCTCCAGTAGCAGTATGGATGGTTGCACCTTTGCCTAACTCATGGACAATATAGGTTTTAATTTCATCGCTGTGGCGGCTGATGATGACGATTTCTTTATTTGAATTAAATTGCTGAAGTGCATAATCAATGACAAATCCATTTATGATGACACCAAAGAACGCATACATGCCGACTTGCGGCCCGAATAGGATGGCGGAGGATAGAGCAATCGATAAATCCGCCAGAAGCACACCCCGGCCTACTTCAATGTTTAAGTATTTATTAAAAATCATAGCAATAATGTCAGTTCCGCCCGTGGATGCCTGCTGGTTAAAGACAATTGCCATCCCAGTTGCGGCGATGCATTGGCCGATAATCAGCTGAATAAGAATATCATCGCTAAGCGGCTGGCTGATTGGGGCGTATTTTTCAAGAGCCCATACATAAAATGAAAGGGCAAAGCTTGCATAAATGGTCTTAGCACCAAAGCCTGAGCCGAGAAAAATAAATCCGACCAAAAACAGTACAATATTGACAAGAATCATGAACATTCCGATCGAGATCCCTGGGAACAAATCATTCATGATAATCGACAATCCACTGACTCCTCCTGTTGCTAAATTATTGGGAGACAAGAAAAAATGGACATTTATTGAAACAAGGAATGCTCCTAGATTTATCAATAAAAAGGAAAGTATTTTTTGTCGCATCGCCGCAACCTCCTTTTCTAACATTTTTTTCGCTTTTCGTAAAAAGTGGAACAACGGGATTATAAAGCCCATAAACACCCTTTGTAAAGGGAATGCGGCCAAAAAAATAAGGTTTAATAATTATGACAATTGGAAGGGGTTGCAATAAAGGTGTGTAATTATCCATTTGCTCTCATTTTTTATATAATAGAATGTAGACTAACCCGCCTTACTGAAGTGCAATGAAAGGAAGTAAGAAATCTTGAAAAATAGAAAGCTTATAGTGATTCCCATCATGATTCTTGTAGCAGCTGCCGCTATGTGGATGCTTAACAAGGATTATCAGCAAATAGACATGACGATCAGAATATTGATAGCAGCCGGTGCAGCGGTTTTATCAGGTGCTATTTCGTATTTTTTGTTCAAGCCTGAAAATGAAGAAAATTAAAATGCCTGATCCCCGAAAAGGGGCAAGCATTTTTTTGGGCTTTTATGCTGCGGAAGGTATTTAAAATTGAAGGAGTTGCGGTGATGTTAAAAATGAATGACTCAAATACAAAAGTACAGAATTCGCAGAGGGAACATACTTTATGACAATAAACTTTGAACAATAGGCTTCTGCAAAATA
The DNA here is from genome assembly GCF_003182355.1 of Cytobacillus oceanisediminis. Taxonomy (GTDB): domain Bacteria; phylum Bacillota; class Bacilli; order Bacillales; family Cytobacillaceae; genus Cytobacillus; species Cytobacillus oceanisediminis_A. The sequence continues at coordinate 51,939 of NZ_QGTW01000013.1, read as the reverse complement.
TATCGTTTTTGTTTAAACAGCGGAGAATTCTTATCTGTCAGGGTGGAAAATCCGGGGAAGTTTAGAGGGAGGTAATAATTTTAATATCAGCGGCCATATGAAAAAGCAGTTCCCAATAAAAGCAAAATAAAAGCAGACTCCATTCAAGGAATCAGCTTTATTTTTTACGCTTGAGCAACTGTAAATCGATATATAGCTGGCATCTTGTATTAAAATCGTCAAAATCGATGGAAGTTAGATCTGTAATTTGCTTCATCCGGTATTTTAATGTGTTTGAGTGAATGAAGAGCTGTTCCGCTGTAGGCTTGAGACGGCAGTTATTTAATAAATAAACTTCAAGTGTTTTCAGTAAATTGGTCTGGCTTTCATGGTCTTTTTTCTGAAGCTTCAAAAGGTCTTCATTAACGTAATTCGTCTTGCTGTTATGCTGTGCAATGGGCTCCAAATACCGGAAGACCCACAGTTTTTTATATTCATATGGCAATTCTTCAGGCGAGCCGATAAATTTGGCGGCTTTAATGACCTCCCGCGCCTCTGCATAGCTTTTCCGCAGTTTAAGGATGGATGCATATTCACCGCCGATTCCCGCATACACTGCTTGCTGCTTAAATTGGCTGAGGACTGTGTTGGTTAATTCATGTGCATCTTCTGATAGGCTGCCCGGCGCTGGAGAACTGCTGCCAATCATCACAATAATCTCCAGCTGGTTTGTAAAAATATGAGCCGGATGGCTGAGTGCGTTCGCAAACAGGCGCACTGTTTCGGTCAGCTCGGCAAAAATTTCTTCATCTGCCTGGGCGACTGTGAATACATTAATGATGAATGCCTCCGGAAGGATGATTTTCACATTGGCTGCTTCCCATTTGATCTGGTCTTCCGTTTGGTATGTCCGGTCTATGATCTTTCTGTAAAATTGATGTTTCTCCTCATCTTTGCGCAGCTTTAACAGGTTTTTCTGGTAAAGAAGCTTGCCAATATGAAAAGAGATTTCAAGCAAAAACTTCATTTCATTGTCCGATAGCAATCCATCCGTTTCTTGAACCCAAATATAACCCAAAATCTGATCCTTGTATTTAGCGCTAACGACCACACGCTGGTTTAGCCCGATATCTTCCATCCTTTTAATGCGGAATGGCTCAGGAATGGTTTTCAGCTGATCGACAATGCCTTCATCCATAAACTTTTCTAAGATGGGAATAGGCCACCTTTTGGAAAAAATCGTCTGCTGATTGGCCAGATCAAAATGCTCAATATAATATGAACTGTAGGCCAGCAGCGAAAACTGCTCATCCTCGATGACGACAGGCTTCTTTAAAAAGGTACTGACCATTTCCGTTATTTCGTCTATATCTGATATATTAAGGATCTTCTCCAGCGGCTGGCTCATTCGGCTACCTCCTAAGTATTACTGTTTTTATTATAGAGAAAATCAGTACCAGGTACCACCCGAATTATGTCGAAAATAAAAGGACCGGGCCGTTCTGGCCCAGTCCTGCATGAAAGGTTATTTAAATGATTTCTCAAAGTCGTCAAATTGTTTTTCTATTTCTGTTGAAGGTTTTGCTGTTAGAAGGCTTACCACTATGATCGCAATGAGGCTGGCAGCAAAGCCCGGAATCATTTCATACAGGATTCCGGATAAGCCTGCGCTTGACCAAATTATAACGGTGCTTGCCCCAACAACCATTCCTGCTAAAGCTCCCCATCTAGTCATGCGCTTCCAGTAAAGGCTAAGAATGATTAGCGGTCCGAAAGAGGCTCCGAATCCTGCCCATGCATAGCCTACTAGATTAAGAATCGTTTCGTTTTTCTCCCATGAAATAACCAATGCTACGATCGATACAAGCAATACAGATAGTCTCCCAATCGTGACAAGCTCTTTGTCTGATGCTGAACGGCGGAAGAACGTTTTGTACAAGTCCTCTGTAAGTGAACTCGAAGTCACAAGCAGCTGGGAAGAAATCGTGCTCATGATAGCAGCAAGGATCGCTGCTATTAAGAATCCTGTAATAACCGGATGGAATAGGACATCTCCCAATAAGATGAAAATAGTTTCTGAATCTTCAAGGCTTATCCCGGTATCCGCAACATAGGCAATGCCGATGAAACCTGTCAGCATTGCTCCAATGCTTGAGAAAATCATCCAGCCCATCCCGATGCGGGTGGCTTTCTTGATTTCCTTTACAGAACTGATTGCCATAAAGCGGACAATAATATGCGGCTGTCCGAAGTAGCCAAGACCCCAGGCAAACAGGGAGATGATGCCAAGCAGGCTTGTCCCTGTGAAAATATCAAGCAATGCAGGGTCAATAGATCTGGCTGTATCAATAGCCGGGCCGAATCCGCCTACATGGAACAATGTTACTAATGGTACGAGAATCAGTGCAACAAACATGATCAACCCTTGAACAAAGTCTGTCCAGCTAACCGCAAGGAATCCGCCAAACAGAGTATAAGCAACAACTACACCTGTGATAATCCATAAACCTGTGTGGTACTCTAGACCAAATGTGCTTTGGAATAATACGCCTCCGGAAACCATGCCTGATGAAACATAGAATGTGAAGAAAATCATAATAACTAATCCTGAAATCAGGCGAAGGATCTTGGACGTATCGCCAAAGCGGTTTTCCAAATATCCAGGAATGGTGATAGAGTCATTGGCAACTTCCGTATAAGTGCGCAGCCTTGGAGCAACATACAGCCAGTTAGCCCATGCTCCGAGCGTTAATCCGATAACAATCCAGGATGAACTTAAGCCTGTGGCATACATGGCACCTGGAAGCCCCATTAGCAGCCAGCCGCTCATATCGGATGCACCAGCACTTAAAGCGGTAACGGCAGGACCAAGCGTTCTTCCGCCAAGCATGTAGTCTGATAGATTGGAAGTTCGTTTATAGGCGTAATAGCCAATCCAAAGCATCCCGATCATATAGATGGTAATGGATATAAGCAAAGCATAATCCATACATAACCCCCCTTTGATAGAAGCATTCTTTAATTTTGTAAATATTTAGATAAAATAAGCTGTGAGAAAGCGTTCTGCTCTGCTTTCTCATTACTTAGGAAATCTTCCATTTATATTGTATCAAAATAGTATTTTGTTTTTATTATAGCCGGATTTTAATATTTTGAAAGAAAAATAATTTCTAGTGTATTATCCTTTGAAAATACCTTTAAAAGCAAAGGCAATATTCGCTGGGCGTTCAGCCATCCGTCTCATGAAATAGCCGTACCAGTCCATTCCATAAGGTACATAAACACGCATTCTGTATCCTTGCTTCGCGAGTTCCAGCTGTGTTTTGTTTCTCATGCCGTAAAGCATTTGAAATTCAAAGCGATCGTTTGGAATGTTATGCTTCTTTGCTAGCTCTTTTGTATACTCGATGATTTGGTCATCATGGGAAGCTATCGCCGTATAATTTCCATTCAGCAGGCTTTGTTCAATCAGCTTTTTATAGTTCTCGTCCACATCCTTCTTTTCAGGGAAGGCGTGTTCAGGTGACTCTTTGTAAGCTCCCTTTACAAGCCGCAAAAAAGGCTGATACTTGCCAAGATCCTGCAAGTCTTTTTCAGTGCGATATAAGTATGCCTGAAGAACCGTACTAACACAGCTGTATTTCTCTTTAAACTGCTTAAACAAGTCTATGGTCGCCTGGCAGCGGGGAACATCCTCCATATCAATTGTAACCATAATGTTGTGCTTTTCAGCTGTATCCAGAATCCTGGTCATATTTGTTACGACAAGATCATGATCAATATCCAGGCCAAGGGAAGTCATTTTAAGGGATACTTGCGAATCCAAACCTTCTCTGCTGATCATCTCAATAGTAGAGATACATTCCTCTGTCCGTTCATTCGCAACCTCAACCGAATCAACGAATTCACCCAAATGGTCAACAGTTACGGAAAGTCCTTGATTATTCAAGTCCCTTATAAAGCGCACGCTGCTTTTAAAATCCACACCGCCAATTAATTTTCCTGCTGCAAAACTTCCGCCTTTGTTTTGGGCAATTTTGTTTAAAAATCCATTCTTAGATAAGTAAAGGAAAAAGTCCCTTGTAATCGCTTCCATTCAAAGCACCTCCAGTTGGTTATATCTTTAGATTAATCTTACAATTCTGTGACAAGTGCCGGCAATGTTCCAGAAAAACAAAGATTTCCCTCATATTTTGTTGATAGAAGACAATTGAAGGTGAGATTTTCCACACTGCGAGATTTCCAATTTAGTTACAAAAATAATATGTAAGAAAAGTTTCCATATTATTATTTACATTGACAAGCATTTGTATTTAAATAGTAATATAGTTTCGAATATTTATTTATTTCTGAAAACACGGGGGTTGGAAGATGAAAAAACAGTTGAAGAAATTTGCCCAATTTACAGCCTTGTCCAGTTTGCTGGTTCTGTCTGCATGCGGCGGCAGCCAGACTGCAGGAGACAAAGAGGGGGAAAGCGGCGGAGGAGCAGTCAAAGCAGATATAGGAGTTATTTCCTATATCAGCGGACCTGGAGCAGCCTATGGGGAAGCGATCACAAACGGCTTAAAACTTGCGCAGGAGGAGATTAATAGCAAAGGTGAGGTAGAGATAAACCTTGTTATTGAAGATTCAGCCGGCAAGCAGGATCAAGCTTTGACAGCAGCTCAAAAATTAATGAATTCCGAGAATGTTACAGGCATTATCGGACCTACCTTAAGCACAGAAATGAATGTAGTCGGCCCGGAGGCAGATCTAAACGGTGTCCCAATCATGGGAACATCGACTACAGCAGAAGGCATCCCGCAAATAGGAGATTATGTATTCCGTAATTCGCTTCCTGAAGCATTGGCCATTCCGGCTGCAATCGACAAAGCGATTGAAAAATATGATGCTAAAAAAGTTGCAATCCTATATGGAAATGATGATGTATTTACAAAATCGGGCTTTGATACGATGAAAAAGGCTGCAGAAAAAAAGGGCCTGGAAATATTGACGATTGAAACTTTTCAAAAAGGACAGTCCGACTATAATGCACAGTTAACAAAAATTAAGGGCTTAAATCCAGATCTGATTTTGGCTTCTGCTCTTTATAACGAAGGTGCAGTCATTATGGACCAAGCCCGTAAAATGGGTATAGACGTTCCTTTCGTAGGCGGAAACGGTTTTAACTCACCCGAGGTAATCAACATCGCAGGTGATGCGGCAAATGGGCTTATTGTAGCAACGCCTTGGTACGGTGAAAAAGAAGATGAGAAGGTTCAGGATTTTGTCAGCAAATATGAAGAAGAATACAGCAAAAAGCCAGACCAATTTGCAGCCCAGGCATATGATGCGCTTTATATTATGGCAGAAGCATTGAAAAATGCGGGTGAGGCTGACCGTGATGCTCTTCGGGACGCATTGGCTGAAGTCCAGGGCTTTAATGGAATCCTTGGTGAGTTCTCTTTTGATGAAGAAGGGGATGTCGTGATGGATCCAACTGTCTTGGTGATAGAAGATGGATCTTTCAAGGTTTTTGAATAATAAAGGTAACCCTTAGTAAAGCTCTGGCGCCCAATAGTGCCTGAGCTTTACTTTTAAAGCTTAAGCTCTGTTAAAGCTAAATGTTGATTTAACACGTGTTGATTGGAGCGGAAGGCACGAGATCCTCGAAAATGCATATGTATTTTCTTCGTACAGTGTTTTATTCGAGGATGCTTATTCAATGTCCAGCGGGAAAGGTGTACCTAGGGAGACCCTGCAGGCGCAGAACGCCGTGAAGCACCGGAAGCCCGCGGTTCGCTAAGTGCTTGCTGCGGAATTCAACACCAAGTTTAACAAAGCCAAAAATTAAGACTGCAAGCTTCATATAAAAAATGTTAGTAGGTGGATAGCCGTGTTAATTGAACAATTAATAAACGGAATAACCCTTGGCAGTATTTATGCCATCGTTGCGCTTGGGTTTACACTAGTCTTCGGGGTGCTTGGCATTATTAACATGGCGCACGGAGAGATCTTTATGTTTGGCGCCTTTATCGGCGTGGTTGTGACAGCTACCTTCAAAGGGCCGCTTTGGCTCGCTTTCCTGGCAGCCATTTTGGTTACTGCTGTAATGGGGTATATGCTTGAACGTTTTGCTCTAAGACCGCTGCGAAGTAAACAAGGTGTTTCACATTTAGCGCCATTAATCAGTACAATCGGTGTTTCAATATTACTGGAGAATCTGTCCCATCATCTTTTTGGTCCAGGCAATCATCCATTCCGGGCTTCATTCGCTGAAATTAATTTTCAGATCGGATCGATAACCATATACCTCGTGCAGATTGTCATTTTTGTCATTTCTGTACTCCTAATGTACGCTCTTTCTTTTTGGCTTGGCAAAACAAAAGCAGGCAAGGCTTTAAGGGCAACAGCGGAAAATTTGGAAACTGCAAGCCTTCTTGGCGTTGATGTAAAAAGAACAATTACGATGACCGTTATCATTGCATCGGCTATGGGAGGAATTGCCGGCATCCTAGTCGGAATGGCTTTTAACTCTGTTACGCCGCAGATGGGATTATCCATAGGGCTAAAAGGGCTTGCCATTATCATTCTCGGAGGAATGGGAAATGTCAAAGGCGCAATGGCAGGCGGGCTGATCCTTGGATTGGCGGAGACTTTCGTTGTAGTTTACGGCAATTCCGGCTACAAGGATGCAATAGCTTTTGTGGCTATAATCGTCATACTACTCATTAGGCCTCAAGGGTTGTTTGGCCAAAAAATCTCAGCGTAAGAAGGTGAATCCATGCTTGCAGAATTAATTAATCCATATCACTTACAGGTTGCTTCCTTTATACTAATCAACATTATTCTAGGGGTAAGCATTTATATTACACTATCAACGGGACAGCTGTCGCTTGCCAATGCAGGGTTTATGGGGATCGGAGCATATACTTCCGCACTTTTAACGCTGAATTTTGACCTTCCGATTATTGTGGGAATACTGGCAGGTACCTTAATGGCGGGTTTGTTCGGAATTATTATCGGAATTCCAACTTTAAGGCTTCAAGGAGTTTATCTGGCGATTGTTACCCTTGGATTTGGAGAAGTAATTCGTGTTATTTTTGTAAACTGGGAGTCGCTGACAAAGGGTGCTGTTGGTTTATCAGGCATACCGCATATGGGACGTGAAATCCTGAATACACTAAAAGGCTTTGGTTTTGATCCGAAGGTGCTTGGCCTGCAAAATAACCAGTTTGTTTTCTTAACTATTTTCCTTCTCTTATTAGTAATTACCATCAGCATTGTCATGTTTTTTAGAAGGCAAAACCGATCCCGTGTCGGACGGGCTTTTGCTGCAATAAAGCTTGATGAAAAGGCAGCGGAGTCAATGGGAATCAACATAACCTATTATAAAGTACTTGCTTTTGCACAGGGAGCATTGGTAGCAGGCTTTGCCGGCACTTTGTTTGCACACGTGCTAGCTTACATAAGCCCGGCCGATTTTGCCTATCACCGTGCAGTCGAAATTTTAATTTTTGCTGTCTTTGGCGGCAGTGAAGTCATTTGGGGACCAGTATTTGGGGCGCTATTCTTGACCGTTATGCCAGAAGTGCTTCGTTTTATCAGCGAATACCGCTATATGATTTACGGTTTAATCATCATTATTATGATGGCTGTCCGTCCTCAGGGACTTATTGATGTAAATTTTTTAAACTGGATTAAGCTGAAAACGTCAAAGAGGGGGCAAAAGCATGGTACTTCAAGTCAAAAAAGCATGTAAAAACTTTGGCGGGCTGAGTGCTCTGTCTGATGTCTCATTTTCTATAAATAAGGGAGAAATCTTTGGACTGATTGGACCCAATGGAGCAGGCAAAACAACGATGTTCAATTTAATTACATCGATGTTTACACCGACTTCCGGGGAAATTATATTTAACGCAGATAACATAAATGGCCTGAAGCCCCATCTCATTACGAAAAAAGGCATTTGCCGGACATTCCAGAACATTCGTCTATTTCCGCAAATGACAGCTGAGGAAAACGTAATGGTAGGGGAGCATTGCCGGAGTAAAGCAGGGGTATTCAGCAGTGTCTTTCGGACAAAAAACCAGCGCAAGGAAGAGGAAAGAATCCGCCGCAAAGCAAATGAATTGCTTGAATTTGTTGGTTTGGGAGGATATGCGGATATTGTCTCGGACAGCCTGGCATACGGCCAGCAAAGAAGACTAGAAATAGCCAGAGCCTTGGCCAGTAGTCCGCAGCTTCTTCTTCTTGATGAGCCGGCAGCCGGAATGAACGAAACAGAAACAAGCGAACTTTTTCACCTTATTAAAAAAATTCAGGAGCAGGGGATTACTGTGCTGCTGATTGAGCATGATATGCCTCTTGTGATGAAATTATGCGACCGGATTGCGGTACTTAACTTCGGCAAGAAGATTGCAGAAGGAACACCGGCCGACATTCAGAATAACCCTGATGTCATCGAAGCCTATCTCGGCAGCGAGGAGGAAGATATGTATGCTTAAAGTAAACGGCATTTCCGCCTTTTATGGTAAAATCCAGGTGCTTAAGAACATTGGTCTTGAGGTGGAAGAAGGAAGCATTGTCACAATTCTTGGAGCAAACGGAGCCGGGAAAACAACGACCATGAAGACTATATCTGGGCTTCTGAAACCGCAGCAGGGCAGCATTGAATTTCAAGGTGAGGAAGTAAAGGGGCTGCGGCCTGATCAGCTGCTGAGAAAAGGAATTGCTCTTGTTCCGGAGGGCCGGCAGATCCTCTCAGGGATGACAGTGCTCGAAAACCTTGAAATGGGGGCATACCACCGAAAGGATAATGAGATTGACCGGGATATTAAAAATGTAATGGAAAGATTCCCGATTCTTGAAGAAAGGCAGAAACAGCTGGGTGGGACTTTATCTGGCGGCCAGCAGCAAATGCTCGCCATTGCCAGAGCAATCCTCAGCAAGCCGAAGCTTCTTCTCCTTGACGAACCATCAATGGGATTGGCACCGCTGATCGTGGCTGATATTTTTAAAATTATAAAAGAAATTAATGAAGCTGGGACAACAGTTCTCCTGGTAGAGCAGAATGCAAGACAGGCTCTGCGCATATCTGATTATGGATATGTGCTGGAAACCGGAAAAATCGTAGCAGAAGGAAGTTCCCGGGAGCTGTTGAATGATCCAAGAATCATGGAGGCCTATCTGGGACGGAAATCGAGTTAATATATTATGATGGCCAAATCGATTGATTTGGTCTTTTGTATTTACAAAGATGAAATTGTGGTAAAATCGGTTCGATAATGATATAAGAGACACCATTTGGAGGACCGGATGAAAAAGATCAAAAAGTTTTTTAAAAGACTGCTCTTGTTTTTACTAATCCTTGCAGTGTTTATGTTTGCCAATAATAGCTCTCTGTTTACAAAAGAAAGGGAAGAGAAACCTTTGCTGATGGCGCATAGAGGGATGGCACAGACCTTTAATATGGAAGGAATAACCGGAGATACGTGTACGGCAGAGCGAATTTATGAGCCTGAACATCCTTTTATAGAAAATACCATTCCATCTATGGAGGCGGCTTTTGAAGCTGGGGCTAATGTAGTGGAATTGGATATCCAGCTGACAAAGGATGGCCAGTTTGCTGTTTTTCATGATTGGACGCTGGAATGCAGGACAGATGGCCAGGGAGTTGTCAGGGAACATACAATGGAAGAACTGAAACAGCTCGACATTGGATACGGCTATACAGCTGATAAGGGAAAAACTTTTCCGTTTCGCGGAAAAGGAACCCGACTTATGCCTTCGCTTGATGATGTAATGGAGCATTTTCCGGAAGGCAACTTTTTAATTCATATTAAAAGCAATGATCCGAGTGAAGGAAAACAGCTTGCTGAATATCTTTCAAAGTTCCCGGAAAGCCGGCTGCAGGAAATAACGGTATATGGGGGAGATGAACCTATTGCTGCGCTTAAGGAGAAAATGCCTGGCATGCGGGTGATGTCAAAGGCAACCCTAAAGAGTTGTCTTTTGCCCTATCTGGCAGCTGGCTGGACAGGATATATTCCTAATTCCTGTGAAGAAACGCAGCTGCATGTCCCTGAAGCTTATGCAAAATGGATGTGGGGCTGGCCTAATAAGTTTTTAAACCGTATGGATAAAGCAGGCACAAATGTCATCGTAGTTGCAGGCGACGGCGGCTGGTCTGAAGGCTTTGATAAACCTGCAGATTTGGGACGTCTTCCTGCTGGCTATTCCGGGGGAATATGGACAAACCGGATTGATCTAATTGCACCCCTATACAAGGAAAATTGACGCTTGGAATCATCCAGGCGTTTTTTTTTATTAGGGTCTATTTAAGATAAATGTTGATAGTAGCACCCTGTTGATTGCAGCGGGAGGCGCGAGTCAAAGGGAGACCCCGCAGGTATAGTTCTTGAGGAGGCTCCTGTACCGCCCGCGGTTCTTCTGAGTGCATGGAGCGGAAATCAACAGGTAAGTTAACAAAGCTTTTTATAATTAGATCAATTTTTTGCTTTAATAGACTGTTTGAATTGGGCTTTTCACACATGATGTTTAAGGGCGCCTGCCCTTTTCTAATTTTTTTACAGGCAAATTATTTAAAAATTTTGTAAAAAGGGATATTATATTTATAGCGTTATAATATTTAGTTTATCGAAGGATTTCTGATGCCTTTTTATACATATATTATAATTTGCAATTACAGCTTGGGGGACTAGGAATGGCGAGGATTTTATCATACTTAAAACCGTACCGGATCGCGGTGGGTGTTGCTCTTATGCTAATGCTGACAGAGCTCGTGGTTGAGCTTATTCAGCCTTTGCTAATGGCAAAAATTATAGATAATGGAATTATGCAAAATGACCTTCAGGAGGTTATGAAATGGGGAGGAATCATGGTCGGAGCTTCATTTGCAGCTTTTGCAGCAGGCGTAATCAATTCCTTCTATGCTGCCCATGTTAGCCAAAGCTTCGGTTTTGATGTGAGAAAAAGTTTATATGAAAAAGTGCAATCTTTTTCTTTTGCCAATTTTAATCGCTTCCCCACTTCTTCTCTGATTACAAGAATGACAAATGATATTACACAGCTGCAAAATACAGTGTTCATGAGTCTCAGAATTATGATGAGAGCGCCACTATTAATTATCGGCGGTCTTGGGATGGCATTTGTAGTGGATGTAAAACTGGCACTCATTTTATCGGTTGTTTCACCTTTTCTATTTCTTTTCCTGTTTTGGGTGATGGGCAAAGGGGGGGCAATGTTTAAAGAGGTTCAGGAAAAACTGGATGCGGTAAATAGTGTTATGCAGGAAAATTTGTCGGGAATTCGTTTAATAAAAGCCTTTGTCCGCAGAAACCATGAGGTGAAACGCTTTACAGGAACCAATGAGGATCTTAGAGATGGAACAGTCAAAGCATTGCGGCTAATGGAAGTAACCATGCCGGTGCTTCTTCTAATTATGAACCTTTGCATTCTGGGTGTACTATGGTTTGGGAGCATCCAGGTCAATACAGGGGATGTGAAGGTGGGAGAGGTAGTCGCAATTGTCAACTATGCAACAAGGATAACGGCTGCTTTTTCCATCTTTTCCTGGATTATAATGGCCTTTTCAAGGGCCCGTGCCTCTGCAAATCGTGTCACTGAGGTATTGGAAACAGAGGTTGATTTAGCGGATCTTTTGGACTCCCGAAAGGATTTAACAGTCAATGAAGGAAAAATTGAATTTACAAATGTCTCATTTCAATATCCGGGAACGGCCGAAACGGTTCTCGACGATATCAGCTTTAAAATAAATCCGGGCGAAACGGTCGCCATCCTCGGTGCCACGGGAGCGGGCAAGACCTCTTTATTCCAGCTCATTCCCCGACTTTATGATGTAACAGAAGGAAAAGTTAAAATTGATGGGCATGATGTCCGCGAGATGAAAATGGAGAACCTCCGCAGGAAGGTCGGTTTCGTTCCGCAGGAAGCCTTGCTTTTTACAGGAAGTGTGAAAGAAAACATTTCATGGGGCAAGGAAGATGCTACTATGGAGGAAATTACTGCAGCAGCTGTAAATGCACAAATTCATGAAACCATTATGAAGCTTCCTCAGCAATATGATACAAGAGTGGGGCAAAAGGGTGTTAATCTATCCGGGGGGCAAAAACAAAGATTGTCGATTGCACGGGCTCTTGTGAGAATGCCAAAAATTTTGCTGCTCGATGACAGCACGAGCGCGTTGGATATGAAAACAGAAGCAAGGCTGCTGGGCACTCTAAAGGAGTATACTTGCACGACATTGATTATCACCCAGAAAATCAGCACCGCTATTGAAGCGGACCGGATTTTGCTTCTGGAGGATGGAAAGCTGCTGGCTGAAGGTGATCATGACAGCCTGCTAAAAACATCCGGTTTATACAAACGGATTTTCCAATCCCAATCAGGAGAGGGGAATAGAAACTATGCTTAAACATCTGAAAAGACCATTCCAATATAAAAAAATTCCTCTCCAGCTTGATGAAAAGGTTTCACCAGGGAAAAAGGCGAAATCAAAAAATATAGGTGTGACTTTAAAGCGAATTTGGTCCTTTCTTTCCTATAATAAAAGCTTGTTGTTCCTAGTTCTTCTCATGGTGCTCATCAGTTCCGCATTGGCTTTGCTAGGTCCATTTTTAGTGGGGGTGGCCATTGATGAATATATTGTCACACGAAATAGGGATGGTTTTATTACCTTGCTGGCAGGTCTGGCAGTGATCTATGTGTTTCACTCGCTTTCACTCTGGTTCCAGAACTATTGGATGATCGGCATTGCCCAAGAGACTGTTTTTACGATGAGAACAAGGCTTTTCAGGCATTTGCATAAGCTGCCGATTCCTTTCTTTGATAAACGGCAGCAAGGAGAATTAATGAGCAGGGTTACCAATGATATCGAGAATGTCAGCTCTACCTTGAATAGCTCAGTTATCCAGGTGTTCTCCAGTTTGCTTACCCTAATTGGCACGATTTCTGTGATGCTGTGGCTGAGTCCGCTGTTGACGCTGATCACGCTCATTATTGTGCCATTAATGTTTCTTGGCATGAAATGGATTACAAAAAGGACAGGAAAACTATTCAAGGAGCAGCAAAAAAATCTGGGCGAGCTAAATGGTTTTATTGAAGAAACGATATCAGGGCAACGAATCATTAAAACGTTTTCACAGGAAAAGAAAGTTATTGCCGAATTCCATGAGAAAGGGGAAAAGCTTAGGAGGGCAGGATTTTGGGCGCAGACCTATTCAGGGTTTATTCCGAAGCTAATGAATGTTCTGAATAACCTTAGCTTTGCCATAATTGCTGGGATAGGTGGTATTTTTGCTCTAAACGGAATGATCTCGATTGGTGTCATTGTCATATTTACCGAGTATTCCCGTCAATTTACCCGTCCGCTGAATGACCTGGCAAACCAGTTTAACACGCTGCTGTCTGCGATTGCCGGAGCTGAGCGGGTATTTGACATTATGGATGAAGAGGAAGAGTTTAAGAATGAAAAGGATCTTAAGGAGCTTGCACACGTTAAAGGAGAAGTCGAGTTCTGCAATGTTTCATTTTCATATGAAGAGGATGGCAATACGGTAAGGAATGTTAACCTCCATGTGAAAGCCGGACAGACGGCTGCTTTCGTAGGTCCGACCGGAGCAGGGAAAACAACCATGATCAATTTACTGTCCCGCTTTTATGAGCGGGATACAGGAATCATTTTAATAGACGGACAGGATATCTCCCTCGTGAAAAAAGAAAGCCTGAGGAAGAATATGGGCTTCGTCTTACAGGACTCCTTTCTATTCCGGGGTACGGTCCGTGAAAATATCCGCTACGGAAGGCTTGAAGCTTCAGATGAAGAATTGGTGAAAGCAGCAAAGCTCGCCAATGCCCATTCGTTCATCATGAAGCTTCCCCAGCAATACGACACCGTTTTAAGCCAGGACGGAAGCGGCATCAGCCAGGGGCAAAAACAGCTGTTATCTATTGCCAGGGCGTTCCTCGCTAACCCTGGCATTTTGATTCTGGATGAGGCAACAAGCAGTATTGATACTGTGACAGAACTAAAAATCCAGGATGCCCTGCAGGAACTGATGAAGGGCCGGACCAGCTTCGTCATTGCCCATCGCTTAAACACCATTCAAAATGCAGATAAAATTTTTGTACTTGAAGAGGGGCGCATTATCGAAGAAGGTACGCATGAATCGCTTCTCAAGCAGGAGGGCTTTTACTATCAGCTGCATGGTAAAGCTGCAGTTGGTGCACATGCATGAGATTAGGATAACCATCATAAAAAGGGGGACTTGAGCAATTTCAAGTCCCCCTTTTATTCTATCAATTAAGTTTTATGAGCTCTCCTTTAATTCGAAAACTTCATAGCGAAGTCTATAAGCATTTTTTCATATAAATGGATAGAGTGAGGAAGAACATATTCTTTATCACCGTGCCAGTTTAAGCCGGAAGGGCCAAATTCGATAGCCGGTATACCATAGTTAGCGAAAAAGACCGTATCGGCAGAACCGTGCTGTCCAAAGAACACGGCCTTATCTTCCGTATGTTTCTCGACAATCGGTTCGAGCATTAAGATGAAGGGGTTGTCCCTTTCAGTAACAAGCGGTTTACTGAACATATTGATGATTACTTCGCCATCTGTAATGCCTTCAATTTGTTTGATGACGTCTTCATGATTCTGTGTAGGCAAGTAGCGGATATCATAGGACATCACACATTTTTCCGGAACTTTATTATATACATCGCCGCCCTTAATTTTAGCCAGGTTAATCGATGGATATGGATAGAACTCGGATGATTCTTTTGCAAAAGGCAATTTTAGCAGTTTTTGATGGACTTCAAAGGCTTTTTCAATTGCGTTGATCCCTTCCCAGGGACGGCTGCCATGGGCGGGGTCTCCTTCAATTTCTATATCCAGTCTGATAACGCCTTTTGCTTCTAGCGCAATCCCCAGCTGAGTGGGTTCGGAACAAATGACAAAATCACCGCGAAACCCCTGCTCTGCGAGATAGCCGGAACAATTAAACCCGCCTATTTCTTCATCTGATACAATTTGGAGCTGTATTTTCACACCTAAAGGTTTATTGTGAAGCTCTTTGACCGCACACATCATGGCAGCAACTCCCGCTTTCATATCAGCTGAACCGCGGCCATAGATTTTATCTCTAACTTCCACAGGAATAAATTGCTCATCCTTTCCTGACACAACATCGACATGGCCATTAAAGATGACAGTTTGATCACCGCTTCCAATCTCGCAGACTGCCATTTTATATCCGTTGTTTTCAATCAATTCTGAAGGAAGGTCAGCGCCTGACAGCCACTGGTGGCAATATTCGATTGCCCGGTTTGCCCCCTCCTTGGTAGAGCTGTTAATTGAAATGAGATCCTTCAATACATTCTCAAGCATATTTTAAAAGATCCTCCTTTAGTTTTAACTGAATACGCTTTGCAAACATATCATTCCTATTCCCGGCTTTGGGTAGAAGAAATCGTACTTTTAAAAATTACTTATAAAAGAAGAACTTTCATTTGGCTTTAACTCTCCTAGCCAATAAAAAAGGAACCGATGAAAGGTTCCTCAATCTCAGCCCGACTGAAGCAGGCAAGTTTAACAGACTAAAAAGACAAAATTAAATGCCCCCTTCCCAGTAAGCGAAAAAAAGTATGATAATCAGGCTGTTTACTTATTCATGTATTTATCAACAGATTAAAGCTTGATATAAAGGAGATCCACAAACTTATCAATACTATCCACAGAATTCGATGGAAATATCAACGAGATTTTATTAACATCCATACGAAGGTATAATATACCTCAGTGAAAGCAGTTATTTAACTTATTAACTTTATCCACATCCTTGTGGATAAGATATCTGTTCACAACTTGTTCAAACTTAGCCCGATAATTGTGAAAAATTGGTGAAGTCCATTGCAGAAAGGCGTTGGAAGGAGTATATTAAAAGTGAAGAAAGATAGTGAAACATTTCACAAAGTGGAGCACTTAATCTTTTCTTTCTTCCCAAAAGCTGGCCGGCTTTTAAAAACCCTAAATGGGTTGAAAATTTTTTATTTGTTTATGTGAAAAACTTCACAATATAAAATATGGAGATGATTATCATGAAATGGTGGAAAACTCCGCAAGCGGCAGCAGCGTGGACAATATTAAGAATATGGCTTGGCATACAATGGCTTGAAGCAGGGTGGCATAAATTAGCAGATGGGTTTGATGCAGGCGGATTTATGCAGGGGGCCATTGCAAAAGCTGGCGGCGATCATCCTGCAGTACAGGCTTGGTATGCAGGATTCCTTGAAAGTGTAGCAGTGCCTAACGCAGATTTATTCAGCTTTTTAGTTGCATGGGGCGAAGTGCTTGTTGGTATCGGACTTATCCTTGGTGCAGCAACCATCCCGGCTTTAATCGCTGGTGCATTTATGAACCTTAACTTCTTACTGGCAGGAACTACAAGCACTAATCCCGTATTATATACAGCAGCAATCATCCTTCTCTTTACCGGAAGCGGTGCATACTTTTGGGGCGTTGACAGATTTGCAATTCCATATATCAAGACGATGATGAAAAAAGGCGGAAACGGCATCGGCAAAAGAGAAATCCATAATCACTAAATTTAATGAGAAGAAGCAGGGACATATTTCCCTGCTTCTTTTCCTAATGATAGGAAAGTGTATCTTTATACTTTGATAACTGTCTATCTGCAGCACCCTGCCGACTCGACGTTCTTCCCTCACCTCGCCTACAATGACGCGTAAAGCAAGGCGCAGGAAGTGTGCGTTTCTGAGCGTTATAAGTCAACATCGAATTGCTTTTGCTCTTCGTGTTTCCTATATCTTATAACAAGGAATCCAGGCTAAGAACGCCACATCCTGTGGCAAGGCCTGAGTGACCCACATCCTCCCAAAAACTTCCTGGTCGTTGCACCGTCGATACCAAGGGTGCCTTAGCTTTTTTATTGAAAAAGAGCTGCTTCCATATGGGAAGCTATATGATTGGCTGCTTAGCGTTTTTGTCTGTTTCTAGCACGCTGGTCAGCCGCCTTGGAACGTGCCATTGCTTCGAGGTCATCGTGATCGGCGAGATCGCGGTCGAATTCTACGTCTAAACCATCCGATTTCATGTTCTTTGGTACTTGTGGAAGTGATGCTTTGTTTCGGTCACGAGTTTTATGTCCATGTGCACGGCCCATTCTAAAAACCCCTTTCAACAATAAAAGTACGGAAACAGATTGCTTCCGTACTTTTATCATGTGCCATTTTTAAGGCTGGTATAGGTGGTAATTAATGTTTTGGCTGTTTTCCGGCAAATCCGCCGGCTTTGTCCGCTCTTTTGAATTCTCTGGAATAGGTAACTTCCTGCATGCTGGATAATGTACTTTTGGATTTGTCTTTTTTCTTTTTGTCCATTTTGTATCATCCTTTCAAAAAGTGTTTCAACTTTCCTTATTTTTCCCTTATTTGAAAGAATTGATACTGAAGATTCCGCAAAAAAAGGATTTTGCTGCTTAAATTAAAATTCGCAAACAATCCAATTATGAGTATATATCCGCTAATGCTTGCTTCAAGTTCTTAAACAAAAATTCGTACCCGTATGCTGTCAGTTTCTCCGGCAGCACTTTTTGTCCCTCTAATACAAGGGTGCTCATTTCTCCCAGGACTATTTTTAAAGCAAAGCCTGGAGCAGGAAGCCAGTGCGGGCGATGAAGAACCTCACCTAGGATCTGGCCAAATTCATACATTGTAACCGGATTGGGCGAAGTAAAATTGACCGGCCCTTGCAGCTGTTCTTTTTCTATGCAAAATAGAATCCCGCTGACAACATCATTCAAATGGATCCAGGAAACCCATTGACAGCCAGATCCAACTGTACCACCTGCAAATAATTTATAGGGGAGCGCCATTCGGGGAAGGGCACCTTCATTTTTCTCGAGAATAATGCCAAAACGGCAAAAAACTGTACGGACCTCCCATTCTTCCGCTTTGGAGGCCTCCATTTCCCAGCACCTTACAGTGTCAGCTAAAAAGTCGGAGCCTGCATTTTTGGATGCTTCTGTAAAAGTTTCATTTTCTGAAGTCCCGTAGTATCCAACTGCACTTGCGTTAATTAAGGTGTAGGGCTTTTCTGCCAGCCGGCTGATAATGCGAAGCACTTCCTTTGTTGCTGTAATCCGGCTGCTGAAAATACGCTTTTTGCGTTCCTCTGTCCATCTGCCGCTGTTAATGGATTCCCCAGCCAGATTTATAAATACATCTATTCCTTCAAGCTCATCTTCCGGTGAATCCGCTTTATTCAACCACTGTACATAATGAAGATTTTTGGAATTTTGTTTGTTCGCAGTATTTCTCGTTAAAATAAAAAGCTCGTGTCCGTTCTCCAATAATTTTTTCGCCAAGGCGCTTCCAACGAAACCGGTACCTCCTGTTATGGCTATTCTCATGGGAAATTCCCCTTTCAAGTGGCAATCCTTTCTTACATCTTACGACGTTTTCATTCTAAAACCTTTTTTAAATGTGTTACATTAAAAAAGAGGTGGAGAAAATGCCGATTATTACGAAAATCACTGTACAGAAAAAGAAAACAGACCGCTACAATATATATATGGATTATGGCAAGGGTGAAGAATACGCGTTTAGTGTGGATGAAGATGTTTTAATTAAACACCAGCTGAAGAAAGGGCTGGAGCTTGATGAATTCGCACTTAGTGAAATTGGCTACAAGGATGATATACGCAAATCCTATAACACTGCTATTCAGTATTTATCCAGAAGGATGCGCTCAGAAACCGAAGTCCGCAAACATTTAGCCGAAAAAGATGTTGAAGAACCTGTCATACAGGAAGTTATACACAAATTATATGACTATAAATTTTTAAACGATGAAGAATTCGCAAAAGCTTTCGTGCGTACACAAATGAATACTTCAGATAAAGGGAAAGGATTAATCCGCAATGAACTCAGGGAAAAAGGCATTTCCTCAAGATTAATTGAGGAAGCATTGGAGGAGTATCCCAGGGAAACTGAGCTCAATACAGCAATAAAACTTTGCGGTAAACAGGCACAAAAACTTTCCCGTGATTCCTCAAAGATTATCAAGCAAAAACTGGAACAAATGCTCATGCGCAAAGGTTTTAATTTTGATATTATTCAAGCAGCCATTGCGGAAACAGAGCTTGAAAAAGAAGAGGACGAAGAGATGGCAGCTTTAAAATTCCAGGCAGAAAAAGCCAAGAGAAAATATGCAAAGCTGACAAAATTTGAATACAAGCAGAAAATGAAACAAACCTTATTCCGCAAAGGATTTTCATTTGACTTAATTGAGCAGTATTTAAATAAAGATGAGGAAATATAAGAAACACATGGCATAAAGCCATGTGTTATTTTCTAGATTCTATCACAATTGTTTCTTCATCAATGCTATCCAAAATCAACTTTGCTACTTCTTTAGGAGAGCGAAGCTTTGATTTATCTTTGATGTGGTCGCTTTCATCCCAGAAAGGTGTGTCCATGCCGCCCATATATACGGCTTTGACCTTGATATTTGTGTTCTCAAGCTCTTTCTGCAGGCTCTCCGTGAGCCCTCTCACAGCAAATTTGCTTGCAACATATCCAGCTTCATTTACCTTTCCTTTTAGGCCCGCTGTGGAAATGATATTCATCAGCAATCCTTCATTCCTATCTTTCAAATAAGGCAATATAGCCTGTGACATATAAATAGTGCCAAGTACATTAGTATCAAGCATCTCGCTAATTTCTTTTTCAGCCATTTCTTCAAATGGGCCAAAGTGGCCAACTCCTGCATTATTAATCAAGCCGAAGAGAGAATAGCTTTGGACTGCATCCTTTATAAAATGGCGGACTTCTTCGGGCTTGGTAATGTCGAGAGAAAAGGATTGTGCGCTTCCGCCGGCATCTTGTATTTCCCCTTCAACTTCTTTAAGTTTCCCAAGTGTTCGCCCCGTCAAAATAATCTGGAAGCCTTGTTTTGCGCATAATAAGGCAAGCTCCCTTCCTAACCCTGATCCTGCGCCAGTGATAATAAGGGATTTCATATGTAATCGCTCCTTTTTGAAAACTATTCTATAAATGTCATTTTAGCAAAACAGGCAGTTTATTTCTTCTTGCCGGCTTTTAGCAATAAATTCTCCAGTCTTTTCTAACTAAGCTTTTTCCCCTATACTTAGCTATGGAGAAATATAATATAAAATAATACCTTTTATATAGGTTAGAGTGTTCAAAATACGTTTTAATTATCTAGAGAAAGTTAGAGGGATCGGTATGCAGGAAAAAAGATATAGCACAATGACTACATACGAGCTGCAGCAGGAAATTGCCAGCCTGAATGAAAAAGCCAGGAAAGCAGAACAGATGGGTATGGTGAACGAGTTTGCAGTGCTGGAGCGGAAAGTGATAATGGCGAAATCCTACCTGCTTAATCCGGATGATTTTAAGCCAGGGGAATTATATCAAATTGAAGGGGATCCAGGAGTGTATTTTAAAATTGAATATATGAATGGAGTATTTGCTTGGGGATATCGGTTAAATGGAAAAGGAGAAGAGGCTTTGCCGATTTCTATGCTTAAAAAATTAGAAGAAAGAGGATGATTTGAACATCCTCTTTCTGAGTTTAGGAATTTTTACGAATCTGTCGTTTTAAAATGATGAGGTCTTGAGTTTGCTGGGTTTCACCATTTACTTGTGAATGCGCACGCTTTGGCCTAAAATGCGGTGAAGTAAATGGACTGGAATACGGATTGTCGCCAAAAAAGTTTTTGCTGTTTCCCATAACCAAGCCTCCTCGAATTTTAAAATTCAGGTGTATCGTTCTCACGGTTTGATGAAGCTCTCATCCGTTCCTGAGGGTGTGTATTGATGGTGCCATCAGCCCGGCGTGAAGCGTACTCAGCTTTAGCCCGCGGCTCGCCCTCCAATTTATTGTTGTTTTGATTTGGGAAATTTCTTGCTTTATTGCGCATAAGCAGCCTCCTAAAACGGAATAGAGCGTAAACAGCATTAATGCCGTTCACGTAGTACTATTATTTGTTTTTATAAGCTAGGCTATGATGAGGAAAGCCTTTTAATAAATGGTAATGAGGTGATTTTTATGAATGAGTACCAGCAAAACCTTTATGAACTTTTATTGAAAAAAAATGATAAGCTGTCAGCCAGCCAGGCACAAACATGGATTGAACTTCTTTGGGAGGATTTCGAAGCAACATATGCCAAAGCCGGCAGAGAATATAAAGGCAGTGAAATAACAGAGCGAATTGTAAGGCAATGGGTAAAGAATTACGGCAGCAGACTCCATGAATTTGTGGCTAATAATCCTAAATACAAACATTTGCTTGAACAGGACAAAAATAAACTTAATTAAAAAACAGGCTGCCTTCAGAAAAGGCAGCCTGTCTTTAATTTTACCCAGGAATAATATCCAGTTTTTTACGAAGTTTTTCTTCACTAAAGATCCAGCCGGTGTAGGAAGACTGGATGGTTAATTCCCGGTCAAGCTGGACAACAGCCACGAACGGGTAATGGCCATTGCTCCGATAGCGAAGGTCAATGAAACGGACCTCATAATAATCATCGTACTCATCCACTTCCCATCGGTATACAGGAGAGAAGGATAAGAATGCCGATAGGTTCTTATCTTTCTTTGCTGCTTCAAGCACAGGTGTTTCAGGAACGGGAACTCGATTAAATTGATCGAGAACCCGCACGTGATTTTTAACAGCGCGTCCCACGAAAAACTGGTGCTTGCTCATAACCGCAACCCGCCAGTGGTTAAATCTCATAGTTGGGGCAATAATGATTTCGGTTGCATCTGGTATTATAGCCTTTACAGCTTTCAGGACGCTCCTCTGGGCTGCAAAACGGAGCAGATAGTACACCACAATGATTCCGTAAATGACTAAAAATGTATATCCGGGATGGGCCCCGAATGCCCAAATAAATAATCCGGCAACATGAATCCCGAAAATAAATGGGTCAAACGTGTTAATGATACCCAATGCGACCCATTTCGACGAAAAAGGCCTCAGTGCCTGTGTTCCATATGCATTAAAAATGTCGACAAATACATGCAGGAAAACGGCCAGAAATGTCCAAATCCAAAGATGAAGCAAGTTAGCTTCCGGAAAAAACGGATAAATAACCGCTAATATCACCAGTGGCCATAGCAGAACGGCTGGGATGGAATGGGTAATTCCCCTGTGGTTGCGTATATAAACGGCGTTATTTCTAAGCTTTAAAACTGTATCTATATCTGGTATTTGTGAACCTGCGATTGCTCCAATCATGACGCTGGTTGCAGTTGCTGAACTTTGTGCAACAACCGGATCAAGAGAGGCAATACCGCCAATCGCCAGCCCCATTACTACATGTGTGCCGGTATCCAAGAAGAAAGTACCTCCTTCCTTGGGAACATGATTTAAGTTAGAATGTGTGAATTTTGAACTTCGGTAATTGTCTAGCTGCGGCGCCTAGCCACCACGAGGTCTTAAGTCGTCCCCCTCATTAGGGCAGGCCTTTCCTGCGGGCTACGTCTTAAGCTTGAGGCCCGCAGGACAAGGCATACTTTGGAAGGACATCTGCGTTCCGTTTGACCAAGGCGCCTTTGCTTTTCTAAAGTGTATCAGCAAATTTCTTGTATTAACAGCTAATTATGGGTACCTTTAAAGGAGTTGCTTAAAATGAAACAAAACGTTCAAATGATTGTGCAATATGAAGTGAAAAACACATCATTTTCTCAGTATCAGGAAGTGATATCCAAGGTGATTGATATGCTGCCTTCTTATGATGCGGCAGAAATTAATATCTCTCACTATGCTGCGGATTCATATAAGATTATTGAATCCTTCATAGTTCCAACTGAGTCCCATTATTTTGCTTTGAAAAAACTTCGCAAATCCAAAAAGCACAATGTATTTGGCAGTTTGGATCCTTTTATTTCTGGCGGATTGGCCAAAATGGATTGCTGGGCTCTGAAAAAGGAACTGTACTAATATATTCCCATATTTCCGATTGTTTAACATCAGGAGGAGCAAAAATTGAAAGAAATAAGCAAAAACAATATTGATTCAATTGATATAAAAGGTTTTCAGGATGATCTGTTATGCTGGTTTCAAGCAGAACAAAGGGACCTCCCATGGAGAAAGGACCAGGATCCCTATAAGGTTTGGGTTTCGGAAATCATGCTGCAGCAAACCCGAGTGGATACAGTCATTCCTTATTTTCATCGTTTTATTGAGCAGTTTCCTACGATAAAAGATCTATCTGAAGCAGAAGAAGAAAAGGTGTTAAAAGCCTGGGAAGGTTTGGGCTATTATTCACGGGCAAGAAACTTGCAGGCAGCTGTCCGGGAAGTTCATCAAAAATATGGCGGAAAAGTCCCGGATACACCCAAAGAAATTTCCTCATTAAAGGGAGTGGGACCATATACAGCAGGAGCAATTTTAAGCATTGCTTACGGTATTCCTGAACCGGCAGTTGATGGCAATGTTATGCGTGTACTTTCCCGGATACTTTCCATCTGGGACGATATTGCAAAGCCTTCAACGAGAAAGGTTTTTGAAGCTGCGGTCCGAAAATTGATTTCCCACGAAAATCCATCCCATTTTAATCAGGCGCTGATGGAGCTCGGGGCTTTAATCTGTACACCGACGTCTCCTTCCTGCTTATTATGTCCTGTTCGGGAGCATTGTACCGCTTTTCATGAAGGAAAACAGCACGAGCTTCCTGTAAAAACGAAAACAAAAAAGCAGCGGAATGTGCAATTGGCAGCGGCAGTTCTCGCAGATAATCAAGGAAGAATCCTCATTCATAAACGTCCGGAAAAAGGCCTCCTCGCAAATCTGTGGGAGTTTCCGATGGTAGAGATTAATCTCGCTTATGTAAGTGAAAAAGAACAAATGAAGGATGCATTCCACACGGAATATGGTGCAAAAATCGAAATTGATGAGATGACAGGCCAAATCGAGCATGTTTTTTCCCATTTAACCTGGAATATCAATGTTTACAAAGGGAAAATTATTTCGGTTGTAAAGGAAGAAGCCGATTTAAAGTTGGTAACCCTTGATGAAATCAATGAATACCCTTTTCCGGTTTCCCACCAGAAGATGTTCAAGCAATTTTTGGACAGTGAAATATAAAAAAAAGGGGGGTATCCCCCTTTTTAAAGAATATCGCTTAATCGTAGCTTATACGCGTTCCATGGGTATAATCGGCTTCCTGTCTTTTTAACCCGCCCCGACTCTCGATTTCTTCAATTATTTCCCTATGGATGGTTTGTCCCTCAGAATTTAAATAGGGCATAATTTGCTGAAATGAATGATGATAAAAAGCAAGTTCGTCGTCCTTCCAATCAGTTTTCGGCATCATGGAAAGCTCGGTCATATCACGGCCAACATACATATGCTATCTTCCTTTCATCTCGATATAATTACTGATAGTGTTTTAATCCGAATTGCCATATATACATGGAAAAAGCTAAAATGGTAAGCGAAACAGGGGGATTTATTTTTAGATTCCCGGGATAGCAATCCTTAAACAAATTAGACAAAGGAATACATAAAAGAAAGGAAATGAATCATGACACAAAAAGTAGCACTTATTACAGGAAGCAGCAGAGGGATTGGAAAAGCCACAGCCATCAGGCTTGCAAAGGAAGGCTATGATATTGTCATCAATTATGCACGCAGCAAATCAGCTGCCAATGAGACAGCAGCTGAAATCGAGGCATTGGGTAGAAAGGTGCTAGTTGTAAAGGCAAATGTGGGCGATGTGGAAAAAATTAAAGGGCTTTTTCAGGAAATTGACCGTGAATTTGGAAGGCTGGACGTCTTTGTCAATAATGCAGCTTCGGGTGTTTTGCGTCCTGCGATGGAATTGGAAGAATCCCATTGGGATTGGACCATGAACATTAACAGCAAAGCTTTATTATTCTGTGCACAGGAAGCAGCGAAGCTAATGGAGAAAAATGAAGGCGGAAGAATAGTAAGCATCAGCTCCCTTGGATCTATCCGCTATCTGGAAAATTACACGACAGTTGGCGTTTCCAAAGCAGCTTTGGAAGCACTCACACGCTACTTGGCAGTTGAATTGGCACCTAAAAATATTATTGTAAATGCTGTTTCAGGCGGTGCAGTCGATACAGAGGCATTAAAGCATTTTCCTAATCGCGCAGAGCTTTTGGAAGAAGCAAAAACCAAGACGCCTGCAGGCCGCATGGTAGAAATTGAAGATATGGTAAATACGGTAATGTTTCTAATTGGCGAAGAATCAAGCATGATCCGGGGCCAGACTATTATTGTAGATGGCGGGATCTCTCTGCTCGTGTAAAATAAATTTTGGATATTTTTGGTTTTTAAAAAAGGTAGGATAGTTTCCTCCCCGCCTGGTTAAATTAATGAGCGTGGAGGTGATTATAATGGCTAAACAACCAAACCAAACTCAAGCTGGAACTAACGTTCAAGAAGTGAGACAACAAAACGCTCAATCTGCAGGTCAAGCTGGACAAGGCCAATTCGGTACTGAATTTGCCAGCGAAACAAACGCTGCTGAAGTAAGACAACAAAACCAGCAAGCTGAAGCTCGCAAAGGCCAAAACGCTGGCCGTCAAAGCCGCTAATTAAATTAGCAGTATACTTAAAAGAAGCCGTCCTTCAATCTGAAAGGGCGGTTTCTTTTTTTGTGAAGACTGGGGTAGAGCTCATTGTTTATTTTGGGACTATGTTGATTGGAGCGAAGGCACGAGTCCTTAAAAATGGGTTCGCATTTCCTTCGTGCGGTGATTATTCAAGGATACAGATTCAATGTCAGCGGGAGAGCGAGACCAAGCAGGCGTGCAGGCGCCAGGACCGCCCGCAGAAAGCGGGCGCTGGAGCAAATTAACAAACAAATTGTGGAAATAGTTTTATTTTCCTCTTAAGAAGGAAACAACTTATATTGGAATTGATAAAGAAAAATAGGAATCGACAAAACTTCCATAAAGTCAACATAAGTAGTCAAAGGGTTGGAAGAAGGGGCATCGAATAATACATACTAGGAAAAATAAATGGGACGGTGAAACGATCATGAAAAACTTTAACAGTTTGGTGTCAGAGCAAATGAAAACGATGGAAAAGCTTCTTTATCTGCAAAGTGAATTGGAACGCTGCCAGGAGATTGAGGAAGAACTTAAAGCTATCCAGCAGGAAACGGAACTGGAAAGTGTCCAGTACGAAATTGCAAGGATGAAATCTGAGCTGAAAGAGATTCACCGTGTTTTTGAGGAACAGACAGAAGAGGTTATCCGCTCTTATCAGGAAGTAAATGTAACCGTTTAAATGAGTTATCTCTAATTTCTGTTGGTTCTAAATTGGTTTAATATCATAAGCAATTAAATGTTTTTAAAAGTTTAAAATCAGATATTATATCCTTTTTTGGCAGCCGTTGATACATTTCAATGGCTCTTTTGTTTTAAAATTTTCCTTTTACCGTTATAATAGTAGAAAATAGGAATCGTACTTTGTTGCCTTTTGTCTATGATAATATTGAGCTCATGCTGCAAAGTGTAAGGCTTCGGCATGGAGGAGAGGGCGCTTAATAAGGCGCCGATAATTTTTTACAGGTTGCAAAGCTTCCGGAATAGGAAAGTAGGGGAAAAAATGGCGGTACCCATAGAAGGCGAACCAATGCAAATTCACAGCTATAAACATAATGGGCATATCCACCGCGTCTGGGAGGAAACAACCGTATTAAAAGGGACACAAAATTTAGTGATTGGCGGTAATGACCGGACGATTGTAACAGAATCTGACGGAAGAACATGGGTTACAAGAGAGCCGGCCATTTGTTATTTTCATTCCCAGCACTGGTTTAATGTGATTGGAATGATTCGGGAGGACGGAGTCTATTACTACTGCAACATTAGCTCTCCATTTATTTTTGACGGAGAAGCGTTAAAGTATATTGACTATGATCTGGATATTAAAGTATTTCCAGATATGACGTTTAATCTATTGGATGAAGATGAGTATGAACGGCACCGTCAGGAAATGAATTATCCCGATGTAATTGACAGCATCCTAAAATCCAATGTGGACAATCTCATCCATTGGATCCGCCAGCGAAAGGGCCCTTTTGCACCGGACTTTATTGATATATGGTATGAACGATACTTAACTTACAGACGCTAAAAAAACTGGTGAAAGTGCCAAAATAACGCCTGTTGGACCTAGAGTCAGCAGGTTTTTATTTTTGGCCTTATTTTTGCATGTTTGCTGAGATTAGGGGTAATTTTAAGAAAATAACTGTCCTTGTGAGGAGAAAACAGCCTTTTAATCAGCAGGTTCTTACTTTTACCGGGAAGCATGTACCGGCAATAACCAAGTTAATCCATTCATCAACAAAAAAAAGGATATATCAAAGAAATATAGAGCTGTATTAGATGGAGAGGGGGAGCGAGCCGGTTGGATAGTATAAAAAGATATTTAAATTTTGTAAAGCCGTATCGCCTTCAGATTATCGGAACAATCATAATTGGCATTATCAAGTTTGCCATTCCGCTATTGATTCCGCTTCTGATCAAATATGTTATTGATGATATTATCGGCAATGAGGCATTAAGCCAGAGTGATAAAACTAACACACTCTTAATCGTTATGGGCATCATGATCGCGGTGTTTGTCATTGCACGTCCGCCGATTGAGTATTACCGGCAATATTTTGCCCAGTGGGTGGCAAGCAAAATTTTATTTGATATTCGTGATAAGCTATATACCCATATTCAAAAGCTAAGCTTTAGGTTTTACGCAAATAACCGGACTGGGGAAGTTATCTCAAGGGTTATTAATGATGTGGAGCAGACCAAAACCTTTGTTGTAACTGGATTAATGAATCTGTGGCTTGATGTTGCGACCATTTTGATTGCTGTTGTGATCATGCTGAATATGGATGTTACCTTGACAATTGTGTCGCTGCTTTTATTTCCGTTCTATGCTTTTTCGGTTAAATACTTTTTCGGGAATCTCAGAAAGCTGACGAGAGCCCGCTCACAGGCTCTAGCGGAAGTTCAGGGATATTTGCATGAACGGGTCCAGGGGATGGCTGTAGTGAAAAGCTTTGCCATTGAAGATTATGAACAAACCCAATTTGATGCGCAAAATAAAAACTTTCTGACGAAGGCAATTGACCATACAAAATGGAATGCAAAGGCGTTTGCTGTGGTTAATACGATTACAGATATTTCACCGCTTCTTGTCATTGGCTATTCAGGCTATCAGGTGATCCAGGGCGATATCTCACTCGGTGTGATGATGGCCTTTATTGCCTATATAGACAGATTGTATAGCCCGCTCAGAAGGCTTGTTAATTCTTCGACAACCTTAACCCAATCGATTGCCTCCATGGACCGGGTTTTCGAATTGATTGATGAGGAATACGATATAGATGACTCACCTGATGCAATAGAGTGCCGGGATGTGAAGGGCCATATCCAGTTTGAAAAAGTAAGCTTCTCATACAATGAGAATGAAGCTTCTGTATTAAAGGATATATCCCTAGATGTGAAAGAAGGGGAAACGGTTGCGCTAGTAGGGATGAGCGGCGGCGGAAAGTCTTCATTGGTGGGCCTGATCCCGCGCTTTTATGATGTAACCGAAGGAAGAGTCCTGCTTGATGGGACCGATATCCGTTCCTTTAAAGTCCGCAGTCTGCGCGATAAAATCGGCATGGTGCTCCAGGATAATATTTTGTTTAGTGAATCAGTAAAAACAAATATCCTTCTGGGGAAGCCGGAAGCAACAGATGAAGAAGTGATCGAAGCTGCCAAGGCTGCCAACGCACATGAATTTATTATGAACTTGCATGATGGGTATGAAACAAAGGTCGGTGAACGAGGTGTCAAACTTTCAGGAGGGCAGAAACAGCGCATTGCCATTGCAAGAATCTTTTTGAAGAATCCGCCCATCCTTGTTTTGGATGAAGCAACTTCTGCTTTGGACCTTGAGAG
This sequence comes from Cytobacillus oceanisediminis, assembly GCF_003182355.1. GTDB lineage: Bacteria > Bacillota > Bacilli > Bacillales > Cytobacillaceae > Cytobacillus > Cytobacillus oceanisediminis_A. Next base: position 22,961 of record NZ_QGTW01000013.1, on the reverse strand, counting down.
TGAACATCTGATACAGGAAGCCTTGGAAAAATTGGCAAAGGATCGCACGACGTTTATCGTGGCACATCGTCTTTCCACGATTACCCATGCTGATCGAATTATCCTAATAGAACATGGAGAAATTTCTGAAGCAGGAAGCCATGACGAATTAATGAAAAAACAAGGAAATTATTATAAGCTATTTCAAGTTCAGCAGCTTGAACATTAGGACTAAAAGCCGGCTCTAAGAAGGGTCGGCTTTCTTTTGCTTTTTTATGGTATCGCGTTAAATTGCTATAGTGTAACAATATTTAAGTGAAAAAAATCAGTCATTAATATACATCCTTTTCATACATATTATTAGAAAACTATTAATTTTCATAGGTAGAATGACACAGAATTATGTCGAAAAATATATAATGTTTACTATATTTAAATAATTTAGAAAAATGAGTAGACTTAAACTATCTTTTTTTATAGAATGAGAAAAAGATAGTGACCTAAGTTCCAAAATTGTTAAAAATGTCCTAATTCATAGAAAAGGATGATTAAGAAAGGAGTATCCGTGTGACTCAAGCTCCAGTTTTAGATGTAAAGCAGCTAAGGACTTCCTTTTTCTCTTCGGATGGTGAAGTACCGGCCGTGGATGATATAAGTTTCTCCGTTAATAAGGGAGAGGTCCTTGGAATAGTCGGGGAATCCGGCTGCGGCAAGAGTGTTACTTCCCTATCCATAATGAAGCTTATTCCACAGCCGCCAGGAAAAATTGTTGGAGGAGAAATTCTTTTGGACGGCGAAAATCTGGTGAACGCTTCAGAAAAAAGAATGCGTGAAATAAGAGGCAATGAAGTGGCGATGATTTTTCAGGAGCCGATGACTTCATTGAATCCTTTATTCACGATTGGCGACCAGCTGGTAGAAGGCATCAAAATACATAAAAAAGTAAACAAGAAGGCTGCGGCCCAGCAGGCAGTTGAAATGCTGAAGCTAGTCGGACTGCCGAGAGCAGAGCAAATTATGAAGGAATATCCTCATCAGCTATCCGGAGGGATGAGGCAGAGAGTTATGATTGCCATGGCGTTGTCTTGCCATCCGAGACTCCTGATTGCCGATGAGCCGACAACCGCTTTAGACGTGACAATACAGGCTCAAATCCTTTCCCTGATGAAGGATCTTAACGAGAAATTGGATACAGCAATTATTATGATCACCCATGATTTAGGCGTGGTCGCTGAAGTCTGCGAGCGGGTCATCGTGATGTATGCAGGAAAAATTGTCGAAGAAGCGCCGGTAGAAGAGATTTTTAAGAATCCGAAGCATCCTTATACGCAGGGGCTGCTTCAATCTGTACCGGATGTCCGGGAAAAGAAAGAACGTCTTTATTCTATCCCGGGAAATGTGCCAAAGCCGGGGTCAATCAAGACAGGCTGCCGATTTGCAGCACGCTGCGAGTTTGTCCATGACCGCTGCATGGCTGAAAGTCCTTCGCTTTACAATGTTGAAGAAGCAGAACAGCATACTGTACGCTGTTTTCTGCACGAGACAGGGGGTGTAGTGAATGACCGAAGTGCTGTTGGAAGTTAATCAATTAAAAAAGTACTTTCCGGTGACTGGCGGACTTTTTGGCAGAAAAACAGGTGATGTTAAAGCAGTTGACGACATCAGTTTCTTTGTCAATAAAGGGGAAACACTTGGTCTAGTCGGAGAATCTGGATGCGGTAAATCCACTACAGGAAGAATGCTAATGCGACTGATTGAACCAACTGAAGGAAAAGTGGTTTTCGAAGGAAAAGATCTAACAAGCTTAAGCTCCGGTGAAATGCGCAAAATGAGAAAGGAAATGCAGATGGTGTTCCAGGATCCATTTGCTTCCCTGAATCCACGCCATACTGTTGAACAGATATTGGAGGAGCCACTTATCGTCCATGGCATTGGCGATAAAGAGGAGCGAAAGCGAAGGGTAAGGGAGATGCTGGAGGTTGTCGGCCTCAGCAGCTACCATGCAAAGCGCTATCCACACCAATTCAGCGGCGGCCAGAGGCAGAGAATCGGAATTGCACGAGCACTTATGACAAAGCCGAAGCTGATCATTGCAGATGAACCAGTTTCAGCTCTCGATGTATCGATTCAATCACAGGTATTAAACCTGCTTGAGGATTTGCAAAAGGAATTTCAGCTTACATATATATTCATTGCCCATGATCTTGGGGTGGTTAAACATATTAGTGATAGAGTTGGAGTTATGTATCTTGGAAGGCTGGTAGAAATCACAACAGCTGACCAGCTTTATGACAAGCCGCTGCATCCGTATACGCGAGCTTTGCTTGGTGCAGTTCCAATTCCTGATCCGGCTTTAAAGAAAGACAGGGAGCTTTTAACCGGGGATATTCCAAGCCCGCAGAATCCTCCAGCTGGATGCGCGTTCCACACAAGATGCAAAGAATGCATGGATATTTGTAAAACAGACAGACCTCAATTAGAGGAAATTGAACCTGGTCACTTTGCAGCCTGCCATTTGTACAGTTCTCGATGAGCTGGCAAAATGGCAGCACTGCATGGATGATAAATATGTAAAGACGCCTGTAAAACAGGCAAAAGAAAAAAGGGGGAAAACAATGAAAAAGCGCAATGGTATTTGGTTCCTTATTGTAGCCATGCTTCTGTCACTGGCACTTGCCGGCTGCAGCAGCTCAAGCAGCGGAACGAAGGAAGAAGAGGATAATGAGAAAGGCACAGATACAGAAGAAACAACTTCAGGAGGTACGCTTGTCTTTGGACGCGGCGGTGATTCCACTTCACTTGACCCGGCTATTACAACAGAAGGTGAATCTTTTAAAGTAACTAAAAATATCTATGAAACACTAATTAACTTCGGTGAGCAGGATACAGAAATTGAAGCGGGTCTTGCTACTGAATGGGAAACAAGCGAAGATGGCCTAAAGCACACATTAAAGCTTCGTGAAGGTGTTAAATTCCATGATGGAACAGATTTCAATGCTGAAGCGGTTGTCTTCAACTTTGAAAGATGGAAAGCAGGAAGCGCTGAACAATTCTACTATTACAACTCTCAATTTGGAGACAAGATCTCTGAAGTTAAAGCAGTTGACGATTATACAGTAGAGTTCATTTTAAACAAGCCGATTGCTCCATTCCTAAAAAACCTGGCTATGTCTCCATTCGGAATTGCAAGCCCGGCTGCTGTTGAAAAGCACGGTGATAAGTTCCTTCAAAATCCTGTAGGAACTGGTCCATTCAAATTCCAGGAATTGAAGCCCAATGACCGTATTACTCTTGTGAAAAATGAAGATTACTGGCAAGAAGGCTTACCTAAGTTAGATCAAGTAATCTTCCGAGTTATCCCTGAAAACTCTGCACGTTTGAATGCATTGGCAACAGGCGAGGTTGATCTGATTGATGGCGTTAACTTCAGTGATGTAGGACAAATTGAAGGAAATCCGGATTTACAGGTTTTTGAGCGTCCAACTCTAAACGTTGCTTATCTTGGATTAACAAGCACTCGCGGACCATTGAAAGAAAAGCTGGTACGTCAGGCACTGAACTATGCAGTTGATAAGCAGGCATTAATCGATGCATTCTATGCAGGCGCAGCTGAACCTGCGAAGAACCCAATGCCTCCGGTCGTAGCAGGATATAACGATGATGTTCAAGATTATGAGTACAACCCTGAAAAGGCGAAAGAACTATTAAAAGAAGCGGGATATGAAGACGGATTTGAAATGGAACTATGGGCTATGCCTGTTCCAAGACCATACATGCCAGATGGACAAAAGGTAGCAGAAGCTCTTCAAGCCAACTTTGATGCGATCGGCGTAAAAGCTAAAATTGTTTCCTATGAGTGGGGTACTTACCTGGATAAAGCAAAGAATGGTGAAGCAGATACATTCCTGCTTGGCTGGACAGGCGACAACGGAGATGCGGATAACTTCTTATACGTACTTCTTGACCAGGACAGCATTGGATCCAATAACTACTCTTACTACAAAAACCCTGAAGTGCATGACTTATTGGTGAAAGCACAAGCAAGTGCAGACCAGGCAGAGCGTGAAGAACTATACAAACAGGCTCAGCTTATCATTAAAGAAGATGCTCCTTGGATTCCGCTTGTCCACTCAAGACCAATCCTTGCGGGAAAAGCAGATATAACAGGATTCAAGCCGCACCCAACAGGTTCTGATTTATTATCAACTGTTGAATTTAAATAAGATAATAGGCTGAGAGTATGCGGACTCTCAGCTAAGACAATGAAAAAATTGCAAGAGAGTCATACTTCTTATAATCCAGGAAAGGGGAGTACAGTTTTGTATCTCCCTTTTCTATTCCAAAATATTGTACCAACCTTCAAGAGAGGTGAAAATGTAAATGATGTCCTATACGATCAAACGAATTTTTTCACTTTTACCGGTATTACTGGGGCTTTCCCTAATCGTCTTTTTTATGATTCGGGCAATTCCGGGAGATCCGGCACAGATTATTCTGGGACAATTGGCAACAAAAGAGGCTGTGGAGGCATTAACGAAGCAGCTGGGGCTGGATCAACCGTGGTACCTTCAATATTTTACATATCTTGGCGGACTTTTGACTGGTGATCTTGGAGAATCAATTAGAACAAAATCTGAAATTAGCCAGGAAATTTGGCCATATTTAGCTGCCACTATGGAGCTGACATTTGTAGCGATGTTAATTGCAGTTTTTATAGGGGTAAATGCAGGAATTATCAGTGCCTGGTACCAAAACTCATGGTTTGATTATGTTGCCATGGTGCTTGCGCTTATTGGCGTATCCATGCCGATTTTCTGGCTGGGTTTAATGGAGCAGTGGGCGTTTGCCATAAAGCTGGATTGGCTGCCTACATCAGGCAGGGAAGAGGTAAGAAACCCGATTACGGCCATTACACATATTTATATGATTGATACCCTCTTGCAAGGGAGGATGGATCAATTCTGGGATGTCGTCAAGCATTTAATTTTGCCTGCATTTGCATTAGCCACCATACCTATGGCTATTATTGCGAGAATTACACGCTCGACTATGCTTGAGGTTATGAGATCCGATTTTATTAGAACAGCAAGGGCAAAAGGCTTAAGAATGTTCTGGGTTGTTTATAAACATTCATTAAAAAATGCAATTATTCCGGTTCTAACGATTATCGGCCTGCAAATGGGCTTATTGCTCGGGGGAGCGATATTGACGGAAACGATTTTCAGCTGGCCTGGAATCGGCCGTTATATTTATGAAGCCATTAACTACCGGGATTATCCTGTGATTCAATCAGGCATTCTTGTTATCGCTTTTATCTTTGTCATGATCAATTTAGTGGTGGACTTGCTGTATGCAGCAATAGATCCTCGCATTAAATATAACTAGGGAGGGGGAGAGAAGCTTGGAACTTTCAACTCAAAAAGATATTCAGCCGCCGATTTTGCCAGCTGATGAAAAAGTGGTTTCCCCCTGGATGGAAGCATGGCGGAGCTTTAGAAAAAACAAATTGGCTTTGATTGGCTCAATCATCGTCATATTCTTTATTCTTCTGGCTGTTTTTGCGCCGGTTATCGCACCGCAGGGGATAAATGAACAAATGCTGTCCAAAAGGCTGCAAGCCCCATCTAGCGAGCATTGGTTTGGGACTGATGACTTTGGAAGGGATATTTTCTCAAGGGTTATTTACGGAGCAAGAATCTCTTTATGGGTCGGATTCCTGGCAGTAATGGGATCCATTGTTGTAGGCTGCCTTCTGGGTGTAGTCGCAGGCTACTACGGTAAATGGGTTGATGCGATTATTTCACGTGTTTTTGATATTATGCTTGCTTTTCCTAGTATTTTGCTGGCGATTGCGATTGTAGCTGTTTTGGGACCTTCATTGCGAAATGCCCTGATTGCGATCGCAGTCATTAATATTCCTAACTTCGGAAGGCTTATCCGTTCACGGGTGCTTAGTGTAAAACAGGAAGAGTATATTATGGCTGCAAAAGCGGTTGGAATGAGCAATAGCCGTATTCTCTTCAAGCATGTGCTGCCGAATAGTATGGCGCCGATCATTGTGCAGGGAACTCTTGCGATTGCGACTGCCATTATTGAAGCCGCCGCATTAGGATTCCTGGGGCTCGGTGCTGAGGCTCCGAACCCCGAGTGGGGGAAAATGCTGGCTGATGCAAAAGCATATCTCGTACAGGCTCCATGGACGATGATTTTCCCGGGGCTGGCGATTATGCTTACTGTTCTCGGGTTTAACTTAATGGGTGACGGATTAAGAGATGCTCTCGATCCGAGAATGAAGAATTAATTAAAAAAGCAGCTGAGGCCCAGCTGCTTTTTTTCTTGTCCTTGCTCCAATGCCTGGAGCTATTCTTATTCAATATTCTCCTGTATAGTAACCTCATTTTCGTCCTTGTGATAAGCCTGAAAACTTGTTATTAGCTTATCGAGATGCTCTACATGCTCATCGTAATCCACAATAGCAGAGATGATTTGCATAGTATGAGGGAATATTGATTCATCTTCAAGGTTGAGCTCCTTTTGCTGTGACAGAAAAAGATTTACGAGCTCTTTTCTGCTTAAGTTGAAGTCCCCTTCTTCAAATACCACATTCGGTCGAACTTTCCCGATAAACTTTAGCATTACATGCTCATGATAATGAATCAGAATATCCAGCTGCTGCTGAACTGCATGCTGAAAGTTTTCAGGCATTTGCTGCAAGTCATTTTCAAAGCGGTGCAATTTCTTTAAGGTCTCAAGTGAACGCTTTACTGTTGAGATCATCTGTCTGTATATCACAAGCTTTCGTGACTTAACCAAATCATTTCTCTTAAAATAATTCCGTTCTTCTTTGTACATTAAATACAATTGTTCAAGCTTTACATTGCTTTCTTTCATTTTGTCGATATCATTTTTCAGGAGTTTGTGCTCAGATGCGTGCCTGATGTTAAGCCGGATCCATTTCGTAATCTCTTCTGTGTTATGGGAAATCCTATTGTAAAGCTTGTTTTCGTATTTAGGAGGCAAAAATACAAGGTTCACAATAAATGCAGACAATACCCCGAGCATAATAGTGGAAAATCGAATAAGTGCAAACTGCAAAAAGGTATCTCCCGGTGTCTCCATAATAGCAATCAGGGTTACCAGTGATAAACCAATCGTATTTTCAATTTTCAGCTTCAGATTGATTGTGATAACCATAATGGCTGCAAGCCCGATAATAAAGACATCATTGCCAAACAACAGCACAAAAACAACTGCAATTAATGCGCCGATGGCATTCCCTTGGATCTGCTCAATAATGGAAAGATAAGATCTGTAAATGGTCGGCTGAACGGCGAAAATAGCCGCAATCCCTGCAAAGATAGGTGAGGGAAGGTTAAACACTTCCGATAAAAATAAAGATAAAATAATTGCGATTCCCGTCTTAAGTATGCGGGCGCCAAGCTTCATACAATATATGTCCTTTCCTCCAGAAGCAAGTTTCTTCTGGTTGATTAGTAGTCTCGCCGATTGGTCCGTTTAAAGTGCTAATTATAAATACTTTAAACGGTTTTGCTCATTATTAAACAATATTGTACTATACAGGGATATGGAAAGAAGTTCAAGGGGCATTTTAATGAAATTTTATTAAGAAAAGTAAATAGGTGATATTTACCTTTGGTAGCTTAAATGCATATTTTTTGGAGTTATAGTGTAGGATTTATGCCGAAAACGGAGAAAATAGCCGTGAAGCGACCTAAAGCGGAGGAATAGTGCTGTTGACGGAGTAATCAATAGTACGTTGAATGGAGTAACCGAACTATGAAGGGAACTAAAGCCAAGGAATAGTGCCGTTGAATGGAGTAACCGAGACAAGAAGAGAACTAAAGCGGAGGAATAGTGCCGTTGAATGGAGAAAAGCCGCCATGAAGGGAACTAAAGCGAGTGAATAGTGCCGTTGAATGGAGTAACCGCGCCAAGAAGGGAACTAAGACGGAGGAATAGTACCGTTGAGTGGAGAAAAGCTGCCATAAAAGAACCTAAAGGCGAGGAATAGTGCCTATGAACCTGGAATACAGCCAAGATTGGCAAATAAAATATAATTAACTCTAAGTATCCACTTAGATCTGCAACTAATAAAATAAAAAGAACCGTCCGCAGGCACGGACGGTTCTTTAATATTCTGCTAAATAATCACTCTGTAGAAACAGATGGGTCAGCTTGTTCTTTAACCGGAATGACCTGTACGAAGTGGTCAGCCGGATGGTCAAGGAGGGCAGCAAGCTGGGAAGCTTCATCAGTCTGGCCTTGATCTGTCAGCATCGCAATATATTGGCCAAGGAGTTCTCTTACATCTTCCGTTCCTTTTTCTGAAAGGGAAGTGACAGAAACTTTTGCTCCTTTTGCAATTCTGCGCTCGATGGCTTCTTTTGTTAAGCCCATTTCCGGCTGGTGTCTTAAGTAAACAACACCGCCAGTCATACCTGCGCAAATCCATGGACCAGGATCACCAAGGACAAGGCCTCTTCCGTTTGTCATATATTCGAAGGCAAAGCCCTTAATATTGGCGTTTGTTCCGATATTACCGTATTCCTTTTCAGGAATCGGCTTTTTCAGTTGTCCGCCTATAATCATGTCAGCTCCGGATAATCTGATCCCTGCGCGTGCATCAGCATTTCCCTGGGCTACAAGCAAACCATGCTGAGCTCCGTAGCCAAAGCCTTTTCCGACAGAGCCGTTATAAAACTTGCCGTTCTTTCCTTTTGCCTTGAAGATCTTGATTTGTCCGCCAAATGACGTCTTACCGATTCCATCCTGGGCTCCTCCGGCAACTTCAATATTAATGCCGAAGCTGTTGTAAGCTCCCAGGCCATTTCCAGGAATGGATCCGCCTTTATATTTTAAGTCAACCGGTGGAAGCCCTTTATAGGAACCATCCAAACGGCCTCTTACGCGGTGGCAGGAAACACGGCTGCCTAACACACGCTGTTCTGAAGTAATACTCTGGAATTCGCGTGATTGATGCAACTCTTCCACGCTTGCATCAAGGTACTCTGCTCCAACGGCTACCTGTAGCTGTGCTTCATGCAGGGCTGCAGGCGCTTCCTGTTGAGAGAATTGGCCGATTTCAAGTGTCTTTAACAGATGAGTCAGATTAAGCTGGTTTTCACCTTTGGTTTGTACCAGAAGGTCAGAACGCCCAACAGCATCCTGAAGATTTTTTACTCCAATAGAAACTGCAAGTGCTTTAAGCTCTTCGCCAAATGCTGTAAACAAATTCATGATGCCTTGGACAGCAAGGTCAAATTGGCGAGGAACAAATCTTCTTAAACCATGCTCCTTAGCCTGTGCTTCAGAGTCAATTTGTGTAGCTATACCCACGTGGCAAGTGTCAAGATGGCAGCCGCGGCATGTTGTACAGCCAATGGCTAGCATGGACAATGTACCAAAGCCAACTCGGTTAGCTCCGAGAAGCATTACCTTTAATACATCTGCTGCACTCTTGATTCCGCCGTCAGCCCACAGCTCGACGTTATCGCGGATGCCTGCTTCCAATAGCGCATTGTGAGCGGCTTTTACGCCGATTTCAACCGGCAGGCCTACGTGCTGGAGCGCGTGGATTCTGGCTGCACCAGTACCGCCGTCAAATCCGCTTAGTGTGATAATATCTGCACCAGCTTTTGCGATACCGACAGCGATTGTCCCGATATTCGGTACTACCGGAACCTTAACGGCTACTTTTGCTTTATCGTTGGCTGTCTTAAGCTCATGGATCATTTGTGCCAAATCTTCAATTGAATAGATATCATGGTTATTTGAAGGTGAAATCAAATCTGAACCAATTGTTGCATTACGTGCTTCGGCAATTTTTGCTGTAACCTTTGAACCTGGAAGGTGTCCGCCCTCACCAGGCTTTGCACCTTGCCCGATTTTAATTTCAAGCAAGTTGGACGAGTTGAGCAGCTCGGCATTTACACCAAAACGTCCAGATGCCACCTGCTGTCCGCGGGTTTTTGGATATTTACCAAGCATATCCTTAATTTCCCCGCCTTCACCATTCAAGCTGACCATGTTCAAACGGTCTGCACCTTCTGCATAAGCCCTGAACGCAGTCTCATTCTGAGAACCAAATGACATGGACGAGATGACGAACGGAAGGTCATGCTCTCCTACATTCAGGCTAATATCCTCCGGCTTTAAGTTTGAGGCCGTCTCCTTAAATCCAGTTAAATGGCGGATTGTCGTAGGGTTTTGATCCTCCTGCTCAGAGATTTTTTCCTTGTATGCACTATAGTCGCCTGTTGATGCAACCTCGCCGATAGCTTTCCAGATACGAGGGAAAAGGCTGAACGTCTTTCCGATCCGCTCTTTTTCATTTTGGTAATCTTCTGCTCTCGCAAAAGCATCTTCTTTTAAGGCGTCGAAATTAAATGCAAGTTCCTTTGAACCGAAGAAGTTTACGATATTCAGATACTCGGCCATGTCTTCATGCAGACCGATTGCAGAGAACAAACGGCCATAGCCTCTTAACTCGTGGATGCCGATCGTTGAAATTACCTTCTCAAGACCCTTAGTAAGGGCTGAATATAAATTGGTTAATGGCGTTACTGAATCGCCAAGCACTGTCATAAACATATAGTACGGGCTGATTATATCTGCACCTAAGCCAAATGCTGTGATGATATCATGCAAGGACCTGATGGAAGCAGAGCGCACCAAAAGAGAACATTCGCGGCGTAAAGCTTCTTTTACAAGTGCCTGGTCAATAGCAGACACGGCTAAATGTGAATCAATCCAATAAGCATCCTCCTGATGGGCATTTGCATCATCGAGCACAAGCAGGGTTTTTCCGCTGCGGACAGCTTCAACTGCTTCTGCTGATAAACGGTCCAAAGCTTCTTTTACTGTTTCATCTTTCTTAAATGTGGTAGACAGATAAGAAATAAGCTTTTGTTCCTGATAAAAGCTGGTTACCTGATCGTAGCTTGGCTGTTTAAGAGCAGCAGAACATTCAAAACCTGCTTTTCCTTCTATTAAAATAGGAGTCTGCAACTCAATTACAGCACCAGGCTGCTGTTTTTCGAACAAGGACGGACGCTGCCCAATAATGGTACGTGTTGAGAAATGCTCGGTTTCACGGTCGCGGTCAATCGCAGGGTTTGTAACAACTGCAACACTTTCCTTGATAAAATCTGATATATTTTTGCGTTGCGGATTTAGTGCAGCAAGTGGAGAGTCGTGTCCGAGTGAACGGATTGGCTCTGCTCCTTTTTCCGCCATTTGTTCTATAAGCTGGACATGATCTCTTTCCCAGCCAAACGCTTTATATTGCCCATTATGGACTTTATCCGGATAGTTTATAGAAATTGTTTTTTCTAACTTTGGCTCCTGCAAGCGAATACGGAAGTTATCAGCGTTAACACGTTTTGAAAATCTTTCAAAAACTGCAGCTTGATAATTGCTGTGTTCATAAACGGCAAGAGTATCGCCATCCCATTTCAGTCCAACTTTTTCACCAGGTGAAAGCGGCTTTGGTTCGTTGACATATTCACTTGATGGAATAATTCCTGGCTCAGATGAGAACAGGTAAGAGCTTTCTGTTTCAAGCATCCAGAGCGGGCGAAGACCCAAAGCATCTACACTAAACACAGCTTCGTCAGCAAAGCGGGAGATAATTCCTGCTGGACCTTGAGCAAAATGTCCCCATGCTTCACGAATATATGAGTACATATCCTGAAGGTGTTCCGGGTAAGATTTGATTTCATTCACGATTGGCGGGAACATGACATCCATCGCTTCGAATAGTGAATAACCGTCACGGCAAATAAACGTTTCAAGCGTTCTGCTCAAGTCCTGTGAATCACTTCCGTCTTTTACAAGCGGAACTCCAACCATTTTTGCTTCATCTCTTAGCTTTGCAATTGTGTTGATCTCGCCATTGTGGCCAAGAATACTGAATGGCTGCACGCGAAAGAAGCTTGATAATGTATTAGTTGAATAGCGGTTATGTCCAAGTGTCATTGTTGAAGCAACAAGCGGGTTTGCTAAATCATGATAATATTTAGGCAAAATATCCCCAGCACCCATTACTTTATAAACAGCATGATGCTGGCTTAGGGAAGCGACATGCACATGCTCATTTTCTTCAAAATCAACAATCAATTCAAAAAGCTTTTTAGAAAGCTCTCCTCCGGTTTGTTCTGACAAACATGCAAACTGCCAAAATACAGGGTTTTCCTGAATGGCAATTGGACCAAGGGCAGAGGATTCTGTTACCTCTTCAGATTCAAAAATGACTGCAAGTTGAGAATCGGCAAGTTTCTGCATTAAATGCTTTTTAAAAGATTCAGTGTCCTTGCTTCTGGACATAAAGACATGTCCAACGACAAACCCCTCACTGGTTGCAGCTGCCGGATCGGCTCCTGCTTCCTTTAGCTTTTCTTTCCAAAGCTCTCTCGGGATATCGATATGAATGCCAACACCGTCTCCTTCTCCATTAATAAAGCCGGCACGGTGATTCATTGTGACAAGGGCGTTGATGCAGCTGAAAATATTCTCCCGTGTAGGTACTTTCTTTTTTTCCATAGCAGAAACGATGCCGCACGCATCATGCTCCTGACGGTTAAACTCTTTAAAAAGTGAAGGACTCCATTGTTGTAATGTCATTGTATTCGGCTGAAAATAAGGCTTTGCCTTAAAGCCGTTCACCCCCTGATTAGTAATCTATTAAAAATTAGTTGTTTACGGGTTTTAAATGAGGTTGTTCAAAAAGTCATGTTTTTGAAAGGATAAATGCATCATGCATTTATTAAATGAATAGTGTGATTATTTGGGAAAGGTTTTTGCCTTTATACCCATCTTTTTGCTGGCGTAATCCGCACTTACAGAAAAGATTTCTCCTATCATATCATATGAATTTTCAGAAATCAATTATTTATACAAAAAGATGGATAGAGTTTAGGTGGACAAAACTGATGATGTATAAAAAAACGCCAATAATGTAAACGTTTTCATGACTGTTAATAAAGAAAATGGGAACCTTAAGGCTCCCATTAATGTATAAAATAATGAATAATTATTCGGTGATTAATTGCTGAAATGCATTTTGGACTGCGTGGATAGTGGCGTGAATATCTTCCTCTGTATGGGCGATCGTTACAAACCATGCTTCATACTTGGATGGTGCCAGGTTTATTCCTTGGGTTAGCATTAGCTTGAAAAATTTTGCAAACATTTCACCATCTGTGTTTTCTGCCTGCTCATAATTTACAACTATTTCATCTGTAAAATAAACGGTGAGAGCACCTTTTAAACGGTTAATCGTGATCGGGATGTTAAATTCTGCTGCAGCGGCTTTAATGCCTTCTTCAAGCATTTCGCCCAGGCGGTCCAAATATTCATAGATACCTGGCTGTTTAAGTACTTCAAGGCAGGCGATGCCGGACAGAATGGAAGCAGGGTTTCCTGCCATAGTCCCGGCTTGATACGCAGGTCCTAGAGGAGCAACGGTTTCCATGATTTCCTTTTTTCCGCCGTAAGCACCTATAGGCAGGCCTCCGCCAATGATTTTACCCATAGCAGTCAAATCTGGTTTAACTCCTAGCAAATCCTGTGCTCCGCCATACATAAAACGGAAAGCAGTAATAACTTCATCATAAATAACCAACGCTCCTGCAGCATGGGTTAATTCATTTACCTGTTCCAAAAATCCTGGTTTAGGTTCTACAATCCCGAAATTGCCGACAATCGGTTCAACGAGAACTGCTGCAATCTGGTCTCCCCACTTTTCCAAAGCTTCCTTATACGGCTCGATTTCATTAAAAGGAACTGTAATAACTTCCTGGGCAATGCTCTTTGGTACTCCAGCAGAGTCGGGAGTGCCTAATGTTGAGGGGCCAGAGCCTGCTGCAACAAGAACAAGGTCGGAATGGCCGTGGTAGCAGCCGGCAAACTTTATGATTTTGTCTCTGCCTGTATAAGCCCGTGCAACACGGATGGTTGTCATAACTGCTTCTGTTCCCGAGTTTACGAAACGGACTTTATCCAAATTAGGCATTGCTTCCTTTAGCATTTCAGCAAATTTCACTTCATGCGGGGTTGGAGTTCCATATAATACTCCGCGCTCTGCTGCAGTTTTAATCGCTTCAGTAATATGCGGATGGGCATGCCCGGTAATGATCGGTCCGTAGGCGGCTAAATAATCGATATATTGGTTGCCGTCAACATCCCAAAAATATGCGCCCTGAGCGCGCTCCATCGCGACCGGGGAACCTCCGCCAACTGCTTTATAAGAGCGGGAAGGACTGTTGACTCCCCCGACAATATGTTCAAGAGCTTGTTTATGTAATCTTTCAGAATTAGTAAATTGCATTATTATCCTCCTGACATGAATCCAATTAGTAGTACATTTATTATTTTAACATGATCGAAAGGCAGTTAGTCCAATCTAAAGGGGAAAGCAGAGAATTCTGTATATTGGTATAAAAACAAATAGAGCTGTGTTAATTTGATTTTGCACTGTGGAGATTGGCGCAGAAGGCTTCAAGACCCTCGAAATGCTTTTGCATTCCCTTCGTTCGGAGTTTATTCGAGGAGTGTCCGGCCCGCAGAAAGCGAGTGAGTGTAGCCGAAATCAGCATCAAAGTTTAACAGAGCCAAAAAGAAAAGGGTGCATTCTATTTGTGTTGGTGTGCTAGTTTGTCTAAACTATTTCATTAGGGCATTAATTGGCAGGAGGAGTAATCATGAAAGATGCAATAACAGTCCGGAATTTAAAGAAAGAGTTTAAAGCTTATTCTAGCCGCTCAGGATTAAAGGGTGCTTTTCGGGACCTTTTAACAAGAAACTATAAGATTGTACCAGCTGTTAACAACATCAGCTTTAATGTGAAGCAAGGAGAAATGGTCGGCTATATTGGCGAAAATGGAGCAGGCAAGTCAACGACCATAAAAATGCTGACTGGAATTTTAACCCCAACCAGCGGGGAAGTCATTGTAAATGGAATGAACCCCCATAGAGACCGTGAAAAGTTCGTTAGCACCATTGGTGTGGTTTTTGGACAAAGATCGCAGCTATGGTGGGACATTGCTGTTCAGGAGTCTTTCAGGCTGCTGAAGAAGGTGTACAAAGTATCTGATGAGCAATATGAAAACCATATGGCACATGTCATAAAAACATTGGATATAGAACCCCTGCTGGATAAGCCAGTCCGTAAGCTTTCGCTTGGGCAAAGAATGAGATGCGAACTTGCTGCGGCACTGATCCATAACCCTCCGCTTCTGTTTTTAGATGAACCCACCATCGGGCTTGATGTGCTGGTTAAGCTGAGAATCAGGGAGTTCTTAAAAGAGATTAATGAAAAATATAATACAACCATTCTGCTGACTACACATGATTTAACAGATATCGAGGCCTTGTGTGAAAGGGTGGTTATGCTTGATGATGGTAAGATCATTTATGATGGGGCTTTAAAAAGCCTGAAGGAAAAATGGGGAG
This sequence comes from Cytobacillus oceanisediminis, assembly GCF_003182355.1. Taxonomy (GTDB): domain Bacteria; phylum Bacillota; class Bacilli; order Bacillales; family Cytobacillaceae; genus Cytobacillus; species Cytobacillus oceanisediminis_A. Next base: position 7,511 of record NZ_QGTW01000013.1, on the reverse strand, counting down.
AAGGCAAAGAAATAGAATTTCAATTCCTCGAAGAAGTGGAACTTGCTGATCTTAATAAAATTACAGCATCATCTGAAGTGAAATGGGAGAAGGATGAGAAGAAAGCCATTTTTACGGCGGTAGTGGAGGAAGATGATGAGCTCATATCACTATTAATTGCAAAGGTGGTTGCCGCTTTAAAAATAAAAGATATCAATATTAAAGAAACTTCAACTGAGGAAATCATCCGTAATATTTATGATCGGGGGATCTCGTAATGGAATGGTTCCGCCCGCTCCATAACTGGGGGTGTTCTCATGGATAAATATCTTGAAATGATCCGGATCCGTTTTCTGATGATGCTGGCTTACAGAACTAATTATTATACAGGTATTTTAATTTATAGCATTAATATCGGCGCCTATTACTTTTTATGGTCGGCGATTTATGGCGAAAAGGATGCAATCGAAGGCATGACTGTTATCCAAATGTCTACCTATGTTGCAGTAGCGTGGATGGCAAGGGCATTTTATTTTAATAATATTGACCGTGAAATGGCTACGGAAATTAAAGAAGGGAAAGTGGCGGTGGAACTGATACGCCCGTACAATTACCTTGGCATGAAAACAATGCAGGGTCTGGGCGAGGGGATATTCCGTCTGTTCTTCTTCTCGGTTCCGGGTCTAGTGATTGTTTCGTTCATTTTCCCGCTCCAATTTTCCGCAGATTTAACCACTTGGCTCTTTTTTGCGGTATCGATATTATTAAGTTTTTTTATTAATACTCAAATTAATTTGCTGACAGGGATTACCGCTTTCTTCCTATTTAATAATACAGGGCTTATCCGGGCGAAAAGAGTTGTGATTGATCTCTTTTCAGGCCTTCTTATTCCCATCAGCTTTTTCCCGATTTGGGCCCAGGATATATTGAAGTATCTTCCCTTTCAGGGAATCAGTTATGTACCGAGTATGATCTTTACAAATAGCTTTTCAAATAATGAAGCTATTGAAGCGATTATTCTTCAGGGTGTCTGGGTAATTATTCTGGTGATCCCAATTCAGATTCTATGGGTGATTGCGAAAAAACAGCTTATTATTCAGGGAGGGTGACTATGTTTTATATAAAAATTTTCTTCCAATATGTCGCCCAATATATGAAAACGAGAATGCAATACCGAGCAGATTTATTTGTGGAGATATTTTCAGACCTATTATTTCAAGCAGTCAATTTAATTTTTATATTAGTCGTTTTCGGCCATACCAATCTTCTTGGAGGCTGGACGAGGGATGAGATTATTTTTATTTACGGATTTTTCCTTGTCCCATATGCACTGTTCTCTTCTTTCTTTAATATTTGGGATTTTAACGAGAGGTATATTGTCAAAGGCGAACTTGATAGGATATTGACCCGTCCGATCCATAGCCTGTTTCAAATCGTTTTGGAACGGATGGAGCTTGAATCCCTTTTCGGTGCCGTTACGGGAATCGCTGTAATGTTTTATGCAGGAAACAGCCTTGGCCTGAAGCTGTCCTGGGCAGACCCGTTTTTATTTCTTCTTTTTGTATTAGGAGGAATGCTTGTATATGGCGGCATTTTTGTCATGATTGCCTGCATAAGTTTTTGGGCGGATGCCCGAACTTCGATCATGCCGATGATGTACAACATCGGAAATTATGGCAGGTATCCAGTAGATATTTATAATAGCGTTATTCGCTTTGTTTTAACTTGGGTACTGCCATTCGCCTTTGTCGGTGTTTATCCTGCCGCTTACTTTTTGGGGAAAGAAGAGTGGTTTCTCTACTCATTCTTAACTCCGGTAATCGGAATCGTATTCTTCGGATTCTCGATCCTGATTTGGAATTCAGGCGTAAAAAGGTATAGAGGTGCAGGTAATTGAGACAAGAGCCGGGGGATATCCCAGGCTTTTTTTATGTGAATGTAAAACCTTCAAGTTCGATAACTGTCTAGCTGCGGCCCCTATCGACTCGACGTGCTACCTTCACTTCGCCTACGATGACGCACAGGACGTGCGCGTTTCCGAGTGTTATAAGTCAACATCGTTATCGCTCTTCCTGTTTCTTTTATCTCAAAAAGGAATTCAGACTAAGAGCGCCACGTCATCCCAAATGCTTCCGCTTTTGGTTGTGCGATGTATTGCTGCCGTAGCTTTCCTTGTCCTGTGGCAACGTCTGAGTGATCCACATCCTCCCAAAAGCTGACGAAGCCTTCCTTGTCCTGTGGGCGCCAGTCCACCACGCTCCGTCGATGCGCACTAAGGCAAGCTCCTTGGAATCAGCTTCGCAGGAACTCGCGGCTTTTGCTTGTTCCGAATGGCGCCTCCGCTTTTCTTGTGTGCAGACAGGCAGTCATACAGCCTGGATAGAAAGCGTATAAATAAGTTGAAGCCATTTCGAAATGAGGTTGCATTATGGCATTTTATTTGTCGTTAATCCTGATTGTGTTATGCATGATTATGAGTCTGCAAACCCTTTTTTCATCCGCGAAGATAAAGGGCAGATGGGTTTCTATGGAGAATTTCCTTTATCTGATAAGTTTGTATGCTACGATCATGATTGGTTTTGGGCTAATTTATATTTTGCTTGATTTGCATGGGCTAGTTGTTTTAATAGATGGTACAAACTATATTGAAGCGGGATTTCTTGAACGGCTTGAGACTGGCTTTTACTTTAGTGCAGTAACTCTATTTTCAGTTGGATATGGAGATATTAGCCCGATTGGGATTGGCAGGATGATTGCTGTTATGGAAGCGTTGATTGGCTATGTCATACCTGCTGCCTTTGTGGCGAGAGTTGTTTTTGATGCGGAAAAGCAGGCATGACTGCCTGCCTAATAGTTGTTTTTAAGTGAAAAGTTGGATAGGCTTAAAGGAAGAAAAACTTATCCAACGGGAGTGATAGAGTATGGCAGTTGCAATTGGAGAACTTGCTCCAGATTTTGAGCTGGAGGCCAGCAATGGCAAAAAGATAAAGCTTTCAGATTACCGGGGGAAAAATGTGGTTCTTTATTTTTACCCGAAAGACATGACACCAGGCTGCACAACACAAGCATGTGATTTCAGGGACCAGTATGAGAACTTTGCGGGAGTGAATGCAGTTATTTTAGGTGTAAGCCCCGATCCGCTCACAAGACATGAAAAGTTTATTGAAAAACACAGCTTGCCATTCTTGCTGCTTGCTGATGAAGATCATAAAACCGCAGAAGCATATGATGTATGGAAGCTGAAAAAGAATTTTGGGAAAGAATATATGGGAATTGAACGTTCCACTTTTATTATTGATCAGGAAGGTAAACTCGTTAAAGAGTGGCGGAAAGTGAAAGTAAAAGGGCATGTAGAAGAAGCTCTTGAATATATTAAGGAAAACCTGGCCTAGCATTGATTTAATGAGAATAAATTTGCAAATGGGTGGCCTATTTTTAGGAGATCAAGGCTTTTGTCCATTCCTAAAAACAAGTTTTGCATATCATTTTATTAGGGCATACCTCCTCAGATACTTTTTTCGAAGCGGACCTTATCTGGTCCGTTTTTTTTATTTTAAGAGTACTAAAATAAAAAACGTATTGTTACTTCAATTCAGACATCGGTAATATGATGAAAAAAACGAATATAGAGTGATGCCGTATGAAAATTGTGTCTTCTATTTTGCCCCTCGGAAGCACTCGGTGAAGAGGTGCACAAAGAATTTCCGCAAGCAGAGTTTCTGTTTTATAAAGGGATTGAAGCGGCCGGGGAATCTTTTTATAATGCAGAAAATATTTATTACATACGGGGAAGAGTTAACGGAGGAACATATACATAAATCGAAAAGATCATGGTGATATCCGCCGGAATGGATGAAATGCCTTTCAAAGCATGCAAGGAAAAAGGAATCCTTGTTACGAATGCGAGGGAATCCATAAAATATCGATGCCTGAGTTCACGCTGGGCACAATGTTGGGTCATATAAAACAAATGGCTGCATTGGCGGGAAATGAGCTGAATGAAGTATGGATAGAAAACTGCCGATGGAGGAACTGTGTGGCATGACTTTGTTGGTGCTGGGCATCGGTGCAATAGGAGGGGAAATCGCGAGGCTGGCTAAATGCATTGGAATGAATGTAGCAGGAGTGAATAGGAGCGGGAAAGACGCAGCTGGCGCAGACCGAATCTATAGTATTAGCCATCTTAGTAAAATACTTCCTGAAGCTGATTTTGTCGTATCTGTTTTGCCTATCACAGTTGAAACAAGCATTTTACAGCCATGAAAGATTCAGCTATCTTTATAAATATAGGGAGAGGCATCTTGTGGAGGAGGATATTCTTCTTTCTGTATTAGAAACAGACCAGGTTTCACATGTTTACCTGGATGTTTTCGAAAATAAGCCGCTTCCAAAGGGGCGGGCATCCGTTCTGGAAAATGGAAAATGTGACAGTCACACCACACCTCTCAAGCATTACTAAAAGTTATTTACCCAGATCTTTTGAAGTTTTTAAGCATAACCTTCATACATATATTAAAAATAACAAAGATTAAATTAATGTGATGATCTTGAAAGAGGGTATTAAGATGAAAATTTATACAAAAACTGGAGACAAGGGAACTACTTCTTTGGTATATGGGCAAAGGGTCAATAAAGATGATATCCGTGTTGAAGCTTACGGCACGTGTGATGAAGCCAACTCAATGATTGGGATGGCGATAAGCCACTTAACAGCTGAATTTTTTACAGATAAAGAAAAGATAGAAAAGGTTTTTCACAAAGTACAGACTGATTTGTTTCATGCAGGCGCTGAGCTTGCAACGCCTAAAGGAAAGGAAGTTAAATGGGTCATATCAGAAGAGGATATTGCCTTCATGGAAAAACAAATCGATGAATGGGATGCAGAACTTGCTGCCCTTACTAACTTTATTCTGCCTGGCGGCCATCCATCTGGAGCTGCTTTCCATGTGGCAAGAACAATTGTAAGAAGGGCCGAGCGCTGTGCGGTCTCACTGGGGGAAGATGTAAACCCGCTGGTTCTTGCCTATTTAAACCGTTTATCCGATTTGTTATTTGTCTCAGCTCGCTTCGTAAATCATCATTTAGGTTCCAGCGAGGACACATTGCATGCTGATAAAAGCTGATTTCCCTCTATTAAGGTGTTTGTAATATTGACAAATGTGGTAAAAAATTAGTACACTATTTATAAAGATTATAAAGTAAGAATATTTGTTGGAAAAGAGGTGCATGGCGGTGGCGCAAATGGAATTAAAAGAGGCGCTGGAAACTTTGAAAGAAACAGGAGTCCGTATCACTCCGCAGCGTCATGCGATACTTGAATATTTAATAAACTCCATGTCACACCCGACTGCAGATGATATATACAAAGCATTGGAAGGTAAATTCCCTAATATGAGTGTGGCTACAGTTTACAATAATTTACGAGTATTCCGTGAGGTTGGCTTGGTAAAGGAGTTAACATACGGAGACGCATCGAGCCGCTTCGATTTTGTAACTACTCATCACTACCATGTCATTTGTGAAAGCTGCGGCAAGATTGTAGACTTCCACTATCCTGGCCTTGATGAAGTAGAGCATCTTGCCTCGCATGTAACAGGTTTTAAAATCAGCCATCATAGAATGGAGATCTATGGAACCTGCCCTGAATGTGCAAGCAAAGAAGCCCACTAATAAAATAATACAAAGCTGCCGGCTGGATGCTGACAGCTTTTTCTTTTTTACTTAAGTTTAAACTGAACAATTAATAATAAAAAACCCGGCTATAAGCTAGCCGGCCATTTGAATCGCGAATATGAAGCGGTGAGGTTATCAGTTCTGCTTCGTATTTTTTTTGTTGTATTTTTCATTAAATTCAACGCCCTCAAGTTTTGGATCAAGCGTTAAAGGCTCTTTACAATACATGCACATATCAACACGGCCAAGCATTTTGGTATGCTTGCCGCAATTTGGGCAAACCACTTGCACGGTTTTTGTTGAAAGCATGCCGATCCAAAAATATACACCGGTGCTTGCGAGGATGAACAGCATTCCAAGCAGCATAAATATTGTCATGAGAAGAGGGGAATTTCTAAAGAAGATTCCTACGTACATAACGATAAATCCGATAAAAATTAAACTTAGGGCAAATGTACGAATTTTATTGATTTTACTTGAGTACTTAGCCATTCTGTTCCCTCCTAAAAGCTAACTATACCATAACCTCTTTACGTAAATAAATATTAATATAGAATGGTGTCGAAAAATGTCTCACATTTAGGGAGGATTTCATTTATAATTGTCGAAGATATACGCTATCAATAAACTGGAGGAATTATGATGGAAGATATTCTCCGTCCTATTTACCAAGAACGGGCAAGCCAGGCAAATACTCTCGGAGTGATCATGACCGAGAAGATACAAAAAGCAATTCCCGCTACAGATACCTTTGATGCTGTGCTCCTGATTCTTGTAAAGGAAGCAGATGAACCGGTGTTTGTTAAGCATTACACATATAAGGATAAAAAAGCAGCTCTTCATATAGTGACAGATAAGCAGCTGCGTGAATGGATCCTTTTAGGATCAAACCGCAAGATCTTTGATTGGCTCTATAATGGAAAAGTTCTTTTTGATCGAAATGAATATATTCATAATTTGAAAGTGGAATTAAGGGAATTTCCGTTCTATGGGCGGAAACTAAAGATGGGGCTGGAGTTTGCGAAGCTGATCCGCAGGTATATGGATGGCAAAGCATTTTTTGAGAACCGCCATTATTTTGACGCCTATAATCATATTGTTCATTCTCTCCATCATCTGGCCAGGCTTGCAGTGATCGAAAATGGCTTTCATCCCGAGGTAACCGTTTGGAACCAAGTGAAACAAATTGAGCCAGAAGTTATGAAGTTATATGAAGAGCTTGTAAATAGCCAGGAACCGTTGGAAAAAAGACTGGAACTGTTATTTTTGGCTAGTGAGTTCTTGATCCACTCAAGGACAAAACAAGGAATTACCCATCTTGCAGATATTCTTGGTGAAAAAGAAGAATGGTCTATCCATGACATTATGAACCATGAAGAACTTCATTTATATTCAGTTGACTTAAGTATGCTTCTTGAATATCTGATTGATAAACATATTATAGAAGTAGTGAATATGGAAACGAAGGGGCAAGGGATATATCACCGGTATTATAAACTCGGGAAAAAATTATCGTAAAAAAACATTAAAAACTATTGACCTTTATTTAAATCCTTGTTATATTTATATCCGTCGCTGCGATATGAACAAAAAACATTTTCACAGCTGACGGATTTCTTTTAAAAAAGTGTTGACAGTTAAAAGCAGCACATGTTATATTAATAAAGTCGCCTCTGAGCGATAAGGCAAAATATAACAAAGAGAAATTGATCTTTGAAAACTGAACGAACAAAAACGTCAACGTTAATTCTTTAGTCTTTTTTGAAAAGACAACTTATGAGCTTAATCAACTCTTATATGGAGAGTTTGATCCTGGCTCAGGACGAACGCTGGCGGCGTGCCTAATACATGCAAGTCGA
>NZ_QGTW01000012.1 GCF_003182355.1 Cytobacillus oceanisediminis | reverse complement strand
TAGTACCTTGCGCTTCCTTAGTGGTTAGTCGATGTGTACCCCCACAGTGGACTTTCACCACCTAGATAGTTGCCATGCCTGGCACACACAAAAAAGGGACCTTTTCAGATCCCTTTTTCGTCTATTATTTATTATTTCATTGAAATCCACACACTCTTCACTTCTGTATAGTTATCAAGAGCATATGATCCCATTTCACGGCCGATGCCGGACTGCTTATATCCGCCGAATGGAGAAGCTGCATCAAACGCATTGTAGCAGTTTACCCAAACTGTTCCGGCACGCAGCTTATTGGCTACATAGTGGGCATTTGCAACATCGCGAGTCCAAACGCCAGCTGCCAATCCATACTCACTATTATTTGCACGATTTATTAATTCATCTAAATCGTCATATGGCATTGCAGAGATAACCGGTCCAAAGATTTCTTCCTTAGCAATTGTCATTTCATCGCGAACATCTGCAAAGATGGTAGGGGAGACGAAGTAACCTTGCTCTTGTGGCTTGTCACCGCCCGCTACAAGCTGTGCACCTTCGCTTAGGCCCTTTTCAATATAGCCAAGGACACGATTTTGCTGCTCTGCAGAAACGAGCGGCCCAATTTCTGTGTCAGCATGAATTCCGGCACCCTGTTTAATTTTTTTCGCATGTGAAGCCATGTCAGCTACAACATTATCAAACTGCTTTTTCTGAATGAACACGCGCGAACCTGCACAGCAAACCTGTCCCTGGTTGAACATAACACCGTTAAGCGCACCCGGGATAGCTTTAGTTAAATCAGCATCAGGCAGGATGATGTTCGGTGACTTGCCGCCAAGCTCAAGCGTAACGCGCTTTAATGTCTTGGAAGCATTGGACATGATCAGCTTTCCAACTTCAGTAGATCCTGTGAAAGCAATCTTATCTACTAAAGGATGGTCTACAAGCGGTTGGCCAGCTGTTTCACCAAAGCCAGGAACGATATTTACAACCCCTGGAGGGAAGCCGGCTTCTTCCATTAATTCTGCAAGGTATAATGCAGATAAAGGTGTCTGCTCTGCTGGTTTTAGAACAACTGTACATCCAGTTGCAAGGGCAGCTCCAAGTTTCCACATCGCCATAAGAAGAGGGAAGTTCCAAGGAATAATTTGCCCCACTACACCAACTGCTTCATGGCGAGTATAGTTGAAGAAAGGTCCGTTAACAGGAATTGTTTGCCCGACAATTTTCGTAGACCATCCTGCATAATAGCGCATATGCTCGATTGCAAGAGGTATATCAGCATTAGTCGTTTCTCGAATAGGCTTACCGTTATCCAAAGTTTCAAGCTGCGCCAATTCTTCACTGTTTTCTTCCATTAAATCTGCAAGCTTATACATAAGGCGGCTGCGCTTAGAAGCGCTCATTTTTGACCATTTACCTTCATCAAAAGCTTTGCGTGCAGCCTTAACAGCCAAATCTATATCTTCTGCACCGGCTTCATAAACAGCAGCAAGTACTTCACCTGTAGCCGGATTATACGTATCGAATGTTTTTTGTGATTTACTTTCTACAAATTCACCATTGATATATAACTTTTTCTTTCCGCTTAAAAACTTTTCTACCTTTTCTTTTAAACCTACAGTTAGTTGACTCATATAATTCCTCCTTAAAAATAGTAGTCTATGTATTTCTTGGTGTTAAAACATTTAGAAGAACTCTAATGGTAACGTTTACATAGGTATGTTAACACTATTAAAACTATAAAATCAACTCTGAATTAAAATAATTTTCTGATAATATTCGACATTTTTTGAAAGTTCCATGAATATCAAAAATAATTTGACAAATATTAAAGGACTGAATATGATAATAAGGAAAAGAAATTGGTGCCATTTGGCAGAGGAGAATGTTATATGTTAGGTGTCGTTCTTAACTAATCCGTTAATTTTATACGGTCATTCCAAGGTAATACAAGCAAATAATTGTTTGGCTTATGGTTTATTTAAGCATGCCTTCAGAATGAAAGTTAAGAACAATATCACTGCATAGAGTGGCAATATATTTTGGCATTGCAGCTGTGTTCTTTTACACGGCTTTTTATTTTGTCTAAATATATATGTTCCATTAACAGGGAATTCTCTGTCCAACAGACCGTGATGAACATTGTTCATTGCGGTCTTTTTTTGTATAGCCAATTTATTACCTGGATTTAAGGAGGAAAAAAACATTGAACACAAATACTTTTACCCTATTGGATTATGACATCATAAAAGAGAGGGTTTCACAATTTGCTTTATCAGAAGCGGGAAAAAAGAAATTGTTTGGGATGGTTCCGTCAGAAAACCTCAAACAAATTAAGTCCTGGCTGGATGAAACTGAAGAAGCGGTTAAAATACTGGAGAAGAGTGCTAGTATTCCCGTTCATGGACTGGAAGGAATTGAATCAGTATTGAACAACTTTAACAAAGGAATTGCTCTAAGGCCAGAACAGCTTATGAAGCTTTACGATTTTTTGGATTGCTGCAGAAAAATTCGCAGGTTTATGAAAGACAAAGAAGTCCTGGCCCCGCGAGTAGCTTCTTATATCCACTCGATTGAAGAATTGCCTGCTTTAGCTGAGGAAATTATCCGGTGCATCAGAAACGGTAGAGTGGATGACTATGCAAGTAAGGCGCTTCTAAAAGTAAGAAAGCAAATATCGATTCAGGAAGAAAGGCTTAAGGAAAAGCTCCAGCAGCTTATTAAGTCCAGCAAGTATAAAAATTATCTTCAGGAGATGGTCATTAGTCAGCGCGGCGGCAGATACGTGATTCCGGTAAAAAAAGAATATAAAAATAAAATTAAAGGACATGTTCTGGATACATCAGCTTCTGGCTCCACTTATTTTATTGAGCCGGTGGAAATTGGGGACTTTCAAGAACAATTGAACTGGCTGATAGCTGAAGAAGAAGCTGAGGTCCAGCAAGTCCTCCTTTTCTTAACCGGCCTGGTGGAGGCTAATGAAAAAGAGATTAAAATAGCAGTTGAGACTATGATCCATTATGATGTATTATTCGCGAAAGCTAAGTATGCAAGATCCATTGAAGCACAAAAACCAGATTTAAATGAATCTCATCATATAAAACTCATTTGCGCTAAACATCCTTTACTGGGGAGAGGTTCAGTGCCGCTAACATTAGAATTAGGCAGCAACGGCCAACATGCACTTGTTATCACAGGCCCTAACACCGGCGGAAAAACGGTAACAATTAAAACGGTTGGGTTGCTTACTTTAATGGCTCAATCAGGAATGCTGCTGCCTGTTCAGAAGGGCTCCTCAATTGCCATATTCCAGCAAGTTCTTTTAGACATAGGGGATGGCCAAAGCATTGAAGATAACTTAAGTACTTTTAGTTCAAGGATTAAGAATATAATTGAAATTTTACAAGAAACTAATGACCGGACACTTGTATTGCTTGATGAACTTGGCTCTGGAACAGATCCGGCTGAGGGAATGGGCCTTGCCACAGCGATAATGGAACAAATGTACAAAAAAGGGCCAACAATAATTGCTACCACACATTATAATGAAATTAAAGGATTTGCCGAAGAACATGAAGGTTTTTTAAATGGAGCAATGGAATTCGATTTGGATACCTTACAGCCTACTTATAAACTTATTATAGGAAAAGGAGGAGAAAGCCAGGCTTTTGCTATCGCACTAAAACTAGGGATGCATCCCAAAATCATAGAAAGAGCTCATCAAATCACTTATAAAGAAGAAAGGACCTATCTCCCTTATAGTAATGAACACAAATCAAAGATTGAATTAGAAAAGCAAATAATTGTTAACCGGCACATAAAAAGATCGCAAGAAGAAAAGAAGCAGGATCAGGCCATTCAAGTTTTGAAGCAAGGAGATAACGTCCTGGTAAGCCCACAGAATGAGATTGGCATTATTCACAAAGGGCCGGATGCGAGAGGGAACTTTTCAGTGCAAATAAAAGGTGAAAAAGTGATTATTAATCATAAAAGATTAAAACTTTATATATCCGCGAATGAATTATATCCAGAAGATTATGATTTTGACATTATCTTTGAAACGAAAGAAAACAGAAAAAAGAGTAAGCTTATAAACCGGAAACATGTTGAAGGACTAATCATAGAAAGCGAGGAGCAAAATTAGCTTCTATATTGCCTTTAATACTCTACAAAAAAAGCATACCGGAAAAAAACCGGTATGCTTTTCATTAATTAAAGTAACATTCCTGCAATAGCAGCACTTAAGAGAGACGCCAAAGCACCAGCAATTACAGAGCGAACTCCAAGCTTCGCAATATCGCTTCTGCGATCAGGAGCCAGGTTTCCGAGGCCGCCGAGAAGAATGGCCATGGACGAAATGTTGGCAAAACCGCAAAGCGCAAAACTTACTACTGCAACAGTCTTAGGAGATAGGCTGCTGATTTCCGGAGCAAAAGAAGAATAGGCAACAAACTCATTCAAGACAAGCTTTTGGCCGATATACCCTCCAGCCTGTACAGCTTCTGCCCAAGGGACACCAACGGCAAATGCGATAGGGGCAAATACAAAGCCAAGAATAGTTTCAAGGGTAAGATTTTCAAATCCAAAGATTCCGCCTGCAAAACCGATAATTCCATTAATAAGAGCAACTAAAGCGATAAAGGCAAGAAGCATTGCCCCGATATTTAATGCAAGCTGCAATCCGGTACTCGCACCTCGCGCGGCTGCGTCCACCACGTTAACAGATTCCGTATCTTTTTCAATTGTAATTTCATCAGTGGTCTCTGATATTTCTGTTTCAGGTATCATGATTTTAGCCATTATTAGCCCGGCTGGAGCAGCCATAAAGCTGGCGGCAAGCAGGTATTCAAGCGGTACGCCTAGCAATGAATAACCAATTAGAACCGAACCCGCCACTGACGCTAAACCGCCAGTCATAACAGCAAACAGCTCAGATTTTGTCATCTTATTTAAGAAAGGGCGGACAATTAAAGGAGCTTCCGTTTGTCCAACAAAAATATTGGCTGCTGCAGACATTGACTCTGCTTTGCTCGTACCAAGAAGTTTGGATAGACATCCACCAATAACCTTAATAATAATTTGCATGATTCCTGTGTAATAAAGCACAGAAATAAGAGAAGAAAAGAAAATAACAGTAGTCAGTACCTGGAAAGCAAATACAAAGCCTACACCTGAACCTTCCTGAAATAATCCTCCGAATAAGAAGTTAATGCCTTCATTTGCATAACTGACAATATTGTTTACACCTAAAGTCAGCTTTTCTAAAGCTTTTTTACCCAAATCCCATTTAAGAACTGCAAATGCGAAACCAAACTGGATGGCCAGCCCGCCAAGAATCGTTCTTAAATTGATTGCCTTTCGGTTTGATGAGAGAAGAAGGGCAATTCCCAGTACAGTGGCAATCCCCAATAAACCCCAGATAAAACTCATGTTGGACACCTCTTTTGTTGTATTTAGACTCATGAAAACGTTTTTATGAAACGTCAAAATTTAGACCTCTTAATAAAGAGGCAGGTGAGTAGACGTCAGACATCTAACTTGTTTACATGTCCATTTTAACATGAATCCGTTTACAGTAAAGAGTTTTTTTATCCCAAATTAAATTTGTTTTTTAGTCTTCAAATTTTTGTCACATTAACTGTGCTCAAAATCTCAATGAGACTTTATCTATGAAGAGTTTAGTATTTATGCTGTCTATTTATTTTTTAGTCTGCTTGCCCTGATTGGTGTACTGTTAAATTTCTGGCTTCTTCACGAAGAAAAGGCTGAAAACACTGAAAGGGCCGCAGCCAATAATCTTTAAATTCCTATTCTGAATTGAGGAGCTCAATTCATCCGGTATTCTCTCGTATTAATTTTTCAATAAAAAATTATAGGCGCTTATATATGCCCATTCGGGACAAACCTCCTTATCATAAACTGTAACTAGATGTCAGGAGGTGTTATGATGGGCGCAGGTGCAGGTTACGGCGGCGGTTTTGCATTAATCGTTGTCCTCTTTATTCTTTTAATTATCGTTGGTGCGTCTTACTGGAGTTACTAGAAATTACTCCCGAAGAACAAAAGGTTAAAAATCGCATGAAAACAAATATGCGGGAAGAAAATCTGTCCAGGCTTTGGGCAGATTTTTCTTTTTCTGCACGGAGAATTGAAATGCTGCAGTATGGTAATCAGCATTATGTCCAAAATAAGGATAGTTCTTATTTTGAAAGGAGGGTTTCTTATATGGAAAAGAAGGACAACAAGGACAGTGAGGACATAGCAGGAAGATATTATGAAACAGAAGATTATAAACGCAACGATCAGCTTTCATCAGGTTTGGCAACTACACATGAACAAGTAAGCGACACATACATGGAAGGCCAGGCGGATGCAGTAATCGAAGATGTTGTCGGAGTGGATATCTCCATTCCCCGCAAGGGCTATGATGAATAAGAAAATAGGAAAAGAGGGTTCATAAATGGCGCCAAAAGAAGCACAAGATGATATGAGCCAATATAAAATGCCGAAAGCACTGCAGCAAAAAAGGACTTCTTCCTATCGGATAGGATATCAGGCTACAACAGGCAACCAGACACCTGGAGAACCTGAAGCCGGCAAAAGATCAGATGAACTAAATTAAAAATAAAAAGAGAAGCCGCTTCAGGCTTCTTTTTTTCATTTGGCCTTTGCAATGATTCCATTGTGGACCTTAATATAACCATGCCTTTTGATATTCAGGCCATTCTCATACATGTATAAACCCATTTGCTCAACTGTCATCAGTTCTCTGTAAGTATGATTCATCACATCGGACATGATTTCATAATAGATCTTTGACCTAAGCTGTGATCGTGGAGTTGTCATAACGATATAACCGGATGGCTTTAAAAACTTGCGATGCCATTCAATGACCTCAGGCTTTAATTCATCTGGAAAATGTTCAAGCAGGCCAACGCTGATAACAACATCAAATTCCTTACCAAATGGGAGGGAGCGAATATCTTGAACAATATATTCAATATTAAAATCCCGTTTATAATAAATCTGTTTTCCCCCTGTCCGGACATTTTCACCAAGAAATGGGTAAGAATCCGGGAACTCTGCAAAGCGGGTTGTTTTACAAAAGGGGTCATAATCAACCATGACAATTTCCCCGCCCGGATACATGGCAGAAAGCTGCATGGCTTCATATCCCTCGGCAGCACCCAAAAATAAGATCCGTGGAGCGTGCACATCCAGACCCTCAAATAAAGCTCTTTTTCCGCGTGGATCCCAAATGCCATCCTGAATACGATGTACATAGTTCCATAACCTTATTCTTAGGGCATCTCCAAGTGCCTGTTTGGCCTCCAAAGGTTTAAACTGTGAAAGGGAATGGAAGAACTCTTTTTTTGATTTGTCCATCTCGTCAGGCACATCTTTTATAAACCATTCATGGAATGATTTATTGAACATCATCCATGATGTGTGTGCAGGTAATGCATCACCATGCTCTTTTTCCCAATTTAACTTTTCTTCGGCATATGAAGTGACTGCATATGGCTTGCCTGCATCTTTCCATGTTAGCTGAGACCAATCATTTACTGTGTTTAATTTAACGAATTTATTAAATTGCTTTTCAGTGAATTCACGCAGATCAGATCGGTAGGATGGAAGAAGGTGTGTTCCTTCCAATGATATACTATTAATAGATTCAACTTCGAGCATATAAACCCTCCTGAATCGTTCTTATGCTCATTATTCTGTAAAAAAAGGGAAAATCCTTTTATAATTGAATTTTCAAGAAATTATTGCACTTTGATATTTGCTTTTTGAACAGCATTATACCCATATCCTTTTCTATTCCAAAAAGGCCTTAAAGGCTGTATATGGCCTTCCGTATCATGAGCCCGAACGAGAATGGTGTGTTCTCCCTTAACAGCCTGCCATTCAAACTTCCATTTTACCCATGCGTATTTCTCGCTTTTCTTCCATTTAAGAGTTGCTTTTCTCCAGGTAATGCCATAATCAAAACTAATTTCGACTTTTTTTATAGTTCCTGTACCGGACCAGGCGATCCCCTTAATCATTTGTGGTCCTTCCTCAATTATAGAATAATTCATTGGCTGCTGGATTGTACTGTTGACATTAATCGTAGTCACAGGCCTTTTATCCTTGTCGCTGTCTTTATATGGATAATAAACATAGTCTTTTTTTTGAAAGGGGCCATTAAATTCATGCTTGATAATAAAAATATTCTGCAGCCATTTAACCGAAGCCATCGCATACCATTGTGGAACAATTAGCCGAAAAGGAAACCCATGCTTATAAGGTATTGGCTTTCCGTTATATTCATAGGCAACAATGGTATCTTCGTGAAGTGCTTTCTCAATAGGAAGGCTTCTGCCATAGTAAAAAGTTGCTTCCAAGTCTTTTCGTCTGCCAAAATCCATGCCCACAAACACAGCTTCTTTACTTCCATCCAAAAGACCCGCCCGATTTAAAAGTTCACTTAGGGGGACACCTTTCCATTTCGCCTGGCTGACAGCTCCTTCCTCCCATTGCTCTCCATAAACCTTTGGCTTAAATTTTGCCCGATTATTGCCGGCGCATTCCAGTGGTAAAATGATTGTTTTGGATGGAAGGTGATGAAGTTCATTTATTGGTATTCTTACAGGATTTTTCACATTTCCTTCGATGGTCAAAAAGAACGGCTGCAGGTTTAATTGTGGATAGGCAAAGTGGTTTCGTATATAGAAATAGTCTTTGGGGGTTTTCCATTGATCTAGAAAATGAATGGGAGACTCCTGGTTTTCCGGATCAAGGCTTAGTGTCTTTAAATAGGGAATCACAAAATCGTTTTTCATTTTCCCATCACCTCTATTCATAAATATAATGGGAAGGCCAAAGTTAGAACCCCTGATAAATATGGGTTTACCATCATTTATAACCCCAAAAAGAACAAGCAGGAGGCTTGTTCTTAAATATTTCTTCAAACTTTTCTTTTCTCTCCATTTAAAAAACAACTTTCAAAAATGAAAAGGAGGGAGTGAATCTAATCGCTGAAGTTATATTCATAGCAGCAAGCATTCCAAAGATCTCAGGGAGAGGTGATTAATCCCATCTGCTGATTGCGTGCTCCCAAAACAGTGATTGCAAACAAAGGGATCCATTAACAGCTGTTGTAGATACTGTTGAAACCCAGCTATTATATATACTTAACTTTTTGTTTCCAATTAACTTCAATTAATCATCTTCTTTTTTCATAAGATCTAAAAGTATTTTTACGATCACACTTCTCCTAATGCAATAGAAGCACCGAAAAACAGGAAAAAGCAATTACCTTCTCAATAAAGAACGGACAGAGCACAAACATGATTGGGAAGAAGACGTCTTTAACCCGTTTTAAGTTTACAAAAGTTAATTTGAGGAATAATCGTTAGTAAAACATGAAGAAAGGCGGAACCAGTAATGAAGGAAGAACTTAAGATAACAGGCCATAGACCCTTTCCAATGCCAAATTCACCATGGGTGATGGAACAAATATGGAATGATATCCTATTTTTACATTGGCCTGTGCCAGCAGAAGTGATGGAAAAACATATTCCTTCTCAGCTTAAATTAGACACGTATAACGGAACGGCCTGGATCGGAATTGTGCCTTTTTGGATCAGCAAAATGCGGGTCCGCGGTTTGCCGCCAATGCCTTTTATGAATTCAATGATTGAACTGAATGTAAGAACTTATGTAGAATACGAGGGAAGGAAAGGGGTTTATTTTTTCAGTCTGGATGCAAACAACCCTTTAGCCGTAACTGGAGCTAGAATGCTGTATTTTCTTCCTTATATGAATGCGGAAATGAATGTTGCACATTCAGAAGAAAAGGTAATTTATGAAAGCAGGCGAAAAAGCGGCAATTCGGATAAAGATCATTTTTTTGCCTCATATAAAGCTTCATCCGACCCCTATAATTCGGAACCAGGCACACTTGATGCATGGCTGACTGAACGTTATTGCCTTTGGGTAACAAAAGGGAACTGGGTGTTTCGGGGCGATATCCACCACACGAAATGGCAGCTCCATAAGGCAACTTGTCATATTGAGGACAATTCGATGGCAACCTTTTTGCCCAGGGAATACTTTCAAGGAAAACCCATTTTACATTACTCTCCGAAAAAACATGCTTTTTTTTGGCCATTAAAACGGGTTACTTAAGTTAAAGATTAAGTAACCCGTTTTTAGATTATTTATTTTTGTTAATTAAATTTTCCGCGAGCAACCTCTTTACTTCATTATAAGACAGCCCCGATTGGTTATTTAGCCTTTTTACTTCTTCAATATCTGTCCCGGCAATAGTGAGATTCTTCTTTTGATTTGCTTTATTCACATTCTTTCCTCCTATGGTTGTAATTGTAATTTAACCCTTTAATGAAAGTTTTTCTATAAATAATGACTTTATTGTCCATACTAAGAAAAAAAGGGGGCGTTTCCTATTTTTTTCAATAAAAAAAACCAAGACGACAAGCCGGAAGTGGTACTTATGGACACAGAGGTATACTCATGCAATAGCTGCAATGGATGGATGAGAAAAGATTTTGCCTCTTCGGATTTAAAATGTCCATTATGCGGTGATGAAACAACAGTTGAGATGAGGGAATTGCCGCAAATTCAATAATTCTTTAACCGAAAGCTCTCTTAAACAGGTCTGCTGAGATCCGCAGGCCGTCAGGAGCCTTCTCGGCGTTCAACGCCTCCGTGTCTTCCTTGGGTACGATTTTACCGCAGGGTATTGAATAAGCATCCGAGAATAAACATCGCACCAAGAAAATGCGATAGCATTTTTGAAGAGCTCGCGCCTTCCGTTCCAATCAACAGAGTGCAAACCATCAACCATAGTAATATAGGCTAACTGGAAAAAGACTGTTGTCATAATGATAACAGTCTTTCTTATTGGTTCTAAAAGTCGCCGTACAATTCTTGAAAGGCTCTCTCTGCATCTTTTTCAGACGTAAACAAAGCATCATCCTCTTCGATTAAGTGGAATGATTCATTAAGAAATAGGGCTATTGCGTTAGGATCTTTGGGATGAGGCACAATTTCGGCAGGACGCACGTTTGCTACGCTTGGAGTGTGAGGGTTATGATAAATGACAAAAACCTCATCTCCTGCTTTTACATTCTTTGGTTCGATTGTTTCCATTCAAATTCACTCCTACGGTTTAGACTGACTATAAATTACAGGTTTTCGTTTTGCTGTCCAATTTCCTTGGCACCAATAATAGCATTTGCCGTTTCCTGCTGTTCATGTCCATCAACTGAATCCCCAACAGCATTTTTTAAATTAGGAAATCTTCCATCCGTATCTACTGTTACCATTTCCTCTTTTGGCGCATTTGTTAAATACTTTTCATCTTTTTTATTCATCATCAAAACTCCTTTTGGACTCTGATATTCAGGTGGGCTGTCTTTTAAGTTTTCTCTCAGCGCTAATGCAATATACAACCCATATTAATTCTTGATTTAATGGGTAAATTATTATTAAAAATTCTGGTATAAGTAGAGGTGCCAAAATAGTGGACAAAACTAGAGAACTGATTAAAGCAATTCAGGATGAAGCCTATTCATACAATGCATCATCTGATCTGGACCGAATTATTGATTCTATCGGTGAAGCAAAATTTGTTTTATTAGGTGAGGCTTCTCATGGGACATCTGAATTTTATACTGTCAGAACTGAGCTATCCAAAAAGCTGATCGAACAAAAAGGTTTTAATTGTATTGCAGTGGAAGGGGACTGGCCTTCATGTTTCAAAGTTAACCGGTTTGTTAAAGGTTATGAGCGAATGAGTTCCCATAAGGCCCTGCAAGATTTTAACCGATGGCCAACTTGGATGTGGGCAAACGAAGAAATCAGACACCTTATTGAGTGGCTTCATGACTTTAATCACCGTACTGATAGGAAAAGCCAAAAGGCCGGTTTTTATGGCATTGATGTATACAGCTTGTGGGAATCAATGGAGGAAATCATTAAATTGCTTGAAAAAAACGGATCAACTGCATTGGAGGCGGCGAAAAATGCATTTGCATGCTTTGAGCCATTCCACCGGACCCCAGAAAACTATGCCGTGTCTGCGGCTTTTTATGGTGAAGGCTGTGAAAAGGAAGTTGCCGAACTTCTTCATAAAATTAAAAACAAATGGGTGGGGGCAATGGATCAAGAGGAAACCTCCCTAAATCTTTCGATAAATAGTCTTGTTACGGCAAATGCAGAAAACTATTACCGCGCTATGGTAAAAAGCGGTCCGGATGATTGGAATATAAGAGACCACCATATGGTTAGCGCATTGGAGGAAATCTCCAAATATTACGGCCAAAACACTAAGATGATTGTCTGGGAACATAATACCCATATTGGCGATGCAAGAGCAACGGATATGCAAGAAGAAGGCCTTGTCAATGTAGGACAGATCCTCCGTGAAAAATACGGAGAAGACCAGGTTTTTGCACTTGGATTTGGAACACACTCCGGGACGGTTGTAGCAGCGGAAAAGTGGGGGGATGATATCCAAGTAATGGAAGTACCGCCAGCACAGCCGGGAAGCTGGGAGGATGCCCTCCAAAAAGCTGGCGACGGCAATAAAATATTGTTATTTACAGATAAAAACCGGGAGCTTTTTGGTGATTTCATCGGCCACCGGGCTATTGGAGTAGTATACAATCCGGAATATGAGCAGTATGGGAATTACGTCCCTACACAGATTTCCCGCCGGTACGATGGGTTTATTTATATCGAGAAGACGAGAGCGCTAAAGCCTATTTCATCACCAGCCGGTATCACATAATTAATTCAGTTTTCTTATATCCAGCCCTATGTGAAAACGTTCACAAAACAGACACCACTGAACATGATTGGCAGCGAATGAGGGTGGTATAATATTGATGTAAAGGAAATACAAAGACTCCTTAACATCTTAGGAGACTCAGCCATATAGTGTTCGTTTCCGGCTGTCAGTGAACGAAAGCTAAAAAATCCTTTACTGCTGAAATACAAACTAGGGAGGTAAATAACTTTAGTTAACAGGATGATTTTATAAATCAACAGGCAAGGCTAAGCATAAAAAAAGGATCCATACATTATCTCCAGCAGATTAAATGAGAAACTTCGGTCTAATGCTCCAAATGGAATAGGGCTTACACAGAAGCTGATCATTTAAACTAAAGGCCTTTCGAGGATGGAAGGCTGGGACTTTAATAGGTGTATCCCTGTAAGAGAATAGACTCTATCCAGGGAAGATGGTGACGATTTCTCTTATACATTGCCGGAGGATTTCCTTCTTGTACTGAAAAATCTGTTTTTCTAGAGTTAAATACGACTTGACCAAACCCTTTCTTCAAAGTATTTGTTTTCAGCAGAAAAATGAGTCTTACTAAAGTGTTTTTCCAAAACAAGATAGTTCAGTTAGCAAGAACTAAATAAACGGAACAAACACTCTATCAGCTGCCAGGTTATCAGTTCTCGAAAATATGTTTAAAATAGCTGATGTGCATGGTTGGGTCCCCTAAGATGTTAACCTAAAAATCGCTAAAAATCCCTCCGAATCGGAGAGATTTTTCTTTTATTCATAGCTGTTTTCCAATTTATCGACTAATGTACCTACATAGCTCACAGCTTTGCGGATTGCATCCGGCTTAGACATATCAATGCCTGCACTCTTTAATAGTTCAAGCGGTTTTTTTGTCCCGCCTGCTTTCAGAACCTCAAGCCAGCGATCTACTGCAGACTGGCCTTCTTCTTTAATGCTTTGTGCCACCGCTGTAGATGCCGTTAATCCTGCGGAATAAGTGTATGGATACAGTCCCATATAATAATGCGGCTGTCTCATCCAGGTTAAAGCTGCTTTTTCATCCAATTCAACCGAATCACCCCAGAATGCGCTAAGTGTTTCATATTTTTGATCTGATAGCGTTTTTGCAGTCAAAGACACACCTTGTTCTGCCAGGTTATAAACTCTGCGTTGATATTCACCTTCTAGAAGGTGAGTAACAAAATTGTGATAGTAGGTTCCAAGAAGCTGGAGGACTACCCAACGCTTCATTCTTTTATCGTCGGTTCCATCCATTAAATGCTGTCCCAAAAGCAATTCATTAAGCGTGGATGGCGCTTCTACAAAGTAGGTGGAAGGACGTGTATTCATGATGCGCTGATATTTATTCGCCAGATAGAAGTGACCCGCATGTCCAAGCTCGTGTGCGAGAACAAAAGCGCCGCGCATCGTATCCGTCCATGTAATCAAGATAAATGGGTGCGAACCATAGGGGCTTGAACAAAAGGCGCCTGTCGACTTCCCGACATTATCCGCAAGATCCACCCAGCGTTCAGTTAACCCTTTTTCCATTATTTCCGAATACTCCGGCCCCATCACCTTAAGAGCTTCCAAAATAACCTTCGATGCATCTTCATATGTAGTTGCAGGATTGAATTCGGAATCCAAAGGAGCCTTTAAATCACAAAATTGCATTTTATCCAGCCCTAAAATCTTTTTCTTCAGCCGTGCAAATCTGCGCATATGGGGAGCCAGCTCTTTTTGGATTATATCAAGCTGATTATGGTACATTTCCTCTGTTACATGCTGTGAATCCAACAGCATCTGTGTAACAGAGCTGTATTTTCTTAATTTGGATAAAGTGACTTGCTTTTTGACTTCAGCAGAATAAGCGGAAGCAAAGGTGTTTTTATAATTTTCCAGCGAATCAGTAAAGGAAGAATATGCATTTCTGCGAATGGTTATGTCAGGTGAAAACTCGTAGCGATCCTCATATAGGGCAAAAGAGTTTGGAAGTTCATTGCTTTCACTATCTTTAAAAGAAGAAAAGGGCATGTCAGCCAGTTTACCAGCCTGATAAACATTATATGGAGCTCCTAGAACTTCCCCTAATGCCGCAATGGCTTCCTCTGTTTCCGGAGACAGCCTATGCATCTTTGTATTTATCAAATCAGTAAGCTGGTTTTTATAAGCCACCAGTTCACTTTCTTCTTCTATGTATTTTTCAACCGTTCCATCCGGCAAGGCTAAAATCTCAGATTCAATAAAAGAAAGAGTAGATGCAGCTTTAGCTCTCAGGGAAGCAAGCTTTGATGAATTCGCTTGATTAACAGGGTTAGTGCCATCTTCCGATTGGCGCAGCATAGCGTATGTACCCGCTTGGACAAGGCGGACTGAAAGTTTCTCCTGAGCGGAAAGACAGTTAATAAAAACTTGCGGTCCTTCATGAAGCTTGCCTTTATACTGTTTAAAAATAGCAAGGTCCTCATCAATGCTCTGCATTTCTCTTTGCCAATCTTCCTCTGTGGCAAATAAATCCTTTACTTTCCAGGTAAGATCTTCAGGTACCTCAGAACGTTTTAATCTAGTAACAACTGTTTGACCCATATGACAACCCCTCCTATTTCGACTCTCTAAATAATGAGATTATCAGACAATTATACATGAAGAATTTATAATTTTATATATTTTTCTAACATTTTATAAATGCACAATATCTTTCTGTATTACCACAGATTAAGGAACTTATTAAACATGGGGAAGATGTGAGTATGGGGACCAGGTTTTCATCCAATGAGGAATAGGTGAGCGGCCATGAAGCGACTCTTTTCAAATAGAGTGGAACTTGGGCGACATAGTCGATTTTGACGACGATTTTCTTCTCATAGAGAGGGATATGTGTTTCATAGAGCATTTTTTAGGACAATCCTTTTTCTGAAAAGAAAAATATGGCCCAAAAATGGCTAAAAAAACAGAGCATACCCACATACCATAGAAAAACGGAAGGACTCCAATCCTTCCGTTTTTTTCACTATTCCATTTTCTTTGAAAGGCAGCGGTCACATTCCATTAAATAAGATTCAGCCTGTTCCTTGACTGTTTGCCCGCACTCCGGGCATACCTTTTTAGGCAGGTTTCTGAAAAATTCAACTGGACTTTTAATCATGATTCTTCCTCCTTTTTATAATACAGTTTATTTTAATATCATCTGTTGTAGTACAGTATATACTATTTATTTTCAAATGTGTAGTCTTTTTCCTAAATTTTTTTAAAATTTTATCAACTTGTAAAAATGGCAAATGATTATGGTTTTTTCGATATAGGACAATGGGTATATAAAGGTGTCGAAATCAGATAGCAGTGAGGGGGGTACTGGTGGATATACAGCAGAGCCAGCAAAAAAACAGGAACCATATAGATAAATTGGATACGGAAACGATTCCCTGGCTAAGAAGGTACGCCCGTCTTGGCTATATGGCCAGAGGCTTTGTATATATGATCGTCGGGATATTAGCTATGATGGCTGCAGCAGGGGCAGGAGGGAGTAAAACAAATACTGGAGGAGCCATGCAGTCAGTTGCCACTGTGCCATTTGGTGAGGCACTCTTGTGGGGCTTAGCTTTCAGTTTATCTGGCTATGTTCTTTGGAGAATTATTTTAATTATTAACGATCCTGAAAAGAAAGGATTTGGAATAAAAGGCATCGCTGCGAAAATATCCTACCTTGTAAGCGGAATTATTTATGCCAGCCTATCCTACGAGGCATTCGCAATCGCCCTTCATGCAGCCAGCGGCAGCAGCAATGAGAAGTCCCTTTCAGCAAAACTTCTTCAGCTGCCTTTTGGACCCTGGCTTGCCGGCATTGCAGGCATAATGATTATCGGGTATGGATTTTATGAAATAAATAATGCATATAGTGGAAAGTATAAGGCAGAATTCCGAGAATGGAAGATGAATAAAAAAGAAATCGGGATTGCTGTCAAAGCAGGCAAAATAGGCCTTACAGCAAGAGCCATCGTTCTGTTTATTATTGGTTACTTTGTTATACTGACAGCCTTTACATCCGACCCGGATAATACAATCGGAATGGATGGAGCACTTGCCAAGATTTCAGCACAGCCATTCGGGCAGATTATGCTGGGAGTTGTAGCCTTTGGCCTTTTTCTGTATGGAGTATACCTGATTTTAAAAGGTCGATACAGAAAGATTATATTTAATTAGGGCAAAATAGGCACGGAGCGAATAATCTGAGTTAAACACTCTTTATTTAATTTTCCTTTTACCTCTTCCATGGCTGTAAGGTTTCCATTACAATCATATTTGAAACTGTTTAGGATAAGGAGGCTGATAACCAGTAATGACTGAAATTGTTGTATCTTTTAATCCTATATTAATATTTATAGCCGTTATTTTAACCATTATGGCTTCTTATACAGCATTGGATCTTTTTACTTTAATTAAATCCTCTGACAGAAATCAGAGATTTTTGTTTCTTGGCGGTACTTTTTCACTGGGTATCGGCACTTGGATCATGAATTTTATTGGAATGGTCGCAATCAATATCAACGCTTCAGGCAATTATAATATTCCGCTTACTGTATTATCCATCGTTTTTGGCATTTCATTTACAGGCATGGCCTTTAATACCGTGATCGACCGTCAGCCAAAAACAAGCTATCTTTTGACGGGAAGCTTCTTTTTAACAATGGCTGTTCTTTCCATCCATGTTACTGGGATGTATGCCATGGGTATGAATGTCCAATTCGATCCTGTTGTTTTTTTCATTTCAACCATGCTGATATGGGTCTCATTTTCCTTTTCACTTTGGATGCTTTTTTACTCAAAAAATCTAGCGTATTCCAAGCATGTCTGGTTAAAGCCATTAAGTGCACTTATCATTACTGGAGCAATCGTTGAAGGATATTTTCTTCTTATACGCTCGTCTTCTTTTTATTCAAAAGGCGGAATAGACAGAGAAGGAGCGGCGCCTGAAACCTTTCTTATATACCTTGTTTTTTTTGCAACGCTTCTTATCCTGAGTGGCCTTATTGCTTCCAGTACATTAATCAGCAAGCGTTTGGAGGCGAGCGACACTCATTTAAAAGACATTCAGGCTGCACTAGATGAATCATCTATTGTAGCCATTACAGATCCTAAAGGAATCATCACTTATGTAAATGAAAAATTTGTTAAAATCTCTAAATACGAAGAAAAAGAGCTGTTAGGAAAGAATCACAATATCTTAAATTCCGGGTACCATCCACCCGAATTTTTTCGTGAACTTTGGAAAACAATTGGCTCAGGGGAAATATGGCAGGGTGAAATTCGGAATAAAGCAAAGGATGGAAGCTACTACTGGGTGGAGACTACAATTGTTCCGTTTCTTAATAAAAAAAATAGACCTTATCAATATGTATCCATCCGGAATGAAATTTCCGCTTTAAAATCTGCTGAAGCAAATCTCAAAGACTTATTAAAGGAAGTCAATGATATAAAGTTTGCACTTGATCAATCATCCATTATTGCCTTTACAGATGAAAAAGGCCTCATTACAAATGTAAATGACAAGTTATGCGAGATCTCCAAATATAGCAGAGAAGAATTGATCGGCCAAAATCACTCTATCTTAAATTCCGGATTTCATTCCAGGGAATTTTTCAAGGACCTTTGGAAAACAATCGGACAGGGTGATGTGTGGAAAGGCGAAATTCGGAATAAAGCAAAAGACGGCACTTATTACTGGGTTCATACTACAA
The DNA here is from genome assembly GCF_003182355.1 of Cytobacillus oceanisediminis. Taxonomy (GTDB): domain Bacteria; phylum Bacillota; class Bacilli; order Bacillales; family Cytobacillaceae; genus Cytobacillus; species Cytobacillus oceanisediminis_A. The sequence goes on along the minus strand of NZ_QGTW01000012.1, from coordinate 183,617 downwards.
TCGTTCCGTTTTTAAATGAAAAGGGAAGGCCTTATCAATACCTTGCAATCCGAAATGATATTACGGAACGCAAGAAAACCGAGGAAGTGCTGCACCGCCAGGATAAGCTTGCCGCAGTTGGACAGCTGGCAGCCGGAGTTGCACACGAAATACGCAATCCTTTGACATCCATGAAAGGATATACAGAATTCCTTCAGCTGGATGAAACGAATGAAGAGCGTCAAGAGTTCTTAAATATCATCCTGGATGAAATTGAACGAGTGAATAATATCGTTGAAGACTTTATGGTTTTGGCCAAGCCGAAGGCCGGGGAGCTGGAAGAAAAGAATATCATCCCTGTTATTAAAAATGTTCTTTCATTAGTAGAATTTGAGGCACGTAAAAGAAATGTGAAAATTCATTTTGAATATGAAAAGGACATCATTCAAATCGAATGTGATGAAAATCGTCTGAAACAGGTATTCCTGAATTTTGTAAAGAATGGAATTGAAGCAATGCCGGACGGAGGAGATATTACAGTCCGTGCAAGCATTATAAACAGCCAAGTTCAAATAGCCATTCAAGATACAGGAGTAGGGATTCCTGAGGAGAAGCTGAAAAATATTGGTGAACCTTTTTATACAACAAAGAAAAATGGAAATGGCCTCGGGCTAATGGTTAGCTTTAAAATCATTGAAAGCCACAATGGCAAGGTTTACGTTGAAAGTGAATTAAATAAAGGAACTACATTTAATATTCTATTGCCTGCAAAATCTGCGTAGCCAATCCACTGGGGCTGGCTTTTTTTTGATTAAAATTCACTAAAAATTCTTAATTATTTGGTCTATTTACTTGTGTCAGCATTTAGAATAAAAATAGAAGGTCTTTCCGCGGAATCCTGAGCGGCCGATCCAAATCGAGTGGCTGCGAATTATGAATGTATGGTTATTTGGCAAAATCGATAAGGGGGGTAATAATATGGAGATAGCGAAGCCCGTTAAAACCGTATGCGGATATTGCGGTACCGGGTGCGGACTATTGGTTGAAGTAATGGATAATCAGATTACTAAAATCCGGGGAGATAAAGACGCACCCGTAAACAAAGGACAAACTTGTGTAAAAGGCGCTTTTGCCTATAAGTACGTCCATTCAAAAGACCGTTTAACATCTCCGTTAATCCGCAGGGCAGGCCAACTTGTCAAATCAACATGGGAGGAAGCATTAACTGTAATCGCAAAAAAGCTCACTAAGATAAAATCCGACTGGGGACCTGACGCCATTTCCATGTTTGCATGCGCCCGTTCCACAAACGAGTCCAACTATATTACCCAAAAATTCATGAGAGCAGTTATTGGCAGCAACAATATCGATGGCTGCAACCGAACCTGACACGCTCCATCCGTCGCCGGTCTGGCGACTGTTTTTGGAAGCGGTTTCCCTACAAACACGTTAGACGATTTCGATCATGCAGAGGTTCTTCTGCTTATGGGCTCCAATACTACTGAAGCCCATCCTATCATTGCCAACCGCATGAAAAAGGCTGTAAAAAACGGGCTTAAAATCATTGTGGCTGATCCAAGAAAAATTGATATGGTGAAATTTGCTCACCGTCATTTGCAAATAAATGTCGGATCGGATATAGCGCTCATCAATTCACTAATAAATACCATCATTATAGAAGGGCTATATGACGATGAATTTATTAAAGCCAATACCATCGATTTCGATTTATTGAAACGGCAGGTTAGCCAATATACGCCGGAGAAAGCTGCTGTAATTACCGGTTTGACACCGGAAGATATAATTGAAACAGCGAGGGAATATGCAAGTGCCAGCAATAGCATGATTGCATATACATTAGGAATAACTGAGCATCATTGTGGAGTAAACAATGTTTTTGATATCGCCAATTTAGCTCTTTTAACCGGCCATATCGGCAAGAGAGGCAATGGTATCATGCCGCTAAGAGGACAAAATAATGTTCAGGGTGCAGGAGATATGGGATGCCTTCCTAATTTGCTTCCAGGGTCTAGAAGCCTTACTGATGAACCCTACCGGAGGAGATTTGAGAAAGAATGGGGAGTTTCACTAAATCCCCATGTAGGAAGCACGCAGACACGTACATTTGAAAAGATGGAAAACGGTGAAATAAAGGGTCTCTATATTATAGGAGAAAACCCTTTACTGGCGGATGTAAATTTAACCCACACCCGTACTTTATTCAATCAACTGGACTTGTTAGTAGTCCAGGATATCTTTCTTACTGAGACGGCGAAGCTTGCTGATGTTGTACTTCCTGCAAGATCCTGGGGAGAATCGGATGGTACCTATACGAATACAGACAGAAGAATTCAAAGAGCGAGGATAGCAGTTGAATCACACCCTCAAGTGAAGGAAGACTGGGAAATCCTTTGTAAACTTTCCGCGAAAATGGGTTATCGAATGTTTTATCAAAATAGTGAGGAGATTTGGGATGAGGTGAGAAGGCTCGCTAAAGAAATGTACGGGGGCATTTCATACAGCAGGCTGGAGAATGAGTATGCCATCCATTATCCCTGCCCAGATGAAAACCACCCAGGCACACTTGTATTGCATCAGCATCTCCACGACCAAAACAGGGCTTATTCAAGAAAATCGCCTTTTGTTCCGGTAGGCTATACACCGCCAATTGAATTGCCGGATAATGACTACCCTTTTACATTAACAACAGGCAGAAGGTATGAGTCCTATAATACTCATACCCAAACCCGCTTTTATGCTGAAGGGGTAAAAATAAAACAGCCTGAAGAAACGTTGGATATGCACCCGGAAGATGCATCAGCACTTTGTATTGTCAATGGAGATACAGTAAAGGTATATTCAAGAAGAGGATCACTTGAGGTTAAAGTGAAAGTAACGGAACAAGTTGTTCCAGGACTTGTTTTCATGAGCTTTCACTGGCACGAGGTTCCAACCAATGTCCTTACAATTAATGAATACGATCCAATTTCCGGTACCGCCGAGTTTAAAGCTTGCGCAGTAAATATAATTCCTGTAGATAAACAAAAGAACTAACTTATAAATTGCATTTTACAATGGGCTATTTTGAAAATAGCTCTTTTCTTTTGGGAAAATTCAATTCCAATTTTAACCTTGACTGTCAACCCGCTCCTATTTAATTAAAATCTGCTTTAAATTCAATGTGTTGCACTTTTTCATAAAGAAATCCTGTTAAAACAGGATCTAAACAATAATAAGAGGAAATATAAAAAATTCACTTTTTAAATAGTCTGATATTTTGATACATTCCTGTTATGTTCTTGTTATATCCGTAACGTGTTTATTATCTCTTTGTTCTTTTATAGAAAAAAATCCATGTTATTATTAATCTCGTTAGCTCAAGACAAGCTATACAGGAGGTTTTAACAACATGAAAAAGTCTATACTATCTTTTGTAGCCGCTGCAGCAATTACAGGAACAGCAGGCGCAAATGTACAAGCGGAAGAAGTCCTAGTTAAAAAGGGAGATACTTTATGGGGTTTTTCCCAGCAATATAATACACCAGTTGACATGATTAAAGAATGGAATGGTTTATCTTCTCATATCATCCATCCTGAAGACATACTTGAAGTATATCCGGAAAAGAAATACATAGTATCAAAAGGCGATACTTTATGGGATATTGCAAGAGAACATAATGTAACGGTAGACGCGATTAAAGAATGGAACAACATAAAGTCTGATCTCATTTTCCCGGACGAGGAATTTACTCTATATCCAAACGCAAAGGCCGTAAAAGCTGTTTCTGTTACACCAGCTAAAGCATCTGCTCCTAAAGTTTCAAATGATAAGGCAGACGAAAGCAAGCCTGCTAAGCCTGCTGCAGAGCAAAAACAGCCTGCAGAAAAACCGGTACCGGCACAGCCAGTTGAAAAAACAAAACCAGCTGCCGAGTCTGTTAAACCTGTTTCAGAATCCAAACCAGCTGCTGAAACAACTAAGCCTGTGGCGGAATCCAAACCAGCTGCTGAAACTGCAAAGCCTTCAGTCACTGAAAAACCGGCTGAAGCTGCAAAAGAAGAAACAGCTCAACAAGTACTTACTATGGAGGCTACAGCATATACGGCTAATTGTGAAGGCTGCTCAGGGATCACTGCTACAGGTATTAACCTGAAGGAAAATCCAAATCAAAAGGTAATCTCTGTTGACCCGAATGTTATTCCACTAGGAACAAAGGTCCATGTAGAAGGCTATGGGGAAGCAATTGCAGGGGATACAGGCGGAGCCATCAAAGGAAATAAGATTGATATCTTTATACCTTCCAAAGAGGATGCCATTAACTTTGGAAGACAAACAGTGAAAGTTACAATTCTTGATTAATAGAATAAAAGAAAAGGAAGGCACCTCTTTAGGAGTCTTCCTTTTCTTTACTCACTTATTTTATTTTTCTTCCTGGTTAACCAAAAAACTGTGTACCGGTTTTGCCAGCTGTTTAAAGCTTTTTTCAAACCTTTCAGAAAGGTGGGAAGCCCGTTCATAAACAATTGATTTAAGATTATCCAATTGTCTTGTTATTTTTTGGGTGATTGCTTCCTGTTGGTCCAGCCGCTCCATTACCGTGTTATGGAACATCTCCTGAACATCCATCTTTTTGGATATTTCTTCTATGATTTCCTCCTGTGTATTAAACTGTGCTGAAGCTTCCTCTGATAAGGCTTCGAACTTATCAAATTTTCTGGAAAGCGCCTGAGTGGCCGCATCCTGACAGGACACCTGTTCAAGGATTTTCTGATGGACAGGCCCTTCTTTCTCTAGTGCTTCCATGATTGATTTATTTATTTCTTCCAATGCAGTCAATCTCTCAAGCAGCAATTCATTTTCATTTTCACGATGACTTATAACATCAAAAAATCTTGCTATAAAGTCATCCTGCTTTTCAATTTTGGATACCAGTTTCTCAAAATGATGATTCTGCATGCCAGCAGCTCTCTTTACAAGCTTATTCATATCCGAAAAGGATACTTCCAGCTGGGTTTGCATATCTCCGTAGCTCTCTGTCAAACAGTTATTAATCTTTTGCTGCTCTTTTATTATCTCCTGCAGGTAATTAAGGCGGTAAGTATGCTGATTTGAAGCTTTCTCCGATTGATCTAGGAAAAGCTTCGGGTTCCCTTTTTGATTTACAGAAAAGGACATAGAAACACTCCTCATTTTTCGGATTTCTTTGCTATATGCTATGCCTATTAGCTTTAAATGAATGGGCACTCTCCCACGTAAGGGCTAAATAATCAGTTTAAATGGCTCTTTTGGGCATATAACCCTTTTTGCAAGGAAACGTTAATTAAAAGGAGGAGGGAAGTTATGCTGAAAAAGAATAAGCTAAAGAACGAGCCAACTATTGCACCTGGGATAGACGATTATGAAGAGCTGAACCAAAAGGCCTCGGAAGAAGAAGTTGAGAAGGGAGAATACACATCAGTTACTACTTTATCCCTTGATGAGGCAGACCCAAGCTGACCCTTGATGTTTTCAGGGGTCTTTTTTAATTTCTTTCAAGCGGCACTCTGTTGTGATTGTTGCGGAAGGCGTGAGATCCTCGAAAATGCATTTCCGAAAATGATTATACAAAGTCCAGAGGGAGAAGCGAGTCAAAAAGGGAGATCCCGCAGGCACCAGGCGCCAAGGAGGCCCTGCACCGCCCGCTGAAAGCGAACTTTTTGTAGGGAAATCTACAGCCAAGTTTAACAGCCTAAATAAAGTTATATAAAAAAAACAAAAAAGCTTCGGCATTCGAAATGAAATCGTTGCAAAAATTTGAAAAAATAGTTAAATTAGTAATTGTCCGGAATGCTAATTTGTCTGGCTACATAGGGAGTCCACTCATACTACCTCTAAAACAAAGGAGAGACCCAAAAAATAAATTATTATTCTTCCTTTCAGCAGTATTGCTGATGGTCCTTTTAGGTGCATGCTCTAACGAAGAAGCTTCTAAAGAGGAGAAAAGCAAGGAAGATGCAGCAGCTGCAGAAACAGCCAATGAGTCGAAAGAAGTGCGCTCAGCTCTTCTTAGCTACCAAGAGGAAATGACTAAAGTAATTAGTAACACAGAAGCAAGCATTACGGCAGAAGGTCAGGATGCAGCAGAAGTAGCAGCGGCATTTGAACAGGATGCAAAAGCAGTATCTTTTCCAGAAGTATTAAGTGACTGCGCATCGGATATTGATGCTTCGGTTGACAGCTTATCTCAATATTATGCTAAAAAGGCTGAGCTTTTAAAAGGCGGTTCTGAATAAATGAAGGAAGCAGAGCCATTCAAAGAAGAATACATTAATACAATGACGAAGGTTTTCGAAGATGTCAGGCTCTCTGCTCCAGTCTTCAACTGCGTTTTCCAATAAAATAAAAAAGGATGGTTTCCGGGTTCCTTCGGGCCATCCTTTTTATAGTTCAAACCAATAAATAGAAGCCAGGGAAAGCCTCTTACCTTTTTTCCGAGAGGAGTACTTTTACTCTTCTGCTTCTAAGGAATATCATGGCCCATCGAGCTCTGCAGAATTTCGAACCATTGATCTCTGTTTAGATAGTGCTTCAATGCCTCAACCGCTCGTTCAATTCGTTCTTTTTTACCTGATCCAACAATTGGCATAATCCGAGCGGGATGATTTAAAAGCCAGGCATAAAGAACTTCATCAATGTCACTGGCACCGATTTCTTCAGCAATCTTAGTAATCGTATTTTTTAAACGTTCCGATTTTTCATTATCTCCACTGAAGATTTTTCCTCCGGCTAAAGGCGACCAAGCCATAGGGGGAATTCTTTTTTCCTGGCAAAGGTTTAATGTTCCATCCGCAAAGTTCTCAAGATGATAAGCGGATAGCTCAATTTGATTCGTAATCAATTCGAAGTCCAAATAAGATTGCAGCATCGTAAATTGATGGCTTTTAAAATTAGAGACTCCAAAATGCTTCACCTTGCCGGAAGTCTTTAACTGTGTAAAAGCCTCTGCAACTTCCGCAGGATCCATAAATGGGTCAGGGCGATGAATCAGCAAGGTATCTATGTATTCCGTTTGCAGATGCCTCAACGACATTTCTGCAGAGGAGATGATATGTTTTTTACTTGTATTGTAGTGGTGCGATTTATTATCAGGCCGGTTCGGCGATTCAAGTACAATACCGCATTTAGTAACAATCTCCATCCTGTCACGAAGCTCCGGTTTTTGCTGAAGAGCCTTTCCAAAGAGAGCCTCACACGTATAGCTGCCATAAATATCCGCATGGTCGAATGTCGTAATTCCCAGCTCAAGGCAATGTTCAATTAAGCCGATAACTTCCTTATCAGAATAATTCCAATCGGCTAATCTCCATAACCCATGAATAATCCGTGAAAATGACAAATCCTCTGCCATTTGTACTCTTTCCAAACTGTTCAGCTCCTTGATTGTTTTTTGCACTGTTATTATCTCTGAAATTGTGCATAAAACCAAATTATTCGTCTTTTTATACAGTTTAATTTATTTTATTATTTAAAATTGAATGAATTTGCGATAAGAAAATGTGTATAAATTTTTCTCTGCACATAGCGCGAAGAAACGATAACTGCATTTTCCATTATAGATAACGAATACAATTAGTACAGTTAATACCTAAATTTTATTGGAAAGAATATACCCTTATATTTTTGGCGTCGGACGGCAAATTAATGAAAGATTAGGAGGTTACAGAATGGATAAGCTCATGTTAAAAATATTTAATATTATTTTATTGATCCTTGCCGGCTCCGTGTTAACCAGAAACGGCTTTATTAAAAGCCAAATGAACTATTGGGCGAGAAGAGCATTTTACAATTTTCTAAGAATGGCTACATAAAAAGGAGATGACTATTTTGGTCATCTCCTTTTTATACACAAATCTTCTGAAGCGGCTCCACCATTTGTTCATGCAATATCATAATTTTTGAAGTAAAGGAACGGTGCTCTTCATAAGTGAATTGCAGTTCATGATAAAAATCAATTAGTTCCCTTATATTCGAAATCAGGTCTGCATCAAAAAGCCCTGATCGGTTGAGAAGAATATTTTCATACTTCTCTACAAGCTTTCTTGTTTTTTTAACTAATTTCCAGGCGTCCTTCATCCTTATTGCATCGTTCAGTTCAACAAAAAATTCAAGTAAGTCTTTTTGAAAGGTTTTTTTGAGTTCCTTGTTGATCATGTCAATGGATGGAAGTTCACTCTCTTGAAAAACAAATTGCTGCAGCATAATTAAATCAGTTTTTACAAATTGTTCTTCAAATGCCTGGTAAATTCGAAATGTATTATAAGCATCATACATAGGATGGTGGGGCTCTCCGATAAACTCAATACCATAAAACGATAGTGCCTTTTCCACTGAAGGGGATGTACGGGCGGCCCTTTTTGTAAAAATAGCCTGGAAATCTACATATCTTTTCGTTATTTTTTCAATTGTGGCCTCGGGCAGCTGATGCCTGATTGCGTCAGCTTTTAATCTTAAGAGGTCACTTGTTGACCACGAAAAGAACCGTGTTTTTTTGACGCCATCGACCCAGTAAAGAAATTCTTTGAAAACTTCTGGAAAGTCATCCGCTCCTCTTATATCCGAATCTTTGATCCCGGTCAGTTCTTTGCAAAACGCGCTTAAAGGGGATTGCTCCTGAGGACGGATGTACCGGTCAAACCCAGTGACTTTCCCTGTTTCAAGTTCATATTTAACCGCACCAAGGCGGATTGCTTCCATATCTTCAAAGAGCATCCCTTTTTTGTTGCATAGCATTTCAAAATCAAAGAAAACCAGCTGCTTTAACTCTGCCATTCATCCATCACCCCTTTTTCTTTGTCCAACAAGCTATTATATAGGAAAAATAGTTAATAAGGAAGGAGCAGAATTATCCATTTATCTGGAAATGGTTAATTCGATGGAGAAAATTACAGCAGAAACACGGATACCGCGAGAGTTGCTAAAACTATTCAATGTCAGGATATACATCTTTTTTCCCAGCTTTATACCATATCGGTTTACGATTTCTTTTTAAACGTTTACACTTAAAGAGTACATATTTTGCAATCGCTTTATCCTAAAAGGCATTGCTTCCTGCATCTTTATGAACTTTATATTTTTAAATTGAAAGGATGAATGAACAATGGGTATTTCTCTATCAAAAGGACAAAAAATTGATTTAACAAAAACAAATCCTGGATTGTCGAAGGTTATTGTTGGACTTGGCTGGGATACGAATAAATATGATGGCGGGCTGGACTTTGACCTGGATGCGAGTGTGTTTTTATTAGATGAAAACGGAAAATGCGCATCTGATAAAGATTTCATTTTCTATAACCAGCTTGAAGGCGGCAATGGTTCTGTCGTCCATACAGGCGATAATCGGACAGGAGAAGGAGACGGCGACGACGAGCAGGTAAAGGTAAACCTTGGAGCCGTTCCTGCAAACATCGAAAAAATCTCCTTTGTCATCACTATTCATGATGGTGAGAACCGCGGACAAAACTTTGGACAGGTTTCAAATGCATTCGCAAGAATCGTAAACGAAGAAACAAATGAAGAAATCATCCGCTACGACCTTGGGGAAGATTTCTCCATTGAAACAGCTATCGTTGTGGGCGAACTATACCGCCATAATGGCGAATGGAAATTCTCTGCTGTCGGTTCAGGATACCAGGGCGGGCTTGCCCGAATTGCAACTGACTTCGGATTGCAGGTAGGATAAATTCCATTAGCCAGGAAGAGCAGCTGCTTTTCCTGGTTTTTTTAAAATATTTGTTTTTTAAAGGAGGGGCTAATTTTGGGTATTCAATTATCAAAAGGACAAAGAATTGATCTGACAAAAACGAATCCAGGATTGACTAAAGCAGTTATCGGACTGGGCTGGGATACAAACAAGTATAGCGGCGGACAAGATTTTGATTTGGATGCTTCTGCATTTCTTGCTGATCAAAATAGTAAATGTGTGAATGATCATGATTTTATTTTTTACAACAACCTTCAGCATCCAAGCGGGGCAGTTGTACATACCGGAGACAATAGGACCGGCGAGGGAGACGGCGATGATGAACAGCTTGTTGTAGATTTCACAAAAATCCCTGCCCATGTTCATCGGATTGGAATAACGGTCACGATTCATGATGCTGAATTAAGACAGCAGAATTTCGGCCAAGTCTCCAATGCTTTTGTAAGACTTGTGGATGAATCAAACAATCAGGAATTGCTCCGTTTTGACCTTGGCGAAGACTTCTCAATTGAAACAGCAGTTGTATTCTGCGAATTATACCGCCATGGAAATGACTGGAAATTCAATGCGATTGGAAGCGGTTTTTCAGGCGGACTAGCAGCACTTTGCCGAAACTATGGTTTGCAGGTTTAATAACGCAGGTACCCAATTAGGCTGGGTACCTTTTTTGTTGAATAGAGTTTTTAATGATAACATACTGCCTGTATTAACAGGAATATGGCAAGAGTACATGAACCATCCCTATCATTAATGCTACTGAAAACCGACAAAAGCCTGCCAGCGGAACTATTCAACCTCTTTAGGGCCTCTTACCCAACAAACGGCTTGCCATCGGAACTAACCAACCTCTTGAGGGCCTTTATCCAATAAAAGAGCTTGCAAACGGAACTAATCAACCTCTTGAGGGCCTCTTATCCAACAAAACAGCTTGCCATCGGACCTATTCAACCTCATTAATGCCACCTGAAACTACACAAATCCTTACCGTGAAACTATTTTAAATGGCACTATTCACTTCTTTTATGACTATTGACCGGGACCAAAATATTTTGGTTAATACTCCCATACTTAAATTGAAGGGAAAGGGAACAATAGGTTTGAAAAACCTTGAGAGGAAGGGATGCAGCATGTCACTTGAATGGTTTGACAGGGTAAGCGGTGAATTACAGGATCATTTGGAATCGATTTGCAGTAAATATGATCAGATAGGCAATATGTCTATTGACAGGGGTGCCAAGCATCCCAGAATGGAATTTTTTATTGAAACTGAGGATAACGAAAGGGAGTATTTTTGTACCCTCTTCTTTGATCCTCATAACGAAGAGTTCTATGTAGAAGACTTTGACTTTGAGCTTGGCCATACATCTAAAACCATGCTTTTTGATATCGAAGACATTATTGATACAGTCCATGAAAGCCTCCATGATTACATGAATGGAGAAGATGATGACTATTATGAGCTTGAAACTGATGAAGAGGACGATGTTATATATGCCTCCGAAGATGGGGATTATGTTATCGCGGATGAATATGAAGTCGTGGAAGATGAAGATGGAGATATTTTTGAGGAAGTAGATGTGGAATGGGAAACACCTGAAGTAACCGCTTTTTTCAAAGAAGATGAAGTGGAAGTATCGTACCAGTTTGGAGTGGTCCATGAAACTGGTGATGGAGTGCTTCGACGGGTTAACCGAATTTGGACTGATGACGAAGAAATGATTAAAGATGAAGACCATTTTATCTTCAGCAAAGAGGAGGCAAGTACGATCATCGCCATGATTGCCAGCCACATGGATTCGCTGAGCGGACATGAGGCTGATTATCAGTAACTTAGGGCGTTCTGAAAGTTCCTCAGAATGATTATGTTAAAATTTCTCCTGACTTAGTAAAAAGAAGTGGCTTCTCTTTGATGCCACTTCTTTAACATTATCTAATTTAAACGGTTTCTTACATACCCTAAGACTCAACTTCTGCAATAACTAAAGAGTGGTGCTATTCAGACCTTTTGACGCTTCTTCTCAGCAAAAAGCATTAAAAGCACGCACAAAAGACCGTCAGTCAACGGATTCATTGTTAAGCCCTCAAAGCTTATTCCCATTGGGATAGGCTTTTCAAATTGAATAAATAGCTTTCATGTGCCTAATGGGATTGCATTCTATCTTTAGTACTATTCACGCTTGCCTCCGCCATAAACTAATTAAAGGATAGGGGAAAAGAGGTGTAAAGATGGGGATTCATGTGATTCAATCAGGTGATAGTTTATGGGCCATTTCACAAAAATACAATATATCCATTCAAAGTATTATAACTGCAAACGGCCTGGAAAATGCACCAAGAATTATTCCTGGATTGGCTCTCTACATTCCGGAAGACAAGGGAATAATGAGATCCTATATCGTTAAGGCGGGGGATACTTTTTGGAGAATTGCCCAGCGCTTCCAAACAAGTGTAAATGCAATCCTTTCAGCTAATCCGGGAATCAGGCCAGAATGGCTGCATATCGGACAAAAACTAAACATTCCTTCTCCAGTTAGATTAAGCATGCAAACTTTGGGTTTCGTTGTCCCATATTCTCCTGATTCTTTCTTACCCATTTTTAGGCAGACAGCAAGAAACCTGACATATATTGCTATTTCAGCCTACTCCTTAACAAAGGAAGGCTATGCATATGCAGAACTTGAAGATGAGGCAATCATTGCTGAGAGCAAGCGACTGAATGTTATACCGCTATTAATGATACGCAATCTGATAGGCGGGGAATTCAACGCTGAACTAATTGGAGGAGTTCTGCAAAATCCAGTATACAGACGGAACTTAATTTTAAGCTTGATGAATTTTATTAATCAAAAGGGCTATGGAGGCGTCAGTCTGGATTTTGAATTCATTCCTCCGCTGAGGCGCCCGGACTTCAGCTTATTTTTAAGAGAATTAAAAAATGTTCTGGGCTCACTTGTTCTCCATGTCAATGTCCATGCCAAGACAGAGGATATACCAACGAACCGAATTATTGGGGCATATGATTATAAAGCAATTGGGGAGGCTGCTGATATTGTGGCAGTCATGACCATGGATTACGGCTACCCGACTGGCCCCCCTGACCCGGTAGCTCCTGTATGGTGGGTAGAAGAGGTTATTAAATATTCCATTACCAAAATCAGACCGGAGAAGCTTCAAATTGCTCTGCCTTTATATGGCTATGATTGGAGGACCGCGGACAATTTAACTCGAGCGTACTCCCTGCTAGCCCTTCAGAACATGGCCTTAAGCACGGGGTCCATCATTCAGTACGATTCTTATGCGGCCTCTCCATGGTTTAAATACTGGAGAGGGGCAGAAGAGCATCTTGTCTGGTTTGAAGATATCCGAAGCATCACTGAAAAATATAAATTAATTGATCAGTATAGCCTTTTGGGAATGACTTATTGGCAATTAAGTTTGCCTTTCCCGCAAAATTGGGCTTTTGCTGATAAAAATTTCATAATTGAAAAGGCAATAAATTAAATAATCTCCTTCATTTCCTCCTCAAAGTAGAACATTTTCGGATTTTCTTTAATTGTATATGTGTATTTTTTCATTTTAGCCACATAGCATGATTTGTTGATTGTAACCTTCTCGCCCGTGTTAATTAAAATTACGGTATCATTTTGTTCAAATTTATTTCTTCGTTTCAATACTATCCCTGCTTTCTAAACACCATTACTAAAAAGTGTTATTAATCCATTATCTCATACTTCGGGGGAATTAACCCTCTATTTCTGCTAAATGCAGCTTTATAACCAATAAAAGGAAAGGATGGAAGCGAGCAGCCTCCATCTTTTCTTTTGCATATCGGCACTTACATGATATATTAATCTAATTGAATATTTATATCGAATTAAACGAAGGAAGAGAGATATGACCGCAACACTCACTTATATAAGAGATTGGCAAAAAGCAATTTTGGCTGAAATTATTCATCTAAAAAAATACGGCAGCACCCGTTACTTAATGCTTAATGGGCGGCTGCTTTCAAAATCAGATTCATATACTTATTTTTTCGACACACCTTCAACCATTAAAGTTCCAACAGGATCTTCTATAAAAATTGAATGGGGAAGCAGGAAGGTTGAGGGACGCATCCTTTCTTCGGAAGGCAATAATGTTATCCTTGCCTTGGATGAGAATTTAGGAATGGATTTGTCGGAGACTTATTTGCTACATGATCCTTGGGAGCTTTTAGATCAGCTTTATCAGCGCTTAGAAGACATGAAGGAAAGCAAAAGGAAAAGATCCAGAATAAAAAAACTGATGAACCCTTCCATGCCAGCCAAACATCCCGAAGATAAAATAAAAACAAGCACCCATGAGCTGATTTTACGTTCCAAGTATAATCCGGTTACGTATGTATGGGGCCCTCCGGGAACCGGTAAGACCTATACACTGGCCCGTGTGGCAGCCAATAAGTATTTTAAAGGACAAAGCGTCTTGATCCTTGCCCAAAGCAATCAGGCCATAGATGTATTGATGGCTGAAATCTCGGCTTTTGCAGCAAATAAAAAGAAAGTTCCTGACGGAGAATTGCTCCGATATGGTTCGCAGATTGGGCCAGCCTTATCAGATCATCCTTCACTGACGGCGAACTACCTTTTACAAAAACACCATTCCAATCTTGCTGAAAAGAAAGACTCTTTATTTGAAGAGCGGCGATTGCTAAAGTATGATTTATCTCGTTCCTTCAGCAAAAGGGATTCCGATCTGCTTATTGACGTCGAAAAGAAACTTTCAGGAATCCTTGAAAAAATAAGACAGAAAGAAATAGAGTTTATCAAAAGCGCTTCTATAATAGGATCCACATTGGCTAAAGCAGCGGGTGATCCGGCTATTTATGAGAAGAATTTTGATTTAGTCATTCTTGATGAAGCCAGTATGGCCTATGTTCCACAGGCAGCCTTTGCAGCTTCTCTTGGTAAAAGAGTAATCATATGCGGGGATTTTAAGCAGCTTCCGCCAATTGCTGCCGCACGCCAGAAAATGGCTGAAAAATGGCTAAGGGAGGATATCTTTCATCACTCAGGGGTATCTGAGGCAGTGAAGGATGGATATTTGCATCCCCATCTTTTTTTGTTAAAAGAGCAGCGCCGGATGCATCCTGAAATTTCAGCATTTTCCAATAAGCATATTTACCATTCCCTGGTGGGAGACCACCCGGATGTTCTTGCTGCAAGGTCCGATATTGCCGCTTGCGCACCCTTTCCAGGCAAAGCGTCCGTTCTGCTAAATGCTGCTGGCTCAGGAGAATATGGCATTAAAGACGGGAACACGAATTCGAGAATTAATTTGTGGAATCTGCTTCTTTCTTTTCAGCTGATTCACGAATCCTATATAGGGGGGAGCCGTTCGATCGGATATGTAACTCCATACCGGGCTCAGGCTGTATTAATGGAACAATTGCTTGGAGAATTGTATGAAAAAGAACTGACAGAAGCGGATATCATTGCTGCAACTGTCCATCGTTTTCAGGGCAGCGAGCGGGAAGTGATGATCTTTGATACCGCGGATTCCTTTCCACATGAAAGAGCTGGAATGCTATTGATCGGGAAAGAAAGCGAGAGGCTTTTAAACGTAGCCATTACGAGGACGAAAGGAAAGTTCATCCACATCTGTGATCTGGACTTTATCCAGAAGCATGTATACAGGAATAAAACATGGCGCCGCCTGGCTGATCATCAGCTTCAAAACGGACAGGCAGTCCATCCGGATAAAATAGGCAAATGGATCAAAAATCAGCATGCACGCCTTCAATGGATGCATGCACGGAAAATGGAAAGAGTTAAAGAGGATATTCAGTCTGCACAAAGGAAGATCGTTATTTCCCTGCCGGAGGCTGAAAAACTTGGAGAGGGATGGGGCAAAGTGTTTTCTTTAAGACATAAAAGCACTAAGTTAATCTTACTTGCTCAGAATCCCATACGAGCCATTCAGACTGACGAAGTAATTCCCCATAGGTTTCCGTTTCCATTCATATTAATTGATGAACAAATATTGTGGCTAGGCATGCCTGCAGAGACGCATAAAAAGGCTAAGCCTCCGTATGTAGCCGCAAGGCTGGATTCTGCGGTTGCAGGCACCTATCTTACTTCACAATTTAATCAGAGAAAATAAAAAAGACGCCCCTAAAGGCGTCTTTTTCTACGTATTGCGGCGACCCGACTGCACTCCACATAGTGCATTGCCAATTAAGGCTGTCTGCCGTCTTATGCAATTAGCTCATCGCTTTACTAATATAACACTTTTATTGAAAGGACACAAGACTTTTTTACTTTGAGTTCGCTCCATTGCAATCCTCCATCAGTTCATTCAAAATATAACTAAACTAAAAACTGGGGGTGTGATCATTTGAATCTGAAACCATTAAAGGGTCAGCATCATGTTTCTGCCATAACAGCAAATGCCCAAAAGAACTATGAATTTTATACAAACATCCTCGGAATGCGTCTCGTAAAAAAGACTGTCAACCAGGACGACACTTCCATGTACCATTTATTTTATGCTGACGAAAGAGGAAATCCCGGAACTGACTTAACTTTTTTCGAGATACCAAATGCAGGCCGCACCTATCGCGGAACTGACAGCATTACCTGTACATTTTTACGTGTTCCAACAGATGAATCACTGCTTTACTGGAAAAAAAGACTGGAGGAGCATGGCGTATCACATGAAGATATCCGTGCAGCAGGCACTAGAATGATATTATTTTTTGAAGATTTTGAAGGCCAGCGCCTGGCCCTTATTTCCGATCAGGATAATGGAGGGGTAAAAGGGGGCCGGCCGTGGGCTCGGAGTCCTGTTCCTCAAGAGCATGGAATTATAGGGCTTGGACCGGTTATGCTGACAGTCTCCAATTTGAAACCAACAGAAAAAATACTTACAGAGGTAATGGATTTTCGAAAAATAGGATTATACACTCTGGAAGTCAATGGAGATAATACAGTCCACGTCTACGATACAGGCGAGGGCGGAAACGGGGCAGAGGTCCATATAATCGAACGCCCAGACTTGGCCCAGCAGCGGCCAGGCCGCGGCAGTGTCCACCATGTTGCCTTCCGTGTAGAAGATGAAGAAGAATTAAGGAGATGGATTCAAAAGTTGAAGGAACAGCGGATTGCAAGTTCTGGATTCGTAGAAAGATATTATTTCAAATCATTGTACTTCCGTGAACCGAACGGGATTCTATTTGAGCTCGCAACAGACGGACCGGGATTTGAAGGGGATGAACCCTTCGAACATTTAGGTGAAAAGCTGGCTCTTCCTCCTTACTTTGAAGATCAGCGAGAACAAATCGAGGCAAGAATAAAACCGCTTAATACAAAAAGTCCATAGAAAATTGAGGGATGAACATGATTGTTCGTCCCTTTCTATATAAAGGAAACCTATATCTTGAAACTTTTTATAGAGTTTGTTCGTTTAATATATAATAAGAGGACACTACTAAAAAATAAACATAACAGAGAATAAGAAGGAGTCACCATGGATAAATTTCAAAGTTTCAAGGAAGCTTTTGTGAGGTTTTGGCGAAAAAAACACTTAACACAAATACTGCTTCTTTTATTACTGACCATCATACTTTTAACGATCCTATTTTTCGCATTTCTGGCAGCTACCGCAAACGTTGAGACACTTAAAGAAGGTTTAAGGCAATCCACCGTCATTTATGATAAAGATGGTGATGCTGCCGCAAGCCTGGCAGCTAACAGGGCAGAGGGTGCTAATATTGAAGAATTGCCGGATTATGTCGGCAATGCTGTCGTGGCTATTGAAGATGAACGTTTTTATAAACATAACGGTTTCGATATTAAAGGAATTGCGCGGGCGTTTTTCAGCAATTTATTTGCAGGAAGAATTACCGGCGGGGGCAGTACCATTACTCAGCAGCTGGCCAAAAATGCTTTGCTTTCACCTGAGCAAACCTATAAACGGAAAGCTGAGGAGCTGTTCCTGGCAGTCGAGATTGAAAAAAATTATAAAAAAGATGATATCCTGCAAATGTATTTAAATCAGGTGTATTTTGGCAGCGGCGCCTGGGGAATTGAACAGGCAGCCAACAAGTACTTTAGCAAAACACCTCAGGAAATAACCATCAGTGAAAGCGCACTTCTTGCAGGACTGCTGCAATCTCCTTCCGCACTTGATCCCTATAATCATTATGAGAGGGCGATGGAAAGAAGGAATGTGGTCCTTGGAAAAATGAAGGAACATAAGATGATATCAGGGCAGGAGTATAAGGATGCTGTAAATGAAAAAATAGAGCTGAAGGAAGGCACAAGAAGCAAGCAGGAAAGGAAATACCCATACTATGTAGATGCCGTCCTTGATGAAGCAATTAATAAATACGGCTTAACACAGGAAGAGATTTTTACAAGAGGATATAAAATTTACACGGAAATGGACCAGAACCTTCAATCAAGCCTGGAAAATGTATATGTTAGGGACTCTATTTTCCCTCCTGGCATGAATGGCGAAATCGTCCAAAGCGGTGCAGTCCTTATGGATCCGCAAACGGGGGGAGTCAGAGGGCTTGTTGGGGGCAGGGGCGAGCATGTTTTCAGAGGCTTTAACAGGGCTACACATATAAAAGCCCAGCCAGGATCGACTTTAAAGCCGCTGGCTGTTTACACACCAGCCTTAGAGGAAGGGTACTCACCTACCTCTATGTTAAAAGATGAACCTGTAACATATGGAGATTACACACCAGCTAATGCTTCAGGGAAATATTCCGGTGAGGTGTCCATGTATAAGGCAGTAGAAGAATCAATCAATGTTCCGGCGGTATGGCTCCTAAACGAAATTGGGTTGGATAAAGGGCTGGATTCCCTTGAACGATTTGGCATCCCGCTTGAAAAAGAGGATGAATATTTAGGTATTGCACTCGGCGGAATGAGAAAAGGAATTTCACCACTGAAACTCGCAGAGGCTTACGCCACTTTTCCAAATGGCGGAAAAAGACATGATGCCCACTTAATTACTAAAATAGTCGGGCCGACAGGAAGCATAATTGCTGAACGGGAACGAAAAACCGTTAAGGTAACAACCAAAACCATATCAAACCAAATGACTTCCATGCTTCTGAATGTAGTTGAATCAGGCACCGGAAGTGCCACGAAAATGGAAGGAGTCCAGATTGCAGGCAAAACTGGTTCAACCCAGCTTCCATACAATGACATTAACGGAACAAAGGACCAATGGTTCGTAGGCTATACACCTAATCTGGTAGGAGCAGTCTGGCTGGGGTATGACCGGACTGACAGGGAGCATTATTTATCAAAAAGCAGTTCTGAAACAGCTGTACCTGTGTTCAGGGCGATTATGGAAGAAAGCCTTCCGTATATGGAAGAGGATCAGTTTTCTACTAAATCAGTAAATGAAAAGCTGGCCAAGAAAGAGTTAACAGCAGAAATAGAGCAGACGATTAAAGAACAAGCAGAAAAGATAGAAGGCAAGCTAAGAGATGACCTTCCTGTATGGAAAGAAAAATTAAAAGAAGGCAAACAGGAACTTGAGGAATTCGGTAAATTCCTCAAAGAAAAATGGGGCCAGTTTACTAATTAATCATTAGGCTATATTAAAGCTCATTGTTAATTTTGGCATGATGCTGATGGTAACGGAAGGCGCGACTCCTCGAAAATTTATACCCTTTTCCTTCGAGCGCTGTTGATTCGAAGATGATGGTCTAATATCCTGCTGGAAAATACGGGTTAAAGGGAGACCCCAGGTGGATCGCGCCGAAGAAGCGCCCGCCCGCGGTTCGCTGAGCTTCTAGAGCGGAAACCAGCATCCAAGTTTACCAAAGATGATCATAAAAAGGAGAATGGCATCCGCTGTTCTCTTTTTTATTTTCTTTATCCTTTATACTGGAATAATTCCAAAAAACAGTGTAACCTAAGTATTTATAGCAGCCCCTAACACTTCGACAGCAATCGCTAGCGAAAAGCTAGCAATTAGATATCATTCGCTAGGAGGATTTATTAATGAATGGAGAAACCCGCATACAGCTTAATGTTCGCATATCAAAAGATACATCTAATAAGCTAGATGAGATTGTTGAATACTATCAGGAAAACACGAAGCTTGGCAGAATTTATAAAGGCGATGTATTAACCGATATTATAGAAAAATCATATGAAGTAATGAATAAGCAGAAAAAGCTGAATAAAAAATTTTAACAGATTAATTTTTATGGGAGTATTGGAGGGATTTTTGTGAGGGATGTAAAATTAACGGATATTTTTCAGCACCGGATTGCCCAAAAATATATCACCAGGTCCGGTATCGCTCATGCAATAGCTGTTTCCTATCATGCTTTCCAGCTTGCCAAGGATCAAGATGAAGATGTTGACTCGGCTGCAAAAGCCGGTTTTATGCATGACATTGGCCATTACACCTGGTATAAAAATGGTAAATGGGATTATGATCTTTACAGGCAAAATGATATTCATGCCATTAAAGGGGCAGAGCGAGCACATAAGCTCTTAATTCGTCTTGGAGAAAACCCAGTAAAAGCGAAAGAAATAGCTTTGGCTATTCTCTTTCATACAGATTCTTTTCTGCCAGGCGGAGAGGTTGTAAGAACACCGCTGCAATCCATTGTCAAATTGGCAGATGAAAAGGATGAAGAACCTGGAGGCGGACATCATTATCGTGATCTTGATTTTGAAAGGGCGATGAAAAGCCTGCAGATCCTTGATGAAAAAATTGATGATTTATTGGAGAAGAAATGAGGAATAAACAAGCAATCTGTCTTTTTATGCGCTTCCCCAGGAAATCTGTTCATGATTTTCCGTCCCTGCGAAAGAAGGGAAGCGCATATAGTAAGCAGAATACTATTAGCAGGGAGATAAAACATTGTCAAAATAGTTAAAATTTTGATAATATTTTAGTAGGATGGTGATGGTAAGTGCGTGCAAGAAGCCGAAAACAGCAAACATTTAATGTGGAAGAATTTAAATTTGGATTAACAACCATATTCCTGCATCTATCATTTTATGCACTAATCATTTTTATACTTATACTTTTTATTGAGCTATTTAGTTAATTGCGAATGGATTTCATACATACTCCAGAGCAGGCTAGGAGCAGGCTCTGGAGCTGACCTTAATCTTTAGAAAGCAAACCCTTATCCATCAAATATCTTTCCACTTCCTTAAATTCCTCAACTGGTATAAATGGAATGTTCTTTTTGCTAAGAAGATCCTGCAGGCCATTTTTTGCAAATGTGGTGTCAGCATACTCTGCTGGGTGAGAATCTGGTTCACTGTCGCCAATAAAGAATACCATTTCATACTCATTCTTAAGGTCCTGAATAACCTTTGATTTATCAATTCCATACCTTTCGGAATAATGCCGGTGATTTTTATCTATATTCATATGGACATTTTTTTCACGATAATAGCCCTCATTGGAAAAAACCTTTACATCTTTAATCCCATACTTTTTTAAAATGTGGTAAATATAATAGTCTGTGCCGGCACTCAAGATATAAAAATCGCCGCCATTTTCTTGGACAGTTTTTATAAATTCTGGCACATCTTCATCAATGGGGATCGAAAGAATATCCTCAATAATTTGATCTTCCTCCTGATTTATCGAAGTAAAGACCTTATTTAAAAAATCGATATCCCTCATTTCACCTGCTTTCCACTTTGGCATAAGTTCCCGGCCTTCTGGATAATATTTATCCATCATAATTAAATAAAAATCCCTTTTCGAGATCGTTCCATCAAAATCAGATACAAAAGCCCACTTTTTCATCCTTTTAAACCTCCGGTAATTGTATTTCTCTTTCTAAGATTAATTCATTTATTAGTGCTCTACTAGCAATACCCTTTCTTTTTTATGTTCAATCAATGAAAAATACACCTTTTAATTTTATTCCTGAAGAGATTAATGGTATTATTAATTTGATTTTCACATAAGGAGATGATTAGAATGGCAGAAAAAGGATACATATTATTGAAAAATGGTGAAAAGGTAGAATTCGAATTATACCCGGAAGCAGCTCCAGGCACTGTTGAAAACTTTAAAAAGCTTGCGAACGAAGGTTTCTATAACGGCCTAACTTTCCACCGTGTAATCCCTGGTTTTGTAAGCCAAGGGGGATGCCCAAACGGAACAGGTACAGGCGGTCCTGGCTACACAATCAACTGTGAAACAGAAGGCAACCCTCATAAACATGAGGAAGGTTCCCTTTCAATGGCTCACGCTGGCCGTAATACAGGCGGAAGCCAGTTCTTTATCGTTCATGAACCACAGCCTCATTTAAATGGCGTTCACACTGTTTTCGGAAAAGTTACTTCCGGCATAGAAGCAGTAAAAGCGATGAGAAATGGCGATGTTATGGAGAAAGTAGAAGTTTTAGAAGGATAATTTGTTTATCGCGAAAAAGAGCCGCAATGGCTCTTTTTTGATTTTTCGCAAATAGCCTATTCAGTTATTTCTCATACTAAAGGTAGCGTTAAACACAAGGAGATGACGAAAATGGGCGCCATTGAAAGAAGCGGCTTTCGTTTTGAGCCGGAATTCAGTGTAATCAGCCAAAATGGGGCTATCCATGTATATCAAAATGGAAAGTTCGTAGAAGAAATTCAATTTGAATTTACTGGAAAGTTCCCCGAAAATGACCAAATTGAAGAAATCGTTGATACTTATTGCAATCACCATGGATTGTAAGATTCCTCTTTATCCGGCGTCCTGCACTGTCAACTCCAGGACGCCCTGCCTCTTCTATCACCTCCATTATCCTTTTTATTTTTATTTCCTATTTAAAGTTATGTACAATAGTTAATACCAGCGTAAATGAAAGGAATGATCGCTTAATGGAGCCGATCAAAGACCATTTAAAGGAAAATCTTGATTTGCTGTTTGTTGGCTTTAATCCAAGCATTCGCTCAGGAGAGACAGGGCACCATTTTGCCAATCCCAATAATCGCTTTTGGAAAATCCTCCATGAGTCGGGATTAACACCAAGGAAATTCGATTCCACTGAAGATTACAGGTTACTTGAATTAGGCTATGGCATGACTAATATCGTGCCCCGGCCAACTAAAGCAGCGGATGAAATAACGAAAGAAGAATATAAAGAAGGAAGAGAGACACTGATTAAAAAAATTAGTGCATACAAGCCCAAGGTTGTTTGTTTTGTAGGAAAAGGAGTATACCAGGAATACAGCCGCAAAAAAAAGCTCCCCTGGGGAATACAGGACGAATCGCTGGTGCCTGGGACCCTTGATTTCGTGGCCCCATCTTCCTCAGGACTGGTCAGAATGAAAATGGATGAAATTATTCAAATCTATGCCGAGATTCCTAAGTTATTAAAATCATTAAAGTGAGTTTGCTGTCTTCGTGTAAGCAGCACAAAGTTTATTATTTTTACTGGCTAAGAAGATTGGGTCTCTGTTAATCCTCCCAATTAATGACTATCTTTCGAGCGAGGCAGGGAGTATGAGGGTTATTCCTACTAATTAGCGCCCATATTTCTTGCCAAGCAGGGAACATGGTCGTTATTCCTCCCGATTAACGACCATTTCATGTCCAAACCCAGGAGCATGGGCGTTATTCCTCCCGATTAACGACCATTTCACTCGTCAACCCAGGAACATGGGCGTTATTCCTCTCGATTAACGACCATTTCATGTCCCAACCCAGGAACATGGTCGTTATTCCTCTCGATTAACGACCATTTCATGTCCCAACCCAGGAACATGGGCGTTATTCCTCCCGATTAACGACCATTTCATGTCCCAACCCAGGAACATGGGCGTTATCCCTCTCGATTAACTTCCATTTCACGGACCCTTGAATTTATTTCGTATCCTTCTATAAAGCCAACGCTTTACAAGGAAAACAGATAGACAACTTTTTTCAAAACTACTCTTCTAACCCTGCGCCTAGTGCAAATAGCATAAATTCTTCCTTTTTTCTAACCCAAATCTAGTAAATTCCCCTACGAACGATACTGTCAAAAAAGATTCAGAATTGTTAAAATAGAGATAACACCAAGAACCAGCTTCAATTTAATCTCTTAAGGAGGGAAAGAAATGGAGCAATATGTGCGCGTTATTCCTTATAAGGTAATTCAGGAGGAAGAGGAAGTTAAAGAAGTGCCAAAAGGTGTCGAATTAATTCAGGCGCCAAAGATTTGGAACGAAACCAAAGGAAAAGGCATTAAAGTTGCTGTCCTAGATACTGGCTGTGATGTAAATCATCCTGATTTAAAGGATCGTATTATTGGCGGCCGCAATTTTACAGACGATGATAGCAGCAACCCTGATATTTACACAGACTATAACGGACACGGCACTCATGTTTCCGGTACAATTGCAGCGCAGGAAAATGATGCAGGTGTAATCGGAGTAGCCCCGGAAGCAGAACTCCTGATTGTAAAGGTTTTAAACAAAAATGGATCCGGACAATATGAGTGGATTATCAACGGCATCCATTATGCAATCGAACAAAATGCGGATATTATCTCCATGTCCCTCGGCGGCCCGGCTGATGTTCCTGAACTGTACGATGCAATTAAAGCAGCAGTCAAGAAGAATATCCTTGTTGTATGCGCAGCAGGCAATGAAGGTGATGGGGATGATTCAACTGATGAATTTGCCTATCCTGGCTGCTACAATGAGGTAATAAGCGTTGGAGCGATTAACCTTGAAAGAGATTCATCTGAATTTACAAATTCCCATAACGAAATTGATTGTGTGGCACCCGGTGAAGGCATCCTATCAACATATTTAAATGGAAAATATGCAACTCTTAGTGGAACTTCCATGTCAGCTCCACACGTTTCCGGTGCATTGGCACTAATTAAAGAATATGCAAACAGGCATTTTGAAAGAAAGCTTTCAGAACCTGAGCTGTATGCACAATTAATCAGGCGGACTGTTCCGCTAGGAAATTCCCCTAAGCTGGAAGGAAACGGACTTGTTTATCTAACAGTTCCAGAGCATTTAGCCGGCATTTTTGACAAGAACTTTAAAACAATGGTTATGAACGCAATATGATTAAGATTAAGAGCATTTCCGAGGAATGGATTACTGCTCAGGCAAAACATATTAATAGTGTTCAAAACGAAATATATTACGATTCCCAGCTGGATTTAGTCAAGCAAGAGGAGTATTACAATAGCATCAATTTTGAACAAGATAATATATTTGATCAGCTCTATTCACTTTTGGTGAATACTCATACTACTCACTTGGATTATTCACCACACCAATATGTCTACCCATGGGTAGACTTGCAGGAAAACCGCAAGCTTAAGAGTTTATATTCTGGCCAAGGACTTGATCCTCTTAAAATAATTGATCAGGATTTAAAGCTCTTAAAAACGATACAAGAAGAAGGTTTTATTAGTAAGGGAAGGATCATCTTTAATACTGAGCATGTTGTGCCCCAATCCTGGTTTGGAGAAAAAGAGCCGATGAAAGGGGATCTTCATCATCTTTTTGCTTGCGAACCTGCATGCAATAGTATGAGAAGCAACTTTCCATACTATGATTTTGAGTCATATGTTCCTGAATTCCAAGGAGAGAATATTCGAAACGGCTGCGGAATGGCAGAAAATGAGAAGTTTGAACCTGAATACGGAAAAGGGATCGCCGCACGGGCAGTATTCTATTTTGCAATAAGATATAAAAAAGTGATCAGGATGGAATCCAAAATGGATCTGAACCTTTTGCTGAAATGGCATAAAGAAAATCCTGTGAATTTATATGAAAAGCACAGAAACGCAGCAATCCAGGATCTGCAGGGAAACCGCAATCCCTTCATTGATTATCCTGAACGTGCAAAAGAAATGCTCGGCTTATAAGAGAAACCGCCTGAATTCAGGCGGTTTTTCGTTTATAATAACGCTATAAACAACTAGTCAGAGGAGCCTTCATATGCAGCCGTTTACCGTAAAAGCTATTAAGATTATCCAAAACATCCCTTCCGGAAAAGTTATGACATATGGACAAATTGCAAAACTTGCCGGCAGTCCGCGGGGTGCAAGGCAGGTAGTCCGGATCCTTCACTCCCTAAGTGAAAAACATCTGCTGCCTTGGCATCGGGTTGTAAACGGGAAAGGGGAGATAGGCTTTAAAGATGACCTTTCTTTTAACCTTCAGAGAGAACTGCTTGAAAAAGAAGAAATTTATGTTTCTCCAAAAGGAATACTAGATTTGCAGGAGTATTTATATGACCCTTTATACCCTCACTGATAATCGATAATTACGTGGAATCATCAGTAAAAACCCTGCATTCCAAAGAAATACAGGGTTTCCACTAATTAGAAATACCTATTTTATTCTTGATGCATATTCCTTAATCATATCCATTGTTACCAACTTTCTGGCAGGTACAATGCCCTGTTTAGATAATTCATTAATCCTCGAGGTTACTTCATTTATCTTATCCGCAGAAAATGGCAAACCCTTTTTGCAGTTATCCAAAGCTTGTTCAATATAATATTCGCGTTCCTGATCAAGAGCTGCGAAACTCGTTATGATTTTATTTTGTTTGCCAACATGTTCTGATATTGCTTTATGTACACTCATTTTTCCACTCCTTAAAAAATCCACTTTTTCTCTATCATACCATTTTTCATAAAAATTTTAAGATTAATTTTTTATAATAAATTCACTTAAAAAAATCTGGGTATGTTGAGCCAGTCCTCATAACTTTCAAAGAGGAGAATAAAATAGTGAAGTAGATAAAAATGAATCTTTTTCCTCATACTGGAAATAAAGGGAACTCACCTTTCAAAAAAGAAAAGGTTAGGAACTAGAAATGAAAGGTGGCTTATACAAATGAAAAAAACACTGAAATTAAGTTTTAGCATGTTACTGATTCTTGTACTCGCATTTGTTCCTTTTTCCCAAACGGAATCACCACAGGTAAATGCAACAGAAGAAGGAAGCGATCTGGTACAGCAACTAAACCACATTCTTAACAATGACCCAATTTTACATGGAGCACTGGCCGGGGTCAGTATACGCAATGCAGAAACAGGAGAATTGATTTATGACCATATAGGAGATATTCGCTTACGGCCAGCTTCCAATATGAAGCTTCTGACTGCAGCTGCAGCGTTGGATACTTTGGGTGAAAATTATAAGTTCAAAACAGAACTTCTTCATACGGGTTCGCTGAACGGACAGACTCTGCAAGGTGATCTGATTTTAAAAGGAAAAGGAGATCCCACTCTTTTAAAAGAGGACTTTGATGCATTCGCAGCAAAGGTAAAGGAAGCAGGCATCAAAGTGATTCATGGTAACCTGATCGGTGATGACACCTGGTATGATGATGAGCGCTATTCAACAGACCTATCCTGGAGCGATGAATCCTGGTATTACGGTGCACAGGTTTCAGCATTGACTGCTTCACCAAACGAAGATTATGATGCAGGAACCGTGATTGTAGAGGTGTACCCTGGAGAAAAAGCTGGACAAGAGCCAGTAGTAAAAATGGTGCCTGAAACGGATTACATAAAGATTGTTAATAATGCAAAGACAGTAGCAGAAGGAGAAAGCAAGGATATTTCCATTGAACGTGACCACGGCAAAAACACTGTAACGATTGAAGGAGATATTCCTGTTGGCGGAAGCCGATCAAGGGAATGGATCGCTGTTTGGGAGCCGACAGGTTATGCACTTGATTTATTTAAACGATCTCTCGCAGAGCAAGGCATCAAGCTGCAGGGGAAGATTATAGCGTCTGCTTCGCCTGAAGGCGCAAAAGTTCTTTCAGAGCATCAATCCATGCCTCTATCAGAACTGCTTATTCCATTTATGAAATTAAGCAATAACGGACATGCCGAGACACTCATCAAGGAAATGGGCAAGGTCGAAAAAAAGGAAGGCAGCTGGGAAAAAGGCCTGGAGGTTTTAGAAGAAAAGGTCAAGACTTTTGGCATGGATAAAGAAACTCTAGTAATCCGTGACGGTTCAGGAATTTCACATGTAAACTTAATTCCGGCAAACGAAATTTCAAAGCTGCTTTTCGAAGTACAAGATAAAGAATGGTTCCCTTCCTATTTAAATTCCCTGCCGATTGCGGGGAACACAAACCGGATGGAGGGAGGGACTCTTCGGAATCGAATGAAGAACTCCAATGCTGTTGGAAATGTTAAAGCAAAAACCGGTTCAATCTCTACAGTGAGTTCATTATCGGGGTATGTCACAACAACTGGCGGAGAAAAGCTGATCTTCTCAATTGTACTAAATAACTTAACGGACGGTTCTCAAGGAAAATTAATTGAAGACCAAATTGCCAAATTATTAGCTGACCAATAAAGAGCAAACTAAAAAGGCAGGACTCCATTTCGGATTCCTGCCCTTTTCCTGACTTATTCAGCTTTGGCAGCCTGGATTTGCAGATCAATTTTCACTTTATCGCCCACAAGGACACCGCCAGTTTCAAGGGCAGAGTTCCATGTTAAGCCGTAATCGCTGCGCTTAATTACGCCCGCAGCACTGAAGCCCACTTTTTCATTGCCCCAAGGATCTTTTCCAGAACCCTCATAAGTAACCGTAAACGTTTCAGGTTTTGTTACTCCATGAATCGTTAGATCCCCTGTTACATCATACTCATCGTCACCTTTGCTTGCGATGCTTGTTGATTTGAACGTCATTTTCGGGTGGTTTTCAACATCAAAGAAATCAGCTGAACGCAGATGGTTATCACGGTCTTCATTGCGTGTGTCAATACTCGAAAGTTCTACATTAAATTGAATGTGCGCTGTTGTTAAATCTGCAGGATCTGCTTCGATCTCTGCATCGAAGCTATTAAAGCTTCCTTTCACGTTTGCGATCATCATATGTTTGATTGAAAAGTCAACGCTGCTGTGTACTCGATCAACAGCCCATTTTGTTTTTGCCATTATTTTCTCCTCCATTTGTTTGAATTCAATTGTTTTGAATTCGAGATATTTTAATTCTAGATAAATTATATGACCGTTTCAGTTTTCTGTCAATGATATTTTTTCAAAAGATGGTAAAATGAAGACTACTTAATTTTTCGTTATGATACATAACCTAATACATAATGATTACAGCACAAACTAATTGTGATGTTTAAAGGGGAACGGAACATGAATCAGCTTGAACAAATTTACGATAATGCTGCAGAGCATACGAAAATAAAAATACTGGAAGATGTCGACCGCTATCTTGGAAGTAAAGAGGACATGCCGACTTATAAGGAATACCTGTCTGAAAGGTTCCATTATATCGACCAAATCTGGGTGAATGTCTGGCTTAATAAAATTACCACTAAAATTTCAAAGCACGAAAAAAAGAAGTATTTAAGCGACAAAGGATACGAAACAGAGAACGTAGACAGGAAATTGATCAATCATTTATTTAGAACTGAGATGAGGGATTATCAGCCTTTTAATACCTCAGAATGGCTTAATGATAGGTTCGAAAGCAAAAATGAGGAATGGGAAGACCGCTATAAGAAAGCAAGAGCCCATTTTCTTCAAAAAGCTGAAGAAGAAAGCCTGCAGCAAAAAAAGTATCTTATCCGCGAAACGATTGAAGAGAAAATTGATAAAATCATTGAACAGGAATATAGCCTTCTTTATTTATATATAAGACATATGACAGCAAAGCAATTGGCATCGGATTTTAAAAACAAAACAAGATACTGTCCGGTCGATACCTTTGCACTGGAAGAGAAGCTTGAGGAAGCAGGAGACTTTCATCCCGACGAGTATAAGGCAATGGCTGATTTCCTTGGCGAACTGACTGGAAATATCCATAAAACCCTGCACTGGGGCAAGGGGTATTTTGAATACGAAACCTATTACTATGTGTATAAGAACAACATTTCCGGATATCTTTCCGATACACTGCAAACCCTAGTCCTGCAAAATCTTCCGGTTGAGCTGTTCGAGGAGTATGAAGAAACTTATGGTAAGCCGCTAACTGGGAAGGCGGTTAAAAAGCTGATTGCCCATACTCTTCATGATATCAATGAGAGCTTTTTTGAAAGTATTCAGGAAGAATATGTTGAGGATCTGCTAAAGCTCGCTGACATTCCATTTGACCCCTCTATCCATAAGGAGTTATTTGAAAGGGACCTTGAAGACAGAGAACGAAAAAAAGCAGAGGAATTAGCCGAACAGCAGCGGAAAAAAGAAGAAGAAGCCCGTATGCTGGAGTATATTTTCGGACAGGAATACAGTCCTTCACTTGAACGGGCCAAACGCTATGTTCTCCACATTGGCGAAACCAATACAGGGAAAACCCATCATGCTCTTGAAGGAATGAAGCGGGCAAGCAGCGGTATGTACCTGGCCCCTCTTAGGCTGCTTGCTCTGGAAGTATACGATAAGCTAAACCGTGACGAAGTACCTTGTTCGTTAAAAACAGGGGAAGAAGAAAAATTGGTATCCGGATCGCAGCATCTCTCATGTACGGTTGAAATGTTTCATGAAAAAGATTTTTTTGATGTGATTGTTATTGATGAAGCCCAGATGATTACGGATAAGGATCGTGGTTTCTCATGGTATAAAGCCATCACAAAAGCGAATGCCAATGAAGTGCATATTATCGGCAGCCGAAGTGCAAAAAGCATGATGCTCCAGCTTCTTGGAGATGCTGCCATCGTGCTTAATGAATATAGCCGCGATATTCCGCTCGAAGTGGAAGCAAAGGAATTTAAATTCAAGCATGTTAGGAAAGGGGACGCGCTTATCTGTTTTTCCAGGAAAAGAGTGCTGGAAACAGCCTCAAGGCTACAGCAGGACGGCCACTCGGTTAGTATGATCTACGGCTCCATGCCGCCTGAAACAAGAAAGAAACAGGTACTGCGCTTTATTAATGGCGAAACGTCCGTGATCGTTTCAACTGATGCTATTGGGATGGGGCTTAACCTGCCAATTCGCAGAATTGTTTTTCTCGAAAATGAGAAGTTTGACGGTACAAAGAGGCGGCTGCTTACTTCACAGGAGGTTAAGCAAATTGCTGGGAGAGCCGGCCGCAAAGGCTTATATAATATTGGGAAAGTAGCGTTTACCAAAGATATTAAAAGAATGAAGGCATTACTTGAAATGGAAGATGAACCTGTCCATACCTTTGCGATTGCCCCGACAAATACTGTATTTGAAAGATTTCAAAGGTATTATCGTGATTTAGGCACTTTTTTTGAGCTATGGGATAAGTTCGAAAGCCCTAAAGGCACCAAAAAAGCGGCTTTAACAGAGGAAAGAGATTTATACGAGCGGATCCGCGGAACTGAAATAGAAGCTAAACTTGGTATTATGGATCTGTACGGCTTTCTCCATCTCCCGTTCTCAAAAAAAGAGCATGATCTTGTACGGCAATGGGAAGAGACCATGTATGCCATAATTGATGGTGTTGAGCTGCCTGAGCCGCGTATAAAAAACCGCAGCCTGGAGGAATTGGAACTCACATACAAGGCAATTGGCCTGCACCTTCTGTTTCTTTACCGGCTTGAACAGAGAACCGAAGCACTATATTGGGAAAGGTTAAGGGAGGAAATAAGCGACCATGTTCATGAAAGGCTGAAAACTGACATTAAGGAGCTCTCAAGAAAATGCCGGAGATGCGGCAAAAAGCTTCCTTGGGAACATGAATTTCAAATTTGTGATGAGTGCCATACTGCCCGCTCCAGGAAGAGATATAATTATTATAGAAAGTAAACAATCCAGGAATGATTGGATGCGATCAGAATGTTATTTGGCTGCCATTTAAGCATTAGAGAAGGCTATTTAGGGGCTGCAAAAGCTGCTCAAAGAATGAATGCTTCCGCCTATCAGTATTTCCCCAAAAACCCGAGGAGCCTAACTGTAAAGAATTTTAATCAGGAGGACGCTAAGCTTTGCAGGGATTTTTGCGAAGAGCATGGGATCTTTTCTATCGCACACACACCCTATCCGACCAGCCTGACTCCACAGCCGGAGAAAAGAGATATTACTATTAAGTCTCTGCTGAATGACCTTGAAATAGCCAATGCCTATGGTTCTGCGGGAGTAGTCGTGCATTTCGGGAGTCCGATAAGAAGCAGTGATCCGCTTGCCGGCTATCAATTAATGATCGAGATGCTCAATAAAGTGCTTAGCCAGTGGAACGAACCTTGTTTGATTCTGCTTGAAAACACTGCCGGCCAGCCTGGGACAATGGGAACGACAATAGAGGAACTTGTTCAGGTCCGCAGCTTATGTGATTACCCGGATAAAATTGGCTTCTGCCTGGATACCTGCCATGCTTACGCAAGCGATCTCTTGAATGGGGACAACCTTGAACATTTCCTTCAAAAAGGAGAAAATCTGAACTATTTTGAACATTTAATAGCTATTCATTTTAATAATTCCAAATATCCGGCGGGTTCTGGTAAGGACCGGCACGCCAATATATTCAACAGAGGACATATAACCGAAAAACAGTTTGATGAGTTGGTAAAAGCAGAGCCATTTAAAAAGCTGCCTTTTATCCTTGAGACGCCGTCCGATGAAGGAATAAAACATTCAGATGAGGTAGCGCTTCTTATAAAAAAATGGGGTTAGCAGCCCAGATACAATTTGAAAAAGCCTGCTGGTAAAACAGCAGGCTTTTCATAATTAAGGCTTTAAAATCACTTTAATGCAATCATCTTCATGCCCATTAAAGATTTTATACCCATGGCTTGCATCCTTAAGATTCATCTTATGCGTGATAATGTCCTTTGGATCGAATTCTTTGTTTACAATTTTTTCATACAGCATAGACATAAATGGGATGACAGGTGCCTGTCCCATTTTCAGCGTAATGTTTCTGGTGAAAAAGGCACCCAGCGGGAACATATTGTAATTTGCACCATAAACCCCGGTAATTTGGACAGTTCCTGTTTTTCTGACAGCTTTTGTCGCAATTTGAATCGGCCCCAATGTTCCGCCTTGAAGCTTTAACTTTTGCTCAATAAACTCAAGAGGTGACTTTTTGCCGTCCATGCCGACACAATCAATCACAACATCAGCGCCTCCATGAGTAATTTCTTTTAAATGCTCTCCCATATCCGGGTACTTTGTGAAATCGGAGACTTCAACCTTATTCGTTGCCTTGGCATGGTTGATTCGGTAATCGAGATAATCAACCGCAATGACCCGCTCGGCTCCTTCCATCCATGCAAATTTCTGTGCCATTAAACCAACGGGCCCACAGCCCAGGACAATGACAGTATCACCTTTTTTAACGCCTGCATTTACAACACTCCAGTAGGCAGTAGGAAGGACATCAGATAAAAATAACAGGGACTCATCTTCCAATTCACACGATTCCGGAACAAGAAATGGTGTGTAATTGCCGAAAGGAACTTTTAAATATTCCGCCTGCCCTCCAGGGTGATTTCCAAATTTTTCAGTGTATCCAAAATAACCTCCCGAATCATAATGCGGATTGGAGTTATCGCATTGGCTGGTTTGATCCTGCTGGCAATAAATACACTGTCCGCAAGATACATTAAATGGGATGACAACTCTGTCGCCTTTTTTCACTTTTGTCACCTCAGGGCCTGTTTCTTCTACAATGCCCATAGGTTCATGGCCGATAATATAGCCTTCAGGAAGGGGCATATTCCCCTGATATAAGTGTAAATCCGATCCGCAGATCGCCGTTGACGTTATTTTAACGATAATATCATCTTTTTTTTCGAGCTTCGGGTCATCTGCATTCGTAACAGCAACACGATTGGGACCCTGATAAGTAACTGCCTTCATATTTAACACTCCATTTTGGTTGTTGGCCCCAATTCAGTCCAATGAAATGAAAAAGGGGTTTGGTTTTGCTATACTTTGTGAAAGCATTTTTTTAAACTTACTGGCACCACTAATCTTAATAATATAAGTTCCGCTTTTTTGCTGTTAATTATTCCATTTGTATCATTTAATTTGGAGGGAAAAAGAATGTTTATCGTCAAACTATATAATCAAAGTGCAGAGGTTCTGCATATAGGCCGTTTCGGAACCTTGCAGGAAGCAGAAGCGGGAGGAGCCAGAGGGTTAAAATACAGCAGTACAGCCATCATCTATGATGGAGAAATGCCTGTGAAGCTGTTTGATCATGCTTCCTACCCGGAAGGATTCCCGCTTGGCACGGGAAGCTATTAATTTTTGAAAGAGGGGGAAACCTTGAAATTAAGTATTCTGGATCAAGCACCCATTTCTTCAGGATTTACACCAA
Organism: Cytobacillus oceanisediminis; assembly: GCF_003182355.1. GTDB lineage: Bacteria > Bacillota > Bacilli > Bacillales > Cytobacillaceae > Cytobacillus > Cytobacillus oceanisediminis_A. The sequence continues at coordinate 149,701 of NZ_QGTW01000012.1, read as the reverse complement.
AGGAAGCATTAGAGGCTTCCGCCGGGCTTGCACAAGCTGGAGAAAGGCTGGGATATACCAGGTATTGGATTGCAGAGCATCATGATTTATCTGATTTAGCCTGCTCCGCTCCTGAAATTATGTTAAGTTATATTGGTGCCAAAACAGAGAAAATTCGTATCGGTGCTGGGGCCATATTACTCCCGCACTATAAACCTTACAAGATTGCAGAATTGTTCAATATGCTAGCTACTTTGTTTCCTGATCGAATTGATCTGGGGATTGGCAGGGCACCAGGCGGATCAGCTGAAGCAGCGATGGCACTTTCCGATCAGTTTTTGGAAGGTGTCCGGAAAATGCCTGAAACAGTGAAGGATCTGCTTCAATTTTTAAATAAAGACTTTCCGGAAGATCATATGTTTTCCAGGATATCCGCTTCGCCTGTTCCCAAAATCAGTCCAGAATCATGGATCTTGGGAACCAGCGGCAAAAGCGCTCTTATGGCTGCCGAAAACGGTGCAGCCTATGCATTTGGGCAATTTATGAGCGAAAAAGATGGAGAGGAAATCATAAGGCAATACAGGAAAAATTTCAAAGCAAGAGGAAGCCTGCAGCAGCCCAATGTGGTTTTAACGGTATCCGCTATTTGTGCGGAAACAGCCGAGGAAGCAAAAGAGCTAGCCCTCAGCAGCATGCTGTGGAAGATGAAAACAGATAAAGGCGAAGGCAACTGTGGAATTCCTTCGATTAAAGAAGCAAAAAGCTATTTTCACTATGTAAATCAGGACCCTTTTAATAAAAATTCCAACTTAATTATAGGCAACCCAAAGGATGTTGCCCAGGAGCTAAGAGAGATGCAGCACCGGTATCAGGCAGATGAGATCATGATTGTAACCATTGTTCACCGTTATGAAGACCGCTTGCGTTCATACGAACTAATTGCTGAAGAAGTCCTGAGTTAATTCTAAAATTGATGAATCTCACCCGACTATTTTGAATACATATTCATGGAAACCAACTATGAAAACTTTAAAAGGGGCGGTAAAAATGCCAAACTGCACACATCAGGCAGAAGTAAATGTACCAATTGGGTCGATCTGGAATTTTGTTAGTGATATCGGCAACTGGGCGCCTTTAGTACCCGGTTATATTGCACATGAGGTACTAAATGACAAAGAATCAACATGGAGCTTTAAAAGCGATATGGGGATCCTGAAGAAAAAAATTGAATTAAAAGTGGACATCACAAGCTGGCAGGAGCCAACAAAGGTGACGTTTAATTTAACCGGGTTAAATGAGAAGTTTACAGGGCATGGATATTTTCTGGCAGGTAAAGGAAAAAATAATAGAAACTTGATGACTGGTGCTCTGGATATTAAGGCAGAGGGGATGATGGCTAAAGTAGCAAATTCCTTGCTTAATACAACTCTTCCAGAAATTACAGCAGAGCTGACAGAAGCCGTCGCTGCAAAGCTGGAACAGGAATATAAGGAGCATGCAGGCGTTTAGTTGCAGGATCTTAATCAAGCAGTGAAAAGAACTCATTTTTTGAGTTCTTTTTTAACCCTTATTTCGTATACCGATTGGCATAGCTGGAGGCTACAAACGCTTCCGGTTTTATTTTTGGCTCCAAGCCAATGGATTCGATCCTGGAGACCATTTCCTTCACAAATTCCCTCGTTTTATTTCTATTGCCGGATCCGATGTCCATATGTCCCTCCATCGAAAAGGATCCTCCTTTATATATAAATGGCAGAACAATCTCAAACATCCTATCTTTCCGCTCATCTGTAAATAAAGAAACCACTTCTTCCGTTAAGGAGGTTTCATATGAAATTCTTTCGTGCAGATGCAGCATTTTTCTTGGAATAATGGTTTTTCTAATGCAGGCCCAAGCTCCTTTCCGCTCATTTTGAATTACAATTCCGGTAATGAAAACAGTACGGTTGCAATGGACCTGGGAATCTGTTCCGATCATTAAACGGAAGTTTCCGTCCGGATTTCTTTTCATAAATAATAAAATACGGTTAAACACCTGATCGAACGTCAAATGCCGTTCCAGGAGATTTTGAAATTTATATTCAGCACTCACCTGTTATCACCACATTAAGTATTTTATTTTGAAATAATACTATTTGAAAAACCTTTAACTTAAGATTAAAAACCTTTTATTATCATTATATTGAGAGGTTTCGAACAAGTTGTTTATTTTTTTTAAAGAAAATGCTTTTAACAAAGGAAAAACGATTCATGAATGGGAAAATGACGAGTGTTAAAAAATAAGACATAAAGGAGGAAAACAGATGAATAATACCTTGATATTGTTACTTAAATTTGTATCCACTGTGATTGCGTTTGCAATTGCTCTCGACTTATTTTTCGATGCTGCCTTTGCCGATATTGTTTCATTCAGCCTTTTGGTCACGATTATGTCCTACATGATTGGTGATCGAATCATCCTTCCACGGCTGGGGAACCGTAATGCCCTCATTGCTGACTTTTTCTTAGTTTATGCCGTTGTATGGGTTTTTGGAAGTGTACTGCTCAACAGTTATTTGCAGATTGCATGGGGAAGTGTGATTGCAGCTGCGATCATCACACTTTCAGAAGTGTTTATCCACCGCTATCTTTTGAACAGAATGGAGGTCAGCCAGGAAGAAAAACGGAGCGAATCCGCCATGAATCCAAGACTCGCTTACGGGATGGAGGCAGGGGAAGAAAAAGATCCATTAAAAGAATGAATCTTTGCATCTCTTTATATAAAATGATGGAAATGGCTCAGGTTTTTATTTTGTCCATCCTGTTAGTATAGGGAACAAGTAGATGTTGAATATTTTCAGCTTGATCTAATTTCTCCAAAATATAGCGAAAAAATATGAGTGCAGCGTAAGCTAAAAAAGCGAATGAAGTCATTGGCATCATTTTCAGGGGATTCAGCCTGGTCAAATGGAAGTTATGCACTTCCCTGTAAAAAACAATAGGGCTAGAAGATCCCAATTTAGACTTTTATTAGTCTGGATTGGGATTTTTTATCTGATTGGTGTTATCAATGAATGTGGACAGTTTGTTTGTACTAAATCATATTAGAATGCTTGCTATTTTTTCTGCAAACACACAATATAGATAAGGGCATAATATCCTAAAAGATATTTTTCAAAAAAGCTGTGTTAAAGCTTATTGTTGATTTTAGCACCCTGTTGATTGGAGTGGAAGGTGCGAGATCCTCGGAAATGCTGACACATTTCCTTCGTGCGGTGTTTATTCGAGGAAGCTTATTCAATGTCCTGCGGGAGAAGCGTGTCAACGGGAGACCCCACAGGTGCGAATGCGCCGTGGCTCCCGGACCCGCGGTTCGCTGAGTACCTGGAGCGGAAATCAACAGGCAAATTTAACAGAGCCTTTAAAAAAAATACGCCAGGAAAAGAAAGTAGGGTTTTATTTGCAGGAATTTTTAACATTAGGCATTTCAAAACAGCTCTCAAAAACATTGCTGAACCATGGTATCGGAAAACCTACTCCGATTCAGGAGCAGGCAATTCCCGCTGTAATAGAGGGCAAAGATCTGATTGCCCAAGCGCAAACAGGAACAGGCAAAACATTTGCCTTTATTCTGCCGATTCTGGAAAAGATCGACCCGTCTGCGGCTTTTATCCAAGCTCTAATTGTAACGCCCACCAGAGAATTGGCATTACAAATAACAGACGAGGTTCTAAAGCTTACTGCAGACAATGCTGCTATAGATGTTTTGGCAGTATACGGAGGCCAGGATGTGGATAAACAGCTGAAAAAGCTCAAAAAAAATGTCCATATCGTTGTCGGAACACCCGGCCGATTGCTCGATCATATTAAAAGGGAGACAATAGATTTGTCCAGTACCAATTTTTTAGTATTGGATGAAGCCGATCAAATGCTTCATATCGGCTTTCTGGATGAAGTAGAGGATATTATAAAAGAAACACCACCTGAAAGGCAGACCATGCTGTTTTCTGCAACCATTCCACCAGAAATTCGAAAGCTGGCAAAAAAACACATGAAAGAGCCTGAGTATATCCAAATTGAAAAAACGCAAGGGCCTGCCCATTCAGTAAAGCAGTTGGCTATACATACAACAGACCGTGCCAAGCAAGCAACGATCATGCAGTTGGTTCAAACCCACAGACCCTATTTAGCTGTCATATTTTGCCGGACTAAACGCAGGGTAAGCAAGTTATACGAGGTGCTCAAATCGAATGGCTTTCAATGTGATGAGCTTCACGGCGACTTGTCGCAGGCAAAACGGGAACAAGTGATGAAACGGTTCAGAGATGCTGAAATCCAATTATTAATTGCTACAGATGTGGCTGCAAGAGGCCTCGATGTCGAAGGGGTCACCCATGTATTCAATTATGATATTCCTCTTGACCCAGAAAGCTATGTTCACCGTATCGGAAGAACAGGACGAGCTGGGACGAAAGGATTGGCGATTACCTTTTATTCATCGGCGGACAAGCCTCTCCTTGAGACAATCGAAAAAGGGCTCAATATAAAGATCCCTAAACAGAACCTGGGAAATACCAGCAACAATGAGGATAATAGAGAAAATGGAAAACCTTTCAGAACTGCAGAAAAAAGCGGCCAACCCCAAAAACGACAGGGTTCTTCAGGAAGAGGGAAGAGAGAAAGCAGAGAAGGAGCAACCAGGAAAGATAAGGATAGCAGAGGACCTAATAAGAAAAGCAGGCATGGGCAAAGCAAGCGCTCAGAGATATCAGGTTCCACCCGAACAGGCAGCAGAACTTCGCAGGATAAAAAGAGGACTTCAGCAGCCAAGCCTGTGAGAAACACTTCAAAAAGACGTGGAAGATAATCAGTTTTAAAGGAGGAAGTGCACTGTGTTAAAAGAACGGATCGAAAAATACCTAAAAGAGCAGGGAAACAATATCTATATAGAAGAAAAAGAATATGCGGAAAAGCATCAGTTAATGTCTGAAGGTGATGCTTTTGAAGTAAAGGACCCTGATACCCGCTTTACAGAAGCCTATATTGAGCGAGGGGACAAGGAAACAGAAGAAGTTCTAGGCAGGGAAACAGCTGATTTTTTGAATAAATCCATCGAATACTTTAAAAGACACATAAATGAATTTATGTACCTGGAATCACAATGGTTCGAGATAATAGGTGTAGACGCAATCTCTTTTGAAGTGGATGACCTGTTCCGTACCTATGATGTTATGCTTGGTTTAAAGCTGCCTAAAAAGAAGGAGGCAGCTATTAGGTCATATATGGAAAGAACGCTACAAGGCGATTCACCCACATTTGATCTCATGTTCAACCAGCAAGATGGGTTATGGGATCTCAATTTTGCTTTGGATAATATACAGGGCTTTAGAGAAGATCTGACCATTGGCAATGCGTATCTTTTAATTTACAGGTATTTGTTTCATTTGGTGGAAACAGTTGAAGCAGAGATTAAGAGTATGTAATGAATGACTAAAAAAGCGGGTCGAATAGATCCGTTTTTTTATTTTTATAAAATTAAGGAATATTTCTTTGTGAAATTCTGCAACATAAAAATTGTTGAATACAAAAAGGAGGAATTCAAAATGGAAAATCAGCCTAATCAAATGCACCAAAATATGCATACAGGAAATATCCCACAACAGCTTAATCATGGTGCCCATGAAGTGCTTGATGTTCATGAGGTTTTATCTGGGGCAGTCGGGAATCTAAACATGTACTCTTTGCTGCGTCAGCACGTACAGGACCAGGAGCTTGCAGATATCATGGATCGCCAGTATCAGTTCATGCAGCAGGAGTATAATATTACACTTGAATGCTTTAAGACAGGCCAAGATCCATCTATGCCAACACAAAGCTATAAAATGAACCAGGGTAATGACTTTATTTATGGTTTAAAACCTTCTCAGCCAAAAAAACCAATTCAATCTGTTTCGGAAATGAATGAAGAAACAGTCTCCGGCTGCCTGCTGGGAGCTATGAAATCTTCAGCTTCCATGAAGACAATGGCTGCCCTTGAAGCAACAAATCCTGTTGTTCGACGCGTATTGGCTGACTCAGTCCCAAATTGCATTGAAATGGCTTATGAACTTTCACTTTATCAAAATAAAAATCATTACTATCAGGTACCTCAGTTTACACAACAAGATATGCAGCAAATGTTAAATGCATATGGTCCTGCTCAAGGACAGATGCAAACACCAAACAATAATATTCCTCATTAAAAAAATCCCCTTGGTTACTCACCAAGGGGATCTCTTTTTAAACGGTATTAAATGCTAAAAAGACCTGCAATGAATTTTCTCCACCAGCTGAAAATTGAACCTTGCAAGCTTTTTAATCCATAAGTGGAGAACCAGTCGATGTATGCTGATTCATCCAATCAAGAGATACCCTGGAAACACTCTGCCAATCCGGGATATTTTCTTTGTTTTGTTCTACCCAGCTCATTGCGAACTGTGAATCAATGTTTTTCTCATCACATTGCGATAAAAAATCTTGTACTGTCGATTCATTGACGTTGTCCCAGGTGCCGCAGGTCTGTTGCCATATTTCCTCCACATGGGCTTGCATAGAAGAATTGGCGCCATTTTTATGATCTTGCATTCAAACCACTCCTTTTATAAATCATTAACAATTTCATTATGTCCTATGAGATTTAAAGCCATGTATATGGAATTGAGCTGCTGGAAATATCGGAAAAATTTTTTTTATTTTTATAAGGAGAAAACCTTTAATTAAGGCCTATTTATAGGATCTGCTCCTAATTTATTGGGCCAACCATGACATTTATCATGGTTTGGACATGACACCTATGTCTACAAAGCATGGTGAAAACCCTTTATTATAAAGTTAACGTCATGATGAAGGGAATTAAAAAATGACTTCTAAACAAAAACAACTCAACTTAAAAAAACAGATGGCACCTTATGAAAAATCAGATTTAAAACGCAGTATTATGCAGTTGGTCAATACTCTTGGACCATTTTTCCTGCTGTGGTTTCTAGCCTATAAAAGCTTGGGTGTGTCCTATTTCCTCACTCTGGGCATTTCGGTAATAGCGGCAGGATTTCTGGTAAGAATATTCATCATTTTCCACGATTGCTGTCACCATTCCTTTTTTAAAAATCGGTCTGCCAATAAAATTGTTGGAACGATAACCGGGATTATTACAGTTTTCCCATATCACCAGTGGCAGCATGACCACAATGTCCACCATGCGACAAGCGGAAACCTGGACAAGCGCGGAACAGGAGATATTTGGACTTTGACAGTGAAAGAATATCAGGCTGCTTCACTAACGACTCGTGCAGCTTACCGTATGTACCGCAATCCGTTAGTTATGTTTCTTTTAGGACCGATTTATGTTTTTATGTTAAAAAATCGCTTTAACCGCAAAGGTGCGAGAAAGAATGAGCGTATTAACACTTATCTGACAAACGCCGCAATTGTTGGTTTATACGCGTTAATGTGCTGGGCAATCGGCTGGGATGCTTTCCTGATGGTTCAGGGCCCAATCTTTTTAATTTCAGGAGCTGCTGGGATTTGGCTGTTTTATGTACAGCACACATTTGAAGATTCTTATTTTGAAGAAGATGATAAATGGGAATATGTTAAAGCTGCTGTGGAAGGAAGCTCTTTTTACAAGCTTCCAAAGGTTATGCAATGGCTTACAGGAAACATCGGATTCCATCATATTCACCATTTAAGTCCGCGTGTGCCTAACTATAACCTGGAGGATGCACATTATAATACGGCGGAGCTTAAAAATGTGCCAACGATCACGCTTTCTACAAGCCTGCAGTCTCTAAGATTCCGACTTTGGGATGAGGACTCACAGAATTTCACAGGTTATCAGGCTGCTAAAAAAGCAGCCCACAGCAAAAAGCAAAACAGAGCGCGGAAAGCTGCATCTGTTAAGCCTTAACGTATTCAAATGGCATAAATGACCAGACTCACTTACTAAAGAACAGCTCCTTTGTGGTATGATGACAAAGGAGCTGTTTATTTTTATGAAAGTTCTATTAGACTTGCCTGTTGATTTCCGCTCAAGAAGCTCACTGCGGTCTGGGAAGCCTTTTCAAGTACTAAGCCAGCAGGGTCTCCCTTTGACATCCTACTCCCGCTGGACTTGGAATATGCGTCCTCGAATAAACATCCCACGAAGGAAATCAGAATATATTTTCGAGGATCTTGCATCTTCCGCTCCAATCAACAAAGTACCAAAATCAACAATTGGCTTTAACTTGCCATTAAGAAAAGCAAAAGAGGTCCTATCTATGTTCAAAAAATTCTTTAACACTTTAAAAAGCTCAGGCATCTCTCCATATATTTGGAGTGTTTTTAGCATATTGCCTTTTTATTTTATATTCAGATCCACCTCTAAAATTGAAATTGCCGTAGGGGTAATACTGACGATCCTATTTTTTATTTCATTGCGTTTTGCGTTTATTTCGCGGCAATGGCCAGTCTATCTTTGGACTGGAATTTTAATCAGCATTTCCATTACAATGACGATTCTTTTTCAGTTTGTTTATTTCGCATTTTATATTGCTTATTATAATGGTCATATAACAAACAGAATTGCTTTTTTAACCCTTTATGTCATTCATTTGGTCGCTACCACGATTTCAATCAACTTTAATTTCGTTACTCAGGAACCTTTATTTTTAGAGCAATTGCCCTTTATTATCATCATCTGGATCAGTGTTATTTTGCTCCCATTTAACATATACAATAGGAAAAAGCAGGAGAAGCTTGAAGAACAGCTTGAAGATGCCAATAAAAGGATTGCTGATCTTGTGAAGCAGGAGGAAAGGCAGCGCATTGCCCGCGATCTGCACGACACTCTTGGCCAAAAGCTATCTCTTATCGGCCTGAAAAGCGACCTTGCCAGGAAGCTTATAAGCAAAGATCCGGAACAGGCAAAGGAAGAACTTATTGATGTTCAGCAAACCGCAAGAACGGCTTTAAACGAAGTAAGAAAAATGGTTTCACAGATGAGGGGCATCAGGCTTAAAGATGAAATCATCCTTGTTAAACAAATACTGAAAGCCGCTGCGATCGACTTCATCGGCGAGGAAGATATCAAATTAAACAATGTATCTTTATTTCTTGAGAATATTTTAAGCTTGTGCATGAAAGAAGCTGTTACGAATGTAGTCAAGCACAGTAAAGCGACCGAGTGCCGCATCAGCATCGAACAAACCTGGAATGAAGTCAGGATCACTGTACAGGACAACGGCATCGGAATGGATCCCGCAGAGGATATCGGCAAGGGGTCAGGATTGCTGGGATTAGGCGAGCGCCTTGATTTTGTTAACGGAAGCATTGATATTATTTCTAATAACGGAACAACCATTGTAATGAAAGTGCCAACTGTCGTAAAGCAAACGGATAAGGAGGAGCGTCCATGATACGGATTGTCATTGCTGAAGATCAACGGATGATGTTGGGGGCTTTGGGATCCCTGCTAAGCCTTGAAGATGATATAGAGGTTGTCGGTAAGGCAGCAAATGGAGAAGAAGCTATTTCACTCGTTAAAAGACTTCAGCCCGATGTATGCATAATGGATATAGAAATGCCGGAAAAGAGCGGTCTGGAAGCAGCAGAAGAACTGAAGGGGATAGGCTGCAAAGTTATTATTTTAACCACCTTTGCAAGATCTGGTTATTTCCAGCGGGCATTGAAGGCAGGGGTAAGAGGGTATTTATTGAAGGATAGCCCCAGTGAGGAGCTGGCAAGTACCATCAGAAGCGTAATGGCAGGCAAGCGCATCTATGCACCTGAATTAATGGACGATGTCTATGGCGAAGAAAACCCTCTGACAGACCGTGAAAAAGAAGTGCTTGAACTGATAGCGGACGGCAAAAACACCAGGGAAATCGCCGATAAGCTCAGCATTAAAACAGGGACTGTAAGAAACTATATATCTGCCATACTCGAAAAGCTTGAAGTAACGAACAGGATTGAAGCCATTACTCAATCCAAGGAGAAGGGCTGGTTTAAATAAAAAGGATATTTGTAAAGAAGGACGTCAGCCTATTAGGGCTTGACGTCCTTTTTCATTTTTTTCATTTCTTCCATGACAACAAAAGCAAGATCATCATTGCCGAACATGGAAAGGACTCCAAGCAGCGTCTGGTCTGGTACATCACCTGCTTCTTCCTTAGTGACTGTCAGATCAATTGCTTCTTGTAGAGCCTGGTTCTTTGCCTGGCCGGGATAGGCTCTTAAATAAATTTCTTCAGGGTTCAAATTATGATTTATGCACCACTGGGCAAAAACAAGAATCATCATTTTTTCTTCACCCTGATAGTTTTGAATAATTTTTTCTTCTAGCTCTTTTTGACTCATCATATTTCTCCTTATGGGTTGATATATATATTATAGTTTCAAATCCCAGCTATTTCATCTAATAGGAACGGTAATTGCGAACAGAATTTTCAACATTTCGGATCAATTCGAAATTTATTGTCAATTCATATTGACATTTAGTCATTAGAATATCATAATATTAGAAAAACTTATAAAAACTTTAACAGGTAACTGCACTACTGCCTTGAAGTAGAAAAGAGCGAAAGGCAAATCTAATCATTCCTAAGAAAAAACAGCATTAAAGTCCTTTAACAGTGAAAACCATTGCTGGATTTTTAAACTGTTTAGCATCCATATTGGTTGTTGCCGGGAAGCAAGCCCTTTCGTCCACGTTCGGAGGATGACTGGGCGTTTTTATTTACCCTCTTAAGAGCAGCAGGAACAGCAGGCATTAGGTTTTTAAATCATCTACAGATGGGGAGTAATCACAATGACTGAATTTAAAATTGAAATCAATCGTACACCAGAGAAAAAACAAAAACCACAATTCGACAACCTGGAGTTTGGCAAGAACTTTACAGACCATATGTTTGTAATGGATTATACTGCCGGCCAAGGCTGGCATGATCCAAGAATCATTCCTTACCAGCCGCTTACTCTGGATCCCGCAGCAATGATTTTCCATTATGGCCAGAGTGTCTTCGAAGGATTAAAAGCATACCTTACAAATGATAATGAAGTTTTGCTATTCAGACCCGAAAAAAACATGGAAAGATTAAACCGTTCCAATTCGCGGTTATGTATCCCAGCAGTTGATGAAGAGCTTGCCCTTTATGCGTTAAAAGAGCTGATTGCGATTGACCGGGAGTGGATTCCGAATGTTGAAGGAACTTCTCTTTATATCCGCCCGTTTGTTATCTCTACTGAACCTTACCTTGGGGTTGCACCTTCAAAGAGATATAAGTTTATTATTATCCTATCTCCTGTTGGTGCCTACTATAAAGAAGGCATCAATCCAGTCAAGATTGCCGTACAAAGCGAATACGTACGCGCTGTAGCCGGCGGAACTGGCACGGCGAAAACAGGCGGAAACTATGCAGCCAGCTTAAAGGCACAGGAGCTTGCAGGTTCATCAGGATACTCGCAAGTATTATGGCTTGATGGCAAAGAAAATAAGTATATTGAAGAAGTAGGCAGCATGAACATTTTCTTTAAAATAAATGGGGAAGTTGTCACACCTGCCCTTAACGGAAGTATCTTAGAAGGAATTACACGAAATTCTGTTCTTGAACTACTAAAACACTGGAACATCCCAGTATCTGAGCGAAGAATTTCGATTGAAGAGATTTATCAGGCACATGCAGACGGCCAACTGGAAGAAGCCTTTGGAACAGGCACCGCTGCTGTCATTTCACCAATTGGCGAATTCTTCTGGGATAATAAAAAAATTGTGATCAACGATGGTATGACAGGTTCATTATCCAAGAATATTTATGATACATTAACAGGTATCCAAAAAGGCACAGAGCCGGACCCGTTCGGCTGGAGTGTAAAAGTTGAAAATAAAGAGGCTGCTGCTGTTAAATAAAATAAAAAAAGGATTGGCTTTTATAAGCCTATCCTTTTTTATTTTAGGCTATGTTAAAGATCATTGTTGATTTTGGCACTCTGTTAATTGGAGTGGAAGGCTCAAGATTCTCGAAAATGCATTCGCATTTCGTTCATGCGTTCTTTATTCGAGGAGCTTAGGAGCTTACTCAAAGTCCTGCAGGAGAAGCGTATTAAAGGAGACCCCGCAGGCGCGTAAATGCGGAGAGGAGCGTCGGACAGACCGCTGTTTGCTTAGCTTCCTGAAAGGAAATCAAAAGACAAGTTTAAAAGAGCTTTATTTCAAGCATGAAACGCCTTGTAAATGGGAAAATAAAGAATGAACACAATTTGGAGAGGAGATGGAAAACATGGACAAGATCCAAGTCGGCGAAATTTTTACGATTAGTGACGAAAGCGGACAGGAAATGGAAGTGGAGGTTCTTGCCTCTGCGGAAGTTGAGGGAATTAGTTATGCTGCCGTCAGCTTTGTTGAAGATCTGGAGGAAGACACGGAAGAGGATATTGATGTGTTCTTCTTAAAGCTTGATGAAGATGGAGACTTTACTCCAATTGAGAGTGAAGAGGAATTTAACAAGGTCTCTGCTGTATTTGATAACATGATTGAAGAAGAATAGAAGAGAAGGGATCATTCCTTCTCTTTTTTATATACAAAACGGATCAGAAAAAACAGGTGAGAATATGAAAATATTATGTATAGATGGCGGAGGGATACGGGGTGTTTTTGCTGTAAGTATTTTAAAAGCCTTGGAGGATGAACTTCAGCAGCCTGCAGGCGATCTTTTCGACATGATTGCAGGAACCAGCACCGGATCGATTATAGCATCTTCCTTAACCTTAAAAAGGAATATGGACAGTGTATTAAAAGGGTATGAATCGTATGGAAAGAAAATTTTTGTAAAGCAGGCGAAAGTTGGCCTTTTTAAAAGCGTCTACAGCGATAAATACTTACGCCGTTTTTTTCGGAAAGCCTTCGGGGAAACAGCCCTTTCCGAAATTCAAAAGCCCCTTTTGATTCCTGCTGTGGACGTTACGCATGGCAAGCCTTTTGTGCACCGTTCCAACTACGGCCATCCGGGCAATGAAAGCTTATCCATGAAGCTTTGGGATGCTGTTCTATCCTCCTGCTCAGCGCCAATTTACTTTCCTCCCAACAATATTAATAACAGTTACTTATCCATTGATGGCGGACTGTGGGCCAATAACCCGTCGCTTGTATGCATTACAGAAGCAATGCATCATTTTAAAGAGGATTTGAAAAACATTAAAATCCTTTCACTGGGAACTGGTTTACAGAAAATAGATTTCACCATTGATCATGATAAATACTGGGGAGTAAGGCATTGGCTTCCGCTCCAGCTTCCATCCATGAAGGTCATGCCAAAACTGCTTGATCTTGCTCTTCACCTGTCATCGGAATCAGTTACATATCATTGCCAGAATCTGTTGGCAGACAATTATTTGCGCTTAAATGAAGAGCTTGGCGAAGAAATGCCTTTTGATGATATCCGGTTTGTGGATGAATTGATTAAGCTTGGAGAGAAGGTTTTTAAGGACAGGAAAGAGGAAATCAAGGAATTTTTACTCTCCTGAATTGGATTATTTGTAAAATAGGGTATACAACTGTAAGGTAAGAGTTATCAAACCTAATGGATATGTTAAAGCTCATTGTTTATTTTGGCACCCTGTTGATTGGAGTGGAAGGCACGAGACTCCTGCGGGAGAAGCGTGTCAAAGGGTGACCCCGCAGGCGTTCACGCCGAGGAGGCTCCCGGACCGCCCGCGAAAAGCGAGTGCCTGGAGCGGAAATCAACAGGCAAGTTTAACAAAACCAAACCTAATAAAAGAGGAGAAATCGATCCATGCGTTTAAAAGGAAGAAAAATATTAAGTTTAGTGCATCATGACTTTGAAGATCTGGAACTATGGTACCCGATACTCAGGCTGCAGGAAGAAGGTGCAGATGTCCATTTTGGCCGGCGAGCATGCAAACGAGAAATACATTGGCAAATACGGAGTGCCTGCAACTTCCCATTATTCTTATAGTGAGGCAAAGGGTGAGGATTATGATGCCATCCTTGTACCTGGCGGCTGGGCACCGGACAAAATCCGCCGTTTTCCGGAGGTGCTGTCCCTTATTAAGCACATGGAGGAAAATAAAAAACCAATCGGGCAAATTTGCCATGCAGGTTGGGTGCTCATATCGGCAAAAGTATTGGAGGGTAAAAAGGTAACAAGCACTCCAGGGATCAAGGACGATATGGAGAATGCAGGTGCCGAGTGGTATGATGAGCCAGTTATCGTTGACGGACACCTCGTGTCTAGCCGCCGTCCTCCAGATTTACCGGATTATTTACGGGAACTGATCAAGGTTATTGAAAGCAAGTAGGAAGTTAAAGCAGTGACAGAAAGAGCATGGGATTCCCATGCTCTTCTTCTGGTTTGTCAATTTAATACGAATTTTTTACTGAATAGTATTTCACTGGTTTAGTTTCCGAGTCTTTAAGGACCTCCGCAATCGCTCCAGCAAGGCTGTAAGGCCCTTTGGCATCATGGCCAACTTCCCAGATCATCATGCCGCCGAATCCGTTGTTTAATGCCAGATTCGTTTTCTTTTGCATGGTAGATTCACCATTATAATAGTAGGTTGTGCCATTTATATTTATTATGTCCCGCAAAGCATTTTCCGGGCTGCGGTTAATAATTGCTTCATAAGATACCTGTTTGATGGATGGATCTTCAGGCTGTGCATAAAAAGGAACACCAAGAACTAGTTTATCTTTAGTAATATTGAGTGTATCGAAGAGATTTGCCCAATAGTTTACGATATTCTCTGTAAAAGGATAGGGAGACAAATTGGCTGCATTATAGCCGCCGTCCCACTGTCCGTCATAAGCCATGATATTGACATGATCTACATCCTTAAACATGGATGAATTATACACAATGTTTCCTGTTTCTGTTCCTGTAACACTATGAATTTTCGAATGGACCGCTACTGAAAGCTCTTTATCATTTGCATGAAGCTTTTTGCTAAGATCATGGATAAAAACTTCGAGAAAATCGGCTTCATTCTGTGAACGAGGATGCTCAAAATCAATATCTATGCCATCAAGTTTTTCCCTGTCAGCTACATTAACAAGTTCATTCACCAGCTTGTTCCTTGAAGCCGGGCTTGCTATCGCTGATTTAAAATATTCATAGGATTCTCCGCCTTTTATATGGAACCAACCGCCCACTGCCAGAATCGCTTTTGTATCATGCTTGTGTGCGTTCGAAACCATACTGCGCAGATTATTCATTGCCGTATCGCCATTAAAAGAAAGGCTGCCATCCTTTTCGGGGTGGACAAATGAAAAAATAACATGGCTCAAGCTTGAATAATCAACAGCATTGGGATCACGGTAATCCTGTACATAACCAATCAACACCTTTGAAGGTGCATCCGGTAACTTAGGAGTACTTTTTTGAACTGGATTTTTACCAGACTGAGCTGCTGTTTTGGCAAGTTTAATAGAATCAGGCTGAGCACTATTTTTTGTAAAAATTGTCCCCGCCGCAAAACCGCCTGCAAAGATGATAGCAATCATAATAAGGATCTGATACTTTTTCTTCATTAAAAGTTAAACCTCCGTTATTCATCCCTTAAAAGTGTAACAAAAAAGGAGTGAATAAGGGGGTGGAAATATCAGGCTTACATTCCATCATTGCGCTTAAAAGTCGTTAAACTGCGCGCAAATCGACCTGCACGCATGAATTTGGCTTTTCCCCGCAGGTCAATCACAAACCTGCGCAAAACTTCCGGTTCCCCGCTTAAAACCAGCTATTTTCCGCCTCTAAACTGGAACAGTTTCTTAACATGGCACTAACATGGCACCCTGTGAACTAAAATACCCCTAACATATGATGTTCATCACATAATAATTATTCTTCGTGTGTTACATTGCTAATGAGAAGTATTATCAAACTCAGTTTGGTATACAGGAGGTAATGAACATTGAGCGAGATTATTAATAACCGTGAAAAACAAAAAAACCTTAGCAATCCTATGCAAGACAGCCTAAGAGAACGCCCGCTGAAAAAGCCTGAAGAAGAGCCGGGGCATCCTATCCACACGTTTATTCAGGAAAACAGGGAGATTGATAAGCATCTTCGGGAAAAACTTAAGGTTCATCTGGAAGCTTTTATAAATGCTGATACCAAAGAAAATGTGTACAAACTTTTGGAGGACTGCACTCTGTTGCTTGATCTTGATAAGCATTACAGCCGAAAAGAGAATTTACTTTTCCCATACCTGGAGAAATACGGGATTTACGGTCCAACAAACAATATGTGGAGTATTGACGATTTTATAAGAGATGGCATCAAAGAAGCTAAGCAGCTCCTGTCAAATTACAATGGGGACAAGCAGAAGGTAATCGAAGAGGTTCAATTTATCTTTAATGAAGTAAGTGCCATGATTTATAGGGAGGAACATATCCTTTTCCCAATGGCCCTGAAAAACCTGACAGAAGATGAATGGGTAAAAATCGCGCATGAAAGCGACGAGATAGGCTTCTGTCTGACAGGCCCTGAAGCGGAATGGAAACCAGAACGGAAAGCGATTGACACTAAGGCCATTTCAGAAGGCTATATTAAGATGGAAACCGGCATATTATCCCTTAAGCAGCTAGAGCTGCTTTTGAACCACCTTCCAGTTGATATCACCTTTATTGATCATGAAGATGTTGTCCGCTATTTTTCACATGGAAAAGAAAGGATTTTCGCCAGGACAAAAGCAGTTATTGGACGTACTGTGCAAAATTGCCACCCGCCACGGAGTGTGCATGTAGTCGAGGAATTGCTGGAAGACTTTAAGGCAGGCCGTAGAGATTCTGAGGACTTTTGGATCAAGTTCAGAGACAAGTATGTTTATATTCGATATTTTGCCGTAAGAGACAAAAACCACTCCTATGCAGGCACTCTGGAATTCACACAAAATATCAGTCCTATCCAGGAAATTGAAGGGGAGAAAAGGATCCTTTCATAAACGGACAAAAAAAGCTAAAGAGCTTTTATAGCGCCCTTTAGCTTTTTTTGATTTTTGAAGGGTTGTTGATTTTATATGGAACAGGATCTTCAATAATAAATTCCTCTTCACAGTCTTTCCCTTTCGGCAGTTTCTTTTTGACGATTTTCCCATCAAATTCGAGTGTTTCACCAGTCTCCAATTCGAACTTCTTCAAGGTTTTCGAGTGGGAGCACCAGGCTAGTCCTACTTCAACAGGATTATCCTGCTGAATGACGACATTTTCGAGAACGACGACTTCATCATTATCTTCATTAAAATGGTTCCAGCTTAAAGCAAATTGTTTGATTTTAGCGGTAAAATGCACTTTTTCCATAGGAAGGTCCAAGGCTGGCTGCTTTTCTTTCTTTGGCTTTTTGACATCAGTTTTTTTCTTTGTGCTGTTTTCCTCTGATTTCTTTGGCACATCCGCAGGTTTATCATTATCATCCGTTAATGCTTTCTTTTCAGATGAAGCTAAAGCTGTTTCGCCAAAATCGGCAATGACCGCTTTTCCAAAGCTCGGAGCCTGCATTTCTTTAAGATAAGCAGGGTGTATACAGCTGAGATTTCCGTCCTGAAATTCAATAACAATGGTATGATAATCTCCTGATTCGCCGTAAGCCTGAAAACCCTTAATCACAATGAGGCGCTGATGTGTTTTTTCCTTATACCAAAATTCTTTTTTTACTTCCTTTGTGGTTGATAATCCCCATTCCCTAACTTTCTCTTCATAATGAGCATCATCTTCAAAAGTTTCATATTCACCTTTTGGAGGAAAATATACAGTATTGTTTGTATCTTCTATATGAGGCAGTGTAATGGCCAAACCGTCCACATCCTTTCATGAATATTTTAATGGTCCAATAAGATAAAATCAAAAAAGATGAAGGGTTTTGCAGATAACTTTTGAATATAGTTAATAATAGAATTAAAGCTATGTTATAAAGGAGTTTAAAAGATGATTACATACAAAAACAGAAATGAAGTGCCTGAAAATGAAAAATGGAATCTGAATGATATTTATCCCAGTATGGAAAAATGGGAGGAAGACTACCAGCACATTGAAAAAATAGCTGAAAAGCTGAAGGAATATGATGGCCATATCACAGATGGATCTTTGCTATATCAATATCTTGAACAAAAAGAAAAGCTTTCTTACTTATTTAATAAGCTTTATGCCTATGCCATGCTCAAAACAGACGAAGATACAAGGGTGACTGAATCACAATCTTATGTGGACAGAGCAAAACAGTTAAGTGTAAAAATCAGTTCATCCACGTCTTTTTTCATGCCCTATCTTTTAAGCTTGGCGGAGGATACATTAAAGAGGTATATTGCAGAAGAAAAAGGCTTGAAATACTTCGAGGAAGACCTGCTTGAATCCTACCGCTACAAGCCTCATGTCCTCAATAAAGACAAAGAAGAGGTTTTATCCCAGCTGGGTGAGGCACTTTCCGCACCAAGCCACACGTTTGGGATGATTAATAATGCGGATATTAAGTTTGGTGAAGTAACCGGAGAAAATGGGGATAGGGTAGAACTAACCCGTGGGATGTACGCAAAAATCATGGAAGACGAAGACCGTTCAAAGCGGAAAGAGGCATATAAAGCCTACTACCAGCCATACGTACAGCTAAAAAACTCCATTGCGTCTACCCTATCAGCAGCAATCAAAAATAATGTAACAATGGCTAAAATCCGAAACTATCCATCCGCTCTTGAAAAGGGGTTATTTGGAGACAAGGTGCCAAAAGAGGTTTATGAAAACCTGATTGAAACGACAAAAAACCATATCGGGCCCATGCATCAATATACCAGAATCCGCAAGGAAAAGCTTTGCCTTGAAGAATTGCGCCAATATGACATGAATGTTCCTTTAGTAAAGGGCGTTAAGCCCGTTATTACTTATGAAGAAGCCTATGAGACTATGTGCAAAGCTTTATCTCCTTTAGGAGAAGATTATATCAGCACCTTAAAGGAGTTTAAAACTGGACGCTACATTGATGTACGGGAAACGCCAGGCAAGCGATCTGGTGCTTATAACTTGGGCATTTATGGAGTTCACCCGTATATTTTGCTGAACCACCGCGATGACCTTGACAGCTTATTTACGCTTGCGCATGAATGCGGCCATGGCGTACACAGTAAACTGAGCTCACAGCATCAGCCGCAAATAACTGCCCGCTACAGCATCTTTGTCGCTGAAGTGGCATCAACCGTTAATGAAGTATTGCTAATTAACTATTTATTAAACAATGAAAAAGATGAAGAAGTCCGCAAACATCTTCTTAACCATTTTATTGATCAATTTAAGGGAACCTTTTTTACTCAAGTCATGTTTGCCGAATTTGAAATGAGGGCACATGAAATGGCAGAAAAAGGGCAGCCGCTTAATGCCGACGTCTTTAACCAAATATATGAGCGCTTATTCCGTGAATATAATGGCAATGAAATCATTTTGGATGAAGAAGTCAAATACGGCTGGTCGAGAATCCCCCATTTTTACCGCCCCTTTTATGTTTACAAATATGCAACAGGCTTTGCTTCAGCCATTCATTTGGCGACAAAAATTCTTGAGGGAGACAAAGAAACGCTTAATAGCTATCTTGAGTTTCTGAAAAGCGGCAGTTCCGATTATCCGCTGGAACTATTGAAAAAAACTGGTGTTGATTTGACTACCCCGTATCCGATTGAAAACTCACTAAAAAAATTCCGTGAGCTAGTAGAGGAATTCGGAGAGCTATAAGTATTTAAGCAAGCCTGCTTCCAGGTTGATAGGAAGCAGGCCTTTTTTACAATCAAACATTTCAGATGCAGACAAACAAATAATGGACAGAAGGAAATATTCTTGTAATAATTGATGCAGACTTTTAAATGAAAAGACTTTTTATAGAATTTTAATGACAGAGGATGAAATCATGAAAGTACTTCTAGCTAGCCCGAACTTTCACCAGGCAAGAGGCAATACAGTAACCGTCCAGAGGATATCAGACAGCCTTAAAAAACTCGGCATTGAAACTGAAATTATTAATATGAAAGACGACAGCAAGCCTTTAAGCTTGCCCCACGCTGATATCGTTCATGGCTTTCATGCTTACCGGTTTGGAAAATTTATTGAAAAGCTTGATATAAAGCCGGAAACCTACGTGGTTTCAATGACCGGCACTGATTTAAATGTGGATCTTTTTGATGAAATGAAAAGAGCAGATGTCATTCGGACATTAACAAAGGCAAAAGCCATTCACGTGTTTGCCGAAGAAGCAAAGCAGATATTGGGCAATGAGATTTCCGGTATTCAGGCAAAGACCACCGTGATTCCCCAGGGCACTGTAGCATTCCCTGAAACTGCGCATGCGTTCAAAAAGGAGCCAGGCACCTTTTTATTTGTTCTTCCGGCAGGGATCCGCAAGGTAAAAAATATCCCTTTCGCCATCGATCAGCTTAAACGCATTTATAAAAACCATAAAAATATCCGTCTATGGCTGGTGGGCCCTATCATTGAAGAAGATGAGGGGCGGATGGTAAAGGAACTGGCAGTAAAGCATAAAGAATGGGTTCAATATCTTGGACAGGTTCCTCATGATTCCATGGGAGAGGTGTACAAACTGGCAGACGCAGTATTGAATACATCTCATTCTGAAGGGCAGCCTGCGGTCATTTTGGAAGCCATGGGATACAGCCTGCCTGTGCTGGCATCCAATAATTTAGGGAACAGAAATATCATTACACATGAAAATACCGGTTTAATCTATACTAATCCGGTTGAATTTCTTGATTATGCGGAGAAACTAGTCAATAATAACGAAATGAGGATAAAAATTGGGCGTGCTGCTAAATTCTATGTAGAGTGCAATCATTCTTCTGAATACGAAGCAAAGGCATTGCAGAAAATCTATAAGAGTATTTTAGAGAAGTCCGGCACGATCCCTTCTTCTTCATGTGAAAAATAAAAATAATTCAGCAAGGAGAGAGAAACATGTCTAAAGAAGAAATCATTAAACTAACTTCTTTATCTACAAAAGGCGGCTGAGGATGCAAAATTGGTCCTGAAGACCTGGCGCAGGTTCTGCGCCATTTGCCAAAGTCTGTACCTGATCCCAACCTGCTTGTAGGGCTGGATACTTCGGATGACGCAGGCGTTTATAAAATTAACGATGATACTGCACTTGTGCAGACACTTGATTTCTTTACTCCTATCGTTGATGACCCATATATGTTTGGACAAATTGCTGCCGCCAATTCCTTGAGCGATATATACGCAATGGGCGGTAAGCCAATAACAGTTATGAATATTGTAGGCTTCCCGATTAGTACATTGGATAAGAGCATTTTGGCGGACATATTGGCCGGCGCATCAGATAAAGTAAGGGAATCAGGCGCTGTTTTAGTTGGAGGCCATTCAATTGATGACCAGGAGCCTAAGTTCGGCCTATCTGTTACAGGAACGGTCCATCCTGAGCGGGTAAGAACGAATGCCGCGGCCAAACCGGGGGACAGCCTGATTTTAACCAAGCCCATCGGTGTTGGAATCCTGACACAAGCTATTAAGAGGGACATGCTTGACCAGGAAGGCATTGACGGTGTCATGAAGGTAATGGCTGCCCTAAATAAAGATGCTGCAGATGCCATGGATCATTACCATGTTAATGCCTGCACGGATGTTACAGGTTTTGGATTACTAGGCCATGCCATGGAGATAGCAGAAGGCAGCTGCACAGGCATTACAATCGACAGCAAAACAGTTCCTATTCTTCCTAAGACACGGGAGCTTGCCGAACAGAATATCATTCCTGGCGGTTCAAAAAAGAATCATAAGTGGCTGTCTGGACGGATTCACTATGAGAATATCGATGAAGTAGACCAATGGATTCTATGTGATGCCATCACATCCGGTGGCCTGCTAATAACTGTTCCGGAGGCAGAAGCTGATTCACTCCTCAAAGAGCTTCATGAAAAAGGAGTGCAGTCAGCTGCCATTATTGGAAAAGTGACAGACGAACAGCCTGGCTGCATTACTGTTATCTGATAAAAAGGACTCGCAAAGGGTCCTTTTTATCGTAATTTTTTCTATATGCACACTGATTTTTACATCTTAAACAGGGAAGTGGAAAACATGAAAAAAATCCTATTGTTAATGACTATTTTACTATTGATGCTTTTGACCGCCTGCGGTGGAAATCAATCAGAGGGTACAAATGAAAATAAAGAAGAAACAGCAGAAGCTTTTACCATTGGCGTCATACCTGTTCAAACTGAGGGATCCATGGAAGGTGCAATGGAGAAATTACAGTCAACACTGTCTGAAAAACTTGATCGCGAGGTAGCGGTTGAAGTGTATCCGGACTATAACGGTGTTGTTGAAGCCATGAACTACGATAAGATTGACATGGCTTACTTTGGACCATTAACTTATGTGGTTGCCCATGAAAAAAGCGGTGCAAAAGCCATCATTACACAGCTGATTGATGGAGAACCATTCTATTACTCTTATATCATAACCCACAAGGACAATCCTTGGAATTCGCTTGATGAATTGCTCGAAAAGAGCAGTGAAATCGACTTTGCTTTTGGTGACATTAACTCTACCTCCGGATCTTTAATTCCTTCGATTGAGCTGAAGGACCGGAAAGTTTACGAATCTGAAGATACACATAGCTTTAACTCTGTAAGATTTACAGGTTCCCATGATGCGACGGCATTGGCTGTCCAAAATAAACAAGTCGATGCAGGTGCCATTGACAGCGCAATTTACAACCAATTAGCCGATTCAGGAAAAATAGATGGCGACCAAATAAAAACCATTTGGGAATCAGAGAAGCTGTTCCAATATCCTTGGGCTGTTCATAAGCATACGGACGAGAAAACAATTACCGCTCTTAAAGAGGCTTTTCTAGCTATTGAAGATCCAGAAATCCTTGATGCATTCGGGGCAAGCGGTTTTACAGAAGCCAGCAACGAAGATTACGAAAGCATCCGCCAGGCAGCCCTTAAAGAGGGAATCATTAAAGAATAGGGCTGATTAGATTGTGGTTTAAAAGACGCAGCATTATCACATATACTCTATTGGCTTTATTCGTTTATTTAAGTATGAAGCTGACAGAGTTTGATTTATCCAAATTCAGAGACTTCCGTAACATGATTGATTTCCTGTCCCATTGGTTCCCGATGGATTTCTCTCTTCTTCCGAAGATTTTGGAAGACAGTTTGGAAACACTGGCCATGGCCTTTTTGGGAAGTTTTTTCGGTCTTCTCATCGGTTTGCCTCTAAGCTTTATGGCTGCCAAAAATACAGCCGGTGCTCCGTTTGTTTATCATTTAACCCGTGTTGGTCTTAGCTTTGTACGATCCATTCCTGAAATCGTATTTGGCTTGATTTTATTAACAGCACTTGGGCTGGGCCCTTTCCCGGCTGTATTGGCTATCATGTTTCACAATATTGGTGTATTGGGAAAATTAATCTCGGAACTCATAGAAGCATCCGATCCGGGGCCGCAGGAGGCCATGAAAGCAGTAGGAGCAAAGAACTGGTTTGCTTCCCTTTTCAGTATACTGCCGCAAATCTGGCCTAATGTTTTATCCAACTATTTCTACCGATTTGAGGTTGCGATCAGGACTTCGCTTGTACTTGGTTTTATTGGCGGAGGGGGAATCGGCCAAAGACTCTTTAATGACTTTAAAACTTTTCAATATACAGCTGTTTCACTTGATGTTCTTGTTATTATGATTATCGTTATTCTTGTTGACTTTTTTGGAAGCTATGTAAGGAACAGAGTAATCTAAATGGAGGCCAGGCAGATGCTTGAGATTCGAAATGTAACAGTCCGTTATCCTGGTATGAAGGATAATGCATTAAATTCTATAAACCTCACTTTCCATGAAGGAGATTTCATTTGTGTTTTGGGTAAAAGCGGTGCGGGGAAGTCAACATTGATTCGCTGTCTTAACGGATTGCAGAAACCAGCTTCTGGTGAGATTGTCTGGGATGGCCTTCCTTTATCCACTCTTCATGAAGAACAGCTCCAAAAGGTCCGCAGGGAAATGGGAATGATTTTTCAGCATTTTAACCTGGTTCCCAGATTGACTGTTTTCCAAAATGTGCTGACAGGCATGTTCGGTTACAGAAGCAGCTTTAAAAACATGATTGGCTGGTTTACATCTGAAGAGAAATCCCTGGCTAAACAAGTGATTCAAGAGGTCGGCCTAACAGACTTCATGGATCGGAGAGTCGAGCATTTAAGCGGCGGGCAGAAGCAAAGAGTCGGCATTGCCCGGGCATTGCTGCAGCAGCCCCGTGTTCTGCTGGGAGACGAGCCTGTTGCCAGCCTGGATCCAGGTACTTCAGACCGGATCTTTAGTTTATTAAAAGAAATGCACCATCGGCATAAATTGCAGACAATCATAAATGTCCATGATGTTCAATTGGCTAAACGTTATGCCACCCGCATTATTGCATTGAAAGAAGGCGAAGTCATCTTTGATGGCAAACGTGAACAATTTACTGATGATATGTTTGTCCATACGTATGATGCTTCTGGGTATAGCGAAAGGCCCTATACACTTACTACCTAGGCAGAGGAGGAAAATTGATGGCAAACTGTCCATGAGTGGTCGATAGCTCGAACGTCGTGTACGATTCGAATGATTCCAATGTTATGGTATATAATAAACTGGCAACTTCAAGGAAAACAGTAGTATTAACCTTTGACGATGGTCCTGGAAGAGTTCTGCCGGAAATTCTTGATATCCTGAAAGAAGAAAAAGTGCCGGCAGCCTTCTTCTGGCAAGCCAGGCTTTTATATCCTAAACGGCCCTGGAAGAGGGTAATGGATGAAGGGCATATGATTGGCACACATTCTGCCAAACATAACAACCTGGTAAATTTACAGTTAAATGGACAGCATCAGGATTTGCAGTACAGCAAATCAAAGATTGAATCCATTACCGGCCAGGAAGTGAAGTACTTCCGCCCGCCATTCGGGCAATACAACAACGATACGATTTCTGCAGCAAAAAAGCTCGGTTTAACTCCTGTTATGTGGAGAATCTCGTCAATGGATTGGGAGCTAAAGGACAGGCCTGAACAGATCATCACAAACGTGACAGATAATCTCGAAGACGGCGCAATCATTCTTCTGCATGAATTGCCTCAGACTGTTGAAGCTCTTCCGGATTTAATTGCTGAAGTACGAAGAAAAGACTATGAATTTACCCTTCTAACTTGAACCTGTAGCATATTGCTATAGGTTTCTTCATTTTTAATGCATTTTACTCCATTATTGACAGCAGAAAAATAATATGATATTAAAATTATTGGGTTAGCACTCCAGAAAGCAGAGTGCTAAATTGCAAAATTAACTATTTTATTTCTTAAAGGAGAGGTTGATATGGTAAAGAAACAGTTTCAAGCAGAATCCAAGAGATTATTAGAAATGATGATCAACTCCATTTACTCTCAAAGAGAGGTATTTTTAAGAGAGCTGATTTCCAACAGCAGTGATGCAATCGATAAAATTTATTACAAAGCGCTGACAGATGATCGTTTAACCTTTGATAAAGATAGCTATTACATAAAGATAATTCCTAATAAAGAAAACAGAACCTTAACAATCAGAGATACCGGAATCGGCATGACAAAAGAAGAACTGGAAAATAATCTTGGCATTATCGCAAAGAGCGGTTCATTGGCGTTTAAAAAAGAAAATGAAATCAGAGATGGACATGATATTATCGGCCAATTCGGTGTAGGTTTCTATGCAGCTTTCATGGTAGCCGATGTTGTAACGGTGATCAGTAAAGCACTTGGCAGCGAAGAAGCCTATAAATGGGAATCCGAGGGAGCAGACGGCTACACAATCATGGCCTATGAGAAAGATACAGTTGGTACCGATATTACTCTTAAGATCAAAGAAAATACAGAAGAAGAGAACTTTGATGAGTATTTAGAGGAATACCGCTTAAAATCCATTATCAAAAAATACTCTGATTTCATCCGCTATCCTATTAAAATGGATAGTAAGAACAGAAAACCAAAAGAAGGCATGGAGGACGAGTTTGAAGAAGTTACAGAAGAACAAATTATTAATAGTATGGTTCCGATTTGGAGAAAAAATAAAAATGAGCTTACTGACGAAGATTACGAGAAGTTTTATCAGGAGAAGCATTATGGCTTTGATAAGCCGCTAAAGCATATCCATATCAGTGTTGACGGCACCATCCGCTATAATGCAATTCTTTTTATCCCTGAAAACATTCCATTCGATTATTATTCGAAGGAATATGAAAAAGGGCTAGAGCTTTATTCAAATGGCGTGTTAATCATGAACAAGTGTGCAGATTTGCTGCCTGATTATTTCAGCTTCATGAAAGGCATGGTGGATTCCGAGGATCTATCTCTTAACATTTCTAGGGAAATGCTTCAGCATGACCGCCAGCTGAAACTTATCGCCAAAAATATCAGCAAAAAGATTAAAAACGAACTGCAAAGCCTGATGAAAAACGAACGGGAAAAGTATGAACAATTTTATAAGTCATTTGGCAGACAGTTAAAGTATGGGGTGTACAGTGATTTCGGCACCCATAAAGAGACATTGCAGGATTTACTGATGTTCTACTCTTCAAAAGAGAAGAAAATGGTTACACTTGAAGAATATGCATCACGAATGAAGGAAGACCAGAAATATATTTATTATGCTTCTGGGGAGTCCTATGAAAGAATTGAAAAACTTCC
The DNA here is from genome assembly GCF_003182355.1 of Cytobacillus oceanisediminis. Classification (GTDB taxonomy): domain Bacteria; phylum Bacillota; class Bacilli; order Bacillales; family Cytobacillaceae; genus Cytobacillus; species Cytobacillus oceanisediminis_A. The sequence goes on along the minus strand of NZ_QGTW01000012.1, from coordinate 123,024 downwards.
ACAAACAGAGCTGGTCGCAGATAAAGGCTATGAAATCCTTTATTTCACAGAGGACATTGATGAGTTTGCCATAAAGATGCTAATGTCCTATAAAGAAAAGGAATTTAAGTCTGTTTCAAGTGGTGACCTTGGCATTGAGGAAGATAATGGAAAAACAACCGAAGCCGAAGAAAAAGAATATAAAAAGCTTTTTGACAGCATGAAGGAGATTTTAGCAGGAAAGGTTTCGGATGTCAGGATTTCAAAAAGGCTTAAAAGCCATCCAGTCTGCTTGTCTGCTGATGGGGAAGTAACCATTGAAATGGAAAAAGTCCTCAGCTCTATGCCTGAAAACCAGAATGTAAAAGCAAATAAGGTATTGGAAATTAATCCAAACCACGAAGTCTTCCAGTCATTAAAGCAAGCAATGGAGAAAGATAAAGAAAAATTAAGCCTTTATACAAACCTTCTTTATAATCAAGCCCTGTTAATAGAAGGCCTCCCAATCGGAGATCCTGTAGAATTTACGAATGATATTTGCAAAGTTATGGTTTAACAATTTGGAAAACAGCCCGAAAGATCGGGCTGTTTTTTTGACCTCATTTATTGCTGCCGGAAAGCGCCTTGATAATTAAACTGAGATTGAGTTTGGAATTGATTCTGATTAGGCTGCTGCATAGCTGTTAAACTTCCTCCAGCCATTCCTTGTCCAGAAAGCTGTCCTTGCATTTGATTGCAAATATTGACCACTTCCTGACAGCGCTGAATGGCCAAATCATGATTCTGCAGGCTTTGCTCCAATAACTGTGCGGCCTGTTTTTCCCGCTGAAGAAGCTGTTCAAGCATCTGAACATTTTGCTGTTCCTGCTGAAGCATCATTCGGTACTGCTGGCTGCCTTGCTGGGTTTGCTGAATTAGCTGCTGTGCTAGTTGTTTGGCTTGTACTGCTTGCTGTAACCCATGTTGTGTAGTATGCATATTCAGCCTCCTGAAAAGTGTCTTGTGGGACTTTGCCCCTTCGATATTTTGTCACCTTCCCCCTCAATAACCCATGCAAAATAAAGCCATTTCATTTATACGCCTTCCTTTAAATACAAAAAATTCCAAGAGAATTTTTTTCTCTTAAGGTTATATTAAAGGTTGTACAGAGATTTAAAGAATATTTCACATGCAACTATACACATAACCATTAAAGGAGGAGTAAAATGCAGCATGTTAAGGCTTTAGCCATTAAATTCATAGCCAGTCTTATTCTTCTTTATGTCATTCTTGGTCTCATTTATGGTATGAGTTTTGGAAATGTATTCATCATAACCGCCATATTAGGAATCGTCTCCTATGTATTAGGCGATATGCTAATTTTGCCGAGGAGCAGCAACACTGTTGCCACAGTGGCTGATTTAGGATTAGCGTTTGTGCTTATTTGGTTTTTAAGCTCGATTTTAACATATGGAGATAACCTCTTTATTATGTCTTTAATTGCAGCTGCTGGCGTTGCTTTATTTGAGTACTTTTTCCATGGTTATCTAGTTAGAAACATGACCGAGGCAAGTACAGAAACAGGCATAATGAACCAGGGGAACCTGCGCTATAACACGGAAGTTTCTGAAGATTTGACACCTGTCAGGCCGGACGTAAGAAGCGATGATGAGGAGTAAGGGCAAAGAGTTAGGAACTAGACTCCCTAAATGTCAGGGAGTCTAGAAATACATTCTGAGAGCTTTTGGGAAGGGGATTAGTATGTCTGTTTTCGTATATCAAACCTTTGAAGTAAAACAGGATAAATTTGTGGAAGCATTAAAGAACCTGAGAATGATTCAAAGCTATAGAAATGAAAACTATGAACATAAGATAGAACTTTTGTCTCCTATATCAGGAGCTGACCATACTTATGCTTTTTTATGTACCTATGAGGGCCTTGCAGAAATGGAGCTCCAAAACAAAAAGATGTTTGAAGATGAAGAATATAAAAAGCTTATAGAGGAGTTCTTCCTTGAGGATATTGTCCAAGGCAGCATGAATACCCAGCTGTTCCGGTCGGTGACTGGGTTAAAAAACGACAGCGCAGAGAAAAACAAATAGACGCTTTGGAACAAGTCCTTTGCAGATTCGAAACCGAGCCGATCACCATAAGGAATCGGCTTATTTATTTGGATGGAAGAGTCGTCATACTCTTACTTAGACGGACAGAAATCTGGATCAAGATGGAAACTTTTCGAAAAAAGGAGGTACATCATGGATTTTTTTCTTCCCAGTGGCAATTCTTCAAAAGGAAGTGAATCCGGTGATTTAAAATGGTGGCAATTATCTTTAATAGGTGTCGGATGTACAATCGGTACCGGGTTTTTTCTGGGGTCTGCTATCGGCATCAAAATCACCGGACCATCTATTGTCTTTTCATTTGTCCTGGCTGCAATTGGAACTTATATTGTCTATAACCTGTTAGCTAAGATGACAGCTGAAGACCCTCAGGAGGGATCGTTTTGCTATTATGCCAATAAAGCATATGGAAAGTGGGCAGGCTTTAGCTGCGGATGGAATTATTGGAGTTCAAATATTCTTATCATGGGAAGTCAATTAACAGCACTCTCCATTTTAACAAGGTTCTGGTTTCCGAATGTCCCTCTTTGGATATTTGCTGCTGGATACGCAATCCTTTCCATTATTGTTGTACTAACAGGCAACAAAGGCTTTGACAAGGTAGAGGACCTATTTGCAGTTATTAAAACGGCTGCTATTATAATGTTTATTATTTTGGCATTAGCAGCCCTGGCTGGGGTAATAGATGGGAATGCCAAACATCCTGGTTTTCCCGGTTCAGCAGGTGAGTTGTTTCCTGAAGGGTGGAAAGGCTTTTGGTCTTCCTTAATTTATGCCTTTTATGCTTATGGAGGCATTGAAGTAATCGGACTTATGGCAACCAGGCTAAAGCAGAAAGAGGATGCCCCAAAAGCAGGCATTATTATGCTAATCGTGCTTGTGATCATTTATGTTATTTCACTTGGTTTAGCTGTATATATGGCCTCACATGGAGCGTTTAACGAAAAGGAGAGCCCATTTGTCACTGCGATGGATAAATACCATTTGGATTTTTTTCCGCATGTATTTAATGCGGCGATCATTATTGCCGGTTTTTCTACTATGACAGCGTCCCTGTTTGGTGTTACGGCTTTGCTTGTTACACTTGCTGATGATGGGGATGCCCCTGCAGTTTTCTCAAAGAAAATCAAAAAGTTGAAGGACCTGCCGCTGCCATCTCTAGGGTTGGCAACAGCTGGGTTAATAGCTTCGATTGTCACAGCTTTGCTGCTGCCCGGAAAAATTTATGAGTATATCACAACCGCAGCAGGAATATTAATCTTATTTAACTGGTCTTTTATTATTATCTCTGCCCTTCGTATTCTGGAGATTAAGGTTTTCGGGAAACTGATGGCCTTCCTTGGATTGGTACTGATCCTGGCTGCCGTGAGCGGGACATTGCTTGAAAAATCGATCAGGTTTGGTTTCTTCGTTAGTTTACTTTTTGTAGCTATAATTGGCATCGTGGCAGTAATTATGCAGAAGAAGGTTTGGAAGAATGGAGGCCAGACGGGTTAAAAGAGGCAAAAACAAAACACCAGAGTGTCATCTGGTGTTTTGTTTTTGCCTTCCTTTAAGCATTTAAATTATTTATTTAACTCAATCTGCAGCTGTCAAAAGAGGATTAAACGTACATTCTGAAATCTCCGTAAGAAGAGACTATAAGGATGGCTAAAAGTTTAAGAACAATAATGAAAACACTATAATCAAACACAAAACTAGTCCCAACAAAATGGCAGGCACGTGTGGAGGATTGCTATGCTGGGGTAAATAGAAAGGCCAGAATTTTTGATAACTTTGGAAATTCACAAAAATGGAAGCTTTCTAAATTTACTTTTTAAATTCTCTATATTTCCAGATAATTATTTATTTTAATATGAAAATTTATTATTGACATGAAAAATGGGTGTAAAGAAAGAGGCAAGAAATCAAATAATGAAGAAGGGAGGAAGAACAGTGGTTTGCAACATTTTATATAAAATTTCTGGGACCATATATAGAGTAGTCCCAGTAACAAATAAATATTCTAAATAAATTGTTGCATTTTTATACCAATTCATCATTTTAAATAAGGACTTAGTTTTAGTATTAATTGGTTTAATTTTTCAGAGTTTTTATTGTACATTTTTTGGGCTTTTTTAGAATCTGTTTGCAAAGAAAATACTTCCAAGTCAGCTGCACATTGTTTCATCATAGCCATTAAAAGGGGTCTTTGCTGAGGAGATGGGACCTTTATTTTATCATCATAAATGTCTATTGTTAATTCTCCGTATGAATCAATCTGACCTACAAACACATTATCAAGTGTTACCCCCAGCTTTTCTAGCTCCATATTCAGCCATTTTCTTGTTTTTCCGGATTCAGCCAATGGGTCATTTAAGATATTTCCATCCATAATAACGGTTTGAGGTTCTTTCTCCTGTGCAACCTTTAGATTAATATCTTTTGGTGTCAGCGGCTGGTTTTCTTTTTTCAGCATAACGCTGAGGTCTCCTCTGGGCTCCAGCACGGCGAATTCTACATCAGCTGCTTTAAAGACATTTCTTTGCCTTAGTAATGCATTTAAATCATCTATCGAATATCTTTCCTTTTTAAGATTATCCTCTTGAATTTTTCCATCTTTTATTAAAACTGTACCCCTTCCCTCGAAAAAGTTTCGAAAGTTTTTACTTTTAAGGGAAAGTATATCTGCAAAAAAGGTAACAAGGCCAAAGATCATGATGGAAAGAATACCGCTGCCCCAATGATTATTAAGACCCATTATGATCTCACCGGCAATACTTCCGATTGTTATACCAGCAACATATTCAAAAAAGGAAAGCTCTGATATTTGTTTTTTCCCTATTAATTTTGTAACGGCAAACAAGACTACGACAAATAAAATCGAACGAAAACCCACTTCTACCCAATCAGGCATATATTCACCCCTAAACTATTAGTTCGGTTTATATTGCGGCTCTTCAAATTCCAGCTCTGTTTTCCTAGATTGAAGATCTTTCTTTATATCTCCGATTTCAAGCATGGTTTCATGAAATAACCTTTTAGCTTCCTCATCAAGTGAAGTTAAAGCCAGACTTGATAGTTGTGCCTCAATCGCACGTATAGTTGCCAGACATTGATTTACATTTGAAGCAACAGTCATTCTAACATCCGCCCAATCAGAATTATTTTCTAAATAAATTATGGGCTGGCAGGGAGCCAGCCGAAAAAAATTTATTGGTTGTATTGTGGCTCTTCTTGCTGAATTTCCTTAAGGCGAGGTTCAATGCTATCTATGATCGATTGTGTTTGCTGTGCAGCATTTTGATAAAGCTGCTTTGCATTTTGATTTTCTGTTCCCAATGCAAAAGTTTCAAGGCTCGCCTGAGCACTTTTTAAACCTGCTATCGTTTGCATGACCTGAGTTCCAACTGTCATTTCATTCATTCCTTCTTTCTTTTGTAATTTAAACTACACATGTAGTATTACTTTTCATTTTTTGTTTATGTATTTTTCTTAATGGTAATTTAAAGAAAGCTTTACTAAAAAACCTTCCATTAAGAGAAGCTGAACGTTTAGTCTACCTAATGTTGTTGCAAAAGGCATTTTCAAATTAGTCATTAACTGCATCCTTTCTATACTATTTGTATTCAATTCATATTCCATTCCAAAATATTAAATCCGTTCATTTCCATTTTTAAAATTGTCATAAATTAAACACCCTATTTATAGTAGCGTAATGAAAGGAGAAAAACCTAAAAATGATGGTACGTACTATTTTATTAACAGTATGGGGATATCTGGATCCAATCTATTTTCCATTTACCCGTTTGCAATATCCTGCATCAGATCAAGAAAGAGAAGGAGTTTTTCGTGGATATCCGCAAATATTAATTACAAATCAGACAAAAATATTGCCAGCATATTCGTTTCCCTTAAAGTACAAATTAATAAACGGAAGGTGAGAAACCTTACTTTCTTATTACTTTTAAAGGGAGTGCTAAATCTTGAATAACTGGATAAATGGGCTATTTAATATGAGGAGAATGCAGCCTTTTTTAAATATGTTTGGAAGAAGGAAAAGAAGAAACAATAGAGGAATGTTATGGGGATCTTTATTAAGCCTGGGCTTAAGTGCAGCTGCATATGGATTAACAAGAAACCGCAACAGAAATATGGCTCGCCCGCTTCAAAATTTAATGAACAATACTCGAATGGGAAACTTTCAGAAACCTAATATGGCTGGTTTAACAGAGTTTGCGGAGGAATTAACCCCAAATAAAAATCCGTTAAACAACAACAACCCTTTAAAGAACAATCCTTTAAACAACAAATAGATTATAAAAGCCCACAGGAGTGTGGGCTTTTATAATAAAAAAATCATTTAAAGATATTATGGATTTTGATTCAATTTCCCAAAATATCCAAAACCCATTTTTTAAGATCTACTATCCGCAGGCCGTCAATACTTTTTTGGTGCCGGTAACAATGATAGGTGCCAGTGAATCAGCTTTATGCATAGAGCCATGGGCTGCACCGCCGGAATGCTGAGGCGAACTCTCTCCAATGAACTCATACCCAGGCTTAGCGTCAACGATTAGGAATTCACCCTGCTGAGAATGAATAGCTCCATATAGCCTTGCCAGTCCATCAGGATAATCTTCATAAATAATTTGTTTATTCTTTATTGTTAAATCAAGAATGGAGAGGTTTCCTTTTAAAGACCATGTTTGATTATAAACATCTTTATACGGTCCTCCAGAAGTATAAATAAGAGATCCTTCATGGTCGCCAGCTATCACATGGATCATTTCATTTTCCCTTCAGGCAATCCAGCCAATTCGATTATCTGTTTGCAATGTTTGGGCAATATTTTCTAAAGAAAGACTTTCATTAATTTTATAAATATAAGCCATCCGTTCATTCGCAGTAATGACAATGTCATCGTCCTTTGAAACGGCCTTGCCCAGCTTTAAAACTCTATAATCGGAGAGGATTTCCTTTAAATTAATTAAAGCTTCTTTTTTATCCTTTTTAACGGCTGACTGATAGCTGTCCCCCGTTATAACCCAAATGTAATTATTAAGAGCATCTTCCCACTGTGGAAACATATTTAAAACTTCCTGAAGGTGTTTATCAAGTTTTTCAATCCCTTTTGTCGTAGTTGGACCTTTTTTATGTACAGTATGATCATTTTCACTTAGATACATGATTGTAAATTCAGGGAGAATATTTTTTTCCAATAGATATTTTAATTCTTGAACCGCAAAGGCATCATTAAGACCTAAACGTTTTACAATATGTTTATTATTAGGATCCTGGCGAATAAATGCACCTAAAGACAGCATATTGGGCCCAGCGGTTTCATATTCTCCAGGTAAGTCACTTACCTTTGCTATAAGCTTCGGAACTTTAAGGGTATGATGATCATTTCCCCGATAAATTAACGCATTAATGGATGCAGTTTTTCTTTTGTGCTGGGCTAAATCTTCATGAATGGTCTTTACTTTTGGATTTAGGTCAACAATATTATATTGGTGCATAATATTTTCAGCAAAATTAGAAAACCCGAGCTTCAGGATTTCAAAAAAGCCATTTCCATAAGTAATGATCTGCTTCTTATCATTATCAAACCAAACGAGTCCCGGGATTTTATGCTGATCCGGGTATGTACCAGTTATTAAAGAACTGTCGATCGTTACTGACATCGTTGGAAAGGAACTCACTAAATTCTTACTATACTGGCCGTTTTTTAAAAAGAAGGCTAGGGCAGGGGCCTTATTTTCCTGAATAGCCTTTTTTAACGGCTCATCCATTAATGAATCTAAAACCAGAAGTATTATTTTAGGCGGGGAATGACTGTCTGTTAAAAAAGCCTTTGGTATTTTTCTCTTTTCTTTTGCTTTATTTCTGCTAATTATGAAGCCGATCATTATTATTGAAATAAGGATTATAAAAATCAAAAGAATTAACATATATTTTCACCTTCGTTTTCGAGTAGATTATTCATTAGATTGCTGTAACTTGTTATTGAACCATAGTTTATAAAAAAGGATTAAACAGACTAGAAAGAAAAGGTATGAGATAACTCCCAGCAGTAGATTATGACCTGACGAAAAAATTTGCTCTCCGCTGTAAGCAAGCAAAAACATAGGTGGCAGCATTCCAATGGCAGTTGCCATAAAAAAGTACCTAAATCGAATTTCAGATGCTCCACAATAAATGTTAATCACCTGAGGAGGAATAATAGCGATCATTCGTCCGAATAGAATAGCAATAAATGCATTTTCTTCAAATAGGGATTGAAATTTTTTAATTCCTCTATACCTTATCAAAAAGGCAGTGAAATAATCCCTAAAGTAATAACGTGATAAAAAAAAGTAAATAAGAGAAGCAGAGAGAATGCCAAACCAATTAATCAGCAAACCAATAATCGCACCAAATTTCACTCCCATTAACCCGGCAAATAGAGTAAAAGGCAAGAATGGAATTGATGCAATAAGAACAGAAAAGAAAAACATACCTGGAAGCCAGGAGGAATCACTGTTTTGCAGCCAATTTAATATATAGTCTTTTTTGATTAACCCGATAATCAAAATATTGATATAGGCTATTACAATCCACCATTTTCGCATTTTATTATGGCTCCTTACATAAAAGCCCTTAATTTTTACTCAATTTACCTTTCCAAAACCTTACTATCAGTATGCTTATTTTTTCATAAGGAAATGTATTAAAAAGGACAAAAACATATTCTGAAACCCATCATAAAATAACATGGAGTAAAAAAGGAGAGGAAGGTAAAGTTAATGCACTATGATCCAAACATGAATTATGGATATTATACGCCATACAGAAATTTAAAAAGTGAGACGTTAACAATTATAAAACCATTCGTGAACTACGGTTTATCAGAAGCAAAATTCACTTCAGTTTCCCATGCCATGATAGAAATTGCGGCTATGGCTTATTTGATTGGAAAAGGCTATGATCCGCAAATAGCTTATAAAACAGTTGAATCATGGGAGATAAATGAAAAGTTTTAATCAGAAAATGATCAAACCCGGAATTTAAACCATAAACCTTTCCTCTGAAAAGTGCTGAGGCAAGGTTTATGATTTTGGGTAAGTTACCTCTAGAAAAATATGGTCTTTATTAATAAGACCAAAAGTAACAACTAGAATTGTTGATTAGCGGAGCAAGCCTAAACTAAAATTAGATAATCATTTGCTGAAATGCCAGACCATAATAGGGAATAAGCTCATACATCAATTATTAAATCGTAATTCTTATTCCTGAAGGGAGAATTTTATTATAGGAGAGGGGGAATATTTTAATAACCTTAATATTTATTTTTCCTAGTTTACATAATATATATTATAGGAAGTAATTAAGAAAACTAAATAAAAGGTCTCATTATCTAAGTATACTTAAGATAGTGAGACGAAATGAAAATTTTTACCGAAATTGGTTTTTATTACTTAAAAATTCATATTGATTTGTTAAGTACATTTACATACATATGAATTTATTCTAATAAAACTTTGCCATTCATTATTCATAAATTCAAATCAAGTAATTTTATTTTTAGTGATTTCATATATATTTTAGGATTTCACAAGACTAAGTTAAACATCATTATTTTTTAATGATCAGTAATTTTATGCCAGTATTATTAATAAATTTTCTTCAATTATAATCTTTCACTCGGAAAAAGCTTTACATTTTATAGCTTATAGCCAATAAAAAATGATTAATATTCCCCTCTTTTCAAGATTTTTACCTAGTTTACATAATATTATTATTGGTTAATCAGCCTGTGCCTCATCTTATCAGGTTTATCAATAACTTTATTCATTTCTCTCCATTTGTTTATTCACTATCCTGGGTATTGTTAAAGAACATTTCTGCTTCATCTTTCTTTTTCTCTGTATTTTTGTCCTTCTTCCCCATTTTCCCATCCGATTCATAGCTCAATTTAAAAGAATTTTCCTCGTTTTTCTTCAACATTATCACTCCTTTGCTCCTATGATTTGTTTTGTTTTCATTTTTATTCAAAAAAACAAAAAACACAGGTTATCCTGTGTTTCATGTCAAACAAACTGTAAAGCCGCTTGAAGGTACTTTCTTGGTGTATCGTAATAGAGTATTTTACTGAATTGCGGATATACCGATTCAAAATGTATAAAGATCGGTGAATCGAGGAGCCATGGATAGTTCGAGTAAAAGCTGCTATCACCATAGACCATTGCTGTTAAGGCTAAATCCAACTCTTTCTGGAAAATCATAAACCTTATTTTGGAGTATTGTTCATCAAATTCCCCTCCGCTGATATACACCTTCCCGCTCAGGACATACTGGCCCATCTGCGGCTGCCACTCTGCAAACACTTCATCACGAAATTTAGGACGTATGGCATTTAGATCGTAATAGCCGCCTATCGCCAGAAATAATTCTCCTGTAGCATCTGAATGCGTAAGCGTGTATTTCCTGCGATCTACTGGCCTGAATTCAGTCGCAGGAGGCAAATAATTGACTGCAAGCTTAGATGGATTAAATTTACTCATATAAGCGCCCCCCATAAGCAAATATACTTATGTTAGTGTATGAGATCCGCCTATAAACGTGACAGATGCCTAATTCTTATTGGAGCTTTGCGGATTCATCTTCATTACCTTCGTGTTTTTCAGTACCCATTTGCCTTTTTCATATAGCCAGAAAGATTCAACAAAAGCGATGGTATCAGCATTATAAGCCCCGCTGATTCTCTGTACGCCCAGCAATCCTTTCTCGCCTTCCACAGGGGTTATTTTTAATGTACTATAAGGGTTTACCATTAGCTCAGTTGGTTCACTAAGCTTCCCATTTACATATAAACCAAGACGCTCATATTCCTCCCCGCGGTCCCTTAAATCAAAGGAAAACGATTGACTGGTATCTTGAATGCTTACAGATGCTTTATATCCATTTTCAAATTGGCTATTAATTATTAAGGGGGTTGGAACCGTCAAGTTACTCAATTTGAAATCTTTTAAGGAATACAAATAAAAATTGGATAATCCCCCGCTTCCTCCAGTCGGAATTCTTATATACATATCCTTGATGGCATCTCGGTTTAAATCTTCAAATTGTATCTGTGGTTCATATCCGCCTGATAGTGCCGCTTTATAAGTTTTCCCGTCAGAGGCTGCTATCTCCAAAAAGACTTCCTTTAAAAAAGCCGCACCCTCTTCATAATAGACACCCTTTATATAAACCGTATCTTCCTTCTTATCACCGGACACATCCACTTTTTCTTTTGATAACGTAATGATCTTTTCTTCCTCTTCACCAGCGTACACACCTGTTATGGCCGATAAAGACATAAAAAAGAACGCAGCAAACGCAAAGAGCAATTCTTTTTTCATAATATGAACCTCCCCTATTTTTTATTAGCTTCCCCATAAACATGGAAATTTAATGTAAAAAATCATAAAAAAACCTCCTATCACGAAGGATAGGAGGTTTCATAAAAAAATTATTTACCTGTTTTCTTTAAAGCACTTTCCTTTGTCTCCCATGATTCAATTCCATCGAGTCCAGGGATAGAATCAGCATAGAATACCGGATCTTTTCCTTCTTTACGCTGGGCCTTATAATCCTTAAGTGCTGCAAAGGCAATTTTTCCGAGCATTGTAATGGCAATCAAGTTGATTAACGCCATTATGCCCATGAATAAATCAGCAAGGCCCCATACAGTAGCCAGGTCAACCAAAGCACCGAAAATAACCATGCCGATTACTCCCAAGCGGTATATAAATATAGCCACTCGACTTTCTTTAATGAATTCAATATTTGTTTCACCGTAATAATAGTTGCCGATTACTGAACTGAATGCAAATAGGAAAATCGAAACAGCAACGAAAATTGGTGCCCAAGTGCCAATATGTGAAGATAAAGCTGTTTGAGTTAACTGAATACCTGATAAATCAGGAGTTGTATAGGCTCCTGAAAGAATTATCATAAATGCAGTCGCAGAACAAATTAGAATTGTGTCCACAAATACTCCCAAGGTTTGAATTAAACCTTGCTTTACAGGGTGAGTAACAGCTGCCGTTGCAGCTGCATTAGGTGCACTACCCATACCTGCCTCATTTGAAAATAAGCCCCTTTTAATCCCCATCATAACCGCAGCACCCATTGCTCCGCCAAATGCCTGATCCATGCCAAATGCGCCTTTTACGATTGTCGCAATCAGGCTTGGCACTTCAGTGATATTTAATACCACAATGACAATGGCAACCAATAAATAAATGACAGCCATAATTGGAACAATCACCTGGGATACATAGGCAATTCTCTTAATACCGCCAAAAATGATAATGGCAGTCAATACTGCCAGAATTAGGCCGATCATTAAGCGGCTTGTTCCAAAGGCTTCATTGAAAGCTAAAGAAATGGTATTGGATTGGACTGAATTAAACACAAGACCAAAACAAAATGTGATAATTACAGCAAACAGAATGCCCATCCATCGTTTATTTAGTCCTCTTTCCATATAGTAAGCAGGGCCGCCTCTGAAGCCATCTTTATCTTTGATCTTATAAATCTGAGCTAAAGTACTTTCTACAAAACTAGATGCTGCCCCTAGAAAGGCGATTACCCACATCCAAAAAACTGCACCTGGTCCGCCCGCTGCAATCGCAGTAGCAACACCTGCCATGTTACCAGTACCAATCCGGGATGCAGCACTGATTGTGAAAGCCTGGAAGGAAGAAATCCCTCGTTTGCCTTCTGCAGATACCATTCGTTTATCTCCTAGTATTCTGAACATTTCTCCCAAATAACGAAATTGTACGAACTTGCTTTTAACACTAAAATAAAGGCCTAAAATGATTAATACTGCGATTAGAATATAAGTCCAGACCAAATCATTTAAAAAGCCTACGGCTGAATTTAATCCTTGTAAGAATAAATCCATGCATTTCCCCCCTAGTTCATAATTTTTTCAATTGCGGCATTTTACTATTTTACAAAAGCAATACCCTTTCTAATCTATCAGAAGAATTTTTAATAGACAAGCCGTATATTCATTCCAAATGCTTAAAAATCATAAAAAAAGCTTGATAAAACCATAAAACGCCAAGTTTTTTATTCCCAAATTAATTTGTCTTTAAACGTTTTCATATAATTTTTTATTAGTTTTTTATACAGAAAAAAATCTAGCAGTAATAAGTATTCTTATGTAAAAAGGAATTTCTGCCAATGGAGTGATTCCTAAAATATTCATGGGTCGTCCGCTCGACCTAATAAACAGTTTCGTTGGTTTGCTATCATAGCGGATTCAATTCCAACACCCTTACAATATGATTAAATCGATATGCTAATATGTACAGAAAAAACCCCCTGCTAAAGGCAGAGGGTTACAAGAAATCTTATTATGTCGTTTGACTGCTATTATCTTGCTGATCTTCAATCTTCCAAATACATTTCGCTTTTCCGCTCTCAGATTCATCAATAATGAACGATCCATTTGAGTACCTGTCATTAAATCGGATAGCTGAAGCTTTGACAGCTTCTATATGGCCTTTCTCGGTTTCAATGAATATAGAATCGCTGCCTCTGATAATGACGGATCCAACAATGCGATGAGGGTTGGATTTTAATTCACGGAGCATGACCACACCGCGCTTGGCACGGGTAGTACGTTCGAACTCGCCTAGCTTCATTTTTTTAATGGAACCACGCTGTGTAACGATGACTACAGCCTGTTCCTTTGGATCTTCAATAAGCTGGGCAGCAGTAACAAAGTCGCCGTCCTTCAGATTAATGGCTTTCACTCCGGCCGCCCTGGCACCGACGATACTTACTTCTTCCTCATGGAACCATAATCCATAGCCTTGATGAGTAGCAAGGAATATTTCTTTCGTGCCATCAGTCTGATAGACATCCAGAACTTCATCATTGCCCTTTACATTAATGGCAACGAGCGGTTTGGAATACCTTTGCGCTTTATATTGCTTCAGCTCTGTTTTTTTCACCATTCCGTTCTTCGTCATAAAGAGCAGGAATGCCTCGGTTTCAAAATCTTTTACTGGAATAGCCCGGACAATGGAGTCATCCCGGTCAATCGGAATGATGTTGGCAATATGCTGGCCAAGATCCTTCCATCGTATGTCTGGCAGCTGATGAACCGGACAGTATAAATAATTTCCTTTATTCGTAAATACGAGCAGTACATCGGTTGTGTTCATATCCAGCTGGGCAATCAGCCTGTCCGAATCCTTCATGCCGAAATCCTGTCCGTTTGAAGCGGCAAAGGATCGCTGGCTTGTACGCTTGACGTAGCCTTCCTTTGTTACGGTGACGATGACATCTTCACTTGCCACCAGCACTTCCAGGTTGATTTTTATTTCTTCAATTTCCGCTTCAATTCTGGTGCGGCGTTCATCAGCAAAACGCTTTTTAACGTCTTTAAGTTCCTTTTTAATCACAGAGTAAAGCTTTTTCTCGCTTTCCAGAATGGCCTTCAGCTCCTGGATCTGCTTGGCAAGCTCTTCAGCCTCCGCTCTCAAAGCCGTTATGTCTGTATTTGTTAAGCGATATAGCTGTAAAGAAACGATGGCTTCAGCCTGTGGTTCTGTGAACTCAAACTTAGCAATCAAATTATCCTTTGCATCCCGTTTATCCTTGGAAGCACGGATGGCCGCTATTACTTCATCCAGAATTGAGAGTGCCTTCATCAAGCCTTCTACGATATGCTGGCGGGCTTCTGCCTTATGCAGGTCAAACTGTGACCTCCGGGTTACAACGTCTTTACGGTGGCCGATGTAGGCATCCAAAAGCTCCCTGAGGCCCATTAATTTTGGATGTCTATTGTGAATGGCTACCATGTTGAAATTATATGTTATCTGCAAATCGCTGTTTTTGTATAAATAATGCAAAACGCCTTCAGGATCCGCATCCTTTTTTAATTCTATTACGATACGGAGACCTGTGCGGTCCGTTTCGTCCCGGACCTCGGAAATGCCTTCCACTTTTCGGTCCAGGCGGAATTCATCAATTTTCTTCACGAGATTGGCTTTATTAACTTCAAAAGGAATCTCGGTGATGACAATTTGCTTTTTCCCACCGCGCAGGTCTTCAAATTCGGATTTTCCGCGGATAATGATTTTGCCTTTACCTGTTTCATAGGCTTTTTTAATGCCATCAACGCCCTGGATTATGCCACCGGTAGGAAAGTCGGGTCCTTTAATATGCTCCATCAGCTCATCAATTGAGCAATCCGGTTTATCCATACGCAAAATAACACCATCAATGATTTCATTTAAATGGTGAGGCGGAATTTCAGTTGCATACCCCGCTGAAATTCCTGTGGAACCATTAACAAGCAGGTTAGGATACCTGGCAGGCAGGACTGTTGGCTCATTGGACGTATCGTCAAAGTTAGGGATAAAATCAACTGTCCTTTTTTCAATGTCCATCAGCAATTCGGATGAAAGGGCAGAAAGCCGGGCCTCCGTGTAACGCATGGCTGCCGGTGGATCTCCGTCTATGCTTCCGTTATTCCCGTGCATTTCAACGAGAAGGTTTCGGACCTTCCAATCCTGGCTCATCCGCACCATGGCATCATATACAGATGTATCACCATGAGGATGATAATTGCCGATTACATTTCCTACTGTTTTTGCTGATTTTCTGAACCCTTTATCCTGGGTATTGCCCTCAACATGCATGGCATACAAAATACGTCTTTGAACCGGCTTTAACCCGTCACGCGCGTCGGGAAGTGCACGGTCCTGGATAATATATTTACTGTAGCGGCCAAAACGGTCACCAAGTACATCTTCAAGAGGAAGGTCACGGAATTTTTCTGCAGAACTCATGATTCAGCCTCCTCCTCTAAAACAGAAATATTTTCATTTTCAAGTATGCTTCCGTCTTCTTCAAGTCCGAATGCAACATTGGATTCAATCCACTTGCGGCGCGGTTCTACCTTGTCGCCCATCAACGTGGTAATACGGCGCTCCGCCCTTGCTGCATCATCAATCTTCACGCGAATCAGCGTACGTGTTTCAGGATCCATCGTCGTTTCCCATAACTGGTCTGCGTTCATTTCGCCAAGACCTTTGTAGCGCTGGATCATATAGCCTTTCCCAACTTTTTTAATAGTGTCTTGAAGGTCATCATCACTCCATGAATACTCAACCACTTCTTTTTTGCCTGATCCTTTGCTGACTTTATACAAAGGGGGAAGAGCAATAAATACTTTACCAGCTTCAAGAAGAGGCTTCATATACCGGTAGAAGAAAGTGAGAAGCAGCACCTGGATATGCGCTCCATCTGTATCCGCATCTGTCATGATAATTACCTTGTCGTAATTGATATCATCCAGATTAAAATCAGCTCCAACCCCTGCTCCAACCGCATGGATAATTGTATTAATCTCTTCATTTTTAAAAATATCCTGAAGCTTTGCTTTTTCTGTATTGATTACTTTACCTCTTAGCGGAAGCACAGCCTGGAACCGTCTATCCCTTCCTTGCTTGGCCGATCCGCCTGCGGAGTCACCCTCTACAAGGTATAATTCATTTCTTTGCGGATTGCGTGATTGGGCTGGAGTCAGTTTGCCTGATAGTACTGCTTCCGATCTCTTCCGTTTTTTTCCGCTCCTGGCTTCCTCGCGTGCTTTGCGGGCAGCTTCTCTGGCCTGGTAGGCCTTGATCGCTTTTTTGATTAATAGGGAGCTTGTCTCAGGATTTTCTTCAAGAAAATAAGACAAATGCTCAGAAACAACAGAATCAACAGCCGAACGGGCTTCGCTTGTTCCGAGTTTGCCTTTCGTCTGTCCTTCAAACTGCAGAAGCTCCTCAGGCACCCGAACAGAGACAATAGCGGTAAATCCTTCACGGATATCGGCTCCATCCAAGTTTTTATCTTTTTCCTTTAACAAATTCACCTTTCGTGCATATTCGTTAAAGGCGCGAGTCATAGCTGTTTTTGAACCCGCTTCATGTGTTCCCCCGTCTTTTGTCCGGACATTATTGACAAAGGACAATACATTTTCCGAATAGCCGTCATTGAATTGAAAAGCGAAATCGACTTCAATTCCATTGCTTTCTCCTTCAAAGCTTACTACCGGGTGAAGGACATCCTTTTCCTCATTTAAATATTCAACGAAAGCCTCTATGCCGTTTTCATAATGAAATACGTCATGAAAATCATTCCGTTCATCAAGGATCTCAATTTTCATTCCCTTTAGGAGGAACGCTGACTCACGAAGACGTTCACATAGAGTCTCGTAATTATAAGTAGTAGTGGAGAAAATCGTCGGGTCAGGCTTAAAATGGATTGTTGTGCCCGATTGGTTAGTCTTGCCTACTTTCTCAAGAGTGGTAACCGGTTTTCCGCCATGCTCGAACCGCTGTTCGTATACAAATCCGTCCCGCTTAATTTTTACAACCAGCCACTCGGAAAGGGCGTTAACAACCGAGGCACCGACACCGTGCAGCCCTCCGCTTGTTTTATAGCCACCCTGGCCGAACTTTCCCCCGGCATGGAGAACGGTCAATATAACTTCAGGCGTTGGCTTGCCCATCCGGTGCATTCCGGTTGGCATACCGCGGCCTTTATCTTGAACACTTATTGAATTGTCTTTATGTATTTTGACAATGATATGATCCCCGTAACCTGCCAGCGCTTCATCCACAGCGTTATCGACAATCTCATATACAAGATGGTGCAAACCCCTTGCATCCGTACTTCCAATGTACATCCCAGGGCGCTTTCTTACTGCTTCCAGCCCCTCGAGTACTTGTATGGCATCATCATTGTAGTCAAATGCTTCCTGATTTTTTGCCACGAACATACCCCTTTCATTTCTTGCAGCAACACTGGCCGCCAATTGCGGCTCTTGAACACCCGTATAAGTATTCGGCTCAAAGATCGTTTTTCCTTTATAAAAATTAGATAAATCCCGATATAAGAACAGGTGTTCTACACTCATATTTTACCATATAATTTAATAAGGTCTATGCTTTATTTTATCTATTTATTTGGTTTTGGCAAATACGTTCTTGAGTCTAAGGGAATTTTTAAAGATTATTTCCGTTAGTTAATCCCTTTATTTACCGACTTTATATAAAAAATAAAAACATGAGATCTTTTCAAGACCTCATGCTGATTTTACTTCGTTAATGCATGTTCAACTTTAATGCAGCGGTCCATGATGACAGTGTATCCCTTTTCTTTAAGAAAATCGTATGCTTCCTGATTTTCTACACCCAGCTGTGCCCAGAAAATATCTGCATCAATTTCAGCAAATTCCCTTGCAACCTCCGGAAGAAACTCGGATCTCCTGAAAACATTTACGATATCAATATGTCCCTCGATCTCTTTAAGGCTTGAAACGGCTTTAACGCCAAGAACTTCATCAACGGTTGGATTCACCGGGATTATATCATAACCTGCATTTTGCATTGCTTCGGAAACCATATATGAAGTACGATCAGGATTTCCGCTTAAACCAACAACAGCAATGCGTTTTGACTTTTTCAAAAGTGCGCCGATTTCTTCCCGGCTTGGATTTTCAATAGCCATCTTTTTCCCTCCCAAAACTTATAGTCTATATCTATATTACCTAAATTTCCTAAAATGTACTATCTAATTGCTTTAATGCTTATTTATTCTGCCTTATTTGCAGTTTATAATAATACAATGCGCGCTCTCTTTAAACCCTGCATTTTTAAATAGAGCTAAAGGTTTTTCATTTGTTGTTCCTGGACATAAGTTTATAACAACTGCTCCGTGGTTAAAAAAGTATGAAACTGCCATATCGGGCAATTTCCCTCCAATTCCGCATAACGGTCTTTTTCATTCACCCCAATAAACTCGATGCTGCCTTCTTGTTCTTCAAGATTGTATTATGCATTTAGATAGCCTTTCAAACCGCTATCTTCTCCTGAAGTATATACCTTTTGATTACTACTCATTCTTTCAATGATTTCCTTGCCAGAATAATAAGTATTTGGAAAAACGTTATCATGCAAAGAAATATACTCTCTATATTGTTTAGCCATTTATTATCATAAAAAATCGGCTGACTTGTTGATCAGCCGGGATAACAGCTTAATATACTACTGTTTCCAGTCTATTGATTAATCTTTTTATACTTGTGTTCGCTTCTTTTAACACAATGTCCTTATTAACCGTTTTTAGCTTTCTATTTTCCATCAAAATTTTTCCGTTTACTATGGTTGTTTCCACGTCCGCTCGAGTTGCGGAATAAACGATTCTAGAAATAGTATCTATGTCAAACGAAGGATAGACATGGAAATCATTTAAATTTAGGATGGCAAGGTCAGCTTTCTTGCCACGTTCAAGGCTCCCGATCTCACCTTCCATCCCAACAGCTTTTGCCCCGCCAATCGTAGCCATTCTGAATACCGTCCGGGCATTCATGGCTGTAGGCCCATGAACCGGCTTTTGAATAATCGCTGCCAATCTCATTTCATTGAACATGTCGAGATTGTTATTGCAAGGAGCGCCGTCTGCCCCCAAACTGACAAATGCCTGCTGCTCCAATAAATAAGGAACTTCAGCCACACCCGATGCCAGCTTTAAATTGGAACCCGGACAATGACTTACCTTCACTCCCCGCTGTTTTATAATTCTCTTTTCTTCCTCATCCAGCCAAACACAATGGGCTAGAATCAGCCTTTCATTGGCGAGTCCAATGCTGTCCAAATAAACAACATTCCTCATTCCATATTCTCTTTCAACAAGCAGAATTTCGTTTGCGTTTTCAGAAGCATGTGTATGGACTCTTACATTGTAGCCGGATGAAAGGTCCCTTACATTCGTAAGCAAGTCTTCAGTACAGGATACGACGAAGCGGGGGCAAAAAGCATATTGAATACGTCCATTATCATGGTTATGCCATTTTTCAAGAAGGTCCACACTCTCCTGAATGGATCTCGATGTTTTTTCTCTTAATAGAACGGGAACCTCGTCGCCCTTATCCATCATGACCTTGCCTGCGAGAGCCCTAATGCCGCTCTCGGCAATGGCCTGAAAAGCATATTCTGTATAATGGACCGTTTCCATGTCCACCACAGTTGTCGTACCGCTTTGCAGCAGCTCTCCGATTCCAAGCATGGCAGAGTAATAGATGGACTCTTCATCATGCGAGGCTTCAAGCGGCCAGATTTTTTGTTTAAGCCAATCCAGCAATTCAAGGTCATCGGCTTGCCCGCGGAAAAGGGTCTGGCAGAGGTGGATATGCGTTTGAATAAAACCGGGGATGACTGTTTTCCCGGAAGCATCTATTACTTTATCAGCTGAAACGTTTAAGTTTGGCCCTATTTCTGCAATTCGGTCATCCACTATATAGAGATCCCCGAAGAGAATATCTTCTTTCGCATTCATCGTAATGATTTCGGCATTTTTGATCAGGATGCTGCTCATTATACTCCGCCTCCTTGAAGTGGGCTTGACTGTATAACTTTTTGATTGCCGTAATTCAATATAAGCTGTTTGTAAAACTGGATGGACCGCCGGTAAGCTTCAATGCTGACCCATTCGTTCGGCTGGTGGGCAAGTTTTTCGTCCCCGGGTCCGTAGATTAGAGTCGGAATTTCACTTCTCGGATTCAGGACAGCCCCGTCTGTATAGTAAGAGACGCCGAAGTAATCTGTATTGGATCCTCCTTTTAAAATTTGGGCTATTTGAATGATATTTTCTGAAGGCTGTGTTAATATGGACGGGCGGTCCAATATTATTTCGACACGATATTGGAAAATTTCATTTTGTTCAATTAAGTGGTCCAGCTTGCTCTTCAGCAATTCAATAAAGCTGTAATGGGATTGTGGCGGAACCGTACGAATATCTGCTCTAATACTGCATTTATCAGGAATCACATTAGTTTGCACTCCGCCCTCAATCATGGTTACCGCTAGGCTGCTCTGACCAAGGGGTTCTTTTTCAGCCCTCCATCCAACCTTCATTTCATTCAGTATTTGGATGACCCTAACCATATGGTCCACTGCATTGATTCCCTGCTCCGGCATGGAGCCATGAGAGGTCCTTCCGAACGTTGTAATTTCGAGCCAGAGGGCTCCTTTATGGCCAATCACAATTTTTTCATCAGTTGGTTCGGCAATGACAAGCGCATCAATCTTTCTTTTTTCATTATCTTTTAAAAATGCTCTTGCCCCGCAGCTATCGACTTCCTCACCGGCTGTGGCGAGGAACGTTACGGTGGCGGGAGGAACTGCATCTGTCAGGAATATTTCCTCCAGCGCCAAAAATAACCCGGCCAGACCGCTTTTCATATCAGATGCGCCCCTCCCATAGATTCGCCCATCCACGATTTCACCTGAAAACGGTGGGTAATTCCATTCACCTGAACCAGGAGAAACGGTATCCATGTGCCCGCATAAAAATAGCTGTTTATCGCTTTTCCCTTGAAGGGTTACTTCAAAATTGCTTCTGTTCTTGTCCAGAAAAGTAACTTTATACGGCACCCCCTTTTCTTTACACCGGTTTATAAAAGCTTCAGTTACCAGATGTTCGTTTCCAGGAGGATTGGAGCTGTCGATTTGGAGCAGCTGCTGAAGAAATTGGATATCATTCATCAATCCGCCTCCACTATTTGCATTTTTAACGGGGTAACCTTAAACCCGTTTACAGGTGCCATATCCTGCGAGCAGGTAGTACAGGCAATGACCACATCACAAAGTGCTTTCAGCCTGACATAGTCACCCGGTTTGGAAAGGGGCTCTGCTATTTTATAATCACCCAAGTCATCAAGCACATTGTTCATGAATAGGTTGATAGGATCCGGGATAATAGGAGGATGGATGTGAAAAGCTCTCAAAGCGCTTTCAATATTATCATGGCAATTCGGATGGTCTTCTTTGCCAAAATCCACTTTATAACGGTAATAATCGCATGCTGGGAAAAAGAAATCATGCTTACCGACAGTATCCTCGACCAGCTGCATAAGCGGGCGGCGCCGATTGCTGTAAAGCAAATCGCCCGTTTTTAACCGGATGCTGCTTAATGAAGCCCGCATA
This sequence comes from Cytobacillus oceanisediminis, assembly GCF_003182355.1. Taxonomy (GTDB): domain Bacteria; phylum Bacillota; class Bacilli; order Bacillales; family Cytobacillaceae; genus Cytobacillus; species Cytobacillus oceanisediminis_A. Next base: position 100,933 of record NZ_QGTW01000012.1, on the reverse strand, counting down.
TGTACAGGAGATACATGCTCTGACGGGTCTTCATAGCTGAAACAGACAAAATCGCCCACCTGTTTTCCTTCCATATCAATAATAATTAGTTCCTCACCTTTGTAGAGCCTGGCACTTCTGCCTTCATAAGGAGGAATGATGATTTCCTCACGTAACCTTACTTTTTTAAAAACTTCTCCCAAGTGATCTCCTCCTTTAGTTATTATTCAATGGCTGTTTTAAAACTTATTTTAGATTTGGCACCCTGTTGATTGGAGCAGTAGGTGCAAGACTCCTCGAAAATGCATTCGGATTCCTTCGTACGGAGTGACTCATTCAATGGCCCGAGAGAGGAGCGTGTCTAAGGAGACCCCGCAGGCGCGAATGCACCGGGGACCGTCGGACCGCCGGCGGTTTTGCTGAGCTTCCTGAGCGGAAATCAACAGGCCAGTTGAACAGAGCCTATTCAATAAATACAGCTACTGCCCTTATTGGAGAGCCGGTGCCCTTTCGGATACGGAGCGGCAGGCCAAAATATAAAAACCGCATACCCGCAACTTGATCAAGATTACATAAGTTTTCAGTATTGGTGATTCCATATTCGCGGCAAATTAGATGGCCTGAATATTTCGGGTCATCCGGATGGTCAATGGCCGGTGCATCAATGCCAATATTCACTGCACCTTTGTCAGCGAGCCATTTAGCGGCCTGGTAATCGAGGCCTGTATAGACTGTAAGCCATTCTTCAGTTCCATATGAGCGGTTATAGTGACCTGTATAAAGGAGTACGATATCGCCTTTTTCAATAAACTGCTGCGAATTCCGCAGTGCATCCTCCAGATCTCTGCTTGTAATATAACGGTCAGGCGGAACATGCGACACATCCAGGCAAACAGCAGGACCGTAAAAAAAATCAAGCGGCATTTCATCAATGTATTCCCCATTTGGATCGTACTCATATGTGGCGTCACTGTGGGTAGGACCGTGTTCATTGATTAAAAGATTATTGGTGGCAAACATAAAGCCGATTTGCTTTTCACTTTCCTCGTGGGAGATGTTAGGGAATATCATCGTTTTTTGGTGCAGGGGAAAGACCGGCATCCCCTGATAAATTTCCTGTGTTAAATCGACTAGTCTGACTCCCATGGTTTTCCTCCTTTAAATAAAATTTTGTTACTATATGAAAAGCGGCAAGGACCGCCGCTTTTACGATCAATTGATAATGGTCGGAATAATTTCGAACTTATCTACATCAATTAAACCCATATCAGTAATTTTCCATTTAGGGCTTGTGACAAGTGACCAGAAGGATAAGTGCATAAACGGAACATCCATGCCGCAGCCCAGCACCTCTTTAGCAAGCAAAGATAATTCGTCTACCTTTTCACTCATTTCTTTACCTGTTAATTCATCTGTCATTAAACCGCCGATCCTTAAAGGCAGATCGCCGACAACTTTGCTGTCCTTGATCATCGCAATTCCGCCATCCATGGCGATTACGCGATTGACAGCTGTTACCATATCTTCATAATTTGTCCCTGTTACAATAATGTTGTGTGTATCATGCGCCACGCTTTCTGCGATGGCACCGCTTTTTAAATCAAATCCATGCAAGAACGTTTTGCCGATTTTACCTGTTCGGCCATGGCGCTCCACTACAAGAAGCGGAAGAACATCCTGCTGCAGGCATGGCTGGACGATCCCTTCTTTCACATTTAGGGTAAATTCACGCCCGCCAGTTAAATTCTGATATGGAATCGCATCAATCGCCCTCACCCTGGCACGGCTGCCTGGTGCTTCAATTGCCAAATCCTTAACAGTAACCGGCTTGCGCTTCACGGACTTCTTTACACTTTCCGGATATATGTAAGGAGCAATTTCCATCGTTAGTTCGCCTTTTTCGGCCGCTTTTTTACCAGCCAGATAAACCTGTTCAACGGTCATATTAGTCAAATCGCTAATGACTACTATATCCGCTCTTTTACCAGGAGCAATAACCCCCACATCCTTAAATCCAAAATGCGTGGCAGGGTTGATCGTTGCCATTTGGATGGCTTCAACAGGATCAATCCCTTCAGCAATCGTACGCCGGATAATATCGTTCATATGGCCGTAATTCAATAAATCCGCAGGAACCATATCGTCTGAAACAAGAATGGCTCTTCTTGAATCAAGGCCGTCTTCCGTAATGGCTCGAATGCAATCTGCCATATTTCTCTGTGAGGAACCTTCACGCATAAATACGCTCACACCATAGCGCAGCTTTTCTACTGTTTCTTCTTTTGTGGTCGTTTCATGGCAAGACACATGTGTTCCTCCGCTGATGATATGCGCGGCCAATTCCTTTCCAAACAACCCTGGGGCATTCCCTTCCACGGTCTTACCGATCGAATTTGCATAAGAGACGGCAGCAACGAGGTCATCAATCAATTCTGGAGCATGTTCGTAAACTGGCTTAATATTGCTGAAACTTTGAATCTCGCCGATTCCCTGGACATAGTCATCCGAGAGAAGCTCCTTCATATCTTTGGATGTAACATCGAACCCTGAAGTTTCAAGACCAGGGGCGTCCGGTACGGCGCATGGTACCGTAAACAAAATCCTGTTTGGAAGCGTTTTTGCTTCTTCAATCATAGCCTGCATGCCTTTTACACCAAGAACATTTCCGATCTCATGCGGGTCCCCGATTAAAGTAGTTGTTCCGGTTGGAATGGAGAGCTTGGAAAATTCCGTACAAGTCAGCATGGCACTTTCAAAATGCATATGTGAATCAATAAAGCCGGGACAGATGAACTTTCCTTTTACGTTTTCAACCTTTGTTTTCGGTCCGATTAAGTCTTTTGCATCCCCAGCCATTAGAATAAATTCGCCCTTGATCGCAACATCCGCTTCATAGATTTCACGAGTTATAACATTTATAAAATACCCGCCCTTTAGAACCAGATCTGCATGTAAATGGCTATCAAGCAATACATCAATCAGCTTGCGATGCTGGATCGCTTCTTTAATTCTTTTTGCGTCCATTTTCCTTTACCCCCCTGTCTTCGTTCCTTCCACACTATCAATAATTCCGATTATCGCAGCATCAATGGGAGCCTCTTTGTTTTGGACAGCTCTTGAAGCCATGCTTCCTGTCACGTAAATCACCTTTTCTCCAATTCCAGCTCCTACAGTATCAACGGTAATAATGGGGTTCGGTAACATGCTGCCATCCAATCCAATAGGCTGAGTGATTAATAGTTTGGTGCCTGTTAAATTTTCGTCTTTCCTTGTGGCAGTTACACGGCCCACCACCATTCCCATTTGCATACTAATCTTCTCCCTTAAAATAGATTGTTCAAAAGTCCGGAGGTTAGTGCCTTCCTGTTTGAGCAATCATTAAAATGTTTTGAGCAATATATTTAATTCCTTGGCCATATCCCTCGCTAGAGGCGTAATGATGCTTCCACCTTGAATTCGTATTTCAGTTTGGTTATGCAGATGTGCATTCCGGATTGTTTCCTTTGAAATGACGGTTTTTTTATTCTCTTCCGGTTTGAAATCGGCTTTTTCATTCTTGGAAATCAAAATAATGCCCATTGACTTTAGCTGGACAAGCTGCTGCAGCATTGTTCTTTTCAATAGCGCAGGCCCTTTGTCCATTCCTTTCATTTTCCAATAAGGATCATGGGGATCTGCGCCGGTTTTTAAAGCTACAATCTTTTTCCCTTTTAAAAGTGCTTCCAGAATAAGGCGGACAAATGGCCTTTGTTCATTCAGGGATAAGAGGTCATTTACTAAGGAAAAAGAAAGGATGGGGAGGAAAATTCCATCTATTTCTCTTAAAATTTCTTCCCCCAGACATGCCTGGGGGATCCAATCATCATTCCCCGCAGCCTTAATAAGTTCCCTGAGCTCCATCTTGGCCAAGAGTGAGTTTTCACCTGTTAGCCGAAGAGTAATAGTATCCTTTTGCATTTCCTTTAAGTAAGAAAATCCCGGTTCCATTCCAATCATATGATAGGTTAATAGAGCCAGGACATATGGTTTTCTAGGGAATCCGCCTCCACGGTGGTAAATCTCTTGCAGAGTGTGTTTGACCATTTCACTCTGCACAGCTTTAACCATGCTTATTCACCGATCTTTTTGGATAACAATGCTCTTTCAACTTCACTGTGAGGGCGAGGGATTACGTGTACGGATACCAGTTCACCAACACGGCTTGCAGCTTCTGCCCCTGCATCTGTTGCGGCTTTAACGGCCCCAACATCACCTCTGACCATTACTGTAACAAGTCCGAATCCTACTTTTTCGTATCCGCAAATCTCTACATTTGCAGCTTTAACCATTGCGTCAGCAGCTTCAACAGCTCCCACAAGACCTTTTGTCTCAACTAACCCTAATGATTCTCCCATGATAATGCCTCCTTGAATAATGTTTGTTAATCTTTATCGCCATCCGCCCCGTTATTGCTTTTTTTCTTATCTTTCTTTTTCGCCGGCCCTTTTTGTTTGGTTTTGCTTCCGCTATCGGCTTGGGCATCCGCCATTTGTTCCGGCTTGGTTTCTGTGTCTTCTGCATTCTTCTCATTCAGCTTAAATTGAGGAAGAAGCTTACCGGAAACCTCACTATGGGCTCTTGGTATAACATGCGATGATATCACCTTTCCAACTCTTTCAGCCGCATTCACACCTGCATCAACCGCCGATTTTACGGCAGCAACGTCTCCATTAAAGTGAATCGTTACACCAAGATATCCGCTGACACCAATTATTTTTTCAATGCCTGCAATTTCTACATCAGCTGCCTTTACTGCAGCATCTGCAGCCGAAACCGCGGTAGTATAACCAACTGTTTCGATTAGTCCCAATGCCTGCAATTATGATGCCTCCTTCCAGGGGAATTACTGCAATAAACCCTTTATTATTACTTGATTCTTTCGGCTTCCTTTTTCAGATCCTCTGAAATCTTGGAAACTGAATCATATTCTCCATAAATCAGCAGGTAGTTTTTTTCAAAGGAGAATCCTGCAGTTATGGCCGGATTCCTTTTTAAATAACGGTCAGCCAATAAAACGCCTGTATAATAATCGAACCCTTCAATCACTGCTGCTCCGCTCACAGATCCCTTAATATCAAGCTGTTTCGTCAGCCATGGGCTCGGAGAAATGGCTTTATAAATGTGAATACTTTGATAAGTCCTTTGGGAAACCTTTTTGTAGAAAACCTTTACCGCATCCAGAAGCGCTTGTTCGTTGTCTTCATACAATTCTAAAACAAAGCTCTGCCGGCTTTCCTTATCCCACGTTAAACAATACTTCATGGAAGGGTATTCTCTTAAAAGGTCATTTAAGTAAAAAAGTTGTCCTGCCGTACATTTTTCGGAAGTGATAACGCCGATTGAATTTGACTTTAATGATCGCTGAAAGTTATTTTCAAGGCTTGAGTGCAAGTCATTGAAAAGCCACGCTTTAGTGCCATCTGCTGTTTGACCAATTAGTTTGCTTTCTCTTAGTGAACGCTGCTGTTGTGAAGAAAAAGATTCATAGGAGCCTGCAGGCTTTTTGCCCTGGATTAAGGAAATGGTTTGCAGCTGTGCAAGAGGATCTTTTAAATATCCTTTTGCCCTATTATTATTTCCGTTCGTAGGCTGTTGCGGCTTTACCTGTTTAGATATATGCGTTCTTTGATGAGAAGGTGGTACAGCGGCTGCAACCGAAAGTCTTTTATCCATTTTTGCCCGCTGATAGTTCGGGCGGCTGATCCCCGGTATTGCCTGATTGCTTTTCATTTCCTTCATAGGCTGTTCAGTTTTCTGTACTTGAGGAGGAATTGCCATAATGGGATTCATCTTTGGCTTTTGATAGGGCTTCATGACTTCTTCCACTACACTTTTTATGAAATCCGACACTCAATTTCCACCTCCTTTATAGGATCTTGCTTAGTTCAGAATGGGGGCGAGGGATGACATTAGAAGAAACGAGTTCTCCGCCAGTCTTGCTATGGGCGGTTTTTCCAACCTCTACAGCTGCTGTTACGGCGGCAACATCCCCCTCAACAATCACTGTCACTAGTCCTGATCCTACTCGTTTCATATCAACTAAACTTACATTTGCAGCTTTAGCCATTGAATCGAGCGCTTCAATTGCGGCTGTTAACCCCCTTGTTTCGATCATGCCAATTGCTTTCATTTTAATCCTCCTCTATAGAGACAGCGGAAGGTGCTATTTTTTAAACTTAGAAGGTTTGATATTTATAATTTCCTATAAATAATCTTCAAGATTCACTTCAAATGGAATCGAAGTTCTCTTAAACAACTCTTCCTTGCCTAGCGGATAGGTAGCATCGATTCCCATTTTGTCGGTGACTCCCTTTAAATGGTAAGATGATTCCAGCGGCGACCCTTTTGCACCAGGGACAATAAAGACATCATCAGAAGCCTGAACCCTGGTTGCAATGGCCCATTCCACATCGTCCGAATCAAAAATGTCCACATCATCATTCACAACTACCACATGCTTCAAATCTTTATCACTGGCAAAAGCGGCCAGTGCAGCCTGTTTTCCATCCCCTTCATGCTTTTTTTCAATTTGGATTACTGCATGATAACGGGCCACCCCTCCCATGGGGATATGGACTGCTTTTATATTGGGAACAACCTGCCTGACCGTACTGAATAGGGTTGCCTCCCTGACCAGCGCCATTGGCAGCTTTTCTTCATAGCTTGAAGGGAAAATGGTCTGTGCAATTGCATTATTGCGGTACGTAACAGCCGAAAATTCAACAATTGGCTGAGGAGTTTTGGTTCCATAATAGCCGGCCAGTTCGCCAAATGGGCCTTCCATTTCTCTTTCATAAGGAAGCATCCGGCCTTCAAGAACAATCTCTGCCTCAGCTAGAACTTCCAAATCTACTGTTTTGCATTGAACCACATCCAGGGATTGTCCAAGTAATGCACCTGCCACATCCAATTTATCTGTATGGTAGAGATGGGTACTGATCTGGGAACTCAAGACAACAGCAGGTACAACACCGAACATAACTGCCACTTCCATTGGTTCCCCCATTTTTTCAAAATGTGCATACTGTTCCATTAATTCCGGAGAGGTTATGAGGATATTGGTGCGGTTTCCACCCAAGTATTGCATCCTTCTGATTGAGGTATAGCGTTTCTGGCCGGATAAATCTTTCACCACGAGAATGCCTGAAACATAGTAAGCACCGGAGTCTTCCGCATGATAGGTTGGGATCGGAAATAAATCTGCCAGATCAAAATCGCCTGTCACCAGATTTTCCTGTACGGGTCCGGTTTGCTTTAAAGTTGTTTGAATAGGATTGACGATCGATTCGATTATTTTAGGAACTAGGTCAGATGCCGGGATTCCCATGCTATCCGCAAGCAGATCTCTGTCACCTCCAAGGCCGGCAGCCATCGGGGTGTGATAACCCTTTATCTTTTCAAATAAAAAAGGTTCTCTTCCATTTCTGGCATTAACCACAGCACCAAGCTCATATAAGGGATCAACTTCTTTTCTAACCCGGTGAAGGAAGCCTCTTCCTTCCCAATTATCCAAAAGTGCCCTCAGTGTTACTGGGTTCATTGTGCTTCCCCCCATCTTTCCAAAAGCTGATGATCAATATCCAGCATATCCAAAATACGGGAGACCATAAAATTGGCCAGCTCCCATATTTCTGTAGGCTTATGGTAAAAGCCTGGTGATGCAGGCATGATGCACGCTCCGCTTTCAGCAAGAGCCGTCATGTTCCGCAAATGGATTAAATGGAAAGGGGCTTCGCGCGGAACAATAATAAACTTCCTGTTTTCTTTAAGTACAACACTCGCTGCCCTGCTTAGAAGAGTGTCGCCCACACCATTTGCAATCGCACCCAATGTATTCATGGAACAAGGAACAATCACCATCCCATCTGTCTGAAAAGAGCCGCTCGCAACCGAGGCAAAAAGGTTTCGGTTGCTATGTATAGTGGCATATTCCTTGAGCTCCTCCATCTTGACTCCACATTCAAATTGCATGACCTTTTCTCCCATCTCCGTTGCAATTAAATGCGTTTCTATTCCGAGTTGATGGAGGGCGCGGATCAATGTATATCCGTACAGCGACCCGCTTGCTCCGGTAATTCCCACTAATATCCGCTTTTTTCTTTCGGATGTTTGTGATTTAGACAACTGTATTGTCTTGGGAGAACTTCTTTTTAGCCATTTCCTTGTATTCTTCTGTAGTTAAAATATCGCCAAAGATGTCAATATCACGCAAACCGGATACATGCATATCATCATCCTGGGAGGCAGTTCCATCTGATATGCAGATGACGTTATAGCCATGATATAAAGCATCCGATGCCGTGCTGCGTACACAGACATTCGTCCAAACACCTGTTAACACGACCGTATCAATTTCTTCCTCTCTTAAGAAAAGGTCGAAATCTGTGTAGCTGAACGCGCTGTGACGTCTTTTTTGCACAACATAGTCACCCTTGCTTTCATCAGGCTGCAGCTCAGGAATGAACTGGGATCCCCACGTACCTTTTACAGCATGGACAGGCCGCACCCGGAAGTCGCGGTCATTTTTCCGGTGGGCTTCCTGAACATGTACCACCTGAATATTATTTTCATGGGCAAACTCAATGAGTTCTTGAATTTTTGGAACGATTTTCTCCCCGTTTTCACATCGTAAAGCGGCTTTTTCCCCGATAAAATCATTCAGCATATCAATAATAACCACACAATGCCTATTTCCTCTTAGTTCCATCCAAACCCAACCTCTCTCTTTATTAATAGATCTGTTAAAAGTCTGTTGATTTCCGCTACATGTGCGCAGCGAACCGCGGGTGGTCCGACGCTCCCCGGCGCAGTGCGCCTGCGGGGTCTCCCTTTATCTCGCTTTTCCCGCAGGCCATTGGAAGAACATCCTCGAACAACAACCGCGAAGGAAAATGCAGATGTATATTTTCGAGGAGCCTCGCGCCTTCCGCTCCAATCAACTGAGTGAAAAAACAACAATGTGCTTTTACAGAGCCTTATTGTTTAACTGTTTCTTTGGAAGTTACTTTCACTTCATTATATTTCTCATATTTAAATGTTCTCTCCAGGCGCTGAATGCTTTGGCGCGGTACAAATTCTCCGTACCCGGCTTCGCCCGTAATACCTTTATCCTCTTCAAAGACAATATTTCCGCGGACAATCGTCTGTACCGGCTTTCCTTTAAGCTTCATGCCATGGAGCGGATTATATTTAGCCATGGATTCTGTTTTCTGCTCATCAATCACATATTCTTTGTTTAGATCAATGACCGTGAAGTCGGCATCTGCCCCAATTTCCATGGAACCTTTTTTCGGATAGATACCATAATGGATTGCGGCATTTCGGCTTGTAACCTCAACAAACCGGGAAAGGGATAAGCGGCCTTTATTTAATCCTTCACTAACAAGGATCGGAACCATTGTTTCTACACCAGGAATTCCTGGGAATGTATTCCAGATTGTCGCTCCAGGATAGTCTTTTTCCGTAGCAATTTCATATGGTGCATGGTCAGTTCCAACAAAATCAATCGTTCCATCAGCAAGTGCCTGCCAGTGAGACTCATTGTCTTCTTTTCCGCGCAATGGAGGTGCAATTTTTGCATATGCCCCGCGTTCAGTCATGGCATCCTTGGCATTTAGGACTAAATAGTGAGGACAAGTTTCTGCAGTTACTTTCACACCACGTTTCTTTGCTGCCTTTACAAGCTCGACGCCTTCCTTTGTGCTCATATGTACTACATGAACACGGGCATCTGTTGCTTCTGCAAAGCTCAGGATTAACTCGATTGCCACTTTTTCAGCAAGGCTGGAACGCGCTTCCGCCCACGCAGGACCATCCATCCTGCCTTCTTTTTCAAGCTTCTTGGAATAGAAGGTGCATATATCATAATTTTCAGCATGGACGCCAATTGGCAGGCCTGTTTTGGCTACATTGCTGAAAATCTCCAGCATTTCAGCATCTGAGACTTTAGGGAAAGTTGGCACTGAAGGTGTCATATAAACCTTGAATGCAACAACTCCTTGATCAATTTGAGGATATATATTATCAATCCATCCTTCACGGGCATCTTCACCAGTCATTCCGCCCCAGAAGCAATAATCTATATAAGCCTGGCCCCGGATAGGCGCAATTTTCTTATTAAAGCTCTCGCCATCACGGACAGAAGGTTTACTGCAGCAAGGCATATCAATAATGGTAGTTAAACCGCCGGCAGCAGCAGACCGGCTGCCTGTCGCGAAAGTTTCCCTGTGGGTAAAACCAGGATCCATGAAATGGGTGTGTGGATCGATACAGCCTGGCACAACGAGCTTTCCAGCAATATCAATCACTTTTTTGGCATTAAGGAAGCTGATATCATTGGTGTAGCCTACAATCTTCCCATCGTTTACCAGAATGTTTGTTAATACTTGACGATCTCCTTGAGGAATATTTGCGTTTTTTAAAATTAAATCCATTTACCCTGCTCCTATCTATTATTTGGATTTCTGCTTCAAGGCAGATTGAAAGAAATAAGTCTATTAAATCGCTTCAGCTGAGTGATCACTCTTCAGCTGTTCGATTCTTTCTCTATCACTTATATTTAAATCTTTATGATTAAATACCAAATTTAATAAAATTGCCGTAATACTTCCTAGCACAATTCCATTTTCCACTAGCAAACGGGCACTAGTAGGGAGACTTTCGAAGATTTGCGGAACTACGGCTGAGCCCAGTCCAATACCTATTGAACAGGCCACAATCAGCAAGTTTTCATTTTTGGAGAAATCTACGGATGAAAGCATCCTAATACCTGAGGATATAACCATACCGAACATTGGGATCATGGCCCCGCCCAGAACAGCCATAGGAATAATCGTTGTTAAAGCAGCTACTTTAGGCAAGAGTCCAAGAACCATGAGAATTACTCCAGCAGCGATAACGACATTCCTGGTCTTTACCTTCGTGAGGGCAACAAGGCCGACGTTCTGTGAAAAAGAAGTATATGGAAAAGCATTAAAAATACCTCCTATTGCAACAGCAAGCCCCTCAGCCCGTAGTCCCTTTTTAATATCTTTGGAGTCTAGCTTTCTTTCACACACATCACCTAGCGCCAAAAATACCCCCGTAGACTCTATCATGCTTACAATGGCAACAAGAGTCATGGTAAGGATGGCAGATGCATTGAAGGTCGGAAAGCCGAAATAAAATGGCTGGACAACATGAAACCAGGAGGCATCCGAAACTTCCGACAAGCTTACCAGCCCCATGAAATAAGCAGCAATGGTGCCTGCGATGAGTGAAAGCAAGACAGAAATGGCTCTCATATACCCTTTAAATAAACGATTCATGACAATAATCAGCACAAGGGTAAAAACAGCAAGAAACAGATTTTTTCCGCTTCCATAATCCGGTGATCCAAGTCCGCCTGCTGCATTATTCATCGCAACCGGAATAAGCGAGACCCCTATTATCGCCACAACCGAACCTGTAACAACAGGCGGAAAAAAGCGCATGATTTTACTCATAAACTGCGATAAAATCATAACGATGATGCCCGAAGCAATAATGGCTCCATAAATGGCAGTTATCCCCTGCAGATTGCCAATGGCGATCATCGGCCCAACAGCTGTAAACGTACATCCCAGGATCACAGGCAGTTTTATGCCAAAATGCTTCCCGCCAATCACTTGAAGCAAAGTGGCAATCCCGCAAGTAAATAAATCAATTGAAATCAAGTAAGCAAGCTGCTGAGCGTTAAGGCCAATTGCAGGGCCCACGATTAGCGGTACAATCACAGCTCCCGCATACATGGCCAGAACATGCTGAAACCCTAAAGTCCCTACCTTCCAAGGATTTAATTTTTCCAAAAGCTTCCCCTCCAGGTTAATCTTTTGTTTTCTTTTGCATGAACCAGCAATAACGAATGGACAAATCACCTCCCTAAAAAAAAGATATAAAAAAAACCGCAGCAATAGAACACATCACAAACGGATGATCTATTGCTGCGGTTTCATAAAGCTTTCGGTAAACAAAAGCTGAAGGAACCGCCTTCATATGGATTTAAGATAAATGCGTCATACACAGCTATCCCAAATATAATCTTTTACTCTTTAAAATATATAATTGTGCATGCTTCTTCTGTAACAGGATCATAATCTTTTAAAATGGTCCTTACTTTGAGATCAAGAGTTGCTTCGATATGCACCTTAAATAACGATTTAAACTCTGCAATCAATGCAGAATCAACCGAAATGGTTAGGTGATGAAAGTTTTTGCTTAGCATCTTCAGCGCCTGTACGCGCTTATGCTGGGCAAAAATGATCACTCTGTCATCAAAGGTTTCAATCCGCTGTTTTTTTACTCCCACACCATAGATCTCCTGGTTAATTCGGTTATATAGGTGAGCAAGGTCTTTTTTAAAAGTTGGATGAAAGTGGGATGAGGTGAAATTCATAATGTCCTCCTGTTAAACACTATATTAAACAAACTGCTTTTATGCGTCAATATTGTTTTTCAGAAAATTTTGACTTGACAAAATATTAACGGAGCTATTAAACTTCAAAGCAACTTACCCCTAATTTCTATAAAAATTGGCCAAAATCCTCTCAATGAAAAAAAATACTTACCTGATTTTCGTATAACCTCAATAATTGGTTTGAGGGTCTCTACTAGGAACCGTAAATTCCTGACTACGAAAAGAGATGTGTGCTTTATCTGCACAAGACTCTTTTCTTATTTAGGAATTTTTTTATGTTTTTTAGTCTATTTAGAAGAAAAGGCATAATATCTTAGATAAAAACACCAAAACTTCCAGACCACAAATACTCCAAAATTCAAATCTGCCAAAAAGGGCTAATTGCCTATCCAGTTTTGTACCATCTAAAAATTAATAGGTTGACAATGGGAATTCCTATAGATTCCCTTTCCATAAGGAGGCATAAAATTGAAAACCATTCAATTCACAGTTAATGGAGTACAGTGCTCGATTACCTGCCCGCCTGCCAAAACTCTTCTCGATGTCCTCAGAGAAGATCTCGGGCTGACTGCAAGCAAAGAATGCTGCGGAAAAGGAGAATGCGGTTCCTGCTCTGTACTAATCAATAACGAGGTTGCCTGTTCTTGTCTTGTCCTTGCCGGTCAGGCAGAAGGACAGGACATCATCACATGCGAAGGTGTGGGGCTAACTCCCAACCTGGATGTAATTCAGGAGTCTTTTGTTGAAGAAGGTGCTACACAGTGCGGTTACTGTACACCTGGAATTATTGTTTCTGCAAAAGCTTTTTTAAACGGAATTAACCAGATTCCAACTACGGATGAAATAAAAACAGCACTAGGCGGGAACCTGTGCCGCTGCACAGGCTATACCAAAATAATCAAAGCTGTCCAATCAGCCGCAGCCAAAAATGATTCCAAAAAGGAAACCATTACAGGCTAATGGCAGGTGCGGCCATTCTCTTGGCAGGAGGACAGTCTACTCGGATGGGGGAATTAAAAGGACTGCTCTCCTGGCATGGACGGACATTATTTGAATACCAGCTGCAGACACTGATTGAATCACCTTTTTCAGATGTTATCGCTGTTGTAGGCTACAGGTCTGAAGAATTAGAAACGATGGCAAAAAATTATCCCGTCAAAGTTGTTAAAAATGACTTATTCCATACAGGAAAATGCTCTTCCATCATTGCCGGCGTTAGTGCTGCTAACACTCACGCGCGTAATATTCTAATTACAGCGGTCGACCAGCCGGCATCAGAACTGACATTAAAACGGCTTTATAACGTGCAAATCAGAGAGCGCAGCCTAATTACTGTTCCAGTCTTTCAGGGTAGAAGAGGACATCCCGTTTTGTTTTCTTCCGGTTTGCGTGAAGAGCTTTCTGCCATCAAAGAAGAAACAAAGGGGCTGAGAAGTGTTTTCCAAAAGCATAAAAGCCTCGTAAAAGAAGTTCCAGTAGATGATTCTTCTATCCACTTGAATTTAAATACCCCGGAAGATTATTTACATGCATTAAAAATAAAATAAGGAGGTTTGCCCATGCTTGTTTCTGAAATTGATATCATCACCCCTTCCTCTCTTTCTGAATGCCTTGCGTTTCTGGCCCAAACTAATAAAAAACATAAATTGCTTGCAGGCGGCACAGATGCAACAGTACGGATGAAGGAAGGAAAATGGCGCCCTGAGGTTTGGGTTAATATAAAGAGCTTAAAAGAACTTCGCGATATCGAAGAAAAAGAAGGCTGCATCCATATCGGTCCCTTAACAACACATACAGACATTGTCCGATCTCCCCTGCTCCAGAGAAAAGCGGATGTTCTGGTTGAGGCGGCCCGGGAGGTTGGGGCAACGCAAATGCAAAATATGGGGACAATCGGCGGCAATATCGGAACTGCTTCCCCCGCAGGAGATACACTCCCGGCTTTATATGTCCTTGGAGCCATACTTGAAATCAGCTCATTAAACACCAAAAGGCTAGTCCCCATTGAACAGTTTTTCACTGGTCCGGGAAGGACTGTTTTAAGAGAGAATGAAATGATTACGAACATCTTGATTCATCCGCAAGTGCCAAACGAGATCGGGATTTTCCAAAAGCTCGGCCCCAGGAAAGCCCAATCTATTTCCATTGTGAATGTCGCGATTTCCTTAAGAATGATTGAAGGCCGGCACTGCCAAGGCGGGAAAATTGCTTTTGGGTCGGTCGGCCCAACGATCATCCGTGCAAAAAAATGTGAATATCTTCTTTCACAGGGACCGCTGACAGAAGATTTAATCCAGAATATCGCCAAGATTGCCTGGAAAGAAGTCATGCCAATCACAGATGTCAGAGCGACTGCAACCTATCGGCGCGATATGGCGAGCGCCCTGCTGGAAAGAGGATTATACCGATTGATCAGGAGGTGGGAAAACCGATGACCGATAACCAAGCCAATCCTGAAACCTTCAAGTGGGTTGGAAAAAGAGTCAAGAGAATAGACGGCCCTGAGAAAGTAACAGGGGAATTAAAATATATGACGGATTACCATTTCGATAACATGGTATGGGGAAAAGTATTACGGTCCGAATATCCTCATGCAAAAATTAACCATATTGACACCAAAGAAGCCAAAAAGCTTCCTGGAGTGATATGTGTTCTGACACACAAGGACATTCCCGGATTTAACGGATTTGGAATTGTAGTGCCCGATCAGCCAGTCCTTTGCTCTAAGGTGGTCCGCTGCACGGGCGATGCTGTAGCGCTTGTCGCTGCAGAAACACTGGAAATTGCCGAACAGGCTCTCTCTCTAATAAAAGTAGATTACGAACCATTGGAGGTTGTGACAGATGCAGAGTATGCTATGACACTTTCCGCTCCCCGGCTTCATCCTGACGGGAATATTCACAGCCACGTAGCCATCAAAAACGGGGATACCGAAAAAGCGTTTCAGGAAGCAGATATTATTGTTGAAAATACCTTTTATTCCCCGCGGCAAATGCACGCTTTTATTGAGACGGAAGGCGGCTGGGGAGTTATGGATGAGGAAGGATTTATTACGATTCGCTGCCCAGGCCAGTATGCATACCGGGACCGGATGCAGATTGCCCGTTCGCTTGCCTATAATCCTGAACGCATTCGGGTGATTTCCAGCCCTATTGGCGGTGCTTTTGGCGGGAAAGATGAAATCACGGTTCAAATTTATCTTGCGTTATTAGCCATGCATACGAACGGCCGGCCTGTTAAAATCCATTACAGCCGTGAAGAGTCTGTGATTGCCGGCATAAAGCGGCATCCTTTTAAAGTCCAGATGAAAACAGCGGCCAAAAGTGACGGAACACTCCTGGCAAACGAGGTTAGGGCAGTTGGTGATACAGGCGCTTATGCCTCCCTTGGCGGAGCTGTTATTGCACTTGCCATAGAACATTCTTGCGGACCCTATAAGATTCCGAATGTTGATCTAGAAGGATTTTGTGTTTATACAAACAATGGCATTGCAGGGGCTTTCAGAGGTTTTGGCGTTAACCAGGTTTGCATGGGGATTGAAACCCATATGGACATGATTGCAGAAAAGCTGGGTATCGACCCAATAGATCTGCGCAAAAAAAATGTTTACCATCAGGGTGAAGTTTCAAGTGTAGGGCATGTCGTCAAATCGAGCGTCGGGACTTATAAGACACTCGAAACAGCGGAAAACTGTGACTTGTGGCGAAACAGGGAAAAATATAAAGCTGATGTAAGTGAACCCTGGAAAAAGAGAGGGATCTCATTGGCGACCTCCTTCCACGGGATCGGAATGGGAATCGGCCTTCCGGACTATGGTGCAGCATCAATCGAGTTGCTTCCAGATGGGAAATTTCTAGTTGGGGTGGGATGTGAAGAAATCGGCGGAGGCAACAGTACGGTCTATGCCCAGGTGGCTGCGGAAATACTTAACAGTGATATCTCAAATATTCAAGTGGTTCAGGGTGACACTTCCCGAACCTTGGATGGAGGAACCGTCACTGCCTCGCGTTCTACCTATACAGGCGGCCGCGCCGTTGCCACTGCTGCCCCCAATATGGTGAAACTGCTGACGCAAACAGCTGCAGAAATGCTGAACATACCTGCTTCTAAAGTAGCAATCAACAGAAATCATATTGCAGCAGATGGGAAAAAATTAGCCTATCAATCCATCTATCAATATCTTTATGATAATCGTAAAACTACTAGGGTTGAAGGGCATTTTTACCTTCCCAAAGAAAAAGAAGAGATTGAAGGATCAGGCGGAGCCCCCCATCATTTGTACGGCTATTTAACTCATGTCGTGATGGTTGAAGTAGATACGCTAACTGGAGAAACGGATGTTCTTCGTGTCGTTTCCATTCCGGATGCAGGAAAAGTGATGAACCCACAGGGTCTTGAAGGGCAAACGGAGGGCGGAGCCGTTATGGGGATTGGCTATACACTTTTTGAAGATATTTTAATTGAGGACGGCTATCATAAAACCCGCAATTTTACGGATTACATCATTCCAACGATTCGGGAAACCCCTCTAATAGAGACCTTCCCTGTTGAGGAAACGGAGGCAACAGGACCTTTTGGGGCAAAGGGGATCGGTGAGGTAGTGATGATTCCGATCATCGCGGCCATTATCTCGGCAATCCATGATGCAACAGGGGCCAGAATCTATCATTTGCCCGCAACCCCTGAAAGGGTATTTAACGCGTTAAAATCTCTAAAAAATAAAAAGACCCAGTCTGCAAGGTGATCCAATTGATGAACCCTGATATGTATAAAAAACTGGAAGATACGATTAAAAGCCGAAAAGATATTTTCCTGCTGACAATTACCGATCATTCGGACAGCGGGCTGATCGGATCCAAAGCATTGCTGCATACCGATGGAAAACTATATACTGATTACCTCCTTCCTCCTAATTTAAAACAAAAATTAATTGAAAACTGCGAAAAATTCATACGCAAAAAATACTCGGGTTCAGTTAGATTTTTCAGCAATAATACTTCTGTAGAATGCTTTGCAGAATACTTCCCTGCCCCCCTTCACCTCATCGTCGCTGGTGCCGGCCATGTTTGTGAACCGATGGCTGGAATGGGAAAAATGCTCGGTTTCTATGTCACAGTCATTGATGACCGGCCTGAATTTGCTAACAGAATTCGTTTTCCCGAAGCAGATGAGGTAGTTTGCGAATCTTATATTAACTATTTCAAGAACGTAGACATCACGGAAAAAACTTATATCCTTCTTTTGACAAGAGGTCATAAATTTGATGTTTTAAGCTTAACCGAACTTTTAAATCGCAATGAACAGCCTGCTTATATCGGCATGATTGGCAGCCGCCGGCGAATCTCCGGTGTTTTTGAGGAGATACGCCAGGAATATCCAAATGAAAGCTTTGATCATCTCTATACTCCTGTCGGCCTCGATATTGGTGCAGAAACACCTGCCGAGATTGCCGTCAGCGTGATGGCCGAAATTTTAAAAGTTAAAAATCAAAAATCTGGCAGCTCATTGAGCGAGAAAATCAAAAAGCATGCCAAAAAAGGTTTTCATGAGGGGGCCGGCACATGGAACAAATGCACCTCATAAGGCGGTCTCTGGAAATCATGAAAGGGGGTGAAAAAGCCGCACTGGCAACCATTATCCGTACGAAAGGTTCTACTCCGCGAAAAGCCGGAAGCAAAATGATTGTCTACCCTTGCGGAAAAATTGAGGGAACCATTGGGGGCGGCTGCGGGGAGGCAGAAGTAATAGAAAAAGCGTTTGAAGTGATTAAGACGAACAGGCACAGCCAGCAGCGTGTCGATCTCACAAAAGGCCTCTTTTATGAAGATGGCGGAATTTGCGGCGGCATTATGGATGTCTTTATTGAACCATTGTAATACTTCAAATTTATGGTGTTAAACAGATTTCGCGGAAGATTTTCGAGTTTTCGCGGGATAAAATGAAATTTTCGCGGTTATATTTAATTTTTCGCGGATATGTTTATATTTAACTATTCCTCGCAGATGGATTTAGCCATTTTAACGGTTAAATTGTACTTTCTGCTGATTATTCCAGAAATCTACAGATTTCCTATTTAAAAATTTTATCTTTTAACAAAAAATATTGAATCTTTCTCGTTTCCAGCTTATTTGCACTAGGACTTGCTGATCTCGGAATGCAAATTTAAGCAAGGAGTGATCATTCATGTCGATGATTGAAAAGGATTTAGGATCCGGTCTCCCACCCTCCTCACAGGCAAGCCTACTAGAAAAGATTTTTAAGCTTTCTGAACGGAAAACGAACGTTAAAACAGAAATTCTCGCTGGCATTACTTCGTTTATGACGATGAGCTATATTATTTTCGTGAACCCGAGCATATTGGCTGATGCAGGAATTCCCAAAGAAGCTGCATTAGCTGCAACCATTTATGCAAGTGTTTTTTGTACACTTTTAATGGCACTTTGGGCCAACTTCCCTGTAGCAGTTGCACCGGGAATGGGGTTGAATGCATTTTTCGCTTATACGGTTGTGCTGGGGCAGGGACTTTCCTGGCAAACAGCCTTAGGTGCAGTTTTTATATCGGGTATAGTGTTCTTAATCCTGACCGTGACCGGTGTCCGGCAAAAAATTGTCGACGGCGTCCCCGGTGTGCTGAAATCAGCCATAGGAGTCGGGATTGGTTTATTCATCGCCTTTATTGGCCTGAAAAATGCTGAGCTTGTCGTAGCAAATGAAGCCACTTTCGTGGGGCTTGGAGATATCACAAGCACAGGTCCCCTGCTTGCTCTATTCGGACTGATTACTGCTGCTTTATTAATGGCTAAAAAAGTGAAAGGCGCCCTTTTAATCAGTATTTTGGGCACTAGCGTATTAGCCATGATAGTAGGTTTTATCGCCTATCCAAAAGCAATCAGCGATGTTGCTTCCCTTTCATTGCCCAGCATGTCTGAGACTTTTATGGCAATGGACATAATGGGGGCAATTCAATATGGTATTATTTCTGTCATTTTCTCCTTCACTATTGTTGAATTATTTGATAATTTAGCCACATTGATCGGATTATCCAAAAAAGCCGGCCTTACAGACGAAAACGGCAAAATCGAAAACCTTGACCGCGCCCTTCAGGCTGATGCGGTTGGAACCATGGCCAGCGCAGCTTTTGGAAGTACAGCTCTAAATGCATACGTCGAAAACGCAACCGGTATTTCCGAAGGGGGGCGTACAGGTTTAACCGCTTTAACAGTCGGTTTGCTATTTTTCCTTTCACTTATCTTCGCTCCGTTAATCTATTTCATTCCATCCGTAGCAACCGCGCCTATACTCATTCTCGTGGGAGCCTTAATGCTTAGTGAAATTAAGCATATCAGCTTTGATGATTTTACAGATGTCATACCTGTATTTTTAACGATTATTTTAATGCCATTAACCTTCAGCATTGCGCAGGGTCTGGCTTTTGGTTTTATCTCTTATACCCTATTAAAGCTTTTAACAGGCAAGCGAGATCAAATCCACTGGATTATGTATTTTGTCAGCGCAGCTTTTATAATCAACTTTATCATGGGCGGGCATTAATTTTAGGCTCTGTTAAACTGGCCTGTTGATTTCCGCTCCAGGCACTCAAGCTGTCGCGGGCGGTCCGGAAGCCTCCTCGGCGCATTCGCGTCTGCGGGGTCTTCCTTCGACTCGCTCCTCCCGTTGGAATCTCGCGCCTTCCACTCCAATCAACAGGGTGCCAAATACACAACAATCAGCAATAACACAGCCTAATTTTAAAAAGGGAGGAGTTTAAATGAAGCTAACATTGGAGGTTTTAAAAAAAAGAATTGACGTGGCAGCCAAAAGGACTCCTGCCGATCTCGTTATTAAAAATGGGAAAGTTATAAATGTTTTTACCAGAGAGATCCTCCAAGAAGATATAGCGATTGCTGATGGCTATATCGCAGGATTGGGCAGCTATGAGGGGAAGCATACCATTGATGCTGCGGGCAGCTACATTGCCCCCGGTTTCATTGATGGGCATGTCCATATTGAATCCGCGATGGTTACGCCTGCTGAATTCAGCAACGTTGTCCTCCCACATGGTGTTACCACCGTTATTGCTGATCCGCATGAAATTGCAAATGTCAGCGGATTAACAGGCATTGATTTCATGCTCAAAGCTTCAGAGGATATACCGCTTGATGTGTTATTTATGCTTCCTTCTTGTGTACCCGCAACACCGTTTGAAAATGCCGGTGCACAACTAAGTGACACGGATCTTGAAGGCCTTTACGCCCACCCGAGAGTGATCGGACTTGGAGAGGTTATGGATTATCCCGCAGTTATGCAAAATCATGAAGGAATGTTAAAAAAGCTTGAGGGCGCAAGCAGCAATGGCAAGTATATTGATGGCCATGCGGCTGGACTGAATGCTGATGGCATCAATGTATACATGTCAGCAGGGATTAGAACCGACCATGAATGCATAAATGCTGAAGAAGCACTGGTTCGTCTTCGCCGAGGCATGCATGTCATGCTGAGAGAGGGATCTGCTGCCAGAGACTTAATCCCTCTTCTAAAAGCAGTCAAAGAACAAAGCGCACGACGCTGTTTATTTGTGACCGATGACAAGCATCTTGACGACCTTATGAACGAAGGCAGCATTGACCATAATGTCAGAATGGCTATAAACGAGGGCGTGGACCCCATACTTGCTATCCAAATGGCCACTCTGAACGCTGCAGAATGCTTTGGCCTCAAGCACAAGGGCGCGATCGCTCCAGGTTATGAAGCTGATCTGCTGTTTCTAAGCGATCTGAATACCGTCAAAATCGATAAGGTAATGAAAAACGGAATACTTGCAGCTGAAGACGGTGCCATCAAACATCCTGCAAAGACCAATATGGCTCCAGCCCCTTCAATAATAGACAGTGTCAGGATTAACAGCTTAAATTTTGAGGATCTTAAAATAAATATAGGAGAAGGCAATGCAAATATAATTGGAATTATTCCTAATAGTATTGTTACCAAACACTTGGTGGAAAAGCCGGATAGCCTCCATGGCTTTTTCCAGCCCAACCCTGAAAAAGACTATTTGAAGCTTGCCGTCCTTGAAAGGCATAAAAACACCGGCAACCTTGGCCTGGGTATCCTAAAGGGGCTGGGTATCAGCAGAGGTGCGATTGCTTCAACTGTGGCACATGATTCCCATAATATTGTCGCTGCCGCCACCTCTGACGAAGATTTGCTTGTGGCGATTAATCATACTGCAAAAATAAAAGGAGGCCTGGCTGTTGTACAAGATGGAATAGTCCTCGCTGACCTTGCCCTGCCCATAGCCGGCCTCATGACGGATCGGGATTCAGCCTTCATCAACGGTCAATTATCAGAATTGAATCAGGCATTGCGGAAAATCGGCTGCAGCATGCTCTTCAACCCTTTTCTGACACTATCGTTTTTGGCGCTCCCCGTTATACCGGAGCTTAAGCTGACCGATAAAGGATTGTTTTCAGTAAAAATATTCCGCCACATATCGGTTGCTGAACAGACTCTGCAATAAAAAATGAGGCCGGGATTAGCTCCCGGCCTCATTCTATTTTTTAGTAACTTGCTCATCGCCTAAAGACAATGCCGTCCATGCTGATTCGTCTGCAAAATACCGGCTCCAGCTTGCAACTCCGGCCAATTTGTATTTTCTTGCCAAATCAGCGCGTTTTTTCAGAGATAATTCATCTTCTAGCCATATCCTGTACGTGGTTTGATCTTCTTCCGAATAATGCTCTGCATAATTTTGTCCGCTTGCATGATCATAAGCTGGATTAATCTTGTTCTCGCTAAGCCATTCTTTTACTTTGTTCATGGATAAAGCCTTGGAAGACACTTCTCCTGACTGTTTTTGTTCCCATAGCCTTGCATATAAAGGAACTCCCAATATTAGTTTTTCATTAGGTACTGCCTCCAGAAGAATTTTCAGGTTTTCCTCCACCCACGGAATGCTCGCCACACTCCCCGCAACCGGAGAACTTCCCCAATGTTCATCATAAGCCATGACCACCATATAATCCGCTATCTCGGCAAGTTCATCCCGTTCATAAAAAGCTGACCAATTCCCGCTGGAAGAAATGAACGTAATATCCATTGACACAATCAAACCTGCTTCATGAAAATAAGGGGTTGCTTCACGTACAAACTGTGTAATAAGGGGCCCATCCCCAGGGTTGACATTTTCAATATCAAGATTGATTCCGTTTAATTCGTACAGCTCGCTGAAATGGAGCAGCTGGCGAATCATGTTCTGCCTTGTTTGGAAGGACTGGAACGCTTCATGGGTCAAAACCGGATCAAACGCATTGGAGAACAAGCCCCATACTTGGTAACCCTGCTGCTGTGCCCATTTTGAAAATTCAATCGAGCCGCGGTTCTTAATAGAGCCGTCTTCCTTAGAAAGTTCAAACCAGGTTGGAGATACGACATTGACGCCAGGCATCTTTGGAATCTTCGAAGTATTGGGATTATGTGAATAAACGGCTTCCCAGGTCAGCTGGATAGGCCCTTCAATTCTTGGAACAGGTTTCACCTCTTCCTCTATAGCAATGGAAACTTGCTCTGTCTTCCCTTTTACGATGTATTCTTTGTTTAGATAACCAGCTGTACCGTCTTTTTTTCTAACAAAATAGTAATCTTCTTTAACATCCTCAACCAGAATTTTCTCTTTTGGAGAAACAGAAGCTGTATACGGTGACTGCAAACTGGCATCAGTGCGAAGTCGGAGCATTTCTTTATGAATATCTTTATCAGCTACTTTTCCGGCAGCCAGCTCCTCTCCGTCTTTTTGCACCCATACAGTTCCTGAATCCGGCAGAATCGAATAGGTTATCGGGTAATAAGTTAAAAGCGGTTCAATCGCCAGATATTTCTCTTCTCTATTTTGTTTAAAAACATTAAAATGCAGATCGATTGGTGTCTCGTTTACGTAATAAGTAAGAGATTCAGAAGGCATCTGCACCACTTTATTTTTAGTTGCTATAATAATAGACTGCGATTTTTCGTCAAAGATGATATTCTCATCGATAAACCCGTGTAAAAAAGATAGCGGCAAATAAACTGCTTCACCTTCAATAAGGGCATTGCCCTGCTGCTTCCCCTCAAATAAAATTGGATTTTCACCTTTAAAATAGGATGCTTTTTCATTTGAAGCAAAAGGATATATCAGCATAAGCACACTGGAAAGCATCAATATAAAAGCAAACAAAAGCCCTGCAAAAATAAGCTTTTTGGCTTGAGGCTTTTGCTGGTTTATTTCAATATTAGCCATTGACATTTCCTCCCTTATAACCATCGTATCTAAATGTTCAGAAAATGGGAAGGAAATATAGAACGGCTGGCAGGTTCGCACTAATTTCTTGCCCCCTTATATAACGAAAGAAATATAAGAATAGTTTCGATATTAGTGCAATTTAGCAAAAATTTCTTAATAGGTTGTAAATTGAGTGAGTTTTTGCAGCCTATAGGTAATATATTTTAAAGTCGGCAGCTTTTCATTCGATTTATAATCATTTGTATATACTGCTCCTTTATTTGCCCATAGCTTATGAAAATATGCCTCCACATCCTGCATGACTTCCGATTGGGCAGGAGCGATAATTTTCAAATCTGTTTCCAAATTCAGGTCATCCAAATTTCTTCTCGTAAAATTAGCTGACCCTGCGATTATAATGCTATTTTCTTTTCCAGTTATATACATAAGTTTCGAATGATATTGTTCAAAACCTGTGTTATACCAGCGGATCTTAATATTCTCTTGGCCGAGCTTGTCCAGTTCTGCTGCCACTGGGATATTCGGAAGGCCAATCTTTTCCGATCCAAATGCGTTCTGATTGGGATCGAGAATCATTTTAACCTTTACTCCCCGTTCAGCGGCATCTTTTAAGGCATTAACGACTTCCCGGTCTGCTAGATAAAACATGCCCAGCCAGATGGATTCACCATGTTCAGCTTCATTAATCTCTTTGACAATATGTTTATATATTTTACCTTCTGTCAGTACTTGAGCCTTCACTGAACCGTTTTTTCCATTTGTCCGTGACTTGACGGAAGGAAGATTGCCGGATGCAGAATAGTCCACAACAGCCTGTTCGGTTTTTACCAGGTCAGACAAAATAGTTCCCTTCACTTCAAAGGCGATATTTGAATGGAACCCGCTGGCATTATGAGGATTTCCGGATGTAACGATTCCTGTTTTTTCGGTCACAAATACCTTTCGATGATTTGCTTTAATGTTCATAAGATCCAGATAAGAGCGGAATGTAACGTCAGGTGCATTCTTGGCTAGTGGATTAGGAAGCCACCCTTCTCCCCCCTGGCCAAACCATTGAAGAAACACGCGCCAGAAAGCGGAATAGATGGGATTTGAATCCCTTAAAGGTATTAGTGCAGTAAAAACAACATTTACTCCATTCTCTTTAAGTTCCTCAAGTTCCGGCACCCTATGAGATCCATAACTGCTGTTTATACGATCCGTAATAACAGTGATCTCCATATCAGGGTGTTTTTTCTTTTGGGCAATAATTTTGTCCATTATCTTGCCGCTAATATCCGGAAAATCCTGGTCACTATCATGGTAGCCATTAAATAAAAACATATCCATCACAATGAAATCTTCTGCTTCTCCAATCGCTTCAGTTATTCGCTGAAATATCTGCTGATCACTTTCCCTCTTGCCATTTTTCTTTTCATAGGTAAGGTCATATAGAAATTGAATGTCTTCAACAGGGTAAACGTCCCCCTCAAAAGAAAGGCCATTTGGCAATGGTTTATTGCTTTGATAGATAATGGTTGCTGTTAAAATAAGAATCAGGCTCAATATGGGAATCCATACCCTTTTTCTTTTTATAAACCCCTGAACCTTTTGCACTAAGACTCCCCCTAAAGTCAGATACCTATATATAGACCATTTTTGACCATTGTAAACGCTCTTATGCTTCTCAAAGAAAAATAAAAAGGCGGAAGATTGTGCCTCCGCCTTAAAAACTGTTCCACTGGCCCAGTTGCCATTTATCCTACAACCTTAACAAGCATATGTGACAGCTTATGTTTCTCCTCTTCAGTTCCTGCCTTCCAAAGTTCCTGAAGCAGCTTCTCTTCACGATTACGAGGTTCTTCTTTGGAAGCTAAATAGTCTCCCACTTTTTGAGCTGTGTTGGCTAATTGTTCTTCATCCATGCCCATCTTTTTGCCCATTGAAATTTTTCCGCTTAGATATTCTTTAAATTCATCAAAGTTAGAAAGAATTTCTTCCTTCTTTTCACTTCCCATATTGTTAAGCTTTTGTTCCACGTTTTCTGCTTGTCCATTTGTATTATTCATGTTTTGTTCCATACTGCATCTCTCCTTTTACTGGTTTGAATGCTGTGACAGTTAATAATTACCCTGAAATATTTTTATCAAACAAATAAATACAGTAAAAAATCATCTCCACTTTTTAAAATGAATTTTAATTTAACTAAAAACCTTTAATGTAAATCGTAATAATTACGATAATTTCAGTATATTGTATTTACAAATTAATTACTAATAGGTTAGACTATAAATCGTAATAATTACTATTTGTAAATTGGTGAAAAAATGGATTCTTTGCAAACTTTGTTTAAAACCCTGAAAGTGAATGGCTTCCATCTAAATGAAAAGCGCATTCTTCTTATTACCCTTCTAGAAGATCAGAATAAATTCATCACGGTCCAGAAACTAAAAAATCTAATGCAGAGAAGTTACCCTGATATCAGTTTGGATATGATATACCGATGCCTAAGTATCCTTGAAAGCTTTAAGCTAGTTTATGTAAGGTACAATCACGGGGAAAAGCATTATTTCCTGAGTGGACAATTAACAGGAGATTTGGATATTGCATATTTTTTATGCGAAAAATGCAGCAAAGTTATTGTCCTTCCATATAGTTTTCCCGAAAGTTTACTTGCTGAAAATGTAAATATCCAGCATTGCTGCTTTGAGATCTATGGAACATGCCGCTCATGCAGCTCAGCACTGATTCAAATAGCAGAAAGAAAAAAATCGAATAACCATTCAGGAGATGAGAAAAATTGAAAACAAAGGCTATATTTGTAAGCATTTTATTGATCCTTGGTTCCTTAGTTGCCGGCTGTTCCGGCACATCAAAGGAAACGGTGGCGGGTAAAGATGATATAGTCACCCTAACAGTATTTACAACTATTTTTCCTTTGGAGGATTTCACAAAGAAAATTGGCGGCAAATATGTTGAAGTGAAAAGTGTATACCCGCCTGGCATTGACGCCCATACCTATGAACCTACTACTAAAACAATGACTCAAATCGCAGAAGCTGATCTATTTATATATTCAGGAGCGGGAGTTGAGGGATTCGCTGAAAAGGCAGCTGAAACGCTTAAAAACGAAAAAGTAACTATCTTAAAAGCTGCTGAAGGCATAGAGTTTATAAAGACAGATAAGCAAGATCATGAAGAACACAGGCATGAGGGGGAAGCTACTCAAGAAGAAGAGCATGTCCACGACAGTGAAGTCTCTCACAAGGAGGAGCACAGTCAGGATGATAAGACTAATCATGAAGAAGACCATAGTCACGAGGGAGAACCTTCTCACGAAGAGGAACATGACCATGGAGAAGATAGCCACAATCATGGAGACATAGATCCCCACGTTTGGCTAGATCCTATTCGGTCAACAAACCTGGCTGAAAATATCAAAAACGCACTCATTAAACAAATGCCTCAAAATGAAGAGGAGTTTGAAAAGAACTTTCTGCTTCTAAAAAATGATTTAGAAGCACTCGACAAAAAATATTCTGATACTGTTAAAAATGCTAAAACGAAGTTCATTCTAGTCTCCCATGCAGCATATGGATACTGGGAAGAACGCTATGGAATTGAACAAATTGCCATTTCAGGTTTATCCCCTACTCTGGAGCCTTCACAGAAGGGCCTAGAGAAAATTATTGAAGAATCAAAAGCCCATGATATTCACTATGTAATTTTCGAACAGAATGTTTCACCAAAAGTATCGGAAATGATCCAAAAAGAAATTGGGGCTGATTCTCTGACTCTGCACAATCTTGAAGCAGTAACTGAAGAGGATATAAAAATTGGAAATGATTATTTTAGTATAATGGAAAAGAACTTGGAAGCTATTTATAAAGCCTTAAACTAAAGAAAAAGGAGTAATTATTTCGTTTGAAATAATTACTCCTTTTTCTTTTAAATATTCCTTTAATCAATGAGCCCGTAACAAGAAAAGGGTGAATTCCTTCACAACTTAGATCAAATCAAAAAATTAAAGGCTGGACTTCTAAAGTAGAATTCAGCCTTAATAGTTAGGATATAACCAGATAATACTTCATATTTTCAGCATGATTTATTTTGACAATCTCTGTATAGTCTATCCATCTATAATTTTCTATTTTCTCTTCCAGTTTTTTGTTTATGTCATCTTCAATTTCATGCATCAACTTAACTGTTTCTTCAATTGTCATATTGAAGCGGCTGGCTGCTTGATGGTGGGGTGAATGCTCTTTAAGCAGGCTTAAAAAATGCTCCTTCGTTTCTGATTGCTGTGCCAGCATATCTTCTACACTTTCAATAAATTGATAAACCCTTTTAATAATTCGTGCTTAATTTTTTTATCCCTCATCTTATCCTTTTCCAATAACCGGTCCACTCTTCCGCCTTTGTCTGCAAATTTTTGCTTTCCTGTATAGAACGGATGAGTATCAGAACTTACCTCAACTTTGATTAATGGGTAATTATTTCAATCTCCCCTCTTCTAAAAAACATGACCTCAGCCGGAGAAATATTATAACTTACAGTATTAACAAGGGCATTCATAACCTGAAGATCAGTGAAAAGAGTATCGCTAAAACCACTCTATTTTTCAAAGGTTCCCCCTACTTCCTCTATATTTAAAAAATTTCCTACCTCCCTTTGTACAATATATTTATATCAAAAATTAACATAAATCGAAATTGTTACGATTTACAAATACAATATTACTTTTAACACGCTGATTTGTAAAGATTTCTAATTTAAAATAATTTTTCAATCCTTCTTTTTCAAATCAACATGGTGTAGATTTCATTTTGCATGGTACAATATAGTAACGATGAATGTATGAAGGAGAGTTTTCATGATTTATGGAATTATTATCATTTTAGCTTATTTACTTGGCTCCATTCCTTCCGGTTTAATTGTCGGGAAAGCATTTTATGGAGTGGACATCCGGGAGCATGGAAGCGGTAATTTAGGAGGAACAAATACATTTCGGACACTCGGCGTCAAGGCCGGGATGATCGTAACAATAGCTGACATTTTGAAAGGGACGCTTGCTGCTGCTCTTCCCTTTTTCTTCGGATCGGACATGCATCCGTTAATGGCCGGAGTTTTTGCAGTAGTTGGGCATATGTATCCTCTTTTTGCAGGGTTTCGGGGCGGAAAGGCAGTCGCAACTTCAGGCGGCGTGCTTTTGGCGTATGTACCTTTAATGTTCCTGATTATATTGGGAGTTTTCTTCTTAAGCCTATACATAACGAAGTACGTATCATTATCTTCAATCATGGCTGCAGTTGCCTCGATTATTTACGCGCTGATTGTTTGGGATGTCCCCCTTATTATCGTTGTATCCATCCTTGGCTTCTTTGTCATATATAAACATAGGGCAAATATAAAGCGGATCAGGAACAAGACAGAACCTAAAATTAAATGGCTCGGTTAAAGCAAATCTAAAACAAAAAAAGCAGCAGAATTTTTTCTGCTGCTTTTACTATTCCATTCGTGCAATGCCAAACTCTTTTAAAGCCTGCATAAGATTATTGTACATTTTCACATGATCAAAGCGGATCCCCAACGTGACGATGGAATGTGCCAGCTCGGGCATCATCCCGGTTAAAGACACTTCAACCCCTGTCAGCTCGAGGGCATCAATGATTTTAAACAATTCCTGCGCAACCATCGTATCTACTACCAAAACACCAGATAAATCAACAATTAAGCAATTAACCTCCTTCTGGCTGCTTTCCCTTAAGGAGTGCTCCATAAGTTTTTTTGCCCTGTGTGTATCGATATCACCAATAAGCGGAAGTACAGCCACTCCGTCTGTTATCGTTATAATGGGTGTACTTAATTCATCAATCATTTCCTGCTGAGAACGCATTCGTTTGACTGTATAAGCACTATATGATGCAGAAAATCCTTCTATTATTCCATCCAGGGTAGTATCTACCTTCCTTCCCAGCTTTATTGCTTCTGCAATCTCCATTTTATTTTCCAGAAAAAACCGCTCAAGGCAATCCCAGAGTACATCTCGAAAAACATTAAATTGTGAAATGGATCTGGTAAGGCCGATGTCAATTCTTGCCCTTCTTTCACCTGCTTCACTGCTCCACGTTTCCAGGTTCTTATCATGCTCTAGGGAAAGACTATTTGCAATGACTCTAATAAGTTCATGGTTGGAATCAATAAGCTCTTTTACAATTTTTTGCGGCATATGATTGGAATAGATGGATGAGTCATCCTCCCCCCGCCTTACAGATAGCCATTTTTCAGTGATCGTATCGCTATTTTCAAGAAGATAGTTTTTTAGTTGTTCATTTGCTGTCATTCTATTTGCTCCTTCAAAGCCGTATCGTTTTGTTGATTCTGAGTTTTCAATAACACTATACTAGTTATATAGGCCTGTCTCTTATCATCAAACATAATTTGAGGCCTGCGATTTTTATTTATTTTTTATACATAAATAAACATAATCTGATATCTTTCGCCATACATTAGTTTATGGCTGTTAAATCACTTTTTACTTACCACAAAATGATATTTGTAAACTTTAATTTCAGCCAAAACACTTTTATAGTTAGGGTGGTTAAGAAATGTATTTAACAAAAAGTTTATTGGAAAAAATGCCTTTTCCCTATTTTTTAATAAATGGAAATTACGAGATTTTGTCTGCTTCCTTAAGTGAAGATGATAAGTGGACAGGCCTATTATTTACAAACTTTTTGGCATCTGAAGAAATTGGCAGCTTTAAAGTTGAATTAAACAGGAATGGATATACAGTATTAAAATTAAAACTAGGTGATAGGTATTTGCCTCATCGAATTTATCTGTTAGAGGAAGAAGAAAACCGCCATCATTTATTCTGTTTTCCTCTATCAATAGAAGACCAGGAATTTAAGCAAACGGCTGATCGTGTCGAAAAGAAGCTGCTGCAATTTAATCTTCAACTGTTGGAAAAAAAGAAGTACTTTGAAAAAACAGCAAAAGAAATTCATGAAGCTTCACTCGCATCTGATTATATGGCCAACGTTGGGCAGCTTGCCGCTGGCATTGCACATGAGATCAGAAATCCCTTAACGACTGTAAAAGGTTTTATTCAGCTCTTAAAACCATATTTAAAAGAGATCGGCAAAGAGCAATATGCTGAAATTGCATTAGAAGAGATTAATCGTGCGAATGATATTATCTACGAATTTTTAAATGCCGCTAAGCCGCCGGAGAAGAAGAGAACGGAAATATCCCTCAATAAACTTATCAAAGAAATGACGATATTATTTGAAAGCGAAGCACATCTCCATAATATTGATCTTTCCATACAACCCAGCGATTTCAATCCCTCAGTTTTTGGTGATAACAAACAGATTAAACAGGTATTGGTGAACATTTTAAAAAACGCATTAGAAGCACTTCAAAATGTTAACAGGTCAGATGCCAGGATCCGACTATCAGCTGAAACAAAAAAAGCAAAAGCCTATATAATTGTCGAGGATAACGGTTCGGGAATGTCACAGGAGACTATTGACCAATTATTTGTCCCATTTTATACAACAAAAGAAAATGGAACAGGCATTGGCCTGTCGATTTGCAAAAAAATAATAGAGGAACATGGCGGCAACATAATCCTCTATTCTCAGCCTGGTGATGGAACAGTATTTAAGATCGAGCTTCCACTATTTTCAAACAAGAAAAATATATGAACTTTTGTTCGTGAATTTGTCAAAAGATAAAAAAAAATTCCCTTCTGTTAGATAGTAAACTAATAGTAGAACAAGAATTGTTTTAGTGGAAGGTGGGTCAATTGAAAAATACAGAAATGCTAAAAGAGCAAAGCTATATCTTCACCACTTCTGTCACCGAAGCATCCCCAAAAGTGGATTTCTTAGTTGAACTTTTTGAATTTTGTCCTGATATGGACTGTGATGGGTTACCATTAATAGTTTTGAAAGGCTTTGATGAACTGATTGATTTCATTGAAGAAATGGAGATGAATTAAAAGAAGCGATGCCATTCGGCATCGCTTTTGCTGTTTGAAAACCGCAACTCATCATTTTTCGCTATGTTAAATCGTACAGGCATGTTTAATAGCGCTAAATTTTTAATAACTGAAAGCGGCCTCTTCCAAAGACATCTTCTACATATTCCAGCTTGGTGCTATCAAAATGAACATAGTCACGCTCATGGATAAGCACATCGATCCCCTCTATCTCCAGCACTTTATCTTAACTTAACGGCTGCTCTTCCAGAGACAGCTTTAATTGAGGACCGCCTCAACCAATACCCATTGAAAGCCGGACATACAATTGTTCCGCAGGCTTGTCTTTCTTTTCATTTTCAATGGCATTGGAAATCACATTAATTGCATTGGCAGTCATTTTAAACATCTGATTCACCTCTTTTAAGATATTTTTCTTTCTTTTACCCCTGATTGAGTAAAAGAAACGACAAAAACCGCCATAAAAAATTAAATTTTAAAAATATAAGGAAAAATGTATAAATTTATATTATATTAAATTTAAGCCTATTCATATATTTTTATGCCTATACGTTAAGGGGAATACTTTATGAAAATAAAAAAAGCGTTATTGTTTTCCACACTTTTTTGCTCAGCATTAGTATTACTTTCATTCTTTTTGATTTTTAAAATGTATACGGAAAATAAAGCTTCTGCTGCAGTCAAAAAACCCGCTCAATTTCATTTCCAGGCTCGGGAATCTGTTTTGTTAAGCAAACAGCTAACAGAGGAGGCAATTTTGGGGGCCATTGGCGATATTCTCATCCATGACCGGGTGTATAATGACGCAAAAACACAAGCCAGCTACGACTTCAAGCCAATGTTCGAACATATAAAACCTATACTGGGAGAGCCTGACCTTCTACTTGCCAATCAAGAAACAATTTTGGGCGGAACGGCCATTGGTGTTTCCAGTTACCCGATGTTCAATAGTCCACAGGAAGTGGGAGATGCCCTAATTGATGCGGGGATTGATATTGTTTCAACAGCAAATAATCACTCACTGGATAAAGGAGAAAAAGGCCTGAAAGCTTCACTGGACTATATGGATCAAATTGGATTGCCCCATGTGGGAACAAGCAGGTCTGCAAACGAGCGGCAAACATTAAAAATCATGAATATAAACGGCATTAAGGCCGCTTATCTATCATATACCTATGGTACAAATGGCATTCCTGTCCCCAAAGGAAAAGATTATCTTGTTAATTTAATTGATAAACCTTTCATGCAGGAGGAAATTCATCGAGCTAAAAATGAAGCAGACATCGTTGTCATGAGCCTGCATTGGGGAAATGAATACCAGCTTCAGCCTACGGATGAACAAAAGGAGCTGGCGAAGTATCTTGTTGATGAAGGTGTTGATATTATATTTGGCCACCACCCGCATGTACTCCAGCCCATGGAATGGATTGAAGCTAAAGATGGACGAAAATCCCTCGTCGTATATTCCCTTGGCAATTTCCTGTCAGGCCAAATGCGTGATTATAAAGATATTGGCGGCCTGGCAACAGTGCATATAACTAAATATATTGACCAAAAGGGCGTCAAAATCAAACTTTCCAATCCAAGTTTCTTTCCAACCTATGTGAGCAATAAACAGCAAAAAAATTATCGAATCGTCCCTTTAAAAGAAGCTGGCAGCTATGGAATGAAAAATGCGGAATCCAAGTACAACGAAATTCAGGAACATATGCTTGGAAAGCTGGACTAAAGCGCCTTAACCTGGCGCTTTTTAATGTAAGAAAAATGGTGAAATAATAGTCAGGTAAAAGGGGTGATGATGATGGACGTCTCTCATGCGAAGAAAAAAGATTTTCTCTATTTACAGCTGAGCATTTTTCTGGCTGTTCTTCTGCTTTTTCAATTTAAACTTTTTATTTTTGCTTTTATCCTGACTTTTGCACTCATTCTTTTTTTAGTTTTTACTTCCCGGCAAGAGCGTGTATTTTCCTGGACCATTGCCGCTTATTTGGCCGGCAATCTAATATTTTTGTATGGAGACAGGCTGCTTGATGAACTGCCTTTTCACACTTATATATTATTGATCCTTAACCGTGTTTTGTTAATAATACCTATCCTGCTTATTATATATGTTAGTAAGAAATTTAATAAGTCAGCAAATCACTATTGGCAAAAACCTAGCTGGGAAACCCGAATTTATTTTCCGTTTATATGGAGAGGGTTTCATTCGCTTTCAATTAAAGGATTTTTGATTATAGCTTTGATTATCAATAGCGTTATTTTATCCCCTGCCATTTTTTCAGCTGATATTCCTTTTGGAAATGATTTTTTTGTTTTCCTGATTGGCTTTTCAGCTGTAAATGCAATTATGGAAGAAGTTTTATGGAGGGGAATTTTATTAACTAGAATGGCAGACCTAGCAGGAGAAAAAGCCGCTGTCATTTTCTCCGGAATTTCTTTTGGATTTTCCCATTTGATGCTTGGTTACTCTCTTGCTGTATGTCTCTTATTTGCCATAGGAGGAGTATTCTATGGAGCCATAACGGTCAAATCGGGCAGCATGATCCCTGCTATACTTTGGCATAGCGCAATCAACGTATTAATGATCCTTAGCGGCTCCATCCCATTTTCAGTATAAAAAAGGAGTCCGTGCAGTTTTCTATGCAAGGACTCCTTTTTTATCTTAGTGTGCTCCTCCGAAAATCGTTTCCTGCAGAAAAACCATTCCTACAGAAAGCAAAACCAACACCGCCATCAACGGGACAAAAAGATTTTTATTTTTATGAAAAACAGAAACGAGGATAAAATACAAAAGGGCAGAAACTGCTATAAAGCTCCCTGCTTCGATTAGTTTTTTTGCACCGCTGGTTTGGATAAACATCTGCAGGGCAATCCCTGCAAACAAAATGGCACCCAAAATATTAAAAAACCGATAGGAAGTCATCTTATCACCTCTTTAAAGAATTTAATAAATGGCAATGAAACCTGGATTGACTGTTTCAAATTGGATCATTCGCACTTAAATAAAATCTAGCCTATAATATAACTATCACCCAAGAGGAGGAGTTTCAAAATGAAAATACATATTAACGATCAGGCTGCCGCATGGTATCAAGAAGAAATGCTCTTGAACAAGGGTGACTATGTCCGCTTTTTTGCAAGATACGGTGGCTGCAGCACCGTCCAGCAGGGATTTTCACTGGGTGTCTCCAACGAACAGCCCCACAATGCAGGTGTACACACTGAAAAAGACGGAATCACTTATTTTATAGAAGAAAAAGACCTTTGGTATTTCGATAATCATGATCTATTCGTAGAATTTAATGAAAAAGCGAAGGAACCTGAATTTAAATACGATAAGTAATGACGGAAGCAGACCAGGTCTGCTTCTATTTTTTGTTTTAATCAAGGATGTTTTTTCAGCATGTCGCCTCGTCATTTCCAAATTCCTTAAATCGTTTTAAATGATCCATGAGCTGTTCCTTCTTTAAAATTTCTGCTTGCCTTTCACCGACTAAATCAAAGTGTGAGTAGCCATCTTTTCGGAGGTCGATCCATTCTGGCTTAAGGCCATGTTTTTCTCCCCATTCGATCAATTTCTTCAAATCAGAACAGCCGACCTTTGTGACTGTTTTACATCCAGGGAAGCGATCATCAATCCAATAATGGGTTAGGAAGGCAATTTCTCCCTGGTCTATTTTCATTTTCCATTCACAAAGCTCTTTTTTTCGAAGGCCGAAAGCCATGTCATTCTCCATCCTTTACATAAACAGCAATCCAAATTATCTTATAGCCTCTTCTGGCTGCTTTTTAGCTTTTTCGTATGCTTCGTGCCAGTCCGGATACTTCTTTTTGATTGATATCGGGCGGAAGGAATCCTTTTTGACGCATACATGCTTCGAAGAGCCAGTGACAGCAAGCTCTCCCCCGTCATTAAAAATTTCATAGCCATAGCTGACACGGAAGCCGTCATATTCTTCAATCCATGTCTTAATTGTAGCTATTTGTCCATAACGGAGCGGCTTTTTGTAGGATGCCTGAATATCCAGAACTGGAGAGATGATTCCATCCTGTTCCATTTCGGCATAACTGAATCCCAGGTCTTTAATGATCTGGGTCCGCCCGAGCTCCATCCAAATCAGGTAGTTCGCATGATAAACGACGCCCATCTGGTCTGTTTCTGCATATCTGACTTCCACTTCTTTTGTTGATATTAACATTGCTAGTCCCCTTTTCTCATCTTATTTAAAGCTGTCTCGAAGTCCTCTCTCTCCAGTATGCTAACCTGCTCATGATCTTGATCGATGCTCAGTTCTGAAACAATTCTCATGGCCTGTGCCTGGATCGCTTCATCCGCAAGGTTTGCAGCAAAACGGCCGTTCCCATTAATCGTTATTTCAGATAAGGTAGTCACCAGATAATCCTTTGCCCGCTCCGTTAGCCTGTATTTGTACTGGTTAGCGTAAGATACGATGATTTCCAAAAGCTCACCGGTTGAATAATCATTGAAATGAAAGAATTTTTTAAACCGGGATTTTAACCCTGGATTGCTATTCAGCAGCCCTTCCATTTCATTTGGATATCCTGCTAATACAACGACAAGGTTTTCGTTATGTTTTGTCATTTCATCCACTAATGTATCAATGACTTCTTTCCCGAAATCACCTGAAGTTTGGGATAATAGCGAGTAGGCTTCATCTATAAAGAGAACGCCGCCTAAAGCTTCTCTTATCTTTTTCTTTGTTTTTATCGCTGTTTGGCCGACATAGCCAGCCACAAAATCTGCCCGGCTAGCAACCATTAGATGCCCTCTTTTCAGAAAGCCGCAATCCTTCAGCAGTTCTGCATATATTTTTGCAACTGTTGTTTTACCCGTCCCTGGATTCCCTGTAAATACAGAATGCAGTTGAATCGGTACGACAGGCAGTCCTTTCTCGCGACGTATCTGCTGCATTTTTACAAAAGAAACAAGATTCTTAACCTCTGCTTTAACCGTTTCGAGGCCAATTAATTGATCAAGCTGCTCACGAGGATCCATTTGTTGTTCCTCATCTTCGCTTTCAAAATCTTCTTTCTCCAGAAGTGTATATGCCAAGATGTTTTGATCGGTTTTTGATTGGGATCCTTTTTTAAAAATGGCATCCAAAACTATATTTCTGACAGTCCGGGCATTGCCAAACGTGTCATCCACCCGCTCTTTTTCAATCCGTTTGCCAAGCTCTATTTTTGCACCTTCTGTCAGAACATAGTCATTATCAGCGGCAAGCTTTTCTGCAATCAAGAGAAGCTCCTCATTTGAATAATCAGGCAGTGCAATAAAGTTTGATTCCGGAAAACGGCTACGCAAACCGGGATTGCTGTCCAGAAATTGCCTCATTTCTTCAGGATAGCCGGCCATAATAACCGCGAATTTGCCTCCGTACTCATTCCCTGTCATGAGAGAAACGAGTGTATCGATTGCGGTTTGCCCGTAGTCGCTTCCAGTCTGTCCCTCCCGTTTTAAACTATAGGCTTCATCGATAAACAGAACCCCTCCAATTGCTTTTTCAACTGCAGACCTGACATTTTCTTCTGTTTGACCGACAAATCCTCCCACTAGCTGTGAGCGGTCAGCCTCGATTACCTCTTCACGCGGCAGTACACCAAGACTGTGGTAAATTTTAGCCAGAAGCCGTGCAATCGTTGTTTTACCTGTTCCCGGATTGCCGGTCAATATCATATTAAGGCTAAGTTCATCTCTAGTCTGAAAACCAAGTGATTTCCGTTCATTTTGATATTTTAAGAAACGGTAAAAGTCATGGAACCTGGTCTTAACCGTCTTTAACCCAACCATTTCATTTAACTCATCCAGTGGATCCTTTTCTGAATCCATTTCATCTTCATCAGCTTCAAAAACTTCTTTCCATTCTTCCTGTAGCTGTTTAATCTCCATAAGGTGCTTCTTCATATCTGTGTAGTAAGTAGAAGTATGAAATACACCGGAGATGGATTGCTCATATTCTTCTGAAGCCCTTAAGAGCAAAGCTGTTTCTTCAATTGCTTTTTCCAGGATTGCAGAAAGTTTGTGATACTCAGGACCCTGATAAGCTTTAATTTTCTTATTGAGATCATCCAGCTCATCATCAGCCTTATTTATAAAACTGCGGCAGATTTCGATAAACTGTTCTGCCGTTTTCTTTTTTGCAGCCCTGTTGTCCGTTTCTCGGATCGGAGGAAAAGTCAGTCCCTCCAGAACATTTGACTTGTTTTTCCATTCTGATTTTCCCAATTGGGCAGCAGCCTTAAGATTTTCAGGATCCAGATCAACTGCCTTTTGAAGCCACGCAGTCCCTAGATTATCGTCAGTAAATTTATGGCATCTTGAAAGACCTGCTAATGTTAATAATTCAGAAAGGAGCTTAGGCTCTTTCTCTTCATTCAAGTTTTTAATAAAATAAAGCAAATCTGCTTCATTCTGTATGTATCCTTTATAATCAAGTTCATTTTTCCATTCCTGAACCTGCTCATCGGCTGTTTTTTGCTGTCTATACTGTTGTGCCACTATTCATCACTTCTCTTCTTAGTTTCCACAACTTATCTTACCATATTTCTTCTATATTCTATAAGGATGAGCACTTACTAATATCGATGCTACCTATAGGAAAAAACCTAATCAAAATTTGATCAGGTTTTTTCGGAAGATTTTTTATTAATAGTTATTTTCGTTTTTGTATCCGTTTTGCTGTGCCTGGTATTCATCTTTTATCTCAGAGCGGAATGAATCAATACTTTCGCGGCGTCGCTCATTTTTGGCTTCGATTCGGGCAAGCTCCTCGGCATTTGCAAACTCCATTGACTCCTCCGCTTCGTCCATGTTTTCAATTGTATGGACGATCATGGATTGAAGCTTTTCTACATTATCGCTGCGGTCATCGGGATTTGGTTTGTTATGTGCCATGGTAAGTTCCTCCCTTAGATGAGTGATGGTACAAAATTAGTTTGTGAAAGAGCAGATAAATTATCGGCGGAAAAGTGTGGGTATCTTGCCTTTAGAGAATTTGATTAAAATAGAAAACCCGCCGCAGGGGGAAGCGGCAGGCATATAACCTGTATATTATTCACCTTTTGTTTGTATAACTTGTGCATGCTGACCGGATTTATCCTGCATTTTCTTGCCTTTATTGCCGCCAAATCCGCGCGATTGTGTACCAATATGATTTGGAGCAAAATGCTCTCGGTTTTTTTTCGGGTTGCCCATCAAAATCCCTCCTCATTTAAAGTATGGTCAGATGAAGAGGGTTTCATGAATGGGAAGTACTGCTATTCAGCTTTATCGAGACGCTTTTTTTCAAGGCGTTCTTCAATTTTATCCATTGCATCTTGATCCCTAAGTAATTGACGCTTATTTTCTAATACTAATTCCGCAAAGGAGCGTTTTCTCGGTTTTCTCATGAACATTCACCTTCCTTTAAACAGTATTGTAACAGTCATTATGTCCAAAAACCGTTTAAATTATTACAACTTTTTGAAAATTTAATCCGCTAATTCATCATATGTGAAAAAAGTTCATTTGATTCAAAATTTTAACAAATTAACAAAAGATTCAGATAAATAAAAATTGGTCAGTCTTTACTTTAACCCGTTTAATGTCATTCAAACAAATAGACAACTGAACTTGTTTCAGTATTAATCTTCTCAAATAAAAAAACATCTGCCTTTCAGCAGATGCTTTCATGTTACATTTCATCAATATACTGCCTCATTATTTCTAAAGGCACGGCACTTAAGTATTTATTCCTGATGATCCCTTTTTCATCGATAAAAAACGTCGTAGGAATCGTTAAGATTTGATAGGCTTTTACTGCTTTCTCTTCCTCATCAAGCAGAATGGGAAAATTAATACGCATTTCTTTTGCAAATCCGGCCACATCATATTGAGGATCAATGTTAACAGCCAAAATGGCAACTTCATCCCCTTTTTCGGTATAGAACTTTTGGATATCCGGCATCTCAGCTTTGCAAGGAGGGCACCAGGTTGCCCAAAAATTCAGCATAACCTTCTTTCCTTCATAATCCGAGAGCTTCACCGTTTCACCCTGAAGATTTTCCAATTCAAAATCAGGCGCCTTTAAGCCTATTCCCAGCCCCGTTTGATTCACTGGTTCTGTCTTTTCTTCATCTTTCTCAACTGCCTGAACAAGAACTGTGGTGACCAATACAAACAATACCGCTGCTGCAATCATCTTCTTGAACATACTGACATTCCCTCCAGCTTACAGGCTAAACAGCCTTTTGCTTTCTTGTTTGTATTGTAACCTAGAAAAGTAAAATAAATAAGGTTCTGACCAGCCAAAAAGATAACAGAAATGTGACAGTTCCATAAATAATCCCGCTTAACCAGCTTTGTACCCTATAACGGCTCTTTCTAATTCTCCATGCAACATAGGCAAGGGCCAGAATAAGACCTAAAACCAATCCTTTCATTCCCCCGGAAAAATATAAAATTCCAATAGGGTTAGTTATCATATTTTTTGTCTGGAAGAGAACTGAACTAAACTTGTATGTAAAAAAACCGATTAAGACAGCATTGATGATGTCATTTAAAAAGTCCTTTTTAAAATCCTCTTCTTTTTTCAAAGCCTGTCTTACTACAAAATAAGAGATAATACCTGCCAGGAAAATAAGAACCCATTCATACTTAATTAATAATGGTCCAAGCAAAAAAGCACCCAATGTTAGCCCTCCAATAAACTCATCTAAAGCTAAAATACCTAATCCAGTATCTTTTGTAAAATAAAAAACCGCCATGTGACGAATCACATAGCGGTTTGAAACCTTTAGTTTGCTAATTTATCTCGAAGAACCATTTGCAGGATTCCGCCGTGACGGTAGTAATCGATTTCAACTTCAGAATCGAATCGTACAAGAGCTTCAAATGTAGTCTTGTTGCCGTCTTCATCTGTAGCTGTAACTTTTACAAAGTCACGTGGTCTTACATTTTCATCGATTTGTACATCGATTGTTTCTTTACCAGTTAAGCCAAGAACCTCTGCACTCTCGCCTTCCTTGAACTGAAGCGGAAGTACGCCCATTAAAACAAGGTTTGAACGATGAATACGCTCATAGCTTTCGGCAATAACTGTCTTAATTCCTAGTAAGTTCGTACCTTTTGCAGCCCAGTCACGGGAAGATCCCATTCCATAGTCTTTGCCGGCAAGAACCACAAGACCTGTTCCATCTTCTTTGTACTTCATGCAAGCATCATAGATAGAAGTTACTTCGCCAGTAGGCCAGTACGTAGTAAATCCGCCTTCTGTGCCAGGAGCAATTTGGTTCCGGATACGGATGTTTGCAAATGTACCGCGCATCATAACTTCATGGTTTCCACGGCGGGATCCATAAGAGTTGAAGTCGCGTGGTTCAACACCGTTCTCGCGAAGATATTTTCCTGCTGGTGTATCTTTCCCGATCGCACCTGCCGGAGAAATATGGTCAGTTGTTACGGAATCACCGAACTTGCCGACAACACGCAATCCTGATAAAGGTTTAACTTCATCAGCATTAGGAGTTAAGCCTTCAAAGAACGGAGGGTTCTGGATATATGTTGAATTATCATCAAATGAATATAAAGGCTCATTGCTAGTTTGAATTTGATTCCAGCGAGCGTTGTCATCAAACACATGCTCATATTCTTTACGGAACAATTCAGGTGTAACAGTCTGTTTAACAACTTTATTTACTTCAGCAGTTGATGGCCAGATATCGTTAAAGAAGACATCATTGCCATTTTTATCCTTGCCGATTGGTTCTTTTTGAAGATCGATATCAACTGTTCCTGCCAAAGCATAAGCAACCACTAATGGCGGAGAAGCCAGATAGTTTGCTTTTACAAGCGGATGGATACGGCCTTCAAAGTTACGGTTTCCGGAAAGAACTGAAGTTACGAGAAGGTCGCTTTCAGCTACAGCCTTTTCGATTTCTTCTCTTAATGGACCAGAGTTACCGATACATGTTGTACAACCATAACCTACAAGGTTGAATCCAAGCTGCTCCATGTATGGAAGAAGTCCTGAATCACGCAGGTAGCCAGTAACAACTTTTGACCCTGGAGCCAAAGAAGTTTTAACGAACTTAGGAACTTCCATTCCAAGTTCGACTGCCTTTTTTGCAACTAATCCTGCCCCAACTAAAACGTAAGGGTTTGAAGTATTTGTACAGCTAGTGATCGCCGCAATCGCAACAGCACCCGTTTTCATCTTAGTTGAATCGCCATTTGCAAATTCAACAGTAATTTCTTTGTCTATTTCTTTCTTATCCAAGCCGAAGCCCTGGTTGCCTTGTGGAGCTGTGATAGCATCATTAAATTCCTTTTTCATAGCAGAAAGCGGAATTAAATCCTGTGGACGCTTAGGGCCTGAAAGGTTCGCTTCGATTTCGGAAAGATTGATTTCAACTACATTTGTATATACTGGCTCTAGAGATGGATCGAAGAACATTCCATTTTCTTTGCAGTATTTTTCAACAATTTTGATTTGCTCTTCCGGACGGCCGGTCAGGCGCATGTAATCAAGCGCTTCCGCATCAACAGGGAAGAATCCGCAGGTAGCACCGTATTCTGGAGCCATGTTTGCAATTGTTGCACGGTCAGCCAAAGGAAGCTGTGTAACACCAGGACCGAAGAACTCTACGAACTTGCCAACTACTCCCTGACTGCGAAGTACTTGAGTTACCTTCAAAGCTAGGTCGGTAGCTGTCGTTCCGTTAGGAAGCTCCCCAGTAAGCTTTACCCCTACAACTTCAGGAACAGGGAAGTATGATGGCTGTCCAAGCATTCCTGCTTCAGCTTCAATACCGCCTACACCCCATCCAAGAACGCCGATACCGTTGATCATGGTTGTATGGGAGTCGGTACCCACAAGTGTATCAGGGAAAGTCTCGAAATCGCCTTCAGTAGTTTCAAGAGCATGAACAACATTTGCCAGGAATTCAAGGTTTACCTGGTGAACGATCCCAGTTGCCGGCGGAACCGCACGGTAGTTGTCAAATGCTTTTTGAGCCCAGCTTAAGAACTGGTAGCGCTCAGCATTACGCTCGAATTCAAGTTCCATATTCGCTTCAAGCGAATCAGGAGTGCCATATTTGTCAACCTGTACAGAGTGGTCGATAACAAGATCAACCGGCTTCTCAGGATTGATTTTATCTGGGTCTCCACCCATGTCTGCCATTGCTTTACGCAGTGAAGCCAAGTCAACTACTGCAGGAACCCCAGTGAAGTCTTGCAGAATAACGCGTGACGGCTTGAAAGGAACGTCGACCTCTTTAACTTCTGAAGTTCCCCATTTTGCCAGATTTTCAACATGTTCTTTAGTAATTACACGGCCGTCATATTGACGAAGTACTGATTCCAATAAAACCTTAATGGAATACGGCAATTTGGAAACATTACCCACTCCAGATTCTTCCAGAGCACCTAAGTGATAGTAATGATAGCGCTTCCCATCCAATTCAAAGGATTTGCGGGAATTGAACACATCATTCTTTGCCATATGTATTACCCCCTCTTTCATTAAACATCATATACCAAGTGATAGGTAATTGTCGAAAAGTTTGAATTTTCATCCATCCTCACTTTTCTCACAATTTCTATATTAATACAACCTTTTATATAAGTAAATAACAAGAAAGTTATTGTTTCTGATAAGTTTTTCTTATAGTAAATTTCATTTTAACGATTTTAATTGTTAAAAAGCGATAAATGAAAGCGTTTTTCATTTAGTGACATAAATTTTACATTCTTGGTTATTATGCTGAAAAAATAATAAAACATTAGCTCTACATCGGAATTTTATCATAATTTGTCATAATCCAAGGAAAAATACCTCCTACGGAGGTGATTTTCTATGGCTAAACGAAAAGCAAATCATATCATTGAGGGCATGAATGCAGCTAAGGGGCAAGGCATGGGGACTGGATACAATGAAGAATTCTCCAATGAGCCATTAACCGAAGCGCAAAAACAAAATAATAAAAAGCGGAAGAAAAACCAGTAATATAGAAAAGCTTTGGCGCCCTTGCCCATCGGCGGAGCGTGATGGACTGAGGCCCGCAGGACAAGGAATGCTACGGCAGCGATACATCGCACGACCAAAAGCGACAGCTTTTGGGAGGACGTGGCGCTTTTTGTCTGAGTTCCTTTTATGAGATAAAGGAAACATGAAGAACAATAGTGATTCGATGTTGACTTATAACGCTCGGAAACGCGCACGCTCTATGCGCCTCGCCTTACTAGCACATCCTGTGCGTCGTGGCAGGAGAGGTGAGGGAAGCACGTCGGGTAGACAGGGTACCGGGCTAGACAGTTATCAAAGTTCAGAATTTATACTTTCAGTTAATAATAAAACCCGGCTAAGAGGTAGCCGGGTTCTCCATTTTATTTCCTTTAAAGCCTGCTTTTAATACTGATTTACATCATCCACCATGGACTTTAAGTCCTGTTGAAATCGTTCCAGCTGTGCACGCTGGTGTTCAGAGGCAACTTCCAATGCATTTTCAATTTGCGCATATGCTTCATTTACTTCCTGCTTAAGATGTTTAAGCTGGTGGCCATAGCTGGCTGAATCTTTAACAATCTCAGCATATAGCTCCTGTGCGTCTTCCATTCCCTGCTGTGCTGCCTGGAATGCTTGCTGTTTATCTTTATGGTATGGCATACCTTGTTCACTCCTAATAAAAATTTGTACCATTAAATTGCGCATTAGCCGATAAAAATAT
Source organism: Cytobacillus oceanisediminis (assembly GCF_003182355.1). Taxonomy (GTDB): domain Bacteria; phylum Bacillota; class Bacilli; order Bacillales; family Cytobacillaceae; genus Cytobacillus; species Cytobacillus oceanisediminis_A. Next base: position 56,491 of record NZ_QGTW01000012.1, on the reverse strand, counting down.
TCCGCAAAGTGGTTTAGGAGCAAATGTTCAATTATAGCCACATTTTGCAAGGCAATTTTATCGAAAAAAAAGCCAAACTAACACTAGAAATACAGGTGAAATTCACCTTATTTCTTTAATCATGAGGAGGGATTGAGATGAACAAAAACAATGGCAAAGACATGAGAAAGAATGCGCCTAAAGGCCACAATCAAGGCCAGCCTGAGCCTTTAAGCGGATCCAAAAAAGTGAAAAACCGCAACCATACAAGACAAAAGCATAATTCCCATCATGATATGTAATTTTTTTAATATGGGCTGTGTTAAAGGTCATTTCTTATGCAGAGCCTAATTATAAAACAGCTGCCGTTTTTAGCGGCAGCTGCAGTTTCTTTATATGGAAGATAATGCGTTTAAAATGTTCTCCTCTTCTTCTACAGTAACCGTGCGCAGATCGATTAGTATTTCTTCTTTATGAATCCTGACAATAATCGAAGGAGTGAAGCCCGTTCTTAACTGCCGGCCTACATGCTCAGCTGAGTATTGTTTATGCTTCAGGACAGCAATCCAGGAAGGCAGCTTCACATCAGGCATTGTCCCCCCGCCTACTTGTCCTGCACTTTCCTGCATTGAAAAATGATAATTTTCCGAGAGCTTTTCCAGTTTATGAATGAAATGTTCTGTTCGCTTTTTAAGTTCTTCCCTGGTTGTCAGTACATCCCGAACAACAGGAATACTTTTCAGGCCAGCCTCGCCTTTTAAATAATCAAGAAGTGTCCCTTCAAGGGCTGCAAGCGTCATTTTGTCCACACGCAGCACTCGGGCAAGCTGATGCTTCTTTAATTTATTGATTAAATCCTTTTTGCCGGCTATAATCCCAGCCTGCGGGCCTCCCAGCAGTTTGTCGCCGCTAAACGATACAATGTCAGCTCCCAATTTGATGACCTCGCTGACTGCCGGCTCGTCTCCGATTCCCCTGCTTTTAAAATCCAAAAGGGCTCCGCTGCCAAGATCTTCGTAAAAAATAATATTCCTTTCTTTCGATAAGTCAGTAAGCTCTTCTGTATCAACTTCTTTTGTAAATCCGATAATTTTAAAATTGCTCGTATGAACTTTTAGAATCATCGCAGTTTCTTCGTTTATGGCTTTTTCATAATCTGACAAATGAGTCTTGTTTGTGGTTCCGACTTCGGCAAGCTTTGCACCGCTTTCTTCCATAATACTTGATATCCTGAAGGATCCGCCAATTTCTACAAGCTGGCCTCTGGATACAATAACTTCTTTATCAGCTGCAAGGGCTTTTAAGATAAAATAAACTGCCGCAGCGTTATTATTAACAACCATGGCGGCTTCCGCGCCTGTTAACTCCTTTAAAAGGCCTTCAACATGGCTATGCCTCGAACCGCGTTCACCTTCCGCCAGTTTATATTCCAAATTGGAATAATTTATGGCTGTTTCAAGCATGTGTGCGGCAGCCTTACTGCTTAGACGGGCGCGTCCAAGATTGGTGTGCAGGATCGTTCCTGTTGCATTAATTACCCTTTTTAGCGTGTAGGCATAACGATATTGGATCGCTTCCTCTACCCTTTGAAAAAGTGTTTCCATGAATCCCTTCATACCCGGATCATCATTCTCCCAGCGGGCACCCAATATTTCCTGTCTAATATCCGAAATAACATCTTTTAGGATGTTTGTCATATGTATAAAATCCAGCCCATTCTGGGCCATAAGCTCATTGAACCTGTCTTCCTTTTGCAATTCATGTACAGATGGTATGTTTCTAAGTATTTTTTTCAAAAGTATCCCTCCAACACTAGCCTGTTTATTATACCATTTTTCACTAATTAGCATGGAATGAATACTATAGAAAGAAGCAAGGGGGTAATGGAATGAATAAAAAGGAAGATTTGCACTCCTTTAATATAAGCGAAATGGAGAAATGGATGGAGAATTTTTTCCTTGATCCTCTCACATCCTATCTGGATCAGCTGACTTTTCGCATTGATTTATTTGAGACACAGAACGAAATCATCATAGAAGCTTTATTGATCGGCTGTGATCAGAAAGATGTAACCGTTTCCTTAAAAGAAAATAAGGTCTTCATAAAAGCTGTTAAAAGGGAACTTCCCTTGGGAAAAAGTGGTCAACCCTGTATGCGGAAGGTAGAATTGCCTTTTAAGGTGATTAATAAAAGAGTAACAGCCGCCTTTTCGAATGGAATCCTGGAGATTTTTATTGCCAAAAACGAAGCTGGGCCTGGCTGTAATAGAAATATAACGATTCCTTGATTGAGGGTAAGTGTGAGTATGCCTATTTTTATAATCATGTTTACATAATATTATTATGGTCTCAATAGGCCGGTAAAAAACCTCCTCCTGATTGGAGAAGGTTTTTTACGAGTTAACCCTGCATTTGTTCTATAATATTTTTTGATTTTGGAAATACACCTGTATCCAGTTTGGAATAAAGCTTTTCACCATTAACTGTCACCTCAAACGCTCCGCCTGAGCTAGGAATAAGCTCCATTTTTACAATATCAGAACGGAAATGAGAAAAAAGTTCCTCCGCGAAACTCGCGGCTTTTGGCGCGTAGTTTCACATCATACAAAATTCAACAGTTACTTCAAATGTCTTCATGTTAATTCCCCCGTATGTATAGTTGCTAAAAATGTAAATATATTGACATTTTAGTACAAACAGCTTTTCAGTGCAAATCGTAATTTTTAGAGCAGGCAAAGCTTGCCATTACTTTGAAAATAAAGCAATATAAACATGTACTGCGTAATAATGAGGTGATTTTATGAAAATACAGGAATACCTAAACCGTTTATCTGTACCAGCAGATAATAAGCCGGATTTAAAGTATCTGACTCAACTGCAGCAAAGCCATATGGAGAGTATCCCTTTTGAAAACCTGGATGTAACTAGAAAGGTTCCTATCGAGCTTGACGCTGATTCTTTTTATGAAAAAATTATGGTACGGAAACGAGGCGGCTTTTGTTATGAATTAAATGGTCTCTTCCAACTCCTGCTGTCAGAGCTCGGGTTCCAAGCCCATTTAATATCCTGCACCGTAAAAAAGCCGGATGGCTGGGTTAGAGCAGATTCACATGCGGCCATTCTCGTTTCGATAAATCATTTTCCTTACTTGGTGGATGTTGGTTTTGGAGATTCTGTCCGCCAGCCTATGCCTTTATCCGGTGAAGAAAAGTCAGATGTAAGCGGATCTTACAGGATAAAAGAGATCGGGAAGGGTATTTTTGACCTTGAAAGGCTGGAGAATGAAAAGTGGAAAATCCTTTACCGTTTTTCCGATAAGCCTAAACAGCTCAAAGACTTTACTGAAGCTTGCATCTTTAATCAAACCTCACCGGAATCAAATTTCACTCATGGCGATCTTGCTACGATTGCAACCAAAAATGGCCGCATCACTCTCGCGGGACATATTGTCACGAAATCTGTAAATGGACAGAAAGAGAAATTAGAATTAAATGAGAGTGAAATACACGAATATCTGCAGAAGCAATTTCATATCAAAATATGAAAGGACAGCTTTATGGGCTGTCCTTTTGTGTTCTTTATAATTTTGTCTTTAGCTTATCCAGCATGTCTGCTGTCATTTTTGCCAGATCATATTCTGCTTTGAAGCCCCACTCTTCTTTTGCTGCTGATGAGTCAATCGAATTTGGCCAGCTGTCAGCAATCGCCTGGCGGACAGGATCAACATCGTAAGTAATCTCAAAATTAGGGATATGCTTGCGGATTTCCGCGGCAATCTGCTCCGGTTCAAAGCTCATTGCTGTCACGTTAAAGGAATTTCGGTGACTCAAATTATCAGCGTCCGCTTCCATTAAGTCTACAATCGCATTTAAAGCATCCGGCATATACATCATATCCATATAGGTGCCTTTATTGATATAGGAGGTGTAACGGCCATTTTTAATGGCTTCATAATAGATTTCAACAGCGTAATCCGTTGTTCCGCCCCCTGGAGGAGTAACGTAAGAGATTAAGCCAGGGAAACGCAATCCTCTCGTATCTACACCGAATTTGTTGTAATAATAATCTGATAACAATTCGCCTGCCACTTTGTTTACACCATACATGGTAGTCGGCCGGTGGATGGTATCCTGTGGTGTATTGTCTTTTGGCGTTGAAGGTCCGAATGCGCCAATGGAACTTGGCGTAAAGAATTGTGCTTTGCATTCTCTCGCTGTTTCCAGGGCATTCATCAGTCCGCCCATGTTCAAATTCCATGCAAATACTGGATTGGCTTCAGCCGTGGCAGATAAAAGAGCAGCCATATGGATGACTGAATCAATATCATATTTTTTTGCTATTTCAAGCATGGTTTTTGCATCGGTCACGTCAACCATTTCAAAAGGGCCTGATTGGGCAGCTTCTGACTCATTTTTTCTGATATCAGTAGCAATAACATTATCTGTTCCATAGATGTCTCTTAATTTTAAGGTAAGTTCAGAGCCGATTTGCCCTAAAGCACCTGTAATCATAATTCGTTTCATTGTTTTCCTCCAACTTTTCCTCTTTGCCTATAAAGCTTTATTTAGAAGTGTTTTGTTTTATTAGTTCTGTTAAACTTGCCTGTTGATTTCCGCTCAATCCACAGGTTGCTGAAATCAAAATTGAGTTTTAACACAGCGGATTTATCAATAAACCAAGCTTAAATAATGCCCATTTCTTTGCCTGCTTTTTCATAAATAGAAATTGCGTTATCAAGCATCTCTTTCGTATGTGCTGCAGACGGCATATTTCTCACGCGGCCTGTTCCCCGAGGTACTGTTGGGAAGACGATTGACTTCGCATATACACCTTCTTCGTTAAGCTTTTTGCTGAATTCCTGGGTTTTAACCTCATCCCCAATTATGCAAGGAGTGATTGGTGTTTCGCTGTCACCGATATCAAATCCTAATTTCTTTAAACCATCTTTTAAATAGTTGGCGTTTTCCCAAAGCTTTTCATTCAGCTCCGTACTTTCCATTAATAGTTCAATGGATTTTATGCTGGCAGCTACATCCGCAGGTGTAAGCGATGTTGAGAATAAGAATGGCCTGCTGCTTACTTTCAGCCAATCAATTAAATCCTTCTTGCCGGCCACATATCCTCCGACAACACCGATTGCCTTTGAAAGTGTCCCGATTTGGAAATCAATTTTATCAGAAAGTCCAAAATGCTTAACCGTTCCTGCGCCTTTTCCAAGAACACCAGAACCATGTGCATCGTCTACATAAGTGATTAGATCAAATTCTTCAGCAATTTCCACAATCTCTGGAAGCTTTGCAATATCTCCATCCATTGAGAAGACACCATCAGTGATGACCATGATTTTGTTGTATTGGCCGGATTCCTTGGCTTCTTTCGCTTTTGCTCTTAGGTCGTCCATATCTGAATGGTTTACCCGGATAATTTTTGCTTTGGAAAGGCGGCAGCCGTCAATAATGGAAGCATGGTTTAATTCGTCAGAAAGAATGGCATCGTTTTTGTCCATAACCGCGGAAATCGCGGCCATGTTGCAATTGAACCCTGACTGGTAAGCGATAGCTGCCTCTGTATGTTTAAACTGGGCAAGCTTTTCTTCAAGCTTTGTATGCAGCTCAAGTGTTCCATTGATTGTCCGGACCGCACCTGCTCCCACTCCATACTTTTCAACTGCTTCGATCGCAATCTTCTTGAGCCTTTCGTCTGTGGCCAATCCCAAATAGTTATTAGAGGAAAGGTTGATTAGCTCTCTGCCGTTGATTTTAATAATAGGCCCATTTGGACTTTCAAGAGGGTCAATCACATTATAAAGTCCTCTTCCTTTCAAATCCTCAAGGTTTTCATTTAAAAAAGAATCTAAAGTTTTGCTTGTCATCTAAAATCCCCCTATACATTTTTAATAAATGTCGCTAACTCATAAACAATTGTATTCCCAGAGCGGACATTGAATTTACTGATTAGATAAGGCTATGTAAAGGTTTCTCATTCATTACTTTATCACATTTTTTGAATTTGTACACTTATGGAGGACACAATTTTATAATTTCCTCTTCAATGGGTACCCCGTTTTATTAGTTTGTCCCTTTAATCCAAAAGTGTTTCATAACCTGTTAAAAGTATTGTTTTCATATTATATATACAATTAATTTTTTGAACTCCAAAACCCATTTTCTTTATGGTGAATAAATATACACAAAGTTGAGCTGTTTACTCTATCAAATCCAAGGGAACCAATTCTACATAGTAAAATTTGGTCAGGCTTAAAGCCTATGGAGGTTATAGAATGAAACACCCATTAAATGTCACATCGGAAATTGGAGAGCTTAAAACGGTTCTTCTGCATAGACCGGGGAAAGAAATTGAAAATCTTACTCCCCAATATTTAAAAAGGCTATTATTTGATGATATTCCATTTTTGCCTGCAATCCAAAAAGAACATGATTATTTTGCAAACATTTTAAGCAATCGGGGGATTGAGGTTTTGTATCTCGATAAGCTTATGACAGAAGCTATTCAAAAGGAAGAAGTTCGTCTTTCTTTTATTGAAAAAGTTTTATTGGAAAGCCAGTCAAATATTAATGGATCATATGAAACTGTGAAGGAATACTTGCTATCTCTTCCTGCCTATGAATTAGTCAGCAAAGTAATGGCTGGTGTTGTGAAATCTGATATTGAACAGGAGAAGAAAGTCCACCTTCATGAGCTGATGCCGGATCACTATCCATTTTATTTGGATCCAATGCCAAATCTATATTTTACAAGGGATCCCGCGGCAGTTATTGGAGAGGGCATCACCATTAATCGCATGCATGAACCGGCAAGAAGAAGAGAATCCATATTTATGGACTATATCATGAATCATCATCCCCGTTTTAAAAGACATGAAATACCAACATATTTTAAACGGGATGATATTTATTCGCTGGAAGGCGGGGATGAACTTGTCCTTAGTGATGAGGTTGTTGCAATTGGAGTAAGTGCGAGAACATCCGCACAGGGCATTGAAAAGCTTGCGCACGAATTATTTCGCCGCCAGGAATCCATAAAAAAAGTTGTCGCAGTTGAAATACCGAAAATCAGGGCATTTATGCACCTCGATACTGTGTTTACTATGATTGATTACGATAAATTTACCTACCATCCTGCTATTGAGGACAGTGACGGCAGTATGAAGATTTACATACTGGAACAGGAAAATAATTTTGGTCAGCTGAAAATCACAGAAAAAAACTCTCTTACAGAAACGCTAAAAGAAGTATTGAATCTTGATGAGATCGTATTAATTCCATGCGGAGGGGGCTGTCCAATCGCATCGGCAAGGGAACAATGGAATGATGGCTCCAACACGCTCGCGATTGCACCTGGCGTGGTCGTCACCTATGATCGCAACTACGTATCCAACGACATCCTCCGCCAAAACGGCGTGGAAGTCATCGAAATCCTAAGCTCGGAGCTATCAAGAGGCCGCGGCGGCCCAAGATGCATGAGCATGCCAATATTGCGGGAAAATATAAGCTAAAAAATTCGGGTGGTACCAGGTACCACCCGAATTTTGTCGAATGACTCTTAAGCAGTTGCGAGTTTAATTCTATTGCCTGACGGGTCTTGGACAAATATCCCACCGATCGTTTTTTCTATAGTTGTACCCATTTCTTTTAATCTTTGCAGAGTAGTGCCTCTTTCAGCCTCATCCCGCAGAATGAGGGTAAAATTATTTAGGCCCGGTGTGTTATCTTCGGCTGGTTCTCCCCCCCTGCTTTGCCATGTATTAAGGCCAATATGATGGTGGTATCCCCCGCTGGAGACAAAGATGGCCTTGCTGCCATATCGGTTCACAAGATCAAACCCCAGGCCTTTACAGTAAAATTTCTCTGTTTCTTTTAATTCGATAACCTGCAGGTGGATATGGCCCATAACCGTACCTGCAGGCATCCCTTCCCAATCTTTATCATTTCCTACAGTTAATAAACCGTTCGCATCTAAAGGTTCCGTTGTCATGTGAACTTCACCTTGGTTCCATTGCCACGTTTCTGCAGGGCGATCAATATATACTTCAATGCCATTCCCCTCTGGATCCGCTAAATAAATGGCTTCACTGACATAATGGTCTGATGCTCCCTGAAGCGGATAATCGCTTTTAAGCATATGACGAAGAAACCTTGCCAAGTCAGACCGATCAGGCAGAAGCAGTGCCATATGATAAAGACCAGGAGCTCCCGCCTTTTTTGGTACAACCTCCCCCGCTTTTTCAATTGTTATAAGAGGTTTTTCTCCATCAGCACTAAAATCAGCTTTGCTTTCTGTTCCCTTTAAAAGCTTTAATCCCAAGATATCCCTATAAAAAGATTTACATCTTTCCAGGTCCTTAACCAATAACCCAGTATGGCTGACAAAAGTAATCGGACTTTCATGAAAACTCATTTACCTTTCCACCTCACAAATTAAATGGTATTGTTCTAAATTTTTGGCTCTATTAAATTTGCCTGTTGATTTCCGCTCTAGGTGCTCAGCAAACCACGGGCGATCAGGGAGCCTCCTCAAGCGTTAAGCCTGCAGGGTCTCCCTTTGATCCTCACTCCCGCAGGACTTTGAATAAGTATCCTGAGTAAACACCGCACAAAGGAAATGCGGATGCATTTTCGAGTATCTCGCACTTTCCGCTCTAATCCACAAAGTGCCAAAATCAACTTTGAGCTTTAACAAAGCCAAATTTTTAAAAGCAGTTCTTTTAAAGAATAACCTAAATATAAATATACTAATGTCCATTAAAACAAGCACCTTTTAATAACTTTTCCACTTTATTTATAAAAAATTCTTCTTAATAATTTATTTTTATTTATAATTATTATAAAAAAGTATTGATTTTATATTGAGAAGTGTTATCATTATTTTTGTAAGTAACCTATTAAACTATTTATGAGGTGATTAAAGAATGACGAAAAACAACAACCTTACTACTAGCTGGGGCGCACCTGTAGGCGATAACCAAAATTCATTGACTGCCGGCTCACGCGGGCCAACCTTAATCCAGGATGTACATTTGCTTGAAAAGCTGGCCCACTTTAACAGAGAACGTGTACCTGAGCGAGTTGTCCACGCCAAAGGTGCTGGCGCCCACGGCTATTTTGAAGTAACTAATGACCTCACAAAATATACAAAAGCAGCCTTTTTATCTGAAGTAGGAAAACGCACTCCTATGTTTATCCGCTTTTCCACTGTGGCAGGAGAGCTTGGATCAGCTGATACAGTCCGTGACCCGCGAGGTTTTGCGGTTAAGTTTTATACAGAAGAAGGAAATTATGACCTTGTTGGAAACAACACACCTGTATTCTTTATTCGCGATGCAATCAAGTTCCCTGACTTCATCCATACACAAAAACGCGACCCTAAAACACACCTGAAAAACCCGACAGCAGTATGGGATTTCTGGTCTCTTTCACCTGAATCTTTGCATCAGGTAACCATCTTAATGTCGGACCGGGGCATTCCTGCAACACTTAGACATATGCATGGTTTCGGAAGCCATACATTTAAGTGGGTTAACGCTGAAGGAGAAGGTGTTTGGGTAAAATACCACTTTAAAACAGAGCAGGGCGTTAAAAATCTTAGTGTTGAAGCTGCAGCTAAAATGGCTGGAGAAAACCCTGATTATCATACAGAGGATTTATTTAATGCGATTGAAAATGGAGACTTCCCATCATGGAAACTATGTGTGCAGATTATGCCATTAGAAGATGCGAACACTTACCGTTTCGATCCATTCGATGTAACAAAAGTTTGGTCACAAAAGGACTACCCATTAATCGAAGTAGGCCGCATGGTTCTGAATAAAAACCCTGAAAACTACTTTGCAGAAGTGGAGCAGGCAACCTTCTCGCCTGGAACATTAGTACCGGGTATTGATGTATCGCCTGACAAAATGCTTCAGGGACGCCTATTTGCATACCATGATGCACATCGTTACCGCGTAGGAGCGAACCATCAAATGCTTCCAATTAACCGCCCTCGGAACGAGGTTAAGAACTATCAGCGTGATGGCCAAATGCGTTTTGATAACAACGGCGGAGGGTCTGTATACTACGAGCCAAACAGCTTTGGAGGTCCAACAGAAGCACCGGAGCATAAGCAGGCAGCCTACCCTGTTTCCGGGTTGGCAGAAAGCGTGGCATATGATCATAATGACCACTATACGCAGGCGGGTGACTTATACCGCTTAATGAGCGAAGAAGAACGCTCCCGCCTTGTAGCAAACATTGTGGCAGCTATGAAGCCAGTGGAAAAAGAAGAAATCAAACTGCGCCAGATTCAGCACTTCTATAAAGCAGACCCTGAATACGGTACACGAATTGCCAAAGGACTCGGCCTGGCTGTACCACAAGGCGTAAAATAACAGATCAAAATATTGGGGAAAATTCCCTCCTATTCTCATTTTCATTCTCTAATTATCATTTAAAAAGGCATCCATTGAGTACCAATGGATGCCTTTTTTCTCAAATAAACCACGCTTCATGCAAAAGTCTTATTCCACTTTCAATGTCCTCTAATGATAATCCGCCAAACCCCAGCATAATTGTTGCATCCTCAGTAATTACATCGTTGTTCAAAAGATATGCTGACGCAGAATAAACCTTTACTCCATTTAACCCTGCTGCCTCAATAAGTTCAACATCTTTGCGATTTTTCACCTTAAGCAAAATATGCAGTCCTGCCTTCTCTCCGATAATTTCAACTTTATTCCCCATGTGATTTTCAATGCTAGAAAGAAGGACCCTATGTTTGCCATGATAAATTTTCCGCATTTTTCGGATATGGCGTTCAAATTCTCCGGAAGCCATAAACCGGCTTGCCGCCTTCTGAATAATAGAAGGAACGTTTTGATGGTACAGCTGGTTTTCTTTCTTGTATTTAACAGCCAACTCAGGCGGAAGTACCATATAACTCAGCCTGGCAGATGGAAGAAAGCATTTCGAAAAAGTGCCCAGATATATAACCTTTTCTCCTTCATCCAAAACTTTTAATGGAGGGATTGGCATACCCTGATAGCGGAATTCTCCATCATAATCATCCTCAATAATATACCCCCCAGATTGGTACGCCCAATTCAGCAGCTTTTTTCTCTTTTGAATCGAAAGGATCATGCCCATCGGAAATTGGTGGGATGGCGTAACATAAACAGCCTTTGTATCAATTGGCAAAGTCTCTATATCAATACCATCCTCATGCAAAGAGATGGGCCTAATTTTGCAATTTTCATAGGAAAAGACCGATCGGACCCCATCATAACCGGGATCTTCGAAACCTATCTTTTCATTTCTGAGACATAAGAGATGAATCAGCATACTTATTGATTGCTGCGTACCCGATGTAATTACTATTTGCTTTTGCCCGCAATCTACACCTCTGCTTCTATATAAATATAAAGCTATCTGTTTTCGTAACTCTGCATCCCCTTGCTTATCCCCATATTTAAAGCAGGCACTATCCAATGAATCAAGGGTTTCATTTAAATACTTCCTCCATTTTTTCATCGGAAAACTGGGAATATCAATATCTCCATACTGAAAATCATATTTAAAAGTTTCCTTAGGCTGTTCTTTGGAGTTCATTAACTCTATAGCCAGCGGCTGTTTAGGTTTTAGAACTTCTTCTGTTGGCAAAACGAAAATTCCGCTTTTAGGCCGGCTTTCTGCATATCCCTCTGCAATGAGCTGCTGATAAGCTTCTTCTATCGTATTCTTGCTTACTTTTAAATATTTTGAAAGGTAACGGATCGATGGAAGCCTGGAGCCTGGTGATAAACGGCCGCTCTCGATTTCTCTTTTAATATAGGAAGATAGCTGTGAATATATCGGATCTCTCTTATTTTTATCAAAATATGGCGTAATCTCCATTGTTCCTCCATCTGACCCTTATAAAAAAATTAAAACTGTCACTGTTAATCAGGTCAAAGCTTTTTTAAAATGATTTTACCATATCTAAGGAGGAAATCGGATGTATTCAATGAGACAACAAACGATGGAGTGGAAGGATAAAATAAGGATAGAAGCGTTTTTATCAAAGGTTAAGATTGGTCACTTAGGTTTATCGGATGATGGTTTTCCCTATGTCATCCCTTTAAACTTCACCTGGCATAACGGTTTTATTTATTTTCACGGTGCTTCTGAAGGAAGAAAGATTGATATAATGGCAAAAAACCAGCAGGCCTGCTTCACCGTATGCGAGGAGCTTGGAACCATGTCAAATCCGGTCCCGGCCAAAACAGACACAGCCTATATGAGCGTCATGGTTTTTGGAAAAACAGAAAGAGTTGAAGATCTGGCTGAAGCAACAGCAGCTATGCAGAGCATGCTGGATAAATATGTGCCCGGGTATTATTCGAATAAGCTTCCAAGCACGCATATTGAAAAATACCGTTCTTCACTGGGGAGTAAGACAGCAGTTTTTAAAATAGTTCCCGAAACTGTAACTGCTAAAAAAAATGAACTGAATGAAAACACAAGATTTTTTCCGGGCAGGACTGCGCTTTCTGATATGGATACATGATCTCGTAAAAATTCCCCCTCCCTCCAGCGGTTTCCGTCTAGTCTAACTGATAAAAATCTAGTATCATGTAGAGATGGATTATTTATGGACAAAGTGAGGATTAAAAACAATGAGTTTATTAACTGTAGATAAATTGAGCCATACATTCGGTGACCGGACACTTTTCAAAGATGTTTCGTTCCGTCTGCTGGCAGAAGATCATGTAGGACTTGTAGGAGCCAATGGGGTTGGAAAATCAACTCTTATGAATATTATCACGGGACAGCTTATCCATGATTCCGGCCGTGTCGAGTGGACGCCAACCGTAGAATATGGATATCTTGACCAGCATACTGTACTTACACCTGGCAAAACGATGCGAGATGTCCTTAAGGACGCTTTTCTTCCTCTTTTTGAACAGGAAAAAGAATTAAATGAAGTAACAGCAAAAATGGCCGATGCCACTCCGGAAGAACTGGAAGATCTTCTTGAAAAAATGGGTGAGATACAGGACCGCCTTGATGCGGGCGGATTCTATTCCCTTGATATTAAAATTGAAGAAGCGGCGCGGGGACTTGGCCTTGATGCGATCGGGCTTGACCGTGATGTTGCAGCACTTAGCGGAGGACAGCGTACAAAGGTACTCTTGGCCAAACTTCTTTTGGAGCAGCCGCAGGTATTGCTGCTGGATGAGCCGACCAACTATTTGGATGTCGAGCATATCCGCTGGCTGACAAACTATCTAAAAGAGTATCCTTATGCCTTTATGCTGATTTCCCATGATACTGAATTCATGAACCAGGTATCAAACACTATTTTCCACTTGGAATTTTCAAAACTAACCCGCTATACGGCAAGCTATGATAAATTCCTGGAGCTGGCGGAAATTAATAAGAACCAGCATATCAATGCTTATGAAAAACAGAAAGAATTCATAAAAAAGCAGGAAGATTTCATTGCCAAAAACAAAGCTCGTTACTCAACGACTGGCCGTGCGAAAAGCCGTCAAAAGCAGCTTGATCGCATGGAAAGAATTGATCGTCCTGAAACAGCGATGAAACCGACGTTCGAATTCAAAGAATCACGCGGCAGCAGCCGGTACGTTTTCCAGGGCGAAGATGTTGAAATTGGGTATTCACATGCCTTATTGCCAAAAATGTCAATGACCATTGAGCGCGGGGAAAAGATTGCCATTGTCGGCTGCAATGGTGTCGGGAAATCGACTCTGTTAAAAACAATGCTGGGCAAAATCAAGCCAATCAGCGGCAAGGTTGAACAAGGTGACTTCCTATACCCTTCTTACTTTGAACAGGAAGTAAAAGCCGAAAACATTACGCCGATCGATGACGTTTGGAGTGAATTCCCGGGATTGGATCAGCATCAGGTTCGTGCTGCTCTGGCAAAATGCGGTTTGAAAAACGAACATATTTCGCGTCCGATGAACCAGCTAAGCGGAGGAGAGCAGGCTAAAGTCCGCCTCTGCAAGCTTCTAATGAATGAAAGCAACTGGCTGTTATTCGATGAGCCGACTAACCACCTTGATGTGGTTGCAAAAGAAGAATTAAAGCGTGCACTGAAAGCCTATAAAGGCACAATTGTACTCGTATGCCACGAACCGGATTTCTATGAAGATTGGGTAACAAAGGTTTGGAATGTCGAAGAATGGTCACAGCAGCTTAATCCTAATTAAATAAGATGATCCCCTGCCTTGCAGGGGATTTTTGTTTGGCTGATAAATCCATGATTTAGGCCGATAAATTGGGCTGTTTGGCCGTTAAATCCCTGATTTAGGCCGATAAACTTGTAAAATTGGCCGATAAATTTGAATACCCGCATTTTATCAGGAAAATTATTGCTAATTAGATCGTTATTTTAGAAATTTTATTGGTTTTCTGCATCTTTGCTTCAAAAATGCAAAAAAGCCGCACCAAAAGGATGAGGCCTTATAAATTCTATTCTTTTTCCACTTTTACATGTAAGCCTCTATCGACACGATACGTAAATGTTACTTCTTCAAAGCTGTCAGGATCAGCATGAAACCAGAAGACAACCTCCGAGCTGCTTGCCTTTGTATATTGGTAGCTGCTCTCAATAATTTCCCAATTTGGTTCATGAATATAATGGCTAATCCTAATAAGTGCTTCTTCTTCTTTATGGTTCCGGATGATGTATTTATGCTCCTTATATTCATATCTTCCTTGTCGGTAGCTGTTCTTTTCAATATGAGTACATTTGATATCAAAAGCTGTACCAAGCTGGAGGTTTACCTTTTCGTTTTTAGAAGTGTGGCTAATTGAATCTTCACCGATGAATTCGAGTGAGCTGTCTTCGCTGCCTTTCTGATAAACCTTAACTTTTCCTTTAGGCAGTGGAAGGCCAAGCCTATTTTCCTGGCTGTTTTCAAATTCTATTAATATCTTAACATCCTCAGACCATTTGGTGCATTCATAGTATCTTTTTAAATTAGCCTTTTCAACTTGAAGAAAGTTAATTTGCTTGGTCTGATTATTTTTCAAAGTGGCCAGCCTTTCCAGTTTGTATAGATGGTAATCGGCAAAGCTCTTTTCCGTAAATTCCGGGGAAGCTTTTTCTGTATTGGTGTACAAATTCATGTCATCTTCTTCGATCCTCCAGTTGTCCTCTATCCGGTTAACCTCTCCAGCAATCACTTTTATCTGTGCATCTTCATAAGCCGCACCGGAATGGTTTTCGATTTTCACCCATCCTGCCAGTTGAAAGCCTTGGTCTGTCAATTCCATTACATAATTGGCATCCCAGGATATCCCCTTTGTCAGATAAGATACTGTCATATCTTTCACAGGTCCTGGTTTTACCTTCCAAACAAGGGCTGGCCGGACAAGCAAACCGCGGGGCAGCTTTGGCAAAATGATTTCGCCCTTAGGATTAATCATTATCTCTTTCGTTTCTGCATGTTCCAGAACAATGCCATTTTTTCAGCTACGTCCATGTATTGAATGTGATCAATACCTTCATTGCTGTTGACCGAACGATCCTCTCTTACAAGCGCAAACCCTCCATTATAAATGGTTAAAGCCATCCCCTTTGTTTCTTCTTTTGTTGAAGTGTAGGTCATCACTTTCCCCCTCCCCTTTAACTATTATCGTAACAGCCTACCCTGTTAAATTTTCAAAAAGGGTCAATTTTTTATAATAATTCTTCTTCTAACTTTTCAAGCTTTTTAAAGTTCCTGTTATTTTTGCTTCTAGCTAATAAGTGTTTTAGCCAGTATTCAGCTTTTTCCTGGTCACCAGTTTTAATGATTGTCCCAAATGCACGTTTATAGCCTTTGTTATAGGGTATATCTTTACCAGCAACAAGCAGAAATGACTCCATAGTAGGCAGCTGCCATATCAAATATCTGCAGCTCTTCTTATAGAATACCTAAATTAAAATAGCTGCTTTCAAGATCTTTAATAGAAAACGGATTTAGGACAGCTGGTTTATTGTATTTAAGTGCTTTGTTCACATAATGTTCATATTTCTCATATCGCTTTTTAATAGAAACAGTGCCATTTCATCACCTTCTTAAATGCTCCCAATATTTCCTTTAAATGGCTTCTTAAAAAAGCAATACGGGTTATGATTTCTTAGTGTATAATAAAGTGATTTTGCAGATATGGAAACGTTTAAATTTTTACCAAAAATATTGAAAAAAGGACTAATTCATAAATGACTAGTAAAAAGATTGCCTGGATTACGGACAGCACGGCTTTTTTAACCCAAGAATTGCTGGACCATCCCGATGTTTATGTGGTCCCCCTTACAATTACTTTCGGTGAAGAGTCTTTTGAAGATGGCATGGATTTGACAACCGATCAGCTCTATAGCCGTATCCGTGCTGAAAAAGAAGTACCGAAAACATCTCAGCCTTCTGCAGGAAGATTCGCTGAATTGTTTGAAAAACTAAAATCGGAATATGATTCAGCGGTTGCTGTGCATATTTCAACCAAATTGAGCGGTACACTCAACAGCTGCCTTGCTGGGGCAGAGCTAGCCGGATTTCCTGTTGAGCCTGTGGACTCCAAGTGTATGTCATTTGCTATAACAACACTGATCCAAAAAGGATTCATGCTGGCCAATAATGACATGCCTTCTCGTAAAATAGCTGAAATTCTGCAGAAAGAAGCCGATAAGTCGGAGAATTACATTCTGCTTGGGAGCCTTGAGCAATTTTACAAAGGCGGGAGAATGTCAGGTACACAGTATTTGCTTGGCAGCATTTTAAAGATCAAGCCGATTATCCGGATTAACCGGGATGGTGAATTTGAGTTATTTGATAAAGTCCGTTCTGAAAAGAAAGCAATTAAAAGAATGCTTGATCTGCTGGGAGATTCCTATAGCAAACATACCATTCCGCAGGTACAGATTATGCATGGAAATGTACAGGAAAAAGCTAATGAACTGGCTGAAGAGATTAAATCTGTTTTTCCTCGCCTCGACATTTTTATCGGGGAAATCAGTTCCACTATTGCTGCACATGCGGGTGAAGGCACACTTGCGGTCATTTGGCATAATGAAAAGTAATAAAAAAGCACCTTCCGTGTAGGAAAGTGCTTTTTTTCTATTCAACCCATGTATACATATACTTTTCGTCTTCAATTGATTTTGCCTGCTTAACCAGTTTTAAAGGCTTAAAGGTATCAATCATCACAGCAAGTTCAAACGTTTCCTTTTTTCCGATGCTCGCTTCGGTTTTACCAGGATGAGGGCCATGCGGGATTCCACT
This sequence comes from Cytobacillus oceanisediminis, assembly GCF_003182355.1. GTDB lineage: Bacteria > Bacillota > Bacilli > Bacillales > Cytobacillaceae > Cytobacillus > Cytobacillus oceanisediminis_A. Next base: position 39,247 of record NZ_QGTW01000012.1, on the reverse strand, counting down.
CGGATGAAGGGTTATAGAGCCTTCCTTGATTCCCTTGCGGCTCATAAAATTCCCCTCTACATAATAGAGCAGTTCATCACTGTTTACATTGCTATGGTAGTAAGGTGCCGGGATCGCCTCCGGATGGTAGTCATAAAGCCTTGGCACAAATGAACATACTACGAAATTATGCCCTTCAAAAGTCTGATGGACTGGAGGCGGCTGATGGACCCTGCCGGTAATAGGTTCAAAATCTTCTATATTAAATGCCCAGGGATAAAGATAGCCATCCCAGCCTTCTACATCTAGCGGATGATGATTGAGAATATGAGAATGCAAGTATCCCCTTGTTTTCGTAATAACTTCAAATTCCCCTTTTTGATCGTAAGTTTCCAATGTTTCCGGACCGCGGAGATCTCTCTCACAGAAGGGACTATGTTCCAATAACTGGCCATATTCATTGCGATATCTCCTCGGAGTAGTGATCTGGCTAAAAGACTCAACTAGCAGCACTTTCGTCGTTTTATTTTCATCTGGAATGACCCGGTAAATGGTACCTATTGGAATGATCACGTAATCCCCAGGGCCATAGGTTAGGGTTCCAAACATGGTTTCGACTTTTCCGCTTCCATAATGGATGTAGATCATTTCATCTCCATCGCCATTCCGGTAAAAGCTTTTCATGGGCTCGGTAATATTAGCGATCCCTATTAATAGATCATCATTTCCCAGCAAGTATTCTCTTGCCTTTAATGCATCGCCTTTTTTTTCAATTTGGTCAGTCAGCAGATGGCGGTGCTTCAAACTTTCCTGATCCTCATAGTCGGGAAGATATTTACCAATCAGCTCGGTACGCGCTACTTCTGTCGGCATATAGTGGTGATACAGAATCGATTGTGTCCCGGAAAAGCCTTTGGTGCCCATTACTTGCTCCCGGAAAAGCGTTCCATCAGGTTTTTTGAATGTTGTATGGCGTTTATGCGGGATTTTACCCATTTGGCGATAAAACATTTTTCCACCTCACTCTATAGCAATCTTATTTTTTAAAGTACCTAGACAGCCTATTTCAATCTCCACTACATCACCGGGCTCAAGCCAGCGGTGTACATCTGTGCCAAGTTCCAAAATGCAGCCGCTCCCGACTGTACCTGAGCCAATCAATTCGCCAGGGCATAAAGGTACACCATCCGACGCCCGTTCAATCATCTCGTAAAAAGAATAATAGATATCCTGCATATTTCCTTCTGATAGAAGGGTGCCATTAACCTTCGCGGTCATGGGCAAGTCATAGCCATTTTCAACACGATAATCTTCCAATTCATCTTTTGTAAGAATATAAGGACCAATCGTGGTTGCAAAATCCTTCCCTTTTGCAGGCCCAAGGCCAACCTTCATCTCTTTCCTTTGAATATCCCTTGCACTCCAGTCATTCAGAATACAGTAGCCAAAAATATAATCATCTGCTTCCGAAGCTTTAATATCCATACCTTCCTTCCCGATCACACATGCTATTTCCAGTTCATAATCCAGCCACTCACAATTCTTTGGCCGGGAAATCTCTTCTTCTGGCCCCTTTATGCTGAGATGATTTGAAAAATAAAAAACGGGAATGTCATACCATTCAGGTATCATATCAAGTCCGCGGTTTCCTCTCGCTGTTTTAACATGCTCTTCAAATGCATAAAAATCCCGGAAGCTTTTTGGATTTGGCAGAGGGGCTTTTAAGACCACCTCTGACAGCGGATATACACCTTTATCTGTATTTTTCAGCTTTTTGCCTGTTGATAAAAACTTCATAAAAAACGCATGATTTTCCAGAAATGCAAGCATGGTTTTGGGCAGCACTCCGCTTGTGGCTTCATGCATATCCACAGCATACTCATTATTTTTCAGCCAACCAGCTCTAATGGATCCATCTTGTTTTTGAAAGGTTATAAATTTCATAGCATCACCTTGGCTCCGTTTTTCGGATTAATTCAAAGACATCAGACATTGGCCTTGTATAGATATGTCCAGCCATACGGCCTACCGGTTTAAGCTTTTCAGAATTGACCCGGCCATTTTCATAAAGCTCTTCAGCAATATGCACATGTTCGACTTTTCCAATCACCAGGCTACCGGAACCGGCATGTTCTCCAAAATGCAGAACCTGATATAAGCTGCATTCCAGATGAACTTTTGATTCCTTCACCCTTGGCGGCTTTACGGCAGCGCTTTTTTCTTTCGCCAGCCCGGCAGCCTCCATCTCGTCTGTACCAGCAGGGTAATCAGCTGCGCAAATGTTCATCTTCTCGGTAAAATCCTCACTGACAATATTGATGACGAATTCTTTTGTCGCTTCAATATTAGCAAGGGTATCTTTTTTCGATCCATCCGTCCCTTTTCTCATAGGAGAAAAACAGATCAGCATCGGGTCTGCACAAATCGCTGTAAAAAAGCTGAATGGTGCGGCATTTACATTGCCGCTTTCATCAACCGTTGTGACAAACGCAATGGGACGGGGCAGGATTGAACCGACCATTAACTTATATGCGTCCTTCCATTCAAGACTTCCAGCATGAATTTCCATTAATCTTACACCGCCTTATTATTTAAAAGCTCACTGATCAGGTTTATAACCGCTTTGTTATCTCCTCTTGTTCCAAGAGTCATCCTAAAAGCGTCTCCATATCCCGGAAGCTTCATTTGGCGAACAACCAATCCGTTCGCAATGAGACTCGCTGCTATTGGATGCTGGCTGAAAACATAAACAAAGTTGGTTTGAGAAGGAAAGAAACCAATGTTCAGCTCTGCGAGTTTTTCACAAACAAATTCCATTTCGGCCGCATTCTTTTTCGCACAATCTTTTACAAATTCTTGATCACTCAGAGCTGCGGCGGCAGCTGCCTGTGCAAGATGATTCACATTAAAAACATCTTTCACTTTGTGAAGCTCCTTAACAATCTCAGGGTCCATTATTCCATAACCGACGCGAAGCCCGGCAAGGCCATAAATCTTTGAAAAAGTCCTGAGGACGATCAGATTTGGATACTGTTTGAGCAGCGGAAGAGATTCCAAATATTCCTTTGAGGTAACATATTCGTAATAGGCTTCATCCAAAATGATCAGGATGTCCGATGGGATTTTTCCTATGAACCTGTAAAGCTCATCATTCCCGACAATGGTACCTGTTGGATTGTTGGGATTACAGACAAACACCATTTTTGTTTTATTGTTAATCTCTTCATACATAGCATCCAAATCATGTGTTCCATTTCGGAGTGGGACGGAAACAGCATTGCCGCCTTCAATAACTATATTTGTTTCATATCTTGGAAAGGTAAGCTGCGCCATCACAGCTTCATCGCCAGGGCTTATGTATGCTCTAGTCAAAAGGCGGATTATTTCTTCTGATCCGTTGCTGACCAGAATTCTGTCTTCGCTTAAGTTGTAAAAGTCCGCTATTTTGCGAATTAATAGGGAACCAGTGCCATCCGGATAAAAATAAAGGCTGTTTATCGCTTTGATGATGCTATCCTTTACCTCTGTGGAACAGCCGTACACATTTTCATTATCAGACATTTTCCTGACAGCTTTTAGATTGAATTTTGCTTTAATCTCCTCCGGGGAATTGCCAAGCGGGTAAGATGCAATTTTCTCGACGGCACTTCTCGTCTGGATTTTAGCCATAGCCTTTGCCTCCTTTGCGCCAAGGTACTAATTGTTTAATACACTTATTAAAAAAGGGAGAAAAGCATCTCCCTTTTTCTGTTCTATAGATTTCCGCGCCTTTCCTGCTCGCGCTCAATCGATTCAAATAGTGCCTTGAAGTTTCCTTCTCCAAATCCTCTTGCCCCTTTACGCTGAATCACTTCGATAAAAAGGGTTGGCCGGTCAACAATCGGTTTCGTGAAGATTTGCAGCAAATAGCCTTCATCGTCACGGTCTACTAAAATGCTTAACTCTTTTAACTTATCAATCTCTTCATCAATTTCTCCTACACGCTCTGAAAGCATGTCATAATAAGAATCAGGTGTATTTAAAAACTCTACGCCATTCTTACGCAGAATGCTGACCGTTTTGACGATATCTTCAGTCAGGATGGCCAGATGCTGTACGCCAGCCCCATTATAGTATTCGAGGTATTCCTCAATCTGTGACTTGCGTTTTCCTTCTGCAGGCTCGTTGATCGGGAATTTAATTCTGCCGCCATTATGCATTACTTTAGACATTAAAGCGGAATATTCTGTTGTAATATCTTTATCAGTGAAGTGCTTCATTTCTTTGAAGCCCATTACATTCGCATAATAATTCACCCATTCTTCCATTCTTTCCACATTGCCGACAACATGGTCGATGCCAATAAACCCTGCATCTTCAAACGGAACGGTTGTTTCGTAAGGCTCAAAGCCAGGCATGAAAATACCTTTATAATTATTGCGCTCAACTAGTGTGTGGATCGTATCTCCGTATGTTCCGATTACAGCTTTTTTCACAGTTCCATGTTCATCCTTTATTTCATATGGCGGCTGAATTTCAATAGCGCCTCTTTTTACTGCCTCTTGATATGCCTTTTCAACATTATCAACCGTTAAAGCAATATCCTTAACTCCATCCCCGTGCTTTTTAATAAAAGCTGATACTCTCGAGCTATCATTCAATGTTCCTGTGATCACCAGGCGTATTTTTCTTTGCTGGAGCACATATGAAACAGTTTCTCTGTTGCCTGTTTCAAGACCAGAATATGCAACTGGTTTGAATCCGAATGCTGTACAAAAATAATGGCATGACTGCTTCGCATTGCCGGAGTAGATTTCTAAATAGTCCACTTCCTTAACAGGAAAGAAATCCTCCGCCTTTTGTTCTCTCAACACTTTTTCTTCATGCATGCGAACCCCTCCATTTATAAAATTATTAATATTTTGAATTTATAATATACGAAACTTGTAAACGTTCTCAAGAGTTCAAGTTAAAGCTATAATGCACTTATGCGATAAAGCGAAACTTCTTCCAGCCAGCATTTTTTGGCTGGGAGGAAGTTGAGGCCCTTAGGAAGAGGGGCATTCAGACGTTGCCCCCAGCTACACTGCCTTTAAGACGGAGAAAATTTATTAGACTTTCAATCTTTCTTTTTTCAAGCTCGGGGGGATGTGGATAGCCTGTTTTTTCAGTGCCTCTACTGCTTCTAGCAGCCCTTCATTCATGCTTGGATGCGGATAGTTCGGGAAAATTAGATCCTCATCCCTGGCTCCCATTTCCAAAGCTGTGATCCCGCTTGAAATCAATTCAGCCGCACCATGGCCTACCATATGAATGCCAAGCAGCACACGCTGTTCCTTATCACTAATGACTTTGATAAACCCGTCTTTTTTCCCGATTAAAGTGCTATAACCATTAGAGGATAATGGATATTGGCCAATTTCAATTTCATACCCTAGATCACTAGCTTCTTCTTCCGTCAAACCAGCACTTGCAATAGGAGGCTGCGTGTGGGCTACTACTGGAATAAAGCGAAAGTCAGATTCCGATGCTATGCCAGCAATCGCTTCAGCAGCTGTTTTCCCTTGTTTAATAGCTTTTACTGCAAGAGCAGGTCCCTCCGTAACATCGCCGATCGCATATATACGCTCCCGGGAAGTCCTGCTTTGATGATCCACCTTAATAAAACCGGCTGTGCTTGTTTCTACTCCTATGCGGTCAAGACCGAGCAGGTCTGTATTTGGCTTTATGGATGTGGATGAAAATAAGTATGCTCCTGAAAGGGTTTCTTTCTTTCCCTTTGCTTCAAGAATTAGTGATACATTGTCCTCATAGAGCTTTGATTCTAATATATCCACATTCCTTACAACCTTTAGCCCTTTCTTTTTTAAAATTCTCTTCAGCTCCCGGCAGATTGATTGATCAAATTCAAACTCTGCTTTTCCTTCATCAAGGATAAGAGTCACATCCGAACCAAGTGCCTGATAAGCCATCCCAATCTCCAGGGCGATATAGTCACTTCCGTAAACCAGCAGCTTTTCGGGAATTTCATCTAAATTTGCAATAGTATGAGTATCCAAGAGCCTCTCACTTTTTTCTTGCAGCCATGAAGGGAGAACCGGAGAGCTTCCAGTTGCAATGATTGCATCCTTAAATCGAAAAACCTCATATTTCTCCCCATTTTCTACGCCTATTTTATCCTCGGCCAAAAAAAACGCCGAGCCCTCAACAATCTCGACCTTATTTGCTTTGCAGAGTCCCTCGATTCCTGTCCGAAGCTGCTCAATCGTCTTCTGTTTGTATTGCTGAAATTTTTTCATGTTAAAAGAGATGGCTTCTCGTTCAATCCCCCAGTTTTCTGCCTCCTGATAGGAAACTAATTTCTCAGCAGACTGTGTAAGAATCTTTGAAGGAATACAGCCTTTGTTTAAACAAACACCGCCGAGTTGTCCACGTTCAATTAACGTGACAGTACGTCCGAGCTGCGCAGCGCGGATCGCCGCATGGTATCCCCCAGGGCCCCCGCCAATAATCATGACATCGCGTTCATGTGCAAGTTCGCCAACTACCATCTATACCATCTCCAGAACAAGCATTTTCGGATTTTGAACCAGTTCGGCAAACCGGTTTGTAAAGCGGACTGCTGTCGCCCCGTCTGCCACTCTATGGTCAAAGGACATTGAAATATTCATCATCGACCGGATGACAATTTGGTCATCTTCCGTAACCACAGGCATTTTCTTAGTTTTATGGAAAGACACAAGAGCTGTCTGCGGATGCTGGATTATCGGTGTAGCCCCGAAGCTTCCTCCCAGCGGCCCCACATTGCTGATGGTAAAAGTGCCGCCGGATATGTCTTTTACAGTCAGCATGTTTTCCTGCGCTTTCTCTGTCAGCTGCTTCATTTCTTTGTGGATATTACGGATGGATTTCTTCTCAATATTTTGGATGACCGGAACGATTAACCCCTCCTCGGTATCCACCGCGATGCCAATATGATGATCCTTAAGAAAATGGATTGCTTCCTTTTCTTCATCAAGCTCCGCATTGAACACAGGAAATTCCTTCAGGCAAATGGATAGTGCCTTAAGGAAAAAAGCTGTTGCGGATATGTTCTGGTTTTGGTCTTTCAGCTCATTTCTGAAAGTAATCAGCTCTGTAACATCAATTTCTTCAAAGTGGGTGCAATGCGGAATCGTATTAAGTGAGTGTTCCATTTTTTTGGCAATCTGCTTTCTTCTCCCTCTGAAAGGAATTGTACTCGATTCCTTATCATTCCTTTTTGCCGGTTCCTTAGGAACAGGCAGTTTAGGCTTTTGCTGTGCAGCCGCCATAAATTTATAGATATCTTCATCCAAAATGCGGCCTGCAGGGCCAGTTCCTGCTACATTTTCTATATTAATTCCGTTCTCACGGGCAATCTTTCTTGTAAATGGGGAAGCGAGAACCCTTTTTCCTTTTACTGCTGCAAAAGATTTCAGCCGTTCGGCTTGTATTTCAGCAACAGCCGGCTTGGGGAGGTTTTTCTCGATTTTAACTGGATCACCGGCTTGCTCACCTACCTCTAAAATTAATAATGTGGACCCCACCGAAACCGTATCGCCGGTCTGGACTGTAAACTCCTTTATAATTCCAGCTCTCGGCGCCGGAATTTCTGCAGTCATTTTATCGGTCTGTACTTCGACGAGAGGGTCATCTGCTTTAACTTCCTCTCCTGGTTTGACTAAAAAACAATTTATTTCTGCCTCTGTCATGCCTTCTCCAATATCATGCAGTTTAACTTCCACGGCTTCCCCTCCTAAAACTTCATTACTTTTTCAATGCTATGCTGAATTCGCTTTGGGGTGGGCAAATAATGATCCTCAAAACCGAAATATGGCACTGGGGCATCAAAGCCTGTCACTCGCTCTACAGGGGCTTTTTGATATAAAAAGGATGTATCATTGATAATGGCAAGTACATCATTTCCGACTCCGCCAGTAGCATGCGCTTCATGGACAATAACGGTTCTGCCTGTTTTTTGCACAGATTCTGCAATAATATCCTTATCGATTGGAAATAACGTCCTTAGGTCAATAACATCACAATGGATTCCCTTTTCCGCCATCATCTTGGCAGCCTTCATCGCCTCTGGAACCATTGCGCCCCAAGTAATAACCGTAACATCATCGCCTTCCATGAGCTTATTGCCCTTTCCAATTTCAACGGTATATTTCCCTTCCGGCACTTCTTCCTTAATTGAGCGGTAGCAGCGCATCGGCTCAAGGAACAGAACAGGATCCGGGTCTTCAATGGCTGCTATCAGCAGACCCTTGGCATCATAGGGATTTGCTGGGCAAACAACCTTAATGCCCGGCATATGGGTAAAAATGGCTTCCGTTGAGTCACAGTGGATTTCCGGAGCTCTGACTCCTGCCCCATAAGGGGCGCGGATTACCATCGGAACTGTAAAATGGCCCATCGTCCTCATCCGCAGCCTTGAAGCATGCGTCATTATTTGCTCATAAGCGGGGTAAATAAACCCAAGAAACTGGATCTCGATCACAGGCAAAAAACCGTTCACTGCCATGCCTATCCCAGCTCCTACAAACCCAGCCTCGCTTAATGGGGTATCAATGACCCGGTGTTCTCCATACTTTGCCTGGAGTCCGTCCGTGGCACGAAACACTCCGCCGTTTTTCCCGATATCTTCACCAAGCAGCAAAACTTCTTGTCTCTTTTCAAGCATCGTATCAAGAGCATCTGTAATGGCTTGAACCAGCGTCAATGTCTTTGTTCCAACTGCGGTTTTCATTATTTGCCTCCTCCAATCAGCTTCAGATACTCCTCTTTTTGCTGTTGAATTTGCCAGGTCGGCTCAGCGAAGACATAGTCAAATATAGCTGCAGGATCTGCAGGTGGAAAGTTCTCCATTTCAGCTACAGCTTGATCTATTTCTGCAGAGGCCTCTTCCTCTGCTGCCTGCACCCATTTTTCATTATAAATTCCTTCGTTTTTCATCCATCTTTCCAGCCTTAAAATCGGATCGGTCTCCTGCCTTCTGTTGATGCTATTCGCTTGATCACGATATTTCGATGGATCATCAGCTGTTGTATGGGCTCCGTATCTCCAGGTAACAGCCTCTATAAGAGTCGGACCCTCTCCGTTTCTTGCCCTTTCCAAGGCTTTTAACGTTTCAAAGTAAACGATAAAAATGTCATTGCCGTCTATCCTTACTCCCGGCATATCATATGCAAGCGCTTTTTGGGCTATTGTTTTTGAATTCATTTGTTTATGGATTGGCACGGAAATGGCATACTGATTATTTTGATTAAAAAAGACAACAGGCGCCTTGAATACACTTGCAAAGTTAATGCCTTCATGGAAGTCCCCTTCTGAAGTAGCTCCATCCCCAAAATAAGCAATAGCTGCATTTGCTGTGCCTTTTTTCCTTTCAGCAAATGCAGCGCCGGCGGCATGCGGGATTTGTGTTGCAATCGGGATTCCCGGAGGAAAGATTTTTTTTCCATCCGGAGGGATACAGCCCTCATTGCGGCCGTTCCAAAACAGCAGGATGTTCCTTAAAGAGTGGCCGAATGTCATGGCCGCTCCATGGTCCCGATAGGTCGGGAACATCCAGTCATTTGGATCAAGTGCCGCAGCAGTCCCGACCTGTGAAGCCTCCTGGCCTTCAAAAGGCGCATAAGTTCCAATCCTGCCCTGCCGCTGAAGCGAGATGGCTTTGCGGTCAAAAATTCGTATTCTCGTCATCTGTTTGTAAAATTCTTTTACAAGTTTTTCAGTTAGCTTTCCTTTATACTCAGGGGAAACGATATTTCCGTTTTCGTCCAGTATGCGCCGGATCGGAAAGTGATTTTCCATTTTCTCACCCTTTGGCTATGATTTTTAAATTGTTAAAGAACTTAAAAAAGGTACAAATGTTGTTAACCAGAAAAAAAATTATGTTCTTACTGCCCACTTCGGGCGCTTCATATGGGAAAAGAAGCTGTTTCTGCGTGTTCGTGCTTCTATCCTGCTTTCGCAGAACTGGTTGGATGCTTCCACTGTTGTAATTCCATTTGCTTCGGCATGTTCGTAGATGTTTAGAAGAGAATTGTAGATTGCCTTCGTTTTGCGGAGTACCCTTTCTTTGTTAGGTGTATAAAGTTCATCAGCCACCTGTATTAAACCGCCTGCGTTAACAATGTAATCGGGAGCAAACAAGATGCCTTTGTCCTTCAGGATTTGTCCATGGCGCATTTCCAGGAGCTGATTATTGGCAGAACCAACGATTGCTTTTACTTTTAATTGCCCAATCGTTTCATCATTAATAATTCCTCCCATTGCACATGGAACAAATACATCGGCGTTGGCACCATAAATTTCATTACTGGATAATACCTTAACTCCCGCACCTAGTTCTTTCGCTTTTGTGAGCAGCTGGTCAATCGCATGCTGGTTAATATCTGTTACAAATAAATCAGCACCTTCTTCAAGCAATCTTTCTGCAACCTTATAACCAACTTTGCCGAGCCCCTGAATCGAATAACGTTTCCCTGAAAGGTCATCAGATCCTGTCAACGCTTTATTTGTGGCCTGAAGCCCGTAAATAACGCCCTGTGCAGTCGGAACAGAAGAGTCTCCGCTGCCCCCGTACACTTCATCAACACCAACAATGCAATTGGTTTCTTTTAGCGCATGTACAAAATCTTCAGTTGATGTGCCCATGTCCGTCCCAGTATAGAAACGCCCATTCAATGATTCAACAAATTGCCCAAATGCACGGAACAATTCAGGCGTCTTATCCCTCGCCGGATCTCCAATAATGACGGCTTTCCCGCCGCCAAAGTCAACATCTGCGGCCGCGCATTTATATGTCATGCCTTTAGATAATCGGAGGACATCTTCAAGTGCATCATCGACACTGTTATAAGGAAACATACGGCAGCCTCCCAATGAAGGTCCAAGCCTTGTGCTATGAATGGCAATGATCGCCTTCAATCCTGTAGACTCATCATTGCAGAAAACAACTTGTTCATGGTCTTTTATTTTTTGAAACATATCAGCCATTTCCTTCTCCCCTTTACTTATGATAGCGCTTACAACATTCTCTAATAAAAATGCCTTAATTTAAAGGCTGATTTTTCACTCATCAATATTAATCTTTTATTCTCTTTTTAGCATTTCGGAAATTTTGGTTTTAGGCAGGATTACCTGTTTGACTTCTCCCTGGCCTATAAGTTTAGTTCCATTATGAACTGTCACAGTTGTGTGAACCGATTTTCCATCTAGCCTATCAACCCTTGCTGTGATGGTTAAGGAAGATCCTTCTGCTGAAGGAAAAAGATGCGTGGCAGAAACCGCCCCTCCCATACCCTCCTCCTCTTCTTCCAAGTACGGTAGGATCAGCAAGCGCGATGCCCATTCCATATGATAGATCATGGTCACGGTTGAATACGCCCGGTGGACGATTTCCCCATCAAATTGAGCAAACATTTCAGGAGTTACAACGGCATGGATGACAGCCTGATGTCCAATATTCAGCCCAGGTTTCATAACATTCCTCCCCGTGCTTACATTAATATGTATGACGTTTATTTAACGATATAATACCATTACGTCAAATGAATAGTCAATAAATTGTAAAAACTTTAAAAATTCTTGCGTAAAAAAAGGATTAACCACTTGTCTTTTTTGGTTAATCCTTTTTCTATTAGTCTATGAAAGAAGTGCACGGTCACTTGCCATTTTTGTTCCGCGAATGCGCTGGAACTCATTCAGCAGCTGTTCTATTGTTAGATGCTGCTTCTGATCCTCATCTACCTCAAGGATAATCTGGCCTTTGTCCATCATAATCAGCCTATTTCCCAAGTCCAAGGCCTGTTGCATATTGTGGGTAACCATTAAGGTTGTTAAATTATATTTTTCTACAATTTCCTTTGTCAAGTTCGTAATGAGCTCTGCACGGGCCGGGTCAAGGGCTGCCGTATGTTCATCCAATAATAGAATGGAAGGCTCTGTGAAAGTCGCCATTAATAAAGAAAGAGCCTGCCTTTCCCCTCCCGATAATAATCCAACCTTTGCATTCAAGCGATTTTCAAGACCCAGGTGAAGGGTTCCGAGTACTTCACGGAAATATTCCTTGCGCTTCTTCGTAACCCCTTTTCTTAATGTTCTTGATTTATTCCTTGAATATGCCATTGCAAGATTCTCTTCAATTGTCATCGAAGGAGCGGTACCTGCCATTGGATCCTGGAACACACGTCCAATAAGCCTTGCCCGTTTATATTCTGACATGGCCGTTACATTTTGGCTGTCAATATAAACAGACCCTACATCAGGAACCATAACGCCCGAAATGATATTCATTAAAGTTGACTTCCCTGCTCCATTGCTTCCAATTACAGTGACAAAGTCACCTTCATTTAAAGTAAGATTAATCGTATCAAGTGCAATTTTTTCATCCGGTGTCCCTTCATTAAAAACTTTATGAATCTGATTTAATTGCAGCACCGGCTTCCCCCTTTCCGCCTGAAGGCAATTCGCTTAGAGTCATATTTTCTGCCAGCCTTTTCGCCTTGCGCTTTTTCTCTTTTGTCCGGTCGATCACTTTTGGCATGATTAAGGCAAGTATTACGATTGTTGCTGTGATCAGCTTCATATCGCCTGGTTCAAGAAATTCTACGCGAAGTGCCATTGTCACCACAATTCGGTAAATAATTGCACCGCCAATTACAGCAAGGGTTGTTCTAGCAATCGTCTTGGTGCCAAATAGAGCTTCTCCAATGATGACAGACGCGAGCCCAATAATAATCATTCCTATTCCCATCCCAACATCGGCAAATCCGCCTTGCTGGGCAATAAGCGCTCCCGAAAAAGCAACCATTGCATTAGACAATCCCAAACCCAAAATGACCATTAAATTGGTATTGGCTGAAAGGCTCCGGATCATCCTTTTATTGTCTCCTGTAGCCCGTAAAGCTAAGCCAACCTCTGTCTGCAGGAAGCGGTCCGTTAGGAATTTAATCGTAAAGGTTACAAGGACCATAAACAGAATGATTCCCCAGGTTCTCGGGAGACTGTCTCCAAGTCCAATCATTGATAAGATACTGTTGAAAAAGGCATCAATTCCTGTTTTGTCCCAGAAATCCCTAACATGTGTCATAGCCGTTTCTGTATTTAATAACGGAACATTTGACTTGCCCATGATCCGAAGATTAATAGAATACAAAGCAATCATCATCAATATCCCTGATAGCAAGGCATTGATTTTTCCAAAAGTATGAATTATGCCTGTAAGACAGCCGGCAATAAACCCGGCGAACATCGCAATGATCGTGGCAGCGAAAGGATTAACGCCGCTGACAATCATGGTTGCTGTTACTGCAGCACCGGTTACGAAGCTTCCATCAACCGTTAAATCGGGAAAATCCAGTACTCTGAATGATAAATACACGCCAAGTGCCATAATTGCGTAAATGATCCCTGATTCGAAAGCACCGAATATGGCTGTAAACACTAAGAATCACACCCTTTTTTTAATTAAGCCGTATCAGAAAGTTTACTAAGCAGTTTTTAGGAAGGATCTTTTAAACTTGCCTGCTGATTTTTCCACTCAAAAAGTTCAGGGACAGCGGGCGGTCCGGTACCCTCTTTAAGCACTAGGCCTGCTAGTTCCCCTCCCCCTCTGACTCGCTTTACCCGCTCGAGATTGAATAAGCATCCCCGAATAAACACCGCACGAAGGAAATGAGAATGTTTTTTCGAGTAGTTCTTGCGCCTTCCCTTCCAATCAACAAGGTCCCAATATCAGCAATCAGCTTTAACAGAGCCTAAAATGATAGGCAGCCGGCAAATCCTTAGCGCTTTTTATTCCTCATGGAATTCTGCAATTTCTGACCATGCATCTTTTACTTCCAGCCCCTGTTCTTCAGCTGCTTTTTTGTTGATGACCAGCTTAAGACTGCCTGGAAGCTCAACTGGAATTTCAGACGGTTTTTTATTCCCTTTTAAAACCTCGGCTGCCATTTTTCCGGTTTGGTATCCCAGGTCAAAGTAGCTGAATCCGCTGGCTGCGATCGCCCCGCGCTTCATAGAGTCCAACTCTCCTACAAATAGAGGGATTTTTTTGCTGTTAGCTACTGAAATAACAGATTCCAGTGCCGAAACAACCGTATTATCAGTAGGAATATAGATGGCGTCCACCCTGCCTACAAGGGAATCGGCAGCCTGTTTTACTTCTGCAGAAGTTGAAACAGATGCTTCTACAATCTTGGCGCCTTTTGGCTCAGCTAATTCTTTTACCTGTTTTACCTGCACTTCGGAATTCTGCTCTCCAGAGTTATAAATGATTCCAATGTTCTTAACACCAACTTCATCAATCATAAAATCAATTGTCTTTGCTGTTCCTTCCGGATGGTTATCTGTAGTGCCGGTGATATTATCACCTGGTTTATCAAATGACTCTACCAGACCTGCTCCAACAGGATCTGTTACAGAAGTAAATAAAATGGGAATATCCTTTGTCGCATTTAAGGCACTGACAGCACTAGGGGTTGCATTGGCAAAAATCATATCCACTTTGTCGCCAACGAAATTATTGGCAATAGTTTGTGTGTTGTTCATATCTGCTTGGGCATTTTGAAAATCAAACTTTACATTTTCTCCTTCCTTAAACCCCTCATCCTCCAAGGCTTTCTTAAATCCATCAGTAGCTGCGTCTAGTGATGGATGTTCCACAAATTGAGTGATCCCTATGGTATACTGCTTCTTTTCACCTGCCTCCTCAGAAGAACTTTTAGAAGTCTCCTTTCCGCAGCCACTCATAACAAGCATCCCTGCAGCCATTATTAAGGAGAAAGCCTTTAACGATTTTTTCATTTAAAAACCCCCTGATTTAAAATATTAACTATCCGTGGGTACTGATAGCACAACCCTCATTATGTATGCGCTTACATGTTGTGGTAATAAAAACCGGGAAATAGCCTAGCTAATCTTTTTTCTCATTCATATGATATTTACATTGAATATCGTAAATACAACGTTATATTATCATCAGAGTTAAGCGAGTGTCAATAATATTCCAAAAATTTAATATATTTTGATAAGTGGAGATTTACCTATTTCTCTGATTTCCCCTCATGCTTTTATTCATAAAAAAACATGCAGATTAATGAACCTGCATGCTAGTTTAATAACTTTGCAGCACTTTGCAACTGAAGGTTAGCGTCCCCCATCATCATATCCAGCAGTTCCTTAACAGTTGGCAAATCAGCAATCAGTCCGGAAATTTGCCCGCTATTCATAAACCCTTCTTCTCCGTTGCCTTCTAACGCACCTATCTGATGATAATCCTCTGATGTCAAAGTATTAAATTTCTCTAAACTAATGCCTTCTTTTTCATAATTCAAAAGCTTTTGGGCGTATCCAGTTGAAAGCACCCTTCTAATTCTGCCAACGGAACGCCCAATTATAACCGTTTCATGATCGGTGGCTTCAATAATTTTCATTTTATATTCTGGATGAAATGGCGCCTCTTTCGTGGCAATAAATCTTGTACCCATTTGCACGCCGCTAGCTCCAAGTGCAAGCATTGCAGCTAGCCCTTTTCCATCGCCAATTCCTCCTGCTGCAGCCACAGGAACTGACACCTTATTAACGATTTGCGGGATCAATACAAGTGTTGTCGTTTCAAGTGAAGAATTTATCCCGGCTGCCTCGTATCCCTCGGCTACAATAATATCCGCACCGGCAGCCTCTGCTTTTATTGCCTGTCTGACCGATGCTGCAACTGTTATAACCTTTAAACCGTTCTCATGCAGCTTTGGTATAAAAGGGGCCGGATTGCCTGCTGAGAGGGAAACAACCGGAACCTTATGCTTGATAACAAGCGATAGTATTTCCGTAACATATGGAG
Source organism: Cytobacillus oceanisediminis (assembly GCF_003182355.1). Taxonomy (GTDB): domain Bacteria; phylum Bacillota; class Bacilli; order Bacillales; family Cytobacillaceae; genus Cytobacillus; species Cytobacillus oceanisediminis_A. The sequence continues at coordinate 23,415 of NZ_QGTW01000012.1, read as the reverse complement.
AGACACTTATGGCCACATTCACAGCGAATGGCTTTTCAGTAAGCCTTTTAGTCTCAACGATGATCTCCTCGACTTTCTGGGGTACCATAGTTCCCGCTCCTATTGTCCCCAGCCCGCCAGCTTCAGAAACGGCTGCTGTTAAAATCGCATTGCTTATATTCCCCATCCCGCCCTGGATGATCGGATATTTAATATTTAAAATGCTTGTTAATATATTCAATAAAATTCCCCCTTCGTAAAAATAATGTTATACTAATTTTAATAGTTTGACAATTAGGAAAAGATTCAGTTCTTTTTAATTTATTGTTAGGGGGATGTCTATGCTTTTAGCTTACAATGACAAGAAACCGCGGGTTGGCCAATCTGTGTTTTTGGCTCCAGGCTGTTATGTGATTGGGGATGTGGAAATTGGCGAAGAATCAAGCATTTGGTTCAATGCAGTTTTAAGAGGCGATGAGGATGCAATCAAAATCGGAAACCGCTGCAGCATTCAGGATAATGTGACTTGCCATTTGTATGAAGGCTCTCCATTGGTAATTGAAGATGAGGTGACAGTTGGCCATAATGCAATTCTGCATGGCTGTACGGTCAAAAAGCGAACGATTGTCGGCATGGGGTCAACCATTCTGGATGGTGCCGAAATCGGCGAAGAGTGCATAATTGGTGCAAACACACTTATACCAGCAGGCAAAAAAATCCCTGCCCGATCACTTGTTGTCGGCTCGCCGGGAAAAGTAGTCAGGGAACTTGCCGAGAAGGATTTGGAACTCATCCAGCTTTCCATCGAAACTTACGTTCAAAAAGGCCAGGAATATAAAAACAACCTTACTGAAGTAATCAATACAAGGGACATAACAAAATATTGACGAAGAAAAAAGCCGTTATTCAGCGGCTTTTTCTAATTTTAACGAAGTGTGATAGAAAATGACTTGCAGGGACTGAACAATCATATAGGTTGGAAAAGACCAAACCATTTGATAGCCTTTATTATAATGAAAGACACCTAGCTTAACTGAGACCCATTCAATCAGTACAGCAAACAGCGACCAGGCAGTGATATATAAGATATTTTTAAAGCCGGCTATATTCCATTTCACATACAAATAAATAAAAATGTAGCTATAAGGGCCATACATGATATAACTAAGCAGGTCAATAAACTGATAAGCTGAGGTATCATTTACATCATAAAAATCCCATGGTTTTATACTGATTGTATGATCCAAAAACATCCCTATAAATATTCCGTATGTGAAATGGGCTGCTGACTCTATTGCAGATACAACCTTAGGCAGTTTCCAAATAAGGATTCCAGACAAAATAAGATTAGCAATGACAAACCATTCATTAGCATCAAAAGTTTTTTCATATACTGTTATCATAATTAGAACGCTCCCGCTTAAAGTACAATATACCCTTGGACAATCCCAGTCCGGCAAATAAAAACGCACTATTTGCTAGCCCAGCTTTTAGGAAACTCCACTTCGTATACGTAATAACTCCAAATCCAACACTAAAAAAATCCATCAACTGCAAACAGATTAGAAATATTATATAGAGGAAAACTTTCATTTTACCTGAATGGAATGTCCAATAACCATTTATAAAAATTAGAACCAAAATCGGTCCAATAACATCGCGATGCAGCAAAAAAACTAAAAATAATAGCGAGTCTTCTGTTAAATGAAACCATTTTAACTGCATAGACATAATGGTTGTGTAATTTCTGGCTGCAATAGAGATGATCATAAAAATAAGAGAGTTTTGCAAAAAAGACAACTGCTTTTTTGAATAATATAAACCAAGCAATAAATATACCGAAATGACAATTGCGGTCGGAAGTGCCATAAAATCACCTTAGGGTCAGTCTCTTAATGGGTTATTATTCCTTGGTCTGCTTTAAAAATTCATATAGGAACTTATTCATAGAAATGATCAAGTTTGGGAAGCTAATTTTAAACTAATGCACATTTTGTAGGTTATCGGGGCTTCTGGAAAGAAAGAGGGATTTGATGCACTTACTATTTAATTTTCTCTTTTTAATGGCGGGGTTTAAATGGGGTGACTGGAAAAATTGGCGTGAATATTACCCAACCATCTTATTTTTTATCGGCGGAGATTTGCTGAAAAACTTTTTATTCCGTGATTATCCTATGTAGCAATACAAAGAGACTATATTTGCGGAAAATTTTCTGATTGGGCACCCTGCCATTAATTTAATAATCATGGCGATCTCTTATCCGGCTACAATCCTTATCTTTCTTGGCCATTACCCAAAAGAAAGGCTAAAACAGGCTGGCTGGGTTGTTTTTTGGGTGTTATTATACAGCTCCATAGAATTTGTCAACTTCTATTATTTAGATTTAATAGAACATTCCAATGGTTGGTCCATTCTCTTTAATATTTTTATGTTTATTATTTTTAGGATCCATCACAAAAGGCCTTTGATGGCTATGGGCATTGGCTTTTTATCGATTATTTTCCTATGGAATATTTTTGATGTACCAATAGAGCTCTTAAAGTGATTCTAGAATATCCTGTAATTGACAGTGAGTACAGAACGACTTCAAGCTATTTCCTTTAAACGTAGAAAAAAAGCCAACCTAGCAGTTGGCTTTCACAAGAAGAGCTTTAAACTTGTTCCTTTTTACCTGGCTGCGAAGCTCTTCAAGTTCATTCAGGCAGCTTCATTAAGAAGTTTAAGCTTCCAATCTACTTAATTATTATAGAGAGAACATAGGCGCACTTTTAGCATAAATAACTTGCCTGCCAAGAAAGCCAGGGAGCTCCTGGCTTTTACTGTGACTTAATGATATATTGCAATCCTGCATATGCGGTCTGGAAAGTAAGAATGGAACTGCTGATGTCTCCTGCTGTCATGGCCAGTGTAGGAGTTATACCGACAATTACACATTTCGTCCCAATTAACCGCAGACAATCGTTCAATTTTTGCAGCTCATCCTTCGTTTCATTTTCGAATTCATATAAACCGCTCACATCGATTAAAACATATTGGATGCCATTTGAAGTACATTCCTTCAATACCGACTCATTTACTCTGTCAGCCCGCTCTTTGTCGAATTTACCAATTAACGGAAGAGCAATAGTCTTCTCCCATATTGTAATCATTGGAATAGATAGAGCCTGGATCAATTTCTCTTTTTCCTTGTCTTCCTCAGCTTTCGTAGTAACATCCATCAGCATAACCACATATCCTTGCAGCTGGTCTTCTTTATCATTAATAGGAGTGATAACGATGTCTGTAACAAACCGATTTTTAATAGTGATCCGGGCACGGTGGCTTCCGGATAGCTGCTTCATAATCCTTTGCTGGTATTTAGGCTGTTGATGAAATTGATCCATATTCACTCCCAGGATCTCTTCAGCATTTGAAAGGCCGAATAATGGGGCAACATGGGATAAAAGTTTGACCGCACATGAATTCATCCATCTAATATTGTAATCTTTATCAGCAATCAAGATATTTTCTCCTATGCTGTCCAGAGCATTTAAAGCAGATATTTTATCCGGCAAGCTGCCGATTGCATTATTCATGGTCATTCCACCTTATTTCTTTTAATTCCAAGATTATAACATAAACAAATTATTAACGTCTTTTACTGTACATTCATTCCTTTATAGCTTTTCCAGTTAACCAAAAAGTAAAAAGCCATCCGTTCTTTTAGCAACGGATGGCTCTTTATTACTCGACCATATATGGATGGTTTAGCACGTCATAATCAGCATCCCTGTTTTTAAGTTCATTCCCTTCCTTAAATACACTTTCGAAAAACCGTAAAGCCGGTTCCGCCAGTTCCTTATAATAATCACTGAACAAAGCAGCCGCATGGCTGCCAAGCCACTTGTCAGGAAGAAGTTCCTCCGGAAGTCCCGGATCAACAAAGAGGAATTTCCTGTACTCATGAACTAGCTTTGTTCTTTCTACAAAGCATTCAGCATCACTCATATTCCCTCTTTGTATTTTATTTTTATCAATTATATACTTTTGGCTGTACTCAGAAATAAATTCCTGGTATCGATCATTAATTTCCTGCAGATTCCAGCTCTTTTCAACAATTTCAATATTTTTATGCGGTCCTGCATATCTGGCAATAAAGAAATCAACATAATTGGCAATATCGTATTTCTCAATCAGATCAAATACTTGCTTCTCCAGGTTATTCGCAGAAATCCAACAGCTGCTGGACATGGAACCAAAACCGCTCCAAACAAGCTCCTTACGCAATTCATCCCGTACATTTCGTATTTCTTCCGGAATGGTATACATGAGAATCCGCCAGTGGCCATCCCATTCCTCCGGCTTTAATTTAAAAATACGCTTTGCTGCTTCCTCAATCCTTTTCTGGCCTCTAGGTGTTAAAGAGTAATAGCTTTTATTTCCGATCTTTTCAGCCTGTACCCACCCTTGCTTATTCATTCTCGAAATGGCAGCCCTGACAGACTGGTCATTATGGCCAAATTCGCTTAAAAGCCTGATCAGGCTGCCAATCCAGATTTTGCTTCCATAGTGTGAAATATAATCTCCATAAAGTGTAAAAATCATTGACCTTGTATTCAACTTGCTTCCATCCTCATTTCATTAAGAGAGTTGCACGGAAAAAATACGTTATATAACAATTGTACTAAATTTATTTGGTTTTGAAAAATATTTTTTCGAAATACTAAATATCCTGTGAATAAAAAACCATAGAGAACCTGGTTCCCTATGGGTATAGCAATTAGTTTTCAACACGTTCGACGATTGTTGAAATCCCCTGGCCGACTCCCACACACATGGTGGCAAGGCCATATTTAGAATTCCGCCTTTTCATTTCATGTAAAAGAGTCGTCAGGATTCTCGCACCGCTTGCTCCCAGCGGATGTCCGAAAGCAATCGCTCCTCCATTCACATTCACCTGGTTAGGATCTGCTTCAAGCTCTTTGATGCAGGCAAGTGATTGGGAAGCAAATGCCTCATTCAGTTCTGTTAAATCAATATCCTCCATTTTAAGTCCTGCTCTTTTCAGTGCTTTCCTTGTTGAAAAAACCGGGCCGACTCCCATGATTGATGGTTCCAATCCTGCTGTTGCGGAAACTACGTATTTCCCTAGGGGTCCCAGTCCTAGTTTCTTGGCCTTTTCGGCCGACATCAGCAGCAAAGCTGATGCCCCATCATTCACTCCTGAAGCATTTCCTGCAGTTACTGTTCCGCCCTTAAAAATCGGCTTTAACCGTGAGAGTTTTTCATAGGTTGTTTCCGGGCGCGGATGTTCGTCGTGAGCTAAAGTGATTTCATTTCCTTTTCTGTCCGTATAAGTGACAGGTATGATTTCATCTTTAAAAAGGCATTTTTCCATCGCAAGCTTTGCTTTCATCTGGCTCTCCAAGGCAAACTGGTCCTGCTCTTCACGTGTTATTCCAAACCTTTCAGCAACATTTTCTGCGGTTTCCGGCATACTTTCCGCTCCATATATTTCTTTCAATTTACTATTTGTAAAACGCCAGCCAATCGTTGTGTCATACATCTCCATGTTGCCTCTTGGAAATTCGCTGTTCGGTTTAGCCATGACGAATGGCGCTCGTGTCATGCTTTCAGTACCCCCAGCTATGAAAATGTCGCCTTCTCCGGCCAGTATGGCCCTGGCGGCATAATTAACTGCATCCAGTCCTGAACCGCACAGTCGGTTTACGGTAGAAGCTGCGACCTCCACTGGCAAACCGGCGAGAAGCGCTGACATTCTGGCAACATTTCGGTTATCCTCACCTGCCTGGTTGGCATTCCCAAATATGACCTCTTCAATTTCCTGAGGATTTATATTAGGATTCCGCCCGAGCAGGGCTTTTATGACCATGGCACCCAAATCATCTGGACGAATACTTTTTAATGCCCCTTTATATCGCCCGATCGGCGTCCTGACTGCATCTACTATGACCACTTCTCTCATTGTGCAACTTCCTCCTTGGCGGAATAATCGTATACGCCTCTGCCAGTCTTGCGGCCGAGCCTGCCTGCCTTCACATACTGCTCAAGAAGCGGTGCAGGACGATATTTTTCCCCCAGCTTGCTGTGGAGATAGTTTAAGTTATTCAGGCGGGTATCAAGCCCGACAAGATCCCCCAGCTCAAACGGGCCCATCGGGTAATTAAGGCCGAGCTTAATGGCTTTATCAATTTCCTCAGGTGTGCCTACACCTTCCTGAAGCATATAAAATGCCTCATTTCCGACAAGCGCACTGATTCTGCTCGTTACGAATCCAGGAAACTCATTGATTATAACCGTTTCTTTCCCCATTTGCTCAGCAGCTCTTCTGATCGCTTCAGCTGTTTCATCACTTGTTTCAAGCCCTTTAATGATTTCCACAAGGGGCATTTTATGGACAGGGTTGAAAAAATGCATGGCAATCACTCTATCAGGCCGTTTTGTATATGACCCAATCTCTGTCGGGCTCATAGTGGAAGTATTGGTTGCAAAGCAGCAAGTCTCAGGAGCGTGCTGATCGATTACTTCAAATATATTTTTCTTAATGTCCATCACCTCAGGCACCGCTTCTATGACAAGGTCAGCCTCTTTCACATACTGGGCCAGGCTTACTGAATATCGAAGACGGCTTTTGCTTTCTTCCATTTCCGTAAATGTTAACTTTTTTCGGGCTAGCCCTTTTTCAAATATGTTATTAATCTCTTTTTCTGCATTGGCCAACTGTTCCTGGCTGATGTCAACCAGAGTGGTTTTAAATCCTCCGACTGCACTAACATATGCAATTCCGCGCCCCATTACGCCAGAACCAATCACTACAAGATTTTTCAATTGAAAGCCCCCTTACAGATTTTTAAAAGTCTCTATTAAACTTGCCTGTTGAATTCCGGTCCAGGAGCCTCCTTCGAGTCAACGCCTGCGGGGTCTCCTTTTGACCTGCGTTTCCCGCAGGATAGTATAAGCATCCTCAAGTAAGCACAGCACGAAGAAAATGAGAATGCATTTCTGAGGATCTCATGCCTTCAGCTCCAATCAACAGGGTGCCAAAATATACAATAAGCTTTAACATAATCTTATAAAAAGACGAGCACCCGAAACGAGATGCTCGTAAATTAGAACATATGACGGGCAAATATTTTGCTGATTGATGGCCGGTGCCCTTACCTGGCTTCCGGCAGATTATTTTACTTCCCTTGAAAAACAGGCTTGCGTTTTTCCATAAAAGCCTTGACGCCTTCTTTATGGTCAAGGGTAAGGCCAGCAATGCGCTGCCCCTGAGCGTCCCGCTCCAGGCTCTCTTCCAAGGTAGATTCCCAGCTTGCCTTCAAATTCTTTTTTATGAGGCCAATTGCGGCTGTCGGCATTTTGGCTAGTCTTTCAGCAAATACTGAAACCTCATCATGCCATTGTTCCAGCGGAATCACCTTTGTAGCGAGGCCGTGCTCCTTTGCTTCCTGTGCAGGTATTTTTTCACCGAGTACCGCGAGCTCCATGGCTCTTGCATGGCCAATCAGCTTTGGCAGGAAATACAGATTCCCTGCATCGGGGACTAATCCCACATGGATAAAAGATTCTATGAAGCTAGCTTTTTCAGAAAGAAGGCGAAAATCGCATGCCAATGCCAGGCTCATGCCGGCTCCTGCCGCAACACCGTTTACCGCGGCAACGACCGGCTTTTCACATTTATTCAGTTCCATCACCATAGGGTTATAACATTTTCGGAGTACCTGCCCATGATCCATATTCTCGTTTACACCTTCAAGGTCCTGGCCTGAGCAGAAGGCACGGCCTTCACCTGTGATGACGAGGCAACGAACCTCCATATCTCTGCTTGCCTGCTTAATTGACTGTTGAACCTCTTTATTTACCTGCTCAGTAAACGCATTCAATTTATCAGGGCGATTTAGAGTGATCCAAGCTACACCATTTTTCACTTCATATTTGACTGTTTCGAACATATGCTATGTACACCTCCTCTATTTCCCTTTAAAATGAGGCTTGCGTTTTTCGATAAATGCCTGCATACCTTCTTTTTGGTCATCTGTAGAGAATAATAGATAAAAGTTCTTTCGCTCAAATTCCATTCCTTCTTTTAATGGAGAGTCTACCGCTTTAAGGATGGCTTCTTTTATAAGCCGAATGGATATCGGCGCCTGATTCGCAATTTGTTCCGCCGCTTTCATAGTCTCCTCCATAAGAAGTTCCTTGGAAATCAGCTGGTTGACGATGCCATGGTGAAGCGCTTCACGGGCAGATATCCTTTTTCCTGTAAAAAGCCATTCCATCGCCTTGGTTTTACCAGCGAGCTTCGTAAGCCGCTGTGTCCCGCCAGCGCCCGGCATGACACCCAGATTTACTTCAGGGAAACCGAATTCGGCATCATCTGCCGCATAAAGCAAGTCACAGCACAAAGCAAGCTCAAATCCTCCGCCAAATGCGAAGCCCTGCACCGCACCGATGATCGGTTTTTTAATCATGGCAAGGCGGTCCCAATCCTTGAATTGGTTTCGGAGCTCAAAATCAATTGCGTTATCATTCGCCATTTCATCAATATCAGCACCGGCAGCGAAAGCCCTGCCCTTGCCGCTTAATACAATGGCACGTACGCTGCTGTCGGCCTCAAAGCCTTCCATGGCATCAAGAATTTCTGATACCATTGGCCGGTTGATGGCATTGAGAACTTTCGGCCGGTTCAAAGCTATTAATCCAAGCTGGCCTTGCTTTGAAACTTCAATATATTCATAGGTTTTACTCATCTACTTCCTCACCAATCATAAGGGTGATCAAGTCACCTGCAAACTTCATGGCGTCTTTGCCTGATGCCTTTCCTTCGTCTGTCCTCATAGCAGTTTGCAGAGCTTCATGGCTGTCATAATACATTTCACACATCAAATAGTACTTCCCTTCGCCCCCCATAGGACTGCCAACAATTTTTGTAACCTCCATTTTACGAAGACCCGGAATTTTGGCTGTGATTGGCGCATGTGTATTAAAATAATGGTCATCAAATGCCTCCTTATTTTCAGGGTGCTTATAAAGCGCGATTAATTTTACCATTTGGACAACTTCCTCTCGTTTTTGTACTTGGTTCTTCAATTAAAAGTATTCCTGAAGATCAATTGATATGTGATAATGCTTTGAACACGAAAGACTTTAGTTTTAAACTAAATCTCCAGGAGTTGTCTAACATGTGTCTTGGTTTATCTATCATATTATTGAAAATTACTAGCACCTTGCGTGTTTTACCTTGCATGTTTGAAGGTTTATCTAGCATGTTCTGAAATTTATCTAACATTAGGCACAATTTTACTGAGGTTGTAGACCATTTGAGCATTATTCGAAGCATCTCCCGAAATATGCTTCACTTTTCAAAGTTACGAAACTATTTTTCCGATATATGCATCACTTTCCATTTTTATGCGTTACTTTTCCACAGTTATGCGCCACTTTTGAAATTTATGCGTCACTTGTTGGTCTGACGGCACTCTGGACAAAAATAGGAATTTCCCGTTCCTACATCATTGTTGATACTGGCTTCATTGCCTCAAATGGGTTCCGGCAGGATTTGCAGTATAAAATACTGCGGCATGCAGTTGGACCGAAGAGGTTATCCATCGTGGTGTAGGCCGACCCGCAAAATGGGCATTCAACATGCCATTCCCCTGTTTCACTGATCAAATCAGGCGGCGGTGCAATACCGAATTCTTTCAGCTGGATTCTTCCCTTTTCTGTAACCCTGTCAGAGGTCCATGGCGGATGATAGATAAACTTAACTTCTATTTTCTCAAAGGAGCCCAGCTTTCCTAATTCAGCTTCTACATTTTTCCGAATAATGTCCAGCGCCGGGCAGCCCATAAAAGTTGGCAGAAGTTCTACCCTAACTGTACTCCCCTCAGCCTTTAAATGCTTAACCATCCCCAAATCAACAATTGAAATAGAGTCTATTTCAGGGTCCTTCACATTCTGAAGCGCTTCTAACGCTGCTTTTTCCATTACTTGAATTTGCTTCATATCTATCATCCCTTAAAAAAACTTACCAGCTTGCAGCCGGATTTACGTTATACACTTCGCTTAAAGTGGATAAAGCTGCATCAAGGTCAGCAGTATGTTCCCCTTTGCGGCCATTTCCATTTTTCATCGCGAAATCAGACTCGGATACCGATAGATTTACAGATTCAAGTACAGGCTTCATCATATAAAGCCAGCGCTGTTTTAACCTCTCTTCTGTTTCAATCAGACCATGCTTTGCTATTTCATACCCGAGCGGTCCCAATGTAAGCACTCCTTCAAAATCAACAAGAACCTTTTTGATCGCAGCTTCCATTCTCTGCCTTGCTTCGCCGCCTGCCTGGATTAACTGCACAAACCAGGTTTTCCAGTGTAGGAGATGATAGTAAAGCTCCATATTTACCTTTAATGCCACATCGGCTAACGGCTGATAAGATGAATTTTTCAATGAGTCCATTCGGATCTTCTTGGCCTGCACGTAAAAATAGTTTCTTACAACTGCGAAGGCCCAGTCGTATTGGGCTGTGGATAAGTAATGCCCCGGGCCATTTACCATTTCCAAAAGAACGGCATTTTTACGCTCGGACGCTTCCCTACCATGGGCGAGGCTGTCTACATTACCTTCTCCAAGATCCTCCAGCAGCTGATAAAACATCGCCGCATGGCCCATCGTATCCTGGCTGATGGATGAGAAAGCTACGTCCTCCTCAATATGCGGGGCAAGGCCAAGCCATTCAGAACCGCGGTAGGCAAGGATGAAGTCATCGTCAGCAAGCTGGTATAATAAAGCTGTTAGAGCTGATTTAATAACTGGATCGAATGGCTTATAATCAGGCTTATTCACTTTTCTTCATCCCTCCCCATGATAAGATTTCCTTTTCGTCGAGCATTTCCTGTTCATAATGGCGCCACTTCTTCTTCAAGTAGCCGTATCCTTTTGTAGTCCGGTATTCTTTATTATCAAGCCGCATGAGTGATTGTTTTTCCTCCGGAGTCATTTTCCTGACATCGGACCGTTTAACAACCCAAATGTCTGCGACCGGTTCTCTCCTCATAAAATTTTCCTGTGCCATGACGAGGGCAATCTCCCGATTTGGCGCCAGCATAGAAAATTGATACTGCAGAGGAGAGGTATCTGTTCTTTTGCTGAACACTTCAAATTCTTGATAAAATCCTTCGCTTCCCAAAGCGTTCCCTCCCATCTGGTCCGGTTAATTTGCTGTATTTAGAGCATCTCTCACCCATTTGTTTGTATCATAAGCAGTTCGGCGCAGGCCGAGGCGCTCCTTTGATTTCGGTCCATTATTTTTAATAATGTCCTTAAATTTGTTCCAGTCAGGCTGTTTATAGACCCAAAGATTCTGTTGCTGATCAAAATGCATCGTTTCATCAGGAACCGTTAGGCCGAGCGAGAGAACACGCGGAATATACTTTGTAAAGAAATCCTGCCTCAATTCTTCGTTGGTCTTTGTCCGGATTTTATATTTAATGGTTGTATCCTGCTTGGAAGTGCCAGTAGTGGAAGCATCACCCGGTCCAAAGAACATTAGCAAAGCGTCCCACCAGCGGTTCACCGCATCCTGTACCATGGACCTTTGCTCATCGGTCCCTTCTGCTAACGCCATGATAATCGCTTCACCGTGCTGGGCATGGAATACTTCCTCGGCACAAATTCTTTTGAGTGCACGTGCATAAGGGCCGTATGAGGCATTAAGCATATTGGTCTGAGTAATGATGGCCGCACCGTCAACCAGCCAGCCAATCAATCCAGCATCCCCCCATGTTGGCGCCTCCATATGAAAGACGTTGTGGAACTTAAGCCTGCCGCTGAATAGATCCTGCATGATGTCCTCACGCGTTTTCCCGAGCGGCTTCATTAAGTCCTCTGCAACACGGAGCAGCAGCTGTCCATGCCCCATCTCATCCTGTACCTTTGCCATTATTCCAAGCTTGCGTTTTAAAGAGGGAGCTTTCGGAACCCACTCCTTTTCAGGCAGAGCTCCCATAATTTCACTGATTCCGTGCATGGAAATCAATTTAATTAAGGTCAGCCGGTAATCTTCAGGCATCCAGTCATCCGCTTCAATTTTTTCGCCTGCCTCGATACGCTTCATAAATTGCTCATATTTTTGTTCATCAGTCCATCCCTGATAAGAAATTACTTCAGACAAAAAGTTCACCCCCTGTTTTGTTCGAATCTTGCAAGTCCTATTTAAACAACTGCATTTTCCTTCGTTCGATCCACAACCCTTACAGCTTTGCCTTCCGATCTTGGCAAGGTTTTGGGCGGATGGACTTCAAGCTGTATGGTTATAAAGCAATGCTCCTTCAAAGCATGCTGAATCTTCCTTTTTATCAAATCAGCGTCTATCATTTCCTTGAAAAATCCTTCGCTCCATTCTGCATGAAGCTCTAATGCCTTGAGGCTTCCTTTTTGCAGTAAATGAATCTGGTAATGAGGGGCAAGTTCCGGAATCTGCAAAAGACAATGCTCGATTTCGGAAGGAAATAGATTAACGCCATTTACATTCAGCATATCGTCAATACGGCCTTTTACCCGGCTCATTCGTATCGTAGTTCTTCCGCAGCTGCACTTCTCCTTAGAAAGGGAAGCAATATCACCTGTTCGGTAGCGAATCACTGGAAAAGCTTCCTTTGTTAAGCTGGTGAAGACCAATTCACCCTCCTCACCGTTTGGAAGCGGTTTCAATTTTACCGGATCAATTACCTCTGCGAAAAAGTGATCTTCGGCTATATGCAATCCATTCTGCGCTTCATGGCACTCCATGGCTACTCCTGGTCCCAATACTTCGCTTAACCCATAAATATCGCATGCTTTAATGCCCAGTTTCTTTTCCAACGTATGCCGCATCTCCTCCGACCATGGTTCGGCACCAAAAATGCCGTACCTTAAAGAAGTTTTTGAAGGATCTAAACCCTTTTCTTCCATCTTTTCAGCCAAATTCAATATATACGACGGCGTGCCGCAAATAACCTCAGGTGCAAAGTCCCGTATCAGCATAATCTGCCGGTCAGTATTACCGCCAGATACAGGGACAGTGGCCATTCCGAGCAGTTCACTTCCATAATGCAGCCCTAGCCCTCCGGTAAACAATCCATATCCGTAAGCATTATGCAAGATCTTTCCCGGCTGGCCTCCTCCGATTATGATCGCTCTGGCAACAAGATTCCCCCACATCTCAATATCATTGCGTGTATACCCAACAACAGTCGGCTTTCCGCTTGTTCCAGAAGAAGCATGAAGCCGGACAATATCCTTCTTATCCACGGCAAAAAGCCCGAATGGGTAATGTTCACGCAAATCTGCTTTAACGGTAAATGGCAGGTTCCGAATATCCTCCAGGCTGTTAATATCCTCAGGTGTAATATTACTTTCTAAAAACTTTTTCCGATAAAAAGGTACTTTGTCAAATACTCTCTCCGCTGTCTCCTTGAGCCGGTTCAACTGCAATTCCTCTATAAAATCGCGGCTTTCCGTTTCAATTTCATGCAGGATCAAGCCAAAACCTCCCAGAAAATTATCATTTTAAGATAACACTTTTATATAACGTTTATATATCGTTATATATATTAAGTGTCATATATTTAACACAAAGATACCGTGTAAAAAGGAAAAAGTCAACTTATATTCAGAAAATTTACTAATTTATTTTTTTCAGTTAATAGCTCAAACCTTTGAGCGAAAAGCACATAAAAAAAGCCCACAAGAACTGTCGGCTATTTTATCAATATAGACAAATTTTATTGCCATTCCTTCAATTTCTTTATAATGTTATTCTTCCAAAGTAAAATAAAAGCCTCTTCACCTTTTGCTGTTTTTTGTTTCTGCCATTCGTTATAACTGGCGACAGTGATGAGAAGAGAGCCGGCTATTAAGAGATAAGCCCACCAAGGGAGATTGCCCCAATACGGTCTTGTCTGAAGCAGTACATTTAGCAGAAGTACTCCTGAACCGACAAAGAAATACGCTTTTATTCGGAAGAAAGTTCCTGCCAGCATAGAAAGAAGTGAAAGCGTGCCGACAATCAGCGCATCATAAACAGTGTTGCTTGCAAGGCCATCCTGTACAAGCAGCAATGAAACAATGATAAGAACAGCCCATTGCATCCTATTTGTAAGTTTGCCATATCGGTCTTTGAAAATTTTTCTTGTTAAAATAATCAGAGCAATCCATGGAAGCACGTAAAGTTCCCTCGTTAAAAGTTCGGGAATCTCAATATGACGCAGTAAAGCATAATACGGTTCCAAAAGAACATAACCGGAAAGCAATCCAGGTAGCAGCCAGAAGTGATTAGTTGGAATTCTATTACGCTGCAAATAAATAAGGATGCTGATTAATAAACCCGGAAGAACTTTTGCCCATAAATCCTCTGTATGAAATAGGTAGATTGAAAGGAAGAATAAGAAGGCTGTAAGGGTATAGCTGTCTGCCTGTTTCCTCTTGCCTTTGAATAAGAAAATCCGGTTATAAATTATTTTGCCGATAGTGGTTAGGATCAGGCCAAACACAGCCGCGGCAAGAGTCTTAAACTCAGGAGAAATTTGATTGATATACAGGAATTTCATTGTGCCAATAAAAATTAAAAACAGTGGAATTCCTGACAATATATCTAATTTCAATCTGTGTAAGTAAGCAATTAAACCTGCTGCATACAAAACCAAAACAACAAATGGAACCAACCCAAATGGATAAGCTGAAAGAAATGCAAAAATGCCGACCAAAGACCAAGGAATAAGAAAGAAAATGCTTCTCTGTTTATCACCCTGGTTTGAATGAAGCCAAAATGCAAAAATAATACAGCTTACCAGCAAGAAAGCAAACTCACTGTACTCACCATCCCATATATGATCCATTCCAGTCAAAATGGCCATGAAAAGTGCAAGGAATACGCTATATAGGAAGACTTTCACTTTCCACTCTTTTAGGGAAACTCTCGAACTGATCCAATAAACTCCCAAAGCGCCCAGAAAGCCCCAAATGCTATTTTCCCTATACATGAAAAGTGTCAGAAACATTGCGAGCGGCATGTAGAAATGGCCAATCCAAGAAAAGCCTTTTGCCAATATTGAATCTCTTTTCAATAAATAATAAGCAAAAGCCAGGAGAATAAATGCCCCCATCGGCAGCTGAATCCAATTGAAATATTCAAAGTTAACACCTGCTAAAGTTAAGCCATTTATTATAGAGAAATAGGCAATCAAAGAAACCCCTGCAGCAAAAAACGGCACCCATACTTGTTTTATGGCAAAATATAGTGCCAGGTACATAGCCACACCGCCCAAAAGGATTGCCGGCCTCACCCAAACATCATTGATTGGCAATACGAGTGCTGTAAATAATGAGATCGAATAAAAGCCCTGTGCAATGAAAAAAGCATTTCTGACAGCAGTTTTATGATTCTTCCTTTTTAAAACATAAGTTAACGCCAAGAGAACAGCACTAGCCATAACCGTATTCATCGCCATTCCAAGTGAATCATGATAGAAGTTAAAGGTCCTGCGCATTTCTTCTCCATAGAACATAAAAGCGAACCCTATGGAAACCGGGATGGCCCATGGTGCTGCCTCTTTATAAAAGCTTCTTTTTTCAACCGCATTAATCAGGATCATCACAAAGCTAAAAATTAAAAGCATGGTTCCGGCTGCCATCCAATCCCAAAGGCCAATTGCAAGCAATATGGAAAATACCATGATGCTATTTCCCACATCACGTGAGCTTGAATCAATGACTTTTAGCATCGGAAGCTTTAGTGAATATCCTATGCTTATAAAAAGCACAAAACCGATAAAGAATACTGGGGGAATAAAATTCTTAAAACCAAATGCCTGATCCAGCATGAGCATAATCTCATACAGTGCAGAGGCTATAAAAATGGGGGCAAGGTACGCAAAAAGGACGTTAGCCATCATTTTTGCCAAATAAATAAACTGTACGGCTATAATAATATACGCCCAAAGCAATGCAGCGGACGGTTCATTCATCCTAAGAAGTATGCCTTCAACCGAAATATAGAGAAACGCCAGGATTGAGACAATTGAACTCGTAACCCTGAACACTTTTTCCCAATGATAATGATGATCCATCACCCTCGGCATTAACAGAAATCCTGTTCCAATCAGCGCATAGAATACCGGACCAGCCGCATCCAAAACGGAATGTTCAATAAGCTGGTAGGCACCGTAGACAACCAATAAACTAAAAGCAAAGTGGAATTCCTTTTTACCAGTAACATAGACCATTGATAAATAAATAGCTGCAGTTACTAAAATATTTACACTGTAAAAAACATGGCTATTAAAGAAAGCGAGCATTAAAATCGTAGAGAGCACCAAATTAATTTGCGCAAAATAAACAAGCTCTTTTGAAAACAGCTTTAAGTCTTCTCGGTTTTTGATTCTGTGATAAGCTGCTGCAAGCAAAGCGTTAAAAAGGATGAGGCCTAAGTAGAAGCCATCTTTATCAAGCTTGAATGCTGCCAATGTATATCCTGCACTGAAACTTATGGCAATATAAGAGAACCAGACAAATAGACGTGAACTTAACTTCTTTGCAAGAATACTGTATATCGGTACAATTAGAGAACTTCCTGCCGCTCCAAGGATGAAACGCCCTTCTCCATAAAATGAAAAATATGGGCCAAGCAAATTAAACCATCCAATAGATAAAATAAAGATTGGCAAGAATAAGCTGCCGAGAACAATGAAAGCAAACGATGTTCTCTCAATTTTTAATATTTTATTTGAAATATAGGCCATTCCATAAAAAAGAAGAGAAACAAAAGCAATAGAGCCGCTCTTCATCCAATCCGACATCGTGTCCCAGTTGCTCGTGGCGACAAACAGCCCGCCAATCAGCAGGAGGATAACTCCGATATTCAACAGCCAGGAGATGTTTCTTTCCCTGGCTTCTTCTGGTGATAATTTCCTTTTTGGTTCAACCGTCTGCTGGGCAGGCTGCTTTGTATTTTGTTTAATGGCGGGAGTATGGATCAGCTCATGCTCCTGCCTCTTCTCGTCAAGATCAGAATAATATTTGTTATGTGCATTCATGGTGATTTCAAAATGTTCATCTGTTATATAGTCTTTTTCTTTAAGTTTTGCCAGTTCAAAATGGAAAATGCTTTTATGGTATTTTTCAGTTTGAGCATCCATTACTTCACCTCTTTTAAAATAAAAATTATTAGAATTACAATAATTTTATACTTTTGGTGTAATTTTACACATATTTAATCAGATAATCAATCCCCTTTTTGGTAAAATTTAAAGGTTTCTCCTTCATAGTCTACTTATCGATTAGAGCTGCCAATTCGTCTTCCTTCCCAATTAACATAGTGCTAAAGCCAACAAGGAACTTTAATATAGCCTTCTTTTATGTACCCTCATTTAATAATCAGGCTTTTTAACAAAACTAATTAGCAGTTAGTACTCATAGCAAGAGTTCTCCTTTTTAATTATTTATTTAAATGCAGGAAACAGAGGTATAAAAAGGGACTTTTCCAATACATCCGAACATTGTCCTTCAACTGCTAATGATTAAGCCCTTTGAAAATGCATATTTCTTAGGCTATATAACCTATTAATAAAAGCCTATTATTATATCCGATAAATTGCAGAATAACAATTCTATCCGAAAAATATTTTTTACATTATATTATTCTAGAAATTTATAAATTTTAATGGAGGAATCACCTTTGAAAAGACTGCAACTATTATTAACTTCTGTTCTATTGTTCGGTTTGTTCCCTGCTGTAAGCTATGCAGCTCCAAACGAGGAAGAACTGGCTGTATTTTTACAGGAAATAAATTGGACTGAAGATGGTTTGATTGACCACCTGGAATATTTTTGGGATGTAAATATGGACGATTTTGAAACGATGGAAGATTTAATTGAGTTCCTGGGTGAGCCAATTACTGAAGAAAACCTGCAGCATTTATTGGATGAATATGGTTTCGAGAATGAGGAAGAATTAGCAGCATTGCTTGTTGAAAATGGAGAAATGGAAGCAAATGAAAATGTTCGAGACGTTTTCAAATATATTGACGCTTTGGATTCAACAACTTCTTTTCTGACATATACAGGTACAGAAATTAATGCAGAAACTCTTCAGCAGCTGCTTGAAGACTACGGCCTTACTTTGGAAGAACTAAACGCACTGCTTGAGGAAAACGAAGATGCTTTAGAAAACTACGAGTATATTGAAGACCTGGATATCATGGTTTCCATTTATCTTGGTGCAGATGAAATGCCAGGTGAAGATGAGCTGACTCAAATACTTGCAGATATCAGCCTTACTGACGAAGAACTCGAAGCATTAATGACACACTTTATGACTTTGGATTTTGAAGATCCAGCCTTTCTTGACAAAATGATGGACCTGGAAAGCCGCTTAATGGCGTTTGGCAATTTTGAAAGTGCTGAGGAACTGAACGAAGAACAAATTGCTGAACTTATTAGCATTATGCAGGAAATGATGGATCTGTTCCAGCTGGATGCAGAGTTCTACCTCATTAAAGGCAATGAAAAAGTTCATTTAACAACAGAGGAAATGATGGTATTAGAAGAGACAAATGGCTTTGACTTATTGATCGAGCTATTCAATACACAAGGCGAATTCCTTGCTGATTTGGTCATTACAGCTGACATGTTCAGTTCAGAATTGATTGAAGATACAGTAGGCGATTTGAACCAGGCTGAAACGGTTATTAAAAAACAGGAACCAGCTAAAGCCAAGCCTGCTCCGAAGAGTGTAAAAACAGTTAAAGGCGGCAAGCTCCCAAATACTGCGGGCAATTATGCTGAAGGCATTCTTGCAGGAATGGGTCTAATTGTATTAGGAGCGTTCATTATTCGCAAACGGAAAGTGAAATCTGAGTGAACAATAAGACTGTTTTAAAGGCCGTTCTTGGTTCGGCAGTGATTATTATAGGAATTTGGCTTGTATTTTCAAATATACAGCCCTTATTCTACGCTCACCAAACTACAGCCCAAATTGAGCAGAAACCTATAGAGCAACAAAATCATCAGCCTGTGCCAAAGGCAGAGAAAACTGATGGATCAACCTTGTATCCGGTAAGGCCTGCAACGGGGGAAGAGATTGGCGAGCTGTTAATACCGAAAATATCGGCAAGCCTCCCGATTTTCCATGGTACCGACGAAGATGAACTGGAAAAAGGGGTCGGTCATTTTGCGGGTAGTGTACTCCCGGGCGAAGCTGACAACTCTGTCCTTTCCGGCCACCGGGATACCGTATTCCGAAAGCTTGGCGAAGTAACAATAGGCGATTTGCTGGTAGTCAACACGTCAGCAGGCGAGTTTACCTACAAAGTCCGCAAAGTAAGAATAGTTGATGCAGACGACAGAACAGTCATCGTACCTAAGCCTAGAGCAACCCTGACTGTCACAACTTGTTACCCGTTTAATTTTGTCGGGGATGCACCACAGCGATATATCCTAATTGGAGATTTAGTAAGAGAATAGAAAAACCCGCTTATTATGCGGGTTTTAAAGGGGAAGGCCATTTAGAGGCCTTCTTTTTTATTGAGTTATTGTCACTAATTTGACGTCTGCAAAGTCAAAGCGATGGTAATTGTCATCGGAATCAGTAACTTCAACGAATCCTTCGAGATCCTTTATGCTCCCAATAACCTCTGATTTATTTTCTGCTTCAACTACTTCCGTAACAGTTACGTCTTTTTCAAATGTGTAAATAACCTTAAACGAATTCATATGTGTAAAACTCTCCTTTCGCCTTATTTCTTCCCGTTAATACAGAGTTTAAACTAGTAATATTCTTTGGTGTAATATTTTAAATACAGTCTTCACCTTTAAAACAAACTGTATTTAAAAGAAAACAAAAAAAGGTAGCAAGAAGAAAGAACGTGCTAGCAAGTTGCTATCCGACAAATATCAACCTATATCTACAAATTTTTAACGTCCTTTGTCTAATTACCAATAAAAGGACAAGTTTCTCCGAGTGTGAATAAACTTAAACAGTGCATAGCTCTTGTACAAGCCGTATAAAAAAGCTTCCTTTCTCTTTCTTTACTATACTCTGAAGCATTTGTAGATCACGACAGCATCAAATTCAATCCCTTAGGTGATCACCAATGGTTACTCCGGTATCACACATTCCTTCTATTACACCATTTCGAATGATGAATTGCCGTTTTAAAGTCATTTCACCATGAATAGTTCCTGTTGGTGTGCGCTACTTGGCAGCCCCTGGTGAGTAATCATAGAAAGGCTTGAAATTGGATCTCACCAATCATATATGATAAAATTTTCATCATTTTTCTCATCCATAAGAGAAGCAATGAGATGCGCATTTTTTTATGTGAATAATTTTGTTTACATAATTATATTATCGACCACCTTATGCTATTACAAAAAAAAGGAGTCCAACATTTAATCTGGACTCCTTTCTTGATTCTTATTCACCTAAGTCAACATTATGGTAAACCCGTTGAACATCTTCCAGATCTTCCAGAGCATCAATCAGCTTTTCAAATTGAGCTTGTGCATCAGAATCCAGTGCAACTTCATTTTGAGGAAGCATCGTTAATTCCGCCACCGCAAATTCTGTAATGCCTGCTTCTTTAAAGGCTTCCTGAATAGCATGAAATTGATCTGGCTCAGCGTAGACGATTACGGTTTCATCTTCTTCTAAAATATCACGGGCGTCTACGTCTGCTTCCATTAAGATTTCAAGCACTTCTTCTTCGGATTTGCCTTCAACGCCAATTACAGCTGTTGAATCAAACATATATGATACTGAACCGCTCACTCCCATATTGCCTCCATTTTTACCAAATGCAGCACGTACATTGGAAGCAGTGCGGTTTACGTTATTTGTCAGCGCATCAACAATGATCATGGAACCGCTTGGCCCAAATCCTTCGTAACGAAGCTCGTCATAATTTTCTTCCGCTCCGCCTTTGGCTTTTTCAATCGCACGATCAATGATATTTCTTGGCACATTATATGTTTTTGCACGTTCAAGTACAAATTTCAAAGCCTGGTTTGCTTCAGGATCAGGCTCGCCTTGTTTGGCAACTACATAAATTTCAAGTGCGAACTTGGAATAAACACGACTTGTATTTGCATCCTTTGAAGCTTTCTTTTCTTTAATATTGTTCCATTTACGGCCCATATGTCCCACTCTCTTTCAACTTTGGATCTATAAAAAGTTATTTATATGTAATGGAATTCTTCTTCAACTGAAGAACTCATACCCCATTATTATACATTAAGTGAGGGGACTTTTTCGAGTATATACTTTTAATTCCATTTTAGATAAGGATACCTGCGGGTTCCCTTTAAATTTATTTAAATCTTGCTCTATAAATATTTTATTGTCTAAATAACAAAATCCTGTACTGTAACCTAGAAGGAAAAAAAGCCAATACAACTCGTATTGGCTTTGAGTTTGGTCAGATTTTAAACTAAATAAAGGCGGCAGGCAGGGATTTTGATTGATTCTTTTTCAAGAATAGGTACAAGAAAAAGAAAACTCCGGCACTTGATCCCCTTAGTATCGTTGATACGATCATCGCCATATCGATGCTCGTTTGCTCCAGAAGATAGACGCCAAATTGTGGAGCAACAAAGGCCACTAGTGCAAGCAAAATATTATAATTGGAAATAAAGACACTCCGTTTTTCTTCTTGTGTTACCTCCAAGAGCTGGTTAAATAGGATAAGAACTGTACCAGACACAAACAGCCCGCTAAAGCCGTTCACTAAAACTAGATAAATCATATTCGGAGAAAGAATTGTCAAAACTGGTGCACTGGCCATTCCAGCAGAGACAAGGATCATCATTTTTGCATTGCTGTGTTTATCAGCCATTCTCCCCCACCATTTGTAGCTGATAATTTGCGCGAGCTGGTTTGCTACTGTAAATAAACTGATCCACATTGCTGTTGCTCCCGCATACTTAATCTGATAAATGCTAAATAATGACCAGGCCATTTGCCAGCCGAAATTGAAAAAGAGGCTGCAAAACAAAAAGTAGAGAAAAGGCTTATGCCTGAAAACCTCCAACCCGAAGGATAGGCGCTTTTTCTCTTTCTTTTTTTTCTTTTTCTCCTCCTTATGCTTCAGCAAATAATAAACCTCTATTAAGCCGAAAAGAAACGCAGTGACAAACAAAACTTGAAAAGGAAATGGGCTTGATTTTTCAAATTGCTGAAGAAGGATGCCAATCAAAAAAGTAGAAAACATACCAACTATCGTGAGGACTTTATTTCGTTCGCTAAAGAATCTGCTTCTCCGGTCATCAGGGATCAAATCGCCTATAAGACTCTGCCAGCTTAAATTTGCGAAGGATCCCGGCAAATTCATAAAGCCGACAAGGAGAACAAAGGCCCAGCTTCTAAATTCAGCCGGCAAATATATAACGAAAAACATCAGGAATAAAAAGAACCTTGCTGCCAGGAAGGAATAGGCAGTAAATCTTTTCTTCTCTTCCAGGTGGTTCAATATCATAGATCCTAACACCATGGCAAACATGCCAATAAACTGCGGTAAAGAGCTGATAAGCCCTATTTGAAAATTTGTTGCTCCGAGCACGCTGATGGCAAACAGCGGAAAATAATTGTTGCTTATATTTAATACAATAGTTGTAGCAATTCCATTGTGGATACTGAGCTTCTCATTCTGCCTTGTTTCACTTAGCGGGAGTGCCATCGGTCATCTTCCTTCACGATATATATATACTTCTATTTCGACACACTAAATATTTCCTAAGTAATCATAATCCCGTACCCCTTTTTTGGCAATACTTTTATGAAAAATTTTCAAAATAAAAAACCTCTTTAAAAGAGGTTAGCGCAGGGTCTTATATAGACGGCTTTAGATGACGTTTTCCCTTCCATCATCAGGATAGCTTCTTCATTCTTTGCTATCTTTGTTAACTGTGCGTCAAGCCGCTGGTGGATTTGTGTAATTTCTTCGCTTAACCTTTGCTTTAAAGTCGTTTCTTTAATAATTTCCAGAAAACCCTTTATTTCTTCTCTCTGGAAAGAATCCATTTTTTCAACGATTTCCTTTATATCTGTCAGATCAATTTGGTTAACCATTACTCGGTGTTCAATACTATCCACCTTTTCCAGGCGGTCCAACCTTTGTTCAAGTATTTTTACATTTTTATCGATTTGGACCAGCTGATTCTTTATCTCTATATTGCTTTCCAGCAGCTGCTTCAAAAGCTCCTCCATCATTATCTCTCCTCATCTTTTTGTTAGACAAATTTTATCACCACCACTCTTTTTAAAGCTGTGAACATTTAGTTACAAATGTACTGAAATGGAAAATAATCGAGTAGAGGGAAAATAAATGTATTATTTTCGCCCCTCTCACAACACCGTACGTACGGTTCGCGTATACGGCGTTTCAATTTATATCACAGT
>NZ_QGTW01000011.1 GCF_003182355.1 Cytobacillus oceanisediminis | reverse complement strand
CATGAAGCCCCCCTCGAGATGAGATTTCCCATAGCGTCAAGCTAGTAAGATCCCTGAAAGATGATCAGGTTGATAGGTCAGAGGTGGAAGCGTGGCGACATGTGGAGCTGACTGATACTAATCGATCGAGGACTTAACCAAATTGAAATGCGGAGGCGACTGTTCAACTTTGAGAGACGTTGGAGAGCCGGCCATTCAAATCCTGCTTTTAGGATTTGGAGGGACGGATCGAAACGGCCGAGAAGTTAGGAGCCGAAGCTAGACAAGTCATTGGTGATACTCGGCTGCACTTCTTCATTCATTATCTAGTTTTGAGGGAACGAAAAATATTAAATTTCCTCTTGAAAAATTCTAAAAAGACGTTATAATAAAACTTGTCTTTGAAAAATAGTCTGGTGGCGATAGCGAGAAGGTCACACCCGTTCCCATACCGAACACGGAAGTTAAGCTTCTCAGCGCCGATGGTAGTTGGGGGCTGTCCCCCTGTGAGAGTAGGACGCTGCCGGGCTGTAATAATGGAGGATTAGCTCAGCTGGGAGAGCATCTGCCTTACAAGCAGAGGGTCGGCGGTTCGATCCCGTCATCCTCCACCATTAAATTTTAATGTGCAAGCTGCCGGTGTAGCTCAATTGGTAGAGCAACTGACTTGTAATCAGTAGGTTGGGGGTTCAAGTCCTCTCGCCGGCACCATCTTCTCTTAAATCTCTTTGAGGTTTTTATGAGCCATTAGCTCAGTCGGTAGAGCATCTGACTTTTAATCAGAGGGTCGAAGGTTCGAGTCCTTCATGGCTCACCATTTTAATATGCGGGTGTGGCGGAATTGGCAGACGCACCAGACTTAGGATCTGGCGCCGCAAGGCGTGGGGGTTCGACTCCCTTCACCCGCACCATTTATATTTGCGGAAGTAGTTCAGTGGTAGAACATCACCTTGCCAAGGTGGGGGTCGCGGGTTCGAATCCCGTCTTCCGCTCCATTTAATTGCCGGGGTGGCGGAACTGGCAGACGCACAGGACTTAAAATCCTGCGGTAGGTGACTACCGTACCGGTTCGATTCCGGTCCTCGGCACCAGTTGAATTTAATAATGCGCCCGTAGCTCAATTGGATAGAGCGTTTGACTACGGATCAAAAGGTTAGGGGTTCGACTCCTCTCGGGCGCGCCATATAAACGGGGAGTAGCTCAGCTTGGTAGAGCACTTGGTTTGGGACCAAGGGGTCGCAGGTTCGAATCCTGTCTTCCCGACCACTAGATATTCAATGGGGCCTTAGCTCAGCTGGGAGAGCGCCTGCTTTGCACGCAGGAGGTCAGCGGTTCGATCCCGCTAGGCTCCACCATAAATATTATATCATTTTGGCGGTGTAGCTCAGCTGGCTAGAGCGTACGGTTCATACCCGTGAGGTCGGGGGTTCGATCCCCTCCGCCGCTACCATTTTTAAAAACGAAGCTGGACCTTTAGCTCAGCTGGTTAGAGCAGACGGCTCATAACCGTCCGGTCGTAGGTTCGAGTCCTACAAGGTCCACCATTTTCACTTATATTCGGAGGAATACCCAAGTCCGGCTGAAGGGATCGGTCTTGAAAACCGACAGGCGGGTCAAACCGCGCAGGGGTTCGAATCCCCTTTCCTCCTCCATTATTTTAATATTATTGTCGCGGGGTGGAGCAACGAGCGTTACTTCACTGAAAAAACTGCGAGTTGTACCGATCGAGCTGCTACTTGATTAAGCATCCTGAGATCGGGACAGTCCTTATGCTGTATGTGAGCATAGAAAAATCACATAAATAATACTATCGCGGGGTGGAGCAGTCCGGTAGCTCGTCGGGCTCATAACCCGAAGGTCGCAGGTTCAAATCCTGCCCCCGCAATCTGGTCCGGTAGTTCAGTTGGTTAGAATGCCTGCCTGTCACGCAGGAGGTCGCGGGTTCGAGTCCCGTCCGGACCGCCATTTTTGTTAGTTTGCCTCAGTAGCTCAGTCGGTAGAGGATTTTAAAAGAATGCAGCTGCGAAGGCTTAACATCATTGAATGGCATGCTTTAAAATCTGTGAAAAAGAACGCAGAGATTTGGAGCACATATTTCAAACTTTAGAATCGATAATTCATTATATGGCTCAGTAGCTCAGTCGGTAGAGCAAAGGACTGAAAATCCTTGTGTCGGCGGTTCGATTCCGTCCTGAGCCACCATTTATACAACCTAACGCGGGTGTAGTTTAGTGGTAAAACCTCAGCCTTCCAAGCTGATGATGAGGGTTCGATTCCCTTCACCCGCTCCAAAATGGGCCTATAGCTCAGCTGGTTAGAGCGCACGCCTGATAAGCGTGAGGTCGATGGTTCGAGTCCATTTAGGCCCACCATTTTGATTGTTCCGCAGTAGCTCAGTGGTAGAGCATTCGGCTGTTAACCGAACGGTCGTAGGTTCGAATCCTACCTGCGGAGCCATATATGGGGAAGTACTCAAGTGGCTGAAGAGGCGCCCCTGCTAAGGGTGTAGGTCGGGCAACCGGCGCGAGGGTTCAAATCCCTCCTTCTCCGCCATATATTGGCCCCTTGGTCAAGCGGTTAAGACACCGCCCTTTCACGGCGGTAACACGGGTTCGAATCCCGTAGGGGTCATACAAAAAAGCTGTCAACATGATGTTGGCAGCTTTTTTGTTGTCCTTTTCTCTCTTGGCTGTGATAAACCTCAATATTGATTTAAGTGCTCTTTTGATTGGAGCGGAAGGTGCGAACTCCTTGATAATACTCTTCATCTCCTTCGTACGGAGGTAATTCACTGATGCTTATCCAATGTCCTGCAGGAGTGCGGTCAAAGGGTGACTCCGCAGGATTATAGTTTGAGGAGGCTCCAGAACCGCCTGCTGTTCGCTGAGTGCCTGAGCGGAGACCAGCAGGCCTTTCTTTTTAGCGTGATTTACCTTCTAATCAAACTTCTCTTCCTTCTCGCTTAGCTTATTCCCTGGATTATTCAGATCTATTTCGGAAGAAATTCCCGTATACGGTCCTCTGAACATATCGCCTGTGGCCATGATTTTCCCATCGGGTGCTTCAAATATTGGAATTTTCATTTGATCTTTGTTGGCCTCGTTTAATAAAAATTCCTCTTCTTTATTACTCAAAATATTATTCTCCTTTCTTTTTCTGCTTGCATATTTTGTTTTATTTTGTCTAAGTTTGCCCGAGATTATGTCGAAGGCTGGTGAATATGGGGAAGTCGCTCCGGTTTTTGTCAGTTTTTGAACATTACTGTCACAAAATTAAAAAAACTTTTACAAGGATTTTTTCCGTCTTGCGCGAATATAACAGGAAAGTCATAAGAAATTGAAGACTGGGTGGGGAGAAGGATGTTAGTGGATACTTTGTTTCCAACCGATTATCAGCTGCATTTGTTCCATGAAGGAACATTGTATGAAAGCCATCAGTTATTTGGGGCGCATGTGGTTGTAGAAGATGGAAAAGTTTTTACCCGTTTTTGTGTATGGGCACCGAATGCTGAAGTTGTCAGACTAGTCGGTGATTTTAATGATTGGAATGGAGAAGGCTATACCTTACATAGAGTGAATAATGAAGGTGTTTGGTTTATTCAGCTGGATGAAGACATGCAGGGTGCCTTGTATAAGTATGAAATTAAAACAAAGGAAGGAAAGGTTTTATTAAAGGCAGACCCTTACAGCTTCTTTTCGGAGCTCAGGCCCAATACGGCTTCTATTGTGTATTCATTAGAAGGCTATCAATGGAATGATAGCAAATGGATGCAGAAAAAGGAGAAGAAGCAGATTTTTTCAGAGCCTGCTGTTATTTATGAGGTTCATCTTGGGTCCTGGAAAAAGAAAAAAGATGGCAGCCTGCTTTCTTACAAGGAGCTTGCAGATGAGCTGATCCCTTATGCGGTGGATCATGGATTTACCCATATTGAGCTGCTTCCTGTCATTGAGCACCCGCTCGACGCGTCCTGGGGCTATCAGGGAACGGGCTATTATTCGGCAACAAGCAGATATGGAACCCCGCATGAATTCATGTATTTTGTTGATCAGTGCCACCAGCATGGTATTGGCGTGATTCTGGACTGGGTTCCAGGGCATTTTTGCAAGGATGCTCATGGCCTTTATCAGTTTGATGGAACGTATTTGTATGAATATGAAACCGAAGACGACAGAGAGAATCGTGTTTGGGGGACAGCCAATTTTGATCTAGGCAAAAATGAAGTGCAAAGCTTTCTCATATCCAATGCTGTTTTTTGGATGGAAAACTATCATATTGACGGCTTCCGGGTTGATGCGGTTGCCAATATCATTTATTGGCCAAACAGGAACGGAGAAATGGAAAATCCATTTGGTGTCCGTTTTCTGCAAAACTTAAATAAAGTTGTTTCTCAATATGATCCCTCGTTTTTGATGATGGCCGAAGATTCAACGGATTGGCCTCAGGTGACATCCCCAGTCCATTATGGCGGGCTAGGCTTTCATTATAAGTGGAATATGGGCTGGATGAATGACGTGCTTACATATATGGAAACAGCGCCTGATAAGCGCCCTGCTGTACATGGGAAAATGACTTTTTCCCTTTTGTATGCTTTTACGGAAAACTTTGTACTTCCGTTATCCCATGATGAAGTAGTTCATGGCAAAAAATCGCTACTGGATAAAATGCCCGGTGATTACTGGCAGAAATTTGCCCAGTTTAGGCTGCTTCTCGGATATATGATTGCACACCCTGGAAAGAAGCTTCTTTTTATGGGAAGCGAACTTGGACAGTTTTCTGAATGGAAGGATAAAGAACAGCTTGATTGGCACTTGCTCGACTATGAAATGCATAATAAAGCAAATGATTATCTGAAAGAACTGATAAAGGTTTATAAACGCTCCAAGCCGCTATATGAGCTGGATCATCTGCATGATGGTTTTGAATGGATTGATGTCAATAATGCAAGGCAATCAATCTTTTCTTTTATCAGGAAAGGGACTAAAGAGGATGACTTTTTGGTCATTATCTGCAATTTTACACCTGCTTTATATCACGATTACCGCATTGGCGTTCCAAAGCAAGGGTCTTACCGGGAAATCTTCAATAGTGACAGTGAAAGCTTTGGAGGTGCCAATTGCATCAATAAAAAAGTGCTTAAGACTGAGGAAATAGAGTTTCATGGAAAGCCGTTCAGCTTGAAAATGTCTATTCCGCCATTTGGCATTTCAATTTTGCGCCCAGTAAAACATCGGAAGGAGAGGAAGGGTAATGGGAAAGAAAAAATGCGTAGCCATGCTGTTAGCAGGAGGGAAAGGGAGCAGGCTTAGCTCGCTGACGAAGAGTCTTGCGAAGCCGGCTGTCCCGTTTGGAGGGAAATATCGGATTATTGATTTTACATTAAGCAACTGCACCAATTCGGGAATTGACACAGTAGGTGTTCTAACCCAGTATCAGCCGCTTGTGCTAAATTCGTATATTGGCATTGGAAGTGCATGGGATCTGGATAGAAAAAATGGCGGTGTGACTGTGCTGCCGCCTTACAGCGAATCCTCGGAAGTCAAGTGGTATACAGGAACAGCAAGTGCCATTTACCAGAATCTCAATTATCTAAAGCAATATGATCCTGAATATGTCCTGATTTTATCAGGTGACCATATTTATAAAATGAATTACGAACTAATGCTGGATTACCATATTGAAAAAGGCGCAGATGCAACGATTTCGGTCATAGAAGTACCTTGGCCGGAAGCAAGCAGGTTCGGCATCATGAACACGAGTGAAGATATGAGGGTTGCTGAATTTGATGAGAAACCGGCTTTTCCTAAAAATAATCTGGCATCAATGGGAATATATATCTTTAATTGGCCTGTTTTAAAGGAATATTTGGAAATGGACGACCGGAATCCAGAATCAAGCCATGACTTTGGCAAGGATATTATTCCTCTTATGCTTGACGAAAATAAAAAGCTGTTCGCATATCCATTCAATGGATATTGGAAGGACGTCGGAACAGTCAAAAGCCTGTGGGAAGCAAATATGGATTTGCTGGATGATGAATGCGACTTGAATCTATTTGATCATGACTGGCGAATTTATTCTGTTAACCCAAATCATCCGCCACAATATATTTCACCTGAAGCTGAGGTAGCGGAATCATTGATTAACGAAGGCTGTACCATTGAAGGGGAAGTTGAAAAATCAGTTTTGTTCCAGGGAGTGCTGGTTGGAAAAGGATCTGTCATCCGGGAATCGGTGATCATGCCTGATGCAATAATTGGAGAGAATGTCTACATTGAAAAGGCAATTGTACCAAGTGGAATGAACATTCCTGACGGTTTTGTGATCAGTTCATCGGAAGAAACAGATGAAATTATCTTAATTACACAGGAAATGATACAGGGAATTTGTTCTTAAATAATAGATATATGCCTGGATGCCGGAAACGGCTTCTTGACCAACTTTTCGGGAGGGAATTTCATGAAGAATAGAATGCTTGGTGTGATAGACGCAACAACCTACCATGAAGATTTAGAGGAATTAACAGTGCACAGGTCGCTCGCAGCTGTTCCCTTTGCCGGCCGTTACAGGCTAATCGATTTTGTCTTATCCAATATGGTGAATTCGGACATAGAAAGTGTTGCCATATTTCCGAAGTATCAATACCGATCCTTAATGGACCATCTAGGTTCAGGGAAGAATTGGGACTTAAACAGAAAAAGGGATGGCCTATTCTTTTTTCCTTCCCCATTGCTGGATAGCCCGAGCAAAGGAATTGGTTCATTTAATCATTTTGGGGCCAACTTGGATTACTTTTATCGCAGCAAGCAAGAGTATGCGCTAATATCGAATTGCTTTACCGTTTTTAATATGGATTTTAGGCCGGTTCTGGAAAGGCATATAAACACACGGTGCGACATTACAGTCGTACGCCAGGATGGACGCTCGCTTGAAATGTATCTGGTTAAAACTTCATTGCTTATCAATTTAATAGAAACAAGAAATGAAACTGGGTACACTTGCATGAGTGATGTGGTTACAGATATCCACCATTCCTATACGATATGCAATTATGAGTATACCGGCTTGGCCGTTATGATTGATTCAATCGATGCTTATTTTGCTGCAAGTATGAGCCTATTGGAACCTCAAGCCTGGAAAACGATCTTTAAGCGCAGCCAGCCGGTTTATACGAAAGTAAAGGATGAACCGCCAACCCGTTATATAAAAGGGGCAAGTGCCCATAATTCCATGATCGCCAATGGATGCATGATTGAAGGTGTGGTCGAAAACAGCATCATTTCCAGAGGTGTCAAAATTGGCAAAGGTTCGGTCGTAAAAAATTGCATTATTATGCAAAAATCCCAAATCGGTGAAAACTGTGTTTTAGACTCAGTTATTTTAGATAAAGATGTTAAGGTAGAATCCGGTACCAAGATTGAGGGTACACATAATATGCCTCTAGTTATCCGGAAAGGTACCATACAAGGAGCGCTGATGAACTCGTGAAAGTATTGTTTGCTGTTTCAGAATGTGTTCCATTTGTTAAATCCGGCGGACTTGCAGATGTAGCTGGTTCCCTCCCAAAGGAGCTGGCTAAGCAGGGCACTGATGTCCGGGTGATCCTCCCTAAATATGGTTCCATTTCAGATGATTTTAAAAAGAAAATGTCGAGAAAATGCGATTTTACAGTACAAGTGGGATGGAGAAACCAGTATTGCGGTATTGAAGAACTGGAATATCAGGGAATTACATTTTATTTTGTTGACAATGAGTACTATTTTAACCGTGAAAAATTATATGGCTACTTTGATGATGGGGAGAGATTTGCTTATTTTAACCTGGCTGTTCTTGATGCCCTTCATCATATCGATTTCTATCCGGACGTTATTCACAGCCATGACTGGCATACTGGAATGGTTCCATTTCTGCTGCGTGTTGAATACCGTGCGAAAAAAGGCTATGAATTCATCCGGACAGTGTTTACCATCCATAACCTGCAGTTTCAAGGAATTATGCCCCGGGGGGCTTTAGGGGATTTATTAGGGCTGGACTATAGCCACTTTCACCCTGACAAGCTTGAGTTCTTCGGGAATATCAATTTTATGAAGGGCGGGATCGTTGCAGCTGATAAAATCACAACGGTTAGCCCAACTTATAAGGATGAAATTCAAACTGAGTATTACGGAGAAAAGCTGCATGATTTGCTAAAGCGGAGAGCCTCCGACCTTGAAGGAATATTAAATGGCATTGATGATGAATTTTATCATCCAGGAAAGGATCCATTTATTTATAAAAAATATTCCGCAGAGAAATTGAAGGATAAGAAAGCAAATAAAAAGAATCTCCAGGAAAAATTCTGCCTGCCTGTAAAAGAAGATATTCCTCTGATTGCCATGGTTACAAGGCTGACAAAGCAGAAGGGCCTCGATCTTGTTAAATGTGTATTTAAAGACCTTATGCAGGAGGATGTTCAAGTTTTGGTTCTGGGAACAGGAGATCCTGAGTTTGAGCAATTTTTTAGGGAAATGGAAGCCAGTTACCCGGATAAGTGCAAAGCATATATCGGATTTGATGAGGGGCTTGCGCATAAATTTTATGCTGGATCCGATTTATTTTTAATGCCTTCGCAATTTGAGCCTTGCGGATTGGGGCAGATGATTGCCATGGAATACGGCTCGATTCCGATTGTCAGGGAAACAGGCGGCTTAAATGATACCGTACAATCCTATAACGAAAATACAGGTAAAGGTAACGGCTTTTCCTTTAGCAACTTTAATGCCCATGATATGCTGTACACCATTCGAAGAGCAGTTGGATTTTATGGTGACAGCCAGGTGTGGGAGCAAATTATGAAAAATGCCATGGGAATGGATAACAGCTGGGCTCAATCTGCATTTAAATATAATCAGCTTTATGCAGGCCTTGTCTCAAGGAGTGAAAGCCATGTTTTCTGATCGGGACGAATTTAAAGAGGAATTCCTGAAAAAGCTGGAGATGACCTGTGGAAAAAGTTTTGGGGAAAGCACGGAGAGAGACCAGTATTTTACTCTCGGCAATATGATTAGAGAGCATGTCAGTACAGAGTGGATTAACACGAATGAACGTTACCGCATCGACCGGGAAAAGCAGGTGTATTACCTGTCCATTGAGTTTTTACTGGGACGCCTGCTCCACCATAATTTAATGAATTTGGGAATCGAACAGATTGTCAAGGAAGGCTTGGCTGATTTAGGGATTGATCTGTACCGCTTGGAGGAGATTGAAGCGGATGCCGGACTCGGCAACGGCGGGCTTGGGCGTTTGGCAGCTTGTTTTATGGATTCATTGGCATCGTTAAATTTGCCGGGGCATGGCTGCGGAATTCGCTATAAGCATGGTTTATTTGAGCAGAAAATTGTCGACGGCTATCAGGTGGAGCTTCCGGAGCAATGGCTGCGCAACGGCCATGTTTGGGAGGTAAGAAAAGCGGATCTTGCGATTGAGATTCCTTTTTGGGGCAAGGTGGAAACAACAGAGGAAAATGGACGGCTTATATTTCGCCATGTAAATGCTGAGACGATCTCAGCTGTTCCATACGATATGCCTGTTGTTGGCTATAAGACAGATACGATTAATACACTTAGGCTTTGGAATGCAGAACCGTCTCCATATCCTGTCAACCATGATATTTTAAAATATAAGCGCGAAACCGAATCGGTTTCCGAGTTTTTGTATCCGGATGATACCCATGATGAAGGAAAAATTCTGCGTTTAAAACAGCAGTATTTTCTTGTGTCTGCCAGCATTCGCTCAATTGTACGATCCTATCGAAAGCAGCATAATAGTTTGAAAGATTTTAACGAGTTTGTCAGCATTCATATCAATGATACCCATCCAGTCCTCGCCATCCCTGAACTGATGCGAATCCTGCTTGACGAAGAAGGATTAGGCTGGGAAGAAGCCTGGAATATCACCGTTAATACGATTGCTTATACGAATCATACGACTCTTTCAGAGGCTCTTGAAAAATGGCCTATCCGCATTTTCCAGCCTTTGCTGCCGCGCATTTATATGATTGTAAATGAAATCAATGAGCGATTCTGCCGCCAGCTTTGGGAACAGTATCCAGGCGACTGGAAGCGGATTGAGAATATGGCGATTATTGCCCATGATCAGGTTAAAATGGCTCACCTTGCCCTTGTTGGCAGCTCAAGCGTAAATGGTGTAGCGGCTTTGCATACGGAGATCTTAAAAAAGCGGGAAATGAATCAGTTTTATGAAATTTTTCCTGAGAAATTCAATAACAAGACAAATGGGATTACACACAGAAGATGGCTGCTAAAAGCAAATCCGCTTTTGTCGGATCTAATTTCAGAAAGCATTGGGACCGGCTGGGTGCGGAATCCAGAAAGGCTTCGTGAATTAGCAGATTTTAAGAATGATAGAGTGTTCCTCGAGCAGTTGCACCGGATTAAACAAAAGAATAAGGAAAGACTGGCGAAGCGGATTGAGGAGCAGAATGGCATTATTGTGGATACGTCCTCCATTTTTGATATTCAGGTGAAGCGACTTCACGCATATAAGCGCCAGCTTTTAAATATCCTGCATGTGATGCATTTATATAACAGGCTGAAGGAAGACTCCAATTTCCGCATGCATCCCCGGACATTTATTTTTGGAGCTAAGGCATCTCCGGGCTATTATTATGCGAAGAAGATTATTAAATTGATTAATACCGTTGCTGAAAAGGTAAACCATGATCCGCAGACAAAGGATCAGCTTAAAGTTGTCTTTTTGGAAAATTACCGGGTCTCTCTTGCAGAGGAAATTTTCCCTGCTGCAGATATTAGCGAGCAAATTTCAACAGCAAGCAAGGAAGCTTCCGGTACAGGTAATATGAAGTTCATGATGAATGGCGCTTTGACAGTGGGGACACTCGATGGAGCAAATATTGAAATTAAAGAAAAAGCGGGAGATGAAAATATTTTTATTTTCGGGCTTACAGCGGATGAAGTTTTAGGCTATTACCAAAATGGCGGATACAACTCCAGAGAGTATTATCATCATGATAAGCAAATCCGCCAGGTAGTCGACCAGCTTACAAACGGGTTTTTCCCTGAAGTGGATGATGAATTCGAGCCTATTTTCGATTCATTGCTGATGGAAAATGACCAGTACTTTGTATTAAGAGACTTTGCTTCCTACGTAAATATTCAAAAAGAGGCCGGAAAAGCATACGAAGACAGGGACCGCTGGCTGAAAATGAGCTTAATGAATATTGGCGGCTCAGGTTATTTTTCAAGTGATCGCACGATCAGCGAGTATGCGCGGGACATTTGGAACCTCAAGCCTGCGGGTGTTGAAATGATGAATAAATAGATGTTGGAAAACAGTCCTTCCGAGGTGGAAGGGCTGTTTTTGCTGATGAGTTATTCCAAAAATTAAGAGGCCGACTTTAAAATGGTTGTTGATAAATCTGATTAACGCCTAAAATCAAGCAGCCGGGAGAAAAAACGTAGTTAATCATTAGGATTAAATCCCAAAATCAAATAGCCCACCGGGATATCGTCGTTAACCTCAAAGTTAAATGTATTAGCGAGGTAATTAAAAAGGCCCCCACCTGAGGGAACCTTTTAGCATTATATTATTCCCCTCTGCTTCGCCTAACCGGCATCGTACAGCAGCGGAAGGCTCCACCGGATTTGATGATTTCAGTTATGTCCACTTCGATAACTTCATAGCCTCTCGCCCGGAGCTCTTTATTTACATTTATATTAACAGGGAGGCTGAAGACTTTTTTGTTGCCAATGGAGAGGACGTTAGTTCCGAGGGTAAACTGTTCATCTTCAGATACTTTTATCAAATCATATCGGGACTCAAGCATTTTGACTTTTTCCCCGTGGATTTCTCCTGGGAAAATCAGAGCTTCCTCTGGAGAAATAATATTAAATACACAATCCAGGTGGAGATATGTATCCGTAAAAGGAATGGATATGATCTCATATTCCGGAAGGAGGCTTCTCAGATGATCGATTGCTTCTTTAAAAGTCCGGTTGCTAACCCCAACATAAATTGTTTTTCCGTCGACGAGGACATCTCCTCCCTCAATCCGGTCTCCCGTTAAATTGTAAAAAGGGATTTGCTGTTGTTCCAGCCATTGTTTTAGGACATTTTCTTCCCCTTGACGGATATCGGCAGCCATTTCAGCTACATATACCTTTTCGCCAAGAGTAAATCCAATGTCCCGGGTAAAAACCTGTTCCGGATATTTTTCAAGCGGAGGAAGCAAAACAACATCCACTCCATTTTCTTTCAAGGCACTGACAAAATACCTGTGCTGCTTCATCGCCCGATCTATATTGATGCCTTCTTTTTTGAAATGCTTTTGTGTTTCATTAATAGTATCTAAAATGGTCATATATTGCGGTTCACATAATACGACTTGCTCAAGCTTGTCATATTCGGAAAAACATTCGGCTTTATTTTGTCCAGACATAAATAGGCCTCCCAGCAAGTTATTCTTAAAATAATATTTCCAAGGGGAGACTCTTTTACTCCATTGAACGAAGTCCAGTTAAGTATATTAGCAATAATTGCCACTTTAAAAAAGGTTTAAAAACCCTGATAATGTAATCAATAGATATTAAGGGGGAAGCTGTTAAATGTACCAAATCGAGAAGGGATCAATGGAAGAAGTTTTGCTGCATCTTCAGAATATTGGATTGCAACTAAATGAATTCGAGAAGACAAATGAATCCATTCCGGTGAAAAACTATAAAGAACTGCTGGAATTCAGCATCTCCATTGCCCGCCGTACAAACGATGTTTCTGATACGATAGATGAGATTATCCAGGATATCGAATCCAAGCTATAATATATAGGTAATCTTATTTTGCCAATGACATATAAATAAGCGATGCTCCATTTGGGGCATCGCTTTTATTTTACTCTTTATCATCATCCACATAGCCGTCAGTCTGATGATACGGAACATCTCCATAAGGCGATTCAATATCATTTTCATCAAGCATTGCTTCGTATTCTTCCTGCTTTTTGGAAGGGTAGATTTTTCTTTGCTTGCCTTCCATATCATTGCCGACAAAGGTTTCATAATCCTCGGTGAAGCCTTCATCATCATGTCCTTCATTATAAAGGGAATTATAATCTTCATAGTCGCCCCTTAAGTCTGAAGGCGTTTCGGAAGTACCGAAGCGGGCAACCTCCTGAAAGCTGTCCTCGTTGTCGATAACTTCCCTGTATTGATGGTGCCGGAATGTATTGCCGTGTGCAGGTTCAAGAACATCTTCTTCTGCAGGGCGGTCTCCCGGCACAATCTGCTCCGGGCTGTGTTCTTTGCAGTAAAGAGTTGCAGGAAGTACCTCAAGGCGCTCGTAAGGGATTTCATCTCCGCACTCTTTGCATTTGCCGTAAGAACCATCCTTGATCGCCTTCAGTGCTGCATTTACTTTATTCAATTCAGAATCATGATGCTCTCCTAATGCAAAATCCTTTTCACGTTCAAAAAGTTCAGAACCCATATCAGCAGGGTGGTTGTCATAAAGGGAAAGCTCCCCAACTGTATCTCTCGCGCTCGCACTTTCCAGGCTTCCTTCTGTATTCCCCTGAAGCTGGTCTTCCAGTGACTTTTTTTCATCATTCAATTCCTTTTTTAAGTGGCTGATTTGTTCATTGCTTAACATAAATGTCACATCCTTTTCAGATTGGTTTCGTGGGTGTCTTGCCATAAGGTTTTTATAAAAAAGGCTGAGCTTCCTAATAAGCTTCTGTTCCCCAAGCTGAAGCTTGTCCCAACGCTCATGTCCCGACGGATTTAAAAGATAAACCATAGACCATATGGGTTTAGTA
Source organism: Cytobacillus oceanisediminis (assembly GCF_003182355.1). Classification (GTDB taxonomy): domain Bacteria; phylum Bacillota; class Bacilli; order Bacillales; family Cytobacillaceae; genus Cytobacillus; species Cytobacillus oceanisediminis_A. The sequence goes on along the minus strand of NZ_QGTW01000011.1, from coordinate 193,170 downwards.
TGGACGTTATTGGCAATGAAGAAGGTCTTCAGTTTATTAATGTGGCGAATCCACTTCCTTGAGTAAAAAATACCCGTTATTGACAGTGCGAAACCTGGATGGTGTTTTCTGTTATTTTTTTCTAAAAACTCTGTTAAGCTTGGGTGTTGATTTCCGCTGCAGGCACCCAGCGACCCCGGGCTTCCAGAAGCCTTTTCGCCTGCAGGGTCCTCCTTGGGCCGCTTTTCCCGAAGAACTTTGAATAAACTTCTACGGTTTACACCACACGATGGAAATGCGAATGCATTTTCGAGGATCCCTTGCCTTCCGCTCCAATTAACACATTGCTGAATCAGCAATTAGCGTTAAAGAAGCATTCCAAACACAAAAAAAACCCCTGCTTTAAAAGCAGAGGTTTAAAGTAATTTATAAGAAGTAGCCAAGAAACAGGCCTACTGATAATAAAAATCCAAAAATGGTATTTGTCTGTGCCGTTGCCTTCATAGCAGGCATCATCTGCATTGGCAGTGTTTTACCGATAAAGCCTTTTGTTGCTTTAACGGCTTTAGGTGCACTAATGACAACAATGGCAAGCCATGGGGAAATAATGTTCATAGCAATTAAAGCAAAAACCCATACGTACGAAACAATAAACATTCCAGCCAGCAGATTGATCGCGCCTTTTTTTCCTAATAAAATCGCCAGCGTTTTGCGGCCGAATTCTTTGTCGCCATCCAAATCCCTTATATTGTTGGCAAGCAGTATGGCGCCGACAAGAATCAGGATCGGGAAGGATACTAAGATACTCGTAGAAGTTACAGTTCCCGTTTGAATATAAAATGAAATAAGGATGATCAGCATGCCCATGAAGAATCCGGCAAATAACTCACCGAACGGTGTGTAGGCAATCGGCAGAGGACCGCCTGTGTACAAATAACCGACTGCCATGGACGCCAGCCCGATAGCCGCTATCCACCAGCTAGTGCTCATGCAAATATAAAAGCCAAGAAGTATGGCGATACCATATAAACTGAATGCCAGGTTTAATACAGTTTTTGGTTTAATCCCTTCACGGACGATTGCTCCGCCGATTCCGACAGATTCTTCAGTGTCCAGTCCTCTTTTATAATCGTAATATTCATTAAACATATTAGTAGCAGCCTGGATCAGTAAGCTTGCTGCCAGCATGGCAAAAAATAATCCGAAATGGATCTCTGTCATTTCCATCGCTAATGCCGTTCCAAGCAGAACCGGAACGAAAGCAGCTGTAAGAGTGTGAGGTCTTGTCAACTGCCACCAAACTCTCCAGTTCCTTGAATTGGAGGCAGGCGGAAAACTGATCTGCGTTTGTGGTTGCATTATAACTCTCCCCTTATTTTATCTATATTCTATAATGTTAAATTTAATTGTGTAAATCAAACTTGTTTATTTTAACCGATTTCCAGGGTATTGTCAAAAAAAAACCTTCTATAGAAACTATAAACCAACTTAAGTGTAGGTAAAGATTAGAGGGGTGTCAACGTATTTTTCCCGTAAACGGAGGCGGTATTTTCCATCCTAAAAGGGGAAGGTTAAAGTTACTCTTTCAGTAGTTCATTGAGCGAGGGACGAGCTCCGTCCTCCATTTTCCTAAAATGAGTGTAATTCATATTACCCGAGCCCAAAGTAAGCTATAATATAATAAGGATTCTAAAAGGAATGCAGTGATTGACATAATTGACATTCTCCAATCCTGAGGTGTATCTTAGAATAAGTTTAAAGTAGGATAACGGCCATTTTGGGCTGTTATTGGAGGGATTTTTTTGGTTACGATACAAGATACGGAACTAAAAGAAGGGATCCAAGAGGCGATCGAGAGGGCAAAGGCCTTTTCAAAGCCTGTTTTAGTGAGTGAAGTTCAAAAAATAAATCATATAAACCCCCTTTCTTTTTACGCGGCAGGGAAGAGCCGTTTTTTTGGTGAACGCTTTTTCTGGAAGGATCCTTCCGGCGAAACTTATATAATCGGTCTCGGTGTAAGCAAACAAATTCAGTCAGATCAAAGTGCAGGGCGATTTAATAGTGTCGAAAAGGAATGGAAGCGTTTTATAGACGATAGCATTGTTTTTAATCCATATAATAACAAGGCAATAGGGCCTGTTATGTTTGGCGGATTTTCTTTTGATCCATTAAAAGAGAAAACGAAGCTGTGGTCGAAGTACTCAGATTCACTCTTTCATGTACCGACCTTTATGTACAGCGAAGTTAAGGGCCAGGCCTTTTTAACAACCAATATTGTTTGTACCCAGCATGACGACCTTACTCTTTTTGAAAAGGTTGGTGCTGAACGTGGAGCGGTATTGGCTTCAATAGAAAACGGTTTTCCGGAGCTGGGAAATGTCCTGCTCAAGGAAGCAGATATCAATCCGGAGAAGTGGATGAATACAGTTGAAGCCATTGTAGAGGAATTAAAAACAGGCTCTTTAAAAAAGGTTGTGCTTGCACGGGAATCCAGGCTCATATTTGAAAAGCCGATTGAGATTGAAAGAGTGCTTTCAAATCTGATGGAGCTTCAAAGAGAGAGCTTTATTTTTGCTTTTGAATCAAATGGAGACTGCTTTATTGGGGCATCTCCCGAACGGCTGATCAAAAAATACGGTGAAAGCGTATTTACCACATGCTTGGCAGGATCCATTCCGAGAGGCAAAACAGAAGAGGATGACCATATTCTTGGTGATGCCTTATTAAGTGATCAAAAGAACCTGACTGAGCATCAATACGTGGTGGATATGATTAAAGAAGCGATGGAGGAGTCCTGTACAGAAGTTGAGCTTCCGGATAAGCCGCAGCTGATGAAAATGAGAGACATTCAGCATCTTTACACCCCTGTTATAGGGAAAACAAGGGATGATGCATCTCTTTTGGCTTTGGTTGACCGCCTGCATCCGACTCCGGCTCTTGGCGGGCTGCCTAAAAAAGAAGCGGTAGAGAAAATAAGAGAGGTAGAAGAACTGGATCGGGGTTTTTATGCCGCTCCATTAGGATGGATGGACTTTAAAGGGAATGGCGAATATGCGGTTGCAATCAGATCTGGTCTGATTCAGGGAAATGAAGCATCCATTTTTGCCGGCTGCGGCGTGGTCCAGGATTCAAATGCCGAAAGCGAATATCAGGAAACGAAGATTAAGTTCCGTCCAATGCTTACGGCTCTTGGGGGTAATAAATGATGAATCATCAGGAAGCATTAACTTTATATATTGCAGCTTTTGTTGCGGAATTGGTAAAAAGCGGAGTAGAGGATGTCGTGGTCAGTCCCGGCTCCCGTTCTACCCCAATGGCTATGGTGATGGCAGAGCATCCTGAGCTTCGTGTACATATCCATGTAGACGAACGCTCGGCTGCCTTTTTTGCGTTGGGAATTGCCAAGGCATCCAAAAAACCAGCCGCTTTGCTTTGCACATCCGGAACTGCCGCTGCCAATTATTACCCGGCCATCGTAGAAGCCAATTATTCAAGAGTTCCTCTGGTGGTTTTGACTGCCGACCGTCCCCATGAGTTAAGGGATGTCGGTGCACCACAGGCAATTGATCAAATTCATTTATACGGCAAAAATGTAAAGTGGTTTGTTGAAATGGCACCGCCGGAAAATACAGCGGAAATGCTGCGCTATGCCCGGACTGTGTGTGCAAGAGCTGCATCAATGGCACAGCGCTCCCCTGCAGGCCCGGTTCATCTTAACTTTCCATTCCGAGAACCTTTGGTGCCTCAGCTCGATCGTTCCGATTTGTTTAAACTGAGTGAGCGTGAAGATGGCTTTGTAAATATTAGGACAGGTCAGCTTGGCCTTCTGGAAGAAGATTACAGAGAAATAGCGGAGAGCTTGAATGAAACCAGCAAAGGCATAATCGTATGCGGACCGCTGGAAAAAGTTGATTTCCCTGAAGCTGTTATTCAGCTTGCGAAAAAACTGAACTATCCTATCATTGCCGATCCGCTCTCCCAATTAAGAAGCGGTATGCATGATGGCAGCTGGATTATTGATACCTATGATAGCTTTTTGAAAAATGAAGACGCAAAGAAGGCCCTTAAGCCAGACGTTATTATCCGCTTTGGTGCAATGCCTGTGTCAAAGCCTTTGACAATCTTTATGAAAGAAAACAGCGATTCCCGCCAATTGATTGTTGATGGCGGCGGCGGCTGGCGTGATCCGGCATTGCTTTCCACCGAAATGGTGCACTGTGATGAAACAAAATTTTGTGAGTCACTTACCCCTTCTATAAATGCCGGCAAGGATGACCAGTATTTTTCTTTGTGGAAGGAAATCAATCATGTAACGCGCTCCAGATTGGCTGATATAAATGAAGTGGATGAATTAAGTGAAGGGAAATTATTTTACCAGCTATCCGAAATGCTTCCTGAAAGCTCCACCCTCTTTGTTGGAAATAGTATGCCGATCAGGGATTTGGACACGTTCTTCCATTTTAATGAAAAGAATATAAGAGTGATGGCGAACAGAGGCGCCAACGGAATAGATGGTACCATATCGACCGCCCTTGGCGCTGGCACATTGTCACAGCCGCTGTATCTTGTTCTTGGCGACCTTACGTTCTTTCATGATTTAAATGGTTTAATAGCATCCAAGCTGTATGGAATTGATATCAACATCTTATTGATCAATAACAATGGCGGCGGAATTTTCTCATTCCTTCCGCAAGCGAACCATCCAAAGAACTTCGAAAAACTGTTTGGTACGCCGCTTAGTCTCGAATTTGGACATGCGATCACCATGTATGGCGGAAAATATGATTTAATTTCCGATTGGGAACATTTTATTTCCACATTCAAACAGAACACTGATGAAAAGGGCTTAAAGGTTATAGAAATTACGACAAATCGGGACAAAAACCTGACTGAGCATCGAGAATTGTGGGATTCTGTTTCCCAGGAAATAAGTCGATTGCTGGAGAGGTGAATGCCGGTGAATTATGTCATAAAAGGTGTCAGCTATCATGTCGACACTTGGGGCAAGGGGTTTCCACTGCTGCTTTTGCATGGTTTTACAGGAAACGGCGAGAGCTGGAAAGAATTTGAACCCTTCTGGAAGAACCACTCCACAGCCATTGCTTTAGACATTATCGGCCATGGCAAGACGGAATCTCCAGCGGATATCGCCCAATATGGAATTGAGGAATCAGCAGATGCTATTAATCATCTTTTAGAAAAAATGGGGATTGAGAAAACAGATATCCTGGGTTATTCCATGGGCGGGCGACTTGCGATCACGTTTGCTATTAAATACCCCAAAAAGGTGCGGAAGCTAATTTTGGAAAGCTCCTCTCCAGGGCTTCGTACAGAGGAAGAGAGACAAGCAAGACGCCTTCAGGATGCGAAATTGGCCGAAAAAATCAGGGGAGAAGGAATCTCCAGGTTTATTGTGTTTTGGGAGAACATTCCCTTGTTTAAAAGCCAAAAAAACCTTCCTGATGACATTCGCGGAGGAATAAGAGAGCAGCGTTTAGCCAATTCTATTGAGGGCCTGGCAAACAGCCTGAAAGGGATGGGGACCGGCTCTCAGCCATCATGGTGGGGAAACCTTTCAAATTTGGAATCCCCTGTCCTTTTAATTACTGGAAGCAAAGACCAAAAGTTTTGCAGGATTGCCGACGAAATGTCGAAGGTCCTTCCAAATTGCCATTGGATATCTGTAGAAGATGCCGGACATGCAATTCATGTGGAGAAACCTGAAAAATTTGGTACAATAGTAAGTGGGTTTTTGTCGCAAACCGCTGAAAAGAAATATACATGATGGCAAGCCTGCTTTTATAAGCAGGAACCTGTCACATTATGCAGAAGAAGGGTGCGTCAAAAAACGCGAATTATTTAATACATAAGGAGGATTCTTGAATGTCAGCAGTAGAATGGGTTGCAGGAAAACAATACGAAGAAATTTTATATGAAACATACAATGGAATTGCCAAGATTACGATTAATAGACCGCAAGTCCACAATGCTTTTACACCAAGGACCGTAATGGAATTGATTGATGCGTTTGCTTATGCGCGCGATGATGAGAATGTTGGTGTCATCGTCCTTACTGGTGCCGGAGACAAAGCGTTTTGTTCAGGCGGAGACCAGTCTGTAAGGGGACATGGAGGATATGTAGGCGATGACCAGATCCCTCGTTTAAATGTTCTTGACCTGCAGCGCTTAATCCGTGTAATTCCTAAGCCTGTTATTGCAATGGTAAAAGGCTATGCAATCGGCGGAGGACATGTTCTTCACATCGTATGTGACTTAACAATCGCAGCCGATAACGCTGTGTTCGGACAAACTGGCCCTAAAGTTGGAAGCTTTGATGCCGGATATGGTTCAGGCTATCTTGCAAGAATCGTCGGACATAAGAAAGCCCGCGAAATTTGGTATTTGTGCCGCCAGTATGGCGCTCAGGAAGCTTTGGACATGGGACTTGTCAATACAGTTGTGCCATTGGAAAAAGTGGAAGAGGAAACAATTCAATGGTGTGAAGAAATTCTTGAAAAGAGCCCAACAGCTATCCGCTTCTTGAAGGCTGCTTTCAATGCTGACACTGATGGACTTGCAGGAATCCAGCAATTTGCCGGAGATGCAACACTTCTTTACTATACAACTGACGAGGCTAAAGAAGGCCGCGATGCCTTCAAAGAAAAACGCAAGCCGGACTTCGGCCAGTTCCCTCGTTTTCCTTGATTGAAACGGAAAAATTTTCAGCAGCTTGATGGCTTGTTCCATCAGGCTGTTTTTATATATACCATAAAAATGGGGTGTTTATGATTGAAACGCAGATAATGCCTAACTTTCTTCTTAAAAGAGCCTTTTTAACCCCCGAACGTCCTGCCATTCATTTTTCAGGCGTAACCTATTCCTTTTCAGAAGTATTTAAACGGGCTTATACCATTGCAGGGCACTTGCAAGCCTTGGAATTACAAAGAGGACAGTACGCAGCCGTGCTGCTCCGTAATCATGTTGATACAGCGTTTATTCTTTTGGCCTTACAGCTGATTGACGTAAAGGCGGTTATATTGAATAACAGGCTGACAGCTGAAGAATTGATATGGCAGATGAATGATTCGCAATCAGCTTACCTGTTAACTGAAAGGGCCTTTGAAGAGGTAAGTCAAAATATCACCAAATCCTTACCAGCTGTATCAGCCATTCATAAGGAAAGTTTATTTGAGTGTTCTTACACCGATCCTGAAATTGCCGAAGAGATAAGTCTTGATGAAGTGTGCACGGTCATGTATACGTCGGGAACAACGGGAAACCCAAAAGGTGTCCTGCAAACATATGGGAACCATTGGTGGAGTGCGATTGGCTCTGCACTTAATCTTGGATTAAGTGAAAACGACAGCTGGCTGTGCACGGTTCCCCTCTTTCATATTAGCGGATATTCAATTCTTATGCGAAGCATCGTTTATGGCATGAAAATAGTTCTTTTTGAATCATTTGATGAGAAAAAGGCAATTGAGGCAATCCATAGCGGAAAAGTTACGATTATGTCTGTCGTAAGTACGATGCTATCAAGGATAGCTGACGAACTTCGAGAAGAAAAGCTTCCGGATTTTTTCCGGTGCATGCTTTTAGGAGGAGGCCCTGCAGCTAAATCCTTGCTCGAGATTTGTAAAGCGAAAGATATCCCGGTATATCAAACATACGGGATGACGGAAACCTCTTCACAAATTGTTACGCTTGCTCCGGAATACAGCTTTAGCAAACTGGGTTCTGCCGGAAAGCCCCTGTTTCCTTCTCAGCTTAAAATTGTTGCTGTAAATGGGCAAAATGCGAAACCGGACGAAGCGGGAGAAATCCTTGTAAAAGGCCCGAATGTGACGAAGGGTTACTTGAATCGGGAAGAGGAAACTTCTAAAAGAATTAAGGACGGCTGGCTTTCAACTGGAGATATTGGATATCTGGATGCTGAAGGATTCTTATATGTCCTTGACCGGCGTTCTGACTTAATTATTTCTGGCGGGGAGAATATTTACCCCGCCGAAATCGAAGGTGTATTAGTTTCCCATCCAGGCATTGCAGATGCAGGTGTTATTGGCATGAAGGACGATGTTTGGGGGGAAGTCCCTGTTGCCTTTGTTGCGGGAGAGGGGTTAGATGAAGAGGAAATAACACAATATTGCTTGGGAAAACTTGCAAAATATAAAGTTCCAAAAAGAATTTTGCAAATTGATGAAATTCCAAGAAATGCGTCTAAGAAGATCTTAAGAAGAAAGCTCCGGGCTTTACTTAAGGAAAGTGGCAAATAGGCATGGATATTAAATTAATCACATTATATAAAATAACCATGCCAATGAGGACTCCCTTTTCCACCCATTTGGGTACAGTGGAAGATAGAGAAGGGATCATTGTTGAAGTGACGGATAGAGAGGGCCTGAAAGGCTATGGGGAAGGAGTAGCATTTTCTTCGCCATGGTATACAGAGGAAACGGTTGAAACGAGCTATCATATGCTGAAGGATTTTCTTATTCCGATATTGAGGAAGGCAGACTTAAACCATCCTTCAGAAGCAGGCCCTTTATTTGACACTTTTAAAAGAAATCAGATGGCGAAGGCTGCATTGGAAACTGCCTTATGGGATTTGGCTTCCAAAAAAGAAGAAATTTCACTGTCCAGGTTCATTGGCGGAACCCAGGAGAAAATTCCTTCCGGAGTAGTGGTCGGGGCAAATACAAAGGCAGAGGTAAGAAGACAAATCGAGACTTACCTTGAAGATGGCTACCAAAGGGTGAAAATCAAAATCAGTCCGGAAAATGACTTTGAGTTTCTTTCGGATATTCGCCGTCATTTTCCGGAGCTGCCATTGATGGCAGACGCAAATTCAGCTTATACATTAAATCATATTAACCATTTAAAAAGGCTTGATGATTTCGGGCTGCTGATGATTGAACAGCCGCTGGAACACGATGATATAGTCGACCATGCCAAACTGCAGAAAGAGCTAAAAACACCGATTTGCCTGGATGAAAGCATTGTGACATTTAATGATGCCCGCCGTGCAATAGAATTGGGCAGCTGTAAAGTGATCAATATAAAAATCGGACGAGTTGGCGGACTGGGTACCGCCAAGAAAATTCATGACTACTGTCTGGAAAAAGGGATACAAGTCTGGTGCGGAGGGATGCTGGAGTTTGGAATTTCCAGAGCGCATAACATCGCACTCGCTTCGATGGAGGGTTTTACGATTCCTGGCGATATTTCAGCATCAAGCCGGTATTGGGAGGAAGACATTGTTTTTCCTGAAGTGACGGTGGAAAAAGGAATGATAGAGGTTCCTTCCAGGCCAGGGATTGGCTTTGAAATTAATAAGAAGAGGTTAAAGGAAGTTTTAGTATCAAAAGAAACCTTTGCGTTTTAAAGTAAAAAGCAGTTCCGCTTTTGAGGGCGGAACTGCTTTTTTAATACGGCTAAGTAAAAAAATAAATATAGACAGCCAGGGCTATAACGGATAGAAAAATAGCAATGATATAAATATAGGTCAGGTTTGCGGTGTTTTTTTTAGTGGAACTGGAATAGCCATCATCGCTTTTTCCTGTTAATGATAATGTAAAAATGACAGCAGCAATAAGAATTAATATGACGAGAACAATGGCAAAAGTCAAAACAGGCACCTACTTTTATTATTTTCTATTTTTATTATAGTGTTAATAATAGCATTGTTAATGATCTATTTATTGCGGTTTTGTGAACGTGTATCGCAGTAGCTACACTTTTTTTCAGCTGGAAAGAGGATATTTTTCACAAAAAAAATAGACGCTTCCGCAGCGTCTTTTATCTTAAATTATTGAGTAATTTCGTCTTTAATAAATGAATCCTCTTTAATCGCGAAGGAGCTTAATCCAGCAGCAGCGGCGAACGCAGCTCCAAGCATGATAACTGTTGATAACATATTTATCACTCCTGTAAGTTGTTGTTATTCTATACATTCCCGGTGACATTTGTCTTAAACACTTTTTATAAAAAGATACCGAACTTTTTCAAAAGATGTGTTAAACTTGCCAGTTGATTTCCGCTTCAATCAACAAAGGGTCAAAATCAGTATTGATCTTTAACATTGTCTTTCAAAAAAAGCGATGCCTAGTACCAGGCACCGCTTTAATTATGGTTAACTACTTACCATTATAAAATTGTTAACGCGATGGCACGCCTGCATTCGACAAAATTCGGGCGGTGCCTGGCACCAATTAAAGGTCGTGCGGTTCGAAGGTTTTGCAGTCGGTTTCCCTGCTGTTGTCTGCTGTTTCACCTTTGTGGCTGACCACGTAAATTTTGTCAGCGCTGCAGAGGTTTCCGTCAGCCCAGAACGCACAGTTATTTACTTCACATAAAACGTCTTTAGCCATTGCCCATCACTCCTTAGCTAATTTCCGACCAAAACCGAAATTCGACAAAATTCGGGTGGTACCTGGTACCAAGGTCTTTTTTATTTTCTGCAGGGTGCGGGCATTAAGTCATGGCATTTGCAGGGAATGTTAGGTTGGGTCTTTGGTTCAGCGGTCAGCTGGTGATCCAACGGTCCCATGCGTATGATGAGCAAGTGAGGCCGCCCTTTGACTCGTTCTCCCGGAGACTTCGAATATGTACCTGGAATAAACGCTGCACGAAAGAAATGCGAATGCGCTTTCGCCTTCCGCTCTAATCAACAAGTTGCTTAAATACAATGAGCTTTTACAATGCCAAGGGAATAAAAAAATCTCCCAAGTTGGGAGGTATCATCCTCCGGACTAAGTGGTCTTGTGGACCAGATGGTCTAAAGCAACCATCTCCAGTTAGTCTCGTTGAATCGGATTGTTTTTTGAAAGCATATTCATCACCTCAAGCGTTATACAGATCTATTTAAAAATAGGCTTGATTCTACTGCCACATTTATTTTAAAATCCTGTTGATTGGAGTGGAAGGTGCGAAGACTCCTGCGGGAGCAAGGGTCAGGGGAGACCCCGCAGGAGCGAAGCGACGAGGAGGCTTCCCCGGGCCGCCCACGTTCGCTGAGCACCTGGAACGGAAATCAACAGGCCCATTTCACAGACGGACTAAAAAAAGACCGTAGGCAAACCCGATTTTCATCGAGTTTGTATACAGTCTGAAACACCCCAAGTTGGAAGGTATATTTAAAACTATTCATTTAATGCTTTTTCAAGTGATGCAAGATTTTCTCTCATAAGAGTAAAATAAGTCTGTTTATTTTCTATGTCCTCTTCCGTTAAGACGGATAAGTTATGAAGCATTAAAGGCTGGGCACCGATTTCTTTTTGAAGAATTTCAGTCAGTCTAGAGCTGACATTCTGTTCAAAAAATACGTATTTTAAGTCGTGCTCTTTTGCTTCAGAAATAACTTTCTGCAATTCCTTTTGGGTTGGTTCATTGGATGAGTTTAACCCGGCAACACTAATTTGATCTAAACCGTAACGTTCTTCCCAATAGCCGTATGCTGCATGGGAAACAATGATTTCTTTATGCTTTGCATTCTGAACAGTTTGCTCGAAGTCATTGTGAAGGTCATCTAGCTCCTGTGCAAGTTCCTGATAATTTTTTTCAAATTGTTCTTCATGTTCAGGCATCTGATCTGCTAAAGCAGTTTTAACCGATTCTGCCATTTCTTTGGCATAGAAAGGATCAAGCCATACATGCGGATCAATGTCACCATGGTTGTGGCCATCATTGCCTTCTTCATCGTGTGCAGTCTCATCGGAATGATCATCTGAATGTCCTTCTTCATCGTGTGCAGTCTCATCGGAATGATCATCTGAATGTCCTTCTTCATCGTGTGCAGCCTCATCGGAATGATCATCTGAATGTCCTTCTTCTTCATGTGCAGCATCGTGGTCCTCTTCTCCGGAATGAACAAATTCAATATTCTCACCTGCAGCGACCATTGTGACGTTCTCATTTTTCAATGTTTCTTTTGCTTTTTCCACAAACCCTTCAAGACCAAGCCCGACAAAAATAAACAGATCTGAATCGGCCAAATTCATCATATCTGTTTGAGACGGTTCAAACGTATGTTCATCTGACCCTGGAGGATAAACCGTTTTTGCTTCTATAAATTCTCCGCCAATTCTTTCTGTAAAATATTGTAGCGGATAGACAGTTGTATAAACAGCCGCTTTATTATTATCCCCTTCTTCTTTGGCAGGCTTTTCATCTGTACAGCCTGATAAAAGAAGAATCAAGCTTAATGCTAAAAAAATAATTGCCTTTTTCATGAATGTTTTCTCCTCTCATCCTAAAACGTATTTATTACGATTTATCTAATAAAAAAATTCAATACGTAATCATTACGATTTCACTTAGTAATCTTACAAAATATACAGCCAAAAAGCAAGGGTTAAAATTTGTTTGAAGCCCCAGCTTTTTGTATCATAGTTAAGAGGGACTTTTTTAATATTAGCTAAGTTAAAGCTCATTGTTGATTTTAGCACCCTGTTGATTGAAGCGGAAATCAACAGGAAGTTTAACAAAGCTAAATAATTAATAGCTAATGTGTTAAAGTCTCTATATAGTATGGACAGTATAAATGTCCATTATAGCAGCCTAGCCAGCTGCTGGTCTTGAAAGCAATACTAAATATGACTGGGAGTGATACCATTGAAACTTTTAGATGAAATCTTAAACCATAATCAGCAGTTTGTTGAAGAAAAAAGGTATGAAGAGTTTGAAACAACAAAATTCCCTAATAAAAAAATGGTCATTTTAACGTGCATGGACACACGTTTAGTCGAGCTGCTTCCTAAAGCACTGAATGTTAGAAACGGTGATGTGAAAATCATTAAAAATGCGGGCGCTCTAGTCACCCATCCTTTTGGAAGTATTATGAGAAGTATCCTGGTTGCCGTATATCAGCTGCAAGCAAAAGAAGTATTTGTCATTGGCCATCGTGATTGCGGAATGAGCGGGATGAAAGCTGATACTGTTGTTAGCAGTATGAAGGAAAGAGGCATTACAGATGATGCTTTAGATACGATGACATATTCAGGAATTGCCGCCGAAGATTGGCTGAAAGGATTTGAAAATGTAGAAGATAGTGTGGCGCACAGTGTTCATATGGTGAAAAAGCATCCATTAATGGCGAAGGATGTGCCTGTGCACGGACTAGTCATTCATCCAGGCACAGGTAAGCTCGACTTGGTAGTGGACGGATACGAATCTTAATCCTTTTTCTTCCCGGGCCATTCCTCAGGGACAAGATCAACCCCGCCCGGATGAAAGGGATGGCATTTGAGGATTCGTTTTATTGTAAGCCAGCCGCCTCTTAATGCACCGAACCGTTTAACAGATTCCAGCCCATAATGGGAACATGTCGGATAAAATCGGCATGTAGGGGGCTTGAGCGGAGAAATAACAACTTGGTATAAGCGAAATAATGATATTAATAATTTTTTAAGCATAGAAATGCCTTCCCTTTACAATCATATTTACTTTTAAAATAACATATAATCGTTAAAACGTCACAATTTTCATATTAATTTGATGAACTTAGTCGGAGATTGCGTTATAATGAAAGGAAAACATTAGGGGAGTGTTTACAATGCCTTCAGTTGAAAGTTTTGAATTGGACCATAACGCTGTTAAAGCGCCATTTGTAAGGCACTGTGGTGTACATAAGGTTGGAAGTGATGGGGTGGTCAATAAATTTGATATCCGTTTCTGCCAGCCGAACAAACAGGCCATGAAGCCGGATGTGATTCATACATTGGAGCATCTGCTTGCTTTTAACATCCGTACACATGCGGAGAAGTATAATCATTTTGATATCATTGATATTTCGCCAATGGGATGCCAGACAGGCTATTATCTGGTTGTAAGCGGAGAACCAGCAGTAGAGGAGATCATCGATTTGCTTGATGATACATTGAAGGATGCGGTAGAAGTAACGGAAATTCCTGCTGCAAATGAAAAGCAATGCGGCCAGGCGAAGCTTCATGATCTTGAAGGTGCAAAGCGCATGATGAGATTTTGGCTGGATCAATCAAAGGAAGATTTAAAGCAAGTTTTTGCATAGAAGAAACGGGCTGTGTGATCTGCAGCCCGTTTTTTTTCTTATAATAAATATCGAAAGAATAACTTTGAACTTCGATAATTGTCTAGCTCCAGCACCCTATCGACTCGACGTGCGTCCCTCACCTCGTCTGCGACGACGCACAGGACGTGCGCGTTTCCGAGCGTTATTAGCCAACATCGAATCACTATCGTTCTTCTTGTATCTCAAAAAAGGAACTCAGACTTAGAGCGCAACGTCCTGTGGCAACGTCTGAGTGACTCACATTCTCCCCAAAGCTACCGCTTTCGGTCGGGCGATGTAAAAGCTAATGAAGCCTTCAATTGTCCTGTTGGCCCCAGGCCACCACGCTCCGTAGATGGGCAAGGGCGCATTCGCTTTTCTTATAAGATCGGAGATAGCAGCCTGGATACCGACTCCTTCAATTTAATTTTCAAAGGCCTTTTGCTGTAATCTTCAGCTGTCAGCTTTCTCGATAGCTGGATGTCTTCTTTAAAGCTTTCAGTTAAGGTTTTAGATACATCACTATCATAAATAAAGGCGTTTACTTCAAAGTTAAGCCTGAAGCTTCTCACGTCAATATTAGCCGTTCCGACTGACGAAACCTCTTCATCCACAATTAGTGTCTTTGCATGGATAAAACCATTTTCATAAATATAAATATTTGCGCCGGCCTTTAGCATTTCCCCAATATAGGAGAAAGTCGCCCAGTAAACAAACATATGGTCAGGTTTGTTCGGAATCATGATATTGACCTCCACTCCGGAAAGGGCGGCAATTCTCAAAGCATCCAAAAGGCTTGCATCCGGAATAAAGTATGGGGTTTGGATATAAATAGATTTGCGGGCTGATGAAACCATTTTTATATAGCCATTCTTAATTTGCTCCCATTCCGAATCAGGACCGCTGGTAACAATCTGCATTCCTACACTCTCAGTGGACTCGGCCAGTGGAAAAAATTCAGGAGCATAGTAGATATCATGGCGGTGGGATGCCTGATTCCAGTCCAGGATGAAGCGAGTTTGCATGGAATGGACGGCGCTTCCCTCAATTCGTAAATGGGTATCACGCCAATAGCCGAATCTTGGATTTAAACCGAGATATTCATCCCCAACGTTGAATCCGCCGACATAGCCAATTTTCCCATCAATGATGGCAAGCTTGCGGTGATTGCGGTAATTGATCCTCAGGTTGATAAAATGCAGACGTGAAGGGAAAAAGGCTTCTATCTCGCCGCCGGCTGCCATCAGCTCTTTAAAAACTTTTTTATGCAAGCTTCTTGAGCCGAGCTCATCATACAGTACTCTCACTTTTACCCCTTCTTTGGCTTTTTCAGTGAGCAGGTTAATCAGGCTTTTCCCAAGATTATCTCTCTTGAAGATATAATATTGTAAATGAATGTGATCCTTAGCTTCCTTTATATCCCTTATAAGCGAGTCAAATTTCTTTCTTCCATCCGAAAAGATGGTGACAGAGTTGTCCTGGGTCAATACGGCATCATTATTAACCAGATGCATATAGATCAGATCTTTGCATTTCAGGATGATGCTATTCTGAAATCGAAAATCTTTGGCTTTGATCCCTTTAATCTGACTGGCGAGCAGTTCATCAATCCCAATCTTTTTACGGTCTTCCCATTGAAACATTTTTCGTCTCGTTAAATTTTGTCCAAAGAAAAGGTACATGAAAAATCCTAGCAGCGGAATAAAGAACAGAACCATCAGCCATGCCCAGGTGGCACCCGCATCTCTTCGTTCCAAAAATATAACGAAAACAGCAAGGATAATATTTAATACTAAAAAAACGGTAAGCATTATGGAGTAAATATCCATCCTAATGTCCTCTCCACTTGTATAGTCTTTTATTCAATCCCCTATTAAAGAAAAGGAAAACCTCCGTTAAGGCGGAGGCTCTATTTATAATAGCGTATGCTTATGATTGGTTTTGGTTTTTTTCTGTTTCCTCTTCCTTTTGTTCATTTTCTTGTTGGTTTTCAGGAAGCGGATCAATCGGGTCTACTGTATGTTTAAATTGATAGGCCTTTGAAGTGGTTACAACGCTCAATAATAGAACCACGATAACGATGATAATAGATATAACTAATACCGTATACATGTTTCTCCCCCTTTGCTAACAATATTTTACCATGAAAAGGGCCTTTTCATGAAAAATTTCGCAGAAGAACAAGCTCCGGTTTTATTTCTGTTTATTGAGGGTAATCTATTGTTGGGAGGATGATTTGTATGAGTAAAGAATTAGTGAGTGCTGTTAATCAGCAAGTAGCAAACTGGACTGTTTTATATGTAAAGCTTCACAACTACCACTGGTATATTAAAGGGAAAAACTTCTTTACCCTTCATGCCAAGTTTGAAGAACTTTATAATGAAGCCAATGAACATGTAGATGAATTGGCTGAACGAATTCTTGCCCTTGAGGCAAAGCCAGTTGCCACAATGAAGGAAGTGCTTGAAACAAGCTCCATCAAAGAGGCTGCAGGAAACGAAACGGAAGAACAAATGGTCCAAACCATTGTCGATGATTTTGAAAAAATGGTGGACGAACTTCAGGAAGGCATTGAGCTTGCAGAAGAAGCAAAAGACGAAGGCACAGGCGATATGCTGATTGCAGTGAAGCAAAGCTTGAAAAAACATATTTGGATGCTAAAAGCATACCTGGGATAATAGACAAAGGACTGGCTTCAAAGCCGGTCTTTTTTCATTTTCGGCAAAATAAAAAGCGGCATGGAAGCCGCTGCATGATATTATGAATGAAAATTATATATCCTGATATGTATCGTTTAGTGTATATTTCTATGATGAATGATCGGGCTGCGGCGCTGCCCATAATTTTCGCTTGCGAATTTCCCTTTCAAGCTCTCAATCAAATAAAGCCCCATTAAGTCATACAGCTCCTGGTTATCCATATCGCGGATAATGCTGAGCAAATCCTCTCTGTCCATTTCCTCCAAAAAGGCGAAAGCGAGCATGTCAATATCCTCTTCATCGCCTGTCAGCTTGTTTCGGTAAAGTTCATAAAGCTCATCAATAAGTTTCATGGCAATTCACCTCCCTAAAAAATATCCCGTTTTAAATAGTATACTTATTTAATACCCTTGATGCCGAAAAATATTCCTCGCAGCTTTCCTTCACCAATGTCCACTTCCGGATAACAGCCGTTGGTTAACTTAGTATATGTAAGCTCAAGGAGAATGATCGTAATTTCGTATAATTTTATCATAAATGTGGGAAACGATAACTAGGAAATTCAAATTGCTTGGAACATAGGCATTAATTTTTTCTTAAACCAAAAGGGGATGACAGGATGGAAGGGAATAAAAAAACGTATTATATAACACTTGCCTCCGGGGAAATATCACAGAGTGCCACAGACTCTACCTGGAATTATAAAATAGAGGCAAATGACGATGAAATTATTGCATTAAGGGAGTATTTTGATCAAAATTATTCAACAGAGTGGCAAAATTTCTTCAGAGCCCACGTTCCGTATGTCCAGTACCATTATGACCGTGAAAATGATGCCTACGATGAGACGATGAAGAAGATCTACGGAATGATTTATAACTTTGGCGACGATGAAGCACGAAAGCATATTGAAAGTATGGGCATTCTCACTGAAGATGAGCATAAATAAAAAGCTGAGGCATTTGCCCCAGCTTTTTTACATTTCCATCTCTACAGCCGTATCGATCACTGCCTGCGGTACTGTGATGGTTTCTACTTTATTGTAGTTTGAATACTGTCCGTTCATGTTCTGTTTCATCGCAATCGTCTGGCCTTCAGCTGCCATTTCCATTTCCATGATCATGTTCAGCACGCTTGGATAGAAGGTCTCTTTATCAATGACGATTTCATACTCAACACCATTGATTTTCATATTATTAAGCATTTCTCCATTGGCAGCCAATTCCGGAGGAAGGGTTTCAGCTGCTGTTTCCTTTACGAAATCATTAAATTTTTCTCCATTGGCTTTAAGCTTTAGAATATAGCTTTTAGCGTCCTGTTCAAACGTAAAGTCATCAACAAACTGCTGAAGCTTCTTTAGCTCTTCACCAGGATTTGTCTGCTGGCTGGACATCTGGAGCAGGTCATCTGACATTTCTTTAGGGAACTTCATCCACTGATCGCCTGCTCCATCATAAAGGAACATGCCTTCCTCGGTAAAATAGCTTTCGATATCATGGGAGTCTTCAGCGCCTTCCATTGACATGGTCATCTTTTGATAAAAGGCAGTAGGTTCCGTTGTTACATCCATATCAATGACTGAATCAATAATCATGCTTTCTGCTTCGGAATCAGAGCTCATTTGCTGGCTCATATCCATTTTAACCGAAAAGCTTTTTAGCTCTTCGGAAGCCATTGTTGATTTAGATAATACTTCCTCAAGTGTCAGTTCCGATTTTTCTTCAGTTTTGGTTTCTTCTTTGTTTGTTCCGTTGTCATTTCCTGATGCTGTTTCATTGACAGGCTGGGCTGTTTCACTGCATGCAGCAAGCATAAGGATCATAAGTAAGCCTGTAATGATTGCCAGAGTTTTTTTCAATATCTACACTCCCTTTGTGTTAGTCAGTTGTTTTTACGATGGAAAAAAAAGAAAGTTTCAAAAATATGTATTTCCATACAATAGGCCCAGAAGTTTTTTTAAAAGGGATTTCCTTATATAATGATAACATCAAAGGACATTTTTACGAGTGAGGTATAATATGGAAACTTTTTTCGATGCGAACGGAGGGGAAGTGCGCCTCTCTTTTAAAAAGGGCGCCTTTGACAAGGAGCCCAAACATGTCCTTGTCATTTGCCGTTTTGAAGGCCGATGGCTGCTGACCAATCATAAAGAACGCGGCTGGGAATTCCCCGGGGGCAAAGCTGAGCGCGGTGAATCTTTGGAAGATGCAGCAAGGAGAGAGGTTTTTGAGGAAACGGGTGCCATTCTGAAAAGCCTCGAATTTATAGGCGAATATGAGGTTTGTAAGGAGAACGATCGTTTTGTTAAAGCGGTTTTTTACGGAAAAACCGGAAAGGTGGAGAAGAAAAACCAGTATTTTGAAACGAATGGACCGGTGCTGGTAGAGGGGGATTTATTAACTCAAAGATGGGAAGAACAATACAGTTTTATCATGCAGGATAGAGTGATTGAAAGAACCCTGGAGAGGATTTTAGAAAAAAATAAAAACGGCAATTAAGCGTTGCCGTTTTTGTTATGATCCATTTTTGATTAACTTTCTCTCAAGAAGCTCGACAAGCTGGTACATTACCGTTGCGAAAACAGCAATTACAAGCAATGAAAGCATGACAAGCGTAAAGTTGAAAACCTGGAAGCCGTAAATGATCATATAGCCGAGCCCTTTTGAAGAAACAAGGAACTCACCAACAATGACACCGACCCATGATAATCCAACATTAACCTTTAAAGTTGAGATAATGGTTGGGAACGAGGCAGGCAGGATGGCCTCCCTAAAAATTTGCACTCTATTGGCCCCAAAAGTCTGAAGCACCTTTATATAGTTCGGATCGACCTCTTTAAAGGACGTATAAACGACAATGGTCGTAATGATGATTGAGATGATGGCACCCATGGCGACAATTGAAGTGAAACTTGGTCCTAATGCTACAATCAAAATTGGGCCAAGCGCAACCTTGGGCATTGAATTAAGCACAACCAAATAAGGGTCCGAAATTTTTGATA
Source organism: Cytobacillus oceanisediminis (assembly GCF_003182355.1). Lineage (GTDB taxonomy): Bacteria > Bacillota > Bacilli > Bacillales > Cytobacillaceae > Cytobacillus > Cytobacillus oceanisediminis_A. The sequence continues at coordinate 173,468 of NZ_QGTW01000011.1, read as the reverse complement.
GCATTGGTGACCACCATAGAATGGCTGCAAGGAAAGTTCCTAAAAATGTTCCGAGTATGAATCCGAAGACCGTTTCTGACAGGGTATAGCCCAGGTCAATCATTAAGGTCCCATCTTGGATTTTTGTTAAAAATAATCCCCAAACTTTTGAAGGTGAACTGAAGATTAACGGGTCTATCCATTGTTTTTGGCTTGCCAGCTCCCAGCCTGAAAAAAAGACCAGAAAGATAACCATCTGATAGAAGCGGACCCATCGTTTTTCGCGATTTAGTGATTGGATATATTTTTGATGAAGGAATTTAACGTTCTCCTGAGGGCTCAAGGGACTCCAGCTCCTTCCATATGGTTTGAAAAATGGCTGGGTATGCTTCATGATTACGGGCATGAAATGGAGTTGCATCTCTTAATTCTTTTGGTATTACAAACATCTTATGAAGCTGGCCGGGCCTTGGTGAGAACAGAAAAACGCGGTCACTCATGCTGATTGCCTCGCCGATATCATGGGTAACAAGAATGGCCGTTTTTCCGAAAGATTTAAGGGTTTTAGAAACCAAATCTTCAAGCTTCAGCTTCGTTTGATAATCTAAAGCCGAAAATGGTTCATCGAGCATCAGCAGCTTTGGTTCTGTCGCAAGCGTCCTCACGAGAGCAACACGCTGCCTCATTCCGCCGGAAAGCTGCTTCGGAAATTGTGACTCAACCCCTTTGAGACCCATCTTTTCAAGAAGCTCCAGTGCATAAGCTTTTTTATCAGAAGAAAGGCTATTTCCGATTTTTAGTCCCAATAAAATATTCTCCTCGATTGTTTTCCACGGAAAAAGGTAATCCTGCTGCAGCATATAGCCGATTTCATTTTCTGCTGTTTCTACCCGCTTTCCTTCCAGCGTCACAGCCCCTTCTGTCGGTTCAAAAAGGCCGGCTATGATAGAAAGCAAAGTTGTCTTGCCGCATCCGCTCGGTCCGAGAAAGGAAACAAATTCCCCTTCCTCCACCTCAAGCGAAACATCGGAGAGGGCCGTAACAGCAGTGGTCTTCGTAAAATAAGTGTGGTGAATGGCATCAACTTTTAGAAAGTCCATGTCGGCCTCCTCTTTTCTAATTTTTATAAGCTGCGGTATTATTTCATTACACTCTCGGCGATTTCTGTATTAACCAATGTGCCATGCTCGATGCGCTTTGGAAGCTCTCCTGCCTCATCCATGATGTTCTGCAGATTATTCCATTCTTCTGTATCCAAAATAGGATCTGTCGCAAACGAGCCCTGGCTCTTATAGCGGTCTACCACCATTTCGATTATTTCTGGCTCTGTGTTGTCAAAATATCCTTTAATTGCTTCTGCTGTTTCCTTCGCGCTGTGGGTCTCGACCCATTGCTGTGCTTTATAGATCGCCCTTGTAAATTTCTCGACCGTTTCCTTATTTTCATCAATATAGCTTTGCTTCGTCATGAATGTGGTATAAGGTACATGACCGGACTCGGTTCCGAAAGAAGCGACGATATATCCCTTGCCTTCTTTTTCAAAAACGCTGGCAGTCGGTTCAAACAGCTGGACAAACTCGCTGTTACCGGAAGCGAAGGCTGGTGCAATATTGGCAAAATCAATATTTTGGATCAAATCCAAATCCTGCTGCGGGTCGATTCCATGTTTTTTCAAAACAAATTCGCCGACCATTTGCGGCATACCGCCTTTACGCTGGCCCAGGAATGTTTTACCCTTCAGCATATCCCAGGAAAAATTATCGATTTTATTGCGGGAAACCAGAAACGTACCGTCCGTTTGTGTCAGCTGCGCAAAATTGATAACCGGGTCATTGGAGCCCTGTGCGGATACGTAAATTGATGTTTCAGAGCCAACCAGCGCAACATCCGCACTGTCCGAAAGCAGGGCTGTCATCGTTTTATCTCCGCCTGCAGTAGTCGTAAGCTCAACATTAAGCCCTTCTTCTTCAAAAAAACCTTTCTCAAGGGCAACATATTGCGGGGCATAGAAAATTGAACGTGTCACCTCCGCAACACGGACATTCAGAACTTCATCCTTGCCGCAAGCGGCCAAAGGGATAATAAGTATCGCCGTAAGCAGCAGAAGCATGCTCATTTTTAACCATTTTTTCATAAACCGTAAGACCTCCCTTATGGTAAAAATTCAGATTTAAAAGCCTAGGATATCGTATGAAAACGGAAAAAATGTGTGAATGCCTATATGAAAACTTTTTAGGAACAGGGAGGAATGCTCATACTAGTGGCCATAGCAGGAAAAGTTAGGGAATGTGCAAGGATGCAGCATGGAATCGAACCACTTTTGAGATATAGCGAAACTTTTTAATACGAAATCAATTTACATGAAGCATGTATCACTTTTCGAAAATACATATGAGTTTGCATGGTTTATGTTCGACTTTTAAAATATATGTGAAACTTACCGGTCTGACCCCATTTATCAAAAAATTAACTCCAAAAGGGAGATGGAAATATGAATTTCAAAAACGGACAAATCATTGATAAGCAGAGATTTCCTTCACCCAATCCAGCAATCGAGTTATCCGTTGTCACTTATTATGCAAACGGATTACATATAAAGGGTCTGCTTGCAGAGCCAAAGGGTGAAGAATTATATGATGGATTTCTTTATCTGCGCGGCGGTATTAAGAATGTCGGCAAAGTGAGGCCTGGGAGGATTGTTCAGTTTGCCTGTGAAGGCTTTATTGTATTCGCGCCTTTTTACAGAGGCAATCAAGGGGGAGATGGAAACGAAGATTTTGCAGGGGAGGACAGACAGGACGCGTTTGCCGCTTTCATTCTTCTCCAGAAGCACCTCAAGGTAAAGAAGGTTCATATTTTTGGCTTTTCACGCGGTGGTGTAATGGCGCTGCTTACTGCCATTCAATTTCCTGAAGCAGCATCAGTTGTGACATGGGGAGGCGTTAGCGATATGTTCCTTACCTATGTGGAGCGCAAGGATCTCCGGAGGATGATGAAAAGGGTAATTGGCGGGACACCGACCAAATTTCCTGACCGATATAAATACAGGACGCCGCTTTTTCAGCTGGAAAAGCTGCAGGCACCGGTCCTGATCATCCATGGGGAGCAGGATCGAAATGTTTCGGCAGAGCATTCCTTCCGCCTTGAAAAAAGGCTTAAAGCACTCGATAAAAAGGTTGAAAGCTGGTATTTTAAAGAATACACCCATTACTTTCCGCCAAACGTTAATCGGAAAACCGTTGAGGATTTAACAAACTGGATGAAAAGCAATGAATGAGTTCTTCCTAATTTTTCTTAGGGGCTTTCAGCGCCGGAAAAGGTGGGGTAAAATAGAGGTAAGAACATCACAAATGAAGGAGAGATACCAATGGGTATGCCTTTGGAGTTAAATACCATGATCGTGACAAAGGGCAGGGAAAAGAGGCTTGATGAGAACTATTTTTCACTGGTCAAAGAAGGGTACAGATTATACCCTCTGGACATCCCTGTTGAGGTGAAAAGAACGATAGATGGCGACCTGAACGGGACAGGGATCATCAAAAAAGTGGAGTGGGAAAATAACCAGACAGTCATTATGTATCAGCTAGTAGCATTAAATTCAACAAATTAAATGAGCGCCTGGACTATGTCCGGGCGCTTTTTTTATGTATAAGCTGTGGCAATATAGTGATGATTCAGGGCTGTGTTGAATGGAGCGGAAGATGCGGGATCCCCGAAAATGAATTCGTTTTTCTTCGTGCGGTGTTTAATTTCGAGGATACTCTTCCATAGTCCTGCGAAAATAAGCGAACCCAAGGGAGACCCCGCAATCGTAGAATGCCGGGGAGCGTCGGAAGCCCGCGGTTTGCTGAGTGCCTGCAGCGGAACTCAATACCCAAATTTAAAAGAGCCTATGCTTAAAAATTTTTCCATCAAAACTGTAAGACGGAATCAAAAAATCCGTCCTATTTAACAAAGGGGGGAAGTTGATGGATGCCGGCCGGCAAGTGGAACAGTGGTTTCTCGAATATGAAAAAGACATCACCAATTATCTGGTGTATTTTACAGGATCCAGGGATATAGAGGATCTGGTGCAGGAAACATTTTTAAAGGCATTTCAGTCCTACGGGCGTTTTAAATATGACTCCAATCCAAAGACGTGGCTAATCAGTATCGCACGCAATGCAGCCATTGATTTTTATAGAAAAAGAAGTATCTGGAAAAATCTGAAGGAAAAACTGTCAAGGCAATCTTCGGAAAAAGAATCCGCACTCACAGAAGAAATTTTAATCCAAAAGGCGGAATCTGCGCGGTTGTTGGGGGCTATCAATCAATTGAAAAATAACTACCGTGATGTGGTCCTGCTCAGAGGAATTGCTGATCTATCAACTGAGGAGACGGCCGAGGTACTTGGGTGGACAGAAAATAAAGTAAATGTCACCTTTCACCGAGCGGTAAAAAAACTAAATTTGCTTTTAAAGGGGGATGAGCAAGGTGACCCATCTTTCAGATAAAGAGCTGCTTGAGAGAATGAAAGAATTCCCTACTCATGAATTAAAGGGGGATCAGAAAAATAGAATCATACACAGCATGCGGAATCCAAAGGCGCCTAAAAGAAAAATTGGCTTTTCTCTTCAACAGGCGGGTGTTTTAGCGGCATTTCTTGCAGTCCTCATCATTGCGCCTATTTTATTTTTGGAAAATAAAAGCGAGTCAGAAAAGCATTTAGGGGCAGTTGTTGAAAGAGCTGAAAGTGGAGATTATTTTGCGCTTAAGGATGAAGATGGGAAACCTGTATTTCCCGATTCCAATTTTGGCATACCTGGAAGGGTCAGCTTGTTAAGTCCCCCTGAATGGATTGCCGGTGATGATAGAAGTGTAGCGAAAATCATGGTCTATTTATGGTGGAAGCCTGGCGAGCAGGTTTATCAAAACATGAAAGTGGAAGCAGTCCATGTGGATACTGGCTTTGCACAGGAAATGGCTTCATTCACATTAAGCGCAGGCATGTATGGCTCTGATGCCCATGCATTGACAAGCTTTAAGCCTTTTGAAAAGCATGGCGTATGGAATCTGAAGTTTATGTTCGGGGAAAAAACCTTTGAAGAATTCTCCATTTACGTGAAGGAACCTTATGTCAAAATCGGTGAGTCCACACTAATGATTTCGCAGGAGGACCTGGTCGCAGGAACCTTTGAAAATGTAAATCTTGAGGTTGTGGGTAAAGACTTGCCTGGGCAAGTTGAGCTTGAGCTGTATAGTTTGGAAGAAGGAACAGCAGAGGTATTCCTTTTTTCTGGGAAAACAGATTATATAAATGCAGAGACTGGTAAAAAAGTAAGCATGTATACTGGTGATCTTGTAATTAAGAAAAGCGGGCGTTACAAAATGAGTGCTCTACAACAATCTGTACCAATTGAGGTGAGGAAGCCGGTTGATGAATAGGCTTAGCTGGGAACGTAGCTAAAGGGAACCCTTCATTTTAGAAAAAAGAATACAAAAAGTCACAGTCGTGCCCGAACTCAGCGGAATAATGGTAGAAAGGAAACAAAAGCGATCCATACACCGTGAATACCGGGAAATACAAAAATAAAAGTGCACAAGCATGAACCAACAAAAAAGGAATTGCCGCTCAAACGGCAATTCCTTTTTATATTATGCGATTGGTCCGCCTTTTTCATCGATTTCAGAAGAAACACTTGTGAACTTTTTGAAGTTCTCGCGGAATTTCGCTGCAAGTTCTTTAGCTTTTGTTTCATATGCGGCCTTGTCAGCCCAAGTTTTGCTTGGCTGAAGGACTTCATCAGGCACACCTGTTACGTGCTGTGGAATTTCCAGGCCAAAGATTTCGTCTTTGATTGTTTCTACGTTGTTTAGTTCGCCTTCAAGAGCAGCTTCTACCATTGCGCGTGTGTAGGCAAGCTTCATGCGTTCACCTACACCGTACTCTCCGCCAGTCCATCCTGTGTTCACTAGGAAAACTTTCGCGTTATGCTCATCGATTTTTTCGCCAAGCATTTCAGCATATCGATTTGCAGGCAGCGGAAGGAATGGCGATCCGAAGCAAGTAGAGAATGTTGCCTGCGGGGATGTAATGCCGCGCTCTGTTCCAGCAAGCTTGGATGTATAGCCACTCAAGAAATGGTACATTGCCTGCTCTTTGGATAGTTTGGAGATTGGAGGCAATACGCCAAATGCATCAGCTGTTAAGAACACAATTGTATTAGGATGTCCGGCAATGCTTGGTTCAACGATATTATCAATGGCCTGCAGCTGGTATGCCGCACGTGTATTTTCAGTTAGTGTGCTGTCGTCGTAATCTGCCACACGTGTTTCGCTGTTAACCACTACATTTTCCAATACAGCCCCAAAGCGGATCGCATCGAAAATTTGCGGTTCTTTTTCACGTGATAAGTTGATGCATTTCGCATAGCATCCGCCTTCAATGTTGAAGACTCCATTGGCAGACCAGCCGTGCTCGTCATCACCGATCAAGCGTCGGTTTGGATCAGCAGACAATGTTGTTTTACCAGTTCCGGATAATCCGAAGAATAAAGCAACATCGCCTTCCCGTCCAACGTTGGCTGAACAGTGCATAGGAAGGATTCCGTTCTCTGGAAGCATATAGTTCATCACTGAGAAGATGGACTTTTTCATTTCACCAGCATACTCTGTACCGCCGATTAAAACTGTGCGGCGTTCGAATGAAATGATGATGAATGTTTCGGATTTTGTGCCATCAACAGCGGGATCTGCTTTGAAATTAGGAGCAGAGATTACAGTAAACTCAGATGCATGGTCAAGAAGCTCATCTTCTGCAGGGCGAATGAATAATTGGTGTGCAAATAGGTTGTGCCAAGCATATTCATTAATGACCTGGATCGGCATGCGGTATTTCTTATCAGCGCCTGCATAGCCTTTGAAAACAAATACTTCTTCTTTTTCTTTTAAGTAGTTTAAGACTTTATTATATAAGCTGGAGAATGCTTCTTCAGAGATTGGCTGGTTCACGCTGCCCCAGTCAATTTTATCTTTATTCGATGCCTCTTCAACAATATATTTATCTTTAGGAGATCGTCCTGTATACTTTCCAGTAGTAGCGCGTACTGCACCTGTTGATGTGAGAGACCCTTCGTTGCGGTTTAAAACTTTTTCCACTAGCTGAGGAACAGATAATTGCACTTGAATGTTGCTGCCATTTAATAATTCGCTCAATTCGTTTGATATGCTTACAGAGTTCATCTGATGAATACCTTCCTTTTTCCAATATTTTTTATGAAAGTGATTACATCTCAAAATTAGTATAACACATTAAATCAATTAGTCTATACTATTGCGTTAAATTTTTACCCAATGTTATAAAATTGTCACAATAGACCAAAAGACACATCTAAAGCGCCTTATAACCGGTATATGCTATTATAGAAGAAAGTGTTAAATCTGAAAATGGGACTGATTTAATGAAGACACTTGCGCTTTATGATGGAACGTGTTCCTTATGCAAGGAAACAAAGCGGCTTTCTGAAAAGCTTGATTGGCTCAATCATGTGGAGTGGATTTCCCTCCAGGAATATGAAAAAAATCTGAACACCATTTCATTTTCCAAACAGGATCTGCGAAAAGAACTTCATATCATTACTCCTGCCGGTGATATTAAAAAAGGGTACTATGCTGTGAGGAGGCTGCTGCTGCATTTTCCTGCAACCTTTTTATTCAGCATTCTTTTATATATCCCGTTTACCCCTATAATAGGTAATCCCATTTATCAATGGATCGCTAAAAACAGGCATAAATTTTTAAAGAAAAAGTGCGATGACGGAAGCTGTTCGCTGTAAGTATAGCACTTTATTTTCTGCAGTGAAATTTAATAGTAAAAAATGATTGAAATTTGTTGACATGATTCGATAAAATACGGTATGATTCAACCTTGAACGGATACTCTCTTATCCCGAGCTGGTGGAGGGACAGGCCCTATGAAACCCAGCAACCTGCTAAAAAGCAATAAACAGCAAAGGTGCTAACCTGACGCAAGGACGTAATTCCTTGAACGATAAGAGTGAAAGGCGCGAATCGATTTGCTTTCAACCTTTTCACTGATGAGAAGGTTTTTTATTTTGTTTATCTAGCTCCAGCACCCAGCCTTTCGAGGTCATAAGCCAATCCCTTACAGATGGCAAAGAAACGCCACTATTCAGGGCCTGTCTTATGCTTGTCAAGGCAAAAACGGGCGCTTGCGCTTTTAAAACTGGCAATGGGATGAACGGCTTTTGGAATGTACTATTTATGTGAGTTTTTAGCTTTGCTCTGCAGGTTTTTTGTGCAGCTTACAGCGATGCTTAAGAAAAATGGATACATGGCTTCTGGCCATCGTTACCAATTTTTCTAATAAAAACTCCGTGTTTATTTCATACTACTAAGGGAATGAGTTCCGTATCAAACAGAGATCCTTGAAATGGCAGGAAAAAGTTTTTTGAGGCTGCTTCCGCGTTTCTATTTCTCGCTCAATTTTCTATTTATAAGGAGGAAGCCAGATGTCAACAAAGCGTCGTTTGTTTACTTCTGAATCAGTTACTGAAGGTCATCCGGATAAGATTTGTGACCAAATTTCTGATGCAATTTTAGATGCGATTTTATCTAAAGATGCGAATGCCCGTGTTGCTGCAGAAACTTCTGTCACAACAGGACTTGTATTAGTTGCAGGTGAAATCACAACATCTACATACGTAGATATTCCAAAAATCGTTCGTGAAACGGTGAAAGAAATCGGTTATACCCGTGCTAAATATGGTTTTGATTCTGAAACATGTGCAGTATTAACTTCCATTGACGAACAGTCAGCGGATATCGCCATGGGTGTTGACCAAGCATTGGAAGCACGCGAAGGAAAAATGAGCGATGAGGAAATCGAAGCAATCGGTGCAGGAGACCAAGGCTTAATGTTTGGCTTTGCCTGCAACGAAACAAAAGAGCTTATGCCTCTTCCGATTTCTTTAGCACATAAATTATCCCGCCGCCTGACTGAAGTGCGTAAAGAAGAGATTCTTCCTTACCTTCGTCCGGACGGCAAAACTCAGGTAACGGTTGAGTATGATGAAAATGATAAGCCGGTCCGTATTGACACGATTGTTATTTCCACTCAGCATCATCCGGAAATCAGCCTGGAGCAAATCCAGCGAAACCTGAAGGAACATGTCATCAATCCGGTTGTTCCGAAAGAACTAATCGATGAGGATACAAAATACTTCATTAATCCAACAGGACGTTTCGTTATTGGCGGACCTCAAGGGGATGCAGGGTTAACTGGGCGCAAAATCATTGTAGATACTTACGGCGGTTATGCACGCCACGGCGGCGGAGCATTCTCCGGTAAGGATCCTACAAAGGTTGACCGTTCTGCTGCCTATGCTGCACGCTATGTTGCGAAGAACCTTGTAGCTGCTGGTTTAGCGGAGAAAGTGGAAGTACAGCTTGCCTATGCTATTGGTGTAGCACAGCCAGTGTCCATTTCTGTAGATACATTCGGCACAGGAAAAGTAGACGAAGATGTACTTGCTGATCTTATTAGAAAGCACTTTGATCTTCGTCCTGCGGGCATTATTAACATGCTTGACCTTCGCCGCCCAATCTATAAGCAAACAGCTGCTTACGGCCATTTCGGACGTACAGATGTTGACCTTCCTTGGGAGCGTACAGACAAAGCTGAAGTCCTTCGTTCTGAAGCTAACTAATAAAAGAGCGGGAGTTGCATTTTATATGTAACTCCCGCTTTCTTTTTTACGTCTTAAAACATATGAGGGAAAATTCATCCGTATAGGGTCTTTCTGCCCTTTAGGCGTTTACCGATTTATGTTATCGTATAAACTTCTGATAATGGCTTTATTTTCCGTGGAGATTTTTTTCATAATCCCCGTGCTAATTTAAAATGATTAGTGGTAGTATTATAGGGTATGTTTTTTAAGACAGAGGAGCCGAAAGGCTATATTAATAACGAGAAAAGAATGGAGTAGGTGACGTACATAATGTGTGGTTTTATTGGTTGTGTACATGATAAAGCACAAAATTACCGTGACGCAGATAAAGAGCAATTTGAAAATATGAATGATATCATTACCCATCGCGGCCCGGATGATTCGGGATATTACTTTGATGAACATATCCAATTCGGCTTCCGCCGCTTGAGTATTATCGATATTGAAAGCGGACATCAGCCGCTGACTTATGAAAATGAGCGTTATTGGATTATTTTTAATGGTGAAATCTACAACTATGTGGAATTGCGTGAAGAACTTCTCAAAGCAGGCTTAAGCTTTGAAACTAGCTCTGATACAGAGGTTATTATCGCCCTTTACAGCCATTTAAAAGAAAAAGCTGTTGAAAAGCTTCGCGGCATGTTCGCTTTTGTGATCTGGGATAAACAGGAGCAGTCATTATACGGAGCAAGAGATCCATTCGGGATTAAACCTTTCTTTTACTATGACAAAGGAGACCGTACCTTCTTTGGTTCAGAAAAGAAGAGCATCCTATTGGCGCTGCAGAATGATGTATTGAATTATGATTCCTTGCAGCACTATTTAACCTATCAGTTTGTGCCTGAGCCAAATACGATGTCAGAAGGAATCCATAAGCTGGAGCCAGGCCACTATTTCACGAAAAAAATAGGCGCTCCAATGGATATCAAACGATATTGGAAAGCAGCTTTCCATCCTATCCAAAAGTCGGAAGCGGACTTTACTAAAGAAATTCGGGATGTATTATTTGATTCGGTTAAAATGCACATGCGTGCTGATGTTCCAGTTGGTTCATTCCTTTCAGGCGGTATCGACTCTTCTATCATTGCATCGATTGCGAAGGAATACCATCCGGCTATTAAAACCTTTTCTGTCGGATTTGAGCGCAATGGCTTCAGCGAGGTGGATGTTGCGAAGGAAACGGCAGAAAAACTGGGCGTTGAAAACATCAGCTATATCATATCGCCTGAAGAATATATGAATGAGATTCCGAGAATCATGTGGCATATGGATGACCCGCTTGCAGATCCAGCGTGCGTACCTCTTTATTTTGTAGCTAGGGAAGCGCGCAAACATGTAACGGTTGTTCTCTCCGGTGAAGGTGCCGATGAGCTGTTCGGGGGCTATAATATTTACCGTGAGCCCCAATCTCTTGAGGTGTTCAACAAAATACCGGCAATCGGCAAAAAGCTGTTAAGAATGATTGCGAACATGATGCCAGAAGGAATGAAGGGCAAAAGCTTTATCGAACGTGGCGTAACACCGATGGAGGAACGCTATATCGGAAACGCGAAAATGTTTACAGAAGAAGAAAAGCGCAATCTGCTTCATGTCTATAAAGATGGCTTAAATTATACGGATATCACAAAGCCGCTATATGAAGAAAGCCGGGGCTATGATCCGGTTGACCGTATGCAGTATATTGATATCCACACATGGATGCGCGGAGACATTTTATTAAAAGCGGACAAAATGACGATGGCCCATTCACTTGAGCTGCGTGTTCCTTTCCTTGATAAAGAAGTGTTCGAAGTAGCTTCTAAAATACCGACCAGCCTGAAAACGGCGAATGGCACTACGAAGTACATTCTTCGCAAAGCAGCAGAAGGTGTTGTTCCGGAGCATGTGTTAAACCGCAAAAAGCTTGGCTTCCCGGTTCCAATCCGCCATTGGCTGAAAGATGAAATGAATGACTGGGCTAAAAATATTATCCGTGAAAGCAGAACAGACCATCTAATCAACAAAGATTATGTGCTAGGGCTTCTTGAGGACCATTGCCAGGATAAAGCAGATAACAGCCGTAAAATCTGGACTGTTCTTATGTTCATGGTATGGCATCAGGTTTATGTAGAAAAGAAATACTCCTTTGAAAAAGAGTACTTAGTGAATAAAGATCTTCAGCCTCTAAAAGGCTAAAAAAACGTCCATCAGGGGTATCCTGATGGACGTTTTTATTGCGGAAGATAGGTAATAGCTTGTCTTCCCATCTGCATCCAGGCTTCCTCGAAGTCCGCAATGGGAGCTTTTTTATTTTTTTCGCCTGTCAGCGGATCGTTGAAATACATATATTCCTGATCATAGCCTGTCAGCAGTACAGAATGCTCTTTGTATGTAATCTGGATTTCACCGCTTGGCGTATGCCATGTTTGGAAAAAATCATCCGAGAGCTTTTTGTATGCAGTATTGGTAATGATCCAAACAGGCCTGCCATCTGATAGGTGAATTTTTAACTCAGTAAAGTCGGAACCGGTAAGATCTCTAATGGAGCCCGGTAAATACTTTTCGGCAAGCTCTTTCACAGGTTTATGGTAAACGCCCAGTCCCGGATTATCAAAGGAATACATATCACCCACAAAACCATCGTTCGGATGGCCAAAGTAAATTTTCCCGTCTTCTATATTATAAGGTTCAGAGTTTTTCTTTATCTCTTTTGCCAGAGTGATTTTATCAGCCTGAATGCCTGCATGCTGAAGGAGCATGGACAGACTTGTCACTTCGCATCCCCTCGGCAGTTCAGGAAATTGATTAACAGCGGGAACATCAATCAGCGTTTCGTCTTTAATTTTAACAAACGCGGTATTGTGCTCTATAAAAGCACTAGTTTTCTTAACAGGTTCACTTAGCCATGACTTCATCTGATCGACTGCCGAAGCTGACCGGTTCTGGTCCAAATTATCAAGCACAAAGGCAGCAGAAATAAGGATAAAAACAACCAGAAACAAGGATGCTGTTTTTAACAGTGTCTTTCTAAATATCACAATCAGAAACAGAAAAAGCACGATTGCCGCTATATATAAATACAATTCCTTCACCCGCCTCGGTCTAACTGCTTGTTTATTATCGGCAAAATCCCTTAAATATTAAATTTATAAGCTTAGTTCATACTTAAAAGGGAATTAGTTAGAAGAATGAGAGCCGTGTTATTTAGTGTCTTTTTGCAAAGACTTATAGTATTGCCCTTTTTCGGCATATTCCCTGCTGATGCGTTCCATATCTTGAATATCTTCTGGGGTCAGTTCACGGATAACCTTAGCAGGCCTTCCAAAAGCAAGTGTATTAGGCGGGATTTTTTTGCCCTGTGGAACAAGACTGCCTGCGCCAATGAAAGCACCCTCACCGATTTCCGCCTGATCCAGCACAATGGAACCCATCCCTATTAATGCTTTTTTACGGATAATGCAGCTATGCAGGATTACCTGATGGCCGATAGATACTTCATCTTCCAATATCAATGGGTTATTCGGGCTTTGATGCAGAACTGAATTGTCCTGGATATTTACTTTTCTGCCGATAATGGTGGGGGCTACATCTCCCCGGATAACGGTGTTAAACCATACGCTGGATTCCTCGCCGATCTCCACATCACCGGTTATGGTAGTAAAATCAGCAATAAAAGCTGATTCTGCAATTTGGGGTTCTTTGTCTTTGTATGGATAGATCATCTTTGAACACTCCTATAAGTAGTTTGATTATTTTGATTCTATCACAATAAGTATTTTTAACGTTATTTTAGCAAAAAGAATCGGCGTATTTTTATCAGTGTTTGATTCATGAACAATTTAAGCATCTAGGCTATAATATATTTACATAAGATGGTTCGTATGTAATAAAAGGCTAGGGGGATGGACTATGTGGAAATGGGAAACTGAAGGAGAAGCAAAGGGCGTTATTGTCATGGTGCATGGGGCAATGGAGCATCATCGCCGCTATGGCTGGCTGATAGAAATGTGGCGCTTGGCCGGTTTCCATGTCATCATGGGAGATCTTCCTGGCCAGGGCATGACGACAAGGTCAAGAAGAGGCCATATTGATTCCTTTGATGAATACATCCTTGAAGTAAAGGATTGGGTACAGGCTGCAAATGAGTTCGAATTGCCGGTTTTTCTTTTAGGGCATAGCATGGGCGGCCTGATTGCCATTCGGCTGCTTCAGGAAGAAAGAATGAATTTGGCTGGAGTGATTCTTTCGTCTCCATGTTTAGGTCTAGTCAAACAGCCTTCCAAATTCCTTAACTTTTTATCGCTGGGCCTTAACTCAGTGGTGCCAAGCCTGAAAATGGATGCCGGCTTGTCCGTCGAGATGGCAACCAGAAATCAGGATGTACGTGATGCAGATTTGAACGATTCTCTGTACGTAACCAAGGTTTCAATCCGATGGTACCGTGAACTTGTGGCATCCATAAAGCTAGCCTTTGAAAACCTGGATAAAATACAGGATGTGCCGCTCCTTGTTTTGCAGGGCGGCGATGACAAAATTGTCAATAAAACAACTGTCAGGGATTGGTTTAACCTGGCACCCTTCTCCGAAAAAAGGTTCAAAGAATGGCCAAAATGCTATCATGAAGTTTTTAACGAACCTGAGCGGGAAGAAGTTTTCGAGTATACAAAAGATTTTGTTAACAGCCAATTAAAAGCGCTAGGGTATGTTGTGTAAAAGGGAAAAATTTAAACTCTGCCCTCTTGGAGTAAGATTAACACCCAAAATGGGTTTACGATAAGCAAAAGGGGCGTTAATGAACATGATTAACGACCAACTAGGGTTAGAAGTAAAAATATCGTCGTTAATCAGCTGGATTAACGCCCAAAATGAGCTTGCAATGCAGAGTATGGTAGTTAATGAACATGATTAACGACCAAACTAAGGTTAAAGGTAAGAATATCGTCGTTAATCAGCTGGATTAACGCCTAAAATGAGCTTGCAATGCAGAGTATGGTAGTTAATGAACATGATTAACGACCAAATAGGGTTAGAAGTAAGAATATCTTCGTTAATCAGCTGAATTAACGCTCAAAATGGGTTTACGATGACCCAAAGGTCGTTAATCAATATGTTTCCTCTCAAAATAAATCGGCTGTCAGATGAAAAATAGGTGGGGCTGACCCGGCAGCTTTCGGGGATAGCGTTAAGAGGATGCAACCAACTTTTATAAATAACTAAACAGCATGCGCCCTGTGCCAAAGGAGGTAGGTAATGTCATGAGTGTCCCTTCCATGCCAATTAGTTTGATGTCACATGTATATCGGAAAGTTCTGCCTGCAGTCCATAAAGAGTTAGCATATTGGAAAAGCAGGGCAGAAGCCATCCCGGATCCGGAATTAAGGAAGCAGGCTCTTGCCAGCATTGAGCATAAAACCTTCCACTGTGAAGGTGGGGCGATTATGTCTTTAATGGCTAAGGCAAAGTACGAGGATGCCATTAAATTTATTGTCGCTTATCAGACAATCAGCGATTATTTGGACAATCTATGTGACCGTAGTACTTCACTGGATCCTGGAGATTTTGCCGCTTTGCATGAGTCAATGGAGGATGCGCTGAACACCGATGCCTCCAGTAAAAATTATTACCGCTTGAGAAATGAACAGGATGATGGAAATTATCTTGCGGATTTAGCAGCTGCCTGCAGGGAAGTTTTGTCCGGCCTGGAGCATTACACTCATATAAAAAGCCATTTGCTAGAATTATGCCGCTATTACTGTGATCTGCAAATACATAAACATGTGGTTGTGGAGGAGCGAGTTCCACGCCTGCAAACCTGGTTTGATCAATACAGGTCGGATATTCCGGAGATGGAATGGTATGAGTTTTCAGCTTGTTCCGGGTCGACGCTCGGAATTTTCTGCCTGGTCTCTTACGCGTTAAGAGATGATTTTGAAAGGGAACATGCGGAAAATATCCGCAATGGCTATTTTCCTTATATTCAGGGCCTCCATATTCTTCTGGACTACCTGATTGATCAGGAGGAAGATCGAGCTGGCGGGGACTTAAATTTCTGCTTTTATTATGAAAATGAAGAAAAGCTGTTTTCGCGCCTCAAGCACTTTGTCCTTGAAGCGGACAAGCATACCGAAAAGCTTCCCCATAAGCATTTCCACAAATTGATTAATCGCGGATTGCTGGGCATCTATTTATCAGATGAAAAAGTTAGAAAACAAAGGAACGTACGGAGATTAGCGAAAAGCATGATTAAAACAGGCGGAATGGTCAGTTATTTCTTTTACATGAACGGACGGGCTTACCGGGCTATGCAAAAATTGGTGCCGGCCGGGATGGTCAAAGCATTTATAAAATAATAAAAGCCTGCATTCACGCAGGCTTTTTGCATTTGTTTACCGTTTTTCAATCGCCACAATAAATGGGGGATTATTCTTTTGATTAATAAACTGATATTGCAGAACATGGACCAGGCTTTGGTCCAGCTGCTTGACATAACGGAGCAGATAATCACGTTCGACCGCTCCTTCTATATGGCCGTGATAAATGACCAAAAGAATAATTCCTTCAGGTGCCATCAGCTCCAATAGCTGGTCGATGGCAGAAATAGTTGTTTGCGGCCGGGTAACAATTGATTTATCCCCGCCAGGCAAATAGCCTAAATTAAAAATGGCAGCGGTTATTTTACCATGATGGACAGGCGGGACATTTTGAAGGATATATTCGTGTCCAGAGTGGAAAAGGGTAGCCCGGTCAGCCAGCTCATGCTCTCCAAGGCGTACTTTCGTATTAAAAACTGCCTCCTCCTGAATATCGAATCCGTAAACCCTTCCGTTTGGCCCGACTAAATTGGCCAGATAAACTGTATCGTGCCCGTTCCCTAAAGTAGCATCAATGACGATGTCTCCAGGGGACACTGCTTTTTCAAGCAGCTGCCTTGCAAAAGGTAAAATTCTTTCAAGTTTCATGACATTGCCTCCAATTGGCTGGGGCTAAAAAATTTCCCTTGCCAGCTGTTTCTGCGCTTCAATTCTGCATCAATGCTATTGAGAACCTCCCACTTATTGACGCTCCACATCGGCCCAATCATCAAATCAATCGGACCATCGCCCGTAATTCGATGTACAATCATTTCCGGAGGTAAAATCTCCAGCTGGTCGCATACTAAGTTTACATACTCTTCAAGAGACAGGAACTCGAGCATTCCTTTTTCAAATTGCTTGACCATTGGTGTCCCCTTTAATAAATGAAGAAGGTGAATCTTAATTCCCTGTACATCAAGCTTTGCAACCTCACGTGCAGTTTCCATCATCATTTCAGGCGTTTCAAGCGGAAGGCCATTAATAATATGGGAACAAACTCGGATCCCATGTTTGCGGAGTTTGTTTACTCCTTCCACATAGCATTGGTAGTCATGTGCACGGTTGATCAGCAGGCCTGTCCGCTCATGAACAGTCTGTAATCCCAGCTCTACCCAAAGGTAGGTTCTTTGGTTAAGCTCAGCCAAGTATTCGACTACATCATCAGGCAGGCAGTCAGGGCGCGTCGCGATGGAAAGGCCAACAACTCCTTCCTTCTCAAGCACCCTTTCATACATTTCACGCAGCATTTCTACAGGAGCATGTGTGTTTGTGAAAGCCTGAAAGTAGGCCATATACTTGCCATCTTTCCATTTATGGTGCATTTTTGTCTTAATTTCGTTAAATTGTATTTCCAAATCATCTGCACGGTTTCCGGCAAAATCCCCTGAGCCTGCCGCACTGCAAAATGTGCACCCGCCATGTGCAACAGTACCGTCTCGGTTAGGGCAATCGAAGCCGCCGTCCAATGCTACTTTGAAAACTTTATGGCCAAATTCATTTCGTAAATGATAATTCCATGTGTGGTAGCGCTTATTATCAGATGCAAATGGAAAAGGATTAGTTTGATCCATACCTGTTCCCTCCCTTTGAGAACTTATATATATATATAGGTTGAAATAGTAATTTTCAAATGCCCTGCTCAAGGCTTATTCGCAGAATGCGGACGCCTTTCGCTTTTCTTGTTTTTCATAAAATTAATCTTAACATGAACGTAAAGCCTTATCCAAGGGGAATTGGCAGGAAATAGGGTAGTAAGGATTGCGGAAAAATGAACAAACTAATACATGAAGCATGCATGCTTCTATACCCATTCTTCAAGGAGGGGAAAGTAAAATGGCAACTCGTGAATCGATGGATACACTCTTGCAGCAATGTGAGGATGCAATCCGCTATGCACAGGAGCAGTTTGATGCCGGACGGACACAGGAGCACTATAATGATGAAGATTTCTCCAGTGCTCTTCAATCTTTGGAAGCTGCTTATAATGATATTACTCAAATGGCCCATAGCGCCAATTCCCAGCAGCGGGAACAGCTTCACCGTATGAGGCTTCAGCTGCAGCAGCTCCAAAATCAGATGATTATACTTCCTCATTAAGGAGTGATCGATTTGAAAAAACGTTCAAAGCAAAATAATCCCGAACAAAAAACACGAAACGGGGTCAACAGCCAGGACCTTGAACTTGGACAGGATTTTGATGCAGTAAAGCAATCGAAAAAGAAGTATGAAAACAGAGGCGGCCAGCCAGTCAAATCAAAATTCCATCCGGAACCGGAACAATCCTCCTAAATAAAAATATGGAAAAGCCCCGATGCGTTTTCGTATCGGGGCTTTAATATGCATCAAAAAAGAAATTATTCTGTCTATAATAATCGAATGAAAATCTATTGCAAGGACAGGAAAAAACAACTAAAATTATTTTGGATTTCGAAATATACTTCTGGGGGCAATTGTCCCCCGTAAGTAAAATAAATAATTTAAAGGGGCGTTTTTACATGCCGCGTACCTTATGGCTCTTAATTATTGGGATGGCAGTGAATGTAACCGGCTCTTCTTTTTTGTGGCCTTTAAATACCATTTACATTCATGAGCATTTAGGAAAATCTTTATCTGTTGCAGGTCTTGTCCTTATGCTGAATGCTGCTGCAAGTGTAGTCGGCAATTTGTTTGGCGGAAGCCTCTTTGATAAAATAGGCGGCTATCGGTCCATTCTTCTTGGTATTGGCATCACCGTAATGGCGCTTCTCGGCCTTACCTTCTGGCATGGCTGGCCTGCCTATGTGGTGTTTCTGACATTTGTCGGCTTTGGTTCGGGGATCGTTTTTCCATCGATGTTTGCAATGGCGGGATCGGTTTGGAAGGAAGGAGGGCGAAAGGCATTTAATGCCATCTATGTTGCCCAGAATGCTGGTGTGGCGATAGGTGCAGCTCTCGGCGGGCTTGTAGCATCATATTCGTTTCAGCTAATTTTCCTGGCCAATACACTCATGTACATTGTATTTCTGCTGATAGCCGTATTCGGATACAGGGGCATTAATACCATTTCAGGCCAGCAAACATCCATCCTCCAGGAAAATCGAGTTGTTAAAAACCATACAAAGCTATATGCATTGCTTATTCTTTGTGTCGGATATTTATTATGCTGGGTCGGATATGTGCAGTGGCAATCCACTATTGCGGCATATACCCAGGTGATGAACATTTCTCTAAAGCAATACAGCCTGCTATGGTCTATCAACGGAGCACTGATTGTTCTTGGCCAGCCTTTAATCAGCGGTTTGGTAAAATGGTTCAAAACACTGAAGTCACAGATGATCGCTGGAATGGTCATTTTTATTGGATCCTTTGCAGCAGCCGCAAGCGCCGAGCAATTTTCTGCTTTTATTGCGGCAATGGTGATTCTGACGATAGGCGAAATGCTTATCTGGCCAGCAGTGCCGACGATTGCCAATCAACTGGCGCCAAAAGGGCGGGAAGGGTTTTACCAGGGTATTGTTAACAGCACCGCGACAGGCGGCCGTATGATTGGACCTTTATTGGGCGGTATTTTGGTGGACCTTTATGGAATCTCCATGCTATTTGCAGTTCTGATGGTATTATATGGTTTTGCTATTATGACAACCCTGGTATATGACCGGAAATTGAAGGAGTCCAAGGAATTGGCACATGCTTCATAAGAAAAACCTGCAGTTTACCGCTGCAGGCTTTTCTGTTTATAAGGTTTATCAACGAAATTAAGCCAGATAGCAACGAAAAAATGAATATATCAACGAAATTTTAGATATATCAACGAAAATCCAATTTTATCAACGAATCCACCGGATTTATCGGCCAAGACATGATCCGCAGTCTTAGCCGGCACCTTCCAAATATTCTTCCTTTTGCTTGTCTGCAAACACAACTTCATTGAAAAAGCTTTTTAATATAAGCCATCTGGCTGGATAGCAGTCAATAAAGTCTTCAAGCACCTCTTCTGAATAAAGAAGCAGAATATCCAGATCCGCTCTATGTTGCTTTAAGTCATAAAGGAGGGCATGCGGAATCGTGTAATAGTCATTCAGCTGCCATTGATTCAGTTTTATCGTGAGAATATTGTGCTCTTCAATATAAGCCTCCAAAGTCTGTTTTTGTAACTGAGCACTTTCCTCTTTTGATAAATTTCCCGACTGCCAATTCGGATTGATTAAAAAAATGCCTTTCATGCGAAACACCTCCACAAGCTTCCGATTAATAATGGTATGGGCAATAAAACCGGGAAGAATACCTGTATTGGTGAATTTGTTGTCAGAAAAATATGATAAAATAAGAGGTAAAATTGAGCTTGTCTTAAGAGGAGATAAAATGAAAAGTGCATTATTTGATTTGCCAATTGAAATTGTTGAAACCATAGTTGAAAATGCTTTCGGATGGCTGGTGGTTGTTGATAAAGATGGGAAAATTATTTATATAAATAAAAATTACTGCGATTTTCTGGAGGCCGAGAGGGAGCAGGTCCTGGGAATGCATGTCGCTCAGGTTATTGAGAATTCGCGGATGCACATTGTTGCGGCAACTGGAAAGGAAGAAATTGCCGACCTGCAATATATTAAAGGCAATTATATGATTGCAAATCGCATTCCCATCATTTCGGGCGGGGAAGTGATAGGGGCATTTGGGACCGTGTTCTTCAGGGATACAAAGGAATGGATGCAAATGAACAGCCATGTGAAGAGCATGCTGACAAAAATCCAAAGCTACATCCAGGATATTGACCGAAGTGTTAAATACAGCCTCGGCGATATTTTAGGCAGCTCGAAACAAATCCAAAGCCTAAAGGAAAAAGTAAAAATGGTAGCCGCTAGCGATATTTCAGTTCTGATCCGCGGGGAAAGCGGGACTGGAAAAGAACTGTTTGCCCATAGCATTCACCAGCTCAGCAACAGAAGCCATCAGCCGTTCGTAAAAATAAACTGCGGAGCCATCCCGGAGCATCTGCTGGAATCCGAGCTGTTTGGATATGAGGAAGGAGCTTTTACAGGTGCGAAAAAAGGCGGCAAAAAAGGAAAGTTCCAGCTCGCAGATGGAGGCACATTATTTCTGGATGAAATCGGCGATATGCCGCTTAATATGCAAGTAAAGCTGTTGCGTGCTCTCCAGGAAGGTGAAATAGAAAGCGTTGGTTCGACTGCACCTGTTAATGTGGATGTCAGAATTATTGCTGCAACCAACCGGCCGCTCGAAAAAATGATGGAAGAAAAGCGTTTCAGGGAAGATTTATTTTATCGGATCAATGTCGTGCCGTTTATGGTTCCTCCATTGCGTGATAGGCTGGAAGATCTGTCTATCCTGATTGATTATTTTATAAAAAAAATCACCAAAAAGTCTGGAAAGAGGATCAGTGCGATTGATGATAATGTAATCGAAAAATTTCACCAATACAGCTGGCCGGGGAATATCAGAGAGCTGGAAAATGTCATAGAAGCATCTGTGCATTTAACCAGCAATGAAACCATCTCCACGGAATCATTGCCAGATTACATGAAAGAATCGGCTGTTTACCCTGTTGGCAAAAAGAAACTGAAGGATATTTTGGAAGAAACAGAAAAGCGGATCCTAACCCAGAGTTTAAGCAAGTTTAACAATGATCGCCTTGAAGCAGCGAAAGCCCTCGGAATCAGCAAATCTTCCATGTATGAAAAGCTAAAAAAATATGGAATTGAATAAGAGTCAAATAGTCCATAAATCCGGAATCTATTCCAGATCTATGGACTATTTTCATTCTAGTAATTTTATTTTTAAAAAACTAAGGTGTAGACATAATTATCTGAAAACTTGTCTAGTATAATGGCTGACTTGCCATTTACCCATTCCAGAATTCCGGAAAAAAGATTCATAAATTATTCATTATCCCTCTTTCTATAAAGTGATTCATTTTGGCATGTTTCTTGCAACATTAATTCGCAAATAAGCAACTTTCGTAAAACGACGTTCAGCTTATTTTGCAAGCGGTTACAAGAGGGAGGGTGCCAATTAGTTTTTTTTCTATTTAAGAATAAAGGGGGAAATACAATGCTAAGTATGATCGGTCTAATAGGCGGGCTTGCCCTGCTGATTTTCTTAACCATGCGGGGGATGAACCTTTTGGTTGTAGGGCCATTGTCCGCACTGTTTGTAGCTGTTTTTAGCGGTATGCCGCTGTTTCCGCAACTGGCTGGTGAAGGAGAGGCTAATCTGGTCGGGAATTATATGTCCGGTTTTTCAGGTTTCGTCACTTCATGGTACTTAATGTTCCTATTGGGGGCAATTTTTGGGAAAGTAATGGAGGATAGCGGAGCGGCTGACAGTGTATCAAAAATGGTGGTTGATAAGCTGGGCATGAAATACGCGGTACTTGCCATTGTCGCTTCCTGTGCGATCTTAACTTACGGAGGCGTCAGCTTGTTCGTAGTTGCTTTTTCCGTATATCCAATGGCATTGAGTTTATTTAAGCAGGCTAATCTTCCTAGAAGGTTTATTCCTGCAGCGCTTGCCTTTGGTTCCGTAACTTTCACCATGACATCTGCGGGGTCCCCGGAGATCCAAAACTGGATTCCAATAGAGTATCTTGGAACAACTCCATATGCTGGATGGGAAGTTAGTTTAATCGTAGCTGTGTTTATGATGATATTTGGTTATTGGTGGCTGAAGCGCATGATCACGAAGGCTGTGAACAAAGGAGAAACCTTCGAATCACGCAAGCAGGATCCTGTTACTGAAAATAAAGAGTTGCCGCATCCATTCATGGGTGTTGTGCCATTAATCGTCGTATTGATTATTTCTTTTGTATTCCATGATTCTCTTAAACAATCTGCACTTATTCTTGCGTTATTGGGCGGTGTCATTGCTACTTATTTGTTAAACCGCAAGTACTTTACGAACTTCTGGAATGCTGTGTCTGATGGAACGCTTGGCGCACTAATCGCTATCGGTAATACCGCTGCAGTAGTAGGATTTGGAGGAGTTGCCAAGGCAGTGCCTGCTTTTGCAACAGCAGTAGATATGATGACAAACATCCCTGGAAGCCCGCTGATTGGAGGGGCTATTGCTGTCAGTGTAATTGCCGGTATGACCGGTTCGGCTTCAGGGGGCCAGGCAATTGCATTGCCAATATTGGCGCCGCATTATATGGATATGGGTGTCAATGCGGAAGCCCTCCACAGAACAGTAGCCATTTCATCAGGTGCCCTCGACTCTCTGCCGCATAATGGCTATGTTGTTACCACTGTCAGGGCGATCTGCGGCGAAACCCACCAGGCTGCATATGGAGCAGTAGCAGCTGTTACGGTTATTGTTCCGCTAATCGGTCTTGCATTAGCTATTGTCTTGTTCTCTCTTGGACTTGGAATCTAAATTAGGCAGGGGCTCATCCAATCGGGCCCCAGCTTTGTTTTTGAAAGGAGCTTATCATGGTACAGAATAAAGTAGTTTTCATAACAGGTGCAGCCCAGGGGATTGGCTATGAAATTGGAAAAAGGTTTGCTGAAAATGGGTCTAAAATTGTTTTGACAGATATCCAGGAGGACGCCGTCAAAAAAGCTGCAGAGACTCTGAAGAGTGAAGGGTACGAAGCGATTGGCCTAAAATGCGATGTTACTTCTGAAAAGGAAATACAAGAGGCAATCCAGGATACAGTCAGCCATTTTGGCACGCTGGATGTCCTGATCAATAACGCGGGACTGCAGCATGTTTCATTTATTGAGGATTTTCCAACTGAAAAGTTTGAGTTTCTCATTAAGGTCATGCTGACGGCTCCATTCGTAGCAATTAAGCATGCCATGCCTGTTATGAAAAAACAAAAATCCGGTAGAATCATCAATATGGCTTCCATCAATGGATTGGTAGGATTTGCAGGAAAAGCTGCTTATAACAGCGCGAAGCATGGAGTAATTGGCCTTACGAAAGTTGCTGCACTGGAGGCAGCCGAAGACGGCATTACCGTAAATGCGATTTGTCCTGGCTATGTAGATACTCCCCTTGTAAGAAATCAGCTGAATGACCTGGCTAAAACGAGAAATGTACCGCTTGAAAAAGCGCTTGAAGAAGTTATTTATCCATTAGTGCCGCAAAAAAGGCTTTTAACTGTTGAAGAAATTGCCGACTATGCGATTTTCCTTGCTGGAGAAGCAGCAAAAGGGATTACGGGCCAAGCGGCAGTTATTGATGGAGGCTATACAATTCAATAATAGGGGGCCTATTAAAGTCCTTTGAACCACCAATCAAAATTGCTACATATTAAAGAGTGGCCATGCTCTCTTTTGCTATTGATCCAGGATTGAATAAAACAGCAGAACATGTGGGCATAATGGTGAATAGTGAAATCCTGCAAATATACCATACGCCGAATGCGTGATAAAAGGCCCGCATTGCATAGGCGGATTCAGTTCCTATTATGGTGATTTTTCTATTGTTCTTTCATTCGCATCTTGCTGATTTATAGTTGATTTAGGGGGACACTGAGCAATGGCAGGGTGGAAGTTTTTTTACTGAATTTTGGTAAAAGATTGTGCACCTAATCGATGGTCACTGCATATTCTAGATATTAAATTTCCTGTCAGGGTAAGCCTACTTGCATCCTGGCGGGAAATTTATTACAATAGCTATATTCTTATATATATCGAAATGCTTAGATAAGGAATAGTAATGGTGCTTCAGCCCGATTTTAGAGAGTTGACGGACGGTGCAAGTCAGCCGGGCACATCATGAACTCGCCTTTGAGCAGCAAGTGTGAAGTAGCAGTAATGCTTGCCGTATTCCGCGTTAAGGATGAATGAAGCGAGTGACATGGTCACTAATGTGGGTGGTACCGCGGGAGATTTATACATAATCCTCTCGTCCCTTTATTGGGATGAGAGGTTTTTTTATTTAAAGAAAATGAAGTACAAATTTTTGAAGTCAGAAGGTAGTCTAGCCCCGTGCACCATCAGCTCGAGGTCATAAGACAATCCGTCAAAAAGGTTAAAGAACAGCCTTGCCGCGGGCTCATCCTATGCTTGAGACCCGCAGGATAAGGAAGGCTTCGTCAGTAAAACATCGCACGGCCAAAATCGGCAGCTTTTGGGAGGATGCGGGTCATGCAGACGTTGCCACAGGACGCGGCGGGTTTAGTCTTCGGTCCTTTGGATAAGCGGGCGCCCTGCACTTTCTGATATTAGGAGGAAACAAAGATGAGTTTTAATCACCAGGAGATTGAAAAAAAGTGGCAAAGCTACTGGGACGAAAATAAAACATTCAAAACGACTGAAGATAAAGGCAAGCGCAAGTTTTATGCACTTGATATGTTCCCATACCCCTCCGGTGCTGGCCTTCATGTTGGCCATCCGGAAGGCTATACAGCAACAGATATCCTTTCCCGCATGAAGCGGATGCAGGGCTATAATGTTCTTCACCCAATGGGCTGGGATGCATTTGGTTTGCCAGCAGAGCAATATGCGCTTGATACTGGAAATGATCCTGCAGAATTTACAGAGCAGAATATCAATACATTCCGCCGCCAGATTAAAGCCCTAGGTTTTTCATACGATTGGGATCGTGAAGTGAATACAACAGATCCAGAATATTATAAATGGACACAATGGATTTTCTTAAAGCTTTATGAAAAAGGGCTTGCTTATATTGATGAAGTCGCTGTTAACTGGTGCCCCGCATTGGGAACTGTTCTTGCCAATGAAGAGGTAATTGACGGAAAGAGTGAGCGCGGCGGCCATCCGGTAGAGCGCCGGCCAATGAGACAGTGGATGCTGAAGATTACGGCTTATGCGGATCGCCTGCTTGAGGACCTAGATTTATTGGACTGGCCGGAGAGCCTTAAGGATATGCAGCGAAACTGGATCGGCCGTTCTGAAGGAGCAGAAGTAACGTTCAATATTGAAGGCCATGACGGCACGTTCACTGTATTCACAACACGACCTGACACATTATACGGAGCAACTTATGCTGTTCTTGCTCCAGAGCATACGCTTGTTGATAAAATCACATCAGATGGGCAGCGAGAGGCAGTTCAGGCTTACATTGACAAAGTAAAGAGCAAGAGCGATCTTGAGCGTACTGATTTGGCTAAAGAAAAAACAGGAGTATTTACAGGTGCCTATGCCACCAATCCGGTTAATGGCGAAAAAATGCCAATCTGGATTGCTGACTATGTTCTAGTAAGCTATGGTACTGGCGCAATAATGGCTGTTCCGGCTCATGACGAACGCGATTATGAGTTTGCCAAGCAATTTGATCTTCCAATTAAAGAGGTAGTTGCTGGCGGAGATGTGGAGAAGGAAGCCTACACTGGGGACGGCGAGCATGTAAACTCTGATTTTCTTAATGGCTTAAACAAAGAAGAGGCCATTGAAAAGATGATTGCATGGCTTGAAGAAAAAGGCATTGGAACGAAAAAGGTTACTTACCGCTTGCGTGACTGGCTATTCAGCCGTCAGCGTTATTGGGGAGAGCCGATCCCAATTATCCATTGGGAAGACGGCACAATGACAGCCGTTCCGGATGATCAGCTGCCATTGGTGCTTCCAAAAACAACGGAAATTAAACCGTCCGGAACAGGAGAATCTCCATTAGCCAATATTGATGAGTGGGTTAACGTTGTGGATCCTGAAACAGGCAAAAAAGGCCGCAGGGAAACAAACACAATGCCGCAATGGGCGGGCAGCTGCTGGTACTATCTTCGCTATATTGATCCTAAAAATAGCGAAGCCCTTGCAGACCCTGAAAAATTAAAAGAATGGCTTCCGGTTGATATTTATATCGGAGGAGCAGAACACGCGGTTCTTCACCTTCTATATGCCCGCTTCTGGCATAAGGTCCTTTATGATGTAGGCGTTGTCCAGACGAAAGAGCCTTTCCAAAAGCTATTCAACCAGGGGATGATCCTTGGTGAAAATAATGAAAAAATGAGTAAATCTAAAGGCAATGTAGTTAATCCGGATGAGATAGTTTCCAGCCACGGCGCGGACACACTTCGTCTATACGAAATGTTCATGGGGCCGCTTGAAGCATCCATTGCCTGGTCTACAAATGGTTTGGACGGATCAAGAAGATTCCTTGACCGCATCTGGCGCTTATTTGTTGAAGAAAATGGCGAAGTAAGCCCGAAAATCCAAGACACTGAAGAAGGCACGAATTTAGAAAAGGTTTACCACCAAACCGTTAAAAAGGTAACTGAGGACTACGAAGGATTGCGCTTCAATACAGCCATTTCGCAAATGATGGTATTTATAAATGAAGCATATAAAGCTACTGTCCTTCCAAAGAGCTATGTTGAAGGCTTTGTAAAAATGCTTTCGCCAATTGCTCCTCATATTTCCGAAGAGCTTTGGTCAAAACTTGGCCACAGCGGTTCCATTGCCTATGAAGCATGGCCAGCATTTGATGAAGCGAAAATGGTTGACGACGAAGTAGAAATCGTTATCCAAATCAATGGAAAAGTAAAAGCAAAGCTTATGGTGCCTGCAGATGCCAAAAAAGATCTATTGGAGCAGATCGCAATGGGCGATGACAAGGTAAAAGAGCAAATTGACGGAAAAACTGTCCGCAAAGTTATTGCCGTTCCAGGTAAACTTGTAAATATCGTTGCCAATTAAGAATTTTTAGCTAAAACCACCTCTTTTTTTAGAGAAAGGGGTGGTTTTTTGATTATTGGAATTTGAATCATATGGTAAAGGCGTCTCAAGCCCTTTATTAGGGCGGTTTATTATGGTTTTTAGTAGTTTCAACAATTTATTAGCAACTTTGTCCTCTTTATTAGCAACTTTTAAAAAATATTAGCAACTTCAGTACATTTATTAGCAGCTTTTAAAAAATATTAGCAACTTTGAATTATAGTAGCGAAGATGAAAATCCCCGCAGGAAGTTTCGGTTTACCGCAGATTAACAGGCAGTAGGGCTGAAGATTGGGAAGTGCTTTTTAAAAAAAGAGAGCATCAGCTAACTGCCTGTAAAAGCCCGATAAGTGAAACTAACCTTTGCGGAAAAAACACCCGCAAAGGAGTTTCACTTTACCGCAGATTAACGGACAGTAAGGGCTGAATACAGATATCGATCTAAAATAATATCAACAGCCAAACTGTCCGTAAATGCCCGATAAGTTCAGCTAATCTTTATGGAGAAAACCACTCCATAAAGAAAGCTGAACTTTACCGCGATTAACAGGCAGTAAGGCTGAAGATTGGCATATTGCCATGTAAAATAGAGAGCATCAGCCAACTGCCTGTAAAGGCCCGATAAGTGAAACTAACCTTTGCGGAAAAAACACCCGCAAAGGAGTTTCACTTTACCGCAGATTAACGGACAGTAAGGGCTGAATACAGATATCGATCTAAAATAATATCAACAGCCCAACTGTCCGTAAATGCCCGATAAGTTCAGCTAATCTTTATGGAGAAAACCACTCCATAAAGAAAGCTGAACTTTATATTTTTTGTGCCATATAGGGTATTATAGGAGTGGCGGCATTTATCAATGCTACATGCCTGGTATTTATAAGCTTTATAGAAAGGGTGTTAGTAATGGATCATATTGAAGAAATTACAACAGAAGAGTTGCAAAAGAAGCTTGAAGCAGGGGAGAAGCTTGAGCTTGTTGATGTAAGGGAAGATGATGAGGTTGCATCCGGTATGATTCCTGGTGCGAAGCATATCCGCATGGGGACAATTCCAGAAAACCTTGATAAATTTGATAAAGATACTGAGTACATTTTCATTTGCCGCTCCGGCAGCCGCAGCGGTAATGTATGCCATTATATGAAAGACCAAGGCTACAAGGTCCGCAATATGGTCGGCGGTATGTTGAACTGGCAGGGAAAAACTGAATAACAAACCAAAACGGAGCCGACAGGGCTTCGTTTTTATTTGTATCTTTAATTTTAAAAATTAAGAAAATTGTCAAAGCTAATTTTAAAAGCCAGAAAGGAAGTTTCCTGTGATTAAGGTAAAATTATTCGATCATGAACATGAAAAGGATCTTGAAAAGGATATGAACCACTTTTTGGAAAAAATTGAGGAAAAAAAGCTGCTGGATATAAAATATAATGTGGCAGCAGTCCAAGAGGATGAAGACGAGCAGATTTACTGTTTTTCTGCGATGGTTATATATAGAGCCTGATGCATGCAAGCACCAGGCTCTAATTTTCCTAAATGTTTTTTGCGGAGCCTGCAGCGTTAATCCCTGCAAGTCTGCCTGTTACGAGTGCGGATGTAATATTGTATC
Organism: Cytobacillus oceanisediminis; assembly: GCF_003182355.1. Lineage (GTDB taxonomy): Bacteria > Bacillota > Bacilli > Bacillales > Cytobacillaceae > Cytobacillus > Cytobacillus oceanisediminis_A. Next base: position 144,205 of record NZ_QGTW01000011.1, on the reverse strand, counting down.
CGCCTGTATAGCCGTGTATATCAAGGATTTCTCCGCAGAAAAAAAGGCCATTCATCATTTTCGAAGCCATCGTTTGCGGTTCAACTTCTTTTACGGATACACCACCGCCGGTAACAAAAGCTTTATCAAGCGGCAAAGTGCCGTTAACAGTAAACTGAAAGGATTTGCAGCCTTTTACAAAGCTTCTGACTTTTTCATTGGAGATATTGGCACCCTGCGCAGATGGGTCAATTCCATTTTGGTCAAGAAGAAACAGCAAGTATCTTTCGGGAACAAGCCCTTTCAAAAGATTCTTTATGCTTTTCTTCGGTTCATCCTTAATCATTTTTGAAACATCCTGGAATAAAGGTTCTTCCTTTGTATCTGGAACTGCATCCAGATTCATTGTAACTTCTTTCAGGTTCCATTTCTTCATTGCTTTTACTACATACTGACTGCAGCGCAAAACGGCTGGGCCGCTAATGCCGAAATGGGTAAAAATCATATCCATCCTATGGGAGATAAGCGCTTTTCCTTTAGGATTCAAAACACTAAGCGCCACACTTCTAAGCGACAATCCCTGCAGGGTTTTTTCTTTAATAAACCTTTCTGAAGAGGTTAATGGAACCTCCGTTGGGAAAAGATCGGTTATCGTATGGCCCGCTTTTTCCGCCCACGCATAGCCATCACCAGTTGAACCTGTATGCGGAACTGATTTTCCCCCGACTGCAATAACCACAGCATCTGCATCATAAACATCGCCTGTTTTTAATTCTACTGATTTCACCCTGCCATTTTCATAATGGACATCGTGGATTGGGCTATTGGTTTTAATATCCACCTTCAACTCTTTTAGCCTTGTAATCAAGGCATCGACAACAGACTGGGCTTTATCTGTTACGGGGAACATCCGCCCATGATCTTCTTCTTTCAGCTTAATGCCCAGATTTTCAAAGAACCTAATAATATCTTCATTGCTAAAAAGGGAGAAGGCGCTATACAAAAATCGTCCATTGCCAGGGATATGCTTAATGATTTCGTCTACTGGCAGCCTATTTGTGACATTGCATCGGCCTCCGCCGGAAATCGCAAGCTTCCTGCCAAGCTTGTCCCCTTTATCGATTAAAAGCACCTTTGCTTTCTGTTCGGCTGCCCCAATGGCGGCCATTAGCCCTGACGGCCCTCCGCCAATTACAATTACATCATATTTCATATTTTCACCAACTTATCTTGATTCGCTTTATCGCAGATTAGCAGACAGTAATATCCCCATCTCAAGACTTTTAAGAAAGGCTCTGTTAACCTTGCCTGTTGATTTCCGCTCAAGAAGCTCAGCGAACCGCGGGCGGTCCGGGAACTTCCTCGGCGCCTTGTGCCTGCGGGGTCTCCCTTTGATCCGCACTCCCGCAGGACTTTGAATAAGCATCCTTGCGTAAACACCGCACGAAGAAAATGCGAATGCATTTTCGAGGATCTCGCGCCTTCCACTCCAATCAACAAAGTGCAAAAATCAACTTTAACACAGCCTTAATAGAACAAGTAAGGCTAAGGGGATAAACTGCCAGTAAATTCGCAATTGATTCACCTAACCATCAGTGTGGGATGAAGAAAACCAGGCTGATGGAAGTTTCACTTTATTAGCAATACCTCTATTATAATGCAATTTCCCTTTTTCTAAAAATAAAGCTGTTATATACAGGTTTTGTAAGTGGCATTTCTTCGTCAAGAAGAGTACACTACAAATAGTGTGTCTAAAAATATAGAAAAATGACGAAATCTAATATTATTTAGGCTAAAATCATTGTCTCAATTAGCTTTGGCCTTAACATACAGTTTTCACATAGATTGCAGGCTGCAGTTTTTTTAAGGAAGGGATTATATGTCATCTAAGCTTCTAAAGGGAACCTTCATTTTAACGCTCGGGACGATTATTTCAAAGGTTCTTGGTTTGTTTTATGTTATTCCTTTTTACCATATTGTCGGGAAGGAAGGAACCGCGCTTTATTCCTTTTCGTATACACCTTATACGATCTTTATTAGTATTGCGACAGCGGGTGTGCCGCTGGCAGTTTCAAAGTTTATATCCAAGTATAACGCTATAGAGGAATACGCAGTCGGCAGAAAGCTTTTTAAATCAGGCTTGGTAATTATGCTGGCCAGCGGAATACTTTCATTTCTAATCTTATTTTTGATGGCTCCGGCAGTGGCTGAAATGACGCTTGCAGGAAAAGATGTAGAAGTCAGCGTCGAGGATGTGACCACAGTAATTCGTGCGGTTTCGTTTGCACTTATTATTATACCGTTCATGAGCTTGATAAGAGGTTTCTTCCAGGGCCATCAGTCGATGGGGCCAACAGCGGTTTCACAGGTTGTGGAACAAATTGTCCGGATCCTGTTTGTTCTCGTTGGCGCGTATATTGTCTTAAATGTAATGAAAGGCTCACTTACCACTGCTATCAGTGTTGCTACCTTCGCTGCGTTTATCGGAGGGCTCGGAAGCCTTGGAGTTTTATTCTGGTATTGGTATAAGCGCAAGCCTCATTTGGACAAACTGCTTGAGGATGATAAAGGAACGGTTGATATATCCCTAAAAGATATTTATAAAGAAATTATCCTTTACGCAGCTCCCTTTGTGTTTGTAGGTCTTGCAAATCCGCTTTTCCAGTTTATCGATCAGATTACGTTTACAAGGGCCATGGCAGCCATTGGAGAGGCAGGAAATGCTGTGGCTGCCTTCTCTGTCCTAAACTTTGAAACACATAAGCTTGTCATTATTCCTGTTTCATTGGCAACAGCCTTTTCGTTGACGCTTGTTCCGAGTGTAACAAAGGCTTTTATGGAAGAAGACAGGACTGATTTAAACCGCCAGCTCAATCAGACTTTCCAGGTGCTTCTGTTTCTGACTCTTCCTGCCGTAGTCGGCTTATCCTTGCTGGCGGAGCCGATCTTTACTTTATTTTACGAGCATAAAGAGCTGGGAACTGAAGTATTACGAACATATGCGCCAGTTGCAATCCTATTTGCCTATTTCTCGGTTACGGCAGCAATTTTGCAGGGAATAAATGAGCAGCGCTTTACGATTCTCAGCTTGCTCACAGGCTTGCTAGTAAAACTGTCCTTGAACATTCCGCTTATTAAGCTTTTTGAAACACAAGGAGCGGTTTTCGCAACGGCTCTTGGCTATACAGCTGCAATTTTAATTAATCTATATGTAATTAAAATGTATGCCAAATATCCGTTTAAGCTTGTCTTAAGAAGAGGCCTGCTGATTGTATTATTTACTTTCTGTATGTTCATCGTAACAGGCATTGTATATAAAATTTTAACAATCTTCTTATCGCCGGCAACGGGTTTACAGGCGATAATCATTGTGGGCATCTGTGCGGCCGCTGGAGCGGGCATCTATTTCTACTTGAGTTTCAGAACAAAGTTAATCTATATTCTGTTCGGGTCAAGAGTTGATAGAATGATGAAGAAGCTAAGGCTGCGGGCATAATAAGAAAGGTCTCCACAAGATGGAGACCTTTTCGCTTAATTTAATACTGGCCATAACCGCCGTCGCCGATGCCGAGACGCCTTTCAATCCGGTCAAGCCTGCGGTTCAGCCGGTCAACCTGCCGTTCAAGCCTTTGCACCTGGCGTTCCAGGCGATCGAGGCGTCTATCTGTATTGCCGCCTCCCGGATAACCAGGATAACCTGGCGAAATACCGGGAAGAGGGATATATATGCCTTGCCCTTGCTGGCGTGGGTACATACTAATCATCTCCTCTTTCCTATTTATTTGAACTTATGATATTAGTCTATGTATAGCGTGTGGAAGTGACATGGACAAAAGCCTATGTAAATTGTATTTAGAATTGGAGGGTCAACTATGAGAATTGATAAAATGCTGGCCAATCTGGGCTACGGCAGCCGAAAAGATGTTAAAAAGCTTTTAAAGGATGGAGCCGTAACCGTTAACGATGAAAAAGTAAAAGACCCGAAGCACCATGTGAATCCTGAGGACGACACTGTGGTTATAAATGGTGAGAGAGTTGAATATAAGGAATTCATTTATTTAATGATGAACAAACCGCCTGGCGTAATCTCGGCAACCGAGGATTCCCAGTTTGAAACAGTCGTGGACCTGCTGGAAATGGAGGACCTTGTCTTTTCCCCGTTTCCTGTTGGGCGCCTCGATAAGGATACAGAGGGCCTTTTGCTGCTGACGAATGACGGCCAGCTTGCACATCGGCTGCTTTCTCCCAAGAAGCATGTTCCTAAAACCTACTTCGCGGTCATTGACAGTGAAGTAACAAATGATGATATTGCCGCATTTAAAGAAGGAGTCATCTTGGATGATGGCTACGAAACCAAGCCTGGAGTGCTGAAGATCTTAAAATCGGGCATAACCTCTGATATTGAATTAACCATTACAGAAGGAAAGTTTCATCAGGTGAAAAGAATGTTTGAGGCTGTCGGAAAAAGAGTCATTTATTTAAAAAGGCTTACGATGGGGCCGCTCGAGCTCGATGAAACATTGGAATTGGGAGAATATCGGGAATTGACAGAAGAAGAGCTTGAAATGCTGCTCAATTATGAAGTGAAATGAAATGAAGGCAAAAAAATCGCCCTTATAGCGGGCGATTTTTTCGATCTATTATGTTGGTTATCCTCTGTGTTAAGATGACATCTTTACTTTCTTTTGTGTAATCGTCCATTTGCCTCTGCTTGGGCTTTTAACCAAGTCATTGTATGCAAGGACATTTAAATCTCTTTGTATGGTGCGAGGAGTAATACCAAATTCCTCTACAAGCTCCTGAGTTGTTACAGTTCCGCGCTTACTAATAAACATGTAGACGGATTTTACACGGTTTAACATCCGGTTAGTTGAAGGTTTCAAAAAACCACTCCCTATCCTTTTTTCAAACCCCATGGCAATTCCCTGCAACCGACAGCTACATTGAAGGAATAGTTCCTTCAAAACTATGTAGTTTTCTTTTCCCCAGACAACCCCTTTGTATTCTGGTTTTTTTAGTCAAGATGTCATACCTCTGACTATATTGTAACGCTATTATCTGATAATTTCTACTTTAAGGAAGCAACTTTACAAAATATTTATAATGCTTCCTAATTTATAGTCTGTACATCCCCCTCCTTTTTAATGTATGTTCATTTCCCTTTATTTAGAGAGTTAAACATTCATTAAGGAAATAGCCTCTTACTATACCTATGGTGCAGAAAGGTGGTCTTATGTACTGAAAATTCAGGAAAAAGGCAATTAATTTTCCTGTTTCCTAAAATTTGTTTTTTGATTATAATCAATAGGTAATTTTGAAAAGGGCCATATGAAAGGAAGAGAGCGTTATGGAAGATCACTCGCTGAGAGATCGGCTGGTATACCCAAAGGAAAATGTTTATTTTGCTTTAGTCGTTTTATTTAGTATTCTGTCTTATATTCTTCTCGCATTCTCGATAGTTGGGATTATTATTATGCTGTTATTAATCTTTGTTTCTGTCCTGCTTCATGGAATAATGATGGGCGGCATCAGGAGAAACGGAGTAAGAATAAGCGAAAAGCAATTTCCCGAGATTTATGAAAAAGCAGTACTAACCGCAAAGGAGATGGGTTTGGCAGAGCTGCCAGATATTTATGTAATAGAGTCCCAAGGGGTTTTAAATGCCTTTGCAGCCAGGTTTTTCAGAAAGAATATGGTTGTTTTATATTCAGGTATTTTCGAACTGATTGAGAGAGGGGCTGAAAAGGAAGTACTATTCGTCCTTGCCCATGAATTTGCCCATTTAAAAAGAAAGCATGTGCTCATAAGTGTTCTTCTGCTCCCTGCCATGTGGATACCCTTTCTGGGAAATGCCTATCTAAGAGCTTGCGAATATACGTGTGATCGTTATGCAGCCTATTATATAAATTCGTTTGAGTCATCAAGAGATGCCTTGGCCATGCTTGCAATTGGGAAAGAGCTTTACCCTAAAGTCAATAAACAGGTATATATGGAACAGCTTCAAACCGAAACCGGTTTTTTTGTCTGGCTAAATGAAAAGCTGTCTTCACATCCGCATCTCCCAAAAAGAATTTATGCTTTATCAACATTCTTTGCTGAAGATGCCACAGCAGTATTGAAGGAGCCCAAGGGAAAGGTATGGCTTGGAATAGCAGGCTCTATCCTGACTGCTATGATTCTCACAGGTGGAATTTTTGCTGGCTTTAAAATACTTGAAAAGATGGAGTTATGGACTGAAACGGTTCTTGGAATCGAGGGTGCTACTCCGCTGATGAATGCCGCAAGTGAAAATGATACTGAAATGATTCGCACTCTGTTGGCTGATGGCGCTGATGTGGAGGAAACCGACGAAGAAGGCTCTACTGCCCTTCATTGGGCTGTTTATTATGGCCAGCTTGAGAGTGCCGCTCTTCTCCTTGAGCATGGGGCAAATCCCAATACGATTGATAGCTATGATTCTTCTCCTTTAATGAGTGCTGTAACAAACGAAGATGTCCAAATGGCTGAGCTGCTGCTGGAGTTCGGTGCAGATCCCGTTTTGAAAGATTCAGAGGGCTACACAGCCTATGATTACGCGAAAGACTACGGCAATAAAGAATTAATGAAATTGCTGCAGCCTTAACAAGACTGCTCCCGTTTACGGGGCAGTTTTTTTGTACAGTCAATTAAGGATTTTAGCGGTGTTAAGGCCGATTGTTGATTAAGCACTGTGTTAATTGGAGTGTAAGGTCCAAGCTCCTCGAAAATGGATTCGCATTTTATTCGTGGGTGTTTATTCAAAGGTGAATATTCAATGTCCTGCGAGAAAAGCGTACCCAGGAGGCTAAAACGCCGAGGAACGTTTGAAGCCCGCGGTTCGCTTAGTGCCTGTAGAGGAAATCAGCACCCAAGGTTTATGGAGCAAAATTCTTAAAAAATATATGAAAAATAGTAAACCTTTTCCAATCCTATCCGTACGAATAGTCAGGAGGAGAGAAAAATGAATTTATTAAATGTAGATATTGCCTCAGCGGGCTATGAAAATGAGAAACCAATCATAAATCATATTCATTTTGATTTGGGGGAAGGCGAGCTGATTGGCCTGATCGGACCAAACGGAGCAGGCAAAAGTACGACAATTAAGACCATCCTGGGATTGCTGGAGTATAAAAAGGGATTAGTGGAATTCAAGGAAGGGGTTAAATACTCTTATATTCCTGAACGGCCCATCTTCTATGATGAATTGACACTTTGGGAGCACTTGGACTTTACGGCTGCTGTAGAAGGAATTCCTGATAAAGAATACAAAAGCAGGGCAGCAGATCTTTTGGATCGATATAAGCTGGCTGAGCATGCCCATGAATTCCCAGGAACTTACTCCAAGGGAATGCAGCAAAAGGCTATGCTGATTCTCGCCATGATTGCTAATCCGGATGTATATATAATTGATGAACCGTTTATTGGCCTGGATCCCAATGCTATGAAACTGTTTCTTGAATCAATTGACAAAGAGAGGAGAAGAGGTGCAGGGGTTCTAATGTCTACACATGTTCTGGATACAGCAGAGAAAGTTTGCAGCCGCTTTTTAATTGTGCATGAGGGCCAGCTCAAAGCTTCGGGTACCTTAAGTGAGGTTAGGCGGCAATGCAATCTTCCGGCAGGCTCACTCTATGAATGCTTCCATCAAATTGCAGAGGGAGCCAGCAATGAAGAGCATTGATCTCTTTTTTAGAAGGTTAGTCAGCAGCTGGAAATATCAGTATGGCGTTTTCCGTTCGATAGCGGATTGGACGATCTTGCTGTACATCATTATTCCTGGAGCAGCCATTTTAGCGATGATGTACCGTTCCTGGTGGGCTGAAACGCCTGGTTGGATTGCAAATTTGCCTCTATTCCTGCTTTTCTTTTTGCTTTATGTATTTTCATGGCTAGGAAATATCCGGCCTTTTGTTCAGGAAGCTGATAGAGTATTTCTTGTTAAAAATAGGAATCTCTATTTGGGAATGAGAAAATGGGGATTTGCTTATTCATTACTTTTCCAAACGGTTTGCACAGTAGCAATGATAGTTTTTCTATTGCCCTTTTTAATGAACAGATACCTTTTGGAATGGAGCCAAATAATTGCTCTTTTGATCTTTTTCATCACACTTAAGTGGACGATTATGACAGTTTCCTATCATTTGAAAAGGATTGAAAAGAAATTAAAAAAATATGTTCTGAGCTTTTTGCTGTTTGTCTTATTTAGCTGGTTCAGCCAGCTTATATATTCCCTTTGGGATCTTGGAGCAGTCTTGCCTGTTTATATCACATCGGCGATTCTCCTGGCAGGCACACTTGCGCGAATATACCAGCTATTAAATAGGGCTTCGGCCATGGATTTTGAAGTTAAGCTGGAGCAGGAGGAAAAAACAAAGTACATTCAATGGATCTTTATGATGGCTCCTGAAATTGAAAAGCCTGCTTTTTCATTACGCACCAAACCGCTGCTTTTTCGAAAATCAAAACGGATCTTTAAAAAGAGGACACCTGTTACCGGGCTTATTGAATTATTCCTAAAAGTATTTATCAGGAACCCATCGTATATCTTCAGTTATTTTCAAATTATATCTATAAGCGCTGCCGGCATCATTCTGATTCCTCCTCTATGGATAAAAGCAATTGTTTTAGGTATATTCCTTTTTCTAGCCTACTCCTGGCTGTCCATTACCTGGGATAAGACCATCATGTCCCATCCTTTCACAAAAAAATATAGTGAAAAGGAATTCTATTATTTTGCAAGGAAAAGGACTGTGTGGGCATTGTTTATATTGGCCATTATGATATTAGTGGCGGTGCTGGCATGTTGGCTAATCGTTTTATCCAAGTTTGGCATTCTTAGAGGATTTGGCGATTGAATTTATATTTAAGGAAATTCCCCTGGGGATTCCTTTATAATAATATTGTCAGATAAGGGGGGATGGACCATTTTATTCAGAAGATTTCTTAAAAGGCTTTACACGCTGAATAACTGGCTGATCTTTATTTCCAGCGGCTTTTTGATTATTTTTAGTACCATTATTATGACCATAATAGAACCGCAGACTTTTTCGAATTACTTTGATTCCTTTTGGTGGGTAATGACCACTGTAACGACTGTCGGGTATGGCGATTTTTATCCTGTATCGGTTGCCGGAAGAATGTATGCTGTATTTTTGTACTTGATCGGAATTGGCCTTATCGGGATTGTGATTGGAAAATTAGTTGAAGGCTTTGCTCAATTCCGTATAAAGCAAGAGGAGGGAAAAATGAGTTATAATGGGAAAAATCATATTATAGTTATCGGGTGGTCTAAAAAAGCGGAGCACGCACTGGAGGAAATCAGGCTAGCAGATTCAAGCAAAGAAATCGTGCTGATTGCCATGCTGGAAAAGATGCCGGTCAAACATGATAATGTTCACTTTGTCCATGGAGATGCAGCAGATGGAGCAGTACTGGAAATGGCCAATATTAAAGAGGCGAAAAGTGTTATCATATTTGCGGATGATTCAATTGAAGATAACCAGCTGACAGATGGGAAATCTTTATTGATTGCCACTGGAATCGAACGTCTTGCAGGCGACCTTCATATAACAGTGGAATTAAAGGTTGAGAGGCATATGGATCTATTTAAGCATGTATCGGTTGATGAGTTTATCATTTCGGATGAAATGATCTCCAGAATGGCTGCTCAAGCTGTCCTTTCCAACGGAGCGACTACCATATATTCGCAGCTGATGAGCCGTAAAGTGGGGGAAGATTTATATCAAATTCCTGCATCGCAAAGGTGGGTAACCTACAGGGATGCCTTTCATGGCTTGCTTGAAAAGGGGGCAACCTTAATCAGTTCCGGGCAGGATATGAATATTAACCGCCGGCTTGATGAGAAGGTACCACTAGGAGCTATTTTATATATTATTTGTGATCAGGATACATACTCAAAATTGACAGCCGAAAAATGATAGGGAGGAAATTTCGATGAACGTGCTGGATTGGAAAAAAGAAGTTGATAAGAGAAAAGACGCTTTAATTGAAGATGCTCAAAAATTGCTTAGAATTAAAAGTCTCCTGGATGAAGAAAACGCCACAGACCATGCTCCACTTGGAGAAGGGGTAAAGGAAGCTTTGGATTTTATGCTGAAACTGGGTGAAAAGGATGGCTTCAAATCGAAAAATGTCGGCAATTTGGCAGGCCATTTGGAATTCGGTGAAGGCGAAGAGATCGTAGGAGTGTTATGCCATATTGATGTTGTTCCTGAAGGAGACGGGTGGACAAGCGATCCATTTGGCGCAGAAATCCGGGATGGAAAGATTTTTGCCAGAGGAGCGATTGACGATAAAGGCCCGACAATGGCTGCTTACTACGCCATGAAAATAGTAAAAGAAATGGAGCTGCCGCTGAGCAAACGTGTCCGCATGATTATTGGAACAGATGAAGAAAGTGATTGGCGCTGTGTGGAACACTATTTTAAACATGAGGAAATGCCGTCAATGGGATTCGCTCCAGATGCAGACTTCCCAATCATCTACGCGGAAAAGGGAATAGCTGATTTTGACCTTGTTCAAACCGGCAAATATGATGGAACGGAAAGAGAGGTTTTAGCGGAAGTAATCTCTTTCCAGTCAGGCAGAAGGTACAACATGGTACCGGATTTTGCAAGGGCCAGCCTGGTTGTCCATCTCGAACAAACAGAAGTGGTACAGAGGTATATCAACTTTCTAAAAAAGACGGAGCTCAAGGGGAAATATTACATAGATAATGGAGAGTTGATTCTCGAGCTTCAGGGAGTATCCGCTCATGGAATGGAGCCTGACAATGGGAAAAATGCCGGTATTCTGATGGCATTATTCCTGGCCTCCCTTCAGATAGATGATAAGGCATGTCAATACTTCCAATTTGTATCCCGCTATTTATGCGATGATTCCAGAGGAAGAAAGCTGGGGATTGCCTGCTCGGATGAAATAACAGGCGACTTAACCGTTAATGTCGGCAAACTTTCTTATTCGCAGGAGCATGGCGGCCGTCTGGGCTTTAATGTGCGTTACCCTGTTACAAATGATATGGCAGAAACCAAAGACAAGCTGCAGTCCCTGATTGAAAAAGAGCATTTCATAATAGAGAATTTTACTGATTCCAAGCCACATCATGTGGAAGAGGATGATTTCCTTATTCAAACACTGAAAAAAGTGTATGAACAGCAGACCGGCGATAAGGCAGAACTTTTATCCATCGGCGGCGGCACCTACGCCCGCTCCTTGAAGTCCGGTGTTGCATTTGGTCCTCTATTCCCAGGCCGGGAAGACATCGCCCATCAAAAAGATGAACATATGTTTATTGAAGACTTGCTAAAAGCTACAGCCATTTATGCACAGGCTATTTATGAGCTTGCGAAATAGAGCTAAAACCTGATATGATGGCTGAAAGATTTTACACAACCAGAAAATAACTGATGCGAGAAACCAGATGCAGGGAGTGGCAGTGAGAATGGAATATGTGATTTTGAATGGGGAATTTATCGAGCGTTCCGAAGCAAAAGTCGATATTGAAGACCGTGGCTATCAATTTGGTGATGGCGTGTATGAGGTTATCCGGATATATAATGGAAAAATGTTTACAGCAGATGAACACCTTGAACGTCTTCTTGATAGTGGAAAGAAAATAGACTTAAATATACCTTATACCGTTAGAGAGCTAAAACAGCTGCTTGAAGAGATGATCTTGAAAAATAAGCTGGAGCTGGGAATTGTTTATATGCAATTTACAAGAGGAGCCTCTCCAAGAAACCACGCTTATCCTGGCGCAGGTGTGCTGCCTGCATTTACTGCCTATACTCGTAGAGCGGCAAGGCCGGTTGACAGCATGAAAAATGGCGTAAAGGCTCTCTTGATCGAAGACATTCGCTGGCTCCGCTGTGATATAAAGAGCCTTAATTTGCTTGGCAACATTATGGCCAAGCAAAAAGCAGCGCAGTCCGGCTGTTATGAAGCTATTCAGCATCGCGGAGACACAGTAACAGAAGGAAGCTCATCGAATATCGCTATTGTAAAAGAAGGCAAGGTGTACACCCACCCTGCCACTAACCTGATTCTGAACGGCATTACCCGCCGCAAAATTAATGAGATCTGCCATGCAAACGGAATCGCCCTTGAAGAATCAGCTTTTACGCTAGAGGACTTAAAACACGCAGATGAAGTATTTATGTCCAGTACGTCTGCCGAAATTACACCAATCACAGAGATTGAAGGGAAGCCGGTTAGCAGCGGAACACCAGGGCCAGTCACAAAGAGTTTGCAGGATCTTTTTGAAAAAGAAATTGAAAAGCAGTGCGGGAAAATGACTATAAAATTAAGATAATGCAGAGCAGCCGGGCACAGCCCGGCTGCTTTTTATTTTCAGATTATGCTGGCTGGCGAAGCCGCATCAGAGCGGGGAGCGGCCGTAAATACTGAAAACGGCATATAACCATGCTGAAAAATATGGTTTAAACAGACCAGCCAAACAAAAGACCCCGAACTCACTCGGGGACCTTAAAACTTTTATTCAAATTGAAAAAGATCGCTTGAAAGATATCTTTCTCCCGTATCGCAAACAATAAATACGACGACATCCTCCGGCTTTAGCCTTTTGGCCACTTGGATGGCAGCATAGCAGGCTGCCCCTGATGAAGGGCCGACAAGAATGCCTTCCTCCCTTGCCATTCTCCGTGTTGTATCATACGCTTCTTCATCCTTAATTTGATGAATTTCGTCATAAACATCTGTATTTAAAATTTCCGGTATGAAGCCAGGGCTTGTGCCGACCAGTTTATGTCTGCCTGGTTGTCCGCCGGATAGAACAGGTGAACCTTTTGGCTCAACGACGTGCACTTCCAAGCCAGTATAATGCTCTTTCAATACCTCGCCTGTACCTGTAATGGTGCCGCCTGTACCTGAAGTTGCCACGAATGCAGCAAGATTTTTGCCAATCTGTTTCATGCCGTCAATGATCTCCAGCGCGGTTGAGTGTCTGTGTGCATCGGGGTTTGCACTATTTTCAAATTGCATTGGTACAAAGCTGTTTGGAATTTCCGCAGCAAGTTCATTTGCTTTTTTTATGGAACCCGGCATCTTATCGTCACCAGGTGTCAGGACCACTTCTGCACCATAGGCTTTTAAAATATTGATGCGTTCCGCCGTCATCGTATCCGGCATAACAAGAATAGCTTTATAGCCGCGGGCTGCAGCGTTCATCGCCAGTCCGATGCCTGTGTTTCCGCTTGTCGGTTCAATAATGGTTGAGCCGGGTTTAAGCTTGCCCGCTTTTTCTGCTTCAACAATCATGTTAAAAGCAGCACGGTCCTTTACGCTTCTGCTTGGATTGTAAAATTCAAGCTTGGCATAGATGCTTGCACCGTTTTCAGGGGCAAGTCTGTTTAATTTTACCAGTGGAGTATCTCCAATTAAATCTGCAAGATTATTGACTAATTTCATCTCTGACTCTCCCTTTCATATAAAGGTGGGTATCTTTTATAACATGCTGGCTAGGACATGAATATCCGTTTTATCTTCTTGTTATTTTGTGTGGCTCTGTTTAATTCCATCCTCAATAAGGAAATCTATAATTATGTTATATCATATTCATCATACCTAAAACAGACTATTCCAATCAAATCAAAGGGATTTAGGGAGAAATCCTACAGAATATGGCATGCTGCCCTAAAGTATCTGCCATTTTTATGTGATGTTTGATAAAATAGGTAAAAAATATGGAGGTAGAATCAGGTGACAAATCAGCAGAATGCTCATTTTTTCTTTGCAGTCAAAATACCGGCTGAGACAAAGGAAAGGCTTAAAGAATACATTGAGGATTTAAAAGGGAATATCCGATTTAGCCGCTGGGTTCATCATGAGGATTATCATATTACGTTAGCATTTCTTGGTTCGGCACCTGAGGACAAGCTCCGGATGGCTGAAAAGCTGGTGGCTGAATCGATTAAAGGTGAACAGCCGTTTCCGCTATACATTAACCAGTTAGGTATCTTCGGAAAAGAAAGTACGCCAAGAATTTTTTGGTTCGACACTAAACGGGAAGAGCGGCTGCATACTCTTAGGGACAAAGTTTTTTCAGCATGCAAAAAAGCGGGATTTGAACTTGAGACAAGGCCTTATAAGCCCCATATTACGATCGCAAGAAAATGGGCCGGCATCGATTCATTTCAGAAAAGCACGCTGGATGAATATAACCCTTTTCGTGATAACCCGCTTGAATTTACTGCTTCAGAGGTCGTCTTATATCAGACACACTTAGATAAAACGCCAAAATACGAAAGTGTTGCCATCTTTCCGCTTTTGGCGGAATAAAATTAGATACATACTTTTTTAAATAGACTATATTAAAGCTCATTGATGATTTTTGCACTATGCTAAATAGGAGCGGAAGGCGCGACTCCTCAAAAAATGCATTCGCATTTCCTTCGTGCGGTGTTTATTCGAGGATGCTGGTTCAAAGTCCTGCGAAAAAAAGCGTGTCAAAGGGGGACCCTACAGGCGCAAGACGAGAACGAGGCTCCCCCCCAAGATTCGCTGGCCTTCTTGAGCAGAAATCAACAGGTAAGTTTAACAGTTAAAATAAATAGATAGAAGTTATTTATGAAAGCAGGGCTAGGAGAAATGGGACAGTTAATTAAATTGCAGGACTATGCTTCACGTTATGAACAGGATATTTTTGTTTATCCTTCCCGTTTTGTCAGGCTGAAAAAACAGCAATGGGATAAGTGGCATAAAGCGTGGGATTCAAATGAAACTTTCAGCTTTGAACCGGAGCCACCGCATGCAAACAACGGCGGGGACTGGCCTGAGGAAGAAAAAGAACCTCTTTTCGATAAATTGAAGGGTCTATTAAGGCGTGGGAAAAATGAGGCCGAAGATGTATATAGTCCTCAAGAACCTCTGAAAGAAGAAAAAGAGGCTGAGGACACGCTTGATTTTGAAGCTTCTTTTACTGTGCGTCCGGAAACGGTCGAGAATTTAAAACATCAGTTCCTTGATCAGCTATACCGTTTTCAAATGAGGTGGGCTACATCCACATTAATGGAAAAGTCTTTTCCAGATAGACGATACTATTATGAAGAAAAACTGAAGTATTTTTTGCAGAGATTTCCTGATACGTACCTTGTAATGTACAATCCTATCTTTCTGCTGAAACAGGCTCCTGTGGAAACAGAATCAATCTTAATAAGTCCGACGGAGGCCTGGTGCATCAGCTTTCTTGAAGCAGAAGATTTAGCTGTGTTTTCAGGATCAAAGGATAGATTCTGGATCAAAAAGGGAACAGGGGAAGAGAAAAAGATTCTTAATCCTTTGCCTGCTTTGAACAGGACGGAAAAGATTGTCCGTAAAATATTAGAGCTCCATGAAATAGAATTGCCGATTCAAAAAGCCGTCATTAGCCGAAACGGGTATATTGATTATCCAACTGCCCCTATTGGTGTTCAGCTTATTGAAAAAAGAAATTATGAGCAATGGTTTCAAACAATGAGAAACCAGCGTTCCCCTCTAAAGCATATCCAGCTTAAGGGAGCCCAAGCCCTGCTTCAATATTGCCAGACTACATCAATCAGGAGGCTGGAGTGGGAGCATCCGGATGAGCAATAAAACCTTCAAGGCAGCTAAGGGCTGATCAAATGAAATCAACCATTTTCATTATTAATCCACAGGCAAAGAATGGATATTGCAAGAAAGTATGGAAGAAGGTTGAACGGGTGCTGCAGAATGAAAAAATATCCTATTCTGCGAGCTGGACAGAATATAGCGGGCACGCTGGGAAACTGGCCAGATCCTATGCAGAACAAGCCAGTGGCCAGAGATTATGTATTATTGCGGTCGGCGGGGACGGAACCCTTCATGAAGTTGTTAATGGAGCTGCCATGTATCCCAATGTGACTGTTGGGTTTATTCCCGGAGGCTCGGGGAACGACTTTTCCCGCGGGTTTGGGATCCCTAAAGATCCTGTAGCTGCACTATTTGCGATTTTAAAGGGAACAGATCATGAGACAGTCAGGACCGATGTAGGAATGATCAGACACACAGGAGAAAATGCAACATATTTTATTAATAATATGGGTGCGGGATTTGATGCACAGATTTCAGAAAAAGTTAACCGTTCAAAAATTAAAGGGCTTTTAAATCGGTTATCCCTGGGGAAATTTGTTTATGTTCTTTTCCTGATAAAAGAGCTGTTTGTCTATAGATGCTCAGCTCTTGAAATCGAGATAGACGGAAAAAAGCAATCCTTTGATTCTGCCTGGTTTGTAACCGTCTCCAATCAGCCGTTTTATGGAGGCGGTATGAAGATATCCCCCGATGCAAATCCGTTTGACGGAATTCTAAACCTCACTGTTGTCCACAATATATCAAAGGTTAAGCTATTGTTTGTTTTTACATCTGTTTTTAAAGGAAAGCATGTTGCATTCAAAGAGGTAGCGGTTCTTCAGGGTAAAACGATTAGGATCTTTTCTTCACATCCTATCCCTGCCCATGCTGATGGGGAACCTCTTGGGTGTACTCCATTAACGGTATCTGTATGCGGGAATGCAATTCCAGTAATTTTGAAAAAACAAGAGGAAGTAAAGGAGATGAACTCGAAATGATATCAATTGAACGAAACTATTATGCCTATTTAGATGAAATGCAAATCATTACGATCTTACTTCCTTTCCAATATCATCAAGGACGTTCATCAAGGTTCTCCCTGCTGGCAGGTACGGAGGAAATTCCGATGGAGATATTGAATAGCATGCCGATTGAGGAGTCCAATAAATATACATGCCGGATTGATCATGATTTGGTGATCGGGCAACAATACTGGGTTGTAAACGAATATGGCGAAAAAACTGATCTGCAAATTGGGGCTGTTATTCGAACAGAACCTTTTGACGAAAAATTTTACTATGATGGCCCATTGGGGTTTTCTTATAGCAAAGACAGGACCTTCTTCAGGCTCTGGGCCCCCACTGCAACAAACGTTAAGCTTAAGCTTAAAGCAGCTGTGAACGAGGATGCTGTAACAGTGGAGATGGCCAGAGGGGAAAAAGGAGTCTGGAGATGCGAGATTTCGGGCGATCTCGATCGGCACCTATACTCCTTCCTGGTTTGTGTAAATCTTGAATGGAGAGAAGCGATTGATCCCTATGCTGTTTCTGTAACGGTTAATGGAGAATATGGGGCAGTGGTTGATCTGAAAAGTACTAAAAAAGTTAAACCTGAGCTCCCTCCTCTCCTGCAGCCGACAGATGCAATCATTTATGAAACGCATATCAGGGACTTTACGATCCATCCAGGAAGCGGCGCCATAAGGAAAGGCATGTACCTTGGAGCCGGGGAGATAAATACAACTGGAAGTGACGGCCAGCCAACCTGCCTTTCCTATGTGAAACAGATGGGCATAACGCATATCGAATTCCTTCCTTTCCATGATTTTGAAGGCGTGGATGAAAGAGGCCCGAAAAGGGATTATAACTGGGGATATAATCCTTTGCACTTTAATGCGCCTGAAGGAAGTTATTCCACTGATCCTGCTAATCCTTATTCTCGGATCAGGGAGTTAAAGGCAATGATGCACGCTGTTCAATACGAGGGCATAAGAGTGATCATGGACGTGGTCTATAACCATGTCTATATCAGGGAAGATTCTTCTTTTGAAAAAATTGTGCCCGGTTACTTCTTTCGCCATGACGAATTCGGAATTCCTTCAAATGGTACCGGGGTGGGAAATGACTTTGCTTCAGAACGCCTGATGGCGCGAAAGTTTATTCTTGATTCAGTCGAGTATTGGATGAAGGAATATCAGCTCGATGGGTTCAGGTTCGATTTAATGGGTATACTCGATATCGAAACCATGAACATGGTCCGGCAAACTGTAAGTTCGATCGATTCAACAGCCATAATTATCGGTGAAGGCTGGGACTTAAATACTCCGATTCCGGATGAGCAAAAGGCAAGCATCCGCAATCAGGATAAGCTACCCGGGATTGGCCAATTTAATGACTGGTTCCGGGATTCCATTAAAGGCAGCACTTTTAATTTGTATGATAAAGGATATGCATTGGGGAATGAGCATTACTATGAAGCGGCAAAGCAGGTTTTAGCCGGCAGCATTGGCCTTGAAAAAAAGGAAAAAGGTATTTTCCTGTCTCCCTCCCAATCAGTAAATTATGTGGAATCACATGACAATCATACGCTTTGGGATAAAATTTTGGTGTGCTCCGAGAGTGCGGATAAAAGCATTCAGCAAAGAAAGCATCGCCTTGCTACGGCTATGGTGCTTCTTTCACAGGGGATTCCATTTCTGCACAGTGGCCAGGAATTTTTTCGGACCAAAGAAGGGAATGGAAACAGCTATCGTTCGCCGGATTCCATTAATAAGCTGGACTGGGAGCGGAAGATTCATTTTTCGCAGAATGTCCAATATATTAAAGGGATGATCGACATAAGAAAAAATATCCCGCTTTTCAGGCTTTCCAGTGCTGATTTGATCCGAAGGTCCATGCGCTTTATTGATGTTAAGAAGCCTTTGATTGGTTTTATTATAAACAGTCCAGAGAAAAATACTGAGTGGAGCCGGGCCGCTGTTGTGTTTAATCCCTCCATGGCTGAAGAGCCGGTTATACTCCCGGACGGGGATTGGGAACTACTTGCGGATGGGCAAACCGCAGGACTTATGCCTAAGGGGGAATTTACCAAAGATTTAATCGTAATGCCGATAAGCACTTATGTATTGGTTTGCAGGCAATAACAAAAGGTTAACCTCTTTTCTGCAAACATTATCCTTAAATAGAAAAAATAGCAGGAATTGGGCGAACGTTTTTCATTTTTTCGCTCAATATTCCGGAAACCTAAATAGATACACTTGACGAAAAAAGCTAGGAAGAATAAAATTTATAAAGATGGCTATTGTGAGAATTTGCATCAATAGCTCTTTTTTTATTTTACGATATCAATCTGCGTACCTTGGAAGAGGGCGCCTCATATAAAATATATTCGCCTGTTTACCCTGTGTGGTATAGGTGCATTGTTTGATTTACCGGATTAACAGTCTTATTATGTGCGTATGAATGTTTTTTTGAAATATAACTTTACTTATTGCATATGAGTTATTGCTTATTCGGTAACAGGAAGCTTTTTCTGGATAGGCCTTTCCTGATCGGCCGGGAGAAATAAGTTTTGATTGCCATAAACCAGGGCTTACGTTTTTCAACTAAAGCTATTTTCGAAAAAGTAGCTTACTAAATTGCAGGTGAACAATTTTGGAACATTTATTTGGACATGACTGGGAGATTGTTCCCGCCGGAGGTGCGACGGGGGAAGCCTTTTATGCCCAGCATGAAGAGCAAAGGCTATTTTTAAAAAGGAATTCCTCGCCATTTCTTGCGGTTCTTTCTGCAGAAGGCATTGTCCCGAAGCTTGTATGGACGAAAAGGATGGAAAATGGGGATGTCATTACTGCTCAGCAATGGTTAAATGGAAGAGAGCTTAAAGCAGGGGACATGAACCAGGAAAGCGTTGCAAAGCTGCTAAAGAAAATTCATTCTTCAGCAGCTCTGCTGGGGATGCTTACACGGCTGGGAAAGTCTCCGCTGCAGCCTGAAACACTATTGCATATGATTGAGGAAGAACTTGATTCCGATCTAAAGCATCAGCAGGCTGTCATTCAATCGATTGATTTCCTGAAAAAAGAGGTTGCTAATATCCATTGTGAGGAAAAAACGGTTTGCCATTGCGATGTGAATCATAACAACTGGCTGCTTTCGGAAAACAACCAGCTGTACTTGATTGATTGGGATGGAGCCATGATTGCGGATCCGGCCATAGATTTGGGGATGCTGTTATACTGGTATATCCCAAAAGAGGAATGGCCTAATTGGGTAGATCGTTATGGCATTGAATTGTCTGATGATCTAATGCTGCGAATGAAATGGTATGTCATCGCCCAAACATTGACCTCTATCCAATGGCATAAAAATAAGTTCAGGTTCCAGGAAATGGATAAATGGATTTCCTTTTTGGATGAACTGCTTTAAAATCATGAAAACTGATCAATGTCATGAACCCACTGTGATAATTCATTCTGATGGGATTCAATATGATTATCCAGCTGGGAAGAATTTATCCCATGCTGACTGTACTCATATATTTCTCCTAATACTGTTTTGACATTTTGATTAATATTGCTATTTACCATTAAAGATTTAACCAATCGTTCCAATTGTTCACATTCTGAAATAGAGCCACAGCAATCTGTCTGGTGATTGCTTAATATATCTTTTAATAAATTTAACTGATCCTGCTCTCCAAGCGGCATTTGCAAACACCCTTTCTTCCTGTTTATGAAGATATAGATAAGTGAAACTCCAACTGCTGGTTAGTTGAGCCAATCGGGGCTTTTGCGGGAATTTAGCTTCCGCTCTTTAATTCATCGACTGAATTTTTTTGGGAACTTACTGCCCGTTAATGCGGGAAAAACAAAAAGGAATTCACCTCTAGGTTGTGGATTCCTTTTTTTATTTATTCATCCCGCCTGCTGTAATTTATTTGTTCAAGGGCGAATTGGTTAAACTATTATGAGCAATAAATCACTTGAGAAAACAGGCACTGTAAAATAAAGTTGCATCACTGCAATTTGCATGATATTGTTTGAACGATATTAATTTATAGGAGTGTCAATATGCGACAGCGAAATAAACCGTGGGCTAAGGATAAATTAGCCGAGTATCCTCAATACGTGATTTCTGAACCTGAAAAATATAAAGGGAAATGGAATAAAGCATTCGATAAGAACCAGCCGCTTCATATTGAAATTGGAACAGGCAAAGGCCGTTTTATCACAGGAATGGCAAAAGCCAATCCGGATATCAATTACATCGGGATTGAGCTGGCTGACAGTGTTATTGTCACGGCTCTTGACCGGATCATTGAAGAAGAACTGCCTAATGTAAAGCTGCTGAATGTGAATGCGAATGATCTTCGGGAGCATTTTGATAAAGGCGAGGTCGACCGTGTATACCTTAACTTCTCAGATCCTTGGCCGAAAAAACGCCATGCAAAACGCAGGCTGACATACAAAAGCTTCCTGGAAATATATGAAAATATTCTCGTTGATAAAGGGGAAATTCACTTTAAGACTGATAACCAGGGCTTATTCGAATCCTCTCTTATGAGCTTTTCAGGATACGGCATGCTGCTGACCTATGTGAGCCTTGACTTGCATAACAGCGATTATGAAGGCAATATTATGACTGAATACGAAGAGAAGTTTTCATCTAAAGGAAATCGCATTTACCGATGTGAGGTGCAATATAGATAAGCGGAGTCTGCCTATAAGGCAGGCTTTTTTAACCCGATGAATAATTTAAATATTTCTACAAATGACCGCTTAAATGTTACTATAAAGTAAGATCACTGGTTTGGAGGAGAGAAATATGGAAACATTGGAACTGCAAAACATAAAGCTGGCCTGGCTTCGCGGCGGGGTAACACATCTTGATGGGGGGGCGATGTTTGGGGTTGTTCCTAAGCCATTATGGTCAAAAAAATATCCATGCAATGATAAAAATCAAATCGAATTGCGGTCTGATCCGATTCTTATTCAAACTGATGGCAAAAATATTTTAGTGGAGTCCGGTTTGGGCAATGGTAAGCTGGATGAAAAACAGAAGCGCAACTTTGGAGCACTTGAAGAGTCTAAAATTATACAGGATCTGGCTGAGCATGGCTTATCCCCTGAAGATATTGATTATATTCTAATGACGCATCTTCATTTTGATCATGCATGCGGTCTGACAAAACCTGCAGACGGCGGATTTGTTTCTGTTTTCCCGAATGCCAAAATCATTGCCTCAGCTATTGAGTGGGCAGAGATGAGAAACCCGAATATTCGGTCAAGAAATACATATTGGAAAGAAAATTGGGAGGCCATCGAGAATCAGGTAGAGGTCTTTGAAGGGGAATGGACGCTGGGTCCTATAAAAATGGTTCATACCGGCGGCCATAGCGACGGGCATTCCATCCTCGTCATAGAAGACGGCAACGAAATTATTGTCCATATGGCTGATATCATGCCAACACATGCACACCAAAATGTATTATGGGTACTGGCTTATGATGATTATCCAATGGATTCAATCAGCGCCAAACAAAAATGGATGGAATACGGATTGAAAAATAATGCCTGGTTCACCTTTTACCATGATGCATACTACCGCGCAGTTAAATGGGATGAGACAGGGAAAAACTTTACAGATAAAGTGGAAAGAGAGCGCAAATAAAAATCCCCATTCGGGGATTTTTTAATGCAGCGGAAAAACGTCCAAAATAGCTCCAGTCCCTGCATCGGCAATAAATTCGTACTGTTCGGCTTTTTCACCGGAAAACCTTGAAATGCCGCCTTTATATACCTGGTATTTCAAATGCCCCTTCTCAAAGGGCTCAGCCTTCATTTGAATCCACGAGCCGCTGATCGGCCCCTCCTGTTTAAATGCTTCCTTTGCATTTGCCAAAGCTTTCTCCGGAGAAACCGAAGCATTTTGTGATAGCAGTTCCCTTGCAGCGTATCCGCTGGCCAAACCAACCCCTACGCCTAAAATAAATGATTTCCAGTTCATAAGTGTACCTCCCAAAGCAGATCATAAAAAAAGCGGATCTTTAAAAAGTTTTTTTGAAAAATTCGAATAACTGTACCCACCTCTATCTTACCAAAAAAAGGCTAACACTAAAATAAATATCGTTTTGCAATAAAGTGAATTTCCATCCCCTGCTAATGGTTGTTGAGCGAGTTTACCTTTACGGACAATTGTTCCCTTGCCTTAGATTTTTTTTTCTTGAATCTTTGAAGAGAGATCTTGTTATCCGTTAATACGGGATAAATTTTGATTATCGAAGTATGGTGTCTGAAATGGTGGCAAGCCGTATGAAAGTTCTGTAAAATAGAAATATACATAATTCAAACCAATCTATGCAAGTGTTAAAGGAGCAGAAAAATGAACGAAAAAACATTGCAGCTGTTTAAAACATTGACAGAATTGCCGGGAGCACCCGGAAACGAACATTTAGTACGGAATTTTATGCGCGAACAAATAAGCCAGTATACGGATGAAGTCGTCCAGGATAAGCTTGGAGGTATCTTTGGCGTAAGAAGAGGTGATGAAAACGGCCCGACTGTTATGGTGGCAGGCCATATGGACGAAGTAGGTTTCATGGTTACCTCTATAACGGATAATGGCATGATCCGTTTTCAGACGCTTGGCGGCTGGTGGAGCCAGGTACTGCTTGCGCAAAGAGTCCAGATCATGACGGATAATGGCCCGATTACGGGTGTTATTGGTTCGATTCCTCCACACCTTTTGGATGAGGCAAAGCGCAGCAAGCCGATGGAAATCAAAAATATGCTGATTGATATTGGTGCTGATGACAGAGAAGACGCGAAAAAAATCGGGATCAAGCCTGGGCAGCAAATTCTTCCGATTTGTCCGTTTACGCCAATGGCAAATGAGAAGAAAATACTGGCCAAGGCATGGGATAATCGCTATGGCTGCGGTTTGGCAGTTGAACTTTTGGAGGAAGTAAAAGCTGAAACGCTGCCAAATATCCTTTACTCCGGAGCGACTGTGCAGGAAGAAGTAGGCTTAAGAGGTGCACAGACAGCGGCGAATATGATTAACCCTGATATTTTCTTTGCTTTGGATGCGAGCCCTGCCAACGACATGACCGGTGACAAAAATGAATTCGGCCATTTGGGCAAGGGAGCCCTTCTCCGAATTCTGGATCGTTCGATGGTAACTCACCGTGGAATGAGAGAGTTTGTTCTTGATACAGCTGAATCACACAACATCCCATATCAATATTTTGTATCGCAGGGCGGAACAGATGCAGGCAAGGTTCACATTTCCAATGAAGGTGTCCCAAGTGCAGTTATCGGCATTTGCTCCCGTTATATCCACACCCATGCTTCCATGGTGCATGTGGATGATTATGCTGCAGCAAAAGAGCTGCTTGTAAAGCTTGTTAAATCATGTGACCGATCTACTGTGGAAACGATTCGCCAAAACAGTTAATTTTTTTAGAGACAGCCCATGCTGTCTCTTTTTCCATTGATATAGAAAATATAAATTTGAACTTTGGGAACTGACTAGCTCCACAGGAAACGCTACGTCAGCATACTCATCGCACGACCAATAGCGTGAGCTTTTGGGAGGACGTGGCGTTTTTAGTCTGCGTTCCTCGGTTAAGGCGCTTGCGCATTTCCGGAAAGGAGCATATTATGAAAATCATCATTGGTTCAAAAAATCCCGCCAAAATCATGGCGGTTCAAACAGCTTTTAGCGATTATGAAGCAGAAATCATTTCGAAAAATGTGCCATCAGGTGTAAGCGACCAGCCTTTTTCTGATGAAGAAACCATCAAGGGTGCAATCAACAGAGCGTATGGAGCGCTTGAAATATCTGGCGGCCAAATCGGCATTGGCTTGGAAGGCGGTGTGCAGAAAACAGAGTACGGCCTATTCCTATGCAACTGGGGTGCACTGGCAGAGGAAGGCAAGAATCCTATTATCGGCGGAGGAGCAAGGATTCCACTTCCGGAAGAAGTTTCCGCAAGACTGTTTGCTGGTGAAGAGCTAGGCCCGGTTATGGATGATTACGCAAAAAAAGTAAATGTCCGAAAAAATGAAGGGGCGGTCGGGATTTTTACGAATGGGCAGGTAAATCGAGCAGAAATGTTCTCGCATGTAATGAACTTGCTCATTGGACAATATGAGTATAGAAAAATGGGGTAGCCTGATGGCTAACCCCATTTTTTCTTATTCAGTTTCAAAAATATAGGATAATACTTTTAAAGCCTGGTTTACCGTTTCAACAGTAACATTGGCTTTGCTTGAAAGTTCCTTTAGTGGATGATGAAGCTCCTTTGGGCGGATCAGGATCAGCGGCTTTCCAAGAGTGACAGCTGCGCTCGCATCCATAGCGGTATTCCACTGTTTATACTTTTCTCCGAACAAAGCAATCACAAGATCAGATTTCTTCATAAGAAGCTGCGTTCTTAAATTATTGATGCTTGAAGCCGCTTCATCCCTGAAAATGGCATCAGGCTGTTTCCCGAGGATCTCCTCTCCGATCATGTCAGAACGGTCATGGTTCTCCATTGGCCCTGTAAAATGAATGGGAAGCTGAAGTGATTTTGCTTTCTCTTTTAATTCACCGCGCCAATTGGAGTGAATTTCACCCGCTAAATATACGGTTATTTCCATCATTTTTCCTCCTTTATGCATGATTCTTATATTTTAACATTTCTTCTAAGAAGTAACGCACTGAAAAGGCTGTCATTTGCAACATGAAGGGTTGTCAGACTATTAAGAAGAAATGTATGATAAGTAAGGATGATAGATTTCCTGGCAAGGGGGGACTTTAGTATGAATAAAAGATTCACCGCAGCCTTGCTCTTAGTAATTTCATTTTTACTGCTCAGTGCTTGTTCAGCATCATTAGAAGAAGAGCAAAAAGCCGCAAAGAATGCTGCAGAGGAAGCATTCAACAAAACATCTGAAAAGACCAATCATAAGAACGAAGATATAGAATATTATTTGCCTTTCGGGGTGGAAGTAAAAGAGGAAAGCCCTAATAATATCATTTTAAAAAACGGATCAAAAACGTATATTCTTTTTTACAATCCTCATGAAGGCCCGGACAGCAAAGTTGTCTACGATGCAACAGTCCAGCAGAAAAAGAAATATGATATTAATGAAACCTATACTAAAGATGGACATAGGGGATTTCTGTTGATCAACAGCGATAATAAAGACGAAAATGAACTGATCGTCGGAATTGGCGGCGTAAAAATATCCACTCAATCCAAAACCAAGCATTTATCATCTGACGCCGCTACCATGATGGAGATTGTCAACTCCGTCAAGGTAAAGAACTAAAACGAAGGGCATTGCCCTTCGTTTTTTATTTTGGATATCTGTATTAGATTAATTTTAAATAAAAAAAGGTAAAGTATCATAGAATGTCCTCCGGAAAAGAAGAATAACATTACGATTAAAATATGTATAACAAGTGTCTTGACATGTGTTATCTTTATAGTTGTAAAACGTATACATAGGGGGATAATGATGAGAGCCTTTCTTGATAGAAAAGGGGTTACCCTTTCAGCCAAGGTATATTTTATTGATGCATTAAGCAGTATGGCACTGGGGTTATTTGCTTCATTGATCATTGGGTTGATCATTAAAACAATCGGGGACCAATTACGATATGAATTTCTTACAGAGATGGGCGTATTGGCTATGGGGCTTATGGGTCCTGCCATCGGAGTCGCGGTCGCATACGGATTGAACGCGCCTCCGCTTGTTATATTTTCAGCGATTGCCAGCGGGGCAGCCGGGGCAGCACTTGGGGGACCAGCAGGAAGCTTTGTGGCAGCACTTATTTCAACGGAAATTGGAAAGCTGGTCAGCAAAGAAACGAAAGTTGATATTATTGCTACACCGCTTGTTACGATTGCTGTTGGTTATATTGTGGCAACTTTGATTGGACCTGGAATTGATTACGGAATGAAAAGCTTTGGCAGCCTGATTATGTGGGGGACGGAGCAAAGGCCTATTATTATGGGCATCATTGTAGCTGTATTAATGGGGCTTGCTTTGACTGCTCCAATTTCTTCAGCTGCAATTGCGCTCATGCTGGATCTGCATGGACTTGCCGCCGGGGCCGCAACGATCGGCTGTGCGGCCCAAATGGTCGGATTCGCGGTCAGCAGTTTCAGGGAAAATAAAGTTGGCGGATTTATAGCCCTAGGTATCGGAACATCCATGCTGCAGGTAGCCAATATTATTAGAAATCCGTGGATTCTCATTCCGCCAACTCTGGCAGGAGCGATCCTGGCACCTTTTGGAACGACCCTTTGGCTGATGGAAAATAACGCTGCCGGAGCAGGCATGGGAACAAGCGGGCTCGTTGGACAGATTATGACTTTTACAACGATGGGGTTTGGTTCGGACATTTGGATGAAGGTAATCGCATTGCATTTTATTGGACCAGCTCTTATTAGCCTGATATTATCTGAATATATGAGGAAAAAGGGTTGGATTCAATACGGAGATATGAAGATTAATACAGGGGGAGAAAAGAAATGAAAAAATTAGAATCAGCAGAACAATTTAACGAAATGCGCGTCAGCGGAAAACATATATTCATGTTTTCAGCTGATTGGTGCCCGGATTGCCGGGTTATTGAACCGGTCTTACCTGAAATTGAAGCAAAATATAATGATTATAATTTTATCTATGTAGATCGTGATCAATTTATTGATCTCTGCATTGAGCTCGATATATTCGGCATTCCAAGCTTTATCGGCTTCAAGGATGGCCAGGAACTTGGGCGCTTTGTCAGCAAGGAAAGAAAAACACAGGAAGAAATTGAGAACTTTATTGAAACACTTGAAAAATAGGATTGTTTTAAACCCTCTTGCGTCTCTTTTGAGAAGGAGGGTTTTTTAGTGTAAAATGTTAATCGCAATCAATCCCCATAAGGAGGGGCTTATATATGAAAATGGATAGCAAGAAAATGAAGAACGAATTGGAAAAGCGGTTAGCAAAGGAAAATCGTATTTTCTCCTTTGACAGGGAGAAGGATCAGCTTCGCATTGAAAATAAAGAGACAGGCAAAGGAATTACCATTTCGCTTCCAGGCATCATTGCCAAGTGGCAGGAACAAAAAGAAAAGGCCATTGACGAAGTCGTTTATTATGTGGAGGAAGGCCTAGAAGCGATGGTGGAAGACGCCCGCTTGTCAGGGCATGAAAAAAACATTTTTCCCGTGATACGCTCCACCTCATTCCCAAGTGAATCACAGGAAGGTGTTCCTTTCTTAACGGATGACCACACAGCTGAAACACGAATTTATTATGCGCTTGATCTGGGGAGAACCTATCGCCTCATCGACAAACAGATTATGGAGAAAGAAGGGTGGGTTCCGGAGAGAATTAAAGAAACGGCGTTATTTAATGTTCGGTCTCTGCCAACAGATATGAAGGCGGATACCGTTGCCGGCAATACTTTTTATTTTTTAAATAAAAATGATGGCTATGATGCCAGCCGGATTCTGAACGAGGCTTTTATAAAAGAGATGGAGCGGAAAATGGAGGGATCCATGGCAGTAGCAGTTCCGCATCAGGACGTTTTGATTATTGCCGATATTAAAAATGAAACCGGCTATGATATCCTAGCCCAGATGACAATGAGCTTCTTCGCAAGCGGCCGGGTGCCTATCACCTCCTTATCATTTTTATATGAGGGCGGAGAATTTGAGCCGATTTTCATCTTGGGTAAAAATAAAAAGAAATAGTTGATGAAGGATCACACTAATGTGGTCCTTTTTTATTTTTTAGGCTCTGTTAAAGCTTATTGTTGTTTTTTAACACCCTTTTGATTGGAGCCCGAAGGCACGAGCTCCTCGAAAATGCATTCGCATTTCCTTCGTGCGGTGTTTATTCGAGGATGCTTATTCAACGTCCTGCGGGGGTGCGGATCGAAGGGAGACCCCGCAGGAGCAAAGCGACGAGGAGCGTGTGACCGCCCGCAGAAAGGGAGTGCCTCGTGCTGAAATCAACAGGCTAATTTAACAGAGCCATTTTTTAAAGTATCTCTCGCCCTTATTGGAACCAACGGAATCCAGGTTTAAGCTGGCTAAAAGACGGGTAGCCGTTTGGTGGCTGGAAAGTTTTAAAACCCTTACAGGTCACGATTAGAGATGCAAGGGTGTACTAGAGAGAAATAGTCGTCTATAACTTCTATATGAGCATTTTTATTTTGATGGCTGCATTAGGTGTGAATCCAAGTGGCATGTTTGCGCTTAATGGATAGACAGCTGCATTTCTCACGAGGCACCCCAGAAAAATTGATCTAAAGCTTTTTCACCTCGGTAGCCTCCGCGTCTTTTAAATAAATCTTCTTCAATCCGGGACCGCTTAGGATGGTCATAGGGAAGCCTTCTTAATAATGCCTCCAAATATGTAATTTTTATCGGTGTTGAACGTTCTTTTACAATCAAAATATCACTCCTTTTTCATTTTTCTAAATTAAAATTTTGGATAAACGGTGAATTTCCTTCTTTTGATTATTTGGTGGAGTCTCTTTTTTGAGATCTCAACGAAAAATAGCAATGTATCAACGAATCGCGATAATTGCCCTGGGTAATAAGTCTGATAGCAATTCCTGTGAACCTTTCATCAGGTATTGAGTCGAAAGTATGCCTTAAACCTGGAGTTTGTTTGTAAATTTACCCATTCTGCCTTTAAATGGACTCATTCTCGCATTTATTATTCAAAAACGGTGAATACCTGATAAAATAAGAAAGATAGACTAATAAAGTTTTAAATAGAAAGAGTTGATATAAATGAGCTGGATTAAAAAACTTTTCCATATGTTCAAAACCGATGAAGATGAATATGAAAATATAGAAGAAGAATATGCTGATGAACGCGGGCATGAAAATGCACACCCGCCTAAAAGTTCAAAAGAAAGTTCAAGAGAAAGTTCAAGAGATGTTGATGCAAAGGTGGTTTATCAATATCCGAAAGGCCAGTTCCGTTTTCCGGTAATTCCCGACGGTGAAGGCGAACGGGAGAAAAGAAGGCCGAGACCCCGCCCTCGCCCGGTTGAGAAACAAGAGGCCCCTGCACGAAAGCCTGAAAAGCGGCAGCCGCGCAGTGTCGAACGTGAACAGCAGAAAAAACCTGCACCTCCTGCTGCGAGGGAAGAAAAAATACTGACCAGGAATGAAAGAGAGGCGGCTAACAAGAAGAGGCCTTTCCAGCCAACAGAAATCCCGTCACCTATTTATGGGTTTGAGAGACGTAATTCAGGTGCTTCAAAAAACAAATCAGAAACTGAGACAAATGAGTTTAAACCTAAAGAGCTTACATATGATGAGATTATGCGCAAAATACAGCAAAGACCGGCGCAAAAGTCGAAGGGTACTGCAGAGAACGTAAAAAAAGAAGATCAGGGTGACACCATTTCCGATAAAATCGAGGCCTTTCACACACAGGCAGCTGTATCTGAAACGGAAGAACAGACAGTGAACAAATATACAATTGGCGAATCTTCTGACTTAATGTTCGAAATTCCGGAAGAAGACGGCGAAGCAAAGCATCATTCTGAGACTAATCAACCCTCAGGGGCAGAACTGCAGGAAGTTATATCCGACCAGCACGAACCTGGGTTAATTAACGATGAAGAGGCCAGATTTGAAACACCTCCGAAAAATAAAAACTCTGCCAAGGCAAACATAAGTGATTTGCTGGAATACGCTCTTTTAGAAGAGGCAGCTTCCAAGGTACAGGAGAACAAGCAAGAAATTACAGCAGAAGTTTCTAATCCAATTGGTGAAAATCGTCATGCATCCTTATCGTCTGAGGATGAACTGAATGTTCCTAAAACCGAGGTGCAAGCCGACACTGACCTATCAGACTTAACTTTTGAAGAGGAAGTGCAGGGACAATCCACTGAAACCGGCCATAACCAGGAGGGCATCGATCAGGACTTCAACCGTTTTATGGATGAACCTTCACTGGAAGATGAACAAGCAGAAGAAGCAGAATTAAAACCAGAAGATTTAGAGCTTACTTCCGAAACAGAAGAAATCACTCATAAGCCAGATACCAGCAAACGCCTACACCAGGAATCTGAAGCAATCGAAGAAATACAGGAAAAGCCGGGGATGGCAGAAGAAGTACTACATGAGCCAGAAGCTTTTGGAGAAGAACTGCCAGTTTACGAAATCATCCCAAAAGAAAAGCCGGAACCTGAAAACATTGAAGCTAAGCCTGAACAGCTGGAAGAATTTGATCTTCCGGAAGACACTATAATAGAAACAATTTCAGCATCAAGCGAGATAGAACAGGAAGCTGCAAACACTGTGCAGCCCGTTCCATCAGAACAGAATGAA
Organism: Cytobacillus oceanisediminis; assembly: GCF_003182355.1. Taxonomy (GTDB): domain Bacteria; phylum Bacillota; class Bacilli; order Bacillales; family Cytobacillaceae; genus Cytobacillus; species Cytobacillus oceanisediminis_A. The sequence goes on along the minus strand of NZ_QGTW01000011.1, from coordinate 113,255 downwards.
AGTGCGGATCTGGAGCGGGGAACCGCTTCATCTGAATCTTTAAAAACAGAAGACGCCTTAGTGGCGCAGGCCGGACCATCAGATGAAGGGCAACAAGAGAAAAAGCCTTCAAACAGAGGGACTATTCCGTTTAACGTCATCATGCTTAATAATGACAGGAAAAAACTAAACCAGCAAAGACAGGTGGCTAAGCCAGCGGTATCACAGAACAAGCCTGCAGAAGAACAGCAAAAAAAAAGTAATATTACCAGATTCCCAGTGGAAAGTTTCCAGCAATCGGCTGCAGCTGTAGAGCATGTTGAGGATCAAAGCAATGTTCATGCAAAGACAGCGCGCCAAGCTGAAGAACCGTCACCACAAGCATTTGAAGACAAGCAGTCTGAAGTAAATACTCTCCAAGAGGAAGATGATATCTCTTATTACGAATTTCCGTCCAAAACGCTGCTAACGCCGCCTGTTATCAAAGAAGAGACTTCTGATTGGCTGTATGAGCAGGAGCAAATGTTAAACTCAACATTGAAAAATTTCAATGTCAGGGCAAGGGTAGTCAATGTAACGCAAGGCCCATCTGTTACGAGATTTGAAGTTCAGCCGGAACCTGGTGTTAAGGTGAATAAGATTACGAATCTTTCAGATGACATTAAATTAAGCCTTGCCGCAAGGGATATTCGGATTGAGGCGCCAATTCCAGGTAAGCATACAATTGGTATCGAGGTTCCAAACCAAAACAGCAGGCCTGTTTTTATCAGCGAGATTATCAATACGCCGGAGTTTCAAAATAGCGAATCCCCATTAACGGCTGTATTGGGGCTTGATATCTCCGGAAAGCCGATTGTAACCGATTTAAGAAAGATGCCGCACGGATTGATTGCTGGGGCAACTGGTTCGGGTAAAAGTGTCTGCATTAACACAATCCTTGTAAGCTTGCTGTACAAAGCAAGCCCTGATGAACTGAAGCTGCTGCTGGTTGATCCAAAAATGGTTGAACTTGCGCCATATAACCGCATCCCTCATCTAGTCAGTCCAGTCATTACAGATGTAAAAGCGGCTACGGCTGCTTTGAAATGGGCTGTCGAAGAGATGGAGCGCAGATATGAATTGTTTGCACATGCAGGGGTCAGGGATATTAACCGTTTTAATGAATTGGCAGAAGAGCATAAACGCTACTCAGAAAAACTGCCATTTATGGTGATCGTGATTGATGAGCTGGCAGACTTAATGATGATGTCTCCAGCGGATGTGGAAGAGGCGATTTGCCGGATAGCCCAAAAAGCGCGGGCATGCGGTATCCATCTGATTATTGCTACCCAGCGTCCATCAGTAGATGTAATTACAGGATTAATTAAAGCAAATGTTCCAACCAGAATTGCTTTTTCAGTATCCTCCCAGATTGATTCCAGAACGATTATCGATATAAGCGGAGCTGAAAAACTGCTGGGCCGCGGAGATATGCTTTTCCTTGAAAATGGAACGTCCAAGCCAGTGCGCCTGCAGGGCACATTCGTTTCTGATAAAGAGATTGATGATGTGGTAGCACATGTACGCAGGGAACGCGATCCGGACTATTTATTTGAACAGGAAGAGCTTTTAAAAAAAGCCCAGGTAGTTGAGGAAGAGGATGAATTGTTTTTTGAAGCATGCGAGTTTGTCGTTGATCAGGGAGGGGCTTCCACTTCAAGCCTGCAGAGACGATTCAAAATTGGCTATAACAGAGCAGCCCGCCTGATTGATCTGATGGAGAAGCAAGGCTTTATTTCTGAAAATAGAGGCAGCAAGCCTAGGGACGTCCTCATTACCGAAGCCGACCTCGAATCTATACAAGACACTAGTACATTAAATTAATACATGGTATTCTTTACTTGCATGTTTTAAATAATAGATATAACTACTATTATAAAATAAGAAAGCTTTCTGAAGCTGGCCAGCTTTAGAACGTGCCCATGGAGACGCCAATACCAGCAGGCACAATTGCTTTCTTTATTGTTTGTGAGGAGCTTTAGGGATGAAGGAAATTGAGATGAAGGTAAAAGGGGAAATTAAACGTCTGACAAACCAGACCTTTAAATTCGATGAACGTGTAAGGGATGGCTGGTTTTCAGCAGTTTATTTTCTCAAGACTAGGGAAATCGTTAAGAAATACCATGAGGATAAAATCGTAACAATGCAGTTTTTCCAGAAGAGCCATGCCGTTTTGTGCGGGACAGATGAAGTGATTGCCCTGCTTAAAACCTTTGCGGACCGTCCGGACGATTTGGAAATTTATTCTTTAAAAGATGGCGATAAGATTTCGCCCTTTGAAACAGTACTGACGATTACAGGAAAGTACCAGGACTTCGGTTACCTGGAAGGTATCATTGATGGAATTCTGGCCAGAAGAACCTCGGTCGCAACGAATGTATATAATGTGGTTAAAGCTGCAGGTACTTCAGGGGTCCAAAAACAGGTCATTTTCATGGGAGACCGTGATGACCATTATATTACCCAGGCTGGCGACGGATACGCAGCCTTCATTGGGGGGGCAACTGCCCAAGCTACACATGCTATGAACGAATGGTGGGGCAAGAAGGGAATGGGGACAATGCCCCATGCACTCATTCAAATGTTTGAAGGTGACATCGTAGCAGCCACAAAAGCTTATCAGGAAACCTTCCCGGAAGATGAATTGGTTGCTTTGGTTGATTACAATAATGATGCGATCACAGATTCATTGAAAGTGGCGAGGGCATTTGGAGACGAACTTAAAGGTGTACGGGTAGATACATCGAGAACCTTGATTGATCAATATTTCCTAAGGAACCAGCATCTGCTGGGAACGTTTGACCCTCGCGGGGTTAATGCCGAGCTGATATTTGCTCTAAGAAAAGCATTGGATGATGAAGGCTTCGGCCATGTGAAAATTGTGGTTAGCGGGGGATTTACCGAATCACGTATCCGCGAATTTGAAGAACAGGGTGTCCCCGTTGATACCTATGGAGTGGGAAGCAGCCTCCTGAAAATTACAACAGGGTTTACCGGCGACAATGTCATGATAGATGGAAAACACGCAGCCAAAGCTGGACGGCGGTACCGCCCGAATCCGCGCCTAGAAAAGGTTGAATAAGCCAGGTCCAGCGCAATCAGCATCTATTAATATTTACAAACAAAGTAAGGAGCATCCTGTATGGATATGGAAGGCTCAATTTTGGATCTGAATTCTTTCCGTGAGACCAAACAGCTTCAAGGAGAGAAAAATGCAGTTCAGTTATACAAACTAGCCGGAGATTACACTGAACGGACCGCAAATATCAGAGAGAAAGTCCGGGCAAAACATCTATTTCGAAAGACGCTCGGCCTTCCTCCTGAAGCTGCCTTTACGTCATTGCAAAATGAAGTGTTTCAGAATTGGTTCCTGTTTGATTATAAAACGATCCAAGGTTCAACGATGTTCAGTCTCTTCTTGAAAAACAATTCCCGGCAGCTTTCAGAGCCCGATTTAATCCAAGGGGCTCTCTTTTTAACATCTGCCATGGAACCGATTAGGATCATAAAGATTGATCATAACGTAATAACCGCTTTTGGGGCAGAATCTGAAAGTCCTTTTCAAATGAGGCATATGCATAGGAATCTGCCTGAAACGTGTGAATGGTTATTCATCAGAAAAATTCCGATACAGATGTTTGATTTTGCGATGGGGCCAGTTTTGCCTGTTAAGAATAAAGTTACAGTAGATAGAATGCTGGATGCCTATTCGGAGGCAAAAAAAAAGTTTCCTGAACTAACCTGGAGAGCCTTTTTAAAAACAAATGTTTTATATTTTTTATTTGGGGAATAAATAGCTGGCAATACGTTACATAGTTTTTAAATATAATTAGTGTTATAATGATGCAATACGTTAAAGTGTCTGTTCTTAAAGGAGACAAGAAAGTCGGACTTTCTGAACATACATAATAGAAACACAGTCAGTGTAGCATGTCCTCAAAGGGGTATGCGCAAATCTAGATATATGTCATATACTGTTTTACAGATATACGATGGTTGGAGGTTCTTTATATGACTATTTACCATTTCGTAGGTATTAAGGGGTCTGGAATGAGTGCTTTGGCGCAAGTTCTGCATGATATGAATTATCAGGTTCAAGGCTCCGATTTTGAGAAACACTTTTTTACTCAGGAGGCCCTTGAAAAATCAGGAATAAAGATCCTTCCCTTTCAAAAGGAAAATATACAGCCGGGCATGACGGTAATCGCCGGAAATGCATATCCGGACACGCATGAAGAGATTGAGGAAGCAATGAAGCTTGGCTTGCCTGTTGTACGTTACCACCGTTTTTTAGGTGACTTTATGAAAAAATTCACAAGCATTGCGGTGACTGGGGCTCATGGGAAGACGTCCACTACAGGTTTGCTTGCGCATGTGATGAGAGGCGCAAAACCAACTTCATTCCTAATTGGAGACGGAACGGGCAAAGGGGACGAGGAAGCGGAATATTTTGTATTTGAAGCTTGCGAGTATAGGAGGCACTTCCTTTCATACTTCCCTGATTATGCAATAATGACGAATATTGATTTTGACCACCCTGATTACTTTGCCAACATTGATGATGTTTTCTCTGCTTTTCAGGAGATGTCATGGCAAGTGAATAAGGGGATTTTTGCATGCGGAGATGACGAGCAGCTGCAAAAAATTCAGGCAAAAGTGCCAGTCGTATTTTATGGTTTTGGAGAAGACAATGATTTTCAGGCACGGAATGTGGTGAAAACAACAGAAGGGACGACATTTGATGTATTTGTCCGCAACACCTTCTTTGGAACCTTCTCCATTGCAGCTTATGGAGATCACAATGTATTGAATTCCCTGGCCGTTATTGCTCTTTGCCATTATGAAGAAATAGATGCAAAGATTGTTCAGGAGCAGCTTCTTTCCTTTGAAGGTGTAAAAAGAAGATTCTCTGAAAAAAATATGGGATCACAGATTATCATTGATGACTATGCTCATCATCCCACCGAAATAAAAGCTACTGTAGAAGCGGCAAGGCAAAAGTATCCGGAAAAGGACGTTGTAGCTGTATTCCAGCCTCACACTTTTACAAGGACTCAAGCGTTTCTTGATGATTTTGCAGCTAGCCTTAATTTAGCCGATAAAGTCTATCTTTGCGAAATTTTCGGCTCTGCCCGTGAGAACCACGGAAAGCTCACGATTGATGATTTAAAAGCAAAAATACCAGATGCAGAGATTCTGAGCGAAGAAGAAACAGCTGTTTTAAAAAACCATGAAGATAGCGTTATTATGTTTATGGGAGCCGGCGATATTCAAAAGTTCCAGCAAGCATATGAAAATCAATTTTAATAAAAAAGGATGCAGCCAAATGGCAGCATCCTTTTTTATTTATTGGCTCTGCTAAACTTGCCTATTGATTTTCGCTTCAGGCGCTCAGCGAATGCCGGCGGTCCGGGAGCCTCCTCAACCACTAACCTTCGGGGACTCTCTTTGACTCGCTTCTCCCGCTGGGCATTGAAGAAGCTTCCTTGAATTATCACCGCACGAAAGAAATGCGATAGTCTAGTCGAGGATCTCAAGTCTTCCGCTCCAATCAATAGGGCGCCAATATCAAAAATGAGCTTTAACAGAGCTTTTTTATTTTAAATTTTCCGGGTTGAGTGCTTCCAGTTCAGGAATCACAAAACGGCCGTCTTTGCGGATTAACATATCATCAAAATAAATTTCACCGCCGCCGTAGTCAGGGCGCTGGATATTTACCATATCCCAATGGATGTTGGATTTATTGCCATTATAAGCTTCGTCATAGCATTGGCCCGGTGTAAAGTGGAAGCTGCCGTCAATTTTTTCATCGAATAGGATATCCTGCATCGGATGCAGAATATACGGATTGACCCCTATGGCAAATTCGCCGACATAACGTGCGCCTTCATCTGTATCAAAGATTTTATTAATTCGTTCACTGTCATTGGCTTTCGCCTCAACAATTTTGCCGTCTTTGAATGTCAATTTTACATTTTCGAAAGTAAATCCATGGTATGGAGATGGAGTATTATATGTGATAACCCCATTAACTGAATCACGTACCGGAGCCGTATAAACCTCTCCATCCGGAATATTCATCTGGCCCGAACACTTGATAGCCGGAATGTCTTTAATAGAGAAAGACAAATCTGTTCCAGGCCCAGTAATTCTGACCTTATCGGTCTTATTCATCAATTCAACAAGATTGTCCATTGCTTTGTCCATTTTTCCGTAATCCAAATTACAGACATTAAAGTAGAAATCTTCAAATGCTTCTGTGCTCATTTTAGCTAATTGGGCCATAGAAGAGTTAGGATAGCGGAGAACAACCCATTTTGTCTTTGGCACGCGAATTTCTCTATGAACTTTCTTGCCGATTGTGGACCCATGAATTTTCATTTTATCGTCAGGCACATCTGCATGTTCGTTAATGTTATCGCCTGAGCGCAGGCCTATGTATGCATCCATCTTGGCCATTACATTGGCTTCAAACTCAGCCATCATATTAAATTGTTCCTCCTGTGCCTCTAAAAGCAGGGAACGGTCAACCTGGTGGTCTTTTAATAAAACAAAGGGATATCCCCCTGCCGCATATGCTTCTTTAACAAGGGCGGTTACCAGTTCTCTTTGCAGCCCGAAATTTTCAATCAGGACTTTCTCGCCTTTTTGCAGCCGGACAGAATAATTGATCAGGTTCTTAGCCAGCTTTTCAATACGAGGATCTTTCATTGCCTAAATCCCTCCAAATAATATTTTTTCCGACAGATCTTATTGTAACCGAAATTAAAGATTTTGTTGAATCTTTTCCAAGTATGCTAAGATTTACTTTAGTAAGGGAATATAGGAATTAATGAAGGAAATTGGGTATTGGAAATGGAATCTATTAATGTACGCCTGGTTTAGAGGCAGTGCATCTGGGTAAAAAGTTAGTATACAGATAACCGGAGGTGTATGAAATGGAAATTATTTTATATTTGAGTGTGGCAGTAATTGCTATCGCATTCCTGGTTTTAGTCATTTATTTGGCCAAAACGTTAAAATCTTTACAGGGAACATTAGATAATGTTTCTCACACGCTAGCAGGTCTCGAAAGGCAATTGGATGGAGTAACAAAGGAAACAACGGTCCTGCTACATAAGACCAACACCTTGGCAACAGACATTCAGCAAAAGTCTGAAAACTTGAACAGTGTTGTAACGGCAGTGAAAGAAGTGGGGGACTCTGTCCGCAGATTTAACGGATCTATTCAGAAAATCACATCTTCTGTAAACACACAGCTTGAACAAAATAAAGATAAAATTTCACAGGTGGTACAGTGGAGCAATGTTCTTCTCGAAATTAAAGATAAGTGGAAAATGAGAAAAAATGACCCTTATCAGTACAATGTTGACGAGAAACAAATGTTGCCGCCCGAACGCCAAAGAGAAAGAGCAAGATACTAGAAATCGAGGAGGAAAAAGGAGAATGAATAGCCAAGACCGCAACCAATTTGAGGTAAACCAGTCAAAATCAGAGGAAAATATCAATACGAAAGACTTTATGATCGGCGCTTTAATCGGAGGCATAGTTGGCGCTGCAACTGCCCTCTTCCTCGCTCCTAAATCAGGCAAAGAGCTTCAGAGCGACTTAAACGAAAAAGCGTCTGTCTTAAAAGAGAAATCAGGCCAGTTTCGTGAAACAGCAATGACAAAGGGAACTGAGCTGGCGAGTGTGGCAAAAGAAAAAACAAATGCCATTACTCAAACCGTTTCCAAGCAATCAAATGGGTTAGTCAATAAAGTAAAAAGCCTTAAAGAGGGGCAGAATGCTAATGGACAAGCTTCTGAAAATAGCGCTGCTGAAGGGAACGCCGAACTTGCTTCAGAAAGCATTAATGATGAAGGATTTCAGTCAGAAGGCAATGCACCAGTAAATGATGCTGAAATTCAAATGAAGCTTGAGGAAACAAAACAGGCTTTTGATGAAACCGAACAAAAGTACAATCAATAAATTTGTCTTAAAAACGGTGAAGTGATACTATTACTTCACCGTTATTTATTTTTTGATTTAGCTTTGGCGCCTGCGCTTTTCTAATTGAGGAGGTATAGAGATGAAAAAATTTGATAGCAATGAAGCATTTGACCAAGCTGTTAAATCAGGAGAGCAGATGCTGCTTTTAAAACACAGCTCAACATGCCCTGTCAGCGGTGCGGCTTATGAAGAATATGAAAGCTTTGCAAATGAGCATAAAGATTTGAACATTTATTATTTAGTTGTCCAGGAGGATCGCCCATTATCCAATCATATCGCGGAGACTTTTCATATTAAGCATGAATCGCCCCAAGCTATTTTGTTTAAAAATGGGGATGTGGCATGGCATGCTTCCCATTGGAAAATTACATATGACTCCTTGGAGAAAGCTTTGGAAGAAAATAGATAAAAGACATCCGAATTCGGATGTTTTTTATCTATATAGGCTTTAGCTTCGAGCTCTTCTTATTAATGGCAGGCCAGACGATTTTTAGATCATCACCGGGTTCTATCGGGTCATGAAAAGTAGTTTTTTCCCCATTTTTTAAAAGAACAAATTTTCCTGCTGAATCTCTAGGCATTTCAATCTCTACGTGGTTAAATAAGTCTTGGAATATAAATGGGCTTATTTTTTTGTGTAAAACAGTAAGTACATCACCATCAGAAATTCTGTCATTTTCTGATAAGGCTGTTCCTTCTCTGTGGAATTCGGTCATGGTTCTGGAAAGCTCTATTTTTTTTCCATTAAAAATAACAGGGATGCTTTTCGATAGTATTAGCTGCTTTAATTCAGCTATTTCTTTTACAGTTGGTGTACCTCTTTTTTGAATTAAAAGATTGTCACCATCTTCAATCGTTTTGTGATGCTTTACCTCCATGCCGTTTCGGAGGACTTTTCCTGAAAGGCGCGGCAGGAAGGTTTCTTTTCCATTCATTTTGATCTGAAAAGGCTTTAGCTCTTTTAGCAGTTCTTTTAAGTCTAAGGCATTGAGGATTTCTTCAACTGTTTCAGGAATCCTGCATTCTATTTTATCCCTATCCCTTAAAACCTGATCAGCTGCAGCTGGTATTCCATTACAGGTGATTTCAGTCTGGATGGTATAGTTATGGCTATTAATGGTCACAGACTTAACAGGAATCTCATCAATTAAATCCCCAATCCGTACTTCAGCGGAAAGGCCGTCCCTGCCTATTTTAACCGTAATTTGGTCTCCAGCTGCAACTTCTTCCTCCAATGAACTTGAAATCCCATTCCGTAAAATTGCTGGAGGTTCCCCATAGCCGCCCGGGATTGTTATATTTTGTGCATTTACGCTAACAATCATGGCAAGGCCCGGTTTTCCATATAGTTTATTCATCTTAACGCCTGCGGCCAAAAGACAGTCTCCTACTGTAAGTTTTTTAACCTCAAATAAGCGGACAGGCTGCTCATTGACGTAGACAGTACAATAATGGACAGGGGATTTTTGTGCCGCAATGGCAATCCCGATTGGGGTGACAAGTTCCGGACCTTTGTCAATTATGTCCGAAACAGTCAGCTCATTTATAGCGTCTATTCCCCGGATAGCAACCCTGTTCTCAGGGAGGCTTAGTTTCCGGGCTATTCTTGCAGGAAGATCTGGAGTTAAGCTTCCGCCTCCTACAAGCATAACGGCTTTAGGGGGCCTGTTATTCAAATTCAAGATTTCGCTGCAAATGGAATCTGCCAGGCGGTCTAAGGCCGGGGATATCTGTTCTACAAGATCGACTTTGCTGATCTCCGTTTCAAATCCAAGAATATCTGTCACTGTAATGGTATCATGGACATGAAGATCTCTTTTGGCTTTTTCGGCTAACGGAAAATCCAACAGAAGATGGTCGCTGACAGCCTCTGTTATTTCATCACCTGCTACAGGCACCATGCCATAAGCAATAACAGTTCCCATGTCTGTAATGGCAATATCCGAGGTACCGGCTCCAATATCTACAAGAGCGACATTCAATCGCCTCATGGACGGCGGAATGAGCACATTTATCGCTGCAATCGGCTCAAGGGTTAAAGCCTCCATTTCAAGCCCCGCTCTCTGGAGAGCTGAAATAAGGGACTCTACTACAACCTTTGGCAAAAAAGTAGCAATAATTTCTACTGAAGCCTCTTCTCCCTGCTGATCAATCAAATTGCCGATTTCTTCCCCATCCAGGCGGTAGTAAAGCACAGAATAACCTACGCAATAATAATAATAGCTTTTTTCAATTTCATGTTTTTCGGCAACTATTGCCTGGGCCAGCTGAACAGCGCTTAATTCAAGATGAAGGATATCCTGTTTTTGCATCATCGGCTTTCCGTTAATATTAATGGAGGCTTGAGCCCACTCTGTTCTTAAAGCTCTCCCTGCTGCAGCAACACATACTTTTTTTAGAGGGCCATGTTTTGTTTCAAGTTCACCCCTGATTTCTGATATAATCCTTGAAACAGCTAAAATATCATGAATTTGCCCGTCTAACATTGCACGTTCAGCATGCTCCTTTACTACAATATCTTGAGCATGATACTGGCCCTCGTGTTCTTCAAGAATAATGCCAACCACAGAACGCGTACCGATATCCAGTGCAAAAAGCTTTTTTTGATCGTACAAAGCGATACACCTTCTTTGTTTTATGCCATAAAATGGCTTAATTTTGCTTTATTACTTAAAAGCGTTTAATTAATAAAGAAATTTTTAGTGACATGTCTGAATAATTCATATATAATAACCCTAATTATAAAAAATGTATCACATATCCAGATGCCGTAAAAGAGAAAGAATGGAAATGTTTAACTTGGCGAATGATAAAATATATTCGCTCAGGTGCAAGTTTCTTATCAAAAAGTGCGGCTCTAATTCAGATTCGAAAGGAAGGGACAGGAAATGAGCAATAATGAGCTAGATAAACTGCGGGATCGGGTAGATGAGCTGAACCTTCAGCTGTTATCATTGATCAATGAAAGAGCAGAACTTGTTCAGGAAATCGGAAGAGTTAAGGAAACACAAGGGGTTTATCGTTATGATCCTGTCCGCGAACGCAACATGCTGGACTTGATAAAAGAGCATAATGACGGTCCATTTGAAAACTCAACGATTGAGCATATGTTCAAGGAAATTTTTAAAGCAGGCCTTGAGCTTCAAAAAGATGATCATCGAAAAGCGCTTCTTGTTTCACGAAAAAAGAAGCCTGAAAATACAATTGTTGATTTAAAGGGAGAAAAGGTGGGAGACGGCAACCCTCATTTAGTGTTCGGCCCTTGTGCGGTTGAATCTTATGAACAAGTTGCGACAGTTGCCGAAGCTGTTAAAGCGAAAGGCCTTAAGCTTCTGCGCGGCGGTGCTTATAAGCCTAGAACTTCTCCATATGATTTCCAGGGACTTGGCCTTGAAGGGCTAAAAATATTAAAAAGAGTGGCAGATGAATACGATTTAGCTGTAATTTCTGAAATTGTAAGCCCAAATGATATTGAAACTGCTGTCAATTATATTGATGTAATCCAAATTGGTGCAAGAAATATGCAAAACTTTGAACTTTTAAAAGCAGCTGGGGCTGTAAACAAGCCAGTTCTTTTGAAACGCGGCATTGCAGCAACCATCGAAGAATTCATTAATGCAGCAGAGTATATTATGTCCCAAGGAAATGGACAAATCATTCTTTGCGAGCGAGGAATCCGCACCTACGAGCGTGCAACACGAAATACCTTGGATATCTCTGCAGTGCCAATTCTGAAACAGGAAACACATTTACCGGTACTTGTTGATGTTACGCATTCAACAGGACGCAGAGATTTGCTTCTCCCTGCTGCTAAAGCAGCATTGGCAATTGGAGCGGATGGCGTAATGGCCGAAGTACATCCAGATCCAGCCGTTGCCCTGTCAGATTCAGCACAGCAAATGGATCTTAACCAATTTGATCAGTTTATGTCTGAATTGCAATCCTCGGCTTTGCTAAAAGTATAAATCGTAATGCATGGAGCCTTCTGCTAATCAGCAGAAGGCTTTTTCGTTATTTGACGCTCGGTTAAGCTTGGGTGTTGATTTCCGCTGGGCACTCGTTTCCGCGGGCTTCAGACGCTCCCTGGCATTCTCCGCCTGCGGGGTCTCCCTTGGGTACGCTTTTCCCGCAGGATATTGAATTGGCTTCCTGGAATAAACACCGCACAAAGAAAATGCGAATGCATTTTCGAGGATCTCGTGCCTTCCGCACCAATCAACACAGTGCTAAAGCATCAATTATCTTTAACATAGCTCTATGTAGAAAATCCAAAAACAAGCTTTTTTTCAAAAAAACAAGCCTTGACATTGCGGCAAATCCTGGACTGTCGTATGATTAAATACATAATTGAACATGTGTATCCAATCACAAAATAGGATAAAAAATGAGTAGGTTATGTAATGTTGCTGTAAAATAAAAAGTAATAGAAGTGACCGCTATTCGAAGAAGGAGTGACTGTAATGAATGTAACAATATACGATGTGGCAAGAGAAGCGAATGTTTCAATGGCAACGGTTTCTCGTGTCGTAAATGGAAATCCGAATGTAAAGCCCGCAACAAGAAAGAAAGTAATGGAAGTAATCGACAGGCTTGGATATCGTCCAAACGCTGTAGCACGCGGACTGGCAAGCAAAAAAACAACAACTGTCGGAGTTATTATACCCGATATCTCAAGTACTTTTTTTGCAGAACTTGCCAGGGGTATTGAAGATATCGCAACGATGTACAAGTACAATATCATTCTGAGCAACTCTGACCAAAATATCGAGAAAGAGCTGCACTTGCTTAATACCATGCTTGGAAAGCAGGTGGATGGCATTGTATTCATGGGGGGCAATATTACATCAGAGCATGTTGATGAGTTTGAGAAGTCTCCGGTTCCGATCGTTCTAGCAGGCTCCATTGAAGAATCAGGAAAAATTCCATCCGTTAATATTAATTATGAACGGGCAGCATTTGATGTAACGAAGTCGTTTATTGAAAAAGGCCACAAAGAAGTCGCAATTGTTGTGGGCCCTCTCCGTGAGCCAATCAATAAAGAAAAGAAACTGGCAGGCTATAAGCGTGCGTTGGAAGAAGCTGAAGTTTCCTATCGCGAGGATCTGGTCGTTGAAGGAGATTATACGTATGATTCAGGAATAGAAGCTTTTGAAAAGCTATTGGAAGCTGACCCAAGGCCAACAGCGATCTTTGCGGGATCAGATGAAATGGCCCTGGGAATTGTCCATGGTGCCGAAGATAAAGGCTATAAAATTCCTGAGGACTTTGAGGTCATCAGCTCCGATAATACCCGATTGGCATTGATGGTGCGCCCTCAGCTGACTTCTGTTGTACAGCCGTTATATGACATTGGAGCCGTTGCGATGCGCCTTCTTACTAAATTGATGAATAAAGAATCAGTGGATGAACAAATTGTGGTACTTCCTCACCGAATTGAGGAACGGGACTCAACAAAATAATAAAACTGCCGATATAATAGAAAAGCGGAGGTGCCTCGATCAGCCCCGCCAAGCGCTGGAGGGCGAGACGTTGAAGTCGTTCCTTGACTTCAGCATCTGGACCGAAGCGACCTCAAGCTGCTCAAAGCATCGTTCTTCGAATCATGCTTCTCGCAAGATATACTGGAAGCAAATTCAAAGATGAAAAACTGGCTAGCCGCTGCAGCTAGACAAAGGGTAGAAAAGGGAAACGCCTTACAGTTAAATGTGGAAGGCGTTTCTTTCTGCCATTTAGCTATTTATTACTATCTATGTAACCGATCAGGGAGAGAGAATATGAGGAAGTTTGATGTGTTAACGCCAGTGGGGCTTGTGATAGGCCTGGCAATGCTTATCTTTGGGATAATGTCGAATGGGGGAACCAGTGGTTTCTTTTCGTTTATAGATCCTTCTTCCATTCTGATTGTTTTAGGCGGTCTAATAGCCGGGCTGCTTGTGAGTTTTCCTTTAAAAGATATCAAGCATATGGCTACTGTTATTAAACAGGTCTTCTCCAGCGAAGAACAAAGTATTGGCCGGCTAATTGGGATATTTGTGCGCCTTTCCGATCGCGCCCGCCGGGAAGGGCTTTTATCGCTTGAGGCTGAAGTGGAAAAGGTGGACGATGCTTTTATCCGAAAGGGCATTTATCTTGCCGTAGATGGAATCGAGCCTGATGTCATAACGGACATTATGAACGCCGAAATCACGGCGATGGAAGAAAGGCACCGGAAAGGCAGAAGCACTCTCGAGAAAGCAGGGGAGTATGCTCCAGCATGGGGGATGATCGGGACGCTGATTGGTCTTGTCCTTATGCTTAAAAATCTAAATGATCCGTCTACGTTGGGTCCTAATATGGCAATTGCCCTATTAACTACTTTATATGGCTCGCTTCTGGCCAATCTGGTTTTTCTGCCAATGGCAGCAAAACTGGCTTTAAAGACTGAAAAGGAAGTCTTTTTAAAGCAAATCATTATTGAAGGAGTTATCGGGGTTCAGTCAGGACAAAATCCAAAAATCCTTGAAGAAAAGCTAAGTGCATTTTTATCTTCCGAAGAGCGCAGAGAATTGGAAGAAGCCATCAACGCAGGGGAGGCACTGGAATATGAAGCTTAGGCGAAGGCCTCCTAAGCCTGCTAAGGGTGCCCCTAGGTGGATGGTTACATTTTCAGATCTTGTCACACTGATATTAGTATTTTTTATATTGCTCTTTTCCATGTCGCAGATTGACATGATCAAATTTAAAGCGATTTCCGAGTCATTCCGTGATAGGCAGGTACTCGATTTTTACCCTTCTATTATTCCCAATGAGCATCCAGCAAGCATGGAACAAAATGATCAAAATGCTGGGGAAGAAGGCGACTCCCTTGATCAGCTGTTAATGGAAATTCAAACATTTTTAGATCAATACGGCCTTGAGGATGTTATTGTTGCAAACAGGACCGAACGTGGAGTGGTCCTTGTCCTGCAGGAACAGGTATTATTTGAATCTGGAGAAGCTAGCCTAATTGAGCGTTCCTATCCATTTCTGGACAAAGTCGGAACAGTTCTATCGAGTATGCCAAACCTGGTAAAAGTAGAAGGCCATACGGATAACCGTCCGATTAAGACATACAGATACCCTTCAAATTGGGAGCTGTCTGCGGCCCGGTCCAGCACGGTGATTAGATACTTGACCGAAAATCATAACCTTGAGAACCGCAGGTTTATTGCTGTTGGCTACGGAGAGACCCGACCGGTAGTCCCCAATACCGGACCGGAAAATTGGGAAAAAAACCGCCGGGTTGAAATCATTATTTCTGACCCGAAATATGATGAGGAAAGTTTTATAAATAATTGATAGCCGGTCTGGCATTTGCCAGGCTTTTTTATTTGGAAATGGGGATTTGGCCGGAATTAAAGTGTATTTGGCCGGTAAATATGATCAATGGCCCGGTATTAATAGAATTTGGCCGGTAAATGTTCGTCTGGCCGGTACATTAGAAAAAAGGCTGACACCCGGGTTCAAATAAAACGTTTGCCAGCCTTTTCATTTACATGGACTCTGTCATTTTCCTATTTCTTATAGGATATAGAACTTTGTCCAATGTTTGGGTGTTTTTTTCAGTTATTTCACTTTTTCGGGGAATCGGCGGATAGAGATCATCAGGATCGTCCCATTGAAGGGGAAGGGGCACAGGAGCATGCTTCTTCCAGGTGTTTATCCATTCTATAGGCAGATTGCCATAAGACTTTGAGTTTTCAGTCATTTCAAGCCATATCATGGCCCAGGCCCGGGGAACCACACGCCAAATATCATAGCCCCCGCCGCCGACAGCAATCCATTTTCCATCGCAATACTGATGGGCCATTTCATGTGCCAGTTTAGGAATCTCCCTGTATATTTTCATAGTTGATGACAAATGGGTAAGCGGGTCCAAATAATGTGAATCTGCACCATTCTGAGTGAGAATTACGTCAGGCTTAAAGAATTCAGCGACCTCACGAAAGGCTGTCCGGTAGGCATGGAGCCATGAATCATCTTCTGTAAAAGCATCCACTGGTATATTGAAAGAATAACCGTATCCTTTTCCTTGCCCACGTTCATTTACATTGCCTGTCCCCGGAAATAAATAGCGTCCAGTTTCATGGATGGATAAGGTGCATACATCGGGATCATCATAAAACGACCATTGGACACCGTCTCCATGGTGAGCATCTGTATCGACATACAGTACCTTCGCTTTATATTTTTCCTGAATATATTTTATGGCAACGGAGCTATCATTATATATGCAAAATCCTGATGCTTTTCCGCGAAATCCATGATGCAGTCCTCCGCCAAGGTGGAGAGCATGCTTTGCCCGTCCGCTCATGACGGAGTCTACGGCAGCCAGAGTTCCTCCTACCAGCAAGGAGCTTGCTTCATGCATATTTGGAAAAATAGGTGTATCCTCAGTCCCCAATCCGTAATTCTCTCCAACATCTTCAGGGAGCTGTCCCTGGCCGGCGAGTTTAACAGCGTTCACATAATTTGGATCATGGATCAGGTGGAGTTCTTCTTCAGTAGCTGGGCGAGGAGGAACGATTTGATGGTCCTCAATCGCTTTCATATTTTTAAGCAAATCGAGTGTAAGTTTGAGCCTTAGCTGGTTAAAAGGATGGTTTTTGCTGAATTTGTAGTTCAGCAGCTCTTCCGAATAGACAAAAATTGAATCATGAATCATAAGGAAATCCCCGGCATGTTAGGCCATAATACTGCAAAGCCGGATTTTTTCAAATCTTCAATCACAAGGGTGGGATTCATGGTTTGCACTCTTAACACTAAAATTTTAAATTTCTCATCCTTTTTATCCGGATAAACAAGGACACTCTGTATATTTGCTTTCCTTTTGCAAATGACTTCTGTAACTTCAAAAAGCATGCCGGCCCTGTTAGGCACTTTTACCTCAATTTGCG
This sequence comes from Cytobacillus oceanisediminis, assembly GCF_003182355.1. Taxonomy (GTDB): domain Bacteria; phylum Bacillota; class Bacilli; order Bacillales; family Cytobacillaceae; genus Cytobacillus; species Cytobacillus oceanisediminis_A. The sequence continues at coordinate 96,330 of NZ_QGTW01000011.1, read as the reverse complement.
ACCCAGGCTGATGTGCGCCTGTTAATTGGACCAGGGTGTGAAGAAGATCCGTTTCAGTCACAATTCCAACAAGCTTGTTATCTTTTAATATAGGAAGACAGCCAATGCGGTGCTCATAGAAAATGGCAGCAATTTCTTCTGCAAAATCAAGGGGATGCCCCGAAATGATTTCTGTTTTCATAATTGTTTCCAAAGGTTTCTGAAGATCTTCCTTAAATAACTCTGTATGAAAAATAGATGGAGTGGCGTCCCGGATGTCCCTGTCTGTGACAAGGCCTACCAGTTTATTTGCATTATCAGTTATCGGCAAATGGCGTACTTTATTTGCACTCATTATTTTTATGGCATCCGCTATACTATCATCCTTTGTCAGTGTAGTGACATCCGTTTTCATAATTTCTTCAACAATCACTTTTAGAGCCTCCTTTATAGAACTATATGGAGTTTCCACGCACACCAGCCAATGGATGAATAGCCAAAGCTGGAGGGAGGAACAAAGCGTATTTTCTAACATTGAAGCAATTTTTTAATACTAAATAATATTGGTTTTCAATGGTATTTTATTAATACATAAAGCGGTTCATAAAGCGCAGACGGTCGAATTGCTGGACCGATTCCTGCTCTACTCTTTTGCCGATTCTCGCCATCAGGCAATTTGCAGGATGGGAGCTGATTTCCGGGTCGTCAGTGGCATACCATTCCAGGCCGCCTGCATTCATCATTTTTTCCATTATCTTCCGATACTCCCAAACATTCAGTCCGGTTCCTTTTAGATCCCAATGCCAGTAATATTCTGTCGTAATAATGATGTAGTCTTCCATCGCATCATCCATCATTGAGACTTTTAATAGGCTCTTCCCTGTTCCAGAACCGCGGAAGGCCGGAATCACTTCAATGGCACCAAGTTCTATTAAATTATCCATTTTTCCCTCGGACCACCGCTCAAGGGGATCCGGGTACAAATAAGTTACATAGCCTACTATGGTGTGCCGGTCTCTGGCGATTATAATTCTTCCCTCCGGCAATCCAGCAATTTCAACCAGAGCTTTATGCTGCTGTGCTGGAGGCCTGAAAGCTACCAAATGTTCATGAAACTCGTAATCTGCAAGTTTTTCAGGTGAGATAGGCCCTTCGATAATTAATTTTCCATTTGCCGTTTTTAATTCTTTAGCATTGTACGTTTTTTTATGTTCCATTTATACACCGCCTAAAAGACATGATCAATGTACTATCTATTATACATAAAAACTATCTATTTAAAGCGCTTTCACATAATTTTCTGGTTAATTTGAAAAACTTTGTGACAATTCCCGGAATGATGCATAAGAATTATTTTTTAACTGCAATATTTTAAAAATTGAGAAAAAATAATATTTATACTATAATAATATCAAATCACAAAAAAGGGGGATATCAATAAATGAAAGTGGAAGCGCTGCCAGTGACCCAGGGAGAGTTTAATTTAAAAAACTATGACGAGTTATATGAGAATTTCAACTGGGCGGACGTGGAAAAAGAGTTTTCCTGGAAAGATACGGGCCGAATGAATATGGCCTATGAGGCAATCGACCGCCATGCGGAATCATTTAGAAAAAATAAGGTTGCCCTATATTATCGTGACGGTGAAAGAAATGAAAAGTATACTTTCAAAGAAATGAAAGAACTTTCCAATAAAGCAGGAAATGCTTTGAAGACATACGGCGATGTGGAAAAAGGAGACAGGGTGTTTATTTTTATGCCTCGTTCCCCCGAATTATATTTCGCCGTTTTGGGAGCCATCAAGCTTGGTGCGATCGTCGGGCCATTGTTTGAAGCATTCATGGAAGGCGCTGTCCGTGACAGGCTTGAAGACAGTGAAGCAAAAGTCTTAATCACTACTCCAGAACTTCTGGAACGTGTTCCGGTTGATCAGCTGCCAGCTCTAAAGCATGTTTTCCTTGTAGGCGATAATGTTGAGGAAACAGGCTCTTATGTTAACTTTAATAAAAGAATGGCTGAATCAAGCCGAAAGCTTCCTATCGAATGGGTTGATGGAAATGATGGATTGATTTTACATTATACTTCCGGTTCCACAGGCAAGCCAAAAGGTGTGCTGCATGTACATAATGCAATGATTCAGCACTTCCAGACGGCTAAATGGGTATTAGATCTTAAGGAAGAGGATGTGTATTGGTGCACTGCTGACCCAGGCTGGGTTACCGGAACATCATACGGCATTTTCGGTCCATGGCTTACAGGAACATCTAACCTGGTTGTCGGTGGAAGATTTAATCCTGAAACATGGTACAAGAGGATTGAAGAATATGGCGTTTCTGTTTGGTACAGTGCCCCAACAGCCTTCCGCATGCTGATGGGTGCTGGGGATGAAGTTGTTAAGAAGTTTGATATGAGCAGCCTTCGCCACATCTTGAGTGTTGGTGAGCCATTAAATCCTGAGGTAGTCAGATGGGGCATGAAGGTGTTCAATTTGCGCATCCATGATACATGGTGGATGACAGAAACAGGTGCACAGCTGATCTGCAACTATCCTTGCATGGAAATTAAGCCTGGTTCCATGGGCAAGCCTATTCCTGGTGTCAAAGCAGCCATTGTTGATGACCAGGGGAATGAATTGCCGCCAAACCGCATGGGTAACCTTGCTATTAAAAAAGGCTGGCCTTCAATGATGCACACCATTTGGAATAACGAGCAAAAATATGAATCTTACTTTATGCCTGGTGACTGGTATGTATCCGGTGATTCAGCTTATATGGATGAAGAGGGCTACTTCTGGTTCCAGGGACGTGTGGATGACGTTATCATGACATCTGGCGAACGTGTAGGCCCGTTTGAAGTAGAAAGCAAGCTGATCGAGCATCCGGCTGTTGCAGAAGCAGGAGTAATCGGAAAACCGGATCCAGTTCGCGGCGAAATTATTAAAGCGTTTGTAGCATTAAGAGACGGCCATGAGCCATCTGAAGAGTTAGTAGAGGATATCCGCCAATTCGTTAAGAAAGGTCTTGCAGCTCATGCAGCACCACGCGAAATTGAGTTCCGTGACAAGCTTCCAAAAACTCGAAGCGGTAAAATTATGCGCCGCGTCTTAAAAGCCTGGGAACTAGATCTCCCAACTGGCGATCTGTCTACAATGGAAGACTAATAGAAAGAGAACCGCTTATGGTGAAATGCACCCCAATTGTTAGATAAGACTAACAATTGGAGGTACATTTCAATGGCCGCGGTTCTCTTTTTTTGGTTTGGGCAGCAGGGAAAATATGAATAATTGTGAACTTAGCGAATAAAGCAGGAAAACTTGCAAGCTAAGGGGGGAAGTTTACGAACAAATGATAAAAAAATTAGCGAACAAACTGCATATCCTGGCAAATAAATAGGAAACTCCAGCTAGTTGGAACACTAAATAAGTAGATACAGAGCTTTAGAAAAATAACTAATAAAAAAAAGCTGACTTTCGAGCCTTTACCGGCTTGAAAATCAGCTTCACTTTTAAATATTTAACTAGTTTGTACTGCCTTCACCTTCTCCGCCTCCATCACCAGGTTCATCTGGCTTTTCAGGATCCGGCTTTTCCTCGGCTGGAGGGTCTGCAGGTTTTTCTTCTTCAGGTTTCTCTTCTTTCGGTTTTTCCTCTTTAGGCTTTTCTTCTTTAGGTTTCTCTTCTTCAGGCTTTTTGCCGATTTCAACCACGTTAGAAGGCTTGGATTCCTTCCCGGCAATATCAACGGCTGTTACGTGTATAGTCCCATTGCCAGCCTTGAAGCTTAGAGAGGAGCCAGCTTTTACTGTACCGACTTTTTTGCCGCTGCTATAGATGCGGTAGCCAATAACATCTTTTTCTGGATGAGCACCCCATGTAACGGTCTGGCCTGAAGCTTTAATGCTTAGGGCGGCAGGAGCCCTGCCGTTATCCTCCAGTTTGTCGCCGGTAGTTAAAATGCTCTTCCAGCGCTCTTTATTAGGAATAAGATCGCCTGGATTTGCTTTTATGCCAAATAATTTTTCAATATACTCTGGATTAAGTACCAATCCTGGTTCTGTAAATTCTTCAGGAGTTGAATCAAGAGCCATGTATTTTCTGTCGCCAATTCTCACAAGTTTTCCATTGCCCAGGCTATCGTCCACTTTTGTTGGAACAAACTTCGCGTTGAATAAGTCTGTTTCAACGAGGCCAGCCTTTGAGCATGCATCAGAAGGCAGAAGGCCAGATATAGCACAGAAGGATCTTCTTACAATCCCCCCAGGCATTTTAAAGCTTGTGCTAGGGTCGACAAGATCAGGGGCAACATCATATGCTGCATTCATGAGATCTGCCCATAGATAATTATTCCGCAGGCTGTAGCTTAATGAGCCGGGAGCTTTTAAAGACTTAGGTGTATCATAGCCGGACCAGATCCCGAAAGTAACATTGGGATTGGTTGCAACAAACCACGCATCGTGGAAATCTACGCCTGTTCCTGTTTTTCCTGCCCAGTCTGAACTGAATTTCAATCTATTTCTAACGGAAGTGGCTGTTCCGCTGTTAATAACATCCCGCATCATATCAATTGTTAAGTAAGCCGTCTGCGGGCTGAATACATCAACAGGCTTGACTTCATGCTGATAAATAATCTGACCATTTTTGTCAGTGATTTTTTCAATCATATATGCATCGACAAATTTACCGTCATTGGCAAAGGTGCTAAATGCATTTGTGTTTTCTTCAACTGTTACCCCATATTCCAAAGAACCAATGGCTGTAGACAGATTTGTATAGTCCGGTCCGATCAGGGAAGTAAAGCCCATCTTTTCCAGGTAGGCAGCAGGTCTTTGTCCGACTATGTCCTTATATAACTTAACAGCCGGAACATTGTAGGAATACTTTAAAGCTTCTCTGGCAGAAACCAGGCCGCTATACGTTCTGGTATAGTTATTTGGCCAAGGCCTGTTCAATCCTGGAGCAAGGTATAATGGCACATCCGGTAAAATTGTTCCTGGAGCTGACTTTCCTAGCTCCATGGCAGGTGCATACACCAGCAGCGGCTTCATGGTTGAACCATTTTGCCTTACAGCGTTTGTAGCATGGTTCAATTGCTCACGTTTGTGATCGCGTCCGCCGACAAAGCTGATAATTTTCCCGGTCTTATTTTCAATTAAAATAGCACCGACTTCTACAGGCTCCATGATTTGCTTGTTCTCACCCGTTTCAGGATCCTTAACTGTCTCTGGTTTGTCAGGTCCGTAATAAGGGTAATTATCTTTTACCTGCTGCATTTTATCATAAATATCTTTATTAACCGTTGTATGAATCTGATATCCATTTTGGCGGATTGTCCGGTCTGCAAGGGTTCTATATTCCTCGCGGAGTGCGTCATCTTCTTTTAGATCCTGTTCTTCATAACCATCGTTTTTCGCCAGAATCTTGGTCATGATGTTTACTGCACGTTCTTCAATTTCAAATGTTAAGTACGGATACTTTTCTAAAGGGCTTGCTGAAGGATCGGCAAAATCCTTTGTCAGGTCGTAAGCCAAAGCTTCTTCATATTGTTTCTGGTTAATCTTGCCATCGTCGTACATTCTTTTTAGAACAGTTTTCATTCTTGAGAATCCTGGTTCCAAGTTCTCTTTAACTGTTCCTTCCCTCGTAAAAGGGGTATAGCCGAATGGGCTCTGCGGAAGTCCCGCAATAAAAGCAGCCTGCGGCAAGGTCAATTCCTTTGCGCTTACCCCAAAAATGCCCTTGGCAGCTGCTTCAACACCGGCAATATTCCGGCCGGAAGCATTTCTTCCAAAGGTGGAAACATTCAGGTATGCTTCTAGAATCTCTTTTTTATCAAAGAATTTCTCAAGGCGCAATGCCAATAGTATCTCTTTTGCTTTTCGCTCAAAAGAAACTTCATTCGTTAAGATTTGGTTCTTAATCAACTGCTGTGTCAGTGTGCTTCCGCCGGATTGAACAGATGAATTTGTTACTTCCTGGAACAGGGCACGCATAATTGCTTTTGGCACCACTCCGTCATGCTCGTAAAAATATTCATCCTCCGTAGCTACAACTGCGTTAATCAAGTGGTCTGAAACATCCTCAAGCTTAACTTCCTCCCGTTCAAGGTCGGTCCGTAGCTTGCCCAAATACACATTATCCGCAAAGTAGACTTCCGAAGTTTCTTCATAATCGTATATATCCTTTTTCATGCTGGCATAGGACCGAATTGGCTCATCCTTTACAAGTGAGGCAAAATAACCCGCTCCCAAACCTCCAGCAAACGCACCGCCAATTACAGCCAAAATGATAAACAGCAAGGCTAAATTCCAGACAACCTGATAAGTTATGCTAGCCCCTTTAGCTGCTTTTTTATTGCCGAAGAGACCTGAAGTTTGCCTCAATTTATCAATAAGTATTTGAAACTTTTCTTTCATCGTATCAATCCCCCTAAAATCACATCTATTATAGCATATTGCGACATATTAATTGACAAGGTTCGCCATTTATCTGAAATTTCCTTTTTTTGTACATGTATTTGACATTTGGCTGATTTTTATGATAAAAATGGTTTATCTTAGTCATAGACGTAAGAAGCATAATTTCTGTTTCAAAAAATACTATATAGGCATTGATGGGAACCCAGTAATGCTTCTATCCCTGTTTCAGAAAGCCGGCGGCCGCTGCGAGCCGGTACAAATAGAAGGGTGAATTACCTCCCTGAGCTTTCACTGTCAACCTGCTCAGCAGTCATAGCAGTGAACGGTTATTCCGTTATCTTGAAAGAGTGGAGGGCATTTGTCCTCAATTTGGGTGGTACCGCGCAATATAAATCATGCGTCCCTGCATATGTGCAGGGGCGCTTTTTGTATGTGGGGAATCGCCACCATCTTTGCCTGGAAAAATTGCATTTTAACCATTTAGTAACAGTTTAATTTAGGAGGAACTTAACAATGAATGTACTTGAAGATTTGCAATGGAGAGGGATCGTTTACCAGCAAACAGATGAAGAGGGGATCCAGAATACGATTAATAAAGAAAAGATCTCTTTATACTGTGGTGTGGACCCTACCGCGGACAGTATGCATATTGGGCATCTGCTTCCATTTTTAACTTTAAGGCGTTTTCAAAAAGAAGGACACCGCCCAATCGTTCTCGTTGGAGGAGCTACCGGTTTAATTGGAGATCCGAGCGGCAAAAGCGAGGAACGAAAACTGCAGACATTGGAGACTGTTCAGCATAATGTGGACTCTATCCAAAACCAGCTGAAAAGGATTTTTGATTTTGATAGTGAAAATGGTGCTATCATGGTGAACAACTATGATTGGGCAGGTTCCATGGACATTGTTACTTTCCTCCGTGATTACGGAAAACATGTGGGAGTCAACTACATGCTTGCGAAAGATACGATTTCCTCCAGATTGGAAACAGGGATTTCTTTTACTGAATTTACTTACACCATTTTGCAGGCAATGGATTTCCTTCATTTATATGAGAATCATAACTGCAAGATGCAAATTGGGGGAAGCGACCAATGGGGCAATATTACGACAGGTCTTGAGCTTATCCGTAAAATGGCGCCGGAAGGTTCAAAAGCATATGGCCTGACAATCCCGCTTGTAACAAAAGCAGACGGAACCAAGTTTGGGAAGACGGAAAGCGGAGCGATCTGGCTTGATCCGGAAAAGACATCTCCATACGAGTTCTACCAATTCTGGATTAATACGGCTGATGCTGATGTTATTAAATACTTAAAGTTTTTCACATTCTTATCTCGCGAAGAAATTGAAGAGCTTGAAAAAGCAGTTCAGGAAGAACCCCATCTTCGCAAAGCACAGAAAGCCCTTGCGGAAGAAATGACTCGACTGATCCATGGCGATGAAGCTTTGGAGCAGGCGATTAAAATTACTGCTGCCCTTTTCAGCGGAGACATTAAGAATCTATCTGCTTCTGAGATTAAACAAGGCTTTAAGGATGTTCCTTCCTATGAGCATTCAGAGGGCGGAGAAGTTAGTATCGTTGATATACTGGTTGCTGCCAAAATTTCACCATCTAAACGCCAGGCCCGTGAAGATGTTACAAATGGTGCCGTTTCTGTAAATGGTGAGCGTGTAACAGAGCTTGATTATGTTCTTTCGGAAAAAGACAGGATTGAAGGCCAATTTACCGTCATTCGCCGCGGAAAGAAGAAATATTTCTTAATTAAATACTAAAATGAAAGCCCTCCGGTTGAAGGAGGGCTTTTCTTGTGTTCACATTTGGCACCATTCCGGTTATTGACAATGATAATAGCGCCACATATAAGATATGGAAGTTAATCTCACCAATTAGTGCCGATCCTAGAGAAAAGGTAGTTAATCATGCTGATTAACTACAGTAAAAGCGCTCAAGGTTCAAAAAAGGTAGTTAATCGCGCAGATTAACGACGATAAAGGCGCTCAAGACCCAAAAAAGGTAGTTAATCCTACTGATTGACGGTGATAATTCTGAATCAAAAAAGGTAGCTATCCCATTCCTACTCAGTTATGCTTCTAGAAACTCCACCTCATTATTGCCTAAAACAAAAAAACTGCCGACACATATCGGCAGTTTTCAAGTAAATATTAACGAGAGTAGAATTCAACGATTAGAGATTCGTTGATTTCAGCTGGAAGTTCAGAACGCTCAGGCATACGAGTGAAAGTTCCTTCTAGCTTGTCTGCATCGAAAGATACGAAGTCAGGTACGAAGTTGTTCACTTCGATTGCTTCTTTAACGATGTCAAGGTTGCGAGATTTTTCGCGAAGTGTGATTGTTTGACCAGGTGCAACGCGGTATGATGGAATATCAACACGAGCTCCATCAACCATGATGTGGCCATGGTTAACAAGTTGGCGAGCCTGACGGCGAGTACGTGCAAGACCTAAACGGTATACAACGTTGTCAAGACGTGATTCTAAAAGAATCATGAAATTTTCACCGTGCTTACCAGGCATTTTGCCTGCTCTATCAAATAAGTTACGGAATTGGCGCTCATTCACTCCGTACATATGACGAAGCTTTTGCTTTTCTTGCAATTGCAATCCGTATTCAGATAATTTTCTGCGTTGGTTTGGACCATGTTGTCCAGGAGCGTAAGGACGCTTTTCTAATTCTTTACCAGTACCGCTTAGAGAGATTCCAAGGCGGCGGGATAATTTCCAGCTTGGACCAGTATAACGAGCCATTTAAGACTCCTCCTTTTGTGTTTTTATTTTGGTAAAATAAAAACAGAAACAGATGTGCACAACAATTATGACCATTTTGTTTTCATGTACCTTCGCCCTAGCAGCAGAGGGTTACACAGTACCCCATCCCCAGAAATGCGTAAGGCCCCCGCTTGTCGCGGATGGCGCCTGAAGCTAGATAAAACTAACTTCAAAGCTCTGGTTGAGGAACAAAATGAGTACATCAAGGTGCTCACATAGGCTGCAATATTTTACACAAAGAGTATTATATAACTTTTATTGGATATAAGTCAAGGTGTTATTGCGTATTATTAATCTCTTAGTTTTAGTAAACGATATTTGCAATTATATAGGAGAAATAAGGACTAGGCTATTTTTTGCGTAAAATGATTAAACAACTAAAGAGTCATTTGGAAAGATATGATATAATGAAGAAAAAATTGGAATATATGCAGATAATGAATGAAACAAGAATAGAAAAGCGGCTCCGCTTTTTTTAAATTTTAGTGTTTATTTCAATAGCCGCTGCAGGATTTTATATGCAGCAGGTGCCTGAGACTAATGGTCCGATAGTGCTGGTTCTTCAACAAAGCAGTAACGAAGTTTCTCCCAGAGTAGCTGTATATGAATATAAAAATGGCGAGCATCTGCTGGCAGTATTTGAAGTAGAAAGAACAAGGCCCTTTAAGTTTAAAACTCTCTATGCAGCCGAACTGAGCTTAGCTCCAGAGGAACTTGCCCCGGATCGGGAAGGGAATGGCTTCTGGGTTAAAACCGGAAAGGGCTGGCGTTATTTTGCCGGGAACCTTCAGCAGGCGAATAGGGATGAGGGGTTTAGAATGGCTTCATCACCCTATCAAATAGAAGATTCTGCAGATGGACAAACGCTTCATATTAAAGATAATACAATCAATCTGCCAAGCGGAGCAAAAGCGAAAGAGATCCATTCTTTATCTGAGGATGGCCTGCTTTGGCTGGTACTTGCTGAAGAAGATATTAAAATTGTGCGAATTGATACGAAATAGCCATAAATTTGTCGAAAAAAATAATCTTAGCTAGCTATAATAGTCTTATTGATTTAAAAATTCCTGATCTGAAACGGTTGATAGGTGATGATGGAGATGGATACGCTCGAACGCCAAATCATTTTTAAATTAAAAAGCCGCTTCTTTGATATTATCGATACAGAGAACGGGTTCTTTCATTATGAAAAACTGCTGGATGAAATGCTTTCGGCCATAAAGACTCTGACCGGTGCGGAAGAAATTATTTTATATGGCTGCAATGAATGGAAACAGGATTTTTTTGTAAAAGCTTCTACCAGCGATCAGGCAAGCGCTGTGCCGCCTGTTATTTCCCTTAATGGCCTAAAGGCATGGGTAAGGGAAAGCAGGGAACTCCGCATTGCGGGCATAGAGAATCAGGGGGAGGAATTAATCCTTCCATTGATGAAGGGTGACCTATTGCTTGGCTGTATGATCCTCAAAGGGGGACTGGATTCTTTTAGGTTTCTGCCAGAAAATATTTTACATGAGCTTAGCGGAGAGTGCGCACAATTTTTAGATAAGGCCCATGGGCTTGCCAAGATTGTATCGGAGGAAAAACGGTATAAACAGCTATACCGTGTAACTGAGAAATTTCACTCTTCGATGGATATGGATAGGGTGCTTGGGGAAATTATCTACACTTTGCAAGAAGTTTATCCTACCTTTACGTATTATCTATTATTGTCCCAGGACAATAATAGTCACGGAGATTTGCCGATTAGGGATCTGGAATATGACAGCGAAAATATCGCAGCCATGCAGGCATATGTAACAGGGTCTGTCCAATTTGAAGATTCCATTCAGGAAAAGCGCTCTGTACTTTATGCCCCGCTGAAAGGGAAACAGGGGGTTTATGGAGTCCTGCAGGTGATTGCTCCCAATACCCTGATGTTTCCTAAAAATGAGGTGGAATTTATCACGCTGCTTGCCAATACAGCAGGGAGTGCGCTTGAAAATGCCCAGCTTTATCAGCAATCCAAGCGCCTGATTACAGACCTTCAATTAATCAATGAAACCTCCCACCGCCTTAATTCGAATTTGCGCCTGACGGAAACGATGACATTTATGTCGGAGCAAATAGTGCGTTCATTTGACGCTGAGGAAGCGGGTTTTATTCTGATATCTCCTGAAGGTGTCAATTCAAATGTAATTAATGGGAGTACCTCTTTCTTCCACACAAAGAATGCGGATCCCTATATTCGGTATATTAAGGAAAAAATTATTAAGGAGAGGGAATCACTTTTTATAGGGGATTTTAGCTTGCAAAACCAGGAGCCGATTTCATACTTTAAGTCCATTATGGCAGTGCCAATGACCCAATCAGGAGCATTAAAGGGTTTTGCGCTAGTCATGCACCGCTCTCCTTACCATTTTTCATTTGAAACTTTTAAACTGCTGCAATCATTGATTCATCATTCCACTTTAGCTTTTACCAATTCAATGTTAAGGGAAGAACTGGAGAAGATGGTTGTGACAGATCATTTAACAAAGCTATACTCCAGGAGCTATTTGGACGACCGTATACATCAATCGATGAATGAGGACCATGAAGGAACATTTATGCTAATTGATATTGATGATTTTAAAGCGATAAATGATACATATGGACATCAGGTTGGGGATGATGTTATTATCCAGGTCGCCAATGTAATTAATGGAAATATACGCGGCACTGATGTAGGAGCGAGATGGGGCGGCGAGGAGCTGGCTGTTTACCTTCCGGCTGTTTCACTGGCAGCAGGGACAATCATTGCTGAAAGGCTCGTTAAAAAGGTATTTGAGAGTTCAAATCCTCGAGTGACCATTTCCTGTGGAGTCTCCTATTGGAGCAGGGGACGGAAAGACTCCTATCCGGCTTTATTTAAGAGAGCAGACAGAGCATTATATACTGCAAAGCATTCAGGCAAAAACAAAGCGGTCATCGAGTCAGCTAAAAATTCATTTATATAGGGACTGCCTCTAATTCAATAGGCAGTCTCTTTCTGTGAAAGGCATATTTACTTTTTTCAAAACAAAACACTTTCAAAAAATAGCCATTTATCATATGCTGAAAGAGAGGTTTTTTTAGAAAATATTGAAAGCGTTTACACCGAGAGGGAGAGTTATATGGAAAGGAAACATCAGGTAAAGTTTGAGACACAAGTCATTCATGAAGGCTATGATTCGGAAATGTTCAATGGAAGCCTTGCACCGCCAATTTTTCAAACATCAACTTTTACATTTGAAACTGCACAGCAAGGCGAAAAGCGCTTTGCCGGTGAAGAGGAAGGATATATTTATTCACGTCTTGGCAATCCGACGGTTAAAATGCTTGAAGAAAGAATGGCAGCCCTTGAGAAGGGGGAATCTGCCCTTGCTTTTGGGTCCGGCATGGCTGCGGTATCCGCTGTGCTATTTGCATTAACTAAAACCGGCGATCATATATTATGCTCTCAGGGCGTTTATGGATGCACATTTGGTTTGCTGGAGATGATGGATGAAAAATATAAAATCAGCCATGATTTTTCCGCCATGGAAACAAAAGAACAGCTTCTGAAGGAAATAAAACCTGAGACAGCCTGCATTTATGTTGAAACGCCGATTAATCCAACAATGAAACTGGTAGACTTGAAAATGGTTGCAGAAGTAGGGAGAGAGAAAGGGATACCTGTTATAGTCGATAATACTTTCTGTTCCCCTTATCTGCAAAATCCGATTGAACTGGGCTGTGATATTGTTATTCACAGTGCGACCAAATATATAGGCGGCCATGGGGATGTCGTAGCAGGGATTGTCATAGGTCCAAAAGAATTTTTGGATAAAGTTTCAACGACCACTCAAAAAGATATTGGGGGAATTATATCTCCATTTGATGCCTGGCTGCTCCTCCGGGGATTAAAAACACTAGCTGTAAGGCTAGACCGCCATTGTGAGAATACTGAAAAGCTTGCGGAATATTTATTGAAGCATCCAAAAGTTGAGAAAATTTATTTTCCGGGGGACAGCCATAATCCCGAGTACGAAATCGCCCAAAAACAAATGAGGAAACCAGGCGGAATGATCTCTTTTACACTGAAAGGAGATAAAGGAACAGCCCAGGCATTTATGAATAAGCTAAAGCTAATCAAAATTGCGGTGAGTCTTGGAGATGCTGAGACATTGATCCAGCACCCGGCTACCATGACTCATGCGGTTGTGCCACAAGAATCCCGGGAGCGAATGGGGATTGAAGATACACTGCTGAGACTTTCTGTCGGCCTTGAATCATGGGAAGATATCCGCGATGATCTGGCACAGGCACTTGATAGGATTTAATAGTCAAAAAAGGAGATGTCCTGTGAAGGGACACCTCCTTTTTGTTATAGATAAGATACCAGCACTTTTGTAAATTCTTCTAAGTATTCCTGATCGAGTTCATCAAAGCGGTTTTTTTCAGGTGAATCGATATCCAAAACACCTAGCAGATTCCCGTCTTTGATAAGAGGAACAACGATTTCAGACTCGGAAGCTGCATCGCAGGCAATATGTCCAGGGAATTGATGGACATCTTCAACCCGTAGAGTTTCCTTTTGTTTGGCAGCTGTTCCGCAGACCCCTTTTCCAAGTGGAATCCTTACGCAGGCAGGCAGTCCCTGAAAAGGCCCAAGCACAAGCTCCCCTCCTTCCATCAGGTAAAATCCTACCCAATTTGTACGGTCAAGGAATTGATTGAGCAGCGCGGATGCATTGCTGAGATTGGCTATTTGGTTCTTTTCTCCTTCAAGCAATGCAGAAAGCTGTTTGATTACTAATTTATAGTTTTCTTCACGGGTTCCCCGGTATGATTCGACATTAAACATCACTATTCACCTTACTCTCTAAAAAATATGTGAATTTGCTGGCAGAAACACAGGAAATTAGGAAGACATTGTCGAGAACTTAAAAAAGGATAAGACGATTTTAGCAAGAATGTTTAATTATAACAACTAATCCGCGTATTAAAGTGAATTTAAACGAAAGAAAGCGAGGCGGGAACGGTGAGGAAAAATTCTAAAGATGCAATTGTTTCGGCTGCCATATCCTTATTTAATACGAAAGGTTTTTCAGGGACATCCATTCGTGATATTGCCGGGAAAGCAAAAACCAACCCGGCAAATATATCCTACTACTTTGATAACAAACATGGATTACTTGAATATTGCTTCACTGCTTTTTTTGAAGGCTATATTCAGGAGATTGAGAAGGGATGTTCTCTGATTGACCAAGGAGCAGCCCTCAGCTTGAAAAAAATAGCGGAGAATATCATGGCTTACCAATTTGATAATAGCCATTTGACTAGGCTCATTCTCCGCGAAATATCGATTGATTCACAAGTGGTCCGGGAAATTATGTCCACTTATTTGGCTAAGGAAAAATTCTATTTCAGCAAGGTTTTGGAACGCGGAGTGAAAACAAAAGAGTTTCGGTCCCACTCAGCCAATTATATGATTATCCAATTAAAAGGGCTGCTGTCCATGCCATTTTTGAATACACATTATATGGCAGAGGTGCTGCATGTATTTCCTCACGAAAAATACTTCGCAGAAAAATACACGAAGGAAATCTTTAATTGGATTGACGGAGTCCTATGCAATCATCATGCAGGAAAACCATATGCTGCTGTGTTGTGAAACCCGCCAAAAAACGTTGAAGACCAATTAAAGGTATTTCATGACACTGCGGCCTTGCCCCATTTCCTTTACCTGGTGCGCATCTGAGCCATAAATAAGTGCAATCCCTTTTTTGAGGGCTTCTTTAGCTGCCCAATCAGGAGGATATGGTTCTTTGCAAAGGGGCTTGGAGAAGCCTGCTCCATTATAGTCAAGTTCAAACCCCTGAATTTGTACTGCATCCAGAATCTCCGAAATTTCTTCCCTGAATTCCCTATCAACGGGATATTTTTTTTGGAATTTTTTAACCAGTGTAATATGACCGATTCTTTTAGGTTTAAACGGACCCAAATCAGACCGGACTGATAAAAGAAGGGTACGGAAGTAATTTTTGTATACTGCTTCTATTGAACCGTATTGCTCGATCATTTTTCCAAACACATCTGGGCTGTAGTCCAGGCATTCGTATTGGTTATCATGCTTTAAAAAGTGGACAGATAAGATGGAATCATCCAAATATTTTCCTGCATTATTCAAAAAGTTCCGGGTTTCCTGTTCAAACCCTTCAATAAAATCTACCTCAAGCCCCGCATTGATTTTGATTTTCCCTTTATAAGCCGCTTTGACCCTTGAAATTTCTTCAAAATATTGTTCCAGTTCTTCTTGCCTAATAGCACTGTCAGAAGCAGGAGCAGGATCCTCGAAGCCCTTAGGCAATGGGGCATGTTCAGTAAAGGAAATTTCCCGGTAGCCAAGCTCCAGTGCTTTTTCGACATAATCTTCCAGAGGGTCTTTTGAACCATGCGGACAGAATGATGTATGGATGTGGCCGTCTTTAAACATAAGGAATATCACCTTTCTTTTACATTTAGGAAGGAAATAAGCAATAAAAAGCGAATTGTTTGTAATTGAGAATCTCATATTGTTCAATAAAAAGAGAAGGCGAATGTCTTTTTCATTTCTCTTACTTTTGAAAAATATCAGTCATACTCAAAAATTACCGATTGATTAACTCAATTAATTCATAAAAATATGAAATAAATAGTCAAAAAATGTCGTTTACATGGTATCATAAAAACATTGAAAATAACATACGAAATGCGGAAGCGCCTTCGGGTATGCAATACCAACTTAAATTAAAACCTATACATATACATATCGGCTCGGGAACAGAACAGGGGGCTTTATCATGGAATACATAATTGGAGGTATAGTCATACTTATATGCCTATATCTGACGGGACTTTTTTTGAAGAAAAAACACTATAAAGAAATTGACAGGCTTGAAACATGGAAGATGGAAATAACTGATCGCCCTGTTCTCGATGAGATGTCAAGGGTTAAAAAGCTTAATATGACAGGCCAAACTGAGGAATTATTTGAACGCTGGAGAAATGAGTGGGACGAAATTGTAACAACACAGCTTCCTGATGTTGAGGAGTATTTATTTGATGCTGAAGAGAATATCGATAAATACCGGTTTAAAAAAGCCCAGGAAATTCAGCAGAAAATCGAACTGCGTCTAACCGAAATTGAAGAGAGCATTAAAAAATTGCTTGGTGAATTGAATGAGCTTGTTGGGAGCGAAGAAAAGAACAGGGCGGAAATTGAAGAATTAAAAGATATGTACCGCGAATGCAAAAAATCACTGCTTGCCCATCGCCATACATTTGGGAAAGCAGAAACCATTCTTGAAAAACAGCTCGATGAGGCGATGGCGAAGTTTGAAGAATTTGATGAGAAAACAGAAAAGGGCAATTATCTCGAAGCCCGCGAAACTCTTCTAATGATCAAAGTTCTGCTGGAGGATGCCCAAAGCAAAATGGAGGCTATTCCCAACTTAATGGTGGAGTGCCAATCCAAAATTCCTTCCCAGCTGGATGAATTAAAGGATGGATACAAGGAAATGCTGGAACAGGGCTACATCCTTGATCATTTGCAAATGGATAAAGAAATTGAGCGGCTTGAACAGGAAGTAACTGAATATGCCGGCTATGTTGACAAGGCAGAGACTGCTGAGGTCCAGAAAGGTGTAGAGGAGATCAAAGACAAAATTGAGCTGTTATACGATCTCCTAGAAAAGGAAGTTCATGCAAGACACTACTTAAGCCAGCAGGATGAAGCAACCAGAAACATGCTGTATAATAACAAAGATATTAACAGCCATCTGAAAGCAGAAATGTCGGTTGTCCGGCAGAGTTACCATGTTTCGGATAAGGATCTGGAAGTTCAGGTGCAATTAGAAAAGAAATTAACCCAGCTCTTTAAAAAGTTTGAGGTACTCGAGCATAAGATTAACAGCCAAAGCGCTCCTCACACTGTTTTGAGGGAAGAGCTTGCTGAAGTCAAGGAACAGCTGGAGGAAATCTCGGATGAGCAGACAGCATTCGCAGAAAAACTCCAGGCATTAAGAAAAGATGAATTGTCTGCCAGGGAAAAGGTAAAAGAGCTAACCAAAAAAGTTACTGAGACCATGAGGTTTATTTCTAAAAGCAATGTACCTGGTGTTTCGCAGGAATATAAGTATTTGATCCAGGATGCAAAAGAAAGCATAGATAATGTGCTGGCGAAGCTGGATGAGAAGCCATTAAACATCCCGGCTGTACAGCAGTATCTAGAAGTGGCAGTTCTCACTGTAGACAAGGCTGCTGACTCGACCAATGAAATGATTGAGACCATTCTTCTTGCAGAGAAAGTGATTCAATATGGAAACAGATATAGAAGCAGATATCCATCCATAGATAAAGGCCTTAAAGAAGCGGAGTCTTCGTTTAGGAGCTATGAGTATAAAACAGCATTGGAACAGGCTGCTGCTTCTATAGAAGAGGTAGAGCCAGGGGCCATAAGGAAGATCGAAGAGATTATGAAAGAATAAAAAAAAGACCAGATCCACTAGGATCTGGTCTTTTTTGGTCTTAAGCTTGTTTACTCATGAACAGGAATTGGTTTTTTGGATTCCCCGAAAGCCAGCGCCAGGAAGTAGCCAATTATGGCTCCTGTGATGGCAGGCACGAGCCAGCCGATTCCCTGGGCAAAAAATGGAAGGAAATGAAGAGTGTCTGTTATGAATGCTACATCCATACCAGCTGTTTTTAATCCATCAATAAAACTGATCAGACCTGTAGGAATTAAAGCACCTATATAGACCAAAGAGTATCCATTAAATGCATTATGCATGAAGGATAGCAAAATCAGAACGATTGCCAGCGGGTAGATTATGATCAATATTGGCAATGAAATTTGAATCAGCTGTGTTAATCCGATATTTGCCACGACCATGCTAAACAAAGAGAGAATGGCCACAATGGTTTTATAAGAAACTTTCGGAAGAAGCTTAGAGAAATACTGAGCACATGCAGAGACAAGACCGACAGAAGTTGTCAGGCAGGCAACTGTAATGGCCAGTGCCAGTATCGCTGCTCCGGCCGATCCAAACAGGTATTGTGCAGAAGCAGAAAGGATAGCACCACCATTATCCATTTTTCCTAAAGCATCCATGCTGGTCGCCCCTATATAAGCAAGGGACAGATAAACCGCTGCTAAACCTGCTGCTGCGATCAGCCCCGCAGTAATGCATATCTTCATAAGAGCCTGTTTATTTGTAACGCCCATTCCTTTAATAGAACCAATGACAACGATCCCGAATACCAAAGCAGCAATTGTATCCATTGTCAGATAACCTTCTATAAATCCTTTAAAAAATGGCCCGTCCGTATATGCACCCTGTGGAGCTTTTAGATCACCAAGCGGTGTAATCAAACTTTTTATCACAAGGACTGAAAGAATAATAAGCAGTGCCGGTGTAAAAAGCTTGCCAATCCTGTCCACCAATTTGGAAGGGTTTAATGAAAGCCAGGCGGTGATGCCGAAAAAGATTACAGTATACAGAAAAAGTGGCAACCCATTTTTGGAAGCGGTTTCAGATAAGAACGGAATTACTCCGATTTCATAAGCTACAGTCCCTGTACGCGGAATTCCAAATAGTGGCCCTATGGCCAAATACATGACGATCGTAAATATAATTCCGTATAAGGGGTGTACACGGCTTGCTATCGTCTGCAAGTCACCATTTTTCGCTATTGCAATAATTCCTAAAAGCGGTAATCCAACACCTGTAATCAAAAATCCAACAATGGCAGTCCAGACATTTGTTCCGGCTTCCTGGCCTAGGAAAGGAGGAAAAATCATATTCCCTGCTCCAAAGAAAAGAGCAAATAACATTAGTCCAACCGCCAGAATTTGTTTTGATGTTAGTGTTTTATTCTCCATATATATCCTCCTGAACAGATAGTTCTATTTCTTAATGTTTAGAACATTTTCATATTAGCACACGTAATGAAAAAATTGTCGAATAAAAATGAAGTCTTAATATTTAGTATTTTATGATAACATCCGAGTAAACAATCAGTGCTGTAAGTCTAACATTTAACAGCCTTCCACAGAGAAATATATTCATTCATTTACTAAAAAAGGGCATATTTGAATAATTTAATAAAGTGCCATTTCCTATTATTATCAGTCATTTAAGCAGATATAATCAATTACGTTTTCATTCGGAGCAGGTTATGATATGATTTACAGTTGGCAAAAGGGTTTTCGCAACGAAAGGAGAAGACCATGATTTATTTTGATAATAGTGCAACAACAAAACCATATAAAGAAGTGCTTGATTCATTTATAAAGGTTTCCTCAGAATACTATGGCAATCCATCTTCACTGCATGGCATGGGAGGCCAGGCAGAAAGGCTTTTGATGCAGGCAAGGGAGCAAATTGCCCAATTGATGAATGTCCAGCCTAATGAAGTTTATTTTACCTCTGGAGGGACAGAAAGCAATAATTTAGCTATAAAGGGTACGGCTTTAATGCACAGGAATAGGGGCCGCCATATTATTACAACGGCAGTAGAACATGCTTCGGTTAGTGAAACCATGGCACAGCTCCGGGACTTGGGCTATCGTATTACGATTATACCGCCAGACAGCAGCGGAATTGTAAGTGTGGAGGATATTGAGAAAGAGATAACATCCGAAACGATTTTAGTATCGGTTATGCATGTAAATAATGAAATAGGTTCTATTCAGCCCATTAATGAAATAGGTAAGCTGCTGAAAAAACATTCAAAAATTGTATTCCATGTGGATAATGTTCAGGGGGTTGGAAAGGTTCCGCTTGATCTTTATGAAGCCAATGTGGACCTGTGTACCATTTCGGCCCATAAATTTCACGGTTTAAAGGGAAATGGGGTCCTGTTCATCCGTGATGGCATCCATCTTTCACCATTATTTTCCGGTGGGAATCAGGAATGGAAGCAAAGAAGCGGTACAGAAAATGTAGCCGGGACAGTGGCGATGGCAAAAGCATTAAGACTTACGATGAATAACAAGGAAAAATTTCTTGATCGGCTTCTATCTATTAAAAAGTACCTCGTGGAGGAACTTGGAAAAATGGAGGATATCACTGTCCATACTCCTGAAAGCCATTCTGCTCCGCATATTATTAATTTTTCCATAAAAGGGTTTAAAGCTGAGGTATTTGTCCACGCTCTTGAAGAGAAGGACATTTATGTATCCACGACAAGTGCTTGCTCGTCAAAGAAAGCGGCTGCCAGCAGTACTCTGATTGCAATCGGAGTTCAGGAAAAGGATGCAAAAAGTGCCATAAGGGTCAGTTTAACTTATGAAAATACACTGGAAGAAGCCGCAGCTTTCATAGAGGCAGTGAAAGAGACTGTTAATCGGCTAAGAGAGGTTATGAAATATGATAAATTATGATCGAATACTTATAAGATATGGAGAAATTTCCACAAAAGGCAGGAACCGCAATAAGTTTGTAGATAAATTGAGAAAAAGCATATCCAATGTGCTTCATGATTTTACGGGAATCAAAATTGAGGCTACCAGAGACCGCATGTATGTCATTTTGAATGGTGCAGATGGCAAGGAGGTTTCAGAGCGGCTTAAAGGTGTATTTGGGATTCAATCCTTCAGCCCGGCTGTTAAAACTAATAAAGATATGGAAGCGATGAAGGATGCTGCGCTGGCCTTATTCCAAAAAAAGTATGAAGAAGGAAAGACATTTAAAATTACAGCGAAGAGGGCCGATAAGAGTTTCCCTTTAAATACAGATGAACTCAATCATGAATTTGGCGGGCATTTGTTAAAGAATGTACCGGGCTTGAAGGTAAACGTTAAAAAGCCGGATATTAATCTCCAAATTGAAATCCGGGAAGAAGCTGCTTATTTATCGTGTGAAACATTCCAAGGAGCAGGAGGCCTTCCAGCTGGATCCGGCGGCAAGGCGATGCTGATGCTTTCTGGGGGGATTGATAGCCCAGTAGCCGGTTATTTGTCCATGAAAAGAGGCCTGGAGGTGGAAGCTGTCCATTTTTACAGCCCGCCTTTTACAAGTGAACGAGCAAAGCAGAAGGTCATTGATCTTACGGAAAAATTGTCAAATATTACGGGGGCAGTTGCACTTCATATTGTTCCATTTACAGAAATCCAGCAGCTGATTCAGCAGCAGGTTCCTCAAAATTATACAATGACGGCTACAAGGCGCCTAATGCTGCGGATTACAGATGAAATCCGCAGGAAAAATGACGGGCTTGCCATCATAACAGGGGAAAGCCTTGGCCAGGTGGCAAGCCAGACGCTGGAGAGTATGTACGCCATTAACGATGTAACAAACACTCCTGTACTTAGGCCCCTCATTACAATGGATAAATCTGAAATCATCGAGATCGCTCGAAAGATTGATACACATGATATATCCATCAGGCCTTTTGAAGATTGCTGCACGGTATTTGTTCCGGCTTCTCCAAAGACAAAGCCGAAACGGGACAAAGTCCGTCACTTTGAAAGCTTTGTTGATTTCGAACCTCTTATTGCAAAAGCGGTTAAGAATACAGAGGAGATAATCATTAAGCCTCAATCAGGCAAGGAAGAGTCTTTTGAAGATTTATTCTAATCTTGTTGGATTTTTAGGTTCGGAATACACTGCTGTACTGCAAGATTCTTCTTAAAAATAATGCAATAATTACCAGTAAATATTTGAATATGGCCATGTGATTCTACACATTCTATACTCACAAGGAGGTGAAATCACATGGCAAACAACAACAACTCAAACCAACTTCTAGTTCCTGGAGTTCAACAAGCTCTAGATCAAATGAAGTACGAAATCGCTACTGAATTCGGTGTAAACCTTGGTGCAGAAACTACTTCTCGCGCTAACGGTTCAGTAGGAGGAGAAATCACTAAGCGCTTAGTTCAAATGGCTGAACAGCAATTAGGCGGTTTCCAAAAATAATTAAATACTATGGCTACAAGGAGCAGGAATTCTTTCCTGCTCCTTATTTATGTTAAGTTTTTTGTTAAGCTCATTGTTGAATTTTTGTAATTTGTTGGTTGGTGCGGTTGGAGCAGCTCCTCGAAAATGCATTCGCATTTCAATAGTACGGTGTTTATTCGACGATGATGGTTCAATTTCCAGCGGGAAATGCATGTCATAGGGAGACCCCGCAGGGCGCGTGGGCCGAGGACGCTCCCCGACTGACTACGTTCGTAGAGCTTCTTGAGCAGAATCAACAGGCAAGCTAAATAGCCTATGTTTTAAACAGAAAATATTTTTCAAAAAATAAATATTTTAAAATTTTAGAATAGTTTAGTATAATAATTTCTATAGAACTGCATCTCAGGTCAAGGCATCAGCAAAAAGACATTGTTAGGGGGAGATTTGATGAAACGGGAAGATCTAATCGCACCGGAGAAATACAATCTCGTATCAGAAATGGAGCGTTATGCCGAGGATAAGGACAAGCTTGCAATCAAATGGGAAAATGAGCAGGGAGAGAAAAAAGAGGTTACATACAGAGAGCTGCTCCGTAATGCGAACAAAATTGGAAACGTTTTCTTAGGAAATGGTTTGCAAAAGGGAGATGTTATTCTCATTATCGTTCCAAGGCTGATTGAAGCATATCAAGTATACATTGCTTCATTAAAAGCCGGAATTGTCGTGATACCGAGTTCTGAAATGCTCCGTACAAAAGATCTTCAATACCGAATTAATCATGGGGATGTTAAAGGTATTGTAAGTTATTATCCATATGTTGATCAATTTAAAGATATTAAGGAAGCAGGCAGCATTCCGAAATTTGTGATTGGGGGCCAAGCGGAGGGCTGGATCCAATTGGATGAGGCAATGAATGAGGCTTCTGACGAACTGCCATTGGCAGATACAACCAGGGATGATATGGCGTTCCTATCCTATACATCGGGAACCACAGGAAATCCGAAAGGTGTTGTACATACACACGGCTGGGCATTCGCCCATCTAAAAACAGCTGCACCTAACTGGCTCTGCATTGAAGAAGGGGATACAGTATGGGCTACAGCAGGACCTGGGTGGCAAAAGTGGATTTGGAGCCCGTTCCTTTCCGTCCTTGGTTCAGGTGCTACTGGCCTAGTGTACAATGGAAAGTTTGAGCCGAAAAAGTATTTGCAGCTTTTAGAGGATTATAAGGTAAATGTCCTTTGCTGTACGCCTACAGAATACAGGCTGATGGCAAAGGTGGATAATATTCATGAATATAAGCTTCCGGAGCTCCATAGTGCTGTTTCAGCTGGTGAGCCGCTGAACCGCGAAGTAATTGATACATTTAAAAAGCATTTTAATGTAAACGTGCGTGATGGCTATGGCCAAACAGAAAATACCCTGCTTGTCGGTATTACAAAAGATATGGAGCTTAAGGCAGGCTCGATGGGCAAACCGACTCCTGGCAACAGGGTTGAAATTGTTAATGAGGACGGAGAAGTTTGTGCTGTAGGCGAAGTAGGCGATATTGCTGTCCATGTAGAAACTCCTGCATTATTTAAAAACTATTATAAGGATCCGGAAAGAACGGTTATGCAATTCCGCGGGGATTATTATATTACTGGAGATAAAGCAAAAAAAGATGAAGACGGATACTTCTGGTTTGAAGGGCGCGGCGATGATATTATCATAAGCTCCGGCTATACCATAGGGCCTTTTGAAGTTGAAGATGCATTGGTAAAGCACCCGTATGTAGCTGAATGTGCAGTTGTCGGCAGTCCGGATGAGTTACGCGGAAATATTGTCAAGGCCTTCGTTGTATTAAGGGAAGGCGTTGACCAAAACGATCCAAACTTAGTATCAGTGCTTCAGGAGCATGTGAAGGAGCTGACAGCACCATATAAATACCCACGCAAAATCGAATTTTTAACCGAGCTTCCTAAAACAACATCAGGAAAAATTATGCGAGTTGAATTAAGGAAAAAGGAAGCCGAAACAGCTTCAGCCCAAAACTAAATCCCAATAAAAAATACAGGCGGGAAATCCGCCTGTATTTTTGTTATACTATGTGAAAATGAAATTTTTAGTATGGTAAAGGGGAAAAGATTTATGGGAACGCTGTGGCATGGGGGGACTATTTATACCCTCCAGCAAGAAAATCATCAGGTAGAAGCCGTTTTTACAAAAGGAAACAGAATCGTTGAGCTTGGCGGTTTCCGCGACTTAAAGGAAAAGTATAAAGAAGAGATACAGGAAGAAATAGATTTGAATGGGAGCACAATGCTTCCGGGATTTGTGGATAGCCATATGCATTTGATCGGGCATGGCGAAAGGCTGATCAGGCTGGATCTTTCAAAACATACCTCCAAGCAGGATGTTCTTATGGCAGTAAGGCAATTTTCAGAAACAGTTGAGGAAGGGGACTGGGTAATAGGCGAAGGCTGGAATGAGAACCTTTGGGATCAGCCTGAACCTATATACGCCCATGAACTGGATCAGGTGGTGCCCAATCACCCTGTGATGCTTAAACGTGTATGCAGACATGCACTGGCAGCCAACTCGCTTGGTCTGAAAAAGGCTAATATTTCAGAAGCTACAGAGTGCCCGCCTGGGGGAGTTATTGATATAGATGAACATGGAAAGCCTAATGGACTATTAAAAGACCAGGCACAGGAGCTTCTATTTCATGTGCTTCCAGCGGTTTCGGAGAACTATTTAAAGAAGGCTCTTCATGCAGCTATAAGCGATGCTTATAAACTGGGGCTAACGGGCGGACATACAGAGGATCTGAATTATTATGGAGGCTTCGGCCAAACCTATCAGGCATTCAAGCAGGTAATAGAGGGAGATGAATTGCCGTTTCGCGCCCATCTTCTTGTCCACCACGAGGTTGTTGAAGATATGGTGGAGGCAGGCGGAAGCTTTTTGGCCGGGAGCGAACATATTGAGTTCGGGGCAATGAAGATTTTTGCCGATGGAGCCCTGGGTGGGAGAACAGCTCTGTTAAGCCATCCATATGCTGACGATCCTTCCACATCGGGAGTCGCTATTTATTCCCAGGATGAGCTTGATGGCCTTGTGGAAAAAGCGCGTATTCATGAAATGCCTGTTGCCGTCCACACGATTGGAGATCTGGCTTTTGAAATGGCTTTGCATGCGATTGAAAAGCATCCTTTAAAAGGAATCGGAAGAGATAGGCTAATCCATGCGCAGATTTTGCGGAAGGATCTGATTGACAGGGCTAAAAAACTGCCTCTAATCCTGGATATCCAGCCAAGGTTTACAGCATCTGACTTTCCTTGGGTAATTGACCGCATTGGCGAAGAAAATATGGAATACTGTTATGCCTGGAAAACTCTTTTAGAGGAAGGGGTACCTTGTGCAGGCGGCTCGGATGCGCCAATCGAACCTGCCAATCCGCTTCTCGGCATCCATGCAGCTGTCACAAGAACTAATATCGATGATCCAAATAAAACAATTTATTATCCAAACCAAGCATTATCTGTTTACGAGGCAGTCAGCTTATTCACCAAAGGAAGTGCCTTTGCCGCATCACACGAATCCGACCTTGGAATAATCAAAGAAGGCTATTTTGCAGATTTCACCATATTAAAAGCAGACATCTTTAAAATACCGAAGCAGAAAATCGCCGATATAACCGTCGATAAAACGGTTATTGACGGCAAAATCGTTTATGATGCATAAATTTCAGTACCAGGTACCTATACCACTTCGCTCAACTGGTATAGGTACCTGGTACTCGTTTGGAAGGGAAAAAAAGATTGCCAACATTTTTCCGTTCGACTTATAATATAAATATTTCGATACTAGAAAGAATTGAGGCAATGACAATGAAAAATAATGAAGTGCAAATGGGTGCTCTTTATGCCGGGTTCGCTTACTTTTTGTGGGGAATCCTGCCGATTTACTGGAAGTATTTAAATCATGTTAATGCAGATGAGATTTTAGCAAACCGGGTTATTTGGTCGTTGTTCTTTATGCTGTGTATTCTGCTGTCCACAAAGAAGTGGCACTCTCTCATTACGACACTAAAAGGGTTCCGGACCAACAGAAAGCAGCTTTATGCTCTTGTCATTGCTTCGTTGTTAATCAGCACAAACTGGTTTTTGTACATTTGGGCGGTTAACACGGACCAAATGATCGAGGCAAGTCTTGGCTATTATATAAACCCGCTTGTAAGTGTACTGCTGGGAATGATTGTTTTTAAAGAAAAGCTTTCGCCAGCCCAATATGTATCCTTTGGGCTGGCGTTTACGGGAGTAATGATCTTAACCTTAAGCTATGGACGTTTCCCGTGGATTGCTTTTGTGCTGGCTCTGTCCTTTGGCCTTTATGGCTTAACAAAAAAGCTGATAAAAGTAGACTCC
Organism: Cytobacillus oceanisediminis; assembly: GCF_003182355.1. Lineage (GTDB taxonomy): Bacteria > Bacillota > Bacilli > Bacillales > Cytobacillaceae > Cytobacillus > Cytobacillus oceanisediminis_A. The sequence continues at coordinate 69,818 of NZ_QGTW01000011.1, read as the reverse complement.
GCCATTGGCCTTACGCTCGAAACGCTAGTGGTGACCCCTATTGCATTGCTTTATATGACTTCTCTTTTTATAAACGAAAAGCAAGCATTCCTAAATGGTTCAGTAAGCACCGACTTGCTTCTTATTGGGGCTGGAGCGGCAACTGCAATACCGCTTCTGTACTTTGCAAAGGGCGCCCAGAAGATACCGATGTCCATGCTCGGCTTTTTGCAGTACATTGCTCCGACAATCACATTAATACTCGGTGTGTTTATATACCACGAGCATTTTACAAAGCTCCATCTGCTTTCGTTTATGTTCATTTGGCTGGCATTGACCATTTATTCGATCTCAAGGACGAAGCTTTTTGTTCATTGGGAAACAAAATGGAAGCGCAGCAGAGATGTTGGCATATAGAAAAAGAGTTTCGCATGATGTGCGAAACTCTTTTTTACGGCTCTTTTAATTTTGCCTGTTGATTTCCGCTTAAGACGTTCAGCGAACTGCAGACGGTCCGACACTCCTTGGCGGGAGCGCCTGCCGGGTCTCCCTTTGACAAGCTCTTCCCGCAGGACTTTGAATAATTCCCCGATTTTTACAACGAACAAAGGAAATGCGGTGTACAATCGGGATCTCGCGCCTTCCGCTCCAATCAGCAGGGTACTAAAATCACCATGAGCTTACAAAAATGATCTTTTCACTTTTTCCCAGAAAGAATTGTCTTTAAGTTTTACTGTTTTGATGATTTTTTCACTGAGCTTTATATCTATCTTTTCTACATGCTGGATGCTTAGAGCTTCATTGTCCATGCCCATTGTAGGATGGTCGTTGCCGTCCTGTACAACCCTTAAAGTCAATTTGCGGTTTCCGCTTAGGATAAAAGAGGAACCAAGCGTACGATAGCGGTTGTTATTAAGAGATGCCATTTCGCTCACCTGCATACAAGGAAGCATTGGATCAACCACAGAGCCGTTAACAGACTTGTTATAGGCTGTGCTTCCAGTCGGTGTGGCAACAATCATTCCGTCTCCCCTAAAGGTTTCAAAATGAAGATCATCAATGAATACATCAATTACAAATGTTTTAATAATGGCAGACCGGATGCTGAATTCATTTAAGCACTGAAAAGATGTCTGGTCATCAACCGTTACATCGATGGTTGGATAGCGCCTAACTTCCACTTGTTCATAAGTCATTGCTTCCACCATTTTTGCAGTGTCGTCCAGATTAAAATCACAATAGAGGCTCAGGCTGCCGGTAGTTGAGATTCCCGCATATAAGCAATCATCTCTGAAGCCGGTTTTGCGGACTGCCTGCAAGAACGTCCCGTCTCCTCCAATGCTTACAATGATATTTGCTTGCTTGTAATCAGTTACGATATTAAAATCATGCTCTTTAGCCAGATTGTATAGAGGGCTGACTTTTTCCATCATTTCGTCATCTCGTTTGTGATAAAAATAAATGTTGCGGCGTGTAGGCATATTCATTCCTCCAAACAATAGGTTATATAATAAGTCTAATACATGGCTTTTCTTTCCCAAATAATTCATATTTTGCTATGATTATGGTTGTTGAATTCAGTTTACCTGTTTTTGAAACATTTTAAAAGTTTATACGTATGGAGAATATGTGACGGATTGGTTTGCCGTAATAATCAGTTACGGTTATGTTCACTGGCTGATTATGATATGGAGAGCGATGATTAAAAAGGAGGATATTCAATGAATGGAAAACGTTGGGCTGCTCTGGGGATAGCGGCTGGTTTGTTTGTTTTTTCAGTCGTGCTGAATTTCGTCACGGCATTTGCTTTTACAGATATTGAAAGTTCGGTTACGGATCTGTTTGCCGGCAGCAATGAGGCATTTATGGAAGAAGTGATTGAGGAAGGGAACGCAATGAAAAAAATTGCTGTCCTGGATGTAAATGGGGTGATTCAGGATACGGGAGACGCTGCTTCTTTATTTGCCAGTCCGGGATACAATCACAAGGGCTTCATGGAAAATCTCGAATATGTTAAGGAAGATGAGGCTGTAAAAGCCATTATCATTCGCGTAAATTCCCCTGGCGGAGGCGTAGTCGAAAGCGCGGAAATTCATGATAAGATTGTTGAAATTCAGAAGGAAACAAAGAAGCCGGTTTACATATCAATGGGGTCCATGGCTGCTTCAGGGGGCTATTATATTTCCGCTCCGGCTGATAAAATTTTTGCCAGTCCTGAAACATTGACGGGTTCTCTTGGCGTCATTATGCAAGGCTACAATTATGCCGGGCTGGCTGAAAAATATGGTGTTGAGTTTGTTACCATCAAGAGCGGCCCTTATAAAGATATAATGAGTCCAACCAGGGATATGACGGAAGAAGAACGAAAGATCCTGCAATCCATGATTAACAATTCATATGAGGGCTTTGTTAAAGTAATTTCGGAAGGCCGGAGCCTTCCTGAGCAAAAGGTAAAAGAAATCGCAGATGGCCGCATCTATGACGGACGCCAGGCGAAGGAACTAAACCTGATTGACGGCTTTGGTTATGACGATGATGTGATTGAACAATTAAAGAAAGACCATAATTTAAAAGGTGCGCAGGTTGTAGAGTATACCGAGAATCTTGGATTCGGATCCATCTTCAGCATGGGCGCGCGCAAAATCATGGGCGAAGATCTTGAAATGGCAGGATTAATGAAAATGCTGTCCCAGCCAAATTCACCGCGCTTAATGTATCTATATGCTGAATAGGGAGGTGCGAATAAATGAATTCTAATGACCCGAATGATAAAGAGTTTGTACAATCTGATTTTGACCCATTGTATAAAGATGGAGATACCGATTTACTAAACTCACAACATGATGTATCTATAGAGGGTAAGCAGGCTGCTGAACAAGGAAACTTCCTCCCAGATCAAAAAACAGCAGATCCAATTAGGTTTGCCGGATTTTGGATGAGATTTTGGGCTTATCTTTTTGATTTAGTTGTTGTTGGCAGTATTGATCGGATTTTGATTAGCCCGATCTTCCGGGCAATGGATATCCCATTAAATGAAAATAGTTTATTTGCACCGATTACGATAGCAACAGCCATCACTTTTTACGCCTACTTTGTGCTAATGACAAAATTCTTTGGCCAGACACTTGGTAAAATGGTCTTTGGGTTGAAGGTAGTTGACCTCGAAGGCAAAAAGCTAACATGGGGAACGATTATTTTCCGCGAATGGATTGGGCGGTTTATATCAGTGACCATTTTTATCGGCTATGTGATCGTCGCCTTCCTTCCGAAAAAACAGGGCCTGCATGATCTCTTTGCTGATACCTCTGTTGTTCATGAAAGGCAGATATAGCAACCATAATAAGGTAATTGTAAATAAGCCTGTCACCCATTGGTGGCAGGTTTATTTTTATCCAATTGGGCATAATACAAGGCTGAAAGGGGTGAGAAAAGTGAAGTGGCTGCTGATCGCCGTAATTGCCCTTATAATTCTTTTCATTTTGATTATGGTAACGAAGCTGAAAGTATTATTTCATTTTTATCACGGAAATGAAAATGATCATGTAAAGATTCAATTCAAAGCATGGTTCGGGCTGATCAGGTACAAGATTGAAGTCCCGCTTATAAAAGTCGATGACAACTCCCCAACACTGGTCGTTGAAGAAAAAAAAGCAGCCGGAACCCAGGAAGACGCAACAAATAAAGAGACGAAGCAATTCTCCGCAAAGGATCTTATTAATGGCTTGCATGATACGAAAGAACTGATAAACCATATTGTGTCACTTCATCGGATCATCCGAAAATTCCTGGGTCATGTGACCATCAGTAAACTTGAATGGCATACCTTTGCAGGAACCGGGGATGCAGCCCATACAGGTATGCTTACCGGAGCACTATGGGCGATTAAAGGCAGCATTATCGGGCTGATCAGCCACTATACGAAGCTGAAAGCACCGCCCGATATCACGGTCACTCCCCATTTTCAATTTGCTGTATCACAAACAGCTTTTTCATGTATGATTCATTTTCGTGTCGGGCATGCTATGTTAGCAGGAATTAAACTGATTAAATATTGGAAAGGCGGACGGCCTGATTTCAAAACAAAGCCGCTCTCTGCCTTATCTGATGATGGTTCAAAATCTGTCTAAAAGAGGAGGAGCAGTTTATGTCTGACCATCCAATTCAAGGGCTTATGACTACTGCAATGGAAAACTTGAAGGAAATGATTGATGTTAATACCATAATTGGAGACCCAGTTGAAACCCCAGACGGCAGTGTGATTTTAACTGTTTCGAAGGTAGGCTTTGGGTTTGCTGCTGGAGGAAGCGAATTTATGCTTGACGGACCGTCAGGAGAGCAGAAGGGCCACCCTTTTGGCGGAGGTAGCGGAGGCGGTGTCTCCATCACCCCGATTGCATTTTTAATTGTTAACTCCCATGGTGTGAAAATGGTCCACCTTGATGAAAGCACTCATTTATATGAGAAAATTCTTGACCTTGCCCCTCAGGCTGTTGATAAGATTCAGCAAATGTTCAACAAGAACAATGGTAACAGCAATGGGAATCAGCAAAGCCAAAATCAGAATAGCCAAGAATATAATGGCCCTAAAAAAGACCTTGATATTTAATAGAAGAAAGTTAACTTTCCAAAGGGGAGTTAACTTTTTTCTTGGATCTTACCCTTAATAATTGCAAAAAAGATTCTGAAAAGATATGATTTACACTGTACATAAGTGATTAAGGAGGATGATTTATATGGCATCTATTACATTTAAAGGAAATCCGGTAACATTGCTTGGAAATGAAGTAAAAGCAGGAGATAAAGCTCCTGAATTTAAGGTGTTGGCAAATGACCTTTCAGAGGTAACACTTGCTGATTCAAAAGGGCAAGTTCGTTTAATCAGTGTGGTTCCTTCAATCGATACAGGCGTTTGTGATGCACAAACACGCCGTTTTAACGAAGAGGCTGCTAAGCTTGATAACGTAAAGATTCTTACAGTATCCGTGGATCTTCCATTTGCTCAAAAGCGCTGGTGTGCAGCAGCAGGCATTGAAAACGTCCAAACTGTTTCAGATCACCGCGACCTTTCTTTCGGGGAAGCTTACGGAGTTGCAATCAAAGAACTTCGCCTATTGGCTCGTGCCGTTTTTGTTGTTGATTCAAATGACACTGTTACTTATGTAGAATATGTAAGTGAAGCAACGGATCATCCAAATTACGAAGCAGCAGTAGAAGCTGCCAAGCAAGCCAAATAATAGAATGATGAAGCCCCGGATATTTTCCGGGGCTTTGGTTTTTTTCGGGCTAAAAAGAATTTTTCGCGGATAAATCAAAAACATAGCGGTTATATTCGATTTTTTACGGATAAAATTAAATATTAGCGGATAAACCAGTGGCCGATATTAGCACTAAACTTGTGAATGGCACAAAAGCCCGTTAAAATAGGAAAATAGAATAAGAACGGGAGGAATATGCTGTGAAAATAGTTCCGGTTGAGGATTTATTTACAATTTTTAATGAAACGGCAACAATCATGCAGGAAGAACTGCAGTGTACATATTTGGAAGCTCTTGCTGAAACGGGAGAAAATCTTTTCCATGAAAGCATTCTTCAGGAAGAACTGAGCGAATTGACGGTAAAAAGGCTAAAGAAGAGCTATGAATCCGTTAACTTGAGCGATTATACAAAAGAGGAAATCAGAAAGTCCTTTCAGCTATCGATTTTAAAAGGAATGAAAGAAAACGTGCAGCCCAATCACCAAATGACCCCGGATGCTGTGGGTATGCTAATTGGCTATCTGGTTGATAAGTTTGTCCAGAAAAAATCTTTCCGCCTTCTCGATCCGGCAGTGGGGACAGGGAATTTATTAACAACCGTGATGAATCACCAAAAGGATAAAACAGTTGAAGCAACCGGTGTAGAAATTGATGACCTATTAATTAAGCTCGCATATATTAATGCCAATCTGCAGGAACATCCGATCCAGTTTTTCAACCAGGATAGCCTTGAACCGCTGTTTATCGAAGCTGCGGATGCAGTGGTCAGTGATTTGCCTATTGGCTATTATCCAAATGATGTCAGATCGGCTGAGTATAAACTAAAGGCAGATGAAGGGCATTCCTACTCTCATCACCTGTTTATCGAGCAAAGCATTAATCATGTGAAGCCGGGCGGCTATTTATTTTTCATCATTCCAAATGGCATGTTTGAAAGCGAACAAGCACCGAAGCTGCACGAGTACTTAAAGGAAAATGCGTATATCCAAGGTCTAATGCAGCTCCCGCTTACCATGTTCAAAAATGAAAAAGCAGCTAAAAGCATTTTCGTTCTTCAGAAGAAAGGGGAAGGAGTTACTCCTCCTAAACAGGCTCTTCTGGTTAATCTGCCAAGTTTATCGAAAACAACAGAAGTTGAAAAAATCCTCAAGAAAGTTGATGCCTGGTATAAAGAAAGTAAACAATAAACAAAAGGACGAAGCCGTGCTGCTAAAGCCGGCTTCTTTTTCGTGTATAGCAAGGAGTAAGTCTTCTCAATATAGCGAAGTATCAGAAAATCAGAAAATATTTAATTTAACATGAAAACGATACCATTGCAAGGTATTTCTTGAAATGTGCCGCTGACAGTGTTTAAATGGGGAATTGAGAGATATTAATGATGTCCGTTGTACAAAATAAGGTTGTACCATTTTGACATCTCACAGATGTTTTTTATATAAAAGGAGCGGTTGCTTTATGGCAAAAATCATAGCAATTAACGCCGGCAGTTCCTCGTTAAAATTTCAGCTTTTTGAAATGCCGAGCGAAGAAGTTATCACAAAAGGTTTAATTGAGCGTATTGGATTGGATAATGCGGTTTTCAATATTTCCGTTAATGGCGAAAAAATTAAGGAAGTTACAGATATTCCTGATCATGATGTAGCTGTTAAAATTCTGCTTGATAAATTAACGAATCTTGGAATCATTCAATCACTGGATGAAATTGAAGGAATCGGCCACCGTGTCGTTCACGGCGGAGAAGCATTTAATGACTCTGTTATCATTTCAGATGGAGTACTTGCGAAAATCGATGAGCTTTCCGAGCTTGCACCTCTTCACAATCCAGCAAATATTACTGGAATAAAAGCATTCCAGCAGGTGCTTCCAAATGTGCCGGCTGTTGCAGTGTTTGATACAGCATTCCACCAGACAATGCCTGAAAGTTCATTCTTATACAGTTTGCCATATGAGTATTATGAGAAATATGGTATCCGCAAATATGGATTCCATGGCACCTCACATAAATATGTATCAGAACGTGCGGCAGAAATGCTTGGCCGTCCTCTTGAACAGCTTCGTCTTATCTCCTGCCACCTGGGAAATGGCGCAAGTATTACTGCTATTGAAGGCGGAAAGTCTATTGATACCTCAATGGGATTCACTCCACTTGCAGGTGTAACAATGGGAACCCGATCAGGTAATATTGACCCGGCCCTCATTCCGTTCATTATGGAAAAAACGGGTAAGAATGCAGATGAAGTTCTGGATATACTTAATAAAAAGAGCGGTATGCTTGGCGTTTCAGGCTTCTCAAGCGACCTTCGCGATATTGAAACCCAAGCTGTGGAAGGGAATGAAAGAGCGGAATTGGCTCTTGAAGTATTTGCCAACAGAATCCACAAATATATCGGGTCTTATGCATCCCGCATGTTTGGTGTAGATGCAATCATCTTTACAGCTGGAATCGGCGAAAATAGTGATGTTATCCGTGAGCGTGTCCTTCAGGGACTTGAATTCATGGGCGTATACTGGGATCCAGCGTTGAACAAGGTACGCGGGGAAGAAGCGTTCATCAACTACCCTCACTCACCTGTAAAAGTCATGATCATCCCAACAAATGAGGAAGTCATGATTGCTCGCGATGTTGTGAGATTGGCTAAATAATAATCAAGACAAGGGCTTTAAAGCCCTTGTCTTTTTTATATTGACTCTGTTAAAGCTTGTTGTTGTTTTTTAGCACCCTGTTGATTGGCGCGGATGGCACGAACTCCTCGAAAATGCATTCGCATTTTCTTCGTGCGGTGTTTATTCAAGGATGCTTATTCAACGTCCTGCGGGAGTGCGGATCAAAGGGAGACCCCGCAGGAGCAAAGCGACGAGGAGCGTCGGACCGCCCGCGGAAAGGGAGTGCCTGCAGCGGAAATCAACAGGTAAATTTAACAGAGCCTTTATATTTAATAGGCGAAAGGACGGAAGGAGAATTTGCCAACTTAATTATGCTATACTGAGACCAATAAGAAGTTGTTGGGAGGAATTGCGATGCCATTGAGTGAACGGGAAAATAGTGTTTTGGCCGGAATTCGTGATTGGGAAAGTAAATTGCATAGCTATGAACCCAATGATTTGGAATTAGTCTATGAAAAGTCATTGGAAAGGTCTTTTTCATTGTTGCCTGAAGAGGCGCAGCAGCAGTTTTTTTCAGCCCTGGACAGCTGGCTGTTCCATCTTCATGCACTTATCCAGGGATCACAGCTGCAGATGGATGCCAAGGAACGTATATTGACTGCAGGCCGTGTCTTTCATTCTGAAATTGAGACAATTGAAGATCTTAAAGCATTAAATATCGACCAGCTTCAATACATAGCACAGCAGCAGATTGCGCGCCATCGGCTATATTCTTTTGCTCAGGGAGGAGTTGCCGGTACAGGCAGCTCCCTGATGCTTGGTGCAGATATTCCGGCAATGGCTGTCATTAATCTTCGGGCTGTACAGCTTATAGCTATGACCTATGGTTTCGAAGTCAATACCCCATACGAAATGATGAGTTCTCTTAAGGTTTTCCATGCTGCCACCCTTCCGCCGCGAATGCAGGGCAGTGCCTGGGAAGAATTAATGTATGAGCTCCAAAGCCAGGAAGAGTTCTATTTCTATGAAGGGAAGGAAGATTTAACGGATATTACGTGGATTGAGCAGCCAATGAAGCAGCTGTTCAAAGCGATGGCTATTTACTTTTTCCGGAAAAAATCGGTTCAAGGGATTCCTTTTATCAGCATGGCGATTGGAGCAGGGGCCAATTACCAGCTGACAAGAAAAGTAACAGATTTCGCCCATAAATATTATCAAATGAGATATTTGCAGGAAAAGAAAAAGCGCAGCTGAGAATTTTTAGATAGACGACACGATTGAGGCTAACTAGGAATATAAGCAAAGGTGATGCTATATGAGTACATTCGAACATAAAAAAGAAGCGCCAAAAGAAGTAAGATGTAAAATTGTAACAGTCAGCGATACAAGGGATAAAGATACGGATAAAAGCGGCAAGCTGATGATCCAGCTATTGGAAGAGGCAGGACATATCATTGCTGATTATGTAATTGTGAAAGATGAATCTATTCCGATCCGCGAAGCAGTGTTAAAAGGGTGCGAAGACTCCAATATAGATGTTGTGCTTACCAACGGCGGTACGGGAATCGCTTTGCGAGACGTCACAATCGAAACAGTGAGAGACTTGTTTGATAAGGAAATAGACGGATTCGGCGAACTTTTCCGTATGTTAAGCTATACGGAGGATATCGGCTCGGCAGCCATTCTTTCGAGAGCGGCTGCCGGCACAGTCAAAAATAAAGCAGTATTCTCAACCCCAGGTTCCTCCGGTGCAGTACGTCTTGCCATGAATAAGCTGATACTTCCTGAACTCGGACATGTTGTCAGGGAATTGAAGAAAGACTTATAAATAAGAAAAATCCTTTCCGGCAGGAAAGGATTTTTTAAAAGATAAGAAAGTATAACTTTGAACTATGAAGGCACCCTATCTATCGACTCGACATGCTTCCATCACCTCGTCTACGATGCACAGGATGTGCTAGTAAGGCGAGTGCGCACAGGACGTGCGCGTTTCCGGGCGTTATAAGTCAAAATCAAATTCGTATTTCCTTTAACTCAAAAAAGAAACTCAGACAAAAAGCGCCAAGTCGTTCCGAAAGCTCCAAGTCCTTCCAAAAGCTCCCGCTTTTAGTCGTGCGACGTATCGCTGCAGTAGCTATCCTTGTCCTGAGGCAACGTCTGAGTGACTCACATCCTCCCAAAAGCTGACGAAGCCTTTTTTGTCCTGTGGCCCCAGTCCACCACGCTCCGTCGATGCGCACTAAGGAAAGCTCCTTAGAATAAACTTCGCAGGAACAAGCGGTTTTTTGCTTGTTCCGAAGAGCGCCTTTCCTTTTCTATGAATGCATTTTTCCTGTAATATCCTGATTGGTTCTATACCAGAGCCATAAATCATTTATAACTGATGCAAGCTCGGAAATTTCGCTGTTCAGTTTGCAAGATCTTTCGAAATTGCCCTCATCCGACAGCTCAGCCTGTTTCCTGTTTATATCCGCTTCAAGCTCAGCAATCCGATCTGGAATCCTGCCTCTAATCCTTTCCCACTGAAACAAAATCCCCTGCTGCGTTTTCCGGGAATATTCATCCCACTCGCGGTCAAAATCCGGAATGGGGATACCAAGCCGGTTATCATGCAAAAAATGCTCTTCCATTATAAAGCCCCCAAACAATGATCTTGTGTTCATTTTACTATAAAGCTAACTTTGCTGCATGAATTATTTAGTAACCATTTTCTTTATTGCAGATAATACAATAGGACTAATTTATAACTAATAAACTAAATTCTTCTGGTATAGAGGAACTGAATTGGCTGATAGTCTCTTGTTTTTATTTACAGAATTAGTAAGATTGAAATATTATTTAAACTATTAAAAATATTCTATTAATTATTCTAGGGGGAGAAGATGAGGAAATTTTTAAACCATTTAGTTGTATTTAGCATGGCGGCAGTATTGGTGATGCCTTGGCATTCTAATGCATTTGCCGATTCTTTAGTCAACAAAGGAAATGAAATCTCGGAAGCAGACGTCTATAAAGATAAAAAGTCAACAGAATATTCAACTCTAAAACAAGCCAAAAGACCGGAGGATGCTGGCTTTTCTTCCGAAAAACTTAAACAGGTTGATAAGCTAATCAATGAAGAAATAGAAAATGGCTTTCCAGGAGCCGCTCTTGTTGTTATTAAGGATGGGAAAATAGTCAAAAATTCAGCTTACGGTTACGCCAAAATATACGAAGAATCTGAAATGCTTAAGCATCCGCAAAAAATGAAGACAAACACAATGTTTGATTTAGCATCTAATACGAAAATGTACTCTATTAATTTCGCACTTCAGCATTTAGTCAGTGAAGGGAAAGTTGATTTAAACGATAAGATCCAGCATTATTACCCTGAATTCAAGGATAAAGCTGGAGATAATGTAAAAGGCAAAGATGAACTCCGCATAATTGATTTGCTCCATCATACAGCTGGTTTCCCTTCCAGTGTGCATTATCATAACCCGGATAGGGCAGGTGAATTATATTCCCAGGAACGAAGCAGAACACTCGAAATGATATTAATGACTCCTCTTCAATACGAACCGGGTACAAAGCAGATTTATAGTGATATTGATTATATGCTTCTTGGATTTATTATTGAAAAAGTAACAGGGGAAAAACTTGACCAATATACTGAAAAGCAAATCTATGAACCATTAGGGTTAAAAAATACGCTCTTCAACCCTCTTCGAAAAGGATTTAAAGAAAAGAACTTTGCTGCTACTGAATTAAATGGAAACACAAGAGATGGGGCAGTTAACTTCCCTAATATAAGAGCTTATACTCTTCAGGGGGAAGTTCATGATGAAAAATCCTTTTATTCAATGGATGGAGTATCCGGGCATGCAGGATTATTTTCCACAACCGGAGATCTCGCTGTGCTTATGCAGGTTATGCTGAATGGGGGCGGATATGGAAATGTAAAACTTTTTGATAAAGAGACGATAGACCTGTTTGTAAAACCTTATGAAATGAATCCTACATATGGATTAGGCTGGCGCCTGAATGGAAACTCAAGCATGGAATGGATGTTCAGCAAATATGCAAACGAAGAAGTTTTTGGCCATACAGGCTGGACAGGAACAGTTACTGTTATTGACAGGAAAAATAACTTGGCCATTGCATTGTTAACAAATAAAAAACATTCACCTGTTATTGATCCGCTTACAGATCCTCATAAGTTTTATGGTGACACATACAGTATCAGTCAATATGGAAGTATCGTGTCAGCAGTTTATGAAGCTTTAATTCAATAAATATGGATAGCAAAAGCCTTTTTAAGGCTTTTGCTTTTTTTATTAGGATCTGTTAAAGCTCAGTGTTGATATTGGCACCCTGTTGATTGAGCGGAAATCAACAGGCAAGCTTAATAGAGCCTTTAATTAAAAAAACTTGTTAATTTTTATACATTTTTAAGAATAAGTATTGATTTTTAAAAGAAAGGTTGTTAAAGTAAGAGAATAATAAATGAATAAAAACATAGTTTAATTGTATATTTATACGAGTATTCATGAGGAGGAAATATAAATGTCACAAAATAAAGTAGTTCTTGCATATTCAGGCGGTTTAGATACATCAGTTGCTATTAAATGGCTTCAGGATCAAGGTTATTCAGTCGTTGCCTGCTGCCTTGATGTCGGTGAAGGAAAAGACCTGAACTTTATCCAGAAAAAAGCTTTGTCTGTTGGAGCGGTTCAGTCATATGTAATTGATGCGAAAGAAGAGTTTGCTAATGAATATGCACTTGTTGCTCTCCAGGCACATGCACTTTATGAAAATAAATATCCATTGATTTCTGCCCTTTCACGTCCGCTGATTGCCAAAAAGCTAGTTGAAGTTGCAGAAAAAGAAGGCGCTGTTGCAGTTGCACATGGATGTACAGGTAAAGGGAACGACCAGGTTCGTTTTGAAGTAGCCATTCAGGCTCTTAATCCAGACCTTCAGGTATTGGCTCCGGTTCGTGAGTGGAGCTGGTCACGTGAAGAAGAAATTGAATATGCAAAACAAAATGATATTCCAATTCCAATTAACCTGGATTCTCCATACAGCATTGACCAAAATTTATGGGGAAGAAGCAATGAGTGCGGAGTGCTTGAAGATCCATGGGCAGCTCCTCCGGAAGATGCATACGATTTAACAGTTTCTTTGGAAAAAGCTCCTGATACACCTGATACAGTTGAAATCGGCTTCGAAAAGGGAGTTCCGGTCAGCTTAAATGGAAAAGCAATGCAGCTTTCCGAGCTTATTGCCGAACTGAACGAGCTTGCTGGCAAACACGGTGTTGGACGAATTGATCATGTGGAAAACCGCCTTGTCGGCATCAAATCCCGTGAGGTTTACGAATGCCCGGGTGCAATGACATTGCTTAAAGCTCATAAAGAGCTGGAAGATTTAACACTCGTGAAAGAAGTGGCTCACTTTAAACCGGTTATTGAGAAAAAAATTGCTGAGCTTATTTATGAAGGCCTGTGGTTCTCACAGCTGAATAATGCATTGGCTGCATTCCTTAAGGAAACGCAGAGCTTTGTTACAGGTACAGTACGAGTCAAGCTGTTTAAAGGGCATGCGATTGTAGAAGGCAGAAAATCTCCGTATTCTCTATATGATGAAAAACTGGCTACTTATACATCTGAGGATGAGTTTGACCATAATGCGGCAGTTGGCTTTATCAAGCTATGGGGCTTGCCGACTAAAGTTCAAAGCATCGTCCAAAACAAGAAGGTGACAGTGTGAAAAAGTTATGGGGCGGCAGATTCACAAAGTCTGCTGAAGAATGGGTAGATGAATTTGGAGCCTCGATTTCATTTGACCAGGAATTAGTAATGGAAGATATAGAGGGAAGCATGGCCCATGTTGCCATGCTTTCCAAAACGGGGATTATTACAGAGGACGAAGCCGCTAAAATTAAAAAGGGCCTGCAGCAGCTTAAGGAGAAAGCTGCTAATGACGAACTGTCTTACTCCGTGAAACTGGAAGACATCCATTTAAATCTTGAAAGCTACCTCACTGAATTGGCAGGTCCCGTCGGCGGAAAGCTCCATACAGCAAGAAGCCGAAATGACCAGGTAGCAACAGATATGCACCTATACTTGCGCAAACAGGTTAAGCAGATTGTTGAATTGATTAATGAAATGCAGGAAGAGCTGATTGAGCAGGCTGAAAAAAATGTAGAAACCATTATGCCAGGATATACACATCTGCAAAGAGCCCAGCCAATTTCCTTTGCACATCATTTAATGGCCTATTTCTGGATGCTCGAGCGCGATAAAGAACGCTTTGCGGAAAGCTTGAAGCGAATTAATATTTCTCCGCTTGGTGCCGGTGCGCTTGCCGGAACGACTTTTCCGATCGACCGCGAGTATTCTGCTGATCTGCTCGGTTTTGCAGGCATCTATGAAAACAGCCTTGATGCTGTCAGCGATCGAGATTTTATCCTTGAATTCTTATCATCAAGCTCCATTCTAATGATGCATCTTTCTCGCCTAAGCGAAGAATTCATCCTTTGGTCAAGCCAGGAATTTCAATTCATTGAATTGGATGACAGCTTTGCGACAGGCAGCAGCATTATGCCGCAGAAGAAAAATCCTGACATGGCTGAGCTTATACGCGGCAAAACCGGACGTGTATATGGAAACCTAATGGGCTTGCTTACGGTGCTAAAGGGCCTGCCGCTTGCCTATAACAAGGATATGCAGGAAGACAAGGAAGGCATGTTTGACACAGTTAAAACTGTTACCGGATCACTAAAAATCTTTGCCGGAATGATCCGTACGATGAAGGTGAAAAATGAGCAAATGGAAAAAGCGACAAAAAATGATTTTTCCAATGCCACTGAATTGGCCGATTACCTATCAGATAAAGGAATTCCATTCAGGGAAGCCCATGAGATCGTAGGCAAGCTTGTACTTACTTGTGTGGATAAAGGCTGCTTCCTTGGAGGTTTGCCGCTTGATGAATTTAAGAAGGCCAATACATTGTTCGAAGAAGATATATATGAAGTCCTGGATCCTTATACAGCTGTCAAAAGAAGAAATAGCGCTGGGGGAACCGGCTTTAAGCAAGTGAATATTGCCATTGAAAAAGCTAAGAAATACCTTGCGAAAAAAGAGCAGGCTGTGAACTAATTATTATTCCTATACAAAAAGGACGCTGTTGTTAAAACAGCGTCCTTTCTTCTATATAAGGCCTACTCATCTTCTTTATCCGTTCTTACAACGAGGACATCACAGCGGGCATAGCGGGTAATATGTTCAGAAACACTTCCAATCAGGAATCGTTCAACTGCATTCATGCCGGTAGCACCGCAAATGATTAAGTCCACGTTATGCTTTCTGGCAACATCTTTTGGAATCTTCACTTTTGGAGAACCGTAATCGATTTCAAACCTTACATTTTCAATGCCAGCTTCCACTGCTATTCTTTTATATTTTTCCATTAATTCAGTTGCAAAGCGGTCAGCTCTTTCAGCAATCGTGCGGTCATAAGCTTCTACAGTGGCAAAAGTGCGGGTATCAATAATATGTGCCAAAACCATAGAGGCATTATTCCGTTTAGCGATTTCAATTGCTTTTTTAAACGCCCATTCTGCTTCAGTTGAACCATCTACGGCGACTAATATGTTCTTATACTTCATGCCCATTTTAATCTCCTCCTTTACCTATATTATACAGCTGCCAAATGTGAATATCTGTTACAAAACATCGAACAATAGTAAAGCCGATGAAAAATTCTTTAAAAGGAGCAGATGACATGGAAAAGCGGGAACCGAAAGCACAGTCACCATATTTATACGATGAGCAGGGTACCAATGAGGTAAGCGCGCAAATTATGAATGCTTATAACAGCGGTGTTATTGACCAGTCGAACGCGGATTTTGACATGGAAGCACATGAACGCAATGAAGGAAGATTACAATAAAGAAGATTCCAAAAAGCTGTCATTACGATGACAGCTTTTGTTGTCTTTTTAATTGGCGGCGATCTTTTAATCTTCCATATCTGTGAAAAATAAAATATCCTAAACCAGTTAAGAAAAATGAGATGAATCCGGGTGAGATAAGATCGGGCAGGGCAAGATATATCAGTGCGCCGAAAATGATCGACATAAGTCCTTCTCGGTTCTGATCAGATTGGCTGATAAACAGCTTTGTTAGATGTTCTTCTGAAAGAGTGCCTTTTTTTACGAATATAAAGTCTGCTATGATAACAGCGGAAATCGGAATAATAAAAATACCGAGCATGGATATATATTCCTGTGCTTTATTCACAACTGCAGGTAAACAGCTGAGAACAACAGCAGCAGCTCCGAATATAAGTGTACTTTTTACTCTGCCCAGGTTTTGAAAGATATTTAATAGGCTAAATCCACCTGTATAGGCATTGTTCATGTTTATCGAAAGCATGGATGTCATGGCACAAATAAAAATGAGCAGCAATACCCAGCTGGAAGACGCAAGGCTGCCAGCTGAAACAAAGGGATTCCATTCACCGAATTGAGACGCGGATAAAGCTCCTAGTATAGCAGTAATGGAGAAGCCCAATGTGTTGCCGGCAAACAATCCCCAAAAGGCTCCTTTTGCTGATGCCGCATAACGGGCCATATCGGAAGATGCACTCGCACCGGAAACATATTGAATAAAAACAAGAGATGAATACAGAAAGAACGATCCAAAGCTCCATTGAGAATGCGATAAGGAGCCAAAAGATTGGGTACTCGAAAGTTCTTTTATAAAAAGTACAAAAAGGACAACCTGCCCAATGATTAAAAATGGCATAAAATATTTTATAGCTTTCTTGACTGCATCAAATCCAATCAGGGCAAGCAAACTCATCAATCCTGCCAGAAATACCGATACAAGCGCTAACGGCAGCCTTATTTCAAAAGCTTTCTCCAGCAAACTGATCAGGACTGCAGATCCGCCGATTGTCTGGACAGAGAACCAATAAAGGGACGTAACCGATCGGATAGGAGAAGAGATATACCGTGCCCCAGCATTGCCAAGTATGGATCTAATGGCAAACTGTGCTGGTATTCCATGCCTGGAGCCAGGCAGTGACAACAAAGACACAAAAAGGAAGGCCGCGGCAGCCCCCATAATCGTTGATGCAACAGCCGCAAAAAATGAGAGTCCGCCCGTCAAAACAGCGAGCGCGGGAACAAGAAAGTTTCCGGAATTAATGGAAAAAGCCGCCTGCAAATAAAAATAATCATACCATTTGGTCGTTTTTAATTCGGCAGGAACGCCTCCAGACCGAATCTTTCTATGGATGAAAATGTGGTTGACTGCTTTTTGTCGGAAGATGGCATAGGAAAATTCCTTTCTTAAAATACATTGATTTCATTTTACCTGAGGACATTCCGGAAAGGGCTATATTTTTGCCCCTCTGGTATATTTTCCGATAGAAAAGCCAAATAAGTGGATAAAGAATCTATTTTACAGGAGGTATGCATCATGCGTATCGGGGTACCGAAAGAAGTAAAAAACAATGAGAACAGGGTAGCTATGACGCCAGCTGGCGTGGTAAACCTAATCCACTTTGGGCACGAGGTTTATATTGAAACTGGTGCAGGAACAGGTTCGGGTTTTCTCGATGAAGACTATGTAAATGCAGGGGCAAAAATTGTTCAAACTGCAGAAGAAGCGTGGTCAATGGAGATGGTTATGAAGGTAAAAGAGCCGCTTCCAGTTGAATATGCCTATTTCCGTGAAGGGTTAATTCTGTTTACATATTTACATTTGGCTGCAGAACCTGAACTGACACGGGCTTTGATCGAGAAAAAAGTGGCTGGCATTGCCTATGAAACCGTCCAACTTCCAAATCGGACACTACCCTTGCTGACTCCAATGAGTGAAGTAGCCGGGAGGATGGCAGCCCAGGTAGGGGCACAATTTTTAGAAAAGGTATACGGAGGAAAAGGAATTCTGTTATCGGGGGTACCGGGTGTCCATCGCGGAAAAGTAACAATTATCGGAGGTGGTGTCGCGGGAACCAATGCGGCAAAAATGGCCATTGGCCTTGGGGCGAAGGTTACGATTATCGATCTAAACCCTGAACGTCTTCGCCAGCTTGATGATATTTTCGGAAAAGAAGTGACAACACTAATATCAAATCCTTTCAACATTGCGGAAGCTGTTAAGGAGTCTGACCTAGTGATAGGGGCTGTCCTGATTCCCGGGGCAAAAGCGCCAAAGCTCGTAACAGAGGAAATGATCAAGACAATGAGCTCCGGATCTGTTGTTGTGGATATTGCTATTGACCAGGGCGGGATTTTTGAAACAACTGACAAAATTACAACACATGATAATCCAACCTACGAAAAGCATGGTGTAGTCCATTATGCTGTTGCAAATATGCCTGGTGCTGTTCCACGCACATCGACACTTGCATTGACAAATGTAACGGTCCCGTATGCAGTTCAAATTGCCAATAAAGGCTACAAGCAGGCATGCTTGGAGAACGAGGCACTAATGAAGGGCATTAACACATTGAACGGCTATGTGACATACAAAGCAGTAGCCGAAGCACATAAGCTTGACTATTCAGATACCGGGACGCAGCTGGTGCAGCAATGAATGAAAAAATCCGGAGTCTTAAAACTCCGGATTTTTTTATGGGTTTCTCTGGGCGGGTTGAACAGTAGTCCCCATGAGGGATCACTGCATGCACTTTCTTTTCACTCGTTGCAGAGTGTGGCATCATATGGATCCGAATAGACATCGGCATCCTGCTGGATCGGTTATATTTCCTTCGTATTCTTTTACATCCACAAAAAAAATCCCTTTTTCAAGATCGTATTTGATTTTCATCGCCTACCTGATAATTTGAAGTTCTTTCGGGAACTTGGTCAGAATTTCGACTCCATCTGCTGTTACGGCAAGGTCGTCTTCAATCCGGACGCCGGCAACGCCTGGAACATAGATGCCTGGTTCAATCGTGAAAACCATGCCTTCCTCAAGCAGAAGTGAATTAGTTTCGGTTAATGAAGGGTATTCATGGACGCTTACACCAAGTCCATGGCCCAATCGGTGTGGAAAATAATCTCCATAGCCGGCTTCTGAAATCAGATTCCTTGCCGTTAAGTCTATTTCAGAACAAGGCGCTCCCGGCTTACTTGCTTCAACAGCCGCAAGCTGTGCCTTTAAAACGGTATCATAAATCTCCTTTTGTTTATCGTTAATATCACCGTATGCAACGGTTCTTGTGATATCTGAACAGTATCCATTCCAGACAACACCCAGGTCAAAAAGCACTAAATCCCCTTTTTGGATTTTGGTCATTCCAGGTGTTCCATGCGGGGAAGCTCCATTTGCACCTGTAAGCACCATTGTAGAAAAAGACATTTCGTTTACGCCTTTTTTCTTTAAAGCATATTCAACAGCAGCTAAAACCTCAAGCTCTGTTTTTCCTTCCTGGATTTCAGCACAGCCTGTTTCGATGGCAAAGTCAGCCAATGAACAGGCTTCGCGAATGATTTCCAATTCCTTTTCGTCTTTGACCATTCGAAGCTTCCTGAGTTTTTCTTCTGCTGAAACAAATGCTGCTCCGCTGAACAGATTTGAAATTGCTTCATATCGTTCTACATTCATATGTTCTTTTTCGATAGCTGCTTTTTCCACTTTTCCTATTCTGCTATATATGGATTTCTGAATATATTCCCATGGATTTTGGATATCGCTGTAACCAATGATTTCGTGGCTCCAGCCAGCATGTTTGGCATCCTCTTTTTCCATGGCCGGGCATACAAGGAAAGGCTCTTCCTCCTGAAAAACGGCCAGCCCAAGCAAGCGCTCGTGCGGATCGCTTAAAAAACCGCTTAAATAAAAGACATTATCTGGAGATGTCACAAAGCTGACTTGTATATCATTATCCTTCATCCACTGTGATAGTTTCTGCAATCTGTTGTTCATAATGAACCTCCTTCTGTACTGTTACCTTGAGAGTAGCAACTAAATAAGAAAAAGTAAACTTTTTAAAGGCTATTAATTAGGGTATATATTTAAATTGGAGGCAGGATTAACCCGTTTTTCGTTGAAGTAAAATTACATAACATGATTTTTGAGAGGAGTTTTAAAATGAAAGTATCGTACCACGGCCATTCAGTTGTTAAAATTGAATCACAGGGAAAAACAATTTTAATCGACCCATTTATTACAGGCAATGGACTGACAGATTTAAAAGCGGATGAGCAGAAACCTGATGTTATCATTGTTACACATGGACATGGTGACCATCTTGGTGACACGATTGAACTGGCAAAACGCAATGACTCTCTTGTCATTGCCAATTTTGAGCTTGCCACTTACTTAGGCTGGCAGGGAGTTAATGCACATGGCATGTCTATCGGCGGGGGCTATGATTTCGATTTTGGAAGAGTAAAGCTAACACCTGCATTCCATGGAACAGGCCTTGAGACTGAAAATAATGAGATCATTTACCTGGGAATGCCTGCAGGCGTACTCATTACTTTAGAAGGAAAAACGATTTACCATGCAGGGGATACAGGACTTTTCTCTGATATGAAACTAATCGGCGACCGCCACCCCATTGACCTGGCATTCCTGCCGATCGGCGACAATTTTACAATGGGTCCGGACGATGCCGCATACGCTGCCAAGCTTTTGGGTGCCAAAAAGGTTGTGCCGATTCATTTCAACACTTTCCCGCCAATCAAGCAAGATCCGCATAAATTCACAAGCATGCTGGAGAATGGCACAGGCCAGGTGCTCGAAGCAGGAGAAATCATCGAATTATAATGGAAAAACGCAGCTTCTGCTATGGAAGGCTGCGTTTTTCTATGAGATTTAGCAAGAAAATTAATTTTTATCAACGAAAAAATCAATATATCGATGATATGGCAGATTATATCAACGAATTCTCCCGCATATCAACGAAAATAATAATTTACCGTATTATACTTTCGGAATCCAGCCCCAATCTAAAAACATCTCATTTTCCTGGCCTGTCCGCATAGATTTTAAAGAGGATGTTATAAAGGAGGATGCTTATGAACAAAAATCGATATTTACTATGTCTGCTGCTGTGCGGGTTGATGCTTTATTATGCTGCGCCAAGGCTTGGCGTTTTTAATGGGGGAACAGAAGGGATTTTCGCAATTAGCTGGCTGGCATTTGCCCTATTTATCATCGCCGGAAATCTGACTGCTTTGCTGTATGCTCCGAAAAAAGCGGAAGCAGCCCAAAAACGCACACGTCAAATGATGGCCAAAAAGAGAGTCCGCTCGTTCAGCAGATAAGGTTAGACTTTCATTAGTGGAGTTTTATTTCACTGACGGTTAGTCATGTTCGAGTGTCGGTATGATTTGTTTACTCTGCAATTAAATCGACACTGCGAGCCTGATTAATTCAACTGACCCTTTAAAAAAATCAAAGGTAATTTCACTGTAGCTCATCAATAGGGCTTTTACGGAAATTGGCTCATCCGATTTTCTCTCTCTCTTTACATTTTCGTCTTCCGAATGAATGAGAACCAATGCGGGAAAAGCCAATAATGCCGAAGTCAATTGTATCAAGGCCTTTTTACCCTTATAATGAAAATATAGGAATAATTTGTAGAGGGTGAAAGTCTTGGCTACTAAGCATGAGCAAATTTTACAATACATTGATGAACTGCCGGTAGGGGAAAAGATATCAGTCAGACAGATCGCCAAGGCGCTTGCAGTTAGTGAAGGGACTGCTTACAGAGCGATTAAGGATGCAGAAAATAAAGGGTATGTGAGCACGATTGAACGTGTGGGCACGATAAGGATAGAACGCAAAAAGAAAGAGAATATCGAGAAGCTGACTTTTGCAGAAGTTGTTAATATTGTTGATGGCCAGGTCCTGGGCGGAAGAGCCGGCCTCCACAAAACGCTGAACAAGTTCGTTATTGGGGCCATGAAGCTTGAAGCGATGATGAGGTATACAGATGCCGGAAACCTGCTGATTGTCGGAAACAGGACTCAGGCCCATGAACTGGCATTGAAGGCAGGAGCTGCGGTTTTAATAACAGGCGGGTTTGATACCGAGGACCACGTTAAGAAGCTGGCTGACGATCTCCAGCTGCCTGTCATCTCAAGCAGCTATGACACGTTCACCGTCGCGACAATGATTAACCGCGCAATTTATGACCAGTTGATTAAAAAAGAAATTGTTCTTGTGGAGGACATTTTAACCCCTCTTCAAGAAGCAATTGTCTTAAAAACGACTGACACTATTGAGGATTGGCTGAAGTACAACCGTGAAACCAATCATAGCCGTTTTCCGGTGGTCGACCATAATTTGAAGGTTCAGGGAGTGGTTACATCCAAGGATATTATGGGCCATGATCCGGGAATGCCTATTGAAAAAGTCATGACCAAAAACCCAATGACTGTTGGCGGCAAAACAAGCGTAGCTTCTTCCTCCCATATGATGGTTTGGGAAGGCATTGAACTTCTTCCTGTTGTAGATGAAGCGAACAAATTGGAAGGGATTGTAAGCAGGCAGGATGTGCTAAAAGCTCTGCAAATGATTCAGCGCCAGCCGCAAGTGGGTGAAACCATTGATGATATCGTTACAAACCAGCTTGTGCTGACAAGAGGCAAAACGAAAGGCGAGGATGTTTATCGCTGTGAAGTTACGCCGCAGATGACCAATCATCTTGGAACGATTTCTTATGGAGTATTTACGACAATCGTTTCTGAAGCAGCAAACAGAGTTTTAAGAAGCTATAAAAAAGGGGACCTGGTTGTAGAAAATATGACGATCTATTTCATTAAGCCCGTACAGATCGACAGTATGCTTGAGATCTATCCGAAAGTACTGGAAGTAGGACGCAAATTCGGGAAAGTGGATGTGGAAGTATTTAATGAAGGTGTCCTCGTTGGCAAGGCCATGATGATGTGCCAGCTGATTGACCGGCATTAATTGAAAAATGTAGCCCGGCAGAGGTTTTGGGCATAAGAAAAGCCGCTCCCATCGGAAACGGCTTTTTTTAAATTTTAATTTAAGCAATAGGCCTGCCATCACTCTTTTTAATTCTTCCTTGCTTCCTCAGCCTCTTTTGCTGCGTGAGGCAGGTAAAACTTATAGGCTTTTATGCCGCCCCAAATGCTTAATCCTCCAACAAGGATAAAAATAATACCGACAATAAGCGCTGTGGCTGTATCATATAAAAACAGCTGATTTAACCCAAAGAAAGCAACGAATGCACCAAGAGCCATTTTAGACTTCGCTGAGATCCATTGTCTTTCAGCCGGCTGCTTGCTTCTGAAGAGTTTGATTTTGTAGAAAATATAGAAAGAAAAAGAGAGAATGATCAGGATTACAAAGATAGGCATATCGCAACCTCCAAGTTTCGACAATCTCTTATTATTCTACCTGCTTAATTAAAAAAATGCCATAAGTGTACTGAGTTTTCTTTTTCTTTTTCACCATGATGTGGTAAAAATAAAGTATTCCGAATAAAAGGAGCGCGCAATGAAACAAAAGATACTTGATGAAATTAAAAAATATAAAACGATCATTATTCATAGGCATGTCCGTCCCGATCCGGATGCGTACGGATCACAGGGAGGACTTGCTGAAATCCTGAAGGCTTCGTTTCCTGAAAAAAATATTTTCACTGTAGGCAAGGAAGAAGAAACACTTCATTTTATGAGAAGACTCGATGAAATACCTGATGATACATACAATGAGGCACTTGTAATTGTCTGTGATACGGCAAATGCTGAGCGTATATGTGATGACAGATACACTCAGGGCGACAAGCTAATTAAAATTGACCATCATCCGAATATGGATCCATATGGAGACATGATGTGGGTCGATACAGATGCAAGCTCAACCAGTGAATTGATTTATGAATTTTACCTTTTTGGAAAAGACCAGGGCCTAAAGATGTCTGATGAAGCTGCAAGGCTATTATTTGCTGGCATTGTAGGGGACACCGGCCGCTTTCTTTATCCAAGCACAACAGAAAAAACATTTGCTTATGCAGGAGAGCTGATTCACTATAATTTTTCGAGGCCTGAACTTTTTAATAAAATGTATGAGTTAAAAGCTAATATCGTTAAATTAAAGGGCTATGTACTGCAAAACTTCGAAGTGAAAAAATATGGGGCAGCTATAATGGTTCTGAAAAAAGAACTGCTTGAGGAGTTTCAGGCACTACCATCGGAAGCTTCCCTTCTTGTAAGTGTCCTTGGCGATGTAAAGGGAATAAAAGCGTGGGTTTTCTTTATTGAGGAAAGTGATCAAATCCGTGTCCGCTTCCGGTCAAAAGGCCCGATTATTAATGAGATTGCGAGAAAATATAAAGGCGGGGGCCATCCACTCGCTGCCGGCGCATCGATTTATTCATGGGATGAACTGGATTCAGTAGTAAGAGATTTAGAGGAAACATGCAAAGAAAACTAGTATGGATTGCCCGGCTTTTGGCCGGGCCTCAATCCAGCATAATATTCAATTCGATCGAAACTGTTGTGTAAATCACCATCTCTTTTACTTCAACTCGATATCTTTTTTCATTCACTCTATGTGTTCTATTTTCTATTATTTTTTTGATCAATTCACTGCTTTTATAAACTGTATCAATATCTTTGGCCACCATCATGCTAATGTCCTCTTTAATATCATCTTCAAGCTGAAAGACACTGAAAGAATCCAGCTTATATTTCTCGCCGTTTACAATTTTAATGGTAATATCCTGGACAGTCAGCATTTTCTGGTTTTCTTTATTAAGCTTTTTAAATTCCTCCTGCCAAATTTCTTTATCCTTTTCCAATTCATAAATGGCGTCCTTTTGCAGCTCGATTTCCTTGCTGTATCTTTCCTGCCATTCACCAAAAATATATAAAAATATAAACCAGCTTATCATGCCCCCTATAGCCATGCCCGCAAAAAAACGCTGCCAGGACGGCAGGCGGTAGTATGGCGGGATTCTCATGATGAAATATGCTCCTGTGTCAGCCAGTTAATAAGCATGGCACCGGTTTGGGCTCCTCCAAGAGCAGAAAGAATTAACATAAACTGTTTAAATATATCTTTAGTCTGTCCATCCAATACGCCCTTTTCGAAGCTGTAAACTGTATCAAAGGTGCCTCCGATTGCTGCAATGATGGCCCAAATGCGAATCATGCTGGAAATCTTGAAGATTTCATTCAAAGGCGGCTTGCCCGTCAAAAAAGCCGCCAATCCTCCAATGATTGAACCGCCTATTAAAACACCGAGAGCAATGAAGTAACTCTCAATTAGAGTAGAAAAAAAAGGCTGGGTTTTCATTTCATCCATCCTAACTGCAGGGGGGAATCCTGCCTGAATTATCTTGATACTTCATCATATGGACAAACTCTGGAAAATATGTTTTAAGCCGCCTTTATAAAAGTTGTTTGAAAGCTAATTGTTGAGTTATCACTGTGCTGATCGGAACGGAAGGCGCGAGATTCCTTGAAAATGCATACGTATTTTTTTCGTACTGTGTTTATTCGAGGATGGTTTTTCAGAGTCCTGCGGAAAAAGCGTACCCAGGGAGAACCCCGCAGGCGTAGAACGCCGACGTCAGAAAGACAGCGGTTCGCTGATTGCCTGCAGTGGATATCAACACCTAGGGTTAACAGAGCTTTATAATAAGAGAACATATTTTCTTTTTGGAAACGGGCGTTCTATAATAAAGTGAAACTGTGATCAGCGGGGAGGCCTTATTCCCCGCTGGTCACTAGGGAACCAATCGGGCCTTTACGGGCAGTTGGCCCCTATCTATTCTTTGAAACTTGCTCAAGTCTAAAATGGGGCTTACTGCCCGTTAGACTGCGATAAAAATAGCAGAGAAATTAAGGGTGTGAGAAACGTGTCATTTATTCACCTTCATGTATATAGCGCCTATAGCCTGCTGTCCAGCACAGCAAGAATAGAGCAGCTGGTTTTAAGTGCCAGGGAAAAGGGATTTCCCGCTCTGGCTTTAACAGACAAAAATGTCATGTACGGTGCGGTCGCCTTTTATAAAGAGTGCTTAAAGCAATCCATTAAGCCGATTATGGGCTTAACTGTGGATGTACTGAGTGAGGCGGATGAAGGCGAGGCTTATCCAATTGTCCTTCTGGCTAAAAACCAGCAAGGGTTTCAAAATCTATTAAAAATCACAAGCACAGTTCAGACAAAATCACCGGAAGGAATTCCGGTTAAGTGGCTAAAGCATTATGCAGGCGGTCTAATCGCCTTAACACCTGGCCAGGATGGCGAGATTGAGAGATATTTGAAGACTGGAGAATTCGATAAAGCCAAACGGACTGCAGAACTTTTTAGTGTGCTTTTTGAAAGAAATTCGTTTTTTCTTTCTTTGCAGGAGCATGGATTGCCTGAAGAGAAAATAATTCAGGAAGGCCTGGCCCGGCTCTCAGCAGAAACGGGAATTGAGCTGGCGGCCGCCAATAGTGTTTACTATCTGAAGAAGGAAGACGCTTTTTCCCATGAATGCCTGCTGGCCATAAAAAATGGGGAGAAGCTGGAGGATGAAGGCAGAGAACGCCTGGCAAATGATGAATACTACTTAAAAACTTCGCGGGAAATGGTAGAGTTATTGTCCGGATTCCCGGATGCTTTGGAGAATACCATTAAGATTGCCGACCAATGCAACGTCATGCTCGAGTTGAACAAACAGAACCTTCCGAAGTATCCCGTTGAAAGAGGTTTAGGTGCAGATGGGCTATTAGAGGAAATTTGCTGGCAAGGCTTTGCTGAAAGATATCCTGATGCAGAAGTAGAACATAGCGACCGCTTGAAATACGAACTGAAAATAATAAAAGAAATGAAATTCAGCGATTATTTCCTAATTGTCTGGGATTTTATGAAATTTGCCAGGAACAATGGCATTCTAACCGGCCCTGGGCGGGGATCGGCTGCTGGTTCGATGGTTGCTTATGTACTGTACATAACAGATGTGGATCCAATCGAGCATAAGCTGCTGTTTGAACGATTCCTTAATCCGGAAAGAATATCCATGCCTGATATTGATATCGATTTTCCGGATCACAGAAGGGATGAGGTAATCCAGTATGTATCCAAAAAATATGGAGAGCTGCATGTTGCCCAGATCCTTACGTTCGGAACACTGGCGGCAAAAGCTGCTTTGCGGGATGTCGGCAGGGCATTTGGGTTAAATCCAAAAGAGTTAGACATTCTGTCGAGAAAAATCCCTTCCAAACTGGGTATCAATCTTAAAGGGGCTTACAAAGAGTCAGAACCATTAAGAAGGTTCACTCAAGAATCTGATTTAAACCGCAGGCTATTCGAAACAGCCCTTAAACTGGAAGGACTGCCAAGGCATACCTCTACACATGCTGCTGGAGTTGTCATCAGCGAGCATCCCCTTGTAGAGGCGATCCCTATCCAAAGAGGCCATGAAAATGTCTATTTGACTCAATATTCAATGGAGCATCTGGAGGATGTCGGCTTATTAAAAATGGACTTCCTTGGGCTCAGGAACCTGTCATTGATTGAAAATATTTTAAGCTCGATCCAGAGAAAAACAGGTAAACGAATTGATATCAAAAGGATTCCGCTGGATGATGCAGCTGTGTATAGCCTTCTTGGAAAAGGGGACACAACGGGTATTTTCCAGCTTGAATCAGCAGGGATGAGAAGTGTCCTGACCAGGCTGCAGCCAACCCGTTTTGAAGATATTGTAGCTGTTAATGCGCTTTATCGTCCCGGGCCAATGGAAAATATCCCGCTTTTTATCGACAGAAAGCATGGACGGCAAGAAGTATCTTACCCCCATCCCGATTTAAAGCCTATTCTTGAAAATACTTACGGAGTTATTGTCTATCAGGAACAAATTATGCAAATTGCCGCCAAAATGGCAGGCTTCTCGCTGGGAGAGGCAGATTTGCTGCGGCGGGCAGTCAGCAAAAAGCAAAAAGAAGTGCTTGATCGCGAACGCAGCCATTTTGTAGGCGGGGCCTTAAAAAAAGGATACAGTGAACAAACCGCCAATGATATTTATGATTTAATCGTACGTTTTGCGAACTACGGATTTAACCGAAGCCATGCTGTCGCTTACAGTTTTATAGCTTACCAGCTTGCATATTTGAAAACCCATTATCCGCTGCACTTTATGGCTTCCCTTCTGACATCAGTTATCGGCAATGAAGGGAAAATTGCCCAATATATCCGAGAGCTTAAGCAGATGGGCTTATCCATCCTTTCTCCTTCTATCAATCAAAGCGGCTATTCCTTTTTAGTCGAAAAAGACTCGGTCAGATACAGTCTTGCAGCTATTAAAGGGGTAGGGGCAGCGGCATTAAAAGATGTTTTTCAAGCAAGAAAAAATAAGCGGTTTGATGACTTATTTGATTTCTGTATAAGAGTATCAACTAAAGCTGTGAATCGTAAAGTTCTGGAAGCTTTGGTCCATTCAGGCAGCTTTGACGAATTTGGTGAAGACAGAGCTGTCCTGCTTGCCAGCCTCGATGTTGCTGCAGAACATGCCCAGCTGGTTAAACCGGAAGACGATCAGTTCGATTTCTTTGAAGACGATGAATTTTTTCCAAAACCAAAATATACTCAAGTCGATCCTATACGTCCTGAGGATAAGCTGAAATTCGAAAAAGAAGTCCTTGGCCTGTATTTATCCGACCATCCCGTTTCAGTTTATGAACCCCATTTTGCCCTGCTGGGTGCTGTTCCGCTTTTGGAGTTTGAACCTTCATCCAAAAAGGCGAGGGCAGTTGTATATGTGTCGGATGTAAAGAAAATCCGCACGAAAAAAGGGGAGCCAATGGCTTTTCTTTCCTTAAGCGACCAGTCCGGGGACATGGAGGCCGTCGTATTTCCAAAGATTTTTAATCGTTACTCGGCTCTATGTTCTCAGGGAAATATTATTTTTTTGGAAGGGAAAATGGAAGAGCGGGAAGGAAAGAGGCAGCTGATCGTGCAGCACCTTGAGGCTGCAAAGGAAGCTATTGAAAGAATGGAAAACATGGATCCGGTTTTATATCTGCGAATTACAAAGGAAAAAGAAGCAGCAGAAAATCTGCGTTTCCTTAAGGAATTATTTAAGAAAAATGAGGGATCCATACAGGTTGTTCTATATTACGAAAGCTCCCAAAAAAGTATTCGTCTTGGAGAAGAGGACCTGGTTCACCCATCGGATGAATTTATAAACCAGCTAATTAATTTACTGGGAAAGAATAACGTGATTTTAAAGTAGTTTCCCTTTACAACAATAACAATTATGGTATATTTGTAAGAAGAAAATAAACTGGTCTGACCACTATGGAAAATTAGAACAAGCTAATCCAGAAGATAGAAAACAGCTGTAAATTATGGAGCCTGCATCCATTATTGCGCGGATTAGTTTTCGTGCCGGTGATCCGGCCATTTAGAAATGGTTCATTATGCTATGTTAATATATACAAAGTCCTGTCCGGCTGCGGATAATTGAGGAGTGAATATTTTGACCTTACGTGAAGAAGCACTTCATATGCATAGAGTTAATAAGGGGAAATTGGAATCAAAATCAAAAGTACAGGTGCGCAATGCGAGAGATTTGAGCCTTGCCTACTCTCCTGGTGTCGCTGAGCCTTGTAAGGAGATTTACGATAAGCCTGAGACTGTATATGAGTATACAATGAAAGGCAATATGGTCGCGGTGGTTTCCGATGGTACAGCGGTGCTTGGGCTGGGGAACATTGGACCTGAAGCTGCTCTGCCTGTTATGGAAGGAAAGGCTGTCTTATTCAAGAGTTTCGCAGGAGTAGATGCTTTCCCAATCTGTCTGAACACTACAGACGTCGATAAAATTGTTGAAACCGTCAAGCTTCTTGAGCCGACTTTTGGAGGCGTGAATCTGGAAGATATTGCTGCTCCTCATTGCTTTTATGTAGAGGAGCGTTTAAAGAAGGAAACAAATATCCCTGTATTCCATGATGACCAGCATGGCACTGCGATCGTGACGGTTGCAGGCCTTGTGAATGCATTAAAGCTTTCCGGCAAAAAGATGAATGAAATCAAGGTTGTTGCGAACGGAGCTGGAGCAGCAGGCATTGCGATTATTAAGCTTCTGTATAGTTACGGTGTCCGCGACATTATTATGTGCGATACAAAGGGCGCTATTTATGAGGGCCGTCCTCAGGGCATGAATGAGATTAAAAATGAAGTAGCGAAATATACAAATCGAGATGATGTAAAAGGCAGTCTTGCTGATGTTATAAAAGGGGCAGACGTATTCATCGGGGTATCGGCAGCAGGAGCATTAACCGCGGAAATGATCAGTACAATGAATCAGGATCCGATTATATTCGCCATGGCTAATCCTACTCCTGAGATTATGCCTGATGAAGCAAAGGCAGCCGGGGCAATGGTAGTCGGAACAGGAAGATCAGATTTTCCTAACCAGGTAAATAATGTATTGGCATTCCCAGGAATTTTCCGTGGTGCTTTGGATGTAAGGGCTACTCATATCAATGAGAAAATGAAGGTAGCTGCGGTAGAAGCAATTGCAGGCTTGATTAAAGAGGAAGAGCTTAATGCTGATTATGTTATTCCAGGACCATTTGATCCGCGTGTGGCACCTGAAGTTGCTGCTGCAGTGGCTAAAGCAGCAATGGAAACGGGAGTTGCACGTATTAAGGTTGATCCTGATGAAGTGAAGGAAAAAACGAGAAGCCTTGCGATCATTGGAAAAGGTGAGTGATTCCATAAGTGAATTCACCTCAAAATAATACGAAGGTCTATATCGAAATAGTAAAACAGCTTAGATCCATGATCGAGCATGATGGCCTAAAGCCTGGAGATAGATTGCCTTCCGAACGAGAGCTTTCAGAGCGCCTGGGTGTTGGGCGCTCTTCCGTTCGGGAAGCTTTAAGGGCCCTTGAACTTCTTGGTTTAATTGAAACAAGGAGAGGTGAGGGTACTTTTATCCGGGATTTCAGAGGAAACCAGCTTGTACAGCTGCTCAGCACATTTATTCTTCAGGACCAAAAAGCAATTCGGGATGTAAAAGAGACAAAGTTTCTGATTGAGCTGGATTGTTTATGGCTAATCATCCAGAAGGCTGAGAAAGACCAGCTCCTTAAGTTCAAAAATTGGGCTCTGGAGGCAGATTACACAGAAGATGAGTTTTTCTTGGAGGTTGTCACCCTTGCAGATAATCATCTTTTTCTACGGATATGGATGATTTTAAAAGATTATTATAATTCCTTAGATCTAAAGAAAATGATCGTGTCCAAAACAGAGTACGCTGAGCTTATTGATACATTAATTTCTAAGAATGAATCTGAGGTTATTCGTGTATATAAAAACTTAAGAAAATTGTCGAAAGGTTAACGACAATTTTTTGCAGATTTTACAGTTGCTATAATCTATATTAAAAGAATCAGACAAGCAGTATATAAAGCCTATTATATAGGTATTCATTTTAAATTAGTGGTCTGACCACTGTTGAAAATTATGGAAAAGAATACGGATTTTTTCTAACAGCAATATTCAGGGAGGTTTCATCTTGCTTAAAGATATTTTTACTAAGACGAAGAAAAAGAAATATGCAACCATTCCATCGGAAACGGCAAAGCAGGATGTGCCGGAAGGAATCATGACAAAGTGTCCAAATTGTAAAAAAATCATGTATACTAAGGAGCTTGTCAAAAACCTAAAGGTTTGTTTCCACTGCCATTATCATCACTCAATGAACTCAAAAGAGCGATTGGCAAGTTTTTTGGATTCCAATAGCTTTGAAGAAATTAATGCAAATATGATTTCTGAAAACCCTCTGAACTTCCCGGACTATATTGAAAAACTTGAGAAGGATCGGGAAAAAACAAAAATAAATGAGGCGGTTGTCACTGGAACAGGTACTGTTAATGGTCAGAAAATAGTAGTGGCAGTCATGGATTCTACGTTCAGGATGGGAAGTATGGGATCTGTAGTCGGCGAGAAAATCACCCGTGCCATCGAAAAAGCTGATGAATTAGCTGTTCCTTTTATTATTTTTACTGCTTCAGGGGGGGCGAGGATGCAGGAAGGGGTCCTCAGCCTCATGCAAATGGCCAAAACGAGTGTAGCCTTAAAAAGGTTCAGTGATAATGGCGGTCTTATTATTTCCATTATGACTCACCCGACCACAGGCGGCGTGTCAGCAAGTTTTGCTTCCCTCGGAGATTATAATTTGGCTGAACCAGGTGCTTTGATCGGTTTTGCCGGCCGTCGAATCATTGAGCAAACAATCCGGGAAGAATTGCCGGAGGATTTCCAGACAGCTGAGTTCTTATTGAAACATGGCCAATTGGATGCAGTCATTTCAAGAACTGAATTAAAGGAAAAGATATCAACGATTTTATCAATACACCAACCAGGAGGTGACTTCCAATGGCAGGAGAATTAGAATTTGAGCGTCCGGTAACGGAGCTGAAAAAAAAGATTGCAGAATTGAAAGAGTTTACGAAAACGGCCGATGTGGATCTATCCTCTGAGATAGAAAAGCTGGAAGCACGCTTGGAAAAATTAGAAACGGACATATATGAAAACATGAAACCTTGGGATCGCGTGCAAATTGCCCGCCATCCAGCAAGGCCAACTACACTGGACTATATCTCATATCTTTTTGAGGACTTTTTCGAATGCCACGGTGACCGTGCTTTTGGGGATGATGAAGCGATTGTCGGCGGTATAGCGAAATTTAAAGGCCTTCCGGTGACAGTTATCGGGCATCAGCGCGGAAAAGATACGAAAGAGAATATTCGCAGAAACTTTGGAATGCCTCATCCAGAAGGATACCGGAAAGCGTTAAGGCTTATGAAGCAGGCGGATAAGTTCCGGAGGCCGATTATTTGTTTTATTGATACGAAAGGCGCTTATCCTGGCAAAGCTGCCGAGGAACGTGGACAGAGCGAAGCGATCGCCAAAAACCTATTTGAAATGGCCAGCTTAAAGGTTCCTGTCATTTGCATCGTCATTGGTGAAGGCGGAAGCGGCGGTGCGCTGGCACTGGGTGTGGGCAACCATATTCATATGCTGGAAAACTCCACTTATTCTGTAATCTCTCCTGAAGGTGCTGCTGCCATTCTTTGGAAGGATGCTTCTCAGGCTAAAAAAGCAGCAGAATCGATGAGAATTACAGCGCCGGATTTAAAAGAACTTGGCGTTGTGGATCAGATAGTTGAAGAGGTAAAAGGCGGCGCCCATAAAGATGTTAAAACCCAGGCAGCAGAAATTGAATCTGTTCTGTATAACTCTTTAAAGGATTTAATGAGTTTGTCGGAAGAACAATTGGTCGACCACAGGTACAACAAGTTCAAATCTATTGGTGAATATTCGTTTTTAAAGGAATTTATTGGGGTAAAATAAAAACGTGCTTTCGGGCACGTTTTTATTTTTTGAATGTGCTTGATCCCAGTTGTAGTGACAAAAATCACTGCTTTTCCAATATAAAACGCTTCCATTTCACCGACAATTCTGTATTTGTTTTAAATTGTCTGATTAAGTTGAGATGCGTCCTTCTTCATGGTATTTTAGAAATATTCACAAGCGTTTTGTTCATAATAAGATAAGCATCCATGCGGCTTTACATAAAGAGCCTATCATTACATACAAATTATGGTCGGTCATGTTTAAAGAAAAATATTTAGGCTGGTGAAAGCACCGCTATAAACAACACGCTTTTTCATCTTTATATAAAAACTAATCTGGGGTGGTTATTGTGAAAAGAATAGGAGTATTAACAAGCGGTGGCGATTCGCCGGGTATGAACGCTGCTGTTCGTGCGGTTGTCCGTAAAGCTATTTATCATAATATCGAAGTATATGGCGTTTATGGCGGGTATTCAGGTTTGATGACCGGGAATATTAAAAAGCTTGACCTTGGTTCTGTTGGCGACATTATCCATCGCGGGGGAACCGTATTGCATTCTGCAAGAAGCGAAGAGTTTAAAACGAAAGAAGGCCAGCAAAAGGGCATTGAACAAATGAACAAGCACGGCATCGATGGACTGGTAGTCATTGGAGGAGATGGTTCATACCGCGGAGCAAGAGCGCTGACTGAACAAGGCTTTCCATGCGTTGGCGTCCCTGGAACCATTGATAATGACATTCCGGGAACTCAGTACACAATCGGCTTTGATACCGCATTAAATACGGTTATTGATGCGATTGACAAAATCCGTGATACAGCTACTTCACATGAAAGA
The DNA here is from genome assembly GCF_003182355.1 of Cytobacillus oceanisediminis. GTDB lineage: Bacteria > Bacillota > Bacilli > Bacillales > Cytobacillaceae > Cytobacillus > Cytobacillus oceanisediminis_A. Next base: position 35,806 of record NZ_QGTW01000011.1, on the reverse strand, counting down.
ACGTTTATTATTGAAGTAATGGGAAGAGATGCGGGAGATATTGCTCTTTGGGCAGGATTAGCCGGAGGAGCCGAAACCATCCTGATTCCTGAAGAAGGCTATAATATGGACGAAATAGCTGACCGCCTCAAAAAAGGGCATGAACGCGGCAAGAAGCACAGTATCATTGTGGTTGCGGAAGGTGTTTGCAGCGGAGTGGATTTTGCCAAGCAGATCAAGGAAACAACAGACTTTGATACTCGCGTATCTGTACTAGGGCATATGCAGCGTGGAGGATCACCAACAGCCTTTGACCGTGTACTCGCAAGCCGCCTAGGGGCGCGTGCAGTAGAATTGCTTATTGAAGGCAAAGGCGGACGCGCAGTCGGGATTGAAAACAATAAGCTTGTTGACCATGATATTATTGAAATTCTAGATAGAGAGCATACTCTTGATTTAGATCTTTATAAATTGTCAAAAGAACTTTCCATCTAACTTTTTTGTTATTATAAAACTAAACAAGCAGACATGCCTTACAAGCTGCCTGCAAAACTAAGCTTCATTCATTTCAGGAGGTAGAATTATATGCGTAAAACGAAAATCGTTTGTACAATTGGCCCTGCCAGTGAAAGTGTTGAAAAGTTAACACAGCTGATCGAGGCAGGCATGAATGTGGCCCGTTTGAATTTTTCCCATGGTGATTTCCAGGAACATGGCCAGCGGATTCAAAATATTCGTGAAGCAGCAAAAAGCACTGGTAAGACGGTAGCAATCCTTTTGGATACAAAGGGCCCGGAAATACGTACGAACAATATGCGTGAGGGTGCGATTGAATTAAAAGCAGGGGACGATATTATCATTTCCATGAATGAGGTTGAGGGAACGCCTGAGAAGTTTTCTGTTACATATGCCGGCCTTATTGAAGATGTTCATACTGGAAGCAAAATTTTGCTTGATGACGGGCTAATCGGCCTGGAAGTTACGAAGGTAGATAAAGCAAATAGTGAAATCCATACAAAAATATTAAATAGCGGAACATTGAAGAATAAAAAAGGTGTAAATGTTCCTGGAGTATCTGTGAATCTGCCGGGAATAACAGAAAAAGATGCGCAGGATATCCTGTTTGGAATTGAACAGGGAGTAGACTTTATTGCAGCATCATTTGTCCGCAGGGCGTCAGATGTATTGGAAATCAGACAGCTTCTTGAAGAGCACAATGCGGCCCATATTAACATTATTCCTAAGATTGAAAACCAGGAAGGCGTTGATAATATCGACGAAATCCTGGAGATCTCAGATGGGCTGATGGTGGCGCGCGGTGACCTTGGTGTTGAAATTCCTGCAGAGGAAGTTCCTCTTGTTCAAAAGAAATTAATTAAAAAGTGCAATGCACAGGGCAAACCTGTAATCACTGCCACACAAATGCTGGATTCCATGCAGCGGAATCCGCGCCCTACGCGTGCAGAAGCCAGTGACGTAGCGAATGCCATTTTTGATGGAACGGATGCCATCATGCTATCAGGCGAAACAGCTGCGGGATCATACCCTGTTGAAGCGGTTCAGACGATGCACAACATTGCATCCAGAGCAGAGTCTGCACTCGATCACAAAGAAATTTTATCCAACCGCAGCAAAGATAATGAGCATAATATTACAGATGCCATTGGACAATCGGTTGCGCATACGGCTTTAAACTTGGATGTAAACGCAATTATTACACCGACTGAGAGTGGCCATACAGCAAGAATGATTTCTAAATACCGTCCTAAAGCTCCAATTGTAGCTGTAACATCCAATGACCATGTATCACGCCGCCTTTCTCTAACATGGGGCGTGTATCCTCAAATTGGTCAAAGAGCGACTACAACAGATGATATGCTTGATATTGCTGTTGAAGAAAGCTTGAACAGCGGAATTGTTGCTTCTGGGGATTTGGTGGTCATTACTGCAGGAGTCCCTGTTGGTGAAGCTGGCACGACTAATCTGATGAAAATTCATGTTGTCGGCGATGTCCTCGCAAAAGCACAAGGCATTGGGCGCAAATCTGCTTTCGGTAAAGTTGTTATTGCCAGAAATGCAGAGGAAGCACTTGCGAAGGTTACGGAAGGATCTATCCTGGTAACCATCGGTTCGGACCGTGAAATGGTTCCGGCAATTGAAAAATGCAGCGCACTTATTACAGAAGAAGGTGGCTTAACAAGCCATGCAGCAGTTGTTGGGCTTAATATTGGTATTCCAGTCATTGTAGGAGTCGAAAGAGCGACAACCCTGTTAAAAGACGGACAGGAAGTGACAGTTGACTCCCAGCGTGGTGTTATCTATAACGGACACGCCAGTGTACTATAGGTTTTCACTTTAAAAAGGAAGGGGCTAACCCTTCCTTTTTTGAATGTTTCTTCTGAAAAGCGAATACAATGAAAAAGAGGATGGACAAATTGTTATAGGTGCCGTTCATTATTTGGTATAATAAACTTAAGTCTTAAACTAAAAGAGGTGGCTACATGCGCTACATTCTCTTGTTGCTGATAATTGTTCCAGCGGCTGAAATAGGGGTTTTGCTATTATCGGGAAATACAATCGGTCTGTGGCCTACTCTGGCGATCATCATATTCACAGGCATCCTAGGAGCTTATCTGGCTAAAAAGCAAGGCCTGGAAACAATCAGAAAAATGCAGGAACAGCTTCGATATGGACAAATGCCCGGAGACACAATTCTTGATGGAGTATGCATTCTTGTAGGGGGAACTTTGCTGCTTACCCCCGGCTTCATAACAGATGCAGTTGGCTTTACTCTTCTGGCTCCTCCGACAAGGAGGCTTTATAAGCGAATCCTTCTTACCGGTATAAAAAAATGGATGGAAAAGGGCACGATCACTATCATTAGATAAAATAAGCTGTATATATAAAGAGAAAGCCGCTCCTTTAATCGGGAGCGGCTTTTTCCTTATGATTCGTTTTCATTCCCTTTTATAAACATCCATATATCTCTGAATACACCTGCTTTATGGAGAGTGGTGATTAATACAAGTGTAACCGGGCCTACAATTAATCCAAGGAAGCCGATCAATTTAAAGCCGACAAACAAGGCAATCAGGGTGGCCAATGGATCAAGGCCAATGCTCGATGAAAGAATCTTTGGCTCCATAATTTGGCGCTGCACCAGAACGATTACATAAAGGATCCCCAAGCCAATTGCTTTGCTCATTTCTCCGCCAATTGCCTCATAAATGATCCAGGGGACAAAAATTAATCCTGTGCCGAGATAAGGAATGAAGTCCACCAGTCCTGTAACAAGTGCTATGGTGATCGCGTAATTAACACGGAGAATCAGGAGGCCGGCCAATATAATAACGGTTGTGATGGACACTAAAGTAGCCTGCGCTTTTATAAATCCAAAAAGTGCTTTTTGCAGGTCAGCGAAAACGGTTCTTCCGCTGGTTTTTGCCCTGCTGGGAATTATGCGGCTGAATAATCTTGAAAGCCTGTGCCAATCCTTGCTTATAAAAAAAGTGGCCAGCAGCGAGAAAATTAAGACAGTTGCCGCATTTGGGAACCAGGACAGGATATTTGGGATCTTTTCAAAAAATGCCTGGATAAAATCGCCGAGAGTGGAGCCAATTTGCTTTCCCACATTTTCTATATTCGTTAAAATGGTATCCTGCTGGCCGGTGCCCAGATTATTAAATAAACTGGTAAGCTGGTTGTAAAGCGGTATAATCTGCCCGGCAAAAAACTGTTCAATGAAGCCGATTAATGTTTCAAGGTGTGTTGGCACAACTCTTGCCAAATAATCCGCTCCTGAAACAATTTCAGCCACAAGCAGGGTGATTAATCCGGCAAAAATGGCAAAGATAAGAATTAATGCTATTAGTACAGCAATGGCCCTCGGCATTTTCCATTTTGCTTCTAGTAAATTAACAAACGGATTAATAAGAAAAGCAATGGCTAATCCGATCAAAAAAGGATAGGTAACTTTGGATAAATAGAAAAAAGCATATAAACTTAAAATCACAAATCCAATGACAAAGAAAAATCGTACTGTCCGATATATGTATGCCGGGTTCAAAAAATAGCCTCCTTGTTCAAATAGGATAAGCCTAAAAAATAATTCCATTTTTATGCAAATTGTTTATTTAATATCATCATACACCATTTTTCTTTTTGCTTAAAATGAAAAAAGATTTATCTCTTCTAAAGATGAAAGAACTATTTGGCCTATTATGAATAAGTATTCTATTTTTTATAAAATAGGCAAGAAACCATAGAAATTATTAAAATTGAAAAAATTATGTTACGATAATATAGAGAGCTGGCAGGTGAATAAATAAATGTTTTCACAATCACTCATATTTTTGCTTCTTTTATTGGCTATAGGCGTTGTGGCTAAAAATCAATCACTGATAGTTGCGGTCTTTGTATTGATTGTCCTAAAAGCTGCAGGCCTGGATTCAAAATCATTCTCTTTTTTGCAATCAAAAGGAATTAATTGGGGTGTGACCATTATTACAATTGCTGTCCTGGCGCCAATTGCAAGTGGAGAGATTGGGTTCCGTGATTTGACCGGCGCCTTTAAATCACCTTTTGCATGGATTGCCCTGATTTCAGGTATGGCTGTTGCACTCCTGGCGAAAGGCGGTATCACTTTGCTCGCAGAAGATCCCCATATAACAACCGCTCTTGTACTTGGAACCATTCTTGCTGTATCGCTGTTTAAAGGGGTTGCAGTCGGCCCTCTGATTGGTGCAGGAATTGCATATTTAGCCATGAAAATATTTGATTTATTTAAATAACTTTTTTTGAAAAATAATATTTTTTAACAATTTGAGTGCTTTCCGTTCACAAAAGTCAGATAATTGTTTATAATAGGACTTGTAAGCGTAACCTATTTCGCGGTACCTATTATATTCAGTTAAGCTCTACTAAAATATTATTAATATACTTTATATTTTTCGAGTACAGAAAAAATGAAAGCATTTTCTTTTTTTTTGCAGCATAACCGAGCAACCGCTCGATGGAAAGTATGCCAAAAGAAAGTTTACTTCTCCGTATATCGGGGAGTGGCCTCTCACTAAATGGAAGTTTCACCTTTCATGATTTTGGTCTGTGGATCGGCTAACCCAAGTCGACTTGCAAAGGCTGTTAAGCAGCCTGTATAAAATCATGTTCAAAAGGGACGGCAATAATCGGACAATTTGAACATGCCAAGGAAGCTTTTCTGAAAAGTTGAAAAATCAGGTTCGGCTTACTTACGACATGTACAGACAAAAATGGGTATGGGGAAATTTTATTATGTAAAGGAGAGATTCGGTATGACAGTAACACGCGGTCTTGAAGGGGTAGTTGCTACTACTTCGTCTATTAGTTCCATCATAGACGACACATTAACTTATGCGGGCTACAACATTGACGATCTAGCTGAAAATGCAAGTTTTGAAGAGGTTATTTACCTTTTATGGCACAGAAAACTTCCTACTCAATCACAATTGGAGGAATTGAAAAATCAGCTTGCTGAAAACTATTCTCTTCCTGAGGAAGTATTAAACCATTTTAAAACATATCCGATTGACAAAGTGCATCCAATGGCTGCTCTTCGTTCGGCTGTGTCTCTTTTAGGACTTTATGATGATGAAGCAGACCAAATGGATGAGAAAGCTAACTATAAAAAAGCAATTCGCCTGCAAGCTAAAATGCCTGCTATTGTAACGGCATTTGCACGGGTGAGAAAAGGGCTAGAGCCTGTTGCGCCAAGAACAGACCTTGGATTTGCGGCAAACTTCCTGTACATGCTTTCAGGCAAGGAGCCTGAAGATATTGCTGTAGAAGCATTTAATAAAGCATTAGTCCTTCATGCAGACCATGAACTAAATGCTTCAACATTTACTGCACGTGTTTGTGTGGCGACATTATCAGACATCTATTCTGGTGTAACTGCTGCAATAGGCGCTTTAAAAGGGCCATTGCATGGCGGTGCCAATGAAGCAGTAATGAAAATGCTTACTGAAATTGGCACTCTCGAAAATGTGGAACCATTCATTCGCGAAAAACTTGATAAAAAAGAAAAAATCATGGGCTTCGGCCATCGTGTGTACCGCCTGGGTGACCCGCGTGCCAAGCATTTAAGAGAAATGTCCAAGAAGCTGACTGAGCTTACAGGCGAACCTCACTGGTATCAAATGTCAACTCAGATCGAAGGCATCGTTACCGGAGAGAAAAACCTTCCTCCAAATGTTGACTTCTACTCTGCGTCTGTGTACCACAGCCTGGGAATCGACCATGACCTGTTCACGCCGATTTTTGCAGTAAGCCGCGTTTCCGGATGGCTTGCACACATTCTTGAACAGTATGAAAACAATCGTCTAATCCGTCCTCGTGCTGATTACACAGGCCCTGGAATGCAAAAATATGTGCCTGTTGAGCAAAGAGGCTAATAATCGGCTGTTTAAAAAGCAGATTAAATAAAAAGCTGTATTAAAGCTATTTGGCACGTGTTGATTGGAGCGGAGGGCGCGAGCACTTCTAACATGCTTTCGCATTTTCTTCATGCGGTGTTTATTTCCGGATGCTTATTCAAAGTCCTGCGGGAAAAACGAATCAGGGAGACACCCGCAGGCCAAAAAGCCGAGACTGCTCCAGGAAGCCTGCGGGTTGCTGAATGCCTGCAGCGAAAATCAGCACCTAAATTTAACAGAGCCAGCAAAAAAACACTCAGCATTTTACTTTTTATCAAAAAATTGCTGTAATAGAGAGAGCAGGGAAAGGTTAGGGGCATATGCCTTCTAACCTTTGATTCTGATATACTGCTGCAGCATCGCCGCCAAAAGATATAAAAAGGCTGATGCTCGCACTTTTCAAAATGGAGGGTATAAACAATGCAAGGTGAAAAAATCACAGTTACTAATGGTGTACTAAATGTACCAAACAACCCAATCGTTCCATTTATCGAGGGCGACGGAACAGGCCCAGATATTTGGGCTGCTGCTTCAAGAGTTTTAGATGCCGCTGTTGAAAAGGCATATAAAGGTGAGCGCAAACTTGTTTGGAAAGAAGTTTTAGCAGGAGAAAAAGCTTTTAACCAGACTGGCGAGTGGCTTCCATCCGAAACACTGGATGTAATTAATGAGTATCTAATTGCTATTAAAGGACCTTTAACAACTCCTATCGGCGGCGGAATCCGCTCCCTAAACGTAGCGCTTCGCCAAGAGCTTGACCTATTTGTATGCTTGCGCCCAGTACGCTGGTTCGAAGGTGTTCCTTCTCCGGTTAAACGCCCGCAGGATACTGACATGGTTATTTTCCGTGAAAATACGGAGGATATTTATGCTGGTATTGAGTATGCAAAGGGTTCTGACGAAGTTAAAAAGTTAATTTCTTTCCTTCAGGATGAAATGGGTGTTAACAAAATCCGTTTCCCAGAAACTTCCGGTATTGGCATCAAGCCTGTTTCAGAGGAAGGAACAAGCCGTTTAGTTCGTGCTGCTATTGAGTATGCAATTAAAGAAGGACGCAAATCCTTAACACTTGTACATAAAGGCAATATCATGAAGTTTACTGAAGGCGCCTTTAAAAACTGGGGATATGAGCTTGCTGAAAGAGAATACGGCGATAAAGTGTTCACTTGGGCTCAATATGACCGCATTAAAGATGAGCAAGGTGTGGAAGCAGCTAACAGCGCTCAAGCAGACGCTGAAGCAGCAGGCAAAATCATCGTTAAAGATGCAATCGCTGATATCTTCCTTCAGCAAATCCTTACCCGCCCTAAAGAGTTCGATGTTGTTGCTACAATGAACCTGAATGGCGATTATATTTCTGATGCACTTGCAGCACAGGTTGGCGGTATCGGTATCGCTCCTGGCGCTAACATCAACTATGAAACTGGACATGCGATCTTTGAAGCAACTCATGGTACAGCTCCAAAATATGCTGGCCAAGATAAGGTTAACCCTTCTTCAGTCATTCTTTCCGGTGTGTTAATGCTTGAACACTTAGGCTGGAATGAAGCTGCCAACATGATCGTTAAGTCCATGGAAAAATCCATTGCTTCCAAAGTTGTAACATATGACTTTGCACGCTTAATGGATGGAGCAACTGAAGTAAAATGCTCTGAGTTCGGTGACGAATTAATCAAGAACATGGAATAACGACAAGCGGAAAATTATATTTTTACAATAAGAAGGCTGTTCTTTTTAGAACGGCCTCTTACATAATTAACGCTAATCCTGATTCTTTAAATCTTAAAGGGGGAACTATTCATGTCATTGAAACGCAAAAAGATTTCTGTAATTGGTGGTGGGTTTACTGGAGCAACAACTGCATTCTTGCTTGCCCAGAAAGAACTTGGAGATGTTGTGTTAGTTGATATCCCGCAAATGGAAAACCCTACAAAAGGGAAAGCGCTTGATATGCTTGAAGCAAGCCCTGTACAAGGCTTCGATGCAAACATCACAGGTACTTCAAGCTATGAAGACACAAAGGAATCTGACATCGTTGTGATCACTGCAGGTATTGCCCGCAAGCCAGGCATGAGCCGCGACGACCTTGTTCAAACAAACCAAAAAATCATGAAAAGTGTAGCCCAGGAGATTGCTAAATATTCTCCAAAAAGCTTTATCGTAGTGCTAACAAACCCAGTTGATGCTATGACTTATACAGTATTTAAAGAATCAGGATTCCCTAAAAACCGTGTAATTGGCCAATCAGGAGTACTTGATACAGCCCGTTTCCGTACATTTGTTGCACAGGAACTAAACCTGTCAGTAAAAGATATTACCGGATTTGTTCTTGGAGGACATGGAGATGATATGGTTCCTCTAGTACGCTATTCATATGCAGGGGGCATTCCTTTAGAAACTTTAATTCCAAAGGATCGCCTTGATGCAATCGTTGAGCGTACACGCAAAGGCGGCGGAGAAATTGTTAACCTATTAGGAAATGGCAGTGCATACTATGCGCCGGCTGCATCCCTGGTTGAGATGTGTGAAGCGATCCTTAAGGATCAGCGCCGCGTTCTTCCTTCAATTGCTTACCTTGAAGGAGAGTATGGTTACGAAGGAATTTACCTTGGTGTACCAACAATCCTTGGAGCAAACGGAATTGAAAAGGTTATTGAACTTGAATTAACAAGTGAAGAAAAAGCTGCATTAGATAAGTCAGCTGAAGCAGTTCGCAGTGTAATGGAAGTATTGGCATAATCAAAATAAAAAAATTCGGGGAGATTTCCCCGAATCTTTTTACTAGAGACTCTTTTTGGGTAGAGTATAAAATGATATGATATAAGAAATAGACTGAATAATAGAAATTATTCTATAGTCTATTTTTTATTCAGCAACCTTGTAAACGTTTACATTACACGGAGGTGCAGAGAGATGCTGCTTGGAAAGAAAAGAAAATTAGGTAGGAAAATTGAAGAAATATCTATAGGCGAGAAATTAACGCTAACAGAAAAGATAGAAGATAAAGAGTTACTGCTATATTTGGGCCTGACTAACGATGCGAACCCGCTTTATATCCAGCATGACTATGCATCGCAAACTCCTTATAAAAAGCCGATTGTCCCAAGTGTGATGCTAAATGGAATTATAAATTCAGCTGTTTCAAAATATTTGCCTGGCCCGGGAAGCCATATTTTAAAACAGGATATTGAGTATGTAAAGCCGGTCTATCATTATGGGACAGTTCAATTCTTATTCGAGGTAACTGAAGTAAACACCAGTAGCCATACCATTCAAATTAAGGTACAGGGAACAAATGAAGAGGAAGAAACAGTTATCAATGGCCTGCTTCTTGTATGTCCTCCGTACAAACTTCAGCCTATGGATGGAAATGCTCTTGAAAATTTTTAATAAGGCAAACAGGATGTGCAGAACATGCACATCTTTTTTTATGTTTTGGTTATGTTAAAAATCCATTGTCGATTATGGCACTTTGCTGATTAGTGCGGAAATCAGCAGGCAAGTTTAACAGAGCTTAGGTTTTAAATAACCTTTAGCTTTCGGTTGCTTATTATCCTTTTGTTTATATTATAATAGAGATATGGCAAATAGGGGTTTAATAGGCAGAAGAATTCCTGCTTTCTTTATAAATGAAGCTAGTTCAGTTAAAGCTTTTTCAAAGGGGTAATACATTCAATCGGAGGATGTTATGGATAAAAAGATTCTTGTTGTAGATGACGAACAATCAATTGTAACTTTACTGCAGTATAATCTTCAGCAGGCCGGGTATGAGGTTATTACTGCAATGGATGGCCAGGAGGGAAAGGATCTGGCAGTTTTAGAAAAGCCGGATCTTATTGTATTGGATCTTATGCTTCCAAAGCTTGATGGCATTGAAGTTTGCAAGCAGCTTAGGCAGCAAAAAGTTTCAATACCCATTTTGATGCTGACAGCTAAAGATGATGAATTTGATAAAGTACTTGGCCTTGAACTGGGTGCAGATGATTATATGACAAAGCCGTTCAGCCCCCGTGAAGTTGTTGCAAGAGTTAAAGCCATTTTGCGGAGGACTCAATTTATGCCAGAGCCTGCTGAGGAGAAGGCAGAAGAAACCGATTCATTTCGGATTGGAGGCTTGAAAATATTCCCTGAGCACTATGAGGCTTATTTTGAGGAAGGGCTCCTTGAATTGACTCCGAAAGAGTTTGAATTGCTTCTTTATCTTGCTAAAAATAAAGGGCGCGTTCTTACAAGAGATCAGCTTCTAAGCGCAGTGTGGAATTATGACTTTGCAGGAGATACAAGAATTGTAGATGTACATATAAGCCATTTAAGAGAGAAAATCGAAAAGAATACAAAAAAACCAGTTTATATTAAAACAATCCGGGGGTTAGGGTATAAGCTGGAGGAGCCTAAAGGAGAATGACCAGGTTCCGGTCACGGCTGCTTTTTGCATTGCTCACTTTAATATTTGCCGTTTTAATTGGAGTAGGACTTCTCTTGGGCCAGCTTTTTAAAAGCTATTATTTGAAGGCTTTTGATGAACGTTTAAAAAAGGAAACTGAAATGATTTCCAGCTATGTAGTGGATAATGGAGGCATTACTTCCCTAAGTAATGGTAAAGTCAATGAATTTAGTGACATTCTTGGTGTACGTGTAACGGCTTCTGATAATCAGGGAAGGATTTTATTTGATAGCAGCAATAAAAGTGCAACCACACAAGGCAGGCATCAGGAGATTATTTTTGAGATTTTAAAAAAAGAAGAGGATGATCAAACAGGCTGGGAAGTTGCCGGCGGATATAATTTGCATTATTATTGGCATCCATTATTTACAAATGGGGAACAGGAAGGCTACATATTTTTAAGTACAAAAATGACAGAAACCCAAAAGGCCTATCAGCAAATTTGGTGGATTTTGACCATCAGCCTGGGACTTTCCCTTTTTGTCATAATCATGCTTGGGGCGCGGATAACAGCACGCTATACAAAGCCGATCGAATCAGCGACTAAGGTCGCTATAGAACTTGCTAAAGGAAATTATCGGGCAAGGACCTATGAAGATCAAGCAGACGAAACAGGCATGCTCAGCACCTCTATTAATGTACTGGCCAGAAACCTTCAGGAAATGGTTAAATCACGAGAAATGCAACAAGACCGGCTAGGGGCTCTTATTGAAAATATGGGCAGCAGCCTCATTCTGATTGACAGCCGAGGGTATATAAATTTAATTAACCGTCCATACAAAGAGGTTTTTAACGTAAACCCCTCTGAATATTTGTATAAACTCTATTATGAAGTTATTGAGCATAAAGGCATTACAGATATAATAGAAGAGATATTCATGACCGAGCAAAAAGTGAAAAGGCAATTGATCATTCCTGTGAATATAGAAAGACGCTATTTTGAAGTATACGGTGTTCCTATTATCGGAACCAATGATGAGTGGAAGGGAATATTGCTGGTTTTTCATGATATTACAGAGCTAAAGAAGCTTGAGCAGATGAGGAAGGATTTTGTAGCGAATGTTTCCCATGAGCTGAAAACACCAATTACTTCAATCAAGGGCTTTTCGGAAACACTATTGGACGGGGCTATGGAGGACAAGCAGGCTTTGAAGGATTTCCTGAATATTATATTGAAGGAAAGCGATCGGCTGCAGTCCCTCATTCAAGATTTACTGGACTTATCCAAAATCGAGAAGCAGGGATTCAGCTTATCCATTCAGCCAATGGATTTGACTGTGGTACTTGATGAAGTATTGGCCATAACGAAAGGAAAAGCTGTTGAAAAGGGTATTGTTTTTGATTATAAGAGGGAGAAAAAGCCAATCTGCATTGATGGAGATGTACATCGGCTAAAGCAGGTATTTATTAATATAATATCTAATGCGATCTCCTATACTCCGAATCAAGGGACCATTTATATTTCGTTACATGAGACCGGTACGGCAGTGGTAACTGAAATAACCGACACAGGCATTGGAATTGAAGCAAAAGAAATTCCCCGTATCTTCGAACGTTTTTATCGGGTCGATAAAGCACGGAGCAGGAATTCCGGCGGAACAGGACTCGGACTTGCGATTGTAAAGCATTTGGTTGAAGCTCATAGGGGCTCCATAACGGTAAAAAGCGAAGTTGGCAAAGGAACATCCTTTACAATAGAACTTCCTAAAAAATTTAATGAATCAATGTAATAATTGGATGAAGTGGAAAAGTTAACTTTACATTATTTTTACAACTGATTTATGTTCCCTTTACATTGTGTTGTTAAAATCTTAATTGTTAAACCCCTTCATCCAAGGAGCCATAGAGAAAGGTGAAAGCTGACCCCGCTTTCGCCTTTCTTATTTTTTTGCTATGTTAAAGCACATTGTCATCCTGCTGATTGGAGCGGAAGGCTTGAGATCCCCGAATATAGATTTGAATGTCCTTCGAGCGGTATTCTCTCGCGGATACTGGTTCAATGTCCTGAGGGAGATCGAGTCAAAGGGCGACCGACCCGACAAGGCTTAGTGATTGTAGAGATTAGGACAGCCCGGGCCCGGGGTTTGCTGGGCGCAAGCTTAATAGAGCATATTTATTAAGAAGTTTTATACCTTAAGTTTTATTTCAATCTATTTCACAAATAAATTAACGAACTTATATCCCCTTATATATCTCATGGATAAAACAATTCCTCTCCTTTTTTGTCATATTTCTGAAACCTTTTCGTAATTAAAGCGTATGAAGAGTTATAGAAATAAGAAGAGGGAAAGGGGAGAGGAAATGGTCAGTCTTAAGAGAATTTACACAATTGTGGGCCTCGTTCTGGCAATTGTTATTTTAAGTATGGTGGCTTTTACTACATGGTACACGGTCGATGAATCAGATCAGGCGGTTATTTTAACCTTTGGAAAAGTTGAAGAGGGTATTACGGAACCAGGACTTCATTTTAAATTGCCATGGCCTATCCAAAGTGTAGAGAAGCTTTCGAAAGAGACTTTTTCCCTGCAATTTGGCTATGAAGAAAAGGATGGGGAAATAAAGGATTTCCCAGAAGAAACGAAAATGATTACAGGAGATGAAAATATTGTTCTGGCAGATCTGGTAGTACAATGGAAAATAACGGATCCTGAGAAATATCTTTACAATGCTGAAGATCCGGAAGAAGTACTTTATGATTCTACTTCAGCATCGTTGAGAAGTATTATAGGAAGCTCCAAAATTGATGATGCTTTAACCTCTGGAAAAGCGGAAATAGAGGCTGAAGTCAGGGAACTGCTAACCTCCCTGGTAAATAAATATGATATTGGGATTTCGGTGCTGGCCGTGAAGCTTCAGGATGTTGAACTGCCGAATGAAGATGTCAGAAAGGCGTTCACCGATGTAACAGACGCGCGGGAAACGGCCAACACAAAACTTAATGAAGCGGAAAAGTATAAGAACCAGAGAATGAACGAAGCTGAAGGAGAGAAGGATGCCCTCATTTCCAAAGCAGAAGGGGAAAAGGCAGCCCGTCTGGAAAGAGCACGAGGCGATGTAGCAGTTTTTAATAAAATTTATGGAGAATACAAAAATAACCCGGATATTACAAGAGAGCGGCTTGTCCTCGAAACACTCGAACAAGTTCTGCCTGAAGCAGAAATTTATATTATGAATGATGATGGCAATACAATGAAATACTTCCCGATTCGGCCTCTTGAAAAAGAACAGGCAAAACCAAAAGAGGATGGAGGTACGGATAATGAGTGATCAGAATGTGGTTAATATAAATGAACGCGGGGGGAGTTTTCAATGGAGAAATTATACCAGATTTGGAATTCTCCTGGTCATAATCATTGCCTCATTGGCGATTCTTTTTAGCAATCTTTTTATCGTGAAGGAAGGAGAGTATAAGGTCATCCGGCAATTTGGAGAGGTTGTCAGAATTAAAAGTGAACCCGGGTTATCTTATAAAATACCGTTCATTCAAAGTGTTACAACGCTTCCTAAATACCAGATGACTTATGATGTATCTGAAGCTGAAATCAACACAAGGGATAAAAAGGTAATGATTATCGATAATTATGCTGTATGGAGAATTGAAGACCCCAAGAAGATGATTGCCAATGCAAGAACACTAGAGGGTGCAGAAGCCAGGATGGAAGAATTCATTTACTCTGTTACCCGATCCGAACTGGGCCAGCTCAATTATGATGAAATTATAAACGACGAAAAATCTTCAAGAGGATCCTTGAACGACCAAATTACCGCTAAAGTTAACGAATTGCTTTCGAATGACAATTATGGAATCACTGTTACGGATGTTCGGATTAAGCGGACAGATTTACCGGGTGAAAATGAGCAATCCGTTTATACAAGAATGATTTCCGAGCGCCAATCAACAGCACAGGAATATCTTTCGAAGGGTGATGCACAAAAAAACATCATTATTGCACAAACAGACAGAAATGTAAGGGAAATCCTTGCGAAGGCCCAGGCAGATGCTGAAGAGATCCGTGCTGAAGGGGAAGCGGGAGCTGCGAAAGTATATAATGAAGCTTTCTCAAAAGACCCTAGCTTCTACTCTTTATACCGTACCCTTGAATCCTACAAAAAGACAATCAATGGAGAGACCGTTATTGTTCTTCCATCTGATTCACCATATGCCCGTTTGCTAATGGGAGATACAGAATAAAAATTAGATAAAAATAGGGTTTCTTAATGCGAAAGCCGTTATTTTTCTTTCTCTATCTGCTCATGATAGAATAAAGGAAAATAACGGTTTTTATAATTTTATAAAGCTGATACTTCAGATTTACCAGGGTATTTATCTGATAGCATTGCGTTTTTCTTGAGGAGGAGATTTTATTTGGATAAAAAGAAGCTGGTTCTAATAGATGGCAACAGCATCGCGTATCGTGCATTTTTCGCATTGCCGCTTTTAAACAATGATAAGGGAGTACATACAAATGCAGTTTACGGGTTTACAATGATGCTGCAGAGAATTCTGGAGGATGAAAAGCCTACTCATTTGCTTGTAGCCTTTGACGCCGGGAAAACAACATTCCGCCATAAAACATTCAGTGAGTATAAAGGTGGAAGGCAAAAAACGCCGCCAGAGCTTTCGGAGCAATTTCCTTATATCCGGGAGCTCCTTGATGCCTACGGAATTTCCAGGTATGAACTGGAAAACTATGAAGCAGATGATATTATTGGCACACTGTCGCTTCAAGCTGAAAAAGACGGTTATGAAGTAAAAGTTATTTCCGGGGACAAGGATTTGACGCAGCTTAGTTCAGATACTGTTACTGTCAGCATAACGAGAAAAGGCATCACGGATATCGAGGAGTATACTCCCGCCCATATAGAAGAGAAGTACGGGATTACAGCCGACCGTATTATTGATATGAAAGGCCTTATGGGGGATAGTTCGGATAATATTCCTGGAGTTCCGGGAGTGGGGGAAAAAACGGCGCTTAAATTGCTGAAGGAATTTGGTACACTTGAAGAATTATTGAATTCAATCGAAAAGGTCAGCGGGAAAAAGCTGAAGGAAAAGCTGGAAGAGTTCAAGGAGCAAGCCCTGATGAGCAAAGAGCTCGCTACCATTACAAGAGAGGCCCCGGTAGAAATAAAGATTGATGATGTTGAGTATGAAGGATATGAAAAAGAGAAAGTCGTGGGCATTTTCAAAGAGCTCGGCTTTAACTCCCTGCTAGAAAAGCTTGGCGGCGATACTGAAGCAGTTGAAGAGAATCTCGAAGAAATTGAATTTACAATTGCAGAAGAAATTAACGAAGAGATATTTTCAGATGAAAATGCATTTTATGTTGAAGTTCTTGAAGATAATTACCATTATGCTGATATCATCGGTTTTTCTATTGCCAACGAAAATGGCAGCTTCTTTCTTGCCAAAGATAAAGCACTTGAGTCGGAAGTGTTTAAAAAGTGGGCTGAGGATGAGACAAAAAAGAAAACCGTGTATGATGCAAAAAGGTCCGAGGTTTCCCTTCGCCATCACGGCATCCATCTAAAAGGAGCAGATTTTGACTTGTACATTGCTTCATATTTGATTAATCCATCCCAAACAATTGAAGATATTGCTTCAGTTGCTAAAAATCATGGGTACACTGCGATTCAATCAGATGAAGCTTTTTATGGAAAGGGAGCCAAAAGAAGAATACCTGAAGAAAAGGAACTTGCGGGACATTTGGCAAGGAAGGCTGCAGCACTGCTGGCGCTGAAGGAAAAGTTGGATAATGAACTAAAAGAAAACCAGCAGGCAGAGCTGTTTTACGATTTGGAAATGCCATTATCATTAATTTTGGCTGATATGGAATCAACAGGGATCAAAGTCGATCTTGAGCGGTTGAAAGCAATGGGCCAAGATCTGCTTTCTAAATTGGATGAAATTGAAAAGCGAATACACCTGCTTGCGGGAGAGGCTTTTAACATCAATTCTCCAAAGCAGCTGGGGATTATCCTTTTTGAAAAATTGGGCTTGCCTGTTATTAAGAAAACAAAAACAGGTTACTCAACTTCTGCTGATGTCCTTGAAAAGCTGGAAAGTGAACATGAAATTATCCGGGATATCCTGCATTACCGCCAGCTTGGCAAGCTGCAATCCACATATATCGAGGGCTTGCTGAAGGTTGTTAACAAAGAGACAGGCAAGGTTCATACAAGATTTAATCAGGCTCTTACACAAACAGGAAGATTAAGCTCCACAGATCCGAACCTGCAAAATATCCCGATACGTTTAGAAGAAGGAAGAAAAATCAGGCAGGCATTCGTTCCTTCAGAAAAAGGCTGGGTCATTTTTGCAGCAGATTATTCGCAAATTGAGCTGCGAGTACTAGCGCATATTGCAGACGATGAAAAGCTTATTGAAGCCTTTAATGAAGATATGGACATTCATACGAAGACGGCGATGGAAGTATTCCATGTCAGTACGGATGAAGTAACATCCAATATGCGCCGACATGCAAAGGCCGTTAACTTTGGGATTGTATATGGAATAAGTGATTATGGGCTTTCCCAAAGCCTGGGCATTACACGAAAGGAAGCCGGAAAGTTTATTGACCGCTACCTGGAAAGCTATCCAGGGGTAAGGCAATATATGGACGATATCATACATGATGCCAAGCAAAAGGGTTATGTATCAACCCTCCTCCACAGGAGAAGATACTTGCCTGAAATCACCAGCCGTAACTTTAACCTGCGCAGCTTTGCAGAGCGGACGGCAATGAACACACCAATCCAGGGAAGCGCTGCAGATATTATTAAAAAGGCGATGATTGACATGGCAGACCGCCTGCTGGATGAGGGTGTTAAAGCACGGTTATTGCTGCAGGTACACGATGAACTGATCTTTGAAGCTCCCGAGGAAGAAATAGAGACACTTAAAAAGATTGTGCCTGATGTAATGGAAAATGCCGTAGAACTGAAGGTTCCATTGAAGGTTGATTATTCTTATGGGCCTACATGGTTTGATGCAAAGTAATTCTTTTAGTTTTATGGCTGCCATAGTAAATCACCGTTTTTGGTTGCGGCTGGAAACGTTGAACGACAGGGAACATTAGCTTGAAGAGACTATTTTTCTCAAAGCGTTTATGACGCCCAAATTCTCCGTTTGCAGGGGGATAGATCCTTCTACACCCCTTTTCTTTACTTTGATGAGGGCTATGTCATCTAATGTTTTCCTGTTTTAATTGAATAATATTACTTTAATGCGCACTGCGCTTTTCGAATTGGAGGGATTTATATGCCTGAACTTCCTGAGGTTGAAACGGTCAGAAGGACACTCCAGGAATTGGTTGTTAATAGAACAATTGCACATGTATCTGTTTTCTGGCCAAAAATGGTTAAGCATCCTGACGAGGTCTCCCAATTTCAGGATGCTATAGCCGGACAAACCTTTCGGGAAATAGGCAGGAGAGGCAAGTTTTTGATTCTATATACAGATGATTATGCCCTTATATCCCACTTAAGAATGGAAGGAAGATACGGGCTTTTTCCGAAAGACGAGCCCGTTGAAAAACATACGCATGTCATATTTCATTTTACAGATGGAACGGAGCTTCGGTATAAGGACGTCCGCAAATTCGGGACGATGCACTTGTATGCAAAAGGCGATGAATTTAACATGCTTCCGCTTTCCCATCTGGGTCCGGAGCCATTTGCCGAGGATTTCACAGTGGACGAGCTCGCTGCAAGGCTGGCAAAGACGACGAGAAATATCAAAACAGCGCTTCTTGACCAGAAAACAATTGTCGGCCTTGGGAATATTTATGTTGATGAAGCATTATTCCGTTCCCGCATCCATCCGGAAAGACCGGCAAACAGCTTATCAAGGGAGGAATTGGAAACGCTCCATAAGGAGATTTCCGACACCCTTAAGGAAGCGGTAGAAAAGGGAGGGAGTACCATTCGCTCCTATGTAAATTCCCAAGGGGAAATCGGCATGTTCCAATTGGAACTTTATGTTTACGGGCGAAAAGGAGAAGAGTGTAAAGTCTGCGGAAATACTCTTGAAAGGACCGTGACAGGAGGCCGGGGTACAGTCTTTTGTCCATCCTGCCAGAAAAAAGATAATGAATTTTAGCCTAATATTAAACTGATGCACAAGAATGGCGGACACAGTCCGCTTTTCTAATAACATTGGATGGGCTTCTTCCATATACTATCGTAGCGATTGACAGGAAGGAGCTCTATTCAATGGTGCATGCATTCTCGCTTTTAATACTTGCTTTTGCTGTCAGTCTTGACAGTTTTAGTGTCGGTTTAACATATGGTTTAAGAAAAATGAATATACCATTTAAATCGATCAGCATAATCGCTTGCTGTTCAGCAATTACGCTAATGGCTGCGATGACAATTGGCCATCTCATAGAGGCCTTTTTATCGCCGGCTTTTGCTGAAAGTATGGGAGGAATCATTCTTATCATTCTGGGTGCCTGGGTTCTTTATCAATTTTTCAGGCCTGAAAAGGTTAAGGATGTTTTGCCTCATGAAAAAACAATTGTAAATTTTGAAATTAAATCACTGGGCCTCGTTATTAATATCCTGAAAAAGCCGATGTCTGCCGATTTTGATAAATCTGGTGCAATTACTGGTGTTGAAGCGCTTATGCTGGGGCTTGCTTTATCCCTGGATGCCTTTGGAGCTGGAATCGGTGCGGCCATGCTGGGATATTCGCCATATTACTTGGCTTTGACAGTTGCCTTAATGAGCTCTTTGTTTGTGTTTATGGGAATGCAGGTTGGATCTCTTTTTTCCAAGTGCGGATGGGTCCATAAGTTCTCATTTATTCCCGGCATTATTTTAATCGTAATTGGCATCTGGAAAATTTAAAAAGACCTTGAAAGGAACAAGCTATGTCATTAACCATAGGACTGACAGGTGGTATTGCAAGCGGTAAAAGCACCGTTTCAGCCATCTTAATTGAAAAAGGTATCACTGTAATTGACGCAGATGTGGAATCCAGATTAGCTGTTGAAAAAGGAGAAGAAGCTTACCGGGAAATTATCCGGCACTTTGGGGATCGTATACTGCTTGAGGATGATTCAATAGACCGCGGGAAACTTGGCTCCATCATTTTTCATGATGAGAAGGAGCGGCTGAAATTAAATAGTATTGTCCATCCGGCTGTTCGTAAAAGAATGATAGCCAAGAAAGAAAAAGCAATCAGCAAAGATGAAAAATTGGTGATTCTTGATATTCCGCTGTTATTTGAGAGTAAGTTAACATTTATGGCTGATAAGACTTTATTAGTTTATGTAGATGAAGATACGCAGCTGCGGAGGCTCATGGCCAGAAATCAGCTTTCAAGGGAGGAAGCCTGCGCGAGGATCCGCTCGCAGATGCCATTAAAAGATAAAAAGGCCCTGGCTGATGCTGTTATCGACAATAACGGGAGTATTGAAGACACTGAGAAACAATTATGGGATATTTTAAAAAATTGGAACGCTATTTAAGGGCCTGAAAAGGCTCTTTTTTTGTTTTAAAGCTAATTAGTATGACAAAATAAAAAGAAATGTTTTCTTTTCTTAGGCAAAATTATTATGAAATTAGGTATTTATAAGCCTTTATGTAGTTAAAATATTTCTGAATTGTTAAACATTTAAAAATCCGCATTTTATTCATCACAAACGACTATTAATATGTTATACTAATTACATCTTAGGGTAATAAAAGTATAACACTAATGCGGAAGGGGCCGTAACATGAAGGCGAGAATAGCGATTAATGGTTTTGGAAGAATTGGACGAATGGTTTTTAGAAAAGCCATCCTGGAAGATAATCTTGAAGTTGTTGCCATAAATGCAAGCTACCCTGCTGAAACATTGGCGCACTTAATTAAATATGATACCAACCATGGACAATTCGATGGAAGTGTTGTTCCAGAAGACAATGCCATTGTTGTGAACGGCAAAAGAGTTCTGCTTGTCAGCAACCGCAATCCTGAGGAGCTTCCTTGGAAGGAAATGAATATCGATATTGTTATAGAAGCAACTGGCAAATTTAATTCACGCGATAAAGCTGGTCTTCACCTTGAAGCAGGAGCTAAAAAGGTTATTCTTACTGCACCTGGAAAAAATGAAGATGTTACGATTGTTATGGGCGTAAATGAAAGCGCATTAAATATAAAGGAACATGATGTCATTTCAAATGCTTCATGTACAACGAACTGCCTTGCACCGGTTGCAAAAGTTCTTGATGAGCAATTTGGCATTGAAAATGGGCTCATGACAACTGTCCATGCTTATACGAATGACCAAAAGAATATTGATAACCCGCACAAAGATCTTCGCCGTGCACGTGCCTGCGGACAGTCAATCATCCCGACTTCAACAGGAGCAGCCAAAGCTTTGTCGCTTGTACTGCCTCATTTAAAAGGCAAATTGCATGGCATGGCACTTCGTGTTCCGACTCCTAACGTTTCTTTAGTTGACTTAGTTGTTGACCTTAAGAACGACGTTACAATTGAAGAAGTTAATGCGGCTTTTGCAACTGCTTCACAAGGATCACTGAATGGAATTCTTGATATCACAGATGAACCATTAGTTTCAATCGATTTTAATACAAATGAACATTCTGCTATCATCGACGGATTATCCACAATGGTAATCGGTACGAATAAAGTGAAAGTATTGGCTTGGTATGATAATGAATGGGGCTATTCATGCCGCGTTGTCGACTTAACTAAATATGTAGCCCAGGAGCTTTTCCAAACATCCGCTGTAGAAGTTGGCTAAACAATAGCAATCTCTTTTAATAAAAATACCCATACCCTTTATGCCTGCCCACCCCGGCAGGCTATTTTGTTTGGTGAAAACTTCTGGCAAAAAGGATTATTTGCATGCACAGCCGAAGGACAAACCCATATAATAAATTTGCAAAAAAAATGTAGAACAATGTGTTGCAAAAAGAAAACAAACGAAGTATACTAATCCTCGTGAACTTCTCCGAGTTTTGGTACGGTAGCTACTTAAAGGGTTAGGACCTCTCTGGACTAACTTTCCCCCGTGGTAGTTATAGACCAGTATAAATCTGGAAATTCATTAATTAATAGCTTCATAAAAGTTTAAAGGGGGAAATTTGAATATGGAAACTATGGGTCGTCACGTTATCTCAGAACTTTGGGGATGCGATTTTGAAAAGTTAAATGATATGGATTTTATTGAGCAGACATTCGTAAATGCAGCATTAAAATCAGGTGCTGAAATTCGTGAGGTTGCATTCCACAAATTTGCGCCGCAGGGTGTGAGCGGAGTTGTCATAATCTCTGAATCTCATTTAACTATTCACAGCTTCCCGGAGCATGGCTATGCCAGCATTGATGTATATACGTGTGGAGATCTTGACCCTAACATCGCTGCAGACTTTATTGCAGAATCGTTAGGAGCTCAAACGCGTGAGAATATCGAGATTCCTCGCGGTATGGGTCCAGTTCAAGTTAAACAAGCTCAAGTACTTTAATAACTGAATAATAATCGGCAAATCCAGAGGTGTATACATTACACCTCTTTTTATTTTGAGAAAAACGTTAAGATAATCCGGGCTTCGCCATTAGGGTTTCCTTGCAAAAAATAGTACAATAGGAATACATATAAAATATACGGAGGAAAGAGGATGTCTATTTTCCGGCAACTTGCCAATCGCTATAAAAAACAGTGTGAAACACATGAAAATCACTCCGACCCTGAGTTAGCAACGAGATATTATAGAACGAACATTGCCCAAATGATGCAATCTATTGAAGAGCTGTTCAAAGCGGATCGGAATGTGCGTATTATCAGCATTTCAAAAGAACATGGCGAGATTGCAGCAGAGATAAAAAAAGACAAAACTTTTTTTGCTATTGTAACTGTTGTTACAGTTAAGCCATTTGAAACTGCGGTAGATATTAATATGTCGACAGAACAATCCTCTGTGTCTGGTGTACACCCTATCCTAAAGAGAGAAGTGCTTTCAATTTATGAAAAGCTTAATAAAAAACATGATTTTCTAGGTGCTGCAAGAAACGCAGACAAATAGTTGTACTTGTACTGTCCCCCCCTTTTTTATAAGATAAGAGTAACAAAGAAAATCGGAACAGAACCCAAGGTGCTAAAGTGGATACCTGTCCAAACCAGGCAAATTACTGTAGCCCTCTTAATATAAAAAAGGATTCGGAGCTGATTGTATGAGATGCCCTTCATGCCAAAACAATAATACCCGCGTTCTCGATTCACGCCCTGTCGATGATAGCAGGTCTATCCGCCGCAGAAGGGAATGTGAAAAGTGCGGATACAGGTTCACTACTTTTGAAAAAGTAGAGGAAATTCCTCTTATTGTAGTTAAAAAAGAAGGTACTAGAGAAGAGTTCAGCCGTGAAAAAATTCTCCGCGGCCTTATTAAAGCCTGTGAAAAAAGGCCGGTTGCACTCAAGGATCTTGAGGAAATTACCTTTGAAGTGGAAAAAGAGCTGCGAAGCAATGGTGTTTCTGAAATAAAAAGTGATGAAATTGGTGAAATGGTCATGGACAGGCTTGCCAAAGTTGATGATGTGGCATATGTGCGTTTCGCCTCTGTATACAGGCAATTCAAAGATATTAACGTTTTTATTGATGAACTCAAAGAATTAATTAAAAAAGAACAATCATAATCGAATCGGGCTTAGATTGATCGATCGTCACCCCTGATTCTCGCTGAATAGGAATGACGGGCTGAAGGATTTTCTTTGGCTCTTTTTTTGCGATATATGTGCTGACAAGGGATTTTTTACTGAGACTTTATATTAAACGACGAAAACATCTGGGATAGAGGAAAAGGTAGTTAATCGAGCGGAATAACGACGAAAACCCAGCTGGCTTGTGGGAAAAGGTAGTTAATCGAGCGGAATAACGACGAAAACCCAGCTGGCTTGTGGGAAAAGGTAGTTAATCGAGCGGAATAACGACGAAAACCCGCTAGGTTAAGGGAATAAGGTAGTTAATCAAGCGGAATAACGACGAAAATCCAGCTGGCTTGTGGGAAAAGGTAGTTAATCAAGCGGAATAACGACGAAAGTCCAGCTGATTTGTGGGAAAAGGTAGTTAATCGAGCGGAATAACGACGAAAACCCAGCTGGCTTGTGGGAAAAGGTAGTTAATCGAGCGGAATAACGACGAAAACCCGCTAGGTTAAGGGAATAAGGTAGTTAATCAAGCGGAATAACGACGAAAATCCAGCTGGCTTGTGGGAAAAGGTAGTTAATCAAGCGGAATAACGACGAAAGTCCAGCTGATTTGTGGGAAAAGGTAGTTAATCGAGCGGAATAACGACGAAAACCCAGCTGGCTTGTGGGAAAAGGTAGTTAATCGAGCGGAATAACGACGAAAACCCAGCTGGTTTGTGGGAAAAGGTAGTTAATCGAGCGGAATAACGACGAAAACCCAGCTGGTTTGTGGGAAAAGGTAGTTAATCGAGCGAAATAACGACGAAAATCCGCTAGGTTCAGGAAATATGGTAGTTAATTAAGCGGAATAACGACGAAAATCCAGCTGGCTTGTGGGAAAAGGTAGTTAATCGTACAGTAGTACTTCAACAACCCAAGCCAAGAAACCGGCAGACGGCAGTTATCCATCTTTACGACACAGACGAACAAGACAAAATAGAACGGAAAAAGGTGAACGCTATGGCCCAGCATTGGCAAGAAATGCTTCCAATCGACAGATATACAGTAGCCGCCAGTGGGCTTTTGCATGAGTATGACCGAAAAGTGCTAACACTGTTGTACCAGCCTCTTATTGGTTCAACTTGTTTCAGCCTATATATGACCCTCTGGGCTGAGCTGGAGGAAAACCGGCTTTGGTCTTCTTCCAATTCACACCACAGCTTAATGAATTTTATGGGCATGGGGCTTAAGGAAATTTATGAAGCACGCCTCAAGCTGGAGGGAATCGGGCTTTTGAAGGTTTATGTAAACAAGGAAGATGATACCCGTTCATTTATTTATGAGCTGCTCCCTCCTCTAACGCCTGAACAATTTTTCCTTGATGGAATGCTAAATATTTATCTCTATAAAAAATTGGGGAAAAACCAATTCATGAGGCTGAAACGCTTCTTTTCGGATCATAAGGTGCAGCCGAAGTCAGGGTATCTTGAAGTAACTAAAGCTTTTCAAGATGTATATGAATCAGGGCATCCCGGATCTTTTGAAGTTGACAAAGATATCGAGCAGCTCATGACTGAAACGGATGGGCAGGGGTATGTGGGAAGACAGGAACAGGATGGAATCCAAATCTCCAATGAAGCCTTTAATTTTGAATTGCTTCAGGCAGGACTAAATGAATCTCTTGTTCCCAAAAAAGCCCTTACAGCTAAAGTAAAGGAATCAATCAGCAATCTTGCTTTTTTGTATGGAATTGATCCGATTCAAATGAAAAATATAATGATCAGTGCTGTCAATGAAGACAATGAGATTAATATTGAAGAGCTAAGAAAATCCGCACGCGATTGGTATCAATTTCAAAATCAGGATCAGCTGCCATCCCTTATAGACCGGATACAGCCTTCGATTCACCAAACTCATAAAAAAGAGCCTAAAACGCAGGAAGAGGAATTGATCCGTTATTTAGAAATTACTTCTCCGAGACAGCTTTTAAAAGACATATCCGGAGGAGCAGAACCATCTAAAAGCGACTTGCAGATTATTGAGGATGTAATGTTCCAGCAAAAGCTTCTTCCAGGAGTAATAAATGTTCTAATTCAATATGTTATGCTTAAAACAGATATGAAATTGACTAAAGGTTATGTTGAAAAAATAGCGGGACACTGGGCCAGAAAGAAGATCAAAACTCCTCAGGAGGCCATGCTTTTAGCTAAAAAGGAGCACCGGCAATATCTTGATTGGGCAGAAGGAAAGAAAACACCGAATAAAAAAGGGACAAAAAAGCAGCCTATCAGGACTGAGATGCTGCCTGACTGGTTTGATGATAAAAATGAAATAAGCAGTAATAAGCCTGAGGCCCAGCCACAAAAAAGCGGCAAGGAACAGGATGAACTTGAAATGAAAAAAAGAGAGCTAAAAGAAAAACTGAAAAAACTGCGATCACAGGAGGTGACTGATTGATGGAAAAAATCAATGAAACACTTAGACGCCTTGCAGGCAATGAAGGGTTCCAAAAAAGGTATGAAATGATGCGCAATCAAACACTGAATCATCCGGAGGTAAAGGCTTTTTTACGGGACCATAAGGACGAAGTGATATCTGAAATGGTTGAAAAAAGCCTGATGAAGTTATTTGAGTATACACAGCAAAGCAAGGAGTGCAATAAATGCCCGAGCCTGGAGGGCTGTGTTAATTTTATGCAGGGCTATCATCCAGAACTTGTTATTCAAAGGGGAACTATTGATTTAAAGTACGATAAGTGCCCCCGCAAGGTTATGCATGACGAGAAGCGGAAAAATGAGAAGCTTATCGAGAGCCTGTATGTCCCAACTGATATTCTTCATGCCACTTTTGACTCTGTATATGATGATGATGATCGTATTATTGCAGTCGACAAAGCTGCTTCATTCGTCATGGACTACCAGCCGGGCTCCAAGAAAAAGGGGATTTATTTTTACGGTAAATTCGGTGTGGGCAAATCCTATTTGCTTGGGGCTATCGCCAATGAGCTGGCAAGCAAAAAAGTATCCTCTATGATTGTGTATGTCCCGGAGCTGTTCAGGGAACTAAAGAATTCAATCGGCGATCATACTTTAAATAGCAAGATTGAAACAATCAAAAAAGCGCCTGTTTTAATGTTTGATGATATCGGTGCCGAAACGATGTCCAGCTGGACAAGGGATGAAATTTTAGGTCCCATTCTGCAATTTCGCATGCAGGAAAGCCTTCCTACCTTTTTCACCTCTAACTTTGATTTCCAAGGGCTGGAGCATCATCTATCCTATAGCCAGCGCGGTGAGGAAGAGAAAATGAAGGCCAGAAGAATTATGGAGCGGATCAAATACCTTGCAGATCCTGTTCTTGTGGAAGGCCCTAATAGAAGAGTTTAACAAAGAAAGCTGCCGTGTATTATCCGGCAGCTTCTTTAGTATGTTATTTTCCCTCGATTTAAAATGCTAAAAGAACAAACCAGACTTCTAATTTGGCCAAGTCCCCCATATACATAGAACAGAGATTTGTATAAAGGGGGGATTTGGTTGATCGAAATCATTTTCCATAGCAGCGCAGATGCAAGAAATTTTTATGAGCATCTCCATGAGCGGCTGCTGTCTTCTAACCAAACCGATAATAAAACTCTTCAATTTGAAGGTCAACATATAGTAAAAGTTTTCATTGAAAATAGCCTAAAAGATTTGGAGTCTGTAAAAGAAGTATTTTACCAGTTTATCGTTAACCGTAAGCAGGATGACTGGTTTAGGAGAATACTGATCGAAAACTATTATTATGAAGATGAGGGTGAGCAGCAGCAAATTCTTGAAATTATCCACTCCATTCTGGAAGGGAACCGCGAGGATCTAGCTGCATTTGTAAGCGATTTGGATGTTAAGGAAAGTTTGAAAAGCGCAATCGATCAGCTGTTTCAAAATAATATCTCGTTTTCTTTTGATTCCTTTGTAAAATTCCGGATGCGTCCGCTTATGGACCAAATGGCCAAATATGTGGAAGTGTCCATCGATGAGTATAAGATGGAACAGGAATACCAGATGTTTATTCAAACATTAAGGGATTTTTTATCAGGCAGGCAGGCCAAACTGAATACGATCCATGTTCTTATGGATGAGGGCATTCATTTTTATGATGAGCAATTTTATGAAATAAAGCGGGTAGAGCTTCTAAGAATGATTGACCGGAAACTTTTATCCAATCACCCGGTATATGTGGACTCCGTAACGATTGCGCCGCTTCTTTCCATTGCCCCATCCTGTATTTATCTTTATTCGGATGATTATGAACAGCCATTGGTCAGAACGATCCGCAATATATTTGAAGAAAGACTTGTACTGAATTCCATTTCAGGCTTTTATGATAATAAAAGAACCTATCCTTACGCAGCTGATGAAAAAATGTAAGATATACCCTTGATTTTCCTGAAATAACAAACTATAATAACGTACATATTATGATAATCAAACCAAAAGTTGCGATGAGGATAAGGGTATTCTTATACGGTTCAAAGAGAGGGAAGGCATGGCTGAAACCTTCCTAACACGATTCGAATGCTTACCGCCTCTGAACTCCAGCCAGGAAATGGGCTGGCGGTTTTTAACGAACCGTTATCTTACTACAGAGTCATTTTCTTTTTGAAAATGAGAAGTAGGGTGGAACCACGTGTTAATAATAACTCGTCCCTTTTTTAGGGGCGGGTTTTTTTGTTTTTTCACAAAGGTTAAAACGCGCTTAAGGAGCAAAATCTGAATCCAGCTCCAGCGCCTAGCCCCTCGAGGTCACAAGCCAATCCTCCAAAAAAGGAAAGTACACCTTTTGTGGAGGCTCGTCTTGTGCTTGTCGGGGCTAACCAAGGCGCTTGCGCTTTATAAATAAGGAGGAAATATCATGTCAGAAGTTGTTAAAGTTTCGTTTCCAGATGGTGCTGTAAAGGAGTTTCCAAAGGGAACGACAACAGAAGATGTTGCAGCTTCGATCAGCCCGGGCCTGAAGAAAAAGGCGATTGCCGGTAAGCTTGATGGAGAAATGTATGATCTTCGCCGTTCAATTGAAAAGGATGGGGCTATTGAAATTGTTACACCAGACAGCAGTGATGCGCTGGAGGTACTTCGCCACAGTACTGCCCACTTGATGGCGCAGGCGATAAAGCGTTTATATAAAAATGTAAAACTCGGTGTCGGCCCAGTTATTGAAGGCGGGTTTTATTATGACATCGACCTGGAAGAATCCCTGTCGCCAGAAGACCTTCCTGTAATTGAGAAAGAAATGAAAAAGATCATTAATGAAAATATTGATATTGTCCGCAAGGAAGTCAGCCGTAATGAAGCGGTCGAGATCTACAAGGAAATTGGTGACGAATACAAACTTGAACTTATTGAAGCCATTCCAGAAGAAGAAACAGTAACAATCTATGAGCAGGGTGAGTTCTTTGACCTATGCCGCGGTGTTCACGTTCCATCAACAGGAAAACTGAAAGAGTTCAAGTTATTAAGCATTGCCGGTGCGTACTGGAGAGGCGACAGCGATAATAAAATGCTTCAGCGTATTTATGGAACAGCCTTTTTCAAAAAAGAAGACCTGGCTGAACATTTACGTTTGCTTGAGGAAGCAAAAGAGCGCGACCACCGTAAAATCGGCAAAGAGCTTAACCTGTTCATGAACTCCCAAAAGGTTGGCCAGGGCTTGCCGTTATGGCTTCCGAAAGGAGCAACAATCCGCCGCAACATCGAGCGCTATATTGTTGATAAGGAAGAAAGATTAGGCTATAACCATGTGTACACTCCAATCATGGGGAGTGTAGATCTTTATAAAACTTCCGGACACTGGGACCATTATCAGGAAGACATGTTCCCGGTGATGGAAATGGATAATGAACAGCTTGTTCTTCGTCCGATGAATTGCCCGCATCATATGATGATTTACAAAAACGGCATTCACAGCTATCGCGAGCTGCCTATCCGCATTGCCGAACTTGGAACGATGCACCGCTATGAAATGTCAGGAGCCCTATCCGGACTTCAGCGTGTACGCGGCATGACTCTGAATGATGCGCACATCTTTGTACGTCCTGACCAAATTAAGGAAGAATTCAAGCGCGTTGTTCATCTGATTCTAGAAGTATATAAAGACTTTGATATCAATGATTATTCATTCCGTCTATCCTACAGGGATCCTCAAGATACTGAGAAGTATTTTGATGATGATGAAATGTGGGAAAAAGCACAGGCTATGCTGAAAGAAGCCATGGATGAAATTGGCCTGGATTACTTTGAGGCAGAAGGTGAAGCAGCTTTTTACGGCCCTAAATTGGATGTTCAGGTTAAAACTGCCCTTGGCAAAGATGAAACATTATCAACTGTTCAGCTCGACTTCCTTCTGCCTGAACGCTTTGACTTAACATACGTAGGAGAAGACGGAAAGCCTCATCGACCTGTTGTTATCCACCGTGGTGTTGTTTCAACAATGGAACGCTTTGTGGCATTCCTGATTGAAGAATACAAGGGGGCATTCCCGACATGGCTGGCGCCAGTTCAAGTCCAGGTGATTCCGGTTTCTCCTGATGTGCACTTTGACTATGCAAAGCAAGTACAGGAGCACCTTCAGGCAGAAGGCATCCGTGTTGAGCTTGATGATCGCAATGAAAAAATCGGCTATAAAATCCGTGAAGCGCAAATGCAAAAAACTCCTTACATGCTTGTAGTCGGAGACAATGAAGTAACTGAAAAAGCTGTTAATGTCCGCAAGTATGGGGAGCAAAAATCAGAAACAGTTCCATTTGAAGATTTCATCTCAGCTTTAAAAGCTGAAGTTAAACGCTAATATTGGCAAAAGGGCTGCGGAAACTGCAGCCCTTTTCTCTTGCAATGTCTTTGAGACAGATTCTTTTTTTGTTGATATATTAAAAAATTCGTTGATATATTTCTCCAACGTAAATTCCTGAAGAAACTGGTACTTAATTCTTTTTCCAAAAAAATAATAAAACCATATTGCAAAAAGCGATATATTTTGTTATGCTTTTCTTCGTTGTGATAAAAGTTATTCGTTTGACACGAAATTATACTTTGTGATATAGTATCTAAGGTAATTGAATACAGTTTGAGGAAAAGAAGAAGCACCCGCTTCTCACCTGATTGACGCAAAGTGCAGTTGGCAGGTTTTACGTGAACATTTTCTGTTTATATACGTAAGTGTGGGTGTATTCATCCGCACTTTTTTATTTGGCTAAAAACAGTTCTGCTTCCCTCTGTGGAAGAGAAATGTTGCATAACTTGCGATTCAGCTTTGGTCCGGTGCAGTTGGCAGCTTCTTATTATTAAGCCATTCTTGACCCAAACGTTGTGTTCGCATTAAACCTTGGAGGTGTCTAGCTATTAGCAAAGATATGTTGTTAAACGAGGGCATTCGCGCCCGCGAAGTCCGTCTTATTGACCAAAACGGCGAGCAGTTAGGAATTAAATCAAAATTCGACGCACTTGAAATTGCTTCTCGTGCAAATCTTGATCTTGTTCTGGTTGCACCGAATGCGAAGCCTCCGGTAGCCCGTATCATGGACTACGGAAAGTTCAAGTTCGAGCAGCAGAAAAAAGAAAAAGAAGCTCGCAAAAACCAGAAGATTATCAGTATTAAAGAGG
Source organism: Cytobacillus oceanisediminis (assembly GCF_003182355.1). Classification (GTDB taxonomy): domain Bacteria; phylum Bacillota; class Bacilli; order Bacillales; family Cytobacillaceae; genus Cytobacillus; species Cytobacillus oceanisediminis_A. Next base: position 4,663 of record NZ_QGTW01000011.1, on the reverse strand, counting down.
TTCGCCTTAGCCCGACTATTGAGGAGCATGACTTTAATACTAAACTTCGCAATGCTATTAAATTCCTTGAAAAAGGCGATAAAGTAAAAGCATCGATCCGATTCAAAGGGCGTGCCATTACGCATAAGGAAATTGGCCAGCGTGTTTTAATCCGATTTGCACAAGCATGCAATGAAGTTGCAACAGTGGAATCACATCCAAAAATGGATGGCCGAAGCATGTTTATGGTCTTAGCACCGAAAAACGACAAGTAAGAGGAGGAATTCCCAATGCCAAAAATGAAAACTCACCGCGGCGCTGCTAAGCGTTTCAAAAGAACAGGTTCTGGTAAACTGAAGCGTTCTCATGCTTACAGAAGCCATATGTTCGCTAACAAATCTCAAAAGCAAAAGCGTAAGCTTCGCAAAGGAACTCTTGTTTCTTCAGGCGATTACAAGCGCATCCGTAACTTACTAGTAAATCTTAAGTAATATCTCGAAATTAGGAGGGAAATAATATGCCACGTGTAAAAGGCGGTACAGTTACTCGCAAACGTCGTAAAAAAGTCATTAAATTAGCTAAAGGTTATTTCGGTTCAAAACATACATTATACAAAGTTGCTAACCAGCAGGTTATGAAATCCCTAATGTATGCATACCGCGACCGTCGCCAGAAAAAGCGCGACTTCCGCAAACTTTGGGTTACTCGTATTAACGCAGCAGCTCGCATGAACGGTCTTTCTTACAGCCGTTTAATGCATGGTTTAAAGCTTGCTGGCATCGAAGTTAACCGCAAAATGCTTGCTGAATTAGCAATCGCTGACGAAAAAGCATTTGCTGAATTAGCATCAGTTGCAAAGCAGCAGCTTAGCAAGTAATAATAAATACAAAGCCATTCTCTTAAACGGGAATGGCTTTTTTATGCTCTATTATCGCAGTCTAACGGGCAGTAAGACTCCCTTTTCAAGAATCAGAGGAACCGAAGGAAGTTAAGCGGGAATCCAACTGCCCGTAAAGGCCCGATTGGTTCAACTAACAATCAGTGGGGAAAAGCCACCCACTGATTGAAGTTTCACTTTAATAGACAGCAGCTTGCTTTTCCCTTAAGCTCATTAGAGACTTAATACATACAAAAGGAGACCATCGATGTTTAAAACTATTGTAATCGTCTATCTGATTGTGAATATAGCCGGATTTTTCTTAATGAAAGTCGATAAAGAAAAGGCGAAAAGGAATCAGTACCGGATCAGCGAAAAGACTCTCTGGCTTGTTGCATTTCTAAGCGGTGCAGCCGGGATGACTCTCGGAATGAACACGTTCAGGCATAAAACGAAACATCTTCAGTTTAAATTTGGATTGCCTGCTTTAGCCTTGCTGGAAGCTGGATTAATTGTGTACATTATCATTCAATTGTCATAAGCAGGCATGACCCTCCATAAGCTTTAGTGAACACCCAGAATGACAGCCGGGAGAAGGTGGATGCATGAATGAGCAATTGTCGCTGTTGTTTGTGATCGTGGAGACTGCTGGAATTCTTGCTCCCATTGCTTTTATCTTTTTTCATATTATACGGCAGGTTTTATTTATTCCCGTCCCGCTTGTTTGCGTGACAGGGGGAGTTTTGTTTGGAAGCTTCTTTGGCTCTTTATTCTCGATTATCGGGTTAATGATCAGCAGTAGTCTTTTTTATTTTATGATCAGCAAAATGCCAAGGACTCATGAAAAGCTTTCATTGCTAAAAAAGAGATGGTTCGGGGAGTACAGGAATCTGACTGTCGGGCAAGTTGCTGTTCTAAGGCTAATTCCATTTATCCACTACCATTTGCTGAATTTTTGCCTGATGGAAAGAAACAAGAGCTTTAGTGATTATGTAAAAAACTCTTGGGTAAGCAATTTGCCGCTGGCAGTCTTTTATACAGTGTTTGGAGAATTCATCAGTGGTTTTACTCCATCAATGATTCTTTTAATCTTGCTTTCTCTTGCTTTTTTGGTTTTTATTTTAAGGGAAAAAGTAACCGTTATAAAGTGGAAGGAATTCTTTAAAACAGCATAAAAAAACGTTCGGTCCATCCGAACGTTTTTTTACATATGATCTATAAATGGCTCGCCAGGTGAAGCTGTTTTATGCATGAACTCTTTAACAGGGCTTTTCCAGTCAATTTTTGCATTAGGATAGGCCTCCGTTATCTTTCTTTCAATAAAAATAAAATCTTCTCGAACCATTCCTTTAAGGGCAGCAGTGCTTCGGGGCCAGATGAAAATGGAGACTACTTCAAAAGCGTTATCGGTTGTACCAAGGTACTTTTCGCCTTCAAATAAAACACCTTTATACGTAATCAGGAAATTTTTCCGGACATTTTCCTGGTCATCCCAAAAATAATAACGTTTCTGTTCATGGGCAAGTTCCAGCTTTCGCTTAGAATTTAAAAGATACTTTATGGCGCTGTAAATGAGAAAAAGGATAAGTGCAAACAGCAGCATACGCAGGAGCCACATAATAACAGCCCTCCAATATTATTTTCTTTACTTTACGGATGAGGTTAAAAAAAGTTTCAACTTTTTAACGATTTGTTATAATTTTTTTGACCATGCAAAACTTGAAGTATAATTTAATTAGCTTATATTTAATATGGACATAGGATGGTGGAGAATGAATTATCAGCAATTATTCAAAATGCAAAAAGAATTGGACAGGCATATAGAAACAAATCACCAATTGCAGGATGTAGATTTATTTGAGCGTAAAGTACTGGCATTGCTTGTTGAGCTGGGCGAGCTGGCAAACGAAACAAGGTGTTTTAAGTTTTGGAGCCTCAAGCCATCTTCTCCTCAGGAGACAGTATTGGAAGAGTTTGTGGACGGTATACATTTTATTTTATCTCTGGGCATTGAATGCGGTTTTAATCAGGAAGAAGAATATGCAATCACTTTGGATAAGACAGAATCGGTGACTGGCCAGTTTTTATCCGTATATAATGGAATCGGCTATTTTCGGACAAGCCGTTCCCTTGAACATTACAAAGAACTTTTTACAGCCTATTTAAATCTTGGTGAAATGCTGGGATTCACCCCTTTAGAAATCGAAAAGGCATATATAGAGAAAAATGAAGTAAATTATAAAAGGCAGGCGGAAGGATACTAAAAGATAAGGAGCTCATTATTTGAGTTTGGCAGTCAGTTGATTGGAGCGGAAGGTGCTAGACTCCTTGAAAATGCATCCGTATTTCCTTTGTGCGGTGTTTATTTGAGGATGCTAATGTCTTAGCGGGAGAGGTGAGCCAAAGGGAGACCCTGCGCCGAAGAGGCTTCGGACGGCCCTCTGATAGCACGCTTCTTGAGCGGAAATCATCGGGCAAGTTTTACAGAGCTATAACCACAATCAGTCTTGAGCCGGATTGGGTTTCCGTCTGATAATTCTTTATATTGAATCGCAGGTTCAGTATAATAGGGATGAATACATATTAAGGGAGTCGAAATGATGGCTAAATTAGATGAAACTTTAACAATGCTTAAGGAATTAACAGATGCCAAAGGGATTCCGGGCAATGAGCGCGAACCGCGCGAGGTAATGAAAAAGTATATAGCAGCATACGCTGATGAAGTGACAACTGATGGACTAGGCAGCTTAATTGCTAAAAAGACCGGTAAAGAAGGCGGCCCTAAAATCATGGTAGCCGGCCATTTGGATGAAGTTGGCTTCATGGTAACAAGCATTGATGACAAAGGATTCATCCGCTTCCAGACGGTTGGCGGCTGGTGGTCCCAGGTAATGCTTGCACAGCGTGTAACAATCGTAACTTCAAAGGGAGATGTAACGGGTGTAATTGGATCAAAACCTCCACATATCTTATCTCCGGAAGCACGCAAAAAGCCTGTTGAAATTAAAGACATGTTTATTGATATCGGCGCTTCCAGCCGTGAAGAAGTGAAAGAGTGGGGAGTTAAACCTGGTGACATGGTTGTTCCTTATTTCGAATTTACGGTAATGAACAATGAAAAAATGCTTTTGGCAAAAGCATGGGATAACCGTATTGGCTGTGCGATTGCCATCGATGTATTAAAACAATTGAAAGAAGCTGACCATCCAAACGTTGTTTACGGTGTAGGAACTGTACAAGAAGAGGTTGGACTTCGCGGTGCCCGAACTTCTGCACAAAAAATTGAGCCGGATATCGCATTTGGTGTCGATGTTGGAATTGCAGGAGACACCCCGGGAATTTCTGAAAAAGAAGCAATGAGCAAAATGGGCAAAGGACCGCAAATCATTCTTTATGATGCATCCATGGTTTCACACAAAGGCTTGCGCGATCTCGTTACAGATACGGCAGACGAACTGAATATCCCTTATCAATTTGATGCAATTGCTGGCGGTGGAACAGATTCAGGAGCCATCCATGTTACACATAATGGCGTTCCTTCCCTTTCCATCACCATTGCAACTCGCTATATCCATTCACACGCAGCAATGCTTCACCGTGATGACTACGAAAATGCTGTAAAGCTAATCGCTGAAGTGATTAAGCGCCTTGATCGAGAAACTGTTGATAAAATCACTTTTGAATAATTGTTTAAAAAGAAACTCCGGTTATCTGGTCTTGCCCCTGTCAAGTAGACAACATAAAAAAGCTAAGCAGCGAGCGCGTGCCGATATTCAATCGGCGCGCGTTTCTTTAGTTTCTTTTGTC
>NZ_QGTW01000010.1 GCF_003182355.1 Cytobacillus oceanisediminis | reverse complement strand
GAAATTTAATTGTCTTTTTTAAACTACCTGCCCCTTTGTTCAAAAGAAAAAAGCCGCCTATATTGGCAGCTGGATCTTCAAGTAACGCACCCGTTTGTTTAAGTACTCTTCTTCACAAACTTAATTCTGAGATGCGGCCCATTAGTTGAACAAAAAAAGCCGCCTGGCTCGGCAACTGATCATGAACATAAGCATTCTTTAGTTTAGGAAATTTTAATATTATCTTTTCTCAATTCAGGATGAACCCCAACAAAGTGAATATACGACTTATTAGGTTGAGATTGGGATAGAAATCCAATTAGAAAGTCTCAATTTCCCTATTCTTTTCAGCAATAAAACTTGTATTTGAAAAATGTTCGAAAAATAATTTTGGTAACATATCAGACATATTCCTTACTCCCCACTATTCATTAATTAGTGGAGATAGTAGCGACGAACCTAATCCAATAGACTGTCATTTTAACTATTTGAATTAGTAGCAAAGAAAAACACAATTATTATGGTAATAATTAGAGCTTGAGCAAAACAAATAACAAAATCATTTTTCCAATTAGTTTTACTAAAGAGGCTCCCTTTACCACCAACTGTGCTTAATAATCGAGCTATTAAAAAGCTACATACCCAAATACTAAAGAAAGTTAATATAAATCCCATTGTTCTCCACCTTTTTAACTAAATAAAGAAGTAACTTAAGCCTTTAGCTCAATCAAAAAACAGCCTGTGATGTATACTGGACCTTTGTACAAGCCTTTCCCGTCAACTTAATAAGTTATTTCATTTTTCATTATCTAAAATGTTTTAAAAATTTCTTTTCCTTTTTATTCCTAAACTCATAAACAAATCACTCTACAAAATACTACCATAAAACCATCTTTTTTGTTCAACTAACCTGCCCCTTTTGTTCTACAAGAAAAAAGCCGCTTGGTTTGGCAGCTGATCTTGAACATAAGCTCCATTATGTTGAAGAAGAATGACCTTAATTTCATCCCAACTAGTGTTTACTGTTTAATTTGTCTGACTACACTTTTAACAAGTTCCAAAGGGTCATTATCGTCAGAAGGAGTTACCGTTAAGACATAAGAAACTCCCTCTAGATTAATTGCAAAGAATTCAAACCTGCCGCCATCTTCACTTTCCTTGAAAGAATAATCCACTGGGATTCCTTCAATTTTTTTGGTTTCAGAATCTGCCTGCAACACTTCGTAATTACTGACCTCTAAAGTAACGAGTCGCTCGCCTTTAAATTCTCCGAACAATATTTTTCTTTCATTAGCATTTTCAATAGCTTCTTTTTGCTTATCCGTTAATTTAACAAGTTTCCCCCTATTTTTTGTATAAGTGATTGTAGCAACTTGTCTGTCTCCAAGTGGCTTACCTTCAAAGACTGGTGGATTCTGAATTTCGGCATAATTAATTTGATAACCGTCCAAGTTTGGAATAACAATGTCCGTTCCCAGTGCTTCTTCCATTTCTTTTGTAATCGATGCCGTTGGGAATTTCTCTTGACCGTCTGCACAACCGACAAGAACTAAAAATGTTAGGACTATGAAAGCCAATATTTTCTTATACATCTTTTCACCCCTTTGCAACTGGTAGCTTAGAAAGTAAAGTATTTAAAAATTCTTTCTGTACTCTTGAACTCTCACACAACGCCGACGGGTTATAAGTTAATAGAGTCTAGAAATGCTCTGATTAACAACACTATTAAGAAATTATTGTCAATAAGATAGCAACTAAAAAATTGGGTGCTCCAACAGCAACCAGAGTAAGCATTCTATTGTACCTTTTTTGCCTTTCAGAACTTGTTTCAGTAGCAAAATTAGCTCTGATTTTATCACCACTTATAAAAACTCCCGAAAGTAATCCTGCTACTAAAAGGCAACCTAATCCAATACCGCCTGAAATCAAAATAAACACATCCAAATTTGTAAAAAAACCAAAGAGAAAAAGGAAAAAAGCTAGTAAAATGCCAATCAAAAAACTTTTTTTCACTTTTTAACATCTCCTTTTTCACTATATATACGGAACAACACCCTGAAGGTTTCGTAATATTAAAAATAATCTATACGAAATTAAATATTCCGCTTATTAAACAAACCTGCCCCGTTTGTTCAATTAAAAAAAGCCGCCTGAAAGCAGCCCAATGGTAGAACATTTATTACTACAAAATTAACTTAGCTATAATTATGAAAAGTATTGATATAGAAAAAAAGCAAATAAAGAAATATCCAAAATACCTTAACAGTTTAGGCAATTTCTTTAAATCTACATCGGTTGGATAACCCTCAATGTTACTCATATGCTCCATTGCATCATTAATAGGTTTTTTATCAGACATTTTTCATCCACTCCTGGATTCAAATTCCTTAATTTACTTATTCAACAAATATACAAGTATCCCTTCCTAAGCTAACCTGCCCCTTTAGTTTAAGTACATTTCTTCACTTTCTCACACCAATATTAACTTAAATATCCAGTTTTGTTTGTGAGTCTTATTCTATTAAATGGCCCTTTTCATGAAGAAAGACACTTTCCTTATTTCAGAAAAGCGCCCGTTTGTTGAATAACCAATTTTAGTAATTGCCAACAAAAACACTTAATCCACCAGACATTCCAAAAGGGATTTCGTTATTTCCTTCTTTAACATAACCTTTTAATTCAACACGTGGGTTCTCAAAATCAAGTAAATCTGTATCGGAAAACACCTCATTTATAGGAGCAAAAATTGAAAATTTTGTTGTCTCTCCTGATTTAAGGTTTACTGGTCTTGTTGAGTTATCTGCTTCTCCTTCAACAACAAAAGGATTACCTTTTGAGCCATTTGACGTTTTTATTGGGTAACTTAAATTAAACGTAAGATGAGTTAAATCAAAGCCAGTTTTGTTTGATATTTCTATCGTATAAGATTTAAACTCATGGGTTGATTGTGTATTAACAACATTGAAAATAATATTTTCATCATTAAACTGTTCCTTTTTTGTTGAACAACCAAATAGTACACCAAGTAACATAATTGAACTAATTAAAATCAAATACTTTTTCTTCATCTTCTCCCCCCTATTTCTACTTTCCTATTAACATATATAACCAATTTTATATTAAGTTGATATTTAATTAACCTGCACCTATACTTCAAGAAAGATAATGAAAAATGGGCTGTCGGAACAGCACATCGGTTCTTCAATTATTGCGCCCTTTAATGGAATAATTAAAATATGGTCCCAATCCTAAAATTACTTAATTCTTCTTCAACTAAAGCACCCGTTAGTTTAAGTGCATTTTTTCACAACCATCTTTCCCCAAGTTAATGTTGATTACTTTAAATACAATGGGGGATTCACCTCTTTAATATAGATTATCGCATCATAGTTTTCACGTATATTAGGTATGTATTCACGATGATAGCCCCAGGATAGAGCTTCTAACGACTGGAACATCCATTTGTTTTCTTGGTTATTTTCAGCATGAGATAATTCAGCAAAAACTGCATCGTAATTCCCTCGACTAAGTATATTTTCAAGAGTTCCATCTTTTTGTATCCCATCTTCCTCATTGACGGAATGAACAGTGCGGTCATTTCCTGCCGTTTTGCCTGATCCCATATATAATCCAATAATATAGCTATCCATTTTAATAGTCTCAGGAAGTCGTTCAGTCATAGAAATAATCGTTTTAGACCCATCAACATATGCAACATCGACTTTTGAATTTTGATCACGGATATGATCATTGTGTCCCCACACAATGATTTTCTTGTTTGGAAAAACATCTTCAAATAAGGATTTCAAAACAGTGGACATCATTTGATCTCGCATGTCAGCTTGTTGTTCAATAGGTGCATCTGAATCTGGATAATTTCTAACATAGCTAATTCTCGTATTGAGTTCTAATTCAACAAGTGACAGTAATTCAGGAAAATCTGGAAATTCTCTAGTAAACATATTCTCATTTTTTTTAACAATCGAAAGTAAATTATCATATCTGACTGCACAATCTTCTCTTTCCTTTGCTGGCTTAGCCGAGTACATCAGATTAAATGCGGTACATTGCTCAACTATTTTTCTGTATTCATTCTTGGAAGAATCCCCAATTTTACTAAGCAAGTCTTCAAACCATGTATTGAAGAAATGGGTGGGACGAACATCAACACCAGATAATATAAGGGGAGAGTCAGTTAAACTTGTCTCTTTAATATATTGAAACAGCGACAGCACTTCTTCGGTTACCCATACACCTGGCAAACTTCCTCTTAACATTTCCTTTGGAGCAAGTTTTTTAACGCTATTTTGAACAGCAATAGCATCTCCTAAGTTACTCTCAAAGGCAACTATTTCAAACCCTAATTCTTTATGCAGGTACATTATCATATCAACTTTAATTTCATTGAATTCAGCTACCCCATGGCTACTCTCTCCCAAGAAAACTATGCGTTTGTCTTCCAATAGTGTTTTCAAGAATGAAAAATCTATTTCTTCGGAGGAACCCAGAGGAAGTTCTATGATTGAGTTATTATCTAATGGATTTTCTTTATTTACTGGAGATAAAGTAAATATCAAGGTTAATATCACAAATACAATAAAGACTAAAGAAACAAATTTTTTAATAAAACTTCCCCCTTTGGAACCTCCAAGGTAGCTGCTTAAATTTTCTACGATTAGGAATGAGAAATGTTTCACAGTTCTTTCACTAATCTGCCCTTTTGTAGAAGAAGAAAAAGCTACCGCAATGGCAGTTTTGATCTCTACTCAAGCCCCGTTTGTTTATGAAGGTTAATCCATATTTTCAGCAAGCTTTTTCAGTGCCTTTGCACGAGAAACAATAAATGCTCTCATATACTTCTCCAAAAACAACTTATCGGCTACAACACTAATTAGACCGAATGGTGATTTATACTGAAATTTATCGATCATTGTGGTTCCGCCTGCTTCTTCGATAAATTGATGGGTATGAATAAATGACTGGAAAGCTCCCTTCACCATAATATCTACAAACTTATGAGGTTTTTCCATTAATGTTACTTTGGCCGTCAACCTTTGTTTAATACCGAAGTGAATGGCTTCCCAGGTAACAGTATCACCCAGTTCTAATAATCCTTCTCTCACCCCACCAACAGCTCTTTCTTTTGTTTTAGAGGTCGTTTGAGTATGAATTTCCACGTTTCTTGCAAGGTCAAAACATATTTTAACAGGTGCTTTAATAAATTGTTGATGCTCAATAACAGGCATTTTATATTCTCCTTTTACAAGCCTTACTAACACTATAATTATAATTAGTCGAAGTCGATATTAACTATTTTATTGAACTAACCTGCCCCGTTAGCTAAATAAGGATTTCAACAAAAATAGGCGTTAATCCTTCTTGGATCAACGCACCCATTAGTAAGCAAAAGAAATATTCTTCTTATTGAGACAAATGTTTGTAATCTAATATTTCTATCTTAAAACCATGATTACATTTCAGCTTATTAAGCTTTTCACTGTTACAGGATGGGGATATTCTTACCTTAACTAAATCTTCCTTATCATTATCAAGATTTTTGGAAGGGATTAGAATTCTTACGGCTACATCATAAGAATGATTGTCATTGTAATTTATACCGACGATTCTTTGCCAATTCCAGCCAAAAAGGGTATCGCCCCCATACTCTTTTATCACTCTTTTATCAATAGTTGGAAATACAAGGTCTGAAATAATATCCTCTGTTGTGACATAAGAATCCACTTCCTTTAGAACCGTTTCTGCTTTAGCAGTTTGGATAGGAGTAAAAGCAAATACTAAAAACCCTAATATGAATAAGTATTGTTTAACCATCAAGCTTCACCCCCATATTTATATTTTCTCCATATTCTTCACTAAAACTCCATTAGTATTCTTTATTGATTTATCGCCCCGTAAGCACAATAATAAAAGCTGCATCAATAGCAGCTGGAACTACAATATAAGCACCCTTTAGTTGAATAACAGAATTTTTTTATATCGGTATTTGTCAATTTTCAGTACATTTATTCCAATTAAAAGGTTTTAAATAAAACCTAACCGCTTTCTTTTCATATACTGACATAACAACCCAAACTTCTCCCTTTTTATGTAATTCCTTTAGTATATTGTTTCCATCGTTTCTTTTATAAAGAAAATATCCCTTTGTACCTTCTAAACCATTTTCTAAGAACAATCTCATTGAACCAATACTATAACCTACAAATAAATGCTGTAAGGAAATTTTGTCAGAATGGTCATTAAGGTTATCCCCTACTTTTAAATTTAAATCACTGTGCTTAAATTCTTGATATCCTGATAAATCTAATTTATAGCTCTTAACAATATCTTTTAGCACTACATTATCAAATTTTTTCCATTCTTTTTCAAATTCTTCTACACAAACGCTTTTAGGTGGTTTTCCTTCTCCTTTTGATTTGGCAAATACGTTTACGTTATTTATTCCACAAAATATGATAATGAACATAAGCAATAAAAGAGAAGACCTTTTGTACATTTTTCATCACCCTAAATTATATTTAGGTATATTTTGTCCAAGTCAATTACAACTATCCTTAAACTGCCCCGATAGCACAAGAAGCGACTGTCCATATAGAACAATCGCCACGTTAGTTAAAAACAGTATAAAAATCAATCCAAATAGACAGGTTCTTGTGGATTATGTAAATGTTTAAAGACCAATTGAATTTGTGATTCCGTATTTCTAGCTATCGATAATGGTGGTAGTTGATTTTCAGCAAAAAACTCAACTGCACTTGTTTCAATTCCTTCTTTTGGTTCCCCACCAATGATTTCACATTGGATAAACATTTTATAAACGTGATATGGAGAAGGAGGATGGGGATGGCACTTCTTATCAAGTACACCTATCAATTTTATTACTTTGACATCAAACCCTGATTCTTCTTTTACTTCTTTGACCGCAACTTCACTTGGAGTTAATCCTATATCGCCCCAACCGCCTGGTAAAGACCAATCTCCGTCAGTATTTTCTCTAACCATTAAAATTTTATTGTCCATAAATACAACAGACCTGATATCTACCTTCGGAGTGGCATAACCAGTTTCATTAGCAAACAAATCTTTTATTACTGTCTTGTCTATATCTGCTTGTTGTGACAATATTTCAACGCTTATATTTCTTATCAATTCAAACCTTTCCAAGTCATATACATCTTTCGAATAAGTTAATCCTGCCTGTGCAATAGATTGCAGTTGTTTCCCCCATTCAAGCCATTTAGGTTCCATATATCCTCACCACCAATTTCATTATACCTAATATTACCATATCATTTTCGAATACTTAAACAGTACCTTATTCAACTTAACTGACCCGTTAGTTTAATAAGTCCTCGTTTAATCTTCATAACAGCTTATCAAAAAGGGAACATTCAGTTCCGAAATTCTCCTTAACAAATCGGGTTCGAATGCCATATTGCACTGTCCTTTATAGTACACTGCTATGTCTAAATAACTTTCTTCAGCACCACATTCTTTAACAGTATTAATATAGTTATGAACTGCTTCTACAATCCACTTCAAACATTCTTCTCCATCATTACTGTTAGATAGACTTATTGGTGGACATAAATCTGCACTACCAAAATCTTTTCTAGATAGTGTCCATCCTGTTTTCTTTTCTAATAATTCAGGTGAGAATGAATCCCCACGCATTGTGAAAGATATATCCATTCGGATTGTCATTTATTCCCCTCCAAAAATACACACTCAAGGTTAAAATTCTATTTAGGTTGAAGCAATCCTACTTCAGGTTTTGGACTAGATTCGATTCCAACTTCTATATCGATACGCAAAAAGGGGTGGCAACCCTCCTATTGTAAGATTCTAACTGTTTTCACATTCTTCGGATAACTAATGGGATTTCTTCCAGACCATCAATAATGATATCTGCTTCGACATTGCCCCATTGAAAATCCCTTTTCCAGATTCCTTTCATTCCTACTTTGCGGGCAGCTTTTACATCATTTTCTGGATGATCGCCAATAAATATTGATTCACTAGGAGATACTTTAAGTTGTTCTATGGATCTCTTAAATATTTCAGGGTCAGGCTTTTTTAATCCCTCCCATTCAGATATTAGAATCGATTCAAAATACTCCTCTATACCCAATGCCGTTATATTATCCATTTGAAACTGACCTTTACCATTTGTAACTATCCCCAAAATAAGATTGTTGCTTTTTAATTCATCTAACATACTTATTAAGTTTGGAAAAGGGACACAATGATTTCTAAATTGGTTTTTGTAATCTTCAAGTAATCCTTCCCAGGTTAATTCAGTAATACCAAATTCATTGATTAATTGTTGGTATACTTTGTCTTTCCAAACATATCCCCGATTATCTAGTTCTATGAATCGTGAAATAAATAATTCTTTTGGTATGTGACCTACCCATTTGCTAAATCGCTCATATTGATTGTCAATAAACTTTTTTACAGATTTATCTCGATCTAATAAAGTCCCGTCTAAATCAAATAAAATTGCCCTAATTATCTCTTGTCAACTCCATTCATAAAAATTATTTTGTGAAATAATACTAGATATCATATTATCCAACCCATTATTTTTAGTTAATAAAGAAGCCACTGAAAAGATAGCTAATCTTAAATAGTAAAAGTTAGTATGTTGTAATAGACGTAAAATCCTTTCGGATAACTACTAAACTTCATAATTTTTTGGAGAACGGTGAATGATCATCCAACTATATAGTGAGACGGTATTATAGCCTTTATTGGTGTATCTCAGCCTAGTGCTGAAAAAGTACTTCCTCAACAGTTGACGCCGCTATTAATATGGCTGTATTACATATTCCTTTTTAGTAACATAGTTTATTCCTTTTTGTTCCAAGTGATTATTTCTGTTTCCTTAATCTCAACATCCCCAAGACTTAAAACATGTGGGATAAAGGGAAATAACCCAAATTTGTTACCCTTTTGATGCTCTTGTTTATAATATTCAATTGTATGTATAGGTAGTTTTTTTATTTCTTCATACGCCGTGATATTCAATAGTTCTATTTCATCTGGCTCTATGGCACCTGCTGGTCCCTTGTATTTATTTTTGGAGTACAGATAAAAGGCATTTTTATTATTTGCAAGCCTTTCAATTGGAATTTTAAAAAACTCTAAGTTATCATTTGTCCTTATTCCTAAGTCTTGGATCGCTTTATAAACATGGTTAGGGTGCAAAGGTAGGAAGTGAAGAACATCATTCCATAAACAGTTAAGTTTAGGGATTTGTTTTTTTAGCAATTGGGGTCTGTCGGGGTGATCATAATATTTTTTAATATACTTTCCATATAATTTAGGATGAGTATTCTTTAGTCCATTTAATGGAATTAGTTTTGTTCCAACAAGCTCGGTTGGAACCATATGATACACATACTTGATAAAATCTCCTCCCTTAATATGAAAGGTTATTAAAGCAAAAATAATATTCCTCTAATTGTTATAACAAGAAAGGTGTGATATTTGATTGTAGTTATCTATCTTCCATTCTTCTTGATGAAAATTTATGCTGCTAATGCAAGCATTCATCAATTTGGTTTTTCCAGATCCAATTTCACCATTTGACAAATTAGCTAATATAACGTTAATGACAGCTCCATGAGCAACTAATAGTATTTTGCTTTCACCGAAGTCCTCAACTATCCTTTGTAAACCGCTCATTACTCGTTTACTTAACGAAGATCTATCTTCTTGGTTAGGATAAATTTTATCTGGGTAGATTTTTATGCGCACTTCATTGGTCAATCCCTCCGCATCCCCGTAATCTCTTTCTAAAAGTTCCATCATTTCAATCAATGGCACCCCTATATTTTTATTTATTATTTCAGCTGTATGCTTTGCCCGCACCAAAGGGCTTGTTATGATTACATCCCACTCAGAACTTTTAAGAAACTCGCTGCACTCCTCTGCTTGCAAGATCCCTGACTTATTTAATGGAATATCAGTTCTCCCCTGAAGCTTTCCTTCAACATTCCAATCCGTTTCCCCATGTCTTATTAAACATACCCTTGAAATAGCTATCCACCCCCTATGTTCTTATTATTCTAAGTTGAATTTTCCTGAAATCAATTAAAAAGATAAACAAATTAACTAATTATTTTTCAACTAACCTGCCCGTAATTGAACAAGGAATTAATACTTTCCTTTAGTTAAAGGCTTCAACATAAAAGTACCATAATCCTTCCTTGATTAAAGGACCCTTTAGTTTAGAAGGACTTCCTAAAATAAAAAAAGCAGCAACTTGCTGCCTTTAAAATATAAACATTACACCATATTAAGTATTTCATTAACCCATTCAGGATCTTCTTCTAATCCAAGTTTATCACATAAGCTCTTGTGGACTCTTTTAAATTCTGGAACCATTTTTTCTATCACTTTCATTATTTCTTTAGGTTCCCTGCTACTATGCCATTGTTCTAAAAGTGATAACTGCCAATCGGAAAGTTTGCTTCTTATACCTTCTAGTTTAGCCCAATCTCCAAATGCATTGGGCTGTATCTCTGCCTCCATATACCAAGCTGTTGTCATTGATAATCTTAAATTATCTAAACAATGCAGGGCATAATATATTTCTTTTCTCATTACTCTTCGATAGGCTTCGTGAACATATGCAAAAAATTTTGTTCTCCAAATCTCAACCTCTTGAATAGTTGTTTCATATGTTAAAACCATTGATTTTTCTAATGCATCTTGTATCAATCCAGTAGTATCGTGAACAACTTTTATATTTTGAAGCCAAACTGATGGCTGAATATCCTTTAATTTATAATAAAATGTATCTACTTTAACAAAAGTATTATAATGTGCAATACTATGAGCTGCCCAAGGAAAGTCTTCGTAAAATAGAACTTTGCCCCAATTTTTAGCCCTATGTTTTTTATTTAACTATATTCTTCAAACACTTCATCTTTGACAACTATACGGAGGTCAATATCAGAGTATACGTCTGTATTCTGATTGCCAAGTGAGCCTCCATAAAAAACAGCTAAAACATTTTCATCATTTAGTAAATCTTGTTCAATTGAATTTAATAATACTTGGCGATGTTTTGGAACTTCTAAATCCCTGCTTTTATGTTTCGTTTCTAATCCCACACACGTAAACCAACTCCTTATATTTATAGTGCTTTCAATAGTTAAAATTCTCCAAGTAAGGAATAAAACCTTCTTCAACTACTGCCCGTTAATATAATCAACAGCTAAAGAGATCCATTATTTATATACTTTTTTATCATACGTCACATATTTAACAGCATTCGTAAATTGTTCTTGAAAAAAAACTTTTTATCTCTTTCGCTCAAAATTAGTTGAGATCAATGCCTTATTCATTTAAGGGAAAATCTTAATATTGTAGCCCTGGCCGTACCTCTGAGCTTTTAAATTAATAATTTCAGCCATTCATGTTCAGGATATTGCGAGCAAATTGCTTTTTGCAGCCATTTCTTCTTATTTTTATCTAGATTATCTTTTACAGCTAAGAAGTCCTGGTTATCTTTTTCTCTTGTATTTTTAGCCTTATATAGAAGTACAATTTCTGGATTTAAATAGCGATAACCCATTTGTGACACACTGTAAACTGAATATAGTGGATAAGTTGTGGTCAAATCTCTACGGAACAACCAATAATCACCCTTTGTTTCGTTAAGAAGTATTTCTAATTTCTGTCCCATGCTATTATTCAAAGCATGAATTTCATGAATAGGAAGCTCTAAAAATTCATCTTGCCAAGGAAGGAATTCTCCGCTACTAACTTTTTTAAGTTCCCAATCCTTAAGAAAAGACTTCAATTCTAATTGATCTTTTCTAAAAATGGAAATTTCTATATCTTGATGGTGTCTTGTTTCTTTACCCAGATATAGATCAATTGCCCAGCCGCCTGCAAAGAACCAAGGTTTATTAAATCCTGACATCAAAGAATTAATACTTTTACACTGTTCAAATGGCACATACTCCCCTCCCGATTACAATTGAATAAGAAAACATACTTTATTCATAATCCCTAACCTATCAACTTTTTAAAATCAACTCTTGTGTAGGTCTTATCGTAGGATTTGCCTTCTTCGTTATAAAAAGTTGCTCTTTTTTTATATGGCTCAGAAATCGCTTTGTAACCATGTTTTATTACGAGATTTATCATTTTTGGATTTTCTATTGGATCTATACTTACATATATCTCTGGATAACCAAGTTTTCGAGCCATATTTTCACGGTACCTAATTATCTCTGAACCGATACCATATCCCCTAAGATTTTCGACTACATAGAGGTCACTTAATTTAGGGAATAAAAAACCAGTTAATTTTAGGACTCCAAATCCTAAAATAAGTTTTTTCTGTTCAGCAATTATCAAATATAATTTTTTTCTTGAAGATTGAAGTAAATATTTTCGAAATAATTCTTTATTATCTCTAACTGCACATATCCCATCTAGATCTTTTTTGTTCGCCACTCGAATTCTGTAATCCATTATTAACTTCCTTCCATTAGTCTTGCAATTAACAAAGATTTTCACGACAGCCTAATTTTATTCGTTATATTGAAGAAAAAATCAATTGTTCTCAACCTGCCTAATAAAAGCTTCTAATTGTGTAATATCTGCTGGGTTACCGTGTCCATGAATATATATTTTTGCAGACTGGCGGTGCAATGATTTAAGTATATCTAAAGACACCTTATTATCAGAAGGTTTTGGATAAAAGCAATCACCTACAAAAAACACATTGGAATTTAACTCTTTAATCAATATCGAATCTTTTGCATGCACTCCTCCAATGTGACTTAATTCCAAAGAAACACTTTTTAGCTCTAAAGTCATAGAATTAGTAAAAGTCATTGTCGGTAATGATATGTCAAATGAATCCCAATCTTTTATTGCCGCTAATTTTGCTTCATGGCTAAGCTTCATTGAAGGATCATTTTTTATTTCATTTAATATGTACTCTTTGTTCCAATTAATTTTCTTCATTTGTTTTAAATAATCGTAAGTAAGTTCATGGGCTACAATTTCACAGTCATTAAATACAGAAGCCCCAAAGGTGTGATCCCAGTGATGATGTGTTAAGAGGATGTATTTAACAGGCGGAGCCTGTATTTTTTCTAATTCAGATTTTATTAGTCTTGCTTGCTGAGGACTATTTCCACTATCAATTAAACCAGTTTGGTCATCATCTATAATAACTCCTACATTAGCCTGTACCCCTTCTGGATTAAAAGGAAAAAGCCATATATTATCACTTATCTTCAATAAACTACTCATTTCATCCCCACCCAAATTGCTAATTTCTATATATATTCGATATGTGGCTCATCTACCCTTCTCAAATTAATAAAATTGAAAAAGCCACCATATTGTGGCGGCCTCATTGGTATTATAATAACTTAGCTTAAGTAGTAAATAATCATTCTAATTGAAATAAAAAGTTAACTTGTTTCCGTTCCTTTTTTCCATAATGATCGTCTGTTTCTTGATTTTGTTCTCATCTTTATGTTTTGATCTTTCTCTTTTTAAATCGTCAGTATTCTCCGTTTTCTCCTCCTTTCTATTGTATTGTTCTTTTATGAATACCCAATCCAAACGATTAGTTAAATGCTGCAATGATTTCCTTAGCTTTCTTTTTTGAATTTCTGTCGTCAGTAGTTGAAGATCTTCATGTATGAGCTCGGAAATCCGCTCCATTTCATCACAAATATATTCAATCCAGTTACCCACGTTTTCCTTTTGCGGATTTTGTTTCATCATTTCTTCAAATATTAAGAAGCCTGCCTCATTGTTAGTAAACTTTGCTGTTTTTCTAGCTTTTTCTATGACAGTAATTTTTTGATTCAGGTTCAGATTATCATACCTAGAATGGCTTACTACTCTTTTGATTGCATCTGCATGGATGGTAGTGATTTTACCCTGATAAAGCATTTCTAATAATTGACTTCTGTAATGGCCTAATTCCTTTAATTCATAAATTAAAGCAAGAGCATCTTGACTACGCCGTTTTATCTCATATTTAATTCTATCTTCCTGAGGAACTTGGTTTCCTTTTTCCATTCTTCTTTTCTTACTTTTGGGAATCAAGGCGGTGCAGTTCTCATTGTTTTTGATTTCTTCATAAACAAGCTGCTGATCTAATCCTGTGGTTTTCTTCCCATTGGAGATTAAGATTAGCCTTAATGCATTTCTGTTCTCTTGAGAGGTTATTCCACTATTAACCGTACACTTTATTTTATTAAACTTACTTTTATTCTCTAACATCGCCAGGTATCTTCGGTACCCGTGAATAAGGAAGAAGTCGCCATTTTCGTCTGGTCCTTCGACCAATACTGGCTCCAGTTGTCCAAAAGCTGTTAAATTTCTAGACAATTCGGTTACATCTTTATTTGTCCTACCTATTATGTCACATTGAATTTTACTTATTGGAATTTCCAAATCATACACCTCTGTATCACATAAATTTTACAAAAGTATATGAATCAGGAAATTTGTCCTATGACAACTATATCCCTTTCGCTTCTTCAATCAGTTCAATTAATCGAGGTAAATCAACTAATTTTATCGGCTTATTTATGGAGTATGTACTTGCTGGCTGGGTAAAATAACTTGTTGTTATAAAAAAGCCTTCTTTAGCATCCATATCCATTAAAGCACTATGGAACTTTTGGATTTCAGGGCGGGAGACTTTATTCTTTTCATTATATCTCTTGCACTCCACTAAATAGATCTCATTATTTTTTCTTAAGATGATATCTTTACCGCCATCTCCTGTGCGAGGAGTTAATTCTACGTCAAACCCTTTAGCTAGATATAGATTTGCAACAAATTTTTCAAAGTCGTATGAAGTCATCTCCATGAGCTTAAAATATTCTGAGTCTCTTAGTACCCTAAGTTTTGCCTGTTCCTGCTTGATTTTCGTTCGGTTATTACTCTGATTATTTAAAAAGATATAAATTAAACATATGAGTGATGTAATGATAATGGTAATATACAACCAATCTAAGGCTGAAAACGTTTGTATATAATACCTTACATTTATAATGAAATTTTGTATTGATTCGAGAACCGTTTTGTAAATAGCATATAAAGCGATAGCTCCTAATATTAGCCATTCAATATTACTTTGTACTTTAGAACTTCTCCTTCTATATCTTCTTTTCCCCATCAAACCGCCCCTCCCTTGTCCATTCATATTCTGATGAGTAAGAGGTTATTCGTATGGAGAAATGAAATATAGCCATTTAGAAGGAATTAATATAAAAGAGCCATATGACCTTAGTAATTATTTTCAAGTTATAAGTCTCTTTTATTTTACTTGCCTTGGTTCTGTTTCATCATCTTTATTTTTAATGCAGAATCAGTGACGGCACTTGTGGAGTTCAATCTAGGTTCTGTAAGAAGGTTCTAGATAGTTCACCTTCCTTGATGGGGGGATGGCTTAAATACTCGAATGATGGTGCAGGCTGTACTTAAATCAAAAGGTTACTAAGCAAAGTAAAAAGCCCTCCTCAATCGAGAGCTTTATCTATTATCTTCTGTAAGTTCTTCAACCGTAATTCCATAGAATTCAGCGAGCATCTTCAAATTATCCTCTTTTGGCTTAGCTACATTTCTTTCATACTTACTTAGCATACTATAAGAAATTCCAGTAGCTTTAGATACTTCCTGTTGAGTCATATTTTTTTTAAATCTTTCCATTTTCAAGTTTATTCCTATACTGCCGTACATATTATCACCCAAGATTTTTGTCGGAAAAATCCACAAAAGTTTTAGTCAAGAATAAAAAAGCCCTTCTTTCGAAAGGCTCATGTTCCATGTTCATCTCCAATTGTTCACATGGGAAGATAAAAACCAACCACTTCACCAAATGGTTGGTCAAATAAGGAGCAAGTAAATGACAGGCATCCAACCTTCATTCACTTATGTGTAAGCCCAGCGACGGTATCACACAACTTGAATATTACATGTTCACCATTTATTTGTCTGTATCTAATTTGTGAAAAATAAAAAATTCTTTGTCTTACTAGGATTTTTCTTATTTGCTTTTACTTCTTTTAACGTTGTTAATGCAGAAACTGTTCCAAAGGCAGAAAGTTTGTATGTCAAAACAGTAGACATTGTTTCAGACCTTGTTTTTCCCACTATTGATAAAAGGGTGATAAAAGAGTACGGGGCGACCCCCTTTTTGACTGCCAATGGCAAAGGATCGTTGGTATACATTATAATAACAACCATTCTTATGACGTTTCCGTAAGAATTCAAATCCCTTCCAAAAATCTTGTTCATGATAAAGAAGATTTAGTTAAAGGAAGAGTATCCCCATCCTGTGACAGCGGAAAGATTAACAAACTTAAAAGTAATCACGATTTCAAAATAGAAATTATAGAATACAAACACTTGTCCAAATAAGAGATAAAAAACTATCCCCATATTATTAAAAGGATAGCTAATAAGCTTTCCTTTTTGCTTACTATTTGTTTTCCTTTTTCGCTTTTTTCTCCCCTTCAACCGACTCAATTATTTACATTTCGAACAATCACGAATGAAAGATATTCCAAGTCTCATGAAAGAATATGCCTGATACAGAGGCTGACATTTTGTATTTTAACGATTAAAATGTCTATCAAATGATGGACATTTCAACCTCTATCTCTTAAAGTTTTATTCATTTTATGAAAGGAAAAAGACCTTTCTGCATAAATAATTGTATGAACAAAAAGGAGGGAACAGCTTTGGGGTATTTGAAATATATGAACGATGATGGAGGCATAGAGATTTATCCTTTCTTAATGGATGAAGGGTTTGTCTCTACCTCCTCAAAAGAATACTATTTAGTAAGAAAGTTAGACTCTGGATATCTGATTTTTATAATCGAGCAGAATGTTTTAAATGGTTATTTATATGACTCTGGCGGCAAACAAATTTATGCCGCGAATATAAGCTATAAGCAGGGAAATTTTATTGAAAGATATTCGTTTTTAGCTATCTATGCCAGTCGATTTCTATCTGGCACCAAGGAAGTCTAAAAATTCTAAATGAAAACCTTTGGCTTGTATGATTTCATCAAGTATGAATGATTGTATTTGAGATGTATTGAACTTTGGCAGAGAGGGGGTATCTTCTCTGCTGTACTTTCTAAAGCTTTCTAAATCAATATCGTATTCGGTATGAATGTCCCTATAATAAAAATCAATGAAACGATTTGCTTCATCAATAACCTTAGTCAGTTTATTTTTTGATAGGTCGACTAGTTTTTCAGTGTCTAGTGGTACATAGATTGTAAAAAAATAACTTTCATCCCCACATGATATTTTAAATTTTGCCCGTTTCTGATTCAACATTATTACTCACCTTTTCTAAATGTTTGTTATGGCTCATACTTTAAACCAACTTTTCACGAATTACCTGTCATAAGAAAGATCTCTTTCTCCCGAAAAATAATCAATAAAACCCCTTCCCAGTTTACTTATGGAAATAGTTTCACGCTCCTTAGGTTTAAAGCTGGCGAAATTACTATTTAATTTTTGGGGTTTGCCTTTTTGAAGTGATAGAGCATAATCGGTTAAATCATTTACTTTTTTAACAATTTTCTGATATTCATCATCAAAAGAACTTTTCAGCAAGCCTACTCGAAACAACTTTTCCTTTATCATTCTGTATTGATGAGAATCTATTCCCAAGTTTTCCAGATACTCATGAAAATTCTGATCATAAATAAGGTACCCCGTATTTAAATCAAACAATATTCGTAAGTCTATAACTCTTACACTTTTTAATATATCAAGATAAATGATCGTCTGGTCAACTTCCAGTTGATCGTTGCCTGTAAGTGATATGAATCCATTTGCTATATACTTTATTTTCTCTTTTTCCTGCTCATCTATAACATAATCGCATATTAATCCAGCAAAAAATTCTTTTAACATTACTTTATTATCTTCGCTCATTTTTTTGTATTGGTGTTCAAGGATGTCCACTTTCCCTTGCAATTCCCCAATGAATAATAGCAAATTCTCTTCCATTCTTTTTTGTTTGTAACTAAAAATAATACTTGAAGCTCCAGGTATCACCGCGCCTAAAGCTCCCTCTAGAAAAACTTCGGAAATTGTGGATATGCCGCCCTCTCCACTAACACCAATAATCTCTTTAGCTTTATCTTTAAAAGACTTCCGCATGTTAAACACACCTTTAGCAACGATTCTATTACCTATTATTTTACACAAAATAACAATAAAACAATAATAAAAATAAAAAATTCAATTAAAACGAAACACGCGAGTTAAAAGAACTTGAATCTTATACATGCTAATTAGCCACCGTGTAAATGATATCGATTAGGAAAAACCCTCTGCCTTCCTATTTATTGGAGCAAATCATATCTCATGCTGACATTTTTACTGGGTATATCACTTTTTGACAAGTCCGTTCCCTTCATAAAATTACGGGCATCGATATTGAATTCTATAACTGTATTTACTGAAAAAGGAATGACATATCCAACCGATACCGCGGTATCCCTTCTTACTCTTACCAACTTTTTGTGCTACAAAAATAGATATTCTAATTTATGCACTGTATACTATTTAGGAGAGCTGTTTAATCGATATTATACTTTGAAAAGTGTATTATTCACATGAACCATCTCTCAAATTCATGAACACTGATATAAAGAATTTTGCTCCCTATCTCAATTTCCTTGGATGTAGAATTATCATGATCACGTTGGTTTTTCTTATTAACCTTACTCCAAAACATTATCTCAAGCTGAATGAATCTTAAGCTTATAATATTGGGGGATTGGGGAGACACTTATCTCAAAGGCAAAGAATGCATCTCAGGAGTGCTGAACGTTTCTCAGGCTTCTTGAACGATTACACTCGGCTAAACGATTGTAACCCTCCACAAAGGTTGAGACACAAACCAAGGCAAACCCTTGATACATCAACCCCTAAATTCATAAAGTTTGAGATACTCAATCACTATATTTGAGATAGGATGATTTTCTATCCTAAAGAGTGAGATAGGAAGAAAACCTCCAATCTTATGTTTCATGAAGTTTGAGATAAGGACTATTTTTATTGCTAATGAACTTTTTCATTGATAAAATAGTTTCCTTCTAAAATCAAACAAAAAAAGAAACCAACCGTGGATTAAAGGGTTTGCTTGTGAGGTGCAAACAACCAAATCACAGGGCAATTCGCAACGGAAATCACAACATTTTTCACATCAAAAAGGCTTAGAGGTTTTTTTCTAAGTAGTTCAGATAATGTGGAGAAAACACAAATTAACAATATATTTATCACTTTAAAAGACAATATAAAACGCATTTGAATTAGCATAAATGTTAGCACATAAAAACGCTTGGAGATTTCCAAGCGTTTTTCAACTATTTTTTGTTCTAGACCAATAATTTGTATAACCAACTCTAATGTTCATCTTGCATAAAATGTATAAATTTTAGAAATGTTATCGTTGATGCCATTCACACCTTTCCATTCCTTATATTCGTTAGGTGTATCAAACTTCGAAACAAAAGATTCTAATGTTTGCATATTTTCCAGTGCTTCCTTTGACTTTTCAATTAAGAATGATAAATATCCAGCTAATGTATTTAACAACTCGTTACCACCAACATTTCCGTGACCTGGCACAAATGTTTCTATATCCATTTCCTTTACTTTCTGTAAAATAGAACTAAATTCATCAGGATTATAAATGGGTAAATGTAATCGCTCCGTAATTAAATCACCCATAAAGGCAATTTTCTCTTCAGGTAAATACATGAAAGTATCGCTCGGAGTATGTCCTCCGCCTAAACAATATAATTCAACTTTCCTCTTAGTTCCTTCTATAACCAATTTCTCTTCGAAAATTACGGATGGCAAGATAAGTTTCAAACGAGGTAAATCATCAAGAACTTTTGACATTTCGTTAAGCTGATTTGTTAAGCTATCTATCCGTATCCTATCCTGAGTTACTTCAATTTGATTTCTTAAGTTATTTAGATATTTTTCCATTTCGTTTTTTTCTTTTTCTAAATCACCAATTTCATTTTTTTCTTTACACCATTTCTTTGTCCTAGCTGTAGATATAATAGTGGAATCCATAAATGCTTGGTTTCCAAATACGTGGTCTCCGTGATAATGACTATTAATTAGATATTTTACTTTTTTCCCCGTAATATCTTCAGCTTGTCTTCTTAACTCATAACCAGCAGAAGGGGTAGTAAATGAATCAAATACAAGTATGCTGTCACCCAAGTCAACAATACCCGCATTACTCCAAGCACCCTGACCAGGTTTTGAAATAGCAGTATATACCCCATTACATAAAGAATCTAAAATAAAGAAATCAGTTTCTACTATTTTCAACCTCGCTCCCCCTCAATACCTATTTAATTGTTCGAAACAAATATATTCTATTTCTTCAATAAACTTAAATTTATTTTAACATAAATTTTCCATTTTCCTTTTAAAATAAAGTTCGCTTATATCTTTAAAATCAAGGTTACTATCGGATGATTTTTACAAAAGTTGTAGAATGTTCTTAGAATGGTTTAGGTATATTGAGCATACTTCGGATTAAAATTAGCAAAGTAATTAACACCCTTTTTACATCCTAATTTTCACATTGACAATAGTTATTGTCACTCTGTTATTTTATAACTTCATCGAGTAAAAACATTGATATATCAACATAAATAAAAGACCAAATCAGTATGCGATTTGGTCTTAAAATTTAATATGCTATTACCATTGTTTCTCCACAAAAACTGAACTACTTAGTTTTTTTCCTCTAAGCCTTTTTCTATATTTCAATGGTCCATTAAAGCTCCCAACTAGTTGAACAAGTGAAAGAAAAATCTCTAGTCTGAAATAGGCTAGAGATTTTCTTTTTTTCTAATATCAAATTTACTTTTTGCAAACTTTCCAACATTCCATGCTCCCCAAGAAACTAAGCCAACACCTAAAACTCCACCCCCTAAAATTCCAAGACTTTTCGCTTCTTTAGAAGTTAAGGTATATCGTAAGCCCTCTGCTAAATGTGGTCTAGTGTACCCAGACTTTATTAAGTCATTTACTTCGTCGGGTGACTTCAAAACACCTTCGACAAATTGAAAACCTTTAGAAATAAGTTCTCGACTTTCTGCATCTGATATTAGTTTGCCGTTTTCTAACCAAGCCATATTTTCACCTCTTTTCGAGCAGATATTTATTAAAATCTGTAAACTTTGTCTATACTTGAAATTTTAACAAAAGGACGTATTGATTCAAATTGAGAATAACGACTCACCAGCAATGTATTTACGGAATGACATTATTGAATTCGCTAGTTCAATTCAAGCTGAATTCCATTTTGATTTATATATATTTAGTTAAAATAAAAACGCTGTTGTTGAAATCAATAGCGTTTTCTAATGAGATTATATGTGTGAATTACTCTGAGATGTTCTGCGAATAACAAGATGCGTTTTAACTTGTGTGAACCTCAAAATGGAACCAGTTATTAAATTAGGGCTCCTTTTTAAGTATGGTTTTTTAGTTGTAACTTTTATCATGGATGCACTTAGACACAATTGGGTAACGAAACAATTAATAAAATTTTCATATATATATATTCAACAGCTACGTTACCTAATATATAGTATTACATTTTACCCTTTTTTATGAGAAACTGATGGGCATTGGACAAAATACCGTTTTTCAGTAAACCAGAGTGACTACTGTAAAAGTGACTTGCTTCTTTTATGATACAATCATTTACATCTTTCAGAGCTTTGAAGGATGAGTGATTGAATCTCGTACCATCAAACTCAGCCTCCACAAAACGATTTGAAGTGAAACCGTTGGACAAAAGCAAATCGAACACCACTTTTCCTTTGAAAAGCGGCTTCAGTTCTTCTTCAATGTCATCTATGTCCTCTATGGGATTCACATATGACGTTGAAAAAATGACATATGGATATTCATGATAATCCACTTTTTGTATTTCATAATTTTTCATAATATATCACCTTTTCTTTAAAAAAGGACCTCTAACTAGGGAGCGATACTTTAGAAAGTTCTTCGTGAGCTTTCTCCATCATATCGATAATCTTTGAGATGATTCGGTCAGCCTCCTGTTTGGACTCAATGATTCGTGTAAAGACATCCATATCCTCCACATGGAAAAGGCTGTGCCTTTCTTTTACATAATAATTATATAATGTTTCCATCCAGGTCTTGGTGACCCCATCCTTCAGTTCTTTCCCTTCCTTGGATAAATATACATGGCGGGCTGTTATTCCGTTATACCCAAATAAATCTCCGATAGTCTCCTTCTTGGATAGTCTGATACCGTTGGATGTGAGAATTTGCTTCATAAACCCTTCAAGAGTTTTTAAAGCGGGAAAGACAAAGGAAGAATAATCCTCAAGAGGAATATCAATTTTTTGCAGTGCTAATGAGACAGAAAGGATTTTCCTTTGGTTCTCTCCAAGATAATTATACGCGGAAGGCAATAATTCCTGCATTTCTTCCCTAATTTCTTCCGGTTTAATCTCTATGCTGAAGAACTCCGATTGATTCTTGATAACCTCATCAAATTTTTGAAAGTCTTTGGCGAGCAAGCAGGTTACCTCTTGATATAGATACATGGGTTTACCCTGAATCTGAAGCCTGCTAGTTGTTTTATAATACTTTAATGTAATCTTATCAGCAATGCTGCTTTGAAATTGATACAGAACATATTTCTGCTCCTCATGATGGGATTCAGTAATCTTTTTTACTCCCTCAAGTCCCTCTTCAAGAAATGCAATGATGAAATCAAATTCTTCCTCTTCCAATGGACATACTGAATAATCACCTGTCCTATCCGTTGCTGCGAACTGAATATTCCCTTTAATATGTGCCGCCAACTCCGTGCTGATATCCATATGTTGTCCAGATGGACGGAGGGTTGTTTTGCCATTCTCTAAATAATACAAGTCCAGCAAGATGGTTTTATAATCTGCCTGAATGGTGCATCTGTGGAGTGTTCCATTAATATGCTCAATATCAGATACCTCACAAGATGAAAAGCGTTTTTGAGCAAATTCGTTTATGATTACAGGAAGTTTTTCTCTATCCAGGTTCAGCGCCTTGAAGATATTCTTTGACATGCCAATTCACCTCATGTTTTGCATTTACGTTGTAGCCGTACAAGTATTAATTAGAAATAATGTTAACAGCTTTCCATGATTCCTTTTGTTTCTTTTTGTCGTACGATTGGATGGCATCAAATTTTACGGACATACCATCAACAGGAGAAGCAGGAAAGTCTGAGATTAGACAATAGAACGATTCTTTATTGCAATGAATAAAACAATAAGGAGCTCCCTCTTTAGCCAGTTTAACCACCCCAGATAAACTGGTTCTCTTATTCTTTTTTTCCATGCTTCTACTTGGCTCCGTTAAATTAGCGCCCCAGTAAGAACGGCATTTTTTTAACGCTTCAGGGAAGGTTACTGAAGAATTGAAATCATGCTGAGTGGATAATTCCTGGAGTTCTTTTAAGATTTCCTCTTGAATGCTCCAACCGTTTTTTTCACGAATCAGCTTGACCAACTGGAAATGGAAAAAGGACTCCTCCATCCTCTTCAATTCCTTTGACAGTTTGGCAGCATCCAAAATAAGACCTAAGATGCCTTCTAGCCTTTTCTCCGAACTAGCGGCTTTATACATATAGTCAAGAGCTACAGTTTTTTCCCCTTTTTCACTTATCAGCATCGCATAGTCATACAAAAGCCACCATTCCACTCTTCTTGCCTTGCATAAAAATTGAAGGATAGCTTCTGCTTCGTCGATATCACCTTGCTTCAATAGAGCAGTAGCTTTTAATCTCTTAAAATACTTTTCTTTTTCATTTGGATTCTGAAGGACGAAATCAACCATATCAATCGCATCTTTAAATAAATTTTGATGAATGAGGCAACGGATTTTATGCAAATACCAAATAGTTTGATAGCTCCAACCTGTGTCGCCACGTTCCGTCTTTATGGGTGTACTGTCAATGTTTTCAGGAGTTATCTTATCAACCCACTCACACGCAATGTCCATTTTTTTTAACTGCTTTGCCTTTTTCAAAACAGCAAAAACCACCTTCTGCATGGCTAGGTCATCAGGTTGCAAGGTAAGGATATGATTCGCAATATTAAGCGTTTTACCCATGGTATCCTTTTCGGTCAATCGGTTCAGATACCCGCCAATGTAGGTCCAAATGATTTCCCTGCGGCACCAGTCAAACCCAATATGTATCTTTTCAAGTTCTTTAGCTAAAGGAAGGGCTTCCTCAAATCTTCTAAGCTTTCGTAAACAATGTAAAAGCCCGGCACCATTGAACTTGTCCTGAGCACTTTCCCACAAGGTTTGATACAAAGGAAGGGCTTCTTCTAGAAGACCGTTTTTTCTCAGCTCATTAGCCTGTTCCTTCTGTTGGTATAATGTATTCATTGCATCACCATTTATCCAAGGATTTGTTGAGTTGTCTTAAAGTGGAGCTTTGCTACATTTAATAGTTCATCCTTGCCATATTGCTTTAGAAACGCTTTGGCGCTATTCTGTGTGGCTGTGGATGCCCCTTTTGGCAGTTTCAGCTTATACTGCCTCTCTATTTGGCTTAATCGCATCACGTACTCATTCCTGGCTAATACACTTGCAGCGGCAACTGCAATATTTTGCTCGGCTCTTGGCATTTGATACAGTTTAATGTTTTTCCCTTTTTCTAAAAGCGCCTTCTGAATCAATGTTTCATCCCCAAACTGGTCAGATAATACTGTTTCGCAATTATGAGTCGTAAGGATGTTTTCGATTACCCTGGCATGTCCCCATGCTAATAATCGATTGAGATTTTGGATTTTATTATAAAGTTCGTTGTATTTCTGATTACCGATAGGTACAATTGCATATGTGCATAGTTCTTTAATTTTGGGAGCGAGTTCAAAAATTGTCTTATCACTCATTTTCTTGCTGTCTGTTATCCCTAACTCTTTTAGTATGTCAGCGGAAGACTTTGACACCAAAACACCAGCTATTACAAGAGGTCCAAAGTAATCGCCCTTACCTGATTCATCTGTACCGATGAGTTCATCAGGCAACCTACTCATACCAGTGTTCTCCTTTTTGGGTATTTCTTTGTCCTTCCCACTTACCTGGGTTGAGATATGTAAATGATTTTCGAGCATATTCAGCAATTCAGAACTTTTTACTTGCGAGAAATCATGCCTAACCCCTTTTTTGCTTTCATAGATTCTAACCAGCCCACTTAGCTGGTTCATTTTAATAGTAAATTGTAAGCCGTAATTTATTTCCTTTATATCAGTAATAGTAAATCCTTTGGGTAAAAGTAACCCCTTAAAGTTCTCCAGATACTCATACTTCGTTTTGGCATTCATACTGTATCTCCTCAATTAACGAAGAATTTAACTATCCTAATTCTAACACATATTTCTATTACCTGACATATTTATACATTCTATTTACCGGGAAATTCATATTGAAGGTCTATGTATTGGTTAATGCAATCAGACCTAGCTAAGTTTCTTGCTAAGTTTAATGCGAAAATTGACAGATTTTTTACCCAATCAAGCATAACCAATATAAATGCAATGATTATTACAAATATCAAAAAGTTCACTTTTGGGGTCCAAAATTAAGAATCACACGCTAAATCTCAGATTAAATAGAAAAAAATATACAAATGAATTCGCAGTATAAATCATATCAAAAAAGGCTTAGAGAAATCTCTCTAAGCCTAATTTTTTCTGTACATTATTTAAAGTCGTTTATTCGTCTTTAACATCAATCACTAATGTATCAAATAACTTACCATCAATATAAACCAAGAGTGCCCATTTACCTGCTTCTGGTAAAACGACATTTGAAGGCATACTCGCATCTGCTCCGTTAACTTTACCGCCACCGATACCATTTCTTGACCAAGCTCCGTCACTTAAAAAAGGACTTATCTTTGAAGTATCTTTGTTATAACCCACGACTGTAAATTCCCCTTTATCAGCTCCCCAAAAATGCCACAACCACTTTTGGACTTCATTAGGTTTTAATTCTGGTCCTATTATTCCAAGTTTATTTTTGTTACCGACCATATCACTTCCTTCACCTGTGTTAAATTTGGTAGATGTCCTACTCCAATCTATCTTTTCAAAATCCTTTTCATTTACAAAGTTAGAAATATCATTAGGCAAACTTACATCAATTGGTTTTTGAACTTCTTGAACCTTTGATGATTGGCAACCACTTAAAACAAATAAACACAATAAAAATGCTGTAAAAAACATTTTCAATTTCACAATCTTTCCCCCTTTTTAAAATAATTATTGTTGTATTTTATTTCTAATATTAACATAAAAATCCAATAAATCTTATTAAAAAATCACTCTATTTTGAGTGATTTCATTTATAATATATTATATCGTTAATTGAAAATTGCTTTTTCGTAATTAAAGATGTCAATACGGCAAAAATATTTCACAAGAAGGTTTAAAGCAACTAGTTGCGGTAGAATACTAGTCTTGAGGTAGTTTAAAACACATCAGAGAAATTTATCACTCTCTAACATTGAATTTAAATACTCATCTGCTACTGAGAGCTCCCACCCCTTTATCACCATTAGAGCTTTTCTTGTTTCGTCGATTGAGAAAACTTTACTTTTTGTTCCGCACCAATTTGTCTTTTCACAGGGCATACTTATTTTGCCCTCTTCAATCCATTTCCTTATTCTTGGTTCCCCTACCCTGAAAACTTTTTGCAATTGTTTCATTCGAAAACCAAACTGTTTAATCAATTCCTTTTGTTTCAAATTGATGAATTTATCCAGTTCAAAGGCATTTATACATATCCCTTTTATATTTTGCTGGTCTTTTAAAATCGAGTATGAAAGCATTCCCTTTTGCAGCAATTCAATAAGGTCAATAGTATCTAGACCCACTGAGCGTAAAGAACAATTAGCAGTCTCAAATGGAGTCCACTTACTATTGGGTTTAGTTATTTTCTTTTTTGCTCTTGCAGTGAAACTAATCAAAAATGATTCAACTTCATTACGATTAAAGTACCAAATTTGATACCCATCTTTCTTAGGTCCGTGCAGAGCATTGATAAACCCTCTTTCAGCCAATTTGGTAGCAATACGGAAGTTCACTCCTAAATAGGTTGTGAGTTGATTCAATGTCATGCTTTCTTTCTTCATTTTTAAATAATTTTGCACACTTTCTTTTTCAATCAAATAAATATCCCTATCGCCATTCGTTGTTTTATGCAACTTTAATAATCCATAGTCGCAGAGGTTCTGTAAGGTGGTCCATTCACTCTTTATCATCTTAAAAGCTTCTATACGAGTAATAAATTTTTTATCTTCAAGTTTCCCTTTGAACAACTCCTGTTCATTGGCATAAATATCTTTACGCTCAAGGATATACTTATCATACACTTTCTGGTATAGAGTGCTATCTTCATATTTTAATATTTTCCTTAAATAACCAAACATATTTTTATACGAATCTATTGAACTAATTTTGACGTTATCGATAGCCATTAAAAGTTCTTTTAAATATATATCAGGCTGAGATGTAAATGCATTTGCAGCGGCAGTTATATATCTCATCATCATTACGTCTCTTGTGTCTGTGTTTAGACGTAAAAAGTTTGTTTTACTTACAGAATCAATATTTTTAAACGATGATAGTTCCTCTACATTTACTTTATCTAATAGAAAACACATATGAAAAAAAATATAAAAATAATCCTTAATGGATTCCTTTACACCTTCTTCTTTATTAAAAAGAATTTTATATATCGCTTTCTGTGCAGCGGTCACTAATTTGTCACTTTCAACAACAGAGTGGGCTTGATTAAACTGAAATCCACACCTACAGCGGTTTGCCATAAAGCGACCAAGCAAAATATTTCCTTTACACTTTGGACAGGCATCAATAAGAACTGTATTATGTTTTTGGCAGGTTGTTAGAAGAGATATATCCCACTCTAATTTATGATAGAAGTCCTCTTGAACACAAGCAGAGCAATATTTAGTCCCATATTTTTCATAAACTCGATGCGATTGAAATTCTTTTGCTTTTTTCGAAGAGTAATCCATACAGTCAACCAGGGCGTAATCGAATTGATTTAATGTATGCTCATATATATCTAATCCCAGCACCTCTGCTAATTCTTCTAGAACAGGTGTAGCAGCTTGTCCCTTTTTGATGTAGTTGCAATTGTTCGAATAGATGAAGTGTCCAATTTCTTTTAGCATAGAACCTAAATGTTCAAAATAGTTGGCTTTGGCTGACCTATATAAAATGGAATATAAACTTTCTCCTTTTTTTGGTTTTACGTTGTTCAACAATCGCTTCAATGTCTTCACCCCTCCCCTAATTTTGTGCAATAAGAAAAGCATGGTTCTGTTCCATGCTTTTCTTATGATGTTAGTTTGAAATCTTTCTTAACAAAAGGATTGTTCTCTTCGCCTTGAAGGATATAGGAATGTAATTGATATGCTTTTGCCATATCAATCATTTCTATTTGTTCTTTTTCTTGTTCAAGAGAAATAAGAGCAGCTTCTTTAATTAATTTCATAATTGAGTTCATAACCCCTCCCGTTGCAGTCATAATCCTATCCGCAAATTCTGGATTTTCTAATCCTGCCAATTGTTCAAAGGGGAGCAAAATATCCAACTGTTTCATCAACATCCGGAATTCTTTTTTTCGATTTTCTTCCTCATATCCGAAAGGAGGAATAGAATACCGCATTGAAAATCTCCTTTTTAATTGAGGATTACACTCAAGGACTGTTTTAGCATCATCTAGTCCAAATAGGACTACCGGTACCTTTGTCCGATTAATAAGCGACTTAAAACAATCTGCAACATCATAGTTAACTTTTTGATTTTCCGTATTAACAAAGTGCTGAAATTCATCTAACATAATAAGTTCCACACGGCAATCCTTAATGAGATTTACCAGACGATGATTTTTGTTGCCAATCGTACCTCTAGTTGGAGCAGGGTCTCCTAACTGCTCCAACATGGTTTCTAGGAAGGTGCTAATTCGAGTTGGGCTTGGAATTTCTGCCCACAGAACGACTCTTTTTGTTCTTGTTGATTCATAGATGATTTTGTCATTAAACTGCCGATAGGTTTCAAAAATAGTTGACTTCCCAGAACCAGAGGGACCTGTGATTAACATACATTGTGGGTCATCTGAAATCGAGGAGGAGTCATGGCAGCGTTTAATTAAGTCTAGCGCTTTTTTAAAACGCGGATGCGCTATTCTTAGGTTTCTTATCTGTTCTTTTTTCTGAACTAAGTCCATAGATGAATATTTTTCCCTAGTATCAGTTTGCATCAAAGTGCCCCCAATCATTATCGATATCGATTCCTAAAAGGTCTAAGTTTTCCTTCTTAGATTCGTTTTTCTTCTGATTAACTACAACTTTAAGATTTGGTTTTGCAGGTTCATCAGTCAACTCTTTGTCAGACCCTTTACCTTCAATACGTGCATTCTTTTTTCTTTCTTTTAAAGAAAAGTTCTTTTCTTCTTGCATCATCTCTACTAACTCTGCTCTTGCAGCAGCTAAAGCGCTTTTATCAACCTTTTTCGAATCTTCATTGGCTTTTTCCAATATAACTCTATGAGCGTATTCATTAAGCCCTCTAGAATACTCTTCATCTGTACATGGGACCTCAATATATTTATTGTCTATTTCATCATAGACATAAATCATAGATAAATCAGTCGGGTCCAATTTAAATTTTACTCGATTTTCCTTGCCTTTAGCTCTAAGTTTTCCTTTCAATAAACTTAACTCAGGCGATTGGTAAAATAGATGCAATCGTCTTACTCCGGTTCTTTGTATGCTGCCGAAACCCAATTTCATCAAAGCAACCTTCCAATCCAGCTTTGTAGAAGGAACTGCAGGTTTTGGGCTATGCTCAAATGCTTTCTCCCAAAGAACAGCAGGAACACCTCTGACTCCACTGTTGTATTCCTGTGCATACTCATCAATTAACCATTTGTGGAAAATCTCCAATAGTTTATTAAAACGGATAGAAGCTTTCTTGGTGGAATCATAATCTCCTTTTTTTACGGTGTTTGAAAAAGTCGTTCCTGGGGATTGATGAATTAGTTGCTGGTTAATGGTCCTAAAGTGCCTTTCAACCGCTCCTTTATACCACGGCATTTTAACTGGACAATAGTAACGCTCAATACCAAGTTGCAAACATGCCTCTTCTAGATGCTTGCTCCTGAACTCTTTTCCATTGTCCATTACTAATAATTCAGGTAGCCCATATGCACTCCATTCATTTTTTACCCTTGGATATTTACTTTTCAAATAGGTTTTTGGTGAAATTGCATGTAAGAGTGCATACATGACTGAAGTATAGGATGGAGGTTCAAATCCGATATAAACACCTAATGGATATCCTGTATAGACATCCAATAAGCTTGTGATTGTCGGTCTACCAATAGGCAGCAATGTTGTGTCATCCAATACCTCTAAATCCAGTGTTGTATGGTCGCATTCCACTCTTTGTAGCGGATATGTTGGTTTATTTTGTCGTGTAACCTCCATATATTTATTTCTTATTGCATTCATACCCTTTCTTGCCTTATCCACTTCAAAACTGTCACGAGAACCAATCCTTCGTCTAATGGTGGATATCGAAGGATGACTTAACTTTTCTTGATTATCGCGCTGTTCGTTCTCTTTATCTATTTGATGGTAGACGAGCCTGTAGATGGTTTTAACTGAAATTTCCTCACGAACAAGATAATGCTTGTCAATTACTTGATTTATAATTAAATCCACTTCTTTTTGCAGTTTATTATCTTGTGGTCCACACTTAGTGATATTGGAAACTAAAGAACGGATATCTTCTTCACTCTCCTGATATGCTTTTAACCAACGAAAAATGGAAGCTCTTGAAACTTCATATCCACTAGCTTTTAACTCATTAACACGAGAGAGAACATATGGATTCAAAGATTTTACCTGAATTCCCAATAAAGGTTTGATTGCATGCAATCGGAATTTCGCCCTTTCTTGAAGTTTTTCTGGATATAAACTAAAATCCGAATAATCAGGAGAAGCAGCTTTCCCATTTTTGTTAATGCTTCCTCTAGTGAGGAATTCTAAATTTCCTTGTTCAAGTTGGTAAAGCAAATCATTTAGCGAAAACTTTTCTTCGACGTCTTTAAAGTCTAAATCTTTCGCTAGATAATTTTCTCCCCCAATCTCTTGGCTGATTTCAAACTTCCTGCCATTTAATATGAATTTTGTGCCTCTTGCTATATGAACACGGCTGCTCATAATATCCTCTCCTTTTGCCAGATTGAAAGATTACCAGTATTATCATTATGGTTAGATTTAGATTTTTTAAACCTGGTTTTTATATGGCTCTGAAAACGAGAATACAGGAGCGCATGTTCCTATTTCAAATGTAAATTCTGGAAGTATCTTGAAATATGTTTTTTTATATCTTATAATTGAAGATTTGTATAAAAAGATATATTTTTTCATATTTCTACATTGGTTCGTTATTAATTCCAAAAATAACAAATATATTTCTAAGTTAAACTTTTCGATATTACCCCTTTCCTTAACAAAACCTCTTCAAGTTCTTCTCTCTTAAAAAGAGTTTTCCGACATACTCCGTCCAAATAATTTTTCAACGCCTTTTTATGCCATAACTTATTTAAGAAAGAGTAATTTACTTCATATCTTCTTACTGCTTCCCCTGGTGAAATATA
The DNA here is from genome assembly GCF_003182355.1 of Cytobacillus oceanisediminis. GTDB lineage: Bacteria > Bacillota > Bacilli > Bacillales > Cytobacillaceae > Cytobacillus > Cytobacillus oceanisediminis_A. Next base: position 186,689 of record NZ_QGTW01000010.1, on the reverse strand, counting down.
CACTTCTTTAAATTCATCGACCTGATGTTTTTTAAAGTAATATATCTTTCTCCCCTGTTTATTTACTATCACTTTTGGAGTAATTAGATTTGCTCCAATCACTTTATGGAGTGTTCGTTCTGTATACCCTAGTATTTTTGAAACGTCTTTCTGTGTATAGCCTTTCTCTTCGACAGCTCGTTTTTTCAATTGGTTCCGTAATTCTTCTTCTTCAATAAGTAACTGATTTATTGCTAAATCCTCCGTAAAGGAATAACAATTAATTTGTTTTGAGATTATCCAATCGAGTAGTTTGCCAATTTGCAAACCGCTGGTGACATATTTATCAAAACAGGCTTGAAAACTTATCAAACCACTGTGTTGATTCTCTTTAGACGAAAAAACTGTTTGGTTCATTCTACTAATAAAAGACTCAACCGACTTTTTACTTATATAAACAAACTGTTTCTCAACAGGTCCTGCTTTTTGCTTTAGATGACCACTCTTTATTAAAAATGTAAGACCCTTCCAACTGACATCGAGAATTTCCCCAGTCTCTTTTTTTGTCATTAAATCACTTTTTTCCTCTAAAAATCTTCTTATGACTATTTCGGTCTCCTTTTTTTCGAAAAAGTAATTAGTATGTGTTTTTGCAAATATCTTTTTCGGTTTTAAAATGTCACTTTCACACAGTTTGTCGATTTCTCCTTTTGAAATATCATATAACTTCAAAATGTCTCGCTTTGTAAAATAATGCTTTTTTCTCTTTAAAGCAGAATCCAAATCAAATGTTTCTAAGTTCCTTGGAACCTGTCCCTCTATAACTTTCATCTCTTTAAAGTCCTCATAAGCCTTTTTGACATTGGCAAACTCACAATGCGTGGATAAAAAGTTTATGAATTGTTTTTTTCTGTATTTTTTTCTGGGTGAATCACTTTGCTCAAATGTCTCAAGTGCATAATGAAAATTCTTAGGAAAGTTCTTAAAGAGTATCCAATACGCATTTGCAAATGCAACAGTATATAGAAATTCATCAGGCGGATATGTGAAAATTTTTTGTTCTTTATTGTATCCTTCATCCTTTATTAAGCTTTCTAATCCATCAAATAAGCGACAAGTTGCATCCATAATTGATATAACCTGAAATTTGGATAACTTCCCAAATACATTGTTATTTGCTCCTAACAGAAAGTCTTGAAAATCACGTTGAGCAGTTAAAAGAAAGCTACTTTGATTTACGAACTCAGTTTGTGATTGGTCTAACTTATATGAGCAATGCCTACAAACACTTTTAATTAAAGAGCCAAATTGCACATTTCGATTACATTTTGGACAGATATGCCTTAAAATGTTTCGGTGTTTGATACAAACGCTTACTGGTCTAAGACCCCACAAAGATTTATGCATTTTCTTTTCTGCAATACATTTCGGACAATATTTTATTCTGCTTCCATTGGTCCATATTTTTCTTTCCATTTCATTAAGTTTCTTAAAAATGGAATGATAAGATTTTGTATATATATCCTGATAATCAGCTCTGCTAAGGACCGCCAATGTCTTACATACACGCTCATCAAAATTATTAGACTCTAACTCCCACCATCTGACTCCTATGATATCTCCAATAACAGAAGGGAATTCGAAATGATTAGCAATGGACAACCTATAAATATAGCTGACAAGACTTTCCTCAACATCTAATTCGATTCGATTATTTAATGGATTTATAGCTTTCACCCTCTTTTTTTATCCAAAAGACTAGCCGGTAATTAAAGTGTTTATACGCCGAGTTTAAAATTTCTTTCTCATAATACGGCTAGCAAGCTAGCAAAAAAGAAAATTTCTAAAATATTTTACTACCAGCGTTTAAAAAGAAATATACCTGGAAACAATTGGGGTGAAATTGAGAATAGTTGAGGAAGTGATTTGATGAAGTTAAGTACAATGTTAGCAACGGGAGAGTTTAAAAACATCTTAGAGCTGAAGGTCTTCCTTATTAAACACAAAAAAAGTGGACATTTATTCTTCATACCAGAAATGTCAATTGTCGAAGAAGAAGAAGAGTTTGATTTATTTTTTTATCTATCAAAACCTGCTGAATTAAAAAGAGAAGCTTTTCCTATACCAAAAGAAACATTTAAATATAATATTAGCGAAGAACGCTTAAAGGGATTATATGCATCCTATTATTGTACCGATTGTCTTCCTGATTCAGGGTATTTTAAGAATCTCAAAGCTTACGAAGGAACTGATTGGGTTTGGCTATATGAAAGTTCTGCAATGGAGGGGGTTTAAATACATTGGATTAATAATGATGTTCCGTTTCAGGAACATCCAAAGAAAGATAAAATTATTTACTATTCAAGGTATTTCAATTGTCATCCTCTTCTAATGCAATATCTGTTTCTGCATGGTATGGAAAATACAGAGGAGCTATATAATATTTTCAGCCCATCGTTTGATAATCTTCATGACCCTTTCCTATTAAACGATATGAAGAAAGCAGGGAATAGAATTTTAAAGGGAATTCACCAACAGGAAAAGATTCTGGTATTCGGGGATTATGATTGTGACGGGATAACCTCCACTTCTATTCTTTATAAATATTTAAAAAAGAATGGTGTTGATGTTTCTTACAGACTGCCATTACGTGAGGAAGGGTATGGAATCTCACCTTATGCAATTACAGAAGCTGCAAGCATAGGTGTTTCACTTATTATTACTGTGGATAACGGTTCTTCCGCTCATGAGGCTATGGGAGAGGCAGCAAAAAGAGGCATTGATGTCATCGTTACAGACCATCATGAAATATTAGGGGAAAATCCAAATTGTTACGCTTTTATAAATCCCAAAAGGCACGATAATCTATATCCATTTCCTGAACTATGCGGTGCTGGTGTCGCTTTCAAGCTGGTTCACGCTCTTTGCCTCTTAAAAAAACAGAACTGGGATACCGAAGTAAAAGAGTATATTGAATTAGCTACCCTTGGTACTATCGCTGATTTAATGCCTCTAAAAGGTGAAAATAGAATAATCTGTAAGTTAGGATTAAGACGAATGAATGTTGCCCCTTCAATAGTTTTCAGAGAGATAATCAGAAGGTTAAAAGTAAACCAGATTAATAGCGGCACAATCGGTTTTCAGATTGCTCCTATATTTAATGCACTAGGTCGAATTGATGACCCAAATTATGCGGTTGCAATACTAACCAACAATACGGTAAATCCAAAAGATATTACCAACCTTTTCGAATTCAATCAAAAAAGAAAGCAACTGACCGCCGAGCAGTTTGCATCATGCGAAAAAGTGATTTCTGTAAATAACCTTGCAAATAATAATATCATTATCATTTATGGAAATTACCATCATGGTTTAATTGGAATCCTGGCATCAAAGATTGCAGAAAAATACCATAAGCCCGCCATTGTCATTTCTGAAAATGGTACAGGCTCATGCCGCAGTGTAAATGGAACGCCTTTTTCAATTATCAACACATTAAATCGATGTAAAAATCATCTAACTAGATTTGGAGGACATCAAGCTGCCGCAGGTTTTTCTATTAAACCCCATGCAGAACTGCTAAATAACTTTATACAGAATATGCAAATATCTGCCCAGCATGAAGGACCCCTTAAACCTGTAAAGCACTTCTTTGCTGAGTGTTCTCCACAATATTTTGCAACCAGCATATATAATGATATTCATTTGCTAGAACCTTTCGGTCAGGGGTTTAGTCAGCCAATATTTCTATCTAATTCTTTGATGTTTACTGAAACTCAAACATTTGGCAAAGAGAATAGTCACGGAAAATTAACATTACCTTCAAATGAATGTTTTTATCTCTTCAACAGGGGAGGCATTGTAAATAAATTAAGAAACCAAGAAATAAAACTTTTCTATTCTTCAACAACGAATGATTCTGATGAATTTATTGTGCATGGTATAAAGAAAGCCTAAATATATTCTGGTTAATAACTTATGGCTAAATAAAAAAGAGGTCTTGAGAATAGAATCAAGACCTTTCCTTTTTTTGTGATTTACTGCTAACATAAAATTTTGTATAGTTATTATATTTTCGCCATGGTTGACGGTGCAGCAACCTTGTGCCATCTAAAGCGCCTCTGTGCAGATAAACAACTTCGGGATATAGATTAAAGATTGCTCCTAACCTAAGTGACGTGTCATACACACACAAGGAACTAAAATTTGGAACTTTAAATTCGTAAACGATAGTGAAGATGTCATCAAATCTTTTGCACTTTTTTAGTTCCTCTATAATTTTTGGTTCAAGTAATCTTTTCACCATCTTTTCTAATATGGTTTTAGGAATCAGATTTTGATGCGAATCTCTTTTTAAATCAGGTAAATAACCCCATACAGCATTTCTTATTAATTCTTCTAAAGGTTTTGTCTTTTTTCTAAAATCACTTAACTTCCATTCCTCATATCCTGCATAATTCTTATTATAAAGAGTAACTAATTCCGAAAGAGTTTTCATTTCCTACCTCCACCAAGTTAGGGTATTAGTAAATATATTTTCTGTGGTTATTTTTATTACTTCAACACTATTATTTATGTTTATCTTTTCGTGAAGGTAAAACTAGGTGGTAATTGTCTTCTTCTAACTCTTGTTTAGGATTTGTTTGTATCGAAACCTCTAATAATGAGAGATGTATAAGGAAGGAGATATCATTTAAGTAGGAACTTGAGCCGAATTCTCTTATTTGTTTCAAGAAACCACTAAGTGTAATCGTAAAACCAATTACTAAAATATATGCTGCTAACAAAGGGGTTGCTTTTTCTGTATTCCCATCTCTGATTTCAAAAAATGCATAAGATAATAAACCCGTAATCAGAAGTGCCACAAATAACTGTCTAATGATATCCGAAAGTGGATATTTTCGATTATACTCTACTGCTGATATCTCTCTTTTAATAATTTCATCCAACCTTAATAACTGTTCGTCTGATGTTATTGAAAAAATTTCACTAAGCATTTTTCTAAAAGGTTGAACATCGTAACCAAGAGTATTAGTTGGTTTTAATTTAATCATTTTCTTTTTGTGTTGTTCCCCGCCAAAGTATAGGATTATGAAATAAACTACTATACTCAAAACCATCCATATTATCAAATCAAAATAAAAAAGAATACTTATGATAATAGGGAAACAAACACTCGTTAATAAATAGAATAGAATCCACTTGTTCATCTTTACATTTCTTAATAAGATATTTTTAAATCCAAAACGCTTCTTATATTCCTTTACAAGCTGATAGATAAACATAATGACATCCTTATTTATATATGGACGGACACTTGTCCATCCCTTTATAGTCTTGATTTGTTCAAAGCTCTATATCGTTCATCGGTAATCATCGATGTTACAAAATTATCTAAAATAACATCCACAACAACTTTCGCTTCCTCTTTTGTCGTACATACAATTTTGCCTTCTTCATCCAAGTTCAAACTTATGGTTCCTTGGTTGATAAGATTAACTACTCTATCCCTCTGGATACCTTCAAACGAATAATTAGCAGCACGAGCCAATTTTTTTTGCAAGCTCACTTGAGAACCAATAAAGCGTAATAAATCTGCCTCTTCAGACAACCAACCGAGTTCCTTTATGTTTTCCACAACTTGTTCTGCAGCTTCCCTGAATTTCTCATAATATTTAAATAACGATAAGATTTTACTCTCATTGTATAGAACCACATTATTTTCAAAGATTATACCATCCCATTGTTCATCCAAAAAAAGTCTTTTATTTGTGTTTTCATCCAATTCATACTGCCCTCTAGCCACATTCCAATTCCAAATTGTTCTCGTTTTCATTAGAACACTTTCAGAAATCACTTTTAAAAAATAAATGGTCTGGTCATTAATCCGAAAAGAAGCGATAATTGTCTTTGGTTTAAAATCGCTATCATTAATCAATTGATGTGCATTTCCTTCTATTTGGTCCTGCACTATGATTTCCTGCCACCTGGCTAGCTGATTAAGTTCTGTCATTTGAATATATCTTCGTATAGATTCTCCGCCTTCATCAACATCCTGGATATTGACTATTTCATATTCCAAAAGGCTTGATAACATGGATTTAGTTGTCCTTAATAGCCATTCTTGAATGGAATCATCGATGATAACTTCCTTCGGGTCTACATCATCATATGAGGACGTTGTTCCCTCTTTAAGTTTCTTTCCTACGATGTATAATCGGAAAGCATCCTGTTCTGTGTTCATGATTGGCTGAAATTGCTGGTTAAAAACTTCAATTTGCTCCTGCATAACTAACTTCCCTCCCTTGACGGGCTATCAATCAGTATCTGTTTTCCTTCCAATCGATAGCACATCAGTTCTTTTCCTTTGTAATAATCAAGGTTTTTCTTTCTAGAAATAACAATTACCTTTCCATTTGTAGTTTCAACTGCATACAATCTCCTTTTAAAGGCGGTTAGCAAAGGGTTGATGTACAATAAGTCGGAATATAAAGAAAGCCACATGATTAAGACTATTAGTAGGATGAATATTATTACCTCTTTAATATTTTGGGTGTTCAAACTTACTAGCGGCAAAACATATGTCATTAAATATACTAAAACGTCCTTATCTCTCGATTCTACATTATTAATGTTAATCGAAAATTGTCCAATTCTTTTTCGTTCAGTTTTTACAATCTCTCGTATAATGTAAAAACAACAAAATAAAGAGTAGAGAAATAGCACAATGGACATGACACTTAAAAAGCCTTTAATTGTGTCTAAATCATAAAAGAAAAATTCTTTAAAGAACCGCCAATACTTTAATGAATAATAGATTGCTTCAAAATCAGCAAATTTAATAAATAATATTAAATATAAAGGAAAATAAGCTGAAAAAAGCAACTGTATCCGAAACCAAAGCGGACTGCTCATTTCACCGCCTCCATCTAAGCTTCATACGCGAGTTTATACAGTAGAATTTATTTTGTTAATAGTTTTTGAAAGTTGCAGAACACTAGGTAACCAAAAATCATATATTTTCATTATTGCATATTTTAGACATATATTTACAAAAAAAAATGAACCCACCGATAAGGCTCATTCACAATCCAATGTATATAAATTCTTAAATTCGCACACTTTTTTCTCCTTATAATAAAAACTTTTCTTAAAAAGCTGTTGGTCATCATAGCACACGATGAGCATAATTGGCGTTTCAAGCCTAGATAATCTATTTTTTGCGATTTTATTCAGCTCTTTTTTATCGGTTCTGCTCGGTGTCAGGTCATTAAATGTGTGACTATGCCAATCGCCTATATAGGTTATGTTCCTGTTCGTTTGTAAGTATATTTCATCAACGAATTTTTGTGCATATGCGCTATCAAGTGTAACAGAATATTTTCTGTGTTTTGCTTTTGGTCCTGGACCAGAACAATGAGTTATCACAACCTCATCCTTTACTGTGTAATAACCCATCAATATCCCACCTGTTTCTACCTCATTGTCCGTCTTCTTCACTTCGTTTTCAATGAAAGACAATGCATCTCTTTTTATAAAAATGTCTTCTAAATTCATTCTGCTTTAACCCCGCAAAGCGGACAATCTTTATCTCTTTTATGAGGAAACACTTCAACTTTTGGATAAGGGTAATTTTGTACAATGATATGGTCATAATCCAACTTTCGTTCAAGAAGTGTATCCACTGCCATTCGAACAGTTTGTGTGGCTATTCCATAGATATCAAATGATGCACCAGCAAAAGTCGGAAAACCACACCCCCTTGGATATATTTCCTCTATAGGCGAACTTGCTACCGTAATATCGTCCTGTTCACTTTCACAAAGATAACAGCCAGTCTGCATAGGTATTGTTCTAAGAACCCTTCCTCCCCATGCACCATTACTAATCCAGCCATGAATGACAGGCTTGTCCAACTCCAAGCTTAGACGATTGAAGATTCTTATGACACTTTCTTCAGCCGTTAGATTTATGACTAAATCCACTTCGCTTACTTTTTGATAAATTCTCTCCATCACTTCTACATCATGACCGATAAAGTAGTCTAACTTTTCGACATGTGCAAACGGATAGTGAGACAGTATTTGTTCCTCAAGGAGTTTCGTTTTTCGCATTCCAACATAATCAATCGTTCCAGTATGGCGAACTAAATTTCCAACGTCCAACATATCCTTATCCATTAACATCAAGGAGCCAACCCCACTTTTCCCTAATTCCAATGCAACAGCCGAGCCTAAGCTACCTAAACCAGCTATAAGAACCCTTTTGCTATCTAATGAAGTTAATTCTGGAATCCGTTTGAAATGCTCATCTTTTGTAAGGTAATGTGGTTTTGAATACTTTATGCTTTTTGTATTAAAATCATAAACACCCCAAATAAATGCTTTCCTGTATTGATTTCTCTCGTAGTTTTCCTCATCAAAAATAAACGCGAAATGTGGAGGGAGCTGGTCTCTTCCCTTTTTATTTTTAGGCAGTTGTGCAAACTTATATTTGTTAATTTGACTTTTTAATTGTGCAACGTCTTTATTGCTTTCACCATACATATGTCCCAATTCTTCTACTACTGCTTTTGGTTCATAAATGTTGAAGTTTGGAGGTTCTTTCAAATGAAACCATAATCCATTTTCCAACGGGAATGGCTTATTCCATCTTTGAAAAGGCAACGTCTTGGGCAGTTCAAACTGTTCGCCTAGCTGCTTTATTCCTTCTAAAACGTAATGATAATCTTGGAAGGTAACTTGTTCTTTGTTTTCATAGTAATGACCAAAATACCTAGCTATAGTAAATGTTCCTGTTTCTCCTAGAGAGTCCGGAAGATGCTCAGTTATAAATAATGGCACGTTTTCAAATCGAAGATAGTTTGACCAAGGTTCAGGGGATTCAACTTCATTTTTTTCTACAGCTTCCACACCTGTTTCAATATCTTCGAGCAATCGAATCGCTTGTTTTACCATAAAGGCTCCTGTCATGGAGCTATCCCAGCCATATTGGTCGTGTGGAATGACACATAAGTTTTTTTCAAAAGGATTCTGATGGCGGAATAGATTTCTCTCACTTGCTTTAATTACAATGCGCTGTGAAGGAAATTCAGAAGGATATATTAATTCCAACTCGACTTCTTCACCATTAACATCAACCGTTCCTTTAAAAACAATACCCCGCATATCCTTTTTTACCTGCTCATCTAATAGGAAATTCAAATCTTGTTCTATAAATGAATGAATTTCTTCTTCTAATAATTCAGGTCTTCTCTCAAACCAAGTCTGATAGTTCATATCAAATCCCCCTCTCTAACAAAATTCCCCCTTGAGAATACTCAAGAGGGAATGCGTTTCACCCGTACTTCTTTTCTTTCCCTACACCAGGAGGATTTCTGTCTGGGTCTCTATCCTTTGGCTTATCCGGTTTAGGATTTTCAGGATGATGAGGGTTTCTTGGATTATCATGTCCTTTATGATTTCCATTATCTTTATTGCTCATTGGAATACCTCCTCGTAATTTATAGTAATATTTTAACATTAAACCTCAAATAGTCCAAACATTTGTACTATTTTTACTCTTTGATTTTTTTTCTTTTCAAAGCTTCTGCTTAAGTTCGGTGATAAAAAACCTTAGAACAATATAAAACTAATGTACTTGTATTCATTTTTTTGTTAAATCAATTTTCTTGCCATATAATAGTTGCATCGTAGATAATTCTTCATTCATTGATTACTTCATCCCTTTTGCAATTGTGAAAGAAATATGTATTTATTTGATTTTTTAAGATAAACCCTCCCGTGTATAGTATGTTGTAAATATGGGAGGAGGGAAAGTAATGAAAAAGGAAAAGATTCAACCACATTGTGTGGTATGCCTTATACCATTTAAAAGAACAGACCAGGTACATACTGATACTTTTGGAACACAAATTCAACATGCAAAATGTTTCATGTTCAAACCAGAGTTTATAAAAGATACCGGCACATACGAAGAAGTTGTGAATAAATATCCTAACTATAAAAAATCATTTATTGTTTCTGATAACCCTGTTACAGACTTATCACTAGTAGCTGCGCATAAACTTCGAAAATAAAAAAGCAAAAAATGACAGTAAAGCGTTTAGCTTCCTGTCATTTTTTACGTTATGTCTTTTTCTTGATATTGACTTTTTTTTCAATATTTATATTAATTTTCCTTACACAGTTCCTTTATTTTAGTTTTTTCTGTGAATCACTTCATGTATTGCTTGTATCCTCTTTGGGTTTCGATTCCTCTAAGATATCAAGCATCTTATCAATGGTTTGAATTAATTCCTTTAACAGTGAAACTTTCAATGTCACTTCTTTTTCATGGATAAACGATTCGATTTTTGTCTTTAAATCTTTCAAAGGCTCTTTTTCTAAATATAATTTGAATTGTAAATTCTCTCCAATATTCTCATACCTTTTCTCTAATAGAATTAAGAATGTATTAGTGTCTGGGTTGGAAAGGGTAATAATTTTATTAAATAAATCATCTACACTGTACTTATTAAAAACAGGAACATAATAGTACCTCTCTCTCATTTCTCTTAAAAACTTTGTAAAATCAGTTTCGAGATATGTCATTAGTTCCTGTATTTGCCGTTCTTCTGATTTCGTCTGAAGCACCTTATTTATGGAAATAATTTTTTCTTTAAATTCCAATAAATCTTCATCTTTTGGTTCAATTTTTGTGCCAATGAAGAAAGTGTCCATATTAGGGTAGTATTCCGACCGCTCTGCAGCAATGTTTAAACCGTCTAATAATACTTTTTTTACTTCCACTAAATCTTCTTGAATCAATCCCTTTTCAATAAAATAACGAAAAAGATTAAATGCGTTAAAATACAAAACAAAAGGTACTTCGCCTTTGGATAATTTCTCGTAAGCTTGTGGAACAGCTTGGGCAAATTCTTCATTCGTCAAGTAATAAAAACCATCTTTAAGTAATCGAATATATAATGGCGTATCCTGACCCATTTTTGCACGTATAACCTGCATTTCACCCTCAAACTGTTCTAAATCCAAAATACCTCTTCGCACTAGTCGCTCTACAAAGGGGAAGAACACAATCTGTTGAGGATTCGTTGTTCCTAAAGAATATTTCTTGATAAAACTCTCAATATATGATTCCTTGTGGTCCTTGTTCATTTTGCTAAAACTAATCAGGAACAGGGTATCGGAAGTTGCCAGTTCCAGGTCTTTATTTCCTTCCTGCTCTGATTTAATTTCAAAAGACACAGCTAAAGTATAGACCAAAATGGATAAAAGAACTTCTACTCCCAACTCATTATATTCTTCTTTATATCTCAGATATATCAATTCAAAATCATCCAGCGCCTGCTTTAGAATTCGAATATTTTCAGTACCACTATCCTTGAAAACACGAACAATACTTTCCTGGTTTTTTGTTAGAAATTCTTTTAAATCTTCATCTACTACCCGGTTAACAATACTATCAATGAGCTCATTAGTATTTGGTTCCAATGTTAATGTTTTCCCAATTAGTTTTTCTTTAATTCGCTTATATTCATTGCTTCTATGGAATAAAGAATTCATTTTATCATTAATTAATTCACTTGATGAAACTTGCTGAACGGAGGAGCTTCCCCTTTGCTGGATTTGATTCTGGGAAAATCCCCCTTCTTTATCCAGTACAACTGAAGAAACGAGCATTTTCATCTCTAAATTTCGATGAATCAGTTTTTCTGCTATTTCATCTTCATAGCCAATAATAATCACTTTTGCTCCGTCATGTTCTACAAAATTATTAATATAGCCAAGGATATCTGTGATATCTATGTTCGCTCTTTCCAAATCATCAAAACATAATACAGTATCTGTGAAATCTAAAAGATTCTCATAATTCACACTGGTCTCTAGCACTTCCTTAAGAACAGGTATATCGAGGTTCTTGACTAATCCGAGCCCCATTTTTGCTAACTCAGTAACTCTCCCACCCCATTTACTGTCCGCCAATTCCTGAACCTTTTGGTTTTTTGTTATAAGTTCATTCAATACAATTCTTTTATTAATTTCCTCAAGGCTTGATATGCCATAAAGAGAAATATAATTAGTTTTTTGTTGTCTGTCATTTATTAAAGTGCTCTCAATTGCGGGTTTTATATCATTTTCCCAAAAGAAGGTCTTGCCGCTTCCCCATTTTCCGTTTAAAAGGATGGCATAGTTCGTGTTTTCTTTTTTAACATAATTTATAATACTATCGACTATATATTTCATTCGAATTCTCCTCAACCTTTTATTCGAGTTATAACATAGACATGCTATGGTTCTATCTGTATCCTTCGTGCCTTCATCCTTTTTGCATATCAATCCATTTTAAAAATTCCCACTTTGAATCACTTTTTTTGTCATTTCGAATAATTTGTCATAATGCAATAAATGTATCTTCCGTTCAAGATACTCTCTTTTAATCCTATACGTTTTTTCGCTGTTCAGTTGAAAATCACTCCTACGACCTGCAACAACTACATAATGATACCTACTGCTATCCATCTTAAAGAATTCACGGGGAAGAGTGTTCTTTTTAGATTTTGCTTTCTCAAAGGTTTCACTAAAGGAAGGGAAGTATTCTTCAAGCCATATTTTCCAGTCCTGTAACTGGTTTAATCCTTTTCTGAATGCCTCTCCCAATTGTCCATCTTTCATGAAAATATTATTATGTGGATGTTCGAACTCAACAAATATAAACTCATATCCTCCAGAAGATTCCCCAACTAATAAATAATCTACCTTGTATGAATTCCCAATCTGAAATTCAGGGAAAATATATGCTCCATGATGCCCAAAAGAAAATTCTGTGAATATTGACCCAACAATATAATAGGCTTTTTGCTCCTTGATATACCTCAAAAGAGCTTGTTCATTTGTTGAGCTTTCATCTAAAAGAGAAGTAAATTGATAAAGCATGTTGTTGATTTGCTTTTCGTTTTTTCTCAAATCAATTGGGTCTAAAAAATGATTTGGAAAAAGACTGAGCCAATGTCTGACTGCCTTAGGATATTCGCTCCATTTATTGACTGTAATCTGAAAATTCCCACCATCACTTGCCCATATTTCATCCCTTTTTACTCTTTCCCATAATTCTCGTTCTTCTTCTGTTATCTGGTGATAGTCTCTATTATATATTTTCATACCTTACCTGCCTGTGTGTATTTCTATTCCTTCTTATTTACTTAACAGTAATTTAAAAATTACTCCTTGTCTTCTCTGTGACTACTTCCATAAAGATTTTCTTAATTTCATCTCTATGAAAACTAGGAAAAATATCTTTAAGTAAGTCAACTTGTTTTTTCGCATAACGCGCATCAGAATATCTTTTTGCGTTTGATGGGGTTATAAAGTTGTTTATAACTTCTCTTATTAAAACGTACTGTTGAACTTCAAAGGTATCAGATACTTCAAATTTATCCATCAAATCATTTATTTTTGAATCAAGTTTTGGGATTTGAAATAATGACCTTTTAAGGTAGTGCCAGATATCAGTGGTTGTTGAGTCAATCTCTTCGACAGTGCTCTCAATTGAACTAGCATTCATTTCAACATTGTCAGCAGTGTCTCCAACTAACTCCATTTGATGTTTGAGTTCCACTCCCATTTCTTTAATATCTTCAACGATTATTGAGGTCTGCTTTGTAACCTCAACTTTTAAATGTGACATTACATCTTCCAATTCAGTTGTAGCTTCTTTAAAACGTTCTATGAATTTTTCTCGTTCGTTCTCCATAAACATACTTAGTAATTGATTCGGAGTTAAGGCATGGTTCTGCCCATCCCCTCTTACTTTGTAGGTACCGCTTTTTGTACAATAAGGTTTATAAATTCCAGAGGGGATATTAATTTTATATATGTCTTTCCCATCCATTTCTAATGTCTCAACAGTAATATTGACGGGCGGTATACAACTTTGTGCCTTATCCAGGATGGTCAGTTTAAAACCGTCACTAATTTTATGCCCAACTACTTTCCCCTTTTGTTTCCCATCTATGTCCCTTTCTTCCTGAACCCCTATATATATTACTCCCCCTTGTTCAGAATTTGCGAATGCAACTAAATCCTCTGAATCAAGTCCCTTAATATGAAGTTTATACTCAACGTCCAAACCTTCTTCTTTTATGATTGTGCTGACCATGTTCTCCTCCGAAATCCCTGTCTCATTATTATGTAAAGGTATTTACCTTTGAACTTACCATCGAAATTTCAAACAAAAGACATTGTTACATCCCTAACACAGATAAAATAGGAAAGGAGACTAAATAAAATTAGTCCCCCAGTTCAAAAAATTCATTTTATCTAAACACCTGCTCCAGTTCTTTCATTCTCTTTGCGTTTTTTTCTAATGCTTTATTAATTAAATCATCCACTTCTTTGTTTCTCGGCACGCGAGTTCCGATTGGAATTGTAATAATCTGTTGCCGAGATGCTGCAATGACTGGTTGTTCGTTAACCTTTTTCTTCCTGCTAAAAATATTCTTAAAAATACTCAAGCCAGTCACCCCCTACTTTTATTATATTTTATACAACACGAGAAAAAATGTATAGGAATTAACAAAGTTTTTTTGCTGAAACAATTAATTGTGCATATGGCTCAATTATTTTTGTTAATGCATACTTTTCTGTTTCGCTTTCCTCAAGTATTGCATTGGAATGTAAATTAATTACACCAATTGCTTTCTCGGCATCTTTAGGAATTATCGGTATTCCTATAATACCTTTATAAACGCGATATGAATTTTCTTCAAAGCCATACTTTACCCTTGCTCCTTCTTCTGATACATCCGGAATCCAAACTATTTCTTTTCCTTGAACCACTTTACCGGCGAATTTATCGCCGATAGATATTTCTTTGGAGTTTATAACACCATTTGGAATATTATATTGTCCTTCAATTTTTAAATTCCCTGTTACTTCATTTATTAACATAATTGTTGCCTGTTTCATTAAAGGTTTAAGAATTTCCACTGAACTCATTTCAGAAAGCACCCTATCCAAGACATGGGAAAAATTATTCCTATCTGCTTCTTTATCAATTGCAAAATCTGTAATCACTTCAATTTGTCTAGACAGAGATTCAAAAACATCATTCGGAAAATGAGTGAGCTCCCTTAACCTTTTAATCAGCTCGGTTAATTCACTATTTTCCTTTTTATATTCCTCTACTTTTGCATCAACAACTGCCTTTGCAAAATAAGTTAACACCTTATTAAAATCCTCAGAATATTTCCCTGAAGCCTCTATAGAATAAAATGGATTTTTTATAAACCCTTTATAATTTATTGCCCATATAAGATGAATCTCCCTGCTTACAAAGTTTTTTTGTATTTGTTGATAAAATGCTTTTAATGAAAATAAGCATAGATATATGATAAATACCCAAATATATGTACTAAAATCGAGTGTAAACTTTTCTTGATAAGATTGAACAATTTTCTCAACAATCCATAAGCCGGCTATAACCAATAGCGGATAATTTAAAGGTAAAATCAATGCAAAGAATAGGTTTCCTAAAAATTTCACCAACCATGATAATTTCGTTTCATTTAACTTATTTAAGTATCTAGAAAAGCGTCCATCCTTTACCTGACTTGCCATATCATCATATAGCTTTAAAGGAACCATATAGTCCTTGTCCGCATTCGTGTTTCTTTTAGTTTTTTGTGAATTTCTCATGGTTCTTCCTTTTGCCAATTTTTTTATTTTCTAATTACTAGATTAATATATTTTTCTATTTTATGGTATCTTTTTTTGATTTTGGTTATAAACCGATGCTAGAGGTCCTTACTAGTTCAATTCCTTCACTTCATTCTTATAATGATTTTATACTTCCTATTTACAATTCCTTTTCTCGGTGTATTTCAAGACCAGCTCCGTTGGAAGGTGATAACTGTTCACTCTCCATTAGGCTCAACAAGGGGCTGAGAGCGATTTTATTGTCTCTTGGGTAAGAAATGTATGGAGTGATGATAATAATTGCAGAGGAAGGTCAGGAGCTTCTAAATAAGGTTTTCAGGCAAAGCCGTTCAAGTTCATGGAAGCATAGTTTATTAAAATCCTTTTTTACTCTTCTCTTTAGCACTAACCTTGGAGCAAGATAAAACCAGTTCGGACCATAAACCAGTTCCACCTTTTCGATTATGTAGCTCCTTAATGATTTTCAATAAAGTATAATTTGTAGTATGCCTTTTCATTATTTCGACCTTAGATTGAAAATTCTTTGCCATAAAAACTTTTACTCCTTCCTTTTAAAATTCATCTCAGGTTTTTAGAAAAAAATAATCGAGCCTTCTAAGTTAGAATGTTTTAGAGGTATGATAACAATAGCTCCACTTAGGGTGATTAATTTCTAATATAGGGTTCATCGCGTTATCCTATCTCAATCTTTATTGTTTTTTTATTTGTCTTATCTCAATCATTCCGAACAAAAGTACACTATATCTCAATGGTTGTGATTCTAATTTAGTTCATAAAGCTTGAGATAGGAGAAATATAGGTAGCTTAACTTAGCTCATTTGACCCTTTTTTGGCTGTCTCAATCTTTGTGAATTTAGTGGTTGATGTACCAAGGGTTTTGGTTGGTTTGTGTCTCAACCTTTGTGGAGTTGTCTCATCCTTTATGACGATATCTCAAACTTTCTGAAGGATTACAACGATACACAGCCCCTTTCGCATCCCTTGTATGCATTGTGCTCAGGACTAAATGACCAGTCAGAGCAGCCCTTACTGCTATCTTTGCTGTTTCTGCATCCCGGATCTCTCCAACCATAATAATATCTGGGTCATGGCGAAGAATGGCCTTTAAACCCGCAGCATAGGAAACGCCAGCTTTTTCATTAACTTGAACTTGGAGAACCATGTCATTTACTTTTTCAATGGGGTCTTCCAGAGTTATGACATTTCTGTGGAACATATGGGAAGTCTCATTTAATAGGGAATACAAGGTCGTGGTTTTTCCGCTTCCGGTTGGACCGGTGAAAATTATAAGTCCGTGGGCATGCTTAAGCAGTGCAAGCATTTTTCTGGTCATGTTCGGAAAAAGACTGATTTGAAAGAAAGGAATTTGTTCCTGCTGGGGAAGAATTCTGATTACAAGGCTTTCACTGTGGCTGGATGGAAGAGTTGAAAAACGGAGTCCAATCATTTGTCCATCGATTTCCAGAGAATAAGCCCCGCTTTGCGGCCTCCTCTTTTCACCAATATCCATTGAAGCAGTAAACTTAAAATGGGAAATCAGTCTGTCGCATTCTTCTTTAGGGAGATAAAGCCTTGGGGCCAGTTTGCTGCCAAATCTTAACTGGATAAGAGTGTCTTTTCTGCGGGGAATAATATGAATGTCTGAGGCATGGATTCTAACGGCATCTTTAATGATTCGCTCAGCAATTCGTTCGATTGTGCTCAATTGATTATAACACCACCTTTTTTTAATGTAATAAATGTATTCGACTTATTCTGAGCATTTCCTCTTCTTAACGGCATAAATTTTTGGCGAATTTGTGAATAAAAAAATGGGAGATATCTAAAAATATTATCGTAACAAGCCGAAAGGCATTTAATTCAATGGGCTATAGCCAAGCGGTAAGGCAACGGACTTTGACTCCGTCATGCGTAGGTTCGAATCCTGCTAGCCCAGTTGTTTATGGAAGGAAGATATCATGCTTCCTTTTTCTTTCTTTTTTTCGCTTCTTATTTTTAACTCTACTTAGGAGTAATCGGCATATTTAACTACATTTCTTTGATGTTTTCTCTCTGAAGCCCATTCCGAAATGCAATTAAATATGCCGGTGATTTTTCTTGATGATCATTCAGTGATGTTTTTCTTGGAGCTTATTCAACGGGCAACGGACTTTGACTCCGTCATGCGTAGGTTCGGATCAACACATTTAACTAAATTTTAACAATGAAGCTTTTACTGAAGGAAAAATTCAATTAAATGTGTCTGCGGAGTGAATACACGTGGTATTTCAGGAAGCCGTTCATGGGGATTAATCAAGTCCTGCTAGCCCAGTTGTTTCTCAGAAGGTAGCTAATCTTGCTCCCTTCTTTTTTTCGTGTTTTTATTTCTCTTGGAGAGGGAGTATTCTTGAAGAGATGCCTTTCTACAAATTCATTTGAATGGGCAGTCAGCCATTGCTTTGTTTTTCTGCAGGATGTACAGCTGGATACGTGAAAAAAGAACAGTTGGCTCGTTCCTCTTCACCTCACAATTATTTATTTTCTTATTTCATCAATAGTATTGATATCTTTTGTATGACTTTTGTACATTTGTTGGCAGCCGAATAAAAAATTAATTGTGAACATTTTCTAAACTTATAGTGATTACAGTGTTAACCTGCACCGCCTGTATTATAATGGGAGAAAGCAACGCAGTAAAGTTTAGAAATCAGGCTTTTTAGCGTGCAGTTTCCCAATAGCCTACTTCATGGCCCTGCTTTCTCGGGATATGGAACTGCCCGTACAACGGGACTAAAAAAACCTTTTTGAGGTGAAAATAAAATGGAACAGACATTAAAAATTACAAATGTGTTATCCGATCCAACTCGCTATTATATTTATCAATACATTACAAAAAGGCACAATGATGTAACCGTTCAGGAGATTGCTGATAACTTCAGCATCCATCCCAATGTAGCAAGATTGCATTTATCGAAGCTGGAAGATGTAAATATGCTCATTTCTGAAACGAAGAAAACAGGCAAAGGCGGAAGGCCAAGCCGGTTATATCGCTTGTCTGATGATGTAATCCAGCTGCATTTTCCTTATAGGGACTATCAGCTTCTTGCGAAAATTGCAATGGAAACTATGCTTGAATTAGGCGAAGAAAGCAGAAGAGCGTTATATGCTACAGGAAAGAAGTTTGGCAAAGAGTTAATTAATCAGGAGCTTAAAAGATTTTCCGGCTTTGAAGAACTTACTTTTGACCAGAAATTAAATATTTTAAAACATGCAGCAAATCTTTCAGGATTACATCCGGTATTTGATACTAATGAAGAAAAGTCTAAAGTATATTTCCAAATTTATAATTGCCCATTTAAAGAGGTAGCAGCCAAACATGCAGAGCCTGTTTGCAATATGCATTTTGAATTTTTGAAGGGAATGTTTGAAAGTTTGTTTGATTCCATACAATTGGTTGAAAAAGGAAATATGCTGACTGGCTGTGACACTTGCACCTACCAGGCAATTGTGGGAAAGTAAATAGAAAGATTATTTACTTTTAATAAGCATTTACTTTATAATATTGTAGTGATGGACTTGTAAGGGTAAAAGGAGGGATACATATGGATCGTATGTACAGAGTATTAGGATTCTGGACGGGAATTTTCGCCGTTATGTTTTACTTGGGCGATATGTATACAACGTCCCTGATTTTCTTCGGCCAAACAGGATTTTTCCTGCTTTTAAGCTACTTAAAGCTTTCCGAACGTATGTATATTTATGTTTTTGGAGCGTACCTAACAGTTTTCTTCGTAGGCTTCACTTACTGGTCAACTTTTATGATGACTCCAGGCGCGGGCGGCCACTAATAGCCCACGTGCAATAATAGCATTTATACTTAATAAAAAAGCGATGAATCTTCATCGCTTTTTTATTTGGCTTCTACCCCTTTATGCTGAAGGATGACATGGAATGCCGAACTCATTCCGGAAGGCATAATCAGGCTCCTTATAGCCCGGTTTCTTTTGCTGACCTCTGAAAATGGATTAGGGTCATAGTGGTCTTCCAGCTCCTGCAAAATTCCTGTTGATAGCAAGAATTCATCCTGCCTAAGCTTTTGAATAAATTTTAAACCATATTGATCGCCAATCCGGATCAGCGAGTCAAAATGGATATGGCTGGTGATGTCCATTTCACCAGGATGCTTAAGAATATTATTTATTTGCGCATGCTTATAATATCCCCGCAGGCTCCCATCTCTTCTAGCAGGCTCCTGCCACTCTTCATTTGAATACCCATAATCTACTGTTAACACCATTCCCTGCTCCAGTGATTCAGCTATGTATTTTATCATATTTTCCATTTGCAGAGGAATTTCAATCCTTTGTCCATTACTCAACTTTAAGCCGCTTTCCTCAAGGAAGAACAGAATATCTTCATTATTTAAAGGAACAGCCACTTCGGCCAACTGCCCCTCTTTAACCATCACCATCATCTCATACAGCCCGTCACTTTTTTTTTCAATTACATGAACAGGAAAAGCATCAAACAATTCATTTGAAAAAATCAGGCCTTTAAATGGCGATAATTCATCAAGGCTTTCTATTTGCCTGATATGATCTGAAAATGAAATTTGCTCTTGCTGCAGCTGGCGGTGATAAGGGCTCGTTTCCAATATATAGTATTGAAGCTGCCCATCTGTAAGCAATTTCCATTCATTAATAAATGCCTTGGCAAAGCGCCCATTTCCTCCCCCGATTTCACAAACATGAAAAGGCAGATGGTTATTACAGGCCTCATTATAAAACCACTTTGCGACTGTCTTTCCATAAATATCAGATATATTGCTGGATGTTATAAAATCGCCTTCAGGACCGATTTTGGGTTTACTTTTCATATAGTATCCGTATACAGGATGATAAAGAGCCTGCTGGATATACTCGGCATAGCTAATCATTCTTAATGTGGAATTCCCAATATAATTCTTTATATAATTCAGCATATTAACTCCTTTTTTCTGAGTGGAATCTGCATAAAAAACGTTGTTGATAACAGCCAATTATATTGTTTTATTTATCTATTTTCACTATTGACATAGTGTTTTCTGTGTTATATTGTTAAAGTAGTAGCTTAACTATATCCCCTCCCATTATATGAATAAAACATCCCCCAGAAAAGCCCTTCTCATTTGGAGAAGGGCTTTTCTATTTTTTCTAGAATCCATTCAGAAACGGATTTGAATCCATTTCCTGTCCAACCGTCGTAGCGGGCCCATGTCCTGGAAGCACTTCGGTTTCTTCAGGTAAGGTCAAGAGTTTGGCATGGATACTGTCCAGCAGCTGCTGATGATTGCCGCCCGGCAGATCTGTGCGGCCAATACTGCCATTGAATAAAGCATCTCCTGCAACTACGAGCTCTGCATCCTTAAAATATAAAGAAATACTGCCAGGGGAATGACCTGGTGTTTCAAGAATTGTAAATGTAAATTCCCCAATGCTTAATTCTTTTTCACCCGTTATAATATGATCTGCGGGCTTGGCTTTGATAAGCTTGCCAACTTTGAAAAGGTGTGAGCCGTTCAAGGCTGGATCAGGAAGCCATTCTGCCTCTTTTTCATGTATGTATACAGGGATGCCGAATTCTTCTCTAATATCGTCTACTGCACCAATATGATCAAAATGGGCATGAGTAAGAACAATGGCTAAAGGTTTTAGCCATTTTTGCTTAAGGAAGCTGCTAAGCTTTGCGCTTTCTTCACCCGGATCAAAAATTAAGCATGCTTTGTTTTCATTTGATAGTACATAACAGTTTGTTTGCAATGGGCCAAGCGGAATCTGGTTCCATTCCATCGCTGACACCTCCGATTGATGTATAAGTTACCTTTTATTCTACACTATAATAGCTGCATAATTAAATGGAATGTATAAACCTTGGATGAAGGAGAATAATATGAAAGTTCTTTATGGAGTTGAAGCGAACTATATTGTTGAAGAAGTGCCCGAATTTATGGATTTCATTAAAAAAGAAACTGAATTCTTTGATTTTCAGAAATGCCTTTTTTTATATGAAAACAAAGATCAAGCAGAACTTGCAAAAAGCCTGCTGGTAGAGTCAGACCTATTTGAAGGAACTTCACTGCTGTATTACATAATGAATGGCGAAAAGGGAGAAACTTTTGATGACTTTGGGTTAAAATCTGCAAAAGGATATTATTTATACTCAGAGCTCCTTTGCGCTTTCTTCATAACAGGAGGCGCTGCCGAAGCCATTCGAATGGCTGAATATCAGTTTCAGGAACATTTGGTTTTTACTGCGAAGGATGTTAATGCTGGCCAGATTTACTTTTCTGAGCTGCACTTACAGGATTTAATAAAGGGCATTGCTAAAGCATATGACATACAAGTGTCATTTTTAGACCTCGACAAATAGAGAAAAAAAATATAAAATAAATTACGAATGTATACTTAGGCACTACATACAGGGTATATTACCTGAAAAAAGATTTTAACATGGCTTTCGCCTGCTGATCACGAAATAAAGGGGGCTATCTTAATGGGACTACCTATTATCTTTGCATTAGTTGCAGTTCTTGCAGCTTTTGGTGCCATTAGCGCACTTAAAAACAAGAATTTCCTTGGATTGTTTTTTGCTGCCGGAACCTTTGCCGTTTTCGGATGGTTTGCTGTTATGACATTAATAAACAGCGGATACCCAGCGGTTCACTAAAATAAAAGGGCTGCCCTATACGGGCAGCCCTTTTATTTTAGCTTTCTAATTGACTTTCTACTCTTTGGACCTTTTCTTCCATTTTTCTTTTAATATCCCGCCTGTCATCAATGCGGATGTTCGTGGCCACTCTCATTAGCCCTTTTTCGAAAGGGACTTCATGCATCGCTTGAATTACCTCGAACAATACGGGAAGCTCGCCTTCTATGATGGTGTTCATTGGTGTTAATTGAAAACGTATTTTTCCGCTTTCTTCGTATTTTTTCAATACACGCTGTATATCGGCTACATAACTGCTGACACTTGGTGTTTCTGTTCCAATAGGAATTACTGTAACATCTGCGATTGCCATAATCTGACTCCTTTAGTATTACTTTATATTCCTTTATTCTCCACTAGCGGAACCTTTTCCTTGCTATCGAGAATAATTAACTCTTCAAGATAAAAACCTGCTAAGCAGGCTTTGCCATTAGGAGAGCAGCTAATTGGCGTATTTTCCATTCCTTCCATCACAACCTCTTTAGCACCCGTCTCACTGTCAAATGCAATAAGCTGAAAACCGCCTGCATACATATCACTTTCGGCACTATAGAGAGGCTGGAAGGTTATGAAATTACCTTCTGCCCAATCATAATAAGGTACCAGCCAGTCAGAAAATCTTGTTAAATGCGGGACTGTAAGTGACGACAATTTACGGAAATTATTATCCATGAACGTATAAACAGCTTGTTCCGATTCATCTGACGGCACCGTAATGGTCATAACTCTGTTTTTTGCTGCATCAAATTGAAAAATGTTATCCATAACCTCTGTTTCATTATCCCCATTAATAGATTGCATTATTAAAGGAGCAAAAAGAGACGGGTCTTCACTGTCCCAGCCAAGAAATAATAATTGACCATTCTTAGCCCATTTGGCAAAGGGTTCCCTGATTTTGAGTTCTTGAAGGCTGCCTGTCTCAATATCCATATGGAAGGAAGTAAAATCCCAATCCTCTGTAAATGAGGAAACTAAAAGGGACTCTTCATTATAAGGATTCCATTCAACAGCAAGATCAAATGATGATAGACTTTCATTCATTAGAACTTTTCCATTTCCTTTTACAACCGTCAAGATATTTTCATAAGTGCCTGGAGACGACCGAATCAGCACGTATTTTCCGGTTGGGCTTATCGTAACCGTGGCAATAGGCGCCGAACTTTCGAAAAGAAGGTTTTGCTCTCCGGTAAATAAGTTATAAACGTACACACTTGATTTGGTTCCTGCATTTACAGTGTAAACTATTATTTCATCGCTGAGCCAGCCATTTGCTCCCTGGAACTCCTCTGCTATAGCTTTGATAGGTACTATCCTATCTTTCTTATATTCAGCTGGAGATACGGACACTTCCGAAGATTGATCTTCCTGCTTTGATTCTGGCTGAATCTCAGTCTTTTCTGCTTGTTCACAGCCCACGATCGAAATAATGAAAATAAGGAGAAAAAGAAGTAAAAAAAGAAACCTGCATCTATGTGTAATATGTATAATTTTCATAATCCGCACCTCCTTTTCTCCCTATATATAAGTACGTAAATGGCGTAAAAATGTTTCAATTATAATAAAGATAATTTCAAGAATAGGAAAAAGCCGATTTTCCGGCTTTTAATTGGAAAAGCGGCTAAAACTCATGCTGCTGATAGCTGAAATAATAGTAATGATAGTTTATTTTAATCTCTGCTGAATTAAAAAACAATAAGAAACAGGCCGTGTAAAAAATATATTTTTTACATATAAAGCGATGCGAGGAAAATACCTAGAACTTCTTCATATATTTCATCAAACTGCGATAAAGGCAAAGGATTGATTCCACTTCCAAGTTCGATTGTGAATCCTGGCTTGCGAAATTCCTGAATAAACCAATCCTTATAGCCGGCAAAACTGTCAATAAATTGGACCGCTCTATAGCCGCTGACACGTTCAAATTCAGCAGCGATCACTTGTGATTCCGGAGGTTCCATTCCCTCATATCCCCAATAAAACTCTGATCCCTGGGTATGGAAAGCGAGCATTCTATCAAATTGGTTGTTCCTTGCCAGGTCAGCCATGGCTATTGCTTCCGGTTCTGTTAAGGGCGCTTCCCCAAGGTAGTCTCTTGGCGCAGGGGCATTTTGTTCTGATCTTTCTTTTTCAAATTCCCATTTGGCAGGAAATTGATTATTTAAATCCACCCCTCTAATATTTGCCTTCCAGCCGGAAAAATCAGTACTTCCTCTGTTTATCTCCATAACCTGTTCCCTTACTTCAGGCGGTGGACCGTTTAAAACCAGATCAACCCCATCCGGGTTAACCATCGGCACTATGGAAAGATCCACGGAATTATATAAAGGCATTGTTGACAAGCCCCTTATAGGCCTAACATTGGTTAAAGATAAAAGGAAATTGTTTAGTAATGCCATTAAAATCGGTGTTGTAATCCATTCGTTCGCATGGAATGAAGCATTTATTTGAACTTTTTTATTTCCCTTCCCAAGACGAATTTCCTGAATGGGCTTCCCGAGAACACTATTTCCAATTGTATTTATCTTAATAAATGGATAAATGGCAGCCAATGTGGATATATCAGCCATTAAAGCCTGAAAATCATATTGTCTCCTGCCTGCGACAATCGGCGAAATGACGCGTATAGGCAGTTTGATGACTGCTCCGATAGTCAGGCTATTTGGATTAAGGGTTTGATTAATCAGCAGAAGGGCATCTACGGACAGGTTTCGGGAGGCACCTAACTTCCAAAAGGTATCACCCTTTTTTACAGTATAGTTTTGTAAGGTAAAACCTGGAATATTTATCTCCTGTCCAATCTTTAAAGAAGCCGGATTTACGCTTGGATTGGAATCAATAATAAGATTCATTGGCATCATGAAGAGCTGGCTGTAATACCATAATGAATCTCCGGACCGGACTTTAACTTTCATCTTTCTCCCCCTTTCCATCGTTTCAATCTTATGAATGCAATAGAAAAAAGATGACTGTTTTTCCGCAGAAAAAAGCCTGCGAAACCGCAGGCTTTAGGCTATTCAGTACCATTCATATTTATTCTTGGTCTGCAGCTTCATAGAAACGCAGCAAGTCTCCATAAATGATCTTATCCGAATATTGGAGTTCATTTTTTGCTTTAGCCAGATATGGCTCGCAAGCGTTTTTGTCGGTTGGCTGTTCCGTTTCCTTGTCATAGCAGATATCCCGGGTATATACATACTTCTTAGTTACAAAGCTGCCGTCCCGCAATACTGTAAAATCCATTTTATCTTTTGCAAATAAATCAGCACCAAATTCAATCGACCCTTTTGTGCCAATGCCAAGCATATGAAGAATAGTTGGTTTAAGATCAATCTGACCGGAAACCTTGGAAATCGTCCTTCCTTCTTGTCCCGGAATGTGAATGATTAACGGAACTTTTTGCAGCTGTGTGCTGACAAAAGGCGTAACTTCTTTTCCAAGGAATTGGCCCATTGCTTCATTGTGGTTTTCGGAAATTCCATAATGATCACCGTAGAGAATAATAATTGAATCTTCATATAAGCCTTCTTCCTTTAATCGCTGGATGAAATTTTTGAGCGCCTCATCCTGATAACGGACAGTCGGGAAGTAATTATTCACTGTTTTATCTGCAGAATTATAGGGCTGGATGAATTGGTCTTCTTCCTCCAGATCAAATGGGAAGTGATTCGTAAGTGTAATAAATTTTGCATAAAAAGGTTTTGGCATCTCTTTTAAATGCTGTACAGATTGCTCAAAGAAATCAATGTCCTTTAAACCCCAGCCGACAGAATTCTCTTTGCTAACCTGATAATCCGGCAAGGAATAAAAACGGTCATAACCAAAGGACTGGTACATGATATCCCTGTTCCAAAAGCTTTTGTTATTCGCATGCAGGGCTGCTGTAAAGTATCCTTTATCTTTTAAGATAGCTGGAGTTGCATTATACTCGTTTCCGGAGTGAGTGAAGAATACCGCTCCACGGCTGAGCGGATACAGCGAGTTATCCACCAGGAACTCAGAATCTGATGTTTTACCCTGGGCTGTCTGATGATAAAAATTTTCAAAATAATAGCTTTCCTTAATAAAATCATTCAGAAATGGCGTTATCTCCTGTCCATTTACTTTTTCATTGATTACAAAATTCTGGGTAGATTCCATAGAAATAAGAATAACGTTCTTTTCTTTCGCAATCCCAAACATCTCTTCATTCGGCTTTTTATAATTCGCTGAAACGTAGTTTTTTATATCTGCCAGTTCACTTCCATCTGCAAGTGCCCTTTGGGCAGAAGATTTAGATTGGAGAAAAATATCATAGATATGATAATTGTAGGTTCCGATGTTTTTAACAAGCATCTCCCTGTCAAAGGTGCGGGTCAAAAGCTGCGGGCGTTCTGTTTCCGCCAATGCAAGATTAAAAAATGCAACAGCAGCCGCACCCAAAAAGTATGCCCTGCGATGCATTTTTGAGGCAGGGCGATAGGCTGCTAGGACAGGTTTCACGGAAACAATAAGGGCAAGGATTGCAAAGTCAGTAAAATACAGCAAGTCACTTACATTTAAAAGTTCATTTACACTGCTTCCAAGATCGCTCATATTACTTGTTTGGAAAAGCACAGGAATTGTTAAAAAATCGTTAAAAAATCTGTAGAAAACAACATTAGCGAATAAAACAGCCGAAATGGCAAAGCTGGAAATCAGAATATAGCGTTTTTGTTTTGTTTCCTTCATAAATAACCCGAATCCAAATACAAACAGAAGAAAGCTTAATGGATTGAGAAACAATATGAACTCCTGTTTCCAGTTTTCTATCTTAATTTCAAAGCTGGTTTTATAGACTATATATGTCTTAAGCCAAAGCAAGACCGTAGCAAGGGCAACCAGTGATAACCTTGACCATTGTATTTTTTTCATGATCTACTTCTACCTCCTAGAAGTTGTGGAAGCAAGCAAGCTCTTTGCATGATAAGGAATATTATATTTAGGCAAATCAAATCTTAATACTTTTTTTACACAAAATCAATTCAGAATTTACACTCAACTTGTAAAATTATAGAATGGCTGCTATTTTGTTTACCCAATTTATTAGACGTTTGAAACCTTATTTAGTTCCTACATTCACAGAATTCAGAATTATTAGATTTTAAATAAAAAAGAGTACCCGTATAAAACAGGTACTTTTAATGCTTTATTTATTTTTTGCCAGCCAGGCTGCTCCGATCACACCAGCATCATTCCCTAAAGTGGCAATATCGATTTCTGTTGATTCCCTCACTCTCGGGAATGAAAATTTGGCAAAATTTTCTACAACAGGTTTTAACAATATATCCCCTGCTTTTGATACGCCTCCTCCTAATACGATTTTTTCCGGATTAAGCGTATTAGCAGCATTGGCCAAAGCCAATCCGAGGTGTAAGGCTGTATCGCTGACAACTGAAAGGGACGTTGCATCTCCAAGCCTTGCTGTATCGAAAACATCTTTTGCCGTAATCTGGCCATTCTCTTTATAAATTTTAGCAAGCTCGCCGTCTTCGCTCAA
This sequence comes from Cytobacillus oceanisediminis, assembly GCF_003182355.1. Lineage (GTDB taxonomy): Bacteria > Bacillota > Bacilli > Bacillales > Cytobacillaceae > Cytobacillus > Cytobacillus oceanisediminis_A. Next base: position 158,756 of record NZ_QGTW01000010.1, on the reverse strand, counting down.
CTGCAGCTTTTCAATAGCCTGCCGTACAATCCCTGTAGCGGACGCGATCGTTTCAAGGCAGCCCGTCTTGCCGCAATTGCACTGTGCCCCTCCTAAAGGGACAGAGGTAATATGGCCAATCTCTCCTGCGGCACCGCTCACACCCTGAACGATATCTCCGTTGGCTATCACGCCTCCTCCTACACCTGTTCCCAGAGTGACGCAAACAAGATCTTTTGCTCCATTGCCGGCACCCTTCCACATTTCGCCAAGGGCAGCACAATTTGCATCATTATCAATAATGACTGGAAGAGACGTTTCCACTTCCAGCAGGTCCTTAAGCGGATAGTTATCATTCCAGCCGAGATTAACGGTATTATAAACGACACCAGTGGCCAGATTAACCGGTCCGGGGGCCCCCATGCCAAGCCCTATTATTTTGTCCTTCGTCAGATCAAGCTCTTCAAGTTTGCGGTCTATCGCTTTTGCAATATTAATCGTTATATTTTTACCTTCTTCACTATTATCAGTTGGGATTTCCCATTTGTGAAGAATTTCCCCATAGTAATTGATAAAAGCAAGTTTCGTAGTTGTCCCGCCTAAATCTACACCAATTAGCCACTTCTCTGCCAAATTAATCACCTTTTCTGTCTATTTTTTCTCTCTTAGACGCTGAATTTCAGTCCGTATAAGCAAAGCTGCACTTTGGTAGTCTTTCACGTCAATAAGCTGTGAATCATAAAGTTCTTTTAATTCGGATGCCATAAGCTCCAAGTCAGCTTCTCTGTCTCCTATGTATATAATCGTCCCATATTTCTTCAGGAATTGCTGTATATCATAAATGGTTTTCATCCTTTACCTCGACCTTTATCAATAAGTTTTTACCACATTAAAGTATAATCTAAATTATGCCCCTCCTCAAGAGGGAAGGAGCAGGCTGCACTGTTATGATAGCTATTTCTGCTATACCAAAAAGAATCCCTCCCTGATTCTTCCAGGGAGGGATTCTGAAGTAATCTAGCGGTCGGGATCCTTCGGATGAAGAAACCGCGGGCGCCTGTTTTTTAACGGGATGGGCGACCTGACCAAAACATCTCTAAATGCCCTTAAGTTGAAAGGGATAAACGGCCATAGGTACGGAACTCCGAAAGACTTCATTCTTGCAAGCATAATAATCAGCAGCACAATTCCAATTACATATCCGTATGTATGGAATAAGCTAGTCGCAATCAGCAATCCTATTCTGATTAATCGATTTGCCAGGCTCATTTCATAGCTTGGCGTTGAAAAAGTTCCAATTGCTGCAATCGCCAAATAGAGAATAACTTCATTAATGAACAAACCAACCTCAACAGCAACCTGCCCGATCATCAGAGCCGCCACCAGTCCTAGGGCTGTGGCAAGTGAGGAAGGTGTATGAATGGCAGCCATCCTCAGCATATCCAGCCCAAGTTCAATTATGAGAAATTGGACTACTAAAGGAAGCTGCCCTATATCATTCGGACCTATATATGATAAAGCCTCAGGCAGCAATTGCGGTTCAACAGCAAATAAATACCATAATGGCAAAAGAAAGATGGATGCCCAAACCGCTAAAAAGCGCACAAACCGTAAATAAGCACCAACAAGGGGCTTATTCCTGTATTCCTCTGCATGCTGCAGATGGTGCCAAAAAGTAGTTGGCGTAATGATAACACTTGGTGACCCATCCACAATAATACAAACATGCCCCTCATATAGATGAGTTGCTGCTGTATCGGGCCTCTCGGTATACCTGACCATTGGATATGGGTTCCAATGCCGTCCAGATATAAACTCTTCGATGGATTTTTCAGCCATGGGAAGCCCATCCGTGTCAATTTTCGAAAGAGACTCTTTAATTTTTTCCACCATTATCGGATCGGCTATGTCTTCTATATAGCTGACTACAATGTCTGTTTTGGAACGTCTCCCGACTTGCATATATTCCATTCGGAGTGTCCGATCTCTGATCCTTCTTCGTGTAAGAGCAGTATTAAAAACAAGTGTCTCTACAAAACCATCCCTTGACCCACGGACAACTCTTTCAATATCCGGTTCTTGAGGGCCTCTTACAGGATAGGTCCGTGCATCAATTAGAATGACCTGATCTACTCCATCCACGACCAGAGCAGTTGGGCCAGCCAGCACCATATCCACGACTTTATTTAAGTCGTCGTTTGCTTCTACCTCAACATATGGAATATACCTTTTAATCAGCTTGGAAAGGGTATCACCCTCAAGCTGTTCTTTATCCAGTCCGGCGAGAAGTTTCATCAAGAAGTGCAAAATATCATCTTTTACAAAACCATCTACAAGATAGAGGGCCATTTCCCTCTCTGCATATTCAAGATCCAGCTGAATAACATCAAAGCTTTTTTCTACACCAAGAGCCTCTCTTAGGTAGGCAATATTTTCTTTCAGCGACACCTTTACAGGCTCACGTTTAACCTGCTCCATAATCCCCACCTCAGCAATCTATTCCATTCTTTTCCTTGCATACTATTCAACAGGATAGACATGCAAAAAAAAAATCATACCAGCGAATGGTATGATTCTAAAAAAATGCCTGAATAGCACGGAATATTTACTAGGAGGAAAACAAAATTGCCGCCTGTAAATTAAACTTTATTGCTGCCCGGATGTTTCCAAGTCTGCAATTTGCTCTAAGAGCTGCTGATACTCCTCCTGTCCCGGATTCAACTCAGCCGCTTTTTGGGCATGCTGCTGTGCTTTTTCAGTATTTTCTTCCTCTAAATAGATGAGCGCCAGGTTATAGTGCGCCTCATGAAAAGCCGCTTTTTCATTAATAACGTGATCGAGATGCTCCTTCGCTTTCTGAAGATCACCCTCTTTAATTTCTGCATAGGATAAAAGAAAATAGACTTCAGGAGAAGCCTCTTCTTCATTAATAAAATCAGCAAGCAAAGAGCGCGCTTTATCATACTCCTCCGTCTTAATATACTCCTGAGCCATAACCATGGCTGTCTGTTCATTCATCAAATTTCCCGGTTCATTGAATCCATATTTTAATAAACCGGCAACTAAGCTTGCCGTAACGGCTAAAAATAAAAACTGCAGCCATGGTTTTTTCTTTTTCGGAAAATGAACGATGCCAGTGGCAAGAAAACCTCCTATTAGCCCGCCTATATGGCCCGCATTGTCAATTCCGGGAATCGTAAACCCGAAAGCCAGGTTTATTCCCAGGACAACAAGTATATTGAATCCCATCGTCCTAAAAAAGAGTTTGGGATAGATGAGCCCGAAATATAACAGTGCACCAAAACATCCGAAAATAGCTCCACTCGCACCCGCTGACAGGGTGGGACTGAAAATAAAACTGGCTAAAGTCCCTCCAAACCCCGCGAGGATATAGATGAACAAGAACCTTAAATTTCCGTATACCCGTTCCACTGCTGATCCAAGGTAATACAATGCAAGGGTGTTCATTAATAAATGAAGCAGTCCGATATGCAGAACAATTGGAGTAAAGAACCGCCACCATTCCCCTTCCAAAATAAGAGGATTAAATTTAGCTCCATACTTAATCAATGTGGAAGTGTCTGTGCTCCCGCCCTTCCATTCCAATAACATAAAAACAGCTATTTGAATAAAAACGAAGATATACGTAAAAAAAGGCTTTCCAAAATTGAATAACGCCTTTTCTTTTTTCGCTTTACTTACAGCTTTTGAAAGGGTTGCATGCTTTACCTCATCGGCGTCAGTTTCAGTAAACTCCCCGACAGGCATGGATAACGGATCATGAAAGATGGCCTCAATCCTGTTTATGCTCTCAGGATGACTGGAATCAAAAATCAATGTTTGAACAGAAGCCTTTCCCTTTTCAGCCATAAATGGCGCTGATATCCGGAATTCATAATCATCAACAGGCGGGTAGGCAGTAACATATATATTTAAAATTGGCAATTCCTTTCTGCCAAGCTGCCTTCTGATTGATTCAGCTTTTTGAGCGGTGTTTTCAATATCCCGCTGCATCCAATTGCTCCAATCAAGATTATATTTTAGCAGCCGTATTACCTTTGCTTCTTTATGTTCCAGCTTTTCAAGCCACAGTTCGTCCTGGCTTTTTGATAGTTGAATCATCCTATACTCTTGGTCAGATATAAAATAATGAGCTAATGCCCAAAATATATAATCCTCTTGAAAGCCCAATTCTTCCCCCACTCTCTTACTGCTTTTATTTAACTATAGGCAAAAAGTCTTCATTTTGTAAAAGAAAAAGCATTTTATGAATAACAGCAAAATAAAAAGACCTTTTACGGTCTTTTTACTCATCTACTGCCGCCCTTCCGAAGCTCCAGATGAAAAAACGGAGCTCATCATCCGGTCACGGATACCTGGAAAACTCATAACTGAGCTGACAAGGAACCTGCGGAGTAAGGCATTGCCAAAAAGGACATTTATTAATCGATAGCGGTTCTGATAGGCAAAGTAACCGCCAAGCCCAATCATGAATATGGATAATAATCGAGACATTCGAAATCCCTCCTCTTTATTATTTTGAGATGAGGGCGAGGCTTTTATCCATATTTCAGCAGAAGCAAAAAATAACAAATGCAATATCCCGAATGCTCAATAGATAAATATTAATTCTTAATAACAGGTTCCATTGTCTTTTTAAGCACCTTTACCGATTGGGTAAATTTATCCTGTTCGTCTTTGCTTAAATTTAGCTCAACGATGTCACGTATTCCATTTCTGTTAACAATAGCCGGAACGCCAATATAAACATCATTATGTCCATATTGTCCATCCAAATAAGCTGAAACAGTCAGCACCGAATTTTCATTTTGCAGGATTGCCTTTGTAAGCCGAACCAATCCCATGGCAATTCCATAATAAGTAGCGCCCTTCCGTTCGATAATCTGATAAGCTGCATCACGCACATTTAAAAATAAAGAGTCCAGATCCTCCTGCTTATAGGCTGCCTCTTTACTTATCCAGTCATCTATATTCTTTCCGGCAATGTCTGCATGGCTCCATACGGGCAGTTCCGTATCCCCATGTTCACCAATTATATAGGCATGGACATTCCGAGTATCCACTTTAAAATACTCGCCAAGCAGATACCTGAAACGGGCAGTGTCCAATATTGTACCTGATCCGATAACCCTTTCCTTGGGTAGCCCGGAGAACTTCCAAACCGCATATGTCAAAATATCAACAGGATTGGTAGCGACAAGAAAGATTCCGTCAAATCCGCTTTCCATTACTTGGCCAACAATACTTTTAAAGATCTTTGTATTCTTTTCCACAAGGTCAAGGCGGGTCTCACCAGGCTTTTGATTTGCTCCCGCCGTGATCACAACTAAATCGGCATCTTTGCAGTCAGAATAATCACCAAACCATATAGAGGTAGGAGATGGAGCGAATGGCATCCCGTGGTTTAAATCCATTGCATCTCCTTCAGATTTCTCTTTATTTAAATCAACCAAAACCAATTCTTCTGTAACACCCTGATTTAACAATGCAAAAGAATAACTGGATCCCACAAACCCTGTTCCAATTAATACGACTCTATTAACCCGACTCCTCATCAAAACCGCCCCTTTACCCATCATTTTATTAAATGAATGCGAAAACTTTTATTCCGATGCCGCTGCCATTATTCCCTTATGTCATTAATATATATAGAAGCATTCCCAGTACTGTTGAAGCTAAACCTGCAAAAAAATTGACAAAGTCATTATCAGCAATCCGTTTGCCTCCAATTAAGGACGTCTTCTTTCCGCAGTGATTCAACTTCTCCACTTCTGCTCCACAAACATTGCACTTGTATATCGCTTGCAGGTAAGCCCCCATTAAGGAATCAATTACATTTCCCGCAAAGCCGAAAGCCAATATTAACAAAGCTTCAAAAGACGTAACGTCGAACAAAAGGAATGCTATTAATGCAATGGCCGAGGCACCTGCCAGGGCGGCAAATGTCCCTAGAAGGCTGACAGCACCTGAAGTACCGGTTTCAGCAGGCTTCAAGGTGCGGATGGCCAACGGCGGTTTTTTACTCAATGAACCGATCTCTGATGCCCATGTATCCGAATTGGCTGAAGATAAGCTAATCAGGAAGCCCATAAGCCAAACAGAAGATGGGTAAGCAAGATAAAACAAACTTGCAATGGCCGCAATACCGCCATTGGCAGCTACCTGCTGCCAATCTCTGCGTGAGCCTTTTTCATGCTTGTCTTCGACTTTCACCTTTTGTTTACCTTTAAATTTTGACCATAGGCTTGAACTGGCAAAAAAGAACCCCAGGACAAGAAGCCCATGAAGCCCAAATCCCCAGCCAACAGCTATACCAATGATAAATGCAGCTAAGCTGCCTGAAATTGATAATAATTTCAAATAAAAGCCTGCGAGCGCTGTAATAAGTATAAAGAGTAAAATGAAAGCATTCTCAAGCATGGTTCGTTTTCCATACCTGCTCATCTGTAATAATCATTTCCACCGGCCGATCATGATCTTCAACCGGAAGGCTCTTAATCACTTGAAAGTCAAATGCCAATGATAGTGTATGGCCTTTGTAGCTCTCAAGGTAACGATCATAATACCCTCCCCCGAAGCCAAGGCGATAACCATTTTTTATATAGGCCACTCCCGGAACAATTAAAGTATCGATTTTTTCTCGCGGAATTTCTTCAGTTTTTTCTTCAATCGGCTCCCATAAGCCATAGTATACTGACTCCAGGTCACTGAACCGTTCCAAACTTCTGAATACCAATTCCTTTGTTTTGGGTAAGCACTTGGGAACAGCAACTCTTTTTCCTTCCTCCCAAGCTTTTCTGATGATTTGCCAAGTATCAGCCTCCGGCGGATTTGAAACTGTAATTCCTATCGTTTTTGCCTGAAGCCACAAAGGATTTTGATAGAGTTTCCGTGCTATCGCATAAGAGCGATGTTCATACTCTGGCTTGGCCAATATTTTTAGCCTTTTCAGCATTTCATTTCGAAGAACCTTCTTTTCTGCTTCCAATTTATAAACCTCCAACAGACAAATTTATGACAAGCAGCTTCCGTACAATTTAGCCAATAAAGGTAAGTATACCCATTAAAAAAAATCAACAAAAAAAGCAGTAGGAGTCATCCTACCGCTTATTTTGTTTCGCGATGTGTAGTCGAACGCTTATCTCTTGGGCAATATTTTTTAAGCTCAAGACGATCTGGATTATTTCGTTTATTTTTTTTAGAAATATAGTTACGATCTCCACATTCTGTGCAAGCTAACGTAATGTTCACACGCATGTAATTTCCCTCCAAACTATGTTCAAACTAGTTCGTTCATACGACTTTTCTATAATATCATTTTTTAAATCGAAATGCTAGTACGTTTTTTTAAAAGTAACTGGTTATACCGAAGAAGCTCTGATTTACTGTCACCGCTCACAATCCACGACTCTGCTTCAACTGTTCCTTTGCCTTCAAACCCAACATTGAAGACAAATATGCTTATGGCATTTCCCTTGACCATTGGGTGGTACCTTAGAATACCTTTATTTCTGCACTTCCAAATTTGATCACTATATAAATTCCAATATGGCTGAATCGAGCATTCCGCCATTTTCTTTCCGTTCAATTGCCCGTTAACCAAAAATACTTTTGAATCAGCCATATGGAAAATGACATTTTCTGCAGGAGAAATAAATGAGAAATGTTCACGAGAAGAATATTCATGTTTATGCTGTATTAAAAGCTTCACATTACGTGGCTTATCATCATGATTGGTAATATAACTTCTGAAAAAAGAAATTTTGGAATGGACATTATCCCGCTTTACATGGACAGAAATATTTTCTTCCGGAAATAATTCTTTAAACCCATTCTCCATCCAATAGGTTTTCCCATCTATCCATAATCCCGGAATCATTCTCAGCTTCCCTTTTGCCGCTTGCTCCATTTCTTCATAAACATCAGATCTGATCCAGTTTAATGTGTTCATCTCCATGCACCTTTTTCTATCGTATTTTGAAGTCCAGCGGGTATCCAAATGGCTTGGCAGTATTAAATTAACACAGGTTTTGCAAACTGCAAATGTCATACCAGATCTTCAAGTTTCTGGCTGATTAGTGTCTCTTCAAAAACTCTTTTGGTTTCTTCCGCAATACGTCCCCAGCTGAACAGACTTTCAGCTACCTTTTTTCCATTGGCCCCAATCGTTTTGGCTATATTCTCATTTTCCAACAGATGAGCGGCCTGTTCGGCAAAACTGGATGGATCACCTGGAGTCATGAGCAGCCCTGAATAACCATGCTTCACAATCCCTTTCAAGCCACCGGTGTTGGAGACTACTGCAGGTTTGCCCGATATCATCGCTTCAAGTGCAACAATCCCAAAAGGCTCATAATAACTTGGAAAAACTGCAAGAGTACACATACGGAATAAAGCCGAACGCTGCATGTCATTTATAAAACCCGGGAAATGGATGAGACTCTCCAATTTCAATTCTTTGGTTCTTTTCCTATATGTCTCAAGCATTGGCCCTTTTCCCGCTATGATAAAATAAACATCCGGAAACCTTTCTTTCATCGTGTCTGCAGACTCAATCAAGGTATCAAAGCCTTTTTCTTTTACCATTCGGCCAATAGAGAAAATCAGCCTGCCGCTATCCCTTACTGGAAGGCCTGCAAGTACGATTTGAGGATTCTCCAATCGAACTTCTTTGTTAATCCCATTAGCTATAACTGCCATTTTGTCACTGCTGATAGCAAATTGCTGAATCAATTCTTCCTTCATATAATCACTGCAAACAATCACTCGATCTGAGCCGTTCACCAGCTGCTCTTCTTTTTCGTGTATAAATTTTTGAAGCTCCGTGTAAATTCCATTATTCCTTCCATACTCTGTGGCATGGATGGTCGTGATTAAAGGAAGTTTAAGGCTCTCCTTTAATGATAGTCCGCAGGCTCCTACAAGCCAGTCATGGGCATGGATTAGCTCGAAATCATGATAGGATGACAGCTCCCTTGCTTTTTGCTCCATTGCCAGATTCAAACCCAATATCCAGTGCAGAAAGTTTGGGTCCTTTTCTTTAAGCGGACTGACACGATGAACCTGAGTTCTCTCATTATTTTCATAGCTTGGAAGGTTACCTGGGTTTGCAGTCAGGACATGTACTTCGTAACCCTTTTGATTCAACCCTCCAGCTAGCCCGTGTACATGTCTTGATAAGCCGCCCACTACATTGGGCGGATATTCCCACGTAAGGAGAAGGATTTTTGGCATCCCATTATTCTGCACATATTCTTTAGGTTCGGCAGTAATTGGTTTATTCATGGTTTATCCTTCTCCTTCACTTACAGTTTCATAATATGTGTATGTACTCACGCTTTCTGTCCATTCTGCTGCCTTCTGGATTTGCTCTTGGGGCCTCGAGATATTCTCAAATCCTGTTTCCGATGAATACAAAGCATCTGAACGGAGCAAAGGGAAGAAGATATTTTCTGTAAGCTTCATTCCCATTTCTATACAGTAGACCCTGTTAGATTTTAATCCTTTGAAGATCCATTCCGTATGATGTTCTTGGAGAACCACTTCATGGTCGCTCTGGGCATTTCCACCGTCAAAAATAACTCCTGTTACATCATAGATTCGCAAAGCCTTTCTCCAAGAGGAGATGGGCCTATTAAAATACTGTGCAACCATATTTTCTTTATAAATAGAAAGCTTCCAATCCACCTTAATCTTTTCATCTGCTATGCGAGTAAGGTTAATCTTATCTTCGATGATAGAATCATTCTTTTTATCCGTACCCTGATTAGGAGAATTGATTTGAAACGGCTCTTCGCTGCTGCGTTTTGCTTTGTTTTGAACCAGCTTCGTCCATTGGTATTGCACCTTGCCCACCGTCGTATCAAGCTCGCGGGCAATTTTGCGGAACGAAAGGCCCCTCCTGCGCAGCTTAATAATTTCATCTATCATACCGGCACCTCTTGTTTTCAATTTTCTATCTCATTAAGCATTATTTATTTTAGAAAAATGGAATATATGAACAAAGGCGAAATTTTATGACTTTTTTTATAACTTAATGTTAGCATTGAAACAGGCTTGCTACAATGAACGGAAATTGTCGCTTATTGCGAGAGCCTATATAGCAGAAGTATCGGAGCGGAAAAAATTTTTACGAGTGTTTTAAGGCGGCGTTTCGACAGTTTTGTCCGGTAAACAACGACAAAAAAACTTTATTTTTCCAAGATTTTGGATTGATTATCGAAATTTGTCGCCAATGATGATAAAATGTTTCTGTTCAAATGAATATGAGGTGACTTTTTTGGAATACATCATGTTGGCACTGTTGGGAATATCTATTGCTTTATTCTTTATTTCGATATTTTTAAAAGATCCTTACAAAGAAATACGGGAAGAAATAGATCAAATATCCATTCAGCAGATTCAGGAAATGTACCAGATCAAGCAGAAGCTAAAGGTTTTGGAGGAGGAACTTCTGCTAGCGGACGATAGTTTCCAGCCGCCATTCCCTGTTAAAAGCACTCCTCCGTCCATTGAGAAAAAGGAAGTACATGAAATAATAAAGAACCAGGTAGTGCTGCTTACCCAGCAAGGGTTATCCGTTGACCAAATCGCGAGACAATCTTCACTTTCCCCTCAAGAAGTTAAAGCAATTCAAACTGAAATGATGTTTAGAGGCCAGAGCTATGAATAAGAGGAACACCCGGGCATTTGCTTTTGGAATATTGATTTCGGTTTTGATTATGGGTTCTGCATATTTTTTAAATCCGAATGATCTGCCGGAAAATGCAAAATTGGATGAATCATCTGCAAAGGAATTTTTAATACGTGAAGGTTATATTATATTGACAGAAAAAGAGCATGCAAGTTTGAAGGAGCCACTACATGAGGATTCCAAGGAAACAGCGGCCCGCAGTGAGGAACAAACTGAAAAGCAGCACTCAGAATCTCCGAAAGCCTATCAGCTCGAAATTGCAAGCGGCATGACCCCCGGAGAAATAGCGGAACAGCTTGAAAAGGAAAACATCGTAGATGATGCTGCCGAGTTTGGAGTTTATCTGGAGGAATACGGCTTTAGCAAAAAAATACAGCTTGGCACGTTTGAATTAACAAATCAGATGAGCTATAAAGATATTGCAAAAACAATAACAAAAAGCTAAAAGGAATTGCCTCCTTTTAGCTTTTTTGTTTAGTTATTTAAATCATATTGCCGGCCTTTGACCAGGTAGAAAATATGTTCTGATATATTGGTTACATGGTCTGCAGCTCTTTCCAAATACCGGCAAACAAATGAAAGCTGAGTAATCTGCGGCAAAAACTCAGGCTTTTGCAGATTGATTTGCAGCAATTCCTTTATTGTCTCACCATATAAGTCATCTACCTGATCATCCATATCCGCTACTTTTTTGGCTTTATTTATATCCTCATCATTGAAAGCTTCCAAAGACATGCGAAGCATTTCTGTCGAGATCTTATGCATTTGCTTGATATGCTCAATCGGCTTTATAAGCGGTTCTGAGCCGATTCGGATTGTCGACTTCGCAATGTTAACTGCAAAATCGGCAATTCTCTCTATATCTGTTGCAATTTTAATGGCCACGATAATGCGGCGGAGGTCGATCGCAACAGGCTGCTGTTTGGCAATTAGAAGAATAGCCAAATCATTAATTTCCTCGTACAGCAGATCTGCCTGGGAATCGTCATCCATAATTTCAAGAGCCAATTCAATATTTTGAGTTTCAAGTGCTTCAATCGCTTTATGCAGGGCCTCTTCAGCAAAGTTTCCAATTTCAAGAAGTTTCTTTTGCAGCTCCTGCAAATCATATTCAAACCTTTCGCGTACTGCCATCATTTTTATCCCCCTTCATCCTATTCGATATGAATTAATTTTCAATGATTTTACGCTTAAGAAATTAGCCGAATCGTCCTGTGATATAATCTTCAGTTCGTTTGTCTGAAGGGGTTGAGAAGATCCTGTCTGTTTCGGCAAACTCGATCACTTCACCGTTTAAGAAGAATGCTGTCTTGTCAGAGATACGGGCAGCCTGCTGCATGTTATGTGTAACGATTATGATGCTAAATTCTTCTTTTAGTTCTTGCACAAGCTCTTCTACCTTTAACGTCGAAATTGGGTCAAGGGCAGATGTTGGCTCATCCATTAGGATGACATCCGGTTCAATCGCCAAGCAGCGAGCAATGCAAAGGCGCTGCTGCTGACCGCCAGATAGGCCGTATGCATTCTGGTTTAAACGATCCTTTACTTCATCCCAGATTGCTGCGCCCCTTAAGCTTTTTTCAACAATCTCATCAAGGGTTTTCTTATCGCGAATTCCGTGAATTTTTGGACCATATGCTACATTTTCATAAATGGATTTAGGAAACGGATTTGGCTTTTGGAAAACCATGCCGACACTTGTTCTTAAGTCTTCCACTTTAAACGATTTATCAAGGATATTTCGTTCACGGTATAAAATTTCTCCGGATATCTTTACAGAAGGCACTAATTCAACCATCCGGTTTAACGTTTTAATATAGGTTGATTTACCGCAGCCTGAAGGTCCAATAATGGCTGTTACTTCATTCTCATTAATAGCCAAATTAATATTCTTTAGAGCATGGCCTTCCCCATACCACAAGTTAAGGTCCTTCGTATTATAAACAACCTTCTTGTTTTCTTTTGTTCCTGCGTTTAGTTTATCTGTTTTTACATTTGGATTTGCTTTTTCTGTCATTACAGGCATTCTTTAAACCCTCCCAGACTAAAATCTTTTTTGAAATTTATTCCGAATCAAAATGGCAATTGAGTTCATCGCGAACAAAACAATTAATAGAATAACGATTGTCGCGGCTGCAAGGTTTGCGTATTCAGCTACAAGGGCCGAGTCAATTGTCCAATAATAAATCTGCACCGGCAAAATGGTAAATTTGTCAAAGACTCCGTCCGGAACAGGAATTAACAATGCCGGTATACCGATTACGACCAGCGGTGCTGTTTCACCAATTGCACGGGATAACGCAAGAATGACTCCTGTAAGAATTCCCGGCAAAGACGCGGGAAGAACTACATTCTTAATAGTCTGCCACTTTGTAGCGCCCATTCCATAAGATGCTTCCCTTAGAAATTGAGGCACAGCCCGGATTGCTTCCTGGCTGGCAACTACAACAACTGGAAGAACGAGCAGCGCCATAGTCAAGCCGCCTGCAAGTACTACAGAACCCAAATCCAATGCCCTTGCGAAAACAGTTAATCCAAGAATACCAAAAACAACGGATGGAACACCTGCCAAGTTGGAGATATTTGTTTTAATAAATGAGGAAATACGTCCCTTAGCGGCGTATTCTTCAAGATAAATAGCTGTACCTACTCCTAAAATCATCGTTACGGGAGCAACAACCAGCATGAGCCATAAAGTTCCCGTTATAGCTCCCCAGATTCCCGCTCTTTCTGGATCGGTTGATAGTCTATTCGTCAAGAAATCAATATTAATCCACCCTAATCCATCTGCAATGACCCTATAAATCAAAACAACTAATACAACAAGGCCAAATAATGTTGCCAAAAAGAACAGAGTTTTTGCCAGGTTATTGGCAAAAAGGCGGCTGCCCATTTTTTTATGCACTTGAGTTGAGTCAACGTACTTCATATTAATATTCCTCCCTGAACCTGCGAGAGATATACTGAGCGAAAAGATTCATAATTAACGTAAATACAAACAATGTCATCGCAACTGCATAAAGGCTGTAATACAAAGTTGTACCTGCTGCTGCTTCTCCGCCTGTTACTTCTACTATATAAGCAGTCATTGTCTGCATGGATTGAGTCACGTCAAAGGTAAAGTTTTTCGAACTTCCGCTTGCAATGGTTACGATCATAGTTTCTCCAATTGCCCTCGAAATTCCGAGTACAAAGGAAGCTATAATACCTGAAATCGCTGCTGGAACCACTACTTTCCAGGTTACTTCAAGCTTCGTAGCACCCAATGCAAGAGCACCTTCTCTCATAGCATTTGGCACTGAACTCATCGCATCTTCAGATAACGAAGCTACCATCGGGATGATCATGATCCCCATTACAATCCCAGGGCTTAGAATATTAGTTGGTTCGAGGCCAGGAATAATGGATCTTAATATTGGCGTTACAAATGTAAAGGCAAAAAATCCATAAACGATAGTAGGAATACCTGCCAGTATCTCTAGAAGAGGCTTTAAAATTCTTCGTAATTTTTCTGACGCATATTCACTTAAGAAAATAGCGGTCATCAGTCCAATCGGGATGGCTACCAGCATGGCAATTGCAGATGAAATAATTGTACCAGTCAACAGCGGCAGCACTCCAAAGACTGCATTTTCCCCTAATGGCTTTAATTTTGTGCCTGTAAAGAAATCTATAATAGGAACGTCTTTAAAAAAGGCGATTGTTTCCGTTAGTAAAGTAAGTACAATTCCAATAGTTGTTAGTACAGAAATAGCTGCTATTCCAAATAGAATTTTAGGTATTAATTTTTCCGTAACGTTATTAACGCTTCGAGATTTTTTCTTTTCCTGTATGATTTCACGTACATTCAACTTTTTGTTGTTGTCGTGAACAGCGCTTTTTGCCAAGTGTAAAACCCCTTTCATCCTTCTCATCCAAGGAAGAACTCTTTAGCTTATATTACCCAAGGGAAACCCAAATTAACATTTAACACCAACAAGAAGATGAGAAGGCTAACTTCTCATCTTCCCATGTTCAACACTTTTAAAAACTTACTTTAATCCGTTTAAAGCATCTAGAGAAGCTTGGACATCTTCATCAGATAACGGGGCAAAGCCAGTCTCTGCTGCAACATCCTGTGCATTTTCCATTGTATAAATAGCGTAATCAAGCACTTGCGGCTTTTCTTTAGCCATATTTGTATTCAAGTATGTGAATACAGGACGTGTAAATGGAGCATAATCGCCGTCTTCTTTAATTGTGTCTAAAGATGGCTCAACAGGGCCGTTGCCAAAGTCAACTTTAACAGCGGATAACTTGTCTTTATTGCTATCGTAGTATCCATATCCAAAGAATCCAATTGCATTTTTATCTTTAGATACAAGGTCTACAAGAGTTGAGTAATCCTGCTGCAAGTTAATGTTTTCAGGCAATTCTTGTTCTTCCAGAATATTTTCAAACATAAATTCGTAAGTACCGTGGTTTTCATTCGGTCCATAAGTTTGGATTTCTTCATCCGGGAAGTCAGGGCGAACGTCTGACCACTTTTTCTTGCCGGCACTTGCAAGGAAGATATCAATAACCTCTTGCTGTGTAAGCTCTGTAGCCCAGTCATTTTCTTTATTAATTACAATTGTTATACCATCTAATGCAACCTTCATTTCCTGTACATCAATGCCAAGCTCTTCTGCTTGTGCCTTTTCTTCATCTTTAATTTGGCGGGAAGCATCATTAAAGTCTGTTCCGTCTTCTGCAAGGAATTTCTTGAAGCCAGCTGAAGTTCCAGAGCGGCTTACTTCAACAGAGACATTTTCCTGTTCTCCCATATAGTTCTCGGCCATGCGTGCCATAAATGGATAAACTGTACCAGAACCGTCAATGACAACACTGCCTTCTAGCTCTTCACCATTTTCACCGTTTCCATTTGCACCTTCATTTGTATCTCCGCCGCCGCAAGCTGCAGTAAATACCATCACAGCTGCCAGCATTAAAAACAGGCTCATTTTTTTAAGACTCTTCATTCCTGAATTCCCCCTAAGAAAATTGGTTGTTTTGTCCTACGAGTAATAGAATAAGGGTTTACTGTTAACGCGGTTTTAACTAATTGTAAAGCTTTTGTAAATGTCGGCGATTAATGTGTAAATTTGTCGAAATAGAGGTATAACGTTTAATTAGCTTTCCAATTTAGCCAGTTTCAAATACATAAACTCTTCATGTAAAAAAAAACTGTCTCCCATACCCACGGGAGACAGTTTATCAAACCTTATTAATTTTCTTCACGTACTTCTTCCTGCCCTTCGAGAACTTCATTGATATTTTCTACTTTCTGGACAGGATCTTCGCTGTCTTTGCCTTCTTCATGGCGATTTTTTTTAAGATCAAAGTATGCATCCAGCACACGTTCGCCAATTTTTTTGTTTGCTCCATGATCCCGGCCGCCTTGATATGCCCACGGAACCAGTACGGCCATAGCTACCTCCGGATTTTTAGATGGTGCATAGCCGACAAGGCTTAGATTCATTACCTCAGGAGGCTCCTTGCCAAATTTACTTCGTTCAGGACCATCGTAAAACGCCTCTGCAGTTCCAGTCTTTCCTGCCGGCTTATATTCTTTGCCTGCGAAATAGGTATAAGCCGTCCCCCCTTTTTCTTGCATAACTCTTCGGAAGCCTTCCTGCACACGTTCCATCCAGCCTTTTTCAAGTTCAACCCGGTTAAGCACTTTGGGTTCCATTTCCTCCACAATAGGTCCGAGCTCGTTGTTTTCCATTAGCGGTTCTCGGATTTCCTTAACAATATGTGGTTCCATTCTATTTCCGCCATTGGCGATAACTGAAACATATTGTGCGAGCTGCATATTGGAATATGTATCATACTGGCCAATTGCTAGGTCAAGCATAAAACCAGGCATAGTACTCATTCCTTTAAAGCCTGTTTGCTCATTCGGCAAATCAATTCCAGTCCGGACTCCGAGTCCAAATTGGGCAAAGGAATCCCTGATCGTATCAAAGCCTTTCGGATCAAGAGGCAGTGGACGGTCAAATTTATATTCACCGTTTCCAATTCGTATAGCTGTCTCAAACATATAAACGTTAGAAGAATACTTTAGCGCATTGATATCATTTAATGGACCAAAATTTTTCCATGATTTCTTCACTGGTGTATTTTTAATTTGGAGAGGCCGGTCATAAATGACTGAATTAGGCTGAATAACTCCTTCCTTAAATCCTGTGAGTATAGTCGCTCCCTTAACAGCAGAACCAACATTGTAAGTCGTTGTAATATTGCCCAGTGCATCATCCTGCATTTCAGACTTCCCTGTCTTCTCATCCTTCACAATTCTTTTTCCGGCCATTGAAAGAATCTCCCCAGTGTGAGGATCCATTAACACAACATAAGCCCGGTCAAGCAATGCCGTACCTGGAGAAGCTTTGGCAGCGCGCAGTTCTTCCTCAATGATTTGTTCCACTGCCTTCTGGAGATCCATATCGATGCTTAGTACAAGGTCCTTTCCTCTTTGCCCATCCGTGATCGGCACAGTTTCCAGGACGTTTCCGGCTTTATCGGTAATATTTTTTACTTTAGCCTTTTGTCCGTGCAGCACCTCTTCATATTGCATCTCAATATAACTTTTTCCAACTCTGTCATTGCGGCTATAGTCACGGGCCATATAATACTCAAGCTGTTCAGCAGGGATCCCTTCGTCAGAACTTGTCACCTTGCCAAGAACTGATTTTAAAGTATCGCCAAAAGCATAGTATCTTTCCCAATCAGTTGTGGTATCAACACCAGGCAGCAGCTGAAGATTCTCGCTTACAACTGCAAACTCTTCCGGGGTAACATCTTTATTTTTTACGATTTGCGGTGTTAACGCATAGCCGCTCGTAAACTCTCTGAATATTGCAAGAACTTTCAAGTCTTGTTCCTTCAGTTCTTTCAATTCCTCTTCCGTAATCCGGTCCAATGTAAGCTGATAAATTGCTTTATCAAGTTCTTTTTGCTCTCCTTCATGCTTCTTCTTAAGTGCTTCTATTTCTTTTTCAGATACCTTCTTTTCTGCCTCATCTGGATTCTTTATAATCCAATAATCCTTTTTATCGCGTTCCTGGACTTTTTTTGTATCTATTTCTATGAGCTGGGCAAGCCTTTCTGCTACCTCAAGCATCTCGTCCTGTTTGTAACCGTTATTTGTAAAGGTAATTGCGTTTTGCGGGGTATTGTCAACGATCACCTTCCCGTTTCGGTCAAACATCTTCCCTCTAGGAACCGGACTATTGACTGTAACATCTTCCGTTCTTTCAATCTCACGCTTGTAGTCATCACCATAGACAATCTGAACCATCCCCAGCCGGAGGATCAGCATTGAAAACAATAAAAAAACAACAAAGAAGAGCATATTCAGTCGAAAAGGAACATGGGTCTTCTTTTTTTTCTTTCTATTCAAGGTATCGCACACTTCCTTTAAAAAAGTCTCTTTTACCATTCTAAAAGAAATCGGCAATTAATTCTATAAAGAACCTTTTTTTGACACAAATAAAATGCTGGAAATACTATCCTGCCACAAAAAAGAGAGAGGCTGCCCTCCCTCATGTCGACTGAAAATGTATTTTCCGGACGAAAAAATAAATGACAGCATGTCCAGCTCCAATGAATGCAAGTAATATTGGAATGCTTTTTTCATCATTGAAAAAAGTAACAGCTGCCAAAAAGCTCAAAATAGAAACAATTCGTCCCGAGTTTAAGAAAATTTCCCTGACCACTATATACTCTATCCTCATTTCCGCTGCTTTCCAGCCACGGCCGATGACATCATAAGTTAATGAAATATAAGGGACCAGCAATAATGGATACGCTATTGCTATAGTTGCAGCATACATAAGCAGCTTTGGATAAGTAACTTCAAATATGATAAAAAATATGGCGGCATACAATAACAGTCCCCCTATTAATATCGCCCTTTTCCGAAACTGCTTTTTTAGAAGCCTTGATACCAGAAAATATCCCATAAAGGAAATGCCCGAGTTAACCAGCCCGTAAGTTCCTAGGGCAAGTTCACTTCCTGTTGAAATAAATACATATACCGAGATAACAAAAACAAATGTGCCTTCCCTAAGTCCCTGAAAAAAATGGGCGTTGGTAATCATTCGCCAATTCGGGTTGTTTTTCCGTTCAGAAAGGATTCTTCTAAACCAATACCTCCCATTTGCAGGCCGCCGTTTTAGAAAAAAGCTTAAAAAGACAGCTATTGAAAAGAGCGTCAGAGAAATCCCAAAAATAACCGAATAGCCGGTGAACTTTTCCATCCTTGAAATAATGAAACCCGCTGCAATCGGACCGATCATTCCCCCAACGGATGTGAGTATTCCAAGGAAGCCATTGAAGAAATCTCTGTTTTCCGGCTCCGTTATTTCAAAAGTCAGCACATTGAACGCAAGCCAGTAAAATCCATATCCAACACCAAGCAGAGCACCTAGCAGCACCAGAAATTTTGAAGCATCTGTACCAATAAATAGGACTGTCAGGTAAAAGGATGCCAAAAAGATTACACCTATTCTTAATACAATAACCCTGTCAATTTTCTTCGCCCATCTCCCCGCCAAAATAAACGTTAAGGGCTGCATAACCACGATAGACAAATTGTATAGTGCAAGATCGCTGAACTCACCAGATTGCTTCCATAGATAAATATTTACAAATGTATTTGAAAGGGCAGCGCTTAAGGAATAAAGCCCCCCAATAATCAGAAGCAATTTTAAATCTCTTGTTAAGTCCACATCTCCGATCAGTTTTTTGAATCTGCTCATAAAAAAACTCCCCTTTGGTTCTAAAGGGTAGTTTCCTACAAAGTTAGTGTGCTTATGCAATGATTTAAAGATTGGCGAAAAACACACAAAAAAACACGGCAGGGATTTCCCGCCGTGTTTAATCTTTTATTATTTTGCAGCGCTGTAACGCTTGGTAACTTCATCCCAGTTTACAATATTCCAGAAGGAATTGATGTATTCAGGACGGCGGTTTTGATAGTTCAGGTAGTAAGCATGCTCCCATACGTCAAGACCAAGGATTGGAGTCTTGCCTTCCATTAAAGGAGAATCCTGGTTAGGAGTGCTTGTTACTTCTAGTTGGCCATTGTTCACAACAAGCCAAGCCCAGCCGGAACCAAAACGAGTTGTAGCAGCTTTTGCAAATTCTTCTTTAAAGCTATCATAGCTTCCGAACTTGCTGTTAATCGCGTCAGCAAGCTCACCAGTAGGCTCTCCTCCGCCATTTGGAGAAATAACCTGCCAGAATAATGAATGATTGGCATGGCCGCCGCCGTTATTGCGGACAGCAGTGCGAACAGCTTCAGGAACAGCATCCAGGTTGGAAACAACTTCTTCAACTGTTTTAGAAAGAAGCTCTTCGTTTCCTTCCAATGCATTGTTCAGGTTTGTTACATAAGTATTGTGATGCTTTGTGTGGTGGATATTCATCGTTTCTTTGTCGATGTTTGGCTCCAATGCATCATAAGCGTAAGGTAATTGAGGTAGTTCGAATGCCATAAAAAATTCCTCCCTATGTATCTGTTTAGTTTAGATCCCGAAACATTCAATCGTTTACAAAATTCTGATATTAGAATGTTTCTAAAGGTCTTTAGCTTAAGATTACCAAAGTTGGGTTTTTGTTTCAAACAAAAAGCATTGCTACAAATATACAATTGCCTATTTATTTTTTATTATTCAAGTTTCCCCTTGTAACCCTCTATCCATAGATAAAATAATTGCAAAAACCATCTCCTTGTGCAACTTTCATAAATTCGTCAATAGTGTTTGGATATGACGGGCAAAAAGTCATTATTAAAGATTTGAGCTATTATAGCGGGAAACAGATTGCCTAAACTGCCAAAGTGAAAATGTGCAGTGAATTAAGTAACTCAATAAAAAAAGGAACAGCCATACATCGCCTTATGACTGTTCCCTCTCATGAATTATTTAGAGTACCACGATCAAGAAATAAAAAATCATTACTGCTTGAACAACGGCTTTTGCCGCCACACTGCTGACAAATCCTATAACAGAACCAAATCCAATTTTTATTGCATCATTCAGGTTTTTTCTATTTACCGCCAGTTCAGCTAGGATTGCGCCCAGGAATGGCCCGATCAGAATTCCTAATACCGGAATCACAAACGGTCCTATTAAAAGTCCAATTGTACTTCCCCAAATGCCGGCTTTGGAGCCGCCATATTTTTTTACCCCAATCATATTGGCTATATAGTCCGCCCCGAAAAGCAAAACAACAAAAAGCGCCTGGATGGTCCAAAACAGCCAATTAAAGGGTTCAAAAGAAAAGAGAACGCCATAAAGAATAAATCCGCCCATAATAAACAGCACACTGGGTATAATTGGGAAGACCAACCCAGCAAAAGCTATAACAAATAAAATAATAATCAATGTCCAATAAATAATTTCCATCATCAGCACCCTTTTTATAAAATGCGTTAAAGATAAACAAAAAGCAAGGGGAATTCCCCTTGCTTATTTTACCACTTATTCTTCTCCTAAAACAGCTTCGGCAATATTCACAGCGTGGTCACCAATTCGCTCAAGATTGCTGACAATGTCAACATACACAATGCCTGCTTGTCCGGAGCAGACTCCTTCGTTCAAACGAAGAATATGCTGTTTTCGGAGTTTTCTTTCCATTTTATCGATCTCTTCTTCTTTTTCCACAACTTGTCTTGCTATTTCTTTATCATTATGATCCAATGCCTGAAGAGCTTCCTTAACCGTCGAAATAGTAAGGTTAAACATTACATCAAGATCATCCATTGCATTTTCAGTGACTTTAACTTTGTTTGCCTGCTGGTATTCGGCAAGCTCAATGATATTTTCAAAGTGGTCACCGATTCGCTCAATATCTCTGACAGTATCCATCAGAACTGTATGTTCTTCAGACTCATGAACTGAAAGTGAGCTTGTTGAAAGTTTAACTAGATAATCTGTAATTTTGCGATCTAAATTGTTAATGGCATCTTCAAGTTGATAAGCTGTTTCAGAATGCTTTTGCTGTTTATTTTTTAAGAACCAATTTGTTTCCTCAAGTCCCCGCACAGCAAATTGACCCATTCGCAATACTTCTTCTTTTGATTGACCAAGAGCGATAGAAGGTGATTGCTCAATAAAAACAGGGTCTAAGTGTTTTGTTTTGTATTCTACAACTGAATCTTCTCCTGGTATAAGCTTTGTTACAACCAAAGCAAGAATTCCAATAAAAGGAAGTTGTATAAGCGTATTAGTAGTATTAAAAATTCCGTGAGCAAACGCTATGGTCATCTCATGATTAAGGTTTAAATTAACCGCTAAAGATTCAATTAGCAATGTGAAAGGCTTTAAAAGCAATAAAAACACAGTTGTTCCTATTAAATTAAACAGGACATGAGTAGCAGCAGCTCTTCTCGCTGCAACGGATGCTCCAATAGCTGCTAAGACAGCCGTGATCGTTGTACCGATATTATCACCGAATAAAATCGGCAAGGCAGCATTCAAATTAACAAGTTCTTCAGCATAAAGACCTTGCAGGATACCGATTGTCGCACTAGAGCTTTGAACAATCACTGTAAATACAGTACCAATGATTACTCCAAGAACCGGATTTGAACTCATACTTACTGTAAGGTCATGGAAAGCCTCTAAACTGCGTAATGGTTTCATACCGCCGCTCATTAGTTCCAATCCATAGAAAAGTGCTCCAAAACCAAAAACAATTTGCCCGAAATTGTGTATTTTTTTATTTTTAAAGAAAAACAGAAGTATTGAACCAGCAGCAATGATTGGCAGGGCATATTCACCAATATCAATACCTATAATGAATGCAGTAACAGTTGTACCTATATTCGCACCCATTATTACCCCAATTGCTTGACGGAGTGTCATGAAACCGGCACTAACCAGTCCAACTGTAATAACAGTTGTACCACTGCTAGTCTGAAGTAATACTGTTACAACAATACCAGCTAATACCCCCATTAGCGGATTTGTCGTAAAGCGATCCAGAATATCTCTCAGCTTGTCACCAGCTGACTTCTGCAGTCCATCACCCATGAACTTGATTCCATATAAGAAAATACCAAGTCCGCCAAGAAATTCAAAAAGCATTTGTTGAACGTCTAGTTCCACAATATTTCAACCCCTATAACTGTTTATTCGACATGATTCATCAAACCCCATACAATTATTAATGAAAAGTGAATAAAAAGTAAAGATTTATTTTATCAAATTTACAATAGCTTAACATTTCGTTTAAATATTACAGTTGTGTTACAAAAAGAGGGAATCCCTTGCTAATTTTAAATAAGCTGAGTTACTTGTAGAGTCCGGGTAATGTGGCTAAACTAATAGGATGAATCTTTATAAGGGTGTGTCTAAAATGAATATTTTTCAGCAATTTTACAAAAGCTTATTTTCTCCCAAAGATATAGCTTTATTCCGCTTTCATGGAATTGGGAAAACCATACTATATGTTTTTTTTCTTACCCTATTATCCATCATTCCAACCGTCTTTTATTCCAGTACAGCAATAGTGGATAGCTTAAATGCTGTAGATGAAACAATCGATAGTGAATTGCCGGATTTCCAGATTAAAGATGGAGAACTGCTTACTGAACAAGAGGCGCCTGTTACCATTAACAAAAATGGCTTTGCAATTATTGTGGATTCTACAGGAACTGTAAAGCCCTCTGCCTTTTCCAACAGCGACAATACAATCGCCCTTCTCAAAAATGATATATACATAATTGCTGCGGGGCAGGAACAATCCTATCCTTATTCGATGCTAACCAACGGCACACTTACAAGAGAAAGCTTATCAGACTATTTGGCTTCTGCTAAATCTCTGGTGCCCATAATTATCCCGTTGATTGCGATTGTCATTTATATTTTTACCGCTGGAATAAGGTTTATTGAGATATCCATTCTCGCATTAATTGGCCTTCTTATTAAAAATGCCTTAAGGAAAAATTTGCAATACCGGCATTTATGGCGAATGTCTGCCTATAGCATCACCTTGCCGGCCGTCTTTTTCACAATTATGGCATCCTTGCAGACTCCTGTACAGAATGGAGCTTTTATAAACTGGTTTGTCTCGCTGATCATTCTCCTGCTTGCTGTCAAAGAAGTTCCACAACAAACGCAGAAATAAAACGTGTCATTTATGCGCGTTTTTTTATTTTCTTAGGGGGATGAAATTTTCTCTGGTTTTTAATGCGGTTTTCTTGCTTCACCTATTTATTAAATTCACAAAAATAAAGATTCCATTATTACGAATAGTAAAGATAAAAGATATTTGAAGTGAAAATTTCAACTAATAACTTGGAAAAACGGGGTTTTAGAATGAAAATAAGTCAGTTTATTAAAGAAATGGCCATTATTTGGAGTTTGAAGGATAAACTAAGTAGGTATATTGGGGCAATGGCCTTCATTCGTGGGTAAGAACCAAATGGCTTAAAAGTTCGTCCCCTATTTGCTGCAATAACTGTTTATTATGTTCTATCAGGAATAGGACAAGCATACATATTGGGTAAACACGCTAATTACAGGGGGTTGGCCAATATGAAGCGAATTGCTGGAATCCTGCTTTCAGTTCTTGTTATTTATGTTATTTATTATGATTTAAGCCAAGGCACACTCCCCGCTGGAAAAGAACAAGTATTAGAGGCCAGCACACAGCCGGCTGAATCCGGTATGTCTTATTTTGAAAAAAAAGTAAGTCCTGGAGAAACCGTTCTTTCGATTGTGGAGTTAAATCTTGATGGGCCAATCCCTGTCAGCATAGACGAGGTTGTGTCAGATTTCTCTAAATTAAACAATGGCATGGAACCAGAAGAAATCAATTCAGGAAAAACCTATAAGTTTCCGAAATATGATAAGGAACACTAATCTTTATCATCATTCTTGTCAACCCCAGCGGTTCATTGATACAATAAAGTGAACCTTCTTTAATAGCAAAATGTTCATGCTGTTATATGAATAGATAAAAAGGAGCGAATCTCCATTGAGTGATATTATACATCGAACTAAAACACGGCCTGTTAAAGTCGGGCCTTTAACCATTGGCGGCAGCAATGAGCTGTTCATCCAAAGTATGACCACGACTAAAACACATGATGTGGAAGCTACTGTAGCAGAAATTAAAAGGCTTGAGGAAGCCGGCTGCCAAATTGTCCGTGTGGCTTGCCCTGATGAAAGGGCAGCAAATGCAATTGCAGATATTAAAAGGCAAATAAATATACCGCTTGTGGTCGATATTCATTTTGACTATAAACTTGCTTTAAAAGCAATTGAAGGCGGGGCAGATAAGATTCGGATCAATCCCGGCAATATCGGTAAACGCGAGAAAGTTGAAGCCGTTGTTAAGGCGGCAAAGGAAAAAGGAATACCAATCCGTATTGGGGTAAACGCTGGGTCCCTTGAAAAACGGATTCTAGAGAAATACGGGTACCCTACTGCCGATGGAATGGTTGAAAGCGCCCTTCATCATATCAAGATACTAGAAGACCTCGACTTTCATGACATCATCGTATCAATGAAAGCTTCGGATGTTAATCTGGCAATTGAAGCATATGAAAAAGCGGCAAAAGCCTTTGATTATCCATTGCATTTGGGAATCACAGAATCAGGCACACTTTTTGCCGGTACTGTAAAAAGTGCTGCCGGCCTTGGAGCAATCTTAAGCAAAGGAATCGGTAATACTTTAAGAATCTCATTAAGTGCTGATCCTGTTGAAGAAGTTAAGGTAGCGCGTGAGCTTCTAAAAGTATTTGGCCTGTCATCGAATGCTGCCACGCTGATTTCCTGCCCAACCTGCGGAAGGATTGAAATTGATTTAATCAGCATCGCAAATGAAGTGGAAGAATATATCCAAAAGATTAAAGCACCGATTAAGGTGGCAGTACTGGGCTGTGCGGTTAATGGTCCAGGGGAAGCACGAGAGGCTGATATCGGCATTGCCGGTGCCCGCGGTGAAGGTCTTCTATTCCGTAAAGGCCAGATTGTAAGGAAGGTTCCTGAAGAAACAATGGTGGATGAACTGAAGATCGAAATAGATAAAATTGCTGAAGAATACTTCGCAAAACAAGAAGAAGAAAAAATCAAAGCTGAAAGCATCCAATCATAAAAAAAGCCTGGCCAGAAGGTGCCAGGCTTTTTTACTTTGCTTTAAAAAAACGGCAAGATAAACATGCCAACAATAATCGAAATGGCTCCAATTCCTATTGCCCAGTTCCCAAGGGTTTCTGATCCTCTTCGGCGGGCTATAAAACCAAGGACAATGCCTGTCGCTCCAAACAGAACCGGCAATACAAACAGAGATAGAATGGACAATGCCAGGGCCGCGTATCCGACTCCCCTGCCGGCAGTAGCTATTTCATTTTCATCCTCCCTGTCCACTGCCCTGTCATAGACACCAGGCGCTGCGATTTCCGCAGAGGTTTCTTCTCTATAATCTGCATTAGCTTCTTCCCTGTCCAACGCCCTGTCATAGACACCAGGCGCTGCGATTTCTGCAGAGGTTTCTTCTGTATAATCATAATCAGTAGTAGCTTCCCCAATTCGCTCGCTATGGCGAAGATCGTACTCTTCATTGGTGCGCTCTTGGTCTGCCATCATGAACCCTCGCTTTCTTTACTGTGTTCCTTACAAAAGTATTACTTAATGGAGCATTTATAGTGTTTACGATATGTGTTCTTTTTAAGATGTTAATGTTTGACTATCGATTAATGCCTGGCAGAACAGCATTAGAGCCATTGCTCTTTTGCATGGACGGGACTTTTGTTAAGATAAGGGATATATGTAATTAAAGGAGAGCAACTATTATGAAGAAGCGTTTTGGAATTGACATTGATGGCACGGTTACATGTCCATCATCCATGATTCCATATTTAAATAAAGCATTTAATCTGAATATAACCCTGGCTGATATTAAACAATATGATTTAACTCCACTTGTGGATATATCCGAAAAAGAATTCGCGAAATGGTTTAAAGAAAATGAACCAGTAATATACAGGGAATCTCCCCTTGCAGATGGAGCAAAAGAAATCCTGACAAAATGGAGACAAGACCATGAACTATATTTTATTAGTGCACGCGGCTCACATCTTCAGCAAATAACAGAGGAATGGTTTTTGGAGAACGCTTTAGAATTTAATCACATTGAACTGATTGGAACACATGATAAAATTCGGGCAGCAAAGAAGTTTGAGGTAGACATCTTTCTTGAAGATAAACATGATAATGCTGTCATGATTCATGAAACTTGCAAAATCCCTGTCATTTTATTCGACACCCCCTATAATCGAGACCCTCTCCCAAATGGAGTCATAAGGGTCAGCAGTTGGCAGGAAGCTTATAAATGGGTAGAAAACTGGCTAAAATAAATTCACCATATATAAAAAGCATGGGAGCTTTTCTAAGCACCCATGCTTTTTTGTGCTTAATTTAGAAACATTCCGGACATTTTCCGTATATTTCAAACTTGTGACCGGAAACATCATAACCTTTCAGGTTTTCTTGAACCTGTTTCATGGGACAAACTTCAATCTCTTTAGTCTTCCCGCAGTCTAAACAGATAAAATGATGATGGTGATGCTCATGTGAACATGTAAATCGGAAGTGTTTTTCTCCAGAAAGCTCTGTCATCTCAAAAATATCCAAATCCACAAACAATGATAAATTTCTGTATATTGTATCAAAGCTTAGCCCAGGGTAGTTGTCCTTCATTTTTTCCAGAACATCTTTGGCAGTTAAATATTTATCGCTATCAGCGAAAAGCTGAAGCATCTCTTCCCTTTTTCCTGTATGCTTATAGCCTTTATCTTTTAAAAGCTGCATTGCTTCATTCACATTCATTCTTTTCACCTCGTGTTCCTGCTCTCAAGAATCAAAGCTTTTGCCTAACCGGTAACAACCTATCCAATAGTGCTAAAAAACTCCTCTTTTTATTAAAATTTGTTTTAGGCCGGCCTCATGCTTGAAAGCTTCTTTACCAGAATGGTGATAATCAGTATGAGTATTGTAATAATGACAATGGTTCCTCCCGGCGCAAGATCAATATAATAAGAAATCGTCAATCCGCCTATCACGGAAACTTCACCAAACAGCATGGATAGGAAAATAGTTTGTTTAAAGCCTTTGGCAACCCTGATGCTTGCTGCAACCGGCAATGTCATTAAAGAGGAAACCAGAAGGATACCGACAATTCTCATAGAGGCAGCAATAACCAAAGCCACCATGATTATAAAAATAAAATGAACACTCTTTGCTGCTATGCCGGATGCTTTTGCATGCTCTTCATCAAAAGACAGCAAAAATAATTCTTTATACAATAAAAGGACAAGTGCAATAACAAACACACTAATGATCAGTATGGTCCATAAATCTAGACGGCTTACCGCACTTACACTTCCAAATAAATAGCTAAATAAGTCGGTATTGAACCCGTCGGCCAAGGAGATAAATATTGCGCCAAGTCCAATTCCCCCTGACAATATAATGGGAATTGCCAGCTCCTGATAATGCTTGTATACAGCCCTAAGCTTTTCAATAAACAAAGACCCAGCGACTGAAAAAGCCATTCCCATATAAAGGGGGTTTAACCCGCTCAACCCCAGCACTTTTTTCTCAAGCAGAAGACTGGCAGCAATCCCGGCAAGCGTTACATGACTTAAAGCATCAGCAATTAGTGACAGCCTTCTGACAACGATAAAAACGCCAAGCAAGGGAGCGATTATTCCGATTATGATTCCAGTTAAAAATGCATTTTGCAAAAATTCGTATTGTAAAATCCCTGCTATCATCGGGCTGTTCCTCCGTGGTTGTGATGGTCATGATTATGGGTCAATACATGGACATCATGGCCGTAAATCTCCGACATCTCACTAATATTCAAGCTCTCAAATTCTGCTGTATTTCCATGGAAATGCAAATTTTTGTTCAGGCAGGCAACATGAGTGACCTTATCCGAGATTGTCCCAATGTCATGTGTAACCAGCAAAAGAGTTATTCCAAGCTTTTTGTTTAAGTCGTCAAGCATTTCGTAAAAGGATTGGACAGTTTTTGCATCTACTCCTACTGTCGGCTCATCAAGTATTAACAGCTTCGGGTCGCTCACTAATGCACGTGCAATGAAAACTCGCTGCTGCTGTCCGCCCGAAAGTTCTCCGATATTCCGTTTTGCAAATTCAAGCAGGCCCACTGAATCAATCGCCTGGAGCACTTTATGATGTTCTGCTTTACCAAAAAACTTAAAAAGCCCGAGCTTCTTTGTCAATCCGCTGGATACAACTTCAAAGACAGTTGCAGGGAATCCTGTATTAAATGAATTAGCCTTTTGCGAAACAAATCCTACTTTTTGCCATTCCTTAAAGCGATTTATTTCCTGTCCAAAAAGCTTAACACTCCCTTTTTGAACTTTCAGCAAACCCAGTATCTGTTTTATCAAGGTGGATTTACCGGAACCATTTGGTCCTACAATGCCCAGAAAATCCCCTTCATGTATGGTTAAATTTATATCCTCAAGAACATTTTCTTTTTCATATCTATAAGAAACGTGCCTTATTTCTATTATTGGCTCTGCCATTTTTATCACCCGTAATATTAAGAATCATTCCGATTTACAAATGAAGTATACAGGAACTTGCTTTTAAAGTAAAGAAAACAGGACTTTTATAAGTTAACAGCCGGTATATAAAAACTGTCACGATTTCCCTTCTTCCCTCATAAAGTACAGAGGAGGAGTGATGAGGATGAAAATTTTTGAAAACATTATAAATCATAAAATGAGCAATATTACTGCAGAAGAATTATTAAAATATGGAGAGCAATTCAACATCAGCATTACAAAACCGCAGGCACAAAAGATTGCTGGCTACCTGCGAGGAAAGCAAATAAATATCTTCGAAGATCGCGAGAGAACAAAATTAATAAAGGAAATTGCCAAAATTGCCGGACCGGAAACCGCCAGGGAAGTAAACCGCCTCTTCCTGCAATTTACAAAATAGCCTTTTGTTTTTACTAATACTTAATTTACCCATACAAAAAGCTGTGTAATCGATACACAGCTTCTCCATTCATTTAGCCTTCCAAAATAGCATCCAAAAGGTTTTCATCGAATTCCTTATTGCGGAGCATATTAATTTCATGCTTGTATGGCGCCTTTTTATTATTCTTGTCTTCCCCAACATAAGGGGTCTCAAGAATTTTTGGGACATTCTTTAATTGAGGATGATGGACGATATAATTTAGCGCTTTAAAACCAATATGGCCAAAACCGATATTTTCATGGCGGTCTTTGCGCATGCCGCGTTCATTTTTGCTGTCATTAATATGAAGAACCTTTAGGCGATCTAAGCCGATAATCTTATCAAATCTTTCCAATACGCCATCGAAATCATTAACGATATCATACCCCGCATCATGCGTATGGCATGTATCAAAGCAAACAGAAAGATGGTCATTATAATTGACCCCATCAATAATCATGGCAAGCTCTTCAAAAGATTTTCCGCATTCTGAACCTTTGCCAGCCATGGTTTCAAGTGCTATCTGTACCTTTTCTTCGCCACCTAGCACCTCATTCAGACCTTCGACTATTTTCTTAATTCCTTCTTCCGTACCAGCGCCTACATGCGCCCCCGGATGAAGGACGATCTGTCTTGCACCTATTGCTTCTGTACGGTCGATTTCAGAGCGCAGGAAATTAACACCTAATTCAAAAGTCGACGGGTTTGTCGTATTGCCAATATTAATGATATATGGGGCATGTACAACAATATCAGCTATACCGTTCTCTTCCATATGCCTTAACCCGGCTTCAATATTTAAATCCTCTATTTTTTTTCTTCTTGTATTTTGCGGGGCGCCTGTATAAACCATAAAAGTATTGGAGCCGTATGAAACAGCTTCTTCACTTGCTGCTAAAAGCATTTTTTTCCCGCTCATGGAAACATGTGAACCAATTTTCAGCATGATGATCCCTGCCTCTCCCTTATAAGCTTTATTTACGCTTTATTCTTCTTTCGCGTTTTTTAATTTTATCCATTTCCCATTTCATTTTCTTTTTATAGCCTGGCTTCACTTTTTTCGGCTTTTGCACCAAGGATGAAGCTTTTTTATCTATGTCATCCGTTTGTTTTTGGCGGTTCTTCCGTTTATTGCGACTTTCAAGATCTGTCCATTCCCCTTTTTGCAGATCCTTATGCTGGAATTCAATCCCCATCTTTTCAAGCCTATTTAATGAATCTTCATCGGAAGTCTCATACACTGTCAATGCAATTCCTGAGAAACCTGCTCGGGCTGTACGACCCACACGATGAATATAAAAGTCCAAATCAGTCGGAAGCTCGTAGTTAATCACATGGCTGATTCCCTTTATGTCAATTCCTCTTGCTGCAAGGTCAGTCGCCACGATGTATTGGAACTCGAGATCCAATATTTGCTTCATCATTTTTTTCCGTTCACGCGGGTTTAGGTCCCCGTGAATACGGCCGACTTTAAGGCCTTTGCTGATTAATCCATCCGCGACTTCATCCGCTTTTTTCTTCGTATTTGTAAAAACAATGGCTAAATAAGGATTAAAAGAAGTCAGTGCTTCATATACCAGATTTACTTTATTGCGATGCCTGGATGGAAGCAGCCAGTGTTCAATATTAGCGGCAGTTGCCTGCTTGGGCTCAATATGAACATACTTTGGATTTTCCATATACTTCTTTAAAAATGGCTTCAGTTTCTCAGGGATCGTTGCTGAGAACACAAGCATTTGCAGTTTTTCAGGCATTCTCGCCGCAACCTGGTCAACGTCCTCGATGAATCCCATATCAAGCATTAAATCGGCTTCATCAACCACAAGGATTTCTGCGGTATGGACAAACAAAGCCTGCTCCTTCACAAGGTCATTAATTCTCCCAGGTGTCCCAACTACAACATGCGGCTGTTTTTTCAGTTTTTCAATCGTCCTTTGCTTGTCCGTTCCTCCAATATAACAGCGTGCTGTTATTTCTTCTCCCTCAGGACAATGCTCAGTCACCTTCAGGATTTCATGATAGATCTGGTTGGCAAGCTCTCTTGTAGGCGCGGCTATTATTGCCTGAACCTCCTGGCGGGAAGGATCAACCTTTTGCAAAATAGGCAATACGTAGGAATGGGTTTTGCCTGTACCTGTCTGGGACTGGCCAATGGCGCTTTCCCCCTTGAGGACAGCTGGAATCATTCTTTCCTGAATTTCTGTTGGCTCGTAAAAGCCAAATTCTTTCACTGCTTCTATTATAAATGGCTTAAGGTTAAATCGGTCAAATTTCGTTTCGTTCATATAAAAACTCCTCAGTGATTCAGGTTAACCTATGCTGCTTGATATTCAGCAGCATTGGAATGCACCCGATTCATTTATTTAAAAGTAAGAAACATACTTGTACCAACTAAAAGTGTCCAGCTTCGAGCTTTTCTTACATCCTGTTATTATAATAAAGTTTCCTCCAAATAACCACTCATACAGGCATATATATTTTTATGATGGGCTATTCAAATGATTTTTAACAAGAAAATAAGAATCTTCCGCATAATACCTAAACCAAAATGTAATAAACGCATACTTTAATGTATGGGTGCAATTAGACTATTTCCACTGCCTGCTTCTATGGCAGAAGAGAGTGTTTTTGAAAGGAGGCAAACAATGATGATGCCAGGACCAAGGCCTCCCATGCGCGGAGGAATGCCCCCGTATCCTTTTATGAATCCGATGCAAGGCAGAGCTCACATGGGGCCAACTATGAGAGGCGCTCCGGGAATGCGCCGTGGAGGCGGGGGATTGCTCTCTAAACTATTAGGAAAAGGAAATGCCCAGACTCCAGGCGGAATGGGTGCTGCCAGAGCAGCAGGAGGCTCACGTACAGGCGGGGGCATACTGCAGGCAATAAGCAATCCTGCTTCTATAAATGGCTTTTTAAATAATACCCAAAAGGTTTTAAATACAGCACAGCAGATTGGGCCCATGGTTCAGCAGTATGGGCCGCTGGTTAGGAACCTGCCGGCCATGTGGAAGCTGTACAGGGGCTTGAAGGATACTCCGGAAGAGCAGTCTTCCGAAGAAACAGAAAAATCAAGCACAGAAGTTAAAGCCAGAGCTAAGCAATCTCCATCACAACGAAAAAAGACTGAAACAGTTAATGAAAAAGAACCGCCGGTCTCCGGAAGTTCGAGAAGCCGTGAATCCAAGCCCAAATTATATATATAATGGCAAAGAATGCGAAAGGCATTCTTTGTTTTTTTACTTTGTAGTTTCGTGGCTATTAAGATTTTAGTGGCTTTATACAAGAACCATCACTCCCTTTCATCATTCTCTCCTCCGGGAATAGTGTCATTGAAGCCTAATGCATGTTATTTTCATTCCCTTTTTTGCTTTTTGTATTATCCCGCTATCTCTTATATAATAGAATAAGCATACTGGGGTTTTCCCTGGTGTTTTAACATGAACATAATCAAAATTCAATTCAGATAAAAGCTGTAATTAGGGAGGATAAACGGATGAATGTCATAAAAATCTCTCCTCGGGGATATTGTTATGGTGTGGTTGATGCGATGGTAATTGCCAGAAACGCAGCACTCGACCCATCATTGCCAAGACCGATTTATATTTTGGGTATGATCGTCCACAATAAGCACGTAACGGATGCTTTTGAAGAAGAGGGCATCATTACTCTCGATGGAAATGACAGAAAAGAAATTTTGGATAAAGTTGATAAAGGGACTGTCATTTTCACAGCCCACGGCATTTCTCCGCAAGTACGGGAAGCAGCCAAACAAAAAGGCTTAGTGACAATTGATGCTACGTGTCCGGATGTAACAAGGACTCATGATCTGATTAGAGAGAAAGAAAAAGAAGGTTTTCAGATTATCTACATCGGCAAAAAAGGACATCCTGAGCCTGAAGGGGCAGTAGGGGTAGCGCCGCACGCTGTTCACCTTGTACAAACAATCGAAGACGTGAACGAATTAAATATCAAAGCTGATAAAATTCTTGTGACAAACCAGACGACAATGAGCCAATGGGATGTTGGCCATGTCATGGAGCAAATAAAGGAAAGATATCCTCATGCAGAATTTCACAAAGAAATATGTATGGCTACCCAGGTACGCCAAGAGGCTGTCGCAGAACAAGCCGGCCAGGCAGATGTCCTGATTGTTGTTGGGGACCCAAAGAGCAATAACTCGAATCGACTTGCCCAGGTTTCTGAGGAAATCGCAGGTACGAAAGCCTACCGGATTGCCGACATCACAGAACTTGATGTAAGTTGGCTTAAAGACGCTTCCACTGTTGCAGTTACTGCAGGCGCCTCAACACCAACACCTATTACGAAGGAAGTCATCACCTTTCTTGAACAATACGATCCAAAAGAAGAGTCTACATGGACACGCGAGAAAAAAGTACCGTTAAATAAAATTCTTCCTAAAGTGAAGAAAGCCACTAAAATGTAATACAAAAGAACCGGTTTCGAGGGAAGCCGGCTCTTTTTATACATTTATACAAATTGAAAAGGATCCGTATGTATCTCGGAAGGAAATATCGACACTTCATACCCTTTTTCCGTACAAAGCATTTCCAATTTCTTTGTGACGCCTTTTTTCATTACCTTTTCCACATTATGGCCAGGGTCCACTATATTTAGACCCGCCATCATGGCATCGTGGGCAACATGATAATACATATCTCCGGTAACATAAACATCCGCACCCTTCATTTTCGCGGACATAAAATACTTATTTCCATCACCGCCAAGAACAGCCACTTTCTTAACTTTCGAAGAAAGGTCTCCTACAACGCGGACTCTATCTACTTCGAGAGTTGTTTTTACATGTCCGGCAAATTCCTCTAATGTCATCTCGCGGATTTCTCCTATTTTACCGAGACCTAAAACTTCCCCTTTGTTTTCAAGTTTGTAAATATCAAAGGCAACTTCTTCATATGGATGGTTTTTGAACATGGCAGAAAGTACCCTTCTCTCCAAATGCTCAGGAAAAATAGTTTCTATGCGGACCTCAGCAACAGATTCAAGCCTACCCTGCTGGCCAATATGAGGATTGGCTTCTTCGTTTGGCTTGAATTGGCCGGTACCTGCTGAAGAAAACGTACAATGGCTGTAATTCCCAATAGCACCTGCTCCTGCATCCCCAAGAGCCTTTTTTAACACCTCAGCATTTTCTTCTGGCACATACACAGCAAGCTTTTTCAAAACGGTTTCAAAGGTTGGATATAAGACTTCAGTACTGGAAAGCTGCAGAGCATCCGCCAGCATATCATTGACACCGCCTTTGGCTACATCAAGATTAGTATGAGCTGCATATACCGCTATATCATGTTTAATAAGCTTTTCAATAATTCTTCCTGACGGAGAGTCTGTAGCAATCTTTTGTAACGGCCTGTATATAAGCGGATGATGCGCAATAATAAGCTGCACATTCTTTTCGATTGCTTCATCCACAACTTCCTCCAAGACATCAAGGGCTATCATAACATTTTGTACAGGATTGTTAAGCTTTCCGATTTGCAGGCCGATTTTGTCACCTTCCATCGCGTATCCTTTTGGAGAGAACTGCTCAAACAATTGAATAATCTCATGCCCGTTTATTTTTTTCACTGTTTTAAAACCTCCCCCACCATTTTTATTTTCTGTTTTAATTCCTGTTTTCTCTTTTTAGTCTCTTTATTATCTGCTGCCTTCTCAAGCTGCATGAGAATACGTTCCCAGTTTCTCAATTCCCCCTGCCACTTAGTTTGGAAGACAACTGACTTTTCTTCGATTAAAAAAGGACCCATAAGCAAGCCTTGTTCCGTGTTTTTATAAGGCTTAAGCGGTTTCCCTTTTTCTGCTGCGAGTATTTCATAGATCTTTCCGTCTTCTTCAAGAATCTCTTCGGCTATAAGCTCCCAACCATGTTCTATAAGCCAGGTTCTAATCGAAATTGCACTTAAATTGGGCTGCAGAACAAGCCTTTGAACTGAATCAAGCTTGCTCTTTCCTTCTTCAAGAATGGCCGCAATTAAAGCGCCCCCCATACCAGCAATTGTAATGCAGTCTACTTCCCCTGGGTTAATAACCTCAAGGCCATTTCCTTTTCGAACAGATATCTGATCCAAGAGCCCCTCCATTTCAACCTGTTTTTTAGCCGATTGAAAAGGCCCTTCCACTACTTCACCAGCTATAGCAAAAGGGACAATACCCTTTTTTACTGCATAGCATGGCAAATATGCATGGTCTGAACCAATATCAGCTATGCGTGCCCCACTGGGAATATAATTTGTTACAGCTTCAAGCCGCTGTGATAGTTTGTCCGTATTCATTCTGTCACCACTTATCTATGTATTTAAAAGCGCAGAGCGCGCCATGCCTATCTATTCCTAGTGCGAAATAGTTAAAAAGCTATCGAATATTTACGATAGCTTTCTTATAGTATAAAAAAAGTCCTTTACATATGCAAAGGACTTTCATTATAGGTTTACTTAAGGCCTGCTAACCATTCGGCCATTTCTGCAGCCTTGTCTTGAGGCACTAACCCTGGAGGCATAGAGCCTTTACCATTCACAACAATATCTGCGATTTCATCCTGAGATAAACGTTCGCCTACACCAGTAAGAGCTGGGCCGACTCCGCCTTGATACTGGTCACCGTGACATCCAATACAGCTCTTCTGATAGATTTCTTCAGGGCTTGCAGCTGCTGTTTCTTCGGTTTCAGCACCGCCGCCTTCCTGTTCTTTTGCAAGCTCGTCCATATCGCCAAGACCTTTAAAAGAAACAAGGAACATTGCTACCACACCGAAAACCATAATTAATACAAATGGAATGATTGGATTGCGATTCATGACTTAACCTCCCTTATGTAAGCACATTTCAGTTTAAGTAAGTATACAAACAATTTCTATTTTACTTTAAAAAGGGCAGAAGGAAAAGCCCTAAAGTAAACTTTGTCATATCTTGTTCATAATTTAGACAAAAACTCCATCCAGGGGACGGAGTTTTTTTAAATAATTGTTTACATAAATATTTTTAATCCTTATTTGCAGAAACTTCAACATGGATGCCGGTTAAAAGCAGGTGTGAATTTCCACTGGATCTCCCTTGGGTGTGCTACTCCCACAGGACTTTGAATAAGCATCCTCGAATAGACAGCCCACGAAGAAAATGCGAATGCATTTTCTAGGATCTCGCGCCTTTCGCTCCAATCAAACCCGTACTACATAAAATCCGCGGCAATTACTTTTCATGGAGTTAATAGTTACTTAGCAGCCAATTTGGCGTGCAATAACCATTCGTTGGACCTCGGAAGTACCTTCTCCAATCTCAGTAAGTTTCCCATCTCTCATGTATCGTTCCACATGATAATCTTTCATATACCCGTATCCGCCATGAATCTGTACTGCTTGATCGGCTATTTCCATACAGATTTCCGAAGCATATAGCTTGCACATAGAGGCCTCTTTCGCAAATGGTCTTCCTTGGTCTTTTAGCCATGCAGCTTTATAAACCATGTTTCTTGCCAATTCAATTTTCATTGCCATATCAGCCAACTTAAACTGAATGGCCTGAAAGTTTGATAGAGAACGCCCAAACTGCTGGCGCTCCTTTGCATATTGCAGGGCTTTTTCGTACGCAGCCTGAGCAATACCTAAAGCCATAGCACCAATTCCAATACGGCCGCCATCCAAAGTGATTAAGAACTGTTTAAAACCCTCTCCTTTTTTGCCGAGCAAGTGCTCAGTCGGCACACGCACATCTTCAAGAACAAGTTCTGTTGTATTGGATGCATTCAGTCCCATTTTTTCATAATTATCAATGACAGTGAATCCTTGGGCATCCGTCGGCACAATAATTGCACTGATTTCTTTTTTTCCATCCTGTTCACCAGTTACAGCTGTTAAGGCCAAATGCTTGGCATAGCTGGCATTTGTGATAAAGCATTTATTTCCATTGATTATATATTCTCCGTCCTTTTCGACTGCCCTTGTCCTCGTACCGCCTGCATCCGATCCTGCATTAGGCTCAGTAAGACCGAAAGCTCCAAAAGTTTCTCCAGTACAAATCGGTACAAGATATTTTTGCTTTTGCTCTTCCGTCCCGAATAAATAAAGCGGTGCACCCCCAAGAGAAATATGGGCTGAATAGGTAATCCCAGTAGAAGCACAAGCCCTGCTTAGCTCTTCAGTTACAATTGCAAAGCTGATTGTGTCTGCCCCTGCTCCGCCATATTCTTCAGGAAAAGGAAGTCCCATTAAACCAAGGTCGGCCATTTTCTTGAAAACTTCTACAGGAAATTCTTTCGTCCGGTCTCTTATAAGAGCTCCTGGCGCTACCTCTTCTTCAGCAAACTCCCTTATTGTTTTAAGTATCATATTCTGTTCTGTTGTTAAATCGAAGTTCATTTACATCCCCCTCATTCCGTTTTCTGTATCCGCTTTCATTACCATTATATAAGGGATGGATAAGTTTTCTCAACATTTAAAAACTTTTTAAAATATTTTATTATATGAATATAGAAATAAATATGAGCAGTAGACTAAATATCCCGGATATCCAGAAATAGTAAAGCTTTAGCTTCAAACCTGCCACAAGCCAAAGCAAACAATTTAAAACCAAAGACAAATAAAGTATAGAATGACTTTCTATGTATACATGCGACACAAAAGCAGCAGATCCAATCAGCAGGTTTACCGCGGCTGAAATCATAGGTAAATGATAAGATATTCCTTTTTTAGAAAAATAAAAAACCGCGAAAATACCTGCAAAAACAAAAAGGGACAAAAAGGCGATTTGCAAAATAATAGACAATTCAGTAAAATAAATTAAAAACACAGAAATTGGAATAAGCAGCAAGAAAATAAGGTTTATTAAATATAACGTTATTCCTATTTTCTCTTTTCTTATTTCCTTCGGCTGATTTCCTTCCGTGTAAAGAGCTAATAAATAATCACAATATTGATCAGGAAGCATTCGGCTTTTCTTCCAGTATAATAGCTCGTTAACAATGATTTGTTTTCTGCTGTTATTCACCTTTGCACATCCCATATGAAAATTTCGCAAAAAAAATAGTTTACTTCCCATTTTAAGAAGTAAACTATTTTCTGGCAATCCTTTTTCTATTCTAAAAAGTCTTTTAAACGTTTGCTGCGACTTGGATGTCTTAATTTTCTTAATGCCTTGGCTTCAATTTGACGAATTCGTTCACGGGTTACGCCAAATACTTTACCTACTTCTTCCAAAGTCCTTGTGCGGCCATCGTCCAATCCAAAACGAAGGCGGAGAACATTTTCTTCACGATCTGTAAGTGTGTCGAGAACGTCTTCCAGCTGCTCTTTCAATAGCTCATATGCAGCATGTTCAGATGGTGATGTCGCATCCTGGTCTTCAATGAAATCACCTAAATGAGAGTCGTCCTCTTCGCCTATAGGTGTTTCCAAAGATACAGGCTCTTGCGCAATCTTCAGGATTTCACGTACCTTGTCAGGAGTCAGGTCCATATCTTCAGCGATTTCTTCCGGAGTTGGTTCACGCCCGAGATCCTGGAGAAGCTGACGCTGAACGCGAATCAATTTGTTAATGGTTTCAACCATATGCACAGGAATACGAATCGTTCTTGCCTGGTCGGCAATAGCTCTCGTAATGGCCTGGCGGATCCACCATGTTGCATAAGTACTGAATTTATAACCTTTACGGTAGTCGAACTTTTCAACTGCTTTAATTAATCCCATGTTTCCTTCCTGGATCAGGTCAAGGAAAAGCATTCCGCGGCCTACATATCTTTTAGCGATACTAACAACCAGCCGAAGGTTTGCTTCTGCCAATCGTCTTTTTGCTTCTTCATCGCCTTCCTCGATTCTCTTGGCAAGCGAAATTTCTTCCTCTGCCGAGAGCAAATCCACGCGTCCGATTTCTTTTAAGTACATACGGACAGGATCATTGATTTTAACTCCTGGAGGCACGCTTAAATCATTAAGGTCGAATTCCTCT
The DNA here is from genome assembly GCF_003182355.1 of Cytobacillus oceanisediminis. GTDB lineage: Bacteria > Bacillota > Bacilli > Bacillales > Cytobacillaceae > Cytobacillus > Cytobacillus oceanisediminis_A. The sequence continues at coordinate 119,053 of NZ_QGTW01000010.1, read as the reverse complement.
TCACCTTTTGCAAGTTCCTGGACATTTGGATCGGCATCTTCATTATCGCCTACCAATTCAACACCCTGATCGCCAAGGAACTCATAAAACTCATCCATCTGATGGGAATCAACCTCAAACTGAGACATTCTTTCCGCTATATCATCGTAGGCAAGGACACCTGTCTTTTTTCCTATTTCAACTAATTGGTCTTTTACTTGTTCAAGGGTCAACTCTGAATCAACCTCTTTTGAACGGGCCGATTTTTCAGCCATATGTCCCCCTCCTTCCAAAAATCACAGACATTCTTCATCCTTCATGCAAATGGGAAAATTTTATAGGAGACGTTTATCCCAAGTAGCATGTGCCAGGCGCTTTTTCCTGGCCTGTTTCAATTTACTGCCATCTATAGTGACTTGCGCAATTGGATAATTTCCATTGCGATTAATGCCGCTTTCGCATAATCCTTTTGTCGTTCTGCTTCTTTTTCTTCATTAAGTTTTTCCTTTATTTTTAACATCTTTTGATAATTCAACACCTGTTTAATATAATCAGTTAATTCCTGTTCGCTTATTTCCTCATTTATGGACATCATTTCGATATCCACCACAATTCGCTTAAGCTTTTCATCGTTTATAAAATTTATAAATGCACTTGGATCAGGTGAATGGCCTTTTTCGTAAAAACCTAAAAGATAGGTGATAATGGCCTGGTGCTCATCGATGTTAAAGGTATTTCCCTGAAGCATATCCTGAACTTTAAAAGCTACGTCACTATCCCGAAGCATATGGGCGATCAATCTTCTTTCCGCTGTATGGTATGCGGGTTTAAGATGGTCTGCCCTTTTCGGCACCACTTGAAGCTTTTTATGAAACTCAAAAGTCCCCTTGCCTTGGTGGTTCTTTTTCTTTTCCGCGTAAAAAACCTGCTTTTGCTGCTCTTTCAAAGCTTCAAGGGAAAGTGAAAACTCACTTGAAAGCTGACGGAGATAATGGTCTCTTTCCACCGCTTTGTCCAGCCGGCTTATTTCCTTTAATACTTCTTCGATATAAAGAAGGCGATCTCCTTCATTCTGAAGCCTTTTGCCTCTGCGCAGATAAAGCAGCTTGAAAGCCATAAGAGTTACACTTGAGTCAATTACCTCATTGCGGAACTTGTCTTCGCCATACTCATTAATATAATCATCAGGATCATATCCATCAGGCATTAAAGCAACTTTTACCTGGCAGCCTGCTTCCGTCAGCAGATTCGCAGCTCTATGAGCTGCTTCTATCCCTGCATTGTCGGAATCGTAACAGATCGTGATTGATTGAACATTTCTTCTTAAGGAAGCAACATGCTCCTCCGTTAATGCTGTACCCATCGTACCGACACCATTTCCGACACCGGCGCGATCAGCGGCGATAACATCTGCAAACCCTTCAAAAAGAACGGCCCTTTGCAGTTTTTTTATTTGAGGCCTCGCCAAATGAAAATTATATAAAGTTTTACTTTTATTAAAGATTGCTGTTTCAGGGCTATTTAAATATTTGGGCTCATCGTCCCCTAGTGATCTTCCTGAAAAAGCAATCGTATTTCCGCTGCGATCAAAAATCGGGAACATGATTCTGTCTCTGAATCGGTCAAAATAGTTCCCATCTTTCTCCCGTTTGATAATCAGCCCAGCTCTTTCCATAACATCTGCAGGGAATTTTCTTTTAGTCAGAAACTTAAAGACAAAATCCCAGGACTTCAATGAATAGCCGATTTGGAACTTTTCAATTGACTCCATTGTAAAACCTCTGTTAAGCAGGTATTCAAGTGCATGCTGACCATCTTTTGTGTTTACAAGCAGATGGTGATAAAATTTACGTAGAAGCTCATGGGCTTCCATCATCTGCTGCAAATCAACAGGCATTGATTTTGCTGACGCAACTGATGAAGCATCAATCTCAAGCTTAACATTTCCTTTTTCAGCGAGTTTTAGTGCAGCTTCCTGGAAGGAATAGCCTTCTAAATCCATCAAGAATGAGAAGGCATTGCCTCCCGCTCCGCACCCAAAGCAATGATAGATTTGCTTTTCAGGTGAAACAGAAAAGGAAGGAGTATTCTCACCATGAAAAGGGCAAAGACCAAAATAGTTGCGCCCTTGCTTGTTTAATTGAATATAGTCGCCAATGACATCAACAATATCTACAGCTTGCCGAATTTCATTAACTTTTTCCTCGGCGATCCGCTCTGCCATATGAACAACTCCATTACTTACTGAGGTATTCTATAAATATTACCGAATCCCTTCAAAATTCGACAAAATGTTTGTCAGTTGTTCCACAAACCTGGACCGGTCCTCCCGACTATAAGGTTTTGGGCCTTTCCCGTATACTCCTTTTCTGCGCGCTTTCGCTGATAAATATCTCATATCAAGCGCAGTGCGAATTTCATTTTCTTCAAATAAAATTCCCTTGGGTGAAAGCACATAAACTCCTTTTAGCAAAAGAGTGGATGCCAATCCAATATCCTGTGTAACAACCACATCTCCAGATTTGACATTATTCATGATGAATAAATCAGCTGCTTCCTTGCTGGAATCAACAAACTGCCAAACTGCCCCATTCAAATCATTTTTCATGTGGGCAAAGGAAGCAACAAACACTGCGTCCACGAAAAAGGAATTGGCAATTTCGACAATTTCTTCTTTTACGGGACAGGAATCAGCATCCACCATAATCATTGGTTTGCCTAATGTTCTAATAATTCTACATCACTCCGCATATTCCTTCTTTCCAAAAATAACTTTTGCATTGAGATATATGTCGAATTTTTTCTTGGACGAAACCTTGACATGCCACAATAAATAGTTTATTCGTTCGGAATGAACTCTAAACCTATTCGGGTACATTTTTATCACAATTTTTTATTATAGTACATTAAAGTCTATTTTGCCATTATTTTATCTCTATAATCTGAAACTTCAATTTGAAAATTTTTCAACTAGCGATCGGAAGTCTACAGACAGCCGCACCGTCTCTTCCCAGTTTGCTTACTTTTGAAGAACCAATGTCCGATTTTATAAGTATTCAGCAATTGATGGAAAGATTCCTGGTTTAAGAAGCATATTTTACAGTTCATCGAAGAAAACTTCGGCAAAAGAAAAAGGCACATAAAAAATTTTATGTGCTAACTTCTCGGAAAGCTTTTTCGGTATTGATTTAAAATCATATTTGCCGTTTCTTCAACCGCTTTATTGGTAACATCAATAACCGGGCATTTGATTTTGGAAACAATTTTTTCAAAATAAGATATTTCTTCTTTAATTCTCTCTATATTTGCATAGCTTGCACTATCACTTAATCCCAAAGATATTAAACGTTCTCTACGGATATAATTCAATTTTTCAGGACTGATCTTTAGGCCATAGCATTTTTCCGGCGGCACAAGAAAAAGCTCTTCAGGAGGATCCACTTCAGGCACAAGAGGAACGTTTGCGACCTTCAGCCTTTTGTGTGCAAGATATTGTGAAAGTGGTGTTTTCGAAGTTCTTGAAACCCCAATTAAGACAATATCTGCTTTTAATATTCCCCGAGGATCGCGGCCATCATCATATTTAACCGCAAACTCAATGGCTTCGATCTTTTTAAAGTAATCCTCATCAAGCTTTCTGACCAATCCTGGTTCAAAAAGCGGTGTTACATCACACGCCTTTTGGATTTGATCCATTAAAGGGCCGACGATATCAAATGCATAAATTCCTTCTTCAGCTGCCCTTTGGTTAATATATTTTCTCATATCAGGTTTAACCATCGTATAAGCAATCATCCCATTATCCAGCTTAGCAAGAGAAATGACTTCATCAATATGTACCTTTTCCTCAACATACGGAAAACGCTTAATGGTTATATCACTGCCGTTGAACTGGCTCGTTGCAGCCTTTGTTACAAGTTCGGCTGTTTCCCCAACCGAGTCAGAAACAACATAGATGATCGGCATTTTTCCCATTCTTCAAAACCAACTCCTTCTATCACAAATCTACTTTTCCCCCGCAAGGGCCAAGAATGCTTTTGTTAAATTTGTTTTTGTTATTCTGCCGTTAACTTCAAATCCCTTATCCGTTTTCTTTACTACCGGCAGTGCATCTATTTGTTTTTCAATCAGCTTTTTAGCTACCTCTATAAGTAAATCATCTTTCTCGCACATCGTTATATTCGGCATTCTTGTCATAATAATATTTACAGGAATCGAGTTCAGCTCCTGCTTGCCAATACTTGCACGAAGAAGATCCTTTCTGGATAAAACTCCAACAAGCAATGAATGCTGGTCAACAACAAACAACGTGCCTACATCTTCCAGAAACATCGTAACAATAGCATCATAAACTGAGACATTTTCATTGACCACAACCGGAATCGACTGATAATCCTTTACATACAGCTTTTGAAGGTTTTCCGTTAAAAGCTGGGCACCTGTTTTGCCAGTATAAAAATAGCCTACACGAGGGCGGGCATCCAAATAGCCAGCCATTGTCAAAATGGCCAAATCAGGCCTTAAAGTCGCCCTAGTCAAGTTTAATTGTTCTGCAATACTCTCGCCAGTAATTGGACCATTTTCCTTCACGATTTCAATAATCTTTTCCTGCCTTTTATTTAATTCGATTTTCCTCACCACCTAATCAAGGGAAAGGTCGGGACTATAATAAAGGAAGTACATTGCCCAACCTTCTGAATTCAATATAAATAAGGTTATACTTTTATATAATTATTATATACTATTTGCCAAAAATGAAAAGATGCGTTTCTTACATAGTCAGTTATTGGCCATTATTTTGTGTCAAAAACTTGAAAGAGCCCGTCAACAGATTTAACAGGCTCTTTCCTTTCACAACAGCATCGTTCTCTGCTGTCATTCCTTATTCAAATTTAATCCTATTCCATCATAAAACGCAAAATTTTAGCTCGTTATTTAACAATAATTTCATTCATATTGGCGAACTGCATAATTAATTCGGCTAAAATTGCCATTTGATTCAGTCTGTTTATTCGGATTGCCTGATTATCGGCCATAACCATTGTATGTTCGAAGTATTGATCAATCTCAGGCTTCATGCTTATGAGCAAGGTAAAGGCTGCTTCCTCCGAAACTTCTTTACGCAGCTCTTCATTCACTGATAGGTATTTATTGAAAAGAGCTTTTTCAAACTCATTCTCAAACAGGCTGCTATCCACTTCGCCCTTTTCTTCTGCTTTTGAAGAAATATTAATAACACGGCTAAGAGCTTCTATGCTTTCTTTAAAACCTTCAGCATTCTTGTTGGATTCGAGAACCTCAGCTCTTTTTACAAGGGATGGCACAGAGCCGATTTCACCGCTTAAAACAGCATCAATTAAGTCATATCGCACAGCTTTTTCCTGTAACATATGCTTTACTCTTAGCTTAAAGAAGGAAACCAATTCCTGGAGAAGTTCCTCTTTTGTCTTCTTGCCGATCTTCGCATTCTGTACTGCATCCAAAGCTAATTCGATCAGGTTTTCAAGCTTAATATTCCAATTTTTCGCCAGTAATGTTTGGATAATTCCTGTTGCCTGTCTTCTTAGGGCATATGGATCCTGGGAACCGCTAGGGATAATGCCAATAGCAAAGGAAGAGACTATAGTATCCATTTTTTCAGCAATGGCCAATACAGCTCCTGTATTTCCTGATGGCGTTTTATCATCCGCATTCCGCGGCATATAATGCTCATTGATGGCAAGTGCCACTGCTTCTTTTTCGCCTTTTTGGAGAGCATATTTTTCTCCCATGAAGCCCTGGAGCTCTGGAAACTCATATACCATATGGGAAACAAGGTCAAATTTGCTTATTTCAGCAGCACGGTCTGCAACTGCTTTATCCTCTTCACTGAAACCGATTTGGTCACTCAATTTATTTACCAATTCGCGCACACGATCCACTTTTTCTGCAAGAGTACCGATTTCCTCATGGTATACAATGCTTTTTAGCTTTGCCAATGAAACATTGATATCCGTTTTTTGGTCTTCTTTATAGAAGAATGCAGCATCTGCAAGTCTTGCTCTTAAAACCTTTTCATTTCCTTTGGCGACTTTCTCCAAATTTTCATGCCCGCCATTCCTGACTGTAACGAAGTATGGAAGCAACTTTCCAGCTTTTGACTTCACTGGAAAATAACGCTGATGTTCCTTCATAGATGTAATCAAAACCTCTTCTGGAAGTTCAAGAAATTCCTCTTCAAATTGCCCATATAAAGCAGTTGGGTATTCAACTAGATTATTTACTTCCTCTAATAAATTTTCGTCTACAGGAATAACCCATCCGTTCTCTTCTTCAATCTTTTCCAGCTGTGATCGAATGGCATCTTTTCTTTCCTGCGGATTAGTAATCACATATTGCGCCAGCAGGGCTTTTTCATAATCAGCAGGATGGTTGAGCTCAATTTCTTCACCCAGGAATCGGTGTCCTCTTGTCCAGTTTGATGTTTGGACATTTGTAATGGCAAAAGGAATAACTTCGTTTCCGAACAAGGCCATCAGCCATTTAATAGGCCTTACAAAACGAAGGTCCTGATCTCCCCATTTCATATTCTTTGGAAATGTTAATGAAGTAATAATTTGCTGCAGTTCTGGCAGCAGGGCAGCTGTTTCCTGTCCCTTTATAAATTTGTTAACATGGGCATATTCAACCCCGTTAATTTCTTTAAAGAAAATATCCTCTACACTTGCTCCCTGGCCTCTGCTGAACCCAATGGCCGCTTTTGACCATTGGCCATCATCAGTTAATGCGATTTTTTTTGCAGGACCTTTTGCTTCTTCATTTATATCTTCCTGAGCTGTACTGACTCCCTTTACAAGAACAGCCAAACGGCGCGGAGAGGAGTAAGCTATAATCTCTTTAAATGAAATTTTCTTCTCTGTAAGCCAAGAGCTTACTTTATCTGAAAGCTGGTTCATTGAATTAGTCACAAATCTGGCCGGCATTTCTTCAAGGCCTATTTCCAATAGCAGATCTTTGTTATTCATGGGTTCCTTCCTCCTTTGCCTTTAAAATCGGGAAGCCAAGCTTCTCTCGCTCTTCATAGAAGGTTTTGGCAACTTTCCTGGCCAGGTTTCTGCAGCGTGCTATATAACCAGTTCTTTCTGTAACTGAAATAGCCCCTCTGGCATCAAGCAGGTTAAAAGTGTGCGAACATTTTAAAACATAATCATATGCTGGGTGGACAAGGCCTTCATCCATTTGTCTGTGTGCTTCTTTTTCATAAATATTGAACAAATTAAAAAGCATATCCGGATCCGATGTTTCAAAGGTATATTTTGAATGCTCAAATTCAGGCTGCAGAAAAATATCTCTTACAGTAAACCCATCAGTCCATTCAAGGTCGAAAACATCTTCTTTATCCTGGATGTATGAAGCAAGCCTTTCAATCCCATATGTAATTTCAACAGAAACCGGCTTGCACTCCAATCCGCCCACCTGCTGGAAATAGGTGAATTGTGTAATTTCCATACCATCAAGCCATACTTCCCATCCTAAGCCGGCACAGCCAAGGGATGGGTTTTCCCAGTTATCTTCTACAAAGCGGATATCATGTTCCAGAGGATTAATGCCTAATGCTTTTAAAGAATCAAGGTATAGCTCCTGGATATTGTCTGGAGAAGGCTTCATAATAACCTGAAACTGGTGATGCTGATAAAGCCTGTTCGGGTTTTCTCCATAGCGTCCATCAGCAGGGCGGCGTGAAGGCTCTACATAAGCCACATTCCATGGTTCCGGGCCGATTGCTCTTAAAAATGTGTAAGGACTCATCGTACCTGCGCCTTTTTCAACATCATAAGCCTGCATCAGGATGCATCCATGGCCTGACCAATGTTTTTGGAGTGTTAAAATCATGTTTTGAATATTCATAGGACACCTCTTCCTTATTCCTGTTTGTGTAGTATTAAAACATTTGGCTTTATTAACCTTGTCTGTTGATTCTCGCTACAGGTACCCGCTTTCCGAGGATCTTGTACCTTCCGCTCAAATCAACAGGGGGTTAAAAACCACAATAAGCTTTAATAGAGCTAAACATAAAAAAACTCCCGTCTCTATGCTCAAGGCATAGGGACGAGAGTTTACCCGCGGTTCCACCCTATTTGCTGCAGCCCTTGCCGCAGCCTCTTTTATGTCAAAAGACATTATTGCTCTGGAGCGCCCTTCCTTAACCTTCCCATGCCTGGCTTCCACCGTCCCAGGTTCGCTTTTATAGAATGAGTTAAGTACTCTTCCCCTTCACTGCAATTATTTTATTAATTTGAATCATAGCGGAAACAATATTGATTGTCAATATTCAAGCAGGCCGACTGTCCTTCGTTTACTTCACATAAGGTCATCAAACTTGGCCATTTGGTTAAGAAACTTCTTTGACTTTAAGTTTAGGCCAGAATATTCTTCGTAATAAGCTGAAATAATTTTTTTCAATTCTGCTTTTGTTTCCGGCTTGACAGAGATATTTCCAAGCCTGGACAAGTCAAAAAAGTAGAACAGGCGAAGCAGCTTGATTGCCCCCTGTGAAACTTTGTAATGATACGGGTCTTTTTCAAGACAGCGGTGGCATATGAGGCCGTTTTCCCGGATAGAAAATGAAAAATGCCCGTCAGTACTTCCACAGACAGAACATTGATCAAGAATAGGATATAACCCCAAAGTATTCAGCATCTTCATTTCATAAATATTTGTAATGATTTCAGGGTCATACCCTTCATTTATATAATTCAGGGATTGATAAAGCAATTCAAACAGAAAAGGGTTTGGTTTTTTGTCCTCTGTGCTTTTATCGGTTAAATCCACGATATAGCTTGCGTAAGCCGTCAGAAAAATATCTTCCTTTATAGAACGCATGGATAAGGCCATTTCCCCCTGCTGAAGAGTCCCTAATCCGCTCCCTCTTTGCACTAAAAAGTATCCGTATGTAAAAAGCTGGGTGACAGCAGCAAGCCGGCTGTTCGGCTTTTTCGCACCGCGTGCCATCACACCAACCTTTCCCCACTCACGGGTAAATAGAGTTACTATTTTATTTGTTTCGCTATAATTAGTAGTCCTTATGACGATGCCTTCACATTTATCAAGCACCTTTGACACCATCCCTGTCTTTCGACAAACCTATGAGATGGGAAAATCAGCTTCTGCTAGCTCTTCATCGTTATTTCCGGGTATTTCTTGAGTTTCCTTTTCTAGCTCCTTGAAAAGAAGATATGTGTCAATATTACCTGTCTGGGAAAACACTTTCCAGGTAAAGTCCATCATCGAAAACCCCACCTTTCCGTTATTCAACTAGCAATTTATTTATCCCAATACTTTATTTATATCATAGCCTGTCTTTGTAAAATCATGAGACGAAAATATTGTCAATCAGTATCATGCATATTAACCAAAAACCGTTAATACTTTAATTAGGGCTGGTAATATTAGTACTCATCCTCACGGAAACCAAAATCGCGGAGCTGGGACATTTTGTTTCGCCAATCTTTTTGAACCTTAACCCAAAGCTCAAGGTATACTTTTGACCCGAGCAGATTTTCTATATCCACCCTAGCCCGTTTACCGACTTCCTTCAGCATTTTTCCCTGCTTTCCGATTACGATGCCTTTTTGCGAATCACGTTCTACGATTATGGTGGCCATCACATGAACGACATCCTTCTCTTCACGGCGCTCCATTTTATCGATAATTACAGCCAGCGAGTGCGGAATTTCTTCTCTTGTAAGATGCAGTGCTTTTTCCCTGATCAGTTCGGAAACAATAAATCTTTCAGGGTGGTCTGTCACCTGGTCGGCAGGATAAAATTGAGGGCCCTCCGGAATATATTCCTTAATCTGTCCCAAAAGTGTTTCAACATTATTTCCCTCAAGAGCAGATATGGGGATAATTTCACTGAATTCGTACTTCTCCCTGTATGACTCAATTAACTTCAGCAGTTCATCTGGATGTACCTGGTCAATTTTGTTGATAACAAGGAAAATGGGAGTACGAACTGACTGAAATTTTTCAATGATAAATTCCTCACCTCGCCCGAAGCCTTCCTGGGCATTAACCATAAACAGGATGACATCAACTTCCTTAAGCGTATTTTGGGCAACTTTCATCATAAAGTCTCCCAGCTTATGCTTTGGTTTATGGATTCCAGGTGTATCGATGAAGATAAATTGTGCATCATCGGTTGTCAGGACACCTTGGACTTTATTGCGTGTCGTTTGCGGCTTATCACTCATAATGGCAATTTTCTGTCCGATTACGCGATTTAAAAAGGTCGATTTTCCTACGTTTGGCCTGCCAATTATGGAAATAAATCCCGATTTGTGGCCCTTTGATGTTGTTTCGTTATTCATGTAAATCCTCCGGTGAAAATGCTCCTGGCAATAATTCTTCTACTGTTAATTCACTTATATCCCCTTTTAAATTCGTTAAAACCACTTTCATATCTGGGGGGCATAACTCTGAAATTACCTGCCTGCATGCTCCGCATGGTGGTACAGGCCGATCTGTGTCAGCGACTACAGCAATGGCTGAAAAGTTTTTAACTCCATCTGAATATGCTTTGAACAGAGCAGTTCTTTCGGCACAGTTGCACATGCTGTATGCTGCATTTTCAATATTGCAGCCATGGAAGACTTGCCCGTCATCACTTAAAAGCGCCGCTCCTACTTTAAATTTTGAATAAGGTACATAAGCTCTATCTCTTGCAATTTTTGCTTCTGCAATTAGTTGATCCATTTTCACGATTATTTCTTCCTTTCGAGTAAGAAGGCTGCCGCCTCCCTTTTATTTTACAACATTTTGCCGCCATTTTCACCGTTTGTAGCAAAAACGTAATAAAAAATTTGAATTTTCTAAAAATATTTCAGCTTTTTAAATTTAAATAGGCTGTTCTGTCATTTTAGCGGATTCAGTGAGCGTTTTCAAACCTCGGAAATAACAATTTTGTTACAAGAAATTAGGTTTGCCTGAACAACTTTCTTTGATGCCTAGAAATAAGCAGGTTGGAAAAAATAAAGCCGCCCAGTTGGACAGCTTTCTTGGTCAACTCATATAAACGATGATCTTCGGCAAAAAAATGATGGCTCCAATTATTACGCTTAGAGCCGCATATATAAAAACGGCTCCGGCAGCAATATCCTTCGCTTGCTTTGCAAGGGGATGGTAATCTTTGGTTGCAAGATCAACAACCCTTTCAACAGCCGTATTCATTAATTCAAGTGACAGCATTCCACCGATCGCGAAAAGGACCATAATCCATTCAAGACGGGAAATGGCAAATATTAATCCCAGCAAAATAACAGCTACAGAAATAACAAGATGTATTTGCAGATTCCTTTCTTTCTTTACAGCTGCTTTAATGCCGGCAAAGGCAAAACTAAAGGATTTAAGGACACTGTGGGTACGTTCGTTATTACCTCGTAAGCCCGAATTCATCAAGTATATCCTTCTGGCGTGAAAACATTTTTTCCTCATCCTCAGCGTTTTCATGATCATACCCTAGGAGATGAAGGAAACCATGAACCGCCAAAAAACCAAGTTCCCGCATAAAAGAGTGTCCGTATTCCTCTGCCTGCTCCTGTGCTTTTGCAACAGATATAATAATGTCACCTAAGACCCTTGGCATCTCCGCTCCAACAAGCTCAACTTCTCCTTCACCCAGTTCTTCCATAGCAAACGAAATAACATCTGTCGGCCGATCTTTATCACGGTATTCCCTGTTGATTTCCTGTATTCGATCATTGGTCACAAATGTAACTGATACCTCGCTATCCGGCTCTATTCCTTCTTTTGAGGCGGCAAAGTTAATTAAATCTTTTATTTGGGCAATATTGTCCTCCATCAGCTCATTTGTTTCATCTAAAAAGTCAATGCTTAAACTCATGCTTGTTTCACCTTCTGTTTTGTCATTTCAGGATACTCAATACGAGAATGGAATATTCCATTTAACGTTTCACAAAATGAGAGTGAAACGGTTTCCAGTTCTTTTAAGGTTAAATCACATTCATTCAACTGTCCATCCTGAAGCCGGTCTGCAATAATATTTTTGACCAGTCCTTCAATTTGTTCAGTAGTAGGGTGCGACATGGAACGGACTGCAGCCTCTACACTATCAGCAATCCCAATAACTGCGGATTCCTTTGATTGCGCTTTCGGTCCAGGATACCGGTAATCCTCCTCTTTGACTTCCAGTCCATTTTGTTTTGCTTTATGGTAAAAATATTTTAGCAATGTAGTCCCATGATGCTGTTCGGCAATATCGACAATCTCTTTCGGCATCTTGTGCTTTCTCAGCATTTCAGCACCATCTGCAGCATGTGCAATGATTATGTTTTTGCTGGTCTGCGGCGGAAGCCGGTCGTGAGGGTTCTCAATATTAACCTGGTTTTCAATAAAAAATTGCGGGCGCTTTGTTTTGCCGATATCGTGATAATAGCAGCCAACCCTCGCCAAAAGCCCATTTGCACCAATTGCTTCACAGGCAGATTCTGAGAGATTGGCAACCATCACACTATGATGGTAAGTACCCGGGGCCTCGGTCAAAATCTTTCTCAGCAGCGGATGGTTTGGATTCGACAGCTCAATCAGCCTCATGGTTGATAAAATACCGAAACCAGCTTCAAAATACGGCAGCAGCCCAATCGTAAGGACTGCGGAAGATATGCCTGAAATAAGCGCAATCACAAAGTAAAAACCATATTCAACAGTATCATAATGGCCATTTCTTAGAAACATCAGCGAAAAAATAATGATAATGTTTACTGCTGATACAAACATGCCAGCCTGCAAAATTTTGGAGCGGCGATTTTGCTTGCTTAAAAACAGGATTGCTGCCAGACCGCTGCAAATAATATAGATTCCGGCGGTTACCTGGAATGTGCCGGTAATTCCTTCGTTAAAAATGATGCTTCCGCAGATAGCCATAATAATTGTAAAATAAAGCGCCAGTTTTTCATCGATTAAAATCTTAATTAGCATGGCACCCATAGCGGCAGGGAAAATATAGCCTATTTCCGAGTAATCGTATTCCTGGAAAATGCTTATGACCTTCATCAGCAATATGGACAATATAAAAACAAGGCTGAACAGAAGCAAATAACTTTGCTTGACTTCAGTTTGAACATTTAATTCATGGAAGTAGTAATACAGAGCAAAAAGAACAATCACGATAATCATTGAAAGTCCAATGAAGGGCTGTATGGAATTAACGCTGTCGAGGAGCCCTACAAGCTCAAGCTGTCTGTATATATCTCTGCTGATCAGCTGATTTTCTTCAACAATAATCTGGCCCTGAAGAATTTTAACAGGTTCAACACTCTCTACTGTCTGCTGACGCAATTCTTCTGTTGCTACCGGGTCATAAAATTGATTTTGATAAATAGCATAACGCCCTAATTCAATTGCAGCCTGCTTTAAATCAGAACTTAAACTGGTAAATCGAAGTTCTTCCTCGACCCGTTTTTTAGCATTCTCTACCTGTTCTGCCGGTATCTCACTATTCATAATCTTATTAATGGCTGTTACCGTGAGGTCTTTGGCTATTGAAAGTTCACCCTCTTTTGCCTTCAGCAATGCCAGAAATACCCCATCGGAAACTTCCCTTGTTACATCTTCTGTCAGTTTTTCTTTTACCCGTGCCAGTTTCTCATTTGGAGAAGGAACTGACGGCTTCGAAGCCTCTGCACCCTCCTGTGCCGGTTCAGAAGCCTCTTTTTCTTTTTCTTCCATCTCTTCTTGCACTTCTTCATTCACTTCAGAAACAGATCCGAAAATGGAGGTGACTAAATCAACCCGGTTCTGCGCTATTTCTTTTTTTACAACGTATATATCTTTTACATTATTTTCGGCTTCTTTTTTCTTTCTCTCTGTGCTCGCTTTATCTTCAATGGTTATCGGGGATCTGATGGTCTGTTCAGCTACAGAGAATAAACCAAGATCCAATTTTTCCGGTTTAACATTGCTATACATGGAAAAATACATAACGATGCCCAAAAGAAGAAATAGCAACACCCGAAAAAAAGTCATATTTAATAAATTCCTGATTTTATTCATACTCTGCTGAAGGTTTACCACATTACCCCTCCTATCTTGGCTAAAAGCTGCCAGATAAGCTTTTATTAGCAACTTAATGCATTCTCTTTAATTATGTAAAATCATAACAGTTTTTTTATTAAGTTTCACCAACAAAAATATCTATTTATTAACAGGTTACCTAAACATTTCACTAATAGCAAATAATCCCATAATCTTCTTGAAAAGTGGAAATCCTTTTCAAAAAAAAATTTTGAACTTACCAGCAATTAGACCATGAACATAACCGCAAAGAAAAAACCGCCAAAAAGCCGGCGGTTTTTTAGGTATTATCTTTTTCATAGGCCTGAATAATTTTTGCTACCAGCGGGTGGCGCACAACATCGCTTTGTTCCAAATGAACAAATGATAAACCCTTAACTCCGCCTAGAATGTTTTCAGCCACAATTAGACCTGATTTTACTCCCTTTGGAAGATCGACTTGTGTTTGATCTCCAGTAATGATCATTTTTGATCCAAAGCCCAGGCGGGTTAAAAACATTTTCATTTGAGCTTGGGTTGTATTTTGTGCTTCATCCAGAATGACAAAAGCATCATCCAGTGTTCTTCCCCGCATATAAGCTAATGGAGCAATTTCGATAGTACCTCTTTCAATCATCCTTTGGGTATGCTCTGTCCCTAATATATCATGCAATGCATCATACAAAGGCCTCAAATAAGGATCGACCTTTTCCTTTAAATCGCCCGGCAAAAAACCGAGGCTTTCTCCTGCTTCAACAGCGGGACGGGTAAGGATAATTCGCTTTACATTGCCATTCTTTAATGCGTTGACGGCCATGACAACTGCCAGGTACGTCTTTCCTGTTCCAGCTGGACCAATGCCAAACACAAGGTCATTTTTGCGGATGGCATTAATATATTGGCGCTGCCCCAGTGTTTTCACTCGAATGGACTTGCCTTTTGCATTTTTCGTTATTTCTTCCTCATATAAATCACTGAAATATTCAAGCGTTCCTTTATTCGCCATTTGAAGTGCATACACGACATCTCTCTGGCTTATATTTATTCCTTTTCGAATAACATAAAGTAATTTTTCCAGTACCTTGCCGACCAGCTCTACCTTATCCATTTCTCCAGATACGTAAACGGATTCGCCTCTAGTCACAATGGATACATTCAGTTCTTGTTCAATAATTTTTAGGTTCGCATCCGAATTCCCCAATAAGGCAATGGCTTCATTTGGGTCTTCCAGCTGCACATTCATTGTTTTCAAGTCTTCTGTCATTCCGAATCTCCTTGAATAATTGGTTGTCCTTCTGCAATGTTCTCAATAATTTGGAAATGTATTGATATTGTTACTTTACCATTGTCAACTGATTGGTGCAAAACTTTTTCACCCTTAACCTTAGCATTTTCTTCTAGACGGTTTTTTATATCATTTCGCGCCATAACTTTCGCAACATCAAATGCTTCTTCGTTTGAATAAATCCTGGTTACCTGCTCTCTTTCCCTGAAAGTTACATTTTTATACGAAAAAGGAAGCTCCCACTTTAAGAATCTGATTCTCTTTTCATTTTCCTCTAATTCATATTCTTTAAACTCCGGCTTGCCAAATCCCCATACAGGGATGTTTAATGACCCAATTGTAATGGAATGCTTTACTTTTTCATTCCCATTAAAAACTTGAAAAGTGCTCTTAAGAGGCAGCTCCACTGTTGATTTGTACCATGTCTCACCTAAAACTTCTCCTCTGGCAGGAACGGTCTCTGTTTCCCCCTCTTTTCCGATTATACCAGACACTAGGAGCTGGCCAGGCTGGACATGATCATGTATATCAACAACAGGCCGGCCTTCTTCAACAAACATATCCACTATGACGGCCTTCTTTTTGGCCACTAAATGCCGTGGACTTAAATATTCCGGCTTATCAGGCTCATTCTTTTCCACAACCTGTAAATGGTAGGTTGTCCCTTTCAGCTCCACACCAACCCACGTTATGGCTTCAATATTATTGGATAACTTCCGCTGAATCGATTCAACATTATCAACAAAGAACTGCAGCTTTCCTGTTTTAAGGCCCATCTTGTCCAGTTCTTTGCGAATCTGATATTCTGTGGCAGGGTTCGCTCCTTTAATTTCAATTCCCCATACCATATTGGATAAAAGAAGGATTACTGCAAAAAAAGCCAATGCACCAGCGACAAACCCGCTGTTCTTCAACAGCCTTTTAAAAAGAAAAGGGGCTCCCGCCCGCTGCAGGAACTCGATTTTGCAATCGCTGTTCCTGGCGAGGCTTCTGATTTTTTTGGCATCTTCAAGCTTCATTTTAAAAGTCACAGCCTGCGTGCCATGATTCTTTACATTCCAGATGTAAATTCCGCTTCGGGTAAGCGTATTAATAAACCGTTCAATTCCCTTTCCGCTTGCTTTAACTGTTACAAGACCCCTATAAAACTCAATCCACTGGTTCTTCATTTCCTTCCCCCTGAATAATTAATCATTGTCTGTAATATAGGTAACTGAGTCAATTTTCCCCTCCAGCAGTATCTCTTCAGGCAAAATCGTTTTTATAACAAACGCTTTACCTTTAATTAATAACTGTCCCTGCTTCAAAAGAAGCCTTAGTTCCTTATCTGAAAAGGCAAGTAATCCCCTGTGGTTTTCAATATATATATGGATTTGTCCAATCATAGTGATGCGGGGTAAATCCATCATGACATCTTGAGGAAGCTCCATATTTTTAGTCATCCAGCTGCGGACGAAATGTCCCCATTTTTTTGCCATAAAAAAAGAACCCCCTTTCATCTCATATGTATGAAATGAACGAAGGTTCTAGCACTTATTTTTAATTACTTCCTTTGAATCGAACGATGGGGATTCTTTGCTCTGGGCGGACCCAAGATCTCAGACCATATGACTCCATCGACAAGTGCCTGCTTTTTAGGCGTAAACTGGCCTGAAGGTTGGGTGTGTGGACGTTCCACTAACTTCGCGGCCGGTTCCCTTAGTGAATTTGCTTTTCTTTCAGCAGCGCTCTTTTGGTTCTGAAGGGCCCTCATACTTTCCTCTGCCTGCTGTTTTCGCCGCCTGTATTCTTCTTCGATCCTGCTTGCTCTCTCTGCCTGCTGCCTCTTTTCCTCTTTCAGCGCTTTTTCCATTGAAGCCTCCACCGCAGGACGCTCTGCTTGCGGCTGAGGCCTCTGCTTTGGAGGTTTTTTTGGGTTTTCACGCTGTTCTCCCTTCTTTTTCTTAAAGAAGGAAGAGATAAACGCTATTAGAGCTATTAGAATAAATGGATTCTCCAATAATATTTCCAAGAGAGTTTCCTCCCTTCTCCCCTTCAGGGATCATTTAGTCGTTTTTACGGCCATCTTTGCGGTCTTCACTCATATTGCCGATTGAATCTCTCATTTCCGTGTCAGCTGAAATGTTTTGGATATTCATATAATCCATAACACCAATATTACCGGAACGAAGCGCTTCTGACATGGCCAGCGGTACCTGGGCCTCTGCTTCTACAACCTTCGCTCTCATTTCTTCTACGCGGGCTTTCATTTCCTGTTCCTGCGCTACAGCCATTGCACGTCTTTCTTCCGCTTTAGCCTGGGCAATTTTCTTATCTGCCTCTGCTTGCTCAGTCTGTAATTCTGCTCCAATGTTTTTGCCGATATCCACATCCGCAATATCAATCGAGAGAATCTCAAAGGCAGTTCCCGCATCCAATCCTTTTGAAAGAACTGTTTGAGAAATCATATCTGGATTCTCCAGAACCTTTTTATGATTGTCAGATGAACCGATTGTCGATACAATCCCTTCACCGACACGCGCCACAATCGTTTCCTCGCCGGCCCCCCCGACAAGGCGGTCAATATTTGCTCTTACTGTGATTCTTGCTTTTGCCTTCACTTCAATACCATCCATCGCTACACCGGCAATGAAAGGTGTTTCAATCACTTTAGGGTTAACGCTCATCTGAACTGCTTCCAAAACATCACGGCCTGCCAAATCAATAGCCGCGCTGCGTTCAAAGCTTAAGTCAATATTTGCACGGTGAGCCGCAATCAATGCATTCACAACGCGGTCAACATTACCGCCAGCCAGGTAATGGCTTTCAAGCTGGTTTGTGGAAACATCAAGTCCTGCTTTATGGGCTTTAATTAACGGATTGATCACTCTGCTGGGAATAACCCGGCGAAGCCTCATCCCAATTAATGTGAATATGCTGACTCTAACTCCGGCTGCCAATGCTGAAATCCACAGCATTACCGGTACAAAGGTAAATAAAACACCCAACAAAATAACTCCCAGTACAACGGCAACCAGGACAAATACTGTTCCTGCTTCTAACATGTTCCTACCTCCTGAAATTTTTATTTATCTAAATCAAGATTAGATATTTCCCTTACAACAATACGGGAACCTTCCGCTTTAACAACTTTTACGTTGGCTCCTTTGGCTATATAGCCTCCCTCGCTGACAACGTCAATTCGTTCATCCTTGAGGACTACTGTTCCTGATGGGCGGAGTGCCGTTAAAGCATACCCTTCCAGCCCAATCAGTTCGAGCCTGCTTTTATTCGAAATATAGCCTCTTTCTGTATTTGTGCTATCGGTTAAAATGATTTTTTTAAAGAATTTCATCCTTTTACCAAACACCTTTATCATTAATATAGATGCCAAAACCGAAACCGCTAGTGCAATTAGAAGAGAAATTCCCATATGGACTACATTGTCAGTCGCCAAAAACAGACTGCCCAATATTGCACCAATTCCTGCTATGCCTGCAATGCCGCCAGGGAGGAAAAACTCTGCAATAATTAAGCCAATGCCGATCACAAAGAGGATAAGTGTTTCATATCCTGCTAAACCAGCGACCATATGGCCATAGAAGAAAAGCAGCAATGCCGATAGCCCCATAAAACCTGGAATTCCAAAGCCTGGTGAATATAGCTCAAGCACCAGCCCTAAGCTTCCGATTGATAAAAGAATTGGAACCACTACCGGATGGGTAATAAAGCGGGCCAGCTTTTCTGCAAAACTTTCATCAATGGTTCTTATTTGAGCATTCTCATATCCAAGCCTTTTCAATAAATCGGCCCTTGAATCAACGGTACCTTCCGAATAGCCCACTTCCTCAGCCTGCTCAGCCGTTAAGGTGAGCAGCTTTCCTTTAGGCGCGCCAAGCTTTGGCAAATCAACTGATTCATCTGCCATAGCAAGTGCGTAAATAGGATCTCTATCAGTCTGCCTCGCCGCGCTCTGCATAGCAGCAAACCAGTATGATTCAGCTTTTTTCCCAGCCGTATTGCCCTGCTGGTCTATGATAGCAGCAGAACCCATTGTGGAGCCAGGCACCATGTAAATTTCATCTGTATTTAATGAAATATAGGCACCGGCTGATAAAGCCTGCTTATTAACAAACGAAATCGTTTTCACTTTTGTCGATGTTAAAAGTTTTCCAATCTCACCTGCTGCATCTACTGCCCCGCCAGGAGTATTTATTTCAAATATAATGGCAGAAGCATTCTCTTCCTCAGCTGTTTGGACTGCCCTGCTCAAAAAAGCGTAAAGCCCTTTTTCCACCGTTTCCTCAATAGGCGCTATATAGACAATTTCATTATCGGCTTTTCCCTGAAAAGGGACAGCCATCAGGACAAAAGCAAGCAAAAATGAAAAGATTGTTAAAAGCCTTCTTACAGTCATCTCTTTCCCCCCTTCGAAGTGAAACTTGAATATATGTATGTATCTACGGTTGAACCCTGATAAAAGTTTCATCTTTTAAAAGAAAAAATGAAACTGTATATCCTTTTTTTAGTATAACCCACTAATGGCTATAGTTAGATGTATTAGCGGCAGTTAACAATGAAATTTTTTATAAAAACCGGGCTTGTTAATTTCATGTCTGAAATTTTATGAGCCTGCCATATAACTTTGGTGCCCACCGGTTTCCAAATAAAATAAAAAAGACCGTTAGCCTAGGGCCTTCGGTCTTTTATTACATAGTTTTATGAAAGGTGTTGTTGTACAAGTTTATTTACTAGTGATCCGTCTGCTTTGCCTTTTACTTTAGGCATAATGGCAGCCATCACTTTTCCCATATCAGCCTTTGAGGATGCACCAGTTTCAGTAACCGTTTCAGCAACGATTTTAGAAACCTCTTCTTCAGAGAGCTGTTTAGGCATATATAATTCGACATACTGAAGTTCAGTACGAATTTTTTCAACAAGGTCTTCACGACCTGCTTTTTCAAATTCATGGAGGGAATCCTTGCGTTGTTTAACTTCGCGAGAAAGGACAGTTAACTCCTGTTCTTCGTTAAGCTCTTTACCGAGCTTGATGGCTTCGTTTTGAAGCGAAGCTTTAATCATACGAATGACAGTGAGTTTTTCTTTTTCTTTATTCCTCATCGCTTGTTTCATATCTTCATTTAAACGCTCGAGAAGACTCATTACATACACCCTCTCTTACCACTTACGCTTTCTAGCAGCCTCAGACTTTTTCTTACGTTTAATACTAGGTTTTTCGTAGAATTCGCGCTTTCTTGCTTCCTGCAAAGTACCAGTTTTTGATACTGAACGTTTGAAGCGACGAAGAGCATCTTCAAGCGATTCGTTTTTACGAACGACGGTTTTAGACATTCTCTTTCCCTCCCTCCGAGCACAACACACTTACATCAACAACATGGTTTATTCCATGTACCTTGCAATTATAATATAACAGCTTATCAAGGTCAACAGTAATTAGCCTGCTCTAGCGTTTGTTTTTTCTAATTGTGCTTTTTTATTACCCTAAATGAGGACAAACTAAACATTTTTTTTGCCTTAGGCATGTCCTTGCAATATGCCCCATAGTATTAGATGTAGGGGGTGAGGGCTTGACCCAGCTGTTATTATTTTTACTTCTTATTGGGATATTTATTTATGGGATGACACTTTTAAGATCAGGACTTTTCAACCTATCCGCCGATTCATTAAAAACTTGGCTGGCAGTGCTGACAAATGCTCCCTGGAAAGGCCTGCTTATCGGTACATTAATTACGGCCATTTTACAAAGCAGCTCCGCCGTAATGATCATTACTATAGGAATGGTTTCAGCAAGAATGCTCACGTTTCCGCAAACCATAGGCATTATTTTAGGAACAAATATTGGAACAACTTTTACGACAGAACTAATCACTTTTAATATAGAGTCTTATATCATCCCTATTGCTGTGGCTGGAAGTATCCTAGCCGTTATGAATAGAAAAAACCTACAGAGTGCAGGGCTCGCTTTGCTGGGCATATCTGCAGTATTTGCAGCAATGAGGGGCTTTGAATATTTGGCGGGTTCCCTAAAAAATATTGATTGGGTCAACCAAATGCTTCTTGCTCTTGATGGAAGCCATTTATATGCAGTTTTTGCCGGCATCATCATTACAGCCATTATCCAATCAAGCACTGCAACAACTGGAATTATAATGGGCTTTTTGACTGCTGGTACGATGGATTTAAATACGGCTATTGCCATTATGCTGGGATCAAATATTGGAACATGTGTTGATGCCTATTTAGCCTCCATTGGTTCAGGCAGGGAAGCCAAGCTTTCTGCCTACGCCCATATATGGCTAAATTGCATTGGGGTTGCCGCTTTTTACCCTTTTATTGATTTGCTTGCTGCGCTTGGCCAAAATGCTGCTGACCACGCTGACGTGCAGCTTGCCCATATTAGTGTAATGTTCAATGTCATATCATCTTTGCTTGTCCTTCCATTTGCCCATCAGTTTGGAAGGTTTATTATCAGGCTGCATGACCGGTAGTATTTTTCTTTGGAATGCAGGCGGGGCTCAATCGTACCTGATGCCAGTGAAAAAACAGGTGCAAGGGAACAATTGTATGTTCCTTTGCGAACTCAGTAAAAAAGCAAGAGTATAGGATCAAATTAACTATTAATTTGCCCTGTAAACAGCAGCCTTCAAACATTTAAGACAATTCATAGTGGCTGATTTGTCACCAAAACAAAAAAAATGCCGGGTATCCCGGCATTTTTTTTAGTAATCAGAATCGCTAGTCAAACCGTTGACAATAGCTGCTCCTGAGCTTGCACCAATTCTTGTGGCACCTGCTTCAATCATTTTCTGTGCATCTTCAGCGCTTCTTACTCCGCCAGATGCTTTAACGCCAATATCTGGGCCTACTGTTTTTCTCATAAGGGCGATGTCTTCAACGGTTGCTCCTCCAGTAGAGAATCCAGTAGATGTTTTTACGAAGTCAGCTCCTGCCTTAACAGAAAGTTCGCATGCTCTAACCTTTTCTTCTTCAGTAAGAAGACAAGTTTCGATAATAACTTTTGTTAATGCTTTTCCTTTAGCAGCATCGACAACCGCGCGAATATCTCTTTCAACAAGCTCATTATCTCCGCCTTTTAAAGCGCCGATGTTAATTACCATATCTACTTCTGTTGCACCATTTTCAATGGCACTTTTAGTTTCAAACGCTTTAGTTTCAGGAGTGGAAGCTCCCAATGGAAAACCGATAACTGTGCAAACCTTAACCTCAGTTCCGTTTAGCAACTCGCTTGAAAGTTTTACCCAAGTCGGATTAACACAAACGGATGCAAAGTTGTATTCCTTTGCCTCTGCACAAATTTTTTCAATTTGGTCTTTGGTTGTATCCGCTTTAAGTAATGTATGGTCGATCATTCTTGCTACGTTATTTGTCATTTTAACTACTCCTTTAAAACAAGTTGTCCGTACCTCTTACATAATACCATTGAAATCAAAAAATATCGAGCAATTTTGCAACCGTTTTCGAGAGTAGTTTTTCCCAAAATGCTTTATTCAATGAGAATTGAACAAAAAAGGAACTACCCTAAGGTAATTCCGTTAAACTGCCGCCTCTTCTTTTTCATCCAATTCATCGAGAACTTTCACGAATTGGCCTTCATTATAAGGATAACCAGCCTTTGTAATTTTTACTTTGACAATCTGGCCAATCATTTCTTCAGTGGCCGGGAAAACAACCTTCAAGTAATTGTCTGTGTATCCCACAAACAAATTGTTATCTGAGCTATCCTTGAAGCTTTCCTCAGGAATCACTTCAAGCACTTCCCCCTCATACTTGGATGCATATTCTTTTGCAAGCTGATCAGATAATGCAATCAGGCGGTGCACCCGCTCGTTTTTAATTTCTTCGTCGATCTGGTCATCCATTCTTGCAGCAGGTGTACCTGTACGCTTTGAATAAGGAAATACATGAAGCTCGGAAAATTTATGTTTCTTTATAAAATTATAGGTTTCCATAAATTCTTCTTCTGTTTCCCCAGGGAACCCAACGATAACATCTGAGGTTACCGCCAAACCAGGAAGAGCTTCCTTCAAACGGTCGAGACGCTCTGCAAAGAACTCCATCGTATATTTGCGGCGCATTCTCTTCAGGACAGTATTGGAACCCGATTGAAGAGGAATGTGGAGATGCCTGACAACCACTTTGGATTGATCCATAACTTCAATGACTTCATCTGTAATTTGGCTAGCTTCAATGGAGGAGATTCTTAGACGTTTTAACCCTGCAACCTGCTCTTCCAAATCTTTCAGAAGCATCGCAAGGTTATAATCCTTCATATCCTCCCCATAGCCTCCTGTATGGATGCCTGTCAGGACAATTTCTTTATAGCCTGCATCGACAAGCTGCTGTGCCTGGCGGATTACTTCCTGTGGATCGCGGGATCTCATTAAACCGCGGGCCCATGGAATAATACAGAAGGTACAAAAATTGTTGCAGCCCTCCTGAATTTTAAGGGAAGCACGTGTCCTGTCTGTAAAAGCTGGAACATCTAGTTCCTCATAAACACGGTTTTTCATGATATTTCCGACACCATTAATAGGCTGGCGTTCCTGTTTGTACTGCTCAATATACTCGAGCATCTTAACCCGATCCTGGGTACCTACAACGATATCCACCCCAGGAATCGCCATAATTTCAGCTGGTGATGTTTGTGCATAACAGCCTGTTACACAAATAACAGCATCAGGGTTTTTCCGGATAGCTCTTCTAATAACCTGCCGGCTTTTTTTATCTCCTGTATTTGTAACCGTACATGTATTAATAACATATACATCTGAAACAGATTCAAAATCTGTCCGTTCATAGCCAGCTTCTTTAAACAGCTGCCAAATGGCTTCTGTTTCGTAATGGTTGACTTTGCAACCAAGTGTATGAAATGCAACTGCAGGCATATTATTTCACCCCATTAATTCAAAATGATAGGAAACAGCCGAAAGCAAATAAAGCGGTGCTGTTTCTGTTCTTAAAATCCGCGGGCCAAGGCCGCAGGCAAGAAAGCCGTGCTCCTGCAGCAAGGTAACTTCCTGGTCTGCAAGCCCGCCTTCAGGCCCAAAAAATATAATCAGCGATTCACCTTTATTCATTGAAGACAAGGTTTTGGAAAGCACGGAGGCTTCCCCCTGTTTCGCTTCTTCCTCAAAGGCAATCAATTTATGGTTGTAATGTCCGCATAATTTCAGCAGTGACTTTAAGTCTAACGGTGCATGAACTTCAGGCATAATGGTCCGGTGAGACTGCTCGGCTGCTTCTTTAGCAATTTTCTGCCATCTGTCAACCTTTTTCGCAGCCTTCTTCGCATCCCATTTTACTACTGAACGAGCTGAAGTAAAAGGGATAAATCGGTGAGCACCGAGCTCTGTACCCTTTTGGATAATCCATTCCAGCTTATCCCCTTTAGGCAGTCCGCTCACTATTGTAACATCAACAGGAAGCTCTGAAGATCCTTCAATCCATTGTACAACTTCTGCAGTCACTTGTTCATCGGTAATTTCTGCAATTGTGCATAGTGCGCTCTTCTGGTGCGGACCCACACAAATAATGCAGTCGCCTTCTTTCATGCGCATTACTTTTACAATGTGATGGCGGTCTTCACCAAAAATATAAAAGCGATTTTCAATTGCCTGTTCCTCTACGAAATAACGCTGCACATTTGGCACCTTCTTTCTTAGACTGTCCGCTATTCTTCTAAAACTTTTAGCTTTGCTTACCTTCCTTGTTGATTTCCGCTCAAGAAGCTCAGTTGAACCGCGGGCGGTCCGACGCTCCTCAAGCGTGAAGCCTGGGGGCTCCCTGTGATCCGCAATCCCGCAGGACATTGGATAAGCATCCTCGAATCCGAATGCATTTTCGAGGATCCCGCGCCTTCCGCTCCAATAAACAAAGCGCCAAAATCACCAGTTAGCTTTAGCACAGCCAAAACTTTAAAAAGGGGGGTAAATCAATTCCCCCCTCCCGACTGTCACTTTCTTTTCCCTACAATAGCAACCCAGTCTTCCATTTGAATCGTTTCTTCAATTTCAAAGCCTGATGCTGCAATGGCGTCCCTGACTTCCTGTTTCTTCTGCTGGATAATTCCTGATGCAATAAAATATCCGCCTTCCTTAACGACAGATGCAACATCATCCGTAAATCGCAGGATCACTTCCGCAAGGATATTCGCTACCACCACATCTGCACCTTGCTCCACGCCATCGAGCAGGTTATTTTGGGAAACATCTACTATATGCTGAACTTTATTTAGCTTAATATTTAATCTAGCCGAATTTACTGCTACTTCATCCAAATCAAGTGCTTTTACACTTTCAGCGCCAAGCATGGCTGCAGCAATGCTCAAAACACCTGAACCGGTCCCAACATCTACTACATTATCCCCTTGTTTTACTGTTCTTTCCAAGGCTTGAATACACATGACAGTCGTTGGGTGTGTCCCCGTTCCAAAAGCCATTCCCGGATCAAGTTCAATGATAAGCTCATCACTGCTGACCGGAGTATACTCCTCCCAAGTAGGGACGATGGTAAAACGTTCTGATATTTTTACAGGGTTATAATATTTTTTCCAGGCTGTCGCCCATTCTTCTTCGTTTACTTCGCTGATGCTGACCTTATTAGCCCCTATATCAATGTTAAATAAAATCAGGTTATTAATAGCCTCTTTTATTTCATCAACAGTTTCGCCCAAAAAACTGTTTACAGGCAAATAAGCTTTTACAATAACGCCTTCTTCAGGATAATCCTGTGGATCGAGCTGGTAGATTTCGCCGAATTGGTCCTTTCTTTCTTTTACAAGTTCCAAAGGATCTTCTATAACGACTCCGCTTGCTCCGGCTTCATGCAAAATATTCGAAATCGGTTCAACAGCTTCATTTGTAGTATGAATACTGATTTCTGACCATTTCACTTCTACCAACTCCATTTCCTTTATTCACCTTTAAAGGCTCGTTTTACTTTCGAAAAAAAGCTCTCTTCCTGCTCCCCTTGAGGAACTTTCCCGCTTACTTCCGCAAATTCGCTAAGCAGCTGCCTTTGCTTTTCTGTCAGCTTTGTCGGGGTGATAATACGGATAATTATATGCTGATCTCCCGTGCCGTAACCTCTGACGTTTGGAACACCTTTCCCTTTTAAGCGGAATTTTGTTCCCGTTTGTGTACCCGCAGGAACCTTTAGCTTTACTTTCCCATGAAGGGTTGGCACTTCGATTTCATCACCAAGTGCAGCTTGCACAAAAGTAATAGGCATTTCACAATATACATCATCGCCATCCCGCTCAAAGAACTCATGAGAACGAACATGGAACACTACATAAAGATCTCCAGGAGGGCCGCCATTCACCCCCGGTTCACCTTGTCCAGCTACACGAAGCTGCTGGCCATCATCTATCCCGGCAGGAATCTTGACGTGGATTTTCCTTCGCTTTTGCACCTTGCCGGAGCCCCCGCATGTAGAGCACTTCTCCTTAATTTCTTTGCCAGTACCACTACAATAGTGGCAAACTCTTCTGTTTACAATCTTGCCAAATGGCGTATTTTGTTCAACGTTCAGCTGGCCAGATCCATGGCAGTGGCGGCATGTTTCCGGCTTGGTGCCAGGCTTCGCCCCTGATCCGTTACAAGTTTCACATGTTTCCTCACGAGGAATTTCAATATCTGTCTCTTTTCCAAAGACAGCTTCCTCAAAAGATAGGGACATTGTGTATTGCAAATCTGCCCCTTGCCTTGGCGCATTAGGGTCGCGACGGCGAGAGCCTCCACCGAAGAATGTGCTGAAGATGTCCTCGAAACCGCCAAAGCCTTCAAAACCGCCTCCGCCAAAGCCCTGATTCGGATCTGTATGTCCGAATTGATCGTAATGAGCTCTTTTCTGTTCATCGCTAAGCACTTCATACGCTTCTTTTACTTCCTTGAACTTCTCGTCAGCATCAGGCTCTTTATTAATATCAGGATGATATTTTTTTGAAAGCTTTCGATAAGCTTTCTTTATTTCATCCTTGGATGCACCTTTGCTAATTCCAAGAACTTCATAGTAATCCCTTTTACTCATGATTACCACTCCCCGATTCATTTCACATAAAGGTTATTGTATCATTCTCTAAATATATTCTGCAACCGACATTCACTTGGAAAGTGAATAGATTTGCCGCTTCCCCAAAGATAGGATTCACATCCGCTCATCGGGCAAGGGGCAAAAAAGCACCTCCATGAATTCTTCTTCCGATTGCCTTAATAGCCATATGCTCTTTAAAAACAAGTTTCCTTAAACAGAATAAAAGCCAAAGCCAAGAAATACCTGACTTTGACTTTTAATTGGAAAATCTCAGGCGCCCAGCTCAGGAGTGACACCCTCAAGCTCCTAGGCGCTGGAGCTGTTCAATATTATTTATCGTCTTTAACTTCTTCAAATTCTGCGTCAACTACATTATCGCCATTATTTTCGCCAGTGCCTTCCGCACCTTGGCCAGCTTGTGCTTGCTGAGCCTGTTCATAAAGCTTCATTGTTAATGCTTGGACAACCTCCTGCAATGCATCTTTCTTCGCGCGGATTTCATCCAAATCATTCTTTTCAATTGCAGCTTTTAAAGCATCTTTAGCTTCGTTAGCTTTAGTTACCTCAGCTTCGTCCACTTTACCTTCAAGATCCTTTAGAGTCTTTTCAGTAGTGAATACCAGCTGGTCTGCTTCATTGCGAAGCTCAACCTCTTCTTTGCGCTTCTTATCAGCTTCTGCATTTTCTTCTGCTTCTCTTACCATTTTATCGATTTCTTCATCCGATAATCCTGTGGATGATTTAATCGTAATCGCCTGTTCTTTATTTGTGCCCAAGTCTTTTGCACGCACGTTAACAATTCCATTTTTATCAATATCAAAAGATACCTCAATTTGCGGTACACCGCGTGGAGCTGGAGGGATATCTCCAAGCTGGAAGCGGCCTAACGTTTTGTTATCAGCAGCCATCGGACGTTCCCCTTGAAGAACATGGATGTCTACAGCGGACTGGTTATCTGCAGCAGTAGAGAATACTTGTGATTTTGATGTTGGGATTGTTGTATTGCGCTCAATTAGCTTTGTGAATACTCCGCCCATTGTTTCAATACCAAGAGACAGTGGAGTAACATCTAATAGTACAACGTCCTTAACATCTCCAGTGATAACACCGCCCTGGATTGCTGCACCCATTGCAACAACTTCATCAGGGTTAACGCCTTTATGCGGCTCCTTGCCTGTCTCTTTCTTAATTGCTTCCTGTACAGCCGGGATACGTGTTGATCCACCAACAAGAATAACTTTGTCGATATCTGAAGGAGTCAATCCAGCATCTTTTAGCGCCTGGCGGGTAGGTCCCATTGTGCGTTCTACAAGATCTGCAGAAAGCTCTTCAAATTTTGCTCTAGAAAGCGTTACTTCAAGGTGTAAAGGACCAGCTTCCCCCGCAGTGATAAACGGAAGGGAAATTTGGGTTGAAGTTACACCGGAAAGATCCTTTTTCGCTTTTTCAGCTGCATCTTTTAAACGCTGAAGCGCCATTTTATCTTTTGAAAGATCGATGCCATTTTCTTTCTTGAACTGTTCTACAAGGTAATCAATAATAACCTGGTCGAAGTCATCTCCGCCAAGGCGGTTATCGCCGGCAGTTGATTTTACTTCAAACACGCCATCGCCAAGTTCAAGAATGGATACGTCAAATGTACCGCCTCCAAGGTCATAAACAAGAATCGTCTGGTCCTCATCCATTTTATCAAGGCCATATGCCAAAGCTGCAGCAGTAGGCTCGTTGATAATACGTTCTACTTCAAGGCCTGCGATTTTGCCTGCATCCTTTGTAGCCTGACGCTCAGCATCATTAAAGTATGCAGGAACAGTGATTACGGCTTTTGTAACTTTTTCGCCAAGATAGTCTTCAGCATAAGATTTTAAATATTGAAGAATAATAGCAGATACCTCTTGAGGTGAATATTCTTTTCCTTCAATTTCAGTTTTAAAATCTGTTCCCATATGACGCTTAATGGAAATTATTGTGTTCGGGTTTGTAATGGATTGGCGTTTTGCCACCTCACCGACCTGGCGTTCACCGTTTTTAAACGCAACAACAGAAGGTGTTGTACGGTTGCCCTCCGGATTTGGAATTACTTTTGGTTCGCCGCCCTCGAGTACAGCGACACATGAGTTTGTTGTACCTAAATCTATCCCGATAATTTTGCTCATGTTCTTTTACCTCCCCAAATATGTAGTTATTGATTTACTTTAACCATTGCTGGTCGAATGACTCTATCCTTTAGCTTGTAGCCTTTTTGGAACTCTTCGACTACAATATTGGAACCAAAATTCTCATCCTCTACCTGCATGACAGCCTGGTGCAAATGCGGATCGAATTCCTTCCCAACTGCTTCGATTTGTTCTGCACCTTCTTTTTTAATAGCCTCCAGGACGCTTCGGTAAACCATTTCCATTCCTTGGAGGATGGATTTTGCCTGTTCATTTTCAGCTTCCATCTGAAGAGCTCTCTCAAAGTTGTCAACTGCAGGCAACAGATCAGAGATTAAGCTTTGTGCTCTATATTTTTCAGACGCTTCAAGGTCAAGCCTTGCACGGCGTCGGGAATTTTCAAAATCAGCCTGAAGGCGGTAAATCCGATTTTCTGCTTCCTCCAGCTTGCCTTCGAGTTCAGTAATTCTTTCCTTAGCTGCAATAAGCTCAGCATCCGTATTTTCCTGGCTAGCATCTGCTTCTTCAGCCTCTGCAAACACTTTCTCAACAGGAGCCTCATTTTCAGTTCCTTCAGGATTGTTCGTTTGTTCATTTAAATTTTGATTTAGCGTTTCTTTCTCTTCTGCCAACTTGTTCACCTCCCTTAAAGAATGGATGTTCCAGTGCATCACGGCACCGCACTATATAAAAAAACACAGGGAAAGGGATGGAAAAGGCCATTCCACCCTTAATCAATATTTCCACCGTCAGCCGTTTTGATACAGCTTCGATAAAACAGCAGATAAGTCTGCGCTGATGTAATCCAACAAACTTATCACTCTTGAATACTCCATCCTGGTAGGTCCGAGAATGGCAATGGTACCTAGCTGCTCGGTACCGATCGAGTAGCTCGCTGTAATCAGACTGCAGTTTTCCATTGCAGAATTGTTATTTTCCCGGCCAATTTTTATATTGATCCCGGCCTTATTTTTACGGATTAAATCATATATGCCTTTTTCCTGCTCAATCATATTCATGAGATTTTTAATTTTTTCAATATCATGAAATTCCGGCTGGCTAAGCATATTGGTTTTTCCGCCAAAAAATAATTTTTCATACGCTGGAATCTTAATGGTATCAGCAATCGAGTTCAGCATAAAGTCATAATTATTGATATGCTGCCGCAAAAGTACGGCCACTTCTTTGTATAGCTTATTGTTCAGGCTCTCGATCGGTGCTCCTGCCAATCGGTCATTTAGGATGTTGACTATCTTTTCCAAATCGCCGGCATCAATGTTTTCCGGCAAGTGGAACATCCTGTTTTCCACATGGCCTGTGTCGGTAATAATAATAGCTATTGCTGTTTCTTTATTCAAAGGAACAATCTGAATTCTTTTCAGCTTGTTGTCCCTTACTGCAGGCCCAAGGACGATGGATGTATAGTTCGTCAGCTCAGACAGAATTTTGGCAGATCTTTGAACAATTTTCTCCAGCTCATAAATTCTTTCAGCAAAGATTGACTTTACTTTATAGATGTCATGCTGATTTAATTTTTGCGGGGATAAAAGGTGGTCCACATAGTAGCGGTACCCTTTCTCAGAAGGAATCCTCCCCGATGAGGTGTGTGTTTTTTCTATAAACCCAAGTTCCTCCAAATCAGCCATCTCATTTCTGATCGTTGCGGAACTAAAAGAAATCTCTTCCTTTTTCGACAAGGTTCTCGATCCGACAGGCTGTGCAGTTTGAATAAAATCATCAACAATCACTTGAAAAATTAATAATTGACGATCTGTTAACACAGTTATCACCTCTGTTAGCACTCTTTGTTCGTGAGTGCTAATTCTACTAATAAATTAACAAATCAAGCGTGCAGTGTCAATAATTTGGCATCCATTTTTAAAACATGCAGGCCGATCTGGCCAATTATCCTATAAAGGACTGGAACACTTCATTTCCAAGGAATCGCCCTTGCCTTGTCAGCTTTATTCGACCCTCACAAACAGCAATTAATTCTTTGGCAGTCAGCTGCGCAATTTGATCTTCAAACAAATTTAAAGGATCTCTGCCAAATTTCTCTTTAAAACGACTAATGGAGACACCATCCGTTTTTCTCAGCCCAAGGAACATCTCCTCTTCCATTTGTTCCTCCAGCGTAACTTTATGTTCCTCAAGCACGGGAAGCTGTCCATTTGTTATCGGCTCCATATATTTCTTGAGCGGTCCGTGGTTGGACCTGCGCATTCCATTTACATAACCATGGGCACCTGCGCCAAATCCGAAATACCATTCATTATCCCAATAAGTAATATTGTGCCGGCTTTCATGGCCAGGTTTTGCAAAATTGCTGATTTCATATTGTTTAAAGCCATGTTTGTCCATTTGCTCCATTAACAAAGCATACATTTCAGCTTCCACATCTTCTCCGGGAGTTGGCAGTTTACCTTTTCGCATTAGATTATAAAAAACAGTCTTAGGTTCAATAATCAGTGAGTAGCCCGAATAATGGACAATATCCAAAGTGAAGGATGTTTCGAGTGTTTCTTTAAAATCCTTTAGAGTCTGGCCGGGAAGGCTATAGATAAGATCAATGCTAATGTTTTTAAAACCTATTTTCTTCGCTGCTTCAACAGAGTGGAAAACATCTTTGGCTCTGTGGACCCTTCCGATTCTTTTTAAAAGCTCATCATTGAAAGTCTGTACGCCAAAGCTGAGCCTGTTGACTCCCGCGTCATACAATAATTGAAGTTTTTCCTCAGTAAGGTCCCCAGGGTTTGCTTCAAAGGTGTATTCTGTCGAGCTGTCATAAGGAAGCTGCTTTTTAATAATGGCGCAAAGCTTTTCAAGCTGCTGCTCATTTAACGCTGTTGGCGTGCCGCCTCCAACAAAAATGGAATCCAAATGCCTTGTTGGCGTTTCAAGCAGGGCGATTTCCATTTCTTTCTCCAGAGAGCCAAGGTAATCTCCAACCGGCTGACCCTTAAGAAAAACTTTATTAAAATCGCAATAGTGGCATATGTGCTCACAAAATGGGATGTGTATATAAGCTGCTTTAATCATATATTTTTCACTACCTTTATCAATAAGCCTGTTCATATAAAAAAGAGGCTAGTGCTGCTATTATTATGACAGCATATCTAACCTCTTTAAACAAAGCAAATATATTACTTTTTAGAGTTATTGTCGTCCATTTTCAGAACAGCCATGAAAGCTTCTTGCGGAACTTCAACAGAACCAACCTGCTTCATCCGCTTTTTACCTTCTTTCTGCTTCTCCAAAAGCTTTCGCTTACGGGAAATGTCTCCGCCGTAACACTTTGCCAATACATTTTTGCGGATCGCTTTAATTGTTGAGCGGGCAACGATTTTTTGCCCGATTGCCGCTTGGATTGGCACCTCGAATTGCTGTCGGGGAATAAGTTCCTTGAGCTTTTCGACGATAACCTTTCCTCTTTCATAAGCAAAGTCTCTATGGACAATAAAGCTTAATGCGTCAACTTTTTCAGCATTTAATAGAATATCCATCTTAACAAGCTTGGAAGGCTTATAGCCGATTAGTTCATAATCAAAAGAAGCGTATCCTTTTGTATTGGATTTAAGCTGGTCAAAGAAATCATATACAATTTCAGATAAAGGAATTTCGTAAATAATATTAACCCTTGTTTCATCCATGTACTGCATATCAATGAATATGCCGCGTTTCTCCTGGCAAAGTTCCATAATTGCACCAACATAGTCATTCGGTGCCATCATTGTGGCTTTTACATATGGCTCTTCCACACGATCGATTTTTTGCGGGTCAGGCATATTGGATGGATTATCTACTTTAATTTCGGTGCCGTCTGTCATGATGACATCATAGATAACACTTGGCGCCGTTGTAATTAAGTCAATCTTGAATTCACGCTCAATTCGCTCCTGGATGATTTCCATGTGAAGCAATCCAAGGAATCCGCAGCGGAATCCAAAGCCCAGCGCCTGGGAAGTTTCCGGTTCAAACTGAAGTGCAGAGTCATTAAGCTCAAGCTTTTCAAGAGCTTCCCGCAAATCATTAAATTTGGCGCTGTCAATTGGATATAAACCGCAATAAACCATTGGGTTTAACTTTCGGTAACCAGGAAGAGCTTCGGTTGCACCGTTTTTAGCACTTGTAATGGTGTCACCGACACGGGTATCGCCTACATTTTTAATGGCTGCTGTTAAAAAACCTACGTCTCCAACAGATAATTCAGGCAGTGGAGTAGATTTAGGTGTAAATACACCAACCTCTGTTACTTCAAATTCTTTGCCTGTCGCCATCATTTTTATTTTATCCCCAACTTTTACCGTTCCTTCCACTACACGGATATAAGCAACAACTCCGCGGTAAGCATCATAAAGGGAATCAAAGATTAGCGCCTTTAAAGGAGCGTCTGGATCGCCAACAGGTGCAGGCACCTTTTCAACGACCTGTTCGAGGATTTCCTCAATGCCGATTCCGGCCTTTGCTGAGGCAAGTACAGCTTCAGAAGCATCAAGGCCGATTACCTCTTCGATTTCATTGCGAACACGCTCAGGGTCTGCACTTGGAAGGTCAATCTTGTTGATGATCGGAAGGATTTCCAAATCGTTATCCAAAGCTAAATAAACATTTGCAAGGGTTTGCGCTTCAATCCCCTGGGCTGCATCCACCACAAGGATTGCCCCTTCACAGGCTGCCAAACTGCGGGATACTTCATAAGTAAAATCGACGTGTCCCGGAGTATCAATTAAATGGAAAGTATAAATTTCTCCATCTTTGGCCTTATATTTCAACTGGACTGAGTTTAATTTGATGGTAATGCCGCGCTCTCTTTCAAGGTCCATAGAATCAAGGAGCTGATCCTTCATTTCACGGGCTGTAAGCGCATTGGTTTTTTCAAGGATCCTGTCAGCCAAAGTCGATTTCCCATGGTCAATATGGGCGATTATCGAAAAATTCCTTATTTTCTCTTGCCTTTTTAGTCTCTCTTCTCTGTTCATGGTTTACAATTCAACTCCTACTATAAGAAAAGCGCAAGACGCCTTTTAAAGGGCGCCTGGAGCCAAGTGTTAATCTATTTTCAGTTAGTCCTATTAGTTTATACACTATTTTTGATTATAGCAGTACGTTTATGAAGATTCAATGCTAAGCTGTTTTGCCTTCTAAGTGAGGTCTTTTTTAAACTTTCCTGTTGATTTCTCCTCTAAACAACAGAGCCCCATTATCAATATTAACCTAGTGCAAAAAAATAAGGCTGCCCCCTGAGCAGCCCTATTCTCCGGTTAATAATTCTGTAATGAAAGCGATCGATTTTTCTGTTAATCCTGACAGGCCTTCGGAGATACTTTTTCCCAAAGACGAAAAGAAGTTATAAGCTTTCATTTCTTCAAGCCTTTGTTTCTTCTGTTGAAGATCATGGCTGGATACATCATTCCCCAGTACTGAAGCCTGAAGTTCACCTTCCTCACTTTCGCTTAAGGTGAGCGCACTTTTGAAATCATTATCAGAATAGCCCTTCATTCTTTGTATTCCTTCATTCGCCTGCTGCATCCCAAACAAGACAGATACAAACATAATGGCAGCCAGAAAAGTCGCTTTTAACATAAACATCTTCATTACAAATCACACCTAAACATTATTTCTTTTCCGATTCCCCGCCTATGGTTGAATTTACTTCCTCAGCCTGCCAATAATATTCACTGAAGATTTCCGCCAGGGCTTCCGCTGAACGATCCAATTCCTCAAATGTATTATCGACCCCTCCAAATTCTATCAGGATGGCATTTTCAGAAAGGTCCTGATTAAATTTCCCATTCGTCCTTTCTCCCTGCAGCTGGATAATCCCTCTGCTCAAGCCCTTGTATTTGTCCTCGAGTCTTTTATGCAATTCATTGGCAAACTTTAAATTCTTCTCGTAGTTTTGATGCTCTGCCCCTATCACAAATGCAAGTTTCGCATATGTCTTTCCATTAATTTCTTTTGTTGTATCCTCTTTTCTTCGCGAGTCCCTGTGAATATCAATGAAATATGTTAAATCCCGGTCAGTGGAAGCTGCTGCCTGAACAACCTCCCGTGAAGCCTCATAGGACTGTGCATAACTCCATCCTTTTTTATTTAAAGCACCTTGGATATCCGTTTTATCAACTGTTGTTCCGATGCCTCTGCTCTCCAATTCCGCTTTAAGTTTGTCCCCTATTTTTGTCACATTGATTTGAGAATGACTGGCAGCATTCGGGTCGTTCACACCTTTTAGATATGGAAGAAACGATTCCCGATTATGGCTGAAATAAACATAAACTGCCTTTTTATCACCGGTAGTCATAGGAGGTGTTCCAGACTGGCTATTTTCTTCATTTGAATCCAGGCCTTCAGTGTTTTGCAGTGCTGCTTCTTGCTCAGCTTTTAATACTTCCAAAGGCGGCGAAGACTCTATCGGCATGTTGGTATAATCTGTTCCTTCACCGGCAACTAGAATTTTGCTGTCATAAAGTGAGAAGAAAGGCAGTTCCCTCCCTAATAAGCTTCTCGGATCATCAAGATTTACATTTGTTGATAGCTTAAAAACCACATTTGCAAATCTGGGAGGGAAACTATCTTCCGGCATCGCCTCAAGAAAGGCGTGATTTTCCCAGCCAAGGAAATGGTATAGCATTTCTCCTGTTAGATTCGTCGCTGCTGTATTAACGGATGAAGAACTGATTCTATATTCTGGCTTTAAAGATGTCAGAGCTCCGCTTATTGAAAATATCATAAACAGAAAGAGCAAAAATCCGCCTATGGCTTTTAACAGGCTTGTCCCTTGAATTGTTACAACGAGTCCATTGGTCTTCAAAGGTTTCATTGTTCCACCTCTCTTTGCAAGTCTAGTAAATGTTATGACTTTGCTAGAGAAGATAGAACAAATAATTTCTATCTAGTATAAAAACCGGCATTATCCTGGTTCACTTTTTGATGGAGCGCTGCGTTCAAGCCATTGGCTATAAGGTTTGACATATCCTCAATAAATACATCAACTTCCTTCGGTGTAACCATTAGATTGTGGCCGAGCGGGGAAAGCACTTCATAGATAAGCCTTCGCTTTTCATCTTCAGGCAGGGTGCCAATCATGCCTAAAAAGGTTTTTCGGTGGTGTTCCTCAGGCAAATCTTCCTCAGTCAGCTTTCTTTTTTCCCCAAAGGTCATGCCAGCCGGCGCAAGTGACCGGGACGGACGGTCTCCCTCCCTCATTTCTTTTCCAAAATGCTTTAGAATAAAATCAATGGTGTCGCTTGTTATCGACACGGCATCCACAACAGTAGGTACTCCTATTGCGATTACTGGTATGCCCAATGTTTCCTTGCTGATTTCCTTCCGTTTATTTCCCACACCGGATCCGGGATGGATGCCTGTATCCGATATTTGGATCGTGGAATTAACTCTTTCGATTGAGCGGGAGGCAAGCGCATCTATCGCAATGACAAAATCAGGCTTTGTTTTTTCAACAATTCCATAAATTATGTCGCTTGTCTCAATACCAGTTAACCCCATAACGCCAGGGGATATGGCGCTTACCGGACGATAGCCTTCTTCTACGCTTTCAGGCTGCAGCTGATAGAGATGCCTGGTAACCAGCAGGTTTTCACAAACTTGCGGTCCCAATGCGTCAGGAGTGACATTCCAGTTTCCAAGGCCGACTATTAGGCATGAGGCGTTCTCTTTTATCCCCAATTGCTTAATGAACTGGGAAAATTCACCTGCAAAAACAGATTCCACTTTTTTTTGCAGTTCGGTATCCTGCTGACGGATGCCCGTCACTTCAAGTGTCAAATATTTACCTTCCTTTTTTCCTAATGCCTCTGCACCTTGTTTTGTCACTTCTACAAAAGAAATCTTTATATCGTTCTCTTCTTTCTCCTTTATTATAACGCCCTCAATTTGCGAAAGGTTTTCCTGCTCGTGGACATTGTCTTTCTGCCTGTCCGCTATGACCATTTCCCTTGCTTCAATCGCTAGATCCGTTCGGACCGAGTACTTGCTTAAATCTATTGATTCCTTCAAGTTAATCCCTCACATTCTCTGCTTATTTGGTTTTATGGAAAATAACCCATAATATACTAGAATTCGGATATGTACTATCATTGCCTTCAAAAGGCAAAAACATGCATAGGATGATTTATCTTCATAACAGAATTGCAATCAGCAATTTTAATTACAGAGTATTGCATTATGGCCTCGTGTTTGATAGAATATCACTTGTTCTTAATTATTGTTAATGAATGTGAATGTCGAGTTATAGAATCTCGATGCTTTTTCAGGAGGTGAATGGAATGCCAAACATTAAATCTGCTATTAAGCGTGTTAAAACTAGCGAAGCTCGTAACGCTCATAACGCTACAATCAAATCTTCAATGCGTACAGCTGTTAAGAAAGTTGATGCTGCAATCGTAAACAACGATGCTGCTTCTGCAACTGAATCTTTCGCTGATGCTGCTCGTAAACTAGACAAAGCTGCTGCAAAAGGTCTAATCCACAAAAACGCTGCTGCTCGTAAAAAGTCTCGTTTAATGAAAAAAATGAACTCTTTAAACGCTTAATGTTTAAAGATATCGGCTATCTTTAAGGGATAGCCTTTTATAATGCACAAAAAAGCGGTCCTTGTCAGGACCGCTTTTTTTATTGCGTATTTTTTTGCAAAGCTTGGCTTTGAAGGCGAAACAGGAACATTTCAATCAGCATGGTTTTATTCATGCCCCCGGTTTTCATTTGGTAATCTGCGTCTGCAAGCAAGCTCATAATGACCGTTAGTTCTTCATCGCCAAAAAGCTGCGCCTGCCCCGCAGCCAGCTTAACGCGAAATGGGTGGATTTTTAAATAGCCAGCGATCTGCTGCTGTCCATACCCCCGTCTGGCAAGCTCTTTTACCTGGTATATTAGCCTGAACTGGCCGGTTATCACGGATAAAATTTTAATCGGTTCTTCATTTTGCTTTAATAAATCATAATAAATTCTTAATGCCTCTTCTATTTTGCGATGGACAATTTTATCCACAAGAGAGAAAATGTTTTGTTCCAGTGACCTTGAAACCATCTTTTCAACCATCTGTTCGTCAATTCGCTTTGTATCACTTGCATATAGAGCCAGCTTATCAATTTCACTAGTCAGAATAAACAAGTTGGTACCTGCCAGGGTCAATACCAGTTCAACTGCAGCTTCATTAATCTGGACTCCGTTTAATGCCGCCCGTTCCCTGATCCATGTTTTCAGCTCACCTTCGTTCAGCTTCTTAGCTTCGAGCACAGCTGCCGTTTTCTTTAATTGTTTTGTTAATTTTTTCCGATCATCCAGCTTTTCAGAGGAGGCTGACAAAACCACAACCGAGTATGGCGCAGGTTCCTTAATATAGGCTTCAAGCTTAGCCAGATTATGCTCTATTTTCGCTTTAGACTTTTCAGAAGTTAGAAATACTGGGTTATGTAAGAAAATCAGCCTTCGTTCCCCCATAAAAGGGAATGTTTCGGCATCTTCAAGCGCTGTATCGATCGGTGTTTCCTCAAGGTCATAAGAGGATAAATTAAAGTCAGCTTCCTCTGGGCTTAACACATGATTGATCAGCAGCTGTTTTGTTTCGTTTATAAGATAGGGTTCCGTTCCATATAATAAATATATAGGAGCAAACCGCTTTGCTTTTATTTGTTTCCATATATCAAAAACCAATTTCTTTCGCTCCGTTCACCTTGCATTTTATTCTCTTTCTATCCTAAAGAAGCTCAAGCGTTTTGACAAGTTATACATAAGAAATTGGCGCCCGCTATGAACGCCAATTCCTGATCTATATAGAACGCCGCTCCCTGAGACCCGGGATACTCAGGAAGCTGCGGTGCACCCTTTGTTTTATTATTTTCCCCTTTATGTTTAGCCTTATTTGTGACAACTCTTGTTAATGCAGGAAAAGGACCGGGGAACGCTAGATTTTTTTAATTGAATGTCTTATACTATATAGGAAATAGGAGGGGTAGACTGTGAACGAATTTGAAAAGAACGTCCAAAGCAAACGAAATGATGCTATCGACTCTGGTGTAGGATTTATCGTATCATTTGGTTTCTTCGCAACATTATTTGTTATTGCAACAGTCATTAAATTTTTAGGAGCTTAATGGCTACATAAAGTGAAACTTCCATCAGTGGGGTTTCTTCCTCCCCCACTGATGGATAGTTGAGGCCTTCACGATGCGGGTCACTCAGACGTTGCCACAGGACGTGGCGCCATTTGTCTGAGTTCAGATAATCGGGCCTTTACGGGCAGTTTATCTCTACTTATCCTTACTTGTTTTTCTTGAAGTCTTAATGTGGGGGTATTACTGTACGTTAGTCTGCGATAAAGTGACTAAAAATGAATGGCCCAGGCCAAAACATTGAGGCTGCATACTTGCAGTCTCTTTTTCATTTTTCGAGGTATTTGTGAACCCTTACATAAATAACTGGCTTAAGTACTTTCTAAGATATACTATGGAAGCTGAACATAAAAGGTTCCTGAATTTCCTTTAAAAATATAGGTAACCGCTCCATGCTCATCCGTTCTTAAAATTCGAATATTCCTGCTGGCAAGCCTGGAAATTACATCCGTATGGGGATGCCCATAACGGTTGTTTTCCCCCGCCGAAATGATGGCAATCTGCGGCAAAACGCTTGAGAGGAATAGATCTGTAGAAGAGGTTTTACTTCCATGATGCCCTGCTTTTAATACATCAATTTTTAAGTTGGGATAAGTCTGAACCAGCCTTTTTTCTCCTTCTGATTCAAGATCTCCGGTAAACAGCCAGCTTAAACCGCCCAATTTGGCATATAGCACAATGGACCCGTCATTTCTCTCTATTTTCACTCCTTCTGGAGGAGAAAGTATTTGAAAAAGGCTTTCTCCCTCAGTCCATCTGTCTCCAGCTTTACTGTATAAAACTTTACTATTGCTCTTCTTTGCCTTATGAATAAGTTCTTGTTCGAACTCAGAAATCTCACTGGCTATCGGCAGTATAACGGCTTTAACCCGTATTTCGTCGATGACCGCTGCAGCTCCGCCAATATGGTCCATGTCCCCATGCGTCAAAATAAGCTTATCAATAGTACTGATTCCTTTGCTCTTAAGAAAAGGGACAACGGTATCCTTCCCTACTTCATATGGATCATTCCGCATTTTCCATTCTTCTGTTTGAAACCTGACTGTGCCGCCTGTATCAATTAGATAGTTCCCTTTTCCATAGGGAAGCTTAACCAGTATGCTATCACCCTGTCCGACATCAATAAATGTGACTTCTCCATTTGGGGAGATAGCAGTCGTAAAGAAATGAATCATTACCGCAAGTAAAGGGAGTAAACAACTTAAAAGAAACGGTTTTTTGCCTTTTGCCGTTTCCCATGAGCTGAAAAAAGCAGGTATGATGAAAACATATAGAAGCAGGACTAGTACTGAAGGACGGCCCAAAACAAGAGATGTATAAGGGATCCCTGAAAGTTTTTCAGCTAGATAATCAATTAAATTTATAAATTTATCAAAAGGGATAAGCAAAAAAGCGGACTTCCCGCCCATTAACAAATGAAGGAAGAAAAGAATTAATATTACCGGCAGAACAAGAGATGAAAACATTGGGACAAAGATTAAATTAGCAAATACGGAAATAATGGACACTTCAAAGAAATGCCAAAGCAATATCGGGATTGCTGCAATTTGGCAAATAAAGGACACAGCCAAAATGATGGCAAATGGACTGGAGAATCGTTTTAAGATAAGCGGAGCTGATAGGATGAGTGATAAGCTAACAGCAAATGAAAGCTGAAAGCCGGCATTAAACAGGATATGAGGGGAAATAAAGAGATAGATAATGAACACAATAGCGAATACATCAATAATCAGGACAGTTAATTTTAACTTCCTGGCAAACAATACTAAAAGCATCATAAAAACAGCTCGGATGACAGATGGTGCTGCACCTGTGATAAGGGCGTATCCTGGCAAAATCAGGATCAGCACGCTCGTCATTTTCTCCCTCGTTATCCCCGCACGAATCCCAGCAAGAAAAAACATGCCAGCAAGCAATCCCACATGAAGACCGGAAATAGCAAGCAAATGGATGATTCCCAGTCTCTGATAAGATTCGAGGATGTCATGATCAATGAAGTCTCGATCTCCAAATATGAGGGCAACCGCTATGGAAGCAGTCTTTTCAGGAAAATGCTTCAATAGGTAACTTGTTCCCATTTCTCTAATTTTTAAAAGTAATAAAGGGAGGCTGTTTTCACGGTTACTGCAATCGGAGAGGAATAGCTGCTTAATTTCGAGGATCCAGAAGATTTTGTTATGATTGAGGTACTCTTTATAGCTGAACGCGTTGGGGTTTTTGGCTGTTGGCGGGATCTGCAAGTTTCCGCTTACCTTGCATGCCAGTCCCACCCGCAAATAGCTGCTGAGGATTTTTTCTTCTTTTTCGGATTTAATTTTATATTTAGCCATTAACCTTTCATTTGAAACCGTTTCAACAAGGACCGTGAGTTGGTCTCCATCTATTCTAACAGCTTCTTTAATCCTTACTTCAAAAAGAGTTTCGTCGCCAGCAAGTTGGGTTACATTTTGGTCTTCTGCTATTACGCTTCGAAAGAGAAAGAAAAGGAAGATGATTAATAGCAGTCCAGATTGCTTTTGGGTAAGGATATTTCTTTTATAGAACAGAAAGGCTGCTATAATCATAATGAATATAAAAACAGCCATTTTAAAAAAAGCTGTTAATATTCCAAAAAACGAGGCAGCAGCTACATAAATCCATCTGCCTTTCATTAAATTTGCTCCTTTGCTATAGTTTAATAGAATGCA
This sequence comes from Cytobacillus oceanisediminis, assembly GCF_003182355.1. Classification (GTDB taxonomy): domain Bacteria; phylum Bacillota; class Bacilli; order Bacillales; family Cytobacillaceae; genus Cytobacillus; species Cytobacillus oceanisediminis_A. The sequence goes on along the minus strand of NZ_QGTW01000010.1, from coordinate 76,713 downwards.
GGAATAAAATCAGCTTTTTCCGCGGGTTCTACTCCTGCAAATAAATTAAGGATTAAATAGCTTGTCCTTTTTTTCTTTGTAACCTTTCAATAATTCCTGATTTGTTCCGTTCTTCTCAAGCTCGTTCATCAATTCCTCAATAAAATCGTGTTTTTCTTGCCTTCTTCCATCAAATGAAACCTTTTCAGCTTCAACCTGGACAGTTTTAACCCCTGCCTTCTCAAAGAGTTCAATCCCATAAGGGTGATTTTTGTAGTCCTGTGCGTAGTAAACCGTTTTAATACCTGCCTGGATAATAGCTTTACAGCATTGAAGGCAAGGAAAATGTGTTACATAGATTTCTGCATCACTTGTAGGCACACCGAATTTGGCACATTGCAATATCGCATTCATTTCTGCGTGGATGGTGCGAACGCAATGGTTATCAATAACATAGCAGCCTTCATCTATGCAATGTTCCCCGCCTGTAATCGAACCATTATATCCACCCGCTATGATTCTCTTATCCCTGACAATTGTTGCGCCTACCGCCAATCTTGTACATGTGCTCCTTAGAGCCAGCAAATGGCTTTGAGCCATAAAGTATTGATTCCAGGATATACGTTCCATCTTGTCTGCCTCTCCCTTCCATTTTTCCGCAAGCTGGTACCAGCCGCTGCTATAATCTTGTGGGAAATATTCATTTTCTCCCCATAAGTTTAAGCCCCAAATGATATAAGGTCAATGGAAGGAAGAATTTCTATTTTACCTTTATCCGCTCCTTCAGTTTTTCAAAGGTCTTATCTCCTATCCCTGGAATTAATTTCAGATCCTCTATAGCCTTAAATGGTCCATTTGTTTCCCGGTGCTCAAGAATGGCAGCAGCCTTGGACGGACCGATACCGGGCAGCGTCTGCAATTCAGCTTCAGTTGCATTATTCAGATTAATTTTCCCATCATTTTGCTGGACTGATATAGAAGTGATTCCCTCAGCTCCATTCGTTTCAAAAAGTCCCTCTCCTTCTCCGGGAATATAAATAACCATTTCATCAGATACCCTTAGAGCAAAGTTTATTTGATTGCGATCAGCATTTTCCATCAGCCCTCCTGCCTTTTCCAGGACATCAATAATCCTGTCGCCCTCCATTGTTTCATATACACCCGGCTTTTTAACTGCTCCTTTCACATCGACTTTAATAGCTTGTTGCTGCCCTTCTGCCGGGGGTTCATCTTCAAGGCCGTTTGGGACACTGTCCTCCCTTTCTGCTAATGCCGGATGATCAATTTCGGGAAGGGCTTCTGTTTCTTGAGGGGGCATGAATAAATAATATAGGAGGGCACACATTGCAAGCGTGCCTCCAAAAAAATATAGTTTATTGCTCTTTATCCATTCGGCCACAAACATCCTATCCTTTCTTTTTGGCATAAATGTTTTTTACAACACATATCGTTATACGAGAGAGCTGCTTTTGAAGGAGGGATGGAACAATGAAAATCGGAATCATTGGTACAGGTAATATGGGGAGAATATTGACAGAGGCATTCCTCGACGGAGGAGCCGTTTCCCCTTCCTCCATGACTATTACCAATAGGACAATTAGGAAAGCGATGGAGATAAAGGTAACTTACCCTGAAATTGCGGTTGCGGAAGATGCCAGGGAGACTGCGCGGCACTCTTCTCTTATTTTCGTATGTGTAAAGCCTCATGATGTTTATGATGTGATTCAGGATATCCTGCCGTTCCTGTCAAAAGATAAGTGTGTGGTATCAATCACGAGCCCTATAAGTGTAAAACAGCTAGAATCAGTATTACCTTGTTCTGCTGCGAGAGCTATTCCCAGTATAACGAATCGGGCTTTATCGGGAGTCTCATTATTATCATTTGGGGAACAGTGCCAGGAGGAATGGAAGAGACGAATCAAGAAGCTTTTTGAGAGTATTTCCACGCCAGTATCTATTGAGGAAAAGATTACAAGAGTTTCTTCTGATATCGTCAGCTGTGGACCTGCCTTTTTCAGCTATTTAACACAGCGCTTCATCAACGCTGCAGTTTCAGAAACAGAAATTGACCAGGAGACTGCCACTAAGCTTGCAGGCGAGATGCTAATCGGGTTGGGGGATTTGCTAAAAAAAGGGTTTTATACTTTGCCGACATTACAGGAGAAAGTATGTGTCAAAGGAGGAGTTACCGGAGAAGGAATCCGGGTGCTTGAAAGCGAACTTGGTGAAGTATTTGAGCATTTGTTCCAGGCAACACATTCGAAATTTGACGAGGATCTTATACAGGTAAAAAAACAGTACACACTTCAATAATAATTCTTTATCAGGGCATTAAAATCCTCCTTATTCAAAATAAAAAATTATAGCCAGATTGCCTATTCGCAATCTGGCCATTTGTTTATCATGGTTTTTATTTATGGAGCGAAAAAATTATTTGCCTTTAGTAACTGCACTTTTCCTGCAGATAAAAAATATCCGTTCTGCCTGGCTGCCCGGAGCAGTATCTTCAAAATCAGCTGAAACCTCCAGCAGCTCAAAGCCGCATTCCCGGAGCCATCCCTCATAGCTTTCAACAGGGTAGGTCCGCTGAAAATGAAGTTCATCATAACGATCATATTTTTCTGTTGCTTCATCCAAAACGAAAAAGGAGAGATCATGCTCAACAGAGTTGGGGTATTCCCCCTGATAGCTATGCCAAATATAAGAAATTTCTTCATCATTTTCAGCAAATGTCTGGTTCATAAAGATTTGCATCATTTTATAAATGGAATGGACATCAAATATAAAGAGACCATCGTCTTTCAGGTGTCCATGAACACGCTGAAAGGTTGCTTGCACCTCTGATTCTGTCTCTAGATAATTTAATGAATCACAAAAAATCCCTATAATATCGAATTCTCCAAAGCCTTCTAGTTCAGCCATATTTTGTTGATAAAAAGGAATCCGCAGGCCGTTTTGTTCCGCCTTAGCTTGGGCTACAGCCAGCATATCCCCGGACAAGTCCACACCAGTAACCTCATATCCCTGTTTTCCAAGCCTAATCGAAAGCTGACCTGTTCCGCATGCCAGATCAAGCAGTTTTTTGCCTGAAATACTAAACTTTTCCACCTTTTGGCTGATTAATTCCACCCAGCTATCATATGGTGCATCTTCCATTAGCTGATCGTAAAGATATGCGAACTTACCGTAGCTCATTGATTAAGCATGCTTTGGACGCTTTCAACAGGCGCATCGCCCCAAAGCCTTTCCAAGTTATAATAGCTTCTTTCGTCACGATGGAAAACATGGGCAACAACATCCCCCATATCCACAAGAACCCACCTTGCCTCATCAAAGCCTTCCATTCTTTTCACATTGAATCCTTCTTCTTCTGACTTCTCTTTCATTTCCCGCGCAATGGCCTGTACCTGTTTATCAGAGTTCCCATGGCATATAATAAAGTAGTCAGAGATTAAGGAAATGCCTTTCATATTTAAGATGGTAATATCCTCTGCCCTTTTATCATCAGCTGCCTTTACTGCAGTTTTCAGCAATGTATTCTCGCTCATTCAATCAATCCTCCGTTTTCATTAAAAGGTCATTATAAGTATGGAAGGTAGCCGGAAAAACTGGCTGCCCCTTTTTTACTAAAAACATAATCGTATTTTGTACAGATTTTATTAGTGCTTTATCCAGACTGGACTCGGCCAACTCTCGCACTTCTTCAACACCTGGGAAATGCCTTCCGGGCTCAATATAATCAGCAAGGTAAATAACTTTTTCAAGCAAAGTCATCCCTGTCCTTCCGGAAGTATGGTATCTTATTGCGTCGAGAACTTCGCAATCAGTAATGCCTGCTTCTTTTTCAGCCAAATAGGCTCCAACCGGAGCATGCCAAAGCTCACTATTGTAATCAAGAAGCTCAACAGGCATGCCATTGCTTATAATGATTTCCTTCATCTCATCTTTGGGCCGAAATTTGGCATAGTCATGGAAGATTGCAGCCAGTTCTGCTTTCTTTCCATCTGCACCATACTTTTCCGCAAGCTTTATGGCTGTTTCCATAACACCTATAGTATGGAGAAAGCGGTGTTCGGTTAATTGTTCCTTAACAATTGCCAGGGCCTTATCACGATTCATATAAATGATTCTCCTTAATATATTTCCTAATTGAATCAGGGACTAGGTAGCGAACCGTTCCGCCTTCCTTCAGCCTGCTTCTGATCATACTGGATGAAATACCTATTTCCGGAACCTCCGAATAAAGAATGGGATAGGAAGTCTGGTGATTGTATGATGGCCTTTTCACGCCGACGAAAGTAACCATTTTAAGGAGTTTATCAATGTTGTGCCACTTAGGCAAATACTCTACCATGTCAGCCCCGATAATAAAGTAAAACTGCTTGTGAGGATAGTTTTCCTTTAAAAGCATAATCGTATCATAGGTAAATGAAGGCCCTTGCCTTTCGAGCTCAATCAGTTCCAATTTGAACTTTGGATGAGCATCCACTGCAAGCTTTAGCATTTCTATACGGTCACGGTTGCTGGCAGCATTGGATTTCTCCTTATGAGGCGGTTCCTGGTTCGGCATAAACCAAACTTCATCCAAGTCTAGTGAGCACAAAACCTCATTTGCAATAATAAGATGTCCCATATGAGGAGGATTAAAGGTGCCTCCCAGTATACCTACTTTGTCCACTTTCGCCCCTCCGTTTCTGTATGCCCGAATAGAAAGTATCTTCTAAGGAAGTTCGATTTGTTTGTTTTCTTTAGATTCTTTATATAAAACAATAATATTCCCAATAACTTGGACAAGCTCGGCTTTTGTGCCCTTTACCAGCTGCTCTGCAACCGTATCTCTGTCATCTTCACAATTTTGCAGGATAGTGACTTTTAATAATTCACGGGCCTCCAAGGCTTCTCCTACTTGCTTAATCATGTTTTCATTAACCCCGCCCTTGCCAACTTGAAAAATTGGGTTTAAATGATGGGCTTTAGAACGTAAAAAACGTTTTTGCTTTCCTGTTAGCATTATAATCCTCCCAGTTGTTTTAAGACTTTATCTCTCATTCTTTTTATATCCGGTTCAATGCCAGTCCATTTTTCGAATGCCAATGCTCCCTGATAAACAAACATATCCAGTCCATTTTGGATTCCGGCACCCTTATTACTAGCTTCCCGCAAAAGCAGTGTTTCAAGCGGATTGTAAATAATATCGCTCACAAAGGTTCCGGACTTAAGATTATGTATGGAAAGCGGACTCTTTTGGATGTCCGGAAGCATGCCAATTGGCGTGGTCTGAACGATTAGATCATATATCTCCAGATTTTTCTCAGCTTCCTGTATATCCAAAGCCCGAGCGGGGACAGGATAAGGACAATCCTCCACGATAAGATCAGCTTTAGATACAGTCCGGTTGCAGATTTCCAGTAATTGGGGCCCTTCTTTTGCCAATGTGAAATAGATAGCTCTTGCAGCTCCACCGGCACCAACTATTAAAACCTTCTTATCTCTTACAGTCGAAATTTCCTCCAGCAAACCTTTTACATAACCGCTTCCATCTGTATTATAGCCTTTAAGCCTACCGTTATGGTTTACGACCGTATTGACAGCTCCAATGGCCTCTGCCAATGGATCCAGTTCATCCAAAAGAGGCATTATTGCCTCTTTGTGCGGTACAGTAATATTAAATCCTGATATTCCTATCGCCCTGAGCCCTCTTATCGCATCCCCCAGGTTTTCTTTTTTTACATGGAACGGCTGGTAATGGGCGTCGATGCCATAAGCATGAAATAGATCATTATGCATGGCAGGCGACATCGAATGTGATATTGGATCACCTATAACACCAAAAAGTTTTTTCAAATTCCTCTCCCCTTTTGAAAAGCGTAAGGCGCCCGCCTATGAGGGACGCAGACTAAAAGTGCTAAGTCCTTCCTAAAGCTGTCACTTTTGGTCGTGCAATAAAAATGCTGACGCAGCGTCCCTTGTCCTGCGGCCCTCAAGCTTAAGACAAGCTGCAGCAGAAGGCGTTTTTTGCCTTCAGAAGCGATTGTACGAAATGTAGAGGCGACTGTTCAGGGACGACAAGCATAAGGGGATTCCTGTAAGAAGGTGATTTTCCCTTCTGAAAGGAAGCGATTTATGACCTCGAGTCCCTTAGAGCCTCAACTAGCCACGCTTAAGACCTCAAGCCGATGGCACCTGGAGCTAGACTGTTTTCAAACATAGAAAGTACATGATTCTTTTGATGACCGGATATATATTATATCAAAGACTTTCTCACTAATGCATGAACGCCTTTCGGAACATAAGCAGCTACCTTTGCACCTGCTTCGTTTACTGTAATCCACCCAAGCCCGGAAAAAACGATATCTGTTTTCGGTTCTTTAATTGTAAACTCATGCCTAACAAGTTCTGGAAAAGTATCCATCTGTTCCTTTCTTGGAGGGGTGAGCATTTCTCCTGCATGGTTTTGATATAATTCATCAGCCTTTTCCATTTTTGTGCGATGTATATTAATTTCGTTAGAAAAATGGCAAACAAATGAACTGCGGCCTCCTGAAATAAAATCAAATCTTGCGAGCCCTCCAAAGAATAGCGTCTGCCCTTCATTTAACTGGTAAACTTTAGGCTTAATTTCCTTTTTGGGTGTAATAACCTTTAAATCCCGCTTATCGACATAGTGTGCCATCTGATGATGGTTTATAATACCTGGTGTATCGACCAGAGCTTTTCCATCCGATAGAGGAATTTCAATGATGTCCAATGTTGTACCAGGAAAATGAGAAGTGGTGATGATATCTCCTTCACCGGTTACTTCTTTCAGGATCCGGTTAATGAAGGTAGATTTCCCAACATTTGTACAGCCAACCACATACACATTTTTACCTTCACGGTACTGGTCAATAGCAGCTGCAACCTCAGTGATGAAATGGCCTTTCGCAGCACTTACCAAAAATACTTCTTCAGGCTTTAAGCCAAGCTGTTTTGACTCCTGCTTCATCCAATTAATCAGCTTATTTGTTTTCACTGATTTCGGAAGCAAATCCACCTTGTTTCCGACAAGAAGAATTTTATTGTTTCCAACAAAACGGTGCAGCCCTGGAAGCCAGCTTCCATTAAAATCAAAGATATCAACAATCTTGACGATGAGCGCATCACTTTGTCCAATTTCGTTCAGGATTTTCAGGAAGTCGTCATCAGTCAAGCTTACATCCTGCACCTCGTTATAATGTTTTAGCTTAAAACAGCGCTGGCATATAATCGCTTCTTTTTGCAGCGCTGATTGAGGGGCATAGCCTATCTCTTCAGGTTCTTCCGTTTGAATTTTAACCCCGCATCCTATACAAATAAATTGCTCTTCACTCACTATTTAATCCTCCCACTGAATCATTCCCTTTTTTCTAAACCAATTTAAAATTCTTCTTTCAACTAAGCGATTAAATTTTGTAACGAATCCATCTGTTTGTGCAACAGGCACAACCAAAATAGTATGGAAGCCGCTGCGGTTTCCGCCCAGTACGTCCGTCAGCAATTGGTCGCCAATGACCACAGTTTCTTCTTTTTTAAGCCCCATTTCTGATAGAGCTCTTAGAAAGGCCCGTCCCATTGGTTTTCTTGCCTGATAAATAAACGGAATATTAAGAGGGTGGGAAAATGCCTTAACACGACTTTCATTATTGTTTGATACAATTGTTACCTTTATATTGCTTTGCTTCATTTCTTCAAACCAGCTAATCAGCTTGGGAGTTGCATTCGGCCTGTCCCATTCCACTAAAGTATTGTCCAGGTCCGTTATAATTCCTTTAACACCTTTTTCCTTTAAACTTTGCGGAGTTATCTCAAAAATGCTTTTCACATGCTGGTCAGGCAAAAAATGCTTTAACACTATATTTACACCTCAATCATTATTCGTATTGTCCATTTTTCCATATTATTGTTCGCAAAAGACAATTACCGATTACATCATAACCAATTTTATCCGCTCTTTCAAAACAAACACCAATATGCTTCCACGAAAGTGCTAAATAAGTACATATCCACACCAATACAGCCAGAAATTTTCCAGCGGTACTATTTTATACGATTCCACAAAAAGCTGAAAGACACTCAAACAAAGGGAAATTCCACGTAGAACATAGGTGATTTTACCTAAATTTAAAAATTTTTCGACAAAATCCAACTCCCTTTGATAGCTGTGGATAACTTTATGCACATAATCCAATGTGATTCTTATACTTTTTCCCTTTTTATAAACAAAATAATCACAGGTTATCCACCACCACCTGTGGATAACAGAACAGTTGTTCTAATCGTTTAATTTTGCTAGAGTAGGGGTACAACATAAAATCTTACATTATATGTATAAAAATAATCAGTTAGAACCGTATATTTCTTTTTCCTGGAGGTGGGGCAGGCATGCGCAAATTGTCAGATGAATTACTTATTGAATCCTATCATAAAGCAAGGGAACTGCAGCTCAGCAAAGACTTCATCCGTTTAATAGAAACAGAAATCCACCGGCGCTCATTATCCAACAGAATAAAAGTCTCTTCTTAAAAAGTACAAGCCCTGAACAGGGCTTTTTTTTTTCTATAGGCTATGTGGTTAAATCTCATTGTTGATTTTGGCACTCTGTCCATTAGAGCGGAAGGCGCGAGATCCTCGAAGAACATTCCCACTTCCTTCGTGCGGTGTTTGCTCAAGGCTGCTTATTCAAAGTCCTGCCGGTGAGCCGAGTCAAAGGGAGACTCCGAAGGCTTATTGCTTGAAGAGCGTCGGACCACCCGCGGTTTGCTGAGCACCTAGAGCAGAAATCAACAGACATGTTTAACATAGCCTTTCTATAAAATATTTCCAATGCGCTCTCCCACTCTTATGTGAGCCGGTGCCTTAATGGATGGATTAAGTTCAAACCTTCCTCTCTCGAATAGAAGGATGACAGTTGAACCGAATGAAAAATAGGCCATTTCCTTTCCCTTTTCCAGCTGATCTCCTTCATGGATAAGCTCAATGGAATTAACAAACATGGCACCCACTTTTACAATTGCGATAGATGCAGTTCCACGCATTACCTCTGTAATGCTTCGATAATTCTTTGAAAGGGTACTCCTTCCATATTTCAATCCCCATTTGTTCACCGGATAGGATTTTGAACCGAGTACCCATTGGTCTGCTACCTTTCCGGTTACAGGGCTGTGGATACGGTGATAGTGGCTTGGGCTTAAGTAAAATATCATATAAGTGCCATCAGTATATTTTTTTGCTTTATACTCACCCAGCATCTCTGAGATGGAGTAGTCTTTTCCTTTCACAGTAATGATACGGCTGGATTGAATGCTCCCTATATCCTCAATAACAGCATCTACAGGGCTGACAACCGAATCAGGGCTTTCATCTGTGATTCGTGCCCCTTCTTTTAACCTCCTGATAAAAAACTCATGAAGAGAAGGGTACTCCTTTAATTCTCTTTCCATCTCACTCTCATTTATGTTATAGATCCTTGAAAATGAAGGAATAGCCCACCTGCTCCATTTTGATCGTGCAAATCTTTGCAGCAGTGCGGATGTCCATCTCCGATTTGTAAGCTCAATCATCAGGCGATATAAAGACTTAATCAACTGGCAGGCCCCCTCAATGAAATATGTTCTTTACGAACAGGCATAAAAACCATAGAATAAAATATTATTATATAACAAATTAAACTTAGTTTGCCACAAACTCCCCTGCTTTGCTATCCTTTTTTAGAATATGTATATCTGTCAACCCCGCTGCTATCCCTTTGACTTACAAGGAGTGTATAAAATGTTTTTATCTGATGTTCTTGATTTAACCTTCAAGAAGCTAAAGGCACAGACAGCCAATGTTCTGACACTGGCTAATTTGTCTTTAGGAGGCTTCGCCATTTTATTTGCTATTAATGAAAATCTGAATTTAAGTGTCCTGCTTATCTTTGTGGCAGCTCTTGCTGACCGCTTTGACGGCATGGCAGCAAGGAAAATGAATATTGAATCGGATTTGGGAAAGCAGCTTGATTCTATGAGTGATATCATATCTTTTGGAGTTGCTCCTGCCCTTTTAATGTATCAGGGGATATTGTATGGATTTGGGGTACCTGGTTCGTTCTTCACAATCCTTTATATCGGGTGCGGAGCTTTTCGGCTTGCACGGTTTAATATAAGCGAAAATAACGGCTATTTTACCGGTCTTCCCATTACAGCTGCAGGCTGCCTTGCTACATTAAGTTTTCTTGCTGTGCCTTATTGGCCCGAACCTTTTTTCCTCTTTTTCATGCTCATCCTTTCTTTTTTGATGATAAGCCCTTTCAAGCTTAAAAAAATGTAAAAAAGAGCCGTGCTCACTGAGCGCGGCTGCTTTCATTTTTATTTGTTTTCTGTTAATGAAAGGAACTCTTCTACATCATCAATACACAATTGAACTGCACTTTCCCAGAATTCCGGCTTTGTTAAGTCAGCCTTTAGATGTTTCATCGATAAGTCCTCAACCGTCATGGAAGCCGTATCTTTTAATAAAGCTATATATTTTTCCTCGTATCCTTTCCCTTCCTTAAGAGCCTGAGCATAAATGCCCAGTGAGAACAAATAGCCAAAGGTGTACGGGAAGTTATAGAATGGCACGCCTGTAATATAAAAATGCAGCTTCGAAGCCCAGAAAGATGGATGGTACTCATCCAGTGCGTTTCCATACGCTTCTTTCTGCGCTTCAGCCATCAGCTCATTCAATCGTTCTGCACTCACATTGCCCTGTTTTCTTTCTGTATAAAAACGGGATTCAAATAGGAAACGGGCATGAATGTTCATTAGAAGCGCTACCGATCTTTGAACCTTTTCTTCCAGAAGTGCAAGTTTTTCCTCTTCTGACTTGGCATTTTTAACCGAAGCATCTGAAACGATCATTTCAGCGAAAGTTGATGCTGTCTCCGCTACATTCATGGCATAGCTGCGGTTCAATAAATGGAGGTCTCTCATCGCATAAGTGTGGAATCCGTGTCCAAGCTCATGTGCCAAGGTAGAAATGTTAGATGGTGTTCCGGAATATGTCATAAAGATTCTTGACTGGCTGCTTTCCGGGAAGTAGGTATGGAAACCGCCTGGAGCCTTTCCAGGGCGATCTTCTGCCTCAATCCACTTATCTTCAAATGCCTTTTTGGAAAAAGCCGTCATTTCCTCCCCAAAAAGAGAAAACTGTTCCAGGATAAATTCTGCGCCCTCCTGGTAGGATACTTTTGTCTCTGTCTTGCTAAGAGGTGCATCCAGGTCATACCAGCTTAATTTTTCAATGCCCAGAAGCTCTGCCTTTCTATTCAGGTATTTAACAAGAGGCGCTTTATTCTTTGAGATAACCTCCCACATTGTATCCAGGGTTTCTTTTTTCATTCTGTTTAAATCGAGGGGCTCTTTCAAGAAATCCTCCCAGCCTCTTAATTTATAAACATTTAATCTAAATCCCCCCAAGTGGTTTAAGGTCTTAGATAGATAATCTGCCTGTCCGCTCCATGCCTCTTCCCACTTTTCAAAAACTTCCTTGCGGAGAGCTCTGTCGGGGCTTGAAAATTTATTTGCTGCCTGGCCTACAGAAAGCTGCTTATCCTCTCCATTTTCACGGATCGGAATTTTAATATTCCCGACAATAACATCGTACATTTGGCCCCAGCCATGGTATCCATCGATCGCTAGAGCATTAATCACAGATTCTTCTTCCTGGGATAGCTTTTCTGCTGCACTCTCACGGCGTTCAGTTAATACAAAAGCCAGTTCATTCAAGCTTTCGTCTTTCAGTATTTCAGTCCATACTTCCTGACTATAACCCGCAAGCTTCTGATCAAAAATTGTTAAAGCAGTTTGGAAAGATGCACTCAGCTCAGTGGTTGATCCTCTAAGGGCTTTTGCCTTCTTATCTTCTGTATTTTGAGCCTGAAGGCAGCTGACAAAGGCTCCTGCCTGGCGAAGCTTTTTAGCCGTTTGCTGGAATAAATCTATAAACTCGCTGATTGCCTGTGCATCTGCAGCTGAATTAGAAGGCTGCCATTTATGTACCTGATTATAGAATGAATCGATATGTTTTCTTGTTTCTTGCAAATGCTTTCCGAACTCCTCTGAAGCACTTCCGCCATTAAAAAAAGCATCCAAATCCCAAACTGTCGAATATACTTTAGCAGTCATGATTTTCCCCCTGTAAAATAATATTTCGTATATAGAAGTATTATAATGTAATTTTTCCGAAATTTCTATCAAAATGGCAGAATAGTTCTTTTTTAGGCAATGAGCCTTAACCTGGCCATAAAAAAAGACAGAAGGACGATGGATTTAAGATATTTAATCCCAATAAAAGAAGCCCACACCGCATTGGGTATGAGCTAGGTTGTAATCTTTACTATTTATAATAACCGCCATAATATGCAAAGCCTCCAAAAACAAGCAGCAGGATCAGCAGCACAACCACCAGAGCAAGCCAGAATCCTCCGCCCCCGTAATATCCTCCAGGATAAGGCGGGGCCGGATAGCCGTAATAACCATAAGGCATAATGCTTCTACCTCCCTTCGCTTTCTATTATTAGGGTATGTGTCCAACGGGATGAGCGTTTAGGCGTTTACATCAAATTTCCTCCGAGAGATAAGCAAAATCCTTATTATCCTAAGCACCGCCATAAAAACGCATCATATAATGATAGCAGAAGGAAAATTAAGGGAGGAGTGTTAAATGAAAATCATCTCCATCTGCAAGAAATGCAAAGGAACAGGCAGCATAACCGCTTATAAATTTATAAAGAAAACTTACCCTGTATGCAAAGGAGCAGGAAAAATGACAAAGAACATTTCAGATATCAAAAAAGAGAAGAGACATAAAGGTTCACTTATTCCCCTTTAGGCCCATAACCTAGAGTTTCTACCGCTATGGACCCTTTCCAGAGGCAAGGGTTTTTTATTTTGACTTTAAATGCTTTATAATGACAACGGAAAGAAACATCGGACTACGGTCAATTGGAGTGAAAAAAATGAAACACTGCAAGAAAGGGGTTCTTCTATTATTATTCTCACTTGTTTTGCTTGCAACGGGCTGTTCTTCAGAAGAGCAAAAAAGTGAAAACCCACCGGAGGAACCTTCAAAAAAGACGGGCGAGCAATCTCCCTTTGAACTTACCAAGGCTTCAGCCCAGCAAATTGAACATATCCAGGGGATAGGCTATCCCGGAAATGATACAGGGCTATATCTCTCATCCAGCGACGGACTAAAGCTTTTCAAAGATGGCTCCTGGCATGAAACATCCACCCATAACCACGACTATATGGGTTTCCAGGCGATAAAAGACGGTTATATTGCCAGCGGCCATCCAGACAAAGATTCCGATTTAAAAGACCCCCTTGGTATTGTTAAAAGCACAGATAAAGGCGCATCGTTCAAAGATCTGGTGTTTTACGGTGAAAGTACATTTCCTTTTTTATCAGCTGGCTACAATACCGGTATGATCTATGTAATCAATCAGGAAGAGAACACTAAGCTTGATCCTGGGGTATATCGAACGGAAGATGAAGGGCAAACCTGGGAGCCAGTCAGTTTAAAAGGGCTGAAGGCTGACACGCTTGGCATGATCGCAGCACATCCTGATGATGCCGATATAATGGCTATGTCCACGAGAAGCGGAATCTTTTTCTCGCGCGATAAAGGAGAAACAGTAGAATTAGTATCTGAACCAATCATGGCTACAGCCTTGGCTTTCACGGAAGACAGCTTGTACTACGCATTTGCAAAGCAGGAAAGGGTCTTGCTGAACAAGATTGACCTTGAAACCATGGAAACCTCTCCAGTTGATATCCCTTTTCTTAGCTATGACAACCCGATTACATACATTGCAGCTGATTATCAAAATAGCGGAAGAATCTCTTTCTCGACCTATTTGAAAGATTTATATGAGTCTGGAGATAGCGGCGAAAACTGGGAGCTTTTATTAAAAAATGGCAGAATAAAATAATTAAAGGGACAGAAGAGCTGTCCCTTTAATTATTTTTGCGCTTTTCTTTTTCTGCCCGATAAAACTCATGGAACATCTTCATTAATGCCCGCTTCTCAATTCTGGATACGTAACTCCTGGATATGCCAAGCTCCTTTGCAATTTCCCTCTGGGTTTTTTCTTTTTGCAAATCGAGCCCGAACCTTCCGACAATGACCTCTTTTTCTCTGTCATCCAAAACATCAATATATTCCTTCACCTTTTCAAGCTCCATATTCAGCTGAATCGTATTAATAACATCCTCGGATTCTGACTTTAATACATCAATAAGGGATATTTCATTGCCCTCTTTGTCCTGTCCAATGGGGTCGTGAAGCGATACATCCTTCTTGGTCTTTTTTAATGCCCGCAAATGCATGAGGATTTCATTCTCAATACAGCGGGCTGCATATGTGGCCAGCTTTGTTCCTTTACCTTCAGAATAGCTCTCAATTGCTTTTATCAGCCCGATGGTCCCTATAGATATCAGATCTTCGGAATCTTCTCCGGTATTTTCAAACTTTTTTACAATATGAGCAACCAGCCTAAGATTATGTTCAATCAGCATATTACGGGCATGCGCATCACCAGCAGCCATCAATCGCAGGTATTTTTTTTCATCTGCAGGTGACAGCGGTTGAGGAAATGCATTATTTTTTACATAAGATACAAGGAACACAATTTCCTTAACCAAATAACCAAGTGCAGTTAAAATTCCGGACATTGTTTCACCCCCGCTTTTAATGCGTGTTCAAAAAAGCCTATAACTAATTCCTATGTAAGCATGGAGTTGTTTTTGTCTGTCCCATATAGATATTTTCATACAGAAAATATTTCCTTTTCCCTTCTCCCTCTTCAAATGGACATTTATTCGTTTTTTTCGTTATGATGGATTTATATAAAAAGAGAAAGAGGTCTTGCTTTGAACGCTAAGCGAATAATCCTGGCACTTGTTTTTTTCATTGTTTTGCTGGATAGCCTGGCAAAATTCATTTTTGAAGGCTTTTCTTTAAAAACCCTACTATTATTACTGGCAACAGCGGCAATTGTAGCATTTCTATGGTTAATTCCAAATAAAAAGGACTGACTCATTAGCAGTCAGTCCTTTTTTCAGGCTATTGCCTGGATCTTTTGTTGTTGCTACTCTGTTACGCTTACCTCAGCGGCAATGATGCAGCCAATTGCTCCGCAAATAACCAACCCCATAACAATCGAGAACATCTCTCACACCCCTTTAGAAATTCCTGGTTTCCTTTAATGTACCATGGTTTTTCCTGCTAAATAGAAAGCGAATGTGAACATTCTGTTAATCCCAGCCATGGGAAAGGTTATTTCCTTTTTCTCCGGAATCCGAGAGTTAAAATTAAAATATGCAGTGACATACCTAATTGCCTCCTAACACAGTATGGTTAGGTGGAGTCTTTCTCCACCCAGAAAATTGCCTGACGTCCTTGAATAAGAAAAACCATTTTCCTAACCACCTTTCAAGTTTTTTAAAATTACTACTATTAAAACGGGCGATAAATTGAAAACTGACGGTCACGGTTTTGGTCCTGAATTTTTTTGGACATTTGTTCACGTATAATGTCTTCAGCTGATAATTGACGTTTTTTAATGGTTACGGTCAAAAATAAGATATTTAAAGTCATTAGATTTTCCACCTCCTCTTTCATATCCCGCCTAAAGGCACAAAAAAGCCGCAAAGAGACACACTCTCTGCAGCTTGGTCATAGGCATAAAAAAGCCGCAGAGCACGATTCTCCCTGCGGCATGGATATGTAATGTCAAAAATTTAAGCGATCCATTCCATGTAGGTCGAATTCGTAGAATAATTATCTAATTCTGCTTTTACTGCAATTGCTTTGATCATCATTACATTCGACCTCCTTGTTTGAATTTTTCGCTTATATTGGTAATTATATCCACAACAATATGGTTTGTAAACCTTTTTTTTGATTTTTTTCAAATTCTTATAAAAGTATGAACCCATAAAAAAACACCCTGAAAGAGGGCGTTTGCAATCTATTATTTTTTCATCAGGAATTCCTGGCCATCATCCAATTCGTTCAGCTTTTTACGGCAATGCTTGGAGACCGCAAAGAAATATATGGAACCAATCAGGAAAACCGCAGAAGATCCAGCCATTATATATAATTCCATCATTGTATTTGCAGTGTCCGGAATAATTAAACCCAGGTAAAAAAATGAGCCGACAGCAAGCAAAGCAATAGCAAACCGCTTGAAGTCCACCATTTTCTCAAATAATCGCTTTGCTTCATTTTTCATTTTTATCACCTTCTATTTTATGGTCTTTTTCAAAAGACTATAATCCTACTTTAACATAGAAAGCAGTAGTACAGGTGATGTAAATATTGTAAGCACAAGAAGACCATCCAATAAAGGAAAGGCGGTCTTCAATGAAAAACCGCTTCATACCCTGTGTTTGATATATTCTTATAGCTGTCCTATTTATTTTGTCTAATGGCCTCAACCATCTTCATAACCAGATTGGCCGAATGAAGTGCTGCCTTTTCCAAAAATTGATCAAAAGAAATATCGGACTCTTTTCCTGCAATATCGGAGAGAGAGCGTATAACCACAAAAGGGGTTTTAAATTGATAAGAGACCTGGGCGATAGCAGCTGCTTCCATTTCTACTGCCTGCAGGCCTGTGAATTTATCACGGATATAGTCCACTCTTGCCGGATCGTTCATAAAGGAGTCACCAGTCGCAATCAATCCTCTAACGACTTGGATATCCTGGATTTCTTTCGCACATGCCTCAGCAATTTTCAAGAGGCTGCTATCCGCTTCAAATGCCGCCGGCAATTGCGGCACCTGTCCATATTCATAGCCAAAAGCAGTAACGTCTACATCATGATGCCTTACCTCTGTGGAAATAACGACATCCCCCACATTTAAATCAGGGTTGAAACCGCCAGCCGATCCAGTATTAATAACATAATCCGGCTTAAAACGCTCCAAAAGGATAGCGGTTGACATGGCAGCATTCACTTTCCCAATTCCAGAACGCAGCAGGACCACTTCGGCTCCATTCATCTTTCCTGTTGTAAACTCGCAACCAGCGATGGTTTCCTGCCCTTTGCCTTCTATTTTATCTCTGAGTAAAGTAACTTCCTCTTCCATTGCTCCGATAATCGCTATTTTCATCTTAAAACCTCTTTCATATTTTTCTTTGGCTCTTTATATTACCAGGTGAATGGCAAAAGCAGCCATGCTTTTCAAACTAGTCCTTAGGCTCCTGCAGATGCTAAACTTGTGCAGCAAACATGAACCCGCTTTTTATGTAAACTTCAGGAGATTGCTATTTGCATCCGCAAAAACTATTCTACCACCACTTACAGGAAGTTTTCCATATATCGCAATTCTATTGTCCCTATCAGCATCTCTTAAAGTGCAATAGCTTATGTGTATTCACCGCCAGAATGATTAAATACTGAAGAAATTTGCCAGAACAGATTGCCGGCACTAAAATAATGATAGAAATTGTTAGTCTAAACTTTGCATATGGAAGGATGATTCTATCTATGAATTTTAAGTTTGATTTAATTGAAGATAAAGTTGAATTTTATGAGGCCCCCTCTTTAAAGGAGCTTGAAAAGAAAATAAATAGCCAAATCGAACATAATAAGGCGATTCTTCTTTCTGTCCATCATGTTTCCCATCAAATGCATCTCGACGAGAATGGCAGAACTTATTACTCTGCTGTTGTACATTTCAAAGCAAAAAAATAAGGACGCACAGACGTCCTTATTTTTTTGCTCTGTTAACTTGTCTTTGATTTTCGCTATAGGCGCTTAGCGAACCGCTGGCGGTCCGGAAGCCTACTCGGCGCACACGCTCCTGCGGAGTCTCTTTTTGACTCGCTTCTCCCCCAGGACTTTGAATAAGCATCCGTGAATATACAACGCACGAAGGAAATGCCAAGGCATTTTCCAGGAGCCCGAACCTTCCGCTCCAATCAACAGAGTGCAAAATCAACAATGAACATTAGCATAGTCTATTTTTTTTAATTAATTTCATTTAATACTTCTACCTTTACTGGCTTCCAGCCTTGACCGTCCACCCAGTCTATATAGACACGATATTTTTCGCTTTGATCCTTTGTTGATATGGTTCCTACTGATTTGTTCGGTCCATTATTGCCAAGAAACCACACTGTCATATTGCTTTGGTCTACTCCAGTAGCATAGGAGATTGCCTGGAGCATTTCCTGCCAGTCCACAGCGTTCTGGTCATAGACTGCTGTGTGTTCACCTGATTGGGACGTGCCAACCGGTTCCCAGGCAGGATTTTCGATTGTTTTTTCAACATCAGGCGAGCTTCCGCCTTCGGTTACGACTTTTTCATTTTCTTCTGATTCCTTTTCGGCTTCCTCAGCTTCTTTCTTCTCTTCCTCTGCCTGTTCTTCTTCTTCTCTAGCCTTTTCTATTTCTTCTTCATCTTCTTTTTCCTGTTCACGATCACCGGCTTGATTATCTGTTTTATTTTCATTTCTCTCATTCTCAGACGCTGTTTGTTCATCCGCCTGGAGTGCTTCATCATTGTTCCCGCCAAAGAAAATTTTAGCAGACACAACGATAATCAGTAATATAACAAGCGCAATTAGACTATTTAAAACAATATTGGTTTTTTTTCTTTTTTCCCGTTTACCTAATCGGGACTCTCTTGGTGAATGCTCATTCCCTTTCAAGGCTTTCTCCTCCCCAAACTTTTATCAGGATTGCACGTAATAATGCTAATGAAAGGCATAAAACTATTTAGCCACGCCTCTTTTAAGTCGTTACTACCCAAATTGTGGCTGTGAACATTCTAACACGACATAAGGCTATCTTAAAAGAAATAACCTTTTCCATGAAAAAAATGATGGTGTACGTTTATTTCTATCAGTAAAACATATCCTGCAGCCTTCAGGAAAGTTACAATATATCATATTTGTTTATGAGTCTGTAGAGCCAAAGGGCGGAACTTCTTCTTTATGATTAAAGTTATATATCCCCTTCACCAAGTCTGCAAATAAGGGATTCACACCCCCTGTGTCCTCTGTTACCCCAAGATTTACTGTAACAAGAGCATATTTCGGGTTTTTATAAGGAAAATAACCCGCAAACCATTTATTATGGAGCTGCTTGCCAGCCACTATTCTTCCTGTCTCGGCAGTGCCGGATTTGCCGGCTACCTCATATGGAAGTTCTTTGAACCATTTGCCGGTTCCATCCTCATTGATTACTACCTCTCTGAGAAGCTTTTGAAGTTTCATTGCCGTATAAGGTGCAATCGTTTCTCCGTCCAGCTTTTTCTCCTTAAACTCCAAAAGAGATGTACTGTTTTTATATTCTATTTCTGAAGCAACCCGGACCATGTCCTTCTGTCCGCCCCGCGCTATAGTTGCTATCATATTGGAAACAGCAAGGGGGGTTGCTCTGACTTCATGCTGGCCAATCCCTGTCAGGGCAACAAAATTGCGGTCCTTTTTGGCATCTTCTGATAAAAATACACGGCCCTTTTCTTCGTCCTGAAGCTGCCTGAAGTCATTGAAATGGTATATATCGCCTTGCCAGCCCACAGGCCCCGTCAGCGATAACTTCTTTGCATAATCTTCCAACACTTCAGAATCAATATCTTTTAATTCTTTTGCTACAGTTGCAAATGTATTATTACAGCTTCTCGCAAAGCTATCATTGAAATTTAGCATTCCATGCTGGTACTTAGGGTCTGGCTGCCCATTAATTTTCTTACTGCAATCAAATTGCCTTGCAGGATCATCCAGTCCATGATCAATGGCTGCTGCGGCGACCACAGTCTTGAATACAGACCCCATAATTTGCTGTTTTATCATCTGATTAACCGCTCCGCCGCTTTCTTTATCAAAAGGATTATCTTTATTAACGGATGGACGCGATACCATTGCCAAGACCGTATTCGTCTCAATATCAAGGAGAACAATTCCTCCTTTTTTGATGCCATGCCGATCAGCCAAATTTTCAGCCATCATTTGCAGATCATAATCCAAGGTTGTTTTGATATTGACAGGATAGAAAGGATTAGCAGGCTCTACATATTTCACATTGATGCCAAATAAGGGGCCTCCAGTTGCATCCACATGATAGACAAGCTTAGAAGCACCTTCGGGAAGCAAAAATTCATCGAAGCTCTTCTCCATTCCGGTTATGCCGACCATTGTGTTAATGGATAGCTCTTTATCAGGGTATCTTTCCTTAACGAGATTTTGATTTTCTCCGGTAATTCCGATTAACTGTGCAGCGGGACTCTCTAAAAGGTTGTACTTCTTCTCAACAGCAAAAACTCCTGGAATCTTCAGAGCATTTATTTTCTCCATTTGTTCCTCAGTCAGCTGGAGCGGTTCAGGCTTGCCAAAAGCAAAAGGCTCCTTGGCGTTTTCAACCGAATATCGGAGAGAATATTCCGATGCACCTGTAATTTCCGAAACCCTTTCTATATCCCAATCCATTTTTGCCAGAAACGGAAATAAAATAAGGACAGGAATATTCTTATGAGTTAGGGGCCTGCCGCTGCGATCCAAAAAGTTTCCCCTGCCAGTATCTATGACCATTTCCTGGGATCTCTGGCGAACGCTTGCTTCAAGCAGGTTTATTTCCCTGTCTGTAAAATGTTCAGTTGAAATGAGCTGAAGCTGAATCAGCCTTCCTACAAGCAAACATAAGACCGTAAAACTTATTATAAGCCAGCCAACTGCTCTTTTTCTCCACATAAAAAACACCTCGTCAAAAGTCTTGACGAGGTTTTCTGATTTCAAACTATTCGAATTTAAAAATATTATTTAATGGAGACAATACGTACGTTCATTTCTCCCCCAGGTGTCTGGACGGTTACTTCGTCCCCAACCGTACGGCCAATCAGGCTTTTTGCAATTGGAGAATCATTTGAGATTTTGCCTTCGAAAGGATCTGCCTCTGCACTTCCTACGATTGTATACGTTTCTTCGTCTCCATCTGGAAGTTCAACAAAAGTAACAGAACGGCCAAGTGCAACAGTATCTCCAGCCATTTCTTCCTCTTGGATGATTTTCGCATTGCGGATCATATTTTCAAGTGTTGTAATACGGCCTTCTACAAAAGCCTGCTCTTCTTTAGCAGAATCATACTCAGAGTTTTCGGATAGATCGCCAAAGCTTCTAGCGATTTTTATACGTTCAACCACTTCTTTACGTTTAACTGATTTTAAATACTCAAGTTCCTGCTCAAGCTTTTCTTTACCTGCTTGTGTCATAGGGAAAACTTTTTCTGTAGCCAAAAACCTTCACTCCTTCGAATTACACATTCCTTTACGGTTTGTGTTTCTATAATGTATGTATTTCTTTATATCAAAATTTTAGGAAAATGAATAGGAGCGCGTCCTCGGTTAAAGGGCGCGCATGTAATCTTTTTTCGGCTTTGTTAAGTTTGCCTGTTAATCTCCGCTCCAGGGGCTCAGCGACCCGCGGGCGATCCGGGAGCCTCCTCAGCGCATTCGCGACTGCGGGGTCTCCTTTAACTCGCTTCTCCCGCTGGAGTCTCGCCCCTTCCGCTCTTATCAACAAGGTGCCAAAATCAGCAAAAAGCTTTAACACTGCCTGATTTTAAAAATAATGAATCCTATTGAACATTTTCTATGCTATTGTTTCATAAAAATGACTTTTGTTCAAGAATTGTTTGAATTTTTGTGACCATTAAATCGATCGCGACATAATTATGTCCGCCTTCAGGGATAATGATATCCGCATATCTTTTCGTTGGTTCAATAAATTGATTATGCATCGGACGGACCACATTTACATATTGCTCAATGACTGAGTCCATCGTACGTCCGCGCTCTTTAATATCTCTAAAAAGGCGGCGGATAATCCGCAGATCAGCGTCCGTATCGACATATAATTTAATATCCATCAAGTTACGGAGCCTTTCATCCTCCAGGACAAGGATCCCTTCAAGGATAATGACATCCTTTGGCTCGACTTTAATTACTTCTTCGGATCTTGTATGCATTGCATAATCATATACAGGCTTGTTTATCGGTTCATACCTCAGCAGGCTTTCAACATGCTCTATCAGCAAATCATTATCAAATGCAAGCGGATGGTCATAATTAGTCTTCAATCTTTCTTCAAAGGGCAGATGCGTCTGGTCTTTATAATAATAATCCTGTTCGATCATCAAGATAGAATGCCCTTTAAAGCGATCGTAAATCGATTTTGTTACACTCGTTTTTCCGGAGCCGGAACCGCCGGCTACCCCAATTACAACGGGTTTGCGTTTCATTCGGTTAGAGCTCCTTTCGCATCATGTTGTTAGGGTATACCGGCTTTTCAACCTTGAATTGAACTATTTGGAGCGGGTGGCGTGCTGCATCCAATACATTGCCTTTTTCATCCCAGATTTTATCGATGACTTGTGTAAAGTTCTCAATTTCCGGACCAAAAAACTCGACTTCCTGCCCAGGTTTAAAATTATTTCGCTGCTGAAGAGTAACCATCTGCGTCTCTGAGTTGTAGTCCAGGACTAAACCAACGAAATCAAAATTCGTCTTTTTGCTATGATTTCCAAACATTTGCTCTTTATACCCTGGAACCCCTTCAAAGAAGGCAGGAGCAGTTTCACGATTAGCACACTTATCCAATTCTTCAAGCCATTCCTGCTTAATTTTAAAGTTTTCAGGATCTGCACAATAGGCATCAATAACTTTCCTGTAAACACTCACAACCGTTGCAATATAATGGATGGATTTCATGCGCCCTTCAATTTTCAGGCTGTCGATTCCCAGTTCGATCATGCGGGGAATGGATTCGATTAACTTTAAATCTTTAGGGCTCATGGCGAAAGGAGCATCCCCTTCCCTGTATAAAGGAACCTCGTTTTCTCCCTCCAGCTGATACAAATCATAATCCCAGCGGCATGACTGGCAGCAGCCGCCCCGGTTAGAATCACGGGCTGTCATATGGTTGCTGAGCGTACAGCGTCCTGAATAGGCTATACACATTGCACCATGGATGAAAGTTTCGATTTCAATATCAACCTTTTCCTTCATTTCTTTGATTTCTTCTGCACTTGTTTCACGAGCAAGAACGACACGCTCCAAGCCTTCTTCTTTCCAGAACTGGACAGCTTTCCAGTTGGACAAGGATTGCTGCGTGCTTAAATGCACTTCGATTTCAGGAGCAACACGGCGGCATGTTTCAATAATTAGCGGATCCGCTACAATAATTCCTGCAACTCCCGCTTCTTTAAGTCCGAGAAGGTAACCCTCCAGGCCATCAATATTTTCGTTATGTGCAAAAATATTTGTTGTAACATAAATCTTTGCTCCATATTTTTTGGCGAACTCAACGCCTTCTTTCATTTCCTCGAAAGTGAAATTGCCGGCGTTTGAACGCAGCCCGTATTCCTGCCCGCCAATAAACACAGCGTCGGCACCATAGTGCACGGCAATTTTCAGCTTCTCAAGGTTTCCTGCCGGAGCAAGCAATTCAGGCTTCTTTACAATAACCCTTTTACCATTGACAATTTCGGAAATAGTATCTTTTACCGCTGTCATAAAGCTGCCTCCTCTTTCTTATAGTTTTATTTAAATTACTATCGCTGTCCAGCTAGCAGATTAATATACTGTTTCTTTGAAGAAGAACCCTGTATCAAGCGGGCGGTTGGCCGGCTGAATCTTTTCAATTTCTGCTAAAAGATCATCTTTTATTTCATCATATTGATCCGGGTCTTCGGCACATGTTTCGATTGCTTTTCTATATAGTTTTGTAACTTCAATAATATATCCGGGACTCTTTAATACCCCATCAATTTTAAAGGAATCAATGCCTGCTTCCATCATATCCTGCAGTTCATCAATAATGCAGATATCATTTGGGCTCATAATATGAGTGCCATTTTCGTCCTCGAAAATCGGATATTTATTTTCACGTTCTTTATCATGAAGGAACATATTCTGTTCCTGTTTGCGATTCTCTACTTCCATTGCCTTACCCTGATATTCATAATAATTCCCAAGAAGTGAACGCTTGGATTGGAACATTGCTGTCATACCGTGAACCTGCACTTCAATTTCAACTTCAGCATTTTCTTTTATTTCAATGATGGCATCCATGTTAATTTCCCGTGCAAGAATAGCACGGGTTGCACCTTTTCGGCCCCAGTAGTTGCATGTATACCAGTTTGTTGCCGTTGTTTCAGTATTCCAATGCAGTTTCATGTCAGGTGCTGCTGAACGGGCAGCCATTAATACAGCTGGATCTCCAAAGATAATCGCATCAGCCTTTATGTCTTTTAAAAAGCTGATATATCCCTCAAGCTCTGGCACTTTATCATTGTGAAATAAAGCATTCATGGCTACATATACTTTTTTACCATGTCCATGTGCGATTTCTACAGCTTTTTTAACATCTTCTCTTGAAAACTCACCTGCTAGCCGCAAGCCGTATCGCTGTTCTCCAACCACAAAGGCGTCGGCACCTGCAGAAGCCAATGGAAGAATATCTTCAACACTCGTTGGTGTTACTAACAGTTCAGGTTTTTTCATTTCTTTCACCTCTTTTTACTAATTGCCACTCCGTCCCCTACTGGCAGTATGACTGTGTAGTATTCAGGATGACTCATTAACCATTTATTAAAACCATCAATCTTTTTTACCAGATTTCGGATTCGCTTATTTTCGATTTCCGGCTCACACACAAGGCCCTTAAAAAGGACATTATCTGTAATAATCATCCCATCCTTGGCCAGATAGCGGGAATACATTTCAAAAAAGCGCTGATATTGACCTTTTGCCGCATCAATAAACATGGCATCATATAACCCATGTTTCTTAACGTCTTCCTCGACTTCCAGAGCATCTCCTTTTATAATCAGGATTTGCCCATTTTTACCCGACTCATTTATATACTGCTCGGCAAGCTGATAGCGTTCAGCATCCCGTTCAATCGTGACAATTTTACTTTCAGGCAGCGCATATGCCATTCTGAGTGCTGAATAGCCAATTGCTGTGCCTACTTCTAAAATCGTTTTTGGCTTTTGTATGCGCAAAAGCTGAAGCATCGCCTCTATTCCCGCCAGCTCCATAATTGGCACATTATGTTCTCTGGCATAGTGCTCCATTTTGCTTAACAATTCCGGCCTTTCCGGTATTATTTCCTCTATATATGCATGCAGCTTATCATTCATCAAGCTGGCATCACCTCAATCCGTTATGGATTTTAATATATTATCAGCGAAGGGGAACCCGTTCTTCCTTTTAAGCGGGCGCTCTACGCTTTTCGATTTAGACATGAAAAAATAGCGTTCACAGATAGGATGTCAAAATGCGCAGTCCTG
This sequence comes from Cytobacillus oceanisediminis, assembly GCF_003182355.1. Taxonomy (GTDB): domain Bacteria; phylum Bacillota; class Bacilli; order Bacillales; family Cytobacillaceae; genus Cytobacillus; species Cytobacillus oceanisediminis_A. Next base: position 51,391 of record NZ_QGTW01000010.1, on the reverse strand, counting down.
CATTCCGGCTGCCTGAGCCTTGATCCATGCTTGTCCGTGATTCACGCTATTGCAATGCTCTATTAAAACACCTGATCTATTTTACCATAATTAAAAGGGGAATGCTATATTTCAGCGTTCCCCTTTTTTTGCATCTTAATTGTTAGTAATATGCTGTGATTTCTTTTGATTATGTTCATCAAGTGTCTTAGAGAATAAGACATCTCCTGTAGAGGTGGCAAGAAAGTATAAGTAATCCGTTTCGGCCGGCAGCAATGCTGCTTCAATAGATGAAGCCCCGGCATTTGCAATAGGTCCTGGTGTCAGGCCTGGATACTTATAAGTGTTGTATGGAGAGTCAATCTCCAAGTCTTTATATAGAACCCTTGATTTGTGTTCTCCCTGGGCATAAAGGACAGTTGGGTCTGTCTGCAGCGGCATGCCCGTTTCTATACGATTATAAAACACACTGGCAATCTGATCGCGGTCAACTTTTTCTGTTGCTTCTTCCTCGATCAGCGATGCCATTGTCAATAATTTATGTGGAGTGAATTCCTGCTCTTCCATGTCGCCACGGTATTTATTGATGACTGATTGTGTTTTATCAAGCATTACTTTTACAACTTCTTCTAATGTCGTGTCTTCTTTATAGAAAGGGTATGTTGCAGGAAATAGATATCCCTCCAAAGGATATTTAACGTTTTCTGCAAGAATTTCTTCTGTGAGCAAATCGGGATATTCAGCCATTAAAGATTCCACAAAAGCCTTATCATTAAGCTTCTTGAAGACATCTTCAGGCTTCTGGTCAAGTTTTTCGCCAATTATGCCGGCTATCTGCTCAAGCTGTTTCCCTTCTGGAATGGTGATCTTAAAGACCATATCCTTTATGACTTTCCCTGTTTTTAAACTATCCAGAATTTCCGGCATAGTCATGGAAGGTTTCAATTCATATTCTCCAGCCATGAATCCTGCTTCATTTTTAAATTTCACATAATATTTAAAGACACGGGCATCTTTTATGATTCCATTTTCCTCGAGAATATTAGCGATTCCTGTAACAGAGGAACCTATGGGAATCTCCACTTTCTTTTGCTGATCGCTTTCCGGATCAACAGGCTTTAAAGCAGAATTAATATAAAAATAACCTCCGCCGATAATAGCAACAGCTGAAATAAATAAAATAATGGCAACAATCAGGACAATTTTCCGGACAACTTTCGCTTCACTTTGTCGCTCTATCATTTTCTCGCGGATGACTTCCTTCTTTCCTTTTTTCTCTTCTGTCGACATTACAATTCCCCTCCGTTCCATAGACGTTGGCTCTTATCTGCAAAAGACAGGCTACATCCTTATCTCTTATATTTTCCAGTAAAAATCAGCCGGTATGCTTGCCAACAGGCCTAAGAAAAACTGCGTATAGTTCTCTTTGTTTTCTATACATCTCGGATTATTATACTATATTTTCTTTTTGAAGTCGCAGGATACAACAAAAAACCACACAATTCGCCAATTTTTTCCACGAGTATTATATAAATTCACCTTAAATAAAAATAAACTTGCCTGTTGATTTTCTCTCCAGCGTACGCTTTCCGCGGGCGGTCCAGGAGCCTCCTTCACCAAATGACACGCATACGGTGTCTCCCTTTTCCTGCGGGGCATTGAACCATCATCTTCTAATAAACACCGTACGAAGGAAATGCGAATGCGTTTTCGCGATAGTCACCAAATCACAAAGTGCAAAAATCAACGTTAAGCTTTACCATAGCCAAAAAAAAACTGGCCCGCAGGCCAGTTTTTTAGTCTTCTTGCTCTTCAAGGAATGTGTTAAGCATTTCTTCAATCAAGTCCCATTCCTCTTCTGTTTCGATTGGCTGCAATTCTCCGTCCTTGCTGTCTTCGCTTGGACTGAAAGCAGATGCGTGGATTTCGATTTCTTCGTCATCATTTTCATCTGCCCCAACTGGATAGTAAAGGACGTATGATTTTCCGAATTCGTCAGAATCAAACGTGAACAATACTTCACACAGCTGTTCGTTGCCTTCTTCATCAATTACTGTAATGTTGTTGTCTCCGTGGTTCATTCTTTTCACCTCATTAAATTTGGCTATTTAAAAAGCCTTGTAAAATCATGACGGCTGCCATTTTATCAATGACCTTTTTCCGTTTTTTGCGGCTGACATCAGCTTCAAGCAAAACTCTTTCAGCTGCCATAGTTGATAAGCGCTCGTCCCATAGCACAACTGGCAGGCCAAATTGTTTTTCCAGCTCTGAAGCATAGAACTCGCTTGCCTCTCCGCGTGGACCAATGGTTCCATTCATGTTTTTAGGCAAGCCGACGACAATTTTACTGACTTCATGCTCTTTTATTATTTCACCAATTCTTTCAAAACCAAACTTTTTTTCTTCTTCGTTGATTTTGATGGTTTCCAAGCCCTGCGCTGTCCATCCCAGCGCATCACTTAGAGCGACACCGACTGTTTTAGAGCCGACATCCAATCCCATAGTCCGCATGTTTATCCCTCACGCTGCTGTTTTAAGTATGATTTAACCAATTCTTCGATGATCTCGTCCCGTTCGAGCTTGCGGATAATATTACGTGCATCCTTATGGCGGGGAATGTAGGCTGGATCCCCGGACAACAGGTAACCGACAATTTGGTTAATCGGGTTATACCCTTTTTCCTGAAGTGCGCCATAAACCTGAAAAAGGACTTCATTCACATCTTGTTCGATTGGTTCTTCAGGAAAATTGAACCTCATTGTTTTATCAAATGAGCTCATTTCTTACACCTCGCTTTTCTGTATGAAGGGTTAGACTAGCCTAATTCCACCGGATTTGTTTCCACGACTGCATTGTCCGGTGCCCAGCTTGTCAGCTATTTAAACATCCATGCCTCTTCATAACGGTTTGGCCTGTTGAAGCCGCTTGAAAATACAGAGCGATCATTAATGATTTTGTCCTGACAGGAAAACATAGTGAAGAACAAGCTGTCATTTCCTGATTTTGAACAATCTCTCATGGTTACCTACATTTTACACTACTTTTCCGGGATATCAAATGGATTTAACCCATTCTTCTACAAATTGCAGTGCACTTTCAAGTTTTTCAGGATCTTTGCCGCCAGCTTGAGCCATATCAGGACGGCCTCCCCCGCCTCCGCCACATCGGGTAGCCACTTCTTTAACGGCTTTGCCGGCATGGAAGCCTTTCTTAATCAGGTCCTCTGTTACTCCTGCAATGATATTCACTTTGCCCTCATTTACGGTGCCCAATACAACTACCGCTGATCCCAGTTTTTGTTTTAAATCATCAGCCATATTCCGAAGGCTGTTCATATCCGCTGCCTGCACCTTTTCAGCAAGAACAGTTATGCCATTGATTTCCCTGGCTTTTGATACAAGGCTTCCTGCTTCAATATTACCCAATTTTGCTGCTAATGATTCGTTCTCACGCTGAAGCTGTTTAATTTCTCCCAGCAATACGTCAATTCTAGAAGACAAATCTTTTGGATTTGTTTTAAGTTTACCAGAAGCATCTTTCAAAATATTGATCTGGTCATTCATCAGCCTGTATGCAGCTTCACCTGTTACTGCCTCAATTCTGCGTGTACCTGCTCCAATTCCGCTTTCTGATTGAATCTTAAACAATCCGATTGCCGCTGTATTAGGAACATGGCATCCTCCGCAAAGCTCAAGGCTGTAATCTCCTACCTGTACAACACGGACAATTTTTCCGTACTTCTCACCGAATAGAGCCATTGCTCCCATTGCCTTTGCTTCTTCGATCCCTTTGTAAGCAATATCTACATCAAGGCTTTGCCAAATTTGCTCATTAACGATTGCCTCAATTTTTTCAAGCTCTTGTGCCGTAATTTGGCCAAAATGAGAGAAGTCAAAGCGCAGACGGTCCGGACCAACCAGTGAACCTGCCTGGTTTACATGGCTGCCCAAGACATCCTTTAAAGCCTGATGAAGCAAATGGGTAGCTGTATGATTCTTAATTACCTTAGAACGTATTTGCTCATTAACGGAAGCATACACGGATGCAGAAGTTTTTAAGGTACCTTCTTGAACTACTGCCCTATGAAGATTTTGACCGTTTGGAGCTTTTTGAACATCCTTTATGGCAACTCTTAGACCCTCTGCTTCAAGAGTTCCCTGGTCGGCAATCTGTCCGCCGCTCTCTGCGTAAAATGGCGTTACGTCAAGAATAAGCTGAACTTCTTCCCCTGCCTGTACTTCTTTTATTAATTGGCCATCAACAATAATTGCTGCCACTTTGGCTTCTGTTTGAAGCTTGTCATATCCTACGAACTTACTTTCCGTTTTCAATTCTCCTAAAACGCCGCCTTGAACTTGCATGGAATCTACATCCTGCCGTGCAGAACGCGCGCGTTCACGCTGTCTTTCCATTTCCTTTTCAAAACCTTCATGGTCGACCTTCATTCCTTCTTCCTCTGCATATTCCTCTGTCAGTTCAACCGGGAATCCGTAAGTATCATAGAGGCGGAAAACATCTTCACCTTGAATGGTGTCGTTTCCTTTTTCCTTTTCTTTCTTTATAACAGTTGAAAGAATGGCCAATCCTTCATGAAGTGTTTCATGGAAACGCTCTTCTTCGTTCTTGATTACCTTCTGGATGAACTCTGTTTTTTCTTTTACTTCCGGATAATAGTCATGCATGATTTCACCTACTACAGGAACGAGCTCAAACATGAATGGTTCATTAATATTTATTTGCTTTGCATAACGTACTGCCCGGCGCAACAGTCTCCGCAATACATACCCGCGCCCTTCGTTTGAAGGCAGTGCACCGTCTCCGACTGCAAAGGCTACAGTACGGATATGGTCGGCAATTACTTTAAATGCAACATCTGTTTCTTTTCCTGCACCATATTTTTTGCCGGAGATTTCCTCTGTTCCGCGGATTATCGGCATAAATAGGTCTGTATCAAAGTTAGTTGGCACATTTTGAACAACTGATGCCATACGTTCAAGCCCCATGCCTGTATCAATATTTTTCTTTGGAAGAGGCGTATAAGTACCATCAGGATTATGGTTAAATTCCGAAAACACAAGGTTCCAGACCTCTAAATAGCGTTCATTTTCCCCGCCAGGATATAATTCGGGATCCTCAGGGTTATCTCCGTATTCAGGTCCGCGATCATAGAAAATCTCTGTATTTGGACCGCTTGGACCTTCACCGATATCCCAAAAGTTTCCTTCCAGGCGGATAATTCTCTCTTCTGGCACTCCAACCTTTTCCTGCCATATTTTAAAGGCTTCATCATCTTCCGGGTGAATCGTGACAGAAAGTTTTTCTTCATCAAATCCAACCCAATTTTTATCCGTCAGGAACTCCCATGCCCAAATGATTGCTTCCTCTTTAAAATAGTCGCCAATCGAGAAATTCCCGAGCATTTCAAAGAAGGTATGATGTCTAGCTGTCTTGCCGACATTTTCAATATCGTTTGTACGGATTGACTTTTGCGCATTTGTAATCCTTGGATTTTCAGGAATAACACGCCCGTCAAAATACTTTTTAAGGGTAGCTACCCCACTGTTTATCCAAAGCAGGGAAGGGTCATCATGCGGAACAAGTGATGCGCTGGGTTCAACAGCATGGCCTTTCTCCTTGAAAAAGTCTAAAAACATTCGGCGTATTTCTGCACCTGATAATTGTTTCATATGATCCATCCTCCTAAAAATTATGTACTGGTTTTTGCACATGCCTTGAAAAAAGGCAACAAAAAAAGCCCTAATCCCTGGACAGGGACGAGAGCTTGCTCGCGGTACCACCCTGATTATGGAAAAAAGCGCATGTACCCTGCAGGCTCAGTGCTTCTGTTCCATCTCTCAGATCCTTAACGCGGATAAACGGCAGGTATTAACTGCACTCAGGATTAGCTTTCTGTTATCCTTCATCTGGGAATTCTTTCAGCCTGGGGAACTCCCTCTCTTGTGTGAATGCAAAAACTTATTCGCAAACACGCAGATGGTCTATAACATACTGATTCCGTCTACACATTTTCAATAAATAAAATTACTTATAGACGCATTATAGCGACTTTACAGGAACCTTGTCAATACAGCCATTAAGATCCTGTAATATTGGGTTCCGGCCTCTTGGAAAAATGTTTTCTTGCATGTATGAGACTTACTTTCAAGACAGCTAATATCGGGACGGCAATAATCAGCCCCAGTATCCCTCCTGCCTCTCCCCCCGCCAGCAAAGCCAGCATGATCAAAAGCGGATGCATATGAAGGCTCTTGCCCACAATTAATGGCGATAGTATATTTCCTTCAAGAAATTGCAGGACAATAATAATTCCCACAGTAATCACAATCATTTTAACAGATAGTGTCGTCGCGATGATGACAGCCGGTACTGCTCCAATAATAGGTCCGAAATATGGGATAATATTGGTTACCCCAATAATTAAGCCGAGCAGAAGCGGATAACGCATGCCAAAAACCCAAAAAAGCAGGGAAGAAATCGTTCCTATTGCTGCACATACCAATAGCTGCCCCCTGATATAACTTCCAAGGGATTTATCAATATCCCTCAAGAATAATACCCCTTCCTTTCTCCAACTCCTTGGCGTCAAATACCAGACCGCCTTCTTCATAATCGTAAAGTCCTTTAGCAGGTAAAAGGAGATAAAGGGAATTACAGCAATAATCACAGCATAATTTAATATATTAAGCAAAGAATTGATAACTCTTGAAAGCAGACTATCCAATGCCCCTTCCACAGCAAAAATCCCATCATCAATCCGGGTTTGAATTCCATCCGGCCATGTTGAAGTCTTTTCCTGTATGACATCGATCCATCCCCGGTATTGATTCGCAAACTGGGGAGCATTTTCTGCAAGATCCCTTAATTGATGGATAATGGCTGGTATTCCTTTATATAAAGAAAAGCCCGCACCCCCAAAAAACAAAAAATAAATAATAAAAACGGCTATTCCTCTATGGAGACCTGTTTCATGAAGTTTCTCCACTACAGGATGCAAAAGATATGTAATAAAGGCTGCAATAATAAAAGGGATAATAACCGACAAAAGGATGTTCAGAACAGGCATCCATAAAGCCTGGAGCTTTAAAAAAACAAATATGACAATAAGCAAGAGAAGCAGAAATCCAAGCCGGTAAAACCATTTCAATCGAATATCCAATAGGGTCCGCCTCCTTGTTTTTATTGTGAGAGCATCTTGGGAAATTATGCATAAGGACTGCCAAAAGCTATAATAACCAAAAAAGCTGGCCCTCGTTTCCGGCGGACCAGCCTAAAATTTAAATTTAGTTTAGAATAAGGCTCTCGTTATTCTTTTTTGCATTCGTTTCATCTGTCGCCCAGACATCAGGTTATTTTTTTGAGCATAATTATAAGCAGCCATGCCTGCACCTATTAACATTGCAGAGGTTAACATTCTGTTCAATCGTCTCACCTCTTTCGTCCAGATTCACGAAAGATACCGGCGCTCATTTTCTTCAAACAAATCATCAAGGGAGCTAAGTGTTCCGTCTTCCTCAACTTGATGGGTATTGATGACTCCTTTAGACAAGGAAAGTTCAATAAAGCAATTCCAGCAATAGAATTGATTAATACCGATTTTCCCGATATCCTTGCTTTGGCAATTTGGACATTTTAGCATGGAAAAGACACCTCACTATTTTACATTTACAATGATGGCATCCTTTCCAATTGCAGGCGGTTCATCGGTTTTTATAACACGTTTTCCTTCCATAACATCTGAAAAGAAGCCATCCGACAGTTCATACCCTACAATCGTCCCCAATTCTTCCATAAAATATACATCCTCCAGTAATCCAAGCCGTTCCCCTTCTCTGCTCATCATCATTTTTCCTGTTAAACGGTTATGGCTTTCAAATGTATATTCTTCAATTTTGGGAATTGCCCTGAGAACAGAGGAATCTTCAATCATCACGCCATCCCAGCCAAATGAGGTTACGTCCTTGATCCCAATCAGATAGTTTTTTTTCAATAGAGCGCCCTTTCGCAGAAGTAAACCCTTTACTTGCCCATTGCCTGAAATGGATAAATCACAAACTTCGCCTATCTTATTGCCTGTTTTTACATCAAAAACAGGCATCCCTTTTAATAAAGAAAATGTCCGCAAGGAATGTCCCACCTTCCCGAACATTTATAGTTTTCACTGTCCTTTAAAAAACATAACGGAAAACCATTGCCATAAGAGCCAAAAAGTTTTTTGGACCATGTGAATCAGGCTTCATAGGTTTTTAGCGGCCATTATATCTGGGTTTGTTAAATCGATCGTTCCGTTCTCTTCCGTCCGAAAGTTCTTCGGAGAACTCATATTCCTGCTGTTTCGGCTGATTATACCGCTTTACTCCATGGAGATTGAGAAGCGAGCTTCTTTTTTTCTTTTCCACAATAATCATTTCTCCTTTTTTGGTTTCTATTGTTAAAGTACAGAACTATACTGTTCTTCTATTGCCAGGGCTCAATTTTGCTTCCCCGCCGGAAGCATGGTTTTTCTCGTTTGTTTTTTCCTGCCTAGTATTCGAAACAAGATTGGATGCTTCCAGTTCTTCCGATGCCATATTATTATTTGGTGCTGCTTCTTCATTCCATTTGCCCATAACTGTACCCCTCCAACTGATGGTATATAAAAAAGAACAGCCTGTATTTAGACTGTTCCTTTTTAGCTATATTCTGTTTCCATAAAATCATACGGTGTTATATTTCCCATTCCGATCATGGGGTCGGTTTGAAGCAGTCTTTTTTCGAGTGTGAGTGTTTCCTCTAATGAAGCATCCCCGGCTTCATCCTTTTGAAACCCACCCTCTGCTGGGATTGCTTCTCTAAGCTTCTCGGAAAGAGTTGTTAGGCGCGCTTGTTCTTCTGCCCGCTCAACACCAATTTTCAATGCTTCCTCTTCACCGCATAGAATTAAAAATTGCTTGCTGCGGGTGATCGCAGTATAGAGCAGGTTTCTTCTCAGCATCCGATAATAACTTTTAACAACGGGCAGAATAACAATCGGGAATTCACTCCCCTGGGATTTATGAACAGAGCAGCAGTATGCATGTGTGATTTGGTTTAAATCCTGCCTGGTGTATGTAGCTTCTGCACCATCAAAGGAAACAACAACCATATCCTGTTTTTCCGTATTTTCTTTTGCATAAAAGATTGAAACAATTTCACCCATATCTCCATTGAAGACGTTATTCTCCGGCTGGTTAACGAGTTGAAGGACTTTATCGCCAATGCGGTATTTAACATCGCCAAACGCAAGCTCCTTCCTCGTTCCGTCCGGATTGGGGTTAAGGATCTCCTGCAATATTTCATTAAGTTTATCAATGCCTGCAGGCCCTCTATACATAGGGGCAAGCACTTGTATATCCCTTGATGAATAGCCTTTTTTCTTGGCATTTAAAACGACCTTTTCAACAACATCCGAAATTTGGCCCGGGTGGCATTTAATAAATGAACGGTCAGCCTGCTGTGCGGAAATATTCACAGGCAGCTTGCCTTTTTTCATTTCATGGGCAAGCTCGATGATTGACGAGCCTTCCGCCTGGCGGTAAATATCGGTTAAACGGACGGTTGGAATACATTTCGAGCGGAGGAGGTCCTTCAACACCTGGCCAGGTCCAACTGAAGGAAGCTGATCCTCATCGCCTACCAGGATCACCTGCATATTTTCAGGCAAAGCTTTGAAAAGCTGGTTGGCAAGCCATACATCGACCATTGAAGTTTCATCAACAATTAATATCTTTCCTTCCAAAGGGCTTTCTTCATGGCGGTCGAAACACTCTGTCCCATTCCAGCCCAGCAGCCGGTGAATTGTTACAGCAGGCAGACCCGTAGACTCTGCCATTCGTTTTGCAGCCCGGCCAGTAGGGGCAGCCAGCAGGAACGGGAATGGCTCTTCTTTTTTATAATCCTTCGGCTCCAGCGAACAGCCATGCAATTCAGCATAAAGTTCAACAATCCCTTTGATGACCGTTGTTTTTCCGGTACCTGGACCCCCTGTTAGAATCAGCATTGGGGACATTAGGGCTGTTTGGATCGCTTCTTTTTGGGTCGGTGCATATTGGACGCGAAGACGCTCTTCCAAGTTGCCTAGGGCCAGCAGAAACTCCGACTCCGGAAACTGTTCATCATACTGTGTTTGCTTAAGGATGCGTTTAATATTTGTTACAAGGCCTTTCTCCGAAAAATAAAGGGATGGAAGATATAATTTTTGCCCTTCAGCCTTTATTTTTCCTTCTTCTTCAAGCTTAATCAGTTCATTAGAAATTTCTCTATATTCAATCGAGTCCCGCTTATTTTCTTCCAGCAGTTTTTTCACGCTTTGCAGCAGAACCTTTGCTTCCACAAAAACATGGCCTGCTTGCATGCTTTCCATTTCAAGTATGTACAGACAAGCTGCTTTAATCCGATCAGGGTGGCTGCCCGCAATGCCCAGCTGATAGCCAAGTTCGTCTGCCCGCCCAAACCCGACACCTTCAATATCCTCTACAAGTCTATATGGATTGTTTTGTACAACTTCAATCGTTGATTCTTTATAAACCTGATAAATCCGCATAGATAGCTGAGGGCCGAATCCATATTGATTTAGTGAAATCATGGCTTGTTCAAGGCCTTGATGCTCCATTAGCGTCTCGTAAAGCAATTTAGCTTTATCAGGTGATAGCTTGGGAACCTGATCAAGAAGGGAAGGCTGGTTTAGGATCCGGGAAATGGCATCTTCTCCAAGTGTCTCAACGATTTGCTCTGCTGTTTTCTTTCCGATTCCTTTAAATAGTTCACTTGATAAATAATTGGCCACACCCTGTTTTGTTTGGGGAAGGTCTTTCCGGTAATGGCTTGCGTGAAATTGGACGCCGAATTTTGGATGATCTTTGAATTCACCGTAGAAAATATAGGTTTCATGCTCATGCATCTTTGGAAGATAGCCGGTAATAACCGCCTCTTTTTCCTCATACGATTCATTTGTTTCATCAACCCGAATTCGCAAAACCGTATATAAATTTTGCTCATTATGAAATATGGTGACAAGATGTCTGCCTTTTATAAATTTTCCCTGTTCGGCAAAAAGATCCATGGAGTCCTGCTTTTCCATCATTTATCCCCTCCCCTTAAGCAAATCTATCTTATTTCGATTCGGTATCGCCTTTTTCAATAAGCTTTTTCCCATAACCAGCCAAAACATGGTCCGGCTGAATCTCAAGTGCCTTATTGAAGTGGGCAAGCGCTTCTTCTTCCAGTTCCTTAAAACCATATGCTACACCAAGGTTATAAAAGGCATCTGCATGTTCTGGCTCTATTTCAATGCACTTTTTCATTTGCTTAATGGCTTCATCAATATAATTTAATTGCGCGAGGCATAAGCCATATTGAAAATGGGCTTCCGCATCGTTTTCATTCAATTCTGCACTTCGCTGCAAATAGGGTAAAGCCAGTTTTCCCTGATCGAGTGCCGCAAGCGCCATCCCGAGCATGAAAAAGTTATCCCCAGTTTCCAGCCCTTTTTTCATAGCTGTTTCAAACATTTTTTTTGCCTCGTCAAATTGCTGCATTTCATAATAAAGGTTACCTGCGCTATAATAAGCAGCTCCGGCATTTTCATCAAGGCCTATTGCTTTTTCATAAAACTTCAGGGCCTTTTCATTCTCTCCTACAGCGGATAGCACGTTTCCAAAATTAATATACGAGACCGGATCCGAAGGATTTTCCTCGATCGCTTCCATAAAAATCTTCGCTGCTTCTTCCCATTTTCCTTCTTGCATATATTGAATACCGATTTGGTTTTTATCCATGATTGATCACTCCATTCAAATGAAAGTATAGCATATTTTTGACTGCTCTTTTACAAGCGGAGTATACCAAAATTAAACCCCGACTCTGTGAAAAAGAATCGGGGCATTTAATCTTTTACAGCTTTTTCAGCAAGCAATGCTTACCCAACATAATCCAGCTGTTTTCCATCCTTATATATTTCGTCAATTGTACCGCCTCCAAGGCACTCATCGCCGTTATAGAAGACAACAGCCTGTCCAGGAGTTACGGCTCTGATTGGCTCGTCAAAAATTACTCTAACCTTGCCGCCTTCCAGAATTTCAACTTTTACCTTGCTATCATCCTGGCGGTATCTAAACTTCGCTGTACATTCAAAGGCTTGTGGCTTTTCAGCATTTGATACCCAGCTATTATTAACAGCAACAATGGAATCAGAGTAAAGCTTGTCGTTATGGAAGCCTTGTCCCACATAAAGAACATTGCGCTTCAGATCTTTCCCGATTGCGAACCATGGCTCACCTGCCCCGCCGATGCCAAGGCCGTGGCGCTGCCCGATCGTATAATACATCAGGCCATCATGCTTGCCGACAACTTCTCCGTCCATCGTCTCCATATTTCCAGGCTGCGCAGGCAAGTAATTTCCTAGAAACTCCTTGAAATTGCGCTCGCCTATAAAACAGATACCTGTACTATCTTTTTTGGCTGCTGTTGCCAAACCGGCTTCCTTTGCCAATTCGCGTACTTTTGATTTTTCAATATCGCCAATTGGAAACATAACTTTCTCAAGCTGTTCCTGTGTTAACTGGTTCAGGAAATACGTTTGGTCTTTGTTTTCGTCAAGGCCTCTAAGCATCTTATGCTCACCGTCCCTGAATTCTACACGGGCATAATGCCCGGTAGCCAAATAATCAGCTCCAAGGTTCATGGCATGCTCAAGGAATGCCTTAAACTTAATTTCCTTATTGCACATAACATCAGGGTTCGGCGTCCTTCCTGCTTTATATTCCTCAAGGAAATATGTAAACACCTTATCCCAATATTGCTTTTCAAAATTAACTGCATAATAAGGAATGCCAATTTGGTTGCAAACCCGGATTACATCGTTATAATCTTCTGTGGCTGTACAAACGCCGTTTTCGTCGGTATCATCCCAGTTTTTCATAAAAATGCCTATTACATCATACCCTTGCTCCTTTAAAAGAAGGGCTGCAACAGAAGAATCAACGCCCCCGGACATTCCAACCACAACTCGTGTATCCTTCGGTTCTTTTTGCATCTATATTTCACCTCAATTCCTTAAGAAAGAACATGCATGAACCAGATCACTAAATGCCATGCATTTGTTTTTCTCAACTATATCATCTATTTAGCCAGCCGCTTTACGATTTTGGCTGTATCTTCCGCTGCTCTGCCGACTTGATCATTTGTGTTAAAAAGACCAAAGCTGAAACGGATAGAATTTTGCAGCTTCTCTGACCCTTTTCCAAACATGCTTACAAGAACATGAGATGGATCTATGGATCCCGCTGTGCAAGCAGATCCGCTTGATGCTGCTATTCCTGACAAATCAAGATTCACAAGCATAGCTTCCACGTTTGTTCCGGGAAAGCTTAAGTTTAGAACATGGGGCAGAGAATAATCAAGCGATCCGTTTTGCTCAAATTCCACTTCTTCCTGTTTAAGCTTATTCATAAATAACATTTTATAAGCCTTGTATTCTTCCCGTTTGGAATCTATTTCCTGCTGCGAAATTTGTACCGCTTCCTGGAAGCCTGCAATCGAAGGAACATTTTCTGTCCCTGCCCGGCGCTTCCTCTCCTGTTCTCCTCCATACAGCCGGGAAGAAAGCTTTACATCCGGATGGGCATACAAAAAGCCAATTCCTTTTGGCCCATTAATTTTATGTGCGGATACAGACAGCAAATCAATTCCCAATTCATTGACATCAATTCTTTCAAGACCATAAGCCTGCACTGCATCCGTATGGAATTTTGCAGGATGGCCAGCCAGCAATTCTCCAATTTCCTTAATTGGCTGGATCGTGCCTACCTCATTATTCCCATACATGATCGTCACAAGTATTGTTTCATCCCTTAAAGCTTTGGAAACATTCTCTGCAGCAACTCGCCCATCTTGATCCACAGGCAAATACGTTACTTCATAGCCTTGCTTCTCAAGCTGTTCGCATGCATGCAAAACTGCATGGTGTTCAATTTGTGTTGTGATGATATGCTTCCCTTTTTGCCGATACGATTCCGCTACTCCGAAAATAGCATGATTATCGGCTTCCGTTCCGCCGCTCGTAAAAATAATTTCATTAGCCTTTGCACCAATGCTTTTGGCTAAATCTGCACGCGCCTCATCAATGATGTGGCGTGCACTCCGTCCAAAAAAGTGGATGCTTGACGGATTGCCGAACTCGGTTTTCATCACCTCTGTCATCCGGTCTATCACTCCCGGGTGCATGGGAGATGTTGCTGCATGGTCAAGGTAAATTCGTTCCAATCTATTTCACCTACTTATTTTCGTCCTGCTACTTGCATTTTTCCTATAATAATAGGAATTATTCTCATTATCAGCCGAATTCTTTAAGACGCTGCCAATCTGGCTGTTTTGTTTTGATTTTATTAAATATAAGCTCTGTTACACCTGCCTGTTGAGTTCCGCCCAAATCAGCATGGTGCCAAAATCAGCAATAAGATTTAACTAGCCTAAATATAAAACATATAAGCATCCGATTCGCCTGCGTCTGTATGGCTCGCAAGATCTTCAAGAGTCGTGTTATCGAGCACATCTTTAACCGCATCGCGAATGCGCATCCAAAGCTCTCTCTTTGCAGGCTCTTCATCTTCAATGCCTTCTACCGGACTGATAGGCCCTTCCAGAACCCTGATAATGTCACCCGCTGTTATTTTTGTTGGGTCATTTCCCAAAATATAGCCTCCATAAGCTCCGCGGATACTTTTAACAAGCCCGGCGTTTCGAAGCGGAGCAATGAGCTGCTCCAGGTAATGCTCAGACAAGTCATTTGTTTGGGCAATAGATTTCAAGGAGGTAGGACCCTCTCCATGTTTTTTTGCTAATTCAATCATAATGGTTAACCCATAACGGCCTTTAGTGGATATTTTCATCAACTGGCACCTCTATTCTTTTCTTTCAACATTCGATTTATATAGATTTCCCTATCATCTTTAAGCTTTGCCAAAAATCGGTCGGTTAAAGCCTGGCACTGCGGCAAAGCAACCCCAACAATCGGGCCAACCAATAAGCTGAGCACAACAGTGCCCCAAAAAACAGGCCCGCCAAGCTGCCATCCAATGACCAAAACGATAACCTCCATTAAGGCTCTCACATTCCTGACCTTCCAGCCAGTCTTTGCAGTTAACGCGATCATCAGGCTATCCCGAGGGCCTGCACCCAGCTGTGCTGAGATATACAGCCCCATTCCATAACAGTATGTGACAATTCCGAATGAAAACATGGCTATCTTACCGCCCCATGCATTCGGTGTATGCATAAATGGCAATAGTAAATATAAGTCAATAAATAACCCAATGAGCACCATATTCAAAAAAGCCCCAACCTGTGGAAATTCTTTTAAAATGAGTGCGGCAATCGTTAAAATCAAGATCCCTACAACGATTGACCAGCTTCCAATTGTCAGCCCAAGCTGGTAGTACAATCCGACATGGAGTACATCCCAGGGAGTTGCCCCTATATCAGCCATAATTAATAAAACAATCCCAAGGCTCATGACGAGCAGCCCGATTAAATACACCAAAAACCTTGGGCCAATCTGCCCTTTATTTTTCAGAACCATGTGCCTTACGCTCCCCGCCGGACATGTATATAAAATTTTTTTCCTTAGTAATATTATAGACTTTTGACATTATAGCATATTTTAGGGGGAAAAGGGGCGGGAGTGCACTGACCGGGCATTATTACACCCCTAAGGCTATATTCATTTTGCAGTGAGATATATTATGGTATCTTAAATTATAAAGCGAAAGAGCTCACCAGCTATTTTGCCTGCTGAGTATTAAAGAATGAATAGGTTAAAAGCCTGTTAAAAGTTGGAGTGATTACTTTGAGCATTAAGCCTCTCGCATTTCGCATGCGGCCGAGAACGATTGAGGAAATCATTGGACAGGAGCATCTTGTTTCTGAAGGGAAAATCATATATCGAATGGTACAGGCCAAACAGCTGTCCTCCATGATCCTATATGGACCGCCGGGAATTGGAAAAACCTCCATTGCGAGCGCCATAGCAGGAAGTACAAAATATGCTTTCCGAACATTAAATGCTGTTACCAACAATAAAAAGGATATGGAGGTTGTTGCAGCTGAGGCAAAAATGTCGGGCAAGGTTATTCTTTTGCTGGATGAAGTCCATAGGCTGGATAAAGGAAAACAGGATTTCCTGCTTCCCCATCTCGAAAACGGCAGCATCACGTTAATTGGAGCCACTACAAGCAACCCATATCATGCCATAAATCCGGCGATAAGAAGCAGATGCCAAATTTTTGAACTGAAGCCGTTATCAGTTGAAAATATAAAAGAAGCGCTGACAAGAGCATTAAAGGATAAAGAGCGAGGCCTTGGCGATAGAGATACCGTGATAACCGACGAAGCTTTAACCCATCTTGCAACTGTATCCAATGGCGATGTCAGAAGCTCGCTAAATGCTTTGGAACTTGCTGTTATGTCTACAAAAGCTGATGAAGACGGCATTATAAGAATTGATTTGTCTATTGCTGAAGAGTGCATTCAGCGTAAAAGCTTCACCCATGATAAAGATGGAGATGCCCATTATGATGTATTATCCGGTTTCCAAAAATCCATCAGGGGAAGCGATGTTAATGCGGCCTTGCATTATCTAGGCAGATTAATTGAAGCCGGCGACCTCCAGAGCATCGGCAGACGCCTGCTTGTCATTGCCTATGAAGATATTGGACTCGCCTCACCGCAAGCTGGAGCCAGGACCCTGGCAGCCATTAAAACAGCGGAAAGGATCGGTTTTCCGGAAGCTAGAATTCCGCTCGCCAATGCTGTGATAGAACTTTGCCTTTCCCCTAAATCCAATTCGGCCTATAAAGCATTGGATGCAGCCCTTGCAGACATTCGGGCAGGAAAAAGCGGTGAAGTCCCTGACCACCTAAAGGATGCACACTATAAAGGTGCAAAAGAACTTGGAAGAGGCATTGATTATCTATACCCGCATGACTATGAAACCGGCTGGGTCAAGCAGCAATACCTGCCTGACAGAATTAAAAACAAAATATATTACCAGCCTAAGAAAACAGGAAAATTTGAGCAGGCTTTAGCTGCAGTATATGATAAGCTTTTAAAATCTTAGGTTCTGTTAAACTTGCCTGTTGATTTCCGCTCCAGGCACTCAGCGAACCGCGGGCGAACCAGGAGCCTCCTCGGCGACATGCGCCTGCGGGATCTCCCTTTGATCCGCACTCCCGCAGGAGTCTCGCATCTTCCGCTCCAATCAACAGGGTGCTAAAATCAACATTTAGCTTTAACACAGCCAAATCATAAAAAGAGTCTGGCGGACGCCAGACCCTTTTTTGGATGTATATATCATTTTCCTGATAAAATTGGTTTTTACTTAAGAATTGAATGAAATACTTAATTATTTTTGCAGGCAGGTCAAATTAAATAATCTTTCAAGCGAATAAATGGGAGAAGAGTATAAAAAGCTTTGATTGAACACTCACTTCTTGCAGTTAATGAAACTTATCATCAACTCCGCCAATGTATCTTCTACTCACTACAAATATCATCAACTTAACCAAAAAAACATTTTATCGAGTCAGGATTTTTGCTGGCATCACATACCTGCCTCTCAATAGGTCCAAATCGTTAATACAGCATTCCCTTTCTTTTACGCAGCGACATCCCTCTTTTTAAACACATAAAAAGCAAGAGCCTGGAAAAACAGAAAATATATGAAAATCATCATGATCGAAAAGCCTAGTGTCATACCTTGTACCATAGGAACTCCTTCAAAATATTGCAAAAGATCAGTATTGGCAAATAGGCTATACTTTGCCCAGTCAAATTTCATTGAAATCAGCCTTGTAACCTGACCTCCCATAAACATAAGAAATAAGGAAAGTCCAATCGCAAGTGAACTGTTTCTAAAAACAGCTGAAATCATAAAGGCCATCGTTGCAAGCATAAGCATATTAATTGATTTCAGGCCGTAGAAGATAATCAAATGAATAGCCATGCTTTGTTCTTTAACGGTACCATTGTAATAGTTCAAATAAGGCGCTGCTTTCTCCGGCATTCCAAAAAGAAGCACCCCAAGAATCGCTGAATACGCAAAGAGGATGAACAGCGTCATTAAACCGAAAAGTACAACAGTTATATACTTTGACGCCAGGATCTTCCCCCTTTTTATCGGCCTGATTAATAATAGCTTAATGGTTCCCCAATTAAACTCACTCGCAACGATTCCGCCGGCGATGATAATTGTAAACAAACCTGCAAATTCAATAAGCTGTGAGGTATCTGTCACAAATCCCCAAATTGAGTAATCCTGGTTAGGGGAAATGTCATTCTCTATCCTGTATTCATTAATGGCTATTTCTCTTTGATATTGTTCCTTCATTTCTCTGGGAGCCATTTCCCCCATTTCATCAAGCTGCTTTTGATAGCTTTCATTTTGTGTTTGCAGCCCTCTTTTCCATTCGGAATTATCCGGGACTGTCCCACCGCTTTCCTGATATTTGATAAATGCACCGGCAACAGTCGTCATGATTAAGAGCATGCCTAACATAACATATGTGCCTGAACGCCTAAATATTTTCATCCATTCATTTTGTATTAGCCTAAGCATTGCCGGCATCCTCCTTGTATTCCGTTACTTCCAGGAAGCGATCCTCAAGTGTTCTAGCTACTTCACGGACAGCAAATATATTAATATCTGCTTGAACAAAATTCTTAATCAGGTTCGGTATATCATCACGGACAAGAGGCAGAAGCACACTATTTTCTGTTAGCTGGACAGAAATGTGAGGCTGTGCACCTTTTAATAAACTGACGGCTTTCTCAGGATGGTCCACTTCTATTTCATAAATCTTTTCTTCTCCCTGTACAAAATCATTGATGTGCTGAACATCAATCAGCTTTCCATTTTGAATAATGCCGATCCGATCACACATCATTTCCATCTCGGATAATAAATGGCTTGATACGATGACTGCCATATCACGTTCCCTTGCCAGCATCCTTAAGTGATCCCGAATCTCTCTTATTCCAGCTGGATCCAGCCCATTTGTAGGTTCATCCAATATAAGGATTTTAGGATCATGCAATAAACATTGTGCCAATCCAAGCCTCTGTCTCATACCAAGAGAGTAGGTCCTAACCTTATCATGTATACGATCAGTCAGACCCACCAGCTCAACCGTCTCTTCTATCTTCTCCTTAGTAACTCCTTTTGACAGCCGTGCATAATGGACGAGATTCTGATAACCCGACAAAAACTTATACATTTCAGGATTCTCTACAATCGCTCCTATATGAGAAATTGCTTTTTCAAAATCAGTTTTGATGCTGCTTCCAAGTATTTTAATATCACCTGATGTAATGCCTATCAAGCCAACCATCATGCGAATGGTTGTCGTTTTACCGGCACCGTTGGGACCCAGGAACCCAAATACCTCACCTTTTTTCACTTCAAAACTGACAGAATTAATTATCGTCCTCCTTTTAATTACTTTTGTAACATCCTGTATTTCCACGAGGGTATCCATTTATATTCTCCTCTCACTCTTTAAAGTTCGGCTTTTCAGATCACTTTAATATAGGGAAAATCACTTCATTTTACTCTATTTGCTATTTTACCTTTCACCTTCTGAGAATGGAATATTTTCATTTATAAGGGTGACGATAAGCCTATAGTTATAATCGTATTTTCGAGGTGGTGAATGGAATGAAGGAACGGAAAGACTTATGGAAACCAGAGGAGGATAAGTTTTTAAAAGAAACGGTCCTTGAGTATACATCCAATGGCGATTCTAAAGCATCAGCTTTCAAAAAAGCGAGCAGTGAACTCGGACGGACAGTTTCGGCATGCCAATATCGCTGGAACGCTGTATTAAAAAGAGAAAGTTCTTTACCAGCAGCTGAAGTTGATTCAAGCGGCAATACGGTCAAGCAGTCAAGCAATGATTTCAAAACTGCTCCCCTTACAAGCTTGGACCAAGTCATTCGCTTCTTAAAGAATTTTGCAAAAACACAGCCCGATTCTGAACTGCTTAAACAAAATAAACTGCTGAATGAAGAACATGCCCAATTAAAGTTGTTGAATGAACAGTTAAAAATCAACCTTGATGATAAGAGAAAAGCATTTGAAAAAGAGCTTCTGCAATACGAAGAGATGACCGGGATCCTGAAAGAAGCCGATCATTTGCTTAAACAAGAGGGTATAGAGGATAAAAGAGCTGTTCATTAAAAGAGCTGGATATTTTCAGGGGGAATGTTCCGAGGGATCGTTTTCTTTTCGGGCGTGAATTTCTGGATTCATTCCAAGGTGGCTTTATTTGCTGGCTGAGTTCAACAATTTTAGGCGCGGATTTTTTCCTTTGCGGGCGGATCTTTCCTTTTTACGCGCGTCGGCTTCGTTTGTGCGCGGAGATCAGCAAGCTAGGCGTGGGCTCTTCCTACTTACGCCCGGGTTATCCCTTTTACGCGCTAGTTTCTGGTCATTACGCGCGGATACTATGTTTGTGAGCAAGATCAAAAAATTTAGACGCAGACTCTTCCTGCTTGCGTATGGGGTTATCCTTTTTATGCACGTTTACGTGCGCAAGCTGCTTCGGTTATGTCCAGCAACTATCATGTGCCCTATTGGTTTAGCCTCCAAAACTCCATACTAAAACTCTAGCCCTTCACAAAAAGACCGGCTTACCCAGCCGGTCTTTTTCAGTCATTCACACGTGAAATTTTAATATCCCTTAATAGCTGTCTTACTACATAGCTCGCCATGATTAGTCCAGCGACAGATGGGACAAATGCGTTTGAAGATGGAGGCATCTTTGCTTTTCTGATTTCGGCATCATCTTTTCCGACTGTTTTACGGACATCTTCTCGGATGACGATTGGGCTTTCATCTGAGAATACAACCGGGATTCCTTTGCGGATTCCTTCTTTTCGCAAGCGTGTCCGGATGACCTTCGCAATTGGGTCAGTATGCGTTTTAAATATATCAGCAACCTGGAACCTCGTTGGATCCATTTTGTTTGCAGCACCCATGCTGGAAATCATCGGAATATTCCTATTCAGACATTCTCTAATTAAATGAATTTTGTAAGAAATCGTATCAGATGCGTCTACCACAAAATCCAAGCCATAATCAAAGAATTGCTCATAGGTTTCCTCAGTATAAAACATTTTCAGAGCAATCACTTCACAGTCAGGATTAATATCCATAATTCTTTCCTTCATCAATTCAACTTTTGGTTTTCCTACGGTTGATAACAAAGCGATGACCTGCCGGTTAACATTTGTAATATCCACATCATCTTTGTCTACAAGCACAAGCCGGCCAACCCCGGAACGGGCTAGTGCTTCAGCTGCAAAGGAACCTACCCCTCCGATTCCAAGGACAGCAACCGTACTGTCTTTCATAATTTCAAGGCCTTCCTTGCCAATAGCCAATTCATTTCTTGAAAATTGGTGAAGCATTTATATCAACTCCATAACAAGTTATTAAAAAGTAAAGCATTCATTATCTATTACCCGATAATGAATATATCATACTTCAATATTAAAACAAGTAGTTCTATAGGATTAATAATGATAAAATAACCCAAATTTAGTCATCAAGTTATATGACTAGGTAATAAAAGTCACATCTTTTTTTAAAATTTAATGCTAAGATGCCCTCAGACGTACTAATAAAATTTAGAAAAGAGGTTGAACAATGAATCTGCCACAATTACAAATCGGCCATATGAAGCCCAGGGTTCCCATTCTTCAAGGAGGCATGGGGGTAGGCATCTCTCTTAGCGGACTTGCATCAGCAGTTGCGAATGCGGGAGGAATTGGAATTATCTCCGGTACTGGCATTTCCACAGAAGAATTAAGAATGCATATAAAAAAGGCCCGGAACCAATTAAAAACGGAGGCTGGCTATATAGGTGTAAATGTGCTATTCGCCATGAATGATTTTGCAGAAAAAATGAAAGCCGCATTGGAAGAAAAAGTCGATTTCATTATTTCGGGCGCAGGTATCTCACGTGACATGTATACATGGGGAAAGGAATATGAAGTGCCGGTCATTTCGATTGTTTCTTCTGCAAAGCTTGCACGGCTTTCGGAAAGGCTGGGTGCATCGGCTGTGGTAGTGGAAGGGCACGAGGCAGGCGGACATTTGGGAACAGACAAGCCATTATTTGATATTCTGCCAGAGGTTGTTAAAGCAGTAAATATCCCCGTCATTGCAGCCGGTGGTATTTTAACAGGAAAGGATCTTGCAAAAGCCCTGGATATGGGAGCTTCCGGTGTACAAATAGGAACGCGGTTTGTTGCAAGCGAGGAATGTGATGCCCCATTATCATTTAAAGAAAGATATGTAAGTGCCCAGGAAGGCGATACTGTACTGGTAAAGACCACTGTGGGACTGCAGGGAAGAGCCATAAAAAACAAGTTTACAAATCTTATCGCCGGTACAGATAAACTGAAAATACACAAATGCCATGATTGTTTAAAAAACTGCTCATACCGTTTTTGTACACTGGATTCACTGCTAAAATCCGTTGGCGGCGACGTAGAAAACGGCCTGGTTTTTGCCGGCTCCCGCGTTGCGGAAATTAAAGAAATTCTCCCAGTTCAGGATATTATAAATAATATTGCCTCTGAGTTTCGCAAAGCAAAATCGTAGAGATTAAAAGCCTGCCACTTCGGCAGGCTTTTAGAATACACAAAAAATCCATGCAGTCGATGCATGGATTTTAAATCGTATGTATTAAAGAGTCCCAATCGTGCCGTCGCTATTGATGCCCTCGTTTTGAACCCGCACTCAGCAGGTGGGTGTCCTGTTTCCTGCGTTTGTAAGTCCTCATCCATGAGGCATTTACGCTGCTGGAAAACTCCGGACTCCCGAAGGAATAATGTTGGTCAAAATTTCAGGTTTTACAACGAACACATCAGGACTCTTTATTTATTATTTGTCTTGATCATACCATATGGCCTCTGCTTTTTCAAGCTGGAAAAGCTGAGCAAACACCCTCCCCTTATCCATTTTTTTCCTCAACTTACGGAAAATAAATCGAAAATCAGGAGCATCTTCCCAGTTTATTTTTCTGGAAAGTTTATTATTTATTTACTTGTCTGGATTGTGTAGGACATTACTCACTTTTTTTAAAATTAAGTGCCAAATTCAGCTCATTAAGCTGAGCTTTACTTACTTCACCTGGCGCGTCTGTAAGGATACAGCTTGCACTAGCTGTTTTCGGGAAGGCAATGGTATCGCGAAGATTTGTTCTGCCTGCCAGCAGCATAACAAGTCTATCCAAGCCAAGGGCAATTCCTCCATGTGGAGGGGTTCCGTATTCAAAAGCTTCCAGCAGGAATCCAAATTGTTCAACTGCTTCTTCCTTAGAGAACCCGAGAATACTGAACATTTTCTCTTGTACTTCTCTTTCAAAAATACGCAAGGAACCTCCGCCTAGCTCGTATCCATTTAATACAAGGTCATATGCCTGAGCGCGGACCTGGGAAGGATCTTTATCAAGCAACTCCAAATCCTCTCTAGCCGGCATAGTAAACGGATGGTGGGCTGCATAATAGCGCCCTTCTTCCTCATCGTACTCAAGGAGCGGCCAGTCGGTAACCCAAAGGAAGTTAAACTTGCTATGGTCAATAAGATCAAGCTCTTTTCCCAGCTTTAACCTTAAAGCGCCAAGTGCATCTGCCACAACATTTATCTTATCTGCCACAAATAACAAAAGGTCACCAGGTTCTACAGATAAAGCAGCGTAAAACGCCTTCTGTTCTTCCTCAGTCACGAATTTAGCAATCGGTCCTTTTAATCCGTCTTCTTCTGCCTTTAGCCAGGCAAGCCCTTTTGCTCCATAAACGGCAACAAATTCTGTCAAAGCATCAATATCTTTTCGTGAATACTTGCCTGCGGCATTTTTTACATTAATCGCTTTTACTTGTCCGCCTGAAGATACTGCTCCTGCAAATACTTTAAAGCTCGACTCTTTTACGATTTCTGATAGGTCGGTTAGTTCCATTCCAAAGCGGGTATCCGGCTTGTCGGAACCAAAACGGTCCATTGCATCTTGATAGGACATGCGAGGGAATGGCAATTGCACATCCATGCCTTTGACTTCTTTCATGATCTTTTTCATCATGTTTTCCATTAAGCCTATGATTTCATCCTGGCTCATGAAGCTCATTTCGATGTCGACCTGAGTAAATTCAGGCTGGCGGTCTGCGCGCAAATCTTCATCCCGGAAGCATCGCGCAATTTGATAGTAACGTTCAAATCCTCCAACCATTAAAAGCTGTTTAAAGATTTGCGGAGATTGTGGCAATGCATAAAATTCCCCCGGATGCACCCGGCTTGGAACTAAATAATCACGTGCGCCTTCCGGTGTGCTTTTTGTTAAGATAGGTGTTTCGACATCAAGGAATTCTTCGCTATCCAGGAAATCCCTCATTGCTTTTGTTACCTGATGACGCATCTTAAAGGTATCAAACATTACTGGCCTTCTTAAATCCAAGTAACGGTATTTAAGCCGGACATCTTCCGAAACATCTGCCTTATTATCAATCACGAAAGGAGGTGTTTTTGCTTCATTAATAATGGTGATTTTCTCAGCTTGGATTTCAATGCGGCCTGTTTTAAGGTTCTCATTGAAAGTGCCTTCTTCACGTGCAATAACTTTCCCCTCTATATCAAGCACAAATTCATTTCTTACTTTTTCCGCTGCTGCAAGTGCCTCTGGTGAAACCTCTGGATTGAACACAACCTGAACGATCCCTGTACGGTCGCGAAGATCGATAAAAATAAGTCCGCCCAAATCGCGGCGTTTTTGTACCCATCCTTTTAAGTTAACTTTTTCTCCAATTGCCTCTTCTGTTACTTCCCCGCAAAAATACGTTCGCCCAAACATTCTTATTCCTCCCATACTGTTCTTAAGACGCTGAATTTTATGATTTATAAAGCCCTGTAAATTTCTCTATAAATGAATCAAGTTCAACCTCTGTTTGTTCACCTGATTCCATTGATTTTACATTGATTTTATTAGCTTTTAGCTCATCCTCGCCCAAAACTGCAACGAACTTCGCATTGGCACGATCTGCAGCTTTAAACTGAGCCTTTATTTTCCGGTCCAGATAATCTCTTTCAGCAGAGAATCCCGCTATCCGGAGCTTTTGCAGAAGGCCAACTGTATAATCCTTCGCTTCTTCGCCCAAAGATACAAGGTAGCAATCAACCCCCTTATTTAGTGGAAGCTCTACCTTCTCGGCTTCAAGTGCTGCAATAAACCGCTCAATACTCAAGGCAAACCCAATCCCTGGCGCTTCCGGACCGCCGATTTCCTCTGTAAGGCCATTGTAACGTCCGCCGCCGCATAGAGTCGTGATTGCCCCAAAGCCTTCTGAATCGCTCATGATTTCAAATGCGGTATGATTATAATAATCCAGTCCTCGAACGAGATTAGGGTCGACATTGAAGTCAATGCCGAGGTTCTGCAAATATTTTTGGACCTTTTCAAAATAAGCCTTGGAATCATCGTTTAAATAATCAATGATTGAGGGCGCTGATGTCATCAGTTCATGATCACGGTCCTGCTTGCAGTCCAGGATGCGCATTGGATTTTTCTCAAGGCGATTCTGGCAATCGGAGCAAAACTCTCCGATTCGAGGCTGAAAATGATTTATTAATGCTTCCCTGTGTGCAGTCCTGCTTTCTTTATCGCCAAGGCTATTTACGATCAATTTCAGCTTCTTTAAGCCCATGCTCTGATATAGTGACATAGCAAGTGCAATGACCTCTGCATCAATTGCAGGATCGGCACTCCCAATAGCTTCTACACCGAATTGTACAAACTGGCGGAAACGCCCTGCCTGCGGCCGTTCATAGCGGAACATCGGCCCCATATAATAAAGCTTTACAGGCTGGTTCGCATCACCATGCATCTTATGTTCCACAAACGATCTGACAGTTGAGGCTGTTCCCTCTGGCCGAAGTGTGAGACTGCGCCCTCCGCGATCTTCAAAGGTATACATTTCTTTCTGGACGATATCGGTTGTATCACCCACACTGCGCAAAAATAATTCTGTATGTTCAAAAATTGGCGTCCTGATTTCACGGTATTGAAACCTTTCACAAAGCTCTCTGGCTTTATCTTCAATCAGCTGCCATTTTTCTACTTCCCCTGGAAGAATATCCTGAGTTCCTCTCGGTATTCGAATTGACATAAAAATTTCCTCCTAATGCAAAAATGATAAAATTTATGTATTTAAGGAATGCGTTCAAAAAGGAACAAAATAGAACCTGATTGCTATTTCCCCAGGACTTTTTGAACATCCTCAAAAATAAGGCTCTGTTAAATTTGCCTGTTGATTTCCGCTCCAGGTACTCAGCGAACGCGGGCGGTCCGACGCTCCCCGGTGCATTCGCACCTGTGGGGTCTCCCGTTAACACGCTTCTCCCGCATGACATTGAATAAGCTTCCTCGAATAAACACCGCACGAAGGAAATGTGTCAGCATTTCCGAGGATCTCGCACCTTCCACTCCAATCAACAGGGTGCTAAAATCAACAATAAGCTTTAACACAGCTAAAAATAAAAAAACTCCCGCCTCCTTGTATATAAATACAAGGGACGAGAGTTTGGAATTCCCGTGGTGCCACCCTAGTTGAAGACCTATTAAAAGGACTTCCTCTTTTACAGTTAACGCCTGTTAACGTTCAGCTCCTACTAGAGGCAATGCCTGTTTCAGAGAGAAACCTACGAAGTGTTCTTTCGTTAAATCATCATGTGAAAATGCTTTCAGCCAGCGGCATCTTCTCTCTATTCATGTGGGGTTTAACTACTCTTCTCCATCAATGGTTTATCGAAAAGCGGAAGCGCCTTGATAAGGGGCGGCAAGCATAAGACAAGCCAGCAGGAAGGTTGTACTTTACCATCTTGCTGGATTGACTGATGACCTCGAACCCCTAGGCGCTGCAGCTAAACATTTAATTGTTATATGTCATTTTATTTATATTATAATACGGAGCATCTTCATCAATGTCAAGACTGAATTATATTAAGAGCGCTCCAGCTTCTTTTTCAGCTTTCGGACATCCTTCAGAGTTAAACCAAACTCAGAGGCAAGCTCAATCATATTCGAGCTTTGCTCTTTCTGGATAAAATCATGGAAATCAACTCCAAAAAGCTGATTTTCCCCTGATTGAGCCGACATTCCTTTATCTCCAAATCTCATAGCATTCACCCTTTGTTATGTAGTCTGCTATATTCTTTCCATTTATAAAAGAAATGTTTCATAATCCGGCAAATTTAATCTCTGCTAAAATTGCCGACTTAAAAACCGATAAAAAAAAGGAATTAATACTCGAAGCAGAAGTAATTTTAGGAGCAGGAAAAACATGATTAGTACCAAAGATATCTTGACTATCAGAGTCTTGTTTGTTTTTCTTTTAGATAAGGAAAAGTAAAAAAGTTTTTGATAGTAACTGAAATTATTGCGAAAGGAGGAAATGTATTGCAGAAAAGGAGATCAATCATTCTGGCAATTTGCATTATCCTTATGTCTGGATTAATACAGCTGGAAGAACCGGTAAAGGCCGAGGGAACAGCTGTAACGATCAGCACTCATAATCTAAATGTTCGTCAAGGCCCTGGCTTAAGTTACCCTATTTTAGGACAGGCCCAAAAAGACGACCGATTTAACATACTTTCCCAAAAGGGAGAGTGGATTGAAATCGGTTTTCAAGGAAAAAAAGGCTGGGTAGCCAGCTGGCTCGTTTCCTTAAATGCTTCCAGCCAGGGAACTCCAGCAATGGACGGAAATAGTTCACAAGCATTGGTCACAACAGATGGCCTAAGGGTGCGAAAAGGCCCTGGTACCGGTTATGCTGTTTTGGGAACAGTACATAAAGGAGCTGCCTATAAGATACAAGATAGTAAAGGCAGCTGGATTAAGCTCCAAACACCCTATGGGGATGGATGGGTTTCCAGTGAATACGTCCAGGTCAGCAGCAAAAAGAAAAATACTTCAAATGTCAGCACCGGCAAAACCGGGAAAATTACTGCAAACTCGCTTAATATCAGAAGCAAACCTTCGCTTCAGGGCAGTGTAATCGGGAAGCTTAATACTGGAGACATCGTAACAGTTACTTCGCAAAATGGCAGCTGGACGGAAATTTCATTTTCAGGAAATACCGGCTGGATCAGCAGCCAATATATTAAGGTGCAAAGCTCCCAATCAGGGGGAAGCAATACGAAACAGCCTAATACCGGTCAAACAGGCACGGTTACCGCTACGGCTTTGACAGTCAGAAATAAAGGTTCATTAAACGGGAAACCTATAGGTTCTGTTTCAAAAAGGCAATCCTTTACCATTCTTGAGGAAATGAACAATTGGTCAAAAATAGAGTATCAATCCGGATCTTACGGCTGGGTAGCAAGCTGGTTTCTTGAGAAAACAGCAGCGGAAAAATCCAGTTCTGCCCAGCATCCTGTAAACGGGAGTACTGCAGTTATTTTACATAATGGATCAAACATCAGAAAAAGCGCCAGCACCCAATCTTCTGTCATCCACAGGGCAAATAAAGGAGATAGCTTCGATATTATCAGACTGCAAAATGATTGGTACGAACTAAGTCTTCCAAACGGCGAAACCGGTTTTGTGGCCGGATGGATTGTATCTGTGAATGGTTCGGCTCCTAAAGTGGAGAAGCCGGGTGCAGAAATGCATTTAAAAAATAAAACTATCGTCCTGGATCCAGGCCATGGCGGCAGAGATAACGGGACTACAGGAGCTAGAGGAACACTTGAAAAGACCCTAACGCTAAGAACGGCACAACTGCTCTACGATAAATTAAGGGCTGCAGGAGCGAATGTCATTCTTACCAGAAACAGTGATTCTTATCTTCCTCTTCCCTCAAGAGTAGGTGTCTCCCACTACTATAATGCCGATGCTTTCATCAGCATCCATTATGATAGTATCGCGGATCGTACTGTAAGGGGAATGACAACCTATTATCATCATTCCTTTCAAAAGAATCTGGCAGCCAATATCCATTCCAATGTAACCTCCTTGACAAACTTAAGGGATCGGGGTTACCGGTTGGGAGACTATCACGTGATAAGAGAAAATAAGCGTAATGCTGTGCTTCTGGAGCTTGGTTACTTGAGTAACCCTGCCGAAGAAATCCTTATCACGTCAGGTCAATATCAACAATCTGTTGCTGCAGGAATTTATCAGGGACTTGCACGTTATTTTAAAAATTAGAACTAAAAGCCCCGGCCAAATTGGCCGGGGCTTTTGCTGTAAAAAAAACAGCTCTATGAAAGAGCTGCTGAAATTAACGCAGTCTACTGGGCAATAAGCCTCCATACTAAACGTAAAGCAATCCAAATTCAAAGGGAGGGAGCACTGCCAGTTTTGACAAAATCGGTTCAACTAGCAATCAGTTTAAAAGACGCAATGATTACAGTTTCAGCTTATTTGCTTTCAAGAATCAAAGTAACAGGGCCGTCGTTGGTCAGCTTAACATCCATCATGGCGCCGAATTCTCCGGTTTCTACCCTCAGGCCTTTTTCTTCTAAGAACCTGTTAAATGCTTCATAAATGATTATAGCATGATCGGGCTTTGCCGCTTCCATAAAATTCGGGCGGCGGCCTTTCCGGCAATCACCATATAATGTGAATTGGGAGACTGAAAGGATTTCACCCTCCAGATCCAGAAGGGATAAGTTCATTTTCCCATTCTCATCTTCAAAGACACGGAGATTGGCAATTTTATCAGCTAAAAAAGCGGCATCTTCTTCACTATCTTCATGGGTGACTCCAACGAGCAAAACAAACCCTTTTTCGATGCTCCCAACGGTTTTGCCGCCAACTGTTACGCTGGCTTTTTTGCTTCGCTGCACTACAACACGCATGCTATCTGCTCCCCCTAGTTCATTATTCTTCTAACGGCATATATGTCAGGGATTTGTTTAATCCGATCAACAACCTTTTGCAGGTGGCTAACATTGTGAATCGCGATAGACATATTGATCGTAGCCGCTTTATTGCGGTCAGATCGTCCAGATACAGCAGATATATTGGTTTTTGTCTCATTTACTGCCTGCAATACTTCATTTAATAATCCCCGGCGGTCATATCCGGTAATCTCAATTTCAACATTATATTCTTTCCGGTCATTTAATGCAGTTTCCCACTCTACCGGTATTAGCCTTTGTTTCGCATCAACTGTATCGATATTTGGGCAATCAGCACGGTGGACGGACACCCCTCTGCCCTTTGTAATAAATCCGACAATTTCATCCCCCGGAACCGGATTGCAGCATCGGGAAAGGCGAATCAGCAGGTTATCAATGCCTGATACCCTGACGCCGGATTCGCGTTTTTTTGCAGACGGGAACGTCTTCAGCTCGGAAACAGCATTTGTAATACCAGAGGTTTGTTCAAGATCGCGTTTTTTGCGCCATTTCTCGGTAAGCCTATTTGCAACCTGCAGAGCTGTTACCCCGTTATAGCCAACAGCAGCGTACATATCTTCCTCGCTGGCAAAATTGAACTTTTCAGCAATCTTTTTAACATTATCAGGTGTTAAAATCTCCTTCAAATCAAAATCCATATTTCGGATTTCTCTTTCAACAAGCTCTTTCCCTTTTTCTACATTTTCTTCTTTTCTTTGCTTTTTAAAGAAGGTCCTGATTCTGTTTTTAGCCTGGGTTGTCTGTGCAAGCTTAAGCCAGTCCTGACTAGGTCCGTAGGAATGCTTCGATGTCAATATTTCGATGATATCGCCTGTTTTCAGCTTATAATCAAGAGTTACCATCTTGCCATTCACTTTGGCGCCAATCGTCTTATTTCCTATCTCCGAGTGGATTCGATAAGCAAAATCGATCGGCACTGAGCCAGATGGAAGCTCAATGACATCCCCTTTCGGAGTAAATACAAAGACCATATCCGAAAATAAATCGATCTTCAGTGATTCCATAAACTCTTCAGCATTTACTGCGTCATCCTGGAATTCCAGTATTTCGCGGAACCAGGTCAGCTTTTCCTCAAAGGAAGATCCTTCATTTACTCTTTTGCCTTCTTTATAAGCCCAATGAGCAGCAATACCAAATTCTGCAATTCTGTGCATATCAAAAGTACGGATTTGAACTTCAAGAGGATCGCCTTTCGGGCCAATAACCGTAGTATGAAGAGATTGATACATGTTCTGCTTAGGCATGGCAATATAATCTTTAAAACGGCCGGGCATAGGCTTCCAGCATGTATGGATAATGCCAAGCACTGCATAGCAGTCTTTTATGCTGTTCACAACAATACGGACTGCCAGCAAATCATAAATCTCATTGAATTGCTTGTTTTGAAGGGCCATTTTACGGTAAATGCTATAAATATGTTTGGGACGGCCTGATATTTCGGCTTTAATAGAAACTTCAGCCATCCTGCCCCGCATGACATTAATAACATCATCCAAATATTCTTCACGTTCCGCTCTTTTCTTCTTCATCAGATTAACGATCCGGTAGTATTGCTGCGGATTTAAATATCTAAGAGCTGTATCTTCCAGCTCCCATTTAATTTTTGAAATTCCCAGCCTGTGGGCCAGGGGAGCGAAAATCTCAAGCGTCTCATTGGAAATGCGGCGCTGCTTTTCAGCCGGCAAATGTTTAAGAGTCCTCATATTATGAAGGCGATCTGCGAGCTTAATCAAAATAACACGAATATCCTGCGCCATCGCTACAAACATTTTCCGATGGTTTTCAGCCTGCTGCTCTTCCTGGGATTTATATTTAATTTTTCCTAGCTTTGTTACTCCATCGACAAGCATTGCCACTTCGGCATTGAAGGCTTCCTTAATATCCTCTAATGAGACTTCGGTATCTTCAACCACATCGTGAAGAAAACCGGCTGCGACCGTAGATGGATCCATCTCCAAATCTGCCAGAATCCCGGCCACTTGAATGGGATGGATAATATAAGGCTCACCGGATTTTCTATATTGTTCACGGTGGGCATGCTTGGCAAACTCGTATGCTTTATTTACAAGCTCTGCATGCTCATCGTTTAAATATTCTTTTGCCCTGTCGATGACTTGCTCGGCGGTCAGAACTTGATCGTTCGCCATGGAATCACCTTTATCTCACTAAATTTTATGCAAATGCATAATGCTTTTTCTCTTAAAAAAAATTATATAAAAAAATTTTATAATTAATAAAAAATTAATGATTGCTACTATTATCGAAAAAAAAAGTGCAGATGTAAAGGGATAGACTGTTATTTTTATGGGAATAGCAAAAATTTTGTCGTATTTTGTTGGAAATTCTTTTTATATTTCCATTATTGGCAATGAAAGCCCTTTATATTGGGCATTAAAAATTAAATTAAATTAAAAAGAGCGCCCGTTTCGTCCGGCGCTCTCCTGAAGTATAATTGGATGGTTTTAATATTGCATTAATGTCAGGATATCGTAGTTATCCAGTTTTTTACGGCCATCTAAGTATGTTAATTCGATTAGGAATGCAATCCCTGCTACCACTCCGCCAAGCTCTTCGACAAGCTTAATTGTTGCATCAATCGTTCCGCCTGTTGCCAGCAGGTCATCAGTGATCAAAACTCTTTGTCCAGGTTTGATTGCATCTTTATGAATAGTTAACACATCTTTGCCGTATTCAAGGCCATAGTTTACCTTGACCGTTTCGCGCGGAAGCTTGCCTTCCTTACGAACAGGCGCAAATCCCACTCCCAAAGAATAGGCTACCGGACAGCCAATAATGAAACCGCGGGCTTCTGGCCCGACAACCAGGTCGATTTGTTTTTCACGTGCATATTCAACAATCTGGTCAGTCGCATATTTATAAGCATCGCCATTATCCATTAATGTTGTAATATCTTTAAACTTAATTCCTGGCTTTGGCCAGTCCTCAACAATTGTTACAAACTGTTTTAAGTCCATTTTTCTTCCTTTGCCTCCTCAAATTTAACAGCCCCTTGCATAATTTCATCAAACCAGTCTTTGAGCTGCTGAAAGGATGAATAGAGCAAATCGCTCTCAAGAGTATATTGTGCCTGTTTTTGCTGATAAGTTCGTGAATCAGCCAAATCACGTTTATTCGATGTATTGGTTAAGGATATAACACCATTGTTTATTTTAACAAAATCCAATTCAAAAAACACTTGTGACATAAAATCTACCGTTTCTCTGCTCCATCCCTTATGCTTGGCAATATCATTGCCATACCGCTTTATATCAATGGGCCCCTTTTTAGCAAGCAAAGCAAAATACCATTTAAAATGGTCCCTGGTCGGCAAAGTACTAAAATAATCGCTGTCTTCTTTATAAAAATGCGCATAAATTCTAGCAGGAATTTTACCCGAGAATAAATTGGACAGCACTTCTTTTGAAGGAGGCAAGTCTGCCAAAACAATATTTGCATGATCCAGCTCTATAGAAGAAGCTTCCTCTATAGAATTTATTTTGACCATTTTATGGCCGGCATATGTCCTAAATTTGGGAATGTTTTCATCATTGAAGAAGATCCATATTGTGTTTTGCTCAGGAATAACGCTTTGAAGCCTTTCAAGCCGCTTTACACTGCGTATGTCGAACAGCTGCCAAGAGTGTACTGCCATATCCTGCAAAAAGATTTGCGGCTTTTTGTTATTATTCCATTCATTAATCGATAACTCACCAATAACAGATAGCTTGGAATAAGGTGAAATGTGTTCATATAAATGCCCGAGTCCAAAGCCAATCCCATCTAGGGAAGAGCCTTCGTTCTCAATTGTTACTTTAATATGATTCTGTTCGGAACCGATTTTTCTTATGCCAGCAATATTTGCATCTTTAATCATAACTTTCGGCTTGGGGTTTCCCATGCCATATGGAGAAAGCAATTGCATTTCTTCAATTGAGGACAGACTGATATCTTTGAGATCAATGACCCCATCCAGCGTTGTTACCGGGATAAAGTCTTCTTCTGTAAGCTGGTCATTTGCAAGTTTATTCAGCCTGCTGCGAAGCTCATCAACTGAGTTAAGTTCCAGCGTCATCCCGGCAGCCATAGGATGCCCTCCAAAATGGGGAAGAATATCCCGGCATTCAGATAGATTTTTAAATAAATCAAAACCTTCTATGCTTCGGGCAGATCCCTTTGCCTGCCCTTTTTCAGAATCAAAGCTAAGGACGATTGTAGGCCGATAGAACTTTTCTACAAGCTTGGAGGCTACAATTCCGATAACTCCAGCATTCCATCCTTCCTTGCCTACAACAATCACAGAATTTTCGCTGATTGGAAATTTGGTTTCAACTTCATTAATAGCTTGTTCTGCGATATCATTGACAATAGCTTGTCTTTCTTTATTTAACTGTTCAATTTCCTCGGCAATTGTTTGAGCTTCATAAGGATCATCAGTCAATAGCAAGTCGACTGCAGGGTCTGCGCTTTCCAGCCTGCCAACTGCGTTAAGGCGCGGTGCAATCGAGAAGCCGATGGTTTCTTCCGTAATGGCGGGAAGCTCTACCCCTGCTACTTTAAATAAGGCATTTAATCCAATATTTTGAGTCGAATTAAGCTTTCGAATCCCTCGCTTGGCAATCAGCCTGTTTTCCCCTTTAAGTGAAACAAGGTCAGCAATTGTACCTATGGCAGCGATTTCCAAAAGGTGGGCTGGCATTTCCCCATATAACGCATGAGCAAGCTTAAATGCTACTCCAACACCTGCCAATTCCCGAAAAGGGTACTTGCTCTCAGGATGTTTCGGATGGATGATCGCCAATGCTTCAGGAAGCACTGGCCCGGGCTCATGATGGTCCGTTATGATTAGGTCCATTCCCAGCTCTTTTGCGGCTCTCGCTTCATTAACTGCTGATATCCCTGTATCTACCGTTATAATTAAACCAATGCCTGTCTCAGCGGCATGTGTAAAGGCTGGTATATTAGGCCCATAGCCTTCGGTAAAACGATTCGGTATGTAGAATTGGACATTGGCCCCCAGGTCCTTTAGTGCCATCATCATGACAGAGGTACTTGTAACGCCGTCCGCATCATAATCACCAAATATTAAAATTGGCTCCTGTTTGTCAATCGCTTCTTTTATTCGGGAGACAGCTATTTTCATATCTGTCATTAAAAAAGGATCATGAAATTCCTGGTCTTTATCCAATAAAAAATACCGTGCTGATTCAACGGTATCCATTCCGCGATTTATTAATAACGACGCAACAAGAGGAGCAATATTCAATTCTTTAGCAAGCTGCTGTACTTTGTCTTCCTGTGTTTGCCGAACAATCCATCGCGTTCTTGAATGTAACATACGTTCACCCCTCAGCTTATTAATTATACAAGAGGGGGACTGGCGTTTCAATAAAAGAAAATCGTGATATTCCATACATTTTTGGAAAAAGAAAAGTGGGAGGGGAAAGTGTGGATTGGGCCTGTTGCGGCTCAGCTGGACTATTTCTTCAGGAACTGCAGGCTAGTCCTCTATAAATACTATAAAAAAGTATACTTTACTTCAAAAATCGTAAAAATCTCTAAAAGAATTGCAAAAGCAATAAAGCATTCACTCACTGAAATTAACATGTTTATTTATTGAAATCATCAACTTTAGAAGAAATATCAACAACTTCCATAGTATCTCATCAAGTTTGGTTATATATCAATAACCTTTAAAATATATCATCAGCTTCCCCAATTTAATGGCCACTAAAATTCTAAAAAGGGCTTGAACTAATAGTCCAGGCCCTCCCCTCAACTAATGAATATCCCTGTCCAATTCTTTTTCCAATTTTTCTTTGCGGCTATCTTCCGGTTTGTCCTGTCCCGCTTTTAGTTTGTCATTTTCTCTTTTAAGCAATTTCACTTGCCTTTGCAAGGAGTACATGCGAACAATGCCGACTGAGCCGACAATGAGTCCGCCCATCAAAACTGAACTTAAGATCACCAGAATTAATGGCCATTGGCTTTCCCCAAATAAATAATTTACAGTTACATCATCGACATTGATGACTGCAAATACTGCTACTATTAAGGCAAATAAAAAACCAAATAATAAAGCCCATTGAAATTTCATAATCCTCTCCCCTTACATTTGTCTCTAGGTTACCCCTCTTCGCTATACGGGTTAATATGGACAAAGACATTTTGGACATTTTCGAGCTCAAGCAATTTGCGTTTAACCTCTTTGCCAACCCGGTGGCCATCCTCTACACTCATATTAGGGTTAACAGACACTTTGATATCAACAATCACATAGTGACCGTGTTCTCTTGCATGCAATTCGTCTATTCTTTTTACATGGTTTACAGATTCGGCAGTTTTGCGCATCTCAATCGTCTCTTCCTCATGGAGGACATGATCAAGAGTGCTGTGTATTGACTCTTTGCCAAGATGCCATGCCATTTTAATAACCATGAGCGAAACAATAATCCCAGCTACAGGGTCTGCATATTCCAGCCATCCAATACCCATTTTTCCGCCTATGACAGCACTGCCAATCCCTATTAGGGCTGCGATAGAAGAATAAACATCCGACCGATGCTCATAGGCATTTACAATTAAAGCATCGCTATTTAACTTCTTTCCCAAATTGAACTTATACCGAAACATCGCTTCCTTTACAATTATTGAAATTATAACCGCAACAATCGCAATGGTCTTAGGCGGTTCAATCGGTGAAAAAAATGCTTCAAATGATGATCTGCCTATTTCTATCCCTACCAGGAACAATAAAACGGCAACGATTATGGCTGCGATCATTTCAGCCTTTCCATGCCCATATGGATGGTCCTCATCAGGCGGCTGCTTTGCGGCCCTTAATCCCAAATAAACGGCAAAGGAACCTGCGACATCCGAGGCAGAATGTACAGCATCCGCTACCAATGCCTTACTTCCCGAATAAACACCAATTCCCCATTTGAGAGCAGCAAGCGCAATATTGCCAACGATGCCAATCATCGCAGCAAATTCAGCTTTCTTAAAACGATCATTTTTTTCCAACGTTAAACTTCCTTCCTCCCTGGACTTGTTGTTAGTTTATCCTATTTTACGGAATCATTAACCTTTTTTGCTAAACAGCAGCCCTAAAATGCTTCTATTTTGCCAGCTTTAAATTGTATATATCACTAATCCGCATAAGCAAAAACCCCAGGTTTTTAGCCTGAGGTTTTTCTAATGAAGATATTAAACTTGCGGTTCGTCACTGATTTTCCTTTTTTCTTTAACAGTTTTAATAACGCCTTTTTTCTTCAGTTCTTTACCTTTCCAAACGGCCCATAATTGTGCTGCAAGGAATATGGATGAATACGTACCGGCAATCAAACCGATAAGGAGCGCAAAGGAGAAATTTCTGATCGACTCACTTCCAAAAATAAGCAAGGCCACAACGGCAATTACAACCGTCAATACTGTATTAATGGAACGGCCAAGCGTTTGACGCAGGCTTCGGTTTACAACATCAGCAATATCCTCAAATGTCTTGAGCTTTTTCTTTTTCTGCATATTTTCCCGCATCCGGTCAAAGGTAACGATTGTATCATTAATCGAATAACCAACGACGGTCAATACTGCGGCAATAAATGTTAAATCCACTTCCATCCTCGTAAAACTAAAGACAGCGATGATAAAGAATGCATCATGGAGTAAAGCTATAACCGCCGCGATCGCCATGTAAATTTCAAAGCGGATAGTAACATAGATTATAATGCCAACTGATGCTATTACTAACGCGATTAGCGCATTTTTGGCAAGTTCTTTTCCGACAGTAGGAGAAACCGTGCTGACATTTGGTTCGGCACCGAACTCTTCCTTGAAGTGTGACTTCATATCAGCAATCTCGTCTTTTGTAAGGACATCCTTTATTCTGGCTACCCCAATTTCTTTGTCGTTCCCGGAAATGACAATATCATCTGTTACAAGACCAACTTGAGACAGTTGTGTTTGCACTTCTTCTTTAGTCAAAGAATCATTTGCAAGCAATTCAATACGTGTTCCGCTTGAAAAGTCAATTCCAAGATTCAAACGAAAAACAGCAAGAATGATTATTCCAGCAGCAATCAAAGCTCCAGAAATAATAAAGAATTTTTTTCGGTGTGCAACAAAGTCGAACTTATCATACTTTGTAGGCAAATCAAGTGTGTCAAAGTTCTCAGCAATATCCTTCATTTCGTTTTTCTTGACACCAAACCATCCTGGCTTATTATTTAAGAATTTGCTATTTACCCATAATCCAAGCAATAACCTTGATCCATATACAGCTGTGATAAAGCTTGCCAGAATACTAATAATAAGCATGGTTGCAAACCCCTTTACAGAGCTTGTCCCATAAAGGAATAATACGGTAGCGGCAAGTATGGTTGTGATATTGGCATCAAAAATTGTAGAAAGGGAATTTTTTCCTCCAGCTTGGAAAGCTGATTTAATCGTCCTTCCCACTTTCATTTCTTCCTTGATTCTCTCGTATGTGATGATATTCGCATCGACAGCCATACCCACCCCTAAAATAAGTGCGGCGATACCTGGCAAAGTCAATACCCCATTCATCCAGTCAAATATAAGTAAGATGAGATAAATATAAAATGATAGTGTGATTGTTGCGATAAGTCCTGGGAAACGATATACAGCAATCATGTAAAGGAATATAATGGCTATTCCAATTATACCGGCAAGAATGGTCTTATCCATTGCCTGTTCCCCAAATTTTGCGCCAACCGATGTGGAATATACTTCATCAAGCTGTACAGGCAGAGAACCAGCATTCAATAAGTCTGACAGCGTTTGAGCTTCATCAATAGTAAAGTTTCCGACAATGGAAACCGTATCCTGGTTAAAAATTTGACTTACTTGTGGTGCAGATAAATATTTTGGATCTTCTTTCCCGGCTTCAGCTTGGAAGGAATCTTTGCCTTCCTCAAAATCAAGCCAAATAACAAGCAAGTTATTAGGAGGTCCCATATTGACAATTTTTTCGGTTACTTCTTTAAATTTGCTTGCACTTTTCAGTTTCAAGGAAACACTAGGTTTGCCATTTTCGTCAAAGGTTTGCTTTGCTCCGCCTTCTGCAAGGTCGGATCCATCCATCATCTTCTGGTCATTTACGTCCCTGAACGAAAGATTTGCTTCCGTGGAAAGGATCTCCCGGGCCTTGTTTTGATCCGTTACTCCTGCAAGCTGTACCCGGATTCTATTATCACCCTCAATTTGGATATTGGGTTCACTGACCCCAAGGACATTTATCCGTCTATCCAGAGCTTCAGCAGTACTTGCTAAAACTTCTTTATCAATCTTTTGGCCATCTTCAGCAGGAGAAACTTCATAGAGCACCTCAAAGCCACCCTGCAAATCAAGGCCAAGCTTAATATTTTTTAAAATGTTGTTTGTCGTTGCCCCTGCCAAACTTCCTATCAATACAACAATGAGGAAGAAAGCAACGATACGGCTGCGCTTTACCATTATGTATAAATCCTCCTTAGCTACTCGCCCGCTACAGGCATATAAAGTGAAACTCAATCATTGGGGGGCTTACTGCCCGTTAATGCAGGATAAAATGAAACTGGTATCATAGCAATTTTGCCATTATGTTTTTGTAGAACGGGCTTACAAAGACAATCGCATTACAAACTTAATGCAACCAGGCATTCAAAAGACTCCCTCGTTTCCAGCCAGGGCCTTCTTTCGCCATAATCGTTCACACTTGCATATATGTGTTTATAGTTAGATTGATTGTTCAGGCCATTAAACTCCACGTTTAATTATGAAACAGATTGCAAAACCTGTCAATTTGTCTTAGTTTATGTTAAAAATTGAAAAAATATGGAACATCCAAATTATTTCAAAAGTTCTCTTCTGTCTTCTTCGCTATCCAAAGCAAAGCCCGTCCCTTTAAAAGCTTCAATTGTAGCATAATGGATGTATTCACTTACTTTTACAGCCATTATCTCCTCAACAATTTTGAATAGCCTGACATTTCCGTTTGGTTTTTTCCACTTTTTCTTGATAAGGTATTCCCATAGCTCCTGCTCTGTCACTTTTTCATAGCCAAGCAGTCGAAATTCATCTAATTTACTCTCCAACGCTGGCTTTACTTCAGTCCGAAAATAATCATATTCATGGCCGATCTTCATTTTCAGCCGCCTCCCCGCCAATTTCTTTCTATTGAACTCACGGAAATTATCCTAGCTTGTCATGCTCTGTCCACTCTCTTGCATATAGTTAATTGTATATGATATCACCCATTTTGAGAAGGCAGGGAGTTGAATGTCCAAATTTCTGAAAGGTACCATGATCCTGCTGGCTGCAGGCCTGGTGACCAGGGTCTTGGGATTTATAAACCGGATTGTTATTGCCCGCTCTATAGGCGAGGAAGGCGTCGGCCTTTATATGATGGCTTTTCCTACAATGATACTTGTTGTCACCATTACTCAGCTCGGGCTGCCGGTAGCAATTTCAAAAAATGTTGCCGAAGCGGAGGCACGGGGAGACACAGCAAAAATAAAGAAAATATTAGTTGTATCATTAGCAACTACTATCTCACTTTCTGTTATTTTCACTCCAGCTTTAATTCTGCTCGCTCCACTTTTATCAGAAACGCTATTTACCGATAACCGCACTCATTTGCCCTTGATGGCCATAGCGCCAATTGTACCGATCATTGCCATTTCCTCTGTAATAAGGGGATATTTCCAGGGCAGGCAGAATATGAAGCCGGCTGCATATTCCCAGGTCATCGAACAAATCGTAAGAATCAGCCTGATTGCCCTTATGACAAAGGCATTTCTGCCATATGGGATTGAGTATGCAGCCGCGGGAGCTATGTTAGCAGCTGTTATAGGGGAGCTTGCATCTTTAATTTATTTATTGACCACTTTTAAACTAAAAAAGAAATTTAGAGTAAGGAAACAATTTTTTAAATATGTTCAGTCCGGCAAAAGTACATTTAACGAATTGATGACCGTTGCCCTTCCGACAACCGGAAGCAGAATGATCGGTTCTGTCGCCTGGTTTTTTGAGCCGATCGTTGTTTCCCAGAGCCTTTCCATAGCCGGTGTAGCTGCAATAACTGCTACGAAGCAATATGGTGCGCTAACTGGTTTCGCTATGCCGCTTCTCATGCTTCCTTCTTTTATTACTTACTCTCTGTCAACCTCTCTTGTTCCGGCAATAAGTGAGGCGAACTCTAAAAATAATATGAGCCTTATTGAATATAGACTTCAGCAGGCACTTCGGTTTGCATTCATTACAGGGGGATTGGCAGTTGTGGTTCTGTATGTCCTTTCCGATCAATTGATGGAGGTTATGTATGGTTCCTCAAGAGGTTCACATTTTATTAAATTAATGGCTCCATTCTTTCTTTTTTATTATTACCAAGGACCTCTTCAGGCTACCTTGCAGGCATTAAACCTTGCGAGAGCAGCTATGATCAACAGCTTGATTGGCGCAATCGTAAAAACAGCTGTCATATTTCTGCTGGCGAGCCAGCCTGCATTCGGCATTAACGGAGTAGCAATGGGAATCCTGGTAGGGACAGTTCTGGTTACGATGCTTCATTTTGCAACCGTTCTAAAAGCGATATCTTTTACATTTTATGTTAGAGACTATTTAAAAGCGTTTGTTGCAATGGGTTTATCAGGAGGCTTAGGCTTCTGGCTCCTAAGTGAAATACTTCCTCAAACCATGAATACAGCTATAAGGGTTATTCTTATTTCAGCTGCCATTGTTGCCCTTTATTTATTGCTATTGTTAATTTTTGGATTAATTAAAAAGAATGAGCTTATTCGGATTCCATTGGTTGGAAAATTACTTTCAAAATTCGCATTTAGATAATGATAATTTCTGTACATCAATGGCCAGCTCAAAGATATTGGTTCACACCTTTTGGGCTGGCCATTTTAATGTGTAAAATTAATTATTTGCGGTGGTCAAGCAAGTCTACATAAAATTGGCCATTTTCAAAGCTGCAGAACGAGATCTTGGATATCTCTTTATACCCTTGCTTTCTTAGCTCTTGCCGCAGCCAAAAGTCGCTCTTGTTAATTTTTTCGAGATTTGTTTTTTGAACAGTGCCATCAATAATCAGTGGTATTGTAATGCCGCCGACTTGACTGTCTTTTTTTTCAAACACGGACAAAGTTCCAGACGATTCAAGAATGGCAAATTCGACATCAGAGATTTTGGCAATATCTTTCTCCCTTAGCTGGAGCAGCAGGTCATCAAAATTATATCTTTGCTTTCTCATCGCATTTTCATCTATTTTTCCCTTGTTAATAATGATGGTTGGCTTACCATCAACCACATCGCGGAATGTTTTGCTTTTAAGAGAAAAAATGGCGAGTATAATCTGTACAATCATCAAAAGGAGCATTGGCAAAACATTTTTTAGGATTTGTGAATCAGGATTTTCAATTGCCACTACCGCGAGCTCTGCTATCATGATATAAACCACCAAATCCAAAATGCTAAGCTCCCCAATCTCCCTTTTGCCCATTAATCTAAATATAAGGAGAATTATTGCATATAGAAATAATGTCCTTATAACAATTATTAAATATTCTTCCACTACCACAGCACCCCTTTTGATGCAATCTGTATTATTCTTTCGCACCGGCCGATTATTTATGAGACTTTTTTCTAAATCCCTTACACTGCTTAAACGTTGTAATTTTTAGATTCTAAATTTTCTTTGTGTGAATATGCTTGTACTAGGGAAAAAGCTGGACAGCCGTGGGGCTTAGAGGCTATTCCGATTTATTTTCAGAAGGGAGAGGGTCAATATAGAGGAGTCAAAGAATTTTGGAAGTGCCGTGCTCTATGGGATCATTGCGATTTTTGCAATCGCCATCGCCGGCAGCCTTATTTTTTCGCTGCTGCTTCGTTTTACATCACTTCAGGAGTCATCCTTACAGTATATTATTACAGCTGTATCATTTGTTTCCCTTTTTGCGGGCGGGTTCATTTCCGGCGGAAAAGGAAAGCAAAAAGGCTGGCTGCTTGGAGGCCTGACCGGCCTTATTTACTCGGTGATTATTTTCCTTTTTCAATATTTGGGGCATGATAGTCTATTTTCGATGGAACAAATGATTTACCATACGTGTTTCATGCTCACGGCCATGATGGGCGGAATTCTTGGTGTAAATCTTAATTCCAAAAGAACAGCATAAAAAAGAAGGTCCGCAGTGGACCTTCTTTTTTGATTTCTTGTGTTGTCTAGTTTCAGCGCCTATCCCCTCTAGGTCACAAGTTTGTCTTGTGCTTGTTCCGAAGGCGCTTACGTATTTCTAATTAAGATTTAGCTAATGCATCTCCTGTTGATTGCGTCACTTCGCGAATTGCTGCGCGATCGTATGTAAGACGGCTGCCGTCACCGCATTTAATGACTACTTTGTCTTCGTCGATGGCATCAACGAATCCATGAAGGCCGCCGATAGTTACCACCTTATCTCCCTTTTTCAAATCGTTCTGCATTTGCTGAACTGCCTTTTGGCGTTTCTGCTGAGGACGAATTAACAGGAAATAGAATAAAACAAACATCAGCAATAATGGTCCTAGTGTTCCCAATAACTCCATTGTTTTCCCCCCTTTCAATGGTTGTCCGCTTATAGAAAAATAAGCAATTTAGCTCATTTTCCATCTAATTGAACACTCACTTTTTAAATATTGGCTCTGATAAACTTGAATGTTGATTTCCGCTGCAGGCACTCAGCTAACCGCGGCATCGTGCGCCTGCGGATTCTCCCTTGGGTACGTTTTCCCGCGGGACATTGAACCAGCACCCTCGAATAAACACCGCACGAAAAAATGTGAATGCATTTTCAAGGAGTCTCACGCCTTCCGCTCTAATCAACACAGTACTAAATCAAATAATTAGCTTTAACCAAAGCTTAATTATTAAAAGTTTTTCGCATTTGGTTTATTGAATCCATACCGCTCGAAAAACTCTTCTCTGAAGTCACCAAGTCGATCTTCTCTGATCGCTTGTCTGACCTGCTCCATTAATTTTAACAGAAAATAAAGATTATGGTAAGTTGTAAGTCTAATTCCGAATGTTTCATCACAGCGGATTAAGTGCCTTATATATGCCCGGCTGTAATTTCGGCATGTATAGCAATTGCAGTTCTCATCAATTGGTCCAAAATCTCTGGCATACTTCGCATTTTTTACGACTAAGCGGCCATTGCTTGTCATCAATGTTCCATTCCTTGCAATGCGTGTAGGAAGTACACAGTCAAACATATCTATACCTCTGATCGAACCATCAATTAAAGAGTCCGGAGAGCCTACTCCCATCAGATATCTTGGCTTATCAGCAGGCAAAAGGGGTGTTGTGAACTCCAGCACACGGTTCATGATATCCTTAGGCTCCCCTACTGATAACCCTCCTACAGCATATCCAGGGAAATCAAGCGAGGTTAAGTCTTTCGCGCTTTGCTTGCGGAGTTCCTCATATTCTCCTCCCTGCACAATTCCAAACAGACCCTGATCATTAGGACGCTTGTGAGCTTTTAAGCAGCGTTCAGCCCAGCGTGAAGTTCTCTCAACAGACTTCT
This sequence comes from Cytobacillus oceanisediminis, assembly GCF_003182355.1. Classification (GTDB taxonomy): domain Bacteria; phylum Bacillota; class Bacilli; order Bacillales; family Cytobacillaceae; genus Cytobacillus; species Cytobacillus oceanisediminis_A. The sequence goes on along the minus strand of NZ_QGTW01000010.1, from coordinate 6,844 downwards.
GCATATATTCATATGAAGCTGGATAAGGTGGGCATTCATCAAACGCCATCATAATATCAGAGCCTAGCGAATTTTGAATATCCATTGCTTTTTCCGGAGAAAGAAACAGCTTGTCTCCATTCAAGTGATTGCGGAAATGAACCCCCTCTTCTTCGATCTTGCGGAATTCACTCAAGCTGAATACCTGAAACCCTCCGGAATCCGTCAGGATCGCACGGTCCCAATTCATAAACTTATGGAGACCGCCAGCCTCCTCAACGATTTCCTGCCCCGGGCGCAGCCAAAGATGATAAGTATTGCTCAGAATAATGCCTGCCCCCATTTCCACCAATTCTTCAGGGGACATGGTTTTTACTGTAGCAAGTGTACCAACCGGCATGAAAACCGGTGTTTCAAAAGATCCATGCGGTGTATGAACACGGCCCAGACGGGCACCAGTTTGCTTGCATGTCTTAATTAATTCATAACGAATTGCAGTCAAGTTGTATGTTCTCCTTCCATGTGAAAAGCGGAAAGCCCCGGCTTGACGCCGGTAGCGCTCGCAGCTTAACAGTTATCGAAGTTCAAATAGTAATTTCTTCCCTTAGTTACAAAATCAGCATTGCATCTCCAAAACTGAAAAAACGGTAGCGCTCCTCTACAGCCTTATTATAGGCATTCAATACATTTTCCCTGCCGGCAAGCGCGCTTACCAGCATGATAAGCGTCGATTTTGGCAAATGGAAGTTGGTAATCATGCCGTCAATAGCTTTAAATTTATAGCCAGGGTAGATGAAAATATCCGTCCAGCCGCTCGCTTCTTCAAATCGGCCATTATAGGCAGAGGCTATTGTCTCCAATGTCCTTGTGGAGGTAGTGCCCACACTGATAATCCTCCCGCCCTGCTCGCGCACCTCATTTAACAGCCTTGCTGTACCTTCTGTTACTTGATAAAATTCTGCATGCATCTCATGCTCATTTAAGTCCTCCACACTGACAGGCCTGAATGTTCCAAGTCCAACGTGCAAAGTAATGAAAGCAACGTGCACACCCATTTCTTTGATTTCATCAAGCAGCTGTTCAGTAAAATGAAGACCTGCCGTCGGCGCTGCCGCAGACCCGCGTTCGCGGGCAAAAACTGTCTGATAACGCTCCCGGTCATCAAGCTGTTCCTTGATATATGGAGGCAAAGGCATTTCCCCTAATTGCTCAAGCACTTCATAGAAAATCCCTTCATATCTAAACTCCAGAATCCTGCCGCCATGGTCAGAAGTTCCCGTGCAAACAGCAGTCAAACTGCCATTGCCGAACGTGATCTCTGTTCCTTCTTTTACCCTCTTGGCTGGCTTTACCAGCGTTTCCCAGGCATCGCCTTCAAGCTGCTTGAGAAGGAGCACCTCTATCTTTGCACCTGTTCCTGTTTTTTCGCCGAACAGCCTGGCAGGAAGTACTCTTGTGTCATTCAATACGAGGCAATCTCCTGCCTTTAGATGATTTTTTAAATCTTTAAAAACGCCGTGCTGTATATCACCGGTCTTTTTATCAAGGACCATCAGCCTGCTGCTTGTCCGATCAGCCAAAGGCGTCTGTGCGATTAATTCCTCCGGCAAATGAAAATCAAATAAATCTACTTTCATGATGTCACCCTATCTGTTATTCATACTTAGAGCTACCGGAACCTGCCAAGAAAATAAAAGATGGCAGATAAAACAACACTGAGCAATATCGACGTCACTATAGGAAAATAAAAAGTCGTATTGCCTTTCTTTATTACAATATCCCCCGGCAGCTTGCCAATATTAAAAAATTGGCTTAAAAATCCGATTGCAAAAATAATTGCACCAATTATCATCAGCCATTTACCACTCATGTCCAGCTCCAGCTCCTTCTAAACGAGTGGCTTCCGCTTTTCTTTTCCCGCTCAATCAGCAGGCACCTCCATTTGAAAATGGCGGTACACCAGATCCGTTACGACTCTGCCTCTAGGTGTCCGCTGAAGAAAACCAATCTGCAATAAATATGGTTCGTATACGTCCTCAATTGTATGTGCTTCTTCCCCAATCGTAGCTGCAATCGTTTCAAGGCCTACAGGGCCTCCACGGAATTTTTCAATAATCCCTCTTAATAATTTATGGTCAATATGGTCGAGACCTAAACGGTCAACCTGCAAAAGCTCCAATGCTTCTTTGGCAAGCTGTTCATCAACAGTGCCATCTGCCTTAACCTGAGCAAAATCCCTGATTCTGCGAAGAAGCCTGTTTGCAATTCTCGGCGTGCCTCTTGACCGTCTCGCCACCTCTATGGCAGCTTTCCCATCTATGCCTGTATCCAAAACTTCAGCCGTACGTACAACAATGTCCGTAAGCTGCTCCTCTGTATAGTATTCAAGCCTGCTAAGAACTCCAAAACGGTCCCTTAATGGAGCAGATAGTGAGCCCGCCCTTGTGGTTGCGCCAACAAGAGTGAATGGAGGCAGGTCAAGCCTTACGGACCTAGCACTTGGCCCTTTTCCTATAACAATATCCAGGCAAAAATCCTCCATGGCCGGATAAAGAACTTCTTCAATGGAACGGGGCAGACGATGGATTTCATCAATAAACAGGACGTCACCTGGTTCCAATGCAGTCAGGATTGCCGCCAAGTCTCCCGGCCTTTCAATGGCAGGTCCAGCAGTAGTCCTAATATTCACACCCATTTCATTCGCGATAATGGCTGCAAGTGTGGTTTTTCCCAATCCTGGAGGGCCATATAAAAGAACATGATCTAAAGTTTCCTCGCGAATCCTGGCTGCCTTAATAAAAATCTCGAGGTTTTCCTTTACTTTATCCTGTCCGATATATTGTTTAAGTGATTGCGGGCGCAGACTCTGTTCAAAGGAAATATCTTGAATATCTGCCTCGCCGGATATGATCCGCTCTTCCATTCTTATCTCACCTTCTTTATGTATCAGCATAAGGCAAACGGGCCGGTTCCGAACTTTTGATTTGAATCAAAAAAATAAACGCTTTATTTTAAAAGTTTCTGAAGCGCCTTCTTTATGTACTGGTCTGTTGCAAGCTTTTCCTTTTTCAGATCTGGTGTTATTTTTTTCAGTTCCTTATCTGAGTACCCCAGCGCTTTCAGTGCCAGCAGAGCTTCTTCAAGATCGGCTGCAGCTCCGCTTTGCTCTGGCTGGATTTTATCTGCCGAAAATAAATTCGGGAAAAAGTCAGGTACAATATCGGGAAGTTTTCCCTTTAGATCGAGAATCATTTGCCTTGCCGTTTTCTTTCCAACTCCAGGAAACTTAACAAGAAATGCTTCATCTTCATTTTCAATCGCCTGGACCACCTGTTCCGGCTCCCCGGATGCGAGGATTGCAAGTGCACCCTTCGGCCCAATTCCCGTAACATTCAATAGCTTTGTAAATAGTGTTTTTTCTTCCCTTGATTGGAAACCATACAGAGCCATAACATCTTCTCTTACATAATGATAAGTATAAATTCTGACTTCCTTTCCAAACTCTTGGGTATAGCTGAATGGATTGGGCGTTAAAACTTGATAGCCGATTCCATTATTTTCGATTACAACATATTCCGGCCCAATGTATTCCACTTTGCCTTTTATAAATTCAAACAATACCTTTCGCTCCCCTGATTTAACTGTACCTCATTGTATCATACAATAATTTGGGTACGAAGAAAAAAGTTGCGATATTTATTAAAATTTGAATATAATTATAGAGGTTTCAAACAAATTGACTTTAGGTCATATAATGAAAAGATTTTTCGCACTTTTTACCATCTTCTCACTACCAATTCCCGCAGCAGGCTGTAAACAAAAATAAAGACCGGCGTAAGCCAGTCTTTAATCTTTTATTAATTCGCCTCTCCTGTAGAATAATCTTTAAATGTTTCAAGGACCTTAACATAACGATCCTTTGTCATAATGGGAATACCCTTCTTCAGTTCCTCACACTTTGTACTTTCCAGTCTCCCTAAATCAATTTGAAAAAAAGACTGGATTATATTCGTTTTATGCGGCCTCCCATTAAATATGGTTAAAGTGCCATCTTCGGTAAGCCCAAAATAACCATTTGTTTTTAATAAAGGTGAGATATCATCCATTTGCCGGCGGAACACCATATAGTCTGTGTCCATATCAACAAGTTGCCATTGATCATATTTAGCCCAAAAATCCTCCATTGCCCAAATGGTTTCCTCGATTGATTCCTGGCTCACTTCTCCGTCCAAGTATAATCGTTCCAAAATGACCTTCATATGCAGCGGTCCTTCTATGGGATTATCCTTGCTCTCTTTTTCCAGGGCATATACAGTTTCACCCTTTTCGTGTCCAATGCTGCTTTCCCCTGCAGTAAAAATTGTGATAAAAGCAGCGGTTAATACTACAATGATTAATCCCCATTTGGTTCTCACCTTCGATCACCTCGATTAAAAATGTAACTTCGGCCATTTGCATCCATTACGCAATTATCTATCCCTGTTCTTTATTATTAGTGTGACCAATATTTTCTTGTTTATCCTGTACTTAATGAATGAGGTCTAACGGATATATGAACAAAAAAGGAACAAAGCGCAGCGGCTTTGCTCCTTTTGCTATATCCATTTTATCTTTCTCTACGGAACAGATTTTTTAAATCCCAGTCAATTTGTTCTCTAGGGCCACCGTCGCGCAGGTTGTTATCGATGTTTCGAAGACGGCTGAAAGTTCCTTCATCCGTTACAACCTTAGTCGATCTTCCGCGAAGATATGGCTGTACCGCTTCATGAATGGCGGCTTTTGTTTCCTCTTCCTTGCTATAATCCGCGAGGTCTACAGCTATCAAAACATCGCTGCCATAGGTAACTGAGCGAACATCCTCAACATTTGGAACAGATGCTGTTACATCACCAATTTTTTCAGCAAGTTCACCTTCATAAGCTTGATAGTAAGAACTCTTTGCATTGCGTGTATTGTCATCCAGATGCCCATGGTAATTCGCATCACTATGGCTGAAACGGTTGTCTTTTTGGAAGAAGTTCCGGTCCCTATCAGCTAGAGGGACTGTTGGATTTCCGGTATTGATATCTTCGTCCCTTACTTGAAGTGTATTTCTATTGTTGTTTCTATTGTTTCCGTTGTTTCTTCCTTCCCCGCCAAAGGTATGATCCATCATTTCAGTCAATGGGCCATCATTATCTGTTCCATCTTCAACCCGGGCATTTCCTCCACGGTTTCCATGGTTTTCATTCGAATAATAGCCCATCGGCTGAACCTGTTCGTTGTTTCGATCCTGAACAGCAGTTTCATCATTTGTTCCGCAGCCTGTTAATCCCATTGACATTAAGGCAGCCAGCGGCACTGCAATTAGTTTCTTGTGCAAGCGAAAAACCCCCCTCGCTAATATTACAAGCTTTGAGCATATATGCTCCTTCTTAGCTTGTGAGCGAAGAGAGGCTTTCATCCTGTCATTTACGTCCAATTTTACGATAAAAAAAATTCTTCTTAATCCTCTGCTGCCTTTTTTAAGTCTCGAATAAACCGTTGTCTTTCTGCAAATTGTCCTACCGTCAAATCCAGGACAGGACGTATTTTGACCGGGTCCAGGTAGGACCTTTCTCTGATGACTCTATTCCATTCCCTAAAAATATCAGTAGGAAAGGCAAGAGCATACTTGAATCCTTTTTCTTCCATATACTGCTTTATGATTGGAAATCTTAATAAATCGTCAAAAGACCATCTCAGAAAAGGCAGGATCCGGTTAGCATACTGAAGGTAATCAGAGTGCGGAGTGGCTTTTGCAATCAAATCAAAATCAAGCAGGTACAAGGTTTTATTCTTTGCCCTGAGAAAATTGTGGTGTGCTACATCACCATGGAGAATAACCTGCCTTCCTGACTGAAACAGCCAATCTTCTTCCTCAATCCCTTTTAGGGACCAATCAGCCCACGATAATAGTTCATTAATAATTTCCTTCTGGACAAAGTATCTTATAACAGGAAGATTATTAAGAAAAAGCGAGGCCCTTTCCCTCCATTTTTCCGCTTGCCTGAATGCTGGGACAACCGTTTGATAGCGGTTAACCAGCTTTTCCGAAGTGTCATGAAAAGCTTGAAGCAGTTCAAGCCCCTCTAATCGATCTCTTTTCAAATGATAAGAAAAAGAATCTGGTGATGGATGTATATATTCCAGGCACCCGTAATAGGTTCGATCGTATAAGAGAGGCGGTTCTTTTGCAAATTCATAAAAAGTATAAGTCTTTGCAAACCCTTCATTTATTAGGGATGCTGTAAAGGCTTCCTGGAGTTTTAATCGGTGATATGAGGAAAATCCTTTTAAAATAAATACTCGTTCCTGTGCTCTAACTAGATAAACTTGTTTTCTAATGGGTTTAATTTCATCAATCTTAAAGGGAAACTGTTCTTGCAAATAGGAGAGGAGACGATTTTTAAATAAATCGTCTCCCCCACTTTTAACCGTCGTATTCACTGCTTTCATCAAAATTTCTCGGCATTCCAAATGTCTGCCCGCCCATTGGGCCGTAACCAGGACCTGCTCCAAATCCTGGGTCTGCTCCAAATCCTGGGCCTGCTCCAAATCCTGGGCCTGCTCCAAATCCCGGACCTGCTCCAAACCCTGGGCCTGCTCCAAATCCCGGACCTGCTCCAAATCCCGGACCTGCTCCAAATCCCGGACCTGCTCCAAATCCTGGGCCTGCTCCAAATCCTGGGCCTGCTCCAAACCCTGGGCCTGCTCCAAATCCTGGGCCGTATCCTCCAGGTCCCATTTGCGGTCCTCCGCATCCACAGTCATCTGAAGCACCCATTACTCCTGGCGGCATTTGATGCGGCATCTGCTGGCCATACTCGGCACCCATCACTCCTGA
>NZ_QGTW01000009.1 GCF_003182355.1 Cytobacillus oceanisediminis | reverse complement strand
TTCGTCGTTATTCTGTTCGATTAACTACCATTTTCCTCTTACCCTAGCCAGTTTCGTCGTTATTCTGTTCGATTAACTACCATTTTCCTCTTACCTTAGCCAGTTTCGTCGTTATTCTCTTCGATTAACTACCGTTTTCCTCTTAACTTGGCCTGTTTCGTCGTTATTCTGTTCGATTAACTACCATTTTCCTCTTACCCTAGCCTGTTTCGTCGTTATTCTGTTCGATTAACTACCATTTTCCTCTTCCATAGCCAGTTTCGTCGTTATTCTGTTCGATTAACTACCATTTTCCTCTTACCTTAGCCAGTTTCGTCGTTATTCTCTTCGATTAACTACCATTTTCCTCTTACCTTAGCCAGTTTCGTCGTTATTCTATTCGATTAACTACCGTTTTCCTCTTAACTTGGCCTGTTTCGTCGTTATTCTGTTCGATTAACTACCATTTTCCTCTTACCTTAGCTATTTTTCACTTGCCCGTAGCAGGCAGCCGTCTTCATTTTTATATTGTCCTGCAAAAGTGTTCCCTCCGAATCGCCCTAAAACCATTCTTCCAATATGCATTTGAATTTTTTTCAATATAGATTTATGTAATTGTTTCAAGCAAAGAAAAAGAGAACTGTTTCCAGTCCCCTTTTCATTTGCTTATTTTGTGATTTGGTAAATTCTAGCTTCATGCGGAAACAGTATTTCTTCGTCTTTTTCCAAGTCACGCTGATAATTAGAGAGGATAAGCTTCCTGTTAGTAAAGCCATCCAATGTGACTGCCTGTTCTCCGTCACAATGGTTCAGGACAATCAGCCATGTTTCATCCTTGTAAGAACGTGAATAGACATATAAATGTTCATCATCAGGCAGTAAATCCTTATAGTCTCCGTACACCATTACGTCGTTTTCTTTTCTTAAGGCAATTAGTTTTTTATAATAAAAGTAGACGGAATCAGGGTCATTTAGAGCAGCTTCCACATTAATTTCCTTGTAGTTTGGATTCACCTTAATCCATGGTTCCCCACTTGAAAAACCTGCTTGTGGAGCATCATTCCATTGCATAGGCGTTCTGGAATTATCACGGCTCAGTAAAAGCAAGCTTTCAAAAACCTCTTGCGGGTCGCGACCTTTTGATACTTCTTCCTGGTATTTATTCTTCATGGCAATGTCATTGTAATCCTCAATGGAATCAAATCGGACACCCGTCATTCCAATCTCTTCTCCCTGAAAAATATAAGGAGTTCCAGGCAGTGTATGAATCATTGTTGCTAACAGCTTGGCAGATTGAACACGGTAATTACGATCATTTCCGTAGCGGGTCACTTGTCTTGTGTGGTCATGATTGTTAAGAAATTGCGAATTCCAGCCCCTTTTCTTAAGGCCTTCATACCAGCTTGATTGGATTTCCTTATACCGAAGCATATTCCAGGTTGGCATATCATCTGCTACTTGGAAATGGAATAAAGTATTCAGCTCATTCCGGCTCTCATCTACATAAAGTAATCCTTCCTCAGGAGAGACAAATGGAATCTCGCCGACTGTCATGACATCATAATGCTGTAGAACCTCCCTGTGCATTTCCTGAAGATAGTCATGAATACCAGGGTTATTGGCCAAATAGCTGATATTGTTTGGATTCTCAGCATCTGAAAAAACTTCTTTTTTAGCCAGGAGATTAATAACATCCATTCTGAAGCCATCAATCCCTTTATCAAGCCAAAATCTCATCATTTTATAAATTTCATTTCGAAGTTCAGGGTTTCTCCAATTAAGGTCCGGCTGCTCTACCGCAAAGGAATGATAATAATATTGGCCTGTTTGCTCATCCCACTCCCAACAAGATGGCGCAAAATAGGAACGCCAGTTATTCGGCTCCTTGCCGTCCTTTGGATCTTCCCAAATATACCAATCCCTTTTCGGGTTATCTTTTGAAGAACGGGATTCAGCAAACCATGGATGCTGATCAGATGTATGGTTGACGACGAGATCCATGATCACCTTTAAACCGCGGCTATGGATTTCCTGGATCAACTCTTCAAAAATCGCCATATCTCCTGCTTTATCCATCACATCATAATAGTCCGAGATATCATAGCCATTATCTCGGTCAGGGGATTTATAAAATGGATTAAGCCAGATCACATCAATGCCAAGATCCTTAATATAATCGAGCTTCTCCATTACCCCTTTTAAATCACCATAGCCATCTCCATCGGAATCGAAAAAGCTTCTCCAGTAAATTTGATAAACAACCGCTTCTTTCCACCACTTTTTATTCACAGGGACACCTCTTTTATAACAAATTCATTTGTAAAAAGCGCTGTTAAACTAGGTCTGTTAATTTCCGCTCCGGGTAGTCGGGAACCTCCTCAAGCACTAAGCCTGCAGGGTCTCCCTATAACTCGCTTCTCCCGCAGGACATTGAATAAGCGTCCCTGAGTAAACACCGCAAAAAGGAAATGCAAATGCACTTTCGAGGATCCCGTGCCTTCCGCTGCAATTAACAGAGTGCCAATTTTCATAATGTACTCTAAAAAAGGGCCCTCCACAGGCCCTCTCATTATTTCTTTAATCGATAGACTCTTGCCTCATAAGGCTTAAGCGTTAATTCATCAATTGATTCATTTTCATTTACATTTAGATTTGAGATCAATAATGCTTTAGAAGAATAACTTAAAGTCTCCGGCAGCTTAAAAACAGGAGTTTCCCCGCTGAAATTGCACATGACAAGCAGCTGGTCTTCGCCAAGTGTTCTTGTAAACGTAAAGATTTGCTCATCTTCCTCCATGACTAAGTTAAATTTCCCATACACAATCACTTCATTTTGCTTTCTTAATTGAATGAGCTTTTTATAATAATGGAAGATTGATTCTTCATCTTTTAATACAGCTTCTGCATTAATCTCTTCATAATTAGGATTTACATTAATCCAAGGCGTTCCAGCTGTAAAGCCTGCATTAGGGCTGTTATCCCATTGGACCGGTGTTCTGGCATTATCACGGCTCCGCTCATGGATTCCTTTAAAAATTTCTTCGTGGGTCAATGAATCCGGAGTTAGATCACGGTATGCATTTAATGTTTCAATATCACGGTAATCGTTGATATCATTGAACTTGACGTTCGTCATGCCGATTTCTTCACCCTGGTAAATATATGGGGTGCCCTGCATCATATGAAGGCAGGTAGCAATCATCTTCCCTGAAACAACACGATATTCATCGGAGTCATTTCCCCATCTGGAAATGGCCCGCGGCTGGTCGTGGTTGCTCCAGTACAAGCTATTCCAGCCATCATTTTCAAGACCCTTTTGCCACTTTGTGAAAATTTCTTTTAGTTCCGTTAGTTTCCATGGACGGGGATCCCATTTGCCGTATTGGCCGTCACCTAGCCCGACATGTTCAAAATGGAACACCATATTTAACTCTTTGCGGTCTTCCCCTGTGTAAAGCTTGCCTTCTTCAACCGTTACCCCCGGCATCTCACCGACTGTAATCGTATCATAATCACTAAGTGCTTCTTTATTCATTTCCTTCAGAAATTCGTGGATTCTTGGTCCATTCATATAATACTTGCTTCCGTCGCCATACTTATGACCTTCACGAATTTCTCCCTGCGGATAGCTTGTATCTTTGGAAATGAAATTAATGACATCCATTCTGAACCCATCAATGCCTTTATCGAGCCAATAGCGCATCATTTCATAAACTTCAGTTCTTAGAACAGGGTTTTCCCAATTGAGATCAGGCTGTTTCTTGCTGAAAAGATGCAAATAATATTCGCCTGTTTGTTCATCATATTCCCATACACTTCCTCCAAACGCAGCGCCCCAGTTGGTTGGAGGCTCTCCAGTGTCTGTCTTTTTCCAAATATAATAATCTCTGTACGGGTTATCTTTGGATTTGCGTGATTCCTGGAACCAGTTATGTTCATCGCTTGAGTGATTAACAACCAGATCCATCATGATTTTAATCCCGAATTCATGAGCTTTAGCCAGCATACGGTCAAAGTCCTGCATCGTTCCGAATTCGTTCATGATATCCCGGTAATCGGAGATGTCGTAGCCATTATCATCATTTGGTGACTTGTAAACAGGAGATAGCCAAATCACATCAATCCCCAGTTCTCTTAAGTATGGTATTTTTTCTGTGATTCCGTTAATATCGCCAATTCCGTCCCCATTGGAATCGTTAAAGCTTCTTGGATAGATTTGATAAATGACGCTTTCTTTCCACCATGTTTTGTTCAATTGTTACAACTCCGATCAAATATAAATTCTATTACAATAAGGCTCTGTTGGATGGGACCTGTTGATTTCCACTACAGGCACTCAGCGAACAGCGGGCTACCGGGAGCCTCCTCGGTGCTTACCCGCCTGCGGGGTCTCCCTTGGTACGCTTCTCCCGCAGGATATTGAATAAGCTTCTCCGAGTTAACACCGCACGAAGAAAATGCGAAGGCATTTTCGCGGGATTAGTGCCTTCCTTTCCAATCAACAGGGTGCCATTATAAATTATTAACATAATCATAGCCACTTCTTAAGTGACTAGTTATTTTATCGAACCCTTCATAACACCGCTAATAATCCACTTCTGGGCAAAAATGTACACGATAATCATTGGAGCAAGTGCCATTAAATAGGAAGCAAATGCAAGATTATAATCTGTGCTGAATTGACCCTGGAAAATATACTGGACAAGCGGCAATGTCGCCATTTCCCGGTCACTCAGCAAAACGAGCGGAAGCATAAAGTCGTTCCAGGCACCCAGGCTGGTAATAATGGCTACCGTGGCATTCATTGGCGCAAGCAGAGGGAAAATAACTTTCCAGAATACTCCCCAAGTGCTTGCACCATCCATGATTGCTGCTTCTTCCAACTCAACTGGGATGGCTCTAATATAGCCAATATAGATAAACACGTTAAAGGATAAATTGAAAACAATATACAAAATAATTAAACCTACCAGGTTATCCATTCCCCAGGCACTTGTCTGTTTTACAAGCGGAAGCATGATAATTGGAAAAGGAATAAACATCGCACTTAAAAAATAGAAGTATAAAAACTTATAAAATTTCTTATGAAGATTCCGTGCAATGGCGTAGGAAACAAGCGAATTTGTCAGCACTGTAAAGATGACAACAAAAATTGTAACAAACGCACTGTTTTTAAATGCATTGAAAAAATTAGTCATTTCAATTGCTTTTGCAAAGTTATCAAACGACCATGATTTTGGAAGCGCCAATAAATTGCCGGCCATTTCAGGCGGTGTTTTGAAGGCGATTGTGATCGTTAAATATAGTGGAAAAAGAATAAGTAATGAACCTAAAATTAAGAGAGTGGTGACCAGCCAGCTTGTTTTTTTGCGATTCATTAGTTTTCCACCTCTCTTTTATTTAAGAATTTTAATTGAATGATAGAGAAGACAATGATAACGATAAAATAAATAACAGCATTCGCTGATTGATACGCGAATTCTCCTCCTTCGAATCCTCCACGGTAAATAAGCAAGGAGATGGATTCTGTTGACTTTCCTGGGCCTCCGCCTGTTAAGGCAACAATCTGGTCGAACACCATCAGGAAGTTTTTAAGTGACAGTACCATATTAATCGTAAAGAAAGGAGCAATCAGCGGAAATGTAATTTTCCAGAACTTTGTCCAAACACCTGCACCGTCGATACTTGCAGCTTCATATAAATCTTCTGATATCGTAACGAGACCAGCAAGGTACAAAATCGTATTAAAAGAAACAGCTTGCCATACTGCCACGATGACTATTCCGATCCAGGCCAAATCCGGATTTCCTAGAATATTTCGGGTCAAAAACTCCCATCCAAATGCATCACCAATCTGCGGAAGAAAATGCGCAAAAATAAAATTAAAGATAAAGCCAACAATTAAAATACTAAGAATATAAGGTAAAAAATAGATGGCCCGAAGTGTTTTGTGAAATTTAATTTTCGAGTTAAGCCCGATGGCAACCAAAAGACTAATTATATTTACCAGAATGGTAGATAAAATAGCAAATTTAAAGGTAAATAGATAAGCATCCCCTGCACGCCCATCTTTAAAAACATTCAGGTAGTTCTTTAATCCAACGAAGCTCCAATCTCCATACCCTTTCCAATCCGTAAAGCTGTAAAAAATCCCTTGCAAGGCCGGATAACTATGAAAAATGAAGAAAAGGAGAAAGGCAGGTATCGTTATGATGAGAAACACACTATTTTTCTTTTTCATTATGACAACTCCTTTTTTAAGGCTCTGTTAAACTTGCCAGTCGATTTCCGCTCCAATCAACAGGGTGCCAAAATCATAAATGAGCTTTAACATAGCCTTTTTGAAAAGCGCAATGCGCCTGGAGCTAGACAAAGTCTAACTTGAGAGGATTTAAAGTTTTTAGAAAGCCAGGGAATCCCGTAAGACCCCCTGGCTCCTAGCCATTAGCGATTTTGGACTTTTTCCCACTCGCTGTCCATTTTTTTCAAGAACTTCTCTTTATCTTTCTTGATTAAGAATTCCTGAACCAGGTTTTCAGCCCCCATGCCTGCTGGATAGTAGTGATCCGGGAAGCTTGTAATCGCTCCAGTTTCAAAGTTAGCTTTGATGCCCTCAAAAACAGGGTTTTCCTGATATACGCCTTCAATGGCGGAGAATGCCTTTTGCTCATCAATGTACTTTTGAGCGGTTTCTTTTGTCATCATAAATTCAACAAATTTCATGGCTTCTTCTTTGTGTTCAGTCTCTTCACTAACCGCTAGAAGAACGTCAACACCAGAAACGAGTTTGTTTTGTTCAGGATCATTTGTTACCGGCATTGGGAATACACCAAGCTCCATTTCAGGATTTGCTTTTAAGATTTCAGGAATTGCCCAGTTTCCTTGAAGATAGAAAACAGATTTTCCGTTGGCAAATGCATTATTTCCATCGCCATAAGCAACTCCCATATTATCTTTGTGGCCATATTGGACTAAGGCAGCCATTTTGTCTGCCACTTCATCATAGTTTTCCACGAATGTTGCTTCTCCGGCATTTTTCTTTTCTGCAAAATCTTCACCGGCAACATTTGCACCAAGGGAATTCCAAGCAATCATGCCTGTCCATGCATCCTTTAAAGTAAAGTAAATAGGTGTATCTCCTGCTGCTTTCACTTTTTCAAGGCTGGCGATAAATTCATCCCAAGTTGCTGGAACTTCAAGTCCGTGCTCTTCAAATTTTGCTTTATTGTAGATAACTGCATTCGCATTCGTTGCGTATGGAAGGCCATAAGTTCCCTCTCCCTCAGGTCCAACCAAACGATTTACCATATCAATGTAAGATGGCTGTACGGTCTTTGCCAGGTCAGTTCCTGAAAAATCCTTCAGAACACCTGCACGGCCTAATTCACCGTAAGTAGCATTTCCTGCGATGGACATGATATCAGGAAGGTCATTTTTAGTAAGACGTGTTTTTAATACGGTTTCAGCTTCAGGCGGTGCATCCAGCTTAATTTTAATATCAGGATTTTGTGCTTCGAATTCTTTAATCAATCCCTTATATGTATCAATGCTTTCAACTTTGTTTGAGAAAAGCTCAAGTGTTACCTTCCCGTCATCGGCACCGCCTGAAGAGCATCCCGCTAATAAAGAGGCACCCAATGATAAAGCCATCACACATGCAGTCATTTTTTTAAACATGTTTTTTCCCCCTAATTGGTAATGGTTTTGGCTTATTTACGTAAACGTTTACGTAAATGATCTAAGAAAAAGAGAGTTCTTATTTCCTCTCTTTCACACTCAATCTTTCAATGATTTTATGAGGCATTATTCTGCTTTCAGGTACTTCACCTGTTTCCAGCATTTTTAATAGCATTTTAGCTGCTGTTTCACCCATTTTGGCCAGCGGCTGTCCAACAGTAGTCAGCGGCGGAATAGACATTTCGGCTAGCTGCAAGTTATCATACCCCATAACCGACAGATCTTCAGGTACCTTTATTCCCAGCTGGTAGGCTGCAGATAATGCACCGATGGCAATCTCATCACTGGCTCCAAATATTGCCGTTACATCTGGAAATTGGTCCAGTAATTTCTTTAGGCCTTCGACTCCGTCAGGAAATGTAAACCCTCTGCTAAAAACAATATTTCGGTCATCCAGGGGAATATTGTGGTCTGACAGAGCTTTTTGAAACCCTTCTATCCTCGGCTTCCCGGCGATTATATCCTCTTTGTTTCCGCTGATCATCCCAATCTTTGTATGGCCCTTATCCATTAAATACTTAGCAGCTGAGTAAGAAGCATGATAATCATTTACCTTCACAAACGGAACTGAATAGGCATAAGACTCAGTTGAGAGAAGGATCAGCGGCATCTTTGATTTGGTAATGTACTGATAATATTCCTCTTTTAAAATTTCACTTGCGAAAATGATCCCATCTACACGCTTTTCAATTAGTAATTGAAGGTATTTTATCGTTTTTTCACCATTTGATTCTGTATGGCAGACGATTACACTGGAACCGTTATCATTTGCGGCCTTTTCAATTCCATCAAGTAAATCTGTAACAAGGGAACTGGATAATTTAGGAAACAAAACGCCGATAGTATGGGTTCTTTTATTAATCAATCCTCTTGCGACCGCATTTGGCTGGTAGCCCAGCTCTTCAATTACTTGCAAAACCTTTGATTTGGTTTTTTCCGAGTAGCCGCCTTGGCCATTCAAGATTCTTGAAACCGTTGCAATAGAAACATTTGCTTTCTTGGCAACATCTTTGATGGTATAGGACATATCCCACCTACTTTGATCTGCTTTTTTGATTTTGACGAAAACGTTTACGTAAGTAATAATAGCACGAGGTGAAAACCCTTTCAATATAATTTGGTGAAAAAAATGTGAAATAATTTAAAGTAGCTTTTAACCTCATAATCAAAAGTAAAAAAACCGGCCCCATTTTTGTATGGGCCGGAATAGAAACCATTTATCGTTTTATAATGTTCATATAACTTTTTCCCGCATTTTATTTAGAATTAATACCTCCAGCAACTTGGATGCACATGGTTCTGCAGGGATAGAATCGGGCTCAAACCCAAACTCCCTGATTCGCTTCTCTGAACTGCTTCCCATGCAAACTATCGTTAAGTTTTTTAAGATGTCTTGTGCCACTATACCATATGGACTTCCATTTTCGATAAAGGCATCCACAGAGGAACTGCTTGGAAATACGATTGTATCAAGGGAAGCTTCCATAAGCATATTTTTTACCACAGGAACAAAAGCTTCATCTAGGATTGTTTCGCTGGTCTGGAAAATATCATGTTTTCCATAACGGTCAAGATAATAGCCTCTATTTTCATCCATTTTCCGGTTACCAATAATTAAAAGCCCTCCGCAATGATTTATATCATCCGCCAGATGACCAGATAATCCATGCTCCATTAAGACCTTTAACGATTTTTTAGACAAACAGTAAATGGTTGCGTGCAGGTTTCTAATATCTATTTTTCTGCTAATCAATAAATCAAAAAACTCATTGATGCTCTCAGGCGAGGTGAATAAAATCCGCTCATACATAAATAATTGATTAAGGATGGTTTCATTTACCTGAACTTCTTTTTTAGCCCACTTCGGAAATTCAATGACATCTGCACCCTGATCTTTTAACATTTCCGCTACAGGGCTTTTAGCGGTACCGGTACGTGCTAAAAGAATTTGCCTTCCATACAAAGGCTTTTTTTCAAACCATTTTAATTTATCCCTTACTGAAACAATATCACCAACTAAAGTAATAGCAGGATTTTTAATTCCTGTCTCCTTCACTTTTTTTGCAATATTCCCCAGTGTTCCTTGCACTGTCTGCTGCCTTCCATACGTCCCCCATTGGATAAGAATAACCGGGGTTTCTTCCGGTTTTCCATGCATGATAAGATTTTCAGCAATAAAGGAGATGTTGGATACACCCATATAAAAGGCAATGGTATCGACACTAGCAACTAATCCGGCCCAATCGATATTGGGCTTCCCTTCTTTCGATTTGTCATGCGCAGTTACCACCGCAAAGGAAACACCATATTCGCGATGTGTAACAGGGATGCCTGCGTATAAAGGTGCCGCAATTCCGGAGGATACTCCCGGAACAATTTCAAATGGAATTTCATTTGTTACAAGCACTTCGGCTTCCTCGCCGACTCTGCCAAAAACTCCCGGGTCACCGCCTTTTAAGCGGACCACGCTGCATCCGTCCATTGCTTTTTGTATGAGAAAATCATTGATTAATTCCTGTTTAAGTAAATGCTGCTGCGGAAATTTCCCGCAATAAATCAACTCACAATGGGAAGGGGCATACTCTAATAATCTGGGATTTATAAGCCGGTCATATAAAATAACATCTGCTTGCTGAATTGCTTTTAACCCTTTAATTGTCATCAAGCCTTCATCCCCAGGACCTGCTCCTACAAGAAATACCTTACCTTTTTTCAAGTCCCCACCCCTTTGTCTTCTTTTTAATCGCCGGTGTTCATCTGGTAGTAATTGGCCAGTTCTACTATAGCACTGCCCATTCTTTCCACCTTGGGGAAAATCACACGATTTATTCCTTCATCATATAAAGCTTGTGCGGTTACCTTACCGACTGCCAAAGCAATAACTTTATCGGAGAAAGCCCTTTTCAATTGATTTTCGGCATCCTGTTTACGTGCAAATTGAATTAAATGACGTACCTGTGGAGTACTCGTAAAAACCGCCGCTTCCAGTTTTCCTTCAACCAGCTCAGATAGAAGTCTTTCCATTACTTCCGTTTCCGGCGGATTGTGGATATATGGAAGAATTTCTTCATATTGAGCATGCTGTTTGTCCAGCCACTGAATAAGCTTAGGTGCAGGGTCGCCATGAAGCTGAAGAGCCACATTGCTTTTCTCCAAAGAATAAGCTGCTAGGCTGCGTACCAGCCCCGCGGTACTTCCATCGTCATCCCGGACTTCAGGTGATAGTCCCAGCTTTTTTAGCAAATTAACCGTTTTATAGCCTCGTGCTGCAATTCTTGTATTATGAAGAGTCCCAATAAACTCTTCTCCCAATCCCATTTCTAAAGCTGTATTATACAAGGTGTCCACACCTATACCAGTGGTAAAGATAATCCAATCAAACTCGCCTGCTGTAATCCGTTGTATATGGTCTTTTAATTTGGTATCTACACGCAAAGATGTACCTTGTGCAGGCCTGCTAACAGCGATACCCCCCAGATTTTCAACAATTTTGCTTATTTCTTCTATTTTTCTTGATCCAAGAAGAGCAATTCGCTTTCCCTCCAGCTTTTTCATCCAAAAACCTCCAGCCTAATCTTCTTTTATTCTTCTATTATAAGATAGACTGTACCATTCTCAACAACTGTTTTATAAGTTTGAACACACCCTGTATCTGGAGCTTGCACTTTGCCGTCTTCCAGACAAATTTTCCAATCATGCATGGGGCAAAAAACAGAATCTCCGCTGACCAAGCCCTCAGTCAGTACACCGCCTTTATGGGGACATCTATTTTCTATTGCACGGATCTTGCCATTAGATAATCTGAACACGGCAATATCAGTTCCACCGACTTTCACCGTTTTTCCCAGTTTCTCTGGCAATTCATGTATAGAGCCTATCAGAACCTTGACAACACTTTTATTTAACAATAGAAACTCCTCCAATCCTATGATTTATGATCTTACAAGACTTTCAAATAACTCATTTTTTGTTTTATTGTTATTGATAATCTCTTTCCAAGGATCTTTGTATACTGATAGCGCCTCATCCATTCGGGCATTTAATTCTTCGCGCTTCTCTTTATCATCCAGCACCGACTGGATATGCGCCAGACCTACACGTTCCACCCACGCGGAGGTGCGTTCCAAATAACTGGCCGTTTCTCTGTAGTATTGAAGGTAAGCACCTGTGAGTTCCATCAATTCTTCATCTGTCTTCACTTTATAAAGCAAATCTCCCCCTCTTACATGGGTGCCCCCATTGCCGCCAACATAGATTTCCCAGCCTCCGTCTATGCCAATAAAACCGATATCCTTGAACCCTGACTCAGCACAGCTTCTTGGGCAAGCGGATACCGCCATTTTGACTTTATGGGGAGTCTGCAATCCTTCAAATTTCTTTTCCAATGCTACCCCAACACCCATTGAATCCTGGGTTCCGAAACGGCAGAATTGCTCGCCGACACAAGTTTTGACAGTGCGAAGCGACTTTCCATAAGCATAGCCTGATGGCATATCCAAGTCGGACCATACTTTAGGCAAATCTTCTTTTTTTACACCGAATAAATCAATCCGTTGGCCCCCGGTTACCTTTACTAATGGAATATCATATTTATCAACGACATCGGCAATCTTGCGCAAGTCATTCGAATTTGTCACTCCGCCGTACATCCTTGGAACCACCGAATAGGTGCCGTCTTTTTGTATATTGGCATGCATTCTTTCATTTACATAACGAGATTCCCGTTCATCCTCATATCGGGTTGGATGGACCATTCCCAAATAATAATTGATGGCTGGACGGCATTTGGAACAGCCTTCTTCACAGACCCAGCCCAGGACATTCATTACTTCCTTTACATGGGTGAGCCCTTTTGATCGTATTCCTTCAACTACTTCATCCCTCGATAATGAAGTACAACTGCAAATCGCTTCCTTTTGGATGCTTCCATCAAACTCTGCTCCAAGCGTATTCTGAAGCAAATCAGCTACCAGCGGTTTACAGCCTCCGCAGGAACGGGAAGCGCTTGTGCAGGCTTTAATTTGATCTACTGTTGTGCATCCTTCAGCTTGAATGGCTTCAATAATCGTGCCTTTTGAAACACCATTGCATCCGCACACTATTTCTTCGCTGCTCATTTCGGCGACCAGGCTATCTCCCGTATCCTGGCCAACAGGCTGTAATAGGGAGACCTTTGCAGTTTCAGAGATATCGGCCTGCTTTTTAATCAGTGAGAAAAGACGATTTCCTTCCTGGCTGTCTCCAAAAAGGACCGCTCCTACGATCTGATTTCCACGAAAGACTATTTTCTTATAGACTCCTTCATGATCATCAAATATTTTTAAGGCTTTTTTCTCTTTATCTTCCAAAAAATCTCCTGCAGAGAATACTTCGACACCTGATACTTTGAGCTGGGTTGAAAGAACAGAACCTTTATATGGGGAAGTTTCCACACCGCAAATATGTTTGGCCAGCACTTTCCCCTGTTCATATAGAGGGGCGACCAGACCATATGGAATACCATTATGCTCGGCACATTCTCCGACTGAATAAATATTTGGAATACTTGTTTCAAGAAAATCATTTACCACAATGCCGCGATTCACTCGTAATCCGCTTTCCTGTGCAAGTTTAGTATTCGGACGGATTCCAACAGCCATTACAACCAAATCAGCTTCCAGCACAGTACCGTCACTAAAGGTCAATCCTTCCACCCGTTCATTTCCGATAATGGCCTGTGTTTGTTTTTCAAGTAAAAAGTTCATTCCCTGTTTTTCAAGTTCTTTTTGTAATAGCTTTCCTGCTGTTTCGTCCAGCTGCCTTTCCATTAAAAAAGGGGAGATATGAATCACAGATACTTCCATTCCTAAATTTAATAAGCCTCTTGCTGCCTCCAAACCAAGCAATCCCCCGCCAATGACAGCCGCCTTTTTATATTTTTTCGAAGCCTGCAGCATTTTATCGGTATCCTCCAGGTCCCGAAAAGCTGTAACTCCCTCCTTATCAGCTCCCGGTATTGGAAGGATGAATGGTACTGATCCCGTTGCCAGGATGAGCTCATCATATGGCTCAATTCTTCCTTTATCTGAGATTACGACCTTCCTGCCAGGATCTGCCTTCACCACCGTTTCATCTGTGTATAATCTAATATTGTTGGCCTCATACCAGTCCCAATCATTCAGGGTAATATCCTTTATTTCTGTATCCCCCTGTAAAACTTTTGATAATAGAATGCGATTATAATTGGGATGGGGCTCACTTCCAAATATCGTAATCTCAAACTTCTCCGGAGCAATCTTTAAAATTTCTTCCACTGCCCTGACACCAGCCATTCCATTCCCAACAAGGACCAATTTCTTCTTATCCATTTTTAAAAACAGCCTCCCCGATCATTTGAATTTATTAGAATAAAGTATCTCTTATTAAACTTATAGGTTTCCTAAGTGACTAACGTTCACCGCAGTAACTTTAAAACCTGGCATACGGCAAACAGGATCGAGCTGATCCGAGACCAGGAGATTGACATTTTGGTTTTCAGCCCAATGAAAAGGGACAAAAATGGTATCCTGCCTGATATTTTCTGTCCATTGGCTCCTAACAATAATGCTGCCTCTTTTTGAATTAATCTTAATCAGTGACTTATTCTGAATGCCGAACTTCTTAGCGGTTTCCGGATGAATTTCAGCAAAAGACTCAAAGTTTCTTGCCGCTAGTGATGGGCTTTTTCTTGTCTGAACCCCGGTTAAATAATGGGATATCACTCTTCCTGTAGTAAGGTACAGGGGATATTCCCCATCTGTTGCCTCTTTTGCAATCACAGGTGTATTAGATACAGGTATCATTACAGCTTTACCGTCTTCGTGGGCAAAGGAATGTTCAAAAAGCCTTTCAGTTCCTTTATGGCCAGGATCTGGGCAAGGCCATAGAATTCCTTCCCCCTTTTTAAGACGATCGTAATTGATTCCGTAATAATCAGCAGTACCTTCTCTGCTGGCTTCTCTTAGCTCATTGAATATTTCTTCTGGTCCGGAAAAAGAAAAATACTCTTCCTTCCCCAGCATTCTGGAAATTTCACAAATGATTTGCCAATCATGTTTTACTTCTCCAGGACACGGCTTGCTTGCCGGTCGAAGAAGCACTCTTCCTTCGAGATTCGTCATCGTTCCCTCGTTTTCCAAATAAGAAGTTACCGGCAGGATCAAATCGGCCAGCATTGCTGTTTCTGAAATGAACATATCGGCAGCAACAAGAAAATCAAGTTTTTCCAGGGCTTTTTTCACAAAGTCTGCATTCGGGTTAGAGACGATTGGATTTGAGCCCATTAATAGCATTCCTTTTATCTCTCCATCCACGATTTTATTCATCATTTCATAAGCAGAGACACCTTTGCTAGGCAATTCACTTTCGCGTATATTCCAAACACGTGCGATATAATGGCGATGATCTGGATTTTCAATGGAACGGTAACCGGGGAGCTGATCAGCTTTTAGGCCATGCTCGCGTCCTCCCTGTCCGTTTCCCTGTCCAGTGATTGCCCCATAGCCGCTTCCAGGCTTACCAATCTTCCCTGTTATTAAAAGAATATTTAAAAAATTTCGGATGGTATGGTATCCATCTGTTTGCTGTTCAACGCCTCTTGCTGTAAAAACCATTCCGGATGCTGCTTTCCCAAACATAATAGCTGTTTTCCTAATTTGACTGGCAGGTACCCCAGTCAATTCTTCAACTTCTTCTAACGTAAGGGTGTCTACATAGGCCTTAATTTCTTCAAATCCTTTTGTCCTCGCCTCTATAAACGGAAGATCAATCTCCTTTTCTTCTACCAGGACCTTCAAAATCCCGTTTGCCAAGGCTGCATCGCTGCCCGGCTTCGGTTTTAAATGTAAGTCTGCCATTTTAGTTGTGGCGGTCTCCCGCGGATCAATGGCGACAATAAAAGCGCCGTTCTCCTTCGCTTTCTCAAAATAAGGAAGAAGTGTTGGCTGGCATTCAGCAATATTGGTTCCCGCCAGAATGATACATTCAGCCAGCGGAATATCATTTAATCCATTCGTCATTCCCCGGTCCAGCCCGAAAGCATGAATGGCAGCTGATGCAGCCGAAGACATGCAGAACCGCCCGTTATAATCAATATATTTCGTCCTTAATGCCACTCTCGCAAATTTGCCCAGAAGGTAAGCTGTTTCATTGGTTAAAGAGCCTCCGCCATACACGGACAAAGCATTTAATCCATGCTCAGCTTGAATTTCTTGGAACTTTTCCTTTATAATCCCCATGGCTTTCTCCCATGACACCTGTTCGAATTTTCCGTCCACTTTATGAAGCGGATATTTAAGGCGTTCAGGATGCAGAGCATGCTGATGGGCATTCAACCCTTTTATACATAAACGTCCATGTGATGTAGGATTTGCTTTTCCAAGAACCCGATATTGCTTCCTTGTTACAATAGACTGTTCAATTACCTGTTTTTTGCATTGCATACTGCAGAAAGGACATTGTGTATCATAAACTTTCTCTGATTGAACTTCCTGCTGCTTGGTTCGGAAATATTTTAATAGCAGTTCTGTCATAGCTCATTCCTTTCCGCCTTTCATATGTTCATTTTTTGCTTTACAAACTAAAAAACGGGTAACTTTTGGCGGCAATTATATGAATCTTCTGCAAGGCGCTGGATTAAGAGTTTTCTTAGCTCCACATCAAACACCACTTCCCGCAGGTGTATAAGCCCAATCCTTTCTGTCCATTCCGAAACGCTCTCCAAATATTTGGCGGATTCCCTGAAATATTGAACCAATGTGCAAATCACCTCTTCCGCTTCCTTCTCAGTTGAAGCAATAGCCAGAAGCTCTCCAGCTTTTAATTGGAATCCTGCATTTCCGCCGATATAGATTTCCCAGCACTGTCTAAGTCTGATGACCCCAATATCCTTAACACCAAAGCCTGCCCTGCCATGGATGCAAGAAGCGATTCCAATTTCCAGCCGGTTCGGAGATACTAGATATTCCGTTTTTTTCTGAAGCTGGACAGCCAATTTCTTTGAAGTACCATTTTCACAGCCACAGCCTTTGAAACCGGTAAGCAAGGTGATGCTGACTGAATTATTGTCATGTATAGGGATTAATTTCATGTTTAAGGACTGCCAAATTTTCTGCAAATCTTCCTCTTGGATTCCTTTTAGCATGATTCGTCCGTCATTGCTGATGACTATTTCCGGAATACTGTATTGTTCAGCCACGTCTGCTATTCTTTGCAATTGACTGCTGTTCGTTTCTCCCAAATATATTTGCGGTTTGATTGTATAGGTGCCGTTTGCCTCCCTAACTGCGTTGTGTGTTTCACCAACGAAGACAGATTGGCCATCTCCCTCATAATCGGGAACTGTCATTCGCAGGATATAATGCAAAGCAGGCACACAGATGGGGCAGCCCTTTTCTTTGCGCCAGCCAAGATCTGTAAATATCCCTTCCACACTTTGCAATCCGCGAAGCTGAATCTCCTCTACAACCTCTTCTTCTGATAGATCCGTACACGCACATAATGTTTCAGGTTCGATATCTTCATGGAAACCATCGCTTTTTATATAGTACAGAAGCTCTTCGACCAGCGGCTTGCATCCTCCGCATGTCCCAGAAGCCTTTGTATATTCTGTCACTTCTTCTGCTGTCTTCAGCCCTTTTGTTAGAACAGCTTCTGCAATCGCCTTTTTTGTGACGCCATTACAGTTGCAAACGATACCGGTTTGAGCCATTGAACTTATGCTGTATTCCTTTTTAGAAGAATTCAAAAGAAGCAGCTTTTCCTCATCGGAAAAGTCTTTCTTCTTCTCCATCATGTCCAATAACCTTACATGGTCTTTTATGTCACCCATTAATAAAAATCCAGCCATTTTGTTATGCTTAAAAACAATTTTTTTATACGTTTGTTCATCTTCGTCATATAAAGTCAAAGCTTTTCTATAGCCTTTTTCAAAAAGCTCTCCTGCAGAAAATACTTCCGTTCCGGATATCTTCAGCTTCGAAGATAAAATGGAACCTTTATATTCCTCAGTAAACTTTCCGCAGATATGTTTCGCCAGTACCTTTCCCTGCTCATACAGCGGCTTTACAAGTCCGTAAACCATCCCTCTATGTTCAGCACATTCACCGACAGCATAAATATCAGGGATACTCGTTTGCATAAAATCATTGACCATTATTCCCCGATTCGTTTTTATTCCACAATCTTGCGCAAGCTTAATATTAGGCCTGACACCAGCTGCTATAATCACCAGATCAGCCGGAAGTTCTGTTCCATCTTTAAAAATAACCCTTTCGACACGGCTGCTTCCTTCAAAGGACTGTGTTTCCTTCTCCAATAAGAACTTCATGCCCTGTTTCTCAAGCGATCTTTGCAAAAGATTTGCTGCTTTAGAGTCCAGCTGTTTATTCATGATTCTTGCTGCATTATGCACAACATGGACATCCATTCCTAAATGGATAAGGCCTTGGGCAGCCTCCAATCCCAGCAAGCCTCCCCCAATTACAACGGCATTTTCACCTTTTTTTGATGAATGAATGATTTGCCTGCAATCTTCTATAGTACGGAATGTCATTACTCCTTCTTTGCTGCAGCCAGGGAGCGGCGGGACATAAGGAGTAGAGCCGGTAGCCAATATAAGCTTGTCGTAGGAAACTTTTCGATTTTTATTTGTGGTAATTTTCTTTTTCGCAGTGTTCAACTTCATAACTGTTTCATTTTTGAATAATTCGATTTGATTTTTCACATACCAATCAGATTTATGGATTGTCAGATTTTCAAGGGAAGACTTCCCTTGCAGGATAGAAGACAATAAGATGCGATTGTAATTTAGATGGTTTTCACTTCCGAAAACCGAAATGGAAAACCGGCCGGGATCATAATGGAGGATTTCCTCTATACAGCGAACTCCTGCCATTCCGTTTCCAATAAGAATCAGTTTTTCTTTAGCCATAGTAACCCTCCAGCAACTCGCTTCCCACCTTTCTATATTTTTCTTTTTGTTATGTTAGATCTTATCACATAGATTTTGTAATTAACATAACTTTTTGATTATTTTTATCATGACAAAACTTTTGCCCCATCTTGCAGATTTACTTTTTATGCTACGTTTTTACTTATTTTTTATTGATATGTAAGCGTTTAATCCAGCTGGCACCAATGCATACAGATGAAAACAGGAATTTTTACTTATGTAAGAAAACCTTACATAATAATTACATAAAAATTTAATTTATGCGATGATATTAAAATATTCAGATATTGAGGGAGGAATTTTTAATGAAGGTTGCAGATGTATTCAAATTTAAAGATGATCGAATGAAGGTATTGCACTATACATGGCTCGCGTTTTTTATTTCATTTTTCACGTGGTACAACATGGCTCCTCTAGCTACCACCATGCTGGAGGAAATGAATTGGCTTACTGCACAACATATTGCCGCACTAGGTATTCTGAATGTCGCCTTAACGATTCCAGCCAGAATCATAATTGGGAACCTGCTGGATCGGTATGGCCCCAGACTGGTTTATTCATCTCTATTGATTGTCATGTCCATCCCGGCGTTAATCTTTGCATTTGCAGATAATTGGCTCCAGCTGATGATATCCCGCTTAGTCCTCGGCAGTATAGGCGCAAGCTTTGTCATTGGCATCCGAATGGTTTCTGAGTGGTTTCCCCCAAAAGATGTCGGCTTTGCAGAAGGAATTTATGGGGGCTGGGGAAATTTCGGATCTGCAGCTGCAGCCATGATCCTGCCGGTTATCGGCCTAAACCTTTTCGGAGGCGATGATGGATGGAGATATGCTTTAGCCTTAACAGGACTCATTTGTCTTGTTTATGGGGTATTCTATTTTTGGGCTGTAAAGGATACCCCTGAAGGAAAAGCCCTCGTTAAACCGAAAAGATCAGGGGCAATGGAGGTTAGCACATGGGGAGATATGTTTCGGCTAATCGTATGGTCCATTCCGCTTGGAGGTGCTCTAGCCGTCAGTGCCTGGAGAATTGAAAATCTGGGCTTTATTTCGGAGAGCGCTTTAAATATTGTCTGGAGCCTGATTGGACTGGCTTTTATTATACAGGTTTATAAGATATTGGAAGTGAATATTCCTATATTAAAAGCTGGAGTTCCTGAGGAAGATCAATATAAGTTTAAAAACGTGGCTGCGTTGAACAGTACATACTTTGCGAATTTCGGAGCAGAGCTTGCGATTGTATCAATGCTGCCCATGTTCTTTCAGCTGACATTCTCCCTGACACCCTCGACAGCCGGATTGATCGCAGCTTCTTTCGCTTTTATTAATCTTATTGCCCGTCCGCTTGGCGGGATGCTCTCAGATCGGATGGGAAACAGAAAGAGAGTCATGCTAGTTTATATGCTTGGTATATCGGCCGGCCTCTTGGGTATGGGGTTTATCGATTCCAGTTGGCCATTATTCGCTGCTGTTATGATGACCATTCTGACTTCCATGTTCATACAAGGAGCTGAAGGGGCAACCTTCGCCGTCATTCCCATGATAAAAAAACGGATAACAGGGCAAATAGCCGGAATGGCAGGAGCTTATGGAAATGTCGGCGCAACGATCTATTTAACCCTGTATACTTTCGTTTCACCACAGACTTTCTTTTTTATCCTGGCAGCCGGGGCGCTGATCAGCTTTGCCATTTGCTTTTTCTGGCTGGAAGAACCAAAAAACTCCTTCAGCTCGGAATATTATTTATCTGAACAGGATCGTCAAACCAACGAATCCCCACGTGTTAAAGAAAGCATAAGGGAACGCAAGGCACTATAAGACCAACATCCCTAATCCCAAAACAGCAAAAAGGCTGCCTGGATTTACCCAGGCAGCCTTCTTTATTTATTCATTAGATGGTTCTTCTACTGTTTTTTCATTTTCCATTTCAGAATTTGCACCTTCAGAATCTTCCGGTTTATAGTCATATTCCGAACGGTCTACAGGTTCAAAATTCTCAGGTTTGTAGAAACGCAGAAGGTCGCCATTTACTACTTTATCGGAAAGCGCCAGTTTTTGTTCTGCACTATCCTGAAGCTTTTCCGCCTCTTCAAAACGTTCTTCTTCAAGCAGTTCACCAGTTGTTGAATCATAGAACTTGCCGTCAACAGAAGAAATTGTTGGGCTCATAAAGTCTCCGTTTCTGAATGGTACAAGATCATCGTGCTGTTCTGATAATAAATCTGTTCCAAACTGCAGATAATCTTTAGTATCGATACCCAGCAAGTGCATTAGGGTTGGCATTAAATCAATCTGTCCGCCAAATTCATGGTTTACTCCGCCTTCCATGCCAGGTACACGAATAAATAATGGAACACGCTGAAGTCCAGCACTATCAAACGGTGTAATCTCTTTGCCGAGTACTTCTTCCATTGCTTTGTTAT
Organism: Cytobacillus oceanisediminis; assembly: GCF_003182355.1. Lineage (GTDB taxonomy): Bacteria > Bacillota > Bacilli > Bacillales > Cytobacillaceae > Cytobacillus > Cytobacillus oceanisediminis_A. Next base: position 230,203 of record NZ_QGTW01000009.1, on the reverse strand, counting down.
GGTTTTTGGAAATGCCATAATGGTCACCGTACATTACGATAATGGAGTTGTCGTACAGGCCGGATGCTTTAAGCTGCTCAAAGAACTCTTTAAGTGCTTCGTCAGCATAACGGGCTGTCTGGAAGTAGTTATCCACCGATTTATCGCCAGTTGTATGTGGCTCAATCGTCGCCTTCTCCTGATCCATATGGTACGGATAGTGATGCGATACAGTAATAAATTTTGAGTAAAATGGCTGTGGAAGTGATTCCAAATATGGCATGGATTGTTCAAAGAAAGGTTTATCCATTAATCCATAGTCAGCCATGTCTTCAGGCTTTAGATCATAGAAGTTGGCATCATAAAACTTGTCATAGCCAAATGATTTATAGATCTCATTACGATTCCAGAAGCTTCCCGAGTTGCCATGGAATACTGCAGACGTATAGCCTTTATCCTTCAAGATAGCTGGAGCAGCATGATAAGTGTTCATGCCTTTTGTAGTAAAAGCTGAACCCTGCGGCAATCCGTATAGGGAATTTTCCAGAATAAACTCTGCATCTGCTGTTTTACCTTGCGCAGTCTGATGGAAGAAATTATCAAAATACATGGTATTTTCTTCTCTTGTTAATGAATTTAAGAATGGAGTTACTTCTTCTCCATGCAACTCGTAATTCATTAGGAAAGTCTGAATGGATTCAAGATGCAGATAAATCACATTCATGCCCTCTGCTTTGCCGAAATACTTCGGATTGGGTTCTGCGTAATTAGACTTTGTAAAGTTAATCACTTCTGTTGTATCACTGCTATCCGCCATAACCCTTTGAGCGGATGCTTTCGTACTTTGTACAGCATCATAAATTGTATAATTGTACATTCCTAAATATTTTACGATATAGTTTCGGTCAAATCCCCTTGTTAAAAGCTCCGGGCGGTCCGTTTCTGCTAATCCAAGGTTTGCAAAGGAGACAGCTAATGAAACATAAATTAAAGCAGCTGCTTTGCGGCGGGACATATCTTTTTTCTCGACTTTCACGGCTTTAAAAACAAGCAAGCCGATAAGAACAAGAACATCAACAAAGAAAAGGATGTCATAAGGCTTTAACAAAGAACTTATACTGCTGCTTACATCGCCAAAGTTTTGTGTCTGAGTCAAAGTCGGCAGCGTTATAAAGTCATTAAAGAAACGGTAGTACACCACATTCGCAAATAACAGGAAGGATAAAAGGAAATAAATAGCCATTAAGGCAATGTATTTTTTCCTTCCCTTAAAGAAAAATGCAAGTCCTAAAAATAGCAGTGAAGACCCAAGCGGATTAATAAATAAAAGGATCTGCTGCAAAGTACTTTCAATACCTAAATTAAATTGTGTCATTTGAGTTATATACGTTTTCATCCAAAGCAGAAATACTGCCAAAAAGAAAAAGCCAATATATTTATTAAAAATACCATGACTCTTTTGAAGTAAAGTATTCAAAATCATACACCTACCTTCTAGCACATTATTCTAACATAATTCACTATCCATTATAAAATCATATGTTGGCAATCAATCTAGTATTTATCATAACTGTTAAATATTAATAAACTATGAACAAACAAAGAAATTAAATAAAATTGATGCGCAAGAATATAACTATACTCTGTTTTTGCAAAAAGTCAAGCATGTCCGGATAAAACAGCTATTCCAGCCTATAAGAACAGTACTTTAGGCTCTGAAACCGCAGTGTTTTTTAACTGATCTTACTATAAAACAATAGAATCGTCTAATTACTAATCAGAAAATAAACTCACGTATATATAGACGAATGAAAAGCTATTTGGTTTCATTTTTTATGTAAAAACTTATTAAAATATAATTATTGAAGAAAGGAGAAAAACAGACAACAGCCAATTTATATGATAGACAATAAAAAAATATACCTAAAGGCGGAAATTTAACATGGCGGTAAAACAAAATTTACACCACTATATGGACAGCCTGGCTGCCAATAATCATTTTAACGGTGCAGTTCTCGTTGCCTATAAAGGCGAAGTCATGCTAAAGCTGACAGCCATAATCGAAAAAACTTCAGGCCTGTCCTATGAACAATTCCTCCAGGAGCATATTCTTAAACCTCTTCAGTTAAAAAATACGGGGAAGATAACAACCGAACGGTGGTAAAACACCTAAGGGCATATGGTGCGTTATATATATAAATGTGAGCTTAAGCCAGTTCAAATTGCAATGGAGAAAGCGGATTTTGTAAATAAGGATTTTACTTTTGATTTAACCGGCAATACATTGTTTTTTTGGATGCATACAAACAGAAGCACCTTTTTAAAAAGCTCTAATTAATGAAAAAACGCCAATTCAGGCGCTTTTTGGATTTCTTCAGGCTGATATATTCTGTTTCTTGAATTTAAAAAGACTCCATAAACTGCAGAATGGCAGGTCCCAATAAGATTATGAACAAGGTCGGGAAAATAAATAGAACTAGAGGGAACAGCATTTTTATCGGTGCCTTCATTGCGGCTTCCTCTGCTCTGTTCTTTCTTTTTTCCCTTATTTCCTCAGTCTGCACCCGCAGAACTGAAACCATCCCAATCCCCAGCTTTTCTGCTTGTACAATACAATAGATTAAGTTTTTCAATTCATCTATCTGCAGGCGTTCCTGTATTCCACCGAGCGCTTCTTTTCTGGTTTTGCCAATTCTGATTTCTTCCAATGCAAAAGTAAACTCATCAGATAGGACGCCACTTTTCTTGGAAACAACCTTGCTCAGGGCGGCATCGAACCCAAGCCCTGCTTCAAGACTGATCGTCAGTAAGTCAAGTGTATCTGGAATCTCCTTTAACGCCTCCTTATTTCTTTTTTGCATTTTTGATTTTAGAAACATGGATGGAGCTATGAATCCCACAATAAAAAATGGCATGGAAAAAAGGAGCTTTAGATGATTTTCAAGGTTCAGCAAATAGGCAAAGCCAAAGCCTAAGATCGGCATAAACGCTAGAATAGAGGTCTGGATAATCTTAAATTCAATCGCACTCCATCCAAAAGGATATCCCGCCTGTGCCAGCCTAAGCTCAAGCTGGTTTGTTTTTTCTTTATCCAGGCTTTTTTGAAACTTTATCTTGAGATTTTTCCATAGTGGCATTAAAACCCGTTCTGAAAATGACTCCTGAATTTCCGCTTCATTCTCTTCCAAAAGTACTTGAGCATTTTTTTCAAAGAAGAACTGGATCCGTTTCTCCATATGAATCTTCTTGGAAGATTGGATGGCCAGCATGGCATAAAAAAACATACTCAAAGAAATAAAAATGCTTATATACATGATAGACATGCCTCACACCTCAATTGTGGTAATTTTCCTTATAAAGAGAAACCCGATCACCTGGCCGGCTACGGCTGCAATTAGCATGGCCTGTCCAATGGGATTGCTGAAAAGAGTGCCTATATAGTCAGGATTCATGAAGTAAATAACTATTCCTAAACCGATCGGCAGAAAACTAATAATTATGCCCGAAAGCCTTCCCTGTGCTGTGAGTGTCTTGATCTGGTTTTCCAGTTTATTTCGTTCCCTGTTTGTGTCCACGATCTTTTCAAGCAGATAGGCAAGATTGCCGCCAACCTGCCTTTGAATTAAGATGGCCTCCACCAGCAAGCTTAAATCTTCACTTGGCATTCGTTCTTTCCATTGTATTAAGCTATCCTCCATTGATGTTCCATATTGAAGGGATTTAAGCACATACTGGACTTCTTCTTTGATTGGCGAGCCGGATTCCTCTGCCACCATTTGCATAGATTGAAGGAAGCTAAAGCCGGCCTTAAGTGAACCTATGATGGAATTAAGCATTCCCGGCAGGAGAGCGTTAAACTGTTTGATGCGCTTTCTTTGCTTTTGCTTAAGCCATAGCCTAGGAAGGAAGAAACCAATTACTGCGCCTGCGGCCAATAAAAAAAGTTCATTGGCTAAAATATAGAGGATCCCTCCGCTGATGATAACAGAAAACCATTGAAATACTTTGAGCTCTTCCGCTTTCATCGGGACACCGGCCAGGCTGAGCTGCGCTTCCAGCCGGTCAGCCTGCCTGCTGTTCTTTTTCTTTTTAACAAGCAGCGCTTTTAATGTGAGGTTTCCTTTTTTCAGCAACTGCTTAATGGTTATAGATTCCAGCTTGGTGTTTTCTGCCCAATTGTTTTTAGAGGACCGAATGGAACTTAAAGAATAAAGAAAAAGGAAAGTAGTCGTAAAAAGACACAAAAACAAAACCACTGCCATCCTTACTCCACCCTTTCCTGAAAAATGGAAGGCGGAAGATAAATCCCTTCCTGCTCCATCTGCTCATAAAACTTTGGCCGTACACCTGTAGGAACCAGCTTGCCTATGATTTTTCCATCTTCCCCAACTCCATATTGCTCAAAAACAAAAATATCCTGAAGTACAATGACATCTCCCTCCAAGCCCTGTACTTCCGTTATGTTTGTAATTCTTCGCGAGCCGTCCTTGAGCCTTGATTGCTGGATGATGAGATCAAGTGCCCCGGCAATCTGGCTCCTGATTGCTTTGATTGGCAGCTCCATTCCTGCCATCAGCACCATTGTTTCCAAACGGGACAGCATATCGCGCGGGCTATTCGCATGTCCGGTTGCAAGGGAGCCGTCATGCCCTGTATTCATGGCCTGCAGCATATCCAGGGCTTCCCCGCTTCGCACCTCACCAATAACAATACGGTCAGGCCTCATCCTAAGCGAGTTCCTGACAAGATCCCGGATGGTAATCGCACCATTGCCTTCAATATTGGGAGGACGGGTTTCAAGCGTGACCACATGCTCCTGCCCCAATTGGAGCTCTGCTGCATCCTCGATTGTGACGATACGGTCATCATTTGATATAAACGAGGATAATACATTTAATGTTGTCGTTTTGCCTGATCCGGTTCCCCCGCTTACAAAGATGTTCAGCTTTGCTTTTACACAAGCTTCTATAAAGTCGGCCATTTCGGCTGTTAATGTTCCAAAGCGGATTAAATCATGGATTGTAAAAGGATCCTTCGAAAATTTCCTGATAGTAATCGTCGGGCCGTTCAGTGCGAGCGGCGGAATTATGGCATTTACCCTTGAACCATCCTTGAGGCGCGCATCCACCATTGGACTGCTCTCATCGATTCTCCGTCCCAGGGGTGCCACGATTTTTTCCAATACGGCCATCACATGATCGTTGTCCCGAAAGGTTATATCTGTCAGCTGCAAACGGCCGCCCCGCTCCGCATATACCTGATCGGGACCGTTTACCATAACCTCGGAGACATCTTCATCAAGGAGCAATGGGTTAATGGGGCCATACCCCGTTAAATCATTCGTCAATTCTTCCTTCAGCTTTTCAATATCGAGTGAAGCCTTCATTGCCTCATTTTCCTGGAGAATTTCTGAAATAATCGAGTCGAGATCCCCGGCAATTTCTTCTACATCCTCTTCTTTGCGTTCTTTTAGAATATATTTGAAAGCAAGATCCTTCATCTGCTGGTATTCATTTTTAGGTGCTGACGCTTTTTTCTTTTCAATGTTAGTCGTCTTTTTAGGCTTTTTCTCCGGCTTCACAGGCAGATCTGCAGAAGATTCAGGACCTTTTGCATCAGCGCTCCGCTTAGAATGAAGCGGTTCTTCATTGGTTTTTTTGAATTCCTTCTGATTCTTCGATTGAATTCTTTCCAATAAGCTCATCTACTCTTCCCCTTACACCTGTTATTTTCTTTTGAAACAGCCTTATGAAATTGGAATCTGCGGACTGTTTTTCCTGAGGATAAAGCCGTTCAGCCAGACCTTCGATTCCTTTTGAAAAACGAAGCTTTGGATGACTGAGCACGATTGGCTCCCCTAAATCGAGAGAGCTTGCTAACTGTGTCTTTTCTAACGGCAAAAAATAGAATGGCTCCACTCCTACAAGCTTTGGAATCATGCTATCTTTAATGGCATTTGAACCGGCTTTTTGATTGACTAACAGCCTTACCTTGTCCTTTAATTCAAGAGCCTCCAGTGTTTCAGCCATCAGCTTTGTATTTTTAAGCGATCCTATTCCGGGAGTTGTCATCAGGAGGATGATGTCTGCCATCTCCATTAGCTGAATGTTCCTGTCGTTTAACCCTGCCTGTGTTTCAGCCAAAAGCACCTGAGTTTCCGAAAGAAGCGCGCTGACTGTTGCTTCAAGGACATCTGATGTAATCATGTCTGCATATTCCGGCCGGTCCGGTGCAGCCAATACCCTGATTCCTGTGGAATGTAGAATGGAGTAATTCCGGGCATTCCTCCTATCCTGTTTTTCTGCTATCTCTTTAATGGTCACAGCAGGCTCAAGATTAAGGGCCATTGCAATATCGCCAAACTGCCAATCAGCATCGAGTATATCTACCTTAACCTTTCTTTTTGCAAGCATCGCAGCCAAATTGACCGTTACCGCTGTTCTCCCTGTGCCGCCTGAAGCACTGCAAATAACAATCATTTTCCCCCGTGCATTTTCATTTATAAACGATTCAGCCAACTTAACCGCTCCTTTCTCTCTATTCACCCTCCTGCTTGACGATTCTGCTGCTGATCCAGCCCTGTTTTTTATCAGGAGTTTCAATAAAAAGCCATAGTCTGCCTTCTTCATCCGTCTCTTGTTTTTCAAGGAATTTCAGCTTGGTATCCTGGTCAACGATCGATGTGATATAGCCATTGAGATGAGGCTTTTTGCGAATAATGGAACGTTTTGATAGCGTAACTAATTGGATATCAGGCTCAGGATTTACCTGTTCCTCCTGTTCCCCTGTCTCAGCTTCTTCCTTTGATGAAAGCTGGCTGTTCAGTACTAAATGCAGATTTCCGCGTTCGCTTGAATTAATGATTTTTACGCTATCCTCCTGCTTCAGCTCAAGGGTTACAGCCAAATACTCCGGTTCGCTCCCTGTACCGGCTTCAGTATTTTGCTTTTCTGTGAGTCTTTTTCCTACAGACAGAACTCGGACTTTTTCCAGTATCAGTTCAGTTTTTATGCCAGAATCACCTGAAGGAGTTTCTTCGCTGAGCACCACATCCACCAAATCCTCAGGCTCAATTTGATTGGAGACAGATTTGACAAAGTCCGTGCTGATGGATACCGCACGATAGCCTTCACTTATTTTTCTTGAAATGACTTTTTCCTCTTCCTTCGCTTCATAGACCCTGTGAAGCATGATTATCTCGCCTTGCTTGATATCTGCAGAAGCATACTTGCCTATAATCGATTCGGGATCGCGGACAGCGTCAGGATGAATCTGATCCTCTGGAAATTCAGCTGCTGAAAGGTTTTCTTTCGTCATTTTCTCGTTCTTGCTGATATCCATGCCGGCTGTAACCACTGTCGCCATAGGAACAGTCGCATCTGCTGGTGCTGTACTTTCCCTATTAATAAATAAATAGAAAAGGAGGGTTGTCATTAGGCCAGAAACAATCGCCAGAAACAATAATTTTTTCGTTTTCATCTGTCCATCCCCCTATTCTGTCAGCCGCACCGCATAAGCTCCCCGGTCAAGAGGCATACCTGCCTCAGCGGTTCCGGCGCCTGTCCGTTTTATAAAAATGCCTTTAATCGAATCATCGCTGCTTCCCATGCGGTCCGTGACATAAAAATAAGCAAATCCTGTTATTTTAATGCTTTTCAGCTGATTCGTTGCCACTTCATATGGCTTATAAACGATAACCAGCATCACTCTGGGACAATCCCTGATCAAATAGTCGCCAGAAGGGCATGCGTCAATCCGGTAATTAATAGCAGAGCGTGTTTCGCCAGCAATATTCCCTGTCTGTGTATTGATGATATCCCCGACCTTTAGAGGCTGGTCAAACCCATATGTCAGGCTTTCTCCGTATAGCTTTGCACCAGGTCCCTGAAGAGCAAGAACCCCAAAATTACCAGATGCCGAATCCCCTGAATCTACCTTAAGCTGATATGCCTGGCCATATTGAAGAGCAACCGATTCATCAATTCCTAATGGAACAGCCCCCTTTGCCGCACCCATTGGAGCTAATGCTGCCTTTGCATCTGCCTTCACAGGCAGGCTATCCACCCCGAACAGCGTGGCAAAGAAAAGGGGGACATTTTTTTCAAGAGCTACATACAGCTTGCTGTTATTTTCAATACTGGACTGCTGAAGGCTGTTTTCTTCCCCATGTGAGGCAAGGATATGGCTAACCACCTCATGGACCGCGATTTTACTATTCGGTATTTCCTGTGCGCCTGATAATGCGGAAGCATTTGCAGTCTTTTGGAGACGGCTTTTCTGCATGTATAAATGTCCGCCATCTATAACAAGGCCCGTCATCGCAATCAAGGCTGCCAAACCAACTGCAAACAAAACGAGTATGCTGCCGTCCTCTTTTCCAGAAAATTTCTTTATCATCCTGGTCATTCCACCCGTATCGTTGAACTTGATTGAATGGTGTACGGGACAGCCATGCTTCCCAACGCATCCAAAAGAGTTTCCGGATATGAAATATCGACGGTTACATAGGTTCCCGATTTTCTTGTGCCTGTAGGAGAAATATTTACTGTAAGCAAGGAGGAATCTCCCTGTGTAAACTGATTTTTGGCATATGCCCGAATTTCTTCATCCGTTTTTCCAAGGCCGCCTAGTCTTACTGACTCCTGTGAGACAAGCTCAAGCTGTATCTGGGTATATAGGATTCTCCCAAAATCAATCACACCTACTAATAATAGAAGAAACAAGGGCAGAATGAGCGCAAACTCTACCAATGACTGGCCATCTTCTTTTCTTACCATAGGCCAGGCATCCTTTCGATCAGCAGAGAAAGGGCAGTACCGGCGGCAATTGCCACTCCATAAGGATATGTGGCTGTAAGCGATCCCCTTGATATGATTGCCTTATTACGTACACCATTTAGAAGATTATAAAAAAAGTAAATCAGTGACTTCAGCACGCCGCTTCGGAAAAGAACAATACCCAGTGCAATGATTCCCCCGATAACGGCTATATATAAGAATGATTGGAAAACAAATGCTCCGCCCTTTAAGGCGCCAATCAAGGCAAGAAGTTTCACGTCTCCTGCCCCCATGCCTCCCATCAAGTAAGGAATTAAAAGGAGTCCAAGCCCGATCAAAAAGCCAAGGAAAGAATGGAATAAGGCATCCCAGCCGCCGTTGGCCAGATGATAGAAGAATCCTGCCAAAAGGGCTGGATAGATTACTTTGTTGTAGATTTTTCTGCTCTTTACATCGGTAATGACACATATTAATAGGATAATTAATAGGAAGATATCCATCTGAAGGCCATCCTTTCATTGGGTTTTTGAGTGGTTTTCTTGTAAAAGGGACCCTAAAATCAGGGCCCCTTCCAAAAAGAAATCTGTATATTTCATTTTATGGAGTAGTAGTTGTAGTTGATGACCCTCCAGATAAAGCACCCTTGACTTTAGTAAACATAGCATCTACCTCTTTACCTAAAAAGCCTAATCCAACAATCGCAACTATCGCAATCAACCCAAGAATCAAGCCATACTCAGTCATCCCTTGTCCTTCTTCTTCCATAAATAATCCTTTAATTTTGTTTAACATGTAAACTCTCTCCTTTTATATAATAATATGATTTTATTAATATTGTTCGTTATTCTCCACAAAGGCTACAGCTTGTCCAGCCGCGGTTGAGGTGTGTTTTATTTTTCCGGCGGGCAGCTCGATGACCGATACAGCTTCCGGAAATCTTTTGCCTGCTTTGCCAGGTTCCAGGTTTTCCTCCAGTCCGACAATTTCATTCCGATCATTCAGATATAAAACATCAATGTTATATCTCATGAAGAAGGTATGAATGCTGGGACAAGGTGAAAGGTGGAGAGCAAAGTTTTCAGGCATGCTTTTTGTCAGCATCAAGCCTTTAAATCTTTTCCAAAAGGTATAAGCCGCTATGACTTCCTCCGCGATGACTTGCTTTGTACTGAGGTTCAGCAGATTCGTTATCAGCACCTCCTGCCTTTGTATTGATCACTTACAAGCCTTATTATGCAGGGATTTAAGAAAATAAAATATCCCCCACTTTTCCCTTTCTAAAAAGAGGGTTTAATAAGAATGGTTTCCTATTTTAGGGCTGCTATCCTTCCAGCTTTCCTATATCAATAGGAACAAAAAAACCTCCTATATCAGGAGGTCACGGTTTGGCTGATTTATTATAGGTTAATTGATAGACTTTTGAAATCGCCTGGGTCCGGTCTGGTACATTTAGCTTTTGAAAGATTTTGGTGAGATGATTTTTAACGGTGTGTTCGCTAATGAATAGTTCCTGTGCGATTTCCTTATTATTTAGCCCCTGGATGACCAGTTCTAGAACCTCCTTTTCTCTGTTGGACAGATTCAAGTGATTCTTGATCGTACCTCCTACGGATTGGCTTCTTGTAGTATGGCTGCTTTCTGGTTCAAGGGTCAGCTCCTGCACCATTACCTGTTTCTCCTCCATGAATGAAATGAATTCCTGTCGGATGCTATCGATTTTTGGATTGGATATGACAGTATCGAGGTTTCCTTCATTTTGAGCATAAGAAACGGCTGCCGCAAATACCTGGCTGCCAATACTTGGTTCATCGTCGAATGAAATTTCCTCTGAAAGGAGCCGTTTTCCATCCTTAACGATTCTAGGGAACTCTGTTTCCGGAAACATTTCAGCCAAATACTCAGGTGTAAAACAGTAAAGCAGGCAGGCTGATAAAACGTTCTTAATAAGGGTTTCTGAAAGATCCAGTTTAATAGAGAATTCATCAGCTGCCTTAAAAGCTTCCTTGGCAATCCGATAAGCCTCAGCATCAAATTCTTTAATAGAGGAGTGAAGAGTATCCACCTTAGTGTCCAGGATATTCTCTTGTCCATCCCCTGCCAGCTGTAAGGAGAATCCTGCAATTAAAGATAGTGTATGCAAGAATGGAAGCAGCTCTTCCATCTCTTGTTCAGGATGTCCTCTTGTCCCTGCGCAAATAAGCCCTAAAAGTTCTCCTCTAAAATGAAGCGGGCATTCAATAACTGCTGAAGCTCCTTCTATCTGCTTTATGCTTGGCATCAAACTTTTTGAAATGGACTCGGCTGCTTTTGTGAAGTAATTCCCGGCAGCCATTTTGAGATAGCCTCCTATCTCTCCCTTGATGTCTCCTCTGGAAATCAGCATCATTTTTTGTTTTAGGGGATTTTTTAAAATGACAGTGGAAAATGGTCCTTTCACTAAATTCATGGCAATGTCTACAAGGATATAGGAGATCCTTTTTAAATCCGGTGCAGAGACCAGCATCCCACTTACATCAGCAATTGCCGATAACCTGCGTAGGTGCCCGCTATTTTCTTTTTTCAATAAATCTGTTAAAAGAGCAGCTTCAATCAGCAAAGCCACATTTTTAGCGGACACTTTATCCGTATCCGAAAATTTATCGAATTTCCTGCTCCCTCCAAAAATGAGAGAGAGGGATCCGTCCCTTAATTCAACAGGAAAACAAAACAATGATTTTGGGTAAAAGTGAAGCCGTTCAAAAAAAGTATACTTAGGATCCCTTTCTACCCCCTCCCAAAATGCATACTCTCCGGTAAGAAGCATTCTCCCAAGAAAACTTTCTCCAGGTGAAAAACTGGCTCCCAGAATTCGTTCAGCTTCTTCCCCGGCAGCATGGGAAACTTCATAAAGGTCGTCAAACCGCTGTTCACAAACTCCAAGAAAGTCATATCTGCTGTTCTTTTCGAGGAATCGGCAAAGCAGACGGGATACATCACCTTCCTCCATATTTGCAGCTTCCTGAAGAACCTCCAATTGGCCGGAAAACGATGAATCCCCTTCTTCCATAAGGCGGGATATCATTAAGGCCGCTTTCTTTGCTGAATGGATCCACTCTCTCTTATTTTCCAGTGTAAGGGCTGGCGTCTGGGCTAGTATGCTATCAATATCCCTTTCATTTATCAGGCTATTAATATTGTTTTTAACCTTGTCTATTAACCCTTGCTCAATTTTTACACCACTCCATAAAAGGAGCCCAGAATGCCCGTTTACTGGGGCAATACAGACATAAACACCCGGTAGCATGTCATATAGGAAGGTTTTTGAAAGGTCATACTCTTTTGTTATGGTCTTGATGATTCCTTTCATCCCCCCCTGTTCGAGCAGGAGATTAAAAAGCTCGTTATTCCCCTTCGCTGGTGCTATGATGTCCCCTGACATATTTGTAACCAAATTTGTTAGGCCAGATTGCCCGGCATACAATTCCTGCAATTCTTCCATTAGCTCTAATGATTGAATCATAAGGTTTCCAGCTCACTTGTAAAACTGAATTCAGCTATAACCGCTGGTTCCTTATAACGGAAATACGCCAAGGATCCATCACCTGTTTTTTGGAGAATCCCTTGCATCGTTAGACGTTCTAGGATTGGCTCAAGATCTGACTTTTTTCTTCCAAGCCTTTTTTCCAGTCCCTGTATTGTCTCAAACAAATAAGGATTGGACTGAAACAGCATCAAACATTCCATTTCAAGCGATAAATATTCCCTTTTCGACATGTTCTTTCCCTCCTTTATACCAAACGGATATATGGCTTTTGATCGATGCTTTCCAGCAGATAAGGTTTTGAAATTTGCCCATCCGGAGATTTGGTTACCTGCAAGTACTGATAAGAACCATCCACCCAGGTTTTAAAAACTCCATTTGATGTGCGTTCCAAAAACGAGGCCGCCTGTTCACCGACTTCTTTAAAATTACACAGAACGAGGACCGTCATTCCAAGAGACCTTGCGAATGCTGTTTCTTTTGCAAATGACCTTAAGACATACTCGGCTCCCCGCTCATTAAAAATCGTACTTAAATCATAATAGGCAAACCAATCTTCATGATTTTCCTTGCATTCTTTCATCAAGCCTGTGCACTTCTCCCGCAGAAACCGGTCATAATCCTCATTTTCCATCCCATGAACATGGAAGACTGAACCCTCCCAGCCCGCAGGAAACGGCCGATTATAATGCTCAATAAAATATAATCTCTTTTCTCTTGCTAATTGGTCCAAATCAATGCCATAAAGATCTATAAGTGCTTTCAGCTCGGTTACAGTTTGGGTGCTCGACAGAAGGCTTAAGACACGGTTTCCAGCCTTCACCCGTTCTGCATAAATTGCCCCTACAATATGGCGGTAATTTGCCTTGCTGTTTGTATCCAGCATATATACCGCCCCTTTGGCCATGCCTCCTCCCAGAAGATTGTCCAGCTCCGGAATGCCAGTTTTAATTTTCTGGTCGCTAATATATTTATCTGTTACGATTTGAGACGCCAGCAGGAGGTATATGCCTTTTTCCGTTATTTGATAGATATGCTCTCCTTCATTAATTTTCGTTCCCCTCATCTTTGTTACTTCCAATGTTCTTTTCCGGAAAATATTCATATGCTCTTTCAGTGATAAGCGGATCACACCATCTGCAATAAAATGTTCAAACGGAATCTTCCTTCTATCAAGGCTGGAAAGCTCCTGGATAAACAATGAAGTAAGCCCAAACTTTCTCACAATATTGCGTAACGTATATAAAAGACTTCTTCCATTCTCACCTGTTTTATCTGGTAAATACTCTAATAGGCTAATGCTATCAATCACAATCCGCCTGCAATCAATCTCCCGGACCAGCTGCTCAAATAAACCATCCTTAGATGCCATTTGGTCCAGGAAAATATCAGGAGAAATGCCAATAACCCTTAGCTTATTTTTTCTTTCTAAATCCTTTAAGTCCCAGCCGTAGCTTTTCATATCTTCATAGATTTGATCCGGAAATTCTTCGAATGAAAAAAAGATTCCTGGCTCACCATGATCAACAATTCCCTTGTACAAAAACTGCATCGCTAAAGTTGTTTTCCCTGTACCTGGCGCTCCTTCCAGGACAATGGCAGAACCTTGAGGTATCCCGCCATCCAAAACCTTGTCCAATCCCCGTATTCCCGTTGATACCTTCATGAGATTAACACCCCTTCTCTGTTGTTCGAAAAAATCGCATCAGGAATGAGAAAGAGTTCATCTTATCTTAATCTAACCCTTGCGGACTGCATATCCCCCACCATTCCCATTCTGAATCGATTTTTACTTATGTTACGGATTGCAGCTATGTATTTTCCATGCCATAGAAATAAATTTCCATACTATAACATTTATACCCTCTATACCCAGTTATGTTTTAAACTAAAAGTTTTTGTGAAATCTTTCTAAGTAATTGAGAATATAGTAGGAAACACATTGGTTACAATTTTCACCACAAGTAATTTTTTATTAATAAAGAAAAAGCAAGCTGCCCCCTTCCAAAATAGGAAGGGGGCAGCTTGCTAAATATCCAAAAGATCCTTTGGAATTTTCCCCGAATTGCTTACCGTTAAACTTTCTATATTTTTCGTTACTTTCGTAGTGTAAGTGAAGTCGCCATAACAATATGGGTAGCGGAAGTTATTTTTATCACCGCCGCAGTTATAAACTTGAGGATTTTTTTCTGCCTGCGCAAGTGAGAACTTTTTGGCTATCTCTTCACTATGCTTCCCACCTTGACTGGCTACAAAGTCAATATACCCAATTCCCATATTATAAGCCTGGATTACGGTTGGGAAATCTACATTTTTCTTGTTGCCGTAATTTAAAGCTCTCTTAAAATGTTTTACTCCCTGTTTGATGCTCTGTTCCGGATCCTTGATGGAGTTAGGAGGTAAGCCCGCAGACTCAGAGGCCTGCATCGGGTCTCCGCCCTTCCCTTTACTTTCCTGCTGCATAATGGCCGCCAAAACGAAGGTATATTCTTCGAGATTTACCTCTTCCAATTCCCTTTGAAGAATAGGTGTATATTTTTGTACATCTTCAGCTACTGGATTAGGAAGGAAAGAAATTGCTTTTTCCTCTACCTTCATTTGTAAAAATTGATCGATCAATACAAAGGAAAAAACAATAAGAAATAACAATAAAGCAATATTTGAACTTCTTTTTACCCGTTTTTTACTCTTTTTGCGCTTCATCGCTGCTCTCCCAGTTTTTCTATTATTTCAGATGTTTCTATTATACTAATTTAATAGAATTACAGCAAAATGGGGATTATTTTTATTTACTTCACTAGATTTCAAAGAGCTATTTTTTTACTGATAAAGATTTATCGGTCAGTTTTTTATGTTTATCGGTCAGATTCTTGATATATCGGTCACTTTTCCGATTTATCGGTCAGATTTGAATTATATCGGTCACTTTTTCATTTTATCGGTCACTTCGCTTCATACCAACATTCTACTAATACGAAGGTGGGAATAATAAAAACGGAGACTCTGCGCCTCCGTTAATGTTTTAATGAATTATAATAGATAAGCCCTACTTATTTATTCCTTTTAACAACAACCCTGGCTTGCTCCTCCAGCGGCAGAATGACTGCAGACATATCCAGGTCATCCAGCCCTTTTTCTCCTGCCTTTTTAAATGCTTGTTCAGCCATCTGCCCTGTGAATCGTTCCAGCCCTGCTTCCTGCAAAAGCCTGTTGGCCAGACGGACATCTTTATGGACGTATTTCACTGCTCCGCCAGGCTCGAAATTCCGGTCAAATACGTACTGTTCCATATGCCTCCGCAAAATCCGGCTGTCTCCGTAACTAACCTTTAGAATGTTAAACATCTGTTCGGAATCCAAACCATATGCAGCCCCGGCAACCATTGCCTCTGATGCCGCGAGTGAATGGACAGCAACAAGATACTGGTTAATCAGCTTGGCAATGCTGCCTGAACCTGGCTGGCCGAGATATTCTATCGTTTCACCAAGCACCTCCAGGATCGGTTTAACTTTTTCAAAAGCAGCCTTCTCGCCGCCAACCATGATGGTTAAAGTGCCGTTTTCCGCTCCTTCCGGCCCTCCGCTTACAGGAGAGTCAAGATAGCTGATTCCTTTCGCGTTTGCCTGCCCGAAAATGGTTTTACTCGTATCAGCCCCTACGGATGTCAAATCAATGCAGACCGTTCCAGACCGGGCATTCTCATTAATGCCGTCCGGGCCTGTGTATACCTCAATGACATCTTCAGGCATCGATAAGCATGTACAAATGACATCACATTGGCTGGCAAGGGAACTGATGGATTCAGCATATAAGGCTCCTTGCTCCAAAAGGGGTTTCGCTTTTTCAACAGACCGATTGTAAATATATACTTGAAATTCACGATCCAGGAGACGCTTTGCCATCCGCGAACCCATTACCCCGGTGCCGATAAAGCCAATTTTCATGCTAGGCTCCTCCTTTCTCTGCTGATTTGATCCACTTAAAGCTCTCTTCACTTCTGCCCTGAGGATTATATTCAAGGCCAATTTCACCCTTATAAGATTCATTCAGATACTCGAAGATATCCTTATAATTCATTCTGCCAGTTCCAGGCTCATTCCTCCCTGGATGATCGGCAATCTGCACATGCCCCACGAGATCCTTATATTGTTGATAGATTTTCAGAGGATTACCATGAATTCTCTCAATATGATAGAAATCAAATTGCAGCTTTACATTAGGCAAGCCAATGACATCAATGATTTCCACGGCTTGATCGATGTTATTTAAGAAGTACCCTGGCATATCATAAGGATTGATCGGTTCAATAAGCAAAGTAATGCCATACTTCGCCATCTCTGTTCCGGCATATAAAAGATTATCCATAAAGACTTGCCTTGCTTTTTCCCGATCGCTTTCTGCAACGATTCCAGCCATACAGTGGACCTTGTCAGCATCCAGCGCTTGAGCATAGCGAATGGCTTCATCCACAGACTTTTTGAACTCTGCCGTCCGTTCTGGCATTGCCGCAATTCCCCTGTCTCCTTTTTCCCAATTGCCAGGCGGCAAATTGATCAAAACCATTGATAGCTGATTCCTTTCAAGCTCCATTTTGACTTCTTCTTTTGAAAAAGCATACGGAAACTGGCACTCTACTTTTGAAAAGCCAGATTCGCCCGCTTTTTTAAAACGCTCCAAAAAAGGCACTTCTGTATAAATGGTTGAAAGATTAACGGCAAACTTATTCATCACAACCTCCATTTTTTAAAAAGGAAACTTCTGATCTTCCTCGAGATTTAAGATAAAAGCCTTTACCAAATCCTTAGTGGCTTCAAGATCTGCGTAATCAATTACTTCAACAGGCGAATGGGCATAGCGGGATGGAATGGAAAGAACGCCCGTCGGAATTCCTTTGTTTGCATAAGCGACCGCACCCCCATCTGTGCCGATTCCAGGGAACACTTCAAGCTGATACGGAATGGAATTTTCCTTCGCAGCCTTAACAAGCAAGTCTTTCATCGTTTTATGTACAATCAAACTGAAATCCATCACCTTTATGCCCGTTCCGCGGCCCAGCCCGAGGCTTCCATCCATCGTTTCTTCTGGTGTATCACTGACTGCAGTCGTGTCAATGGCAATGGCTGCATCAGCCTGTAAATGTTCTGCAGCTGTTTTGGCTCCTCTTAGCCCGACTTCCTCCTGGACAGCGAACAGAAAGATCAATTCGCCGGCAAAAGAGGAATCTTTTAATTCATCGAGAGCTTGTACTAAAACAGCGCAGCCTGCCCGGTCATCCAGTGCCTTTGATTGGATTTTCCTTCTTTTTTCAGGGCCAAAGACCTGGAAACCGGTGCCCCAGGTTACGGGGGTTCCAACTTCAATCCCCATTTCTTCTGCTTCTTCTTTTGATGATGCCCCAATATCAATATACATTTGTGAGTGCTTTCTCACTTTATTGGGATCATCAAATTTTACATAATGAGCAGACATTGTACCGATAACCCCGTGCACCTCACCTTCAGTTCCCATTACTTTTACAGGCTGGGCAAGAAGGATGCGGTCATCGTTTCCACCCAATTTTTCAAAACGGAGCAACCCGTTTGCCTCAATCTTTTTTACCATGAAGCCGATTTCATCCATATGGGCAGTTAATAGGATAGCAGGTCCCGGCTTGCTGCCTTTCTTGCGTGCCATTACATTGCCGATTGGATCAATCATGACAGAGTCCGTTTTATCTTCCAGATACTCTTTTAAATAATAAGAAACAGCGTGCTCATACCCGCATGGCCCCGAAAGATTTGTCAGTGTTTTTAATAATTCAATCATTTTTAAAGCTCCTTTTTCTGTTCAAGGTCATAGCCATTTACAAAATACTCAATGGCCTCAAGTTCATTTTCATTCAGTTCACGGTTTTTATAGGCTCTATAAGCTTTCTTTATTTCTGCCTTTTCCCCATTCAGTTGCATGGTTAGTTGAGCAGCCTTTCTAAGCAATTCTGTTTCTTGTATATATTCAGCTCTTGAGAGGGCTTTCCAGTGGGAAAGAATATAAGTATCAGCATCGAACTTTTCGATAGAGTCCAATAACTTGAGCATTCGTTCCGTAGTAAAATTCCATTTACTAGAATAAAGATTCGCGTAAATGGCATCCCCCAAAAACAAAATTTTTTCTTCCTTAATATATACCACTACAGAATCGGCAGAATGGTCCCCTCCAACATGATGCAATTGGCAAGTAACACCGCCAAGGCCGATTTCCAGCCTTTTCTCGAAAGTAATGTCAGGCAGCTTAATCTTAATATCCCGGTCACTGCCAAACTCTTTTTTGATCGCGCTTGCGCAAAATTCAATCTCGACTCCTGATTTCACTCGTTCATCCAATGCTTCATCTGACCACTCAAATGGAAGAAGCTTTTTCATCTCAGCTTTTGTTTGACTTGAAGAAACCGACACCACATCCAAAGCTGACAAGCCAAAAATATGATCCCAATGCCAATGTGTCAGCACAACCATACTTGGTGCCGGAATATTATGCTTCGCAAGCTCACTAAAAAAATAATTTGCATGCTCCTCGGAATTACCCGCATCAATCATCAACGTCCGATTCTTACCGACAACTGCAGCCAAAATGGGCCGGTCCGTCTCCGAAACAGGGGTCTGATACCAAAATCGATCGCTAATTTTTTCTAAAGTTTGCACAAATACTCCCCCTATAATTGCTTTATTACATTAATTCGGTAAAAGTGAAGAGAACCCTTTTTTTCTTATATTAAAATATCTAAAACTATGGCTCTATTCTAATTTTGATAAAGGCTGCTCACTACCATTTATTATTTATGTGTTCCAAGACAGGATCAATAAAAAAAGCTGCTCATGCAATTGAGCAGCCCATAAAAAGGATATTAAAGTTATTAAATTTCAACGATCATTTCAATTTCCACCGGAGCCCCTCCAGGCAGGGAAGCCATTCCCACTGCTTTGCGTGCATGTCCCTTTTCTTTCCCGAAAATGTCGTGCAGCAGGTCAGAGGCGGCATTAATGACGGTAGGATGTTCTTTAAAATCGCTTGTTGCAGCCACATAACCATCCATTTTGATAATTCTTTTGACTTTATTTAAATCTCCAATGATTCCTTTAAGGGCTGCCAGCAAATTTAACGTACAAATTCTCGCAGCTTCCTGCGCTTCTTCAATGCTGATGTCTGCTCCAACAGTCCCGGTGTACTTCTGAGCGCCATTTACTCTTGGCGTTTGTCCGGATAAGAATATCGTATTTCCTGAGATGACACCCGGTTCAAACGGCATCTTAATATCAGCCTGAACAGGAAGCTGTATATTTAACTCTTCCAGTCTTTCTTCAATCCCCTTTTTTAACCCTTCCATTGCTAAGCCTCCTGGGAAACACTTTGTTTTAATGAAGAATATAGTTTTTTAGTGAACTTGAAGGAGCGGTGAGTATAATAGACTTTGGCAAAAGCATGATTTTCACACAGCGAGCATTTGATTTGATATGGAGCTTTTCTGATATGAGGCGTTTCTAATAGCATCATGACTTCCTTTAGATGACTGTTGCAAACCCACATAATTTCACCCTCTTATATTTAATTTGGAGCTTTTAATCTTCTCTGTTGATTTCCGTTCCAGGAGATCGCTTTCCGCGGGCGGTCCGGGAGCCACCTCGGCACTTGCGCCTTCGGGGTCTCCCGGACCGTAGGAGTCTCTCGCCTTCCACTCCAATCACAGAGTGCTATAATCAATTTTGCGTCTAACAAGCCTCATATTAAGATTCTTGTATACTCTTTCAATCCGTAGTGGGCGATGCCGCTAAGATTCGTCCATTACAGTTTGAAATGCTGATGATCAGTTACTTGCAGATACTGTCGGCTTTAATTTATCCGGCTTTCTTTTCTTCACCACGTCTGTCACTTGATCATCCCATGAAATGGAGATATCCCCGTTTGTTACGAAAGTTTGGCATCCTAAGCGATAGCCTTTGCTGAGCCACTCTTCTCCAAGTTTTCTTCGTTCCTGAATTTTGACATTATCCAGGTATTCGGATCCTTCTTCTGCTTTAAAAACACAAGTGCCGCAAATACCGCCTCCGCAGCGATTTGGAAGCTCTCCATCATAGCGGAGTGACATTCTTAAAATATTTGAATCTTCTGGTACCTCTAACTGTTTATTGCTATTAATAAAATTAATCTTTGGCATAGTTGACTTCCTCCTTTAATTCTTCCTCTTGGTATACAATATACCATATATTTAATTTTCAGACAATATAAAACTTTTAAATAACTTTATTTTTTTCCTTCGCTAGAATCTGATTATTGTGGATCTACCTTTTAGATATGAAAACAGGCTGCTTAAATGTAGCGGCCTGTTTATACCTTCTGGCTATTAAACTTCTTTTTAATCCGATCCATATAAGCTATATATGCTTTCTTGGAATTTTCAATATGAATTCTCATCAAGTACTCAGCTATTTCACTCTCTCTGTCGCGTAATGCCTTCATAATGTCAATATGTTCTTTTAATGAGTCCTTTCTTCTGCCTGGTGTTTCATAACCCATATTGGCAGCCATATGAATAAAATCAATAAGGCCAGAAAGAATTTCGTATAGTTTCGGGCTTTTGGATGCTTTATTAATGAGCTGGTTCATATGAATATGTTCAGAGTTAAAATTCTCTTCAGCCTGTTCGTCCAATTCCATAAGTTCCTGGATTTTTTGATCTAATTCTTTTTGTGTTTCCCTATCCATTCTTTGAGCTGCCAATTTTACAGCAAGGACTTCAAGAGAAGAGAGAATCGTAAATACTTCCAATACTTCATCTTCTGAAATATTGGTAATAACAACTCCTTTTCTTGGGACTGTTTTCACAAAGCCTTGTGATTCAAGCCGGAACAAAGCCTCACGGATCGGGGTGCGGCTTATGTTCAGCTTGGCAGCCAGCTCTCTCTCAACTAGACGGTCGCCAGCCTGGTACTCCCCTTCTAAAATGAGTTTTTTTAAGTACAGATAAGCATGTTCGCGTATTGATATTAGTTGATTTTCCTCCCATGTTTTTTCCATTTATCCACCTGCTATTATTTTTTTATAGATCGCTAGAGATTAAGATAAGAAAATTCCTCCATAAAACAATGCGCCAAAAATGACGAGTGATGGATGTACCTTAAATTTGATTAATGTTAAATAGCTGACAGCTGCAAGCAGCACAAGATGAAGAACGCCGCTGTTTTCGAAGGCTGTTAAAAAGAATTGGTATGCCATGACAGCCAGCAGGACGGCAATGATGGGCTGCACGGACTTCGTCATAAGCTTGACCTTAGGCGAATCTTTGAATAAGTTAACAAACTTAAAAAGCAAAATGACAGCCAAAGCGGATGGAAGAATGGTTGCTGCAAGAGCTATCACTGCTCCTAAAATCCCCCCTAATTCGTAGCCGATAAAGCCTGCCATCTTTGTTGCGATGGGGCCTGGAAGAGCATTCGCAATAGCAAGTACATCCCCAAACTCCGATAGTGTCATCCACCCATTGTTGTTTACCACTTCAATCTGAATCAGCGGTATGGTTGCCGGTCCGCCTCCGTAGCCTAGTAAATTCGCAATAAAAAACGCCCAGAAAATATCCCAATAGATCATGAACTTTTCTCCCTTACTGGAATCAATTCTTCATTAGCACTCTTATCAGCCTTTTCTTTCCGGTGCGCAATATAAAAGGCTGAAATCAGGACAGCTGCAATCAATATTCCCGGGTGCCACTCCATAAGCTGGACAAAGACTAATGATACGGCAGCGAGCAATAATGTTTTGGGGATGCCGAGCCCCTTGCTGCCTTTTTGGTAAAACCGGTAGGCCATTTCCGCAAGCATAAACCCGATAACAGGTGTTACCCCTTGGACCATCCCGCTCACAATCGGTGATTGACGAAAGGAATATAAGAATCCCAGCAATCCAAGCATGGCAATAATGGATGGCAGGATATGCGTAAGGATCGCTACAGCTGCCCCCAAACCGCCTTTCACTTTAAATCCGATATAAGCAGCCATTTTTGTTGCAATAGGACCTGGCAGCGTATTGGCCAAAGCTAAAATTTCCCCGAATTCTTCCTCAGTCATCCACTTATATTTTTTAACCGCTTCAAACTCGATTAGCGGTATTGTCGAAGGACCTCCTCCATACCCTGTCACACCGGTGCGGGCAAATCCAATCGCCAATTCAAGATAAGGTTTCATGCGATCCTCCCTCTCTAATGTTTCTATAACTCTTTTGACTGAATAAGGACCTCATTTCGCTATTATTTTTATAACGAAAGAGGTCCCTTTCTATTATTTTTTAATGTCTGCTTCTGTTACGACTTCATATCCGTCCTTCTCCAAATAGGATTGAAGAGCTTTCAAAGCTGCAGTGCCAACAGCTGTATCCTGCTCGCCATTGCCGCCGCTAATTCCGATTCCTCCAACCACTTCATCATTTACCACAATAGGGAACCCGCCAACAAAAACAGCAAACTTGCCGTTAAGCATATGCTGAATGCCGAACGCTTCATTGCCAGGAAGCGCCGGGCCGTTTGGCTCTTTATTAAATAAATGAGTCGAACGTTTATGGCCTGAAGCTGTATAAGCTTTAGCTATGGCAATTTCAGGGCCAGTGATTCTTGCCCCGTTCATCCTTTCAAGAGCAAGCAGGCTTCCTCCATCATCTACAATCGCAATCGTTTCAAGAACATTAATGTCTGCTGATTTTTCTTTCGCTGCTTCTATCATTAATTTTGCTTCTTCTAACTCCAATTTAAGGGCTGTTTTCATATTCCATTCTCCTTCTGTCTATTTAATAGCCGATATAAACGGTTTTTACTTGTGTGAAGAATTCAAGGCCAACTCTGCCGGATTCACGGAAGGTAGCCGTGCTGGATTGTTTCAACCCTCCAAACGGAGCATTGATCAAGTTGCCGGTTGTTGTCCTGTTCACTTTTACCGTCCCTGCCTGAATATCTTTTGTGAACTGGTTAGCCACTTTCAAGTTGTTGGTCACAATGGAAGCGGACAATCCATAGTCAACGTCATTCGCAATCGCTATGGCTTCTTCATATGTATCCACTTCAATCACGGCAATCACCGGACCAAAAATTTCTTCCTTGGCAATGCGGTGATTCGGTTTTACATTGGTGAAAATGGCTGGTGAAACAAAGAATCCCTTTTCGTATGCCCCAGTGGTTAAATGTTCGCCTCCATATACAAGATCGGCTCCGTCTTCTTTGCCGGACTCAATATACTTCAACACATTTTTTAATTGCTTTTCATTAGCAAGCGGGCCGATTTTAACTCCTTCTTCAAAACCGTTTCCAATTTTGAGAGCGCTTGTTTTTTCAATCAGTTTTTGGACGAAAGCTTCTTTTACTTCTTTCATAACGATGACTCTGCTTGTTCCCGTACATGCTTGCCCTGTAAGGGAAAATCCGCCATTCACGGTTAAAGTGGCTGCAAGGTCCAAATCAGCATCATCCATAACAACAAGGGGATTTTTTCCGCCAAGTTCCATTTGAGTGCGAGTGGTGAAGGAGCACTTACGATGGATGTCCTCGCCTGCAGCGGTTGATCCAGTAAAGGTAACAGCTTTAACAGCAGGATGAGTGACTAATGGATTCCCAACATCTGATGCCTTTCCTGTAACAAAATTCAGGACACCTTTTGGTATACCAGCCTGATGCAATGCTTCAACAAGCCGAACAGCAATTAGCGGGGTATCTGAAGAAGGTTTAAAGACAACTGTATTTCCTGTAATTAAAGCTGGAGCGATTTTTCTGGCAGCAATGGAAATCGGGAAGTTCCACGGTGTAATCACACTCACAACCCCCAGTGGTTCTCTTTCCGTTGATACTTTCATATTCGGATCATCATTCGGGAAGGTTTCACCTGTGAAGCTTTGTCCTTCAACCGCATAATAACGAAGGGTCTGTGCTGATCTCAGTACTTCATTTTTAGCATCATTAACATGTTTTCCTTCTTCCCTTGACAGTTCTTCCGCATATTGGGCCGCATTTTTCTCCAGAATGGCAGCAGCTTTGTTTAAAATAGCCGCCCGCTTGGATGGGGCTGTTTGCGCCCATTCTGGGAAAGCAGTACTTGCCGCTTCGATCGCCTGTTTGACATCAGTTTCATTGGATGCCTGAAAAACGCCAACAACGTCTTCGGTGTTAGCAGGATTTACGCTATAAAACTTCTTTTGGCTGGCCGACTCCTGCCATTCTCCATTAATGAAATTATTAAATGTTTCTACTTTTGTTGTAATCAAAACTATCACCTTACTCTCTGTTTATTTCTCCCTTTACTGCGCCAAATTCACTGATTATAGAAATAGCCGCCACTTAGACCTCGATTGACAAGATTTAGTGTGACGGCCTGGAATTGAGAATTTTTCAACTTGAATGAGTCTTTTTTTGGTTATTTAGCTCTGGTAAAATTGACCTGTTGATTTCCGCTCCAGGAGCTCGCTTTCCGCGGGGCGGGCGGTGAGCCGCTTCGCGTCTGTGGGGTCTCACCTGTCCCGCTCCTCCCGCAGGAGTCTCGCTCCTTCCACTCCAATCAACTGGGTGCCAATTAATCAATGGTGCTTTTAGATGCAAATGATCTAATATCTTACTTAGTTTCTACTAAAGATCCAAGATCCTGTTCCAGGTACTCTCTCCATAGACCATCCATGTACATGCGGCGCATTTTTGCTCCTGTGCGGACAACTTCAAGGCAGCGCTGCTGCAATTCTGGCGTATCTGCATGATCTAAAACGATCTTATAGCCGCGTTCTCCATGGATTTCATCGGATACGATATGAAGATCGAAGAATTCGATTTCTTCATCTGTAAATCCATATTGTGCACGAAGAGCAGGAGTTTGTTTACGATAGATATCAGGAACTTGTGACTCAAGACCAACAACTAGAGCAGCTGTTGCAACAACGAAGTTTTCACGGGCAGCCACGGCGTAGCACCAGCTTTGCAGGCCTAATGTTGTTGGAGCCATATTTTCAGGATCGATTACACGTTCGCGAGTTGTTCCGCAAGCTTCTGCGAAGCGAATCAGCAAGTCTGTATGACGGTCAGCTGCAATTTCTTCTTCATACATATTCTGAAGTGTGAAGTCTTTTGCTGCTTCGAATTTTGGATCGGTTGGAGTGTTGTGATAGATATACGCTAAGTAGTCTGCGAAAGGTCCAACATAGTGGTAATGGTTTTCAGCCCATCTTGCAAAGTGCTTTCTTTCAAGCTTCCCTTCAGCCCAAGCTACTGTAAATGGAGCTTTCTGGCTATGATTTCCTTTAATCGCTTCCTCTAGTTCTTTGCGAAATTCATCTTTAGATAATAATTCTGGCATGTGTAAACTCCTCCTCGATTTTTATGTACCCTGTCGGCATTTGATATTTTGTATACCAAAATTTTTAAAAAATAATAGGTTGCTAATTTACAACCTCTTTTCTTCTTGTTTTTTTGGTCTTTGGTATACCTTAATTGAATAATAACCTATTCTTTTTCACTTGTAAACACAATTTTTAGAATTTTTTAAAGATTAATTAAAATTCTTTTAGTGTACTAGAATTAGTAGAGCAGCTCCGCTTTGAGATCAAGCAGCTCGGAAAGTTCTTCAGTAAGATTCTTTAAGGCTTCTTCTACAATCTGCTTACCGATTTCCCTGCTGCCCTGTCTGCCATCTCCAATACACCCGTTTTGGGTCATTTCTTCATAGAAATAGAAGCCCTGGACGGCTTTGCCAGGCCGCAGCCTTTTCCACCTTCCATCTTCTCGGATATCGCCTTTTTCTAATAGTTCGGTTCTGACCAGTTCAGGTTCCAGGTACAAAGCTTCGGAAACTTCCCGCTCACAGCTGTGGCCAAAAAGAGGCGATTTAACAAATTTCCCAATTGACTCCTTGGCTGATGCGGTTGTTTTTGCATAGTAGACTTCAACATCCAATTCTTTTGTAATCGTCATGGAGGCAAGATTCAATGTAGATTGGTTGCCTCCATGCGAATTCAGAAATAGAAACTTCTTAATGCCATGCTGCTTCAATGAAGAAACCATGTCTTTCAAAACAGCCATCAAGGTAGCTGGCTGCAGAGCGATTGTTCCAGGAAAATGTATGTGATGCTCGGAAACGCCCATATTCACAACTGGAGTAACAATGGCATATGGAAACATTCTTTCTCCCAGCTTTATTGCCATCTTCTCCGCAAGCACTGCATCACAGCTTTCAGCCATATGTGGCCCATGCTGTTCATGCGCACCGACTGGAATGATTGCAAATTCAACTGTTTCTAATGACTCTTCTACTTCTTTCCAAGTCATTTTCGTTAGATCATAACAATTCATTTAAAAATCACCCGCTACTCTAAGGTATTTTGTATACCAATAAAATTTTAAAAATAAAAAACTATTTCGTAATGGCTGCTGTTGTCTTCTTTGGAGGCTTTACAGAGATATTTTCCTGGGATATTTCAATATCCTTCTGAATTGTTAATTGGCAAGTTAATCTGTAGCCCTCATTCACCTTGTCACCTAGCATTTTTTCCTCTTTCCAGTTAGGCGGAGCTAAATCTTCTCCCCCGCTAATAACAACGCAAGTACACTTTGTACATCTTCCCATTCCGCAGCCATACTTTAACTCAGGAAATTGGCGGATCCCCGCTAACACTACTAAATTAGCATTATCTTTTACTTGCTGTTCCACTTTCTTCCCATCAACATGGAGAGTAACCTTTGGCATATCATTACCCCTTTCAGTTTATTCTAAAAATTTAGATACTTTTCCAAGAGTATACAACCTTTCTGGAAGATTGGCAAATAGGATTTTTTAATTTTTTGGCCATTCATAAAAAATTGTAGATAATCTAAGTACTCTCTTATTACCAAGGATTTTCAAGAATTGATGTTAATTAAGGTGTTGATTTCCGCTGTTCAGGCACTCGCTTTCCGTGAGGCAGGCGTTGAGCCTCCTCGGCGCCCTGCGCCTATGGCGTCTCACCTGTCCCGCTACTCCCGCTGGAGTCTCGCACCTTCCGTTCCAATCAACAGGTTTAAAGGAACTGGCATGATCACAACCTATATGTGAAAGTTTACTATTTTAACCGAATTATTAAAAAATTTAGAATATATCATTGAACATTTCTTCTCCTTGGTATAAAATACATGTAAGCTTATGGTATACAATATTCCAGATTGGAGGAGATATACACGAATCTTACATATTTTGAAGAAATATTTTTCACCTGATCTAGAACAATCTAAAATATTAAAGGAGTGTTTAATATGGGAAAATATATTGTTTTAACAAATAAAGATACCTTCCAAACGATTCTTGAGAATGAGGGCTTAAAGCCGGTTGAAACCTATCATTTCTATTTTTTCGATAAGTTAAAGGCAAAATATACGATTGCAGAGGTTTTGGATGAGAATATGAAAATCCAGCTTTTTGAAGAATATGAAGGAAAAGAATATGTGAACCATATTGGTGTTAAATTTTTTGAACGATTTGAAACCCTTGAAGCAGCCCGTGAAGAATTAGATGAGATTGTAAAAGCTTCAGGCAATAGCGAGGATTCAATCCACTCCAAGCTTGTTAAGTCTGATGAAGTAGCTGTATAAACCTTCTGTTAATAAGAAGATATTGAACCCGGAGGAAGCTTCTCTTCTTCCGGGTTTGTTGTTCAGGAAGGGAACTTATTAAGAAATGGCTGTGTTATCAATACTCAAGTTTAACCGCCACCAATTAAAAAGTTTTTCCGGTTAAAAAAGTTATTTTCAGTTTCTGGTCGTGCAAAAAAAACCGCCAAAGAATGGCGGCCTGGTTAAAACTTTAATGTCTTTCTCAATCGTGCTAATTTTCTTTGGGATTTTTCAATTGCATATTTAGAACCAAATAGAAAGTTGAACATTTGGGTTTCCTCCTTTATTTATCTTTCCTATTATTATTATATTACGGGTTTTAATGATTTACAACAAAATTGTATACCAAATACCATATTTTTAATTAATTTATGGCAAATTGGTGAATTAAACACTCAAACCAATCATCTTGGTATACAATTTTCACTAAAACAAAATCTTTTTTTCTCATCCTTTATCAAAAAGGAATTTATTTACGATAGATATTATTAGAAGAAGGATTATTAATGATTGTGAGGGTGTCTGATATGCTGAGAGTTTTATTTTTATCTGTGATTAGCCTATATTTGCTGTCCACTCTGATGCCTGAATGGGAGATCGGTCCCCTCCTCTCCATATTATGCTTCATTATTGTTGTTTTAACATTCAGGCTTGCCAAGAGATTCGTTCAAATACTGGGGGGCATTTTCCTCGGGCTTGGGGTTTTGCTGCTTTGGACAAGCGGCTCTCAGTGGCAAAATTATATCCTTGCTTTTGGACCGATGCTTGACCTGCTTACCATGTTTACATTAATTCCGATCCTGGGGATACCCATTAAGATTGGGAGATATGGCGAGGGGATACAGGCGATTATTCAGAAAAAAGTAAAGACTTCAGGCCATTTATATATGATGACTTCAGGAATTTCTTACTTTTTCAGCATTTTCATGAATCTTGCAACCCTTCCCATGACGTATTATTCCATACGTCCTGCCTTGGCAAGCTTTCCGGTCCGGAACAAGGAACGGTTTATGAGCAGGGCGATCTCGAGAGGGTTTGCCATGCCTTTATTATGGGCTCCTGTTACACCCATTGTCGGGATTGTCATAACGATGACAGGAGTTAGCTGGGGATCCATCCTTCCCTATGTCATTCCGTTAAGCGTATTGGGATTAGGATTGGATTGGTTTATTGGTTCCCGCAAATCGCAAACGATGGCCATCCCACACCCTGGAGAATCCGTACATGAAACGGCAGCAGCTCTGGAACCAGGCTATGCCGGGCGGCCTGGACGGGTTTTTCAAATTCTGGTGGCAATCGCTATTTTTAATCTTATTGTTTCCTTTGCAGAAACACAATTCTCATTGCCGTTCTTAATTCTTGTCTCATTGATTGTCATTCCATTTGCGTTTAGCTGGTCCCTCTTCCTGAAAAAAGGAAAAGAATTTGGCCATCAGCTTTTTGAACACTTTCAAACCTTTTCAATGAGCATGAAGGATCAATTCTTCATCTTTCTATCTACCGGATTTTTTATTTCAGCTATTAATTTTTCCAATTTTAATGAAAACTTGTATGGATGGATAGCAGCTTTTATTGACGTTGCAGGTGTGGAAGTTTTTCTGATAATCCTGCCTCTCATTCCTTTGGGACTGGCCTTTTTGGGCCTTCACCCTGCCGTATCACTTGCTTTAATGATTGAAGGCGTTAACCCGGATGCAATCGGAATCTCTCCGCACATTTTGACAGTCGCGATGCTGTCAGGAGCAGTTTCCTCCTTTTTAGTAGGTCCTTATAATGCTACGCTGGGCCTTATGTCAAACATTATTAAAGTCAATTCCTATAAAGTGTCCAACTGGAATATACCATTTGCAGCTGTATATGTTGCTTGTGTTATGCTGTATTTGTTCTTATTAGAAAGACTGTTAAATTAATAGATTTCCAGGTCTCCGGTACCAGACGCAGGGGGATTTTTACCGATTTGCTGATAAAAGTGGATTTTTGTTGATATATCCGAAATTTCGTTGATATATTTATTTTTTCGTTGATAAACCCGAAAAAAAGCTCAACATAATTGCTCCATAGGTAAAAAAAGATGCTGATGTAGCTAATCAGCATCTTTTTCACTACTTTCTTTTATTTCTCTCACAATCTCTTGTGCAAAATGACCCAAATTACCTTCACTATAGGAGCGGATGACTTCAGGCGCGAGTGATGTGAGTGCTCTTTTTATATAAGCGGGCGGATAGCCTTTTTTAGTGAAGTCATTTTCGATTTCTACAGCTGTTCTAACTGCATAATAGGTAGCCAGTTTATTAATTTCGACTAACCTGTCTTCCCTATCTTTTATGATTTGGCCTAATGGTTTGCAAAGTTCCATTACTGAATCTGGCAAATGATCCTCGGTAGTAAACAATCCATTTCCGTGTTCCAATAAATCTCTTGAATGTCCCATATATTTTAGGCCATATACCTTGTAAGATGGAAAATTCCCCTTGATTTCTTTTGTAGGCAACGCAGTAGCCATATTGATAAAGCTAACCGAAGAAGAATTTCCTTCAGCTAACATTTTTTCCATAAAGGGAATCACCTTGCCGGCCGGCAAAGCCAATATGAGGATATCCACCTCTCTCAGATCCTGTTCCGTTAATAAATAACAGTTTGGAAAACGCTGAATAAATTGTTCTGCTTTCGTCCTGCTTGGATGATAGACACCTATTTTGATATTTAATTTTTTCCAATGCACCATCATAGCAGAACCTAATTTTCCAATGCCCGCCAAGGCTACCTTAAGGTTCTTCACCAGATCACTCCTTATCTGCTAATCATTTTAATTATAAAAAAGGCATCCCTTCAGTTAGTTTATTACTAACTTTGCAGGATAGCCCTCTATTTTTCAAGCATGCTGATTATTCTTTTACCAGATTATTATTCCAATTAAAGTTGCGAGGAATAGGCTGGTGATAACTGGTATAAAGTTTTTTCTGGCCAATTCCAGCGGAGATAGCTGCAGGAAGCCTGCTACTGCCACAAGGGATGACCATGCTACAATCGTTCCCCCTCCCCAAATGGCGCCCATTTGTCCAATCGCTGCCAATGTGGAAGGATCGATGCCGCTTCCATTTGCTAATGCGCCAGATAATGCACCGGTTAACGGCAGGCCAGAGAATCCTGAACCGTCCAATCCAGTGATAAGGCCAACTATTAAAATACCAAATCCTGCAATAAACGCATTTTCAGGAATATAAGATTGGCCTGCCTGGATCATATCAAACAAAAATGCCGGTTTGGCAGCGCTTTCATCTAGTGATAGGATTGTGCCTGTGAAGTCTGCACTTCCCATAAAGAAGAATCCTGCAATTGGAATTACCGGAGCCATAGCCCTAAAGGCAAACACAAAACCTTCTGTCAGATGGTCGCTAATCTTATCCAAAGCATGAATGCGGTTGAATGCAATGGTTGCGAGAACCAATAGGAGCGTTGCCACCCCTCCGATAAATGCAGCTCCATCTGTTCCTTCAAAGCCTGTTGCACCAGTTAACTTTGATTGGAACATATAAATCATAACGGCCAGCATTGATAATGGAACTAGAATCGCAAATACTTTACCCCATGTATTTTTTCTCTGGATTGCTTCAGCGGTTTCTTCAGCTGTTGCAGCAAGTTCATTGGCTACACCAAAAAAAGCTGCATCATCAGGATTAAGCACAGTTTCAGGGTTATCATTCTTGACGATTGATTTTCTATGCGCAAAATAGATATACCCCAATGCGCTTACACCAGTAATTAATGAAAGAACTAACGTTTTATCAGCAACTAAAACTTTATCAATGCCAGCTGCTTTGGCACTTAGCATCGGTGCTACTTGCATAATATAATCGGAAGAAAGAGCCATACCCTGGCCTGCGATGACAATGACCATCGCCGCCGTCATGACCGGCAGCCCGGCACGCACAGCTGCAGGCACCAGTAAGGCGCAAATAAGCGGAACTGCAGGAGTTGGCCAGAAAAAGAGGGAAATGACGTATGTTGTAATCATTAAAACAAAGTAAGAAACATGTCCATTTACCATAATTTTTTCAATCGGACCAATTAGCTTCTTATCAGCTCCCAGGTCTTTCAAAGAATTTAGCAGAGCAATCATGAGGGAAATGATTAAGAATATGCTAAAAAGCTCTTTTGCGGCGAGAAGGTTTGCGTTAAATACGGCCTGGAAACCTGATATCAGATTGCCTTTATACACGACTGCCACCAAGAAGGTCCCGATGATAACAGGCAGCACGACGCCTCTCCTAAAAAGCATCGTTCCAATAACTGACACAGTAACAATGGCATATACCCAATGAGCAAATGTTAATTCCATATATTCCCCTCCATATTAAGTATGAAATGTAACTCTCTATTTAAGTAAAGCAGTTCTTTGTTTCAATGATGCAAATTGGGAAGAGGCAATCATTATGCTCGTTCTAGCTGTCTATGTATACCTCATTCTCATAAGTTGAAAAATGACCAGGAGGATAAGAAATTTTTACCAAATAGCATACTGCATTTGGTAGATTGTATACCAAATGCGTTAAAAAAAACATGTTGCATTCTCCAGATTAAATCATGAAAATTTCTTCTACTCAACAACTAATATAATGATTTCAACTTTCTTTTATCTACCCTTTTTAATCCTACTCTTTGAGACTGGTAAAACCCTACCGGATAATCACCTCCCATTGCCACTATTAATAACTTGTATACTATAATAACACTAAAAATAACTATTGTGCAAATAATTTTGAAAATTTAGATGTTTTAGCATATTCTTGAAAATCCCTTGCGTTTTTATCTCCATTTCGGTAAAATCAAGGTTAAATTTGTATATAGTATATCGTATACCAATAAAGACCCCCAGTCGCTCTCCCCGAGGAGGCTTCCCGGGCAGCCCGCGATCGCTGCGTACCTGTAGCGGAAATCAACAGGCAAATTTAACAGAGCTTTCACCATAAAAATAAAAACATTAAATAAGGAGTGTCCGATATGCTAAAAGCTGGAATCATCGGTTATGGTACACTTGGAAAAAGTATTGCAGAGTTAATAAAGGGAAACCATGCCGGCAATATTGAATTAAAAACAGTACTTGTTAGAAGAAAAACAGAATTTATGGAAGCATCTCAGCAAACTGTTGGTTTTACTGCAAATGAAGAAGAGTTTTTTAGTGGGGATTTAGATATTGTCATTGAAGCAGCAGGCCATCAAGCATTACAGATGTACGGGGAGAAAGCACTGGCAAGCGGCAGCCATCTTATAATTCTTTCTGTTGGGGCGCTGGGTGACACGGATTTCTTTGAAAATCTTAAAGAAACAGCCCAAAAATATAACCAGCAAATCTTTGTTCCTTCCGCAGCAATTGCCGGACTGGACAGAATCGCTGCCGGGGCTTTGGGAGAGATCGAAGAGATAACCCTAATAACAAGGAAACACCCGAGAAGCTGGGCAGGTACTATTGCAGAAGAAAAAGTAGATTTAGCAACCTTAACCGAGCCAGTATGCATTTATGAAGGCAATGCACGTGAATCCTCGAGGTTATTCCCGCAAAGCGTAAATGTTTCAGCTGCTTTAAGTCTTGCCGGAGTCGGCTTTGAAAACACAAAAGTACAGGTTTTTGCTGATCCGACCATTCAAACAAATACACATACCATCAAAGCGAAAGGCTATTTTGGGGAAACTGAGATATCCGTTTCAAATGTGCCTTATGAACAAAACCCTAAGTCCAGTCCGATTGTAGCTATGAGTGTGGCAAAAGTTTTAAAAAATTTAACTTCACCTTTAGTGATTGGAGTATAAAAACCTGGGTATTGTTAATTTTAGCACCTATCACCCCTGTATGGGGAATTATTGAGCTGATTAACGACGATTTCTGGGCATTCACTCCTGTTTTGGGAGTTCGAACTGATTAACGACGATTTCCGGGCATTCACTCTTGTTTTGGGAGTTAATTGGATGGATTAACGACGATTTCCGGGCACTCACTCCTGTTTTGGGAGTTAATCGAACGGATTAACGACCATTCGTCCGCATTCACCCCTGTTTTGGGAGTTAATTGAACGGATTAACGACCATTTGTCCGCATTCACCCCTGTTTTGGGAGTTAATCGAACGGATTAACGACCATTTGTCCGTATTCACTCCTGTTTTGGGAGTTAATCGAGTGGATTAACGACGATTTGACGGCATTCATCCCTATTTTGGGAGTTATTCGAGCTCATTACCTCCTATTTCCAAGAGGTCAATCCTGATATGGGAGTTAATCCAAGTGGATTAACGATGAAAACCGTTGCAGTGTAGTACATATATAGGTAATCAGGGTTCAGACCAAAGAATAAGAAAGAGCACATATTGCTCTTTCTTATTCTTTCTTTTCGCTTTGCTGAACAGCTTCTATATAAGCTTTTTTAGAGTTTTCAATATGTATTTTTGTCAGATATTCTGCCATTTCTATTTCTTTATTTACTATGGCTTCCATGATTTTTAAATGCTCTTCCATTGACTGTTTTGCTCTTCCCGGATTTTTATGGCCGATCTTTGCAAAAGCCCGGATATAATCGGATAGTCCGCTTAGCATTTCGTAAAGTTTCACATTTTTTGCAGAGCTGTATAGGAGATGATTCAAGTCCCTATGAAGGTCGGAAGCATCATCATCAGGATTATTCAGGTAATCTTCAACCTTTTTAATGCTCGCTGAGAACTTGCTTTTCGTCACATCATCCAGCTTTTGCACTGCCAGTTTCGCAGCCAGAACCTCAAGAGATGAAAGGATCGTGAATACTTCTATTATCTCTTTTTCAGAAATATCTGCAACGATAACCCCTTTTCTTGGTACGGTTTTGACAAACCCCTGGGATTCCAGGCGAAAAAGCGCTTCGCGAATTGGCGTCCTGCTGATATTCAGCCTTTCAGCAAGTTCCCGTTCCACTAGACGGTCTCCCGCTTTAAATTCACCATCCAATATTAAATCTTTAATATGAAGATAAACTCTCTCACGAATAGAGATCAAATTATCTTCCGTCCAATTATTCCCCATCAATTTCCCTCTTTCTCCTTGGTATACTTTATACTGATTATAACTTACCTATTTGCAGAACAGCAATTTTTCTGGTTGTTTTAACCAAAAATATCTTTTAAGTTACATTTGTTTTCTCTGCATTCCCTCTTGATATCCGGTCATTCGCAGCTACTCGTGCAATAATTTCACCGATAATCTCAGCCAGCTTTAAAACAGTGTATAATCGTGTACTGTTTAAGGACTGAATAGGCGATAAAGGATCCAGCGAATTGACGATCGCCTTCAAATGGTAATCCCCCACACTTGGCAAAACCCTATTGACAGCATTCCCAGGAATAAATGACCCTTCCCTTATTAAAATATAGCCAATTTGCCGCTCATCCCCCAGACAGGCATCAATCCCGAATACAAACGGATCCTGGTGGGTTTCATAAATTTTTTTTATAACTTTCTTAATATTTAAGGCATGGACCGGCTCTTTAAGGGTTCCATACACCGGGTAAGGAATGTTCCGTTCTTCTATAAGTTTTCCAACCAAAGGGCCAAGTGAATCACCTGTAGAACGGTCAGAACCAATGCACAATATCACAATTTCCTTTGAAGTACTGTAGAAGATTTCTTCTAGTTTGGAAACCATTTTTTCAATTTCAGCTTCTTCAGTCGTTTCCTTTAGCGAAATATAACTAGCTGCATCCACTATTTTTTTGCTCTTTTTGTTTATTGAAAAAGGCCACATATCCCTCTATCCCCCTCTCATCGAAAATTATTATGTAAAATGTTCTTCATTTTTTATGTAAATAATCGCTATTTTGTAAGGAACATATTTTTTCAGCAATGATAATTATTCTTAGTGTAAACAACGAAAGCAAAAAAGGGAAATATTAATATAGTTATACTTATTTATTCATTATGTATTACCCTTCCAACCTCATATATATTCGAAAGATCCTTTTTACAAAAATACTAAAAAGTACTGATTATTGTTCATCATCTTTCGTAACATTTTGAGGAATATTTTGGTCTGTTATACACACCATATTTTTAACGGAGGTGAACAACTTGGAAAAAGACTTTAATGAAGGAATTGAATATCAAAATAGCGGCACTCCACAGGATGCGGTAATGAATCGTGTAAATCAGACCTTTGATAAAATGACAGAAGACGTGAAGAATATGGTTGATGAAAATGAACGGAAAAATAATAAAGAATAGAAAAAGAAGCTGGCATAATACCAGCTTCCATTCATTTATTACCGACTATATTTTAAAACCCCGATGATTCAACTGGAACAATTCCGTTATAATCTGTCCAGTAACCGGCTAACGGATAGGCCGGTATGTCATTCCAATGATTCGGATCAACCTCTTCTACCTCTCCGGTCACATACCCATAAACCAGTGATTTTAAGGCCAAATAGTTTTGTTTGGTTAAGTATCCATTCGATTTTTGGCCCAGGCTTCCTTCACTGGAATTACCCTTTGTTTCAAAAAAGACTGCAGGATGGCTATGGTTGTCAGGGTTCAAACCGTTGTAGTTCAATCCCATCATCATGGCTGATACAACTCCGCCTTTGATATCAATATCGTAGCCAATCTGGTTTTGTCTATCGACAATTTGATAACGGTCAATATGGGTATAGCCATAACCGCTCATTTCATCATAAACGTATGCCAGCATTTGTCTTGTAACATCATTGTAGTTCTGATAGTTTGGCAATGTTGGCCCGTTTGGCGCAAGAGAGACTCCTAGAGAGAATGAAGTCGCTTCATTCGTACCATAAACCTGCTTTAATCCTTGATGATGCAGATCAATGGCAAAATCAGGCTTCAACTCTGCCCAGTATGAATAGACCACTTTGGATTCCTTTGCAGCAAATCCGCCTTCAGAAACCCAATCTCGATTAAGGTCGAGATACTGTCCGGTTTCGGCAATCTTTGTTCCGCGGGTATTCATCTCCGCTCCATCTGGATTGTACATCGGAATAAAATATAGAGTGGACTCTTCCAGGACTGTTTGTACATCCTTGGAATTGTTGCTTGCATAGGTTTTTAACAATTGCAGTGCTGCCTCTGTTACTAGTTTTTCATTCCCATGGATTTGCGCCTGGATCCAAACTTTCTTTTCCCCTGTTCCAACCTTGGCTACATAAATACTTCTTCCCTGTTCAGATTTACCGAACCGATCCAGAGTAAAGACTTCTACTTTCCCTTTGCTCGTCTGTTCGATATCCGAGAGAGTCTTAACAACTTCTTCATAGGATAGCATGCTGCTAATGTTCGTCTTTCCTTCTGTCGATGGGCCTCCTGGTACGGTTTCCGCAAAGGAAAGCGAGGAGAACAGCAAAACAAAAAGTGCTGTTAGCATACTAACCTTCCCTGCAATGTTCATCTTCTTCATATGTATTCACCCCTTCTTAGTAGCCCACATTTATTCGGGACTCTAAAGAAATAATATAAGATGAGGTTATTGACCAACAGAGATGAAAGTATGAATTTTCAGCAAATTTTAAAGCTAGATTTTTTTAATAATCCACTTCCTAAATAGTACATATAGAGGAATAAACTCAGTTTTTCGCTTTAAACCGAAAAAGAATGATTAAAAATAATACTTTTAATCGTTCTTTTTTCCTATATTCCACTGACAGCTTATACCTTTCTAAAAAACTATTTCGGAATACGAATAAGATGTTATAATATTTATAAAAATTAAACAAGAATGAAGGCGAAGACATGAAAAAGAGATTATGGGTTATATATGGAATGCTAACTTTAGCTACTGCCACCTGGGGCAGTGCATTTATAGCTGGGAAGTTTGCCGTGCAAAGCTTTGAGCCGGCTACCGTTGCCTTTTTGCGTTTTTTTGGGGCAGCCATCCTGCTTTTCCCGCTTATGTGGGTTATGGAAAAAGATCGGAAGAAGCCGACTTTAAAGGATCATGGTTTGTTTGTTCTTCTCGGTTTAACGGGAATTGCTTTATATAATATTTGTTTCTTCCTAGCCACCAAACATGAACCGGTTATTAAAAGTTCGTTATTTATTGCATCTAATCCAGTACTAATCGTGCTTTTATCGGGATTATTTTTAAAGGAAAAAATTACCATAAACAGCATTATAGGGATGGCAATTGCTCTGGCTGGAGTTGTTTTTATCATTACCGACGGACATGTTCTCACCCTTTTCCAATATGGTTTTGAACCGATTGATTTCGTTTTGCTTGGAGCTGTTGTAAGCTGGGCCATTTACAGCGTGGTGGGCAAAGTCGTGTTGAAGAAGTTCAGTTCAGTGGAATCAACAACCTATGCAGTTGCGTATGGTACATTATTTCTATTGCCCTTTACTCTCGCTGAAACATCCTGGTTGGATGTACAGGAAGCTAGTTTAACTACATGGGCAGCCATTGCTCATATGAGCATTTTTGTTACAGTTGTCTCGTTTGTTATGTACTATAACGGAATTAAAGAAGTTGGTGCAGCAAAGGCATCTATTTTCATTAATGTGATGCCAGTATCAGCTGTCATCATGGCCACCATCTTTTTAGGGGAAACCTTCACATTGGCTCATGGAATAGGAGCTGGATTCGTTCTAACAGGCGTTTACGCAGGTACAAATCCAAACCTATTTAAGAGAAAGCCCAGAGGAAATATCGTAAAAAATAAGCCTGCTTAGGTCATTACAGGATCTAAACAGACTTATTACATAATTTGATAAGTCTATATACCTTTTAAGGGGCGACGATCAATGATACATACACTGACATTAAAAAATCAAAACCTGCATGGTTCATTCGGCAATGAGTACCAACCCATTTTAACGATTGATTCTGGCGACTCCATTCGTCTGCAAACTCCTGATATCCAATGGGGCTACTCGAGCTCAACGGATGAAGAAAGAGTTGTTTTTCAATCAAGAGATAATGAAAAAAAGCAAGGGCATCCAATCGTGGGACCAATCGAAGTAAAACAGGCAAAGCCAGGAATGGTTCTGGAAGTAAAGCTCAATGATATTGTCCCAGGATGGTATGGACGGAATTGGGCAGGCGGGAATAAGAGCTGGCAAAACGATCAGCTTGGTTTAACTTGCGGGGATCGGATTCAATTGGATTGGGCACTGAACTTCAATACTATGACTGGCACATGCCAGATCGCTGACAGGTCCTTTCACGTAGCTCTTAACCCATTTATCGGATTAATGGGTACAGCACCTGCGGAATCCGGCATCCATTCCACTTCTCCTCCACGTTATTGTGGGGGAAATATTGATTGCAAAGAGCTTGTAAGAGGAAGCACTTTATATTTGCCGATATCTGTAGAAGGTGCTCTTTTCTCCATAGGTGATGGCCATGCAGTCCAGGGAGATGGAGAAGTATCTGGTACAGCCATCGAGTGTCCAATGGATTTAGTTGATATTACGTTAACGGTCAGAGAAGATTTGCAGCTAAAGTTGCCTAGGGCCAATAGCCCTGCAGGCTGGATTACATTTGGTTTTAATGAAGACTTGAATCTCGCAACGGGTGAAGCTCTCAATGGAATGGTGGAACTGATCCAGGAGATTCATGGGGTTGAAAAAGCCGAAGCACTAGCATTAGCAAGTGTGACGGTTGATTTAAGAATTACACAGTGTGTTAATGGGGTAAAAGGAGTCCATGCTGTTCTGCCGCATGGGGCGATAAGATAAAGAATAATATTTATTGAGGCTTGTTCCCGGCTATCATTTACCTTCAGCCAGGGACAAGCCTTGTTTATCTAGTCATGATCATAATAGCTTTTTTGTTTATGTATAAACGAACTTGCCAATTCCAGGGCTTTTTGTGCGTATCCCTTTCCAGAGTAATAGTGAAAAAGCTTTTTTTCGTAATGGTCGATTAATATGCCGTAGCCTATGTTTTTAAAATAAGGCAGAGCGGTTTCCTCTATTAATTGATAATATTGTTTTTCTTCCTCCTTTAATAAGTGGAGATGCAGCTGAAAGTAGATCCAGGTATAAGAATCAATTGCTTTTGCCTGATTCAAGCCTTTTTCCGATAATTCTATTAAATCCTCTTCAGGCTGCAGTTTCCCTTTATAACAAGTATTTATGTATCCATCTAATGCAGTTAAGTAGTGTAGGGCATTTTCATTTGTTAGTTCCATAGCTTTCAGGTAGAAGGCCGCAGAATCTTTATACTTCTTCCTGCGAAAAAATTCGAAGGCAAGATTATGATAGAGCTTGGACTTTCGGTCACCAGAATTACATGCATCGCATAATTTTAGCAGCTGCTCGTACTTTTCTTTCGTCTCATTAAAGTCATGCAGCTCCTTTGAATTGAGCTGAATGATCAAAAGCATTTCTGTATCGATTATTCGAAGGATGTTTAATGTTCTTTGAAAATATTGAAGAGCCTTCTTTCCATAATAATAGGCCGTGATATTTGAATCGATGGAATGGTACGCGATCGCTAAATGATAGTAATATTCCTCATGGTTATAATGATCTTGATCTATGGAGGTTAAGTTTCTGATACAGTCCCGATATTGGCCGGTAAGAAAATTATAAATACCGAGTACATGCTTTAACATATTCCTGTCATGTGGTGATAAAACAGTTTCGTTCTTTTGAAGCTGCTGTATAATCTTATAAGCGGATTCTAGTTGATTAACAGTTAAATAATAT
The DNA here is from genome assembly GCF_003182355.1 of Cytobacillus oceanisediminis. GTDB lineage: Bacteria > Bacillota > Bacilli > Bacillales > Cytobacillaceae > Cytobacillus > Cytobacillus oceanisediminis_A. Next base: position 189,620 of record NZ_QGTW01000009.1, on the reverse strand, counting down.
CTGGCTGAGAGCAAGCAATATAAAATCTGAAATTCCGGCATATGTATGAGTGTTTCTTTTTCAAGTTCCTTTTTTAGATTTTCAGATTCCTGAATTCGCTGCATGATCATGCTTTCATGCCATTCATTCAGCTTATTGGAAAGTTCATGATACCGGACAATTTCTTCCTGGGGATTCATTTTAAGTTTTTTGGCAAGCAGATTTGTAATTTCTGCTGAGTATTCTGTAATTCCTCTTTCTATCTTGCTTAAATGGGTTATTGAACAAATACCTTCCCCTAGCTGCCCTTGAGTCAGACCTGCTTTTTCCCGGTAAAATTTTATGATTTTTCCTATTATCATGCTGCACCTCAGTTGAAATTGTTTCTATTAACATAGTTAAACCCTCATCAATTTTCCATAGCTTTCTCTGCGTAAAAAGCGGAAGAGTTATTCTCCTCATTAATTAGTAAAATAATAGAAACGTAAAATTGTTTATAATATTCATGGTTAAATGGAAACATTGAAGAGTAAATCGGGGTAATGAAAGAGGGACAATGCTACTAAATTGATATGATTAAAGGTAATGTTTTAGGGTGTTTGAAATCTTGATAGGCTGTTTCGGAGACTGATTTTAAGTAGAAGCAACGGAGAGTTACGCCAAATTGGGCTAATAGATTCGGGAAAGACGACTAAAATGAGAATATTTCTAGGAATTATTGGGATGACTCCAGATGGATTATTGCATATTCGGGATATCAGGGATGATATCCGCTCGCTGCCGATCATCTACTCCGCTTTATATTAGAGAAAAGCCAAGTATTGTTCAGGAATTGAATATCTCAAGCAAGTAAACATCAAATACATAACCACTTCAAATATGAACTCCTTCTTAGCAGTCCCCATCTGGTTTGGCAAAGTTGCAATTGGCTATATCTGCACGAATAGTTTAACCAAAATACAAAAATAACGGATCCACTACTTTCAACCTTCACCCAATATGGCCGCCAGATAGGAAAAATCCTTGAAAAAACAAATGGAACTGAAGATAAACAGCTCTTAAGCAAAAGAGAAAATGGAAGTGATAAAGAGGATTTCCTGGGGTGAGAGCATTAAAGAAATGGCCAATGCCATGTACATCAGCAAAGTAACTATAAACCAATATATCAAAACCGCCATCAAAAAGCTGGGAGCGCAAAATCGGACACAGGCTGTTGTGGAAATGTTTCGGAGAGGGATGATTTCCTGAATCTTAAACTTCATATTTATAATGTTATGAAATAAAAAGACCGTCCCTCTCTTCACTAACGCTATACTGTAAGGGCGGCCCCTTTATTCATAATAGAATCGAACATTCAGTTATCCATTTTTGCTAAATGATGAGCTGATGCTCTTTAATGTGTAAAGTCTTACAGTAAACATGGCAGCAAATTAAATGGATTTTATTTTTCCATCATCAATTTTAATATTAATTCGTCTGTATGGCGCGTTCCTTCATTTCCAAGTTTACAAAAACTTTCTATACTTTTTTCCACATCATCATGAATAAATCCATCAGTGGATTTAATTTCTTGATTGTTAAGTGCCAACAAAGCAGATTGTACTGCAACATTGGAACAGGTGGATACTTTCATAGCACATCCAGCTTTGGCCCCATCGCAAATCATACCTGAAACATTGCCAATTGTGTTTTGAATGGCTGCTTTAATTTGCTGAAGATGGCCATCAAGCAAATATACAATTGCTCCACTTGCACCCATTCCCGCAGCTGTAACACCGCATAGTGCTGAAAGACGACCAAATTTTGATTTTATATGAATGGTAATAAGGTGGCTAAGTGCAACTGCTCGAATCATCTTCTCCTCTGAAACCTGCAGTTTCTCTCCAACTGCCACAACTGGAAGTGTGACAGCTATTCCTTGATTTCCACTCCCAGTGTTCGCCATTACAGGCAGTGTTGAGCCTGACATCCTCGCATCTGATCCAGCGGCAGCAAGAGACATTGCGGCAGTCGCTATATCATCAGAGAGAATTCCCATTTTTACATTTTCCTTAATTGTTTTTCCTACTTTTAACCCGTAATCTCCCGAAAGGCCTTCTCTTCCGATGATTCTATTTAGTTCAATACTCTTTTTTACGAGAGATAAGCTGCTAACATCGACCTTTTGAACCCACTCGAATATTTCATCAATTGTGAGTGTTATTAATTCCTCTTCATCTGATTGGATGCCTATATTCTCGCATCCACCCTGGTAGACCACATCACCATCAACCTCTATTAAAGAGATATTACTATGATTATCAGAAATAACCACTTTTGAAGTATTTTTATCTGTTTTAAGGCTCACTTCAATATAAAGTCTTTTCGGCGTATCTGCTTGGCAAGAGACTACTTTGCCTTCTTCAATAAGCTTAAGCGCTGCACGTTCATCTTCATGGGTGACTCCATTTAAAACCTCAAGCTGCTTACTTGGGTCTCCAGCTACTGCTCCAATGGCCACTGCGAAATCCAGGCCACTTGAAGCCATTCCAGGAATGCCGACGGATTTTGCATTTTTTATTATATTCCCGCTAGCTTTTAAACAAATCTCTTTTATTTGCCCCTTAGCATAACTCTTTGCTGTAGCAGCGGCCAATGCGATTGCAACAGGTTCGGTACATCCAAGGGCAACCACTAATTCTTTTTCTATAATTCTTAATATCTTGTGCTTCTCCATTAGTTCTTCTCCTGTTTTATAAGTTATTTTATTTAAAATTTGGCTCTGCTAATCTGGCCTGTTGATTTCCACTCCAGTCGCTCAGCGAACCGCGGGCGGCCCGGGAGCCACCTCGGCTAATTGCGCCTGTAGGGTCTCCCTTTGACTTGCTCCTCCCGCTGCAGTCTCGTGCCCCTCCTCTCCAATCAACAGGGTGATAAGATTAAACAATATGCTTTTACACAGTTAGGTATTTAGAACAAGCTTTTTGGCCAATTTTGCAGTCCGACTCCCTAAGCCATGTCAAAAAGTTAAGTTAACAAAATAAACTTTATTTATTATAAGCCATTTTAAACTAAAAAGAGATATGCTATATTTCTTATGCAAAAATAATTTGAACAAGAATGAGCCCAACACACTCTCCCCCTCTAGCAGAAAGCCAGCCATCCCCCCTAAAAATAACTGTCAAAAATCCGACCTCCATGCATATATAGATATAGATGCATTGGTGAGGGAGATGTGATGCGAATGTATGATCGTTATATCGTTCAGCCCCGAGATTCGTTATATACAATAGCGCGAAAATACAAAACAAATGTTGATGGTATTAAATATGCTAATCGCCTACCGACAAATACGATTTATATCGGCCAGTCATTGGCGGTTCCAGTTCACAATCAGCGAAATACTTATATGGTTCAGCCTGGAGACAGCTTATCCACAATTGCAGCTAAATTTGGTGTTTCCATCGAAGAACTAAGAAAAGCGAATCAATTGCAGTCCAATTTCGTTTATATTGGAGAACATTTCGTTATTCCAAAAGTAAAAAATGATGAGGAAAGACAAACAGAATATGTGGTGAAGGCGGGAGATTCTCTCTATGAAATAGCCCGAAGATATAATACAACTGCCGAGAGCATTATGGTTTTGAATAATTTAGAAAGCCCCGATCTGTCAATCGGGCAAAGACTCAGGATCCCGGTATACTCTGATGTGGTCGTCAACGCAGATAATGCAAACATCCGGCAGCGGCCAGGCACTGCTTTTAATACAATCGCCCAGATGGATCGTGGAGCAAGGCTTCCGCTAATTGGTGTTCAGGGAGATTGGTATAAAGTTGCTTTATTCAATGGAGATCCCGGATGGATTTCCAAGACTGTATCCACCTTAAGAGCATTTGATGGTTCTGTGCCGACTTTACAAATTTTAGGTTATTATACATTATCAGAAGGCCCTACATTGCCAAGTTCTTATGAATCCTTTGTGGCAAACACAGCGAATATCTCGCAAAATGGATTATTCTTATTTAGAATCAGCAAAGATAATCCAACAACCATTGAGAAGTTTGGGGAATTCACGGATGAAGAAGTTCGGCAGCTCGTCCGAATCGGCCATCGCAATAATGTAAAAATGCTTGCTACCGTTCATAACCTTTTATATGAAGAAGGCGTGGAACTTGCAAAGCAGGTTGTTCATGAATTGGTTTCCTCTGAACAGAACATGAATGCTTTTGCTTTAAATTTAGCCAGGTTAGTTGAAAGATATGGCTTGGACGGGGTTGATATTGATATTGAGGATGTATTCGAAGAGGATCGAGATCGTTTAACCCAGCTATATAGAGTAATCGGGCGCGTTTTTGATGAACGGGGATATTTCTTCTCAACTGCTGTACCATCTAAAACTGGACCAGAGGATCCGAGCGTTTTTGCAAAACCATTTGATTATCCAAATCTTCATCAGCCTACTGATCAATTTGTTATTATGCTTTATAATGAGCATGGCTGGCCTGGAAGCGGCCCGGGACCGGTTGTGTCCATCGGGCGAATGGAGAGAGTCCTGCGGTATGCGATGACCGTAATGCCAAAAGAAAAAATCGTTGCAGCTGTATCTGTATTCGGGTTTGATTTTAATCTTGAAACAGGCCGTGCAGCCTATGCATCATTTGATCGTGCGATGGCACTGGCGGAGCAATATAATAAAGAAATCATTTTTGATGAAGAAACGCAAACCCCAATGTTCGCCTACACCGATGCAAACGGGGTCAATCATGAAGTTTGGTTTGAAAACCGGGAAAGTATTAAAGCGAAGGCTGAGCTTGCACATCGTCTTGGCATAAGAGGTTTGGCGCTCTGGAGACTGGGAATGGAAGACGAAAGCATATGGGATATGTTAGAAAATGAAGCAGTGGTTAGAAAACATGGATTAGAACAATGATTGTTTAGAAAAAGTACTTTATGAAAATGTTTTTTACCCCCTTTTGAGTGGTTTTTGGCCCTCAAGATGCTATGAAGGACTTTTCTTTAACTATCTGGTCGTTTTTTGGCCCTCAATAACGCTATGGAGGCCCTTACTGGTTTTTGTCCATTAAAAATAGATCAGCCTCATGAGTTGGCTGATCTATTTTTAGTAAGCGACTGTATGTTTTGCTGCTTTTGCTCTTTCTTAAAACTCTTTAAAGGATGAGCTAAGGTTTTTTAAAGTATATACTCTCCCGGTCACCATGAATAAGTCATGGTAGTTTCTTTCTATAAATTCATCGATAATGCTCAATCCTTTTCTAAATCGATCAACCAATAAATGAGTGTACTTTTCATCCCAAGTAAACCGGTTAATTCTTAAAAGTTCAGCTGCAAGTATATGAAACTTATAATCCTCTATAATAAGTTTTATTTGATACAATTTATTCTTATCCAAGTTGAAGATATTGTTATCAAGATTTTTTTCAACAAAATTAATAAAATCATTTATATTCTCAGCCAGCAGATTCGCTTTCTGCATTTCGAAGTTCACGGCACCCTCTCCTCATACTCTTAAAAATCTAAACATGATTAAGAAGAATGTATGTTTTGGGCGATATTTTAATGCCGACAATTTACCAACCCTTAAATATGAGCATCTGCTGCCAGAATCATGGGCTACACTCTATTAATAATTACTCATTTCCTAGAAGGGGATACCAATCAATAAATAATAAAAAACCGTCAGGAAAATTTCTTCCGAACGGTTTTCTTCATTCTTATTTAAGCAATCCTTCTTTCTCTAAATACTCTCTGGCTGTTTCCTCAGGACTTGCCCCATCAACATTAACTTTATAGTTCATATCACGCATTTCGTCATCGCTTATTTTCCCTCCCAGCCGATTTAAGGCTTTAACCACTTCCGGATAATTTTCAGCGGTTTCTTCTCTTACCATAGGTGCACCTTGATATGGCGGAAAAAGATTTTTATCATCCTCTAATACAGTGAGGTTATATCTTGCGATTTCACTATCGGTGGAGTATGCGTCCACCAGGTTGATTTCTCCTTTTTCAATTGCACCATACCGAAGCTTCGGTTCCATAGTCAGAACGGTTGGAAAATCAAGGCCATAAAGTTTTTGAATGCCTCGATATCCGTCTTCCCGATCGGAGAATTCAAGTGTAAAGCCAGCTTTAATATTTTGCTCAACAGCCTGGAGATCCGAAATAGTTTGAAGCTGAAACTCACTGGCCAATTGATCAGGTACTGCCAATGCATAGGTGTTATTAAAGGCCATTGGTTTTAGCAGCCTCATATCAAACTGTTCCTGCATCCCCTTTCTTGCCTGCTCATAAACCTCTTTACGATTCGTGCTTACGGCCGTTTCTTTTAAAAATTCAGCTATGGCTGTTCCCGTAAATTCTGGATACACATCGATGTTTCCTGACTTAAGAGCATTAAAGACAAACGAAGTTTTTCCTAATCCAGGCTGCAATTCCACGTTAAGATCTGTCTCATGTTCAATCAGAAGTTTGTACATATTTATAAGAATTTCCGGTTCTGAACCAAGTTTTCCGCCAATTACGATGTCCTCTTCAGACTCTTTTGTCAGTAAAGGTATAGCCATAACCAAAATCATCGCTGCGATAAATACACCCAATGCAGTGAGCGACCTTTTAAACGACATATGCTCAAATCGGCGCAGCAGCATATCAAAGAAGATGGCCAATATGGCTGCCGGAATCGCTCCAAGAACGATAAGAGCTGTGTTATTCCGGTCAATCCCAAGCAGAATAAGCTCTCCTAAGCCTCCAGCTCCAATTAAAGCGGCAAGAGTGGCTGTTCCAATAATTAAAACCATCGCTGTCCGGATCCCAGCCATAATGACCGGCATGGCCAGTGGAAGCTCTACCTTCATGAGCCTTTTTCGCCTGTTCATGCCCATGGCTTTTGCCGCTTCGATGATGGAATCATCCACTTCCTTAATGCCTGTATATGTATTTCTCAGAATTGGCAGAAGTGCGTATACGACTAATGCAATAATGGCCGGCACTTTGCCTATCCCGAATAAGGGAATCAGGAGGCCCAGCAAAGCTAATGAGGGAACGGTCTGCAATACGGCTGTTACCCCAATGATCCCTTCTGCGATTTTTTCCTTTTTTGTCAGATAGATCCCCAGCGGAATCGCAATAAGAACCGCAAAAAATAAAGAGATAACGGAAATCTGGATATGCTCAACAAGCACACTTAAAAGCTGACCTATCCTTTCATTGAAAACAGAACTGAAGGTGTTCATTATCTCACCTCTTTCTGCATTGTGCCTGCAAGCTGGCGAATGACGGACTGTCTGTTGACCATTCCGATAATCGCTCCGTTCTCTTCAACAGCGAGCTGGTCATGATGGGTAAGCAGCTCAAGGGTTTCATTCAAAGAAGCTGATGCAGAAATCGTTGCCTCAGTCTCTCTTTCTTCTAAAATGGGAACGATCAGATTTTGCAGATTGAACTCTCTAAACACTGGTTCATGCTTATCCCCTACGAATTGACGGACAAATTCATTCTCCGGATTTGCAAGCAGATCATCCGGTGTGCCCACTTGAACGATTTCTCCATTCTTCATGACGCAAATGCGGTCGCCAAGCTTTAAAGCTTCCTTCATATCATGCGTGACAAAGACAATGGTTTTCTTTATTTTTTGCTGAAGGTGGAGAAGATCGTCCTGAAGCTTTTCCCTGCTAAGGGGATCCAGCGCACTAAAAGGCTCGTCCATCAAGATGATGGGCGGATTGGCTGCAAGTGCTCTAGTTACGCCTACTCGCTGCTGCTGTCCCCCGGAGAGTTCATGCGGTTTGCGGCTGCGGTAAATTTCCGGCTCCAACCCTACCATTTCCAATAACTCATCAATCCGTTTCTTGATTTTATCCTGTTCCCAGTTCTTTAGTTCCGGGACGATTGCAATATTTTCCCCGATCGTCATGTGGGGGAAAAGGGCAATCTGCTGAAGGACATAGCCAATATCCCAGCGCAATTCATGAATATCATAATCACTTATCCTTTTGCCATTAATGGATATTGTTCCTTCTGATAAAGGAATTAGTCTATTAATCATTTTTAGCAGGGTTGTTTTTCCAGACCCGCTCGGCCCTATAATAACGAAAAACTCTCCTGCTTTTATATGTAAGTTGATGGAATTAACAGCATTGGTTCCATCTGGATACTTTTTTGACACATGGTCAAACTGAATCATTTCTCCACCCCTCTATTGTGATAACTTCTGGATTATTCCCTAATCTGATTATTGAAAACCAGGCTTATTATTTTATTACACCAGAACGTTATACTATCATACAAATAAATTGGCTGTTTATCCATTATGGTTTGGTCAGCAAAAATGGAAGAGCATCCATAAAAAAGACAGCCTCCATTATAAAGAGACTGCCTCAAAATCATTTCTCAGGCAAGTGATCTGTTCAAGTTCTTAAAGAGACCCGGAAAGTCTTTTCCTATCGTTTCGCGAATATCCCCCAGCGCCAGCCGGTGAATAGGATAGGCTTTTATTTTTTTTAATGTTGAATGAGGATTGCCTTTAAAAACATTGACTGTCTTTTCTACAAATCTTTCCTGCTGAAATAAATGGTTATTTCGATTGGCAAAGATTTTGTTTTCTGTCTGCTCATAAATAATGTAATAGTCTTCAATGACTTCACCATGGAACATTTCCTTCGTTTCAATTACTTCGTATACTTTCATCGATACTAATCTCCCTTTTTAAATTAATTTGGCTCTTTTCTTAAGATAGATGATGTTTATAATGTTATCCGTTGATTTCCGGCTGCGGGTTCCTGCTTTCCGCGGGGAGGAATGAGAGCCTCCTCGGCTTCGCCTGCGGGTCTCCTACTCCCTCACTTCCGGCAGGAGTTAAGTACCCTCCGCTTCAATCAACTCAGTGGTTAAACTAGTTAGCCGGCTTAAAGAGAAGGCCCTTTGAAAATAGCCCTTAATTTAGAGTGACGAAAGTGATTATTCATTTCCAATGGCAAAACCAGCAGCTTTTAATTCTGATACTATGAATTTGACATTTTGAACATGCCTCCTCAGTCAAAAATTCGGTCTATTGGCTTAATGCAGGACTCTTCAGGATCTCGATACTCGCTGCACCTGTTAACTGGTCTGCCTTAACATCAGCATTCCTTACAGCCGGAACCACTCTGCTATCCAGCGGATCAGGGATCACATAATCCTTGTTGTAGTTTATTATATAATGAGATTTATCCATAAATGAAATACATATAATTTATAATCATTATTCCTTTAAGTTATAAGGTAAACCTATTAAGAGGACCCAGGACATTGAGTAAGCATCAGTGAATTTGCACCGCACGAAGGAAATGGGGCATTTTCGAGAAGTCTCGCTCCTTCCGTTCCAATTTTAACAGAATGCCAATACCAATATTGACCTTTAACAAAGCCTGAAAAAAAGAAGCTGGCATATATACCAGCTTCTATCTTCTATTCTTTCTGCATTTATAGGAGGTCAGCCAATTGACTATAAGGACTGCTCTTACTCTACCTTTATAGGCACAATTTTGCCATCCTCAATTGCTGCCACAGTCAATTCCGCATCAAATCCGCCTTGCTCATCAATCGTCGGGATGAGATATACCTTCTTGTCTTCAGGCATATTATCCAAACCGTCCTGCATATGTGCCATGATTTTCTCAGGGTCATCTGCTGTGCCGGCAGCTTTCATCGCTTCAATAAACGCATAAGTTGCAAAATAATTTAAACCAGCTTCGGAGCCCGGATCTACATTATATTTCTCATTATAGTTTTTAACAAAATTTGGAACCCCCGGGCTATCGGAATTAACCAGCGGCATAACCCCTACTGCACCGTTTAGGACATCATATGTGTCTGTCACTTTCTTCATTTCATCAAATTTGGCCTGGTCCATCACAATGAAACCGCCCTTGAAGCCAAGTTCTCTTGCCTGTTTTGCAACTTTTGCGGTTGGTTCAGACGGTCCGCCGATAAATAATACATCAGGGTTTTCTTTTAACGCATTCGTGACAATTGTGAAAAAATCTGTTTCTTTTGCAAAGTCAATCGAAGAATTGTAGACCACTTTGCCGCCCTGTTCCTCCCAATATGGCTGCAGTTCTTCAGCCCAGTCTTTTCCATATTGTGATGCAGTCGGAAGAAAGGCAATCTTCTTTCCGAATTTTCCCATTGCATATTGGGTGAAAGGTTCAATATAACCATCATATCGCGGTGGAATTCGAACGGTTAATTTGTTTCCATTTTCAGTGATCTGCGGTTCACTTGTATATGCGCCAATAATGAATTTTTCCATCTGGTTAAATACCTGAAGAGCAGCAACTCCGCCGCTGTGAGGTGTGAAAATAATTGGAGTCTTATTTTCCTGCATCAGCCTCTTGGCATTGGCGCCTGCTTCATTTGGCAAATATTTATCATCTAACGATACAACATTCAGTTTATATTTTTTTCCATTAACTTCAAATCCGCCCGCATCGTTTATTTCTTCAGCTGCCATTTTTACACCATTCAGTGTACGCTCTCCATAAAAGGCAGCTGGGCCGCTTAAAGGCCCCGTGTATCCTATATTGACTGTCCCCTCATCGTTTGAACCGGCTTTCTCTCCATTTGCTGTTGTCTGCTGCGAGGAACTGCATGCTGAAAGGCTTATCATTAAGGCAAATATTACACTTAAAAAGACCCATTTTCCTGGCATATTGAACATTTCCCCCTTATTTTTAATAGCTCTGTTAACCTTGTTAGTTGATTTCCATTCCCATGTTTGCTTTCCGCAGGCGGTCTGACGCTCCTCGGCGCGTGTGCGTCTGTGTGGTCTCCCTTTTCGCTCTCCCGCGGGACATATTGGATTAGCTTCTTCGAATATGCACTGCATGAAGAAAATGCGAAGGCATTTTCGAGGGTTCCACGTCTTCTCCTCCAATCAACAGTGTGAAAATATTAAACGAAGCTTTAATATTTTTTAAATTTTAGAATATTCCGAACTTTATAGACGCGGCCATCACCTCCTATAAGCCAACATTGGCTTATGCACCAATATAAGCTTTCCTTACTTCATCATTCGAAAATAGCTCTTCCGAGGTACCTTCAAGGACCACTGAACCGTTTTCAAACACATAACCTTTATCTGCGATTTTCAAAGCGGCATTTGCATTTTGCTCTGCCAGGAGAATGGTGGTGCCCTCACGGTTAATTTTCTGGATTACTTCAAACATTTGCTCAACAATCAATGGTGCAAGTCCGATTGATGGTTCGTCCAGCAGCATCAGCTTTGGCTTTGCCATCAGTGCCCTGCCGATTGCCAGCATTTGCTGCTGGCCGCCGCTTAACGAACCCGCCATGTCATTCTGCTTTTCTCTTAAAATCGGAAATAACTCAAAAACATACTCCATTGAATCTTTCGTCTTATTCCTGTGACTCCTGTGAACATATGCACCCATTTTTAAGTTTTCGTATACAGTCATCATTGGAAATAGCCTTCTTCCCTCGGCACATTGGACAATTCCTGACTTGACAATTTTATCTGGAGAGCTTTTGGATATGGAGCTTCCTTCGAAAAGAATACTTCCCGAAGAAGCTTTGTTAAGGCGGCTGATTGTCCTGAAAACTGTACTTTTCCCAGCTCCGTTTGCACCTAGCAGGACAACGATCTCTCCAGCTGAAACATCAATGTTCACATTTTGGACTGCTGTAAAACTGCCATATTTTACGGATACATCCCTTAATTCAAGCACTCGCGCTCCCTCCCAGATATGCCTTTATGACAGTAGGATTATTCCTTATTTCCTCAGGAGTTCCCTCCGCAATCTTTTCACCATAGTTTAAAACCATGATTTTATCTGCCAATTTCATAATCATCCGCATTTTGTGCTCAATAAGACATACTGTTATGCTGTTTTGGACCATTTTTTCCATCAATTCCGCCAATCCTTCGGTCTCTTCCGGATTTACACCTGCTGCAGGCTCATCAAGAAATACAATTTCAGGGTCTGTTGCGAGTGCAAGAGCAAACGCAGTGCGTTTTTTCTCTTCCTGTGTCAAACTGCCAACAAGTTTATCTTCTACTTTTTTCAATCCAGCAAATTCGATAACTTCCATGGCTTTCACACGGCATTGTTCTTCTTCATGCTTCAGCCTTGGAGTCCTGAAAATCGCGTCGATCAAAGTGGATTTTGTCCTTAACCGGTGACCGACAATTACATTATCAAGAACCGTTGATTGTTCAAATAGATTGGTAGTCTGAAAGGTCCTGGCTATACCCAGCTTAGCGATCTTATTGGAAGGCAGAGAAGTTATATCCTGCCCTTTAAAAAACACTTTTCCAGAACTGGGAGAATGGAAGCCGCTCATTAAATTAAAAAAGGTAGATTTACCAGCCCCATTCGGGCCGATGATCGCATTAATCTTCCCCTGTTCAATAGAAAAATCAACATTATTGACAGCAGTCAAGCCTCCAAATCTTTTTGTTAAATTTCTCGTTTCCAGGAACATCCTTACCCCTCCTTTACTTGATTTTCAGGTGCTATTTCACTGCTGGCAAAGCGGTCATCCTTTTGGGTATCCTTGAGGGCAAGCTGTTTCGTTCTACCTGCCCGCTTATTATTCCAGCTGGCAATGGCACCAACGATCCCACGGGGATAAAAAATAACGAGCAGCGTAAGAACAGGTCCAAAAATGAGCATTCTGTAATCCTGCAAAAATTGCAGCTGCTGAGAAATCCATACAACTAAAACAGTCCCGACAATCGGTCCTGAAAGTGTTCCGATTCCGCCAACCAGCAAATATGTCAGCAGATCAAAAGTAATAACGGTATGCCCAATATCCGGACCTATAAAGCGGATGAATGACGCATAAAGAGCACCTGATAATCCTGCAAAAAAAGTGGATAGCACAAATGCAGCCAGCTTATTCTTTATTGTCGAAATTCCAATGGTCTGGGCAAGCTCCTCGCTATTGCGTATAGCAATATACGTTCTTCCAGTCAGTGAATGGATAATCCGATACATGACCAGAACGGACAGAAGCAAGATAGACAAGACCAGGTAGTATTGCGACAATGGTGTCTGAAATGAAATCGGTCCGATGTTTCCTGGTGCAGGAATCCCAATCAGTCCCCGGACCCCTTCGGTTAAACTATCCCATTTATCAATGACTAAATAAATGATATAGCCGACACACAAGGTGTAAATCGCAAAGAAATGTTCCTTGGTCCTTAACGCAATGAGGCCCACCAAAAAGCCTATAACACTGGTAATGACAAGTGCCAGTACAAAAGCAACCCAAAAATTCATCTGCGTTTTTACAGTCAGCAAGCCGAGCGAATATGCACCAATCGCGAAAAAGCCCGCATGTGCCAAGGATAAATACCCAGTATAGCCAGCCAATAAATTTAAGCCATACACACCGATCATCCAGATGAATGAAAGTGTCATCACATGAACCAGGTATTCATTTTGTGTAAGCAGAGGAAAGAAAATGGCAAATAACAGCATTGCCAGAATGATATATTGCCGTTTTAATATTTTCATCTTCAATGCCCTCCCTTTGCAAACAGGCCGGTAGGCTTAATTGATAAGATAATGACCAGGAGGATAAATGCAATGATATCTTTATAATCATTTGAAATATAGGTTGCCCCTAGGCTTTCTGAAAATCCCAAAATATAGCCCCCTACAATCGCACCAGGTATGCTTCCCATTCCCCCAAGAATAATGATGACGAAAGCTTTCAGAATGACCAGGTGGCCCATTCCTGGAAAGACTAGGTTAATAGGTGCGGCCAGGGAGCTTGCGATGGCTGCCAGCCCTCCCGAAATCAGGAACGTAAGGATTGCCACTCGGCTTGTATTAATTCCAACCAGGTTAGCACCGTCCCGATCCTGTGACATCGCAATGATAGTTGCCCCGGTAAAGGTTTTCTTCAGAAACATATATAGGAGAAGCATGACCACAATAGCTGAAACGATAATCAATAGCCTTTGCATTGTAAATGTCAGCCCGAAAAGCTGAACGACCTGACCGTATGGAGATGGCATCGTTTGATATTCAGCACCCCAGACATATTGAGCAAAAGCTTCCAAAAATAGCAGAATGCCTATAGCAGCAATTTTGTCATGAATAGGAGGGGCATTTCTTAATGGATGAAAAACGAGCCTTTCCATTAGCACGCCGATTAAACCAACTGCTAAAACAGAAACAAGAATGGCCAGCCAGTAATGAAGGCCGTAATTCACCATCATCATTAAGGTAATATAGCCACCCATCATGTACAAAGCGCCATGTGCAAAGTTTGGAATATGAAGGATACCATATACTAGGGTCAGCCCCAGGGCAACAAGTGAATATACACTTCCGATTGTCAGCCCATTGAACAGCTGCTGAATCAAAATCTCCATCATTCTCCTCCTTTATTGTTTAATAGTTTTTTATACAGACGGCATTAAATAATGAAAAGAATATTTTCCTCACCTGCCTTTTTGCTTTATTCTATTCCATGTTCGGTAATAACCCTTTCATCTTTGATCCTCAATATTGGTCAGCTTTTCCGCCTTGCTTGGCTGCTTGCATGATTGTTTCAAATACCTTTATTGCCTATCAGGAGTCTGCTCTTCAATTGACGGTGCCGGATATTTGGCGAATGCCTCCAGCAAGGCTTTAACTCCTGTTTTAACGGCATCAAGTGTGTCTCCTTTTATGTAAACGCTATCAATTGATGGTTGCTTAAACGGAGATAATATATTTTTTCCCTTCCAGCTTGGGAATCACTGTAAATGCACCTTCCTGTGAGATAAAATCAATTTCCTTTTCAAACCCATTTCTGGAAAGCATTTGGCCAACACGCGAAGCTTTTAATACATCGGCACCATTCTGTTTGTTTGTTTGATAGAACCTATGGGAAGCTATAGCAGAGTCAGTAAGATCGATTTCACCGTTATACTGTTTCAAAAGGGAATCAATGAAGCATCCTGCCCCAAAGAAGTCTTCCAAATTAAATTCATTCGATGAGCCCGAGCAAACCAAGATGATTGTCTCACCCTTGTATTCTTTTAAAATATGATTTGCAACTGCCCTGGAATTGAGCAGGGAAGCAGCATAGACAGCGTTTGCTTCTGAGGAATTCTTGAGGGCTACTGTTCCGTTTGTTGTCGATAGTATGATGGTTTTTCCTTGGATCTTTTCTTTTAATGCAAGTGGATTGGGAGAGAGGAAGCCATCAATCGTTTTCCCCTGGTATTCCCCGACCAGAACAAAACTGCCCTCTTCCATCCCCTTTGATTCTTCTTCAGCTGCAGTGCCATCCAGAACCGGGATAACCTCTTTTGCTCCGAATGCCAGAGCAGAGACGACAGTAGAAGTTGCCAGCAAAACATCAAAAACGACGACAATTTTATTGTTGTGCATTTTATTGCTGTCAATGTCTTCCTTCTTTAACAGAAGATGAATCTTCATCATGTTCAGCACCCCAATCCGTTTTTCATTTCTTATCAGCTGTATAAAGTGAATATTGAATCAGGCCGCTTACAAAATCATCAAGTCTTGAAAACCGTTCATCCTTTGTCTGTCCTTTTTTCCATCTGTAATATATCTGCTGGCAAATAACCGCAAGCTTAAAGTAGGCAAAAGTTAGATAAAAATTCATATTTGTCAAATCCCTGCCGCTTTTCTTGGCATAGCTCTCCATAAACTCATCTCTGGTCATAAATCCCGAAGTGGCTGTGATTGGCGGCTTTCCCATGCCCCTTTTCAAAAGCTCAGAATCATCAGGCTCAATCCAATAGCACATTGCGACACCTAAATCTGCAAGCGGATCCCCGACGGTAGTCATCTCCCAATCGAACAGCCCGACCATTTGCTTTAATTGCTCATCAAACATTGAATTGTTTAACTTGTAATCATAATGGATTATAGCTGGTTCTTCTGATTCAGCGACATGAGTGATCATCCATTTCTTCAGCTTCTCCACACCCTCAATGTCGTCCGTTTTAGCCTTTTCATACCGCTGAATCCATCCACTGACCTGCCTTTTCATGAACCCTTCCGGCCTGGTTATCTCTGTTAACCCTGTTTTTGTATAGTCGATATTATGAAGAGCCACGAGATGATCGACCATCGTTTCTGACAAGTTTCTGCAGATTTCTTTTGTCGGGACAACCCCTTCAGGGAAATCGGTATCTAAAACGATCCCTTTTTTTCTTTCCATTATAAAAAATGGAGTCCCCATTACACTTTTATCTGCATATAAAAAAGGCTTAGGAGCTGCCTGGAAATGCGGGCTGATTTCTTCCAGTATCCGGTATTCTCTTTCCATGTCATGAGCTCTTGGGGCAACTGGCCCTAAAGGCGGACGTCTTAAAACCGCTTCCCAATTACCTAATTTCAGCAAATAGGTTAAATTTGACTTTCCAAAACTAAATTGTTCAACAGTTAGAGGTTCTTCAGGAAGGTTGGGTAAATGCTCTCTCATAAATGTCTCAATTGCTGCAGCATCCAATTCTTCCCCTTTTCTGATAGGAATCGTATCAGAAGCCATAAAGCCCATCCTCCTTTCTTCATAATATTTTTGTGGCTATCCTGCAAAGGGGAGACAGCTGTTTTAGCGTTTATATCTCCCCATTTGTTATTATTCTCGCTCAATAATGGTTGCAATTCCCTGACCGCCGCCAATACAAGCCGTAATTAATGCATATCTCCCGCCTCTTCTTTCGAGCTCATACACTGCCTTTGTAATCAGAATGGCTCCTGTTGCTCCTAATGGATGCCCATGAGCAATGGCACCGCCGTTCACATTCACTTTTTCCATATCCATGTTAAGCTCACGGTTACAGGCAATAACCTGAGCAGCAAAGGCCTCGTTGATTTCAATGAGATCCATGTCGTCCAGTGTTAGCCTAGATTTCTCAAGAACTTTCCTTACTGCTGGGACAGGACCTATTCCCATGATGTTTGGATCCACCCCTGCCAAAGCTTGTTCTCTTATTACAGCCAAAGGCTTTACATCGAGTTCTGCTGCTTTCTCCCTTGACATGACAACAAGTGCAGCTGCCGCATCGTTCAGGCCTGAACTGCTGCCTGCCGTAACGGTACCTCCCTGTAAAAATGCCGGCTGCAGCTTGGATAAAGCTTCAAGTGTTGTTTGCGGGCGAGGGTGCTCATCTCTTTTAAATAGGAACGGGTCCCCTTTTTTTACAGGAATTGTAATAGGGACAATCTGTTTTTCGAAACGTCCATCTTCCATGGCATAGGCCATTTTTCTCTGGCTTGAGAGGGAGAATTCATCCTGCTCCTCCCTGCTGATTGAATATTTTTCAGCGAGATTTTCCGCTGTGATCCCCATTGGCGGATCTCCTATTTCTTTTGGGGAAAGCTGTGATTTTCTGAACCTGGGCGGGACTGGACTATAAGATTTTTCGGGGCGATCCATCAGGTACGGTGCTCTGCTCATACTTTCTATGCCGCCTGCTAGGTAAACATCGCCATTGCCCGCGCGTATTGCCTGTGCTGCAAGGTTTACGGCATTGATTCCGGACCCGCACTGACGATCGATTGTCATGCCAGGCAATTCGAGGGAGAGGCCAGCTTGCAAGGCCGTCAGCCTAGCGATATTCCCGCCTCCGCTAATGACATTTCCCATAATGACATCATCGATTTCACCAGGCTCAACATTTGCACGTCTTATAGCTTCTTTCAGCACTTCCGCTCCAAAGACATGCGCTGGAATTGTAGCCAGCGCACCTCCCTGCTTCCCGATTGCCGTCCTGACTGCTGACACAATGACTGCATCTCTGTTCATTTCAATTGACCTCCTTTTTGCGATTTAGTTTATAGCACATGCGTTCCGCCATCCACGACAATAACATCACCAGTAATATAATCCGAGGCTGGAGCAGCCAAAAATACAGCTACACCTTTAAGGTCTGTATCCGAACCAAATTTCCTTAACGGAGTTCCTTCCAGAATTCCGCTGCCCCCTTTCTCCAGCAAAACTTTGGACATTTTTGTCGGGAAAAATCCCGGCGCTATCGCATTAACATAAATGCCGCGAGGCCCCCACTTTACGGCTAGGTCCTTGGTAAAAGTAATTACAGCCCCCTTACTGGAGTTGTATCCGATGGCATTCATATATTCGGGGTTAGACCCTTTAAGTCCAGCTACTGAGGCAATGTTGATTATTTTTCCGGATCCCTGCTCCAGCATCACCTTACCCGCTGCCTGCGACATTAAAAAGGTTCCAGTTACATTCACATTGATGACCTTTTGCCAGGCTTCGAGCGGCATTTCTTCGACCGGTGCCCCCCATGAGGCACCGCTGTTATTGACGAGAATATCTATGCTGCCGAATTTTTCCATGCTTTGATCGACTACATTCTTCACATCTTCAGGATTTGTGATATCACATTTTAAAGCCATGGAATTTACGCCTAGCCCCTTTAGTTTTTGGCTAACCTCTTCACATGCTTCCAGTTTTCTGGAACAAACGACGACATTGGCTCCTGCTTCAGCAAAACCTATCGCGATTTGTTCCCCCAGCCCTCTGCCGCCTCCAGTTACGATCGCGGTTTTTCCTGTTAAGGAAAATAACTCCTTCACATGCATAATCAAGCCTCCCTACATATATTTTTTCAATTCATATCGTGCAATGGCTCTCTTGTGAACCTCATCCGGCCCATCAGCCAATCTCAGCGTCCGGATATTTGCCCAAGCGGCTGCCAATGTATAGTCCTCACTGACCCCTGCTGCTCCAAATGCCTGGATAGCCCGGTCAATGACTTTTAAGGCCATATTTGGCGCAACTACTTTTATCATCGCTATTTCAGCTTTTGCCTCTTTGTTGCCGACTGTATCCATCATGAAAGCCGCCTTGAGTGTAAGCAGCCTGGCCTGTTCAATGTCAATTCTCGCTTCTGCAATCCATTCCTGGATAACCCCTTGTTCAGACAGCTTCTTTCCAAAGGCAACCCTGTCCTGAACACGCTTACACAATTCCTCTAAAGCTCGTTCTGCAGCACCGATGGTTCTCATGCAATGATGGATCCTGCCTGGGCCTAAACGCCCCTGTGCTATTGCGAATCCCTTGCCTTCCCCCAAAAGCATATTTGCTGCAGGCACACGCACATTCTTAAATTCAATTTCCGCATGTCCATGGGGTGCATGGTCATAACCGAACACAGGCAAAACCCTTTTAATCGTCACACCAGGAGTATCCAGCGGCACCAAGATCATGGATTGCTGTTCATGCTTAGGGGCAGAAGGATCATTTTTACCCATAACAATGGCAATTTTGCAGCGGGGATCACCGGCACCAGACGACCACCATTTTGTTCCGTTTATGATATACTCGTCTCTATCCCGAACGATGCTTGACTGGATGTTCGTTGCATCAGATGAGGCTACATCCGGCTCAGTCATTGAAAAACACGAGCGGATTTCTCCTCTTAGGAGCGGCTGCAGCCATTGCTGTTTTTGTTCCTCAGTCCCATAGCGGACTAAAACCTCCATATTGCCTGTATCGGGAGCTGCGCAATTGAAAACCTCAGGTGCCATACTGGATCTCCCCATAATTTCACAAAGAGGAGCATACTCAATATTCGATAACCCTCCGCCATATTCGCTTTCTGGCAAAAACAGGTTCCAAAGCCCCGCTTCTTTCGCCTTTTCTTTTAGCTCTTCCATGATTGGAGGAACTTTGGAAAAACGATCACTTTTACCAATTTGCTCCTTATATACGTTCTCATTTGGGTAGATAAACGCTTCCATAAATTCTGTCAGCCTTGCTTCCAATTCCTTAACTTTCTCGGAATGATTGAAATTCATGAATCCCACCTCTTTATTAAAAGTACTCATACTGACTAGTTGGTATTTTACTAGTTTGCAATTTGCAAGGTTTTTAGTATATTTAGTCTTATCTTCTGATTTTAGGGTCATCATTTTCTATTTTTTTCATTGTTAAGTTTACTGGTTTTAATAGCCTCTGGAGTCTATATATGTGAGTCGAATGATTGATAAACCCTCTTAGAGGATACCTTTATACCCAGCAATTGCTGCCGGGTATGAGCTTCCAAAATAAAATTCTTTAATCGAGATACGTATAAAAGAATACCTCTCCTTTTATCACTTCGTTTCCATTTTGGTTTAAAGCCTTTACATTGAAACGCGAGATGCTAACCTTTCTCTCTGTGAGCTCTGCTTTAAGTGTAATCACATCATTCAGGAAAACCATCCCTTTAAAACGAATTGTATAATCCTGAATAAAGCCCTCCTGATAATAAGAACTAAATAGCTTTGCCAGATTTCCCATTGTCCACATTCCGTGTGCAATAATACCCGGCAGCCCAGCTTTTGCTGCTTCACTGTCAATCGTATGGATGGGGTTATAGTCGCCTGAAGCTCCGGCATATTTAATCAAAGTAAGCCGATCGACCGGTTCAAGCTGAATGTCCTCCAATTCGTCGCCTATATGAAGCTCTTCAATTGCTACCATCCGATCAGCACCTTTCTTACCGCTTCTGTGATAATAACGGTTTGAGTTGAGGTAAAAACAACTTTTCCCATCTCGTCCTCCCCAAAGCTTTCGAGTACAAGAAACCCCATCTCGCCATGAGTTCCCTTTTTCTCAAAATAATTTTTCACCTCTGAATAGCAGATGATTTCTTCCCCAACCAGCAATGGTCTTTCGTAATGATACGTTTGTTCCCCGTGTATAAGGCCTTTGTTTGGCAGGTTGAGTCCCTCAATCGTTCCGTAATCAAACACCCTCGGAAAGGTTGGAGGGGCTATATTCCGGTTATACCTTGAATTCCTGCCCGTTTCCTCATCGACAAAAATCGGATGGAGATCACCGATTGCTTCTGCAAATTTTTTGACAGCACCACGCTCAACAATGTTTTTCACTTTTTTGGATCGCTTTCCTATATGCTGCTGGAACAATTGATCTACACCTCACTTTTATGATTAATTCTTAGGGCCCCCTGCAACGTAAATAACCTGACCGTTAACAAAGGATGAATTCTCATCAGCAAAAAATGCCACCGCATTGGCAATATCCGCAGGTTTTCCGCTTCTGCCGACTGGAATGTTTGCAACACTGGCTTTAATCAGATCATCAAAAGAAATACCAATTCTTCCGGCTGTTTCCTTTGTCATCTCTGTTTCGATAAAACCTGGAGCAACCGAATTTGCAGTAATCCCATATTTTCCAAGTTCAATAGCCAGCGTTTTTGTGAACCCCTGCAGCCCTGCCTTCGCAGCTGCATAATTTGCCTGTCCCCGATTACCAAGGGCGGAAGTAGAAGAAATATTGATGATCCGCCCATATTTTTTTTCAACCATGTATTTCTGAGCAGCCCGTGCTGCATTGAATGACCCTTTAAGATGTACATCCATGACGGTTTGCCAATCAGAATCCGTCATTTTAAATAGAAGATTATCACGGATGACACCGGCATTATTGACCAGTATATCTACTGAACCAAATGTTTCATGAACTTCTTTGAATACATCGTTAACCTGGTCAGGGTCTGTAACATCTGCAACCTTTGCCAAACAATCGTATCCTTTTTCCTGCAGCTCTTTTGCTGTTTCTCCAAGAGCTTCCTCATTCAAATCTATAAATGCGACTTTAGCCCCTTCTTCCGCAAAGAGCTGGACGACCCCTTTTCCGATTCCACGGCTTCCCCCAGTGATAAAAGCTACTCTTCCTTCAAACCTGCCCGCCATTTTCATTCCTCCCTTTCCTTTGAAAATTAATTTCTATACGAATTGGCCAAGTTTCACGTGGCCTTTTATCAGATTTCTAGCAATGATCATACGCTGGATTTCATCTGTTCCATCATAGATTCTCCACAATCTGGCTTCCCGGTACCATCTTTCAATCGGCAATTCCCTTGTATAGCCCATTCCCCCGTGGATTTGCATGACACGGTCTACAACACGGTTACCCATATTCGCGCCATATAGTTTCGCCATTGACGCCATGTGGCGGTTATCCTCACCTGCATCAAGCGTATACGCTGCATTTAGGACAAGCCATCTAGCTGCTTCAATCTCTACTGCAGAATCAGCAATCTGCCATTGAATTGCTTGTCTTTCAGCAATCGGTTTTCCAAATGTAATGCGTTCTTTCGCATATTCGATGGCCATTTGAAGCAATCTTTCTGCGGCACCAATTGCCCTCGCTCCAACCACCCATCTTGCAAACCCGATCCATTCCAGCCCCAAATTATAACCGCCATCTACTTCACCTAAAATATTTTCTTCCGGGACTCTGACATTATCAAACACGAGACTTGCCGGACCCCATTCACCCATCGTATGTATATACTCGGATTTCCAGCCCATGTCACGGTCGACGATAAAACAGGTAACGCCATCACGCCCTGTTGCCTGATGCTTTTCTTTATCAGTAATCGCAATGACCATTACAAAATCCGCTTCATTCCCGCCTGTAATAAAAGTCTTCTCGCCATTTAATATCCACTCATTGCCTTCCTTTACTGCAGTCATTCTGATATTGCGGGTATCTGAACCGGCTCCAGGTTCAGTCATTGCAAAGCATGATTTTTTCTCGCCCTCAATCGTTGGAATTAAATATTTTTGTTTCTGCTCCTCATTTGCATAGTAGAGGATATTATCAGCAGATCCGCCGAATTGAAAAGGGACAAATGTCTTGGATACTTCCATCAGTACGATCGCCATCATCATCTGTCCCAAATCGGCTCCGCCATATTGCTCTGGCGTATTGATCCCCCAGAAGCCTGCTTCCTTTGCCTTTAATTGCAGTTCTTTCAATTTACCTGGCGGAAGGCTTGGTTTTCCTTCTCTTTCATTTCTTAGGACATCATTTTCAAGTGGAATTAACTCCTTCTCAACAAACTTGCGAATCGTTTTCTGAACCATCTTTTGTTCTTCTGTAAGGCGTAACTGCATTCTTTTCACTCCTATCTAATCTTGTAAACTTTTAATTATTTTCTATTAATCTTTATGATTGAATTTTTAAATACATACCTACCGGTTGGTATGTATCACTATTCTAGATTGAAATTTCAGAAAAATCAAGCTTTTTAGCTATATTTAGCACCGTTTAACTAAAAAACTTCCACGTTTAGTATAGAAAGAACGAAATTCCAGCGACAGCCCCATAATATCAATCTGCTAAACACTATTTTATATGAATGGGGGCAACCATACGGCCAACAGCCTGGATCAGCTCCTTCGGTATTGGAAAAGCGGCAGCTGCAGGGTCCTTTTCTACTGCATTCTCTGCTTGCTTTAGACCCTCTTCCGTAAGACTGTAAGCTGAAAAATCACTTGGAAGACCGGTCTTATGCTGAAGCAGGCGCAGTTTTTCAATGACTTTTCCTAAGACTTCCTCCCGATCCTCATTTGCACCTGTCCTGACATTCATAGCACCAGCTAGTTCTGTTATCTTAGGGAGATACAGATCTGGCAGCATTTCCATGACCACAGGCAGGAAAACGGCATTTGCCAGGCCATGGGGAATCCGAAAGAGAGCTCCATAAGCATGAGCAAAATTATGAACTGGGATGGCATTTAAGGCACAGCTAAATGCGGTAATACCCATTAAACTGGCAAAAAGCATTTCCATTCTTGCATGAATATTTTCTCCGTTTGTAACCGCGGCAGGCAGATTTTGTTCAATCAGCCTAATTGCCTGAAGTGCATGCGCATCTGTCAAGGCGGTTGCAATCGGCGAAGCCAGAGCTTCAATGGCATGTGTCAGTGCATCAAATCCTGTAAATGCTGTAATGGCAGCCGGCAGTCCGACAGTCAGCTCTGGATCCAGAACGGCTATATCAGAACTAATGTAAGGATTGATGATGTTGCCTTTCATTTTGGTATCTTCATTATAAATTACCGCAATGGGGGAAACCTCCGAACCAGTACCTGCAGTTGTAGGCATGGCAATATGCGGAATCGGAATATGGTTTGCATCTGGAAATTGTTCAAATAATATACCCTTGGGAATCACAGTCTTTATGTCTGAGAATCCTTTATGCAATGCGTATTTTACCCCTTTTACCGTGTCCAGGACACTTCCGCCCCCGACAGCCAGCAGCGCATCTGCACCAACTTCCCTTGCATAAGAGACTGCGTTGTTTACCGAACTGCTCTCTGCATCCTGGGCAATATCCAGATAAATCCCTGCTAGTTCAGGTCCAGATCCTTTTGATGCAGATTCAAAAATTTTCGCTGTTTTTTCCACTATGCCTGCTTTCTCAAGACCCCTGTCACTAAATAGAACAACCCTTTTTGCGCCTAAACCGCGGAATAAATCAGGAATATAGGCCCGTGAATTTGAACCGCTGTAAATAACAGTGCGCTGCATAAACGGAGATAATGCTTGCATACTTTCACCTCTAAACCCTTTATAAATTTGCTGGATGCCTTACCTAGATGAAATACTGCCTGCAATAGATTCCCTTAATCTGGTCTTTAGTATCTTTCCTACACCATTTCGCGGTAACGACTCTGCAAAAATAATCATTTTCGGTGTTTTGTTTTTGGCAAGATAATCCTGGCAATATTGAATTAATTTGTCTTCAGTCACTGATGCACCTGCCTTTTTAACGACACATGCAACAATCTCCTCCCCCATTCTTTCATCAGGGATTCCTACGACAGCAGCTTCAAATACCTGTTCATGCCCATTCAGCAGCTCTTCAATATCACGCGGGTAAACATTGAACCCACCCCTGATAATCAAATCCTTTTTACGATCCACTATATACAGATAGCCATCCTCGTCTACCCTTCCCATATCCCCTGTGTGCAGCCAGCCGTTTACTAATATTCGGCTCGTTTCCTCCTCATTCTGATAATAGCCGGGAGTAACATGATCACCGCTTACAATCAGTTCCCCAACCTCTCCTGCTGGCACTTCCTCTCTATGGCTATTTACAATTTTTATTTTCGTTCCTGGAATTGGAATTCCAACTGATCCCGGTTTTACAGCGATTTTTTTATTATGGGCAGTAACGACAGGCGCTGCTTCAGATAAGCCATAACCTTCAAGGACTTTGGCTTTGAACTTTTGCTGGAATCCGTTCAGAAGCGCAATAGGGAGAGGGGCAGAACCAGACCCAACCCATTCTAAAGAGGAAGTATCATAGTGTTCAGCATGTTCACTTGCGAGCATCGCATGAATCATTGCAGGCACCGCAGAAAATGCCTTAACCTGATATTTTTCAATGGCTTTAAACACCTTGACGGGATCAAATTTTGAGAAAACGACGACTGAACTTCCAGTTATATAGCTGACGTTAGAAATCGTAAGTCCATATACATGGGCAAGCGGCAGGACACCGATTGTTGCACCTCGTTCGGTTTCTTTATGGGCAGCGGAGTTAACAGCATTCGAATAGAGGTTTTTATGAGTTAAGAGAACACCTTTCGGATTCCCTGTAGTTCCAGAAGTGTATAATATAACTGCTGTATCTTCCTCACTGGAATCTGGAACACTCTTTAAATTTCCCGGATCACTTGACATCATATCGTAAAGATTTGTCATGCCATTTCCCGATGGAATGTCAGCGACCAGCAGGACAGGCTTGTTATCCAGGCCCTCGAGGGCTTTTTTCATATTTTCTGCCGTGTAAGAGGAGGTAATAATCACTTTAGCTTTACAGTTTTTGATTATAAAATGAATTTCCTTTTGATGGAGGGTGAACATAATAGGGACAATGACAGCTCCGCTCCTGGTGATTCCCTGATAGGAAAATATCACTTCAGGACAATTAGGCATGCATACAGCGACACGATCGCCAGGTTCGACTCCGAGTTTATGAAGCCCATTGGCAATTTGGTCAGCAAAGCTTTTTGTTTCCACATTTGAATACTGCTTTTCTTCATAATAAATAAATGGATATTCTCCAAATTCACTGACATTTCTATCAAGTAAATCCTTCAGTTTCATAGAATCCACTCCTTTTTTAAAATTGAAAGAAAGCAGAGTGACAAAACGCTATTTCAACTGATAGTAATATACTTTTTCTGTGTCCTTCCTCTCCACTTCTTGTCTTTGTTCCATTAAATCCAGGTGCCCCTGTATTTGCGAAAGCCCAAGAAAGACCGTTTTTCCTTTTAAGCGCGGGTAAAGCCCCTGACAAAGCTCAAAAACATTTTTTTTGCCGTCCTTTAACAGATGGTGAATTTGGCGACAGCGGGACTCGTGCTCAGCCAATCTTCGGTCTATCACTCTATTATGCTGATTGAATGGCTTTCCATGTCCTGAAAAGCACGTTTGCAGCGGCAGTATTTTAACCCTTTCTAAAGACTCCCTATACTGAATCAGCGGTTCCGGCCTCTGCCGTTCATCTGGTGGCGGGGGTTCCACGAAAGCGTTTACAGAGATTTCCTCAATTAAATGATCCCCCACAAACGCTGTACCGCTTTCAACGCTACAAAGAAGAATATCTGTCTGGCTGTGACCGGGAACATGCATGACATGGTATGGTTTTCCCCCTATATGAATCTCGTCTCCATCACGTAAATAATAAACATCAGTCCAAATCTCTTCCTTGTATTTTCTGTTATGCTGATGCAGCATGTGATCTGCACCGCATTGCTCAATAAACTTGTTGAAAAATAAATTTATTCTCTTAAACTCTGCTTCCCCTTCTGTTATTACTCGTTTTGCTTCCTCATGGACATAAACCGGCAGCCCGGATTCCTGCTGAATCAGGCTTACACCTCCTGAATGATCGGTATGCATATGAGTTAACACGATACGGTCAAAATCCTGAAACTTTATCCCATGTTTTTTTAACTGGGATCTTAATTGAAAAAAGGACTTCTCACCCGGATTTCCTGTGTCTATAAGGGTCGCTGAATCACCCAGAACCGCATACACCATGACAATACCTTCAGAGAATGGGGATTCCAGCGTAAGCGGGACGATCTTCTCCATAAAGCATCACCCCTTTAAGTGAAGTTTAATGAGCAGGGCAGGACCCTGAACAGTGATGTGTAAAATACATTGAATTTGAAAAAGCACATTTTCTGTAATCTATGAAAAATGTTTTTTATCTTCAAATTAGACAGCTTTTTTGATTGTTAATTAGCCGATTCAGCCAGCATCTCTCAGCCCATGCTCGTTACCGGCATAAATATGGAAGGGGTCCTTCTCTTTGGTCCAGACCATGTACGGACTCCTTACTTCCCTTTAAATACAGGAATTCTTTTTTCCTTGAAAGCCGTAATTCCCTCATGATGATCCTCGGTTGAAACCATAAGCGTTTGTGTAATTCGCTCCTGCTCGAGGATTTCTTCAAGAGTGGACGTTAAGGAGTGGTCGACAAGCTTTTTAATCATTCCATAAGTCATCGTTGGCCCTTCTGCCAATTGGCTGGCCATTTTCTGAGTCTCGGCCTGCAGCTTCTCCGCAGGTACAAGGCAGTTAATAACCCCCATTTGATATAGCCGTTCAGCTTTTATGGGCTCGGCTGTGAAAAAGAATTGCTTGGCCAGATGGGGTCCCAGGAGTCTTGATATAAAATAAGAGCCTCCGCCATCAGATACAAGCCCTACTTTTGAGAAGCTTAGTGCGAATTGACTGTCGTCTGCAGCAATAATCAGATCACATGCAAGCGCCAGATTGAAACCAGCTCCAGCTGCAAATCCGTGAACACCGGCAATGATTGGCTTCCCGGATTCTTTCATCGTAAGAATGCATTGATTCAGTCTGCCAATATGCTCGTAAACACCTGTTCCATTTGCCTGGCCCATGGATTTCACATCTCCTCCGGCACTGAAGGAGCGTCCTGCACCGGACAGGACAATTACTTTTATTTCAGGATTGGTCCCAGCCTCACGAATAGCTTCCGTTAAGCCAAGAATCATCTCAGGGCTGAACGCATTTAAACGGTCCGGCCTATTTAAAGTCAAGTTCAGAATTGCTCCAGTTTGATTTATGATTAAATGCTCATTTCTCATTGCATTCATCTCCCCATTTATTTGATTAACCAGCCGCCATCAACAAGGACATCCGACCCAGTCATATATGATGCCTCACTGGAAGCAACAAAGCTGATGACATTAGCTATTTCCCCTGGCTCTCCTGCCCTTCCAAGGGCCGTATTCCTCCGGATTGCTTTTACGAACTGTTCATTCTTCATTCCCTGCTCCGTTAAGGGGGTTACGGCAAATCCTGGAGAAACTGAATTTACCCTGATTCCAAATGGAGCAAGCTCAAGTGCTAACGCTCTTGTAAAATTAATTACTCCCGCTTTTGCTGCGCTGTAATGAGGAATATGTGCACCAGCCTGATGGCCGGATAAAGAGGCAATATTCACAATGGATCGGTTCTGTGTAAAATCTCCGTCTGCACCAGATGAATCAGCCATCAGCTTCCCAAGCAGCTTTGAGACAAGGAAAACACTTTTCAAATTGGTATTTTGCACAAAGTCCCAATCACTGGATGAAGTATCCATAATCTTTGAATGAACCGATCCGCCAGCATTGTTGACAAGCACATGCAAATCTCCATATTGTTCCTTTACAAAATCAGCTAATTCACGGACATCTTCTTCATCTGTAACATCTGCAGTAAAAACCTCTGCCCTCGGAATTTTATTAGACTCATTTATCTCCATGGCAGCATTCTCAAGTTTTGATGCTGTACGTCCTACTAGAATAACCCGGGCACCTTCATTGGCAAGCCTGAATGCTGCAGCTTTTCCTATGCCGCTCCCGGCACCTGTTACGAGAGCAATTGAGTCCGAAAATCTCATGTACACTCCCCCTTGTTTGATTTAGGTTTCTAACGCAACTTAAAACTGAATGTTCAGTCTTTTAAATGGATGGATGGATGACTCCTTTATATAAACTGCTGTTCCCATATCGAGTTATTTTCATACTAACCGGTAGGTATGCAAAACGCAGATAGAGGACAATGGCCCCTCGCCAGTATTCTCAATCCAGTTGAATTCCCTTCAGGATCATTTCCACAAACGTTTCGGCTATTTCACGGTCAGATGAACTGCCAGCTGGGTTAAACCAATGATAACTCCAATTTGCTGCCCCAAGAATGCCAAATGTGATAATGGAAGGATTCAAATCCTTTCGGAATTCTCCGTTTTCGATTCCACCCCGAATGATTCGTTCAACGTTGAGCCGGAATTGATCCCGCTTTGAAACAATTTGCTCCAGCCGGTCTGCACTCAAATGCCGCATTTCCCTGAAGAAAATTTTCGCAGAAGTGCCCTTTGTTTTAATGCTGCTGATCAGCATATAAACAATGTCGAAAAGTTTTTGCTTGTAGCTTAATTGCTCATCCCCAAGAATTTGCTCCTGCCGATCAAGCAATTCATTAATGTATCCAAGATGAATATCCATTAACAATTCTTCTTTACTGGAAAAATAATAATAAAATGATCCTTTAGTCACTCCAAGAGAATCGACAATATCCTGAATGGAGGTGTCTCTAAACCCTTTTTTTTCAAATAGCTTTATGCTTTGCTTCGTAATTTTTTCCTTCACTATGCTGTCCTCGCAATCTTACTAATATTTAAAAATTATACCATATCCCCCCTATTCCATTGTCCTCCAATTTAAAGTTATAACTTTTAAAAATTTTTCCGATTATCAAAATAAATTTGTAAAAACGGGTCCAAGAGATACGTAACTCAGGGAACACTGTCAGATTCATTTCTATTAAGAAAGGTCATTTCCTAATACGTCAGGCCTCCCCCATCTACTGAAAGCGTGGCTCCAGTGATGAAGGATGATTCCTCGGAAGCAAGGAACAATACTGCAGATGCTACCTCTTCGGGCGTTCCGATTCTTCCGAGTGCATTGGCCTTGGAAATGATTGGCCATTTCCGCTCATCATTTTTCCAGCCTTTAATGATATTCGTATCAATAACCCCAGGAGCAATGGCATTTACCCGGATATTATACTTTCCATATTCCAAAGCTGCATTTTTAGTTAATAGGATCACCCCGGCTTTGGAGGCGTTATAGGGAGCTAGATATTTTTGCCCTTTGAGCCCGAGTAAACTGGAAGTGTTAATGATAGAACCGCCTCCGGCTTTCATCAACTCTGGGACAGCATGTTTCATCCCAAGGAAAACTCCTTTTAAATTGACATCAATGACCCGATCCCAATCTTCTTCTTCAAGATCAATACTTTTAACATTTGGACTGCCAATTCCCGCATTGTTGAAAAGGATATTCACCTGTCCATACATTTCTGATGCATATCCAATAAGATTCTTTACTTGTATGGAATCACTTACATCAGTATGAAAAAATGCTGCTGAACCACCTTGCAGCGAAATAAGATTTACTGTTTCTTCTCCACCTTCAGCATCCATATCACCAATGACAATCTTTGCTCCTTGTTCTGCAAAGAGAAGGGCAGCTGCACGCCCAATCCCTCCGGATCCGCCGGTAATAATGGCTGTCTTTCCTGCTAATCTCATATCATTCCCCCTTCTGTGCCAGTCTTCCTAACTTAGATACTAACCAGTAGGTATGTACTTATTATAAGCTTAATATTGAATTATTCAACTACTATTCTAAATATTACAAAAATAATTTTGAATGGTCCGAAATACTAAAGGTTTAAGCATTTTAAGAATCCATACATTCTATTAACTACTCGCCAGGTTCCTCTTACGCAGCTCAGCTGTACTTTCCTGTTCCTCTACAGAAACTCCCCGGGAATTTGAGTAAGCCACTGAAAAAATACCGTAGAATGAAGGCGATTGTATTGAGGATCCCGTGCATTGCGCTCCAAACAACACGGTTCCAAAATCATATGAGCCTTTAACATAGCCATTAAATAAAAGGAACCTGACTTTTATTTTAAGAACGCAATAGTTTAAAGTTTCCTAACCCTTTTGCCAGAATTTCACCTTTTGAGTTTTTAATTTCTGCTTCCATAAAGGCAAGTTTAAAACCTAGCTTCAGGATTTTTGATTCTGCAAAAATTTCACCTACGGAAACCGGGGTAAAATATTGGGTAGTTAGGCTGGTTGTAATGCACTTTTCCTTTGTAACAGCTCTTAGAAGCATCCCTTGGACAAAATCCAGCATCGTTGCATGAATTCCTCCATGAAGTGTACCATTTACATTTAACAGCTGATCCCTAATCCCCAGCTTTAATTTCACTCGGTTATCATCAAACTCTATGATTTCAAAACCAATATGCTTAAAAAAAGGACTATTTTCGAAGGTGGCCTTTATATCGTCAGCAGTCAACTGCACAATTTCACTCCCCTTATCTTATCGTGAAACGAACTCTGGTTTTCTTTTTTCCAGGAAAGCTGCTGTTCCCTCATTCTTGTCCTCTGTTGAGAATAGGACTGCCTGAGCCAGCTTTTCAATCATTAAACCAGTTTTTTGATCTGTCTCAGCTCCAGTGTGAACTGCTATTTTCGCCATTTTCACAGCAAGCGGGCCTTTTGTTAATATGATCAGGGCGATTTCCTCTGCTTTTGCCTGCAGATTTTCGGGTGACACTACTTCTGATACCAATCCAAACCGATAAGCCTCTTCACCGTCTATTACTTTTCCAGTCAAAATCATTTCAAGCGCTTTGCCTTTTCCTACAATTCGTGCTAGCCGCTGAGTTCCCCCTGCTCCCGGGATAATTGAAAGATTTAGCTCCGGCAGCCCAAATTTCGAATTATACGAAGCAACACGTATGTCACAGGAAAGAGCAAGCTCACATCCTCCTCCAAGGGCATAGCCATTTACCATCGCAATGGTTGGCTTATCATACATTTCAATATAGTCATAAACCTGCTGCA
The DNA here is from genome assembly GCF_003182355.1 of Cytobacillus oceanisediminis. Classification (GTDB taxonomy): domain Bacteria; phylum Bacillota; class Bacilli; order Bacillales; family Cytobacillaceae; genus Cytobacillus; species Cytobacillus oceanisediminis_A. The sequence goes on along the minus strand of NZ_QGTW01000009.1, from coordinate 157,888 downwards.
TCCCGCCCGGTTTAAATACATCTAAAGCCTCCTTCCGCTTGAGCTGGCTAATGTCTGCACCTGCGGCAAAAGATTTTTCTCCCTTCCCTGTAAAAATGACACAGCCCACCGTTTCATCTTCCCTCAGCCTGTTAAGTGCAGAAAGGATTTCCTGCAGCGTTTCATGATTTAAAGCATTTCGAAGCTCTGGACGGTTGATTACAATATAGGCAAGACTGTTCTTTTTTAAGACTTCAATATTTTCATAAACCAATTTCAAATCAGCTCCCTTACACATTTTTATAGGAAATTAATTTAAAGCTTGCCTGGCCATTTGCAATCATTCTGCCTGAAGCATCGAGGATCTTTCCTTCCCCATATGCTGATTTAGCCGTACTATGCAAGACTTTTGCCCGGCAGAAAAGGATGTCTTTTTTCGCAGAATCAAAAATATTGGTGTGCAGCTGAAGGGTTACAGCAAAACACCTTGCCTTTTCAGAAACGGCTGTTCCAATCGCAGTATCGAGCAATATCTGAAAAACACCTGCACCAATGTTCTCTTCATCCAATAAATGCTTTTCTTTTAGAACACTTCTAATAACAATGGTTCCATTTTCATCAGGCTCACGTTTAAAATCCAAGTAGTCAAATAACAAGGAATGCCTATCTTCCATCAATTCCACCATCACATTCTCTGAGCTTGGGCAATATTTTCAATTAAGATGGCCATCCCTTGGCCTCCCCCCACACAAAGGGTTGCAATTCCATATCGTTCCTCCCTGCGAATCAGTTCGTGCATTAAGGTTACAACGATACGGGTACCTGTAGACCCTACAGGATGGCCAAGGGCAATTGCCCCGCCATTTACATTCACTTTATTCTGATCAAGACCCAGTTCTCTAATAACAGCAAGAGATTGAGATGCAAATGCTTCATTTAGCTCAAAAAGAGCAATATCTTTAATGGATTTATCTGTACGTTCAAGGAGTTTTTTAACTGCAGGGACTGGACCTATTCCCATAATTTCAGGTGACACACCTGCTGCAGCCCAATCAACTATCCTGGCAAGAGGCCTTTGGTTTAGCTCTTCAGCTTTTTCGCTTGACATGACAATAACAGCTGCAGCTCCATCATTTCGGCCGCAAGCATTCCCAGCCGTTACTGTTCCGGCGTTTCTGAAAGCCGGCTTTAATTTAGCCAGCTTTTCCATGGTGGTTTCAGGGCGGGGATGCTCATCTGTATCCACTAAAAAGGAACCTTTTTTTGATTGGATTTCGTACGGGGCAATTTCCTCCCTGAATCGGCCTTCCCGAATGGCTGCGTCCGCTTTTCGCTGGCTTTCTAATGCAAAAGCATCCTGGTCTTTCCTGGCAACACTATATTTTTCGGCTACATTTTCTGCGGTGATGCCCATGCCGAGATTTTCACCATAAATTTCCTTGGGCTGTTGTCCTGCTTCAGTATTAGAGTCAATCAATTTTGCCCGGTCTCCGCCAAAACGGGCCGCCCGCAAATAAATAGGTGAACAGCTCATGCTCTCCGTTCCGCCGGCCACAACAATCTCCGCCTGGCCGGATTGAATTTGCTGAACCGCAGAGGCAATAGCCTGCATCCCGGATGCGCATAAACGATTAACAGTGAAAGCAGGTGCAGTTTCAGGTATGCCTGCCCTTAAGGCTGCAACTCTTGCTACGTTTGATGATTCTGTTGATTGCCGCACTTCTCCTAAGATGACTTCATCAACCTGATCTCCTTTAAGTCTCGCACGACCCAGCGCTTCTTTAATTACATGGCTGGCCAAATGGCCTGAGCTGATTTCCTTCAAAGCTCCGCCATAACGTCCAATTGGGGTGCGTACACCGCTGACAATGACGATTTCTTTCCGAACTGCCATATCCATTCTCCTTTTACCTGCAAATTTTATAGGCTGTAATCCTTCTTTAATTGTCCTGCAATTATATTTTTCTGAATCTCTGAAGTTCCTTCGTATATGCGTGTAATACGTGCATCCCGGAAAAAACGTTCAATTGGATAGTCAGCAATATAACCAAGACCCCCATGTACCTGGACAGCCTTGTCGGCGACACGGTTGTAAACTTCAGATCCAAACAGCTTCAGCATCGCTGCTTCTTTGATAACCTTCATACCCTCATCGACCATCCAGGCGACTCTGTACGTAAAGGAACGAAGCGTTTCAATTTCCATGGCCATTTCAGCAAGCATATGAGAAACGGCCTGGTGTTCTATAATCGGAACATTAAATTGAACTCTGGTTTGAGCGAAAATAGCGGACATATCGAGTAGCTTTTGGCATGATCCCAGATTCCTTGCTGCGAGGCCGGCACGTCCATTCGCAAGGATTTTAAGGGCATTTACATAGCCGTGTCCTTCATCGCCAAGGACGTTTTCAACTGGAACTTCACAATCCTCGAGTATTACTTCAGCAGAATGTGATCCTCTCAGTCCCATTTTTTTCTCCACTGCTCCGACATGGAAGCCCGGAAAATCTTTTTCAACTATAAAAGATGTAATACCCTTTGCACCTTTTAAAGGGTCGGTTACTGCCATGACTGTAAAGACATCTGCCTCAGTGGCATTTGTGATATAATGTTTTGTTCCGTTAAGGATATATTTATCTCCTTTTTTTACTGCTGTCGTTTTTAAATTCGTTGCGTTTGATCCCGCAGCTGGTTCAGTGAGTGCGAAGGCACCAATCTTCTCCCCTGCTGCCATATCGGGAAGATACTTCTGTCTTTGCTCTTCGTTTCCCATCTCCACAATCCCGACTGTGCCGATGCCAGTATGTGCACCAATCAGGGTGGTATAACCATTATGTGTAGCACCAATTTCTTCATAAAGCGCACATTTTCCGACCATTCCAATACCCAGACCGCCATATTCCTCAGGAATACTCAGTCCGAATAAACCCATTTCTTTTGACATTTCTATTATTCTCTCAGGTATTTTGTTTTCTTCTTCAATTTGCATTGCGACAGCTTCTACTTCCGTCTGAACAAAGTCGCGGACATTCTTTTTCAAAAATTCGATGTCTTCACTCAATCGAAAATCCATTCCCAATCACCCCGCTTAATTGTAATCATAAAATCCTTTCCCGCTTTTCTTGCCGAGACGTCCTGCTTTGACATATTTAACCAGAACTGGACATGGACGGTATTTCTCACCAAGCGTTTTATAGAGATACTCCATATTCCGGAGCCTTGTATCGAGCCCCACAAGGTCCGCGAGTTCAAGCGGGCCCATCGGATGGTTTAGGCCAAGCTTGATCGCTTTATCGATATCCTCAACCGTGCCGACGCCTTCCATGACCATATTCATCGCTTCGTTGCCAATCAGGCAGTTCATTCTGCTCACCGCAAAGCCCGGAAATTCCGTGATTTTAACACATTCCTTTCCAAGCGCTTTTCCAAATTCAATGCTTCGTACAACCGTTTCTTCGGAAGTTTCCAATCCGCTGATGACTTCAATCAGCTTCATTTTGGGAACAGGGTTGAAGAAATGAAGGGCAATGCAGCGCTCTGGTCTTGAGGTTTGTGCCGCAATCTCAGTGGGACTCATCGTAGAGGTATTAGTAGCCAATATCGCTGACGGTTTAACGAACTGATCGAGCCGTTTGAAAATATCTATTTTAAGGTCCATTATTTCAGGTACAGCTTCAATGACCAAATCGGCTTCCTGAGCGGATTCTTCGAGTTTGGTTGTATATTGGATTCTGCTGATGGCCGAATCTCCTTCTTCTCTATTAATCAGCCCATTTTCAACAGAACGGTTAAATTGATTTTCTATATAAGCTTGACAGCTGTCCAGGGAGCTTTTATTAATATCCTGGACCACTGTCATAAATCCTGCCGCAGCACTTGAATAAGCGATTCCGCGGCCCATTGTGCCGGAACCAATTACACTGATTGTTTCCATGCTGATTCCTCCTTTTTAAACTTCATGGCAGGCAGTTTAAGTATTACTAATCTTTAAATCTTTCAAAACATTTTTACTGAAATAGACTATGCTTTTACCAGCATTGCTTGAAGCTCTTCGACCAGCATTGGCACCACTTCAAATAAATCTCCGACAATACCGTAATCAGCTACCTTAAAAATGTTTGCTTCCGGATCTTTATTAATGGCCACGACTACTTTTGAATTCGACATTCCGGCTAAGTGCTGGATAGCACCTGAGATTCCACAAGCGATATATAGATCGGGTGTGACCACTTTTCCTGTTTGTCCGATTTGGAGTGAATAATCACAATATTCCGCATCACATGCACCGCGTGAAGCCCCAACCGCACCGCCAAGCACATCAGCAAGTTCCTTAAGCGGCTTGAAGCCCTCAGCACTTTTCACACCGCGCCCACCGGCCACAATCACTTTGGCTTCTGACAGGTCGACACCCTGGACAGCCTTTTCGGCTACTTCACGGACGATGCTGCGGAGATCTTTAATATCTGCAGAAACGGCTGAAATCTCTCCTTCACGTGATGCATCTTCTTTAAGCGGAGGGATGTTATTGGGCCTAATGGAAGCCATCAAAATCCCATCCGTTAAAATCTTCTTTTCAAATGCTTTTCCAGAATAGATAGGCCGTGTAAAAATAATATTGTCACCCGCTGCTTCAATGGCAACAGCATCAGAGATCAGTCCCGCGCCCAGCTTGCTTGCAATTTTAGGAGATAAATCCTTTCCTAGCGCTGTATGTCCGAAAATAATAGCTTCCGGTTTTTCTTGATCAATAACGGCAAGAAATGCCTGGGAAAATCCATCAGGAGTGTAGGCTGCAAGCTTAGGATCCTCAACAATGACAGCCCTGTCTGCACCATAATGAATCATCTGCGGTGCAAGACCGCGTACCGATTCACCCAACAGCACGGCAGTCACTTCTCCGCCTTCAGCGACTTTTTTCGCAGCAGCAATCCCTTCAAAGGATATATTCCTTAATTCTCCATTACGGACTTCTCCAAGCACGATTACTTTTCTTGTCATGTACATTCCCTCCTCAAATTACTTTTGCTTCTGAATGAAGCAGGTTGATAAGCTCCTTTACCTGATCCTGAACCTCTCCATCAAGAATACGGCCGCCTTCTTTTTTCGGAGGCAGATAAATGTCAACGGTTTTCGTTTTTGCCGCTACATCGTTTTCATCCAAATCAAGGTCATCAAGTTCCAATTCTTCCAGCGGTTTTTTCTTTGCCTTCATAATTCCCGGCAAAGAAGGGTAGCGTGGTTCATTCAATCCTTGCTGTGCTGTAACAAGCAGCGGAAGAGACGCTTCAATGGTTTCCGAGCTGCCCTCAACGTCCCTGATAATGTTCACATTTCTTCCCTCTATTTCAATTTTTGTAATAGTGGTAACGTAAGGGATGCCCAGAAGGTCAGCAACACGAGGCCCGACCTGACCGCTTCCGCCATCAATCGCAACATTCCCTGCAAAAATTAAGTCTGCTTCCTTATCCTCTAAAAACTCAGCCAAAATTTTCGCTGTTGTAAACTCATCACCTATCTCCAGGTCATCTTCGGTATTAATCATCACGGCTTTATCTGCTCCAATTGCCAGCGCTGTCCGCAGCTGCTTTTCGGCATCCCCGCTGCCAACGGAAACCACTGTTACTTCCCCGCCCTGGCTGTCCCGAATCTGAATCGCTTCTTCCACTCCATATTCGTCATAGGGGTTAATAATGAATTCAGCTCCATCTGAATTGATCTCTCCGCCGGAGATGGCAATTTTCTCTTCAGTATCGAAAGTCCTTTTTAATAAAACGTATATATTCATCCATATCCCTCCCGTTAGACTTTTGCCTCTGCGGCAGTATAAGTGTAAAAACCTTTTCCAGTCTTTCTTCCAAGCTCGCCTTTTTCATATTTCTCCTGGACAATCCTTGAAGGTTTGTCTCTCTCATCTCCACTTTCCTTGTAGCGCTGCATTCGGACCAGATAATTTACATCAATTCCTGTCAGATCCATTAAAGCGAATGGTCCGATCGGATGGTTAAGCGCTTTCATGCAAACGAGATCAATATCTTCATGACTGGCAATCCCGTTTTCAAGAAGATATACGGCTTCGTCCATCAGCTTTCCAAGAATCCTGTTTGCTACAAAGCCTGAAATTTCTTTATTTAATAGGACTGGGTACTTATTGATGGACTTCACAAACTCCATAGCCGTCTCAGCGGTTTCTGCAGAGGTATGAGGCCCGCGGACAACTTCAACAAGCTCCATGACCAGTGCCGGATTGAAGAAATGGACATTACACACTTTTTCCGGCCTTCCCGTTGCATCAGCAAGCTCAGAGCTTACAATGGTGGAACTGTTCGTGGCAATGATTGCATGTGCCGGCGCAAGCTTATCAAGCTTTGAAAATAGCTCTCTTTTAATCTCAAGCTTTTCTACTATCGCTTCAATGATAAAATCAGCACCGCTTAATTCATCAAGGGAAGCGGTAAAATGAATTCTGCTAAACGCTTCTTCAGCTGATTCCCTCGTAAGCCTTCCTTTTGAAACTCTTTTTTTCATTTGTTCCTCCAGCATTAGCCTGCCTTTTTTCAGGTTATCTTTACTTACATCCTGCAAGGTGACAGAATAGCCGCCCAAAGCACATACCATTGCAATTTGTGACCCCATTGTTCCAGCGCCGATCACGCCGACTTTTTCAATCTTATTCGGCATTGTTCTTCTCTCCTTTCTCAAGCTCCTCTTTTACAAGCAGTCTTTTCAAAAGCTTCCCGACAGTGTTCCTCGGAAGTGCTCTGCGAACCTCAAACATTTTTGGAACCTTATAGGGCGTTAATTTTGAGTAGCAATACCCTTTAAGTTCATCTATATCGATTTCCCTTCCGCTTTTTGGAACAACATAAGCTTTGACCAGCTCCCCATGTTCCTCATCAGGAATGCCAGCAACAGCCGCTTCCTGGATATCCGGATGTTCATACAGGACCCCTTCCACTTCCTGCGGATAAATGTTGAAGCCTCCTACAATGATCATTTCCTTTTTTCGGCCAACGATATAAAAATAGCCGTCGTCATCCATCATGGCGAGATCACCTGTATAAAGCCAGCCGTTCTGAAGCGCTGCAGCCGTTTCTTCTTCATTATTCCAGTAGCCTTTCATGATCTGAGGGCCTTTGATCAGCAATTCCCCGACACATTTAGGACCTAATTCATTTTTGTTTTCGTCAATGATCATGCAGTCCGTTTCAGGCATGGGAATCCCGATACTGGCAACCTTTCTGATTCCAAAAGGGGGATTGCGATGGGTGGAAGGGGATGCTTCTGATAATCCAAATCCTTCACCAATCGTTGCCCCTGTCAATTCTTCAAATCGTTTAATGACTTCAACAGGCAGCGGGGCCGATCCTGATGAACAGGTTTTCAGACAATTTAAACCGTATTGCTCGATCCCCGGGTGATTCACAAAGGAAATATACATTTTGGGTACTCCCGGAAAGAAAGTAGGCCGATATTTTTTTATGTTTTCAAGTACCTTATTCACGTCAAACTTTCTAAATAGCAGGATTCTTGCTCCTATATAGATTCCAAGATTCATTGCGCTTGTCATGGCGTAGACATGATATAAAGGGGTTGCGGTGAGAATGGTTTCCTCACCGGAAATCATATTTCCGTTATACATATTAAAACTCTGAATCACATTGGCAACCAGGTTGTAGTGTGTCAGCATTGCACCTTTCGTCTTCCCGGATGTGCCGCCTGTATACTGAATGACCGCAATATCTTCATGTACATCAATTTCCGCTGGAGTATCAATTGGAGCTGAGAACGGAATCAGTTCATCCAGCGTTTTGCACCCTTCCGAATTCCCGACTTCAAACTGTGAGCCGATTATGTACCGGAACTGGTAAAGCTCGTTCACCTCGAGAATCGTTTTTCTTGATAATGGATCACCAACGATATAGGAAACCTGTGAGTCATTTACAATCTGCAGAAGTTCTCTCGCCGTATACATCGGATTGATTTGGACGACCGTGAGACCCAGCGCCTGTGCTGCATAATAGCAGATGATGTAGTCTGGATGGTTGGAAAGCATTAAGCCTATCCGCTCACCCTTTTGAAACCCCATCTCCTGCAAGCCTCCCGCAAGCCTGTCAACCTGGTCCTTCAGCTCCAGATAGGTTGTTTTTTCATTTTCAAAAATAATTGCCGTCTTATCTCCGTAATGAAGGACCGATTGTTCCAGTACCCGATAAAGAGGAATTTCGGTAATTTCAATGTTGGCATTTTGCTGATAATGCTTAAACCATGGCCGGTTCTTTAGATTATGCAAGGGTTCCTCACCTCCTTATTTTTATTTAAGGGCCCCTTTTTCTTCATAATATTTCTTCGCGCCAGGATGAAGAGTTTCAGGGTCAATACCATCAAGAACAGTATCCAGAGTGAAATGCTTTGCCCGTTCAGGTATTTGCTTTTCAAAGGCACTCATATTGTCCCAAAATAATTTTGTAAGATTGTAAACATATTCCTCATCCAGCTCTTTTTGAACTGTAAGCATTGAAACGGCCGTATAGGTTGGAATATCCTTCTCCTGGCCTTTATAGGTTCCGGCAGGCAGATTTTCAAAGGATATTCCGTAGTCCTTCTTGCTAATGCTTTCAAGTTTATCCTGATCGATCGGCAGCACTTTTACAGGGTTTGTCATTTCAATTTCCTGCAAGGATGCAATTGCTGGAGCCCCGCCTCCAAGGAACACATCGACATTTCCATCTGCCAGCATGGAAGCTCCGTCATTATAATTTCCATAGGAAATTTTGCCGCCGGCTTTCTTGATTTTCTCCTCGTTAATTCCATACTCCTCCATCATTCGCCAGAATGCGACTGGCCCGCCGCCATCCTTAGGACCAAGGAAAATATGCTTATCCACAATATCTTCAATGGAATTAATGTCTTCAGATTTCTGTAAAGTCGCGATCGTCTGATAGACAGGGTACAATGAAGCCACACTTGCAATGGTGTCGACCTTTTTCTCAAAGCTGCCTTCTCCTTTAATGGCATCTGAGAAATCTGAAGTATAGTTAATACCCATTTCAATATCGCCGACATCCATTGATTTTAAGTTGGCCGTTGATCCGCCCTCAATTTGTGATGCATTCAATCCGCTGAAATTATCCATATAAACCTCTGACATAATGGTCGTAATCGGAAACCAGCCCGATCCCATCGGACCTGAACCGATTCGAAGGAATTTACCCGGAGCTTCAAGTTTTCCTTCTCCCCCAGATGCTTCTTTTCCACCTGAACCGCAGGCCGCCAAAAGGAACGTGCAAATAATCAGCAATAGCGTTAAAGACAATTTTTTCATGATTAATTCTCCTCTCCTTCTTTACTAAGCATTCAATTCTTTTGCATTGCCTGCTGCAGACGTCCGTTTGTTCATGAAATAAACGAGGATGAAAATGGCTATGCCCGCAATATCCGAAAGTAAACCTGGCACAACCAATGTAAAGGAAGAAATAAACAGCAAAGCCCGCTGCACCAAGTTCATTTCATTGACCAGATAATTTTCTGTTGCCGCAGAAAAAATAAAGCAGCTGAATAAAGCGCTTACAACCGCGAGCGTAATTCCAAAGACACTTCCTTCCTGAAGTAACAGCTGCGGATTATAGACGAAAATGAAGGGGATAAGAAATCCACCTGCACCGATCCGGATTGCGTAGAAGGCTGTAGCGTTAGGGTTAGATCCGGCTATTCCCGCTGTTGTGTAAGCAGTAATGGCAACAGGCGGCGTCAAGCCTGACAGGACTCCAAAATAAAAGACAAACATGTGGGCTGCAATCAAATTGACACCCGCGTCGGTTAGTGCCGGCACTCCCAAAACTGCGAGAATGACATAGGCTGAAACAGTTGGCATCCCCATTCCCAGCACAATGGACGCTAAGCCAATTAAGAGAAGCAGCGGAAACAATTGGCCGCCTGCAAGGTCAATGACAAATCTTGAAAAATTAAGGCCCAGTCCTGTAAGAGATACTGCCCCGACAATAATGCCGGCTGTCGCACAGGCGGCAATGACTGCCAGTGACCCGCGAATCCCGTCTTCAAGCGCTGCCAGGATGGATAAAAGGTTCATCCTTGTTGACTTCCTGATCCAGCTGATGGCGATAGTCAGCAGGATCGCATAAAACCCTGCTTTCATCGGGCTGTACCCGTACATCATTAAGCCAATAATGATGAAGATTGGCAAAAACAAATACCCTTCCCGCAAAAGGATCTTCTTTGGATCAGGCAGCTGCTCTTCCGGAATGCCCGCAAGCTTTAGGCGCTTAGCATGGAAATAGACGATAAAGCCAGCAATCAGGAAATAGATAATCGCGGGAATGAGCGCATATAATGCCAGTTTAATATAAGGAACACCGGTAGCTTCCGCCATGATGAATACCGATGCCCCCATGATTGGCGGCATAATTTGTCCGCCCTGAGAGGCTACAGCCTCAACTGCCCCGGCAAATTTCCTGGAATAGCCGAGCTTTTTCATCAACGGGATCGTAAAAGAACCAGTTATGGCTGCATTAGCGGCTCCATTTCCTGTAATCGTAGAAACAAGGGCGCTTGCACCAACCGCGGAAAGGGCAGGACCCCCCGTTTTTTTCCCAAGTGCACCAAAAGCAAAGTTGGTAAAAAACTGCCCTCCTCCCGATTTCATCAAAAACGATCCAAACACAACAAACAGCACCAGGATCGTCGAACTCACATAGATGGGCGAGCTGAAAATACCAAGCGTACTATTAAACATCTGGTCTATCATCTTGCCGTATCTTGCACCCGGATGCGCTAGGATGCCTGGGAAGTATTGCCCGAAAAAAATATAAACAAGAAATAACAATCCAATCAGCATCATAGCCAGCCCATTCGTCCTTCGGGTTGCTTCTAGCACAAGGGCAATTAAAATCGTGCCAAATATCATATCATACTGACCCACGTTCCCCTGCCTGCTCTGTATTCCTTCAGCTCCAAACAGACAATAGGCGCCTATGGCAAGAGTGAGGATGACAAACAGAACATCTATTGCACCAAATTTCTTGCCTTTTCTAAACGGGAATAACAGAAATATCAAAAGCAAGGCCCAGACAACGTGAATGCTTCGCTGTTCCCATGAAGGCAGAGTTCCAAATCCTGCCGTATAAACATGAAAAACCGACATCCCGATTGCCAGCAGCGAAATAATCAGCAAAAATACCCTGGTATTATTCCACCCCTCCTTTCGGGAATGCCATAGTTCTTCAATATAGGCGGGTTTCACTTTTATAGAAGTATCAATGATTTTAGACTCCTGTACTTGAACCATCATTATCCCTCCCTTAACGGTTATAATACTGACGGACTAAAGCGAGCTGCCGCCATCAACTGCCAGAATTTGGCCAGTCACAAATGCACTGGCAGGGCTGGCGAAAAAAAGGGCAGCGCCCTTTAAGGCATCATCATCCCCAATTCTGCCGAGCGGATTATGCTTCCTGATTTCATCCCCTTTTTCGCTCAGAACATGGTTTGTCATTTTTGTCGGGAAAAATCCAGGTGCAATCGCATTGACATGAATATTATACTGACCCCATTTACGGGCAAGGTCTTTCGTAAAGTGATGGACAGCTGCCTTGCTTGTGCTATAGCCAATTGCATTCAGCACCTGAGGCGGCTCTGCTTTTAAACCAGCTACAGAACCAATGTTGATAATTTTGCCTGATTGCCGTTCGATCATATGCCTTCCTACTTCCTTTGTAATAAGAAACATCCCAGTTAGATTAACGTTCATCACTTTTTCCCAGGCATTGAGAGGCATTTCTTCAACTGCTGCTCCCCAGGTGGCACCACTGTTGTTTACGAGTATGTCAATCTGTCCGAAATCGGATATTACCTGCCTTACCGTTTCTTTGACATCGTTTTCATTTTGGATATTGCAGGCATACCCTTTAGCCTGAATACCGAATGTTTCAGCTAAGGTTCTGGCGGTCTCTTCGCACTGTTCAAGCTTACGCGAACAAACGGCGATATGGCAGCCGGAGGAAGCAAATATTTCGGCCATTTGCCGGCCAAGCCCCCTTCCCCCGCCGGTGATCAAGGCAACTTTGCTTTTGATATTGAACAATTCTTTTTGGTTTGCCATCCTTCATCAAACCTCTTCCAGAATTCTTCTTGCAATAATCAGACGCTGAATTTCGTTTGTTCCTTCATAAATCTTTGTAATCCTTGCATCCCGATAAAAACGTTCCACCGGATAGTCGGAAACGTATCCCATCCCTCCATGAATTTGTACAGCTTTGTCAGCTACTTTATTAAAAACTTCAGACGCAAATAACTTGGCCATCGAGGCTTCTTTGATCACTTTTTTTCCTTCATCAATCATCATCGCTGCGCGCAATGTCAATGCCCTTGCAGCCTCTGTTTCCGTCGCCATGTCAGCCAGCATCCACTGGATAGCCTGATTGTCTGCAATTGGCTTCCCGAACTGGATTCTTTCTTTTGCATAAGAGGAGGAGAGTTCGATCAATTTATCACACGATCCGACTGATCTTGCAGCCAGTCCTACACGTCCTTCGCCAAGAATTTTCAGTGCTGAAATATATCCCATGCCGACTTGGCCAATTACATTTTCCTCTGGTACAACACAATCTTCAAAAATCAGCTGGGCCGTGTATGAACCTCTTAAACCCATTTTTTTATCCTGCTTTCCAATTGTGAATCCGGGGAAATTCTTTTCAACCAGGAAGGCTGTGATGCCTCCTTTGGCACCTTTTTCTTTGTCAGTTAAGGCAAAAACGGTAAAAACATCTGCCACTGGTGCGTTTGTGATAAAATGCTTTGTTCCATTAATAATCCAATTACTTCCCTTTTTCTCTGCGCGTGTTGCCAAATTAGTGGCATCTGATCCAGCACCAGGCTCAGAAAGAGCGAATGCAGCAATTTTTCTTCCTGCCGCCATATCAGGCAAATACTTTTGTTTCAAGTACTCAGAGGCAAGCTTAACGAGTCCTGTGCTGCCAATTCCGGTATGGGCACTGATCAGGCTGACGAAGCCGTTGTGTGTTCTCCCCAATTGTTCAAGGACAACTGCTTTGCCAACAGCATTTAATCCGATACCGCCATATTCCTCGGGAATGCTCATTCCGAAGAGGCCCAATTCTTTTGCCTGCTCAATCAGGTGCTGCGGAATTCTGTCCTCATCTTCAATCTGCTGGGCAAAAGGCTCAACCTCCCTTTCTACAAAGCTTTTAACCATTTGTTTCATTTGTTCAATTTCCTGCGGAAGTGCTGCAATCATATGTATGTCCTCCCCCATTTTATTTATATAAATCAATATGCAATAACTGTGCCAAGTCTGAAAACCCTTCATTTACAATAGTTTGAATATTTTTAAAAATAAATTGATTCATTAATGAATCAAAAGATAGAAAGTTTGACATATTATGAGTTTGTACCGCATGATTCAAAATTGAATCACCGAATTCTTTTTTGAATCATTCATCATTTGCCAAAATAAGAAAACCGCTATTTTTATTAAATAGCGGTTGGCGATTAATTCATTATGCTTTTCTTTCCAAAAATTTGAGGAGACTGTGTATGGTTTCTGTGTATGGCACTGAAACTTCCCTTTCTTCAGCTTTCCGAATGAGATAGCCTGTCAAAGCATCTGTCTCTAATTTCTTGCCGTTTAACAAATCTTGGAGCATGGATGTTTTATGGCTCTTTGCCCTTTCTGAGCGAATAATGAGGTCTTCAGAATAGGAGGGAGGGAAGCTAAGCCCGAGTTTGCCGGCCACCTCGATACCTTCCTCACAAATTCCTTTTGCCAGCTTTTTCAGTTCCGGGCTGTCCAAAATATCGCCAACAGAAGCACCAGTAACAGCTGATAAAGGATTAAAGGTGATGTTCCAAATATACTTTTTCCATTTTGCTTGTAAGATATGATCCGATACTTTAGCAGGGATATCCGATTTCGTAAACAGCTCTGCATATCGGCGGCTGTCATCTTCTCCCGATGCATGCAAGGTTCCAAAAACAAGCTGATAAAATCCGGCTTGCTGAATCACTCCGGGGCCCTTCGTTTCGGCCTGCACATAAGTGGCAGCAGAGAATACCCGTTCCGGGCCAAACACAGAGCTTAATATTTCTTCATTGCTTACTCCGTTCTGCAGCGTTAAAATATGGGTTTCCGGACCGCATGCTTCTGCAATCTGGCGGGCAGCCTCAAGTGTATCAACAGATTTTACGCAAAATAAGATAAGGTTGGATCCTTTTAAATCGTTTACATCATTTGAAAAACTGCCGTCCACATGGATTAGTTCATTATCTTTATAAACCTTCAAACCTTCCTGCTGCATTTTCTCCAAATTTTTCCCTCTGGCAATAAAGATTACCTCATGGCCCGACCTCTTCAGCAAACTCCCAAAAAAACCCCCGACAGCTCCAGTTCCCATTATTCCAATTTTCATAAGTGCCTCCTTTATTCTTTATTCATAAAATTCAAATTATACTTTTTTAATTTTCTTACTATTGTCGGCTGACTTGTATCAAGTGCTTCTGCCAGTTCATATGTTGTGCTGTATTTTTTGACAGCCAGCTGAAGAACTTTCTCCTCCGCCAATTCTGCTGCTTGCTTTAGCGTCATCATTTCATTTACTTCAATGGCTTCCCCATTCTTATTCTTATATTCTGCAGGCAGATGACTTAGGAGCAGATTATCTTCATCCGTAATAAGAACCATTCTCTCAATTAAGTTTGCTAGTTCACGAATATTCCCTGGCCATGTGTAATGATAAAAAAACTCTTTAAGACCGGAAGAAAGCTTTTTATGTACTCTATATTGGGAGTTCTTTAATTCAAGATAATATTCGGCAAGCGGCAGAATTTCATCTTTTCGATCACTAAGAGGAGGAATTGAAATCGGAATCACATTCAGACGATAAAACAAATCTTCACGAAAATCTCCATTCAAAACCATTTCCTTTAAGTTTCTGTTTGTTGCAGCGATGATGCGTACATTCACTTTCTTCGGTCTGGTTCCACCAATCCGCTGTACCTCCTGCTCCTGGAGGGTTCTCAAGAGTTTAACCTGCAATTGAAGGGGCAGCTCACCTACCTCATCAAGAAAGAGAACTCCTTTATCGGCCATCTCAAACATGCCGGCCTTCCCTTTTGTACTGGCACCCGTAAACGCACCGGCTTCATATCCAAATAACTCTGATTCCAGCAAGTCAGTCGGAATGGCCCCGCAATTAATCTTTATCAAATCACCGCTTCTGCTTCTATCACTTTGGTCATAAATATACCGTGCGAGAACATCTTTCCCAGTCCCGGTTTCACCGAGAATCAGCACAGTAGCATCAACATTGGATATTCTGGAAGCAGTGTCATAAACCCTTTTCATCACTTTGCTTCTGATGACAACATCCTTAGCCCCGTAGGACCTTCCTTTAAGCCTCTCGATTTCCTTTTTGTAGCTATTATTTAATTGATTCGCTTCTAATAGAGCCGACTGAAGGTCATTCAACTCGGATAAATCCCGAATATTGGTAACAATGCTTTGTATTTCACCTTCCTCATTAAAAACGGGATTTCCGGTTAACAGGACTTCTTTCCCCAAGAAGTTTTGCTGGACAAGGGAAACGCTTCGTTTTTTATCCAGGACCTGGTGTGTTACGGAATTTTTCAGAATCCCTCTCTTCATTAAAGCATCGACTTTTTTCCCTATATAGTATTCTTTTGGAATCCCAGTTAATCTTTCAATCGCAGAATTCGTTTTTATCGTAATGCCTTCCTTATTCGTAATATAAATGCCGTCATAAGAATTTTCAATCGTAGCATCAAGCTCCCAATTCACACGCTTCGCTTCCCGCAGCTCCTCAATTAAGGATGTCAGCTCAGAGGAAAACGTTCCAATATAGACGATTTCTTCTGAATCAGGCAGCCTGCTTTTAATGAAAATACAATCCTTATTCTGATAAGACCCATGAATCAGCTGTCCTCCCCTTAACTCAACCCAGCTTTCAAAGACGTCCCGAATATACATATGATCGATTTCAGCAATAGATAGGCTATGCCGGAAGAATTCATTGCAATAGGAGATGCAATCGTCAGGAGAAGCGATAAAGAACGGAAACGGAAGTTTATCTGCCTCCATAGGATCACCTCATTTTTAGCTTTTTGTTTTAGGTGCATTACTATATATTTCTTCGATTATTTTATTTTCCCTTTATCCCATTTTTTATCTATCACTTAAAAATCGCTCAAAGTTAAAGCTAAATGGTCTCTTCTTTTAAAAAAAAAGCGCCATAATAGGCACTTTTAGGCTTACTTTTTCCTCTTTTGTTTTGATAGGATGCTAGTTGTATAGAGTCTCCACTGGGAGAAACCTGAATAACTATTAATATTCTGATAAATGATAAGAACATTAAACATGCCTCCGCAGACAAATTTCGGTCTATTTGCTTAATGCAGGACTTTTCAGGATTTCGATACGTGCTGCGCCTGTTTCCTGTGCTGCCTTAACAACGGCATCCCTTACAGCCGGAACAACTCTGCTGTCCAATGGTCCTGGAATGACATAATCCGGTGATAAGTCTGTAGCATCTATTAAACCGGCAATCGCTTCTACAGCTGCCATCTTCATTTCTTCATTAATTTCAGTGGCCCTGACGTCCAAAGCCCCCCTGAAAATGCCTGGGAACGCCAGGACATTATTTACCTGGTTGGGCATATCTGAGCGTCCTGTACCAACCACTTTCGCGCCTGCCTCTTTCGCTTCCTCCGGCATGATTTCAGGCACCGGATTTGCCATAGCAAAAATAATTGCATCCTGATTCATCGTTTGTACCATTTCCTTTGTTAATGCTCCTGCTGAAGAAACCCCGATGAATACATCTGCGCCAATAATAGCATCCTCAAGCAGGCCTTGGCGTTTGGACGGATTGGTGATTTTGGCAACAGCCTCTTTGACCGGGTTCATCCGTTCCTGCCGTCCTTCATAAATAGCTCCTTTTGTATCGCACATGATGATATCGCTGACACCCATATTAATAAGCAGCTTGATAATCGCGATTCCAGCGGCACCTGCCCCATTGATGACGACTTTGATTTCATCGATCTTTTTATCTGTAATCTTTAACGCATTAATTAATCCCGCAGCCGTCACAATGGCCGTTCCATGCTGGTCATCATGAAACACAGGAATGTTCATTTCCTGCTTCAGACGTTCCTCAATGTAAAAGCAATTCGGTGCAGCGATATCTTCTAGGTTAATTCCCCCAAAGGATGGCTGAAGCAGCTTGACTGTTTTGATGATTTCTTCAGGGTCCTTCGTATCAAGGCAAATGGGAAAAGCATCTATCCCGGCGAAGGCTTTGAAAAGTGCAGCCTTTCCTTCCATGACAGGCATAGAGGCTTCAGGTCCAATATCACCGAGCCCGAGAACGGAAGTTCCATCAGAAACAACGGCAATTAAATTGCCTTTAATCGTATAATCATAGACCTTCTCCGGCTGATCGTGAATTTTCCGGCAGGGCTCAGCAACTCCCGGGGAATAGGCTAAGCTTAAATCCTGCATGCTATTAAGCGGCATCTTCACATCGACTGATAACTTCCCTTTAAACTTCTCGTGCAGTAATAGTGATTCTTTTTGCAAATCCATCTGAACCAGCTCCCTTTATTAAGTAATTTCTTCCGATTTGAATATTAATAATTTTCAGTATTCCAATGTTGTAGTTTATTATATAATGAGAGTTACTTATAAATGAAATACATATAATCTATATACTTTATTCCTTTTGGTTATAGGAATAACATTATCAAAGGAGAGAGTTCTGTTGGACATAAGGCATTTAGAGTATTTTGCGGAAGTCGCCAAGCATTTAAGTTTTACAAAAGCATCGCAAACACTGCATGTAACACAGCCTTCGATCAGTAAAGCCATAAAAAATTTGGAAGGCGAATTAGGAGTTCCCTTGTTTTACCGTTCATCGAAACAATTAGAATTAACCGATGCAGGAAAAGCGGTTTTAATCAATACAAAGAAAGTACTGCATGCTTTTAAAAACCTGACTTTGGAGTTAACAGATATTATGGAGCTTAAGAGCGGAGAAATAAGGATTGGCATTCCGCCAATTGTAGGCGCGGCTTTCTTTTCAAAGTTGATCAGCCAGTATAAAGAGAAATTTCCGCTCGTAAAAATTACTTTAACAGAAGTTGGAACGAAAAAAATAAAAAAAGGCGTAGAAGACGGTTCTCTTGATATTGGCTTGATTTGCACAGTGCCGGCACAAGGCAGCAATTTTGAAATCATTAATGTCTTAAAGGATCCATTAAAGTTAATTGTCCATCAAGAACACCCTCTGGCTTCACAAAAAGAAGTCAACTTCTCAGAACTAGCAAATGAGCCCTTTATTTTATACCGAAAAGACTTCACACTTTACGACCTGATTATAGAAGAATGCTCGAAAAACAACTTCCAGCCCAATATCGTGTGCGAAAGCTCCCAAAAGGACTTCCTGCTGGGAATGGTTGAAGGAAAACTGGGAGTTGCGTTATTGCCCAGTAAAATATGCAATGATATAAACAATAAACCACTTACCGTCCTTCCAATCTCTGAATCTGATGTGAATTTGGAGCTCGGCATGATTTGGAAAAAGGATAAGTATTTGTCGTTTGCAGTTAGGGAGTTTATAGCAGTATCTGAGGAGTATTTAGAGAATGAGGTTTAATTGATGGATCAGCCAGGGATTCGGGCTGGTCTTTTTTTGATAGAAAGAAACTATGTAACCACTCCCTCTTTTTTGGGTCTTTGGAACAGGTCTTTATTTCTGTTATTGCATACAATCGAATAATACTCATACCTTTGTGCAAAATACTTATGTTTAAAAGGAGGTGTTAACATGCCTAATCTAAATGATAATAAGTTCAGAAAAATTCAATCTGAAAGTCAAAAGCAAGGAAAATCCCAGGAAGAATATGCTGAGGAACTTGAAATGAATAAAATGAAGAGTCAAAAAAGGAAGTAGCCCGAATCAGAAAATAAGGCGCCTGTCCCCTTATTCATTATGCTTTAGCGCATTGGGGGTTCAGGCACATTTGATCCAATCACCACGCCCCACATAAATGACAGAATATAAAGGGCTGCCCGTCAGTTAGTTTCACTAACCTTCGGGGCAGCCCTTGCATCTTTACATTACGATTAATAAGGATCTGCTTCGTGGCTTTTCTCCACAGCTTCTTTTGTTGCTTCGTTCTCACCTATTGAGCCTTGACCAAATTTCGATTTGCCTATTTCACGGCCCGGAACTTTGCTTTCAGCGTTCATTTCCTGCATTTCTTTCATAACCTTTTCGATCCCTTCCTTCACACGGCGTCCATAATCTTCATCGGCTTGTTTGAAGTGCTCAATCATAGCCTCTTGAATTCGCTTGTCACATACCGCCAGTGCTTCGGATAGGTTTTTAATCAATTCATCGCGCTCCCAATCTTCAAAGCTGCGGTATGTGTGGCCGGCTTGACCGTAATTGTTTGGACGATCAATAGGTGCGCTCATTGCTGCCGCATTATAAGTCGGCCGGTGAGGTGTAGGGCTTTCTTGACCGGCTTCCTTAAAGCCGCCTTTCATCGATGGCTCATAGTTAATATGCGGATTATCTCCAGACTCTTTAGGATCACGGATATCCATTTGGCCACGATGCTGGTTCGTGCGAACAGGTACTTTCGGTGCGTTCACTGGCAATTTCAGATAGTTCGCACCTACACGATAGCGCTGCGTATCGGAATAAGAAAAGGTACGGCCTTGCAGCATTTTATCATCTGAGAAATCCATTCCATCGACAAGAACCCCTGTACCGAAGGCGGCCTGCTCAATCTCCGCATGGTAGTCAACTGGATTCCGATCAAGGACCATACGGCCAACAGGCAGCCATGGGAACTTATCCTCCGGCCAAAGCTTGGTATCATCGAGCGGATCAAAATCAAGTTCAGGATGGTAATCATCCTCCATGATCTGCACAAAGAGCTCCCATTCCGGATAGTCTCCACTTTTAATCGCTTCAAATAAATCCTGTGTTGCATGACCGACGTTCTTCGCCTGAATAGAGTTTGCCTCTTCCTGTGTTAAGTTACGGATCCCTTGCTTCGGCTCCCAGTGATACTTCACCAGCACTGCCTCACCTTTTTCATTTACCCATTTATATGTATTTACACCGGAACCCTGCATGTGCCGGTAAGTTGCTGGAATCCCCCATGGTGAGAACAGGAATGTAATCATATGCGTAGCCTCAGGTGTACGGCATACAAAGTCAAACATCCGCTCAGGATTTGGTACGTTCGAAACTGGATCAGCTTTAAATGCATGAATCATATCAGGGAATTTCATCGCATCACGGATAAAGAAAATTTTCAGGTTGTTCCCAACCAAATCCCAATTGCCATCTTCCGTATACATTTTTACCGCAAAGCCACGTGGGTCTCGTGCTGTTTCCGGTGAATCCTTTGCTCCTGCTACTGTGGAAAAACGAACCATTAACGGTGTTCTCTTCCCTGCACCAGAAAAGACTTTCGCCCGGGTATATTTCTCAACCGGTTCATCTCCAACTTTTCCATATGTTTCAAAATAACCAAATGCTCCAGCACCCCTTGCGTGTACCACACGCTCCGGTACCTCTTCCCGGTCAAAATGGGAAATTTTTTCAATAAAATGGTAATTCTCTAGTGTCGCCGGGCCACGGCTTCCAATCGTACGGATGTTTTGATTATCTGCTACTGGATGGCCCTGCCTCGTTGTCAGCGTCTCACGTGTCCCATCTTGTTCGTTTGAAGAATTCATTTTTTTGTTTTCTGCCACAATTAAACCTCCCAAAAATTAGCTAACCATATTTTACCTCTTTTTTGGAAGGATATACCCGGGTACTTTCCGTTTTAGCATAGCTTCATTTTCATGTGGTATGGTTGTCCATATAGACAAATAATTTCCAGTGATGCTTCTATATCTTTGGTTTTAACTAACCTGCATCAGAAGTCACAACTTGAAAAACCGCAGTGAATTATCTTGACTGCTTGAAAATGTTCCTGTTATTCTTAGTCCGTTGCAATGGACCTGCGAAATGGTCTTAAGTAAAGCAGGTTGCATTTTCAATACTCGGAGGTTTGTTTTGAAAAATATAAAGAAAATACCTTACCATCAATTCATTTTGTACATTTTCCTGGCATTTTGTATTGCAGCCTCGGTTATGTTTGTAAATCACAATGAATCTTTCTATGACCGGCCAATTGCTGAAGTTATGGAAGTTGACCTGGTTCATTCGGAAGAGGTAACAGATATATACGATAATAAGGACCGGCTATATGAGCAGCATTTAAAAGCCGAATTAAAGAATGGAGAAAAAATAGGCCAGCTGATTCATCTAAAAAATCAGTATTCTGCATCTAAAGCTTATGACCAGGAATTTCATGCAGGTCAGAAATTATTTGTTTCAATAAGCAAGAATAAAGAAGATGGGACAGGTTTAACTGGAACGATAATAGACCTTAAACGGGATCATTACATACTAATTGTAGGATGGATTTTTATCCTGATACTGCTCCTTGTTGGAAAAAAACAAGGACTGTTTTCGATTATAAGTTTGGCAGTCAATGCACTACTCCTCTCATATGCATTGGATGTTTATCTGGATAATCCTGAAACAAGCCTCTTACTTATATGCAGTGTAGCGGTTATTTTATTTACTGTCCTTTCCTTGCTGCTCGTAAATGGTTTTAATGAAAAGACCTATTCAGCCATTGCTGCAACCTTACTGGCTACATTTATTTCGCTGTTGGTAACCTATCTTGTCATTTGGGTAACCTCTGGAAAGGGTCTTAGATATGAAGAGCTGCAATTTATCACACGCCCCTATCAAATGGTTTTTTTAGCAGGATTATTTATCGGATCTTTGGGAGCTGTTATGGATGTAGCCATTACCATGTCTTCTTCCCTGTTTAGCTTGTATGAAAAGAATCATAACATTCCGGTAAAAGCACTTAAGCGTTCTGGAATGGAGGTTGGCAAAGATATTATGGGCACCATGACAAATATCTTGTTTTTTGCCTACATAAGCGGTTCCATTCCTATGCTTATTTTGTATATAAAGAATGATTCACCATTAGGGTTTACACTATCCATGAACCTTTCATTGGAATTAGCCCGGGCGCTTGCTGGCGGTATCGGAATCGTACTAACCATTCCGATCGGTCTTTATATTTCTATATTTTTTATTAATAGAAAGAGGGCAAGAGCATGAATGCATTAGTTTTGCTGGCTGCCATATTATTTTTTTTGATGACCCTAATCGGCGGAAAAAAAGGAGCAAGATCCTTTTTTGCTATCTTCTTTAACTTTGGCATGATTATTTTTGTCCTCTTTTTTATGAACGACCCTAATATCAATCCGATTATCGTCACTTTGATTGCATGTGCTGTGATTAGCTGTATCAATCTTTTTTATATAAACGAAGTGAACATTAAGACCAAAACAGCATTTATGTCTTCGATCATCACCATTGTAATCTTAATCATGTTTATTGTCCTTGTTACAGAGAAGGCGATGATCCAGGGATTTGGTGAAGAGGAAGTAGAAGAACTGAGTGTGTTTTCCCTTTATATTGGAGTCGATTTTGTTAAAATTGCCGCTTCTGTCATCATCATGAGTACAATCGGAGCCATCACAGATGCTGCGATGGCCATCTCCTCTCCGATGCGGGAAATCCATTATCATCATCCAGACATCAGCAGGAAAGACTTATTTCAAGCTGGCTTAAACATTGGAAAGGATATCTTGGGAACAAGTACGAACACGTTATTTTTTGCTTTCTTTGGCGGATACCTGGCACTGCTTATTTGGTTTAAAGATCTATCCTATTCTGCCGGAGAAATCGTTAATTCAAAGATCTTTAGTGCTGAGATGATCACGATCCTTTGTGCAGGAATTGGGGTAACGCTGGTTATTCCGGTCACTGCCTGGATTACTGCAGCGTTTTTAGTAAAAAATAGAAATAAAAATGAAACGGTTGAATAGACTTATGAATAACTACAAGCACCCCTTATTTCCATAGTTGAAATAGGGGATGTTTTTTATTTTAGCTAGAATCAGCCTTTCGCCTGTGTGCTGCCCTTTTTCTATGCACCTAAACATGCTAAAAATTGCAACTGGTTATTTATAGTCCTTCTATCCTCAGCCACCTTTAATCCACCAGGATTATGCTCCACTATCTTCTTCCCTCTTTACCCGTATTCCTTCCGCTTTATCACTAACGTTTTAATGCACACGGTGAAAGGCTCCTTATTCTAAAGGAACAATTTCTCAACGTATTTAGATAGGATTTATTTTTAATAGTTTAGATTTATCTTGTTCATAGTTTGTTAATATTTACGCATTACAATAAGATTTGTACCGAAACATTATACAGCCCTTTTTCTTTACCCCTTTAGGTCCGGCCATTATTTGGCCGGATTTTTTATTTTGCGTTATTCAAGTTTGTCCTTCCATCCATCGGCCTCCCCTGGAATGAAACTGGCCCAAATTAATGTTCACCATTTCGACACAATCCCGCAAAAACCACCCTGACCTTTTCCTCCCCTCAACTGTATATAGAAGGTGAAAGGGCGGTGCATTTATATGAATTTAAAAGCAGGCAATGTTGATCAATTTGGAGGGTTTTCCCAGTTTAGAAATCTTCAGGAGTTTAATACACATTTAGAAATGTGGCTTGCTTTACATAAGGATAATTTCTCAAAAGGCGAGCTTGTTGGTTTAAAAAGGCTGGCCCGATTTGCAGCCAAGATTCCTGGAGTGTCCAATGCAAAGATCGGAACCGTTTTAAAAGCAATCCACGAAGATTACAACGGCAACGGCATTTCCCGTTCCACTTTTAAAAGAATGATCGCCAAAGCTGCAGAGCTAGGCATTTTCACAGTCCATGAAACAGAACGAAAAAACGGATCCCAATCCAGCAACCTTTATGTTTTCAATCGTTTTCCCAAGAGTGAACCACCAAAGGAAGAAAAAATGGACCACCATAATAAAACTAGTAATCTTTCTAAAGCTATTAAAAATCAAGAGAATACTAAACGTAACGAAACCGGGCTGGACTACACTTTTACAAGTGATCGTGTTCCCAAATCTTTCGTGGATATTGTGAAGTACTTTTTCCCAGAAGGAAAGAACATTGAAGAATTTTGGAGAATGACCAAGATTGCCGCATACAGGAACAATCGCGATCAGCATCAGCTACTGGATACAGCCATCCATTCTTTTAAGCAGCTGATCCGAAAAATGAAATCGAGTTTTGTTGCGAAACCGATCGCTTATTTCTACTGCATTTTGAATAAAAAACTAGAGGAGCTTTACTTCGAAGAACTTTTTGAAATGGGCTTTACAGCAGGTAATGAGAATTTCTGCATGAACTTTTTTTACAAAAGATAAAAAAGTGATTTTTACGCGAAAATTACCAAGTTTAAATTGGCTAAAATGTTATCAGTTGAGTGCTGTCTGCATTGCTTCTTGCTGCATGCAGTGAAACAGGCTATGTATCAACCAAAAGCAAAGCTGAAGAAACTGGCCAGGAGGAGAATAAGAGAAAAGAGAAGAATTCATGGTCAACACGCTGTTCCAAACCGGTAAAAATAAATGAAATTGCCTCAATTGATATAGTCACCTATAATGATGAATTTAATGATTATAAAACCAAGATTGACCTGTCTATAGAAGATTACTCCTATAAAATAAAAATAATGGCAACCTCTATTTAATAGAAATCGGCACTTCGTTTATTCGCTATACGATTAGCGTGACGCTTTTGGCCGTTGGCACATGTCACATTTACGGTGGTTATTATTATTAACTTTCGTAAAAAGTTTTTCAAAATTGCTGCCACAGGCATATTTAAATAGTAAACTATGGAAATGAGCAATCATTTGATCGTTTTGTTTTTTGTACAAACTAAAAATAAGTGCCTCCCCCCATTGCTTTAGCACAATGGGGGACAGACAACCGTAATTCTATAGGATTTTATTAATTCAATAAAGTAAAGTTCTTATGCAGTTCCTTTTCATTAATTGATATTCTGATCGATAAGTCTTTAGTTCGTAAAACAAAATCTTTGATCCCTATAAATTCAGATTCGGCAATCAAATAGAATTGTGTTCCCTTTTTTAAACCTTTAAAATTATTCTTTAGCCTATATCTCTTCATGAACTCACCTAGTTGCTCCCATACTCATTTACACTGGATAATTGTTTTTACAAGCCTGCCAGCTTCAATAGTACTGTCTTTTACAGAACATTTCCATTAAATGCTTATGTTTTGTAACAATAAAAGCAAATAACAACGCAGCAATCTTATATGTGGAAATGTAAATGGTGCATTTTCCTTTTCTGTAAGAAGTGTCACGATATTTTCATGTTTCTCTAGCTTCACATCACGATTTATTTTCAATTGTGTCTTATGTATAGTTTTAATTCAAGCTTTTTTATATCCTTATCCTTCAAGATGATTTAGTAAATGGATTTCTCTTCCACGATTTCTCGGACCAGCTTTATCATCATAAAACGTATAACCTAAACAAAGCCTTTTGGGGCACGAGAAAAGCGAAACTAATTGAATATATGCCCTTTAAGAGGAAGGCTAATTCTAACAAAGAAGCAACGCCCTTTAAGCGTTGCTTCAATTATTTTTTATTGATTTCCTTTTTTCACCCATTCAGCCACAGTTACAGTCCGCTTCGCCTGGTGTTTGACCGCCGCTTGAACGTCTTCAATCATTTTACCGTCTTGATCGACAGTGACGCTTGTTCCATATGGGTTTCCGCCTGCACCAAATGTAACAGGATCTGTATAACCAGGAGCTGCGACGATAGCGCCCCAATGATACATCGATGTATAAAGTGATAAAATTGTTGCCTCTTGTCCACCATGTGGGTTTTGAGCAGATGTCATGGCACTTACTACTTTATTCACAAGCTTCCCATTAAACCAGAGGCCCCCAGTCGTATCAAGGAATTGCTTCATTTGGGATGGCATGTTTCCAAATCGTGTTGGTACGCTGAAAATTATGGCATCTGCCCATTCCAGGTCATCTAATTTGACTTCTGGTACATCTTTAGTCGCTTCCACGTGGGCCTTCCAAATTGGATTTCCTTCAATAGCCGATTGAGGGGCAAGTTCTGGAACCTTTACTACTTTTACTTCAGCACCTGCTTCTTTCGCACCTTCTTCAGCCCATTTTGCCAGCTGGTAATTTGTTCCACCCATACTGTAATAAATGACTGCTAATTTTACATTTGACATAGCCTTTGTCTCCTTTATAGATGAATTTCCAAATAATTTGGATAGAAAACCCATTGTCATACACCCCCTATTGTTTCTATATAATAAAGATGACATTCCACTTTATGCAGCTTTTTTTAGTTCGCTTGAATCTTTGTGAAAGATGAATTGACCTGCTGACAATAGATTGCTTCCATTAATGGCAAGGTAAATGGCCATTGCAAACAGAGCTAAGTCTAATTCGTATCCTGCCATCTGACCATTACCCAATAATCCAATTGAAAGTTTAATCTTAAGCGTCGCTCCAATCATGATGATTGCGAACAAAGCAGAAACGAGTCTTGTTGCTAAACCAAGAATTAATGCTAAACCTCCAGCCAATTCAATCAAAGCAACTGCATATGCCATAAAACCTGGTAATCCAATACTTTCAAACCATCCAACAATATTTTCTATTCCACCTTGGAATTTTACTAAACCGTGTATGAAAAATAATACTCCAAGAGTAATACGTATAATAAATGCCCCTAATTCACTTTTGAACATATCCAACTTAAACCTCCAAAAAATTTGTGCAGCAGCTTCCACTTCCTCTGCTGTTAGTTGATGACCTCTATCCTTATCTTCCTCCAAAACACGAACTGCAACGGGCGGCAAAGTGTCATTTAACTCTTCCCGCTTGGATTCCAGCCAGGAATATTTTCAAGCACATCAGCTGTTTTATTTGGCTGGGCTGAAATGAGAGTAGCACCGCCAGACCCTTTAATGGCATACTCTGGTTGGATACCGCCAAAGCTCCAATTATTTATTGGTCCTTCCTGGCGCTCAATCAATTCGAGTTCCAGTCCATCAGGATCCGCAAACTTTAAATACCGCTCATAAAATCGGACAGCTGACTCATATTCAATGTCGAATTTCTGCAAACGGTTTTCCCAAAACTCAGTGGACCCCTTTGGAATAATATAGCCAGTTACACCTACCTGACCTGTACCAATTCGACCTTTAAGCTGTTTCGCCCATGGAAAAAAAGTGATAACCGTACCAGGTTGACCCGTTTCATTTCCAAAATAGAGGTGGTACACTTCAGGACGATCAAAATTAATCGTTTTTTTAACGAGCCTTAAACCAAGTACCCCAGCATAAAAATCAATCGTTTTCTGTGCATCGTTAACCATTGCGGAGATATGGTGAAATCCAGCGGTTTTTTGCAATTCAATCCCCTCCTATTGTCATAAGCTATTTTGGTCTCTCGATGGAAAAAATCTCGCCAATCTTGGCATAGTTTGAACCTGCTAATCGGCTTACAGCAGCCAGCCCCATTGGATCGATTCTTCCTTTATCATAAAGTGCATCTTCAATGTGATATTGGACCACTTTTCCAACAATTAGATCACATCCTGGCGAATCAACTCCTCCTAATTCCACCGAATGTTCTAATGTACATTCCATTCTTATCTTCGCTTCCCGCACACCAGGTACACGAGTTTTCAAGCTATCCATTGGAGTGAGATTAGCCAGTTCAATCTCACTTTTATCAGAAGGCAGATTTGCAGCTGTTTGATTTGCCTGTTCAACATTTTGCTCATCCACAATGTGAACGACAAATTCCTTTAGGTTCTTTATATTCCTGGCAGTATCCTTTTCTTTTCCCTCTGACCGCTGTATCGACAAAGAAATCATAGGAGGATTGGAGGAAACGATATTAAAATAGCTAAAGGGGGCACCATTTAAAATTCCTTCTTCCGAAAGGGATGTTACAAAAGCGATGGGTCTTGGGATAATGCTTCCAATTAAGAATTTGTAATTCTCTCTTTCGGACATTTTAGACGGGTCGATTGAAAGCAAAAAACTCACTCCTTTTAGTCTAATTCTCTCACTTCAAATGGAAGCAGACTTCGTTCGATCTGATTTCTATGCGGTTCATATTGTCCTGGAAGCATTAATTTTTCCCCCATTGTTTCTTGAGATTCATCATGGGCGAATCCTGGAGTGTCAGTTGCGATTTCAAATAAGATCTCACCATGTTCTCTAAAATAAATCGCATTAAAATAGTTCCTGTCTTGTACAGGTGTGACCCTATACCCATTCTCCGCAACAAGCTTTTGCCAATCCAGCTGATCTTGATCATCCATTGCCCTCCAGGCAATATGATGTACGGTTCCTACACCCATATGTCCACGGCCAATTGAAGTTAATTTAAGGTCGATGATATTCCCAATATCGGCAGAAGAACGGTAACGGATAAAGTCCCCTTCCTGGCTAACCACTTCTAGTCCCATAATTCCTTCCAGCAGTTCAGCAGTTTTGGCAGGCTGAGCTGATAAGAGAGTGGCTCCTCCGAATCCTTTGATAGCAACTCCAGGGGTTATCTCGCCAAACGTCCATGTATTTACTTCCCCTGTTTCTCTTTCTACGATCTCTAAGTGAAGTCCATGAGGGTCATCAAATTCCAAATACTGCTCCCCAAAACGTTCCATTTTGGTATAAGGAACGTTGAATTTTTCAAGTCTCTCCTCCCAAAATTTCGTTGCGCCTGATGGAACAACGTACGAAGTTACTCCTACTTGACCATCTCCAATAACCCCTTGGGAAGCACCCGCCCATGGAAAGAATGTAATGATTGTTCCTGGTTTTCCTCCTTCATTACCAAAGTAAAGATGATAAGTTCCTGGATCATCAAAATTGACCGTTTGCTTGATTAAACGTAAACCCAAAATTCCTGCATAGAAGTCTGCATTTTCCTGAGGATGGCCTACGATTGCAGTGATATGATGAATCCCCATTGTTTTTTTATCCATTTTTTATCAACTCCTTGATATTTCAAATTTATTATTTTCTAAATTAAGGTGACAAACTCACTGACGAGAGATTGGGTTCTTCCTTTTTATTGAATGCCCTGAAAGTTACTTGCTAACCAACTGTTTTTTTACCAATTGAATAAAAGCAGTCACCTTGCCCATATTCCTTTTTACACTATCTTGAATTCGAGATATTTTAGAATAAAAAAGCATCGAAACTATAAAGACCCGGACCAGTTAAAGCAACACCAATTGCAACTGCCAATAAGGTTAAGTTATATTCATAGCCATTTGAAGTGGCCCATAATCCATTTGAAAAGTGCACTTTTACGATTGCCATTACCATAGTTCCTGCAATCATAATTCCTGCCAGAGGGGTAAGAAGCCCTAGGGCAAACAAAATTCCACCTATCAGCTCTGCCAGTCCCGCGAAAAGAGCCATCGTTACACCTGGTTTCATGCCAATAGAGTCAAACCAGCCTCCTGTCCCTTTTAATCCGTAGCCCCCGAACCAACCAAATAATTTCTGAGCTCCATGACCAATAAATAAAATACCAATAACCAAACGTATAAGTAGCAAACCAAGACTCAACATTTTTTTCCTCCTATATTTAATATTATCTTGAATTCGAGATATTATTTTAAAAAAATTCGAGCTAATTTTGGGTCTATCCTTACTGTTTCCTTGAAGAATTTACCTTAATAAATTCTGTTTGCCAAATTGACTAGTATAGACTCAAAGAAGAATATATCTCGAAATAAAATATCTTGAATTCAAGATAATAATATAACTTTTATTCTTCATTGTCAATAACTTTTAAGAACAATTTTTCCTTCTACTACTTTTTTTGCTTCGAACTTAATCAAGCATGAGCGGAAAATGCCTGTCCCCTCAGTCACTAACCTTTCGGGTATCTGTGGACAGGCACCTTAATTCCAATTCTTCGATTCAGCGCTTACATAAGCGTCTTAATTCAGACCGATGAAATCTTGCCCGTTTCAAGCATACCTTGCTGTGATTTCTTGCTTCCACCTGTCACCAATTCTATTTTGCGTTCGCATCTGGCTGATGAATGCCGAATATATTGCCTTCTGTATCAATATAGTATCCTTGCCACGCCATTCCTGGCAGAGCATATTTAGGCATAGCGACTTTTCCGCCATTCTCAAGAATTTTAGCTTCGGTTGAATCGTAATCGTCCACTCCCATTGTACAAGCAAATCCATTTAAAGCTTGGTTAGCTTCCGGTGGAGGACTTTGCCGCTGCATCAAAGCACCATTGATACCAGGTTCATTCTCATCGCCAGTCACTGCTCCATAGTAAGGCATTCCTGCATAATCACTCCAATCTTGAAATGACCATCCGAATACCTCTCCATAAAACTTTTTTGCCCGTTCCATTTCATCCACATGAACTTCGAAATGAACTAACCTACCCATCATTACCTCCTAGTGATTGATAAAAATATTTGTCTTTATAATAATAAATGTCATGGTAGTCGATTCTTATTTCGACAACTACTAGTAAAAACCTGCTCTATTAGATGAAAAAGGCCCTTCCCTCCAAAAAAATAGGGTCAGGCCTTTTATGTTTCTATTTATATTAACTAGGTGATAAAAAATATCCTACCCCTTCCCTGCCTGAAATCCTGGATATTGGGTCATACCTCCATCAGCGTATAGCGTAAGTCCGGTAACATAACTGGCTTCAGTTGAAGCTAGCCACACAGCACATGCTGCAATTTCTTCCGGTTCGCCAATATAGCCCATCGGAATAAGCTCAATGACACCCTTCTTTAATTCGGGATCAGCGAATTTTTCAGCATTGATCGGCGTATCAATGGCACCCGGAGCAATACAATTCACTCGAATTCCATGTGGTGCGAACTCTAATGCGAGCGTCTCCGTCATCAGCTTGACGCCGCCTTTGCTTGCTGCATAATGGACAAAATGCGGCCAGGGGATTTCCTGATGTACGGACGACATATTTATAATAGAGCCTTTTATTTTATGCTCGAGCATGTAATCAATTGCTTCTCTGCACCCTAAGAACTGCCCTGTAAGGTTTGTGGAAATAACTTTGTTCCAATCCTCGAGGGTCAGATCTTCAGAAGGAACTTCGTTTTCAATGCCAGCATTATTGATCATCACATCCAGCGAACCGAATGTTTTGACAGCATGATGGATCATCCTTTTTATATCCTCTTCCTTGGTGACATCGCCCTGGATGGCAATCGCACTTCCTCCAGCTTTCTCAATAGTTTCAATAATGCCCTTTACTTCCTGGTCTTCTTTGAAATAATTTATGACAACTTTTGCTTTTTCGGCACCGAATCTCTCAGCCATCGCCTTTCCCAGTCCAGTGGCACCGCCTGTAATGATTACGACTTTCCCTTCAAGACTTGGATACATAAGACCACTCCCTTATCTTTTCGTAAAACCTAACAAAACTCCGCCTGCGATAATGAACAAACATCCAAGCAGGACCATAATGACCTGCTTTTTGCTTTTGCGCTCATTTAAAAAGAAAAGCCCTCCAATGGTCGAGATGACAATGCCTGTTTGTGAAAGTGAAAAACTCGTGGCCACCCCAACTAATGGCAATGCCAGCAACAGACCCAGATTTCCTGTACTCCAAATAAGTCCTGTTACCATATTGCGAACCGCATATTTGTTATAAGGCCTATGACGCAACGTAATAAGGAAAGCACCGGTAACCATCCCGATCGCCTGCGGGAGGATCGCTGCCCATCCGTCGATATTAAACCAGCGAATTAACACCACATATCCAACAAAGCCAGCAGTCGATAGCAGCAAGACGAGAAGCCCTTTCTTGAGACTTTTTCCCTGATCCTTTTCGTCTCCCTGATTGAGCGAGGTCAGCACTGCACCCGCGATAATGCAAACCAGTGAAGAGATTCCTATAATTATGCTCATCGTGGTTTGCCATTCCTTAAAAATAAAAACGCCAAAAAAGGTTGTCCCAATCAGCTGTAAGCCGGTAGACATCGGCCCAGTCTTGGCAACCCCCAAATAACGGACAGCTCCAAACTGATTTTTCTGTCCAACCGACCAAAATAAACCTGATATAAATCCAACTGCCCACACGGCATTCGGCATATCCGGTCTCTTAAAGAGATATACCACCATGGAAAAAAACAAGGCACCAAGTGTGGTTCCAAGTGTTTGGCTGTCTTCGTCCCCGCCAAGTTTATTGCTGACAAATACGATGCTGCCCCACGAAACCGCTGCAACCAAGGCTAATAAAATTCCTGTCATTGGTGTGTACCCCATTTTTCATTTTATGTAAACGGTGAATACTTTTTTTAGATTGTGGCAATGGCGAAACTCTTATTCCTTTTGGATAAAAGAATATTTTTTTGTCGAACGAAAAATTTCGCAGGCACTCAATGCAATGCAAAAAACCGAAGATTCCAGAGAAATTCATCCTGACACCTTCGGGTAGTTAACAAATATTTCAATATAATAATTTGTTACACAATTTATAATATTCGTGTTAAAATATCAAATATTACTGTTAAATAACAGTGATGCAATAATATTCTCTTTTATAAAGCACTTATCATAAAAAAGTTCGGAGGGTATTTCTATGAAAAACGCATTTCTCAAGTGGAATCAAGTAAGCCTGGTAAAACGAATACTTGTAGGTATTATTATTGGTATTGTCTTGGCTTTAACGATTCCTGATGCAGCAAAATGGGTCTCAGTATTTGGTTCTTTATTTGTAGGTGCATTAAAGGCAGTTGCACCAGTATTAGTCTTGTTCTTAGTTATGCATGCCATCTCGAAACATAGAAGCGGTCATAAAACGAACATGAAATCGATTATAGCCCTTTATGGTTTAAGCACATTCCTGGCCGGATTTGTTGCCGTTTTGGCAAGCTTCATCTTTCCGGTTACCTTATCCCTTGCACCAGGCGCGGAAGATGTCACTCCACCTGGCGGGATCGTAGAAGTACTTAAGACATTACTTTTTAACATTGTGGACAACCCGGTCAATGCCCTATTAAACGGAAACTATATCGGCATTCTGACATGGGCTATCCTTCTTGGCATTGCATTAAGAAGTGCTGCGGATACGACAAAAAACCTGCTGGAAAACTTCTCAGATGCCATCTCTAAATTGGTAAAATGGGTGATAAGCTTTGCACCACTTGGAATCATGGGCCTTGTTTTTGAAGCGATTGTTACAAATGGACTTTCAGCTTTACTTGACTACGGAAAATTGCTTGCCGTTCTGCTCGGATGCATGTTCTTTATCGCTCTTGTTGTGAATCCAATTGTCGTATTCATCAATATTCGCCGAAATCCATATCCACTTGTCTTAAGGTGCTTAAGAGAAAGCGGAATAACGGCATTCTTTACTCGCAGCTCTGCGGCAAACATTCCAGTAAATATGAGCTTATGTGAAAAACTCGGGTTAGATGAAGATACTTATTCCGTATCGGTCCCATTAGGCGCGACCATCAACATGGCTGGTGCTGCTGTTACGATCTCTGTCTTAACACTTGCTGCTGTACACACACTTGGTATTCAAGTGGACTTCGGTACTGCCCTTATTCTTAGTGTCTTAGCAGCTGTATCTGCTGCCGGTGCTTCTGGTGTTGCAGGAGGCTCTCTCTTGCTCATTCCTTTAGCCTCAAGCTTATTCGGAATTCCGGATGATATTGCCATGCAAGTCGTTGGTGTTGGTTTTATCATTGGTGTGCTGCAGGACTCTTGTGAAACTGCACTTAACTCTTCTTCGGATGTGCTTTTTACGGCGACTGCGGAGTATGCCAAGAAGCGTAAGGAAGGTAAGGTTGTTCGTATTAGTGCATAATAAATTATTTTCAGAAAAAAGGAGCCTGTCCTCTTGGCATTAATATAGCCGGGGGCAGGCTCCTTTTTTCTAAAATCCATGTTCATCTTAAAATACTGCCTTTTTTGGTTAAAAAAGAGCATTCCCTCAAAAAGGAATGCTCTCTTTAAAATACCATTTCTAGTTTTTAATGATCATTTTCCAGTTCAGTTTGATCATAATCCGGTGCGACTGCTTTTTTGATGGATAAGCTAATGAAGAATGCCCCAATGCATAAAGCTAATGCAAACCAATAAGCGTGGTGCACACCTTGAGTCATCGCTTCATTCATTACCTTCTCAGTAATCGGCCCTGATTGCTTGTCTAAATAGCTATTCTGGCCTTGACTCATTATACTTACAAAAACGGAAACCCCTAGTGCTCCTCCAATTGGCTGCAGTGTGTTCCCGATTGCTGTTCCATGAGGATATAACTTCTTCGGCAATTCATTCAGCGCATTTGTATGGGCAGGCATCATGATTGCTGAGATAGACAGCATCAATATGATATAAACAAGGATGAATGACCAAATATGCATCGAAGGGCTGATATTGCTGAAGAATATCATGACCCCGACTAATACGATTGTCCCGGGGATCATCAATTTTCTAGGTCCAAATTTATCAAATAAAGTACCCATCACCGGTGACATTAAACCATTCAAAAGCGCACCTGGCAAAAGCAATAATCCTGCCAGCTTCGCAGAATAGCCGAGTGGCCCTTGCAGATACATAGGCATTACGATTTCCGATGCGAACATCGCCATGATGACAATGACAAAGAGACTGACACCCAGTGCATAATTTTTATATTTGAAGACACGAACGTCTAATAATGGCTCTTCCAGCTTCAATTGACGCAGGACAAATACCACCAGGCTGAGTAAACTGATAAAGATAATCGAAAGAATTCTTATAGATGAAAAACCTTCTTCTCCAGCACTGCTGAATCCATAAACAATTCCCCCTATCCCGATTGAAGACAGGATAATTGAAAAAATATCAACTTTAGGACGTGTAACTTCCCCGACGTTTTGCAAAAATTTCAACGCAAACAGAATGGAAAACACCGCGAAAGGAATGACGGAAATAAATAACCAGCGCCACCCTAATAAATCAACGATCACCCCAGATAAGGTAGGCCCGATTGCAGGTGCAAACATGATGACCAAGCCAAACGTCCCCATCACTTTTCCACGAACCTCAGGACGATACATAAAAAGTAATGCATTCATAATAACGGGTATTAACAGCCCCGTCCCAACCGCTTGGGTCATGCGGCCTGTCAACAGCATCGGAAAATTCATAGCACAAGCTGCAATGATTGTTCCGATCAAAAATATAGTCATGACCCCGATAAACATCTGTCTAGTGGTGAACCATTGAATCAATAGTGCAGAAATAGGCATCAAGACACCCATTACAAGCATGAATCCAGTTGCCATCCATTGAACAGTCGGTGCATCGACGTTAAATACATTCATCAATTCAGTCAATGCGATATTCAGCAGCGTTTCGTTCAATATTGCAAAAAATGCACCGATCATGAACGTAATCATTATTATTCTCGTATTTATCTGTGAATCCATAATTCCTCCATAATTTAACATTTTAAAAAGCATACTTAACTATAATCCACGATTGACATTAATTTTTCAAGTAATTCGCCTGAATATTCCCCTTTACTCGTATACACTTTTACAATTTTGGTAAATTGCCTTGATTCATCCTAAAAGTCTTCATCAATTAAGTCACTTATTACTCCCATAGCAGCTTTACTTCCATCACTTGCAGCATTAATTAATTGAGGAGGTGCTGATAGGGAATTATCTCCACTTGCATAAAATCCCTATAAGCTCCTTACTTTATATACAGGAAATTAAATTTGCCTGCCCACAATGCCGCTAAAATTCAAATGAGGCTGAAACAGACTTTCTTGAACAATTTTGAGATTTTTTTGCAAAAGCTTAACCCTTTCTCTTTAAAAGTATTCAAAATCCTCACTGCTTTCGGTCAAGCCCGATGGATTTTCAAAATATCTGATTCAGCAACGATTGAAAAATCCAGCGTTACGAAGTCCAGATATTGTTAAAGCCCCTCTCGTTTGAGAAGGGCTTTTTCTGAAAAATCGATGCCTGTGAACATTTTTATTTCTTCAAATCTCTTAATTATTCCCCTTGATACGCGCTGTTTTTTTCCCAGAATTTCACCTCAGCAACTGAAAGCATAAGCGGCCCGCTATGAGATTCTTCAAAAATGATTCTCACTTTGGCAAGCTTTTTCCCCTCTGGAATTTGAGTGTTTTCATATAAATTGGAGGTTACAGATTTATCTGTGGAGAGGACTTCCTTTTCTCCCAAATCGTATTCATTCCCCTCTTCATCATAAGCTTTTGCACGGAGAACTTTGATTTTCCCATTGGTATACAACGGTCTGTTGAATATCTCAAATCTCGTTAGTTCTTTGGGATTATTAAAGCTGAAATCAACTTCTAATGGAAGAGAAATACCATCGGCTTCTGTAATACTCCACTTCAGCTCAGCAAGGGAAGATTCACTTATTTCACCGTCAATCAATCGAGGAAATGCCTCAGCTCCATCCTGCATTTTATCCGCTTCACCAGATACGACGATATCCCTTGCTGTCAAAAGCAGTTCCTTCGGCTCTTCAGGCTGCTCGACTTCGCCAGGCTCTTCTCCAGGCTTTAAAACATGGCCGATTTTATCAATCGTATCAAAACTAGTATTTACAAGCAAAGATCTCGTAATCGGAATATCAAACTCCAAATCCTTCTTCGCTTTCAGCTTAATAGCGGCCAGAGTAGATGTGCCTTCCAGTGTATCTAGTGAGCCTTTATTTGAAAAAGCAGCCATAATTCGTTGCTTATCATTACCGATCCCGGCCAGTATCGAAAAATTCAGCATGTCCTGGGTAGTGTTAGAAGAATTGACAATTCTTTCGCCGCAGCCAGTTTCTCCCTTACACTCTGTAACGATATCATACTTATTTGGATCTATCTCAAGTTCAAGGTTAAAAGCATTAATATCCTTCAGCCCTGCACCGATAACTTCGACTGTAAACTCTTCACCTGCTTTCAATTGCTGCTTATCTGGCCGAATGCTCAGCAGTCCAGCTACAGGACGATTAGCAGGCTGCAGCTGTGTCTCACCAAGCTGTCCTGCTACAAACATTAAATCATAGGCATCAATCACACCATTATAGTTAATATCAACTTTGGATACCTGATCCCAAGAGGTATCGGTGGTGTCCACGCCCATATAACTGGCAAAGAAGAGCAGGTCCTCTTCTTCGATGGCACCATTAGGAATGTTTTCACCGACTACAGTCCCTTCTGTTTTATCCTTTTTGTAAGGCCTGAATTCCTGTGCAGATCCAAATTTCCCTACCGCATCCTTGATGGTTAATTTTATATAACGTGCACTTACATCTTCGTTGAATTGAATGGTCTTTGTCTCATTGCTCCTTATAAAGGTTCCATCCGTAATAACCTTCTTATATGTCTTACCATCAAGGCTGACATCCAAGTCATATTTAAGAATTGTTCCATTCCCTGCATCAGGTCTAGGCACATACTCCAGCTTATCTAATTGAAAGGCAAGCTTCATATCAATCTCAAACGTATGAGGAAGAACGTTTCCTGTACCCCAAGCTGTATGCCATTGTGTTTTCTCATCTCCGTCTACAGCTCTCGATGCTTCGCTCCCAGGCTGATTGCTCGAGGCACTAGCTGTCATATTCTTCGGAACGTTTCTGAATCGATCAAGCTTTGTTTTTACGGTTATTTCGTCACTCCAGTCTGATGCACCCTTTGTATTAACTGCACGGATACTATATCTGTATTCTGTGTCAAAGTTTAGACCATCGTGCTCGAAAAACGGCTTCTCTGTTTCCTCTTTTTCTAAATGAACATTTCTGTATACCATTCCATTAATTTTAAGGTCATAGGACACATTTTCCCCTTCAACCTTATTCCAGTGAAGTTTTATGCTTTTATCTGTAATATTTTCATCTGCAGCTCCGAGTCCAGAAGGCACATCTGGTACTTCTGTATCCGTTACTTCTTTCTCCTGCGTGTTGTTAAATCCATTTACCGTAAGCATCACTTGATTCTTTGTTATATCCGTTTTCCCAATCTTTACAAATAACTTCGGAGCGGTAGTCACCTTTGTATTGGCGAACTCAGAGCCTTCTGTTGAATATTTATTTAGATTTGGACTTTCGTTATAGAAATAAACATTTTCTGACTGGCTGTATTCTTCCTCTGTCAACGCTCTATGAAGTTTTACGTCCTTACCGCCCACCTTTACGGATAATGATTTTGGCTGTTTGCGAGTATTAACAAGGAATTCGGTGCCTCTTTCCTTGACCATTCCTTTGTAGCCTTTCCCCTTGGCTTTGTGAACTGTAATTTTTACTTTATCATTTGCTGCTACAGACTGAATCTTGGTTTTTGTATTCTTCCCAGATTTATATTCAGTGGATTTACCATCATCCTCATATAGAGTAAATTCTGATTTTCCAGCTGGATAAACATCGAAAATTCGATTTTCAGATCCATCCAACTCGCTAATTGAGTTGTTTTCGGGAGCCATCGGAATGATTGCACCATTCTTTACGAATACAGGTGTCTTCCACAATGGGGCATCAAAATTATTGAGAACTGATCCTCCTTGATACTGCTCACCTGTAAAATAATCAATCCAAATCTGTTCAGAATCCGGTAAGTAGATCCCGTTTCTTACACCTGCTGCGTGATCCTTTTCATTGTAGACAGGCGCTATTAGCAAATTGGGTCCCCACATATATTGGTACTGCGTTTCGGTTCCATAGGTGTATGGATCTTCTGGGTATTCGAGCAT
Organism: Cytobacillus oceanisediminis; assembly: GCF_003182355.1. GTDB lineage: Bacteria > Bacillota > Bacilli > Bacillales > Cytobacillaceae > Cytobacillus > Cytobacillus oceanisediminis_A. The sequence continues at coordinate 119,091 of NZ_QGTW01000009.1, read as the reverse complement.
CATACCCCGTACAGATGGCATTGATTTGGAAGTTGATTCCTCTGCTATCGTATAAATATATGGCATCATTTGGGCTTTCATTTTAAGATACATACGGTTAATGGAAGTATACGGTTCGCCATAATTCCATGGATTTTTGGATTTGCTGTAATCGTTTCCTGATGACGCCCATCCATCCATATCAATTTGAATTGGCGAGAAAGCCTTCCATTGAAAATCTCTTGTCTGGATGACTGGATCGCCTCCGAAAATGCCATCCATATCCGATCCAACATTCGGATTGCCGGATAAGCCCGCTCCAATGTAAGTTGGGATATGCATGCGAATGTATTCCCACTCCCCTCCATACTGGTCACCTGACCAAAGGGTAGCGTAACGCTGTGTACCTGCCCATCCATCCAGACTAATAACAAACGGGCGCGCTCCACCCGAGTTCACTTGCTTTTCGATCCCTTCGGCTGCTTGACGTGTTGCATTAAGGGCCATGGAATAGCCCTGTCCTACCCATGCAACATCCGTTTTAATAGCCCTTACTCCTGCTTTCACTTCACCGTCAAGGTCTCTTCGTAATGGACTGTCCTCAGGAAGGTTCGGGTCTGGATATAGGTTACTTTGTGTCCAGAGACCTACCTCTACATCCTTGGCATTTGATTCATCAACAAAATTCTTTAGGTTATCCAAACCATCGTAGCCGCAGCCATATCCGTCATTCGGCAAAAACCAGCCTAGCGGCATATCCTTTGTAACATATTGATTTAAAGTATCCAAGCCCTTTCCAAGAAGCGTTCTCTTATCTTTATGGCCATTGTGGATCCCATTAAAGCAATCTGCATGCCCCAAATAAAACGCATATTCTGGCATTAATGCTGCTTTTCCAGTTAGTTCGGTATATTCATTGATAATTTCTGGTATGGAGTCTTCCACAAAATAATAAGCGTCAAATCTGTTTTCCTGATGTGAGAAGGTTGCCGTTTTAGAAAAGTCATAGGCTCCCGGCTTAAACGTATTACGCATAACCCCATAGCCCTCGGTGCTCAAGTAAAATGGAACCGGACTAGATGCTGCACCGGCATCCCAGCCGCCTCCGATGGCGATATTAATTTTATTATTTTTGTGAGAGTAATAGCCATTCTGCTGTCCTCCACCAAAAAAGTACTCATCATCTTTAGTATTAAGCGTCTGTACACCTTTATTAGCTTCTAGAGAAAGCGGCTCCTTTTCACTCCATATGTTCTTGTTTTTATTTTTGTCTAAAAGACTCATTTTTGAGTCAGTTTTAGAGATTTTTAGTTCTAACACTTTGGTATTTATTCTATAAAAATCGGAATCTTCTTCTATATTTACTTGCACGGTACCATACTCTTTTTGGTATTCCTTTTTATCCTTATCAATGATTTTGGTCAAATGGTCAGGTTTATTGGGTGTCGGGTATTCAGGAAATTCACCACTAGGGTCCAGGTGAAGCCTGAATACATTTTCCTTCAGAAAGCTTAATTTAATACCTTCTCCAGTAGATAAATCAATATAAACATCACTGCCTTCTTTTTGAACCCCATTAACTTTGCCGATGGAAGACATATCTGAAGCTTCATCAGCATCAGCTATGCTGATTGGAGTAAGCGATAACAGCAAAATGAATGAAAGAAATATAGATGCAAATCTTTTAAGCTTGTTTCGCATTCTAAACAATATCCGGCACCTCCGCGATCTTTTTTATAAGGCTTTTAGCAAACTTTGTTGCTTTTTAACATGTAGTGAGGAGAGGTTGATTTCTGCTCCAGGATGCTCGCTTTCCACGGGGGCGGGCGGTGAGCCTCCCGCAGGACATTGAATAAGCCTCCTTGAATTAACACCGCACGAAGAAAATGCGAATGCATTTTCGAGTATCTCGCACCTTGCGCTCCAATCAACCAACCTTGTTCATCAATTTTTTCCAATCACAAAACCTATTTAAAAACAACATTCTATTAGAAAAGAGCTTTCATAACTTTTATGACCAGCCTGACCAAGATGACTCTATTGAAATTTGTTTAATCAAATAATCCAAGTTTTGGAGATTTATATATCCTGTTCTTTCTTCCAGTACGTTTGCTGCTCCGCAAGCAGAGGCCAGAACCAGAGTATCCTTAATTGAATACCCTTTTGATAGTCCAGCAGCAAAACCTGCAATGAATGAATCTCCTGACCCCACAGCGCTAACTGCACGAATTTCTGCGGATGCCACTTTCAGCCGCTCACCTTTATAATAAACTAGCGACCCCTTATCACCGGCTGAAACAATCACAACCTCTATACCTTTCTCAGCGATTTTCTCCATCGCTTTCCAGATTTCTTCTTCTCCCTGGCAAGAACGGCCAAGAATCTCTTCAAGTTCCTCGCGATTAGGTTTGATTAAATAGGGTCCAAGCAGCAGGGATTCGGCTAGTGCCTCCCCACTTGTATCCAGAAGAACTTTGACTCCATGATTTTTAGCTTCTCTTATCATCCATTGATAGAGACTGGACGATACTCCCAGGGGCAGGGAACCGCTTACAACAAGGATTTTTACCTCTGGAATTAAAACGCGCAGGCGCTTCCTTATTTCTTCCTGCTCCTCACTGGAAATGAAAGGCCCTTCCTCAAGAATTTCTGTCTGATTATTCCGGCTGTCAATAAAGGCCAGACACTGCCTTGTTTCACCTAATATCTGTACAAATTCATCACGAACATCCAGCTTTGCCAGTTCATTGCGGATATAGGTCCCGTTACTGCCGCCTAAAAAACCGGTTGCAGTCACCTTTTCACCTAGAATGCCCAAGACCCTCGTCACATTCAGCCCTTTTCCCCCTGCTGATTTTAGGGGGCTTTTAGTACGCGTGCTGCCTCCAATCTTAAGGCGCTCAAGGCGATAGGCACTATCTATAGCAGGGTTAAGTGTAACGGTTAGAATACTAGGCTTTTCCATTGCTGCCACACATCAGGATTTTATCCACGACTACTTCCTTCATGGCTTCTTTGCCTGGTGTCATGTATTTTCGCGGGTCATTTGCGTCAGGATTTTCATTAAAGTATTGTTTTACCGCATTGGAGAACGGAATTTTAAGGTCTGTTGCAATGTTTACCTTACAAATACCGAGTTCTATTGTTCTCTTTACCATCGCATCCGGAATATCGGAAGCCCCGTGCAGAACGAGAGGAATATTAACAACTGAGTGGATATCTTCCAGTCTCTTGAAGTCGATTTTGGGCTCTCCCTTGTATAAGCCATGAGCAGTACCAATAGCAACCGCTAAAGAGTCAATCCCAGTTAAATCCACAAATTCTCTTGCCTGTTCCGGATTAGTAAATTTCGCGTCCTTTTCATCAACGACGAGGTCGTCCTCCACTCCACCCAGACGACCTAATTCAGCCTCGACAGAAACTTCATGTTCATGAGCATATTCGACAACTTGCTTTACGATTTTGAGATTTTCCTCAAAAGGATGATGGGAGGCATCAATCATTACAGACTTAAAACCGAAGTCTATATATTTCTTGATTTCTTCAAAACTCTCAAAATGGTCCAGGTGAAGTGCGATCGGGATCTCATATCTTTTTGCAGCAGCATTTCCAAGTGAAACCAAATAGTCACCGCCGGAATAAGAAATTGTTCCTGGTGTACTTGCAAGGATTACAGGAGAGTTCAACTCTGCAGCAGTATCAACAACAACTTGGAATGTTTCAAGGTTGTGGATATTGAATGCAGGAATCGCATATTTTTCTTCCTTGGCTTTTTGGAACATTTCAACTGTACTTACAATTCTATTATTGCCCATTTTCTTTTCTCCTCCATAAAAACAACTTTTCCATTAACAAAGGTGGCCTTTACATTGAATGCGTCATCGATTACAGCAGCATTCAATTTCTTCCCAATTTCAATTGTGCCGGTTTCTTCCCCAATACCGAGCAAACTAGCTTGATTTATTGTAGCCATTGGTAAAATACACTCAAGCGGCATTCCAAGAACTTCTTGGGTGTTTTTTAAACACCTCATTAAATTTGTCGTACTGCCTGCCAGGGATCCAGTCTCCAATGTTCTGGCAATACCGCCTTTTACAGTGACAGATAGGCTTCCCAGTTTATACTCCCCATCCGTTAAATCCGCAGCGGCCATGCTATCGCTTATTAATAAAATTTTGTCTGCTCCTTTAGCTTTGTATAGCAGATGAATTCCTGCTGGATGTACGTGTTCCAGATCAGCTATCAATTCGCAAAAAGTCTCGTCATCTGTCAGGAATGCCCCCAGACATCCCGGATCACGGTGGCTGAATCCGCGCATTCCGTTAAACGTATGAACTGAAATACTAGCGCCTTTTTCAATAGCTATATTGGCAGTTTCATAGTCTGCATTTGTATGTCCCATCGAGATAAGGATTCCTTTATCCTTCAGATATGGAATAACCTCTAAAGCCATAGCCTTCTCCGGTGCCAGCGTTAGAATTTTAATCGTATTTTGCGAAGCTTTTATCAACTCATCAAGTTCTTCCATTGTTATTTCACGCATGAATTTCAAAGGATGTGCCCCTCTGTGCTCAGGGGTTATATAGGGTCCTTCAACATAAGAACCAATAATTTCTGCTCCAGCCGTTTTTCCAATTTGTCTGCCAATCTCTCTAACGGCAGCTTTTACTTTCTCAAAATCGTCCGTAAGTGTTGTGGGCAAAAAAGAAGTCACACCATGCTTTGCAAGAGATAGGGAAATCTCCTGCAAAGCTTCTGGCGTTGCATCCATTGTGTCTTTCCCTGAAATCCCATGGATATGAATATCAATGAGCCCAGGAATAACGGCAAATCCCGAGAAATCATGTATCTGGCAGTCTGGCTTCTCGTCCGTTATATCCTTGATCAAGCCATTCTCATAAATAACATATCGCGAATATATTCGGCGGTTAGGAATATAGATTGTGTCTGCAAAAATAGCCTCCATTAAATACCTGCTCCATCTCTCTTGAGGCGCTCTGATTTCTGGAAACATTTTATCGCTTCTCTTCCAGAAGTAATGGCCATTTCTTTTAGTTCGCCTATGGATACATTATCTTTCATAATTGCTGTTTCAATAACCATTGCCAGATTTGCACCGCCAATAACAGCAGCATCCTGTTGATTGTTTGTTAGAGAAACAGCGGTTTTAAACGGGGAACCTCCCACAAGATCGCACAGAACGAGTATCCCATTGCAGCCCTCTAAGTTTGCCAAAGCTGCTTTAATCTTTATTTCCAGGTCTGATGTAGAATCTGATTCTAAGAAATCAACATACTCTATACGTGGCTGTTCCCCTGCAATTAATTTCACTGAAGAGTGAAGACCTGTTGCAAAGGATCCATGCCCTGAAACAATTAATCCGTTCATTTTTTCCTCCTGACCCCGTTTAAAGAATAGTGCCAAATGGGAATGGTATCTTGCCAAAAATGCCAATAACGACTGTAATCAAAATTAAAATGACAGGGGACAAGCCTCTTTTCAGCATGTAGTACATTAATAATGTATAGCCTAGTGGAAGCAAGTTTGGCATGATCTTATCAAGCAAGTCTTCCTGGAGGGCAATTTCAGCTTTGCCTGCATGAATGACAAGGTTTGCCTTTAATTGCACAAAAGATGCTATCAGCCCGCCTACCACTGTCAAGCCAACGATCGAGGCAGCATGAGAAACTTTCTTCGTGTTTTCTTTTAAGGAGCTGATGGCATTGGTACCAGTATTATAGCCATATCGCATAAGGCCGAAGCGCAGTCCAAAATGGACGACATTGAATATAATAAGGAACACAAGTGCACCCATTGGATTGCCATCTGCACCGAGCGAAGCACCTATACCAACACAAATAGGCAGAAGTGTTAGCCAAAACAATGCATCTCCAATACCACCCAACGGCCCCATCATGGCTACGCGGATAGCCCGAATGGTATTTCGATTCTGCTTCTTTTCTTCCATTGCAAGGACAATTCCCATAATGATATTCACTAAAAAAGGGTGAGTATTAAAAAATTCCATATGGCTTTTCATTGATTCGCTTAGGTCATGCTTGTTCTTGTGGATCTTCTTTAGTCCAGGAAGAATAGAATATAGCCAGCCAGCCGCCTGCATCCTTTCATAGTTGAAAGATGCTTGCAGCAATAAAGAACGCCAGACCATTTTGTTAAGGTCTTTTTTTGTAATCAGTTGTTCGGTTGAAGAATTTTCATAAAACTCAGGATTGTTTGCCTGAGCTGGAATTTCCGGTTCAATGGCTGCATTTTCAGATGCCACGGCCTCTCGCTCCCCTCATAGCAGCTCCCTGGCCGCCAGATGTTTTATAAAAATCATACATAGCAATTGCCAGACCGATTAGCGCGACAGCAATAATCGGCATTTGCAAATAGGTAACAAGGATGAATCCGCCGATAAAATAGGCAATATATTGTTTTTTTAGCATAATTTTCAAAAGCATAGCAAAACCAATGGCTGCCATCATACCGCCAGCGGTGCCGAGACCTGCAATGATCCAAGCCGGAAGTGATTCCACTACATTCTTGGCTGCATCAGCACCAAAATAGATTGGAAGGAATGCAACAACAAAATAGAATACAAACAGAGTTAATATTCCCAGGTAATTAATCTTGTCGATGCCTTTTGTATTTGCTTCTTCGGCATACTTATCTGCTTTATGCATGACAGGTGAAAAAGCAGTAAACATTAATGTGATACATGCCTGGACTGCAACGGCAAATGGAACAGCAACTCCTATCGCAACCTGAGGCTCTTGTCCGGTCAAAATGGCAAATGCTGTACCAATTATTCCGCCAATAACTACGTTTGGTGGCTGTGCTCCTGCAAGCGGTACCATTCCAGCCCATACTAATTCAATTGCCGCTCCAGTCATCACACCCGTAGGCAAGTCGCCTAGGATTAAGCCAACAATGACTCCTGTTACAATTGGTCGGTGAATGTGAAACAAACCGTTAAACAAGTCGATGCCGGCAATGCCAGCCCAAATAGCAATTAGCAATGCCTGAAGCAAAATTTCCTGATCCACCAGTCATACCATCCTTTCCCTTATAAGAATTTATAAATATCATCTGGCCTTTCATCGGGAACACGGCGCACTTCGAGTTTTACACCATGTTCTTTTAGCTTGCGGAAAGATAATTTGTCAGCATCATCAACTGAAACAGTCGAGTAAATTTGTGTCTTCCCTTCAGAATAGTGCATATTTCCGATATTCACTTTGTCGATCGGAACACCTCCTTGGACAAGCCGCAGGACATCTTGTGGAGTTTTAACAACCAAAAAGATCAATTGATCTTCAGAGGCATCATGAATAATATCTGCAGTTGTCTGTATCGAGAAAAAGCGGACACCGATTGCTTCTGGAACTACCATTTCCATTAAGTCTTGCTGGACTTCATCTTCAGCTACTTCATCATTGGCTACAACAATTAGGTTAGCTCCAAGGTGATTAACCCAGGTAACACCTACCTGACCGTGCACAAGACGGTTATCAATTCGAGTCAACAAAATATTTGGCACTTTGTACTCCCCCTATTTTTTAAAATTGTATATGTTAACTCCTTTAACCACCCTATTAACCATTCCGGTTGGACTAGGGTTATCAGGTGTTACACCCAGGTGGATGGAATTGAACAGCGCAAATAGCTGTCCGACAATCAAATAATTCAGGGCAATCAGATGATCTTCCAGATATATATTCTCCTGCTCAGGAATTAAAAAAGCGCTGTCGCATATTTCCGCAATTTCTTTTTCATTGGTATTTGCAACCGCCACCACAGTTTTACTGCCGCCGTCTTTTTTTAATTCTTGTAATAAATCAATCTCATATTTTCTTGTATAAGGATCATTGGATATAAAAACGAAAATCAGCGTTTCGTCATCAATCAACGATTTGGGCCCATGTCTAAACCCGAGAACAGATTCATGAAAAGTTGGTATTTTTCCGGATGTAAGTTCAAGATGCTTTAAGCTTGCTTCCTGTGCCAAACCTTTTAAGGTTGATGAACCCAGGTAGACAACTCTTTTCTTGTTGAGGCTGACAAGATTCTTAATCGATTTATATTGCTGGGTTAAAATTCTGTCTGCATTCTTAGAAACTACTTCTATTTTTCTCTTCAGCTCTTCCAATCGATCTAACTGGAAAATCAGGAGAGCGGATAGGTACATACAGCTGAAAGAGCTGGTCATTGCAAAGCCCTGGTCATTCGAATCTTCCGGCATTAGAAGGAGAAAGGTATTTTCATCTTTTCCGGCTTCTTTTGCAAGCTGTCCTTCAGGATTGCATGTGATGATAATCTGGCTAATATTGTTGATCAGTTTATTAGCTAAAGTGTAGGTAGCCAATGATTCAGGGCTATTTCCACTTCTCGCAAAGGAGACAAGTACGGTAGGAACTTCTGCCTTAAAATAATTCAAAGGGTTTGTAACAATATCGGTAGTCGAGATCGAGTCAATTTGATAAGGAAGTGCTTTTCTCAACTGAGGCGTTAAAGTATCTCCTACATAGGCCGATGTCCCTGCACCAGTAAAAATAATCCGTGCCTGTTTGGCAAATATCTTTTGGGTGATAAAATTCTGAATCGCCACTTTTTGTTTTTCAATAGTCCCTACTGTCTGAAGCCATAGTTCAGGCTGTTGATGAATCTCTTTTACAGTGTGTTTCGCGCCTTTTATTTCTTCTTCATATAAACTTTTCACAAAACCCATAGTTTTTCACTCCACTCTTGTTATTTATTAATTTTGTTATGATGGGTCTTTTTCGATTTTTGTTTCTCAGCTGTATACAAACATCCAAATAATCCAGCATCACCATTTAACTTGCTTAATTGAACCCTTTCTTCAATCCCCTTCTGGAGGGGATTTTGCACCATGTGTTTTAGTTCCTGTTTTATAAGAGCAAAGAATTCAGGCTGGTTAATAATAACTCCTCCTCCCATCACTACTAAATGAGGATCGATTAAGGTAAAAATTTGATGTAATCCTCTTGCAATGCACTTTGCAGCTCTTTGAATTATCTTCTCTGCCTGAGGGTCTTTCCGATAATAAAGTTCCATAACACCAGCTACGGTTATTTGCGGATTGAACAATTTCTTCGCACTTTCCTCAATAGCGGTTCCAGATGCAAGATTCTCTAAACTTTTGAGTTCATCACCATATTCCAAAAGTGTGAATCCTACCTCGCCCGCAATTCCTGCTCCGCGGAGAAATTTACCTTCTGATAGCAGGCATGCGGAAACACCAGTGCTAACCGTTACATAGGCAAAGGTCTCCTTTTCCATCTTCCATTCGGTCCATTCGCCAAAAGCTGCCATATACACATCGTTATCCATCACAACTTCTGCATTAGGAAAATATTTATTAAGATTTTCTCTTAGGGGGAAATTTCTCCATGGCAGATTATTTTGATAAACTGCCAGCCCATGTACTGAATCCACTTTTCCCGGTATGCCTAATCCAATGAACTTGATTTCTTCAGGTTTTGTTTTTTCTGATTCCAATATTTGAAAAAACAAGGCGAGTACACGATTAAATAATGCTTCTGAATCGTGTGAGACACTATCAGCCTGAATTCGTTGTTTTATAGTCTTTTCTTTATCAGAAACAAAGGCAGCTGCAATTTTTGTACCGCCTATGTCGGCTACTAATGCTGTCATACTCTTTCTCCCTTCAATATGTATATAGCGTCTATTTAGGGCTTTGGCATTGATTATTAACAGACAACGGGTAGTTGGGTTGTTGGTACAAGTTAAAAGAATATTTAACTCATAGCCTCGAAACTATGAGTAAGTGTTATCTATTATGTTAGTTCTGTATAAAAACGGCAACGGTCTCCGCGTACAATGGATCGGCAAAATTCTACAGGGTTACCTTCCTTATCAAATGCTGTCCTTTCCAACAATAAAGCCGGAAGACCTTCCTTGGTCTGAAGATACTCGCTCTCATCAGCACGGATTAAAACTGGCTCAAAAGCTTCTTTGGCACGTGTAACTACAACATTGAATTGCTGTTCGAGCAAATCATATAAGGAAATTGTACCAATTTCATTTAACTTGGACATATCAGGGACAGTTTTTTTTGTAAAAAAGGACGATTCAAGGATAATGGGTTCATTATTCGCACATCGCAAGCGTTTTAATTCAATGACACTTTCGTTATTTTTCATTTGCAGCCCTTCTTTGATTTTTGCAGTAGGCTTAACTTCACGGATATCTAAAATAATATCTCTAGGGTTCATTCCATGTTCTTTGAGAACTTTGCTAAAACTATAGAAACCCATTAATGGCTGCTGAAATTTTGGCTTTGATACAAACGTGCCTTTACCTTGGATTCTGTACAAAACCCCATCCTGAACAAGTTCTTCGATCGCTTTTTTAACTGTATTCCTACTTACTCCATACTCATCCATTAATTGATTTTCAGAAGGAACTTTGTCTCCTGTATTCCAGCTGCCATTGTCAACCGATTCCTTTAATATTTCTTTAAGCTGATGGTAAAGCGGGATTATACTATCGTGCTGCAAATGTTTCATTTAGATAAATTCCTCCGTGTTTGTGCTTTAAGTAAAGTCTATTGTTTGAAAATTTACTTAAATTATACCATTAAATGTTAACGTGTCAACCCAACAACCCTTTTTATTAATTAAACCTTTTCGACAATAACTTGATAGTATTTTTCTACATACAATAACAGATTAGACAGACTGCACTATCGACCAAAAGCACATTTTACCAAACAAGATCCAGTACCCATCCTCAAAGATTAAATACTCAAGGATGGGTTGTTGGGATAAGTGATTTTAAAGAAAACCTCATTGACTCTGAGGTGTTATAACCAATATGCTTGCTCATCAATACCCTTTATTTCCCCCCCGTCACAGCAATTCCTTGAATAAACTGCTTCTGCAGGAAGATAAACAAAATCAGCATTGGCAGGATAGCTAAAAAAGATCCAGCCATTAGAATTGGGTAATTGGTTAAATATTGACCCTGAAGTGAAGATAATCCCACTGATAGAGTCATAGACTCAGGAGAACTATTAACAATCATCGGCCACATCAATTCATTCCAGCTCCAGAGAGTTGTAAAAATCCCAAGAGCGATTAATCCCGGTTTTGCAAGAGGGAGCATTACTTTCCAATAGATTTGGAAATGGTTGCAGCCATCAAGTCTTGCAGCCTCTTCCAATTCCTTTGGAAGTCCCATGAAAAACTGGCGCAATAGAAAAGTGCCAAATGCACTAAACAAACCTGGGACAATGACTGCCTGCAGGGAATTAAGCCAGCCTAATTTAACCATAATCATATATTGAGGCAGCAGGAATACTTGTCCAGGCACCATTAATACAGTAAGCGCTAACAAAAATAAGATGTTTCTCCCTGGGAATTCAATTCTGGCAAAAGCATAAGCCGCTAATGAACATAGGAACAATTGGCCGACAGTCCTCAGGACCGTAATAATAACGGTGTTGTACATAAATTTGAAAAAGGGCAGAAGTCCAAATACTTCTTTATAGTTCCCCCATTGAAAATCTTCCGGAATCAAAACCGGCGGTACTTGAATCGACTCCGTATACGTCTTTAACGAGGTAAGGATCATCCATAAGAAAGGCAGAACCATTGCTGCCGCCCCAACAATCAGGATGAAATGGAAAAGGAATGTTTTACTTGTAAAAAGCTTAAGTGTTCTATCCATCGGCACCACTCCCTTTAATCATAATGAACCCACTTTTTCTGCAGGACCATCTGAATTGCTGTAATAATCAAAATGACCGCTAATAAAAGAACTGCAATAGCCGCAGCATATCCTTTATCATTTAATACAAAGGCATGCTGATAGAACAAATAGACAATGGACTGTGTACTTTCCAGCGCTGTGCTGCTTTTTCCAATCATCATGAAAATTAAGTCGAATACTTGAAAAGCACCAATTAGTGACATTATGGTCACAAAGAAAATAACTGGCGAAAGAAGCGGCAGTGTGATTTTAAAAAATACGGTGACAGGACCCGCTCCGTCAATTTCTGCTGCCTCATAATACATCTTTGGAATGCCTTGCAGCCCTGATAGGAAAATGACCATATTGTAGCCAATACCGCTCCAAATCGCCACGGCAATAATTGAATATAAAGCAATATTGGGATCACTTACCCACTGTGGGCCTTTAATTCCAACCAAAGATAACAAATAATTTAACATCCCGTAATCGGCGTTATAAAGCCATTTCCAAACCATCGCTATTGCAGCAGGCATGGTGATTACAGGTAAAAAGAACAAAGTTCGATAAATGGATTTACCTTTTATATTCTGGTTTAAAAGAACCGCCACAATAATGGATAGGAAAATTCCAATTGGCACAGTAAATATGATATACATGATTGTGTTCTTAAATGCTTGTACGAGAATTGCATCCTCTAGCAATCTCTTATAATTGTCTAAACCTGTCCACTCATACTGTCCAAATGCTCCCCATTCGGTAAAACTAAAGTAAAAATTCTGAACAATAGGCCACAGATAAAAAATAAACAGCCCTAGCATTGTAGGCGCAATCATAAGATAAGCCCAAAAATAATCTGACCGCTTCCTTGTCTTTGCGAGGCTCGAAATCTTTATCCTTTTTGCTGATTTTACTTCTGTCTGAAGAGGTACTTCCTTCAAAGTCTTCCCTCCTTTTATGAATGGAAGAGAAGAATATCAAAATTCTTCTCTTCTGTTTTATTACTTGGCCAATGCCTCATTTGCTTTCTTTGCCAGCTCTTCTGCGGCCTCTTCAATACTTATTTCCTCACTCCAGGCCTTTTTAAGTACATCTGTTTCGTACTGCCAGATCTCCCCGGTGTTTTTCACACTTGGCAATGGAACTGAATAGTCTGCACCATCAATAAAAGCCTGAAGATTTAAATTGGGGACAGATTCTTTCCAAGCTTCCTGTGTACCGTTATAAGCAGGTATAACCGTTCCAGTTTTGGCAAAGACTTCAGCTGCTTCTTTAGAACCAAGGAATTGAACAAACTTCCAAGCTTCTTCTTTATGTTTTGTATTCGAAGATATTACATTAGAAAGCCCGTGAATAGAAACTGCCCGTTTTTTTCCTTGTGGAACCACAGCCACATTTAAATCAGGATTTTTCTTATATTCAGGAACCATCCAAGGACCATCAAACATCATCGCTATCTTTCCAGAAGAGAATAATTCAGAAGCAGCCGTTTCGGTCATTTGCGCTTGCGTAGGAGATAATCCTTCCTTAATAAAGCTGACATTGTATTCTAATGCCTCGATAGCTTCTGGTTTGTCGAACCCCACAGACTTGCCATCCTCAGAAATGATATAACCCCCATTCTGCCAGATGAAATCATAATATCCGCCTTGATTGCCCATTAATGCGGCATAGCCCCAAATTCCTTTTTCTTTGTCAGTCAGCTGTCCAGCGACTTCCTTTAATTTCTCCCAGTCCCACGTTTCATCCGGATATGGTATACCTGCTTCATCAAATATTTTCTTGTTATACCATAACCCAGTCGTATCGTAGTCTTTGGGAATCCCATATATTTCCCCGTCAACCGTATACAGATCAATTAAAGACTCCGGATAATTAGTTAAGCTATAGTTATCTTTTTTAGCCAGTTCGCTTAAAGGAAGAATGACCTTCCCTTCTGCATACTGAACAACATGAGCACCATTCATCCATAAAACGTCTGGCAAAGCACCGCCAGTTGCTGCCGTTTCAAGCTTTTGAAAATATTGGCCATATGGAGTAATTTCTGTTTTCACTTCAATATTCGGATATTTTTCATTAAATAACTTAATAATTTCTTCAATCGCAGGAACCTGTTTTTTATCCCATAATCCATAAGTAATCTCAACCTTGCCATCTTTCTCTCCGCCGGATGCTGTATCACTATCACTGCAGCCAGTAAGGCTCAGCACACCTAATACAACGGTTAAAAGCATGATGATCCATTTCTTCATCCCATTTCCCTTCTTTCCTAAAGTTTTTTTGACTAACTCAAAACATAAGGGGTTTTCTCTAGATGAATAAAAATGTTATTGATAATGTAGGTATTTATAACGTTTACCACCTCCTAGGATAACGTTTTCCAAATAATCATGTTTCTCCATTAAGATTTAATCTTAACTGGTAAAATATATTGCAACACTGCATAAAGAGCTGTGTTTACAATCTTTTAAACTTGAATATTCTTAACTAACCTATGATAATATTCACCTATATTGATAGATTGACCCTGGTTTAACCGTGACTCTTCCGCCGCAAATGCCATAAGATGACTTCTTACAGATGCGGAAACAGAAGAAACACTATCCTCTTTATTTCCATTCCGGACTTCTTCCAGGAATAGTCTCATAATTCCGCGGTCTCCACCGCCGTGCCCGCCAACTGGCTGATCAAAATGAATCACTGTTTCCTGCCTGGTTAAGAAATCAAAAATAGAGATTTCATTTTCTTCCATGTTTCCGCGGATTTCACCTTTGGTTCCCATAATTTGAACGATTCGAGTTTGTTCTCTTGTAAATCCGCACATGCTGAAGGTGGCGGTCGCTCCGCCCTCGAACTCCATATTGACGACCTGATGGTCAACGACATTATTATCTGAACGATATACACACTTCCCATAAGGGGTTTTATTCAAGGCTTTAATAATGCCTTCATTTGTATAGTCTTCTGTAAATTTTTTTGCCCACCCTCTTCCGTCACCAAGATAATATCTTCCCGCATGGAAAGGACACTCAAGCTCGGCAGGACAGCCATCCAAGCATCGTAATGGGGCTCCTTCCGGGGCATTTTCCCCTTTAAAATGCATCAGCGACCCATACGAACTTACTTGTTTACATGCTTTTCCCATAACATATGAAATGATATCCATGTCATGGCAAGACTTCTGGAGGATCATTGGACTCGAATTTTCTTTATTACTCCAATTACCTCTTACAAAGCTGTGTGACATATGCATGACTTCAACATTTTCATTTAATTGAAGAGATACAACTTCACCTATTTCCCCTCTGGAAATTACCTTTTTAATGGCGGACCAAAAGTCCGTATATCTGAGGACATGGCAGATGGTCAGCTGCCGGTTATATGTTTTGGCTTGCTGTTCCATTAAAATACATTCAAGCGGGTCTGGAGACATTGGTTTTTCAAGGAGGACATGATACCCTTGCTCTAAAGCTCTCATGGTCACTTTGAAGTGATTTCTATCAAGGGTACAGATAATGGCAATATCAGCAATTTGTTTGTCCAGCTGTGAGATCTCTTCCCATGATTCATAGCAATTTTCATTGAGAATTTGATGTTCTTGCTGGATTCTCCCTCTCCTTTCCTTATTCGGTTCTGCAACAGCAACAATTTTTAATTCATGCGGATAATCCAATGCATACGGTGCGTATGCTCTTGCCCCTCTGTCCCCAGCTCCTATAAGGAGTGCTGTCATTGTCTTCATGTAACTTTCTCCTTTCTAAAAAATTACCGGAAAATTTTCCGGTTTTTATCCAAACGTTTTCCAAACGTTTTTAAAAAAAGAACCGCTTAGGTCCGTTTTTTAGAAGATGATTCACGAATGACTAACTCAAATGGTAAAATAATTTTTATTGGAAGAACGACTTTTTCCTCTACCATTTCCATAATCGTTTTCGCGGCCATTTTTCCCATTTCATATTTGGGGATTTCCACGGTTGAAAGCGGCGGTGATGAATATTTCCCCATTTCAATATTATCCACTCCAAAGAAAGCAATATCCTCGGGGATTCTTAGCTGATTTTCTATAACTGCTCTCATCGCAGCCAGTGCCATTAAATCACTTGCACAAACCATAGCTGTTGGCAAGTATCCAGAACTGTTTTTAATGAGTTGATTCATTCCCTCATAACTGTTTTCCATTTTCCATCTAGTATTGATAACCCATTCATCTCGAATAGAAAGTTCTGCTTCTTTCATTGCAGATTGATAACCTTTAAATCGTGGTTCTTCATTTAAGTCCTGAAAGGATTCATTAATTCCTCCGCCGATAAACCCAATATCACGATGACCTAGACTCACTAAATGCTGAACAACCTTTTCTATTGCCGCCTCACGGTTATAATCAATAATCGCAATTTCTTTATCAGAATAATAGAAATCAAGTCCCACAACAGGAATCGTTTGCTGTATGTAGTCAATTAAGCTCTCATCAATTCTGTCGATCAGCAAAAGTCCTTCAATCCCGAGATCATGAATTGTCTTGAGAAGAAGTGCCTCATTTTCAATCTCATCCTTAGTAATACTTATTAATGTATAATCATTATTTGCTAAAGTATCACGAATACCTGTATAGATATTGGAAAAGTATGGATTTATTTCAGCCTGTTTAGGATTGGCAACCCAGCCAATTTTCATTGTTCTGGCATCACTCTTATTTTGTCTGTTGCTAACCAAATTTCTTGCATGCTGATTGGGTGTATACCCTAACTCCTTAACAGCCTGCCAAATTTTATTTTTTGTTTCCTGGTTAACATTTCGTGTTTGGTCATTCTGAATAACTCTAGAAACAGTAGAAATAGAAACGCCAACATACTCAGCAATATCCTTTAATCTAACCACAAAACACACCTCTAGGCTGTAACTTCCTGCAGCAATCGCCGGAATTTTTTGAATTTAAATAGACTATAGCACCTCTTACAATTTAAAGTCAATAGCTTGTATACTAAGATTTAGGACAAAAATTTGTTTGGTCCGGTGTCCATTTATATTAAATGTACTGCCAATTGCACCGTCTATGCCGAGAACAGTGGCCGGAAGAAGCATTTCATCAAACCCGGTGCTGCCATTCACATAAAGACCGTCTACTTTATCTTTTTCAGAAAGTATGACTGCATAAGTTGTACCGGAATTTACCGTTGTGAGGACGTATTCAAGAAAGTTGGGTCAACTTATAGCCAGGTTTTAACTGAGTTATTTAAATTTAAGGTAAGTAAATAGACAAAGAATAAAACCGCACGGGTAAACATTTCCGTACGGTTTTTAATATTTATTACTAGTGCTTTAACGCAAGCAGGGATCAATAACCCTCCCTAAATTCGTTCCTGATACGCAAAGAGAAGACGATCCCCGTGTTTCATTGGATATGAATTATCAGTTATAGGAAAAAGGAATTTTAATGAGCCACCTGCATCTGCTTAGTATTTATAAGATTGTCCGCCATCGATTGGAATAACAACTGCGTTGATAAAGCTGGCTTGTTCAGACAGCAGGAATGCCACCAAATAACCCACTTCTTCTGGTTTACCGAAACGTTTCATTGGATTTGGCTCAACAAATTGTTTTCCTACTTCTTCCCAGTTGTCTGGATCGATTTGTTTTAATGAACCTTCGACCATTGGTGTCATGATTGCACCTGGAGCAATAGCTTTGATGCTGATTCCGTATTGACCGTATTCAATGCCAGAGTTTCTTGTTAATCCGACCACGCCGTGTTTACTAGCTGCATAACCAGATTGGTTTCCTACCCCACGGATACCACCAACAGACGCCGTGTTAACAATAGAGCCAAAACCTTGTTCTCGCATCACTTTCAATACGTGTTTTAAACCATAAAAAACACCATTTAAATTGACACTTACTACTTTTTGGAATTCATCAATGCCAAAATCCTCTGTTAGGTTTTGTTTTCCTTCGATCCCTGCGTTGTTGAAGAAACCATCGATTTTCCCAAATTTCTCAACTGTTTCATTTACATAGTTTTCAACTGCTTTTTCCTCTGCCACATTTGCAGTGATAAGCAGTATTTCTGCGTTTGGTGCAACTTCTAACACTTTACTTTTTGTTTCTTCTAATGAAGCACCGTTTAAATCTACGAGTGAAAGCTTTGCCCCTTCTTTTGCTACTTGTAAGGCAGAAGCTTGACCCAAACCTGACCCTGCACCTGTAATCAAAATTACTTTGCTGTCAAATCGATTGCTCATTGTAAATAACCTCCTCATTTTTGTTAAACATCTTTAGAGAAATGATACATATATAATGCTTTTATATCTCCCTTTATTTACCTTTAACTAAAATATCTCTAGTTAAAGATAAATGATCACAAAGTTCCCTTTATCTGTTTAGTCCCCAGGGGTATAAGAATCAACCCTGTAAAAGAACTGTTAAGGATTTATTGAGCCGTATAGCCGCCATCTACCGTTAAGCTGCTCCCAGTCATGAATGAAGAATCATCAGAAGCCAGGAATAATACTGCTTTTGCCATTTCTTCTGCTGTGCCAAGGCGCTTTACAGGAGTAGCAGCAACTAAGGCTTGCTTGCTTTCTTCAGGAATAATTGGTGTATCAATAAAACCGGGGCATAATGCGTTGATGCGGATATTATGTTCTGCATATTCAAGTGCAAGGGAGCGAGTTAAATTAATCACGCCACCTTTTGCAGCGTTATAGGCTGCTGAACCAGGAGACCCCACGAAACCATACATAGATGCCGTATTAACAATTGCACCACTGCCTGTTTTTAGCATTTCACGGATGGATTCACGTGCTACTAAGAAGACACCATCTAAGTCAACATTTACGGTTTTACGCCATTCTGAGTACTCTAATTCATGTGAGGGATGAACACGGCCGATACCCGCGTTGTTGAAGACAACATCCACTTTTCCAAACGTTTCAATAGTTTGTTTAAAGATATTTACTACTTCTTCTTCACTCGTAATATTTGCTTTTATAAAAAGAGCTTTAGCATTAAGCGCTTTCAACTCTGCCTCAAAAGCTTTCCCTTTTTCTTCATTTAAATCAACAAGAACCACTTTGGCTCCTTCTGAAACGAATAAGCGTGCTGTTGCTGCTCCAATACCAGATGCTCCACCGGTAATCACAGCTACTTTGTCTTGTAATTTTGCCATTTTACATCCTCCTAGTGATAAAATTTCTTTAGGCTAGACAAAATGATAATCTGGACTATTTTGCTTACAATTTAATTGTACTCCTTTGTTCACTTTAAACAATCAATAAGATATGATTAAGTGTCTATTAAATAGACATTTATGAACAATCTGTCTATTTCGAGGGAGGTTTTTTCATGAATAGCGAACAAAATACAACATCTCAACGTCAAAATCGAACAAAAGAACATTTAAAGCAAGCATTAATTGATCTCATAAAAGAAAAAGGCTACCATTCCGTTACTGTAAAAAACATTGTTGATTATGCCTCCTATAATCGGAGCACCTTTTATATCCATTACGCGGATAAAATTGAACTAGCTGAAGATTTACGAGTTTCGATGCTTCAAGGGCTTCAAGCTTCGGTAGGCAAACCATACATACCTGGACACAAAGTCTATACAGCCAAGCTCAATGCGCCATCTTTTAATATCGTTTCTTATATCTACAAAAACCGGAATTTTTTTGAACTTATTAATTACGATGACACCTTACCAGGCTTACACACACAGTTCCCTCAAACAATCTTAAAAATCTATAAAGAACAATTTATATTCGAGACTATTAACAATATCCCGGTCAATATGGATTACTTTAAACGTTATACAGCCTATGGCTTTTACGGACTCCTTCAGAATTGGATTCAACATGGATTTAAAGTGTCCCAGGAGGAATTTATCCAAGAAGTCATTGATTTAACGAAAACGCATATTTACTCTCTTAAGTATATTGGAAGTAACAAATAAGCTACTGACCTTTATTAAGGAAGGGGTATGTAAAGAGGTATTTCCCAGTTCATTTGGAAGGCAAGAATGAGCTGATGTATAGATCGAATATAAATGATATTTCTCTATCTTAATAAGAAGATTTAAAAAAGTCCCTGTCCCCTCATTCATTAAAGAAAAGGAGACAGGAACCTTTTATAAGTAAATTCGACTTTCTCTGGATCAAGATTTCAGCTTGTTGCCTTATCCCTCAATTAAATAATGGGCATTCCATGGCGTTCTAATGCAGCGGCTTCCAGGATAGACATCCCCTGTTTTTCAGCGAATGCAGCCAGCTTATCTGAAACAGCAGGCGCGAAGGAAGCTGGAGGAGCTGCGTAACTCATTGCACGCTGGCGAGCAGCATTTCTTCGTGCAAAAGGACCGGTAATCGCAAAAGTTATGCCTGGGCTTTGTATATTAACGAAGAGAGTGTTGCCATCTGGTGAAAATGCAGGTCCTGCAAATTCAGAACCGTTTAGGGTATTCTCTGCAAACGGGTATACATTCCCTTCAGGAGTAAGGCCAATAATTCGGTCGTTTCCGCTTCCATCTTCGGCAATCCATAGGTCTCCCCAAGGAGTAATCGTTATATTATCTGGCATTTCCAGGTCATTTGAAGCTGCAGATTCATAGAACAGCTCTAGCGTATTGGTTGCCGGATAGTAGCGGTAGACACGGCCAAGTTTTCCTGTGCCTGCACTGGTATCGTCGAACCAAAGTGTTCCTGCCGCAAACCACGCTCCTTCTAGGCGGCTAAAGCGAATGCATCCCATATCACGGGCATCTTCTTTTGCACGCTCTGGATTAATTTGCTTCCAGACGATCCCAAACCTTTGTCCATTGCTGAAGGTGCTGGCTGATGAAGCAGGCAATTCATCAATGGCTGCCGCTTCAAGAATTCCGCCTTTTTGCAGAGAACCAAGTTTTTGACTGCGGTCATTTGGAGTAAAACGATATAAAAAGCTTGGATTGCTATCCTCCGTTAAGTACCAGATGCCTGTGGCTGGATCGACTGCACATGCTTCATGAGAAAAGTAACCCATATCCCGAATGGGTGTTTTTGACATTTCATTTTCAGGTTCATGCGGATTTACTTCAAAAACAAAACCATGCCCAAGTTCCCGGGTCTCCTCACATGTTAACCATGTTCCCCATGTGGAAGGGCCGCCTGCACAGTTCCTGATGTTTCCTGAATTAGTCACATACTCGCTAAGTACCTCGTTATTTTGTCCAACAATCAGAGCCGTTGTTCCGCCAGCAGCCCCTTTGCTCCATGGATTCTTTCCGTTTACAGGAAACTCGGCATTCGTTCCGAGTTCATGATTCCTTACAAGGATCGTTGTATTTTTTGGCCCTTGAAAGGCAGCCATTCCATCAAGATTGCCTGGAACTAAATCTCCGTTAGACATTCGATCTCCTGTTTTGGAAATGATTTTGTATTTAAATCCCCGGGGAAGATCTAAAATTCCATCCGGATCTTTTACTAAGGGACCGTAACCTCCGAAGCCGCTTGTTGGGTTTTGAACTGAAGCCAGTGCGCTGGAGGCTCCACCCATTGAAAAAAGTCCAGTTGACCCCAGCGTGATCGCCAGCGTACTCATTCCGCCAGCTTTTAAAAAATCTCTTCTGTTAAGCTCCTTGCTTCCTAATAACATAAAAATACCTCCTATTTTTTTGCAGCATCATGCACGTAAGCTTTTCTATTAAATAAGTTAACAGACTATTCTTAAGGGTAAGTTAACCTTTTGTAAAATATGAATTAACAAAAAAATAGGATTTAAGTTTGAGCTTTCCAGCTGGATCAAAGAAAGGAGCCTGTGACCGCCTAAAATAATATATTTTTAATAAAAGCAGGTAAAAAGACCGACTCTTTTTTTGATGACTAGTATAAATGGGATATTTTTTAAAGAAAGCAATAATTTTACAAATTCTTAATAAATTTTAAAACGAATTCGACAAGCCCCCATTTTATGGCCAATACGCGTCTTTTGATACAAAATACTTTTGGATTAAACTTTTCAAACAAACTTCAAAAGCTGTTGAATTTAAAAATTTTGTAAAGATGAAGTAATTTATTTACTTCCAAATAAAGAGATTACTATTGTTTTAGTTTAAAAAACAGTTGAATCAAATAAAGAACTGCAGGAAAAATCTATGGGGTTAAATCATAATACAGCTTTCCTAGAATTTCCTAAAAGAGAGCACACTGGTAATGAGCAGATTTGCTATGGGTATGCTTTTAAACTTCGATCAGATGCTGAATTAGATGTTTTTTACGTGAATTAAATAAATTTATTAGTAGCACCAAAGGTATTCAAATAGAATAAAGAAAAAAGCACTCCTTGGGGTGCTTAAATCGTCATCGTATAAATAACAGTCAGATTCTACCGCAGTCGGGGGCAGGTACCTGTCTTTTAAGGACCTGCTCTTCACCACTTTATGAACTTAACCTTACCTGAACCTATAATTTGATCCCAATCTTCGCTATGGATCTCATGACCTGACCCTTCCAGCCTCATAAACTCAGCATGAGGGATGGCTTTCTTAAGGGCAAGCCCATGTTGAAATGGAAGAGCTGGATCCTTTGTTCCATGAATAATGAGCACAGGTACGCTGATTTCTCCCATCCTATCGTAATATTCGTCCCCGCCTTGCAGCATGGCATGATTAAATCGACTTAACAGCTGTTTGGCCCGTGCCGCCTCTCTCTCAGCCAGATTATAAATTCTTTTCTGCTCAAACATTTTAGAACCGCCTAATAATCTCCATCCCTCCGCAAGATAGGGAATGACCTCCTCCTGATTTGACCAATCAATAGAACTTCTCTTCGCGTGGTGATCCAGTATGCTTTGACCCATTGGCGGAACTAAAACAACAATTTAGGAGAAAAGAGCCTTTCTAAAAAATACCACTTAAGAATTGTTAACGAATAAAAATACTTATATACACACTTAAAATAATCATATCTAGACTTTATCTAATTGTCATTGATTTATATATATCTTATACTTCTATTAAATTCCATAACAATTCTTGAAATGAAAGGATGATTAAGATGGGGACGGAACAACAGTTTACATCAAACCTCCCCCATAAAGAGAAAGCAGTTTCTTTTCTGCAGCTCGTAGCTTCAGGGAATGTTCGTGAAGCATACCAGCGTTACATCGGTCCAGATTTTTCTCACCACAATCCCTTTTTCCGTGGCGATGCAGATTCACTCATGCTTGCGATGGAAGAGAATGCGGTCCAAAACCCAAACAAAATATTAAAGATCAAAAAGGCTATCCAAGAAAATGACACTGTTGCTGTTTATTCTCATGTGAAGCAGAATCCCGAGGATCTTGGAGGAGCAGTTGTACATATCTTTCGTTTTCAAGATGACCAGATTGTTGAACTTTGGGATGTAGGGCAGCCTATACCTGAAGATTCTCCTAATAAGAATGGGATGTTTTAAGGTACTGACCAAAAGGGAAAAAAATCAGCCGGCATACAATTACAGAGACGTGACCATACCTAATTGCATTAAAAAAAGAGCTCCTTCATTATAATAAGGAGCTCTTAAGTGTTTTATTTTCTTCATTATTAAATGGTCCAGTCTCAGGAAACAGTTTTCTCGTTAACCGGGGGACAAACATTGATAAAAAGACGGAACGCCCTGCACTGAAGATCAGAAAGGACAGCCATAATCCATGATTTCCGGCGATCGGCACCACAAGAAAATATACAAGTAAAAAAATGGACAATGCGAGAAGCATAGAATCCCGAATGGGGGCGGCTTCGGTTGCACCGGTAAAAACTCCATAAAGGATAATACCAAAACTTATCGTTAGGGGAAACACGATTATCCAAATTTCATAGCTTTGGGCCGTTTCTATGATCCTTGGAATATTTGTAAACAACCTGAGGATATAATCATTCAGCAAATAGTAGACACTGGCTATCATAACCGAGGAATATATTGCCCACTGCATGGATAACTTGAGTGTCTGCTGATACAGTGCTTTATCTTTTGAGCCAATTGCTTTTCCTGTCATAATACTGGAGGCATTGGCAAATCCATCATAAAAATAAGCCATGATGTAATGGATTTGAAGCAGGATTGCATTGGCAGCCAATGTTTCTGTTCCAAAGGAACCACCCTTGGCAGTAAATAAATTAAAAACAGTTAACAAACAAACCGTCCGAATAAACAAATCCCTATTCACTTTCATCATTTTCTTGAACGATGACGGATCTATCACTTTATGAAAAGATGGAAATATTCCTTTGAATGGACAAGCTTTCAAAACAATCGCTAATCCGATGGCAAAAACCGTTATTTCTGACAGTAAAGTCGCTGCTGCCACACCTGAAACACCCCAGGAAAATCCAAATACAAAGAGGATATCCAGGACGATGTTCATGAGGTTCATCAACACTTGCAATAACAGCGAGATTTTGATCATAGACATTCCCATCAGCCAGCCCAGAATGACATAGTTTAAGAGAGCAAATGGCGCACCCCAAATCCTGATCTGCAAATAATCCTCGGCGAGTGACTGTACATGATGGTCCGGGCTTAACAGCGGCAAGAACACTTGCATAATGGGCAACTGAAGGGCAATCAAACTAGTTCCTGCTATAACAGCGATAAGGATAGGACGGGCAATTGCCAGCATTCCGCCTTCCGCGTCCTTTGCACCATGAGCTTGTGCGGCAAATCCGGATGTGCTGACCCGCAAAAATCCAAACAGCCAATACATTGTATTAAAAATAATCGTTCCTACTGCAACTGCAGCAATATATGAAGGATCCTGCATCTGGCCCACCACCGCTGTATCAACCGCCCCCAATAAGGGAGTGGTTATGGTTGAAATAATAAGTGGAATGGCCAAAGCGAGATATGCCTTATGATTCATGAAGATCCCCCCTTAACCTTCAAAGACATGCAGCAATTCCTTAGTATATGGATTTCTTTTCACTGAAAACAAATCATATTTGCTGAATTGATCTACTATTTGCCCTTGTTTCATCACCATGATCCGGTCGCTCATAAAGTTCACTGCGGCCAAATCATGCGAAATAAATAGATAGGAAACTCCTAAATGCTGCTGGAGGTCTTTTAAAAGGTTCAATATTTTTGCCTGAACCGAAACATCAAGACTCGCTGTGGGTTCATCAAGAATGATAAGCGATGGCTCAATACTTATGGCCCGGGCGATCGTGACCCTCTGCTTTTCGCCCCCGCTTAATTCATGGGGATAACAGGTAAGATACTTGGATGGAAGCTCCACCATCTCAAGCAGATGCTCTGCTGTCTTTTCCCGCTGATGCCGAGTTCCTATTATAAAAGCTGGCTGGATATTTTTTTGAAAATCCAGTGGTTCCATCAACGAATCGATGATTTTTAGTTTCGGATTCAGTGAGGCGGCAGGGTTTTGAAAGACTGCCTGGATTCCCCTTCTAATTGAGCGAAGGTCCTCTTTACCAGCCGTATGCAGCGCCTTGTTCTTAAACCAGATTTCACCTTGATCCACTTTTTCCAATGCAAGGAGACACCTCGCTAATGTGCTTTTCCCGCTCCCGCTCTCCCCAACAATGCCCAGACATTCGTCTTTCTTTATGACTAGAGATACTTGATCGACCGCAATTTGTCCAGACGAATACTGCTTCGTAATATTTTTTGAAACCAGCACCTCAAGTCCAGCCGTACTCATGTAATCACCCGCTTTTTTTAATCATTTTATATGGTTACCAGTCTGTCCTTCGTCTCCTTCAAAGAAGGAATGGCAGCTATCAATGCTTTCGTATAGGCATGTTTGGGATGCTTTAGTACCGCCGTTTTGATTCCGGACTCGACAATCTCTCCCTTTCGCATGACAGCCATCTTATTGGCGAATTTCTGTACATGCCGTAAATCGTGAGTAATAAATAAAACTGCGCAGCTTGTTTGTTTTTGCAGATCGTCAAGCAGCTGAAGAACATGGGCTGCAGTGATGCTGTCAAGAGCGGTTGTCGGCTCATCTGCAATGAGCAATTTCGGTTTCAGTATCGTCGCCATGGCAATGGCAGCCCTTTGCAGCTGCCCTCCGCTTAGCTGAAATGGATAGCTTTTATAGACCCTTTCTCCAGGCAGATTTACATTGTTTAAACACTCCAAAGCCCTTGATTTTCTTAGTTGTTTCGAATCATTCAAATGTGTTTTTAGCATTTCATCGAATTGAGCGCCGATGGTCAAAAATGGGGTGAAAGCTCCCTGATAATCCTGAAAAATATAGGAAATGGCTTTCCCGCGATAGGTCCGCCATTCTTTTTCCTTTAAGCTGGAGAGATTTACGCCGCCAAGATGGATGCTGCCAGACGAAATGATGAGCTCACGCGGCAGCAAGCCTCCAATGGAGGAAGCTGTTACACTTTTCCCGCTTCCGCTCTCACCGACAAGGGCCAGCCAATCCCCTTCTTTGATGGATAACCCGATATTTTGTACCAGGGTTTCTTCCCTATGTTTTATGGTTAAATCCGAAATGGTTAAAACAGACATCATCTGCCTCCGTTCTGATTTTTCACATCATAGTAATCTCTTAAATAATCACCAAACAAATTAAAAACAAGGACAATTACCATAATGGCTAAACCGGGAATGAGCATTAAATGCGGGGCATTATAAAAGAATGCCTTCGCCTCGTTCAGCATAGCTCCCCATTCTGGAGTCGGAGGCTGAGCCCCTAAACCAATATAGGAAAGTGAGGCGATCATTAAAATGATTTTTCCGGCATCCAAGGTCGCAAGAACCATTACATTCCCTAAAACATGAGGAATCATATGCCTGCGCAATATATTCATGGAGCCTACCCCATTGACTTTAGCTATTAATATATAATCCTTTTGTTTTTCAGTCAGAACGGTACTCCTGGCTAATCTGGCATACCCGACCCATTTCACCATTACAATGGCAAAGACCAAATTGACTATCCCCGGTCCCAGCAGCCCGCTCAAAATAATCGCGGCAATATAATCAGGGAACGCCATAAAGGCATCAACAACCCTCATAAGAATACGGTCTAATCTCCCTCCGACAAATCCAGAGACCAGGCCAATTGGAACACCAAGAATCAGTGAAATGGCCAAGACCAGAAAACTTGTACCAACCGTCGTTTGGGCACCAGCCAATATTCTGGAAAAAACATCTCTCCCTAAATGGTCAGTTCCCAAAAAATGTTCCAAACTCACTGGTTTTAACCGGTCCGCCATATTCACCTGATTCGGGTCAAATGGGGCAATAAAAGGAGCAATGATGATGGCAATAAGAAAAAGACCCATTAGTAAAATGACCGAATTTGTTGTTCGCAAACGATTAATCATTCCTTGTCTCCACCCCTCAATCGGATTTCCGGATTCAGGTATCGATACGAAAGATCAACCAATAAATTAATCAACACGACAAACAGCCCCATGAAAAGAATATACCCCTGGATAATCGGATAATCCCTTCTAACGATTGCTTCTACCACCAGTTTGCCAACCCCAGGATATGCAAAAAGAACTTCAATAATGACTGTTCCGCCAAGCAAACTCCCGAGACTTACCCCAAAGATGGTAATAACCGGGGTAAGGCAGTGGCGAAAGGCATGGAAGAAAAAAATTCTTGTTTGTGAAAGCCCTCGTGCCCTCGCTGACCTGATAAAATCCTGTCCCAGACTTTCCAGCAGACTGGATCTCAACAGCCGCACATAGACAGCAGCCATCGCAATTCCTAATGTTAAAGAAGGCAGCAGCAAATGAAGAAAAGTTCCCTTTCCCATAGCAGGCAGAATTCCCAGTTTCACAGAAAACAGCTGCATAAAAAGCAGCCCCAGCCAGAAGCTGGGGATTGAAGCACCTATTAAAGCAAAAATCCTGCTGAGGTGATCAATCCATTTATTCTTATATAAGGCAGCAAGAGTTCCAATCGGTACAGCTATCAGCATCATAACTGCCATTGAGGAAAAGGTTAAGGCAAGTGTGTCAGGAACTTTGTTAAGCAGCTCCTTCAAAACTGGCTGTTTCGTCATATAAGATTCCCCCAGATCAAACTGAAAGAATCGGATCAGCCAATTCCAATACTGGACATAAATGGGTTCATTAAAACCCAACTCATTTCTAAGTTCTTCAACCTGTTCATCTGTAATCGAAACGTCATCTATATTCAGCATGTATCTTACAGGATCCCCCGGGGCAGCTTTCATAAACACAAAACTTATAAAGGATAATACAAATAGGAAAATCACAAGCTCAAATAGTCTTTTACCAGCCTGTCTCATTTTGTCCTCACATCTAGATCCTTGGTTAATGCGTAGTATTCACTTGTACTGGTCTGCCAATTTAGGACGTAATCCTTATATGCAACAAAATTATTGGGATGAACAAGAAAGGAGTGCAGTTTTTCCTGATCAATGATTTTGATTGCTTCTTTCGATATTTCATTCCGTTTTTCATTATCAGACGTTTGATTCAGCCCTTCTATTAGCTCTGTAAGCTGATCATTCTGAATTTGCCCTGGATTAATTGCTCCCCCTGCCATATACGCAGAATTAAGGAAATAGCTCGCATCTCCTCTTGGAGCAGTAATCAAGCTGTAAGTGGCTAGATCCCAGTCCGTTTTCTCTGCCAAATACTCGTCTATATTTTCAACTTGCTGAATTTCAATGGCAATTCCCAGTTCTTTTGCATTGGATTGCAGTAATTGTGATATTAACGGCAGTTCAGGACGATAGGAATAGGTCATGAGTTTAAGAGTAAGCCCTTTGCCGTCCTTTACCATCTTTCCGTCTTTTATCTCATATCCTGCTTCTTTTAAATGCTTTTTTGCCTTCTTGATGCTATATAGCTTCTTTTCATAGTCTGGTGAGAACGGCGAGTCTGCCAGGAAAGGTCCTTCAGCCACCGTCGCTTGCCCCGCCATAATCTCGTCCGCGACCACTTGACGGTCAATCAAGGCATCAAATGCTTTTCTCACATTAGGGTCCTTAAATGTTTCTTTACCTGAGTTGTACATTAGAAGGTGCGTGCGCAGACTGGAGACCACATCCGTTTTGATCGATTGATCACTTTTGAGAACTTCAATGCTTTCTATAGCCGGGCGGTAAACAATATCTGCATCTCCCGACTGAAGCGCCGTTGTCCGGGCATTGGCATCCTCGTTGAAGGTCATCGTTGCCCGATCAAGCTTAACCTCCCCGTCCCAGTAACCTCCATACTTTTCCAGCTCCAGCTTGCTGTTCGGTTCAAAAGAAACAACTTTGAAAGGGCCAGTTCCGATTGGTTTTTGTTCCATGTTCTCCACGGAACTATCCACTATAGCGGTGTTTGGATGAACAAGCTCGGAAGGAAACTGTGGCAATTTCTTTTCAGTTGTAATGATCAGGGTTTGTCCTTCCGCTTCCATAGTCTTAATCTTTAATGCCGTTTTCATGGCTTCGCTCACTTGTATGTTTCGTTCTAAAGAAGCTTTTACAGCTGCTGCATCTACTTTCTTCCCATTTTGGAAGGTGATATTTTTTCTAATTTGAAAGGTCCATGTCTGTCCCCCATCACTTGTATCCCAGCTTTCCGCAAGCCATGCTTCAAGCTCTTGGTCCTGATTGACTCTCACCAGTGTTTCAGTTACTCCTGCCCTGACAGCCGTATAGTTCAGATGCGGATCAAGCGTTTCACTTGGAAAATTGGAAAGGAACGTTATCTCTTTCTTTTTTTCTTCACCATTTCTTTCTGCAGATGAATTGGAGTTTTCCGCAGAACAAGCTGTAAGCAGCATCAAAAATACTATTAGTACTAAGCTAATACGAATTTTCTTATTCAATGATCTTCCCCCTCGATTAAAATCATTTTTAACCCCACTGCCCTGCAGCGGGATGGTTACTCTTCAATAAATCAAAATCATTACGATTTAAAGAATATAGAAGATCTTTTATTGCTTCTTCTCTATGTATTCCCCTGATTTAAGGAATTTACAGCTTAGCCAGCTATGCTTCTATCTATTATTAAATCGAAACAATTACGATTAAAATATTAATCAATCTTTTTCTCAAATGCAAGTTTTTTTATTAAAATACTCCAAATGTCCTTTCACATATATTAAAAAGTTTCCAAGAATAAAAGATTCATAAATCCATTTACAAAATAAAGAGTAGTTTAGTATATAGTTGGAATTGTGCGATAAAAGAAAAATGTTATTTTAACACATTATCACTTTTATGCGTTTTTACTTTAATAGGTTGAAACATCATTCTGAATTGTATAAAATGTAATTGGTCGATCTATCACAAGTCGACCCCCTATTATCCATTGAGCTTAGGAGTTTTCTAAGCTCTTTTTTATTAGCGGATGAACTCCAATTGAAAGCACTCTGGTGCATTGCATGATGCTTTCCTTCCTTTTTGTATAGAATCGATTGAAACCGAAAAACCTATTCATACAATGGGCGTATAACTTATTCAGCTTCGTTTTTATTAGGAGGATTACGATGGAAAATGTATTCGATTATGAAGATATTCAATTAATTCCGGCAAAAAGTATCGTCAATAGCCGATCTGAATGTGATACAACGGTAATTTTAGGGGAACGTGCGTTTAAGCTGCCTGTGGTGCCTGCCAATATGCAGACGATTGTAGATGAGAAAATTGCCATATACTTAGCGGAGAATGGGTATTTCTATATCATGCATCGATTCGAACCAGAGAAGCGAATTTCTTTTATGAAAGAAATGAAGGCACGCGGATTATACGCTTCGATCAGTGTTGGCGTGAAGGAAGGCGAGTATGGGTTTATCCAGCAAATAGCTGATGAAAATCTGTCACCGGAATACATTACCATTGATATCGCTCATGGGCATTCCAATGCTGTCATCCAAATGATTCAGCATATTAAGAAATACCTTCCTCAAAGCTTTGTGATTGCTGGTAATGTCGGAACCCCGGAAGCAGTCAGAGAATTAGAGAATGCTGGTGCTGATGCCACAAAAGTTGGAATTGGACCTGGTAAGGTATGTATCACAAAGATTAAGACTGGATTTGGAACGGGCGGCTGGCAATTAGCTGCACTTCGCTGGTGTGCAAAGGCAGCAAGCAAGCCGATAATAGCTGATGGAGGTCTTCGCACACATGGTGATATTGCTAAATCGATTCGATTTGGTGCAGCAATGGTGATGATCGGTTCCTTATTTGCAGGACATGAGGAGTCACCTGGCAAAACCATCGAGAATGAGAAAGACGGAAAGCTTTATAAAGAATACTTTGGTTCAGCCTCAGAATTTCAAAAAGGCGAAAAGAAAAATGTTGAAGGCAAGAGAATTTTAGTCGAGCACAAAGGATCATTAGCAGATACGCTCAAAGAAATGGAGCAGGATCTTCAATCCTCCATTTCATATGCAGGCGGCAACAAGCTGGACGCCATCCGCCATGTTGATTACGTCATTGTTAAAAATTCAATTTTCAATGGGGACAGGGGATTTTAAAATTTTCATTACCAGGTGAGCAAGAATCATTAGACTTGCTCATCTTTTATTTTGTAAATATTAAGGCGTAATATTTTTGTCACCATTCTATTTCATTACAATCATTTAAACCTTATCAAGAACTAAAAATTCAGCCTTTATATAAAAACCACCGAAGGTGTATCAGGCAGACGCCTTCGGTGGTTTTTTATCATTTGAACAAACACTTTCGCAGAACAAGTAAATAAAAAGCAAATATTTTATGCACACTTTGAGGTTAAGATCCTATAGACTGATCTACTGCATTTTCCCAGCTCGGAAAATAATACAATGCATTTTTCATTAGCTCTGAATTTAATTTTTTCACTTGCTTCTTTCGAGGCGGCTGCCCTTCTGATTCCATAAGTTCAGAGATCCCGGATAAACTTCATCCACACTCATACTTGTTTCCACTTGATTCCTCCTTCCTGAATTCAACTATATAATTTCCCGGTTACACTTTACTGCAATACCATTCTTTTATTTTTTCATTTTGAATATTACCTGCATCTAAAAAGAAGTGTGAATGAACGCAAAGTGAGGTAATATCCTTGGAGTTTGAATAATTGATTTTTTTTATCGAATGTTCTTGTGCGAGCCGTCACAGTTTGGCTTTTTTTGAGATAATCCACAAGTGCAATCATTTAATCCCTTTCCATCGAGAATTTTCGGCATACATTTTTCAATCCTTGATTCTCGCGTTTTGGATTGTTTGGGTTGAGAAAAATGAAGAATGTATGCTCTTTGCCGTCCTGGCGTCAATGCTTCAAAAGCAGTTTTCAAAGCAGGGATTTCAGCGAATTTATGTTCAAGTTCTTTGGGAATTATGTATTCTTTATGCTCCTTAGGTATAATTTCCAAACCGTTTTTTTCAACTTCAATGGCTTCATTAATATAGACTTTCAGGATGGTTTCCATTTCAGCTATTTCTTGAACATTGGTGAACCGAATCTGGCGTGCCGCCTGTACATTCTCCGTTTGCTGGATTAGAATCCCATGGGCATCCTTTAACAAGGCACCTTTGTGAAACAGGAGCGCACAATATTCTTTAAATCCATGGATTAAAACGATGTTTTTACTCTTAAACGTGTAACATGGATGCATCCACTTAAATTCTTCTGTCAGCTCACAGTCAAGAACAATATCTCTCAATTTCTTAAATTCTTCCTGCCACTGTTTGGCTTTACTTAAAAATTCATCAACCTTGGGATTCATTCTGCTATTTGTCATCAAGGAACACCCCTCTTTAATTTTTCGATCAGCTGACAGTCAAGAATGATTATTCTCAATTTCTTCAACTCTTTCTGTCACTTTTTTTGCTTTATTTAAATATTCATCAACTTTGAATCATTTTCCATGACCCGCTTGGCAAGCAACGACGCTCCCCAGTCTGCGAATCCCCTCTACTATTTCCTTTTCATCCTCATAACTGAAGGAAAGGCGAAGAAATTCCGTTCCATTTGTTTGATCCATGAAAAAGTATTTACCAGGAATAAAAGATACCCCCTCCGATAGCGCTTGTGTTAACATTTCCGATGTATCGACACCAGGAATTTTCATCCACACGAAGTAACCGCCTTCTGGCACATACCAGGAAGCTGATTCAGGCAGGTACTGTTCAAGTGCCGAGAGTAGAACGGCACATTTGCCCCGGTATGTGTCTCTCAAGGTTATGAGCTTTGCCTCAAAATCGGTGTTTGCTAAATATACAGCCATGGTAGCTTGCGCAAACGGGTGGTTCAGATCTTTTTTAAACCAGGCGGATGCATGAATGATTTCCCTTGCTCCTGCTATCCATCCAATACGCATTCCTGGTGCCACTATCTTGGATAATGAACCAATATGCAGAACTCTGGACATTTTATCCATCGCTTTCAGTGTTGGCAGATTCTTATAAAATGATAATTCCCCATACGCATCATCCTCTACTATTAAGAAATTATAGCTGTCGGCCAGCTCCAATAGATGCTGCCTGCGTTCTGCTGTCATAGTCGTCCCTGTTGGATTTTGAAAAGTTGGTATAGTATATAGAAAACGCGGCTGGGCAAGCCCATTTCGCTTCCTTTCGGCTAAAATTCCTTCCAAAACATCAGTTTGAAGTCCATGCTTATCTACAGGAATACTGATCAGACGCTTCGTATAATTTTGAATAATCTCTAAAGCCTCCATATAGGAGGGAGACTCTACTGCGACGATTGACTCCTCATCCAGGAGAATGCGAGCAATCAAATCGATCGCCTGACAAGCGCCAGAGGTTATCAAAAGCTCTTCTTCCGAAACAGATATATCCCGCTCTTCCAATCTTTTTATGACCTGTTCCTTTAGCTCTAAAATTTTGGGGCTTCCAATATAATGAAGTGGTAAATCCTGCTCCTCTTCTAATAGACTGCTAACAGCTGCCTTTACCTCCTCAACCGGCACAAGCGCAGGTGCGGGATAGCCGCAATGGAGACGAATACAATCATCCGGAAGCTTCGGAATCCAATCCCCAGGTGGATTATTTTTAAGAGCTAATTTGATGTTCTCAGAAAAAAAAGAAGCAGCATTCACTTCTATCTACTCCTTTCCATTAGATGTATTAGTTATTACTATTAATTATAAGCTTCTCAACTGAGATGCTCCACCAAAGCCTCAATAAAGTTTCGAAATTATTCAGTATACAAATAGTTTGGGATGAAAACTTTAAGGTTTTTTTGGCGGCCATCCTCTTCTTCATCTATCGAACAATAAAAGTTTATTGAGTATCATTTTATATCTTATTCGCGTATTAAAAATCCCAATATCTCAGTAATAAATAAGACATTGGGATTTCATTCTGCGGAAATATAGCCCTTTTCAGAAGAAAGAAGCTTTTTTTATCAGAAATGCGCCATTAATTGAAAACCGTACTCAGCAGTTATATAGTTCGTTATTGTAGATTATCTCCTAATTGATTATGATATCATTATCTTTCTTAATTAAAAGTTAATAAAGTAAGTGTTCTTCGAAGGATTTTTTTACTTTGCCCCAATCTTCCTTTATCACACTATAAAGGACAGTATGACGAAGGATCCCTTCTTTTCGTATCATGTGATTTCGAAGAATTCCTTCTTTTACCGCACCGATTCGTTCTATTGCTTTTTGCGAACGGAGGTTTTCATGCCCTGTTTTGATTTGTACACGGTTAAGTGACAGTTCTTCAAAGCAATATTTTAACAATAAATATTTACAATTTGTATTAATATTTGACCGCCAATGAATAGGGTTCATCCAAGTTGAACCGATTTCAAGCCGCTTATGCTGTTTTGATATATCGAGAAACCAGGTAGCTCCAATTATGTTCTCTGTTTTTTTATTTATAATTACATAAGCAAAATCGGTACCTTGCTCGCGTTTTTGTAAAGCATCTTGGACATATTGAAGTACACAGCTTTTCTCATTTAAATCGACAGACATATGCTCCCATATGCGTTTATCCTGAGCCGCTTCATAAATTCCTTCAACATGCTCAAGCTCCATGGGAATTAACTGTACAACATTGTTTTCTAATTTTTGCATGTTATCACCCTCCTGGCATCTATTAAAACCTATTTCTGGTATGATAAAAATAACCAAAAATGAATTTTAATATAATACCAAGGGATGATTTGATGGAACTTCAAATTCTGCTTTCGGATAACAAAACTAAATATAAGCAAATTTATGAACAATTACGAATAGCGATTTTAGATAAAAAACTGTTAGCTCATGCTAAACTTCCTCCAAAACGACGTTTAGCTGAACAACTAAACTTAAGTATCATGACTGTTCAAATGGCTTATGAACAACTGCAGAGTGAAGGATACTGTTATTCAGTTGAACGAAAAGGATATTTTGTTTCGGAAATTCAAGATGAATGGCACTTTACCGGGAATAATACAACTATTTTGAAGAAAAAGGTTCAGCATGAGTATGTTATTAATTTTAGAAATGGGCAGATTGATGCCTCTGCCTTCCCCTACAAACAATGGAACAGACTATACCGAAAAGAGCTTAATGAATCCAATGGAAGTAATGCACCGTGGCAGGGAGAATATTCATTGCGTGTACAAATTGCAAAATACCTTCAACAAGCTAGAGGGCTAGCCTGTCAGCCGGAGCAAGTATATATATTTAGCGGATTTCAGCAGCAGTTAATAAATATATGTTTGTTTTTTAACCGGAGAGCCATCGGAACAGAAGATCCAGGTTTTATTCGGGCAAAATCTGTTTTTGAGCAATTACAGCTGCCATGTCATCCGGTTTCTGTGGATGAGGAAGGATGCTGTGTGCCTGATGAGCCATTAACATTATTATATACGACACCAGCTCATCAATATCCTACCGGTACCATTATGTCTATTGCCAGAAGGGTTGAGCTATTAAATTGGGCACTAAAACAGGATGCTTACATTATCGAGGATGACTATGATTCTGAATTTCGTTACAAAGGGGCACCAATCCCAACATTATCCCATCTGGATTCAACAGGCCGGGTGCTTTACTTTGGTACCTTTTCAAAAACATTGCTGCCATCCCTTCGTATAAGTTATCTAATTATGCCAGCATCTCTTCAACAAGACTTTGAAAAGTTTAATACTTACCAAAAATCGACTGTTTCAAGGATCGACCAGCAGGTTGCTGCAAATTTTATGCAAGAAGGACTTTATACATCGCATATTGCAAAAATGAGAACTTTATACCGAGCCAAAAGAAGCTGTTTAATAGAAAGCCTGTCAAAACATTTGGGAGAGAAATTTGAAATCATTGGCGATACAGCAGGCTTGCATATCATCATGACATTACCCGAAGGATTGAATGAATCTAAAGCAATTCAACTGGCGAAGTCAGCCGGTGTTGAAATTGATGCTGTTTCACCTATGTATCAGCTTCACAAGCCAAACCATCAAATCATGCTTGGTTATGGCGGACCCTCTATGAACGAAATTCAGAGAGGGGTCCATTTACTCGCTAATGCATGGAAAAAGTACTTAACAAATTAGAATTTCATCCTATTCTTATCATAACCCTCAAGGCATATATTCAATTATTTTGGCCCTTTTTAATCTATTAAAACAAACGACCTAAGATGAAAGAGCGCTTATCTTACAGGATAACGCTCTTTTGTTGAAGTGGAAAACAAGCACATCTTTTCCTTAACAGCCACCATAAACTCAAACATATTCATTCCCTGAATTTGCTGGAATTTATACAAGTCTTGGTTATAGTACAGATGAATATGCTTACCAGTGATTCCTCTTTTCTCTTTAATGGAAGTAATATTCCTATATGCAAATACTTTAACAAATTCCTTGTTTGTTTCTGATACCGGGATTCCATAGAATAGCAGCCTTTTGTTCGTTGCCGCAAAGAAGCCTGCCTGCGGAGATAGACAGTAATGTGCTACTAATGAACAGGTTAAACATTCAATAATGTTTTCCTCTTCATGCAGTACATGTTCAACCTGATTTTTTACAAGATTCATGAACGATCCCCCTCAGTTCCAATGAACAATTTCATCTATCAAACCGCAGTCTTCACTGCAAGTATCAGCCCAGTAGACCAATCTAATTCTGTTATGTCCAGATCAGGTCTGTCTTGCAGAGTTTTCAGGAGTTTAGTTGCTTTGATCCTAAATTCTTCAGGCAATTTCGATTGCGGAAACACATCATGGATCACATAAAAACCTCCAATATTTAAATGGTCCAAGGTTTTATCTAGCAGCTCGAATTTCCCCGGCCACGTATCTGCAAAGATAAAATCAAACCTTTCAGTCAAGTTTTGTATAAAAGCTGCTCCGTCCTCGCAGCAAAATGATACCCTTTTATCATCTTCAAGATATTTTCTTGCAATAGATTGCAAGCTCGAATCAATGTCAACTGTTGTAAGTGTGCTGCCTTCATCCATTCCATCGATGATCCATGAGGCAGATGCTCCTGTACCTGTTCCCAGCTCTAAAAAGGTTCCTCCTGGTTTTGAGGCAGTCAATCCCTTCAGTAAAAATCCTGTTTTTCTATCACATGACTGCTGGAAGCCGAGCAGTTCTGATTCTTGTAATATCCTCACGTAAGCTTCCGGTATCTGTATAACGCCGCTTTCCATTATGCTAATTCCTCCTATTACATGGATCGTATCTTTACATCCATTAAATCCCATTCTTTTTTTAAGCTGTTTTCTCATAGATTGTTGTTTAGCTTGTAAATGATGCCCGTTGATTTCCGCTGCTGGAACTTGCTTTCCACGGGGAGGAATGAGAGCCTCCTCGGCTTCGCCTGTGGGGTCTCTTACCCCCTCTCCTCCCGCAGGACATTGAATAAACATCCATGAATATACACCCGCACGAAGAAAATGCGGATGCATTTCCAAGGAGTCAAGTGCCCTCCGCTCCAATCAACTCAATGGCTAAACTCAGCTAACCACTCAAAAGCAACAAACTTTACGAATACAGCCTTCTTTAAAAAGGCAACAAAAAAAGGCCTCTTAACATAAGAGGCCTTTATTATCAAAAACGACCTCTTATCTCCCAGAGCGTTAACTCTGTTGGAATTAGCACCTTCCTGAAATAATCAGGGGTTGCTGAGGCTTCGCAGGGCCAGTCCCTCCACCTCTCTGGATAAGAATTTGATTATGGAATTATGTTTATTTTCGAATAAGTATTGCATAGTTTCAGAAAAATGGCAACTTAAATCTGTTCCTTTATAAAATCTTTCCTTTTTTTGCAAGTCCGAAATCATGAATACAAAGTTACTATAAAAAAGCTGCTAAGTACTCAGAGGTCCTGCTAAACAGCGAGACTGATGTGAAACCCCATCCATAACGCTGCTAAAAAAAGAGCTCCTTCATTACATTAAGGAGCTCTTAAGTGTTTTATTTTTGTCATTTTTAAATGGTTCAGTCTCTGGAAACAGTTTTCTTGGTTTACGATGAATATACTTCACGTCGCTTAAAGACAAATAGGAACATTGCCACCCCTAAGATCGCACATAGCTGATACATGGTTGAGTATGAGAAGATGTCAGCTACTGGGCCCATTATAATACCACCTAGAGACACACCCAAATCAGCCATTGCGATAAATAAGCCCAATAATACATTTCGATTCATCTGAGGTAAGACAAAACTTAAATATGTTGTTAATGTTGGGTATAAAAGAGCCTGAGCTATCCCTAATAATATAGCACCAAGGTAAAAAAAGACGGCTCCGCCAGTTAAAGAATAGCTTACGCATTGTACCCCCATTGTTAATAGGAGTATTGTCCCCATTATAAAAGGGGAATGCCATTTCCCGTCGGAAGGAATTCTTTTTCTGAGGGTAAATCGAGAAAGTACAACTGTTCCTGCCATAAGCATTAGATAAATTCCAGCGTTT
Source organism: Cytobacillus oceanisediminis (assembly GCF_003182355.1). GTDB lineage: Bacteria > Bacillota > Bacilli > Bacillales > Cytobacillaceae > Cytobacillus > Cytobacillus oceanisediminis_A. The sequence continues at coordinate 80,551 of NZ_QGTW01000009.1, read as the reverse complement.
CCGTTTTTTAACTGTGCAGCATATAGAGGTACAAACACAGTTATGGCTCCAAATACAATAGAGCATACTAGCATTAAAACACTACATTTAAACAAATGCTGATTTTTCACGATCTGACCAAATGAATGAAACATATTGATACCCTGTTTAGCCTCTTTTGTCATATCCTGGGCTTCGGCCTTATTCATTTTGGTGCTATACCCAAACACCCCGGTAGAAATGGCCATTGCGATCATTACGATTGGAAAGTATTCCATTCCACCTTGCCAAATTCCTAATGCCAATAAAGGACCAACAATACCTGGTATATAAGAAAATAAAGAATAAAGTGAAATGCCCTGAGAACGATCTTTTTCTGGCAATGCATCTATAATTCCTATCTGCAGCGCCATTGAAAAAAAAGCGGTAGATACCCCTTGTAACATACGCGCAAGTAAGTAACCGCCTAGCCCGGTTATCGTATATAAGATTAAAGCAAAGCCATTGATAAAAAGAATAATGCGTAACACTTTTATCGGTCCATGCTTTTGAATAATATACCCAGCCCACGGCCGAAAGAACATGGTTGTGAACAAATAAGCTCCCATGATGATACCTATTTCTGTATTGCTGGCCCCTAAAGTTTCTCCCTGTAATGGAATTAAAACATTAAGGATAGAGTTTGCACTAAAATAAAGAAGAACTAAAACATACAATTTCATAAATGGCCAAGATAAAGCTCCAACCACACGGTTTCCCTCCCAGAGCCTATTAAATTATTCATTTGCTGAACATTAAAAAGTTATGATTGCCCCTAATAACTTTTTTGCATATGCTGATTGAACATGCCTTAATTGATGTACATCCGCTGTTTCTTCAATCTGACCATCTCTAAAAATAATCACCCTATCGCATATATAAGCCGCAGCCTGAATATCATGCGTGATAAAAATATAGCTTATGTTATAGATTTTCTTTAATTCCTTCAATAAATCAAGGACCTGTGTTTGCACAGAAACGTCTAAAGAACTGATGGCTTCGTCAAATAAAATACATTTTGGCTCTGCTGCAATTGCCCTTGCAATACATACCCTCTGAACTTCTCCGCCTGAGAGTTCATGAGGATATTTGGTTTTATAGGAAGTGTCCAGCCCTACTTGGATTAACAATTGATCAATTTTCGCCTGCATTTCTTTTCTTCTCTTATTTTGAATGATTAAAGTCTCCATAATAGCTTTTTCAACAGTATAAAATGGATTAATTGATGATTTATAGTCTTGGAAAACGGCACTAATATTGCCTAATCTCACACTGCTGTCTGTTATATTCTTTTGTTCAAATAAAACGGTACCCGCATCTGGCCTTTCAATTCCAACTATTAAACGGCCGAGTGTAGATTTACCACTTCCGCTTTCTCCAATAATCCCCAGACTTTCTCCCCGTTGACAATCAAAGCTGACACCTTTTAAAATTTTCTGTGTTTTTTTTGAAATAAGTCCCCCGGTTTTATAGGATTTCTCAACATTGTTCACAATCAGCAATTTTAAACTCTCCTCATAAGATTATTAAAATTCCTGCTCAAGGCCATTCTGGTAGAAACTAAATATCTAGTATATTCATGTTGTGATTCTGAAAAGATGGACTGAATATCTCCCCTATCAACAATTTCTCCATCCTTCATAACTAAAACTTCATCAGCCATTTTTTTCACTGTACCTAAATCGTGGGAAACAAAAATGATTGAACTGCCCATCTGCTTTCTCAATTTGACAAATTGATCAACAACCTCAAATTGAGAGATGGCATCAAGGGCTGTTGTTGGCTCATCAGCAATGATGATGTCAGGCTCTAAAACAATTGAGAGTGCAATCATCGTCCGCTGGAGCATGCCGCCAGAAAGCTGATGGGGATATTTGTTCATCATTTCCAAAGGGTTTTTCAGCATAACACTTCTCATGGCATGTCCCATTTTTTCCACCACTTGAGCTTTATTCCAGCCAAAGTGCTCTGATAATGTTTCATGCAAGTGAACTCCGATGACACAAGAGGGATCAAATGCACTCATCCCGCTTTGCAAAATCATACAAAGATTTTTCCCTCTTTTTCTTCTCATCTCTTTTTCGGTAAAAGTGTTTAGATTTTCACCTTTAAATAAAATATTTCCGGATTGGCGCAATGTCGGTTTGTTTAACCTCATAATAGACCTGCAAGTGACAGACTTTCCGCTGCCGCTTTCTCCCACTATTGCCAGACAGCTTCCCTGCTTTAATTCGAATGAACTATTAGAAATAATCGCTTTACCAGTTTGAGAATCCCAGATTTTCAAGTTTTTCACTTCTAGAAAATTCATCTTTTAGCTCGACACCTCTCTTTCTTTAATCTTTACTTTTGAAACTGGTGCCTTAACCTGATTCTTAATATTCGAGTTTAACAGTCTGGGATCCAAGGCTACTTGAAGTGCATCGGATAAAAAATTTAAAGCCATTACAGCCAGCACAATCGCTAAGCCTGGGGCTACCATTAGCTCCGGCCTTGTAAACATCACTTCTCTGGCTTCATTCAGCATCATTCCCCATTCAGCTTGAGGGGCTTGAACGCCGAGCCCAAGAAAAGAGAATCCTGAAATCTGCAGAATCATGGTCCCCATCGAACTGCTTGAGATGACCGTTATATCTGAGAATGTAACAGGCACAATGTGTTTCCAAATAATCTTTCCATGGCTTATTCCAGATGCTTTTGCGAATTTAACATAGTCTAATTCGGCATACTGCATAACAGATGTTCTTATTACCCTGGCAAACCATGCCCACTTAATCAAGATAAACGCAATCAGGATGTTTTCAAGTCCAACCCCTAGGATGCCGACAAGCGCCAAAGCCATTACATAGCCAGGAAAAGAAAGTAAGACGTCACAAATCTTCATGATGACGGAATCCGTTTTTCCTCGAAAATAACCGGCAATAAAGCCTAAAATTGCTCCGATCAATACAGATATAAGTAATGCTGCAAAAACCCATAAAATACTGGGGCGGATTCCATAAATTAATCTGGATAAGACACACCGTCCCAAATGATCATTTCCTAAAATATACTCCCAAGACGGCCCTGCATACCTGAGACTCATATTTACTTCCTCAGGACTATGCGGGGCAAATACAGGAGCAAATATGCCAGCGGTGATTAGAACTGCAATAAACACCAGCGATACCATTGCCAGTTTATCTTTGCATAAGCTAATTAAAATTTTCATTTACAGACCATTCCTCAATTTAGGATTCATTGCAGCGTTAATGATGTCAGAAATTGTATTAAACAAAACAAAAGCTGCTGCCAAGATAAGAACATAAGCTTGAATGATTGGGAAATCTCTGTTAAGTATGGACCTGACGCTTAAACTGCCAAGCCCTGGCCAGGCAAAAACATTTTCGATTACGACTGTGCTTCCCAATATGATTGGTATAGCCATACAGAAAATAGAAATGGCTACCTGCAGTGAGTTTCTCAATATATGCATCGTGACTTTCCACTCTGATAATCCACATGCTCTACCATATAGAACATAGTCTTCATTCAAATTGCTCAGCATCGAACTTCTGACAAATCGAAAATAAATCCCCGCGTAGCTGACTGTAATGACCGTAACCGGTAATATGTAATGTTCAAATGATTCCATACCACTAGTAGGCAAAAAATCAAGATGAACAGAAAAATACCAAATCAAAAGTGAAGCAAGCCAATAGGACGGCATAGCAGTTAGAAAAAATGATAATCCTCTTACCGACTTATCTATTAATCTACCTGCCGTCAAAGCGCAAGCGACACCCAACAGGATAGATAAAACGATAATGGCTGCAGATGAAACCATTGTCAGCTTCAATGTATTCAGAAAAGCTGGCCCTAATAATGACCAAACAGGTTTGCCTGTTACATATGAAATTCCAAAGTCAAGGTGCAGGTATGCGACCACCCAATCAAAGTAGCGAATGATAAATGGCTTATCCATCCCCAAATTTGCTTTCGTCTGAGCAATTAATTCCTCTGTTATCTTTGGGACCCCCTGCGCCTCTAATACCACTTTAGCCGGATCCATAGGAGAGAGATTAATTAATGCAAACGTTATTAGTGAAATAATCAACAGTAAAGGGATGGATGTGATGAGCCTTTTAATAATATAACTTCCCATATCGATCTCCTTTAAGGTAATGCTATTTACATTGTTTAAAAAAAGGGGGACACCCCCCTTTTTTTACAGTTTTATTCAAAGTGCATTTTTTCAAATGGCAGCTCATATTGAGTTTGCTTAAAGCCGATACCCGCTAAATTCTTAGGCGCAATGACTGTGACGTTTCCATTCGAAATTGGAATAAATACTGCCTCGTCGTGAACAATGGTTAATATATCAGCATACTGCGACTTTCTATCATTCTCATTTTTAGAAACCATGACATCAGCAATCTTTTTATAAAGTTCATCTGCTTCTGCAATTCCCTTTGTTGTATGTAAGTAAGATGAGTCAGATGTAAAGGCATTAATAGTACTTTGAGGATCATAAGCCAGTCCCCATGTCTGGTTGAATAATAAATCATATTCACCCGTAGATCTTCTATTGGCAATAGAAGTAGATTCCTCACCAATAATCTTCAGCTCAGCTCCGATTTCCTTTAATGAATATTGGATGAATTCAGCCTGTGTTTTTTGTGAGGAGGAATTGCTATCATAGTAGAGTGCCATCGTTAGTTTCTTTCCATTCTTTGCTCTAACCTTAGAACCATTTTCTAATCTCCATCCTGCTTTTTCTAATAGTTCCTTTGCTTTTTCCAAGTCGTAACTACGCTTCTTTAAGTCAACATCTGCATAATTCACATTAGATGAGAACAATGAGTTGGCCACTGTCTCGGTGCCGCCTAAGATATCTTTTGTTATGGTCTCCCTGTCAATAGAGTGCCATATTGCTTCACGCACGGCAGTCTCACTGGCAGGATTATCAGCTTTGCTGCTGTTTGCAACAATCATTTTCGTGTTCATTGGTGCGCTTCTCACCAATTGAAAATCACCAGATTCAACTAGTAAATTAATTGATTCTACATCAATACTGTCTGCACCCCGATCATCAGTAAATGCAAAGTTCACTTCTCCTTTTTGCATTGCTAGAAATGTGGTTTCCCCAGCTGGAAGAACTTTGGCGGTGATCTTCTTAATATCAGGAGAGCCGCCCCAATATTGATTGTTAGCCTCAAAAACGGCATACTCATCGGTCTTATGCTCTTTCAGTATGTAAGGCCCTGTTCCATGATAGCCATTCACACCATCTTTTGTGCCGCCATCTTTAAAATCTTTAGGAGAGATAAACACATATGGCCTTGTCATCGAAAGTTCAACCAGCGCAGGATTATATACATCTGTTAGAACTAATTCCACTGTGTATTCATCGATTGCATGGACCTCTTTAATTTTGGTTGATAGTTTAATCCAAGCATGCTTTTCTGCATTTTCCTGGATAGCTTCGATATTCTTTTTTACTGCCTCGGCGTTAAAGGGTTCTCCATCATGGAACTTTACACCTTTTCTTAGCTTAAATGTATATACCTTCCCATCTTCTGATATCTCCCAGGATTCAGCTAACAATGGCTTAATTCCTTCTTCAGTATTTTCGACCAAAGATTCATATACCACACCTTGAGCCGGCATAGAGCCCGGATATAAATGGGGATTCATATCATTAATATCCTTTGATGCAGCATAAATTAGTTCGTTTTGATTTGCAGTCTTGTAATCTTGAGTATTGCTGACTTGTTTCTTGTCACCTGAACAGGCTGCAAGCATTAGCATTAAAATGAGCATTAAGGCAAGTAAGTTCACTTTTTTAAATTTCATATTCATTCCCCCATTTTGGATATGTACGGATCTCTTGAAACATTTATGTAATTACATTTTGAACACTCCCTTCCAAAAATGCGAAACCATTACGATTTATTTTGTGTTCCTGAACCATAGGGAAACAGCTCAAACGCAGTTATATAAAACTAGACTCTATAAGACTCTTTAAAGAAAAGCAGCCGATTTCTGCCCCCGAAGAAAGGAACCAATCGGCATACATGTTTTCCTATTTATTTCAGTAACCTCAGCATCATTTTAAGGGTGGAAGAGTTTAGGGGCTTCACCTCAAACACCCCCACCCTTACCTTTTAACTTCTAAAAAGCGTTAAGAATATAAATCAATGTAATCCTTACTTTGTTTCACGGTGCAAAGTATGTTTCTTTAAACGTGGTGAATACTTCATTAATTCAATCCGGTCAGGATTGTTCCGCTTATTTTTGGTGGTAATATAATTCCTGTCCCCTGTCTCTGTACAAGCAAGTGTGATCTTTACTCTCATTTTAAACTCCTCCTGATATTTAGTTCTTAAACACTTCGGACAATTCTTTCTGCAGCCTGGCGTGCCCCTGAAATATTTCGGGCAATCGGCCCAATTTCCAATTCTGCCAGAGGACCTGTTACATATAGATGAGGACACCATTCGAGAGATTGGCTGACAATCGGGTATCCGCAATTTGCACAAGGAAGGCCAAACTTTTCAATTGCTTTTTCAAGCCAGCTTCCGCCAGGTCTTGATGGCCTGAACCCCGTCGCAAAAACAACCGAATGCACTTTGACTTCTTGCGTGTCCACTGAAAGGATCATTTCCTGGTTTTCCTCTTCCTTTGCGGAGGAGATTTCCCCATCTACCACCTTTATCGTTTGATTATTTTCAAGTTTCTTAAGCTTATGAAATAATTCTGACGGCAAAGATCCCCGGTTTCTTGCCTTTTTGATTACTTCTCTTCGTTCGGAATAATCCATGATTCGCAGGTAAGATTTTTGATATTTGGGTCCCAGCCACCCTGGATCACTGTCAAAGTCACAAACCCTAAAGGGATGCCTTTTTATTAAAGTGACTTGACCCGGGTAGAGTGCTGAAAGCTTGATTACTGAATGTGCTGCTGTAATTCCTCCTCCAATAACGGCAACTGGCGGCCGCAATTTCGAAATATTTGCGGCATCATCAAAAATATGAAACAGCTGATTTTGGCCAAGCTTAATAGAATCTGCCCATTCAGGTACATTTAGCTGATCGTTTATGCCTAGCGCCAATACGACATTATTTGCTTCTAGACGTTCTCCGCTGTCTGTGCTGATACACCACATTTCGTTCTCCCTATCGATTCCGTTTACATATCCTTGATGCCAGCTTGCCTCTAAGCCGAGATCTTGAAACAGTGATTGACTGTGCTCATTGAAAATCTCCAGCGAAGGCCTTTTATAGACACCATAGAACTCACTTTTCTTCCTATGGTGGTTCACCGCATAATTTCTTAAGCTAAACGGATCGACATCGAGGTGATGCACAAAGGGTGAGCGTAAAAATTTCATGCCAATCCGTTCTGTACTTTTGGTCCACTTAAATAATGGCATTTCATGCGGATCAATAATGCGCAGTTTATCTGGTGATACCTTATTATTCTTTACTAAGAAGGCTGCAATGGTACTGCCCTGAATGCCGCCTCCTACCACGACCCACTCATAGTCCATATATGCCTCCTGCTTTTTAATACGGAATCATTACGATTTAAAAGTTAAAAAATTTTTAACGATCGTTTATGGAGAAATAAAAGTATTTTATTTTATTATTTTTCTTTCTTGCTCGGGCACTGTCTGTTAATTCGACCCATGTTACATCTTTTAATTTCTTCTCAAGCTGCCTGTTTATAATGTCCTCAATTTCATGCATGGTCATCATTAGCTGTCCAAATGAAAGGTTAAAATGCTTTGCGGCCTGCCTATGAGGTGAATGCTTCACAAGAAGAGCCATAAATTCTTCTGTTGTCGAAGCCTTTTGAGCCAATTCATCTTCCAGCCCAATGACAAATTCATAAATCTCCCTTTGCTTTGGAGGAAGTGATTTTATGATCTCCCTTGAAATAATTTCCATCAGATGCGAATTCATCCTTTTACCTCACCTTGCTAAGTGGAAGAACCTTACTTTTTCTTCATGTTATATCTCTTCATAAAACGTTCTGCGCGGCCACCGCGATCTGTGAATTTCTGAACCCCTGTGTAAAACGGATGAGTATCTGAGCTTACTTCAACTTTGATTAACGGATATGTGTTTCCATCTTCCCACTCAATTGTTTCACTGGCTGTCTTTGTGGATCCTGTCAAGAATTTAAAGCCGCTGTTCATATCCATGAATACAACTTTATGATAATCTGGATGAGTATTTTCCTTCATTCTCGTTACCTCCAAATTTTATTTTACCAGCTGGATTTTTTTACTCCTGGAATTTGTCCTTTATGTGCAAATTCCCGGAAAGCGATTCGGGACATTTTAAATTTACGGAGATATCCCCGAGGTCTTCCGGTCACCTGGCAGCGATTTTTCAAACGTGTAGGTGAAGAGTCCCTTGGCAGCTTCCTTAAAGCATCATAATCCCCTTTTGCCTTCAATTCCTTCCGTAATTCTGCATACTTTAATACAAGCTCTTGACGTTTTATTTCCTTTGCTACTTTTGATTTTTTTGCCAATGAATTCACTCCTCTTTTATTTTAAATCGTAACAATTACGATTTGTTTGTTGAATAAAGCTATTAAATCACAAATATTTTATTTATGCAACAATCCTGTCTGATCAAAAAACATTAGATTCGCTTCTTAAATAGCACAAACTCATGAAGGGTCATTTCACATGAGGTTTTTGAAAATCGTTTTGCATTTTCCTTCCGATTAGTTAATATACGTTTCCTGGATTACTTACAACCTTTAATAAAAGACAGTATATAAAAAGTAAGTAATATCTTTGAATCTCATATTCATATAGTTAATATCGTAATTAAATCGTAATGATTACGTTCTAATATAACAGTAAAGGAGAGGATCGAATGAAAAAAATTCCTGTTGTTATTGTTAGCGGCTTTTTAGGAAGCGGCAAAACCTCATTTCTGCAAATTATGATTGAACAATGCATTGAAAACAAGCTTAAGCCTGGAGTGGTGTTGAACGAATTAAGTGAAGAAAATGTAGAGGATCATTTGTTTAGTGGGAATCCATTATATGAAATTTTAGGCGGATGTATTTGCTGCACGTTGAAAAGTTCCTTAAAACAGGTTTTCGAGGAGCTTTTGACTAAGCAAGCACACACCCCTATTGACATCTTGTTTATAGAAGGGACAGGTGTTGCTAATCCTTTAGAATTAAAAAATGTTGTCATAAGGGATGAGTTCAAAAAGTACTTTGAATTTCATTCGCTTGTCACTTTAGTTGATGCAAGCGATTTTTTAGATTTTAAGAGCATCTTATGGACAAGTAAAAATGAACGTGAATTAATGCGGCAGCAAATCATTTCTGCGGATTTAATCTGTGTAAACAAAACAGATTTAGTAAAGCAAGTCAAGTTGGATAAAGTAATAGCTAAATTAAATGAAGATGTACAATCCAGTGCGATAATTCATAAAACCACACACGCGGCTATTCCTTTATCGACGATTCTGAGACTTAAAACAGATAAAGGGAATGAAAATGAGATTAAACATCCCGTACACCATTCTGGAATTAAAGCTGTCCAGTTAAAAGGGATTAAAAACATTGAGAGGCAGACTTTCATAGATTGGTTTAATAATCAGCCTGATCTCTTAAGAGCAAAAGGGATTATTACTTTTAAGGAGGATAAACAGTTTTATTCATTTCAGTATGCAGCCAACCAACTGGCTATCAGTCCCGTAAGATTTAATAGAGAACCTATCATCGTACTAATTGGAAATGGAACAAAAATAGAAGATTTAAAAGAAGATTTCATAGAAAAAGTCGACAGACGAAAACTTGTTAACTAAATGACACCAGCCCGATTTTTTTTGTCGGGCTGTTCAACTTTAATTTTCTTTTTTATAGGTCAATGTCGCAATTGCATCATGAAGGTGGATTGATTCTTCGTTTCTGCATTCGACTGTAAATCCATTTATCCATTCCTTCTCATATAAGTCTGCTGCTACAAGCCTAACCATATCTTCAACAAATCTTGGGTTTTCATATGCTGTTTCTGTCACAATCTTCTCATCAGTTCTTTTTAACAGTGGATGTATACAAGCGCTGGCATTCGATTCTGCGGCATAAAGTAATTGTTCTTTCCAATTCTCACTCAACACTGTTGGATCAACAGAAATCTTTACAATCCCTCTTTGGTTATGTGCACTGTACTCTGAGATTTCCTTTGAGCATGGACAAAGTGTCGTAACCGCGCATGACAATTCACCGCTTATTTTATAATTTTTATCAGAATCCTGTTGAACTGTCATTCTGACAGTTGCATGATTCAGTCCGGAAAGCTCTGAAGAAGGGCCCTTTCTCTCATAAAACCAAGGAAATTCGACTTCTAATCTGACATTCTTTTGCCCTAGCCGTGCTGAAAGATCACTGACAAACTGATACAGCTGTTCTTGCTCCATTGTAAATCCCCGTAACCTGTACTCCTCCAGCTGTTCAATAAACCTGCTCATATTTGTCCCCTTCTGATTACCGGGTATGCTAGAAGTCAGCGTAAAGGCAGCGATGGTTCCTTGTTTAACAGGTTCAAGAAAGCTATTAATGGTTACTGGAATTTTAACATTGCTTATACCAACGCTATCAATATTAAACAAAAAATCATTTTTCTGGCTCTGTAAATCAACCATTTCATCTTTAATTGCAGGCTTCAGCTTCTCCCCGGGCTGAACCGACCCAAACAGCTTATGCCGCTCTTGTTTTGAAGGTAATTTTAAGTTCATAAACTCATCCTTATTTTTTCGTTTAATTTCAATACGTATTACTCAGTTAACCATTTTTACTGAGCCGCCTTTTCCGTAAAAAGCATTACAAAGCTCTAATCTATTAATCAAAAATTTTAAACTTGTTGATTTGATTATGTATTTGCTCTGTATCAGCATCCTCATAAATTTTGCTTCTCGTAGATTTTTCCTGGCCATTGTATTTTCCTTTATAAGGCACACTTTCTTGATCTAAGGCAGCAAAGACCAGCTGGCAAATCCTTCTTCCTGAAATAAGTTCAATTGGTACTCTATTTGCATTATAAAGCTCTAATGTGATATGTCCCTCAAACCCAGGATCAACCCAGCCTGCATTTTGAATAAAAAGTCCTAGCCTGCCAATCGAGCTCCTCCCTTCCACAAAGGCAGTAATATTGTTTGGCAGCTGAATATATTCCATAGTTGTAGCCAATACAAATGCATTTGGAGGTATAAGGATGCGATCCTTATAAATATCCTTATAAACTGCAGGTTTTTCAAAAGAAATGAAGGAAGTTGCATATTCATCCAGCTGCAAAAAGTGACTTCCGATGCGTAGATCTACTGAAGCAGGCTGAAGCTGTCCGGAGGTTATGGGTTCTATAATAAGCTCTCGCTTTCTTATCTTCTTTTCAATGGTTTTTCGAGATAAAATCATCTGTATATTGCTCCTTTACAGTTTTAATCCTTTTCAACTCTTATAAGACTGACTCCATGTGCGTTGTAATATCATCTGAAAATAAACTCCTTAACACCGGATAAATCGTAATGAATACGATTTGGTTTTTTATAGTTAATTTACCATCAATTTTATGTGGAAACAAGCAGCAATTTTTTTTAGTTGTATCGCTTGTGCAGATTACTGATTATTTTTATACTAAATCGTAATAATTACTATTTAAGCGAAAGGAATGATTGAACATGAGCAAGGAAAAAAAACAGAAATAAATATACTATCCGGATTTCTTGGCTCCGGGAAAACCACACTTCTCCAGCGGTTATTAAAAAATGAAGAGAAACGGAAAAGAAAAGTGGGAGTGGTCATGAATGAAATTGGCCAGGTTTCAATTGATTCGGCCACAGTGCCAAAGGACACTCCTTTAAAAGAACTATTGAATGGCTGTGTCTGCTGCACGCTATCAGACAAACTGGAAGTCCAAATGTATGATTTATTGGAAAACCATAATCTTGATGTGGTTTATATTGAAACAACAGGCGTGGCTCATCCTCTGGAGGTTTTGGATGCTTGTTTGTCCCCTCTTCTTGCAGACAAGTTAAACATAGGAACAATTATTAGTGTCATAGATGCTTCAGGCTGGTCCAATCGCCATAGCTTTAAGCGTCCGCTGCAAAAATTAATAACCGAACAAGCCAAACATGCGGATGTAATTGTGATAAACAAAGTAGATCTCATTTCAGATGAAAAACAGGAAGAAATCATGAATGAGCTGCATGCTTTAAATCAAACAGGCAAAATAGTGACAGCTGAATTTACGAATATTGATATTGATAGCATGACAGTAAGAAAAACATCAAAGGATGCGGCAAGAGAAAAAGTTCATGCAACCGAGCACCTCCATATAAAAACATATGTCCATACCTTTGAAAATCCGGTCAATAAAAATCGATTTGAAGAATTCCTGAGAAATATACCAGAGAACATTTATCGGATCAAGGGCTACATACGATTTGAAGGAGATCCAGCTACTTTCCTCTTTCAGTATGCTTATGGAGTTCCCTATCATACAAACGCTGGAATAAAGATGAAGGAATTGCTGGTTTTTATCGGTGATGAATTGGAGCATGAAGTACTGAGAAAATCGTTATTACAGCTTGAACATGCCCCCCGCCAAATGTGACTTGCCGATTGTCATTTTTCTTTTCTATTTGCTTTTAAAATAAAAAGCATATAAAATTACACCATAAACCGTAATCATTACGATTTGTTTTTGGGACGGATGGCTGGAAAATGCCAAGAAATCTTCGTTGCTCAAAAAATTTCGCATCAATTAACATTGGGAGGTATTTAAAAATGGCAACTTGGGATTTAAGCAATACAAAGCATCACCTTCTTATCTGCAATGGAAGCAGCTGCAACAAAGCCGGAGCAGAAGAACTGACCCAAGCGATCCGGAACGAAATTCAAAAAAGAGACCTTGATGATGTCATCCATACCACTCGTACGCGATGCAACGGCCGCTGCCATGATAAATGTGTCTCCATTCATTACCCAAAAGGAACATGGTACAAAGACTTGAAAGCTGAAGATACTTCTCCCTTCATTGATTCAATTCTCGAGGAAGAGGATTATACAGAAAAAGTTAGCCATACGTTTACGCTTGAGGGTTTTGTTCGGAGTTCAGGCACCAATAGAGGCGTGTCAAAGGATAAGGAAAAAGTAAAAAAGGCTTCAAAAATTTTATAAGTGAGGGAAAAACATGAATTTCCTGCAAGACAAAAAAATACCCGTAACCATTCTAACCGGCTATTTAGGGGCTGGAAAAACCACATTATTAAACCGCATTCTAACAGAGAAGCATAGTCAGAGAGTGGCTGTCATCGTGAATGAGTATGGCGAAGTTGGAATTGACAACCAGCTGGTGGTTAACTCTGATGAAGAAATATTGGAGATGAACAATGGCTGTATTTGCTGTACAGTCCGCGGAGATTTAATCCGTATTTTAAGAACGCTTGTTTTTTCGATGGAAGAAGGTCATGTAAAGTTTGACCGTGTCGTAATTGAAACGACCGGTCTGGCTGACCCTGCACCTGTTGCCCAAACGTTCTTTATGGATGACCTCTTATCGGAAAAATTCCAGGTTGATAGCATTGTTACGGTGATTGACAGCAAACACATCACCCGTCATTTGGATGGACATGATGAAGCACAGGAACAGATTGCTTTCGCTGATGTAATTATCTTAAACAAAACAGATCTGGTTTCAGAGGATGAGCTGGCTGTACTAGAGGGCAGAATCGCAAATATGAACCCTGCTGCTAAAAGGCTGTATAGTAAGAATTGCAAAATAAATTTGGCCGATATACTGGGAATACATACTTTTGATGTGAGCCGCAAGCTTGAAATCGACCCTCATTTCCTTGAAGACCATCATCATCACCACCATGACGATAAGGTTTCTTCCATCGCTTTTCGGGAGGAAAGACCTCTTGATATGAACAAGGTAGACCAATGGATGAGCTATCTTGTTCAGGAAAAGGGCGAAGACCTGCTCCGATATAAAGGGATTCTCCATATCAAAGGCTTAGAAAAACGGGTTGTTTTTCAAGGCATACACATGCTGTTCTCAGGATTTCCCGACCGGAAATGGAAGGAAAACGAAAGCAAAATGAGTGAGCTCGTGTTTATTGGAAAGGACTTAAATAAAGAGGAATTAGAACGGCAATTCAAAAACTGTATTGCCAATTAATACAAAATCTGTTCCACAAGGGAGGAATGCAGCCCTATGCTTGACAATCTGTACCGTCAAGTCATCATTGATCATTATAAAAATAGAAAGAATTTTGAAGAGCTCTAGGGGGAGGATGTAATAAAAGTCCACTATAAAAACCCTACCTGTGGAGATGTAATGAATTTATATTTACAAGTGGACAACGGAACCATAAAGAAAGCAGCATTTCGCGGTGAGGGCTGCAGCATTAGTATGGCCTCAGCATCCATGATGACAGAACTGTTAAAAAATAAAACGCTTACTGAAGCAGCTTCTTATAGAAAAGCCATGGAAAATTTAATTCGACGAGGCCACATACCTGAATCCATAGATTTAGGAGACAGTATGGCATTACAAGGAGTTCATGCATTGAGAGCCAGACATAATTGCGCTTTGATGACTTGGCAAGCATTAGATCGCGTATTAAAGGATCACCAGGAGTATACAAACTTTTTGTGAATACACACTTCAGGGGGACGTATGGAAACGAATAGTTTTTCTTTTCAAATAGGAAAATTTAAATTAGCTGTTGCTTTCCCCGGGGAGGAACGGGAGCCTCCTCGGCTTCACCTGCGGGGTCTCCCGCTCCCTCTCCTCCCGCAGGACATTGAATAATCTTCCCTGAATCAACACCGCACGAAGAAAATGCGAATGTATTTTCGAGGATCAAGTGCCCTCCGCTCCAATCAGCTCAGCGGATAAATCTATTTTGAAATCTAAACCCTTACAGACAACCTAATTTTTAAAAGCTTCCGGATAAAAACCTTTTGCCAAAACCTCCAGCGCTTCCCCGACACGAACTCCTTCAGATGCTGCTGATAAAGGCAGGATGACAAAGCGTTCGTTTTGTACGGCAGGTGTCTGGCTTAAGGCCGGGTCTTTTTTAAGGAACTCAATTTTTTGTTCTGCAGTTGTGGAACCATAATCAATCACTACAATGACATCAGGCTGGCGTTCTACTGCATCTTCTTTTGAGACGGTCGCCCAGTTTCCTTTTACATCTCCAAAGACATTGTGGCCGCCTGCCATTGTGACAAGTGTATTCATGAAGTTTTGTGTCGCTGTGAATACATCTGTTTCACCGCTGTCGTAAACCAGAACATCCAGCGGCTCTTTTACATCAGGCAATTGTGATGTAATGGCTTCAATCTCTTGGTTCATTTGAGCAACTAGTTTTTCTCCGCGTTCTTCCACCCGGAAAATGGTTGCGATATTGCGGATGTCACTATAGATATCTTCCAGGGTGGGTGCCACTTTAACAGATGAAGATTGTAAGTAGCTGTTAATGCCTAATTCCTTTAGTTCTTCACGTGTTGCAATGTTTTTCTCATTGAAGGCACTTTCCCAGCCGCCATATAGAAAGTCTGCTTCCTCTGATATGACTTGCTCTTTTGATGGATACTTTTCTGCTAATACGGGAACTTTGTCGTATGCCTCCTGTAATGGCTCATAAATCTCGTTATCCAAAAATGCTGTACCAGCCATTGAATCTTCTAAACCAAGTGCCAGCATGATTTCAGTCACATGCTGATTTAATGATATAGCACGCTTTGGCGCTTCTTCGTATTCATTCACAAATCCTTCATTTTCAATAACTACTTTCTCCGTTTGCTCCGCTTGTTCACTATTCACCTTTGCCGTGTTTGCCTCTTCTGCTGAGCATGCGGCTAATAATAGTGCTGCAGTTAAGAACAGGAAAGCCCAAATTCTGCTATTTTTCATGTTAATAGGTCCCTCAATTCAATTTAATCGTTTGTGTAAAAAAATAAATGAAGTTTTTGGGTAAATGGGTTTTTCGTAACACCAGCCTGCATATGGAAGACTTCCTTCAATGTCTCTTCTGTCAGGACCTGCTCCGGTGTTCCTTCCATATAAAGAGCCCCATCTTTCATGACAAGCAGTTCATCACAATACCCAGCTGCCAAGTTTAAATCATGGAGGGCTGCCACAATGGTTATCGGCAGATCCTTTACTAAATCCATTAATTGATATTGATGTTCAATATCCAGGTGATTGGTCGGTTCATCCAAAATTAAAATGTTTGCCTGCTGTGCAAGAGCGCGTGCGAGCATCACCCGTTTCTTCTCGCCGCCGGATAATTGGCTAAAGGTGCGGTCTTCTAAGTGAAGCACGTTTGCAAGCAGCATGCTTTCTTCGACGATGGCAACGTCTTCGTGGTTATCAGCGGCAAGCCATTTTTTGTACGGTGTCCGCCCCATCATGACTAAATCTTTTACGGTAAAATCAAAGAGTACTGGTGTTTCCTGACTCACAACCGCTATTTCCTGAGCAAGTTTTTTCTGCGGGATAAGTCCGATCTCTTTTTCATATAGCGTCACTATACCACTCGATTGTTTTAAATGACGATAAATGATTTTTAGCATCGTCGATTTTCCGCTTCCATTCGGTCCAATGATGCCGACAAATTTTCCTTGTTTAACGGAAAAAGTGATATTGTTTAAGATTTGCTTGTCTGACATTGAAAAGGCCATATTTTTGACTTGGAGCATCCTTATTCACCGTCCCCAAAAGAATAACGTTTTCGCCTAAGCATCCAAATAAAGAATGGGCTTCCGCAAATGGCAGTAATAATCCCGATTGGCATTTCTTCGGGCGCCAGCACCATACGTGCGGCCATATCCGCCCAAACTAAGAAAATGGCACCCGTGAGGGCGCTTATCGGGAGAACCATTTTGTAATTAGACCCTGCCATCATCCGCACGATGTGAGGAATAATCAGTCCGACAAAGCCAATGCTTCCGCTGACTGCGACGACCACACCAGTCAGAAGAGATACAAAGAGAATGATAAAAATTCGAAACCGGTCCAGATTAACGCCAAGTGTCGCGGCCGTTTCCTCTCCAAGCAATAAAGCATTAAGCTGCCGATAATTCATGAGCAGCAGAATAAAAACCAGCAGAAGTGAAAAAAATGGGATGCCCAGATTGGACCATTTTGCGCCTGCCAGACTGCCGAGCATCCAATACATGACCGCTTGAATACCGCCCTGCTGCTTGGACATCATCAGAATAAAATTGGTAATGGCGGATAACACCATCGAAACGGCAATCCCTGCCAAAAGCAGACGAATGACAGAGATGCGTCCATTGACACGCGCTAGAAAAAACACGATCATGACCGAAAGGATAGCCCCTAAAAATGCGGCCAAGGATATAGCATACTCCCCCAGAACGCTGAATGCACCGAGTAAAATAACAGATGCAGCTCCGACAGAAGCACCTGAAGATACACCCAGAATGTAAGGATCTGCGATTGAATTCTTTACTAAAGCTTGAATGGCTGCCCCGCAAATGGCCAGTGCGGCACCTACAATGGCCGCAAGTACAATTCGGGGGAATCGTATATCCCAAATAATAACCATCTGTGCCTTAGAAGCATCTGTTACTATGAATATACCCAGCTTTGAGAAGAGTACTTCCCAAATAAGGCGTGGGGTAATGTCCACAGATCCTACCATCACGGCAAAAGTCATCGAAGCAAGCAGCCCCGCGGCCAATACAGCTATCAGTAATATAAAACGGGGCCTAGTCATATATGATTCACAGGCTCCCAGCTGATGATTGCCGCATGGAAAGGATAACGGTACACAAACTGGCCGTCCTCTTTGGAAATAAATCGTTCCAATGAAGCTTCCACATTTGCTTGTTCAAACCGGGGAGATAAGATTTTCTTGCTCCCGGCATCAATTAACTGCTGCCATGTATCATATCGATGCTCCCGCTCAAGCTTTATCATTTCACAATCTGCATAAATGCCTAACTGGTACAGCATGTTGACGATCATGATATAATCCCGGCGCGGGTATTTAATGTCATAGCCAAACTGCTCATCCAATAGGACGTAATGCGGCTGAATAGGGCCAGTCGTTAAGCCGATTATGGCACGCTTTGCTGCCAGCCTGTTCATTTTCTTCAGTGCTTCATTCATTTCATACATTCGATAAAAGCAGTTCACCCCAACCACGACATCATGCGGCTCCAATTGTGCTTCTTCCCATTTACTGTGGACAAATTGGATAGGGGCCTCCTCTTCAAAGTACTGCTTTAAATAAGCAAGCACACTCTTTGAACCATCCACCAGTGTTAAACTTCTGACATCCTGGCTGAGCGGAAAGGTATAGTTGCCCCATCCCGGACCGAATTCAATACAGCTTGAGTCTTCCGGGATATGCTTCTTCATTTTTTCGTAGATCCTTTTGGCATACTCATCTGTCTGCTTGTATTTCTTTTTCCTCATGGACTGCATCCAAAAGGCTTCCTCCAGCTCATCATCTACCATTCGCTCCGGAATCTTGCCATGCCAATCCAGCATGCCTTCCTTCCAGAGCTTCTCAAAATCGTATAGCAAAGGGGATTCTTTTATCATTAAAATTCTCCTCAATTTCCAAAACCTAAATAGATGCAGGATCCTAAATACTCGGGAGGGCTGCTTAAAACTCCAGCCCCTTCATGGCTTTAACATCCTGTTCGGCATAATAATGTTTAGTGGCATCAATGGTAGACACTAGATCGGCTAATTCGAGAATGGCAGGGTTTGAAGAACGCCCTGTGATCACCAGATGCATCGTTTTTGGACGGTTTTGAATGGCATCCAGCACTTCAGGTAATGGCAGCACATCGTCAATGGGAAATCGTGTGATAGCCAAAGCATTATTCAGTTCATCAAGCACTAAGACATCTGTTGTTTCATCTTTTAATTCTTCTTTTACTGTCTGCCAGGCGGTCGCAAGTGCTTCACGGTGCTCCTCCGCTGTTTTCGTCCATGTAAACCCGATTCCCAGCTGCACGGTTTCAACACCCAGTTTCCTGAGGGCCAGCTGTTCACCATATGTACGTTCCGGTGATTTAATAAATTGGTAGTATTTCACCTTCATGCCCCGGCCAATTGCCCTTAATGCGACACCAAGCGAGGCAGTTGTTTTTCCTTTGCCATCGCCTGTATAAACTAACAGCATCCCTTTTTGTGCCATGAACAATCCTCCTTAAAGCCAAGTTGTCTTTTCAGCAAATGGTGTACGCTTCTTCTCGGAAGTGATTTCTTCTGCCAGGTAGCCGATGCATAGCGTCCCCACTAATTGCTCTTGCTCCGATGCACCAATAAAATCATGCTGTGCTGTATCATGCACCAAGCCAACACCTCGTGTACGCCATACCATGCCTAAACCCAGCTGTTCGGCCATCAGCCACATCGATATGATGGCACTGCCTACTGCATCCAATGCGCTTGCGCTAGACAGTTCTCATCGTTCTGCTTACTTACCAAATAAAAAATGCCCGCACTCCTTTTCAAAGGAATACAGGCATATGAAATGACAGTATAAAATAAGCATACATACTGAAACTCAAAAACAATTGGCATCAATTGTCCGGCCTATGCTTCTCCCTCCGAAAAGCAAGTGTCGTTTAAATAAGCAGGTTTCCTGACTTAAGCTTCATCCTACTCTTATGCCTTCCCGATTTCTCAGTGGCATTGTAATTTCATCAGCTCTTACAGTAGCGGGGGCTGTACTAGATTTTCACTAGTTTCCCTTTTACCTCACCTAATGTGAGCACTTATTTAAATTGATCTATTATTTTTTTCTACTATAACATATCATTTTCAAATTTGTCATATTATTTTTTTGAAAAATTATAGAGAAGATTCAATAAACCGTTTACCTTGAGGAACAGACACTCACTTATAAAGAAAAATAACTGAATATTGGGTGCTAGAATAGCTTAATAGAGATGGATGATAGATGTCCTTTGTGTTCCTACAGCTGGAGCTCACAGACTAATGCCCTATCTACAATCCACCATATCCCCTCAAGAGAACATTTCAAGTTAATTAGTGGATAGTGGATAGTTTTACGTTTAAATCCTCTTATTGAACAACCTCTTCCCCCTGATAAATCCGAAACGCCGGAACAATTGTATCCGACACAATCTCTTTCCCTTTTTCCCGAAAAAAATCCAATTTATAATACGCATCAAACCTCTGGCTGATTTCTGTTTTCACCAGTTCAGGCGGGGTGACGACGATGAATTGGAACTTTAGTTTATCGGCTACGGCGAAGATCGGGTCAAGCACATGGGCTGATGCTGCTTGTCCAAACGGGTTATCACAGACTAACGGAACCCAGCTTTGGTCGGTTTCACTTTTAACGGATAAGAGCATCATCATCATGACCATACGAGCAGATAGCTTTTGGCCTCCAC
Source organism: Cytobacillus oceanisediminis (assembly GCF_003182355.1). Taxonomy (GTDB): domain Bacteria; phylum Bacillota; class Bacilli; order Bacillales; family Cytobacillaceae; genus Cytobacillus; species Cytobacillus oceanisediminis_A. Next base: position 60,094 of record NZ_QGTW01000009.1, on the reverse strand, counting down.
TGCCATCGGATTTCGTCTTCGAACCCTGATTGATCGTCTGCCAGGTTGAATAATGCTCGCGCTGCGGTTTTCCGTACATGAAGGCATTGTCTGTTCGCATGTTATAAACCAAAAGCTCTGGGTAGCGATTTCTGAGGGAAACAAATAAAATCTGCTCATCACTGATGAGCTGCTTGATTTCCCGATCCAGCTCCAGATTATTGTCATCAATCATCTCAAAACGCTTCGTAATTTTGTTTATCGCTGAAACAAAATGCTGCTTCAGCAGCGGTTCAACCTCTTCCGCTTTTTTAGGCAGGATATCTTCTTTTAGCTGAACAAGCGGGAAAGATCCCCTTTCATTCTTCAGCTTCATTTTCGCAATCATGGAGCGAATCGCCTCTGAAATGCTCATCACCTTCATGCTTGCACGGCTGGCCCAGAAGTTTTGCGCTTTTTCTGCCCGTTCTTTGTCACGTTCCAATTGCTCCAGACCACTCTGTGAAAAGCGCTTCATGTTTTGAACGACACTTTGAATATGCGCATAATGCCTTGTATCCATGTGATCGAGCGTAGTTAAGACTTCATTCTTAAAACGGACCTCCCAATCCTTTCCTTCAATATTAAGCTTTAAATTACGTAGGGATTGTTCAATTTTCGCGTGCTTCTCCTGGCCTTCTTCCTGAATATCTTGATGTTTTTCACTCCAGGATATGATACTTTGCCTTCCATGACTCTTAATTTTCTCAACATCTTCTTCCGTAAAGGCAGCCGCTTCCTCTTTCAGGATAACGGATAGAGTTAACAGATCGCCTTCAAAACCAGCTATGTTTTGTTCGGTTTCTTTTTTGCGCTGTTCCGTTTGCTTGATCTCGGCATTCGTTTGTTTTGTCTGGTCAGTAATTTCAACGGTCTTTACTTCCAAATCAAAGTCTTCCCATTCTTCCGGCTGTTTGTCATGCTTGTCCACTTTTTTTGCTGACTTTTTACGCTGATCAATCGCATGCTTTAAAGACGTTTCAGCAACGGTTACGGCCGTTCCCTGTTCGCGTTCCTCTTTCTCAGCTCCCTTTGTTTCCCTTGCAGCCGTCTGTACCATGTTTTCTAAAATACTCATTGGTTCATCTGGTTCCGAAGCTTCCTTCCACTCTTCGTTTAGAGCAGTAAGTTTTTTCTCCAGCTTCTTTTGCTGCTTCTGTTCGGATTCTCTTGTCGCTTGAATCGCCAGCAATTCACTGGCTTGTTCTTCTTTCGATTTTTGAAGCTGTTTCAGTTCATCGATGTTTCCGTTGACCTCTTCTAAAATCTGCGATGATAAACGCGGGACCTCTTCAGAAGCTTCAGCTTTATTAGATGCAGGAAAAGCCGCACTTTCAATAAAGAAGCTAATTTCCTTAATATTTTGCTCGGTTGATAGCTTCCATTCCAGATACGTTTGACTCCACTTTTCCTGCAGATCGACGATGGTTTGGTGCTCGCTGGCAATCTCCTGCTGGGCGGCTGCGAATGTATCCTTTTGTTTCTCTTTTTCTAGCTTTACACGTTTATTTTCCTTATACAGCGACTTTTCACGGTCAAATTCCTCAAGTGTTTCCACATCTTTTGATAGTTTTTCAATCTTTTCTTTAGTCTTCTCCAGCTGTTCTCTAAGTCCCAGCTGTAATTCTTTTTCTTTTTGCTCTCGCACGATGATTGCCTGTAATTCAGTTTTCTTGGCAATCATCGCTTCCTGTTCCTGATTCAGTGCCCGATCGATATCACTGGCAAGGTCATTGGCCAGGAAGCGGTCGATTTCTTTTAAAATTCGGCGTAAAGATGTTTCCGTTTTTTCGATCTCTGCAAGTGTATCTTTCTTTTCTTCTATTTGTTTCGTAATCTTAATTTTCCAGTTCGTGAATTGATTTTTATCCGTCAGCAGTTCCTTCTCCGTACCGGTGATCATCACAAAGGAACCCTGCTGATTTTCGCTCGTCATTTCTTCCCGCATAAAAATCGGTACCGGACTCTTAAACATTCTTCCTGCCAAAACCTGCTGATTAATTTTCTCCCATTGCGGCTTGCTGACGACTAAACCGTAAGGAAGGAGCGGATGCGTAAGCAAATGGTTCGCCATTTCCTCATGTCTTAAAGATTGGAGATATTGGGACCCGTAAAACACGTCAATTCCCGTCTTCTCATCAATCCACTCCTTCATTTCCTTTACATCATTGTTCGCAATCCAGAAATGTTCATCATTCAAGGCATAATCCAGCTGTGTTTCCCAAAGCTCTTTTTTGATTCCTTCCCCCTGTTCCCGATTTTGAACAAGGAGCTCTTCGATTTGTAAAGCATACTTTGATAAAAGAGCGTTCGTGAACGGTGCCGTCACATCATCCAATAAAGCATGAAGTTTATCGGCCAGCTTCGCTTCTTTTTGCTTTTGCTCTTCATATTTGATCTTTAACTCTTCACATTTTTCTTCTGAATACTGAATCGATTGTGCTAGGATACCATGTGAAGCCGCAAGCTGATTCTGCTTTTCATTCGATTGTTTATCTTTTGCCTGCAGATCTTCCAGACTAGCTTTTTTGGTTTCAATCTGTTTTGACAGATTTTCGATAAAGCCCTGTAAATCATAGGTTAAGCGATCGCCAAATTCTTTGATAAGTTTTTCTTCTTTCGACTCAAATTCATGAATTTGCGTATATAGAAAATCAATTTCCGTATGAAGCTTCGCAATCTCTTTTGTCTTTTGCTTATCTTGTTTTGACAGATCGTTTGATTTTTTCTTCAGGAACTTTTGATATCCAAAATAATGCTGTACTGCTTCCTGAATGGCCCCGGAAGATTGCTCCCATTTCTGAGCCGCTTCTTTTTTGATTTCATCCATTCTTTGGTTCACTTGCTCCAAGCCGCTATTTTGCTCTAATTTTGCAATCTGCTGTGAAAGCGAGCGAATGCTTTGTTCCCCTTCATGCCATTCTTTCAATAATAGCTGAAAAGCCAGCTCGTCTTTTCTCTCCTGCTTTTCCTTTACAGCTTCCTTCAGGATCGTATGCTTTTTCTGTTCTTCAGCTAATTTCTTATCCCAATCCAGCACTTCTCTATGCGTTTTTGCATACTCGAGGTTGTCTTTCTGAAAGCGCAGATCCACTTGCTTGGATGTTAATTTTTCGATTTCCTTCTCCAACTCTAGCAGCGTTTCCTCTTCCGTTTGCTTCAAATGTTCTAAAGCACCAAGAAGTTGTCTTCCAACTTTGATACTGTCCTGAACAATTTCTTTATGCTCGACTCCTTTTGCCAGGTTCGCTTCAAAAGGAACAATATCTTCTAAGAACTCTTTGTGCGCTTGCTCTCTCTTTAAAAGAACAGGCAGGTCCTTCGCAATACTTGCCTGACTCTTAAAAATCTCAACAAGATCGTTCTTTTGATGTTCCGTTCGATGCAAAACTTGACTAACAGTAGGAATAATTCGTTTTTGGAACAGGGAATGATCATCCTCAGCGCCTTCAAAGTATTTACCAACGCCGCCTTCATCCTTATTAATTTCTTTCATAATATCCCAGTCTTTTCGGTTAATTCCGTATGTATCAAGGATGCGATAATGCTTTTTCGTATCTCGGTAAACGTCGTAGCCATTCCATTTTAAGTAGTCTTTCAAGCTTTCCGTTTCAGCAGCTTCACCATTTTCATGGAGTGGAATATGCTCAAGCGATGCTTCTTCTTTCCGTTCAAATTCCCTTGTATAGAAAGTAATATTAGGAAGAATTTTTGCTTCCTGTTCCAGCGATTTACTTTCATTTCCGCTTTCTTCACTGAGGGAAATCCGCTGTTCAGCTGAAAACATTCCACCTGTAACTAAATGCCGGCCGTCAGCACCGTCCAGCTCCCATTGAATAAGAACATGAAAGGTATAAGGAATAAATTGCTCTTTATTGTTAAAAAAGAATTGCTGATAATAGCGATTGTTTTGTTTTCCCCACGCTGTTCCAGGTTTGAGGATTTGGAAGATGGTTTGAAGGAACACACCTTTACCTCCCCCATTCATCATGGAAATGAGACCATTTGTGGATGTCTCGTCATTATGGAAGTTAAAAGTCGTATCCTTGTATTGTTTTTGCATGCCATCATACTTCAGGCCGGCAATTCTAATTCGATGGATTTTCGGCATGCTCACCCTCCTCATTCTTCATTAGTTCCTTAAGCATTTCATAACGGTCATAATCGTGATAGAGATATTCAATCCGCTCAAAAAGCTCCTGTTTCGGAATCGCCTTTGGAATATCATCCCGGTCGAGGATGGCGATTAACTCTTCCGTCTCTAATACGCGCATGGCACTGGCGATTAAACCGATTCGGGTTCGTCGATTCGCTTTTTTAGCTCCGTAATCGTCGGTGTCGACCTCCATGTATTTCCATGTTGTCACTACATCTTTCATATCAATTTTTTCTTCTTCTCCGAAGGCCGGTTTCGCTTTAAGAATGGCATCCCAATTCATGATGACATCATTGACTTGACGTTCCAATGCGTAGTAGCTGATTCCTTCTCGCTTCGTGCGGATTTTAGCAGCCTGATTTCGGTCGATGCTCGCTAAAAAAGCCATAATGACAACGCTAATCAGATGAAAGTGTTTCTTTGTTTCAATTTGCTTATGCTTCTCTTTCATATGTGTAAAATTCGTCGCAAAGACGGAGCCTGTCGGCTGTACTACCAATTGAATCCGTTTAGGCGATTCAATAATATATGTACCAGATTCGTCTGCCAGTAAAAGAACAGTCTGTCTTACTTCCGGAACAAAATACGCCTGGAAGTGTTCGCTGTTTTCGTCGATGACTTTCTCTCTTAATAAAGTAAAATAAACAGCTGATGCTTTTTTGATCGTTTCTGCACTCATCATTTCTCCTCCTGTACACAGATCTTAAAGGGGGTTATTTTCATTTGATACCAGAGGAAAGGTTCCGCTCGATGATCAAACTCGGTATAAATTTTCAGGCCTTCAAACACTTGAAATTGTGGATACTCCTGTATGAGTTTATAAAGAAGAATTTCACGTTCATCGCTTAATGTTTCTTCATTTCGATGCAGCACCTGAACCTTCAGTGGCTTTTTATCAAACATCATCCATAAATCAATCGTTTCAGATTCTTCAAACCATAAATCCTGAACTTCCAGCGGCAGTGTCGATAAGTCTGCCAGTGAAAACTCTCCGTACGTTTGCAAATATTGAAAAACATAGCTCCATGCCTTAATAACAGAATCCCAATTCGTTACCCGCTGATGAGTAATGCTTTCTTCTTCCTCTTCTTCCACTGCTGTCTCCGTTAGCTGATTTTCATCAAATTCCTGTTCGCCCCAAATCCAATCCAGCGGCAAAATAAATTCATTCTTTGGTGAGAATAAAGGCGATAATACCTTTTCGACCGTTTCGAAAGAATGGATACCTTCCTTCATAAACCAGTTTTCATAAATATTTTCCCGGAATGAAACAAGGCTCGTTTCCCAAAACAGAGATGGGTTTTCAGCTTTTAATTTCAACTCATAGGAGATATTTTGAATAACCAGCTTGGCAAAACGGTCATGCAATTGCCTTGTATGGCCAATTTTTTCCTGGAGAAGCATCAATTCTCTTTGAATAAGATCATCTTCTTCATTTCTTCGTTTCGTTTTTTCAATCATGCTGCTAATGGTGCGAAAGTGATTTTTTTCTTCTTCGAATTGCTTTTCGATTTCCGCACGATTGTCGGCCCTTTGCATTTCTTCTTCCATCAATAAGATTTTGGGATTGTTGATCATTTCTTTTTGAAAGGAGAATTCTTTTGCCATTAAGCGGTTTACTCGTGAAATGAGGTGATCGAGGTTTCGAGTAGCCTTGCGAAAATTACCGTTTTTAATCAGCTGCATGCTATAGAGCTGTTCAATCGTGATCGAGAATTCCTCAGCCATTTCCCTGCTCATAAAAATCATTTCCTGAGAGACATCGGTGAGTTTGTAAACAATGGATCCGCCCATCTCCAGGTTTGTATATAATTCATCCATCGTGACATAGCGGAAGACCTGAGTCTCCCATGATTGTCTCATTTCATCGTAATATAAAGCTTCAAACGGTTTACTGTACTCTTCTTTTCCCTGATATAAAAGCCCGCTCGTAATCCGTTCAATTTGCTTATCATCAGCCAAAAGCTTCATTTGTTTAATCGAATCTTCCACCATATACTTGATATCCGATTTCCGCCGATGATCATCATCATTTAGTTCCCGATAAAAGATGGTGAGGAGCACCTGCATGAGAATCGTTTGGATATGGGGCTTTAACTCTCCGACTTCCATTCCTCTCCCAAGCTCAAACAATGGATTTAATCGCTGCATCCGCTGGGCGAATCCTTCCCATGATTCGTTCACATCCATCTCCTCCATGTTTCAATTGTTAAGACTTCCTGAGGAACCCGTTTATTTTCCATCCATAATTTCATTAATACTTCCTGCTCTTCTTCAGTAAACCACTCAAAGAACGAATCGCGGTATTTGAGATTTAGAATTTGACCGGATTTCTGATCATTTCTTTGATCAAGACATTCGAGCATTTTACGATAAATCTTTAATGCAGGCTGAATGCAGCAATCTGGATATTTTTCTATCATCCGAGTGATGATCCCGTATCCTGCCGCATCGAGATCTCCTGCGTAATAGAAAAGATACGATTTTGGCGGGAAAATTTTAAAGAAAAATGAAAAGCTCCGTTCAATTTTAGTGCCTTCCCCATAAATGATGAGTTCTGGCTCATAATCCAGCTGATCCGCTTCCAATAATTGAATCGAAGTATGGAAGAAAGATAGATTCTCTACAATCAGCACTCTCTGAATATCTTTGATTTCTTTCCCCTGCTTTATCCAAAATACAAAAGGCTCCCCGTATTTCACCACTTTAAGCTGCTCTTCTGATACACCAATTCTAACTAAAAAGCCTTTTCCATCAGGAAAACTAATCCCATCCAGCAAGAATTTTTCATGGCCAAACAGCTCCAGGCTTCTTTCCTCCAGTGACACGATTTCCCGTTCCTCACTGGATTGGAGAAAAGCATATAAATTCTGGATCCTATTCCATTCCTCTTTCGTTTGCCACTCCGGATGCCTTTCATAAAAGGAAAAATTAAACAGATCATTTAATTTCATCATCTCGAGACGATCCCATTTATCTGCCTGAACTTTTATATTAACCCAGTAATATAATGGCAGAGATGGTGTTCTGCCATTGTATTGATTGTTATGTATAGGGTTAAGCTGACCTTCATCCTCCAGTTTTTGGATGGCTTGATAAAACAATGAATAACCGTCCATCTCGAAATAATCATTTAATAGCTTACGCAGCTGAGTTTCTAAATCGTTGATGCTTATTTTTTTTTTCTGTTTAGGGTGTTGAATATCTGAAATAAAACTTCTCACCCTTGTTTCAATGATATCGATATTGTTTCACCTTCTTAAATCTAAACTGCCGAATAGACTCCTTTATCCAACATTCGACATCCTTCATTATAACGAATTGCGTAATGCTTGGTAAGTGAATTCCTCTTAATAAAAAGGCATAGCCATTATCTCTAATTATGGAAGTGGTGAATGATTAGGGTCCTCTTCTATAGTCATTCATGTGTGACGGAGACGCTTACCTGTCCTATTTTTCCTAACAAAAAAAGCGCGCAGCTTTTATGCTGTACGCACTTTTTAAATTGCAAATGAGTGATTTCCGATTTTTTTTATAACTTCACGAGAAAAGATCCAATCACTTGTAGCTGTTTCAGGATTGTAAAAGTAAAGGAGCTCTTCATTTTTCTCTTGATCAATAAGAGCTTTTTCAACGGCCTTGATTGCTTCATTACTAGCAGGTTCATTAATTGAACCATTTTGAACTGGTTCAAAAGCATTCCTCTGATAAATAACATCCTTGACTGTATCTGGAAATTGTTCATGCTCAACACGATTCAATACAACGTCAGCAACGGCAACCTTCCCTTCGAACGGTTCGCCTTCTGCTTCAGCCTGCACGAGACGGGCAAGCAGCTTTTTCTCTTCCTCTTTAATAAAACGATGATCGGTTACAGAATACTCTTTCGTGTCGACCTCGACTTTTTTATATGTCAATGTTTCTGCTGCCTTTTGATCTACTGACTTAGCATCAAAATGATTCGCAGGAAAAATGCTATATGAACCCATTATGAGTGAAATTGTAACAACAAAAGCAAATAGATTTTTCATTGTAAACCTCCTGTTTGTAGTTTTAAGGATAAAAACAGGCCATTTATAAGGCTAACAGGTTTACAAGGATATCTCCTTAGTGAATCATTGGGAGAATTACCAATCATGAAAAGGGTATTCCATTTGCTGTTATAATGCCCTAAGTTATACTGTTGGTTATAGGATGCTAAATACACCCTTACCTGAAACAACCATACCCCCTTAATTAGATCAGATGCCTTGGTCAAGAAAGAAGTATTGAAAAATGAGGACAAGGTTAAACCTTGTCCTCATTTTCCAAATTATTAGTAAATTATTGACCTAAATGAAATACATCTATGCAAAGCAGTGGGTCAGGCACTCTTTCAGCTTATTAATGTCATTAAATGATCTTAGATAAGGTCTCCTCATTATTCATCAGCCTTACTATTTCATCTACTGCCTCTGTTCCCATTCGAATAAGTGCATCCTTTGTATTTGCCCCATTATGCGGTGTGCCAATAAAGTTATTACATGTTAACAATGGGTGATCTTTTGAAACAGGTTCTTCGGCAAATGCATCGATGGCTGCACCAAATAATTTGTTTTGCTGTAACGCATGATAAAGATCCTTTTCATTGATTATTTTTCCTCTAGATGTATTAATAAGAATTGCATTCTTTTTCATAAGGGACAACTCACGTGCGGAAATCAAATTCTCTGTATCCTTTGTAAAAGGAACTGAGATACTAACTATATCACTTTCTTTTAGTACTTGATCTAAATCTTCGCACTTAATAAATCCCTCTTTTTTACAGATTGATTCAGTTGTATAAGGATCATATACAAGCACCTTTGTATTAAAGGCAGCTTTTAGTTTCCAGCCTACTAGTGTGCCTATACGGCCAAGTCCAATTAATCCAACTGTTTTATTTTGCAGCTCAAACCCAGCTAGTTCAAAAGGAGAGTTTTTTTCAACTCCCTTTTTTACCATAGTGTGTGCAAAGGTTACTTTCCTCGCACAATTTAATGCGAGAGCAATAACTAATTCAGCAACTGAATTCATATTTGCATGAGGAGTGTTTGTCACTATAATCCCCCTGCTCTTTGCATAATCCAAATCTATATTGTCTACTCCTACTCCATGCTTAGCGATTATTTTCAAATTAGGCATTTGATCAATTATCTTTCTTGTCATCTTAAACGTCCGTACAATTACTGCTTCTGCAATAGAGTAGTTTTCAATTTCTTTATTTGTCCATTCCACTATATCGAGTCTCTTTCGGGCATATTCCAAAGCCACTGGATCAATCGGGTCAAAAATGAATGTTTTAATAGGGATCACCTCATAAAATATTGATGAATAAAGTTATGATAATGGGGTTCAGCATACTTAAAAAGACGGCTACAACGACAGGTAAAATGATCATAGAATTCGGTGATGGACCATTCTCTTCTATGACAGCCTCCATGTTTGCCACAGCATTCGGAGTAGAACCTAAACCAACACCGCTCATACCAGAGGTCATTACTGCAGCGTCATAGTTTTTCCCCATAACCCTATAGATGATAAAAATAGCAAACAACATCATGAAAATCGTCTGAATCAGTAAACAAATAATCATTGGGATAGCAAGATTTAATAGATTCCATATTTCCAGGTCCATTATTGTGAGGGCAAGAAATAAGTTTAATGCAATAGCTCCAATAATATTTATGGATTTTAAACTAATTGGTATATTCCTTGAATCAATGATATTTCTCAAAATAGCAGCTATAAATAGTCCGCCAACATAGTCTGGCCAAATAAATCCAGTAAGATTTAATAACATGACCAACAATGTTCCAAGCCCCATTGAAATAAGGATTATGAATGAGCTATTCATCAATGTCTTATCATTAATCTCATTAGATACATTAGTAAGGTCAAGTTCAATTGTATTACCAGTGTCCTTTGATGATAGTTTATTTTTTTTGATTAGATATTTCGCAACTGGTCCACCTATAATACTTCCCATCACTAAACCAAATGTAGCAGCAGAAAGAGCAACCAGCGTGGCATTTTCTATTCCCATACTCTCTATTGTTGGCCCAAATGCAGCTGACGTTCCAGGGCCTCCTGCCAAGGCCATTGATGCCATTGTTAGTCCCAATAAGGGATCTATTCCTGCAAGGGGGGAAATGAGAGGAACGAGTGCGTTTTGCAATATTACTAATATGATAATTAACACGGCTAATTTCAAACCAATTATTCCAGTTTTCTTTAAATCTTTCACACTGAATGAGAAACCAGTTGCTGTAAAAAACGCAATCAGCAGTATTCCGCTTAACGATTGATCAAGTTCCACACTCCATGACTCCGTTTGATTACCGACTAACATGATGATTGCAAAGAGTAATCCCCCTATCACAGGAGTGGGAATAAAATATCTCCTTAAAAAACCAATTTTTTTCTTTAGCACACTCCCAATTAGTAAAACAACCACCGCCAGTGCAAGTGACTGCGTTAGGTCTAAAGAGATAGACATTATACCACCACACTATTCATAAATTTTGATTCCAAGTTTATCTAATGTGTCTTGCATATTCATAATCTCAAAAGTATCTTTTCCTTGTTTTAACTGTTCAATTATCTGTTTTTCAGAATTAATTTTTTTTTCACATTCTTCATAAATGCTTTCAATATCTAATCTTGGAATAACCGCAACTCCATTTTCATCAGCAATAATTAAATCTCCTGGGCATACAGCAACTCCCCCACATGACACAGGCTTGTTGACAATACCAGGATTACTCTTATATCCGCCCCTAGCGTTTATGCCTGACGCAAACATCGGAAACTCCAAATCTTCAATTTCTTTGACATCTCTCACTGCTCCGTCTATTACAATTCCTTTCACTTTACGCTGCATTGCATTGATTGTTAAAATCTCTCCCCATAAGCCAGCGTTTTGATAATTCCCTGCATCAACAATTAGGATATCACCTTCTTGAGCCAGTGTGACCCCAACATGAATCATAAAGTTATCGGATGGATAAGTCATAACTGTTAATGCTGGTCCAACGAATCGAGCACCAGCCCATGTCGGCCTGATTCTAGCATCCATAATGTTTTGTCTTCCCATTACGTCTCCAATGACAGGAGTTGGAATCTGAGAAAACTTATTAATCCAAGTACTGCTCGGTCTTTCAAAACTGCTACTAAAATTTTTCATTTTAACTCCTCATATTATTTTATTGACTTCCGGAAATCTAATATAAGAGTAGCAAACGCTTACATATTTTAAAAACGAATGTTTTTTATGTTAATTATCAATAATTTAGATTATTATAACTATTATAATCAAATGCTTAATTATATTTAATTAAAGAGGGTGATTTTTCATGAATTATAAATTGCTAGAAACATTTGCCGTTTTAACAAAGACATTAAATGTAACTAAAACAGCAGAAAAGCTTTATCTGAGCCAGTCTACTGTCAGCTATCGATTGAAAGCACTCGAAGATGAACTTGGGGTAATGTTGGTGGAAAGGGATCGGGGATTTAAAAATATTAAATTAACTGCTCATGGGAAGGCTTTTATGTCCATTGCCCTCGACTGGGAAAACATAAATGATAAAATTAAAAACTTCAGTTCCTTCTCCTCATTAAAAACAGTCTCTATTGGAGTGGTAGACAGTGTAAACAATTACCTGTTCAGCAATATTTATAAGGAGATTTTTAACAATCCCTATGTTCAATTAACCATAAAAACCCAGCACACAGATGAAATTTATGAGCAAATAGCTGCTAGAATTATTGATGTAGGGTTTGTTTTACATCATATCCCTATAAATCAAATCGAATGTAAACAAATTTTGGATGAAAAAATGGTCTTAGTAACCAAATGCACTCATTTGGGGAATTCAAAATCAGTTGACCCCCAAAAATTAAATCCAGAAAAGCAGATTTTTTTAAATTGGGGTGATCAATACTTAAAATGGCACAATAAGTATTTTCAACAAGAGTTAAACCCTAAATTAGTTACGGACTCCACTTTACTATCTTTCGATCTACTGGATCAGGATTCATGGTTAATCGTTCCCTTAAGTGCCGCCCACTCTCTTAAAGAAAAATTTAGGGATATTTATATTGTTCCGTTTAATGAAAATCCTCCCCATAGGGCTATTTATATGATTACAAATAAGACTCCACTATATAGCAATAGAGAGGCCATTGAAGACTTCAAAGCCCTTGTTGATAAGCATATGGATGCTCATAGAATCTGGCAGGATAATCAATAGGTTTCAGAAAAAAAAGGTGCCTGGCCCCAATCATCAATACTAACGCTAAAAAGCAGCTGGTCAGGCACTTTTATTTTCGCTTTCTGTTCAACAGTCAAAGAATCTTTTTTTTTAAAAATATAAATTTTAATTTTATATGTCTAGCAGGTACTTCTTTAGTTTTTCCTTAGTTTTTTCATCTGCAAAAGAGGCTTGCACACTATTCATGTAAATTTCTTTATAATCTTCATCACTCATAGCATATTCATTACAAACTAAATCGCATTCCTTCGCCATCGTTGTATCTGATACCGTTCTGTTGTCCGTATTAACGGTTACTTTTATTCCATCCCTATGAAAGTCGTAGATTGGATGCTCACTAAATTGGTTTACTGCTTTGGTTTGGACATTACTTGTTGGACACATCTCAAGCACTACCTGTTTTTCCTTTACAATGTTATAAGCTTCTGCACAGTCTTTAATAAATACACCGTGTCCAATTCTTTCAGCCCCTAACCATTCTACTGCCTCAAGCACATTTTTTCCGATTCCCGTTTCACCGGCGTGGATCGTGACTCTGTAGCCATATTCTCTAGCCAACGCGATTGGTTCAATGAATTTTTCGCAAAACCCTTCCTCTTCGGAAGCACACAAATCGATCGCGACAACCCCTTTTCCAAGGAATATCTTACCCTTTTCGACGACCTCAAAAGCACTTTCCACCGCCATCGATCTCATACATGACAAAATGATATTTCCTTTAATATCAAATTGTTCTTCTGCCTCTTTCATTCCCTCTATCACACTTTGAATGATTTCTTCTACAGATAACCCCATTTTCGTATGAAGTAATGGGGCAAAACGAACCTCCATATATTTTACATTTTCCTTTGCTGCATCTTCAAAAAGCTCAAAGGTAATTCTTTTTAAATTTTCCTTTGACTGCATCACTAAATTAGGGATGGAGAATCTTTTTAAATATTCATCTAAGGATTGGCAATCTAGTGGAGCAATTAGTTCTTCTTTAATCTCTTCTTTATCAAAGGAAGGTATACTGATTCCTTCTCTCTTTGCAATATCAATGATGGACTCAGGTCTAACACTCCCATCCAAATGGCAGTGAAGTTCAATTTTAGGCATTATAGAAAAATTCATCGTTGGACCTCCTCGATTTTTATAAAAAAAAATTCCTGATTACGAAGAAAATACAAATAAAATGCTTGTATCTTCTTCGTAATCAGGAATTATTGGTTCCTGGTAGAGACCTCCAAACCATATTATTGGAGTTATACGAATTTGAGTATTCCATTAGGTTTTTTAAAAGGATAATTAAATTTATCTTTATTGTCAAGGAGTTTGATAGATCTCCTCACAGGTTATTTTTTCAACCTTCTTTTTCAAACTATACCAATCCCGCTTTTCAAGTGAAATTACCTTCGATTGATAAATTATATTTTTTCCCTTATAAGTATACTTTACCTGTTTAATGAGGATGTTTACCAATCAAATAAGTCTTATAAAAAAGTGCCTGCCCCCTCACTCATTAACGTATTAACGAGGGATCAGGCACCTTTACTTTTTATATTCGTCAAAAAATATGAATCAAATGAATGAGCTCATATTTACTTAGTATTAGAAATTACTAACTTTACGTACCTTACCTTCTTCTACAACATCTTTTCTTCTTACATTCTTTTCCCATGCCCGGTCTTCATCCATCATTTTCTTGGCAGCATAAATAGTCAAGAATTGAATAAAAATGATTGGTATTCCCATTAGACCGGAAAGAACTTCCAAAGGTGCGAGTCCACCTATTCTCATCAATACAAGAGCTATGGCAGTCACAAGTGCAGCCACAATTAAGCGTAAACCTTTTGAAGGCTCAAATTTACTCATGTTTTTTGTGCCCGTGTAAGATGCAATCGTATAAGTAGTTGAGTCTAGTGTGGTCGTTAGGAAAATCGTTGTAACAACCACAAAAACGATCATTGCAATCGTAGAAAAAGGTAAAGAAGCAAGTATTTCAGGGATGACTGTCATTGAATTTTGTTCCTGGACAATTTTTAATACAGGAACTTCTCCCGTAATATATCTATGCACACCAAGACCCCCAAGGATCCCAGTAGCTACCCACGAAATAAGTGTAGGAGCTAACAAATAAGTTAAAATCATTTCTTTTATCGTTCTGCCACGTGATATCTTTGCAGCAAATATACTATGCAACATTGCCCATGTAGCACAATAAGCAAACCAAAAGACGGTATTGCTTTCCATATACGAGTTTCCTTGCTGACCTAATGAATTTGTATAGAGAGACATATCAAGATAATTAGAAATTAAAAACCGAATACTATCGGTAAAATAATTAAGAATGAATAGTCCAGGTCCGGCAATCATGATGAATAAAGCAAAGACACCGGCTAAATACATATTTAAAGTACTTAATCGTTTAATCCCTTTTTCTATGCCTAAATAAGCACTAACGGAAAATAATATGACCCAGATAATGGTCACAAGTAACGTTAAACCAAATGTAACCTCGATATTTGCAAGTTTTGATAAATTATATGTTATGATGGGTGTTCCCAATCCTAAGGTAACGGCTGCCCCGGATATTATACTAACTAAGAAGATAATATCGAGGATTTTCCCCCCTACACCATTTGTAAATGTATCACCAAAAATACAACGACACGCTTCGGAGATTCGCATAAATGGTTTTTTACGAACATGTAATATATATCCCATTGCAGGTGCTGCCATTACAAAGATAGCAAAAACTTGAAAACTCCACAAAAACATACTATACGAATTCCCCCACAATAAGGCTTCTGCCGATTTTGCTTCCGCACCAAAAGGGGGGTTCAGGGCAACATCCGTCCATTGAACCATACCTGTCCGCATGATTGTCGATCCCAGGCCCATTGCAATTAAAATAGAAGCATATTCAAACATTGTATACTTCGGTTTCTCGTTTGGATCACCTAAAACAACCCGCCCATACTTAGAAAAAGAGAAAAACAAACCGGCTACAACCATTAAAACTGCATACCATAAATATCCCCAAGTAAACATTTCCACAATCCTATTAAACATATCATTTAACAAGGCTATGGATTTAGCCTCGTTCATTGAAAATGGAATACTAATTCCAAGAATAATTAATACAGATGGTATAAAAATTTTGTAATCTATTAATCTTTCTCTACTCGTTCCTTTTATTCCATTATTCATTTAATAACCTCCAGTACTTAATTTCTACTCTAACACCAGAAAGTAAAAACGTATATGACTGAAGATATAGCCACAGAAAACCAACAACATCCTCGCATTAAATAAAGCGGGGGTATATGAACGTATAATTTCGGGATGTATATTGGCATCAAGTCGATACGTCTTACTTATCCCAGCATTACAGAGATAAACTAAATATTGCTTTTAAATTAGAACGGTGGATTTCTTGTTATAGGCATTTCCTTTTTCATAAACAAACAATCTTTTCCCTATTTATTACAGAATGAAACATTCCGTGATTTGATCGAGAAAAACACAGAGAAAACTTAACCTTCCCAAGATAGATATCAATCACAAGCAACAATAAAATAAAACTTCACTTCAATTGATATATCAGATTGATGTCCAATAAAGAAAGGCTATGATTCATAATTTGAATGGAAAAAACGTGGGTTTTATGTAAGGAAAACACGGCCAGTTGTCTATAAACCAAAGGAACCAATTGAAAAGAATGACAACTTGCCTCCTCCATTATGGGGATTAAAAATACAGTGATAAAATAGCTTTTAAAAAAGTAAAAGGCACCATGGATTAGGTCCTTTTCCAATATAAAATTATTTTAGGAGAAGTAACTGCTTTTTTTAGCTATCGACAGAATACCAGTATCCTTTTTTATGGACTTTCAGATTGTTATTACTTCATGCCACGTTTAATTGGATGAAATCCATAAGTACATTCTTAGCAATACTAAATTTATTGTAACATAACATTCAGATAATATTGATCATTCGTGAAAATATGAGACTATATTCGATAAGTTTCTTATTTAATGTTACAACTTCATTATTAGGGCTGGATAAAGAACAGATCCCAATTAAAAAACCGCACAGGATTCACCACTGTGCGGCAAAAATATGTATATTTGGCGAAACCGCCTGGGAATCGAACCCAGCTGACCTGCACGCAGGTCACAAGCGGTTTTGATAGATGGTATGTAATTTCTAGTATCACAAAGTTCCTTTAAGTCCTATACAATAAGGTTTCTGTTATTTAAAGTATTTTGTTGTAACATTAAATTTTTAAAAATGGCACCTAACTTTGCACCGAGATTTTTTCGATGTTTTAGGGTAAAACATCGAAGAGGGTTTCTATTTATAAAACCCGGAATAAATTAAAAAGAGTGTAACGAACAAAGCCTAATAAAAATATATTTTTTGTTTCTTATTAAACATTCCCCAAAAGTAACTCTTCATATATTCCAACGCCCAAAAAACAAGGACCTATTAAGGTCCTTTTGAACTAAAGCACCCTATTAAGTTAAAGACGTCACAAGCTCTTCCACACTTTAACACTTCTTCCCCCCTTATATGTGTTGTTCCAGAAGCTGGTCTTATAAAATTGTTATAAAAAAAACCATATTGTCCTAATGGGAATAATTTTTAACATTTTTAGCAACATACATATTGATTGCTAGAAAGGGGGAATGTTTTTGAATTTACATTTCATATGGAAAGCTATTGTCATTGTCATTGGAGGAGTACTTATTTTGCGGTTAGCTGGAAGAAAGTCAATTTCCCAACTTACGGTTGCTCAAACTGTCATGATGATAGCTGTAGGTTCATTAATAATTCAACCGGTAAGTGACAGAAACATTTGGATTACTATGTTGATTACATTTTTAATGGTTATTACCCTTATTTTTATTGAGTATATCGTTTTGAAATCTGATGCTATAGAGACTTTTATTTACGGAAAATCTGTTTTGGTGGTAGAAAATGGACAAATTAATGAAAGCAATCTAAAAAGGTTGCGATTAACTATTGATATGCTTGAAGTACGATTGAGACAGCAAAACATTCAAAAGATTAGTGATTTGCAATGGGCTACAATAGAATCGAACGGTCAGTTAGGATATATGTTAAAACCCAATAAGCAATACGCTACCAAAGATGATATTCAAATGCTGAAATCTCTGATTGAAGCGAATCAGTCTAACCCACCCATTGAGACAGCAGTTACTCAAACAAGTGGATCAGATAACATTTTCAAGGAAGTTAAAAATAAAAAGCATAAAGAAGAGCCTTCAGAACATTTGAAATGAGGTAAAAGCTGAGTGAATACAATGCTAAAGTATAAGAACTTTTTTTCAGTTCTTGGTCAATGGATATTTTTTGGAACCATAATTGGTATAATTGTTGGTTCGACAACGGCTTTCCTTTTAGAGACAAACGACTATCTAGGAGAAGTACGAGAAAAAAGTGGATGGCTTATATTCCTTCTCCCGCTTGGAGGAATTGTTATTGGATACATATATATGAATTACGGAAAAGTACTTTTAAATAATACTTTACATGACGCTTCCGAACTAAATAATCTAGTAATAGAGGGGGTTCATGGAAAGAAAAAGGTTCTACGGCGAATGGGACCTATCGTCTATTTGGCAACCTTCATAACAGTCATTTTTGGTGGTTCTACCGGAAGAGAGGGAGCAGCTGTCCAAATGGGCGGGAGTGTAGCTGAAATAGTTAACAAGTTCTTCAAGGTAAACATATTCGACATTAAAATTTTAATCATGTGTGGTATAAGTGCTGGGTTTGGTGCTGCCTTTGGAACACCCATAACAGGTGCTGTTTTTGGGATGGAAATGGCTGCTTTAGGAAAGCTGAAATTTGAAGGGCTTGTCCCTTGTCTTGTAGCCAGTTTTGTTGGTCACTTTATGACCACAGCAGCTTGGGGACATAAACACGAAGAATTCATTATACAAACCGTACCAGAAATATCTTTTATTACATTTATAAAAGTTATTCTTCTATCCGTTATTTTCAGTCTATTAAGTATCTCATACTGTCAATTGAGGCATGGTATACAGAATGCAACTGAAAAATTTTTTAAGAAAAACCATATGAAAAGAGCTTTTGTTGGGGGAATTATCATTGTAGTATTAACTTTAATTGTTGGTTCACAAGATTACAATGGTCGAGGCTTAGACATGTTAGAACAATCTTTTAAAGAAGAGGTTCCTCCCTTTGCCTTCCTAGCCAAGCTAGTATTTACCGCAGTTACTCTTGGAACTGGCTTTGTTGGCGGAGAAGCCATACCTATATTTTTTATGGGAGCAACATTAGGTAATACCCTTCACTCATTCATAGATTTACCTTTGTCATTTCTCGCTGCACTAGGGCTGATTGCTACGTTTAGTGGCGCTGCTAATACTCCTATAGCAGCTTTCCTATTGGCAATGGAAATGTT
This sequence comes from Cytobacillus oceanisediminis, assembly GCF_003182355.1. Classification (GTDB taxonomy): domain Bacteria; phylum Bacillota; class Bacilli; order Bacillales; family Cytobacillaceae; genus Cytobacillus; species Cytobacillus oceanisediminis_A. The sequence goes on along the minus strand of NZ_QGTW01000009.1, from coordinate 41,185 downwards.
TAATGGAAAGGGAGTAGAGTATTTTTTTGTTGCTTGTCTGGTTAGCTATATATTTTCAGGACACCATGGACTATGGCCATCTCAAAAAATATATGAACCAAAGAGCAGATTATATAATATCGCTAACGGTGAAACCATTGAGAATATTGAAAAAAAGAAAAACCCTTAGGTTAGGTAGTTAATGATTGTCAAACCCCGAATTCTTAATCCAGTCCTTTGGTATTGGTATTCAGCCATTCTCTCAGCGTCACATAAAAGGTGGTTTGGTTCAGAAACGCTCATCCAAATAATATATAAAACTCAAAAGACATTTACTGTATTAATAATTATATACCCAATATCCAAACGTTGAATTAAAACAAATAAAATAGAAATACTAGTTAGAAAAAATGGAGATGGTTCTATATGGATGAGATTGAAAAGGAGTTAATTACTTTACAAGAAAGATACGCCACTTTAGCTATTGAAAATTGGTTATCGGGGGCGGTATTAACTTGGAAATGGTGGTTTCTTGTATTCATGTTTATATTTCCATGGTTAATTTTCATTAAATATCTTGATAGAGATCGGGCTCTTCAAATTTGGAATTTTGGACTAATAATAATCATTATTACAACTTTTACTGACGACTTAGGCAGTGAATTAAGTGCCTGGATTTATCCTATAAAATTTGTTCCTGTTGGTCTTCTTGCATTTCCATTTGACTATTCAATAATTCCAGTGGCGTATATGTTGATATATCAATATTTTAAAGCATGGAAAACATTTAGTATTGCTCTTCTTAGTCAAGCTACCATTTTTGCATTTGTTGGGGAGCCTTTTTCTGTTTGGCTTGGAGTTGTTACATATTTAAAGTGGGAATACATTTATTCATTTGTTTTTTATATAGTTACTGGACTTGCAGCTAGATTTTTTATACAAAAATTCACATCATATTAGTTTAGAAAATAGTCTAATTACTCTTTTCCTTCTTTAACTCCCTCGGTTTAATACGATTATCTCACGAATACTCGCTTATTCGCAGGATTTCATTCGTCTAGGATCTAAATCTCTTAATCGAAAGGAGTGGTTTTTTTCATTTCCGATAAATAAAGATTCTTGGTGATACATCAAAGTAGGTGTTTAAAACTTATCGTTAAAAAAAGCAATCACTAATTTGACAACATATACCCATGGTGATTCTTTCCATGTTCTCTATCCGCTTTTCATTGTTTATGAACATTCATTTAATCATACTCCTCATAATTTTTTTTGCGCAGGACCTCCTTTGGAACATCTATACCCCTAGATCCTCTAATATCAACTTCCTCTACTTCTGCTGGATAATAAACGATAAAACTTTCCGGTTTTACTTTTGCCAACCTTTTTGGTAATTCCTCAAGTTCAGGATGCCAAGCAATTGTCCCTTTTCTTGCACTTATTATGACTACAATATCGTCCTCTTTTAACATAGATACGTAATACTCTTGTAAGGATGGCCAACTTTTTAATTTTCTTATCTCAGTAGGAGGATCGGGCTTAATTTTCTTTATATATTTTTCATAAGTCTCTGGTAGGTTATGAAGTTGGACTATTGGATCAAGCCACTGTTAATGCAGTCATTATTATGACCTTATTAACATGTATAGTAGGTCCATATTTCGTTGAAAAGTATAAGGTAGAAGCAAGCGTTGCAGCTGCTTGCGGTATTGTTAGACCAATCATTACATTCTGTTCTGTCTTTGAATATCTATAAAACTTGCTAATAATTATAGGAGCAGATGCTTTTCCTATAAATACTGAAAGAAGAATAGCTCCTGTAATAATCCATGCTTTTGGATTATTAAATAACAGGTAGTTAGAGTGCCCCTTCTCCTTTTTCAGTAAAAGTAGGCATTGTATTAAAAGGTCCCCTATGAACATGCTGTTCCTTCTCAGCTAATAACGCCATTGCTTTTGGACCTGGAATGCTGGTTTTTAAGTCAATAAATTTTTTATTTTGTACTGTTTTCATCTTTTGGCCTCCTAAAAATTTATTCTGACTTTAACAATGCAATTTCCATGCCAGCTTTAAAAAGAGCCTTATAAACAAGTAAAAATAATTATGATAAAATTATGATAAATTCGACAATTTTTACGGAGGCATTTCCATGGACAATTACAGTTTATTAATGAGAGAAATAGAAGCCATCTTAAGGGCTTCTAAAGATAATATTGTCATAACAGACGGGTACGGAACAGTTTTAAGGGTAAGTCCCAATTGTGAGTCTGTATATGGAAAAAAAGCGTCTTATTTAATTGGAAAGACAGTAGACGAGCTTGAATCTGAATCAATCTTTTCTCCCTCCATCACCAAGGTAGTTCTGAAAGAGAAAAAACATATGCAGGTTATGCAGCATACGCCCACAGGCCGAATGGTGATGGCAACAGGGCTGCCGGTTTTTGATGAGAATGGTTCAATTATTCGTGTGATCAGCTTCTCTCATGATTTAACTGAAATTCAGGATTTAAAAGAAGATTACGAGGAACTTCAGGCCAAAATGGAGCGGTACCAGACAGAGATTCAGGAGTTAAGGGAAAATCACCTTGATCCAGCCGATTTTGTTGTTAAAAGCAAAGCCACACAGCAAATTTGGCAGTTTATCCAGCGGGTTGCAAAGTCTGATGCCACTGTTGTTTTCCTGGGAGAATCAGGCGTTGGAAAAAATGTTTTTGCCCGCGCCTTGCATCATGGAAGCAAAAGAAAAAATGAAAGTTTTATAGAGGTCAATTGCGGGGCTATTCCCGAGTCCCTTTTCGAATCGGAAATGTTTGGTTATGAAGCCGGATCCTTTACAGGAGCGAATAAGAAAGGAAAAGCTGGACTGATTGAGCTTTCTGACAAAGGAACGCTCTTTTTAGATGAAATTGGAGAGCTTCCCCTGGCTGTCCAGGCAAAGCTACTTAAAGCCCTGCAAGAAAAGAAGGTTACGAGAGTCGGAGGAGTAAAAACGAAAAATATCGATTTTCGTCTGATTGCCTCCACTAATCAAAACCTTGAGGATATGGTAAAAAAAGGTTCTTTTAGAGAAGACCTGTTTTACCGGCTCAATGTGCTTCCGATTACAGTCCCTCCTTTGCGTGAAAGGAAAGAAGATATTTTGATTTTATCTCACTTTTTTCTTAAAGAATTTAATGAAAAATATGAAACGAATAAGTTTTTTCATCATGAAACCATGGAGGAGTTTATGCGGTATCCTTGGCCTGGGAACGTGCGTGAACTGCAAAACATGATAGAACGACTGGTCATTACAGCTGAATCTAGAACGATTTATCCAAATTCCCTCCCTTTCTATGCTGAAAGAGAAACAGCAGAACAGCTTTTCGCAAAACAAAAAAATGAGCCTTTGGAAGAAAACCATTCATCACTCCAGGAAGCCCTAGATTATGTGGAAAAACGCTGGTTAAAGCGTGCCTTTAAGCAATATAAAACCACCTATGAAATGGCCGAATACCTGGGTTTAAGTCAGTCAACTGTAGTAAGAAAGCTAAAAAAATACAATATTAATGCAAAAATGAATTAAAACCCATAAATGAATTAATAATCAATTGATTGATGCAAAATTGCATCAAGAAAGATGCAAAACCTCCTAATTACCTGCTTTTCCGTTTGGCATGAAACTTGCGAGTATATTTAACAAAATCAAATTTCATTTTAGGAGGTCCTCTATGTATAAGCCAAAAGATTCATCTAAATCCCCCCGCTTTTGCGGTGTTCGGACATTTATGAGGTTAGAACAAATTAAAACGACAGACCAGATTGATTTTGCAGTTCTTGGTGTTCCCTTTGATACAGCTGCATCTAACCGAACAGGACAAAGGCTCGGTCCTCAGCATATTCGAAATTTTTCCGTTCTGCTCCGGCCATACAATCCTGACATGGATATTAATATCTTTGATTATTGTTCGGGCGTTGACTATGGAGATATCGATGTTATTCCAGGGAATATCCATCGTACCTATGACAATATGGTTGCAGAGTTAACACCTCTTCTGGAGAAAAATGTGACCCCCATCATTATGGGCGGCGACCATTCCATTTCACTTGGCAACTTACGCGCATTCCATAAAAAGTATGGTCCAATTGCACTTGTACACTTTGATTCACATGGCGATACCTGGGATAACTATTATGGAGAAAAATATATGCATGGCACACCTTTCCGGCGTGCAGCAGAAGAAGGCTTGCTAGATATGAGCCATTCCATCCAGGTTGGCATGAGGGGGCCTCTCTACAGTCCTGATGATATCGAGGATGCAAGAGATCTTGGGTTTGAGGTAATTCCAATGAAAGAAGCCCGGGAGATCGGCTTAAAAGAAGTGATGAAACGCATCCATCAGCGCGTCGGCAGCTGTCCGGTATTTGTCTCCTATGATATCGACTTTGTTGATCCTGCTTATGCTCCAGGAACTGGTACACCGGAAGTTGGAGGACCAACAAGCTTTGAAGCACTGGAATATGTAAGAGGATTAGATGGATTGAATTTAGTTGGATTTGATTTAGTCGAGGTTCTTCCAACTTATGACCACAACGAAATTACAGCTGCTCTATCCTCTTCTATTATATATGAGATGATTACTTTAACAGCTTTGAAGAAAAAGAAGCTTCTCCTCCACCCAGTAGGACATGAAGGTACATTAGACATTTAAGGAGTAACCCGATGAGAGAGAGCCATCACCTATTTATTAATGGAGAATGGATAGCGGGTGAAGGAACAGAAAGAGCCATCCTTAACCCAGCCAATGAAAGCAAGATTTTTATCAGTTCAGGAAGCTTCAAAGAAACAAGCTTCAGATGCAGTTTTTGCAGCACGTTCAGCATTTGAAAATTCCCTGGAATTTTCCCCTTTTGCTGGGAATGTGGAAAATCTCCCCTGCTCTGGCTGCCGGCAATACAGTGGTGTTCAAACCATCCGAGTTAACAGCTTTATCTGCCATTCAGTTTACAGAGCTGATCGGCCAATGTGATTTTCCTCCTGGTGTCTTCAATCTTGTATTAGGCGCAGGCCTTCCGGTCGGTGAGACATTTGTCACCCACCCTGAGACAGATAAGGTTTCATTTACCGGAGGTTCAAAATCGGGGAAACTAATCAATCAGTTATGCGCCGGATCATTTAAGCGCGTCTCCCTGGAACTTGGGGGCAAGTCTCCCATCTTAGTGATGGAAGATGCTGATATTGATGCAGCTGTCGGATGGACTATCTTCGGTTCATTTTTTAATCAGGGAGAAGTTTGTGTGGCATCCTCCAGAATTCTTGTTCACGAAGATATCCATGAAAATTTCACTAACGCCCTGCTTGAAAAACTGCAGAATCTGACAATCGGGGACCCTTTAAGTGAAGATACGGAGATGGGGCCAATTATTAGCGAAGCCCATCTCAGCAAAATTTAAAAATATATTAACATTGGAAAAGAAGAAGGTGCTGTGCTTAGACTTGGCGGGGAACGACTTCCCCAAAAAGGCTACTACATTTCACCTGCTGTTTTTACAGATGTTTCACAGGATATGCGAATTGTACAGGAAGAATATTCGGGCCAGTCGTGACGATTCAGACATTTAAAAACGACGATGAAGCTATTCAACTCGCAAATGGAACAAGATATGGCCTGGCAGCCGGAATTTTATCCGGCGACTTACACAGAGCTGAACACTTGGCTTCCCGTTTAAAGGCAGGCACAATTTGGATCAATAGCTATCATACTCCGTATGTAGATGCGCCATGGGGGGGCTATAAGCAAAGCGGAATCGGTCGCGAACTCGGTCCTCAAGGACTATCCCGCTTTACAGAAACCAAGCATTTAAATATCACTCAGAATCTAGCGAAACCCGACTGGTATAAGTGAGAGCAGGTTCCGTGTCAAGAGCCACGGAACTCTCTATTTGCTAATTCAATTCAGAATATTCAAATTAATGGAAGGGGTAGAATTATGAGTCAGCTAACCGAACGTTTTGGTCACGATAATATAAGCCCAACTCCAAGAAGTGAACGAAGCATGAATTTCTTTTCAACTTTTACACTCTGGCTTGCAGCCAATGTGGTGATCACATCTGTCATGACCGGCATGATGTTTGTTCCCGATGTTTCTTTTAAAGATGCAATCCTAGCCATATTGATTGGATCTGCACTTGGAGCCATCCCCTTAGCATTAACAGGGAGAATCGGTACAAGAACCGGTCTTTCCACAATGGTTATCACAAGAGCAGCTTTTGGCCAAAAGGGAGCAATTTTACCTGCTATTGTAAATACAATTATTCTAGTTGGCTGGAGCTGGATCCAGGCCTATATGGCAGGGCTGAGCTTGAACTATGCTGTAAGCCATGCTACTGGCTACACCAATATTAACCTTTTTGTCATTCTGACAGAGGTGCTTGTTGTGGCAATCACCATTTATGGCCACCGTGGTGTAGAAAGCATTGAGAAGTGGGTTTCTGTAGCGATGCTGATTATGTCGGTATTAGTTTTCTACAAAATTTTTGTTACGTATGAGATGTCTACTCTCATCCAGATGAAGGCAAGCGAAAACCCTGCAATTTCAGGCATTATTGCTTTTGATATTGTTATTGCAACAGCCTTTTCATGGATGTCCACTGTTTGTGATTTTAACCGCTACTGTAAATCCGAGAAGAGCGGAATGTGGGGAACTTATTTTGGGTATCTGTTAGCTTCATTAATTGCCATGGGATTAGGAACCGTTGTAAGCGGATTCAGCATTTTATCAAATATGGAGCAAACCTATGATCCAACTGTTCTTCTTGCATCTTATGGCTTTGGATTTGTTGCTTCCATTGTAGTATTTTTGTCAGTCCTTTCCACAAACGTTATGGCTCTATACAGTGCAACAATGTCATTTATGAACGTTTTTCCTAAATCCGGTTTCTGGAAGCCGACAATAACATTAGGGATCTTATGTGTGCTTGGATCCCTTTTAAAAGAAACACTTATGACAAACTTTTTCAGTTTTATTCTGTTGATTGCCACACTGTTCATTCCGGTCTTCGCCATTGTCCTTGTAGACTATTTTATCGTAAAAAAAGGCTATTATGATGCCGAAGAAATTGTTCTTGATATAAAAGGTTCATACCAATATCAGCAGGGATTCAATATTTCCGCGTGCTTAACGTATATTCTGGGGGCTGTATTTGCCTACTATTTTACGTATAATCACCCGCTTAGCATCGGTGCAACCATTCTGACTTTTATTCTTTCAGGTTCGCTATATTATGGACTAATGGCTGTTACGAAGCAGTTAATACCGAATCAGGTCTTCGAGACTGAAACAAAATTGGATGGACCGCCCAAATTGGAGGCCTAATTTATGCTGGCAAAACCAAACATTGCAATTGCACAGAGCGATTTTAGAAATGGGGATCTCTCTTATAATATCAGCAAGATGAATAAACTGGCCCGGGAGTGCAGGGAACAGACCCCTGATGCAAGCCTGCTTATTTTTCCAGAACTATCGGTATCAGGCTATTTTCTCTCACCGGGCCTGAAAGAGCTGGCAGAATTCCAAAAAGGCAGCAGCTTTGCAAAAATGAGTGAAATAGCGCAGCACCATAAAATGTGGATACTTTACGGATACCCAGAGAAGGATCGTGAAGGAAAGGTGTATAACTCCATTCAGCTAATTAATCCCAGGGGAGAAAGTGTTGCAAACTACAGGAAGATTCATTTAACGCCGGGTGAAAAAGAACTGTTTACCCCCGGCTCTGAACCGGTAATGGTTGAAACAGAGCTTGGAAACATCGGTTTGTTGATTTGCTGGGATCTTGCTTTCCCGGAATTGGCCAGAACATTAGCTTTAAAAGGAGCAGACCTCCTTCTAGCCCCTAGCGCATGGGAGTCTCCATATGAAGCCCCATTTTACCAGTTTGCTGCATCAAGGGCGATCGATAACACCGTCTATGTTGCTGCCTGTAACCATACGGGAATCTCTAAGGACTTATCTTTCTTTGGAAAGTCCGCCATTTTCGCACCGGATGGAACAAATTTGGCGATTTGCAAGGAAAAAAAAGAACATATTATCACCGCTGCATTAGATTACAGCTGGCGCAATCATATCAAAGAAACATTTTTTACGATGCTGTCAGACCGCAGGCCTGATGTTTATCGGCAAGGAGAGGAAAAAAATGAATATTAGAAAAATCGTTGATTTATCGAACGGCTCACCTGTTAGAGCTGTAGCAATAGATATGGTTAAACAAATATAGCTTTTCAGGAAGGGAAGGACAATCGCCTAGAAGTTGCCTTCCCTTCCAAATTTCCATAACTAAGATCAATCAATGCAGCTTGCTTGTAAGTTACTAAGAATCTATTAAATGGAGGTCATTTAGTGAATGTAATTGACATTTTTATTATATTGGGATATTTTGCTGTACTTATTCTTGTCGGTGTAATTGGCTCCAGAAGGGCGAAGAGTTCGGAAGACTACATTCTTGCAGGAAGAAATCTCGGGTTTTTTATGTACTTCGGCTGTCTTGCAGCCGTCATTCTCGGAGGGGCTTCCACCATTGGTACAACTCAGCTTGGCTATGAATATGGAATATCCGGCATGTGGCTCGTATTCATGCTGGGGTTTGGCATTATGCTCCTGGGTATATTCCTAATTAAGAGAATAACAGCATTTAAAGTAATGACGATTAGTGAATATTTGGGACAACGGTTCAATTTTCAAACGCAATTAATTAGTGCCCTTGTTGCTTCTATTTATGCCATGATGGTAACTGTTACACAAGTCATTGGAATAGGCACTATTTTAAATGTACTGCTTGGCTGGAGCTTGACTCCATCCATGCTTGTTGGCGGAGGCATTGTTTTATTCTATACCATTCTTGGAGGCATGTGGTCGGTGACTATGACCGACATCATTCAATTTATTGTTATGACATTGGGGGTTTTCTTCATCATGCTTCCAATGAGTATCTCGAGTGCAGGGGGCTGGAGTCAGCTTTCACTTCAGCTGCCTGAAGCCTATTTCAGTTTTTCCGGAATTGGCTTATCGAAAGTTTTTCACTACTTTTTATTATTTGGGCTTGGAATGGTAGTGGCCCAGGACATTTGGCAGCGTGTCTTTACCGCTAAAACCATCAAAATCGCTCGTACTGGAACAGTGTTTGCCGGGGTTTACAGCTTATTTTATGGATTGGCTGTCAGCTTAATCGGAATGAGCGCCTTTGTCGTTCTTCCAAATCTCCAAAGTACACAAAATGCTTTTGCAAGCATGGCTCTTGAAACACTTCCACCTGGAGTTCTTGGTTTTGTGCTGGCCGGTGTCATATCAGCCTTAATGTCAACGGCATCAGGAACATTACTAGCCTCATCAACACTCATAACCAACGATATAATTAAAAGCTATTTTTGCAAAAACATTAATGAAAGACAGTTTCTCATACTTTCAAGACTAGTTACGTCCATAATAGGGATTGCCACCATTGTTTTCGCTCTTTGGATTCAAGATGTGCTTGTAGCACTAGATGTAGCGTATGCTGTATTATCTGGAGCTGTTTTTGTTCCAATTATTCTCGGATTCTTTTGGAAAAGATCTACAGCCAAAGCTGCCTTTTACTCCATTATTGCCAGTACTATAACCATTCTGATAGGTCTCGCTATTGAGGGCATTACTTCTACCAATCCTATTCTCTACGGAATTGCCACTAGTTTTGCAATCATGGGACTTGTTACATTTAACAGCCAGAAATCTGATATTAAAGAACCAGTCGGCAGCCCAGAGCAGGTTGATTCTTAGAGTAAAAATGAGGTTAATAAGAAACCCCTTAGTTTTTTACTAACATACAAAAATCTCCTGGTTAATCCTCCAGGAGTTTTTTTGCATATTTGTGTTTTTATTTGGCTCTTCTAAAAGGTTGTTGTTTTTAAATAGGTTATGGTGAATAGAAACTGATAAAAAAGGTTGGTTGATTGCAGCGTAAGGTGCGAGATCCTCGAAAATACATTCGCATTTCCATGTGGGGTGATTATTCGAGGCTACTTATTCAAAGTCCTGCAGGAATAGCAGGACAGGTGAGACCCTACAGGTGCTGCGTGCCTAGGAGGCACCGCCTGCTCCGCGTTTCGCTGAGCACCTGGAGTGGAAATCAACCTTTCCTCACTACTTGTTAAAAAGCAATAAAGTGGCTCAGCCAAACTCGAATTTAGCACCCATTTAGCTTAATAATATTTAGACTTTTAAAACCATTCGTACTGTTTTTAAAGTATGTCCATCAAATTCATCATCAAACTCTTTAACAACTTCAAAACCTTTTGCTTCATAAAAGGTCTTCCCTATTTTATTATCCTTTTCTACGTTGATATAAATCTCTTTTATACCGTATAAATCATCGATTCCTTTTTGTAACAACGCTGAACCTATTCCTTTACCTTGTTGTTCCGGATAAATAAATAGCACCTAATTCAGCTTTACCACTTTCTCGTACTGGAGAAAAGTTAGCAAAACCAACAACTTCACCTGCTATTTCTGCTACAAAGAGAAAAGAACGTTCTAAACGTTGTTTCATCCTTTCATCATTGTAGGCAGTTTTTAAGAAATTTTCTTGCACCTCCAAAGGAATTATTCCTTCATAAATAGCATTCCAACTTGTTTTTGCCACGTCTTGTACTTGCTTTGTATCTTTGGGTTGCATTTTACGAATTGTAAAATCCATTCAAACCCCTCCTGTAATATAATGGTATAACTTTAAATTCAAGAGGTAATATTTGATATCCTTTTTTTGGCCCTAAAAAGGAAAAATCACTACCAGATTTAAGGATAGCACCCTTTAATGGAAGATTACTTACAATAGTTCTTACTTAGATAACACCTCTAAATCAATAAGTAAAAAGCCTTTATAATAATCCCATATATTTGAAGCTTCCATATAGTAGCATCTTCACCGAAGTACATATGAATAATTGGTATTTCACTTTTCAAAACCATTTAAACCATCTACCGTGTCCATCGATTTCTGCAATAGTATTTTGACTCTCAATACCATCCAAATAATAATCTAGATGTAAGTATCTATCTTGAATGTTATTGTAAATATGGAATACATCTCTTTTCTCACCAATAGCTTCAACAGTTTGTAACAGGTGTTTTTTCATTTCTAATGGCATTTGGTTTGCAACGTGAGTATGAAAAATGCAAATCACACTGTCCTCTGGAATATTGTCAACATATTTAGTTAATAAACTTATCCCATCACCATCAACCAAACTCACTTGACCCTCCTTAATATAACTTGCAGCTTCTTCAAACATAAACAACCTCTCTTTATGTTCGGGCCATATTAAGGATTTAAGCCATAATGTCTCTTCCTCATCATTTAAATCAATTGTATTTAAATCTAAGCCAAACCTGGTTGAAACTGGCGGTGGTGTCGAGTGGAGAATTGGAGTATTTTCGCCTTTTATTTCTGCTGTAATCTTAAGCTTAGAATCTTTATTACCATAAATGTCACTATGCCCGTATGAATATGAATATTTATCCCAAAGAAGCTGTAACCCTGCACTCGTTCCGATTTCTATAAGAGCTAATGGTTTCTTTGCCTTCTCGTAAATAGTACAAAAAGCAGGATAAAGGTACGCACATCTTCGTACTTCATTTGTTTGAACAAGCCTAGCTTTGAGAATCGACTCAATTTCATTTCGATATTTGAAGCAAAAACCTTTAAAGAATTCAAACGATTTCTTATATGATTTTGGATTACTTACGATACTCGGGTAATATTCTTTTAATGGATGGTCCTTACCTTTTAGTAAAAGATAGTGTACTGCACCAAATAGCAGGTTTGGAATAGGTTGCCCCTCTCGTGCGTTACTACATATTTCTAGAAGATTATCATCCCTAGAAATTTTTATGGACAAATGTTCGTATAATAAGCTAGACCCCTTACATTCCTTTTCGGCAAAAGTCAAAAAAGTACGAGACAAAACTTCGTTATTAAACAAAGAAACTCCCCCTTTCATACAATCTCTTAATAAATTCAACAGTTACCAAAAAAAACCTTTTAGTCATTTGAATAGTTAAAAATTAGATTATTACAAAAGGGTTGAGGGCGTAAGCCTAGGGGATTCGGCCTGTTGGAAGCTAAGTCGGATTTCGTACTTGTATGATTCGGGGAGCAAAAGGGTGGAAAAACAAAATAAAAAGCAGCCGAGTCCGGCTGCTACCCTTTATTCAGGGAATTAATGTTTTGTGTCATGGATTTACGAAGAGGCTTGATACCAAAATTCCTTTTGCCGGTGAAAAGGGAGGAATCACTAAAGATTTTCTCCCACTGCTGCCGTTGCTCAAGGGTTATATTTTCCATATTAGGTTAGGCTATCTTTACCAATTTTACTTAGTACCAACATCAACATTCTCAACAAATTAATAATGTGAAAAGCTTATAACGGCTTAAATTTTGATATAGAAAAAATTAGGCTAGTCTTTTTAATGAATATCGTTCTTCTATTCGTTTTTCAATTCTCTCCAAAGCCTTTTTATCATTTAAAAGATCCTGTTTATTTTCTTCGATAAGCTCTTTTAATGATTTAATATCTTTACGCACCTTAATACAGCCCACTTTCAATATATTTGTTTGAATATTCAATATTATAATAATACACTATATAACCGCTCTTAAGACTCGATTATTGTGAACAATTTGTGAATTTTCCGACATATTAAAGATCCACTAATAAAGTAAGAAACATTTAATTGTCTATATTCTCTGTTCATATGTAATCGGCTTTAGTCACACTAGCGGTTACTGGGAAAATCAAATACCACTTTCTCATCATTTATTTTTGTTTCAGGCCATCTTTCAGATATGGTTTTTGATTTTGTAAAGAAGCGGGCTGTATCTGGGCCGAACATATGACCTTCACCAAATTTTGAGCGTTTCCAGCCACCAAAGTTATGATAACCGACTGGTATAGGAATCGGCACATTCACCCCAACCATACCTACTTCAATATTTTCCGTAAACTTCCGTGCAGCTGAGCCATTTGCTGTGAAAATAGTGACCCCATTCCCATATTCATGGTTATTAATCAAATCTATGGCCTCCTCCAAGCTATTTACACGAACAACGATCCGTGCTGGTCCAAATACCTCTTCACGATATATATGCATATGTGGCTTTACATGATCTAATAGTGTTGCTCCAAGATAAAAACCCTTCTCATTTTTTACCTTTGGGTTCCGTCCATCCACACATAAATAGGCACCTTCTTCAATACTTTCTTCAATATACTTAATGACCGTATCCTTTGCTTCTTGTGTGATAAGTGCCCCAAAGTCAACGTTCTCGTCATTAAATGAACCAACCTTTAGTTCTTCTACTTTCGTTTTTAATTTTGCAACAAAGTCTTCAGCTGTTTTTTCACCGACTGGAACTGCTGCTGAAATGGCCATACAACGTTGTGAAGCTGCACCATAGGCTGCGCCAATAAAAGAATTCACGGCTAAGTCTAGATCCGCATCTGGCATAATGATCATATGATTTTTTCCACCGCCAAAAGCAGCGACCCTCTTATGATTCCTGCAGCCTTCCTCATAGATATATTGCGCCACACGTGTAGAGCCGACAAATGAAACAGCAGGTATATCAGGATGGGATAAGATGGCATCAACTGCTTCTTTATCACCATTAATAATGTTCCAAACCCCATCAGGTAAGCCAGCCTTCTTCCATAATTCAGAGAAATAGAGCGCGGTATTGGGGACACGTTCAGATGGTTTTAAAATCACCGCATTCCCGCAAGCAACCGCCATAGAGGTCATTGCCACTGGAACCATGAATGGAAAATTGAATGGTGCTATCGCAGCAACCACTCCAAGCGGCTGTTTAATAGAATAAGAATTTATTTGTCCACCTACATTAACAGAATATTCCCCTTTTAATAAATGTGGGGCGTTAATAGCCAAGTCAACTGACTCTATGCCTCTTGCTATTTCACCTTTTGCATCAGAAATGGTCTTACCACTTTCAAGACCAATTAAATGGGCAATTTTGTCTGTCTCCTCTACTATTAAACTTCTAAACCGATGAAGTACTTCTATTCTTTTACCTACAGAAGTTCGCTTCCAATCTAAAGCGGCTTTTTTTGCAACTTCAACGGTTTCATTAACTTCTTCCACTGTAGCATACGGAACTAACGCCAGGATATCACCGGTCGATGGTTTATAGACTTTTCCAAAACGTTCGCTTCTTCCTTTTCTCTTTTTTCCACCAATAAAGTGATATAGTTTTTCAACAGTTACTTGTTCTTTAGTATTCATGTCAACCAAATCTCCCTTCGTTAAACGTTGTTTATATTGGATGGTAGCTACCGCTTATAGCATCAACAATTAGTTGTTGTTCTCCTATCCCATTCATGCTATATTCTGCGAGCCAGTACGGACGGTAAAATAAAGAACTATTCGAAACTTGTAAATTGGGAATTGTGATAAACTTTGTTTTTTGCGAGATTGTTTGAAAGGTAAACCTCTCAGCTGCTTTTCTTGCTTCATCTTTTCCTATTTGTATAGGAAGTTTCCCTTCTGTTTCGATTTCGCGGTATGAAAATGCTGGTTTTACATCAATGATGGCTCCATGACCGCTTATTCCATCAATCGAACAAGCGATTTTACCATTTAAATTAATTAAACTCTTTGCACTTAGTTCAAATTCAAAAAAGTAGTATGGATAATATATTAATCGGCGTATATAGACATTTGCCATCCGATCGTATTGCTTAAATCCATCAAAAACATCTTGTTCTAGATATTCAAGTTCTTGCATTAATACTGTACTCATGAGTAACTATTCCTCACGCTTTTCATTTCATTTTTTAGAAACTTAGAAATATTTTTGGATTCCGGAGCTAAATTACGAGCGATATTTTGTTCAAATTTCTTTGAAAAGAAACGCTTATTTTTTGACTGTTCAAATATATCTATAATAGGTTGTGAAGGTTTGCGCCCAAAACAACTGCCCACAACCATTCCTAAAATAGAAATGAGTAAACCTGCTAAAAATGGATGAAGCCCAGTGACAGCTTCAAAATTCATTGAAGTCCAAACTATATTCGTTGTTGCTCCACCAATCATGGCGCATAAACAGCCAACATAATTTGCTTTTTTGGAGTAAACAGAAGCTACATAAGGAACGAGAAAACTATTACCTAATGTTCCAAAAGCAAAGACGGCTAGGCCAAAAATGGATGGTGGTTGATAGATAGCAACAATAATTCCAACAATTCCACCCCCGAGAATACACAGCCTAGATACAAGTACTGTATTTTTCATATTCGCATTTTTATGGATAAACCGCTGGTAGACATCACGAGAAAGAATCGTACCTGCCTGCATCAGTAATGAGTCAGCAGTAGACATGACGGCCGACATGACAGCCGATAAAAGAAGGGCAGCAAAGAAACCAGGAAACAATGTATAAGCTAATTCAGTAATGGCCATTTCTGGATCCTCTATATTCGGTAATAGAATAATCGCAATTAGGCCTAAGATATAGGGGACAAATATAAAGAATTGATTCCATACAGCACTGATGAGGATCGCACCTTTTACTGTCTTCGTACTTTTCATAGACATATGCCTTACAACCACATGAGGGAGACCCATATAACCAATGGAAAAAATAAGAATTGCTCCTAAAACAACACCCCATTGACCATAAAAGGCTAAGTCTTTCCCCCATATACTTAAATAGGTAGGATCAATTTGTTGTAAAGCAATATTTAATCCTGTCAGACCGCCTACATGGAAAAAAGCAAGGCAACCAATACCAACTATGCCTAAAACCATGATGACACCTTGTACAAAAGAGGTATATGCGACAGCCAAGTAACCACCTGCTACTGTATATATAACAATTACACTAACACCGATAATTAACGATATCTCATAAGAAAACCCAGTTAGTGTTGCCATCGCTTTTCCTGCAGCAATAAATTGAACAAAAACATAGGTAAAGAGGAAAACTATCGCAATTATGGAGCCCACAATACGTACCGCGCTACTCTCAAATCTTTTTTCTAAATATTCAATTGGTGAAAGTGCTCCTAATAATTCGGACAATCTTCTCATCCGTTTGCCTAAAACGGAAAGATTAATAATCGAGCCACCTGCATCACCAATGGCATACCAAACCGCATACCAGCCATATTGAAAAGCAAGTGCGGGTGCTCCCATAAACATGTATCCACTCATAGCAGTCGTTTGCATTGTCATCGCTGTGACAGCTGGACCAAGAGAGCGCCCCCCTAGTAAATATAGTTCTGTAGATTGTGAGGACTTACGAGAAAACCAAAGGCCTATACCTAATAGTGTAGCTAAATAAATAACAAAAATAACCCCATCAATGCTCAATGGTACCCCCCCCCTTAACTATTATTTTCTCTTTCTTCTGCATCATCTTCTTTCTTTAATTTGAAATACAAAATGATACCCAACCCCACCCAAATAAATGGCCATGGAACTATCAACCAAAATGTTTCTGCAGGTAAGTTAAACAGAAGATCACCTCCCTAACTAGCTTAAACTCTACTTTTTTTGTATTTTCGCCAATAAGTAGTTAGAAGAAAAGTTCCTCCATCGACCTCAAAGTTCTTTTATCTGATTTGTTAAAGTCTGAATAATAAATTCAATGTCATCTTCCGGAATATTTAATGGTGGTGCTAATTGTAAAACGTTATTAAATCCTGCAACGGTGGCTCCGTTTTTCCCTAGAATTAGACCTTTCTTTTTACAGCCCGTAATCACTTGATTAACGAGTTCCGATTCAAGCGGTTCCTTTGTTCCTTTGTCTTTTACAAGCTCAATTCCGACCATTAGCCCTTTGCCTCTGATATCCCCAACATATGGGTGACCAGATAGTTTATTGCTGAGTCTTTGTAATAGCTGCTCTCCTAATTGTTTGGAACGTTGAAATAAATTTTCTGTTTCTAGAATTTCAATATTTTTTAGCGCAAGCGCACATGCGGCTGGATTTCCACCAAATGTATTTACATGGCGAAAATAATCGTAATCGTTATCACCTTTAAAAGCATCATAAATTTCTTTTCTTACCGCCGTTGCGGATAATGGTAAATAGGCACTTGTAATTCCCTTGGCCATTGTGATAATATCTGGTTTAACTCCGTAATTCATGAACCCGAAAGGTTCTCCTGTTCGACCGAATCCACATATCACTTCATCGACAATCAATAAGGCACCATGCTTTTCACAAACCTCTTTGACACCCACCATATAGTTATCTGGTGGAACGATCACCCCACCGCCCGTTATAATCGGTTCCATAATAACAGCCGCAATTGTTTCACTTAATTCCCATGTCATGACATTGTCAATGTCTTTGACTGACTCTAAATCTTGTGGTATCGCATCCTTTTTATCAGAAGAACGATAAAGGTCAGGAGGTGGGACATGTAGAAATCCTGGAGCTAATGGCTCATATTTATATTTACGCTGTGCTTGCCCAGTTGCAGCAAGTGATCCCGCTGAATTCCCATGGTAAGCACGGTATCTGGAGATAATCTTGTAACGGCCATAATCCCCTTTTTGCTGATGATACTGTCTTACGATTTTGAATGCGGTTTCATTTGCCTCCGAGCCACTATTCGAGAAAAAAATGACATATTGTTCTCCAAGTAACTCATTTATTTTTTGTGCAAGCTGGATTGCTGGTTTATGACTTTGACTAAGTGGAAAATACGCCATTTCTTTTAATTGTTCATAGGCAGCTTCAGCTAATTCCGTTCTTCCATGCCCTACGTTCACACACCATAATCCCGCCAAAGCATCTAAGTATCGATTCCCATTATGATCTGTAATCCAAGAACCTTTTGCTTTTTCTGCAATAATGGTAGAATTAGGGCTATATGGCTTCATTGAGTGCCATACATACTCTTTATCTTTTGTTAAAAAATCTAATTCCTCTTTCGTTTTTGCCATTTACTCTTACCCCTTTCGTAATTATTTGAAAATTCATTAAACTTATTATCTCTTATATTCGAATACGAATCATTGGACGTTTTGTAAAATAAATCATCTATATATTTTGACAAATTGCAGATGGTAAAAGGCACAAAAAAGAGGGTAGTCAATTGTAGACTTCCCCTACATCTCGCCCACCCCCTGTACATCTACTGGTTTTGAGGATAGAAGAAAATCGTATGACATAATCATAATTTCAATCACTAGTCTTTTCTCATGATTCATAAAATCATGACCAAGTATCTCCTCTATTTTTTCTAATCGGTGATAAAGTGTTTGTCTGACAATGTATAATTGCTTTGCCGTCTCTTGTTTGGAACCATTACAAGCCAAATAGGCTCTAAGAGTTTCAAGAAGTTTACCATTGGTCATTTTGTCATATTTAATAATTGGTCCTAAATATTCCAGAACATATTCACTTAAGTCTAAATGGTGATTTAATAAAGAAATTAATCGAAAAACATGTAAATCATCATAAAAATAACTATGGGACTGTTTGGATAAACGTTCTTTAATACGCAACGTTTCAAGAGAAGTTTGGTAACTTACGGTAATACAAGTAAGTTTTTCAACATATTTGCCAACCCCAATAAATAGCTTTCCAACGTTCAATTTTGTCCCTAGTAATCTTTCTATCCCTTCCTCCATTCTTTTTTTCCACGTACCTACACTTCTTTCATTAAGCATAATAAAAATTATCATATTTCTCTTTTCTATTGATAAGGTCGTAAAACCTCTCTGCTCAAAAATGGTTCTAAAATTAAGTTTAAAATATGTCAAATCGACATTGGAATACTGCCCAAATGAATCTATTTTACAGAGACAAACGGTTCCTCCCTTCTGCTTACTAGAAGGTACTTGATAAGATAGAAACTCAGATATAGAATCTTCACTTTGTTCGCCGTCTAACCAACTTGTCATCCATTCAGTTTCTTCTAATCTGCGTTGCTCTTCAACATAAAGTTCTCGTAAAAAAAATTGAGCGAGAGCAGTTGCCGTTCTGTCCAATATCAATTGATCAAAGTCAGTTAGTTCTCTTTCTTTAGAAGTGATAATAAGTTCTGCATACTGATCACCCAATAGATTAATCGGTATTCTAGCAATCGAGTAAGTTGATCCAGTGGTGGAGCCCTTTCCTTCGATCATTTTTAGAAGCTTAATTCTCTCATTTTCCGTTACATTTGGGGTAAACTGTATTTCTTTATTACTAATGACAATAATCACCTGTACTTGCAAGAAATGCTGGATAAATTTAGGGATATCACTATAATGCTCAACTGTTAATAGTTTTTTATTTAAGCTTTGAGAATAGCTTTCTAAGTTTGAAATCATATTATATTGGTGATTAATGATGAATGTATGAATATCTTGTGTAATTTCCACAAAAGCCACTTCTTTATGAAATAGAATGATAGGAAATTGGAATTGATTAGCAATCTTTATAACCTCTTCCGGAATCGAAGAGGTGTATGTTCCCATTTCAATACAAAGTCCTGCTGCTTGAGCTTCTATAAATTGTTCTAAAATTGAAATAAAATGATCTTTTTCTTTCCAAGCAACACCCGTCGATAAAATTAATTCACCTCCACTTAATAAATTGCGCACATTCGGCGCTTCTACAATATGAACCCATTTAACTAAACGGCTAATCCCTTCATTTCCTGCGATAACTTCAATATTTTCAAAATGTTTCCTTTGTAAAATATCCTTGACTTTAATATAAGATTTCAATTGAGAAACTCCTCTATTATTGAATTTTAAATGATTAATTCCATTATAAGAGGGAAAAACCCGAAAAGTAATAAATGTTCTATCTATTGTGAATATTTATACAAATATGTAAGTTATCCTAATTTTTATTGAAAAAATATTATAAAAATTTACTCAATTATTTCTTTACCGTTAACCTAAATACCTTCTTCAGCTATCTGGGTCTAAACACATATAAGCGCAATCCTTCCTACAGGAAAACGCCCGATTGCGGAAGTCACTTTTTTAGGAGGTATTTTTTAAACCCTTGAGCTCATCGAAATCTCCCGGTTTACAAACCCATATTCTAAACAATTTGAACCGTTTCTTTACGTGCTTGGTGAAGGCTGGCTTTCAAGAATCTCCTGCAATTTTTCAGAATGAACGAACATGTTCGCTGTTGCCATTTGTACTTGATTCTTATGGAATATAGACATTAGTTCAAACCTTACTTGCCTGGAAGTTTCAAAATACTCTTCAGGCTTAACCAAGCCTTCAATACAAAATTCATATCCAATATTTTTAAGGTATGGATTTAAGTCTGTAATACCAATATATTGAAATGGTTCAACAGCCTCGTCCTCTAGCCTATATAGGCTTTGATCCAATTTTTCATTACAAATTACACTTACTTTTTCTAACAATTCCTTTATTCTTGTAGGCTCTTCCTGGTAACTTACCGTAATCCGTTCAATAACCCGCATCCAGCCTTTATTAAAATTTTGTATAGTTCTAATCTCTCCATGTGGGATGGTAAGGAGTTTTCCCGACCATTCACGAATTTGCATAAAGCGAATACTTATTTCCTCAATAGTACCTGAACTTGTTCCGTTGAAAGTAACAACACTTTAGGGGGACGTATGGAAACGAATAGTTTTTCTTTTCAAATAGGAAAATTTAAATTGCTGTCTTCTCAGACGGCTGGTTTCCAGTTACCAAAGACTTCTTTTTTTCAAATTTACCTGATAGCATTATTTCTAATTTCCCGTATAAATTCACCCAAAAACTTTATAAAAGAACAAGAAGATTTAGAGGTAATCCAAAACAAGGTAAAGCAGAAATGGGGTAGACTCTTAGCAGAGGATATAAAAAGAATCGAGCACATTATTGTAAGTGAGTTTGAAATATAGCAAAAAAGGATAGGAGAACACTTTCCTATCCTCTTTTATTATTAAACTGTAAAGAGTTCAATAGCCATAGTAAAATCCTTAAACATCTCTGAAAGTTACTAAAATGCATTCGATGAGTGGCAGTTCCCCTATTAGATTATATAGATCTGCATATTTAGAAGAATTTTATTTTCCTGCTTTAAAAAGAGAGTTAAAAAAGCTGAACAAAGCATCCCCGGCAATAAAACCGGCAGCTAATATGGTCATAGGCAGTTCTGCTTCCTTGCCTTTTCTCTTTAAAACTATGAATCTTATTAGAATTCCAACTAATACAGCCCATCCTGCAATAGGGTTCACTAACAACAAACCAGTGGAAAATAAAATACCCATTTGTCTTTTGGAACCGCCTATTATTTGTAAGAGTGCTCCTGGAATAGCCCAAAGGAATAGCAGAGTAGCTATATCACTAGATACACCTGATTCAATTGTGGCTGCATATACGTGGTTAACTGGAGGAATTAAACCTTGAGAAAAATAATTTTCATAGGTTAATAACACTACGATTGAAGCAACAGAAAAAGCAAGCAAGCCTGCATATAGCTGTTGCCGTCTCCCCTTTTTTTCAAAGTCTAGATCTTTCCCATTTCCACGGAGCATATAACCAGTTTTTAAATCGTATCCCATATCGGCGAATGCAACCCCTGTGGAAGCACTAAATCCTGCTAAAAGGGCAAGTGCAGGTGCTGGGAAGCCAATGATGATTCCAATAATCAAAGTAATTAATGCTACAGCAAATGCAGGGAACCAGCCAGCATGCATAGCTGCAATCCCTACAATAAGTTCATGGGCAAAAGCTGAAATTGTTGCAAAAAGTAAAAAGCCAATTAGCATTCCGGGGGACATATCAGTTAAAAGGCCTCCCATTAAAGCTAAGCACAGGGCAATTACAAGGTAAGCTATAAATCCGTATCCGAATGCCTGTTTTATATCTCTTTCATTTCTTGAAAAAGGAGCCTCTTCTAAAGTTGCTGCTATCTCTTTCTTACTTTTCCCAACTGCCGAATCAGAATTTTTCTTTCGAAAAATAAGAAAAACAACCTGAAAGAGTGCCACTATCCCTGCACCTATCATAAAACCATGGGGAATATAATAATCACTAAGCTCTATGCTAAACAAAGCTGTAGAATATCCGCTCAGCAACAATCCAATACCGAACATCGTTAAAGCCCAAATGTTTCCTATGAAAGCTACTCCAAAAGCTGACATCGGAATTTTTATGATGGAACCTATAATCCCAATTACAATCCCAATGCTTAATAATTTTGCCCGCTTTCCTCCTTCGTCTCCAGCCTTTATGGACTCAGCTGTGGCAATACCTGGGGGCCATGCTTCCTTTGCCGGGAAAACTTTTGTATCAAAGAATTTATACAAAAGTATTGCATCTACAAACATTGCTAAAGTAACACCAATAAATAACGGAATAATTAAATCGGTCATCCCTAAAACATATGGAATCCCTATGGGCAAAATCAAACTACTAGCGGCTCCGAAAGTGGCCGCTGAAATTGAAGTTTGAACTAAATTTTGCCGGTGAATGGATTTAAACTTTAAAAACATATTAATAGGGATTCTTGCTATTAACATTGCAAATATAGCACCTATTATCGAAGTATTAGCAGATATGCCTAGAGATGTAATTAGTTGAACTCCGATAATTGCGCCCATTACCGCTGTTGCTAATATCATTGATAAAATAATAGGCTCAAAAATCGTTGGATGTTCCCTATATTCAGTATTATTTTTATTCATAAACATCCTCCTTATATAATATAGCAAGATGTCTATTCTCGGTGAGTTTATCTGTAATGATTGTTATATTGCTTAAAGTACCGCTGTATTTTTTTAGCTTCCTCTTGCAAAATTCCCAATACTGTTTCTAGGTTCTTTTCGGGAAGACGATATTCTGGACCAGAAATGGTCAAAGAAGCAATAATCTTATTTTCACTATTGAAAAGGGGTACCCCTAAACCAAAAACTGATTCAGAAAATTCACCAGCTGAATATCCCCATCCCTGATTTTTAATTTCATCCAAGTCCTTTAATAATTTTTCTTCATCTAAAATAGTGTTTTCTGTAAAAGGACGTAGTCCATTACTAATAATCTCTTTTTGCTTATCTCTAGGGAGATAAGCCATGATAACTTTACAAGACGCACCTACATAAAGTGGTGTTCTTGTTCCCAATGAGACTTCATATTTAATTTTGTGAGAGCTTTCTGCAATTTCCACTGTTACACCATCTACTTTGTCTAACCAAGTAAGGAAAACAGACTCTTCTACCTTCTCAGCGAGGTTCTTCATTATAGGATAGACAAAATCAGAGAGGTACATATTTTCTTTAACAATTTGACCAAATTCTAAGAAGCGAAAGCCTAATTCGTATTTCTTTGTAATATGGTCTTGCACCAAAAACCCGTATTTTTCAAACGATGATAAAATTCGGTAAACAATGGAATGGCTAATGCCTATTTCTTTTGCAAGTTCTCTTACTCCCCACGAAGGATTTTCTCTGGTAAAGTATTGTAAAAGCTCCAATGAGTTATCTAAAGTTTTGAGTGACATAAAATTCTCTCCTTATTGTCTCTTTTTTAGAACCAACGTTCCTTTCAGCTAGTTATTATACCGTAAGGATCGGGATTCTAACAATAAGGAATTTTCCAAAAATTAAACTTGGTTTATGACGAAGGATCCGGTTACTATTCCTGATCCGAGCATTCATTACTGTTAGCATTTAATCTATCCAGTGTAAATTTTTGGATAGTACAGGTATTAGAATCTATTACAACACCAAATTTCTCTTTTGCTTGGACAACAGAAATATATCCATTCTTTACATCGCTTACTACTTGTTCAGCTGGACGCTTTAAAGGATTACCGTAACCGCCACCTGTTGCAGTCACAAGTTTTACAATATCCCCTTTATTTACTGGGTACCTCGCGGATACTCCAAAAGGACCTTTGGATTCACCATCCTGTTTAATAACTTCAACATAGTTTGAAGAGCCCTCTTCTCCACCATCCATTCCCCATGGAGCAAATTCGTGTCGACCAAAGCTTACAGAAAGCTTTTGATTATCCGTTAATGCCTGATAGGAACGGACAACTCCTGAGCCCCCAATAAATTCTCCAGCTCCAGCTCCATCACAGCGGAGGCTATATTCATTGACCAGAACCCCATATCTGTTTTCAGCAACCTCAATGGGGATATTATATGTTTCACCATCTCCCATACAAAATTGACCTCGCTGACCATCTTGGCCCTCTCCTGCACCCCATCCTCCTACAGATGGTTCCACAATAAGGAATGGAGCTTTTGTATCTTGATGATTACCGGATAATATTACAGAGCAAACGGATAATAAATGCCCGGCGGTTAATCGGTCTGGCAAGTGTGGTGCAAGTGCCTTCCAAATTAGGTCTGCTCCTCCTATTCGACCTTCAAAGTTCATTGATACAGGGGCAGGCCGTTCTGCCGATACTATAGAACCTTTATCCGTTAAAATTCTTAATGGGGTAAAAACACCTTCATTAATATTTTGTTCTGGTCTGATTATTGCTAAATACATTACTCTGACACTTGCAAGCAAACCAAAGTATGAACAATTTACAGGATTATTTACCTGGGGATGACTTCCCCGGAAATCGCAAATAAACTCATCTTCAGTAATCGTTATTTTGACGTTTATCGGATACGGTCCGCCTTTTGAGCTATCTCCTTCAATAAAGTCTTCAGCATAAAAGTTTCCTTTTGGAAGAGCTACTAATTCTTTTTTAGCTAACTGCTCCCCTTGTTTTAATAAATGATCAATTGCTGAAGTTACCAGCTCTTTATTATGCTTATTACATAGTTCTATAAATCGTTTTGCTCCAGTCTTCAGGGCAGCCACTTGGGCCCACATATCACCTAAAGATAAATCTGGAAGGCGAACGTTTGATGAAATGATATCGACTACTGCTTGATTTACCTTACCTTCATCAAAGAGCTTAATTCCAGGTAGTTGAAGACCCTCTTGATAAATCTCAGTTGAGTCACTCGTAAATGAACCGGCATCCTTTCCACCAACTTCTGTCCAATGCCCCTTGTTTGCCGCGAACCCTACTATTTCTCCCTGATAGAATATCGGCATAACCAAACCTACATCTGATAAGTGTGATCCCCCGCCAACGTATGGATCATTGATAATAATGATATCCCCTTCTTTTAAGTCCTTACCTTTTTCAAACTTATCAATTACATGTTGAACCATAGGACTCAACATTCCTATGAAACTGGTGACTCCGTTCCCTTGGCTTATTAATTGTCCTTTAGAATTAGTAAGACCACACGCATAATCAAGTACTTCATAAATAATGGGACTCATGGAAGTTCTTGCAAGAGCAAAAAACATTTCATCCCCAATAGACATTAGTGAATCTTTTATAACCTCAATTGTAAAGGGATTCACTTTCATTTTTTGTGAAGACAGCATTTATTTCACCCCTGTATTAATAATCAAATTACCGTAAGAGTCCATTTCAAGGGACTGATTAGAATAGATTACCGTTGATGCAGACTGCTCCTCGATAATAGCTGGCCCTTCAATTCTCATTCCTGGTTCCATATCGTCACGGTTATATACAGCTGTAGATACCCAACCGGATTCTTTAAAGTACACAGGCCTCTTTTCTTTTAAAGCGGAATTAATTGTTTTACCTTCTATCTTTAATTTTGGTAGGATTGGTTTCTTTACTTTTCCAAATCCAGTTAAATGTAAATTAACTATTTCAGTAGGGGTCCCAGGAAGTTTAAATGTATAATTTTGTTCATGAAGGTCATGAAAACGGCCGATAATTTCAGCAATATTTTCTTCCGTCCATTCCATATTGGTTACTGGTACTTTTACTGTATGTTCTTGACCTAAATATCGCATGTCCACAAAACGGCTAAAGACAATCTGGTTTTCTTTCATTCCTTCTTCTATAAATTGGTTATAAGCTTGATTGGTGACTTTATCCCATGCCAAATTGATGTCTGCTAAATCGATTCCATCTAATTGTTTGATATGTGTTTGGATATAATCATGACGTAAATCTGTCATTAACATTCCCCAAGCAGAAAAAACAGGAGAGGCAATGGGAACAATGATCTTCTTCACTCCTAACTCTTCTGCAAGAGCGGCAGCATGCATGGATCCACCACCACCAAAAGCAATCATGGTAAAGTCCTTTGGATCATGCCCTTTTCGGATTGAAATTCTTTTTAATGCGTTAAGCATATTCGAATTTGCAATATCAATAATTCCCATAGCTCCTTCTTCCATTGAAAGATCATAGTGGGAGGAAATCTTTTTCTCTATTGCGTTCTTTACTTTTTCAAGGTCTACTTCATAATCAAAGTTATCTCTTGTGAGGCGTCCGGTAATTAAATTGGCATCTGTGGTTGTGGGATTCTCTCCTCCTTTTCCATACGCGACGGGTCCAGGAAAAGCACCCGCAGATTGTGGACCTACTTTTAATGAACCAGTAGAATCAATCCAAGCTATAGATCCGCCACCATTACCTATTTCAACAATATCAACCACAGGTACCTTAACAGGATATCCAGCGGTTTTTTCGTTTTTTTCTATATAATAATCAGTCGTGATTTTTACATTCCCTTTGGTAATTAAAGAGCATTTTGCTGTAGTACCACCAATATCAAAGGCTATAATGTTTTCCTCTCCCAATACTTCACCTAGCACCGCAGCACCATAAATACCAGCCACAGGCCCGGATTCAACCATATTTATTGGCGTTTGCTTTGCTCTTTCAAAAGTAGTAACCCCACCATTTGATTGCATTATATATGGCCTGCTGTTTACGCCATAATTCATCATGTTTTTGTTAAGTTGATCTATATATGAGGCTGCAATCGGTTTAACATAAGAGTTCAAAACAGTTGTGTTTGTTCTTTCGTATTCGCGCCATTCTTTTGTAATTTCGTATGATGCCGTAACCGCCACTTCAGGCCACAATTGCTTAATTAGGTCTACCGTCTTCTTTTCATGTATGGGATTGATATAAGAGTGCAAATAACAAACTGCAATAGCTCCCACATTTTCCTTTTTGAAAAACTCAAGAATTGCTGGAACTTGTGTTTCATTTAAGGGTGATATAATTTCTCCCCTATAATTTAATCTCTCCTCAACTTCCATACGGAGATACCTTTCGACAAACGGTGATGGCTTCTGGTACCGAAAGTTATATAAATCTGGCCTATTTCCTCTGGCAATTTCAAGAACATCTCTTGTTCCTTGAGTAGAAATTAGGCCAACTTTTACTCCTTTCCGCTCTGTCAAAGCATTTATTATGACAGTAGATCCATGAATAAACATATCAATGCTTTGGGGATTAATCATACTTTTTTGAAGAACATTCATTACTCCCTCTTCGAATTTAGAAGGGGTAGTATGTGTTTTTGCAACTCCGAAGTTACCGTTATTGTCAGAGTAGACAAGATCTGTAAAAGTTCCCCCGATATCTGTCGCAACCCTCATTAAAAATCCACCTCTCTTTTAGAAATTAATTGTGTCTCTATATTAGAACCACCGGTTCATATATAATAAAATTATATTTAATTTACAGAAAATTATCAATATTAAATTTGAAATTTCTAGTGATTACAAAAGTGAACTAAGAGAAGGAAAACGATAAGAAAATATACCCAAGAAGAAATTGTTGAATTTTAAACGAGTTTCCAGGTCCCATTTTCTCACATTACTTTAAGTTACCAGTTAATACTGTAGAGGGAAGATACAGTGTAGAAACCATTCTTCGCGAACATAGACCTATTGGAGAGGTCTTGGTGGATTTAAGTGGATGTAGTAATAAAACAGCTGAGCAAATTGCCTCAACTTAAGAGGTTTCTGAGCCTTTACACCGCTATGAAAAGGGTGAGGGTGAGGATGATTTCCATGTTTGGATAACTGCCATCCAGGAAGAATGTGACTCATACTAACGACCAACCATAGACGATTCCTTTCTGAAATTGGCACCATTAAAAGAATTCACTCTAGTGATTTTATGAACATTTAACAAATCCATAATGTTATAAAATAATAGGCAGAGGATGAAAATTCTCTTTTGTTTAATATCAAATTTTATTTTTCCTTTTCTTCATATATTTAACAAATTGTATATTCTAAAGATCGATATAATTTGTAATAGTGAGTTATTATTTGAAAAGTAAGTTGCACAAAAAATAGGAAGGATATTATTCCCCCCTATCTTGCCAATTATACTTTTTCATTCCTGGCGTAGAACCACCTATATCCTAAATTTATTGTTTTTTCCATTACACCAAGTATTAATATTAGAAGAACAATCACTTTTGCCAAGAGATTTAGCGCCACTTTTTTAGCACTGTGTGAGTGCCAAATATTTTCACCCAAACCACATCTATTCCATATTTTATTTCAATTTATGAAAATCTGTCTCTTTCAGATAATAAAATCTAGTTTATCATTTAAAAAGCATAAATTTATTTCTATAGGACTTCCTTTTCCATTACGGAATAGGCGTAATTGTAATAGTTTTCATTGTTGTAAAAAACTCTTTTGCAGCCTGACCTTGTTCTCTTGACTGTGAACTTGACTCTTTCATTCCACCGAAACTTTTAATCAGCCTATTCGATCCCCATTTGTTTCAACATAACATTTACTTAAATAGTGAATTTGAAATAATCAGGTTTCTTGGTGATAAATTGGTACAGTTAGGATTTATCGAAAAAGGGGGCATTGATGACATCATCGAAAGGGAAAAAATGTCCTCAACATCATTTAATAATAATGTAGCAGTACCACACTCGATGCAAATGAACGCATTAAAGTCAGCTATTTCGATTGTATTAAATGACAAACCTGTTAATTGGGGAAATAGTTCTGTACAAATTATCGCACTAATTGCCCTAAATAAGGACGAACGAAGCATTTTTCGGGATATCTATGATAGTTTTATCAAAATAATATCAGAACCAGAAAATGTTTACCTGTTATTAAAATCCAACAATTATGATGAGTTTATAAATAACCTTTTAATATTAATGGAAGAGTGAGTTTAGCAAATAACATCATCTAGACCAATACAATCTAATTCAGGAAAAGGCTAATTTAAGTATAGCCAAACCTAAATTAAAATTAAATCATAATGACAATTGAAATAATACTAGGGGTCCCGTCAGCATTTTAAAAAAATCGTACGCTAAGGACCTGATCTCATAAAAAAATCGATTTCCCGTACGGAAAGGAATCGTCATATGTTTAAAATCCATGCAAAAAGCAGCCAATTTTGACTTAATAATGAAGCTTAAACTGACCATCAGTTCGCCTCTGTTTGTTTATCGAAACTTGGTTAAGCTAGTTGGTATGTGGATCTAGTATCAGGAAACGAAGCTGTGATAAAGGTTGAATCAGTGATAACTGTATATCAATTTAATTGGCTTGGAAACAATTTGACTAAACTTCCGGTGACTTGGGCATTTAGGTTAGGTAAGTTCACTTTTTAAAAAAGCTACCCATACTATCAAGCCAGTAAGGGTAGCAATACGTTTTATTCTTCATCAGGGACGTTTAAAACCTTGATTGTCTTGAAACCCGGAATTAATTTAAAGTTTAAATTCCAGTTTGACTGAATAACTTCAAATTCTTGTTCTACTACTGTAAACTGCATAATCACCTCATTATCCCCATCTATTAAAACGTATGAATTATTATTAGAAAAAAGTTTATAAGCTTTATGTGCTATTAATGTCCATCCATTTAATAAATCATGACTCTTATTTACCAATTCCTTAGCCCCCTTTTTTAAGATTATAACCTATGAATCACTGGTATCTCTATATAAAAAATGGGCTAAGGTCAGCCTGAGGATTATATGAAGGGGTTAGGATTGGTTTTAGTCCCTCTTTTTAACCTTTTTAATGTTAAGTTATGTACTAGGAAACTCCCACCACCAAACGCTGTTGTTCCCCAAAAGAACTATCCTAAATACCCTCCATACTATGAGACTATCTTGAAACTTTATAAAGAAATAAAGGACAAGAAAAAAGGCAGGAAGTAGTTCAACAATTTTAAATTTTGAAGGGAATATACATGTACATCATGTTTCGTAATACGGTTATTATACAAATAGTTATAATATAAGGTAGAAATTAATAAGCTCCCCTTCTTTTTACTAATGAAAAAAATCTCTTTACTAAATTATTATAAACACCTGTTATATCTATAATTAAATTTCTATAAAAACTAACAGGTAGGAACAAATTAGCTGCAAAGCGGTTTGATTAGACCAGGAATATTGGTTGATATATTTTTGTATTATCTACGAAACATTCCTTTAACAAATTTTGGTTATAATTAATTTGTCTAAATGATTAATGAGTTTTTTCATTTTGACCCCCTTTTATATATTAATTGTCCGACCACGCTAATTTGGTCGGATCTTTTTTATTAAAGTGCAGGTAATAAGTATTATACGAATTGTTCTACTTGCACTAATCCTCTCTCCTCTTTGTATTTTTTAATAAAAATTGGTGATTAATCCTTACATTTAGTAAAGGTAATTCTAAGCCTATCTCTTTCACACTTTCAACAGAATTCCAATTTAGTTGAAAGACATACACATAAAAAAAGAACACCGGATAAAACCGGGTTCTAATATGCTGATACTGATACCGGAAGAATTTCACCAACTTCAAATATGTAGACAGTTTGATTGGAACTAGTTAATCCTTTTGTTTCTGGTGAATGTATAACTATTTCGGTACCACCATGATTTCGAGAATATTCTTGAAGCTCTTTGTATTTATCTTGATCTAATATTAGAATATACAAGATGTTTTCCTTTTGTAAAGGGTTCGCGGTATTCTGCAAAATCTTAAACCATATATTTCATTTAAGTATGCAGCTGCATCCTCGTGATTAGTAAATTCAGGATATTTCTGAACTTCTTCTTTATTTAAAGGTAAATTGTTTTAAGTCACAAATATGTCCTCCTGTTGATTGTCTGTCTATGAAAACCTAATTCTTGTTTAGAAACTACATTTTATGTATCTCTCATTGTTGGGCAAAATAAGAATATACGTTCCCTCTTTCAGTTAAAATATATTTTAGTTGAAAGAGCTTACTTATCTTCGTCAAACCCAATTAATGAAACTTCATATTTTCCTTCAGCAAAATTGACCATTGCATGAACCTTGTTGTCCTTATTTCCCTTCTCATAACCAAAAAGAAATATTTCTGTACCATCTGTACGATCTGTGAACTCATGCTCGTTGATTACAACGTTCCACCCTTTTTGCTCTTTAAAATACTGAACTGCAGATTCTGTGGACTTCTCTACGATCTCTTCTTTTTCTTCTTTAGACATATCATTGCACCCCTGCAAAATTAATGCTGCCAAAACCAATAACAGGATTCTCCTTAGCATCTCCATCCCTCCTACCACTTCGGACCGGAACTAATTTCAGCCCGCATGAGCGAATCCAGCCTCTTTCTTGTCTGGATTATATCATACCGTTTGTCTTCCAAACGATGAATCTTTTTAGAGAGTTCCAGGAAGAAATCTGCCGACCATTGACTTGCCCGTTCTTTCGCTTCTCCCGCCTTCCAGCTATACAATTGAGACATACTATCCCTGTATTTAAGCTGAGCTTCTCTAAGTTTGCCTATGCAAGTATCAAGCTCTTTTTCAGCAGCACTGAGATTTTGAATATCATTTAGGTATTGAGATATCTTTTTATTATCCATCATACCAGCTTATCCGCCTCTTTAAATTCTTTTGCTGCAAATCTTAAATAATGACTGAACTTTGACGTTTCTTCATTGAGCCAGTTTTCCATTCTGGTTAATTCATTAAGCACTTCATAGCCAGTCTCAATCGTTTCTTGCCGCTCTCCATCATCGATCAGCTTGCTTCTGATATCGTTTTTTGCATTAGGTAACTCATCCATAATACTTTCGTTGACTTTCTCTACGCTTTAGGCAACTTCAAGCAAATGAGAGGGAGTTACGTGTATCAGTCCAGCTTCTGCACTTACATATCGTGGAGACCTGTAAACTTCAACACCAACTAAAACATTGTATAGTATTGCGTTATTGATGTTTCCATATTTATCAAAAGTATAATTCTCTATGCCATGATAACTAGCGACTGATTCTAGTAGCCTCTTAATCGGTCTGCCTTCGTTATCCATATTTTCATATTTAAATCGTGAACCAATGTAGTAGGTGGAACCAATATGTCTTTTATATGGTTCAAGCCCACCGGCTCCAATGGAATCCTTTGGGTGAACATAATTGACAATGGAAGAATCAAAATCTCCAGCGACAGCCTTTTCCCTTGTTTGTTCATGAAGTAAATCAATGACGCTTGGCGCACTGTAAGTCACTGCCCCCAAGTTAAATTTTGCGGCGGTGTATTGGGCAAGTGCTCCTCCCAATGAATGGCCAGTGACGGATATTTGAGCAGAAGGATTGTCCTTTTTAATATCACTGATTAATTTTTCTGCTTGCTGGAACTGGTCCTTCTTATACCATTCCTTTTTCTCGGGATTGTTATAAACATCAAGCCGGTCTCCCCTTGGATTAGATTGCTTCTGATGTACGTTATCTTTCATCACAATGTATTGAACATCAGTTTCAAGATCAGCCATTCCAGCTCCCAGCATGTCATCACCCTGGGTACCGCGGAATGAAACCACAATCTGGTCATCCTTCTTTACAACCAACGAATCAAACCCAGTATCGGAGTCAGTTGTAACGTAATCCTTTTTATTCACCACTTCCCATTTGTGGGTTTGCTGATTGTTGTTGTATTCAATGTATTTAGGCAACCGTTTGTGGTCAATATAATAGGCTTGCTGCGACAAATACAAATAAAGCTTATCCTCAATTTTCGTCATGGATTACCTCCACAAGTTTCAGAGTCTTTATTAAAATTACCATAAAATGTAAGTTGATAAAAAATCAAAAAAAGAAACCTACTCCTGGCTATTTCACTCTAGTTATCCTAATTATACAATATGAAGTATTTGGTGTAAAATGTAAATTTTGGATTATATTTACTCAAATTAGCAATCGAAAAATCTCCAGCACGTATTGGGGTAACCCACAATATCTATTCTTTCTTTATTCAAAATAATTTCCATAATTAAATAAAATCCAGTCTAAATATTCATCCCAGCTATCAAAGTAATCCATAAGTTTTGAATTCTTATAAAAATTCCGGTTGGTTAATGGAATGCCTTCACTTCCGAAATAGCCAATTACCCTAATTCAACGTAAGGGTTTCCTGGTTGGTTAGGCCTTCTTTTACTATTTCAACCTTACATCCAAAAAGCCGGATCAATAAATTGGTTTCCTCGTTCCGGTGTTTTAAAAAGGATCTGCTGCTTGTACCTTTTCCGACATAATAAACTTGGTTTTTCTTTATTTTAATTTTCTTTCCACAATAGAGTACATTGCCTCTCGTTCAGCACGATACCAGTAAACATAATACTTCCTATCCATAATTCTAGTATAACATTTTTAATAAAAAATCTTATCTGAAGAACTAAGAAGGATTTATCTATTCATTAAGCTTTAATAAATGAAGTAAATAGTATCAAGTCTTCAACATCATAGATTTCTTTAAAAATTGTAAAACTATCAGTTTCATCACGACTACTGGACATACCAATTGCCATCACTTCTAAATCCCATTGGGAGATGTTCATTATCCTGAACCAAACTAAATAAAGCCGTTTAATTTTAAGGATTAGTATAGCTATCCTTTACTATTTTTTTATTAAAATCCTCTATGTACTCATAGGTAATGTCAGATTCAGCAGCATTAAAATCCAATATTATACGCTGGTTATCACCGTATAAAAAAGCCTTTACTTACAGAGATCATTGCGGCAATAGAGGGGTTTCGTAAAAGAAGAAGGCTAGATTTTAAACTCGATCCTTCAGATATCTCCCCTTTGTTTACTACTTCTAAGGGAAAGGCATATGGATATAAATATCTATCGAATTATTTAATCACGAAAATCAACAAAGCTGATTTGGACTTTATTAAAATGCGAAAAAACCCAATTACGCCTCATAGCTTCAGACATGGTTTTGCTCTTATTAGTGCTGACCAGGGCGCGGATTTGTTGACCATAAAAGAGAGTCTTGGTCATTCTGACATCAAGACTACCCAGATATACTTACAAAGAAAAATGCTACGTAAAAATAATGCTGCTCACTCTTAGAAGGACTCTGATATCATTAATAAGTTTTAATTAAAAGACCACATAATCCATGTTATGTGGTCTTTATTAGTATAAGCTTATTCAACAAAAGCACCCTATAGTTTATAGTGTAATGGTTCACATTCCTACCATTTATTTTAAACTATTACAAGGAAAGCTGCCCTCATAATTGAGAGCAGCTTTATCAAACTCAATAATTTACTTCCATTCAAATGAGCCATACCCTTCGTATTGATTGTGTTTAATCTTACATGAACTTTTTCGTTCTTTTAGCTTGTTGCATTTGATTATACAACTAGCCACAAAAAATAAATGTAAATTTAGCCTCTCTTTACCTTTTCCTAAATATGTTAGTTTATTTTTGTGTCTGCTCATCAATTATGACCAGAATTTTTATTGAATGTGTGGAAAAAAAGTGAAGTTTAGAGTTAATGAAACGGGGAAAAAACAAATAGGGAAGGTTCCCAATATCTTAACTACAGCAAACATTCACTATTTCTCTTGCCTTTTGAAAAATGCAGAAGGAGGAACGGTTTATGAATCAATTTGATCCAAATGAATGCATTTATTGTGGTGAACCGCTGACCAAATGGGAAAGCATTAGAAGCTATTGTTGGAATTGCAGTGAATCTACCTCTCCTGAAGCTTTTCATGAAGAAGTTGAAATAGAACCATCTACTGTGAATGACTTTAATAATTAATGACTGCCGCACCAAAGTGCGGTATTTTTTATGTTGTGCTTTGGGACCAGGCTCTAATTTAAGAAAGAGTGAGACACCGTAAAATGACGTTTATCCAAAAATTGTCATTTCCAAGGTTTTAGCCCTGCCTGCTCTCCTCATGTTCTTAATCAAACGGTCTTCTTTATCAACTTGGTACCTTGGCATGTTTTTTGTTACATGGGTAATTCTACTTTTAAGATAGCTGAAAGGGTTGTATAGATAAAAAGCATATCCCTGAAAGCATCTATTGCAACACAAAAAATTGGGATAGAAGGTATCACCGGTTCCTGTACAGCTTCTGTAATCAAGTTTTTTAGATAATGCTTTTCAAAAGCTTATTAGATAATAGATTGGTTGCATTTCAGCGGGTATAGTAGACCTTTGGCAATGCTCAGCATGCAAACCACATGGATTCCCTCTTAAAGTACATTCAGAATGGTGACGGGAAAACTGAACCATCTATCGAAAAAGGACGGAACCCTGAGTCCTGGCGTTAAGTGCCTGCTTCAAAAGATCAAGAAGCGTCTAGGGGCAGTACCAGCGAAGCTATCACAACCCGCAATAAGGAAATGTCAAGATTAAAAGTAGTTGCGAATTTCTCGCCTTGCTTCCCTAGGATTCCCGTATTCTTTTATAAAGACTTCTTCGTACTTATTTCTTCATCGATGATATGCTCAAAGCCATTCAACATAACACTTATCCTTTCTATCTGCTCATCGTTTAGTATCTTACTAAAAATAATAGGAAAGACCTCCTGCTTAATAAATATCTTTTTCTCACTAACTTCTAATTTCTCCATTATAGTGTTTATCTGTTCTGTTAAGTTGGTTAATTCTTTATTAATCTTCTTAAATTTATACCAATTCATTGCTCCATTTATTAAAGGTATTGATTGACCGCCAATGTCAACTAATGTTTCTAGGTGCAACAACTTCTTCCGGCCATAACCTTTTCAATCAAACCATCAATGTCCATTTTAATTCCTCCCTTGTACTTTTAAGGATATTAATATCATTTTTAGTATTTGTAGTAGCAAAAAAGCGTTCCTGTTTAATACAGAAACGTTGCCATATTCCTTAAGAATAAGAATTAATTTCTAAATTATCTCGTAAAAGGACAATACACCCAATACGCATGCTAATTGTTTATTTTTCACAAATTGATATTGCCTTTATTGGTTAACCGCACTCTTTTTAAAGGATTTTAATAAGTGTTTGACATTAATAGAAATATCTTGGGTAACTAATTCGTATTTATAGTCTCCCGAACTATTAGAAAGTAATATATATCATCTGCATACAGTGAATACCACTCTTGTATAAGCTTTTTTCTGTTCATAATCATCCCCCTTAGCCCCTGCTTACCATAGACGATTAGGTTATAGGTTTATTTCAACAATAAGAAATTTTTTAAAGTTTTATTTAATTCGAACTCCACCGAAGATAACTTCTGTTGTATTCACAGCATATCAGATAAATCTTTAACAGTATCCATCGTCATAAATAACCAGTAGCAGGGCTTTTTTCTTGCTAGATGAGAAAAGGTAAACGTTAATCCCTTTCTAATAGTGAAGTAATGATTCATCAACCTCTAAGAGGAGCGAGAGGGTTAGATAAATAAAAAGTTCGAATAAACAGTTCATCAAGTCTTCTTCCGCTAACCTGCCCCGTTTGTTCAATATCAAAAATGCTGCCTGGATTGGCAGCACGATCTTTAACTCTTGCAACCTTTGTGGGGTTATGAGCCCCCCTTCTTATGGTAGAAAACGGTTATTAATAGGGTTACTTAGAAACATTCTGATCTTAGATTTGCTGAGGGCCTCTTTGATGCAATTAATTTTCCTTAAATGGATAATCACCTTATTCATTTACTGTACAGCCTTTGACAGAAGGGATACAAAATTGAACTGAGAAAATTTCTATAAAAATTTTTACGACTTTTATGTTAAAAATGCTTCTTAAAGTTTAAAGTAGGGTAAAAGGTCTATATATTAAGTTTATCCCCCTTTCAATAGGTAATAGTAAAGGTTGGGCTAAATGGAAGGTTATTATTTAAAAAGATTTGTCACTTATCGCCCTCAGATTGATAGCTTTGTTAATCAGGAAGTAAGTTTTAAAGGTAGTGCTGATGGAGATAGTGAGTACTCAGTAACTTGTACTGGTATTAAGGATAGTTGTAAAGATTGTTTTATTGTTCAAATTGGAGACAGTAATAACGGCAGGAATTAGAGTCTCCCTAACCCTGCTGTTTCTTTAGTTGATAACGGGATAGTGTTTCGAGTTACCTCTATTTCCGGGTAATCTCATTTCAACCTGCAAGTGCTATCTATTATCATTAAGGATTGAAAATACATATGTATCGTATGCCTCTCCATTTTGATACATATAATTCCTCAGAATACCCTCTTTTTCAAATCCAGCTTTAGTTAGCAATTTAATAGATGCTTCATTATTCATAAACACAACTGCCCCTATACGAGTAAGACCAAGTTCATCAAATCCATATTGGATAACTTTAGATACAGCTTCGAAGGTATAGCCCTTTCTCCAGTGTTCAGGATGTATTTCATATCCTATTTCTGCTCGGTTTGTGTTTGGGAGACCAAGCATTAAAGCCAATAGTCCCAATAATCCCTTGATTTCCCTTTAATTCAATTCCCCAACGTACTCCTCTTTTCTCCTTGTAACTATTTGCAAAAAAATCAACAAATCCTTTAGCTTGTTCAATATTATCCAATGTTTCTTGGCCATAATATCGAGTCACATTTTCATTGGAAAAGCAAGAGAATATGCCGTCAGCATCATCTTTTGAGATTTCTCTTAATAACAATCTTTTTGTCTCTAATGTCGGAATCATTTTTTCTCCTCCTTATATCTATGATAGTAAAATCTTCTTAAACAAACCTGCCCCGTGTGTTAAATAATAAAAAACCGCCTGAAATGGCAGTTGATTAGAACCCACCTAATAGTTGAATAAGTAAAGCGGCTTTCCTGTGGAATATCACTCATATTTTATAACCTGAACTTCATAAGGGATATCTCTTAGTGGTATTGGCAGTTCAGTATCCTTAGTAGCTAAAAAATTTTCTAACTCAGTTTTTAAATCTTCAATGGATTTTTTACTTGTCTCATTAATAATTATTTTAATACTGGTTCTGGTTTACCAATAGGATAATAAACTTGAACATCATTATAATTTTTTTCCTTTATGTAATCCATCGCAATACCTTAAAGCAACAGAATAGTATATTCTTTCTGTACTACTTGTAAGTTTTTTTTCGAAATTTTTATATTGTAGGGTCTAAATCTGCTTTAGATTTACTTTTCTCTGTATATTCCATTAGTTCCTGCTCACTATTTGCTTCGTCCATTTCAATCATTATTGAATCTGTACCACCTACTTGAGAGCTGATTAAACCATATTCGTCAAATGCAGCGTTAAGGACAGATGCAATACGTTCATCTCGAGCCCTACCATTATCGTTGGTAGAGACCATTTTTTTATAAAGTTGATAGCCGTCTTGGGAAGAATGCAGCCATATACGCCCCACACCCAAACTCTTAAAATAAGTAATACATTCCTCTAAAAGTGAGCGAGCTATACCAAATCCTCTATATTCTGGTTTAGTGTACATATTCATTATGTATGCTTCTAATCCGCTTACATTTTTATCTTGAGGAGGTCTTTCAAAAAAAACTAAACCACTTATAGCAGCAACAGTTCCTTTTACTTCAGCAACCCAAGCGGAAAAACCGCCATTAAACAATTTCTCCTTGAAGTAACTTTGGTTTACACTAAATACTTTTGATCTATTTCCTTCATTTACATCACCTGCCAGTGTTAGGAGCTCTATTCTTAATTCAGTAATAGTATCAACATCGCTGAGTGAGGCTTTTCTAATACTCCAATCCATTTTATTTACACTCTCCATTATTATTTGTTGCTTCTATACACCAAAACACTCCTTTTTGATGTCGTTTAATTGAATGAAACATATGATTAACTAACATTTCTTCTATCTCGTCTGCGTGTAGTAAATTAAAGCTTTCTGTCCTTCGCATTTTTTCCATTTGTGATTTATCGTAATAGATAAAAATAGTTTTCCACCTGGTTTTAAAACTCTGTGAATCTCTGAAAATCCTTGATTAATGTCAGTCCAAAAGTAAAGAGTATGAACTGAAAGAACCTTATCAAAGACAGAATCCGTGTAAGGCAGGGAAATGATGTTTCCTTTATGTAGTTCAACAAATCCATCTTCTATATACTTCTTATTTTTTTTTTTTGCTTCCTTAATCATTTCATTAGACAAATCTAACCCCCAAATTTTTCCCACCCTTGTATTATTAACAATACGATTTAAAGTAGACCCATTACTGATGCCGACTTCTAAAAGTACATCATTCTCTTCTATTTTCAATAAATCAATAGTCCAGCCATTAATCGTATCGTTACCTCTTTGCATATATATTCCAATCCATTTTTACAGCAGTCCTTTAGGTTGTTTTTATTGTTTACCCAACCATTGCTGAATCATTATACCTTCCCCCAAATAGTAATCTGTATATTTGTCTAAAATTCACAATAAAAAGCTTCATTATTTTTTCAAATAACCTGCCAATTCAGCACGATAAGAAAAAGACGGCCAGAAATGGCAGTCGAATCTTGAACTCTTGAACCCGTTAGTGATAAGTAGTGAGTGATAAATTTATTTTCATTTTTCTTTAGTAAAATAGAAACCTGTCCCATTTTCTTGTGGAACAAACCCTTGTTGAGCTAAACTATTCTCAACCATATTTTGTCTTCTACTGTTATAACTGTGGTAACATCTTCTCCTTCAGCTAACTTACCTTCTCTAAGGTCTTGTTCCTCTCTGGTAACTAGTTTGTATGTATCTGTTTGTTTTGAGGAAACTTCTGCTGATACTTCTGTCTTTTGAAAGTCTTTCGCAAAACCGATTGATAATACTAAAACTCCGGTAAAACCAAGGGTTAAAACTAATTTTCCTTTCATAAAAAAACCTCCTAATAATTTCTAACTTGTACTAATAACATATTTTACCACAACTAATACATGTTACTTTAAAATTTCCTTGTACAACTAAACTACCCCGTTTGTCTAATTAGGAATTCAACAAAAAAGACATCAACCTCCTGGATCAACGCACCCGTTTAGCTTAAGTGTAATTATTCTCAATCTTTCCTTATAATAAACTCATAACTGTTTACCTGTTAGAATTTTAAACAACTTTTCAGAGTCTGATTCATTCAACTGGCCGTATAACTTTTTACTCTCATCACACCCAGATTTTAATGATGATCCCAATTTTACTGAGGCTGTTTTGG
Organism: Cytobacillus oceanisediminis; assembly: GCF_003182355.1. Taxonomy (GTDB): domain Bacteria; phylum Bacillota; class Bacilli; order Bacillales; family Cytobacillaceae; genus Cytobacillus; species Cytobacillus oceanisediminis_A. Next base: position 955 of record NZ_QGTW01000009.1, on the reverse strand, counting down.
CTTATGAGCGGATCAAGAAACAAATCAGGGAGCCAAGCTTCAGGGATATTTTATAGAAAAAGTCGCCTGGAATGAGGAAAATGATATTACTGAAGATGATAAAAGATTCGGCCAAAAATTAAAGATGATTGCCGTTTTAATTTTTATGTCCTATAATAAATTTGCAACTTTGAAGTTGCTATGACTAGATAGGCCCTTTCCTAGGATAGGGCTTTTTTATTTAGATACCGATTCCATAATGAATATGATCGGTAGCATTGGAACTAACTTACAAATGTTAAGGAAAAAGGCGGCAGCTGAGGCGATAGGAATTAGCAAGTATACTTTAGGTTTTTGTGAAAGAAGTAAGCTAGCATTAAGAATTTGCAGAAATCAGCCAAATTTTATGTAATTACAGAGGAAGACTTATAGAAGCCCCTCTCAATAAGAAGAGCTTTTTTATTATTCACAAATTAGACACAAAGAATTTCCTTCTATTTAGTTAATATATAAGATGAAGGGAAATAACGGATGACAATAACTGTAGCATCCTTTAAGTGGGGGATTAGAGAAATTGAAGGAATATCTGCAACTGTCTTGTTTGCTTTATGAAAATATTGTAAAAGACTGTTCCTTATGGAATATAAAAGTAGAAATTTACATGTTATAATACTTAAGAAAGTAAAAAGGGGGTATTTTTATGAGTATTAAAACAAACGACTCCAATATCCTGAATATTTCAGAAAGAATACTGGCACTAAAAGGTGCTATGCCACCCAAAGAAATTGTAAAATTAGATACACACAGTTCACAACAGAGTGATCAAGCCCTTCTAATTTGGCGAGAAGAACTCATTGATTTATTCGCTTACTCATTCACAAATAAAGATGCCACTAACAAATCCGAGGTAGAAAACTGGGGAGAAGAAACTATAAATTTATTAATCAAAATAGATTTCTCTCTTGATAATGCCATT
>NZ_QGTW01000008.1 GCF_003182355.1 Cytobacillus oceanisediminis | reverse complement strand
GACAAAAGAAACTAAAGAAACGCGCGCCGATTGAATATCGGCACGCGCTCGCTGCTTAGCTTTTTTATGTTGTCTACTTGACAGGGGCAAGACCACAAGCTGGTTTTTTTGTTATTCAAAAAGCACTTGTTTGTCCCATAATCATTGAAAACTCCCGTTTTTCTATGCTAGACTAAGTAAAACAATTGATTCGCTGAAGGGGAAAAATATATGCTGGGCCAAAGACAAGGAATAATAGTCTGGCTTTATTCGTTAAAGCAGGCAAAAATGTTAAGAAGATTCGGAAACGTCCATTATGTGTCAAAAAGGCTAAAATATGTTGTATTATACTGTGATCTTGCCGATACGGAAGGATTAATGGAAAAAATCAACTCATATTCCTTTGTAAAAAAAGTGGAGCCATCCTATAAACCATTCCTTAAAACGGAATTTGAAAATTCAAAGCCTGACAAGGCAAAGGAATATGACTATAAGATGGGTATTTAAAAAAGGCATGAGTAAAGCTCATGCCTTTTTGTTATAAATTCAGAAGTAAAATACTTTCTGAATTTCATCTCGGGTTGTCTTGGGTGCATACGGAGTTTTTTATTGGAGTGGTGCAATATAATGATTAAGCCTTAAGATTCCAATTAAATACTGGTAATACAATTCCTTTTCATTAAAAAGAGTGGAGGGCTTTACGGTAAGCTGAACGATTTCCTTATCGAGACTACTTGCAGTTTCCGCAAATAAATCAAATCTTTTGTTGGGTGTCACATTTGGGTTTGGAATTCCTTCCCGGCAAAGATATAGCGGCTGGAAATCTCCAGGATTTGTAGGTTTCAGAATAACCGCCAAAGATGTAGCTTCTTTACCATTAATGCTGGTATGGAAAGCTGCCATATGTAACATGCGATGCTGATTGACCCTTGCTATCTCGATTAATTCATAAATGTCCGAATATCCTTCTCCAATTTCTATAAAACGCTGTATCAAAAATAGTTCCTCCTTTAAGCCTCAGTGGCATCCACTTCCTCATCCCTGTATCCAGTTTTGAAATATTGAAAATAAAATGCCTTATGTCCATCCATACTTTATCATTTCCCGCATAAAAATAGAAGTAGTACCTAAAAAGCAGAAGGGAGAGAGACTGCATGCTTTACCTTTTTCTTTCAATGACATTGCTCCTATGTGCCGGTTACTTCATCAAGGCGGATATATCTCCATTAGAAAAGAAACATATTTATGATATGAACGGTTTTGTTGTTGTCTCCATTATAGCTGCGCTTACTGCGAAAGGTTTATTGATTGCACAAAATAAAGATCTATTCGCGATGTCGTTAGGTGAATTGGAGGTTTTTCTTGCTTCAGAAGGATTGCCTGGGGAAGACTGGGCAGTGACTTGCTTGAGCATTGGAGAAACCTGCAGCATATTGGAAGGTGGCCTGGATCTGGATTTTGCATGAAGAAGCTATAAAACCATGTGGAGGAAATAGAAGCTGGTTCCGCGGGTAAAAGGGAATCACGCGCGTAAACGATTTATATCTGCGCGCAAAATGCCTAAACCCGCGCGTAAAAGAGCAGAAGCCGCTCACAAACCAGGCTCCCCGCGCTTATAAACAGAAACCATGCATATGCAACCGGGCATACAAAAGTCGAACTCACACGGTTTTCAAAATTCACTGGGCTAGAAGAGGAAAATTTCTCAATTTTATTACAAAATTTATGTGACGGATGTCCTTCCCTTTGGTATTGTTATGGTAAAAGAACAAGATTAAGAGGGTATACCTATGTGGAGGGCATCTTTATTTATTTTTTTAATATTGTCAGGAACAATTACGGGCATGCTTGTCTGGCAGTGGAAAGCTTATTCTGAGCAAACTGGACGGGCTGAGGAGCATACTTTGCGGGCAACCCAGCAAATTAATGTTGAATCTCTTCAAAATGAGCTTAAAATCACGCAAACGGTCACAGGCCTTATACCGGAAAAAGAATATAGGCTTATCATTCCTGATTCACTATTTCAGTGGAAGTGCAAAAATGGCCAAGAAAAAGCGTGTGATTCGGCGGACGAAAATCCTTACACATTCTTCTCAAATGAGAAAATGATTTTTGAATATGTTTTGCCAATAAATAAAGATAAAAATGCATTTATGTTAAATGACTGGACAGTATCCATTTCTGGCGTGGAGATAGAGAGCTCCCTAATAACTATTTCTGATTCCTTCAGGAGGAAAGGCTCCTGGGCAGCCGGAGTTCCTTTAAAAGCACAAAAAAAAATGAAACACATCGATTATTATATTTTTGAAGGAAGAGAGAATACTCCTTCGCTTTACTGGCAGCAGGGGGATCTGGTGAAAAAAAGGACAAATACGGTAGATATTTATTCAGAAAATCAGTCATTGAATCTAAATTTTGAAAAGCTTAATAACTTAGGGGAAATTCCATATTTGTCTGTGGTACTTACCGATCATTACCAGGAATCTTACGGAAGAGGAATCCTTATAGCCGGTACTAATACTAAAAAGGAAAAGCTTGAAAAAATGCTCATCATCCAGGCTTTTGAAAAAAAGTTTGGGTATCTTCCGTTAAAAGAGGATTGGCTTATCGATGCACTTGCATCGCATGCAGTGGAGCAGAAGGCAGGTACAGAAAAAGGAAACCGGATATTCAAGGAATTAGAGAAAGAACTGGCTGAAGATGAACTGAAGGTATTTTTTCAGGATATAAATATGGAAGAATCACTCAATACAGAAAAACTGGACAAGCAGCTAAGTGATTTAAAGGGCCATTCGACACGCTTTTTTACTGTGAATAAAGATTTGGATGCACCCTTTGTCCCTCTTTATTTTGATGATGGTAAAAAAGTATTTATTTCAGGCAAGGAGCAAAAAGGCTTTAAACTAATCCATAAAAACGGAAAGAAGCTTTTGCCATTTAAAGCTGCAATGGAGGCTTTGGGTTTTGACGTGAGGATTTTATCCGGTGAGGAAACGATGCTGCTGGCAAAAGGAAATAACAGCTATCGCTTTTACTTAAACAGAAATGTATTCATTTATAATGAAGAGGATTATGGACTGCTGGAAAATCCATTAACCGTTCTAAATGGGACGGCGTTTATCGAAATACAATGGCTTCAATCTCTTTTTGATGTTTCAATCGAAGAATGGGATCACAAGATCAAATTAACAGCTGCTCCCAAATAAAATAATTTCCGAAAAAGCAGATAAAAATAAAAAGCCCTGCAGATTTCCTGCAGGGTCCTTCTATATCCTTTTCAGGATAGAAGGCAAAGGGAGAGGAGAAACCGGAGGAAGAACTTATGGGGAAACGTAAGTCTTCTCCGCGGTTGGCAACAACATCCTCGAATAGATGCTGTTAATTACATTATTTCCACAATCGCATTGGATATACACTTAATCGGATAATTTTTTCCATATTAATATGCCAAATTGATTCCGCTTTCAATTTACAGGTTGGCTACCAATTGTAAGTTATGGTAGGATAGGGAAGAAAAAATGTATCACGTGATTGTTTTCCCCATTTGCAGATGATTTAAGCGGGAAAATGAAAATTATGCAAGTTAGCGGTGATTCTATGCGAGTTGTATCAGGAACGAAAAAAGGAAAGATATTAAAAGCTGTCCCGGGCAGTTCAACCCGTCCTACAACGGATAAGGTTAAGGAAGCCATATTTAATATCATTGGCCCTTATTTTGATGGCGGGCAGGGTCTTGATTTATTTGCCGGAAGCGGCGGACTGGGAATTGAAGCTCTCAGCAGAGGGGCAGAAAAGGTCATTTTTGTCGACCGCGACGGCAAGGCTATTCAAACCATTCATGAAAATATTCGGATATGCGGTTTTGAAGAGCAGGTGGAGGTATACCGCAACGATGCCGATCGTGCAATAAAGGCAATTTTAAAAAGAGAACTGGCCTTTGATTATATATTTCTAGACCCTCCGTACCGTAAGCAGCAGCTGCTCAAGCTCCTTCAGGTAATTGATGAGAAGGCTTTGCTTGCAGAGGGCGGAACAATATTGTGCGAACACAGTTCAGATGTAACATTGCCGGATTCAGTCGGCAGGCTTGTTCAGCGCAAGCATGAAAATTACGGAATAATATCTATTTCCATTTACGGCTGGGCTGAATAGTCACATACTTAGGCTGAAAGAAAGAAAAATATATCCATAACACAAAAAATGATAGGGGGATATTAATGGGCGGCATAGCTGTTTGTCCAGGAAGCTTTGATCCAATTACATATGGCCATCTGGATATTATAAAAAGAGGGGCGAAGGTATTTGACCAGGTTTATGTGGTCGTCTTAAATAACTCTTCCAAAAATCCTTTATTTACAGTTGAGGAACGAATCAGTCTGATAGAAGAAGTGACGAAAGATATACCGAATGTGAAGGTGGATTCTTTTCAGGGCCTTTTGATGGATTATGCAAGTTCTGTTAAGGCAAGTGCTGTTATACGCGGTTTGCGGGCAGTTTCTGATTTTGAATATGAAATGCAGATTACATCCATGAATAGGGTATTGAATGATGAAGTAGAAACCTTTTTCATCATGACCAATAACCAATATTCGTTTTTAAGTTCCAGCATTGTTAAAGAAGTGGCAAAATATAATGGGGATATTTCAGAGCTTGTTCCCGACACAGTGGAAAAAGCACTTAAAGTAAAATTCCAATAAATGAAAACGGGCGCCAGGGGCTGCCCGTTTTTTAATCCAGCAAAACACATTTTCAAAATGTTTTAGTTTCTATCAAGGCGCCTTGCCAGGCCATAGGTGTATACGGTAAGAGCCAATAGTGTAATTAGCGGACCGGCTGCAGCCAACCAATTAAGCATTTTCCCAAAAAGCGAATAATCACCAAAGAAGCCGACCGGAATTGCATTGGAAGGCTGTTCCGTGTTGTAAAATCGTTCATAAATAGGATTCCAAAGGATAAACGCATAAAACGAAGCGGTAAACCCATGAATGATTCTTGCAAAAAAGAAAGGCTTAAAATTAATGTCTGTCTGGGCAAGTATGCTCGCGACTTGTGCTTGTACGCTAAATCCGCTGAAAGCAAGTATAAAGCTGGTGATAACCACCTGGTGCATCAAAGTAGCCTCCTGCACCTGGCTTGTCATTTGACTTCCAAGTGTAATTTCAAAGAGCCCGGAAATAAAAGGAATGCTTAATTCAACCGGCAAATGAAACAGTGCTAATATGACCTCTATGCCTTTAGCAAGAATTGCTGTTATTCCGAGGTGAAATAGAAGCTTGTTAATGACAGAGAAAAGAATAATAAATCCGCCGATCATTAATAGTGTTTGAATAGATGACATGACAGCGTCCCCTAGAAGCTTCCCGATGGGGCGGTTATCATTAATCCTTGTCCGGTGAAGGGCTGAAAGGGCCGCCCGTAAAGAGGGCCTTGCTTTTTTTTCTTCCTGGGAGGGTCTCTTGGAATTTCTTCCGTAAAACCTCATCAATAAACCAACTGTAATATTGCCGAGATAATGCGCTAAAGCCAGAATCACTCCAAGCTTTGCGTTATTAAAGAATCCGACGGAGACAGCACCAAATATAAACAGGGGGTTTGAACAATTGGTGAAGGAAACAAGCCGTTCTGCTTCTGTTTTTGTCAGCTGGCCTTCCTGTCGAAGCCTTGCTGTAAGTTTTGCTCCTGCGGGGTATCCTGATGCCATTCCCATTGCCCAGACAAAACCGCCTACTCCTGGAACTTTAAATAAGGGTCTCATTAAAGGCTCCAGCAGCACGCCGATAAATTTTACGACCCCGAAACCGATCAGCATCTCTGAAACGATAAAGAAAGGCAATAAAGATGGAAAAACGATTTCCCACCACATATTTAGTCCCCTGATTGATGCATCAACCGATTCCTGGGGAAATGAAATTAATGAAATGGCCATTAAGGTTACAGAGAGTGCGAGAGTAACCGTTTTTAATTTGGAACGAAACACGGACAAGCCTCCCTCAAAGTTGTACTGACTGTGCAACTATTTTAAACAATGGTAAAATGAAGTAGCATTTTGATATTTATTTTTTACGCCATTAATCAGTAAACGTCTATAAAGAAAACAGAGAAAAATGAACCAGGAATACGGGTATGGTTAATGCCGCCCAGCCTTGTCCCCATATAACTCAATATACTCATAGAACTTTAAAATAGACCATAGAATTAAGTACAGGCATAAGCAAAATTAAGAAGATAAATGTTCTTGGATTATGGAATTATATTCTGTAGAGATATGCGGTCAGCAAAGTTGCTACAAGAAGCAGGTGCGCACATAAAATGAATGGACCTGCCGAAGCCATGCACATGGATGGAAGATTGAAACTGCTAGGCTTATAAAGGATAGAATAATAAAAGGCCATGTTAGGAGGCCATATGGTGTCCAGAGGAGGGAGTCTTTTGCGTCGTCCGAAAATAGGTTTGGCACTTGGTTCGGGAGGTGCGCGGGGGTTTGCCCACTTAGGTGCCATCAAGGTCTTAAAGGAAGCAGGCATCCCGATTGATTTTATTGCGGGCAGCAGTATGGGGGCAATGGTCGGGTGCTTTTATGGAGCGGGGCTGGATATAGAGCGTTTATACAAACTTTCAAAGGCCTTTAAAAGAAAGTATTATCTTGATTTTACAGTGCCCAAAATGGGCTTTATTGCCGGAAAGCGTGTAAAGGAGCTTATTCGTATTTTCACTCATGGAAAGTATCTTGAAGAGCTTGATATCCCAGTCAATGTGGTAGCGACTGATTTGATGACTGGAGAAAAGGTTATATTTAATAAAGGTCCGATTGCCGACGCAGTGAGGGCAAGTATTTCCATACCGGGCATTTTTGTCCCTGAAAAATTAAATGGGCGCCTATTGGTTGATGGGGGAGTAGTTGATCGGGTACCTGTTTCAGTTGTAAAAGAAATGGGGGCGGATATTATCATTGCCATCGATGTCTCCCATGTAAAAACAAATGCGGAAATCACCTCTATTTATGATGTAATCATGCAGAGTTTGGACATCATGCAAATGGAGCTCGTAACGCATAGGGAAATTGCGTCCGATTTTATGATCAGGCCAAGAGTGGAAATGTATAGCTCCCGGGCGTTTACCAATATCGAAGAAATTATTAAAATCGGGGAAGAGGAAGCAAAGAAACATATTGACAGTATCCAGGAGTACATAACCAAATGGAAGGAGCATCCTGAATAATGAGAAATAAGTTTTATACACGTTCCTTCTTAATTGTTGCAGTTATGATTTTGCTCAGTTCCTTTTATTATCTGCCCTATTATGTGTCAAAGCCGGGTATGGCAAAAGAACTGGAGCCGATTATCGAGGTCGAAAACGGCTACGAAGAAAAAGGCAGTTTTATGCTGACAACTGTAAGAATGGGCCGTGCCAATATCTATGCATACGTGACTGCAAAATTGAGCAAGTATCAGGAACTCTATCCTGTCGAGGATATCCGGGCCGAAAATGAGACAGATGAAGAGTATAATGTTCGCCAGCTTCATTTAATGGCTTCATCTAAATTGGCAGCTATAGAAACAGCCTATAAAAAAGCGGGGATTCCCATCAAGTATCATTTTAATGGAGTTTACGTCCTAAATGTTATGCCTGATATGCCTGCACATGGAAAACTGCAGGCCGGTGACCGCATTTTTAAAGTAAATGGAAAAGAGTTCAAATCTTCCGATGAGTTTATCAGCTCTGTCTCTGAAAAACAGGATGGGGATGAAATCACATTAACATACGAACGGCAGGATCATACGAAAGAGACTGCTATCACTTTAAAAACCCTTCAAGAGACGGGAAAACCTGGAGTGGGAATCACTTTGGTGGATGACAAAGAAGTTGAGGTCGATCCTGCTGTTAATATCAAAAGCGATGAAATTGGAGGTCCCTCTGCTGGGTTGATGTTTTCGCTGGAAATATACAATCAGCTTATTAAAGAAGATCTGACCAGAGGTTATCAGATTGCCGGTACAGGAACTATAAATACAGAGGGTACAGTTGGCAGAATCGGAGGCATTGAGCAAAAAATAGTTGCAGCCGATAAAGCCGGAGCAGAAATATTCTTTGCCCCTAACGAAAATGATGCAGAAGACTCAAATTATAAAGCTGCTGCGACAACCGCCAAGGATATAAAGACGGATATGAAAATAGTTCCGGTTGATACCTTTGATGATGCAGTTGAATATTTGAGAAATTTGGATTAAATGAAGCTAGCGGCCAATATGCCGCTAGCTATTTTGGTGGAATGGATTAGGCATTTTTATAAAAATAAAGCGGTGCTGCACTGTTTATTCCTATTGCCCTCTTAAGAATGCTGGGAACCTTATTTCATTTTTTACAGAAAGATAGAGAGAAGCATATCCAAAAACACAGGAATCTATAAAAAAATAAAAAGGCGGCAAAAACAGCGGGAATATGCAAGCTGTTTTGCCGCTTTGCGCGGGTGAATAATCCAAGAGTTTTTTTACTGAATCATAATTGGAGGCTGCTTGAACTCCTGTTCCAGCAGAATTTGCTGCTGCCGGCCTTTTACGCCCAAGGCATAAACCCGGGATGCTTTTATATCCAAGTGAAGAAGGTCGCTTACCCGGGAGGAAACTCTTGAAATAAGAGGGAGAGGCAAATCTGCTTTATGCTTGTTTAAATATTCTCTGCCAATTTTGGACATTCCCAACAGCCGCAAATACGTAGACTTACTGGGTTCAGAAGGCATTTCCTCTTTTGCTGTGTTGGTAAGGATATGCACACAAGCTCTTTGGAGCCTTGTCCATGTATAGCGCTTCGTTTTAATCAGTTCCATAAATTGCTGGAAGGTTTCTGCCTGCAATGCTGCAGCCAGTAATCGATGTTCCAGCCCCTCCTCCATTTCATAGATCGTTTCTAACTGTTCAGGAAGGAGGTGGACTAATCGGTATTTAAGGAGCGGCCAATAATCTTCCCATTGGTGAAACCTTCCGAATTTTTCTTTATACTCGATTAACCCGCTATAGGTAGTTTCTGGAACGTACTGGCGAATGGTCTCAATTTCTCCGTTTTCCGAAAAAAGGGCTTTCCTGATACTTGTTGCGCTTGCAATCGAATCGGATGAAAATTGTTCGTCATGGTATCCAGCATTTTTTCTGGCAACAGTCAGGACTTTCAGAGATGCATTTTGATTTCTTGCAGCCTTTAAATACTGAAAGCCGAGAATATTATTTGGTTTTGAAAGGTCAACCATATTACTTTCAGGCTGGATATCACTAAAAGCCAAGGATGTTGCTTTTGGATAACTGCAGCCCTCATCCAAATGAAATTTAACTCTGTTTTGATACGTGTCATTTTGTTTTTCCAGAAAAGATAAAGTTCGGTGGAAGCTATTCATATTCCCCGATTCGCTGCCAAAGCATAAACTTCGGCATCCGGCGGCTTCTAGTATTGATACGGCTCCACTTGCAAAAATATCTGCCTGTTGGGCGGCAAACTGATACGGCAGTTCAAAAACAATGTCCGCTCCTGCTTTTAATGCCATTTCAGTCCGCTTCCACTTTGAAACAAGCGCCGGTTCCCCCCGTTGCAGAAAATTTCCGCTCATGGCAGCAATGACGATTTCTGCACCGGAAGCCTGCTTTGCCTGCTTCATATGGTAGGCATGGCCATTATGAAAAGGATTATACTCTACGATTACTCCAACTGCATTCATATTTGACATACTCCTCGAAAAGGTTTAAAAAGATATGTATTGGAAAAAGTAAAAAGAAAGCCAAAATAAATGAAAACGAACAAAAACTTGGATTTCTGCAAAAAGCTGCTGATCATATAAGAAAATAAGCCTTCAATAGTGTGATAATAGCTACATTATAGTGTAAAGAAAAAATATTGACAAATAATTATAGGAAGGCTATAATTACCTTTGTTGCCTTGGGGTGATTCGTATGAAATGGACTTTAAGTCAGTTACAAAAATATCGAAGCAAGGATTTTCCCATTGATGAAACTGTCAATGTAGATGAGGTCATGAAATTGGATCCGGACATTCGCGGTTCTTCACCAATGCACGTGACAGGCCGTGCGGATATCGATTCGGCCAAAGTGACTTTTCATTTAAATATAAAGGGTCATTTAATACTGCCTTGTTCTCGTACTTTAGTTGACGTAAATTATCCAATTAATGTTGAAACAACAGAAACTTTCCTCTTAAAAGGGTTGGATTATGAGACCGAAGAGGAAGTTCACCAGGTAAATGGGGATGTGATTGATCTTAATCCGATCCTTCATGAGATCCTTTTACTCGAAGTCCCAATGCAAGTTTTCTGCGAAGACAGCAGTGAAGAAGGAGCTCCACAATCCGGAAAGGACTGGGAGGTCATTCAGGAGCAAGATAAACAGGATAAAGTAGATCCTCGTCTTGCCGGACTTGCTCAATTTTTTGATCAAAATGATCCTTCTTCCGATTCATAACGGAAGAAAAAACAAGAAGCATTTGAAGAAACCAGCTTGATCTGGCCTTCATAACTTTCTTAATGGGTGTGTTCAAATCCCTTTGGACATCCTCTAATACTCTTTAAGGAGGTGGGAAGAATGGCTGTACCTTTTAGAAGAACATCTAAAACTGCGAAGAGAAAACGTCGTACCCATTTTAAATTACAGGTTCCTGGTATGGTAGAATGCCCAAACTGTGGTGAAATGAAACTTGCTCACCGCGTTTGCAAAGCTTGCGGAACTTACAAAGGAAAAGAAGTAGTAAACGACTAATCCTTTAGATACAAAGCACAAGAACTTTATGTTCTTGTGCTTTTGTCGTTTTTCGGCAGTAATATTCCCATTTTAGAGTACAAGCAGCCGCTTAGTTTTGCTAATATTAAAAATAGTTTAGTAAAAAGCTCTTTTAAAGTCCATATTGATTTTGGCACTCTGTTGATTGGAGTGGAAGGCGTTAGACTCAAGCGGAAGAGCGATCTTGAAGGGAGACCCCGCAGGCGCATGTAGCCGAGGAGGCTTTCGGACCGCCCGCAGCTTGCTTAGCGCCCGGAGCGGAAATCAACAGCCAAGTTTAAAAGAGCTTAGTAAAAATAAAAGGAGGCAGTAATGGACCCATACATAATTGAAGAACACGAAGAGGGACTTTTAGTTTTTACGATAAACAGGCCGGAAAAGAGGAATGCCGTTAGTTATGAAGTGATGGACGGATTGGAGGAGGCACTATCAAGAGCAGGGAGTGAATCGGTTAAAGCGCTTGCTATTACTGGGGCAGGAAACAAGGCTTTTTGCTCTGGAGGTGATCTTTCTTCCTTCCATGGGTTAAAAACAGAAAAGGAAGCATTCGAAATGCTTAGCAGAATGGCAGGCCTCTTGAAGACACTGCTTTTCTTGCCTAAACCGACAGTCGCTTTCCTAAATGGAACCGCTGTTGGAGGGGGATGTGAACTTGCAGCTGCCTGTGATTTTCGAATTGCTAAGGGTGGTACCAGGGCAGGATTTATTCAAGGAACTTTGGCTATTACAACCGGCTGGGGTGGAGGTACAATGCTAACGGAAAAGCTGCTTCCAGCCAATGCCATGAAAATGCTGATGGAAGCTTGTCTATATTCAACCGAAGAATTGGTCGAACTTGGCTTTGTGCATTCCATCTATGAGGGTGAAGCACTGGAAGGCTGCAGAAGTTTTCTGGATAAAATGCTTTTGCTGGAAAGTGATGTTCTTAAAGCCTATAAAGAAATTATGGTGAAAAAATGGAAGGCGAATGAGGTAGAAGAAAGGATAGAGCAGGAGATCCGCCGCTGTGCCATTTTATGGGAAGGTGAACCGCATCATAAACAGGTTGATCGCTTTATGAATAAATAAAAGTTTGAAAATAAGGATCAGCAACATAAAATAGCCCTGACTGAATAAAGTTTCACTTTATAGTATGACATCAGTCTATCTTTTCTAGCATAGGCATATGTATAAAGAAAAAACACTAGGAGGGATATTCTGATGTCATCAACCCGTCAGGATGCTTGGTCTCAAGATGAAGATTTGCTGCTTGCTGAAGTGGTGCTCCGCCATATAAGAGAAGGGGGAACTCAGCTTCAAGCGTTTGAAGAAGTAGGCAAACAGTTAAGCAGAACAGCAGCTGCATGCGGTTTCCGCTGGAATTCCTTTGTTAGAAAGCAATATAAATCAGGGATTGAATTAGCTAAAAAACAGAGGAAAGAAATGAAAAAAAATCCTCAGGCAGCAGAAAGAGAAAAAGAAATTTCCGATGAACCTGCAGCTAAGGCAAGTGACTATACCGGACAAGAAACAAGAGAAGACATAAATATAATTGAGTTTGATGAACTAGTCATTTTCCTCAAAGCGTTATATGATAAAGCGCAAAAAACAGGGGAACTGGAAGATGATTCCTCAAGGGAACGTATTCAGGAATTGGAAAAACAAATGTATTACCTTGCGGCTGAAAATGAAAGATTAATTAAAGAACTAAATACGATGGAACAGGATTATAAGGCATTAGTAGAAATCATGGAAAGCGCCCGCAAACTTGTGGGGCTAAAAGATGGAGACCGCCAGAAAAACCTTAAATTCACCGTAGATCCAAGCGGCCAGCTGGAGAAAGTTGAGAAATAGGAAACAGCTCTTAAGTGTGGTGATAATTATTGCCGGAATAGAATTAAATAACATAAATAAAGCGGACAATAGCTTTGTCCGCTTTATCTCTTATTGTTTTTAAGATGCAAGAGTAACCCGGTGATTAGTGGGCCTGTTCCTTAACGCCTGCAGGGAACCATGCAAGCGGGTTCTCTCCAAGGTCGCGTTCCATATCATAATTGACTGCGGAAAAGCCCATCTTCTCCCAGAAAGGTTTTGATTTTACTCGGGGATTCGTTTTAATAGGAAGTCCAAATCCTTTTGCGAATTCCACAAGCGCTTTCCCATAGCCTTTATTTTGATAGTCCGGCAGAACTTCGAGCTTCCAAAGCTCCAAATAATCCTGAGCAGGCTCGAAATAACGGTCGAATCTTGCATCAATTTGGTAAAGGCTCATGCGTGCTACTAGTTTATCGCCGAAATAGATACCGTAGAAAGGCGATTCACTGTCATTTTCTATAATATTAGCTTCCAGGTCCTCCAGCATGGACAATTCCTGGAGTCCATACTCTTTAAATTTTTTAAACTCTTCCAAAGTTTTGTAATTTACTTTTAATTTTTCCACTTTATAATTCATATAATCTCCCCCTTAGCCAAAGGTGTATATAGATTCTTAAAGATGTAACCGCTTAATAATATCTTCCGACTATTCGAAAGTTTTTTCTTTGTCTATTATTATATAACAAGTAAACAAAAAATTCTGCACTTAAGATTAGTTTTTTCGAAGTAAGCAGCTTTATCCTGATTACAAAGGGTTATCCTGTAGTGTTTCCAGTGGGCTAGCATTCAGAAAAGAATTGCGAACGTCAAGTTTTTTAATAAAAATTTAGAAAGCGTTTACAAAACGAGCAGGAAAAAGGCAGAAGTTTGTAGAAATATATATTATTGCAGGATTAATATGCTTGGAAAGGGGATCGATTGTGCGAAAAATTTTGATTGCAAACAGGGGAGAAATTGCTTTGCGCATTATAAAAACCTGCCGGGAAATGGGCATTGAAACTGTTGCCGTATATTCCGATGCAGACAAGGACCTGCCTTTTGCTAAAGAAGCTACATATGCTTTCAATATAGGTGAACCGCCTGTTAATAAATCATATTTAAAAACAGATACCATACTTGAGATTGCCAAAAGGGAAAAAGTTGATGGAATCCATCCAGGATATGGTTTCTTATCAGAAAACGCGAGCTTTGCCAGAGCAGTTAAAGACGCTGGAATCACCTTTATTGGGCCTGATCCTGAAACGATTGAGATGATGGGGGATAAAATTGTTTCCCGGAAAACAATGATGGAAGCAGGGGTACCTGTTGTTCCTGGAAGCGGTGAAGGTACATCTACTTTGGAGGAAGCATGCAAGCTTGCGGATTCAATGGGTTATCCGGTTATGCTGAAGGCTAGCGGCGGAGGCGGAGGAATTGGCATGGTGCGCTGTGAAAATGAGCAAGCGCTCGCTAAGTCCTTTGATTCTACAAAAACCCGTGCCAGGGCTTACTTTGGGTCTGATGAAGTATTTGTAGAAAAGTATATTCAAAATGCCAGACACGTAGAAATCCAGGTGTTCGGTGATAATCATGGAAATATCGTTCACTTATTTGAAAGGGATTGCTCGATTCAAAGGAGACACCAGAAAGTTGTTGAGGAATCACCATCTCCTTTCCTATCAGAACAAACAAAGCAAAAGATGTATGAAACGGCTTTGACTGCGGCAGCTGCTGTTCAATATAAAAATGCAGGAACGATTGAATTTATTGTAGATGAAAAAGAAAGTTTTTATTTTCTTGAAATGAACACAAGACTCCAGGTTGAACACCCGGTGACTGAACAAATTACAGGACTTGACCTTGTAAAATGGCAGCTGCTGGCAGCCAGCGGGGAAAAACTGCCGCTTTCACAAAATGAAATTAAACAGCATGGCCACTCAATCGAATTCAGATTATATGCTGAGGATCCTAAAACCTTCCTCCCTTCGCCAGGTAAATTGTCCATGTTTGAATGGGGGGCTTCACCTGGGGTACGGGTTGATTATGGATATGTTTCTGGTACAACAGTCAGCCCATTTTATGATCCGATGATTGCAAAATGCATTATCCATGGAGAAACAAGAATAGAGGCAATCGAAAAAGCGGTTCAATTCTTTGATGAACTGAAATTAGAAGGCATTAAAACAAATGCACCTTTATTTAAAGAGATTTTAAGAGACGAAGATTTCCGCAAAGGGAATTATTCAACAGCTTTTTTAACGGAAAAGGCGTTCGCCATCAAATAAAAGGAGGAATTACAAATGAGAGAAATCACATCATCAATGGCAGGTACTGTATTAAATATTATGGTTGAGGCAGGCCAGGAGGTTTCTGCGGGCCAGGAAGTGCTAATGCTGGAATCCATGAAAATGGAGATACCAGTTGAAAGTGAGGCTTCCGGAAAAGTAGCTGAAATAAAAGTGAACGTCGGAGACTTCGTGAACGAAGGCGATGTCCTTATCGTTTTTGAATAATTTAGCTCGTTAAAGTTATTTGTAGATTTTGGCATCCTGTTGATTGGAGCGGATGGCGCGATCTCCTCAAATAATGCTCACGCCTTTGCTTTGTGCGGTGTTTATTCACTGATGCTGATTTCAATGTCCATCGGGAGAAGCGTGTTAAAGGGAGACCCTGCAGGGCGCGTCATGCGACAGACAGCCCGCAGTTCGCTGAGCTTCTTGAGCTGAATCAACAGGGGAATTTTACTGTGATAATAAATTATGATCCCAAGTAGGGAAAATCTAATTCTAGGAGGAAGAGAATGACCACTGCAAAGACATTAACTGAAACCCTGCAGGAAAGAAGCAGGGAAATCAAAGCCGGCGGACATCCAAAGTATCATGAAAAAAATGAAGCGCAAAATAAACTCTTTGTCAGAAGACGTCTTGAGCTGCTGTTTGACGATGGATTCTACGAGGAGGATGGAAAGTTTGCAAACTGCCAGGAAAATGATCTGCCCGCAGATGGCGTTGTCACTGCGATTGGGAAAATCAGCGGGCAAACAGTTTGCGTTATGGCGAACGATTCAACCGTAAAGGCAGGTTCCTGGGGTGCCAGAACAGTTGAAAAAATCATTCGTATCCAGGAAACTGCTGAAAAACTAAAAGTCCCAATCCTATACCTGGTTGACTCGGCCGGGGCGCGAATTACAGATCAGCTTGAAATGTTTCCGAATAGACGCGGAGCAGGCAGAATCTTTTACAACCAAGTAAAGCTTTCCGGCATGGTGCCGCAAATTTGTCTGTTATTTGGCCCTTCTGCTGCAGGAGGAGCTTATATTCCTGCTTTTTGTGACATTGTCATAATGGTAGACCAGAATGCTTCCATGTACTTGGGGTCACCAAGAATGGCTGAAAAGGTTATTGGCGAAAAGGTTACTCTTGAAGAAATGGGCGGAGCCCGCATGCATTGTTCGGTCAGCGGCTGTGGAGATATGCTTGCCTACAGCGAGGAAGAGGCAATTGAATCTGCCAGAAGATATTTGGGGTATTTCCCGGCGAGCTTTAAAGAAAAGCCATCTAAGCTTGAGGCTGTTAAGCCGAAGACGGGGCGAGACCTTGAAGAAATCATCCCTAAGAATCAAAATGCCCCATTTGATATGTATGAGTGCATTGATTCATTGATAGATGAAGGAAGCTTCTTTGAAATTAAAAAGCTTTTTGCAGCGGAGCTAATTACCGGTCTTGCTCGCATCGGCGGAAGGACAGTGGGAATTGTTGCCAACCAGCCTAAGGTGAAGGGAGGAGTATTGTTTGTGGACTCTGCTGATAAAGGCGCGAAATTTATTCAGCTTTGCGATGCATTCCATATTCCATTATTGTTCCTGGCCGACGTTCCTGGATTTATGATTGGAACTAAGGTAGAAAGAGCAGGGATTATCCGTCATGGCGCAAAGCTGATTGCAGCTATGAGCTCCGCTACTGTTCCTAAAATCTCTGTTGTCGTTAGAAAAGCATATGGTGCAGGGTTATATGCGATGGCCGGTCCAGCGTTTGAGCCTGACTGCTGCATTGCGCTTCCCACTGCGCAAATCGCCGTTATGGGGCCTGAGGCCGCGGTAAATGCAGTCTATTCTAATAAAATTAATGCAATAGAAGATCCAAAAGAAAAAATTAAATACGTTCAGGAAAAGCAGCAGGAATATAAAGAAACGATAGATATTTATAAGCTTGCCTCAGAATTAATCGTTGACGATATTGTTTCGCCATCAGATTTAAGAAATGTCCTGATTAACCGTTTTGATCTGTATGAAACGAAAGAATTAACATTTAGCGTACGAAAGCACCCAGTTTACCCGGTTTAATATAAGCAAATGAAAAATCCCTTTTTCGGAATTTCGAAAAAGGGATTTTTTTTAAAGGATTTCTTTAAATCAAGATGGAATTTAAAAATAAATATAATATTTTGAAAGAAATGAGTAAACATTCCAATTTACCCATGTTTTATTTTATTTTGATAAAATATAGCCAATGACAAAATTATTATGGGAGTAAGTTATGAAGATTGCTATTATCGGCGGTGGCGCCATTGGCCTATTATTTGCCCATTATTTGAATGAACACCATAACGTGCAGGTGTATGTTAGAAATAATAGCCAGGCGGATAGGCTGCGTTCACAGGGTCTTATATTTGAAAGGGATGGGAAACGCTTTAACCATCCTATCCAGGCAAGCCTTTTTTCAGAATGGAAGGGCGAAGAGGATTTAACTATCGTTGCTGTTAAACAGTATAGTATTCCAGAGGTTGTTTGCAGTATGAAGAAAATGAGCCTTGGCCGTCACTTATCATTGCTGTTTCTCCAAAATGGCATGGGGCATTTAAAGTGGATTCAGAGTCTCGAAGCTGATCATCTCTTTGTAGGAAGTGTTGAACATGGTGCACTCAAAGTGGAATCAGGCACTGTTATGCATACTGGGATAGGGGCAACAAAGCTGGCTGCCATAAAAGGCGATTTAACTTTTTTACAGGCAATTTCCGAACCGGTATTAAATTATTTTCCTTTTGTTTTTAAACAAGATTATAAAGGGATGCTGATTGAAAAGCTGATTGTTAACTCTGTTATTAATCCATTGACTGCTGTGCTTCGTGTCAGAAATGGGGAGCTTCTGGAAAATCAATATTATTACCGTTTGTTTTTAAAGCTGTTTGGTGAAGTAAGTACAATATTGGATATAGCTGATAAAGAGGCAGCATTTACCCATGTGAAAATGGTTTGCAGGCATACAGGGAATAACCGATCCTCCATGCTGAAGGATATTGAAGAAGGCCGACATACAGAAATAGATGCTATCCTGGGTTATATCCTTGAGGAAGCAGCTAGAAAGAAGATGGGGGCTCCATTTTCTGAAAGCCTTTATTGCCTGATTAAAGGGAAGGAGTAAAAAGGGGGAAATATATTGAATACAGTGTTTTCGGCTTTCATCGCAACATTGGTTACAATTCCATTACTTGGATATCTAGCTGTGTTTATTATCAGTAAACAAATAACAAAAAAACACCGAAGATCTGTACATATTGCTTTGGATGTCAGCACTTTTTTATTTATACTGTCTGTCCATTTTTTAATCATTGTTATTTGGGATCAATCATATTTATGGATGATTCTTTTATCATTGCTTGTAACAGCGGTAATTTTTGTTATTATTCATTGGAGGGTTAAACAGGAAATAAGCCTGCGTGTTATGTTTAAAGGGTTTTGGCGATTCAATTTCCTGTTGTACTTTACCGTGTATGTTATCCTCATTATTATTGGGCTGGTCCAAAGGGTTACGGCTGTTGTGTTCATTCCTTAAAAAGCTTTTGTATGACAAAAACTAAAAATATCTAGAATTGAAACATTTAGATAAGCAAAGTTTTTTTCTTTTCAATTCAGACAATGATATACTCAGAAGATGAAATAAAGTGAGTGTTCAAAAAGGAGGACAAAAAGAGCCAAGAAGGTCAGGAAGCACAGCTTGAATAGCGAAGCATAAGCTCGAAACTTCAGTAGCAAATTCCTTGCAAAAAGCACCCTTACTTTTTCAAGGGTCTGGTTTTGATATGTGTTAAGCAGAGAAGCAAGCTGACACAGCCTGACTAAAGACTGCCGTGTCCTCCCAAAAGCTGCGCTTTTGGTCGTGTGACAAAATGCGTCCGAAGGGTTCCTTGTCCTGTGGCTAGCGTCGGATTAAACATTCTGTGCATAGATTCGACTCCTGCTTTTCCAGGACTTTTTGAACAACCTTTGAAAAATGGAATCAGAAAGGAAGTTCATTAATGGAGATTCTTAATCTCTCATTGCCGGCCACCAACCGGTTTGCAACAAATTATACACGACAAACCGAAGAACTTATGCAGTTTTTTCACTATCGCTATAATTCTGCTATAGACTATAAAGCGCGGTTAGGGGAATTAAAGGATCGGTCATTTATGAGAAATGAACTTTCTGAATATATCGGAAAGTTTATGGACCGCTTTCCTGCCTCTACAGCAGTGCATCAATCCCTTGAGAAGCTGAAGCAAGAAAATAGTGCTGTTATTATTGGAGGGCAGCAGGCCGGAATTCTAACGGGCCCGCTGTATACCATACATAAAATTATATCGATTATCTCACTTGCCCAACAAAAGGAAAAAGAGCTGGGCATTCCTGTCGTACCTGTTTTCTGGATTGCTGGCGAGGACCACGATTATCAGGAAGTTAACCATGTGTTTGTTGAAAAGGCAAATAAAATGGAGAAAGTGATTTATCCTGAAAAGGTATTTGAAAAAATTATGGTTTCCAATATTTTTTTGGATCGTGATAAATGCAAATCATGGGTGGAGACTATCATAGAGTCATTTGGTGAGACACAATATACAAAAGAGCTCCTTAAAACACTAAGTGATACCATAAACCAATCTAAAAGTTTTGTTGATCTTTTTGCAGGGATTATCATGCATCTGTTTAAAGATTCAGGATTGCTGCTGGTCGATTCTGGTGATAAAAATTTGCGTATGCTTGAAAGAGGCATATTTACAAAGCAGGTTGAAAGCTTCGGTGAAATAACAAAAAGGGTTAGAGAGCAGCAGAATCAGCTGGAACGAACCGGGTTTCCTAATGCGATTGAAATTAGCGAAAATGCTGCAAATCTATTTTATTACGATGAAAAGCGTAAGGAAAGAATACTCCTTGAATATAATCAGGAGAAAAAGGTGTTCACTGGAAAAGAGGGTTTCCACGAGTTTACGATGGATGAGCTTTTGGAGATTGCTGAAAAATATCCTGAAAGGCTAAGCAATAATGTTGTAACAAGGCCGATCACTCAGGAATGGCTGTTTCCGACATTGGCGTTTATTGCGGGACCGGGCGAAATTGCCTATTGGGCTGAGCTGAAAAAGGCATTTGAGTGGTTTGGAATGAAAATGCCTCCAATTATGCCTCGGCTGAATATTACCATTTTAGAACGCTCGGTGGAAAGCGACATGAAGGAAATAGGCCTCGATTTGCAGGAAGTGCTTACCTTCGGGACAGCAGTAAAGAAAAATGATTACCTTGAGCAAATTAAAAATGAAAGCATTGAAGAGCAGTTCAGAAAAACAAAAGAGCAGTTAAAGCAAAACTATGTTTTAATAGAAGAATTAACTGGGAAAGAAGCCCATGCATTGCTTCCGATGTTGAAGAAAAACGAGGAACTGCTTGTAAAGCAGATGGATTTTATGGAGTCGAAAATTCAGCAAACAATCCAGAAAAAGTATGATGTAATCATTAATAAGTATGAAAAAGTGGAAAATAATTTAAGGCCGGGAGGGTCTCCGCAAGAGAGAGTCTGGAACGGGCTGTATTACATTAATAAATATGGTATGAGTTTTGTGAATGATCTTTTGGAGTGTCCATTTGTATTTGATGGGACACACAAAGTCATAAAAATTTAACATTCGCCAATATTCTTCTGCCTTATCCATTTGGATAAGGTCTTTTTTTCCCCCTTTTTAAGCAAATACAACAGAGTTAAATATTGATAGGCCAGCATGTATGCAAGCAAGAAGATGGCTGTGAAAAAAACGTAATGCCCTTAAAGAAATTGTAATAAAAAGACGAACGGAAATTCCTTGAAAAACTCTAGGGAGGCAGGATTTTAAATGCAGTGGTAGAATAATTAAAAACATGTGGAGGAAAGTGGGGGAATGTGGTACATTTGAGTTAGAAAGTGGGTGCAGTGGGTATGTTCATGGGTGAGTTCCATCATAACGTTGATAATAAAGGCCGTCTCATCGTGCCGGCCAAGTTCCGGGACAACTTGGGCGAAACCTTCGTTTTGACCCGCGGACTCGATCAATGTTTGTTTGGCTACCCGATGGACGAGTGGAGGCTGCTTGAAGAAAAATTAAAAGGCTTGCCTCTTACAAAAAAAGATGCCCGCGCTTTTACCCGTTTTTTCTTTTCAGGTGCTACTGAATGCGAAATAGACAAGCAAGGAAGAATAAATATTGCTTCCCCGCTTCTGCAATATGCAAAATTGGAAAAAGAATGTGTAGTACTGGGCGTTTCCAATCGGATTGAAATATGGAGCAAGAATCTTTGGGAAGATTATTTTGCAGAGTCAGAAGAATCTTTTGCTGATATTGCAGAAAATATGATTGGGTTTGATATATAATGGGAATGTTTTATTGATATAATTTCCCGCAGGGTAAATTATCTTAACAAAGATGACTGTCTAGCTCCGGATGCTGTTAAGGCATCCAGCGCTTTTCGGATTGGAAAGGTGGAAACATACAACTATGTTTGATCATACAACAGTACTATTAAAGGAAACAGTCGATGGCTTGAATATTCATCCGGATGGAGTTTATGTGGATTGTACCTTAGGCGGTGCAGGACATAGCGAGCTGATTCTCTCACAGCTTTCTGATAATGGAAAGCTATACGCTTTTGACCAGGATGATACGGCTATTGCCCATGCAAAAGAAAAACTTGCTAAATTTGGCGACAGAATAACTATTATTAAAAGTAACTTCAAGTATCTTCAGGAAGAACTGGAAAAGTTGGGTGTACTTAAGGTTGATGGCGTTCTATATGATCTCGGCGTTTCCTCTCCGCAATTAGACACACCGGAACGGGGGTTCAGCTACCATAATGATGCCCCGCTGGATATGAGGATGGATACGGAAGCAGAGCTATCAGCTTTTGATGTTGTAAACGGCTGGGACTATGCAGAGCTTGTAAAGATTTTCTTCAGATACGGAGAAGAAAAATTCTCCAAGCAAATTGCAAGAAAAATTGAAGCGGCCAGAGCAGAAGCTCCAATTGAAACAACCGGGCAGTTGGTAGAAATTATTAAAGATGCAATACCTGCTCCTGCAAGGAGAAAAGGCGGACATCCTGCTAAGAGAGTGTTTCAGGCTATCAGAATTGCTGTTAATGATGAACTTGGCGTCTTTGAAAATTCATTGCAGCAGGCCATTGATATCCTAAACCCCAAAGGAAGAATCAGTGTGATTACTTTCCATTCCCTTGAGGATAGGATTTGCAAAGCCACATTCAAAAAAACTAGTGAAACACCGAATTTGCCGCCAGGACTGCCAATTATTCCTGACGAGTATAAACCAATTTTAAAGCTGATAACAAGAAAGCCAATCCTTCCTTCTGAAAAAGAGCTGGAACATAATAACCGTGCAAGGTCCGCAAAACTGCGGATAGCGGAAAAACTTTAAGCAATCATGGAATTAGTGCATAGATAAAATAAAAAAACAGGAGGGAAATTATGAGCAATTTAGCAAGAAAGATTCAGGAAGAACAGCAATATCAGCAGCAAACCCAGCCGCTAGAGGCCCCAAAAAAATTAAAGTCCAGAAAATCATGGCTTTCTCCTGGAGAAAAAATTCTTGGACTTGCTTTTACGGGCATCGTATGTTTTGGTGCAGTCCAAATGGTATCAAACCAAGCAGCCATTTATGAAGTAAACAAAGAAATACAGCAAACAGAACGGGCTATTCAGGAACAGACCAAGGTAAACGGGGATCTTGAAATGCAGGTCAGCGAGCTAAGTACATATGAGCGCATCAAGGCAAAAGCTGAAGAAATGGGATTGAAATTTAGCGGAAATAATGTCAAGGTTGTGGAAGATTAATGAAGAAACAGCCAAATATAAATTTTGGAGCAGCGATATTATTCCTAATATTCAGCCTGCTCTTTTTTGTATTGCTTTTTCGTTTTATTTCTATCCAAATAACTGGAGAAGCAGACGGGCAAGTTCTTGCTGCCAAGGCTCAGAAAAAATATGAACGGGAAAAAACGATTGAAGCCAGAAGGGGCACCATTTATGACCGCAATGGCGAAGTAATTGCAGAGGATACTGTCTCCTATAAGCTTGTGGCTATTTTGGATGAAAGCATGAAACCTGGTTATGTTAAGGATCCGGATAAAACAGCAAAAGAACTATCTAAGGCAATAGATCTGGAAGAGTCGGAGATTTATAGAATACTTACCAAAAAAACAAAAGACGGAGAAACACCATTTCAAGTAGAATTTGGAAAAGCCGGACGTGATCTTCCATTAAAAACAAAACGTGAAATAGAGGATATGAAACTTCCGGGCATTACATTTATTACGGATTCCAAGCGGTTCTATCCAAATGGCGTCTTTGCTTCACACCTGATTGGGTATGTCGAAAAGAAGAAGGCTGAAACGAACAAGACTGATACAGTCGGAATGCTGGGATTGGAGCAGAGTTTAAATGATATTCTGACAGGCAAGGATGGAAAGTTCAGCTATGAAAGTGATATTTGGGGCTATCTGCTTCCAAATGGAGATGAAAGGATCAAGCCTGCTCAAAATGGTAAAGACGTCTATTTGACAATAGATAAAAAAATCCAAACCTTCCTTGAAGATTCAATGAACAAGGTGGATAAAGAATATAAGCCCAAGAAAATGGTAGCTGTTGTTGCGGATGCGAAAACTGGTGACATTCTTGCTATGGGCCAAAGGCCTTCCTTCCATCCAAAAACAAAGGAAGGCATAGAAGAAACCTGGCATAATGAAGTTATCGAAAACTCTTACGAGCCAGGCTCAACCATGAAAATCTTTACTTTGGCAGCAGCGATTGAAGAAGGAGTGTTTAATCCTAATGAATGGTTTAAGTCAGGGAGCTATAAAGTAACTGAAAATTCTAAGGCAGTAAGAGACCATAATCAGGGGCGCGGATGGGGACCCATTACTTATCTTGAGGGGGTTCAGCGTTCCTCCAATGTCGCATTTGCGAAAATAGTGAAAGAAAAACTGGGTTATGAAACGTATAGAGAATATGTAACCAAGTTTGGTTTTGATGATCCTACCGGAATTGACCTGCCTAATGAAACGGGCGGCAATATTGTATATGAATGGCCGCTGGAGAAAGTAACAACCGGATTCGGCCAGGGTTCCGCTATTACGCCAATTCAGCAAATCCAGGCGGCTACAGCGATCGCTAATGACGGAAAGATGATGCAGCCGCATGTAATCAGCAAAATTGTTGATAGCGATAAAAAAGAAGTTGTGAAGGAAACGAAACCAAAGGTAAAAGCTAATCCGATATCAGCGGAGACGGCTAAGAAAACGAGAGATATTTTGGAGACAGTTGTTTCTTCTGAAAATGGTACAGGCTACAAACGCTATAATATTGAAGGGTACGAGGTTGCCGGAAAAACGGGGACTGCACAAATCCCTGATCCTAATGGAGGCGGATATCTAACCGGGCATGAAAATTTCATCTTCTCCTTTTTAGGCATGGCTCCAAAGGATGACCCTGAATTGATTATCTATGTGGCTGTGCAGCAGCCGGATATTGATCTTAACACGAATGGTGCCGAGCCGGTTTCCAAGATTTTTACTCCTGTTATGAAAAGCAGCTTGCAGTATTTAAATATTGAGCCTTCCAAAAAACTTAAGATTAAGTCTGAACAAACACCTGAAGTGGAAGGGCTGACAATTGAAGAGGCAAAAGCTAAGCTGAAAAAGTTCGGATTTGAGGCGATTGTGCTGGGAAAAGGTAATAAAGTAGAGAGACAAGTTCCCGGCAATATGTATAATTTGCTTGAAGGAGAAAGGGTTATCCTTAAGACGGATGGCGAGTTAACAGTGCCTGACATGAACGGCTGGTCGCTTAGGGATGTTATGAAAGTGGCAAAGCTGGCCAACTTAAAGCTAAATACAGTAGGTAATGGATATGTGGTGAAACAAAATCTGAAGGCCGGGGCTGCTTTAAGTGAAGGGGATTATTTAATCGTCGAGCTGGAGCCTCCTGCCCAAAAATATAATGAAGTGGAAAAAGAAGAGGGGCAGGATGAATCGGAAGAAGTGCTTGATTAAATGGAACGCACTGTCAGATAGGCAGTGCGTTCTATTCATATGGGTACAAGCATATATTTGAACGAGCCATAATCTAAGGAGGTTCGTTCGTACATGCGTGTTTCAAATGTAACCGTTCGGAAACGGTTGACTGTAGCTTTGTTCGTTGGTATTCTTGTTTTTTTTATTATCGATTTGCGTCTTGGGTATGTACAGTTTTTTCTTGGCAATATACTTACTGATGGCGCAAAGGAACTCTGGAGCAGGGATATCCCTTTTGAACCCGAGAGAGGGGAAATTGTGGATCGAAACGGCGTTCCGCTTGCCACTAATGTCAGTGCGCCAACTGTATACGTTGTCCCAAGGCAAATAAAGGATCCTGCAGATGCTTCTGAGAAATTGGCTGCTGTCTTGAATATGTCGAAGGAAAAAGCTTACCAGCTTATCACCAAAAGAGCATCAAGCGTGAAAATTCCTGAAGGACGGAAAATCTCCCATGAAAAAGCAAAAGAGATTCGTTCTTTAGAAATAGAAGGCGTCTATATTGGTGAAGACTCAAAGCGCCATTACCCGTTTGGAAACTACCTTTCCCATGTGCTCGGTTTTGCTGGAATTGACAATCAGGGTTTGATGGGCCTTGAGTTATACTATGATGAAGAACTTAAAGGAAAAGAAGGTTCGGTGAAATTTTATGCGAATGCCAAGGGCGAGCGCATGAACGATATGGCGGATGACTACAAGCCGCCTGTTGATGGAATGGATTTGAAGCTTACCATTGATTCAAAGATCCAAACGATTGTTGAGAGGGAGCTTGATATAGCCCAGGCTGAATATAACCCTGATGGCATTATTGCTATTGCCATGAATCCGAATAACGGTGAAATCCTGGCCATGTCGAGCCGGCCTGATTTTGACCCTGCCAACTTTAGAAACGTGCCGCCCGAAATATACAACCGGAACCTCCCTATCTGGAGTACATATGAGCCGGGTTCCACTTTTAAGATTATTACTCTGGCAGCTGCTTTGGAAGAGGGCAAGGTAGACTTGGAAAAAGATCACTTCCATGATCCAGGGTTTGTTGAAGTTGGAGGTGCAAGGCTAAGATGCTGGAAGAAAGGCGGTCATGGCAGCCAGACATACCTTGAAGTTGTCCAGAATTCCTGTAACCCTGGTTTTGTAGAGCTTGGGGAGCGATTAGGCAAGGAAACTTTATTTAAATATATTCGTGATTTTGGTTTTGGGGAAAAAACAGGCATTGATCTTCAGGGCGAAGGCAAGGGGATTTTGTTTAACCTTGAACGTGTAGGCCCTGTTGAGCAGGCAACCACTGCATTTGGACAGGGTGTTTCCGTTACTCCGATCCAGCAGGTTGCCGCCATTTCTGCCGCAGTTAACGGCGGGACATTATATACGCCATATATAGCAAAAGAATTAATAAATCCGGCAAACGGTGAAATTTTAATGAAAAAATCACCTGAGGCTAAGAGGAAAGTAATTTCAAAAGAAACTTCCGATGAAATTCGGCTTGCACTGGAATCGGTTGTTGCCAAGGGATCCGGTAAAAAAGCATTCGTTGACGGATACCGTGTTGGCGGTAAAACAGGAACCGCGCAAAAAGCTCAAAATGGACGTTATCTTGAAAATAATCATATAGTATCTTTTATCGGATTTGCTCCAGCAGACGATCCGCAGCTTGTCGTCTATGTGGCAGTAGATAATCCCAAAGGAACCGTTCAGTTTGGCGGTGTTGTTGCCGCACCAATTGTTGGGGAGATTATGGGAGACAGTTTGCGGAGCATGGGTGTAAAACCCAGAAAAGATCAAATCGAAAAAGAGCTGACTTGGATGGACTCTCCAATGATTGAAGTTCCTGACATGGTTGGCATGACAAAGAAAGATTTGGGCGAGCTATACCTTAACTTAAAAATCGATGCGAGCGGAACAGGAAATACAGTGGTTAAGCAAACGCCTCAACCGGGTATAAAGCTTAAGGAAGGCTCGACAATCCGTCTGTTCTTCGATGATAGAGAATAACAGCCAGAGGGCGGCACAATATTGCGCCGCCTGAATTTTTGTTTTTTGGAGAAAAATGTTATTAATATCATATTGGGAAAAAGGTATATGATTAAATGGCTAAAAAGGCAATTATCATGTACAATATATATCGCTATGATTTTGGAATCGTATCGATTGGTTTTATTTTTAAAGCTGGGAATCACTCTGGCGGATGACAAGATTTTTTAATCTGCAAGGAATCAGATTGCTAATTAAAGAGGAAAACAGATAGCGCTGCTTTAGAATGAGAGGAATGAATGACATGAAATTACATACGGTGCTGCATTATCTGCAGCCATATATGTCTTACAAAGGGGAAAATCCAGAAATCACATCAATTGTGAACGATAACCGGCAAGTAACAGCCGGAAGCTTATTTGTTTGTATAGAAGGTTATACGGTTGACGGCCATGATTTTGCCGTTTCAGCTGCAGAAAAGGGAGCGGCTGCTGTCCTTGCACAGAAGGAATTGGATTTGGATATACCAGTAATTTTGGTAAAGAACACACGGAGGGCAATGGCCGTGCTTGCTGATGCTTTTTATGGGCAGCCAAGCCAAAAGCTTCATCTGATTGGAATAACCGGTACTAACGGAAAAACGACAACAAGCCACTTGATTGAAAAAATCCTTGCTGATGCTGGAAGGAAAACTGGTTTAATTGGAACGATGTACACAAAAATCGGGGAACAAACTTTCGAAGTGAAAAATACGACACCTGAAAGCCTTACCCTGCAAAGCACATTTAAAAAAATGACGGATTCTGGCGCAGACTCCGCCGTTATGGAAGTTTCATCCCATGCGCTGGATGAGGGCCGTGTACATGGCTGTGATTTTGATGTAGCTGTGTTTACTAACTTAACCCAGGATCACTTGGATTATCATAAAACAATGGATGAATACCGCAGGGCGAAGGGGCTTCTTTTTGCGCAGCTGGGAAGTGCCTTTAATCATGAAAGGCCAAAGTATGCGATATTAAATGCAGATGACCCGGCTTCAGCTGAGTATGAAAAGTCCACTGCAGCACATGTGCTGTCATATGGAATTGATCATGAAGCAGATCTTCGAGCGGTCAATATTGAAATGACTTCTGCAGGTACGGCTTTTGATTTATCCAGCCCATTTGGAAAGCATAAAGTATCCCTTAAAATGATAGGGAAATTCAGCGTATACAATGTACTGGCCAGTATAGGGGCCGGAGTTGCCTCGGGAATACCGATAAGCAAAATCATTAAATCCGTCGAGGAAGTAAAAGGTGTTTCCGGCAGGTTCGAAACGGTTGATGCAGGACAGAATTTCTCCGTAATAGTCGACTATTCACATACTCCAGACAGCCTGAAGAATGCTTTGGAAACTGTAAAGCAATTCGCCCAGAAGAGGATTTTTGCAGTTGTCGGCTGCGGAGGGGACAGAGACCGTTCCAAAAGGCCAATTATGGCTGAAATAGCATGCCAGTACAGCACCGACCCAATTTTCACTTCAGATAACCCGCGCAGCGAGGATCCGCTCCAAATCTTAAGGGACATGGAAGAGGGGGCAAAGGGCGAAAAATATAAGACGATTGTCGACCGGAAAGAGGCCATTCACTATGCAGTGAAAAATGCCGGTGAGGGTGATGTGATTCTAATAGCAGGCAAAGGCCATGAAACTTATCAACAAATTGGAAACCAGGTTTTTGATTTTGATGACCGGCAAGTTGCAAAAGAGGCGATAGAGGAGCGATAAAATGTATTTAACGTATGGTGATTTAGCGAAATTGTTTCCAAATACAACAGGGATAAAGGACAATGAGCTGCAATTTCATACGGTAGCTGCTTCCTCATCGATCGTACAGCCAAAAGGAGTCTATCTCCCTATTGAAGAATCAGGGGATCTGAAAGAAGCGATTGGAAATGGGGCAGTTGCCGCCCTTTGGAAAGAGAAGGACGAGGTACCGGCATATACACCTAATCATTTTCCTGTTTTTTATACAAATGACTTAACGAAAGGCTTAAAGGATATCATGGAATTATATATAGAAAAAATAAGCAAAGCAGAAGAAAAGATCAACATAACAAATTTCCTTTTTTTAGATGAAAAAAGTCTTAAAGAAAACGAAGCAACATATGATATTGCTGTGATGGCAGAAAAATTATATGAAGCATCCGGAAATGCCAAACGCGAAAGGAGGGGATAAATATGATGGAGCAAGTTATTTTTTTCACAATTTTGGCAGGCTTTTTGATAACAGTCTTGCTATCTCCCATTTTTATTCCCTTCTTAAGAAGATTAAAATTCGGGCAAAGCATTCGTGAGGAAGGACCTAAATCCCATCAGAAAAAAACGGGCACACCGACAATGGGAGGAATCATGATTCTTCTCTCTATCACGGTAACGACCTTGCTGATGACAGGGAAGTTTTCAGAACCTACCGTTAAGACATATTTATTATTATTGGTCACACTGGGCTTTGGCCTCCTTGGATTCCTTGATGATTTTATTAAGGTAGCCTTAAAGCGGAATCTTGGGCTAACTTCAAAGCAAAAGCTTCTGGGCCAAATCATAATTTCGGTTATATTTTATTTTGTTTTCAGGCAAAATGAATTTTCCACAGAAGTGCATATTCCGCTGACAGACCTTTCTTTTGATTTGGGCTGGTGGTATGTATTCTTTATTATTTTCTGGCTAGTTGGTTTCTCTAATGCGGTCAATCTTACAGATGGATTGGATGGCCTTGTTTCAGGTACTTCGGCAATTGCTTTTGGAGCCTTTGCGGTATTGGCGTGGAACCAGTCGCAATTTGAAGTTTCTATTTTTTCCGTAGCTGTAGTTGGAGCTGTATTGGGCTTTCTTGTATTTAATGCCCATCCAGCCAAAGTATTTATGGGGGATACAGGTTCCCTGGCTTTAGGCGGGGCAATAGCAACTATTGCCATTCTTACAAAGCTTGAAATCATTTTAATTATTATTGGCGGTGTTTTTGTTATAGAAACGCTGTCTGTTATTTTACAGGTAGCTTCTTTTAAAACGACCGGGAAGCGAATCTTTCGGATGAGCCCGCTTCATCACCATTATGAACTGGTGGGATGGTCTGAATGGCGGGTAGTTGTAACCTTCTGGACTGTTGGCCTTCTGTTTGCAATTCTCGGAATATATATTGAGGTGTGGGTGTAAGTGAAGGAGATAAATCGCTATCGTCATAAAAAAATATTAGTGTTGGGGCTGGCAAAAAGCGGAGTTGGTGCAGCTGCCCTTTTACATAAACTCGGAGCGTTTGTTACTGTGAATGATTTTAAGCCTCTGGCGGAAAACCCTGAAGCCCAGGGGCTGCTTGAGCAGGGAATTACGGTAATTTGCGGCGGCCATCCCATTGAACTCCTGGAAGAAGGGTTTGAGCTTATTGTTAAGAACCCGGGGATTCCATACCATAATCCTATGATTAAAGGGGCCGAGGAAAAGAGCATACCCGTTATAACAGAGGTAGAGCTTGCCTATCAGGTATCTGAAGCTCCTTTTATTGCTATTACAGGCACAAATGGTAAAACGACTACAACCACACTTGCGTTTGAAATGCTTCAGGCAGGCAGCAAAAAGCCGCTGATTGCTGGAAATATCGGTACCGTTGCTTCCGAAGTTGTACAGGAAGCTGCTGAAGAAAATAATATCGTGATTGAACTATCATCATTTCAGCTTATGGGCATACAGGAGTTCAGGCCACGTATTGCTATATTGACAAATCTTTATGATGCCCATTTGGACTACCATGGAACGATAGAAGAGTACCATGCTGCCAAAGCGAATATTACGATGAATCAGACAAGCAATGATTACTTCATAGTTAATGCCGACCAACCGGAAGTTATGGAAGTTGCAGCAGGGTCCAAGGCGAAAATTATCCCTTTTTCACCAACAAAAGAGCTGTCTGAAGGCGCTTATGTTAAAGATGGATGGATTTGCTTCAATGGCGAAAAGGTGATGGAAAGAAAAGATGTCGCCTTACCGGGAGCGCATAACCTTGAGAATATATTATCCTCGATGGCAGCAGCCAAGCTGACCGGGGTTGAAAATGAAGCAATTATTAGCGTCTTAGGTACATTTGCCGGTGTTAAACACCGTCTTCAATATGTGGCCGAATACCAGAGCAGGAAATTTTACAATGATTCCAAAGCGACAAATATTTTGGCAACGAAAAATGCATTATCAGCTTTTAGCGATCCTATCATTCTTCTGGCTGGAGGGCTAGACCGCGGAAATGGTTTTGATGAGTTAATTCCATCTTTAAAACGGGTTAAAGCTCTTGTTACCTTTGGACAAACAGCAGAAAAGATTGAGAAGGCAGCCTTGGAAGCCGGAATAAAAACAATCGAGCGTGTCGATAATGTTGAAAAAGCCGTACCTTCTGCCTTTAAGCTATCTGAGCCTGGAGATGTCATTCTGCTTTCTCCGGCTTGTGCAAGCTGGGACCAATATAAAACTTTTGAGGTTCGGGGAGACATGTTTATAGATGCGGTGCATAAGCTTAAATAAGGGCTTGTCTGCGGGACTAGAGGAAAGAACAGCTTAGGCATACATCTCCTTCGCGGTACAATTAGAGCTTTTTAATCGGTTAAGCAAAAAGGTCTGAAGGTCAAAATCTGACCGCTGGCGATTTGCTTTCTTGATTAGCCCTAAAACTTGCATTCGAGGTGTATTGCGTTGCCGACAAAAAAAACCACTCCCGATTTTATACTAATGATTGTCACGTTTATGCTGCTTGCTGTAGGCTTGACCATGGTTTATAGCGCAAGTGCGATATGGGCAGACTATAAATTTGATGATTCCTTTTTCTTTGCAAAAAGGCAAATGCTTTTTGCAGGCGTTGGAATCATTGCTATGTTTTTTATTATGAATGTTGATTACTGGACGTGGAGAACATGGGCCAAAGTATTAATAATTGTCTGTTTTGTGCTTTTGCTGCTGGTGCTAATTCCGGGAATCGGAAATGTACGGAATGGTTCAAGAAGCTGGATTGGAGTTGGCGCATTTTCCGTCCAGCCTTCGGAATTCATGAAGCTTGCCATGATCGTCTTTATGGCAAAGTTCTTATCTGAAAAGCAGAAGCTCATTACGTCCTTCAGAAAAGGACTTGTTCCATCTTTAGGCCTTGTTTTTTTGGCTTTTGGATTGATTATGCTTCAGCCTGATTTAGGGACAGGAACGGTTATGGTCGGGACTTGTGTGGTTATGATCTTTATAGCAGGAGCCAGAATCAGCCATTTTGTATGGTTTGGTGTCGCAGGTTTGGCGGGATTTGTTGCGCTGGTTTTGTCGGCTCCATACAGAATTAAGCGGATTACATCCTTCCTGGATCCGTGGGAAGATCCATTAGGAAGCGGATTCCAAATTATCCAATCCCTTTATGCCATTGGGCCGGGAGGATTGTTCGGGTTGGGGCTTGGCCAAAGCAGACAGAAGTTTTTTTATCTTCCGGAGCCGCAAACAGACTTTATATTTGCTATTTTAGCTGAAGAGCTGGGTTTTATCGGCGGGTCATTTGTTATATTATTATTCGCGCTTCTTTTATGGCGTGGGATACGGATTGCATTGGGTGCACCTGACCTTTACGGAAGTTTTTTGGCTGTAGGAATTATTGCCATGGTTGCCATTCAGGTAATGATCAATATTGGGGTTGTAACCGGCTTGATGCCCGTTACCGGCATTACTCTTCCCTTTTTGAGTTATGGAGGCTCATCACTCACCCTCATGCTTATGGCTATAGGGGTTCTACTAAATATAAGCCGTTATGCACGGTACTAGAAGTTGTTCTGAAGATGTATTATCTCTGAAACCCTGTCATACAGGGTTTCTTTTTTGGAGTCATCAAAAAGGGAAATCCGGCCTTTTCTCCTATTATCATTTAATAAAGCAAGCAATGTAAGGCTTTGCATTATTACAATTCTTTAACATTATGGTATCCGTTCCTATCTATTCGTTTTAAATATAGTAGAATAGGGAAAAGCGGGGGAGTGATTTTTTTTACAGAGAGTGTTCACTCTTGCGTTGGATCATCATCTCGGAAAAAGAATAGAGCAGTGCTGGACATTAGTCCTAGTTTATGCGAATCTTTTCTTTTTATGGGCTGTGTTAAAGCTAAATGATGATTTTAGCACCCGTTGTTTGGGAATGGAAGGCGTGAAATCCTCAAAAATGCATACGTATTTCCTTCTTGCGGTGTAAATCGGAGAAGCTTATTCAAAGTCCTGCGGGAGGAGCGTCGGACCGCCTGCGGTTCGCTGAGTGCATGGAGCGGAAATCAACAGGAAGTTAACAGAGCCTTTTTATAAGACTCTTTTAAGAGGTGAAAGAATGAAAATAGCGGTTAGCGGCGGGGGAACTGGCGGACATATATATCCGGCCCTTGCGCTCATAAGAGAAATCCAAAAAGAACATAAAGATGCCGAATTTCTATATATAGGCACTGAAAAAGGATTGGAAAATACGATAGTCAAACGTGAAAACATACCTTTTAAGTCTATACATATAACCGGTTTTAAGAGGAAGATTTCTTTAGAAAATGTGAAAACAGTGTTAAGGTTTTTAAAGGGAGTCCGTGAAAGCAAAAAAATGCTAAAAGACTTCAAAGCTGATATTGTGATTGGAACGGGCGGATATGTATGCGGCCCTGTGGTTTATGCTGCGGCAAAACTTGGCATGCCGACAATCATCCATGAACAAAACAGTGTTCCGGGGTTAACCAATAAGTTTCTTAGCAGATATGTAGATCGCATTGCAGTCTGTTTTGAAGAAGCAAAGGCTTTTTTTCCGGAGAATAAAACGATTTTAACAGGCAATCCCCGTGCTTCTGAAGTACTGGGGCAGGATGGAATCAAGGGGAGGCTATCCGCAGGTTTGAAAACCGGCACACCTGCTGTATTAATTTTTGGAGGCAGCAGGGGGGCAAGGCCGCTAAATGATGCGGTACTAAAAACACTCGCTGAGCTGGGAGAAAAACCTTATCAGGTTTTATATATTACCGGTGATGTCCACTATGAGGATGTCCGGAAAGAAGTAGAGCTGGTTGGAAGCCCGGAAAATGTAATCATCAAGCCATTTATTCATAATATGCCAGAGGTTCTTGCAGGTGCTGACCTTGTGGTTTCCCGTGCAGGTGCAACTACATTGGCAGAAATCACTTCTTTGGGCATACCCAGCATCTTAATCCCAAGCCCGTATGTGACAAACAACCACCAGGAAAAGAATGCGAGGGCATTAAGTGACCATGGCGCTGCAGAGCTGCTCTTGGAAAAAGAATTAACAGGCAAAAAACTTATTGATAGCATTGACAAAATTATACTCGATCCAAATAAAATGAATGACATGAAGAAGGCTTCCCGTAATTTAGGAATTCCAGACGCGGCAAAAAGGCTATACGGGTTAATGCTCGAATTGCAATAGTAGCCTTGAAGGCCAGATATGCATAGAATAAATAAATTTAGGTGTAATAAAGAGAAAGGGAGGTATATATGGACGAATTTATCAGCAAGCTTAGAGATTTGAATATTGGCACAATCAAAAAAAACGAGCCAATGGCCAATCATACAACAATGAAAATTGGCGGTCCTGCCGATTTGTTTATAGAGCCTTCTTCCATAGAAAACCTGGCAAAAACGATGGATCTGATCCGTCAGCATAACATAAAATGGACTGCAATTGGAAGAGGCTCAAATTTGCTTGTTTCCGATGGGGGAATAGAAGGGGCGGTCATTAAACTGGGCCGCGGCATGGATGAAATGGAGCTTAATGGTTCGGAGTTAAAGGCAGGGGGGGGATACTCCTTAGTTGCCCTTTCGACGATCATCAGCAAAAAAGGGTTATCAGGTCTTGAATTCGCAAGCGGTATTCCAGGTTCTATCGGCGGTGCCGTTTATATGAACGCAGGTGCCCATGGATCTGATATTTCCCAAATATTAACCCAAGCCCATATTCTATTTGAGGATGGGAAGATGGAATGGCTGTCAAATGAAGAAATGGAATTTTCCTATAGAACATCGATCCTGCAGAAAAAACGGCCTGGGATCGTGGCTGAAGCTGTATTCCAGCTAAAAGAGGGAGACAGGGAACTGATTTCTTCAGCAATGCAGAAAAACAAGGATTACCGCAAGGAAACCCAGCCATGGAACTACCCATGTGCGGGCAGCATTTTCCGAAACCCTCTGCCTGACTATGCGGGCCAGCTGATTGAAAAAGCAGGCTTGAAGGGCCATTCAATAGGCGGAGCAAAAATATCCGATATGCATGGGAATTTTATTGTAAATGCAGGGGATGCAAAAGCTGAAGATGTGCTTGCTTTAATTCAGCATGCCAAGGATACAATTTTCGATTTGTATGGTGTGAAAATGGAAACAGAAGTTGAAATAATCGGCCGAAAGTAACGGGGAATAATACCTTACGAATTCCATTTATTGTGATATAATAATTTCTTAGACATGCAAACCAATTTATTGTTTTTTAATTGAAACGGCATGGGAAACATGCCGTTCTCTCCCCTTATGTATTCCTAATTCAATAAAAATGGACAAGCCATTCGAAAGGGTGCTATTAGGGGAAGAGCCATCCATTTTCATTTTTCCTATTTTCTAAGAAATTATTTCTTTGAGGCAAGGCACAGTCTGGCTCAAGCACATGGTGCGGCGCTTTTGCTTTAGTAAAGGGAGGAAAATTCCAAACTTGGATAATTGTCTAGATCCAGGTGCCATCGGCTCGAGGTCTTAAGTTTGTCGCCGATAGGCGGGGCCTTGCGCATTTCTATGTGGGGTGAATTTTAAAATGGAGAAAAGTAAGGTTGTCTCGCTTGAGGATCGAATACCAAAACTGAAACAGCAGAGGAGGAAAAAAGCGAATAGAAGGCTGATTTTTTTGCTCCTGCTTTTCTTCTCGCTGATTGTTTTAGTTATATACTTTCAATCGCCCTTAAGCCACATTAAGCAAATTAGGGTATCCGGAAATTCAATTTATGATAAAGAAGAAATAATACAAATCAGCGGTGTTACTGAAAAAACAAATATTTGGAAGGTTGAAGAAGAGGTTATCGAGGGTAAGCTTAAAGAGCTGCCCGAAATTAAATCTTCCGATGTAAAGATTCATTTGCCAAACACGGTTGCCATAAAGGTGGATGAACTAAAGCGCATTGCCTACATAACAAAAGAGAAACATTATTTGCCGGTTTTGGAGAATGGGAAAATTTTAAAGGATGTAAAGGTAGCCGAGATTCCTGTTAACGCCCCTATCCTTAGCGGGTTTTCAGAAGGGGATATACTTAAAATGATGATCGGGGAACTGGAGACCTTGCCTGAAGAAGTCTTAAATTCCATATCCGAGATACAGCATACTCCTAAAGATACTGATTCTTTTCATATTACTCTTTATATGAATGATGGTTTTGAGGTTAGTGCAACATTAAGAAGTTTTTCAGAAAAAATGGCACATTATCCCTCTATCGTAAGCCAGCTGGATCCTGAAATAAAAGGCATCATCGACTTGGAAGTAGGCTCTTATTTTAAAGAATATGAGACAGAGGGAGCTGAAAAGGTTGAAGAAGAAAATGAAGGTGAAGGGTAATCATGTCATTTTCTCATTGGTCTTTCTGGTGCTGGGTTATATGATGGCCTTTTCCTACCACCTAACCCAGGGGGAAAATGATAAATCCGCAATGACGGGAAAGCAATGGGAAAGAGATTTGGAACTTCGAAATCAGCTGGTTGAACTGGAGGAAAAAAACAGGGCACTTCAGAAGGAACTGAATGAGAAGCAGGAAAATGTCCTGGAAATTGAAAAAGAGCTGTCCCAGGAAGCTCAGGTTTATTTTAACCTGGCTGAGGATGCAGAAAAATATAGGATGCACCTCGGTAAAGTTAAAGTAAAGGGTGAGGGTGTAGAGGTTACCCTTGCAGATGGGGATTATAATCCAGATGAGGAAAACATCAATAATTATATAGTTCATGAACACCATGTATTTAAGGTTGTCAATGAGCTATATATTTCCGGAGCTGCCGCAGTCTCTATAAATGGGCAGAGGCTATCCCACAGCTCCTATGTAGTTTGCAACGGGCCAGTGATTGAAGTAGACGGCTACCAGCATCCAGCCCCCTTTGTTATCACGGCTATAGGTGATGCAGATGTTCTTTCGTCAGCTCTCAATTTAACAGGCGGAGTTAAGGATACATTGGTAGATGAAAACATCCAATTTACACTTGAAAAAAATGATGAAATTATCATGGAACCGTTACTGGGGACTTAAAGCCGATCAATTCAATATTCTTCCCTTTTAATTTAACGATGTGTCCACAAAAGGATTTATACGGGAAAGTAAGGTGGAATTAAAGTGGACAGCAAAAAGAAACTCAGCTTTACTTTTATTACGGTAGTCATCGGCTTTATGATTGCCGTACAGTTTCAAACTGTAAAAGAACCTGTCGTTCGTGATACAAGGGATACATGGCAGCTAAGAGAGGATTTACTTAAAGAAAAGGAATTGCAATTGAAGCTGCTTCGCGAGATCAGTTCAAACGAAGAGAAAATTGCCCAATATGAAACAAAGCGCAAACAAAGCAAGGAGCAAGTGCTGCGTGAAACGCTGGAGGAATTAAGAATGGAAGCCGGATTAAGTGAAGTGACGGGACCGGGGATCATTTTGACCATTGAACCGGTTTATGAAGAACTGCTTCTAGGGAAACAAGTAGACTCTATCTCACCTGATTTACTTAAAAGGCTTGTTAATGAGCTGAATATGTATGATGCCCAGCATATTTCCATTGATGAGAGACGGGTCATCAACACTACTGTTATCCGTGATATCAACAGGGAAACAATGATAGACGGATATGCACTAAACCGGCTCCCTATTGAAATAAAAGTAATAACAGAGAACGCTCAGTCTGCCGAGAAGCTGTTCAACCGAATGCAGGTATCAAAATCTGCAGAGGAATTCTTCATAGACAATCTTCGGGTAAAGGTGCATAAGCCTGAAGGTCCTGTTACCGTTCCGGCTTATGACGAAGCACTCAGAATCAGATATATGGAGCCTGTGAAACCTGAAGAAGGAGGCAAATCATAATGTGGCTTCCTATTTTAGGATTAATCATAGGGGTTATACTTGGTTTATTAACGGATATAACAATCCCTGAGGAATACTCAAATTATTTATCCATCGCTGTCCTTGCTGCACTGGACACTCTATTCGGAGGAATTCGGGCACAGCTTCAAAATATCTATGATGAAAAAGTTTTCGTCTCCGGATTCTTTTTTAATATTTTACTGGCAGCAAGTTTAGCTTTTCTGGGTGTCCATCTTGGTGTAGACTTGTATTTAGCAGCCGTTTTTGCATTTGGAGTCAGGCTATTCCAAAATATTGCGGTAATAAGGCGTATTCTAATTGCAAAATGGTCCCAAAACCAAGAAAAAACAGAAAAAAATTGATATTTAAAAAAGGGAATATATTAGTTTTGACGAATAATTTTATAGATAAACTACTTATTTTACACAAACAACAAAAAAATGATTGTTGTTCAATAATAATCGGAATTGCTAAAGGAGGTGCCAGAGAATGAACAGCAATGAAATATATGTTAGTCTTGACATCGGTACATCCAGTGTGAAAGTAATCATTGGGGAAATGGTCAATGACTCTTTAAATATTATTGGTGTGGGCAATGTGAAGTCTGAAGGGTTACGCAAAGGCTCCATTGTTGATATAGACGAAACCGTTCATTCTATTAAAAAGGCAATTGAACAGGCTGAGAGAATGATAGGAATGGAGATTAAAAATGTGATTGTAGGTATTACAGGCAATCATGTTATGCTTCAGCCATCACATGGGGTAGTAGCTGTTTCCAGCGAAAATAGGGAAATTACAGACGAGGATGTTGCTAGGGTTATTGATGCGGCACAGGTCGTATCCATCCCTCCTGAAAGAGATATCATTGATGTAATCCCTAAACAGTTCATCGTTGACGGATTAGATGAGATTAGCGATCCCCGCGGAATGATCGGTGTGCGCCTCGAAATGGAAGGCACCATTATTACCGGATCCAAAACAATATTACATAACACACTGCGCTGTGTAGAACGTGCCGGTCTTGAAATTATGGATATTACGCTTCAGCCGCTGGCAGCAGGAGCTTTTGCCCTTTCGAAAGATGAAAAGAATCTTGGAGTGGCACTTGTGGACATTGGCGGCGGTTCTACAACAATCGCCTTGTTTGAAAACGGAGTATTGAAGGCAACCAGTGTCCTCCCAGTCGGCGGGGACCATATAACAAAAGATTTATCAATTGGCCTTCGTACATCTACTGAAGATGCAGAAAACATTAAGACAAAGCATGGTTATGCATTCTATGACCATGCATCCGAAGATGAAGTATTTAGTGTTCCGATCATTGGCAGCGACCAGCATCAGCAATTTAACCAGCTTGAAATATCGGACATTATTGAAGCGAGGATGGAAGAGATATTTGACCTTATCCAGCACGAGGTAAAGCGCCTTGGAGCCAAGGATCTTCCGGGGGGCTATGTCCTTAGCGGGGGCGTAGCAAATACCCAGGGAATACTGGAGTTGGCACAGGTCGTTTTCCAAAATAGGGTGCGCATAGCAATCCCAGATTATATTGGTGTAAGGGAACCTCAATATACAACAGCTGTCGGACTGATCAAGTTTGCTTACAAGAATGCCAAGATACAGGGCAGAAGAATGGAGCATCCAGTAACTGTTCCGGAAACAAAAGAGAAACGAGTTCAGAAACAACAACCGCAACCAAAAACAAAGCCGGAAAAACAGCCGGAAGAAAAAATCACATCAAGAGTTAAAAAGTTCCTCGGATACTTTTTCGAATAACTTGATTTGATTCGCATGGGTTTTGGAAACGGAATAACCAGCCATTGGGCTATCAGCAAAAAAGACAAGCACGGCGAAATAGACAGCAAAGACTATTTCCACGGTGCAAATAAAAAAGCGAATCAGAAAAAGGTGTTCTTAGGAATATCGACGAATTAGGAGGATTAGTCATGTTGGAATTTGATACGAATTTAGATTCATTAGCAACCATTAAAGTAATCGGCGTTGGAGGCGGCGGTAACAATGCAGTAAATAGAATGATTGAACACGGTGTGCAGGGTGTCGAGTTTATTGCAGTTAACACAGACGCCCAGGCGTTGAACCTGTCAAAAGCTGAAGTGAAAATGCAAATTGGAGGAAAGCTTACAAGAGGCCTTGGTGCTGGTGCAAACCCTGAGGTAGGCAAAAAGGCAGCCGAAGAAAGCAAGGAGCAGGTTGAAGAAGCTCTAAAAGGCGCGGATATGGTTTTCGTTACTGCCGGGATGGGAGGCGGAACTGGAACAGGGGCTGCTCCGGTAATTGCCCAAATTGCCCGTGATTTAGGTGCCTTGACAGTTGGAGTTGTTACCCGCCCATTTACGTTTGAAGGCAGAAAGCGTTCTACCCAGGCTGCCGGCGGCATTGCTTCCATGAAAGAAGCTGTTGATACTTTGATTGTCATTCCTAATGACAGGCTTTTAGAAATTGTTGATAAAAGCACTCCGATGCTTGAAGCATTCCGGGAAGCGGATAATGTTCTTCGCCAAGGTGTACAGGGTATTTCCGATTTGATTGCCGTACCAGGGCTAATCAACCTTGACTTTGCAGATGTAAAAACGATTATGTCCAATAAAGGATCAGCATTAATGGGGATAGGTGTTGCGGCAGGCGAAAACCGTGCTGCTGAAGCGGCGAAAAAAGCCATATCATCACCATTGCTTGAAACGTCAATTGACGGAGCCCAGGGGGTTCTGATGAATATCACAGGCGGATCCAACCTGAGCCTGTATGAAGTTCAGGAAGCTGCCGATATTGTTGCTTCTGCATCAGATCAGGACGTAAACATGATTTTCGGTTCTGTTATTAATGAAAATCTTAAGGATGAAATCGTTGTAACGGTTATTGCAACCGGATTTAACGAGGAAGTCATCCAGCCTAAACCAACCAGACCTTCATTTGGACAGCCGAAAGCTGCACCAAGCATGGGAACGGTCAAACGTGAGCAAAAGAGAGAGGAAGCTCCACAAGAGCCTGTAAGAAGCAACCAGTCTCACCAGCCAGAAGAAACTCTGGATATTCCAACCTTCCTCCGCAACCGCAACCGCAGGAGATAATGATAAATAAATAAACACCTGGAATCAGAGATAGTCTATGATTCCAGGTGTT
This sequence comes from Cytobacillus oceanisediminis, assembly GCF_003182355.1. Taxonomy (GTDB): domain Bacteria; phylum Bacillota; class Bacilli; order Bacillales; family Cytobacillaceae; genus Cytobacillus; species Cytobacillus oceanisediminis_A. The sequence continues at coordinate 219,527 of NZ_QGTW01000008.1, read as the reverse complement.
TTTTCAAGAAAGCTGTGCTTAAGCTATTTGCTGATTAGAAGTGTGTTAATTGGAACTGAAGGCTCGAGAATCCTCGAAAATGCTTATTAAAGAATGTTCTTCCAAAGTCCTGGGGGAAAATTGTACACCAAAGGCATAGAACGCAAAGGAGGCTCCTGAAAGCACTCGGTAAGGGAAGTGCCTGCTGGGAAAATCACCACCCAAGTTAATTGAGCCTGCGAGAAAAGCATGGACCTGATATCAGGTCCATGCTTTTTTGCTTTATACAGATTGTGGTTCTTTTAATTCCATTGAAGGACCGAAGAATTCATAACGGATATTTTCTTTTTTGAAACCTGCTTCAAGCAATGCTTCGTACATGGCTTGCATAAACGGTACTGGACCGCACATATAAACCAGGCTATCCATATTGGAAACAATTGTTTTTAGCCATTCAGATGTTATATAACCCTCTTTATTGTAGGACTTCTCTTCCTTATCCTTTTCGGATGGATTTTCATAACAGAAATACGCTTTTACCAACTGATTATTTTCTTCTATATTTTTTACTTCCTTAGCAAAAGCGTGAACATTTCCATTAATTGCGGCATGGATAAAGGCAGTTTCGTTAGTCATGCCTAATGCATCAAGATGGCGAAGCATGCTTAGCATAGGGGTTATCCCAACGCCGCCGCTTAGGAGTATGATTGATTGATCAGTCTGTTCGAGAACAAATTCTCCTGCTGGAGCGCTTATTTCTATTTGATCGCCTTCTTTTAATTCATTGTGAAGATAGCTGGATATCTTTCCTTCCGGCTTCTCGTTCGTTCCTTCTTCCTTCTTGACAGAAATACGATAGTATGCTTTTTCTGGAGAATCAGATAGGCTGTATTGACGGATGTGTTTAAATTCTTCCCCTTGGATATTTAGCTTCACACTTATATATTGGCCTGGCAGATAGTCGGCAATATCTCCGCCATCAACTGGACTCAAGTAGAATGATGTGATTACATCGCTTTCCTTAACTTTCTTAGTAACGGTAAATGTCCTGAAATCCTTCCAGCCGCCTGGTTTCTGGGAGGCCTCATCATAAAGGCTCTTTTCCAAGCCGATAAAAGCATCTGCAATAACTCCATAGGCTTTTGTCCATGCCTCAATAATTTCGTCTGTAGCCCCCTCTTTAAGAACCTCTTTTATTGCAAGGATTAAATGCTCCCCAACAATTGGATAATGCTCCGGTTTAATCCCCAGCGAACGGTGCTTATGGGCGATCTGTGTTACAACCGGCAAGATGACTTCAAGCTGGTCAATGTATTTTGCAGCGGCATAAACAGAGTTTGCGAGCGCTTTCTGCTGACGCCCCTGCTTTTGGTTTGCGTGGTTAAAAATATTTAATAGTTCAGGGTGATTTGTAAACATTAGCTTATAAAAAGTTTTAGTAATATCCTCGCCATGTTTTTCGAGTACAGGTACAGTGCTTTTAATAATTTCAATCGTTTTTGTGTCTAGCATTTCAGCAAAACTCCTTTTTTTATATTTTCACTATAATTATAGGTCATATAAAAAAGGAAATATGTGATGTACATCACACTATTGAATAATAACAAAAACATTTAAAGAGCTAAAAAAGGAAAAATACTGACAAAATCCGAAGGGAATAGGGAAAATTTCTATCGTTTTGCTTACAGAAAGTGACACACTTTATCTCCTGATATGCGCTATACTTTTTTCTAACAGAATCATAGCATCATAGCTTCCCCAGAATTTTGGAGGCTTTCACTATGGTTTATTTAAGTGCTTAGCTTTTTAAGGGGGAAGATAATTGGCGGTATATTTGGATATTATCTGGGCATTAAATTTTATGTTTGATAGCCTCCTCCTTTATTTGACAGCCATTATTTTAAAAAGAGAAGTTCGTCTCTGGAGAGTTTTTGCGGGAGGCTTGGTAGGTTCGGTTATTATATTATTAGTTTTTACTCCATTAAATGCCTATTCTGGACACCCCATAACAAAATTATTATTCTCTGTTGCCATGGTACTTACTGCATTTGGCTTTAAGCGGTTACGTTACTTTCTAAAAGGACTTATGACTTTTTATTTTTCTACATTTCTAATTGGAGGATCCTTGATCGGCATCCATTATTTTATTAAATTCGATTTTCAGCTTTCTTCTTCAGTTATGCTGGCAAGTGTTAAAGGGTTTGGAGACCCGATCAGCTGGCTGTTCGTGCTGCTGGGCTTTCCGCTGGCCTGGCATTTTTCAAAAAGGAATATTGAAGGGATTGAAATGACCAAAATTCAATATGATTCCTTGGTCCAAGTACTAATTGTTATTGAGGAAAAGGAATATCGTTTTAAAGGCCTGATTGACAGCGGCAACCAGCTTTATGATCCTATTTCGAAGATGCCGGTCATGTTTATTTCGATTAAAGACAGGCTCGAACAGTTTCCTCAAGAAATAATAAAAATTGCTGGAAACCCTGAGGAAATAATACTAGGAAATGAATCGATAGGCGGAGAATGGGAGCATAAAATGAGGGTTATTCCATGCAAGGTAGTTGGACAAGAACATCAGCTTATCATTGCTTTTAAACCTGACCGCATAGTTCTTGGAAAAGAAAATGAAATAATCGAAGTAGAAAGGGGATTGGTCTCCTTTTCCATGCAGCAGCTTTCCGCTGATGATGCTTTCCAATGTATCGTTCATCCTAAAATGCTTACTGGTACAAGTAAAATAAATCCGGATGCAAAGGTAAGTTAATATACTATACTCAGCAAAAACATAAATTAGAAGGAGGACAATTCATGAAAAAGTTAAAACTTCGCTTATCCTATTATTGGTATAAATTATTAATTAAGCTGGGGATCAAAACAGATGAAGTTTATTATATAGGCGGCAGCGAAGCACTCCCTCCTCCTCTCAGCAAGGAAGAAGAAGAAATGCTGTTAATTAAGCTTCCGAAAGGGGATAAAGCAGCAAGATCCATTCTGATTGAAAGAAACCTCAGGTTAGTTGTTTATATTGCGAGAAAGTTCGAAAACACGGGCATTAATATTGAGGATTTGATCAGCATTGGAACAATCGGTCTGATTAAAGCGGTAAATACCTTTAATCCTGAGAAAAAAATTAAGCTGGCTACATACGCTTCCCGCTGTATTGAGAATGAGATTCTTATGTACTTAAGAAGAAATAATAAAATTCGCTCTGAAGTCTCCTTCGATGAACCATTAAATATAGATTGGGATGGGAATGAATTGCTGCTTTCCGATGTTCTTGGCACTGAGGATGACATTATTACCAAAGACCTGGAGGCCAATGTTGATAAAAAGCTGCTGCTAAAGGCTTTGCACCAGCTTTCAGACAGGGAGAAGCAGATCATGGAGCTGAGGTTTGGGCTTGGGTCTGGGGAAGAAAAAACCCAAAAAGACGTAGCAGATATGCTTGGGATTTCCCAGTCTTATATATCCCGCCTGGAAAAAAGGATCATTAAAAGATTGAAGAAGGAATTTAATAAGATGGTATAGAAAATTCAGAACAGTTTTTAAGGAATCCTATTAATAATTTTTTTACAAAAATTTGCAAGTGAAAAACCTAGTGTTCATGATGTTTTGAGCATTTGCCCATCCGTTGGGCAGAATAGCCGGTGCATATTTTTCCTGCTCAAGGAGATACTGTTTTTTGTACAGCAGCTCCTGTGAGGAGGGAAATGGATTGACTCGAAATAAAGTAGAAATTTGCGGTGTTGATACTTCAAAGCTTCCAGTTTTAAAAAACGAAGAAATGAGAGAGCTCTTCAAGCAAATGCATAAGGGGGATATAACCGCACGGGAAAAACTCGTCAACGGCAACCTGCGTCTCGTCTTAAGTGTGATCCAGCGATTTAATAACAGAGGCGAATTTGTTGATGACCTGTTCCAGGTCGGCTGTATCGGTCTCATGAAATCTATTGATAATTTTGATTTAAGTCAAAACGTTAAGTTTTCCACCTATGCAGTCCCAATGATTATAGGGGAAATCCGAAGGTATCTGCGGGATAATAACCCTATACGCGTATCTCGGTCATTAAGGGATATTGCTTATAAAGCGCTGCAAGTGCGAGAACGCTTGATGAGTAAAACCTCAAGAGAACCGACAGCTGAAGAAATTGCCAAAGAGCTAGATGTTCCGCATGAAGAAATTGTTTTCGCATTGGATGCCATCCAGGATCCTGTCTCCTTATTTGAACCGATCTATAATGATGGCGGAGATCCGATTTACGTGATGGATCAATTGAGCGATGAACGAAACAAGGATATTCAATGGATTGAAGAAATAGCATTAAAAGAAGGTATGCGGAGGCTGAATGAAAGAGAAAAGCTTATACTAAGGAAACGGTTCTTCCAGGGAAAAACCCAAATGGAAGTGGCCGAGGAAATTGGAATTTCCCAGGCACAAGTCTCCAGGCTGGAAAAAGCAGCCATTAAACAAATGAATAAAAATATTCAAAGCTGAGCAGCCATTTTGGCTGCTTTTTGCTTTACCAGCCTTTAGCTTTTATACTTTTCGCTCCTTTTCTAACATTTTTCCTATAGCAGCAAACATATATTTAATAAGAACATAAAATTGGGAGTGAAGTCTCGATGGTGAAAATATCTGAATTTCAGATGAAGGATGTTGTAAATGTTGCGGATGGAAGAAAGCTTGGGAATATTGGGGATATTGACATCAATATAAACACTGGAAAAATCGAAGCTGTTGTTATAGGCGGAGCTGGTAAAGTATTAGGCTTTTTCGGTAAGGATGAGGACATTGTCATTCCGTGGAAAAACATATTGAAAATCGGCGAAGATGTCATATTGGTTCGCTACAAAGATACAACTGAGCTGAAATATATCGAGGAAAAGGCGTAACGAGCTGTTATAGCTGTAAACGGGGCTAACTCTATGGTAAACTATAGAAAAATAAAATGGGGTTAAAAGTATGGAGCCATTTTCTCTTAGAAATAAAGAGTATTTTATGATAAAAGAATGGACAGATCGTTTTCCTAATATAACTGCAGGATTCACAACCAAGAATGGAGGCTGCAGCCAAAATGAGTTCAATGCTCTCAATGTAGGGCTGCATGTGAATGACAGCTATGAAGCGGTCAGCCAAAATCGCAAGCATGTGGCTGGCTTGCTTGGTTTTTCTCCAGATAAATGGGTTGGTGCGGAACAAACACATGAAGTAAGAATCCAAAAGATATCCAAGGGTGACCAGGGAAAGGGCGCGCTTCTATATGAGGATTCTTTTTCTGGCACTGACGGGTTTTTTACATATGAAAAAGGTGTGCTATTAACTCTCTGTTATGCAGATTGTGTGCCGCTTTATTTTTTGCACGAAAAAACTGGAGCAATTGGTATTGCCCATGCAGGCTGGAAGGGTACAGTCGGGGGAATTGGCAGAGAAATGGCAAAGTTTTACAGCAATGAAGGAATTGATTTAGCTGAGGTTCGAGCGGTTATAGGGCCGTCCATTTGTGAAAGTTGTTACATTGTTGATGAGCGTGTCATTTCAAAAGTGCAAAAAATACTAGAAGATGTCGAGATAAAGCCATATAATTTAATTAATGACAATCAGTACCATCTAGACTTGAAAGAGCTGAATAAGCAAATCCTTTTGAATGCTGGTATTTTTGAAGCTAATATTACAATTACGGAATATTGTACAAGCTGCCATCAGGACTATTTCTTCTCCCATCGAAGAGATAAAGGGAGAACAGGCAGAATGATGAGCTTTATCGGATGGAAGGAGGAAGTCTGAAGCTAAATGAAAGTTGAAGAGAATTTAAACCAAATAAAGTCTGCCATTCTGGAAGCGTGCGAAAAAGTGGAACGTAATCCTGAGGATATAACAGTTATTGCGGTTACCAAATATGTTTCAACAGAAAGGGCCCTGGAAGCCGTTGAGGCCGGGATTGATCATTTAGGTGAAAACAGAGATGATGGACTCCTTGCCAAGTGGGAAGTTTTAAAGGACAAGCCGACCTGGCACTTTATCGGCACACTTCAAACCCGGAAGGTAAAAAACATTATAGATAAGGTTGATTTTATTCATTCACTGGACCGGATTTCCCTTGCAAAGGAAATTGATAAGCGGGCATCAAAAAAAATAAATTGTTTTGTTCAGGTCAATGTTTCTGGGGAAGAGTCCAAACAGGGAATTAATCCTGAAGACGTAGCTGAATTCATTTCAAGCATGGGAGAGTTTAAGAACCTGAACATCATCGGTCTTATGACGATGGCGCCGTTCACTTCCGACGAAGATCAGCTGCGTTCCTGTTTCCGGAAGCTGAAAGACCTTCAAGCAGAGGTGAGGGATCTTAATTACGATTTTGCTCCATGCACAGAACTTTCAATGGGCATGTCCAACGATTTTGGCATCGCCATTGAAGAAGGGGCTACCATGGTGAGAATTGGAACTGCTTTAGTAGGCGAAAAGGATCAGGAGGTTCAATAAAATGAGTATAAAATCAAAATTTAAAACATTTTTCTTCCTGGATGATGAATATGACTATAAGGAAGAGGAAATCATCGAAGAAGAAAGAGAACCGGTAAAGCAGGTGCAAAAACAGCAGCAGCCAGTTCAAAAACAAAATATTGTCAGCCTGCAAAGTGTGCAGAAATCTTCTAAAGTAGTCCTTGTTGAACCGCGTGTGTATGCGGAAGCACAGGATATTGCTGATCAGCTAAAAAATAGAAGGGCCGTTGTGGTGAACCTGCAAAGAATTGATAAGGACCAGGCTAAACGGATCGTTGATTTTTTAAGCGGAACTGTTTATGCCATCGGCGGAGATATTCAAAAGGTCGGGACAGATATTTTCTTATGCACGCCTGATAACGTTGAAGTTTCGGGAAGCATTTCTCAATTGATGAAGGAACAAGAATTCGAAAATACGAGGTGGTAACTTTTAATGGAATTAATATTTGGGATTTTGTCATCTGCAATTTATTATTACTCATGGGCATTGATTATTTATATTCTGCTGTCATGGTTTCCAAATGCGAGGGAATCAGTTTTCGGCCAATTTCTTGCTAGAATTTGCGAGCCATATCTTGAACCGTTCCGCAAAATTATTCCTCCGCTAGGCATGATCGATATTTCGCCAATCGTCGCCATCCTAGTTTTGCGATTCGCTACAGGTGGATTGCAGCAGCTTTATTACTGGATTGCATAAGCGTAAAAATGGGGCTATCAAAGGTCCCTTTTTTATTTTGTATAAAAGGAGGATTTGCAAATAAATGAGCATCTATCAGCACTTCCGTCCGGAAGAAAAAGAGTTTATTGACCAGGTCCTCAATTGGAAGGATCAGGTGGAAAATACATATGCTCCAAAGCTTACCGATTTTCTTGATCCGAGGGAGCAGCATATTCTTATAAGCATAATAGGCCAGCATTTAGGGATAAAGTGGGATTTATTTGGAGGTACAGCTAATGCAGAAAGGAAAAGGGCTCTTATATTCCCTGATTATTACGAAAGTGATAAGGATGATTTTCAGATTTGTTTATATGAAGTTGAATATCCAAAAAAGTTTATTACACTCGAACATCCCCAGGTTTTAGGCAGCCTGATGTCCCTTGGATTGAAGCGGGGGAAATTCGGGGATATTCTTTTCGAAGACGACAGGATCCAATTCTTTGTTTCTGAAGAAGTTGAGGACTATATTCGCCTGCAGCTGGAGTCAATCGGCAGAGCTTCTGTAACTCTTAGCAAGCTGCCCTTTGCTGAAGCGATCCAAACCAGTGAGGAATGGCGGGAATGTTCTGTCACATCATCCTCCTTAAGGCTTGATACAGTCATTTCAGCTGTTTATAATATCTCCAGGCAAAAATCACAGCTTTTTCTCCAGCAGGGGTTGGTTAAAGTCAATTGGACATTAATTGAAAACCCCTCCTTTGAATGCAAAGAAGGAGATATAATTTCAGTCAGGGGGCATGGGCGTTCCAAAATCATGGGGATTGAAGGGAAAACCAAGAAGGAAAAATGGAGAATTATCGCAGGAAGACAAAAATAATTTAAAATAATGCAGGAAATTGATGCAACCTGTCGAATAAATAAATCAAAAGATAGCGGAGTCTGTTATAATGAAAAAGAACCAGCAGGCTCAGACAAATTTTTACATAAGAACAACAGACCTGGGAGGTGGCACCTATGCCATTAACACCGTTAGATATTCATAACAAGGAATTCAGCAAAGGATTCCGTGGATATGATGAAGATGAAGTAAATGAGTTCCTCGACCAAATCATTAAAGATTATGAAATCCTGATTAGGGAGAAAAAGGAGCTTGAAGAAAAGCTTAATGAAGTTAACGATCGCATTGGCCACTTTACTACAATTGAAGAGACTTTGAATAAATCCATTGTGGTGGCACAGGAAGCTGCAGAAGAAGTTAAACGCAATGCCCATAAGGAAGCAAAGCTGATCATTAAAGAAGCGGAAAAGAATGCTGACAGGATTGTTAATGAGTCGTTATCGAAAGCCAGAAAAATAGCTTTGGATATTGAAGACCTGAAGAAACAATCCAAAGTATTCAGAACCCGTTTCAAAATGCTCGTTGAAGCACAGCTTGATATGCTGAACAATGATGACTGGGATCATCTAATGGAGTATAAGCTTGACTCTACAGATCTTAAATCATTAAAAGAAGAGGAAGAATCACTGGCTTGACGAAAGCTGGAGATATCGCATATAATTTTAAAACAAAGCTGTGTTAAAGATTAGTATTTTGTTGATTGGAGCGGAAGACGCGAGACTCCTGCGGGAGAAGCGTGTCAAACGTAGACCCCGCAGGCGCAAGGCGTCGTCGAGGAGGCTCCCGGACCGCCCGCGGAAAGCGAGTGTCTGCAGTGGAAATCAACACCCAAGGTTAACAGAGCCTATAACAAAGTAAATACCTTGTTTATAAACGATGAGAGGGACAGTACAGTTTTTTTAGCTTAAGTGCAGAGTGCATATGAACTCTGCTAGCGAGCCGGGGACGGTGGAAGCCCGGGGATAAGCAGAAAATTGGAAAATCACCCTTGAGTTCCTTGCCGAACATTCTTTAGAACGAGTAGGCCAAGGCGAATCATTCACGTTAAGAATGCTTTGAGCGGATGGAATTGAGTAATTCCGTCTACAAGGGTGGTACCGCGGGAGAATAAAACCTTCTCGTCCCTTTTAGGGATGAGAGGGTTTTTTGTGTTTTCCGTTGATTTATCTGCTCTCACATTGGCAATCATGGTATTTAATGAGTTTGTCGCAGTCTAACGGGCAGTAAGACTCCCACTTCAAGACTCAGAGGAATCGAAGGGGGATAAGCGGGAGTCAAACTGACCATAGAGGCCCGATTGGTTCAACTAACAATCAATGGGGATGAAGGAAGCCCCACTGATTGAAGTTTCACTTTATACAGGAGGAAATGGAATGGATTACAAAGATAGTTTATTAATGCCGAAAACAGAATTCCCGATGCGCGGCAATCTGCCAAAGCGCGAACCTGAAGTTCAGGCAAAGTGGGAAGAAATGAATATTTATGAAAAGGTTCAGGAACGCACTAAAGGCCGTCCGATGTTTGTGCTGCACGATGGCCCTCCATATGCAAATGGCGATATTCATATCGGCCATGCCCTGAACAAAATCCTTAAGGATTTCATTGTCCGTTCCAAGTCTATGTCGGGATACAATGCCCCATATGTTCCCGGATGGGACACACATGGTTTGCCGATTGAGCAGGCTTTGACAAATAAAGGGGTTAAGAGGAAAGAAATGAGTGTTGCGGAATTCCGCAAACTTTGCGAAGAGTATGCTTATGAGCAAATTGACAGCCAGCGGGGACAATTTAAGCGATTGGGCGTTCGAGGTGATTGGGAGAACCCATATATCACACTGAAGCCTGAATACGAGGCACAGCAAATTAAAGTGTTTGGAGATATGGCTAAAAAGGGTTATATTTACAAAGGCAAAAAGCCTGTTTATTGGTCTCCGTCATCTGAATCTGCATTGGCTGAAGCCGAAATTGAATATAAAGATAAACGTTCACCATCAATATATGTTGGATTTAAAGTAAAAGACGGAAAGAACGTATTGGATAACGATACGAAAATTATCATTTGGACAACAACTCCTTGGACGATTCCTGCCAACCTTGGAATTTCTGTTCATCCGGAGCTCAATTATGCTGTAGTTGAAGCAAGCGGCCAAAAATACCTTGTTGCTGAAGATTTATTGTCGTCAGTAGCAAAAGAGTTCGAATGGGAAGACCATAATATTGTTAAAACAATTAACGGAAGCGAGCTTGAGCATGTAATTGCTGAGCACCCTCTATATGGGCGTGACTCCCTTGTTATGCTGGGCGAGCATGTAACTACAGACGCAGGTACTGGCTGTGTTCACACAGCTCCCGGCCATGGGGAAGACGATTTCCATGTTGGTATGAAATACGGATTGGACGTATTATGCCCGGTAGATGATAAAGGAAACATGACAAATGAAGCGCCGGGATTTGAAGGCTTGTTCTATGATGCTGCCAACAAACCAATTACGGAAAAGCTTTCTGAAGTTGGCGCTTTGTTAAAGCTAACATTCATTACTCACTCTTATCCTCATGACTGGAGAACAAAAAAACCGGTAATTTTCCGTGCCACTGCACAGTGGTTTGCATCCATTAAGGATTTCCGCAATGAGCTTTTAGAAGCTGTTAAGGAAACCAATTGGTATCCTGCATGGGGTGAAACGAGACTGTTCAACATGGTCCGCGACCGCGGAGATTGGTGTATTTCCCGCCAGCGTGTGTGGGGTGTGCCAATTCCTGTCTTTTATGCGGAAAATGGAGAAGAAATTATTACAGATGAGACAATCGAACATGTATCAGGTCTTTTCCGTAAAAATGGTTCAAATATTTGGTTTGAAAAAGAAGCTAAGGAGTTGCTTCCTGAAGGGTTTACTCATCCTGGAAGCCCGAACGGCCAATTCACAAAAGAAACGGATATCATGGACGTTTGGTTTGATTCCGGTTCTTCCCACCAGGCGGTTCTTTTAGAACGCGATGATTTGCAGCGTCCTGCAGACTTATACCTTGAGGGATCCGACCAGTATCGCGGTTGGTTCAACTCCTCGTTATCCACTGCAGTAGCTGTTACAGGAAAAGCTCCTTATAAAGGGGTCCTAAGTCATGGTTTTACCCTGGACGGTGAAGGCAGAAAAATGAGTAAGTCAATCGGCAACGTTGTCGTACCAGCCAAAGTTATGAACCAGCTTGGTGCTGACATCCTTCGTTTATGGGTTGCATCCGTTGATTACCAAGCGGATGTCCGTGTTTCTGATGCAATACTCAAACAGGTTGCTGAAGTTTACCGGAAGATCCGCAACACTTTCCGTTTCTTGCTTGGGAATCTTGCTGACTTTAACCCGGGAGCCGATTCCGTTTCATTTGAGAACCTGCGCGAAGTTGATCAGTTCATGCTTGTAAAGCTTAATAAATTGATCAAGAGCGTTCGTGAGTCTTATGACCGCTATGAATTTGCCGGCATCTACCACGCAGTTAATAATTTCTGTACATTGGATCTGAGTGCGTTTTATCTTGATTTTGCAAAAGATGTTCTTTATATTGAAGCAAAAGATAATGCAGAACGCCGCGCAATCCAAACAGTACTTTATGAGAGCTTGATTGCTCTTACAAAACTTGTGGCGCCAATTCTTTCCCATACAGCAGATGAAGTTTGGAGCTTTATCCCAAATGTAGAAGAAGAGAGTGTACAATTAACTGATATGCCGGAATATCAAGAGCTTCCAAATGCCAAGCAGCTTGAAGAAAAGTGGACGGCGTTTATGAAGCTTCGCGATGATGTTTTAAAGGCATTGGAAGAAGCACGCAATGAAAAAGTTATCGGCAAATCGCTGACAGCAAAAATCACTCTGTATGTTAACGATCATGCTAAAAACCTTCTGGATTCTATCCAGGAAAACCTTCAGCAGCTCTTTATCGTTTCAGGCTTTGAAGTAGCAGGAAGCCTGGGAGATGCTCCTGAAAATGCCATGAAATTCGAAAATACGGCAATTGTTGTTACCAAAGCAGAAGGCGAAACTTGCGAGCGCTGCTGGACAGTAACACCTGAAGTTGGCCAGACAGAGGGCTACGACACACTTTGCCCTCGCTGTGCTGATGTTGTAAAAAATAATTATAGCCATTTGGCCTAATAATGGAGCGGTCCCCAACTTTTAGGGGGACTGCTTTTATTTATGGGGATGTTTCACATGCCGGGATTTGCATTTAGAGAGGTGAAGGCTTGCCTAACTTTGCCTCAAGTCCGAGAAAGGAACGAAAGGAAGGCTTCCAGCCTTATAATAGGAAAGCCAAATTTATAATAAAGTAATACCTAGAGAATTGTTCCAAGGGTTTTAATAAATAATTCCACCTTCGTTAAATGTTGTGCCGTTTGCTAAAAGTTTGCCCGTGTCTGAAATCGCCTCCGAGAAATAATAAAGGAAACACCAATAGAACGGAGGAAAAGGCATGGATGCAAAAGCAGAAGGGCTCTGTTCAGAACTCCGTAATACAAGACAGGAAATATTGGAAAGGCTGATGGAAGGCAATAGTTCCGCTTTAATTAAGCCAATTTTATTAGAAGAGCTGCATGACATTGAGCAGGCGCTTAAAAAAATTGAAAATGGCGATTATGGGAAATGTGAAATTTCAGGTGAACTGCTCCCGGCAGATTTGCTGGAAATGGTGCCCACTTTAAAAACGATGGAGGATTGCAGCAAACTCGGGAAGTATTACCGAAAATCAATCTACCATTGAGTTTAAGCGTGTGCTGTGTTTTTTATTCAGTTTGTGCTAAAATGCAAAGGTAATGATATGAGATATGGGGGTTGCCTTTGTGTTTTATTACATAATTGCTTTGTTTGTGATTGCTCTTGACCAGCTGACAAAATGGCTGATTGTAAAGAACTTCGAATTGGGGGAAAGTGTTAAGGTTATTGAAGACTTTCTCTATATTACATCGCACCGCAACCGTGGCGCTGCCTGGGGCATCCTGCAGGGTCAAATGTGGTTTTTCTACGTGATAACCGTCATTGTCATAATTGGAATTATTTATTACATTCAAAAAGCCGCTAAAGGTAAAATGCTTCTGGGGCTCTCTTTGGGATTAATGCTGGGCGGAGCGATTGGAAACTTTATTGACAGGGTATATCGGAAAGAAGTTGTTGATTTTATCAATACCTATATTTTTGGCTATGACTTCCCCGTTTTCAATATCGCTGACTCGGCATTGGTGATTGGAGTAGGTATGCTGATGGTCCAAATGCTGCTAGAAGAGAGAGAAGCAAAGAAGGAGAAATCTTATGGAGAAAATGGAACACATCATTCCTGAGGAACAGGCAGGAGAAAGAATAGATAAAGTATTATCCACGCTGAATGCAGAGTGGTCAAGAACCCAGGTTCAGCAATGGATTAAGGATGGCAATGTTCTTGTAAATGGACAAAAGCCGAAAACAAATTATAAATGCACGGTAAATGATCAGATTGAGGTCACTATACCTGAACCCGCAGAATTGGATGTTGTACCTGAAGAAATGGATTTGGATATTTATTATGAGGATCAGGATGTCCTTGTTGTGAATAAACCTAAAGGAATGGTCGTCCATCCTGCAGCTGGGCATGGAACCGGGACCCTTGTAAACGGCCTGATGGCCCACTGTAAAGATCTTTCGGGGATAAATGGTGTTATGAGACCTGGGATCGTTCATCGTATAGATAAAGATACTTCAGGACTTCTAATGGTCGCAAAAAATGATATGGCTCATGAAAGCCTTGTTAACCAGCTCATGAATAAAACGGTTACTCGTAAATACCGTGCCATCGTTCATGGCGTTATCCCTCATGATTACGGTACCATTGATGCACCGATTGCCAGAGACCCCAAGGACCGTCAAAGCATGACTGTAGTGGACAATGGCAAACATGCAGTCACTCATTTTCATGTCCTCGAACGCTTTAAAGATTTTACGTTTGTTGAATGCCAGCTGGAAACAGGCAGAACCCATCAAATCCGTGTTCATATGAAATATATCGGTTATCCGCTTGCAGGAGATCCCAAATACGGGCCTAGGAAGACCCTTGATCTGGGAGGACAAGCCCTTCATGCTGGAGTGCTTGGATTTGACCATCCAAGGACTGGTGAGTACCTGGAATTTGAAGCATCGCTTCCTGCTTATTTTCAAGAGCTCTTAGATAATCTTGCAAATAATCGTTGACAGCTGTCCAAATATAATATAAGATGACTTTAGTTGAATAAGTCCTTTAAAACAGTCCCGAGAGGCTGGGAAGGAAACGGATTAGAATAGGGGATACAGTGTCCTCATTCTGCAGCAAACGACTTCGTTTACCCTCTCGCCATATCGGTGAGAGGGTTTTTTATTATAAATTATGCTAAGTGGAACGGAAATAAACAGACAAGCTCAGGCAGAGTTAATAAAAGAGGTGATCAGAATGCAGCAAAAAGCAATCGTCCTGGACGAACAAGCAATCAGGAGAGCACTGACAAGGATTGCCCATGAAATCATTGAGAAAAACAAAGGAATCGAGAATTGCATCCTGATTGGGATTCGGACCAGGGGGATATACCTGGCAAACCGCTTAGCGGAACGGATCGAACAGATTGAAGGAGCAAAAATCGCGGTTGGCGAGCTCGATATTACTTTATACAGAGATGACCTTACTAAAAAAACTGAGAATCAAGAGCCGCTTGTGAAAGGTTCTGATATCCAAAAAGATATCAATGATCAAAAGGTTATTTTGGTGGATGATGTCCTTTATACAGGAAGAACGGTTAGAGCTGCTCTTGATGCCCTGATTGACATCGGGCGGCCGTCACAAATTCAGCTTGCAGTCCTAGTTGACCGGGGCCATAGAGAGCTTCCGATCAGAGCTGATTATGTAGGGAAAAACATACCGACTTCAAGCTCTGAGAAAATCGTTGTCAAGCTGAAGGAAGTAGATGAAAACGATCAAGTAAGTATATACGAAAAATAAATAGTCCTTTTAAATGCAGTCCAGAGAGGCTGACAAAGGGGAACCCAGCAGAAGCAGTCTGTCTTTTGCTGCCCTCTTGCACCCTCTTTGCGTCTCAATAGCAAAGAGGGTTTTTTAATAAAACAAAGAGGAGAGATTTGAATGAACAAACCCATTTTAGATATAAAAGACATCCCATCACCGGCCCACTGGCTGACATTAAGCTTACAGCACTTATTCGCAATGTTCGGAGCAACCATTTTAGTACCATACTTGGTCGGGTTAAACCCTGCGATTGCCTTGATTTCCAGCGGACTTGCAACCATTGCCTTTCTAATCATCACAAAATGGCAGGTACCGGCATACCTCGGGTCATCTTTCGCTTTTATCGCTCCAATCATCGCTGCAAAAGCAGCCGGCGGCCCTGGCGCAGCCATGATAGGAAGCTTCATGGCAGGCCTTGTATACGGAGCTGTTGCATTAATCATTAAAAAAGCTGGCTATCGCTGGATCATGAACCTGCTTCCGCCAATTGTAGTAGGCCCAGTCATAATCGTAATTGGGCTGGCACTTGCAGGCACAGCAGTCGGCATGGCAATGAATAACCCTGAAACAGGTGAATACAGCATGCTGCATTTCTCGGCAGCGCTTGTAACGCTGTCAGCTACCATCATCTTCTCCATCTATGCAAAGGGCATGCTCAGCATGGTGCCAATTCTGGCTGGAATCATAATCGGATATGTTTACTCACTGGCAATGGGCATCATCGACTTCTCATTAGTTCAGCAGGCAGCCTGGTTTGAAATGCCTGAGTTCTTGTTTCCTTTCGCAGATTATGAAGTAAGGGTAACGCTTGATTTGGCACTTCTAATGGTTCCGGTAGCTGTAGTAACAATTTCAGAGCATATCGGCCATCAGCTTGTACTTGGAAAAGTAGTCGGAAAAGATTATATTAAGGAACCTGGATTGCACCGTTCCATTCTTGCAGATGGAACAGGAACTATGATCTCAGCATTAATCGGCGGACCGCCAAAAACAACTTACGGTGAAAATATCGGCGTATTGGCCATCACTAAAATATACAGTGTCTATGTACTGGCAGGTGCCGCAGTCATTGCGATTATCTTCGGATTCATAGGTAAGGTTACAGCCCTAATCAGCTCTATTCCTACACCAGTAATGGGCGGAGTATCCATCCTGCTATTCGGTATCATCGCATCCTCCGGCTTAAGAATGCTTGTTGACAGCAAAGTGGACTTCGGAAACAACCGCAACCTGGTTATCGCATCAGTCATCCTTGTACTGGGAATTGGCGGAGCGCATATTGAAATCTGGGCATTTAAACTTGAAGGAATGGCCCTGGCTGCGATCAGCGGCGTCCTCCTAAACCTGATTCTTCCAGGCAGAGAAGAATCTAAGGAAGATATGTTTGAAGGTGAAAACGAAAAAAAAACTAATGTAGCATAACACTTTTTAACTAGGTCCTGAGAGACTTAAAAGGGTGTTGGCGGCAATTTGGCTAAACGGGACCAGTGTACCCAAATGCCAGGTGGCCTCAACTTTTCAGCACCCTGACCAAATTGGCAGGGTGCTTTTTTGAAAAATAGGGCTAAAAAAAGGCTGTGAAAAAGCTAATTATTAATTTTTGCACCCTGTTGAATGAAGCGGAGGGTGCGAGACTCCAGCGGGAGAAGCGAGTCGAAGGGAGACCCCGCAGACGCAAGCAGAGGAGGATCCCTAAATGCCAAGCGGAAACGAGCACCCGGAGCGGAAATCAACAGGCCAAAGTAACAGCCTAGAATAAAAGAGGAGGGAAAACATGAAACATTTGCTTACTACCTCAGATTTAGAGATTGAAGAAATTAATAAAATTCTGGGAGATGCACAGTACTTTTTAAACGGAGGAACATGGACACCTGAAAACAAGGTATTTGTCGCCAACCTCTTTTTTGAAAATAGCACCAGAACAAAATGCAGCTTTGAAGTGGCAGAAAGGCGGCTTGGGCTGGATATAATCCCTTTTGAAGTAAGCACTTCAAGCGTATCAAAGGGAGAGTCACTATACGATACGGTAAAAACGCTTGAAGCCATCGGTGTCCATGCAGTAGTCATCCGTCATAGCAAGGATCGATATTTTGATGAACTGACAGGCAAAGGCGGGGTTTCCATTCTGAATGCCGGGGACGGATGCGGACACCATCCTACACAATCATTGCTTGATTTGCTGACAATCAAGCAGGAATTCGGATCTTTTGAAGGATTAAAAGTCTCAATTATTGGAGATATTTCACATAGCCGGGTGGCTAGATCCAATGCGGATGCACTTGTCCGGCTTGGAGCAAAAGTGGTTTTCTCGGGCCCTAAAGAATGGTTTGATGAAGAAATGCTTGAAAATGGCGTGTATGAAGATATAGACACAGCCATCGAAACCTCGGATGTCGTAATGCTTTTAAGAATTCAGCATGAACGGCACCATTCGAAAGCAAACCGCACTTCTGAAGAGTATCACCTTACTTACGGATTAACAGAAGAACGCGAGAAAAAAATGAAGCCGAACAGCATAATCATGCATCCTGCCCCGGTAAATCGAGGCGTAGAGATTGCAGATAGTTTGGTAGAATGCGAGCGTTCTAGAATCTTCAAACAGATGCAAAATGGAGTATTCATCCGGATGGCAGTTTTGAAAAGATCCATTGAACAAATTGAAGGGGGAGCTAATTATGTCAACATTAATCAAAAATGGCCAGTTGCTTACTAATAAAGGGGAATTCCAAAAAGCTGATATTTACATTGAATCAGGAAAGATCGCCGAAATTGACACGAATATTGAAAGAGAAGCACAGGAAATTATTGATGCAGAAGGCCTGCTTGTTGCTCCTGGCTTTATTGACCTGCATATACACTTGCGTGAGCCGGGCGGAGAAAGGAAGGAAACGATTGAAACCGGGACTAAGGCTGCAGCCAAAGGGGGTTTTACAACTGTTGCGGCGATGCCGAATACAAGGCCGGTTCCTGATACAAAGGAACAAATGGAAAAGCTGAATAAGCGCATTGAAGAGAAAGCTGCTGTCCGGGTACTTCCATATGCTTCCATAACCATTCGGGAGCTTGGCCAGGAATTAACAGATTTTAAAGCGCTAAAAGAAGCTGGAGCATTTGCTTTTACAGATGATGGTGTGGGAGTTCAGTCAGCAGCAATGATGCTTGACGCAATGAAGCAAGCAGCAGAAATCAATATGCCGATTGTCGCCCACTGTGAAGAAAATACCCTCATTAACAAAGGTTCTGTACATGATGGAGTTTTTGCTAAAGAGCATGGGCTGAACGGTATTCCTTCCGTCTGTGAGTCTGTACAAATTGCAAGGGACGTTCTGCTTGCTGAAGCAGCAGGCTGCCATTATCATGTCTGCCACATCAGCACGAAGGAATCTGTAAGAGTGGTAAGAGATGCAAAGCGCGCGGGGATCAAGGTCACTGCGGAAGTAACCCCTCATCACCTCCTGCTTTGTGAGGAGGACATTCCAGGTCTGGATCCAAACTTTAAAATGAACCCGCCGTTAAGAGGTGCAGATGACAGAGACGCCTTAATCGATGGGCTGCTGGATGGTACGATTGATTTTATTGCAACCGACCACGCTCCACATACAGCAGAAGAAAAAGGCGAGGGCATGGTGCTGGCTCCTTTCGGAATTGTCGGCTTGGAAACAGCCTTTCCGCTTCTTTACACCCATTTTGTAGAGAAAGAAATTTTTACACTAAAGCAACTGATCGATTACTTAACAGTTAAACCTGCAGAGGCATTCAGCCTTCAGTCAGGAAGAATAGAAACTGGAGCAAAGGCTGACTTGGTTCTTCTGGACTTGAACCATCAGGAAAAAATTAACCCTGCACAGTTTTTATCAAAAGGAAAAAATACGCCATTCTCAGGCTGGGATTGTAAAGGCTGGCCAGTATTAACAATGGTTAACGGAAAAATTGCCTGGAACAGAGGGAGTGTAAAAGCATGAAAAAACAGCTGATTCTGGAAGATGGAACTATTTTTATCGGAAAAGGGTTTGGAAGTGATGTGAATTCAATCGGAGAGGTTGTATTCAATACAGGGATGACAGGGTATCAGGAAATATTGTCAGACCCTTCCTATTGCGGGCAAATTATTACTCTTACCTATCCATTAATCGGAAACTACGGAATCAATCGGGATGATTTTGAATCCATTTCCCCGGCGATTTCAGGGTTTATTGTAAAAGAAGCAAGCGAGTATCCTTCCAACTGGAGAAATGAGCAGTCATTGGACGAATATTTCAGGATGAAGAATATTCCGGGTATTGCCGGAATTGATACAAGAAAATTAACAAGAATCATCCGCCAGCATGGAACACTGAAAGGGGCTATCTGCAGCATTAATGAAAACCCTGAAACGATCATTGAAAAATTGCGTGCAACAAAGCTGCGAAACGACCAGGTAAAGCAGGTTTCCACAAAGACACCTTATCCAAGCCCAGGGCGCGGGAGCAGGGTTGTCCTAGTAGATTTCGGAATGAAGCACGGGATTTTAAGGGAACTAAATAAGCGGGATTGCGATGTGATCGTTGTTCCTTACAATACTTCAGCTAAAGAAATTCTCAGCTTGAGCCCTGACGGTGTCATGCTGTCCAATGGACCCGGAGATCCGAAAGATGTGCCGGAAGCCATCATAATGATTAAGGAGCTATTAGGAAATGTGCCTATTTTCGGGATTTGCCTGGGCCATCAGCTATTTGCACTGGCGTGCGGTGCCAATACAGAAAAAATGAAATTTGGCCACCGGGGCTCAAATCATCCTGTAAAAGATCTGCTTACAGGAAAAGTAGCTTTAACTTCTCAGAACCATGGTTATTCAGTTGAAGAAAATTCGATTGCGGGCACACCGCTTGAAATTACACATATTGCGTTAAATGATGGAACGATCGAAGGATTGAAGCATAAAGAAGTACCAGCTTTTACCGTACAATACCACCCGGAAGCTTCACCAGGACCGGAAGATGCAAACGGGTTATTTGAACAATTCCTGCAAATGATTGAAACACAAAAAGAGGAAGGTGCTGCAGCATGCCAAAGCGTACAGATATAAAAAGTATTTTAGTAATCGGATCGGGACCTATTGTGATCGGCCAGGCGGCGGAATTTGACTATGCGGGCACACAGGCCTGCATCGCCCTGAAAGAAGAAGGCTATCGTGTGATCCTTGTCAACTCAAACCCGGCAACGATTATGACAGATACGGAAATTGCTGACGCGGTATACATAGAACCGCTGACGCTCGAATTTGTCAGCCGCATCATCCGGAAAGAGCGTCCGGATGCCCTTGTTCCGACACTGGGTGGCCAGACTGGCTTGAATCTGGCTGTAGAGCTGGCTGAATCCGGTGTTTTGGAGGAATGCGGTGTAGAGATTCTTGGAACAAAATTATCTGCAATTCAAAAAGCGGAAGATCGGGATCTTTTCCGCAGTTTAATGAATGAGCTTGGCGAGCCTGTACCTGAAAGTGAAATTATCCATAACCTGGATGAAGCATTCGAATTTGTAAATAGAATCGGATATCCGGTAATTGTGCGCCCTGCTTTCACTCTCGGAGGAACAGGCGGGGGAATCTGCCATGACGAAGAAGAATTAATTGAAATTGTGGCAAGCGGCTTGAAGAACAGCCCTGTTACCCAGTGTCTGCTTGAAAAAAGCATCGCAGGCTTCAAGGAAATCGAATATGAAGTAATGAGAGATTCCAATGACAATGCAATTGTTGTCTGTAATATGGAAAACTTTGATCCGGTTGGGATTCATACAGGCGATTCGATAGTTGTGGCTCCAAGCCAGACTCTCAGTGACCGCGAGTACCAGCTGCTAAGAAACACTTCATTAAAAATTATTCGCGCACTAGAGATTGAGGGAGGCTGTAATGTTCAGCTCGCGTTGGATCCACACAGCTTCAATTACTACATCATTGAAGTAAATCCTCGTGTCAGCCGTTCCTCAGCGCTTGCATCAAAAGCAACAGGTTATCCGATCGCGAAACTTGCAGCGAAGATTGCAGTAGGACTGACACTTGACGAAATGATGAACCCTGTTACAGGAAAAACATATGCCTGCTTCGAACCTGCCCTGGATTATATCGTTTCAAAAATACCGCGCTGGCCGTTCGATAAATTTGAATCTGCCAACCGTTCACTTGGAACACAGATGAAGGCAACTGGAGAAGTAATGGCGATTGGACGTACGCTGGAAGAATCCCTTTTAAAAGCAGTCCGGTCACTTGAGGCAAATATCCACCATATTGAACTGAAAGATGCTGAACTGATTTCAGATGAATTGATTGAAAAACGGATAAGAAAAGCAGGAGACGAGCGCCTGTTTTATATAGGGGAAGCCATTCGCAGGGGAGTAACCATTGATGCAATCCATGAGTGGAGCAAGATTGACTTGTTCTTCCTGCACAAGATAAATAAAATAATAGACTTTGAGCGTGTGTTAGCAGAAAATCCATTTGACGAGGAAAAAGGAAAAATGGCAAAAGAAATGGGATTTGCCGATTCGGTTATAGCCAAGCTCTGGAAAACGAGCGAAATGGAAGTTTACAGCTGGAGAAAGTCTAACGCTATTCTGCCGGTTTATAAAATGGTAGATACATGTGCAGCCGAGTTTGAATCAGAAACGCCTTATTTCTATGGAACTTATGAAGAAGAAAACGAATCAATAGTAACAAACCGCAAAAGTGTTGTTGTCCTGGGATCAGGCCCAATCCGGATTGGCCAGGGAGTAGAATTCGATTACTCAACAGTTCACGCGGTATGGGCAATTAAGGAAGCAGGCTACGAAGCAATCATTATAAATAATAATCCTGAAACTGTTTCAACAGACTTCAGTATTTCCGATAAGCTCTACTTTGAACCGCTGACGATTGAAGATGTAATGCATATTATTGATTTGGAGAAGCCTGAAGGAGTAGTTGTACAGTTTGGCGGACAGACCGCCATCAACCTGGCTGCAAAGCTGGTGGAAAGAGGAGTGAAAATTCTCGGAACTTCCCTTGAGAACCTTGACCGCGCAGAAGACCGCGATAAATTCGAGCATGCTCTTACTGAATTGGATATTCCAATGCCAAAAGGAAAGACAGCTTTATCGGTGGAACAGGCTGTCACGATAGCAACTGAAATCGGCTATCCTGTTGTGGTTCGTCCATCTTATGTACTTGGCGGAAGAGCCATGGAGATTGTTTACAAAGAAGAAGAGCTGCTTCACTATATGGAAAATGCGGTTAAAGTTAACCCGGAGCACCCGGTATTAATAGATCGTTACCTGACCGGAAAAGAAATTGAAGTGGATGCGATTTCTGATGGCGAGAATGTCCTCATCCCGGGCATTATGGAGCATATTGAAAGAGCCGGCGTCCACTCTGGGGATTCAATCGCGGTCTATCCGCCGCAAAACATATCAGAGGGAATCAAAGAAAAGCTGGTTGAATACACACAAAAGATGGCTAAAGGGCTGGGAATTATCGGCCTTCTTAATATCCAGTACGTAATCGCTAAAGGGGAGGTATATGTGCTTGAAGTTAATCCGCGCTCAAGCCGGACAGTGCCTTTCTTGAGCAAAATTACAAATGTACCGATGGCCAAAATAGCTACGAAGGTTATTTTAGGACAGTCATTAGCTCAACAAGGGTACGGATCAGGCCTTCTTCCAGAAAGAAGCGGCGTTTTTGTAAAAGTTCCGGTCTTCTCCTTTGCCAAGTTAAGAAGAGTGGACATCACTTTAGGGCCGGAAATGAAATCAACCGGGGAAGTTATGGGGAAAGACACAACACTAGAAAAAGCCCTTTATAAAGGCCTTGTTGCTTCCGGCATGAAAATCCAGCCATTCGGAACTGTACTTATGACAGTGGCAGACAAAGATAAAGAAGAAGCACTGCAGCTTGCGAAACGGTTTGTGTCCATCGGCTACAGACTGATGGCGACAAGCGGAACGGCTCTATTCCTTCAATCTGCCGGCATACCTGTTAAAGTGACCGGGAAAATCGGCTCTGAAGGGCAAAACCTTCTGGATGTAATTAGAAATGGCGAAGCGCAGTTTGTCATAAATACTTTAACAAAAGGCAAACAGCCAGCCCGGGACGGCTTCCGGATCCGCCGTGAATCTGTTGAAAATGGCGTGCCATGCTTAACTTCACTGGATACTGCTGAAGCAATCCTTCGAGTGATTGAATCTATGAATTTCTCCGCGGATGCGATGGATAAACCAGAACAAATTCGGGAGGCGGTTCTATCTTGATCAAGCAGGAATTATGCACAGTAATCGCTCAAAATAAAATTGCAAATAACATTTACGAGCTCACCCTTCAAGGTGAGCTTGTTCATGAAATGACCGAGCCAGGCCAATTCGTCCATTTAAAAGTATCAGAGGGCTATGATCCCATGCTTAGAAGGCCGATCAGCATTGCTGAAATCGCTCCTGGCCTGAGTCAATTTAAGATGATTTACAGGGCTGAAGGCAGAGGCACGGTTAAGCTTTCAGAAAAAAAAGCTGGTGATACTGTCGATGTGCTGGGCCCTTTAGGAAATGGTTTCCCTGTCCACGAAGCAAAACAAGGGGATACTGCCCTTCTAGTTGGCGGAGGGATTGGTGTACCACCGCTTTATGAGTTGTCCAAGCAGCTTGTTAAGCAGGGAGTAAAGGTAGTTCATATACTAGGCTTTCAAACAGAAAGTGCTGCCTTTTATGAAGAAAAATTTTCGCAGCTCGGAGAAACCTATATTGCCACAGCCGATGGCAGCCTCGGGACAAAGGGCTTTGTAACGAATGTAATAGATGAATTAAAACTGGATTTCGATATTCTTTATTCCTGCGGCCCAACACCAATGCTTAAGGCGCTGGAAAGTCAGTATCGACATAAAAACGTGTATCTGTCACTTGAAGAAAGGATGGGCTGCGGAATCGGCGCATGCTTTGCATGTGTCTGCCATACCGGGGATGATCCTGAAGGTTACAGCTATAAAAAGGTTTGCAGTGACGGTCCAGTATTTAAAGCAGGGGAGGTTGTCCTATGAGCTCATTAAATATTAGCCTTCCAGGGCTTGATTTAAAAAATCCAATTATGCCGGCCTCAGGATGTTTTGGATTCGGAAGAGAATTTAGCCAGCTCTACGATTTGAGTAAGCTGGGAGCAATTATGATTAAAGCGACAACTTCTGAGCCGCGATTTGGAAATCCAACCCCAAGAGTTGCAGAAACTTCAGCAGGTATGCTGAACGCGATCGGGCTGCAAAACCCCGGTCTCGAAAAAGTTGTGAATGAGGAGTTAGTGTGGCTTGAACAATTTGAAGTACCCATCATTGCTAATGTAGCCGGATCACAGGAGGAAGATTATGTTGCGGTGGCAAAAAGAATTTCAGCTGCCAAGAATGTACATGCACTTGAACTCAACATCTCCTGCCCGAACGTCAAAACAGGCGGAATTGCCTTTGGAACGATTCCAGAAACAGCCAGGAACTTAACAAAAAAAGTAAAAGAAGTTTCAGAAGTTCCCGTATATGTAAAGCTTTCTCCAAATGTCACAAATATCGTAGAAATGGCAAAAGCGGTTGAGGATGGCGGTGCAGACGGATTAACGATGATCAACACGCTAATTGGCATGAGACTGGACCTTAAAACTGGCAACCCTATTCTAGCAAATAAAACAGGCGGCCTTTCCGGACCTGCGATAAAGCCGGTTGCACTAAGAATGATTTATGAAGTCAGCCAGCAGGTATCCCTTCCGATTATCGGCATGGGCGGAATCGAATCTGCCGAGGATGTAATAGAGTACTATTATGCAGGAGCAAGCGCAGTGGCAGTCGGTACAGCGAATTTCGTAGACCCGTTTGTCTGCCCGAGAATTATTGATGAACTGCCTGGACTTTTAAAGAGACTCGGGTATGAACATATTTCAGAGTGCACAGGAAGGAGCTGGAAGAAACATGAAAAAGCCGCTTATTATTGCTCTTGATTTTGCAGGAAAAGAGGAGGTAAATCGTTTTCTAACACACTTTGAGAATGAGAAACTATTTTTGAAAGTTGGGATGGAGTTATTTTACCAGGAGGGGCCATCCATTATTTCCGAATTAAAAGAAAAAGGGCATGAGATTTTCCTGGACCTTAAACTTCATGACATTCCGAATACAGTAAAGAGTGCGATGAAAGGCCTTGCAGGACTAGGCTGCGATATGGTCAATGTTCATGCGGCCGGTGGAAAAGCCATGATGGAAGCCGCTCTGGAAGGCTTAGAAGCAGGCCGCTGCTCGGGCAAAAGGCCCTTCTGTATTGCAGTTACACAGCTTACAAGCACTTCGGAGCAGCAAATGAAATCAGAGCAGTTAATACCTGTCACACTGAATGAATCGGTTCTGCATTATGCCAGTCTGGCCAAAGAGGCAGGGCTTGATGGTGTGGTATGTTCAAGTTTTGAAGCAAGGGAGATCAGCGCCCGTTTAGGAGAATCCTTTTTAACGGTTACACCGGGTATCCGGTTGTTAACAGATGATGCTGGCGATCAAAAGCGGGTTGCGACTCCGACGTTCGCAAGAGCGGAAGGGGCATCAGCTATTGTGGTAGGACGCTCAATTACCAAATCGGAGAATCCATTTGAGAAATATATACAATGCAAGCAATCATGGGAGGGTGTACTCAATGAAGCGTAAAATAGCAGAAAGATTACTGGACATCAAAGCCGTTGCCTTAAACCCAAACGATCCATTTATATGGTCATCAGGGCTGCTTGCCCCAATTTATTGCGATAATCGTTTGACATTATCCTACCCTGCTGTAAGGAAAGAAATTGCTGCGGGCCTTCAGGAAATCATTAATGAGAAGTTTCCTGGTGCCGAGCTCATCGCTGGAACGGCCACAGCCGGCATTCCACATGCAGCCTGGGCAAGTGACTTGATGGATCTGCCAATGTGCTATGTCCGCTCCAAGGCAAAAGGGCATGGCAAAGGCAAACAAATTGAAGGAAAAGCTGAAGCAGGACAGAAGGTAGTCGTTGTAGAGGACCTGATTTCAACTGGGGGAAGCGCCATAACTGCGGTCAAGGCTCTAAGAGAAGCAGGCTGCGAAGTATTGGGTATGGCAGCGATCTTTACATACCAGCTTGAAAAAGGCAAAGAAATGCTTGCTGAAGAGAATATTGAGGCATTCACTTTGACAGATTTCGAAGCTCTAACAGAGGTTGCCATCGAAAAGGGCTATATTCAGGAAGAAGATATGGAGAAATTAATGGAGTGGCGAAAAGATCCTGCTGAGTGGGGGAAGGTTAAACAATAACCTGTTTTGCGAAAAAGAAAAAAGCAAGCATCTTCGCTTGCTTTTTTCTTTTAATTATTTAATTTTGT
Source organism: Cytobacillus oceanisediminis (assembly GCF_003182355.1). GTDB lineage: Bacteria > Bacillota > Bacilli > Bacillales > Cytobacillaceae > Cytobacillus > Cytobacillus oceanisediminis_A. The sequence goes on along the minus strand of NZ_QGTW01000008.1, from coordinate 193,134 downwards.
TTTAAAAATAGGACTGTCTCTTCATCCGGTGTAACATACACCGTTTGCTGATGGTCATAAATCACAAATCCCGGCTTAGCACCGCTTGGTTTCTTCACATGCCTAACCTGGGTGAAGTCCACCGGTACTGAGCTTGAATTGCGGGCTTTGCTGAAATAAGCCGCAAGGGAAGCTGCTTCAAGTATAGTTTTCTCGTCTGGCTCCTTGCTGCGGATAACAACATGTGACCCCGGAATATCTTTTGTATGCAGCCAAATTTCATCCCGCGCTGCCACCTTGTTGGTTAAATAATCATTTTGCTTATTATTTTTTCCAACCAATATTTCTGTGCCGTCTGTGGCGATGTACCGATCGAGATTTGGCTTCAGGTTTTGCTGTTTCTTGTTCCCGCGCTTTTGTCTTTCCCTTATATAACCGCCCTCAACAAGCTCTTCTCTAATTTCGGCAATATCTCTTGTTGAAGCAGTTTCCACCTGCTGCAGGAGAGAGTCGAAGTAGGCTGCTTCTTCTTCAGCTTTTTTAATTTGCTCTTTCACAACAATTATGGCGTTCTTCGCCTTTTGATATCTTGTAAAGTATTTTTGTGCATTCTCGGATGGTGACTTACGAGGATCCAATGGAATAACAACGGTTCCGCCATCTTCATCGTAATAATTGATGACTTCAACTTCCTTCATTCCTTTTTGGATCGCGTATATATTAGCCGTAATCAGTTCGCCGAATAATTGATGCTTATCGGCATTTTCTGCTTCCTTCAAAGTTCTTTTCAGCTTTTCGATTTTCTTTTCATTTTTTTCTTTTTCATTCACAATGAAGCGCTCCAGGTCATTTGATTGCTGTTTGACCCGGTCTCTTTCCGCTTTTCCAAAATAGTAGCGGTCAAGCATTTCACTGAGTGAATTGAACTCCCTGTTTTCGCCTTTTAAATGCTCGAGCGGAAATAAGTAAAAGCTTTCTTTTTGCTCTCCGGATGTAATAGACGGTTGTATGGAATGGTTTTTCACCAGGTTAATAAAATGCAAAAAGCTATTTGGAACGGTTGTTCGATTGGCAAGCCCTGCATGATGAATAACTTCCTTCGCAAAAAGCGGAGAAACTCCTGCAAAATTGGCGACCAGCTGTTTATCAATTTTCCCGCTGTTAAAATCAATTTTACGTAACACTTCCTGTTCATCTGCTTCAAACGGATTATGTTTGTCCTGTGACGGCGGAAGTACATACTCCTGGCCCGGCAAAATTGCTCGATGGCTATTAACCGCAAACGACACATGTTTGATGCTGTCCAGGATAATGTTACGAGTTTTATCCACTAGTGTGATGTTGCTGTGCCGGCCCATGATTTCAACGATTAACTGCTTATAGGACGTATCGCCAATCTCATTTCTTCCTTTGACTTCAAATACAATAATCCGGTCCAATTCAATTTGATGGACATCTTCAAGTATATATCCCTCTAAGTGCTTCCTTAAAAGCATGCAGAACATTGGAGGTTCTGAAGGGTTTTCGTGCGATTCCTTAGTAAGCTGTACTCTGGCATAGCTTGGATGGGCGGACAGCAAAAGCTTGTGGTTTTTGCCGTTCGCCCGCACAACCACAATGATTTCATTTTTATAGGGCTGTTGAATCTTATTGATTCTTCCGCCTTTTAAAGTGTTGATAAGCTCTTTAGTCATAGCTCTTGTAAATAAACCATCAAATGACATATTGGAACATCCTCTTCTTTTAAAAATAGCTTTATTAGCTTTTCTGGAATTTTTATTTAAAGTTATAGAATTATTCTTTCATTAAAATGATAAAAATCAAGTCTAAAGGCCCGATTCTATTTTGAGCTGTTTAAGATCACTGACGATTTTTATCCGCTGGGTAACGGTCGAAAGCTTTTTGAAATGTGTATGCAGGCGTTAATCCCGCCGATTAACGACGAATAACCGGACCAGAGGGTAAAAAAGGTAGTTAATCCCGCCGATTAACGACGATAATCCGAACCGGGGAGTGGAAAAGGTAGTTAGTCCCGCCGATTAGCGACGATAATCCGAACCGGGATCGGAAAAGGCAGTTAATCCCACTGAATAACGACGATAATCCGAACCGGGGAGCGAAAAAGGTAGTTAATCCCACTGAATAACGACCATAATCTGAACCGGGATCGGAAAAGGCAGATAATCCCCCGATTAATGACGACTACCCAAACTAAAGGGAAGATATGCTAGTTAATCTTTACAAAGAAGCGATTTTACCAGGTAATCCCTTAATAGACAAACCAATTCCGCTTTTCTAATTAATAATAGCATTTTTTTGGACGGGGCTGAATAAGCTTTCTTTAGAGTGAGATTGGACAACTCTGCTTCACTTGAATTTAGCAAAAGAAGCAGGACGGTCTGCCGCCTGGCGGATTCTCTTTAATGTTTAGCTGTGAGCGCTGCTGGAAAGGATGGATGCTTGATTTTAGCAAGCAAGAATTTAATTAATTCCGATGTCCAAAGCCGCTCTCCGCTTTTCTCAAACCACAAAGGAGGAAGTGTGATGTCCGGATGAAGTTCCATGAAATGAATGAAAGAGAGGTCGAGCAAGCATTAAATACAGATATTAAGGCGGGCTTAACGGAAGATAATGTAAAGAAACGGCTCAAACAATATGGCTATAACGAGTTAAAAGAGGGAGAAAAGCAGTCGGCTTTGCTCTTATTTTTTAGTCAATTTAAAGATTTCATGGTCCTTGTCTTATTAGCCGCTACCTTGATTTCAGGGCTGCTTGGTGAATATATTGATGCGATAGCAATTATTGCAATTGTGGTCATAAATGGTTTTTTAGGTTTTTTCCAGGAGAGGAAAGCAGAAAAGTCGCTTCATGCACTTAAGGAATTATCAGCTCCCCAAGTAATTGCGCTTAGGGATGGCCAGTGGAAGAAGATCCCTTCGAAAGAAGTTGTGGTCGGCGATCTTCTGAAATTTGCTACGGGTGACAGAATTGGGGCAGATGTGAGAATAATAGAGTCGAATAGCCTGGAAATTGAGGAGTCCGCTTTAACAGGTGAATCTCTGCCTGTCCAGAAATCGACCGGTTCTTTAAAAACTACCAATCTGGCAATAGGCGATATGGAAAATATGGCTTTTATGGGTACGATGGTGACCCGTGGCAATGGATTGGGTGTTGTAGTAGGTACAGGAATGAATACTGCAATGGGACAGATTGCTGACCTGCTGCAAAATGCGGAAACAATGGTTACGCCATTGCAGCGAAGGCTGGAACAGCTCGGCAAGATTCTGATTACTGCCGCAATTTTACTAACAGTGCTAGTTGTTGTAGCTGGGGTGGTGCAAGGCCAGGAGTTATATACAATGTTCCTTGCGGGTGTATCACTGGCAGTTGCTGCCATTCCAGAAGGGCTTCCAGCCATAGTTACAGTAGCCCTGTCACTTGGTGTCCAAAGGATGATAAAGAAAAAGGCGATTGTCCGCAAACTTCCGGCAGTCGAAACACTTGGGTGTGCTTCCGTTATCTGCTCAGATAAAACTGGAACGATGACACAAAATAAGATGACTGTTACCCATCTCTGGAGCGGCGGAAAAGAGTGGAGAGTCGATGGAATCGGCTATGAGCCACAAGGGCAATTTTACCGAAATGATAAACAAATTGAACCTAAAAATGATAAGGCGCTTCAGCAGATGCTCATGTTTGGGATGCTTTGCAACCATGCGGAAATACAGCAGAAAAATAATGAATTTGTAATTGAAGGGGATCCGACTGAAGGAGCATTGCTGGTAGCTGCTATGAAAGCGGGCTATAACCGAAGCAGTTTGTTAAATCAGTTCCGGATCATTAATGAGTTTCCCTTTGATTCTGCCCGGAAAATGATGAGTGTTGTCGTTAAGGACCATAATGGCAGGCAATTTATCGTAACTAAAGGTGCGCCTGATGTTTTAGCCGGCAAGAGTGAAGCGGTTCTCTGGGAGGGGAAACGCCAGATATTATCCAGGGAGCTTACAGGCAAAATTCAGGGAGCCATTGAGGAACTGGCTTCTCAAGCTTTAAGAACTATTGCGATTGGCTATAAAGAAATTCCTTCAAAAAATGTCATTCTTGACGAAAAAGAAGCAGAACAGGGGCTTACCTTTATTGGCCTGCAGGGGATGATCGATCCTCCAAGACCTGAAGTCAGGGAAGCTGTCAAGGAATGCAAGGAAGCAGGCATTAAAACGGTAATGATTACTGGCGACCATGTCATTACAGCCCAGGCGATTGCCAAACAGTTAGGCATTTTAACAAAGGGATCCAAAGTTCTGCAAGGTAAAGACCTTGCCGAGATGTCGGTCGAAGATCTTGAAGATGTGGTTGAAGATGTGGCCGTTTTTGCAAGGGTATCACCGGAGCATAAGTTAAAGATTGTTAAGGCGCTTCAAAATAGAGGCCATATTGTTGCCATGACCGGGGACGGAGTCAATGATGCTCCTGCGATAAAAGCGGCAGATATCGGCATCTCGATGGGCATTACCGGAACAGACGTTGCTAAAGAGGCATCTGCCCTCGTTCTCCTTGATGACAATTTTGCTACGATAAAAGCCGCCATAAAAGAAGGAAGAAATATTTACGAAAACATCCGAAAGTTTATCAGATATTTGCTTGCCTCAAATGTTGGTGAAATTTTGGTTATGCTTTTCGCTATGCTGCTTGCGCTTCCGCTGCCTTTAGTGCCAATCCAGATTCTCTGGGTGAACCTTGTAACCGACGGTCTGCCGGCGATGGCGCTCGGCCTTGACCAGCCGGAAGAGAATGTGATGAAACGAAAACCGAGAAGCCCAAAGGAAGGAGTTTTCTCCAGGGGGCTGGGCTGGAAGGTTGTATCGAGAGGATTTTTAATCGGTCTTGTCACATTGCTTGCGTTTATTTTTGCCTATAAAGCACACCCTGACCATCTGGCATATGCCCAGACTGTTGCTTTTGCCACTTTGGTTATGGCACAGCTGATCCATGTGTTTGATTGCCGGAGTGAAAAATCGGTCTTTTCAAGGAATCCTTTCGGCAATAAGTATTTGGTGTGGGCAGTTATCTCATCCCTCCTTTTAGTGCTCGTTGTTATTTACTATCCGCCGCTGCAGCCTATCTTCCACACAGTTCCGATTGAACTGCGCGACTGGTTTATGATCACCGGACTGTCGGCTATTCCAACATTTTTGCTTGCCGGTACATTTTTGGCAAGAAAAACAAAATAAAATATGTTATAATCCTTAAGGTAGTAGAGCTGAACTCTATTACCTTTCTTTTTTGCGCAAAAATAACTGCAAGTTATAATCCCCATTAAATTACTATATCTTTATCCATAGATTGCACAGTCTTCAAAGTGAGCTAAGTCTGTTGTTCTTTTTTGAAGGGTGAACTGTTCAGACGATAGCTTCTTTTAAAAGCTGTGCTTTTTCCAAAAGGAAGTGTAAGAAAATGGTTGTAAGTATGACTGGCTTTGGCAGAAGCAAGAAAGATTCCGGGCAATTTTCCATTACTGTCGAAATTAGGACTGTAAACCATCGTTTTTCCGAGTTTCATATGCGTATGCCCAGGCAGCTGATGCACATGGAAGATAAAATTAAGAAAAAGCTTGGTGAGCATATTAAAAGAGGAAGAATAGAAGTTTATGTCACAATTGAGGGCGATGGTTTGGCCAGCCGAAAAGTAAATGTTGACTGGGAACTTTTAGATGAATATTATCAATACATAACTGCAATTAAAACAAAGTACAATATCCAAAATGATCTCTCTATCCAGGACCTTATTCGGGAAGAGCTGATTGGCGTAGAAGAAAAGGATGCTGGCAATGAGGAATTGAGCCAGCATGTCCTTTCAGCAGCTGAGGAAGCATGCTTGCATTTAACTCAGATGCGGCAAGCTGAGGGGCTTGAGATGGAAAAAGATGTCCGCAGCCATCTTAGTCTATTAAGCAAAAGAGTACTCCTGCTGCGCGAGTTCTCTCCAAAAGTAGTTCAGCAATACCGGGAAAGATTGGAAAAGCGTATAAAGGATTATCTGGATGGCCAGATTGATGAGCCGCGGATATTAACAGAGGTTGCGGTGTTTGCTGATAAAGCGGATATTAATGAGGAAGTGACAAGGCTGCAAAGCCATATTGGCCAATTTGAAAAAACGCTTCAGCTTACAGAACCAGTTGGAAGGAAGCTCGATTTCATTTTGCAGGAGATGAACAGGGAAGCGAATACGATTGGTTCCAAGGCGAATGACGCGGCGATAGCTGCAGAAGTGGTTGAAATAAAGAGTCTATTAGAAAAAATGAAGGAACAAATTCAAAATATTGAATAGCAGTTGTTTAGATTGCGGCTCTGGGGGTCAAAATAAATAACTGATGATTGGAGGACCCAAATGTCAATTAAACTGATCAATATCGGCTTTGGCAATATCGTTTCTGCCAACCGGATAATATCTATAGTTAGTCCCGAATCTGCCCCAATCAAACGGATTATTCAGGACGCGCGTGACCGGGGCTCTTTAATTGATGCGACATACGGGAGACGGACCCGGGCAGTTATCGTAATGGATAGTGACCACGTCATATTGTCTGCGGTCCAGCCGGAAACTGTCGCGCACCGATTAAACGACCGTGATGAAATTATTGAGGAAGGGTAGGATTGTTTAAATGAAAGAAAAAGGGTTATTAATAGTTCTATCCGGACCCTCAGGTGTAGGAAAAGGAACTGTTAGAAAAGAAATATTTTCACAGCCTGATACCTCGTTTGAGTATTCTATTTCAATGACAACGAGAGCGCCAAGAGAGGGAGAAGTAAACGGGGTTGATTATTTTTTCAAAACCCGTGAGGAATTTGAAGAACTGATCCGTCAGGACAAACTGCTTGAATATGCCGAGTTTGTAGGGAATTATTACGGTACGCCGGTAGATTATGTAAGAGAGACTCTGGACCGCGGTAAAGACGTATTCCTGGAAATAGAAGTTCAAGGAGCCCGCCAGGTCCGTGAGAAATTCCCTGATGGGTTGTTTATTTTCCTTGTGCCTCCAAGTTTATCAGAGCTTAAGAACCGTATTGTCACAAGAGGGACAGAGACGGAAGATATTATTAACAATCGCATGAGTGTGGCAAAAGAAGAAATTGAAATGATGAACCTCTACGATTATGTGGTGGAAAATGATCAAATTGACCTTGCCTGCGAGAGAATTAAATCCATTGTGGTAGCTGAACACTGCCGCAGGGAACGTGTAGAACCGAAATATAAAAAGATGCTGGAGGCTGATTAAAGATGCTTTATCCTTCTATTGATTCTTTAATGACTAAGATTGATTCCAAATATTCACTTGTTTCCGTTGCTGCCAAACGTGCACGTAAGCTGCAATTAAACGCAAGGCTGCAGCTTGAAAGCTATAAATCACATAAAAATGTCGGCAAAGCCCTGGAAGAAATCCATGCAGACCAGCTTCATTACCGTCTGGGCGAGAAAAAGGCTAATGAATCATACGAGTAAAATCGCTGAATAACAACCTTTCAAAAAGGTTGTTATTTTTATTTCTTTTAATTATTAAGCTTTGTATAGCTTTATGTTGATTTTGGACTTTGTTGATTGAAACGGAATACGCGGGATCCCCGCAAATGCTTTCGCATTTTCTTCGTGCGGAGTTTATTCATGGATGCTTAATTAATGTCCTGCGGGAGTGGGAATCAAAGGGAGACCCCGCGGGCTTAATGCTTAAGGAGGCTCTTGGGTCACCCACCGGTCCGCTGAGCTGTTTGCGCGGAAATCAACAGGCAAATTGAAAAGAATTCCATTAACTAAAGGTCTTCGGTTTTAATAGATGAAAAATGACTGAACTTCTTGCATAATAAAACTAGCGTGGCATTTTCTTGCCAACAAATACAATCACACGTCCGGCACTGACCATTTAAAGAAAATAGCATTTTATAAAGCTTTTTCAAGGAAGCGTCAGGCCTTTGAATAAATATGATTATTTTAGCTAAGATTGGTGGGGTCTAATAATGCTGACAGGCAAAAAAATATTACTATGCGTTACGGGGGGAATTGCTGTTTATAAAGCAGCAGCATTGACGAGCAAGCTTACCCAGGCGGGAGCTAATGTAAAAGTTATATTAAGTGACTCTGCCGCAAAATTTGTGGCTCCCCTAACATTTCAGGCTTTGTCAAGAAACGATGTTTATACTGACACCTTTGATGAAAAAGATTCAAAGGTGATTGCCCATATTGATTTGGCGGACTGGGCAGATTTGATTCTTGTTGCTCCGGCCACAGCTAATGTGATTGGAAAGCTGGCGAACGGAATAGCGGATAACATGATCACAACAACCTTATTGGCTGCAACATCGCCTATTTGGATTGCTCCTGCAATGAATGTACATATGTATAGCCATCCGGCAGTCCAGAAAAATATTGAAACGTTATATAGCTTTGGCTGCAGGTTTATCGAACCTTCTGAAGGTTATCTTGCCTGCGGGTACGTTGGCAAAGGCAGATTGGAAGAGCCTGAGAAGATTACAGAGACGATCAGCCTGTTTTTCAGCAAGCCCAAACAAGATCTTGCAGGCAGAAAAATTGTGATTACAGCAGGCCCAACGAGGGAGAAAATTGATCCGGTCCGATACATCACCAACCATTCTTCGGGAAAAATGGGCTATGCGATTGCAGAAGAAGCAGTTGCTGCAGGTGCAGAAGTAACTTTAATTTCCGGACCTGTGTCCATTAAAGCCCCAGCTGGCCTAAAGCTTATAAAAGTTGAAAGCGCCGAAGAAATGTATCACGCCGCTATGGAAGAATACGGAAATGCCGATATTGTTATAAAAACAGCTGCTGTTTCCGATTATCGTCCTAAAGTGAGCTATAGTCAAAAAATGAAGAAGCAGCCTGGAGACGAAGTATTGGAGCTTGAAAGAACAAAAGATATATTGTTTGAACTCGGGCAGAAAAAGAAGGGCCAGATTTTAATAGGCTTTGCTGCTGAAACGGAACGGGTTGATGTATATGCACAAGGCAAGCTGAAGAAGAAAAATGCCGATATGATCGTTGCCAATAATGTAACTTCTGAAGGTGCCGGCTTTGGGACAGACACCAATATTGTTACCTTGTTTAAAAAAGATGGAACCTCAGAAGAGCTCCCTCTTATGAGCAAAAAAGATGTTGCTGCAAAAATTCTTGAGGAAGCTGCGATTTTACTAAAGGATGAGCAGAAATGAATATTGCCAGTGTAATTGTTGATGTACCTGCCAAGCAGACAGACCGAGCGTTTGACTATAAAATACCTGACCATTTGGCAGGTGTAATTCAGCCTGGCATGAGGGTCATCGTTCCATTCGGACCAAGGAAGATCCAAGGTTTTGTAACGGGCCTGAAAACAGAATCGGAATTCAGTCAATTAAAGTCTATTGCAGCACCAATGGATTTAAATCCTGTCCTGAATCAGGAGCTTCTGTCTCTGGGAGATTGGCTGACGCAGAAAACACTATGCTATAAAATATCAGCCTACCAGGCAATGCTGCCAGCTGCCCTTAAGGCAAAATATGAAAAAAAACTGGTATTGGCGGAAAAGGCAGACCGTGTGGCGCTTCCCGAAAAGGTGCAAACTCTTTTTGAAAATACAGAGACAATCACCTGGGATGAAGCAGTGAAGGATGGAACTCTGTCGCTTTTACAGAAAGAAGCTTCCAATGGGAATATTGACATTATCTATCAAGTAAAAGAACGTGTAAAAAAGAAAAAAGTAAAGCAGGTATTTCCCGCCGCAGACCGAAATGTCCTTGGGGAATACATTGAAAAGCTGCCTGCTAATGCAACCAAGCAAAAAGAGGTGCTTGAATACTTCCTTCAGGATGACAGTCCGGTCGAACAAAAAGAGCTATTCTCCTTCCTAGGAATAACCTCGTCAACAATAAAAGGGCTCATTCAAAAAGGGTTGCTTGGTCAAAAAGAAGTGGAGATTTATCGCAATCCTTTTGGGGACCGGGAGTTTAAAAGAACAGAACCACTGCCCTTAACCGAAGAGCAGAGAAAAGCAATTATCCCCATCCTGAATTCCATAGAGGAAAAAAGGCATGAAACGTTTTTGCTGTATGGAGTGACAGGTAGCGGCAAAACAGAGGTATATCTTCAATCGATTCAAAGGGTTCTTCAGGACGGAAAAGAAGCGATTGTCCTGGTTCCCGAAATTTCGTTAACTCCGCAAATGGTTAATCGCTTTAAAGGAAGATTCGGCGATCAGGTTGCCGTTATGCACAGCGGCCTTTCTGCAGGGGAAAAGTATGATGAATGGAGAAAGATTCAAAGGAAGGAAGTAAAGGTGGTTGTCGGAGCGCGATCCGCAATCTTTGCTCCTTTTGAAAACCTGGGGATTGTCATTATTGATGAAGAGCACGAGACAAGCTACAAACAGGAGGAAAACCCAAGGTACCATGCAAGGGATGTGGCGATCGAAAGGGCTGGAAAGTATAAATGTCCAGTCGTTCTAGGCAGTGCAACTCCTTCGCTTGAATCGTTTGCAAGAGCCCACAAAGGAGTATATCAGCTCCTGTCCCTGCCTAAAAGGATGAATAACCAGTCTTTGCCGTCAGTTGAAATCGTTGACATGAGAGAAGAGCTCCGGGAAGGCAATCGTTCCATGTTCTCCAGGGTGCTCCTTGATAAAATAAAAGACCGGCTGGAAAAGAAGGAACAGATTGTATTATTTCTCAATAAAAGAGGGCACTCTTCTTTTGTTATGTGCAGGGATTGCGGCTATGTCATTAATTGTCCGCACTGTGACATCTCCTTAACTTATCACCGGTTTAACCAGCAAATGAAATGTCATTATTGCGGGTATGAAGCATCAGTCCCAAATACATGCCCGGAATGTGAAAGTGAACATATCCGTTATTTTGGAACCGGGACACAGAAGGTTGAAGAAGAGCTGGCAAAGGTTTTGCCGGAAGCGAAGGTCATCAGGATGGATGTGGACACTACCAGCAGAAAGGGATCCCATGAAAAGCTGTTGGACCAATTTCAGGAAGGTCATGCGGATATTCTCCTTGGTACGCAAATGATTGCAAAGGGCCTTGATTTTCCCAATATTACCTTAGTAGGTGTGCTCTCAGCCGATACAATGCTCCATCTGCCTGATTTTCGTTCTTCGGAAAAAACCTTCCAGCTTTTGACCCAGGTCAGCGGGCGCGCAGGGAGGCATGAGCTTGAGGGTGAGGTTATTATCCAAACCTATACACCTGAACATTACAGTGTCGAGCTTGCAGGAGAGCAGGATTACGATAAGTTCTATGAAAGGGAAATGATGGTCCGTAAAATTCATAGATACCCTCCTTTCTACTATATCTCCCTTGTTACCGTCAGCCATGAAGAATTAATGATGGCCGTTTCCGTAACTGAAAAAATAACACAGTATATTCAGTCGCGCCTATCGGCGGAAAGCATTGTACTTGGCCCGGTTGCATCGCCAATTCCGCGGATCAATAATAGATATCGCTATCAATGTCTGATAAAATACAAGCGGGAACCTGAGCTTGGTCAGGCACTGAAAAAGGTCCTTGATAATTATCAGCATGAAATTGCTGCAGGAGGCCTTGCCATTTCAGTGGACTTGAATCCATATATTTTAATGTAAATATTTATGCTGGGAAATCCGGTTATGATTAATCAAAAAATGGTTGAAAATAGATAAAAATGGAGGAAATGTTTTGGCGGTTAAAAAAATAGTAACGTACCCGGCTGAAATCCTGGAGGCAGAATGCGAACCTGTACAGGTTTTTGATAAAAAGCTGGGCAAATTATTAAATGATATGTACGATACGATGATTGAATTTGACGGTGTCGGGCTGGCTGCTCCGCAAATCGGCCTTGGCAAGCAAATAGCCATCGTTGATATAGATGATGAATTTGGCACTATCGAGATGATTAATCCGGAAGTTCTTGAAACAGACGGAAATCAGACAGGACCTGAAGGATGCTTAAGCTTTCCAGGTTTATATGGTGAAGTTACGAGGCCTGATTATGTAAAAATAAAGGCCCAGGACCGCAAAGGGAAATTCTATACGCTTGAAGCTGAAGACTTTCTGGCAAGAGCGATCCTGCATGAAATTGATCATTTGCACGGAGTTTTATTTACATCAAAAGTGACCAAGTATTTGAATGAAGAAGAGTTGGAAGGATTGGAAGCTGAATGACAAAGATTGTATTTATGGGAACACCCGATTTTTCTGTACCGGTATTGCAGCAAATAATAAAGGATGGCTATGATGTGATTGGAGTCGTTACCCAGCCTGACAGGCCCGTGGGAAGAAAGAAAGTCCTCACTCCTCCGCCTGTCAAAGTGGAAGCTCAAAAGCAGGGCATACCTGTGTACCAGCCTGAGAAAATCCGCCAGCCTGAGGAACTGGAAAAAATTCTATCGCTTAAGCCTGATTTGATTGTGACTGCTGCTTTTGGCCAAATTTTGCCGAAAGAGCTTTTGGAAGCGCCAAAACATGGCTGCATCAATGTCCACGCTTCGCTTCTTCCAGAACTGCGCGGCGGGGCACCGATCCACTATTCCATTTTACAGGGAAAGAATAAGACGGGCATTACAATCATGTATATGGCTGAGAAGCTTGACGCAGGCGATATTTTAACACAGGAGGAAGTGCCTATTACTGAGACAGATACAGTAGGCACCCTGCATGATAAATTAAGCGCAGCTGGTTCAAAGCTTTTGTCTGAAACATTGCCAAAGCTGCTGAAAGGCGAGCTGACACCTATAAAGCAAAATGATGAGGAAGCCACTTTCGCTTATAACATTAAACGTCAGCAGGAAAAAATCGACTGGAGCAAAACTGGAGAGGAAATTTACAATCATATCAGGGGTTTGAACCCATGGCCAGTTGCTTATACAACATTTGATGGCAAAGTGATTAAAGTTTGGGGTTCAGAAAAGACTAAATTAGCAGGCAGCGAGGCACCTGGGACGATCATCCGGCTAGAAGAAGATGGGTTAGTAGTTGCAACCGGAAATGATACAGCTATCAAAATAACAGAGCTGCAGCCTTCGGGCAAGAGAAAGATGCCTGCAGAACAATTTTTAAGAGGGGGAGGCTCCCATCTTTCCGCCGGTGGCCGCCTGGGAGAGAGCGAATGAAGAATAACAAGACTAAAAATGTCAGGGAAACTGCATTAGAACTGCTTGAAACCATTGAAAAAAATCAGTCCTACAGCAATCTTTTGCTGAATAACGCCATAAAAAAGAATGAAATCAGCCAGAAAGATATTGGACTTCTTACAGAATTAACTTATGGCACGCTTCAGCGCCGGATGACCCTTGATTTCTTTTTGAACCCCTTTTTAAAAGGAAATAAAAAAGTCGAGAGCTGGGTTAAGCAGCTGTTAAGGGTGACCCTTTATCAGATGGTTTACCTGGATAAGATCCCTGACCGTGCAGCTATTTTCGAGGCAGTGGAAATTGCCAAGCGGAAGGGACATAAAGGAATTTCCGGCATGGTTAACGGTGTGCTGAGAAATATTCAAAGGCAAGGGCTGCCATCTCTTGAACAAATTGAGGATCCGGTAGAGCGGCTTTCCATTGAAACCAGCCATCCCTTGTGGCTCGTAAGAAGATGGGTTGATCAGCTTGGCTATGAAGAGACGAAGAAAATGTGCGAAATCAATTTGACTGCGCCCCTGCAGACTGCAAGGGTCAATGAGGTTAAGGCCTCAAGAGAGGAATGCTTATCGCTTCTTGAGGAAGAGGGCTATGAGGCGGAAGCGAGCCCGTTTATTCCTGTAGCCATTAAGTGCTTGAGAGGTAATTTGGCAAACTCCCAGGCCTTTAAAAAAGGGCTGATAACGATACAGGACGAGAGCTCCATGCTCGTTGCCTATGCGCTTGGCGGAAATCAGAATGAAACCATATTGGATGCCTGCGCTGCTCCTGGCGGTAAATCAACGCATATTGCGGAAAAGCTGCAAAATACTGGACAGGTTATCTCGCTGGATCTTCACGAGCATAAGGTTAAGCTGATTAATGATAATGCCATGAGACTGGGATTATCCAACATAAAGACAAATGCACTTGACAGCAGGAAAGTGCAAGAGCATTATGAAAAAGAATCTTTTGACCGGATTTTAGTGGATGCTCCATGTTCGGGCCTTGGTGTTATGAGAAGAAAACCTGATATGAAATACACGAAAAAGGAAGAGGATTTATACCATCTTCATGAGGTTCAGGGAAATCTATTGGCTGCGGTTTCGCCTTTGCTGAAAAAAGGTGGTATTCTAGTTTATAGTACGTGTACAGTTGACAAGGAAGAAAACCAGCATGTCGTACAGTCATTTTTAAATGAAAATGCGGACTTTGAAGGAGATATATCAGTGCAGGAGCGAATACCCAAAGCTATTGCTCCGTTTATAGACGGATATGAACTGCAAATTTTGCCGCAAGATATAGGTTCGGATGGGTTTTACATTGCCTGTCTGAGAAAGAAGGTGCAATAAATGGAACAAACAGCAACTGAGAAAACAGCAACAGCCGAACAAAAGCCATCCATTTACACTTTACAGCTTCATGAGTTGAAGAACTGGCTTAAAGAAAATAATGAGAAAGCTTTCCGTGCGGAACAAATATTTGATTGGCTATATATAAAAAGAGTCTCATCCTTTGAAGAAATGACAAACTTGTCAAAAGGATTAAGGGATTTATTGTCTGAGAATTTTTCTTTGACAACTCTCAAAACCATTATCCAGCAGGAATCAGCTGACGGAACAATCAAATTTCTTTTTGAACTTCACGATGGGTATTCGATAGAAACCGTGCTGATGAGGCATGATTATGGAAATTCTGTATGTGTTACAACTCAAGTAGGCTGCCGAATCGGCTGTACTTTCTGCGCTTCCACATTAGGCGGATTAAAACGCAACCTGGAAGCAGGAGAAATCGTTGCCCAGGTCGTAAAAGTACAACAGGCACTCGATGAAACAAATGAACGTGTCAGCTCGGTTGTAATAATGGGAATCGGCGAGCCTTTTGATAACTATGATCATATGCTTTCGTTCTTAAAAATCATCAACCATGACAAAGGCCTTAATATCGGTGCGCGCCATATTACTGTTTCCACAAGCGGCATCATCCCTAAAATTTATAAATTTGCGGATGAGAATATGCAGATCAACTTTGCTATATCCCTCCATGCCCCGAATACAGAAATCAGAAGCCGCCTGATGCCGATAAACCGGGCTTATAAGTTACCTGATCTTATGGAATCCATCAGGTATTATATTAATAAGACAGGAAGGCGTGTCAGCTTCGAATATGGTTTATTCGGTGGTGTCAATGACCAGGTTGAGCACGCAGAGGAACTGGCAAAACTCATCAAGGATGTTAAGTGCCATGTCAATCTGATTCCGGTAAACTATGTGCCTGAAAGGGATTATGTGCGAACACCAAAGGATCAAATCTTTGCGTTTGAAAAAACATTAAAGAAACATGGCGTTAATGTAACGATTCGCCGCGAGCACGGTCATGATATAGATGCAGCATGTGGACAACTTCGTGCAAAGGAGCGAAAAGAGGAGACGAGGTGACATTAATGAGAGCTGTTTTTATGAC
Source organism: Cytobacillus oceanisediminis (assembly GCF_003182355.1). Lineage (GTDB taxonomy): Bacteria > Bacillota > Bacilli > Bacillales > Cytobacillaceae > Cytobacillus > Cytobacillus oceanisediminis_A. The sequence goes on along the minus strand of NZ_QGTW01000008.1, from coordinate 177,557 downwards.
AGACCGTGGGAAAGTCAGACAGCATAATGAAGATAATGGCGGCATCTTTATGAACAGCAGCGGGCAGCGCCTTGCCATCGTCGCAGATGGCATGGGCGGCCACCGCGCTGGCGATGTTGCCAGTGAAATGACCTTAACCAGTCTAAAGGGGTTCTGGGAACAATCGGAAGAAATCCAAACAGCTGAACAAGCCGAAGATTGGCTGAGGCAGCATATTGACCAGGTGAACAAAATCCTTTTTGAACATTCGAATGAGAACGCAGAGTGTGAGGGGATGGGTACAACCATTGTTGCGGCTATCTGTACGGACCGTTTCTCAACCATTGCCAATATAGGGGATAGCCGCTGCTATATCCTAAACGAATTAGGTTTCCAGCAGCTGACGGAAGATCATTCTCTTGTGAACGAACTTGTTCGTTCAGGGCAAATTACAAAGGAGGATGCCGAGCATCACCCAAGAAAAAATGTCCTTCTCAGGGCATTGGGAACGGAATCATCGGTTGAAATGGATATCAAAACCATCACTTTTGAAGAAGGCGACTTATTATTGCTATGCTCTGACGGCCTATCCAACAAGGTCACAGTATCGGAAATGGACGAAATTCTCAAGAGTGGACGAAATCTTGAGGAAAAAGCCACAGTGCTTATCGAACAGGCTAACAATAATGGCGGCGAGGATAACATTACACTCGTGATTGTCGAGTTTTATGATGGCAGTGAGAGCGGGTGATAAAAAATGATTAAAGGCAGAAGAATAAGCGGCCGCTATAAAATTCTCGATATGATTGGCGGAGGGGGCATGGCAAATGTCTACCTGGCCCATGATATGATTCTTGACCGCGATGTAGCCGTCAAAGTACTCCGGCTGGACTTTGCCGAAGATGAAGAATTTATCCGCCGTTTTCATCGTGAAGCCCAATCTGCTACCAGCTTAGCCCACCCGAATATAGTAAATATTTATGATGTTGGCGAAGAGGATTCGATCTATTATATTGTGATGGAATATGTAGATGGACAAACCTTAAAGCAATACATACAGCAAAACAGCCCGGTGCGAATTGATGAAGCGCTGGAGATTATGAAACAGCTCACTTCCGCTATATCTCATGCCCACCAAAACCATATTATCCACCGGGATATTAAACCGCATAATATTTTAGTAGACAGGCATGGAAATGTTAAAATCACAGATTTTGGCATTGCAATGGCTTTAAGTGCTACAAGTATAACCCAGACCAATTCTGTTTTGGGATCTGTTCATTACCTTTCTCCTGAACAGGCAAGGGGAGGAATGGCAAACAGAAAGTCGGATATCTACTCCCTTGGAATTGTAATGTTCGAGCTGCTGACTGGCAGGTTGCCTTTTTCAGGTGAATCTGCTGTGTCGATTGCCCTAAAGCATCTGCAATCGGAGACACCATCACTAAAAAGGTGGAATCCGTCTATACCGCAGAGCGTCGAAAATATTGTTTTAAAAGCAACGGCCAAAGATCCTTTCCACCGGTATGATACGGTGGATGATATGGAAGAGGATATAAGAACTGCGCTGGATCCAGAGCGGCTCCATGAAGAAAAATTTATGGCTCCGATTGATGATGACGCCACTAAAGCAATCCCTGTCATTACAGATGACAGGCCATATCAAAATATGGATGAGACGCTTGTCCACGCAAAAGATCCCAAGGCTGATACCCAGCCGGTTGCCAAGCAAAAGCCGGAAAAAAAGAAAAAGAAAAAGAAATGGCCGATCATTTTGGTATCAATGTTCCTGACACTTATTGTATTAGGGGTTCTGGCAGTAACTGTTCTTCCAGACCTCCTGGAGCCGAAGGATGTCCAGGTTCCCGATGTATCTGGAAAAGAAGTGGAAGATGCCGTAGCAGAGCTTGTTGCTGCAGGGTTTACCGTCAATGAATCCATTCCGATCAGCGACCCTGAAATAGAAGAAGGATTTGTGGTTAAAACGGATCCGAAAGCTGGTAGAACCGTTAAAGAAGGAACCTCCATAGACATCTATGAAAGCACTGGCAAGGAAAAGTTTGAACTATCCGACTACCAGGGCCGCGAATTTGATGAAGTGGTTCGATTGCTTGAAGGCAAAAATTTTAAAAGCATAGAAAAGACCGAAGAAAATAATGAAAGCGAGCCGGCAGGCACCATCCTCGACCAAAACTTTTCAAAAGGCGATCTAGTCGTGCCTGAGGAAACAGAATTGGTATTTACCGTCAGCAAGGGCCCTGCTCCAATCTCATTGAAGAATTTACAGGGATATAATGAAAAAGGCCTCCAGGAATATGAAGAGTCTTCAGGCTTAAAAATAGAATATGCCGAAGCTGAGTACCATGATGAAGTACCAGAAGGTCTGGTTATAAAACAAGATCCTGCACCTGGAACAAACCTGACAAGAGGCCAAAAGGTTACTGTGGTACTTTCAAAAGGTAAAGAAGAACTCCCGCCAAAAACGGTGAATGTGGATATAAACGTCCCATACCAGCCTGCTGTAGAGGGAGAGCCTCAGCATGTTCAAATATTTTTTAGGGATATGAATAATACTGGGGATGCACCGGCAGTGGATCAGTTTATTGAGGAAGATACAATCATAACTATAGATATGACTATTGCTCCGGAACAAAATGGCTTCTATAAAGTACAAATAGATGGCCAGGTTTATGAACAAAATGAAGTACCTTATCCTGAAGAATCTTAAGTAAGGAGTGTTGCTATGCCTGAGGGCAAAATTATTAAAGCCTTAAGCGGGTTTTATTATGTGTTAAGCGGTGATGAAACGATCCAGTGCCGCGGACGCGGCGTTTTCCGCAAAAATAAGGTAACCCCGCTCGTCGGTGATGAAGTGGTTTTCCAGGCCGAGAATAATACCGAAGGTTATATTCTGGAAGTGAAGGACCGGAAAAATGAACTGATCCGGCCTCCGATTGCAAATGTGGACCAGGCTATTCTTGTATTTTCCGCAGTGGAGCCCGGGTTTAGCACAACGCTTTTGGATCGGTTCCTTGTCCTGGTTGAATATAACCATATTAAGCCAATTATTTGTATTACAAAAATTGACCTGACAAATCAAAAGGAATATAAACAGATTCAGCAATATGCAGCAGATTACCGCCAGGCTGGATATGATGTCCTGCTCGCTTCCTCCGAAACGGAAGAAGGAGTCAAGGACCTTATGCCATATTTGGAAGGTGAGATCTCGGTGTTTGCCGGGCAGTCAGGTGTCGGAAAATCCTCTCTGTTAAATGTGTTAAGGCCAGATTTGGAGCTAAAAACCAATGATATATCTTCACATCTGGGCAGGGGGAAGCACACGACAAGGCATGTAGAACTTATCGAGGTAGGCAAGGGGCTTGTTGCTGACACTCCAGGATTCAGTTCTCTGGATTTCACTGATATTGAAATGGAGGAACTGAACTTTTGCTTTCCTGAAATTCAGGTGAAAAGCGAGGAATGCAAATTCAGGGGATGCCTTCATATGGCAGAGCCGAAGTGCGCAGTAAAGACAGCAAGCGAAAACGGCGAAATACCTTCCTATCGATATGAGCATTACAAAACGTTTTTGCAGGAAATAAAAGAAAGAAAGCCGAGGTATTAATTTATGGTTAAAATCGCACCTTCTATTTTATCAGCCGATTTTTCCAACTTAGGGGAAGAGATAAAGGATGTAGAACGGGGAGGAGCAGATTATATCCATGTGGATGTGATGGACGGCCATTTTGTTCCCAATATCACGATTGGTCCTTTAATTGTGGATGCTATTCGTCCAGTCACGAAGCTTCCATTGGATGTCCACCTGATGATTGAAAACCCGGATGCATATATTGAGGCATTTGCAAAAGCAGGAGCCGACTATATAACAGTACATGTAGAAGCATCCCGTCACCTGCACAGAACCGTCCATTTTATAAAGTCTTTTGGTGTAAAAGCAGGTGTGGTCCTAAATCCGGCTACTCCGGTAAATACAATAGAGCATATCATCGAAGATATCGATATGGTTCTGCTGATGTCCGTTAATCCTGGCTTTGGAGGCCAGAAATTCATTCCTTCCGTCCTTTCGAAAATTGCAGCAGTTAAGGAGATGGCAGATTCTAAAGGGCTTGAAATTGAAATCGAGGTTGACGGCGGCGTAAACGAAGAAACAGCCAAGCAATGTATCGATGCAGGAGCCAATGTCCTGGTTGCCGGATCTGCTATTTATAATCAAACAGACAGAGCCAAGGCGATTGCAGCTTTAAAAGGTTCAAGATAAAAAGAAGCCAGCTGTGCAGCAGCTGGCTTTTTTGCAAACATAAGAAAAGTTCTTAGAGCAGCTGTGAGCGCCTCTTGATGCAGCGTTTAAAATTGGAGTGAATAATTAATGAAGATAAATATTCTGGCAGGGGGACCGGAGGACCTGCTTCCGGAGCTGTCACTTTATGAAAAAGATATCGACATGTGGGTCGGTGTAGATAGGGGAGTCCTGACACTGATCCAAAATGGCATTCAGCCACAACTTGCATTTGGCGATTTTGATTCAGTGACACCGGAGGAATTGTTATTGATTAAGGGAAAAGTAAAAGAGCTAAACAGATTCAAGCCGGAAAAAGATGAAACAGACATGGAGCTTGCATTGAACTGGGCGCTCGAGCAAAGTCCTGAGAGAATACAGCTGTTCGGGGCAACAGGAGGAAGGCTTGATCACTTGTTCGCTAATGTTCAGCTTCTTATAAAGCCTGTTCTGCAAAAGAACCCTGTTCAAATTGAAATAATCGACAGAAAAAATATAGTCTATATAAAATCCGCTGGAGAGTATACGATACAAAAAAATAAAAGGTTTAAGTACATTTCTTTTATCCCGATCACCATGGAAGTAAAAGGCATTACGCTTAAGGATTTCAAATATCCGCTTGCAAATCGTACAATTCCTATTGGTTCAACACTATGTATAAGTAATGAACTTAATAACGATTATGGTACTTTTTCTTTTACTGAAGGCATATTAATGGTTGTAAGAAGCAAGGATTAATTGAAAAGCTGAAGGCGTCAGCCTATGGTGCCGGAAGCCAGACATCTGTCTAAGTTGAAATTGCTTTCTAATCATTTTAGAAATCATGAGTACTTATCTTTCATTATTTGAATAAGATAGTAAGGACGATTTAAGGACAGAATGGATGCGTAAGATCGTGAGGAGGGACACGAGTAATGAGATTTTATACAATTAAACTTCCGAAATTTTTAGGGGGCATTGTACGTGCCATGCTAGGAACCTTCAAAAAGGGCTAAACCCATACATTTCAAAAACAGATAAAAATCAGTTATCAGAGTCAAACTGGGCACCTCTTCTCGGGGTGCTTTTATTTTTTTACAGAATTGGGGAGACTGATAGTGGAGTAAAATTCCGGAAAATAAAAAGGACACCCAATAAAGGATGTCCCGAGCATATTAAACGCGCTCTACTTTACCTGATTTAAGTGCTCTTGCAGAAACCCAAACACGTTTAGGCTTACCGTCTACAAGAATACGTACCTTTTGAAGGTTAGCACCCCAAGTACGCTTGTTAGCGTTCATCGCGTGAGAACGTGCGTTACCTGAAGTTGTTTTTTTACCAGTTACAACACATTTGCGTGGCATGTATGTTTCCCTCCTTACTATACCAAAGCTGAAACTATTTTTCATGCTTTCATTTGCAATCGTCAGATTCATCCATCTGAATTAATGTGAAAATCCAGTTCGGCTTTCGACATTAAAAGATACTTTAATAATTTATCACAGAACCCTTCTTATTGCAATAGTTTGCTTTCAAGAAAATTTCCTTGACATAGGGGTAGGCAACATGAGCTATAATAGAGATGGGGAAGTATGACTTTCAAATTCACAGCCCATATAGTAAAATGTCATAAGATATGCTTAAAGCTTTGGAGTTAGGAAGAAAGCTGTCTGGCTGAAAAAAGCCGCATGTTTTTATTTTGCGGCTTAGGCATAGGGGCAGTTACAAGAGGAACGCAAGCGCTCCAGCATGAATGGGAGCGTTTGAGCGCAGTGCGCTTTTCTTAATATAAAGCAATTTCCAAAGGGGGAACGAAACATGTCCATCGAACTAAAAACTAATTTCGGGCAAATTGATATCTCAAATGACGTTATTGCAACGATTGCAGGCGGAGCAGCAGTGGACTGCTATGGCATTGTAGGAATGGCCTCTAAGAACCAAATTAAAGATGGCTTAACCGATATTCTTCGCAAAGAGAATTTCACGCGCGGAGTGATTGTGCGCCAGGAAGAAGATGAAGTACATATTGACATGTATATTATTGTAAGTTACGGAACGAAAATTTCCGAGGTTGCCCACAACGTGCAATCTAAAGTAAAGTACACCCTTGATAAAACTGTGGGGCTAAGCACAGACTCGGTAAATATTTACGTTCAGGGAGTTCGTGTAACGAACCCGTAGTGAGGAGGAAAGACTTGTGTCAAAAAAAGTTTTAGATGGGAAGCTTTTTGCCGAAATGGTTATACAAGGAGCGAACCATTTATCTGCTAATGCAAAATTAGTAGATGCATTAAACGTTTTCCCTGTTCCTGATGGAGACACTGGAACAAACATGAATTTGTCCATGACTTCCGGTGCAAAGGAAGTTAAGAATAATATTCAGGAACATATCGGAAAAGTGGGCACTGCCCTCTCTAAAGGCTTGTTAATGGGTGCCCGCGGAAACTCCGGGGTAATCCTTTCCCAACTGTTCCGCGGCTTCTCCAAAGCCATTGAGCAGAAAGCTGCTATTAATGGAAAAGAGTTTGCTGATGCCTTGAATTCCGGGGTTGAGACTGCCTATAAAGCTGTAATGAAGCCTGTAGAAGGAACGATCTTAACCGTTGCCAAGGATTCTGCCAAGAAAGCTGTACAGGCCGCAAAAAATGAAGATGATATTATTGCCATCATGGAGGAAGTTTTAAAAGAAGCAAAAGCTTCGTTAAACCGGACTCCAGACCTTCTGCCTGTTCTAAAAGAAGTGGGTGTTGTAGACAGTGGCGGCCAAGGCCTTGTTTTTGTCTATGAGGGATTCCTTGCAGAGCTTAAAGGCGAGAAACTTCCGGATACACCGGCTGCTCTTCCGAAGATGGATGACCTGGTAAGCGCGGAACATCACAAAAATATTCATAGTTTCATGAACACTGAAGATATTGAATTCGGCTATTGCACTGAGTTTATGGTGAAGTTTGAAGGTGAAAAGCTATCTGCCAGCCCTTTCTCAGAGGAAAAATTCCGCCAGGATTTAAGCCAATATGGTGATTCTCTGTTAGTTATCGCAGATGAGCAGCTAGTAAAAGTACATATTCACTCCGAGCAGCCTGGCGATTGCTTAACGTATGGCCAGCGCTACGGGAGTTTAATCAATATGAAGATTGAGAATATGCGCCAGCAGCATACAAATTTGGTAGAAGATGTCCAGACACCTTTAGCTGCCGAAACAAAGCCGAAAGAAAAGCAAGAGTACGGTATTGTTACGGTATCTATGGGAAGAGGAATCGCTGATCTTTTCCGCAGCATCGGGGCGCATGCAGTCATTGAAGGCGGCCAAACGATGAATCCAAGTACGGAGGATATCGTGAAAGCCATCAAAGAAGTGAATGCAAAGAAAGTCATTATTTTGCCAAACAATAAAAATATTATCATGGCAGCACAGCAGGCTGCGGAAGTGACAGAGGAAGAAGCAGTAGTTGTACCTTCAAAAACTGTCCCTCAAGGAATGGCGGCGCTTCTTGCCTTTAATCCAGGTGCAAACATTGAGCAAAACGAGGAAGGCATGACAGATGCCCTTCAGCATGTTAAAACCGGCCAGATCACATTTGCTGTCCGCGATACGAGCATTGACGGACTTGAAATTGAAAAAGATGATTTCATGGGCATAGCCGATGGGAAAATAGTTGTAAAAAACAAAGATAGAGTGCAATCCGCCAAAGACCTTCTTGATCAAATGATCGACGAAGACTCTGAAATCTTAACCATTTTAAAAGGTGAAGATGCCGCAGAGGAAGAGGTAGACGCACTGATCAGCTATGTTGAGGAAAAGTATGAAGATGTCGAAGTGGAAGTGCATGATGGCAAACAGCCTCTATACTCTTTCATCTTCTCAATTGAATAATAATGACAAAAGCGAGGGCATTGCCTTCGCTTTTTGCCTGTTTAAAAAGCTTGATTTTCTTGCCGCACAGGGAATATTAAGCTGTGTTAAAGGGCAGTGTTGTTTTGGGCACTTTGTTGATTGGAGCGGAAGGCGCGAGATCCTCGAAAAGGCATTCGCTTTCCCTCGTGCGGTGTGTCTTCGACGATGTTTATTCAAAGTCCTGCGGGAGTGCGGATCAATGGGAGACCCCTCAGGCTTAATGCTTGAGGAAGCTTCCTGACCGCCCGCGGAAAGAGAGCTTTGTGAGCGGAAATCAACAGGCAACCTTTACAAAGCAAATTATTCAAAAATATGCAAGGGAATTATTCTGAAAGCACAAGGGTGTTCAACTGACGTAAGCCTGAAATTAATGCTTGAGAGTGATTCATTTATTTGCATATTCAAATAAAAATGTGCTAGGTATAAATTAGGCATTTTAATGCCTGCAGAACAAAAGAAACTGCGCAGGGAGGGTTGGCGGTCTGCCTTTGAAGACAGATACATTAAATTTTAATTGGCATTCTGCTCAATAAACGTGAATCAAAACTTAAACCAGTCTGTTACGGCTGTTAAAGGTATAGGCGAGGAAACAGCAGAATCACTGGCCGAAATGAATATAAATACTGTCAGGGACTTGCTTGAGCATTTTCCATACAGGTACGAGGATTACAGGCTAAAGGATCTCGCTGACATCAAACATGATGAAAGAGTGACCGTGGAAGGGAAGGTTCACAGTGAGCCCTCTCTTGTCTATTATGGAAGAAAACGTTCGAGGCTAACGGTCAGGGTACTTGTCGGCCGATACCTTATCCAAGTAGTCCTGTTCAATCAGCCATATTTAAAAAATAAAATCGCTTTGAATGAAAAGGTAACAGTTACAGGCAAATGGGACCAGCACCGCCAGGTCATTACGGCGAATGAGTTGAAAGTTGGCGCAGCCTCTAATAACAAAGATTTTGAACCTGTTTATGCCGTTAAGGGCAAAATAACAGTTAAAGGAATCAGGCGCTTTATCAATCTTGCTTTCTCCCAATACGGGAATGAGATCGAGGAAACATTGCCTGAACGTTATTTATTGCAATATAGGCTTCTTAATAGAAGAGATGCAATGAGATCCCTTCACTTTCCGGCAAATGAAAATGAGCTGAAGCAGGGAAGGCGTCGTTTCGTCTTTGAAGAATTTTTCTATTTTCAATTAAAAATGCAGGCACTGCGAAAGATTGAAAGAGAGCTGTCAAAGGGGATTGTACAAGCCTATAATCTTACTTGGTTAATGGAATTTATTGATTCTTTGCCTTTTTCATTAACCAGCGCTCAAAAAAGGGTTGTAAACGAAATCCTGGCCGACTTGAAATCTCCATACCGTATGAACAGGCTTCTTCAGGGGGATGTAGGTTCGGGCAAAACCGCCGTGGCAGCCATAGCGCTATTTGCCAGCAGAACAGCAGGTTTCCAGGGAGCTTTGATGGTTCCGACAGAGATATTGGCAGAGCAGCATGCTGAATCTTTAAAAGCCATGCTTGAGCCATTTGAATTACGCTGTGAACTGCTTACTAGCTCAGTAAAGGGAAAGCGTAGAAGAGAAATTCTCCATCAGCTAAAAGAAGGCGAAATTAATGTCCTTATAGGAACCCATGCACTTATCCAGGAAGAAGTGGAGTTTGCAAGACTTGGATTGGTCATAACGGATGAACAGCATAGATTCGGTGTTGGCCAGCGCCGAATTCTGAGGGAAAAAGGGGAAAATCCCGATGTACTATTCATGACTGCTACTCCTATTCCAAGAACTTTGGCGATCACCGTCTTTGGAGAAATGGATGTATCCATCATCGATGAAATGCCCGCAGGTCGAAAAGCAATTGAAACATATTGGGCCAAGCCGGAAATGCTTGACCGGGTTCTGGGCTTTATGGAGAAAGAACTTTCAGCGGGCCAGCAGGTATATGTAATATGCCCCCTTATTGAAGAATCAGATAAACTGGATGTCCAAAATGCTATTGATGTCCATGCTACTTTGATGCACCATTTCCATGGCCGATACGATGTCGGGCTAATGCATGGAAGGCTGCATCCTGAAGAAAAAGAACACGTCATGAAGGCTTTCAGCAAGAATGAAATTCAGGTTCTTGTTTCCACTACAGTTGTTGAGGTTGGCGTAAATGTTCCCAATGCTACCATGATGGTTATCTATGATGCAGAAAGATTTGGGCTTGCGCAGCTCCATCAGTTAAGGGGAAGAGTTGGCCGAGGAGATAAGCAATCTTTTTGCATTCTCCTTGCCGATCCGAAATCTGAAGTAGGAAAAGAGCGCATGAAAATCATGACGGAAACAAATGATGGATTTGCACTCAGTGAAAAAGATTTGGAACTCAGGGGTCCCGGAGACTTTTTTGGAAAAAAACAAAGCGGCCTGCCAGAGTTTAAAGTTGCGGATATGGTCCATGATTACCGCGCACTTGAAACTGCCAGAAACGATGCCGCTGCCCTAGTCGAATCAGATGAATTTTGGCACTCCGATGAATACCTGCCATTGAGGAATTATTTAAGGGAAACAGGAGTACTTGAAGGAGAAAAGCTAGATTAATGGCAAGGTTTGTATCCACCATAAAAGGGGACCGATTGTTCCGATTTAAATAAGGTAGATTACAGAATCAGTTAACACGGGTGGGCCACATAATTTTAAGTGGTCTACCCGTTACATACATCAGATAAAAGCGAGCAGAAATAGCATCAAAAGCTCATATAAAGTCTTTTCCCCGGAGAGAAAAACCAGCAGAAATGCCATAGTAGAAAATAATGCCGGTTCGCAAGGTAAATCTATTCTCAACCCGTAAACGAAGCCCTTTTCAGTCAAAGCAGATGGCAATTATTTTTCATCTTCCAAAGAACATGAACGATGCAGATTGCAGAAAAGTTCTTTCTTGCAATCTGCTTTTTTTGATTATATACTACTATTAGTACCTAGTCTTAATATCTCGGACGGTGGGATTTTTATGAAAAAAAATAAAAAAGAGCGCCAGCAATTATTAACGGACACAATAAAAGAGAACCCTTTTGTTACGGATGAAGAGCTAGCTGAAAAATTTTCAGTAAGCGTCCAGACGATCAGGCTCGATCGCCTTGAATTATCCATTCCTGAATTGCGCGAACGGATCAAGCATGTAGCTGAGAAAAGGTTCGAGGATGAAGTCCGTTCTTTGCCAATAGAAGAAATAATCGGTGAAATAATAGATATAGAATTGGATAAAACGGCTATTTCCATTTTTGATGTAAAGGAAGAGCATGTTTTTAAAAGAAATCAAATAGCCCGCGGACACCATATGTTTGCACAGGCCAACTCACTGGCGGTGGCTGTAATAAACGATGAGCTTGCTTTAACGGCAAAAGCAAATATTCAATTTACAAGGCCAGTAAGATTGAATGAACGTGTTATCGCTAAAGCCAAAGTACTGACAATCGACAAAGGCAGCGGCAGGACGATTGTCGAGGTCAATAGCTTCGTCAACAATGAATTGGTTTTTAAAGGCGAATTTGATATGTTCAGAAAAAAATAAAGACTAAAAGGATGAATCATCATGAAAGTTGCAATTGATGCAATGGGAGGCGACAACGCTCCGAAGGAAATTGTTCTGGGAGCGATGAAAGCTGCAGCAGAGTTTAAGGATGTTCATATCACCCTGGTTGGGGACGAGTCGAAAATTAAAGAACACTTTACACCTCATGAACGGATAGAAATTTTACATACGAATGAAGTCATATTGCCGGATGATGAACCAGTAAGGGCAGTCCGGAGAAAGAAGAATGCATCGATGGTGCTGGCAGCCCAGCTCGTATCAGACGGTAAAGCCGATGCTTGTATATCAGCAGGCAACACGGGTGCCCTAATGGCTGCAGGCCTTTTTGTAGTAGGAAGAATTGAAGGGATTGAACGACCGGCATTATCACCAACGCTTCCAACCATTGGCGGGGAAGGTTTCCTGCTGCTGGATGTAGGAGCAAATGTGGATGCAAAGCCTGAACATCTTCTCCAATATGCAATTATGGGGTCCATTTATACGGAAAAGGTACGTGGAGTATCCAATCCCAGGGTCGGCCTTTTAAATATTGGAACAGAAGAGAAAAAAGGAAATGAACTAGCTAAAAACACCTTCGATCTCCTGAAGCGGGCTGATATTAATTTTATCGGCAATGTGGAAGCACGCGATTTGCTAGAAGGTGCTGCCGATGTTGTAGTAACAGATGGATTTACCGGAAATATGGTGCTTAAAACAATTGAGGGCACAGCGCTTTCTGTTTTTAAAATGTTAAAAACAACTTTGACAAGCAGCTTTAAGACCAAACTGGCAGCAGCTGCTTTAAAGCCTGACTTATATGAGCTTAAATCCAAAATGGATTATTCTGAATATGGCGGAGCCGGATTGTTCGGGCTAAAGGCACCGGTAATTAAGGCGCATGGCTCTTCTGATGCGAATGCTTTATATAATGCAGTACGGCAGACTCGGAATATGGTTGAAAACGATGTGGCCGAAACAATCAAGGCAGCTGTTGAGAAAGAAGCGGGCAAAGCTGCTATTAATTAATAGGCCGTGTTAAAGCTTAATGTTCATTTTAGCACCCTGTTGATTGGATCGTGACCCCGCAGGCAGGTGCGAATGCGCCGAGGAGCTTCGGGCCGCCTGCGGTTCGCTGAGTGCCTGGAGCGGAATCAGCAGGCAAAATTAACAGAGCCAAATAATATAATTAAATTTAGGGGGAAGCGCTATGGGTAAAATCGCCTTTTTGTTCCCTGGTCAGGGATCACAGACTGCAGGAATGGGAAAAACATTAGCTGAACAAGATGAGAAGGTAAAATCCTTTTTCGAAAATGCTGATCAGAAACTGGAATTTTCACTCTCCTCACTTATATTTGAAGGGCCTCAGGACAAGCTGACATTAACAACAAATGCTCAGCCTGCGCTGCTGACAACAAGCATTGCTATTCTGGATTATTTTAAAAGATCTGGCGTTACACCTGATTATGTAGCAGGCCACAGCCTTGGCGAGTATACAGCACTGGTTGCTGCAGGGGCTATTTCCTTTGAAGATGGCGTATATGCTGTCCGAAAAAGAGGAGAATTTATGGAAGAAGCTGTTCCGAATGGGGAAGGCACCATGGCTGCAGTGTTAGGCCTTGACAGGGACAAGCTGACTGCTGTGACAGAGGAGGTAACCAAAGAAGGGAATCCTGTGCAGCTGGCAAACTTGAATTGTCCTGGCCAAATCGTTATTTCTGGCTCCAGAGCAGGTGTTGAACAAGCTTCCGAAAAGGCTAAAGTAGCAGGGGCCAAACGCGTGCTTCCTTTAGACGTAAGCGGGCCTTTCCATTCCGAGCTTATGAAGCCTGCTGCGGAGAAGTTCAAACAGATTTTGGATGAGATTGAAATAAAGGATGCTGCTGTACCCGTTATTGCAAACGTTACTGCATCAGAAATGACATCCGCGTCCGAGATTACCAGCAGATTGATTGAGCAATTATATTCTCCAGTACTCTGGGAGGACTCCATCCGCAAAATGGTAGATCTTGGAGTCGATGCTTTTATAGAAATAGGACCTGGAAAAGTATTGTCAGGATTGGTTAAAAAGGTTGATCGTTCCCTAAAAACCTATGCGGTTTCAGATGCAGAAACCTGTCAGGCAGTACTAGAGTCCTTAAAGGAGGAACTACGATGAAGTTGGAAGGAAAAGCAGCGTTGGTTACAGGTGCTTCCCGTGGGATTGGCAGGGAAATCGCTCTTGGCCTTGCAAAGCAGGGTGCTGATATTGCGGTTAACTACTCAGGAAGCGAAACAAGAGCAAATGAAGTAGTTGATGAAATCAAAGCATTGGGCAGAAATGCATTTGCTGTGCAGTGCGATGTTTCCAATAGTGAGTCTGTGGCTAACATGGTGAAGGAAACAATTGAAAAGTTTGGCAAGCTTGACATTCTTGTCAATAATGCCGGTATAACAAAAGACAATCTGATCATGAGAATGAAGGAAGACGAGTGGGATGATGTTATTAACATAAATCTCAAAGGGGTATTCCTTTGTACCAAAGCTGTAACAAGGCAGATGATGAAGCAGCGCAGCGGACGCATTATCAATATTTCCTCCATTGTAGGGGTAAGCGGAAATCCTGGCCAAGCTAACTATGTGGCTGCGAAGTCCGGGGTGATTGGCCTGACAAAAACATCCGCCAAGGAGCTTGCATCAAGAGGGATTACGGTTAATGCGATTGCCCCGGGTTTTATTACAACTGACATGACTGATAAGCTAAACGAGGAAGTAAAAGACCAAATGCTTAAACAAATTCCGTTAGCACGTTTTGGGGATCCGTCTGATATTGCAAATGTAGCAGTATTTCTTGCTTCCGAAGACAGCCGCTATATGACAGGGCAAACCCTACATGTAGATGGCGGAATGGTTATGTAATTGTAATAGGCTTGTAATGCAAAATTTCTTATAAAACCTTTTATTAATTGATTAAAATACTCTATAATACTTGAGGGGAGGTGAACAAGCATGGCAGAAGTATTAGAACGTGTAACAAAGATCATCGTAGACCGTCTTGGTGTTGAGGAGTCTGAAGTAAAATTGGAAGCTTCTTTCAAAGATGATCTTGGCGCTGATTCCCTTGATGTAGTAGAATTAGTTATGGAATTAGAAGATGAGTTCGATATGGAAATTTCTGACGATGACGCTGAAAAAATCGCAACAGTCGGTGACGCTGTAAATTACATAAAAGCTAGCCAATAATCGTTAGGTGAACCAAACTCTGCAGTGAGGGACTCCCCCTCGCTGCAGCAATTTTAACAGTGGATGTTTACTGTCCGTTGTTACCTGTTGCATTGGCCAGAAGCTGCATTCATGCCAACGCGGTATCCGCCAGTTTCATCAGGTGGCTGCGGACAGTAAATATGTTTCAACAAAAGCTCCGTTTGATAACGGGGCTTTCTTCTGTGAAAAATGGATTATCGGAATTAACTTGTAATGGTTGGTAAAAAGCACTCGAGTTTTTTTGCGTTTTTCATCTTTATTACGTAAACTTAGGGAAGACCATGTTAAACTCTATCTTTAACGATGATACAAAGAAAGCAAGAATATAATATGTTAGCAAGGTGGATGCATTATGCGCAGTAACAATAAAGACAAGGAAAGAAAATCATTTCGCGCAATCGAAAAGCAATTTAAAGATTTTCAGGCAAAGCTAGGAATTCAATTTGAAAATGAAAAGCTTTTAAAACAAGCTTTTACCCATTCATCTTATGTGAATGAGCATCGGAGAAAACCCTACGAGGATAATGAAAGGCTTGAATTTTTGGGAGATGCGGTACTGGAATTGACAGTTTCTAAATTCCTTTACCTGAAATATCCTATGATGAGCGAAGGAGAATTAACTAAATTGAGGGCGGCTGTTGTTTGTGAGCCATCCCTGGTTTCTTTTGCCCATGAATTATTCTTCGGAGATCTTGTCCTGCTAGGAAAAGGAGAAGAAATGACAGGCGGAAGAGCTCGTCCTGCACTGCTTGCAGATGTTTTTGAAGCTTTTGTCGGTGCCTTGTATTTGGATAAAGGGTTGGATACGGTTGTCGGCTTTTTGGAAAAAGTCGTTTTTCCAAAAATCGATTCAGGTGCTTTTTCGCATGTGATGGATTTTAAGAGCCAGCTGCAGGAGCTGGTCCAGCGTGATGGTGCAGGTTCAATTGAATATAAAATTCTTCAGGAAAAAGGGCCTGCTCATAATCGTGAATTTGTTTCCACCGTTTCCTTGAATGGCAGGGAACTTGGAACAGGCACAGGGCGGTCAAAGAAGGAAGCCGAACAGCATGCTGCCCAAATGGCTCTGGAAGTATTGAAGAACCATATAAAGTGAAACTTTAATCAGCGGAGGACCTTTCCGCTGATGTTAGTTGAACCAATCGGGCCTCATGGGCAGTTGTGCCCCACTAAAAATTAGTTATATTACAGATATTAGGTCATGAGTGGGGGTTACTGTCCGTTATACCCGATAAAGTGAACTCTGACAGCTAAGAATGGAGACTCGGAGGAGACAGAGGGGGAGCAAAGTTGTTTTTAAAACGGCTTGACGTAGTTGGATTTAAGTCATTTGCTGAAAGAATCACAGTTGATTTTGTTCCGGGTGTCACTGCTGTTGTGGGTCCGAATGGAAGCGGTAAAAGCAATATAACGGATGCCATCCGCTGGGTATTGGGCGAGCAATCGGCTAAATCCCTTCGTGGAGCTAAAATGGAGGATGTCATTTTTGCTGGCAGCGATTCCCGAAAAGCGCAGAACTTTGCAGAGGTTACCTTGACACTTGATAATGGTGATCAAGGATTGCCGATTGAATACAGTGAAGTTAGTGTGACAAGAAGGGTTTACCGTTCAGGAGACAGCGAATATTTAATCAACAAGCAAACTTGCAGACTTAAAGACATTGTGGATTTATTTATGGATTCCGGCCTGGGGAGAGAAGCTTTTTCGATCATAAGCCAGGGCAGGGTTGAAGAAATTTTAAACAGTAAAGCGGAAGAACGCCGCACCATATTTGAAGAAGCAGCAGGCGTTCTTAAGTATAAAACAAGAAAGAAAAAAGCGGAAAGCAAGCTTTCTGAAACACAGGATAATTTAAACCGTGTTAATGATATTCTGCATGAACTTGAAAGCCAGGTAGAGCCTTTAAAGATTCAGGCTTCGATTGCAAAGGATTTTTTGCAGCAGAAGGAAGAATTGGAGAAAATAGAGGTTGCTCTTACTGTCTATGAGATAGAAGACCTGCATTCAAAATGGGAGCAGCTTTCTCGCCAGCTTGAACAGCATACAGAGGACGAAATGAAACTTTCCTCAGTCCTGCAGAACAAAGAAGCGAAAACGGAGGAATTAAAAGACCATATCGCTGCCCTCGATGAGTCGGTGAATGATTTGCAGGAGGTCCTCCTTCATGCCAGTGAAGAGCTTGAAAAGCTTGAAGGCAGAAAAGAAGTACTGAAAGAACGAAAGAAAAATGCAAACCAAAATAAAGGTCAGCTTCAAAGTAACATGGAAGAACTGGCTTTGAAAATAACCGGCATGAGAGAGCAAATAGAAAAACAAGCAGCTCTTAAGGAGAAGGTAAAGGCTGAGGCGCTTAAGCTTCAAAAGGCATTAAAAGAAAAGCAGGAGCAGCTTAAGCTTTTTAGTGAAAATACGGAAGAAAAGATAGAATCGCTTAAAAGTGATTATATCGAAGTACTTAACTGCCAGGCAGCTTCCAGAAATGAATTGCAAAATATTGAGCAGCAGCTGAGCCAGCAGGGACAGCGGAGCTCCAAACTTGAAATGGACAATGAAAAGTACATTGCCGAGCGCATGAAAATTGAAGATAAAAAGAAAGCTATTCAGTCAAATCTCGAGGACCTGCAGAAGGAATTAGAGGGGCATGTCCAACTTTTCCGCAATGAAGATCGTAAGCTTGAATCTTTGAAAAATAATTATCAAAAGCAGGAAAAGACCTTGTATCAGGCATATCAATACCTGCAGCAGGCTAAATCAAGGCAGGAAATGCTTGAAGAGATGGAAGAAGATTATTCTGGCTTTTTCCAGGGGGTAAAAGAGGTCCTGAAGGCACGCGGGAACAAGCTCCAGGGGATTGAAGGAGCGGTTGCCGAATTGATTCAGGTGCCAACGGAGTACGGAACCGCGATTGAAACGGCACTGGGCGGAGCCATGCAGCATATTATTGTCCAGACTGAACAGGATGGCCGAAATGCGATTCAATACCTGAAGAAGAACTCATTTGGCAGAGCAACTTTCCTCCCGTTAAGTGTAGTAAAAGGCAAAAAGTTAAATTCCGGCCAGTTGCAATCTGTGAAAGCACACCCAGCTTTTATTGGCGAAGCAGCTTCACTAATTCAGTTTGAAGGCAAACATCAGCCTGCAATTGAAAATTTGCTGGGCAATGTTGTCATTGCAAGGGATTTAAAAGGAGCCAATGAGCTGGCAAAACTGCTTCAGTATCGTGTGAGGCTTGTAACTGTCGAAGGAGATGTGGTCAACCCAGGCGGTTCCATGACAGGCGGAGCTGTAAAACAAAAAAGCTCTTCGATTTTATCCCGTAAAGGCGAGTTAGAGGAGCTGAAAGACCGGATTGCCGACATGGAATCCAAGACAGCCAACCTCGAAAAACAAGTGAAGCTGCAAAAAAGCGAGATTCAAAAACAGGAAGCCCATATTGAAAAGCTCAGAAAAGCAGGTGAAGAGCTTCGCATGAAGGAACAAGCCTTTAAAGGCGACCTTCTGGAAGTAGAATTTGAGGAGAAAAGCATTAATGAACGCTTGTCTCTTTATGATATGGACAAGGCCCAGTTTTCTGAAGACAGGGAAAAGCTTTTAAACAGAAAGAATGAGCTCGCATCTATATTGGGAGAACAGCAAAAACAAATAGCCAATCTGGATGAGGAAATAAAAGCTTTAACCGATAGAAAAAACACCCAGCAAACATCAAAGGAAACACTGGTCTCCGAAATCAATGAGCTTAAGATCGGGTACGCTTCAAAAAGCGAACAGCTGAAACATGCCGAAGATAAGCTGGCAGCAATGACCACCGAACTTGCTTTTAATGAAGATAAACTGAAGACGGTTAAAGAGGATTTGGAGCTTTTATCATCGGAAATGACAAACAGCTCTTCCGGAGAACAGCATTTGGAAGAAGCTGCACAGCAAAAGCTCAAAGAAAAAAACGAAACGCTCGAATTGATTGCATCAAGGCGGGAAGAGCGGCTAAAACTTCAAACAGCTTTGGAGGACCTCGAGCTGGAGACTAAGGAGTTGAAGCGCCAGCACAAAGGCATGGCTGAAGTGCTGAAGGACGAAGAAGTGAAGCAAAATCGCCTGGATGTAGAGCTTGAAAATAGGCTAAACCATTTAAGAGAAGAATACCTGCTTTCCTTTGAAGCGGCTAAAGAAGAATACCCGCTTTTAATCGAAGTGGACGAAGCGCGTAAAAAGGTAAAACTGATTAAATTGGCCATTGAAGAGCTGGGAGCTGTGAATCTTGGGGCAATAGAAGAGTACGAACGTGTTTCAGAACGCTATGAATTCCTGCTCGAACAGAAAACGGATCTTCAGGAAGCAAAGGACACATTATTCCAGGTTATAGATGAAATGGATGTAGAAATGAAAAGGCGCTTTGAAGAAACCTTTGAAGGAATTCGTTTCCATTTTGAGTCTGTTTTTCAATCATTATTCGGCGGTGGAAGAGCAGACCTAAGGCTGACTCAGCCCGATGACTTATTGAATACAGGGGTGGAAATTGTGGCACAGCCTCCAGGCAAAAAGCTGCAGAACCTCGGCCTCTTATCAGGGGGAGAAAGGGCGCTGACCGCTATCGCACTCCTATTCTCAATCCTCAAAGTCCGTCCGGTTCCGTTCTGTATTCTTGATGAGGTTGAGGCAGCGCTGGATGAAGCGAATGTACAAAGATTCAGCCAGTACTTAAAAAGATACAGCGATGAAACCCAATTTATTGTCATCACCCATCGAAAGGGAACAATGGAAGAAGCGGATGTCCTTTATGGTGTTACCATGCAGGAATCAGGAGTGTCAAAGCTCGTATCTGTACGGCTTGAAGAAACGAAAGAATTAATCCCTCAATAGCATTATTTGCATTATTTGTGGAGCAGCATTTTAAAAAGCTGTTCCATGCCCATACATATTAAAGCTCTTAAAAAGGAAGTGAGAAGATGAGTTTTTTTAAGAAATTAAAAGAAAAAATCACCAAGCAAACAGATACTGTTACTGATAAATTTAAAGATGGATTAACCAAAACACGTGATAACTTCTCAAATAAGGTAAATGACCTAGTATCCAGATACCGTAAAGTTGACGAAGAATTTTTCGAAGAACTGGAAGAGATCCTAATTCAAGCGGATGTCGGTTTTGACACTGTAATGGAATTGGTGGAAGAGCTAAGGCGTGAAGTCAAGCGAAAAAATATCCAGGACCCTCGCGATGTACAAGCTGTCATTTCAGAGAAGCTTGTGGAAATATATGAAGGAGCTGGCGAAGTCTCTACTGAATTAAATATTCAGCCTGATGGGCTTACAGTTATCTTATTTGTCGGTGTTAATGGTGTTGGGAAAACCACTACCATCGGCAAGCTTGCCCATAAGTTCAAAAATGAAGGCAAAAGCGTCTTGCTTGCCGCAGGCGATACCTTCCGCGCTGGAGCGATCGAACAGCTTGAAGTGTGGGGAGAACGTGTCGGAGTTGATGTAATCAAGCAGGGAGCAGGTTCTGACCCGGCTGCAGTCATGTTTGATGCAGTCCAATCTGCAAAATCGCGCAAAGCGGATATTTTGATATGCGATACAGCAGGACGTTTGCAAAATAAAGTAAACTTGATGAAGGAATTGGAAAAGGTCAAGCGTGTCATTGAAAGGGAAGTTCCTGGCGCTCCGCACGAGGTATTGCTGGTACTGGACGCAACCACTGGACAAAATGCTATGATCCAGGCGAAAACCTTTAAAGAAGCAACAGATGTTTCAGGCATTGTCCTTACCAAGCTGGATGGCACAGCAAAAGGCGGAATTGTTCTCGCCATCAGAAACGAACTGGAAATCCCGGTTAAATTCGTGGGACTTGGCGAAAAAATGGATGATCTCCAGGAATTCAATGCAGAACAATACGTTTACGGCCTTTTTGCCGACGTGGTCGAAAAAGAAGCAGAAGAGGAAGAAGAATAAGATTTGGAAAAACAGCCGGAGAGAGTTCTATGGCTGTTTTTTTATGAGCTGAGGAGCTTGCATTTACGGTGGCTTCAGGGAAGATTTAATTTAAGCTGTTAAAGAAGTTAATAGAGGATAATAGCAACGAACCATCAGATATGGTAGTTAATCTGGTTGAATAACGACGAAAACCAGTGCATCTCTTTGGATATGGTAGTTAATCATGTTGAATAACGACGAAAACCAGTGCATCTCTTTGATATGGTAGTTAATCATGTTGAATAACGACGAAAACCAGTGCATCTCTTTGGATATGGTAGTTAATCATGCTGAATAACGACGAAAACCAGTGCATCTATTTAGATATGGTAGTTAATCATGTTAAATAACGACGAAAACCAGTGCATCTCTTTGGATATGGTAGTTAATCATGTTGAATAACGACGAAAACCAGTGCATCTATTTAGATATGGTAGTTAATCATGTTTAACGACGAAAACTTGTACCTCACCTCAAATATGGTAGTTAATCTTGCAGAATGCTACTGAATCTTAACCCCCTGTTTAATCAAGGGAATTTATTGAGCGTAACTATCAACAAAAATGTCAAAATAGATTGACAATTAATCCTTGTAGTGTAAAATTACACTAAATATAGACAGGTAATTATTAGCAGGTATTCTCTGAGAAAATCTCCATCAAAATCTAATAAAATGGTTAAATTTCTGAATGGCCAGGAACTTTTTGTCAGTTGTCTGCGTCTATATCTATGGAAGCTGTCATTGTACAAAATAGTCATCTATTTTTAATAGCAGCTGATATACGGTTTTAATACGGCCCGAAAAAAGATAACAGAATAAGGGCCAATACAATTGATGTTTATATTTTTAATTGGGGGAGATTGGGTTGTACAGAAGGTTTAAAATAATCATTATGGGTCTTTTATGTTTATTTCTTATGGTTAATCCCTTGGAAACCGCTGGGGCTGCAAACTCAGAGATCAAAATTACGCTTGATGAAGGATTTGGAGGAAAGGTAAAGAGGGGAAAGGGGTTTCCACTAAGGATAAAGCTTGAAAATAAAGGGGAGTCTTTTAGCGGTGACTTATTAATAAGCTATCATCCTTCCTATAATACGGGTGGTGCAGTTTCGGTGGATGTCGAGCTTCCGGCAGGCAGCACGAAAGAATATTTGGTTTCCATACCGGGAATGACGGAGGACCATCCTTCCATTTATCAAAATATTCCTTCACTGACTCTTTATCATGGAGATTGGAAGAACGGGAAAAAAGTTAGTTTCAAAGGCGAAGATACTTTAAAACCAAAGTTTATAGATATGAATTCTAAGGTTGTTGGAGTCTTAAGCGAAAAATATGACCGTTTAAAGGAACTTAGGACGCTGCCTTCCATGTCCATTCAGATGATTGAGCTAAAAAAGGAAGCATTGCCAAATCAGGCTACCGGATTAGAAATGCTTGATTATTTGCTGGTGGATGAATATGAGGTTTCGGAGCTGAATGCGCAGCAGCAAAAAGCAATTAAGGATTGGATTTATAACGGCGGAGTTTTAATTGCTGGGGCAGCACCGGATGCAAGCCAATCTTATGGGGATCTATATTCATTGCTTCCGATGAAATCTGAAAAAGAAACAACCGGTACAGCTGATTTCCTGCAGGGTACTAAAGACTCACAGCCCGATTTTAAAGAGCTGAACTTTTTTACAGGTCCGTTAGAAAAGGGTTCCGCTGTTATTACGAAAAGCGGCGAACTTCCTGTTACCTTAAAGAAGGAATATGGAAGCGGTGCGATTCTGCAAACTGCTTTTTCACTGGGAGATGAGCCCTTATCTTCCTGGAAAGGATACAGTACCTGGTTTGGCGGCTTTTTAAAGGATGCCTCTAGTGCCAGCACAGGATCCAACCCATATGCACAGGATTATCTGGATCAGCTTTATTGGGAGTTTGCAGAAGCAAATGAATTTTTTCCTGCATCCAATTTTTCAGTGGGGCAGTTAATGGGCCTTTTTGCCGGCTATATTATTGTGATAGTGCCGGTTCTTTACTTTGTTTTGCGGAAGCTTGATAAAAGGGAGCATTCCTGGTGGATCATTCCTTCAATTGCCTTTTTAATGGCGGCTGTTGTCTTTGGAATTGGCGCGAAAGACAGGATTTCACAGCCGCAGCTTAACCAAATGGGTATTTTTAAGGTGAATAATCAGCTTTTGACTGGCTATCAGGCTTCGACGCTTTTATCAAATAAAAGCGGTGAGTACACGCTGTCAATGCCCAAAGGCGAATTCAATGCTGTTGTGCATTCAAACAATTCGTCCACCTTCGATCCGCTCAGGGGCGGAATTATGGCTGAAAAAGTTAAAAATAATGAAATCATTTTTCCTGTCGTGGATTATTGGTCTTCCAAAACGATATACGGAAAGGCTCAGACCCAAATAACGGAGAAATTTACAGCTGATCTAACTCTAAAAGACAAGCGGTTAACAGGAACGGTTACAAACGGGTTTGAATACGATTTTGAAGAATTATCTGTCTGGTCAGGCAATGAAGCGATTAAATTGGGGCCGCTAAAGAAAGGTGAAACATTAAAAGTAGATAAGACAACAAAGCAATCCCTCCTGACAAGGCCTTATTCAGGCAGTTTTAATGGAGCATACCCGAGCAATCGAAATAATGATATCAGCCAATTTAAAAAAGAAAGAATGGAATTTGCTTCTTCCACATTTTTGCTTGGAGATGTGACACAGCCAGTCCTTGCAGGGACAACGAAAGATGCTGTTATTGATGTAACCATTGATGGGAAAAAAGAAAAGCAAAACAATACCAATCTTATACTTCAGCCATTTGAGGCTATTAATGAATTTTCTGGTTCATTTACGCTGAAAGATGGAATGATGGCGCAGGACTGGAATGTGATCGAAGGTCAAATTTATGAAAAAGGAATGGGCGGATCGCATACAGAAATTATGTTAGAGGACGGAGAATATGAATATATTTTAAATCTGCCAAAACAGCTGGCAGACAAATCATATAGTCTTGAAGAAATATCAATTAGAATCAATAGCCATGCAGTACAATATTCAGTTAAAAATCATAAAACCGCAGAATGGCTGCCGATAGAGCCCGATCAGCGCAGCTTAAAGCTAACCAGCAAGGACAATCTAAGCCAATTTATTTCGAAAGAAGGCAAACTCATATTAAAGCTCAACAAATCTGCCCAGGGCGATCCTTATGTTCAATTGCCAGCTATTACGATTAAAGGGGAGGTGTCAAAATGATAGAAATTATTGATTTAACGAAAAGATATGGGAAATTCACGGCACTTGATTCATTAAACCTGACAATAGAAAAAGGGAGTGTGTTTGGATTTGTCGGACAGAATGGCGCGGGAAAGTCGACGACATTTTCCATTTTGGCAACCCTTCTGGCCCCTACCTCAGGAACTGCTTATGTTAATGGCTTTAATGTTCAAAAGGAGCCAAAGCTGGTCAGGAAACAAATCGGGTATATGCCGGATTTCTTTGGAGTCTATGATCAGCTCAAGGCAGATGAATACCTGCATTTCTATGGTGCCAGCTATGGCATTCCGTTTGCCGAGAGGGAGAAGCTGATTCCGCAGCTTCTCGACCTCGTCAATCTGTCACATAAAAGGGATTCATATGTTGACCTTTTATCAAGGGGGATGAAGCAGCGCCTCTGTCTGGCGAGGTGCCTTATCCATGACCCGGAAGTATTGATTCTTGATGAACCCGCTTCAGGCCTGGATCCACGTGCAAGGGTGGAGATGAGGGAAATATTAAAGGAGCTGAAGAGTATGGGGAAAACGATTTTAATTTCTTCCCATATTTTGCCTGAGCTTGCCGAGATGTGCGACATTATTGGCATTATTGATCAAGGGAAATTGGTGGCTAAGGGATCAGTTGCTGATATACAGGCTCAGTTAAGAGGGGAGAGGCTAATTATTGTAAAAGTCCATGAAGGGATTGAGGAGGCGATCTCTTTTTTTGAAGATGATCATAATGTCTCCAAATTATCAGCACTGGAAGATGGATTGTCCTTCCAATTTATATATAGAGGCACTGCAGAAGAACAAACAGCAATGCTGAAAAAAGCAGTACTTAATAATCTGGGTATTACCAGCTTTTCCGAAGTGGAGACAGACCTTGAAGATGTCTTTATGGAAATTACAAAGGGGGTTGAGCTGACATGAAGAATTTTGTGGTAAATCCTGTACTGAATAAAGAGTTTAAGCTCCGCTTCCGTAACTTTAAGAGCTATCTTGGCGTTCTCTTTTACCTTTTGGCGCTTGGGCTAATCATTGTCGGCTTTATATTTATAGAATCATTGTCCAATAACATGCAGGGCTATTTTAAACCAGACCAGAGCCGAACGATGTTTATGATTCTTTCAGTTTTGCAGCTTGCTTTGATTCTGTTTATTACACCGGGATTGACTGCCGGAATTATCAGCAGTGAAAGGGAAAGGCAAACATTAAACATCATGCTGACCACTTCCCAAAGCTCTGCAAGCATTGTGCTAAGCAAGCTGATTTCTTCTATTTCGTATTTGCTTCTGCTTATTGCGGCAAGTCTGCCGCTATATAGCTTCGTGTTTTTATTTGGCGGTGTTTCCCCTGGGCAGCTGCTTACGACTATGGGATTTTATCTATTCACAATCCTTGCATTTGGCAGCCTTGGGGTACTGTTTTCAACGCTCATTCGAAAAACTATTGTATCAATGGTTACTACTTATGGAGTTACTTTATTTTTGGCGGGAGGAACTGCTTTTCTGGCTTTAATCTTTATCCAGCTAAACAATGCATACAATTATTCAGCGGTTCAACCGACAAACCCTTTGGCCTATTTTCCGGCGATGCTGAACCCTGTTATTATTTTGATCAGCACGTTTCAACCGGAGATTACGAATGAAATTTCCAGATCAACTGGCATTGAGTTTCCGTTATGGATTTCTTATTTAATCTCGTACACTGTAATTTTCATTGGAGCTTTGCTGCTCAGCATCAGAAAACTCCGCCCCAATATGAGAAAGGGCTAAACGAATAGGAAAGTTCGGGCAATTTCTTTCTCCCTTAGGGGCTGGGATTGCCCGCAATTTTTAATAAGGGAATGAAACCGATGGAAGACCGCATTCAATATCTGAAACTTTTAAAACCGATTAGGCGGCAGATGCTGCTTCAGCTAATTGTTAAGGAATCGCAGGTATTCCTTGTGTTAGCAGCGGCTCTGTCTTTTCTTCTGATTACTGCAGCAAGGTTTATTGCCATTCCTTTTCTTAGTTATTATTTTTGGCCAATCATTCTATTATCCCTGCTCGTTTCCGTTTATCGAATATGGGAACAGAGGCCGGGAATGGCTGAAGCAGCGGCATTATATAACAGGTTTGTAGCGGAAGACAGAGTTATTACATCTTTTTCTTTTTTGCAGGATGAAGGAATTATAGCCAGGCTGCAGCTTGCTGATACCGTAAAACATATGAAAAAAGTGCATGATAAGGTCTTAGGAAGGAAGAAAATCATCCTCTTCCCTAAGCCTCTTTCACTGTTTTTTGCTTTTTTTGCTGCCGCGGTGCTGCTTTATTTGATCCCCAGCGAAAATATAGAATTGGCACACAAGCAGGAGAAGGAAATCAAACTAGTAGAAGAAGCAAAAAAGGAATTGGAGAAAAAAGCCGAGAAGGAAAAGAATCCTGCGGTGAAAAAGGCATTAGAAATGGCAAAAGATAAAATCGCCAAAAAAAAATCAGCTGAAGAAGCTTTAAAGGAATTGGCCAAACAAACGAAAAGTCTCGAATTAAGATTGCTTAAAGAAAAAGAAAAATCATTGGCACTGGAAAATATGAAATCAGACTTGAATAAAAACGGTTTGGATCAATTAAGCCGCATGCTGGCTCAAAAAGATATGGCCGCATTTGAGAAAGAACTGTCAAAGCTGAACGACCAGATGGATGGATTAAGCGAAGAGCAAAAAAAGACATTGAGCGAGCTTACCGGGAGTGAAGAGCCATTATCGGAAGAAGAGCTATCGAAGCTTTTGGAGCAGCTTGAAGAAGCGATGGAATCGGAAGAGCTTTTGAAACAGCTTGCTGCAGCGCAGCAGGCGCTGCAAAATTCAGGATTGTCCCTACAGCAGCAAATGGCTGCAAACGGAATGCCTCCTGGCCAATTGGCATTTGCACCTCCTGGCCAGCCTGGCAGCCAGGGTACAAGCACTAATTCGCAGCAGGGCCAGAAGCAAAACAACTCCGGCCAGCAAAATAACCAAACTGGCAATAATTCAAGCAGCGGAAATGGCAGTGGTACAGGTACAGGCTCAGGTTCCGGAACAGGATCAGGCAGCGGTTCGGGCTCGGGATCCGGAGCGGGATCAGGCAGCGGTTCGGGCTCGGGATCCGGAGCGGGATCAGGCAGCGCCCTTGGCGGCGGGGCAGGCCTGGGCCAGGGTTCAAGAGAGCTGTTAACTATCCCATCTCATATGGAAGGGCAGGAGAATATCGAGAATGATAATGGCACCCTGGGAGAAGGGAATTCAGGACAGCAATTTGAAGGGGATGGGCCTGTCTTGAAAGGAAGCATCAGATCATACAGTGAGGTATTTGGCAGTTATGAAAAAGCTTACAGGCAAAGTACGGATCGGTATAAGCTTCCGGCTGATTTAGAAGAAATAGTTAAGAATTACTTTACGAGTATAGATCCTGACAAGGAGTGACTTCAATGTCTGTTATCGAAGAAAAAGAACAGCAGTTTGCACAAGCGGCTGAAACAATTGTAAAAGTGAAAGAAGAAATTCAATCATTTATTGTCGGCCAGGAAGAAGTTGTTGAACATGTTTTATGGAGTATTTTTGCAGGAGGCCATGTACTCCTGGAAGGTTTGCCTGGACTCGGAAAAACGATGCTGATTAAAACAATTTCAGAGGTGCTTGATCTGAATTTTTCCCGAATACAGTTCACGCCTGACATCATGCCATCCGACATAACCGGTACGATGCTGCTTCAGCCTGACGAGGCAGGGAGGCAAACATTCAGTTTTCATAAAGGGCCGCTATTTGCCAACATTATTTTGGCAGATGAAATCAATAGGGCAACTCCCAAAACACAGAGTGCCCTGCTTGAGGCAATGGGTGAAAAAACCGTAACAATTATGGGTGAAACCAAAAGCATGGAAAAGCCCTTTTTTGTACTGGCAACTCAGAATCCGATTGATATGGAAGGTACTTATCCCCTGCCAGAGGCGCAGACAGACCGTTTTCTTTGCAAAGTCAATGTCCAATATCCAACAAAGGCAGAGTTAAAGGAAATTGCTTTAAGAACAACAGGGCCGCAAAGAGCGCAGCTAAAAAAGGTAGCAGGATTGGACGATGTTATTGCACTGCAAGGGCTGGCCAGGGAAATCCTTGTTTCAGATGAAATACTGGATTATGCGGTTTGGATGATTACTGCAACCCATCCTGATTCGGAAGAGGCTCCTGAAATGGTGAAAAATTTTGTCCAGTATGGAAGCGGGCCGCGCGGGCTGCAAAGCTTAATTAATATGGCAAAGGCAAGGGCTATGTGTTCAGGAAGATTTCATGTTTCCGTTGGCGACATTAAGCATGTTGCAAATCCTGTTTTAAGGCATCGTCTAATTTTGAACTTTGAAGGTGAAGCATCAAGTGTTACCGCTGATTCAATCATTAAGGAACTGCTTAGGGAAGCCGTTCGGGGAGCAAATGGCTGATGAACAATCAACAGGCTTTGCTTGGAAGGCTGCAAAAAAGAAAGGTAGTTGTAAAAACAAGAAAAAGGGGATTTCATGCAGGCTCACGGCAGTCCAATAAATTTGGATCTTCCATGGAATTCTCCGATTTTAGGGCCTATCAGCCTGGTGATGATATTCGCCAAATTGACTGGAATGTTTTCGGGAGAACCCAAAAGCATTACATCAAACGGTTTTTGGATGAACAGGAACTTTCCATTGCCGTTTATCTTGATGGAACCTCTTCAATGACAAAAATCCATTCGAAGTGGGAGTATGCAAAAGGGCTGGCTGCTGCATTGAGTTTTATGGTGCTTGCTGGTGAAGACCGGCTTTTATTTGCAGCAGTATCTTCTGAAGGGATACAGCCAGTAAAGAGAAAGGGTTCTATATACAGCAGACGGACTTTCTTGGAAATTCAAAAACACGAAGGCGGCCCAATGGCCAAAAACTTTCTAGGCTGCTTGAAAGATTCTTTATTGAAACAGCAGCAGCTTGCTATTTTAGTAACTGATGGATTTGAGCCGATTAAAGAATGGGAAATACTCTTTAAGAAATTAAAAGGGTTGAAACAGGAGTTTTGGTTTTTCCAAGTGCTGGCTAATGAAGAGCTTGCCCCTTCCTATTCGGGAGATATGAAGCTAATAGATAGTGAAACAGGGACCGAAGTAAATGTCAGTTTGAATTCTTCTATTTTATCTGACTATGAAAAACGGCTGAAGGAACATAATAAGCAGCTAGAGGCCATATGCAAACGGTATGGCGGCCAGTATATCTTCGCCCCTGAAGTCAGGGACCTGCAGACGATTCTTTTCCGGGATCTTCCTGCAAAGGGAATGGTAAGGTGACGAAAACATGCAATTTTTAAATCCTATCTATTTTATTTTAACTATTTTCATAGCGGCCGTTGTTTTATTTTATTTTTTTCGCAAGCAGTACATGGAAAGGACAGTCTCATCCAACATGCTTTGGGAGCAGGTGTTAAACGAATGGCAGGCCTCTCCGTGGCTGAAAAAGCTGCAGCAAAATCTTTTGTTCTGGCTGCAAATATTGGCCCTGCTGTTATTATTGCTTGCCCTTGTACGTCCGTTCTGGCTGGAAAGTGCCATAAAGGGTGAGCACCTAATCCTTATCGCGGATTCTTCTGCCTCCATGTCAGCCGAAATGGATGACTCTACCCGATTTGAAATGGCGAAACAAGAAATGCTGGGTTTGGCAGACAAGCTAAATGGCCAGGTAGTAACTTTGATTAAAGCAGGTGAGAAAAGCGAGATTCTTTTGAGCAGGGAAGATGATTCAGAAGAAATCCGCAGAAAAATCAACAGCCTGGAGCTTTCTTATGAGCATGAAAATATGGATAAATCACTCGTATTGGCAAATTCTTTATCCTCAGGGAAAGACACGGCTATCCATATTTTTTCCGACGCAGTTACACAGGACAAAATAAAAGAAAAAATGGATGGCCAATACACTGTTGTACATAACTTTGGAGTGGATGAAGGAAATGTTTCGCTGCAGTCCTTTGGCACTGCAGCAGTAGCTGGTGAAATTTCAGCTGTTGCAGTGATAGAAAACCAATCTTCAAGAAATATAGAAACTGGCTTTAAGTTGCAAAATGAAGAAGAAGTTTTATTCGAACAAAAAATATCATTAAAAGCAAATGAGCAAATTACCGTTCAGGTCCCTTCACTGCCTGAAAAACCTTATTATGAGGCATCTATCTCGATTGAGGATGGCTACAGCGCTGATAATTTTGCTGCTTCCATTTATACGGATTCAAAGCCAAAGATCTACACAATGGGAACGGTAAACCCGTTTGCTGTAAAAGGCTTTCAAACCATCGGAGCAGAATTATTGCAGACAGATTCAGGCAACATTAGCGGATTGGATATTAAAGGAGTAGTTCTTGCCGAAGGTAGCACCCTAATGGAACTTCCACAGCAGCCGCTTATATTTTTTAACAGCAGCAAAGAAAAAGTAAAGCTAGTTGAAGGGATTACTGAAGAAGACGATGCTCTCCTTCAATTTGTTAATTTTGATAAAGTGTTTATCCATTCTGCATCTGCAGCCTTGGATGGAGAATGGGAATCTGTGCTGAAAAGCGGCAGCATCCCATTAATACAAAAGGGTATGCTGAGGGGTCAGCCAATTATTATTTTGAATTTTGACCTGGCTGATACGGACTGGCCGCTGCAGCCGGGCTTTCCGATTTTCTTCTATAACGCTTATCAATGGTTATCCCAGCAGACAGATTTCCTTGGTTATTTCAGCGCTGGTGAGGAGCGATGGGTTAATATAGGCGAGGGTTCGGATCGCTGGGAGATTTTTAATCATAAAGATGAGAATTTGTACTCCCTGGATTTAAGCAAGGAAAACTTCAAAGCGCCTGCCGTTCCTGGAACCTATCAGGCTGTTTCGGAAAATCAAATCTATTATTTTTCCGTGCTTCTCGATGAACGGGAAAAAAATACAAGAGCTGAAGAGTCCTATACATTGAATGAAAAATCATCGGAAAAAGACAGTACGACCCATAAGCCAAATGAAAAGCTCTGGTTCTGGCTGGCGTTAACTGCTCTTATTTTAATTGCTTTGGAATGGGAGGTATATCGCCGTGGGCATAGAGGTTAAATATCCCTTCCTGTTTTTGTTGTTTATTCCTGCTGTACTTTTGATTTTTTTGTATTTATGGAAACACCGGACTAAGGGGAATGAAAACTATTGGATTGCCGGCCTGAGGATGGTGGTTTTTTCTCTATTAATTTTTGCACTGACCGTTCCTCAGATTCTGCTGCCGGTAAATGGAGAGACCGTCATTTTTCTTGCCGACCGTTCAGCGAGTATTGGTGAAACCGAGGAAGCGCTTGCCTGGATAGAAAATAGTGTCAGCCATAAGAAAAGCGAAGATCAGTATGCGGTTGCTGCATTTGGCGAACATGTGGCCCTCGAGCAGAATCTGGGAAGGAATCGGGAGGCTGTTGCCCAATTTAACGGGAAAGTGGATGATTCCCAAACCAACCTGGAGGCAGGCTTGCAGTTCGCGGCATCATTGATGCCAAGAGATTCAGCTGGAAGAATCGTACTTCTGTCAGATGGCAATGAAACTTCCGGCAACAGCCTGGAAGCAGCTTCCATTTTAAAAAATCGGCAAATTGAAATTGATCATGTTTTGTTAAAAACAACCTCGGGTGAAGATGTATCTATTTCAGAACTATCTGTTCCTCCTTCACTCTATTTGGGAGAAGAGGCTCCCATTACGATTGAAGTGACGAGCAATACCAGTAAAAAAGCTGATATTCGCCTTTCTGTTAATCATAAAGAGGTTTTCAAGCAAACGGTTCAAGTAAATGAAGGAAAGAACGTTTATACGTTTACCCATAAAGCAGATAAAGCCGGACTAACGGTATATAAGGCAGAAATAGCTGCTGAGCAGGATACTTTTACAGAAAATAATACATTGCACTCGGTTGTAAATGTAAAAGGAACGCCGAAGGTACTGATTGTGCAGGGAACGGAATCGGGGAATATTGAGGAGCTTCTGGAGGGTTCAGGCCTTATGGCAGATACAGTTCAGCCTGAAAAGCTTCCGACAGTTATGTCAGGGTATTTGCAATATCAGTCCATTATCTTTAACAATGTTCCTGCTACCGTTATCTCGGAAAATCAGATGAATTTAATGGAAAAAGCAGTGAAAGAATTTGGTACCGGTTTTATCATGATGGGCGGTGATGAAAGCTTCGGATTAGGAGGCTATTTTAAAACACCAATCGAAAGATTGCTGCCGGTGGAAATGGATATCAAGGGCAAGAAAGAAATGCCTTCATTGGGGCTTGTACTTGTAATGGACCGGTCTGGAAGTATGGCCGGAAGCAAAATCGAACTGGCCAAGGAGGCTGCTGCCCGCTCAGTGGAGCTGCTCCGTGAAGAAGACACGCTTGGTGTCATCGCATTCGATGACCGGCCATGGGAAATCCTTGAGACAGAGCCGCTGAAGGATAAAAAGAAGGCAATTGATAAGATCAGATCCATTACACCAGGCGGAGGAACTGAAATCTTTGCCTCCCTTGAACAAGCATTCTCAGAGCTGGAAGATTTGAAGCTGCAGAGAAAGCATATTATTTTGCTCACAGATGGGCAGTCTTCAACTAATAATGACTATGACTTACTGATAGAGAGCGGAAAAGAGAAAAATATTACCCTTTCAACAGTTGCTCTGGGACAGGATGCTGACCGAAGCCTTCTTGAAGATCTCGCAGCAATGGGATCTGGTCGATTTTACGATGTTACCGATTCATCTGTCATTCCGAGCATATTGTCGCGAGAAACCGTGATGGCAACAAGAACCTATATAGAGGATAACCCCTTCTATCCGAGTGTTCAGCCATATCCAGAGTGGTCAGCACTTTTTGAAAAGGGTGTTCCCAAAA
The DNA here is from genome assembly GCF_003182355.1 of Cytobacillus oceanisediminis. Lineage (GTDB taxonomy): Bacteria > Bacillota > Bacilli > Bacillales > Cytobacillaceae > Cytobacillus > Cytobacillus oceanisediminis_A. The sequence continues at coordinate 144,500 of NZ_QGTW01000008.1, read as the reverse complement.
TGAATGCCTATATTGCTTCAACGGCAAAGCCGCGCTCGGAGGTTCCGGTATTGAGCGAAAAAGAAGACCCTGTCCTTGCTGAATGGCAGTATGGTATGGGCCGGACCATTGCCTTTACATCCGACTTCTCAGGAAAATGGTCAGGGGATTGGGCGCGCTGGGAAAAATGGCCTTTATTTATTAATCAGCTTGTTACAAAAACCTTGCCGCAGTATGAAAGTGAACCATACAGGATTTCCGTTGAAAAAAGGGACGGAAGTACAGTGCTAAACCTTGAGTCTGCAAATAGCCAGTCACTCCCAATCGAGACCTCCATTGTTTCGGAAACTGGCGAGCAGATTGAAGCGAATACAAGGCTAACCGCCCCGGCTAAATATGAAGCGACCCTGCCCGAAAGCTCTGGGATGTATTTTTTAAACATTAAACAGGCAGATCAAAATGGAAATGTCCAAATTCATCAGACTGGCTTTACCATCCCGTACTCAGTTGAATATCTGCAAAAGGGAGCCAATAAAGAACATCTGGAGGAACTTTCCAAACTGACAGGGGGCAAAGGACTTGAGGCTGAAATAGACAGCTTTCGCCCGCTAAAGAACCCCGCCAGTACAAAACAGCCGATCAGCGAATGGCTGATCCTGGCGGCATTCCTGATCTTTTTTACCGAAATAGCGCTTAGGCGATTTGGTTTGATAGGGCTTGTTGGAGGAATTTTGAAGAAAAACAGAAAGAAAGCGGTTAAAGAAAAGCGTGAAAAAACAGAAAAGTTTGCAAAGCTGCAACCTGCCAGGGAAAAGATAGCTAAAGCAGATGAAGCTCCGGTTCTGAAGGAGCACCTTTCAAATGAAAAACCGATAGTGAAAGCAGAAAGAAAAAAGCAAAAGCCTTCAAGACAGCCGGAAATGCTCACACCAAAAGAACGGGAAGAGAGAATGAAAAGGCTGCTGGACGCGAAAAACAGAAAAAATAAGTAAAAGCGGAGCAATTGCTCTGCTTTTGTTTGTCAGCAATCAAAATTTTGTTGCGAATGGTTTATGCGGCCGCGAAAGTAAGCTGTTATTCTCGAAAAACTGGATATATCAACGGAATTTTCGATATATCAACGAGATTTTAATATTTCAGTGAATATCAACGAAACGCAAAAGCGAGTCATGGCCCATCATGTAAAGATATTTTCTTGACATGCCATGCACTTCTATGTAAACTAACTTTGTAAAGGCTTTTCACTTAACAAGGGGGAATAGGGATGCTCGAAAAGACAACGAGGATGAATTACCTCTATGATTTTTATCAATCGTTGTTAACTCCTAAGCAGAGAAGCTATATGTCCCTGTACTACCTGGATGATTTTTCGCTTGGAGAGATTGCCGAGGAATATGAAGTTAGCCGGCAAGCGGTTTACGACAACATTAAACGTACAGAAGCAATGCTTGAAGAGTATGAAGAAAAGCTGTTATTATTTCATAAATTTCAAGAGCGCAGCAAGCTGATTGCAAACATGAAAGAGATGCTTAAGGAAGGTTCCCCTTCCGCCGAAGCACTAAATGAAGCAGTAGCAGAGCTTGAGAAATTAGATTAGGAGGCGGCATATATGGCATTTGAAGGATTAGCCGACCGACTGCAAAATACAATCCAGAAGATCCGCGGAAAAGGCAAAATCAATGAAGCGGATGTAAAAGAAATGATGCGTGAAGTCCGTCTCGCTCTTTTGGAAGCGGATGTTAACTTCAAAGTCGTCAAAGAGTTTGTCAAAAAAGTAAGCGAACGCGCTGTCGGGCAGGAAGTACTAAAGAGCCTGACGCCGGGCCAGCAGGTCATTAAGGTTGTTAAAGAGGAATTAACGGAACTGATGGGCGGAGAACAGAGCAAAATTGCTGTTTCGAATCGTCCGCCGACTGTCATTATGATGGTCGGCCTTCAGGGTGCCGGTAAAACGACAACAACCGGAAAGCTTGCAAACCTGCTTCGTAAAAAGTACAACCGCAATCCGATGCTGGTAGCCGCGGATATTTACCGCCCTGCTGCCATTAAGCAGCTTGAAACACTTGGCAAACAGCTGAATATGCCGGTCTTTTCCCTTGGCGATCAGGTCAGCCCTGTTGAAATTGCAAAACAGGCCATCGCAAAGGCTAAGGAAGAACATAATGATTATGTTCTGATCGATACAGCGGGAAGATTGCATGTGGACGAGGCTCTAATGGATGAGCTTAAGCAAATCAAAGAGCTTTCTAACCCGGATGAAATATTCCTTGTTGTAGATGCCATGACAGGTCAAGATGCGGTGAATGTTGCGCAAAGCTTTAATGAACTGCTCGGACTGACAGGAGTTGTACTGACAAAGCTGGACGGCGATACTCGAGGCGGAGCGGCTCTATCCATCAGATCCGTGACGAACACGCCAATTAAATTCGTCGGTCTTGGCGAGAAACTGGATGCGCTTGAAGCGTTTCATCCAGAACGGATGGCGTCCCGTATTTTAGGCATGGGAGACGTCTTATCCCTAATTGAAAAAGCGCAGGCCAATGTGGATGAAGAAAAGGCGAAAGAGCTTGAGCAAAAAATGCGAACTGCTTCCTTCACATTTGATGATTTTTTGGATCAGCTTGGACAGGTCCGCAATATGGGGCCTCTTGACGAGCTTCTGAAAATGATGCCTGGTGCCAACAAAATTAAAGGCTTGAATAATATTCAAATCGATGAGAAGCAAATTACTCACGTTGAAGCGATTATTAAAGCGATGACAAAGGAAGAGAAAACTCATCCGGAAATTATCAACTCAAGCCGCCGCAAAAGGATTGCAAAAGGAAGCGGAAGAACCGTTCCTGAAGTAAACCGTCTGCTGAAGCAATTTGAAGATATGAAGAAGATGATGAAGCAGATGACTGGCATGCAGCAAAAGGGAAAGAAAAAGGGCGGATTCAAGCTTCCTTTTAATCCTTTTTAGTAATGTCTAGCTCCAGCGCCTACCCCCTCGAGGTCACAAGCTTGTCTTGTTGCGGCTCCTAGGGACTCGGGGTCATAAGCCGTTTCCTTTCAGAAGGAAGAACGCCTTCTTACAGGAACCGTCTTATGCCTGTCGTCCCTGGGCAGTCGCCTCCACATTTCGGGCAATCCTCCCAAAAAGGCAAAAAACGCCTTTCCGGGAGGCTCGTCTTGTGCTTGTCGGGGGTGGGCAAGGCGCTTGCGCTTTTCTAGACAGCAAGCTTTTCATAACATGTAAAGAAAAAAACCTTTACAAACTAATTAACAATCTGATATTATACTATCTTGTGTGAAACTATTCGGAGGTGCTTTTTAAAATGGCAGTAAAAATTCGTTTAAAGCGTATGGGAGCTCACAAAAATCCCTTCTATCGTATCGTTGTAGCTGATTCTCGTTCTCCTCGTGACGGACGTTTCATTGAAACAGTAGGAACTTACAATCCGGTTGCTCAACCAGCGATCGTTGATATCAATGAAGAGTTGGCTCTTAAATGGCTACAGACTGGTGCTAAGCCATCTGATACAGTACGCAACCTTTTCTCTAAGCAAGGCATTATGGAGAAATTCCATAACGCTAAAAACGGTAAGTAATTCATTATAAGATGAAAGAGCTTATCGAAACGATAGTTAAGCCCCTTGTTGATTTTCCGGAAGATGTTCAAGTGAATGTCCAAGAAGAGGATCAGCGCGTAACCTATCAGCTTTCTGTCAACAAGAATGACATGGGGAAAGTAATTGGGAAGCAAGGGCGCGTTGCGAAAGCAATACGGACCGTTGTTTATGCAGCAGGTTCATCAGAACAAAAGAAGATCTTTTTAGAGATCATCGAATAACACTGAAAGTTCCGGCCGCCAGCGGCCAGAGCTGGATGGCACTAAGAAAGGAGGGGTTTCCCCTCCTTTTTTTACAATTTAAAAGGCTAAGTTAAAGAGTCTTGTTAATCTTGATACCCTGCTGATTGGAGCGGAAGGTACGAGATCCCCGAAAATACATCCTAATTTTCTTCGTGCGGTGTTAATTCGAAGATGCTTATTCAAAGTCCTGCGGGAAGAGCGAGTCAAAGGCAGACCACACAGGTGCAAGGTGCCCGGAGGCCCCCGGACCGCCCTCCGCTGAGCACCTGGAGCGGAAATCAACAGGTAAGGTTAACAGAGAGAATTTAAAAATATAAACACATCGCCAACTAAGAATCGACATGATTGTCAAGGAGGCCGGGTTCGTTTCCGGCTAATGCGTTTGGGAGGCGCTGTAGATGAAAATTATTCAATCAGTAACAGTCAAACAGGTGTTAACAGAGAATAGCAAGAAAGAACTGCTCGAGGGATATGCTGCCAAAAAACAGCAGCTGCAGAAAGAAAGCGACCAGCTCCGGTTTGAGTTGAAAAAGCAGGAAAAAACGAAAAAAATTCACCCGGCCAGTTTAATGAAGCATTTTGAAAAAGAAATTCAAATGAGGCAGGAAAAAGTTAAACTCCTCGATTTTCAAATAGAACAATTACATATGCTACCACTAGGGAGCGAATTGAAGGAAAAAGAAATCCAGGCGATTATCGAGGTTGAAGAGGGTTTTCGCTGGGAAGACATAGAAAAAGGGAAAACAATTATCATTAAAGATGGTATTGTTGATGAAATCCGCTAGAGGTGATAGTTAATATGCAGAAATGGTTTAATGTAGGGAAAATCGTAAACACCCATGGCATTAAAGGAGAAGCGAGAGTAATATCCAAAACAGACTTTGCGGACGAAAGATATAAGCCGGGAAGCAAGCTATATTTATTTATGCCGGACTCAAAAGCTGAACCGGTTGAACTGACGGTGAAATCCCATCGGACTCATAAGTCATTTGATTTGCTTATCTTTGAAGGGTACGAAAATATTAACCAGATTGAAAAAATGAAGGGCGGCATATTGAAAGTATCTGAAGATCAGCTGGGCGCTCTCGAGGAAGATGAATTTTACTATCATGAAATAATAGGCTGTATAGTAGAAACACTTGAAGGCGAAGAAGTTGGCAAAATAAAAGAAATCCTTTCGCCAGGAGCCAATGATGTGTGGGTAATCAAAGGAAAAGGCGGCAAAGAGATTCTGATTCCATATATTGAAGATGTTGTCAAAGAAGTAAATGTGAATGAGAAGCGTATAGTAATCAACCCGATTGAAGGGCTGCTTTCATGATGAAAATTGATGTTCTCACTCTTTTTCCGGAAATGTTTGATGGGGTTTTGGGACATTCCATTTTAAAAAAAGCGGCTGAAAATGAAGCAGTAGAATATAATGTCGTCAATTTCAGGGACTATGCGGACAACAAGCATAAAACGGTGGATGATTATCCCTATGGCGGGGGAGCAGGAATGGTATTAAAGCCGCAGCCAATTTTTGATGCTGTAGACGATCTCCGCGGCCATGGAGAAACAGCCCCAAGGGTTATCTTGCTTTGCCCCCAGGGTGAGCGGTATACCCAGCGGAAAGCTGAAGAGCTGGCCGAGCTGGAACACCTTATTTTTGTCTGCGGACATTATGAAGGCTACGACGAAAGAATTCGGGAACATGTTGTAACCGATGAGATTTCGATTGGGGATTTTGTTCTTACTGGCGGCGAACTGGGGGCAATGGTTGTAATAGACAGCGTTGTTCGTTTGCTTCCAGGTGTTCTGGGCAACGAAGAATCACATATGAAAGACTCGTTCAGCACCGGATTCCTTGAGCACCCCCATTACACCAGGCCTGCTGAATTCCGGGGGATTAAGGTGCCGGATGTTTTAATGTCAGGGAATCATCGGCTTATCGAAGAATGGAGGGCGAAGGAATCACTAAGAAGAACCTATTTAAGGCGCCCCGATTTGCTTGAGGAAGCCGATTTAACAAAAGATCAGAAAAAATGGCTTGAAGAAATAAAAAAAGAAGGCAAATAACGTTGAAGTTGCCGTCCAGGTATGGTATGATACTTTTTGTGACTTAGGCTGAACTTGTTCAGTTTGCGTCTGATAAAGATGTTCCGCTGCAAACAAAAGGTTGTGCAAGAGCGTCTGTTGAGAGGAGTTGAAAACGATGCAAAAATTAATCGAAGAAATCACAAAAGAACAACTTCGTACAGACCTTCCTTCTTTCCGTCCTGGTGATACTGTACGTGTACACGTAAGTATTGTTGAGGGAACACGTGAGCGTGTCCAGGTATACGAAGGTGTTGTGATTAAGCGTCGTGGTGGTGGAATCAGCGAAACTTTCACAGTTCGTAAGATTTCTTACGGTGTAGGCGTTGAGCGTACATTCCCTGTACACACACCAAAGATTGCGAAGCTTGAAGTTATCCGTCGCGGTAAAGTACGCCGTGCGAAACTTTACTACTTGCGTAACCTACGCGGTAAAAAAGCTCGTATCAAAGAAATTCGCTAATAAGAGAAAAAAGAAGGAGCTTGATTATCAAGCTCCTTTTTCTTTCATTAACTTTTGAACTTCGTCTAAAGGTTTTCGCTTCTGATGACAAAGAACGTCATCACTTAACTTAAGCTTGCTGCCATAGTCGGGCGCCTTGCGCTTTTCTTATTTGGCTAATAATATTACATAAATGTTAAATAATATATAAATGAGATTCCCATCGTGTTTATTGAGACAAATTTTTGTAAAATAAAAAATAGAAAACACTTCCTGCAATAATTTGAGATGCAGAGCGTTTCCCTGAAGGACAGACGGCCTTTTAGGATAATTTTTGACTGAAGAATGGTGGGGAATTGAATGGCAAAAAAGAAAAATGAGTTGTGGGAATGGACAAAGGCACTTGTGATCGCAGTCCTGTTAGCGGCAGTTATTAGATATTTTTTATTTGCGCCGATTGTGGTCGACGGTTTGTCCATGATGCCTACTTTGCATGACCAGGACAGAATGATTGTGAACAAATTCAGCTATAAAATCGGAGAGCCTGAGCGCTTTGATATTATCGTTTTTCATGCGCCTGAAAACAAGGATTACATTAAAAGGGTGATCGGGCTTCCTGGAGATAAGATCGAATACAAAGATGATACGCTTTTTGTAAACGGCAAAGCGTATGAAGAGCCTTATCTGGATGAGTATAAAAAACAGGTTATAGACGGTCCGTTAACAGAACCGTTTACGCTTAAAGAAAAAATAGGGCAGGAAACAGTGCCGGAAGGGCATTTGTTTGTAATGGGCGATAACCGCCGTTTCAGCAAGGACAGCCGCCATATTGGACCTGTTCCGCTGGAAGAGGTATTAGGTGATGCCGGCATTATTTACTGGCCTATAGAAGATATTCGGATTGTTAATTAAAGAAGTAGTTCAAAAAGTCCGGAGTTGTCCTCCTTTTTGAACACTTACTTGAAGAAGGAGGTGCCAGCCATGACCATCCAATGGTTTCCCGGCCATATGGCGAAAGCCCGCAGACAGGTAACAGAAAAACTAAAGCTGGTAGATATCATCTTTGAACTTGTCGATGCTAGAATTCCGTATTCTTCTCGAAATCCGATGATTGACGAAATAATTCAGCATAAGCCGCGGCTTGTTTTGCTGAATAAAGCGGATATGGCTGATAAAGAAGCTACTAAACAGTGGATAAAATATTTTAAAGAAAAAGGCATTAGAGCCATAGCCATAAATTCGCAGGCAGGGCAGGGAATGAAGGAAATCGTATCTGCATCACAGGATATACTGCAAGAAAAGTTTGACCGCATGAAAGCAAAGGGTGTTAAACCGAGAGCGATACGTGCGATGATCGTTGGAATTCCGAATGCCGGCAAATCAACTCTGATCAACCGTCTTGCCAAAAAGAATATCGCCAAGACAGGAAACACTCCCGGCGTTACCAAAGCCCAGCAGTGGATAAAAGTAGGCAAGGAACTGGAATTGCTGGATACACCAGGAATTCTCTGGCCAAAATTTGAAGACCAGGAAGTTGGGCTTAAGCTTGCCCTGACAGGGGCAATCAAAGATACTATCTTGAATCTCCAGGATATTGCAGTGTATGCTCTGCGCTTCCTCGAAAAAAGGTATCCGGAAAGGATGAAAGAGCGGTATCAGCTTGAAGAAATTCCGGAAGATATCGTAGAGCTGTTTGATAAAATTGGAAAGCTCCGCGGATGTCTGATGGGCGGCGGAGAAATTGATTATGATAAAGTAACTGAATTGGTTATAAGAGAATTCCGTTCAGAGAAACTGGGGCCAATCACTTTGGAGCTTCCTCGGGAAATGGCTGAGAAAAGTGAAGCCGAATAAGCTATAATGAGGCCTTCTAAAATTGAAGGCCTTTATTTTTTTGAAGAAATGCCGATACATACATTAAAGGGACAAAGGTGAAAGAAATGGCAAGGTTAACGATTCGCCAGATTGAGGAGAAACTCAATTCTATCGACATACAGGATGATCCATTTATTCTTTCTATACAAAACGATGACAGAAAAGGTGTGCAGCAGCTTTTGAATAAATGGCATTCCAGGCAGCTGCTGCAGAAAAAGGCTTATGAGAAGCATATCGAGATGATACAATATGAAAACAAATATAGGTCTCAAGGTTTTCGATTTATTGCTGGTATTGATGAAGTAGGCAGAGGGCCGCTTGCGGGGCCGGTCGTTGCCGCAGCAGTCATTTTGCCGGAATCTTTTTTTCTGCCCGGCCTTGATGATTCAAAAAAAATCTCTGAACAAAAAAGAAATGAATTTTATGAAGAAATTCAGGCTAAGGCCGTAGCGATTAGCATTGGCATCATTGAACCGGAGGAAATCGACCGCATCAATATTTATGAGGCGACAAAAAAAGCGATGCTGTCAGCGATAGAAGGGTTGAATCCTAAGCCCGACTTTCTCTTGGTAGACGCAGTTAAGCTGGTAACGCCTTACCCGTTGGATGCGATTATTAAGGGGGATGGCAAGAGCATATCCATTGCCGCAGCATCCATAATAGCTAAGGTTACCAGGGACCGTATGATGGCTGAAATCGCAACAACCTGCCCGCAATATGGGTTTGGGCAAAATATGGGTTATGGGACAAAGGAACACCTTGAAGCCATTAAAATACATGGTATAACTCCGCATCACCGAAAAAGCTTCGCTCCGGTTAAAGATTATGTTACAGAAAACAAATAGAAGGTGAAGACATGAAGCCGTCTGAAATGATCAAGACATTGATAAGGCAAGACCAGGGCTATTCGGGAAAATCAGTCTCCTTTAGGCCTGGCCAAATTGTTAGCGGAAAAATAGTTAAGCTATTTCCTAATCAGACGGCAGAGGTCCAAATAGGACCACATAAAGCAATTGCGCAGCTTGAAACACCATTATCAGCCAATAGCCGATACTGGTTTAAAGTACAGCCTGGTGAGGGGATGATACACCTTAAAGTGATCGAATCAGCAGGCCAAGCCGGTATGGCTTCTCCGGCTGTAAGCCTTCTTGCACAGCTGGGACTGCCGGCATCGAAAGAAAATAAATTGCTTGTCCAATATTTCCTAAAGGAACAGCTGCCTATTACCGGTGAAACGCTGCAGCTGGCGTCCGATTGGCTTAAGGAAGGTGAATCGTTTGAAGACGGACTTCGTATATTGAAAGAGTTAATCGTCAGGCAATTGCCTTTTACAAAGGATGTTTTTTTAGCCTTATCTTCAGTTAATAATGGTGATTCAGTTTCAATTCTAATGAAAAAACTCCTGCAGCAGTTAAATCAAAGCGAATTAACGGCAAGAGGCCAAAAAATTAGCATCCTATTAAATGATTTTACACAGACTGCAAGAGAAAAATCTGGTGCGCTTGCAGCAGCAAGGCTGTCTGCCGAATGGTTAAGTACAAAAAACCAGGCGAACTCACTTGCAGCTTTTAACATCCTGAAGGCTCTGGAACTAGTAAAAGGAGGGACGAATGAGGAAACGGCATTAATGCAGGCGATAGATAGTTGGAGCCAAAGAAACCACATCCCGGGGCAGCTTGCAATTATGGAGTATATAAAGGAACTGCTTCAAACAAACCAATCCGGAAAGAGACAAGAGTTTATTTTAAATCTGGCAAAACTGAGCAGTGTTATTGGCAATTTTCAGGTATCAAGGGGACAATCACAAGCTTTAAGCGAGGTTCAAAGAATTTTAAGTAATATTCGAACTAACCAAATTACATTTCCGGTGGAAGACAAAATAATCGTGCCTTTGATAAAGGAAGCTATGCTTTTAAATATGAAAGATAGTGCCAGCAATTCAGGAAACCGTTTCTTATCCATATTCGGCGAATCTGAATTGAAAATAGCATCAGTTAAGATGGGCAGTTTTCTGGCAGGAGAGAATAATTCCCTGGCGGCAATGCTTCAACCGCAAGACAGAACTATACTGGCAGATTTGAAAAATAGCATCCAAGCTGAAAGTATTTTCAAGGTTGATCAGCAAAGTATTAAAGCCCAATTAAAAAACCTGATTCAGGCATTGGGTCTATCCCATGAACATGATATGGTTCATTTTTTAAAACAACCGGATGATGGGGCAGCTCCAAAGTGGGAATCGCTTAAACCGCTTCTTATAGGCCTTTTAAGCGAAGAAGTGCCGTTTTCAGCAAAGGATGCAGCAGAAAGGATTCTGCATAAAATAACAGGCTTCCAGGCCCTCTCGCAGGAATTTGGGCCGAGGCAGCACATTGTTTTTCAGCTGCCTGTTCCATTATGGGGGAAAGTATCTGATTTGACGATGCAGTGGAGCGGCAGAAAAACAGAAAACGGAGACATTGACCCCAGCCATTGCCGGGTGCTTTTTTATTTAAATCTGGAGCATTTAAATGAAACCATCGTTGACCTTCATGTCCAAAACAGAATTATAAATATATCTGTAATTAACGAGCATGAGGGAATGAAAGCACTTGCTGCTCCACTAACTGTTAAATTAAAAGAAAGCCTGGCTGAGCTGAATTATAAGCTTTCATCAGTTACTTATCAAAAGCCGGAGACAGCTGGAAATTCCTTGAAAGAGAGGGAACTTGTAAAGGCAAACCAATTTACCGGAGTGGATTTGAGAGTATGAAAAAAGAGAATAATAGAAAAAGAAAAGAAGCGGTTGCTCTAACGTATGATCCACATGGGCAGGCTCCGCCAAGAGTATCGGCAAAGGGGAGGGGCTTGGTTGCTGAAAACATTCTCGATAAAGCAAAGGAACACAACGTTCCGGTCCAGGAAGACCCATCTTTGGTTGAGCTTCTTGGAAAACTTGATATAAATGCAGGGATACCCGAAGAACTCTTTCAGGCGGTTGCTGAAGTCTTTGCTTTTATCTATAGGGCGGATCAAGATGCAGGCAATAAGCTTGGGAGAAAATAATTTATACTGCTAAACCAATATTTGTGATCCGGATTAAAAGAATAGGAGAAATGACAGCGTTTACATATAGGGGCAAGCATGAAGAAATATAAAAAACTAGCCAAAGTAGAGACTGCCGAAAAGGCAGTTTTCTTTATTTTAATAAAATAATTTATTTGTTGGTAATGTCAAAAATCACTGTGAATAAAGGGGTTTCCCTGCTATTTAATATTTTAAATTTTTAAAGAAATATAATATTTTAGAGTTAATGGTAGACAAGGGTAGTGTCATTTTATAAAATGAAAGCGCAGTCTATTTTTTGAAGAGTTAGATAGGAGGATGGGAAATGAATATACATGAGTATCAAGGTAAAGAAGTCCTCAGACAATACGGGGTATCAGTTCCGAACGGAAAAGTGGCTTTTACAGTTGAGGAAGCTGTTGAAGCTGCCAAGGAACTAGGCACTGAGGTTTGTGTTGTTAAAGCGCAAATCCATGCTGGAGGACGAGGAAAAGCTGGCGGTGTAAAAGTTGCCAAAAACCTCGAAGAAGTACGTACATATGCAAGTGAGATCTTAGGAAAAACACTTGTAACACACCAGACTGGTCCGGAAGGAAAAGAGGTAAAACGCTTACTTATTGAAGAAGGCTGTGACATTAAAAAGGAATACTATATTGGTTTAGTATTGGACCGTGCAACGTCCCGCGTTGTTTTAATGGCTTCTGAAGAGGGCGGAACAGAAATTGAAGAAGTGGCAGAAAAAACGCCTGAAAAAATCTTCAAGGAAGAAATCGATCCAGTTCTTGGTTTGACAGCATTCCAGGCACGCCGAATTGCTTTCAATATCAATATTCCAACTGAGCTTGTCGGACAAGCTGTAAAATTCATGATGGGTTTATACAAAGCTTACATCGACAAGGATTGCTCCATTGCTGAAATCAATCCGCTCGTTGTAACAGGAGACGGAAAGGTAATGGCATTGGATGCGAAGTTAAACTTTGACTCAAATGCTCTTTACCGTCAAAAAGACATCCTGGCTCTTCGTGACCTGGAAGAGGAAGATGCAAAGGAAATCGAAGCTTCAAAATACGATCTAAGCTACATTTCCCTTGACGGAAACATCGGGTGCATGGTTAATGGTGCAGGTTTGGCGATGGCTACAATGGATATCGTTAAGCATTACGGCGGAGATCCAGCCAACTTCCTTGACGTTGGGGGCGGAGCTACAGCTGAGAAAGTTACAGAAGCATTCAAAATCATCCTTTCTGACAAAAACGTAAAAGGTATTTTTGTTAATATCTTTGGCGGAATCATGAAGTGTGACGTCATCGCTACTGGAGTAGTAGAAGCAGCGAAGCAAGTAGGCTTAAGTGTGCCTTTAGTAGTACGATTGGAAGGCACGAATGTTGAATTGGGCAAGAAAATCCTTGCTGAATCCGATATTGATATCATTGCAGCTGAATCAATGGCTGACGGCGCGCAAAAAATCGTTTCATTAGTAGGTTAAAACTAAAAAATGAGCGGCCGTTCAGGTGCGGCAGCATTAGGCCAGCCTGAAGCAGGTTTTAATATCCTGCAGCTTGTTTGGCTTAAGTCCTGGCGACCCGGAAGGGCATCTCTGGAAACCAGAAAGGAGAATTAACGTGAGCGTATTTATTAATAAAGATACTAAAGTTATAGTTCAAGGGATTACAGGTTCAACTGCCCTTTTCCATACAAAGCAAATGCTTGAATACGGCACTCAAATTGTCGGCGGTGTTACTCCAGGAAAAGGCGGCACAGAAGTAGAAGGTGTTCCCGTTTTCAATACTGTGGAGGAAGCAGTTAAAGCGACAGGTGCGAATGCTTCTGTAATCTACGTTCCAGCTCCGTTTGCTGCGGATGCGATTCTTGAAGCGGTTGATGCTGAACTTGATCTGGCAATCTGTATTACAGAGCATATTCCTGTATTGGATATGGTCAAAGTTAAGCGTTACATGGAAGGCAAGAAAACTCGCCTTGTGGGACCGAACTGCCCAGGCGTTATCACTCCTGATGAGTGCAAAATCGGTATCATGCCTGGGTATATCCATACAAAAGGCCATGTAGGGGTTGTATCCCGTTCAGGAACACTGACATATGAAGCAGTCCACCAATTATCACAGGCTGGAATCGGCCAATCTACAGCTGTTGGAATCGGGGGAGACCCGGTTAACGGAACTAACTTCATCGATGTATTGTCTGCATTCAATGAAGACCCTGAAACTTACGCTGTAATCATGATTGGAGAAATCGGCGGAACTGCAGAAGAAGAAGCTGCTGAGTGGGTTAAAGCAAACATGACTAAACCTGTTGTAGGCTTTATTGGCGGACGCACTGCACCTCCAGGAAAACGTATGGGCCATGCTGGCGCTATCATTTCCGGAGGCAAAGGAACTGCAGATGAAAAGATCCGTGTAATGAACGAGTGCGGAATTCAAGTAGCAGATACTCCATCCGTTATGGGTGAAACTTTAATAAAGGTATTAAAAGAAAAAGGCCTTTATGATAAGTGTAAAACTCATTAATCTCAACAAAATTTCAACTGATTATTATAAGAATAGTCCCCCTGTTTAATGGGGGGGCTATTTCTACATTGGTAATTCCGCTTGCATCCCCTTCTTTTCATTCCCTTCTCCAGCACCTTTTTTCATTTTTCTAAAACCAAGGAGGTTCCCCATGGAAGAATTCAATATGAAGCTGGCCCATTTGCATCATTGCAAAGGAGTGAGCTGGAAAATGATTTTAAGCATTCTAAAAAAAGATCCCCAATTAAAATTCCTTTACAATGATCCGTTTTACTATTCAAGTCACTCTTTATTTGTAAATCAGGACTCCCTTTCAGACACTCTCCATGACCTTCATTCCAATCGAATCCAGGAGCAAATTCGCCAATACTCTCCTAATGGCATTAAAATAATTTCCCTTTTTGATGAAGAATATCCGGTGCTGTTAAAAGAAACCTACCAGCCTCCGTGGATTATATATGCGAAGGGTGATACAGGTCTTCTGAAAACTGGAATCCATCTTGCTGTCGTCGGGTCGAGGCAGGCGACAGAGTATGGAGAGAGGGCGATTGAATATTTGTTCCCAAAGCTTATCCAAAACGGGGTTGTTATTGTAAGCGGACTGGCAGCAGGTGTAGATGCAATTGCACATAAAGAGGCAATTAAAAATGGAGGGAAAACAATTGGCATCATTGCGGGAGGGCTTTTTCATATATACCCTCAGTCCAATCAAAAACTCGCTTATGAAATGATGAAAAATCATCTTGTCATCTCTGAATATCCGCCTAATACGAGGCCGTCAAGATGGCAGTTTCCAATGAGGAACCGCATAATAAGCGGGATTAGCAGAGGTACTTTGATTATCCAGGCAAAAAGCAAAAGCGGTTCCCTTATAACTGCAAACTATGCAGTCCAAGAAGGAAGGGAAGTTTTTACAGTTCCGGGAAGTATTTTTAGTGCCTATTCAGCGGGAACAAATGAATTGATACAGCAGGGGGCCAAACTTGTCAAAACCGCAGAAGATATACTTGAGGAGCTGATTTATTAAAAAAGGATTAGATAGAGAGCCCTTGTCCAATGCATTTTTGCTCTCTATCCTGCAATAAAATTCTTTTTTGTGTATTAATTTAAAGGATTTTTTACAAAAAGGTTGAAATTCTATTAAAACTGTTATACATTTTGCAACAGGTATCCGTAAGAGAAAATGGATGTTTGAGTTTGAAAAATTTAACAGAACGGTTGAAAACGGTTTCGAAATAAGCCGATTATGTTTGACAAACCTGAATAGAATGTAGAATAATAATGAATATTTAACTGACAGGTGCAGTATAGCTGGTTAGAAATGCAAGCTGCCCGATTGAAAAAGGTAAATATCTGCAGATTAAATGAATGATTCGAATCTGGAAATAGCAAAAAATGCTTTTCCAAAATTAAGATATATATAATGCCATTCAGCCTAAAATACAAAGGTCAATCTTAGAAAGGCGAATAACAGTCCTTCAAAATTGATTTTGCCTGAATGTTAAAATTCCCTCTCAAGGAGGACTATTGATGTCAGAGTTTCTTGTAATCGTTGAATCACCTGCAAAGGCGAAAACGATTGAGCGTTATCTTGGAAAAAAATATAAGGTTAAAGCTTCTATGGGGCATGTCAGGGATCTCCCAAAAAGCCAAATGGGCATAGATGTGGAAAATAACTTTGAACCAAAGTACATAACCATTCGCGGTAAGGGCCCTGTTTTAAAAGAACTAAAATCAGCGGCCAAAAAAGCCAAGAAAATTTATCTCGCGGCTGACCCCGACCGTGAAGGTGAGGCAATTGCCTGGCATTTGGCCCATAGCCTGGATATGGATATTAAATCGGATTGCCGCGTGGTTTTTAATGAAATTACGAAGGATGCGATCAAAGAATCTTTTAAGCATCCGAGGCCAATTAATATGGATTTGGTAGACGCACAGCAGGCAAGAAGGCTTCTTGATAGGCTGGTTGGATATAATATAAGTCCTTTATTATGGAAGAAAGTCAAAAAGGGCTTGAGTGCGGGAAGGGTTCAATCCGTTGCGGTCCGATTAATTATCGATCGTGAAAAAGAAATAAAGGACTTTATACCAGAAGAATACTGGTCGATTGATGGAGAGTTCTTAAAAGGAAAAACGGCTTTCGATGCAGCTTTTTATGGGTTGGAAAATGAAAAAGTTGAGTTGAAATCTGAAAGCGATGTCCAAAATATATTGGGTAAAATGAAGGGGAATAAATTTGAAGTTGCTTCAGTTACAAAGAAAGAGAGAAAGAGGAATCCAGCTGCTCCGTTTACAACTTCCTCTCTTCAGCAGGAAGCGGCAAGAAAACTAAATTTCCGGGCAAAGAAAACGATGATGCTGGCCCAGCAGCTTTATGAAGGGATTGATCTCGGCAAAGAAGGAACGGTCGGCTTAATTACCTATATGAGAACGGACTCCACCCGAATTTCAGAGATTGCCCAGAGCGAAGCTGCAGAATATATTCAAAGCTCCTATGGCAAAGAGTTTTTGCAGAGTGAAAAGAAAAAAGAAAAGAAAAATAGCAATGCCCAAGATGCTCACGAAGCCATCCGCCCAACAAGCACGTTAAGGGCACCAGCAAGCTTAAAAGAATACCTATCACGTGACCAGCTTCGATTATACCGGCTCATTTGGGAACGCTTTGTCGCCAGCCAGATGGCACCAGCTGTCATGGATACAATGAGTGTGGATCTTAAGAATGGCGCAGTGATTTTCCGGGCTACAGGATCCAAAGTCAAATTCCCTGGCTTTATGAAAGTATATGTAGAGGGTTCGGATGATCAGGCTGAAGAAAAGGATAATATGCTCCCTGACCTAAAGGAAGGGGACGAGGTTTTAAAAAAGGATATCGAACCCAAGCAGCATTTTACCCAGCCTCCTCCAAGGTATACAGAAGCAAGACTGGTAAAGACTCTTGAAGAGCAGGGCATAGGACGTCCCTCAACCTTTGCTCCGACGCTGGATACGATCCAAAAACGCGGATACGTCGCTTTAGATAACAAAAGGTTTATTCCGACTGAGCTTGGAGAAATTGTCCTTGAGCTTATCCTGGAATTTTTCCCCGAAATTCTTGATATAGAGTTTACGGCCAAGATGGAAAAAGACCTGGACTATGTTGAAGAAGGCAAAGTAAATTGGGTGCAGATTATCGATGGGTTCTACGGGGATTTTGAAAAGCATCTGGAAAAGGCAGAAAAGGAAATGCAGGAAGTTGAAATCAAAGACGAACCTGCTGGAGAAGATTGCGAGAATTGTGGAAGCCCTATGGTTTTCAAAATGGGGCGCTACGGAAAGTTCATGGCCTGCAGCAATTTCCCTGACTGCCGCAATACAAAACCAATCGTTAAGGATATTGGAGTCAAATGCCCGAAATGCAAAGAAGGAAATATAATAGAAAGAAAAAGCAAGAAACGCCGGATTTTCTACGGCTGTGACAGGTTTCCTGAATGTGACTTCATTTCATGGGATAAGCCGCTGCCAAGAAGCTGTCCGAAATGCGATAATCTTCTTGTTGAGAAAAAGCTCAAAAAAGGTGTCCAGGTTCAATGCGTTGAATGCGACTACAAAGAAGAAAAGCAAAGTTAAGGGTGGGCTTAATGCTCACTCTTTTCTATTGCGGGATGGGAAATCCAGATTCTTTCCAGATGGCGTTTGTGCCTTTTTATAATGCTTGAAACTTTTATATTTTTAAATCGTATTGTAAAATGGCAAAATGAATAAGAACAGGGTAAAGTAAGAGAGACTGTTTTTAAATAATAAATTTTAATTGGATCGAAATGATCATAAGTATTTGTGGAGGTTCGTATTATGACAGATATAGCAGTAAATGTAATAGGTGCAGGACTTGCAGGCAGTGAGGCCGCATGGCAGCTTGCAAGCAGAGGCATTCAAGTTCGTTTGTATGAAATGAGGCCTGTCAGGCAGACTCCTGCACATCATACAGATAAATTTGCAGAATTGGTTTGCAGTAATTCACTGCGTGCCAACACTTTAACAAACGCTGTTGGAGTACTTAAAGAAGAAATGCGTAAGCTAAATTCTGTTATCATTCATTCAGCTGACAGCAGTGCGGTACCGGCTGGCGGAGCGCTTGCTGTTGACCGCCATGATTTTGCCGCACGTGTAACGGAACAGGTTAAAAACCATCCGAATGTAACAGTAATAAATGAAGAAGTAAAAGATATTCCAGAGGGCCCAACAGTCATCGCTACTGGCCCCCTTACTAGTGAAGCTTTATCTGTAAAATTGAAAGAGCTTTCCGGGGAAGATTATCTTTATTTCTACGATGCAGCTGCACCAATCATTGAAAAAGACTCGATTGATATGGACAAAGTCTATCTTAAATCCCGATATGACAAGGGGGAAGCTGCATATTTGAACTGTCCGATGACAGAAGACGAGTTTGACCGTTTTTATGAAGCTTTGACATCTGCTGAAACGGTGCCATTAAAAGAGTTTGAAAAAGAAATTTTTTTCGAAGGCTGTATGCCAATTGAGGTAATGGCGAACCGCGGAAAGAAGACCATGCTATTTGGTCCAATGAAGCCAGTAGGTTTAGAAGATCCGAAAACAGGAAAAAGACCTTATGCAGTCGTTCAGCTCCGCCAGGATGATGCCGCAGGTACGCTTTATAATATTGTTGGTTTTCAGACGCATTTAAAATGGGGTCCGCAAAAAGAAGTAATTCGCCTCATACCTGGACTTGAAAATGCAGAAATTGTACGGTATGGAGTGATGCACCGTAATACTTTTATTAACTCTCCAAAAGTGCTGCGTGCAACGTATCAGTTTAAAAACCGCAATGATCTCTTCTTTGCAGGGCAAATGACTGGTGTAGAAGGTTATGTGGAATCTGCAGCCAGCGGACTTGTCGCAGGCATTAACGCGGCGAGGCTTGTAAAAGGGGAAGCTCCAATAGAATTCCCTCACGAAACGGCGATTGGAAGCATGGCACGATACATTACCACGGCAAATCCAAAAAGCTTTCAGCCGATGAATGCAAACTTTGGTTTATTCCCTGATTTGCCTGTGAAAATAAGAGGGAAAAAAGAAAGAAATGAAAAGCATGCTGAAAGAGCATTAGAAACAATTCAGAACTTTATGAAAAATTTGTAAATTATGTTGCATGGGCTATTGAATTGTGATACTATTTAGTAGCCCTTGCGAGGTGGATATATATGAATCAAAATGTGAACGTTTCTTTAAAGTTGTTTATTGAATATTTACAAATTGAAAAAAATTATTCACAATATACTATTGAACATTATCAACATGACATTAAGGAATTCCTTATGTTCATGTCTGAACAAGCGATACCAGATTTGAAAACGGTAGAATACCCTGATGTCAGGGTATTCCTGACGTTGCTTTTTGAAAAGAAGCTGGCCCGCAAATCGGTAGCCCGAAAGATTTCAAGCCTAAGAAGCTTTTTTAGATTCCTGCTGAGAGAAGAATTTGTGGCTGAAAATCCTTTTGCTCTTGTTTCCATTCCAAAAGCTGAAAAAAAGCTGCCTGAGTTTTTCTATGAAGAAGAATTGCAGCAGCTGTTTGAGGCCTGTGATGAAAGCACCCCACTTGGGCAAAGAAACAAAGCGCTGCTGGAACTATTGTATGCCACAGGTATGCGTGTAAGCGAGTGCAGCCAAATTCGGCTTAGGGATTTGGATATGTACTTATCTACTGTTTTAGTGCATGGCAAGGGCAGCAAAGAACGGTATATCCCATTTGGCAGCTTTGCGCAAGATGCACTCGAAACATACATAACCAATGGGCGTAAAGAATTAGTGTCCAAAGGGAACTCTACAGAGAATTTATTTCTGAATGCACGCGGAGGACCGTTAACTGCAAGAGGCATCAGAGAAATTCTTAACAAGCTTATTGAAAAATCAACTTTAACAGGCAAGATTCATCCTCATATGATGCGCCACACATTTGCAACACACTTGATGGCAAATGGAGCAGATATGAGAACAGTTCAGGAATTGCTTGGACACGCATTTTTATCTTCAACCCAGGTATATACGCATGTTACAAACGAATATTTAAAGAAAACATATATGGCCCATCATCCGCGGGCGTGACAGTAAGCGCATTATAAAGCTGATTGATTGACAGAAGAAAGCTGTGTTGAAGCTAATTGTTTATTTAGCACTGTGTTGATTGAGCGAAATGCACGAGCTCCTCGAAAATCATTCGCGTTTTCTTCGTCGGTGTTTATTCGAAGAGGTTTACTCAAAGTCCTGCGGAGAATAGCGTACCATGGGAGACCCTGCAAGTGCAGGGCGCGGAGAAGCGTCCGAAGCCCGCGGTTCGCTGAGTGCCTGCAGCGGAAATCAAAACATAATTTTAAACAGAGCCAAAATAATAAGCTAATGCTCCAAAGGAGGAGTCTTTCATGTCTGAATTTCATGCAACAACGATATTTGCTGTGCATCATAATGGAGAATGTGCGATGTCTGGTGACGGCCAGGTAACCTTTGGCAATGCAGTTGTGATGAAACACACAGCGAGAAAAGTGAGAAAGCTTTTTAATGGAAAGGTACTGGCAGGATTTGCTGGCTCAGTGGCAGATGCATTTACCTTATTCGAAATGTTTGAAGGAAAGCTGGAAGAATACAATGGTAACCTTGAGAGAGCTGCTGTCGAGCTTGCTAAACAGTGGAGAAGCGATAAAGTTTTGCGCAAACTTGAAGCGATGCTTATCGTCATGAACACGGATAGCTTGCTGCTGATTTCAGGTACGGGTGAAGTCATCGAACCGGATGATGGGATATTGGCTATCGGATCAGGAGGCAACTATGCTCTGGCAGCTGGGCGCTCTTTAAAGAGGTTTGCGGGCGAACATTTATCTGCAAAAGAAATTGCAAAGGCGTCACTTGAAATGGCTGCTGAAATATGTGTATATACAAATAACAATATCATTGTGGAAGAACTCTAACAAAAGGAGTGCTGTTACATGGGTAAAGGAACAAATTTAACTCCCCGCCAGATCGTTGAACGTTTGGACCAATTTATCATTGGACAAAAAGATGCAAAAAAAGCTGTTGCCGTGGCTCTTAGAAATCGCTACCGCCGCAGCTTGCTGGAAGAAAAGCTGCGTGATGAAATCAATCCAAAAAATATTTTGATGATTGGGCCTACTGGTGTAGGTAAGACAGAAATTGCCCGCCGTATGGCAAAATTGGTTGGTGCCCCTTTTGTTAAAGTCGAAGCAACGAAGTTTACAGAAGTAGGGTATGTGGGAAGAGATGTTGAATCAATGGTTAGAGATCTTGTGGAAACATCCGTGCGCCTTGTTAAAGAAGAAAAAATGTCCAGTGTAAAAGAAAGAGCGGAAGAGAGTGCAAACCGACGAATTCTTGAACTGCTTGTACCAGGAGCTAAAAAAGCAGCTAATTATAAAAATCCTCTTGAAATGCTATTTGGAGGAGGAAATGAACAGCAGCAGCAGGATTCATATCAGTCGGAAGATTATAACCTGCAGGAAAAGCGGAAAATTGTTAAAGAAAAGCTAGCGCTTGGTGAACTTGAAGATGAGCTTATCACTGTTGAAGTGGAAGAACAGCAGCCTTCCATGTTTGATATGCTGCAGGGCTCCGGGATGGAACAGATGGGTATGAACATGCAGGATGCTCTGGGCAGCCTGATGCCAAAGCGCAGAAAGAAGAGAAAACTGACGGTACGTGAAGCAAGAAAGATATTAACAAATGAAGAAGCCCAAAAGCTGATAGATATGGATGAAGTCAGCCAGGAGGCGGTATTCCGTGCTGAACAATCCGGAATTATTTTCATTGATGAGATTGATAAGATTGCAAGCAAAAACAACGGAGGTTCTTCTGCGGATGTTTCAAGGGAAGGTGTCCAAAGAGATATTCTGCCTGTTGTAGAAGGTTCTACGGTAGTAACAAAATATGGTTCTGTTAAAACAGACCATGTCTTATTTATTGCTGCTGGAGCATTTCATATGGCGAAGCCTTCTGACCTAATACCTGAATTGCAGGGCCGTTTTCCGATTCGTGTAGAGCTTACAAAGCTTACCGTGGAGGACTTCTATAAAATTTTAGTGGAGCCTGATAACGCTCTTATAAAACAATATGAAGCTTTATTGGTAACTGAAGGTATACAAATTGAATTTTCTGACGATGCTATTCATAGGATTGCCGAATTCGCATTCGACGTTAACCAAAATACGGATAATATCGGTGCAAGACGTCTTCATACCATAATGGAAAAGCTTCTGGAGGACTTATCCTTTGAAGCGCCAGATATCACAATGGAGAAAATCACAATTACTCCTCAATATGTTGAGGATAAGCTGGGGGCCATTTCAAGGAATAAAGATTTAAGCCAATTTATTCTTTAATGGGTTTGTTTGAAGGGGCACTTGATAGGGTAGACGAAAAAAGAATCCTGAATGCAGTAATAATTTTTGAAGCAATAAGATAATTAATCTTAACAAAATATATGTTTATGGTTGTAGCAAATAGGAGGAAATACAATGGATTTATTAACAAAAACAAGAAAAATTAATGCAATGCTCCAAAGAGCAGCCGGAAAACCGGTTAACTTCAAGGAAATGTCAGAAACTCTAAGTGATGTAATTGAAGCGAATATTTTCGTAGTCAGCCGCAGAGGAAAACTGCTTGGGTTTGCTGTAAATCAGCAAATTGAGAACGAGCGAATGAAGCAAATGCTGGCAGACCGCCAATTCCCGGAAGAGTATACGAAAAATCTATTTAACATCCAGGAAACTTCTTCTAATCTGGATGTGGAAAGTGAATATACTGCATTCCCTATTGAAAACAAAGACCTTTTTTCAACCGGTTTAACTACAATTGTTCCGATTATCGGCGGTGGTGAGCGTCTAGGAACGCTTATCCTTGCAAGATTGCAGGAGCAATTCCATGATGATGATTTAATTCTTGCTGAATATGGTGCAACCGTAGTTGGTATGGAAATCCTTCGTGAAAAAGCAGAAGAAATTGAAGAGGAAGCTCGCAGCAAAGCAGTCGTTCAAATGGCTATTAGCTCCCTTTCTTACAGTGAGCTCGAAGCGATTGAGCATATTTTCGAAGAGCTTAACGGTAATGAGGGACTTCTTGTTGCATCAAAAATTGCCGATCGTGTTGGAATTACGCGGTCTGTAATTGTAAATGCTCTTAGAAAACTTGAGAGTGCAGGAGTAATCGAGTCCCGCTCACTTGGAATGAAGGGTACTTATATTAAAGTATTAAACGATAAGTTCTTAGTTGAACTGGAAAAACTTAAATCAAACTAAAATGAAAACCCGTCAATATTGACGGGTTTTTTTGTTGCAAATATATTACAAAAAGAGTTGGTAAATATATGCAATTATCTATAAATAGGTAAGTAAAAAGACCTGTCTATTGTATAGTTCGAAATACAGAAAAAACAACTATCTTCCAAAAGTCTTATATAGCCTTCAGGTACAAAAATAGTAATAAAGGACAGGGAGAACAAAACCTGGAAAAAATTAAAAAATATAAATAAAACTTTCAGCATATTTTAAAAATTTGTCGAAAATAGGACAAAAGAATCATTAAAATTAACCTGATGTACATAGACATATTATTTCATATTCATTACAATAATGTTTGTGATGACATAATTTGTCCATTATCAACAAAATTCTACAAGAATTACCAGGTTTTTAGAGTTTCTAAAATTTGAGGTGTAAGCATTGAAACTGTTTTCAGGAACCATATCCACAATTGAACATGCTTTAGATTACTCAACACTTAAGCAAAAGGTTATATCGCAAAATATTGCAAATGCCGATACACCAAATTATAAAGCGAAGGACGCCAGCTTCAAAGAAGTCTTACAGCAGACGGTGAATGGATCTTTGGAAGCGAATAAAAGCGATGCCAGACATTATGATTTTAAGGCCAGACCATCTTCTGCAAAGGCTGTAGTTACAAAAAGGAATGTTTCGTATAACCATAATGGAAATAGCGTGGATCTTGATAAAGAAATGTCGGATTTAGCGACAAATCAAATTTATTATAATGCAATGATTGAAAGAATGAGCGGGAAATTTTCAAGTCTGCAGAATGTTATAAGGGGAGGAAAATAAAAATGTCCATATTTCACAGTATGAATAACACAGCATCGGCCCTAACAGCCCAAAGGCTTCGTATGGATGTGATTTCATCCAATATGGCAAATGCAGACTCCACCAGGAGTGTAAACGGGGAAGGACCTTATAGAAGGAAGTCAGTTATTTTGGAGCCTAAAGAAGGGCAATTCTCCTCCTTTTTGAATAAGGCAATGAGTAAAGGCGGTGGAAATTCCGTCGGGTATGGAGTAAAGGTGTCCAGAATTGTGGAGGACAGGGAAACACCGGCTAAACTGGTCTACGATCCCACTCACGTTGATGCGGATGAAAATGGCTACGTTGCGATGCCAAATGTGGATCCGTTAAGAGAAATGGTGGATCTGATTAGCGCAACAAGATCTTACGAAGCGAATGTAACTGTTTTCAATGCCTCAAAAGGTATGATGATGAAAGCGCTGGAAATAGGCAAATAGGGAGTGTATTGAATGAATAAAGTAACTTTTATGCCTGTACATTCTTTAAAACCGGCTGAAAAAGCAAAGACCCATACACATACATCATACGAAGCACAGCAGAGTTTTTCGTCGGTATTAAAGCAATCAATTGAAAAAATTAATGAAGCCCAAATCCAGTCAGATGTTATGACAGAAAAACTGGCAAGGGGAGAGAATATTGATCTCCATCAAGTAATGATTACTTCACAAAAAGCGAGCATTACCATGCAAGCTGCTCTTGAAGTTAGAAATAAAGTAATTGAAGCTTATCAGGAAGCAATGAGAATGCAAGTTTAATAGAAAACAGAAGCTGTCGAGCTTCTCGGAAACATAAAAGCCGCGTAAATTGAAAAGCTGAAAAAAGTCCAATTTATGGGCGAGCTTTTCAATTTTTTAATGAATTACATAAGATTAAAGCTAAAAACTAGTGAATTGCGGTTATTAGCTTAGACAGAATAACCGGGGGATTGTGATGAATGAGTCGTTTCAAAGATATGCAGTAAATGTGAAAGAATATTGGGGCAGCAGAACAAAAAAACAGAAAAACATATTAATCAGTTGCGTTGTTTTCTTTATATTGCTGATTACAGTTGCTTCTATTCTGGCAACCAGGACAACTCTTGTTCCTTTATACAGCAACCTGACACCATCTGAAACAGGGACTATAAAAGAAAGCCTGGATAGCAGAGGGATCCAATCAGAAATAACAGATGGCGGTACAACCATTAAAGTACCGGAGGAGGTAGTGGATACTCTAAAAGTTGAGCTTGCTGCCGATGGAATTCCTAAATCGGGGAGCATTGATTATTCATTCTTCAGCCAAAATGCCGGGATCGGCATGACGGAAAATGAATTCAATGTCTTGAAACTGGATGCCATGCAAACGGAACTAGCCAACTTAATGAAAGGAATCGACGGTGTCAATGATGCAAAAGTAATGATCAACCTTCCGGAAAAAGGGATTTTCGTGAATGACCTTTCTGAAGAGGCATCTGCCTCCATTGTCCTTAACACCAAACCGGGTTATCAATTTGAGGAATCACAGATTCAAGCGCTATATCACCTGGTGGCGAAAAGCATACCAAATCTTCCCACTGATAATATCGTCATTACGAACCAGTTTTTTGAGTACTTTGATTTAAAAAATAATCAAAATTCTTCACCAGGCAGCACGTTTGCGGCCCAGCATGAAATAAAAAAGAAAATTGAAAGAGATGTCCAGCGCCAGGTCCAGAATATGCTGGGCACCCTGATGGGGCAGGACAAAGTTGTTGTCTCAGTAACAGCCGATATTGACTTTACCCAAGAAAACAGAGAAGAAAACCTCGTTTCGCCGGTTGATGAAGAAAATATGGAGGGCATTGCGATCAGTGCCCAAAAGATTACTGAAACGTTTACTGGTAATGGCGAAGCAGTGGGAGGTAATCCACAAGGAGAAAGTCCGGCAGATTCACTCGGCTCGGAATATCTGGAAGGAAACACCTCTAATGGTGACTATGAACGGATAGAAGAGACCATCAACAAAGAAGTGAATAAAATCAGAAAAGAAATTGTGGAAAGCCCGTATAAAGTAAGGGATCTGGGGATTCAGGTAATGGTTGAGCCGCCGAAAGCGGATGACCCAGCCTCACTTCCACAGGAACGAATCAACGATATTACACAAATTCTTGGAACCATTGTTCGCACGACAATTAATAAAGATGCTGCTGAGGCTGAATTAACAGATGAGGCTATTCAGGACAAAATTGTCGTCTCGGTCCAGCCGTTTAACGGCAAGGTCGAATTCCCGAACGAAACTGTTCCTGTACTGCCATGGTGGATATATGCTGTGGGAGGCATTCTGCTGCTAATAATTGCCCTTTTAATTTTCCTTTTTGTAAAAGCCAGAAAAAAACAGCAGCAGGAAGAGGAAGCAATAGCCGTAAAAGTACAGGAAACTTTCAATGTTCCTGATGTAAATGAAGAACATGAAACAGAAAGTACAATGAGGCGCAAGCAGCTGGAAAAAATGGCGAAGGACAAGCCTGAGGATTTTGCGAAACTGCTTCGCACCTGGATTGCTGAAGACTAAGGAGGAATAAAAAATGCCAAAAAGAGAGCAAAAAGAGTTAACAGGTAAACAAAAGGCGGCTATTCTTCTTATTTCCCTTGGTCCTGATGTAGCTTCCTCCGTTTATAAACATTTAAGTGAGGAAGAAATTGAAAAATTGACACTTGAAATATCGGGTGTCCGCAAAGTTGATTCTTTTGCCAAAGAGGAGATACTTGAAGAATTTCATCAAATTGCTCTGGCACAGGATTATATATCACAGGGCGGAATCGGATATGCGAAAACAGTTCTTGAAAAAGCCCTGGGAGCAGAGCAGGCTTCAGCCATCATCAATAGGCTTACGTCTTCTCTGCAGGTCAGGCCGTTTGATTTTGCCAGAAAAGCGGATCCTGCGCAAATCTTAAATTTTATACAAAATGAACACCCGCAAACAATTTCTTTAATCCTGTCTTATCTTGATCCGCCGCAGGCAGGTCAAATTTTATCAGAGCTGCCGCAGGAAATGCAGGCGGATATTGCCAGGAGGATTGCCGTGATGGATAGCACTTCTCCTGAAATTATTAATGAGGTTGAACAGATTCTTGAGCGAAAGCTTTCTTCTACTGTTACTCAGGACTATACGCAAACAGGCGGCATCGAATCGGTTGTCGATGTGCTTAATGGTGTTGACCGCGCTACAGAGAGAACCATTTTGGATGCATTGGAAATTCAGGACCCTGAACTAGCTGAGGAGATCAAGAAAAGAATGTTTGTATTTGAGGACATTGTTACTCTCGATAATCGTGCAATACAGCGTGTTATTCGCGATTGTGAAAGTGAGGACCTTATGCTTTCACTGAAGGTCTCCAGTGATGAGGTGAAAGAAATTGTCTTTAAAAATATGTCCTCAAGAATGGTTGAGACTTTTAAGGATGAAATGGAGTATATGGGGCCTGTAAGGCTGAGGGATGTTGAGGAGGCACAGTCAAGAATTGTCGGCATTATCCGCAGGCTGGAAGAATCAGGCGAGATCATCGTCGCCCGCGGCGGAGGGGATGATATTATTGTCTAGGTTAATAAAATCATTTCCACCTAAGCTACTCCAAGAGGAAAAGAAAGTCATCTCTATAAAATTACTGAAAAATCATCAAAATACGGCAGAGCATGAGCCAGAGCAAAATTTAAAAAGGACAGATGAACAAATCGAAGCAATGCTGCAGGGAGCACGCCAGGAAGCTGAGGCCATTATTGAGGCTGCTAGATCAGAAGCCGAAAAAAACTATCAGCATATTAATCGGCAAAGGGAAGAACTTGAACATGAAAGACAAGCTGTCTTCGAGGAAGCCCGTCAACAGGGCTTTGCCTCTGGGGTTGATGAAGGAAGGCAAAGCGGTTTTGAAGAATATAGGAGCCTGATTCAATCAGCTAAAGAGGTTGTTAATTCAGCAAAACATGACTATCAGCAGCATATTGAATCGTCAGAACGGACGATTTTGAATTTAGGAATGAAAGCTGCAGGAAGAATTCTTGGTCAAGTTCTTGATCAAAACAGTGAGCATTTTCTTTCCATTGTGAAAAGGGCGCTTAAAGAAGCAAGGGAGTACAGGGAAATTCAACTCCATGTAAATCCTGTTCATTATGATCTATTGCTGTCACACAAGGAAGAGCTGATTATGGTCTTTCCAAAAGAAACGGATTTATATATCTATCCAGATGAGGAACTCAGCCAAACAAGCTGCATTATAGAATCTGCCAATGGAAGAATTGAAGCCAGCTTAGATAGCCAGCTTGAGGAAATTAAAAGAAGGCTTTTCGAAATGCTGGAGAGTGAAGAGCAATGAAGCTGGAGGAACTGATCGAGCAGATAGAAAAAATTGATAGCTACAAGAGGTTCGGGAGAGTAAAGAGAGTAGTAGGTTTAATGATTGAATCGCAAGGGCCTGAAAGCTCGGTTGGAGATGTGTGCAGCATCCATATTGGTAAGGGCCGTACAAGAAAAATTCAAGCTGAGGTTGTAGGATTTAAAAATGAAAGTGTTATTCTCATGCCCTATACAGATGTTCAGGACATATCTCCCGGCTGTCTGGTAGAAGCATCCTCCAAGCCTCTCGAGGTGAAAATCGGAACTGCATTAATTGGTCAGGTTATTGATTCCCTGGGCCAGCCTCTTGATGGCTCACAGCTGCCTAAAGGCCTCACGCCTGTACTAACAGAACAACAACCGCCTAACCCGTTGAAAAGGCCTCCAATCTCAGAACCTATTGAAGTTGGAGTACGGATGATTGATAGTATGCTGACTGTAGGGAATGGCCAAAGAGTTGGAATTTTTGCGGGAAGCGGAGTCGGTAAAAGTACACTTCTCGGAATGATTGCCCGAAATACCAATGCAGATTTAAATGTTATAGCTCTAATAGGGGAGCGGGGCAGAGAGGTACGTGAATTTATCGAGAGGGATTTGGGCCCTGAAGGCTTGAGCAGATCAATCGTTGTGGTGGCTACCTCTGACCAGCCAGCACTTATGAGAATTAAGGGCGCCTATACAGCAACTGCTATTGCAGAGTATTTCAGGGATAAAGGCTTGAATGTCATGCTCATGATGGATTCGGTTACACGGGTGGCCATGGCGCAAAGGGAGATTGGGCTAGCAGTCGGTGAGCCGCCAACCACAAAGGGCTATACACCTTCCGTGTTTGCTGTCCTCCCTAAGCTTCTGGAGAGAACCGGAACAAATGAATATGGTTCCATTACTGCATTTTATACTGTGTTGGTTGATGGGGATGATATGAATGAGCCAATTGCAGATACAGTCAGGGGAATTCTCGATGGGCATTTTGTTTTAGATCGGGCGCTTGCCAATAAAGGCCAATACCCAGCTATAAATGTACTTAAAAGTGTGAGCAGGGTAATGAATCATATTGCAGATTCTAATCATATCAAATCCGCTGAAAAAGTGAGAGAAATGCTGAGTACTTATATAAATGCTGAGGATTTAATAAATATTGGGGCCTATAAGCGGGGGTCATCCATTGAAATCGATGAAGCGATCCGGTCATATCCTTCGATTATCTCTTTCTTGAAACAAGAAACGCATGAAAAATTTTCTTACTTGGAAAGCGTGGATCAATTGAAAGGAATAGCTGGAAAAGGAGAATAACAAATGCAGCATCAATTTAAATTCAACAAAATTCTTCATATAAAAGAAAGAGAAAAAGATCAGGCTTTTGATGTATATAGTCAGGCAGTCAAGCGTTTTGAAGAAGCAGCAGGGAAATTATACGAGCTTCTTAAAAAGAAGGAAGATCTGGCGGCATACCAGCAATCAAGGCTTACAATGGGACTGCCAGTGCAGGAAATCAGGCACCATCAGCATTTTGTAGATAGTCTTGAAAAAACAATTGATCACTATCAAAAAATGGTAGCCAATGCACGGAGCCAGATGAATTTTCAGCAAGAAAAGCTAATGGAAAAGAATATAGAAGTAAAAAAATATGAAAAAATGAAAGAAAAAGATTTAGCCAGCTTCATGGAAAGTATAAAGCAAACAGAAGGCAGGCATATGGATGATATCTCGATTCAGCTTTTTATGAACCGGGGAAATTAGGTGGTTAAATGGAAAGAATGCCAGAAGAACAAGGATCTCAGAAAGCAAGTAAGTTTCAATGGTTTTTATTCGCTTTCTTCATTCCGATTCTATTTGCTGTAACTGTAGCACTATTGGTTTTTACGTTATCAGGCAATAACATCTTTGTAACGGTTAAAGAATATGGCCAAAAAGTACCTTTACTTTCTTCTATTATTAATGGAGAAAGCTCTAATTCAGAGGTTATGGAATCACAGCTTATTGAACTGGAAGCAGAAATTAAAGATCGTGAAGCAAGGATAACGCAGCTGGAAAGCCAGCTTGACAGCAAAGAACTGGAAATTGAGAGGGCGGGGCTGGAAAAACAGCGCCTGGAACAGGAAATCAAAGAACTGACAGCTATCAAGGAAGAAAATAAACGGGCATTTAAAGATATAGTGAAAACTTATGAATCAATCTCTGCCAAAAAAGCAGCACCTATCCTGACTGAAATGAAGGATGAAGAAGCTTTAAAAATTTTATCAAATGTTAAGGCAGATACATTGGCTGCGATTATGGAGAAAATGGATCCTGAAGATGCAGCGCACTATACGGCACTTCTCACTGCAGCTAAAGAGAGTGACGTTCAAAATAATTGATTTATGATTTAATAAGAGGCTTGAAAGGAGGTGAAAAAGTGGAAATTGGCGGATTAGGATTTATACATTCACAGTACTCCTCGGAAAGCAAAGCTTCTTTTCCAGGAATAGGGACCAGCCGTTTTGCCAGTCTGTTTTCAAACCTGGTAGGTGGCAGGGAAAGCATAGCGGCTCATACAGCAGAAAAGGGAATGACAAGTGAGGAATTAGAAGAAATAAGCAACTTTCTGGGGCTTATCGATTTGTTCCAATTGGAAAATGGGCATGAACTCATTGAGAAAGCTGTTCTGCAAACAGAAACAAGTAAAGTGAGTATAATAGCCGAACAATTAAATCTTTCAAAAGAAGAGCTTCTTCAAATGCTGGAAGGGTTTGCAGGAAAACTTAGCCCTAACATTAGTATAGAGAGTCTATATCCTGATGAATTAATTAAGAGTAATTCTGCAGAGTTAAAGATTGATGCCCTGATTGCAAATATTGCATTGCTTGATGTACAGGAATTCAATCTGGTAAAAGGAAAAGAAACAGGACAGTTTTTAAAAGCTTTAAAACTATTTGACATGCTGACAGCACACCAGGATTCTATCGGCAGCAGGATTGACTTAAAAGATTTTTTAAAAGATGTTCAGGCAAAGCTCGAGGGGCTATTAAAGAATAGTAATGGTTCATTTGATAAAGCTGAAACATTACAAAAAGTTTTTACCCCGCTTATTGATGAAATAACCCAGATTAAGCAAAAAAAATCTGTCGGAACTGAAAGCTCTGGAGATTCACTTTCAAAAATGCTCTCAAGATTTGATGGCGGCTCACAGGGACATATTCATATCCAGCAATTCTCAAAGCCTGAACAGCTTCTGATGATGAACCAGCAGGGAAAGACTCTTACTGCAGACCAATTGATTCAGCAATTTGAAAGCATTTTATCGAAAAGCAGTTTCCTGAAAACGGGAGGAATGCAAAAGCTATTTATAAAGCTGAATCCAGATCATCTAGGAGCCCTTCGTGTAGAGCTAATCCAAAAGGATTCGACGATGATCGCTAGAATTGTTACATCGACTGCATCAGCAAAAGAGATTTTGGATTCACAATTAAATGGGCTTAAACAGGCTTTCAGTTCACAAAACTTACAGGTTGAAAAAATTGAAATCTCACAGCAAATGACCCAGCAGGAGCGTACATTTAATAAAGATCCACAGAATCAAGGACAGGGACAGCAGCAAAACCAAGAAGATAAAAACCCAAAGCCTGAAAGCAAATTTAATAACTCATTTGAAGAAGCACTTCTCAATACTGAAGTATAGGTGTGATAGGTAATGGCAAACACAATTGACTCATCTTTAATGCTATCAAATTATCAAAGCCAAAGTCGTAAGACAGGCTCGGATATTTTAGGCAAAGATGATTTTCTTAAAATACTAATGACACAGCTGCAAAATCAGGATCCGATGAATCCTATGCAGGATAAGGATTTTATTGCACAAATGGCAACCTTTTCATCCTTGGAGCAAATGACTAATATGAATAAGACAATGGAAAAATTTCTAATGTTTCAGGAGCAAAACCAGCTGATGTCCTACAATCAATTTTTAGGCAAGAATGTAACCTGGCATAAACTGACTGAAACAAGTGATTCAAATCAGACTCCAAACATTGAAGAAGGAAATGGAAGAATAGTTTCCATTCAGTTTAAGGACAATCGAGCAGTTTTTATACTGGAAGACGGAACAAAGCTGGAACCTGCAAATATTTCTCAGGTGAATGAATCGTAAAAAAAATTTTGTAGCCATTAGCAAAAAATCAAAACAGTTGTCCAGTGGATGATGGAATTAAGGCTATACACTCTCGGGATAATCGGAAATCAATAAAAAATAAGGAAGCGATTGTATGGATAAATTTATGTTTCGCCCGATCCATACACAGCCGGTAATCACACAAAAGACAAATGGCGTCCATACAGGAAAACAAACACAAAATCGTTTTTCAGCGCATTTGCAAACAGCTTTGGAAACTGACAGCAAGCTAATAGTCAGCAAACATGCCAAACAGAGGCTCCGCCAGAGAGGAATACAAATAACTGATGAACGGTGGCAGCAAATCGAAACAAAGATGCAGGAAGCCAAAAAGATGGGCGTAAAGGAATCGCTTGTACTTCTAAAGGATGCAGCACTCATTGTCAGTGCAAAAAATAATACCGTGATTACGGCGATGGATCGTGAAGAAGCCGGAACGCAAATATTCACAAATATCAATGGAACAATTATTCTGGACCAATAAATTTAAGGCTGGACCTTCACAGGAAGCCTAAGCTGCGGACTGACAGAAGCAGCATAAACGAGAGGAGCAACGAATAAATGCTACGTTCAATGTATTCAGGAATAAGCGGAATGAAAAACTTCCAAACAAAGCTTGATGTGATTGGAAATAATATTGCGAATGTAAATACATTTGGATATAAAAAGGGCCGTGTGAATTTTAAGGATATGGTAAGCCAGTCTATTTCGGGGGCAAGTGCACCATCAAATAACATGGGAGGAGTGAACCCTAAGCAGGTAGGGTTAGGTTCATCTCTTTCAACTATTGATACAATTCATACACAAGGTAGTATTCAGACAACAGGAAGACCGCTTGATTTGGCGATTTCTGGTGACGGATATTTTGTTCTTGCTCCAAAGACAACTGGAACCACAACTTTTGATGTCCTTGATAAGAGCTATTCAAGAGCCGGAAATATGTATCTTGATCAAGAAGGATTTTTGGTAAACGCAGATGGTATGTATTTAAAAAGCTATGCAGTAAATGCTGATGGAAGTATTAACAATACTAGATATTCAGACGTGCAAATACCTACAAACGCACAAAGTTTCAGTATTTCCGACAAAGGTGAAATACAATATGTTGACAGCGATGGAAAATTGAAACTAGCTGGTCAGATTATCATGGCTAAGTTTCCTAATGGAGAAGGACTACAGAAAGTTGGACAAAATCTATTTAAAGAGTCAGCTAACTCTGGAGAAGCTGTTCCGTCTGCTCCACAGCAAGATGGAGCTGGTGCAATTGTTGCCGGAGCCCTCGAAATGTCCAACGTTGACCTATCTGAAGAGTTCACTGAAATGATTACGGCTCAGCGCGGCTTCCAGGCTAACACAAGAATCATTACAACATCAGATGAAATCCTGCAGGAGCTTGTTAATTTAAAACGATAAGTTAAGGGAGGGACAGGGCTGAAGGCCTCAGCTTTTAGCCCTGATAAAGACATTGATTAAAGTATCTCGCCTGAACGGCAAAGGATTTATTTTAAATGCCTTGTACATAGAAACAGTAGAGTCTTTTCCAGATACGACGATTACGCTCACAAATGGGAAGAAGTATGTTGTAAAGGAATCTGAAGATACGGTTTTGCAATTGATTATAAAATTCTATCAATCTGTCAATCTTCTTGGGCAACAGCTGGTGGAGGGAAATGAAAATGAAGAATAATAAGCTGTTAATGATTATGTTAATTATGCTTGTTGCGATCACCCTGGTAGGAGCTATTGCCCTCGTGGTAGTGATGAAATTTACGGGGGATGAAGGGACTAAAGAACCGACTATTGATGAAGTGCTTGAGGCTTCGGTTGATATCCCGCAAGTTACAGCAAATCTTGCAAGTAATGATTATATCAGGATCTCTTTCAAAATCCAGACTGAAAGCAAAAAAGCCAAAGAGGAACTTGAGAAAAGAGATTTTCAGGTGAAAAATCTAATCATTCAGGAATTATCTGAAATGAAAGCTGAGGATATTCAGGGGAAACAAGGGCAAATCAAGCTGCAGGATGATTTGAAAAACAAGATTAACGACTTAATGCAAGAAGGAAAGATCGTTAAGGTGTACATTACCGAGTCTCTCCTCCAGTGATACCCAAATAAGAAACTGCAATTGACGGAGGTGAGGATTCATGTCGGGTGAGGTTTTATCACAAAGTGAAATAGATGCTCTTTTATCAGCACTATCAACCGGTGAAATGGATGCGGATGAGCTGAAAAAAGAGCAGTCAGAGAAAAAAGTAAAAGTATATGATTTTAAGAGAGCATTAAGGTTTTCAAAGGACCAGATACGGAGTTTAACGAGAATACATGAGAATTTTGCCCGTCTCTTAACAACCTTTTTTTCAGCACAGTTAAGAACATATGTGCAAATTTCGGTCGCTTCTGCTGATCAGATACCATATGAAGAATTTATCCGGTCTATTCCGAAAATGACGATTCTGAATGTGTTTGAAGTTCCGCCTCTGGATGGAAGAATCCTTATGGAAGTAAATCCGAACGTAGCCTACGCCATGATGGACAGGCTAATGGGCGGCAAAGGCTCAAGCATTAACAAAGTGGACAATTTAACAGAGATTGAAACAAAAATTATGTCGGCCACGTTTGAAAGGGCTTTTGAAAATCTTAGGGAAGCTTGGAGCACAATAGCAGATATTGATCCGCTATTGGCTGACTTCGAAGTGAATCCGCAATTTTTGCAAATGGTATCGCCAAATGAAACAGTTGTGGTCATTTCGTTAAATACAACCATTGGGGAAACAAGCGGAATGATCAATATCTGTATTCCGCATGTCGTGCTCGAGCCCATTATTCCTAAGCTGTCCGTCCATTACTGGATGCAGACCGACAAAAAGGAAAGAGAGCCTGAAGTAATCGCCAAGATTGAGCGGAACATACACAAAGCAGAGGTTCCTGTCATTTGTGAACTCGGAAGCTCAGATATAGCCATCCAGGACTTTTTATCCCTTGATGTGGGTGACGTCATTGAATTATCACA
The DNA here is from genome assembly GCF_003182355.1 of Cytobacillus oceanisediminis. Taxonomy (GTDB): domain Bacteria; phylum Bacillota; class Bacilli; order Bacillales; family Cytobacillaceae; genus Cytobacillus; species Cytobacillus oceanisediminis_A. The sequence goes on along the minus strand of NZ_QGTW01000008.1, from coordinate 109,067 downwards.
GGCGATTGACCAGCCTCTTGTCATAAAGATCGGCGATATTCCGAAATTTTTGGGACAGCCTGGTAAAATGAACAAAAAATTAGCAATACAAATTTTGGATACCGTGAAAGGGGGAGACGGGGATGATGAGCGATGATATGCTTTCACAAGATGAAATTGATGCTCTTTTAAGGGGAGCCGACGACAATGATGATGATTTAACAAGTTTTAAAGAGGAGTTTTTTCAAACTGAAGATTACCTGTCCCACATGGAGCAGGATGCATTAGGGGAAATCGGCAACATCTCTTTTGGAAGTTCTGCAACGGCATTATCTACTTTATTAAATCAGAAAGTAGAAATTACAACACCTGCCGTTTCAATTGTCCTGCGCGGAAAATTGTCCGAAGAGTTTCCGCATCCTTATGTGGCAATCCAGGTGAACTATACGGAAGGATTCTACGGAAGTAATTTATTAGTGATTAAACAATCAGATGCAGCAATTATTGCAGACCTGATGCTTGGCGGAGATGGAACCAATCCATCCGATCTCATGGGAGAAATCCAATTAAGTGCCGTCCAGGAGGCCATGAACCAAATGATGGGTTCCGCTGCGACTTCGATGTCTACCATTTTTAGCAAAAAAGTAGATATCTCACCGCCTGCTATTGACATCCTTGACGTGCCCCAAGGAGAAGGCACGGAGAGATTGCCGTCAGATGACAAGCTTGTCAGGATTTCTTTCCGGCTTAAAATAGGAAGTTTAATAGACTCAAATATCATGCAGCTTCTTCCGCTTGATTTTGGAAAAAGTCTGGTAAACGAATTATTGAATCCGGGCCAGGGAATAGAAGGTGCAACATCAAGCACTGTGTCTAAAGAGCAGTCAATGCCCAAAACTCAACCAGAATCAAACCACCATCATCAAGGTTTCGAAAAACAACCGGAAATATATGAAGGCGGCAAGGAACAGACCTATGCCCAAGCAGGAAATGCATCTGGACAGGCATCCAATTCACAGCAGTCTATGAATCATGCGCAGTTCCCACAGCATCGGGAAGCTGTACAAAATACAGCCCAGCATGCGAGCCCGCAGCACTTCGGAGGAGCCTACCAGAGTAGTGAACAGCCGAATGTCCAGCCAGCGGTATTCTCGAGTTTCGAACCATACCAGATGCAGGAAACTGGAACGAAAAATTTGGATATGCTTTTGGATATTCCACTTCAGGTAACAGTTGAGCTTGGGAGAACAAAACGTTCGGTAAAGGAAATTCTTGAGCTGGCTTCTGGATCAATTATTGAGCTGGACAAGCTTGCGGGTGAACCAGTAGACATTTTGGTGAATAACCGGTTAATCGCCCAGGGAGAGGTTGTGGTCATTGATGAAAACTTCGGTGTCCGCGTTACAGATATTATCAGTCAGAGCGACCGTATTAAAAAACTCAGATAATTCATGGAGGTAGTAAAGAAATATGGCACACAAAATTTTAATTGTAGATGACGCAGCTTTCATGCGAATGATGATAAAAGATATCTTATCAAAGAATGGCTATGAGGTAGTAGGCGAAGCTGCTGATGGTGCCCAAGCTGTTGAAAAGTACAAAGAAACACAGCCGGATTTGGTCACTATGGACATTACAATGCCTGAGATGGATGGGATAACAGCGTTGAAAGAAATAAAAAAATTAAATCCGAATGCAAAAGTCATTATGTGTTCTGCAATGGGGCAGCAGGCAATGGTTATTGATGCGATCCAGGCAGGAGCGAAGGACTTTATCGTTAAACCATTCCAGGCAGATAGAGTACTGGAAGCGATCGGCAAGACATTGGGCTAGTGACTATTATTTTTAGAGGGTGTAAAATTGTGTTGAATGTAAGAAAAATGCTTGCTTTGCTGCTTCTTATATCAATTGTTCTGCTGGGCATGCAGCCGCTTGCCCACGCAGAACAATTAAATAATAGTGTAAAGGAATGCATGGAAAATCCGGAGGAATGCGGAAAAGAAGGAATAACAACAGAAGAAGAAACAACAGCACAGCAGGAAGGCGGAGCTGTAGGCCTGACATTTTGGGACTTCTTTAAGATGATACTGGCTACCATCTTCACTGTAGGCCTTCTTTATGTACTTCTTAAATTCATTAATAAGAAAAGCAAGGTATACAATCGTTCGCAGATTGTTGAAAATTTGGGCGGTGCCGCTTTGGGTTCCAACAGGTCTGTACAGCTAATAAAAGTTGGCAACCGGATTCTTGTAGTAGGGGTAGGAGAGAATATACAGCTGTTAAAGGAAATTGACGATTCGGAAGAATACAGTCAGATCATCACAGAGCACAATGACAAAATGGAACAGCTTATCCGCCCAAGCGATATTGTGACAAAGGTGATGAAAAGAACAAAACAGTCAGACAATCAAAACAACCCTAAATTTAGTGCGCTGCTCGGACAGCAGCTGGATGAAATCAAAAAGGGCAGAAGAAAGCTGTTTGATGAGATAGAGAGGAAAGGGCCAGACGACCGATGAATGAATTCATGGAATTTTACAATAGCAGTTCTCCAGAGAATGTTTCAACATCTGTGAAGCTGTTTTTATTGTTGACAGTTCTCTCCCTCGCACCCAGTATTCTCATCTTAATGACCAGCTTTACAAGAATCATAATTGTTCTTTCCTTTGTCAGAACGGCGCTTGCTACCCAGCAAATGCCACCGAACCAAGTATTGATCGGATTGTCCATGTTCCTGACATTTTTTATTATGGCACCCACACTTCAGGAGGTAAATGAGCAGGCTCTTACACCATTATTTAATGAAGAAATTAATCTTGAAGAGGCGTATGAAAAAGCTTCCATGCCTTTTAAAGAATTTATGAGTGCACATACGAGACAGAAAGATTTGGCTTTGTTTCTTGAATACTCCAAGGCAGAAGCGCCTTCTTCCATTGAAGAAATTCCCTTAACGGCCCTTGTGCCCGCTTTTGCCATTAGTGAGATTAAAACCGCGTTTCAAATCGGATTTATGATTTTTATTCCGTTTCTTGTCATCGATATGGTGGTCGCAAGCGTCCTCATGTCAATGGGGATGATGATGCTTCCGCCAGTCATGATTTCATTGCCGTTTAAAATCCTGTTATTTGTGCTGGTAGACGGCTGGTATCTTGTAGTTAAATCTCTTTTACAAAGCTTCTAAGCAGGTGAACTTTCATAATGACTCCAGAAACAGTAATATCCATTGCAGAAAGAGGGATCATCACCGTACTTTTAATTTGCGGCCCCTTGCTTATCCTGGCGCTAGTGGTTGGCTTGATCGTCAGTATCTTTCAGGCTACAACCCAAATACAGGAACAGACATTGGCATTTATACCGAAAATTGTAGCAGTCCTTGTTGGCGTCGTTTTTTTTGGCCCGTGGATGCTAAGTCATATGCTTTCATACGCGAATGAGATTTTCTCTAATTTGACCAGGTTTGTAGGCTGATAGCATGTTAGATTTTTTGCCTGCTTTCCCTGCTTTTTTACTGATTTTTGTGAGGGTGACATCTTTCTTTTTGATGATGCCCCTGTTTTCATACAGATCCATACCGGCTTCACATAAAATAGGCCTGGGTTTCTTTCTGGCCTGGATCATGTTTTTGGGAATGGAAGTGCCGTCTTTGGAAATCAGCGGAACGTATTTTTTCTTGATTATAAAAGAAGCCTTGGTTGGGCTGATGATCGGTTTTATTGCTTATTTAATGCTTTCTGCCATCCAGATAGCGGGAGGTTTCATTGACTTCCAGATGGGGTTTGCGATTGCAAATGTGATTGATCCGCAAACGGGTGCGCAAAGTCCGCTGATGGGACAGTATTTATATACGATTGCCCTTTTCTTTTTATTGACGGTAAATGGCCATCATCTCATGCTGGATGGAGTATTTTACAGCTATCGTTTTATACCGTTGGAGCAGCCTTGGATTCCCTTTGGGAACGAAAATATGGCTGAATATGTAATAAGGGCTTTGAATACCATGTTCATCATTGCTTTTCAAATGTCCATACCCGTTGTCGGAAGTCTTTTTCTTGTAGATGTTGCACTTGGAGTTGTAGCCAGGACAGTGCCGCAGCTAAACGTATTCGTCGTGGGGCTTCCCTTGAAAATTGGTGTCAGCTTCATTATCCTCATCGCCGTCATGAGTGTATTGCTCTTTGCAGTTTCCCAGCTGTTTGCAACAATGCTGGGCACGATGAGGGGCTTAATGGATCTTATGGGAGGTTCATGATGATATGAAGTTATTGTTATCTTTGGATCTTCAGTATTTTGCTGGAGAAAAAACAGAAAAAGCCACACCCAAAAAGAGGCAGGATTCCAGGAAGAAAGGGCAGGTGGCCAAAAGCCAGGATGTTAATACAGCAGTTGTTTTATTGGCTGTATTTCTATTTCTGCTGTTTGCAGGCTCGTATTTGAAGGGTATCATTCTCTATATTTTCACACATTCATTTAACGATTATATGATGATGGAATTAACGGAAGCGAACATTCAGGTGATTTTTCTTGATATTTTAAAAGAACTGGTGCTATTCCTGGGGCCAATTATGATTATCGCCATGGTTGCCGGTGTTGCAGCAAACTTTATGCAGGTTGGCGTACTTTTTTCAACAGAAGCGATACAGCCAAAGCTTGAAAAGTTGGACCCAATTAAAGGCTTTAAGCGAATTTTTTCCATGAGGGCCATCGTAGAGCTCCTGAAATCCATCTTGAAAATAGCCTTTGTAGGTATGGCTGCCTTTACAATTTTATGGCTGAGGATAGACGAGATCCTTATTCTCTCTCAAAAATCAGTGGGGGCTGCGTTGGCTACGATTGCAAGCCTGACAGTCCAAATGGGCTTAATAGCTTCTGCTGCCCTTTTGTTTCTGTCGGTATTGGATTACCTCTACCAAAAATACGACTTTGAAAAAAACATCCGTATGTCCAAGCAGGATGTGAAAGATGAGTACAAAAACATTGAGGGAGATCCCCTTATTAAGTCCAAAATTAAACAAAGGCAGCGGGAAATGGCGATGAGAAGAATGATGCAGGAGGTTCCCAAAGCGGACGTTGTGATCACCAACCCTACTCATTATGCCATTGCCCTAACATATGATGAAACAAAGAGCGATGCACCCATTGTTGTAGCAAAAGGGGTAGACTTTGTTGCACAACAGATTAAATTAATTGCAAAAGAACACGATGTAATCGCAGTGGAAAACAGGCCGCTTGCCAGGGCGCTATACAGCCAGGCGGAGATAGGGGATGCAATCCCTGAAGAGTTTTTCAAAGCGGTTGCAGAGATTCTTGCTTATGTATACAGAACAAAAAACAAAATTTGATTCTAGTAAGTATATCCCATAGTTATCTTTAAGTAATAGCCAGTCTTTGGAAGCAAGAAAAATGGCGGCCAAGGCGCTTCTGCTTTTCATGTAAGGAGAGAAATCTATGCCACTAAGAGATTTATCAGTTTTAATGAGTGTAATTTTAATTGTAGCCATGCTTATTATTCCTTTTCCGCCTTGGCTTTTAAGTGTACTGATTATTATTAATATTGCACTTGCGCTCATGGTTCTATTAACAGCAATGAACATGAAAGAAGCGCTTGAGTTTTCAATTTTTCCTTCCTTGATATTGTTAATGACATTATTCCGGCTAGGCTTGAATGTATCAACAACCCGTTCGATTCTATCTGAAGGGGAAGCCGGGAAGGTCGTTGAGACATTTGGTTCCTTCGTTACGGGAGGAAATGTCATTGTCGGGCTGGTTGTATTTTTAATTCTCGTCATTATTCAGTTTGTTGTAATTACAAAGGGATCTGAGAGGGTTTCTGAAGTTGCAGCACGTTTTACACTTGATGCTATGCCCGGAAAGCAAATGAGTATTGACGCCGACTTAAATGCAGGGATGATCTCAGAGCACGAAGCTCGTGAACGGCGGGACAAAATTAGCCGGGAATCCGATTTTTACGGTTCCATGGATGGTGCGAGCAAGTTTGTAAAAGGGGATGCCATCGCGGGGATCATCATTACCCTCATTAACCTTATGTTCGGAATTATCATTGGGATGATGCAGCAGGGGCTTCCGATTGCAGAGGCAGCTGTGAAATATTCGATGCTGACAGTGGGGGACGGAATTGTCAGCCAGATACCAGCACTTTTAATTTCTACTGCAACAGGGATTGTTGTTACGAGGGCAGCATCTGATGGAAACATTGGCAAAGATATTACTTCACAGCTGTTTGCCTATCCTAAAATGCTATATGTAACTGGCGGAACCATTATTCTTTTAGGATTACTCACACCAATTGGCATTGTTTTAACATTGCCAATCGGAGGCTTATTAATTTTTGGAGGTTATATGATAGCCCGAACTCCTGAGCCAGACAAAGAGCAGTTGCTGGAAATGGAAGAGGAACTTGAAACCGATGAAATGAAAAGCCCTGAGAGTGTGGTTAACTTGCTGAATGTTGACCCGATCGAATTTGAATTCGGGTATGGTCTTATTCCGCTTGCTGATACGAATCAGGGCGGAGATCTCCTTGACAGGATTGTCATGATCCGCCGGCAGCTGGCTATCGAACTAGGGTTGGTTATTCCTGTTGTAAGGATTCGCGATAATATCCAGCTTCAGCCGAATGAATATAGGCTTAAAATTAAAGGGAATGAAATGGCACGCGGGGAGCTTTTGCTTGATCATTATTTGGCGATGAGCCCGGGAATTGAAGATGACAGCATTGAAGGAATTGATACGATAGAACCTTCTTTCGGCCTTCCTGCTAAATGGATCACAGAGGAAATGAAGGAACAGGCTGAAATTTTTGGCTATACGGTTGTTGATCCTCCATCAGTAGTTTCGACTCATATTACAGAAGTGATCAAAGGCAATGCCCATGAACTGTTAGGCCGACAGGAAACGAAACAGCTGATTGACCATGTGAAAGAAAGCTACCCGATCCTAGTGGAAGAGGTTACGCCTAACCCATTGTCGGTGGGTGAAGTCCAAAAGGTACTGGCTAAGCTTTTAAGGGAAAATGTATCAATCCGGAATCTTCCTGTGATTTTTGAAACGCTTGCTGATTTTGCTAAAACGACAAGTGATACAGACTTGCTGACTGAATATGCCCGCCAGGCATTGGCAAGGCAAATCACAAACCAGTTTTCACAGCAGGGTGACCCGATAAAAGTGGTAACTCTTTCCGGAAAAGTTGAAAAGTTAGTTGCTGATGGCATCCAACAGACGGAGCACGGAAATTATTTATCCATGGACCCAGCAGCATCGCAGAATATATTGGAGTCCATTGCCTCACAGGTGGAACAGCTTTCGCTGATGGAGCAGACACCGATCGTGTTATGTTCACCGGCTGTAAGAATGTATGTAAGGCAATTAACTGAAAGGTATTTTCCGCAAATACCGATTCTCTCCTATAACGAGCTTGAAGCAAATGCGGAAGTTCAAAGTGTTGGGGTGGTGAATGTCGAATGAAGGTAAAAAAATATATAGCATCTTCAATGCCTGAAGCAATGAAACAAATTCGGGCAGAGCTTGGGAATGAAGCTGTTATTTTAAATTCCAGAGTTGTCCATACTGGCGGAGTTCTCGGCTTTTTTAAAAAAAGAAGCATAGAAGTGATGGCGGCAGCAGAACCGAAACTTGAATTAGGGAAGAAGCCTATAACAAAGCATGCTTCTCCACAGAAAAGGATTTCTGCTTCCCATCCGCCGGAGAAAGCAGAAGAACCAAAAAGAGACGTTATCCTGCAATCAGACATCAAGCCACCGGCAGAACTGATAAAGGAAATAAGCGACCTTAAACGAATGATGACCAATTTGGCTAATACCCAACAAAGCGGACCATCCTATCCTGAAGCAATCAAGAAAGTTCAAGCTCTTCTAAATGAGCAAGAACTGGATAAAAACCTTCAGGATCAAGTTCTTTCCGTATTGTTTGAAAAATGGTATCTGAGCGGAGCAGGTGCCGTGGATACCGAAGTGCTTGCATGTCTGGAAGCTGAGCTAGAAAAAGAGATAGATGGAATTCCTTTTGGGGGAATATCTTTTAGCAAAAAATATATCAATGTTGCAGGGCCTACCGGAGTAGGCAAGACTACCACGCTGGCAAAAATGGCAGCAGAGTGTGTAATTAAGCATAAAAAAAAGGTTGCATTTATCACAACAGATACTTATAGAATAGCAGCTATCGATCAATTAAAAACATATGCCAAAATATTAAATGTGCCCCTGGAAGTTTGCTATACAATAGAAGATTTCAAGCAAGCTGCAGAAAAGCTTAAGGATAATGATCTAATTTTAATTGATACAGCAGGCCGGAATTTCCGGAATAAACAGTATGTGGAAGATTTGCAAAATGTGATTGATTTTGAAAAGGATATGGAAACTTTTTTAGTCCTCTCCCTTACAGCGAAGCAGAGGGACATGGAGGACATTTACAGCCAATTTTCCATCATCGATATTGATAAACTGATCTTTACGAAAGCAGACGAAACCTCAACCTATGGAGCAATGTATAACATAATCCATAAATACAGAAAAGGTGCGGCATATATAACAAATGGACAGGATGTCCCGGATGATATCCTTGCTGCAGATCCGGATGTTATTGTAAAGCAACTATTGGGGACGATAAAATGAACGACCAGGCAGAGCGGCTGAGAGCCAGGCTGCTCAAGGATGGCAGCCAACAACCCATGCCCAAAACATTAGCAGTTGTCAGCGGAAAAGGGGGCGTGGGGAAATCCAATTTTTCTTTGAATTTTTCTATTTCCCTATGCCAAAAAGGCGATAAAGTTTTATTATTTGACATGGATATTGGAATGGGAAACCTTGATATCCTAATGGGAAGAACGTCCAATTATTCAATCGCGGATTTCTTTGAAAAGAATAGATCTTTAAGCGATATTGTGTCGGAAGGTCCCAATGGGCTCCGCTATATTGCCGGAGGGACAGGACTTCCCCATATAGTAAAACTGGAGGATGGACAAATTGCCAGATATACTGAGGAACTTGCTATTCTCATGGGAAACTATGATTATGTGATTTTTGATATGGGTGCGGGAATTACTGAGGAATCGGCAAAATTTATCCTTTCAGTCCAGGAGATTGCAGTCATTACAACACCTGAACCTACCTCGATTACAGATGCCTATTCGGCTATGAAGCAAATACATCTTCTGGATGACAGTATCCCTTTTTATTTAGTCATAAACAGGGCACAAGGCGAAAAGGAAGGACAGGATACATTTAAAAGAATTTCCGATGCTTTAAAAAGATTTTTGGGGAGAGAGTCTGTTTTACTTGGCATTCTTCCTGACGACCGTAACATCCAGCAGGCGGTTAAAAGGCAAATTCCTTTTATCCTCTTCCAGGAAAAATCTCCTGCTTCCAAAGCTATTCACCTTATGGCTGATAAAATCGGCAGCCGGCAAGTCGATCCGGCAGCAGGAAATAAGCATTCCTATCAATTTATATCAAAACTGAAGAGATTTCTTTTTGAAAGGCAGTGAATCAGCATGAAGAGAATCAATGTGCTTATCGTAGATGATTCGGCCTTTATGAGGAAACTTATTTCCGATTTTTTATCTCAAGATCCACGTCTGCAGGTTGTGGGCACAGCAAGAAATGGAGAAGAAGGGTTAAGGAAGATAAAAGAATTAAATCCCGATGTTGTAACAATGGACGTTGAAATGCCAGTCCTTAATGGACTGGAAGCTTTAAAAATGATTATGAAAACCCAGCCTGTCCCGGTTGTGATGCTTTCCAGTACAACGAGGGAAGGTACTGATAATACATTCGCTGCTATGGAATATGGTGCAGTGGATTTTATTGCGAAGCCATCAGGCCCAATCTCTTTGGATTTACATAAAATAAAAACCGAATTAGCAGAGAAAGTCGTCTCGGCCAGCAATGCTAATATAAAGGACCTGGGTGGAATTTCCTCACTTGGTAAAAATCATACGAAATTCCAGCGGAATTATAGTAAAATAGAACTAAATAAATCTATTGATCAATTAAATGGTCCTGCTTTCAAAACAGATACACACGACAAACGAATTATTTGTATAGGCACATCAACCGGCGGTCCAAGAGCCCTTCAGAGAGTGTTAACAGAGCTCCCTGGAAATATTAATGCTCCAGTCCTTATCGTCCAGCATATGCCAGCAGGATTTACCAAATCACTGGCTATCAGGCTGAATAGCTTGTCCGAATTGACTGTAAAGGAAGCAGAGGAAGGAGACATCCTCGAGAAAGGCACAGCCTATATTGCTCCTGGTGGATTCCATCTGAAGGTGGGGAGGTCAGGGCGTGACCTGGTACTTCACTTGGATGAATCTCCTCCTAAAAACGGTCATCGCCCCTCAGTGGATATCATGTTTGAATCTTTGAGTGAGCTGAAGGATTTTCGAAAGATTGCAGTTATTATGACTGGAATGGGAGCAGACGGCAGAGAAGGCCTTGCTGCTATAAAAAAAAGCGGCGAAGTAAAAGCGATTGCTGAATCTAAGGAAACTTCAATTGTTTTTGGGATGCCAAAAGCAGCAATCGAGGCTGGATTAATAGATGATGTGCAAAATGTTGAACGAATTGCAGAATCCATATTGAAATTTGTTTAAGGCCGAGGGGTGCAGGCGCATGGAGATGAACCAATATTTAGAGGTATTTATTGAAGAAAGCAAGGAGCATTTGCAGGCATGCAATGAACAGCTTCTTGAATTAGAGAAAAAACCCGAAGATATTAAAATCGTTAACGAGATTTTTCGATCGGCACATACACTGAAAGGCATGTCGGCAACAATGGGATATGAGGATCTCGCAAATCTTACCCATCAAATGGAGAATGTTCTTGATGCCATCAGAAATCAGAAAATGAAAGTGAATGCAGAAATACTGGATGTTGTTTTTCAGGCGGTTGATGACCTTGAAGCAATGGTCCATTCCATTGCTGAAGGCGGAGACGGCAAAAGAGATGTTTCAGAAGCTGTTGCGAAATTAAAACTGATTGAAATGGGGCAAAGCTCTGCACAGGGAGAAGCAAAAGCAGAAGCTGCTGTGGCACTGGCAGAACCTTCAGCTGCTGTAAAAAGCACCTATGATGAATTTGAATGGACAGTCATCCAGCAATCAAGGGAACAAGGGTTTGAAACATATGAAATATCGGTTGCATTGCGGGAGGATTGTTTACTGAAGGCAGCAAGAGTTTATATGATTTTTGAAGTACTGGAGAAGATTGGGGAAGTAATTAAAGCAACTCCTTCTGTAGAGCAGCTCGAAGAAGAGCAATTTGACCAGGAATTCTCTGTCACAATTGTGACCCGGCAATCTCGTGAGGATGTCCAGCAAAAACTGTTGAAAGTCTCTGAAGTTGAAAAAGCAGATGTTGTGCCTCTATCTCTTGATGGCCTGCGCCAGCAAGAGCATGAGAAGGAGAAAGAAGTTCGGACCCCTTCCTCGCCTGCAGATTCCATAGTGGCTGAAACCTTGCCAAAGGAAGAAAAGAAAGTGCCTGCAGCCAAGCAGGCAAGCAATAAAACTATTAGGGTAAATATTGAAAGATTGGATATCCTGATGAATTTGTTTGAGGAACTTGTTATTGACAGGGGAAGGCTTGAGCAGATATCCCGGGAAGTAAACAATCAGGAGCTGCATGAGACTGTAGAACACATGTCAAGGATTTCGGGAGATTTGCAAAATATTATCCTTAACATGAGAATGGTTCCAATCGAAACAGTATTTAATCGCTTCCCAAGAATGGTAAGACAGCTGGCAAGGGATTTGAATAAAAAAATCAATCTGGAGATTGTCGGTGCAGAGACTGAGCTTGACCGAACTGTCATTGATGAAATCGGTGATCCGCTTGTGCATTTAATCCGCAATGCACTCGATCATGGGGTCGAAACTCCTGAGATTCGTAAAGCGAATGGAAAAAGTGAAGAAGGAAGTGTCATTCTAAAGGCTTATCACAGCGGTAATCATGTCTTCATCGAAATTGAGGATGATGGAGCTGGCATTAACAAAGAAAAGGTGATCAGTAAAGCGCTTAAGAACCGCATTATTACTGAACAAGCCGCTGCCGTTTTATCGGACAAGCAGGCTTATGAGCTAATATTTGCATCCGGTTTCTCTACTGCCGATAAAATATCAGATGTTTCCGGGCGCGGAGTCGGCCTGGATGTTGTGAAAAATACAATCGAATCATTGGGCGGTTCAGTATCCATTGATTCAAAAGTTGGCCAAGGATCCATTTTCTCTATCCAGCTTCCGCTAACCTTATCAATCATTTCTGTCATGCTCGTTGAAATTGAGGAAGAAAAGTTCGCCATTCCTCTTTCCTCCATCATCGAAACAGCCATTATTAAAAAAGGTGATATCCTGAGTGCGCACAACCAGAAAGTGATTGACTTTAGAGGAAAGGTTGTACCGCTTCTTTCATTAAAAGAAATCTTTAATGTTCCTTCGGAGCACCAGGAAGGCGAATTTTTATCTGTTGTCATAGTTAGGAAAGGAGAAAAGATGGCTGGGCTGATTGTAGATTCCTTTATCGGCCAGCAGGAGGTCGTTTTAAAATCGCTAGGAAACTATCTAACCAATGTATTTGCCATTTCCGGAGCGACCATCCTTGGAGATGGCCAGGTTGCTTTAATTGTAGACTGTAATGCATTGATTAAATAGGACATTAAGGCCCTAATTGTCCAATTATCGTCGTTTTACTAATTTGAACGTTTATAAAGGAGTGACCAGTATGACTGAGGCGGGAGCGGCAGATTTAAAATTAATCGTGTTTCAACTGAAAAATAAGGAGTATGCTATTCCTGTTAACCAGGTACGTTCTATTGAAAAGGTGCAGCATATAACGAGAGTTCCGCGAACAGCCGGTTTTGTGAAAGGGGTTATAAATCTGCGGGGGGTTGTTACACCAATCATCAGCCTTAGAAGCAGGTTTAATCTTGAAGAGGCTGAATATACCGACCAAACACGAGTCATTATTACTGTTTTGGAAGATATGGAGGTAGGCCTGATCGTTGATTCTGCAAATGATGTAATCGATGTTTCGGCAGAATCAGTTGAACCTCCACCTGAGACTGCCGGTACCGAAGAGGCAGATTTTATTAAAGGCGTTACAAAAATTGAAAAAAGGTTAATGATATTAATAGATTTGGAAAAAGTTCTTAACCCGGATGAACTTGCAATCCAGATCGGAACAAAAGGAATGTAAGATGAATTTTATTAAAAAAAATATCAGCGCGATGCATTTGGATATTTTAAAAGAAGTCGGCAATATTGGTGCAGGCCATGCTGCGACGGCTCTGTCTACTTTGCTGAATAAAAAAATAGATATGACTGTTCCTGATGTCCGGGTCGTTTCCTTTGAGGAAATGATGGGCATGGCTGGGGGTTCGGAGAATGTAGTGGCCGGGGTTTTTCTTAGAATTGAAGGAGATGCGCCGGGCAGCATGTTCTTTGTCCTGCCGCTAAAGCAGGCAGAAGCTTTTATTCGCGCTTTGCCTGGATGCATTGTTTTTAATGCAGAAGAAACACCTTACAGTGAACTAGCTTTATCTGCCCTGCAGGAGCTCGGGAATATCCTTTCAGGTTCATATTTATCTTCTTTATCAGATTTTACAAATCTATCACTTTTTCCATCTGTGCCCATGCTTAGCATTGATATGGCAGGAGCGATTATTGGCACGGGGCTGCTGGAAATTTCCCAAGTAAGCGATTATGCCATCGTGATTGATACGGCCTTGAACGAAGAAAGCCAATCTGACGGGGATTCTGTTAAAGGCCATTTCTTCCTGCTTCCGGACCCTGAGTCCTTTCAAATCATTTTTAAAGCATTGGGAGTTCTGGACCATGGATAAGCTGCTTGAAACCGTAAAAGTTGGTATAGCTGATATGAATATCGTTAAAACGCCTAATTTAATCAGGACATCAGGATTAGGGTCATGTGTAGGGGTTGTCGTATTTGATCTTAGCTTCGGGATTGCAGGGCTTGCCCATGTGATGCTGCCTGATTCATCTCTTGCTAAAGGAGCTGCCTTTAACTCTGCTAAATATGCAGATACAGCAATCAGGGAACTCGTCAGCCGCATGTCGAAGAACGGCGCTAGGTCTTCCTGTTTAAAAGCAAAGATTGCTGGTGGAGCCCAGATGTTTCAGTTTTCTTCCGGCAGTGATTTAATGAGGATCGGTCCCAGAAACGTGGAAGCTGTAAAAAAGGAGCTGGCAATTTTAAAGATTGCCATTTTAGCAGAAGATGTAGGCGGAAACAGCGGGAGAACCATTGAATTTAACCCGAATACAGGCAAATTAAATATCCGGACTGTCAATAAAGGTGAATTCGTGATTTAAGGGTTGCCGAATTCCTCTTTTTGGGTTATCTAATCGAATCAGCTATTAATCCATAAAGCTGATTTACTCTTATTAATTTTCTGCGCTTTTCGGTAAAGCGTCTCTCTGGATCCCTGTTTAAACCTTATTGTTAAGCAGAAGAAGCCTCGGATTATAAGCTGGACACACTCTTTAATTTATATTAATAGAGGAAATATTTTGATATAATAGCGATAATTAATAGAAATGGAAACGTTTGAGGAGGATGGCCATGGCGGAGCTAACGATTGAAGAAAATACATACTGGGCTAAATGGGTCGACTCTCGTGATGCTCAAGCGGGGAACTTTCTGGTAAAGAGATATATGCCTCTCGTAAGCTATCATGTGCAGCGAATATCAGTGAATCTTCCTAAAAGTGTTTCAAGAGATGATATTCGAAGCCTTGGTATGATGGGCTTATACGATGCTTTGGAAAAATTTGATCCTAAGAGAGATTTAAAGTTTGATACATACGCTTCCTTTCGTATTCGGGGTGCGATTTTGGACGGATTAAGAAAAGAAGATTGGCTGCCCAGAAGTACAAGGGAGAAAGCCAAGAAAATTGAGGCAGCTATAGAAAGGCTGGAACAGCGGCTGATGCGAAATGCCACGGCAGCGGAAGTTGCTGGCGAGGTTCAGATGGGGGAAGAAGAAGTCTACTCTGTAATGAATGAACATTTTTATGCAAACGTATTGTCAATCGATGAACAGCCTGGCGATTCTGAGGATAAAGAAGGCGGTTCATTTGCCATAAAGGATGATAAAGCAGTTATTCCGGAAGAGAAGGTTTTGAAAAACGAGATACTGGAAGAAATGGCCGAAAGAATTTCGCAATTGAATGAAAAAGAACAGCTGGTAATCAGCTTATTTTATAAGGAAGAATTAACTTTAACGGAAATCGGCGAAGTGATGGGATTGTCAACCTCGCGAATATCCCAGATTCATTCCAAAGCTATTTTTAAGCTCAGACAGTCGCTGGAGAAGGTTTTATAAAAACTCTGCCCAGCCGCTAACTGCAGAAAGAAGGAATCAGTATGGAACTTCAGTTCCAGATTTTATTTGTTAGAAATCGCTTATCTGCCATGCTGCAGCCCTTAGACTGCAATGAAATAAAAGGGACCATTTCATCAGGAATTATAAAATCGCTTCTTAACAGGGAGAAAATAACCTTTGGGATTAATGAAGAAGCGATAAAAAAGATTTGCCAAGACCCCCTTTCGGTGCAATATCCTATCCTCATCGCTGAAGGGGTTCCTGCAGAAAACGGCAGTGATGCGTATTTACTGAATGAAGTCCGCTATGAGAAAAAAACAAAAAGAGAAAAGTTTAACTTCAGAGATGTACTTCATATTCCTTCTGTACAAAAAGGACAGTTTTTAGCGTCCATTATTCCCCAAACACCAGGCACACCCGGAAAGGATATTTTCGGTAATTCCATCCCGGCAAAGAATGGCAAGCCATTAAGAATTAAGCCAGGCAAAAATGTTATTTTAAATGGTGAAGGATTTTATTCTTTAATAGATGGCCAGGTAAGTTTCACCTCAAATTGCATTTCTGTGAATCCGGTTTTTGAGGTGAAAGGAGACCTTAACTTAAAAACAGGGAATATAGATTTTGTCGGAAATGTTTTAATTAGAGGAAATGTCCCAGCGGGTTATGAGATCAAAGCTGGCGGGGATATTATCGTTTTTGGCCTTGTGGAAGGTTCCATTCTGAAGGCAGACGGAAATATAATTGTTTCAGGTGGGATTTCCGGCAGCCATAGGGGGACAGTTATATCCGGAGGGAATGTTCAGGCGGATTATCTTAACCAGGCAATAATCAAAGCTGAACAGGATATTGTAATAAGAAAGTCTGTACTTCATAGCCGTTTGCATGCCGGAGGAGCAATCCGCTGCAGCCAAGCAATGGTGATTGGAGGAGAGCTTGTGTCAGGGACCGATATCGAAATTAAAGAATCCGGGAATCATTTATTCACTAAAACTGAGCTTCATGCCGGAATAGATACTGCATTGGCAGAAAAGGAAAAAGCGCTTATGAATGAATCTCTCATGCTGCACAATAACCATAAAAAACTGGAGAGCATTGAGAAAAAACTTTTGGAAATGGCCAGGCTGACAGGAAGACTGACAGAGGAGCAAAAATCGATCATCCTTAATCAGCGTACGACCAAGGCCCATATACAAAGTGAACTAAAAAAAATGACTGAAAAGCTTGAAGCCCTGGAAAGGGAGAAAGAAGAAAAAATGGGCGCCTCTGTAATAATTCATGACAACGTCTTTCCCAACACAGCTTTACACTTTGGAAAATACTCAAAAGTGATCCACCAAAGAAACAGATGTGTAAGATTCTATTTCTCAAAGGGTGAGATTCGATTTGACCCCTTGGGCAAGGAGAATTCTAACCTTAATAAAGGAAGTGGCTGGACATAAGCTTGAAATCAATCGAGCTGCAGGTTGCACTTCCGAGAACTATTGAAGCCGGCAAGATTCAGGAACAACTCCAGCAAAGAGGCCAGGCGATGGGCGAGATTGCGGCTGAAAAGACTCGCAGGGAGGAAGAAAAGAACCGCAACACTGTAATAAAACAGGAACAAAAACAAAACGTGAGTCTCGGCCAAGAAGAAAGAAACAATCACAAAGGCCGGGACGAACCTGGCCAAATAGAAAAACAAAAAAAAGACAGCAGTAAAGAACAAAGCCACCCTTTTAAAGGGAAGGTTATTGATTACAGCGGATAGAGGGATCGTATGACTGCTTTTCTGTTGGCGTTAAGCCTGTTATTGAATTTCATTGCACTTTTGGCCATTATCCTGCTGTATCTCCGGCAAAACAAGCTTATGGAAACAGAGAAAAAACAGGAGAAAATGTTTAATGAAATGGAAGAGGTCATTTCCTCTTACCTCGTGCAGATGAAGGAAGAAAATGATGATTTTATTAATAGGGTTTCACAGCTTAAAATAAATGCATTGCCTTTAAAAGATGAATCGATAGAGAAACGCGCTAAAACTCAAGATAATTTGGAAGCAAATGAAAAGCCTAACCGCCTTGCAAGGGCATCAGCCTACCAGGCGGTGAAAGCTTATAAAAAAAATACGCAGCCCGATAGTCAAGCAGATAAAAAAATGGAATTAAAGGCTGAATCTGATTTTGGTTCTGTAAGTGAAGAATCTGCTGTGAAAGTAGAAAAACAGAGAGAATCTGAAGGCCAAAGACACCATGCACCATCTCTGCTTGATAACGTTCTATTATTGAAAAAGCAAGGTATGACGGAGGACGATATTGCCAAAACACTTGGCAGAGGGAGAACGGAAATTGCATTAATGCTTAAATTTCGCCAAAATCGGCAAGAATAGCTTGATTGTCAAAAACACTTGTGCTATATTAACAAATGGTGTTAATACACACGCTTATGGATTTAGCCGGATGGTGCTGTTTATATGCAGTTGCCGGTTAAAAATGATATAAGCGGAGGAAAAAAAACCATTAGGAGGAAACACAAAATGTCAGTAATTTCAATGAAGCAATTGCTTGAAGCTGGTGTACATTTCGGACACCAAACTCGCCGCTGGAACCCTAAGATGAAGAAGTACATCTTCACTGAGCGTAACGGCATCTACATCATCGACCTTCAAAAGACAGTTAAGAAGGTAGAAGAAGCTTATAACTTCGTTAAGGAGCTTGCTGGAAACGGCGGAACGATCCTTTTCGTAGGTACTAAGAAACAAGCTCAAGATTCTGTTAAAGAAGAAGCAATCCGTTCTGGTATGTTCTATGTGAACCAGCGCTGGTTGGGCGGAACTTTAACTAACTTTGAAACAATCCAAAAGCGTATTGCGCGTTTAAAGGATATCGAAAGAATGTCTGAAGACGGAACTTTCGAAGTTCTTCCTAAAAAAGAAGTTGTTCAATTGAAGAAAGAGCAAGAACGCTTAGAGAAATTCTTGGGCGGAATCAAAGATATGAAGAGCCTTCCAGATGCTCTATTCATCATTGATCCTCGCAAAGAGCGCATTGCTGTTGCAGAAGCACATAAATTAAACATCCCTATCGTTGGTATTGTTGATACTAACTGTGATCCGGATGAAATTGATGTTGTAATCCCTGCAAACGATGATGCTATCCGCGCTGTTAAGCTTTTAACAGGCAAAATGGCTGATGCAATCCTTGAAGCTAAACAAGGTGAAGAAGTTACAACTGCTTAATAGAAAAGCGGAAGCGCCTTGTGGCGCTGGAGCTGGACAGCTCTAGAGTGCTATTTCTTGATTTAAAGAAGGTGATAAGAGGGAGCACCCTTTATCACCTTTTTTTAAAGAATGGGCAAAGTTTTGTTTTCCATACAGCTATATATGGTAAAGATATAATTACATAACTCATTTTAAGGAGGATCTTATAATGGCAATTACTGCTCAAATGGTTAAAGAACTTCGTGAAAAAACAGGCGCAGGTATGATGGACTGCAAAAAAGCGCTTCAGGAAACTGAAGGGGATATGGAAAAAGCAATCGACTTCCTTCGTGAAAAAGGAATCGCTAAAGCTGCTAAAAAAGGTGACCGCATTGCTGCTGAAGGTCTTACTTCAGTTAAAGTGGACGGCAACGAAGCAGTTATCCTTGAAGTGAACTCTGAAACAGACTTCGTTGCTAAGAACGAAGGATTCCAAACTCTTGTAAAAGAATTAGCTGAGCATTTGCTTTCAAACAAGCCAGCTTCTGTTGAAGAAGCTGCGGGCCAAACAATGGCTAATGGTGCTACTTTAGAGTCTCACATTAATACTGCAATCGCTAAAATAGGTGAAAAGCTTTCTCTTCGCCGTTTTGAAATCAAAACAAAAACTGACAGCGATGCTTTCGGTGCTTACTTGCACATGGGCGGACGCATTGGTGTGTTAACTGTTCTTGAAGGAACAACTGATGAAGAAGCAGCGAAAGATGTTGCAATGCACATTGCTGCCCTAAACCCTAAATATGTTTCCCGTGATGAAGTATCACAGGAAGAAGTAGAGCGTGAGCGCCAGGTATTGACTCAGCAGGCTCTTAACGAAGGCAAGCCAGAAAACATCGTTGCAAAGATGGTTGAAGGACGCCTGGGCAAATATTTCGAAGATGTTTGCGTAAACGACCAAGCTTTTGTTAAAAACCCTGACCAAAAAGTTGGCAAATTCGTTGAATCAAAAGGCGGAAAAATCCGTGAGTTCGTTCGCTATGAAGTTGGAGAAGGCATTGAAAAGCGTGAAGACAACTTCGCTGAAGAAGTAATGAACCAGGTTAAAAAATAATAGTAATTAAAAAACAGCGATAACAGCTATGATTCAGGGAACACTTTGTGTTCCCTGTTTTTCAAGAAAAGATTAAATTATGTCTAGCCCGGTGTCTTTCAAAGGCGCCAGCGCTTGATAACTGTCTAGCTCCAGCGCCTGCCCATCGAGGTGTCGTGGGTAACCAAGGCGCTTGCGCTTTTCTAATTCTACATATGGAGGTTCTTATGAGCAGCCCTAAATACAAACGCGTGGTCTTAAAATTAAGTGGTGAAGCTTTAGCAGGAGAGCAAGGTTTTGGAATAAACCCTTCTGTAATTAAATCGATTGCTGTTCAGGTCAAGGATCTGGCTGAATTAGGTGTTGAGGTTGCCGTAGTGGTTGGCGGCGGAAATATCTGGCGCGGCAAAATCGGAGAGGAAATGGGGATGGACAGAGCAAATGCCGACTATATGGGAATGCTTGCTACTGTCATGAACTCCCTTGCATTACAGGACAGCCTGGAAAATCTCGGGGTAGAAACAAGAGTTCAAACTTCTATTGAGATGAGACAGGTTGCTGAACCATATATCCGCAGAAGAGCGATCCGCCATCTTGAGAAAAAGCGGGTTGTGATCTTTGCTGCGGGAACCGGTAACCCTTACTTCTCAACCGATACAACAGCTGCATTAAGAGCGGCCGAAATTGAAGCAGAAGTGATTTTGATGGCTAAAAACAATGTGGATGGAGTCTACTCTGCAGACCCACGCATTGACAAAAATGCCAAGAAATACGACGAGCTTTCCTATCTTGACGTATTGAAGGAAGGATTGGCTGTCATGGATTCAACGGCATCCTCTTTATGCATGGATAACAATATTCCGTTAATTGTATTTTCAATCATGGAAGAAGGCAATATTAACCGCGCCGTATTGGGTGAAACAATTGGAACAATCGTTAGGGGGAAAAAATAATGCCAAAACAAGTTATTTCAGATGCAAAAGAAAGAATGACAAAAGCAATTTCAGCTTATACTCGTGAGCTTGCAAGTATCCGTGCCGGTAAAGCAAATGCTTCATTGCTTGATCGAATCACTGTAGATTACTATGGTGCTCCGACACCTGTTAACCAGCTTGCTGGAGTCTCTGTTCCAGAAGCGCGTCTTTTAGTTATTACGCCATATGATAAATCAATTCTTGGCGAAATTGAGAAGGCGATCCTTAAATCTGATATTGGCTTAAATCCTTCCAATGACGGAAGTGTGATCAGGCTAGCAATTCCTCAGTTGACTGAAGAGCGCCGCAAAGAGCTTGTAAAAGTTGTTAAAAAGGAATCAGAAGAAGCAAAAGTGGCGATTCGCAACGTGCGCCGGGATGCCAATGATGATCTTAAAAAGCTTGAAAAAAATGGAGAAATCACAGAAGATGATCTTCGAGGATTCTCAGATGATATTCAAAAGCTTACTGATGAACATATTAGCAAGATTGATGTAATCACGAAGGATAAAGAAAAAGAAATCCTTGATGTTTAATCAGTTATATATGAAAACCCTCTATCAATAGGGGGTTTTTTTACACTTTGGGAATATAAACTTTATATAATGCAGCCAGGCTTTTGGAGCTGGGAAACCGCACGCGAACCTGTCATATGAGGTTTACCAGCCTATTCTTAATTTTGTTTTGAATACATACTCTTTTATAGAGATATATTTTTTTATTTTTGGTATGATATTAGCATGCGGAAATAGGAAATATCATAATTTTACCAGTAAAAAATAATCTCTAAAAGATACAATTAATCTTAATTAAGCCAGGACAGATGTCCAGCTTAGAGCGCACCTGCGCTTTTCTGATTTATCTTTTATCGGAGGATTAACCTATTTTAAAGGAGCAGTCATATGTTTGATAAAATGAAGTTATGGAAGTCCCAAAACAGTTCTTCCGATCTCCGAGAGAGAGTAGAAAAAATGAAGGAACTGCAAATTCCTGAACATGTCGCCATTATAATGGACGGGAATGGCAGATGGGCCAAAAAAAGAGCCTTGCCAAGAATTGCGGGCCACCATGAAGGTATGAAGGTTGTCCGGAAAATCACAAAGTTTGCCAATGAAATTGGTGTAAAAACCTTAACGTTATATGCCTTTTCTACGGAAAATTGGAAAAGGCCCAAAATGGAAGTTGACTTTCTGATGAAACTGCCTGAGGAATTTTTAGGGACTTTCCTTCCGGAGCTGGTCGAAGAAAATGTACAGGTGAGAATGATCGGTTATATGGATCACTTGCCTTCCCATACCCGTAATGCAGTAGCAAGAGCGATGGAAGAGACAAAAAATAACACAGGGCTGGTATTAAACTTTGCGCTTAATTACGGCAGCAGGGCAGAAATACTTGAAGCAGTCAAACATGTCTTAAAAGATTGTAAAAGTGGTATAATGGATGAAAATGACTTAAATGAAGAAAAGTTTTCATCGTACCTAATGACAAGCGGGCTTCAAGATCCCGATTTGTTAATTCGTACAAGCGGTGAAATCAGGCTTAGCAATTTTATGCTCTGGCAGCTCGCATACACTGAATTTTGGTTTACAGATGTTTTGTGGCCTGATTTTGATGAAGAGCAAATGCTGGAAGCTATCGAAGTATTCCAAAACCGCCAGCGGCGTTTTGGAGGAGTACAATAAAGGTGTTGAAAATTTAATGAAGCAACGAGTAATCACAGCGATCATTTTTGGGGCGGTCCTGCTCCCAGTAATAATATATGGCGGAATGCCGATGATCATACTGGCATATTTGCTGGCGTCCATTGCGCTATATGAATTATTAAGAATGAGGAAATTAAGTTTGTTCTCTATCCCGGGAATTATTTCTTTGTTTTTATTATGGGTTTTTCTTTTACCTAAAGAATTCCAGCCAATCCTCGATGATTTGAATTATACTAAAATTGAGGTTGCCCTTTTTGGTGTCCTTTTATTTTTAACTTATACTGTTGCGACGAAAAATACGTTTACGTTTGATGATGTAGCCTTCTCCATCATGTCTACCTTATATGTAGGGATAGGGTTTTATTACTTTATGGAAACCCGGTTTGCAGACGAAGGATTGACTTATATCTTTTTTGCGCTATTTCTCATTTGGGCAACAGATTCGGGGGCCTATTTTATAGGCAAGGGTATGGGCAAACGAAAGCTATGGCCTGAAATAAGTCCTAACAAGACAGTAGAAGGTTCATTGGGAGGAGTGATTTGTGCTCTTGCCGTAGCGGTAGTGTTTATTATTTTCACAAATATAAACGAGTCCCTGATCGGGCTTTTAATTATTACCGCAATACTATCTGTGTTTGGGCAAATAGGCGACCTGGTAGAGTCTGCTTTAAAGCGCCATTATAATGTAAAGGACTCTGGAAATATCCTTCCTGGCCACGGCGGTATCCTGGACCGCTTTGACAGCTTATTATTTGTATTGCCATTGCTCCACTTTTTTCACTTGCTGTAAACTATAGATTAAAAAATATCTTTCAATCGGCCCTAAGAATCATTTGAAAGATAAGATTTGCTTTTTTCCAACAGGAGGAGACTATGAAACATATTAGCTTAATGGGTTCGACAGGTTCAATTGGGACTCAGACCCTTGATATTATTAAGGAACACCCTGAGGATTTTAAGCTTGCAGCAATGTCTGCCGGCAGGAATATAGATTTGGCCAGGAAAATGATCCGGGATTTTAAGCCGGAACTTGTTTCAGTTTCAGAAAAAAAATTCGCTGATACTCTTAAAGCTGAATTTCCCGGCATAACATTTACATATGGACACAATGGTTTGATAGAGGTGGCAGTTTACCCGAAATCAGATATTCTAGTTAATGCAGTATTGGGAAGTGTGGGACTTGATCCAACATTACAGGCGATTGAGGAAAAGAAAACAATTGCAATCGCAAACAAAGAAACACTTGTGACAGCCGGCCACCTTGTAATGGAAGCAGCAAAGAAGAATGGTGTTCAGCTCCTTCCAGTAGACAGCGAACACTCTGCTATTTTTCAATCCTTGCAGGGAGAGAAGGAGAAGAATATTGAAAGGCTCATTTTGACAGCTTCTGGTGGAAGCTTCAGAGACCGTACACGCAAAGAGCTTGAAAATGTTACGGTTAAAGAAGCACTTAATCATCCAAATTGGTCAATGGGTGCGAAAATCACCATTGATTCTGCCACAATGATGAATAAAGGGCTTGAAGTAATTGAGGCCCATTGGCTTTTTTCCATGGATTACAGCAAAATAGATGTTTTGCTTCACAAGGAAAGCATTATTCATTCAATGGTGGAGTTCCATGACAGCAGCGTTATTGCACAGCTGGGTACCCCGGACATGAGAGTCCCCATTCAATATGCATTAACTTATCCTGACAGGCTGCCGCTGCCTTCAGCTACCCGGCTGAACCTTGCTGAAATTGGCAAACTCCATTTTGCAGAAATGGATTTCGGGCGTTTCCGCTGTCTGCAGTTTGCTTATGAAGCGGGAAAAGCCGGCGGTACGATGCCTGCCGTACTTAATGCAGCAAATGAAGCTGCTGTTGCTGCCTTCTTAGATGGAAAGATAACATTCCTGCAAATAGAAGACTTCATCGAAAGAGCATTAAGCAACCATGATAAAATCTCCAATCCAAGTCTTTCCCAGATTCAGGAGACAGATTTGGAAACGAGAAAATATGTTAACTCGCTTCTATAAGCTTGAGTTCAAACGCTGAAAGTAGCTTCTATGAAATTTCGAAGCTGAATGGGTGGCTGGCACGGTCCGCCATATATTTTTTTCAGCATAATTTGAACAACCTCTAAACAAAGGTGGTTAAAACTTGAGTACAGTAATAGCCTTTATCGTTATATTTGGGGCATTGGTATTTTTCCATGAACTTGGACATTTGATTTTTGCTAAAAGAGCGGGAATCCTATGCCGGGAATTTGCTATAGGCTTTGGACCGAAAGTATTTTCATTTAAGAAAGATGAAACAGTATATACAATACGCCTTCTTCCGATCGGCGGATTTGTGCGCATGGCCGGAGAAGACCCCGAAATGGTGGAAATCAAGCCTGGATATCGCATTGGTTTGATCCTCGATGGAAACGAAGAAGAAGTAAGCAAAATTATTTTAAATAATAAAGAAAAATATCCGGAAGCAAGAATCATTGAAGTTGAACACGCTGATATTGAGCACGACCTTGTGATTAAAGGGTATGTAGAAGGTGAAGAGGAAGAAACACTCAAAGTGTTTAAGATCAGTCCTTCTGCCGTCTTAATTGAGGATGGGGCAGAAACACTTATTGCTCCATATGACCGCCAATTTGCTTCAAAGACATTGGGGCAAAGAACGATGGCGATATTCGCCGGCCCTATGATGAATTTTGTGCTTGCCTTTATCGTATTTGTGTTAATTGCCTTATTGCAAGGGATTCCAACAAATGAGCCTGCACTTGGAAAATTGACTCCTGATGGTGCTGCCTATGAGGCTGGTCTAAAAGAAGGGGATATTGTCCACAGTGTTGATGGAGCTGAAATTTCAAGCTGGTCAGACGTTGTTGAGATCATCCGCCAAAACCCGAATGAAGAGCTTGAATTCTCGGTGGACAGAAATGGTGAAGAACTAACCATTCCTGTTACACCAAAGGTTCAGGATGTTGAAGGCGAAAAAATTGGGATTATCGGTGTTTACAGCCCTATGGAAAAATCACCGTTAAAAGCCATTACCTATGGAGCTAAAGAAACATATTTCTGGACAAAAGAAATCTTTATTATGCTTGGAAAGCTGGTAACAGGGCAATTCTCAATTGATGCCCTATCAGGTCCTGTAGGCATTTATGTTTCTACAGATACAGTCGCTAAGTCGGGCATCTATTATCTGATGAAATGGGCGGGCATTCTGAGTATTAACCTTGGGATTATGAACCTGCTTCCTATTCCTGCTCTTGACGGCGGAAGATTGATGTTCTTTGCTGTTGAAGCTGTAAGAGGTAAACCAATTGACCGCCATAAAGAGGGAATGGTCCACTTTATTGGCTTTGCCCTTCTGATGCTTTTAATGCTTGTGGTCACTTGGAACGATATCCAGAGATTTTTCCTGTAAAATTCACAAAAGTTTCATGAAAGAGAAGGGTAAAGTCTTCGGCCATCCGGATAGCAGCCAATGCCGATTTCCGGAAGGACAGGGATTGCCCTTTCTTTTATTCAGGCTTTGTCGAAGCTAATCGGTGTTTTAGTTACTGGGTTGATTGGAGCAGAAGGTGCGAGACTCTAAAATGCTTTCGCATTTCCTTCATGGGATGTTTACTCGAGAAGGCTCATTCAATGTCCTGCGGGAAAAGCGTACTCAGTAAAACCCCTCAGGCGTAAACGCCGAGGAGGCTCCCGGTTACCCGCTGAAAGCTTGAGTGCCTGCAGCGGAAATCAACACGGAAATTTAACAGAAACTTTATTAATAAAGCAGTAAAATATCATATTTGATAATAATAAATAGAGGTGCTATTAAATGAAACAGAGCATGACGCTTATTCCTACTCTTAAAGAAGTACCGGCAGATGCAGAAATACGCAGCCATCAATTATTGCTTAGAGCGGGCTTTATCCGCCAAAACGCAAGCGGAATATACAGCTATATGCCATTGGCTAAAAAAGTCCTGCAAAAGGTTGAAGCGATTGTTAGAGAAGAAATGGATAATGCCGGAGCAGCTGAGCTTCTAATGCCAGCTCTTCAGCAGGCTGAATTATGGCAGGAATCGGGACGCTGGTATACATACGGACCTGAACTTATGAGAATGAGGGACCGCCATGAGCGTGAATTCGCATTGGGTGCTACTCATGAAGAGGTGATAACAAGCCTTGTTCGCGATGCGGTAAAATCTTATAAGAAATTGCCATTGGCGCTTTACCAGATACAGACCAAATTCCGTGATGAAAAACGCCCCCGCTTTGGACTTCTCCGCGGTCGTGAATTTATAATGAAGGATGCATATTCCTTCCATTCTTCTGCGGAAAGCCTTGATGAAATGTACGACAAGCTATATACAGCATACTCGAATGTGTTTAGACGCTGCGGCTTGAATTTCAGAGCAGTTATTGCCGACTCTGGCGCAATGGGCGGGAAAGACACACATGAATTCATGGTCCTATCAGATGTAGGGGAAGATACAATAGCCTATTCTGATACATCGGGTTATGCAGCCAATATTGAAATGGCTCCAGTAATTGCTGAATACAAGAAGAGCGATGAGGAAGCTAAAGAACTTGAAAAGGCTGCAACAGAAAACCAGAAAACAATTGACGAAGTTTCGTCTTTCTTGAACGTTGCAAAAGAGCAATGCATTAAGTCACTTCTTTTTAAAGCAGATGAAAAATATGTTCTTGTTCTTGTGCGCGGAGACCATGAAGTGAATGATATCAAGTTGAAAAATCTGCTTGAGGCTGCCGCTGTAGATCTTGCAGGTGCTGAAGAAACAAAGCAAGTGCTGGGTTGTGCGGTAGGTTCATTAGGACCAATCGGAGTGAAAGATATTGATGTCGTTGCCGATCATGCAGTGGAAGCAATTGTTAATGGAGTATGCGGTGCAAATGAAGAGGGTACCCATTATATAAATGTTAATCCTGATCGGGACTTCAGTGTGAGCCAGTACGCAGACCTTCGATTCATTCAAGAGGGAGACCCTTCACCAGATGGACAAGGGATAATTCAATTTGCCAAAGGAATTGAAGTTGGCCATATCTTTAAGCTCGGAACACGGTACAGCGAAGCGATGGAAGCGACTTACTTAGATGAAAACGGCAGAACCCAGCCGATGATTATGGGATGCTATGGTATAGGAGTATCACGGACAATGGCTGCAGTTGCTGAGCAATTCAATGATGAAAATGGGTTCGTTTGGCCAAGTGCGCTTGCACCATTTGACCTTCACCTGATTCCTATTAATATGAAAGATGAAGCTCAAGCCGCCCTTGCAGAGGAATTATATTCTGCGTTGAAGCAAAATCGCTATGACGTGCTAATGGATGATCGCCAGGAACGTCCAGGGGTCAAATTTGCAGATTCTGACCTTATCGGTTTACCAATCCGTATTACAGTAGGCAAAAAAGCTTCAGAAGGCATTGTTGAAGTAAAGGTAAGGAAAACAGGCGACATGCAGGAAATCCATAAAGACCAGCTTGCAGAAAAAATTACTGAAATGATGTCAGCATTATAAACTGGACTGCTTAAGTAATTTGGGCTTAAGCCAGCTGCCCTTTTTACAATAGCATCCAATCGCTAATCCAGATAAACGGGTTCCAAAACGGAATCCGTTTTTTCAAATCACTAGAAAATAAATGAAGTTTTTTAGCAGAGTCTATATGTTATAATAAAGTCCGTCTGTCATGTTTGCTATGGTAATAGCGTTTGTGACATTAAAACTTAACTGATAAAACAATTAAAAATAGAGTACTAGATTATTGAATGGATGGGAGAGAGAAAGATGAGCGAACCGTCTAGATTCCAGCTCTTGCTCCAGCAGATGCAGCTTACCGAAGATGCCTTTGTCCAACACTTTCATGATGCCCAGATTGAAAGGGTCGTAGTGGAAAGACAGACAAGGAAATGGCATTTTTATTTTGTCTTTCCGCGCATTTTGCCTTGCAGTGTCTATAGCCGCTTTACAGATCAGCTGGAAAAGTCATTTTCCCATATTGCAGAAATCTCTTATAGCATTTCTGTGCAAAATCAGGATTTTACTGAAAAGCTTATTCTTGAATACTGGCACAGCTGCATTCAGGAGATGGATGGCATGGCACCGCCGCTAATCAAGCTCCTGAATGAACAAGTTCCTTCTGTACAGGGCAATAAGATTATCATCAAGGTGCGAAATGAATTGGAAGGCCTCTCAATTAAAAAGAAATATGCTGGCACCATTTCAGATGTACTTCAGCTATTTGGATTTCCTGCATTAGTAATTGATACAGAGGTTTCTGCAGAAGGCTCTAATGAAGAGTATGAAAAGTTCATGGAGGCAAAACGGAAAGAGGACCAGGAGCGCGGACTTCAGGCAGCGATTGAAATGCAAAAGAAAGAAGCTGAAGCAGAATCAGCTGACAATTCAGCTCCTCAAGGTCCTCTAACAATCGGTCTTACGATTAAAGATGATGCGGATTACCGCAAATTGATCGATATCATAGATGAAGAGCGGCGCGTTGCGATTGAAGGATATGTTTTTGCCGCTGAAACAAGGGAACTCCGCAGCGGCAGAACACTATTAACTTTTAAAGTTACTGATTACACTAGCTCCATCCTCGTAAAAATGTTCTCGCGTGACAAAGAGGATGCAGCCCTTTTCCAGCACGTTCAAAAAGGTATGTGGCTTAAGGTCCGCGGCAGCATTCAAAATGATACCTTTGTCCGTGACCTGGTCATGATTGGAAATGATATAAATGAAATTAAGCCTATACAAAGGCAGGATACTGCACCTGCTGAGGAAAAAAGAGTGGAACTGCATCTTCACACACCAATGAGCCAAATGGATGCCGTTTCATCTGTGAGCGCTTTGGTTTCCCAAGCAAAAAAATGGGGGCATAAAGCAGTCGCCATCACGGACCATGCTGTAGCCCAATCATTTCCTGAAGCATTCGGTGCCGGGAAAAAGAATGACATCAAAATTTTATATGGAATCGAAGCAAACCTTGTAGATGATGGTGTCCCGATTGCTTATAATGACGCCCATCGCAGATTGACTGAAGATACCTATGTGGTATTTGACGTTGAAACAACAGGTTTATCAGCCGTTTACGATACGATCATCGAGCTTGCGGCTGTAAAGATACATGATGGTGAAATCATTGACCGGTTTGAATCCTTTGCAAATCCTCATCATCCGTTGTCGGCAACAACCATTAATTTGACGGGAATAACGGATGATCTGGTTGAAAATGCACCAGAAGTAGAAGAGGTTCTGCAAAAATTCCATGAGTGGACAGGGGACGCCGTTTTAGTAGCCCATAACGCATCCTTCGATATGGGTTTCCTAAATGTCGGCTATAAAAAGATCGGCATAGGAAAGGCGACCAATCCTGTGATTGATACGCTGGAACTTGCCCGCTTTTTATATCCGGACATGAAAAATCATCGTCTGAATACATTGGCGAAAAAGTTTGATGTTGAACTTACCCAGCATCACCGTGCCATTTACGATGCGGAAGCTACTGGTTATCTGCTTCTAAAGATGCTGAAGCATGCAGACGAAAAAGGGATTGAATTCCATGATCAATTTAATGATAATATGGGCCAGGGCAATGCTTACCAGCGTGCAAGACCATACCATTGCACACTGCTTGCCCAAACAGAAGCAGGCCTGAAAAATCTTTTCAAGCTTGTATCGATTGCTCATCTTGAGTACTTTTACAGAGTTCCCCGAATTCCCAGATCCGTGCTGCAAAAGCATCGTGAAGGAATTCTGGTTGGATCAGCCTGTGACAAAGGCGAAGTATTTGAAGGCATGATGCAGAAATCACCTGATGAAGTGGAAGATACGGCCCAATTCTATGATTATCTTGAAGTCCATCCGAAAGAAGTATATGCCCACCTCTTGGAGCTTGAACTGGTAAGAGATGAAAAAGCGCTCGAGGAGATTATCGGCAATATTGTAAAGCTTGGCGACAAGCTGGGACTTCCCGTGGTGGCTACTGGAAACGTACACTATCTTAACCCTAATGATAAAATCTACCGAAAGATTCTCGTTAATTCCCAGGGAGGCGCTAATCCGCTTAACCGCCATAAGCTGCCTGATGTTCACTTCAGGACAACAAATGAAATGCTCGATGCCTTCTCTTTCCTTGGAAAAGAGAAAGCGAAGGAAATAGTCGTTGAAAATACCAATAAAATAGCAGATATGATTGATGAAATAAAACCGATTAAAGATGATTTGTATACGCCTAAAATTGAAGGCGCAGATGAAGAGATGCGCAGCATGAGTTATGGCATGGCCAGAAAAATTTATGGGGATCCGCTTCCGGAAATTGTTGAAGCCCGCCTCGAAAAAGAGCTGAAGAGTATTATCGGGCATGGGTTCGCGGTCATTTACCTGATTTCCCACAAGCTTGTAAAAAAATCACTGGATGATGGCTATCTTGTTGGTTCGCGTGGATCAGTCGGATCCTCATTTGTCGCAACCATGACTGAAATTACAGAGGTAAACCCGCTGCCGCCGCATTATGTATGCCCTGAATGCAAAACTTCAGAGTTCTTCAATGACGGATCAGTCGGGTCCGGTTTCGACCTGCCTGATAAGGATTGTTCGAATTGCGGAGCAAAATATAAAAAAGATGGCCATGATATCCCATTCGAAACCTTCCTCGGTTTCAAAGGGGACAAGGTTCCCGATATCGACTTGAACTTCTCGGGTGAGTACCAGCCAAGAGCCCATAATTATACCAAAGTGCTGTTCGGGGAAGATTATGTCTATCGTGCAGGAACAATTGGCACTGTTGCAGATAAAACGGCTTACGGTTATGTAAAAGCGTATCAGCAGGACAACAACCTGCAAATTCGGGGCGCGGAAATTGATAGGCTGGCTTCCGGCTGCACCGGGGTAAAACGGACAACCGGACAACATCCGGGCGGTATTATCGTTGTTCCCGATTACATGGATATTTACGATTTCTCGCCAATCCAGTTCCCTGCAGATGACCGGACATCCGAATGGAAGACAACTCACTTTGACTTCCATTCCATTCATGATAACCTTCTTAAACTGGATATATTAGGGCACGATGATCCGACTGTCATCAGGATGCTGCAGGATCTTAGCGGCATTGATCCAAAAACAATTCCTACTGATGATCCTGAAGTGATGAAGATTTTTAGCGGTCCAGAGTCCCTCGGGGTAACGGAAGAACAAATCATGTGTAAAACCGGAACACTTGGAATCCCTGAGTTTGGTACACGGTTTGTCCGACAGATGCTTGAAGATACAAAGCCGACGACTTTCTCAGAGCTTGTCCAGATTTCAGGCCTTTCACATGGTACGGATGTTTGGCTCGGAAATGCCCAGGAATTGATCCATAATAATATTTGTAACTTGAGCGAAGTAATCGGCTGCCGTGATGACATTATGGTTTATTTGATTTATCAAGGTCTTGAGCCTGCCTTTGCTTTTAAAATAATGGAGTCTGTCCGTAAAGGTAAGGGCCTTAGCGACGAAATGGAAGCAGAGATGAGAAAGAATGAAGTGCCGGAATGGTATATTGATTCCTGCAAAAAGATAAAATACATGTTCCCTAAAGCCCATGCCGCAGCCTACGTATTGATGGCTGTCCGGATCGCGTACTTTAAGGTCCACCATCCGCTGATGTACTACGCTGCATATTTCACTGTCCGAGCAGAGGACTTTGATGTAGATGCCATGGTAAAGGGATCACAGGCCATCCGGGCCCGCATTGAAGAAATCAATGCAAAGGGACTTGATGCTTCTACAAAAGAAAAGAACCTTTTAACCGTAATGGAGCTTGCCTTGGAAATGAACGAAAGAGGATTTAACTTCCAGAAGGTGGACTTATACCGGTCAAGCGCCAATGAGTTTATTATTGATGGAAATTCTTTAATCCCGCCTTTTAATTCAATTCCAGGCCTGGGAACGAACGCGGCCTTCAATATTGTTAAAGCAAGAGAGGAAGGGGAATTCCTTTCTAAGGAAGATTTGCAGCAGCGCGGTAAAGTATCCAAGACTATTATTGAGTATTTAGATAATCACGGATGCCTTGAATCCCTTCCTGAGCAAAACCAGCTGTCTCTGTTCTAGTTTAAAGAACAGCAGAAAAAATGACTTGGTATGGTCCAAACCCTTGTGCTGACAGCTATTCCATTTGCATAAAAAATTTGGTTATGGTATAGTTTTATTGGAAATACTAAGAATAACTCTCGCAAAAGGAAGAGTGGGGCAACCCACTCTTTCGTGTTGTGTACGGTTTTTTCCTAATAACTTATATAAATTTTGAAAAAACAAGAGCTAAGAATCCAAGTTAAAGGAGGGAAATGAATGAGCAAAGTGACTGAAACGGTAGAAGAATTAGTCACCCCTATAGTGGATGAGCTTAATTTAGAATTAGTCGACATTGAATATGTAAAAGAAGGGAAAGACTGGTTCCTTCGCGTATTTATTGATAAAGAAACTGGTGTTGATATTGAGGAATGCGGGCTGGTAAGTGAAAAATTAAGTGAAAAACTTGATGCCGCAGATCCGATTCCTTACAACTATTTCTTGGAAGTTTCATCGCCGGGAGCTGAACGCCCTCTAAAAAAAGACAGAGATTTTGTAAAAGCAGTCGGCAAAAATGTTTTCATTAAAACATACGAGCCGATTGATGGAGAAAAGACGTTCGAAGGTGTTTTAACACAATTTGATGGCGAGACCGTTACGGTGGAAGTTAAAATCAAAACCAGAAAGAAAAATGTGGAAATTCCTTATGAGAAGGTAGCCAATGCCCGTTTGGCCGTTGTTTTTTAATGCGGCCTATTGCGGGCTTGCTTATTAATAAGGTGTGTAAAAGCTAGTTGTTGATTTTAGCACCCGTTTATTTGAGCGGAAGGGCACAAGATCCTCGAAAATGCATTCGCATTTCCTTCGCGTGGTGTTTGTTCAAGGATGCTTATTCAAAGTCCTGCGGGAGAAGCGTATCAGCGGGAGACCCCGCAGATTTGAATCACCGAGGAGCGACGGACCGTCCGCGGTTCGCTGAGTGCATTCAGCGGAATTCAACAGCCAAGCTTAACAGAGGCCATAATTAAGCTAATTTGCTATTCGGCATATTGGGACTTCGCTATTCCTGATCATTTTAAAAGAGAAAAAAGGGGGATATAAATCTCATGAGCAGTGAACTTTTGGATGCTCTGACATTGCTTGAGAAAGAAAAAGGCATTTCTCGCGATGTGATTATCGAAGCAATTGAAGCGGCGCTGGTGTCAGCCTACCGCAGAAACTTTAACCAGGCGCAAAATGTGCGCATCGATTTAAACCTTGGAAATGGAACAATGAGAGTATTTGCCCGCAAAGAAGTTGTAGACGAGGTGTTTGATCCGCGTCTTGAAATCTCTGTGGAAGACGCTCAAAAAATCAATCCTAACTACCAGGTGGAAGATGTTGTAGAAATGGAAGTAACACCTAAGGATTTTGGGCGAATTGCTGCCCAGACTGCCAAGCAGGTCGTTACACAGCGTGTCCGTGAAGCGGAAAGAGGCATCATTTATTCTGAATTTATCGACCGTGAAGAAGATATCATGACGGGAATTGTGCAGCGTACAGATCCTAAGTTCATCTATGTGAGCCTTGGCAAGATTGAAGCGATCCTTCCTGCGAATGAACAAATGCCGAATGAGCACTACAAGCCCCATGACCGCATTAAGGTCTTTATCACAAAAGTTGAAAAGACAACTAAGGGACCGCAAATCTTTGTAAGCAGAACACATCCTGGACTGCTAAAAAGATTATTTGAAATTGAAGTTCCTGAAATCTATGATGGAACTGTAGAAATCAAATCTGTTGCCCGTGAAGCCGGAGACCGTTCCAAAATCTCTGTTCATTCCGATAATGAAGAAGTGGATCCGGTAGGCTCATGTGTAGGGCCTAAGGGAACACGTGTCCAGGCGGTTGTAAACGAGCTAAAGGGCGAAAAAATCGATATTGTTAAATGGTCTTCGGATCCTGTCGTATTCGTTGCTAATGCGCTGAGCCCTTCAAAAGTGCTTGATGTCATTGTGAATGAAAATGACAAAGCGACAACTGTTGTCGTACCTGACTACCAGCTTTCATTAGCAATCGGCAAGCGCGGCCAAAATGCCAGACTGGCGGCTAAGCTTACAGGCTGGAAGATTGACATCAAATCAGAAACAGAGGCTCGCGAATCCGGTATCTATCCGCGTGAAGAGACTTTGTTGAACTTTGACAATGATGAGTATGAAAACGAAGAGTATGATAGTGATGCAGACTTCGCTTTTCAGGATGACTTAGAGGAGAAAGAATAGGGAAAGAGGTGGATGATTGTGAACAGCCGTAAAAAAGTTCCTTTGCGAAAATGTGTCGCCACCGGTGAAATGAGACCGAAAAAAGAACTCGTTCGCATCGTTCGCTCCAAAGAAGGAGAAGTTTCTGTAGACCCGACCGGGAAAAAATCAGGGCGCGGCGCTTATCTTTCCAAAGAAAAGGAAGCAGTGTTACTAGCCAAAAAGAAGAATATCTTAGCCAATCAATTAGAAGTTTCCATAGATGAATCTATTTATGAAGAACTTTTGGAGTTAATAGAGAAGGAGAAACGGCAATCCAAATGAACTCAAATAAATGGATGTCATTGCTTGGCTTAGCCAATCGGGCACGGAAAATTACTTCGGGAGAAGAGCTTGCTGTTAAAGATATCAGAAACGGCAAAGCAAAGCTTGTTTTGCTGTCTGCAGATGCATCCGCAAATACGGCAAAAAAGGTTACAGATAAATGTAAATCATACGGGGTCCCTTATAAGCTTATAGAAAACCGGGAAATGCTCGGCCAAGCTATAGGGAAAGAAGCCCGCGTTGTTGTGGCAGTATTAGATGCCGGATTTGCAAAAAAGCTGTTAACGTTGCTCGATTAATACTAGCGGGGGTGAAAGTATGAGTAAAATGCGCGTTTATGAATATGCGAAAAAACATAACATTTCAAGCAAGGATGTTATTACTAAATTAAAAGACATGAATATTGAGGTTTCAAATCATATGACAACAATAGAGCCGGATGCAGTACAAAAGCTTGACGGCATCTTCAGCAAAAAAGCAGGCCAGCAGCCTCAAAACCAGCAAAAACCACAGGGGAGTCCAAAACCGGCTTCCAACAAGACTGATGATAAAAATTCATCAGGCCAAAAAGGAAGGCCTCAAAATAAATCAGGTGAAGGCAAAAGCCAGGGACAGGGCAGCCAGTCCAAAAGCTTCTCCGGCAATAACCGAGGCAATAACAACAATAATAGAAACAATAATAACAACAGAAATAATAATAGAAACAATAATAAGAACAAAAACAACAAAGGCAAGCAACAGCAGCAGACACAGGCAGCCCCTGCTCCTAAGAAAGTGAAGGAGCTTCCTTCAAAAATTACTTTCAGCGAATCACTGACAGTAGCGGAACTTGCAAAGAAGTTGCACCGCGAACCTTCTGAAATTATTAAAAAGCTCTTCATGCTTGGTGTTATGGCAACCATTAATCAGGACCTTGACAAAGATGCCATCGAATTGATTGCTGGTGAATACGGCGTTGAAGTAGAAGAAGAAGTATTAGTTGATACAACTGATCTTGAAGTATACTTCACAGAAGATCAAGATGCGGAATTAATTGAACGTCCATCTGTTGTTACAATCATGGGCCACGTTGACCATGGTAAAACAACATTGCTAGACTCCATCCGCAATACGAAGGTTACTGCGGGTGAAGCCGGAGGTATCACTCAGCATATCGGGGCTTACCAGGTTGAAGAAAACGGGAAAAAGATTACATTCCTTGATACACCAGGACATGCTGCATTTACAACAATGCGTGCGCGCGGTGCGAAAATCACAGATATCACGATTCTGGTTGTTGCAGCCGATGATGGTGTAATGCCTCAGACAGTTGAAGCAATCAACCATGCAAAAGCAGCAGAGGTGCCAATTATTGTGGCTGTTAACAAAATGGATAAAGAAGGTGCAAATCCGGATCGAGTTATGCAGGAACTAACTGAGCATGGCCTTGTTCCTGAAGCTTGGGGCGGAGATACAATCTTTGTTCCGATTTCAGCTATTAAGGGCGAAGGAATTGACGAACTTCTTGAAATGATTTTGCTTGTCGGTGAAGTGGAAGAATACAAAGCAAACCCGGACCGCAATGCAGTTGGTACAGTTATCGAAGCACAGCTAGATAAAGGCCGCGGTTCAGTCGCTACACTTCTTGTGCAGAACGGTACATTGAAGGTAGGGGATCCGATCGTTGTTGGAAATACATTCGGCCGTGTTCGTGCAATGGTGAATGATCTTGGCCGCCGAGTTAAAACTGCGGGACCGTCAACACCTGTAGAAATAACGGGTCTAAATGATGTACCGCAGGCTGGAGACCGCTTTGTTGTTCTTGATGATGAAAAGACAGCCCGCCAAGTTGGTGAAGCACGTGCATCACAGGCTTTGCAGGCTCAGCGCAACGAAAAAACCCGCGTAAGTCTTGATAACTTGTTTGAACATATGAAACAAGGGGAAATGAAAGACCTAAACATCGTAGTAAAAGCCGATGTTCAAGGTTCAGCTGAAGCTTTAACTGCTGCCCTTCATAAAATTGACGTAGAAGGTGTAAATGTACGTATCCTTCATACGGGTGTAGGTGCCATCAATGAATCCGATATTACATTGGCAGCAGCCTTCAACGCTATCGTAATCGGATTTAATGTTCGCCCTGACAATAATGCGAAACGTGCAGCAGAAGCAGAAGATGTTGATATCCGCTTGCACCGCATTATTTATAAAGTTATTGAGGAAATTGAATTGGCAATGCAGGGTATGCTTGATCCTGAGTTTGAAGAAAAAATTATCGGGCAAGCTGAAGTCCGCCAGACTTTCAAAGTTTCCAAAATCGGTACAATTGCCGGTTCCTATGTTACGGATGGAAAAATTACGCGTGACAGCGGAATCCGCCTGATTCGTGACGGCGTTGTTATCTTTGAAGGGGAAGTTGATGCGCTGAAGCGTTTCAAAGATGACGCCAAAGAAGTAGCACAGGGCTATGAATGCGGTATTACCATTAAAAACTTCAATGACGTAAAAGAAGGCGACGTTATCGAAGCATATATTATGCAGGAAGTGGAACGTTAATGGTAATTGGCCTTGCTGCCTGTGAATGTATTATTTATGACACACACTCATTAAAAGAAAAGCGGGCTGTTTTGCAGCGGATAATCACCCGCTTGAAGCAAAGATATAATGTTTCTGTATCAGAGGTGGATTACCAGGATCTATGGCAAAGAACCAAAATTGCCATTGTGGCTGTCTCGTCCACCCAGGTTTCAACGGAACATGAGCTGCAAAATGCGCTGAAAATGATTGATTCGTTCCCCGAAATTGAACGGACAATTACTGATTTAGAGTGGCTTTAAGAAGAGGTGAAATAGAAATGAGCCTTAGAGCAAATCGAGTTGGAGAACAAATGAAAAAAGAACTGGGCGAAATCATCGGCCGGAAAATAAAGGATCCGCGGGTTGGATTTGTTACAGTAACAGATGTTCAAGTTACCGGTGACCTCCAGCAGGCAACTGTGTTTATCTCTGTTTTGGGTGATGAGGAGCAGAGAGAAAATACACTTCGCGGACTGGCTAAAGCAAAAGGATTTATCCGATCTGAAATCGGACAGAGAATCCGGCTCCGAAAAACACCGGAAATCCTGTTTGAATTTGATGAATCCATTGACTACGGTAACCGTATTGAATCATTGCTTCATCAGATTCAGGATGAAGGCCGTTCCAAAGACGAAGATTCCGCTAAAGATGAAGAATAATTTTAATGGATAGACATTTGTCTATCCATTTTTTTCTAAACATTAGGCTATGTTAAAGCCCGTTGTTATTTTGGCACTATGAAATAGGCGGAAGATGCGGAATCCTCGAAATGCATTCGCATTTTCTTCGCGCGGTTTTTGCTGAGCTTCTTGAGCTGAAAGCAACAGGCAAGTTTAACATATTTAAACATTAAATAAGGTGGTACATAATATGGAAGGAATTTTACCGCTTTTTAAACCAAAAGGCATGACATCCCATGATTGTGTCTTCAGGCTGCGCAAGATTTTAAGGATGAAAAAAATCGGCCATACTGGTACACTCGATCCGGATGTAACTGGAGTTCTTCCTATTTGTCTTGGGAGGGCAACGAAGGTGGCAGAGTACATAACAGATGCAGGGAAGTCCTATGAAGGTGAAGTAACGATTGGCTTTTCCACTACAACGGAAGATGCATCCGGTGAAGTGGTGGAGCGGAAAGATGTAAATGCACCAATTACCCGAGAGCAAATACTGGCAGTATTGAAGAGTCTGACCGGTGAAATTACACAGACTCCGCCAATGTTTTCAGCTGTTAAAGTGAATGGCAAACGGCTATATGAATATGCAAGACAGGGAATTGAAGTGGAAAGGCCCTCAAGGCAAGTCCATATTTATTCGATTGAACTTTTGGATGACAGAGCTGTTTTCACAGGTGAGAACATCACCTTCCGATTCCGGGTAGCCTGCAGCAAAGGGACATACATCCGGACACTCGCTGTCATGATTGGTAGTGAGCTTGGTTACCCGGCACATATGTCAGAGCTTGTAAGAATTCAGTCTGCAGCTCTTACACTGGAAGATTGCCTTACATTTGAAGAGATTGAAGATCGGATGGAGAAAGGAACTTTTACCGAGATTCTCCGGCCTATGGAAGCCGCGCTTTCTCATTTGCCGAAATTTCAAATAAGTGATAAAGTAGCAGAGAAAGTAAAAAATGGGGCTGTATTAACTATCCCTGATCATTTGCTTGACACCAAAGGTCCAATAGCCATTGAAACCCTTGGCGGCTTGGTGTTAGCTATATATGAACATCACTCCCGGAAACCGGGTTTGATGAAGCCAGTAAAAGTGTTAAGAAATGATATATAAAGTCCTTGTTCAAAAAGAGGGTCTTTTTGGGCATTCTTAAAGGTCTAGGCTCTGTAGAGAAAAGGTGAAATGAAAGTATGGAAGTAATTCATATTCAACATCCCCATAATATAGAAAAGAATAACATGCCTGAGATGGCAATAGCACTTGGATATTTTGATGGAGTGCATCGCGGACACCAAAAAGTCATTCTCCAAGCAAAAGCAATTGCCGGTCAAAAAGGTTTAAAAAGTGCGGTTATGACATTTGATCCCCATCCTTCAGTGGTATTGGGAAAAAGCGTTCAGCATGTAGAATATATTACGCCTCTCCAGGATAAAATCAGCATTATGGCAGATCTTGGCGTCGACTATTTATTTGTCGTCCATTTTACAAGAGAATTTGCAAATCTTTTGCCGCAGGAGTTCGTGGATCAATATTTGATTGCCCTTAATGCAAAACATGTGGTTGCAGGCTTTGATTATTCATATGGCCGCATGGGCCGCGGTACAATGGAAACACTTTTGTTTCATTCAAGAGGCCAATTCGAATATTCTGTTATTGAAAAGCTTTCCAATAGAGATGAAAAAATAAGCTCCACGCTTATACGAAAATACATCCGGGAAGGGAAAACAGAAGAACTTCCAGAGCTTTTGGGGAGGCATTATACAACTTCAGGATTTGTCGTCCATGGCGATAAAAGAGGGCGGACAATCGGTTTTCCAACCGCGAATATCGACCTTTTTGATGAATATATTATTCCGCCGGTCGGGGTATATTCCGTAAGGCTTTTAACGGACGGCAAATGGCATGAGGGTGTATGTAATGTTGGCTATAAACCCACTTTCAATAAAGAAAAAGCGGACAAGCCTTCGGTAGAAGTCCATATATTTGATTTCTCTGAAGATATTTATGGCCGGAAAGTTACCGTTGAATGGCATAGACATCTGAGAAGCGAGCAAAAATTTTCAGGTGTTCAGGAATTGATCGGACAAATCGGAAAAGATAAACAGCAGGCACTGCAATATTTTGAGAAAAACAGGGTTTAGCCTTGCTTTTTGTCACAAAAAGTTGTATTCTTAGTAACGTACCAAATGAACCTTTGCTTGGCAAGTCGAGTCACCGACGCTTGCTCAGTAACAGGGGATTGAAAAATTAGGAGGTGAACCGGATGGCAATCACTAAAGAACGTAAAAATGAGCTAATCAATGAGTTCAAAACTCATGAAAGCGATACTGGATCTCCAGAAGTTCAAATCGCTGTCCTTACTGAAGAAATCAACAATTTGAACGACCATTTACGTACTCATAAGAAAGACCACCATTCACGTCGCGGTCTTTTGAAAATGGTTGGTAAGCGTCGTAATCTATTGACTTACCTTCGTAACAAAGATGTTGCGCGTTACCGTGAGTTAATCAATAAGCTTGGCTTACGTCGATAATCAACAGAAGCGGGATTTTTTCCCGCTTTTTTATTAGCTTTAAAAAGTTGAATTTTGTTCCAAATCATATGCTTTTTACAAGAACTGTCTAGCTTCTCAAGTAGGGCTTCGACAGAATTTCCTGCGCACGACTAAAAGCGGTAGCTTTTAGGAGGAGGGCATCGGCTCGAGGGACTTGTCCACGATAAGCGGGGGCCTTACGCTTTTCTTTTTGTACATACATAATCTATTCTTATTTTAGCGG
This sequence comes from Cytobacillus oceanisediminis, assembly GCF_003182355.1. Classification (GTDB taxonomy): domain Bacteria; phylum Bacillota; class Bacilli; order Bacillales; family Cytobacillaceae; genus Cytobacillus; species Cytobacillus oceanisediminis_A. The sequence continues at coordinate 68,155 of NZ_QGTW01000008.1, read as the reverse complement.
ACGGAAAAACTGTGCATACTATAATATGCATATTTTAATTATGATTTAAGAGCATTTATTGCTTTTCTATATAAAAAACTAAATCTGCTGCAGGTATACTTCAGCCAGGAGTATTGGCAGGTAACGCCAGTACCAAGACTTCAAGTGCTTTTGCAGGATTACTGGAAGCCAATGCAGGATAAATAATGATTGAATAGACCAGGCAGATGAGACGCCGGTCTTCAAGTGAAATGTAGAGAGGGGTAAAAATATGGGACAAGATAAACATGTCTACAGCCTTGACTGGGCTGGGCGCAAATTGACCGTTGAAATTGGCCAGCTGGCTAAGCAGGCTAACGGAGCGGCTTTAGTGCGCTATGGAGATACTGTAGTTCTTAGTACAGCTACAGCATCAAAAGAACCGAAAAACCTGGATTTCTTTCCACTGACAGTTAATTACGAGGAACGTTTATATGCTGTAGGTAAGATCCCAGGCGGTTTCATCAAGAGAGAGGGCCGTCCAAGTGAGAAAGCTATATTGGCAAGCCGCTTAATTGACAGGCCGATTAGACCATTATTTGCTGACGGATTCAGAAATGATGTACAAGTAGTCAGCATGGTAATGAGTGTGGACCAAAACTGTTCATCCGAAATGGCTGCAATGTTTGGTTCGTCATTGGCGCTGTGCGTCTCTGATATACCATTCGGAGGACCGATTGCCGGTGTAAGTATCGGCCGGATTGATGGCGAGTTCATCATCAACCCATCTGTGGACCAGGCAGAAAAGAGCGACATAAGCCTTGTTGTAGCCGGAACAAAGGATGCGATCAACATGGTTGAAGCTGGCGCTGAAGAAGTACCTGAAGAGATAATGCTTGAAGCCATCATGTTCGGGCATGAAGAAATTAAGCGCCTGATTGCCTTCCAGGAAGAGATAGCAGCTGAAATTGGCAAAGAGAAAATGGAAGTGGTTTTATACCAGGTTGACCAGGATCTCGAGGCTGAAGTGCGCGGCATCTGTGAGAAGGATATGATTGCTGCAATTCAAGTACAGGAAAAACATGCTCGTGAAGCTGCCATAAAAGCTGTAAAAGAAGAAATTACAGCTAAATATGAAGCAGAAGAAGCGGATGACGATAAGCTTAAGCAAATCAAGCAAATACTTGATAAAATTGTCAAAGCAGAAGTGCGTCGTTTAATAACAGAAGATAAAGTACGCCCTGACGGCCGCGGCCTGGATGTAATCCGCCCGCTGTCTTCTGAAGTTGACTTGCTTCCTCGTACCCATGGCTCAGGATTATTTACGCGTGGACAAACCCAGGCGCTGAGCATTTGTACATTGGGTGCACTTGGAGACGTTCAGATTCTGGATGGTTTGGGAATTGAAGAAGAAAAGAGATTTATGCACCATTATAACTTCCCTAACTTCAGTGTGGGTGAAACAGGGCCTATTAGAGGACCGGGCCGCCGTGAAATCGGTCATGGTGCTCTGGGCGAGCGTGCGTTGGAGCCGATTATTCCTTCTGAGAAAGACTTCCCATATACAATCCGCCTTGTTTCGGAAGTATTGGAATCAAACGGTTCAACATCCCAGGCAAGTATCTGTGCAAGTACTTTAGCGATGATGGATGCTGGTGTTCCGATTAAGGCCCCAGTTGCCGGTATTGCAATGGGACTTATTAAATCTGGTGAGCATTACTCCATTTTAACTGATATCCAGGGCATGGAAGACCATCTTGGCGACATGGACTTCAAAGTTGCGGGGACTTCCAAGGGTGTAACTGCCCTTCAAATGGATATTAAAATTGAGGGCTTATCCCGTGAAATCCTTGAGGAAGCACTGCAGCAGGCGAAGAAAGGCCGCATGCAGATTCTTGACTCCATGCTGAGCACGATTGAACAGCCGAGAAAAGAGCTTTCTGAATATGCTCCTAAGATTCTAATGATGTCAATCAACCCTGATAAGATTCGTGATGTTATTGGGCCAAGCGGTAAGCAAATTAATAAGATCATCGAAGAAACAGGCGTTAAAATCGATATCGAGCAGGATGGAACAGTGTTCATTTCATCTGTAGATGAAGCAATGAACCAAAAAGCAAAGAAAATTATTGAAGACATTGTTCGTGAAGTTGAAGTTGGACAAATGTACCTTGGCAAGGTAAAACGCATTGAAAAATTCGGTGCATTTGTTGAGATCTTCTCTGGTAAAGACGGGCTTGTCCACATTTCCGAGCTTGCTGAAGAGCGCGTTGGAAAAGTGGAAGACGTGGTATCCATTGGCGACGAACTTCTTGTAAAAGTAACTGAAATTGATAAGCAGGGCCGCGTAAACCTTTCCCGCAAAGCGGTATTGCGTGAACAGCGCGAGCAAAAGGAAAAAGCTCAGCAATAATACAGGAAGCTGTTAGTTTGAATTGGCTTAACTTCCTATAGAGCCAGGGGAAACCCTGGCTTTTTACATATTTAAATTCTTGAGGCTTCGGCTGCCTATTACATATCTTTACGAAACCCTTTCGTTCTACCTTGTCCCTTCAAATCATAATATGAATTGAAGGAGGCATGCAGAATGAGGAAGTTTATCCATATTGCTATCATGTTTGTTATTGCATTAGTGTTTGTCAATAATCCGCTTACAGATCAATACGTTGCAGGATTGAAAGAGGATTCGGGGGCAGTGGCTGTATCAAAGCCTAAGGACTCCCTTTATGATGAAATAGAGGCAAAAGCAGCTGAATACAGCATACCTGCCCAGGATGCAAAAATAGATCCCGTCTGGAAAGCCATACCAGGTTATAATGGAATAGCGGTTGATGTTGAGGCTTCCTATAAAAAAATGAAGGCAGGGAAAAAGTTTAACGAAGAAAAGCTTGTTTTTAAACAGGTGGAACCAAAAGTAAAGTTAAGCGATCTTCCCCCGGCCCCTGTATATAAAGGCCATCCTGATAAACCGATGGTCAGTTTCATTATTAATGTTGCATGGGGAAATGAATATTTATCGGGAATGCTTGCCACTTTGAAAAAACATAATGTATCTGCGAGTTTCTTCCTGGAGGGAAGATGGGTAAAGAATAATCCAGAGCTTGCCAGATTGATCATGGACGCAGGCCATGAAGTTGGCAATCACTCATATACTCATCCGGATATGAAAGTGATTTCTTCTGCAAAAGCGAGGGAAGAAATTCAGAAGACCAACGATGTGATTGAAGCGACAATGGCTGAAAAAACGCGCAAGCCGATTACTTGGTTTGCCCCGCCGAGCGGCAGCTATAGAGACGAAATTGTCAAAATCGCAGCACAAGAGAACCTCGGGACGGTTATGTGGACAGTCGATACGGTAGATTGGAAAAAGCCATCTCCAGAGCAGTTAATCAATCGGGTTTTAAGCAAGGTCCATAATGGCGCTTTAATTTTAATGCATCCAACTGATTCAACTGAAAAATCACTGAATCAATTAATTATGGGACTAAAGCAGAAGAATCTCCAAATTGGAACGGTTTCTGAACTATTAAGTGAAAAGAGAATCCAATATTGGGAAAATAATAATCAGGGTTTTGGAAAAAATAACATTAATGATATAAACTAATGGAAGCGTATGTCTAGGGTTTCAGAACAGGAGGAATTTATTTGATTAAGAAATATACTTGCCAAAACGGAGTAAGAGTCGTACTAGAAAATATTCCAACCGTCCGTTCCGTTGCGATAGGAGTTTGGATCGGAACAGGCTCACGGAACGAAAATACTGAAAATAACGGGATTTCCCATTTCCTCGAGCATATGTTTTTCAAAGGAACGAAAACAAGGTCTGCCCGAGAGATTGCTGAGAGTTTTGATAGTATTGGGGGCCAGGTTAACGCCTTCACTTCAAAAGAGTATACATGCTATTATGCGAAGGTTCTGGATACACATTCGGATTTTGCCCTTGAAGTACTCTCGGATATGTTCTTTAATTCCACTTTTGTTGATGAAGAACTGAATAAAGAAAAAAATGTCGTTTACGAAGAGATCAAAATGTATGAGGACACACCGGATGATATCGTTCACGATCTTTTAAGCAAAGCGATTTATGAAAATCATTCTCTCGGTTATCCGATACTTGGAACTGAAGGAACTCTTGCTGCTTTTAACGGTGATACATTGAAACAATACATGCATGAAACGTACACACCAGAAAATGTCGTTATCTCCATTGCCGGAAATATTACCGAATCCTTTATTAAAGAAGTAGAAAAATATTTTGGTTCCTACGAAGGCGGCAATAGAGAAAGAAGAGAACAGAAACCTGAATTCCATTCAAACCACATTGCCCGCAAAAAGGATACTGAACAAGCACACCTATGCCTTGGATTTGAAGGCTTGCAGGTGGGGCATAAAGATATTTACAACCTTATTGTCTTAAATAATATTCTGGGCGGAAGCATGAGCAGCCGTCTGTTCCAGGATGTCAGGGAGCAAAGAGGATTGGCTTATTCTGTCTTTTCCTATCATTCTGCATTCCAGGATAGCGGCATTGTGACGCTTTATGGCGGAACGGGCGCAAAACAGCTGGACGTCCTGTTTGATACAATCCAGGAAACCCTTGCTACCCTTAAACAAGATGGCATTACTGATAAAGAGCTGAACAACAGCAAAGAGCAGCTTAAAGGCAGCTTAATGCTGAGCCTTGAAAGCACAAATAGCAGAATGAGCCGAAACGGCAAAAATGAGCTTCTGCTTGGACGCCACCGCTCTATGGATGAAATTGTGGAGGAAATTGATGCCGTATCCATGCAGGGTGTGAACAATATGGCGAACACCATTTTTACGGATAAATACTCTGTGGCTTTGATCAGCCCGGATGGCGAACTTCCTAAAAACCTTTAAGATCAGTATAAATATACTTAAAACAGCCTGAGCCAATGACAGGCTGTTTTCTTTTGTCCAAGACTTCTAAAAACTTCGGATGAGCGATAAAGATATATAGAGGAAGATAAGGAGGGCTGATCATGAGATTAAGTGAGTTAAGCGGAAAAGAAATTGTTGATGTAAAAAGGGCAGAACGACTGGGAGTCCTTGGGCAGACAGATCTAGAGATTAATGAAAAAAGCGGGCAGATTCAGGCTTTGCTCATTCCCTCACTGAAATGGTTTGGTTTTAAGCGTCAGGGAGATGAAATCAGGGTTTTGTGGCAGCATATCAGAAAAATCGGCAATGACATGATTATTATCGATATCCCGGAAAACGAAGAAGAAATTGAATAATGATGATGAAGAAGGGCCGGGAAAGGTCCTTTTTTATTTCTGCTCACTGCAGTTTAGCGGTAAATTATGCAATATATTTGATAATATTTAGACTTGCTGGGCAAAACTTAAATCGGGTTAGATAAACTCAATAAACTGCCGGATAAAACCTATATCATACAAGGTATTTCCCGCAAACCGCCACATATTTTCCCATTTTGCTTTCTCCTTTTTCTTTTTCTGAATTTCCTCTCCCCAAAAAGCTTCTTTTCGTTTATAAACCTTTTTTCTTTTAGGTGGAAAACTCACCTAATGCGCCGTGCGTACATAAGATGTTGAAGTAGTTCAATATTACAATTCCTATATGGAATTTACATGAAATTCCCGGCCATGAAGTACGCCACATTTCAATCAAAGGTAAACCTGCTTATGCAATTGCTGTCTCGTGCCGCAGCTATTGTACAGTGGCGTTGCCGGTGCGAGGACATTTTTACCCGAAGCCAGGCGATAAATGGCTTCAAAAATAAATGCTTTCTTCAAAAAAGAAAGAAAAAAGAAGGTGAGTGTTGCATGCTGACAGGAACCCAAATTGCAGTTATCGGCGGTGATGCAAGGCAGCTGGAAATCATCCGGAAACTAACCGAGCTTGATGCAAAGCTCTCATTGATTGGTTTCGAGCAGCTGGATCATGCGTTCTCTGGTGCGGTAAAAGAAAAAATAGATGAAGTGGATTTTTCCAATATAGACGGCATTATTCTGCCAGTGCCTGGCACGGGTCTGGAGGGCCAGATTGAGACGATTTTCTCCAATGAAAAGGTGGTTTTTGAGGAAGAAATTCTTTCGCAAACCCCGCAACATTGTACAGTTTATTCAGGAATAACAAATTCTTATTTAACAGGAATTACAAAGCAGGCAGATCGCCGACTCGTACAATTATTCGAGAGAGATGATGTGGCCATCTACAATTCCATTCCAACTGTTGAAGGAACCATTATGATGGCTATCCAGCATACGGATTTTACCATCCATGGTTCCAATATTGCGGTAATTGGACTTGGAAGAGTAGGAATGAGTGTAGCCAGAACATTCCATGCCTTGGGAGCAAAAGTGAAAGTCGGGGCAAGGAAGAGTGAGCATATTGCCCGGATTACAGAAATGGGGCTTACTCCATTTTACTTAAAAGATATCGAGGATGCGGTAAAGGATACAGATATTTGCATCAATACAGCACCCCATTTAGTTGTAACAGCTTCTGTTATTTCCAAAATGCCGACACATACCCTCATTATTGACCTTGCTTCCAAGCCAGGGGGCACTGATTTCCGCTATGCGGAAAAGCGCGGAGTTAAAGCTCTGCTTGCACCAGGATTGCCTGGCATTGTCGCACCAAAGACGGCAGGGCAAATATTGGCGAATGTTCTTTCTCAATTGATTAAGGAAGATTTGCAAAAGAGAAAGGGGAATACAATATGAGTTTAAAAGGGAAAAGAATCGGATTTGGATTAACGGGATCCCACTGTACGTATGATGCAGTATTTCCGGAAATAGAAAAGCTGGTTAACGCAGGTGCAGAGGTGCTTCCTGTTGTTACCTTTACAGTGAAAAATACGGAAACAAGGTTCGGAAAAGGGGAAGATTGGGTACAAAGAATTGAAGATTTAACAGGCAATAAGGTGATAGATTCGATCGTAAAGGCGGAGCCGCTTGGCCCTAAGATTCCGCTTGATTGCATGGTAATTGCACCATTGACTGGAAGCTCCATGAGCAAATTTGCAAATGCCATGACCGATTCACCGGTGTTAATGGCTGCAAAAGCCACACTTAGAAATGGAAAACCAGTTGTTCTGGGAATTTCCACAAATGATGCGCTTGGCCTGAATGGCGTAAACTTAATGAGACTGATGGCTACCAAAAATATTTATTTTATCCCTTACGGCCAGGATGACCCTGTGAAAAAGCCAAATTCAATGGTAGCAAGAATGACTGCATTATCAGATACAATTCTGCATGCAATGGAGGGCAAGCAGCTTCAGCCTGTTGTGGTGGAAAGGTATAAAGACGACCAATAGCCCCTATTTTTTCTAGCAAAAAAATTTAGTCCTTTAGTGAACGAATATGTTAGAATAAAGGTTATTAAGATAACCAACCTCCAAGCTATGTTTAAAAGAGCTTAATAACATCTTGGAGGTATGGCTAATATGCTGTTAATATAAATGGATACATGCCTTTCTAAACATTAAAGGCAGGAAGGCGGCTGCCAATTTACTTTGGCCGCCGTTCTATTAAATTTTAGGCATATTGCTCGTTCATTAAAAACTAATTTTGCTAGAAAAATATATTAGTACTGGAAGGGGAAAATGAAATTGGAACAGAAAAAAGGATTTCATGTAGCGGTAGTAGGTGCGACTGGCGCAGTTGGCCAGCAAATGATTCAAACACTTGAAAACAGAGATTTTCCTATCTCTCAATTAACTCTTTTATCATCTGCCCGTTCTGCAGGTTCAAAGGTAACTTTTAAAGGCAAGGAGTATACCGTTCAGGAAGCAAAGCCTGAGAGCTTTAAAGGGGTGGATATTGCCTTATTCAGTGCTGGAGGAAGCGTTTCACAGGAACTCGCTCCCCATGCGGTTGAACACGGCGCAATCGTGGTAGATAATACAAGTGCTTTCCGTATGGATCCGAATGTGCCCCTTGTTGTTCCTGAGGTTAACGAAGACGATCTTAACAAGCATAATGGCATTATTGCGAATCCAAACTGTTCTACAATCCAAATGGTAGTTGCCCTTCAGCCAGTTAAGGAAAAGTACGGCTTGAAAAAAGTGATAGTATCTACTTACCAGGCTGTATCAGGTTCAGGAGCAGCAGCTGTAGAAGAGCTTAACGAGCAGACAAAGGCAATTATTAATAATGAAGAGTATGAGCCGGCAATCCTTCCGGTCAAAGGCGATAAAAAGCACTATCAAATTGCATTCAATGCCATTCCGCAAATTGATAAGTTTCAGGATAATGGATACACTTTTGAAGAGATGAAAATGATTAATGAAACGAAAAAGATTATGCATATGCCGGAACTGCAAGTGGCAGCTACCTGCGTGCGCCTTCCGGTGGCAACTGGCCATTCGGAATCACTTTATTTCGAAGTGGATTCAAATGGTGTTACGTCAAATGAAGTAAAGAGCCTTCTTGAAAATGCTCCAGGCGTTGTCCTGCAGGATGATCCGGAAAACCAGATCTACCCGATGCCTGCTGATTGTGTTGGGAAAAATGATGTATTCGTCGGCCGTATCCGCAAAGACTTAGATGAGGATAAAGGCTTCCATATATGGGTTGTTTCTGATAATCTTCTAAAAGGGGCAGCATGGAACTCCGTGCAAATTGCCGAGAGCTTAATTAAACTTGGTTTAGTCAAGTAGTTAACGAGTTTCTCTTCATGTAAAGAGAAGTTAGAGGTGTTTTAATGAATATTATCGTTCAAAAATATGGAGGCACATCAGTACGTGATGAAAATAGCCGTGAACATGCGCTTAAGCATATTCAAAAAGCGCTGGCTGATGGATATAAAGTTGTAGTTGTAGTTTCAGCAATGGGCCGAAAAGGTGATCCATATGCAACAGATACCTTGCTTTCCCTTGTAGAAGGAAGCAACAGCAAGATTAGCAAGCGGGAAACAGACCTTCTTTTATCTTGCGGTGAAGTGATTTCAAGTGTTGTCTTTTCCAACATGCTCAGAGAAAACAGCATTAATGCGGCAGCCTTAACGGGTGCGCAGGCAGGATTCAGGACCAATAATGATCATACAAACGCAAAAATTATTGATATGAAATGCGACAGGCTCCTAAAAGAATTAGAGGAGCATGATGTCGTCGTCGTGGCAGGCTTCCAAGGGTCTTCGAAGAACGGTGAAGTTACCACAATCGGCAGAGGAGGCAGCGATACCTCCGCAGCTGCGCTAGGTGCTGCATTAAATGCAGAGTGGATTGATATCTTTACTGATGTGGAAGGCATTATGACAGCTGATCCGCGCATTGCAGAAAATGCACGGCCCCTGTCAGTAGTAACGTACACTGAGGTCTGCAACATGGCATACCAGGGTGCAAAGGTCATCCACCCTCGTGCAGTAGAAATTGCTATGCAGGCAAAGATTCCAATTCGGATCCGGTCAACTTATTCGGACAGTCTCGGAACTCTTGTCACAACTCTTAATAAAGACAGGCGCGGTACAGATATTAAGGAACGGTCTGTTACCGGAATCGCACACCTTTCCAATATAACCCAGATTAAGGTTCTTGCTAAGAAAGACCAATATGATCTTCAATCAGAGGTATTTAAGGCAATGGCAAATCAGGGGATCAGTGTAGACTTTATCAACATCTATCCAAATGGCGTAAATTATACGGTAACGGAAGAAATGACCGATAAAGCCATTGGTATCCTAAAGAGCCTTGGCCATGATCCGCTAGTGGAAAGAGAGTGTGCCAAAGTATCTGTAGTCGGAGCAGGCATGCAGGGGGTTCCTGGTGTGGCCTCACGAATTGTGACAGCACTATCCGAGCAGGGCATCCGCATTTTGCAATCCGCAGACAGCCATACAACCATCTGGGTTCTGGTAAAGCAAGCAGATCTTACAAAAGCTGTTAACGCTTTGCATGATGCTTTTCATCTTGAAGAAGATCTGACAGAATATGAGAGAACAGATATCTAACTTTATTTAATTTGTTGAAAAAATATAAAAGTTCAAAAAAGTGAAGGGAAAGGTCGGAGAAGCAATGAGATTTGGCCGCTTTTCCAAGACTTTTTGAACAGCCGCAAGGAGTGTAAAAATGGTTTTATTTGGTCGAGTATCCACTGCAATGGTAACGCCGTTCGATCATAAGGGACATATTGATTTCCCTAAAACGACGCAGCTTATCAACCATCTAATCGAAAACGGTACAGAGTCAATCGTTGTCGCAGGAACAACCGGGGAGTCGCCAACCCTGTCAAAAGAGGAAAAGCTGGCACTGTTCCAGCACGCAGTTAAAGTGGCTGACAAACGTGTACCTGTTATTGCCGGTACTGGCAGCAATAATACCTATGAGTCAATTGAATTAACGAAAAAAGCAGAGCAAATTGGTGTAGATGCAATTATGATCGTTGCGCCATATTACAATAAGCCAAATCAGGAAGGGCTGTATCAGCACTTCAAGGCAATCGCAGAAAAAACGAAACTTCCATTAATGGTATATAATATTCCTGGTCGCTCCTCCGTAAATATTCTGCCTGAGACGGTTATCCGCCTCTCCAAAATACCAAATATTGTTGCGGTGAAGGAAGCAAGCGGGGATCTGAATGCAATGGCAAAAATCATTGCCAATACAGATGACGATTTCTTGCTTTATAGCGGTGATGATGGCCTTACCCTTCCATGCATGGCTATAGGAGGAACAGGTATTGTATCAGTTGCTTCACATGTGATTGGTAATGAAATGCAGGAAATGGTCCATGCATTTCTTAACGGTGAAAATGAAAAGGCTGCAAAAATACACCAGCAGATTCTTCCTATCATGGAAGGGCTTTTCGTTGCACCAAGCCCTGTGCCAGTAAAAACAGCGCTTCAAATAAAGGGCCTTGATGTCGGATCCGTCCGCCTTCCTATGGTCCCATTAACTGAGCAGGAGCGGAATGCAGTAGCTGCTTTATTTAAATAATGAAAGGAAAGAAAAGCTAATTCAGATTTTATCTGATTGGCTTTTCTTTTTATAAAATAAGTTTTATATCTTCCGCTTTCCACTTGCACTTGATGATTTCGTTCTCATAAACTCTCTATGGCCACCATATTCCTATCCACTAGGGATTTATGGCAGCGCTTACCCTATGTATAAATTTGGTTGTCATGGTTTTAGGACATCAAGTATAATATGGATAACTGATCTTGATCGGCTGAACATGCATGGGAGGAAACTTACATTGAAAAAGAGACAGAATGAAAGCATCAAGTTAACAGCACTCGGAGGAGTCGGAGAACTAGGGAAAAATATGTATATGGCAGAGGTAGACGATGACATTTATATTGTCGACGCCGGATTAATGTTCCCTGAAAATGAAATGCTCGGAATTGACATTGTTATACCGGATATTACATATTTAGCCCAAAATAAAGAAAGGATACAGGGAATCTTTTTAACACATGGGCACGAGGATCATATCGGTGGCCTTTCTTATATTTTGGCTAAGGTCAATGTACCTGTTTATGGGCCAAAGCTGACGCTTGCACTTGCGAAAGCAAAACTGAAGGAACAGGAATACAAAGGCAAGGCCCAGTTTATTGAAATTGATTCGGATTCAAAGCTTCAGTTCGATTCGGCGGAAGTAACCTTTTTTAGGACTAGCCACAGCATACCGGACAGTGTGGGAGTTGCCATCCATACTTCAGATGGAGCTATTGTATATACAGGCGATTTTAAGTTTGACCAGGCCGCACCTTCGCTGTATAAGCCTGAAATAGGAAAAATGGCGCGTCTAGGCGAAGAGGGTGTACTTTGCCTTTTATCCGACAGTACTGAAGCAGAAAAGCCAGGATATACAAATTCAGAAGCTAAAGTAGCTAGAGAAATGACAGCTGCCTTTTATGCTGCCAAAGGAAGGGTAATTGCTGCTTCCTTTGCTTCCGACCTGATTCGCATCCAGCATATTTTTGATGCTGCCATGGAAACCGGCAGAAAGGTGGCAGTTGTCGGAAAAAGCCTTCAAAAAATCTATGATATAGCACTGCAGCTGGGGTATCTGCAAGTTGGGGAAGGCTTAATCATCCCCGTTTCGGAAATTGGAAAATATCCGGACAATGAAATCACTGTACTCACGACTGGATCCCAGGGAGAACCAATTGAAGCTCTTCAAAAAATGGCCAAGCAGTCCCATAGGCAGGTCAATATTAAAAAAGGGGATACTGTCCTGCTTGCCGCATCTCCATTAAGAGGAACGGAAGTATTTATTTTCAAAACGGTTGACATGTTATTCAGGGCTGGTGCTGAAGTAATTTCAGGCAAGGGTACTTTTAATACCTCTAGCCATGGAAGCCAGGAAGAACTTAAATTTATGATCAATCTGATGAATCCGAAATTCTTTATCCCGGTGCATGGTGAATACCGTATGCTGAAAGCCCACGCTGGCATTGCTAAGGAGTGCGGATTATCAAATGAGCAAATTTTCATCCCGGATAAAGGCGATGTAGCTGAAATCAAAAACGGCAAAATCGTATCCGGCGGAAAAATCCCTTCCGGAAATGTCCTGATTGATGGAATTGGAGTAGGCGATGTTGGAAATATCGTATTAAGAGACCGGAAGCTCCTTTCACAGGATGGAATTTTATTGGTTGTGGTCACCTTGAATAAAAGGGAAAAGAAAATCTCCGCAGGCCCTGAAATCATTACAAGAGGATTTGTTTATGTAAGGGAATCGGAAAAGCTGCTTGAAGAAGCAGCTAAAATAGTCAAAGAAGCGGTTGAGCAGAATTTGGCCAGAGAATCATTTGACTGGTCGGGCATAAAACAGGATATGCGGGACAGCCTGAATCAATATCTTTATGAAAAAACCAAACGGAGGCCGATGATCCTTCCAATCCTTATGGAAGGCTAAACGCCTCATAAGCAGCCTGGGAATGCCAGGCTGTTTTTTTAGATGGCTCTTTTCTAATAGATTATTGTTTTTGAATAAGTTCATTGAGATAAACGAGGTTGGTTGATTGGAGCGAAAAGTGCGAGATCCTCCAAAATGCATTCGCATTTTCTTCGTGCGGTGTTTTATTTAGGGAAGCTTATTCAATGTCCTGCGGGAGGAGCGGGGCAGTTGAGATCCCCACAGGTGCGGCGCGCCGAGGAAGCTCACCGTCCGCCCCGCGGAAAGGGAGCATCCTGGAGCGGAAATTAACCACTTCTCATTACTTTTAAAAAGCAACACTGTTTGCGAAAACAGCCTTTTAGATTAACTTGCTCTTTCTCCTTTTGAATCTTCCTCAAACAATATCACGCATGAAAAACTATCCAGTGTTCATACTAACAATATATTGCTTGAAGGGAGAAATAAGGATGGAAAACGATATAAAAAATAACCGTACTGAAAGCCGAGAAGGGCAAGAACAGCCTAAAGAGGATAAGCCGTCAGGCCTGATGGAGAAAATTCAGCAGCTTGGCCAAACGAATGTCCCGCAGCTGTCACAGGATTCCAAGATCCATTGCTTAACGATTGTTGGGCAAATCGAGGGGCATCTGCAGCTCCCTCCGCAAAATAAAACCACAAAATATGAGCATTTAATTCCTCAAATTGTGGCGATAGAGCAAAACCCAAAAATTGAAGGTCTGCTTGTTATTTTGAATACTGTTGGAGGAGATGTGGAAGCAGGGCTGGCCATTTCGGAAATGCTTGCTTCATTATCCAAGCCAACAGTCTCCATTGTTCTTGGGGGAGGCCATTCTATTGGTGTGCCTATTGCTGTGTCATGTGATTATTCGTTTATAGCTGAAACAGCAACGATGACCATCCACCCAATCAGGCTGACTGGCCTTGTGATTGGGGTTCCGCAAACCTTTGAATATATGGATAAAATGCAGGACAGGGTCATTAACTTTGTAACCAAGCATTCAAATGTTTCTGAACAGAAATTTAAAGACCTCATGTTTGACAAAGGGAACCTTACACGCGATATTGGAACGAATGTTGTTGGAAGGGATGCAGTTGAATACGGCTTGATTGATGAAGTTGGCGGTGTAGGGCCAGCACTCTCAAAGCTGAATGAATTAATTGATATGAATAAGCAAAAAGAAGAAGTGATTGTCCAATGATCTTGTATACAATGATGCCGCAGGAACTTATTTATCAAACTGAAAATGATGATTTTGGCAAACAAAAGATCGTGTCTTACGAAGGAATCCCGCTTCTTGTAGAAGTGAATGCAGGGCAGGAATGCCGAATCCTGAGGGTAATGAGCAGTGACCCATCCCACTATATGGATGAAAGATACACGCCGGGATCGATGATCAATCTTTCCCAGCTATTCTGATAAGACCTTTTAAAATTTTTAACATCACCTTCTCAGGTAGCATTGTGCTATAATAAAAGTAACTTTAGAAGCAGCCAAAAAATGGCTGCTTCTTCTTTCATAGATGGCAAAGCAGGAATGTATTACATAATTGAATTTGGATGTTGCTGTTAATAAGAAAAATGATAAGGTGATAAAATGGCCAAAAAAAAGAGAAGAAAATCTAGAAAAAAAGAAACATTAAAACAAACGATGAAATTTGAACTGATTGCGCTGGTCTTATTGGCGCTTGCAGTTATTTCAATGGCTAAGCTGGGGGCAGTCGGCAAATCGACCGTTCTATTTTTCCGTTTTTTTATGGGAGAATGGTATATGCTCAGTCTTATAGGGCTAGTAATTTTTGCAGGGTATCTTATGTGGAAGAGGACTCTTCCCTTTTTATTTCATACTAAACTAATCGGTACTTATTTAATCATTAGCTCCCTGCTGTTATTAAGCCATGTTACGCTATTCCAGCTTCTTTCAAATGGCGGGAAGTTTGATGATCCAAGCGTAATAGCTAATACATGGGAACTGTTCAGAATGGAAGTGGGTGGCGAAACAAGCACGACTGATCTTGGCGGTGGAATGATTGGGGCAATCCTTTTTGCACTTTTTTATTATCTATTTGATGAAGCTGGATCTAAAATCGTTGCCTTTTTATTAATTATTATTGGATTTGTCCTGCTAACAGGAAAAACATTTGGGGATGCTGCAGGGAAGATGATGGCTGCGATCGTAAATTTCTGCAAAAAACAATGGGCTGCTTTTGTTAATGATATGAAAGAATGGGCGCAAAACCGCAGTGAAAAGCGGGAAGAAAGGCGCGCCAGAAGAGAAGAGGAACAGGCACAAGCTCAGGAAGAAGAAGAAACAGAGACGGTTATTACGATTAACAATTCCTCCGAAACAGCTTCTGAACCGCTTCCTGAGCCGATTATTTCAAGCTTTGCCGAAAGGGCTTATCAGGAGGAACCTCAAGGGGCAGCTGACCCGCAGCCGGCTGAAAATACAGAAGACCTTGAACAAGAGGAGGAAAATGCACCGCCGATTACGTTTACTGAAGTGGAGAATAAGGATTACGAGCTGCCCCCAATCAGGCTTCTTAAATTGCCAAGGCAAACGGATCAAAGCGGTGAATATGAACTTATACATGCCAATGCAGCAAAGCTTGAGAGAACTTTTCAAAGCTTTGGTGTAAAGGCGAGAGTGACCCAGGTCCATTTAGGGCCAGCTGTAACGAAGTATGAAGTCCATCCCGATGTGGGCGTAAAAGTAAGCAAGATCGTCAGTCTTAACGATGATTTGGCACTTGCACTTGCAGCCAAGGATATCCGGATAGAAGCTCCTATTCCAGGAAAATCGGCAATTGGAATTGAGGTGCCAAACTCGGAAGTAGCCATGGTTTCCTTAAGGGAAGTTATTGAATCCAAACAAAATGACAAGCCAGACTCCAAGCTGCTTATTGGCCTGGGCCGTGATATTACAGGTGAAGCTGTACTTGCTGAATTGAATAAAATGCCCCATTTACTTGTTGCCGGTGCAACAGGAAGCGGTAAAAGTGTGTGTATAAATGGAATCATCACAAGCATCCTGATGAGGGCAAAACCGCATGAAGTAAAATTAATGATGATTGATCCAAAAATGGTTGAATTGAATGTCTATAACGGGGTGCCCCATTTGCTTGCGCCAGTTGTGACAAACCCAAAGAAAGCAGCACAGGCTTTGCAGAAGGTTGTCAGTGAAATGGAAAGGCGGTATGAGCTCTTCTCCCATACCGGTACAAGAAATATTGAAGGCTACAATGAATATGTGAAAAGGCATAATGCCGAGGAGGAAGCTCAGCAGCCGCTTCTTCCGTATATTGTAGTTATAGTGGACGAGCTTGCAGACTTAATGATGGTCGCTTCGTCAGATGTCGAGGACGCAATCACTCGCCTGGCGCAAATGGCGCGTGCAGCAGGCATCCATTTAATTATAGCGACTCAGCGGCCGTCCGTAGACGTTATCACTGGTGTAATTAAAGCGAATATCCCTTCAAGGATTGCGTTCGCTGTATCTTCAATGACCGATTCAAGAACTATTTTGGATATGGGCGGAGCCGAAAAGCTATTGGGCAGAGGGGATATGCTCTTCCTGCCAGTTGGTGCCTCCAAGCCAGTACGCGTCCAGGGTGCCTTTTTATCAGATGAAGAGGTTGAAGAAATAGTCGAATTTGTCATTGGCCAGCAAAAAGCCCAATACCAGGAAGAAATGATTCCTGAGGATATTCCTGAAGCAACCGGAGAAGTAGATGATGACCTGTATAACGAAGCGGTTGAACTCATTCTGGAAATGCAAACCGCTTCCGTCTCCATGCTTCAGCGGAGATTTAGGATTGGTTATACCAGGGCGGCAAGGCTGATTGATGAAATGGAAGCAAGAGGTATTGTCGGCCCTTATGAAGGAAGCAAGCCTAGAGCAGTTCTGCAAGGCAAGCCTTCTGAAGAAGCAAGTTCATAAGGTTGAATAGGATAACATAATTAAAAATGGCCAGTCTTTGGACGGCCATTTTTCTATTTGTAATTTTGTTTCTGGGCGTGGGGTAAGAGTGAAAATGAAATGTGGCATAAAATTATGCCATACTATTTAAACCGTTTTCAAAAATAAAAAGAGGTATGGTACTTCCATCCCATGGAAAATCCCTGTCTCCCCGGCAATAAGTTGTAACATTGTTTTTCTAAAAAAATCTAATGTAACCGTTTTCAAATAGGTATTATACCAGAAATAAGGGATTGATACATAAGGGAATTATAACATTTTTTTTCTTTTCACCTTTTTTCGACAAATTCACGAAATTCTATTTCTTTATTGGGTAAAAAGTGTTATAGTATTTTCGATTAGTAGGAATGATTGAACATCAGAGGTCTGATGTCTTGAGAACTTAGGTTGGAGGAACCCTGCATGTCTATTAAGTCAGATAACCGGCATTTATATTTGCAAGTCATCGATAGATTAAAGAAAGACATTGAAGATGGAGTTTATAAAGAAAAAGAGAAGCTTCCATCCGAATTTGATCTTGCCAAACAACTTGGTGTTAGCAGAGCTACACTCCGGGAGGCATTGCGTATTCTTGAAGAAGAAAACGTGATTATCCGCCGCCATGGGGTAGGGACCTTTGTAAATGCAAAGCCGCTATTTACATCAGGTATCGAACAGCTTAATAGTGTAACGAATATGATTTTGCAGGCAGGCATGAAGCCAGGAACCATTTTCTTAAGCTCAGTGACAATGGGTCCGACAGAAGACGATATCCGCCGCTTTTCATGTTCAATGGATCAGGAAATAGCCGTGATTGAGAGGGTAAGAACAGCCAATGGTGAACCGGTAGTATATTGCGTGGATAAGGTTCCGGAGAATATCCTTCCAGATACTTTCTCGCATGAACAAGAATCCATTTTCAACATGCTTGAAGAGGAAGCAAACCGGAAAATCACATACGCAGTAGCCCAAATCGAGCCAATCGGCTATCACGAGAAGATTTCCCCTATCCTGGAATGTGACCCTGAGACTGCACTGCTTGTTTTAAAGCAGATGCACTTCGATGAAGCGGATATGCCGATTCTTTATTCTGTCAACTATTTCAGAGCTGATAAGTTCAGTTTCCATGTTCTCAGAAAACGGATATAAAATTTTTTAGGGAGCATGAAAACGCAATCATTCATTCCGCTAATGCAAAAACAAATTCTTAGGGGGTACCAACCTTGAAAAAGCGTAAATTTGGATTGGCGCTATCTTTAGTACTTGCAGCTGGGACACTATTGGGTGCTTGCGGCAAAAGTGAAGAAAGCAGCGGAGGAGCTGCTGGCGGAGACGAAAAAGAAAAAGCATTCTCCGTTGCGATGGTAACTGATGTCGGCGGTGTAGATGATAAATCATTTAACCAATCTGCTTGGGAAGGTTTAAAGGCATTTGGTGAAGAAAACGGCCTTGAAAAAGGCAAAGGCGGCTTTGACTACCTTCAATCACAGTCAGACGCTGACTACTCTACTAACCTTAACACTTTAGCACGCCAAGATTTTGATCTTGTTTTCGGTATCGGTTTCCTGATGGAAGGTGCAATCAATGAAATTGCCCAGCAGCAAAAGGACTCTCATTTCGGAATCGTTGATGCTGTTGTTGACCAGCCAAACGTAGCAAGCATCATGTTCAAAGAGCAAGAAGCTGCATTCCTTGCAGGTGTTGCTGCTGCAAATGCTACTAAAGAAAATAAAATTGGTTTCATCGGCGGTATGGAAATTCCGGTTATCGAACGTTTTGAATCTGGATTCCTTGCTGGTGTACAAGCGGTAAACCCTGATATCAAAGTTGAAGTTCAATATGCTGGTGCATTCGATAAAGCTGAACTTGGACAAACGATTGCTTCTAAAATGTACTCTTCTGGTGTTGACGTGATTTTCCACGCTGCTGGCGGAACTGGTAACGGTCTATTTAAAGAAGCTCGTGACCTTAAGAAGAAAGACCCTGCAAGAGAAATCTGGGCAATCGGTGTTGACTCTGACCAGACTGCAGAAGGTGTAGTTGAAATCGATGGCAAAGAGCACAATGTTATCATCACTTCTGCTCTTAAGCGCGTTGACAACGCAGTAAAAGATCTTTCTGCAAAAGCTCAGGAAGGCAACTTCCCGGGCGGGGAAACTACTACTTACGGATTAGCTGAAGATGGTGTAGGCCTTGCTCCAATCAATGAGGAAGTTGCTAACAAAGCAGACATCGAAGCTGCTGTTCAAGAATGGCAGGAAAAGATCAAGAACGGTGACATCACTGTTCCATCTACAAAAGACGAGTTAGCTGCATTCTCAGCAGAATAATTAATTAGTAAAGGAATAAGCAGGGTGCACTGCGGCCTCTTATTCCTTTTTTTAAAGATTAAAAGTTTAATTGAAACGCAGGAGGAATTCTGCGTTTCACTTAGAGTTTTAATGTATAAGTCATTATTTCCCATTATTAATTATTATTTTTCAGGCTCTGTTAAACTAGGGTGTTGATTTCCGCTGCAGGCACTAATCGAACCACAGGGTACATCCTTGAATTTACACCGCACGAAGGAAATGCGAATGTATTTTCGAGGATTTCGAGCCTTCCGCTCCAATCAACATTAACATTAACATTAACATAGCTTTTAAAAAAAAGAGAAGCTTGGCGTACAGCCAGGTTTTTCTAAGAATTTCCAAGGTCTGACCTCTTACTACTAATGATTTTCCTTTTATTTTGAGCAAGGAGTGAAACAAATGGAATATGTTATTGAAATGCTCAACATTCGCAAAGAGTTCCCTGGGATTGTAGCAAATGATAATATCACGCTTCAGCTGAAACCAGGTGAAATCCACGCATTGCTTGGAGAAAATGGTGCGGGCAAATCAACACTTATGAATGTCCTTTTTGGTTTATACCAGCCAGAAAAGGGTGAGATAAAGGTAAAAGGCAAACCGGTTCGCATTACAGATCCGAATGTGGCCAATGACTTGGGAATCGGGATGGTTCATCAGCACTTTATGCTAGTAGACCGGTTTACTGTCACTGAAAATATCATTCTCGGAAAAGAAACGACCAAAGGCGGAAAAATCGATATTAAAAAGGCCGAAAATGAAGTTAGAGAGATTTCTGAACGGTATGGCCTTGCTGTAGATCCTCAAGCGAAAATTTCGGATATATCAGTTGGGATGCAGCAGAGGGTAGAGATATTAAAGACCTTATACCGCGGTGCAGAGATTCTCATTTTTGATGAACCTACTGCTGTTTTAACACCGCAGGAAATTAAAGAACTTATCCAGATCATGAAGACCCTTATTAAAGAAGGGAAGTCCATAATCCTTATTACACACAAGTTGAAGGAAATTATGGAAGTTTGTGACCGGGTAACCGTCATCCGCAAAGGTGTTGGAATCGGGACAGTAGATGTCAGCGAGACTAATCCCAATGAACTTGCCAGCTTGATGGTAGGAAGGGAAGTCACTTTTAAAACGGATAAAACAGAATCAAGTCCTGGGCAGAATGTACTGGAAATTAAAAATTTGAAAGTGAAAGATTCCCGTAGCCTAGGCGTCATCAAAAATCTTGACCTGCAGGTAAAAGCAGGGGAAATTGTCGGGATTGCCGGAGTTGATGGGAATGGACAGACTGAGTTAATTGAAGCCATAACAGGTTTGAGAAAGTCTGAAAGCGGTTCAATCAAATTGAACGGGAAAGAAATTATCAATATTCCTCCAAGAAAGGTTACGGAGGCCGGGGTTGGCCATATCCCTCAGGACCGCCATAAGCATGGGCTTGTTCTCGATTTTCCGATTGGAGAGAATATGGTACTTCATACCTATTACAAATCTCCTTTCTCAAAAAGAGGCGTCCTGAATTTTAAGGAGATATACAGTAAGGCAAAGACCCTTATTAAAGAATTTGATGTGAGAACACCTAGCGAATTTACGCTTGCAAGGGCGTTGTCGGGCGGTAACCAGCAAAAGGCAATTATCGGGAGGGAAATTGACCGCAATCCGGACTTGCTTATTGCGGCACAGCCAACTCGGGGCTTGGACGTTGGTGCGATTGAATATATCCATAAGCGCCTGATCGAACAGCGTGACCAAGGGAAGGCTGTTCTGCTTTTATCGTTTGAGCTGGATGAAATTATGAATGTCAGCGACCGAATTGCCGTTATTTATGAGGGTGAAATTGTAGCAGTAGTAGACCCGAAACAAACAACTGAACAAGAATTAGGTTTATTGATGGCCGGTTCTAAACGGAAGGAAGCGGGTGGCGAAAACCATGTCTAATCGCATGAAAAATATTATCGTTCCTCTAGTTGCCGTTCTGCTCGGCGTGCTCGTCGGTACAATCATCATGATCGCAACTGGGTATAATGCCGGAGCAGCATTTACTGCCCTTTGGAACGGTGCTTTTGGAGAAATCTATTATACTGGTGAAGTTGTAAGGCAGGTTACTCCATATATTTTAGCCGGGTTGGCAGTTGCATTTGCTTTCCGGACAGGCTTATTTAACATCGGAGTGGAAGGACAGCTAATCGTAGGCTGGCTTGCCTCTGTTTGGGTAGGGGTGGCATTTGATCTTCCAAAGATGATCCATCTGCCACTGGCTGTACTGGCAGCTGCAGCAGCTGGAGCTTTATGGGCATTTATACCTGGCTTGCTGAAAGCAAAGTTCAAGGTGCATGAAGTAATTGTTACGATCATGATGAACTATGTTGCTTTGCATGTGACAAACTACATTATCCGTACTGTCCTTTCAGAAAAGAGTGACCGTACAGAAATGATTGCAGAATCATCTACATTGCGTTCTGTTTTTCTTGAAGGAATAACAGACTACTCTCGTCTCCACTGGGGAATTTTAATTGCTTTGGCATGCGTATTTTTCATGTGGTTCTTATTGGAAAAGACTTCAAAGGGTTACGAACTGAGAGCTGTGGGATTTAACCAGCATGCTTCTGAATATGCAGGTATGAATGTAAGCAAAAACATTATTCTTTCAATGGTAATTTCAGGCGCTTTTGCTGGTCTGGCGGGAGCTATGGAAGGACTGGGGACATTCGGTTATGCAGCCATTAAAGGCGGATTTACCGGTGTTGGATTTGACGGTATCGCAGTTGCTCTTCTTGGCGGAAATGGACCGATCGGTATTATTTTTGCAGCATTGCTATTTGGAAGCTTAAAGGTAGGAGCATTAAATATGCCGCTTGAAGCCGGAGTACCAAACGAATTAGTAGATATTATCATTGCACTAATCGTTTTCTTCGTAGCAGCAAGCTACATGATTCGCATCTTTATTGACCGTATCAGCAAAAAGGGGGTGAAGTAAGTGGGCTTAATGGAGATTTTATTAATTGTCATTCCATCAACTTTGCTTTGGGCTGCCCCGCTTATTTTCACTGGACTAGGCGGAAACTTTTCCGAAAGCTCTGGAGTCGTAAATATCGGTTTGGAAGGCTTGATGGTTATTGGAGCTTTCACGGCGATTGTTTTTAACCTTACTTTCGTTGATGTACTTGGAAACTGGACACCTTGGGTTGCCCTTCTTGCAGCCATGGTTGTCGGTGCCCTTTTGTCCATTATGCACGCGGTTGCTTCCATTACATTTAGGGCAGATCAGGTAGTTTCCGGGGTAGCGATAAACCTGCTTGCGATTGGAGCAGCGCTATTCCTTGTTAAGTTCATTTATGGAAAAGGCCAGACAGATATTATCCAAAAAGGTTTCAGCAAAGTCGATATTCCGTTTTTAAGTGACATTCCGGTTATTGGCAAGCTGCTATTCTCAAACACTTACTATACATCGTTTGCAGCGATTGCTGTGGCTTTCCTTGCTTGGTTTGTCATGTTTAAAACGCCATTCGGACTAAGATTGCGTGCTGTAGGTGAGCATCCAATGGCTGCAGATACGATGGGGATTAATGTTACAAGAATGCGCTACATCGGTGTTCTCCTTTCCGGTGCACTTGCCGGAATTGGAGGCGGTGTTTACGCACAGTCCATTTCTTCAGACTTTGGCCATGCTACAATCAGCGGACAGGGCTTTATGGCTTTGGCGGCATTGATTTTCGGTAAATGGCATCCGCTTGGAGTTATGGGAGCCGCATTGTTCTTCGGATTTGCGCAAAGCTTAAGTATCATTGGCTCAAGCCTGCCATTCCTCGAGAACATTCCAAATGTGTATCTTCTCATTGCACCATATGTATTAACAATTTTAGCTTTAACAGGCTTCATAGGACGTGCTGATGCTCCAAAGGCTTCTGGTACACCGTATATAAAAGGAAAACGCTAAATAGCAGGGCCTCATTTCTTTTGAAATGGGGCTTTTTAATAGTTAGAAAGAAAAATTGCATTCTTAGACTGGATAATTGTCTAGCTGAAGCGCTTAGCCGGTTTTCATCCTGAGTTTACTTCCTGAATATCTTGTGAGGAGCATGATTCGCAGAATGATGCTTCGAGCAGCTTGAGGTCATAAGCCGAATCACTCCAGAAATCAGGACAAGGAACGCTTCGGCAGTGAAACATCGTCCGACTAAAGCGCGCTTTGGGAGGCTTATGCTTGTCGGACTTGAACAGGATGTGCTGACTTCAACGTTCGCCACAGGGCCTGGCTGTAATTAATTGAAGTTCATTACTCTAAGGCGCTTCCGCTTTTTATGGCGAATCTTGTCTGATTTTTTTGTGTGTTCTACCGCTTTAAGTGTGATAATATTTTGTTAATTAGAAAAAGAGATTAGAGGTCTGACTATGCGTTTTTCTCTGTATTTGGATGATTATGAAACAGAAAAAATCTTTTCTTATTTGCGCTGGGTGTTTTTAATTGCTGCGGTCTTTTTATTTTATCTGCCGGCATTATCCGATACTTTGCAATGGAATAAAAAGTCCTTCCCGGCTCTCCTGTCATTTGGGCTCGTATATATGACGGCTGCACAAATTGCCCTGCATAAAATGAATTCAAGCCAAAAAGCCTTTTCGATCATGACGAAAGCAGGCATTGCCTTTGATTATATTGCTTTCTTTTGGCTAATTATTTTATCCGGCGGGGCTTTTAGCCCTTTAATGCCAATATCTTTCTTGATCGTGATGCATGCTACTATCTATTGGAAAACAAAGGGAGCAATCTTTTCCCCGTTATTTTTAACTGCAGGATATACCGCAGTGATGCTTGGCGGTTCGACTGCAACTGATTATTCCATTCTGGTTTTTCTGTTGAATATAATGTTTATTTGGATTATTGGCCTGTTCGGATCAATAATTATATTGAGGGAAAGAAAGCATTTCAGGCAGAAGGAAATTTATCACGAACTCCTGGTCAGGGATTACTTGACAGATCTATATAATCACCGCTGCTTTCAGGAGCAAATGAAGAAGCTCTCCCAGAAAGAAAAGCCTTTCTATATCGTTATGGGAGATATCGATCAATTTAAACCTATTAATGATGAATATGGTCATTTGGCAGGGGACGAGGTATTAAAAGAGCTTGGCGGAATTTTTGCAAAAGCAGCGAAAAAATACGGTGGACAAGCTTTTAGATATGGCGGTGAAGAATTTGCCTTTTTGATGCCTGACTTAGATGAAAGAAAGCTTGAAGCCTTTTTCAGCCAAATATATGAAATGATAAATAAAAAGCAGTTTACTTCAGAAAATATCCAAATTACAATGAGTTTTGGAGTGACAGTCTGCGATTCAAGCCGCCAAAAAAATGAAAGCCTTGAAATAGCCGACCAGCTTTTGTATCTGGCGAAAAACAGCGGAAAAAACCAGGTGCGTTTTGAGAGTGGGAAAATTTTAAAAAATCATCTATTCATAGGTGCCGTCGCCTCCGAAAATTAAAATCCCTTCACAAAGGGGTTTTTTATTTTTCTGCTTATAACACCTTCCAGCTTAGCCAATAACTTGAAATAGAGAAATAGGGCAAGTTATAGTAAGAATATGATTTAAAACAAAGGAGATTATAGAAATTAGCATCAAAGTGTTTACATAGTGATAGGGAACGTACTTGATTCACAAAAGGGTTAACAGCTATGGACTCTTCAATATCTCGACAGGAGGAAACCAAATGGATGTAATTTCTGAATCGGTTAAATCAATGAACGGCTATAAGCTTCATGTTGTAAAAACGGAAAAATATAAAACCAATACTTTGGTTTGGAAGATGAAAGCTCCCCTCAATAAGGAGACGGTAACACTTAGGTCGCTTTTGCCGCATGTCCTGCAAAGCAACAGCGCCGCATACCCTACTACCGGAAAGCTGCGCTCCTATCTTGATGAATTGTATGGTGCAACCCTTTTTGTGGATTTGGCGAAAAAAGGGGAATACCATGTCATTACGATTTCAGTTGAAATTGCCAATGAAAAATTTCTTTCTGATAATACTCCTTTATTGAAAAAGGCTTTCCAGTTCTTATCGGAGATTTTAACCAAGCCGAATGTACAGGGGAACGCCTTTGACAAGGAAACAGTCGAAAAGGAGAAAAGGACGCTAAAACAGCGAATTCAATCCGTATATGATGATAAAATGCGTTACTCTAATTTTCGCCTCGTACAGGAAATGTGCAAGGGTGAACCATATTCATTGCATGTCCATGGGGAAAAAGAAGATGTTGATCAAATCACTCCAGAAAGCCTTTATCAATATTATCAAAATGCACTTTCGCAGGATGAGCTCGATTTGTATGTAATAGGCGACGTTAACGAAGCAAATGCAGAATCATTTGCAGAGGAACTTTTATCCTTTGAAGAAAGAACACCGCAGTCTTCGCCATCAGGTACAGATAATGGCAAGGAGCGTGTAAACGAAGTCAGGGAAGAACAGGATGTAAAACAAGGGAAATTAAATATCGGCTACCGTACAAATGTGGTGTACGGTGATCCTGATTACTACGCCCTGCAGGTTTTTAATGGGATTTTCGGCGGCTTTTCACATTCCAAGCTATTCTTGAATGTTCGTGAAAAAGCAAGTCTTGCCTATTATGTAGCAAGCCGTCTTGAAAGCCATAAAGGCTTGATGATGGTTATGTCCGGAATCGATAACAGCAATTATGACCAGGCTGTTAATATTATTAAAGAACAATTGGAAGCAATGAAAAACGGCGACTTTACTGATCAGGAAATTGAGCAGACTAAAGCTGTTATTAAAAATCAGCTTCTTGAAACGGTAGATACGGCTCGTGGAATTGTTGAGGTGCTATACCATAATGTCGTATCCGGAAAAGACATTACACTTCAAACTTGGATGGATGAAATGGATAAGGTTAAGAGTGAAGAAATTGCGGAAGTTGCAAAGAAAGTCCATTTAGATACAGTGTATTTCTTAACTGGAAAGGAGGCGGGCAAGTAATGGAAAAAATCACTTTTGAACAGCTTCAGGAAGAAATGTACTATGAAAAGCTTGGCAATGGCCTGGATGTATACATTCTACCGAAAAAAGGCTTCAATAAAACATACGCTACTTTTACAACAAAATATGGTTCAATCGACAACCATTTCTTGCCGCCGGGCAAAGATGAATACGTTAAGGTCCCTGATGGCATCGCCCACTTTTTAGAGCATAAGCTTTTTGAAAAAAAAGATGGGGATGTGTTCCAGCAGTTCAGCAAGCAGGGTGCATCCGCTAATGCCTTTACATCTTTTACGAGAACAGCCTACTTATTCTCCAGCACGTCCAATGTGGAAAAAAATCTGGAGACACTGATGGATTTTGTCCAGGAACCTTATTTTACAGAAAAGACTGTGGAGAAAGAAAAAGGCATTATCGGGCAGGAAATAACGATGTATGATGACAACCCGGATTGGCGCTTATACTTTGGCTTAATTGAAAATATGTATAAAAACCATCCAGTGAAAATTGATATTGCTGGAACTATTGAATCCATTTCACATATCACCAAAGATATGCTGTATGAGTGCTATGAGACTTTTTATCATCCGAGCAACATGCTGCTGTTCATTGTCGGCCCTGTTGAGCCGGAACAAGTCATGAATTTGGTAAGGGCTAACCAGAATAAGAAGGATTACAAGGAACAGCCGGAAATCAAGCGCCAGTTTGAAGAAGAGCCGTTGGAAGCTGCTGAGAAGAAAAAAGTTCTGGAAATGAATGTCCAGACATCCAAATGCCTGGTTGGGGTGAAGAGCAAAAACGTAAATCAAACAGGGAAGGAAATGCTGAAGATCGAGCTCAGCGTAAATGTTTTGCTGGATATCTTATTTGGCAAAAGCTCTGATCAATACAGTTCTCTTTATAATGATGGCTTAATTGATGATACCTTCTCTTTTGATTATACCCAGGAACAAGGATTCGGTTTTGCCATGGTTGGCGGGGATACAAATGATCCTGACAAATTGGCAGAAGTGCTGAAAAAAATGCTGTTGGACGCCAGGGAAAAAGGGGCAATCTCTCAGGAAACGCTGGACAGAACGAAAAAGAAGAAAATTGGGGCTTTCCTGCGTGCTGTGAACTCGCCTGAATATATTGCGAATCAATTTACACGATATGCTTTTAATGAAATGGATTTATTTGATGTCGTGCCAACACTTGAAAGCATTACTCTTGATGATGTGGAAAATGCTGCCGGTGATTTAATTAGCGAAGACCGTTTTACAGTTTGCCAGGTGGTACCGAAGAAATAGACAATATTTTTGCAGCAGAGCGCCGACAACAGGCGCTTTCTGCTTTTTACAGAGACATGATGGAGTGTGTAAAATGAGTAAATTTGCATTAATTACGGGGGCAAGCGGGGGAATTGGCCAAGCGATCAGCCTGAAGCTTGCTGAGGAAGGCTATTCGCTTTATCTGCATTACAATAAAAACCAGCAGGCGGTCAATTTGCTGCTGGATCGTTTGCAGCCCTATGGCGGTGAATATATGCCGATACAGGCAGATTTATCGACAAAAGCTGGTTATAAAAAAGTCGTTCAAAATATCTTCTCAATTGATGCCATAGTACATAACAGCGGGTCTGCGCAATATGGGCTGCTGACTGAGCTCACGGAAGCGGAAACAGATAAGCTGATGAATTTGCATGTGACATCACCTCTCCTGCTTACGAAAGAGCTGCTGCCGAAACTGCTTGCGAAAAACAGCGGAAATATTGTTGTTGTATCATCCATTTGGGGCCAAACAGGTGCAGCATGTGAAGTAGCCTATTCAACGGCAAAGGGGGCTCAAATTGCCTTTGTAAAAGCATTAAGCAAGGAAGTTGCCCTGAATGGCGTCAGAGTCAATGCCGTTGCCCCGGGTGCCGTCCAGACTGCCATGCTTAATGACTTTAACGAAGAAGAACTTGAGGCAGTGAAAAGTGAAATTCCCATGGGCAGGCTGGCCCTTCCAGAAGATGTAGCCAACTCAATCTCCTTCCTGTTAACAGAAAAAGCCTCCTACATCACTGGACAGGTTCTCGCTGTTAATGGGGGATGGTATACCTAAAAACGGTACTAGGAAGCGATGCCGCTTCGGCCAGCTTGTTTAGCTATCAGGCAGTTTTGTTCATAGGAGTGTCACATAATTTTTGAATGACGGCTATTTGTTCATGCATATTTTATTTGGCTCCTAAGCACAATATAATTGTACAACATTTAAAGGAGGCAATAATTATGTCTGTACTAGATAATTGGCAGCAGTGGAAAGACTTCCTTGGAGATCGTCTTCATCAGGGAGAGGCGCAGGGGATGAATAAGGATACTGTTAATGACCTTGCTTACCAAATCGGCGATTATTTAGCCAAACAAGTGGAGCCAAAGAATGAACAGGAGAAAATCCTTGCTGATCTTTGGTCTGTTGCAAGCCCTGAAGAGCAGCATGCAATTGCCAATATGATGGTCAAGCTTGTTCAAAACGATGGCACCCGCTAAGAATTTAAATAGCACTGAACGAAAAAGAGAGGGTAACCTCTCTTTTTCGTTTTTTACCACATAAAAGATTTCATTCAACTATACTGGTTTTTCCTTTCATCTTGATAAAAAATCATATATTATAGAACCTAGATGAAAAATTAGGATATGCTTCATAAAATTTTGCATTGTAGTTTGTTTTTAAAGTCATTATTGATAACGCCACGTTGATTGAGGCGGATGGCATGAGATCCCCGAAAATGCATTCGCATTTTCTTTGTGCAATGTGAATTCAGTCAAAGTCCTGCGGGAGAAGCGAGTCAAGCGGAGACCACACAGGCACGACGGCGGCGGGGAGGCTCCCGGAACGCCGCGGTTTGCAGAGTGCCATGAGCGGAAATCAACAAGCAAATATATAAGCTGGATATGAATTAACAGGTAGAGTTTTGAATAGCCATACATATAAAAAGGCGCAAAAGGCGCAATTATGCCGGAGGAGGTTTTTCTGGTGGAGGAAAAAACAGAATGGTATTTAGAATATGAAATTCAAAAGAACCGTCCCGGTTTGCTTGGTGATATTTCTTCCCTCCTGGGGATGCTTTCGATAAATATCGTAACCATTAATGGCGTTGATGAAGGACGCAGAGGTTTGCTTATTTTAGCGAAAGACCATGAACAAATTGAGCGTCTAAAGTCGATCCTAAATACAATGGATACCATAAAGGTGATCAAGCTTCGCGAACCAAAGCTGAGAGACCGTCTCGCTGTACGCCACGGAAGGTATATACAGAGAGATGCCGATGATAAAAAAACGTTCAGATTTGTCAGGGACGAGCTTGGCCTTTTAGTAGACTTTATGGCCGAATTATTTAAACAGGAAGGGCACAAGCTAATTGGCATAAGGGGAATGCCAAGGGTTGGCAAAACTGAATCGATTGTTGCCTCAAGTGTTTGTGCGAACAAGCGCTGGCTTTTTGTTTCATCCACTCTTTTGAAGCAAACGATCCGCAACCAGCTGATCGAGGATGAATATAATGAAAACAATTTGTTCATAATAGACGGAATTGTTTCAACCAGACGCGCGAATGAACGGCACTGGCAGCTGGTCCGTGAAATTATGCGCCTTCCTGCAGTAAAGGTAGTAGAGCATCCGGATATATTCGTACAAAACACTGAATACTCCCTTAATGATTTCGATTATATAATTGAGCTTCGCCACGATCCTGATGAAGAGATTAAATATGACATTGTAGAGAAAAACAACATGTTCTCTGAATCCGATTTTGGAGGCTTTGATTTTTAGTACGTTGGAAGGTGTTGCAAATTGACAGAACTAGGTAATCGTTTAAAAGAAGCACGTCTGGCAAAAGACATGAGCCTTGATGACCTGCAAAAGGTCACTAAAATACAAAAACGCTATTTAATAGGAATAGAAGAAGGCGACTATAGTATGATGCCCGGCAAGTTTTATATCAGGGCATTTATCAAACAATATTCAGAAGCGGTAGGGATTGAACCAGAAGAGATCTTTGAGCAATACAAGGATGATATTCCAGCAGCCGTGAACGATGATATACCCGAAAAGCTTTCACGTGTCCAATCGAGGAAAGACCTTTCCGGCAGGACATCCAAGGTATTTGATATTCTGCCTAAGATTCTTATTGGTGTCTTTATTATTGGCCTCATTGCAGTCCTTTATAATTTCCTTGGAGCCAAAGATCAAACTGAGGATGCTGAGAAGCCTGCAGATCTTACAGAGGGACAAACAGTCATTGAAGAGTCAGAAGGTCTATCTGAAGGAAAAGATGCTGAGGAAGATGGCAGCAATGAGCCAGCCGGCGATCAGGAAGAGTCTTCTGGTGAAAATGGTGGCGCTGATGAAAATGCTGAGGACCAAGAAGCAGAGGAAGAAGCGAAGCAGGAAATTGCAGTTGTGCAATCCAGCGGAAAAAATACGGTTTACGAATTGAAAAATGCGGAAAAGTTTGAATTAGAAGTCGTTTCAACCGGAGAAACCTGGGTAAATATCCAGAATGGCAAAGGATATTCCTTCTTCCAGGGAATGCTGACTACAGCTGGCAAAAAAAGCGAGAAAATCGATTTTTCAAAAGAGACTGAAGCCTCCATCGTAGTGGGCAATTCAACACAAACGGAACTCTACGTAAACGGCGAAAAAATTGAGTATCAGGTGCCGCCTTCTCAATCAGTCCGGCAGGATATAACCATCCGGTATGCGCCGAAGACCGAATAGTCATCTTAATTAGATGACTATTTTCGCTTTTAATGTAAAAATTAACCTTAAAAGGCCTTTTTGAGAGGCTTATATACACGGAGGTAAGTCATGAATCTGCCAAATAAAATTACTGTTTCACGTATCATGCTGATACCGATTTTTTTACTTGTTATGCTTGTTCCTTTTTCATGGGGAGAAGTAGTCCTTCTTGGAGCCGAACTGCCGGTTACTCATCTTGTCGGAGCGCTTATCTTTATCGTAGCTTCCGTCACCGACTGGGTTGACGGCTATTATGCCCGCAAATACAATCTTGTCACCAATCTGGGGAAATTCCTTGATCCGCTTGCAGATAAACTCCTTGTATCTGCAGCCTTGATTGTACTGGTTGAACTTGGTCTTGCTCCTTCATGGATTGTCATCATCATTATAAGCCGGGAATTTGCCGTGACAGGTTTAAGGCTTGTCCTGGCGGGGGAAGGAGAAGTAGTCGCTGCAAACCAGCTGGGCAAAATCAAAACCTGGGCTCAAATCGTGGCTATTTCTGCATTGCTTTTACATAATATAATCTTTGAAATGGCTTCTATACCGTTTGATGATATTGCCCTATGGGTGGCTATGTTCTTTACAATCTGGTCCGGCTGGGACTATTTCGCAAAAAATAAACAAGCCTTTATCAACTCAAAATAAAAAGGCTTAAAGGGGGCTTTTGAATGAACGCAGAAATTATAGCTGTCGGGTCTGAGCTTTTGCTTGGGCAAATAGTAAATACAAATGCCCGCTTTCTTTCCCGGCAGCTTGCTGAATTGGGCATCAATGTTTTTTATCATACAGTAGTTGGAGATAATCCCGAACGACTGAAGTCAGTAATTAAAATTGCTGAAGAACGTTCAAATCTCGTCATCTTCACAGGTGGCCTTGGTCCGACGAAGGATGATTTAACAAAGGAAACGATTGCCCGCCACCTTGGCAAAGAACTTGTTATGGACGAGCAGGCTCTTGAGTCCATTAAGCTTTATTTTGAACGGACGAACCGGGAAATGACTGAAAACAATAAAAAACAGGCGCTTGTTCTCGAAGATGCCCAGGTTCTACCCAATGAACATGGAATGGCACCGGGAATGATCTCCGATTCGGACAAGCATGTGTATATGCTTTTGCCGGGGCCTCCAAAAGAAATGGAGCCCATGTTCCTGAAGCATGCTTACCCTGCCCTCCAATCCAAGCTCGAAACAGAGGATGTAATCATCTCCCGTGTATTGCGCTTTTTTGGCATTGGAGAAGCGATGCTGGAAACGGAAATTGAGGATGTTATCGATGCACAAAGTAATCCTACCATTGCCCCGCTCGCATCTGATGGGGAAGTTACACTCAGGTTAACAGCCAAACACAGCCAGGCCGATGCTGCCATGATGCTGATCGATGAGGCAGAATCCAAAATAATGGAACGTGTGGGCGAATTCTTCTATGGGTATGATGAAACCTCCCTTATGCATGAACTCAACAAGCTGATCAAGGAAAAAAATATGACCATTTCTGCTGCGGAAAGCTTGACAGGTGGCTTGTTCCAGGAGGAATTTACATCCATTCCGGGTGCCGGTGGCCTTTTGAAGGGCGGAGTTGTCTGTTACACAAATGAAGTGAAGGCCGAAGTTCTTAAAGTACGCAAAGAAACAATTGAAAAAGAAGGGGTTGTCAGTGCCCAATGCGCTGCTGAACTTGCTGAAAATGTTGCAAGCCTGACAAACGCAGACATCGGCATCAGTTTTACTGGAGTAGCAGGCCCTGATGAACTGGAAGGCAAACCTGTCGGAACGATATATATTGGAATTTGGATAAAAGGCAAGCCGGCTCAGACGGAAAAGCTGAATCTGGGTGGTTCAAGAGCGGCCAACAGAGTCCGTACTGTAAAATATGGCTGCCATTTTCTCATAAAAGCTTTAAAAGAAGATCAGAGTGCCTGAGAAGGCGTTCTGATTTTTTAATAGCAAAAAATATAGACAGATTTCTTTGGGAAATTCTATATTTGGCTTTATTTTGAACTCAAAAATTCGATTTTCTCTAAAAGATTTTGCTATTTTCACATGGGAAATGCGCCTTAAAAAAATCGAATGGATGTTCGACTTTTTGCTCGACAAATGGTTTAAAAAGGTTTATAGTAGAGATAGGTTTTGAGATGAGACAAACGAATCTAAGCAAAAGATAGATTCGTCTATATAAAAGGAGGAACTATTAGTGAGTGATCGTCAAGCAGCCCTTGAAATGGCGTTAAAACAAATAGAAAAGCAATTTGGTAAAGGTTCTATCATGAAGCTCGGAGAACAAACTGACCGCAAGGTTTCTACTATTCCAAGTGGATCCCTGGCACTTGATGCAGCTCTTGGGGTAGGCGGCTATCCAAGAGGCCGTATTATTGAAATCTATGGACCTGAAAGTTCAGGTAAAACAACTGTAGCCCTTCATGCTATCGCAGAGGTTCAGGCTGGCGGCGGACAAGCAGCGTTTATCGATGCTGAGCATGCTTTGGACCCTGTTTATGCACAAAAGCTTGGTGTAAATATTGATGAGCTTCTTCTTTCCCAGCCGGATACAGGCGAGCAGGCTCTTGAAATTGCAGAAGCGCTTGTACGAAGCGGCGCTATTGATATTCTTGTAATTGACTCTGTTGCAGCCCTTGTGCCCAAGGCTGAAATTGAAGGGGAAATGGGCGACTCCCACGTAGGTTTGCAGGCTCGTTTAATGTCCCAGGCGCTTCGCAAACTATCAGGTGCCATCAACAAGTCTAAAACAATTGCGATTTTCATTAACCAGATCCGTGAAAAAGTAGGAGTTATGTTTGGAAACCCTGAAACGACTCCTGGTGGACGCGCATTGAAATTCTATTCTACTATCCGCCTTGAAGTGCGCCGTGCTGAAACACTAAAGCAAGGCAATGAAATGGTTGGAAACAAGACGAAAATTAAAGTGGTCAAAAACAAAGTTGCTCCTCCATTCCGTGTAGCTGAAGTGGATATTATGTATGGAGAAGGAATTTCCAAGGAAGGCGAGACCATTGACCTCGGTTCAGAACTGGATATTGTCCAAAAGAGCGGTTCATGGTATTCATACAATGAAGAGCGTTTAGGCCAGGGCCGTGAAAATGCCAAGGTATTCCTGAAGGAAAATCCGGATATCCGCCTGACTATTCAGAAGCAAATCCGTGAGCACTATGGCCTGGATGAGGAAAAAGTGATCAGCGGCGACGAAGGACAAGAAGAATTCGAGCTAATCGATTAATACAGCAAAACCAAAAGCGGACGGCCTTGATCAGCCCCGACAGGCATAAGGCGAATCACGCAGGAAATCATGGTTTCTGAAATGATTTGGCTTATGACCCTAGGGGCTAGGCGCTGGAGCTAGATGCAGACAACTCGTCCACAAAGCTATCTACATCGTTATATTTGATAATGATTATTAAGAGGAAAGCAAAGCCAACCAAAGGACGGCTTTGCTTTTTTTATAAGTTTGTTAAGGCTCATTGTTGCTTTTGCACTCTGCGGATTTGAGCGGAAGGCAAGAAACTTCAGCGTGAGAGCGGGTCAAGGGGAGACCCCGCAGGCGTGCTTGCGCCTAGGAGTCTCCCGGACCGCCCGCGGTTTGCTGAGCTTCTTGAGAGGGAATCAGCAGGCAAAGTCAACAAAGCATTTTTATAAACAAAATTCCTGCAAAGATGAAGAGTTCAAACCAGTCGAAATATTAAGAAAAGCCCTTGGGACAACCCCTTGACAATAAAATTCCACAGCTTTACAATTAAACATGTATATTTTACATTTTATATGTAAGGAATTATTTTTTTGAGTTAGGCATATGTCTGGCTCCAGGCTCCATCGGCTTAAGTTCATAAGCTAATCGCTCTTGTAGGCCATGCGTTTATGGGAGTGGAAAATTTATGCTTGCCGCCGATAGGGAAGCCCAATGCTTTATTAAGATTGAAACGTTTAAAAGCCTTAGTGCTGTATATTGAATTGGACAATGTACATGCCGACACTTTAAAAAACGTAACACAAACAAGTTCATAGCAAGAGGAGGTGAAATGATGGATCTTTTAACAGCAATCATCTCCATTTTGCTTGGCCTAATCGTCGGTGCTTTTGTTGGCTATTTTGTTCGCAAATCCATTGCTGAAGCTAAAATCGCAGGAGCTAAAGATGCTGCTGAGCAGATTTTAGAAGACGCAAAGCGGGAGGCAGAGGCTTCTAAGAAAGAGGCTCTGCTTGAAGCGAAGGATGAAATTCACAAGCTTCGCACAGATGCGGAAAGTGAAATTCGTGATCGAAGAAATGAACTGCAAAAACAAGAAAATCGTTTAATGCAAAAAGAAGAGAACCTTGATCGCAAAGATGAAACGTTAGATAAACGTGAAGCACTTTTAGAAAAGAGGGACGATTCTCTTAGCAAAAGACAACAGCATATTGAAGAGATGGAAAGCAAAGTGGACGAGATGGTTAAAGAACAACAAGCTGAGCTGGAACGCATCTCAGGCTTAACTCGTGAAGAGGCAAAGTCCATCATTTTAGAGCGCACGGAGCAGGAAGTGGCTCACGATGTCGCCATTATGGTAAAAGAGAGCGAGATTAGAGCAAAAGAGGACGCAGATAAGAAAGCGAAAGAAATCTTGTCACTGGCTATCCAAAGATGCGCAGCTGACCATGTTGCAGAAACAACGGTTTCAGTTGTCAACCTGCCAAATGATGAGATGAAAGGACGCATTATTGGCCGTGAGGGCCGTAATATCCGGACTCTCGAAACTCTGACTGGAATTGATCTCATTATCGATGATACACCGGAAGCAGTTATTTTATCCGGTTTTGATCCGATTCGCCGTGAGACAGCACGCTTAGCTTTAGACAAACTGGTTCAGGACGGACGCATCCATCCGGCACGGATTGAGGAAATGGTTGATAAAGCCCGCCGTGAAGTGGATGAGCACATCCGTGAAATTGGTGAACAAACAACTTTTGAAGTTGGCGTTCACGGTCTCCATCCAGATTTGATCAAAATTCTTGGCCGTTTGAAATTCCGTACAAGCTATGGCCAGAATGTGTTAAAGCATTCAATGGAAGTGGCACAGCTTTCAGGTTTGCTGGCTGCGGAATTGGGACAGGACGAAACATTGGCTCGCCGTGCAGGCTTGCTTCATGATA
Source organism: Cytobacillus oceanisediminis (assembly GCF_003182355.1). Taxonomy (GTDB): domain Bacteria; phylum Bacillota; class Bacilli; order Bacillales; family Cytobacillaceae; genus Cytobacillus; species Cytobacillus oceanisediminis_A. The sequence goes on along the minus strand of NZ_QGTW01000008.1, from coordinate 32,153 downwards.
TCGGTAAGGCGATTGACCATGAAGTAGAAGGAAGCCATGTTGAAATCGGTGTGGAACTTGCTACCAAGTACAAGGAGCATCCTGTTGTCATCAACAGTATCGCTTCCCACCATGGCGACACAGAGCCGACATCGATCATTGCGGTACTTGTCGCTGCAGCTGATGCTTTATCAGCAGCAAGACCAGGAGCAAGAAGAGAGACACTTGAAAACTATATTCGCCGTCTTGAAAAGCTTGAAGAGATTTCCGAATCTTACGAGGGCGTTGAAAAATCATTTGCCATCCAAGCTGGACGCGAAATTCGCATTATGGTTAAACCCGAACAAATTGATGACCTTGAAGCGCATCGTTTGGCTAGGGATATCCGTAAGAAGATTGAAGAAGAGCTTGATTATCCAGGTCATATTAAAGTCACGGTTATCCGTGAAACAAGGGCCGTTGAATATGCAAAATAAAGCGATGCACATGCATCGCTTTATTTCTTTTTATGGGGCTGTAGTGCATAATGCGGGAGTAATCTGTGTTACACTTATAAGAAAGCGAAATAAGAGCATGCAAATGGCAGGCCTATCATACATAAATTATTATAGTCGGAAAAGCAGAAAGGGAAATGATATGAATATTTTGTTTGTCGGAGATGTAGTAGGCTCCCAGGGGCGCGATATGATACGTGAATATGTCCCTAAACTTAAAGAGAAATACCGTCCGCAAATCACCATTATTAACGGGGAAAACGCCGCAGGCGGAAAAGGGATCACCGAAAAAATTTATCGCGGTTTTTTGGAGGCAGGCGCACAAGCTGTCACACTCGGAAATCACACATGGGATAACAAGGAGATCTTCGAATTTATTGACCGAGCCAAATATATGGTGCGACCGGCCAATTTTCCTGCTAATAACCCTGGAAAGGGCATGGTATTCTTAAAATTTAACGCAGAAGAAGTGGCGGTCATCAGTTTGCAGGGCAGAACGTTTATGAATACAAGTGATTGCCCGTTCCAGAAAGCAGATGATTTAATTAAAGAAGCCCGGGAAAGAACTCCATATATATTTGTTGATTTCCATGCGGAAGCAACCAGTGAAAAGCAGGCAATGGGCTGGTACTTGGACGGAAAAGTGTCTGCCGTGATTGGAACGCACACACATGTACAGACAGCAGATAACCGTATTTTGCCTGGCGGGACAGCCTTTATGTCTGATGTAGGCATGACAGGACCATATGATGGCATTCTGGGTGTTGAAAAAGAGGCTGTGATCAAAAGATTTTTAACCGGACTGCCGGTCCGCTTTGAAGTTCCTAAAGAAGGCAGGACACAACTAAGCGCAGCTATCATTGAACTGAACCCAAAAACAGGATTGGCCAAAAAAATCAACCGAATTTTAATCAATGATGACCATCCTTTTTATTCTTAAAAAATAACTGCATTCGGATTCCTTCCGGGTGCAGTTTTTATATTGACTTCCTGAAAGGCGGTCAGAATGGGAAGTGGTGCAAAAAAGTGCAAAAGTGGTTCATGCAAACTAAAAGTTGAACGTAAAATGCTGAAGTGGTTCATAAATTTAAAAAGTGAACGAATGCGGGTAAAAGTAATGTAAAAATCATGGAAGGCAGATTCAAAAGACTGTTAAAGACCCGCGATACAAGGCTAATATCCTGAAAGGGCAAAAAAGATTAAAAAAACAGCTTGAAAATTTGATTTCTTGATTTTCTAGGATTAAAGCTTATATGGGCTGCAAGTAGGTTTATTCAGCATGAACTTGCCGGATTTAGAGTTTACCTAGCATGTTCCAGGAATTATTTAAACCTTTTTTTCATTATATTGAACATCTGCACTTTTTCGCCGATAAATCACCGCTGAAATCCCACCCCAAATAAATAAAATAAGGCTGAATGTTTGCTTTTTTTGTCCAAGCCGGAATATGTGTTTTCAATACTGAATATAGTAGCAATGGAATGATATATATACCTGATGCTAAATTCCATCAAAGCAATCGTGTGTAAGCCCGAATAGAAAGATTAAAGGGCGAGCCCTTAAGGTAAGGCTTTTAGCCTAATTGATGGGCAGCCAGCGCTTTGAACAGGGCATGCAGGAGGGGTAAAACGAGGAGGAGCTAGGAATGGAAATATTAAAAGTTTCAGCAAAATCTAATCCTAATTCTGTAGCTGGTGCGCTTGCTGGGGTTCTTCGCGAAAGAGGAAGTGCAGAAATCCAGGCAATTGGTGCGGGTGCATTGAACCAGGCTGTTAAGGCAGTAGCGATCGCAAGAGGATTCGTAGCGCCTAGCGGAGTGGATTTAATTTGTATCCCGGCATTCACGGATATTCTGATTGACGGTGAAGAGCGGACAGCAATCAAACTGATTGTGGAGCCACGGTAGCCAAAAGGCTGTAAAATTAGGAGCCATCCATTGTCATATGCATAAGATCACATTGTATAAATTCAGGCAAATACAATAAAACCTGTTTGCAGCATAGGCAAACAGGTTCTTTTTTTAATCGGCTGTTTTCGCAAAGTATGTTGCTTACAAACTAGTTTTAATTACTGAGTTGATTGGAGTGGAAGGCACTTGATCCTCGAAAATGCATCCGCATTTTCTTCGTGCGGTGTTTAGTCAAGGATGATTATTCAATGTCCTGCGGGAAGAGAGGGAGCGGGAGACCCCGCAGGCGTGAAACGCCGAGGAGGCTCCCGTTCCCCGCGGAAAGCAAGTGACTGGAGCGGAAATCAACGGGCAAGCTTTATAGTTCAAAAACAACAATATATACGAAAAGAGCCTTTTAATAAGATAAGGCTTTTGAGAAAAAAGGAAAGGAAGACAGATAATGAAAATTTTTGATGCGCATTGTGATGTCCTTTATAAAATGTTTATGGATAGGGAGATAGATTTTAAGGATTCAGGCAAGCTGCAGGTAAATCTTGAAGGGCTGCAGGGTTCGCAGCTAAAGGTTCAGTGCTTTGCCATATATGTTCCGGAGTCTGTCCATCCTGAAATGAAATTCAACGCTGCTTTGTATATGGTCGATTTATTTTACGAAAAAGTGCTTAAAGCTTATCCGCAAGTAAAGCTTATTTCCAGCCGCCAGGATATTGACCGGTTAAAGGATGATGAGATAGGAGCTATACTGACATTGGAGGGGTGTGACGCGGTCGGGTGTGATCTTCTTAAGTTGAAAACTCTTCTCAGGCTGGGCGTTTCATCAGTGGGCTTGACTTGGAATTACGGAAACTGTGCAGCGGACGGCGTTTTGGAGGAAAGGGGAGCCGGATTGTCCTCTTTTGGCAAGCAAGTGGTATCTGTATTAAATGCTGCTGAAGCTTGGTGTGATGTATCGCATCTTTCTGAGCGGGGATTCTGGGATGTGATGGAATGGGGAGATTTTCCTTTTGCATCCCATTCGAACTGCTATTCGCTTTGTCCGCATCCCCGAAATTTAAGTAATGAGCAAATTGAAGCGCTGATTGAAAGAGATAGTGTCATGGGGATCACATTTGTGACCGAATTTTTATCAGGCAAACAAACTGCAACGATTACAGATATATTAAGGCACCTTGAACAAGTGTGTTCACTTGGGGGAGAGGACCACGTTGGCTTCGGTTCTGATTTTGACGGTACAGATGGGCGGGTGCTAGGGTTGGAGAATGCAAGAAAATACGATTGCCTGATGAACGAACTCATAAAATACTATACTGATATACAGGCTGAAAAGTTTTTATTTCGGAATTTTTATAACAGGTTTCCAAGGTGATAATATTAAAAAAACAGTATTACAAGGGTTTGCAGATGCCAGTCCAGCCTGAAAAAAATCAATCTATTTATCATTTTTCAAAAAATAAAAAAATATTCATCTTTTAGCCAATAAATATTCAGAAAGGGTTGCTTTTTTAGACACATAGGTCTAGAATTGAAAGCGTTTAGTACCCATTCATCTTCCAAAAAATAGCCGAAACATAAGGGTTAAACCATCAGGAGGACTGGACAAGTACTACACTTATATTAATGAAACGTTTTTACATAATTTCTTAACGTAACTAAAGGGGTGTAAGACATGATCAATCAACTTTCATGGAAAGTTGGAGGACAGCAAGGGGAAGGTATTGAGAGTACCGGGGAAATTTTCTCCATTGCATTAAATCGTTTAGGCTACTACCTGTACGGTTACCGCCACTTTTCATCACGTATTAAGGGCGGGCACACGAATAATAAGATTCGCGTTAGCACGTCACAAATTCGCTCAATTTCGGACGATTTAGATATTCTGGTAGCTTTTGACCAGGAAACAATTGATTTAAATTACAAAGAACTTCATGATAAAGGGATCATGATTGCAGATGCAAAGTTTGACCCTAAACAGCCGGAAGACACGAAAGCAGCTTTGTATGCGGTTCCATTTACAGAGATTGCAACAGAGCTAGGAACATCCCTGATGAAAAACATGGTTGCCGTTGGTGCAACATGTGCAGTGCTAAACTTAGATATTAAAGTATTTGAAGAAGTTGTTCAAGAGATTTTTGGACGCAAGGGACAGCAGGTTGTGGACAAGAATATGGAAGCAATTCAGGCTGGCTTTGACTTTATGAAAGAAAAGCTTAGTGATGATACTGAATTAATGGAGCTTGAAAAAGCGGATGGCATGAAGCGCTTATTCATGATCGGAAACGATGCGATCGCTCTAGGCGCGCTTGCAGCAGGATGCCGCTTCATGGCAGCTTACCCAATCACACCTGCATCCGAAATCATGGAATATTTGATTAAGAAGCTTCCAGCACTTGGCGGATCTGTTATCCAGACAGAAGACGAAATCGCTGCAGCTACTATGGCAATCGGTGCCAACTATGCGGGAGTTCGTGCTCTTACAGCATCTGCGGGTCCCGGTCTATCTCTAAAAATGGAAGCAATCGGCCTTTCAGGCATTACCGAAACTCCGCTTGTCATTGTTGATACTCAGCGTGGAGGCCCTTCAACAGGACTTCCAACTAAACAGGAACAATCTGACTTAATGGCAATGATTTATGGTACTCATGGTGAGATTCCAAAAATCGTTCTTGCGCCAAGTACTGTTCAGGAAGCATTCTATGATACTGCTGAAGCATTCAACCTTGCTGAAGAATATCAGTGCCCTGTAATTGTTCTTTCCGACTTGCAGCTTTCTTTAGGAAAGCAAACAGTGGAGCCGCTTGATTTCAGCAAAGTGGAAATCCGCCGCGGGAAGCTTGCAACAGAAGAGCTTCCTGAAATTGAAAACAAAGGCTACTTCAAGCGCTTTGAAGTTACAGAAGATGGAGTTTCTCCTCGTGTAATCCCTGGCATGAAGAACGGTATCCACCATGTTACCGGTGTTGAGCACGATGAGACTGGAAAACCTTCAGAATCAGCTGCTAACCGTAATGCGCAAATGGATAAGCGTTTCCGTAAAATTGAAAACATCAAATTCGATACACCCGTTCACAAGAATGCTCCTCACGAAGAAGCAGACTTGTTAATCGTAGGATTCAACTCAACTCGCGGCGCTATTGAAGAAGCAATGGGCCGATTGGAAAAAGATGGCGTTAAAGTTAACCATGCGCAAGTTCGCTTAATTCATCCTTTCCCTGCAGATGAGTTATTGCCGCTTGTGAAATCTGCTAAGAAAATCGCTGTAGTCGAAAATAATGCTACAGGGCAATTAGCAAATATCATGAAGATGAACGTCGGACATGCTGAGAAAGTTCACAAGCTATTAAAATACGACGGAAATCCATTCTTGCCACATGAAATTCACACAAAATGCAAGGAGTTGTTCTAAATGGCCACATTTAAAGATTTTAGAAATAATGTAAAACCAAACTGGTGCCCAGGCTGTGGGGACTTCTCCGTGCAGGCGGCGATTCAGCGTGCGGCTGCGAATGTTGGTTTAGAGCCTGAAAACTTAGCGGTTGTTTCAGGTATCGGATGTTCCGGACGTATTTCCGGCTATATCAATTCATACGGCTTCCACGGCATCCATGGACGTTCATTGCCAATCGCCCAGGGTGTTAAAATGGCTAACCGCGATCTAACTGTTATCGCTTCCGGCGGTGACGGGGATGGATTCGCAATCGGTATGGGCCATACGATCCATGCGATCCGCCGGAATGTAAATATTACTTATATCGTTATGGATAACCAGATCTATGGTTTAACAAAAGGACAAACTTCACCGCGTTCTGCAGCTGGTTTCAAAACGAAGTCAACACCTCATGGTTCCATTGAGCAGGCTATTTCTCCAATGGAAATGGCGCTAACAGCAGGTGCGACTTTCGTTGCGCAAAGCTTCTCAACAGACTTAAAAGATTTGACTGCATTAATTGAAGCAGGAATTCAGCATGATGGATTCTCTTTAATCAACGTATTCAGCCCATGTGTTACTTATAACAAAGTAAACACTTATGACTGGTTCAAAGAGAATCTTACTAAATTAAGCGACATCGAAGGCTATGACAATTCCAACCGTGAATTGGCTATGCAGACGCTTATGAAGCACGACGGCCTAGTAACAGGCTTAATCTATCAGAATACTGAGCGTAAATCTTACCAGGAATTGCTTTCAGGATACTCTGAAACTCCTTTATCAAAAGCTGATCTTAAGCTTGACCAGGATCACTTTGATAAACTAGCAGCTGAATTTATGTAATCATAAGATGAAGTCCGGGTTCCCGGGCTTCTTTTTTGTATCTCAATTTTTTAGTAAATGTGACGATTATCACGCAAAAAAAACCAAAATTAGTCTACTATTAGTATTTGTGCAGGATTAAAAGTATCTCTGATTGTACATAGATGTAATAGCTGCCTGATGAGAGGCAGGATACGGTTTTCTATTGTTTTAACGGGGCGAAACCCTTATACTATAATAATGTGCATATGTTTAAATTTCATTGCTGCACATTCCATTATTATGGCTGAAAATTGAGTTAAAATGATAGATGCTTACTCAAAGAAAGAGAAAGGGGATAAATGATGAACGAAAAACAACGTTTAGAAGGTCAGCAAGTGCAAACTGCAAATCCTTCGGACAAAAAATCCGAGAAGGATTACAGCAAGTACTTTGAAACAGTTTATACTCCTCCTTCCTTAAAGGAAGCGAAAAAACGCGGAAAAGAAGAAGTTAAATACCATAAAGATTTTGACATTCCGGAAGAATTTCTTGGAATGGGAAAAGGCCGCAGGTTCTATATCCGCACGTACGGCTGCCAAATGAATGAACATGATACAGAAGTTATGGCTGGGATTTTCCTTGGCCTTGGCTATGAACCGACAGATACAGTGGAAGACGCCAACATAATCTTGCTTAACACTTGTGCTATTCGTGAAAATGCCGAGAATAAAGTGTTCGGCGAGCTTGGACATCTTAAGCATTTGAAAAAAGAAAACCCGGATGTCCTGATAGGTGTTTGCGGATGTATGTCCCAGGAAGAATCCGTTGTAAACAAAATTCTTAAAACCTATAATCAGGTTGACATGATTTTCGGAACTCACAATATCCACCGACTGCCGAACATTCTTCAAGAAGCCTATATGTCCAAAGAGATGGTTATTGAAGTATGGTCTAAAGAGGGGGATGTTATTGAGAACCTTCCGAAAGTACGCCGCGACAATATTAAAGCATGGGTAAACATTATGTACGGCTGCGATAAATTCTGTACGTACTGCATCGTCCCTTATACTCGCGGTAAAGAGCGCAGCCGCCGCCCTGAGGATATTATTCAGGAAGTGCGCCAATTGGCCGCGCAGGGCTACCAGGAAATTACCCTTCTTGGCCAAAACGTAAACGCGTACGGCAAAGATTTTGAGGATATGAAATACGGTCTTGGCGATTTAATGGATGAAATCCGTAAAATCGACATTCCGCGCATCCGCTTTACAACAAGCCACCCTCGTGACTTTGATGATCATCTGATTGAAGTGCTCGCAAAAGGCGGCAATCTTGTCGAGCATATTCATCTGCCTGTACAGTCAGGTTCAACAGATGTATTGAAAATCATGGCACGCAAATATACAAGAGAACAATATTTAGAGCTTGTTCGTAAAATAAAAGCAGCTATTCCTGAAGCGACTTTTACAACCGATATCATTGTCGGCTATCCAAATGAAACAGAAGAGCAGTTTGAAGAAACACTGTCCCTGTATCGTGAGGTAGGTTTTGAATCTGCATATACGTTCATTTACTCACCGCGTGAGGGCACACCAGCTGCCAAAATGGTGGATAATGTGCCAATGGAAGTGAAAAAAGAGCGCCTGCAGCGCCTGAATGCTCTCGTTAATGAACTTTCTGCTGAAGCGATGAAAAAATATCAGGATCAGGTTGTTGAAGTTCTTGTTGAAGGGGAAAGCAAAAACAATCCCGATATTCTTGCAGGCTATACAAGAAAGAACAAACTGGTTAACTTTAAAGGGCCAAAAACAGCCATTGGCAAGCTTGTTAAAGTAAAAGTAACAGATGCGAAGACATGGTCCCTAAACGGAGAAATGATTGAAGAACTAGACGCGGTTGAGGTGAAGTAATATGGCAAAGTACACAAAAGATGAGATCGTAGAACGTGCACAAGAATTGGCACGCATGATCGCTGAAACAGAAGAAGTAGAATTTTTCAAGCGTGCAGAAGCGCAGATTAATGGAAACGAAAAGGTTAGTGCAACAATTACAACCATTAAAGGCTTGCAAAAGCAGGCAGTAAATCTTCAGCATTATGGTAAAGCAGAAGCGTTAAAGAAAACCGAAGATAAAATTTCTGCTCTTGAAAAAGAACTTGATGAAATTCCGGTAGTCCAGGAGTTCAAGCAGTCCCAGGTTGATGTAAATGAATTGCTTCAAATTGTGGCAAATGCAATTTCGAACACTGTAACAGACGAAGTCATTACATCTACAGGCGGAAATCTGTTAAGCGGGGAAACAGGCTCAAAAATTAAAAACAGCAGCTGCTCCCACTAATAAAAGTAACCGAAACACCCTGCACCAATGAAGTGCAGGGTGTTTTATTACGTTCTATATTTAAGGGAGGAAAATCGTTTTGGCCATGGGTTGTGGGGCCGTTTATTGGTTTCTCAGTAATTCTACTGCTTTTAAGAACTCTTTGCGGTATTCCTGCTGCTCTACTAAGGCAGCATTTAATGTTGATAAAAGAGATTGATTTAGCATTTTGGTTCCTGTATCGTCTGATTCTTTGTCCAAAAAGTTCAGGAGAAAGGTGTATACGAGAAGCAGTGTTGAGTAGTTATCTACATACGTAAGGTTAATAGCCCGCCCTCCCGTACCGCCTGCAGCATGGTTATTGATTGACGGTATTCCAGCTTCGGCAGCCATATCAATGAGCTCCTTTGGAATACCCAGCTGCTTGAGTACTTCCGGATCTAATTCCAGCTTTTTCGTGGTGTTATTTAGCATGGTACTCCCTCCCTTCTTTTTGGACAATTTTTTTGTATCTGCATAAATATATAGTAATCTCTTTTTTATAACAGCCGCATAGCGATGTTACGCTTTGTTGCTTTGCTGCTGAGTTGTGGAGTTAACAGCGATAGCTTTTGAGTCGCCGCCATTTGCAATGTTGAATTGTGCTGAAAGAATTGGAATGTTAATCAAAGCAGCATTGATGGCAAACCCGCCAACAGAGATTGGTACTTGGGTGTTTACGTTAGTTTGCGGAGCATTAGTTTGTACAGCAAAAGTAAAAGCTTCAGCTTCATCACCGCTGCTGGCTCCATTTACAATGCAGTCTTTTCCCGTTGGCAATACACTTTTTTTACTGTTTTCCTTGTCGTCAAAGCATCTTCCTGATAGCATGGATATTCACCTCCTCCAAATTGTTGATGGTGCCAATTTCATCCCTCTGGACTATGAATCTTTTTTCGTGAGTTTGGTAAGATCCAAATCTAATAGTGTTTCTCCATTAACGGATAACTTAACCTGTTTATAATCCTCTGATGTTTCTACAACAGGCAGCAGATTTTTTAGTGCAGGAATCATACTGTTGATCCCGGAGGAATTTTTTGTGAAGAGCCCTTCCAAGTTTTTCAATGGTTTAAGAGAGTCTATAATACTTGCTTTTAACTCATCTGACTGGAATTTCTCCAGCCCTTTGGAATAAAAACCGCCCAATGAGTCTGATAATTTGGCAACCATTTTTTCTGCATATTCCTTCGCTTCTTCTCCTGTCAGCTCTTTTCCATTGATTGAAACCTGATAACTGGAGTTCTCCTTGTCTGCCATTCCTGTTCACCTCCTTCTCGTTAGTATATTATATTGATTCATGAGCCAAGCTGTATCCGCGTATGCAGTAGGACAAACGTGCATTTTTTATATATATACCTATTAGAGAACAGCAGCCCAAATACAGGGGGGCATTTGCCCCATTTACTAAAGAGAACCCAGAAATCCAGCACTCCAGCGATTAATTCCTCTGATTCAAAATGCTGAAACCGGAACATTCGCCCGGTCCCGGCATACTATAAATCATGCCAATACTTTTGCCTAACATTCATCAAAAATTATCGCACACTAGTCTAATATCCCGCATAGGATGAATTGAAAATGAATGAGGAGGGTTCGCTCGCAATGGGAGACTACAGAGAGATTATAACGAAGGCAGTCGTTGCGAAAGGACGTAAATTTACACAGTCCAATCACACGATTTGCCCATCACACCATCCGTCAAGCATACTTGGCTGCTGGATCATAAACCATACGTACGAGGCGAAAAAGGTTGGAAAAACAGTAGAAATCTGCGGCCGTTATGACATTAACGTTTGGTACTCTTTCAACAATAATACAAAAACTGAAGTTGTTACCGAACGGGTTGAGTATACAGATGTCATTAAGTTAAAATACCGTGATCCGGACTGTTTGGATGACCATGACGTCATCGCCCGCGTACTGCAGCAGCCGAATTGCTGTGAAGCAGTCATTTCCCCGAACGGAAACAAAATTATCGTCACTGTTGAAAGAGAGTTCATGGTCGAAGTGATCGGCGAAACAAAGGTTTGTGTAGCCGTTCATCCAGACAAATGTGACTGTGACGATGACGAAGTTTGGGGCCTTGATGTAGATGATGAAGAATTCGAGGATTTAAATCCAGATTTCTTAGTAGGAACAGAAGAAGAATAAACGTTAACTAGGAGGTTTTGCTTCCTAGTTTTTCTTTTTGGATGGCTCCGTTAAATTTGGTGTTGATTCCGCTGCAGGCTCAGCGAACCTTAGGCTGCCGGGAGCCTCTCAGCCGTTATACGCCTGCGGGGTCTCACTTGGTGTACTTTTCCCGGAGGACTTTGTTCAAGCATTCTCGAATAAACACCGCACGTAGAAAATGCAAATGTATTTTCGTGGCCGAGCGCCTTCAGCTCCAATCAACACAGTGTTAAATCAACATTAGCTTTTACATAGCCTTTTGTAAAAAAGGTTTTGCATCAGTCCATTTTCAAGCAAAATGCCGATGTGTTCTTCCGTCTTTAGGCTGAATTCAGCTCCTAATTCTTTTCTTAAAATGAAGATATAAATCCATGAAGGGAAGAAGGAAAGATGAAGATATATCAGCTGAATTTAAAATGCCATGATTTAGATAGTATGAAAGTTTTTTATACAAAAGTCTTGGAGATGGAGTTAATGGCTGAATCAGAACATTATTTTACGATAATGGCTGGCACAACTAAAATCCTTTTTGAAAAAGATGGAACAATTCCTTTTTATCATGTGTGTTTTCGAACAAATGCTGATTACTACGATCATATGTATCAAAAATTGGGCCGGGAAAGTGTGCTGATTTCAAATGAGAAAGGCGAATACAGTATGTTTTGGGAAGGCAAGCAGGCTTATTTTGTGGATCCGGATGGAAATATAATCGAAATGCTGGAACGGCCGTTTAATGGAGAAGAAGAAGAAGGGCTCGGCTGGCATGATGTCGGTGAAATTGGATTGCCTGTCCTTACTATTACAGATATGGAGCAGGAATTAAATAAAATTTTACGAAACGAACAAATCGATTCCAGTGAGACGTTCGCTTTTTATGGGGACACCCAGGGAGTTTTTGTCCTGGTGAAGGAAGGCCGCCATTGGTACCCAACTGAAAGGCCGGCAATTTGTTCTCCTATAAAAATAGTTGTTTCAGGTGATAGAGATGCAACGTTTAAGCACAAAGATTATCCATATGAAATCATCGTCAGAAAGGAATGGACAGGAAGTGTGCCAGCGGTTCAGTTTCGCATAGCCCGGCCGACAAACCAGCTGGAAAAGCTCATTGACTTTTATGAAACGGGAGTGGGGCTCGAGCGAATCGGAGAGTTTTGGCAGCATGAAGGCTATGATGGAATCATGCTGGGCCTGCCTGACAGTCAATATCATATTGAATTCACACAATCGGAAGAAATAATGGAGCTCCCGCGTCCAACAAAAGAGCATCTCTTCGTCTTTTATGTTGCCAACCGGTTTGAACGGGATAAGATTGTTAACAGGCTTGCCTGCATGAGTTATCGAGAGGTGGAACCGGAAAACCCATACTGGGGAAGGGGAGGAGTAACGATTGAGGATCCGGATGGCTGGCGGATTGTTTTGATGAATACGGCAGGGATATAATGCCTTCGTTTTTTGAAGGCATTTCTTTTTGTACTTGGCTGCGTTAAAGCTCATGGTCGCTTTTAGCACCCTGTAGCGGAAATCAACAGGCAAGTTTATCAGAGCCTTTTACTTAAAAAACATAAACTATCTTTTTCCTAAATATGTTAAAATAGGACAGGTGGAAAATGAAAATTGAAAGGTTGAGAGTTTATGTTTAAAAGAGTTGCCTCTGATGTATTAGGGCTTAGCGATGTAGGAAGCGTAATCCAGCCGGCAGATTATGATAAAGTCGATGCGGATGACTATGTGCTCCATGAAGATAATGAAAAGATCTATTTCCTGATTAAATCCAAAACAGATGAATATTGCTTTACGAACAAGGCGCTTATTCATTTGGATGGAACAAGTGCAGTCAGCAAAAAAAGAACACTTAAGCGCTACAGCTATAGAGAATATAGTATTTCCAACGTGATGCTCGAAACAGCAGGAACGGTCGATTTGGATATTGAAATCAAATTTGTCTTCGGATCTGAGGTGTTTTCAATCGATGTACATAAAAAGCATATTGAAGAATTGAAAGATTTATATAAAGCATTAATCCGCATCTCCGAAATTTGCCGTGAAAATGAAGTTTCAATGGAGTATGCTGAAAAAAGTTTGAATTTGGCTGCCAGCACATTGGGCCGCTCAACCTCGAATCATGATTCAAACGTTGTGGACAATTTCCGTGTATTAAACGAAACAGCTTTCAACTGGCTGATGAACAGCCGCAAGAAGTACAATGTAAAAGATTTTGGGTATGTGTTTGAGAAGTATATTAATAACTAAGCAGCAGGGCGGCTCTCCGAATGGGGAGCTGTTTTTCTTTGCTCCCCAGATTTTGCCCGTCTGAGTCATTAAGCAATCTATGATATAATGAAAAAGACGTTCTCAGAGTGAATCTCTGAGAAAAAGAATAGATTATTTGACGTTGGAGGAAGTTATGGCAGCAGCATACACGCCTATGATACAGCAATATTTACGAGTAAAGGCAGAATACCAGGATGCCTTTTTATTTTTTCGCCTGGGCGATTTTTATGAAATGTTCTTTGATGATGCGCTTAAGGCATCGCAGGAACTGGAAATCACATTAACCAGCCGGGAAGGCGGTACGGAAGAGCGGATTCCGATGTGCGGAGTTCCGTATCATTCGGCACCGGTCTATATTGAACAACTGATCGAAAAAGGCTATAAAGTCGCAATCTGCGAGCAGACAGAGGATCCCAAGCAGGCTAAAGGCGTAGTGCGGAGGGAAGTTGTCCAGCTGATTACGCCTGGGACAATGATGGAAGGAAAAGGCCTTCAGGAAAAAGAGAATAATTATATTGCCTCTATCTCTTTTTTTGAGGATGAAACGTTTGGGTTTGCCACAAATGATTTATCTACTGGGGAAACGAAGGTAACGATGCTAAGCGGCGGTTTTGAAGAAGTATTAAATGAGCTGTCATTGTCAGGCGCAAAGGAAGTCGTTATTTCTTCCGATTTTAACGGAGAATGGCAGCGGAAAATGAAAGAGTGTTCTGTCATGGCCATTTCATTTGAGGAAGATTGCGAGATTCGCGAATCTTTTGAAAACCTGCTTTCAGACCTAAATCAGGAAAAGCTTAGACTCACATCGTCCAGATTAATAAACTATCTGTATCGGACTCAAAAAAGAAGTCTTGGTCATCTTCAAAAAGTAGCTACTTATCAAATCAACCAATATATGAAGATCGACTATTTTTCCAAAAAGAACTTGGAGCTGACGGAAACGATTCGAAGCAAAGGGAAGAAAGGCTCACTGCTTTGGCTGTTGGATGAAACAAAGACGGCTATGGGCGGAAGGCTTTTAAAGCAATGGATTGACAGGCCGCTTATTAATGAAAAAGAAATCAAGCGCCGCCATTCCATTGTGGAAACATTAATCGGCTCTTATTTTGAACGCGAAGAAATCCGGGAAAAGCTGAAGGAAGTCTATGATCTTGAGCGCCTTGCCGGTAGGGTGGCGTTCGGAAATGTGAATGCCCGCGATTTGGTGCAGCTTAAACGGTCGCTTCAGCAGATTCCTATTTTAAAAGAAATGGTCAGCGTGCTGCCAAATGATGAGGCAGTTATACTTGCTGAACGGCTGGATGCCTGTGAAGAGGTAGCTGATACGCTCGAATGTGCAATCATGGAAAATCCTCCACTTTCACTTAAAGACGGCAATATCATTCAGGATGGCTACCACGAAGAATTGGATCAATACCGTGATGCCAGCAGGAACGGGAAAACCTGGATCGCACAGCTTGAGAAGCAGGAGCGGGAGAAAACAGGTATTAAGTCCTTAAAAATCGGCTTTAACCGCGTTTTCGGCTATTATATTGAAGTAACGCGTTCCAATTTGCATCTTTTGAAGGAAGGGCAATACGAACGCAAGCAGACGCTGACAAATGCGGAAAGATTCATCACACCTGAATTGAAAGAAAAAGAAGCGCTTATCCTCCAGGCACAGGAAAAGTGTGTTGAGCTTGAGTATGAGCTGTTTACCAATGTTCGCGAGTATGTAAAAGAATATATTCCTAGATTGCAAAAGCTGGCTAAAACGGTAAGTGAGCTGGATGTATTGCAGTGCTTTGCCGCTGTCAGTGAGCAAAGGCATTACACCAAACCAGCTTTTTCAGACGAAAGAAGAGTTTATATAAAAGATGGCCGCCATCCAGTGGTTGAGAAGGTCATGAATGCACAGGAATATGTGCCAAATGACTGTTACATGGATGCAGATCGGGAAATGCTGCTGATTACGGGGCCGAATATGTCTGGTAAAAGCACGTATATGCGTCAAATCGCGCTCACTGCTATTTTAGCGCAGATCGGCTGCTACGTGCCTGCTTCAGAAGCAGTTCTGCCAATCTTTGACCAGGTATTTACAAGAATTGGGGCTGCAGATGACCTGATTTCAGGCCAAAGTACATTCATGGTCGAGATGCTTGAAGCAAGAAATGCCATTGTGAATGCTACTCAAAATAGCTTGATTTTATTTGACGAAATCGGCCGTGGTACTTCGACCTATGATGGAATGGCATTGGCACAGGCTATTATCGAATATATCCATAACCGCATAGGTGCTAAGACATTATTTTCTACGCACTATCATGAGTTGACGGTGCTGGAGGAAGAACTGCACAAGGTGAAAAACATCCATGTCAGTGCGGTCGAGCAAAATGGCCGGGTTGTCTTCCTTCATAAAATTAAAGAAGGAGCAGCTGATAAGAGCTACGGGATACATGTTGCCCAGCTTGCCGAGCTGCCGAATGAGCTGATTGTAAGAGCGAATGAAATTCTTACTGGTCTTGAGTCCAAAGATGCCGAGGCAAATAATGTTCCCCGGCAGGAAATTCAAACACCTGCTGCTGAAAAAGCAGAAGAGCCTGCTGCCCAATTATCATTCTTTGAAGAGCCGGATGATGTGAAAAAACCGCCGTTCAGCTCCAGGGAAAAGAAGATAATCGAAAAAGTGAAAGGCCTCGATATTCTTGATATGACGCCAATGCAGGCGTTAAATATATTGTATGAGCTGCACAAAAAACTAAAGAACTAATAAACAGGTGGTGACGAAATGGGGAAAATCATACAGCTGGATGACTCGCTTTCAAATAAAATTGCAGCCGGTGAGGTGGTTGAGCGGCCTGCATCAGTAGTTAAAGAATTGATGGAGAACTCGATTGATGCCGGAAGCAAAATAATTGAAATTGAAGTGGAAGAAGCCGGGCTGGCAAAAATCCGAATCATTGATAACGGCGACGGAATTGAAGAAGATGATGTCCTTAATGCTTTTCATCGTCATGCCACAAGTAAAATAAAAGATGAAAATGACCTTTTCCGCATCCGCACGCTTGGATTCCGCGGCGAGGCATTGCCGAGTATTGCGTCCGTTTCCCGGATCGAGATGAAAACCTCCACAGGGGAAGCAGGTACCCGCGTCATAATTGAAGGCGGCAAGGTCGATGTGATGGAAAAAGCGCCCGGCAGAAAAGGGACGGACCTGACTGTGACGGATTTATTTTTCAACACGCCGGCCCGCCTGAAATATATGAAGACGATCCACACCGAGCTAGGCAATATAACCGATGTGGTGAACCGGCTGGCGCTTGCCCACCCCGAGGTCGCCATCCGCCTGATCCATAATGACCGCAAACTGCTGCAGACGAACGGAAACGGCGATGTCCGACAGGTGCTAGCAGCGATTTATGGGCTGAACATCGTAAAAAAGATGGTTCCAATCGAAACGAGCTCACTTGATTTTAAAATTAGCGGCTATGCAGCATTGCCGGAGATTACAAGAGCATCACGCAATTATATCTCCACTATGATTAACGGCCGATTTATTAAAAACTATTCGCTTGCAAAGGCGATCCAGGAAGGCTATCATACCCTTCTGCCAATTGGACGCTATCCCATAGTGCTGTTGAATATTGAAATGGATCCGCTGCTTGTTGACGTCAATGTCCATCCCTCCAAAATGGAAGTGCGCCTCAGCAAGGAGCATGAATTGAATGAACTGGTTTCAGGCGCTTTAAAGGCAGCGTTTAAAAAGCAGGAATTGATTCCTTCCGGATTTACACAGCCGAAGGCCATGAAGCCTAAGTCGGAACAGACTGCTCTTGAGCTGGATCACTTGCCGGAGAAGGAAGAGCGGCCTGAACCTGTTCCTTCTTATGTTCGTGAAAAGAGGGAAGAGATTGTTCAGGATAGCCCGAGGAGTTTTTCTCTTGATGCGGTGTTCCATGACCCTCTTACTACTCAGGAAACTCAGCCGGAGGAAAAGCCTGTTTTTGACAATCCAGAAATAGAAGATCAGCATCTGTTCAAGCAAGAAGAGCCGGGGGCCGCAGGTTTAAATTCATTTTTTGCCGAGCCTCCTAAAGAGCAGGAACCATCCAGGGTTCCGCCGCTTTATCCAATCGGACAAATGCATGGGACGTATATCTTTGCCCAAAATGATAGAGGTTTGTATATTATTGATCAGCACGCCGCCCAGGAGCGGATCAAGTATGAGTACTTCAAAGAAAAAGTCGGCCAGGTTGAAAGCGAATTGCAGGAAATGCTTATTCCGCTGACGTTTGAATACTCGACTGACGATTATATAAAAATAGATGAACATAAAGGTGAGCTTGAGAAAGTCGGAGTCTTCCTGGAGCCGTTTGGCCATAACAGCTTTATTGTCCGCTCTCATCCCCAATGGCTGCCAAAAGGCGAGGAACAGGAAATCATTGAGGATATGATTGAACAGCTTTTAGCAATGAAGAGAGTCGATATTAAAAAGCTGCGAGAGGAAGCAGCTATCATGATGAGCTGCAAAGCCTCTATTAAAGCGAACCAGCACCTGCGCAATGATGAAATTCAGGCACTCCTGGATGAATTGCGCCGGACATCCGATCCGTTCACATGCCCGCATGGCCGCCCGATTATTATTCATTACTCCACTTATGAAATGGAGAAAATGTTCAAAAGGGTAATGTAGAGAAGACGTCGAACCCGAATGGGTTTGGCGTTTTTTGTGGTGACGATAAAGATATTATGTAAACTAATCAACGGAGTTATGAGGCAAACAAATCACCATATGTACGAAAAATCAAATGGTTACCGACGAAGAGTGTAGTGTTATAGGCAAATAGTAGTTAATCGGTATGATTTACTTCATAAAATGATTTTGAAAAGCAAAAATGGGCATATCCTCAAATTCACCGACATTATTGCGCCGATTAATTACGATTTGAAGCCAATTTTCAGGATCACTGGCATTATTCTGAGCGAATAGTGCCGAATAGAAGGCAAATCCCCAGTTCATCGGCCCTAAAGCGCCCGATTAGAAGGCAATTCCCGAGTTCACCGGCACTATTGTACCCAGTTAGTTCCGATTAGAAGCAAAATCCCCAGTTCACCGGCATTATTCACCCGACTGGTTCACGGTTAAACCGTTCACTGGCTCTTCCCCCTGGGATTAGATCCCGTTTCTCCATATACCTAACAAAGAAAAGTGCTCTAAATAAAAAAAGCACTCATTTCGCAAAATGGGTGCTCTTCCTTTAAATTATCTTACCAATGTATGCAGCTTATCAATATATTTTAAAGCAACCCCTGTTCCAACCGCTACAGATTCAAGGGGGTTTGGAGCAAGGTGAACGGGCACGACGATTTCTTGTGATAGCCAATCCTGCATGCCGTTAAGAAGGGCGCCGCCGCCGGATAAGATAACACCTCGGTCAACAATGTCACCGCTCAGTTCGGCAGGGCTGTCCTCTAAAGTGGCACGAATTGCTTCCAGAATATGAAGGAGAGCTTCCTTCATTGCATCACGAATTTCGTATGAAGACAGTGTGATCGTTTTTGGCAAACCGGTCACAAGGTCACGGCCGCGTACGTCCATTGTCAATTCTTCATGGTCAATTAATGCATAGCCGATTTCCACTTTAATTTGTTCAGCTGTTCTTTCGCCAATAAGAACATTGTATTCTTTGCGTACATGCTGAATGATGTCATCATCGAGTCTGTCGCCGCCGATGCGGATGGAGTGGCAAGCTACAACGCCGCCAAAGGAGATGATGGCTACTTCAGTAGAACCGCCGCCAATATCTACAACGACGTTTGCAACCGGCTCATCAACCGGCATACCTGCACCGATTGCAGCTGCTACCGGTTCTTCAATAAGATGGACCTTTTTTGCCCCAGCATTTCGTACCGCGTCCTGAATCGCTCTTCTTTCAACGGAGGTAGAACCAGAAGGAGTACAAACAACTACGTTAGGCTTTCTGATCGCAAATCCGACTTTTTTCGATGCTTTTCTCATGACTTGGCGAAGCATTTCTGTCGTTGTATCATAATCAGCAATAACCCCATCTTTAAGAGGACGGATCGCGATAATACGTCCTGGTGTTTTACCGATCATTTCTTTGGCTTCTTTACCAACTGCTAACACTTTTTTCGTTTCTGTGTCAATTGCAACAACAGAAGGTTCGTTTAAGATAATCCCCTTTGTTTTACTATAAACAAGGATGTTTGCTGTTCCTAAATCAATACCAATTTCAGATGTATTTATCATGAATTATTCACCTATTTTCAATTTATAAAGTCACAATATAACCTTCTAATAAATTAACATGAATTTGGGGGTCAACCTTTGTTTGTTATGGAATCGTTAAAAAAATGTAATCTTTCATGAAAATTTTAGGAAACATGTCGAATAGGAAGAAAGAATTCTGTTTATACTGCTTAGATGTTCTGTTTTTATTAAGAATGGGAAGATGATACCTGAAAAATTTTCCTTCCTTATGGTAGGATATTAAATAGAACAGCAGTAAAGGCAGTGAACAGATGAGTGAAAAAGAAAAGCTTGTAGTGCTGATTGGCCCTACAGCAGTCGGGAAAACTAAATTAAGCATTCTCCTCGCAAAAAGGTTTAATGCTGAAATTATCAGCGGCGATTCCATGCAGATTTATAAAAGCATGGATATAGGCACCGCCAAGATTACAAAAGAAGAAATGAAAGGTATTCCACATCATCTAATTGATATCAAAAATCCGGAAGACCCTTTTTCTGCAGCAGAGTTCCAGGAACTGGTCCGCAGAAAAATCTCTGACATCACTTCCAGAGGCAAACTTCCGATGATCGTAGGGGGCACCGGGTTATATATTCAGTCAGTCATTTACGATTATCAATTTTCGGATGCTCCTTCAGATGACGAGTTCAGACAGAAGCTCGAGGAACGAGCGGAAGGGGAAGGAAACGAAGCGCTTTATAAAGAGCTTATGGCAATTGATCCGGAAAGCGGAAGCAAAATCCATCCCAACAATATCCGCAGGGTGATCCGGGCACTGGAAATTTATCATTGTACAGGAAAAACGATGTCGGATTATCAGGAGAACCAGGCCCCAGAACTTCTTTATGACACTGCACTGATCGGGCTAACCATGGATCGGGAAAAATTGTATGAACGCATTAATCTGCGTGTCGACATCATGATGAAGGAAGGGCTGCTGGAAGAGGTGAAATCCCTTTATGAACAGGGATTAAAGGATTGCCAGTCCATTCAGGCCATCGGGTACAAAGAGCTGTATGAATACTTCAATAGGCGTGTTTCCCTTGAAGATGCCATAGGAAATCTGAAGCAAAATTCACGAAGATATGCAAAAAGGCAGCTAACCTGGTTTCGAAACAAGATGAATGTGGAATGGTTTGATATGTCCGATACAGCAGACCCTCATGAGTTTGAAAAAAAATTCGCTGAAATTTCTGCTCATATTGAAGGAAAGCTGAAAATAAAATCGAATACATAATGATAGAGATAAAAGAGGAGGATTATTATGAAATCAGCAATCAATATTCAAGATCAGGTTCTTAACCAGCTACGCAAAGACAATACAAATTGTACCGTATTCCTATTAAATGGATTCCAAATTAGAGGCCAAATTAAAGGCTTTGATAATTTCACCGTTTTATTTGAGTCTGAAGGCAAACAGCAGCTTGTTTATAAGCATGCAATTTCTACATTTGTTCCACAGCGCAATGTTCAGCTGGACTTGGATAACCAGCAATAATATATCCAGTTTAAAAAAGAAAGCCTGCTTCGATGGAAGCGGGCTATTTTTATTTTTCCATCTGCAGTGAAAGTCAAAAACCTTTAATGAAATGCTTATAGCTTGAATACATATAGATATGGGAATGTATCGCTGTTTAAAGGCGGACCTCTGTCCGGGCTCAAAAGCTTCATTTCCATTTATCCCGCGTTAACGGGCCTCATTAAGTGTTTGATTGAGGCCAAAGAAAATGCTAAGTGTGGGGATCAACTGCCTGTAAAAGCCCGATTAAAGAACTCAGACTAAAGACGCCACATCCATGTGGCAACGTCTGAGTGACCCGCATCCTGCGGGCCTCGACTTCCATCAGTGGGGAAAAACCTCCACTGATGGAAGTTTCACCTTATTTCTCGGGAAACCGCATGAAACGACATCCCCGTATCAACTGTTGCTGAAGAGAGCGGGAAATTGTCGTTAATTAGCTTTAAAAACCGAAATCTGGCGGAAACATATAGGCTTTTGTCACAACGATTACTTCTAAGCGTATACTGTGCCTAAGAATGTGAGGTGATAGCTTTTGGACCAGCCGATTCGCTTGAAAAATAACGGCCAAATCAGCATCGTGCTAAATTCACAGAAGCGAAAAACATACACAAAAGAACTTCCAGAATCTCAAGTGGTTCCAAAGGCCATTCCGCCTGAGCATGCAGCCCTGAAAGAAATTGAGGAAGAACTTGGCGCTCTTGTAGGAATGGAAGAGATGAAGAAAATGATCAAGGAAATTTATGCATGGATTTATGTTAATAAAAAGAGGGAAGAAGCCGGCCTGAAAGCAGGAAAACAAGCACTCCATATGATGTTTAAAGGAAATCCGGGAACCGGGAAAACAACGGTTGCCCGATTAATAGGAAAGCTTTTTCAAAAAATGAATGTGTTATCAAAAGGGCACCTAATTGAAGCCGAGCGGGCAGATCTCGTCGGCGAATATATTGGGCATACGGCCCAAAAAACAAGGGATCTGGTAAAAAAAGCAATAGGGGGTATTCTGTTCATCGATGAAGCCTATTCTTTGGGCAGAGGGGGAGAAAAGGATTTTGGCAAGGAAGCGATTGACACACTTGTGAAACACATGGAGGACCGCCAGCATGAGTTCATCCTGATTTTAGCGGGGTATTCCAGAGAAATGGATTATTTCCTCACTTTAAATCCAGGTCTCCACTCCCGTTTTCCGCTGGTGGTTGATTTCCCAGACTACTCAATCGAGCAGCTGATGGAAATTGGACAGAGAATGCTAAAAGAGCGGGAATATTCGTTAAGCCATGAATCTGAAAAGAAGATGAGAGAGCATTTGCATTTTGTAAAAAATACTCTAAGTCCAAACAGCTTTTCAAATGGCCGCTATATCCGAAATATAATTGAAAAATCAATACGTGCACAGGCTATGCGCCTGCTCATGCAAAACAGCTATGACCGCCACGATTTAATGACCATCAGAAGCAATGATCTAGTGTTTGAAGAAGATGGATAAGGGAACCATGATCAATAAAAAGGCAGTGTCATTTAGTGTTGACATTGTTTTTTTATTTAGTTAAAATACCATCGTGGGTATAAAAAGAAGCGGTTTAGAGGAGGAATTTAATCATGAATGATATTACTGTTTACACAACCAACACATGTCCTTATTGTACAATGGTGAAAAACTTCCTGGATCAGCAAGGTTTATCTTACAAAGAGGTAAACGTCCAGCAAGACCAAAGAGAGGCGCAAAAGCTGGTTGAAACTACTGGACAAATGGGCGTACCGCAAATCAATGTTAATGGCAAATGGGTACTTGGTTTTGACCCTAACAGCATTATGGCAAATGTAAAGCAATAATCGAAAGAGAAAGGCCTGTTCACATGGTGAGCAGGCCTTTTTTGTAGCGGTAAATGTGAACTATACGAATAAACGGTGATAACTTGCGGGTAACTGGCCCGAATTTACGAATAAAACTGGAAAATTAGCGAATAAATAGGCCAAGCTTGCGAACAAATGGATGAATTTAACGAATAATACTGAGGTACATACCCAGATCTCACTAAAAATAAAGGAAAAACCATTCTTGAGCCGAATACATACAAAAAACAATCCAGGAGGTATCGATATGGTTCCGCAAAGAATTAGTTTAGTAACGGTAGGCGCATTTAATTTGCCTGCATTAAGGAGCTTTTATCAAAAGCTGGGCTGGGAAGAAACAAGCATCAGTTCGGATCAGTATGCTGTCTATAAAACAGCGGGTGTCCTGCTGTCATTATTCCCGGTCGAGGAATTGGCGAAGGATGCTGGAGTTGAAATTAAGCCTTCATCAGGTACCTACAATAATATTACGCTCGCTATCAACGTAAATTCTCCTGAAGAAGTCGATTCCACAATAGAATTGATCCGCGAAGCCGGCGGAAAAATTCTTCGTGAACCAAGTGACGCATTTTGGGGCGGTCGCACAGCTTATTTTGCAGATCCGGAAAATAATCTATGGGAGCTAGCCTGGAATCCGGACTCTGTTTTTGACGAACGGGGAGCGATGCTTTCTTTCTGAAATAAAATAAAAAGCATCGGTGCACAAAACCGATGCTTTAATCTAATCCTTATCTCGTTCCAAGCCTCTTAACCGGAAGCTTCCATTTATATGTGTAGGATAAAACCCTTAATGCGGTAATAATGACAAACAATGAGTATAGCTCAGCTGAAGAAACCGCAATTCCCAGCCCGATGGCTGCACCGCAAAGGATGGCCCAGACAGCATATATTTCTGATTTCAGAACCAGCGGGTTTCTTCGTGCGAGCAGGTCGCGAATGATTCCGCCGCCGCTTCCTGTCAGGACAGCAGCCACGATGACCGCGCTTAATGGATGGTTCATTTGAGTTGCGTACAGCGCCCCTTGAATGGCAAATGCGGATAACCCGATTGCATCAAAGAAGTTGCCCCATCTTTGCCAGTGTTTTAGCAGGTTATTTGGGAAAAGCATTACTGCTGTGATGGACAAAAGAGCAATTTGAAAAAATAACCCCTGTTCCCAAAGGGCAGAGACCGGTACGCCTATTAATAAATTCCGGATAGCTCCCCCGCCGAAAGCGGTGACGATTCCGAGAATGTATATACCTAAAATATCGTATTCTTCTTCCATGGCCACAATTGCGCCGCTTACCGCGAAGGCGATGGTGCCAATCATACTTAAAACTTCCCACGTCATACGCCATTTCTCCTCTTGATGAAAATTTCGCACGCTATATTATTTAAACCCTATTAATATAGGTAAATTCTTTTCAAACAATATGATTTTAACACGGAAAAAAAGAAATACAATACTTTTGTTCTAATGTTTAAGCTTTTTACAAAGATACCCTGGAAAGGCTTTAGAAAAGCGGTAAAAATTAGTATTTGCAAAATTTTTTTGATATGATGTTATCAATCAGAAACAGAAGCACAGCTGATCGGAACGATTGGCTTCCCGGCTTCTTAATGATATCAAGTTATGATTTTGAATTTAGATGACTGTCCAGCTTCAGGCGCCATCGGCTCAAGGTCTTAAGCTATTCGCTTCTAAAGGCAAATAACGCCTTCTGCCAGCGCATGTCTAAAGCTATAGGCCCGCAGGAAGCGGGTCATGCAGACGTTGCCACAGGACACGTGGCGATTTTAGTCTGCATTCCTTGTTGGCGGGCGCCTTGCGCTTTTCTAAATACATGTATGAAAGAGGGATGCTGATTGGAACAAAAGCCAGAATACGAAAAAGTTATTCTTGTCGGCTGCCATACAGAAGAAGATGACCAGCGGTTTGAGTATTCAATGGAAGAATTGGAGTCCTTAACGGAAACCGCCAATGGAAAAGTATTAGCTTCCATTACACAAAAAAGAGAACGGATTCATCCGTCTACATATATCGGCAAAGGGAAAGTGGAGGAATTGGCTGCTCTCCAGGAGGAAATGGAAGCAGATATCATTATTTTCAATGATGAGCTTTCTCCAAGCCAAGTGCGAAATCTTTCGACTGAACTGGATGCCAGAATCATTGACCGCACACAGCTGATTTTGGACATTTTTGCACAAAGGGCACGCTCCAAAGAGGGGAAGCTGCAGGTCGAGCTTGCGCAGCTCCAGTATCTCCTGCCCCGTCTGTCCGGACAGGGTATCCAGCTTTCAAGGCTTGGAGGGGGAATTGGCACAAGAGGACCGGGTGAGACGAAGCTGGAATCTGACCGCCGCCATATCCGCCGGCGCATCGATGATATTAAGACACAGCTATCTGTCATTGTTCAGCACCGGGACAGATACCGTGAAAGAAGGAAGAAAAATAAAGCCTTCCAGATTGCACTAGTCGGTTATACGAATGCAGGAAAATCAACCATTTTTAACAGGCTTTCAGAAGCTGAATCCTATGAGGAGAACCAGCTGTTTGCGACGCTTGACCCGATGACGCGCAAGCTGATTTTGCCTAGCGGGTTTATGTCGCTTGTGACAGATACCGTTGGGTTTATTCAGGACCTGCCAACGACTTTGATCGCCGCCTTCCGGTCAACTCTTGAAGAGGTGAAGGAAGCGAATCTCCTTCTGCATGTCGTGGATATGTCCAATCCGGATTATTTCCAGCATGAACAGACGGTCAATAAACTGATAGAAGATTTGGAAAATGAAAAAATACCGCAATTGACAGTATATAATAAAAGAGATTTAAGGCATTCTGATTTTGTCCCGACGGCCAAGACGGAAACCATACAAATTAGTGCCTTTGAGGAAGAGGACCGCAATGAGTTAAAGCGGAAAATTGAGCAAATGATTCTGGGGATGATGAAGCACTACCATGTCGAAGTGCCTTCAACAGAAGGGAAGCTTCTTTCCCAGCTCAAGAATGAAACCATTTTGCGCGAATTGACGTTCCATGAAGAAAAGGAATTGTACGTTTGCAAGGGTTATTACCTCGAGGATCACCAAATATCAGGGCCTTTAACGAAATATACCGTATAGTTAGGAGATCACCATGTTTCAACAGTTATCACAAGGGGAAAAGCTCCAGCCCATCGTCAGGGAAGTGGAGCAGCAAATTTCACATGTACTGGAAGGGATTGACCAGAGAATTGATGATAATCAATTTCGTGTCCTAAACAGCTTTCAAAATTTTAAAGTAAGCGATTCGCATTTTACCCCATCGACCGGCTATGGATACGATGATATCGGCAGAGATACGCTTGAAGAGATATATGCGGAAGTATTCGGCGGGGAAGCAGGCTTAGTACGGCCGCAAATCATTTCTGGCACTCATGCGATTTCTATTGCCCTTTTTGGGGTTTTGCGCCCAGGTGACGAATTGCTATATATCACTGGCAAGCCTTACGACACACTAGAAGAGATTGTCGGGATACGTGGAACAGGAAACGGCTCATTAAAAGAATTTGGCATCGGCTACAATAGTGTGCCGCTAATGGAAGAGGGAAGCATCGATTACCAAGCAGTAGAAAAAGCGATCAAACCGAACACAAAAATGATTGGCATTCAGCGCTCCAAAGGGTATGCAACAAGGCCTTCTTTTACGATTGAACAAATCGAAGAGATGATAAGATTTGTAAAAGAAATAAAGCCTGACGTCGTAGTCTTTGTAGACAATTGTTATGGCGAGTTCGTAGAAGAACAGGAGCCATGCCATGTTGGCGCGGATGTTATGGCAGGGTCGCTTATTAAAAACCCAGGGGGCGGCCTTGCCAAGACGGGCGGCTATATTGTCGGAAAAAAGGAATGGGTCGAGGCCTGCTCATACCGGATGACATCTCCTGGGATCGGGGCGGAAGCCGGCGCATCCCTATATAGCCTTCAGGAAATGTACCAGGGCTTTTTCCTGGCTCCGCATGTCGTTGGCCAGGCACTTAAAGGCGCGGTTTTTACAGCAGCGATGCTTGAGCGCCTTGGTATGAATTCCTATCCAAAATGGAATGACAAAAGAACAGATCTTATTCAATCCGTTCAATTTGATGATAAAGATAAAATGGTGGCATTTTGCCAGGCGATCCAATTTGCCTCGCCTGTCAATTCCCATGTTACAGCTTACCCAGCATACATGCCGGGCTATGAAAATGATGTAATTATGGCTGCAGGTACATTTATCCAGGGAGCCAGCATTGAATTAACAGCTGACGGGCCAATCAGGCCGCCGTATGCTGCGTATGTACAGGGAGGACTTACTTATTCTCATGTGAAGATGGCAGTCTGCATTGCTATAAACCGTTTGCTGGAAAAAGGTTTAATTGAAATAGAATAGGTGAATATAAAGAAGGACAGCTACCTAGTTAGTTGTCCTTTTCTGTTTGAAGCTTGCTGAAGTTTGTTAAAGCGCATTTTTGATTTTGGCAATCTGTTGATTGGAGCGGAAGGTACGAGCTCCTCCGTAAATGCATTCGCTTTTCCTTCGTGCAGTGTTTATTCAAGGATGCTTGTTCAAAAGTCCAGCAGAAGAAGCGAGTTAAAGGGAGACCCCGCAGTCGCGTAGCGTAAAGGAGGCTTCCGGACGTTCGCGGAAAGCAAGTGCCTGTAGCGGGAAGCAACAGACAAGGTTAAAAGAGCGTAAGAACCAAAAGCAAAAATTTTTTGAAAAAAACATGTAATAAAAGCTAACATCTAGTTGACAGATTATCTTACATTACATATAATAATCTTAAGAAGTAATAAAAAGGGGGAGAAATAGTTGACTGGAAGTGAAATTCGACGCTCCATGCCGCTTTTCCCAATTGGTACTGTCATGCAGCTAACCGATCTGACCGCTAGGCAGATTCGCTACTATGAGGAACACCAATTAATTTCTCCAGCTAGAACAGACGGAAATAGAAGACTTTTTTCCTTAAATGATATTGATGTCCTTTTAGAGATTAAAGATTTGATCGATCAGGGTGTCAATATGGCCGGGATCAAACAGCTATTTTTCGTAAAAGAACAGCAGGCAATATCAGAAAATATGAAGAAGCAAGAAGATAAAGCGAGACGCGATCTTTCTGATGAAGAAATTCGGAAACTCCTTCGCAAAGAAATTGTGCAAGCTGGCCGATTCAATCGTTCATCACTGCGTCAAGGCAACATGCACCGCTTTTTCCATTAATAAATAAAAAAACACTCATGTAAATTTAAGGGAGGAAATACCATTGGCTAAGTTCACTAAAGACGATATTAAACGCATTGCAGAAGAAGAAAACGTAAAATTTGTCCGTTTACAGTTTACGGATATTCTAGGAACAATCAAAAACGTTGAAATTCCAATCAGCCAGCTTGAAAAAGCGCTTGATAACAAAATGATGTTTGACGGATCTTCGATCGAAGGCTTCGTACGTATTGAAGAATCAGATATGAATTTATATCCTGACCTTGATACATGGGTGGTATTCCCTTGGACAGCGGAAAAAGGAAAAGTTGCGCGTTTGATCTGTGATATCTATAATCCGGATGGAACGCCATTCCTTGGCGACCCCCGCAGCAACTTAAAACGTATTCTAGGTGAAATGGAAGAGCTGGGCTTCACAGATTTCAATCTTGGACCTGAACCAGAATTCTTCTTATTTAAGCTTGATCCTGCAGGAGAGCCAACTCTAGAGCTAAACGATAACGGAGGATATTTCGACCTTGCTCCAACTGACCTTGGTGAAAACTGCCGCCGCGATATCGTGCTTGAGCTTGAAGAAATGGGCTTTGAAATCGAAGCTTCCCACCATGAGGTTGCACCTGGACAGCATGAAATTGACTTTAAATATGCTGATGCCTTAACAGCTTGTGACCAAATCCAGACGTTCAAGCTAGTTGTAAAAACAATTGCCCGCAAGCACGGCCTGCATGCGACATTCATGCCTAAGCCGTTATTCGGTGTAAATGGATCAGGTATGCACTGTAACGTTTCATTATTTAAGGATGGAAAAAATGCATTCTTCG
Organism: Cytobacillus oceanisediminis; assembly: GCF_003182355.1. Taxonomy (GTDB): domain Bacteria; phylum Bacillota; class Bacilli; order Bacillales; family Cytobacillaceae; genus Cytobacillus; species Cytobacillus oceanisediminis_A. The sequence goes on along the minus strand of NZ_QGTW01000008.1, from coordinate 3,081 downwards.
AAGAAAATGGCGATTTGCAATTAAGTGAAACTGCCCGCCAATTCATCGCAGGTATCGTAAATCACGCGACTGCGTTTACAGCAGTAACAAACCCAATTGTTAACTCTTATAAGCGTTTGGTTCCTGGTTATGAAGCACCTTGCTATGTTGCATGGTCCGCTCAAAACCGTTCACCGCTAATCCGTATCCCGGCTTCCCGCGGCATTAGTACACGTGTTGAGGTCCGCAGTGTTGACCCTGCTGCAAACCCATATCTTGCTATGGCTGTATTATTAAAAGCTGGCCTTGATGGAATCAAGAACAAAATGACTCCTCCAGCACCAGTTGACCGCAATATCTATGTAATGAACAAGCAAGAACGCGTAGAAGAAGGAATCAAAGATCTTCCAGCTACATTGGCAGCTGCTCTTGATGAACTGAAGAATGACGAAGTAATCGTTTCTGCTCTTGGCGATCACATCTTCGAACACTTCATTGAAGCAAAAGAAATCGAGTGGGATATGTTCCGTACGCAAGTGCATCCATGGGAGCGCGAGCAGTACTTGAGCATGTACTAAAAAAGTAAACCCCTTGACACCATTGGTGTTGAGGGGTTTTTGTTTTGGGGCAGAAATTTTAAAAAAGTTATGTTTTTTGCTTTGCCCGAAAAATGCCCGATTTTAATGCAAAAAAATTATTCAAGGACATTTTTCAAGTATTCCTCGAATTTACTCATTCTTTCAGTTTCAATCTTTTTACTAATATGCGAATAAACATCTGCAGTTATTTGAATACTTCCATGCCCCAATCTCTCCTGGATGTATTTCAAGTCTGCCCCTGCTTCTAATTGGAGAACCGCATGAGTGTGACTTAATGAATCGATTGGTTAGAGGGAAGATCACACTTCTTCAGTATCCTAGAAAATGAGTTAAATAAACTGGACCTTGGCATGTAATTTCCATTATTCCTACATAAAACTAAATTTAAATCAAAAGACAGGGCTTTAAAAAAGGAGCACAAGTCTTTGTCAGGGAGTTAAAGAGTCAATTTGAGGCCTTTAAAGATACAGGGGCATCCATTGAAGAAATAACTGTTTCGACCGGTCCATATATCGTTATTGATCCTTTAAGCCCTCCCATCCCTTCCGATTACGGAGATAATGAGCCTATTTCTGATGAATACCTTTACCAGTGGATGTTTGGACCAAAAATCGAAAAACAACTAAAGAAATTGCCAAAAGAGTCCAGGCAGTCATGCGGTCACTTTGGTTATGGCATTTATGGCGGCGGTGTGGATGAATTATGATAGAGATACCGGCATCTTTTGAGATGCCCGGCGTTATAGGGGAAAAGATTATTTAATTTAGAGGAGTGGAATGAGCATGGCAGAAGAAAAAGTTTATAGAGCATCCACAGGAGTAGATGAATTTTACTACGGTGAAATGGGGGATGGGATTACTGCAGCATATATCGAGAGAGTAAAGTTTTTACAAAATATCAATATAGAAATGCCACAAGAAGTGGTTCGTGCATATGGTGACAATAGGACCGCCGAAATGGCTGTTTCGAATGGTGACATTTCAGTCACTTCAGCGTTCCATAAAATCCCGATTGAAGATAAACAAAAGCTATTGGGTTTGGAAACAGTTGAAGGCCTTACTGCTATGGGGAGTACAGACAATCCATCATATGTAGCGGTAGTCTTTGCAAAGACATATGAAGATGGTTCAAAGGAGTATGTGGGTCTTCCGAAAGGATTATTTACTCGTCCCAACATTGCAGGACAAACAAAACAGGATGGAGTGGAATTTTCAAATGAAGAAATCTCTGCACAATTTATGGACCGTGAAGTAGAAGGTTTTTCAGATGAAAAATCTGTTGTCTTTGCTTACGACAAGAAAGGAGAAACAAACAATCGTAATGCACTATTCCAAAAGATCTTCGGTATGCCATATCCAGGAACAGTGCCGGAAGGAGCGTAATGTAGATGGCTAAAAAGAAAATAGAAATCCCAAAAGAAAAAATTGAGGACTCAGTAGAGGAAAAACAAGAAGAACAATTAGAGGAAAAACAAGTAGAACAAAAACAAGTAGAACAAAAACAAGAAGAACAATTAGAGGAAAGACAAGTAGAACAATTAGAGGTTGAACCACCAAAGAAATATATTGTTGTCCATGATTTTAGGGATCTAAAAGATAATAATGCGATTTACTTTAAAGGGGATATTTATCCCAAAGGTGATGATGTTGTCGTTGATGAGCAGCGTATTAAAGAATTATCAACAACAAAAAACAAAATCGGAAAAGTGCTAATTAAAGAGCAGGATTAACTCCCTGCTCTCTTTTTTTTACAGGAGGAATTTTAGTGGTTAATTTAAAACGAAATATGATTGAGCTTGTTAAAGAAATTAAAGAGGGTGAGATTGTTACTGAAAAATATATCACTCCAGTGTTTATTCCATTCTCAGTAGTTTATGAAGCAATCGATATGACACAGGAAATTGATAAAAGCGAAGAAAATAAAACTACTGCCTCTGAAAAAGAGTTAATCGAAAAACTTCTTGACTTTGTTGCAAACAAGATTTACAAAGGTCAATTTACTAAAGAGGACTGTTCAATGGTCTTCATGCTCCAGATGGAATCCGTGTGTTTCAAGAGCAATCTTATTTGCAGCTCAAGGACGTCAGAATGATGAAACAAAAAAGTTCCTGGTGAAGAAGATTTGAGTAATGCCGACTTTCCCCCGCAAAAACAAAAAGAATATAAAGACAAGTTAATTATGGCGCTTATGAAAGAAGGCAAGGACATAAGCGAAATTTAAAACATGCCATACCATTTTGTGGTTGAAGAGGGCTTTTGTAATTTTACTTAACGGAAATTGACCGAACGAAGACTTACTAAGGTCGTGTATCCGCCGTTATATTATTGTTTTTTAAATGTATACTCACAAAAAATTTCTAGAGATCTTCTTGCTTAGTCATTTAAAAAAAGATCCTTTATGTCTTCAATTGAACTGAACCCCGAATAGTAGACACTTTAAAAAAAGTGGATCTATTCGGGGATTTTTGTTTTTTCTAGCTTAAAACCCCGTTATACTAAAATTT
>NZ_QGTW01000007.1 GCF_003182355.1 Cytobacillus oceanisediminis | reverse complement strand
CATGAAGCCCCCCTCGAGATGAGATTTCCCATAGCGTCAAGCTAGTAAGATCCCTGAAAGATGATCAGGTTGATAGGTCAGAGGTGGAAGCGTGGCGACATGTGGAGCTGACTGATACTAATCGATCGAGGACTTAACCAAATTATTGGTATTACTCGGCAACACTTCTTCATGCATTATCTAGTTTTGAGGGAACGAAAATTTTAAATTTCCTCTTGAAAAATCATAAAAAGACGGTATAATAATACTTGTCTTTGAAAAATAGTCTGGTGGCGATAGCGAGAAGGTCACACCCGTTCCCATACCGAACACGGAAGTTAAGCTTCTCAGCGCCGATGGTAGTTGGGGGCTGTCCCCCTGTGAGAGTAGGACGCTGCCGGGCTGTTTCATTATATCACTATTCCGCAGTAGCTCAGTGGTAGAGCATTCGGCTGTTAACCGAACGGTCGTAGGTTCGAATCCTACCTGCGGAGCCATATGGAGAGCTGTCCGAGTGGCCGAAGGAGCACGATTGGAAATCGTGTATACGCTAACCGCGTATCAAGGGTTCAAATCCCTTGCTCTCCGCCATTATAAATTTCATATTGGCCCCTTGGTCAAGCGGTTAAGACACCGCCCTTTCACGGCGGTAACACGGGTTCGAATCCCGTAGGGGTCACCATTTTGGAGGATTAGCTCAGCTGGGAGAGCATCTGCCTTACAAGCAGAGGGTCGGCGGTTCGATCCCGTCATCCTCCACCATATAATATTATCGCGGGGTGGAGCAGTCCGGTAGCTCGTCGGGCTCATAACCCGAAGGTCGCAGGTTCAAATCCTGCCCCCGCAATCTGGTCCGGTAGTTCAGTTGGTTAGAATGCCTGCCTGTCACGCAGGAGGTCGCGGGTTCGAGTCCCGTCCGGACCGCCATTTTTAAAATGTGGCTCAGTAGCTCAGTCGGTAGAGCAAAGGACTGAAAATCCTTGTGTCGGCGGTTCGATTCCGTCCTGAGCCACCATTTATAAGCCGGTTTAGCTCAATTGGTAGAGCAACTGACTTGTAATCAGTAGGTTGGGGGTTCAAGTCCTCTAGCCGGCACCATTTTTCTTATAAAGTAATAACGGAGGGGTAGCGAAGTGGCTAAACGCGGCGGACTGTAAATCCGCTCCTTCGGGTTCGGCAGTTCGAATCTGCCCCCCTCCACCATTTAAATAGGGGTATAGTTTAATGGTAAAACGAAGGTCTCCAAAACCTTTGATGTGGGTTCGATTCCTACTACCCCTGCCAATATTATGATGGCGGCTGTGGCGAAGTGGTTAACGCATCGGATTGTGGCTCCGACACTCGTGGGTTCGATTCCCATCAGTCGCCCCATAATTTTAAAAGTGATAAAACAAGCAGTAAACTCATATATATGTAACATGAAATTGTCAATGGGCTATAGCCAAGCGGTAAGGCACCGGACTTTGACTCCGTCACTCGCAGGTTCGAATCCTGCTAGCCCAGCCATTTTGCGGAAGTAGTTCAGTGGTAGAACATCACCTTGCCAAGGTGAGGGTCGCGGGTTCGAATCCCGTCTTCCGCTCCAGAGAACTTTAAACTTTATGGCGGCATAGCCAAGTGGTAAGGCAGAGGTCTGCAAAACCTTTACCACCGGTTCGAATCCGGTTGCCGCCTCCAAAAGTTAAATCTTGAAACGCTGATATATGCCGGGGTGGCGGAACTGGCAGACGCACAGGACTTAAAATCCTGCGGTAGGTGACTACCGTACCGGTTCGATTCCGGTCCTCGGCACCACAAGATTTACTACATTTTAATATGCCGGTGTGGCGGAATTGGCAGACGCGCACGACTCAAAATCGTGTTCCTTCTGGAGTGTCGGTTCGACCCCGACCACCGGTATCATGAAAAAACGGTTTTCCTTATGGAAAACCGTTTTTTTTGTGCTCTTAGTATTTTGAACATGATGTGGTAAATGAATAAACCAAACATGAAAAGCTTGCTGAGAAGTTTGGAAATAAATTAGATGGAATGAACTTGTTTCTTGAATAAAGGAGCCATTTGCTTTTGTTTTAGGCTTATATTATTATCTTCAATTATCTTAATAAAAGGTTCCGAACGATTCAGAGGCTGGTTTCGAAGGAGTTCTGAATAGTTCGGAAGGCTAGTGAAAGATATAAGAGATAAATTAAGCGAGATCTGCTGAATAGTACCAGGCAGCTCAAGGAATAACGTAAATTAATTTCGGAATAATGCCGGTGAAACAAGATAAGTAGATCTACTGGAAATTAATTTCCCTGAATAGAGCAGTTGAATAGGAAAAGTGGATTCTAAAGGGAACTAATCGTGTGGAATAGAGCCGTTGATCAAGGAAAATTAATTCCAAATTGAACTATCCCCCTGAACAGTATCGATGCTTAAGGAGGTGTACATCTAACTGGGAATCAGCCAATTAAGAATTGGCATTCTAACAGATACTAGTTATGAATCACTTCAATTTTTATCTGCATGGATCGAAGTATGAAGATTTTCCATTGGTAATGTGCTTATAGTTGCTTGCTAAAGTTCTCCTAATTCTCTTTTTTAATTGAATGACTTTACACCATTCGTGTATGCTATTTGTTGATATCTTCATTTCTGGAAACAGGACTCTAAATTCTTCAGTACTTCTTACGATTGCTGAATCAATATCTTCCTTGCAGCCGCATTCTCTACAAACTAATCCTGATTTATGTAATGGTTTCATAAATTGTTGTCAAGCTGCACAGGTTATCCCCTTTTCCAGCTCCTCAAACGTATACTCAGGTTTCTTTGCAAATGGGGTTTCCTTCAAATTCAAAGATATTAATTTTTCAGTTAGCTTTAAATGTTTTTCTTTTGAGTTTATGGCTTTCAATTTCAATTTGAGTAAAAAGCGGTTAAGCTGAGCAGGAAATACAGCAGGAGGTTCAAGGGAGCTTGATATAATTAAAATTCGGGGTTAATGAAGATAAGGTAGGATTTTATAGGAGCATTAAATCCAAGGTCTAGTAGAAGTCGCCTTAGCAATGATTCGCTTCGCTGCAGCTGAAGGAGTGGGTTTTTGATTTCAGATTTTGAAGTAGTGCACCATTTGTCATGGTTAATATAAAAGTCCCCTTCATAGTTTTTAATCTCAAAAACATAAATACAGTCTCCAGTTATAAGCAGTGAGTCAATTTGGAAAATGGTATTGCTATATTCCAGCAATAAATCATTAAGTATGATCGATTCATCAGGCATGCTTTGCAGCAGCATGTCAAACTGCTTTTCCCCAGTAAATCCTTTTCTAAGTAGAGATAATGTGTGTAATTCTTTGAAGTAAGCTTCATCCGAATATTTAAATATCGGAGCAGTTTCAATCCTTCTGTCTCGTAACGATGTTTTAGAATCATGTTTCACATCCTTTATTCAAGATTAATTTATTCTATGTAATATTTCCTGTTATAACAAGATAAAATATTTATGCTAACATCATAAAAATAGTTCCCAGTAAAATTGAAGCGCACATCCCACTTTATTTGCTAAGCTAAATTCAGTATTAGAAGCATTGGTGCATATAAACATAACTTCAAAGCTCTCACCCTGGTGAGAGCTTTTTCTTTACCTGGAACAGAAGTCAAAATATTGCACCATTTTGGTCAATTGAGTCACCTATATATGCAAGCGTTTTCAAATATAATATAGGAAAGCGTTTGCAAGAGCAGAGGGGGCGGTGAAAAGGATTGGAGACAAAGATCCAGATTGAAGAACCAGTTATTCAATCAGAGGTGAAAACAGTATCCAGGAAAAAGGCGAAGCTAAAGGGGATCTTAACATATGGTGCTTTTGTGGGACCGGCGTTGTTATTTTTCCTTGTGATTCAAATTATTCCTTTTTCAATGGGGATTTATTATTCGTTTACTTCCTGGAATGGTGTTAGTTCTGTAGTTGAATGGGTAGGACTTGAAAATTATATTAAGATTTTTAAGAATGATCCCAAGTTCTTTGATTCATTTGTTTTTACAACAAAGTTTATGTTTGCTTCGGTTATTATTAGTAATTTAATAGGGTTTGGACTGGCTTTATTATTAAATGCAGCATTGAAGTCAAGGAATTTATTGCGGACTGTTTTCTTTATTCCGAATGTCATTGGCGGATTATTGCTTGGGTTCATTTGGCAGTTTATTTTTGTAAAGGGGTTTGCTGCAATTGGAAACCTTACTGATCTTTCAGTTTTTAAGCTGCCTTGGCTCGGTGATGAGACCACTGCTTTTTGGGGAATTGTGATTGTGTTTGGCTGGCAGATAAGCGGTTATATGATGGTCATTTATATTGCGGCTCTTCAAGGGGTTGATCAAAATCTGTTGGAGGCGGCGAGGATAGATGGAGCATCAAATTGGACACTGCTGACCCAAATCATTATCCCGCTTATTTTACCGGCATTTACAATCTGTTTCTTCTTAACTATTTCGATGGCATTTAAAATATTTGACCTGAATATTTCGCTTACTGGCGGAGGTCCATTTAATTCAACACAATCAGTTGCGATTAACATCTACCAGGAAGCATTCCAAAATAACCGGTACGGCCTGGGTACAGCGAAATCAATTTTATTCTTCCTGGTTGTTGCGATCTTCACAACTGTCCAGGTTATGATGACGAAGAAGAGGGAGGTTGAGGCATAATGAACCCAAAATACACGAAGTATACGTTTCTTCTAGAAGTTATCGGAATTGTATTAGGTGTTATTTTCCTCATTCCTTTCTACTTCGTTCTCGTTAATTCCGTAAAGGGGTTTGCTGATATTTTGATCGATGCTGCGGCTTGGCCAAAAGAATTTCTCTTCTCAAATTACGTAAAGGTATGGGATATTATTAATTTTCCGCGGGCCTTCTGGAATTCGCTTATAATTACAGTAATCAGCAATATCGGCCTTGTTGTCATTAGCTCAATGGCTGCCTGGAAAATGGTTCGGACACCGGGAAAAATCAGCAAAATTCTGTTTGTATTCTTTGTATCCGCTATGGTCATTCCTTTTCAGACGGTCATGATCCCGCTGATGAAGCTAGGCGGTGCATTAAATATGACAAACAGTATACCGGGATTAATCATAATGTATTTTGGCTTTGGAGTACCGTTATCTTTGTTCCTGTATCACGGATTTATCAAAACAGTTCCAATTGAAATTGAAGAATCAGCAAGGATTGACGGGTGCAGTCAATTTGGTGTCTTCTGGCGAATTGTTTTTCCGCTCTTAAAGCCAATTACTGTAACAGTCATTATTTTAAATACATTGTGGATTTGGAATGATTACTTATTACCGCTGCTTGTGCTGCAGGATGCAGAGCTTCGTACGATACCATTGGCAACGAGCTCATTCTTTGCTCAATACACGAAGCAGTGGGATATGGGGCTGGCCGCTCTTGTAATGGGCATTACACCGGTTATTATTTTCTTCTTGTTTCTCCAGAAGCATATTATTAAAGGCATTGCTTCAGGTTCTATTAAATAGTTGTAGAGATTTTTGCTGCCTTACACTTTGGCGGCAAAAATTTATATAAAAAATTTAGGGGGGAATACCAATATGAAACGCTATGCTCTTATATTGCTGTCATTGATTTTGGCGGCAGGCATTATTGCAGGCTGTTCTTCTTCAAGCTCTTCAGGGGACGAAAAGCCAAAGGATGATTCAAAAAATGAGGATGAAGTTGTAACACTGAATATGTTCCAATTTAAAGTTGAAATTGCCGAACAGCTTCAGGAAATGATTACTGAGTTTGAAAAAGAACATCCAAATATCAAAGTTAAGCTTGAGACTGTTGGCGGAGGTGCTGACTATAGTGCCGCTTTAAAAGCGAAATTTGCTTCGGGCGAACATCCTGATATTTTTAACAATGGCGGATTTAAAGAGCTGGAGCTCTGGAAAGAGCATCTTGCTGACCTGTCAAATGAGCCATGGGCAGAGCACGTGCTTCCAATCGGAAAAGTGCCAATGACAGATACAGATGGCAAGCTTTACGGTATGCCGGTAAACCTTGAAGGCTATGGATTTATTTATAATAAAGATTTATTTGAAGAAGCGGGAATTAAAGAGCCTCCTAACACGATTTCCGAGCTTAAGGATGCTGCTAAGAAACTAGAAGATAAAGGGCTTACGCCTTTCTCTGCCGGCTATGGCGAATGGTGGGTAATCGGGCAGCACTTATTAAATATTCCATTTGCACAGCAGGAAGATCCGGTTGCTTATATCGAAGGTTTATATAGCGGATCTGAAAAAATCACGGGCAATGACAAATTTAAAGAGTTTAAAGAAGTAATGGATACAGAAATCAACTTCGGAAATGACAACCCATTAACTACTGATTACAATACGCAAGTTACATTATTTGCTTCAGGTAAAACGGCAATGCTGCAGCAAGGAAACTGGACAGAGAATATGATTACTGAAATTAATCCAGATATTAATATGGGCTTCCTGCCGATCCCGTTAAGCGATGATGAAGCAACGGCGGACCGTTTGCCCGTTGGAGTTCCTAACAACTGGGTACTTAATAAAAATTCAGAGCATCTTGAAGAGGCAAAACTATTCCTTGATTGGATGGTATCATCTGAAACAGGAAAACGTTATATCACAGAAGAATTCGCGTTCATTCCAGCCTTTGACAATATTGAGCCTAACGGTTTAGGACCACTAGGCCAATCAATTCTTGAATATTCGAAAGAAGATAAAACGATTCCTTGGACTTGGTTCAGATGGCCGGATGGAGCGAACAAAGAGTTTGCAGCAACCATCCAAGAATATGCTGCAGGTAAAATTGATTATGATACTGTTCTGGAAAGGTTCCAGGCTTCATGGGATAACCTGAAATAGTTTAGTTTTAATAAAAATAGAAAGCATGTCTGCTGCAGATATGCTTTCTATTGTATCTATTACTAAAAAAATATATCTGTCTGACAAAGTTCCCTTTAACGCAGTCTCAGGGCATTATTCTCTGGTTTTGGGAGAATTGTAAACATGCCGAAGCACGAGACACCCGTAGAGGCCCCCTTTAAAGAACTAAGATTAAAAGCGCCACGTCCTGGCAGCGTTAGAGTGACTCATATCCTGTGAGCCTCAACTAACACTCCATGGGGAAAAAGAAAATCCCCGCGGAGTGAAGTTTCGCTTTATACTATTGTAAAGACAACATGGCAGCGGGGGATTTAAATGATTAAGGGGAGCATTAGAAATAAATTGATTGTTCTATTGCTGATTGCGACGATTGTGCCTTTTGGGGCGTCAATTGTGATTACGTATTACCATACGACGGAATCACTGAAGAATCAGGCTGTTAAAGAAAATAGCAATCTATTATACCAAGGCAAGGTGAACCTTGAAAGCTACATAAATGAACTGAACGGATTGACACTATCCCTGTATAATAATCCGGGGTTTATTAACTTTATAAGAGACCCTCAAAAAGAAAATAATTATCAGGCTGTAGATGCAACTAGAAATGTGATTTCAACCATTCTGTATGCAGAAGAAAATATAAAAAGAGTAAACATTGCAATATTGAAGGAAGACAGGCTTATATCCGCTTCCAAGCGCTCCACGGTTATTTTTTCAAAGAAATTAAGGAACCTCAATCGAGAGTACTATGCAAAGGCAAAAGAAAGCCCAAGCAATATGTATCTCGAACCCATTCATAAGATTAAGGAACCAGAGGATAAAAAGCCTAAAAATGTGATCACGCTCCACCGTTCACTGATCAATATCCCATCTGATGATGTGCTGGCCTATATTTCTTTGGAGTTTTCTCCGGATCAAATCAACAACATTAGCCGCAACCTTTATACGAATGGGAATGAGGAATTTTATATTGTATCTCCTGAGGGAGAATTGATATACCGGTCTAATGATGAGAGTGAAGGAGGAACCAACAAGCCTAAGTGGATCGATTGGGTAACCAAAACGGACAAAGAAAACGGTACAGTTGAATGGAAAGAAGGTTCATTTAACGGTGTTATGATTTATGATCAAGTGTCGGAAAATTCAGGCGGCTGGTACCTCGTAAAAAGAGTTCCTTATACAACCTTATATGAAAGTGCATTTAGTGTAGCAAAAATAAATATTATGTTTGGAGCTATCGGGCTTCTTCTCGTCATTCTCGCTACATTATTTATCTCTTTTAAAATAACCTTTCCGATCAAAGTGCTTCTTCAATACATCGAACAGGTAGAAAAGGGTAACCTGAAGGTTCGTTTTAAATCTATTGGGAATGATGAGATTGGTTATCTCGGTGATAGGTTTAAACAAATGATCGATAAAATTAATGATTTGATAAACCGGGAGTATAAATTGCAATTGGAAAATAAAACGAACCAGCTTAAGGTTTTGCAGTCACAGGTGAATCCGCATTTTTTATATAACGCATTGCAGTCAATCGGTACTGCTGCTTTAAAGAATCAGGTTCCGCAAATTTATTCGTCAGTTACCCGGCTATCAAAAATCATGAGATATAGCATGAATATGGAAGAAGATATGGTTCCGCTTTTAAAAGAGATTGAGCATACCAAAGCATATCTTCTGCTGCAAAAAGAGCGGTTTGGAGATCAGCTTCAATTCTCCTTTAAGCTTGATGAAGAGGCTATGAAGATACTGTTACCCAAAATGATTTTGCAGCCAATTGTTGAAAATTATTTCAAGCATGGCTTTGATGCACGCGAAAAAACAGGAGAGATTAAAATTGCCTGCAGGCAGGATGAATTCTTTCTGGATATTGTTGTTGAGGATAATGGCACAGGTGTATCGGTAACCAGACTTGACGAAATCCAAAGAAATCTGATTAATGACCAGATTGGACAAAAGGGTGAAGAAACCAATATTGGTTTGAAAAATGTGTATGTACGTTTAAAGCTTTATTATGGGGATCGGGCATATCTTCAACTTAGGAATCTCGAGCAAGGCGGGCTGCTTGTTTCTATTAAACTTCCAAAAAGGATGGAAGGTGGTAAAGATGAAAGCGATAATCGTGGATGATGAAAAGCATGTGCGTGAAGGTTTAATGCTATTAGCGGATTGGAGCCGTTTTGGCATCAAGACGATCATGGAAGCGGTTGATGGAAATGAGGCGGTGAAGCTCATAACCGAGCATCGTCCCGAAATTATTTTTACCGATATGAGAATGCCGAAGAGAGATGGAATCAGTCTTTTAAAATGGATACATTCATCGGATATTTCCAGCAAAACGATTGTAGTCAGCGGATATGATGATTTTGAATACATGAGGAATGCAATCTGCTATAAAAGCTTTGATTACATCCTGAAGCCAATCGACCCGGAAATTTTAAATGAAACATTGGAAAGAGCTATTACCGAATGGAATCAGCAAACTTATCCCGGCAAACCCCAGCAGGATGATTGCGGAGAAAAGAATGTCATGCAGCAAATAGAAGAGTTTTTGCTGGAAAGCTACAACAAAGATATCAACCTTCAGGAAATTGCTGACCGGTTTTACTTGAGCAGGGAGTATATTTCAAGAAAGTTTAAACAGGAATATCAGGCTACTATCACCGATTTTATAACAAATATCCGTATGGAAAAGGCGAAAGAGCTATTACAGAATCCTAAGCTTAAAATCTATGAAATTGCTTTTCGAGTCGGCTATCAGGATGAAAAATATTTTAGCAAGGTGTTTAAAAAGACAGCAGGGATTTCTCCGAATGAATATAGAAGCTCGCTGATTTAATAACAGAAGGAGGAGTAACCATGATTAACGTGTTAGTTTGGAATGAGAACCGCCATGAAAAGAAGGATGAAAAGGTAAGAGCGGTGTACCCGGATGGAATTCACGGTGCGATCGCCGGCTTTTTAAAAAATGAAGAATATAAGGTTAGTACTGCAACATTGGATGAGCCGGAGCATGGGCTTACTGATATTGTTTTAAAGGAAACAGACGTATTGATTTGGTGGGGACATCTCGCCCATGGGGAAGTAGAAGATTCAATCGTTGAAAAGGTAAAACAAAGAGTGCTTGAAGGAATGGGGCTGATTATTCTTCATTCAGGGCATTTCTCCAAAATCTTTAAAGCGTTAATGGGAACCTCTTGTGATTTAAAGTGGAGGGAAGCAGATGAAAAGGAACGGATTTGGATTGTAGACCCGAGCCACCCGATTGCGGCAGGATTGGGAGAATATATCGAGCTTGAACGCGAGGAAATGTATGGAGAGCATTTCGATATTCCTGCACCAGATGAGCTTGTAATGGTTAGCTGGTTTGAAGGCGGGGAGGTTTTCCGTAGCGGCTGTACATATAAAAGGGGAAAGGGAAAGGTGTTTTATTTCCGTCCAGGGCATGAAACGTATCCAACTTATTATCAGAAGGACATTCAGCAAGTCATTAAAAACGCTGTTCAGTGGGCTAAGCCTGCCGATCTTCCAACACCGGTTTATGGAAACGCAAAACCATTGGAGAAAATCAGTATGAAGCGTGAAGGAGTTGAGAAATAAGATGGAGAAAATCAGAATAGGGATTATTGGCTGCGGGAGTATAGCGAAGCATCGCCATATGCCTGAATATCATGCAAACAGCGGGACGATTATTGCAGCGGTTTGTGACATTGAAGAAGACCGGGTACAGGAGTATGCTGAATTGTACCATGCAAAAGCGTACACCGACTATAAAGAATTGCTTGCTGATGCTAATGTGGATGCAGTCAGTGTCTGCACACCGAATTATCTGCATGCTCCCATTTCAATTGCTGCACTGAATGCAGGGAAGCATGTCCTATGCGAAAAACCAATGGCAACTTCAAAGGAAGAGGCGCTGGAAATGATTGAAGCAGCCCATAAAAATAGTAAAAAACTAATGATTGCACACAACCAGAGATTCGTCACGTCACATAAAAAAGCCAAAAAATTAATTGAAAAAGGCGAAGCCGGAAAAATCTACAGCTTCCGGACAGCTTTTGGCCATGGCGGACCTGAGGGGTGGAGTGCCGATGGCAAAGAAAGCTGGTTTTTCAAAAAGGACCAGGCTTTCATTGGAGCAATGGGCGACCTTGGTGTCCATAAAACGGATTTGCTTCGCTATGTACTTGGAGAAGAGTTCACAGAGGTCGGAGCCTTTGTAGAAACGAGTGCAAAGAAAAATGCAGATGTAGATGATACTGCCGTTTGTATATTGAAAACAGAAAGCGGTGTGATCGGGACATTGGCAGCAAGCTGGTCTTATGTTTCAAAAGAGGATAACTCTACGATTATCTATGGAGAAAAAGCCATTTTGCGGTTGGAGGATGATCCAGTAAATTCGCTGATTGTGCAATATGCCAACGGTGACACTGTAAAGTTTGAACTTGGCGGCATCCAGACCAATGATGAAGGCGGGCAAAAGAGTTCAGGGGTAATCAACCATTTTGTGGATTGCATTGTCAATGATCAAGAGCCTGCTATTCCAGGTTCAGAGGGAATGAAGTCGCTTGAAGTTATTCTCGCTGCTCTGGAATCCAGCGAGACAAAACAAATCGTTAAAATTAATTGAGGTGCGCCAATGAGGAAATTGCGGATAGGGATCATCGGAGCGGGCGGGATTGCCCAATCCAGGCACATTCCTGCCTTTTTAAAATTCTCTGATAACGCAACCATTACGGCTGTATGCGATTTAAATGAAGAAACAGCAAAAAGAGCTGCAGATCAATTCGGTATACAAAAGTCTATAACAAATTATAAGGACTTGTTCAGTGAAACGGATGCAGTGGTCATTTGTACTCCGAATAAGTTTCATTCTGAGATTACAGTTGCTGCACTGGAAGCCGGGCAGCATGTGTTGTGTGAAAAGCCGATGGCAATGTCATCACAGGAATGCGAAGAAATGGCTAAAGCAAGGGACAGGTCCGGAAAGGTCCTGGCTATTGCTTATCATTACCGATTTATGAAAGAAGCACAAGCTGCTAAAAAGCTCATTCTTGCAAATGAAATTGGGCAGCCATTTGTTGCAAGGGCAAGGGCCATGAGAAGGCGGAAGGTGCCGGGCTGGGGTGTTTTTACGGATAAGGAACTGCAGGGCGGCGGAAGCTTGATTGATTATGGATGCCATCTATTGGATCTCTCGCTTTGGCTGATGGGGAATCCAAAAGAAACAGAAGTAATCGGGTCAGCTTATAATACGTTAAGCAAAATGCCTGATCAGGTTAATCTATGGGGCAGGTTTAACCATAAAACCTTTAATGTTGATGACCACGTAACAGCATGCATAAAATTTGCAAATGGTGCATCTCTGCTTTTTGAAACCTCCTGGTCAGCTAATATTGAAGGTGATGAAGAAAGTGTCAGCCTTTCAGGTGAGTATGGAGGGATCGATTTGTTTCCATTCAGGATGAACCAATCCAAGCATGGGATGCTGCTCAACACCCAACCGGAATGGCTGCCTGGGGAGGATGACTATGCGCTTGCCCAAACGCGGAATTTTATTAATACCTGTTTGGGCAGGGAGGAATTTATAGTTAAAGCGGAAGAAGCTTTACAGACAACAAGAATAATTGATGCGATTTATAAAAACAGTGAAACAGGAGAAAGAGAACAATTCTAAAGAAGCAGGAGGGGACACTTGTGAAGCTCGGAGTGTTTACGGTTCTTTTTGCGGAAAAAAACTTTGAGGATATGCTTGACCATGTGAAGGCTGCTGGGCTAAAGGCAGTCGAAATCGGAACGGGTGCTTATCCCGGAAATGCCCATTGCAATCTGCAGGAGCTATTGGAAAATGAAGACCTTCGCCAAGATTATGTGGAAAAGGTTACTTCCAGAGGACTGGAAATCAGCGCATTCAGCTGCCATGGCAATCCGATTTCACCTGATAAAGCTTTTGCTGAGGAATCAGACAGAGTGTTATTTGATACCATCAAACTGGCAAGCTTGATGAATGTTCCGGTTGTAAACTGTTTTTCCGGAACAGCGGGTGATGGGGAAGATGCCAAGCATCCTAATTGGCCTGTTTCTCCATGGCCAAATGAATATGGTGATGTTTTAAAGTGGCAATGGGAAAAAAAGCTTATTCCTTACTGGAAAAAAGCCGGGAAGTTTGCAACGGAACATAATGTCAAAATCGGGCTGGAGCTCCACGGCGGTTTTCTTGTGCATACACCTTATACGCTTTTAAAATTAAGGGAAGAAACCTGTGAGGCAATCGGGGCCAATTTGGACCCAAGCCATTTATGGTGGCAGGGAATCGACCCTATTGCAGCCATTAAAATACTGGGGAAAGAAAATGCTATTCACCACTTCCATGCAAAAGACACCTATATTGACCAGGAAAATGTAAATATGTACGGCTTAACGGATATGCAGCCATATGGCCATGTCCAGACAAGAGCGTGGACGTTCCGGTCAGTAGGGTGCGGACACAGCCTGCAGGAATGGTCGGACATGATGAGCGCCTTACGGACGTTCGGATACGATTATGTCGTCAGCATCGAGCACGAAGATCCGCTAATGTCGATTGATGAAGGATTTACACGGGCAGTTAAGAATTTAAACTCTATCTTAATTGAAGAGCAGCCTGCTTCCATGTGGTGGGTATAACTCTGATTTTCAAGAGGTGCCGAAGTGGAAATGATCATTCTCTCCGGCACTTTCTTTCGACAAATTTCTCAAAAAGGGTTGACCATTTCTGCTGAATTTAGTACTATTAAATAGTTGATTCGTTATCGGGGCTATTTAGCTTTTGATAAGATTCGACAAAGTGGTTAAATTTAAGATAAATAAAAATGCGGGTGTAGTTTAGTGGTAAAACCTCAGCCTTCCAAGCTGATGATGAGGGTTCGATTCCCTTCACCCGCTCCATACATAGCCAACGCAGTGTTTCGTTCAAAAAGAACGAGGTATTGCGTTTTTTCATTTTTGGCTATTATCCGGTACCAGGTACCACCCGAATTTTGTCGAAATAAAAGGGTGCATTTAGCACCCGATTACCTTAAAGTTCCCTTCGCCCCCATGGACTTGTGTGTACATGTTCATTAATGATTCAACCATTTTCTCAGCTTGCTCGGTTTTAAGTGAAGGGCGCAAATAGATGATTTGAACGGCATTTTTTGTTTGTTCTGTCACAGCTGTTCTTTCAGAGTCGACGAATGGGCTCCCAAAGGGTCCCGCTTCATCTTCGCTAATAATTAAATTGGCCAGTGAATTGGGTCTTCCGTTTAAACCGTTATATTCATCTCCTTCTTTGCCAAGCCTGATAGATAAATCACCAGAAAGCTTGTCTGCATCATAAACGCCAATCGGAATTTGATATTCCAATGAGAAGAAATTGTTAATATCAATTAAGCTATTGACTGGCTGCAGGTAATTCTGCTTTTTAATTCTTCGGTACAGTGCTTCAGCAGAATGACGGTAGCGGTTGGGATCCTTTCCTGCTGTCTTGAAGATCTGTCTCCATTCTTTAATGCCTTCCAGGTCTGTGACGTTTTTATCCTCTAAATCAAAATAGATAGATTCCTGGAACAGCTGGAGACGGCCTTTTACCATTTGCGGTGACTGTCCGACTTCTATATTTGTATATGTAATAATACCGATTTTAAACTGCGGAAATAGTTCGCACAACTCGGGGGAAATCGTAATTTCCAAGCTTTCCACCTCCAAATTCACTTTAAAATAGTTTATCATAATAAGCGATGTTTCTATAAATAATGACCTTATAAATATATAAATTTTCATCGAAGGGAGGTTTTCGATATGGACTTTGCACAGTTCAAGCAAGAAGTAATTGAGTACAGCAAAACAATCGGGATTGATAAAATCGGATTTACAACGGCGAGCACTTTTGACGAGATGAAGAATAGGCTGATCAGGCAGCAGGAGCTTCAGTATCAGTCAGGCTTTGAAGAGCCTGATATTGAAAAGAGGGTAAATCCGGGGCTTTTAGTGGACAAACCGAGGTCGATAATCTCGATTGCCCTAGCATATCCTTCAAAAATGAAGATAAGAGCTATCAGCAAAAAGGGTGAGAGACGAGGGGTCTTTTGCCGTGCTTCGTGGGGTAAAGACTATCACCATGTATTGAGAGACCGCCTTCAAAAGCTTGAAGAATTTATTCAAGCGAGGGTGCCTGAAGCGATCTGCAAATCAATGGTGGATACAGGCGAGCTTGTGGATAGGGCAGTTGCACAGCGGGCTGGCATTGGCTGGAGCGGAAAAAACTGTTCCATCATTACACCGGAATTTGGTTCGTATGTGTACCTGGGAGAAATGATTACGAACCTTCCGTTTGAATCTGATGAGCCAATGGAGGACAGATGCGGCAGCTGCAATAAATGTGTTGAGGTGTGTCCGACGGGAGCTTTAATCCAGGGCGGGCAGCTCGATGCACAGAAGTGTATTGCTTTCTTAACGCAGACAAAAGGTTTCTTGGCAGAACCTTATAGAGAAAAGCTTGGGAACAGGCTTTATGGCTGTGATACCTGCCAAACAGTCTGCCCTGAAAATAAAGGCAAGGACTTTCATTTTCATGAAGAGATGGAGCCGGATCCGGAAGTTGCCAAACCGCTTCTTAGGCCGCTGCTTTTCATTAGAAACCGTGAATTTAAGGAAAAGTTCGGCCCTGTTTCAGGCTCCTGGAGAGGAAAGAAGCCAATTCAGCGAAATGCTATTATTGGATTGGCCCATTATAAAGATGAAACAGCGATCGGTGATCTGATTAAAGTCATGACAACTGATCCGCGGCCAGTAATCAGGGGAACGGCAGCCTGGGCACTGGGGAAAATTGGAGGTGAAGAATCTCTTTCAGCTCTGGAACTAGCTTTACAGCAGGAAAAAGATGAAGAGGTTCTTGCAGAAATCGAAAATGGCTTAAGTTATATAGAACAGTAATGAGGGGGAATTTTCCTCCTCATTTTTTTATGCAATCTAAGCAGAGAAAAGTTTCTTGTGCATAGAAAAGCAACCCGACTAGAGAGATAAAGCATTCTATTGTTTATGAAATAAGCACCTAAATTGAAAATCTGCCTGCCATCCCTTAAAATTGCTGCCTTTTGAGCAAAATTTAAGCAAGGTCCATTCACCGTCCTCATATGTATTGAGTATGAGAGGAGTGAGATACGTGAGGAACCAGCTTCAGGAGCTTTTAATTAAAAGAGTGCAGCAGTGCGTTTCCCATCCGAGGAATTCGATTCATACTTGCCCCAAAATTGAAAAGAAGAAGGAATCTTTGTCCAGCCGCTCAGGGGAAATTGTTAAAGCTCAGGCCACTGGGAAAGTTACCAGAGTTGGTGCTGAGAAAGATGATGTCAAGCCGGTTGAATACAATGTCCACTTCAAATACTTAATTAAGCAAAAGGGCATGCTCTATATGGAAGAGGAAATTGAAGAGCGCATAGCTGAATTTTATAAAGGAGTTTTAGTCGAGGATCAGGAGAAAAATCCTTTTAAAGATATCCAGGTGGAACAAGACCGGTTAATCCGCGAGAATGAAGGGGAAGAAAAGAGATTAGAATATAAATATGACCGGATGAAAGCCGTACAATATGCAGAAAAATGGTGGAACAGCTATAATCCGGCCTATAAAAAATTCGAGGTGGATTGTACCAATTATATTTCCCAGTGCCTACATGTAGGGGGCGGCCCTATGAGGGGGTATCCAAACCGCGGAAAAGGGTGGTGGATGAGGAGCGAAAACTGGAGCTTCAGCTGGTCGGTCGCTAATTCGATGAGATTATATCTGCCGAGTTCGAATGCAGGTTTAAGGGCAAAAGAGGTCTCCAGTCCGGATCAGCTCTTACTGGGAGATGTCATTTGCTATGATTTTCAGGGAGATGGGCGGTTTGACCATACGACCATTGTTACCGGAAAAGATGCTGCAGGAATGCCTTTAGTCAATGCCCATACTTATAACAGCAGGATGCGATATTGGGCTTATGAAGACTCAACGGCATACACACCCAACATAAAGTATAAATTTTTCACAATCACCGATGACAGGTAATTTGTAAGAGGAAGTCAAAGTGATATAATAGCATGAGAGTATAATTTAGAGGTGAAAAACGTGGCATTGCATGTAGTATTATACCAGCCAGAAATTCCGGCTAACACAGGAAATATTGCCCGTACTTGTGCGGCAACCGATACAACATTGCATTTGATCCGTCCGCTTGGCTTTTCCACTGATGATAAAATGCTGAAGCGTGCCGGATTGGATTATTGGCAATATGTAAATATTATTTATCATGATTCACTTGATGCCTTCTTTAAAAATAGTGAAGGCGGTGAATACTTCTATTTAACGAAGTACGGCAGCAAGCCGCATTCCACATTTGATTACAGCAATGTGGACAAAGATTACTATTTTATTTTTGGCAAGGAAACGACTGGCCTTCCAAAGGATGTTATTGAAAACAATAAAGATCGTGCTTTAAGAATCCCGATGAACGACAACGTCCGTTCGCTGAATTTATCAAACACAGCAGCCATTCTTGTCTATGAAGCACTGCGCCAGCAGGATTATTTACATTTAAAATAGAGCTTGCTCGTGGCCTGATTTCCGTCAGGCCTTTTCCTTTGGAGAAATCTTTCATTTCTGGGTAAAATGAAAGGGTATATATGGAAAGGGATGAGATGTAATGAATGAAGTAACCAATCTGCTTATGGACCATCGTTCAGTCCGGCATTTTGAGGACAAGCCTTTAACCAGGGAACAAATTGAAACCATCGTGCTGTCTGCTCAGGCAGCTTCTACTTCAAGCTTTGTACAGGCCTATTCGATAATTGGGGTCACGGATAAAGAGAAAAAAGCAAAACTGGCAGAGTTCGCCGGCAATCAAAGCTATGTTGCTGAAAATGGGCATTTCTTTGTTTTTTGTGCAGATTTGCATCGCCATGAGGTGATTGGCCAAATGGAGAACAAAGAAGTGATTCCTACAATAGAAAGCACTGAAAAGTTTATGGTGGCAATTATAGATGCAGCATTGGCAGCACAGAATGCTGTTATTGCCGCTGAATCCATGGGAATGGGAATTTGCTATATTGGCGGTATTAGAAATAATCTAGAAGGTGTTGCAGAGCTTTTGAAAACGCCGGATCGTGTTATTCCGTTGTTTGGATTGGCAGTAGGTTATCCTTCCAAAAAGAATGATAAAAAGCCAAGGCTGCCCCTTCAGCATATTTATCATGAAAATGAATACAAGCAGGATGAAGAAGGCTTTCGCGAGGAGCTTGAAATGTATAACAGAATTATTTCCGAATACTATAATGAGCGGACGGGTGGCAGACGGATGGACACATGGACCGGCCAAATCGGCGGCATGATGGAAAAACAGACAAGAATGTATATGAAGGATTTTGTTCAAGGGAAGAAAATGGATTTAAAATAAAATTTAAACCAAAGAAAAAAGCTGCTGATATATCAGCAGCTTATTTGTTGTTTACGCCTGGCTTGTCATCATATCCAGCAGCAAAAATAGCAGCAAGGAAAGCAACCATTACACCGATAATAATAATTGTACCCATGTATATGTAATCCTCCTTTAACAATATGTCAATAGGCAAGCATAAAGCGAAACTTCCATCAGAGGGAATGTCATTCCTTCTGATGGTTAGTTGAGCCAATCGGGCCTTTACGGTCAGTTTAACTCCTTTTCAATACCTTCATTTATCTTGAATTATAGCAAGGAGTTTTACTGACCGTTAATCTGCAATAAGTATATAAGCTTATTATAGCCCATTACAGGGTTGCTGTGAATGAAAAGTGTGGAGTTTTTTTTACAGCTTGCCTGTGCTGCAAAATTTTTTCTTAACCAAGGATTTAGAACTCCTATATACCATCCCCATAAAAAGGACAAATCAAACTCTCAATAGATACGCATGTTCAATTGCCCAAGCGCATAGAGTATATTAATCGTCTCTGATAATGCGACAGGGGGAGGTCCTTATGGATATTCTGAAAAAAATTGAGATGTATCGACATGAAGAGGAAAAGCTTAAATGGGAAGGGACTTTTGGAGAGTATTTAGAAATTGTTAAAGAGAAGCCATGGGTTGCCCAGTCAGCACATTCACGGGTATATAACATGATTAAAGATGCCGGTGTAGAAGAAGTGAAGGGGCAAAAACGATATCAGTTTTTCAGCAATCAGCTTTTTGGCCTTGAAGAAGCGCTTGAAAGGCTTGTAGAGGAATATTTCCATCCGGCAGCCAAACGCCTGGATGTACGAAAAAGGATCCTTTTACTAATGGGGCCGGTCAGCGGCGGTAAATCAACATTAGTGACAATGCTAAAAAGAGGTTTGGAGCAATATTCTCATTCTGATAGGGGAGCGGTCTATGCTATTAAGGGCTGCCCAATGCATGAAGATCCGCTTCATTTAATTCCGCATCATCTCCGTAAGGACTTTTATGATGAATATGGAATCAGAATTGAAGGAAACTTATCGCCATTGAATAGTATGCGTCTCGAACAAGAGTATGGCGGACGCATAGAGGATGTTATGATTGAGAGAATTATTTTCTCAGAGGACCGCAGGGTAGGAATTGGAACTTTTAGCCCTTCAGATCCAAAATCTCAGGATATTGCCGATTTAACTGGCAGCATCGACTTTTCAACCATTGCTGAATATGGATCAGAATCCGATCCCCGCGCCTATCGCTTCGATGGGGAACTGAACAAGGCAAACCGCGGTATGATGGAATTCCAGGAAATGCTGAAGTGCGATGAGAAATTCTTATGGCATTTATTATCTCTCACACAGGAAGGGAATTTTAAAGCAGGGCGTTTTGCCTTAATTTCAGCGGATGAGCTTATTGTAGCTCACACGAACGAAACGGAGTACCGTTCGTTCATTTCAAACAAGAAAAACGAAGCACTGCATTCCCGGATAATTGTCATGCCGGTTCCTTATAATCTAAAAGTTTCAGAGGAAGAAAAGATTTACGATAAAATGATTCGCGAAAGCGATGTTGCTAATGTGCATATCGCACCGCATACCTTGAGAGTTGCAGCGATGTTTACGATTTTAACCCGTCTGAAGGATCCGAAAAAAGGCGATATTGATTTAGTAAAGAAAATGCGTTTATATGATGGAGAAAGCGTAGAAGGCTATAACAGAGCGGACGTAGATGAATTGAAAAAAGAGCATTCAGATGAAGGCATGAGCGGTATTGATCCGCGTTATGTAATTAACCGGATCTCTTCTACGATCATCCGCAAAAACATTACCAGCATTAATGCACTTGATGTATTGCGTTCCCTGAAGGAAGGATTGGATCAGCATCCATCCATCACTCCAGAACTTAAGGAAAGATACCTGAACTTTATTTCGCTTGCCCGCAAAGAATATGATGATATCGCCAAAAAAGAAGTCCAGAAAGCGTTTGTCTACTCTTATGAAGAATCCGCGAAAACACTTATGGAAAACTATCTTGATAATGTCGAGGCATACTGCAATAAGGCGAAGCTGCGCGATCCATTAACAGGCGAGGAAATCAGCCCGGATGAAAAGCTGATGCGTTCCATCGAGGAGCAAATTGGCATTTCGGAAAATGCAAAAAAAGCGTTCAGAGAGGAAATCCTTATCCGCATTTCCGCATATGCGAGAAAAGGAAAGCGGTTTGACTATAATTCACATGATCGCCTTCGTGAAGCCATTCAGAAGAAGTTATTTGCTGATCTGAAGGATGTAGTAAAGATTACGACATCCTCCAAAACACCGGATGAGCAGCAGCTGAAGAAGGTCAATGAGGTGGTAGCAAGATTAATTGACGAGCATGGTTATAACTCAACTTCAGCAAATGAATTACTACGCTATGTTGGAAGCTTGCTGAATCGATAAATTTTGAAAAGCCTGGCAAAATGCTGCCAGGCTTTTTAATGCAGTTAGCATTTGAGGAAATTGCAAATATATCGGAAAATATGCAAATAAAGTAATATATTGGAAAACCGATAAACAAAGGGTGGATTTTAAAAATTAGTATAATAGACTGCTCACATTGAGTGTCTAAAGAGTGACAGAACGGCGAAAATAAAGGCCTAAATTTATATAAAAGTAAAAAGAGCATCAAAAAAATCCCAAACAAAAAAGAGGCGGAGCGCCTCTCAATCATTTTTCTTCAGCTTTCTTTATAAGATCGTCTCGTTTATCCTGGCATTCGGGACAAACTGGCTTATTTTCAATATAAGCAGTCCGATCATATATGGATAATTCACCACACCGGTCACAGCAAAGGAATTCGCTCATTAAATCCCCCCTTTGGTTAAATCATATTTTGGGTTTGCTTTTTTTATGACCGAAAGCAAGGGAAAAGTTTAAACAAGCCAGATCGGGGAATATAACCACTAGAGGTGATATTCATGAAAAAGAAAGAATTGGACAAGAATTATACACCGACAAACAGCTCAATGGCAGAGAACGTTGAAGAGATGAAGAATCTGGGCAATCAGATGGAAAACCTGCGTACCAATAAAGAATTAAAGGAAGAATATAGTAAATACCCTGATCCTATTCAGAATAACAAGGAAGATAAAGACCTCCGCTAAATAGCGGAGGTTTATTTTTGTATAAATAACTGGCACTGTCCTAGGGCGCCAACCCCCTTTTAAAAAAGGGCTTGTCCAAAAGAGGCTGCTAACGTCTTATTGTCAAAATTATTTGTAAATTATTTTGTCTTCTTGCATAAGATAAAGTAATAAACATTTCTTTTGCTGGAGCCTAATGGGTTTTGGAAGCTGCCGTTATGGCAGGGAAATGAGTCTTTGGAAAGCAGGCAGACTGCTGATTTAGGGATGATGTATCTTTTTTTGACACTCGCGATATTGTATGTTGGAAGGCTGGAATGTGTGAAAAAATTTAATTTTTAAAGGAGGGGTTAAAATGACGAATGTCAATAACCATCAGTTTGTGATATCCCAAGAAGATTGGTCCCTCCATCGCAAAGGCCATGATGACCAGCAGCGTCATCAGGATAAAGTTCAAGAAGCAATCCGCAACAATTTGCCTGATTTAATAACGGAAGAGAACATTGTGATGTCGAATGGGCGGGAAGTAGTAAAAATACCAATTCGTTCATTGGACGAATATAAAATCCGTTATAACTATGATAAAAATAAACATGTCGGCCAAGGCGATGGAGATAGCCAAATTGGAGATGTAGTGGCACGCGATGGTTCCGGCAGCCAAAAAGGACCCGGAAAAGGGCAGGGAGCAGGCGACCAGGCAGGCGAGGATTATTTCGAAGCAGAAGTTTCGTTAATGGAAATTGAGGAAGCACTTTTTAAACAGCTGGAATTGCCTAATTTGAAGAAAAAAGAACAGGATGAAAACCTGGTGGAAAACATTGAATTTAATGATATCCGGAAAACAGGGCTTATGGGCAATATAGATAAGAAACGGACGATGATGTCTGCATTCAAACGTAATGCGATGAGCGGCAAGGCAGCCTTCCACCCAATTTATAAGGAAGATTTGAAGTTCAAAACATGGAATGAAATTGTAAAGCCGGATTCAAAAGCAGTTGTGCTTGCCATGATGGATACGAGCGGCAGCATGGGGATCTGGGAAAAGTATATGGCCAGAAGCTTCTTCTTCTGGATGACCCGATTCCTGAGGACTAAATACGAAACGGTGGAAATTGAATTTATTGCCCACCATACAGAAGCGAAGGTGGTCTCAGAGGAGGATTTCTTCTCCAAGGGTGAAAGCGGAGGAACGATTTGCTCTTCTGCATACCGTAAAGCGCTTGAACTAATTGATACGAAATACAACCCGCGCAAATATAATATTTACCCGTTCCATTTCTCTGACGGTGATAACCTGACCTCTGACAATGCCCGTTGCGTAAAGCTTGTAGAAGACCTAATGAAAGTATCCAATATGTTTGGATACGGTGAAGTCAACCAGTATAACCGACACTCGACTCTAATGTCCGCGTATAAAAACATCAAAAACGACGATTTCCGATATTATATTCTCAAGCAAAAAGCAGACGTATTCCACGCGATGAAGAGCTTTTTTAAACAAGAAGATGAAAAGAAAATGTATGCTTAAAAAGAGGGGGAAACCTCTCTTTTTATTTTCGCAGAAAAAAGACCCCAAAATTGGGGTCATAAAATGCGTCCATATGGAATTAAAAAGGTTCCTAGTCCGCCAGGGAAAATACTTCCCATGCTATGCCAGCAGGAGAATTTTCCCAATCCGTTAGATGGATATGAATATACCTATCTAAGAAAATATATTCTTATAGATCCCAATCATTTTTATTTTAGGTGAAAAAAACTATTACAGCTTGTCCCTGCTTAAAGGCTCATCCGCGTCCGGTTCCGCCCGTGTTTTAATATCCACTTCTTCATGTTTTACATTTTCGGTGATCGTCTTAGTATCCTGGACTTTTCTCTTTCCTATTACAATCTCTTCTGTTACTACCGGTTTTTTTTCTACTTGCAGAACTTCTTCTTTCAGCGGCACACGAAGTGTTTCTTCTTCGTCAATAGGCGTTTGGGCTCCTGCAGTTGGGTTTACCGGTTTACGCCGCTCAATAAAAGCTTCTTCATGTGAGACAGGAATGTCAACATTTTGCTGTTCCTCGACAACTTTTTTAGTTACCTCTACATCACCTGATTTTTCGGCTAGTTTTTTGATATCCAGCTGTTCTTCTTTTACCTCGAGTACCTCTTCTCGTGCTGAGGCACTTTCCCGGTAGGCTTCAGCTTGCTCCTCTGCCTGCACCTGATTTTCCTTCTGGGAAGCGGGGTATGTTCCATAGTGGTCGACGATTAATACATACTTACCATCGAAAACCATGCTGGCATACTCATCCACGTCATGCTCATCAAATCTTGTTCCGTCTTTTTTATCAGGATCTATGCCCGAGCTAGCTGCGGGGTCTTCGCCCATAAATAGAGCTTTAACTGAGTCAAGGAAGCGCTGGTTGCCCAGTTCTTGGGATCCGACTATTTTTAGGTGTACACCATAATTGTCGGCAAAGCTTTTAAGATTTGCTCCATCTTTAGAGACAATAACCAGGTTTTCCTTTTGGTATCCATTGGACTCTGCTCCTTCAATCGCTTCTTTGAGCTCCTGCTGTGTATCATAACCTCCGATTAATATATTTTTCTTCATTTCTTCTCACTCCTAAAATCTTGTTTTGTTCTTACTTTCCCTTAAGAACTGCTTCGGAAACTTTATTAAGAGATTAGGAAGCATACATGACACTATGAAAATTTGAAATGGCTTTAAGAGAGGGCTATGTATAGCATTGTTTTCTGCATAAAGTGTTTTTCAAGTATGTAAAATATACGCGATTTCCGAATATTTAATAGGTACAAGCCGTATGAATTAATAAATCCATGTAAATAAAGTATGATAAGGATACACTCTATTATCTGGAACTAGCTGCTGGAGGTGGATATGTGGAGATTGAGAAGCTGGCTAAAAAGCTGAAAGACCGGACCCCTGTTATTTTAGGGAGTGAGCGATTTTCGAAATTTGCCATTTTGCTTCCGCTGGTTGAAATAAACGAGGAAATTCATGTTCTGTTTGAAGTGCGTTCTCTTAAAATGAGGAGGCAGCCTGGTGAGGTATGTTTTCCAGGAGGAAGGATTGATCCTGGCGATAGGGATGAAGAGCATACTGCTATCCGCGAGACCTCGGAGGAACTGGGTATTAGCGAGGATAGTATCACAGATATTTCCCCGTTAGATTACATGATTTCTTTTGGGCAAATTATTTATCCTTATGCAGGCATTATTAAAACTCCCAGCCAAATTGTGCCGAATCCTGCGGAGGTAGAAGAAGTCTTTACTGTACCGCTTTCTTTTCTTAAGGAAGTAAAGCCGGAAACTTACCATGTAAATTTTAAAGTGGAGCCTGAAGAGAATTTTCCTTTTGACTTAATAGTTGGAGGAGAAAATTATAATTGGCAAACAAGAAAGATGAAAGAGGTATTTTACTATTTTGAGGACAAAGTCATTTGGGGGCTGACAGCAAGGATTCTGAAGCATTTCCTGGAAATCATTTACGAACCCCCCCGTGAAAATAATTAATAGGGAAAGCATTTTATGAAAACTATTTTTAAAAAAGTGGTTGACGCGGTTCATTTAAATGTTTATGATTTATCTAATTAATTTAAATACTGAAAAACTTCTTATCAAGAGAGGCGGAGGGACTGACCCTATGAAGCCTCGGCAACCAGCATATAAATGCCCGGTGCCAAATTCAGAGGAAATTTATTTTCCGAAGATGAGAAGGCGGAATGAACGGTACGTTAATTCAAACCCCTTCTTGTCTATTATAGGCAGAAGGGGTTTTTTGTGTTATTAAAGGCTTGGAAAGAAACATTATTAAAGCAGGAGGAATGCAAATATGTCAGCGATATCAGTTGGGCTTTTGGGGTTTGGAACAGTAGGAAAAGGTGTTTATGAAACAATAAACAAACATCAGGGACGGCTTCAGGCCATACTTGGAAAAGAAGTAAAGGTATCTGCTATTCTCGTTAAGAATGTAGATAAGCATGGTTTGCCTGATAAGGATGTGCTTCTGACTGATGATTTTCAAAAAATTATTGAGCTTCCAAAGCTTGACGTTGTGATTGATGCGATCGTTGGAAAGGAGCCAGGCTATACATATTTGCGCCAGGCTGTTACGAGAGGCTGCCATGTGATAACAGCAAACAAAGAGATGTTTGCCCATCATGGAAGTGAATTAAAAACCCTGGCAAAAGAGCATAACGTCTCATTGGGTTTTGAAGCAACGGTTGGAGGCGGGATTCCAATTATCCAGACTCTCAAGCAGCTGCTTAATGCCAATAAAATTGAGAGGATTGAAGGCATCCTTAATGGCACATCTAATTTTATTCTAACTAGTATGCGCGAAGAGAAGCTTTCATTTGAAACCGCGTTGAAAATCGCCCAGGAGAAAGGGTACGCAGAAGCAGACCCTGAAAACGATATCGAGGGATATGATGCTTTTTTTAAAGCGGTCGTCCTGAGTGAACTTGTTTTCGGAAAGGCGCCGGAGTGGGAGAAATCAACAAGGAAAGGCATTACCGATATTTCTATTGAGCAAATTTATATTGCTTCTTCCCTGGGCTTAAGATTTAAGCATGTGGCTTCTCTTGAGAAGGAAAAAAATGCAGTCCGATGTACAGTGAAACCCGTATTGGTTGGGGAGTCGCATCCTTTGTACAGGGTTGAAGGAGTACAAAACGCGGTTTCGATAGATGCAGATATCGTAGGGAATATAAGCCTCCAAGGGCCTGGAGCGGGAATGTTTCCAACAGCGAGCGCAATTGTAGAGGACTTGATCCATCTTGGTACAAATGATTTCCCTGCAGTTTTTGAAGAAGATGAAGCTAAAGGGACTGAGGGGGGATTGCCTGTATGGGCATTGCTTGGAGAAGCAGACCACGCAAAATTGCCTGAAGACTTTGAAATCCTTGGAAGAGTTTCAGCGGATGCAGTAATTGTAAAGGCTTCAGAGGAAGCTGTGGCTTCATTGGACGATACCACTCTAATTGTTTATCAAATACTTGGAGACCATGGCTTTGCGGAAGTTCTGGCTAAACAAGTGCAGCCAGTTTAAGAAGTGGAATCCTTAAAAACCAAACAGGAGGAGCAGCTTATGGGCTGCCCCTCCTGCATTATGCTTATAGAGATGGTGGATGTTATGCCTGCTGGTTTTTCAATAAAGACTGATTTATTCCGGAGTATAGATCCTTCACATGAACCGTCACGATCTTAGCGCCAATCTGGACATGGACCATATTATCAAAAACAGCTGTTACCAGGCCGTTTAATGACACATTCGCACCAATATTTAAATCTTTATCAGGAACTTTCACGTTCTTCTTATCTGCCATCGTAACACCATCCCATTCCATTATATTAAAAATTATTCATACAAAGAATATTGCCTTTTTATAGTAAAATAAACGCTCAAATGAAAAAAGTCCAGTAAAAAAGCCTGGTTTTTTATCGACAAATTCCTTGAGGTACCAGGTACCTGTCGAATTTTGATGGCACATCAAACTGATTCCATTGGAAGAGGATGAATGGGATGGACGGGATCCAGGCTGCAACAGGCCGTTTGTGGTGGATTAAAAGAATGGGATTTAAAAAAGACAGACCACTTTAAGCTCCACCCATTAGATGGAGTTAATCTATTTTAATTTAATATCAATTATCTCGTTAAAAATATAAAAGAGAATCCAGCCTGAAATGTACAGGATTCTCTTTAATAGGACTTCTGGGGAATCTGCATAAAAAAATTAGAATGATGGCAGGGTATATTTACGGCCATCATGGAAAAAGTGATATGAGTCTTAGTCAGGTTGACTTGCTCATCGATTCCCTAGGTATATCTCCACATCGGGTAGTGTCAGATAGCATTAAAAATACAGAAAGTCCCCCAAGATAAAGAAAGGCATGGTGGGATAATGACATTTCCAATTTCCCCCACCCATTTCCGCAAAGCAAAAATCCATACAATAGCATAAAGCGTATTCAATCAATTCATCCCATTGCCAGTCCACAAATCTATTATCCAATTAAAATGAAATTAAAAAAATCCAGCATAGGGATTTAGTTTGTTTTTTCAGTGATTTTCCTGAAATCCAAAATTGGTCCTAACTTACAGGAATGATTCTAGGAGGAAAGGGGTATGGATAGTTCATAAAATATAGCTTACAAAAAGGATGATATACTGCATATGAATATGCCTCTTGCAATAGGGCTAATTTTTCTTGCCCTATTTATAACCGCTTTAATCGGAATTAAAATATTAAGGATACCCGATATTGTAATTTATATTATCTTAGGAGCCGGAATCGGCTTTTTCGGATATTTCCCGGATACAAAGGTAATTGAAGTTGCAGGGGAGATAGGTCTAATCCTTCTATTCTTCCTGCTTGGAATGAAATTTTCCATTCGTGAATTAAGAAAAAACGGAAATAAAGTTTGGAAGCCAGGGCTCTTGGATGTCCTGCTTGGTGTGGGAGTGACCACGGCAATTGCCTATATTGCTGGTCAAAACTTATTTGAATCGTTATTAATCGGCGGAGTTGTTTATGCTACAAGTTCCTCTATTACGGTCAAGCTTCTGGAAAGCAAAAATCGCCTAGAAGACAAAGATTCCGAATATATGCTTTCCCTATTAATTTTTGAAGACCTTGTCGCCCCCATCCTCGTGACGGTGTTAATTGGCTTAAGCGGGGAAAGCTTCTCATTTATGGATTTTCTATTAATTTTTCTAAAAGTTGCCCTCTTAGCGGGCATAGCTATATGGATGAGCAGAATTGTACTTCATAAAGCACAGCATTGGATGAAAAAGGTTGCCAATGAAGATTCCTTTTTAATTTTGGTTTTGGGAGTAGCGATTACCTATGGCGGATTTGCGGTTTTCCTTGGACTTTCAGAGGTTATTGGCGCTTTTCTGGCTGGAATCATGCTTGCCGGAACTGTCGTAAAGGATAAAGTTGAAGAAGTTGTTTTTCCAGTCAGAAACCTCTTTCTCCCCTTCTTCTTCCTTAACTTTGGCCTTTCACTGGAATTTAAAGAAGATGTGCCGTCTCTAGGGCTCCTGGGTGTTATCGTTTTATGGTCAATCATCCATAAGCTGGCTGTTGGGTATTTCGGCGGAAAATGGTATGGATTATCTAAAACGGATTCTCTCAAGTCGGGTTTTTCATTGGCCTCAAGGGGAGAATTCTCTGTTATTATTGCAGGATTGGCAACAGGAGGACTTAAGGTATTTGCGGGTGCATATATCTTAATTGCCGCTTTAATTGGAATGCTGCTGTTCCAATTAGCACCTCGCCTGCAATCATGGCTGACTAAAAAACAGCAGGAGAGACAAGCATAGACCTGGGAAGCCGCATTTTCCCTAATGGAAAAGGAGCGGCTCCTCCGGTTTATTTTTATCATCTTTTAATGAAATATGAAGTTCTCTTTGCTTATTTACAGCTGCATAAAATACATCCTCAAGGTTTTTAATCTGCATTTTTAACAATTCCTGCTTAAGCCACTCTTCACTAATGTTTTCCCGCCGCATGACATTTCTATAAACAATTCCATCGACGATAATGGGGAGTTCCCAGCTGCTGTCCCTAATAGGGGATGTAAAATGCTCAACCCGAGCCGTTTCTTTTTGTGGTATTAATTTTACAGAAAGCTCTCCACTTGCTTCAATCATAGCCATTTCAACATCTTTTAAATTAAACACATTTTTCTCATGCAGCATTTGCAGCACATTATCAATCGAATATTTAATGGTTCTCATATTTTTGACCAGAAACTGTCCTTTGTAAATGACGATGGTTGGCTCAAATGTGACCAGTTTTCCAAACTTCCTATTTTTAATTTTTAAATAGGATATGAGCATTTGCAGCGAGGCGATACCAATCACTGCGAACATGGTGAAGAGGTGATTAACCTTTGGTTCGGCTATGTCGGCACCCACTACGGAGCCCAGGGTCAGGATGACTAAAAAATCAAAGACCGGCAGCTCTCCTATGGATCTTTTTCCCATAATTAATGTGACAGCTAATAATAACGGCAAAATCGTATAGATTCTTCCATACACCTTAAGCAAATCAATAAAAGCATCCATCACAGCACCCCATAAAACTTTCTTTATCAAACATTGTTTGTTTAGGGCTGCTTTTTTACACAGAAAATTTTAAAAAAATGATGTTTTTTGGAAAAGTTTTTCAGCGATTGGACAATTAATCCTTCTTTCTATGCCGTGATACAAAAGGATTGTAGGTAATCCAAAATCTCCACGGATAATCCTTTGCTTCACAGGAGTTATCGATCCCAATCCGTTTTCCGCGGGAGATTTCCTGTGGAGTGATTCCTTTAGCGAGCAGAAGAGGGGGTTCGGTAAAACGGCGGCCATAGTCACCCATTGTAATTCCTAAAGCTTTCGTCAATTTTCCCGGTCCACTTGTGAGATTCCTGGGGACTTCTATATTTCTCCTTTTCTTCATTAGTTCAATTCCATCAACCGGCTCGACTGCCCGAATTAGAATGGCTTCAGGCTTTTCCATGGGGCCGCTGACGACATTCACCAAACAGTGTGTATGCATAGCATATGTATAGGCAACTCCAGCCTCGCTGAACATTATTTCAGTTCTTTTTGTTCTTCTGTTTCCAAAGCTATGTGCCGCCCGGTCTTCCGGTCCCATATACGCCTCTGTTTCAACAATATAGCCTGAAGCAATGCCTTCTTCTGTTTCTTTTATCAATAGGCAGCCTAATAGAGCCTCAGCCAATTTGAGTGTGGGCTGCTGAAAGAAATCTTCCGGAAGGGGATTATATGGGGTGGTATTTTTAAGTTGCTTATTTGACATAAAAATCTCTCCAAACTAGTTTTTTCTCTTGAATAATAAGACTGGGAAAAAAACTTTGTATGCAAAGGGATATCTTTGCAGCGAATCTATTTTTTGATAGATTGCAGCTTAATGCTTTAAAGCTGAATCTTTTTCTTATGCTATTACCCTATGCCATTTTTTCATAACCATACCATTGCCAGGTGAAGATTTTTGTTTAGTAAAAGTGGCTGAAGTATAATAGCAAAAGCAAATACATAACAGGATGTGTAACTACATGAATAAAAAAATTGGATTTATTGGCTGCGGTAAAATGGCGCAGGCAATCATTGGCGGAATTTTAAAATCCAAAACAGTAGCACCAGGGCACATTATCGCAACTGCCAAATCAAAGGAAACGCTCGCGGATGTTAACAATAGACTAGGCATAGAGATTAGCCTCTCCAATAAACAGGCGGCAGTGGAGAGGGATATCTTATTTCTGGCTGTAAAGCCTGATCTTCATAGTGCTGTTATTGATGAAATCAAAGACCATATCAAGCCGGAGGCGATCATTATAACAATTGCAGCAGGCATCAGCTTGGACTATTTGGAAAAAGCCTTTGGACAAAAGATAAAGGCAATCCGCTCCATGCCAAATACTCCATCGTTGGTTGGAGAAGGAATGAGCGCCATTGCGGCGAATACATTAGTATCTGAAGAGGATCTCGAGGAGGTTATTCAAATATTCTCAAGTATAGGAAGAGCAGAAGTGATGGAAGAAAAAATGATGGATGCAATCCCAGCCATCAGCAGCTCTTCGCCAGCCTATGTTTATATGTTTATTGAGGCTTTGGCAGATGGCGGTGTCAAGGCGGGACTGCCTAGGGAACAATCCTATCAGCTGGCAGCACAGGCTGTTTTAGGGGCAGCTAAAATGGTTTTGGAAACGGGGAAACATCCGGCAGAATTAAAGGACCAGGTCTGTACTCCAGGTGGGGCAACGATTGAAGCAGTAGCAGAGCTGGAGAAGAAGGGATTCCGTGCTGCTGTCTTGTCTGCAATGGAAGAATGTTATGATAAAGCAAAGGCTCTATCGGACATTAATAAATAGAAAGAGGATTATAATGATAGAGATACGTCCCGAAAACCCAAGTGGTTTTGAGAAAATCTCGAGATAAACAATTTTTCATTTGGCCAGGAAAACGAAGGGAAGCTTGTAAGTCTGATTCGAAATTCCCCTCATTTTATCCCGACACTATCCTTAGTTGCGGTGAAAAATGGGGAAGTGGCAGGGCATATATTATTTAGTGAAGTGATGATAGAGACTTCAAAGGGAGCCATAGTAAATACAATTGGCCTTGCTCTGATGGCAGTGACGCCAGAACTTCAAAACCAGGGTATTGGTTCAGCTTTAGTTAAGGCCGGTTTAGAAAGGTGCAAAGAATTGGGATATGAACATATCGTTTTATTAGGCCATCCTGAATTTTATCCCAGATTCGGTTTTGAACCGTCTGTAAAATTTGGCATAAATCCGCCCTTTCCTGTCCCTGAAAATGTCTTTATGGTTCTCGAGTTAACAGAAGGGGCGCTAGATGGGATAGAGGGGACGGTCAAGTATTCCCAGGCATTTAATGAAGTTTCGTAAAACCTGAAAAAAAGTGGACTAAAAAACCCGGTATGACTTATGCCGGGTTTTCCTGTGCCTTTTCCTTCTTTGGTGGAAAAATAGGGCTCACCCAGCGTCTTCAGTTAGTCGGGGGCCATGCTCGAGAAATAGCAGCCAATGATACCAATATAAAAATTAAGATTTTTTGATATTTAACAAACAATGAATTCAGCCTGTCTACCACAATAAGCTGGAAAAATAATAACAACATAAATAAAAGAAGGAGGTTAAGCAGTAAATCCTTCATTTTAATAACCTTTCTTTTCGTTAGAGATCGTACAATTACTAAAGCTTTGTACCTATTTTAAAGAATTTATAGCTATACAATATTAATAGATAAATTTCGACAACGCCTCAACGAATTAATGGTTGATGGAATACTTTAATTTCTAATTTTATATTGAAAAGTAAAAATCCAAGAACCATCTTTAGCCCAAAAGAATATATTTAAAAGCAAAACAGGAAAAAAGGAAAATACTTTTTAATTCCGACTTGACTCATAGGAATACATGTATTATAGTTAGTCATTATTAAAATATAAATTTTTTGGGAGGATCATATCCAATGACTACAGGTCTTTTGGTTTTAAATATTGCTATTATGCTTGTTCTTATATCCGGCTTGTATTATATGCAAAAAAAGCATATTTCTTTTTCAAAGCGGGTGTTTACTGCATTGGGATTAGGAATTTTGTTTGGTTTTGTCCTTCAGTTTATCTATGGTGCAGGATCAGAAATCATTGTAAAATCTGCAGACTGGTTTAATTTAGTCGGCGGAGGTTATGTTAAATTTCTGCAGATGATTGTTATGCCGCTTGTTTTCATTTCAATTCTGGCGGCTTTTACGAAGCTCAAGTTAACTAATAATATCGGGAAAATCAGCGTCCTTATCCTCGGACTGCTTGTAGGTACAACAGCAGTAGCTGCTGCTGTCGGAATTGCCACGGCTGTCGGCTTTGATTTAGAGGCAGTTCAAATCAGTGGAGGAGATGCAGAAACAGCCCGCGGAGAACAGCTTGAAGAAACATATCAGGGCATTGAAGGAAGAACCTTCCCGCAGCAAATGCTTGATTTACTCCCTGCCAACCCATTCCTTGATTTTACGGGGGCACGGCCAACATCCACTATTTCAGTAGTCATATTCGCAGCATTTCTGGGAATTGCTTATGTAGGTGCCAGAAGGAAAGCACCTGAGCAAGCAGAGCTTTTCGCAAAAATCGTGGATGCCTTCTATGCTATCATCATGCGCGTAGTTACATTGATTTTGCGTTTAACTCCTTATGGTGTTCTGGCGATTATGACCAAAACGGTCGCAATGAGTGACTTTGATTCTATTTTAAATTTGGGTAAATTTGTTGCCGCCTCCTATGTTGCGCTTGGAATTATGTTCCTGATTCACTTGATGCTTCTAACAATGAGCGGCTTGAATCCTATAACTTATATGAAAAAGGCGTTTCCGGTACTGACCTTCGCCTTTACTTCAAGAACAAGCGCAGGCGCATTACCTTTAAATATTAAAACCCAAAAATCTTTGGGCGTTCCTGAAGGGATTGCCAATTTTGCAGGCTCATTCGGACTTTCCATCGGACAAAACGGATGTGCCGGTATTTATCCGGCAATGCTGGCAGTTATGATTGCACCTACGGTAGGAATTAATCCGCTGTCCCCAGGATTTGTTCTAACTGTCATTCTTATTGTAGCCATCAGCTCCTTTGGTGTGGCAGGTGTCGGCGGCGGTGCAACCTTCGCTGCGATTCTTGTATTATCTGCATTAGATCTTCCAATTGCACTAGCCGGCTTGCTTATCTCGATTGAACCGCTAATCGACATGGGCCGTACAGCCGTAAACGTAAGCGGATCGATGACATCCGGAATCCTGACCAGCCGAATCACCGGTGAAATCGACGGAAATATCTATAGCGATATGGATAATAAAATAGAAGCTGAAGCATAAAGAAAAAAATGGCAGGTACCTGGTACCTGCCATTTTTTTCTTTAACGCGGTTCGGCTTTTTTAATGACCGTTAAAGATGTCATGGCCCCTACAAAAATAATGGTGATAAAAGAATAAAGGAATTTTTCAACTCCGACTATTTTTAATCCGCTTAAGATGACTAATCCGTCTATTGCGAAAATTAAAGCTCCAATGTTGATAGGAATAAGCTTTGTCATCAGCTGGGCCAGTAAGTCGGTTCCTCCGGTGCTGGTTTCATAGCGGAGCATAAGCCCGATTCCAAATCCGACCAAGCAGCCGCCTATAATAGCGCTTGGAAGGACAGCGAGTTCAAAATGGCCTCGCATATAGGCAAGAAGATCAATGATAAGCGATGAGACGAGGAGGCCATGAAGACTATAATAAAAATATTTCTTCTCGTAAAACCAGGCAAGTACATATAAGGGAATGCTTAAAACGATCATGCTCAAACCTGTGGGCAGCTCGTAATAGTAATGGAGGATCAGCCCAATACCAATAATGCCGCCATCAAGCAAATGGTGAGGCACCAGAAATCCATTAATGCCGATGCCCAATAAAAAACTTCCTAATAAAATTGCAATCAGCTTTTCGAATATAAGCCATCACCCTAACTTGTCCTATCTTTATTATTAGACTATGAGGGGATGCAGGTAAAATAGAAGTGATGCATTCCAAAATACTAAAAAAGCTTGCCCAAGGTGGACAAGCTTTTTTAATACGTTGCAGTGTTTTCTGCCCGTGAATTAATGAGGCAAGAACGCAAGCTGATAAAAGAATAGCACTGAAAATAAATAAACGAGCGGATGAACTTCACGCCATTTTCCTTTTACTACTTTCATTAACGGATAGGCGATAAATCCAAGTGCAATTCCTGTAGCGATGCTTGATGTCAGCGGCATGCTTAAAATGATTAGGAATGCAGGGAATGCTTCGTCCAGCTCATTCCATCGAATGTGGGAGATGCTTCCCATCATCAGGCTTCCGACGATAATCAGGGCAGGTGCCGTGATGGCTGCAAGTCCTGATACAGCACCGACCAAAGGGCCGAAGAAAGCAGATAGAAGGAATAAGCCTGCAACAGTTAAAGTAGTTAATCCAGTTCTTCCGCCGGCAGAGACCCCAGTGGAAGACTCAATATAAGCTGAAGTCGGGCTTGTACCAAACATGGCGCCCACAGAAGTAGCAATAGAATCAGATAATAACGCTTCACGAGCTCGAGGCATCGTTTTGCCTTTCATTAATCCTGCCTGCTGGGCAACTCCAATCATCGTTCCAGTTGTATCAAAAATAGTAACAAGCAGAAATGAGAAAACAACTGCATACAAACTATGCTGGATCACATCCCCAATAGCTTCAAACGGATTTAAAATAATGATTCCATCCGGAAGAGTTGGGAGTGATACAAAGCCCTGTTCAAAAGAAAGATGCCCGGTAAAATAGGCAACCACGCCAGTAATGATCATTCCGAAAAACAGGGCCCCATTAATACCAAGCGTCATCAATATCAAGGTAGCTGCCAGTCCGACGAGCGCAAGGATTGCTTGAGGAGAATGCAGGTCGCCAAGCGCTACAAGATTAGTTGGGTGGCTTGTAATTAGCCCAGTTAAACGCAACCCGATAAATGCTATAAATAATCCAATCCCGGCTGTAATTCCGTGCTTTAGATTATCTGGAATCGCGATTATTAATTTCTCCCGGAAAGGAGTAAGAGACAAGATAATGAAGATAATACCTGCAATAAAGACGGCGGAGAATGCTGTCATATAATCAATATTTCCATGGGTGCCCACTACTGAGTAGGCAAAGTAAGCGTTAAGGCCCATTCCTGGTGCGATGGCAATCGGATAATTGGCGAATAAAGCCATCCAAAGAGTACCCACAACTGTTGCAATAATGGTCGCTGAAAAAACCTGTTCAAATGGAACGCCGGCATCAGATAAAATGACAGGATTTACAACGACTATATAAACCATTGTTAAAAAAGTTGTAACCCCCGCGAGAACCTCAGTCTTCACATTTGTTTGATTTTCTTTTAATTTGAACATATAAAGTCCTCCATAAAGTGAAACTTCTTTTTGGCATGTATGTGCAAGTGAAAAACACGAACATTTGAAAACACAACTAATATAATATTCGTTTTTGTGCTATATTTCAAGTGCTTATTTATATTATTGATTTATTAGGATTGTATCATCCTTAAATAGTAAAAAAGCCTATAAGCATATACCGACAATGCATCCCCTTTACCTGTGTACAAATATCTTGCAGGAACCGGTTTTCGCAGGTGCTTCGTAATATTTTTGCCGGATTCGGTTGATTAATAAGGAAGAATGCTTTTACACTAGTGACAAAATGACAAGGAAATAGGGTTTTGCTTATATTTGCTAATTTGAAATCTTTGAGCCAAGACCAGAAACCAACAGGCAAGTTTAATAGAGCCTTAATAAAAAGAGCTGAGAAGCAGATATTGTTCCTGAGGTATTTTGTAAATAAAGGAAACTTTAAAAGAAAAGAAGCGTCTAATTTAAGGTAACGAAAACTGTAGACGGGGTGATTGGATGATTAAAGCAGTTATATTTGATTTTGACGGAACGATCGTAGATACAGAGTCTTTATGGTTTAAGGTGTTTAAAGATGTTCTGTCTAAAGACTACGGATTTGAGCTCAAGCTGGAGGAGTTCGCGAAATGCATTGGCACCACGGATGATATCCTTTTTGATTATATTGACTGCACGCATGGAATTTCCATCAACCGAAATGCGGTAAAGGAGAAAACAGAACAAGTTTTTCATAGTCAAAAAGATATATTGACTTTAAGAGAAGGGGTTCAGGAGCTTATAGAGAAGTTTGCTGAAAAAGGCCTTAAGCTAGGAGTAGCGTCTAGTTCAGGAAGAGAGTGGGTTCTTCATTACTTAAAGGAGTTTGGGATCGAAAGACATTTTCAGATCATCAAAACTA
Organism: Cytobacillus oceanisediminis; assembly: GCF_003182355.1. Classification (GTDB taxonomy): domain Bacteria; phylum Bacillota; class Bacilli; order Bacillales; family Cytobacillaceae; genus Cytobacillus; species Cytobacillus oceanisediminis_A. The sequence continues at coordinate 233,887 of NZ_QGTW01000007.1, read as the reverse complement.
AAGAAGATGTTGAAAAAGTAAAACCGGATCCTGCCCTGTACATAAAGGCACTCGAGGAAATGGGTGTAAAGCCTGAAGAAGCTATTGCTATTGAAGATTCGGCCAATGGATCGATCGCCGCAATAATGGCGGGAATGCACTGTGCAGCTGTGCCCAATGATGTTACAGACTTCCTTACTTTTCATGAGAAAGTCTTGCGATATAAAGCCTTCTCCGAGATCCTTTTTGAGGAGCTGGTGAAATAAAAAAGAAGGCAGGGTTTCTCCTGCCTTTAACCTGATGAGAAAGGATCGCTGTCTTTGACATCAGCCTCCTGCGGAGCTCAAAGCCCTGATATGGCAACTCCGCTCCCGTCGTGCCTTGCACCATGTGACAAGCGCAGTCAAAAGCAGTCGAGGTGCTTGATTTTGAACTCATCCGAGCAGTTCAACTGCCCTATATCCTTTTTACAGAAATGGCATTCCGCATTTTGTGGAGTGCTTTTTTGCTTTCTTCTTTTCTTGCCATCATGACGTTTACATAAAGGGCGTCAATAATGCTTAGCTGGGCAATCCGGGAAGAAAGAGCTTCCGAGCGGTAATCTGTTTCCTCAGCGACTGTATAAAGTGAGATATCCACCTTGTGGCTGAGAGGTGATTTGGCAAAGTTCGTGATGGCGATAGTCTTCACTTTATTTTCCTTTGCGACATTTAGCACCTGGATGACATCCTTTGTTGTGCCAGAGTGTGAAATAAAGACAGCAACGTCATCCTCGTTTAGCTGCGATGCGGACATTAATTGCATATGAGAATCGCTGTTCGCCAACACGGTAATTCCGGTCCTGATAAATTTGTGGTAAGCATCCATAGCGATGATGCTTGATCCGCCGCTCCCGAAAAATTCAACTTTATTGGCATTTAAAATCATATCCACAGCATCCTCAAAGGCTCCCCCACCCAGTATCTGCAGGGTGTCCTCCAGAGTTTTGATGTTGGAGCGGAATACCTTTTCAGAGACAGTGAGCACTTCATCGTCTTCATTAATGGTCTCATGGATGTCCTTAATGGGAGTTACGATTTCAGATGCCAATGCTATTTTAAGAGCTTGATAGCCTTTAAAGCCAATTCGCTTGCAAAAACGAAACACTGTTGAGTCAGCAATGCCAAGATCATCTGCAAGCTGGTTAATCGAACTGTGGACTATTTTCTCAGGGTGTTCGAGAATATAATCCGCAATTTTCTTTTCTTTATCACTAAATTTTGCATAATGGGTTTTGATTCGGGCAAAACAATAAAGGTTGTCATGAACCATATGGGCAGCTCCCTAGAATAAATTTTATTATGAAATCCGATATTAGTGAAAAAATCATTAAGGCGAAGGTAGGAGTCTTTTAGGTAAAACGCTTTCTAAATTCTAATTCTATTATAAAAGAAAAATATTTTTTTGAAAACGATTGCAAATAGAAAAATATTTTGTATAATGAAATCACAAATGAAAAAAATTTTCTTCATCCAGGAGGCTTTTATGCAAGTAGGAATGATTGGTCTTGGAAAGATGGGCTACAACTTATCCCTGAATCTGAAAGATCATGGGCATGAAGTAGTAGCTTTTGATAAAGACAGCAGTTTAAGCGAAAAAATATCCGCTGAAGGAATTCAGGGAGTTTCATCAGTTAAAGAATTGGTCAGCAGTCTTTCAAAGCCGCGTGTGTTGTGGCTGATGGTACCTGCAGGCGATATTACAGAGGCAGTTATTGAGGAAACATCTGCTCTGCTTGAAGAAGGGGATATCCTAATTGACGGAGGAAACTCCAATTATAAGGAATCATTGCGCCGGGCGGAAATGCTGCAGGCAAAAGGAATTTATTTCTTTGACTGCGGAACAAGCGGCGGCATGGAAGGCGCCCGCAACGGCGCATGCACCATGATTGGCGGAGATGCAGACGTATTCAAAACGATTGAGCCGATCTTTAAGGATATAACAGTTGAAAACGGCTATTTGTATGCCGGCAGAGCAGGAAGCGGCCATTTTCTAAAAATGGTACATAACGGAATCGAGTATGGCATGATGCAGGCCATTGCTGAAGGTTTTGAAATCCTTGAAAAAAGTCCGTTTGATTATGATTATGAAAAAGTCGCCAAAGTTTGGAATAACGGTTCTGTCATTCGTTCATGGCTGATGGAATTAACCGAGAATGCTTTTTCAAAGGATGCAAAGCTTAATGGCCTTAAAGGTGTGATGCATTCATCAGGCGAAGGCAAATGGACAGTTGAAACAGCGCTGGATCTTCAAACTGCTGCTCCTGTGATCGCAATGTCCCTAATGATGCGTTACCGTTCATTGGAAGAGGATACGTTCTCAGGTAAGGTAGTCGCTGCTTTAAGAAATGAATTTGGCGGGCATGCAGTAGAAAAGAAATAAATTTCAAGGGAACTGGAAGACCTGTCTAAAAAGAGGCTGGTTTTCCAGGGCCCTGCTAAATAAAGATAAAGACTTCAATCTCTATTTTTTATACAAAATGAAAACGCTTCAACGATAAAAGGGGGAAATGAAATGTCAGGCTCAATGTTGATTTTAGTGGCTATGGCTGGTATCTTTACACTATTATTCCTAGTTATGAAAACAAAGCTTCATGCTTTTGTAGCTTTGCTGCTTGTCAGTTTGCTAGTTGGTATTGCCGCAGGAATGCCACTGGGTGATGTTATACAGTCAGTCCAGAACGGGATGGGTGGAACTCTGGGGTTCGTAGCGGTTGTTGTTGGTCTTGGTGCGATGTTTGGGCGTATGCTTGAGGTGTCAGGCGGTGCTGAACGGCTTGCACAGACAATGATTAAAAAATTCGGTGAAGATAAAGCGCAATGGGCGCTTGGTATTACGGGTTTTATCGTAGCGATTCCAGTATTCTTTGATGTTGGTTTCATTATACTGGTACCAATCGTTTATGGGTTGGCAAAGAAAACAGGGAAATCATTGCTTTACTATGGTATTCCGCTATTGGCTGGTTTGGCTGTTACACACAGCTTCATCCCGCCGACCCCAGGACCGATTGCAGTTGCAGATTTAATTGGTGCGGATCTTGGCTGGGTCATCTTATTTGGTGTTATTGCCGGTATTCCTTCTATGATTATTGCAGGTCCGTTATTTGGAAGATATATCGCGAAAAAAATTCATGTAGCTGTTCCTGAATACATGCAAATTGAAGAAAAAGAGTATGATAAAGAGCTTCCAAGCTTTGGACTTATTGCGAGCATTATTTTTATTCCGCTTGTTCTTATTCTGGTAAACACTGTATCTGGCGTTCTATTGGAGGAAGGGAATGCGCTTAGATCATTCTTTACATTTATGGGACATCCGTTTGTTGCTTTGACCATTGCTACATTATTGGCGTTCTATAGCCTTGGAACTAAACGCGGCTACTCCCGCCAGGAAGTACAAGATATTGCAACAAAGTCTTTAGAGCCAGCTGGAATCATTATTCTTGTGACAGGTGCCGGCGGTGTGTTCAAGCAGGTACTTATTGATTCAGGTGTTGGACAGGTTTTGGGAGATATGATGGCTGCTTCTGCACTGCCTCCAATTTTACTGGCATTTTTAATTGCAACATTCGTTCGTGTTGCTCAAGGTTCAGCGACGGTAGCGATGGTTACAGCAGCAGGCCTGATTGCGCCGCTCATTGAAACGATGGGACTCGAAGGACCAGTACTGGGCCTAATTGTTATCTCAATTGCTGCCGGTGCAACGATCTTCTCTCACGTAAATGACTCAGGTTTCTGGCTTGTTAACCGCTACTTTGGCCTTGATGTAAAAGATACGCTGAAATCATGGACGGTAATGGAATCATTAATTGCTTTAGTTGGATTTGCGACAGTATTTATACTTGGCTTCTTTATTGCCTAAAATATAATGTTGAGAAGGAAGGGGCGACTTTATAGAGCTGCTTCCTTCTTCTATTGTAAATGAGAATTGTTACTAAAACTTACAGTTGTTTAACTTTTCTATATGAAAGGAGATTATTTAACATGGCTGCGACTAAATATGTCATAGGGACGGATATTGGTACAACAAGCACAAAGTCGGTTTTATTTGATCATAAAGGGCAGGTCCTTGGAAAATTTACAATCGGGTATCCTTTACATACACCCAATCCTTCAACGGCCGAACAGGAACCGGATGAGATCTTTCAGGCTGTCCTTGGAACCATTAAAGGGTGTATGAAGGAGGCTAACGTCAGCCCGGAGGAAGTTACTTGCGTGTCCTTCAGTTCAGCAATGCATAGCGTTATTGCAGTTGATTTAGAAGGCCAGCCTTTGACTAACAGCATCACTTGGGCTGATAACCGCAGTGCAAAATGGGCAGACAAGATTAAACAGGAAATGAATGGCCACGAAATTTACTTAAGGACCGGGACTCCGATCCATCCAATGTCGCCTCTTTCAAAGCTTGTTTGGCTGAAAAATGAACAGCAGGATCTTTTTCAGCGTGCTTATAAATTTATTTCCATTAAAGAGTATGTTTTTTACAAGTTGTTTGGAGAATATATTGTTGATTATTCAATTGCATCGGCAACAGGAATGTTCAATTTGGAAAAGCTCGATTGGGATGAAGGAGCTTTAAAAGTTGCGGGGATATCAGATGAAAAACTTTCAAAGCCTGTTCCCACTACCTTTTCTGTAAAAGGAATGAAGGAAGAATACAGCAGGCTCTTGGGATTGGATAAGGATACTCCATTTATTGCAGGTGCCAGTGACGGCGTTCTTTCCAACCTGGGTGTTAATGCGATAGACCCTGGAGTTGTTGCAGTCACTATTGGAACAAGCGGTGCGATCCGTGCTGTGACTGATAAGCCGGTAACCGATCCGAAAGGCAGGATTTTCTGTTATGCTCTTACAGAAAAGCACTGGGTGATTGGCGGGCCGGTAAATAATGGAGGCATGCTTTTCCGCTGGGTGCGCGATGAATTTGCTGCTTCGGAAGTTGAAACAGCCAAGAGGCTCGGAATCGATCCCTATGATGTCCTTACTAAAATTGCATCAGGCGTTGCACCGGGCTCAGACGGCCTAATTTTCCATCCATATATGACCGGTGAGCGTGCACCTTTATGGAATGCCAATGCAAGAGGATCTTTCTTCGGTCTAAGCCTTCATCATAAGAAAGAGCATATGATCCGCTCTGTGCTTGAAGGGGTTATTTATAACTTGTATACCGTTTTGCTTGCTTTGGAGGAGCTTACAGGCGAACCTAAGAGAATCCAGGCAACCGGGGGATTTGCGAGGTCAGAGCTATGGCGCCAGATGATGGCGGATATTTTCAACCAGGAAGTTGTGGTTCCGGAAAGCTATGAAAGTTCCTGCCTTGGGGCGGCTATTCTTGGTTTATATGCGTTAGGTGAGATTGAAGACCTGAATATCGTCTCTGACATGGTTGGTGCAACTTACAGCCATCAGCCAAAAGAAGAGAGTGCGAAAGTGTATCGGGAGTTAATGCCGATTTATATCCGATTATCCCGTCTGTTTGAAAATGAATATAAAAGCATTGCTGATTTTCAAAGAAAATATCTGGGATAAAAGAAAGGAGCCTGCTGTTAAGCGCGGCTCCTTTTGTGTCTTTAGCCTTTCAGCCTTCCGACAAAATCGTTAAGCTGGTCCAGTGAAGTCAGATTTTCATTGCATTTTTGGCTGTCCTGGCAGATGTAATTGCCTCTTTTTGTATATGTGCCCAATTGAGATCCTTTTGTTTCGGACAGAAACATGCCGATCTCTTCAAACTTATTGCAGATAGCACATATTCCTTTTTTGCTTGTTGGCTTAAAAGTTCCGTGCAGACCTGACAATTTATCATTTTGCAGGCTGATTATATACTTCCTGTTGGTGCCTTTATCATTCCAGCCCAAATAGCTGATTTCCCGGAAATCGATATCTTCGAGTGCGGGCATTTTTAGTTTTTTCGCTTTAGGGAACAGCTTTTTGATGGATTGGTCCGTTAAATTTTTAAAAGGAATTACATATCCTTTTATTTCGGCTAGGAATGCCTCGGCCTGCTCTCTTTCTTTTATCTCAATGATGGGATCAAGAAGCCGTTTTTGGTCTTCGGTTAGTTCTTCAAAAAGGCTAAAGACCTTTTCTGCAGAAAGAGATTTCAGTGCATTCAGCACCCCAGTATCATTTACAGAAGCATGGCCATTAATTAAAACCTGTGCCTGTGACTTAATAAAATTGTATTGATCATTTCTCATGAAAGGTTCCATTATCATCACTCCTATACATCCAGCACCCAACATATCTCTTTCACTTTAAAAGATTTGCCTGATATTGTAAATGTATAAAACAATTAGGAAATGAACTCGGTACAGGTAAAAAGCACTGAACAAAATCGGTCAGTGCTTTTCATAGCTTTTTTTTTTGGCTCTGTTAATTTTTCCTGTTGATTTCCGCTCAAGAAATCGCTTTTCGCAGGCGGTCCGGGAGCCTCCTCGGTGCAAGCTGCGGGGTCTCCCAATGGCCATAAGTTCCTTTTCAACAATCTTTCTTGCTCCGTTGGATTCTCCAAGCTCCTGGCAGGACTTTGATAAGCACCTAACGAAGGAAATGCAAATGCATTTTCGGGGATCTCGCACCTTCCGCCCCAATCAACAGGTACTAAAATTAATAATGACTTCGAAAAAGCCTAATTTTTATAAACAATCTTCTTGATCGTTTCACTGGAAAGGTAATATTCCTCTGCTAATTGGCTGATTGTTTTGCCGTTCTTGAAAGAGTGTTTAATCGACAGGTTTCTTTCATCCAAAGCTTTTCTCGCCCCGGAGAGGGAACCCCATTTACGGTGGGCCTTTTCGGGCTTTGGAATATAGATAGCCTCACCCTGGACATATTTTTGGATTTCCGCGATCAGGTTTTCAGGTAAAACAGCATTTGCCTTTACATAACTCATTTCTGCCAGCTCCTTATTATTTTTGTATCTAAAAATCAATAAGGTGCAAAGCCGATATCAGAAATGATAGCTTGATGGGCGATATAATTTAAAAAATTACCACCTCATGCAAAGTATCGCCAGCAATATCAGGCTTTGCATGAGACGCTGCAGTATCAGGCAATGCAATCACAATTGCCATCTCCATCACCTCCTAAAAAGTGAGTTTTTCCTTCATTATAAAATAAACTATATACCAATGTATATCAAAGCTGAAATTCGACAAAATTCGGGTGGTACCAGGTACCAATAATTATCCCGCTTGCTCAATGCAGACTTTTCTGATAATATATTTTTCTGCCCACCGTACGCTCATATGTATTTCTCCATTGCGGCTGAAAAAATTTGGGAAGGAGAAACATATGTCATTTGAACATGAGCACCCCGATTTTCAAAAGGAGATTCAGCGGCTGGAATTCACGAAACGTTATATTGACGTGGTGATTAAGACATCCGAATCCAGCAAAGACAAGTTCCAGGAGAACATGAAAGAAGCTTTCGAAGACATTGATTGGCTTGAATCCAGTTTGAGTTATTCTTCATTATTAACGAATGCCCGCTTTTTTGAAATGTCCAAGGATGAATTAAAGCAATTGAAAAATGCCAGAAAAAAGCCTTATTTTGCAAGGGTTGATTTTCTTCGGGATGACCTTAATGAAAAAGAAATCTTATACATAGGAAAAACCTCTTTATATTCCCGTGAAAATCAAGAGCAGATTATAGTTGACTGGCGGTCTCCGATTGCCAATCTATACTATGAAGGGAGGCTTGGAGAGGTTCAGTATGATTCCTATGAAGAAAGCTTTCATGGTTATCTTTCATTAAAGCGCCAATTTATGATTGAAGACGGGATTCTTGATGAAATCCGTGATATTGATTTAACCACAACAGATGAATTGCTTCAGGAATCACTTTCAAAAAGCTCAAGCAACCGCCTCACAGAAATTATCTCGACGATTCAGGAAGAGCAGAACAAAATTATTCGTGCTGATTTAAATAAGCCTATCATTGTGCAGGGAGCAGCGGGAAGCGGAAAAACGACGATTGCTCTGCACAGGATAAGCTACTTCATTTATCAGTACAAAGAAAATTTCGCCCCCGAGCAGCTTATGATTCTCGCACCGAGCAGGCTCTTTATCGATTATATTTCAGAAGCACTCCCGGAACTTGGTGTAGAAAGAGTCCGCCAGACAACCTATCAGGAATATGTACAGTCTTGCATGGGAGAGAAACTCACGATGGCTGAGGATAACAAATTAGTGAGGCTGCTTGAAAGTAATGATACCCAAGAAACACAGCTTGCTGCCTGGGCCTCGTCCATCAAAGGATCGCCTGTCTTTCAAGTCATACTCAGCAATTACTTAAAGGATATTTATAAGAGTTTTTACCCTGGAGAGGATTTTACCGTAGATAAGTTCCGGCTGTTCAGCCATAAAAAATTCATCCAGCTTTTTAAGGATGATTATCAGTATCTTCCCCTTTATAGAAGGCTGGATAAACTAAAAGCAGTGCTTCAAAATGACCTGGCAAAGAAAAAGAAAAACATCATAAAAAAAATTGAAACCTATTATGATGAACGGATTGAGCGTGCCCTCTACAGAGGGAAAGATCCGGATAAAAGAAGGGAATATGTTTCAGAGGCCCTTGATAAAAAAGCAGACAGGCTCGAAGAAATAAAGAAGAGCATAAGAACCGCTGTGCCAAAATATATGAAGCAATTTCCGAAAAAAAGCCTAATCCGATATTATAAGGAGTTATTTGCGGATGCGGACCGCCTATCAAAAATGTCTGGAGGGAAGTTATCAGAAGAAGATGCAGGCTTGCTTTGCGAGTACAATCAGAAATTATTTAAGAAAAAGGTTTATGAGAGAGAAGACCTTGCTTTAATGCTATATTTACAGGAAAACCTTTTTGGCATCCCTAAAGAGCTCCGGGCAAAAAATATAGTTATCGATGAAGCACAGGACTATAGCTTTATGGAGCTTCTTTCTCTAAAAAAAGCGCTGGATACTGATATGTTTACACTTGTCGGGGATCTGGCACAGGGAATCCACTCATACAGGGGACTAACAAGCTGGGAGCAAGTACTTGATTATATTTTTCCCCGCGCAACCTATACCGAACTCCAGAAAAGCTATCGTACGACAATTGAAATTATGGAAAAAGCAAATGAATTGTTAAAGCTGCTTCCCTATTCATTTCCCGAAGTTGAACCAGTTGTCCGCCATGGAAAAAGCCCTGAGTTTATAAAAAGAAAAGATGGTCAAGAGCTTGTAAAGCAGCTTGAAAACCAGGTAACTTCATTAAAGGAAGAAGATTATAAAACATTTGCGGTGATCGGAAAAACGATGAAGGATTGCAAGCTCCTTCACTCTCTTTTTGAGAAACATGGAGAGCTGCCTTTTAAGCTGCTGCAGGAGCAGGAAAGCATTCCGAAGGATGAAATCGTTATCGTGCCCTCGTATTTAGCCAAAGGGCTCGAATTTGATGCGGTCATGGTTCTGTCGATTGAAGAGAAATTTTCGAGAGAATCTGAGCTGGATATAAAGCTTCTTTATGTTGCTATGACACGGCCGCTTCACCGATTGTATTTTTATGGGCTGGAAGAGGACAATTTCATATTAGGCTAAATACCTAAAATAGCGGCTGCCCCCTTTTAAAGCAGCCGCTGTTTTTTGGTTGAAAAAAGAATTTAAAAAATATATAAAAAGATCTCTGTCCTTTGTTTAGGACATTTTTTCATCGGGAAGAACATCCATACAGAATAAAAAATGGCAATAAGATGCAGCAGGAAAACGAGGATTAGAAATGCTACGAATAAATAATCCCGGCATCTGCCGTTTATATAGATAGGCGATTGCTTCCCTCAGGCAATCGCTTTATTATTTTACAGAAGTCTAACTATTAGGTCTTCTGTTTAAGCAAATGCTAAAATGAAGGAATAAAGCAGTGAAGGAGTTGATCCAGGTTATGAAGGATATCTACAGTACTTTAACTTTGCATAATGGGGTGGAGATGCCCCAATTTGGCCTCGGTGTTTATAAAGTGGAGGAAGGTCAGCAGGTTGAAGAGACCGTTAAGAAGGCAATTAATCTAGGATACAGGCTGATTGATACTGCCGCTTTTTACGAAAATGAAGAAGGGGTAGGAAAAGCAATCAAGGAAAGCGGTGTGCCGAGGGAAGAGCTGTTTATTACGACAAAGGTTTGGAATACGGAGCAGGGTTATGAACAGACACTTGCTGCGTTTGAAAAAAGCATAAAGAAGCTTAATTTGGAATACATAGATTTATACTTGATCCATTGGCCTGTTAAAGGAAAGTACCTTGATACATGGAAAGCCCTAGAAGAGCTATACAAGGATGGAAAAGTAAAAGCGATTGGCGTAAGCAATTTTCAAATCCATCATTTAAAGGAAATTATGGAAAACTCATCTGAAAAGCCTGTAGTCAATCAAGTTGAGCTTCATCCCCGGTTATCGCAGGAGGAACTGAGGGCTTTTTGTGATGAAAACAATATTAAAATAGAAGCGTGGTCTCCGATTGCCAGAGGAAGGGTATTGGACGATTCTGTGATTCAGGAAATTGCGCACACACATGGCAAGTCAGCCGCCCAGATCATCCTAAGATGGCATCTCCAGAACAGCATTATCATTATTCCAAAATCAGTCCATGAGGAAAGGCTGAAGGAAAACGCTGATATTTTCGATTTTGAGTTAAGCTCGGCTGAGATGAATCAATTGAATCAATTAAATGTAAACGAAAGATATGGGCCAGATCCGGATACCTTTTGATCTTGCGCAATCACCGTCAGCTTAGCATCCTTAGGGGTGCTTTTTTTTATTAGGCAGCAATGTGTAGAATAGATTTTAAAAAAATGGTTTTAGAAATGGAATGATGGGTAATTTAATTGTACAAGCAGATAAGATCACCAAAAGCTGCGCAGCTACTGAATGAAAATCTTAATCTGAACAGAAACTGATTTTAAAAACTAACAAGGAGTGATTTTAAATGTTGAGCTTTTTATGGGCATTAATTATAGGTGGTATCATTGGTTGGTTAGCAGGTATGATCGTTGGCAGAGATATTCCAGGCGGAATTATCGGTAACATTATCGCAGGTTTCATTGGTGCTTGGTTAGGTTCATTAATTCTTGGTGATTGGGGTCCAGTCGTAGCGGACTTTGCTATTATTCCTGCTTTAATTGGTGCTATCCTGCTTGTATTCATCGTAAGCTTTGTAATGAAAGCTATGCGCAAATCTCATGACTAATAGTAACTAAATGAAAGAAGTCCCTGTATGGGGCTTCTTTTTTATGTTGATATGATCTTCAAGGAAAAGAACAAGTTTTAAGCTTTGGGAAATCGGATTAGAAATTCCCACAAAAAAACTGACTCGAATGCGTTCTTGGCTATATTCAAAGTCAGTATTGGAGAAATTTGTCATTGGATGCCCCTTATGAAGACATCCCGCTAATTAACTAACTAAAATTTATCCTTTAATACCTTTATGAAGGACGTCTCATCCACTTTCTGTATAGACCATTCATCAAAAGGCGTAAGGATCAACCCCTTTAAAAATCTCGGGATGATCAAGAAAAGGCGCATGGCAGACAATTGTTTCATCGGAAAAAGGATGTGGAATTTCGAGCTTAACTGCATGCAGCGCCTGACGGGGAAAAACGGGTTGCCCTCCATATAATAAATCCCCTGCAAGCGGGTAGCCCAGATGGCTTAAATGGACACGAATTTGATGTGTTCTTCCAGTATCCAGCCGGCACTTAATAAGGGAAAGATTTCCCCTGGAATACGTTTCTATTAATTCAAAGTTTGTCACTGCAGGCTGCCCTTTAGGTGAAACTCTTCTTCTGGTAGGATGATGCCTGTCACGGCCAATTGATTCACGGATCGTCCCTTTTTTCTGCTGAAGCTTGCCATGTGCCAATGCCAAGTATGTACGCTTTATTTCTCTTTCTTCAAGCTTTTTATCCATGATAGCCCCCGCTAAGGAGTGTTTTGCAAATAGAACAGCTCCAGTCGTATCACGGTCCAAGCGATGGACATGTTTAATACTTCTTTTTTCACCCTGCATTTGCAGATGAAAGGCTGCCGCATTGGCAAGTGTATTGTTTTGCCCGGGGGAATTAGGATGTGTATCCATGCCTGCAGGCTTATTTAAGACCAGCAAATGGTCATCCTCAAATAAAACATCAACATCCAGGTAAGAAGGAATGACTCCAAAATCTTCTTCCTGAAAAAAATGCAATCTTAATTTATCGCCAGTATGTAAGGACTTTGTCCAGTTTGCCGGCTCTTCGTTGACCAAAACCCGCTTTTCCATTCTCATAGTATGTGCTTGTTTCTTAGGTGCTGACCAGAGGGTGCGGAAAATAAAGTCCACTGTGTAACCTTCCCACTCGGGAGGAACCAAAATTTCACACCATTCACCAAATCTTTTTATTTTTACCATAAATTACTCCTTACCCTTATTGAATAATCATGCTTTTTTCTCATATAAATTAATTACAATAATATATTAGCCCTTTAAGCTTACTGTTAAAAGGAGAAAGAACAGAAAAAAATTATTGTAATAATCAAAAACTTACTTTCGTTTTACTATAAATGGGGGTAATATAGAACTTTAGGACCATTTCTGCAGAAATGAGTGTATGCCAACTATTTCCGCAGGAGGAAAATTTGTCAACAAATACCTCATCCATGGGTATAATTACCACCCTAAAGGGCTTTCAGAATATGATATTCTTAAGTATATATTACGAACTGATTACAAGGATTACAAAGGTGGGTTATCAGTGAAGGTTGTATTTGCATCAACTCCTGATCAGGAACAAAAAATAATGGAGCTAATTGAAAAATTCTATTCAAATGTGTTTCCTCTTTATTTCACAGATGATGACATAAGAGAATTTGAGCAGCAGAAGATCTTACATACTTCTACAAGGCACTTTGAATACTTTGGGACATTAAAGGAGGCTTACCAGGTTATTGCAGGACTGCAAACGCTAATGGCTATTTTGGAATCCCCCCAGCAGGAAGATAAATATGAAGCCATTTTCGTAAAAAATGTGCAAATTCTTAAAGAATTCGGCCTGTCTTTTCCATTTGACTTCAGTCATTTTTGTGGTGAGAGAATGCCGAGGAATGATTTATTCAGCGTCTACGCCAAAGCCGCAAATGAAATATTGGTTTAATAAAAACGCCTGCAGCCGCAGGCGTTTTTATTAAATTAACGGAAATGCTGGTCAGTGCTTCCGGTTTTATTTTGTATTCTCATTAAACCACTGTTCAAACACCGCTTTTTCCTGATAGCCTGTAATCCTCTTTACTTCTTTGCCGTCTTTGTATTGTACGATTGTCGGAGTTTCCGTAATTCCATAATCGTCCCAGCCGTCTTCAAACTCAAGCAGATTGAATTGGACAAGATCGATATCCATATCTTCTGCAAGCGGAGCCACTACAGGAGTTGTCCTCTGGCAATGCGGGCAAGTAGGGCTATGGAAATAGACTGTTACATCTTCCTTATTGTTTAATTTTTCCTCAAGTTTCCCAGGGAGGATAATATTTTGGTAGTTCGGGTCATCAAGCTGTGCGACCGTTTCAGGATGAAGGGTATCCTTGCCATATGGGTTGTCCTCTGAAACCTTTTCTTCATTTTGCATTTTGGTTAGAATTCCTACAGCTGCGAATAATGCAATGATCACAGCGAGAAAAATAATGACTTTTTTCATTTTATGCCTCCTCCTTTGAGTTCTTCCAGACAAGATAACTGCAAATAAAAATAATAATGAAAGCTATTAAAGCCAAAAACGGAATCGTAATAAATCCAAACCAGTTAATATATTGGCCTGTACATGGAACTCTCCCGCACGTTGCAGCATGATCCGCCATAAAGGATATTTTTTGAATGGAATAATGGTAGATGGAAGTACCTGCTCCAACTGCCGATAAAACCATCGTATAAAGGCTGATCCGATAATCCTTCTTTATTACAGCCAATCCAAGTATAACAGCAAAAGGATACATCATAATTCTTTGATACCAGCAAAGCTCGCAGGGCTCATACTGCCTAATTTCCGAAAAATATAGGCTGCCGAACATTGCCAGTATAGATACTGCCCAAGCAGTAAACAGCAAATTCTCCCGCCGGTCTTTTTGTTTTGTCTCCATAGTGATCTCCTTAAGTTATATGTACTCTAAAAATTATAAAGCTATTGGCCATACAATGTAAATCAACTTGCGCAGACCTTATTTAGAAATTGCTAAAATCATTCACATAGAATAATTCAGTGGAATTCATCGAAAAAAAATAGAATTTAAAAAGATATCGATCATCTGTATAGAAATATATAGGAAGGAAAATACGTAAGATAAGAGGTGAGCAAGTGGCAAAGCATGCTTTAATTATTAACGGGGCTCTGTTAATCTCTGCATCTGCTGGATGCGAATGATGCAATGGAAAGCTTTGAATGGCTGAAATCCTGGCTGGGCAAATCGGACAATCCTGTCCAGCTTTACGAAGTAAAAGGAAGCCATGCTTCAAGAGAAGGATTCCAATTAGAATCAATCAATAAGCTGAAATGGAATCGTGTCATCCTTTGCTTTAGGATGGAAAAGGGGCGATCCAGATGGCTTACGAACAAAGAAATTTCAGAGGGCGTTATGAATGCTGTAAAAAAGGGAAAGGAACTGTATATCACTGGAGATGTTGAACCTTGGGGTCAGCACTCGGGATAATTTATTTATTACTTACCAAAAGGAGTGCACCATCATTGACAAAGCTAGATTTGACGAAATTCGAGAAAAAAATGATTATCCGGAATACCCGGCATACAGATATTGATCATATCATTGCCCTTCAGGAGGTTTGCTTTCCAGGAATGGACCCATGGAAACGAGAGCATTTGGAAAGCCATCTTGAGATTTTTCCGGAGGGCCAGTTTGTTGCAGAATATGATGGAGAAATTATTGGCTCCTGTTCGAGCCTGATTATTAACTTTGATGAATATGATGATCGCCATTCCTGGGATGATGTGACAGATAAAGGGTACATAACCAACCATAACCCGGAAGGCTATAACCTATATGGAATAGAGGTAATGGTGCATCCGGATTACAGAAGAATGAAAATCGGCCATCGCCTTTACGAGGAAAGGAAGGAACTTGTAAGGGCACTGAATTTAAAAAGCATAATAATCGGCGGGCGTATACCGAACTATCATAAATATGCCAATGAAATGAGTCCAAGGGAATATGTAAACGAAGTATCTCTCCATAAAATTTATGATCCTGTTTTATCCTTTCAGCTGCTAAATGGATTCACCTTGATGAGGATTAATCCAAACTATTTGCCTGATGATGTGCAGTCAAATAAATATGCTACATTGATGGAATGGAATAATGTTGACTACCGCCCAATGTCAAAACGTTTTTATAAAACGAGCTATCCTGTCCGTATTTGCGTGGTGCAGTACTTGATGAGGCAGATTAATTCCTTTGATGAATTTGCCCACCAGGTAGAATATTTCACTGATGTCGCTTCAGATGCCGGATCGGATTTTGCGGTATTTCCGGAGATTTTCACAACCCAGCTCATGTCCTTTTTGGATGAGCGTTCGCCGAGCCTGGCAGTCCGTAAGCTGACTGAGTATACAGAGGAATATATCGAGTTATTTACGGATTTGGCTGTCAGGTATAATATTAATATTATCGGCGGCTCCCACTTCGTAAAAGAGGACGATGATGAGATTTATAACATTGCTTATCTTTTCCGCCGCGATGGAACAATCGAAAAGCAATACAAGCTCCATATTACTCCAAACGAGCGTAAATGGTGGGGGATAAGCCGCGGTGACGAAGTGAAGGTATTCGACACCGATTGCGGAAAAATAGCCATTCAAATTTGTTATGATATTGAATTTCCGGAGCTTGCGAGAATTGCGACAGATAAAGGAGCAAAAATCATTTTTACGCCTTTCTGTACAGAAGACCGTCAAGGCTACTTACGGGTCCGGTACTGTGCCCAGGCAAGAGCAGTTGAAAACCAGATTTATACAGTTATATCCGGGACTGTCGGCAATTTGCCGCAAACGGAAAACATGGATATTCAATATGCACAGTCAGGGATTTTTGCTCCATCAGACTTTGAATTTGCAAGAGATGGTGTAGTAGGTGAAACCAATCCCAATATTGAAATGGTGCTGATTGGGGATGTAGATCTTGAAATACTAAGGCGCCAAAGGCAGGATGGAACTGTCCGCCAATTAAAGGACCGCCGCCATGATATTTACAGCATTAAATATAAAAAGTAACATAGAAGAGAAGCGGCAAAAGCACGGGGCTTTAGCTGCTTTTCTTATTCTCTTAGAGAGTTATCCTAAAATCAATCCATACATACTGTAAAGCGTGAAATTTGTCAAAATAACACGGATGTTTTTGAGAGGAAAATCAATTTTTAAATCGAAAAGGGTAATAGAAGGCAGAATTGGGAGGTCAAACGATGGAATGGAAAACAGCTGCAGAAAGATGGGTTAATCATGAAAATTTGGACAGCGAATTACTAAAACAGCTGCAAAGCCTGCAGGGAGATGAAAAACTCCTAGAAGAGGCATTTTATAAAGGGCTGGAATTCGGTACAGGCGGTATGAGAGGCGAAATTGGGCCTGGAACAAACCGCATGAATTTATATACAGTCCGGAAAGCATCTGCGGGACTGGCCGCGTACATAGAAGAAAATGGTTTGGAAGCAAAGAACAGGGGAGTAGCGATCGCATATGATTCCCGCCATATGTCTCCAGAATTCGCCATGGAGGCTGCGAAAACCCTTGCTTCAAGGGGTATTCAGACATATGTGTTTGAGGAATTGCGCCCTACTCCAGAATTATCATTTGCAGTTCGATATTTGTATGCCTACGCGGGAATTGTCATTACAGCGAGCCATAATCCGCCTGAATATAATGGATATAAGGTATATGGTTCCGACGGTGCACAGCTTCCGCCTGCAGAAGCGGATATTGTCATCAGCAAAGTAAATGAAATAGAAAATGAACTGATGATCGAAATAATGGATGAGGAGGAGTTAAAGGAAAAAGGGCTAATCACCATGATTGGCAAGACGGTTGATCAAGCCTATCAGCAGCAGCTGTTCACAATATCCGAGAACCCTTCGATTGGTGATGAAACCGATTTAAACATCGTTTTTACGCCGCTTCACGGAACAGCCAACAAGCCAGTAAGAGAGGCTTTATCAGCATTAAATTATAAAAATGTCCATGTAGTAAAGGAACAGGAGCTGCCAGATCCGCAATTTTCCACCGTAAAAAGCCCTAATCCTGAAGAAACATCAGCATTTGAACTTGCTATGAGGGATGGGAAAGAAACCGATGCGGATATTTTAATTGCGACAGATCCTGATGCAGACCGCCTTGGCATTGCTGCCAGAAACAAAGATGGAGAATATGTTCTTTTGACAGGCAATCAGACTGGCGCCCTGCTGCTGCACTATATTTTATCGCAGAAAAAGGAAAAGAATACTCTTCCTGCCAATGGCATCATGCTTAAAACCATAGTTACTTCTGAATTTGGCCGCAGGGTTGCCTCATCTTTTGGAGTTGAAACCATTGATGTCCTGACCGGCTTTAAGTTTATCGCCGAGAAAATCAAGGAATATGAAGAGTCGGGCAAATATGAATTCCTGTTTGGATATGAAGAAAGCTATGGCTATTTAATTGGTGATTTCGCCAGAGATAAAGATGCGGTTCAGGCAGCTTTGCTTGCAGCAGAAATGGCGGCTTTTTATAAAAAGAAAGGCATGTCTCTCTACGACGCGCTTCTCAACCTTTTTGACAAGTATGGATACTTCCTTGAAGGTTTACGCTCCGTGACTTTAAAAGGGATTGAAGGAGCAGAACAGATTCAGCAGACTCTTGCTTCCTTCCGTGCCAACCCGCTTAAAGAGCTGGGAAGCAAGAAGGTCCAGGCTGTAGAAGATTATTTAACAGGAATCAGGATGGAAACCGGCGGAGTTGAAAAAAGTATTGATCTGCCAAAATCAAATGTCATTAAATATTTCTTTGAAGATGGTACATGGATCTGCCTAAGGCCTTCAGGAACAGAGCCGAAGATAAAATTCTATTTTGGCATTAACGCTTCTTCTTTGGATGAAAGCAAGCAAAAGCTCCAATCTGTTGAAAAAGCGTTTATGGAAATCGTAGAAGAACGAATGGGCAATTCATCTCTTGCAAAGTAATTAGTTAACAAAAACATCCAGATATGCATAATGCTGAAAGGAAGATATGATGTTAAAAGGACAAGTAGCAATCGTAACAGGTGCTTCAAGAGGAATCGGAAAAGGGATTGCTATCAAGCTGGCTGAGCAGGGGATGAAGCTCTCTGTAATTGGAAGCTCAGAGGATATCCATAAATCTGCTGATGATATAAAAAGAAAAGGTTTTGCCGATGTACTGCCGATACAGGCGGATATATCAAATGAATCTCAAGTAAAGGAAGTTGTCGAAAGAACACTTCAGGAATACAAACAAATTGATCTGCTTGTAAACAATGCAGGTGTAGGCTTCTTTAAGCAGGTTGATGAAACCACCCTTGAAGAATGGAAAAAAGTCTTCGAAGTTAATGTCCAGGGAGTATTTCTCGGCAGTAAATCTGTTCTGCCTTATATGAAAGAACAGAAATCCGGTACGATTATTACCATTTCTTCAGATGTGGCCCGATATACGATCCCAAATGGATCAGCCTATACTGCAACAAAATATGCTGTTCAAGGCTTTTCGGGTTCTTTGGCTCAGGAGGTAAGGAAATACGGCATCCGTGTCGGGACCATAAACCCTGGCATGGTAGATACATATTTTGCGGAATCCGAGCAGGGGCTTGAAGAGAAAAAGGATTGGCTGAAGGTTGAGGATATTGCAAATGCCGTTGTTTATATGGCTTCTGCGCCTAAGCATATGATGATTGATGAGATCGTTCTTCATCCTTTTGTTCAGGACTATCCAATCGCATAAAATACTGCACCGCAGAGGCTTCCTCTTCGGTGTTTTATTTTGGCTCTGTTAAAATGTTGATTTCCGCTCTGGAACTCAGCGAACCGAGGGCGGTCCGAAGCTCCCTGGTTCATGTCGCCTGTGGAGTCACCCTTTGACTCGCTTTCCTGCAGGACATTGAATCAGCATCCTTGAATAAGCAATGCACGAAGAAAATGTGAATGCTTTTTGGAGGATCTCGCGCCTTCTGCTCCAATCTGCAGGGTGCCAAAATCAACAATCTGATTTAACATTGCCTTTATTTATTTGTAAAGGTACAACTTTAGTCGTAGAATACTTCCTTCCAATTGCCAAGGAAGGGGAGGAAAAGAAGTTATATAATATAAGAACATATTCAATCTTTTCAAAAGGGGGATAAGGGTGGCAGGGGAAAAGAGGCAATCTGAAATCAGAATCTTAAAAGAAATCGCGGAACTTTTAAATGAAGGAACCGAAATTGATGCCCTCCTAAAAGAGGTACTTCAAAAATTGCTCCATATTACCGGCCTTGATACCGGCTGGGTGTTTCTTATTGATGATCAAGGTGAATTCCGTCTGGCTGCGGAGGAAAAATTACCCCCGGCTCTTTCAAGGAATAGCTTTAAACCCATGTGCAGAGGCGGCTGCTGGTGTATCGACCGGTATAATGACGGCAGATTAAATAAGGCTTCCAACATCATTGAATGCAAAAGGATAGAAGATGCAATTGCCGTGCAAAGAAATGATACAAATGGACTTACCCATCATGCTTCCGTTCCGCTTAGAGCGGGTGATGAAAAGTTTGGAATCCTTAATATTGGCTCACCCGAAAAAACGCATTTTGAGCCCGAGGAGCTAGCATTGTTGGAATCCATTGCTTTTCAAATAGGAACAGCTCTAAAAAGAATTAAACTTACACAGCTTGAGCAGGAAACAGCCCTTGCAGGAGAAAGGAACAGGCTGGCTCGAGATCTTCATGATTCAGTGAACCAGCTCCTATTTTCCTTAAGCTTAACAGCAAGGGGAGGAGCCGAGATGGCTAGGGATTCCGAAGTAAAGGAGACCTTCTCCTACATGCAGGACCTTGCCCAGGAAGCTTTGAGCGAGATGAGGGCGCTAATATGGCAGCTGAAACCGAGGGGGCTTGAAAATGGCATTATCTGTGCCATGCAGGGCTACAGCCAAATGCTTGGCCTCAAGCTTACATCAAAAGTTAACGGCGTCATTTCCCTGCCTGGAAAAGTAGAAGAGACACTTTGGCGAATTGGACAGGAAGCATTGGCCAATTGCAAGAAACATTCAGGCCAGTCAACAGCAGAGATAACGCTGACAGTGGAAGACGAAAAAGTAATAATGGTGATTTCCGATTGTGGCAGGGGTTTTCATTACAGCTGGAACAACGAAATCCCTTCGCTTGGCCTGAAAAGCATGAAAAACCGGGCTGAAGCATTAAATGGAACTTTTGTGTTAGACACAGGACCTGATGAAGGAACGAAAATCGAAATTATGATTCCATTTAAAAAGGGAGGGAAATAAATGGCCATTCGGGTTTTAATTGCGGACGATCATCATGTAGTAAGGAGAGGGCTAGTTTTTTTTCTAAAAACACAGCCGGAAATAGAAATTGCCGGCGAGGCAAAAAACGGTCTTGAAGCTGTGGAATTAATTAAAACAAATAAGCCTGATGTCGTACTAATGGATTTGGATATGCCTGTTATGAACGGAATAGAAGCAACACGGGAGATTAAAAAGAAGTATCCCGATGTGAAAATCATGATTCTGACAAGCTTTTCTGATCAAGATCATGTTATCCCGGCTATTGAAGCAGGAGCTTCGGGGTATCAGCTTAAAGACATTGAGCCTGATGGTCTGGTTCAGGCTATTATGCAGCTTATGAAAGGGGAGAATCAGCTTCATCCGAAAGCAACCTCCCATTTGCTCACACATTTAACGAATAAAAACAGTACAGAAAGAAAACCGATTGATGAGCTTACAAAAAGGGAGATGGAGGTTCTGGGGGAAATTGCTAAAGGAAAAAGCAATAAAGAGATTGCTTCATCTCTTTATATAACTGAAAAAACAGTTAAAACCCATGTCTCCAATCTTCTGTCCAAACTGGAGCTGGCAGACAGAACACAAGCCGCGCTGTACGCAGTTCGAAACGGCCTTGCAGAAGGAAATAAATGACCAGGTCTCATCCTAAAGTCTTACAAAGCACTTACTGAATTAGTCCTAAAGAAAAATCGGAAAACTCATTCATACTGACGATGTTAAAAACGCCATGGCTCTATATACTAATAGTAGATAGTATTTTAAAGGAGAGTTTATCATGAAGCTTACAATTATAAACGGCAGCCCAAGACAAAAAGGCAGAACGGGGATTGCCTCACGATATATTGCAAGAAAATATAATGCAGAGCTTATTGATTTAAGCCTGGGAGAAATTCCTTTATATAATGGAACTGAGGAACAATATCAGCTGCCAGCGGTTAAAAAGCTGCGCCAGCAGATTGCAGAATCAGACGGAGTCATTTTAGCTTCCCCTGAATACCACAGCGCCATGAGTGGTGCGTTAAAAAATACCCTCGATTTTCTGGGAAGTGAACAATTTGCCCATAAGCCAGTCGGTTTGCTCGTTGTAGCAGGCGGCGGAAAAGGAGGGATTAATGCCCTTAATAATATGAGGATTGCCGGCAGGGGCGTTTATGCGAATGTCATTCCAAAGCAGCTTGTGCTTGATCCCCACTGTTTCGATTATGAAAATGACGGGCTATATGAAGACCCGGCCAATTTAGTCGAATCGCTCATACTGGAGCTTCAGGTATATATGAAAGCTTATAAGCAGATAAAGCAGGAAATAAACTAAGGAAGATAAATGAAAACACGGATCATTGCGATCCGTGTTTTTTTATTGGTGGAATTCGTTTGGTTTAGGTTTTAAGTTATTTCATAAAAAGAAGCATCTGGCAGCTGTTCTTCCGATAATTCGTTGGCATGGTCGATGTATCTTAGTAAAGAATATAAATGTTTCTCAATGACTGTATAGTCTTTTTCAAAATTATAAGCATGAAGAAAATGTTCAATTTTCTTCGAAAGGAACTGATCTTCTGTCCTGACCATCAGTATTAACAAGTTATCCCATTCAGATCGGTGCGTATAGTATAACGCACGATCATAATCCACTTTATTCATTTGTCCTTGCCTCCTCTTTCAGGAGTTGATTTTAGTTTGCGATGAAGATGAAATTTATTTCGCAGTAAATCTTGGACTTGTTGATTTTAAAGGGTTATCATCTTTTACCTGTATAATGATTTGCGGTGGATCGCAATTAAAGAATACATAAAAATATTGGCAAAGCGAAAAATAATCCTAATGACAAAAAGAATGGAGGCTAACATGAAACAAATCTTATCAATCCTGATGATGCTATGCTTATTGGCAGGAGGAAGCTCATTGGCAGGAGCAGTCCAAAAGCCTGACTATGAAAAATATGGACGAATTGCCATCACGGTTGTAAAGGAAGATTACCCAGGAGAAGAAGTGGTGGATTACCAGTATGGCGGAAGGCAGAAAGTATCTGAAACAGAAGTAACAGATACCTTTACTTTCACAGTAAAAGAAGATGGCAAGCCGGTAACCGTGCTGGTAAAAGTGACCCATAGTCTGGAAGATAATAAACTGGTCAGCTTAACAGCAGAACAAAAAATTCAGCAGTAAGCTCCTTCGGGGGCTTTTTTAGATGGATCAGTAAGCTTTCCTCTTTCACCTTAATAATGATTTAACTTGAAAATTCTGATAATCTTTAGGTATAGATAATTCAAAATGGGGAAGTGGAATCATTGAAGGAATCAATTCTAGTTGCCGAGGATGAAGTAAAAATAGCAAGGCTTTTAGAAATCGAACTTGAATTTGAGGGCTATAGTGTTACAAAAGCAATAGATGGGCCGCATGCTCTGGATTTATACAGGAGCAGCAGCTGGGACTTGATTATATTGGATATTATGCTTCCGGGTATAAGCGGAATAGAAGTTCTCCGCAGAATCCGCAGTAAAGATAAACAAACGCCAGTTTTGCTTCTGACCGCTAAAAGTTCAGTAGAGGATAAAGTATCCGGTTTAGATTTAGGTGCAAATGACTATATTACAAAGCCCTTCCAAATTGAAGAACTCCTTGCCAGAATCCGCGCAGCTTTAAGGGTCAGGGCTGAGGCTGAAAAGGCAGAAGGCAATGATCGTTTTACTATAGCCAATTTAAAGCTGAATGAGAAGACAAGAGAAGTCATTCGGGGAAATAGGCAAATTGAACTGACACCGAGAGAGTTTGATCTGCTGGTTTATCTGCTTAGCAATAAAAGGCAGGTTTTGAACAGGGAGCAAATCTTAGAAGCGGTGTGGGGGTATGACTTCTTGGGAGATACAAACGTCGTTGATGTGTATATCAGATATCTCCGCAAAAAAATAGACATGCCTGATATGCCCCCTCTTATCCATACAATCCGCGGTGTTGGATATGTCCTAAAGGAGACAAAATGAACCTTCGTAAAAAAATTAATTTATACACTTCTGTCCTCTTCGCTTTTCTTCTGATTTTAATGAATATCTCTGTATATGTCTTTTTTAGCAGACTAATTTTTGAAAATGAATATACCTCCATTTCGAATGAAATACATAAAATCACTGCAATTGCCCATGAATCAATGGGAACTGTTCCGGAAGATGATCTGCTGAGGGCATTTGTGCCTGTAAATGGAATGGTAAGAATCGTTGCGGAAGATCGCAAGGTGATCTCTGCAGTAACTTCTTCAGATGAACAAGAACTCAGCCGAGATCAAGCAGAATTTTTTAATGGGGAAGTTATAAGTACCTTAGAACAGGATAATAGCTTATATGTTTTATCATCAGTGCCGATCGTTCTTCCAGATGGAGCAATTGGCAACCTGCAGCTAACAAGGAGTATGGAGACAGCAGCGGGGATATTAAAGACTCTTCGGATTGTTCTAGGGTCTGTCACACTTCTAGCTATGATACCGGTTTTGGTTTCAAGTGCATTTCTCAGCAAAATTATTACGAATCCAGTTACCTCAATGACCACTACCATGAGGGAGATACGGGAAAGCGGACAATTCAAACGGTTAACTTTGGAAGGAAAATCGAAAGATGAGCTGTATCAGATGGGTGAAACCTTTAACCATATGATCGACTTGCTGGAAGCCAATTTCGAAAAACAAAAACAGTTTGTTTCGAATGCTTCGCATGAATTAAAAACACCGTTAACAGTCATAGAAAGTTATTCAAGCTTGCTCAAAAGAAGAGGCTTAAAAGAACCAAGTTTATTTAATGAATCAATTGATGCCATTCATTCGGAAGCGATTAGAATGAGGGAAATGACAGAGCAGCTGCTGTTGCTTGCGAGGCATGATGAACAACATAAGCTGTACATAAAATCAATTGATCTTAAAGGTTTCTTACGGCAAATAATCAGGACATATGGGGAGGTCTATAAGAGAACGATTGATTTAGAAGCGGATATTGAAGGTGTCACGTTCGTTCAAACTGATGAGAATAAGTTGAAGCAATTGTTGTTTATTTTCTTTGATAATGCCCGGAAGTATAGTGATGATGTTATCACCGTTTCGGCAGGAATAAAGGAATATGAAGCTTATATCCGTATAAAGGATCGTGGCATAGGCATTCCTGGGGACGAATTGCCGAAAGTATTTGATCGTTTTTACCGGGTGGATAAGGCAAGAAATAGAAAAACAGGCGGTTCTGGAATCGGCCTGTCAATAGCCAAAGAAATAGCCGAAGCAATCGCAGTCCGGATCAAGCTTGAAAGCACAGAAGGTGAAGGAACGGCTGTAACCCTATTTTTAAAAATAACTTAATTCAATCCCATCCTTTTCTCATTTTCCTGTTGGATAATAGAGTTAAAGAAAAGTGGAGAGGTGTAAAAAATGAAGTTTAAGCCTATATATTTGGCAGTTGGCGGCCTGTTTCTAGCCGCTATTCTCGCAGCTGCAGCAAAGCAGTTGGGCGGTGAGTCAACTTCAGAACCTTTAACAGAAAAAGAGGCAACAGCTTTAATTGAGGAGCGGTATCAGGGAGAGGTGCTGGATATTAAAAAAGAAAGCGGCTCTTATTGGATCGAGCTGCAGAAGAGTCAGGGGATTTACCGGATAAAGCTAAATGCAAGCAGAGGAGAAATTATTTCTTTTGAGAAATTTGAAGAAATATCTCCCCACAATGGTCAAAAAACATTAAAGAAAGAAAAAGTTATAGAGATAATCCAAGCTGAAGAAAAAGGTAAGCTGGTTTCTTTAAAAAGGGTGTCAGAAAATGAAAAAACAACTTTTCAAGCTGTCTTACAGGAGGATAATCAGAAGGTGAAGATTATTATCGATGCCTTAAGCGGTGAAATTTTGACACGGCAAATAGTAACAGAGCCTGTTTCTAAAAGGCTGACAGAAAAAGAAGCTGCCCAAATTGCTTTGAAGGAGTTACCGGGAGAAGTGGATGGTGTTGATTTTGAAGTCACGGAAAATGCTTCTTATTACCTGGTGGAAATTGAGACAGCTGATAGCAGGGAAGCGGTTGTCCAAATCAATGCAATTACGGGAGAAGTCATGTCTGTTACTTGGGATGACTAAATTCTCATCAAATTCTAATCTTCTTATTCTTTTTCTCTAATCTACCGAGGTTATATTGTTTATGTAGCGAAGAAAAAAGGAGGAAGAGTAATGAATAAAAAATTATTAGTGATTTCTTTTGCAGGAGCTGTTTTGTTAGGCGGTGCGGTTGCAGCCGGAGCGGCCAATACTGATACAAAAATGAACAGCGCAAATAAAATCGAGAGCAGCCAGGATTTGATTACAGTAGAAGAAGCTCAAAAGATTGCACTTTCCACAGCTGATGGACAGATTGAAAGTATTGAAATAGAGAGAGAAAATGGAAAAAAGTATTACGATATCGATATTGAGAATGGGCAAGTTGAATATGACATCCACATAGATGCTTTAACTGGAAAAATCATTTCAACCGATGAAGATTGGGATGATGAAGATGGTAAGGATGATAATCAAATGGATGGAAAAAATATAATTTCTACTAAAAAGGCCATTGAAATAGCAGAAAAGGAAGTAAACGGGATAGTTAAAGAAATCGAAAAAGATGAAGACGACGGCAATGTAATTTATGATATTCAGCTGCGTACAAGCCAAGGTAAAACTGAGGTAGATATTGATGCTTCAACCGGCAAAGTGTTAAAAGTGGAAATTGATGACTAGGGACATTAATAGATGGAAAGCGGGATGAAGAAAGCCCGCTTTTCTTTATTTTTATTTTAGCAGTGTTAATGCTAATTGCTGATTTAGCACCGTGTTGATTGGAGAGGAAGGCCTGAGATCCTCGAAAATTCATTCGCATTTCCTTATTCAAGGATGCTTATTCAAAGTCCTGCAGGAAAAACATACCCAAGGGAGACACCGGAAAGCGGGTGCCTGCAGCGGAAATCAACACACAATTTTAACAAAGCCTTTATTTAATATATCAACTAATAATCTTCACACATGCTTTCGAAAGAGACTAATCATCAATCCCCCGTTTTGTTCATAGATTATGTTAAGGACTAAAAGGGGGAGTGGCAATGCGGGAAGACAATAATAAATCACTGGAATATGCCATTCAGGAAATTACTGAAATTGCAAATGGCTTTGGCTTGGATTATTACCCAATGCGATATGAGATATGTCCTGCGGAAATTATTTATACTTTTGGCGCTTATGGAATGCCGACGAGATTTTCACATTGGAGTTTTGGAAAACAGTTCCATAAAATGAAGCTGCATTACGATTTGGGATTATCGAAAATCTATGAGCTGGTGATCAATTCGAACCCTTGTTACGCCTTTTTGCTTGATTCCAACTCGCTCATCCAGAACAAATTAATTGTCGCTCACGTCTTAGCTCATTGTGATTTCTTTAAAAATAATGTCCGATTCCAAAACACAAAGCGCGACATGGTGGAAAGCATGGCAGCAACTGCGGAGAGAATCAGGCAATATGAAATCGAGTTTGGAAAGAAAGAGGTTGAAACCTTCCTGGATGCAGTGCTCGCTATTGAAGAGCATATCGACCCATCGCTAATGAGGCCAAAGCTGGCGTGGAATATGGAAGATGAATATGAAAGCAGCGGCGATACATCAGCATCAACTCCATATGATGATTTATGGGGTCTCGATGAACGAAATAATAAATCTGAGCCCAAAAAGAAGAAAAAAAAGTTCCCGCCAAAACCGGAAAAGGATTTGCTTCTGTTCATAGAAAGCTACAGCAGAGAGCTTACCGATTGGCAGCGGGATATCCTAACGATGATGCGGGAAGAAATGCTTTATTTTTGGCCGCAGCTCGAAACAAAAATCATGAACGAAGGCTGGGCTTCGTATTGGCATCAGCGGATTTTGAGAGAAATGGATTTGACATCTGCAGAAGCGCTTGAATTTGCCAAACTGAATGCAGGGGTTGTGCAGCCGTCAAGAACCGGAATTAATCCATATTATCTTGGCCTTAAAATTTTCGAGGATATTGAAGAAAGATACGACAACCCGACTGAAGAAATGAAGAGGCACGGTGTAGAGCCGGGATCCGGCCGTGAGAAGATGTTCGAGGTACGTGAAATTGAGTCGGACATTTCCTTTTTGCGGAATTACTTAACAAAGGATCTTGTAATGAGGGAAGATATGTATCTTTTCCAAAAGCAGGGCAAGGATTATAAAGTTGTTGACAAGCAATGGGAGCATGTCCGTGATCAGCTTGTCAGCATGCGCGTAAATGGAGGCTTCCCATATCTGACAGTCAATGACGGTGATTATATGAAAAATGGAGAACTCTACTTAAAGCATTGGTTTGAAGGCGTTGAGCTTGACCTGAAATATCTTGAAAAGGTGCTCCCTTACGTCCAGCAGCTATGGGGCCGCAGTGTCCATATGGAAACGATCGTCGAAGGCAAAAACATGCTTTTTACCTATGATGGGAAAAGTATTCACAGGAAATATCTATAAGAATTGAGGACGAATCGCAACTTATTGTGATTCGTTTTCTATTAAAAAAGGAGATAAGTTTGGGGGAAGTACCCTCAATTGTAAAATTTTATTTTCATTCTGGCGTTTTGGGGTAAATTATAAATGCTATAGCGGGAATCCTCATTCTGGACGGAGATGAAGACATGGAGCAGGGAAAAATACAAGAGTTATCCAGCAGTTCTATTTTGCAAAATACATCTGAGCAGGCGTTTTAGATGTTTCAGATGTATACATGGCAACTCCATTGGTGATTGAAACCCTTCAAAAGTTGGTAAGGAGCCTCAAATTGCTCGGAGTATCTCCGCTTGTAACGGGAATTAGGACAGAGCTAAGCAAATCATTTGCTGAAAGTGGAGTAAGGCTTGATGAAATACCAATCTACGCGAACTTAAAACAGGCTATTGAACACTTATCTCATTAATATGGCCAGAAAAAAACTGTTCAGATGGGATGAACAGTTTTTTGTTGTCTTATACATAAGTTTTTTGGAAAAGTCAGGGAACAAGGGATACTCCATTTTCCTCCATCTCTACTGCAATTACCCGTTCTCCTCCAAGAGCTTCCACTGCAGCACCAATTGATTGAAGCCAATCACCATTAACAGTTGTTCTTTGTGCCATTAAAAGCAATTTCTGATCTTCTGTAGTTAATTGTCTGGTTACTCCAATTGCCTCAAGCAATTGTCCAATAGCCTGAATCCAAATACCCGTTACAATTTTATTTTCTCCTTCTGATTCCTCACTTATTGCAAGGAGCCTGGAGATAATAATTGCTTCTGCAATAAGACCAACTGTTTGAATCCACACAGCGGCTGCCGCCTGTTCTTTAAGGCTTGATTTCATTTCTTCCAGTTCAGTATACTGATATCCGGTTTTTTCTTTAGGGGTGGTGTCTTTCTGCATTCTCATCCACTCCAGTATGTTTTAGTCGTTACTTTTTATATATATTCAATTTGAATCAGGTTTGATAGAAGAATGGATAAGTAATTTATCAAACTTGGTTTAGGCTAGATAAAATATAAATCCAGCTATTGTCGACATGGTGATCATAGAAGCAATAAAGGCGATCACCAGCTATTTACGGAAAATAGATTTAATAAAAAATGACCTCTGGCAGCTTGCATCCCCAGAGTTGGAAAATCAAAAAAAATTGATGTAATAACTAAAAAATTTAGAACCTAACAGCAGCTAGGTCTAAATAAGCAACATAACTCTGGAGAAAGCAGATGATTAATTTCCTCTTGATTGATTCGATAATAGCTCCATGTTCCTTTTGTCTCTTTTAGAATTAATCCCGCATCAAGAAGAATCTTTAAGTGATAGCTCAGTTTGGACTGTGGCATTTCGATAAGCTCGCTTAAATCGCAAACACAGCTGGATTCCTGTCTGCACAGAAGATTCAAAATGTGGAGGCGCTTTTGATCAGCAAGTGCTTTAAATTTCGCTTCATATTTAGAAAAAGTTTCATCCAGTGAAGTATCTTTTAAAGGAATTATTTTGTCCATAGTGAATCCTCCTTAAATCAAATTCCTTTGATACATGGTATTATACTTCCAATAGTGGCAATGTGCAACTAGATAAATCAAAAAAAACTGATTTATTTTTTTATTCTATGCGAATGATGGAGCCGCTCTTATTTTATGTCCTTCCGTTCCGGCAGACCTTTGAAGTTTAAAGACGCAATGGTTATTCCGTTTTTTGGACGATTGGTTTATTGCAAATACGACTTTCCTACCACTTATATGTGAATTATTTTAACAGTTCCTGCTTTATTTATTTCCTAAACAGGCTTGTATATCTGGCTGTTGATTAAAACTTGATAAATGATATTAAAAGTGGGAGATTAACCTGCCAAAATTTAATTAATCAAGAAATAACATAAATCTGCGAAACCACTATTTTCTGCCATGAGGGCTAAATTGGCAGAAATACCCCGAGACGCAGTTCCTTAATTCGCCGGGGCATTGATCGGTCCGCAATCATTGAGGAAGCTTTTAACTAAAAACCCATCTAAGTAGGGAATCATACAGGAAAAGGATCGAATAGAAATTCCTTCTCTTCAGGCAGTACTGGATGATTTACACGAGAGCAAAAAAAATGGTATTTTATTATGGGGAAAGGCCCTATATATTTGGCAATGAGCATAGTTTTGGCAATTTAACAATTAGCAGCATCGATCCAAAGTATAAAGTGGAAAAATACCGTAAAGAGGTACTGAGCAGGGTATCGGCAGAGTTGTGAAGAAGCAATCGCAGGATCTTAAATCCCCATGCACAGAAGAAATTGACGTGTTCAGAGCTTCTGCAGAGGTATGGCAAGAGCTAAAGAATAAGTGCTGGTTATTGATACGGAACCAACCGGACATATCCAGCTTCTGCTGAATGCGGTCATTCTTATCATAAAGAGTTGAGAGATCCACTGGTGAAGTTCCTGAAAGTGTAAAAGAGCTGCTGCCTAAATTGAGGAATAATAAAGAAACAGAGGTTGTAATTCCTACACTTCCAGAAGCAACCCCTGTATTTGAAGCAGCGAGGCTCCAGGAGGATTTGAAAAGGGCGGATATACCGCCTAAATGGCGGGTCATAAATCAAAGTTTCTATGCTGCAGATACCGAAGACCCAATTTTGCTTGGTACGGCCGCTTATGAAAAGAATGGATTCTAAAGGTTACGAATGAACTTGCGAAGGACCTCAGTTATTCCATGGTTAGATGACGAGCAAATTGGCTATAGCGAATTACTGAAAATATCCGAGAAGAAAGGATGAACGTCTTGAAAATTACAGACGAAGCTCGTGACCTGCTGAAACAAGTCCTGCAGGAAAAAAATGCGGGCGGTATTAGAGTTTATTTTGCAGGCTATGGCTGAGGAGGCCCACAGATTGGACTGGCTCTGGATGAGCCGGAAGCAGACGATATATTAGAAACAATCAATGAAATCCAGGTTGCCTTTGACCCGGAAATAAAATCTTCCACAGAAGGCATGACTCTTGAGCACGATAAGCAGAGAAAAGGCCTTGTCCTGTTAGGCAATGAAAGTGATTGCTGCTAAGCAGCATGCAAAAGACACCTCATTTGGGGTGTCTTTTTATTTATTGGCTGTGTAAAGCTTATTGTTGATTTTGGTACCCTGTTGGGTTGAGTGGAAGGCTTTGAGGAAATTGTAGCGATTAACCGCGGCTACATGAAAGGCGAAGCAGAAAAGCAACAAGAACTGGAGATTGGGCCTAATCGCTGTGTGCTTTAGGGTACACACTAAAAGAGGCAAATGCTTGAAAGTGGTTTTAAAAGAAACCGGGAAACTTTTAAAAAAAGGGGAGAAATATATTCTCTTCTTTATACATTAAAAAAGAAAAAACCCTGTTGACAGATTATCTAATACAGGATATTATATACCCTATCAGGTATTTATACCCTGTTGGTATAATAGCTGTTACAGTAAAAATAAAATAAACAAGGATTTTTTTTGCTTAAATATATACCCATGAGGGTAAAGAGAGGAATGAGTATAAATGGAAAAGAAAAAAACAACGATTGTTCTTTTCAGCGGGGACTATGATAAAGTAATGGCAGCTTATATTATTGCGAATGGTGCTGCTGCTTACGATCACGAGGTAACGATTTTTCACACATTCTGGGGGTTAAATGCCTTAAGGAAAGATGAACCAATTCAAGTGAATAAATCATTTATGGAAAAAATGTTTGGCAAAATGATGCCAAGAGGACCTGAAAAAATGGGTCTTTCAAAAATGAATATGGCTGGAATGGGTCCTAAAATGATTAAAGATATTATGAAAAAACACAATACAATTCCAGTAAAGGACCTTATTGAAATGGCAAAAGAACAGGATGTTAAGCTTGTAGCCTGCCAAATGACTGTTGACCTTCTTGGTTTCAAACAAGATGAAATTATTGATGGCGTTGCATTTGCCGGCGTTGCAGCGTACTTAGCTGATGCAGAAGATGGCAATGTCAACTTATTCATTTAATCAAACTTCGTAAATAGGATAGGGGGATTTTTAAAATGGAAGCATTAAAAACAAACTTTACTGTAAATGCAAAAGGCCTTGCATGCCCAATGCCGATTGTTAGAACAAAAAAAGCAATTAATGATTTAAATCCTGGTGAAGTGCTTGAAGTTCTTGCAACTGATAAAGGTTCAAAGGCTGATATCCTAGCATGGGCAAAAAGCTCAGGCCATCAGTACCTTGGAACAATTGAAGAAGGAGAAGTGCTAAAGCACTATATCCGCAAAGCAAGTGCAAATGAAGAGCGCGAAGCTGCAAAGTTTGAGTCTGTTGCCTCAAATGAAGACTTACAAAAACAACTTGATTCAAATTCTGATATCGTAGTCCTTGACGTACGAGAGCCTGCTGAATTTGCATTTGGACATATTCCGAACGCTATTTCAATTCCTTTCGGCGAACTGGAAGAGCGCATCGGTGAATGGAACAAGGATAAGAAAATCTATGTTGTATGCCGTACAGGGAGCCGCAGTGATATGGCATCACAGACATTAGCCGAAAAAGGTTTCACAAACGTAACAAATGTTGTTCCTGGAATGTCCGAGTGGAATGGGCCAACTGAAACAAAAGTTAACTAAAAATTTTTTAAGCGAAATAATACGGTAGGAGGTATAAGGAGTGGCAAACGCAATGACAGCTAAGGAAGTAACGAAAAAAGTATTCAATAACGACAATTTATTTGTACTTGATGTTCGAAATGAAGATGACTTTAGCAATTGGAAAATCGAAGGAAAAAACTTTGAATATTTGAATGTTCCTTACTTTGATCTTCTTGATGGAGTAGAACCTATTCTTGATAAAATCCCAGCGGATAAAGAGCTATTAGTAGTTTGTGCAAAAGAAGGTTCTTCCGTAATGGTTGCAGATATGCTTGAAGAAGCAGGACGGGAAGCTTCTTACCTGCAAGGCGGAATGAAAGCCTGGAGTGAACACCTTGAGCCAGTTAAAGTAGGAGACTTGAAGGATGGCGGAGAAATGTATCAATTCGTCCGCATCGGTAAAGGCTGCCTATCTTACATGGTTATTTCAAACGGTGAAGCTGCGATTGTTGATGCAACAAGAATGACTGATGTATTTACTGACTTTGCTGCTGAAAAGGATGCAGTAATCAAGCATATTTTTGATACACATCTACACGCTGACCATATTTCCGGCGGAAGAAAAATTGCTGAAAAAACAGGTGCTTCATACTGGCTTCCTCCTAAGGATGCTGAAGAAGTAACATTTGATTATAACCGCCTTGAAGATGGAAACGGAGTAATGATTGGTTCCACAAAGATTACCATTCAGGCTGTTTATTCACCAGGCCATACAATTGGTTCAACATCTTTCGTAGTTGATGATCAATACCTTCTATCAGGTGATATCCTGTTCATCGATTCAATCGGACGTCCTGACTTGGCGGGTAAAGCTGGTGACTGGGCTGGAGATTTAAGGGAAACACTTTACAAGCGTTATAAAGAGCTATCAAGCCAATTAATTGTTATGCCTGCGCACTTCATGATCATTGATGAGTTAAATGAAGATGGCAGCGTATCTGAAAAGCTTGGCACTTTATTTGCTAAAAACCACGGATTAAACATTGAAGACGAAGGTGAGTTCAGAAAATTGGTTTCTGAAAACCTTCCTCCTCAGCCGAATGCTTATCAGGAAATCCGTGAAACAAATATGGGTAAAATCAGCCCGGATGAAGAGAAACAGCGTGAAATGGAAATCGGGCCTAACCGCTGTGCGGTAAGATAGCTTATTTGAATTAGACTCTGCTTTAACTTGATACTAACTAAAAAAATCGGAGGAATGAAATCATGAACGTAACAAAAGTATTAGATGCAAAAGGTCTGGCTTGCCCAATGCCAATCGTAAAAACAAAGAAAGCAATCGGAGAAATTGAATCAGGCCAAGTGCTTGAAATTCATGCAACTGACAAAGGTGCAGTGAAAGATTTAGCTGCCTGGACAGAATCAACAGGCCATGAACTTTTAAAACATGAGGACGATAATGGAGTTCTAAAGTTCTGGGTTCAAAAAGGCTAATATAATGAAATGATATAAGGGAGTTTTTTACTCCCTTTTTTCGATTAAAGGAGGGAACAGCCACATGGAATTTACATTTTTAATCGTTATCTTTTTAATTGGTTTCATCGGCTCTTATATTTCCGGTATGGTCGGAATCGGCGGTTCAATTATTAAATACCCTATGCTTTTATACATTCCGCCATTATTTGGTTTAGCGTCATTTTCCGCCCATGAAGTATCCGGAATCAGTGCTGTACAGGTGTTTTTTGCTACAATTGGGGGCATCTGGGCATACAGAAAAGGCGGCTATTTAAATAAAACACTTATCATATATATGGGTTCTGCTATATTAATCGGTAGTTTGATCGGAAGCTACGGTTCGCGTTTCATGTCTGAAGGCGGCCTTAACCTAGTGTACGGAATATTGGCTTTAATCGCTGCAATCATGATGTTCGTACCGAAAAAGGGTTTGGACGATATACCACTGGATCAGGTAAAGTTCAATAAATGGCTTGCAGCCTTCTTTGCTCTAATTGTCGGGATTGGAGCTGGTATCGTTGGTGCTGCAGGGGCATTCCTCCTTGTTCCAATCATGCTCGTTGTGTTAAAAATTCCTACAAGGATGACCATTGCAACATCTCTGGCAATTACCTTTATTTCTTCAATTGGATCAACAGTCGGAAAAGTGGCGACAGGGCAGGTAGACTATATTCCTGCAGCTATCATGATCATTGCCAGCTTAATAGCTTCTCCTTTAGGTGCCAATGCCGGAAAAAAAGTAAATACAAAAATCCTGCAGGTAATCCTGGCTGCGCTTATATTGGGTACATCCATTAAAATCTGGATGGATATTCTATAATATAAAAGTGGTGACAGCTTTTGCTGTCCCTTTTTTAAGTTTAACTAAAGATTAAATGGAAAATATAAAGCTATACTCTAATCCGGGGAGAGTTGTTTCAAATGGAAGAAACAAAGGAGTCAAAATACATACAGCAGCACTTGGCCAACGAACGCACTTTTTTGGCATGGGTTCGTACGTCTATAGCTATGACCGGCATAGGAGTTCTGGCATCTACACTGCATTTTAATAACATACAGAGGGTAAATGAATTTGCTGACAGGATTGCGGTAGCATTAAGTCTATTCTCGCTGGTTACCGGACTTACCATTCTATTATATTCAACCATGAATTATTTTCGGATTCGAAAAAGAATTAATACGCAAACCTACACTTCATCAAGGTCTTTAATCTATTTAATAACTACCATCATCCTTTTGATATTTATTTTATTGTTAACCTATTTATTTTTTATTTTGATTTAAAAGCCGGGGTAAAGCCAAGTAAGCCCGTAAAAGGTATAAAAAGTCGTAAATAACTTGAAAACCGCGCACAAGCGATTCGTACCTGCTCGCAAAGGCCCCAGCTCCGCGCATTAAAGAAAAGGGCGCGCATAACCAGTTCAAACCCGCGCGTAAATCAAGGAAGTCCGCGTATAAAAGGAGTGTAGCCCCGTGCAAAGGGGAGGATCCTGCGCGTAAAAGCCGAGTAAACACGTAAAAGGTTAAAAATCACACGTAAACAATTAAAACCCGCGCGTAAATGATCGTGTCCGTTCGTAAAAGGTCCAGCCCACGCATAAGAATTGCCGGCGACGCTAATTCCCGAGTCGGCGCATAAATCAAATTATAAAACCCTTCAAAGCCATAAAAAAATCCATCCTTAGTGGATGGCTTTCTTTTTAAATCTTCCGCCTCTTACCTCAGCAATATCAGCAACTGCTAAAAACGCATTGGGATCGATTTCTTCGACAATGGCTTTTAGTTTTGCTTCTTCCAGCCTGGTAATTACGCAGAATATCACTTTTTTATCGTCGCCAGTATAGGCGCCTTCGCCATTTAAATAGGTAACTCCCCTTCCGAGCCGTGCAAGGATTGCTTCGCCGATCACTTGGTGATTTTCACTGATGATCCAAGCCGATTTGGATTCATCAAGCCCGCGTATGACCACATCAATGGTTTTAAAAGCAATGAAATAAGCAAGGATGGAATACATGGCGCGATTCCAGCCGAATACAAAACCAGCTGTTCCAAAAATAAAGATATTGAAGAACATGATGATTTCCCCTACAGAGAAGGGGAGTTTTTTGTTTACGAGAATGGCCAGAATTTCTGTTCCATCCAATGATCCCCCGTACCTGATAACCATGCCGACCCCTATTCCAAGGACAATTCCGCCAAATACAGTCGCCAATAGCAAGTCTTCTGTAAAGACAGGGACGTCATGCAAAAGGAGGGTGGTAGCGGATAATACGGCGATGCCCAATAAGGTGGATAATGCAAAGGTTTTTCCTATTTGCTTGTAGCCTATGTAGAAGAATGGAATATTCAAAACGAATATGAACCAGCCGAGCTTCCAGCCGGATAGATGGGAAAGGATAATGGAGATGCCTACAATCCCGCCATCGAGTATCTTATTGGGAACTAAAAATTCTTCAATCCCGACTCCCATAAGAACCGCTCCTAATATGATAAAGAAGATTCTCTTGGCAAGCTTGGCTTTCGTTAACCCTTTATGTACGTTTTGCTCAACTCCAGATTCCAACGGAACATTCATAAATGACCCCCATTTTAGTTATTTTAAGAAAAAGGCTGATTAAAGCTGCACTTATAAAAAAGGCAATGTTAGCTTACTGCTGATTTTGGCACCCTGTTGATTGGAGCGGAAGGAACGAATTCCTCGAAAATGCTTACGTATTTCCTTCGTGCGGTGTTAATTCGAGGATGCTTATCCAATGTCCAGCGGGAAACGCGAGCAAAGGGAGACCCTTGCAGGCATTAACGCCGAGGAGCGTCGGACCGCCCGCGGTCGCTGAGTGCCTGGAGCGGAAATCAAAAGGCAAGTTTAAAAGAGCCAAAAAAATAAAAAACATGATTGCATAGAGTTGCTGGGTTAGTCTGCAAAGCCAGGATTATTCTGCTGGCAATTCACGTAAGGCTTTATACGATAATATGAGAGCTTGTGCCATTCTTATTCTATATAAAACATTAGTACATATCCTGAAAAGAACTTTGGCAGGTACATTTTATTAAAATGATTATAACACTTCTTGGATTAACTTGGTTACCACCAAGTCCACGCAAATAATTTGTTGATCTATGATCCACGAAATTACCTTACAGCTCCATTCGAATTAAAAGGATAATTTTTTCTTTTAATGGAAAAATACCTGCGAGGTGATTCTATGCGAAGATGGTTATTCATTTTGCTGGTGATACTACTGTCATTGAATTTTACAGGTGCAGTTTTTGCCAAGGATATTAAAAAAGAGGATCTTGAATGCATCAGGAAGCAGGAAATTCGGACAAAGGAATTCAACGAGCAGGTAATAAGAGATGTTTTTGCAAGTTTTGGACATAAATATGATGAAATTATTGATCAGAGCATGTATATGAATATGATTGATCTGATGAAATATACAGTTCTTTCTGCCGGGGAAGATCCCCATTTGGAGAGTTTAAAAAAGTATATGAGCGGCGAATCAACAGGAGAAAAGAGGCTTTATTTTTTTCATGGCCATCCAGATGAGGCATATATCTTTTACAAGGACCTTAAAAACCAGAATAATATGCTTCATTTAAAGAAGGAGTCAAATAACTGGG
Source organism: Cytobacillus oceanisediminis (assembly GCF_003182355.1). Classification (GTDB taxonomy): domain Bacteria; phylum Bacillota; class Bacilli; order Bacillales; family Cytobacillaceae; genus Cytobacillus; species Cytobacillus oceanisediminis_A. The sequence goes on along the minus strand of NZ_QGTW01000007.1, from coordinate 196,139 downwards.
AAAAACAGGAAAAGATTACGAAAAGAGGGAAGAGAATCCCTTTTAAACGTGAAAAATGTGAAGATGATTATTTTATGAAAAGAATGTTTAATAATTTATATCAAAAATAGAAAAGGTGTCCCAGTTTAGCCTGGCGGCACCTTTCTATTTCAGGGGACTAGTAGCAAGGTTTAGGTGGCTGGCAGCAATCTGTACCTGTTTTATTTTCTGTTTCCTTGATTTCAATTTGGCAGCATTCCTTGCCGTCTTTTGTAATGGATAAGGATTTAAAGAATTTCAAGATGATCTCACCTCCTTTCGAGTAAAAACCGAAATTAACAGTTTTCACATGGGATGCATCTGCAGCCTCCAAATTCCTGTCTGGCAGGTGTCTTGCGGGCAGGCTCTTCTTTTAGAGGAGGAGAGAACTTCCAGGCATTCCGAGCTTCCTTTTCAATTTCTTTTTGTTTAAGCTCTATGACCATAAAATCTTCAAAGCGAAACATAAATCCAACTCCTTAATCAATAAAATTTGTTTTATCAATCAAAAAAAATTGATTTTTAGTGTGAAAAATAAAATTAGTATGAAAATCTATTCGTTGTTTTGTTAAATCAAAATGTTTTGATATTTGTATTATAATTCCATTACTTCCAAAACGCAACTTAAAAATCAAAAAAAATTGATAAATATTTTTTCTGCTGAAAAATGATTATAACCTCTATCCATGGGGAAAAGAATTCTTACAAAGCTTCTTAAGATGGACAAGGGAGGATAGGTAAAAATGAATAAGGTTATAAAATTTGGCAAGAAGCTCGGAAAGGAATTTAAAAATGACCGGGCAACCGGGCTTGCAGCTGAGCAAGCCTATTACTATATGCTCTCCATTTTTCCTTTGTTAATCCTGCTTATTTCCATTGTTCCATACCTTTCTTTGGATCCCCAAAAAGCATTAACTTATTTGCAGACAGTGATGCCGGCAGATTCATATAGTGTAATTGAGGACAATGTTGTAAATATTATAACGAAGCCAAATGGCGGACTGCTGACTTTTGGTATTATCGGTACATTATGGTCGGCTTCCAACGGGATGCAGGCATTTATAAGAGCTATGAATGATGCTTTTGACGTTAAGGAAACAAGGTCGTTTATTAAATCAAGGCTCATATCTATCGGTTTGACACTAGGATTGATTGTAGCAGTTATCATCGCAATGATTTTGCCGGTTTTCGGAAAAGTGATTATGAACTTTGCAGAAAACTTTATTCATATACCAAACGGCATGCAAGTTCTTATTACAGTTTTAAGATGGGTAATTGCATTTGCCATTATGGTATCTATTTTGGCAATCCTTTACAAGGTTGCCCCAAATAAGCACTATCCTTTTAAACATGTTATCCCTGGTGCACTGGCAGCAACTGTAATGTGGCTGCTTATATCACTGGGTTTATCTTATTATGTAAGCAATTTTGGAAATTATTCCGCTACATATGGAAGCTTGGGCGGAGTAATTGTCATGATGCTATGGTTCTTTTTGACAGGGCTTGCTCTTGTTATTGGCGGTGAAATAAGTGCGATTTACCATAGGCATAAAACGAAAAAGCCTGACCATAAAATGAAGGATAAAGATAATGACAATAGTGATGGGAAGACGGATGCAGAAGCATATAGCACTCTTTCCATTAAGTAACACAAATAAAAACGAGGGGATTGATAGCCCCTCGTTTTTATTTGATTTGGTGGATGAATGGTATTTTAATGTTCCACCATTTTTTTATTTTTTTCGGTGTTTCTTTTACTGCTGAAATAGTATTATTAAACGTTTGTTTCTTATAATCTATATCCTTCTGGATCTCTTGTTGTGTTGATGTCAGCTCATCAACTCCGCTTTTTATCTGATCTGCCTTCAGCTGCATGACAGTGCTTATCGCGTTCAGCTTTTCAATTGCCGGCTTGGCATCCTTGTAAGTTTTAAATGCGTATATGCCAAGAAATATCATGGATGCGGCAATAAGAATCAGGCTTGCATAGACAATGTACAAATTGATCCACCTCCTCATGCTGCTTTTTTTGTATTTACCCTTTATACAAAAAAATTAACATCTGCTCTTCTTATATAACCATTAGAAAAATCTCAGAATCAATTAAAAAATTGACCTCAATACATGAGTTTGCTAGAATAATCAACATTATATTAATATATTTTAATATTTAGCTCGGGAGCAATAAAATGTGTTCTCTGCGCTTTTCTTATTACCTGTATATGTTCAGAAATAGGGTCTGAACGTTTCTACCAGGCTGCCGCAAATAGCTTGACTACAGGGGACATAGCTTGTTTTAATTGACATGCTATTTTCTTCTGTTTTTTTTATGGGCAGCTTCGCATATTGCGGAGCTTTTTTTATTGGTTATTTAGGAGAAGGAGGAGGGAAATTGCGTGTCATCATTTTTTCAGTTTCATGAAAGAGGAACATCATTCAAGCAGGAGACAATTGCGGGTCTAACCACCTTTTTGTCAATGGCCTATATATTAATTGTAAATCCTATTATTCTCAGCCAGGCTGGAATGGATAAGGGGACAGTTTTTACTGCCACAGCATTGTCAGCTATTATTGGCTCTCTTCTAATTGGCCTGCTGTCCAACTATCCGATCGGAATTGCGCCAAGCATGGGCCTGAATTCATTTTTTACCTTTTCTGTTTGTATCGGGATGGGCATTCCATGGCAAACAGCCTTAACCGGTGTATTTGTTTCCGGAATTTTGTTTGTGATTTTAAGCTTATTAAAAATAAGGGAAAAGATTATTAACATCATCCCGAAGGATTTAAAGCATGCAATTGCTGGCGGAATTGGCTTTTTTATCGCTTTTATCGGCTTGAAGAATGCAGGGCTGATTGTCGGGAATGAAGCTACTTTTGTTTCGATTGGTGACATTAAATCTCCGGCAACACTGCTGGCTGTCTTTTGTTTTATATTAACAATTGTTTTAATGGTCAGGGGCGTTAAAGGGGCTATCTTTTATGGGATGGTTATCTCAGCTGCTATTGGTATGCTTATTGGGCTTATTGAAAAGCCGGAACATATTATTGGGGCTGTCCCAAGCCTTGAGCCTACTTTCGGAGAAGTATTTTTGCACATTGATCAAATCCTTACACCTGAAATGCTTGCCGTTATTTTTACCTTTTTATTTGTAGCCTTTTTTGATACGGCTGGAGCATTGATTGCCATTGCCAGCCAGGCAGGCCTTATGAAAAATAACGAAATCCCAAATGCCGGAAGAGCACTGCTTGCAGATTCAAGTGCAACTGTAATCGGTTCAGTATTGGGGACTTCTACAACTGCATCCATGATTGAATCAAGTTCAGGTATCGCGGCTGGAGGAAGAACAGGTTTTACTTCTATTATTATCTCGGCCTGCTTCGCAGTTGCGTTGTTCTTCTCCCCATTGCTAAGTGTTATTTCAGCTGAGGTTACTTCTCCGGCGCTGATTATAGTAGGTGCACTAATGGCGATGGAGGTTAAGCATATTGATTGGGGAAAACTCGAAATAGCCATTCCGGCGTTTGTAACAATCCTGATGATGCCGCTGACATTCAGTGTAGCAACAGGAATTGCCTTGGGATTCATTCGTTACCCTATTACCATGCTTGCACTAAGTAAGCCAAAAGAGATTCATCCCATTATGTATGGACTATGTATTGCGTTTATGGGTTATTTTGTTTATTTGGCATAAAACAAAAGGACTGCCTGTTCATTCAGGCAGTTTTTTTGTTTTATTTTTTGTAATTAGTCTAAATATAAAGAGAGACATAAAAAAACATTGAACAATAAAGCAATGTCATACATAATATATATGAGCATATATTCATATAAAAAGAGGTGCAGAGCATGGGACACGGACACGGGCATTCACATTCGCATGATCACCATCATACAGGCAATAAAAAAGCTTTAATGGGGGCATTTTTTCTGATCGCTTCCTTTATGGTTGTAGAGGTAATAGGCGGTATTCTCACCAACAGTCTGGCACTGCTATCGGATGCGGGGCATATGCTGAGTGACGCAGCCGCACTAGGTTTAAGCTTTCTGGCCATTAAAATGGGGGAAAAGAAGGCTACAAATTCGAAAACATTTGGGTATAAAAGGTTTGAAATCATTGCTGCATCGATAAATGGAATTACACTTCTCCTGATTTCCTTCTATATTTTCTTTGAAGCGTATCATCGTATTCTTGAGCCGCCAGCGGTTCAAAGCTTTGGAATGCTCGTTATCTCATCTATCGGCCTGCTAGTGAACATTGCTGCAGCCTTTATTTTGATGAAAGGAGATAAGGACCATAACTTGAATGTCAGGAGCGCATTTTTGCATGTATTAGGGGATTTGCTTGGTTCTGTTGGAGCCATCACCGCTGCACTTCTGATTTACTTCTTTGGCTGGGGCATAGCAGATCCGATTGCGAGTGTGATTGTGGCTATTCTGATTTTAATTAGCGGCTGGAGAGTCGTAAAGGAATCTTTCCATATTTTAATGGAGGGGACTCCTTCCCATTTGAATCCTGAAGATATAAAAAAGGAGCTTCTCAAAGTTAACCATGTCAAGGATGTCCATGATCTTCATATTTGGACGATTACATCCGGTTTTCCTTCACTAAGCTGCCACCTCGTTATTGAGCATGCTGGAGGCCATGATGCTGTCCTTCATGAAGCGCAAGCGGTGCTGCATGATGAATATGGCATTGAGCACAGTACAATACAGGTGGAGGGGGAGAAAGAAGGCTGTCCCGGTCATAGGGATAATTGCAATTAAGGCTGTGGGTGACCAGAGGACAGCTTAATCAGGAATGCTGGGCGTGTTCGATAGCCTGCTTCAATAAACTAATGACATGTTCATCGTCGTGGCTGTAAAAAAGAGTGGTTCCATCACGCCGGAATTTAACCAGTCTAAGGTTTTTCAAAAATCGGAGCTGGTGGGATACAGTTGATTGCAAAAGTGAAAGATTTTCAGCTATTTCATTAACCGAATACTCCCCGTGAAATAATAAATGCAAAATACGCAGCCTGGTTGGATCAGATAAGGCTTTAAAAGTTTGGGAAACCATAAATAAGGTTTCTTCATCTAAGCCGTCAGGGGACGGCAGCGGGTTTTCATCCATCATGGTAACACCTCCAATTAAATTATAATCCTGAATAAAAAAAAACGAAACCGCAGATTAGGGCCTCTGCGGTTTTTTGATGAAAAATAGAGTTACTCCTCCGTTTTTCTAATATCCTCCTGGATTTTATCGACAAGCTTTTTCATTTCAGTATGGATTTGTTCATTTTCAAGATTGAGTTCTTTTTTTATTTCATGAAAAGATTTTTCCTGTTCCTTCATTTTTATAATATCGCTTAAATCCTTGTTGGCTGCCTTAGCCATGGCTGAACCGGAAACGAGGAAACGCAAAGGTATTCCTTTATCAAGATATTCCTGCAATTCTTGGGCTGTTTTCCCCGAATACTCTGAGACGTTTTTAAGGACAATGTCTTTATTTTTTTCAAGGAACTTATCCATTTGATGGTGGTGATTCCTAATTTTATCTAAATCAACTCCATAATGCTGAGCTGTTTTCTCCCAGGAAGAATCATTCTTTTTATAAAAAGCCAAAACCTCTTCAACTTTTTGCTTTGAGAAGTTGGCAATATGGGCTGCTATGAAAATTTCTTTTTTGGAATACCCTTTTTCCTGCAGGCTATTTAAAAGGGATTCATCAATAATGCGGTGATGATGTTCGTATTTTTGCTCTTGATTTTGTTTTTTTTCTTTTGGCATAACTTCTGCGTTCACTGAAAGGGCCAATCCTATTAAAAGGAAGCAAAAAGCCAATACTGTTAATAATCTTTTTTTCATAGTGTCAAACACTCCTTTTCTAAATATTGCTTCGCTTATAGCATGTCCCAATCTATTGTGAAACCATAATAAATTTTATAAAGAAAACGATAAGGGACAAAGATATTCATTGAAAAAAAACGATAATTTCGATTTAATTTAAGGAAAGAAGATGTTCGGGGATGGTGTGGGGAAATGAAAATTCTTGTTGTGGAAGATAACGAAAGTGTCTGTTCAATGCTTGAGATGTTTTTTATGAAAGAAGGTTATCAAGGAGTTTTTGTCCATGATGGCCAGGAAGGCTTCGAGCGGTTCAATAAAGAAAAATGGGATCTCATAATTGTTGACTGGATGCTTCCCATTATGGATGGTGTGACTCTTTGCCGAAAAATAAGGGAACTAAGCAAGGTGCCAATTATTATGCTCACGGCCAAGGATAGTGAATCCGACCAGGTTTTAGGGCTTGAAATGGGAGCTGATGATTATGTAACAAAGCCCTTTAGCCCGCTTACGCTAATGGCAAGAATTAAAGCTGTCACAAGACGGTTTCAGGCTGAAACGGCTTCAGGGGAGGAGAGCCATTATATTTCCAGCGAATTTTTTAAAATCAGCAAAGAATCAAGGGAGGCTTATTTTAATGGCCAGGTTCTCAACAATCTGACTCCTAAGGAGTTTGACTTGCTCTATTATTTGGTTAAACATCCGAAGCAGGTTTTTACACGGGAACAGCTGCTTGATAGTGTCTGGGGATATCAGTTTTACGGAGATGAGCGGACAGTTGATGTACATATAAAACGGCTCAGGAAAAAGATAGGCACGGCAGAACAGCCTTTTATCCATACCGTTTGGGGAGTTGGCTATAAATTTGATGAAACGGCAGCGGGTAATGAAAATTAAATATTTTTATCAGCTGCTGATCAGCCACGTCAGCATTCTAATCTTGGCGTTCCTATTATTAAGCCTGCTTTTCTCCCAGTTTGTTGAGAATTATATTTTCGAAAATAAAGTGGATGAATTGAATTCCTATGGAGAACGGATTCTAACAGATTTAACTGTCCGGATAGAAGGAAACGAGCAATTTTTAACCGAATACAGCCAGCTGCTGGACGCAAGAAATATTAAATATATTCTCTTTGACAATAAAGGCAGGGTCTTGTACCCGGAGCTAAAGTCAGATCCGATGATTCAGCTGACAAAGGCTGAATGGGAGGAAATCTCCAAAGGGAATAGAGTATCTGTCAAGCATGATATAAAACGTTTTGATCAGGAAGTAACATTGGTTGCCCTTCCCTATATGCAGGGAGGCAGGCTCATTGGCGGGGTGCTGCTGCTATCGCCAATTACCGGCGCCATGGAAGTGGTGAGCCAGCTAAACAGATTTTTATTATATACCATCATTATTTCTTTAACAGCAACTATTTTATTAAGCCTCGTCCTTTCCAAAAACCTGATCAAAAGGATTACAGATCTCCGGAATGCTGCCTCCATGATCTCATCCGGGAATTATGATGTGAATGTCCCATATACATATATGGATGAAATCGGTGATCTGGCTAAGGATTTTAATGAAATGGCAGCCAAGCTAAAGGAATCAAATGAAGAAATTAAACGGCTGGAAAATAGAAGAAGAAAATTTATTGCAGACGTGTCTCATGAATTGCGGACACCCCTAACAACAATCAGCGGATTGGCTGAAGGGATTAAGGATGGATGGATTCCGGAGAAGGAAAAAGCAAAAGGGATGGTACTGATTGACCGGGAGGCAAAAAGGCTCATTCGTCTTGTAAATGAAAACCTTGATTATGAGAAAATCAGATCCAATCAGCTGCAGTTAAATAAAATGGATATTAATCTGATGGAAGCCTTTGAAATCGTAAAGGAGCAGCTTGAAATTCAGGCAGAGGAAAAAGGAAATAGGATTTATATAGAGGCTGATGAAGAAATTACTGTTTATGCGGATTATGACCGCCTCATCCAAATTCTTACGAACATCGTCAAGAACAGCATCCAATTTACGGAGAATGGCCGCATATTTTTAAGGGGAAACGAGGGTCCCAATGAAACAATCATTGAAATTGAAGATACAGGCATCGGCATTGATCCGCAGGAAATCGAGTCCATCTGGCTGCGGTTTTACAAAGCGGATTTGTCCAGGACCAATCATTCATTTGGTGAATTCGGCATAGGGCTTTCAATTGTTAAACAGCTCGTCCAGCTGCATGATGGAAAAATAACAGTGAGCAGTGAAAATGGGAAGGGTACTAAATTTACGATTAGGGTTCCGAGAGCATAAGGGAGGAGGGGGCAGCCAAACTATTATGCATGCAGGGAGCTTAGTGAAGGTGGTTTGCTCGTGCCCATTGATGCAGGAAAAGGGCAAAGAAGGGAAGCAAAGCAGTTGATTCGTGCCCGTGCACCAAGTACTACATAAAGAACGGGAAAGAAAAATCCATATGAGCCCTATTAAATGGATAAAAGGATGGATAATAGTGCCCAAAAAGCGGATTGGCAGGATTGTCTTTGTTTTCAGCATTAGTTTTCTTATTTTCATAGGCTATTCAGCGTACAGCATTTGGTCTTTCAGTTCCCAAAATGAATTGGTTAAGGCGGATGCAGCGATTGTCCTCGGAGCTGCAGCTTGGGATGACGAGCCATCTCCTGTTTTACGTGAGAGAATAAACCATGCGATTTGGCTCTATGAAAATGGATATGCTGAGAAGCTAATTTTTACAGGCGGCAAGAGTGGTAAGGACAGGTTTGCTGAATCGGAGGTCTCGAGGGAATATGCTATAAAAAATAATGTTAAGACAGAAGACATTCTTATTGAAACGAAATCTGCGATAACAGAAGAGAATCTCCAGTACGCCCTCAAGGTTGCTTCCAATAATCACTTGGAGACATTTCTCATCGTCAGCGATCCTTTGCATATGAAAAGAGCTATGCTAATGACGGAGAATGTTGGGATGAAGGCTTATTCATCCCCGACACAGAGTTCGGTTTATACATCATTAGAAACGAAAATTCCTTTTTTCTTTAGAGAGCTTTTTTTCTATATAGGCTATATTATTAGCTTGCCTTTTCGTTAAAAATGGTGGATCAAAAAAAAAGGAACAGCCCCCAATGGGCTGTTCTTTACTATAGTCCTATGACAAGACCTCGGTCTCCGTTAAGGGTATTTTTTGTGCAGGAGCCGTTTCTGTTTCAGGAACGGCTGTTACCTCAATGTACTTAATATGGTGTTCCTCCATATCAAGGATTTTAAAGAGGTACTTTTCGTGCTGGATTGTATCGCCCTGTTTGGCTTCGTAATTTTCAGTCAAGATCCAGCCGCCGATGGTATCGACATCTTCATCATTTATGTCAGTTCCAAGAAGGTCATTGACCTCGCTGACAAGAACTTTTGAATCAATAATATAGTGTCCTTCTTTTGTATTTCGGATCATTGGCACTTCATCCATATCAAATTCATCCCGGATTTCTCCGACAATTTCTTCGATGATATCCTCCACGGTTACGAGACCCGAAGTTCCGCCATATTCATCCATCAAAATGGCCATATGGATTCGGTCCTTTTGCATTTTTAAAAGTAGCTCATGGATCGGAATGCTGTCAATGACCCTGATAATCGGACGTATATACGATTCGAGTGTGCTTGAAGATAATTCACGATTCATGATCAAGTCAGTCATGACTTCTTTTATATTGACCATGCCGATAATATGGTCCTTATCTCCGTCTATAATTGGATAACGTGTAAATTTTTCTTCCTGGACGATTTGAAGAAAGTTTTCCAGTGTATCATCTTTTGAGAGTGAGACAATCTCTGTACGCGGAACCATAATTTCTTTCGCGATACGATTGTCAAACTCGAAAATTTTATTTACATACTTAAACTCAGATTGGTTGATTTCGCCGCTTTCATAGCTTTCAGATAAAATGATTCGAAGTTCTTCTTCCGAATGGGCCAATTCGTGTTCAGAAGCGGGCTTTAGTCCAAACATGCTGGTTAAAAGACGGGCTGATCCATTCAACGCCCAGATAATCGGATACATGATCCGGTAAAACCAAATTAAAGGACGCGATGTTAAAAGGGTAACGGCTTCAGCTTTTTGAATAGCCAGCGTCTTTGGAGCCAATTCGCCAACAACCACGTGAAGAAAGGTAATAAAAGCAAACGCGATGCTGAATGAAACGACTTGGGAAATGGAACCCGGCAGATTGAACTGGTTAATCACAGGGCGAAGCAGATGTTCAATCGTCGGTTCACCAAGCCAACCTAGGCCTAGAGCGGTTATCGTGATTCCAAGCTGGCAGGCTGAAAGATATTCATCCAGGTTTGAAATGACTTTCTTGGCAGCAATTGCATTTTTATTGCCTTCTTCTATTAATTGATCAATTCTTGAACTTCGTATCTTTACGATGGCAAATTCCGAAGTTACGAAAAAAGCCGTTAAAGCAATTAAAATGGCTATAAAAACCAAGTTTAATATGTCCAAATAAGTTCCCCATATCCCGCTAGAAACGGGCAGGGTGTCACCTCCTGATAATGTGAAAATGGGATTAGCTTGTCAGGCTGGAAAGGGAACGGAGCAATGCAATGCTTTCAACAGTCAGCTTCTTGGAAATGCCGTCCTTCTGTTCTTCATCCAGTGTTTTAATTAGCGGCATGAGAACCGAAATTTCCTGGTGAAGCTGCTTCATTTGCAGTGTGACTGCGTCGATGTGCTTTTCAACTTCCCCTGTACGTATCTCCCTTTTCGTCTTCATTTCTAGTTTTCTTTTAATCTCTTCAAGCGGAAGATGCAGTTTTTTGCATTCTTCAATGAACCTTAAATCAGACAGTGCGTCTTCAGAATATATTCGGTAATTCGATTTTGAGCGTTTCGCTTTTATAAGGCCGATGCTAGTGTAATAGTCAATTGTTCTTTTAGATACATTAGCAATACTTGCTATTTCGCCGATACGATAGTAAGCCCCATCATATCACCTCTGCTTTTGGTTACTTATATCTCACCGGAGTACCGATCCGTAAAGAGATATAGTTAGAGTTAATTATACTTTAGCCCAAACCATACAGTCAAACGTAGTAGTTTGGAAAAAAGGGTTACTTTTATTTTATGAAAAAATGCATGAAATATGAAATAAAAAGATTCGAAAAAATTAAAAATGTTCCAGGAGATAAAATAGATCCTGGAACCTATGCAAAAGAAGCTGTTAAGTTTTTATGACTTCGATATAAGATATATGGTGGCCTTCTATTTCTTGAATGATAAATTTGTAGCCCTCTTCCTCAACAAAGTCTCCCTGTACAAGATCATACTTTTGAGTCAGGATCCAGCCTCCAATGGTATCTACGTCCTCTTCGCTAAGATTAGTGCCAAGGAGGTCATTTGCCTCCGAAATCAGCAGCTTGGCATCCAGGATAAAATGGCCTTCATCCAATTTCTGTACAAGCGGGAGTTCGTCTGCATCAAATTCATCCCGGATTTCACCCACTATTTCTTCAAGGATGTCTTCAACTGTGACCAATCCGGCTGTTCCTCCGTATTCATCCAGGAGTAAGGCCATATGGGATCTGTCTTTTTGCATTTTTAAAAGTAAATCATGAATAGGAATGGTTTCAATAACCCTTATAACAGGCTTAATATACTGCAATAATGGTTTATCGCCTTCGCATTTTTTTCTTACACAGTCCGTCAAAATTTCTTTGACATTAATGATGCCCAGAATATTATCCTTATCACCGGAAGTGACGGGATATCTTGTATATCGCTCATCCAATATGACGTCCAATATTTCTGATAAGGTGGAATCCTCGGGAAGACTGACAATCTCGGTTCTTGGAACCATGATTTCTTTGGCTACCCGGTTATCAAACTCGAAAATTCGGTCCACATATTGAAACTCTGAAGGGTTGATTTCACCGCTCTTCAAGCTTTCCGATAAAATGATGCGAAGTTCTTCTTCCGAATGGGCCATTTCGTGTTCGGACACCGGCTTAAGCCCGAAAAGCCCAGTGACAATCCTCGCTGAACCATTCAGAATCCAAATAAAGGGATACATAATTCGATAAAACCAAATTAATGGCTTTGAGAAAGTTAGTGTTATAGCCTCTGCTTTTTGAATGGCAAACGTTTTCGGCGCAAGCTCCCCAATTACCACATGCAGAAAAGTCACGACAGCGAACGCAATAACAAAAGAAAGAATATGGGTAATGGATGCCTGCAGGTTTAAGCTTTCAAATAAAGGCAGCAGCAGTCTTTCAATGGTTGGCTCTCCAAGCCAGCCAAGGCCTAGGGCTGTAATGGTTATTCCAAGCTGGCAGGCAGATAAATATTCATCCAGGTTGCTGATAACCCGTTTTGCGGAATGAGCTTTGGGGTTTCCTTCAGCAATCTGCTGGTCAATCCGTGAAGTCCGAACCTTTACAATGGCAAATTCAGAAGCCACAAAAAAAGCCGTAAAAGCGATTAGGAAAAATAATAAGACAACGTTAAGGATAGTCATATAAAATCCTTACATGAAATGTAAGGGGCCTGCACCTCCTTTATAATATGTACTTTTCCCTTATTCAGGGATTTTACAAATAGATACGCTTAAAAAGCTTGTTTACCATGAGACTACCCTTATAAAGGAGAAAGATAACTATGGAAAGCAAAAAGTGCGAAAGTTGCCCCAAGAATTAAAGGACTTTTACTTCAGAAACAATATTCATGGATATTTGAATGAAGAAGTACGGTTGGATGAGCGGGAAAAGGTTATTGCAGAGCTTAGCGAATCACAAAATAAGGCGGCTATATATTATTTTTGATAAGTTTACACCTGAGCAGGGAAGCTGCCGCTATTAAAAAAGCTGATCAGGCCGGTCAAAAATGTGACCAAACTGAGAGAGGTGATTTTTAGCATTGTGTTGGATGAACCTGTTTTATGTTAAATGAAATGTACCGTAAAATCTTCTGAAGAAAAAGGTTTCGGAAATCATTAATGAAAAAGAAGCCTGCAGATAGGCTTCCTTTTTAAAACTTCCATTCTCTTGCAAGCATACCGTACACGGCAAGGTCATGATATCGATTATAAAGAAACTCCCCGTCACGGATCATGCCTTCCTGTTTAAAGCCGAGCCTTTCAGGAATAGCCCGGCTTTTCAAATTTCTTACTCCGCAGCGAATTTCGACTCTGTTTAATTTCAAATCAAGAAAAGCGTGATTAACCATGGCCTGGACACTGCGAGTCATGATTCCCTTTCCTTCAAAGCCTTTAGCCAGATAATACCCGACGCTAGTCTGCCTGTTGTGCCAGTCAATCTGATGAAAGCCGATTGAGCCTGCAAGCCGGCTCCGATAACGGATGCCAGCATTAAAGCCGTTATTATCAGCAAATTGCTTAAGCCACATTGGAATAATGGAGTGATACTGTACAGGCGACGCCATATTATCCACCCAGGGCAGCCACTCCCTTAAATGCTTACGGTTGCTATCCACTAGATTGAAAAGTTCTTCAGAGTGGTGAAGCTGAAACAATTGCAATTCAATATGCTGATCTACTTTTAAGCAAAACACATGCAAATCTCCTTCCTTCTTTCTTTCTATTTAAATATTTCTATAATAAAAGGAATTTTTAAAATAATACATAGCCTTTTGGTAAAAATAACAAATAACTTATTTCTTTATTCTTCCCGATAAAAAGGTGAGTTTCAAAGTATTTTTATCCGGGTATAATTCCTGAAAATATTTTGTCTTAAATATTTGTCTTTTAAATTATATTAACGGAGGTACAAACTATGAAGCTCACAACAAAAATTATACTGGGCTTAATTCTGGGTGCCATAACAGGGGTGGTGTTAAATATGGCAGCACCTGAATTATTTAAAACAGCAGATACATGGCTTTTTAGCCCCCTTGGTAAGATATTCATCAATCTAATCAGCATGCTTGTTGTGCCGATTGTGCTATTTTCAATCATTTTGGGTGTGGCAGGTTTGGGCGATCCGAAAAAGCTTGGCCGAATCGGCGCCAAAACAATTACCTATTTCCTTTCCACAACAGCGATTGCCATTATTATCGGGATTTCACTCGCTTTAATCATTAAGCCTGGTGAAATGGGCAAATTTGATACTTCCGGGGCAGAATTCAAGTCTGAAGAAGCGCCACCTGTCAGTGAGACATTATTGAATATTATTCCAGTAAACCCTTTTGAGGCATTAACTTCCGGAAACATGCTCCAGGTTATTGCTTTTGCTATATTTATTGGTTTTGCTCTTACAGCATTAGGCGAGAAAACAAAAGGCATCCTAAATCTGGTTGAGCAAGGAAACGACATTATGATGTTCCTGGTTGGCATTGTGATGAAATTTGCCCCATACGGAACCTTTGGACTAATTGCCTCTGCAATTGGCAGCCAGGGGCTGGATGCTATAAAGGCAATGAGCGTTTATATGCTCGTTGTTGCGGGAGCATTATTTTTCCATGCTATTGTTACCTATGGATCAGCCGTATACTTTCTGGGAGGCAGAAACCCTGTTTCTTTCTTTAAAGGATTTGCTCCTGCCATGGGAGTGGGTTTTAGTACTTCTAGCAGTAATGCGACTCTTCCAATTTCGATGGAAACTGCCCAAAAAAATCTCAAAGTTCCCGAATCGGTCAGCAGCTTTGTGCAGCCTCTTGGGGCAACGATTAATATGGATGGCACTGCCATTATGCAGGGGGTTGCGACAATTTTTATTGCCCAGGTGTACAATACAGATTTAACCATTGGACAAATGGCTGCAGTTGTCCTGACAGCTGTATTGGCAAGCATTGGTACAGCAGGCGTTCCAGGTGTAGGGTTGATCATGCTGGCCATGGTTCTCCAATCTGTAAACCTTCCTGTAGAGGGGATTGGCTTGATTCTCGGAATTGACCGTTTGCTGGACATGATCCGTACTTCAGTCAACATAACCGGTGACGCTTCATGTGCGGTTGTAGTGGCAGAAACGGAAAGAAAGCGGACCCTCAAGCTTTCTGCCGGAAAAAAAGAAAAATCCTACAAGACATCCATGAATGAAATATAAAATAAAGGCTGACTCCTCAATTCAGGGAGTCAGCCCTTTATTATTAATCAATCTTTTGCTCTACTATTGGCAGGAGTATGCTAAAAACAGTCCGGTCAGGGCCAGAGTCACATGTAAGTTTCCCTTGATGCTTTTCAATTATTTCTCTGCAAACAAATAATCCAAGTCCGGTTCCAAGGGTTTTGGTGGTTACGAATGGCTCGAAAATGGAAGTAACAAGATGGTCGGGAATTCTCGGACCGTTGTTAGCGATATCAAGTTTGATTTGGCCTTTTCCGGTTAACTTGCTTTTTATTTCAATCACAGGATCGCTTCGGTACTGAGTTAGGACATCGATCGCATTAAAAATGATATTAATTAATACCTGACGGATTTCATCTGCATAGCCTTTTAGGTAAATCTCTTGCTGTAAATCCTGTGAAATTTTGACTTTTCCATCCAATATGCTAGGGTACAAAAAAATCAGTACTTCTTCTATTAATTCATTAAGGGAAAATGTGATTTTCTCCTTTCCAATCAATTCCTTTTTTGAAAGAAGCAAAAATTGGGAAATTCGAAAGTTCAATTGCTCCAGCTCATTTGAAATGATGTCCAAATACTTCATAGTTGGATGTTCGGATTTCAGCAGCTGGATAAATCCCTGCACGGAAGTAAGCGGGTTTCTAAATTCATGAATAAAGCTGGATGTCATTTGTCCCAGCAGCGTTAATCTGTCTTTATGGGTTGAATCGATAAATTGGGTTTTCTCTCTAATAATCTGATCTTTAGCGTCCGTATACCTTGAAACAGCATGATATAAAAATTTATCAAAGCAATAACTGATTTTTTCATGATATTTCTGCAGTTCATGATAACTAATATCGGCATAGTTTAAATATTTGTGAATGATTGAACGGCCAATATTCACATTGTAAACAAAGTCTCCAATGTTTATTTCAGCTTTAACACGCTGTTCGGCTACAGAATATGCGAGCTGCTGAATGTATCCTTCCAAATCTTTCTTACTCTTTAGCAGGAACTGAATGACAAGATTGAACATCGCATCGCCGTTGTCTCTGATTTGCTCTTTATAAGGATCATCGTCAGTGATGAGAATTTTATTCTTCCATTCACTCAATAGGTTTTCTCTTTCGTTATGCAAAAGTTCCAATATAACATCATTTGTTTCGATTGCCATTTTTACCTCCACTCTTTCGCAAAAAAACAGTCTATTCCATAAATTTCGCTAGAGTGCGGGAAAATCCTTTGTAAATTTTATGGAAAATTAAAGGAGGTTTTTTAAATCAAAATAAATTTTAGAATGTAACTCACTTGTTTTCCTGGTGATTTACATTTGGGCCTAAAGCTGGGGTGAAACCGATATGGCGGCAAACATTCTACTGGGTATCCTGATTTTGGATATGCAGGCTGGCTGCTGTTTAAGTTTGTTCATAAAATAAAAAAGGCAAATGTGCAAGCTGCTTATAAGAATTCCTCCTTCACTTCATGCTGTACCGCTGATGGGAATATTAAAAAGGAGTAACGAGAAATAAACTGCTGCGCAAACAGAGGTTTATTTTATTTGAAATTTTGCCACTATTTCTTTTATAATAAAATGATCAGGTGTAAATTTACACCATAAATGAAAAGGGATGAAGCTGCATTGACAAGAGACGAAATTATATTAAAGGTATCTGATAAAATTCGCCTGATCCGAACAGAAGCAGGCTATACACAGGATAAGATGGCAGAAATAATCGGAGTTTCAAAGAAGACACTTGTTCAAATAGAAAAAGGGAGAGCGGAAGCAGGCTGGTCAACAGTTGTAGCTGTTTGTGCATTGTTCCGGGAAACGGAAACAGTCAGATTTCTTTTTGGGAATGAACCGCTTGAGGTTTTGGAAACAGTTGCCAGAGAGGGAATCGATTATAGGAAGGAAAAGACGCTTGGCGGTAAAATCTGGTGGCGTGAAATAAAGAGAAGCAATGGTTTAATTCTTCAGCAGAATATAATCAGCCAGCACTACCGGATCATTGACCAGGATCATTTCCGCATCTACAGCAGCTTTGATGAAGCTTCCTCGAAAGAACGGTTTGAAGAATTGTCAGCAGAAAACGGAGGCCTTTTGGGCTAATATTTTATTTCAGAGGGGGGAAGGGGGCTCCAAACATGACGCTTTTCCTCATTTACCCGCTTTCGGCTACTGTGATTGCCGCATTTTTTTAAACTTTGTTTTGCGGCTCTAACAGGCTAATAGCTGGATCATTCTCTTAAATATATATTCTTTCCAATTTAGGGATCTATCTGTTAATGGAGGAAGCCTTTGCAAAAGGGCTGCTTAATCAGGAAATATTCAAGCTTGGACTGTTTACAGACTTAAAGTTCCGGCAGTGGATAGATATTTTTTTGGTGCCTAATACTTTCATCTTTCTATACATAGGCATACGTTCTTTATATCTTTGGATATATGACAGGACTTCAGCTGCAGCCCGTAAAATACGGGTGAAACATGGCAGGTATCTCACGGAAAAAAAGAAGGATGTTTAATCAAAGAAGTAGCCTTTATCGGGCTGCTTCTTTGATTAAAATTGCTAATCTGCATTACGGTATCTTCAGATTTTCTTTGTCTTTGGCAATCAGAACCGGACATGGAGCATTTTGTGCAATTTTGGCACTGGTGCTTCCAAGAAACATCCTTTTAATTCCCCCTTTGCCGGAGTTACCGACAATAACTAAATCTGCATCTTCGACAGCAGCATAGTCACATATGCTATCGGCGGGGCTTCCCTCAAGAACATCATATTTGGCATTAATGTTATATGGTTCAATTGCTTCCCTTGCGTTGTAAAAGGCTTTGTCGACACTGTGTGTGACTTTTGCATGTGTGGTGGTATTCGATTCATCGTGGTAGACTGGCAGTGGGGGAATCTGAATCCCTTCAAGCAAATAGCCGTTCGTTCTAACCGGCTCTACGACCTTTTCATTGCTAACAGGAATATTTTCAATTTTTTCTTCAAAAACCTGGGCAACCAGCAATTGGGCATCAGGATTTTCTTTCACTAACCTAATAGCTAAATTTAAAGCATTCTTGCTTCCTTCTGTATCATCATAACCAACTACGATTCGGTTAAACTGTAAACTCATTATCGATCATCCTTTCATGAGGAATAGAAATGTAGTTTTCTATTGTATATATACCCGCCTGTACAAAAAACAATCTTCAACACATTAAGACCGGAATCGGCATTATTTTTAAAGCCCCCAAAAAAAGCAATGATGCTGCGAAAATTTTAGTAATACTTTGAATTGGGGTGACATATATGAGGCCGGAAAGCAGTAAAGGCATTCATCCGACAATTAAAAAATGTTTGCAGCATCTTGATGTTTTGCAGGCAGATGATAAAACTAAACAAATTGTATATATGTATATGGAATCACTTCTTTTAGAATCAGCGAAATCAGCACAGCTTCCTAACCTGCAAGCAGAAGTTCCTTTACAAGCAGAGCATTGAAAAAGGAAAGCATTCGGACTCTTCGATTGCTTTTCTTTTTTTATGAAGTTTCTGCTTTTTTAACAAAGGTGTGTAATAGCTTGTTTTTTGGGTAAATGTATATGTCAGGCATATTTCTGTTTGCCAATCTGGGAATAAAATACTATATGAAAACTTTATCTTTGCAGTTATCCTGAAATCGGTATAGACTGATAGCTGCCTTAAATAGGCGTGGTTTAAAATTGGATAAAAGAACTGGGGCTCCTCTCAATACATGTGACCCAGCAGGAGCTTTATAGTAAGCGATATTGGAGGACTTATGAGCAAGAAAACATCATTTATTCACAAATTTCAATCAACCTGGAAAAAGCTACATTTAACGCAAGTATCCATATTATTGGCATCCACATTAGTTTTAGCATTTCTAAGCTTCGTTTATTTTTCATACAAAGATGCGGATATAAGTGCGCTTGAAGCCGGGTTGGCGCAGTCTACAATTATTTATGACGCCAATGGAGAAATTGCCAGCAAGATTTCGGCAAATAAAAATGAAGGGATTTCGATTGACCAAGTTCCGGATCATATGAAGGATGCTGTCATTGCCATTGAAGATCACCGTTTTTATGAGCATGGCGGCATTGATTTAAAGGGAATAGGCCGAGCATTTTTCACAAACATGAAGGCAGGGGAAATTGTTGAGGGGGGCAGCACGCTTACCCAGCAGCTGACGAAAAACGCCCTTCTGTCTTCAGAGAAAACTTATAAGCGAAAATTGGAAGAATTCTTTCTCGCATTGGAAATTGAAAAAGAATATAGCAAAGATGAAATTTTACAAATGTATTTAAATCAGGTTTATTTTGGAGAAGGGGCATGGGGCATTAAGCGGGCCGCTATGAAATACTATGCAAAAGATGTGCAGGACCTGACTATAAGCGAAGCAGCTTTGCTGGCCGGTTTGGTAAAAGCTCCTTCAGCAATTAATCCATATCAAAGTGAAGAGAAGGCAATTGAACGAAGAAACATAGTCCTTGACCGAATGAAGGAGCACAACTTTATTACTAAAAAGGAATGGGAAAAAGCGAAAAACGAACAGCTCGTATTTGATGACAGCGGCAGCGATCCTTTTAAGGGGAAATTCCCTTATTATGTAGATGTGGTACTGGAGGAAGCTATCAAGAAATATCATCTATCACTTGATGAGCTGCTTAGCGACGGTTATCAAATCTATACTGAATTGGATCAGGAGATGCAAACCAGTGTAGAAGAAACTTATAGAAATGATTCCCTTTTCCCTCAAGGCACTGGGGATCAAATGGTTCAAAGCGGAGCCATCCTGCTTGATCCTCAAAATGGCGGCATCCGTGCTCTTGCTGGCGGCAGGGGGGAGCATACCCTTTTAGGCCATAACCGTGCAGTTCATGGGGTGGGACAGCCGGGGTCAACAATGAAACCTATCGTTCCTTACACAGCTGCCCTGGAAATGGGCTGGAACATAACTGATGAAATAAAAGATGAAAAAATGACTTTTGGAAAAGATTATGAGCCAAATAATTATAATGGCCAATTCCGCGGGAATGTTCCAATGTATGAAGCAGTCAAGGACTCTTTAAATGTTCCTGCAGTATGGCTGCTTGATGAAATCGGTATGGATAAAGGTGTAGATGCTGCAAAGCGGTTTGGAATACCGGATGAAGCCATAAACCGGAATCTCGCGCTTGCGCTGGGAGGCACGAGTGAGAATGTTTCACCGTTAACAATGGCCCAGGCGTATGCAGTCTTTGCAAATGGCGGCGAAAGGCCCGAAGCTCACTCTATTACTAAAATAGTAGATAAAGATGGCGAGACAGTTGCAGAATGGACAGGAAAGAATACAAGAGTCATATCTAAGGACGTAGCGGAGAAAGTTACAACGATGCTGCTGGGGGTAGTCCAGCATGGAACGGGCAAGGCTGCCCAGATTCCCGGCAGAGAAGTAGCCGGAAAAACTGGAAGCACACAAATGACAATAGAAGGGATAGACGGGGTTAAAGACCAATGGTTTGTCGGGTATACACCACAGCTGGTCGGTGCTGTGTGGGTAGGGCATGATAAAACAGATGCAAATAATTACCTTACTACATCCAGCAGTGAAGGAACGGCGCCAATATTCCGGGAAATCATGTCGGGGGCCCTTAAGAATCAGGAACCTGAGTCATTTAATGTTCCACAAATTGCTGCTCTTATGGAGCAAAGACAAAGGGAGCAGCAAAGAAAAGCATGGGAGGAAAACATTAAAAAGGAAGCAGAAAAGATAAAAGAAAAGATTGAAAAGGAAAAAGAAAAATGGCAAAAGAAATGGAATAAAGAGAAAGAAAAGGGAAAAGGAAAAGATAAAGAAAAGAAGAATGATTAAAAGTATAAAATCTTCAGAGTACGGTTGAAAAGCTGTACTCTTTTTTATGCCTTTTGGAGTAATGCATTATGGCAGAACAAATAAAAATTCTATGATGATTTGGCAGGGGGAAGTGCTGGCAAGGCTGTTAAGCGCGGAAGGCGTAAAAGCTCCTTTTCTATATTGGACCGTTCCACACTGCCTTCTCAAAGGGATGATACCATAACCTTTCAGCTCCTGGAATGGCATAAGGAATTGATTTAAAGTATTTTACCATGCTGCAAAAAGAAGGGGAATGGGCAGTTTCCGAGAAAGTATCCCAGTACAGGGCATATAAATAGGGTGAACTGGATGAACTACATTAAAAGCAGGTTTTCAGCGTGTAAAATGGTTCTATCCGGAAGAAAAGGGATTTTAAAAAGCCAATGGCGATTGCCTATAAATAAAATTAAAAGGCCTGCAGGCAGGCCTTTTTTAACAGTTATTTATGAATTAGAATAACCAGCTAATTAAAGCGCCGATTACCACAATAGCTCCAACAACCATAAAAATAGTGCGTATCATTCAAATTCACCCCGATCCTATTGCAATGTAAATAATCTGTATAGTTTACTTAGATTTGAATTGTTTCTGAAGAATTGATGAAACGCTTCTCTGTCATGCGCAGTACTGAAATATGGCTTGTGCACATTTCCTTAATCTTTTCAAGATGATCCTGGACTTCATTTCCTTCTACAATAATTTTTAGTGTCGTTTGCGATTTAACAGTCAGCAAGAATGAAACCAATTTGGACAAGTTTGAGGCATCTACAGCTTTATGCTTGCTGTATAAATATGTAGAGCCTTTAAATTGTTTTGATGCCTGATAGATTTCCAGCATTTTCTTCATGGTGAATTTATTTTGTACTAGAACGTTGGTAGAAATAATTTCTTTCATTTTTTAAATCTCCTTTTTAAAAGTTTTTATATTAATCGATTAATAGGTGATGTCGTTTGTACTAGGAATTTACCCAGGGGGAAGAAAAGGTAAACCACACATCGATAAAGTGTGAATAATTACCTGTGTTTTTTCCAATTAACGGTATAGTGCGGTTTATTCAAAGGTTGCACTGAAAGTCGGCCAATAGATAAGATAGTAGAAGGAATTGATGTTTAGAAGGGAGAAATTCATGCTAACTCTTATAAAAAATGGTGAAATTTATGCTCCTAAATATTTAGGGAAAAAAGATCTTTTAATCGTTAATGACAAAATCGGTTTTATTCAAGATTCCATACAAAAACCTAAGGGCTTCGTTAATATCGAAGTAGTTGAAGCAGAAGGAAAGATTATTGTCCCAGGTTTCATTGATTCACATGTACATATAATAGGGGGCGGCGGGGAAGGCAGCTATAAAACCCGAACTCCTGAAATACAGCTGACAGACGCCACTTTATCAGGTATTACTACATTGGTAGGGGTTATCGGTACAGACGGCACCACTAGGACAATGGCCAGCCTTATTGCAAAAGCAAGAGGGCTGGAAGAGGAAGGAATCACCTGTTATGTTCAGACAGGCTCGTACCAGGTGCCTGTCAAAACACTGACAGGCAAGATTGAGGACGATCTTATCCTTGTGGATAATATTATTGGGGTTGGGGAAATAGCCATTGCTGATCATCGTTCATCCCAGCCAACAGTTGAAGAAATGGCGAAAATTGCCTCAGCTGCCCGGATTGGCGGGATGCTCTCCGGTAAAGCCGGCATCGTGAATGTCCATGTTGGTGACAGTTTTGATCACTTGAAGCTGATTGAAGAAGTAGTGGATAACTCGGATATACCAATCAAGCAGTTCTATCCAACCCATATCAACCGCAATCCTCATTTATTTGAAGAGGGTATTCGATATGCCCGAAAAGGCGGTTTTGTCGACTTTACGACAAGCAGCATTCCAAAGTTTTTTGAGGAAGGGGAGGTTAAATGCAGCGTTGGCCTTAAGAAAATGCTTAGTGAAGGAGTACCAATTTCACGCATTACATTTACTTCTGACGGACAAGCGAGCCTGCCGGACTTCAATGAACATGGCGAGTTAATCGGACTTCAAATCGGCAAAGTCTCTACACTTTATAAAGAAGTCCGTGATGCCATTTTTAATGAGGGTATTTCCATTGAAGATGCTATCTCTGTTATTACCCAAAACCCAGCTTCCATTTTAAAGCTTCATCGCAAGGGATCAGTAGAGGCAGGAAAGGATGCAGACCTGGTGTTATTAAATAAAGAAGATCTGTCAATCCATTCTGTATTTGCCCTCGGCAGAAAAATGGCTGAGAATGGGGAAGCGCTTATTAAAGGGACATTTGAATAAAACCAGAATAGGTTTGGACTGTAAAGGTTCAAGCCTTTTAATATGGTTGGGACCGTAAAATTCGTAAAGTTGATGATATATAGCCGCAGTTGACGATATTTTTCCAAAAGTTGATGATAAATTCCACTCCGACTCAGTTTGAATAGTAAAGTCCTCTAAATAGCTTTTAATAGGGGTTAAAACTAACCGTTTTATATAATGGTTTTGAAGGCAAACTTATTTTACCCACTGAGTTGATTAGCGGAGGGCACTTGACTCCTCGAAAAGAGGCAGCTTTATTATAGCTGCCTCTTTTGCGGAAAATACGTATCTCTTCCTTACGCTATTATTTGCTGCAGCCGTTGGTTTGCCTTTAGTAAATATCGCAATAGGGGGATGGATGCCAAGCATTGTTGATCCCAAAATGATGGGAAGGGTTCAGGGTTGGATCAGCCCTTTAATGATGCTCTCCCAATCCATAACACTCGGCTTCATAGCTGTAAGCTTCCCGTCATTACTTAAAGTTGAGATGCTGTATTGGATGGTGGGCGGCTGCTTGTCGCTCGTGGGTGTGTTTTACAGCCTGGTATTGCCAAAGTTAACCAAAAAAAACGAAAAAAATATAAAATCGCATTCTTTGGAACAAACTGGTACAGTATAATGAATTAATAGGATAAAAGCCCTTTAATAGGGGCTTTTTATATTTTGACTGTGTTAAAAATCAATGTTGATTTTAGCACTCTGTTGACTGGAGCGGAAGACGCGAGATCCTCGGAAATGTATTCGCATTTCCTTCGTGCGCGTCTATTTGAGGATGACTATTCAATGTCCTGCGGGAAGTGCGGATCAAAGGGAGCCCCCCAGATTTATTGCTTGAGGAGGCACCCGGACCGTTCGCGGAGAGGGAGTGCCTGGAGCAGAAATCAACAGGCGAATTTAATAGAGCCTATAGTTTAAGAAATAATTTTTAAAAATAATGAACGAATTAATCTCTTGAGCGTCTTATGAGTGAAATAAACTGTTAACAATGGGATGATGGGGAAGAGAGGATAGAAGCTGATGGAGGAGAAAGACCTTATTATAAGTGCAAAACGAGGAGATCAGCTCGCTTTTGCCATGCTTTTTAAAAATAACTATCCCTTTCTGGTTAAGTACTTAATCAAAATTACAATGAATCCTGACACAGCTGAAGAGCTCGCTCAGGAAACGATGGCCAAATGTGTTGAAAAAATCGGCATGTTTAATGGAAAAGCCAAATTTTCCTCCTGGCTTCTATCGATTGCGACCAATTTATATATTGATCAGCAGCGGAAGTCACAAAGAGAAAAAAATTGGAAAAATCAGGAGGGAGCATCCAGGAGGATGAAGTGGCATCTTGAAAGCCGAAATGAGGAATGGAATGATGCATTATCAGCTCTTGGAAAGCTTAAAGAAGATATCCGAATTCCTATTATTCTTAAACATTATTACGGCTATTCTTATGAAGAAATAGGAGAGTTGATGAAAATACCTGCTGGTACCGTTAAATCAAGGGTGCATAACGGGATCATGGCTGTAAGAGAGGAGTTGAAACTTCATGACGAACCGAAAAGTGCTGCCGCTCGAACACGAACATCAAGATGAAAACGATTTGGCTGCTATAAAGGAGATAGAGGACGGATTGAACTTGCTGGAAAAAAATGTCCCGGTATACACACCTGATCTGCAATTCTTTGAACAGTTGGTTACTGACCAAAAGCAAATCATGAAAAAGAAACTAATGAGGGATTTGGCCATCTTTATAGTTGTTGCGCTCCTTGTCGTAAGTTCTGTTTTATTTATGCTGTACCAGCTTCCGGTTGTCTTTTTTATTTTGCAGGGAATTGTTACTGTTTTTATTATTGCTTATAGTACAGTCAGCTTTGTTAAGCAGGTGAATGGTACATGAATAACGAAGAAATTTCCCTTCCTTTACTAATAGTTGTCGGGATCATTTTAATTGCACAGAGCACCTTTTTATTTTTGGATGCAAGAAAGCACGGGCATAATTATTGGCTATGGGGAATAATTGGCTTAATTCAGGTACCAATGCCGACACTGTTTTATTTGATCTTTGTCAGAAAGATTTGGCAGAAAAAAGATAAGTATTGAGGGATGGAAGGATGAAAAAGTTAAAACAAATGCTGCTGCTCACAGCTACAGGCGGGCAGCTCCTGGGAATTGCTATGCTGTTCATTAATATTAAAGCAGCGATCATGTTTTATATTTTATATGCAGTGATGATTTTTGCGATTTTTATTGTGCTGCTGGCTGAGAGAAGAAAAGAAAAAGAGGGGGATGACCGGAATGATTATCGTAACTACTGATATGGTCCATGGAAAAGAAATTAAAGAAATAAAAGGATTTGTAAGAGGCAGTACCGTACAGACCAAACATATCGGAAAAGATTTATTGGCTGGATTAAAAACGATTGTAGGCGGAGAAATTGGCGAGTATACAGAGATGATGGATGAAGCAAGGCAAAAGGCAATTGGCAGAATGGTGGAGGATGCCAGGGAAAAAGGGGCAAATGCCATCATTGGCATGCGCCTTCAAACTTCGGCTGTTATGCAAAATGCTGCTGAAATTATCGCCTATGGAACAGCAGCAGTTGTTGAAGAATAATAGGAAAGCTGACCAGCTGAATTCGGCTGGTTTTTTTATGGCTCTCAAACAAATGAAAGGAAAAAGAGGCTGTCTGGTTTTTGTATGTAAAAAAGAGGGAAGGTATTGGTAGGATATAAGAACCTGGCAGAAACTACTTGATAAAAACTAATGAATATTATGTGATTTTATAAGCTTTTTTTGTTGAAATCCATTAAAATAGAGTGAAACTTCTTTTATGTAATCACACTTTAATAAAATGACGCTGGAAAAAGGATAGGAGTTTTATATGCTATATTACCGCACCTATGTGAAAGACGAATCTTTGCCCTGGGTAACCTTTGTGCATGGCGCAGGGGGAAGCTCTGCCATTTGGTATAAACAAATGAGGGCCTATAAAAAGTATTTTAATGTACTGCTGGTAGATTTGCGTGGCCATGGGCAGTCCGGCAAAGGCACTTGGGAGGATGGGGATCATTTCTCAGAAGTGTCCCGAGAAATTCTTGATGTGCTGGATCATTTGCATATCGAAGAATCCCATTTTGTTGGAATATCTCTGGGAACCATTGTGATTCAAACGATCGCCCAGGAGCACCCTGCGAGAGTTGCTTCCATGATTCTTGGCGGAGCCATCACGGAATTGAATTGGCGGACAAGGTTTCTAATTGCCATTGCCAATGCCACAAAGTACATACTGCCTTATATGCTTCTTTACCGC
Organism: Cytobacillus oceanisediminis; assembly: GCF_003182355.1. Lineage (GTDB taxonomy): Bacteria > Bacillota > Bacilli > Bacillales > Cytobacillaceae > Cytobacillus > Cytobacillus oceanisediminis_A. The sequence continues at coordinate 169,746 of NZ_QGTW01000007.1, read as the reverse complement.
TTGTTTGCCTGGATCATTATGCCAAAGAATAACCATCTTGAATCAAGACATGCTTTTGTAAGGCAGGCAGCGAAAATGTGCCAAAAGGAATTTATCAATTGGCTATCACTGACCAAGTCGGTGAATCCTTACCTTGAAAAACTCCAATCGAGCATTTCCCATATTCCCACCCTTTTCATTATGGGGCAGGAGGACCACTTGTTTATTAAGTCTGTTAAAACAATCGCCCAAAAAGCAAAAACGGCTACATTTAAGGTAATTAAAGGTGCGGGGCATGTCTGCAATATTGACGAACCGGACTTATTTAATCAGATTACGATTGAATTTATCAATAGACAAAAGAGAAGACTTGCTTCATAAGAGCAAATGCTAAGCGCCGAGGAGGCTCCTGAGACTGCCCCTCGGAAAGCTATCACCTGCAACGGAAATCAACAGACAAGGTTTTGAATGTTAATTATATTTAAACAGAAACAAAGTATGCAAAATCAGTCATTCAAAAAAGATCCTTACTAATAGGGATCTTTTTTTGAATGACAGAAAATTTTAAAGAATGAGAAAAAGGCTGATTGACTTTTTGGAAAAGCGATGATAATCTTACCAATATGGAAAATAATGAAAAGGAGGGGTACAAAATGATCTTAATCCATCATCTTCAGAAAATAGCTGAATACAGAAAAATTGTAGCCTCTCCTATGAATAAATAAAATTGTAAGCAGTTTTTTTCTGCACTTTTTTAAGGAGCACAGGTTACGATTCGTAACGTGCGCTCTTTTGTCTTTTTAGGACATATCGCATGCCGCGGTATGTCCTTTTTTTTGCCTTAATGAGCAATACCAACTTTGATAACTGTCTAGCTTTGGCGCCCTATCGACTCGACGTGCTTCCTTCACCTCGTCTACGACGACGCACAGGATGTGCTAGTAAGGCGAGGCGCACAGGACGTGCGCGTTTCCGAGCGTTATAAGTCAACATCGAATCGCTAACGCTCTTCGTGTTTCCTTTATCTCACAAAAGGAACTCAGACTAAGAACGCCACGTCCTGTGGCAACGTCTGAGTGACCTACAACCTGTGGGCCTCAGTCCACCACGCTCCGTCGATGGGCAACGGCGCCTCCGCTTTTCTGGGGACCTGCAGGCTATGCCTGTTTCCATAAACTATTGCGTGAAAAAGCGCGCTGCTGCTGAACGGCAGAAAACAAACAAAAAGGAGGAATTTTACATGAGTGCATTAAGAATGGAAAGAAAAGCAGCTTTGCCAGAGGATCTCGATGGCGGCTAGTTAAGGATCAGTTATTGGATAGGTGAAGCAACGGATTGAATTAGATATTTAATCCTTGGGCTTCCTGCGGAGAGGGGAGAGAACTTTGTTTTCAATTTTAGGGAAATTAAGCTGGTTTTTTAAAGAAAACTGGAAAAGGTATGCGGTAGCAATCACCCTGTTAATCATTGTCGGCATTCTGGATGTGATGCCTCCAAGGCTTGTAGGGATGGCAATTGACGATATTCACCTGGGTGAAATGGATCGTGCAAAAATTATAGAGTACCTGGGTTTATTGGCAGTAATAACTATAGTGTCCTATGCCATTACGTATATTTGGATGTATCAGCTCTTTGGCGGGGCATTTCTGGTAGAAAGAAAGCTGAGGACACAATTTATGGGCCATTTGCTGAAAATGACTCCAACATTTTTTGAAAAGAATCGTACCGGTGACTTAATGGCCAGGGCGACAAATGATTTAAAAGCCATTTCGGTCACAGCTGGATTTGGGATACTAACACTCGTGGATTCAAGTGTTTTTATGCTGACAATTCTGTGTACTATGGGGTTTTTAGTGAGCTGGAAATTAACATTTGCAGCCATTTTACCTCTGCCTATTATGGCTTATTTAATAAAGGTATACGGCAAGAAGATCCATACCCGATTTATGAGTGCTCAGGATGCATTTGGAGAACTGAATGACCGGGTCCTTGAATCGGTTTCGGGAGTGAGGGTTGTGCGCGCTTATGTACAGGAAAGAGCCGATCAGCAGCGCTTCCATAATCTTACCGAGGATGTTTATAAGAAAAATATTCAAGTGGCCAAAATTGACTCTCTGTTTGAGCCAACCATAAAAGTCATAGTCGGTCTAAGTTATCTTATTGGGCTTGGATACGGGGCTTATCTTGTTTTCAGTCAATCTATTACATTAGGCCAACTTGTTTCTTTCAATGTGTATTTAGGAATGCTGATTTGGCCGATGTTTGCAATCGGAGAATTAATCAATGTGATGCAAAGAGGAAACGCCTCACTCGATCGGGTACAGGAAACTTTATCTGCAAAACAGGATATAAAAAATCCGGAAGAACCTTCCGTTGTTGAAACACCAGATAGTGTTTCTTTTGCAGATGTACACTTCCAATATCCTTCATCTAAAGCAGCAAACTTAAAAGAGATACATTTGCATATAGAGCGGGGGGAAACGCTGGGAATTGTCGGGAAAACAGGCAGCGGGAAAACCACTTTTATTAAACAGCTGTTGAGGGAGTATCCTTCGGGAACCGGTACACTTGCAATTGCAAATGTACCGATTGAAGATCAGGAACTAGAGAGAACAAGGGGCTGGATCGGTTATGTTCCCCAGGATCACGTTCTGTTTTCAAGAACCGTACGTGAAAACATCCTTTTTGGAAAAAAGGATGCGACGGAAGAGGATATGCAAAAGGCCATTGATTTGGCAGCCTTCCGCAAAGACCTGGAGATGCTTCCGGAAGGGCTGGAAACGCTTGTCGGCGAAAAAGGGGTTGCCTTATCAGGAGGTCAAAAACAACGAATTTCCATCGCTCGTGCACTTGTAAAAGATCCGGAAATTCTTATACTGGATGACTCGCTGTCAGCAGTTGATGCAAAAACGGAGAAAAGAATCATCGATAATATCCGATCTGAACGAAAGAATAGAACTACGATCATCACAACCCATCGGATGTCAGCTGTCCAGCATGCTGACCACATTATCGTCCTCGATGAAGGAGCAATTATTGAAGAAGGCACACATGAGGGGCTAATGGCCAGGAATGGCTGGTATAAGGAGCAATATGAAAGGCAGCAAACCCAGGCTGCTGCAGAAGAGGAGGTGCTCTCATGACCACAGGGAAGCGGTTATTCCACTATGCACTTCATTATAAAAAAATGATTATTGCTGCTTTGCTGATGCTAACGGTAGCTGTTGCAGCGGATCTCGCAGGGCCATTTATCGCGAAGAAAATGATTGATGACCATATCCTTGGCATAGAATCTGTCTGGTACCAGACAGAGGGGGACAAAGAGGCAGTACCGTATGATGGCCATTTTTATAAAAAAGAACAAAATATCTCCAATGGAGAGAAAAGAATAGATCAGGCCCGCATCCTTCAGGTGGGCAGCCAATTTATTTTTGTAAATGGGGAAGTTGCTTTTGATGGGAACAGAGCCTTTAAAGATGGCACGCTCGTAATAGAAAAGGGCGGTCAAACAGAAGCTTATGAAGGAAAGGTATTAACCAGTGATGAATTAATGCAATTTTACAGGCCGGAGATTCCGCAGATTTTTAAGCTGCTGGCCTTTTACTTTGGTATGCTGGTTATAGCTGCATTCTTTCAATACGGGCAGCGCTTTTATCTCCAGAAGTCGGCAAACAGAATTATTCAAAAAATGCGGAAGGATGTATTTGGGCAAATCCAAAGGCTTCAAATCGGTTATTTTGATAATTTGCCGGCCGGCAAGGTGGTCGCAAGGATTACCAACGATACGGAAGCAATTCGCGAATTATACGTAACCGTATTGGCCACTTTCTTTACAAGCGCCATTTATATTTCTGGTATTTATATCGCTTTATTTATTCTGAATGCCAAGCTTGCTGCGATCTGTTTAATCCTGCTGCCGATTCTTTATGTATGGACGTCCGTGTACCGTAAATATGCATCCAAATACAATCACGTCATCCGGTCCAGGGTTAGCGATATTAACGGAATGATTAACGAATCGATTCAGGGAATGAACATCATCCAGGCATTCGGCCGGGAAAAAGAGACACAAAAGGATTTTGAAAAGCTGAACACAGAGCATTTTACGTATCAAAATAAACTTCTAAGCCTGAATTCGCTGACCTCCCATAATTTAACCGGAGTGTTAAGAAATATAGTATTCGTAGCCTTTATCTGGTATTTCGGGGGAGAATCCTTAAAAGCATCATCTGTTATCTCACTCGGAATGCTGTACGCCTTTGTCGACTATATTAATCGTCTATTCCAGCCTGTACAGGGTATTGTCAATCAGTTGGCCAATTTGGAACAGGCCCTTGTAGCGGGAGACAGGGTATTTAGCCTGCTTGATGAAGAAGGCATTGATATAAGCGATAAACAAATCCCTCGATATAAAGGAAATGTTACATTCGAACATGTGCATTTTGGCTATAAAGAGAGTGAATATGTATTAAAGGATATCAACTTTGAAGCGAAGCACGGAGAAACAGTGGCGCTGGTCGGACATACCGGATCAGGAAAAAGCTCAATCATGAATTTGCTGTTCCGTTTTTATGATTGCCAGGAAGGCAGGATCATGATTGATGGCATGGATATTAACGAAGTTCCTAGGCAGGAGCTGCGCAAACATATGGGCATCGTTCTGCAGGACCCGTTCCTGTTTACCGGCACCATCGCTTCAAACGTCAGCCTTGATGACCCCAATATCTCACGTGAAAAAGTGGAAAAGGCTCTGAAGGATGTTGGGGCAGATAAAATTTTTAAGCATCTTGAGAAAGGCTTTGATGAGCCAGTTATTGAAAAAGGCAGTACGCTATCAAGCGGGCAAAGACAGCTCATTTCCTTTGCGCGGGCATTGGCCTTTGACCCCTCGATTTTGATACTGGATGAAGCAACCTCAAGCATTGATACCGAAACGGAAATGATCATTCAGGAAGCTATGGATGTACTGAAAAAGGGAAGAACAACATTTATCATCGCCCACCGCTTGTCAACCATCCGCAACGCAGATCAAATCCTCGTTCTGGACCGCGGAAAAATAGTTGAAAAGGGAACCCACGATGAATTAATGATGCAGAAGAGCAAGTATTACCAAATGTACCAGCTCCAGCAAGGATCGACGCTTGCCGGGTAAGAATAGAAAGCGCCGATGAGCGCTTTCTATATAAACTTGTCAGTAGAAATATGGAGGCAAGAACCTGATTGGTGAGAGTTAAAACAATTTTCAACGAAACCGGGATTTTTAAAGCAAAACTCGTTTTACTGCAAAAAATATATAAGTAAAAACTCAGAAATTAACGGAGAAGCTAATCTTAGCAGCGACATTGCGATTTTGGATTAACTCTTTTTCCAGGTATCAGTGAAATTCGGGTTTTATCCGCGGAAATTTAAATAATAACTGCGAAAAACTCACTTTATCCGCGTAATGATATTTAATTAGCCTTTTATAATAAGAGCACTGTCTTGTTCATACAAAATTCAAATCTCTGACACAGAATCGTGCCAAGACAAATGTTCCGGATAAGAAATTCCATGATAGTTTTAAACTATCATACATATCTGGAGGGATGAACGTGGAAGAGTTTTCTATTACCCTTGCGATAGCAAGTATTATGGTACTTGGTTATTTCATCGGTTATACGATTGTAAAAGCATAGCTGCCGGCTGCTTCAGCCAGGCGGTTTTTTTTGTGGCCAAATTCTCATTCAATTCAAATTTAATCATTAAAGTTTGAAATTCAGGGAAAAGAATATATATGTAGCATAGTGAAATTTTAAGGAGGTATGAAGTTTGGCTGATTATCGGATCGAGAGGGATACGCTCGGTGAGGTTATGGTTCCTGCTGGTAAATATTGGGGAGCGCAAACGCAGCGGAGCAAGGATAATTTTAAGATCGGCATTGAAAAAATGCCGCTGGAAGTCATTTATGCTTTTGCAATAGTTAAACGTGCCTCTGCAGTGGTTAACAATCAACTTGGCAAGCTGCCGGATGAGAAAAAAGAAGTGATCACAAAAGCATGTGATGAAATTATTGAACACAAATTCGATAGCCATTTTCCTTTGGCAGTCTGGCAGACAGGAAGCGGCACACAATCAAATATGAATGTGAATGAGGTTGTGGCGAAAAGGGCAAATGAGATATTGGAAGAGCAAGGACACTCAGGCATTAAAGTACATCCAAATGATGATGTCAATATGTCTCAAAGTTCAAATGACACGTTCCCGACAGCGATGCATATAGCTGCCTATACCGAAGTGGCTGAAAAGCTGCTTCCTTCATTGCGTGAATTAAAAAAGACAATTGAAACAAAAGAAAATGCCTATAAAGATATTGTGAAAATAGGAAGAACCCATTTGCAGGATGCAACTCCGCTTACGTTGGGGCAGGAAATCAGCGGATGGCGTGCAATGATCGAAAAGAACGAAAAAATGCTGGAGGAATCAAGGCAGTACCTTCTGGACCTAGCAATTGGGGGCACTGCGGTAGGAACAGGCATTAATGCAGATAAAACATTCGGAGAGAAAATGGCAAAGGAAATCTCCAACCTTACAGGATATCCATTCCGCTCTTCCGAGAATAAATTCCAGGCACTGACCAGCCATAATGAAATCGTCCATGTTCACGGTACATTAAAAGCCCTTGGAGCTGATCTTATGAAGATTGCCAACGATGTACGCTGGCTGGCAAGCGGCCCCCGCAGCGGGATAGGAGAACTAGCAATCCCTGCTAATGAACCGGGAAGTTCTATTATGCCGGGAAAAGTAAATCCCACTCAAAGTGAAGCCCTGACTATGGTGGTATGCCAGGTTTTCGGAAATGATGCTTCCATCGGATTTGCTGCAAGCCAGGGCAATTTCGAACTAAACGTATTTAAACCAGTTATCATTTATAATCTCCTTCAAAGCATCAGCATTCTTGCAGATGGAATGGCTTCATTTAATGAAAAATGCATGGCCGGACTAGAAGCAAATGAAGAAGTAATTCATGGTCATGTAGAAAGGTCGCTAATGCTGGTAACTGCCCTTAATCCCCATATTGGATATGAAAAAGCTGCGGAAATAGCGAAGCTGGCTTTTAAGGAAAATACAACATTAAAACAAGCTGCATTAAAAACCGGCTATATTACGGAAGCACAATATGATGAGTGGGTTGTACCGGAAAAGATGGTGTAAATGTAAAAGGCCCCCCTTACGAGAGGGGGGCCAAGCCATATTTATTCAATTGTTATTTTGCTTAGTTTATTAGAAAGAACCGCCGCCAAGCTGTTGTTCAGCCATTTGTACAAGGCGTTTTGTGATTTCTCCACCTACAGATCCGTTAGCGCGAGAAGTTGTTTCTGCACCAAGGTTTACGCCAAATTCAGTTGCAATTTCATACTTCATTTGGTCAAGTGCTTGTGATACTCCCGGTACTAGTAATTGGTTTGAGGAATTGCTTCTGCTAGATGATTGGTTGTTCATGTGATTTCCTCCTCATAATTTTTGTTGGGTTTTGGTTGGGTTAGCTGGAATTGCACCAGCGCAAGGATTAAATCCTGCTCCACTGCCTGGCTTAACCCATCGGATAAGGTATGTGGCGGCTTGTTGACGCTGTGTTTACTCTCTATTATGTTTGATTTATAAAAGTTTATTCTATTATAAAATCGGGAATTTTTTCCTGAGAGACTTGCTGATTTAGAGCCTTACATAACACAGCCGAAACAAACAAACGATATAAGAAAGAAACTTGAAAAATGAAAGTGAGAGGTTTTGAAAATGGCTATTTGCCCTGTGTGTAATGGGTTTGAAAAACTAGAAGCTACCTGCAGCTCCTGCGGAAAAAATATGGAGGATAGCGGGAGAATCATGGATTTTTATGATGATTACAGCGCCTATATGCCGATTGACCAAATGAAGCTGGAAGATGGCTATCCGCAGGACTACCAAAAAGAGGAATGTCCACATCTTTTGAAATGTCCATCATGCGGCTATGACGAGGTGAAGTTTATTAAAGAATAAGCTCTGTTGAACATGTCTGTTGATTTCCGCTCCAGGCGCTCAGCGAACCGCTGGAGGTCCGACGCTCGGTCGGCGTCCTGCGCCTGCCGGCTCTCCCTTTGATTCGCTTCTCCCGCTGGAGTCTCGTGCCTTCCGCTCCAATCAACAGAGTGCCAAAGTCAACAATGATCTTTAATATAGCCAAAGAATAAAAGTGTATGAATTTTTCAGTATGATAAAAACCCCCGTCATTCCAGACGGGGGTTGATTTTTCATTTATTCTTTTGTTGAGCGGATTCTGCTTTCAGTGTTAGCATCAAAGAAATGAGCTTTGTTCATATCGAATGCTAAATCAAGGTTTTGTCCCGGTTTAATATCTGTTCGGGAATCTACACGGGCAACGAAATCCTGGCCTTCAATGCTTGAGTAAATCATTGTTTCAGCACCAGTCAGCTCGGAAACGTCGATGCGTGCATTGATTTTTGAACCCGAAGAAGCATCAATAAATACAGGCTCGTCATGAATATCTTCTGGGCGGATGCCAAGGATGATGTCTTTGCCTACATAGCCTTGTTCACGAAGCACCTTCATTTTGCCTTCTGGAACGGCTACTGGTGTTTGGCCGACAATAAATTTACCATCTTCAAGCTTCCCGTTGAAGAAGTTCATAGCAGGCGAACCAATAAAACCGCCGACAAATACGTTTTCTGGTTTTTCATATACTTCTTTTGGTGCACCTACCTGCTGAATAACCCCATCTTTCATAACTACCAGGCGAGTTGCCATTGTCATGGCTTCGGTCTGGTCATGTGTTACATAGATTGTTGTTGTTTGCAAACGCTGGTGAAGTTTGGCGATTTCTGCACGCATTTGTACGCGAAGTTTTGCATCAAGATTTGACAAAGGCTCATCCATAAGGAAGACTTTTGCGTCACGGACAATGGCACGGCCTAAAGCTACACGCTGGCGCTGACCACCTGACAATGCTTTAGGCTTGCGGTCAAGATATGGTTCAAGACCAAGGATTTTAGCTGCTTCCTTTACGCGGCGGTCGATTTCGTCCTTTGGAAACTTGCGGAGCTTCAATCCGAAAGCCATGTTGTCATATACGGACATATGCGGGTAAAGTGCATAGTTCTGGAATACCATCGCAATATCACGATCTTTAGGCGGTACATCGTTAACCCGCTTTTCATCGATATAAAAGTCGCCTTTGGAAATTTCCTCAAGACCAGCAATCATACGAAGTGTGGTAGACTTTCCGCATCCTGAAGGCCCGACAAACACGATAAATTCTTTATCCTGGATATGAAGATTGAAATCTTCTACTGCTGTTACTTTATTGTCATAAATCTTGTATATATTATCTAATTTTAGTTCAGCCATTAGGGTAACCTCCCAGTTTTTTGATTACATTCAGTTTAAAGGAAATACGGCTAATCCCATATGGCTAACTTGCACAAAATTCCTGAAAGCGGTTTTATGCAATGTGTTCAAATTCAGTGCTGTTCATACAGCAAACAAGCCAGGTATACCGTCACGGCACTGTTAAAGTCTTTTAATTGAATGCCTGTTTTATCCGTGAATTTGTCCAATCTGTATTGCAGGGTGTTTCGGTGAATATACAATTTCTTTGCTGTTAAGGATACATTGGAACTATGTTGCAAAAATATCTTAATGGTATTTAATAGTTCAGGATCCTCTTTAAGAAATGACAGACGGGATAGCAGGCTTCTTTTTAAAAAAATGTCCATGTTTGCCGCAACTAGAGACGGGAACGCTTTCTCGAATGAAAACACCCTTTCTGATGGCAGCAAAGATGTGGCCTGTTCGAAAAATAGCATTTCTTTTTTAAAATGATTGGGGAAATCCTCCCCAGGCTTATTCGGAGCACCAATATAAAAATCTGTCTTTACAAAAAAATCGCTCTCCAAAGCATTTGAAATGGCATAGAAATTGTCTTCTGCCAGAGGATCTTCAAATTCTTCAACAATGATGCCCTTTGCCGGCTCATTCCATAAAATAATAATGTCCTTCTCAAAAAAACCTTTATAAGCAGCCTCCATATCTTCGCGTACCCAGTCGCCCTGGGCAGTTTTAAATTGAATCAGCCGGTATGGAAACTCCCTGGAAAATTTAGGAACACTTCCATTAGAAAATAAAAAATCAAACCAGGATTGTGCAGCGGGGTTATGATGATGAGAGATGTCATGAAAATCAAATAGGGTTTTCAATATCATCAGGCTTTCCCCTGAAACATCTTTGGCCGGGATGCCAAGCCATTCTCCAGTTTCATGATAATAAAACCAGTATGTGTTTGGGAAATGGTGGAAATCAGGCTTTGCTTTCATTAGTATAGAGCTAGGATATTTGCCATGTATTTTTTCTAACATATTTTTATCCTTTAATTTGATATATTTTTGTGTTTCTTATATTATAGCAGTTATAATTTAATTGAAAAAACTTTCGCACAAACAGTCTTAGTTTTTATAAATGGGTAAAGAAAGTTAAGGGGTGAGATCTATGGAGTACACACCAGAGATGAAAAATCGCTTGAAAAGGCTCGAAGGACAAGTACGGGGCGTAATCCGTATGATGGAAGAAGAAAAACATTGCAAAGATGTTGTCACACAATTATCCGCAGTCCGCTCAGCGGTTGACCGTGCAATGGGATATATCGTAGCAAAAAATCTGGAAACTTGTATCCGGGATGCAAACACTGAAGGCAAAAATGCTGAAGATGCAATCCAGGAAGCCGTTAACATGATTGTAAAAAGCAGATAATAATTGTATGTTTATCAAACATAAGAGGCACCTGAACGGCATGCGTTCAAGGTGCCTTTTTGCTGTTCAATCTGCTTTATATGGCGGCTCTTCCTCATGGATTTCCCTGGCCTGTTCGATATTAACATCATCACCGCGTCCATGCACGGACCCGCCTGACAATCCTTCGTTAATGATTCGGTCAATGTCCACATAGGCCTTATCCCGTCCTTCATTACCTAAATCCTCTGATACCTGTGGGTTCTTATCTTTGTCCATCGTTTTCCCGCTCCTTTTTTTAAAATTGATTCTGTAGCGGTTATTTTTCCAAGATAAGCAAGATATCATACAAAGGATTAAGGGGTATGGCCAGCAGACTGTTTACTGATCATAAACATGAAATAACATTAGTTCGTGGATTTGCGATTTCAGCTCTTCCTCCTGGCCGGCTGGTTTGCCGGATGTCCATTCGATTTTGCCATCGGGATGGTAAATGCCCATTATCTTTTGCTTTTGGAAATAGAAGGAGAATGTCCATCCCGGCAGTTGCTTATTTTCATATAAAGGCTTGAATAGAAAGTGTGTTAACATTTGGCTGCAGCCTCCCGACTATCTTTTTTGAAATTCCCGTTTATTGGTCACGTAAAAGGGAATTGAACAGATGTAGAAACATTTTAACATTAAAAGGAGGCAAAAATGATGAAAAGAAACAATAAATTTATGATGTCAGCCATGGCTCTTGGAGCAGCATATTTAATGAGAAATCCGGAAGCACGCCAGAAGCTTAAAGATCAATTTCAGTCATTTGCCGGTTCTTCCTCCAGGAAAAATAATATGAAAACAACTAAAAAACCTATAACTACTTAATCATATAGCCTTTTGCGATTGGACAAGGCATTTGGTGAAAAATTCAATTTTGATTACACCATAGAAGATTATAGGAAATCGCATAAAAATAGCCGTTCACCTGTCTGGTGTACGGCTATTTTTATTAAAAGTCTCATGCTTCGGTACCTTTTTTCCTAAAATCCCGTCATATTGAAAAATAAGCGGGTGAGTTCTTGAATTCTCTTCAATTCAATAGAAGTTTCATCAAAGCACATGGGCTTTGCATTTAATTCATAAATAACATACCTGCCTTTATGGGTTAATCCTGCGTCCATTGAAAATTCTCCAAAGAAGCCTTTTTCTTTTTTTAAGAGTATCCCAGCCTCTGCCACTGCCATATTAATAAATTCATCATGTTCCTTTGTCTGCACCTTTTCATAAGGAATCAAAATGCCGCCATTTGGGATATGAGTGGTGATATCCTGATCCTGAGCCTGCCGAATGCCAATCCCGGTAACCCGATATTCGCCTTTGCTGAAATGAGCAAGAATCCTAAAATCAAAGCGCTTGCCGTCAAGCCTGGCAGGGCTTATCGCTTTCTGTGCCAAATAAGCTTTGCCTGTAAGCTGAAGACTCCATTCCTTCCAAAAGCTTTCAAAGCATCTGTAAGAAAATGAATGCTTAATCCCTGACATGGTCAACTTTCTCCCATCCGAATGGCTTAAACGATATATTCCTTTGCCTTTTGCTCCCTGTACGGGTTTTAGGTAAATGACTCTATGTTTCCCCAAAAAATTCTTCAGCTCGGATTCATCAGTAACCAGGATTGTATCCGGTAAATATTTTCGCAGGGGAGGGTGATTCATGAAAAGCTGGCAAACCTCATATTTATCGAGAAAGCCGGGATTGAAAAACGGAATATTAAGCTCCTTAAAAAAATGGCAGGCTTCCTTAAAAGAATCGGTTTGTTCAAGCTTCCGGAATGGAACTCTGTTATAAACGAGATGAGGAAGCGGGCAGCACGCCTGAATCCATTTCTCATCTTCGGGCGAATAAATGTAACCGCTCACGGAATTTTCTTTTATATCCTCTGATGTAAATACAAACGAAATCCCTTTGTTTTGCAGAATTTCTTTTTGCAGGGCTTTAAATAACGGACCATTGCCGGCTAGAGTGTTATCCCTTCCTTTGCCAGTCAGGATGCCTATAACCGGGCCTGCATTATGATTGTTGCTTGTTAATGAAAAGGAAAGTGATCTTTGTTCTGTTTCCGGATCGCTGGACTTTAAAGGGAGGAGATTGCTGCCCAGGGTTGCTCCAGTATGACTGAACCACTCCTTGCTGGACCAGTCATAAAAGACCCTCATCTGAAAATTTCCTCAGGTTTAGTAATGGACGCCTCCGCAAGGAAAACGGCAAATGAAAGTGAAAGCTTCCGGGTAAGAAGGTCAAATTCACGCAGCTGCGGGTGTTTAAATATAGATCTTCCCGGCTTCGAGTTTGCTTCAAAAAGCCACACATTTCCTTTGCGGTCCAATCCGAAATCAAATCCAATTTCGCCAATAATCCCTTCCATATTCCGTTCAAGGGCTTTGCTGATCTTAAGTGCTGCGGCAGTCAGCTTTTTCAGTGCCTCTTCCTTTTCATCGGCGGCTTCAAAAACTTCATCCAATGTCTTGATAACTCCGCCGCTTTTTACATGGGTCGTAACACTGCCCGGCCCGGCAATCTTTGCAGCCGTAGCGGTAATCTTCCATTCTCCATTTTCATCTTTATTGGTATGAATACGAAAATCGATTGGCCGCTGACCATGGCGCAATAAATGAATCCCTTGCTGGACAAGCATCCTGCTTAAATTTCTGCCTGCAAATACATTGCGCATTAAACTTTCCAGGCTGTTATACTTTCTTAGCCGGTTTTCATCCCGGTCTCTGTATCGGCAATAATAATTCCCTTCCTTTTTGTCATAAATAATTTGATGGATACCAAGGCCAAGGCTGCCATTAATCGGTTTTAAAAAAACATGGCCATAATCGGAAAGCATTCTTTCGATTATTGAAAAAGAAGAAAAAGAATGGGTTTCAGGCAAATAGCGGCTGATCGATTCCTCATTTTGGAGCCTTTCGTATACATCCAATTTATTAAAGAAGCCAGGGTTATACCAGGGAATCAGATATTCCTTCTGAAGACGGTCACGTACTGCCTTAAGATCGTTCTTTCTTTCACTCTTCCGGTTGGGGAGCCTGTCGTAAACAACATTTGGAAAAGGAATTTCATAGGTTTCCCATCCCTCCTGATGATAAAAAAGACCTTGGATGGTCCCTTGCTCCCAGTTAATATGCTGCTCACCGAATATAAAGGGAATGGCCCCCACCGTTTTCTTGACTGATAATAGTTTGGCGAAAAACAAGGTTCTGTCGCCAATTGGCCTTAATGGAAAAGAGGTAAATCCGGATGTGAAAATCCCGACGAGCGGGCCAATAAACAGTGTTTCATTATTGGTGAAAGCGTGCAAGGGAATAGTTAAATTAGGAAAATTAAGAGCCTCCGCTAAATCTTTGCTAAGGACAATCGAGTCCTTCTTCGTTTTATGGAGTACGAAAGCAGCATCGGCCGAATGGGTGCCAAATGCTAGCTTGGTCAAATGGGTACGAAGATTTAGCTCATTCGGGATATAAACAGTTTTGGAGGCTGAGTCTAGAATTTCAATTTGATACTGTTTTCGCATGATCCTGTCTCCTTTCATTTTGCCTGCTGGCTGCCAGGTATTTTGCGTAAAGCAGGGGAGCGGTATATAATTCTTCCTTTTTTTCGGGCTGGATGTTTAGAATCGTTTTTCTCCCCGGCTTGGAGTTAACATCAAGAACCCAAATTGAGCCGTTATTTCCAACCCCTATATCTATCCCCATCTCAAATAATGGCGGGAGTTTATTTTCCAAAGCAGCAGGAAGTGTATTTATAATTTCATTTAGCTCTTCACAAATATAATTTTGCATAGAAGAAGGAAGGGCGGCAATCCAGTCATTAAAGGAAATAGTCGTTCCGCCTGCGCTTAAATTGGAAATGATGCCCCCATTTTTCCCTGTTCGGATTCCCCGGCCTATTTCTTTCCAAGTCCCTTTTGAATCCTTTTGCAATAAAATCCTTATATCATAGGGCTGGCCTTCTTTATTTGAAAGATTCACATAAGGCTGTATGAGGTATTGCCGCTTTGCTGTCAGCCTGTTCAGCCAAGCAATTGCCTTTTCCTGCTTTTCGAAGCAATGGGCAATCTGTCCATCCTTCTTATCTGTTTTAACCAGAATATCTTTGCCGACTTTTTCAATATAATAAATTCCCTGTCCCTGAGATCCGTTCGCCGGCTTTAGAATAAGGGGCTGATCAGGGCGCAAATCTTTAATGAATTTTTCAGCACTTGTAAAAGGATCTGTTATTAACAGATAGGGTGAAATGCTTGAATGGGAAAGAAGTTCGTATAATTCAAGCTTATTAGGCAAGCCGTAGCCAAGAAAATGGATATCATCTCTAGCTTTCAGCCAGTTAACAATGGACATGCACTGTTTTGAGTGGGGATCCTCTCCATAAAAACAGCGGTCATACAGGATATCAGGAGCTGAAAACTCCTTTGGCTCCCATACGCCTAAACTTGGATTAAAGAAGTCACCGCTGATTTTTTCCGAATTGGGATTGATATCGGAAGGAACGAAACGGAAGCAGTCAATGCCGTATTCATTGGCCTTTTTTGCCAACTCCAGAAAGTAAGATTTTTCATTGCGTTTATTTAATGTCATAATTCCGAATGAAAGCATTCTAGTAATCCTCCTTTGCGGGTATGCCTGAAAATGATAAGGCCGCGGCATATTCAATGAGTGCCTTGGCAGATGGCCTTATTCTTTTATCACTATCTTCAAAGTTTTTAGAGGGCTTTGAATTGACCTCAATGATCCATAGCTTTCCATTTTCGTCAACGCCTATATCAATGCCAAGCTCACCTATCAGCCCATCGCATTTTTGGCTTATTATGGAGGCTGTTTCGACCGCAAGCTCTTTCATCATTGCAAGCTGCTGGATGGCTGTTTTTTGATCTGACAAAATCGAAAAAATTTTTAGCGGCTTCATGATTTCACCGCCCCTTGCGATATTGGAAACAAATTGCTGCTCAGCAGAGATTCTCGCAACCGCTGAAGTGGCTTTCCATGTATCCTGAAAATTTTTGTGGCAGAGAACGCGGAAATCCAGCTGCCTGTTTTTATAGGTTTGCAGGGGGATTGCCTGCTGAGCTAAAAAAATTCTTTTCTTTTGCTGCTGCTTAAACCATTGGGTAAAACGGGTATAGTTCTCAAACAGCTGCATTTCTTCCTTTCGGCTTCCAGATGATAATTCTGCCAGGATTTCTTTTCCATTTAAGCTTATTCTGATGATATTCCGGCCCTGGCTTCCATGAATTGGCTTTAGATATAGGGAATTATGCTTATTTAGTAGTTCTTTGATCGTATGTTCGTCTGCCATAGCGGTTTCAGGCAAGTATGGCTGCATATGGTCTTCGGAATAAAGCAGAATGTGAACTTCTTTTTTTGACAAAAAACGGTCATTAAATAGGGGGATGAACAGGCTGCTTATACTGTTTTTAAATGATTGGAAGAGAGTGCTGGCTTCAAGCGCTCTGGAGTGAATCCGGTTGTATATGACGCCTGGAAGCGGAACCTCACTTTTTATCCACTGTCCTGATTGTAGGTAATAACCCTGCAGTTTGCCTTCTTCATAATCCTTGAAGTGGAACACATAAAAAAGGCCTCCCATACTTGACACAACCTCATGCAGCTCCTCGCAAAAAGCATGAATGGAGCGGAAGTCCGGTTCTGAATCCTTATCATTCAAATCTGTCATGAGGCCAATAACAGGCCCGAGGGTAATGGAATGATCTTTTTTGGAATAACTTGCAACAAAATCGAGTTCCTGGATGGGAAGACAGCATTCCTGAAACAGCCGGTCACTGAAAAAAAGCTCATCCTTGGTTATACTCGCTCCTTCAATGGTAATCTGTATGGAGCGCCTCCCAATGTGGAGTATATGGGGGATATGCAGATCTACATTCCAGTAATGGATAAGAGAATGGCTAATTTGAATGTGATGCTGTTTTTCTTGAAGCATTTTTACCGGAATAATCGTAATAGGCAATAAAGAAACTGACATGATCATTCCTCATTTGCTCGTCTTTATGTGTGCGCGTATAATGAAAAAATAGGCAAAAGCTGATACGGTATCGTATGTAAAAGGTTAAAAAATGGTGCAATAGCGGAGCGTAGGGAATGCAGACAGGCATGGCAATCCGCTTCCTAAATTTGTGCATGGAAGGTAGATGTAAATGCAAATCGCAATCACAATTTTAATTATGATTTTAATAGGGGCTCTCATTGGGGGATTTACCAACTCCCTGGCCATCAAAATGCTATTCAGGCCCTATAAGCCAATTTATATAAAAAATTGGAGAGTTCCCTTCACTCCGGGGCTGATTCCGAAACGAAGGGACGAGCTGGCCTCACAAATGGGAAAAATGGTAACAGACCATTTGCTGACCCCGGAAAGCATTCAGCGGAAATTTTTAAATGAGGGCTTTCAAAAGGATATGACCGGGCTTGTCCAAAAGGAACTGGAGAACCTTCTGAACACTGAAAAGACAGCAGCTGAACTGCTTACGGTTCTGGGGATTGATGATGCACAGCATAAAGCTGAGGATAAGCTGAATCGGTTTGTTGAAGAGAAATATGAAACCCTAATGGTTAAATACAGGAGTAAACCGTTAAGAGAAGTTATTTCACCGGAAATCATCCAAAAAGTAGATGCGAAGCTGCCTGTCATTTCCTCTTATATTCTTGAAAAGGGAGTAGACTATTTTTCAAGCATCGAAGGAAAAATGCGAATTCAAAGAATGGCTGATGACTTTGTCCGTGAGCGAAGCGGAATGCTTAGCAATATGCTGCAAATGTTCATGGGAAACATCAATCTTGCGGATAAGATCCAGCCGGAAATCGTCAGGTTTTTAAAAAATGAAGGAACGGCAGACCTTATCACGACAATATTGAAAAAGGAATGGAATAAGGTCCTTGATTGGGAAGCTGAACGGATTGAAGAGCAGTTTGAAAAAGAAAAGCTTGTTAATATGATCAAAGGTTTTATACAAAAAGTGGTTAAGCTTGATGGAATATTCCAGACACCTCTATCTAGGCTGACGGTTTCATACAGGACAAAGGTGATTGAAGAGATAGCGCCGAAAAGCGTTGAACTGCTTGGCAGCTGGCTTTCCCGCCGCATTGATGTTCTTATGGAGCGCCTGCACCTTGCGGAAATTGTCCGCCAGCAGGTGGAAACTTTCTCAGTTGAACGACTTGAAGAAATGGTCCTGTCCATTACAAGAAGCGAACTGAAAATGATTACCTATTTGGGCGCACTGCTTGGCGGTGTGATAGGGCTTTTCCAGGGAATTCTGGTTATTTTTATTAATTAAAAGGGTATCGCCTCGCGTTTACAGTCATAGTTTGTTATAGTGGAGTGGATGTTCAAAGTACGGAAAATAGTATGTGATTATTATTCTCCTTTTTGAACGAGAACCGGAAGGAGTGTTTACAAATGGCAGTAAATTTACATGATTCAGCCTATGAACTTGAGAAAGCAGTGCGTGAAAGCGATGAATACAAGGCTTTAAAACAAGCGTACGATGATGTAAATGCAGATCCATCTGCAAAAACAATGTTTGAAAACTTCCGCAATATTCAAATGGAACTTCAGCAAAAACAAATGATGGGCCAGGATATTACGCAGGAAGAAGTAGAACAGGCACAAAAAACAGTAGCGCTTGTACAGCAGCATGAGCAAATTTCAAAGCTTATGGAAGCAGAACAGCGCATGAGCATGATGGTAGCTGAAATGAACAAAATCATCATGAAGCCTCTTGAAGAGCTATATGGTGCTGTTGAATAAATAAAAGAACTCCCGGTAATGGATCCGGGAGTTCTTTTATTTATATGGAGCAGGATCCTGTGTTCGTTTTTTCCAGCTTTTTCGGATAGATCTTTTACAGCGGCATTTCTATGTATTAAAGATTCGTTGAATTGGGTACCTTTATGATAGAACATGGAAAAAGGAAAGAGGGAACTGAATGAAAAAAGCCATTTTTCTGGACCGGGACGGTGTTTTAAATGAGGTTTTGTCTGACAGAGTCAAATTTGTCAACAAGCCGGAGCAGCTATTTTTGCTGGAAGGCGCAGCGGAAGCGGTTGCCGATCTGACAAAAGCAGGTTATGAGATCTTTGTCGTGACCAATCAGGGCGGCGTCGGATTGGGATTTTTAAAAGAAAAAGAATTAAAGAGAATCCATGAAAGGCTGCAGGAGCTTGTTGCAGAAAAAGGCGGCCATATTAAAGAGGTAGCTTATTGTCCGCATAAACCAAAAGCTGGATGCGAATGCCGTAAGCCAAATGCAGGCATGCTGCTGGATCTTGCAGAAAGATATAATCTCGATCTTGCTAATAGCCTTATGGTTGGCGATCACGAGCGTGATATTGAAGCAGGTAAGAAGGCAGGCTGTAAAACAGTTTTTATTGGATCAGACCCGACAAAAGCAGATATTCAGGCACCTTCGCTGTTTGAGGCAGTAGGAGATATTTTGGAATTGCTTAAATAAGAGAGTAAAAGCCGCTTTGATTGCTGGAAGCGGCTTTTTATTTTACGATAATTGCCTAATAAACTAGCGTGCTCCGCCAAGCTGCTGCTCAGCCATTTGCACAAGGCGTTTAGTGATTTCTCCGCCCACAGAACCATTTGCTCTTGAAGATGTTTCCGGGCCAAGGTTCACACCGAATTCTGTTGCGATTTCATACTTCATTTGATCAATTGCCTGACTGATTCCTGATACTAAAAGCTGATTAGAATTGTTGTTTCTTGCCATGTAAATCATCTCCTTTGATGTAGTTTTCTTGATTGTTACAATCATAGCTTTAGAAGGGAAATTAAAATTTATTCATAGTTACAACTGGTAATTTAAGGGATTTTCATTGTTGGCAAATTTGTTATACTTTTCATAGAAGCAAAAAGGGGGATGGGACAATGAAGAGAAAGGTTGTGCTTGCGGGAGGAAGCGGTTTTCTAGGCCAGGCGCTTGCCGACCATTTAAAAAGAAGAGGCTATACTGCAGTGATCTTGACAAGAGGCAGTTCGGCTGATAAAAACGGGATTACATATGTACATTGGGACGGCAGAACGCTAGATGATTCTTGGGTTCGTGAAATTGACGGCAGTTATGCCATCGTCAATTTTACAGGTAAAAGTGTTAATTGCCTGTATACAAAAAAGAATCGGGAAGAGATCATTGCTTCAAGGCTGGATTCAGTCAGCATTTTGAAGGAAGCTGTTAGGAAAAGTTCAGCACCGCCGCAGGCTTTTATTCAGGCAGGTTCTCTTGCGATTTTTGGAGACACCGCCGATGTATGTGATGAGGATGCAGCTCATGGCGATGGATTTTCAGTTTCCGTCTGCCAGCAATGGGAAGAAGCCTTTTTTAGTGAGACATTACCGAAAACAAGGCAAGTCATGCTGCGAATCGGATTTGCGCTCGGGAAAGGCGGCGGGGCACTCGGTCCTCTGCAAATGCTGGCCCGTTATGGACTTGGCGGTCCCATTGGGTCCGGCCGCCAATATATCAGCTGGCTTCATATGGAGGACCTGAATGCTATGTTTATGGAGTCAATTGAAAATGAGGACTATAAAGGCATTTTTAATGCTACTGGAACGGGACCCGTTACCAATAAAGAATTCATGAGGGTATTACGGAAGGTCATGAACAAAGGCTGGGCTCCGCCTGCACCCGCAACATTAGTAAAACTGGGAGCGTATATGATTATGAGGGCTGACCCAAGCCTGGCGCTGACTGGCCGGAACTGCATTCCGAAGAAACTGCTTCATCAAGGATTTAAATTTAAGTATACAAATCTGGAAGCAGCATTGCGAGATCTTATGTAAGAGGAAAACAGACGTGCTTAGGCAGCACGTCTGTTTTTTGGACGGAGGGAAAAATCTATTATACGGATAAGTATTTTAATAATAATGATAAAAATATTTAAAAAGCGGATTACAAGATTCAATAGCTCAAAAACCGGGTTGAGCCATTATAAGAGTGCTTTCTTTCAGATAAAATTAAAGCTATCGGAATATAAAAATGTTATCCGTACATAAAAAAATTTATCCGCACATAAATCCTGTGTAACCGGACATAAATTTGGCCCATCCGCACATAAATTTAACATCCGGCGTCACAGCTCGCCATTATAAAGCTGCAAATAGCCAAGCTGCCAGGAGGTGTATGCACTTAACAGCACTGCAGACACCATAATAGCGAAAAATGCCCAGTCTTTCTTTGAAACTGTGATTTTATGATAGAATTGCCTGTTTTTATCGCCGGTAAATCCTTTCGATTCCATGGCCATGGCTGTTCTTTCCGCTTTGCGGATGGCGCCGGCAAGCAGAGGTACTGCATACCTTTTAAGCTCAGCTATTTTTTCCGAAAATGACCTTGCTTTACTTACTCCCCTGATTCGATGAGCGCTTCTGATAATCTCAAATTCCTCTTTAATTAATGGCAGAAATCGGTAGCCAGCCATTATGCCGTAAGCCAGCTTCGGTGATAGCCGGCATTGCTGCATTAAACTGAGCAGAAATTCTGTTGGCTTTGTCGTTAGTATGAATAAAAGGGAAAGTGAAGTAAAGCTTAACACCCGCAGCCCAAGAGAGAGGGCACGCTGAAATCCCTCCTCTGTTAACGTTAAGATGCCCCAAGTCCAAAGGATGGTTTCTTCTTCAGCTGACCTTGAAAAAAGAATAGCTGACCAAATGTATATAAACGCCATAAACAAAAAGGGCGAGAATAGCAAAAGCCACTTCTTGATTGACACCCTTCCAAACATGAAAGTCACAGCGATTGTTATCACCAATGTAAGTGAAGGAGTGACCGGGTCAAAAAAAACAGACAAAATGAGCACGCAAACCACCACAGCGAGCGCTTTTATACTGGGGTTAATATCATGTAAAAGCATAATTTCCACTCCCTGACACTGCATGGATATCGTTTTTAAGCTTTTCCGAGTATGGAAGCTGAAGGGAGGCTAGCTTCATTATTTCCTTTTCCTTCCATAATTCTTCCGGTGTTCCTTCATAAACCATTTTTCCTTTTGCGAGGACGATCACCTTATCGGCATATGCTCTGATAAGATCCATATCATGGGTAATCATGATGACAGAGCCACCACTGCGGACTTTTTTTTCTAAAAGAGCCATAAGCTCTCTTGCCGTGTTGGCATCCTGGCCAAATGTAGGCTCATCGAGCAGCAGCAAGTCCTGCTCATTTATAAGCATTGTCGCAACGCTTAGCCGCCGTTTTTGTCCCTGGCTTAGGGAAAAAGGATGCAGATGGGCATGCTGATATAAGTTAACAAGTTCTAGAATGCTTTGGACAGATTCTTTTATTTCAGCCTCTGGAAGCTGCTGAATATTCAAGCTAAAAGCAATTTCGTCATACACCGTATCTGTAATAAACTGGTGCTCCGGATTCTGGAAAACGTAACCTATTTTCTGCCTTAATTCATTCTCCTTCCATTCGGAGAGAGGCTGTTCATGAAATAAAATCTCCCCGGAGGAAGCTAAATACAATCCGGAGAGAAGCCTGGAAAGCGTGGTTTTACCTGATCCGTTTGGGCCGGCTATTGCAATGAATTCCCCTTTTTTTACGGAAAAGCTTATATCCTTTAACAGTGCACTCCCGCCTTTATTAAAAGAAAGGCTTTCGGCTTTAAGAATATTTTGATTTGCGAAGACTTTTGAAAAATTTTTCTTTTTATCAAAAAGTTGAACCCCTGAACCGGGGTTTGCCAACCCCTTAATTAGGTCAATTTGATTTAGCGGTAGGGCGGACCCGGAGTATAATCCGGCTTTCCTTGCTAAAAGGCCAGCTTTTACCGTGCTCGGAAGCCAAATTCCTTCTGCCTGAAGCTCCTCTGCATACTTAGTAAAGCAGGCATCCGGCTTGCCATCAAATAAAATTTCGCCCCCTCGGTTCAAGACAAGACAGCGATTAATTTGATCAATCCAATCATCCAGCTTGTGTTCAATGATCAGCAATGTAAACGAAAGTTCAGCTTTAAGCTTCATGATTGTGTGGGCAAGCTCCCGGCTTGAAGCAGGATCCAAATTTGCTGTCGGTTCATCAAGGATAAGGATTTCCGGTTCCAATGCCAAAACACATGCCAATGCCAGCTTCTGCTTTTGCCCTCCTGAAAGGGTATGGATCATGGCATGTTTATAAGGGAGAAGATTGACAAGATCAAGTGCCTGATCAATTTTTCGCTCAATTTCCTCAGGAGGAGTTTTTATGTTTTCCAATCCAAACGCCAGCTCATCTTCAACCGTTACCATGCAAAATTGGCTTTCAGGGTCCTGAAATACGATTCCAATGCTTTTGTTAATCTCACCTGGGCGGAATTCGCTCAGCGTTTTCCCTTTAAAAGAGATCAATCCTGTGAGCTGACCATCTACAGCCTCCGGGTACAATTTATTTAAGCAAAGTGCAAGCGTGCTTTTCCCACATCCGCTTGGGCCCAGAATAAGAACCGCTTCTTCCGGAAAAAGGCTGAAATCCACCTTATTAAAAACAGCCTTGCTCTCTTCTTCATGCCGGAAAGTAAGCTGCTCAGTCCTTAAAATAGCTTCATTAAGCTGTAATTCCATTGTCCGGTTTTCCCCTTTTCCGTTCCTTGCCGATCGGGAAGCTGCTTAATGCGCCTGTTTTAGCAAGGCTTTCACTTAACCATTTTCCGAGCAAACCTGCCAGTAAAGCTCCGCTTACTAGCCGGACGAAAAACATAGCTGTCACATACCCAGGTGAAAGTGCAGCATAGCCTGAAATGAAATAACCCCATATAAAACTCGTGATAGATGAGCCCATGCCGGCAGCGATTAAAACCCAAGTACGGTAATTACCCCATTTTGTAGCCGCAAACACAGCTTCTGCGCCAATTCCTTGTATCATCCCTGAAAGTATGAGGCGAGGACCCACTGCATTGCCAATCATAACCTCAACCGTTGCTGCTATTGTTTCCGATAAAAAGGCAGCCCCAGGCTTTCTGATAATATAGGCAGCGATAATCGATACGATAAACCAGATTCCAAAAATTATGTCATAGCCTATTAAGCCGAACATTCCATAAAGCACGTTTCCAAATTGGAGAAAAATGAGATACACTACCGCAAACACGACAGCCAAAACAGAAAGCACGATAACTTCCCGAAGCTTCCATTTTTCAAGCATATTATTCAGCCCCCTTTTTGGAAGGGCTGTTTGCAGACATGTTAACTGTCATGACAATATGTGTGGAGTCACTGTTTTTACATTCCTCGAAGGCATCTTCAAGCGTTTTAAAAACAGCATGTGCATCTCCATCAAGTCTTGAAGCATAATGGACCCCTTTTGTAAAAGTGCCCTGTGATTTTGCCAGCTTTACCTGGTCCATAATGACATCCATATATGAAGGGATCCCCATTGGATAAAGGGCAAATTGTACGGCAACTTCCTGAAGAATCTCGGCTGTCTTCTCCTCATTCGCTCTTTCTTCATTTTCAGCAAGGTAAGCATCACCTGCCGTGTCTCCCGGGCAGCCGTTTGAAAAAGTCCCATTGAAGACAACATGGTCGCCATGCTTGGCAGCTTCAAGGTAAATGGCTTTTACTACATCAAAAACATGAATGGAACGTCCTCGTACACATGTACTGACATCATCTGTCTCCATCCATACCTTGCTTGTGTCCACTTCTTTCAGGGCTGATAAAATAACATCCACAAACCGGTCAGTCATCGGATAGATTGAGAATCTGCACCCGGTAATCTCACTTGTTCCGCATAAAAAATTTTCTTGCATTTTGTCATTCCTCCTAAACTTTTTTTAAAAATAAAAAACTGCATTCCCATAGGGAAATGCAGCTGAATGTTATCAATACAAAAAAATGATAGCCGTTCACCTGCACTTCCCCACGCTGGTATTATCCAGATCGGGTCATAAGGGTCAGAACGGATTGTTCTTCTCAGCCAAAAGCTCCCCTAGTGCAAACTTGATATGCAGTTTTTATTTGACTCCATCTTAATACGCGAAAAATGAATTGTAAATGGATAATTTATAACTATTAGATTTAAGAAGTCTCTCAAATTGAAATATGCAGTGCCAAAGCATACAAGCTGAAGAAAAATATGTGCATTGTCCATGTAATGTTCTAATCTATTGCATCTTCTCATAAAAGTGAAATAGGACAATTTTACACCGAGAATAGGGGGCAAATTAGATGATATACCGATTGCTTGCTTTAAATATTGACGGAACACTTCTCCAATCAAATGGAAGACTTCATAAATCCACTAAAGAAGCGATTGAATATGTACAGGAAAAAGGTATATACGTAACGCTTGTAACCTCAAGGAGCTTTCCTTCTGCAAAGAAAGCGGCAAAAGCGCTAAAACTTAATTCTTTGCTGGTCACACACAGGGGGGCTTATATTGCTGCTTCCCAGGAAAAGCCGATTTTTGTAAAACGCATACAGGAAGATGAAACGTTTGAAATCGTGCGCCTGCTTGAAGGCTTCACATGCCAAATCAGGCTGGTGCACGAAAAATATTCCCTGGCCAACAAAACAAAACTAAATTCCAATATGCTTGCCAAAACAGTATTTACTACAGGTGATCCCATCTTTTACTCCCAGCAATTTGTAGATTCATTGAGTGATACCATTTTGGATGAACCTGTCACACCTCCAAAAATTGAAGTCTACTTTGAAGATAAAGAGGACCTTCAAGATGCTCAGGCTGCCATTAAAGGCATGTTCGAAAATATCGATACCATTAAACTGAGCGACCTGCGCATGGATATCGTTCCGGCAGGAGTATCCAAGCTTAATGGATTGCTCTATTTGGGAGAACATCTGGGAATCTCAAGAAACCAAATGGTCGTTATCGGCGACTCCATAGATGACCTGGAAATGATCGAAGCAGCCGGTCTCGGTGTGGCAATGGGCAATGCTCCGGCGGAAGTGAAAAAAGCTGCCGATTGGCTAACCCGATCCAATAACCAGAATGGAGTCAGCTACATGGTTAAAGAACACTTCCGCAAGCAGCATCCAATTGAATTCCTGAGGAAAATGAATCTATTAAAATAAAGCGATCAAAAGAGAGTACGATTATGATAATCGGCTCTTTTTTGATGTGGGAGCAGGAAAACAAGCAGTGGCACATAAAGTTGGGAAATTGACGCAAGTAAAGCGATAAGGAAGCAAATGCTGGTTTGACTCGATGCATAAAAGTGGGGAGATGACGCAAAAGGGGGAGAATGACGCAAAGAGTCGTAAAATAATGCAGTAAAATACCAGGAAGATGCAAGCCCATTCAGGCACGACTCATAAAAGTAACGGCACCACGTAAAAGCAAGAGAACGGCGGATAAAGTTGTCAAACCGACGTATAAAAGTAGCTGAACGGCACAAAAGCAGGATTCCGGCTAATATACAACAATGCCACCAAATAGTCTTCAAAGCAGTTTTCCAACCTATTAGGAATCTTTTCCCGTGTATTGACCTCCTTTACCCGTTTCTGTACACTTAAAGAAGTTTGTCAGCAACATTGAAACTCTTTATATAACAGACTTTTAGCTGCCGTTAGCGAACAGAATGATGGCAGTTTTCATTATATTCTTTTTAAAAAGGTGATCGCTTTGAAAATTTCAATATTAGGTATACAGGATGAAAGGTTTCATCGACCGCTGCGATTGATTGGGAATCTTTTTTTCGAGGAGTGCGAAGTGGTATTAGGAGAAGCTCCAGAAGCTGATTTAAAAATTGGTTTTCAACTGGAACAAGGTGCCAGCACTAAAGCAAAAGCAGAACTGACTGACAAAGAAGGCCAAATAAGGTCGGCTGTTTTTGAAAAAGAATTCGTGCCTGCTGGATCCGAGAAGGAGAATTTTAAACTAATTAAAAATGCGGTTTCGCATGTATATTTGACTGTTCTGCAGGACTGGACAGGGATTACACAAAAGTGGGGGATTTTAACCGGAGTTCGTCCTACGAAGCTTCTCCATCGTGCAATGCAGAACCAGACGCCGCAGCAGGAAGCCCATCAGCAGCTAAAGGAAGAGTATTTGATTACAGACGAAAAAATTAAGCTTATGCAGAATATCGTGGATAGGCAGCTGGCTGTTGTTCCAGATTTATATAAGCTGCAAAATGAGGTCAGCATTTATATCGGAATTCCTTTTTGTCCGACAAAGTGCGCTTACTGCACGTTTCCGGCGTATGCGATCAGCGGCAGACAGGGATCTGTGAACTCCTTCCTGGGTGGTTTGCATTATGAAATGCGCAAAATTGGCGAGTGGCTTAAAGAAAAGGATGTTAAAATTACGACTGTTTATTACGGTGGCGGGACTCCAACAAGCATTACCGCGGAAGAAATGGATATGCTTTATGAGGAAATGTACACGTCTTTCCCTGATGTAAAGAACATCCGCGAGGTAACAGTGGAAGCCGGGCGTCCCGATACAATTACACCTGAAAAACTGGAAGTGCTGAAGAAATGGAATATTGACCGCATAAGCATCAATCCGCAGTCTTATATCCAGGAAACGCTGAAGGCGATTGGCCGTCATCATACAGTGGAAGAAACAGTTGATAAGTTTCACCTTGCCCGCAATATGGGGATGAACAATATTAACATGGATTTAATCATTGGTCTTCCTGGGGAAGGGGGATCCGAGTTTTCCCATACCTTGAATGAAACGGAGAAATTGATGCCGGAATCTTTAACTGTCCATACATTATCTTTTAAACGTGCATCGGAAATGACGAAAAACAAGCAAAAATATAAGGTAGCCGATCGTGATGAAATTGAAAGAATGATGGAGATGGCGGAAAATTGGACGAAAGAGCATAACTATGAACCCTATTACTTGTACCGCCAGAAAAATATTCTCGGCAACCTTGAAAATGTCGGCTATGCACTTCCAAACCAGGAGAGCATCTATAATATTATGATCATGGAAGAACAGCAAACAATCATTGGTCTTGGGTGTGGAGCCTCAAGCAAATTCATTGATCCTCAAACAGGAAAAATAACTCATTTTGCCAATCCGAAAGACCCGAAGTCATATAATGACAGCTTCAGGCATTACGCGGACGAGAAATTGAAAATTTTAAATGAACTATTTAATAAACAAGAATCCCTGGCTGAATAGGCAGGGATTTTTTTGAATCGTTTTTTGAACATTTAGATAAAAATTAAAGGATTTTTTCCAAATAAATAGAATGAAATAGGTATAACTGATCATAAGATTGTATGAAATGAAAGCGTTTCCAAAGAGGGGGAATAGCAATGATGATGCAAACACCTTTGACTATGACGCAGATGATTAAGAGGGCAGAACAGTATTTTCCAAAGAAAATGGTCGTATCCAGGACGTCCAGCGGAATTCAAAGATTTACATATAAAGAGATTGCAGAACGAACCCGCAAGCTCGCAGAAAGCCTGCAAAAGCTAGGGGTTGATAGAGGGGATAAGGTTGGAACGCTGGCCTGGAACCATCATCGTCATCTTGAGGCCTATTTTGCGATCCCATGCAGCGGGGCCGTCCTCCATACGATTAATATCCGCCTGTCGCCTCAGCATATTTCCTATATCATTAATCATGCTGAAGATAAGGTGCTGCTCATTGATCCGGATATTGTTCCTCTAATCGAGAAGGTTAAGGATGAGTTAAAGACTGTCAAGGCATTTATTATTATGACCGACGACAAAGAATTGCCGGAGACATCGCTCTCGCCTGTTTACCATTATGAAAAATTGGTTGAAGAAGCCAGCGGAGAATATGAATATCCTGATGATTTGAATGAAAATTCAGCTGCAGGGATGTGCTATACCTCTGCTACAACAGGCAATCCAAAGGGTGTCGTATACTCACATCGAGGGATTGTCCTCCACAGCATGGCACTGGGAATGGCCGATAGCGCAGCTGTTAGCGAGAAGGATATAGCACTGCCGGTTGTGCCAATGTTCCATGTAAATGCATGGGGGCTGCCATTTGCTGCTGTTTGGTTCGGTACAACACTTGTTCTGCCTGGACCTTATTTTACACCACAGCTGCTGGCTGAGCTCATACAGTCAGAAAAAGTAACCATTACAGCCGGGGTGCCGACAATCTGGCTTGGCCTTTTAAAAGAATTGGATGAAAACGAGTATAATATGAGTTCGCTCCGTTCGGTGCTTTGCGGCGGATCTGCAGCTCCGAAAAGTATGATTAAAGCGTTTGAGCAGAAGCATAAAATTCCTTTCATGCATGCTTATGGAATGACTGAAACAAGTCCTCTTGTTGTGATTTCGGCTCTAAAAAGCTATCAGGAGGAGCTTTCTGCGGAGGAGCAGCTTGATATTAAAGCCAGGCAGGGCATCCTTGTTCCAGGCCTTGAGATGATGGTTGTCGGCAAGGATGGGGAAGCCGCATGGGATGGAAAGGAAATGGGCGAGCTTGCGATAAGAGGCCCTTGGATTGCATCCGAATATTACAAAGATGAACGGACAAATGAAGCGTTCCGCGATGGCTGGCTGTATACAGGTGATGTCGTGACAATAGATGAAGAAGGGTTTATGAAAATTGTTGACAGAACGAAGGACTTGATCAAGAGTGGAGGAGAATGGATATCCTCAGTAGATATAGAGAATTCCTTAATGGCACACGAAGCTGTATTCGAGGCAGCGGTAGTTGCTGTCCCTCATGAGCAATGGCAAGAGCGGCCGGTAGCATGTGTTGTCTTAAAAGAGCCTTTTAGAGGGAAGACAACGAAAGAGGAATTATATGAATTTCTTAAACCGCAATTTGCGAGGTGGTGGCTTCCTGATGATATATTGTTCCTTGAGGAGATCCCAAAGACTTCTGTTGGAAAATTCCTAAAGATGGCATTAAGAGATCAAGTTCAAAAAAAATATACAGGAAATACACAGTAATAAATTTATAAAGGGCAGCATCCTTATTTTAGGTGCTGCCCTTTATCTATGAAAATAAATGACAAAATTTAAAATTTTTAGACATAATGCTTTTTAAATATAATAATACTCTTTATAATAAAAGAAGCGTAGAAAAGGAGGGGAAGGATTTTGGCAATAGATTTTATAACAGATACTGTCAATCTGCAAATCGATGGGCGTGTTGCAACCGTTGAGATGAACAGGCCGGAATCATTAAATGCATTAAATATTGAAATGCTAAAAGGTTTATTGGCAGTAATGAAGGAAGTAAGCCATATGGATGAGGTCGACATCGTTGTCTTAAAAGGAAACGGCCGTGCATTTTCCTCAGGCGGAGATATTAAAACGATGCTTTTGGAAGCGGATGAAAGCGATTTCTCTTCGGTTATGGATTGTATTAATGAGCTGGTTGTAACCCTTTACAGCATGCCGAAGCTGACCATGAGTACAGTTACAGGGGCAGCTGCCGGTCTTGGATTCAGCCTTGCATTAGCAACAGATTATATTTTGGCGGAGAAATCAAGCAAACTGGCAATGAATTTTATTGGTATAGGATTGATCCCTGATGGAGGCTCTCATTTCTTCCTCCAGCAGCGTATTGGTGAAGATAAAGCCAAGCAATTAATCTGGGAAGGAAAAGTACTTTCTGCGGACGAAGCGCTGCATATAGGCCTTATTCATGAAGTGGCTGAAGACGAATTAAGCACCGCTGTTGATTCAAAGCTAAGCAAATGGCTTAACAGCCCAACAGAAGCCATGATCAAGACGAAGAAAATCCTTGCAGATAAAAACCGTCCTCTTTTATTAAAAGTGCTGGAGCTGGAAAAACTTGGTCAGCATAAGATGAGACAAACCGAGGATCATCAGGAAGGCATCAAGGCTTTTATTGAAAAAAGGAATCCTGTCTTTAAAGGAAAATAAATAGATTTAAAGAAAAAAGCAAAGAGCCTGGGCTCTTTGCTTTTTTTTATCTATGAAACAAAATAAGTTTTCCTTCTGGAGAAGTACAGCGGTGAGTTTTTTCATCCAATCCCTTTTCCTTCAGCATTTTTTCGCCGAGGCCCTTTGCTTCATCATCATTAGATGCCTGGAAGGACTCGTCCAAAATCTTTTCCCCGTCCAGTTCAAATGCTGTAAGTTTGTAAGTTTTCATTCTCATAAACTCCTTTGTTATAAAATTCAGATAGTTACTATTATTCTTGCATAATTTCTATAAATGTGCAAAAGAAATTTATTAGACAGACCCTCATCCAAGCTGAATGGCACTAATCGGAAATAAAGTTTCCCGTTTCAGGAGGAAACCCGTTCTAAAGGGCACTAATCGGAGTGAATAGTTCCCGTGGCAGCAGAAAAAAATGGCTAATAGCCTTAATCCAAAACGAATGGTTCCTATACGGAAGAAAAACCTACTATCCGCTATCGGAATTTTACCTTTAATATTTTTTTATGGAAAATTGAACCTTTTTCTCCTTTTGTCCGTATTACCAATTAGGCAAAGGAGGAGTTAGAAAATGGCATTGCAGCTTGAACATGTTACAAAGCGTTTTGGCCAGTTTACGGCTGTTGATGATTTGTCCCTGTCGATTCCCGAGAGTGAGATGTTTGGGTTTCTTGGAGCAAACGGGGCAGGTAAAACGACTACGTTTCGGATGATTCTGGGATTACTGGATTCAAGCGGAGGGAAGATCACCTGGAACGGAAAGCGTATTGATTATTCAACCAGTCGGCTTATCGGGTACCTTCCTGAAGAAAGAGGATTGTATCCTAAGCTTAAGGTAAAGGACCAGATTGTTTATCTTGCGAAGCTTAGAGGGATGGCCAAGCAGGATTCTTTAAAGGAATTAAGCTATTGGCTTGAGCGCTTTAAAGTCCCTGAAAATGCGAATAAAAAGGTGGAGGAGCTTTCAAAAGGAAACCAGCAGAAGATCCAATTCATTACGGCTGTCATTCACAAACCGAAGCTTCTGATTCTGGATGAACCCTTCAGCGGGCTTGATCCTGTTAATGTGGAGCAGATGAAGGAAGCGGTTTTGGAACTAAAAGACAATGGTACCACGATTGTTTTTTCTTCCCACCGGATGGAACACGTGGAAGAACTTTGCGAGCATTTATGTATTATGCAGAAAGGCAGGCCTGTCGTCCATGGTTCTCTTAAAGAAATTAAACGCTCCTTTGGAAAGAAAAATCTTGTGATCCACGCCGATTATGATTTAACCTTTTTGGCCAATAGCCCTGGTGTAACTAAGGCAAGACAGACTGCGGAAGGAATACATCTGCAGATTTCAGGAGAGGAAACGGCTGAGGGAATATTTAAGGAGATTGCCGCGAAGGGCTTTGTCCGTAAGTTTGTACTGGAGGAACCATCCCTGAATGACATTTTCATAGAAAAGGCAGGTGCTTCCTATGAATAATTTTATGACTATTCTTCTTCATACCTATCTTAGCAAGCTGAAAACCAAATCGTTTATTATTACGACCATTATTACTGTATTGATTGTGGTTGGCCTTGCAAATTTATCTGGGATTATTGACTTTTTTAATAAAGATAATACAGAAAAAATAGCGGTAATTGACCAGTCTGGTGTGCTATTTAGTCCTTTAGAAGAACAAATGAAGGTGATAAATAAAGACATTCAATTAGAAGCCTATAAAGGCACAGAAAAAGGAGGAGAAGATGCTGTCAATGCCGGTGGATATAAGGGCCTGCTGCTGTTGTCTTTTGACAATGAAAATCTCCCCGAAGCAACCTATAAAGCAAGGAGCATTGCTGATTCTGCCGTTCCTTCCGAATTGCAGAGCGGACTGCAGCAGCTGAAAACCCAGCTGGCTGCTTCACAAATCAACCTTACTCCTGACCAGCTGGGAAAACTATATGAGCCGGTTGATTTTAACCAAATAGCCCTGGAGAAAAATGCTAAAACAAAGGAAGAGCTAAACCAGGCGAGAGGCCTTGTATATGTACTTTTATTTGTCATCTATTTTGCCGTTATCATGTATGCAAATATGATTGCCATGGAAGTAGCAACGGAAAAGTCCTCCCGGGTGATGGAAATTCTAATTTCAAGTGTGTCGCCGATCAAGCAGATGTTTGCCAAAATACTGGGGATCGGGCTGCTCAGCCTGACACAGATGGCATTGATTTTACTGGCAGGCTATTATTCAATCAAACAAAATCTCGATTCAATGGAAGGCGGCTTTTTTGAATTCTTCGGATTTGGGGATATTCCTGCTTCCACAATCGCCTATGCACTCATCTTTTTCCTGCTAGGATATTTTCTGTATGCAACATTGGCAGCTTTTCTTGGTTCGCTTGTCAGCAGGATAGAAGATATTCAGCAGATGATTACACCGATGACGATGATGGTTGTCGCAGGCTTTATGATTGCCATGTTCGGTTTAAACAAGCCGGAAGCGCCATTTGTGACGATCACATCTTATATTCCATTCTTTACTCCAATGCTTATGTTCATGAGGGTGGGAATGCTGTCCCTGCCTGCTTGGGAACCTATACTGGGCATTCTTATTCTTCTGGTGACCATTGCGATATTGGCTGTGTTTGGCGCAAGAGTCTATAGGGGCGGCGTACTGATGTATGGTAAATCCAACTCTTTTAAAGATATTAAAAAAGCCCTTCAGCTAACCAAAAATGAATAATAAAGAAAAAAGCTCCAAGCGGAGCTTTTTTTATTGCTCAAAGATTTTAGGCGAACAATGCTTTTAATCCTTCAAATGCAAAGTAAACGCCAAATCCGATCAGGGATAATCCAGAGAGGATGGAGATGAGGATAATTCCTTTCGATGTCAGGAACTTGCGGAAGCCTGTTGTCAGCCCTGCTACAAAAAGATCCCAGAGCATTAGTCCTATAAAAACCATCGTGCTGTATAAAAAGAGCTCGGCTTTCCCATAAGCTGCCGCTGTTTTTGCCAGAACTGATCCGTAAATGCCCAGCCAGAACAGGATTGAAAGTGGACTTGAAACGGACATAATGAAGCCGGAAAAAAAACATTTGAACAACGAATCTTTGCTGCGGACGTAGTTAATGGAGATTTTATTGGCATTTATAATGCTCTCGAAGCCTGTATATAAGAGAATAAATCCGCCAAAAAGCCAAAGAAAGATCTGTACGATTGGGGTGTCTAAAAAGTGCACAAGGCCGAGGTATACTATCAGCATATAAAAGGCATCCGCAAACATGGAGCCGACCCCGACAATCCAGGCATGCCAAAACCCGTTTTTAATGCCTTTTTCAAGTCTTACTGCGTTAACCGGACCGATTGGAGCTGCTAATGACAGTCCTAGAAAAACATAACTTAAGTAAATTCCAATTCCCAACAATGACCACTCCGCCCATTTATTTTTCCGCAGGAAGCAATTACAGCCCCTGGAAAGAGTACTTGTACATTTTTATGCACAAGCCTCCATGGTTAAAACCGGATAGGGTGTTTTTCCTCAAACATTTTAGGTTAAAGATTATCGTTGATTTTGGCGCCCTGTTGATTGGAGCGAAGGATGCGAGATCCTCGGAAATGCATTCGCATTTTCTTCGTGCGGTGTTTATTTGAGGATGCTTATTATTGTCTTGCTGGAAAAGCGTGTCAGCGGTAGATCCCGCAGGCGCGAATGCGCGGAGAAGGCTCAAGGACCGCCCGCGGTTCGCTGAGCGTCTGGATTGGAAGTCAGCAGGGGAGTTTAACAGGACTTGGAAAAAATGAGTTTAACAACTATTTTTAATAGGAACGTGCATTCGCTTTTTGGATGAGTTAAAATGAAAGAAAAGGAACGAAAGGAAGTTTATATGAAGAGGGTAACGTTTATTCATGCTGCTGATTTGCATCTGGATAGTCCAATGGCCGGATTGAAGAGTTT
Organism: Cytobacillus oceanisediminis; assembly: GCF_003182355.1. GTDB lineage: Bacteria > Bacillota > Bacilli > Bacillales > Cytobacillaceae > Cytobacillus > Cytobacillus oceanisediminis_A. The sequence continues at coordinate 135,221 of NZ_QGTW01000007.1, read as the reverse complement.
GCCTCCTGCTATTTTTAAAAGGCTTCAGGAAAGCACGTTTGCGGCATTTTCCAAAATTGTTGATGCAGCTATTATCCATTCAGTGGATTTTGTCATTCTGGCTGGGGATTTGTTTGATGGGGAAGACAGGAGCATCAGGGCGCAGATCCGCTTTCGCAAAGAGATGGAACGGCTCGCTGAAAGAGGGATTCCTGTTTTTGCGGTACATGGAAACCATGATCATATGGAAGGGCGCTGGGTCCATATGCCAATGCCCGATAATGTCCATGTTTTTTCCCATGAAGTTGAAGTGATGAAGCATACAGTTAAAAATGGCACCTCTGTCCATTTATATGGTTTCAGCTATCCGAGGAGACATGTGCTGGAGCGTATGATTGACCGTTACACTAGGAAGGATGGAGCCGACTTGCATATCGGGATCCTTCATGGCCATTTTGAAGGCAGCAGTGAGCATGATAAATATGCTCCATTCCGATTAAAGGATTTGCTTGAAAAAGACTTTGATTATTGGGCTCTCGGCCATATACATAAACGGGAAACATTAAACGAACAGCCACCAGCCATTTATCCCGGCAATATACAGGGACGAAACCGGAAAGAAACTGGTCCGAAAGGATACTACTTAGTTGAATTGACTGAATCGGGTGCAAAGACAGAGTTCCTGGAAGCGTCTGCTGTAATATGGGAAGAAGCGAAAGTGGATGCTTCAAATGCTGATTCTTTTCATGATCTATTCGGTATGTGTAAATGCCTGATGGAAGATATGAGGCAGAACACGAAGGGGACAATAGTTAATCTGACATTAAACAATGTCAGCCTTGCTAGGCACGAAATAAAAAGTATTGAAAATGGTGAGCTGCTTGACGCCTTGCAGGAGGAAGAAATAGAAGAGGAATCATTCGTGTGGGTCTCCAATCTTGCTGTAAATGAAAAAAGAATCTGGAGTAAAGAAAAGCTGGCATATGAATCCGATTTTTTCAGCGAGCTTTTTAAAACAGCAGAGCAAGTTGCAGATATTAGCGAAAGTACCCTCCCTTTGTATGGGCACCCGCTGGCAGGAAAATATTTGGGAGACATTCATGAGGATGAAAAGCGCAGGCTTGCCGGGGAAGCGGAGGCCCTGCTTGTGGACCTTCTATACAAAGAGCATGCTTAAACAGCAGTATATATTGAAGGAGGCGGGGATATGAAAATTACCGATATACATATTTATGGATACGGAAAGTTAACGGATTTCAGTCTTTCGGATATTCAATTTTTTCAAGTGATTTATGGTGAAAACGAAGCTGGCAAATCCACCATCATGTCTTTTATTCATAGCATCCTTTTTGGCTTTCCGACTAAGCTTCAGTCAGAGTTAAGGTATGAGCCAAAGGAAGGGGCAAAGTATGGCGGGAGGCTTATAGCGGTTTTTCCTGAAGCTGGGAAGGCTGTTATTGAGAGAGTAAAAGGAAAGGCTGCTGGAGACGTTAGCGTGATGCTTGAGGATGGAACAAGGGGAGGGGAAGAGCTTTTAAGCGAGCTTCTTAACCATGTTGATAAATCCCTCTTTCAGTCCATTTTTTCCTTTAATATCCATGGCTTGCAAAATATAAATCAAATGAAAGGTGAAGACTTGGGGCGATATTTATTTTCTGCAGGCTCACTGGGGACTGACCAGCTGGTAACAGCGGAAAACGCGCTTCAAAAAGAATTGGAAAGCCGCTTTAAGCCAAACGGAAAAAAGCCGAGTTTGAACGTAAAGTTAAAGCAGCTGAAGCAGCTGCATCAGGAACTGAAAAAAGCGGAGCAGCAAAATGAACAGTATTGGACTTTACTTCATGAAAAAGAAACACTTGAAAAGAAAATAGCAAGGATGCAAGATGATCAGGAACATACCCAGCAGGAGCTTTTTCGCTTAAAGGAATGGCAGGAAATTTTCCCGCTGATTACAGAGGAAAGAGAGCTAAAAAGGGAAAGGGAACAATTTAAAGACATTTCATTTCCGGCAGATGGACTGGCAATGATTGAAAAACTTGAAAGTTTGATTTATCCGCTCGAGGCGCGTAAAACAAGCCTGGAGGCCAGGATTAGCACCCTTGAAAAAGAGCTGGAGAAGAATAGGCCTGACAATGCTCTGCTGGAGAAAGAGCCGCAAATAAATGCAGCAGTTGAGGGAATCCCATTATTGGAAAAGCTTAGGCAAGAAGAAAGCGAATTATCGTTAAAGCTGGCAAACCTTTCAGAGGAAATTTTAATTCTGCAGGAAAAACTTCATATTCAAACGGATGAAAGACAGCTGGAAGCAATAGACACCAGCGTGTTCATGAAAGAAAAGGTAAACAAAGCTCAAATACGCCATAGTCGCCTGCTTACAAAAAAGCAGGAGCTGGACGAGTGCTTTAACGAGGAAAAGTCCGCATTGGAGGATATCGAAAGCAAAATGGACGGGCTGAAAAAACAGTTCCTAACGGAAGCAGAACGGGAAGCTATTAAGGAGAAGTTGAGCCTTTCAGCGGACAGGCACCTTCTTGAAAAAGAGCTGCAGGATACACAGGAAAGGCTTCTTTTTCTCCATAAAGCTGAAGAAAAAGAGCGGAAAAACAGCTCTGAAAAAAGAAAGCAGGAAAAAGCTCAGCTTTTTATTTTTGGAATTCTTTTTGCCGTTTTGTCTGGGTGGGGATTATGGAGCCAAACATGGGTCCTTGCATTTGCAGGTTTGATAGGAATAGCCTTTTGTGGCTTCATGTTTTACAAAAAACAGCCAGGGGAGAATGATAACTTCATAAAAGACGAAATAAGGGCTCTAGCTGAAAAGGAAAGTTCACTAATGGATAAATTGAAACAGCCGGATATTCAGCATGCAGCTAAATTGGAGGCACAGCTTAAAAGAGACAGTGAATTGCAAAGCCAGTTCCTCCAATACAAATTTCAGCTTGGTCAGGCCAATGAGAAATATGAAAAAGTCATTGCATCTTTTGAAAAGTGGGAGAAGGAATATGCTGATTTAGACAAAGAAATGATTGGGCTTGGGAATTTGCTGTTCCTTTCTCCTGAAATCTCCAAATCCCATTTGCCTGAGGCCTTTAGCCTTATTGAACAGCTTAAGGCGCTCTACAGGGAGAAAAATTATGTAATGGAAAGAAAAGCTGCAGCGGCCAGGGGGATCAAAGAGAAGCTCATTCTTTTTCATAGCCTAAAAGGACTTTTTGAGGAGCAGCAGGGCAGTGTCCAGGAAGTTTCTTACCTCTTAAAAAAGAGGCTAAAGGAAGAAACGGAAAAACATATTAAGCTGGCCGAAAGAAAAAACAAGCTTCATGAGCTAAAGGATGAATACAGCACGGTGCTTGCTGAACTCGGCCACTTTAAAAAAGAATACGAGCAGCAGCTCGCACTTGCAGGAACAGAAACTGCTGAAGAGTATCGTGAAAAAGGAATCGCAGCACAAAAATTAGCACGGCTGGATGAACAAATTAAACAAATCCGTAAACAAATTAACATGCACTCCTTCTCACAGGATGAAATCGACCAATATATGAATGTGGAAAGCCCAGAATTGGCTATCCATGCTCTTTCTGAAGAATTAAACAAGCTTCGTGACAGCATCCCTTCTCTGCAAAGCAGCCTTGCAGAAGTAAAATACGAGATTCAGCTGCTTGAAGAGGGAGGGACCTATGCTGAGCTTCTTCACAAATTCGCTTTTTTAAAAGCAGAATTTGAGGAAGAGGCCAAGGAATGGGCCAAATATGCAGCGGCAAAGGATATTTTGGAAAAAACGATTAGCAGCTTTAAAAATGAGCGCTTGCCTAAAATGCTTGTAAAGGCAGAAGAATACCTTTCATATTTAACTAATGGCAGCTATGTCCGCATTTATCCGAAAGAGGAAGGGGACGGTTTTCTTATTGAAAGCAAGGAAGGCGCAACTTTTGAAGCAAAAGAGCTCAGCCAGGCTACTGCGGAGCAGATATATGTTTCGTTTAGGCTCGCGCTGGCAATGACTATTTACGGAAAATATCCATTCCCGATCATTATTGATGACAGCTTTGTTAATTTTGACCATATACGGACTGGGAAAATAATCAGTTTGTTAAAAAATCTTCCAGACCGGCAAATTTTGCTTTTTACCTGCCATAAACATTTGCTACCATATTTTCAGGAAAAACAAATAAAGTCTGTTACGAAGGAAAAGCTGCCTGTTTAACTATGACAGGCAGCTTTTATAGTCAGAGAAGGAAGATAATCTAACAAAAATATGTTTATATTTTAAAAAGTATGTCAGTTAACCTTACACATTTCATGATTTTTCTGATTTTATCCTTTATGCTGATAAAAAGAGTCAGGAAGGAGAAAACAAAGTTGCCATGGCCCATTCAAATATTGATACTTGCTGTTTTTCTTCTTGCAGGGAATTTTGTGGTTGCAGTTTTCCATATTCCGCTCCCCGGCAGCGTAGTGGGGATGATCATGTTGTTAACCCTTTTGGTAAAAGGGTTGGTTAAATTGAGTTGGATAGAGCGTGTAGCAGCCTTTCAAATTAAACACTTGACCCTGCTGTTTATCCCCTTTGTCATTGGATTGTTTTTATCTCCCAATTTCATTCCACTTTTGGATTTTCATTTTATTTTGGTACTGATTGTAAGCAGCTTCTGCTGTTTATTGGGAACAGCATACTCTGTTCAATGGTTTGAAAAAATAAGGAGGAGGAGCCAAAAATGAGTTCGATTTTAATCAGCAGTATAGGCTGCATAACGATGACTCTTGGCAGTTATATCGCGAGCCTGCAGATCTTCAGAAAGTTTAAGAAAAGCTGGCTCAATCCCTTGTACACTGGAACAGCCCTTCTGATTATAATTCTCCTTTTATTTAATATCCCTCTTACTGTCTATCAAAAAGGCAACAGTTTATTTGAACTGCTTTTGCAGTTGTCCATCGTCTCTTTTGCAGTGCCATTATATAAAGAGTGGCCTTTAATGAAAAGACATTTTAAGAAGATTTTCTCGGGTGTGTTTTGCGGAACCTTTTTAGGTATATTTGCAGTTTATCTGATGTCTCAGGCTTTTCATTTTAGTGAGGAAATCAAGGCGTCTCTCATTCCGCGCTCCGTAACTCTGCCTGTTGCTTTAACCGTTTCAGATGGACTGGGGGGAACCACCGCCATTACTGTTTTCTTTGTTCTTTTTTCTGGCCTTTTTTCTGTCATGCTAGGACCCAAGCTTTTGAAATGGCTTGGAATTAAAAGTAAAGCTGCAAAAGGACTTGCGATGGGTACCTCCGCTCAAATGCTGGGCGCCAATCGGTCGCTTCTGTGGGGAGAGGAAGAAGGGGCAATGGGATGCATTGCGATGACGACATCCGCGATTCTGCTATCTTTATTGATTCCCGTATTATTGCTTTTGCTGTAGTAAAATATCAAAAAAAGGGAGAAGCCCAATCATCGAATGCTGAATGGGCTTTTTTTTGCGGGATAAAGCAATAATCAAGTCAGTCCGATAGATTGATAATTGATTAGTTTAGTAGGGGAACGGGTCTGTATGGTATACTAGGTTAATAGAATTACGTGTTTAAAAAGGAGGACAAAAAAGCCTGACTGGTATTTTTCCCGGACTTTTTAAACAACCTCTTGAAGGGAGCGTCGGTGCACGTATGTCAAAAGGAATTGTTTATTACGAAGTAGGAGAACAAATCGAGCTTTTTTTACTGATTAAAAGTGCAACTAAAGGGATTGCCAGTAATGGAAAGCCATTCTTGACACTTATTTTTCAGGATCAAAGCGGAGAAATTGAAGCGAAACTATGGGATGTTTCAGATGATGATGCGAAGAACTACAGCCCTGAAACGATTGTAAAAGTGGCAGGGGACATCCTTAATTATCGTGGCCGCAATCAGCTTAGAATCCGCCAAATTCGGCCGGCGTCCCCGGCAGACCCGGTAAAACTGGCAGATTTCCTCGAAACAGCGCCATTAAGTACAGATGAAATGATGAGCAAAATCACCCAATATATATTCGAAATGAAAAACCCCAATATCCAAAGGATCACTCGCCATTTGCTGAAGAAGCACCAAAAGGATTTCCTTGAGTATCCGGCCGCTACCAAAAATCATCATGAGTTCGTATCTGGACTTGCGTATCATGTTGTATCCATGCTTGATTTGGCCAAAGCAATTGCCGGGCTATATCCAAGCCTGGATAAGGATCTATTATATGCGGGAGTCATATTGCATGACTTAGGGAAGATAACGGAGCTGTCTGGGCCGATATCAACATCCTATACGATAGAAGGAAATCTGCTGGGCCATATTACCATAATGATTAATGAAATTGGCAAAGCAGCCGAGGAATTGGGCATCAACAGTGAAGAAATCATGATTCTGCAGCACCTGGTTCTCTCCCATCACGGCAAAGCAGAATGGGGCAGTCCAAAGCCGCCTCTTATTAAGGAAGCAGAAATCCTTCATTATATCGATAATATTGATGCAAAAATGAATATGCTGGACAGGGCTCTTGAGAGAGTGAAACCGGGAGAATTTACTGATCGGGTATTTGCTCTGGACAACCGTTCATTCTATAAGCCAACTTTTCATAAGTAAAATTAGCCACCTTTCCCATTTGGGAAGGGTGATTTTTTTGTTTCCCCTCAATCATATTTTATAGGTACAAGCATACATTTCTATAGTAACTGGACAAACATTTTGATAGAAAGAGGGGAAGAATAATGATTCCAATTTGGGTATTTTTTGTAGCAGCCGGAATCGTTGTAAGTGCATATATGGCCGTCAAGACAGGCAGGGAAGAGAAACAGGTAGAACACGACAGCATTGAACGTGAAGGCGAAATTTATATGAAACGTCTTGAACGGGAAAAAGAAGAGCGAAAATCTGCCCAGCAATCTGCGGGGTGAAAGAACACAGCGTCCACTATAATACCTGGAAACTGTAGAATCTATTAATTAAAAACAAAAACGGGTCGCCATAAAGGAGGCCCGTTTTTAAATGAAATTATTTTTCTTCAGTTCCTGCTTCAGCTCCAGGTTCATCAAGGATGCCTTTAAGCTCTTTATCCTTAATGTCTACATCTGCAGCCTTTAATTCACGCTCCATTGCCTGCTGGATTTTTTCACCATCAAGCTTGGACACCTTTACTTGGTATTCCATTTCTTCTTTCATTTCTTCAAATGACTTTTTCTCTTTTTTCTCTGTTACTTGGATGATGTGAAAACCGTGTTCAGACTTTACTGGATCACTAATTTCGTTCACATCGAGTGCATAAGCTGCTTCTTCGAATTCAGGGACCATCTTCCCAGGGCCAAACCAGCCTAAATCACCGCCATTAGCTGCAGAGCCTGGGTCTTTTGAATATTCTGTTGCCAAATCTTCGAATTTTCCGCCCTCATCAAGCTTTTTCTTTACTTCCTTGGCAGTCTTTTCATCTTCAACAAGGATATGACGGGCCTTTACTTCTGGCTTATAATTATCGTAGTACTCTTTTACCTCTTTCTCTGTTGCTTCGATATCTTTAATAGCCGCTTTTTCCTGCATTAAACCAGTTCTGAATGTTTCCCTTAAATCTTCTTCATCTTTATAGCCGTATTGCGTTAGCGCCATTTCAAAGTTAGCGCCAAGCTGCTGCTTTAATTCATCTATTTTCTCATTTAATTCTTCATCAGTTACTTCATATTTATCAGAAAGAACTTTTTCATAAACGAGCTCTTGGAGAGCCTGTTCCCCGTATTTTTCCTTCATTGCCTCGTAAAGCTCGTCCTTCGTAATGTTTCCGCTCTTTGTTTCAACGACAACATCACCTGACTCGCCGCCAGCATTGTTGCATGCGCTTAATCCAATTACTCCGGCTGCAATGGAGAGGGATAGCATCCATTTCTTCATGTTGAACACTCCTAAATTTTTTTTCAATTTAATCACAATCCCTACTATACCATAAATGTAAAAAATATCAAAAGCAGAAGGGCGGTATAAAAGGATTATAGTGGATGTCTATCCAAGGTGATTTTTAAAAAATCTGGGTATTTGCCCATCCCATTCTGTCCTTCTGTACATATAATACATGGAAACCCTCTAATGGTGGTTTCAAGCAGCCTGAAAAAAAGTCGGGATAGCAGGGATAAAAGCCTATCCGACGACAGAGGCAAATGAATAGGATATGGTAGCAACCTGAAGGGGAGGTGTTATCATGGGTGCTGGATACGGCGGAGGTTTCGCGTTAATCGTTGTTTTGTTCATTTTATTAATCATCGTAGGCGCAGCGTGGTTGTAAATTTAAGTGTGGCATAGGGTCTATTTAAATTGGGCCCTGTGCCGGAATTTGAAAGGAGGCAATCATATGTCTGGAGGACATGGATACGGCGGAGGTTTTGCGTTAATTGTCGTGCTGTTCATTTTGTTAATCATCATTGGAGCATCTTGGCTGTACTAAGCTTTTGATGCTTAATAATAAATGTATATATAAAAAGCGGCGGAAAAAATTTCCGCCGCTTTTGCTATGCATACAAGATTTCTACAAAGGAAGATATAAGCAGTATGGTAATAAGAATGTTGATCGTTCTAAAAACTTTAGGCTGCCGTTCCTCAGGAATCTCTTTTTGGAGACAAAGCGAATTTGTCATCTTATTAATATAAAATAAAATGAAAACGGCAAAAATAATAAAAATGGAGATCATCCAAGATTCCCTCCTTGGGCAGTCATTTTGTGGCTTTGCATGTTTTGTCTGTTATTTACAATAACAAAATTCACAAAAAAAAGATAGTATAAAAGATTGCCGATGAAGAAACGGAATGGTATGTAAAAGGTATCCCTTTTCAGGATACCCATTGTCAAACGATAAAATTATTGATGTGTATGCAGTAAAATCTCAAATCCGTCTTCATTTTCTTCAATATATGAATGATTTGGGGCAGTAAGCACATTTTTGGCACAAACCATATCGGAAAAGGAAATTCCTGCATGGAATGCAAATAAAATTACTAAATAATGAACATAATGCGGAAAAATAAAGCAGGCCGCTAAAAGTAAGCTGTTTATAACAACTGTCGGCGTCATAATGGCGGCCAGGAAAAGCCATTTTGTAATAGGCTCAGTAATCCTTATATATATAACTGGCAAAATTCCATATTTAAATGATACGCGTTTTTTTACAATTTTTCCTAAATGGGCAATCGGCAAATAGTGAAGCAGTTTATGCAAAGGATACATAAGCCATAAGCCTGCCGCAAAGAAAATAAAGTAATTATCGTAAAAGGTTTCTGGCACAAATAAGTATGTTGCAGGAACATAAGTAAATATAAACGTAGCCAGCATGGTTAAGGAAGACAATATAAAAAGCCTTTGCGATCCATATTGCTTCGTGAAGTTTATCGTCTTCCAGCAATTCATCATATCAATACCTCCAAAAGGAGAAATTAGTATTCTTCCAAACTCACTAAGATACTTTACGATGAATATAGAAAAAAATCAATAGGGAAATTTAAAGCATTTTGTCGAAAAAAATCTTTTTTAAGAAAGGGGAGTAGGATTACTTAAAAGAGGGAAAATATGAGGATGTTATGTGAAAATGTGAGCAAACGAAGTCAAGACGGAAAGCGAATGTGATGCATCCGCTTTGAAAGGGGTTACATACTATTTTAAAAGGATAGGAACTTTTCTATTTCTATACAAGTTCCTTTTCAGCTGTTTCTTTTTTCTTTAATTTGCCTTCATCTTCCTCGAATTGATTTTCAAGGTTAGCGAAGGACTTTTCAAAAATTTCCATAAAGTCATCACCGTAAATATTGCGGACGATAGCCATGATTTCAATGATATCAGGGAACTTTCCGTACAGGTCCCTCAATGGCACAGCCCCGGAGAATACGGCATTTTTCTCAGGTGTATAGGTTTCCATTAGGCTTAATAGAACTTTTTCTCCCTCTTCAGTCAATTTGATATAAGTATTTCTCTTATCGCTCTCTTTCTTTGAAAATTGAAGAAAACCGCGTTCTTCAAGTTTTTTGGAGAAATTGAATGCAGTTGAAACATGCATAACACCAAATTTTGCCACATCGGAGATAGAAGCGCCGTTCAAATGATAGGCAATCCATAAAATATGATGTTCGTTAATATTCAAGTCGTAAGGCTTAATCCACTGCTGCCAATCTTTCTCGATCGACTTCCAAAGGGCTTTGCTCAGTTGTGCAATTCTTTGGCTAAAAATCATTGCTTCCTTCATAGAAATTGGTTTATCCGTCATTCAATAATTCACCTACTTTATAAAATTAATAAGAAAGCTTTCTTTCCTGGACAGAAGCCAGCTGTGCTTTTGCTTTTCTTATTATCATTATGCCAATAAAACAAAAATTAATAAAGATATAAATTTACAAAATTTTTAGAAAACCTTTCTGCATTTCTGTAAAAGGCTCTACGACAGGGATTATAGCAACTTTTTATTTTAAATAAAAAAATGAAGCATTTTTATAATATATTGGTTTTCGGCTAAAAATGAAAAAATCCTTCTTTCTAACCAAATAAAAAGAAGGATTTTTTGGAAAATCATTTATTTGAATTTAAGTTTGTTTCAAGCTCGTGGATCGCTTCTTCAATTTCCTGCAATTCGCGCTGCAGCTCGTGCTGATGGGGGCGAATCTCATTCTTCCAATTATTAATGGAATGTTTGATGTCTTTCGAGAACTCTTTAAATGCAGATTTTCCTTCTTTGGATGCAAAAGAAGCTGAATTTTTTATATCCATTATTTCAGCCTTTAGCTCTGATAATTGGTTTTTTAAAGTGTGTTTGCTGTCTTTTAAATATTGCCTTGCTTCTCTCCCTGAAGCGGGTGCTGTTAAAAGAGTGGAAATGCCGGCAGCAGCACCGCCCACTAAGAATCCAAGCAATAAAGATTTGACTTTCATGAACTTCACCTCAAAATCTTGATTATATGTCTATTTTACTACATTATTCCTTTTTCTAAAGCTGAAAAATAGGATCTTTTAACTTTGCCTGTTGATTCCAACGCTAAGTCTGACGCTCTTCAAGCATTAAGCCTGCGGGATCCCCCTTTGAGCCTCACTCCCTCTGGAAAGAGAATAAGCACCCTCCAATAAACACCGCACGAAGGAAATTCGAAAGCATATCGAGGACCTCGCCTTTTGCTCCAATCAGCAAAGTGCAAAAATCAACATTGAGCTTCAACACAGCCAAAAATTTAAGGAACTCTCCTCTATCTATATCACAAAAAGAAGGATGGTAAACCATATCCTCTCATAGCTGGCCGGAAACAGGCATAGAATTCACTAAGGGTTACTTACATCCTGTTGTTTGAAGGGAGGAGATCGGTTGTCGGGAGCGGCGGCTGGCTTATTTGCATTAAGTATGGTGTTATTTTTGGGGGGAATCCATTTTTTGCTTTCAATAAAAAAACCGGGAGTCTATCCTCCGAGATATGTTCTTAAAAAAAGAGCCGCTGCTTTAGCAGCGGGGGGAGCACTCTTATTCTTGCTTGGCCTGATTGTGGGGAGTTTTCAATAAGTAAAAATATAGAAAAGCCCGCAGTCTGCGGGCTTATATTATATATTATTGACTGATGGGTTGCTGCGTCAGCTTCGTTCTGTTTGCAATTGATTGTGCAACCGGGTAAAGGATTACCATAGCCACTGTATTAACGGCAGCTGCCGGCAATACAACTGCTGCAAACAATGCTGCGAATGGCCCAGGAAGTCCGACGATCAGGAATGCCGAAGTTAAAAATATGACCCCTGAAACAATTGTTCCGACCGCTGTTAGCACAGCTGCACTGAGTATGGACTTACGGAATTTGTTTAATGCTAAAAACAAGGCGAAAAATGTGAAAGCTGTAACTGGCTTATCAATAATATTAGGTAATAACCCGCCGGGGAAGGTTGTAGTTAGGCCTGAAATTAAACCTGTTACCAATCCCAAAAGCAAAACACTCTTTCTGTCAGGAAAAAGGATAATTCCCAAAAACATCATTGTAAGCATCATATCTGGTTTCATTCCAAGGAAAAATCCCGGAACTACAGCATGCAGTACTGCTCCCATCCCAACTAAAAGGGAAAGGGCCACCAAATTTTTTGTATTCATTTCTCATCTCTCCTCTGCTATTCTAAAGCTCTTAAAATTGTTCCTCCTGCAGTGCACTCGTTGCCTGCAGCGAAAAACTTTAACTCATTATAACACATATCATTTGAATTAAAAGGGTGTTAATATCTTTTAATTTCTGTTTTTGAAAGCTTTCATAAATTCAGCAAGTTTTTGGACATGTTCAGCCGGTACAGCATTATAAATGGAAGCCCGGCAGCCTCCAATAGAACGGTGTCCGCCCAGTCCAACAAAGCCAGCTTCTTTTGCTTGATGCAAAAAGTCCTTTGAGGCCTCTTCGTTGTGCAGGTTAAAAGTGACATTCATACGGGATCTGCTACCTTTAAGAGCATGCCCCAGGTAAAAGCCGTCACTTTCATCTATTACATCATAGAGGATTTTTGCTTTCTCTTCATTCATTTTCTCAATCTGCTCAAGGCCGCCTTCCTTATCCGCCCATTCCAGCACTAAGGTCAGTAAATAGATTGCCAGGGTAGGAGGTGTGTTATATAGGGAGTTATTCTTGGCATAAGTATTATAATTCAGCATGGATGGCAATTCTTCAGATGATTTTTCCAAAAGTTCTTTGCGGATAATTACCACTGTAACCCCTGAAGGTCCAAGATTTTTCTGGGCCCCAGCATAAATTAAATCAAAATTGCTCATATCTAATGGCCTGCTTAAAATATCACTGGACATGTCTGCAATTAATGGCGTTTTCTTATTTGAAGGAAAGGAATGCCATTGCGTTCCATAAATGGTATTGTTGCTTGTAATGTGAAGGTAAGCAGCATTTTCCAGATCACAATCTTCGTTATGTTCCGGAATAAAGCGGTATTTCTGATCCTTGCTTGAAGCTGCAATAAAGGTTTTGCCGATTTTGTTTGCTTCTTTTAAAGCCTTTTCCGACCAAGAGCCGCTTAAAACATATTGGGCTGTTTGGCTTTTGCTAAGCAAGTTCATCGGAACCATTGAAAATTGGAGGCTTGCTCCGCCCTGGATAAAAAGTACTTCGTAATCATCGGGGATAGATAATAATTTCTTTAGCAATGAGATTGCTTTATCATGGACAGCTTGATATTCCTTGCTTCTATGGCTAAGTTCCATAATTGCCATTCCTGTACCATTGAAATCCAGCCAATTTTTTTCTGCTTCCTTTAAAACCGCTTCTGGCAATGCTGAAGGACCTGCATTAAAATTTAGTGCACGGTTCATTTTTCTCCCTCCAAATTAAATGAAAATATTTTTGTTTTACTATAACGCTGTGAAGAAATAAAGATATTTTATATGTTATCAAAATTTATTGTTTTGTACAGAGAAAATAATGAACATTTAGAAAATTAATTGGAATGGCATCATATTATTTAAGGGGAGTATGGTAGCTAAAAACGAAAAGCTTTCCTGTGGGGAACAGGAAAGCCAGAGTACTAAAGATGCTTTTTTATGGCTTCTGAGATTTCTTGAAGGTCGGATGCCGTATATTCAGATTGATGTGACTTCCAGACAACTCCCAATCCATCACTTTTGCCATAGCGAGGGATAAGATGCGAATGAAAATGGAATACAGTTTGCCCTGCAAGTTCACCATTGTTATTAATCAAATTTAAACCCACCGGATCGAACTCGGCTTTAATGGCTTTTGCAATTTCCGGAACTGCTTCGAAATAATTTCGAGCTGTTTCCGGATCCATTTCATATAAATTTTCTTTATGTACTTTGGGGATTACAAGCGTATGTCCCTTTGTGACCTGGCTAATATCCAGGAACGCCATCACATGTTCGTTTTCATAAACTTTGGCTGCAGGGATTTCACCGTTGATAATTTTGCAGAAAATACAATCGCTCATTTAAACATCTCCAATCTTCGTTTTAGCCATTTTCTCGATTTTACCATATTCAACAGAAAACGATAATAATAAAGGCAGGATCCGCTGGGAATCCTGCCTTCGTGAAGGGGAAGCTTCTCTAATGGACGTTTCTACTTCAGGAAATTCTCTTTGACAAACACCTCATTTTTAATGAATTGTGTTTATTTCTAGAGAAAATCGATCTTTGTTCAATCGTACCATCCCCTTATTTCTTTATATGTTTCTCAACTTATAAAGCCTGGATGATAGTCTTTGACAAACACCTCATTTAAAAATGACTTAGTGACCACTTACGGGTAAAGCGATCAAGTGTTTAAGATCAGCAGGTTTTCACACTGTTGTGCAATGCAACCATCCCCTTGTTAGGAACGTTTGAAGCTTATATTGAAAGGAAACTGTCTGCGACAGACACCTCATTTCAAGTTTTGATCATTCGATGGAATCAAATGACTTGTTTCCCCTTCAAAAATTAGAATGCCCGCTTTGAGTTTTTATATGTAAATAAATTTAAAGAGTTTTGCCAAACTGGACAATTCGCTTTGGCTTTTTTTACAATGGTCTTATAGCATAATGGAAGGACGTTGAGAATGGCTCTTTTGGAGATAAAGAATGTAACAGGCGGCTATACTAGAAACCCGGTTTTGAAGGACGTTTCCTTTGAAGTGGGGGAAAATGAAATAGTGGGCCTGATAGGTCTGAACGGTGCAGGAAAGAGCACGACTATAAAACATGTAATTGGCCTGATGGAACCGCATGAAGGCGGGGTCACGATAAATGGCAAGGAGTTTCTCAAAGATAAAGAAGGCTATCGCAAACAATTCACCTTTGTGCCGGAAACGCCTATTCTTTATGATGAATTAACATTGGAGGAGCATTTGAGGATTACAGCAATGGCCTACGATTTGACGGAAGCGGAATATAAAAAAAGACAGGAAAAGCTTCTGAAGGAATTTCGGATGGAAAAGAGACTGAAATGGTTTCCCGCCCATTTTTCAAAAGGGATGAAGCAGAAGGTAATGATTATGTGTGCCTTTCTTGTCCAGCCGTCATTATATATAGTTGATGAGCCTTTCGTAGGACTTGATCCGCTTGGAATCCAGTCATTGCTTGACCTTATGAAAATGATGAAAGAGAGCGGGGCAGGCATTCTTATGTCTACACATATCCTAGCCACCGCAGAAAGATATTGTGACCGCTTCGTTATTTTACATGAAGGTAAAGTAAGGGCAAAAGGCACTTTAGCAGAGCTGCAGCAGCAATTTGCCATGCCGGGAGCGACTCTTGACGATTTATATATTCAGCTCACAAAGGAAGAAGACTATGTTTGATGAAAAACGATTATGGAAAGAGCGGTTCGGAAAGACAAGCAAAGAGCTTTCCCGCTACCTCCGATATATTTTTAATGGCCATATTGTCATTGTCATGGTCTTCCTGCTGGGAACAGCCGCATACTATTATCAGGAATGGCTAAAGACATTGCCGGAGCAGTTTCCCGCTGCTCCAGTGATGGCACTTATTCTCGCCATTTTACTTACATACAGCCCAATTTATACGTTCCTTTCAGAAGCGGATAAAGTGTTTCTTCTGCCGCTTGAAAACCGGCTTTCAGGTTATTTTAAACGTTCGATGGCTGTCAGCTTTTTGGTGCATGCCTACTTGCTTATCGTGGGGCTCGGGATTTTTATGCCAATGTATGCACTTGTCAATGAAGGAGACTTCCAAGCCTTTTTGCCGTTTTTGCTTATTTTGCTGGCGTTAAAAGCAGTCAATCTGCTTATACGCTGGAAAATTCAATATTATGTTGATACAAACGTTCATTTATTGGATGCTTTTGTCCGTTATGCAGTCAATGCCGTATTTCTATATTTGCTGTTCTCAGGCGCATCCCCGATTTTTACTCTGGCGGTCGGAGTCCTGCTAGTGGTACTGTATTGGTACTTCAGCATGAAATCAAAAAATAAGGCGTTAAAATGGGAGTTCTTAATTGACCAGGAGGAAAGAAGAATGACTTCTTTTTACCGGCTGGCTAATATGTTTACAGATGTTCCTAAGCTGAGGGACCGGGTGAAGAGGCGTAAGTGGCTTGATTGGCTGCTTGCAAGCATTCCGTTTAAGCAGGAAGAGACTTTCAAAAATCTATTTATAAGGACATTTCTTCGTTCAGGTGATTATTTGGGACTTTTTATCCGTTTAACAATCATCGGAGGGGGAGCAATTTATTTAATTTCATTTGGTATTGGCCAAGTTCTGCTGGTATTGCTTTTTATGTATTTAACGGGCTTTCAGCTTTTGCCGCTTTGGAACCACTATCAAAATAAATTATGGGTGAAACTATACCCTGTTCAAGAAAAGCTTAAAGAAAAATCCTTTAGACAATTGCTGTCAGGCATTTTATATTTGCAGTCATTCTTACTATCGATTGCTGTTTTGGCAAAGGGAGATTGGCTGGCTTCGCTGTTATCTTTAGCCGCAGGCATTGTTTTTGCCTATGTGTATACCCATATGTATATCCAAAAGCGCTTGCGGGGGGCCAATAATAAATAAATTTGAAACTATTCCCTTGTGATATGCGTATTAGTAACAATCCTGACAAAAGGAAGGTATGTCATGAAACAGTATGAATTAAAAGCATATCAGGAAATCGAGGAATGGAAGAGGCAAATAAATAAACGCTCCAGCCTGCTAAATCGCCTTTCAAAAAAAGCGCAAACCAAGATAAATAGCCTTATACCGGAAAAAGCACATCAAATCATCACAGATAGCATTAAAAATATGGTGAAGGCAACTCTGATAGGATCAAACGCAACCACAAGGAAAAAGCAAGCTTCCGGCAGCACATTGGCCGATATGGATGAAATGCTGAAGCAAAAGATTGCGTCTTTCCGCAAAACGGCTGCTGTAGAGGGAGCTGGTACAGGAGCGGGAGGGATCCTCCTTGGCCTGGCTGATTTCCCTCTCCTGTTAAGCATTAAAATGAAATTCCTTTTTGAGGCTGCTGTCATCTATGGGTATGATACAAATGAGTATGAAGAACGGCTCTTCATCCTGCATATCTTTCAGCTCGCGTTTTCAAGCGATGATAAAAGAAAGGACACCCTTAAGCTGATTGAAGAGTGGGAAGACCGCAAAGAGGGTTTGGCAGAATTGGACTGGAAAGAATTTCAGCAGGAGTACCGGGATTATATCGACTTCGTTAAAATGCTTCAGCTTGTGCCAGGAATAGGAGCTGCAGTTGGGGCCTATGCGAACTACAATTTGCTTGACCATCTGGGTGAAACGGCGAAAAATGCCTATCGCCTTCGAATATTAAAAACAGCTCCGAGGCCTGATTAGGCTTGGGGCTGTTTTAATTTATTGGCGGGGAGGGAAATGAGTCGATTCCCTTATTAATTGTGTCGTGGTGGACGGTAAATTTCGTTGTCCCGGAATTAATTGCGTCGAAAAGACTGATCAATGCATCGTCCCTGAAGCTATTTGCGTCAAAAAGAATGATAAATAAGCTGGCCTGTAATAAAATCGGCCAGCTGATCCAACTCTAAATTTTGCTACTGTCCTACTTCAACTGAATCTTTTATTTCCTGGAAGCTGTGATAATTTAAAGCAGCTGCACCCAGCGTTTTTGCGGCAATGAGCATGGCTTTTTCATCGATATCAAATTTTGGATGGTGGTGCGGAAAATTCTCACCTGTGTTTTCTGGTTTGGCTCCAGTAAAGAAGAAAGTTCCTTTTACATGCTGCAGGTAATAAGCGAAATCCTCTCCGCCCATTTCAGGGTCTGTTTCTTCTAAACAATTGACATCATTAATTTTTTCGGCACAGCCCACTAAATATTCTGTTTCAGCCTTGTGATTTACGACAGCAGGATAGCCTCTATGATAGTTATATTCATAAGAACTGTCAGCTGTATAGCATGTTCCTTTCACGACGCGTTCAATTTCTTCTTCAATATTTGTTCTCACTTCTTCATTAAATGTACGAACTGTTCCGATTAATTTAGCTCTATCGGCAATAACATTAAACGCGTTATCAGCAACAAATGAACCAATTGTTACTACCGCTGAATCAATTGGATTAACTTTTCTGCTTACGATTTGCTGGAGATTAACAACAAGCTGTGAAGCTGTGACAATCGCATCTTTCGTTTTGTGGGGCTGCGCTCCATGGCCGCCTTTCCCTTGGACGGTAACTTCAAATCGGTCTGCTGCCGCCATAAATGGCCCTACACGGTACTGAATTTTTCCGGTTGGCTCTGATGCCCATAAGTGGGTACCGAAGATGGCGTCAACTCCATCAAGGCATCCATCTTCAATCATTGAAATGGCTCCACCCGGTGCATATTCCTCTGCATGCTGGTGAATCATCACATATGTACCTTCTAATTCTTCACGCATTTCATGAAGTGCTTTTGCCAGGACAAGTAATGTTGCTGTATGTCCGTCATGACCACAGGCGTGCATGACCCCTGGTACCAAAGATTTATATAGTACATCTTTTTCATCCTGAATAGGGAGTGCATCAAAGTCAGCACGTAAAGCAATTGTTTTGCCGGGTTTGCTGCCATAAACCTTAGCCACTACTCCATTTCCGCCGATTTGTCCACGGACTTCAACACCTAGTTTCTCATAATAGGATTTAATGTAATGGGCGGTTTTCTCTTCCTTGAAAGATACCTCCGGATGCTGATGCAGATAACGGCGGATGGATACCATTTCATCGTAATAGCTTTCTAATTTTTTAAATAAATTTTCGGCCATGATTCTCTCTCCCAACTGATTTAATTTTTCCATTATTATAACATTCTTTATTAAGATAAAGAGGGATTTTTCGTATTCAGAAAATTTTACATAATAAAGGTAAAAAAAGAATGATAATATAGATTAAGGTATATTATGGAAGGGGCAAGCAAGATTGGAATTGAGGAAGTCTATGTGGGGATATTTTTTTCTGGTTGCATCAGCAGCTATTTTTCTTTATTTTTTATTTGCTGTCAAAAGCGGGGATACATTAAGCTTTGATCGCTATCTGTCATCTTTCTTTACAGGCATATTTACTGAAGGTTCTTATCCATTTTTTGAACTCATGGATCGTTTAGGAAACAAGCTTGGTGTTGGAATCGTTACCTTATTTTTTTTAGTTTGGCTTTGGGTGAAACATAGGAACTATACAGCTATGGCAGCGCTTGTTTTTGCCGTAGCCATCGGGAATGAGGTAAACAAATGGCTCAAAGATGCAATTGGCAGGCCTCGCCCGGACCAGGAACATCTGGTAAACGTGGCAAGCCTTAGCTTCCCGAGCGGGCATGCCATGATCGGGATGATCCTCTATACTTTTATTGCATTTATCATTATAGAAGAGTTAAAGTCTGCTAAAGTAAAATGGGTTACAGGCATTTTGGCAGGGGTTTGGATTTTTCTGATGGGAATTAGCCGCATCATAATGAAGGTGCATTATCCTTCCGATATTGCAGCAGGCTTTGCAGCGGGTTTTATGTGGGTGTTTCTGTCAATTGTTCTATATGAAGCATTGAGGGCGATGTTTACTAAAAAGGCATTTGAAAAGAGACTATCATAACCTGACCGGAAAGGCGTTTGCCTAATCATGAAAAGGGATTATCCTGATGATAGTCTTTTCATGATTAGGCAATTTTATATCAGGAACATGGCTACAATGGTTGTCACAATTAAACCAATAGTGACTGGAAGCAGGTTTCTTCGTGCAAGCTCAAAGGCGTCTACATTACAAATGGCTGCTGCAGGGATGAGCGCCCATGGGACAAGTGTACCTCCGCCGACCCAAATCGCGGCTACCTGGCCAAGAGCAGTTAGTGTGGCCGCGCCAGTGCCAATGGCAGTTGCAAAAAGATTGGCGATGGAACCTGCAAGCGAAATGCCGGAAAAACCGGATCCGTCCAGGCCGGTAATGGCACCAACTGCTGTTAGGGTGATCGCACCGACTTCCTTGCTTAAAGGTACGACAGAGGCAAGTCCGACACCCAAATCATTGACGATTCCGTGAGAGCCTTTTGGCAGATGGTCTCCAATCATTTGAGCAAATCCAGAATCCCCTAAATAGAAAAAAGCTGCAATTGGAATAACGGGGCCAAATACCCTGAATCCAAACTGAAAGCCTTCAATTAAATAGCTGGTTGTTTTTTCAAGCCCTTTATTTCTATGGGCTGCAAGTGTAATGATTAGCAGGATAAAGATTGAAGTCCCGCCTACTAAAGCTGTTGCGTCTCCGCCTTTCAGGTCCAGTACAAACATGGATGCCACGTCTGCCGCAAATAAAACAGGAATTAATAGGGCAAAAATCCGTTTCTGATTATGAGAAAGCAATTGTTTTTCGCTGCTATCGGCTTGAAGTTCGCTTGGGGAGTCTTTGGTAAGGCCGGTAGTGGCTGTCAATTTGCCACTTTTCATATCTCTCTTAATTAAATAGAAAGCTGTTATCGTCGTAACTGCCCCCATGACGATGACAAGCGGAACACTCGCTGAAATAACATCCCCGACATGCAGTCCGGCTGCATCTGCGGTTAATTTTGGAGCAGCCTGGATAATGAAATCACCAGACAAAGCAATTCCGTGGCCAAAAAGGTTCATAGCCATTGCAACTCCGAGTGCTGGCAGTCCTACCCTAATAGCTACAGGAAGGAGGACTGCTCCCATTAGCGCCACGGCAGGTGATGGCCAAAAAAACCATTAAAAGCATCTATAGACACCACTCTTGAAATGTTGGTATTATTGGTTTTAGGGAATGATATTAACATCAAGGAGTTGACACCGAAGTGGTAACGAATAACATCATTAAGAACGTAGCGGTGTATTTACGTATTTCAAGGGATAAAGGGGAGAACGTAGACACCCTACAGAACCATAGAGAACGTCTTGTAAGACTATGTGAGGATAGAGGATATACTTACACCATATATGAGGAAATCGTTTCAGGGCAGGCAAGAATGGAAGCAAGGGAAGCCCTTAACAGTTTATTAGATGAATTAGAGAAATATGATGCTGTTGTAGTTACAGCTATTGACCGTTTAAGTCGTGATTTAGAATACAGTATCCATATATTCAAGCGATTAGAAAAAGTAGGTATTCCAGTTATTACACCTGAAAGGATTTACACCGAACAAGACTTTACTCTTTACGCTATTGAATCAACCTTGGCACATGGAGAATACAAGCAAATTAGAAAGAGGATGTTACAAGGTAAAAGAGATAAAGCCCTTAGAGGTGAAATCGTAGCAAGCAGACCGCCATACGGTTATGATTCTGTAATGGTTGATAAGAAGCGTACCTTTGTACCGAATAAAGATGCTAATACCGTCAAGAAGATATTTAACCTTGCTATAAATGGATACGGTGGGAAATCAATATCAGACATTACTGGAAAGCCTTATAAGTCAGTTCAAAACATTATACGCAATGAAGCCTATACTGGAACGATGATTTACAAGGATATTAGGGTAGATGATGCCTTTACCGCTATTGTGGATAAGGAAACTTTTAAGAAGGCTAACAATGCAATGAAAGCAAGATTTGCGGGGGATAGGGAACAGCGTACAAGAACAAAAGGCAAGGTGAGAACTATTCTAAAGGATTTAGTTTACTGTGATAATTGCGATAGGAAGATTAGCTTCCAGTTAAAAAGAAGAGAAGTCTATGAAGATGCAATGGTAACTAAGAAGTGTGAATGCGGTATGCCAGGGGTTAAAGAAGAAACCTTGTTAGCTGAATTTTACGCACAGTTCTACTGGGTTGAATTGCATTTCAGGAAAGAATGGCAGAAGGCACTTGAAACACCGCTAGAGGATAAAAAGGGAATTATTGAAGGACAGCTTACCGAACTAACAAAGAAGCAAGAGAAGCTAAATAGAAGGCTTAAGAATGCAAGGGAAATGCGTTTAGACGGTGAACTATCCAAGGCAGAATTTGAAGAAACCAAAGCAGAATCAGAGAAGGAACTTATTGCCCTTTCCAGTAAGATAACAGAGTTAAGTGATGAACTTTCTACACTGGATACCGCTAAGTTATCACAAGGCTATCAGGAAAAGTTAAAGCTTATAGGGATAATTAAGCAGGAGTTAAATTTGCCTGAGGGTAAAGGACAGCTTAACTATACCAAGATTGAAGAATGTACCAACAAGGAAGAAGCTAACCGTCTGTTAAAATTACTGATAGATAAGATTTACTATTTCAGGGGTATTGAAGCTAATGCCTTTGGAGAGGAAGAAGAAGTAATTAAGCTAACAATAGCACCGAGATAGAGGGGAAGGGCATCAAGATGCTTAACAACAAAGAATTAAGACGTTTTTATATGTATTATGCAGAGGGAAAAACATTTAAAGAAGTAGCTAAAGAGGAAAGAGTATCGGACACAGCAATCCAGTTATCACTTAAGAAAGCAGAGAAGGCACTGGGATTCACAGAGGAAGTTAAGAGGGAAGTCTTTAAGGAAGCCATAAGCCAGTTCTTAGAGAGTAAAGGAAAGCTTCTAACGGTACAGCAGGAACTATCAAAATATAGAGATTAACCTATTCTAATGGATGGGTTTTTATTTTGCCCAATTTATGTTTTGAAAAATAAAAAATTAGAACCGCCAAGTTCATTTTAGAAAATGTTTTATAGGTTAATGCCTTACCCCATAACTTTCCACCAATAAAGCACCCCTACCACTACCTTCCAGTACCGTTGTATTTTACCGATTATAACCTCATGGAAATTATTAACATTGACAACAACAACACAATAGCAGCAATGGGTGTATGGTGTTAAATGGAAGGTTGTAGTTATAGTTATACATAATTAAGTATAAACATTAAGGTTAAATGCAGATTTATTAGTAATTATTCTAATCGTTATACAATGTATATATTATGCAGTGTTATTCATGTTTCATTTGCTACATTAAATGCACTTATAGAGACAACTATTAATTAACAGTGGAGGATGACATTACCAATTGACTTAACCAGTAGGGGATTATTCCACCGATTGTTTAATGGTATTAATAGGTAATCACTCCAGGTCGTACCATACGGTAAATATGGATAAGTTTGGTAAAAGAGTGTGGGGATAATTGGTAGTTGACAAAGGAAATTGTTTGTGAAATTGGAACAATTCAATTACCTCTAATTTCTAGTTATTTTTCCAGAAATTTACTATTAGCATACCTCTGGCGGAATGTTCATTAGGTTGGACATAATTTGACCCTCTTCCTTGTGATAAACCTTAATCCAAAAGGATTTGTGGAATCAAAAGATAAAAAGTACTAGTGTAAAGAGTGGACAAAAGTGGACAAAAAAAAGACCCTAACCGTTTAGAGTCAGTATCTTTCATAATTGTTCACGAATAACTCCATAAATTCATCTGCAAATTTCTTTACAAAATCTCGGTCAAGTGCAGTTGCCCAAGTCTCATTATTGTTTGGTGCAGTATTACTCCAATTATAAGAACCATGCATTACATACTCTAAATCAATTATGCAGAATTTATTGTGAAGTCTGTTATACCTTTTTTTCGGTACTTTTACAACTTCAAAATTACGTTCAAAATCTGCTAACAAAGTTTGGTTTGTTGGTTCATCTGAGGTGATTATTCGGATATTTAAGCCGTCAATTTTTCTTAGAATCAATTCTCTATATATATCTATATCGGTAAACCAAGCTACCGCTACCCATATAGTATATTCAGCCCTTCGGATGCCTTGGATTATTTTATCCTTTATCTCGTCAAACACAACATCATGTTCCGCTTGTGGTGGGATATTTTCAAGTTCTACTGGTTTAGGTTTAATATTTAATCCGGCATATTCATAATTTCCTGGTGACCTATATACTAATGCTGTCAATTTTTCTAAATCGTCTCTTAAAAATTCAGCCTGTTCCAACATAGGCACTGGAACTCTTAAATCTATATATTCCTCAAAATGTCGATATTTACTTGCGAAGACACCAGTTTTATCAAAATCTATTTCTGAATTTCTCAATAGGGTAAGTAATTCATTTTTGTTTGGATTTTTTCCATATTTCACCGTTTCGACCATAGTTCTCAAAAATTGTTCTTCGTTCATTTATATATCCCCCTAAACCTTCCAATATTGATAACCATAATATACCACAATTTGTATAAAGCAGCGGTGTAATAGGTGGACAAAAAGTGTACAGAAAATATAAAGGCTAACCGTTCGGATAATCCCCACTAATCTACAGTAACGTTTTGTTACCCTTAGGGTAATATTTTGTTACCCTTGTAGTATCATTTTGTTACCCGAATAAGACTTAATATAATAAGACTTAATAGAATAATACTTAATAATTAAAAGACTGTCCTAACGGACTGTGTTACTTATTAATAGATAATCACTTATAAAGAATACACCGTTATAATTGAAGGGATAGAGAACGGTAAAGAACTATAAAAGAATATTAGTATTAAAGGGAAGCCCCTGCCATTGCGGTAGGGGCTTTTTCTCATTGATAAATTTTCTAAAAAACTTTTGGTTAGAGGGGTGCATATCTGACTACTTCACTTTATTTATAAGTATAAGGATTTAAAAAACCCTAAATAAAAATAACCTGATAGGGGTGCATATCTGATGCCTCACCTCGTTATATAAGTAGAGGGTTTAAAAAGACCTAAAAACTTCACTAACAATGGGTGCATATCTGACTGTATCACTTGTTATATAAGTATGAGGATTTAATCAATCCTTATAACTCAACTTAGAAAAGGATGTGTGTCAAATGGATAATAAGCTATCCATCTCGCAACAACAGTTTGTAAAACTGCCTAAAATATTCAAGGGTCATTCCGTCTATAAGGGGTTAAGTGATTCCAGTATCATTCTTTATTCATACGGACTGGATACCCTGCAAATATCGAAACAAAATGACTGGTTCGACCATGAAAAACAAGAATACTACATTCTCTATTCGATTGAAAAAATCATGGAAGATATGAACTGTAGTAAACCAAAGGCTATCAGACTACGAAAAGAACTAGAAAAATATGGACTATGGGAAATGATTCACCAAGGGGCTAATAAGCCTACCATAATTTTTATTAGGGAACTGATACACAGCCAAGAACCTAAGAAAAAGCTTAGATATAATGTCAAGCCAAGAAATGAACCGAAGCCAGTAAACAAGACTGACATGGTTACCGTTAACGGTAAAGAAATAGATTATACAGAAATATTTTAATAGGAGTTGATACGGTATGAACGTCATTAACATCAGTAAAGGACAAGCTAAAACACTTTCAACTATTATGGCTTTGCAACGTCAGGGAAATGTGTGTCCTTCTTATAAAGAGTTATCCGTAATCACTGGATACAACGTCAGGAACGTTAGGAAGCAGGTTAGTGACCTTGTAGAAAAAGGTGTCCTGATTAAGTACCAAATGAAGCTAGATAACGGTAGAAATGCACCAAATGCCTATGCCTTATCCGAAAAGCTAAGAATGGCTTGGGAAGATAGCTTTAAAGAATAGTTTAGTTTCTTGGACTGTCGGCTTTTAATAAAAGCTTAAAGATGATAGCCCTGCTTCACCTCTTTCGATATTTAGTTTTAGAGTCTATTAAGGTATCTTACCTCCACCTTAGTAGATTCAATAAGCTGTGTATCAGCAAATAAAATGACTATAAGCAAGCCAACTAGACAGCTTATATTCTGTTCCGTATCAGGTTGGGTAGGTTGTCAGCCTATCTGTAAAACGTTGACATACTCGTTTAGTGGATTTTACGAATCTCTTTATTAACCAGGTGAGGGCTATCTTGTGTGTAGGGTAGTCTTTACCACCCTTTTTGTGGAGATCCCATCTCCACGAATAATAAACATGGGAAAAATCAGGGGAAGAAATACTAGCCTGACGGTTAAGAAGAAACAGCCTTGAAAGTATCCCGCCATTTCTAATGTGACTACTTATCGAGTCAATGTTTTTCTTTCTGCTACTGTTCCTTTTCTTGTGGAAGGGTTGAGGTCAGTACAATTTATCTTGAGTTGTCTTTTCTTTAGAGGTAGGGAACTGACGTAAAACTCATACCAAAAAGTAGAGGGAACAAGAAACCGAGACACAGACATTCCCTCTATTGCACTTTACCCGTTACAACATGATTGTAATGGCTAACCCCTATTCTCTTCGGAGGGTGGGGGAAATGTTTTTATAATCGACAACAATATCAGGAGGTTAGGAAGTGATAGGAACCAGTTACAAGGAGAAACAATAACCGTCTTATCTAAGGAGAATGAGAAGCTAAAGAGAAAATATTTCTTTGCTACTAAGGATTAAACAAACAGCTAAAAGAAGCACTGGAAGAGAATGAGAAATTGGAAACAGAATACAAACGGTTAACCGCAATGATACAACGATATGACAAGGGGAGAATTTAAACATGGATATGCAAGCATTCTTAAATACAGCAGTAGGAAGACAAATGAAGGCAATGGCAGAAAAGCATGTAGCAGAACGCAAGACAGAAAGACAGGGTTACCAAGAGGAACTAAACACACTTCTAGCCAAAGGTGGAACAAGAACAAACATAGCACAAAATAGAGGAGAAACACGTTTTGTCAAGATGGAAGGTGTACTAAGCTTTTATTCGGTAGGTGATACTGGAACGGTTAAAGACCTAAAACCACTAACAATGGAGACTTTCCAATCTATGGATAAGTTAGACCAAATGAAGTTTAAGGAAAAGTATCCTGCTGAGTACATGGCAATAGAGTACGGTTCATTCAAACAAGACTTATCAAAGGAGTTCTTTGAGGGTGCAGTAGTAGCAAATAACACAGACTATAAGGAACTGGAACTATATCTTAATCGTCCAACGGTATCTAATGAATTTGATTATCATCAGAACTTGGAAGTATCCTCCGCTTATGATTCATTTGAGGACTATAAGCAAGGGCTAACAAAGGAACTCAAGACATACCGTCAAGATAATTCTGTAGAGGGTCGAATCGAAAGACAAAACCGTATCAGTGAACTTCAAGGGAAGATTAAGGAAATAGATTCAGAGGTTGGAGGAAGTGGGGAATAACATCCCTGCTTCTTTTTTTCAAATCATAAAGGAAGGGATAGATAAAAGTGGAAAAGCAGCTAAAGAAACACGATACACGAAACGGCAAGAGTAAACCTGATTATTTATCAGAACAGCAGGAAGCTTTTTGTTATGCCTATATAGCACATGGTCAGAACTTACAGAAGGCACTTGAAGAGGTGGGTATTAAGAGTAGAACCACTGGATACAAGTATTTAAACAATCCACTGGTACAAGCCAAGATACAGCAGATTCAGGATATACACATTAAACCGTTAGTTATCCAAACCACTAAGAAAATGGAACTTCTAACTAACATAGCCAAGGGTGAAGACTACAATTATTATCCAAACTTTAAGACTGGTGAAATCATTAAAGCCCCAGTTAATGCTAGTGACAAAATTAAAGCCATTGAGTTAATGAGTAAGATTGACGGAGACTTTAACGTAAGGCATACAATCGACCAAAATAAAACCGTTTTTGTTATCGGTGGAGAAGAACTGGAAGAGGGCAGGAAGCGGAAGATAATTGAAGCAGAAATTTCCTATCTTACAGAGGGGGAAGAAGAATGATTGAAGTCTTTAACGTTTTCCCTGATGGTAATTATTCATTATCTAAAGTACCAAGGTATAGAATTAAAGCTGTTTTTAAGAAACTGGATACCAAGCCTGAAATGGTTATAGAGGGCATACCGTACAAGGTGAATCATTACACTGGAATCGGTACTAACATTTTAACGGACAATGACTGCATTAAAGTCTACTTGCAGAATTTAGAAGGGGAAGTATATCCGTACTTATTTTATCCAATTGGAGATGGTGAATAATGTACAAGGTAGTTTTCTATAATCAGTACAAAGAATACCTTTGTTTCTTTATAGTGGATGATACAAAGGAAGCTGTAACACAGTTTAAGAAAACAAGGTACTTTGTAAATCAGGGTACTTTTGCAACTGGAACTGTATATCGTCAGGATTCTAACGGGGAACATACCATAAAAGAAGGCAGGATTTTAATATAGAGGGGGATAGCCTTAATTGGTTATCTCCCTTTTCTTTAGTTATATAATTACTTCTTCTTTTTATATGGAGATACCAGTAATAAATTTGTTATTGGTTTATCTGAAATAATAAACGTTTCTTTGTAATTAGGATACTTATTAACTACTTCTTCATATGTTCCAGTATCTTTTACATATTCAGGCTTATACATAAAGCATTTAGCGTGCTGGATTTGTGTAAACATGCTGTCGGTGTTAAACTTTATCTGTTCTTTTAAAAGGCTTTAAACAAACCTGGCAATGCGGTTGTATTTTTTCCTTTAACATATAACACCTCCCTCCCCAACTTTAAAATACAGCATACGAGGGCAGAATACTTTAAAAAATCTAAATGTTCACTAACTATTCACAAAAAAAGACTTCCCTAAGGAAGCCCGCAATTTATCGTTATTTCAAAGTAGCTGTACCTCTCCCGAAAGTGTACTTATCATCGCACTCTTTACAGTTAGTATAAATATCGCTGTCTCTAAAACCTGGGATAGCATCTTTTTCATAAAAGACTTTACCTTTTCCACAAGGGCACTCGTATTCTTTATTGATTACTTCTCCACTACCTGCCCCATAGCCCTTATGGTAATTTGAAGAACTGCTAAGTTCTTTTAGCTGCATACTTTTCCACCTCGCTTTCTATTAATTATATTGTGAGATAACCAATATTTACTACTAAAATATCTGACTATTATTAAGCATGGGTTAAGACAAAGTTACTACCTTCATTAGTTTGGATTTTACGAACAATCCCTTGAACAACAATATTATCTAACTTTAAGCATGTACTCAGAATTTTATTTTTGGTTGCGTTATCATTGTTGTTTAAATGTAATCCGTCATTATACAGGGGTTGAAGTAAGAAATAATCTTCAGGTACATTTACACCTTGTCCAACAGCATAGTTCAGCTTGTTTATTGTTTTGTGTGTTTCAATATATTTCGTTCTTTCCTCATCAGTAGATAGCAAATCATATACTAACTTTTCTATCTTTACCCTAATCGCACATATTATCTTTAAAGGGTCGTAGCTTTCATCATTTAAAAATTTTTCAGTTTCATTATGTATCATTTGATAAAAAATTGAAGAATCATGGTAGTCATTATTATTAATTAAAGGTTTATCACTTGCAGAAAATTGGAAGACTTCAGGATGATAATGTAAATAATACTTCGATAAGTTATCTCCTAACTCTTGATGGGCTTTATTACTTCTAATTTTAAGAAATTCTAACATGGTCCTATCTTGGGTATATGGGTAATTTTTTAAATAATGGATTTTAGGTCTATTAAAATAATAGTTATTGAAAAGTGTTGGGTCTAAATGGGTTAATATTATTGGAAACAACACCTTACCGTTTTCTCTACATTCTTCAATCATCTTTGATAAATAATACTGTACAATCAACATGTTAGAACCATCAAGATAATCAAAGATTTCATCTATAATTAGAATTCCTATATCTTTTGTGAAATTAACCCTAAACTTGGAAAGGTTAGATATAAAACTTAAAACATCTCTTTCACCGTTAGACATTTTATTAGCAGCTAAAAATTCAATAACAAGTTTGTTTCTTGTTTCACTTGTTCTAATATTTCTTCCAGTTGTATTAAATATTTTTAGTTTATAGTCTATATCTTTACGAGTCTCAGCATATTCTAAATATGTTTTAGCTTTTTTTATATCACTACCCATTTCCTTAATTACTTCAATAATTTGGATTGCGGTTAATATTAAATCTTTTTCGTTTTCTTCTTTTAACTCGAAAGGTAGGTTTTCTAATTCCACTACAATATTTATTGCTTCTGAGAGTATTGTATTTTCTTTAAATGATGTTATTGAATCATTTGAAATACTACTTTTTATCCTTGAAGCTGAACCACTTTCCACCATTTGTTCAAAGAGTTGGTTAATTGTGTTTTGCGGTCTTACCTGTTTTGAACATTTTTTTAGAATGTCAAATTTATCACAAATTATTGTTAAATTCTTTACACTTTTAAATACTTCTACAATGTTTAGAAAAACTTTGCCTTTTCCCTCAAACTTCCCTCTAAATTCACTTATCTTATAAGGGATTTCAACTTTTGCTGGTACATTTTTATAAATTTCTAAATCTCGCACACCTAAACTTGCTGTTCCTGTAGAAAAACCTCCATGCCTTCGAGAGGTGCTTTTTGCATAGACTGGATTGTTAATCACATATGTATTAACTAACGGACTGATTTGATTCTTTGTTGTATCAGCTTCAAGAGTTTGTCTGCCAATACCATCTAGCTGAAGTTCAAGTGTTAATGACGGAAGGTTTGTTTCGTCCCCCTTATAAAAATCATCTTTATCCAATTCAATTTTGCTGGTCTTGAGTGCTTTAAAAGCCGTAGCAAGGGTGCTTTTACCAAATCCATTAGGTGCTACAAATAAATTAGGGAAATTTGCATGTAATTCATTAAAGTTTAGTTCATATAAATCCTTACCCTTAACATTTTCTATTTTTATACTCCTAATCTTATTAATTGTTCTCAGTCCTCCCCGTAGTAAATCCTTCCATTATATTACCATATGCTGGATGGTTAAGGGCAGTAAATTTATAATATAAAGTAAAGTAGATAGTTGACGCTAAAGGGTTTGATGGACAATTATTAAACCCCTCCGTTTAATTATGTTGGGGGTTAATTGGTTTTGGTATATGTAAATGCACTTAATCCACGAAATAACCATCATTAAAATTCCGATCGTCCAATAAGCCAGTGCAGGTGTCCTGATAAACCTGGCAAAAGGTGAGATCATGACATCATTGATACCGGTTGTTGTCAGCGTCCGGCTCATTGCCACTATAATTGAAATGACCAGTATAGTAGAAAGAAGCTCTGTAATGGCAAATATGAAACTTGTAAAAATGCTGCTGACCGAACTGCTTAAGGAGCCTGTTGCCGTGATGGCAATTAAGAAGATTCCTGCAATACAAACGAGTGTTGTGTCTCTTCTCATGGCCATGAAGCCAATAATAAACAAAATAAAAAGAACGTATATCCAATGTATAGCTGTTAATTCTACTCCCATTCTTTTTCCTCCTTTCATAATTCCTTAAGAGAAGCGCAGTCTAGGCGAATCACCCGGTTCGGAATGTAATACAGAATATGATGGAATGAAAAAGTTGTGATATATGATCAATCAGTCTGGAGGCGGAGACGGAAACACTCCGGGGATAGTTTCAATAAAATAGACGTTTGATAGAATAAAAGTACTTATAGGTTAAAAGGAAATAGCTTGTGGCTCAGCGAATATTAGAATAGGAGAATAGAAGGAAGGGAACGCCATTGAGATACAGATCAGTCAATCAAATACTCTTCGCGGTAAGTTTATCGGCAATTGGAGTTTTACTTCTCCTCATGAATATCGGTGTCATTTCCTTGGAAATAAAAGAGGTATTTGTCGTAATTTATCCTTTCATTATTTTTATTTTTGGTGCCCATTCCCTGATGTCAGCCATCTTTAAGAAAAATCGCAGCGGAATGTTTCCAGGTTTTTTTCTGACTGTCTTTTCTTTTCTGTTGATCCTGGATCGTCTGAAAGTGATTGAGTTTAAATTTATGGACTTATGGAAGCTTTGGCCGCTGCTTCTTGTTTTTATAGGAATAACGACTTTATTGAAAAAGGATCGTTTTAAGGTTCATTTCGAACAGGATTTTCCTTCAGACATTCATGAAAAAAGCAGAGATCAGGGCGAAAGGAAAGTCATTCATATCTCAAAACCCGAAAGCCCTCAGCCGTTAAAAAACATTAGAGGATTTTCTATTGGTGATGTTGACTTTAAACAGCCAAACTGGGCTTTGGAGCCTATGGATCTATATACCATGATCGGCGATTATTTCATTGATTTCAGCAAGGCGTTCATCCCTGAAAAAGAAACACAGGTCATTGTGCGGGGATGGATCGGGGACGTAAAAATGATTATCCCTGAAAATGTTCCCGTAATGATTCAATCCACAATCAATGTTGGAGATATCCGGATTTTTGACCAAAAAACAGGTGACATAAACAGGAGCCTTCATTATAAGTCTCCAGGTTATGATGAAGCATCAAGAAAACTAAAAATAGCTGTCCAAATAAAAATAGGGTCCATACGGATCGATAAAGTTTAGAGGTAATATCATGAAAAAAACCGGAATCAGGTATTGGTTTGTACAAAGCTTTATCATGATGGCGATTATTAGTTCACTGATTTTTTTTGTCGGTCTTCAGGTTTATTTATTTTATAATCCCGATGCACTTCTGACTATACAAAGTACATTCTGGCTTTTTTTGTACGCATTATCCATTTTATTGCTTACTGGTGGATATTTCGGGCTGAAGGGCAGCTACTTAATCAAAGGGCGGCTAGGGGATATTTTATTATTTGTCTCCACATTAAGAAGCGGAAAATATACAGACAGAATGGAATCATATGAAAAAGATGAAATAGGCTTAATATCAGAAGAACTTAATCAGCTGGCGGAAAATATTCAGGAGCAGGTATTTTCCATGCAAAGGCTGGCAGATGAAAAATCCGTACTGGCACAAACAGCCCACTCTGCCGCTGTAATGGAGGAGAGACAGCGTTTGGCAAGGGACCTCCATGATGTGGTAAGCCAGCAGCTTTTTGCTCTAAGTATGATGTCTTCAGCTGCACTTAGGGTTTTTGACCTCGACAGTGACAAAGCCAGGGAGCAGTTAAATGAAATATCGGAGATCGCCGCCAAAGCCCAGGGAGAAATGAGAGCTCTCCTCCTTCACCTGCGGCCTGTCCAGCTGAGTGATGACAAGCTTTGTGATGGAATTATTAAGTTAATACAGGAATTAAAGGCTAAGACAAATATTGATTTTCAGGCAAGCATTGATGAAATTGAAAACCTTTCGAAAGCGGCTGAAGAGCATTTGTTCCGCATTGTTCAGGAGGCATTATCAAATGTTCTCCGACATGCTGATGCAGGAAAAATAAAAATAACCCTAACAGAGGAAGAAGATTATATTTATCTTTTTATTGCAGATAACGGAAAGGGCTTTAATCCTCATAAAGAGAGAATGGCTTCCTATGGGCTGAAAACAATGAGAGAACGCTGTGAGGAAGTTGGCGGGATATTCAAAATCCGTTCCAAGGAGAATGAAGGTACCTATATAGATATCAGAATTCCAGCAAAGGGGAGGGCTTAAGGTGATTCATGTTGCTGTTGTTGATGATCATGAAATGGTAAGAAAAGGGATTATTTCCTATTTGGCAACGGAAACGGGAATAAAGGTTATTGGGGAAGCATGCAGCGGAAATGAAGCCGTACAGCTGGTTCTAAAAGAAAGGCCGGATATAGTCCTTATGGATCTGCTTATGGAAAACGGGAACGGAATTGAAGCAACCAGGGAGATATTAAAAAGCTATCCCGGCTGCAAAATCATCATCATTACAAGCTACTATGATGATGAACAGGTTTTTCCGGCCATAGAAGCGGGTGCATTCAGTTACATGCTTAAAACAGCAAATGCCACTGAAGTAGTAGCTGCCATTAAGAAAGCATCACAAGGGGAGCCTGTTATTGAATCAAAGGTAGCGAATAAGATGGTGGACCGTTTCCGTGCGCAGGAAAAAAAGCCGCATGATGATTTGACTGAACGAGAGTCAGATGTCCTCATGTGTATTGGTGAAGGAATGACAAACCAGGAAATCAGTGATGAATTATTTATTGGAATCAAAACGGTTAAAACACATGTCAGTAACATCTTGAGCAAATTGGGCGTTTCTGACCGGACTCAGGCAGCCGTATATGCCAACCGAAATGGAATCATAAAAAAGCAGGCATAAAAAAGGATGAGCGGTTCTAGCTCATCCTTTTCTTTGCACTATTATTCATCCTCCTCAGGAATATAGTATTTTGTAACATAAGAAGGGCTTGAGAATATTTGCGGCTGCTTGTCAATGCCGCTTTCAGTCCCCCGATTTTCGTGTGCTTTTTCGTAAGCTTTGGAGCTCTGCCAGTCTCTAAAGAATTTCTCATCTTTCCACAGGGTCAGGATAATATAAGTATTCGATTCAAGCGGCCGCAGTACCCGGATTGCTGCAAACCCTGGTTCATTCTCTATAAGTCCTGCCCTGTTTTTAAAGCGGTGCTCAAAAAGAGGCCTGCCTTCATCTGTAACAGGAATGTTATTCAGAACTGCAAAACCTGCATGGTCAAAGGATCCTGAAGAATCAATCACTTCATAGGAACGCGGCTCTTTAAAGAGGGTTCCGGCCGATGTTTCATGGATTAATACCGCAGTGTCAGGATTCTGCATGGTAACCATCGTTTCATTTGGATGCTTATCTTCGATCTTCTTCAAATAATCATATGTTCCGCTGGTCATATATAACTTCATTTTTTTCACCTCAATAAGCTTAGTTTTACCATTATATGCAGAGGGCAGCAGTTAAATTTGGCAATGTTAAAGCGCGGAAGGTGCGGATCCTCGTAAATGCATTCGCATTTCTTCGTGCGGTGTTAATTCGGGGATGTTGATTCAACCTCCAGTGGAAAAACGGGTCATGCCCCGAGAAGGCTTCCGGATCGCCCGCGGTTTGCACTTGGAGCGAAAATCAGCAGGCAAGTTTAACAGAGCCTAAAATTTAATTGTGGTTATAAACTTCCAATCTTTTAATTATTTCCCTTATATCAACAGTAAAAACGTCAATTTTTTGACATTTGGCCAGCAAATCTATACAAGAACAGTGAAAAAAGGATATATTCATTAAGGATAGACAATAGCGTGTTTCTAATTTGTCGCAGTCTAACGTCCAGTAAGACTCCCACTTAAGAATCAGAGGAATCGAAGGAGGATAAGTGGGATTCAAACTGCCCGTAAAGGCCCAATTGGTTCAACTAACAATCAGAGGGGGAAAACCTCCTCCGATTGAAGTTTCACTTTATGAACATATATATTACAATAAAATGCAGACAAGTCTTGAAAGGTGGATAAAATTTAATGACCAAATCATTTAACGATACATTCCTGAGGGCGGCCAGAGGTGAACAGACTGAACATGTCCCTGTATGGTATATGCGTCAGGCTGGCCGTTCACAGCCTGAATATAGAGCAATAAAAGAAAAGTATTCCCTTTTTGAAATTACCCATCAGCCTGAGCTTTGTGCTTATGTGACTAGATTGCCGGTTGAACAATATAACAATGATGCCGCGATTCTTTATAAAGATATTATGTCGCCGCTTCCGGCCATTGGCGTTGATGTGGAAATAAAGTCAGGAATTGGCCCTGTGATCTCAAACCCGGTCCGTTCCCTGGCTGACGTGGAAAAGTTAGGGGAAATAAATCCTGAAGAGGACGTGCCATATGTACTGGATACCATTAAGCTGCTTACACAAGAGCAGTTAACCGTTCCTCTAATCGGGTTTGCCGGCGCTCCATTCACTCTTGCCAGCTATATGATTGAAGGAGGACCTTCAAAAAACTATAACAAAACAAAAGCTTTTATGTATGCAGAGCCTAAAGCATGGTTTGCTTTAATGGATAAGCTTGGTGAAATGACGATTACTTACGTAAAATCCCAAATCAATGCAGGTGCAAAAGCGATCCAGATTTTCGATTCGTGGGTGGGTGCATTGAATGTTGAAGATTATCGTTATTTCATCAAGCCGGTTATGAATCATATTTTCTC
The DNA here is from genome assembly GCF_003182355.1 of Cytobacillus oceanisediminis. Classification (GTDB taxonomy): domain Bacteria; phylum Bacillota; class Bacilli; order Bacillales; family Cytobacillaceae; genus Cytobacillus; species Cytobacillus oceanisediminis_A. The sequence goes on along the minus strand of NZ_QGTW01000007.1, from coordinate 99,532 downwards.
TGCATTAAAGGAAGAAAATGTACCGCTTATCATGTTCGGTGTTGGAGCAAGCCACCTGGCAATGGAGTGGCATGATCTGCCGCTTGATGTGGTAGGGCTGGACTGGCGCCTGCCAATTCAGGAGGCAAGAGCAATGGGAATAACCAAAACTGTACAAGGAAACCTGGATCCTGCTATATTGCTTGCTCCTTGGGGTGTCATCGAGGAAAAAGCCAAAGCTATTTTGGACCAGGGGATGGCACAGCCTGGCTATATCTTTAATCTGGGGCACGGTGTTTTTCCTGAAGTTAACCCTGACACATTGAGAAAATTAACAGCGTTTATCCATGAATACTCTTCATCGAAACTGAGCAAGTAGCCCTTTTTCACTAGAAACAGGCTGTCTGTTAGAACAGCAGCTGCGTACCGGATTGGCACATTTCCATGAGCATTAGTTTTGGTAATCCGGCTGTTTTTTGGCACAATAAGGGACTAGAGACAGAAAAAAATAGAGGTGAATAACATGGGTAAAAAGACAGTGGGTTTACTTGTAATGGCTTATGGAACTCCTTATAAGGAAGAAGACCTGGAGCGTTACTATACACACATCCGCAGAGGGAGAAAGCCGTCTGAGGAAATGCTCGAAGATTTGCGAAGCAGGTATGAAGCAATCGGCGGGATATCTCCGCTTGCAGATATTACGAAAGAACAGGCAGAAAAGCTTGAACAGCATTTAAATGAAATCCAGGATGAATATGAATTTAAAATGTATCTTGGCTTGAAGCATATTGAGCCCTTCGTGGAAGATGCCGTTAAACAAATGCATGAGGATGGGATCGAAGAGGCTGTCAGCATTGTCCTTGCCCCCCACTTTTCTACTTTTAGCGTGAAGTCCTATAACGGAAGAGCAAAAGAGGAAGCAGAAAAGCTCGGCGGCCCTGATATAAGGTCTGTTGAGAGCTGGTATAAAGAACCTAAGTTTATTAAATACTGGGCTGATAGGGTGAAGGAAACGTTTGATAAGATGCCTTCTGAGGAAAAAGATTCCGCAGTATTAATCGTTTCTGCCCATAGCTTGCCGGAAAAGATTCTTCAATCAGGGGATCCGTATCCGAATCAGCTGCAGGAAACGGCTGACATGATTGCAGGGCAGGCTGGAGTCAGCGACTATGCTGTCGGCTGGCAAAGTGCTGGAAACACACCTGAACCATGGCTTGGCCCTGATGTTCAGGATTTGACGAGAGAACTATATAAGAAGAAGGGCTATAAGGCATTTGTGTACACTCCTGTTGGCTTCGTATCCGACCATCTGGAAGTACTCTATGACAATGATTTTGAATGCAGAGTCGTTACAGATGAACTGGGTGCAAGCTATTACCGTCCTGAAATGCCGAATTCCAAGCCTGAGTTTATTGATGCTATGTCTGATGCCATTTTTAAAATGCTGAATGGGAGCGAGTAAAAATTAAGTAAAGAAGGCGATTTATCGTGCAGGGAGAGAGACAGAAGGTTGTTATTATCGGCGGGGGAATTACCGGGCTTACTGCAGCGTACTATTTGCAGAAGGAAGCCAAAGAAAAAGGAATGCTCCTGGATGTAAAGCTTGTGGAAGCAACGCATCGTCTGGGCGGCAAGATTCAAACGGTAAAAAGAGACGGCTATGTCATTGAAAGAGGCCCTGATTCATTTCTGGCCCGCAAGCAAAGTGCGACCCGGCTTGCCAAAGAAGTTGGCATGGAAAAAGAGCTTATCAGCAATACAACAGGAAAATCCTATGTACTTGTGAGGCAGCGCCTTTATCCAATGCCAGGGGGATCCATTATGGGCATACCAACTAAAATCGCTCCTTTTATAACAACCGGACTATTCTCGTCTGCTGCAAAGGCAAGGGCAGCAGCTGATTTTGTACTTCCGCGCTCCAATCCTGCACAGGATCAATCGCTTGGCGAATTTTTCCGCAGAAGGCTGGGGGACGAAGTGGTTGAAAACTTGATTGAGCCGCTTCTATCCGGCATTTATGCAGGTGATATAGATCAATTAAGCTTAATGTCAACGTTCCCGCAGTTTTATCAGGTAGAGCAAAAATATAGAAGCCTGATCTTAGGAATGAAAAAGTCCACAGGCTTACAGGCGAAAAAAGCAGGAAGCCCCAAGAAAAAAGAGGGGATGTTCCTCACGTTTAAATCGGGGCTGCAATCGCTTGTCGATGCGATTGAAACCAGACTGGAGCCTGGCTCTGTGCTTAAAGGATACCGTGTGGAATCTATCCGTAAAAACGCCAGCCACTATACAATTGATGTATATGGGGGAGAAAAGCTGCAAGCAGATAGTATTGTTATGGCAGCTCCCCACCATGCGGTACACACCATATTTTCTGGCTGGGGACTGTTTGGCCAATTTAAAGAAATGCTGTCTACTTCCGTAGCGACTGTAGCTCTTGCTTTTCCTGAGGAAGCAATTGAAGAGGATATTGATGGAACTGGTTTTGTCGTTTCGCGGAATAGCGATTACACCATTACAGCATGTACTTGGACACACAAAAAATGGCCCCATTCCACGCCTAAAGGAAAGGTGCTTCTCCGTTGCTATGTAGGAAGAGCGGGTGATGAGGCCGTTGTTGATTTGTCAGATGATCAAATTATTAAAATTGTACTTGATGATTTAAACAAAACAATGAATATCACAATGAATCCCGACTTTGCTTACGTAACAAGATGGAAAGATTCGATGCCGCAATATACTGTAGGGCATAAAGAGCGCATCGAAGATGTCAAAAAACAGGTCAAAGAATATTTACCGGGTGTTTTTCTGGCCGGAAGCTCCTATGAGGGATTAGGGGTCCCTGATTGTATTGACCAGGGGGAAGCGGCAGTTAAAAGCGTTTTAGACTATTTATCTAGCAACAAGGAAGAAGCTGTCCATACGTGACAGCTTTTTTCTTGTTGAATCACCTAACGCTGCATAAGAGGTTATGTATATTGCTTTTTTAAAATAAATATGTTAAATTATTTTTTGTGCGATATGACTAAAATGTTCATTTGGTCATAATTGAAGTGAGGTGAAAAAATGTCAATCGATCGGAAACAGCAAATTCTAGAAGCAGCTACAAAATCTTTTTCCTTGTTCGGCTATAAAGCAACAACTATGGACCAGGTTGCAAAGCTTGCAAATGTGGGAAAGGGTACAATTTATACTTTCTTTAAAAATAAAGAAGAGCTCTTTGATGAAATAATCCATTCACTTATTGCAGAGATGAAGGCTGCGGCAGATGAAGCGATTGACCCAACCCTATCATTTCACGAAAATGTTCACCGGGGCCTATACAAGATATTGGAGTTTCGCTTAAAACATCAGCTTACTATTAAGCTTTTCCAGGAAGAAAAAGAAATGGGAACTCCTGCTGTAATGGAAGTCATGAACCAGATGGAGGATGCCATTTTAAATTATTTAAAGGAAAAGGTAAACCAGGCAATTGAAAAAGGCGAAATCCGCGAGTGTGATCCAGAGTTGACCGCATTTGTTATGCTAAAGCTTTATATTGCCCTGATCTTTGACTGGGAAAAGCGCCATGAGCCTTTGGAGAAAGAAAATATAGCCATGCTTTTTGAACAGTATATTATGAAGGGATTATCTAATTAGATAGTCCTCTATTTTTTGAATTTAATGACCGAATGAATAATTTGGTCATATAGTTAATTGGAGGCAGAAATCATGAAAAGCAGTCTTTTAAAAAAAGAGTTATCAGCGATAGTAAAAAATAAAAAGCTCTTAATTCCGATCATCGCCGTTTTGTTTATCCCAATTTTATATAGCGGCATGTTTCTTTGGGCATTTTGGGATCCATATGATCATTTGGAGGATTTGCCAGTTGCGATTGTCAATGAAGATACAGGTGCCATTTTTGAAGATAAAGAACTGAAGCTTGGCAATGAACTTGTAGAAAAGCTGAAGGAAAGTAAAGATTTTGATTTTAGATTTGTCGAAAAAGAAAAAGGCTATAAAAATCTCGAAAATCAGAAATATTATATGCTTGTTGAAATCCCTGAGGATTTCTCTAAAAATGCTACCACTTTATTAAATGATAGCCCGGAAAAAATGAAGCTGATTTATGTACCGAATGAAAGCTATAACTTTTTATCAGCTCAGATAGGGGGTACTGCAGTTGATAAAATAAAAGAGTCCCTATCTGATAAAGTAACAGAGACCTATGCAGAAACCATGTTTGAAAAAATTGGAGAACTCTCCGATGGACTGGGGCAGGCCAGTGAAGGAGCGAATAAAATCAGTGAAGGTGCAGCCGAGTTAAAAGCCGGTTCACTTACATTGCAAGAAAAATTAGCACTTTTGGCAGACAAGTCAATAGAATTTCAGGGCGGTATTAGCAGTGCTTCCAAAGGATCACAGGAAATAGCAGCTGGTGCAAGGTCCCTATCTGATGGGATGGGGCAGCTTGAGGAGGGTCAAGTTAAACTGAGAGAAGCTTCAACTGGATTGGAGTCAGGAACTGAAGAGCTTTCAGCTGGAATTTCTCAGGTGAAAGAGGGGATTTTCACCATCAATGAAAAATTTCCAGTCGTGATTTCCGGAACTGAACAGCTCCAAACTGGAGCAAAAACACTATCTTCTTCACTCGAGCAATGGGAGTCCGAGGCACAGAAGCTTAACTCAGGTGCTGCACAGCTCGAGCAGAAACTGCAAGGGTTTATTTCACAGCTTCCTGAAGAATCTGAAGAAAGAGCTGAGCTCACAGCCGTTCTAAATCAGCTTAAAACCGGCTCTGCACAGCTTGCGCAATCTGCAGGCAAGCTATCAGCCGGCGGAGAGGAAATTTCCCAAAAGGCGGGACAGCTGAATGATGGTCAAAAACAGCTTCAGCAAGGAGTGCATCAGCTGACAGTAGGAAGTTCAGAACTTGAAACCGGTTCACAGCAGCTCGTTAAAGGACACAAGGAATTCCAGACAGGCATGGATATGTTTGGCCAAAGATTCAAAGAAGCCAGGAAAGGTGCTGACCGGCTTGCGGAGGGAACGGCTGAATTATCAAGAGGACTGGGCCTATTAAGCCAAGGATCAAATGCTTTTGCAGGCGGTGCAAGGCAGCTTGAAGACGGGGCAATTTCAATAGCTGAAGGAAACTCAAAGATTTATGAGGGATCTTCTGAATTGGCTGGAAAACTCGCTGAAGGCGCAGAAAAAGCTACTTTGGCAAATGCTAATGATGAAACTTTTAATATGATGGCAGATCCTGTAAAAGTAGATAATGAAAAAATGAGTGAAGTTCCAAACTACGGCACAGGATTTGCTCCTTATTTCTTATCGCTTGGTCTATTTGTAGGGGCTTTATTGCTGTCTATTGTGTTTCCAATGAGAGAGCCTGCAGATATACCCCGCTCAGGTGTTAGCTGGTTTTTAGGAAAGTTCCTTATCCTATGCGGGGCAGGGATCATTCAAGCGCTAATTGCTGCATTTATTCTGCTATGGGGACTTGGTCTTGAAGTTCAAAGTGTACCATTATTTATTTTATACACGATTATAACAAGCCTAACGTATATATCCCTTATTCAATTCCTCGTGACTGCGTTTGGGGATCCAGGGCGTTTTGCAGCGATTATCATATTAATCTTGCAATTAACAACTAGTGCTGGGACATTCCCGCTCGAGCTTATTCCAAATGCGCTGCAGCCAATCAATGCCTTTTTACCGATGACTTATTCAGTCTCAGGATTTAAAGCAGTAATTTCTAGCGGTAACTTAGACTTTATACGAGAAAACGCTATGATTCTATTACTTTTCACTGCACTGTTTATAGCCGGAACATTTATCTACTTTATTGCTATGCATAAAAGAAGATTTTCCTCTGTAGTAGAACAGGTGAATTAAAAATAAAGCCAGCCTTTTTGGGCTGGCTTTTAGTATATTAACTTATAAATCTGTCATTCCCATACATTTATCACATTTGTTTCCGTAGCACTCATGCTGCTCTTCAATTGACTTCCCACACTCTGCACATTGTTTCGCCGGTAAATTTCTGAAGAATTCCATAATGTTTTGAATCATGTTGAAGCCTCCTAATTATTTGTTGGTTTGTTCTAAATAGTTTGATTATTTAATGCCATTGTATTATAACAGTTTGTTTATGTCAACTGCTGTTTCAATACAATTTTAAAAAAGTGAAAAAATAGGCATAATCGAGTATATTGGACTTAGGAAATGAGAGCTTATTTAGGCGTTTTGAAGCTTTGCAAGTTTTGATCCCTGAACCTAAATAATTTTCAAACTCGGGCGCCTTATGCTTTTATTTGGAAAAGATTTTACATTTTTATAATTTAATAATTGTCTAGCTCCAGGCGCCATCGGCTCGAGGTCATAAGCCAATCGCTTCTGAAGGCAAAGAACGCCTTCTGACAGCGCTCGTCTTATGCTTGTCGCCGATAAGCGGGCGCCTTGCGCTTTATAATTAGGAGGAATAGTGATGAAGTTAACAGTAATCGGGGGCTGGGGCGGTTATCCTAAAGCCGAAGGGGCAAGCTCAGGCTATTTGCTGGAGCATGAAGGATTTCACCTGCTGATTGACTGCGGCAGCGGGGTTCTGGCAAAAATGCAGAATTTTTTCCAGCCGGAAGACCTGGACTCAGTGATCATTTCACATTATCATCCAGACCATATTGCGGATATTGGGGTGCTGCAGCATGCCAGGCTGATTCAGGGTTTTTTGGGCAAAAAATCAGGTACACTGCCGATCTATGGACATACTTTGGATCAGCAGGAATTTGCCAAGCTTACATACAAAGATATTACCAAGGGAGTAGCCTATAATCCTGAAGAAGTTCTGTCAGCAGGACCATTCCTAATCAGGTTTTTAAAAACAAATCATCCCGTTCCTTGCTATGCAATGAGAATTGAAGCAGGTGGAAAAACGTTAATATATACTGCTGATACTTCTTATAAAGAAGAATTGGAGACATTTAGTGATAATGCGGATTTGCTCGTTTGCGAATGCAATTTTTATGGGCATCAAAATGGAAAAAACGCAGGACATATGACAAGCCTGGATGCGGGAATATTGGCAAGCAAAGCAAATGTTAAAAATTTATTGCTGACGCATTTGCCGCATTATGGCGAGCTTCAGAAGCTGAAGGAAGAGGCCGCAAGTAAATATAACGGACCCATATCAATAGCGGACTATCAATGGTCACACACTTTTTAAGGAGTGAAAAAAGCATGTTATTTATAGACAACCGGGGGATAACGGATCCAAGAATAAATCTTGCAATAGAAGAATATGCGCTGAAAAACCTTAGCATTAATGAAACCTATTTGCTGTTTTACATTAATGAACCATCGATTATCATCGGGAAAAACCAGAATACCATTGAAGAAATTAATACGGAGTATGTAGAAAGCCATGGGATTCATGTAGTTCGGCGGCTATCAGGCGGGGGTGCCGTATATCATGATTTAGGGAACCTGAACTTCAGCTTTATTACAAAAGATGATGGCGAGAGCTTCCATAACTTCTTAAAGTTTACCGAGCCAGTTATTAATGCTCTAAAGAAACTTGGTGTTAATGCTGAACTTAGCGGAAGAAATGACCTGACTGCAGAAGGGAGAAAAATCTCCGGTAACGCCCAATTTTCTACTAAGGGCAGAATGTTCAGCCACGGAACACTCCTGTTTGATTCGGAAATTGAAAGTGTGGTTTCCGCGTTAAAGGTAAAGAAAGATAAAATCGAATCAAAAGGAATTAAATCCATTCGAAGCAGGGTCGCAAACATTTCTGAGTTTATGGATCAGAAAATCACAATAGAAGAGTTCCGTTCAATGGTTCTTAAAAATATTTTCGGAGATTTGAACGAAATCCCTGAATACAAGCTGACAGATGAAGATTGGGAAAAAATTCACCAGCTCTCCAAAGAGCGATATCAAAATTGGGATTGGAATTATGGGAAGTCACCTAAATTTGATCTGCAGCATTCCCACCGCTTCCCAGTTGGGCAAATTGATATCAGACTGAATGTGGCAAAAGGGAAAATCGAAGACTGCAAAATATACGGCGATTTCTTTGGGGTAGGCGATGTAACCGAAATTGAAAACAAGCTCACAGGAATTCGCTATGAAAAAATAGAAATTGAAAAAGCGCTAGAAAAAGTCGACATTAAACATTACTTCGGAAATATAACAAAAGAAGAATTTATCAATCTTGTGTATTAATTTAGAAACCGGCAATATGCCGGTTTTTCTATTTTTGTATAAGGATAGGCAAGTAAAGTGAAATCCAGGCAAAAGAAAATTGTGAACAATTCGCTTTCCTACTTGAATACAAAAATTTCTTTTAATATAATAAATTTAGAAAATTTTTAAAATAAAAATGAATGACTATTCATTCATTAGAGGGGGATTGAAGGTGAATTTAACTCAGCAGCTGCATGAAACTGCCAAGAAAATGGGAAATAAACCAGCCTATTATTTCATGGACCAGTCCAGTACATATGCCGAGCTTGATGGTGCAGTAACGAAATTTGCAGATGGACTTTCAAAATTGGGAGTGAAAAAAGGAGACCATGTTGCCTTGGTGTTGGGAAACTCGCCGCATTTTGTCATCGGACTGTATGGCGCACTGCGCCTTGGGGCTACTGTCATTCCGATTAACCCGATTTATACACCGGATGAGATTGGCTATATTGTCAATAATGCCGATGTTAAAGCAGTGGTAACACTTGATTTATTAGTGCCATTGTTTGAAAAAGTGCATAAAGCACTTCCAAAGGTAGAGCATTTCATCATTTGCGATACTCCTCAGGGACAAGCTTCAGAATTGGATTCGGCTTCTTTATTGGTTTATTCAAAAATGAAATCGTTTACACAGCTTGTGGCTTCTGGCGATTTAGAATTTCGGGGTCCAGAGCTGGAGGAGGATGAAACCGCGGTTATCCTTTATACTTCCGGTACCACAGGCAAGCCAAAAGGTGCCATGCTGACCCATAAAAACCTCTACAGCAATGCGAAGGATGTCAGCGATTATCTGCACATAAGCGAGGACGATAGGGTTATTACAACTTTACCAATGTTCCATGTTTTTTGTTTAACAGTTGCCTTAAATGCACCGCTGATGAATGGGGCTACTATTCTCATAGACCCTAAATTCAGCCCGAAGGAAATCTTTAGGATCGCCCAAAAATATGAGCCTACCGTTTTTGCGGGTGTGCCGACCATGTATAATTTCCTCCTTCAATATCAAGATGGAAATCCGGAGGACTTGCAGTCATTGCGCCTTTGTATTTCAGGGGGGGCTGCCATGCCGGTTGCGCTTTTGCAGGGCTTTGAAAAGAAATTCAATGTTATGATTTCTGAAGGGTATGGTCTTTCCGAAGCTTCTCCGGTTACTTGTTTCAATCCCCTCGACAAGCCGAGAAAAACAGGATCTATTGGACAATCAATCGTAAATGTTGAAAATAAAGTAATAAATGAGCTTGGGGAAGAAGTTCCTGTAGGAGAAGTAGGGGAACTGATTGTCCGCGGTCCAAACGTAATGAAGGGGTACTACAAGCTGCCTGAGGAAACAGCTGCGACAATCCGTGATGGCTGGCTTTATACAGGAGATTTAGCGAAAATGGATGAAGAAGGCTACTTTTACATTGTTGACCGCAAAAAAGATCTTATATTGGTTGGAGGATACAATGTTTATCCAAGAGAGGTAGAAGAGGTTCTTTATAATCACGAGGACGTTGTTGAGGTCGCTGTACTGGGCGTGCCGGACCCGAACCTTGGCGAAGCAGTCAGAAGCTATGTTGTTTCGAAAAACCCGAAGCTTACAGAAGAACAGCTTTTAATATATTGTGCTGAGCATTTAGCAAAATACAAAGTGCCTTCCTCAATTGATTTCCTGGATGAGCTTCCGAAAAATACTACCGGAAAAATATTGCGAAGAGCATTGAAGAATCAAGTACTTCAGACAAAATAAAAGCAGCGGCAGACATCACCAGGTGTCTGCCCCTTTTTCTTTTGACTGTTAAAGCTCATTGTTGATTTTAGTGCCCTGTTGATTGGAGCGGAAGGTGCGAGATCCTCGAACGTGTATTCGCTTTTTCTTTGTGCGGTGTTTATTCCAGGATGCCCATTCAATGTCCTGCCGGAGAAGCGAGTCAAAGGGCGACCCCGCAGTCGGAAGTTTGCCGAGGAGGCTCCCTGACTGCCCGCGGCTTGCTGAGCACCTGGAGCGCAAATCGGCAGGCAAGTTTAAAAGAGCCTTTCTTTTTAGTGTTTGAAAGGGTTTTCAAAAAGCTTGTCGAATTGAAACATATAGCAAAGTAAATGAAGGAGAGATGTACATATGAGTTCTATTGACGTTGAATTAAAAGAACATATTGCGGTCGTTACAATTAACCGCCCTGATGCGCTGAACGCGTTTAATTATGAAACTTTATCAGAACTCCAGGAGTCGATTGAAAAATTCCGCACCAATCCTGGCGTGCGGGTGGTTATTTTTACAGGGGCCGGAGAAAAAGCGTTTAGTGTTGGAGCAGACTTAAAAGAGCGCCGAACTTTATCGGATGAAGAAGTCCGCAGAAATATCTATAAGATCGGAGAAGTGTTCTCTTTAATCGACCAGCTTCCGCAGCCGACGATCGCAGCTATAAATGGATTTGCCTTCGGGGGTGGAATGGAACTTGCCCTATCATGCGACTTCCGAATTGCTGTTTCCGGTACTTTAATGGGGCTTACGGAAACAAGTCTTGCAATTATCCCAGGAGCAGGAGGTACTCAAAGGCTGCCGAGATTAATCGGACAGGCAAAAGCGCTTGAATTAATTTTAACGGCTAAAAGGCTTACTTCCGAGGAAGCGTTCGAGTATGGAATCCTGACAAAAGTAACCGATCGAGATAATTTGTTAAATGAATGCTTCGAATTTTCGGGTGGAATGCTTGCAAACGGACCGCTGGCACTGCAGCAGGCAAAGTTTGCGATTAAACAGGGAATGGGGGTAGATCTGCAAACCGGCTTGCAAATTGAAAGAAAGGCCTACGAAGTCATTATCCCGACTAAAGATAGAGTAGAGGCTCTCGCTGCATTTGCTGAAAAAAGAAAACCGGATTTTAAAGGGAAATAGGAAAATAGGTTACTAATAGAAAAAACACGGCAAATTAGAGTGACCCAGGAAAATGAGACAAGGAAAAAACACCCCCTGAATCGTATTTAATATCTATACGATTTTGGAGGTGTTTTTCTTATTGTCTCAAAACCGTGGGTCAGTCCAAATTTCTGCCGTGTTTTTTCTATTAAATTATCAAATTTTTAGAAAATAATAAAAAAGGTCTTGAATATGGAGAGTGTTAACTATATAATTTAGTGAATAAAAGCATGAAAGCATAAAAGTATTGAAGTGGAAGAGAGATAGAGAATAAGAGGGGGATCATCTAAAATGCTGGAAAAATTAAAATCATTCAAAGCTATAGCTGCAGCAGGTGTAATGGGAGCTGTGCTTCTAAGCGGGTGCGGCAGTGAAAGCACTAATGGAGGCAGCAGTTCTTCAGATAGCGAAAAAGAAGATTCATTTAAGGTAGGGGTGACACAGATTGTTGAACACCCTTCATTGGATGCGGCACTTGAGGGCTTTAAGAAAGCATTGGAAGAAAAAGGCCTCGAAGTAAGCTATGACGTACAGATCGCCCAGGGCGACCAAAATAATAACCAGTCCATTGCGAATAATTTCGCGGGAGACGGAGTGGATTTGATTTTTGCCAATTCCACGCCAAGTGCATTGAGTGCACTTAATGCAACAAAGGATATACCGATTGTGTTCACTTCAGTAACAGATCCAGTAGGGGCCCAATTGGTCAAATCCATGGAAACTCCGGACGGAAATATAACAGGTACAACTGATACTCATCCTGATGCAATTCCAAATATGGTTAAATTTATTAATGAACAGTTTGATACGGGCACAGTGGGCGTTATCTATAATTCTGGTGAACAAAACTCAGAGGTGCAGATTGAAAAGGTGAAGGAAGCTCTGTCAAGTACAGATATGAAGCTTGCCGAAGCAACTGTATCCAATTCATCAGAAGTAAAACAGGCTGCCGAGTCACTTGTTGGCAAAGCAGATGTTATCTACATCATTACCGATAATACAGTCGTTTCTGCATTGGAATCGGTTATTCAGGTTTCAAACGACAATGACATACCTTTATTTGTAGGGGAGCTTGACTCTGTAAAACGCGGAGGATTTGCCGCTTACGGATTTGACTATGAGGATATCGGATATGAAGCAGGAGAAATGGCTGCGCAAATATTAAAAGAAGGTAAAAAGCCATCTGAACTTCCGGTTCAATATCCGCAGAATTTAAAGCTGGTTATCAATAAAAAAGCAGCTGAAGAGATGGGCATTGAACTGAAGGACGAATGGAATGACCTTGCTGAGTTTGTTGAGTAAATAATATAAGGACTTGGAAACAACCTTTAAAATAAAAAAGTCAGAAAGGAAGATTACTATGCCAACAGCCATCTTTGGTTCCATCGAGGCGGGAGCGATTTATGCCTTAATGGCGCTGGGCGTTTACCTATCATTCAGAATACTGGATTTTCCTGACCTGACGGTTGATGGAAGCTTTGTCACGGGTGCATCTGTAGCAGCTGTCATGATTGTAGGAGGATATAATCCGTTTTTGGCTACAATTGCAGCCATGCTTGCGGGATTTGCAGCAGGCTGCCTTACCGGGCTGCTTCATACAAAAGGAAAAATCAATGCACTCTTATCAGGAATTTTAATGATGATCGCATTGTACTCTATTAATCTCCGGATAATGGGAAAGTCCAATGTGCCTCTTTTGTCAGAGGAGACGGCTATGACGAAGCTTACAGAATTCTGGCAGGGACTTGGGATTGATCATGCTATCCAGAGCATGACGGCTGCGCTGGGAATGAGCTTTGTACCGAAAACCTGGGGGATTCTTATCTTAATGCTTATTTTAGCACTTGCTGTGAAAGTCCTGATCGACTTCTTCTTGAAGACCGATGTCGGTTTGGCGATTCGCGCGACAGGTGATAATGAAACGATGATCCGCAGCTTTTCCGCTGACACAGACATTCTGAAGATTTTTGGATTGGGCATTTCAAATGCACTGGTTGCTTTTTCGGGCGCATTAGTGGCGCAGTACAACGGGTTCAGTGACGTCGGTATGGGAATTGGCATGATCATTATTGGCCTTGCATCCGTTATTATCGGTGAAGCGATTTTTGGTGCAAAAACAATTGTTAGGGCTACGTTGGCAGTAATCGGCGGAGCCATTTTATACCGGATTATCGTAACGCTGGCTTTAAGGGTTGAGTTTCTGGAAACGGGTGATATGAAGCTGATTACAGCGGTAATCGTGATTAGTGCGCTTATCCTTCCAAAGCTGATCCAGCAGCAAAAAGAAAAGCAAAGAAAGCGTCGGAGACTATTAGAAGCAAAAAAAAATCAGGCATCTAATGCTTACGGGAAAAGTGGTGAACAGCTTGCTGCAATTAAATCAGATTCATAAAGTGTTTAATGAGGGAACACCTGACGAAAAAATCGCTTTGCACCGTATTGACCTGCAATTAAAGCCAGGCGACTTTATGACGGTTATCGGCAGCAATGGGGCGGGAAAATCAACTCTTATGAACATGATTTCAGGAAAATTGATTCCTGATATGGGGGATGTTCTGATTGATGGGTCCGATGTTACCCTTGTAAAGGAGCATAAAAGATCAAAGCTAATTGGGCGGGTTTTTCAGGATCCTATGGCAGGTACGGCTCCATCCATGACGATAGAGGAAAATCTGGCCATTGCATACTCCAGGACAATGACTCGCGGCTTGCGTAAAGGCGTTTCCAAGAAAAGACGTGATTTTTTCAGGGAGAAACTTGAAATGCTGCACCTGGGACTAGAGAACAGGCTTTCGGCCAAAGTCGGGCTTCTATCTGGAGGAGAGCGGCAGGCATTATCATTGTTGATGGCTACTTTTACTGAACCAAAAATCCTGCTTTTGGATGAGCATACAGCTGCACTTGATCCATCACGTGCAGAACTAATTACCAACCTCACAAAAGAAATTGTGGAAACATACAAACTTACAACCTTAATGGTTACCCATAATATGCAGCAGGCACTCGATCTCGGCAACAGGCTGATCATGATGGACAAAGGTCAGATTATCTTTGAAGCAAATGAACAACAAAAACAAAATCTGACTGTGGAAAAACTTTTGGAGGAATTCCAGAAAATCCGCGGCGAAAAAATGAGCAGCGACAAAGCTGTGCTTATTTGATTGGCGGACCGGACAAGGCGTTATGCTTTGTTCGGTTTGTTTTTTCGTTATGGGGTTATCTGAAGTCAGCTTCTGCGAAGGCAGTTTTAATAACTTTTTAACTGGTTTTTGTCCATCAAGCCCTATATAAAGGACTTTTCCAAACAAAAAGCATATCGCCCGCCGGCGATATGCAATTTTATTTTTCACGGATAATACATAACAGCTTGATACCGGATCAATTCCTTGCCAATATTTGAATAAGTGTGGGCTTTGTTCGCCAGGAATTTAACGGAGTTGCCTGTACGGACTGTAATCCGCTGGTCACCGATTTCCAATTCAAGTGTGCCTGACATGACGGTGATATATTCTTCAACGCCTTCATTATGCTTATCAGATGTATGCTGGCAGCCGGGTTCAATTTCTACAGTAAAGATTTCAAATTTCTTGCGCGGGTCAAACGGAAATACGGGATATACTCTGTAATTGCCCATGCTTTCCATAATCGGGGGAACCGTTTGTAATTCAATAAAATGTACATCAGAGGACTCCTCATTTATAAGTGAGGAAAATGAGACTTGGAGACCGCTGGCGATTTTCCAAAGGGTAGTGACGGTTGGATTGGATTCTCCCCGTTCAATTTGCCCTAGCATTGCTTTGCTGACACCAGTCAATTCTGCAGTGGCATCAAGGCTGTATCCTCTTGTTTTTCGAATATTCCTCAGGTTTTCCCCAATACTTTTTTGAATATTCTCCATTATATCCTCCGAAATCATTGTGTAATATAACGTACGTATGTATAATATGTTATATTAAATTTATCGTACTTTATATTATGTCTATTATAGTATAGTTTCAGAACCTATTATCATATTTTTTTTTTGGTGGTGAACGAAATGGCAGAAATTGCAGTCAACAAGCCCGCTTCTGAGTACAGGAAAGGATTCCAGTCAGGGATCAGCATCGCGATTGGATATGCACCAATAGCTTTGACATTCGGGCTGCTGGCAAAAGCAACCGGGCTTTCAATTGGGGAAACAGCATTAATGAGCTTGCTCGTGTTTGCAGGTGCAGCGCAGTATATATCTCTGAGCCTCCTTTCATTGGGAACAGGAATTTTTGAAATTATCCTGACGACCTTTATAGTGAATATCAGGCATTTTTTGATGTCCACTTCCCTTAACGAAAAATGGGAAGACGACCAGATAGTGAATAAAGCTATCCTATCTTTTGGAATTACGGACGAAACCTTTTCAGTTGCGGCCGTCCGTGATGAAAAGGTAACAAGCGGGTATATGCTTGGACTCATCTCTATTTCTTACTCCAGCTGGGTGGTCTGCTCGGGGCTTGGGCACCTGATTGGTGCGAGTCTTCCTCAAACCTTGCAGGAAAGCATGTCTGTTGCGCTATATGCCATGTTTGTCGGCCTTCTCGTTCCTTCGATGAAAAAAAGTGCTAAGGTAGTATTCCTTGCTGTGCTGGCCGCATGCTTTAATATTATTTTTACTTTGACCAATGCTTTATCAACAGGCTGGGCAATTGTATTAGCAACACTTTTATCTGCTGTAATTATAGAATTGATTGAAAATGTGAAAAACAAGCAAAGGGGGCAGGAGCATGAGTAGCCAAATGGTGTGGATGATAGTTGGCATGGCATTGGTTACCTATATCCCCAGACTCTTGCCTTTCGTGCTATTTAAAGGCAAAGAACTGCCGGGCTTTGTACAGGGAGTCTTAAAAAATGTTCCCTATGCCACATTAGGGGCACTTATTTTTCCTGGAATCTTATTTATAAATGAGGATATTTGGTTCGGGCTGCTGGGCGCTGGTGCCGCTTTTATTGCCGCCTTTTTAGGGGCAAATGTCATTGTAGTCGTTTTAGGATCCATTGCTGTTTTATCCGTATATTCGTTCCTGATTTAGATATGATAATGATAGATCGTGCATTAAACCGGTTCAGGATAATAGAGCCGGTTTTTTCATTAGAAAATTTATTTTATGGAAATGATTTTAAATGAGCTATGGACATAACTTAAACCTGCAAAAAATATCGTTTGGCCGGTAAATCCCGCTATTTGGCCGGTATTTTATTAAAGTTGGCCGGTATTTGGATCGACTTGGCCGGTAAATTCTAATGATCAGCCGGTAAATGTCATTTTCACCTGCTGATCCGGGGCCGGAAAACCGTAAAATTAACATTTGGCCGATAACTATCGAGAATTGGCCGAAAAATCATGATTTTAGACCGATAAATCATGGCAGCGGCCAGGCTGGAATATTTGGAACCGGCGGCAGGCAATACCGGTCCTAATCATTGAATGAATGTCCCACTAAAATAGTTCTAATTACAGATTTTTATACTAAACTAATTATAGAGAGGTTGTACCAAAAGGGGGGAATCGGATGGCAAGAAAATTAGGCTTTTACGGCGCGTTAGCCTTTTGCTTATACGGCTTATTTTTTTATTGGTATTTATTTTACTTTGCTGATAACAGTCTGCCGTTTGAATATGAAGGCTCACGGGCAGACCCGGCAACATTCCTGAACGGCAGGGAGCTGATGCTGAGTGAGGAATATTCAAAAATAAGAAATTTATTGTTTTTCATCTCTACACCCTTTGAATGGATTTTTTATTTATTCATTCTTCTATTCGGCTTGTCAAAGGCTTTTAAAAAATGGGCGGAGCAATCAACACCCTATAAGTTTCTCCAAACGGCGATTTATCTAATTTGGCTTTCATTTTTTGCGTTTATTGCTACGATGCCATTAAGCTACATTAGTTTTTCGTTATCGAAAACTTATAATATCTCGACTCAAAGCTTTAGCGGGTGGATGAAGGATGAACTCATTGATTTCTGGGTTAATTATGGAACGATGGTCCTGATTGTGTCTGTTTTATACTGGCTGATTAATAAGAGCAAGAAAAGATGGTGGCTTTACGCATGGCTTTTATCCATTCCTTTCACATTATTTATGATGTTCTTGCAGCCTGTTGTCATTGACCCTCTTTATAATGATTTTTATCCTTTAAAAAATAAAGAACTCGAAACCAAAATACTTGAATTGGCGAATCAGGCCAATATTCCGGCTGAACATGTTTTTGAGGTCGATATGGCTGAAAAAACAAATGCGCTGAATGCATATGTGACAGGTATCGGCTCTAATTCCAGGATTGTTCTATGGGACACAACCCTGAACAAATTAAATGAAGACCAAATTCTGTTTATTATGGCGCATGAAATGGCCCATTATGTTGAAAAGCATATCTACATCGGAATCGGAGGCTATTTGCTTCTGTCCCTGCTGGGTCTTTATCTGACCGCCAAATTAATGGAGAAGGCAATTGATAAATGGGGAAGGGCGCTTAAAATCCCTGCTGTGAATGATATTAGATCTTTACCATTATTCCTGATGATTCTTTCAATGCTTTTGTTCATTTCAAGCCCGCTGACAAATTTGGTTTCGCGTTACCAGGAAACAAGGGCTGATCGTTATGCTATTGAAATGACCGAGAACTCGGATGCCGCAATCGAAACATTTCAAGAGCTGACACGCGCAGGCTTAAGCCAGGTGAATCCGCCGCTTCTTGTTAAAATATTCCGATATGGCCATCCAACTATGCTGGAGCGGATCTCTATGCTGGAGGAATTTGAAATTAAGCAGAGGCAGAAGGAAAGAGAACATGCTCAATAAGGGATGCCCGGCCTGATGTTATTCTCAAATGCAGCAATACTTCCTTAAATAACACGCTTCTTATTACTAAAAAGCAGGCCCAATAGGTCTGCTTTATTTCATTCTTTTTTATATATGCTTCCTTCTGTAAAAGCCGGTCTTTCATTTTTAAAATAAATCCCTGCATGATCATCAATCCCATAGCCAATCAAAGAACCAGTCTTTTTCATAGCTGCTATTAAGTTTTCCTTTTCATTCCATTTTGTAAAATGGACACAGATAGCATGATCACTGATTAATCCGAGCCCATTAAGAAAAAGATGCTGTTTTTTCGGTGTGTCAACGGGAGGGATTATGCAATGCTCCGGGCAAATTAAAGCCCCTGCCGAAAAGCCTGCTACGGGAATACCTTCCCAATACATCTTCCTGATAGATTCCCCAAGTGCTGTTTCCACTATATAGCTCCTGTATTTTTCTGTTTCGCCGCCGCCAATAATGATTCCGGAGCAGGAGAGCAGTTCTTCAAAAAGTGAAGCTGGCGGAGAAAAGGACAGCGGAAGATAGGTGAAATCTTTAACTCCGTATTGCCTTAAAGGCCCAGTATACTTGTCCATATAGTTTATCCAGCCTTCCCTTTCCAAAAAGAGTACCGCTACTTTACTTGTAGATAAAGTAGAGAGGCCTGCAAATTTTTTTCCTAAAATTTCTCCGAAAGGCGGGCTGCCGCCCATTAAAAATAAATGCCTGTTACTCAAGAGCCATTCTCCTAACTGTAAAAATAAAATCCCCCGCTTTGTTGGCGGGGGTCAACTTCAATTGCTAAGTACCGAAACGTTTGGAAAGTTCTCTGTACTGGTTTGATAAATGGATAAAAGCCGGCTTGTTTCCTTCGTCAATGGCTGCGTCCACTTTTTTCATTAATTTTTCTTTTTCTGTGTTTAGCAGGATCTCCGAAATCAGCATGTCAATGTAAAGGTCAAGAACAAAGGACTCTTTCTGCTGCTTGCGCTTCATGGCGCTTGCTTTCATTAATTCGGTGTATGATTTTTCCTTCATGGAAATCACCCCTGATGCTTTTTAATATTATATGGAAATCCTTCTGAAAATTCAACCAAGTTTTTTAAATTTTTAGAAAATATTTTTATGGATGTCGAAAATGTGAACAATTTAGCAACTATTATCGAAAATTAGTAATTTTTAGATTAATTGGTGCTATTATGGAAAAGAGGCGGTATACAAGAAAAGGAGATGAAAAAATGAGAAGCCTAAATACTCAACTGATCGAAGAATATGAAATTAATCCAAATACGATGATTATCAAGCCTCTCCCTTATGGTCTTAAGGTTTATTCACAAATTTGGGAGCTTGATGAAGAATTGACTTCCCCCTTTAAACCCATCGATATTATTAAAAAAAGCTGCAGGTTTTTCGGTTCAAGCTATGAAGGCAGAAAAGAGGGTACGCGCCAATTGACCGGAATAACCCACAAGGCTCCGATAACAATTGACCCCACAAACTTCATTTATTTTTTCCCAACAACCTCTCCAAGCAATCCTGAATGCATTTGGATCGCACAGGAGCATATCCTCTATTACAAACGGACGGATGACGGAAATACCCAGGCGGTTTTCAAAAATAAGCAAAGTTTTATACTTCCAGTGTCTTATAATACTTTTAATAACCAGCTGCTGAGGACAGCATTGCTAAAAACAACTCTAATAAGCAGGATAGAAGAATCAGAGAGAAAGGCACTTTACTTTTTAAATGGTTCCAGAAGTTTGAATGCTTCGGAGAGAGCGGGAGCCTATGGTGCAAGAAGGGATTAGGGTTAGAAGGATAAGCGAGAAGCATGCATGTTTTCATGCTTCTGTTTTTCCGTGTATATTACAATATTAAAAGCATGCTCTTCCCATTACAAATTTAGCAATTAATTTGCTTTTAGGTTTTTGCCTGTTCCGGTCACATGCCTTTTAAACAGATAATATACCATTAGCTCCTGAACTTTGTTGCGGATGCGGGGATTAAAGTAATTATGGTGCTCCTCGTAGCCTTTATAGAGAAACATGAACATGGTGAACGCGTCATCCCGTTTAATTTCATGGACCTTAAGCTGGTTTTTGTTCATATAGCGTTTGACTTCTGACAGTTCGTCTTGTATGACTTTCAAGGTTTCTTCAACTAAATCCAGATAAGGCTGTTTTAGTTTGAATGGGCTTTTATTAATAACAATCAGATCACGGTTTAAAATGGTTAATACCATTGGCAAATAGATAGCCTGTTCCATTACGTTACGGTCTTCCTCAGGAATTCTCGTCATAATCTTTCTACTCCCTTAATCAAAAGTTGCCTGCTATTTACACGAGCTTGCAAGTTTTATTCTAATGAGAACAAACGTTCCTATTTAATTTTACAAAGGAAAGGTTCTTCTTGCAAGAGCCTTTATTTGTCGAATAAATCAAAAGTAGCTGCTATCCTTCATCATTTCCATTTTGCAAAAAAAGTTTCACCTATTCGCAGAATGAGAAGGGATTTTATTTCTGATGTCGAAATAAGTAGAACAGCATAGTTAGGAAGGATGAAAGAAATGACACAAAAGAGAACGATAAAACCTGAAGATCTTTATGAGTTAAAATCGGTTGCCGACCCGCAGCTATCCTCGAATGGCTCCAATTTGGCATATATTGAAACAAGCATGCTTGAAGAGAAAAATACATATAGCTCGAATATATTTTATATTAATACCAGCGAAAAAAGCCCGCCAGTCCAGTGGACGTATGGCGATTACAAAGACCATTCACCGCGCTGGTCTCCAGATGGGAATGCGCTTGCATTTGTTTCCGATAGAAGCGGCAAACCACAGATTTATATTATGAACATAACAGGCGGTGAAGCGCGCCAGCTAACCCAATGTACAAATGGCGCTACCAATCCGGTTTGGTCACCGGACGGAAAGAAGCTTGCTTTTAATGTTTCTATAAAGCCTGATGAAGAAGCTGATGCAGCTGACAAACAGGAAAAGAAAAATGAGAAGCCAGTACCGCTTGAAATTGATAAAATGAAACACAAATCGGATGCCCAGGGATTTTGGAGCGGCAGATACAGCCAAGTGGCAGTAGTGGATATAGAGACTGGGAAGATTGAGCAGCTAACCTCTGGTGAGCATGACTATCAGCTGCAAAGCTGGTCTCCGGATGGAAAGTCGGTTGCTGTAACTGCTGATTTGAGCGAAGAAAAAGATTTTTCTTTCGTAAGCGATGTTTATCTCGTCAATCCGGATACAAAAGAAATGAAAAAGGTAACGAATGGAAAAGGTTATTTTGGTAGCGCCACATGGTCACCAGATGGTAAATATCTAGGCATGTTCGGACATGAAAGAGAATATGAAAATGCCACACATACAAAAGTCTGGGTTTATAGTCTTGAAAATGAAAACATCCAGTGCCTGACTGCAGAATCTGACATTTTAGCAGGGGATTATGCGATTGGAGATTTCCAGCAGGGGGTAGTGACACCAGGAATTCTTTGGGCGGAGGACAGCAGGAGTTTTTATTTCCTGGCAACAGACAATGGCAATACAGTTGTTTATTATGGTTCTATGGACGGTCAATTGTACCCGGCGCTGCTGGATCAACAGCATGTGTATGGTTTGACTACCGGCGGGAACATTAACCAGGCAGTCGTAGCCATCAGCAAGCCTTCATATCCGGGAGATTTATATTTGCTGGACGTCCCAACTGGGGAATTAGAACAGCTGACAAATGTGAACGAAGAGTTTTTAGGCAAAGTAGAGCTTGCAGATGCAGAGCCGATTCAGTTTAAATCTTCAGATGATTGGGATCTGCATGGATGGATTATGAAACCAGTCCATCTGCAGGATGGTGATAAAGCACCGCTTGTTGTGGAAATTCACGGCGGGCCTCATGCGATGTATGCCAATTCCTATTTCCACGAATTCCAATGCCTTGCTGGAAAAGGGTATGCAGTATTATTTATAAACCCGAGAGGAAGCCATGGATACGGACAGCAGTTTGTTGACGCTGTAAGGGGAGATTATGGCGGCAAAGATTATGAAGATATTATGGATGCAGTCGATTACGCGCTGAAAAGCTATAGTTTTATCGATAAAGACCGGCTTGGCGTAACAGGGGGGAGCTATGGCGGCTTTATGACCAACTGGATAATCGGCCATACAAACCGCTTTAAAGCAGCAGTCACACAGCGCTCCATCTCCAACTGGATTAGCTTTTACGGAGTCAGTGATATCGGCTATTATTTTACGGACTGGCAAATTAAAAGTGATTTGAGTAATATTGATAAGCTATGGAAGCATTCTCCGCTTGCCTATGTGAATGAAATGGATACACCATTGCTCATTCTCCATAGTGAAAAGGATTACCGCTGTCCAATTGAACAGGCAGAGCAATTATTCATCGCCTTAAAACATCGCAAGAAAACAGCTAAATTTGTCCGTTTCCCTGAATCGAACCATGAGCTTTCAAGGAGCGGTAAGCCTAACTTAAGAATCAGCCGCCTCAACTATATTGCAGGCTGGTTCGATCAATACCTATAAAAAATTTGCCGCAGGCCTTCGGGGTTGCGGTTTTTTAGTTTGTTTTGGACAGGCAGCCTTTTGAACTAAATGTATAGAAATCAACGAAAAAATGGATATATCAACGGACTTTTCAATATTTCAACAAAAAAACCTGAATATATCAACGAAAATGCCGATATATCAACGAAATTAAAATTTACCGGCTTCAGGTTTCAGCTAGCAATGTTAAAATAAATTGCAAAGAAAGTAATTCATCTGCAAAATATAAGGGTATACAGGATATACCAGTATCAATATCGAAACTTTTTAATAAGAACATCAGTCAAATATATTTGAAGGTTTGTTTAACATATCTTCAAAACCCGGCTTGCCAGACCAAAGGGACTATCATTTTGCTTTAAAGAAAGGACTTATTTTTATGAGATCTGAAAGACATGAATATAAAAAGCAGAAAAAAAAGAGAAAATGGAAATCGTTTCTCTTAATTCTGTTTCTGTTGTTTGCCGGAACACTTGCTTATTCTTATTATCAATTCAAGCAGGGAGTTTCCCAATCAAAAGGTGAAGCAAATATAGAGACAGAAGAATTTGAATTTAATGGAGTAAAGGATCAGTACGGTGGAACTAATATATTGGTACTAGGAAGTGACGCCAGAGGGGAAGAGAAGTCAAGGGCAGATACGATTATGGTTGCCCAATATCATCCTGATAAGGGCACATATAAGCTTATTTCTTTTATGAGGGATATGTATGTAGACATCCCGGGCCACGGGCAAAATAGAATAAATGCAGCACTTGCATATGGCGGGCCAGAGCTATTAAGGCAAACGCTGAAGGAAAACTTTGATTTAGATACTCAATATTATTCAATTGTTGATTTCGAGGGCTTTGTCCATTTGATTGATGAAGCTTTCCCAAGAGGGGTGGAAATTGACGTTGAAAAAAGAATGTCCGCCAATATTGGCGTTACTCTTGAACCGGGACTGCAGCGCCTGGATGGCGAGCATCTTCTCGGCTATGTAAGATTCAGGCAGGATGCAGTGGGCGATTTTGGAAGGGTAGAACGCCAGCAGAAAGTGATGAAAGAAGTGGCCAGCCAGTTTACAAGCTTCCAAACCATTACAAAGCTGCCGAAACTTATAGGGGTTGTAACACCTTTCGTAAATACCAATATGGATACAGGAGATATACTTTATATTGGGAAAGACTTTGTTTCTAAAGATAGCCGGAATGTGGAAACTCTGCGTATTCCTGTTGATGGCACATTTGAAAATCAGAGAATCAATGGTGCTGCTGTACTGGCGATTAATCTGGAAGAAAACAAAGCAGCTATTCATGAATTTCTTTCAAAATAATATAAATAGCTGGGAGTTCGATATACTCTTTTTTTGCTGATTAGGTGTACAATAAAAGGGTAAGTGGTAAAAATAGAAGAAATTGCCCCTTATTAAAACGTGATTTGTGCGACGATTATAAATAGCTGCTTGCCGCATTTGTACAAGGAGATACTAAATGGATTTTGAACTGTTCAAAGATTGGTTTACATTGGAAAATATAATGGATCTTATTCAGGAATATCGCTCTTTTGGCCCTCTCCCAGGCATCCTGCTGCCTATGCTTGAAGCCTTTCTGCCCTTTCTGCCGCTGTTCTTATTTGTGATGGCAAACGCAAGCGCATTCGGTCTCTGGCTGGGATTTTTGTATTCCTGGATTGGTGCGGTTGCAGGGGCGGTACTTGTTTTCTTGCTGGTCCGCAAATACGGACAGAAAAGAATACTGCGGGTTTTGAAAAAGCATCAGAAGGTTCAGAAGCTGATGAGCTGGGTTGAAAAGCATGGATTTGGTCCTTTGTTCATTCTGCTTTGCTTCCCATTTACTCCATCGGCTGTTGTAAACATTGTTGCTGGGCTTTCAAACATCAGCATTGCTCAATATATGCTGGCTGTCCTGACAGGGAAAATGGTTATGATTTTTACAATCAGCTTTGTTGGCTATGACATAAAGTCATTAGTGACGCAGCCAATTCGGACAGCCATCGTTGCACTGGTTATTTTTATTCTTTGGTATGTCGGCAAAATCATTGAAATAAAGATGAATATGAGCGTAGAAAAGGATCGCACTCATAAAGATTAGCGATTCTGGAAAGCATTGGGGGAGATGCAGTGTGAAGGAAGAATTGAAAAAAGAAGGGGCAGAATGGTTAAAGGCTTTTGCCATCGGCATTATCATCTTTGCTTTTATACGGACTTTTTTCTTCTCCAATTATGTAGTGGAAGGTGAATCCATGATGCCTACACTTCAGGATGGAAATAAGCTCATTGTCAATAAAATTGGCTATCAGGTCAGCGATTTGGACCGTTTTGACGTGATCGTTTTCCATCATAATGATAAAGAGGATTTTGTGAAAAGAATTATTGGGCTTCCTGGAGATAAAATAGAATACAGCAATGATGAATTGTATATCAATGGAAAAAAAGTGGATGAGCCATATTTGGAAAAATACCGCAAAAGTGCATTTGGCGGCAGGCTGACAGGCGACTTCACGCTTCAAGAGATGACAGGCGTGGAAACAGTGCCGGAGGGAAAGCTGTTTGTAATGGGAGATAACCGCCTGGGAAGCTGGGACAGCCGCCATTTTGGGTTTATTTCAGCGGAGCAGGTAGTTGGAAAAGTCAACCTGCGCTATTGGCCGCTTAATGAAATGGATGCTTCATTTTAAATATAATATATACTGTTGCAAGGGACTCGATAAAATTCGAGTCCTTTTTTATAATGGTTAAGAAATTCATAATATTAAGCAAATGGGAGGAGGTCCAAGATTGAATCCATGCCAATTATAAAAACAAAATTGCTTGTTCCTGCGGTGAAGGTAGAATCGCTTAGAAGAGCAAAGCTGACAAGAAAAATGAAAGCGATTTCCCAACACACCCTTACACTCATGCATTCTGGATGCGGTTATGGAAAGGGCACTGCTCTTGCCTTGTTTGTGCAGGATGAAAAAAAGGTATGCTGCTGGTATTCAATTTCTTCCAACAGATGATGAAATTCTCCCTTTCTTAACTTATTTAATTTACAGCATCAGAACTCGTTTTCCGGATTTTGGCCGGGAGCTATTTTACTATATAAAAAACTTGGAACGATACATAAGGGAAGAAGAACTCGGTGGGTGTACCTCCACTGGAGCCTACCCGCCATATGTATGAAATGATTTTGGAAGCGGATAAAAACATGCAGATATTGGAGCAGCCCTAATGGCTGCACTTTTAAAAATAATTTATGCGGTTTTTAAAAAAATTTTTTAGATAACATGAAAATTAGGATTTTCCTTATATTCAGGCTCACAATTTACACATACATTTTCATCATAATCAGTCATATTGACATCTTCGCGATTGTAATCAATTCCGCAAAGGGAACAGGCAACCATTTCGTCTTCTTCGATTTCTTCTGGTGAGATCGGTATAGGATCATTGATTCTAATCGGCTCTACTGTAATTCCGCGCGTATTGGCCATTTCTGTATTTAAATATTCCCTGGCGGATTCTTCGCTTTCCCAAAATCCCAGATCCCATAACAATTCCTGGGCATCACCGTTTTGAGCCATTAAGCCATAAACAATCTTCATCATGATTGCTCCTTTCACCTTGCCGTCATTTGTTTTATATTTCTTAGCCTTTTTTAGCGGCTATTAAACCGATTCAAAAAATTACCATAATCCGTTTGGGGGTGTAACCGCCCTTTTTTGTGATGGATTCAAAGCTAAATGGCTTTTATTTTTATATGTTAAGAGGAAAGAGATGAAGAGAGTGGGCAGAAAAATTGAGTTTATTGTGGAAGATACGGAAACAAAGCCTGAAGTTGCGGTTCAAAAAGCAACGCCTTAGAGATTTCTCCATCGTCGGCTGGTCTTTGGGAGGACCTGTATGCATGCAATTTGCAGCTGACTATCCGGGTTATTGCAAGAAAATGATCTTGCACCGGGGTCTACAAGGGGATACTGAATCTATGAAACGAATGAATCCGGGCAGCCGGATCCCACTAGGAGGAGCAGCACCTTGGAGCAGAAAAAAGTGATCCGTCAAAAGTAGTACCAACTGAACAGGCATATGCTTCAGAAAACCGCGGCTTTCTAAAAATGGTTTACAATGCGGTTATTTATACAAAATACAACCCGGAGGCCGAGCGATATGAAGAGTATATTGACGATATGCTTACCCATAGAAATTACGCTGAAACGGTACCTTTTTAGGAGACAGGGATTTGGTCATTCCAAAACAAATGGCTGAAGAAATTATCGAGGACATAGGAGAAAATGCAAGCTTTGTCGAATTAAGAGATTGCTGACATTCGCCGCCGATCGATGATATAGATCAGCTGCTTCATTGAATGTCAGAATTTTTAAATTAATATAACGGGGGTGCAACAGATGAGGCTAAAAGGGAAAACAGCCATTATAACCGGTGCCGCCAACGGTATTGGCCTTGCAGCGGCAGAAAGGTTTGCCAGTGAAGGAGCCGCGGTGGCTATGGCAGATTATAATGCCGACCTTGGACAAACAAGAGCACAGGAGCTAAAAGATAAAGGATTCAACGTAGAATTTTTCCAGGTGAATGTGGCAGACAGGCAAAGCATAGACGAGATGGTTGAAGCCGTAAAAGAGGCATTCGGAAAAATTAATATTTTAGTAAATAACGCAGGAATTACAAGAGATGGCATGCTGTCGAAACTGTCAGCTGAAGATTTTCAGGCAGTTATGGATGTCAATCTTTCCGGTGTGTTTCACTGCACGCAAGCTGTCCTGCCGGCCATGCTGGAGCTGGGAGGAGGAAAAATTATCAACACTTCATCCGTTTCCGGAGTCTATGGAAATATCGGCCAAACAAACTACGCTGCAGCGAAAGCAGGGGTAGTCGGCATGACTAAGACTTGGGCAAAGGAATTGGGGAGAAAAGGAATCAACGTGAATGCAGTTGCTCCTGGATTTATCAAAACCGGTATGACAGCAAAAGTTCCAGAAAAGGTTATCGGGCAAATGAAAGGAATGGTCCCGCTTGGCAGGCTTGGAAATCCGGAAGACATTGCTAACGCATATTTGTTCCTTGCTTCCAATGAATCCGATTATGTTAACGGAACTGTCCTTCATGTAGATGGCGGGATTATGATGTAACGGCCTGACTTCGAGCGTATGTTCGGAAAAATGGCTAAGGAGAATAAATGAGGTGAAAAGGTATGAGAAATGTTGTTATAACATCAGCAGTTAGAACCCCGGTCGGAACATTTGGCGGAGTTTTTAAGGATCTTCTTCCGACTGATTTAATTGTTCCGCTTTAAAAGAAGCTGCGGAGAGAAGCGGACTGCAAAGCAACGAGGTGGATGAGGTCATTTTAGGCCACTGCATTCAGCGCACGGATGAGCCAAATACGGCTAGAACAGCTGCTTTGCTTGCAGGCTTTGATGATACGGCTGCCGGATTTACTGTACAAAGACAATGTGCTTCCGGTATGCAGGCGATTATTTCAGCGGCTTTACAAATTCAATCCGGAATGTCAGATATCGTCATTGCCGGCGGAGTGGAAGCGATGAGTTCCAGCCCCTATGTATTAAAGCAGCATCGCTGGGGCGCCCGCATGCAGCATGGACAGGTAACTGATACAGTTTGGGAAATTCTTGAGGATCCGATCCATCATATTATGATGGGGGAAACTGCGGAAAACCTGGCTGAAATCCATGGCATTACAAGAGAAGAACAGGATGAAATTGCATTGCTTAGCCATCAAAGAGCTTTGCATGCAATTGAAAACGGTTACTTTGACTCACAAATCGTTCCAATTACTGTGAAGTCCCGTAAAGGAGAGGTTGCTGTTACAAAGGATGAAAATCCGCGCGGTGATTTAACTGCAGAAAAACTTAGCAGCCTGAATCCTGTATTCAGAAAAGGCGGATCCGTTACGGCAGGAAATGCATCCAGCCTGAATGATGGCGGAGCAGCGCTTGTCCTAATGCCGGTAGAATTGGCACTTGAAAAGGGGCTAAAGCCGCTGGCTAAAATAGTTGGTTTCTCAGTAGCAGGGGTGGACCCCAAAGTTATGGGAAGAGGACCGGTGCCAGCTGTCAAAAAAGGACTTGCCAATGTAGAGTGGTCCCTTGAAGATGCAGACTTAATTGAAGTTAATGAAGCTTTTGCAGCCCAATATTTGGCAGTTGAAAAGGAACTGGGCTTGAACCGCGAAAAGGTAAATGTAAACGGAAGCGGAATCAGCTTAGGCCACCCAATTGGCTGCACAGGAGCGCGTCTTGTTGTAAGCCTTGTCCACGAATTGAAAAGAAGAGGCGGACAAAAAGGAATTGCATCTTTGTGTGTCGGCGGCGGCATGGGTGCCACAGTTTTTGTGGAAACATTTGAATAAAGGGTTCCTTTGGGAGCTCTTTTCTTTTTGAGAGGGTGCTCAAGTTTAGTGGAAGAGGCTTAGAATTTCTCAAAACAAGTAATAAGGCGTCCAATCGTGTCCTTGAAGCGGGTAAAGCGGAGAGGAAGGGAACGAAAGAGATGCAATCTCGCCCTGAATTTAGGCACTCTCCGTAAATATAGGGAAAAAGCACCTGAACCATGCTAGCAGACAAGCAAACGCAAGTTTTTTGGACAAGAGAATGGGATATCCGCGAAAATTTCCGTTTATCCGTGAAAGGATTTGTTAAAGCCTTTCTCTGATGGTTTCCAAAGATACAAAATTAAAAATAGGAGTGATATTATGAAAAGCCCAGTAAAAAATCATGTGGGTTCTATTTTTATTCATGTAAAAGATATGAACAGAGCAATCGCTTTCTATTCGGCATTGCTCGGACTTCCGAAAAAGGACACGGCCCATGAAGGTACCATTTATGATTTGCCGGTATCAGGCGGATCTGGTATTATTCTCGATGCCAATAAAGGGGTAGTTGCCAAGCAGGATGCAAAGCCGCTTTTCTTTTTCGATACGAATGATATTTACCAATCCTATGACCACGTCAAATCTATAAATGCAGAAATTTTTAGCGAGATTGAAGAGCATGGGGATATTTCCTTTTTTAATTTCCGGGACAGTGAAGGCAATCTGCTGATGATTTGCGAGGATAAAAGAAAAATATAATGATCATTCACTGTGAAATCCCGCCAAACTCTTAGTCCGGCAGGATTTTCTCGGGTATGTAACTATGTTGTAACTCCTCCTTTATACAATTAGTTCATCTTGTATGAAGGAGATTGTTGCGGGGCGGGAATTCCACTGGCTGGAGAATACAGAGCAGTGTCCCTGTATGAAAGCCTTGGATTCCAAAGAGAAGGCAGCTACAGAGACTTTCTTGAACGCGTTGGAAGCCGGCATTATATGTATTTATACGGCTGCTTCGACCAGAATGGAGAGAGTAAAAGAAGCCCGATATGAATCGGGCTTCTCTTATTTATTCCGACTGGGGGGAAAGAGCAGTTTCTTTTGATAAAAAATAACCAAGAACCATGTTCATAAGGAAGAAGGCAAGGAGCAGCTGCAATACATATTCATATTGAAGGACCATTACAACAGGAGAAGCAAGGCTGGCTCCGGTTAAAAGGATAAATGAATAAAGAGAAAGTGCTTTTGCCCGATCCGTCCCTGCGATCAAGCCAATGAGTGTAATGACTGTCGGGACAAGCAGGGAAATGGAAGCCACAAATAGTATGGAAAAGGCCATTAAAGCAGGTGTACTGCGGAATACAGCCATATTAATAATGCTAAAAATGCCCAAAATGAATCCGAGCTTCATGTTTGCGTAAATGCCAATTCGATCGATTAGCCTGCCGGTAAAAAGAGACAGGACTGCCCCGAATAAACCAACCGCTCTTAAAATATACAAATCCTCCCTGGTTCCCTGAAAAAATCTTCCTATCGCATCGTAAAAAGCTACAAAAGAAAACAGCAAAGTAAACGTAATGGCGTAACATTTTAACAGGCTGCCGTTTTTTAATAGATTTTTCATAATGTGAATAACGGAAACTCTTGATTTAGATGGAAGTGAAGTGCTGGGCAAAATTTTGTATGATATAAGAAAGAGTACAAAATAACAAATGGCAAAGAAATAGAAAGCATGGCTCCACTGATAATAAAAAGTGATTGTTGAACTGAGAAGCTGTCCAAGAATACCGGCAACTAGAAATCCTGTGTTAATAAATACAAGCAGCAGGGTCCGTTTCTTTGGCGGAAAAAGGTCAAAGGAATAAGCAAAAGCAACAGGTGCGAAGCTGCCAAGTGTCAGCCCCTGAATCGACCTGGTTATATAAAGCGTCTCAACACTTGATGAAAGCCCCACAGCAAAAGTGGACAATGCTGAGGCGAGCAAACCGATAATGATAATTTTTCGCCTGCCGAACGTATCAGAAGCAGGGCCAAAGTATAATAAGCCGGCTGCATAAAAAAAGGCAAAAAGACTGCCTCCCCCGACAATATAATTTTCATTTACGTTAAATGAGTCAGCTATGTCTCCATAAATAGGAATAAGCGTATAAATATTGCTGGCAACGAAAATGCCTGTTACAGTCAAAATAATGGAGGTTGCAAGCAGAATTGGTTTTGAAATCATTAATATCACCTGCCACCATAACTTATGCAGGATAGCCTGTAAATGAAAGTTGTTTTATTTCCACATTTTTGAAAGACCCCATACGAAAAATTGAACAGCTTATATGATAAAATAATTTTTAGAGAATAGATAAAAACGGCAAGCTTGCCGGGAGATGGCTATCGGTAAGCATTTGCGTTTTCTATTAAGATAAGGATTTATTAAATTTCGATAACTGTCTAGCTTCAGCGCCTACCCCCTCGAGGTCACAAGCCAATCCTCTCAGAAAGGTAAAAACCACCTTTCCATGAGGCTCGTCTTGTCATGTCGGGGGTGACCAAGGCGCTTCCGCTTTTCTATTAAGGAGGAAAAACATGACCGTACGTTTATTGATAGGCCGTTCCGGAAGCGGCAAAACGGAGTACTGCCTGAATGAAATCCGTGATGAACTGCGGTTCAGCCCGGATGGCGATCCGATTATCTATTTAGTTCCGGAACAGATGACGTTTCTATCAGAATATAAATTAATTACAACACCAGGTTTGAATGGAATGGTTCGTGGCCAGGTGTATTCTTTTACGCGCCTAGCCTGGAGAATTCTTCAGGAAACTGGAGGTATGAGCAGATACCATCTTAATAGTGTTGGCATCAGCATGCTGATCCGCAAAATCATTGAAGATAAAAAGGATGAGCTGAAGCTTTTCCAGCGGGCTGCCGATAAGAATGGATTTATCCAGCAAATCGAACAGATGATGACAGAATTTAAACGTTATTGTGTCAATCCTGATGAGCTGGCAGAGCGGCAGAATCAGCTTTCAGCCGGCGGGGAATCGAACAAAGCACTGCAGGATAAGCTTCATGATCTTGAATTAATCTATAAAAACTTTGAAGAATCCCTTTCCGGAAAATATACAGATTCTGAAGATTATTTCCGTTTGCTTGCGGAAAAAGCCGCGCAATCACAGTATCTAAAAAATGCAGAAGTTTATATAGATGGCTTTTATAGCTTTACACCGCAGGAATATATGATCGTTGAGCAGCTTATGAAACTGTGCAAAAAGGTAACCATTACACTCACGCTTGATCGACCGTTTAAGCAAAGCACTCCTGATGATCTTCATTTATTCAGGATGTCGGGTGAAAACTATCAAACGATCTTTGAAATGGTTTCCCGGAATGGCTTGGATGTGGAAGAGATCAAGCTTACTGATCAAAAAAGGTGGAACACGCATTCCCTGAGGCATCTCGAAGCCAATTTTGACAGCAGGCCTGCTGTCGCTTTTTTAGGAGAGGCAGACATTCATATTGGACAGGCTGTCAATAGGAGAGCCGAAATCGAAGGTGTCGCCAGAAAGATAAACCAGCTCATCCGCATCGAAGGATACCGTTACAGAGATATTGCGGTCCTCGCAAGAAATGGACAGGATTATCATGACATGATTGAAACCATATTCCATGACAATGATATTCCTTATTTCATTGACCAAAAAAGGACAATGCTGAATCACCCTCTAGTGGAGTTAATTCGCTCGACCTTGGAAATCATCAATGGGAACTGGCGATATGAACCGATCTTTAGAGCGGTTAAGACTGAGCTGATCTTTCCGTCCAAGTTAAATCAATCCCGATTGCGGGAGCAGATGGATAGGCTTGAAAACTATGTTCTTGCCTATGGCATTCAGGGGGATAAGTGGACGAAGAAGAAAAGATGGATTTACAGAAGGATTAGAGGGCTGGAGTTTGAAGCAGTTGCCCAGACAGATGCCGAAAAGAAAACCGAAGATGAATTAAACGATCTTCGGGAAATGATCACCGGCCCGATTTTAAGACTAACCCGCCGTCTTAAAAAAGCTGATAATGGCCGTAAATATTGTGAAGCATTGTTTTTATACCTTGAAGAACTTGATGTTCCATTAAAGCTCGAACAGTGGAAAACGGCTGAAGAGGAAAAGGGGAACCTTGTTAAGTCAAGGGAACATGGCCAGGCATGGAATGCCATTATGGACCTTCTCGATCAATATGTTGAAATGCTGGGTGAAGAAGAAGTTACACTTAAACGGTTTGCTTCTATCCTTGATGCCGGAATGGAATCGCTGCGCTTTACACTTGTTCCTCCTGCCATAGATCAGGTTATGGCAGCAGATTTGGAGAGATCCCGTTTAACTGACATTAAAGCTGCTTTTGTCATTGGCCTTAACGAAGGAGTACTCCCAGCCAAATTCACGGAGGACGGTGTGCTTGCGGATGAAGACAGGGAAAAGCTGCATGGAAATGGCATGAAGCTTGCCCCAGGGAGCCGCACCCGCCTTCTTGATGAGGAATTTTTAGCCTATAAAGCCTTTGTGACCCCATCAGAAAGGCTCTTTATCAGCTATCCGCTGGCAAATGAAGAAGGCAAGGCACTCATGCCATCTCCTTTCATTAAAAGAATGGGAGATTTATTCCCGGAATGCAGGCTGCATGCCTTTATGGCCGATCCGGCGGAATTGCCGGAAGCTGAACAGCTTGAATATGCGGATAATGTTAATACTGCACTTTCTTATCTGACTTCACAGCTGCAGCTGAAGAAGCGAAACTATCCGATTTATGATTTGTGGTGGGATGTTTACAATTTTTATTTGGAAAATGAGCAATGGAGAAGGCCGGCACTAAAGGTCCTTTCCAGCCTCAATTATGAAAATCGCACACAGCAGCTTGGTGAAGACATTAGTAAAGAGCTGTATGGCGACCATATCCAGGCAAGTGTATCGAGAATGGAATTATTTCACAGCTGTCCGTTCTCCCATTTTGCCCAGCACGGCCTAAGGCTGCGGGAAAGGCAGGTATACCGTCTGGAGGCGCCCGATATTGGAGATTTATTCCACGCTGCATTAAAATATATTGCTGAAACAGTAATGACTCAAAAGCTTTCATGGACGGATATGACCAGGGAACAATGTGAAATTCTCGCAAAAGAAGCAGTCGAAATGCTTGCCCCTAAATTGCAAAATGAGATTCTCTTAAGCTCAAACAGGCATCACTATATTAAGAGAAAACTTGAACAAATCATCAGCCGGGCATCATTTGTCATCAGCGAGCATGCCAAATCAAGCGGATTTTCGCCAGTCGGGCTTGAACTGGGATTCGGCCCGAAAGGAGAATTGCCTTCGCTCGTTTTCCCACTTAAAAATGGGTCGAAAATGGAGCTAGTCGGCAGAATTGACAGGGTGGATAAAGCCCAGGACACAAACGGAACATTTTTACGAGTAATTGACTATAAATCGAGCTCCAAAGACTTGAATGTCAGCGAAGTCTACTATGGCATTGCCCTGCAAATGCTTACCTACCTGGATATTATTATTGCCCATTCCAATGCTTTGATTGGAACGGACGCAGATCCTGCGGGAGTTCTGTATTTCCATGTCCATAATCCAATTGTAAGCACATCAAAAATGCTGACATTGGAAGATATAGAACAGGAACTCTACAAAAAATTCAAAATGAATGGACTAATGCTTGGGGATGAAAATGTCATCCGGTTAATGGACCAGACGCTTGAAACAGGGGATTCATCAATCATTTCCGCTGGGTTCAAGAAGGACGGGTCCATTTCAAAACGGTCCAAGGTTGCCAGCAGGCAGGAGTTTGACTATTTACGGCGTTATGTAAGGAAAATGTATACAAGTACCGGGAACCACATTACAGAGGGGACTGTCGATATTGCCCCTTATAAGATGAAGGAAAAAACGCCGTGTACGTTTTGTGCATATAAATCAGTTTGCCAATTTGATGAATCGCTTGAAACTAATGATTACAGGCTGTTTGTTCCCAAGGCTAAAGAAGACGTTATAGAAACCATCAAGAAGGAGGTGGAGGAAGATGAAAATGGCCATACCGCCTAAGCCGGCAGATGCAACTTGGACAGATGACCAATGGAAAGCCATTATGGCAAAAGGCCAGGATATCCTGGTTGCCGCCGCAGCAGGATCCGGAAAAACGGCTGTTCTTGTTGAAAGGATCATCAATAAAATTATCGCAGCAGAAGATCCCATCAATGTCGATGAACTGCTGGTTGTAACCTTTACGAATGCATCAGCAGCCGAGATGAGGCACCGGATCGGCGAGGCTCTTGAAAAAGCCATCAATGTTAATCCAAAGTCCGTCCACCTCAGAAAGCAGGTAAGTTTATTAAATAAGGCATCCATATCCACCTTGCACTCATTCTGTCTGGAGATAATCCGCAAATATTATTATATGACTGATATTGACCCGGGCTTTCGGATCGCTGACGAAACGGAAGCTCAGCTGTTAAGGGATGAAGTTCTCGAGGATCTTTTTGAAGAGGAGTACGGCAAGGAGGGGAATGATGCTTTCTTCGCCCTTGTTGATACATTTACAAATGACAGAAGCGATACCGCCCTTCAGGATATTATCCGGGACTTATACGATTTTGCCCGTTCTAATCCTTCTCCAAATCAATATCTCGACTCAATAGTTGAGATGTATAATGTGGATGGAACTTCAAGCCTTGAACAGCTGCCGTTTGTCCGTTCCCTCTTGAATGACGTTGATCTGCAGCTGAAAGGAGCCAAGCAGCTGCTGGAGTTTGGCCTTGAACTGACCAAGCTTCCTGGCGGACCGGCTCCGAGGGCTGAAAACTTTATTGCAGATTTGCATGTTGTTAATATCCTTATTGAAGCGAAAGGTGATTCATGGTCATCTCTTTATGAAGCCATGCAATCATGGTCATTCGGAAGGGCAAAGACTTGTAAGGGCGATGACTATGATGAAGCTTTGGTAGAGAAAGCAAAAAAACTGAGGGATCAAGCAAAGAAGATTATATCTGATCTTCAGGAAGAGCTATTTGGACGGCGCCCGGAAAGCTTCATCAGGGATATGGCGGAAATGAAGCCCCATATTGAAACGCTGGTTTCCTTAGTTAAGGATTTTTCCGTCCGATTTGGGCAGGTAAAAACGGAAAAAGCCCTTGTTGATTTTGCAGATCTTGAGCATTATTGTCTGGAAATCCTTGCAGCAACCGGTGAAGACGGCAGACTGTTGCCATCAGAGGCTGCTCTAGCCTGCCGAAATCAGTTTAAAGAGGTGCTGGTGGATGAGTATCAGGACACAAACATGGTTCAGGAAGCCATTTTACAATTAGTTACGGCAGATTCTGAAGAAAACGGAAATCTTTTTATGGTGGGAGATGTGAAGCAGTCGATCTACCGTTTCCGCCTGGCAGAACCCAATTTATTTTTAGGCAAGTATACCCGTTTTGGCCAAAATGGCGGAGAAACAGGGCTGAGAATTGATTTGGCACGAAATTTCAGAAGCCGTAAGGAAGTGCTTCATGGCACCAACTATATTTTTAAACAAATCATGGGTGTTGCTGTTGGTGAAATTGAATATGATGAGCCAGCTGAACTGGTAAAAGGAGCTCCTTATTCAGAGGATCAGGGACATCCAGTGGATTTGGCCATTATCGATCTGGAAGGAAACGACCGGGACGAAACGCAGCCTGAAGATCTTCATGATGGCTTTGACAGCACTGAGTTGGCGCAATCACAGCTAGAAGCAAGATATATGGCTGCTAAAATTAAAGAAATGATTGGGGAGCGCAAAGAAGTTTACAATCCGAAAACCCAGTCAGGGCGTCCTGCCATGTACCGGGATATTGTGATCCTGCTTCGGTCTATGACATGGGCACCGCAGATTATGGAGGAATTCAAGCAGCAGGGAATTCCTGTCTATGCCAACCTTTCAAGCGGTTATTTTGAGGCAACGGAAGTCGCGATTATGATGTCCCTTCTTAAAGTGATTGATAACCCATACCAGGACATTCCGCTTGCTTCAGTTCTAAGATCTCCTATATTGGGATTGACGGAGGAAGAACTGGCTCAGATCAGGATCCATAACAAAAGAGGTTCTTTTTACGAAGCGCTGATCTCCTTCTGCCGGATTGAGCCAAGTCTTGAGACAGGCGAATTATATGAAAAAGTCCGTCCGTTTTTCGATCAGCTTAAAGAATGGCGTGTAATGGCAAGACAGGGCTCACTTTCCGAGCTTATTTGGCATCTGTACAGAGAAACCCGCTTCTATGATTTTGTCGGCGGCATGCCAGGCGGAAAACAGAGGCAGGCGAATCTTCGCGCTTTATATGACAGAGGCAGACAGTATGAAGCAACTTCCTTCAGGGGATTATTCCGCTTCCTGAGATTCATTGAGCGGATGCGGGATAGAGGGGATGACCTTGGTGCTGCCCGTGCATTGGGTGAACAGGAAGACGTTGTGCGCCTAATGACCATCCATAGCAGCAAGGGACTTGAATTTCCGTTCGTTTTCATAGCGGGGCTCGCCCGTAATTTTAATACGATGGATTTGAAAAAACCATACATGCTGGACAAGGAATTTGGATTTGCTGCTAAGTATGTGAATGCTGAAAAAAGAATTTCTTATCCATCACTTCCGCAAATTGCTTTTAAACGGAAAAAGAAGATGGAAATGCTTGCGGAGGAAATGCGCGTTCTATATGTGGCCTTAACTCGGGCGAAGGAAAAGCTATTCCTGGTCTCCTCCGTAAAAAGTGCAGAAAAGAGACTGAGCCAATGGCTGCAGACTGCTGAACATAGGGATTGGCTTTTGACTGAGTTCGACCGTGCCTCTGCAAACAGCTATCTGGACTGGATCGGTCCATCCCTGGTCAGACATAGAGATTGTGAAACATTGCGAGGGGAAACGACACAAGTAAGCCCACTAGTCCCATCAGATATTTTTGAGCATCCTTCATGCTGGAACATTACGATTATGAAAAGCGGAGAAGCTGCCATGCTGTCTTCAGAACCAGATGAGAGTTCAGAAGACTTACTGCAATTGGTTTATGAAGGCAAGCAGGTTACTGCAGAATCGGATTATAAGGAAAAAGTACAGGAACAACTTTTATGGAAATATTCCTATAAGCAGGCTGCCCAGCACCGCTCCAAACAATCCGTTTCAGAAGTGAAGCGGCAGCGGGAAATTTTTTCTGATGAAGATAGCGGCACGGAATTAATCCGTAAAATAAATAAACCGCTGTTAAGCCGCCCTCGGTTTATGCAGGAAAAAGCACTTTCGCCGGCTGAACGTGGAACCGCCATGCACGCAGTGATGCAGCATATTGATTTCAGCAGGGCGGCAACATTGGATTCCGTTTCAACTAAGATGGATGAGATGGTTCATACCGAACTGTTGACGGAAGAGCAGCGGGAAAGCGTCGATCCGCAGCTGATCGTGCAGTTTTTTGAAAGTGATCTTGGACGGAGAATGGTCCAGGCAGCATCAATCCGAAGAGAAATCCCATTCAGTTTATCGTTTCCTGCACGCGAAATCTATCCTGACTGGCAAGGAGAAGATGAGCCGGTTTTAATCCAGGGGATTGTAGACTGTGTGTTTGAAGATGAAAAGGGCCTGGTGCTCCTTGACTATAAAACGGATGGAATCACCGGCCGATTCAAAGGCGGCTTTACCGAAGCAAAACCGGTTCTTGAAGACAGATACAAAGTGCAAATCGATATGTACACAAGAGCACTCGAACAAATTTTAAAAAGGGAAGTCAATGAAAGGTACCTATTTTTCTTTGACGGTGCCCATTCTATTAAGGTAGAGAAATAGGAAAAACCGACAGACTATGGTCCTGCCGGTTTTTTTAATTTTGGGGAGCGTTTTTAATGAAATGTGAGGACAGTAAAACCGGAGAACGAGCAAAGACTGTGGACATTGACGTAATTTTGAAGGAAGTGAAGCAAAAAGGTCTGGTCTAGACGCAAGTAATGTAAACTGGTTGGAACTCTGCGCGTAAATGAAGAAAATGCTCACATAAACAAGGTAAGTCTGCGCATAAAAGGATGAACCCCGTACGAAAAAGGCATCGCCCGCGACAAGAGGGATTCTCACGCGCACTCAACAAACATGCTTCTTTATCACCCTCCGATTAGGGTAATCTAAAAAAAGGAGGCTTCCCCATGGGAAAAAAGAGGACGGAAACAGGAGCATGCGAATTGTGTTTAAGGGAGGAAGTGGAGATTACAATACATCATTTGACACCGAAAGAAATGGGAGGAACCTTCCTGCCGACTGCAAATTTATGTATCCCCTGCCATAAGCAGATCATGCTTTATATACAAATGTTGAGCTCGGAGCAAGGCTGAACACAATCGAATTATTGCAGAAGGACGAGAAAACAGGAAAGTATCTGAAGTGGATTAAGAAACAGCCTTCTTCCAAGCTAACAAAAGCAAGGAAATCGAACGAAATAAAATCAAAAGGACGATAACACTAGGCTATCGTCCGGATTAAGATTAATGTTTTCAAAATCCTTATTAGTTATTCCCGACGGTTGGCTGGTCAATTAGGTTGGTATCCAGCACATTGCTGGCATTTAGGCCATTGTTAGTAATGATAAATCCGCCGGTGTTCAAGGCTCCCTGTCCTGAGGTTGATTTGGAATTGCTTTTAGGTGAGATATATAGCGTGTCACCAAATTGTACAACTCCCCCTCCGACATTTATAATTTGTACCGGTCCAATTATAGCTGGCATGATAAACATCCTTTTTTAAAATTATTTATAAGCATACTTTATGCTCTTCCAGATTTATTATTTTTTTGGAAAGAGCTGGCGTATATGCTTCACACGTGTTTCCATTGAAATATGCTTGCTGCTGCCAATATGGATAATGGAAGAGGAAGAAACACCAATCACATCGATATTTTGCACTTTTATGACTGGATTCATCTGAGTTGTCTGGATTGATATTTCTTCTTCAATGGGCAGGAAGGGAATCGATTCGCTGAATATCGGATAAACAGAAAAATTCCCTTCCCTGGCGTTAAAAACCTCTGCTTCCCGCTGTACCGCTATAGCCCTGGAGAAACCCTGAATATAGGAGGAATCTCCAATCTCAAAGATGGAAGAAAATGCAATGGTATCAATGTTAATTTTATCTACGGCTGAAATTCTCTGCAGCATGATCCTTACTCCGGTGTAAGCGGCACAAAAGGCCCTACTAAGAGTGATTCTGCTGGTGTATCAAATGTAGCCGCTAGCTGGATCGTTTCCGTATCTCCTACCATAAGGACAGAGGAACTAGATACACCCAGTACTCTGATATTTCCTACGCACAAATCCCTGTTATATACTTGATAGTTCATTCTTTATTCATTCCTTTCATATTCTCAGGCAGATGAGAGATAAAGGCATAGACCCCGTTTTGAATTTCCTTTTTTAAATGCTCAATAACTTCGGCATTATCGTTTTCCTGTGGTCCCCGGCTTGCAGCCTGCTGCTTAATGTAGAAATCAATTCTGTTCGGTAGCTGCTTCTTAATGTCCTCATTGATAAACGCAATATAAGAATCGTCTGCAGATACATTTAACTTTTGTTGAACAGTGGAGACCATTTCCGGCAATTCGCTTTCTAAATATTGATAGATGGCATCTTCAATTTCCATCGTTCTTTTCATGTGGTTTTTTGGCGATATAGGTGCTTTGATATTTTTGTTATCGACGGCAAAATCTTCAATGTTTTGCAGCTCGGAAGGATTAAGTCCTATGTTTAAGGTTCCTTCAAGAGACTCCACCTTAAGCTGGTCGAATTTATATTCAATCCGGTCCACCTGCATAGGGGGGCGGCTTTTAAGAGCCGCAGTTTCTCCCTGAAGCTTCTTGACCATTGCTTCCAGGCTGCGGATTCTTCTTTCCTGAGCCTCTACGAAAGCATGCAATTGCTGAAGATAGGAATGAAATTGCTGGTTCATGCGCACCACCTCGCTTTTATTATTCAATCCCTATGCTTGGGTTGTGCCCCCCAAGGGAACTGCAGGGGTAGTTAATAAAGATCCGGGGGGACCTGGAGGCCCAGGGGCTTCTGCTTCCGGTGCAGGTTCTGTAAATCCCCCTGTGTTATATAAATAGGAGGCCGGCCTGATAATCCCTGCACTTCCGATCTGCATAACGGAAGAGTTTGTGATCCCGCCTATTTTTATAAAATTGATATGGATCGATTGCTGTATATAAAAATTCATGATATCACCCGTTTTTAAGCATTAAAATAGTTTCCCTGGTCAACGCCATCTGAATCGTACGTATTCGTTGAGCTCCGATTATTATAAACATTCAGCCCGTCACCTGTGTTAAAAGACCCAGCGCCAGAAAATGTCTTAGCATTTGATACAGGCATGATTTTGTAAACATCCCCTATGTTAAAAACCGCGCTGCTTCCGATTGATATAACCTGTGCGACTCCAACAATAGCTGGCATATATAACACCCTTTTTCATTATTTCTTGTATATCGTATGTGCCTAAAAGCTGAGTGTGATTAATTAGCCCAAATATCTTCGGCTGGTACGCTTCAATTAAATCGGGAGCTTTTGATAAAACTTGAAAGAAAAGCAACACAAAACTCCACTCCCAGTTCACCAAATTTTCGAATTTATGTTCTATAACAGACGAAAAATCTGACAAACTGTCTCATTATATGTGATAATATAGAAATAAATACAGAATTAACGAAATATTCAGTGAGGTGACTGTAAAATGAATGTACCTTTAGTATTAACTCAATTTTTAGATCGCGCTGTTGCTCTTTACGGTTCTAAAAAGGCTATTTTTGCAGATGACAGAGCTTTTACATACGAAGAATTAAACAGGAGGGTCAATCAGCTTTCCCATGGTTTGAAAGCGCTTGAAGTCCAGAAGGGGGACCGGGTTGCATATCTTGCGCCAAATTCAGTTGAGATGCTTGAAGGGTTTTATGGAGTTTTTCAGCTAGGCGGGATCATGGTTCCTTTAAATATACGTTTAAAGCCAGAGGATTATCTGTTCATATTAAACCATAGTGAGTCGAAGATCCTGTTTGTCGACCAGGAGCTTTATCATCTTATTCTTCCTGTAAAAGATAAGCTAAGGACCGTTGAAAAAATTATTGTTCATTACAAGGATGAAGCGACAGATGAAACGGATTACGATCTATGGCTAGAAAACCAAAGCTGCGTGTCTTTTGATAGGGAAATACTGGATGAAAATGATGTGTGCAGCCTTTTATATACAAGCGGGACAACGGGCAATCCGAAAGGCGTTATGCTGACACACCGCAATAATTACCTGCATGCTTTGACGACCATGCACCACCTGCGCGTCCGGGATCAGGATGTGCTGCTTCATGTATTGCCCATGTTCCATGTAAATGGGTGGGGCTCTCCTTTTTATTACACAGCAAATGGCGCTGTCCAGGTGTGCATGAGAAAAGCCACTCCTGAGAAGATCTTTGAAGCGCTGCAAAAGCATAAAGTGTCTGTTATGCATATGGCACCCACTGTCCTGAATTCACTTATGCAATATTATGAACAGCAAGTTCCGACTATTGAACAGGATGTCAGGGTAGTTATTGCAGGTTCGGCTCCGCCTCCAGCTTTCGTTACAAGAGTAGAAAAGGAGCTTGGCTGGGAGTTTATACAGGTATACGGAATGACCGAATCATCTCCATTAAGCACCGTATCGACTATTCGGTCCCATCTGAAAGATTTGCCGCTTAACCAACAATATCGAATG
Organism: Cytobacillus oceanisediminis; assembly: GCF_003182355.1. Lineage (GTDB taxonomy): Bacteria > Bacillota > Bacilli > Bacillales > Cytobacillaceae > Cytobacillus > Cytobacillus oceanisediminis_A. The sequence goes on along the minus strand of NZ_QGTW01000007.1, from coordinate 56,929 downwards.
AAAGCTAAAGCAGGCCATCAGATGATTGGCTGTGAAGTAAAAGTAATTAATGAGCACGGAGAAGAAGTAGCCCATAACGGCAGCGAGATTGGGGAATTAGTGGTCCGAAGCAACGGGGTGATGAAAGGCTACTGGAAAAATGAAGAGGCGACTATGGAAGCTATTAGGGGTGGCTGGCTTCATACCGGCGATATGGCGAATGTCGATGAATACGGAAATATTGACATCGTTGACCGAAAAAAAGATATTATCATCAGCGGAGGCGAAAACATTTCTTCTATAGAAATTGAAGGCGCGTTATATGAGCATCCGGCCATCCTTGAAGCTGCAGTAATTGCAGTACCGCATGAAAAATGGGGTGAAACACCGCATGCATTTGTCGTCTTAAGAAGCGGCAAAACATTAACCGAGCAGGAAGTCATTGGTTTTACCAGGGAAAAACTTGCCCATTTTAAGGCGGTAACCGGGGTTACATTCGTCGAAGAGCTGCCGAAAACCGCTTCAGGAAAAATCCAAAAAATACATCTCCGCAACGATTATTGGGAATCCCGAGGAAAAAAAGGGCGGTTTGTTAATTAACTGGAAGGGGACCAGCAGCCCATGCTGCGGTCTCTTTATTTTTTTACTGGACAATTATGAGGGCTCTCTCTATCATAAAGGTTATATTTTTGTTTCCAAAAAAAGGAGTCGTTTTATGCACAAACCAGTTAGCCCTGTCCTGGAGAAGGACCGGATCATTTCATTGGATATTATGAGAGGCTTTGCCATCCTGGGGATTTTTTTAGTAAATATGCTGTCATTCCACTCGCCGTTTTTATATCTTGATCCATTTGAATGGTGGAACAGCCCTGCTGATAAAAGCACATATGTTTTTATTGATATCTTCGTACAGGCAAGTTTTTATCCGTTATTTTCCATGTTATTCGGGTATGGTTTAGTGATTTTAAGGGACCGGGCCATTGCCAAAGGGCTGCCGTTCAGAGGGATGGCGGCGAGAAGATTGTCATTGCTGCTGTTAATAGGCATAATTCATGCTCTTCTTATTTGGCATGGAGATATCCTGATCAACTATGCAATTTTTGGATTTATCTTTTTGCTTTTTATAAAATTGAGCGGGAAGAATATGCTCTTGACTGGGATCTTGCTCTACATCATTCCTAACTTATTATTTGCTCTTCTATTTATCGTGACTGTTCTGTTTGTACCTGCCGAGGAATTGTCTATCTATGATCCTGCCGCAGCGAAAGTATCTTTGCAAGTATACCAAAATGGCAGCTTCGCAGAAATCACGGCCCAAAGGATGGAGGATTGGTATTTAGTTAATAATCTTGCCTCATTGCCAATCATGTTCGCTTCCATTTTCCCTCTGTTTTTAATAGGAGGAGGGGCGGCCAAGTTAAAGTGGCTTGAAGAACCGGCGAAAGGTCGAGGGTTTTTAAGGAAGCTAATGATTGGATCCCTTGCTGCAGGCTTAGTCTTTAAATTGCTTCCATATTTGCTGGAAGGCAACCTGGCAGTGGATTTTCTTCAGGACATCTTCGGCGGGCCGCTTTTAGCGATTGGGTATGGTCTCGCAATTGTATTGGCCATTAATAACGGTACTATTTCGAAGATGCTAATGCCACTCTCTTATGTCGGCAAATTATCACTTTCCAATTATCTTTTGCAGTCCATTATCTCGACTTTGATTTTTTACAGCTATGGATTAGGCTTTTATGGTGAGATCTCCGCTTTCGGCGGAACGATACTAGTCATTTTCATCTTCGCCCTGCAAGTAATGGGAAGCGGCTACTGGGTTTCCCGTTATTACTATGGTCCGGTTGAATGGCTTTGGAGGAGTTTTACTTATTTAAAACTGCCAAATTGGAGGCGGCGGGCTTGATGAGAAGAATTTTAATCATAGGGGCTGGGGGAGCAGGCAAATCGACTTTAGCCGGCACCCTCGGCCAAAAACTTGGGATTCCGGTCTATCATTTGGATTCGCTATTTTGGAAGCCAAACTGGACACCACTTCCGCGTGAACAATGGAAGATAACAGTACACAAGCTATTAAAGAAAGAAGAGTGGATTCTTGATGGCAACTTCGGCTCCACTCTTGATATGCGAATAGAAGCTGCCGACACTATTATTTTCCTTGATTACTCTTCGGTTCGATGCCTTTATGGTGTCGTGAAAAGAAGAATCCAATATCACGGCAAAACCCGTCCGGATATGGGGAAAGGGTGCCCAGAAAAACTGGATTGGAAATTTTTAAAATGGGTTGCGGGCTATAAAAAGTATAAATCTCCCGAAATCATTAGCAAGCTTTCAAAACTGGAAAATAAGCAGATACTACATTTTCATACTCCTGCAGAGACTTACGAATTTCTTAAAGAGTTATAGATAGAGGTCACCTAGTGGGCCTCTTTTTCATAATTAACGTTAAATAGTCTCGTAAGTCTGACAATTTGTATTATACTTAAAATATGATGAATAAAAATGAGGTGATGAGATGAAGTTTGTTACAGCAAAGGATAGCAGAGGCAGTTTTGTCGGACTTATTGATGGATCCGGGACTAGAGTTTTGCCGCTAGCTGCTGCCGCAGAAAAAATGGAAGGAAGCAGTGATTTCCCAGCTTCACTAAAGGAATGCATTGCATTAGGGGATGCATTCATTGAAAAAGTACATACATTAACTGATTGGGTAAGCAGCAGTTCTGAAAGAGATGAATTATATCTCCCGCTGGATTCTGTTACATTGCAGGCCCCAATTCCGCGCCCGGATAAAAATATCTTTTGTATTGGGAAAAACTATGCGGAGCATGCCATCGAAATGGGCAGCAAAGCGGATATTCCGGAGCATATTATGGTTTTTACAAAAGCGCCCACAACAGTAATAGGCCCAGATGAAACAGTACTTAACCATAAAGAAGTAACCTCTCAGCTTGATTATGAGGGAGAGCTTGCCGTTATTATCGGAAAAACAGGACGGGCCATTCCAAAAGAAGAAGCATTGGATTACGTATTTGGCTACACGATCATTAATGATGTTACAGGAAGAGACCTGCAATCCCGCCATAAGCAATTTTTTATCGGAAAAAGCCTGGATACAACCTGTCCGATGGGACCATGGATTGTTCATTCATCCGCTGTAGAAAATCCCAACAAGCTGGATATCCAAACAACAGTAAACGGAGAAATGAGACAAAGCTCGAATACGGAAAACTTTATTTTCCCCATTGAAGAAATCATTTCTGTTTTATCCAGGGGTATGACACTCGAGCCGGGAGATATTATCGCTACAGGTACGCCTGCCGGTGTCGGGAAAGGCTTCAAGCCGCCGCGTTTCCTGCAGCCGGGAGATACGGTAGAAATTACAGTTGAAAAAATCGGTTCTTTAACAAATTCGATAGAAAAATAATGTCTAGACCTATGCAATTGCTGCATAGGTCTTGTTTTGTATGAAAGTAGTTCGTTTAAGCACGGGAAAATGGCTTATATCTGCGAAAAAAATTTTTATCAACGAATTTGGCAATATATCATCGAAAACCGGCAGGATTTCAACGAATCGTTCTTTTCGCCCCTACACCCCACCAAACCTAAGTCGATGTCTATGACCAATATCACACTCCGCCATAAAAATTTCACAAAATATATTTATATTACGCTTAACCAGTACCATAATTTTAGGATTTTCGATTTCAATATGATATGATGGTATCGAATTTTACACTAGGAGGCACTGGAATGATACATGCCCACATAACGACATGGTTTTTAGCACTAGTTTTATTTATCGTTGCCCTTGTCATGCATAGAAGCGGCAAACAAAAAGGTCTAAAAGTGGTTCAAATGATTTTAAGGCTGTTTTACTTGCTGATCATTGGAACAGGCGTATGGATTCTAAGCACCCTTAACAGCATTGATATGCTATATGTATTAAAGTCATTAGTTGGCTTATGGGTAATCGCTATGTTTGAAATGATCATTATTCGTACTGTAAAAGGAAAGAAAACCTCAATTCTATGGATCCAGTTCATTATTGCTTTAATTCTGGTTCTTTATTTAGGTTTTGTACAATTGCCTTTAACATTTATGACGTAAATAGGGAATTTTTTTGAAAAAGCTGCTGAAAAAGGCAGCTTTTTCTAATTTTGTCATGTCATGTCTGCCCTGAATATGGTATTTTAATAAAGATAAGAAACTATAATTTGACAGTTGTCCAGTTTAAGGGCCTGCTGCGCAAGGTACGAAGCCTATGGGCTTCTTGCTTTCTTTTTAGGAATGACATTACTATGATGGTGGGTTTTTATGGCTAAAACAATAACATGTCTTTATGAGAATACTAACCAGCTGAATAGTTTCATAGATGAGAACGAATTAGATGAATACCCGAATCTGCTTGTACAGGTTTTTACAGGGATAATTGAGGAAGAATTTATATCGAATTTGCAAAAGGAATTGGCCAAAAAGCTTCCTTTTGCTGCTATTGCCGGCTGTTCTACATCCGGAGAAATATACGAAGGCCGCATTACTGAAAATCAAACAGTCATCTCTTTTACGGCTTTTAAAAAAACAGAATTAAAATCATTTCTGCTGCAGGAGAAGGATTTTAAAGATAGCTATGAGATGGGCAAAGCTCTGGCACAGGAACTGGCTATTTTTAATACAAAAGCTTTAATTCTATTTCCGGCTGGCTTTAATGTTGACTCTTCTTCATTGGTTGAAGGGATATATGAAACAAATGCGGATATGGTTATTGCTGGAGGGATCGCAGGGGATAATGGATTATTTCAGGAAGGCTTTGCTTTTACACAAGAAGGAATTACTCAAAATGGTCTTGCTGCAATAGCGCTTCAAAACGGCCATATTTCAGCGCGTTCGTTTACAAACTACCGATGGCAGGAAATTGGAAAAAGGTTTACGGTCACAAAGGCTTCAGGTTCCATCATCTATTCCATTGACCATAAGACACCTTTGCATATATTAAAGAATTATCTAGGAGAAGCTTTCATAAAAGATTTGCCCAAATCAGGAACAGAATTCCCATTCCTGTTAACCTATCGCGGTGAGAAAGTGTCAGTTTTTATCATTAAAATGCTTGAAAATGGGGCAATCAAGGTTAACCGGATGATTAATGAAGGGGATACTCTTACCTTTGCATATGCAAATCTGGAAGAAATCATCGACAGGTCTTTGCAGGAATTAAAAAAACTGGGGAAAGAGCCAGCAGAATCTATCTTTATATATAATTGTATGGCACGCAAACAGTTTGCAAGAGATTTTACCGAAAAAGAACTGGCAATGTTCCAAGGAATTGCTCCTGCAAACGGGTTCTTTTCTTATGGAGAGATTGCTTCGCGAACTGGCGATTATCCAAAGATTGTCGGACATTCACTTACCTATCTTGCCGTATCGGAAAGTGTTGTTGGATCTAAGAAAAGCTCTGCAGATACATACATTTATGAGAAGCCTGACCATTTTAAAACGATTGTTTCTCTAACCCGCCTGATGCATGCTTCTCAGGATGACATAGAGAATCTAAACAGCAGCCTGAAGATTTCGGAACAATATTATAAATCATTATTTAATAATAATGCTGATTTTGTTTATTCAACAGATATGAAAGGACATTTTACAAGTGTTAATCCGGCATTTGAAAAAACCTTTGGATACAACAGTGATGAAATACTGGGAAAATCAGCTTTGGGCTACGTGAGAAATGAAGATATCCCGCGGGTGAGAATGCATTTTTACCGGGCGATAAGAGGAAAAGAACAATATTACAATGTGTATATAGATTCAAAGTCAGGGGAGACATGCCTTTTTCAGCTGAAAAACATCCCAATCACAGTTAATGGGGAATGTGTAGGCATTTACGGAATCGGCAGAAATATTACCGAGCAGAAGAAAATTGAAGATAAAATTACAGAGCTTGCGTATTTCGACCAGGACACCGGTCTGCCAAACAGAATGAAATTTACAGAGCAGCTGGATCTTCTTTTGAAGAGGGCAAAAAAGAAAAGGAAAATACTTGCAGTTCTTTCAATTGATATTGACCGCTTTAAAATCATAAATGATAGTCTGGGTCATTTTGCAGGCGACATGGTTTTAAAGGAAATTTCTGAAAGAATTGAAAAGGTCTTGCCATCAGGTTCTTATTTGGGCCGGTTCAGCGGGGATAAATTCACATTGATATTATCCAGGGATGTTACAGTAGACAGAGTTATGAAAACGTCCAAAAAGTTAATGGATGAAATATCGAAGCCCTTATTCCAGGCCAATCAGGAATTTATTGTCACAGCGAGCATAGGTGTCAGTTTATATCCGGGCGATGGGTTGGATGAGCATACATTGCTGAAAAACGCAGACGTGGCAACAAATCGTTCCAAGCAGCAGGGCGGAAACAGGGCAACCTTTTTCTCCATGGAAATGAACGAGCAGGCAATGGTCAGGCTTGAGCTTGAAAGCTATTTAAGGAAGGCTTTGCATAAAGATGAATTTTATTTATGCTATCAGCCTTTGATTGATTTAGAATCAGGCAATTTATACGGAAGCGAAGCCCTGATCCGCTGGAATCATCCCAAACTGGGCCTTATTTCGCCAGGGGAGTTCATTCCGCTTGCCGAGGAAACTGGCCTCATAGAGGAAATTGGCAGCTGGGTGTTGCGGACGGCATGCAAGCAAAATATGCGGTGGCAAACACTTGGCTATGATTCGCTTTCGATATCGGTTAATGTGTCGGCTTACCAATTCCAGCAGCCGGGTTTCCTAGATGAAGTAAAAAAAGCGTTAGAGCTATCCGGGATGGAACCACAGTATTTAACATTGGAATTAACTGAGAGCACCATGCTCAGAAATGTGGAATACAGCATCCAGGTCATGCAGGCGCTGCAGGCATTGGGCGTCAAGGTTTCGATAGATGATTTTGGCACAGGCTATTCCTCCTTGAGCTATCTTAAAGATCTTCCAATAAATACATTGAAGATAGACAGATCTTTTATAAACAACCTGCGTTTAAATACATCCGATATCGCTATTGTAAAAGCAATCATAACAATGGGGCATGGACTTGCAGTTAAAGTGGTGGCTGAGGGAGTGGAAACTAAGGAGCAGATTGAGCTTTTAAAAGAATTGAAATGTCATTATGCACAGGGATTTTATATTCATAAGCCGCTTATGACAACAGAATTTGAAGAAGGATTATCAAAAAAGGTGCAGATGTACAGCTAAGCAGGGTCAGTATCAATTGTCGCTTGATGGAGGGAAGAAAACATGTCAGGGGCTTGGAGTTTGATCATATTAATTGCAGTCATTATTATAAGTGTTTTTGTTGTCCAGGCTGTTACCAAACAGGGAGATCACCCCGTGCTAACGCAAAAAGAAATAATTGAAGCATTAAAAAAGCGGCAGGAGGATGAAAAAGCTGACCGTGATTAAGAAAAGCGCAAGCGCCTTGACCAGCCCTACAAGCTTAAGACATAACCCGCAGGCTGGGCCGAGAGGGACGACTTAAGACCCCAATCTGCTCGAAGCATCATTCTTCGAATCATGCTCCTCGCAAGATATTCAAGGATTAAACTTTCATATCTTTAAAAAAGCAGCAGTCTGCCAACGATCAGCAGACTGCTGCTTTTTTATGAAGAAATTTTTTCAATCACCATTCTTTTGCCACTGTTTAAGGTGAATTCAAAGCGGTCACTCATTTTTTCATAATAGCAAAAATGGTGCTGTACATTGCAGATGTGATCCTGATTATCAAAAACGATAAAATTCACTCCGCTTTTGCGGTCCTTATCATTGAAGAAGGTTAATTGATTATAACAATAAATGCAGTCATAAATAGAAAACTGCATGGAATTCAAGGTTGTGACAAACTGGTAAAATGCATCATCATTTATTTCCTCTAATAATCTCTCCAGTGAGAAAACAAGATGTTTGCGTATCCGGACAGAATCCTGATTCTTTAAGTGGAATACTTCATCGGCCAGAGCAATCTTGCCATCCTCGAACAAGATTCCTTTTTTCCAGCGCTTAAAGCGAAATACTTCTAGTTCCTGGTGGAGGAATTCATCTAACAATGATGCTTCATCTGTTTCGTGATCGAAGAAAACCCATTGATCATTGATAAGTTCTACAGTGCCTTCTGTAAAAGCACGTGATTGATATTCAATAAGCTTTGTTCGCTGCTGTCTATTCATAAAATACCTCCATTAACTTCCTCAACTTCTTTTTAGACAGTTTAGACGATTTTTATAACCGCTAAAAGTGGACAATTAACTTTTTTCTAGGCCGTGCATACAATAGCATCATGCAAAATGTGCCCAAACGATTCCGCTAAGAAAGGATGATGTTAAAATGTGTGGAATTACAGGCTGGATTGATTTTCAAAAGGACCTGAGAAAAGAAGCGGCTGCAATTGGAAAGATGGCGGATACGTTGGCTAAGCGCGGTCCGGATGACACGAATGTCTGGACAGATATTCATGCAGGCTTCGGCCATAAAAGGCTAATCGTTGTAGACCCTGCTGGCGGAAAACAGCCAATGACAAGGAAAAAACAAAATAGCCTCTATACTATTTGTTATAATGGCGAGCTATATAATACAGAGGATCTCCGTAAAGAACTCCTTATAAAAGGATATTCGTTCAAGGGCCATTCTGACACAGAGGTTTTACTGACTTCATACATGGAATGGGGTGAAGATTGCCTGGAGTATCTAAATGGCATCTTTGCTTTCGCTGTATGGGATGAAAAGAAGGAACAATTATTCATAGGCAGAGACCGGCTTGGGGTAAAACCGTTATTTTATAAAGAAACAAAAAAAGGGATCATTTTTGGATCAGAACTAAAAGCTATTTTGGCCCATCCGGATGTTAAGGCTGAAATTGACAGGGAAGGTCTGGCTGAGGTATTTGGGTTAGGCCCGTCAAGATCTCCGGGTTCAGGTGTATTCAAAGGGATTGACGAACTAAGGCCTGCACATGCCTTAACTTTTTCAAAAAATGGTCGGAAGGTATGGCGTTATTGGAATGTGAAAAGCGCCCCTCATGAGGATAGCATTGAAGAAACAGCAGAAAAAGTCAGGAATTTATTTACGGACGCAGTTACAAGGCAGCTTGTATCGGATGTACCGCTTTGCACTTTCCTATCAGGCGGGGTAGATTCAAGTGCGATCACTGCCATTTCTGCCAAAACCTATGAGAAAGAGGGAAAAGGCCAGCTGCATACCTATTCTATAGATTATGAAGGAAATGATGTTTTCTTCAAGGCCAATGAATTTCAGCCCAACTCGGATGGTGCTTTTATCCATAAGATGTCCCAAGCTTTTAAAACCAGGCATAATAGCTGTATCATATCACAGCAGAAGCTGGCAGAAGATTTAATAGAATCGGTGCATGTAAGGGACCTTCCAGGCATGGCCGACGTGGATTCCTCTCTGCTCTGGTTCTGCCGGGAAATAAAGAAGGACTTTGTTGTAAGTTTGTCCGGCGAATGTGCAGATGAAATATTTGGCGGTTATCCATGGTTCCACAGGCAGGAAGATCTGCAGCGAAAGGGCTTCCCATGGATGAGATCACTTGAAGCAAGGCATGGGCTCTTAAAGGAGAACTGGCGGAATAAGTTGAATATCCAAGACTATGCAATGGAAAAATATATTCAGGCAATCTCGGAAACTCCCAAGCTAGAGGGAGAGAGCGGGGAGGATGCAAGCCGAAGAGAGCTATTCTATATAAATATGATTTACTTTATGACAACATTATTGGACCGGAAGGATAGAATGAGTATGGGGGCAAGCCTTGAAGTGAGGGTACCATTTGCAGACCATCGCCTTGTGGAATATGTATGGAATATCCCATGGGAGATAAAAATGCATGGCAACCGGGAAAAGGGCATTTTGCGCAAAGCATTGGAAGGCATCTTGCCAAACGAAGTTTTATATCGAAAAAAGAGCCCTTACCCGAAAACCCATAATCCGGAGTATACCAATACAGTCCAAAAAATGCTCAATGGGTTTCTGGAGGACCGTTCTTCAGCACTTTATGAATTCTTTGACTACGGCCAGCTGAAAAAAATCATTGAATCGGGCGGAGAAGCATTCCGGGAGCCCTGGTTTGGCCAGCTTATGACCGGCCCTCAGCTGCTTGCACATCTTGCACAGATTCATGTCTGGTTTAAAGATTATAATATTAATATTGTTGAATAGAAAAAAGCGGCAGAGCAAAATGCCGCTTTTTTTATTTAAACTGCTTTGGAGGACACAAAGGATTTCCTAATCCATACTTTAGACTTCCAGCGCCACAGCATAAGCAATCCCCTTAGCCATTCATCAGCAATAAAAGCAATCCAGATGCCGGCAAGCCCCAGGCCAAAATGGATTCCCAGAAGATAGGAAAGTGTGACACTTACTCCCCACATGGACAGAATCCCCATATAAACCGGGAATTTTACGTCTCCAGCTGCCCGTAAAGAGTTAATGACGACCAAATTGAATGATCTGCCAGGTTCTAGAATGATGGTTAATAGAATCAAAACACTGCCAACTTCAATAATATCGGAATTTGACGTGAATATTCCCATTAGTTCCTCAGAGAATAGGGCAAAAATCATAGCTGTAGCAAATGAAATTAAAATGGCAAGCCGCAGGCTTTTTAGACACCTTTTATAGGCTGCATCATAATCTTTTGCACCAACCATATGACCGATCAATATTTGAGTTCCCTGGCTTATGGCGACACTGAAAAGAAAAATGAACATCATTATGTTCTGTGTGTACACTTTAGCAGTCAGCGCTTCTGTACCTAAGGCAGCAATAAAAATGGTGATGACCATTTGCGATCCATTATAGGATAGATGTTCCCCAGCGGAAGGTATCCCGATTTTTAAAAGGTTTTTAATATGTTCTTTTGGAAAACGGAATAGAAGTCCAAAAGGGAGTGCTCTTTCGGTGCGCTTAAGCAAAATGGCAACAGCGGCTGCAAATCCAATCAATCTGCTGGCAACCGTAGATATGGCTACCCCTTCGACACCCAGTACCGGAAAACCGAAAGGCCCAAAGATAAAAAAATAGTTTCCGATAACATTTAAAATGTTCATGCCAATGGTGATGTACATAACATCCCTTGTAAATCCGTAGCTTCTGATAATCGCGCCTATTGTCATGATCAGAGCTTGAACAAAGGATAGGCCGCCCACAATAATCAAGTAGGAGTTCGCTTCATTTAAAAGTTCTTCTGGCAGATCCATCATTCGCAGCAAAGGCTTGCTTAAAACAAATAAAAGGATACTTAAGAGGATTCCGAAAACAAGGTTTGCCCCCAAAGAAACTGCTGATATTTCCGCAGCTGTTTTATCATTCTTTGCTCCAAGATTTTGGGCAATCAGTATCGATGTACCTGTAGCCACAAACCCGAACATGACAATAACAAGGGAAAGGATCTGATTTGAAACGCCGACTGCTGCGACAGATTCATCCGAATACTGCGAAAGCATGAGAGTATCTGCATTCCCCATTAGCATATGCAGCAAAATTTCTATAAATATGGGCCATGTTAAGGCAAATAGTGTTAGTTTTTTTTGGTTCTTAGTCATCTCTATTCTCCCAGGATGTATGGTTAATTTATTTTCATGTCGCGATAAGGGGGCGCTGACATTTTAAAACGAAAAAAGAAAAGTCTTAAGGGATTAATCGCTTAAGAGCTTTTCTTAACTAATACAGAGATTTCCTACTGATTTAATGCAGAAGGAAATGACAATATATCAAATCCGTAGCCACCAAGCTTAACCTTAAGGCTGTTGGCCTCCGCAGCAAACTCTTCATTTGAAAGCAAATTTGTGATTTTAATGCCTTTCATGGAATAAGGCAGCGTAAATTCCGTACTTTCAGCCGAAGGATTGGCCAGTACAACGATGGTTTTTGAGTCATTGTATTTCTGATAGGCAACAAGATCGCTGTCTGTATGGATAAACTCGAATTGTCCTTCATTGGCTAGCAATTTTTGTTCCCGGCGCAGTTTGATCAGCTGTTGAATATGGGAGAAAAGTTCCCGGTCCTGCTTATTTTCATCCCACTCCATGCATTTTCTGCACCCTGGATCCATTTCGCCGCTTAACCCTATCTCATCTCCATAATAAAGGCAAGGAGAGCCCATAAAGGTAAATAGGATCGTGTAAATAAGCTTAACCCTGTCTTTGTTACCCTCACATTCCGTCAGGATTCTTGGAGTATCATGGCTTCCGACAAGATTGAAGGCAGCTTCATAAACATTAGCCGGATAGCGGTGTATTTCAGCTGTCATGTTATTGGTGAATTCAGTGCCCGTTATGGTTTTCTTAGCTATCAGGTTCAGCAGATTGGTTGTAAATGGGTAGTTCATGACTGCATCAAATTGATCACCGCGCAGCCAAGGCATCGAGTTGTGCCAAATCTCTCCTAAAATATAGAGATCAGATTTGATGCTTTTAACGGTTTGCCTGAATTCACGCCAAAACTGGTGGTCAACTTCGTTAGCTACATCAAGCCTCCAGCCGTCGATATTAAACTCTTCAATCCAGTATTTGGCCACTTTAAGCAAGTATTCTTTTACATCCGGATTTTTTGTATTCAGCTTCGGCATTTGGGCCACAAAAGCGAAGGTCTCATAATTAGGGTATTCTCCGCCCTTTAAAGGAAAGCTGTGCGGATGAAACCAATCTTTGTACTTTGATTTTTCCCCGTTCTCAAGTACATCCTGAAAAGGAGGAAAGTAGTATCCGCTATGATTGAAAACGGCATCAAGCATAACGCGAATATTTCTTTTATGGCACTCTTCTACAAGGCGTTTGAGGGTTTCCTTTGTCCCGAACTGGGGATCAATTTCCAGATAATCGATTGTATCATATTTATGATTGGAAAAGGCCTTAAAAACAGGTGTGAAATAAATCCCTGTAATGCCAAGATCCTGAAGATAATCCAAATGCTCAATAACACCTTCAAAATCACCGCCAAAAAAATTAGTGGGGGAAGGAGGGGCACTTCCCCACGGGAGAGCTCCTTCTGGATCATTATCAGGATTTCCATTTGCAAATCTTTCCGGGAAAATCTGATACCAAACCGTCTCCTTCACCCATGAAGGGGCTTCGAAGACCTCTTCGGCATGAAGGTAGGGAAAGTTGAAATAATAACCGGAATCAGTGGGAGGTAAAGCGTAAAATCCCTTTTCAGTTAAAATCAATTCTTCTTCTCCAGACTTTAACTTAAAACCGTACCTTGATCTTCTAAAAGGCGGTTCAATAAAAATATGCCAAAAGTCATGAATTCCATCCGTACCTGATTTTAACATGTCTGTTTCTTCAAACAGCCATTTTCCATCAGACCAAAGATATTGGTCACCGTGTATTAAAGTTACTTCTGCAACGTCATCTTTTTTTGTCTGGATTCTAATATGTAGGGTTTTTTCGTTGTATGGATATACATAGTGATCTGAAGGATAGTGGATGATAGCTGCTTTTTCCATTGTTATTCCCCTTTCAAAGTGCAATCGCTTGCATTATATCATATGGAGGAAAAGAAAATATAGAATTATAAAGAATATGCCTCATTTCTTTTTTTAAATTTGGACACAATAAATTTTTTAAAAGTAGTTGTAAAAGCCTAAAAACCTTGTATAATGAAAATTAGAAGCTGTGCAATCGTTTTCATAGAGTGATTTCAATAGATTTCGCTAAAAAAAGAGAATAAGTGAAAGCGCTAAATTTTTTATAGAGAAATAAAAGCGTTTACACTTTTGTGCAAACGGTTGTACTTTTTAACAGTAAGGAACAGATATATTAGGAGGGGGCAATACCATGAAAAAGTCATTATCTTTCTTTATGATGCTGGTATTAATAATCGGAATGCTGGCAGCTTGTGGTCCTCAGCGCGAGGCACAGCCAGAAAACACAGGTGAAAAAGATAACGGCAATACAAGCGAAAATCAGGCTGAAGAGCCAAAACCAGAAAAATTAGTAGTTTGGGAAGATACAGATAAAGGTGTAGCATTAAAGCCTGCAATTGAGTCTTTCGAAAAAGAATATGGCATTAAAGTAGAATTTAAAGAATTGGGTATGGCTGATAAGATCCGTGACCAGTTAAGACTAGATGGACCTGCCGGAAACGCTCCAGACGTTGTAACTCTTCCTCATGACCAAATCGGCCAGGTTGTAACTGAAGGATTGCTTCAAGAAATAAATGTTGAAGATAGTGTGCTTGATACTTTCACAGAATCTTCCATTACTGCACAAATGTTTGATGGAAAGCTTTATGGTCTTCCTAAAGCGACTGAAACACCTGTATTCATCTACAACAAAGCACTAATGAATAAAGCTCCTGAAACAATGGATGAGCTTTACACTCAGGCGAAAGAGTTAACTGCTGGCGGACAGTACGGATTCTTGGCACTTTTCGATAACTTCTATTTCGCACATGGACCAATTGCTGGGATGGGCGGATATGTTTTCAAGGAAAAAGACGGTGCATTAAACCGTGATGATGTTGGCTTAAATAACGAAGGTGCTGTTGAAGGTGCCGAGTTTATTCAAAAGTGGTACAGCGAAGGCTTATTCCCTAAAGGAATTATCGGGGAAAGCGGCGGTGCTGCGATGGACGGATTGTTCAATGAAGGTAAAGCAGTATCTGTTATGAATGGACCTTGGGCATTGCAAGGCATGAAGGATGCAGGAATTGACGTTGGTGTAGCGGTTATGCCAAAGCTTCCAAATGGAGAACCTGTTAAAACTTTCATGGGTGTTAAAGGCTGGCACGTAACTGCCTTCACTAAAAACCCTTACTGGGCAACTAAATTAGTTGAACATATCACAAATGAAGAGAATGCAAAAATCCGATTTGAAACAACTCAGGAAATTCCTCCCGTAAAAGCTCTTATCGAGGACCCTGTTATTGCAGATAACGAAGCTGCAAAAGCTGTTGCAGAGCAATCTCAATACGCAGTTCCAATGCCTAACATTCCTGAAATGGCTGAAGTATGGGGGCCAATGGCTTCTGCACTTCAAACAATTGCTACAGGAAAAGCTGAACCAAAAGCAGCTCTTGAGGATGCAGTAAAAACAATCAAAACGAATATTGAAACAAATCACCCTGCCAAGTAAATATCTTGACAGACAAAGGGCGGTACCTCCCAGGAGGTATTGCCCATCATTTTTATAGTTTGACAAAATGGTATTAAAGCGGCAGAAGCCGCTTTAATATTCCTTTATAGAGCAACCGTTTGCACAAATTAAAAACATCAATTATGAACCATCAAATGAATTATAATAAAAATAAGAAAAATTCTTTCTCCTATAAAGAAAGGGGAGGCCGGACAAAAATGGATGTCACTAAAACATCAACCAACCATGGAAGAAATGCTGCGCTTTTATCCACCTTACCTGGATTCGGGCAGTTTTATAATAAACAATTCCTGAAGGGTGCTATCTTCTTAATTCTTACGGTATCTTTTTTTGCAGCTTTTTACGATACGCTGAATTGGGGGTTTTGGGGTCTTATCACTCTAGGTGAAATACCAGTTCTCGATCATTCAATCTTTTTGCTGATTGATGGAATTATTGCACTTATTGTTACAGCTCTGGGGCTTATCATTTATGCTTTCAATATCTATGATGCCTATAATAACGGCAAAAAACGTGACGCTGGGCTAAGCCTGAATAGCGTCAGGGAACAGTACCATAACCTGTTGGACAATGGCTTTCCATACTTAATGATTTCACCGGGATTCTTTCTTTTAGTATTCGTCGTTATTTTTCCGATTCTATTTGTAGTTCTGCTTGCTTTCACCAACTACGATTTATATCATTCACCACCTGCCAAGCTTGTCGATTGGGTTGGAATTCAAAACTTTATTGATATCTTCAAACTGGATTTATGGAGAAAAACTTTCTTTGGCGTAATGGGCTGGACAATCGTCTGGACATTTGTCGCAACCACTCTTCAGGTGGCATTGGGAATCTTCCTTGCAATCTTGGTTAATCAGAAGGATCTTAAAGGAAAGGCGATTATCCGTACGGTATTCATCCTTCCTTGGGCTGTACCTGCTTTTATTTCGATCCTGATCTTCTCAGGTATGTTTAATGAAACCTTCGGGGTTATCAATAAAACCATCCTTGATTCAATTGGAATAGGACCTATCCCGTGGATGACAGAAGAGAACTGGACAAGATTGGCTTTGATATTTATCCAATCATGGCTGGGTTTCCCATTCATTTTTGCCATGACAACCGGCGTTCTTCAGTCCATTCCGGATGAGCTTTACGAAGCAGCAACGGTTGATGGTGCTTCCATTATGCAAAAATTCACTAAGATTACTTTACCGCTTGTACTGTTTGCTACAGCGCCGATTATCATCACACAATATACATTTAACTTTAATAACTTTAACGTAATCTTCTTGTTTAATGGAGGAGGCCCTGCTATCCCGGGACAAAATGCCGGCGGTTCGGACATTCTCATCTCCTGGATCTACAAGCTGACAATGACATCTGCCCAATATGGAAAGGCAGCTGCAGTCACTATGATTCTATCGCTTATAGTTATAACTGTGGCTCTGTGGCAGTTTAAACGAACAAGATCATTCCAAGAAGAGGATTTGATGTAGCTATGAGTATGAAAAAAAATAAAATAATCCGGCTTGCTGCTTCGTATTTAATCATTGCTTTTATGAGCTTTATTGTCATTTATCCGCTTCTGTGGGTAGTGGGATCTTCCTTGAATCCGGGACAAAGTTTATCAGGGTCCACGATGTTTCCTGAGAACCCGACTTTGGACCATTACAAATATCTTTTTGATCTGGAGAAATCCAATTATGTTCACTGGTACTGGAATTCATTGAAGATAAGCACACTTACAATGATCCTGACTGTTATAACAGTGTCATTAACCGCTTATTCCTTTTCACGGTACCGTTTCGTGGGAAGAAAAAATGGCTTGCTTACGTTCTTAATTCTGCAAATGATTCCTAACTTTGCAGCATTAATTGCTATTTTCGTTTTAGCAACAAGAACAGGATTAATTGATACACATCTTGGATTAATCCTTGTATATGTAGGCGGACAGATTCCGATGAATACTTGGTTAATGAAGGGATACCTTGATACGATACCAAAAGAGCTTGATGAATCTGCAAAAATGGATGGAGCAAGCCATTTGCGTGTGTTTTGGCAGATTGTAATGCCACTGGCAAAGCCAATTGTGGCGGTCGTAGCCTTATTCTCATTCATTGCCCCATTCGGCGACTTTATTTTAGCCAGAATTTTATTAAGAACAGACGAGAAATTCACAATGGCTGTTGGGCTGTACGAAATGGTTGCAAAACAGTTCGGAAATGAATTTACCAAATTTGCTGCAGGATCTGTTCTGATTGCAATCCCGATTGCGGCTCTGTTCCTGATGTTCCAGAAATACTTTGTTTCAGGTTTGACTACAGGGGGAACGAAAGGCTAATCTTAAAGAGCTGAAACTTTTACAAGCCTTTTGGCAGTCGTAATACTTGGATGATAAACAAGTGCTTCTGCCATGCAGTGTCTTGAAAAATGAAGGAGGAGCGGCGATGAAAAAAGGAATTATAACCTTCATCTTAATCCCGTTTCTTCTTTTTTATGCCCTGCCGGCAGGAGCAGCTGAAAAAGAAGAGCGTAAATGGCAAGATGAAACAATTTATTTTTTAATGGTGGATCGTTTTAGCAACGGTGATCCAAACAATGATTTTAAGGTGGATGTCAAAGATCCAAAGGCCTATCATGGCGGAGATTTTAAGGGTGTTATAGATCGCCTTGACTACATTAAAGAAATGGGGTTTACTGCAATTTGGCTGACTCCCGTGTTCGATAATGAAGAAAAAGGTTACCACGGTTACTGGATTAAAGATTTTTACAATACAGAAGAGCATTTTGGGACAATGGACGAGTTCAAACAGCTTGTTAAAGAAGCTCATAAAAGGGATATGAAAGTGATTTTGGACTTCGTTGTTAACCATGTCGGCTATAATCATGAATGGGTTAACGATCCTGAAAAAAAAGATTGGTTCCATGAAAAACAGGATTTTGCCAATTGGACAAACCAAACTGAGATTGAGAATGGCTGGATTTATGGGCTGCCTGATTTAAAGCAGGAAAATCCGGAAGTGAAGGACTATTTAATCGATGCTGCAAAATGGTGGATAGAAGAAACGGATGTTGATGGTTACCGCCTGGATACCGTCAAGCATGTGCCTAAAACGTTCTGGACCGAGTTCGCCAGTGGTGTTAAAGGCGTCAAAGAAGATGTTTATCTGCTGGGTGAAGTTTGGTCAGATGATTCAAAGTATATTGCTGAATATGAGAAAACATGCATAGACGGTTTTGTTGATTATCCTTTGAATGACCATTTAAGAACAGCTTTTGCGGAACCTGATAATTCTTTGAGCTGGCTTTTTACAAGCTGGGATAGAAATAAAGTTTACTATGAAAATCCACATTTGATGGGAACCTTCATGGATAACCACGATACGGTTAGATTTACACGTGATGCCATATCGAAGAACCATCATCCAGGGCCAAGATGGAAGCTGGCTTTAACCTATATGTATACAGCTCCCGGGATTCCCATTGTTTATTATGGAAGTGAAATCGCGCTTGATGGCGGCGAGGATCCTGATAATCGCAGGCTGATGGATTTCCGTACAGATAAAGAGCTGATCGACTATATAACAAAGCTCGGAGAAGTAAGGAAAATGCTTCCTTCCTTAACAAGGGGAGATATGGAGCTTTTGGAAGAGAAAGATGGTATGGCTGTATATAAACGAACTTATAAAGATGAAACTGCCGTTATTGCCATCAATAACTCAACCCAATCACAAAAAGTTGTATTGGATTCATCCCAGGTAGAAGAAGGAAAAGAACTTCGCGGCATGCTAGCAGATGACCTGGTCCGCAGCGAGGATGGGAAATACAATCTAATCATTGATCGTGAACAAGCAGAAGTTTATATTTTAGCCGAAAAATCGGGCTTGAATATTCCCTTGATAGCTGCTTTAGCGGCAGTATATACAGCCTTCATGATTTTTATCTTCCTTTTATGGAAGCGTTCCAAAAAGAAGAAGGCGGAGTAGATAGATGGCGGAAATGCCTTTGTAAGAGTGTGTCATTCTTTGTACACAATGCTGCATTTAGATTAGCCCTTCTTCCAAAGCCTGTTACTAGAAGCTTCCTGTTTAAAAAAGGAAAGAAAAATTATACTGTTTTGATTATACTATAAATAACAGAGACCTCACGGAGAGGGTGATTTTATTGGCAGTTACAATTAAAGATGTTGCAAAGATGGCTAAAGTTGCACCTTCAACTGTTTCGAGGGTTATTGCCAACAATCCTCGCATAAGCGAGAAAACAAAACAAAAAGTCAGAGAGGCAATGGAACAATTGGGATACCATCCCAACTTCATTGCCCGCAGTCTTGCAAGCCAGTCAACGCGAGCTATTGGCCTTATTATGCCAAGTTCAACAGATGTAGTTTTTCAAAACCCATTCTTTCCAACTGTTCTAAGGGGGTTGAGCGAAGGTGCACATGAAAGGCATTATGCTCTCCATATGACAACTGGAAAAACGGATGATGAAATATATGAAGGTGTAGTACAGATGGTACAGGGCGGACGAGTGGACGGAGTTATTCTCCTTTACTCAAAAGTGGAAGATAAAGTCCTTTCCTTCCTAAAGGAAAGAGATTTTCCATTTGTTGTTATAGGAAAGCCCTTTTCTGATGAGGAAGAAATCACGTACGTGGATAATAATAACTTTCGTGCCGCTAAGGAAGTAACGGAATATTTAATTAAGCTGGGGCATAAGCAGATTGCCTTTGTTGGCGGAAGCTTGAACCTTACTGTAACCGTGGAACGGTTGCTTGGTTATGAAAAAGCGTTAAGAGAAGCAGATATTGAACTGGTTAATAAATATATAGTCCATGAGGAGTTTTTAAAAGAAGGCGGACAGGAAGCTGTCAGAGGGCTTATATCCCTGGAAAAGCCTCCTACGGCACTTGTGGTTGCCGACGATTTAATGGCGCTTGGTGTATTGAATACATTGGATGAACTGGGGATCAAGGTTCCGGAAGATATGTCGATCATCAGCTTTAATAATGTGCTATTGGCTGAAATGTCCAGGCCACCTTTAACCTCAGTAGATATCAATATTTTCGATCTGGGATTTGAATCTGCAAGAAGCCTTATTTACAGAATTGAAAATCCGCGCGAACCTGTTAAAAGAATTATTATTCCTCATAAAATTGTAAAACGCTGTTCTTGCAGCAGTCCAAATCCGGAAAAACCGTTAATATTGTCATAAAGGAAGGGAAGCCAATAGGGCTTCCCTTTTGCTTTACTATCCATTTACGATGGTGCCGCCATTTACATGAATCATTTGGCCGCTCACATATGATGAATCGCTGCTTGCGAGATATACATAAGCAGGGGCCAGTTCATAAGGCTGACCAGCTCTTCCCATTGGGGAATTGGAACCGAATTTTGATACTTTTTCCGCAGAGAAGGTAGACGGGATAAGCGGAGTCCAAATAGGACCAGGAGCTACTCCGTTTACTCGGATTCCTTGGCCAGCCAGTGATTTGGCCAGGGAACGCGTAAAGGATACAATCGCGCCTTTTGTAGATGAATAGTCTATTAGCTGTTCATTTCCTTCGTATGCAGTAATGGAAGCAGTATTAATAATGGTGCTTCCTTCTTTAAGGTGCGGAAGAACAGCTTTTGTCAGATGGAAGAAAGAAAAGATATTTGTTCTAAACGTTCTTTCAAGCTGATCGCCTGTGATGTCCAGCAGGCTTTTTTGCGGATGCTGCTCAGCTGCATTATTTACGAGGACATCAATTTGTCCAAACTTATCTAATGTTTTATTGACTATATCTTTACAAAATGTTTCGCTTCCGATATCGCCTGAGATTAACAGGCATTCCTGTCCTTCAGCTTGAATGGCTTCTTTTGTTTTTTCAGCATCCTCATGTTCATCCAAATAGACTATAGCAATGTTGGCGCCTTCTTTAGCAAAATAAATGGCGGCCGATTTTCCAATTCCGCTGTCTCCGCCTGTAATTAAGGCTACTTTACCTTTTAATTTATCAGAACCCTTGTAATTGGGGTCAGCAGATTGTGGCTCAGGCTGCATCAGATCTTCTGTTCCAGGCTGATGATCCTGATGCTGCGGCGGAAATTCCTTAGGGTTTTTTTGACTGTTAGACATTAGTGCATCCCTCCAAAAAATTGATATTAGATAAATTCCATTTTATTATGATGAAAAAACATGGAAATTATTTGAATTGCCCCATATAATAGGTCTAAAAATGGGAGAGAACGGAATGCAGATACGAACAGCAGTCAAAAACGATGCAGAAGGAATTCTGGCACATTGCAGACGAGTCATGGGGGAAACAGATTTTTTAATGACAGAGACTGAGGAATTTAAGCTTACAGTTGAAGAAGAGGAAGAATGGATAGAACAAAGCCTGCAATCTGGTGACTTAATTTTAGTAGTGGAAAAAGGCAATGAAGTTATTGGGATGCTAAACTTTAAACGCTCCAAAAGGAAGAAGGTGCGACATCTTGGCTATTTCGGGATCTCCATACAGGAAAAATACTGCAATCAAGGCTTGGGGAAAAAGATGATGAAACAATTTCTGAAGTGGGCAGAAGAAGAGCCTGGTTTAGAAAAAGTTTGCCTTGAAGTCTTTTCCCATAACGTCAGGGCTATACATCTTTATAAAGTGTTAGGATTCATAGAAGAAGGACGAAAGATTAAACATATTAAGCGAACAGATGGAACCTATGCTGATGAACTGATGATGTACAAATTTGTAAAGCTGGTTGGGGAATTGGTGTGAGTCTAGTCTAGTTGATGCTATTTTGAGCGAAGTTGATGGTAAGCAGTTTTAAGAAGGTTAAAAATGACGCCCCATAGGACAGACCTGGACGTAAAAGAGTTTGTAGATTAAATAACCACTCAATTTAGCTAACAAAGGTCACACTTCGGAAAACAAGCTTAATAAGTTAGAGAATAAAACAGCTTTCAAAAAAACATCTGTATTCCGGCAGATAAAAGCCAAACCCAAGCTATAGTAATTAATGCCGTAAGGAAAGTATAGAAAAGAGGGCGAGATAATAGTGAAGATCGAAGCTGCGGGAGCAGGTGCAAACCGAATGATAATAAGAATAGTAAAAGAGGGAAGATATCAGACAAAGATTCAGTATGGGATCCATCCAGTGCGTTTGAAATCAAGCTTATAAAAAAGTAAAGAAAGGTAGCAGCATGAGCAAAACTCGCAAAGAGAAACAGAAATCTTGCAGATTTATTAAAAAGCATTTTTTGGGCCGCCTTTTCATCATTAATTCCTATATTATATGTATGATGCTGGCTGTTTGATCATTATTAATAAGGCTGTGCTAAACTTGCCTGTTGGTTTCAGCTCCAGCGTTCAGCGAACCGCGGGCGGTCCGAGGTTCCTCGGCGCATTACGCGCCTGTGGGGTCTCACCGTTGACTCTCTCTTCCCGCATGACTTTTAATAAGCTTCCTTGACACGAAGGTAGTGCGAATGCATTTTCGAAGATCCGCGCATTCAGCTCCAATCCACAGGGTGCCAAAATCAATAATGTGTTTTTAACATAGCCATTAATAAAAAAAGCAAACGGAAAATGATCCGTTTGCTTAAGGAATTAGCGATAGTTTACGAACTGGACATCAACAGTCAAATCTGCCTCTTTTACAGCGGCAATAATCTTCTGGAGATCGTCACGGTTTTTGCCGGTAACACGGACTTGGTCATCCTGAACCTGGCTCTTCACTTTTAAACCGCTATTCTTAATAAGGGTATTGATTTTTTTCGCATTTTCTTTATCAATACCTTGAACCAGCTTAGCTCTCTGGCGGACAGTTCCCCCTGAAGCTCCTTCAACCTTCCCATAGTCGAGGTTTTTCACAGGAATGCCTCTTTTAATCAGTTTGCCCAATAAAACATCCTTGAGCTGTTCAAGCTTGAATTCATCATCCGAAACAAGCACAAGCTCTTCATTATCCAGCTTTATCTCACTTTTGCTTCCTTTAAAATCATAGCGAGTGGAAATTTCCTTCATCGCGATATTAATGGCATTGGTTACTTCAGAAAAATCTACTTTGGATACAATATCAAATGAGCTCTCTTTAGACATGGCAGCCTCCTTGGACATAACAATTTTCATCTGAAAAGAAGTTTCGTTTTGCCGCGTTTCAACTGTCCGTAAAATTGGTAATTCAAGAAGAAAAACGGACAGTAAAAACCCGATAAGTTCAACTAACTTTTTGAAGGAAAAACACCTTCAAAAAGAAGTTTCACTTTACCGCGTTTCAACTGTCCGTAAAACTGGTAATTCAAGAAGAATAACGGACAGTAAAAACCCGATAAGTTCAACTAACTTTTTGAAGGAAAAACACCTTCAAAAAGAAGTTTCACTTTACCGCGTTTCAACTGTCCGTAAAACTGGTAATTCAAGAAGAATAACGGACAGTAAAAACCCGATAAGTTCAACTAACTTTTTGAAGGAAAAACACCTTCAAAAAGAAGTTTCACTTTACGTTCTTATTATAGTAAAATATAGCAGTTCAAACAACTTTAGGAGTTATAAGATCTTTTAAGGGAAAGATTTAATATAATGAATATTTGATGTACAGTGAATAAGACTTAATTTCAATAAAGGAGGAAACAGGAATGGCATTAGAGGAAAATTTGGGCCGTACTGCGAGGCTGACTGTATCAAGGCAAGCGGCATTTGGCTATTTTTTAACCGATGGAGAGGAAGGAGACGTTCTGCTTCATCAAAATGAAACTGAGGAGAAACTGGAAGAAGGCCAGGAGGTTGAGGCATTCCTTTATGTAGATTCACAGGGGAGAATCGCCGCAACAACGAATATTCCCGAAGTTCAGGTTGGTACATATGGATGGGCGCAGGTAAGTGATGTAAAGCCGGGCATAGGAGTTTTTATCAATATTGGTGTCCAAAAAGATATGCTCCTGGGTGAGGAAGATCTCCCTGTTCATGAATCTGTGTGGCCGAAAGAGGGGGACACTTTATACATTACGCTTCGTGTGAATAAGAACAACCGTATTTACGTGAAAATGGCTACCGATCCGGTTATAAGTGAAATTGCAGTAAAAGCAACAAGAAGCGATTTTAATAAAAATATACATGGGCATATTTACAGAACAGCTAAAGTCGGAAGCTGGATCTATACAGCAGAGGGCTTTAAAGGATTTATCCATGAATCCCAGCGGAAAAGGGAGCCGCGCCTCGGTGAAAAAGTTGAAGGGCGGATCGTGGACGTGAAGGAAGACGGAACAGTGAATGTTTCTCTCATTCCAAGAAAACATGAAGTGCTTGATGAGGATTCAGAAAGGATTCTATCCTATTTGGAAAACCGTAATGGTGCTATGCCGTTTGGCGATAAAAGCGCACCGGAAGACATCCAGGAACGTTTCCAGTTGAGCAAGGCTTCGTTTAAAAGGGCACTGGGGCGCCTTATGAAGGAAGGTAAGGTGTATCAGGAGGAAGGCTGGACATATCTGAAGAAAGACGGACAAGCATAAGCTTGCCCGTTTTTGTATTATAGATGATCTGTCTTTTTGGAATACTGGTTTTTTCCGGCTTTTCGGTTTTTCTCGCGCATCATATTTTTTTCGTGGCGCAGCGCATTATTGTCTTTTGCTTTTTTATCATTATCAGAAGTATGCGGCATAGTAAAAATACTCCTTTCCAATCTTAAGGTTTATTCTTCAGCATGATTGAAACTGAAGTACAACCTTATTGTCTGTCAGAATGGAATGGAGTATGTACGATTCAAATGAGGGTGTTTCTACAATTGGTTCTGAAAGAAAATAGCTATTGAACCTGGCCCGGTATGGGATCCAATGGCTGCGCCAATTGAAGTGATATAGACCTCTTTTGCATTTAGCTCGTCCATGATTAGAGTTTTCATCTCAAGAGCAGTTTCTTCATCGTCGGCATGGCTGATGCCAACTGTCTGATTTTCAAACGAGGCTCCACTGTCTTTCATCAGCTGGATAATCCGGCGAAGAAGTTTTTTCTTGCCGCGCAGCTTTTCAATCGGAACCAATTTACCTTCTTCCACATTTAAAAGAGGCTTAATGTTCAGTAGTCCGCCTAAAAATGCGGAAGCTTTTGAAACGCGGCCGCCTTTTGCCAAATACTCAAGGTCGTTGACTGTGAATAAACTCTCCAAGTGCTGACAGCGAAATTCTATATCCTTTTCAATATCTTCTTTAGAAGCGCCTGATTGAACTTTTTTCACAGCACCTTTTACGATTAATCCGTATCCGAGAGATGCAGCCTTCGAATCAATGATGGTTAAATTGAAATCCGGATATTTCTCTTTCACTTGTTCAAGGATCATCACAGCTGTCTGATATGTACCCGAAAGTTCGGAGGAAAAAGCGATATAAATGCCATCTTCATTCTGTTCCGCCATTTTGATGAACGTTTCTTCAAAAAGCAGCGGAGATACCTGGGAGGTCTTAGGCACTTGGCCTTCACGTATAGCTTTATAGACTTTTTTAGGTTCAATAGTTACTAAATCTTCATACTCCGTATCGTTTAAATGAACCTTTAGTGGAAAAAGTGTGACACCATTATCATTGAAAAAACTTATCGGCAAATCACACGCACTGTCAGCTAAAATTTTTACTGACATCCTCTTTCACCTGCTTTCAAACTATATGAGTTAAGTTTATAGAAATCAGCAAGAAAAAACAATGAATTGTGTTGGAATTGCCCATTTTGGGGTAAAGGAATAATAAGTGAATTTAGGGGGTTTACCATGGTTTGGTTAGAGACTAAGAAAGTATTTGTTGTATTAATTGGAGCGGTATTAAATGCAATAGCTATGAACTTCTTCCTGATACCCGCAAATGTTTATGCTAGCGGATTTACAGGTGTAGCTCAGCTGCTTTCAAGTGTATTGGGCAGCTTTGCCTCAACAGGTATTTTGCTTTTCATTCTGAATATACCTGTTACGATATTAGCCTGGAAAAAAGTAGGAAGGTCGTTTACAGTCTACAGTTTCCTTAGCGTATTTTTAATGTCGTTTTTTTTGGAAGTGATCCCTGTTATCCATGTTTCTAAAGACATTTTGCTTAATGCCGTTTTTGGAGGGGTAATAGCAGCTGTAGGAGTAGGGATGACACTAAAGTGGGGTGCATCCACAGGCGGGATGGACATTATTGCTATGGTATTGTCCCGGATGAAAGATAAACCCGTTGGTACATATTTTTTCACACTTAACGCCATCATTATAATAACGGCTGGATTTTTGTATGGCTGGGAAAAAGCGTTGTATACTCTTGTGACCCTTTATGCCTCAACAAGGGTAATTGATGCTATCCATACAAGACATGAAAAGGTAACAGCACTAATTATCACTAAAAAATCCGATGAAATGAAAAAGGCGATTCATGATAAGCTCGTCCGCGGGATTACAACGATCCCTGCAAAAGGTGCTTTCACAAACGAAAGCAAAGAAATGATGATGATTGTCATTACACGCTATGAGCTATATGACCTTGAGCGAATTATAAAAGATGTAGATCCAAGTGCTTTTACCAATATCGTACAAACAGCCGGTGTTTATGGTTTCTTCCGCAGGGATTAAATGACTGGAGGGATGCAGAATGCTGCGTCTATTGGCGGCTATGGCCATTTTTGTTCTTTCTGTACATTTACAAAGCACTGAAGCGGCTGGCAATCAGAAGCCGTTTGAATTTGAGGTTATACCATATGCTGGACCGGAAACATTAGAGATGGAAGTGGTTTTGAGAAATACTTCGAGTTACCCTTTGGGCTTTGAATTTCCAACTTCACAAAAGTATGAAATAAGCATAAACGATGAAAAAGGCAATGAAGTATACACTTATTCAAAAGGCAAGGCTTTTCTGCAGGCTTTGCAGACTCTTACTTTAAATCCTGACGAAAGCATGATTTGGAAGGAACATTGGAATTATGAGCATGAGGGCCAAAGAGTCTCTGAAGGGGAATATCATGTAAATGCAACTTTGCAAGCCAGGAAATTAAATGGGGAAACTTTAGTTACCAAAGAAACGGCTGAAGCCTCTGTTTATATTACGGAAAAAAACCCTTCATTCCGCCATGCAAAAGCCAGTGGTGAAAAGGGCAATTATATAGTTACGGGTGAAGCTCGCCCTGTAAGCGGGAAGCTTTACTATACGGTTGAAGACGGCCACAATGAACTAATTGCTGAACAGCCTATAAAAACAAATACGAAAGGCTGGGAGCCCTTTAAAATTGATGTGAGCATTCCAGCAGAGAAATTTCCCGATAGCGGGTCCATCGTTCTGCACTTGTATGAAAGAAGCAAAAAAGACGGCAGCATTATTCATTCTTTTCCTGTAGTACTGGAAAATAGATAAAAAGAAGCTGACAGCCAATATGGTGTCAGCTTCTTTTAATTAACGATTTTGCGGATCGTATTGCTCCAGCTCCTGCTGCATCTCACTCAACTGCTCCTGTTCAGCTGCAGTGGAATTCGCAAACGCGGAACTTAATGCATTTTTCGCGCGGGATACAGTTTCTGGCCCTGCAGAATCAGCATTTTTTGCTAAATCTACGTATTTTCTGGCTTCCTGAAATAATCTGTTTCCCATATTATATTCCTCCGAGGGATGATTCCTTCACATTGGCCAATTTTTCAGCTTCTGCCTCCGCATAGGTCATGTGGTACGGGATACGTTCATCATGCTTACTAACAGTATCAACACCCTGTTGAACGAAGCGTTTTGATTTATTACGTTTACCCATTCGAATCCCCTCCGTGAAAGAAGTTTGAAACAGCCTGGCTGCTTCATCCTTTAGTATGCTCTAAAGGTTTGTTTTCAAAAGGGGATTTAATGGCCGCGTTTCTAATTAATGCTTATGCAGTATTATAGCGCTTTTAAATTTAGTAAATCATTTAGATAAACACCAATACCATCTTCTTCATTGGTCAAGGTGATTTCGTTGGCAATATTCTTAACTTGATCAATGGCATTTCCCATCGCTATACCGTAGCCTGCATACTCAAGCATTTCCAGATCATTATCTTCGTCGCCAAAAGCAATAATCCGTTCGGGAGGTATTTGGAAATAGTCTGATGCTTTTTGCAAACCGACAGCTTTATTAAGGCCGGATTTCACGATTTCAATTACATGCCATGGTGCTGCCCAGCGCCTATGGTCAATGACTTCTGCATGCACGTCGGATAAGTGGCTTCTAATGGACTTTACATGTTCTTCATCTGTGTGGATCAGCATGCTAGTCGGATTATCATTGAGATAATTGCGCAAATCACCAGTTGTGATATTGGGATCTCCGAAGCCAAAGATATCTAAAAGTTTTTCATCATGATAGTGCAAATAAACATCATCAATGACTTCAGCAACAATATTATGGATAGTATAGCTGTTAACAGCTTCGACAATCTCTTTTGCTACGCTCATTTGGAGGGGCGTATGGTAAACTCCCCAGTTGCGGTCTTTTGGATGATGTATATATGCACCATTGAAATTTACGATAGGCGATGTAAGCCCCATTTCCCGGTAGTAAAGCTCACTGGAACGGAACGGCCTTCCAGTGGCAATCATGACTTCATGTCCATGTTCACGTGCCTTTTGAATAACCATTTTTGTTTTGTTGGATATGGTTTTATCATCTTTTAATAATGTTCCATCAAGGTCAAGTGCAATTAAATGTTTTTCTGCCATAAGATCTCCTTTTATTATCTGGATTTTACAGAATATTGACTCTGAACTTGAAATCCTGGTTAGCTCCAAGCGCTTTGTGCAGCTCTTCTTGTAAGTGTAATGGTTTGTGAAAAAAAAAGTCCACATGTTAAACTGAAAATATAGGAAGAATTTACAATCGAATCAACCTTCATCTTTTACAAATCATTATATATATATGTTACCAATATTATATTATTTTTGTAAAAAATTTCACTTTTCCTAAATATAAAAAACGCAGTTCTATACATGCAAGTTATTATGATTAAGGGACATTGTTTTGGGAGGAAGAGCTTTGGTTATTATAGAAAATAAGCACATTAAAGAAATTCCTGTGCTGGATTTGGCCAGGCAGGAATTAAGAGAAGATCAATTGCCTTTTATCATTTTTGTCCATGGCTTTACAAGTGCAAAAGAACATAACCTTCATTACGCCTACTTGCTTGCAGAAAAAGGTTTTCGGGTGGTCCTGCCGGATACATTGTATCACGGGGAAAGGTCAGCCGGCATGTCAGGCAACGATTTAAATTTCAGGTTATGGGATATTGTACTTAATACTATAGCTGAATTAAATATTATTAAGGAAGCATATGAAGATAGAAAGCTTATAGACCCTGAAAGAATAGGCCTTGTTGGAACCTCCATGGGAGGCATTGTTACATTGGGCGCCTTGACGCAATTCGATTGGGTCAAGACCGCAGTCAGCCTCATGGGTATGCCTTATTATGAAAAGTTTGCTCAATGGCAGCTGGATGAACTGCATAAAAATAATATTGAAATTCCAATGAATGAGGAAGAAGTTACTGATTTGATGGAAACCCTAAGAGTTCGGGATTTAAGCCTGCAGCCCGAAAAGCTTGGAAAAAGGCCGCTTATGTTCTGGCATGGCAAAAAGGATTCTGTGGTGCCATACTCATATACATACCAATTTTTTGAAAACATAGAGCCCCTTTATAACGATGCGCCTGAAAAGCTTCGATTTATTACAGATGAACAAGCCGGCCATAAAGTAAGCAGAGAAGGGGTACTTGAAACAGTAAAATGGTTTGAGACACATCTATAACCAACATTTTTTCAATTCTTTTAAATATTTGTTATGATAAAGCTAAAGTTAAAAGAAGGAGTGCTGTAAAATGGATCAGGATTTAAAAGATAGCATCATGGGCGCACTTGAGCTTGTAGTAGACCCTGAGCTTGGCATTGATATTGTAAATTTGGGCTTAGTCTATGATGTAAAGATGGAAGAGGAAGGCAAAGCGGTTATCGATATGACCCTCACTTCCATGGGCTGCCCTTTGGCTGGAACGATTGTGGAGCAAGTTAAAGCCTCTTTGGCGGATATTCCTGAAGTTAAGGATACAGAAGTTAATATCGTCTGGAATCCTCCTTGGTCAAAAGACAGAATGTCCCGTTATGCCAAAATTGCACTTGGCGTACAATAAAATAACATCCTACAAAAACAGCAGGCTGAAGCGCCTTGCTGTTTTTTTATTTTGAAAAAAGATGCCTTAAATTCTTTATCATGATTCATAATTGATTGGTGCCTGCTGGATGAACGAGCCTAGGCAGTTAAGTAATTTTTTGGAGGTTAATCAAGAGGAATAACCCCCAAAAAAAGGTAAAAATGGTTGGGGTATGGTCGTTAATCAACGGGAATAACGACCATATCAGTTAAGTATCTTGTTTTTCGTCGTTAATCACGAGGATTAACTCCCATAATTGGTTAACGGCTATAAGGTGTGGCACTAAACAACAAAGTTATCTTCCATCTCATACTGTCAGGTTTGATTTTTTGATCGTTAATGAACAGCCTTAATGACAATAGCCAACTAATATGCATCGAGTTTCGCTGTTAAAAGTAATAACCTTCTTTCAGTAGCTCATCCCCAGTTTTCCTGGCTCAGCTCTGTCACATCCCTGTCAATTTTCAAGAAAAGAACGTATATTTGTGAGATAGTTCACTTAATTACTATAAGAATTCCCCTATAATAACGATGCAAAGACAAAATATCGTTCACCTCAAATGCATTATATTGTAGAAGCTGCCTGGATTAGAGGTGGCTAAGGAGGCATCTATTATGGGATTCAGTAGAGATTTTAATAAAGACCCTTTTATTGTGATATGGGAATTAACAAGAGCCTGCCAGTTAAAATGCCTGCATTGCCGCGCCGAAGCCCAATACAGAAGAGATCCGAGAGAGCTCTCCTTTGAAGAAGGGAAAGCATTGATCGACCAAATATATGAAATGAATAACCCTATGCTTGTATTCACTGGTGGAGATCCACTAATGAGACAGGATGTATTTGAAATTGCCGAATATGCAGTAAAAAAAGGTGTCCGGGTTTCCATGACACCGAGCGCCACTCCAAATGTGACAAAGGAAGCAATCGAAAAAGCCAAAGAAGTAGGCCTATCTCGCTGGGCGTTCAGCCTTGACGGCCCCAATGCGGAAATCCATGACCATTTCCGGGGGACATCAGGTTCCTTTGATTTAACGATTGAAAGGATAAAATATTTGCATGAACTGGAGATCCCAGTCCAAATTAACACAGTTATTTCCCGTTATAATATTGATTATCTGGAGGAAATGGCTAAGGTGGTAGAGGAACTCAAATGTGTTCTTTGGAGCGTATTTTTCCTTGTTCCAACAGGACGGGGGCAGGAAAAAGATATGATTTCTCCTGTTGAGCATGAAAAGGTATTTACCTGGCTATATGATTTGAGCAAAAGAGTGCCATTTGACATAAAAACAACTGCTGCACAGCATTACCGCCGCGTGGTAATTCAGCAAAAAATGAAAGAAGCAAAAGCCCAGAACGAAGATATTCAATATCTCGATGCACTTACACAGCAAGGCTTAACTGGTTCAATTGATGGTTTGGGCAGGGCGCCAAAAGGAGTAAACGATGGCAACGGATTTGTTTTCATTTCGCATGTAGGGGATGTTTATCCAAGCGGACTTCTTCCGGTTAAAGCAGGCAACGTGAGGGAACAGCCACTTGACGAAATTTACAGGGAATCTCCAATTTTTAAAGATCTTAGAAATCCGGATAAATACAAAGGAAAATGCGGACAATGCGAGTTCCGTTATGTTTGTGGAGGATCCAGATCCCGTGCCTATGCCATGACTGGAGACTATTTGGAAAGTGAACCGTTCTGTGTATATATTCCAAAAGCACTTAGGAGGAAAGTGGAGGCCACTTAAGAAGAAATAAAAGAGTGCAGCTGAAATGGCTGCACTCTTATTCAATACTGCAGTATACTGCAGGACAATTTTCACAGCCAATTTCATTTTTTAAGTATTGCAGGTTCTTAACGACTATTTTTCCATTTAAGCTGGTAATGATATCGTCTCTTTTTAATTCGCTTAGAATCCGATTTGTACTTTCCCGTGAAGTTCCGCAGAAATTGCCCAGCTCCTGATTTGTGAGGGGGAGGTCAATCAGAATTCCTTCGTCAACCTTGAACCCGTAGCTGTTGGTCATCCTAATAAGAGTGGAATAAAGGGCGCCTTTCTTTCCGTTTAGGACTAGGTCCCTGAATTTTGTCTGTGTTTTGCGGAAATGGTCGCTCATCCATTTCATAAATTCAAAAGCAAGGCTGCTGTTTTTAAAGATTTCCCTTTCCAGCACATCCTTTTTAATAATAGCGATTTCACCCGCTTCAAGCACTAAAGCATTTAACAAATATTTAGGGGAGCTTGTAAAAAGGGTCAATTCACCAATGATGTCATTTTTTCCGCATATTCTAAACGTAAGCTCTCTTCCATCAGCAGTTATCTTGCTGATTTGAATTTTGCCGGAAAGAATGATATAGAGCTCATCAGCATCCATTCCTTCCTGAAATATATAGGAGCCTTTTTTTGTTTGCATATGCCGGTCTGCGAAGTGTAGAAGCTCCTTAATTTCAATGGAATGGGTTGGTTTTATGTTTGTCTGTGGCATGCTAATCCTCCTTTTATAAAAAAATCATTCTGTCTTTTTCCACAATAATACCATCTAAATAGTGAAAACATACCCGGTGTTTGTGTCTTAATTGTGGCATTTTTTTTCTGTTTCTTGAAAACGAAGATTTATCTGGCCGTTGCATCATCAAAAAAATTTAATTAACTTGTTAACATTAGGAGAGTTTTATGTTCTAATAGTAAAAGCCCTTAATTTGAGGTGTTAGGTTATTTCTGTTATTTTAAGGGAAAAGTTAAAATATAAATACCTTAAGTATGAACAAATTGACTAGTAAATAGATGATAAAAATAAAGTAAGTCACTCTTAAATGGAGTTGAACGCAATGGCTAAAACAATCATAAAAGACCAATTGAATAGACCTTTGAGAGACCTTCGCATATCTGTTATTGACCGCTGTAATTTCCGCTGCCAATACTGTATGCCGGCAGACATTTTCGGGCCTGATTTTGCTTTTCTCCCTAAAAGCGAGCTGCTTAGTTATGAAGAGATCGAACGGCTAGCCAAAATCTTCGTAAGCCTTGGAGTAGAGAAAATCAGATTAACAGGCGGAGAGCCCTTGATGAGAAAAGACTTGCCCAAACTTGTAAAAATGCTCTCGAACATTGAGGGGCTGAACGATATTGGGCTCACTACGAATGGTGTATTGCTCCCCAAACATGCCAAGGATTTGAAGGAAGCGGGACTAAAAAGGGTGAATATCAGCCTGGATAGCTTGGATGATGAACTGTTTGGAAAAATTAATGGACGCAATGTGGGTGTCAAACCCGTACTAAAAGGGATCGAGGCAGCAAAGGAAGCTGGACTTGGCGTTAAACTAAATATGGTCGTAAAAAAAGGGCTGAATGATTCGGAAATTGTGCCAATGGCCAAGTTTTGCAAAGAAAACGGATTGCAGCTCCGATTTATTGAATATATGGATGTCGGAAGCACAAACGGCTGGAAAATGGACGAGGTCGTCACAAAAAAAGAAATTTATGAAATTCTAAAGGAACATTATTTATTAGAACCAGTAGATCCTGATTATTTCGGTGAAGTTGCCAAGCGCTACCGATATAAGGGCACAGATCTTGATGTTGGATTTATTACCTCTGTTTCTGAATCCTTCTGTTCAAGCTGTACACGTTCAAGGCTTTCAGCAAATGGGCAAATCTTTACGTGTCTCTTTAATGGCGAAGGACACGATTTGAAGGAGTTTATGAGAAAAGGCGCTAACGATGAAGAAATGACAGAGCGCATTGTTAACATTTGGAACGGAAGAAAAGACCGATACTCCGATGAACGGACGGAAGAAACGATAGCCAACAGGAAAAAGATTGAAATGTCCTATATAGGCGGGTAATTTTTATAAAAAAGCCAGCTCTGCAAAGTCATGGAATTTTGGCTTAGCAGAGCCGGCTTTTTATTTTGGGCTATGTTATTAAAGCTCATTAATGATTTTGGTACTATGTTAATTGGAGCGGAAGGTAGAGATACTCGAAAATGCCTTCGTATTCTCTTCGTACGGTGTTTATTCGAGGATGCTGATTCAGTGTCCGGCGGGAAAAGCGGGTCAAAGGGAGACCCTGCAGACGCAGGGGGCGAGGAGCGTCGGACCGCTGCGGTTCGCTGAGCTTCTAAGCGGAAATCAACAGGTAAAGTTAGCTGGGCTTATTATGGAAGTAATTGAATACATTGCTAAAACTCATTGGCAAGTGTATAGGGAAATAAAAAATCTGCAGCTGGAAAACTCTGCAGATTTTTTATTTTCATTAAATATATCGAGGGAACAGTATGTTATTTTCAAGGTGAACATGCATAAAAGTCTGCCCTTCAAGGTCTTCCAGGCGCTTATATACAAGGCGGTAAGATCCGCAGGCATCTGCTGGTGGTGCAAAATCAGATGTAATATCCCGCAATTCTTTTAAAATCGCGCCGGCATGGTCATGTTCTTTTTCAAGTTCTTGTATATAGCTAATTATTTCTTCGCGATTTTCAGCAGCAGGATCCTCGAGCTTAAGCAGCAATGGAAAAACAGATTCTTCTTCCTTGGAAGTATGTTCAAGCAATTCTTTCTTAAGTTCAAAGAACAATTCGTGTACTCTTAGCAGTTCCTTATGGCTTCCGCCGTGAACTCTTGCAACCTTTGTAACATACGGACTCAGAAGCGAAAGCTCTTCCTCAAGCGGTCGATGGTATTGGTTGATGACATGTTCAATAATATCTTCTGAAGTGCTTTCCGTCCAAACCTTCAAATCATCTTTTGGTTTTTCTTTTTGAATTACCTCGTTTAACTCTTTTAAAAGCACTCGTATATCAGCAGATTGTTCAGCAGCGGCACGAAGCAATGGGATATTTCCTCCGCAGCAGAAATCAATGCGGTGGCGTTTGAACACATCACTTGTCTTAGGGAATTCGTTTACAATATCTTTTACAAGACGATCTTCTGTAAGTTGTATGGTCATTGAATGTTCCTCCTTTAATCTTGTGAACTATATCTTTAGAATAAAGGAAGACTGGCGGCAGGTTGGTGATGGTCATCACACTTGAAAGCTTTTTTAAAATTTTTTTACTCTAAAAGCATGCAGGCGAAGGAAAACGCTATGTGTGATGTTTGTCATGTTGGGCCATTTCATGTACGTTATAATAAAGGCTGTGTTCATGCTTATTTTTGATTTTGGCACCCTGTTGATTGGAGTGGAAGGGGCGAGATCCTCGAAAATGCATTCGCATTTTCTTGGTACGGTGTTTATTCGAAGATGCTAATTCAATGTCCAGCTGGAGGAGGATCACAGATCGCCTGAGGTTCGATGAGTCCATGGAGCGGAAATCAAAAGGTAAGTTTAACAGAGCAATAATAAAAGAAACAGAAAGAGGGCATTTTAGTCTTTTATACATAGGAGCTGATAATATGTTGGAAAAAAGAACTCCCATTCCGGTCGGGGAAGCAGTTGAAAGAATAATGGCTTATC
This sequence comes from Cytobacillus oceanisediminis, assembly GCF_003182355.1. Classification (GTDB taxonomy): domain Bacteria; phylum Bacillota; class Bacilli; order Bacillales; family Cytobacillaceae; genus Cytobacillus; species Cytobacillus oceanisediminis_A. The sequence goes on along the minus strand of NZ_QGTW01000007.1, from coordinate 21,216 downwards.
AAAAAAGCGGAAGTATAGAATATGTTTCCATTAATGATAGCTTTGGCCGCTTTCTGGCAGAGGATTTAAAAGCTACCAATGATGTCCCCCATTTCGATAGATCGCCATATGATGGCTTTGCGGTCCGGTCAGCAGATACAAAGGAAGCTTCAATGGAAAATCCCATTGAATTTGAAGTAGTAGACCATATTGGTGCCGGACACGTAACCTCCAAACAGGTGGGCTCCTTTCAGGCTGTTAGAATTATGACTGGCGCGCAAATGCCTGAAGAATGTGATGCCGTTGTCATGCTGGAATTGGCAAAGGCATATGAGAAGAACGGCAAAAAGTATATGTCCATTAAGCGGACCTATAATCCTGGAGATAATGTTTCCTTTAAGGGGGAAGATGCCAAGGAAGGAGAATCCCTGGTCAAAAAAGGCACGAGAATTAATCCCGGAATACAGGCAATTCTCGCAACTTTTGGCTATGCTGAGGTTCCTGCTGCCCAAAAGCCTGTCATCGGATTATTTGCAACAGGTACGGAGCTTTTGGAGGTACATGAGCCATTGGAGCCGGGAAAGATCAGAAACAGCAATGCGCACATGATATCTGCGCAAATAGATAGAGCCGGGGCAGAGGTTATTTATTTCGGCAAGCTTCCGGATGAATTTGAAACCTGCTTCAATGCTGTTAAAGAAGCATTGGAAAAAGTGGATATGCTGATCACGACAGGCGGCGTATCAGTGGGTGATTTTGATTATCTTCCGGCCATTTATGAAAAACTTCAGGCAGAGGTTCTATTTAACAAGGTTGCAATGCGCCCTGGAAGTGTCACAACAGTTGCCCAGCATGAAGGCAAGCTGCTGTTTGGCCTTTCAGGAAACCCTTCTGCCTGCTACGTCGGATTTGAACTATTTGCAAGGCCAATCATCCGCAGGATGCTTTTTGCTGAGAAGCCGCATTTAAGAAAAGAAAAAGCTGAGCTTGTAGCTGAATTTCCAAAAGCAAATCCATTTACCCGATTCGTTAGAACAGCCCTGAATTATTCTAATGGAAGGCTTGTAGCTGCACCAAGCGGAGTTGATAAATCAAATATTGTCATGAGTCTTGCTGGCGCCAACTCATTAATGATCCTGCCAGGCGGTACAAGAGGCTATGGCAAAGGGGATGAAGTAGAAGTCTTATTGCTGGAGGACCATGAAGGAAGCGAATGGCCATGGTAAAGGAGCCTGTTATTATTCAGGTTTCCGGTTATCAAAACAGCGGCAAAACCACTTTGGCCATTAGATTAATCTCCGAATTAAAAAAAGCGGGGGCTTCCGTTGTAACCATTAAGCACCATGGGCACGGAGGAAAACCTGAGGTTCCTTCCGGGAAGGACGCTAGCAGACATATTGAATCAGGGGCATCGGCGTCACTAGTTGAAGGGGAAGGCAGGCTCCTTATCCAGGCGGAGAAAAAAGCTTGGAGCCTCGAGGAACAAATTAGCGTAGCTTCACAGCTTTACCCGGATATAATCATTATTGAAGGGCATAAGCAGGCTCCATACCCAAAAGTACTCCTTTTAAGGGATGCAGATGATCGGCACCTGCTTAAGCAATTAACAAATATCCAGGCAGTGTTTTACTGGAATGAGGAAGTGAAGATCCTGGAAGATGGGGATCCGCAAGTTCCATTTTTCAGTATCTATGATTCTAAAGGACCTGAGTGGCTCATTGATTATTTAAAGAGCAGGTTAAAGAGCAAGTCTTAAAATTTTTTACCCTCTGGCTTCAATGGCCCAGAGGGTTTTTCTGCATTATTGAACGTTCTGTGTCGGAGGAGCAGGAGTGATAAGCCTCACTTATTTCCAATGAGAGAAGTTATATAGTATAGGCAGAAAGCGATGGGGAGGAAGAATAGATGAAATTATTTTTGCCGAAACAGCATGGAGCTTGGGCCATGCTGATCCTGCCTTTTTGGCTGGGAGCGGCATCCTCTGAAATTATTTGGCCTCATATCCCCTTTTTTTTAGGATGGATATTATTATATCTGGCTACTTATCCGTCCCTTCTTTTGTTTAAAAGGAAAAGAATCACCTTTTATGCAAAATGGACAGCTATTTATATGGTGCCAGCCATTTTGCTGCTTTTAGTGCCTCTATTGACAAGGCCATCGATCATTGTATTCGGATTTCTCATGATTCCTTTTTTTATCATAAATGCCTATTTCTCATCGAAAAATCAGGATAGGGCGCTGGGAAATGACTTCAGTGCAATTTTTTCATTTTCAATAGCAGGCCTGGCGAGCAGCTATTTGCCCCATGGAGAATTTACAGCGTTATCCTGGACAGTATTTGCAGCTTCCGTTTTATTTTTTGCAGGCAGCACCTTTTATGTAAAATCAATGATTCGGGAAAAGAAAAAGCTTTCCTTTAGGTGGCTATCGTGGATTTATCATGCGGCAGTTCCGCTTGTTTGGCTGTCGATGGGGGAGTGGGTTGTGGCAGCAGCGTTCCTTCCCAGCCTCTACAGATCGATTGCATTTTATGGAAAGCCTTTTTCTCCTAAAAAAATTGGCATCTTTGAGATCGGAAATGCCGCTATTTTCTTTATCATGATTTTAATAGCCATGAACTAAAAAGAGCCGGCCCGATTAGGGCCGGCTTTTCTATTCAATATTGCAAATATCGACGGGGCAATCTTCACAGTTAATTTCCATTTTCAAATAATCAAGGTCAAGAATCGTAATGATACCTTTATTAATAGAAATGGCTCCTGTTTTCCGCAATTCGCCTAAAAGGCGATTCACGACTTCCCTGGAAGTTCCGCAAAAATTGGCCAGCTCCTGATTCGTAAGCGCCACATCTATTACAATTCCTTCCCGGGATCTGACCCCATAGCTATTGGAAAGGCGAATCAAAGTCGAATACAGGGCACCTTTTTTTCCGTGCAGGATCAAATCCCTGAATTTAGTCTGGGTTTTCCGATGCTGCAGGCTCATCCACTTCATTAGCTCCAAGGCTAGCTTGTTATCCTTGCTTAACTGAACCTCAAGTGTGTCTTTGTATATAACGGCTGCTTCTCCGCTTTCGGTTACCTTAGCATTTAACATATATTTTGGCGTGGAAGAAAACAAAGATACTTCGCCAACCAAATCTCCTTTTGTACACATACGGACTGTTAATTCACGGCCATCCGGAATAATTTTGCCTACCTGTACCTTTCCGCTCAGAACGATATATAGCTCTTTGGCAGCTGAACCTTCCTGAAACAAGAAACTGCCTTTTTCCATTTTTACTTTATGGTGAGCGGCAAGCAATAATTCTTTTAGCTCTGCTGATAACTCTCTCATTGGCTGCATGCTAAAACCACCTTTTCCCGAAATCATGTCCGTGGGAAAACGAACCTAGTCAGATAAGTAAACAAAATTATCGAACTTACTTTTGATTTAAAGGGAAAAATACAATGCCGTCAACCATTTCATCAATAAAAATGAAATCAGTATTTTAAGAATGTTTAAAACTTCAGGAAAATAGGTTGCAATTTTTTACCGAAGTTTCTATAATAAGAGAAACACAAATTCATAAATATGTATGATATTGATTAAATATACAAAATGACAAGGAAGGGAGCAATTATGAACGTTTCAATTATCGGAACAACCGGATATGGAGGTGCGGAATTGCTCCGCATCCTGCAGCACCATCCTGAATTTAACATTAAATCAATCCATTCCACGAAGGAAGATCTCCCCATCTGGAGTGAATATCCGCATTTATATGGAATCATGGACAAAGCTTTACAAAAAATTGATCCCGATCAAATTGCAGAGCAATCAGAAATTGTCTTTCTGGCTACACCATCAGGGATATCAGGCAAACTGGCAGAGGAATTCTCGGGGAAGGGCATTAAGGTAATTGACCTTTCCGGTGACCTAAGAATTCCTGCAGATGAATATCTTGAGTGGTATAAACACGAGCCTGTTAACGAAATCCTTCTTGAAAAAGCTGTATATGGGCTTTCAGAATGGCATCATAAGGAAATAGCTGCGGCAGAATTAATTTCCAACCCCGGCTGTTACCCAACATCGACACTGTTAAGTCTGGCCCCGATTGTAAAAGAAAACTTGATAGACCCAACAGGTATTATCGTGGATGCCAAATCAGGGGTTTCTGGGGCAGGAAGGTCGCTTTCAAGAACTTCAAGCTATGCGGAAGCAAATGAAAATTTGCGTGTGTATAAGGTAAACCAGCATCAGCATACACCGGAAATTGAACAGCAGCTCATAGAGTGGAATGCCGGAATTAAACCCATTACCTTCACGACTCATCTCCTCCCGATTACAAGAGGGATCATGACAACCAGCTATGTACAATTAATAAAAGAATATGCTACTTCACAGATTCTTGAGCTATACCAGTCAGTGTACGAGAAACATCCATTCATACGCATACGGCCGGAAAATACTTTTCCTTCTGTAAAAGAAGTGGCAGGCTCCAATTATTGTGATATAGGGGTACATGTCGATTCCCGGACAGGAAGGCTGACAGTAGTTTCAGTGATTGATAATTTAATGAAGGGGGCAGCAGGGCAGGCTGTCCAAAATGCCAATATTATGAGCGGGCTGGATGAAGCAGCAGGTCTAGGCTTTGTACCGCTCTATCCATAAGGAGGAATAGCAAATGCCAACATTATCACAGACTGCAGAAGTAACAGAACTATCCTCAGGAAGCATAATTAGTCCAAAGGGTTTCGCTGCTGCTGGTGTCCATGCAGGTCTTCGATATTCAAAAAAAGATTTGGGGATTATCTTAAGTGAAACTCCGGCACATTGTGCGGCCGTTTATACAACAAGCCATTTTCAGGCTGCTCCACTAAAAGTGACACAGGAAAGCATTGCATCGGAAGGGCTTATCCAGGCGGTCATCGTAAACAGTGCATGTGCTAATGCCTGTACAGGGGAGCAAGGGCTAAAGGATGCCTATCAAATGAGAAAATCTGCTGCAGATAAGTTCAATATAATAGAGCGGCATGTAGCCGTTGCCTCAACGGGTGTTATTGGTGAGTATATGCAAATGGATAAAATTGAAGCTGGCATTCAGACACTGGAACCTGGCAGCGAAACGGTTCACTCAGAGGATTTTCAAACAGCGATTTTAACGACTGATTTAGTGATGAAAAAGTGCTGCTATACGGCAGTCATCGGTGGAAAAAAGGTCATAATGGGCGGTTCGGCAAAAGGTTCAGGGATGATACACCCGAATATGGCGACTATGCTGGCGTTTATTACGACAGATGCAAACATTGACAGCAGTCATTTGCAGACAGCTTTAAAGCAGGTTACTGACCATACATTCAATCAGATTACTGTTGATGGAGATACATCAACCAATGACATGGTTTTAGTAATGGCCAATGGAAAAAGCGATACAGATAAGCTTTCCCCGGATCATCCTGATTGGGAGGTATTCTTGCAGATGCTTGCAAAAACAAGTGAGAGCCTTGCCAAGCAGATCGCAAAGGATGGAGAAGGAGCGACTAAGTTAATTGAAGTTGAGGTATCCGGTACAGAGACAGACGAAGACGCAAGAAAGGTTGCGAAGCAGATTGTTGGCTCGAACCTGGTCAAAACGGCTATTTATGGAACGGATGCAAACTGGGGCAGGATTATAGGCGCTATCGGGCAGAGCGAAGCAAACATTAATCCGTTTTCCGTTGATATCGCTATCGGGCCTATCATAATGCTAAAAAATAGTGAACCCCAGGCATTTTCAGAGGAAGAGGCAAAACAATACTTAACCAATTCTACAGTACAAATTTCGGTTGATCTCCATCAGGGAGAAGGAAAAGGAAAGGCATGGGGCTGCGATTTATCCTATGATTATGTCAAAATTAATGCAAGCTATCGTACTTAGGAGGTTGCCAATTGAAGAGTATAGTCATTAAGTGCGGCGGTAGTGTTATGGAAGAATTGGATGATTCATTTTTTAAGAGTTTGGCAGACTTAAAGAATCGGGGATATCAGCTTGTTTTTGTCCATGGAGGCGGTCCTGCCATCAACAAAATGCTGGAGCTCTATCAGGTGCCCCATGAATTTGAAAACGGCTTAAGAAAAACGACTCCAGAAGTGATGGAAGTTGCAGAAATGGTATTGGCTGGCCAGTCAAACCGCAAGCTTACCGGCATACTTGAAAAGCACGGTTTCAAAGCATTCGGAGTAAATGGAAGCGACGCGGGATTATTTAAGGGGGAGTTTCTGGATCAGGAGAAGCTGGGACTGGTTGGTGAAATTACGAGTGTTAATCGGCCTGTTCTTGAAATGTTACTTAGTGAAGATTTAGTGCCTGTGATAACACCTATTGCAGCAGCTGAAGACGGAACTAAGCTGAATGTAAATGCCGACTATGCAGCGGCAGCAGTTGCCAGCGCCATTCATGCTGAACACTGTATCTTCGTGACAGATGTACAGGGAATCTTCCTTGACGGCAAGCTATCTCCTCATTTGGATACAGAAGAAATTGAACAGCATATAAAAGATGAAAAAATAACAGGCGGGATGATTCCAAAGGTAACTTCGGCAATGAAGGCGATCAGCAAAGGTTTAAATAGTGTAATGATCGTATCAGGCAAGGATAAGTTTTATGAAAATGGCAGTTGGGCCGGTACGAATGTTTCTGCCAAAATGGAGGTTTTCAAATGAGTTATCTATTCCCGACATATGGCCGGTGGGAAGTGGAACCGGAATCAGCAGATGGAAGTTTTTTAATAGACAAAGACGGAAAACGCTATTTGGATTTCACCTCGGGCATTGGGGTTTGTAATTTAGGGCATTGTCCACCTGCAGTACAAGAAGCAATCAGCGCCCAGTTGAATAAATTCTGGCATGTTTCCAATTTGTTTATACAGGGGCAGCAGGAAATCGCAGCAAAACATCTCTCACAAGCAGCCGGCATGGATCTTGTTTTCTTTGCGAATAGCGGAGCAGAAGCAAATGAAGCTGCAATCAAGCTTGCAAGAAAAGCAACGGGGCGCCAGAAAATCATAACATTCCATCAGTCCTTCCATGGCAGAACCTTTGCAACCATGGCTGCTACAGGCCAGGAAAAGATAAAACAAGGATATGGCTCCATGCTTGAAACATTTAAGTATGTTCCTTTTAATAATTTTAGTGCTTTAAAGGGCGAGATAGATGAAAAAACCGCGGCTGTAATGATTGAAATTGTCCAGGGAGAAGGCGGTATTCATATAGGGACGCAGGAGTTTCTTAAGAAAACCGAGCAGCTATGCAAAGAATACGGGGCACTATTAATTGTTGATGAAATCCAGACTGGGATTGGCAGAACAGGAAAGGCTTTTGCATTTCAGCATTTTAATCTTGATCCTGATATCGTAACATCTGCCAAAGGGCTGGGAAGCGGAATGCCAATCGGTGCAGTGATTGGAAAGAAAAAATTAGAAAAAACTTTCGGACCAGGCAGCCACGGCTCAACATTCGGAGGAAATCCGATTAGCATTTCAGCGGCAATAGCCACAATGGAGATCATTTTTCAGGAAGAATTCTTAAAGGATGTGCGGGAAAAGAGCGTTTATCTGTCTAATAAATTGATTGAACTGCTTGAACCGATTCCAGTGGTGAAGGAGATACGCCAGCTTGGAATGATGGTTGGGATTGAAACAGATGTAAATCTTCCATCCTTGTTAAAGGAATTAAGGGAAAAGGGTTTGCTGGCCTTGCCTGCAGGGGAAAATGTATTGCGCTTGCTGCCACCGCTGACTGCAACAGCAGCAGAAATAAATCAAGCGGCCGAAACTCTTAAATTCACACTATTGGAATACTCAAAATCAGCTGTGTAGGCTGTATTATTTTTCATTATAATGCATAAAAATTTACTAATTCATATAAATATACAGATAGCTTCGAGGTGTTGATAATGGAAGGTTACCTTCATTTAAAAAGCGGCCATTCTTATAAGGGCCAGTGGCTGACAAATCAGCCTAAAAAGGATATTGAGGGAGAAATCGTATTTTTTACAGGGATGACAGGCTACCAGGAAGTTTTGACAGATCCTTCATATAAAGACCAAATTATTGTTTTTACGTATCCTTTGATCGGAAATTATGGGATAAATGAATCTGATTTTGAGAGTAAGAAACCTCATGTGGCCGGGGTTATTGTCTATGAAGGAAGCAAAAGCCCTTCCCATTATAAATCAGCATATACACTGGATGAATATTTGCAAAAATGGAACATACCCTTAATGGGGCATATGGATACAAGGGCAATAGTAAAGAAAATCCGCTCAGAAGGAAGCATGCCGGCAAAAATGTCCATAAATGAAAGTGCAGATGCTGAATCATTTCTTCTCCCAAAGGATGAAAAGGTTTGTAAAGTATCTTCAGAAGTTATTGAGACCTATGGTGAAGGAAAGAGCCATGTCGTGGTCATTGATTTTGGAGCAAAGAAGTCAATTGTAGATTCCTTGCTGAAAAGATCCTGCAAGGTTACTTCGGTTCCTTTTAATACAAAAATAGAAGAAATAAAAAAATTAAATCCTGATGGAGTAGTGCTTTCCAATGGACCAGGAGATCCAAAGGAACTAAAAGGCATATTGCCGGAAGTAAAAAAAATACTGGAGCAGTATCCAACATTGGGTATCTGTCTGGGACACCAGCTCGCTGCACTGGCTTTTGGCGGGAATACAAAAAAACTGTCATTCGGGCATAGGGGAGCAAATCATCCGGTTGCAGATATGCAAAAAGGCACCGTTTTTATGTCCTCACAAAACCATAGCTATGTGGTGGATGGTGAAAGCTTAAAAGCAACCGGCTTTAAAACACGATATGTAAATCTGCATGACCAGTCAGTTGAGGGGCTCATGCATCAGTTACTGCCAATCCAGACCGTCCAGTTCCATCCGGAGGCTCATCCGGGGCCGGCAGACGGGGATTATATTTTTGATGAATTCATGATTATGATAAAAGCCAAGAATAGGAGAGTATTTGCATATGCCTAAAGACACCAGTATCCAATCCATTTTAGTGATCGGCTCAGGCCCGATAGTTATCGGCCAGGCCGCAGAATTTGATTATGCAGGCACACAGGCATGTGCGGCATTAAAAGAAGAGGGCTATAAGGTTATCCTCGTCAATAATAATCCGGCCACAATCATGTCTGACAAGGCTTTTGCTGATAAAATTTATTTTGAGCCGATGACTGCAGACAGTCTTGAAAAAATTATCTGCAAAGAACGTCCCGATGGGCTGCTTGCCACCCTGGGAGGCCAGACCGGGCTTAATCTGGCTTTTCAGCTGAGTGAAACAGGCACGCTGGAACGTTATGGAGTGAAGCTTTTGGGCAGCAGCATTGAATCAATTAAGAAAGGCGAAGACCGTGAAGCTTTTCGAAAATTGATGAAGGAGCTAAATGAACCTGTTCCTGAAAGCATCATTGTCCATGAAATTGAAGAGGCCATTCAGTTTGCCCGTGAAATAGGATTCCCGATTATTGTCCGCCCTGCCTACACGCTTGGGGGAACTGGGGGAGGAATCGCCGAAAAATTTGATGAGTTAACATCCCTGGTTGAGGGCGGCTTAAAAGAAAGTGCGATTAACCAATGCCTGATTGAAAAGAGTATTGCCGGCTTTAAGGAAGTTGAGTATGAGGTAATGCGTGATTCAAAGAATACTTGCATCACCATTTGCAATATGGAGAATATTGATCCTGTCGGAGTCCACACTGGTGATTCAATTGTAGTTGCTCCTTCGCAAACCTTGACGGATGATGAATATCAAATGCTTAGAACAGCTTCTATAAAAATTATTTCTGAGCTTGGAATTATTGGCGGGTGCAATATTCAATTCGCTTTAGATCCTAATAGTAAAAATTATTATCTCATTGAAGTGAATCCGAGGGTAAGCCGCTCATCGGCACTCGCTTCCAAAGCAACAGGCTATCCAATTGCGAGAATGGCTGCAAAGCTGGCGGTAGGGTATTCATTATCCGAAATTATCAACCCGGTTACAGGTGACACATTTGCAAGCTTTGAACCTGCACTTGATTATGTCATTGTAAAATTCCCAAAATGGGCTTTTGATAAATTCCCTTCTGCAGACCGCAAGCTGGGTACTCAAATGAAGGCAACAGGAGAAGTAATGGGAATTGACCGAAATCTTGAACGGGCTCTTTTGAAGGCAGTTCATTCACTTGAGGTAAAAGGCAATGATCTTAAAAACCCGGCATTAAAGGCTAAAACAACAGAATTGCTTGAAGCATTGCTGAAAAAGCAGACGGATGAAAGATTCTTCATTTTGATGGAATTAATCCGCAGGGGCTATTCTTTAGAGGCATTGCACAGCATCACCAAAATAGATTATTTTTACCTGAATTTGTTCCAGGGACTTGTGAAACTCGAAAATAAAATATCTTCTTCAACATTGGAGGTAGCAACGAAAGAAGAGCTGCAGCTTTTTAAGGAAAAAGGATTCAGTGATAAATATATTGCAATGGAATGGAATACATCTGAAAAAGCAGTCAGAGACAAACGCAAAGAGTTAGGTGTTTTACCTGCTTATAAAATGGTCGATACATGCGCTGCTGAATTTGAAGCACAGTCCAATTATTATTATTCAAGCTATTTTGGAGAAAATGAACAAGCAAAAAGCGATAAAAGGAAGGTTCTTATTATCGGAAGCGGTCCCATCCGGATTGGCCAAGGCATTGAATTCGATTATTGTTCAGTTCAAGGGGTATTTGCTTTAAAAGATGCGGATGTAGAAACCATCATGATCAATAACAACCCTGAAACGGTCAGCACCGATTATACAACTGCTGACAGACTTTATTTCGAGCCATTAATCCTTGAAGACATATTAAATGTAATCGAAGCAGAAGGGATAACGGAAGTCATTGTCCAGCTGGGCGGACAGACAGCACTTAATCTGGCAGCAGAACTGGAAGACTGCGGTCTGACTCTGCTTGGAACAGACTCCAAAACAATCGATGCTTTAGAAGACCGCAAGCTTTTTTATCAGCTTTTAGATGATTTGGAGATCCCGCGTATTGAAGGAGATGTCGTCTATTCTGAAAAACAGCTTCATGAAGCTGTTGAAAAAATTGGATTCCCTATTTTAGTACGTCCTTCATATGTAATCGGCGGCAAGGGAATGGAACGGATTGGTTCAGCTTCTGAATTAGAAAGCTATTTAACTAAAGGGGATGTGCCTTATCCGATTCTCATCGACCAATTTATGCATGCTTCAGAAGCTGAACTGGATTTAGCAGCTGATGGAAACCATATTTGTGTACCGGCAATCATGGAGCATATTGAGAAAACGGGAGTTCATTCGGGAGATAGTATGTCCGTTCTTCCTCCCCAGAATTTATCAGAGAATGTACAGAGGAAAATGCTCTTATATGCAAAAGCAATTGTCCAGAAGCTTCAATACAAGGGGCTCATGAATATTCAGTATATCGTTGATGGAGGAGACGTTTATATTCTTGAAGTAAACCCGCGGGCAAGCCGTACTGTTCCTATTATCAGCAAAGTCACAGGGGTTCAGCTGGTACAAATTGCGACAAAAATATTGCTCGGGAAATATTCAATGTCGAAGGATGAATTACCTGTCACTGAGAACCTTCCATTTGTTTGTGTTAAATATCCGGTGTTCTCCAATTACGCTTTGAAAGGGTTGGATTCCAAAGTCGGCCCTGAGATGAAATCAACCGGAGAGGGTATTTCCCTGGCGCCAAGCTATGAAGAGGCCATTAGGAAATCCTTCCATACAGGATTAAAAAATACCATGAACAGAAAAGTAGTAATAGCCGCAGATTTGAATTCTGATGAGCTATCCCCTTATCTGGAAAAAGCAAAAGCGGAGGCTATTTACTTAAAAGAAAATGACAACGTCTGGGATATTAAGGAAACCCTTGCTTTATATAATCCTAACCAGCAGGAAGAAGATAGAAAAATGAGGGAAACGGCCACCAAGAACAGGATTTTAACCTTTACAGAAAAAGAAACCCTTATTGCATTCTTAAAATCAATGGCAGTAGAGGAATGGGATGTCCAATCAATCGAGGATTGGCATCAAACAAAAAGCAATAGTAATTCAGAAAAGGAAGTGAGCGTATTATGATATCAATTCAGGCTGCCGAAAAGAGTCTTAAAATAAAAGGAAAGGATTTTTTAACTCTTGCCGATTTTTCATCAGAGGAAATTAAAGGTCTTTTAGAAAAAGCAAAGCAATTAAAAGATGCACATTTGCAAGGGGAAACATCTTCCCCTCTTAAAGGCAAAATTCTCGGAATGATCTTCGAAAAATCATCAACGCGCACGCGAGTTTCGTTTGAAGCAGGCATGATTCAGCTTGGAGGCCATGCCCTCTACCTTAATAGCCAGGATTTGCAGCTGGGAAGAGGAGAGAGCATTGCGGATACCGCCAAAGTACTTTCGCAGTACGTTGATGCTATCATGATACGCACATTCTCGCATGAAAAAATTAAGGAACTCGCCCATCATGCAACGATTCCGGTAATTAACGGCCTGACAGACCTATACCACCCATGCCAGGCATTGGCCGATCTTTTAACCATTCAGGAGAAGAAAGGAACTTTGGAAGGGCAAACTTTGGTATATGTCGGTGATGGCAATAATGTAGCCCATTCCCTAATGATAGCTTCAGCTAAAACGGGTGTAAATATCACCATTGCATGCCCGGAAGGCTACGAGCCTGACCCATCAGTTCTTAAGATATCAAAAGAATTTGCGGAACAAAGCGGTTCTGAAGTGAAAGTCTCCCATAATGCAGACGAAGCTGTCAAAGATGCCGATGCGATTTACACGGATGTCTGGACGAGCATGGGACAGGAATCCGAAAATGAGCAGAGACTTGAAGATTTTGCAAAATACCAGGTTAATGAATATCTTGTCCAACAAGCTAAAAAAGATTTCGTCTTTTTACACTGCCTGCCGGCTCACCGCGGTGAAGAAGTTACAGAAGGAGTAATTGATGGCAGCAACTCTGCAGTCTTTCAGCAGGCTGGAAACAGGCTCCATGTCCAAAAAGCGGTTCTTTCAGAAATTCTATAACGCAAAAGCCTTCTCCGGCAGGAGAAGGCTTTTGCATTTTAAGAAAGAAAATATACAAGCGGTCCTACAATAAAACAGTAAATGGCGAAATACTTCAAATTCCCTCTGGCCATAATATTCATGAACCACTTCAGGGAGAAGTAGGATGCAACAAGAGATGCAAAAAAGGCAAGTGTATAAGGCAAGGCTAATTCATTCAAATTGGGGTCTCTAAGAATATCGTTAAAGCCTAATATCATTCCGCCCACGCTTACTGGAATATATAAAAGGAAGGAAAAACGCAAAGCGGTTTCCTGTTTCATTCCCAAGCCCATTGCGGCAACAATTGTTGCACCAGAGCGGCTAATACCAGGTATTAAGGCTACAGCCTGTGCAAAACCTATAATAATGGCATCTTTCAATGATAATTCGGCGTCATTTTTGCGGCCTCTCATATTACGGATCAGCCATAATGCCAGTCCGGTAACAAGCAAGGTTAGACCGACTGTTTTAATATTCCCTTCAAGATAATCACCAAACAAAACACCGATAACTCCAGCTGGTATGGTAGCAATAATTAAATAAATGATAAATCGAAAATCAGCTTCCGCTCTTTTATCCTTGGTTGTCACGTATTCAAGCCCATTGCGTATTAACCTCATAATATCTTCGCGATATATAATCAGGACGGCAAATAGTGAAGCCGTATTTACGAGCAATGCGAAACTCATACCTTTAATTTCAAGTCCAAAAAAATATTCAGCAATTTCCAGATGCCCACTTGAAGAAATCGGGATAGGCTCGGTAAAACCTTGAAATAACCCTAAAAATAAATATTTCAGCAATAAGAAAAAATCTTCCACTAATAAATCCTCCAACTATGAAATCTCATACCTTCTCATTTAACTATAAAAAGCACAGAGGTGTAAAGTGATATCCAGTTCATTGCATAAATAAGGAAATTAGCTTTTGCCATTCACGTCAGGAACAGCCGATGCCAATAGTTACCCACATGAGGAAACCTGGAGTGGAAATAATAAAAATGATTTAAGATTAAAGGAGGTATCTGCATGGGGCAAAATAGACAATTCAAGCCGGGGCAGAAAGCGCCGAACAATGGAATTTATATTGAAATCGGCGAAACAGGAAGCAACGTCAATAATCCTCAAATGCTTAAATTGAGAGCCGGAGATCAATTTCCGGAGGCTTCCAACCATAACCGCGTCTGGACATATAAAAGAAAGCCTTAATTGTGACTAGCCATTAGTAAAATGGGGAAAAAGCATAACAATAACTTAGGAGCCATCCCATTTGCGGATGGCTTTCAAACTGTTGTCAAACGCTTTAATTTTTCGCTGTTATCATATAGCATGCGATTGCAGAAAACTTTACATATGCAGGTAATGGATTATAATAAAAATAAAGATCAAAGAAGGTCAAACAGGAGGTTTCGCAATGGATCTTAATCGAATGACAGAGCGGCTGCAGGAAGGATTTATGAATGCACAGTCAATAGCCATACGGGAACATCATCAGGAAGTGGATGAAGCCCATTTATTCCTGGCTATAATGGATCAGGAAGATAACCTGATTAAATCAATCCTGTCAAAACTGCAGATTCCTGCTGAATCTTTTATTAAAAAAATGCATGAATTTTTACGGAAAAAACCTCAAGTGTCAGGGACAGGAGCTGAGCAAGGCAAGCTGTATATAACAGGAAAACTCCAGCGCCTCCTTGCCGAAGCGGAAAGGTTTATGAAGAAGTATGAAGATGAATACATGTCTGTAGAACATGTTTTTATAGCAGCGGCTGACGCAGCAGACTCCGAATCGGCAGCATTTTTAAAATCTTGCGGTGTAAATAAAGAAAAAGCGGAGCATGCAATTAAGGAAATTAGGGGGAATCAAAGAGTGACATCTCAAAATCCGGAATCAACATATGAAGCATTGAAAAAATACGGAAGAGATCTTGTTGCAGAGGTAAAGGAGGGGAAGGTTGACCCGGTTATCGGCAGGGACAGCGAAATCAGGCATGTAATTCGCATCCTTTCAAGAAAGACGAAAAATAATCCAGTCCTGATCGGTGAGCCGGGAGTAGGTAAAACCGCCATAGTAGAAGGGCTCGCACAACGGATTGTCCGCAGGGATGTTCCTGAGGGGTTAAAGGAGAAAATCATTTTCGCTCTAGATATGAGTGCCCTGATTGCCGGCGCTAAATTTAGGGGAGAATTTGAGGAAAGATTAAAGGCTGTTCTGAATGAAGTGAAAAAAAGCGAAGGAAGAATTCTCCTTTTTATCGATGAGCTGCATACAATTGTGGGAGCAGGCAAAACAGAAGGAGCCATGGATGCCGGGAATATGCTAAAGCCAATGCTTGCGAGAGGGGAATTGCACTGTATTGGGGCGACAACTCTTGAAGAGCATCGGAAGTATATTGAAAAGGATCCGGCTCTTGAACGCCGCTTCCAGCAGGTGTTAGTCCAGGAGCCGGATGTAGAAGATACAATCTCCATATTAAGAGGTCTGAAAGAGCGTTTTGAAATTCATCATGGGGTTAATATTCACGACAGAGCCCTGGTAGCTGCCTCAACATTATCCGACCGCTATATCACAGACCGCTTTCTCCCTGATAAAGCGATCGACTTGGTCGATGAGGCCTGTGCGATGATCAGGACTGAAATCGACTCCATGCCATCTGAATTGGATGAAGTAACAAGGCGAGTGATGCAGCTGGAAATTGAAGAAGCTGCATTAAGAAAGGAAAACGATGAAGCGAGCAAAGAGAGGCTTTCTGTTTTGCAGAAGGAGCTTGCAGAATTAAAAGATCAGGCCAACAGCATGAAGGCAAAATGGCAGCTTGAAAAGGAAGGTATTCAGAAAGTGCAGGAAAAGCGGGAACAGCTTGAAAAAATGCGCCGGGATCTAGAAGAAGCAGAAAATAATTATGATTTAAATAAAGCTGCGGAATTGCGCCACGGAAGAATACCTTCTTTGGAAAAAGAGCTGAAGGAACTCGAAAATGCCGTAAATGAAAATCAAGGGGAACGGCTATTGAGAGAGGAAGTTACCGAAGAAGAAATTGCCGGCATTGTCGCAAGATGGACGGGCATTCCAGTTGCCAAGCTTGTAGAAGGAGAACGGGAAAAGCTTTTGCGTCTTGAAAGCATTTTACACGAAAGAGTAATTGGCCAAGATGAGGCTGTCCAGCTGGTTTCGGACGCAGTTCTAAGAGCCAGGGCAGGAATAAAAGATCCAAATCGTCCAATTGGTTCATTTATTTTCCTGGGACCGACCGGAGTAGGAAAAACAGAGCTGGCTAAAGCCCTGGCTCAATCACTGTTTGATAGCGAAGAACAAATGATTCGGATCGACATGTCCGAATATATGGAAAAACATGCTGTTTCAAGATTGATTGGGGCTCCTCCGGGGTATGTAGGGTATGAGGAAGGCGGGCAGCTGACCGAAGCAGTCCGAAGGAAGCCTTATTCTGTTATCCTGTTGGATGAAATCGAGAAGGCCCATCCCGAAGTATTTAATATCCTTCTTCAAATGCTCGATGATGGACGGATCACAGACTCGCAGGGCCGGACAGTTGATTTTAAAAATACTGTCATTATTATGACTTCCAATATCGGTTCTCATTTTCTGCTGGAACGTTCGGAAGGAGAAGAGGAGATAAATGAAGAAACAAGAAGCAAAGTAATGGGACAGCTGCGTACCCACTTCCGTCCTGAGTTTTTAAACAGAGTAGACGAAATGATCCTGTTTAAGCCATTAGTGCTGAATGAAATAAAAGAAATTGTTTCTAAATTAGTAACTGAGCTTCAATCAAGATTATCAGACCAGCATATCAAGCTAAGTATAAATGATCTTGCAAAGGAATATATTGCAGAAAACGGGTTCGATCCAGTATATGGAGCAAGGCCGCTCAAACGTTTTATACAAAGAAATGTAGAAACAGCTCTGGCTCGAAAAATAATAGCAGGCCAAATCAAGGACCACAGTGAAGTAGTTATTTCTTCTGATAGCGGGAAAATAGAGCTTTCAGTAAAATAATTCCGGCTAAATTAAAAGAATCATCCTGACTCAGTCAGGATGACTCTTTTAAAGTCGGCATAATTTCTTGCAGACTTGCCTCTGATTAATGAAGTCCCTCTTTCCCAGCTGGGCCCTCAGGAATGATGGAAGCGACAACAAAAATTAAGATGGTTGTTCCTACTGCCAGGATGGCACCGGTTACAAAATCATAATGTGCTCCCAGCATCGAAGAAACCACGTACGTTAACATTTGAACAAGAAGGAAAGTCCAGAAAAATGTCCAAAAGAATTTCATCCATTTCACCTCTAACATAATTAAATCCCTTTTCATATTAGCATAAGCTGTTAAATAAATAAATTGATATTTACAACATGCACAGTAACTTTTCCGTGAATATGCCTATCCAGGTGAAATAACAAAAAGAATACAGGAAGCCATGCTAGATGTTGAACTTGTCTGAAACTGGGCAAATCCCCCTTTCATTTTAATTTTGCATACATACATTATAATGAACAAACTGCAAAGGAGTTTTACTATGGAAAGCCGGAACTTTCAATTGGATACCGAATGGTGCATGGTTCATTACCCAGATAAACCAAGTGGTTTCGGTATTCTGATCATTGGGGATGATAGGCACTTTGTTGACGAGCACAGCAGTTTTTGGACACAAAATGAAGGGAAGTATTCATTAATAAGGAAGCTGAGGGAACATGGCTATACCATTTTTTATTCCAACCTATACGGGAGGAACTGGGGCAGCGATAAAGCTGTCGATAAAGCTAAATTTTTATACGAGCACATAGTCCGGACAGAAATTATAAATGAAAAAATTCACATAATTGCCGAAGGAATGGGATCCCTGGTTGCCCTTAAATTAATGCATGAAATGGGGCATATGATACGATCAGCGGTACTAATTAATCCAATTTTGTCATTAAAGCACCATTTAGAACAGGAAAAGGAGCATAAATTCTTTTACAAAAAGCTTTTAAAGGAGCTTGCATGTTCCTATGAAATTGAAACTGGAAAAATAGCTGACGTATTAAACAAACATGAAGAAAATCTTACAGAAGGTCTTAAAGTCCCTGTTAGAATCATTCAAATTCTTTCAGGTGGAAGAGCTTACAAGCAATCAGACTATTTGAAAAAAAGATCTGTAAAATGGGAAAATGAAAAGGCCCCCATAACTGTTTTTTATATGCTTCCTGACAAAAAACAGCGGATTTCTTCACAGATGACGAGCTTCTTTAGAAAATATGAAAAGGAATTATAGCAGCTGCCTTTGTATTGCTAAGAAATAAATACAATCCCTGAAGCATAGGATACATTGAGTATTCTTTGAGGAGGATTGAAGATGGACAGGGCAGTTATATTAGGTGCATATGAATTCATTGGGTTCAGCCTGTGTAAATATCTGCTTGATCAGGGCTTTGAGATAGATGGAATCCATATCAATAAAGGGGAGGAAGACCTTTATCTAAACGAAAAGCGTTTGGAGATTGGACGCAATGCGAATTTCTATGAAATGAATTACTCTGAATGGCTGGAAACTCAAAAGGAAATAAAGGAAGATACAGTACTCTTTATTGATTTTTATGATTTCTATTTAAAGAATAATCTATCCGCATTAAGAGAGAATGAGCTTATAGAGAAATACCTTTTTAATAATATGAATGAATTGGAGAAATCCCATTCGATAATTATGTTTCTATTCCCGCTTCAGTGGCTGAAAGACATAAACAGGGCACATAGCCGCTGTGAAACAGCGATTGAGCTTCTTAAGCGAAATAACATTGCGGTTTATTCTTTTTATCTGCCTGCAATTTACGGTCCCTGGCAGCCGGAGGAATTTATCTTTCACCAGGCTTTAGCTGATCGAAAAAGGGCAGAATTAAGTAACCGGGAATGGATTCATGATGCTATTTTTATAGATGATCTCATTCATTCAATAATGGAGGAAACTAAAAACATTCAAGGCGGAACTTATTTATTAAAAAGCAGCCTCCCGGGACATTGGCAAAAATGTGCTGAATATCTATCCCTTGAATATAGCTTAAATCACAGACACGATGATTTGGAAAAAGGTAAAATAATAGAGAAAACAGTGAAGAATTCGATGAAATATTCTGAGGGCCTGGAGAAGCAAAGGGGACACTTAAATGCTTTACTGAACAGGAATGAGTATTGATTAAGAAAAAAATCTTTCCAATTAACATATAGACAAGGTAGAATTAAATTAGTTTGGTAAAATAAACCGGACTTACCATCATGTATGAAGTGAAAGCAGGAAGGAGCTTTTACAGAGAGGCGGAGAAAAAGGAGATGCATAAGACATTAAAGAAATACGGGATCCTTCTTTTGTGCCTTCTTTTATTGGCCTCCTGTGGACAAGTAATGCCCACGGGGAAACTTGAGAAAGCTGGATTATTAGTACCCGATACGGTGAACGATCAAGTATGGGGAACCAAAGGCTATAAAGGTTTGTTAAAGATTCAATCCCAATATAATGTAGATGTCTATTATAAAGAAGGCATGAACTCCGAGATGGTTGTAGAAAGGGCCGTCAAAGAGTTTGACCAAAAAGGTGTAAATCTGATATTCGGCCATGGCAATGAATATGCGGAATACTTTAACAACATCTCTAAAAAATATCCACATATCCATTTTGTAAGCTTTAATGGCAATGCCAAAAATGAAAATACAACCAGCTTGAATTTTGAAGCCTATGCGATGGGCTTTTTCGGGGGCATGGTAGCAGGCCACGTAACCAAAACCGAAACCGTAGGCGTACTCGCGGCCTTTGAATGGCAGCCTGAAGTAGAAGGATTTTTTGAAGGCGCCAATTATATTAACAAAAATGTTAATGTAGAAATCCAATATGTAGGCAACTGGGACAATGAAGAAAAAGCGATAAAACTGCTTGATAACCTCATTTCCAAAAACGCTGATGTTGTCTATCCTGCCGGTGATGGGTATAATGTTCCTGTTATCGAAAAAATAAAAGAAAAAGGACTGTATGCCATCGGGTTTATATCCGATCAGTCCGACCTGGGTGAATCAGTCGTGCTAACAAGCACAGTACAGCATGTCGACGTTTTGTATGAAGTAGTGGCAGAGAAATTCAATAAAGGCGAACTAAAGTCCGGCAACCTTTCCTTTGATTTTCAAGATGAAGTTATCTCACTAGGAAAATTCAGTCCTATTGTAGACGAAGACTTCAAAAAGGAATTAAATGCTGCCATTGAAGAGTACAAAAAGACAGGCAAACTGCCCAATGAATAAAAAGCAGAACTATACATAGGAGGTACCATCAGATGCAGCCAAATGACAAAACTATGGAATTTATGCAAATCGCCATGAAGTACATGCCTGAAGCCAAGCAGCAACTGGACGAAGCAGGCATTGAACTCTCCATGGAAATGATCCAGCCGTTCATGAACCTCTTTACCAAAGTCATGAACGAAGCCTACGAAATGGGCAAAGCAGACGCTATGAAAGAAAATGAATAATTTGAGGAACCAGCCTGTGGGGGCTGGTTTTTTTGTGTGTGCCAGGCATGGCAACTATCTAGGTGGTGAAAGTCCACTGTGGGGGTACACATCGACTAACCACTAAGGAAGCGCAAGGTACTAATCGCGAGGTTAGGGCTGGAGGAAGCGTGGGAATAAAATCTTGGCTCGACGAACAGAAATCTGATACTAAGGCTCTACAAAGGGATGAGACTCCACAACAAGTCAAAGTCCAAAAGATGTGCGTAACTTTGTAGAGTAAATCAGACGAGTAAAAGAGGAAAGATAGTTGTCTTACCCTGGGAGGTCTTGCGGATGTACAGAAGTACAGTCAAAAAAAGGTTAGTCGCAAGAAGTCAGCAGAAGCCATAGTAGTGAAATAAGTTCATGAAGGGCTGAACAATTTATAGTGTTTCAACACCACGAATGCGTAAGTGACGTACTCCGAATGTGTTAATGGTGAAAGTATGAGCGTATCTCAAAGGATAACCAAAATGGAGCTAGCACTTACTACGTGAGAGGGAAGGAGAAACGAGTGTGGAGCTTTTAGAACAGATTCTAAGTAATCAAAATATGAACGAAGCCTACGTGCGCGTCTATAAAAATAAAGGTGCAAGTGGGGTCGACGGAGTAACAGT
>NZ_QGTW01000006.1 GCF_003182355.1 Cytobacillus oceanisediminis | reverse complement strand
GGGAGGCGGTCCCCGTGGAGGGGGAGGCGGTTCTTCCGGAGGCGGAGGCGCCAGTCGAGGCTGGTAATGCAGCATACAAAAAGAGTGGGGAATATTATTTCCCCACTCTTTTTGTATTATTTATTTAATTCCTGTTACACAGACTGTTACCATAGGCCGTGCATTTTTATAAGAAATTGATATGGAATGGAAGCCGGCTGCTTCCATATCTGATTTAATTACTTGTCCAAGACTTTTCGTTATCGTTTCATTTGCTCCTTCTTCTCGCGGCTGCACAGTAATCGCGATCTGTCCCTTGCTTTCAAGCATTCCATATAGGTGCTGCAGGGATTCTCTTGGTTTGGTCCACAAAGGATAATTGTTAACTGAGAAGATCTTGTGATATTTTTTATCCGGAAAGAAATCATGTATGTCCTTTACGAACAACCTGACTTTCCCTTGCTGAATACAATCGTCATTCAGCTTTGCTGCAGCTGATTTCATATCTTTTGAAACGTCGACTCCATCCGCTTCTACATGGCGGTAATTGTCCATGATATAACGGATGCTGTATCCAGGACCGTAACCAACCTCTAAAATAGAGTCTCTGCGTTTTATCTTGAGTTTTCCCACTGTCCATTTATTAATCTTACGGTTTTCAAAATACATAATTTTACCCGCAAGTTTTCCTATTATTCCTTCAGGTTTTTCAAATTGTTTTGCCAAAATTTCAAACATGTCTCTCACCTCGTTGCGTAATACTTATATTTAATCCTTTTTTGCGGTTTCTAAACCTTTTTCTGTTAAACTTGGCTGTTGATTTTCAATCCAGGCCTTTGCTTTTCAGTGGACGGTCCCAGAGCCGAGCCTTCCTGGCAGCATTAAGCCTGCAGGGTCTCCCGTTAACTCGCTTTTGACGCTGGACTTTGAATAAGCATCCTCGAAGGAAATGCCAATGCATTTTCAAGGATTTCACGCCTTCCAACTCCAATCAACAGTGTGCCAATACCAATACAATGCTTTAACAGAGCCTTCTGTTAGTATGGATGTGGATAAATATTTTTTTACAGGAAAAGGTACTAATATGAAAAAGGATTGGAGGAAGTCCGGTGATTTATGGTGAGGAACAGTATCGAAATGACTTAAACCGGTATATTGGCAATATAGATCAGCAGCTTCATTCACTTTCCAAAACGCTGGAGGACTTCAACTGCTGTATTTTATCCGATTTTGAAAGATTGCAGAAAATGGTGACAGATGCCCACAACATTGCTTCCACTTATTATTTGCAGTCTTATTTATCACCATATACAAAGGAATATTCAAACCTGTCATTGGCTGCCCAGCATTTATCGGAAAAAAGGCATGGCGGTCTTATTATTGTGGAGAGAAGGCAGCCGCTTGATGATTATCTGCATAATGGAACGTCAATCGGGGCCAAGGTCAGCCATACCTTGCTGGAAACGATCTTTTTTCCGGGAAATCCTCTCCATGATGGGGGGACCCTTATAAAAGAAGATATGATAATCTCGGCAGGCAATATTTTACCTCTTGCAAGGAAAAGCATAGAGGGGAAGAAGCTCGGGACAAGGCATAGGGCTGCGTTGGGAATTACAGAGAAAACGGATGCAGTTGTCATTATTGTTTCCGAGGAAACTGGCCGAATTTCATTTGCTGTTGATGGTCAGCTGTATACAGTGAGAACATAAAAAATCCCCCTGAGATTGGGGGATTTCCTGTTTTATTTCTTGTTCATTTGTTTTCCGCTCTTCTTCTGGCTTTGTGATTTGTTATTGCCAATCTGAAAGTCGCTTCCTAGTTCTATATCATTCCTTTTATCCTGCTTTTCAATTTGTTCTCTAGTTT
This sequence comes from Cytobacillus oceanisediminis, assembly GCF_003182355.1. Lineage (GTDB taxonomy): Bacteria > Bacillota > Bacilli > Bacillales > Cytobacillaceae > Cytobacillus > Cytobacillus oceanisediminis_A. The sequence goes on along the minus strand of NZ_QGTW01000006.1, from coordinate 291,288 downwards.
GGTTTGCATTTTGTCTGCCTTGTTTTGTCATCCAGCATCCTCCTTTAAATAAAGTGATAACAGTTTTAATATGCACCATCTTACAAAATAGATTAATGTCTCCAGTAAAATTATTAAAAGACCGGCAATAAATTTATCTTGCATGAATACACATTTTGAATTATCGTAAGGGTATTTCAAATACATAAAGAATTGGTGGGGTAAATGAACAGGATAAAGAATAAAATCAATGCTTTAACACCAACACAGCTGATCGTCTCCTTCTATGCTGTAGCAGTTACGATTTCTGTCATTTTATTAAGTTTGCCTGTCGCTCGAAAACCGGGCATGTCCTGGTCTTTCACAGATGCGCTATTTACTGCAGTTAGCGCAGTAAGTGTAACAGGGCTAACTGTGGTATCCACAGTCGATACATTAAGTACCACGGGCATTTTCTTTTTAATGTTCATTCTTCAATTTGGCGGTATCGGCATAATGACGCTTGGGACCTTTTTATGGCTGGTAGTCAAAAAAAGGATTGGCCTTAAAGAAAGACGTTTGATTATGATTGACCAAAATCAGACCAATCTAGCTGGCCTAGTTGTCTTAGTAAAACAAATCCTGCTTTTGATCCTTGTGATTGAATGCATCGGCGCTATAATACTTGGCTTTTATTTTCTAAATTATTACCCAACATGGCAGGAGGCGTTTCTGCAAGGGGCATTCGCTTCAGTAAGTGCGACCACAAATGCAGGTTTTGATATTACCGGCTCCTCGCTTGTGCCATTTGCAAATGACTATTTTGTGCAATCAATTAATATTCTTTTACTTACTCTAGGGGCAATCGGTTTTCCTGTTTTAATAGAGTTAAAAGCCTTTTTGTTTAATAAAGACAAGTTCTTCCGGTTTACGTTATATACAAAATTAACAACACTTACCTTTTTCTTTTTAATGCTTTTAGGCACAATTTTGATTCTGCTATTGGAATTTAATCACTTCTTTAAGGGTAAAGAGTGGCATGAAGCTTTCTTCTACGCGTTTTTTCAATCGTCGACGACAAGGAACGGGGGCTTGGCGACTATGGATGTCTCTCAGTTCTCTGAACCGACTTTGCTTGTAATCAGCTTTTTAATGTTTATTGGTGCTTCTCCAAGCTCGGTAGGCGGAGGAGTAAGGACAACTACTTTTGCTCTTAATGTTTTACATATCTATCACTTTGCCAAAGGGAAGAAAACGATAAAAATCTTCAAAAGAGAAATTCATGAGGAGGACGTTAATAAATCTGTTATTGTGACAATGATGGCTGTAGGGCTATGTTTTATGGCCGTTATCCTTCTATCCATTTCAGAAAAATTTACCCTAATGCAAATAATCTTTGAAGTATGTTCCGCCTTCGGGACAACGGGTTTGTCGATGGGGATTACTCCGGACTTAAGCACATTCGGGAAGTATGTTATTATTGCTCTTATGTTTATTGGAAGAATTGGAATCCTATCCTTTTTGTTCATTATAAATAAACATGAACAGTACGATGATAATTACCATTACCCTAAAGAGAGAATAATCGTTGGTTAAAAATATTTTTTAGAATGGAGGTAAATTTTATGTGCGGGCGTTTTACTCTGACCGAGACAATCCATAAGCTCCAGATGGCATTTGAATTTGAATATTCAGGCGGAGAGATTGTACCCAGGTACAATATTGCACCGAGCCAAAATATATTGACGGTTATTGGAAACGGAGAGCAGCGGATAGGCAAACAGATGAAGTGGGGGCTCGTCCCCTTTTGGGCCAAAGACGAAAAGATTGGTTTTAAAATGATCAATGCCAGAGCGGAAGGCATTGATTCAAAGCCCAGCTTTAAAACACCATTTAAAAGAAAACGATGTTTAATCCTTACAGACGGTTTTTATGAATGGAGGAAAACAGAAGAAGGAAAACAGCCTTACAGATTTATTATGAAAGATGAAGAGCCCTTTGCTTTGGCGGGAGTTTGGGATACATGGAATAAAGGGGAAAATCCCCTCATGAGCTGTACAATCATTACAACAGACCCTAATGAAGTAACGGAAGAAGTCCATGATCGGATGCCGGTTATATTAAATAAAAGCGATTTTGAGGATTGGCTTAATCCGAACTTTAATGATACTGACTATCTGAAATCTTTGCTGGTTCCTTATTCGGCTGAGAAAATGGACAAGTACCCGGTATCTTCTAAAGTTAACTCTCCCAAAAATGAACTGGCAGAGCTGATTTCTCCGCTTAATAGTTTATAAAAAAAAAAGGCGCCGCAGGGGCGTCCTTTTTCTTATCCTCTGTTTACAAACATCGGCAGGTCTGTATGTCCCATTTCGCGGACATAAACAAATAAGTTCCCTTTATGATGGATTTCATGGTCCATGGCAATCTGAAGAAGCTGGCTTCCTGTTAACTCAATCCCAAAAATCTGTTTCATATCAATGCTTCTTTCCAATTCCTCATTTGTCAGGGAAGATATTAAATCTTTTGTCTTTTCTGTGTAGGCGGCAGCCGCTTCTGATAGATTTTCCGGCACGTCAACAAATTTTTCGCCAAAGATTGCTGCATTGCCGTCTTTTACGGTTCTTACAAACATATAAAAGGAAGTGAGCATATGAGTGGCTAATTTGCCCGCAGGCATGCTTGTTTCAGTTGGCTTGTAATCATAATTTTTCTCTTCAATTTTATTGATAAGTTTATTTGTTACACTGCGATGTGATAAGAAATAGTTTAAGCGCTTTTGTGATCTTTCCATCATAATCCCTCCTAGAATGAATAATCCAAATACTATTTTCAACTACAATTCCTTAAAATCCTACCATTAAATTTTCTTTTTCTAAATTTTTTTGCCTTTAGCCTTGGCATGACTCTTCAACAAACATTATTTTAGAGCATTATCTGGCAGGAATTTTACAATATCTGTGGAATAAATTAACAGAGTATAAAAGATTTTGAAGAATCTCTGGCATACAGACATAGTGTTCAAAAGGGGGGAGATTCCAGCATGGGAAAAAAGAAAAAGAAAAGCCATGTGCCATTTAGGGTCAATTTATTATTTTTTGCAGTTTTTATTCTATTTTCATTGCTTATTTTAAGGCTTGGAGTCGTTCAAATCGTTAATGGAGAGACATATAAAAAGGAGGTTGAAAGGACGGAAGACGTCATCGTTTCCAGCCCGGTTCCAAGGGGAAGGATGTTGGACAGGAATCATCGGCTAATCGTGGATAATATCCCAAAAAGTGCGATTACGTATACAAACCGGAATGCCAAACAGGAAGAGATGGTGGAGGTAGCAGAAAGACTGGCTGTACTAATTGATAAAAAGCCGGATAAGGTGAGGGAACGGGATAAAAAGGATTTTTGGATCATGAAAAATCCTGAAGCTGTTAAAGAAAAAATTACTGAAAAGGAATGGGAGCTTTTTGAAAGCAAAAAGCTTACCGATAAACAAATCTATGAGATGCAGCTTGAAAGAATTACAGATGAAGATCTTAATCAGCTAAGTGAACAAGATCTTGAGGTTCTCGCAATCTATAGAGAGTTTACAAGCGGCTATGCCATGACTCCTCAAATTGTGAAAAATGAGAGTGTAACTCCTGAAGAATACGCGGCTGTAAGCGAAAACCTGCAATATCTGCCTGGAGTCAATACGACTACAGATTGGGACCGTACATACGCCTTTGGCAATACACTTCAAACTGTTCTCGGGAAAGTTACGGATTCGAACGAAGGGCTGCCTGAGGAAAGGGTGGATTATTTTCTTGCAAGAGATTACAGCAGAAATGAACGGGTAGGGAAAAGCTATCTTGAAATGCAATATGAGGATGTCCTGCACGGACAAAAATCAAAAGAGAGACTTATTACCAAAAAAGGTGAAATTCTCGGAAGTGAAATGGTTTCGGATGGACAAAGGGGAAAAGATCTTGTCCTAACGATTGATATGGATCTCCAGCGGGCAGTGGAAAAAATATTGGAAGAGGAAATTTGGGCGGCAAAACGGACTGGCGGAACCTATTTAATGGATCGTGCATTTGTCGTGTTAATGGATCCCCATACAGGAGAAGTCCTGACGATGGCTGGAAAAATGATCGGCAAAGATGACGACGGCAAAACGGTTCTTCAGGATTATGCGCTTGGAACAATTGCATCCTCTTATAATGTTGGCTCATCAGTTAAGGGTGCTACGGTTTTGACAGGATATAAAACAGGTGCCATTACTCCGGGAACAACTTTCTTGGATGCCCCAATGAAAATTGCAGGAACTCCGCAGGTGAAAAAGTCCTGGTTTAATTTTCAGGCTGTAATGAATGAGACCAGGGCTTTGCGTATTTCCTCGAACGTTTATATGTTTAAAACAGCTGTAGAAATAGCTGATGCACGATACGCTTATGACCAGCCTCTTGGATTTAAAAACCCAAGGGCATTTGAAGATATGAGAGATTCCTTCGGCCAGTTCGGTCTTGGTGTAAGAACTGGCATTGACTTGCCGAATGAAATGGCAGGGTATGAGGGGCCGCTTCGTTTGCCTGGGTTCCTGCTCGACCTTGCTATCGGCCAGTATGATACGTATACTCCAATGCAAATGGCACAATATATATCAACCATTGCTAATGGGGGCTACCGAATTCAGCCGCGCCTTGTAAAAGAAATTCGAGAGCCTTCTAATGTGCAAAATGAGTTAGGGCCAATTTGGAAGGATATTCAGCCAACTGTTCTGAATACGATCGATGTAACCGATAGAGAGTTAAGCACTGTAAAAGAAGGTTTAAGGCAGGTTATGCAGCACCCGGAAGGAACAGCATATAGAAGATTTGCTGACGCTCCTTATTCTCCGGCTGGGAAAACAGGTACAGCGGAGGCCTTTTACGATGGACCCCTTAGAAAAAAAGGAGATCCCCTAATTGATGTTATGAATTTAAGCCTCGTTGCCTATGCACCACATAACAATCCTGAAATTGCCATGTCTGTTATTGTTCCGTGGGCGTATCAGGGACGAAGCGGACATACAGCCAACTATGAAATAGGCAGAAGGGTTTTGGACACATATTTTGCATTGAAAAAGCAGCGGATGTCCGGAAAAAAACACGAACAGCTTACAGAAGAAAAAGAAGAGAATACAGAAACAGAAGTATCCTAATTTCTTGTTATATTCTATCTAAAAGGATAGGTAAGATCGATCAAGGGTGGCCATTTCATCGCAAGCCGCCGAAACTGCAATCATACAAGAAAAGCCTTTCCTTATTGGGAAGGGCTTTTCTTGTACAGAAATTTATTCCTTACATGTCTGAGTTTCTCTCTAAGTTTAAACTGTTTTTCACTTTTTCCAAAAATTTTACGGTTAACGAGAAATTGAATCGTTTCTTCCAAAATAGCCAAGATTATAATAGGAATGGAGATTATCAGAATCCAAAACCACATGCTTCTGCTCCTTTCTTCCGATGAACATACTTTAAATATATTCAAAAATCCAGAAGGAATGAACGAATTGGAATTTATATCCTTAGACAAAAGGGTGATTTAATGGAGTGCCTGCCCGATTAACCTAATATCATCCAGGAGAATTTGTTTTATTTTCTCATCATGGCACTTGTAATAATCATTAAACAGGCGCCCAATCTCATTAATAAACGATAAATACTCTGTTTCCTTAATCATCTATCAAGCTCCCGTTCTAGTTGTTATTTTACTTATAACCTATTTTTAGTACCATAAACAATTTATTGAAAAAACTCTACCATTTTAAAAGCAGCTGCTGTAGTTTAAGAAAAGGACATTCGGGAAAATAGTTTTAAAAAGGAGGTCGCTATCATGAAAACAATTAACGTTGAGCTTCAATACGATGAACAGGAATTGAATAAGGACCAAACAAAGGTATTTGATCAATTGAAGGAGCAGCTGGATGGAACGGGTTTTCAAGTTGTAACGATTATGGAAAATGATAAATATCTCCAGGAGCATTCCGGCCTTCCAAACCAAAAGAAAAATAAAGTACTGCCATCACAGCCTGAAGGCGTTGAACCTGATATCAATTCAAGCGGCGCCGGTGGTATGGTTTCCCCTGATTCTAGTGATAGTAAATATTCTTAAACAAAACCGAGCCTTAGTCTTATTTAAGATTAGGGCTTTTTTGTATTTGGCTATGGTTTTAAAGCTAAGTGTTGATTTAGTACATGCTGAATGGAGTGGAAAGCGCGAGTTCCTCGTAAATGCATTCCGATTTCCTTCGTGCGTTTTTTATTCAAGGATGCTTGTTCAGAGTCCTGCGGGAATAGCGTACCAAAGGGAGACCCAGCTGGCGTAAAACGCTGAGGAGGCTCCCGGATCACCCGCGGAAAGCAGTTTCTTGAGCGGAAATTAACACGCAACTTTAACAGAGCCAATAAAAAAAGGGATTCAATGGGATTGGATAGAATCTGCAAATAGAAGGATTAAATAAAGGGTGTTATATAATGGGGCAAAAGCTTTTAAGAGTCGGAAAAGTATACATACCTGTCACAAATGCATGTAATCCATTAAGTGGTATATGGAAAAGCTTGAGCGGTTGAAAGCTATAACGATAAAAGGATAAAGTGCCCATTATCAATACGGCGAGCTGAAATTTCTTCCTTGTCGAATCTTCTGAACAAGAGAGCATGAACTTTATGGATACAGACGGAAACAAGCGTTTTTGAAGCAGATGGACTCGCACAATTGGAAAGTCTGAGCAAAGAGCTTCTTTTTCGAAAGGTAAAAGCAGGGACCCCGGGCATTCTGTCCGTAACTTTGTTTTTTCCGATCCGGAAGAAAATCTTTTCGATGTATGGAGTGAATTAAGCCCTAGCTTTAAAAAAGCGTATAAGATGGTAAAAGAGCAGACGGAAAGCAGGGTCTGCTCTTTTTCTTTAAGTATTGATAGTTGTACAGTACTCGGTCTGTTTTTTTATTAGCAATTATCCGATTTGTGAAGATGCAGCGGAGGAGGAATGAGCCAGCCTTTTTCTTTATTCATACGGAGAACCTTAACACCCAGTGCAGCTTTTTGCGTATGGAATTGGCCAAACATGCCGGAAATGTCTTCACGAATGCATTGGCCCATAATCGTACTGCATCCAACCATTCCTGCTGCGATATCCCCAGATAATTTAGCTGCTACTTCGGGATCCATAAACCTTGCACCAGCTGGAATATCATTCACACATGCATCAGGGCGATCCGGCGGTGCTGGAGGCAGCCCAATCCCGTTCTCCTTTAAGAGTGCTTCGATTTGTTCTTCTTCTTGCTTGGAAAGGCGGATAGCTTCTTCAAGCAATTTTTTCAAGTCTTCATCTCCGGTGTGGCTAATCATCGTTTGATATGCTGACGCCATGCCCTTGCCTGCCAACAAGTAAGACCATGCGCTATAGACCTCGCCATAATGCATCGGCTCGTCTTTCGGATTACCGCTTAAAATACCCATTGTATACCTCCTGAAAAAATTCATGATATGTGCCACCTTCCTAAAATTGCACAGGTATAGCATGCCCAATTGCTTATTTAAAATGCCTTCTAATAAATCAGGACGATGAAAAGGTTAAAGTCTACACAATTGTGGTAAATACCCATAAAAGAAAGAGGAGATGAAATGATGGAACAAGCTAAAAAAACATACTATATAGATATCGAAAATGCTCAAGTATATCCTGAGCCAGATGAAGATGCTGACTGGCAGTTTAAAATTTTTGCTACAGATAAAGAAATAGCAAAATTAGCCGATTATATCAGACGAAATTATGACGCGGATATGAAAACATTTGAATTGGCGCATGTCCCTTTTGTGGAAGAGAAAGAGGAGGATCAAAATCGCAATTATGATGCAAGTATGGAAGGAATATATGGGATGATTTACGAACTCGGTGATGAAGAAGCCCGCAGAAATATCGAAAAGATGGGCATTTTAAACAGGGGATAAAATTTAATTGAATATTTAGAAGGTACGCGGCTGGTTTCCATATGGACAGGCCGCTTTTTGTTGTCATTACAGGGATCGGCGGTAAATTAGGATGAATGTTCCCATATAGAATACGAAAAAAATTAATTTTAAGCTGGAAAATGAATTTATCAAGGAAAAAGTCATTTTATCAACGAAAATTTTGATATATCAACGAAAAAGGGGATTATATCAACGAATTTTTCAAGATATCAACGAATCCAAAAATACATTATGCTGAAAGGTTTTCAGAACAAAATAAAAAGAACCATCTCTTCTGTATTCTTCAGAAAAGCGGTTCTTATGTCTGCTTGTATTTAAATGATCTTTCTTGGTCTTCGTTTGTCTTGTTCGCATATCCGTAAAAGCAAATGGGCTGCGATTCGATTCAGGATTTCTTTTTCCCTCGCGAACAGCTTTATCACGGAATTTTTTTGCAGCTGATTTAGCCATATTTACAACTCCTTCGAAAAGATTAAGTTCATTTTATCATATGCAAAAGGCCTCCTGCACTTATTTTAAGCAGGAGGGATCACGTTTGTTAAAAGTAAAATAAATAAAACCAATCCAATAAGAAGGAATATCGCAGAACCCAGAACAACATAATTTGGCCTGAAGTGAAACTCTTCCCGTTTTGTTAATAATCCAGTTCGGGCACTTGTTGTGATGTCAATAAATCTCGTTACCGTTCCTCCGCTCCCTGAGAACCATACACTTAAGGCGGTAAAAACTACTCCTGCAAAAAACATAATTTCTATAAATCGAATGGATAATGCTCTTGAAATAAAGAGTGTAATCACCGATTCCGCCAATAATGTAATGAGCATTATAATCAAATTCCTTTTCATCAGCCCGCCTCCTCATATGATATACGGATGAGTGTTAACTATAGTTTCAAATTGCAGACCTCAAAGCAGGCAATTTTTTTATTTTCCCTCATTCATTCCGGATTTCTTGCTTGCAATTTAAGTGCGCAGTGAGTTTATTTACTTGCAATAAGAGTGAACGGTTACAACTTCCGATAAATCCCCCGATTAATTTAACTAAACACCATAAAAGTTTCACTTTGTTAAAGATAGGGGAATTTCCCCCTCCTAATGGGGAGTTTCCCCGATATGTAAAAACTCTTCCCGCTTTTACAATAAGGTTAAGGTAATTGTTTGTGAATGAGGAGGAGTTAATATGCAGGCAAAAGCTGCAGTCAATCAAAAAACAGGAAATACACTAAACAATGCATTTGCATCAAACTTTGCTAAGTCGATGTTTTTATCAGTAACAGCACTTGCAATCTTATCTTTTATCGGAACAAGAATGTTTACACATGTGGATTTGAACCTTTACGGATATATGGTTGGAACAATCGTCTTTCTTGGAGGTTTTTTTTCCCGGTTTATTGCCTGGGGTGAACGCCCTCCAACAAAGATCATTCTAAAAAAAGGCCTGAAATTGTTATTTCGAAAATCAACACCTAAAACTTCAGTTGAACATCTTGCCACTTACAATTTCATCTGGAATAGGGGAATTTACCGATGGACCCAGCACGTGTTAATCGGTTGGGGATGTATTCTTTCCTGCTTTGTTACTTTTCCGCTCGTTTTCGGCTGGATGTACTTTACGATGGACGACAATGGCTACTATAACATTATTGCATTCGGAATGCAGGTAATGACTGTTCCTGCGGATGGCATCATCGCAAATCTTTCTTTTAACGCTCTGAATATTACGGCTGTAATGGTAATAGCGGGCGTTTGCATGGCTCTGTACCGCCGCTTGAAAAACATGCAGGCAAGAGCTGAACAGAAATTCCTTTATGATTTCATGCCGTTATATATGCTGCTTCTTGTTAGTATTACTGGATTAGCCCTAACATTTATGAACATATTTTTACATGGTGCTGGACAGCCGGCGATGTCCCTGATTCATCAATGGTCAGTCATAATTACTTTAATTTACCTGCCATTTGGAAAGCTGGCACATATTCCTTTCCGCCCAATGAGTGTTCTGGCAAGAAACTACAAAGAGCATTATGCGGAGCAAGCCATGAAGGAATGCAAAGTGTGCGGAGATCAGTTTGCTTCATCAGAACAATCAAAAGATGTCGTCGATGTGCTCGGCATGAACGATATTCAATTTAAATCAAAGGAAGGCCACCATCTTGCAGAAATGTGCCTTCCTTGCCGAAGGAAATACCGGATTGCACAATTTTCCGGATTCCCTACTCATGAAGTGAAGGTCAAGGAGGCAAACCAGAATGCAAAGGGATAAGTTTTTTAAAGAAATAGAGAATTTAAACCATCCAAATGAAAAATTAATCAAAACGCATTGCAGCTATTGCGGCATGCAATGCGGTATGAATCTGAGGGTTAATACACAGACAAATAAAATCATCGGGGTTGAACCGAGGTATGACTGGCCGGTTACAGTCGGAAAAATGTGCCCGAAAGGTGTTACAGCCTATCAGCAGACTAACCATAAGGACCGGCTTTTAAAACCGCTGATCCGGGATGATGCTTCACTAAAAGGAACTACTAAAGGATTCCGGGAAGCAAGCTGGGATGAGGCATACGACCTGATTGCCAAGAAATTCACTGGGCTCCAAACGGAATATGGAAAAGATTCATTATCTGTGTTCAGCGGTGTTTCCATGACAAATGAAAAATGTTATCTGACTGGCAAATTTGCACGTGTTGCCCTTGGAACACGCTATATCGATTACAATGGCCGCTTCTGTATGTCAAGCGCTGCCGGCGGATTCCTCCGCTCTTTCGGTGTGGATAGAGGTTCAACACTGCCATGGACTGATATCCATGAAACAGATTGTCTATTTATTGCAGGAAGCAACACGGCTGAATGCCATCCAACTTCCATGTTCCGAATCTGGAATGTGCAGGAAAGGGGCGGTTATATCATAGTGGTAGATCCGCGTGAAACACCGATTGCCAGAAGAGCAGACCTTCACCTTGATTTGCAGCCGGGAACTGACCTTGCACTTGCAAATGGGATTGTTAATCAATTAATCGAATTAGGCTATATAGATGAGGAATTTATCAACAACCATACAAACGGATTTGAAGAAACGAAAGAGCTTGTTAAAGATTTTACCCCGGAATATACCAGCATGCTGACTGGTGTGGCACCTGAAAAAATAATTCGTGCAGCAGAGCTTTACGGCAAGGCGCCAAATGCGGTTGTTATGTTTGCACGCGGAGTCGAACAGCAGCATAAAGGTGTAGACAATGTGTCAGCTTACACAAATATGGCGCTTGTAACAGGGAAAATCGGCCGCCCGAAAGCAGGGGTAGCCACTTTTACAGGCCAGGGTAACGGCCAGGGCGGAAGGGAGCATGGACAAAAATCCGATTTGCTGCCAGGGTACCGTAAAATTACAAATCCTGAACATGTTAAAGAGGTTTGCCAGGTATGGAACATCACACCTGATGAAATGCCGAAACCGGGTGTTTCCGCATACGAAATGTTTGAACTAATGGAGAAGAAAACAATTCGCGGTTTGTATCTGCTTTGCTCAAATCCGGCTGTATCAGCCCCAAATCAGAACTTTGTAAGAAAAGCGCTGAAAACTTTGGATTTCATGGTTTGCTCAGATTTCTATCTTTCAGAATCAGCGGAATTTGCAGATGTCATTCTTCCATCCGTAACCTGGTCTGAAGATGAAGGAACTGTAACGAACATTGAAGGACGCATCATCAAAATCAATAAAGCACAGGAGCCATTAGGAGAATCCAAGCCAGACTGGCAGATTCAAGTAGAGCTGGCTGAACGGCTAGGAAGAGGAAAGCAATTTTCCCACTTGAAATCAGCAAGAGATGTTGCAGATGAATTCAGATTGGCAAGTAAAGGCGGATATGCCGACTACTATGGTGCCACATGGGAAAAGATCGATAAACAGGACGGTGTATTCTGGCCTTGCAAGGATGAAAATGACCAGGGAACACCGCATATGTTTCTTGATAAAAAGTTCTATCACCCTGATGGTAAAGCTAAAATATGTGCACTTCCATACCGGCCGCCGGCTGAAGAGCCTTGTGAAAAATATCCGCTCCGCTTAACAACCGGGCGTGTTGTATACCACTATTTATCCGGCAACCAGACAAGAAGGATTCCGTTCCTGCATGACATGTGTCCTGAGCCGTTTGTGGAGGTCCATCCTGAAACAGCAGCAAAATACAATATGGAACATGAAGAAAGAGTCCGCCTGTTTACTAGAAGGGGCGAAGCCATTTATAAAGTGAAAATAACAGAAGCAATTCGAAAGGATACGGTTTTCGTTCCTTACCATTTTGGACATGAAGACTCTATTAATCTATTAACCATAGCTGCGCTGGATCCAATTTCCCGCATGCCGGAATTTAAGGCATGTGCTGCCCAGCTGGAAAAAGTCGAAATGAAGAAGGTGCAATAAATGAAAAAGAGGCTGTACTTGGAACTAGAAAACTGTATAGGATGCCGTTCATGCCTGGCAGCATGTACGCAATGCGGAGGGCATGAGGAACGAAACAGGAACTATGTTTACGATGTAAACCCTCTCGTTAACCGGCAGACGATGCCTCTTATGTGCCTTCACTGTGAGAATCCGGCATGTGCGAGAAGCTGTCCGGCCCAGGCAATCCAGATCCATGAAACAGGGGCAGTTTTATCTGCCCTCGTTGAAAAATGCATTGGGTGCCAAAACTGTACGATTGCATGTCCTTATGGCATACCAAAATTTGATACCGAACAAAACTTAATGTATAAATGTGACTTGTGTATTGACCGGACCAAGGATGGCATCCCGCCAATGTGTGCGAGTGTATGTCCATCCAATACACTTCAGTGGCTGACAGATGAGGAAATTGAAAACAAAAAGAAGCAATTTAACCTTGATAACGGCAAATGGGTCACAAGCATGCCGTACCTGGAAGGCGAAACAAACGTTAAAGTAAATCTGCCGGGAATCCTGCAGGGCATTACAAAGCTGTATTAGGAGGGATTAGGGATGTCAGATAAAAATAATAAAATTCCCTTTAACGAAGATAATTACACCCATAATATTGAACGGAATAATGAAAGAAAGCTGGACAGACGGGGATTTATGAAAACATTGGTTGGAGCTGCAGGCGTATTTGCAGTTTCCTCCCTTCCATGGGGTGCTGTAGCTGCAAAAGAATTAATGGGTCTGGGCGAAAAAGAATATCCGCATAAAAAAATAACAGATGTAAGCAAATTGCCGATAGGGAATGCAGTGGATTTCAAGTTTCCTGGAGATCATGATGATGCCATCCTCATTCGATTATCCGAAAACAATTATGTTGCCTACCAAAACGCCTGTACACATCTCCGCTGTCCGGTTTTTTGGGTAAAGGAACAAGGGGAGATGGTTTGTCCTTGCCACCACGGAAAATTTGATGTGGAAACTGGCGCACCGACTGCCGGACCGCCAAGAAGGCCGCTTCCGGAAATACAGGTTAAGGTGGAAAATGGAGCAATTTATGCAGTGAGGGTGAAACGTTATGAAGCGTAGCTATATTGGCGTCATCGTTTTGGCAGCTATATTAATGATGAATATTGTATTTACCCAGTATATGGTCCATCAATACTATTACGAAAACTATGTGAATGTGTTAATTTTCGGCGGGTTAAATATTGTATTATTTCCCTTGGCTGTATTCGCTTATAAAAAGACGATTAACATGAGGGCGTGATTTTAATGAACAATGAGACTTTTCTTGATTTTTGTTTTGTCAGAGAGGCATCTGGAAACTTTGCATTAGAGGTTGATCAAATGCTTACTGAGTTATTTAAAGGGGTTCGCCTGAACTGGTACCTTGATGAAAAGAACGAGGGCGGCATGGATATTGTTGTCGCTGAAGTAAAAGGCATGAGCAAATGGGAGTCAGAAGACGAAACCATTGATTTTATTGAAGACCATGCCGATGACTCTTTCTGGAGAAATTTGCAGGGATACCAAATGTATATCTATCCTGCAAAGGGAGGGTGCAGCAGCTGTGGAACTCATTAAAAAAGAAGATTTGGATGCATTTGTTCTTCAAAACGTTCAGGTAGCGATACTGGATGAAGAAGGGAATGACAAAGCCCCCTTTGTCCCTAAAGTCATACAAAAAACCGGACTATGCCCTGATGAAACACACTTGCGCATTTATTTTGACCATATAAATTTCTTTGCGGTTCCCCTAACTTCCTCTGTGGAAGCAACAGAGCAGGAATGGGCTGCATTTGATCATGATGCTGGTTTAAAATATGTAATTAAGAAGAGAGCGTGAAAATAATGATAAGAAAAATACAGCTTCCTTTACAGACGATGAATTTAATAGCTGGCTTTATGGTATGGGTATTAATCTCATCACTTATGCCGTTTATCAAGGAAGATATAAATATTCCAGCCGATAAGCTGGCACTTGTAACAGCAGTTCCGGTTATCCTCGGATCGCTGCTTCGCATTCCGCTAGGCTACTATGCAAATCAATTCGGCGCAAGAAAGATTTTTATGTTCAGCTTTATCCTGCTATTATTTCCTGTTTACTATATCAGCATAGCGGATTCTATTACCGACCTGTTGATTGGCGGGTTATTCCTTGGACTTGGAGGAGCCGTTTTCTCTGTTGGTGTGACATCACTTCCAAAGTATTATCCAAAAGAACGCCACGGCTTTGTAAATGGAATTTACGGTGCTGGTAACCTGGGAACAGCTGTTACTGCATTTGCTGCTCCTGTTATGGCAACTAAATTTGGTTGGTCTGCAACGGTGCAAATTTACCTTGTCATTCTTGGAATCTTTGTTGCCGCTAACTTCTTTCTTGGTGATAAAAAAGAGGTAAAGGTCAATACACCTCTCCTTGAACAAATCAAAGGTGTCTATAAAAATGAAAAACTTTGGCTTTTAAGCTTGTTCTATTTTATTACATTTGGATCTTTTGTCGCATTCACCATTTATCTGCCAAACTTCCTTGTTGCACATTTTGAACTGGATAAAGTGGATGCAGGTTTAAGAACAGCTGGCTTTATTGTCCTTGCGACTGCTATGAGACCGATAGGAGGATGGCTTGCTGACCGCTTCCATTCATTGATTCTGCTTATGTTCGTTTTTGGGATTTATACTGTATCTGCGGTGATTCTTTCATTATCCCCATCTATCACATGGTATACATTCGGGTGCTTAAGCATTGCTTTCTCTGCAGGGATTGGAAATGGAGTGATCTTTAAGCTTGTTCCAATGTACTTCCAAAAGCAGGCCGGCATTGTTAACGGAATTGTCTCTGCAATGGGTGGTCTTGGCGGATTCTTCCCGCCGCTGATTTTGACACTATTATTTAATATGACTGGCCATTATGCAATTGGCTTTATGGCCTTGTCTGAAGTTGCGCTTGCCAGTCTAATCCTGGTTATATGGATGTACTTCCAAGGGAAAATGGAAATTGCAAGCCAGGTGATTGACCACACCGTTGAGGGTATTCTGGTTACAGATAGGAACGGAAAGATTATATCTGTAAATCCCGCATTTACAGAAATCACTGGTTATCTGGAAGAAGAAGTGATAGGCAAAAACCCTAATATACTTAAATCTGGAAGACAGTCCAAAGGCTTTTATCAGGACTTATGGAAAACAATCGAATCAAGGGGATTCTGGCAAGGGGAAATTTGGAACAGCCGGAAAGATGGGGAGGAATACCTGCAATGGCTCACCATTAGTGCGATTAAAAATGATGCCGGAGATGTAATACAATATGCCGGAATGTTTAGTGATATCTCAAGCCATAGAGTGAAACAGGTGAAATAACAAGCCAGACTTTTTTTATAATTGCATTTTAATAGCAAGGAGGAGGGGTGAAATGGAAACCCAGCCAGCAAAGAATACTATCAGTTCCTACATTATTCAATCTCAGGAAGAGGAGATCAAGCGCATTGCCCTGGAGCTTCACGAAGGGGTTGGTCAAACGCTTTATAGTCTTTACACCGGCATGCAATTCATTGAAGCTGCTGTAAATCTGCCAGATTTGAAAGGTTATGTAGGGGATATGGCGCAAATGCTCGAAAAAACAATTCAGGAAATCAGGCTTCTGGCTGTGGAATTGCATCCCCCTACTCTTGAAACGCTTGGCCTGCTCCCGGCCATGAAGAGTTATCTTAAGTTATTTACTTCTACCTATGGAATCACTGTTGATTTGCAAAACGAGGGGATAGAGGTGCAGATCAGCGAGAGGGAAAGCATTACCTTGTTCCGCATTTGCCAGGAAGCTTTAGCGAACATAGCAAGATATGCTGATACCATGAGTGCGATTATTGTATTTCATTGGGAGCCAGGCAAGCTTTCAATCAGCGTAAAAGATCAGGGCAAAGGTTTTGATGTCGACTCAGCTATGAAAAAATCGACAGGCCTTGCTGCTATGATAGAACGTATGTGCTTAATCAACGGAAAATGCAAGATAAACTCCAATATTGGGGAAGGGACTTCAATAGAAATTACCCTTCCGTTATACTAAGATTAGTTAGAAAGAACAAGGGATTGCGCAAAAGCGAATCCCTTGTTGTCTATTTTAAATCATTTATTATACGGACAATGTTAAGGGGGAGCCGGCTTGATAAAAATTTTACTGTGCGATGACCATGCAGTAGTTAGAATGGGTTTGAAAATGCTTTTAAATAATCATAAAGATATGCAGGTAGTCGGTGAAGCTTCGGAAGGTAATGAGGGGATTCAGCAGTCGCTTGACTTAAAGCCTGATGTGGTAGTGATGGATTTAAGCATGCCGCATGGAAAGGATGGATTGTCTGCAACTTCAGAATTAAAAAAACTTATGCCGGATGTAGCCATCCTGATTTTGACTATGCATGATGATGAGGAATATTTATTCAGGGCCATTCAGTCTGGTGCTTCCGGCTGTATTTTAAAAAGTGCTCCGCATGATGAGTTGGTGGCTGCCATCCGTTCAGTTGCCGGTGGAAATGCTTACTTGCATCCATCTGCAACGAAAAGGCTGATGGAAGAATATATCGGAACCGTAAAGCAAGGAAACACCGACACATTCAATCTCCTGTCTGACCGCGAGAAGGAAGTTCTGACATTAATCGCCAAAGGCTTCTCAAATAAAGAAATTGCCGAACAGCTTGTCATAAGTGTTAAGACAGTTGAAACACACAAAGGCAATCTGATGGAAAAGCTCCAAATGAAAACAAGGCCTGAGCTTGTTTCCTATGCACTAAAAAAGGGGCTGTTAGGGTATGGAATATAAGGGATGCAGCCAGGCTGGAAACGGCCAGATTGATCAAGCCTGTGAAAAAGTTCTATCTGAATTGGAATGTGATTTTGTCGGTCTTGCCCTTCAAAATACGGATGGGCCGGATGTGAGGTGGCATTACGCTGCAGGCAATAGCAATGAAAAATACAAACGGATTACTGTCAGGTACGGAAAAGGCATTGCAGGGAAGGTTATTTCAACCGGAAGGCCGATGTATTTGGAGAACTTCCCAGAGAATATTTCTGGCAAAGCGCTTGAATATCCAATTATGCTTGCAGAAAGCCTTAATTTCGCCTATGCAGTTCCGATCCACTTTAAGGGCATTCCCAAAGGTGTGCTTTTGATTGGGAATCGAACCGGTCAGCCTATTAATGAAGGTGAGCAGAGCGCAGTTCGGTCAGCCGTCAGAAGGCTGGAAGAAAAGCTGAGCGGCCTAATCTAAATTCAACTGGAGGAAAGAAAATGGACAGGAATGATCAATTACATAATAAAAGAGAGATTGCTCCTGATTCCAGCGATGCTACCATTCTTATTAATGAATCGGGCAACATCTCCTACGCGAATCAGCAGGCACATGATCAATTCGGCTACAAGGACAATGAATTGTTGGGAAAGAGCCTTAAAGAATTATTGCCAGGAATAACTTCGCTCACTGCTGAGGAAGGCAAAGTAATCCATCAGTATGGAAGGCATAGGAACGGGCAAAGTTTTTCGATTTTTTATAGAATAAATTCTTTCAACTTTGGCCAGGAAAGCTTTTTTTTAATCGTTTTTCATTCTGTAAAAGACCGATCGCGTTTGAAAAAACAGCAATCATATCCCTTAAATGAACTGGTGGACCTTCAATTCGCTCTGGATGAATCAACGATTGTAGCCTTTACCGACCAAAAAGGGAAAATTAAATATGTAAACGAAAAGTTCTGTGAGGTTTCAAAATATTCCGCTGAAGAGCTGATTGGCAAAGACCATAGAATTATTAATTCCGGTTATCATTCCAAAGAGTTTATGGAGAACCTCTGGAAAACGATCTCCAGCGGGAATGTCTGGCGCGGTGAAATTAAAAATAGAGCTAAGGATGGAACTTTATATTGGGTTCATACGACAATTGTGCCTTTCATGGATGAGAAGGGGAACCCCTACAAATATCTGGCTATCCGCAAGGAAATAACTGAGTATAAGCGTGTCGTTGCGGAACTGAAAAAATCTGTAAATGAACTGATAGACTTAAAGTTTGCCCTTGATGCATCGTCAATAGTGGCGATCACAGATCAAAAAGGCGCCATAAAATATGTTAATAATCAATTCTGTAAAATTTCAAAATATTCAAGAGAAGAATTGCTTGGGCAGGATCATAGGATTATAAACTCTGGCTATCATTCCAAAGAGTTTTTTAAGGATTTATGGAAAACGATTACCTCAGGCCAAGTGTGGAAGGGGGAAATCAAAAACAAAGCAAAGGACGGAACTTATTATTGGGTTGATACAACCATTGTGCCTTTCCTTGATGAAAAAGGGAAGCCTTATCAGCATCTCGCCATCCGCCATGAAGTTACCCAAAGAAAGAATGCAGAAGAAGAGCTGCAAAAAATGATGACAAGAATTATTGATGTTCAGGAGGATGAACGGAAGAGATTGTCGCGGGAGCTTCACGACGGAATTGGCCAAAATCTATACAGCCATTTAATTACGATTAACAGGCTGCAGGCAGAAATCAGTCATCCTCTCCTAGATCAAATGCAGGATGAAGCGACTGAGATTATTGAAGAGCTTCGTGATCTTTCATGGGAGCTTCGACCTTCTGTTCTTGATGATTTGGGGCTGATTCCGGCTATACGTTCCTATTTGGTCCGTTATTCCGAACATCATAATATTAATGTCCATTTCGATTGTTACCTGACCTCCCGCCTTAGTTCCAACAAAGAGATTACGATCTACAGGATTATTCAGGAAGCGCTGACCAATGTCAGGAAATACGCCGATACAGAAGAAGCAGCTGTCACAATCCGCCAAATAGATGAAGAAATCCGCATAGTCATCGAAGATAAGGGGAAAGGCTTTAATGTTGATAAAGTCACACGCGGTGTCGGACTTTTCAGCATGGAAGAAAGAGCTAAAGCCGCTGGAGGTTCTATAAAAGTCCATTCAGCAGAAGAAAAAGGAACAAGGGTCGTCCTTGAAATTCCTTTATAGGAAAAAAAGCTGCCGTAAAATCGGCAGCTTTTTCTATACGGCAATATGGTTCTCTATAAGCGTCTGGAGGGACAAAAACGTATGAAAAAGGTTCGAAAAAGTCCTTCATAAGGATATGAAGGACAGAAATTACTTAACAAAACCCTTTTAAAGAATCAAACCCAATATATTTCCGCCAATTGCACCAGTCACAACAATAACCCATGGCGGAAGCTTCCAATAGACCAGCATGCTGAAAAGAACTGCGGCAAAGGCAAAATCTGCAGGTTCAAGAATGCTGCTTGTCCAAATGGGGTGGTAAAAGGCTGCTATTAAGATACCAACTACTGCTGCGTTCACACCCATTAAAGCACCTTTTATTTTTGGATTGCGGCGAAGGCTGTCCCAGAAAGGGAGAGTACCTAAAATCAAGAGAAAAGCCGGCAGGAAAATAGCCGCTGTTGCGAGCAAACCGCCTTGCCATCCATTGATTGCTGCTCCAATATAAGCAGCGAAAGTAAATAAGGGTCCTGGCACTGCCTGGGCTGCACCGTAACCTGCCAGAAAGGCTTCTTCACTTAGCCAGCCAGCCGGGACAAACTCGCGCTCCAGTAATGGAAGTACCACGTGGCCTCCTCCGAAAACAAGCGAACCTGAACGATAAAAGCTATCGAATAAAGCTACCCAGTTTAGAGCCGTAAACTCCCTTAGGATAGGCAGCAATATTAACAGACCAAAAAATAGCACTAGGCATCCGATAGCAAACCTTTTTGAAATAGGAAAATGTATCTCTGCGTCATTATTCTCGGCATGCTTTTTGTAAATTAAAAATCCAATAAATCCTGAGATTAGAATGATTGCGACTTGTGTAAATGCTGTTTGCCATAATAAAGTAGCAATAATGGCAATTAAGGCAATTGTTTTTCTTGGCAGGTCAGGTACCAGCTTTTGCGCCATTCCTAAAACTGCATGCGCAACTACGGCCACTGCGACAATTTTTAGGCCGTGTATCCAGCCCGCTTCTGCCACATCTGTACCCTGCAGCAAGATGGCAAAGATGATCAGTGCAATGACAGATGGCAGGGTAAATCCAAGGAAGGCCATGATGCCGCCGGCTACACCAGCCCGCATTACTCCAATGCCAATTCCAACCTGGCTGCTAGCCGGTCCGGGGAGGAACTGGCATAAAGCAACCAAATCAGCATAGCTCTTTTCATCCATCCATTTCCTTCTTCGAACATACTCGTCGTGGAAATAGCCAAGATGTGCCACAGGTCCGCCGAAGGATGTGAATCCGAGTCTTGTTGAAACAATTAGTATTTCCAGTAAAGACTTTAAACTTATTTTATTCTTGCCCATTATGCATCTCCTTTTAATCTTTTATTTCTTTGAAAAGCTCGTAGGCTTTCTTTCTCGCTTCCTCTAAAACCATCTTTCCTTTTTCAGTAGCTGTATAATATTTTCGGATTTTACCGTCCACATTTTTTTGCTCCTGATGGAGAAGGCCATCGGATTCCATTGAATGAAGGATTGGATATAAAGTTCCGGAACTAATGCTATATCCATGTTCCTTTAATTCTTCAAGCATCCACATGCCAAATATGGGATGTTCTTTTGCATGGTGAAGAATATGGATTTGAATAAACCCTAAAAACAGCTTTCTTACTATTTTATCCTCCAAAGAGAGTCCTCCTTTTTCCAATTTCGAAAGCCAATATCGAAAACCGATATTGGCATAATAACAAATTAAACAGAATATGAAAAGGGGATTAGAGTAATCTTTGCAATACCCTGATATTTACATAGCTCTGTTAAATTAGCCTGTTGATTTCCACTGCAGGCTCTCAGCGAACGCGGGTGGTCCGACGCTCCTCGTCGCTTTGCTCCTGCGGGGTCACCCTTTGATCCGCACTCCCGCAGGACGTTGAATAAGTATCCTCGAATAAATACCACACGAAGAAAATGCGAATGCACTTTCGAGGAGTTCGTGCCTTCTGCTCAAATCAAAAGGTGTTAAAAAACAACAATATGCTATAACAGAGCCTTACATAAAAAAGAACGCTTTATCCAAGCGTTCATTGTTAATTATTCTGTACATTTCTTAAGATTTCATAAGCCTGGTCACCGGCCGCAGCAGCGAAGCTTTCCCACATCTCATCACGCAATAAATCAAGTTCGATTATTTTTTTCGCCAGGTCAATCGCATCTTGCGTCTTCATGGTCATCCTCCTATTAAAAGCTGTTCCCGTTTTTATGCTTCTTAAAAATAATCTCGAGCTCCGTTAGAGTCAGCTTTTGCAGTGCCGGCTCGGAATGCTGATATTCTCCTCCTGATTTAATCAGCAAATCGATTAAATATTGTCGCTTTTTCTCAATTGCCTTACGTAAATATTGCATCTGGATCTCCTCTTTTCTTTAATGTTTCTGTCATTCTATAAAAAGATAAGTTTTCCGTCATTGAATATGTTAGGTTTTTTAACACGGTTTTTTAATTGATGTCAGATTTTCTTACATATTTGATGAAATTAACTGTGAGATTAGTATAATGAAAGAAATCAGTTGAATTTGAGGTGACATTGATTGGAGAATGAAGCTTCTTACAAGAACAGAAAAGTCATTTCGATCGGAACGGTGAGTGAATTGACAGGGCTAAGTGAGCGGCAGATTCGCTATTATGAAGAAAGGAAATTAGTATTTCCGGAAAGATCAGACCGTGGAAGCAGAAAGTATTCCTTTTCCGATGTTGAGAGGCTTATCGATATTGCAAACAAAAGGGAAGAAGGAGTTAGAACGGAAGAAATACGGTCTGAATTAAAAAGGAAAAAGAAAAAGGACGACAAAGCGACACGGTCAAAAATGATACAGGGACAGCTTAACGCACAATTCGGCATTCGAAAAAAATAAAGCTCTAAAAGCGGTTATTCTTTAAAAGAATAATCGTTTTTTTGATTTATTATATAAATTTTTCCTCAAAAGCTCTTTCTTTCGTTTATCATTTCCTTTAAGATTTAACCTTATAAAAGAGGGTTTCATAAAAATGGATACTAAAGCGGGTGAAAGAATGGGGAAAGAGTTTCCTACAACAATACAAGTAATCGAATTATGCCTGCTTGCAGGGAAAATTATGCTGCAGGGAGGCGCAGAAACGTACCGGGTGGAGGACACGATGACTAGAATTGCAGCCTCTTTGGGAATTCCGCATTCACACAGTTATGTGACGCCCACCGGGATCATTTTTTCAACGGATGGAACAGAACCAGCGAAACTTATCCGGATATCCGAACGTTCAACTGATTTGTATAAAGTAACACTAGTTAACGGGATATCTCGAAAGATCAGCAGCGGCGAGCTCGGCGGGCAAGAAGCCTTAGCCAGACTGAAAGAAATTGAAAGGGCTGACTATACCTTTCCCGTTTACCAGCAGGTTCTTGCGGCTTCTATTGCAAGCGGCTGTTTCCTGATTATGTTTCTAGGGAAATGGGCAGATTTTATCCCTGCCATGATTACAGGGGGATTGGGCTTTGCTTCATTTATATTTGTTCACAGGGTCGTGCAGATCAAGTTTTTTTCCGAGTTTATTGCTTCCTTATTAATTGGGCTTTTAGCATATCTGTTTGTTATATTTGGATTAGGGACCGAGCTCGATAAAATTATCATTGGCTCGGTAATGCCGCTGGTTCCCGGACTGCTTATTACCAATGCCGTCCGTGATTTAATGGCCGGTCATCTGGTATCAGGGTTGTCGAAGGGAGCGGAAGCCTTTCTGACAGCCTTTGCAATTGGAGCGGGGATTGCTCTTGTGTTCACTTTTTAAACGTAAAAGCTAGTTTTGCTTAAAACGGAGGAATGAATGAATGTTAACTCACTTAATCACAAGTTTTATAGCATCGGCAGGGTTTGGCGTTCTTTTCAATGCGCCGAAAAAATCATTGCTGAAATGCGGGTTTGTCGGCATGGTGGGCTGGTTCGTTTATATATGGCTGGTTACCCGCCAGTACGATGCCGTTATTTCTTCGTTAATTGCTGCATTTACGATTGCAGTGATCAGCCAGGTTTTTGCCAAAATATATAAAACGCCTATTATCATTTTCAGTGTTGCAGGCATCATTCCGCTCGTGCCAGGCGGGTTGGCTTATGATGCGATGCGGAACTTTGTTGAAAATGATTACAATACCGCTATTCAGCTTGCTGCAAAAGCCTTTATGATTTCGGGTGCGATAGCGGTTGGGCTGGTGATATCCGAAGTTCTTAATCAAATCATCCGCAAGGTTCAGTTTAAATCGGAAAGAAGTCATTGATTTCTGAAAATTCATTCTCTATAATTTATTTAGCAGTTATTTCGAAATACTAAATAACTAAGAGGAGTTTAGGGATGGCGACACAATCAAAAATAGAAGAAATTTATAGAGAAATACATATCCATTACACCCAGTATAGCCGGATGCAATGGACACTATATACAGCTGGCTATGATTTCGGGCTAAAGGAACAATATGCAAAAATCACTGACATAATGAAAAATAAGGCTAATTATGAGACTGTCCTGGATTATTTGCAAAAGGATATTTCTCCGCTTGAAAAAAGAAAAGCAGAGATTGTCCTGAACGGGTTAAAGCCTTACCATCTTTCCGCTGAATTAAACGAGCTCGATATGGAGATTAGCGATAAAGTAAATGCTCTTTCTAAAATATTAAATACTTTTCGTTATCGATTTGAGGGAAGAGAAGTTTCTTCTGTGGAGCTCAATCAGGTATTGAGTTCTGAAAGCAGCCGGGAAAAAAGAAGGGAAGCCTACTTTGCGAAGAATCAAATTAATAAACCGATGATCGAAGGCGGTTTTATTGATCTGATAAATCTTCGCAAGGAATATGCGAAGGTATATGGAGCGGAAAATTTTATTGCTTACAAGCTTGAGCAGGATGAACTTGATCAAAATGTGTTTGATGGCTGGGCCGAGCAGCTTCACGATGCACTTCCTCAAATGAATGCAGCAAGGGAAAAATATGCCCGAGAATTTTTAAACGATGAGCGCATTATGCCATGGGACGAACAGTATATCGATTCCAGAATTGCACCCTCCCTGAATCAGCATGTAGATATGTCGGATTTCTATGGGAATATTAAAGAGCTGTTTGATTTATTCTCTATTGATATTTCAAATTTTAATATCACTTATGATATTTTCCCAAGAGCCAATAAATCTGAATGGGGCTACAACTTTCCTGTGGAAACAGCAAAGGATTCCCGCATTCTTGCCAATGTCAAAAACAAATATCATGAATATGGAGTTTTGCTTCATGAAACCGGCCATGCCGTACATTCTTTCCTCCTAAATCCTGACGAGGAAATTTTGAACCATGGTGTAAGCGGAATAATCAGTGAAGGAATCGCCAACCTGTTCCAGGGCTTTTTATACAGTCCTGTATTTTATAAAAAGTTCTTTAGCGGGGAAATGGGCACGGGCGATGAATTCAAGAAATTGAAGGAATACCGAAAACAAAATTCATTGCGGGCAATCAACAGAATCTTCTTTGACCATAGCTTATATAAAAATGATATAAGCAGCCTGGATGATATATATGAAGTATATTGGAAAAATCAGATGAATGTTTTAAAGGAGGAACCGTTCGGCGAAGAACCGCCATGGGCGTTTACCATTCACTATACAACCCACCCGATTTACCTTCACAATTATTTTATGGGTGATGTAACTTGTGCCATGCTGTCCTCTGTTTTTGAGCAAAAAGCAGGTGCAAAAATGATTGATAGGCCAAATGAATTTGGTGAGTTTTTAATCAATGAAGTCATTAAGCCTTCGGGTAGATATCCATTCGGCGAGCTTTTCAGAAGGATTAGCGGCCAGGATTTTAAATTGGATTATATGCTTTAATTCTTGAATCGTTCCAGGTGCGTAATTTCTGGGACGATTTTTAGCTTGTAAAATTTTCCTGTTGAAACTATAATTCTACTATATTCTTGATTTTTCATGAAAAGGAGAACAGCGATGATCCGACGTTTTTTTACTTATTATAAGCCGCATAAGCGCTTATTTATTCTTGATTTCAGCTCAGCTGTAATTGTGGCAGTTTTGGAGTTGGGTTTTCCGTTAGCGGTACAATGGTTTATCGACAGCTTGCTTCCAAGCGGCAATTGGTCAATGATCGTCTCTGTCAGTGCAGGCCTCCTGGCTCTTTATATGATGAGTACATTTTTGCAATTTGTCGTGAACTACTGGGGGCATAAGCTTGGCATAAATATTGAAACGGATATGCGCCAGCAGCTGTTTCAGCATGTTCAGCGCCAATCATTTCGCTTTTTTGACAATACTAAAACAGGGCATATTATGAGCAGAGTGACCAATGACCTCATGGATATTGGGGAGCTTGCCCATCACGGACCTGAGGATTTATTTATTGCAGTAATGACTTTTGTCGGTGCTTTTTGGATTATGCTGACAATTAATGTCAAGCTTGCTTTTGTTACCATATTCATCCTGCCGTTTCTGGTATGGCTTATTGCTTTTTGCAATATCAAAATGAACAGGGCATGGAAGCGGATGTACAGTGAAATTGCCGATGTTAATGCCCAGGTAGAGGACAGTGTCTCCGGGGTCCGTGTCGTTCAATCTTTTACAAATGAACATTATGAAATTAAAAGATTTACAGAGAACAATGGCAGGTTCCGCCTTGCTAAGCTTGCAGCTTATAAGATTATGAGCTTTAGCGCTTCCGGCATTTATATGCTGACAAGATTAATTACTTTAATTGTATTAGTGTACGGTTCCTGGCTAAGCTTCAGCGGGCAGCTTACCTACGGGGAGCTGGTTGGATTTGTTCTATATGTCAATGTTCTCTTTAAACCTATCGACAAAATAAGTGCGCTAATGGAACTTTATCCAAAAGGGATGGCAGGATTCAAACGATTTTCGGAGCTAATCGATACAGAGCCTGAGGTTGAAGATACAGAGGATGCTATAGATATAGCGTTTTTAAGAGGGGATATCCGCTTTAACAATGTATCCTTCAGCTATGACAAACATAAATCAGTGCTGGACGGGATTAACTTGGAAATGAAAGCGGGTGAAACTGTGGCATTTGTGGGACCTTCAGGCGCCGGTAAAACAACAATATGTTCACTTATCCCTCGTTTTTATGATGTGAATAGCGGCAGCATCACTATAGATGGAATGGACATCAGGGATTTGACGAAGAAATCATTAAGGTCGCAAATTGGTATCGTGCAGCAGGATGTTTTTCTCTTTACCGGCACTTTAAAAGAAAATATTGCGTACGGAATGCTCGGGGCAACGGATGAACAGATTGCGGAAGCTGCAAAGAAAGCTCATTTGGAGGATTTTATTGCTTCTTTGCCGTTTGGTTATGAAACACAAATTGGGGAAAGGGGATTAAAACTTTCGGGCGGCCAGAAGCAGAGGATTGCGATAGCTCGTATGTTCTTAAAAAACCCGCCGATTCTCATCCTGGATGAAGCTACATCCGCATTGGATACCGAAACGGAACAAATTATTCAAACAGCATTAACGGAACTTGCGGTGGACCGAACAACTCTGGTGATTGCACATAGGCTTGCGACGATCCGCAATGCCGATAGGGTTGTTGTTGTAACCGAAGACGGAATAGCGGAAGAAGGGACACATGACGAATTAATCAAGCAAGGCGGAATCTTTGCCAGCCTTCATAATGTGCAGTTTCAAAGATAAGGCGGAATCCGGTTAGGATTCCGCTTTTTTACATGGTCCTGACAATGTCTAATTGTGTACTTTGCGAATAAAAGACTCATTCTGGCAAATAAACCTTGGAAATTAGCGAATAAAAAATGAAAACTACGAAGAAAGTATGAGACTTAGCGAATAATCATCAGGGACATTTGCTTGGGAACGAATGTTATATTTTCTTTTGAGAAAGAATTAGATAATGAGTTTTCAGAATAGTCAAATATAACTAGATTATATTCTATTTAACTGGAAGTTTTTAACTAGAACAGGACTTATGTGGTATAGACAACTATACTCTTACTCTATTAAGCTAAAAGTATGAAATGTAAACCTTTTCAGGAAGCAAAGGAGGTTATTGTTTGGGCAAAAGTCATAATAATAAAGGAGGCAATATGAAAAACAAAT
This sequence comes from Cytobacillus oceanisediminis, assembly GCF_003182355.1. Lineage (GTDB taxonomy): Bacteria > Bacillota > Bacilli > Bacillales > Cytobacillaceae > Cytobacillus > Cytobacillus oceanisediminis_A. Next base: position 263,786 of record NZ_QGTW01000006.1, on the reverse strand, counting down.
CAATTACTGTTGCGCTTGCAGCTGCATTAAGCACTTCACTCTTTATTCCGGCAGTACATCCGGTATCTGCACAAAGCGGGGAAGGAGTTGCGCCAATAATGGAAATGAAAGATAACAAGAGTACGAAACACAAAGTTCATCCGGTTTTTGCATGGGATCGTCCGGGTCCTGTTTCTCCTGTTCTTCATCCGGGATCTGCAGTCGGAGCAGGAATGGTTCAGCAGCCGCTTGATAATATTGATCCAATTATGGGGGATATGATAGCAGATGGAGTCATGCCTGGCGCTGTAGCTTTTGTAGCAAGAAGGGGGCATATCGTGAAGCATGATGCATACGGATATGCTTACCGTTATACGGATAATAAATTTAACGAAGCGGAAAACCCCATTGAAATGTCAGAAGATACGATTTTTGACCTGGCTTCGATCAGTAAAATATTTACAACTACAGCTGCCATGAAGTTATACGATGAAGGTTATTTTCAGCTTGATGAACCTGTAGCAAAATACATTCCAGAGTTTGCAGAAAACGGCAAGGAAAATGTGACGATCCGACAGCTGATGACACATACATCAGGGTTCACTGCATGGATTCCTTTACATTCCCAGGGCAGCAGCCGTGAAGACCGAATGCAGATCGTTTTTAAATATCCTTTAGCCAATAAGCCAGGCGAAGCGTATACATACAGCGATTTGAACATGATTACGCTTGGTGCACTAGTCGAACGTTTATCGGGGCAAAGGCTTGATGAATTTGTGAAAGAGCATATTACAGAGCCGCTTGGCATGAAAGATACAATGTATAACCCGCCTGAATCCTTGAAACACCGTATTGCTGCAACTGAATATCAGCCTGCCATCAACCGGGGACTTGTATGGGGTGAAGTACATGATGAAAATGCCTGGTCACTTGATGGCGTGGCAGGCCATGCAGGCGTCTTTTCAACAGCCGCTGATCTTGCAAAATTTGCCCATATGTATGTGAATGACGGCCGATACGGCGGCAGGCAAATTCTAAAAGAAGAAACCGTAAAAATGCTTGTTGAAAATCAAATTCCGCAATTCCCTGGCGATGACCACGGACTTGGCTGGGAACTTGGACAGGGATGGTTTATGGATGCCTTATCTGAGGGCACTTCACTGGGGCATACAGGGTACACAGGAACTTCCATCGTTATTAATCGAAATAACGGAACAATTGCGATTCTCCTGACAAACCGTGTACATCCATCACGAAATACGGTTACAACCAATATTGCCAGAAGAGCCTTTGCAAGGCAGGTTGCTGATTCGATTCCAGTTTCGATCCCTGGAAAAGGGGATGCCTGGTTCTCTGGATATGGAGATAAAGCACAGCATAATTTGAATGCTAAAGTGGATGTTGCAGAAGATGCAGTTCTTTCCTTCGATACGTGGTACAGAACTGAAACCAATTTTGACAAGGCCTATGTGGAAGTTTCTGAGGATGGCGTTAATTGGACTCAAGCAGCCCAGCCATTCACAGGCAGCAGCGTCGATTGGAATAATGAAAAAGTGGCGATCCCTGCAGGTACAAAATATATTCGTTTCAAATACCAAACGGACAGCTCGGTGAACGGAAGAGGCTGGTACGTTAAAAATGTGAAGTTGGAGTTTTCTAATAGCGAAACAGTTGAACCAGATTTTACAGGTGAGGGCTGGCAAAAAAGAAATTACTAGTTTTCTATCATTTGGAGAAAGTAAGCATAAGCGATTTTGAAAAATACGCAGTTAGGACGGTGTAGAAAATGAGGAAAGCGCGAAAAGTGGTAATCCTTTCTCTTCTCGCACTAATTTTGGCAGTCTCCCAGCTTGGTATTGGTGCTCCCGTGAAAAAGGCAGCTGCTGAAAGTGCAGTCAAGGATTTAATCATCCTGCAAAATGTCCCCCAAGCTGTTACGGACGCCAATGGAGGGGATATACAATTAAAGGCCCTTCATGTTTTTGAAGAAGGCCATTTCATGGGAGTCTCTTCCGGTGTAAAGTGGAAGTCTTCCAATAAAAATATAGCAAAAGTTGACCAGAACGGAAAAGTGACACTTACTGGACAAAACGGCAGAACTTTTATCAGTGTAACAGATGGAGAATTTAAAGACCGGATTGCCATCGATTATAAAGTGGACTCAAAAGAAGAAGGCGAGGGAAAGCCAGCTTCCAAAGCGGAGGTTATCAAGGAGCAGGGAGATCGTTATGATGTCATTGGCCACGCAGTCAGCAACCTTACAATTGAAGAAAAAATTGGCCAAATGCTGATGCCAGATTTCCGCAATTGGAATGGTGAAAACGTAACAGAAATGATTCCTGAAATTGAGCAGCTTGTAAAAGACTATCATCTTGGCGGAGTTATTTTATTCCGTGAAAACGTTGTGACAACAGAGCAGACGGCCAAACTTGTTTCGGAATACCAGGAGGCTGCTGAAAAGTTCGGGCTGTTAATGACAATTGACCAGGAAGGCGGAATCGTCACACGCCTTCAATCTGGGACTGATATGCCTGGAAATATGGCTTTAGGGGCGACACGTTCCGAGGAAATTTCCCGCAAAGTCGGCAAGGCAATTGGTGAAGAGCTCGGGTCACTTGGTATTAACATGAACTTTGCCCCTGTTATGGATGTTAATAATAATCCGGATAACCCGGTAATTGGTGTTCGCTCCTTTGGGGAAGATCCCGAGCTGGTGGCGAAAATGGGTGTAGCCTACACAGAAGGACTGCAATCAGCCGGCGTAGCGGCAACAGCCAAGCATTTTCCTGGGCATGGAGATACTGCTGTAGATTCACATTTAGGATTGCCGGAAGTACCGCATGATAAAGAACGATTAAAAGAGGTTGAATTGTATCCTTTCCAAAAGGGAATAGAAGCGGGAATTGATGCCATTATGACTGCACATGTTACCTTCCCTAAAATTGATGATACAAAGGCCGTCTCGCAAAAAACAGGTGAAGAGATCGCAATTCCAGCAACACTCTCTTATAAAGTGCTGACAGAACTTATGAGAGAAGAAATGGGCTATGAAGGCGTCATTACAACGGATGCAATGAATATGAAAGCCATTGCAGATCATTTTGGCCCAGTTGAGGCAGCAATTCGTGCAGTAAAAGCGGGTACTGATATCGTGCTGATGCCGGTTGGGCTGGAAGAAGTGGCAGGAGGACTTTTGAACGCTGTTAATAGCGGAGAAATTTCAGAGGAACGCATTGAAGCTTCCGTTGAACGAATTTTAACATTGAAAATCAAACGGGGAATTATTAAAGAAGAAACACCTCAGCCGATTGAAGAAAAAATTGCAGATGCACTCAAGGTTGTCGGATCCGAAGAGCATAAGCAGGTAGAAAAAGAGGCAGCAGAGCATTCAATTACATTAGTGAAAAATGAAGGTGCAGCATTGCCTTTAAATGTTGAAAGTGATGATAAGATTGTTGTCGTGGGCAATACGTATATTACAAGCCTTGTGGATGCAGTGAGTAAGCATCACGAAAATACAGCTGTTATCCAAACGTCTACCTATAAATTGACGGAAGCCCAGCTTCAACAAATCAAAGATGCAAGCGCAGTAATCGTTGGATCTTACACCTTTAATGTATCAGGACGTTCACCGGACAGCGCTCAAATGCAAATGATTAACTCGATCATTGCTGCAGCAGATGCTCCAGTTATTGGTGTCGGCATCCGCAATCCATATGACATTATGGCATATCCGAAAGTTGATGCGTACCTCGCACAATACGGATTTAGAACAGCGAGCTTTGAAGCAACAGCGGCATCCATTTTTGGCCAAAATAACCCTTCCGGTAAATTGCCAATTACGATTCCTGGCGTGGAAGGAAGCGTTTTATATGAATTTGGGCATGGTTTGAGCTATTAAGTAGGTTTTAGTTTACGAAAGATCAGTTGAATAGTGCTTCGCATGGAAGATATCAACGAAAAGGGCAAGTTCATCAACGGAATTTCCAATATATAACGAATTTGGGTGATTTATCTACAAAACGGTCCGGACAGGCTTTTCTAGGCTTTGTCCGGCATCGTTTCCAAACAGGGAGGGAAATCTAATGAAAAAATGGTTTATGTCTTTTTTGACAATGATTCTAGTACTCTCTTCTTTATCCATTGTGCTTGCAGACAATGGAAATGGCAAGAACAAAAAGTTCGAACTGGGTGTTGAAGTGCTCTTAAATGAGCAAAAGCATCTAATTGAAGGGAAAAGGGTCGGGCTGATTACGAATCCAACTGGCGTTGATCAGGAGCTAAACAGTATTGTCGATCTTTTGCACAATGATCCTGATGTTGAATTGACTGCTTTATATGGACCAGAGCATGGAGTCCGTGGAAGCGCTCAGGCCGGGGAGTATGTTGAATACTATATCGATGAAAAAACCGGCCTGCCTGTATATAGCTTATATGGACAAACCAAAAAGCCAACACCTGAGATGCTTGAAAATGTTGATGTTCTTCTATTTGATATCCAGGATGTAGGAACGCGTTTTTACACATATATTTACACAATGGCTTATGCCATGGAAGCTGCCAAGGAAAATAACATTCCATTCATCGTGCTCGACCGCCCAAATCCTCAAGGCGGAGCAAAGGTTGAAGGACCTGTTCTTGATATGAAATATTCTTCATTCGTAGGTAATTATGCGATTCCGCTTCGCCATGGAATGACTGTCGGTGAACTTGCGAAATTATTTAATGAAGAATTCGGAATTGGGGCCGATTTGACTGTTGTAGAAATGAATGGGTGGAAGCGTAATATGTATTACGATGACACCAATCTTCCATTTGTAATGCCTTCTCCCAATATGCCAACGTTGGAAACGGCTTTGGTTTATCCGGGTGCGGCCTTAATTGAAGGAACGAATGTATCTGAAGGACGTGGAACGACTAAGCCTTTTGAATTAATCGGCGCTCCATTTATTAATGCGGATGACTTGTCAGCACACTTGAATAGCCTTAAATTGCCAGGTGTAACATTTAGGGCTGCTTCATTTACCCCGTTCTTTTCCAAGCACTCTGGAAAGCTTTCTCATGGTATCCAGATTCATATTACAAATCGTAATTCCTTTAAGCCTGTAGAAACGGGGCTTCACATCGTAAAAGCGATTCATGATATGTATCCGGAAGACTTCCAATTCCGTGCAGAAAACAGTGCAGGCATTTCATTCTTTGATAACCTCATGGGCAACGGCTGGGTGCGCGAAGCCATTGAAGAAGGAAAATCAGTAGAAGAAATCTCACATAAATGGCAGGAAGAACTGGATCAATTCAATCAAACACGCAAGCAATATCTGCTTTACTAAACTAGCAATCCGTAAAAAGAACTTGGTGGCAATCGCCCCCAGGTTCTTTTACTCTTTACTAAGATTTTTCGACAAAATTCGGGTGGTACCTGGTACTAAAAAGTAAAGCCTGTTCATAATTATTATTAAATTGAGAAAGAAAGAGGTGTTTGGGATGTTGGGGTTTTTGCAGAAGATTGGTAAGTCTTTGATGCTTCCGATTGCGATTATGCCGGCGGCTGCGCTTTTGCTCAGGTTAGGGCAGGATGACCTTTTGGGAATTCCGTTTATCTCTGCAGCAGGCAATGCAGTTTTTGGCCATTTGGCCCTGTTGTTTGCTATTGGCATTGCAATTGGTTTTTCGAAGGATAGCAATGGAGCAGCCGCTCTTGCCGGAGCGGTTGGCTATTTTGTTTTAACAGAAGGTGCCGCTGCCATAAATGAAACGATTAATATGGGGGTTTTTGGGGGTATTATTTCCGGTATTATTGCAGGACTATTATACAATAAATATCATGATATTAAACTGCCGGATTGGCTGGGGTTCTTCGGAGGAAAGCGGTTTGTCCCTATTGTAACATCACTTATTATGCTGGTGATTGCGTTCCTGTTCGGCTATATGTGGCCTCCGGTCCAGGCAGGCATCAACAGTGTCGGTGATTGGATTATCGGGGCCGGTGCTGCGGGTGTAGGTGTCTTTGGATTCTTGAACCGTCTATTAATTCCGATTGGCCTTCATCATATTTTAAACACACTCGTATGGTTTGAGTTTGGCGAATTTACAAATGCAGCCGGCGATGTCATTAAAGGAGATTTATGGCGCTTTCTTGCAAAAGATCCATCCGCGGGAATTTTCATGGCAGGATTTTTCCCTATCATGATGTTCGGATTGCCTGGAGCAGCGTTTGCGATGATTGCCGCAGCTAAAAAGGGGCGAAGAAAGGCAATGACCGGGGCGCTTGCCGGCCTTGCTTTTACATCATTCCTGACAGGCATCACAGAGCCGATTGAATTCTCATTTATGTTTTTATCACCTGTATTATATTTCATTCATGCGATACTTACAGGCTTGGCCATGTCCATCGCTTATGTTCTGGACATCCATCACGGCTTTGGGTTCTCTGCAGGAGCGATTGATTATTTCCTGAACTTCGGAATTGCACAGAAACCAGTACTGCTGGCAGGAATAGGCCTTATCTATGCGCTTTTGTATTTTGTTATCTTCTACTTCCTGATCAAAAAATTAGACTTGAAAACGCCAGGACGTGAAGACGAGGTTGAAGGTGAATTTGAAGAGAATTTCACTGTTAAAGGCTCCTACACGGAAGCAGCCAATGGATACCTCGCTGCTTTGGGCGGAAAAGAAAACCTTGTTGAAATTGATAACTGCGTAACCCGCCTGCGATTAAAAGTTAAAGATATGTCGCTGGTAAATGAAGCACGATTAAAACAGCTTGGCTCCAAAGGTGTAATCAAACTAAGTAAAACAGATCTTCAAGTAATCGTGGGAACTGGCGTCGAGTTCCTATCCAATGAATTGAAAAAGAAATAAAAAAGGAAGCTGGCTTTTTAGGCAAATGCCTTGGGAAGCCAGTTTTTTTGGGTTAGTACCTAATGTCTTATGTATCACTGTTTAATAGTTAAAAAGTGTTCTGGCAGTCTATTCCCCATTTTTCTACTTCTAAGCACCAGAGTTTCAATTCCATTCCCGATTTTTTCAAATCTATTCCTCACTTCTTTCATTCTATTCTCAAGTTTTATTTTTTTCTATTCCCTAGTTCACAAATCGTCTATAGCAGGCAGTCTTCAACACAAAAACTGGGCAAAAGTCCAGTGTACAAGCGCCTTTTTTTCATAGTAAATGATGTTTGCATATGCATGTCCACTTTTTAAACATAACATAACTTTGTAAGGGTACCCTTATTAATTGAATTTAAAAAGGGGGGATATCAACATGGTAGAACCTTTAACGATTGTGATTGTTTTATTGTTAGTGGTTATCTTGCTTTTGGCAAGCATTCTTGCACCTTCAGCAGCAGGTGCAATCAGAGATGCGATCTGTGAGCTTTTGGAATGCGGCACTCCAAGCAATGGTTAGAAGGAAAAATGAATCGAATAATGCTTAATAGGAAAAACCCTGGTACTCTTCCAGGGTTTTTCCTATTAGGCAACCCTCCAAATCATTCTGTACTGGATGTTTGTCCATTTCAATCAGGCCGAAACAACATAAAATAGTTAGCAGAAACTATAAAAGGCGGGCTGAATGTGGAAAAAAATAAACAGGAACAAAAGAATTCATATGAAAATTCAACAAATAAAATAAAACAGGAAAAAGCAGAGGCTGTCCAAAGGCTGGCATCAAACTTACTGAAAGACGAAAAAAATATCGATATCGGATCTCTTTTCAAAATGGCAAATAAACTTATAAAAGATGATTCCTTAATGGCAATGGTTAATGAAATCGGAAAAAAACCTGAGAGAAGTGAAGGAACTGCTGTAAAGGAAACAAGGGAAGAAGGAACAGAAGCAGGAACTAAAAAAGGATCTGAGGATAGGAATGGCAGTGAAGATGCTGCTCTTGCAGTATTAAATATAGAAATAGAAGAAATAAAGGCTGAACTCAAAAAAACACAAAAAGAGGTTGCTGAGCTTAAGAAACAAAATGCCTCCCTGCTAAATCTGTTTCTCAAAGTTATCAATGCTGCTAACCACGATCTTAAAAAAAGTGTCGGATTGCTATCTGGATTAAGCAAGCTATTAAAATAGCTTATCTTAAGCATTGCTTTACAAGTAATGCTTTTTTTACTGTGCGCAAGGAATAGCCGGACCGTGAAGCCAGTTGCATAGGCTAGCTTAATGCAAGGGTGCCTCTGCTCGTAAGCGAGCGTTGGTAACACAAACTTAATAAAAGGCAAAGTTTCATGGTGGTGTCTTCATAATAAACAAAGTACTCGCTCCTTAGGGTTCCGCATTATTCCTTTTTTAGAGGAAATTACCAGTTGCGGTTAAGCTGCTATTAGAACTGGACCATTTCACTGCAAGTTTTTAAAATAGTATTATATCTATTGAAGGACGGTTAGCCATATGGTGCTTTCCAGAATGGTAATAGGCAACATTGTTATTGACCATGAATATATTAGAGGAAGATCAAACGGGCAGGTTTTGTAAAATAAACTGCTGTGAACTAAAAAATTTCGAGCATCGATAAAAAAAGGTATTGTGAATTTAATAAAAATCATTGATAATCTTTTAAAGATAGAGTGATACTCATCTATAAATTTTGCTGATGAGGGGGAGTACAATGAAAATTCGTGTTTCCGCTGTGCAGTATCATCTGCACACCATTCGTTCATTCGAAGACTTTGCAAAACAGTGTGAGCATTATATTAAAACAGCCCAGGAGTTCGGGGCTGAGTTTGTTTTGTTTCCGGAATTTTTTACAACACAGCTTTTGTCAATCGGCAGCGAGCAGGGAACAACCCTGACAATAAACGAATTGCCTGGTTTTACAGATCAATATCGAACACTTTTCTCCAATTTTGCTAAAGACACAAATATGCATATCATCGGCGGCACTCACGTGATTAATAGAGAGGGCCGCTTATATAATGTCGCCCATTTATTTTATCCGGATGGAAGAATTGAAGAGCAGGCTAAACTGCATATTACGCCAACAGAGGTTCATGAGTGGAATATGTCTCCTGGTGAAGGGCTTCAGGTATTCGATACAGAAAAAGGCAGAATTGCTGTCCTGACTTGCTATGACATTGAGTTTCCGGAAATCGTCCGTATGGCTAAGGCAAAGGGTGCGGACGTTATTTTCTGTCCTTCTTGTACGGATGATCGCCATGGATTCCATCGAGTCCGCTATACAAGCCACGCGCGTGCTATTGAAAACCAGGTATACGTAGTTTTGACAGGTACAATCGGATCCCTGCCTACTGTTGACTTCATGCGCGCCAACTTCGGCCAGGCTGCAGTCATTACCCCAAATGATATCCCGTTCCCGCCTAAAGGGATTATGGCGGAAGGTGAGCTGAATGACGATATGATAGTGACAGCGGACCTGGATTTAAGCCTTTTATACGAGGTGCGTGAGCGCGGATCTGTAACGACCTGGCGTGACCGCAGAACCGATTTGTATATAGACTGGGAAAAAGAGAATATTGAAGGATAAGCTATGGCGTACAGGAGCGATTTCTATGTTTTTGATGCTGACAAGCCGGTGCCTGTTACGATTCGGAACTATACAAAGGCGGACTTTGACGAGTTGATTGAGATTCAGTCTGAATGCTTTCCGCCGCCTTTTCCATCTGAACTTTGGTGGAATAAGGAACAATTGACGAATCACACTGAGTTATTCCCTGAAGGTGCACTTTGTATTGATGTGGATGGTGAATTAGCAGGATCATTGACAGGTCTGATTGTTGACTTCGATCCTTTGCATCCGAACCATTCATGGGAGGAAATAACCGATAATGGATATATTCGCAATCACAATCCGGAAGGGAATACTTTATATATTGTTGATATCAGCGTACGCCCGAAGTACCGGAAGCTCGGTCTGGGAAAACTAATGATGCAGGCTATGTATCAGGTTGTCATTCAGAATGGGCTGGATAGGCTGCTTGGAGGCGGCCGGATGCCTGGGTACCATCAAGCAGCGGTGGAAATGTCTGCTGAAGAATATTTGGAAAAGCTGATTGCCGGGGAAAAGAAAGATCCTGTAATCACTTTTTTGTTAAGATGCGGCAGAACGCCATTGGCCGTTGTGGAAAATTATTTAGAAGATGAGGAGTCACTTAACCACGGCATCTTAATGGAATGGAAAAATCCATTTAAGCAGTGAGTGGCAGAGGTGAAAAGAACCATGGAATATATCAGGATGACAAACATTGAAGAGCCTTCTGACGAAAATGAATGTGAAATCTCTTCGGATTTAGTAGTCAAATTCCTAACTAAATGCTATTCCGTACATTCAACTAAACCGCAGGAATGGTATTCGATGATCGAGCAATTAAAAGAAAAAGAAAACCTTGCTCTTTTGCCTGTATAATCCGATCACAAGCCCTTGTATTCAAGGGCTATTTTTTTTGCAATGTTTAGCCGGCTCAAGGGAAAGGTAAAGGATATAAATTGCTGTACGAAAGAGAGGGATAACAGATGGTTGTGAAAAGAATTATAAAAGCCTTTATATTAAAGAATGGCGTAACAATAGTGAAAAGGTATATCGTTCCAGCGGTAAAAAGAAAGCTGAAAAGCAGAAGATAAATATACTATGGCATCTTCCGTTACGGGAGGTGCTTTTTATTTCTATAAGGGTCAAAAGATATAACGAGAAACCATTTCAACGTATTTTTCTAGTTAAATAGATGGGAAGCGGGTTGTCTATTTATGTAGAAACATTAGGAAATCTAGAGGATATTAAAAGTTCTGAATTTTCTTTAATATTAAAACTGCACTATTTCGGGACACTTAATTTTTCATGTCCCAGAAATAGATCATGAATGACTACATAGGTGGTTATCAAATTTCATTAAGGGAGGAATACAGTTGAAAAAGAAAATTTTAATGAATACTGCACTTGCAGGAGCATTGGTGTTTTCGGCAGGAGGAGCCTCGGTTTTTGCTCATGATGAACTAGGCGGAGGGGCTGAAAAAGGCGATAGTCTTGCTGGTGTGGAATTGGCAGTTCCTTTGCTTGAAGGCAGCAAGAATACTGGCAACCTTCAGGAGGTGGCTGCTGTACCGTTAAAGGAAATCCGTGAAGGTGTAAAAAACTCTACGGGTGATGTTTATGCCCATAAAGGTTATGCATATTTAGGTACACACTCAGCAAATGGAGGAGGCGGCGGAGTTCGTGTTTTTGATATGAAGGACCCTTCAAATCCTGTAGAAGTAGCTGCATTTGCTGATATTCCAGGTACCTGGCAGGAGAAGGTAATTGTAAAAACTGTTAATACTGAGCATTTCAAAGGGGACTTAGCAGCTGTCAGTGTCCAGAAGCTAGAACGTTTTGATCCTAACTCGAAAGGCGGTTTTATCTTATATGATGTGACCAACCCTCGTGAGCCAAAGAAGCTTGGTTTCTGGGAAGATGCTTCAGGTGCGAGAGGTACCCATGAGCTGTATTTAACAGTACAAGGAGATAATGTTTATGTCCTGACTGCTAATTGCTATGCTGATTACTACTCGCATGGTGAAAAAATGGATGTTACGATTGTTGACGTTTCCAAGCCATCAAGTCCGGAAACCATTTATGAATTTAATCCACGCGACTATATTTCCGAAGTCAGTGACGAGAACTACGACGGCTACAATTGGACTGACGAAGAAGGGATTAAGCGAACGGCATTTGCTCATAGTGTCAAAACGGATGGAACTGGAAAAACAGCTTTCCTCTCTTACTGGGATTTAGGAACCATTATGCTTGATATCAGCGATGCCAAGAATCCAGTCTATCTTGGCAGAACGGACTTTGCCAATGATGTACAAGGTGCAGCACATTCCATGGATTTAGCTAAAGGCGGTACTGTACTAGTTGAGACAAGGGAGGTATTCGGTCCGGTTAGAGAGGGCTTCGAATCAGCTTACGGCTATACGATGATTTATGATATTAAAGATAAAACAAATCCGAAGCTATTAAGCACCTTTAGAACGGATTTTACAGAAACAATTCCAGGCGGGGCTACTGTCCATGATCCAAAGGTGCAGGGCAATACCCTTTATTTATCCCATTATTCAGGCGGGGTTAGAACAGTTGACATCACGGATCCATCTAATCCAGAAGAAATTGGGGTTTATATTCCAAGCAGATCAAACATTTGGGGCGTTTTTGTAGACCGCAATTATGTGCTGGCATCCGATATGGGTACAGGGTTAAAAGTTTTGCAAAAGAACGGCAGCCAATAATACGATTAAAAGGCAGCAGCTTCCTTATAGGCTCATGATTTCTTTTGAGGATTAGTTTGGGCAATCATGTTAATGGGCATCTTCTGAAAAATGGAGAGGCGCAAGTAGAGTCGAGGATAGCTGGCTGAATATGAGTGCTGATAGAAAAACGGCTGATGTGAAGAGACCTAGCTAAATGAGACAAAGAAAAAACACCCCTTAAGTCGTAATTATAATTATGACTTGCAGGAGGTGTTTTTCTTATTGGTTAAATATCCTGGGCATATCTTTCATCTGGTATTTTGTTCAGCATAACATAAAGGCTGACCGGATCGTTTCCGCTGTTTTTAAAAGAAAACTCTTCTTCTCCGTCCGCATGAATCACAGCTTTTTCAGATACTTCAGTTGGCTCCCCGTTTATAGTAAGTGTTCCGTTCCCTTGAAGAACCAATAAGTATACTTCAGTACCCGGATGTTTATGGGCAGGAAGCTGCTGTCCAGACATAAAGTTAAGTACGAATACTGTACTCCCTCCCTTTTTAAAAAGAATCCTTTTTGTAAACTGTTTATCACTATATTCTATTGCTGATTCAATTGATTGCATTTCCAATTTAATAACCTCCAAAAGTTTTTGGTTTACGCCCTTAATGATAATGAATTTCAATGATCAAAGTGATGATTTATATCACTTACTTCGCTTTTATGAGAATGCCCATCAATATTAGCCAATATCATTTACTAAACGTTTAACTTTTTTATACAAGGGTAGGGAAAACTTAGAAATTGATTTTTTTGAAAGGATGATGATTTACTTGCCAGATTCTCTGAATATAAAAATAAATGGAATAGAAATGAAGGCAAATCCGGATCAAACCGTTTTGCAATTATTAAATGATAGTTCGATTGAAATTCCGCAGGTATGCTATCACCCAAGCCTTGGTGCAATCGAAACATGTGATACATGCATTGTTTCTGTTAATGGAGAACTGGTGCGTTCCTGTTCAACAAAAATTAAAAATGGGGATGTCATTGATACAGTCGACCCCGATGTTAAGCAAGCCCAGACCATCGCCATGGATAAAATCCTCTACAACCATGAACTGTACTGTACAGTCTGTGACTACAACAATGGGGGATGCGAAGTACATAACACTGTTAAAGCTATGAAAATTAATCATCAAAGCATCCCTTTCGATCAAAAACCATATGAAAGAGATGATTCGCACCCTTTTTACCGATACGACCCTGACCAGTGCATTCTATGCGGCCGGTGTGTTGAGGCATGCCAGGATGTCCAGGTTACAGAGACGCTTACGATCGACTGGGAACGCCAGCGCCCAAGAGTCATTTGGGATAATGATGTGCCAATCAATGAATCCTCGTGTGTTTCCTGTGGACATTGCTCCACCGTTTGCCCGTGTAATGCCATGATGGAAAAAGGAATGGAAGGGGAAGCAGGCTTTTTAACAGGAATCGCAAAAAATACGCTGCGCCCAATGATTGAAATCACCAAAAACGTCGAGACAGGCTATGGATCAATCCTGACAATATCTGATATGGAAGCAGCCATGCGTGAGGAGAAAATCAAAAAGACAAAGACTGTCTGTACTTACTGTGGAGTTGGCTGCAGCTTTGATGTATGGACAAAGGGAAGAGAAATCCTGAAGGTGGAACCTCAGGCAGAAGCGCCTGCTAATGGAATCTCAACTTGTGTAAAAGGGAAATTCGGCTGGGACTTTGTTAACAGTGAGGAACGCTTAACGAAACCACTAATCCGGGAAGGAGATTCATTCCGGGAAGCTGAATGGGAGGAAGCTTTGGACCTGATTGCACGGAAATTTACTGAAATAAAAGAGAAAAACGGACCTGATGCCCTCAGCTTCATTACATCCTCAAAATGTACGAATGAAGAATCATACTTAATGCAGAAGCTTGGCAGAGCTGTAATAGGAACAAATAATGTTGATAACTGCTCAAGATATTGCCAGACACCTGCTACTGTTGGATTATTCCGGACAGTAGGGCATGGAGGAGATGCCGGTTCAATCGAAGATATCAGGAACTCGGAATTGGTGCTGATTATAGGTTCGAATACATCTGAATCGCACCCTGTACTATCCACAAGGGTGAAACGTTCCCAAAAGCTTAACGGCCAAAAGGTAATCGTCGCAGATTTAAGGGAACATGAAATGGCTGAGCGTTCTGACCTATTCGTTCGCCCGCGAGCAGGTACCGATATGGTTTGGCTATCAGCGGTTATAAAATATATTATCGATCAAGGATGGGCTGACGAGAAATTTTTACAAGAAAAAGTAAATGGATTAACAGAATTTGTCCAAAATCTTGAGAAGTTTACGATCGAATACGCAGAAAAAACAACGGGGATATCAAAAGAAAATTTAATTAAAATAGCAGAAATGATCCATGAAGCAAATTCCGTTTGTGCTTTATGGGCAATGGGGGTTACTCAGCACCTTGGCGGAAGTGATACAAGTACGGCCATTTCCAACCTGCTACTCGTAACAGGAAATTACGCTAAGCCCGGTGCAGGCGCCTATCCTTTAAGGGGCCATAATAATGTACAAGGGGCTGGAGACTTTGGAAGCAGCCCGGATAACTTGCCGGGATATCAAAAGGTTACAGAACCTGAAGTGAGAAAGAAGTTTGAAAATGCATGGGGAGTAAGGCTTCCAGAGAAAGTGGGAATGAACAACCACGAAATGGTAGAGGGTGTCCATGAAGGCCATTTGAAAGCAATGTATCTAAAGGGGGAGGATATGGGTCTTGTTGATTCCAATATCAACTATGTCCAGGCGGCTTTTGAAAAACTGGATTTCTTTGTAGTCCAAGACATTTTCCTTTCCCGTACGGCTGAGTTTGCCGATGTCGTTCTTCCTGCAAGTCCAAGCCTTGAAAAAGAAGGAACTTTTACGAATACAGAAAGAAGAATTCAGCGATTATACCAGGCATTTGAGCCGCTGGGAGATTCCAAGCCTGACTGGCAGATAATCATAGAGATTGCCAATCGTCTGGGAGCGGGATGGACTTACACTCATCCAGGCGAAATAATGGCAGAAGCAGCTATGCTCATGCCGATTTACTCAGGTGTTACTTATGAGAGATTGGAAGGCTACAAGAGTCTGCAATGGCCAGTTGCGGAGGATGGAACAGACAGTCCGCTCTTGTATACAGAAGGCTTCCCATTCCCGGATGGAAAAGCCAGGCTTTATCCAGTCGATTGGACACCTACTCTTGAGTTCCCGATCGAATATGATATTCATGTCAATAATGGCCGCCTGCTTGAGCATTTCCACGAAGGGAATATGACATATAAATCCAAGGGAATCAGCTCAAAGACACCGGAAGTCTTCTTGGAAGTCTCACCTGATCTTGCTGCCGAACGCGGCCTGAAAGATGGTACACTGGTTCGTTTAACCTCTCCATACGGAAATGTTAAAGTGAAATGCCATATAACCGACAGGGTTAAAGGCAAAGAGGTCTATCTGCCGATGAATGATAGAGGCGAAGCAGCAATCAACCTATTGACAAGCAGCTATGCCGATAAAGATACGGATACGCCTGCATACAAGGAAACACGGGCAAAACTTGAAATCCTGAGTGAGGAAGGAATCAATCCACTTCCAAAAATAAATCACCGCTTTGGAAATCCCCAGCCGCAGATTGGTGTCAATGTTCAGAAAAAGTGGGCACGAAAGGATTATGTTTTCCCTGGAGATATGGTGAAAAAGGAGCGGAAGCAGAATGGCTAAAGCGATTAATAATATTAAGCGTTTCGAATTAAGTCCGGAGGACAAACGCAAAAAGGACTTGGAAGAAGTGGAAAATGCCCTTATTGATAATAAGGAATCCATTCTCGAACTCCTTTCAGTTGTTAACCATATGCATGATAGGGGGGTTCTTTCTCTATTAAACGGCTTGTTTGGACAAGGAGACAAAGTATTGAACGTGCTTGTAAAAGCGGTAGACAAACCAGAAGCCACAAACACGATTAAAAACCTGCTTCTAATGGTTGGTACACTAGGTACGGTAAATGTCCAGCAGCTGGAGCCATTGCTGCTTAAATTAAATTCCGGTATAGCCCGTGTTGCCGAATATAAAGAAACAGATGAAAGAACGAGCTATTTTGATTTAGTAAGGGTATTAAAAGACCCGGAAGTGAACAGGGCTGTCACACTGCTGATTACCTTCCTAAAAGGGATGGGAGAAGATACAAGCGGAATGGAAAGAACGACACAGCTTCCCGAAGATCAGAATCTTCATAAAAGGGAGAATAACGAAAAAGATGTTTCACCAAATAAAAGAGAGTAATATAGCACAAACCCAGAGACCGGAGCGGTCTCTGGGTTTTAATTATTTTTCGACTTTGAAAAAAATAGGGCTCCTCAGTAAGATATGAGTATAGACACCACTCTAACTCACACTTTAGGAGGAACCCTACTATTAGTCATATAAAATACTTTATTTGGAATAATAGCAGGTAAATAGATGTGTTAATTGGTAACATTATCATGAAAATCAAGGAACTAGTAAAATTTTTGTGGAAATATGGAAAATCATGTACTAGAATGTCAGTATAGGAAAAAAAGAGTTACATAAAATCTAAAGAGACTAGTTTCATACAAAAAACATTAAACATACAGCACCATAAGAGAAAGTTTTAGAAAGAGGGTAATTAAGTGGGCATTATAAATGAAGATAGTTTCATTGAAACAGTCCACATGAAGGGATTACAAATCTCCTTAATCGCTTCCGGGGACGGAACAGAAGTTATATATCATAAGTTGGATCCTGGAGTGATGTGGGGAATCGAACCTCAGGAAGGATGGGAAGCTCTAGAATATTTGTATGTGCTTTCTGGAGAATTAATTCTTAGGTACAAAAATGAAACAAAGACAGTAAGAACAGGGGATTCTTTTTATAGGACACCTGTAGAAGAGCATTACGTATTTCAAGCAGTGGGAACAGCGGAATTTCTATATATAACTTCACAACCTTTTTTTCATCATTACAGCAAAGCCACAAAGGAATTAATGGAGCTTTCAGTTTCAATAGAGCAAAAAGACGGTTATACAAAAGATCATTGTCATCGCATAAATAAGATGTGTATGCTGGTTGGTAAAGAAATTGGTTTGAATTCGAAGCAATTAATGGTCTTGAATGTTGCATCATTTTTGCATGATGTCGGTAAGTTGCGAATCCCCTTGGAAATATTACAAAAGCCAGGGAAGTTAACCTCTGATGAATGGGAGTTAATGAAGCAACATTCAACCTTTGGAAGAGAAATCTTAGAAGAAACTGGACTTTCATTACTAACGGATGCTGGAAAAATAGTAGAACAGCACCACGAAAGATATGATGGACTGGGATATCCTAATAGAATATCAGGGAAAGACATCTCAATCGAAGCTTCAATTATATCAATAGTAGATTCTTATGATGCTATAACAACAGACCGGGTTTATAAAAAAGGTCGATTAAAAAGTGAAGCAGTAGAAGAGCTTAGGAGATGCCGTGGTACTATGTATCATCCTGAAGTGCTTGATACATTTCTAATGCTTGTACATGAAAATAAAATAAATTAATAAGGGGAGAGCTGTATGAAGAAATTAGGACTTGTTATGATGACATTTTTAATTGGTACTTTACTTACTATTAAACCAGCAGAAGCGGCATACTTATCAGAGTATGATAAATATGTAGAGGTGTCCTACGAAGAAGCAAGAAAGATTGCAGATTTATTTGGTTTACAGGATATCTCATTGGGAGAAGAAACTGCCAGGCTATCATTTGAAATGCAAGAGAGTTTAATCGCAAAAGTTGAGAAAATCCTAAATACTGAAATTGATCATTACTACATTTGGTTAACTGTTAATGGTGAACCCGTTTTAGGAATTGATCCTCCAGTTGCATTGTACAATTAATATGTTTATTAAAAAACAATTCAAAAGTTCTCTTTTTGAATTGTTTTTTTAATATACTAAAAAGTAACATAGTTCCGTTTCAAAAACATGTATTAAAGGTATTACATAAAAGTGGCCGGTTTTAAAGAAAATAAAACGGTGTTTTTATAACTTGACAGAGAAAACATATAAATTTACAGAGAGGGAAGACAGCAATGGATCCAAAATTTCAACCGCTTTTTGAAGACTTTACTTTTTCGAATGGCATATCGCTTAAAAATCGTGTCATAATGGCACCAATGACTAATTTTTCATCAAACGAGGATGGGACTGTATCTGATGCAGAAGTTGAGTATTATGCCCGCCGCTCGAAAGGCGTTAGCATGGTAATCACCGCATGCACCTATGTAACAGCTAACGGAAAAGGGTTTCATGGGGAGTTTGCAGGACATTCGGATGAGATGGTTCCGAGTTTAAAAAGGCTTGCTTCTGCGATAAAAGAGCAAGGTGCCAAAGCAGTTCTGCAAATTTTTCATGGGGGAAGAGAATGTCCCCCTGAGCTGGTGCCGGATGGTGACATTGTTTCCGCAAGTCCTGTTGCATCTGAACGCGGAGGTTCAAAGGAGCCAAGGGCACTTAGCGGGCAGGAAACAGAAGAGATAATTAAAGCATTTGGTGAGGCAACACGGCGTGCTATAGAGGCAGGGTATGACGGAGTTGAAATTCATGGAGCAAATGGCTATTTAATTCAGCAATTCTTCTCCCCGCACTCTAACCGGCGTGAAGATCAATGGGGAGGCAGTCTTGAGAAAAGAATGGCATTCCCATTGGCGATTATAGAAGAGGTAAAGAAAACTGTTTCTAAACATGCAAAAGGGCCTTTTCTTGCAGGCTACCGTTTTTCCCCGGAAGAGCCGGAAATACCAGGAATTACAATGGCTGATACTTTAGCCTTAATTGATGTTTTGGCGGAGAAGGGTCTGGATTATCTCCATGTTTCCCTGCAGGATTTTTGGTCTGAACCAAGAAGAGGAGTGGAGGAAAAACGTTCCCGCATGGAAATTATTCAGGAGCGTGTTGGACATCGCATACCAGTTATTGGTGTGGGCTCTCTATATGGTGCTGAGGAAGCCCTTCATGCATTGGAAAAGAGTGGTGTTCCTTTAATTGCATTAGGTCGGCAGCTTATAATCGATCCGGATTGGGTGGAAAAGATTCAAAGCGGGCGCGAAGAAGAAATTCTAATAAAGCTTGATAAAAATGCCCAGGATCGTTTAGTTGTTCCGGATCCGCTATGGCAGGCAATTATTAATACACCTGGCTGGTTCCCGGGTGTTGAATAGCAAAAAACCAAGGGGATTACAAAAGCTCCTTGGTTTTTTCAGTCGCTTAATAGTAAAAAGGATATGGAAAAATGAATGGGAAAGCGAAAACGTAGAATGGAAAGCGGCGTCTGCGATAGCGGCGGAATCTCCTTCTTCCGTAGCCGCCATATCCCCCATAGCCATATGTTCTTGAGTCATTTTCTTCCACATCTTCAGGTACCATCATTGTTACGCCTTCATCATCCATATCCTCTATGATGCCTTCAACTTGAGAACCATCCTTCATTTGAGCAATTACATGGTAATTCATGTATTTTTGGCATTGGCTCTTGGCGTCCCTGAAATCCTGGTCTTCACGGCTCCAAGAAACTGGCAGATTCCCATGTGCGTTAAAATAATACATAAGCATTCCTCCTTTGCATAAATAGGGTATTCACCTATATGCAAAAAAGTGAGTTGAAATAAGAAAGTTTTACCAAGGGAAATCGAAAAGAAATGGATCCCCGAAAAGAGATCCATTCTGGTTAGTTATTTATTTGGTTCAGAAGGATAGGAGATTTCTTCCAGAGCTTCTCCTGCATCGGATTCTGTCCTGTTATGGACGGCTAGGTCACCTAAAGACACGATTCCTACAAGCTTGCCGTCATCTACAATTGGAAGGCGGCGAATTTGGACATCTGCCATAATATCCGCTGCTTCTTCAGGTGTCATGGTTACTGTCCCCCTCACCGGATCGCCGGTCATTACTTGGGAAACCGGTGCATCGAGCGGCAATTCTTCTGCAAGGCCTTTTAATACAAGATCTCTGTCAGTTGCTAAGCCGATTAATTCATCTTTTTGTGTAATAGGCATTACACCAACATCCAACTCCTTCATTTTTGCTGCAACTTCCATAAGGGTAGCATTTGGTGAACAGCTTTCTACCTCTGTTGTCATCATTTCAGTTATTTTCATTTGTATTGCCTCCTTATAAGAATTTGTTATCCTGATATGAATTGATTTCCCTGTGGAAGCGGGTGCGAAACGTGATGTGAAAAATAACCAGTAATTGATAAAATAAAGATTCTATATAAAAAAAGGCATTGTTAACGCTCATGTTGATACCCTGTTGATTTGAAAGGAAGGCGCGAAACTCCAGCTGGAGAAGTGAATCGAAGGGAGAACTCCTGCATGCATAAGGTGCCCGGGGAGCGTTGGATCGCCCTCGGTTCGCTGAGCTTCCTGAGTGAATATAGATAGGCAAGTTAAACAGAGCCTAAAAAAAAGAACCCAAACCGGATTCTTATTTTTGTTATTCTTATATATTTTTTGTGTTCAGGATAAATTAACTTTTCTGCCCTGAAATAATTCTTTCCGGGTGTGAATAAACATTAAAGGTGTTTCCGCGAATAAAACCAACTGCGGTAATATTCAAATCATCTGCTAGCTTAATAGCAAGATTAGTAGGGGCGGATTTTGAAAGGATGATGCCAACTCCAATTTTTGCAGCTTTTAATAAAACTTCTGATGAAATTCTGCCGCTAAATGCGATAATTTTATCCCTGACAGGAATACGGTTTTCAATACAGTAGCCAAGGATTTTATCCAGTGCATTATGGCGTCCGATATCGGTTCTGCTTACAATTAACTCATCGGCAGAAAATAATGCGGCATTATGTACCCCTCCGGTTTCTTGGAAAGTAACACTGCCTTTCTGAAGATCCTTCATAAAAGATATACACTGAAGGGGGGTCAAAGTCATTTTGGAAGTAGAGGTTTTAGCCGTACGTGCATCATTATGGAAGTAAAATTGCCTGCTTTTTCCGCAGCATGAACCGATAAATCTTTTAGAATGGAACTCATGGCTTGCGGTGACAGTCTTAACATGTAAATCTACGTATGCATAGCCTTTGCTTTCGTCTATTTGTATATTTTTAATTTCGTCTATTTTACGGATAAAACCTTCTGAAGCCAGAAAGCCAATTGTCAGCTCCTTGATGTTGTCTGGGCTGCAAACCATAGTGGCGAACTCCTCTCCATTCAGGTGAATGGTTAAAGGGTGTTCTGTAACAATTTCATCATGAGTTTCCTGCAGAACCCCATCCTGAAATTTAACAATTTTTCTGCTGTTGCTGATTTGGCTGTCCATGTAAGCCGCCTCCTAAATTCTGTTTAACTAACAAAAATATTAGCACAAATTCTCAGTTAGGCAAGAAATTAAAATGCATCTGCACCTGTTCGCCTATTGGAATAGGTACCTGGCACCAGCTTTTTTGTTTGACAATTATAGCGATAATTGCTTAACTTATTACAGCGAATCCTAGTTTAAGCGCTTATTTAATAGATAGTAATTAGGGACAATAAATGGGTATTTGAGGGTTGGAAAGATGAATAAGTATGAAGCTGAATTTAGTAATTTAGTACGTTCCTTCAGGAAAAAGCACATGGGTAAAGGGCCAAGCCAAGTCAGAACAACTTTTTGTAAAAATTGGGCTATTTGTGAGATGGAAGGGAACCTGTCTCCTGTAGAAAAGTTTATTGCCAGTGCAGATGAAGGAAAACAAATGCTCCGTGCAGCCCGAACAGAAATGGTAAAAGAAATGTATAAGAAAAATCGTCCAGCAGAAATGGAAGAGTTTTTGCAGGCGAAACTTATCGACCTGTTTGTTGACATTGATATTGAACGTGATTTTGGGATGTCAGTTTTTGTTTTCGATCAGGACATACAAAGTAAATTCAGAAGTTAAAAGATAAAACTTTTTAGAAATTTGTCGAGTTCCTTCTATTTAAAAAGTATAAATACAATAGGCTGAAATCGTGAGTTTTCTAAATTACGGGTTCAGCCTTTTCTTTTATAATTTGAAGAAAAAACAGGAAAAATGTCTTACGGAATTGGCGAAAAAAGAGGTTTAATGTCACAAATGAAATATTTTTGTAATATTAATATTACAAGCCTGTCAAATAACGATGGTATAATCCTCCATGGAAAGACAAATTTACTAATGAGTATTCACTTAATATTTTTAAATACATAGGGCAAAAGTTTTATATAATCCATATGCTGGCGAGTTATTGGCCGGGTACATATCAGAAAGCAGGTAATAATCTTGAAAAAAGGGCTGCTCGTTTTAAATACCACAATAATGCTTGGCCTTGGAAGTGCTTTTTCTATTCCGGGCGTTCATGCTGAATCTATTAATAAATTACATAATCAAAAAAGTGAAATCCAACTGCAGCGATCAGACGTACAAGCAAGCCTTGCCAAGGCTGATCAGGAACTTGTTTCAGTATTAAAGGAAATTGCCGAACTAAATATAAAGATTCAAAGAGTAGAGAAAGCAATTGAAGATAATAATAAAATAATAGAAGAAACACAAAGTAATATTACAAGTACACAATCGGAGTTAGATAAATTAAAAGCGGAAATGGGGATCATTGAAGAAAGAATTGAAAAGCGAAGCGGAGTTTTAAAGCAGCGAGCCCAGTCGTTCCAGGAAAGTGGCGGAACAGTAGCTTATCTGGATGTTCTGCTTGGTGCGTCAAGCTTCAGTGATTTTGTTGACCGTGTTGGTGCAGTTACGACATTTGTTCAGGCAGACAAACAATTAATGCTGGAACAAGAAAAGGATAAAAGAGAACTTGAAGAGAAAAAGGCTGCAGTTGTAGCAGAGTTGTCCAAATTGACCAGCATGATGACCGAGTTTGAAGGCATGCAGGCTAATATGGTTGAACAAAAAAAGCAAAATCATTCACTAATTCAGCAGCTGAAAGAAAAAGAGAGTGGTATTGCTGAAAAGAAGGCGAAGCTTCAAAGTGAAGATAGTAAATATGCGTCATTACTTGCTGAAATAGAGCAAAGCATAGCTGCTCAAACTGCAGCTTCAACTTCAGTACGATCATCTGCAGGGACAGTACCAACATCTGTAAGCGGGAACAAATCAGGCAGCTCCAACAGTTCTGCACCTAAGCAATCAGTAAATGGAAGCAGTGCGGTTAATATAGTCACAACTGCCGGCAACAAATATATAGGCAACTCTGTTTATGTGTTTGGCGGTGGCAGAAATGCCAATGATATTACAAACGGAAGATTTGATTGCTCAGGTTTTGTTCATTGGTCTTTTGCTCAAGCAGGAATAAAGGTAGGGGCCAGCACAGATTCTTTAAAATATGCGGGACGCCAGGTTTCTGCAAGCGAAATGAAGCCGGGAGACCTTGTTTTCTTTGATACATATAAAAAAGATGGCCATGTGGGCATATATCTAGGCGGCGGAAAATTCATCGGTTCCCAAAGCTCAACAGGAGTCGCTATTGCCAATATGTCCAGCGGCTATTGGAAGAGTGTATTTAATGGCCGCGTAGTGCGCGTTATAGACTAATAGGGGAAACCTGATCACCATGCGAAAGCATGGCTGGTCAGGTTTTTTTATTTTTGGCAATTGTTGATTTTGGCATTATATTGATTGGAGCGTAAGGCGCGAGCTTCTCGAAAGTGCATTCGCATTTCCTTCGTAAGGTGTTTATTCACGGATGATTATTCAATGTCCTTCGGGAACAGTTGGTCAAAGGGAGACCACACAGGCGCATAGCACCGCGGTGGCTCACGGAGCGCAAAGGATAAGCGAGGCTTGGTGAGGAAATCAACAGCCAAAGTTTAAAAGAGCTTATTTTTTAAAAAAGTAATTCTTGCAGGAAAGGCAGCAAAATAAAAATGTAAGCCCTTCATCCTACAAGATAAACCAGAAAATAAGAAGGAAGATATAAAATACTTATAATATTAAGTGAATTCTAAATATTTTATTGATTAATATAATTTGTCATGCTTTAATAATAATTAACAAGTAACTTATCAGATATGTGATGTCTGAAATGAAAGGGGGCATGAGCGTGAATGTAAAAAAAATTTCTAATAGGAAAATTTCAGATTTGGTTGCAGAACAAATCGAAGAGATGATTGCGAAGGGTTCCTTTCAGCCCGGTGAGAAGCTTCCTTCTGTCAGAGAATTATGTGATTTATTTGGTGTTGGGCGCTCCGCTGTCAGGGATGCTTTAACATCGCTGCAGGGAAAAGGGATTGTTCAGGTTAAGCAGGGTGAAGGAACTTATATTTGTAAGTTTGATTCCTCGAAATTATTTAACAGCCACCACTTGCTTCCTGGCATTAAAGACATCCAGGAATTGTTTCAGGCCAGAAAAATGGTCGAAGCCGGCCTTGCAGAAATGGCGGCGGGAAATCGCTCGGATGAGGATCTAAGCAAAATGACTAAGTTGATTTCAGATACAGCTATCCATGGATGGGAGGAGGATTACCAATTTCACATGGCCATTGCCCATGCAGCAGGAAATGATATCCTCATCCAGTTTGTACAATTTATATCGGAAACAATGAAAAAGTCGATGATGGATTTCCACCAGTACATCCAAACACAGCCTGAAACGGCCAAAAAAATCGGGCAGCAGCATCTCGGAATCTATTTATCAATTAAAAATCAGCAGCCAGAGCAGGCACATAAAAATATGATTGAACATTTAGAACTGGTGGAGCGGCTTTTACAAATGAGTATTCTTCAGGAACAATAATGTATTTTTTTGAAATTCACGAGAAACATTGTTTGTTATTAAGAAACAATAGGTGGTGTTTGTTTTGATTGCATCAGAAACGATTAGCGAGTTAAAAACAATCCTTAGGGAAGATCAATTATCAGCATATGAAAAAGATTCCCACCCTTTTGGGAACTCAGGACATGTAAAAGCTTATCCTGAATCGGAAGAAGAAATTTCAGCAGTATTAAAATATGCCAATTCAAATGGTTTGACGATTAACATACTGGGGGGCGGAACAAAACGGGGATTTGGAGGCCTTAATGAAAAGGCAGATATTCTGCTTTCTCTTGAAAGGTTTACAGGAATAGTGGAACATACGCCTGGCGATATGACATTAACTGTAAAAGCTGGAACTCCTTTTAAAGAACTTCAGGATTATCTGTCAAAGCATCATCAAAAGATCTCACTTGACCCATTCTGGCCGGAAAGGTCTACAATTGGCGGAGTGATTGCGACAAATGAAAGCGGACCCAAAAGATTGGGATACGGATCCGCCCGTGATGCGGTTATTGGATTAAGGACAGTATATCCCGATGGCAAAGTTATCCGGTCTGGCGGAAGAGTTGTTAAAAATGTTGCCGGTTACGATATGAATAAGCTATTTATCGGATCAATGGGAACACTTGGTGTTGTCACCGAGATTACGTTAAAGCTAAGACCGCTGCCGAAAAGTGAAAGCCTGGTTCTCGTATCGTTCCCGAAAGGAAACCTGGAGCAGATAAGAACATTTACCGTTAAAGTGCTTGATTCCATGATTGAGCCAGTAACGATGGAACTATTAAACCCAGCGCTTTCAGATAAGCTTACAGGAATAAACTTTTATACTCTTGCGATAAGCTTTGAAGATGTGGAAAGTTCTGTACGATATCAGGAAAATTTTATAAAAAATATTTTGCCATCAGATGCAAATTTGACTGTAAATTCAAAGGAAGAAGCGGATTTCTTCTGGAATCGCTTTTACCAGAATAGCCCGAATGGGTCAGCTGAAGAATTGCCGGCTGAAACAGAAGCTTGCTTGAAGATTGGTACGGTTAATCTGAATGTGCTGGATGTTTTAAAGGAAACTGAGCTTTTTAAAGATATGTTTAACGTAACGGTAGAGTCACATGGAGGCTTAGGCCATGGATTGAGCCAGGTAATCATCAGAGGTGCAGCCAAGGATGTAGCCTCTGGGGTTAAGGAAGCGAGAGAGATCGCTGAAAAGGCTGGCGGATACGCCTTAGTGAAACACATTCCATTTGAACTTCGAAAAGAAGTAAATGTCTGGGGAAAGAATCCATCATACTTCAGTCTGCTGCAAGGAATTAAAACAAAAGTAGATCCACATAAAACATTAAACCCAAACAGGTTTGTAGGAGGGATTTAAGTGAGTGTCCGGGAACTCGATTTAAAACAAGATCCGCCATGCACGTCAGGATTGGGAAACTATTTATGGAGCGATCCGCCGGATGAAAAAAAATGGGCAGACTGTGTCCATTGCGGAATGTGCCTTGAATCCTGTCCTACATATGAGCAGACAGGACAGGAACAGCATTCGCCAAGAGGGCGTGTCCATCTGATTAAGTCAGTGGCTGAAGGCAAACTTCAAGTGAATGAGCAATTCATGGATCCTGTATTTCAATGCCTGGATTGCCGTGCCTGTACCACTGCTTGTCCTGCGGATGTTGATGTAGGCGGTTTGATTGAGGAAGCACGCGGGCAGATCCGCCAAGCTATGCCGTTAACAGGGGTAAAGGGAGCAGTAAGCAAGTTTTTCCTTCATGACTTATTTCCTCATCAAAATCGCTTGAACACTCTTGGAGGCCTTTTAAGGTTTTATCAAAAAAGCGGCATGCAAAAAGTGATACGTAAGACGAAGCTGATTAATATCATGCCTCAGCATCTTGTTGATATGGAATCAATCATGCCGGAAGTGAAAGAGCCTGTTAAAAAGAAATATAAAGATGTAAAGGTGATTAAAGCAAAAGGTGAAACCAAACAGGAAGTTGCCATGTTAACAGGCTGTGTGATGGATGTTATGTTCAGCGATATCAATGAATCAACTATAAATGTACTCACCAGAAATGGGAATGATGTTGTCATTCCTCAAAATCAAACCTGCTGCGGAGCACTTCATGTCCATGCCGGTGACCGGGAAATGGGAAGAAAACTGGCAAAGCAGAATATGGAGGCCTTTGAGGATTTTGATAAAGTGATCGTCAATGCAGCAGGCTGCGGATGCATGATGAAGGAATATGCCGAATTATTCAAGGAAGATCCAGAAATGCATGCTAAAGCAGAGGAATTTTCAGAGAAGGTAGAGGATATTTCGAAACATCTTCATGATACAGGATATGAAAAGCCAAAAGCTGAATTAAATACAAAAATCACTTACCATGATGCCTGCCACCTTGCACATGGACAGGGAATCCGCCAGCAGCCGAGAGACATCCTATTGGATATCCCTGGAGTTGATATGGTGCATATGCCAAACTCAGACCGCTGCTGCGGAAGTGCTGGAATCTATAATATAACGAATCCAGAGATGGCCGATGCTGTTCTAAAGAGCAAAATGGAAAATGTACCTGATGATGTAGAGATGATATCAATGGGTAATCCGGGCTGTATGCTTCAAATGGCGATGGGTGTTCAAAGATACGGGCGGAACCAGAAAATCGTTCATACCGTACAGCTTCTTGACTGGGCATATAAAAAGGAAGATGGCATGAAGGAGGGTGAATAATGAAGGCAAAGAATATTAAATCAAAGGATAAACATATTTTGAATTTGGCTGATATTGTTGGCGGCGCCAGCTCCATTCTTTATCAAAAGGAAGATCTGCTTGCATATGACTGTGACGGTTTTACCATCCACAGGCATTTACCAAAAGCAGTCGTTTTTCCGAAGGACACCCAGGAAGTCGCTGATGTTGTAAAATACTGTGCAGAAAATGATCTGCCTTTTCTTGCCAGGGGGGCAGGAACAGGACTGAGCGGCGGCGCCATACCGCTGAATGGGGAAATCATTATCAGCATGGTACGGATGAAAAAGCTTATTAGTGTGGATCTTGAAA
The DNA here is from genome assembly GCF_003182355.1 of Cytobacillus oceanisediminis. Taxonomy (GTDB): domain Bacteria; phylum Bacillota; class Bacilli; order Bacillales; family Cytobacillaceae; genus Cytobacillus; species Cytobacillus oceanisediminis_A. The sequence goes on along the minus strand of NZ_QGTW01000006.1, from coordinate 235,726 downwards.
ACCGCAGGGCTGTTGTGGAACCTGGGTTTGTTAACCTGAAACTGACAAATTCAATATCAGATAAAGGCTATTATTATGCTCCCGATCCTTCCAGTCAATATTGCTGTACCATCGGCGGAAATGTTGCTGAAAATGCAGGCGGTGCCCATTGTTTGAAATATGGAGTAACTACAAATCATATTCTCGGTCTTGAAGTCGTTATGCCCAATGGAGAGATAATCGAAATCGGGAAAGACGGCATTCCGGACGCACCGGGTTATGATTTGCTGGGCCTAATTACAGGCTCGGAAGGTACACTGGGCATTGTTACTAAAATAACTGTCCGCATTCTTAAGAATCCTGAAGGAAAACAAACTGTACTCGCCTATTTTGATAATGTCGAGGATGGCAGCCAGGCGGTTTCAGATATTATTTCTGCAGGTATCGTGCCGGCTGCACTGGAGATGATGGATAAGACTGCTATTGAAGGTGTTGAAGCAGCTGCCTTCCCGGTTGGACACCCGAAAGATATTGAAGCTGTCCTGCTTATTGAAGTGGATGGAATTGCTGCAGGAATTGATGAACAAATTGAGCAGATTCTTGAGGTTTGCAGAATGCGGAATGTCCGTGAAGTCCGTGCAGCCAGGAATGAAGAAGAAAGAGCAAGATGGTGGGCGAATCGAAAGACAGGCTTTGGCGCCATGGGAGCAATATCTCCAGATTATCTAGTACAGGATGGAGTTATCCCTCGAAGCAAGCTGCCTGAAGTACTGCGCAGAATCAACCAGATCAGCGAGGAATCGGGATTAAGAATTGCGAACATTTTCCATGCAGGGGATGGAAATTTGCACCCGCTTGTCCTGTTTGATGCCCGAATACCTGGAGAATCAGAGAGAGCGCTTGAAGCTGGAAGCCTATGCCTGAAGGTGTGTGCTGATGTTGGCGGAACAATAACCGGGGAACATGGAGTCGGTATTGAGAAGAGGGAAGAGATGCGATTTGTTTTCACTGAAGATGAAATTGCAGCCCAGACAGAGATCCGTGAAGTCTTTAATCCTCGTAATCTGCTGAATGCAGGGAAACTCTTCCCGTCACCTAGCCGCTGTGTGGAGATAAAGAAAGAGATGAAAGCCCAGGCAATTTCATAAAGTAAACCGGCAGCCTCCCTTAAACGAAAGGGGGCTGGCTTAAGAATAATAAAAAGAATTACAAATTGCATGAAAATTATTGAAACGGCAAAGAAAACCATGCTATTATTTTTTTAAGAGACAGCAAGAAACAGTGTTTGGTAATAGCAAACAAAAATGTTATCAAAGAGGCAATTCTAAGGAGGAAATGACCAATGGGAAACTATGTGAAATCTGGAAACCTGCAAGTTGAAAGTGAACTCTATGCATTTATTAATTCTGAAGCTCTTCCGGGAAGCGGAATCGATCAGGAGCAATTCTGGTCTGGTTTGGAAGTGCTTATAAGCGATTTGACGCCTCAAAATAAAGCACTTCTTGCCAAGCGTGATGAAATTCAAAATCAAATTAACGCTTGGCACCGCGAAAATAAAGAATTCGATTTTAATAGCTACAAGTCATTTTTAGAGGAAATCGGCTACCTTGAACCAAAGGCAGAAGATTACAAGATCACGACAGAAAACGTGGATGATGAAGTGGCTATCCAGGCTGGCCCTCAATTAGTTGTCCCTGTTAACAATGGACGTTATGCAATCAATGCAGCAAATGCGCGCTGGGGCAGCTTATATGATGCACTTTACGGAACGGATGCCATTAGTGAAGATCATGGGGCTCACCGGGACGGAGGTTATAACCCTGTGAGAGGTGAGAAAGTTATTTCATTTGCCAGAGAATTCCTTGACCAAACAGTGCCATTAACAAGCGGATCGCATAAGGATGCTGTGCAGTACAAGGTAGAGGATGGAAAGCTTGAGGTTGTCCTTAGCAATGGGGAAACTGCAGGATTGGCAGATGAAGCGAAGTTTGCCGGCTATCAGGGTGTGGAAAATCAGCCAACAGCAGTTCTATTGAAAAATAATGGCCTGCACTTTGAAATACAAATTGACAGAAGCCATCCTATTGGAAAAACTGATGATGCTGGCGTTAAAGACGTACTTCTCGAAGCAGCTGTTACAACGATCATGGACTGTGAGGATTCTGTAACCGCAGTTGATGCAGAAGACAAGGTAATAGTATACCGCAATTGGCTTGGATTAATGAAAGGCGATCTTTCTGCAACATTTTCTAAAGGAACTAAAACAATGACACGTACTTTAAATCCTGATCGTACGTATGTATCCCCGGAAGGACAAGGTTTTTCCCTGTCAGGACGTTCACTTATGTTCGTCCGCAATGTGGGACATTTAATGTCTAACAACGCTATTTTAGATGCCAGCGGCAATGAAATTCAGGAAGGAATCCTTGATACAGTGGTAACAAGCCTTATTGCCAAGCATACGATCCTTGGAAATGGCCCTTACCAAAATTCCTCAAAAGGGTCCATCTACATTGTAAAACCGAAAATGCACGGTTCAAAAGAGGTTGCTTTCGCAAATGAATTGTTTGACCGCACAGAAGATTTGCTTGGACTTGAGCGCAATACATTAAAAATAGGTGTTATGGATGAGGAACGCCGTACTTCCTTAAATCTAAAAGCATGTATCCGTGAAGTAAAGGACCGTATTGTTTTTATTAACACAGGATTCCTGGATCGCACTGGCGATGAAATGCATACATCCATGGAAGCTGGCCCGATGATCCGCAAGAACGACATGAAATCAACTGCATGGCTTAAGGGCTATGAAAAGTCCAATGTAAACACCGGGCTTGAAACAGGCTTCCAGGGACATGCCCAAATCGGAAAGGGAATGTGGGCAATGCCGGATATGATGGCAGATATGATGGAGCAGAAAATTGGCCATCTGAATGCTGGAGCCAATACTGCATGGGTTCCATCTCCTACAGCTGCGACATTGCATGCTTTACATTACCATCAGGTTGATGTTTCGGAAGTACAAAATAAGCTTATGGAGGATACTTCTGACCTGCGCGATGATATCCTGCAAATTCCGGTTGCTGAAAATCCGCAATGGGGCCCAGAAGAAATTCAACAAGAGCTTGACAATAACGCACAAGGCATTCTTGGATATGTTGTCCGCTGGGTTGAACAGGGCATCGGCTGTTCAAAAGTTCCAGATATTAACGATATTGGTTTAATGGAAGACCGTGCGACATTAAGGATTTCCAGCCAGCATGTTGCGAACTGGCTGCACCATGGCATTTGCAAAAAAGAACAAGTGCTTGAGACTCTTAAGAAAATGGCAAAAGTTGTAGACGAACAAAATGCAGGAGATCCGGCTTATCGCCCAATGGCAGCTGACTTTGATAACTCAGTTGCATTCCAGGCAGCCTGCGACCTTGTATTTGAAGGTTATGACCAGCCAAACGGCTACACAGAGCCGATTCTGCACCGCCGCCGCCTTGAAGCAAAAGCTAAGTATGCTGTAAAACAATAAATAATTATAGGAACAGGGTATAAAAATGCCCTGTTCTTCACAGATAACCGAAGGGAGATTCAAAATGAAATTTACACGATTCGAAGCTAATTCAGCTGTACATACAGGTGTGATAGAAAATGAAACAGTTAAAGAAATTAAAGGTGATATTTTTGGAGAATGGGAGTATACAGGAAATTCTTTCTCGAAAAGCGAAATAAAGCTGCTTGCCCCGCTTGTGCCAAATCAGATTATTGGTATTGGAGCTAACTATGTATCCGCAAAAACTGATTTACCGGAAACGCTTCCTGAGATTCCAGTATTCTTTTTCAAGCCAGTTTCGTCAGTTATTGGACCAGAGGAAAACATCGTTATCCCGGAGGGCATTGAACAGGTTAAATTTGAATCGGAACTTGCTGTGGTTATCGGTAAAGAGGCTAAGGATGTACCGGAATCGGATGTGCTTGATTATGTCTTTGGCTTTACAGTAGGAAATGATGTGACAGCACCGCAATTCTTCCATAGTGACGGGCATTGGACGGTAGGAAAATCATTCGATACCTTCACTCCGCTGGGACCTGTTATTGAAACAGACCTGGATCCATTCCAAGTGAAGGTTGAGGCGAAATTAAACGGGGAAGAAAAGCAGAACAGCAGCACCGAATTAATGATTATTCCGATCCGCAAAATGATTTCTTACCTGACCAATGTGATGACACTGAAGCCAGGGGATGTCATCCTTACTGGAAGCCCAGTTGGAGCGGAGATGGTTGGTTCCGGTGATGTGATTGAGTGTAAAATTATAGAAGTAGGAACGCTTCGCAACACATTTGCTGCAGCCCGTGAAGGTGCAAAAACAGTTTAATCCATTCACATTTTCTGTATGCTATAATGTTAAAAGATAAAGGTTTATGCACCAGAGGTGAGCGTTTTTGGAAAGAGAGAATATGGTTAAATCTGTAAGCAGGGCACTTGATATCATCACGCTGGTGAGCATGAAAAAAGGCGGCCTGGGGGTTACGGAGATAGCCAAACAAATAGACATAAATAAAAGTTCCGTATACCGCATCCTGTCTACACTTGTGCAATATGGGTATATTGAACAGGATGGCGAGACAGGAAAATATAAGCTTGGCTACAAGTTCCTTGAGATCAGCTCCAAACTTCTTGAATCAATCGATTTGAGAGCGGAAGCAAGGCCTTTTCTGCAGGAGCTTGAAAATGAGACAAACGAAGTCATTCATTTAGTTGTATATGATCAGGGAGAGGTTGTATATATCGAAAAGCTTGAAGGCAATGAGACATTGAGGATGCACTCAAAGGTTGGAAAACGGGCTCCTATGCATTGCACATCTGTAGGGAAAGCCATTCTTGCATACCTGCCCTCCAGTGTGGTACTCGATATCCTGGAACGGAAAGGGATGCCGGTCCATACAGATAAAACCATTACTGAAAAAGAAGAATTTCTAAAAGAACTTAGCCAAGTTAGGCAAAAGGGGTTTGCGCTTGATCTGGAGGAAAATGAATACGGAATTACTTGTATTGCTGTTCCTATCTTTGATCATCTTGGAAAGGTGATTGCAGCTGTAAGTATATCAGGTCCTACTATGAGAATGACCGACGATAGGATGAATACGCTGAAGTCAATTATGGTTAAAACAGGAAAAGCTGTCTCCGCCCGTTTGGGGCATATCAGCCCTTTAAGTTAAATGTAGTGGCCCGATTATCTTTTATTAAAGATATATCGGGCTAATTTTTTTGCACAAAAAATATATATTAAATTTTCTTAATATTATTGAAATTACAAAAATGGGCTGTATAATTAGGTATAGGTCAAGTTGTTGTTGTATAACAAAAATACTATAGTTATATAACAATGTTTCGTGGTCCGCAACAAAATGGAATTATTGTTTGTTATTACAAAACTGAAGGGGGAAATGTTATTAATGAGTACGGGAACTTTAGCTTTTTTATCTCTTTTGCCGATTATCGCAGTGGCAGTGTTCCTGGTCGGAATGAGATGGCCTGCCAGCAAAGCAATGCCGATTTCATATCTGGTGGCAGTTGGTTTGGCACTATTTATCTGGAAAGTACCTGGAGCAAATGTCGCTGCTGCTTCGATTAATGGCCTAGTTGTTGCAGGAACTTTGCTGTACATTATTTTTGGTGCGATTTTACTTCTCAATACTTTGCAGGAAAGCGGTGGCATTAAAACAATCCGCCAGGGATTCACCGATATTTCTGCAGACCGGCGTATTCAGGTAATTATTATTGCTTGGCTGTTTGGATCATTTATTGAAGGAGCATCCGGCTTTGGTACACCTGCGGCTGTAGCAGTTCCGCTTTTAGTAGGATTAGGTTTTCCGGCAATGGCTGCTGTTGTTGCTGGAATGGTAATCCAAAGTACACCAGTTTCATTTGGTGCTGTAGGAACTCCTATTCTGGTAGGTGTACAAACAGGCTTATCAGCTGACTCAAGCATCACTGACAATTTCCTCGTACTAGTAACACAAATTGCCGGCCAGGTTGCAATCCTACATATGATTGCAGGCACATTGGTTCCTTTATTTGTTGTAGCATTAATGACAAGATTTTTTGGTAAAAACAAATCCTTCTCAGAAGGAATTAAGGTGTGGAAATTCGCTTTATTTGCTTCTTTTGCAATGACAATTCCATATGTAATCGTTGCAAATGTCCTTGGACCGGAATTCCCATCAATGGTAGGGGGATTAGTCGGTTTGGCAGTGGTAGTTACTGCAGCTAAAAAAGGTTTCCTTATGCCTGCTAAGGATCAGATTTGGGACTTTGAAGAAAAGTCTAAATGGGACCCTGAGTGGAGCGGAAAACTGGAAATTAAAGATATTGCACATAAAAGCGGCAATATGAGTATGGTTAAAGCCTGGGCTCCATACGTACTAGTAGGATTATTCCTTGTTTTGACAAGGTTGAAAACGCTTCCTTTCTTAGGTTGGATGCAATCATGGACTGTTAAGTTCGAAAATATCTTTGATTCTGGAATTACATCCAGCTTCCAGCCTTTATATTTGCCTGGCACGATTTTTATTCTTGTATCCCTAATCACCTATTTTTTACATGGTATGAATGGAAGCGGATACAAACGGGCCTGGGGTCAATCATTTAAAACAACAATTGCAGCTTCTACTGCCCTAATTTTTACCGTTCCGATGGTTCAAGTGTTTCTTAACTCAGGAGGCGGTGCAGCAGGTTTTGATAAAATGCCAATAGAGTTAGCAAATGGTGTTGCCGCTCTTGCCGGCGATTATTGGCCATTATTCTCAACATTCATAGGCGGGCTTGGTGCTTTTATTGCAGGAAGTAATACTGTTAGTAACATGATGTTCTCCTTATTCCAGTACGATGTTGGATCACAAATTGGTGTTGATGCAACATGGATTGTGGCCCTTCAGGCAGTTGGCGGTGCAGCAGGAAATATGATCTGTGTCCATAATGTTGTTGCAGCATCAGCAGTCGTTGGTCTTGTTGGTAAAGAAGGAGCTGTTATCCGAAAAACCTTGTTCCCATTTTTCTATTACGCACTATTAGCAGGTTCAGTCGGATACTCGATTGTTTGGTATTCACAAAAAGGCATATTTAACCTGGGTTCATTTATTGCGGTTGGTATAGCCGTTGCAGCTGTATATATTATTGCAACAAACAACAGACGCTCCAACATGATTTTGCCTCCTCCTTCAGTGAATGTAAAGTCTGCTAAATAAGGTCTTTTCTAACTGGCTTAGCTCTTATGCTAAGCCAGTTTTTTAATGGATTATTAGAGATATGAAGAAAATTTTCCATAACCCTATTTTCTTTTCCTATTTCTTGTAATATAATCTAACTGTATTAACTGTACTATGTATCATAGTACACTGTATACAGATGGGAGGGTTAGCATGTTTGAATTGGACGTAAGGAGCCGGAAGCCCATATATGAACAATTGGTTGAACGGTTAAAAGAGCTGATCATAACAGAGGTTTTAAAGGCTGATGAACAGCTGCCTTCCGTAAGAACGCTGGCCCAGCAGCTGACGATCAATCCTAATACCATTCAAAAGGCGTACAGGGAACTTGAATCCCAAAGCTATATCTATTCTATTAAAGGAAAAGGGAGCTTTGTCAGTCCTGCAACTCCAAAGCAAAACAGTGAAAAAATCGTAAAAGTGAAAAATGAGCTTTCGAAGCTCCTTTCAGAAGCATTGTACCTCGGCATTACAGCTGATGAATTATTCAAGATGATCAAAGAGATAGAAACAACCGTAGGGGGAGGGATAGAAAGTGATCAAAATCAGTAATGCCCGAAAATCTTTTGAGGAATTGGAAGCTGTCGAAAAGGTTAGCATTCATGTGAACAAAGGATCTATTTATGGATTGCTTGGTTCCAATGGAGCCGGGAAAACAACGCTTTTAAAGCTATTGTCCGGCATTTATGTACAGGACGAAGGATCAGTTACGATTGATGGCCAGCCGGTCTTTGATAACACGGCCATTAAGGAGAAGATCTTTTTTATCCAGGATAATCCCTTTTTTCTGCCACAATATACAGTCAAGCAAATGGCACAGTTTTATAAGAGCATATACAGCCGATGGAATGATGCTCGTTTTGAAGAACTGGCTGCTATTTTTGAAATGGATGTACATAAAAAGATCCATAAATTTTCGAAAGGAATCCAGAGGCAAGCTGCATTCATTCTTGCTTTGTCCGCAAGGCCAGAAATTCTTATTCTTGATGAGCCAATGGATGGCCTGGATCCCGTTATGAGAAAAAAGGTTAAAAGCCTGCTCATTGACGAGGTGGCAGAAAGGGAAATGACCATTTTGATTTCCTCTCATAATTTACGGGAAGTGGAAGATTTATGTGATTACATAGGCATTATGCATAAAGGCCGGATCATATTGGAAAAAGACTTGGATGATCTAAAATCGGATACCCATAAAATTCAGGTAGCTTTTAAAGGGCCTGTACCTGCCATCTTTGATTCTATGAAACTACTGCATAAAGAAAAAAGAGGGAGCATCATGATTTGCATCGTAAAGGGAGATGCAGAGGAAATCTCCGCATATGTTGAACAATTTAAACCTGTCATTCTTGACGTGCTTCCCCTTACGCTGGAAGAAATTTTTATTTATGAAATGGGGGATGTTGGATATGCCGTCCAAAATATCCTTGGTTAATAAAGAAATTTGGAAAATCATCACCAGGAGTATTGGCTGGGTTTCGATTATCTACTTTTTAGGGCTGTTTTTTTCCATTCCGCTTGAGATTCTGATGACCGTTTCAGAGGAACAGCGTAAATTCATAGATATTGACAATCTGTTTCAATATCATTTTCAGATTCAGATTATCTTAAACATGAGCATACCAGTGCTTATGGCAGTCTTTTTATTCCGGTTTCTTCAGGTGAAACAGTATAGTGATTTAATGCATAGCCTTCCAGTTAAAAGAGAAGCCATATTTCATCAATATGCCATCATTGGAGTTATTCTTTTAATTTTGCCAGTTCTGCTCATTGCCATTATCGTGCTGATTCTTTATCAGCCGTTCTTTTTGTATGATTTTTATAACATTGGTGAAATTTTTAAATGGCTGGGCATAACCCTTATGTACAACATCTTAATCTACTTGGCCGGTATTTTTGTAGGAATGGTTTCTGGTTTATCTGCGGTACAGGGAGCGTTAACATATATTATATTGTTGCTCCCAGTTGGCCTGATTATTTTGCTGGCTTTTAATTTGCCTTTCTACTTATATGGTTATCCGAGTCAATATTATTTAGAGAGCAAGTTTGAGAAGTTTTCCCCTTTGGTTTCTTTAGCACAAATCAATTACCGTGTATCTGGAGCACCCGAAATTGCGGTTTATCTCATTCTTATACTCTCCCTGTACTGGCTCAGTTTGTGGGTTTATAAAAAGAGAAAGCTGGAGGGTGTTTCCCAGGCGCTTGTATTTCCGATTACTAAACCAATTTTTAAATATGGAACCACATTTTGCACCATGCTACTTGGAGGAATGTACTTTGGCGAGATGCGAGGCGGCATGGGATGGCTTATTGCAGGATATGTGTTCGGAGCGCTGATCGGATATGTGATAGCAGAAATGGTTTTGCAAAAATCCTGGCGTGTAACTATCCACCTTAAAGGGCTGATGATTTATACAGCTGCAATGGCCGTTTTGTTCATACTTTTTCAATTTGACTTTACCCAATACGAAAAAAACATACCCGCAGCTAAAGAAATTGAGCAGGTCCATTTTAGTGAAAGTTATTATCTTTATAGTGACATTGATAGGGATGAGCCTTTATATCTAAGAGAATATGAAAATATTGACCTGGTCAGAAGGCTTCATAAAGAGATTGTTGAAAATAAAAATATTGATCACAGGGAGTCCAATGACCAAGATACTGCCTTTATCGTGTATGAGCTGAAAAATGGCGAAAAAATTGTTCGAAATTACAAAATAGATAAAACGAAATACAGACCATTTTATAAGCTTATCTATGAATCGGATGAATATAAAACAGCAACAAACGAAATCTACAAAGTCGAAGCAGATGAAACTACCAAAATCACCATTACTCCTTCCGGTCCTGTTAGTAAGCGGGCTACCATCACAGATCCTGATGAGCTAAAAGAAGCGGTTGAGATTTTGACTGAAGAAGTGGATTCAGCAGCCTATGAAGACAGCCAAAATCATGTTGAGCCGTATGCCTATATCGAGATTTTCTATGGCGACAGCAAGAAAGCCTACATGCAATGGAATCCTTCCTATACAAAGTTTGAAAAATGGCTTAAGGAAAACTCGCTGCTGGAGGAGGCGAGAGTAACAAGTAACGATATTTCATATGCCCTGGTTATGAAAGCAGAGGACCTTGAGATTAATCATGCAAGAGGTTTTTCATATGAGGACATTTTTGAAGATATGAAACAAAGCAACCTGGCAATGAAGATTACCAATAAAGAACAAATTGAGAGCAGTCTTAAAAACGCAAGAGGTTTTATAGATGGAGAATATTTAATTGCCTTCTATTTTGAAGAACAAAGAGCGATTGATATTAAAAACTTCAATGGAGAAAACGTGCCAGACTTCATTAAAAACCATTTTGAATAGAAGCTAGGTAAGCTGGAAAGAGAGGGGGATGAGAGTGACTAAACGTTCATTGGATATGAGTGAAATTTGCAATCTGTACAATAAACGGCTCTTTCATATAGCTTACTGCATTACCCGTGATCACTATCTTGCACAGGATGTTGTGCAGGAAACACTCATTAAGGCATTTGAAAAAATAGATACCATTGAGGATCAGAAAAAATTGGGGGCATGGCTATCGGCGATTGCAACCAGAACAGCGATCGATTTTGTCCGAAAAGAAAGAAGGACATACGAGAGAATAGCAGATTGTATCGATTTGGAAAATTGTCTGGAAAGAAATCATCTCGATGCCGGGCAGGAAGCAGAGATGAACATGCTGCAGGAACAGATATACGCATATGTCGATTCCCTCTCACCCGATCAAAAAAGAGTGTTCCTGCTTAAGGTTAATCACGGATTAAAAGAAAGAGAAATTGCCGATATTCTTCAATTGAACCCGAATACAGTTAAAACAAAAATATTTCGGGTCAGAAAACAGCTGAGAGAAATGCTGGGAGATCGGTATTCTGCCTGATTTTAAAAAAACAGCTTCTGAAAAGGGAGCTGTTTTTTATTTTTCATTGGAACAGATGCTGATAAAATCCATAACTTGATGATAAATCATTTTAAACAAGAAAATCAAAAAAAATGCTGGAAAAATCAATAGATTGCCGCTGACTTATCCCAAAAATCTTATATTCTATTAATAATTCTCCGAAAGTAGGCCAGGAAGTCCATGCTTCTGTAACCTTTTTTGATCAAAAAGATCCGATGCAAACCAGGATGACATCTTTTAAAATTTACCGGGAGGCAGACCCGCTATTACATGAAGCTCAGTGGAGAGCCGAAGAACCCGATAAATACGCTATATGGGCGGTTGGAAATGAAGAAGAAATGAGAAAGTTGAACCTGAAAGAATTGCCTGGCGTCAGTAAGGTTAACATCTCTAAGCCATGGAAAATGAAGGGTGGCCATGTCATGCCAAGCCCGCTATTCGTAATTTTTGATCAAAACACGGCTATCTTTTTGGCAGCAGACCATCCTCAGCTGGTGGATTATCTTGAAAAGAAATCGATGCAATAGGAAAAAGGGTGCTGAATAATGGCGGCACCCTTTTTTGTTTTGTCCCATTTAATTGTTAATTGAAGGGAATAACCACAATAATTCCTTGATGCTTGAAGGATGGTAGTTAATCTGGAGGAATAACGACGATAATCTCAGGGATTCTCGTGATATGGTAGTTAATTAGGAGGAATAACGACGATAATCTCAGGGATTCCTGTAATATGGTAGTTAATCTGGAGGAATAACGACGATAACCTCAAGGATTCTCGTGATATGGTAGTTAATCGGAAGTTAAAACGATTATCGTCCATGTTTTATCCATCTCAGGCACCGTAAAATGTGAACATTCATCGAAAGTTATCATAGGGAACTTAACTTATTAAAAAAATAAATATTAACCCAAGAAATCAATAAAAAGCTGGCAATTTTATCTACATTTAATAAAAAAGCCAAAATATTATATACCTATACTAGTAAATGTGTCAATGAAGTTAATCAATAGGAAGAGAAGCCATTTTTTTGCTCCGAAAATAGCTAAATTTTTATACTAATATTTTTACATTTAATAGAAATAATAGGTATAATAGTCCCGAAAGCGCAAGAATTGTCGTAATTTTGTGTATTTATAGCAGGATATCTGCTTAGTAAGTCTCCTCGTACCTGCTTCTCCTAAGAATGTTGCCCTCACCATGAACATAATTTATTGGCAAAATAAATTTTTCCTTAACGGAAACTAAAGCGCTATGTTTAAAAGGGGTGTGATAGCGTTACAAAAATAAACTCTCTCTTGCCTAAGCCTGGCGGACTCACACAAGAGAGAGAGGTGAAAGGAGTATACCTTTCCATGTAAGTATACTCCTTTTTATTAAAATGTGAAATATGTCACAAATATTTTAAAAAGGGAGATGAATAAATATGGTGAGTAGTAATAAAGAAAAGTTTGTAGTAAGGCGGGATACAATGGCCATTCTACCGGAATCCACGTCGAGCGGAAACTACTCAAAAGTAATTGAAGGGAACCATAATTTTTGTGTAGATTTATCGCCATACCAGTTAATGAATGAAAGTCTTTTGCATTATTGCTCTGATTTAAAGGGAGCGATACGGGGAACAAAAACGATTCTGGGGAATATACATATTCCGCCTGTACGCATTAACGGCAATCCGGATATGTACTGGATCCCTCACATATCACCAAAACAGGCAGACTGTGTTTGGATTGCTCTGCATCATATTGCCGATATAGCCTATTATTCTAAAAAACATACACGTGTAATGTTGAGCAATGGCTGTATGATTAATTTGGAGATTAGCATAAAACAGCTTCAATCTAGAATTGATTCTGCTGAACAGCTTCAGTACAAAATGAAGAAAATAACGGATAGGACAGGAACCTTCATGCTTGATCCTGAATATGGCATGGAATTTATACGGGATGAATATAACAATTACCGAAATAAACATTTAAAGCAAATCTTTTAAAATAATCAGCAGGATTAACGAGCCTGTAAATGGAAAAGAACTCCTAAGAAAGCATATTAAAAAGGGAGGCTCATTATGAAACTTCAGGATTGCAGGGCAATAATCACTGGCGGTGCTTCTGGGCTAGGCGAAGCGACTGCCAGGAAAATAGCAGGATGTGGCGGAAAAGTACTTATTGCTGATCTGGCAGAAGAGCGTGCGCAAAAGCTTATGGAGGGTTTGGGAAAAAATGTCATCTTTATAAAAACAGATGTCACAAAGGAAGACGACGTCCAAAGAGCAGTTGCATATGCAGCAGATCAATTTAGGTATATTAATACGGTTATTAATTGTGCCGGAATAGGGATTGCTTCTAAATTACTGGGCCGCAAGGGGATTCATAAGCTTGAAACATTCTCAAAAGTTATTTCTATTAATCTTGTAGGGACTTTCAATATAATCAGATTAGCTGCGGACCAGATGACAAAGAATGAACCGAATGAACACGGAGAAAGAGGGGTCATTATTAACACGGCTTCTGTTGCAGCCTTTGAAGGGCAAATAGGGCAGGCAGCCTACAGTGCTTCAAAGGGCGGTGTGGTCAGCATGACTTTGCCAATCGCCAGAGAGCTTGCCTCTTATGGTATCCGTGTTATGACAATCGCTCCAGGTTTATTCCATACACCTATGTTTGAATCACTCCCGGAAGAGGAAAGAAATTCTTTGGGGAAAATGGTGCCTTTTCCATCAAGATTAGGGTATCCGGAAGAATATGCAAAGCTGGCTGAAAGCATTTTGGAAAATCCGATGCTGAATGGAGAAACGATCCGCCTGGACGGGGGTATTCGCATGCAGCCAAAATAGGAATAAAGAAACCTAACCTTTCAATTGTGAAGAAGGTTAGGTTTTTTGAAATTTATATTTCTAAATGTTCTAAAAATAATGACTATTATTGTACAATATATATGAAAGCCTTTGCAAAGGCGGAAATGCATCAATATGAACTATGGCAAGAAAATTTATGGATTCGGAGGGAAAGCGATGGCTGCACCATACATACAGGAAGAGCATGAAATTTTTAGAGGCTCTTTACGCAAATTTTTAGAGAAGGAAGCCTATCCGAATTATGAGCAATGGGAAGAGGACGGGATTATTCCTCGTGAGTTTTGGCGCAAAATGGGTAAGCAGGGCTTTTTATGCCCTGATATTGAAGAGAAGTATGGCGGTAGCGGAGTGGACTGGGGCTTTGCGGTTGTCATCAATGAAGAGCTTGAACAAGTAGGTTCAGGTCTTGTCGGAATCGGGCTTCATAACGATATTGTAGTTCCATACATAACTGCATACGGAACAGAGGAACAGAAAAAAAGATGGCTGCCAAAATGCACTACTGGGGAAACCATCACCGCGATTGCCATGACTGAACCAGGGGCTGGTTCGGATTTGGCAGGGATTAAAACGACAGCAAAGCTTGAAGGGGACCATTATATTGTGAATGGCGAAAAGACCTTCATAACAAATGGAATCCATTCAGATTTGATAATCGTAGCCTGTAAAACGGATCCGAATGCCGAGCCGAGGCACAAAGGAGTAAGTTTGCTTGCGATAGAGAGAGATACACCCGGTTTTAGCCGGGGAAGGAAGTTAAAAAAAGTAGGTCTTCATTGCCAGGACACAGCTGAGCTGATTTTTGAGGACTGCAAGGTTCCAAAAGAGAACTTAATTGGTGAGGAAGGAAAAGGCTTTTTATATTTAATGGAAAAACTGCAGCAGGAACGGCTTGTAGTCGCAATCGCCGCACAAGTGGCAGCAGAAGAAATGCTTAGATTAACACTTGAATATGTTAAGAACCGCCAGGCATTTGGAAAGCAAATCAGCCGATTCCAAAACACTCAATTCAAAATAGCTGAAATGGCTACGGATATTGAAATGGGAAGGGCCTTTCTTGACAATTTAATTGCCGAGCATATGGAAGGCAAGGATGTGGTTACAAAAGTATCCATGGCGAAATGGAAATTGACAGACAATGCCCGGAAAATTGCCGCTGAATGCATGCAGCTTCATGGCGGCTATGGCTATATGGAAGAATACGAGATTGCCAGAAGGTTCAGGGATATTCCGGTCGCCAGCATATATGCCGGTACAAATGAAATCATGAAAAGTATTATTGCTAAAAATATGGGCTTATAAGGAGGAGCAAATATGCGTGAAGCTGTCATTGTAGAAGGAGTGCGCACCCCTGTCGGCAAAAAAAATGGACTTTTAAAAGATATCCGGGCCGATGATCTGGCTGCAGAGGCTTTAAAAGCCCTGGTAAATCGTGCTGGCATTGACCCGGTCATTATTGAAGATGTCATCCTTGGATGCGTATCGCAAATTGGAGAACAAACAGGGGATATTGCGAGGGTAGCCGCTTTGATTGCCGGTTTTCCTATTGAGGTTCCTGGAATAACTATTGACCGCCAGTGTGGTTCAAGCCAGCAGGCTGTCCATTTCGCTGCACAGGCTATTTTAGCCGGAGATATGAATGTTGTCATTGCAGGCGGAGTTGAAAGCATGTCCCGTGTGCCTATAGGCTCCAGCTATCAAGGTGTTGGATTCAGCAATAATTTGACAAGCAGGCATGAAATTATTCATCAGGGATTATCGGCAGAACGAATTGCAGAAAAGTATGGATTTACAAGAAAACAATTGGATCATTACTCATATGAAAGCCATCAAAAAGCACTGAAGGCACAAGCTGGAGGCTATTTTGCCCGGGAGATTGCACCAGTGGAAGTGACTCTGCCTGACGGACAAACCGTTACAGTTAAAGAAGATTCCGGACCCCGGAAAGGAACATCTGTAGATGCCCTGTGCAGTTTAAAAACAGTTTTCAAGGAAGATGGAGTTATTCATGCAGGCAACTCAAGCCAAATAAGTGATGGGGCAGCTGCCCTTTTGATTATGTCCCGAGAAAAAGCTGAGGAACTGGGGCTTAAACCGAGGTTTAGGATTCTTGCCCGTTCAGTGGTAGGTTCTGATCCTACTTTAATGCTGACAGGACCGATTCCGGCAACAGAAATAGTCTTAAAAAAAGCCGGTTTATTAATTGATGAGATTGATGTTTTTGAAGTGAACGAAGCTTTTGCCCCTGTCCCGCTTGCCTGGCTGAAGGAAACAGGGGCCGATCCGGGCAAGCTCAATCCTAACGGCGGTGCGATAGCGCTTGGCCATCCGCTTGGAGGAAGCGGAGCCCGCTTAATGGTCACCATGATGCATGAATTGGAAAGGACCGGAGGACGCTACGGCCTGCAGACAATGTGCGAAGGCCATGGAATGGCAAATGCAACAATTATTGAAAGATTAGATTAAAAATATGGGGAGGAATGAAATTGACGACTACAATTGGGAACATTTTTGATTTAACTGCTGGGAAGTTTCCGAACAAAGAAGCTTTGTATGATGTCAGGAAAAATCTGCGTTTTACTTACAAAGAATGGAGCCTGGAAATTAATAAACTCGCAAATGCCCTATTAAATGCAGGTGTAAGGAAAGGCGATAGGGTTTCAACCTATTTATTTAACACCGAAGAATTGGCAACTGCGTTTTTTGCCTGTGCTAAAATTGGTGCGGTGTTCAATCCGATCAACTTCAGGCTGATGTCCGAGGAAGTAGCTTATATTCTCCAGGATGCCGAACCAAAAGTAGTGTTATTTGAGCAAATGCTGGAATCCGGCATTACTCCCATTGCTCAGCGTTTCCCCCACACATCCTTCTGGTACATTGATGAAAACGCGCCCGAATATGCAGCATCTTATCGAGAAAAAGTCGATTTGGCACCACACACCGATATTGAAGGGGATATAGAAGAGAATGACTTATACGCCATCATGTACACTAGCGGTACAACCGGGAGGCCAAAGGGTGTGGTTCATCGCCATCGGGATATGGTGGAACAAAGCCTCATCGTCATCGGGGCAACAAAGCTCGAAAGCAGCGATAATGGCCTCGTAACCGCACCTATGTTTCATTGTGCAGAGCTTCATTGTGCCTTTTTGCCCCGTGTGCATGTGGGTGCAAAAAATACAATCCTCCATCATTTTGAACCGAAAGAAGTTTTACGGTTAATTACTGAAGACAAAATTACAAAATTTTTCGCGGCACCAACAATGTGGAATATGCTTCTGCAGGAAAACCTCAGTGATTATAATCTTGAAAGCCTTAAACTGGGGCTTTACGGGGCAGCTCCGATGGCTCCTGCACTCGTTTATGCTTGCCGCGAGAAATTGGGTATTTCCCTTGTGCAGGCATATGGAATGACGGAGATGGGCCCTGCTATCTCGTTCCTGTCTGAACACGACCAGATCAGAAAAGCAGGCTCCGCGGGGCAGGCATGCCTAAATCATGAAATACGAATTGTCCGGCCAAACGAAAACGGCCCGTCAGATCCGGAAGATACCGTTCCAGCAGGAGAAACAGGCGAAATAATCGTGAAAGGCCCATGTATGATGAGTGGCTATTTCAATCGGGAAGAAGCTACCCAAAATGCGATGCATGGCGGCTGGTACCATTCGGGCGATATTGGGTTCCTGGATGAAGAGGGGTATCTATTTGTAAAAGACCGTGTCGACGACATGATCATAAGCGGAGGAGAAAATATCTATCCACGTGAAGTAGAAGATGTTTTATATACGCATAATGGAGTTCTTGATGTTGCGGTAATCGGCCAGCCTGATGACCGATGGGGAGAAACAGTTACGGCATTTGTTGTAAAAAAAGATCCTTCCCTGACAGAACAAGCGCTGGACGAACTTTGTAGAAACAGCATCGAGCTCGCCAATTATAAACGGCCAAGAAAGTATGTATTTTGTGATGTCCTGCCAAGAAATGCAAGCGGCAAGATCCAAAAATTCATGCTTCGCAAACAGCTTGAAGATTTATTTGCAGATGGGAAAATATAAGCCGCAGAAAGGATTGCATGATGTTAAAAGGCATAAGAATAATCGACTTTTCAAATTATCTCCCAGGCCCATATGGCTCAATGAGACTGGCGGAACTGGGAGCTGAAATCATTAAAGTGGAACCGGTAAATGGAGACCCGGGCAGACATTTAGATATCAAAATCGAGGGTACAGGTGCTGTATTTGTGGCCAATAACCGCGGAAAAAAAAGCATAACGCTGGATTTAAAAAAGGATGATGGGCGAGTTGCTGCCCTGAAGCTGATAGCTGAAAGTGATGCTGTTCTAGAAAGTTTCCGTCCAGGTGTTATGAAAAAGCTGGGGCTTGATTATGATTCAGTTAAAATGCTGAAACCAGATATCGTCTATTGCTCCCTTACAGGCTACTGTGAGAATGAAGGCTACCGCAACCTGGGAAGCCATGACTTAAACTATATGGCAGTCAGTGGGGTCCTTGCCCAGTTAAAGGATCGAAACGGAAGGCCAATTCATCCCGCCAATACAATGGCAGATTATATGGGAGGCATGGCAGCGAGCGAAAGAATACTGGCTGCTTTGCTTTCCTGTAAGCTTACCGGCAATGGCGGTTATCATTGTATTTCCATAGCCGAGGTTATGGCTTCAATCATGGGAAACCATTTGCTGATTGAGAATGAGACAGGCTATTCAAATGGAATTTCTGTTTTAAATGGGGAAATCATTGCTTATTCAATCTATGAAACATGGGATAAACGTTTCATGGCACTTGCTGCTCTGGAGCCTAAGTTTTGGGTGAACTTCTGTAAAGCAACGGGGAGGGAAGATTGGATCGAGGCTCAGTTTTCCAAGACTAATGGTGATAATCCTATTTTTATGGAAGTAACGGAACTATTCATAAGCAGAACAATGAGGGAATGGTCCGAATTTGGACAAGCAGTTGATTGCTGCCTGACTCCTATATTGGAAACGGAGGAACTGAAAGACTTTCCACTTTACAAAAGAACTTTTGAAAAAAACCTAAGTTATCCTGCCATTAAGATGCATGGCGGTTTAAAGTCAGAAGTGGCATTGCCACCAAAAAAAGGCGAGCACACAGAAGAAGTTTTAACAAGGGAATCTCAGCGGAGAAAATAAAGTCTATGAAAAAAGAGAAAGAACTTTAAAAGTAAGCAAGAACGTTTCATGGGCTGGCGGCGCTGAGTTTTGTAAGATAAAAACTTCTGAAAGCAAGATGGAATCAGAAGATAAAAAAATGAAAAGACCCTTAATCTATAAGTTAAGGGTCTTTTCATTGGCTAAGAATAGATAATAGTAATACTCCCAAAATCAATACGAATCACTGCCCTGATTAGATTGGTAAAGCCCTGAAAGAACCAGTCGGATGTTATCGCTTTTTTTTAATTCTTTTAAAAGTAACGTGGATGTTACATAGGTGACAACAAACGTGTTGTTATTAAAAGTGGTATGGGAGTCGATGATTGTTCCGCCGTTTAGTACCTCCTTGTCTATACAATAAATAATGAAAGCTTAACGATTGTTGTATGGACAAGTAACCATGTGATGTATTTTTGCTGTCGCTATTTGAAAGAAGGCAACTGTGTACAAGGATTAAATGATATAATGAATGGGAATACATACTAAAATAAACTTTTTGTAAAATTTGGAGTGTGATGGTCACGAGTGCGTTTTATTAAAACAATCCCAAACATGGTTACGTTGGGTAACTTATATTGCGGTTTTCTTTCAATTGGTTTTGCTGCCAATGGACAATTCAAAAATGCAGCTATTCTCATATTAATTGGCATGATGCTTGATAGCATGGACGGCAGGCTCGCCAGAATGCTGAAAGCGGATAGTACGCTTGGAAAAGAGCTGGATTCACTGGCAGACATTGTTACGTTCGGAGTTGCACCCTCGTTTTTGGTATTTTATACATACTTCTTTCAATTTGGAATACTTGGATTAATTGTTTCCGGTCTTTTTCCATTGTTCGGAGCCTATCGATTGGCCAGATTTAACATAAGCCCTCCGAAATCCTCGCTGAACTATTTTATCGGAGTGCCCATAACCGCAGCCGGAGGTATTATGGCTATTCTGACACTGTTTGGTGACCGGATTCCCAATATCATCACAACGGTTGTGTTCACGGCACTATGTTTTTTAATGGTAAGCAGAATACGAATTCCCAGCTTTAAGGAAGTCCCTCTTCCAAAATATGGGACAATCGTTACAATCTTTTTGGGAAGTGTATTATACGTTATCTATAAGGGTTCATATGGACCATTTCCCAACTTGATTTACATTGCCATTCCGCTATATATAGCGTATTTGGCCTATAGGTTTATTAAAGGAAAAAATAAAAAAGACATCGATTAGCAGACTCTTTTAAAAGGGTCTGTTTTTTTAGTGAACAGAAAAAAAGGCCTAACTGGCCTTTTTACTTGTAGAAGACTTTGTCAATATTATATTTTGCTTGCAGTGTATTGATAATATAGGTTTCATAAATTTCCCGTTCCATGCTATCTTCCACATAGATAACGGCAATTTTATAGACTTCATCACGGTGATTTTTGATTGGCGATACATTGTCTTCAAAATGCTTTTTGACACGCTGTCTTAATTTGCGGGCTTTCCCTACAAACAGCAGGTCTTCATTCACATCAAAAAACAAAATCATGCCGCCTTTGTCTCTGGGAATCTTATGGTAATCTGTGAAGCCATAGACACTGCTAAGCTCACTTTCGCTTGCTTGTCCTGTTTGCCTGTTTTTTGTAATCACGAGATTTGGTTCAGGGATTTCAATTTTAATCAATATCATCACTTCCTATTCTGAACTAAAGGGTACCATAAATTTGCTAAGTAATCCACAATCCGGAAAAAAACCGATAATTGCATTTATTTTGTCCAGAGTCAGGATTCATGATTCAAAACTTGCACGAAAATCTAAAAATACCTCTCAGCACCCGTGTAGTGAATAAACTAAATGGTGCCTGGAAATGGAAAAACTTCATAAAGCGCCCGTATAGGCAGAAGAGGTTCCTGTTTGGACAGGGAAATTTTAGAAGCAATTAGCTCTGTTAAGGATTTCCGCACAAGAATCTCAGCGGACCCCGGGGGCTCTCTTTGATACGTATTCCCGCTGGGCATTGAATAAGCATCTTCGAGCAAGCACCGCACGAAAATGCGAATGCATTTTCGAGGCTCTCACGCCTTACGCTCAAATCAACATAGGACAAAATCAATAATGAGCTTTAACAAAGCAAGCAATTAAAAAAGGATCCCTTCAGATCCTAGTAAGCCTTTATTCTTTCCTTTCTTTTATTTGTCATGCTCATAAGCAATTCATTGTTAAGTGAGCGTGCCATATTAAGCGTAAGATCGAGCACCTTTTTCAATCCTTCCTTCTGTCCGCTATTAACAGCAATATGGTCGCATTTGATTTCGTTTTCCACACATATGCTGTTGCGCCCAACAGGGTAGGTGATGTGCCCAACCTCATGCCAGATAATGGCTTCTTTAACTTCACTATCTATACAAAACTTCTCATAATCATAAACGACAATAAACCAGTCATACCGGGGATCGAGTGATTGATAAAACATTGTTAGAAGTCTGCAGTCAATATTCCATAAACGCAGCCAACGTTCGTCCCGTAATCCAAAATTTTTTAATACAGTCTGTTTATCTTCGACGATGGCAGCTTTTCCGGAAAGGCCGTAACGGGGAGGATATAACTCTTCGCATACACAGATCAAGTGAAATTCTCCTTTTTTAAAATGTTCTACTAGCATTGTTATGTATATTTTTGAGTTTTAATCAATATGTAATTTAAAAATAAGCTATTTATTAATTTGTTAGAAAAAATGTTATAAATGTTCGTTTGGTATGTGAAAATATTCACAAATATATTGTAGAATAATGTCATTTTTAAGACAATAAACCCGTGGTTGATAGGCTAAATTAACGCTAGAGGTGAGAGGACATGTGTGAACAACATTGCAGCACTGAAAAAAAATGAAAGCGGCAGTGGTACATGAATTTAAAGAAAACCTGGCAATTGAAAACATAAAAATTCCATTAGTAGGATGTTTTAGTGAAAATCAAAGCTTGCGGCATTTGCCATACAGATTTGCATGCAGCCCATGGAGACTGGCCGGTAAACCAACACTTCCGCTCATATCTGGCCATGAAGGTGTAGGGGAAATTGTTGAGGCCGGAGAAGGAGTTACTCACTTGAAGGCAGGAGACAGGGGTGTGTTCCTTGGCTGTATTCCGCTTGCGGACAATGTGAATATTGCTTAACAGGACGTGAAACTCTTTGCCATAACCAGCTAATGCCGGCTATTCAATCAATGGCGGCTGCGCAGAATATTGCCTGGCAGATGAACGCTATGTAGTAAAAGTTCCCGATTCGCTTGATTATGTTGAAGTTGCACCAATCTTTTGTGCAGGAGTGACTACATATAAAGCCCTTAAAGTCGGGGAGGCAAAACCGGGTGAATGGGTGGCTGTTTATGGAATAGGGGGACTAGGCCATGTGGCAGTCCAATATCCTAAAGCAATGGGATTAAAGGTCGTTGCAGTTGATACGGTTGACGAAAAACTAGCAGCTGTCAGAATACGCAAGGCTCCAACTCGTGCTTGTAGAATGGGAAAAACAGTGAGAAAGGGAACAAATCGTCTTCATTAGTGCCCGTTAGAAGGAAAAAGCAGAGAGAAAAGGAACTAATCGTCCTCATGAGTACGTTTTTCAATTTCCTGAACGATAATCTTAAAGTCTCCTAAATTCTCCTATATCTATAGTGAAAAACACATCCACATAAGGAAATTGTCATATCAAAAATTCAATGAACATAAAAATGAGAAAGTGCTGGGGTCTGTGAAAAAATATTTTTAAGAAAAAAAGGAAAAAAGTATTGTATAAAGAATATTTAAACTATTCATAATTTTATAAAATATATTTCGCTGCTCGAAAAAAGGAGGATTGAAAGTTTGGGAATTTTAGAGATTAAAGATGTCACACTGCGATTTGGCGGAGTTGTTGCTCTGGATCATGTCTCTTATGAAGTGAAGGAAGGAGAGATTTTTTCACTCATTGGGCCAAATGGTGCAGGTAAGACGAGTATGCTGAATTGCATTAGCGGTCTTTACAGGCCGGCTTCCGGGTCGATCAATTTCAAGGGGGAAGATATAACCCGCTATAAGCCCCATAAAAGAGCCAGCCTTGGAATTGCCCGGGCATTCCAGAATATTGAACTTTTTCCTCATTTATCGGTTTTGGACAATCTTATGCTCGGCCGGCATGTAAGGATGAAAACAGGGGTTCTTTCAGGAGGCCTTTATTGGGGAAAAGCGCAAAGAGAAGAAGTTGAACATCGTGAAAAGGTTGAGCAGGTAATCGATTTCCTCGAAATTGAACACATACGGAACACGCCTGTGGGTACACTTTCCTACGGTTTGCAAAAACGGGTTGAAACCGGCAGGGCGCTTGCATTGGAACCAGAGATCCTTCTTTTGGATGAACCAATGGCCGGGATGAACAGCGAGGAAAAAGAGGATATGGCACGCTATATTATCGATATCCACGAGGAAATGAATACAACCATTATTTTGATAGAGCATGACATGGGAGTTGTCATGGATTTATCCGATCATATTGCAGTGCTGGATTTCGGCAAGCTGATTGGCTATGGGACACCAGAAGAAATCCAGAATAATCCTAAAGTAATAGAAGCTTATCTGGGAGAAGAAGATGCCGTATAAAAAACAAAAAGCGGCTGTAATTATATCTTAATTTTTATGGAGGGGGGATCAATTCGATGAGCTTGACATTTCCGCAGCTTTTAAT
Source organism: Cytobacillus oceanisediminis (assembly GCF_003182355.1). GTDB lineage: Bacteria > Bacillota > Bacilli > Bacillales > Cytobacillaceae > Cytobacillus > Cytobacillus oceanisediminis_A. The sequence continues at coordinate 211,812 of NZ_QGTW01000006.1, read as the reverse complement.
TGAAAGGGTTTACAAAAATGGTTCGCAAGTAGCTTTGAGAGAAAAAGAGTTTGGTATTTGGAACGAACTCACATATGCGGATTTTTTAGACCAGGTAAAAAACTTCAGCCTTGGGTTGGCAACACTGGGGTTTGAAAGAGGAGATAAGCTTGCCATTATGGGCGATAACAGGCCTGAATGGGTAATCAGTGAATTGGCGGCACAAAGCCTAGGCGGGATATCCGTCGGGATCTATCAGGAATCCCTTTCAACCGAACTCAACTATATTATCAATGATTGTGATGCCACGATTGTGGTAGCTGAAGATCAGGAGCAAGTGGATAAACTCCTGGAGATAAAAGAAACAATTCCTAAAGTGAAAACGATCATTTATTACGATCCTAGAGGAATGAGAGATTATCAGAAGGAATTTCTGCTTAAATTTGAAGATGTGCTGGCACTGGGCAATACATTCAAATCACAGCACCCTGCATTTTTTCAGCATGAAGTTGACAAAGGTACCACAGATGATGTCGCCATACTTTCCTATACTTCCGGAACAACCGGAAATCCGAAAGGCACCATGTTAACCTATCAAAATCTTGTAGAAATGGCTAAAAATCTATCAAGCATAGATCCGCTGACAGATAAGGATGAATATGTCTCTTTTCTGCCGCTTGCCTGGATTGGCGAGCAAATGATGACAATCGCTATGGGACTATATAACGGGATGACGATTAACTTCCCGGAAGAACCGACAACTGTATTGGAGGATTTGCGGGAAATTGGCCCACAGGTAATGTTTTCGCCGCCCAGAATCTATGAAGACATGGTTTCCCGCTTTCAGGTGAAGATTCAGGATAGCGGCTGGCTGAAAAGAAAGGTATATAACTGGTGCAAGCCAATTGGTGAGAAAGTCGCTAAAGCCCATTTTGAAAATAAGCCGATAAGTTCGGGCACAAAACTTCTATATAAAATTGCGGACTACCTAATGTTCAGTGCCATTCGAGACCATTTAGGGCTATTGAAAATCAAGCGTGCCTATACGGGAGGGGCTCCGCTTGGACCGGATGTGTTTGAGTTTTTTCACAGCATCGGAGTAAATGTGAAAAGCATTTACGGCCAAACAGAGGTTTCCGGTATTTCAATTGTGCATCGAGATGGAGACATCAAGCTGGATAGCGTCGGCATACCCATCCCAGGAACAGAAGTGAAGATTTCTGAGGAAGGTGAAATTCTTATTAAAAGCTCAAGTGTCTGTAAGGGCTACTACAAAAATGAAAAAAGTACGAAAGATACCATTCAGGACGGCTGGCTGCATACTGGGGATGCCGGCAGGCTTGATGAGGAAGGGCATTTGTATGTCATTGACCGGATTAAAGATGTTATCCGCCTTGATACCGGTGAGATGTTCTCTCCGCAATTTATTGAGAACAAACTGAAGTTCAGCTCCTATATCCAGGAGGCTGTAGCAATTGGCAAGGACCGGCCTTATGTGGTTGCAATGATAAATATTGATATGAAGAATGTGGGTCGGTGGGCGGAGAAGAACCAGATCAGCTATACAACCTATACAGATCTGTCCTCTAAGCCGGAGGTCCTTGATTTAATTGAAAAACAGGTCCAGGAAATCAATCAGTCTCTTCCTGAAAAAGCCCGTGTGAAGAAATTTGTCCTGCTATACAAAGAATTGGATGCAGATGATGAAGAACTAACGAGAACAAAGAAAGTACGCAGGCAATTTGTTGCCAAAAAGTATGAATTGCTTATTGATGGTCTATACACCGAGGATAAAAAGATTAAGGTTAATGGAACCATCAAATATCGTGACGGTATAGAACAAACCATCCAAACGACACTTCAGGTCATCTTTATGGATGAAGGAGAGGGGGCAGCTTAAATGATCTTTTTCTTGCAAATGCTTGTAACAGGAATTGTAGTAGGAAGTGTCTACGCATTGGTGGCATTAGGTTTTGTATTAATCTATAAATCCAGCGATGCCATCAACTTTGCACAGGGTGAGTTCCTTTTGATTGGAACCTATGTGTGTTTAACGCTTATTACAGCATACAACATACCTTTTGTGGCCGCATTGTTAATTGCATTAATATTTAGTGCAGTTCTTGGCTTTGTCATTGAACGAATCGTATTAAGGCCATTTATCGGAGAGCCGGTTATTTCGATGATCATGGCAACCATTGGTTTATCCAGTGTGCTTGCCGGGATTGTTCATATTATTTGGGGGCATGAAACACGTGTATTTCCAAAGGTTTTCTCTGAACAGCCGGTTAAGCTGGGAGAAATCGTGATAGCACCGGTTTATCTTTGGTCACTTTTAATCGTATTTATCATGCTTGGCATCTTTACCCTCTTTTTCAAATATTCAAAGCTTGGCATTGCAATGAGGGCCACTGCAGATGACCAGCAGGCGGCTATGTCAATGGGGATTAGCGTCAAAATGATTTTTGCTGTAGCCTGGGCAATTGCTGCGATTGTTTCAGCAGTCGGAGGAATCCTGCTTGGGAATATTAATGGCGTTAACGCTTCCCTTTCGGCTATCGGATTGAAGGTTTTGCCGGTTGCCATCCTTGGAGGGCTAGACAGTATTCCGGGCGCCATTATTGGCGGGCTCATTATCGGCATACTTGAAAGCTTGACTGGCGGTTACCTGGATCCATTGGTTGGAGGCGGTCTGAAAGAAGTGATGCCGTTTGTCATCCTCGTATTAATCCTGATGTTCAAGCCATATGGTTTGTTCGGAAAAAAAGAAATCGAGAGGGTGTAAACGATGAGAAATCCCTTTGTAATGGATTGTGGAGAATTCCATGTGAATTATAAACAGGATATGGCCATCTGGAAAATTTCCAGAGTGCGGATGCGGGTATTCATTCTGCTGGCTGTTTTCGCGGTATTCCCGATGTTTGCCTCCGATTATGTGATTGGTTTAGCTACACTTTGTGGAATTGCTGCAATTGGAGCAATCGGATTAAATATTTTAACCGGTTTTACCGGGCAGATTTCAATAGGGGTAGGTGCATTTCTAGGTGTGGGAGGTTATACTTCTGCCATTCTGACAGCCAAGCTGGGGTTAAGCTTCTGGATTGCCATGCCGACTGCAGGTATTATTACGGCGGTTGTGGGCGGATTGTTCGGTTTGCCATCGCTAAGGCTGAAAGGACTGTACTTAGCTATCGCTACCCTGGCAGCACAAGTGATTATCCTGTTTGTCATTTCTCGCTGGGACTCGTTAACAGGCGGAACAGCCGGAATGGTGCTATCAAGGCCGGAACTGGGCGGATTTGTTTTTTACAGCGAGCGCAGCTATTACTATCTGATGTTTGTTGTTCTGGTTATTACAACCATATTTACCCTCAATCTCTTCCGCTCTCGGGTTGGCCGGGCATTTATAGCTGTCCGTGACCGTGATGTGGCAGCAGAAGTAATGGGAATTGATTTGTTTAAATATAAGGTATTGGCATTTATTGTAAGTTCCTTTTTCGTTGGAATTGCAGGTGCCCTGCTGGGCCACTATACAATGGTGGTAAGTCCAGAGCTGTACAGCATTACAGTTTCCATTGAGTATTTGGCAATTATACTCGTAGGCGGATTGGGCAGTGTGTTCGGGTCAATTTATGGAGCCGTGTTTATAACACTTCTGCCAGTTGTCCTTAGATCTGGGGTTGAGCTTTTAAGCGGAGTTTTCCCAGACTTATCAGCTGTCTTAATCGGCATGAAGGAAGTTGTATTCGGACTGGTAATCATCTTGTTCTTAATCTATGAACCACAGGGACTTGCGAAGATCTGGAAGAATATTAAGGATTATTTTAAGCTTTGGCCGTTTTCATATTAATTCCCGGGCAATAATATCTGAAAATTTTGAAAGTGTATTTGATAGGAAGTATACTTTCAATTTTTAATAAAAAAAGAAGGAATAAGGGGGAGCAAAATGAAAAAATTTTGGGCAGGTTTATTGGCAGCAACACTAATGACTGGAGTGCTGGCTGGCTGTTCAGGCGGCGGTGAGGAAGCAGCGGCAGATAAAAAAGGCGCGGTAAAAATCGGCGGTATTTTTGACCTGACAGGCGGTACCGGTGATGTAGGCACACCTTATGCAGAAGGGGAAAAAGCATTTTTTGAATCCATTGCCGGCGAGGATATCAACGGAAATAAGCTGGAATTAATCGGTGATGATTATGCGTACAAAATTCCTGAAGCACAGAAGTTATATCAAAAGTTAAAATCCAAAGATAAAGTTGCTGCCATTTTAGGATGGGGTACGGGTGATACTGAGGCCCTTCGCCAGCAGGTTGCAGCTGACAAACTTCCATTTATCTCAGCTTCTTACTCTGAGAACCTAAAAAATATTGATGAAAGCCCATATAACTTCCTGGCTGCCGCTTCCTATTCAGACCAGGCAAGATCTGTATTAAAGTGGATAAAAGACAATCATACTGGCGGTACACCGACTGTAGCTTTAATTTACAATGACACCGCATTTGGGAAGTCTCCAATCGAAGATGCCAAGAATTATGCCAAGGAGAATGGCATAGAAATTGTTGATGAACAAATTGTTGACTTGAAGACGCTCGATGCAACATCACAATTATTGAATATGGAAAAGAAAAATCCTGACTATGCGATTATTAACCAAACATGGGGAGCAACGGCAACAATTCTAAAGGATGCTAAAAAGCTTGGTTTGGATACACAATTTATTGGTTTAAACTGGGCTACTGGGGAAGGTTTGCTTCCAATTGCCGGCGATGCTGCTGAAGGCTTTATCGGTGTCGTAACTCATGCATTCCCGTATGAAGACCTTCCAGGAATGGAAGAGGTTAAAAAGTATGTAGAGAGCAAGGGTGAAAAGCTGGAAGACAAAAACCAGAAGTTTATCCAGGGCTGGGTGTCTGCCAAGATTATGGTTGAAGGCATAAAGCTTGCTGAAGATCCGACAACGGGCGAAGGCATCCGTGCTGGACTTGAGAAAATTTCAAACCTTGACCTTGGAGGATTGGCTGCACCAGTTACATTCACAGCCGACAGCCATGCAGGCACAAATCAAATCCGTTTGGCAGAAGTTAAAAACGGGAAGTTCGAAGTGTTCACAGACTATATCGGCTACTAAACAGACTGGGGGCGAGGTTGATAACCCGCCTCCTGTTGAATTTTAAGGGTTCAAGCTGTTATTAGGCGAAATTGTGAACTTAGCGAATAAAGTGGGGGATTTAGCGAACAATCTGAAAGGATTGGCGAATAAAATGCTTAAAACAGCAAAGAAATGTCAGATTTAGAGAATAAAAGTCGAAAACTGAAGAATAAACTTGAAACGGCTTAATAGATAAAGATAATAACAAAGGAAAATCAAGTTCAGCGAGATAAGAAGCTAGGAGGATAAAGCATGCTGACAATTAACAATGTCGAAGTAATGTACGATAAGGTCATTCTTGTTCTAAAAGGGATGTCAATGGTCGTTCCTAAAGGGAAAATTGTTGCCCTGCTCGGTAGCAATGGTGCCGGGAAGACGACTACACTGAAAGCTATTTCCGGTTTGCTAAAAAGTGAAAATGGCGAAGTAACTGATGGTTTTATCGAATTATACGGCGAGCGGATTGATGTAAGCGATGCAGAAACCATTGTGAAAAAAGGGATTTTTCAATGCATGGAAGGCAGACGCGTTTTCAAGCATCTTTCTGTAGAAGATAATTTAATTGCTGGTGCACATACCCGGAAGGACCGGAAAAATATTAAAAGTGATATCCAAAAAGTGTATCATTATTTTCCGAAGCTTGAAATGCTGAAGCACCGCCAGGCGGGCTATCTATCAGGCGGGGAGCAGCAAATGCTCGCCATCGGCAGAGGCATAATGGCCAAACCTAAAGTGCTTCTCCTGGATGAACCATCGTTAGGACTAGCGCCGCTATTAGTGAAAGAGATCTTTGGCATCATAAAAAAAATCAATGAAGAAGAGGGAACGACTATTCTCGTAGTTGAACAGAATGCAAATGTTGCTCTTTCGATTGCAGACTATGGCTATATCATGGAAAATGGCCGGATCGTGATGGACGGGACAGTGGAACGATTGCTTTCCAATCAGGATGTTCGCGAATTTTACCTGGGCATGGGCGATAAAGGCCGGAAAAGCTATAAGGATATTAAATCCTATAAAAGAAGAAAGAGGTGGCTATAGGTGGAAAAGCTGAAGGATATGATTCAGTATGCATATGAGAAAGTTCCGGGTTTTAAAAGGCAGCTTGATGCAGCCGGCCTAGCACCCTATGATATTCAATCGATCAAGGATCTAGTGAAAATTCCTGTACTTAAAAAAGATCGTTTGCCTGAACTGCAGGCTGCCATCCAGCCTTTCGGAAACCTTGCCGCCATGAAGCCAAATGAAATGGCAAGGATCTTTATGTCACCAGGCCCAATCTATGACCCGCAAACCCATGAAAAAGATTTTTGGCGTTTTTCAGAGGCACTTCATGCGGCTGGTTTTGGCCATGAAGACATTGTACAAAACACTTTCTCCTACCACCTGTCACCTGCTGGCTTTATGTTTGACTCGGCTCTTCGCGAATTAGGGGCAACTGTGGTTCCCGCAGGAACAGGAAACCGGGAGCTGCAAATCCAAGTGATGAAGGATGTCAAAGTAACCGGTTATGTAGGAACACCCAGCTTCTTTAATCTATTGCTTGACGCAATAGAAGAAAAGGGATGGAAGATCGGCAAGGAAATAGTCATTGAGAAAGTATTTTTTACGGCGGAAATGCTCACTGTACAAATGCGGAAACGGTGCGAGGACAATGGCATTTCAGTTTTTGAAGGATATGGGACAGCGGATTGCGGCTGCCTGGCGTTTGAGGATAAACAAGGGCCCGGTCTAAAAGTGACGGGTACAGCCATTGTGCAAATTTGTGATCCGCATACAGGGAAGGAAGTTTCAGCAGGTGAGGGGGAGGTGGTCGTTTCGCTTTTTGATAAAAACTACCCGCTCATCCGGTTTGGGACGGGTGACCTTTCACGCTGGGTTGAAGGCTATGAAGGGAAAAGGATTGCGGGAGTGCTCGGCCGTGTAAGCGATGGCGTTAAAGTGAAAGGAATGTTCGTAAGAGAAAAGCAGCTTTCAGAAGTCTTAGAGGGAGCAGGATATTCAGCTTTCCAAGCTATTGTCACAAATGATAAGGGACAGGATGAGTTTAGAATTTTAGTAGAATCCGAAGCTGAATTACAATCTGGATTAGCTGCCAAGATTCAGGATGTCATCAGGGTTAAGCCCCTTATAGAAAGAACAGCTTGCGGCAGGTTTAAAAAGGAAGAAAAAAAGCTAGTAGACAAACGGAATTACGAATTAAAAAAAGTTTAGATTGATGGAGGGCTGACAAGCCTTCTTTTTTATTGTGCCGGATTAACGACGATAATGGCCAAACTAAGAGAAAAAAGGTAGTTAAGTAAGCAGGATTATCAACGATAATAAGTAAACAAATAGAACAATGGTCGTTAACAAACCAGATTAACAACCAAATTGCCTATCAACGAGAAGGAAGGTCGATTGCTTTTTTATTCTGACTCTCCACCACCAAAAACAATCCCTTATAATAAGAAGTCAAGTTTGTCACCTGCAGTCCGGATTCCTGGATGGTGTGCAGTGTGTCACGGTTTAGATGGCAGCCATCGCATACTCGTTTCCAAAGAGGATTTAAGGCTTCCTGGGCAAATGCGAGAATGGGATGATTCATTTTCACATGTTCAAAGAATAGTATTTTTGCATGGGGTTTGCTTACCCTTTTGATTTCCTGCAGTGCTTTTTCAGGGTCTGGAATCGTACAGAAAACAAGTGTAGCAACAACTGTGTCAAAGGTATCATCAGGAAAATTCAGGCCTTCGGCTGATTGCTGATGGACTTGAATGGGAACAGCTGCAGCAGCCTTTCGCGTATAAGACTGTTCGATCATTCCTGGATTTGGTTCAATGGCATCAACATGTTCTGCGTTTTTATATAATGGAAAGTTGATGCCAGTGCCTGCACCAATTTCCAATATACGACCGGTAGCATGCGAGAGAATCTCTTTACGTATTTGCTGGAATTTCCGTTTTTCTAGCGGCTGCATGGCTAGATCATATATGGATGGGAAAAAGTTTCTCATTATGTTCATCTCTCTTTTCTTGTTTACGTTCCTTTCTCTATTTTACCTTTTTGCAAAAATGAAACAAGCTGGTACCTTAATAATAAAAGTACCAGCTTGAATGATTATAGTTTGTTTTCGAACATGTCGTTCAGCTTTTCGTAGGTATCCGGATACTTAGCCTCATATTGCAGGTAGGTTGGAACAGGGTAGCGGACCCCGCCTTTGTGAGTTTGCTTTAACCCATCAATGAACTCCTCCGCCATGGAATAAGGAATTGTAAAGGCCATTTCATGATCATGAGTCTGGCCGAAAACACGATCACCGTAACATGGCAGAATGACTTGCGGTTTATCGGCCTTAATTGTTTTAATGACGATATCAGCACAATCAGCTCTTGCGGTAAAGGTAGAAGTGATTTCCCCGCCTGTATGATAGAGGGCTCCGGCAACCATCCTCATAACCTGTGCAGAATTCCCATAGACTGCGATCACTTCTGGTTCAAAAGCTGCCCTTCCCAGTGGAGCCATCAAAACTGTTCCCGCTTCTTCTCTCGTAAACTTTGGAACAGCCGCTTCCGTTAAAGCTCCCAAATCACATGTTTTTGTGTACATGCCATCTGTCAGGCTTCCATTGGTGTAATAGTCCAGTTCTTCTTCAAATCCAAATGCAATTTTGGCAATTGGGCAGGATAAATCCTCTCCACCCATGGCAAGAGCCCAACCATATCGCCTTGCCATTGTAACACCCTGGCAGATGCTGAACGTTTTGCCGAAATCTTTAGCAGGACGCTTTACCCGATCAGGCATAATTTCCTCTTTTTTCATTACCCTAATAGCAAGTGGAAAGGTGTCAGGCCGCACATATGTATGAATCGCAGTTTCCAGCTCCGATAGCATTTGTGTATGGACAGTTTGCTGCATCATTAAACCTCCTTAAAAGCTTGTAAATATAATATTCTGTAAATTATATGGTTTAACCTGCTTATTTAGGAGTAAAATCTATCAGATATCTGCTCTCAGTGTAAAAGACTTTTTCAGTGATCTCTGTAATTTTGGCAATAAAGCAAACGATACAAATGTTACGGCTAAATCCAGAGGGAGATATGCCGCCATCCACCCCCAAGCCATACTATAGCTGAATCCTTTAGGGGCATCTGCCCATAGCTTAAGAGAAAGGTACATCCAGTTCGTTCCGATAAAATAGTTGCATAGTATACTTAAAAAACCTGCAAATATGTAGTGATTTCTTGTTGCTTTCCTTTGCTCAGCAACTAATTTTCCTGTTACAAAAGCTACAAGAACAAAAGATAGAATGAATCCAAAGGTCGGGCTTAATATCTGGGCAGGGCCGCCTTTAAATTGTGCAAAAACAGGAACCCCTATTAAACCAATAAACATGTAAACAAGCATTGCCATTGAGCCTATTCGGCTTCCGAGAATACCTCCAGCTAAAATGGCAAACAGAAGCTGCAGTGTGATTGGCACACTTCCAATCATTAAAAAAGGTGACAGATTTGCACCAATTCCCATTAGGGCGGCAAATAAACCGCAAAGCACCAGATCCTGTGTTTTTAATCCTTTCATATTTAACCCCCTTATTTTTTGTCAACTCAATATTATTTTGGTTAACATTTAATTGAATTATATATTCTCATATGTTAACCTCTTTGTAAATAAGGTTTACAAAAGGGGGTATTTTTATTAAAAGTTTATTTATTACCGGTACTGATACGGATGTTGGCAAGACGATGGCTTCTACACTCCTGACGGGCTACCTAAAACAAAAAGGAGTAAAAATTGCATCATACAAACCCGTACAAAGCGGTGCAGATACTTTACATGGAAAACTTACAGCGCCTGATGTTGAATTTTATAAGCTTGCAAATCCTGAGCTAAATGACAAAGAAGCTTATACATATCTATTTAAAAAGGCTTGTTCTCCGCATTTGGCAGCCCGGGAAGAAGGAACAAGGATTGAGCAGGAGAAGATCATTGACCATTATAAACAACTGGAAGCAAAATCCGATTTAGTCCTGATTGAAGGAGCTGGAGGAGTAATTGTCCCTTTAACGGATGCGGGTTACTCTATGCTTGACTTAATGAAGGAATTAGCAGTTCCGGCTGTTGTGGTTGCGCGGACTGGAGTCGGCACTATCAATCATACAGTCCTTACGGTTGATAAGTTAAAACAAGAGGGTGTACCAGTTGCCGGGGTTGTTATGAATCAATTACATATAGGAGATCCAGCTGTCGAGCTGGACAATCAATGGATGATTGAAAAGCTTACTAAAGTTCCTGTTATTGGCGTAATTCCTTATATGGAAAACCCATCTGAGGCAATCAAAAATCCTGCATTGCTGGAAAAAGTATTTTCTAAGTTTGATATATTGGAGGAGATCGCAATTGATAAACAAACAAGCTCTTTTAGATAGCAGTAAAAATCATTTATGGCTTCCTTTTACTCAAATGACTGATTATGAGCGCGACCCGTTAATTATTGAAAGCGGTGAGGGCATAATTCTAAAGGATATAAACGGGAAGGAATATTTGGATGGCTATTCCTCCCTTTGGCTGAATGTACATGGCCACCAGAAAAAAGAATTGGATGAAGCAATTAAAAAGCAACTAGAATTAATTGCCCATTCCACGCTTTTAGGAGCGGCCAATGTACCGGCTATTGAGCTTGCGGAAAAACTAATAGAAATTACGCCTGAAAAAATAAGGCGGGTGTTCTACTCTGATTCCGGGGCAACGTCTGTTGAAATCGCGGTTAAAATGGCGTATCAATATTGGCAAAATCTAGGGAAGGAGAGGAAAAAGAAGTTTGTGACCCTATCCAACAATTATCATGGAGATACGGTTGGCGCAATAAGCATTGGCAATGTGGATCTTTTTCACCGTGTATATGGCTCGCTAATGTTTGAGTCTATAAAAGCGCCTTTTCCGCTTGTATATCGTAATCCATTGAAAGATGAACAAGAAATAAGGGATTGTGCACTGTCAGAATTAAGAACAATTTTTCATGACCATCATGATGAAATTGCAGCTATTACAGTAGAACCGCTTATGCAGGGAGCGGGAGGGATGAATGTGATGCCCAAAGGCTATCTCAAAGGATTAGAAGAGCTTTGCCGGGAGTTCAATATTCTTTTAATTGTAGATGAAGTCGCTACAGGGTTTGGCCGGACAGGAAAAATGTTTGCGGTCGAGCATGAAGATGTCCAGCCGGATATAATGACTGTTGCTAAAGGGATAACCGGAGGCTATCTCCCAATTGCTGTAACGCTTACAACAGAAGAAATTTATGAAGCATTTTATGGAGAATATGAAGAAATGAAGACTTTCTTCCATGGACATTCCTATACAGGCAACCAGCTGGGCTGTGCCGTTGCTTTGGCAAATTTGAAAATTTATGATGAAGAGAAGATTTTGGAACAGGCAGCAAAAAAAGCAGAGTTTATCAAGTCTGAATTAGAAACATTAAAAAAACTTGCACATGTTGGAGATATCCGCCAGGCCGGTTTGATGTGCGGGATTGAACTCGTTCAAAACAAAGATACAGGGGAAGCTTATCCATGGATAGAGAGAATAGGTTATAAGGCAACTCTCGAAATGCGGGAACGGGGAATGCTGACAAGGCCGCTTGGAGATGTTGTGGTCTTTATGCCGCCGCTTGCGAGTACGGAGGAACAAATAAGGAAGATGGTTGAAATAATGGCAGACTCTATTAAAGCGGTAACGGAAAAAGAAAAGTCAGCAGTTTGAGAATTTATTTGATGAATGCTTGGGAAAATTATGCCCAAGCGTTTTTGTTTTGTTGACATGAAACCAAATGGTTTTATATAATAAAAAGCGAAACCTAATGGTTGTACTTTTTATTGTAGAGGAGAATTCATGATGGAAACACTGCAAGATATCAAACAAACCGTTATCTTTAATGCGCCAATCGAAAAAGTATGGAAGTCAGTCTCTACATCAGAGGGAATTGAATCCTGGTTTATGCCGAATGACTTTAAGCCTGAGTTGGGTTATGAGTTTCATTTGCAATCACCGTTTGGTCCGTCTCCATGCAAGGTTATTGAATTGGATGAGCCAAATCGTCTTTCTTTTACTTGGGATAAAGATGGCTGGGTAGTTTCGTTTATTTTAAAAGATCTGGGCGGAAAAACAGAATTCACTCTTATTCATGGAGGATGGAAGCAGCCTGATGCTGTTCTTCCGAAAGCTAATGAGGAAAGCGCGGTTATCCGTGAAAGAATGTCACATGGCTGGACTGGAATTCTGGAGAACCTTGGCAAGGTTGTAGAGAAATAATGAGTTCGTCTGCCCAGAAACATGATGTGTTTCAGGCAATTGCCGATCCGACTAGAAGAGAAGTTCTAAGGCTGCTTGCTGAAAAAGAGCGTCCAATTTCCGAGATCAGCGCTCATTTTCCGATTAGCCGTACGGCGATATCGAAACATCTTCACATATTATCAGAGGCTGAATTGGTCAGCGGGAAAAAGGTTGGAAGGGAAAAAATTTATCATTTGCAGCCCGAACCGCTGACAGAATTAAAGCAGTGGCTGTCGTTTTACGAGCAATTTTGGAATAATAAGCTGCTAAAGCTCAAACATATTGTTGAAGACGGTGATGATGGGCTGAATATAGTGGAGAAGGATGAAAAAAGCAAATGATTTTTCAGAAAAAGAGCTTGTGATAGGCTCTTTTTTCTTTTTAGGGAGAAGTTTTGGCCTATGGTGATAAAAATACTGCATTTTTTAAATTAGAAAGAATGAACATCGTCAACATTGCTATTTTTATCGTCAACTTCCGGTTAAATTTAATCAACTTCCAAGGATGATAAAAATTTTCACCTGAAAAGTTAGGTCTTTCTCTCAAAAGATATAATATAATGAAATTTGTGTTCATTATTTTTTAAGGGAGTTCTTGGCGATGTATCAGACATTTACTTTACAAGAGAAGGTTAAGCAAATTTCGATTATGCTGATCCCGATTTTGATTACGCAGCTTGGCATGTTTGCGATGGTCTTTTTTAATACGATCATGTCAGGCAGATATAATGCTTCCGACCTTGCCGGAGTTGCGATTGGTTCTTCGATTTGGAATCCTGTTTTTACCGGGCTCAGCGGTATCTTGATGGCTGTATCACCGATTGCGGCACAGCGATTTGGCGAGAAAAAGAATAAGGAAGTTACATCAATTGTGAAAAATGGAATGTACCTCGGTTTTATCATTGCATTTGCTGTGATTATCATCGGGACAGTTTTGCTGAATCCTATTCTGAACAGCATGAATTTGCCGCAAGCGGTAGAAGGAACTGCACGCGGATATTTGATTGGACTTAGCTTCGGTATTATTCCGTTATTTGTTTTTAACGTACTTAGGTCTTTTATTTATGCACTAGGCAAGACTCGAGTGGTTATGATCATTTTATTTTGTTCGCTTCCGATTAATTTCTTTTTAAATTACGTCCTTATTTTCGGCCATTGGGGTTTTCCTGAATTGGGAGGAGCTGGCGGCGGCTATGCAACTTCGTTTACGTATTGGTTTATTCTCGCCATGACTGCCTTTATTGTCAAAACAAAAGAGCCATTTTCAGGGTACCATATTTTTAGTAACCTTCAAGACTTTTCATGGGAAAGATGCCAGGAGATCTTAAAAATTGGTGTGCCAATGGGGCTGTCCATCTTTTTTGAAACAAGCATGTTTGCAGTTGTGACCATTTTAATAAGTAAATTTAACGTAACAACGATTGCTGCTTACCAGTCGGCATTGAATATCGTTTCTTTCTTGTATATGATTCCAATTAGCATTTCCATGGCACAGACCGTATTAGTAGGTTTTGAAGTCGGAGCAGGAAGATATAAGGATGCTAAGGCATACAGCTGGCTCGGCATTTATTTATCAATTTTTATTGCTTTGTTAACAGGCCTGCTGGTGGTTCTGTTCCGTTATGAGGTTGCAGGTTTTTATTCGAATGAACGTGCTGTTATAGCCCTTACTGCCCATTTCCTCATATATGCTTTGTTCTTCCAGATTTCCGATGCCATCCAGGCTACAGCTCAAGCGGCTTTAAGAGGATATAAGGATGTAAACATATCTTTTATTATTACACTGATCGCTTATTGGCTGGTCTGTCTTCCCGTTGGTTTCCTTCTGGCTAACAATACAAGTATGGGAGCAACTGGTTATTGGATTGGATTAACAATCGGATTGCTTGCTGCAGGAATTTGCCTGTCTATGAGGCTGATCTATATCCAGAAGCGAAAATTTGTGAGTGCAGAGGTTCGGGAAGCAGGATAAAACAATCGCCTGGCCGGTCATGGCACAGGCAATCTTTCTTTTTGCAAATAGACCCTTTGACATCTTCCTGACATATTGAGCCGATATAGTAAAGGCGAGGGTAAGCGATGCTTGGCCCTAAAAAGTTCAGGAGGAATACATATGAAAAAGACGGTAGCAGGTTTATTGATGGCAGGTGTTTTGATGGCAGGAGGTTATGCAACCACCTCTTTTGCGACAAATGGGGAAACCTCGGCAGAAACAGGGAAGAGCTTAAATTGGAATTTTAAAGGCCAGGGATTTGGACATCATGGTTTCGCAGGTGATTCTGAATCAATCCTGGAAAAAGCTAAAGAGCTTGGCATTAAGACAGATGGAAAAGATGCTCAAACACTGATTAAGGAAATCCGCACTGCCGAAATAAAAAAGGAAGCAAAGGAACTGGGAATAAAAACGGATGGTAAGGAAACGGCTGAGCTTATGGAAGAGGTCATGCTTGCAAAGATAAAAGAGGAAGCGGAGAATTTAGGCATCAAAACAGATGGGAAAGATGTACAATCCCTGCATGAAGAAATACGCATAGAAAAACTAAAAGAAAAGGCTAAAGAACTAGAGGTATCGACTGACGGGAAAGATGCAGAGACCCTCATGCAGGATATTCAGACAGCTTCTCTAAGTAAGGAAGCCAAAGAACTTGGAATTTCCACGGAAGGAAAGGATTTACAGACTCTATCTCATGAAATTTTCACAGCCTCCATAACAAAGGAAGCTAAAAAGCTTGGTATAACAATCGAAGGCAGGGATATCCGCGAAGTTGCCCAGGAGGTTGCTTCCGAAATGGTGAAAAAGGAAGCAAAAGAACTGGGAATCTCCATTGATGGAAAATACCTTCAGCAAATTGCTCAGGAAGTCAGGGAGAAAAAAATAGCTAATCTTGCCAATGAGCTCGGGATTTCCACTAAAGATAAAACAACAGCTGAGCTTATTGCAGAAATAGATGAGAAAGATAGTGAAAAATTACAAGAAATTCTTGGGCAAGGCCTTTTTGGGATTGAAATGAGGGGACTGGGCATAAAAGACGGGTATAGAAGGGATATTAATGGTCCAGGTAAAAGCCATGGCGGAAAAATTCATGAAGGCGGCATCGGAAAGCAAGGGTTCATGGGCGGCCAAAATGAAGCTGAGCAAACATCAACAGACGCTCTTTAATAGATTTGGATAATCCCCGTATACAAATTCGGGGATTTTTCTGTATAGTAAAGTATTGGAGGGCGGTAAAAATGAAAAAAATCCTGGTTGCAGAAGATGAACTGGCTATTTCCAAGGTTTTAAGTGCATACTTGCAGCGTGACGGATATAAAGTTTTGACAGCTTATAATGGGAAGGAAGCATTGGATTTATTTTTCGAACAATCACCTCATCTGGTCCTTCTGGATATCATGATGCCGGGGATGGATGGCTGGAGTGTGCTAGAAAAAATCCGTGAAAAAAGTGCTTGTCCTGTCATTATGCTTACGGCGCTTGGTGACATTGATTATAAATTAAAAGGCTTGAATACAGGTGCTGATGATTATATCTCCAAGCCCTTCGTTGGGGATGAGGTAGCTGCGCGTGTGAATGCTGTTTTAAGGCGTTCTCCGAATGTTTACCTTGATGAACATATAAAGCAATTTGGCAGTCTGGTGATTAATTTTGATTCCCATACAATCTTCTTAAATGGAAAAGAAGTAACGTTGACGCCTCGTGATTTATCATTATTGTTATTTCTGGCAGAAAGGCCGAACAGAACCTTTACAAGGGAGCAGCTGATTGAGCATGTTTGGGGAATGGATTATGATGGAAGCGACCGTGCAGTCGATTTGGCTATAAAAAGAATCCGGCAGGCTTTGTCGGATTGGCCGGCTTCGGAAGGTGAAATCCGTACACTAAGAGGAATGGGGTACCAATTCCATGTTTATGAAAAATAAAAAACGGACGACCTTGCTTCGCTATTGGACGACCCGCTATCTTTTTACCCTTTTAGTTGGACTCATTATTCTAGCAGCGGGTTCAATGTGGTGGATCAGGCAAACAACTCTTGAAAACAGGCTGAATTTGATGCAGTATCTAGCCGTCGAAACAGCCGATCGGGTGGTGCAGCAGGACGGCAATATAGAATTTGATCCTTTTTTTAACCGAATGCTGGAGGAAAGGGCAAAATTGCTGGAATTTAAATTTGAGCCGCAGGTATTTATAAGTGATTTAAATGGCCAGGTTCTTTATAAAAAAGCTGGCCGCATGCCAAGAAACAGTCAAGCTGGTCCGGGGCTCGGAACACTGCCCTCTGAACTGCTGGAGAACGAAAAAAATGTTAAAAGGATGAAAACGCAGGATGGCCTGTCTGTTTACGCTGTTAAGACACCAATAACGGTTGATGAAAACCAAGTCGGCTGGGTTGTCGTCGTACAGAGCGCTGATGATTTGACGAATGTGAATCAGGAATACCGCCTGTTGTTTATAATGCTGGTCGGTTTGGGGCTGCTCGGTTGGAGCGTGATTTATTTCCTATCGCGTAAAATTTCTCGGCCGATTCAGGAAGTAGCGTTTGCTGCTGCCAAAGTCAGTGAAGGGGATTATGAAATTGACTTAAAAGCTTCAGCTAATGAGGAAGAAATTCATAATCTTATAACTTCATTTAAAGAAATGACAGAACGCCTAATGCATCTTGAAAAACTCCGGGCAGAATTGCTGGCAGGCGTCACACATGATCTGAAAACACCCGTTACGTCCATCAGCGGACTTGTTCAGGCTGTCCGGGATGAGGTTGTCAACGGTGAAGAAAAACAGGAATTTCTTGATATAACGTTAAAAGAAGTCAATCGATTACAGAAGATGATTGAAGATTTACTGGATTTCAACTCTCTTTCAGCTGGTGCTTTTTCAATTCGTCCTGAAAACTGTGATATGAATAAGCTTGTTCAGGACATTGTACGCCAATGGGCATTAACCCAAAAAGGCGATTTTCAATATAGCCTCGAGGTACCGAATGAAACGCTTTATCGGTCAACGGATCCATACCGCCTGCAGCAAGTGTTAATTAATCTGCTAAATAATGCTTTACAGGCAATCGAAACCAATGGCCATATCACCGTAACTTTAAAGGGACAATATATTGATGTTAAAGACACTGGAACGGGTATACCTGTTGAGGAGCAGCCGTATATTTTTGAGCGCTTTTACAGAGGCGAACAAAAAAAGCTGAAAGTAAGAGGGCTTGGGTTGGGTTTGCCGTTCAGCAAGCTGCTCGCCAAAGCATTAAATGCCAGTTTAATTTTAAAGGATAGTTCAAATACTGGCAGTACTTTTTCAATCGTATGGGAAGAAAAAGGATAGATGTAAGCAAGATCACCTTGCTTTATCTATCCTTTTTGTGTATTTTGATATCTTCGGCTCTAGGGTGCTGATGGTTTTGAATGATAAAAAGCAGACATTTCAGAGAAATTAGGAACCTAGGCAGGTGAAAAGTGAGGGTTTGTAGTATATTGACTTAAAGGTTGACTTTCCATGAATCTGTTCCCTTTTTAAAAGCTGGCACCGTGTCCGCGTACATATACCTTATTTTGAAGGGATGAATATAGTTAAGAAAATTTTTTTATTTTGGTTATGTTAAAGCTTATCGTTGATTTTGACACCCTGTTGATTGGAGTGGTAGGGGCGAGATCCTCGAAAATGCATTCGCATTTTCTTCGTGCGATGCTTACACGAGGATGCTTATTCAATGTCCAGCGGGAGAGCGTGTCGAAGGGGGACCCCACAGGCGTGAATGCTCCGAAGAGGCTTCTGGGACCGCCCGCGGTTCGCTGAGTCCCTGGAGTGGAAATCAACAGGCAAGTTTAACACAGCCCTTATTTTTATAGGAGGAATTATATGACTGTAAAAGCCATTTTTTTCGATGCTTATGGAACACTTTTTGATGTGCATTCTGTTTCGGAGAAATGTGAACAATTTTTTCCGGAGAAAGGGATGCAGATAAGCGAGGTATGGAGGCAGAAGCAGCTGGAGTATACTTGGCTTCGCTCATTAATGGACCGTTATGAAGATTTTTGGAAGGTGACCGGGGATTCGCTAATATTTGCATTAAAAGCCTTGGATTTGCAAGCCAGCCAGGAAATCCGCAGTGCTTTATTAAATGAATATCTGCGCTTGAAGGCATATCCGGAAGTTCGGGAAGCTTTAGAATTGTTAAGTAACAGAAAGCTGGCAATTCTTTCAAATGGAACGCTGCAAATGCTGAATCCGCTTGTAAGGAATGCGAATCTGACAGAAGCCTTTAATGACGTTATTAGTGTTGATGAACTGAAAATCTATAAGCCTTATATGGGTGTGTATGAATTGGGAACAGCTAAATTATCAATTGATAAAACAGAAGCGCTATTTGTTACCTCCAATCCATGGGATGCTTCAGGTGCGAAAACATTTGGCTTTCAAGTCTGCTGGATAAACCGGAATAACAAACCATTTGACGAATTGGGTGTGAAGCCTGATCTTATTGTGAGGGACTTGGAAGAACTGGCAAATATATTACAATAATGAGGTAAACTTAATTTTTTTTGCAGGAATATAAAATGCTCCACGCAGCGAATGTTTTTTGCATATTTAATTAATTTTTACCAGGTGACATATCTATTTTTGACTCCAAAATAAGCTAGAGGGTAGAATAGTAATGTTCTTAAAAAGATAACTGTATAAATAGATTGATTCTATTTAAAATGCAAGGAGGACATTCGATGGAGTCTAAATCTTCCACTTACGAAATAGATGTCAACGGTTCTCTATTTGATTGGGATCTCGATAAGGGAACGTTTAATTTTGAAAATGACGAAGTAGTACTTTTCTGGGTGAATACAGCCTTTAAAACTCTGCTTGACTCAATTGAGGAAATCGCCGGGGAAAAGCAGGCAAAGCTTGTTCTGGAAACTGCAGGCTACCGTACTGGTAAAATTGTAAGCAAATTTTATCTGGAATCCGATAAGGAAAGAGAAATAATCATAAACCACCTTCCAAATATCTATTTAACTGCGGGCTGGGGCAAAACCGACATTGTCTCGT
Source organism: Cytobacillus oceanisediminis (assembly GCF_003182355.1). GTDB lineage: Bacteria > Bacillota > Bacilli > Bacillales > Cytobacillaceae > Cytobacillus > Cytobacillus oceanisediminis_A. The sequence goes on along the minus strand of NZ_QGTW01000006.1, from coordinate 192,338 downwards.
TTTGCTTAGAGGAAAAGAAAGCTATTGTGCGTGTCAAAAATGGCTGGGAATATAAAATCAATATTGCACAAAAGAAAGAGACGGAAGGCACTTTTCTGCCTGGGCATTGGGCTGGAGTATTAGGCGGCTTATTTGAAACGAATGTGTGGTATAAAGTGGTGAAAAGTCAAGTGCAGGGAGACGAGTATTCCGAATACGAGTTCTTTGAATCTGAAATAACGCCATCAATGAATGTAAATGCCATGATCCAAGAGCAGACTCAGGCTGCCCAAAAAGAAATGGAACAAAAAATCTCTGAACAGACCAGGGTATTATCTGAAATTATTAAAGAGATATCATCACCGATCATTCCGGTCACTGATTCCATTTTGGTCATTCCTTTGGTTGGGAAATATGAAGAACTTAGAGCAGAGGAACTTTTAAACAGGACACTGTTGAATTTACCTAGATATAAGGCTGAGTATCTGATATTGGATTTAACGGCTTTAAAGGGTGTCGATCAATACACACTTGATTTCCTGCAGAAATTTGTAAAAGCAGCTTCGTTGTTGGGCACTCAATGCATATTCGTCGGCATATCACCGGAATTAAGTGTACAAATAATCGAAAGAGGCTTTACCGAAACAAAAACTCCGTGCTTTTCCATCCTGCAGCAAGGAATTTCTCATGCTTTGGACCGATTGGGGCTTGAGATTGCAGAAAAGAAACAGCGGTAAAAAAAACAGCATTGAGCCCAATGCTGTTTTTTTACTGTTCTTTTATAAACTCTTTTATTTCATCTGGTAAAATGGCTGTTTCCCATGGGTGCCAGTAATAGGCAGTGCCGTCAAAATTTATAGGCAACTGGTTCACCTGTATAAAAAATCATATTATAGAAAATAGGGTCTCCTTTTGCTGTGTTAGGATTAAATCCTTGCTGGTTCTTGCTGTCTATTAACAGCTGCAGGAAATGGCTAAGATCTTCTTCTTGTTTTAATTCTGAAATTTTCTTATCTCCTTCCTGAGTGTAGAGCCTGTAGATTTCAATTCGTTCTACACGCTCAAGGGGCATGTCATCAAAATGCCAGCTAAACTCCTCATTTTCTATTGAATAGTAGACAGAATATCCGTTAATTTTGTCCGGAGTTTTAACAGCAATCAGAACTGGCTGCCCTTTAATGGCATAGATTTCTGTTCCTTTTTCATGAAAAGCTGCATCTCCATTTTTAATTTTGTAATTTGGGTTCGTGACATTGTCTGTAACCCGGAATTTCACTTCTCCAGCCTTTTCTCCTAAAAATTCTTCTTCTGCTAAAACACCTGTAAATGCCGTTATATTCCCTGCCTTCCCATTTTATAAAATCAACCCAATCAATGACTGTATGTGTATCAAAAGGTGTTGACCTGCAGCCGGCTAGCAGCAATAAAAGTATCATAAAAGCAAAAAACCTCTTCATATTGTCCCCCCTCAGTTAATGGACGGAAAATTCCAAAAAAATAGTTACGCTGTTATGAAAGCATCTTTTTGTTTATATTTTCATATATTGATGAGTAAACCCAATTTTTAGGGAGGGGACTTAATGTATTACGCACGATTGGTAAAATATAAACTTGAGGTAGGTCAGAGAAGTGTAGCCGAAAAGCTGACAAAGGAATTTGACTCTGCAAGCAGAGAGCTAAGCGGATTTCGCGGCAATGTTTATTTTTTTGACGATCCGGCAGGGGAATATAGAGCGCTGAATTACTGGGATACAAAGGAAGACGCAGAAAAAGCACAGGCTTATTTATATCCAAAATTGATGGTGAAACTGCAAAGTGTAACAAAGGAGAAACCATCGTTTAAATTTTTTGAAGTGTTTGATGCAACAGAAGATGGGGATTTGATTTCATCGCATATAAAAATTTGAGCAATATGAAAGTGACAATAAGACAAATGATTATGATATAGCAGGCCGCCCGGAATATTCATCCAGGCGGCTTAAATTTTGAGTTATTTAGCGATAAAGCTGCAAAAGAGGAAACAGAAAAGATTTATCGAAATACATAAATTGGAATAGAACAGGAGGGTTCGAAGTGATCTATGAGATGACGGTTCAAATTCGTGTATCGGATATGGAAGAAGGACAAAGATGGTATGAGACATTGTTTAATAAAAAACCGCATTTTATCCCCCATGCCGGATTTGCAGAGTGGGAGCTCATTCCGGGATGCTGGCTCCAGGTGGCTGAGGGCCTGCCGAGTAACGGGTGCGGTCCGATTCGGCTGGGCGTAACCGATCTGGAGGCTGAACGCGAAAGGGTTATGAATGAATTGAAAGTTGGAGATTTTGAGATTTTTTCAAGAAAAGAAGTTCCTGTTAAATGGGCAACCTTTACCGATCCATGGGGAAATAAAATAGGTTTCTTTGAATATATTGAAGATCAAGAGAAACAGGCGCAGACTAATCGCATTTTAGGCTAATAGATTAGGAGGATAACCGAAATGGATCATCACTATATAAAAAGAAATGAAGGATTTAACCTTCATATTGCCCCTAGTCAGGAGATAAGCCCGGAGGAATTTGAAGAACGCAAGGAAGAGTTTTATGTGGAAAAAAATGATGGAATCCATGCAAGAGTATATAAAGGTTTGCCTATGAAATTGCAGAAGGATTCAGAGGATCTCAACTTGTCCGAGGGTCTTAGCCATATAGAGGGGCCAGTTCTGATTTTAAGGGGAGAAGAAGGTTCTCTTCTTAAAGAGGAGGAAATTGAAGACTTTACAAAATATCATCCTTCATTTAAAGGTTGAAATCATAGCCGGGTCCGGGCATTCTGTTTTTGATCCAAAGGAACAGACAGATGAAATTTTTTATAAATATTTTATAAGTTTGGCATAAAAAAGGAGAAGAAATGAAGATCAGGAAACTGGATAAAATGGAGTCACCTCCAAAAGAGCTGCTCTTATTGGCCGACCCTTCCATCGAAATGATAGAGGATTATCTGAATAGAGGCGAAACTTATATTTGTGAGGAAAACGGTCAAGTGGTCGCAGTCTTTGTAATGCTGGCTACGAGGCCGGGCGCTTGCGAGATTGTAAATATTGCCGTCAGGGAAAGCCGGCAGGGGATGGGGATTGGCAGAAAGCTAATCGAGTACTCCATATATACTGCCAGGTTAAAGGGGGTTAAAACTCTCGAAATTGGAACTGGCAACTCAAGCATTGGGCAGCTGGCCCTTTACCAAAAATGCGGATTTAGAATCACTGGTGTCGATCGGGATTATTTTCTGCGCCATTATAAAGAAGACATTTTTGAAAGTGGGATACAATGCAAAGACATGATTAGGCTGTCGATGGCTTTATAGATTAGGAGGTATGTATGATGCAGGCGAGAATTCTTAATACTTATCAAATTAAAATTGCGGGTGAAGCCGAAAGCGGACAACTCATGGATATGCTGAAAGAAGTGGCAATATGGATCCAATCGCAAGGAATTGATCAATGGCAATATCTATTAGAAGGCGGCGATGATGATGAAATAAAGCAGGCCATCTCTAAGGGAAACACATATCTTGTTACAAAGGATGATGAATTAGCGGCAACCTTTACATTGTCCTCTAAGCAAAACGACTGGGATAAGCATATTTTTGGAGTAGAAGCGAATCATGATTCTCTTTATCTGCATAGGCTTGCGGTAAAGCCCAAATTTATGAAAAAATGTCTGGGTGCAGCCGTTATAAAATGGATTGATGAAGAAATAGCAACTGATAAACAATACCTTAAGCTCGATTGTGTCGAAAATAACCCAAAATTGAATGCTTTTTACAAAAATAACGGCTTTGAACGTATTGGAGTAACTGACGGGCACAGCAAATACCGGAAGAGCTTTAAAAACTAACTCTAAATTGGCAATAACAAGCTAAACTAAAAAGCTTATTTCATGAATGCATTCTTGCAATGTGTTATTTTAAAGAATGAAATAAATAAAAAGGGGTGTTTTGTTTTGCGGGATAATGAAGTTTTAAAAGAAAAAATATTGGGTGCTTATCAATTCAGGCATGCGACAAAAGAATTTGATCCCAATAAAAAGATTCCAGAAGATGATTTCCGTTTAATTTTGGAAACAGGGCGTTTGTCACCAAGTTCATTCGGGTTTGAACCTTGGCGTTTTGTGGTCGTCCAAAATGAAAAGCTTCGCGATAAAATTAAAAATGCTTCCTGGGGAGCATTTGGGAAACTCCCAGAGGCAAGTCATTTTGTATTAATCCTGGCAAGAACCAAAAAAGATACCAGGTATGATTCGGAATATTTGCAGGATCATTTTAAAAATAAATTAGGAATGCCAGAAGAAATTATGGCCAATTATTTAAAGCGGATTGAAGAATTCCAAAAGTCTGATTTCAACCTTTTGGATGGGGATCGCCCGTTGTTTGATTGGGCGTGCAAACAAAGCTACATAGCACTTGGGAATATGATGACAGCAGCGGCCCAGATTGGCATCGATTCTTGTCCAATTGAAGGCTTTGATATTGAAAAAATGAATAAGCTATTAAATGATGAGGGATTGCTGGAGGACGGCAGCTTTGGCCTTTCAGTTATGGTTGCTTTTGGGTACCGTGTAAAAGAGCCAAGGGCAAAGACCCGCAGGCCGTTTGATGATGTTGTTAAGTGGATCGACTAGGAAAAGAGCTTGTACTCTTTTCCTTTTTTTTTGCCTTAAAAAAAGAAATGGCATTTAAACAAAGAAGAAATATTCTAATGGGAAAAGTTGGGAGTTTATGTGTTGACTGCAGGACTTATTCATCATTTCGAACTGAATATTTTTTTGGTTTAAAGGTTTCTGCTAATTTCTAGGAGCTGGTTTTTAGAGGAATTGGGATATATACCCTATTTCAATAATGGGAGAGCTGGCTAAGCTGGAAATTAAGAAATACATATATTGTTTTTGTCCAAACAGAAGAATGGTTTCAGGGCAAGCAAGGTTTGGGTCAATCAGCCAGAATAATATGTAAAAGGGCTTAAAATCGAATATACATGAGCAATTTGGGTCAGAGATTATATATAAAATTAATAAATCTATAATAAATTGATAGGGTTACATTTAATAAAAAGCTAGAAGGCGAACGGGAAATAGCCCACCGATTCTATAAGGAAATGGTATATCGGGATAAAGGTACAGGTTTTGTCAAAAACCTGTATAAAATAGTTTAATAGCATATTAATTAGAGGGAAGGCCAATCAGCCTTCTCTTATTTTGTCATTCTTTTAGCGTATTGGACAAACACCGTTCCCTTTTTTCTTCCTTTTCATAGTTTGTTACTAGCTTATGGAAAGGAGGAAAATTATGTTTGGATTTTCAATGATACAAATGGTACGTGCACATGCAGATAAACTGGATATGCAGCTGCGTCAAGATTTAATTCATCTTTATACACCTTTTAAATGGACACCTTGTTTTTTGCATTCTCCTTTGGAAAAAGTGCTAAAAAGAACAAAAAGCTTCCATGTAGTGGTTGAATTTAAAAATGACTGCAGTTTTTCTGATGCAGTAAAAGAATGCCATGTTATTTCTGAAAGGCATTTTAGAGCAAAAGTAAACAGAAGCTTTTCTAGTATTTCCTGCTGCAGTATGGAAATGACACCAGCGGCACTGGATGATCTATTAACTTCATGCTCCCATATACACAAAATCTATTACGATCGAAAAGTACAAGCACTTCTAGACGTTGCCACCCCCTCGGTTGAAGCAGGGGCAGCACTGAATGCTAACGGTCCCTTAACAGGACAAGATGTTACGATAGCTGTTATCGACACGGGTATTTATCCACACCAGGATTTGCAGAACCCTGATACTCAGCAGACCCGAATTATTGAATTCCAGGATTTTATTAATAACCGTCAAGACGCTTATGATGATAATGGCCATGGTACCCATTGTGCCGGGGATGCTGCTGGTAATGGCATCGCATCCGCCGGAGTTTATCGGGGACCTGCTCCGAATGCAAACCTCATAGGGGTAAAAGTACTTGATAAGGTTGGATCAGGATCCTTATCTACCGTCATGGCGGGGATCCAGTGGTGCATCGATTATAACAGGGACCTCAATAATAAACCCAAAATTGACATTATCAGCATGTCCCTTGGAAGCTCACCTGCAGGCGATCCAGAAGAAGATATGATGGTAAAAGCGGTAGAGGCAGCATGGGATGCAGGTATTGTTGTTTGCGTTGCAGCAGGAAATTCGGGTCCGAATTTTGGAACTATTGCCAGTCCGGGCATCAGTGAAAAAGTAATAACAGTCGGTGCAATGGACGATCGGGACACACCAGACCGTGAAGGTGATACGATAGCAAGCTTTTCAAGCCGGGGAACGCTAGCAAGTGAGCTGGTTAAGCCCGATGTAGTAGCACCTGGTGTAAATATCATATCATTGCGCTCGCCAAACTCCTATTTGGATAAGCTTCAAAAATCAGCTCGCGTAGGCACTGAATACTTCTCATTATCTGGTACATCAATGGCTACACCGATTTGTGCAGGGGTTGCTGCCTTAATCCTTGAAAGCAATCGCCTGCTGTCACCTGATCAGGTAAAAGTGAAGCTTAAGGATGGGGCAGATGCATGGGGGGATTTTCCAAAAGATCAAAATCCGTACGTATATGGGGCCGGATATATAAGTGCAAGAAATTCAATCTTTGGAAAAGAAGATCAGTAAAAAATTCAAAGCGATTCTCTAATGGGAATCGCTTTAGTTTAATATTAGATACATACTAGAAGAAAAGAAATCTTCCAAAGGAGATTAAAATACTAGAGCAGCTTTTAAAGTATGGCGGGATAATTGTTTTTCATTACGTCACCTTTTTTCTGAATGGCAGTAAGGATAACAATGCCAAATATATAAAAGCAGTAAAGCATTTAATCAATGAAGAAAGTAGCATTTTTTTCCAGCGAAAAAAAGAGCCCTGTTTTCATGGCTCCTTTTTTTAATTTATTTATCATGAATAGTTAATTTTTCTAAATAGTTTCCAGATAATGCTCCATAAATCCAGGTGGGTAAAAATTTAAAGGCAGAGGCCTCAAAGCAATGATAATTGATGGGCAAAGAATAGTATCTTCCTGTGCTTGTTTCAAATGCTTGTACATAGCTTTTCCGCCGACCGAATTGGCAGAATGGATAGTGATGCGTTTAGCAAATAACTTTTCCTTCACCATTAATTGTACGAGCAAAAAGCCATTTCTGTCTGGATGCACCAAATCATGATCTAATGAGAGATGTTCTATTGAAAAATTTTGCAGCAAATCCATGCATTCATCGACGGTTTCTGCTAAAACATATCCCTCTGGCGCTGATCGATAATCATCAAGGAAAACGCTAATTTTCTCGATAAGTTATTGCTCCTTTAATAGGGTAGACAGCGAAAGTCTAATAGTCCCTATAGTTTTTTCATGCAGTTTAATTGTACCACATCTGACATAGAATGGCGAACATTCCCGAAAAAAACAGAATTTGTAAGGCCATCTTTCTTTTGTTATATCGTATAATACGATATAATTGTTTTACAAGATATTTAAAAGGTGGTTCATATGAAAAACAAAGTAGAATTACTAAATCAATATTGGACAGATATTTATTTTCATTTGCATTACATTCACACTGATAAAATAACCCACCAGGCGATACGTATCATGCAGCTGATTGATAAACAGGGGAACATTGGTGTTAGTGAAATTGCCTTATTTCTTAACGTTTCCCATAACACAGCATCAGAACATGTGAAAAGATTGGCGAATAAGCAATTTATAATAAAGGAAAGGGATCCTTCTGATGAAAGAAAAGTATTCATTTGTTTAACAGATAGAGGAAAAGAGGTATTAGACAGAAATACCAGCCTTGACCAGGAGAAATTGAAGCAGGTTTTGAATGAACTGGATGAAAAAGAACAGTATGCCATTGAACAAGCACTAAAGATCTTGAGTGAGCGTGCAAAGCAATGCAAATATTAATGAAGATTGTCGCATCTGCACTTGTCATTGGGCTGGTTACGGAAATAGCCAGGCGATATCCTGCTTATGGAGGAATCTTTGCCGCACTTCCTTTAGTCAGCTTGTTAAGCATCATTTGGCTGTATTTACAAGGTGAAAACGCTGTAATCTTAAGTAAGTTTGCATTGGGCGTTTTGGCTGGGTTTCCTGCAACAGCTTTCCTTTTAGGCATTGTGTATATTTCATTGCAGAAATCTCTAAATCTTTTCGCTGCAATCGGACTTGGGATTAGCGGGTGGCTACTATTTCTATTTGTTCAGGATATAGTGATTAAAAATGTCAAAAATATTTTATAACCATAGATTTTAGGAGAATAACATGATTAGAATTCAAGCGGTGAATAAGAAGAATGAATTAAGCAAAGACATTTCTCTAGAGGTTTTGAAAGCAGATTCTGCTAATTTCAAATGGTTTTGGATAGATTTTGATCAGCCAACCGAAGAAGAAACAGCTGAACTGGATAAGACTTTTCAATTTCATCCTTTAGCGATAGAAGATTGTATTGTAAAACTGCAGCGCCCAAAAATGGATTACTATGAAGATTATAGCTTTTTTGTAACGCATAGCTTAAATCATATTGATGAAAGCAAGCAGGAAATTAACTTTTTCATTGGTTCCAATTACATAATTTCTTACCATCATGAAGCATCGAAAGAGATAAATGAAGTGTGGGATCGGTTAACTTTAAGCAAAAAAATAAATAAATGGGATCCCTATTTAGTCATGTACCATATCTTCGATAAAATCGTCGATAATTATTTTCCAATCGTTTACCAGCTTGAAGATCGGTTAAGCCTGATTGAAGATAATCCTAACGACGAGTCCATGGAAGAGTTGCTTGAAAAGCTATTTGATATCCGCCATCACTTATTGCAAATCAGATATACCGTTATCCCGATGAGAGATCTTATTTATCGCGTAATCAATTCTCACCGGCTGACAGGTGTAAAGGAAAGATATGAGTACTTTGCTGATATACATGACCATTTATTGAAGCTGACGGAAATGATTGATGGAAACAGGGAACTGACGAATGATATCAGGGATAGCTATTTATCCATCAACTCGCATCAGACAAACCGGGTGATGAAAGTGCTTACCGTCATAACAACCATTTTCATGCCGCTGACGTTTATAGCCGGGATTTATGGAATGAACTTCGAAAACATGCCTGAACTGACCTGGAAGTATGGCTATTATGAAACTCTATTCTTAATGTTTGTCATTGGAGCCGGGATGTTTTGGTGGTTCAAAAAGAAAGGCTGGTTTAGATAGTGGAACGAGATGGATTTATAAAAAAGCTGTGTCGGATTGATGTCCGGCACAGCTTTTTGGTTAGAAGAATTTCTTCTTCCAAAAAATGAGTGCAGTGAAACTTGATAATAGGAAAACGACGATAAGAATCATCACAAAAGCATAAGGATGATTTTGGTAAGGCAAGTTCACATTCATTCCAAAGAAGCTTGCAACCATGGTAGGCAAAGCCAAGATAATAGTTACGGAGGTGAGGAATTTCATAACCATATTTAAGTTATTTGAAATGACGGAGGCAAAAGCGTCCATCATGCCGCTTAAAATCGAGCTATAGGTTTCTGCCATTTCGATTGCCTGCTGATTTTCTATCATGACATCCTCGAGCAGGTCCTTATCCTCTTCATACATTTTTACATAATTCATCCGCAGTATTTTTTGCAGAACAACTTTGTTAGATTTAAGTGAGGTTGTAAAATAAACAAGACTCTTTTCTAAAGCTAGGAAAGCATATAATTCTTTATTTTTTAAGGACTGGTGAAGTTCCCGCTCTATTTCATTCGTTTTTCGATTAATTTGCTTAAGATAACGCAGGTAGTAAGTAGAAATAAAATATAAGATTTGCAGGGCGAAACGGGTTTTCTTATTTGTATAAAAGCCCTTAACTTTATTTTTCTTAAATATTTCCAAAATTGGCGTTTCTTTTGATGAAACGGTTACGAAGCAATTATCCGTCATAATAATGCCAATTGGAATCGTTTCATAAATGGGAAAACCAGCATCGTCATGTGTCATATAGGGAAAGTCAATGATGATAAATACATTCTGATCTTCTTTTTCAATTCGGGACCATTCATCGTCATCCAATGCATTTTTAATAAAATCAACTGGAACATTCAATTTATTGGATACCAGCTCAACTTCTTCATGCGAAGGCTTGACCATGTTTACCCAGCATCCCTTGGTAATCTCTTCAGCAGAAATTACCTTGCAATCCTGATCTGTTTTAAAAATTTCAATCATAAAAAAACCTCCTCGTTATAATGAGGAAGCAAAGATACCTCTAACGTTGTTGATATTTAAGCAATAGTACTTCCCGCTCAACAAACAGATATGTCCCGCTTCCTCCTGCAGATTCTCAGGGTCGGGTTCTAAGGAACCGTAGCTACTCAAAAATATCAACTCCTTTAAATGGTATACCTTTATCATATATTCCGAAGATAGAGGCTGCAACCTAATTTTTTTACCTCTTTTTTATGTGGGAAAATTCTAATTAACTGTTATATCCATGAAGGAAAACAATTTGAATGAATGGAATGTATATAGAGAAGAGTGTTTAAAGGGGGAAACAAATATGGCTTGATTAGTGATTGTCATGATCGCATAACTGCCAATTTTCTATAGAATTCATAAGCGGCTTGATTACTTGGAGGAAGAAGTGAAATGGCTAAAACGAGAAGAACTGAATGACCAGGAGTAGATTTAGAAGGGGAGCGGGTGGCAAGTTTGAATAATATAGAGATACTAGAGGTTAAATCGATTGAAGGATATGAAGCCGAGTTATCAGAGCTTTTAATAAATGTGGTAGAGGAAGGAGCTTCTATAGGCTTCTTGCCGCCATTAGGAAGATCGGTGGCGGACGAATATTGGGCAGGGATCTTAAAATCGGATGATGTAATCTTATTTTTAGCACGTATGGATGGTAAAGTTGTTGGCTCAGCACAGCTGCATTTATGCACGAAACAGAATGGCAGCCATCGCGCAGAGATAGCAAAATTAATGACAGATGTTTCTATACGCCGGAAGGGCCTTGGACGTTTACTCATGCAAACGGCTGAGGAGAAAGCAAAGCGGGATGGCAGAACCCTGCTTGTGCTTGATACAAGAGAAGGGGATCCATCCAATGATCTTTATCGATCATTGGGCTTTATAAAAGCCGGGATAATCCCCGGTTATGCGAAATCAGCTAACGGTGAATTGGCTGCAACCGTTCTTTACTATAAAAATGTATAAAGAGAGGATAGCTTGTCGGATAAAGACACAATTAACGATGGGATGGACCATTTAAATAAGATTGAGGGGTATCCAACGGACGTGGAGTTAAAGAAGCTTCCGAGGCCATTTAAGATATTTTGGATACTTCTTTATAAGCTTCTTTGCTGTATCGATCCTGTTTATCATCATTATGAACTTTTTGGATTGACCGAACGGGAGGATGAATATGAATAAAGAGAACATCGCCCTGCAAAAACTTCGCCCAGAACACATGGAGGCTTTGAGAGCATTCACGCTGCCAGAGGAGCAGGAACAGTTTACTGCATTGCCGAAAGATGTTTTAGAAACGGGAGAGGGACAATTCCCCATTGTTATTACCAAGGATGATCATCCTGTCGGCTTTTTTATCCTGCATACTACTGAAAGAGTTAAAGAGTTTACTGAAAATCCCAAAGCTATGCTTCTGACAGCGTTGTCCATCAATTTTTCACAACAGGGAAAAGGTTTTGCAGGGAAGGGCATGGCTTTGCTGCAGCCATTTTTGAGGAAGGAATTTCCCCGCTGCAGCGAGGTTGTTTTGGCAGTAAACAGACGAAATATTGCTGCCCAGAAACTATATGAAAAAGCAGGATTCCAGGATACCGGCCGTAAGAAAATGGGGAAAATCGGCGAGCAGTATATTTATAATTATTTAATAGAAGGACTGTGTTAAAGCTAAATGCTGATTTTGCACAATGACGATTGGAGCGGAAGGCGCGGGACTCCAGCGGGAGGAGGCTCCCTGACCGCCTGCAGCGGAAATCAACAGTCAAGTTTATCAGAGCCAATAGAAAAATAAAAAGCAGCATCCCTTTAATGATGAGGGTGCTGCTTTTATTTAAACCACTTGTGAATAATATACAAAAAGAAAATCGTGGCACTTGTTAAGATGATAACCATTAGATGTGCATCTGACATTCTGTCTGCCTGTACAGCATCATAAATAGCGATAGAGAGTGTCTGCGTTTTACCAGGGATATTGCCTGCAACCATTAATGTGGCACCGAACTCTCCCATCGACCTTGCAAATCCGAGCACCAGCCCGGCCAGAATCCCTTTATATGCAAGCGGGATAATGATATAAATAAGCAAATTAAACCGATTGGCCCCATCCAGCTCGGCTGCACCGATTATGTCTTTATTGATCGATTCAAATGCTGCCTGAATCGGACTAATCAATAAGGGCAGGGAAGCAATCATTGCTGCAATCACAGCCGCTTTCCAAGTAAAGATGATCGGACTTCCAGCTACCGTCTCAAACCACTGTCCAAGAAGCGTATTTCTGCCAAGCAGTAAAATTAAATAGTAGCCTAAAACCGTTGGCGGTATAACAAGAGGAATCGTGACAATGATTGATAAAAACTTCGTCAATCTATTTTTCTTAAAAGCAAACCACCAGGATAAAAAAATACCGATGATGAATGCTAAAATGGTAGAAAAAATAGCAACTCTTAAAGATAATGTTAAAGGTAGAATGATCGTTTCCATTACGGCAAATCAAACCCATACTTTTCTAATATTTCTTGCCCCTGCTTACTCAAAATAAACTCAGTAAGTTTTTTGCTTTCTTCTTTTTTCTCCGATTGTATAGGAATTCCGAGTGTCTGCTTAATCGGTGAATGGGCTTTTTCATCAATCAGTTCAAATGGCAAAGCGGTTTTCTGAAGCAGGGCCAATGCTATAATCCCGGCATCTGCATTCCCTGATTCCACATATTGAAAGGCTTGCCTGATATTTTCCGCATATACGATCTTAGGCTCTATCTCATTCCAAATACCTGAGGCTTCCAATGCTTCTTTTGCTGCTTTTCCATATGGGGCATGCTCCGGATTGGCAATCGTTATGGATTTCACTTCAGGGCTTAAGAGATCATCCAGTTTTATCTCTTCATTGCCAGAATCTGAACTTAAAATGGCGATCCTTCCCAATGCGTAATATTTTTTTGAGTCTTTCTCGACTGCTTTTTTATCAATTAGCTTATCAATATAGGACTCCTGTGCTGCTGTAAACAAATCGAACGGAGCGCCTTCCTGGATTTGCTGAGTGAGCAGGCCTGTAGAGCCAAAGGTGAATTCCACCTCAATACCCGTTTCTTTCGTAAACTCATCACCTATTTCTGTTAATGCATGATATAAATCAGAAGCGGCTGCTACATAGACTTTTTCTTCACGTGTCTTAGCTTGGCTGCAGCCGCTTAGCACTAAAAGAAAAACGAAAAGCATCAATAGTACATTTCTATTCATCCAACTCGAACCTTCCATATGTAAGAATTCCAATCAATAAAGACATTATAACACCATCAATCGCCATATCGGGAATGATATCGTTGAAAATAGTGACATTCTGGCTCCAAATAAAAAACTATCTATTGCAGATAGCCTCGTTGACCCCAATCGCTGATAATGGCCCATTTTGGTTATTGAAAATTTCGTTGATAAATAGGATTTTGAGGCTGCCCATTGCTTAATTTTTTTATCTTAAAGGAATTTCCCAAACAATCTCGAATTAAATTGTAATATTCTCACGTATTGGAGGAATATGGTGGAGAATACATTTATTGCATTTCTGGACAGGTATTTGGACATTTGGAGGAATTGTTCTCTGGCTGAGATGAAACGAGTTGTAGCAAGGGATTTTCAGGCAAGGGAAGTAACGGATGGTTTGGTGTCCGATTTTGGTTTTGAGGAATCTATCACCGGCTGGGAAAAAGGCTTTAAGTTTATTAAAGAGAATGAAGCCCAATGGGATGTGAGCAAGGTCTCGATCCTTCAGCTTAGAGAGGGAGAAATGCTCGCTATTCTTTCGGCCACGATTATTATAAATGGGATTAGCCTGGATACAGCCAATTTGTTCTTCCAAACCTTCAAGGAAGATACCCTTGGAGAATGGAAGCTGGCCAGAAGCTATATTGAAGCTGGTATACCTTCAGAGAATATTAAAAGCCTGGCACTTAAATAAGGAGTTTCCTGGAAGCGATTCTGTCAGAAGGATCGTTTTTTTGAGGAGTAGAATGCAGGGCATAAGGAGCAAACAATATGATCAAACATGTAATTTTTGTTAGATGATAAAAATAGAAGAACTGGATGAAATGAGAAGAATGTCAATCAGGGAAAGGAGCGAGAAGCTGAATGTTCCTATGTATAAGATGCTTATGAACATTCCCCAGTTTTATAAAAGGTACCGGCAAGCCATTCAGGAAATTCATTTATTTCCGAAAATGAAGTATGTGCTGAATGAACTAGGCGGGAAAGGAATACAGACAGCCATTATATCATCAAACTCTGAAGAAAAATATTAGAGCCTTCCTTCTACGCAACGAGATTAAAAGTTCACAAAAATTCTTTGTTCCTATGATAAAAAAAGGTATTCCTTTGCCAGATGTCACATCTCCAAATCCAAAATCAAGTTCAAAGATATTCCATTAGGTGTAAAATTGACTGTTTTTGAAGAAATTGCTAATGATGTGGCTTTTAAATTGGTGGTTTGCTTACAAGCATGTGGCAAAGGTCAAGCAGATTCTATTCGTAATGATGTTGGAATGATGTGGCTTGGATTTTACATGGAATGGGTTACTGTTGGGAAGGTTTTAAAAACCTTAATGATTAAGCGCGGTTGGATTAAGGTCCCCCCGTATTACTATCCTCCGGGATCTCCACAACAGTAAAACCAACTTTATCTAAAAAGTTGGTTTTTTTAGGTACGGAAGGAATTTGCAGGCAAGAGCCAATATGCAAAAAGCTGCCTATTTGGCTGGAGCAGCTTTCACTAGAGCATATGTTGGGAATGTACATGCCATCGCTGAATGCCTCGTAAAGATTTTCGTAAATTAGACTAACTGCATCGGTGCTCTACTTCCTTGTCTCCCGCGTGTTGCTTCTGCCAATGTAGGCTTCAACTGCATGGGTTAAGGCATCAAGACCTGTTGCTGCTGTAATATGGGAAGGCAGTTTTACAGTAAGCAGAGGATTAAGTACAGCATAATGAGGTATAAGGTTGAGATCAATAATTGCATACTTTTCGTGGGTGCGGCTATCTGTTATCACCGCTGCTACAGTCGCTTCACTGCCTGTACCTGCAGTAGTTGGAACTGCGAATAGAGGAGGGATATCCTTTCTAATTTTAAATTGCCCTTTCATTTGTGAAATGCTCCTATCTGGCCTGGCGACACGGGCACCTACACCTTTTGCGCAGTCCATTGGTGAACCCCCGCCAAAAGCGATTATCCCCTGGCAATGATTGTTCTTATATAGTTCAAGTGCTTCCTCGATATTCTTGATGGTTGGATTCGGAACAGTTTTATCATAAATGAAAAACTCAATACCTCTGTTCTGCAACCCTTGAAGAAACCCACCCATTAACCCAAGCGAACGGATTCCGCTGTCTGTTACGATTAATATCCTGCTGATTGCATTCGTTTTAATAAAATCAGGCAATCTCTCCAGGCTATTAACTCCCTCTATTAATTTGGGTTCGCGCCATGGGAGGATAGGGGATACCAGTTTAAATATTCTCTGATAGACCCTGCAATAAGCTTTATACATTCCCTCACCCCAATCCTTATATTTTTGAAAATTCCAACATTATAATTCATATATACCTTTATGTTTAAAGGGGTGTCAATATGTGGAATGAGAAAAATATAGTTTTAAACAGAGACAGTCACTTGACATGATCGTTAATATATTTTATGATTATCTCGAAATCAAGATAAATTAATTCGAGATATTGAGAGAGGGTGATAACATGGAAAGACCCTGTCCCAACCAAACATTCCTGCTGCTGATGCAAACGTCCAAGGCTATTCAGGAACGTGTTAGGACAAATATCACCAGCTACAGTCTAAGCATGACGGAATTTTCGGTATTAGAGGTTCTTTATTATAAAGACATGCAAACAATCCACGAGATTGGGAAAAGAATCCTAATTACTAGTGGTTCCATGACTTATGTAATTGATAAACTCGAGGAGAAAGGTTTTACTAAGAGAGTAGCTTGCCCGAAAGATCGCCGGGCCATTCATATAGCTTTAACAGACAAGGGAAATGAAATATTGGGAAAAGTCATGCCGGAGCATCAAAAATGGGTGGATTCATTTTTTGAGGAGTTAAATCCAGTTGAGATGGAAAATCTGAACAACCTACTTGAAAAAATAAAAAGAAGAACTAAAAAATAAATTTTTTAAGTTATTATCTCGAATTGGAAATACTTGAATTTAGAATGCGAAAAATTAATGCTGCTGAAAAATATGAACAAATCAGGGACCACATCGAGCTGAGGTTGATTCAATTTAAAGTAAGAGAACTTGATAAATGAAAATAAAGGAGACGATTGGATGAAACATATTTTTCAAAAAGGAAAAGATCCTTCTAAACCAACATTATTATTGCTGCACGGAACAGGCGGTACAGAGTCCGACCTGCTTCCGCTAGCCAGCCATATTGATCCGGAAGCTTCAGTTTTGAGTGTTCGCGGAAATGTGCTAGAAAATGGTATGCCGCGATTTTTCCGCAGGTTGGCTGAAGGCATTTTTGATGAAGAGGATTTGATTTTCCGCACAAAGGAATTAAATGAGTTTCTTGATGAAGCGGCTGAAAAGTATGGGTTTGACCGTAAAAATATTGTGGCGGTTGGATATTCGAATGGAGCCAATATTGCAGGCAGTTTATTATTTCACTATCAAAAATCTTTAAAAGCGGCCATTCTTCATCATCCAATGGTGCCAAGAAGAGGTGTGGATCTTCCGGATTTGCAAGGTACTCCAGTATTTATTGCTGCTGGAACAAATGATCCGATCTGTCCTGCGGAGGAATCAACAGATTTACAGTCACTATTGGAAAATGCCGGAGCAAAAGTAGAACTTCATTGGGAAAATCATGGACACCAATTAACCATGGGCGAAGTTCAAGCAGCAGCCCGCTGGTATAAAGAAATATAAAAATAGTTAATTGGATTGGTAAAAAGGGAAGAGATTAAAAGAATAGGCGGTGCAGGCATGGGTTTTCTTTCAAGGTTATTTGGAAATTCAACAAAAAAGGAGACGGTCAATATGGCAAACGTAAAATTAGCAGTTATCTATTACAGCATGGGCGGAACTAATTACCAATTATCAAAATGGGCAGAAGAAGGTGCAAAGGAAGCAGGTACAGAAGTTAAGGTATTAAAGGTGCCTGAATTGGCACCACAATCTGCAATCGAAGGAAATCCGGCATGGAAAGCAACTGTTGAGGCAACGAAAGACGTTCCTGAAGTAACAGGTGATGACCTTGAATGGGCAGATGCTATTATCTTCAGCGTTCCAACACGATTCGGGAACATGCCTTCACAAATGAAGCAATTCCTTGATACAACTGGCGGTCTTTGGGCTCAAGGAAAGCTTGCCAATAAAGTGGTAAGTGCGATGACATCTGCTCAAAATCCGCATGGCGGCCAGGAAGCAACCATCCTTTCACTTTACACAACGATGTACCACTGGGGTGCTATTGTTGCGACACCAGGATATACAGATCCTGTTATTTTTGGAGCTGGCGGAAATCCTTACGGAACAAGCGTTACCGTTGACCAGGATGGAAAAATGATTGAAGATGTAGAGGCAGCAGTAAAGCACCAGGCAAAGCGTACAATAACTGTTGCGGAGTGGGTTAAAAAAGGGAATCAGTAATGGATTTTATTTGGAGGAGCAGTCGGCTGAAGCCGATTGCTCTCTTCACCATTTGAAGGGGAGAATTGAGGATGGAAAATAAGAAAATTTTTAAACGTGAGATTGCTGCAGTCAGGAATGTGCATTTGCATGAACACAGTCACATCCATTCAGCTGGCCCTGTCATTGAGCCTGGAAATTGGGAAAAGTATGATCCATTTTTGCTTCTTATGGAAGATAAGTTTCAAAAAGGTGCCTTCGATATCCACCCTCATCGTGGAATCGAAACCGTTACATATGTCATTGATGGAGCAATCGAGCACTATGACAGCCATTCAGGTGAAGGGGGCGTTCTGGGACCTGGTGATGTCCAATGGATGACTGCAGGCAGCGGAGTGGTCCATAATGAAGTGCCATCAGAAGGTATAACAGCGCACTCCTTGCAGCTGTGGATCAACCTTCCCCGTGAAAAGAAAATGACAGCACCAAGGTATCAAAATCTAAAAGGCAATGAAGTTCCAGTCAGAGAAGAGGAGGGTGCTGTTATCCGTATTTTTTCAGGCTCATCAAAAGATGTCGGTTCCCCTACTTTAAATCATGTGCCTGTAACGATGGTTGAGGCAAGGATGGAAGCAGGTGCTTCAGTCTCACAGGACTTGCCCGGCAGCTATAAGGGAATCATTTATATAATAGAAGGCAGCGGAGTTTTTGGGGAAAATGAAGTTCGCGCTTCCAAGGGACAGGTTCTGGAATTAGGTAATGGCGGGGACATTGAAACAGGCGAAATCAATTTTACAGCAGAAGAATCATTACGCTTTTTGCTTTATGCAGGAGAGCCTGTAAAAGAACCGGTTGTAGCCCGCGGTCCATTCGTGATGAATACAGAAGAAGAAATACGGGTAGCATATCAGGAATATATGCAGGGGACTTTTTTAAAATAGGCTCTGTTAAAACTTATTGTTGTTTTTAGCACCCTGTTAATTGGAGCGGAATGCACGAACTCCTCGAAAATGCATTCGCATTTTCTTCGTTCGGTGTTTATTCGAGGATGCTTATTCAACGTCCTGCGGGAGTGCGGATCAAAGGGAGACCCCGCAGGAGCAAAGCGACGAGGAGCGTCGGACCGCCCACGTTCGCTGAGTGCCTGCAGTGGAAATCAACAGGCTAATTTAACTGAGCCTTAAAATAAAGCAATCTAGAATAGAGCAATCGATTTGGATTGCTCTTTTTGATGTTTCTGTTTTGAATTTCTTTAAATGGTAGAATTGTTGAGGGAACTTATATTTTATTATGTGGAACCGTATCTTTTTGAGTGAAATTCTTAACTTATGTGCAGCTTTTTAAATATATGAACCACTTTCGCCTAGTTGCGATTAACCTTTTTATTTTTATGAATATGCCCTAAAATATATATGCCGCTTTTCCGATTTATCGTGCTATTCCTTGCTGCTGCAGGTTCTGAAAAAGGCAGCCAAATGGAAAAAAGAAGGAATAAAAACATATTTAGAGAAGTCTTTATCATTTCAATATAAGGAGGACCTGAGAATGTACGAATTAAAAACAAAAGAGAATGATAACAGTGTTATCGAGTTTATAGAAAAGGTCGATAGTCTGAAAAAGCGTGAGGATGCTTATAAGCTGCTGGATATTTTTACGGAAACAACCGGTTATCAGGCCAATATGTGGGGGCCAAGCATTATTGGGTTTGGATCCTACCATTACAAATATGAGACAGGCCATGAAGGCGATGCACCGCTTGTAGGCTTCTCGCCGAGAAAAGCAAAAATCAGTTTATATTTTGCAACAGGTGATACGAAGCGTGAAGAACTGCTTAAGAAATTTGGAAAGCATACTTCTGGAAAGGCCTGTGTGTACATAAACAAAGTGGCGGATATTGATGTGGATGTTTTAAAGGAGCTAATCCTTCAATCGATTAAATTTTTGCGGGAGACATACCCGGAGAAATAGAGGCTGGTGGGCCTAGATGAGCTTAGTGAATCTGGAAGAATAACAAGATAGGATATCTTTAATATGGGATTGCCTGATAGACATCTATCTGCTGTTGAGGGATTTATATTTTGGATTGCATATTACGTATGAATGTATAATGGAAAAATGATAAGAAAAAAAGTATCAAATGAAAGGCAAAGAAAGTTAGCCCTATCAACTTGGCTAACTTTATTGTTGTGCAGCAGTTATAATTGCATGTAATTATAGTTGAAAAGTCGGTTTTATCCTTTTAAGAAAGTTAACGCTTGTTTTACAGATTTCATAGTAATAATTGATTGATGGCTTCTGCCCATATTATCAAGCGCTTTTTGTGCGAGTTCGGGACGTATTCCTGTAATAATTGGCTGAATGCCGAGCAGACGCATAATCGCTTCAATTTTAATTAAGAAATCGACAACAACTTCATCAATATTATAAATTCCAGAAAAATCGATAATAATATGTTTTACATCTTTTTCGGTTTTTAATTTTGTTGGCAATGTTTCCAATAGGATTTGAGCTTTATCATAATCGATCGTACCGACCAGAGGAATGATTGAAATACCATCCAGTACAGGTACAATGGGAGTGGAAACCTCGTTAAGTCTTTTTTTATATTCGTGTTCCATTTCCTTTTTGTCTGTGATATCTCTTAAGACTGAGAGTATGGCCCGCTTCTCACCGTATGGGAAGGGGTGACACGAAAGTTCCACCTCCAAGATAGACCCGTCTGAAGTAACGATTGTTTGTTCTAGAAGTGCACCTATTTCGTTTTCCTCTAATGCTCTGCGTATACGCTCTTTAATTCTCCCTTTTGCATCATCAGGGAAAATATCAAGTACTTCCGCTCCAATTAGGTCTTCCCTTGGTGCTCCCAGCATTTTTGAACCGGGGTTATTAATATATAAAACTTTGTAATCGCTATGAACGATAGTGGTTTCAAAGGTATTTTCAACGATTTGCCGGTATAACTCATTCCGTGCATGATCGGGTATCGAGCCAGTTGAAAGATCTTGCATTCTATTTCCCTCCAAACTTCGTATTTCCATTAACTATAACATAGTAAGGAAAGAGATAAAAATCCTTCGGGATATAGAAATAAACCATACAAGAAAAAAGGATTATCAATTTGCGGGTCACAAAATATAGTTATTCAAAAAATAACGAATGGGGGAGAAAGAAGCGCGAAAATGGACGCAATAAAATTCGAGAAGGACACAAAACAGGGTAGGACTTTTTAAGTGAAAAATATCATTAACCATAGCATAAACAGCTTATGCAAAAAAGGTTACTGCATTCATGTTGTGGTATAGCTAGTAATGGGGGCAATAAATAAGGCCAGATATAATAATGTATTTGAAATGGAGGTTCTTAGATGAAAAATAAACCAACAGACAGAATGAAGCGGGAGGATGTTCCAAAAAATCAAAAGTGGGACTTGACCGCTCTTTTTGAAACCAAGGGTAAGTGGGAAAAAGAATTACAGGCCGTAAGAGAAGATCTTTCAAGCGTAACAATGTTTAAAGGCAGACTTCAGGAGAGCGCAAAAATGCTGCTTGATTGCCTGGAAGCAAAAGAAAAGCTGCTTGAGCGATTTAATTTAGTATTCATGTATGCGGATTTGCGTTTGTCTGTAGACAATACAGACACTGAGAGACAGAAGGACTCAGCAAAAGCGTCGGAGACACGGTCTGAAATGAATGCAGCACTATCGTTTGTGGAAAATGAAATTATAGCCCTTCCAGAGGAGAAGGTTAAAAAGTTTATAGAGGAAGAACAGGGGCTGCAGCCTTTTGAAAAGTATTTCGCTGATTTGCATGAAAGGAAGGCCCATGTACTAGGCGAGGAAACAGAAGAGGCTTTGGCAGCCCTTGGCTCACTTTTCAGTGCACCGTACAACATTTACAACCGTGGAAAGCTGTCTGATATGCAGTTTGATTCATTTACAGATGAAGAAGGAAAAGAATGGCCGCTTTCGTTTGCTCTGTATGCAGGAAAGTATTGCTCATCGTCTTCCGCCGATATTCGCAGAAATGCCTATGATTCTTTCAATAAAACATTAAACCAGTATAAACATACTTTTGCGGCAGCTTATGCAGCGAATGTAAACCATGAAGTGACAATGGCGCGTCTGCGAGGATATGATTCTGTCACGGACATGCTGCTTCAGCCCCAGCAGGTCACGAAGGAAATGTACCATAACCAGCTGGATGTCATTCTGGAAGAATTGGCGCCGCACATGCGAAAATATGCGATTCTGAAAAAACGTGTTCTGGGATTGGACAAGATGACTTTTGCTGATATTAAAGCGCCGCTTGATCCGGACTTCAAGATTGAGACTAGCTACGAGGAAGCTTTAAAAACAGTGAAGGATGCCTTGGAAATTATGGGTTCAGAATATATGGATATGATTAATACAGCTTTAACGGAAAGGTGGGTTGATTATGCAGATAATATCGGGAAATCAACAGGCGCATTCTGTTCCAGCCCATACGGAGCCCACCCATATGTACTTATGACTTGGCCCGATACAATGCGGGGGGCCTATACGCTTGCACATGAACTGGGTCATGCCGGACATTTTTACCTTGCAGGAAAAAATCAGAGAATGGTGAATACAAGGCCATCACGATATTTTATTGAGGCACCATCCACCATGAATGAGATGCTGCTCAGCAACCATCTCCTCTCCAAAACGACTGATAATCGGACAAAGCGCTGGGTCATTCTCCAGCAGCTGGGTACGTATTATCATAACTTTGTCACTCATTTGCTGGAAGGAGAGCTGCAGAGGAGAGTTTACAAATTAGCTGAGGACGGTGAACCAATAACAGCCAGTGTGCTGTCTGAGCAAAAATCGGATGTTCTCAGGAAGTTCTGGGGAGATACGGTTGAAATCGATGGAGGAGCCAGCCTAACTTGGATGCACCAGCCTCATTATTATATGGGATTGTATCCATATACCTATTCAGCTGGTCTAACCGTGTCTACGATCGTATCCAAACAAATAATTGAGGAAGGCAATCCCGCAGTCGAAAGATGGCTGGATGTATTAAGAGCCGGCGGAACGCTCAAGCCTCTGGATTTGATTAAAAAGGCAGGTGTTAATATGTCCAAACCGGATCCTATCCGCGAGGCCGTAGCCCATGTCGGCAGCCTGATTGATGAGCTTGAGGAGAGATTTTAGCGGATAAAAAAAGGATGTTACGAGAAAAAGATAGAAGGAGAGAACATTACCAATTACTAATTATTAAGGCAGTGTTTAAGCACATTCTTGGTTTTGGGACTTTGTTAAAATGGGAGGGGCGAGATCCTTGAAAATGCATACGCATTTCTTCGTGCGGTGTTTATTCTGGGATGCTTATTCAAAGTCCTGGGGATCAAAGGGAGACCCAGCAGAGACTCAAGTCGACAAGGAGGCACCCGGACCGTCCACGGTTCACTGACATGGAGCGGAAATGAACAGGCAGGGTTAAAAGAGCTAAAAATTAAAAATGTTAAATTTCTATGTTGATTTTCCCCTGTAGCAGACAGATTTAAAGGAACAAGTTATGATGTTTCTGCAGGTCAAACTGACAGGGGATTTTTTTGTTCCAAAATTATATAAGATAGCATTAATTTACCAGTTACTTCCACTCGAAAATAATATATTTTGTATTTATATGTTAGTATTTGAAGGTGATTACATGCAGCCGAGCCTGACTCCTCTACAACCAAAAATAAAACGCAGGAAAAATAAGCTTTATATATCAATTAATAAGAAATTTGTGTTCAGCCATTTAATTTCGGTGGCTTGGCTTGCTTTTTCATTTTATTTTTCGTTGCCCTGGCTGGAGGATTTGTCTGCAATTATTTCTCTGCCCTTAGGGATAATCGTGATCGGAGGAATCGCTTATGTACCGGGTTATATGAATGCTTTTCTCGTTATGAGCCTTCTTTTGGACAGGCAGCCTCCTTTTAAAAACCAGCAGCCTAATGATGATATAACGTTGCTTGTGGCAGCATTTAATGAAGAGGAATCCATTTTTCAAACTTTGAGTTATGTGGCAGACCAGGATTATGAAGGTAAGATAAACGTTATAGTTATAGATAATCATTCATCAGATCGTACATATGAACAGCTGATAAAAGCACAAAAAGAATTGCCCCTGGACATACATATTTTAAAAGAGCCCTTGCCAGGCAAGTTTCATGCACTGAATAAAGGTTTGCTGCATGTTACAACCCGGTACGTAATTACCCTTGATGCTGATACTCTCCTGCATCCATCAGCCGTCCGTTTTTTAGTGTCACGAATGGAAAGCAGCCCGGCAAATGTCGGAGCTGTTGCGGGCTCCATGCTTGTAAGGAACAGCCGGGACAACATTTGGACGAAAATTCAGGAGTGGGATTATTATCTGGGGATTGCATCAATTAAAAGATTGCAAGGTTTGTACCAAGGCACACTGGTAGCCCAAGGAGCATTTAGTTTGTATAAAACAGAATGTGTCCGGCAGGTTGGTGGCTGGCCGAATGCTATTGGGGAAGATATTGTTCTAACCTGGCGTCTCCTCCAAAAAGGGTGGAGGGTTTATTTTGAACCGCTGGCAGCCGCATTTACAGATGTCCCTTCAAACCTGCCGCATTTTGCAAAGCAGAGGTCAAGATGGGCGAGGGGAATGATCGAGGGATTGAGTGAAATCAAACCATGGAATCAGCCGCAGCTGTACACTAAGTACTTAACAGGTGTAAACTTTGTCATGCCTTACCTGGATATTGTATATACTTTCTTCTGGCTCCCCGGTTTGGTGCTTGCCTTCTTCGGTTATTATTGGATTGTCGGCCCGATGACGCTGTTTGTTTTGCCACTTACTGTATTAAACTATGGGATATTGTATTTTTATAAGAAACAGTACGTTTTTAAAAACCTGAACTTAAAGGTAAGGAAAAATGCAATTGGGTTTATTTTATTTATCCTTTGCTATCAGATGATTATGTCTCCCATTTCTGTCTGGGGCTATTATCAGGAGCTCTTCAAATTAAAACGTGTTTGGAAATAAGCTGTTAAAATGAAACCTCGCTGTTTACCTCAGCGGAGTTTTTTTGTTGAAATGCTTTTATGAAATTTGTTTTTACTTTATTTTCACAGGTAATTTATCTTTTAAAATAATGCACCTTTACTAAAGATATTCTTATAATATTTAAGGAAAATGAAAAAAACTTATTTGCAGACTTATAGATACAAAAACCTTTTCATTGCATTTAGTTTGCCTTGGAGATAAAATGTTTACCAAAGGAAACTTTTTAAGGTAGGCGCATATACTTTATAAAAATGGATATATATTTTTTTAACACAAAAGTTGCCCTGGATAAACTTTTTTGGCAACAGTGAAAAAGGAGAGAAGAAAATGTCGCAGGAAGTTTTATTTGCGTTTAGTTTAACGTTGTTCGCCGGTTTAGCGACAGGGATTGGCAGCTTAATGGCGTTTTTTACTTCCAGAACAAATACAAAGTTTTTATCTTTGGCACTCGGCTTTTCTGCAGGAGTCATGATTTATGTATCCATGATTGAAATTTTTGTTAAAGCGAAGGATGCACTGGTAGGGGCAATGGGTGTAGTAAGCGGGAATTGGGCAACAGTGGGCGGCTTTTTTGGCGGGATGATCCTAATCGCATTAATAGATAGATTTATTCCAAAACAGGATAATCCGCATGAAGTGAGAACAGTAGAGGAAATGAATGACCCTAGCAAGGCTGCTGAGCATCAAGGGCTATTAAAAATGGGTACCTTTGCAGCATTGGCCATTGGCATCCATAACTTCCCGGAAGGTATTGCGACTTTTACATCAGCACTTCAGGATCCGGGTCTGGGGATTGCCATTGCAGCAGCAATTGCCATTCACAACATTCCGGAGGGAATTGCTGTGTCGGTACCAGTTTATTATGCAACAGGAAGCAAAAAGAAAGCTTTTAAGTTATCATTCTTATCCGGGCTCTCTGAGCCGATTGGGGCTTTGGTGGCTTATCTGATTCTTATGCCTTACTTAAACGATATTATGTTTGGTGTCATTTTTGCCGCGGTAGCAGGCATCATGGTGTTTATCTCTCTTGATGAATTATTGCCGGCTGCGAAGAAATATGATGAAGCCCATACGTCCATTTACGGTCTCGTCGCCGGGATGGCGGTTATGGCACTAAGTTTGCTTCTGTTTATTTAACAAAAAAGGCAGTCCCTCATTCTAGTGAGAGACTGCCTTTTTCTTGCTTCTGATCTGATTAATGGGCAGACCCCTTATCAAAATTGCTGCCGCTAACATCTGCAATATTCTCAATAGCCACTAAGGCATTTGGATCAATGTCTTCCACAATTGAGCGCAATGTAGATAATTCAATTCGGGTCACAATTGTATAAATTATTTTCTTTGGCTCGCCTGTAAAAACACCCTGGCCTTGAATATAGGTCATTCCGCGGCCTAATTGTTTAATGAGTGCATCAGATATCTCTTCGGGAACATCGGAAATAATAGTAACCGACTTTAATTCTTCCAAACCTTCGACGACAATATCAATCATCTTATAAGCGATATAATAGGTGATAATCGAATACATAGCTGTTTCCCAGCTGAAAACCAGGAATGCAGCCAGTATGAAGATGAATACATTGACAATCATAATAAATTGTCCTACTGATACAGGACGCTTCTTGCTGACGAGGATGGCGATAATCTCTGTCCCATCCAAAGAACCGCCAGTTCTAATTACGAGGCCTACACCTGTTCCAAGGATAACTGCTCCAATAATCGTGGCTAAAAATAAGTCATCTGTTACCGGTTCAAAATGATGCAAATAAGCTGTACTTGCTGATAGAACGATAACCCCATATAAAGTATGTATGGTAAACTTGGTCCCGATTTTTCGATAGCCAATATAAAGGAATGGCAAATTCAATATAATCAGGAATAAACTCATTGTCATTCCGGTTAGCTCGGCAGCAATGATTGAAAGGCCGATCACACCGCCATCCAGAATATTATTGGGAACCAGGAAAAACTCAAGCCCAGCTGCTGCGATGATGGCTCCAATCGTAATCATAACCATCTGTCTTACTTCTTTTAAAACACGCTTTTTTTTCGTCATTGCCAATAGGATCAAGCCTTTCTTTTTGCAAAATACTTTAGTATTATATCATTTTTTCAGAAAAAATTTTAAGACAAAGCATCGCGGACAAAGTTTTGCACCTTGAGAGGTATTCGGAATGTAGGTGCAGAATGTGATTAAATGGAAAATTATTAAGAATTGGGGAGAAACAAATGACTTCAACCTATGTAAATTGGGGGCAAGCAAAAGTCAAACTAACTTGGCAGGAGACAATACAACTACCTGAATATGGTTTAATTACTAGCGTACATGGGCTTTGTTTTTATGAAAACAAACTTTTGTTAGTAAATTTAAACCACCGCGGCTGGGATATTCCCGGCGGACATATTGAGCAGGGTGAAAACCCGGAACAATGCTTAAAACGTGAAGCAATGGAAGAAGGCTATGTGGAAGGGGAATGTAAGCTTTTGGGACATGTTATCGTAGATCATAGTAAAAACTCACAATGGAATGAATGCAGTCCTTATCCCAAGCTAGGATATCAGGTATATTACCGAATGAATATTAAGAAGATGCATGACTTTGAAGGAAAGTTTGAATCAGTGGAAAGAACATTGATTGATCCAATAAGAGTATCAGACTATTTCAAGGGGTGGCATGAGGTCCTGGCACAGACGCTTGTATGTGCTTTGAAAGAAGGATAGTAGAATTCTTTAAAAAAGGATGGTCGATAGATGAAATCAGTGAACTTTAATGTGCCCAAATTAGAAACGGTTCGCCTTATGCTCAGAAAGCTCACTTTGGGGGACCTTGAGGATATGCATACATACACATCATCTATTGAAGTAACAAAATATGTCCCATTCCCAGATCAAAAAAGCTTAGCAGACATCGAAGCTTTTATCCAAGATGTAATGGAGCAATACGAAAATAATAAAACAGCGCCATGGGGATAGAGCTTAAAGAAAGCGCAAACTTATTGGCACAATCGAGTATGTCTCCTGGGAACCGGCACATCATACTGCAGAAATAGCTTATGTGCTTTCTGAAGACCATTGGGGTAGAGGGATTGGCACAGAAGCAGCAAAGGAAGTAATTAAATTTGGGTTTGCAGCAATGGATTTAATCCGAATCCAGGCAAGAAGCTTCTCAGAAAATATTGCTTCACAGCGGCTTCTGGAGAAAGCTGGGATGTCACTTGAAGATATCTTGAGGAAAGCTTATTTTTAAAAGGCAAGCAGAGGGATATCGTGATGTATTCTATTTTGAAGGAAGAATTTTTGCAGATAAACTAAAAAGAGCGTTTATGCTTTTTTTTATTTCTGGCTGTGTTGAAGCGTATTTGTTGATTTTGGCACCCTGTTGATTGAAGTAGAAGGGGGAGACTCCAGCTGAGCAGTGTGTCGAAGGGAGACCCCACAGGCGCGAAAGCGCCGAGGAGGCTCCTATTAGACCGCCCGAGGATAGCTGAGTCCCTGGAGCGGAAATCAACAGGCAAGTTTAACAGAGCCTTAGAACCGAACTGTTACCTTCATGAGCCTTTCTTACTGCTGGCAAGTTTTTTGCGGTCTTTCGTGCCAGGAGGCTTCTCCATCCAATGGTGTTTGATCATGATATCAGCCCCGGTTTTGGCGTACTTGGCAATTTCAATGGATAAACGCTCATAATTCATGGCTAAATCACTTCGCTGGCTCGCTGCAGCTGCTGTTGCATAATTCCCGGTTCCTGCCGCACTAATTAAACTCATATGAAACATTACCAGCTTATCTGAGAAGGTCTTTGTTACCGAATTGCTTACACTGACATCAGGCAAACGAGGGGTGGGAATATCATTTTGCAGCAAAATATCTGAAAAAATTTTAATATGCTTATTTGCTATTTCAGCTCCCCTGAGCATAAAATCTGAAACCTCTTTAGAAGGGGAGGTCTGTGCAAAGCTGAGGCTTAAATTCACACCCATTGCGTTGGTCATAACATTCATGTATAAATGGGAAATCTCAATTGCATTTAAGGGCCTTTTATTCGCCAACGGATTTAATCCGCTTAAATAATTCTTGGTGTCTATATACTCAGTTACATTCGGTGTTTCAATATATGGATGTCTCGCAAGCAGTCCTTTTTTAAGTGCTGTCCTATTGGATTTATTATAGAGAACGGAGGTTTCATATAGCCCTTTTGTATAGTAATCGCAGATGTCTTCCCTCGAGCTCATGGACAGAAAGCCCCCATACGCAATCAACCCTGTTCTTGCCATATGATTTACATAGGTTAAACAGAAGATATCAGAGAAAAGCCAGGGTGCACCCATATAGACGTCATTGTCTGAAAAACCATCAGGAAGGGCAAGCTCGTCCTGTTTATAAAACTTCACCAGTTTCTTCAAATGGCCGGATGCCAAATCATACGCATATTGGACCACCCCTTTTATTTCCTTATCTTCCAGATGCTTAAGCATAAATCCTAAAACACACCTTGCCATGCTATCATTCATATATGATGTCCATAGGGAAGCTATTTCAGCTGCCGTTAAACGTGTCTTGTTCTGGTGCATTCCTAAGCCTCCTGAAAAAGTGGTTGGGTATGTATAAATTATATTTTTTTCCTTACTATGGGTTATTATTCCTAAATGAAAGTTATTTATGAACCTGTAAAACACATGCACTTGAAACATCCTGTCCGCAAATAAACCCTGGCTAAACGAAAATTTTTACCTGCATAAAGAATGGCTTCCTGCAGATGAAAATACCATACGGACATAGATAAGGGTTATGCGTACAAGATTTTTTTATTCGCAATGAACTGGTACCGCATATAAATATCCTTTTTTAATAAAAGAGCTATAAAAAATGGCATTTCTGAATCTTTTTTTCGGAATTCTTCGTAAACATGTATATATGCGGATAAAAACATGTTTGAAGCGAAATTTAGCACTGCAATGAAAGGGGAGTCGGTTAATTGATACATACTTGTAAATTTTTTAGTATAGCGTTCATTTTCATTTTATTATCTGCCTGTTCACAGCAGGCTGCACATCCTTTGGTGAAAGAAGAAATTAAAGGAATACAGGAATTTCCTCATGATTTTAAAATACCGGCTTATATGCCATTTGAGGTAAAAGAAACAACTCTTTTCAGCTACCATGATGGAAAAGATCTAGGCAGAACGGACAGCCATTACAGTGTCGAGATTTCATTTAAAGGAAGAGCTGAACATGATTGGATTATCATAGGTGTTATGCCTGAGATTGCACTTGAAAATTCAACAGGTACCGAAGAAAAGCAAATCCAATTAAGTGATGGAACGAAAGCAGAGTATTATTATAATGAAGCCACCCAAATCGTTACCTGGAATGAATCAGGACTAAATTATAATATTACCGTATATTTAAATAATCGTGGCAAGGAGCAATATTCTCAAGAAGAGTTAATTAAAATTGCAGATTCACTGGAGCCATTTTACAGGAGTAAATAGGTTTTCGAAAGCGGGCTGATTTTTGTTGAACAGAATTATGGTAATTGGGATCTCGGCAGGGGCAGGCAAATCCACGTTTGCCAGGGAAGTCGGAGAAGCATTGGGAATAGAGGTTATTCATCTGGACGCGATATTTTGGAAGCCTGGCTGGGTGGAGAGCGAACTAGAAGAATTTTCGGCAGCACAGCGGGGAATTGTCAAAAAACAACAGTGGATCATGGAAGGCAATTACAGCAATACCTTTGATATCAGGGCTGATATGTGTGATACGGTTATTTACCTTGAGCTTCCATTATACATCTGCCTGTACCGAGTTTTGAAAAGGTGGATAACCAATATTGGCAGAACCCGGGCGGACATGGCTGAGGGGTTCCAGGAAAAAATGGACTGGCCATTTATTAAATTCATCATCACAACTTATGGACCCCGCAAGAAAAAGATGGCAGAACGGCTAATGAAATTTCATGCTGCAGGAAAAAAGGTCATTGTGCTGAGGAGTCAAGAGGAGATTGAATTATATGTAAAAGGCTTGGAAGGCAAGGTAAATCGGGTTTGTTAGTTAAAGCTTAAAAATCTGTTTAGTACAATTAGAGATTCATAAATTTGAAAAATGATGCAAAGAAAGTCAAAAGTGGTTCATAAATTGAAAAAGTTGAACGCATAAATCAAAAAGTGGTTCTAAAGATCCGAAAGTGACGCATAAACGACTAAATATCGACAAAATTCATCTATTAAAGCTATCAAAATAAAATGTTTATGAAAGCAGGTTGATAAATTGAACACGCCAAAACATATTGTTTCAGCAGCTGCCATTGTCTTAAATGAAAATAATGAAATTTTGCTGATCAAAGGTCCGCAAAGAGGATGGGAAATGCCAGGCGGACAGGTTGAAGAGGGGGAGTCTCTAAAAAATGCAGCAATCAGAGAGACGAAGGAAGAGTCAGGCATCGAGATAGAAATTACGAAATTCTGCGGTGTTTTCCAAAATGTAAGTGACTGCATATGCAATACTTTATTTCTGGGAAAACCGGTTGGAGGAAAATTGACAACCAGTTCAGAGAGTCTGGAAGTTGGTTTCTTTCCTATTGAGGCTGCCATGGAAATGGTTACTTGGAAGAATTTCAGACAGAGGATTGAGTATTGTATGAATGAGGAGCTTCATGCTTTTTATGTTGATTTTTGATACGGTTAGATAACAAAAGAATAATGATAGAATTAGTGAAGTTTTAGTCCAGTTCCGCATTCAATATATTATAAACACTCTGTAAATAATATTAAAAAAGCGGCAAAAGCCGCCTTTTTTATAATCAAATTAATAGACCAATCGTTTATCCAAAAACAGCTTTTGTCATTAAAAAAAGAACAGAAGGTGCTAGAAGGCAGCCTAGTCCAGTGTAAAAAGTGGCAGTAACAGCCCCATATGGAACTAGTTTAGGATCAGTCGCAGCCAATCCGCCGGCAACTCCGCTTGTGGTACCCATTAGTCCTCCATAAACCATGGCAGTACGAGGGTTATTTAAACCAATGTATTTTGCAATAAAAGGAGTTCCGATCATTGTAAGAATGGATTTTACCAAACCAGCAGCAATACTTAGGGTTATGACCTCTGAACTAGCACCTAAAGCTGTTCCTGTTACAGGACCAACTATGTATGTGGCTGTCCCGGCACCAATGGTTGTAAGGCTAACCGCGTCTGTATAGCCAAAGGCCAAAGCGATTACAACACCTACAACAAAGGAGAGGATTACTCCCAAAAAGAGGGAAACCACACCGTTAACTCCCGCTTTTTTTATTTCACTGAAATTGGCTCCAAAGGCGGTAGCCACAATCGCAAAGTCACGGAGCATTCCTCCACCCATCAAACCGATACCTGCAAAGATGCCGATGTCTGATAAGCCTTTTTCCCCTCCTGTAACCACTCCGCCAATATATGCAAGTACCAGTCCAAGAGCTATTGCTATAGCGGATCCATGGATTCGGCCCTTTGTTAACTTATCAGAGAGAAAATAGGAGAGAAACATTGTAATTCCTACAACTGTAAAGGCGACAATAAGGCCGTTGTCTAAAAGTGCATTACCTAATATTTCTAACACGCTGGTCACCTCCAGAAATTCCACTTTCAAGTGTTTCCTTAACATTGCCGCCCCTGCTTAAAAGTGGAACAAATGCCCAGCTTATAAAGACTGCTGCTACGCCGGCTGTAAGGGCTAGAGGCCCTCCATCCAAAGCAGCTACAACATTTTGCTGAGCTGACATTGCTATAACAATTGGAATATACATGGCACTCCAAAAGGATAATCCTTCCCGAGTTTGATTATTCAATTTATCCTTCTTCTTAAGGTATTCCACGAGCAGAATCAGCAACAGCATAGCAATACCTACACCGCCTACATTTGCGTCGATCCCCAGTATACTACCAAGGAAATCTCCCAAAAATACACCCGATAACAAGCAGAAGGATAGTAAAGCAACACCATAAATGACCATTTAATCTCTCCTTAAATTTTTTTGCTAAGGGCAAAGGGACAGAGCCGTAAAGTTACTATGACTTTTGTTCAACTGGCTAGAACAAGGTGAAGGGTAAAACAATTAAAAGAAAGCGCTTGCAATTTTAGAATCTACAGTCGACTGTATTCCTAGAACTCATAATAAAACGGAAGAAAAGGAAAAGTCAATTAATTTTTATAATTTTCTCAAAATATTGAATTATTAAAAATGAGGCGTTATAATAGAATCGACAGTCGACCAAACAATTTTCTTCTGAAAGGGACAGTGTCATGAAATCGGATAAAATTAATCAGAATGCCTTATCAAATCATATAGCTGAACACATCACTGAACAAATTATCAAAGGGGAGTTAGTTCCTGGTGAAAAGCTAATAGAACATATTTATGCTGAGGAGTATGGAACAAGCCGTGCACCAGTGAGGGAGGCAATTTACTTACTCTCGATTGAAGGACTTGTTGAAAGGATTCCCCGAAAAGGAGCGGTAGTCAAAGATTATACAGAAAATGAAATTTACGATCTTCTTGAAATTCGAATTATGCTAGAGTCCATGGCAATGGATAGAATCAACAGGAATGGGGTTGATGAACAGGGACTGCAAAAAATGTCAGTACTTTTAGAAAATATGAAGAATGTTTCTGATGTTCATACCTATACACAGTTGAATCATTCATTTCATACGTCACTTATAGAAATGAGCAAAAGTGAAACAATTAAGACCATGTATTCCCGTCTGGGGTGGCCGCTCCTAAGGATACAAAGTCTTTCCTTCGCACACCAGGGGAACATTGAAAAATCTGTTCATGAACATGAAATGTTAATCAATCTTTTCAAAGAAAAAAAAATAGCTGAGGCAACAGAGCTGCTGACAAGACATAATCAGGACGTAATAGCCAGCATGAAACGAAAGCTGGGTAAGTAGGAGGGGGAGCAGATGAAACTTGCATTCTTATTTCCCGGCCAAGGTTCACAAAAAATAAGCATGCTTCACAGCTTACCTGACCATTCTGCTGTAGGTGAGGTTTTACAAGAAGCAAGTGAAGTAATTGGTGAAAAAATTAATAATCTCGATACTGCTGAGGCATTGACGTCCACTGTATCAGTTCAATTGTCTTTACTTATTGCGTCAGTGGCTGTTTCAAAAGCATTCGAAGCAGAAGGGGTGAGGCCGGATTTTGTGGCAGGTCATTCAGTCGGTGCCTTCGGAGCTGCAGTTACTTGCGGGGCGATGGATTTTGCCGATGCTTTGAAGGTTGTAAAACTTAGAGGTGTACTTATGGAAGAGGCTTTTCCATCGGGTTATGGGATGGGGGTGATTTCAGGTTTGGATGCAAAGTCGGTAAACGATATGGTTGAAGCAATATTTTCTGAAGAGAACCCGGTATATTCCTCCAATGTTAATGCAGCCGACCAGATCACAATTTCTGGTTCCATTCCAGGTATCAATATGGTTCTCGATCAAGCGAGTCATGGCGGTGCAAGGAAAGCTGAACTTCTTAACGTAAGTGTGCCATCACATTGTCCATTGCTAAACTCTGTTGCTGATTCCTTATATGACGAGCTTGCACATGTTAATATTCGTTCTCCAGTTGTTCCCTATGCCTCAAATAGAAAAGCCAGGTTAATAAGGAATTCGGAGCAAATTAGGGAGGATCTCGCTTTTAATGTTTCCCATCCTGTCCGTTGGTATGAAGTTAGCTCTTTGCTTTGTGAGTATGGCACAAGGCTTCTGATAGAAATGCCTTCAGGGAATGTTCTAACCAATTTAAATAAAAAAACGCTGCCGGGTGCCCGCTCTGTCTCAGTGGATGAAAACGGTTTTGAAAATTGCTTTTTCTTGGCAAAGAGATTTTGTTCTTAAATAAAAATTTGATATCAGAAAGGGGATATATATAATGCAGGCTGCTAAACAACGGTCTTGGAATAGACGTCTTGAAGCCAAGCAAAAAAGAGTAGAGAAAATGAAGGGAATTACCAGCGGCAGAATTATACCCACACACCAAATCGTCGAGGCTTTAGAAACGCTGATTATGCCAGGGGATCGGGTGGTTCTGGAAGGCAACAATCAAAAACAGGCCTCTTTCCTTTCAGCCGCTCTTGCCAAGGCTGACCCTAAAAAATTATTCGATTTGCACATGATCATGTCCAGCATTTCCCGTCCTGAACACTTGGATTTATTTGAGAACGGTATCGCAAACAAAGTGGACTTTTCTTATGCTGGCCCCCAAAGTCTTCGAATGGCGCAAATGCTTGAAGATGGAAAGCTGACAATGGGCGAGATTCATACATATGTGGAGTTATATGGCAGGCTATTTATTGACTTGATTCCTTCAGTGGCTTTAGTGGCAGCAGATAAAGCCGATTCAGCAGGCAACTTATATACAGGGCCAAACACGGAAGAAACTCCGACCCTTGTTGAAGCAGCAGGTTTTAGCAGCGGCATTGTTATTGCCCAGGTCAATGAATTGGCTGATGAATTGCCTCGTGTTGATATACCAGGTTCTTGGATTGATTTTGTAGTTGTTGCCGATAAGCCTTATCAGCTGGAGCCGCTGTTCACCCGTGATCCGCGGCACATTACAGATATTCAGATTCTGCAGGCAATGATGGTCATAAGTGGAATATACGGAAAACACGGAGTTAAATCTCTGAACCATGGTATAGGCTATAATACTGCCGCGATTGAACTTCTTCTCCCAACTTACGGTGAATCCTTAGGGCTGAAAGGGAAAATATGCAAGCATTGGGCTTTGAATCCCCATCCGACCCTTATCCCGGCTATTGAAAGCGGTTGGGTAGAGAGTGTCCATTGTTTTGGCGGAGAAGTAGGAATGGAAAAATACGTCGCTGCCCGGCGTGATATATTTTTTACTGGCCATGATGGTAGTTTGCGTTCAAACCGGACACTTTGCCAGCTTGCCGGCCAATATGCTGTCGATTTATTTGTGGGTTCAAGTCTGCAGATTGACGAAGCAGGGAATTCTTCAACCGTAACGAGGGGACGCCTTGCCGGCTTTGGAGGAGCACCGAACATGGGACATGATCCAGGAGGTAGGCGCCATTCCTCTCATGCATGGTTAGACATGATGACAGATACAAACCCGCTTGCACGGGGAAGAAAATTGGTTGTTCAGGTAGTTGAAACATTTCAAAACGGAAATAAACCAGTTTTTGTTGAATCGCTGGATGCTGTGGGTGCCAAAAAGGATATAGGGCTTGAAACAGCACCTGTCATGATTTATGGAAATGATGTAACACATATAGTCACTGAGGAGGGGATTGCCTATCTATATAAAACGGACAGCATGGAAGAACGGAGGCAGGCAATCGCAGCAATTGCCGGTGTAACACCAATAGGCCTGAAGCATGATGTTAAGAAGACTGGAAAATTGAGAAGAGAAGGGTTAATTGCTCTTCCGGAAGATCTCGAGATTAGAAGAACGGATGCAAACAGGTCACTGCTGGCTGCCAAAAATGTTGAAGAGCTCGTGGAATGGTCGGAAGGTTTATATGAGCCGCCGGCTAAATTCAGAAGCTGGTAAAGAGACGGAAGTGATAAAAATGAAAGACTTGCAAACTTATAGCTTTAACCTTGGAAAGCTGGCGGTACAATCACTTATAGAAGAGGCAGAGCTAACGCCAAAACCAGGACTGGTTGATCAGAATAACTCTGGGTCGCATACAGATATGTCCCTAAAAACGATGATTAAGTCTGCTAAAGCACTTGAAACTACTTTTAGAGAAATAGCGGAAACCAGCCTTAACCGGATCCCTTCACAACAACTCAGGGAAGAGATAGCAGTCATTGGGCGGCGGGGGGAACAGGCTATGTTTAAGGCCACCGGTGGTGTAAATACTCATAAAGGAGCTATATGGGCTTTAGGTCTTCTTGTTTCCAGTGCTGCGATGGACTTAGGGAAAAGCGGAATTGAAGAGATAGCAATCCAAGCAGGAAGTCTGGCTCTCTTCACTGATCGTAATCTTCCTGCTGTTAAAACAAATGGCAGCTTTGTTAAAGCAAGGTTTGGAGTAAATGGGGCCAAGGGTGAGGCAGAACAAGGTTTTCCCCACGTAAGGCATTTTGGGCTGCCAATTCTTTATGAATCCAGAAAAAGATGTATGAATGAAAATCTTTGCAGGCTAAACGTACTCATTGCTCTTATGGCAGAACTAAATGACACCTGTATTTTGCATAGAGGTGGGGCAAAAGCTTTGAGCAGTACAAAGAAGCGTGCAAAGGAAATTTTAAAAGCTGGAGGAGTTTCTACGGCCAAAGGCTGGCAGTTATTAAAACAATTGGATCAATCATTATGCCTCCAAAAGGTATCACCTGGCGGAAGCGCGGATTTGCTTGCTGCCACCATATTTATGGACTTTTTAGACCAGAATGCAAAAAGCGAGTTCAAGAGACAAGGTGCTTTACTAATTTAATAGAAGGGGGAGCTGCCATATGGAAAAATTAAACTTTCGGTTCCCTGCAACTCAAATGCTGGAGTCAAATGCTCATGTTGGAGTTGTAGGGTCAGGTGACCTGGAGATTTTAATGGAACCGTCCGGACAGGGATATGCAGATGTGACGGTCCGGACAGGCGCAACAGGATTTAATCAAATATGGGAAGCGGTATTAGAACGGTTCTTTAGTAATAATGATATCTCAGCAATTATTAAAATCAATGATTTTGGGGCAACTCCCGGTGTTGTATCATTGAGGCTTTCACAAGCATTGGAGGTGGGCAGAAATGCAGGATACGCTAAAAAATAGCTTTGTTGAATGCAGAGGAAGGGAACGTGCCCGTGTTTTGCTTGACCAGGGTACTTTCAGGGAACTTTTAGGACCATTTGAGGGACTTGAGTCTCCGCATTTGGAGCTGCAAGGCATTGTTCCTCAAAGTGATGATGGAGTCGTGGTTGGAAAGGGAGAGTTAAATGGCAACCCGGCAGTAGTCATTTCCATTGAAGGCAGTTTTCAGGGAGGCGGAATAGGAGAAGTCTCCGGTGCGAAGATTGCAGGGGCTTTAGAGATGGCACTTGAGAAAAATAAATCTGGAAATTTAATATATCCCATTTTTATTTTTGATACTGGGGGAGTCAGACTGCAGGAAGCCAATTATGGCCTCTTATCAATTGCCGAAATTAGTGCAGCCATCGTGGCGTTAAGGGAGTATGTTCCCGTTATTGGGGTAATCCCGGGCAAAATTGGAGCTTTTGGCGGGATGTCAATTAACGCAGGTTTATGCAGTACTTTAATCATCACGAGGGAAGGCCGGCTTGGATTAAATGGACCAGAAGTAATCGAGCAGGAAGCTGGGATACTGGAATTTGATTCAACGGATCGCAAGCGGATTTGGGATACTATTGGAGGCAGACAGAGAGTGGCTGCTGGTTTCGCCGATATAGAGGTTGAGGATGATATCTGCTCTTTTAGAGAGGCCATATTGTCTGCAATCCAGCAGGGAGCAGTGGAAAGACCGAGAAGCTCACAGGTTGAGAGATACCTATCTTTTATAGGCTCTGTAAATACATCAGAAGTGCTGACCCCTCAGAAAGTTCAGGATTTATGGGCAGAATCAAATCGGTATAATTCAGATGAATCCAACAGAGCTACTGATAATAGTGTTATTAAAATTAAAAGCAGGGGACATAGATGGTTTAACCTTTTGACAGCCGGCAGCAATAATATTGGAGTTGCTCCTTCGGTCTTATGTTCTGATGCCATAATCGGCGGCAAGCCTGTTCGTTTTCTTGCTGTTGTCCCTGATGAATCAAGCCGGTTTCCAAGAGCACGTTCAGGGGAATTTGGTCTTGAGCAGGGTTGGATGATTGCCAAGCATATCCGTGACGCTATTGAAGCTGACAGATTCAATGAAGAAAAACGTGCAATTATAGCCATTGTTGATGTTCCTAGCCAGGCTTATGGGTACCGTGAAGAGCTTTTGGGAATCCATCAGGCATGTGCGGCAGCCGTTGATGCTTATGCATCAGCAAGATTAGCTGGGCATCCGGTAATTGCCTTTATTCCTGGAAAGGCAATTTCAGGTGCATTTTTATCACATGGAATGCAGGCAAGCCGATTAATCGCCTTGGATGATGACGGTGTCAATGTGCATGTAATGTCCAAGCAATCTGCAGCTAGAATAACTCAAAGAACCATTGAGGAACTAGAAGAAGCCACGAAAAAAGTGCCTTCAATGGCCTATGATATCCGTTCCTTTGAAAAATTGGGTGCACTTCATGAACTTATTTCGGGTATTAAGGCCGATGAACCCGCTGGTGCTGATCGGGAAGTAGTTTTTAAGAGTTTAATTTCAGCGATAGAAGATATTCAAAACAGTCCACGTGATTTGAGCAGAAGGCTTACTTCGGATTTTGCAAAAGAAGGGGGACGGTCAGCATCGATTTTAGTTAGAAAGAAGCTGGCGGAGCAATGGTAATAGACCCGCATGACTTAGTGGAGATTGATACAAAAAATCTTATCAGCCATACTCCAATCCCTGACTGGGCGATCGAATCGTTGAGTGTTGCCCCCTACGTTGTTGTCCGCAGAGCAAATGCGCCCAGTGGACAGATAGCTATAGGGATTAGGGGGAAGTCCAGGGGTGAAAGGTTTCCTGCATTTTTACCTGAGCATGCTATAATTCGTCAACTCAAGCCAGAGCATTTGACTGGCAAGCATCTCTTGAAATATAGGCAATCACCTGTGTTTGAATCACTTGAAATAGCAGGGGAAATACTGGATAGGTACAATCTGGTGTGGGGACCTGGGGGAAGTGCCGGTTTTGAACTTGCCAGCGGAGTTGAAACTGTTACAGCAAAAAGCGATCTTGACCTTATTGTACGGGCCATTAATCCACTTCCCATAAATATAGCCGTCAAAATACTAAGTGAATTACAGAGGTGCCCGGCTAAAGCAGATGTTCAGGTTGAAATAGCTGAGGGGGCTTTTTCATTAGTGGAATATGCAAAAAATTCATTTCCAATCCTTTTAAAAACTCAATATGGTCCCCTTTTAATTGAGAATCCTTGGGTGAATAGTTTAGCTACCTCAAATTTCGCTTGTGAAATCTAAAAGTGAATTAAATCTTCTCCATAAGAAAATTTGAAAGCTGCCCTTTTGGCAGCTTTCGTTCTGAATCATCATCTGCTTTCATTCCAAGAAACACCATTTACAGAATAAAACCAGACACCTCGTACAAAATTCTTCTTTATACTATCGGGCATAGCAGCTGCCCATTGCTGCCATGTTTTTCTATGGGGGGGTTATAGTTGACATATCATTCTGTAACGTTTATTATTACAGTAAGTTGATTGCTTATAATTTAGGAGGCGGACATGAACAGTGAATTTACACTTGCCATTCATAGTTTAACCCTGCTCGCGCTGCAGCCGGATCGGATGTCAACAAGCGATGCCATAGCCGAGAGTGCAGGTGTTCACCCCGTTCGCATTCGCAAAGTGCTAAGTTTGTTAAAAAAGCATGGATTTATCAAGTCAAAAGAAGGTAATGGCGGCGGATTTATTTTTGCTTTAGATTTAGAAAAAGTTAATCTTTGGGATCTTTATAAAATTACTTCTGAAGGCACACTCCAGCCGAAATGTCCTGAATCAAACGAACAGTGCATTGTGGGAGCAAATATGCAAAGAGTTCTATTTGCCATTTTCTTAGGTGCTGAAGAACATATGGGAAAGTATTTAAAGGACTACACCATAAAGGAAGTTATCGATCTTATTAATCAGGAACAATAAAGCGGGAATGGGGTATCCATACCGCATGTTTTTTATCATTTAAATGTAATTAAAAAAGTTACAGTTCAGCCTATCGAGTGTAAATCAATTAATTTGGGGTATGCCTTATAATACAGTTTAAATCAATCAAACTAAAATAATTAGAAGAAGGTGAAACGCATGCTGACTAATAATAATTCCATATTAAAAGTAGGGGATTGGATTAAGGGGAAGTCACAAAAAGGTGAATTGATTCTAGGTTATATTGAAACACTGGATATATTGAAAGGGATAGTAAAGGTAACCGTAGTGACAAGTGACAATCAGGAAACGATTGGAAAAACCATTCAAATGTTAAGCAGGAGGGTTAAGCCATTACCTGAATCTAAAGTGGCTAACAAGGAACAAATCCATTTCCTAATAGACTTGGCGCTTTCAACAGGGGATGAAGAATGGTTCATTGAGCTTTCTTCCAAATTAAATTCAATGAAGGAACTTGTAAAGGGAGTTTCATAGACATAAAGATTCCCGTGATAAAGCTGAAAAATTAAAGGTGAAGTGCTATTAGGATGATAAACAGGGAAATGCCCTTCTGAATAGCTTTTCAGAGGGGCATTTCCCTGTTTATTTATTGCTGGAAATGGGGCCTTCAAAAACTTCAGAGTTCTTGGCAAACTTAAATTCAGTCATAGCTTGTCCGCCGGAGGAGAGGTTCGGATAAAAATTCACATGGTTTCCAGTGTGTTCAGCTTTTTTATTTTCCATTCCTTTTGCACGCTCGATTGCTTCTTCGAAAAGGGTTGCGTGAGCTGCTTCCCGATCGATCAGGAATTGGAACATTTCTCTTGCACCAGGGTCTGCTACGTGGCGATACAGCTCTTCATATACCTTTTTTGCGCGCAGCTCGGCTGCCAAGTCTGATTGAAGGTTGGCAACGAGGTCACCGACATTATTAATAAAATTTCCGGTAAATGGAGTGCCGGATGAATCCACAAAATCAAGGCCATGGCCGTCAAGGATCGTGCTTTTTTGTACTGTTGAATTTTGATGTATCATACTATTAACATAGCCTTTTGCGTCAGACAGCAGATTTCCTTCTCCTGCCATTTTGCGTTCGTCACTTCCCAGTTCATTCATCATCTGTTCTTTATCCGGGCCGCCCATAAGCTGTGTAATACATGCACCAACCATCTCAAGATGAGAAATTTCCTCTGTAGAGATATCCATTAAAAGATCACGAATGGCAGGATCTGGAGTACTAAAGCTCTGTGCAAAATATTGCAGGCAAGCCTTTAATTCTCCATTAGCTCCTCCAAATTGCTCAAGTACTGCAGCAGCATAGGCAGGATTGGGTTCTTTCACATTAACGGGAAACAATAGCTCTTTTTTGTGGATATACATATTCAACCTCCAAAATAATAGATTTACATACTAACCATTCCCATCTGTCTTTTTCATAAACATTAGTTTGGAAAATTCATAGTATTGTAAAGAATAAAGAAAAAAGCCCCTGCATTTAATCTGCAGGGGTTTATGAATTTCTCTTCTTATATTTTGCTATACGATTTGCTCTTTTCTATGTTAACTCTCCCGGAGAAAAACACCGCTCCCCCGCCCATATCCGATAGCCGATCGGGTGTCAGGGAGTTGACAAGCTGGCTGGTGCCAGGAGCATCTGCCCATAAG
Source organism: Cytobacillus oceanisediminis (assembly GCF_003182355.1). Classification (GTDB taxonomy): domain Bacteria; phylum Bacillota; class Bacilli; order Bacillales; family Cytobacillaceae; genus Cytobacillus; species Cytobacillus oceanisediminis_A. The sequence goes on along the minus strand of NZ_QGTW01000006.1, from coordinate 149,968 downwards.
CCTTGTGTAACAGCGACGCCAGGGAGGACGAGTTCGCCAACAGCCGCTTTAAGTTCACATTCTCCACGCTCATTCCAAACGTGTACCATTTCTCCATCAATGATTCCTGCTGCATCAGCATCTTTCTTATTTATATGCAGGCGCGGCTCTTTTTCAAGCTTTACGTGCCTTTCATTATTGGAAAAAGTAGAGTTTAAGAAATTATGGTTCGGTGCCGGTACTAGCAGGAAAGGAAAGCCGGCTTCATCCTCCAAAGGGATATAGGTTGGTAGAGGAGGGTAGCCCGCATCCTTCATTTTCTGAGAATATAATTCTATTTTTCCGCTTGGTGTCGGCAGTTTGCCCGGGAAGATCGGCTTCACGTTGGCTTTGATATATTGATTTTTTACAAGAGAATGATAGCTGATTTCTTTAATATTGGGATTGTTAGGGAAATCAAGTGCTTTCTCTATCATTTCAGCTTCTGTTTCCTGAAAAGCTGGTTCATCAAAGCCCATTCTTTCTGCAAGCAGGCGAAATACCTCCACATTCGATTTGGACTCCCCATAAGCTTCCATAACTGGCTGCTGGATTTGCATGTAATGGTGCCAATAGGATGAATAAAGATCTGTATTTTCATAGGAAGAGGCAGCTGGCAAAACAATATCAGCATATTTAGCGGTTTCGGTTAAAAATAAATCATGGACAACGAGAAACAAATCTTCCCGCTGAAGCCCTTTTCGTACCTTATTGCCCTCAGGCGCTACAACTGCCGGGTTGGTGCCGTATACAAACATGGACTTGATGGGCATTTCCAGTTCAAGAAGGGCATGGCCAATCTGATTCATATTAATGGTTCGTGTATTCTTATTTTCCAGGAGGTCAGGGCGCTGTAACTCTGTTGTATTAAGAGCCAGGTAACCTGAATTCCCTTTAATGGCACCCCCGCCTTGAACGACCCACTGGCCAGTCAGAGCAGGGAGGCAGGAAATAGTGCGGATGCACATTCCGCCATTATCATGGTGCTGCAGGCCGTTTCCGATCCGGATAAAAGAAGGGGACGTCTTTCCATACATGCGAGCAAGTGTATAAATATCCTCAACAGGCACTCCGGTAATACCCGAGACGGTTACCGGATCATATGGGACGACATGCTCACGAAGATCTTCATGGCCAACTGTGTACTTCTCTAAAAAGTGTTCATCCACCATGTTTTCCGAAAACAAAATATGCATGATCCCAAGTGCAAGAGCCGTATCTGTACCAGGTGTAATCGGAATAAACCAATCTGCCATTTTACCGGTCTGGTTTTTATGTACATCAATAACAACGATTTTTGCACCACTTTTTCTTGCTTTTTGTGCAAGTACGACCTGATGCATGTTGGTGCTAACCGCATTGATGCCCCAGAAAATAATAAGCTTGGAATGAATGGTGTCTTCGGGATCAATGCCAAAGCTTCCGCCCATAGTATAGCTGTATCCGACAGTCCCGGCAGATTGGCAAATCGTCCTATCCAAACACGAAGCACCTAGTTTGTGAAAGAAACGGCGGTCCATTCCTTCCGCATTAAGCCTTCCCATATTGCCATAGAAGCTATATGGCAGGATACTTTCCGGTCCCTCTTCTTTAATCAGATCTTTCCACCGGGAAGTAATACTGTCAATGGCTTCCTTCCAGCTGATTCGCTTAAAGCGGCCTTCCCCCTTTGCGCCAATCCGCTTTAAAGGATATTGCAGACGTTTTTCATCATATAACCGTGCAGGCATGTTTCGTACCTTATTGCAGATATTGCCTTTTGTAACCGGGTGACTGGGGTCACCTTCAATTTTCACGATTTTTCCGTCTTTTTTATGAACAAGAAGCCCGCACTGGTCTGGACAATCCAGTGAGCATACGGAAGGGAATACACCGTTAAAAGAATCGCTGTAAGAGTTCATATCAAAACCCCTTTACTGAACATATTAAACTGATAATATCACAAAAGTCAGATTAATTAAGTGATTTATTGATAGATCGGTATGCGGTAAAAGCAGAATAAATGTTTCCAGACTGCTGCCTAATGGGTAGTGAAAGGTATTTCCATTGCTTTTAGTCGTATTTCCCGCTAAAGTTTTTAAATAGATGATTGAAAGGAAAGGTTGCGAATACTCTTTGAAAATATTTATTACAGGAGCAAACGGATTTTTAGGAAAAAAACTTTCCCTTAAGCTTTTAGAGCAGGGGCATGAACTGTATTTATTAGTCAGGAAAAGAACCCGATTGGATTCTTTTATGTATAAAGAAGGGAAGGGATACTCCCGGCAGATCCATATTGTAGAAGGAGATGTGACAAGGGAGAACCTCGGTTTAAACGCCCAGCTTTTAAAATCATTAACAGGAAAAATCGATGCGATCTATCATAGTGCTGCGCTGTTATCTTTTGATGAAAATGATCGGGATAAGACCTATATGGTGAATGTTGACGGTACGGAAAACGTCCTGAATTTTGCTCTAAAGGTTGGAAGTCCAAAAGTATTGTATATTAGCACTGCCTATACGGTTGGGGAAGAGAGTGCAGGGTCAGAAACACTTTATTCTTCAGACAGAAGTTTTGTAAATCCGTATGAAGCTTCTAAATGCGAGGCTGAGCATTTGGTTTATGGATACAGAAAAAAACTGGAAGTGGTGATCCTCCGCCCAGCCATTATTATCGGCGATTCAAAGACAGGAGAGGCCGACACTAATTTCGGCCTGTATGGATTTTTAAAAGGTATTAAGATTTTAAAAAAGCGAGTGGATCGGAAAAAGGATAATCAAAACTGCAGAATATTTTTAGATCCGGATGTTGCCCAGAATTTTGTGCCAGTCGATTATGTTATTAATGCGCTGGATGCAGCCTTGTTCCATAGCGAGAATGGTGACATTTTTAACATTACAAACCCCAGCCCGCCCTTGCAGTCAGAGATTTTGTCGATTGTAAAAGAGGTTCTTGACTTTCCGGAATTGGAAATGCATTCACTCTCTTCAAACGAGGAGATGACAAATGAAGAAAAAGCTTTTCATGATTCAATGAGAATTTTTAATAGCTATTTTCAGCGGACGATTGATTTTCCGACAGAGCATACAGAAAAAATGCTCACAGCGGCCGGGATCCCAATGCTGGAAATGGATAGAGAAATGTTAAAAACGATTATAGAAGTGTTTTTAACCGATCAGGCGAAGGTTCCTTTATAGTTTAAAGAGATAAGACCGCGGATAAATAATCCACGGTCTTTATATTTTGTTATATCCTTTGCCCTTTTAATAGTCTCTTCCTGTTTCTTCTTATCTTCCAGTACCTGAAGGTGGATATATAAAATCCTCTTTTCTTCAAGACTTATATATATGTGTAGGACAGATTCTTATAAGTCTCCTTTTTACAGCTTACCTATGTCTGGATAATTTCATCCTCCAATAAAGAAAGCTCACTCCATGACAGCGGTTTGGCCATTTGTGTTTTCTAATGAAAAATGAAATTGAGCTTTAAAATTAAGGATTAGAAAAAGCAAGGTTGCTTCTGATTTGCTTCTTCATTTCTCCATTTCCTGTTCCTCTGCCGCCTTGCCTTTATAGGAATCTTTCATGGGACGGCTTTTTAACAGCCTGCGATGCTTAATTTCTAGCGTTTGTATATGATTTAGTTCCTCGATCAAATCGTGGACAGATAGAATCTCATACAAAATCGCTGTTTCGGGCTGGACATGATGGTGCGTGCGCGGCTTTAAGCCGCCCGCTGGATTCTGCTGTTTTTGTTTGATAAACCATTGTGTGACTTCGCTGATTTTTTGATGATGGCTTTCCGTTATTAGAAAGCCCGGATCGTACAAGCTGTCCTTCAGATCATCCAAAACTGAAATGGCGAATTTTTGCTTATTTTTTTCAAGCTCGATTTGGCTAGGAGGCAAAAAAATTAAGTTGCCAACGTGATAGATAATTTGCCTTAAAATGGTGAGTTTTTTATATTCATAATGAAAGTCACGCATATCGTCTCGGCTGAAGCGATGATATTTATATTCAGCTTTTTGATAATTGCATAATGTCTCCGTTTTTTCAATATCCTTTATAAGCCTTTGAAATTCTGTACGGAGATTTTTATCGTAAACCTCAAGATGAAAAATTTCCAAGCCTCGTTTATGTAAAATATCGCCAGATCTCCTATATAAGGAATGAATGCTGCTCATAATCGATTTAGAGTAATTCGGCGGCATGACAAAAAAGTTGACAGCAGTTGACACCACAATGCCGGTAGTGGTTGTCCCCAACCGGATGAAAAAAGAAGCCAAGTAATGGTCTTGGACTGTAGAAATCATGGCTACCCCCGTTAATGTGGCAACCAGCATTCCATCATGGAGCTTCAATTTATGGCAAGCGATAATCGTAGCCAGGGATACAGAGGCATAGCTGTATGGGCTGTCACCGAATAAGAAAGTAAAAAGGACAGCAAATCCAGCCCCAATGGCTGCCGCAGGAAACCGGACATAAGCTTTTCGGATTGAATCTGCGACGGTTGGTTCAATGGTTACGATCGCTGTAATGACCGCGAACATGGCCGGCCAATCGAGCATATGGCAGATAAAGGCCGTGATAAATACAGCAAGCCCTGTTTTGGCAATTCTTCCGCCAATAAACTTGTAATGAATAAGTAATTTCATAAGCAGTCCTTCTTTAAAGCAGTATATGTCTATAGTAGTGTAATGGCGTATCCAGAGCAAATGTAAATTTTCTGATAAAAAGGGGTATCTTCCGTGACAGGCAAGGATAGTATGTTAAAATAAACAACTATACAGAATAAAAATCCAGCTAATTTATACAAAGAACCATGTTACATAGGGGAAGGGTGAGTTTGAATGTCAATTGAAAGTGTAAAGGCCCATTTTAAAAAATGGGACCGGGAAAAAGATGTGATGGAGTTTGATTCTTTAAGTGCAACCGTAGACCAGGCTGCTGAGACAATCGGTGTCATGCCGGCACAAATTGCCAAGACTCTCTCCTTCAGAGGGGACGAGGATCATGCCATCCTTGTGGTTGCAGCAGGCGATGCCAAAATAGATAATAAGAAATTCCGGAGTACATTCGGCTTTAAGGCGCGTATGCTTTCTGCGGAAGACGTGCTCGAACAAACTGGCCATGCAGTAGGCGGGGTATGCCCATTCGGATTGGCTAACGACCTGGATGTTTACCTGGATGAATCCATGAAAAGGTTCGAGACACTATTTCCTGCTTGCGGAAGCAGCAACTCGGCAATCGAACTTACACCTTATGAAATTGAGGAATACTCAGATGCAAAAGGCTGGGTGGATGTCTGCAAGGACTGGAAAGATGAAGTCATTATTGAGCGGGCTCCTGAGAAAATGACGAAATAAAAAATAAAGGGTGCCAGGTACCTATACCAGTTGACAGAATTGGTACAGGTACCTGGCACCTTTTAATTTGCATTAGTTATTTACAAATTGACGAATAAGGTTATTCAGCTGTTTTGCGGATTTAGTCGGGATACGGTGGTCAACTTTTTCAATAAAATGCAATTGATTGTTAGGTAATTTTTCATGTAGTTGCTCTGCATATGAATAAAAAGGCTTATCCTTTTTACCGTATACCAATAAAATTGGCAGATGGATTTCAGCAAGCTGGTTTACGCAATTGTATTTTAAGCTATAACGATAATATTGCTCGATATTACGGTAATCGCCTTTTCTTGCTTCTGAAAACATTTGTTTAAACAGCTTAATATTATTTGAATTATTCCAAGAGATGGACCACGCTAGGAAGCTTATAGCGCCCTTGCTTGAAAGCCTGATCCCCAAAGAAATCTTCTTCCTCAGGTAATCGTCATTTACATCTGCCATTGCCCCAATCGCGATTCCCCCTAGAGCTCTTTCAGTAAACGATAGCATGAATTCCAAAACAATAGAACCGCCTGTAGAATATCCGCAGAGAAATGCTTTGTTAATATTTAGATGGTCCAAAAGGCGAATGATATCTTTAACAATAAGTGGATAGGTTACAGGTTCAGGGGAGTAGGGGCTTCTCCCATGTCCGCGAATATCAAAAGTAATAACCTGAAAATTTCGCGAAAGTTCTTCTAATTGGTACTTGAAATTGATGGAAGTTAATACAGGAGGGTGAATAAAAACAATGGGTGTACCGCTTCCTTTTACAGTATAGTGCAGACTGGCCCCGTCCAAATTCAGTATTGGCATGTATAGACACCTCAATTTATTGATGCTTTTTAATACATAGTAATTCCTTAACTAATATGTCTGATCTGGACAGGTTTATACGAAAAAGGAGTTTACCTTTGTCTCTATAAAGGTTCCTAGCGACCAAAGTGGATTTTTTCCGTGTTAGGTATTTTCTTTATTTCAAAAAGGAAATAGGGTATGGCCAAAACTTCTTTAAATTAAGGCGCCTGATCTCCGCTGCAGACACTCCCTTTCCAATCAATAGGGTGCTAAAAACAACAATAAGCTTTAGCAGAGCCTAAATGAAAAGTAGTGAAAAAACAGGAATGTTGTATTATTATAAGTAATAATGAATAATCCTAAAGCTTAATAGAATGGAGTGCATCTTAATGGGGAAAAAGCTGATTATCGATCAAATTGACAGTTTACAAGCTGATTTTTATAACATTAGCAAATATATTGGTGAAAACCCTGAGCTTGGACATGAAGAGTTCAAGGCATGCAAAGTGTTGGCTGAAGAGCTGGAGAAGCATGCATTTTCTGTGGAAGTGGGGACATGCGGTTTGCCAACTGCATTTACAGCCACTTTTGACAGCGGGAAGGAAGGTCCTGTTGTTGGATATATGTCTGAATATGATGCATTGCCAGAAGTTGGACATGCATGCGGCCATAATTTGATTGGAACAATGGGAATTGCTGCAGGCATTGGTCTAAGTAAAGTGATCAACGAAACTGGCGGGAAAGTGATAGTATTTGGCACACCGGCTGAGGAAACAAAGGGCGGCAAAGTGACAATGGCAGAAGCGGGTATATTCGATTCACTTGATGCTGCCATAATGGTACACCCGTTGGACAATTATGTGAAGAGCGGAACATCACTGGCGATGGATGCGATCCAGTTTGAGTTTTTTGGAAAATCCGCACATGCAGCTGCAAATCCGCATTTGGGTATTAATGCATTGGATGCTGTTCTCCAAACCTTTAACAGCATTAATGCTATGCGGCAGCATATCACACAGGATGCCAGAATCCATGGAATCATTACAGAGGGCGGAAAAGCAGCAAATGTCGTTCCCGATTACGCTGTTGCTCAGTTTTACGTCCGTGCAGCAAAACGGGAATATGTAAATGAGCTCGTAGAAAAGATTAAAAAATGCGCAGAAGGTGCCGCATTGCAGACTGGGGCGACAATGAAATGGTCATTCTATGAACTTTCATATGACAATATGATCACCAATAATCCTTTGTCGGAAGCTTTTAATAAAGAATTGGTTTCCTTAGGAGTGAATGCGGGTGAAATCTTGGACCAAAAAGACGGATCGGGTTCCCTTGATATGGGAAATGTAAGCCAGTCAGCCCCTTCCATTCATCCATATATTAAAATCTGTAATGAGGCTTATGCATGCCACACACATGAATTCCGCGAGGCGGCAATGAGCGACCAGGGAAGAGAAGCTATGATCCTCGGAGCCAAAGCAATGGCGCTTACCGGCTATGAGGTCTTAACAAATAAAGAACTATTAAAGCAAATAAAAGAAGAATTTAAATTACAGAAAGCATTGGTTTAGTCATAGACATATCCCAAAATAATGGAATTCTTAAACAAAACGGCTAAAAAAAGAACCATGATTCTTCCATAAAACTGGGATGAATCATGGTTTTTTATTTTAAGAAAGACCATTCCATTCTGAATATAGCCCGGTTCCGTTGCAGGCAGGGCAATCAAACTGATTAGCGTGATAAGCGAACTCATTGCCTGGATACAGAGAAAACCCTCTGCCATAGCAGTCCGGGCACTTATTTTCTTCCTTCATGCGGTTGACATGATTTTGATATCTTGTCTCGCGCCATTCATTAAAGGCGTTCAATAATCCCATCTTTTTCACCTCAGCCATTTTTTTCTTATTTTGAATAAAATGGGCAGATTTTATACATCTCGTTACTATATGTATATGAAATAGAGGGGACAAGTGTGAAAAGATGCTCGTCCAATTGTTTTAAATTACGGTATTACTTTATATACGGTGAAAATTTCTTTTATTGCATCATTATATTTTATTTCAATATCTGTTTCATCATAGAACCATTTGTCATTGGATTCTACATAAAAAGTGATTCCTTCCCTTTCTTGCTGTTCACAGCAAATTGCGGGTAAAGCCGGATAGAAAATGGTTTTGCTGACTGGAATTCCTTTTCAAACCATTTAAATGCTTTGTCATCAATTGAGATCATAACAGGTGCACCATCCTTTCTTGTTTTTAGTGTAAGTGAAGGATAATGATGCTGTCTGTGCTTAATGTCACAAAGCTGCTAGGCAAGGCGTTATTTTTTCTGAATTTTGTCAGGCCACTTTTTGTTGAGTGCTTCTACAAAAATACTTACATTCTTTTTCTCTTGCATGACCGGGGAAAGAACATATGAAAGAGTTCGTTTGAATTCCTGGTTTTTAATTTTGATGATTGAAAGGTTTTTTTGGTTAACATCTCTTTCTACTACACTGCCTGACAGGATGCTGATACCCATTCCGTTTATAAGTGTTTCTTTAATCCCCTGGTTGCTGCTGATGGTAAGAAGGGATTTCACTTTTAACCCGTTTGAACGGATAAAATGGTTAAAGTATTCGCGTGTGCCAGAGCCAGTTTCCCTCATAATCCATGCCTCGTTCTGGAGATCTGTAATGGCTACTTCCTTTTTATGGACTAAAGGATGCTTATTTGAAGAAACAATAAATAATTCATCTTGCATAAAAGGAATGACTGTAAGCTCTTTTTCATTCGTCTGGCCTTCAATTAACCCAATATCAACGTGATGGGACCGAGTTGACTGGATAATTTCCTCCGTGTTTCCGATCGTCACTTGGAGTTCGAGCTCAGGGTAATTTTTTTGAAGATCAAGCAGTAAGGGAGGCAAAATATATTCCCCTATTGTAAAACTGGCTCCAATTTTCAGTTCGCCTTTAATGGTGTTTTGCTGCTCTAAAATATCCTGCCGGGTCTGCTCATAAATGGTAATCATCTGCTTGGCCCGGTCATATAATATTTCACCGCTTGGGGTAATTTTAAGAAATTTGGGTGAACGGTGGAACAGCTTGGTCTGAAACTCTTTCTCAAGGTTTTTAATGTGCAGGCTGACGCTCGGCTGTGACATAAGAAGGAGCTCAGCTGTTTTTGTAAAGTTTTTTACTTCTGCCAAGGTTACGAAGGTTTTTAAGGCATCATAATACAAAAAATCACCGCTTTGTCATTAGTATTATTAATAAGTGTGATAATTAATATTTATTTTACTAATGTTAGATCATTCGGTAAAGTAATAGATATATATTTTTTAGGTTTAAAACCGACTTTTTTTATAGGAAAAGAGGAAATTTAAAGAAAAACAAAAAAATCAGCCATATTAGCTGGTTTGGTGAGGTGGATTACGTTGCAACTTCAGGTAATGAACAGTCCGTTTAATCAGGAGCAGACAGAGCTCCTTAATCGCTTGCTGCCGACTCTGACAGAAACTCAATCTTTATGGCTGAGCGGCTATCTTGCAGCAGTGCAGTCATCATCATCACAGGCTGCACCGGCAGTAGAGGAATTGTCTGCGGTGGCTTCCGGTTCGGCAATCTCCAAAGAAGTGACCATTTTATTTGGATCGCAAACAGGGAATGCGCAAAGCCTAGCAAAAAAGGCTGGAAAAACACTGGAAGGTCATGGTTTTCAAGTAAATGTATCCTCCATGAGTGATTTTAAGCCAAATAACTTAAAAAAGGTAAAGAACCTATTAATTGTAGTTAGTACCCATGGTGAGGGAGATCCTCCAGATAATGCATTAACTTTCCATGAATTTGTCCATGGCAGACGTGCGCCAAAGCTAGAAGGCTTGCGTTTCTCTGTATTGGCGCTTGGGGATAGCTCTTATGAGTTCTTTTGCCAGACTGGGAAAGATTTTGATAAGCGTTTGGAGGAGCTTGGCGGGACACGGATTGCTGCCCGCGTAGATTGTGATCTTGATTTTGATGAACCAGCTGCGGAGTGGGTGGAAGCTGTACTTGCCGAATTAAATGAAGGGCAAAGCAGCGTAAATTCATCAGGAACTGCACCAGCTGCCCAAGCTCCGGCAGCCGAATCTGTATATTCCAGGTCCAATCCGTTCAGGGCTGAAGTGCTGGAAAATATTAACCTAAATGGACGCGGATCCAATAAAGAAACGCGCCACCTTGAATTGTCGCTTGAAGACTCCGGATTAACGTATCAGCCTGGAGACAGCTTAGGTGTTTATCCGGAAAACGATCCGGAATTGGTAGATTTGCTCTTAGAAGAAATGAACTGGGATCCTGAGGAAGCGGTGAAGGTGAAGGATCAAGTGGTTACCTTGAAAAATGCGCTGCACTCTCATTTTGAGATTACAGTTCTGACAAAGCCGCTTGTGGAAAAGGCAGCAAAGCTTTCAGGTAATGAAGATTTGCAGGAGCTTGTTTCCAAGAGTGATCAAGTAAAGGCATATATTGATGGCCGGGACCTGGTTGATCTTGTTCGCGATTTTAAACCGTGGAATGGTACTGCGCAGGATTTTGTTTCTATCTTACGAAAAATGCCTGCACGCCTTTATTCCATTTCAAGCAGCCTTGAGGCAAACCCGGAAGAAGTGCATTTGACAATTGGGGCTGTACGTTATGACGCTCACGGACGCGAAAGAAAAGGTGTCTGCTCGATTTTATGTGCTGAGCGACTGCAGCCAGGGGATACCTTACCTGTATTTATTCAGCACAATGAGAATTTTAAACTGCCGGAAAATCCTGAGACTCCAATAATCATGGTTGGACCTGGTACTGGAGTTGCACCGTTCCGCTCGTTTATGCAAGAACGTGAAGAAGCAGGTGCAGAAGGAAAGTCATGGATGTTCTTTGGTGATCAGCATTTCGTAACAGACTTCCTTTATCAGACGGAGTGGCAAAAGTGGCTTAAGGATGGCGTACTGACAAAGATGGATGTTGCTTTTTCCCGCGATGGCGATGAAAAAGTTTATGTGCAGCACCGTATGCAGGAGAACAGCAAGGAACTATTCCAATGGCTGGAAGAAGGGGCAGCTGTCTATATCTGCGGCGATGAGAAACACATGGCGCACGATGTCCATAATACTCTCATTGACATTATTGAAAAAGAAGGCGGTTTGACCCGCGATCAGGCTGCAGCTTATCTTGCTGAAATGCAGCAGAATAAACGCTATCAGCGTGACGTATATTGATTTGGAATGAAAGGAGTTTTTCAGCATGGTGAACCCTAAATTAAAAGCGCCGGATGGCCCTCCGAGTGACGTTGAGGGCATTAAGGATCGAAGCAATTATTTGCGCGGAACATTGGCAGAAGTAATGCAGGACCGGATTAGTGCCGGAATTCCGGACGACGATAACCGCTTAATGAAGCACCACGGCAGTTACCTTCAGGATGACCGTGATTTAAGAAATGAACGCCAAAAGCAAAAGCTGGAACCGGCATATCAGTTCATGCTGCGTTTGCGTTTGCCAGGCGGAGTAGCAACTCCGGAACAATGGCTTGTAGTGGATGAATTGGCTGATAAATATGGCAATGGAACTTTGAAGCTGACAACGCGTCAAACCTTCCAGATGCATGGGATTTTAAAATGGAATATGAAAAAGACGATTCAGGAAATCCATGCAACAATGCTGGATACTATTGCTGCGTGCGGGGATGTCAACCGTAACGTTATGTGTATCTCAAATCCCGATATTTCAGAAATTCATTCGGAAGTCTATGAATTAGCGAAAATGTTAAGTGATGATTTGCTGCCTCGTACGAGGGCATATCATGAAATCTGGCTGGACGAAGAAAAAGTTGCCGGTTCGCCTGAGGTAGAAGAAGTTGAGCCGATGTACGGTGCGCTTTATTTGCCGCGTAAGTTCAAGATCGGAATTGCTGTACCGCCTTCCAATGATATTGATGTATTTTCACAGGATCTGGGTTTCATTTCTATTGTAGAAAACGGCAAGCTGGTTGGCTTTAATGTTGCTATTGGAGGCGGTATGGGCTTCTCTCATGGCGACAAAGAAACATATCCTCAGCTTTCCAAAGTAATCGGTTTTGTTGCGCCGGATAAGATTTATGATGTCGCGGAAAAGGTTATTACCATTCAGCGCGATTATGGAAACCGCTCCGTCCGGAAAAATGCACGCTTTAAGTATACGGTAGATCGACTTGGTTTGGAGACCGTTAAAGAAGAGTTGGAGAATCGCTTGGGATGGAGTTTGGATGAAGCTAGGCCATTCCAGTTTGACTCAAATGGAGACCGCTATGGCTGGGTAAAAGGTGTCCGTGGAAAATGGCATTTTACAATGTTCATAGAAGGCGGCCGGGTTGCGGATTTTGACGGATATAAGCTCAAAACGGCTTTGCGCGAAATAGCGAAGGTTCATAAAGGTGATTTCCGATTAACTGCGAATCAGAATTTGATTATTGGGAATGTCTCTACTGGAGATAAGCAGAAAATTGAGGCGCTCATTGAACAGTATAGCCTGACAGATGGAAGTCGGTATAGCGCACTGCGCCGCGGATCCATGGCCTGTGTAGCCCTCCCAACTTGCGGATTGGCAATGGCTGAAGCCGAACGCTATCTTCCTGTTTTGATCGATAAAATAGAAGAGATTGTGGATGAAGCCGGCTTGCGGAACGAGGAAATTACCATACGTATGACCGGTTGCCCGAACGGCTGTGCACGCCATGCTTTAGGTGAAATTGGCTTTATCGGAAAAGCTGTCGGTAAATACAATATGTACCTGGGTGCAGCCTTTGACGGAAGCCGGTTGAGTAAAATGTACCGGGAAAACATCGGGGAAGAAGACATATTAAACGAGCTGCGCGTTATTCTGCCGCAATATGCTCGGGAACGCCTTGACGGCGAGCACTTTGGCGACTTCGTGGTTCGTGCCGGGATTATCGAGGCGACAACTGATGGGACTAACTTTCATAATTGAGATTGAGAAAAGACGGGGATCGCGGGGTCCCTGTCTTTTTTTATAGATCGAACGCACATAAAAAAATTTTATCCGCACATAATTTCCTGCTTTCGCACATAAAAAAATCTATCCGCACATAAAACATCTCTATCCGCACATAAATTCTAATTTCGACATCGCGGAATCAAATCTCCATTATTTTTGAAGGAAAAATAGCCGGATTGTCGAACCTAGTAATAAAAATACTTATTGGAGTGATGTTATGATACTTAAAGAAAGAAAAATTCCTCTTTTGATTCGAAAACTGGAAGCTCTTCTCCGCAGGCTGCCTCCTCTCCATCCCAAAATCCCATTAATTAATGAAGATCTAAATAAAAGAATTGCAGGTTATAAAGGTGAAGCTTCTATTGATTTTCATTTGGATTTTCTAGATATTAAGGGGTTATTTATTTTTCATAATTTATCTATGTAATTTCAGTCTTTTTCTATTTTTCTATATTGATAACCTTATAGAGAAGGTATGGAGGCAGAATCATGATTGATTATCGAATAAAACCTATTGGAGGATTTGATGAAAAAATGGGTGAACTGGTATCGATGCTGGAACATGCTAGGGCGGTGACGTTGCAGGATATTTATGGTTTGACACAGGCTGAACTGGACTTTCTTCCTGATGAGAACAGCAACACGATTGGTTCTCTTTTGATGCATATGGCTTTCATCGAATATGTCCACCAAATCATTACATTTGAAAATAGAGATCTGAATAAGATTGAACTCGTGAAATGGGGGGCAGCTATGGAACTTGGCGGGAAAGCCAAAGCAAAGATTAAGAATCAGCCTCTTGAGTATTACATGAATGAACTTGGTAGCATTAGGAAGAAAATTTTAACGCTGCTAAAAACAAAGCAAGACAGCTGGCTATTTAAACAAGGAAAATGGAAAAATGGAGTTCCTTTTAACAACTATTGGCTTTGGTTTCACGTAATGGAAGATGAAATCAGCCACCGCGGGCAAATAAGAGTGATTAAACGGCAGCTGGCTATGAAGAAAAAAGGTGATCAGTTAACTTAACAATCCTGGAGCTGGTCTCATTTGGAGACCAGCTGATATTATGCAAATCTAATTTCCGAAGCTTTCCCAATTTATGACACTAAACTTTCATTTAAACGTATGAAAAGTATACAGAGAAATTGGATAGGAAGCGGTGGTTAACAATGAGTAAAGGAAAAAGGACCGAGACTTTAATGGGAAGTGGAATGGCTATAGGACTGGCGCTGGGCGTGGCTTTCGGTTTGCTTTTTGATAATCCCGGAATCGGATTGGCGATCGGAATTGCGTTGGGGGCAGGGATAGGGTCTTCCAAAAAATAAGTATATTTCAAAGGGGGGATGGAGATTGGTCAAAAATACAAAATTATTTAGGGTGGCGGCAATTTTATTTATTGCTTCAATGATTATAAACTTTCCTTTTCCGCATGAAAGTCCATTTGGCGAGGAAGCGCTAACGATTTTAGATATTCCAATTAGAACGGTAAACGGTCTATATTTTGTAGGGATTCTAACCTTGTTTTTGTTTATTTTGAGTCTGTATTTTCTTTACAGGTCACTGGAAAAATATTATATCCGTTCCATCATCGCAGCAATTTTTATCTCTTCTCTGTCTCCTCCCATTTTGGCAGAGGCCTATCAAAAAACAATGGCTGAGGGTATATATGCTGTCTCTTATCAAAAACAAGAAAGCACCTGCAGCTTTGAAATGGGCACTGAAGAAATATTGCACGTAATTTGTGGTCTTCCTTTTGAAAACTATAGCAACGATGATGTAAAGTTTGAAATCGAATTTTATGACAAATACCTTTTCGAAGATGATGAAAAAATGGTATCGCTGTTGAACAGCAATGGCCCATATGAGGCTAGTATAAGGGCAAACGAAGGAAAAGAAGTTCGTATTGAAACTGATATTGATGTATCAGAAATCAAGAACCATATTATTAGCGGCGAATCCTCCTTAATTAGCATTATCATTAAGTCCCGAGATGGATTTAGAAAACTGTGAAGTTTTAAATAGAACACTTAAATTATTGAGCTTAATGATAAATTAGAAGATAAAATGTAAGGGGTTACTTAATGAACATTCAATTAAAGCCTGTTACGAGAGACAATTGGGAAGAAGTAATTAATTTAAAGGTGAAGGAATCGCAACGTCACTTCGTTCCTT
Source organism: Cytobacillus oceanisediminis (assembly GCF_003182355.1). Lineage (GTDB taxonomy): Bacteria > Bacillota > Bacilli > Bacillales > Cytobacillaceae > Cytobacillus > Cytobacillus oceanisediminis_A. The sequence goes on along the minus strand of NZ_QGTW01000006.1, from coordinate 134,611 downwards.
CAGCTGCGGTTTCACTGGCAAAGGTGTATATCAAACCCGACGGGGAGCAAGTCGAGTATATTCCATTTTCTATCTATGATCATGATAGAATGGTTGGTTTTATCATGCACGCTTATGAAGAGGGTACGGTTAATATGTATTGGATTAACGGCTTTATTATAGACGAAAAGTTCCAAAGGAGCGGGTATGGCAGGGCAGGGTTAAATGAAATGATCAACTGGATAAAAAATAAATTCCCAATATGCAAGGAAATCCGGTTAACTGTTCATAAAGATAATCATTATGCACGAGATCTTTATAATAGCTTTGGGTTTCTTCCAACTGGAGAGGTTTGGGGAGACGAGGAAGTATTCTATTTTGAGGTAAAAAGGAGTTTTTAAATGAACATTGAATCACTTAAGGTAAACAAACAAAGCTGGGACGAGGCAGCGGAGCGTTTTTATGGGCGTAATCCGCTGCCGGAATACGGCCCGCTTGCGCCAACTGAAGATGAGCTGAAATTATTTGGTGATGTTCGTGATTTGAAAATGTTGGAAATAGGGTGCGGAAGCGGACATTCACTTAAATATTTGGATCAGCGAGGTGCCGGGGAGCTTTGGGGACTGGATTTGTCTACAACCCAAATTGCTGCCGCCAAGGCACTTTTACAAAACGCTGCCTCACCTGTAAAGTTATTTGAATCGCCGATGGAGAATAATCCCGGATTACCTGACGATTATTTCGATATTGTTTTTTCTATATATGCTTTGGGGTGGACAACTAATCTTGAGAAGACTTTAACGAATGTCCATCAGTATCTGAAACCGGGGGGATTGTTTATTTTCAGCTGGGAACACCCCATGTATAACCGTGTTAAAGCTAAAAATGGTGAGCTGCTGATGGATAAATCCTATCATGATGAAGGTCCATACCAGCATGAAGCTTGGAGCCAGCCTGCCATCATGCAGCAATATAAACTAAGTACTTATGTTAATTTATTGATCGACAACGGTTTTAAAATTGAAAAGGTAGTTGAAGACGTAAGTTTATCCGATGAAGATATCCAGAGGCATGCGAATAGATGGTACTCCTATGAAAAAGCAAAGGATCTGCCAGCAGCTTTTATAATAAAAAGCAGAAAGTCTTAGATTTTTCTATCTCTTTTGGAGTGGATCTTATAAAAACACCCTCTTTTCCAGAGGGTGTCATCCTTTTAGTTATAAATCCGATTTCGGATTCGTATTAAATTTACCGTTTTTGTTTTCTTTTTCATGACCGTGGACCTGGTCTCCGCCATTGCCTTTTTCTCGCACTTTTTTACCGCCGAGCTTTACGTTTGGGTATTCTTGTTCTGACATGGTCTTCACCTCCATGTTATTTAAATTATCCATATTGGAAGAAAATATATAAATTTTAGGGTATTTGCATGGAATTTACTCTTATTAGGCATAGCCCGGCGGCTCATGACAGTGGAATGTGACAACCTATAAATATTAATAGGCGGGATGTGATTATTAACTTAATCATCGAAGTCTTTAGAAGGATAGCCTGTTCCAAATGTGCTTTTTGGAACGGTGAATTATTTGCTGTTGATGGGAACGGTACATAAGCTTAAAGTACTTGGGATCTATAAATGAGGAATCCTAAATGGCTATATGTCCTCTCACCGAAAATTGGATAGTCACCTAAAAGCGAGCCAGCCAATATAATAGGTATACGAATTAATCTTTAATAAAAAGGTGACTGGAATGGAAAAGGTATTGCTTTTCTGTGATCCAGGGATTGATGATGCGGTGGCAATAATTTATGCATTATTAAATCCCAGGATTGATTTAGTAGGAGTGGTTACTGGTTATGGCAATGTTAATGAAAAACAGGCAACAGAAAATGCATCCTATTTGCTGCAGCTGGGAGGAAGGCCGGATATCCCGGTTATAAGAGGGGCAAAGGGGCCTTTTTCCGGTGAGCTTGTCAGTTATTATCCGGAAATTCATGGACCAGAAGGTTTGGGGCCAATCCGTCCGCCTGATAATCTTGTAACAAACGTTCAAGATTACAGGGCCGTCTTTGACCTTATAAATCTGTATAAAAATGATTTAACACTTGTAGATGTAGGAAGGTCCACCTCCCTGGCTACATCTTTTATCTTGAAAGGAGCCGAGGAAGTAAATCAAGTTAAGGGAATTTACATCATGGGAGGAGCCTTTAATCATCCCGGAAATGTTACTGCCGTGGCTGAAGCTAATTTTTTCGGAGATCCAATTGCAACTGACCTTGTCCTTGAAAAGGGAAGAAATGTCACAGTTATTCCACTTAATGTGACAAATTATGCTCTGGTGACCCCGCAAGTAGTCAATTGGATAGCAGCTTCTAAATCCAATCCCTATTCTGGATTGATTAAACCAATTATTGATTACTATATTAACGCATACAAGAAATTGGTACCAGGCTTGAATGCTGCCCCGATGCATGATGTAATCACCTTATTCGCGTTAACCAGCCCTGGTTCTTTTCAATTTGCCTCACGCAGGGTTAGAGTCGAATCTTCATCGTTATCCAGAGGGAGAACAATTGCCGACTTCCGGGCAAATCCAAAAGAAGAACAGAAGGAAACGCTGGATCATATCGCCTTGGCATTCGACTATAATGCCTTTATTCAAGACTTTATTAACGTTATGACTGCTAAAGTTAATAATGTTAAAACGATTGAAAAACGGTGTCATTTTTAATGGGATTTGTATTTCATTTGGAATGAAAAGGTCAGGAAATATATCTGCCTTGCAAAAAATAAGAATAAAAACCTTATTATGATTTTAAGGAAACTGATCTGGGTGATTGTTGAGATGAATTTTTTCGGATATTTCTTGCAAAACTAAATATATGGAATCGATATGTGAAGCGGTATGAATTCCATATGCAATACCTGCTAATACGACTGAAGTTCCGATCTTTCTTGGGTCATATAGGCATCTCTATTATGAAACTTGACTCAGTTTGTTATACTAGTATAGGTAAGAATATATGTTTAAACCTATTAACAGATATATCTTGCAAATATTAAGTGATAGGTGGAAATAAAAATGAGTCAAAAACCATACAGAGTATTGCTGTATTATATGTATGTTCCGATTGAGGACCCAGAAGAGTTCGCAAGGGAGCATAAAGCTTTTTGTAACGAGCTTGGCCTTAAGGGACGTATTCTTGTTGCAAATGAAGGGATTAACGGTACTGTTTCAGGGCCAGTGGAACAGACGGATCGCTATATGGAAATGATGAGGCAGGATCCTCGCTTTGCAAAGATGGTTTTCAAGATTGATGAAGCGGATGGCCATGCTTTTCCAAAAATGAAGGTGCGCGCCCGCCGAGAGCTGGTAACACTTCGTCTTGAAGACGATGTCAATCCGAACCAGCTGACAGGGGAATATCTTGAGCCTAAAGAATTTTACAAGATGCTTCAGGATGAAGATACTGTCGTACTGGATGCACGCAATGATTATGAGTATGATCTTGGCCACTTTAGAGGAGCGATCAGACCTGATATAAAAAACTTCCGTGACCTGCCTGAGTGGGTCCGTGAAAATAAAGAAATGCTTGGCGACAAAAAGATTATAACGTATTGCACAGGCGGAATCCGCTGTGAAAAATTCTCCGGCTGGCTTTTGAAAGAAGGCTTCAAAGATGTAGCCCAGCTTCATGGGGGAATTGTCACTTACGGAAAAGACCCTGAGGTTCAAGGCGACCTGTGGGATGGCCAGCTTTACGTATTCGATGACAGAATCGGCGTACAGGTCAACCAGAAGGAGCATGTAGTCGTAGGGAAAGATTACTTCTCAGGAGAACCATGCGAGCGCTATGTAAACTGCGCTAACCCGGAGTGCAATAAAAAGATTCTATGCTCAGAAGAAAACGAGCATAAATATATGCGTAGCTGTTCAGATGAATGCCGCATACACCCAAGAAACCGTTATATCACGGAGCATGGGTTAACAGAAGCAGAAGTAGAAGAACGATTAGAAAAAATGAATGCCTAATATGGTGAGAGCAGATTTTCTTTTGTGAAAATCTGCTCTTTTTATGATTGGAAAATTCATGAAACCTGCTATAATAAATTCAATATTTTAAAAACATTAGGGTGGGAGTGAGAAATATGGAAAACTTTCTTTTGTTCCTGTTTATGTCGTTTCTGCTGGTAATCCTGCCGGGACCGGACACAGGAATTTTAATCCAAAATACCATATCAAGCGGCAAAAAAAGCGGGGTTAAAACTATGTTTGGCTCTGTTGCAGGACTGCTGGTCCACACGATGGCTGTTGTGTTTGGCTTATCGGCCTTGATTGTAAAATCAGCATACATTTTTTCGATTATTAAATATGCCGGCGCGATGTACCTCATATACCTGGGCGTTGTTTCACTGAAATCTCTGTCAACTCAACGGACGCAGACGGAAGGTGTTAAAAAGCACAGGAAAAACAAATCCCATTTCCTGCAGGGGTTTTTCACATGTGTGTCCAATCCGAAGGTAGCCGTCTTCTTTTTGACGTTCTTCCCTCAATTTGTAAGCCCGGGTGAAAACCACTTTGTCCAATTTCTGACAATGGGATTCACCTATAGTATTATTACAATCGTTTGGTTCTTTTTCTATGTTTATTTAATCGACTTTTTTAGAAATTGGCTGAAAAAGCCTGCTGTAAATAACGTTCTGCAAGGTATTTCAGGAGTAGTTTTAATGGGTTTTGGTATTAAATTGGCTCTAGAGAAACAGCCGTAAGGTGAAGGGACTGCTTAAAGACGGTAATCCAGATTTAGCAGTCTCTTTTAGTGTCTAATTCGAAAATCCTCCCTGATGTTTCTTTTCTTAAGTTTGCAGGGTTCTATTCTCCAACTGTAAAGAGAAAACAGAGTACACCCTGTTCTCTCTTTATGCTTGATCCGACCACTTTCTGACTGTTTCAGCAAGCGAGTACTTTTGTTTCTCAAATTGCCTAACCCGATGGCCATTTGCACCTGATGGATGAGGGAATCCAAATAAGATTGTATGACCAGCGAGCTTGTTGTCTGCTAGCAGATGGCGGATGATGCTTTCAACTGTTTTGCCAAGAGGGATGATGAGAGCGTTCTTGTTAATTTCTCCAATTTCCTCTGCAAAAAACTTTGTTGCATATTCAGCCAGCAGCTTTGACTGAAGCATCCCAGGCTGATGGCCTGTATAATTTTTGCCCTTGTAGAAGACGGGGTATTTAATAACTGAAGTAGTATGCAGGAGAGTCCTGCATTCATTAAATAGTGCTAATGAGTCATTAATATAAAGAGATTCGGGAATTCCGCATTGATTAAGCATTGATATTAAGTTAGTCCGCATTGCTCCGGCAAAACCGGCTGCTATCTTCGTTTCCCTCAAGACAACTTTTATTTCTTTTTCAGCTGCCAAGCCCTTCACAAAATGTTCATAGGCAATTTTCATTTGGCTCCAGCCGGGTGTGATGCCCACTATGATGATTCTTGCTTCGTTATTGATATATTCGTTATGGGGAGCATAGTACATCTCCAATTCCCCGTGCTTTTTTATTAAAAATTCTTCTGATAACAAGTCTTCTTTTGTTAATGGCATTGAATCATTTAATGTTCGGATGGCCGGTAAAAAATCAGGCAGCAATGTATGTGTCATAAGAGATCCCCTTAATGCAAAGAATGATTTTCCATAATATTACCAAATGGTGAATAATAAAAGCCACTCAAGGGACATTAACAAATAAAAAGGAATATTCATATGATAGGACTGCTCATTGCCATCACTCTGTTTAATCTTACTGCATTTAAATCGAATAAACGCCTGACCAAAAACCAAATTTTACATATCTGGTTATTTACAATATCAGCTCAGCAGGTCTTTGACTGTATGATTGAATTCAAATACTGGGGCTACTGGTATTTCACAAAAGAACCGAATTGGGGCGGACTGGTGGCTCATATTTTTGTAGTGCCGCCAGTCAATATGATGTTTTTAAACTGGTACCCTTTCAACTCAGACTTAATAAAACGGGTTACATATATAATCTTCTGGGTAGTTGCCATACTGCTGTATGAAGTATTGGCTTTGCTCCCTCAGCCATGGGGTTATTTCAGCTATGGCTGGTGGGAGTTGTGGCATGCAGCCGTCCTTGATCCAATCCTTTTTTTTATCATGTTAAAGTATTATAAGTGGATTTGCAGGCTGGAAAAAGAGGCATGTAAATGAAGAATGCTGTAAAAATAGTTTTTTTAGTAACTTTAAATTTTGAAAAGACAGAAGCTTCTTCTCTATGGGGGCACCCCCACTCAATTATTAAAGGGGAAAGTAAAAATTGGATTGTGGAGCATAAAGGTTTCTCATGTGAACCATGGTAGAATATGAGACGAGTCTTGCATATAAAGGAACCAATAAAAATATAAGAATGCCCGTTTCTTAACGTATCAGATCACAGATGGGGCATCCGATCTCGCTGGGGATTTTTCCTTAAAGTGCGGTTCCGAATATAAATCGGAAAGAATCGAATGCGAAGGCTGCAGATACCTGGATAAGCAAAGAAGTTTAACGTTTATTGCTTAAAGAGGGAAAGTTTGAAGAGATTATTCTCAAAAGAGAGAGGGGATTGGACCTCTCTTTTTGCGGTGGTCCATTTAATGAATTTTAATCCTTTATTATGGTACAATTTTTATATCATTATCCCGGAAGGAGAGCATTTGTGGATATTAAATTAACTCATAAAGGTATAAAAGAAATATGCGGCACAGTCTCCTTCAAAAGAGGGGATGCTTTTTTTCGGAATAGTAAAGTAAGATTTAATGAATATAACGCTGATCGCTGCGTAGCAACGGTGTCTGCAGCAGAAGATTTTTATGTGACGGTTGAAAAGGATTCGGGAAGCAGCTTTCAAACTTCTTGCAGCTGTCCGAAGCTTGCTTCCTTTGATAAGGAATGTCAGCATGTTGCGGCTGTGCTGCTGGCAATATATAAACTGCAGCAGAAGGGAACACCGGTAATCAATTCTTCAGAAGAAGAGATGGCTGCATCGCCAGAAAATTCACTCACGGACGGTTTCCTGACTCTTTTCAGCGATTCGCCTGTCCGATCAAGCGGACATCAGCTGCATTTTGAAAACAGAAATGTGCTTGAAACGGAATTTACATGTCAGCCGGTGCATTTGGGGAAAGGCCAATATTTATTTACTATAAAATTAAAAATAGGCCCTGCTCTGGTGCTTGATATCCGCGATTTCCTCCAATCGGTAAAAGAAGGAAAACCATGTGTGGTATCCCTAACTTTTACATATGATTCAAATCTGTATTGCTTTAAACCTGAATCAGATGCCGTCATCCAGCAGCTGATCCAGGTAATACATGATGAATCCGTTTATGTGAATGCCTTGTTGGACGAATTTGACTATATAGCCAGCAAAGATATGCTATTGATTCCACCCTCATCCTGGGAGCGCCTCAAACCAAGTCTTGCACATGCGGAAAAAGTGAAGCTTAAAGTAGCTGGTAAAACATTTGACAGGTTTCATTTCTCAGATGAGAGTTTGCCTTTACGATTTGAATTGTCAGAAGCCGACAGAAAATGTTATTTGAGAATTAAAGGGCTGGATCCGCTGCTTGTACTTAATTCTTACAATTCTGTTCTACTTGGAGGCAAAATCATTACGCTTAAAAAGGAGAATTGCCAGCGACTGTATGATCTGACACAAATGATTGAAGCTACAGGGGAAAATATGATTCCGATCGCTGCGGAACAAATGGAGCTTTTTTTGGAAAAGGTAGTCCCAGGTTTGCGGAAATTAGGTGAAGTGCAAATTTCAGAGGAGATGGCCAAGCAGTTTTTAAAGACTCCTCTTGTTGCCAAGCTCTACCTGGATCGTTTGAAAAATCGGCTCCTTGCCGGCCTGGAATTTCACTATGAAAATATTGTGATTAATCCATTGGAAAGACGGGAACCACGAGGCGGAGCACGGATTATTCGCGATGTTGAAAAGGAAGATGAAATCTTGCAGCTGATGGAGGAAAGCTCGTTTGCCAGGACGGAAGGCGGTTATTTTTTGCAAAATGAAGAGCTTGAATATGAGTTTCTTTATCATGTCGTTCCGAAGCTGCAAAAGCTCTTGCAAATATATGCTACAACGGCAGTTAGAAATCGTATTTTCAGGGAAAACGCTAAGCCGCGAATCCGGATTAGAATGAAAAAGGAACGGACCAATTGGCTGGAGTTCAAGTTTGAAATGACCGGAATTGCAGATCAGGAAATCCGTGATATTTTATATGCTCTTGAGGAAAAACGGAAATATTATCGATTGCGAAATGGTTCGCTGCTATCTTTGGAAGCAAAAGAGTTTGAAGAAATCCAGCGGTTTTTAAATGCTGTACCCGTGCAGGCAGAAGAACTGGAAAGCGGATTGGATATGCCGATTGTCCAGGGCCTAAGAATGGTGGATACAGTTGGGGAACAGGGTACATTTCGGCAGGAGGAGTCTTTCCGAGAGTTTTTAGCCACTCTTGAAAACCCTGATAGCCTGCAGATTGAAGTGCCGGAAAGCCTGGATACGGTTCTCAGGGATTATCAAAAGCATGGCTATAAATGGATGAAGACACTGGCCCATTATGGCTTTGGCGGCATTTTGGCGGATGATATGGGGCTGGGCAAAACGCTGCAAACCATTGCGTTTATACGATCTGAGCTTCCTGATATCCGGGACAAAAAGGTTCCTGCGCTGATTGTATGCCCTTCTTCTTTAACTTACAACTGGTTAAGCGAACTGATGAAATTTGCACCGGAAATTCAAGCGGTTGTCGTAGACGGCAATCAGTTTGAACGGGCAGAGCTTCAGAAAAATTTAACTGGCATTGATGTAGTCATCACATCTTATCCGCTGCTTTTAAAAGACTTTAAATGGTATGAGATACAGGATTTTCACACAGTATTTTTTGATGAAGCCCAGGCGTTTAAGAATCCGGTAACACAGACAGCCAGGGCAGTGAAAAAGATACAGGCTAAACACCGTTTTGCACTTACTGGAACACCGGTTGAAAACTCCCCTGAAGAACTATGGTCTATATTTCATGTGGTCTTTCCTGAGTTATTTCAGGGCTTGAAGGATTACAGTAATTTGACCAGAAAGTCAATTGCACGGAGAATTCGGCCATTCCTGTTGAGGAGGATGAAGGAGGATGTCCTTTCCGAACTTCCCGAAAAAATGGAATCGATTGATTCTGTTGAGCTGCTGCCTGAGCAGAAAAAGTTATATGCTGCTTATTTGGCAAAACTGCGGGAGGACACTTTGAAGCATCTAAATAAAGATACAATCAGGAAAAATCGTATTAAAATTCTTGCCGGTTTGACCCGTTTGCGTCAAATTTGCTGCCACCCTGCTTTATTTGTTGACGGCTATAAAGGCAGTTCGGCCAAATTTGAACAGCTCAAGAGAATTATAGAAGAATCAAGGCTTTCAGGCAGAAGGGTGCTTATTTTTTCACAGTTTACAAAAATGCTTAATCTGATTGGAAGAGAGCTGGCTCTTGAGGGGTTGCCATTTTTCTACCTTGATGGGCAAACACCTTCCGAGGAACGTGTCGAGGTTTGCCGCCGCTATAATGAAGGAGAACGGGATTTTTTCCTTATTTCGTTGAAGGCTGGGGGAACAGGCCTCAATCTGACCGGTGCGGATACCGTCATATTATATGATTTGTGGTGGAATCCGGCTGTTGAGGAACAGGCAGCCGACCGGGCACACCGCATGGGCCAGACTAATACAGTCCAAGTCATCAAGCTTTTGGCCCGCGGTACGATTGAAGAAAAAATGAATGAACTGCAGGACAAAAAGAAAAACTTAATTGAAGAAATCATAGACTCTGATGAAAAAGCTGCAAAGAGCCTTTCGGAAGAGGATATTCGGGAAATATTAATGATTTAAAAGGAGAATACAGATGTCGGAAAAACAAATCAAAGGGAGCGACATGCCTGAAAAGCTTGCAAAACCGGCAAGACGGGCGCTTGAAGGCGCAGGCTATTTTCGGCTGGAGCAACTTGCGGGTGTTTCTGAAGCAGAAATTATGAAGCTGCATGGAATGGGGCCGAATGCAATGGAAAAGCTCCGCAAAGCATTGGCTGATAAGGGATTAGCATTTGCAGATGAATTACAATGGGCGCGTCTTAAATGACGCGCCTATTTTTTGTGAGATTCGCGTCAGAATAAGAAGTTGTGCAAAAACCAATGAGAGTGATTCATATGAAAAGTGGTTCATATATTTAGAAAATGAGGATAAAAGTGTTTTTTCTTTTGAAAAATACTCTTTTCTAGGTTAATACGTCTCGACTGTTAGCTAGATAAAGTTAAGAACATGTTAGATAAATAGCTGAACATGCAAGGTGAATACAAAAAATGCTGGATTAATCTCTCACATGGTAGCTATTAAAAAAAATAGTTTAATTAAAGAAGGAATTTACCTAATTTTAGAGAAAGGAATAACGATTTAAAATGTTTGGAGGTTATTTCCAATGTGTAAAATGGTTTCGAAGGAATTTGAAGCAGTGGTTATGAGGAACAAGGGACTTTTTAGAGATTATGCTGAATTGGTCCCTAAAGCCGCACAGCATTTCCTGAAGCGGGCACATGATATACCAAACAGTACAGGTGTTGAGGTTTCCATTTTTGAACCTAAGAGAGATCAAACACATATAGAAGGAACCTATTTCGTAGGCTGTTTAGTAGATGGAGATGCTGATTCTTTGCCAGAAGGAATGGAGTACATACGAGCTGAGAATTCATACGCGACGATTAGAGGCAAGGTAACGGAGATGGGACAGTTGTACAGCGAATTGGATAAATGGATTGAAGATCAGGGTTATCAATATGGCTCCCCGGAACATTATATTTTGGAAGTTTATTACCCGGTGGAAAATGATGCTGAGCATGTTGAAGTCTATATCCCTATTAAAAATGAACTAAAAATCGAAAGGGTGTAGGTATGAAAAAGAGTTGTCCGAAATGTCATACAGTGATGGCGAAAGCCCATTTGGATAGCCAGCCGATTAGGGTTTACAAAAAAGGTGAAAAACCAAATGCTGGTACAATGAGCGATATTAATCCTTGCTATGTATGTCCCAACTGCGGACTAATAGAGTTATATGCAGAGGAGCCAGAAAAGTTTAAGTGAATGCTTAAAATAAAAACCGTCCAGAGTATCTCTGAGCGGTTTTTTGAAATTATATTTCCTTGGACGAAATCGGGAGAAATAGCTTGATGCCCCGTTTATTGAAAGGCAGCATTTTAAAATCAGCTATTAAATGGCTTATGTATCCTGCGAGGCATGTATAGAAAACGCCATTGATTCCGATGGATACTTCAAATTTTGAAGCAATGTAGCCAAAGAATATAACACCAATTATTGAATGGGTATAGCTGCGATGCGAAACGAATGAAGCGATTAAAATATAAATCCCAAATAATATCATCCACAGTTCCTGGAGGGAAATCCCGCCTGCCAGGACGCCGATTCCAGTTATGGTCAGCATATGTTTTTGCCTGATGCGGGATGAAATGGCGACCATACCTATTCCGATAGCGATACCAAGCCATTTCTCTTTAGAGTTTCCTTCATAAAAACTGTAAATAATCATTAAAATTCCGACTAGCTGGGCAACTGTTCGAACCACTTCATGTGATAATGTGATCCGGTCGCGAAGCTTTCCATCAATATCCAGGTCGGGAATTAATCCGGAAACCCCGCCTAATCCGATCAATAGAAGTGTTGTGGAGGGGCTGGTATCAACAGTGTTCGCAACCACGTATCCTGCTGCTGCTCCGATTGCTGCATGGGCGGTACCATTCAAAATTTTTTCCACCTTTATGAGATATTTGCATTTTTTTCATGCTCTATTATTTTATAACAAAACATTTGTTCTGTTTAGTGTTTACTAGAATTTAGTGCTTTTCTCCCAAGCGTTGCTTAATTATCCTGGGCAATCATGAAAGGGTTCATGGTATAATGAACAAATGAAACATACATAAGTTTGTAAGATGAAATAACGTTTTATCGGAATGCAAGAATTTGTTTTTTTTAAAAGGAAGGTATTTATGGCTGAGGAAAACATAACAAGGATTCATTTAGATGGCAAGGAATACATATTGATTGGAACAGCGCACGTTTCAAAGCACAGTGCAGAACAGGTTAAAGAGGTTATTGAAGCGGAGCAGCCAGATTCTGTTTGTGTAGAATTGGATGAACAGAGGTATCAATCGATAACAGAGGGCAGCAAATGGAAGGAAATGGACATCATTCAGGTTATTAAGGAGAAGAAAGCTTCCCTCCTTCTAATGAATTTGGCTATTTCTTCTTTTCAAAACCGGATGGCAGATCAATTTGGCATTAAGGCCGGACAGGAAATGATACAGGGAATTGAATCAGCGAAAGAAACGGGAGCCAATCTTGTTCTGGCAGACCGCAATATCCAAATCACATTCGCACGGATTTGGGGAAATCTCGGTTTAAAAGGAAAGGCACTCCTGCTTAGCCAGGTGATCGCCAGCATCTTCAGCAAAGATACGATTTCAGAAGAAGAATTGGAAAAAATGAAAAACCAGGATACGATCAATGCGATTCTGAATGAGTTTACAGAATCTTTTCCCCGGTTAAAGACACCTTTAATTGACGAACGGGATCAGTATCTGGCCCAAAAAATTAAAGATGCACCAGGCGGAAAAATTGTTGCGGTATTGGGGGCAGCCCATGTACCGGGGATTAAAGAGGAAATTAAGAAACAGCAGGATATGACTCGCTTGACTGCACGCCCGCCAAAATCCAATCTACCTAAAATTATTGGATGGAGCATTCCTGTATTTATTTTGGCAATTATTGCTTACACTTTTTATGCCAATCCTTCTGCCGGATTTGCGCAGACGATCAGCTGGATTATTTGGAATGGCGCACTATCATCCCTTGGAGCGGCCATTGCAATGGGGCATCCGCTTACGATTTTGACAGCCTTCGTGGCAGCGCCAATTACGTCATTGAACCCTCTGCTTGCAGCTGGCTGGTTTGCAGGTCTTGTACAAGCCTACATCCGCCGTCCAAGTGTAAAAGACTTTGAAAACCTTTCAGAGGACGTTTTTAGTGTAAAAGGCTTTTGGCGGAACAAGGTTAGCCGCATTTTGCTGATTGTTGTACTCGCTAATTTGGGAAGTTCACTAGGTACCTTTATTGGCGGTGCGGATGTAATCCGGGTGTTTTTGGAGAATCTATAATTGGAATCCTGTTTTCTTCTCCTGTTGGGAGAAAGGTTTCCCATTTAGCGAAACAGACTGGCCTTTCAACCCATTTGTTATCATCACGGCATTACCAAAATGGGCTATCACCCTGTAGCCCAGTGCTTGGTACAGAAGGCAGACTCCACGGATTGTTTGGGAAAATGGGTATAATGAAATAGATCTTTGTGAAAAAAGTAAAATAAAAAAAGTGTTAGTTGTCTTAAGCAGGCAGCTAACACTTTCTGGTTTATCTATCTGCAACAATTGCTTTTCTTTTATACAGCCACGATCCTAGAATGAAGGTAATGGCTCCCCAAATCACCATTACGCCAATTCCAAACCACAATGTGCCAGAAATAACACTTGTCTCATACACCATGCTTTCTCTCAGGCCGTCCGCAAAATAGGTAAGCGGAAGTACATTAGAGACTGGCTGCAGCCATTCAGGCATTGTTTCAACCGGAAAAAACACACCGCTTAAAAACATCATGAGGAAGCTGACAATATTTGCAACTCCCATATAGGCTTCAGTCGTTTTGCTGAAAGAAGAAAAGAAGTAGCCAAGAGCATTAAAGGACAAGGCTCCAATTAAGAAAACAACGACGAGACTAATAGGACTTATATAAAGGTTAGCGCCGAAGATCAGAACACCTATTAACGATAGCAAGATGATTTGTATAATGCTGAACAGCAATCTCATAACCATATCGCTTAACCCAAATATGCCCATGTTTGCAGGTGTCATCCGAAGCCTTTTGATTAAGCCTTTTCTTCGCATTTCTACCAGATCAACCATTCCGAACATGCCGCCTTGAGCAATCGATAAAGCAATCATGCCGGTTAATAGAAAATCTGTATAATCTAATTCATTGCTCCCGGATGAAAGAGATTTGTATTGTAATTCAAAAGAAGGCTCTGCACCAGCCGCAAATAAATTAGCCTGCTGTACAAATTTATCCAGAATGCCGGAAACCGCCTGAGCTGCTGCACCTTGTTCATCCTCTTTATTCACAATAAGCAAAACAGAAGAGGCATTTGCTGATTCAGGCAAGATAATGGCTGCATTCACCTCCTGATCTTTTACCCACTCCTCTGCTTTCTCCCGGCTGACAGGCTTGCCAGTTTTCACTTCAAATATCGGAAGTCCGCTGATTTGTGTTAAGAGCATTTCCGAAGCTGGGTTCGGATTGGGATCGACAATGGCAATTTCTGATTGAAACTCTTCATCTGAATTTCCGCTAAAGATAACCATAAAGATTACCATCAGGATGACTGGAAAAAATATACCCCAAAACCACGCCTGTTTTTCACGGAGTGTCAATTTTAATTGAGCGGAAAGCATCATTTTAAATTGATGAAAATGTTTAATTTTAATCCCTCCATTCCTTGCCGGTAAAAGCAATAAATACATCTTCGAGACTCATTTCCCGAATGGAGACCTGCTCCACCTGATATGATTTCTCCTTGGTGAATCTGAACAATTCCAATAGCGTATCCTCCGGTTTTACGGCCCAGACTTTCAGGGATGTACCTTCACGCTCTGTTCTTGTAGCGGACTCCAGGTTACTGGAAAAGTGGTCAGCTTCCTCTGCAGCATTCTCGCCATCCAGGAATGACAATCTTATTTCGCGTTCATTTGTAAGTTTCTCAATGAGAGCAGAAGGGGAATCAAGAGTGATAATGTTTCCCTGGTCCACGATGCATACACGATCACTTAATTTTTCGGCTTCTTCCATATAATGAGTGGTTAGAATGGTGGTCTTGCCTAGTTGCTTCAGGTGGAGAATTATATCCCAAATATTTCGGCGTGCCTGGGGATCCAGGCCGGTTGTCGGTTCATCTAGAAAAATAATTTCCGGATCACTGATCAGCGCAAGGCCTATTGCCAGCCTTTGCCGCTGGCCGCCGGAAAGCTTTTTCACCTGATTTTTACGATGGTCAGTTAGGTTAATGATCTCGAGAATGTCGTCCGTTGGCCGGGCATGATCATAAAAAGAAGCAAAAAGATTCAGGTTTTCTTCAGGTGTTAATAAATCAAACATGGCGCTCGATTGGGGCTGAACGCCAATCTTCTTCTTGATGGCAACAGCGTTTTTATTCCAGCTGAGATCCCCAAAATGAATTTCACCATCATCTGGCGAAACCAAGCCTTCAATCATTTCCAATGTTGTCGTTTTGCCTGCACCGTTTGGACCGATAATCGTAAACACTTCCCCAGCTTTCACCGAAAAACTGATGTCTTTCACAGCCCGTATTGTACCGAACGACTTTTGCAGATTCCTCACTTCTAAAACCGTCATCATGCTTCCTCACTTTCTTTGCGCTTCTGAGTCGGATGAATGAGCTTAGCAGAATGTGCACCATCCTAAAAAATTATTAATCTTCTATTTAATACGTTGCTGATTTTGAAAAAATTCATTTTCGAAAAAAACTTAATAAATAGCTAATGACTAATTGGGTAAAAGTCGGAAGAATGGCCGTACGGATTAACGGCGAAATGTTGGAAGTAAGCGGAATGAAGATAGTTAAAGGTTCAGATTAACGACGAAATGTAGATGGGACCTATCAAGGATGGTCGTTAAAGAGGCAGATGGAAGGACGTTCTAGATGGTCGAGAGAAAATGAATGTGAACCATTTCCAAGTAACTCTTAGGACGGTCGCTTTTTAGAATCTGTTGGCGTATAATGAATCTATAGAAACAATTTCCTTAACTTTTTCCATCCGATTCTATAGGAGGCTGAGTGTATCATGAAAAATGAACAAATGGTGCCAACCCATTTAACGTTTAAATCGAAGAAGGCTATAAAAAATGGAGAAGTGATTCGGACTGCGCTATTTGCAAGATTTAAGGTTACTGAAGTCGAGACAGAGCTTAAGGAAAAATACTATTTCATTTTCTATAAAAACAATCTCATATATGGCGATCTGCTTGAACATATAGAAGAAGGCACCTTCATAGAGAAAGCGATGGAAGAAGGAATTGTATTAGAAAGAAATCATCCCTTTATATCCGTTCTAAATCAAGCCTCACCATTAACCATCCCTGCAAAAAATAAGCTCTTCTCAATGCTTCAACGCAACTATTCTCTCCTCGAAATACCATGCATAACTGCTGCTCTCGATTCTTTTTTTTCAAAAGACCAGCTTGGCCAAACCATCGAAAAAATATTTTTCCACTTTAGAAGAAACGGCAGTTTTTTAAAGGCCTTTCAATCCATCCGTATATTGTCTGAGTTTTCACCTTCCCTAGTAACTGTGGGCGATATCCTCAATACCCGTGAGTTTAGTTCATATGCAAATTTCTACAGCACTTCATCCATCTCAGCCATCGATCAAAAGGATCCCTTATACACAGAATTTTACTGCTTCGCAAAACGCAAACATCCCGATCACCATAAAATGCTCGAAACCCTGCTGAAGAATCAGGAACGGTATGCAGAATGGCTGCTGGTTTGGATGGAAGATAAAAAGAACCTTATAACAGAGTCAGTTAGAAGCAATACTGATCTAGCGCTGCACTACATACCGCTGGAGAACTGGATCCTTGCTTTATCACAGGCGAACATAAATCCATATCAAGGGGTACAGCAATCTCTTGGGTTTATTGAAGACTTGATCAGTGATGGACAATTGGAGAAAGCGGCCATTTATTTGTTCCCATTTATTCAGGACCTGCCGGCAGAATATAATAAGATTCTAAATGAGCTAAGAAAAAACCTGGATGCCCAATTTGTCGCATCCCATTTGGATGAATTTCTTCTTCTTCTCGAGCAGATTGACCAGGAAGATGATCCAATGCAAACGGAACAGCGGATTTTACAGCTGATTGCTAAGCTGATGGAAGGACATGATGTATCGGCTGTATCTAATAAATTAAAGCCGATCTCAAAAAAGTTTCCGCACAGTCTGGCCATCCGAAAAATCAATAAAATGGCAGCAATATTGGAGGATCCCGACAGAATGATGGAATTAGGCCAATTTTATGCAGAATTTAGCCAGTATGATCAAGCCATCGAATGCTTCTTCTGGGAAATGGAACTCAAACCAACTGACCCCAACCCTGTATGGCAATTATGCAAAATGTACCAGCACAAAGGGATGGTCCAAGAAGCCTCAGCCTATCAGCAAATTTACACTCAATTGAGAAGCAGCGGTGAAACAGGGTGAAGGAGGGGATGTTCATCCTGCTCACAATAAGATAAGAAAAATTCCCGGTTTTTGGCTCATAATTTTTGATTTCGCCATAAAATGAAAATTCCGCTTCTAAAGCCTGAATTTCGCCCAAAATATAAGTTTTACTCAAAAATCCTGTCAGTTCCTTATTAAATATACAATTACGCCGATAAAACTTGTTTTTCTCCCATAAACCTGTTTTCATAAGAGGAAAGTTATTCATAATGGGGAGTTGTATTAATGAAAACAGAAAATGAAAAAATGCTTGCCGGCGAAATGTATGATCCTGCAGGTCCGGAACTATTAAAACAACGCGAAAATGCAAGGAGACTGGTTAGGCTGATCAACCAAACAA
Source organism: Cytobacillus oceanisediminis (assembly GCF_003182355.1). Taxonomy (GTDB): domain Bacteria; phylum Bacillota; class Bacilli; order Bacillales; family Cytobacillaceae; genus Cytobacillus; species Cytobacillus oceanisediminis_A. Next base: position 116,829 of record NZ_QGTW01000006.1, on the reverse strand, counting down.
CAGAGAAAGAAGGAGATATACGGATCAGCCTGCTAAAAGAATTGTTTGGATCAACAGGTGATAATCTTTTTCTGGAGCCTGCTTTTCGATGTGACTACGGCTACAATATCCATGTGGGCGAAAACTTTTTTGCCAACTTTGAATGTGTCATTCTTGATGTATGCGAGGTAAGGATTGGGAACAATTGCATGCTCGCTCCGGGCGTACATATTTATACGGCTGCTCATCCTCTTAATCCGACTGAACGAAATTCCGGCAGGGAATTTGGGAAGCCTGTAACAATCGGAAACAATGTCTGGATTGGCGGGGGGGCCATCATCAATCCTGGAGTGAATATAGGGGACAATGCGGTTATTGCATCTGGTGCAGTTGTCACCAAAGATGTTCCTGAGAATGTGGTTGTAGGCGGCAACCCGGCAAAAATATTAAAAAGGATTCAGATTGATTAAGAATAAAGTGCTTTATTTCTTAGGAGTTAAAGCTTTTTTTATGGAAACTAATCTATTCTAGCAGAAGGCTTTTTCTGGAAAATATTGAATACAAATAATGATTTGGTTTATTACACATTTGAAAATATGAACACTTATCGGGCAAGCCGAATTCAGAAATCGAGAAATCAATTGAAGAGCTGAAGTATTTGCCAGCTAGTGTGACAGATGAAGAAATTGAATGGACTGTACTCGGTTTGCTGACATTAAGAGAAAACGATATTATTTCCAAACTTGGTGCAGGAGAGTACGCCTTGCAGCAGATGCAGGAAGAATGGCATGGAATTACCCGGGAAGCGATTAATATCCGCACAGCGTAAGGGAAAATTCTTCGACCCAAAGATAAACCGAATAAATGAAACTATTAGACTCTCAAACTATATTTTTAGTCAATCAGCTGCCATAATAATTTGAAAACTTCCAGGCCAGACAGCTTCTAGAAGAAGAACTTAAATAGAGCAAGACTCATTATTAGAAATAAAACAATCGAACCGCAAAAAATACCCATCATCTGTCTTCCTGCTTTTTGTTTTATTCGTAAGTATTCTGTATAAGTGATTTCACCTTTTGCAAACGTGAGACCTGTTTCATTTGGTTCAATCATATAATGGATTCCATCAGAATCCTCCAGTATCACTGATGAAATCAAAGGCAAACGATCTAATGCATCCGTATCAGGGTCAGATATGGGAATTTCACTCCCAACAAAATTGACTTTTATAATTTTGTATTTTGTTTGATTTCTCATGTCTTCATAAATATTAATGGAATGTTGTTCAATTGCATTTGTGGAAACGCACAATTTTATCACCTCATTTTAATTAATTATATTTTAAAAAAAAGCAGAGGTGAATCCTTAATATTGAGGAGATATTTTAAGAAGTAAAGAAAATATGGAATAGGTTAAAAAAGAATGAGCTGCTCTGGAAGAGGTAGCTCATTTACATAACTTTATTTACGTCAATTTCATCGGAGTATCTAAATCATTAGAATCACGGTAGGACCGATACGATACAAATTGTTTTCCGTGGGAAGATCCATCCAGCTGCAATATGCGGTCATTGCTGGTTTCCATATAAAGTAAATCATCATTCACTTTTAGCCAATAGAATGTGTAGGTGTTTCCGAGCAGCTCTTTTTTGGATATTTGTGTGTCAGGATGCTGTTGAATGAATTCAGCCAGCTGCTTAACTGAAACAGAAGGGATATCTGCCATTTCAAAGAACTTTCCTTTTAAATTGGCTTTTATTTTGCTAACTGTGTTCATAGCCTTGTCTTTGTATTTGTTTTTAGACATATGGTCACTCCTTGTTAGTGAGATTATTAAGCATAATTCCCATTTGTTAAAAGAATAAACAATATTGCATAGAAAGACGCGTCAAAATATTTCTGCTTGTCAATGAAATTTAAGGTTTGCTGTTTCAGCAGCACCAATCATGAAGTTATACTATTTCATTTTGCTGGTGAAATTATTGGCGGCTCTTTGGAGCTGGAAGAGGAAGAGATCACAGATAGGAAATGGGTACCGCTTTGCGAGGTTGGCAGTATTGAAAACAAGGAACTTCGTAATCCCGAAGTGATAAAACAGATTATTAATGCTGTAAAGATACTAAATATTACCCTTTAGAAATTTATAAAGAGAAATTACGCTATTGAAAGAAAAGGAATTTTCAGGAATTTTGTCGAATTAATACCCTATTGATTAATATAGGGTGGGTTATAGATGGAATTTAAGATAAAGCACGAATTTTTTAATAAGGCCATTGCAGATGTAAGTAAAGCGGTATCCTCTAACACTCTTTTTCCTATTTTAACAGGCATTAAGGTTGCCGCAGATGAAGATTGTTTAACACTTACCGGCAGCAATTCGGATCTTATAATAGAAAAAATTATTCCAGAGGTAATTGATGGAGAGAAAATCCTGGAGGTTTTTCAGTCCGGCAGTGCTGTCATTACAGCAAAATTTTTAAGTGAAATTGTAAAAAAATTGCCGAGTGACATCCATATTAAAGTAGACAAAGAGCAGCACATGACAATCACATCAGCCGATATTCTTACAAACTTAAATGGCTTTCCCTCTGAAGAGTATCCAAAGCTTCCGCAAATGGAAAATGCCGAGCATATTAAAATCCCAGCAATGAAATTAATGGAAATAATAAAGCAAACCGCTTTTGCTGCATCCAAGAATGAATCAAGGCCTGTCCTGACAGGTGTCCATATGTCTTTTAAGGAAAATCGCTTTTCGTGTGCTGCAACCAATTCACATCGTTTGGCATTAAGAGAAACTGAGCTTGTTTGCAATGTATCTGGCTCTTTTGTTGTTCCAGGCTCAAGCCTCAATGAACTCGCCAAGTTAATGAATAATGTGAACGGCGAAATACATTTATTTTTAACAGAAAACTATATTGTCTTTAAAACTGAAGCCATTTCACTTTACTCGCGCCAGATTGAAGGCAAGTATCCGGATGTTTCCGGCCTTATCCCTCATGAGGCAAAGACAGTTATTACTTTGAATGCCAATCAGCTTTTAAAGGGGATTGATCGGGCAAGCCTGTTTGGAGGTGAATGGAAAAATAACAATGTTCATTTGATGGTCAAAGAGGATTCAAAATTAAGAATTTCCTCTAATTCTTCTTCAATAGGGTATATTGAAGAAACTCAAAATATAATTGATATTAGCGGTGAAAGAGAGTTATCCATTTCACTTGATGGAACTTTTTTAATGGAAGCTTTAAAAGCAATCCAGGAAGATGAGGTTATATTACGCTTTAGCGGATCCATGAGGCCGGTTTTGCTTAAGCCGGTCGGAAATGACTTCTATTTGCATCTCATTTCCCCAGTACGAACTAACTAATAAAGGAGGTCCCTGATGAATCGGATATTATTATTGAGTTTCCTTGCTTTACTGACTGCCACTTTAGCTTTTAAGGGCGTGGATTTATGGTCTCTAGGAACCAATGTGGATGGAGATGGCATAGGGATTCACTTTATGGGCTTTGAAATTAATGACAGAGTTCCTAAGGCCAGTATTCCTGTTTATGCCATTGGGTTTCTTGCATCGAGTTTGGTGACGCTGCTGATTGGGATCGTTTTAATCGGCGGAAAATTTAGAGGAGCTGAAAATGAAACATACTAAACTGCTGCTTCTTATTGCGCTCGCAGTTTTATTAGCAGCGGGGGGATGGGTATATAAATATGTTACGAATGAAACCTATGAAGGAATGAGTATTATACCGGAAGATCATGAGGATATTCCCTTATTTAATGGGCTGGAGCCTAGACGCAACGAATATGTGATTGAGGGAAACCAATGGGAGGACATTTACACCTTTTATATGAAGGAGCTTCCGGGTAAAGGGTGGAAGCTTAGGCACAAAGGTTCAGCAATGGATGATAATGATCCAGCGAATGATTGGGGTGGTTTTATGTCAACCTGGACAAAGGATGGCTTTGAAGGAGAGCTCTCCCTTTCTGCCGGTTATTTTCAAGCCGAAAACGTAACGGAGGTAAAGTTTGACCAGCATATACCGCCGAAAATCACATCGTGGATAGATAAACCACCAGCACGTGTTTGTGTATATGCAAAACCATCTGAAGAAAACTGTACGACCATTGAAGATAAAAATATAGATAATATTGTTCATTTTATAGATGAAATTGCGTACGATACCAGCCAATTTGAACAGCAGAAACAATATGGGATTATTGAATTTTTAAATGATTCAGGTGAGACTTATTTTAGTGTAAAAGTCCATTACTCAAAAGAAGGCCAGATTCTTTTCCTTGAATCTGAGAAAGGTGAAAAGGAAATGAAGCCGGAAGGTGAATTCTTCGAGTGGACGAAACTTGAACATTTGATTAAATAAGCAAGTACAAAAGGGACTTTTATAAAAGTCCCTTTTTATATTGGGCTCCAAGATGAAGTTTCACAGATAAAAGATAGCCTTAAGGTTCAGATTCTTTATTTTAGCACTAACCACTAGCATCAATAGCAAAGATAGATGAGGATCGGTGCTTTTTTAATGTCTTTCGAATACAAGTCTGTTTTTCCAAATCCACCCATTATAAAATAGAACCGACGCATGAAAACTTAAGAAATGCACTTTCAATCTTAAGAAATTCTTAAGATTTCTATTACTTTAATGTTAAGATTTTACGTTTAGTATAAAAATATGAAAACGAGCAGCTGGAAAGTAGGGGGATTATGGTTCATTATAATGTGCTTGTTGTAGATGATGAAAAAGAGATAAGGGATGCGATAGAGATTTATCTTAAAAATGAGGGCATTACTGTGCTGAAAGCGAAGGATGGAATTGAAGCACTGGAAATTTTGAGCGAGCAGCAGGTGCATCTGATTATATTGGATGTGATGATGCCGAAGCTGGACGGAATTTCGGCTACCTATAAGATTCGCGAGAAGAAGAACATTCCGATCATCATTCTAAGCGCCAAGAGCGAGGATACGGACAAGATTTTGGGCCTGCAGGTAGGGGCTGATGATTATGTCACCAAGCCATTCAATCCGATGGAGCTTGTTGCCCGGGTAAAATCCCAGCTTAGAAGATATGTAACATTCGGAACATTTGAAGGCATTAAAAAGGTGATTGACTTAAATGGCCTCATGCTTGATAAGGAAGCGAAAGAAGTGTCGGTTAATGGAGAGCCGGTGAAGCTGACGCCGATTGAATACAAAATTGTCGAACTGCTGATGACAAACGCAGGACGTGTTTTTTCTATTAATGAGATTTATGAACGGGTTTGGAACGAACCCTGTTATAATGCGGAAAACACTGTTGCCGTTCATATTCGAAAAATCCGTGAAAAGATTGAGATCGATCCGAAGAATCCAAGATTTTTAAAGGTGGTATGGGGAATTGGATACAAGATGGAAAAATAGATGGATTATTGCTATTATAACGCTATTATTTGCTTACGGTGTGAGCGGTGTTTTATCTCTTATATTTTATGGCAGGGAATATACGAATCCCGACTATTTCCACACAGCTCAGTTTAGAAGCGATTTGGATCAGTATGCCGGCTATCTGGAAATGTTTGAGCTGAACAACGTCACACTGGAGGAAGCCAAGAATGCAATCAAGGTTACGGAAGAGGACATAGAGGAGCACCGTTATAGATATGGGGGTCTGCCTGCACAAATAGATAACATTAAAGCCCAATATGAACCCAGAATTCAAGAGGCAGAGGCTGCTGAAAATAGTGAATTTGCACAAACCATAACGGAACAAATGAATAAAAAAATACAGGACATTACAAAAAACTTTGAGAGTGATGAACACGTACGTCCTAAAGTAGTGAAAGAAAAAGAAGAAAAATTAGAAGCATTCTTCAAGGAAAAAGAACGATTACGGGATCAGTACGATTTTTATGGGAAATCATTTACCTATTATTTTGAGGATACTGCTACAGGCGATGTTTACACAAATTTAACTTTGTCTAAAGATGAGTCACCGGAAGAGGTGATGAAAAAGGAGATGCTTTATCTTACGGATTACACCATGGACAAAGATTATAGTTACCATTTTATTATGGATGGATATGAAGATATTGCGCAGTCACTGGTAGAATCCGAATCAGGCTACTTTAAAGGTCAAATTGGCCTGGCCAAAAATCTTCCTGATACAAATATGTTTGTTGATCAAAACAATCATTTCAAACAAAAACAGATTGTATTATTCGTTTATACCGGCACAGCTGTTCTTGCATTGCTTATTGCGCTGTTTGCTGGCAGAAGGTCGAAGGCACTGTCTGCTGAAATAAAGAGGTGGGAGCCTTTATATAGTAAGCTGCCAATTGATTTGCGAATAGTCTTTTTAGGTTTTGCAGCTATAGGCAGTATATTATCGTACTTTCTATTAAATGATTTTCTTATGGATTCCTACGAAATTTCATCACATGCAATAGAATTGATCATTGTCCTGCTTGGTGCCTCGGTTCTTAGCGGACTAACGTTTGTACAGCTGAAATATATCGCTGGTGAGTTTAAAAACAGGGAGAAAGCAAAGGCTGTTTTGAAAAAAAGTCTGGTTTACAAACTGTGGATTCTGCTTAAAAACATAGCAAAGAACACTGCCGATAGCCTGCATGAAGCCTTTTTAAACCGAAGTACAGGCACTCAGCTATTTCTTATGCTCGGAGTGATTTTCGGATTGGGAATGGGATCAATTATCATGTTGCTTCATCCCCTGTTTGCACTATTTTACCTGCTGATTCTGGCTTTCGTTGGCATCCCGCTTGTCATGGCACTGGTCAAACGCATCGGCTATTTCAACCGAATTATTGAGACGACCAACGAGCTGGCATCCGGCCATATGGGGCAGGATTTGCCGATTACTGGGAAAAATGTGCTGGCGACACTTGCAGGCAATATCAATGTCCTTAAACAAGGTGTAAAAACTTCCCTTAGTGAGCAGGCAAAGAGTGAGCGGCTGAAAACGGAACTTATTACAAATGTAAGCCATGATTTAAGGACACCATTAACTTCTATTATTACGTATACCGAGCTTCTAAAATCAGACGATGTTTCTTCAGAGGACCGATCAGCTTATCTTGAGATTATTGACCGTAAATCCAAGCGGTTAAAAGTACTGATTGATGATTTATTCGAAGTTTCAAAGATGGCGAGCGGGAATATCGAACTTAGAAAGGAAAGAGTTGACCTCGTGCAATTGCTGCAGCAGGCACTCGCTGAGCATGATAGCGCGATCAGTGAATCCAATCTACATTTCCGTGTCGCAAACCCGGGAGTACCGCTATTCGCCCGTGTAGACGGTCAGAAGCTTTGGCGCGTATTTGATAACTTAATAGGCAATATCCTGAAATACTCATTGGAGAATTCCCGCGTTTATATTGCGATGGCTGCGGTAAAAGGCAAGGCTGTCATTACGTTTAAAAATGTTTCAAAATACGAGTTGAACGACCAGAGTGAAGAGCTTTTTGAGCGGTTCAAGCGAGGCGATAAGTCACGTCACACCGATGGTTCAGGTCTCGGACTTGCCATAGCGAAATCGATTGTCGACCTCCATGGGGGAAGTCTGGATATTGATACAGATGGTGATTTATTCAAGGTCTCCATTTCACTGAAGTTAGAGGAGTAAATGAAGATGAAAGATATTGATTTTTCAGAGCTTTACAGCTTGCATTATAAACGCCTTTTTCATATAAGCTTGTCTATCACAAGAGACGCATATCTCGCAGAGGATGTTGTACAAGAGACTTTTATAAAAGCAATGAAAAAAGCTGAAACAATAGAGGACAAACAGAAAGTAGGAGCATGGCTCGCTGTCATTGCCGGGAGGACTGCCCTTGATTTTGTAAGAAAAGAAAAGAGGAAACCGACCATCCCGATGGAGCAGGAAATGATTGAATGCCTGGGAAAAAAAACAATGCAAAACGTCGAGCAGGAAGTCCAGTCAGGGTTTATGGCTGAAGAAATCAACTCGGCAATAAGACAGCTGACGCGAGACTATCAGGATGTCCTTTTTCTAAAGCTGGACAAGGGATTAAAAGAGCATGAAATTGCAAGTATTCTAAACCTCAAGCAATCAACCGTTAAAACAAGGATTTTTAGGGCGAGGAAGCAGTTGAAAATGATGGTGCAGATGAGTGCATAGATATTGAAAAAAGGAGAGCAGATCATCCGGGAAAGGAGAAATGCTCTCCTCTTTGTATTGAAAGGACCCTTTTTACTCCAGGCAACTATTTATACTGACTAAAAAAATTTTACCTTCGTAATAGCTCATCTCATAAACGCAGGCTGAAAATTAATAGTTTACCAATTTAAAAATAGGGGAATGCCTTTCATAGAATAGAGGAGGTGCTTTTATGGACCAATACCCAAGGTCTTCAAATCAGCAAGATAGCCAATGTGAAGTGAACGAACAAGCATCAAACCAAGAAGCAATCCCTGTAAACGAGGTAGTAGTTAACAAAGAAACGATACTTGCAAATGAAACCGGTGTACAAAATGAAACTTCATCTACTGTACACAATGAAACCACGTCCGCCAGCCAATCAAGAAACTATCTCCTTCCCGGGATTGTGATTGGAAGTATTTTAGGAGCAGCAATGGCTCTTCGTGATCCTCAAACGCGGAAGAAGGTTACAGACACCGCTGCAAACCTAAAAGAAAATCCTAAGGAAACGATGGAAGATATGACACAGCGATTTAAAAATGCTTCATTTTCATTTAAGGAAGCCATGTCGGAAGCTAATGCGATCTTCACCATGGTCAATGACCAGCTTCTGAAAAACAAGGGATCCAATTCGATCACTGGCAATTTGGCAAATACCGCGAATTTAGTAAATGTAGCTTCAGAAGCAAAAGAGAAGTTAAAAGAGGCTGCCGCAAATCTGTCTGAAGCCGGTAGAGCACTTTCTTCATCCCCTTCCCAGACGACTTCTTCGGGAAGCAGGACTAGCGGTACAGTTCAATAGATGCAAAAAAGGAGCAATTTCATAATTGCTCCTTTTTTGTGTGTAATTTTAGCATAAATAAAAGCTGAAGCGTCTGCCGCGCTCGAAGGGCCATTCCCCTCTTTAAAATAGAAGAAGCACCTGAATCCTCATATTAGCTTTGCGGGCAAACAAAGGACAATTCTAAAGGATCCGAGTGATTTAGAATATGCTTTAAAGAGCAGTTAGTGTGTTTACAGGAAAATCCGTCCAAAGTCTCTCCAATATGGACGTTATACAGAGCGGTTGCGGAAGAAGTTGTTTATTGGCAAGCTGATGAAAACCGTAAACATATTAGACTGTGGTATAAGCTTGAAGGGCGGTATCCCTATAAAAATCCATCATTTATTTTTATCTTTTATCTGTATTAAAAATCTATAAAAACAGTTTTCCCTGGTAAAGCCATTCCTTGCATAGATGCCGTTGACAAGGGCAAAATAGTAAAAATTTTCTCCTGAATTGGAAAAAGGAATTGTTTATGATAGGTCTTATTGTTTCAATCACCATATCGAAAGGTATACAGAAAGAAGTATGACAGCGAAAAACAATGATAGGAATATGCGCTATTATGTTTTTTAATGGTATTCTAAGATGTTGACAGGGTTTTTCTAATCAAAGGTAAAAGGAGCTTGATATATTGTCAAAATTCACCCAATAAATGTTCCAGGAAATGCAGAAGAAGCTATGAACTTTTACACTTCATTAATTAAGGATTCAAAGATAACTAGCATCACTCGTTATCAAGAAGCAAATCGCCGGGTAAAAAGGGGAGCGTAGTGAAAGGCAGCTTCTAAGTTCGGCGTATCGTGGCAGCTTAACCTTCCACTTTAAAGAAATAAAAAAGTGCTATAAACCGCGGTGCATTAAATTTATGCAATTTGCCTAGGGGCGTTTATTATTTTAATTTTACAAACCATAAATGGATTAGAATATCCATTAGCATAAAAGAATATTGGAGATGATTTTAATGAGTAAAGCGAAAGCCAAGAGCGGAACAGGCAGAGGAACAGGAAAGAAGGGATGGAATCGTTGGCAAAAGAGTGCAAATAAAGCCAAAAGTGCGAAACCCTATAAAAGCAAGGGTGTGAAGCATGGAGAAAGTACAAAGTCGCCAAGTAATGGTTATGAAGACAGCTCAGATAAAAAGTGACAGCTGAATAAATACATGTCCTTAACAAGCCAGGGATTAATTGGCTGGAAAATTACACCTCAAGCAAACCTATAAAAATCAGTACCATAACTGTCTACTTTAATTCTTATGGAATTGCTATAATAATATGGACTTGCGCAGCGGAGGTGAATACAACATGATCTGGTTTATAGAAGCGTTACGAAAAACATTTAATTTCAGCGGCAGATCCAGACGAAAAGAGTACTGGATGTTTATACTGGTTACATTTATTATTTCAGTCATTCTTACCATTTTGGAGATGTCTCTTGGACTGGAGTTTAACGAAAATTTTGGGATCTTAACAACCCTATTTTCTCTTATCCTTTTAATTCCGAGTCTTTCCGTCACAGTTCGCAGACTTCACGATACCGGAAAGAGCGGGTGGTGGATTTTAATATCTCTGATTCCTTTAATCGGGGGAATTGTTATCTTGATCTTTACTTTTATGGACAGCGAGCCGGGCTCAAATAAATACGGTCCAAATCCGAAAAAAGCGGCAATTTAATAATAATCCTGGCCACCCATGTGGCTGGGATTTTTATTTTTATGAAACTTTTTTAACAAAGTATACGTATTAAAATGTAATCTAAATTTTTCTATAAAAGGCGATTATCGAGATTTAAAGGAGGAACCCCTCCCCATGGTTTTTGGTTCAAAGGTAGTTAAGCATTTTAAAGTTATTATTGCTCTGGTCGTTTTGCTTATGGACTTCCGTATCTATAAAGTATGTTTTTTATAATGATTTCCTTTTAGTAAAAGGCGGGCAGATTAGCCGTGAAATCCTTTATGATGAAATTACGCAAATTTCATCTGCAAATGATATGTATACCGGTTACAGAATTTTGTCATCGAAAGGCATTGTGTAATTTTTTTCACAAAAAAACTTTATTAGGGAGCGTCAAGATTTGCCTGAAAATAATGAATAGTTTATCGCCGAAATAATGAAACGCTGTCCCAGGGTAAAGGTTCATGGTTAAATTTTTTAATAGAAAGGAATTTAGATGATGGAACAATTAAAAAAACAAATACTCGAACTGGAGCTAAAGCTACTTAAACCTGAAATCCGTACTTCTCCTAAAGAGATTGATAAGCTGCTTGCGGAAGGTTTTTTTGAATTCGGAAGCTCAGGGAACGTCTGGTATAAAAAAGATTGTATTGTGCCAGAAGGAATCGGAGTAATGAAGATGACTCTTTCCGAATTTGATCTTCACCCATTATCAGATGATACAGTGCTGGCAACCTATCGGGTAAGGGACGATACCAGAATGCAGAATTCGTTGCGCAGCTCTATATGGAAATTTATCGATGGCAGATGGCAGATGTTTTTTCATCAGGGAACGATCACAAAATCCTAAAAAGGAGGCTGTATCTTGGGCAGGGAAATTCATTTTGGAGAAGTAGAACTTACTTTAAAGCTAACGGGTCTAACAGCATATTTTGCTCTGAAGCGGAAAATCATCATGCCTTACTCTATGATCAAAAATGTTACGGTTGACTATTTTCAAGCTCCCCAATGGATGCTGAGGATGCCCGGTACTTCAATTGCTCCTTTAAATATATATGAAGGCAGCTATAAATACGGAAATGAATGGTATTTTCTTTCCTATGAACGAAGAGAGCCGTTAATGATCATTGGTCTGGAAGGCCATGTAAAATATAACTATGTTATTTTTCAAATCGATCTGGCAACAAAATTAGCGGCTGAGGTTCGGAGACGAATAAATGAGTTAAATACTTTAACAAGCTATTAATTTGTTTATGAGAATCTTTTTTTAAAGCGAGGTTTTTATTTGCGGAAAAAGCTAGAAAAAAGGCTTTCCTATCTTTACACAGGTGAAACGATGAGTCTCATTCTATTTATTTTTATTAGTTATTTGCTAAATTATACATTCCCTCAAATGCATTTATATTCTCTTCTTTCGTTTTGGACATCGTTTTTGCTGCTGGAATTTCTTTTGGTGCAAGGGGCTGTTTACTGGTTTGTAAAATGGATGCGGTTAAGGAGTGAGAATACATCGATTACTCCTATCAGGATTGTTCAGAAGTTAAGGTCTTTAAAGAAAATAAATGTAGGTTTTATCATAATCCTTCCTGGTGCATTCATAGCAGATTATGTAAAGTGGCAGCCTTAACTGCCATTAAGCGGTATATTTTTTCTGCATTTATCTACATCTTTGCCATTCTGGAGTATATTAACTATTTTCATATTTAGTTATCCTATGATAATCCCTCTGACATTAAAAGTCTTTTGAGATCCAAACAATTCAAACAAGCTTGTTTAAGCAAGGATTTTGAAAGGCTATAAAAAATAAAAATAGTAGAAAGAAGGGGATACATGGTAAATTCCTTTGATTAACGACGAAATCGAAGGGAGTTAGCTAAGATAGGTAGTTAATGCATCCGATTAACAACGAAATCGAAGGGGTTTAGCTAAAAAGGGTAGTTAATCCCGCCGATTAACGACGAAATCAAGGTGGTTTAGCTAGAAAGGGTAGTTAATCCCGCCGATTAACGACGAAATTGAAGGAGTTCAGCTAGAAAGGGTAGTTAATCCCGCCGATTAACGACGAAATCGAAGGGGTTAAGCTAAGAAAGGTAGTTAATCCCGCCGATTAACGACGAAATCGAAGGAGTTAAGACTAAAAAAGTAGCTAATCCATCTGATTAACTTGTATTCTCACAGGAAACAAGCAGCTATTCAAATAAATGTTTTTCTGCTAGGGATAAAACTTAGTAAGTCTTTATATCTTAAAAGGTATTAGTGTTGTTGTAGAAAAAGGAGGTCTTTTTGTGAGCGTTGGCCAAAATTATTTAAAGATCGTGGTGAACAGGTTTCAAAGCGTCAAGAGTCTTGGCGATAAGACAATCCAACAGCTTTCTGATGATGAGTTGAATTGGGCTTATAATGATGAATCGAATAATGTGGCTGTGATTATAAGGCATTTGAGCGGCAATATGGTTTCCAGGTGGACTGACTTTTTAACAACAGATGGAGAGAAAGCATATCGAAATCGTGATGAAGAATTTTCAACAGCTATTGCTTCCAGGGAAGAACTGCTAAAAATTTGGGATAAAGGCTGGCAGGTACTTTTCGCAGCATTAGATAGTTTAAATGAACAGGATTTACTAAGGAAGGTTTATATTCGCGGTGAAAGTCATTTAGTTATAGATGCTATTGAAAGGCAAATGGCTCATTATGCATACCATGTTGGACAGATTGTCTATATTGGCAAGCTATTAAAGGATGAGAAATGGGAAAGTCTAAGTATTCCTAGAGGGAAGTCTGAAGAGTATCTTCAAGAAATGCTCGACAAACATGAAGCTGAAAAATAGACGATTAAACTTTGAGCAATCCAATAGTTCAGAGGAATATATTTGAAGAATATAAGAATCATTTTATCTTTAATTGTAATTTCCGTATCCCTTTAAATGCTATTCAGCGAGAGCTTTGAATTAGTTCCTTACAATGCCTTTTTTCTGGGTTTATTGATGTTGGTGATTGGATTGGAAGAACTAAAAAAAGGCGAAAAGGGGTATCGATATTTAAGCATTGCGGTTTCGCTCTTTATTTTTTTGTCTCGTTACAAATATTTATAAACTAGGGATATGGTATAATTGAGAAAAAATGGAAGAATTGTTCTCTTTGGAGTTTATTACTGTAAAAGTATTGTTAGTTTCATTGTTTATTATCCTTATACATAGTATCGAAACGCTTGCCTACGCGGTACGGTTATCAGGAGCGAGGGTGAAGCTGATTGCTTCGGGTTTGTCTTTATTTAGCATGATAGTGATTGTATCGAGGATGGCTAATATGATGCAACAGCCATTCACTGGCAGTATTGTTGATACAGCACCAGAAGAAAATTTCCTGGCTTTTGTGGAAAACCAGTACAGAGTCCTGATAGGCGCGTCTACAGTTGGAACCATCATCGGGATTTTATTGCTGCCGACCTTTGTCGCAATTTTTTCAAGAGCTATCATTCACCTGGCAAACGAGGGGGGATCCGTGCCTTCATTGCTGAAAATCGGTTTTACCTGGAAATATCTAAAAAGAGGATTGACACAATTTGGGATTCCCCGATTTTCTTATTTAAAAGGAATAAAATTAAGCGAAATACCGAAAAGGCTGTTTTTGTTTAATATGTTCGTAACGGCTATTTATACAATTGGTGTCTTATGCGCTTTATGCCTCTTTGCTGGCACCTGATAGATCTGGGACAACCGTTATGGCTTCCGGCCTGATAAACGGGGTCGCAACCATCCTTTTATCTATTTTCGTCGATCCGAAAATTTCTGTACTGGCAGATAATGTTGTACACGGAAAAGGTAAGTACTCGACACTCAAAGGGATATCGATCTTGATGATTTCTTCAAGGCTTATTGGAACTGTCATTGCACAAGTGTTGTTCATACCAGGAGCCTATTATATTGCCTGGGTTTCCAAATACCTCGTTATGTTTAGCTGAAAAAGGGATGCAGGAACAGCCAGTATATGTTTTAAATGCTTGTCTGAAGAGCTTATTTAAGTGGTTGCCAGGTTTGGAGATTTGTAAAGCAAAAAAGAGCTGACGGAAATGTCCGTCAGCTCTTTGCTTTTTATAATTTAACAACTTCTAAATAATGCAGCTGATGCCCGTCTTTTTCATGTACTTTGAATGTAAAGCCTTCAGCTTCAATGGCAGTTCCGATATCAGCGTCATCCATATGCTGAGTCAGGAACCAACCGCCAATTGTATCTACATCTTCATGGTGAAAATCAGTCCCTAGTAAATTGTTAACATCTTCTATAAGCAATTTGGAATTCAGAATATAGTGATGGTCATTTAATTTTCGAATTTCAGGGATTTCATCTTCGTCAAATTCATCCCGGATTTCACCGACGATTTCCTCCAGGATATCTTCTACGGTTACTAAACCGGAAGTGCCGCCATATTCATCGATAAGTATCGCCATATGTGTCCGTTCTTTTTGCATTTTGACAAGCAGGTCATGAATCGGAATGCTTTCAATGACATGGATGACTGGATTAATGAAGGAATCCAAATCCAATTTTTCCGGCTTTAATCTGTTTGTCAGATTGGCTGTTAAGAATTCTTTCACATTGATGAAACCGCGGATATTGTCTTTGTCTCCATCTTCCACAGGGTACCGCGTGTAATTTTCAGATTGGATCGTGTCGATTATCTCTTTAAAGCTGTCGTCAATGGAAATCGTGATCATTTCCGTCCGCGGAACCATGATTTCTTTGGCTACTCTTTCGTCAAATTCAAAGATATTGTTCATGTACTTCAATTCATTTTTATTAATTTCACCGCTTTTATAACTTTCCGATAAAAGAATCCGGAGTTCCTCTTCCGAATGGGCGATTTCATGTTCGGATGCAGGCTTTAAGCCAAACAGGCCAACAAGGACACGCGCTGACCCATTTAAGAACCAGATAATAGGATAGGCAATTTTATAAAACCATATAATCGGTTTTGCAAATGCCAAGGTAATAGCTTCTGCCTTTTGAATGGCAACCGTTTTGGGGGCTAGCTCCCCAATTACAACATGAAGAAAGGTTACAAGGGCAAAAGCAATTCCAAAGGATAGTATATGGGTTACCGATTTATTCAGCTCAAAATACTCAAACAATGGGTGCAAGAGCTTCTCAACAGTAGGTTCACCAAGCCAACCTAGTCCTAATGCAGTCATGGTGATTCCTAGCTGGCAAGCTGATAAGTATTCATCTAAATGGGATACGACTTTCTTGGCCGCTGCTGAGCCTTTTTTTTCTTCAGCTATTAGCTGATCGATCCTCGAAACACGGACCTTTACAATGGCAAATTCCGTTGCGACGAAAAATGCGGTTAATGCTATTAATAAAGCAATCAGTAATAAATTAATGGTTGTGGTCAACGAGCAGTCTTACATAAAGTAAGACTTACACCTCCTATAGATTGTTTGTTAAAGTTTCCCTGCACAATTTCAGTGCCGACGTATTCATTAGCTCAGCAATAAGAGCAATGACTGAATTAATGATAAGCTATCGTTTGATAATTTCTTTTTAAAGTGTTCATATTTAATTGGATCAGATTCTTTCAACTGAGAAAGAGCCTTAGATACATCCTTCTCCAAATCCTGTATTTTTAAGCGGAGTTCAAGAACATCCACTTCTTCAGAAAATTGGCTGATCACCTTATTCTTAATTTCCTCTAATGATAATCCATCATCCTTACATTTTTCAATAAAAGCAATACGTTCGATAGAGGAGTAATCATAATAGCGGTAATTTGAAGGAGAACGTTCTGCTTTTAATAAGCCAAGTGTTGTATAGTAATCTATTGTTCTCTTGGTAACATTGGCTTTCTCAGCCAACTCCCCAATTCTTAACTTCTCAGCCCCATGAGTACCCCTCCGAACTATAACGTAATGGTTTATGAATTAATTATACTAGAATGTGATTAGTTAGCAAGAAAAATGATTATTAAATTTGATGAAGGACATTTTGATCTAATCTTCAAGAAATTTGGTTCTTCAAAGGGTAAATGAAGGACATTTTGTCCCTACATTCAAGGAGTTTCGTCCCTCAGAGGTTTAATGAAGGATATCTTGGTCTTCCCTTCAAGGAGTTTTGTCCTTCATGGATTTAACTTATATTGGGAAATTGTGCTAAAATGTAGATTCGGAGGGGGAGGTAATAAGGAGTATTAACAGACCAGCAGGATTTGGAATCAGGCTATTGGCCAGTTTTCTGGACTTCTTATTGATCTTGTTTGTATGTGCAATTGGATATTATATCATTTATGGGGAGTTCATTGTTACCTGGAAGGACAGCTTAACCTGGCAATTGATCTATATAGCTTACTTAACTATAACGCCTGTCTTTTGGTCTGGCTATGTAATCGGCAAGAGAATTTTTAAGATAGGGATT
This sequence comes from Cytobacillus oceanisediminis, assembly GCF_003182355.1. Taxonomy (GTDB): domain Bacteria; phylum Bacillota; class Bacilli; order Bacillales; family Cytobacillaceae; genus Cytobacillus; species Cytobacillus oceanisediminis_A. The sequence continues at coordinate 99,785 of NZ_QGTW01000006.1, read as the reverse complement.
AAAAGGTATATAGATGACCAGAATCTCACTCTCGGTAATATGTTTTGACAGAGGTGATTGGACATTATTTACTTATGGGACTAACTTTTGTAATATCAATGATCGTCAGTATTATAATGATTATTTTCCGTAAAGATGGAAGGGGACTGCATGATTTAATTGGAGGTACATATATAGGATACAAGGGGTAAAAAAAGATATGTCTAATAAATTACTAAACATCGAACAGTTAATGGAAGCATTAACAAAATCATGGTCATTAACTTCAAGCTCCAAGTGGACCAGTGAAAATCCAGCGAATGGCCAATGCGGGGTGACTGCTTTGGTTGTAAATGATCTACTTGGTGGAGATATAAAGAAAACGGAGTTAAGTAAAGGCTGGCATTTCTATAACACTATTAATGGTAAACGGTATGACTTTACAGCTTCCCAGTTCAAAGAGGATATTGATTATATGGATCTTCCTTCAAACCGGGAGGAAGCTTATGCTGATACGAATGAAAGTCAATATGCTTATTTGAGAAAATCTGTATTCCTTTATTTTAATCAATAAAGAACCGGCACTGAGAAACAGTGCCGGCCTCAATTTATTAATTTGCCTTAAGTCCTTCTCTTTTTTCCTCAGTTTCTGCCACAATAACAGCGCATGCAGCATCACCAGTAATATTGACGGCTGTACGTGTCATATCAAGCAGGCGGTCTATTCCGATAATTAAGGCTATACCTTCGACCGGCAGGTTAACTGAATTCAGGACCATAGCCAGCATAATTAGGCCGACTCCCGGTACACCAGCAGTACCAACGCTTGCAAGAACAGCTGTTAGGACAACAGTGATTATCTGTGTGAAGGTAAGATCCACGTTGAATACCTGTGCAATGAAGATCGTGGCGACACCCTGCATAATAGCTGTTCCGTCCATATTGATTGTGGCGCCGAGCGGCTGGACAAAGCTGCTTATGGACTCCGGCACTTTCAGGTTTTTCTGGGCTGTGCTCATGGAAATCGGTAAAGTGGCATTACTGCTTGATGTACTAAATGCAACACCCATTGCAGGTGCAAAGCCTTTAAAGAACCATAAGGGACTCTTCTTTGCAAAGACGGCTACTGAAGTTCCATAAGTCAAGATGGCATGTACAATTAGTGCAAGTACGACGACGATCATATATAGGCCCATCGCTTTGATGGCATCAAGGCCCTGGCTGCCGACAGCGGAAACAATGAGGCCAAAAGTTCCGTATGGAGCAAATTTCATTACCAGATTAACAAGATACATCATAAGGTCATTGCCTTGTTCAATTAAATTCAATATTCCTTTTGTTTTGCTTCCAAGCATTGTCAGGGCAAAACCGACAAATACAGAGAATGCAATAATCTGAAGCATATTTCCTTCAGCGAAAGCTTTTACTGGATTGGTTGGAATAATATTTAATAGTGTGTCAGAAACAGGGGGAGCTTCCTTTGATTCATACTCCACATTCGTTATATCAAATTCTCCAACATTTCCCGGCTGAAATATAGCTGCAATGGAAAGGCCAATGATAATGGCTATACTTGTAGTTAAAAGGAAAAATGAAATCGTTTTAATACCGATCCGCCCTAGTTTTTTCGGATCGCCAAGACCTGCAGTTCCCAGAGTAATTGAAAAGAATACAATCGGAACAACAAGCATATTTATAAGGTTTAAAAATATCTTTCCAAGCGGAGTGAAGATAAATTGGTCCAGCTGCGGGAAAATGCCAGGTGCAAATATATTAATGAACAAACCTGTGATTCCCCCAGCGATCAGGGCAATAATAATTTTAGTTGATAACTTCATGACGATTACCTCCAATAGCTAAATATACAAAGAAATACAAGAGCGAGAATTTTTATTTTTCCTATAATACCCATAATTCAGATGAATTCCCCTAAAATTGGCCATAAAAAAACACAGAGGCAAAAACCACTGTGCAAAACTGCCGTGTTTTCCTCTCAACACGCTTACGAGGTTAGCTGTCGGGTTCGGGTCTTGAGAGTACCCTACCTTAAAAAAGGATTCACCCCAAATACTTATAAAATAAGTACAAATGGTTCCCCCGCTCAAAAGATTAAGCGAATGACTTATAAAATTTTTCTTGTATAATATTAGGTTGTTGAGAAGTGGTTAGTTTTAGTGTTTTTGCCGTTTTCGGGGTTATAACTATTTCTATTGTCCTGATAGTAATTTAATATGAATTTTTAAGTTTGTCAATTTATAAATTAGAAGTTAAACCTATTGTCCTATTTGTTTTCTGTTATAAATCACAAAATACGAATCTCAAATTAAACTTTATTAGTTTAATTTGAGCTGCCTTTTACGTTGAAATATTTATTTTTAAAAGTTCAGCCATCTTAATAATGGATGTCTATTCTTGTCTTTAATTTTTACATCTTTCATATTTACCTGCTCCTGGTGCTCTGAAAGCCATTTTCTTAGCTCTGCCTTATCCTTACAATGTGTATAATACATTTCCCCATTTTTGCCTGTAGCGCTAACGACATATCTGCAAGTATTCCCCATAATACACCCTTTTTCATTTAATATCTTAGAGAATTATAACAAGTATTTGCAGAATGTCTACCATTTCTTTTAATACGATCCTGGGCAGGTCAGCCCTTTAGAGTAGAAACAAGGAAGTTTGCAGAAAAAATAGAATAAAATAAGATATAAATCTTAGTGGGGGATATGCATGCGCAGGCCAAACGAGGAGAATAAGTTAGAAATTTTAGTACGGAAAATTCATCCGGGTAACAGGCTGAATAAGGTATGGGATTTAAAAGGCGGAGTTTCAGCGGAAGTAAAAGGTCTTGAAGTGGTTAGGCCTTGTGGGCATATTTTAAAAATGGTGGTCCGCCAGCATGGGGATGCTGATTTTTCAAGGAATCCCAACATAGCCGCTGATGAATTAGTGTTGCTAAAGGTTTTAAAATCAGAGGGGATTCCAGTCCCGTCACCGTATTATCTTGAAAATACTGGAGAGATTTTTTCCAGGCCATGTTTAGTAATAGAGTTCATAGAGGGAACAACTGAAATTCCTGATGACATGGAAAAGGGTTATTTGGAACTTCTAGCTGTGGAATTAGCAAAAATCCATTGTTTGGACATCTCAAAATATAAATTATCCTTTCTGCCTAGAAAGGAAGAAAGGTTTGCTGAGATGCTGGAGAAAGTTGACGCTGATAACGCGGTTCTGGCAGCGCTGACGTCAGTCTTTCCGTTTCCCGGGAGAAATACTGATGTCTTGCTGCATGGGGATTACTGGCCAGGTAATATTTTGTGGAATGATGGCAAGATTGTATCCATAATCGATTGGGAAGATGCGTGGATAGGTGACCCGCTTGCAGATTTGGCGAATGGACGTTTGGAAATTCTTTTTCAATTAGGAAAAGATGCTATGAATTATTTTACTGAACAATATAAATCGGCCATGACAGAAGTTGACTATTCCAATCTGCCTTACTGGGATCTATGGGCTGCATTACGTCTATCCAAGGTTACGGAATGGGGACTTGATGAAAATACTATAAAAACCATGAAGGAAAAAATCAACTGGTTTATATCCCAAGCGATTGACTAGATGAAATCGGAAATTTTCAAAATACAAAACTATAAAATGCCGGACAGAGCTGGGCATGTACTAATTGGCAAGGGTGCAGAGTGAATGGGGTATTGGTTCGGACTTGCATATTGGTTATTGATTTGTGGGTTCTGTAGCTTTATTGATTGCAGGTGTATCAGAAAGGTTAAGAAAATACTATTAATTGGCAGCTTTTTGCTTGTTTTGCAGTCACTATGTGAAGTGTGTAGCTTTCAAAACACTGAGGTATGGAATGAAAAGGGAGAGTGCGGTATATCCAAATAAAGTAAAGATGCCCTCATTCAAGGGCATCTTTTTATAGAACATCATTCAATTCAGTATTAGAATAGACGGAGATTAAGACCACGGCTTTTTCATCAGTAACGTTTTTGGCGAAGTGCGGTACACTTGCATTCCAGCTGAAGGAATCGCCGGCTTCAACAATAAATGAATCTTCTCCTTGTTCGGCCAAAATTTTTCCCTCGAGCACGAGATGGCACTCTTCTCCTTCATGGGCATGTTGTTCACCCATGGATGCTCCAGGCGGAAATTCAACAATCATCATCCTCAGGCCGCCTTTTGACGTTAAATGTTCTATCTTTAAGTTGTTAAAAGTCGAAGTCGTTCTTTCCTCTTTGCGGACGACCCTCATATGCTGTTTCTTCTCCAGCAGCAAATAGGGAAGCGGGACGCCAAGAAATTCTGCAATCGTACTCAGAGTATTAATGGAAGGGGATGTATTATTATTTTCCACATTGCTGATGAAGCCTTTTGATAATCCCGTCCCTTCAGACATCTGTGCAATGGTGATTTTTTTGCGGTTTCTGATTGCCCGTATTTTTGTTCCAATGTCCAGTTTAATCACCTCAGGAGTTTCCTAATAAAAAACATATTTATATATTAGCAAAAAAATAATTGACAATCTAGAGGGACTCTTGTTATCTTATAGATAATTAATATTCATATGAAGAAACAATCGTTTTTTTTGTCTTTTTGTTATCTAATATGAATCTTTAATCTCTATAAAGAAACGCGGGTGCCATTTGAGATGCGAAGTGGCTTTTATATTAATTAAAAAAGGAGGAATAATACGATGATGCCATCATTTTTTATTGCCCACGGAGCACCATTGCTTGCGATTGAAAAAAATATATATACTCAATTTTTGCAATCCTTGGGCGTTTCATTGGAAAAGCCAAGAGCGATTATTCTATTTTCTGCTCACTGGGAATCAGCAGTTCAAAAAGTAAGTGATATTAATGACTTTGATACGATTTATGATTTTGGCGGATTTCCGGAAGAGTTATACCGGATTAAGTACCCTGCTAAAGGCAAAAGAGAAGTCACAAAAGAAATTACGGAATTGTTTACGAAGCAGGGGATCGCTTTTGAAGTCGACGAAAAGCGAGGCTTGGACCACGGTGCTTGGGTTGTTCTTAGGATGCTTTATCCTCAAGCAGACATTCCAGTCATTTCAATGTCAGTTAACCCAAAGCTCACACCTGAGGAACAATATAAAATTGGTAAGTCCTTGGCGGCATTAAGGAAGCAGGATATATTGATCATTGGGAGCGGTGGCACGGTTCATAACCTTGGAGCAGTAAACATGTTCAAGGACAATGGTTCGGTCGATAGCTGGGCGCTTGAATTTGAAGAATGGCTTGAAAAACATATTAGCGAGTGGGATTTGGAATCATTATTCAACTACAAATCTTTGGCCCCGAATGCAGATATCGCGGTTCCGGCATATGGAAATGAACATTTCATTCCGCTTTTTTATGCAATGGGTGCGGCCGATCAAGAAAGGGCCGCCAAACTTTTGCATCGAAGCTATCGATATGGAAATTTAAGCCACAGTGTGTGGCAATTTGGCTATTAAAATAATAGGAGGAATATAAATTGGATAACAAATATGAAGTAGGTACACTTATTTTACGGGTTGTTTTGGGATTAACATTCTTTGTCCATGGTCTAGTAAAGTTTCAAGGCGGAATTGAAAACACAGCGGGATGGTTTTCAAGTATTGGCCTGCCAGGATTCCTGGCAACAGTTGTTGCTGCTATTGAGCTGGTCGGCGGAATTGCATTAGTACTTGGTTTATTCAGCAGGGCGGTATCTGCCTTATTCGTCTTACTCATGGCAGGTGCCATTATTAAAGTGAAATTAGCGGGAGGTTTCCTCGGCAATGGCCAAGGGGCCGGATATGAACTGGACCTTGCTCTTCTTGCAATGGCTGCGGCAATTGCAATTACAGGCTCCAAATTATTTGCATTAGATCAGATGGTTTTTAGAGCGAAAGAAAACAGCAGCAATTCTACTTCCATTCAATAAGCTAAAGGCATTACTTCATACAGAGGTAATGCCTTTTTTATGGGATTGAGGGAAACCTGCAGGTTATCTATTTGCATCAAGGGGGGTAAGATGTACCGCAGACCAAATTATTATTGGTGCGGGAACTCAGGCTCTTATTAGTTTATTGTGCTTGCTAATTGGGCAATGGAGAATCCTGGTTTTCATAGAACTAGAACCGTATTCAGCATCAGGGTATTAAGATGATTCCAATTTCACTGGATGCAGATGGGATTAATATTAAATCGCTGCGAAAAAGCGGTGCCAGTGTTGTTTATGTAACCCCTTCACACCAATTTCCCTATGGAATGGTTATGCCCATCAAGAGACGAATGGAATTGCTGATGTGGGCAGAAGATAACAACGGTTATATTATTGAGGATGACTATGATGGTGAGTACCGTTATATCGGGAAGCCGATTCCATCTTTACAGGGGCTGGATGCAAAAGGGAAAGTAGTCTATTTGGGGACTTTTTCAAAATCATTGATCCCTTCAATCAGGATTAGCTATTTAGTTTTGCCTCCAAAAGCTAATGCAGATTTACCAGAATCATTTTACACTCTATAAACAAACAGCATCCAGGCTTCATCAGGATACCCTTTATCGCTTTATGATTGAGGGATGGCAAAGTCATTTGAATAAAATGAGGACGCTCTATCGGAAAAAGCATGAAATTCTAATATCATCCATCAAGAAGCATTTAGGTGACAATGTAAAGGTAATTGGGGGAAAATCCGGCCTCCATATTGTTCTTGAAGTTAACAATGGTATGACAGAAGGCACGTTAATAAGCAATGCTTCGAAGGCAAGTGTAAAGGTATATCCGTTATCAATCTATTACGATGGGGAGAATAACGAGAAATCAGAAGTAATCCTTGGGTTTGGGGGATTAACTCTTTCAGAAATAGAAGAAGGGATTGGTTTATTGAAGGAAGCATGGGATATCTAATCAAATCAGAAAAAGGTGCTTCTAATGAGGCGTACTCCTTACATAGAGTAGTACGCCTTTTACTCGTTATATAAAAAGTCTTTTTCAATTCTCTATAACCTTCATCATCTTTCAAGACAACAATATAATTTTAAGGCAGTTTTTCCGGAAGGAATCATCCGTGTTTCAAAATTCATGCTGTCAAAAAGCTGATGTAAGCTTTCAATTTCTGAAAGGCCATCAGCTCATTGCATTAATCCCGGCAATACTCGATGTTATCCTCTGGTAGGATTTCATATTTCAGTTTCATCCTTATCCCCTTTTTTCCATCATTTTATTTGGAAAGTATCAATTAGTCCAAAGAAAATGGGACTGAACCTTTGACATGATAGAGGAATATTTTCATTGGTATAGAATTTAATTTTAAAAGAAAACTTAAATGAGGGATACACTTGATAAAGGAAATTGATATCCGTGATCGAAAAGCTGCTGATTTCAAAGAATAAGGTTAAGTGGGGACGGTTCTCGTGCTTCTTTTTTCATTTAAAGGGAAGCAACGAGAGCCGTCCCCATGCTTCTTTTCTTTCTTTATGGTAATATATTCTCAAATGATGGAAGAGGAGAAAATGATGAGGACGCTGCAATTAACATTAGGAGAGGCAATTGAGATATGTAAAGCGCTGTCGAATGAGCATAGGATGACGATATTGGATATTCTGACACAAGGACCGATGAATGTAAATGACCTTTCGGAGATGATGGAATTACCTTTTTCTACTGCTGCGGCGAATATCAAGAAACTCGAGGACGCATGCTTAATTTCAACAGAGCTCGTTCCTGGGCGTGGCATGCAGAAGGTAAGCTCCAAGAAATATGATCGGATTGTGATCAACCTTAGGAAGGAAGAGCAGGTTGATGAGAATATTATTACCATCGATATGCCGATTGGAGAGTTTGCCGATTGTGAGATTGGGCCAACTTGCGGGCTGGTGAGTGACTCGGCCTTTTTAGGGATGATGGATGAGCCAAGGTCTTTTTATGAGCCAGAAAGAAAAGAGGCCCAGCTGATTTGGTTCCGTAGCGGCTATATTGAATACAGGTTTCCTAACAGGATTCCTTATGGAGGCAAAGAGGAGCGTTTGGAAATCATGGCGGAACTGTGCTCCGAGGCCCCTTATCACAAGCTGGACTGGCCTTCGGATATTACCGTTTGGGTAAACGGGATTGAAATTGGAACATGGACAAGCCCGAGTGATTTTGGGGGAGAGCGAGGGTTTCTCACGCCAAAATGGTGGCTGACAGAAAATACTCAATATGGCCTGTTAAAAACCTGGACAATCAATCGGCACGGCTCCTTTATTGATGGGGTGAAGCAGTCGGACGTTACCCTTAAGGATTTATCCATTCATGCGAAGCCTTATATTTCAATTAAGTTTGGCGTGAAAAAAAATGCGGTAAATGCCGGAGGGATGAATTTGTTCGGCCATCGGTTTGGAAATTATGAACAAGGGATTATCATGAAGCTCCACTATTCCCATAAAGAGTAAAATAGAAATTCAGCTATGGGTGAAAAATGCTATCGGCAAAATCGATAGCTTTTTTTATAAACACCGTAAATCCTTAGCTTAACGCTTGAAAATTGTCCTAAATCCAGCCCTTGCAGCATGTAAATCTGAAAAAATACTATATTATTTTTTTATTTTTTATTACATAAAATACTGTAATGGTTCCGGCAAACATGTTATAATAATATTCAGAAATATCACTAATATTTTAAGGGGGAAATTGGGTTGAAAAGGATTAAGTTAGTAATGGTCATGATGCTTTTCGTATTAACAGTTTTTACAGGCTGCAGCAGCTCAGAAGAATCAGCATCCTCCAATGATGGAAATGAAAGCGGTAACAAAAAGATTGAATTGAAGTATTGGGTTCCGTTCAGCGGCGGAGACGGCGACTTTATGAAAGCAATGGTCGCAGAATTCAATAAAACCAACCCTGATATTCAAGTTGAAATGCTAAACCTGAAGTGGGAGGAGTATTATACAAAACTTCGCACCGCAGTCGCTTCCAAGCAAGCACCTGATGTAGCGGTTGCCCACACGTCAAAACTGGGAGAGCTTGTTCCTTCCAATATGATTGCCGACCTTGATCCGATCGCTGAAAATGCCGGGATCAAGTGGGATTCCTTTAACCAGAATATCCTGAATGCCACGATGTTTGAAGGAAAACACATGGCATTTCCGCTTGATACTCATGCAATGATCATGTTCTACAATAAAAAAATTCTTGGCGATGCCGGTCTTTTGGACAGCGATGGCAAACCTGCAATCAAGCCGGGCGCCGAAGGATTCGTTAAGTTTCTAAAGCAGGTTCAACAAAAAGCGCCGGCAGATGTGATGCCTTTTGTCGGAACTTCAAACGGCAACGTTCCTTTCTGGATGTGGTGGTCCCTGTACAGCCAGATGGACGGAAAGCTGTTAAGCGAGGATGGCAAGAAAGCAGCTTTTAACAACAAGGAAGGCAAAGAAGCATTGCAGTTTATCTCCGACCTAGTCCATGAGGACAAGCTTTGGCCGAAAAACGTGAAAAACGGTGGGGGAATTTTTGCCGCGGGAAAAGCCGCTGTTAATTTTAACGGAGTATGGTCTACCGGAACATTTGAAAAAAATGAAGGGCTCGACTTTGGTGCAACAACCATTCCGCAGCTTTATGACCAAAAAGCTACCTGGGGCGACTCGCATACCCTAGTGCTTCCGGTCCAGAAAGAAGAAGATCCAAAGAGGCAGGAAGCGGCAGCAACATTTGCCAACTGGCTTGCTGAAAATGGAGCCATGTGGGCAAAAGCCGGCCATGTTCCAAGTAAGCCTGAAGTCATTGAGTCTCCTGAGTTCAAAGAGCTGGAGTATCGCAGTGACTACGTCCAGGTTGTCGATGATGTGAATTTCATGCCGAACTCTGAAAAGCTATTCCCGATTGGCGACATCCTGAGAGCAAACTTTGATCTTGTGATGAATGGACAAGCATCGGTTGACGAAGTAATGAACAAGGCGGAAAAAGAAGTAAATGATTTGCTTGCCAAGTAGATGATGCTTTAAGGGCGGCCCCTTTATGGGGCTTCCTTTCTTATAACGCTATCTGCAGCATGTTTGATAGAAGGAGGTTAACATGGTGGAACCTACAGTACCTGTAAAAAAAGATGGGAAGGGACACATCATCGATAAAAGGGCGGGTAAAATGACAAGTCTGATTGCCAACAAAAAGGCTTTGTCACTCAACCTATTTGCATGGCTGTTCCTGGCGCCTTATCTATTATTCTATTCATGGTTCATGTTGTATCCCATTATCAAGGGATTCATCATCAGCTTATATCAGTGGACGATCGGCAACGAAAGGACCTACGTGGGCCTTGGAAATTATCAAGCAATCTTTAAGGATGGATTTTTCTGGGAAGCCTTGGGGAACACCGTCTACTTTGTCGTCATCTCAACCCCGACTTTGGTGATTGCCGGGATTCTGCTGGCATTAATCGTAAATTCAAGACTAAAAGGCACCGGGTTTCTAAGATCGGCATTTTTCCTTCCTCATATTCTATCAATCTCGGTGATCAGCAGCATTTGGGTATTCGTCCTCCAGCCGTATACAGGCCTGATGAATTCCGTTCTTAAAACACTGGGCGTGACGCAGGAGATTTTCTGGCTGGACAGTGCCAATCTTGCCTGGCTGTCGATTCTTTTGGCAACGATCTGGTGGACGGTAGGGTTCAACATGGTCCTGTTTCTGGCAGGCTTGCAGGAAATTCCGGATGATCTTTATGAGGCTGCCCGCATTGATGGAGCCAACAGCTGGCACTGTTTCCGCTATATTACACTGCCTTCATTGAAAGGCGTCATTTTGCTGGTGGTCGTCCTCCAGTCGATTGCATCTTTTAAATTATTTGGACAGTCTTACCTGATGACAAATGGCGGCCCTGGAACCTCGACGAGGACGCTTGTGCAGTACATCTATGAAACAGGCTTCCGTACGAATGAAATGGGTTTGGCATCTGCCATGTCGTATGTACTCTTTTTGGTTATGGTCCTGTTTGCCATCATCCAATTTAAATTTATGGCCAAGAAAGACTAGGGCAGGAGGGAAGAAAAAATGAATGCAGTTAAACCAAGAGTTACGCTAGGAAGGATCCTTCTTTATATCTTTAGTTACTCATTTGTATTGATTTGGCTGATACCGATGTTATGGATGGTGATCACCGCAATAAAGCCGGACGGCAGCCCGGTAACCGTACTGACAGAATTGATAAAACCTCCTTTTACAATGGACAACTACCAATATGTTTCGGAGAATGCATCGATTTGGAGGTGGACATGGAACAGTGTCTATATAGCCGTCGTGACTACGGCATTAACATTGCTCCTGACTTCAATGGCGGCGTTCGCACTTTCGAGAATCCCGTTCAAGGGAAGCAAGCTGGTTTTTTGGATCATTATCGCAGGCCTTATGGTACCGACTGAGGCCACGATTATTCCATTGTTCCTGATGATGGTCGATTCAGGCCTTGTGAACAGCTATAGCTCGATCATCTTTCCAAGCATTGCCGCTCCCCTGGGGGTTTTGATCCTGAAACAATTCTATGACGGCATTCCAAAAGAACTTGTAGAAGCGGCCGAAATGGATGGTGCGAATAAACTCAGGATTTGGTGGAGCATCTTTTTGCCATTATCGCGTTCGTCAATGGCAGCACTGGGCATTTTTACTTTTATCAGTTCATGGAACAACTTTCTTTGGCCATTTCTGGCAATCAGCGATGAAAAGATGATGACTCTTCCAATCGGCATCCCGCTTTTTCAAAGCGGATATGCGGCAGAGCTTACGATTCCGATGGCGGCCAATATGCTGGCAAGTCTGCCGGCTTTGCTCGTATTTATCTTGTTCCAGAAACACATTATCAAAGGAATCACCATGACAGGAATTAAATAAAAGCGGGAGGCAAAAGCGATGAGAGAAACACTAAGTTTGGATGGGGTCTGGAATTTCAGGCCGGACAAGAAGGATGAAGGAGAATGGCGGGACTGGCAGACAGCCGGAATTCCTGAAGGAAATGATGTGAATGTGCCGCACATTTGGCAAAGGGATGGAGGCAGCCTTGTCAGCTATAACGGCGCGGCATGGTATGAGAAAATCTTCACCTTCCCGGCAAAAGAAGGCAGGGTTTACCTCCATTTCGGTGCGGTCGATTATCATGCAAGAGTATGGCTGAACGGACAGTATGTCGGGGAGCATGAAGGCGGATTTACTCCGTTTGAATTTGAAATAACGGATTACCTCGTCCAGGATGCAGAAAACAAAGTAACTGTGAGGGTTTTTGATCCCGAGGATAATGCCGAGATTCCGATTGGCAAGCAAGGAAGCTGGTATACGCGGGTCAGCGGCATCTGGCAAAGTGTTTACATAGAGAGCAGGCCGGCCGCTTTTATCGAAGCTGTCCAGGTGACCCCTAATACGGATACTAGTGAAATTAAAGTGAACTACATTATAAATGGGGATTTATCGGGAGGGTCAGAGGTTCGATTCGCCGTCCGCCATCATCTCTCGACTGATATGTCGGTTGTGACAGAAACAGTGAATATAACCGAAAACCAGGGCGAATATATTCTTTCCATCCCTAACCCAATCTTTTGGGATATGGACAACCCGCATTTGTATGACTTGGAAGTGACGCTTCAAGAAGATTCGCAGATTTTTCCATTCGGCATGAGAAAGGTGTCTTTTGAGGATGGCCGGGTGATGTTGAATGGCAAGCCGGTGTATATCCGGGGAGCATTGGACCAGGCGTTTTATCCGGATACCGTTTATGTGGCTCCGTCTGATGAATTTATCCAAAAAGAAATACAGCTGGCCAAACAAATGGGCTTTAACATGCTCAGAAAGCATATCAAAGTCGAAATCCCGAGGTATTTGTATTGGGCCGACAGGATGGGCATGCTGATTTGGGCGGAACCGCCAAACTATGTGAAATTCACTCCGCAGGCAACGAGGAGATTTCAAAATGAACTGACGGCGATGATCAACCGGGACTTCAATCATCCTTCGATTTTGATCTGGTCCATTTATAACGAGGAATGGGGCCTGGAGTGGGATTTGGCCAATGACCCGGTGAAGCAGAAGCATGTCGAAGAAATGTATGACTATGTAAAGGCACTCGATCCAACAAGGCTTATTTGCGACAACTCAGGCTGGACACATGTGAAAACCGATATTAATGACCATCACAGGTACTTTGTCTGTCCCGACCAGCTGGAGGCATGGCAAAAAGACCTGGATGAATTCGTGATCGGCAATCCGGATCAAAATTTTGTGGATGGCTATCAGTCAAATGGAGAGCCGATCATTGTCTCCGAGTTTGGGGTTTGGGGGCTGCCGAGCGTTGACAAGCTGAAAGAACATTATGGCGAAGAGCCTTGGTGGTTCATTAACCAAGGGGAAGAATCTCACCAAGAGGACTATAAAAAGCCGACAACAGGCATGGAGAATTTCACCAAATACCAATTGAATGAAACCTTTGATACCTTTGAAGATTTGGCTGTAACATCGCAGAAGCGAATGTTCAGAGCTGTGAAATCTGTGATTGAAGAAATGAGGAAACGCCCGGAGATCGCAGGCTATGTTGTCACCGAATTTACGGATATTGAGTGGGAGACAAATGGCTGGCTGGATTACCTTCGAAATCCAAAAGAGGGCTTCGAGAATCTGATTGACTTTAATGGTGCTTTAACCGTGATGGTCGACAAAATGGCGAGCAATGTATGGGCAGGGGAGAAGGTTTCCTTGGGCCTTGTGATCAGCAATGACGATTTGAAAGAATTTGAAGCTTCCGTTCATTGGTCCATCTCCGGTCTGGAAGCAAGCGGGGCGGTGCCGGTCCGCTCAATCGGCGAAACGATCATCAGGCTTGAAGACGCGATTTCATTCGAGGTTCCGGAAGTGGAAGCTGCGGGCTTCCATGAGCTCAAGCTGGTTCTGAAGGCCGGCGATCAAATTCTGGCGGTAAATCAGGAAGAAATGACGATTACTCCGAGAGTTGTAAAGAAAAGAGGAGAAATTTCCGTCCGCGAATCATCGGGAAGACTGCAGACGGAGCTGGTTTTAAATGGTTATGAAGTGAACAGTAACCTCAGCCAAGGAGTTCCAGTCCTCACAGATCAGCTTGATCAGGAGGTTCTCGATTTTGTCCACAAAGGCGGGGAAGTGATTTTTCTTGCTGAAGAAGGAGACAGGATTGAGGAAAAAGGACACTTTACTTTTAGGGAGCTTCCTGCCGGGGAAAGCTGGCCGCGGGCTTCATCCTTTAATTTTGTAAATCCAGGCTATTTCCCTGGTGTTCCTATAAACCCGGAAATGGGCTGGGAAGCCGACCTGCTCATTCCGGACTATGTCGTGCCTTTCAGCGATTATAAAAAGCCGGGCAGCCGCCGGTCCATAAATATGTTCGGAAGTCCGGGATTGGCTCAGTCCTCCAAAATACTTTCAGGCTATTTCCAGGGATGGGTTGGGCAGGTTGGAGGTTCGATCATGGTCCAGAAATACGGAAAAGGGACGATTACTTTAACCACCTGGAAACTAAAGGAGAACTATGGAAAACACCCGATTGCCACGCAGGTAGTTGACACCCTGGTAATATTGGATACCAAGGAAGTTTTTAAGATGGAAGAACAGGCGACAGTATAAATAACAGTGCCTGCCTTTCTGCACGGGAAGGGCGGGCACTTTTTCCGAAAGAGGGGGAGTAAGTCTATGAAAATAAAAAAATTGGAATTATTCAAGGTGCCTCCAAGATGGCTGTTTTTAAAAATCACCACGGATAATGGCCTGACAGGCTGGGGCGAGCCAGTGGTTGAGGGGCGGGCTGATACCGTAAAAACGGCTGTTGAGGAATTGAGCGAATATCTCATCGGCCAGAATCCATTAAGAATCGAGGATTTGTGGCAGGTGATGTACCGCGGCGGATTTTACCGCGGGGGCCCAATCCTGACAAGCGCGATTTCCGGCATCGAACAGGCCCTTTGGGATATTAAAGGGAAATATTATAATGCCCCGGTTTATGAGCTTTTGGGAGGAGCCTGCCGGGATAAAATCAAAGTGTATAACTGGATTGGCGGCGACAGGCCGTCGGATGTGAAGCTTGCTGCTCAAAAACAAATCGAAGCCGGATTTACAGCCGTTAAGATGAATGGGACCGAAGAAATGCACTATATAGATTCATTCTCAAAAGTAGAGGAGGTTATTGAACGGATTGCGGCTGTGCGTGAGGTAGGAGGAAGCGACTTTGGAATCGGCATTGATTTCCACGGCCGTGTCCATAAATCAATGGCCAAGGTACTCGCCAAGGAGCTTGAGCCTTATCGTCCGATGTTCATTGAAGAGCCGGTTCTCCCCGAAAATAATGAGGCGTTAAAAGAAATTGCCAGATATACTTCGGCGCCGATTGC
The DNA here is from genome assembly GCF_003182355.1 of Cytobacillus oceanisediminis. Classification (GTDB taxonomy): domain Bacteria; phylum Bacillota; class Bacilli; order Bacillales; family Cytobacillaceae; genus Cytobacillus; species Cytobacillus oceanisediminis_A. Next base: position 84,426 of record NZ_QGTW01000006.1, on the reverse strand, counting down.
GACCGGTGAACGGATGTATACCCGATGGGGCTTTAAAGGAATTTTGCAGGAAGGAATCGTGGATATTATACAGCCTGATGTTTCCCATGCGGGAGGGATTTTGGAAACGAGAAAGATTGCTGCCATAGCCGAAGCGTATGATATCGCCCTTGCGCCGCACTGCCCTCTCGGCCCGATTGCATTGGCCTCGTGCCTTCATGTGGACGCCTGCTCGCCAAATGCCTTTATTCAGGAACAAAGCCTTGGCATTCACTACAACGAAGGCAGCGACCTGCTTGATTACTTGCTGGATGCCAAAACCTTTGCCTACAAGGATGGCTATGTCTCCCTGCCAACAGGTCCGGGGCTTGGAATAGATATCAATGAAGAAAAAATCAGGGAAGTTGCCGAGGTTGGGCATCATTGGAGAAATCCGGTCTGGCGGCGCCATGACGGCACGGTTGCGGAGTGGTAAAGTGATGAAAGACATTGACCTGATTACACTGGGCGAGACAATGGCGCTTTTTACCCCGGGAAGTGAAGGCTATATGCGGTATGCATCAGAGTTTTCCCGCTCGTTTGCCGGTTCCGAAACAAATGTGGCTATCGGGGTATCAAGATTCTGCTTTAAAACCGGGTGGATCAGCAAGGTCGGTAAAGATGAATTGGGCCAGGCCTTGCTTCGTTTTTTAAGAGGAGAAGAGATCGATGTTTCGCAAGTGAAAGAAGATAAAGACCATCCAACGGGCCTTATGTTCAAGGAATACCTTAGGGACAAGTAGCTTAGGGTTTTCTATTACCGCAAGGATTCAGCGGCCAGCCAACTTGCCCCGGAAGATATTGATGAAACCTATATCAAGCGGGCGAAATATCTCTTTCTCTCAGGCATAACCCCAGCTCTGAGCGATTCCTGCTTTGTAACGGTGAAAAGAACAGTTGAGCTTGCCAGGAATGCAGGTGTGACCGTCATTTTTGATCCGAACTTGCGGCGCAAGCTTTGGACAGAGGATAAAGCAAGAAGGATATTGACCGAACAATCAGGTTTGGCGGATATTGTCCTCCCTGGCGTGGCCGAAGGCGAATTTCTGTTTGGGACCAGCGATATCAAGGAAATTGGGCAGTCGTTTCTTGGGCTGGGGGCGAACCTCGCAATAGTCAAGCTTGGTGCGAAAGGGGCCCATTATTTTAGCGGCAGTGAAAATGCTAGGGTTCCTGGTTTCAAGGTGGAAAGAGTGATTGATCCAATCGGGGCGGGAGATGCGTTTGCCGCCGGATTCATTACAGGATTGATCGAAAATCTTCCATTGAAGGATGCGGTTGTAAGAGCCAATGGTTTTGGGGCAATGGTGACACTTGTCAAAGGCGATGTAGAAGGCCTGCCTGAAAGAATGGAATTGGAGCAATTCATCGGCCAGGCGTCCTTTGAAGATGTTCAGCGATGAAGGAGGGGACATGTTTGACCTTAGAAGCGATAAAACAACATAAAATCATATCCATTATCAGAGGCGTCCCAGGTGAATTTATACCGCAAATCTTTGATGCTTTATACGAGGGTGGAATCAGACTGGTTGAGCTGACGCTAAATACCGACAATGCCCTCGACCTTATTGCAGATATGAGTAAAAGATACGGAGGGAAATTGCTGATAGGTGCTGGAACCGTGAAGGATGAGGAAAATGCCAGGTTGGCAATCGACGCCGGGGCCAAGTTCATCCTGACACCCATCCTTGACATCCCAACCATCCACGCAGTCAAAGAGAGAGGGGCCGTGTGCATCACCGGAGCCTTAAGCCCAACAGAAATTTATACCGCTTTCACACATGGATCGGACCTAGTAAAAGTCTTCCCGGCCGGGCCAATGGGCGCAGGGTACATAAAGGACCTCAAAGGACCAATGCCGCAAATCCCGCTTGTCCCGACGGGGGGAATCGATGTAACCAATGCATCAAGCTATCTTCAAGTCGGCGCTGTTGCCTTGGGGATTGGCAGTTCACTTGTACCTGCAAAAGAACAATACAGCAGTGCTGATATTGCCGAGATAAAGGCAAAAGCTGGGCAATTTCTAAAGCTTAGGGACGGTTCTAGTGCTTCCTCGTTTTCCCGGAAAAATATTTTTTCCTTCCGATTATTCTCCAAGTCTTGATGGATTATTTAGAAATACCAAATCACAGAGTGTTCTTTATTCTAAAAAGAGGGATATAGTGATTTTACCTTTGAATGTGGTATCGCAATATTTTAAAGGGGACTCCCCATACAGTAATTTTTTTACTTACGTTGAAGAAACGATTAAACAAAAAACGTAAATAAAAATGGTACCGGCATTTTTCAGTGCAATAAATTAATAAAGTTACTCAAGTAACGGGTGCGTTGATCCGGGAAGGATTGAGGCACCTTTTTGCTGAATTCCTTATTTAACAAACGAAGCATTTAGTTTATTCTTTCTGGTTAACAGCAAGTTGAGCATCCTGTAAACCTCCAAGATTTGATTTGGCGTAAATTCACTATGGAAAGAATCTAGGATAAGGAACGTAATGCCAAGTTTTTCTTGAAAATTCTCAAAAAACGATTTATCATATAAATAGTTAATTAATTTAATTAAGTTATTTTTTGACTCGACTAAGAATGGGGTGGAGAACTTGGCAACCATTTATCAAGAATTAGAAAACCTCTTAGAATATGGATTAAAAGAAAAGTTATTTGAAAAAGAGGATAAAGTATATGTAAGAAATCGGATTATGGCTGTTTTAAAACTCGACGAATGGGAGGATAGTGCACCTTCTGTGCAAATCTCATCCTTATCAAGAACTCTGAATTTAATTTTAGATTGGGCCTATAAAAATGGTTTAATTGAGACAAATACCTTAACCGAGCGCGATATCCTTGAGACCGAAATAATGAATTGCCTTATTCCTCGCCCCTCAGAGGTAATTCGTGAGTTTTACAATAAATATGAACAAGGTTCGAAAGAAGCAACGGATTATTATTATCATTTATCAACAGCTTCTAATTACATTCGTACAGATAGAATTCAAAAAAATAAACAATGGAGAGCAGAGACACCTTATGGGGAGATTGACATTTCCATCAACCTGTCAAAACCTGAAAAGGATCCAAAAGAAATTGCCATGATAAAAAATGTCCCATCCTCGTCCTATCCTGCTTGCCTCCTGTGCAGGGAGAATGAAGGTTACAGGGGAACTCTCCGCCATCCGGCAAGAGGGACACACCGAATAATACCGGTTAAATTGAATGGAGAAGATTGGTTTTTCCAATACTCACCATATGTTTATTATAATGAGCATAGCATTGTTTTGAGGAAAGAACACGTGCCTATGAAAATGTCTGAGGACACATTTAGAAGGCTGCTGGATTTTATCGAAGCGTTTCCGCATTATTTTATCGGATCAAATGCCGATTTGCCGATTGTAGGGGGATCCATTTTATCACATGACCACTTTCAAAGCGGGCAATATACCTTTGCTCTTGAAAGAGCAGAAACAGCAGAAATAATTCGGCTAAGGAATTTTCCATCAGTAACGATCGGTAGGGTCAACTGGCCAATGTCGGTTTTAAGAGTTCAGGGCAGCAAAGAAGAAGTGGCTGAAGTAAGTAATATTATTTTTCAGACATGGCAGAATTATAGTGATCCACCTGCAGAAATTCATGCACATACTGGTAGAACCCCCCACAATACAGTTACTCCGATTGCACGCAAAAGGGGAAAGTTATTTGAGATGGATGTCGTTCTTAGGAATAACCGGACTTCTGAGGAATTTCCGGATGGAATTTTTCATCCTCACCAAGAACTTCATCATATTAAAAAAGAAAATATTGGACTGATTGAAGTTATGGGGCTAGCGGTCTTACCTGGAAGGCTTTCCGAAGAACTTAACAATCTGGCAAAGTACCTCCTGAATCCAATTGAAAAATCTACGTGGGGACAGGACATGTTAAAACATTGGGAATGGTATTGTAACATAAGGAGAAAGTACAGTCAGCCTACTGAAGATAATGTAATGGAAATTATAAAGTGCGAGGTTGGCCAGAAATTCCAGACAGTACTTGAACATGCCGGAGTATATAAGCAGACAAATGAGGGATTGAAAGCCTTCAAGCGCTTTTTAGATGCATTAGAAAATCAATAAACACTTAAAAGGAATTAGCGGTTAGCTCTAATTCCTTTTAAAATCTAACATTAGTAAATTAACTTAATTAAGATAATAATTTAATAGCAAAATAGAAAGTAGGAATGAAAATGAACCCTTCGGAATTAGCCATTCTGTTTCAAGAGGCCTTTGGATATCGTAAAGGGATTCGGCTTTTTTTTGCACCGGGAAGAGTAAATTTAATAGGGGAACACACGGATTATAACGGTGGATACGTGTTTCCGGCAGCTTTAACTTATGGGACCTGGGCAGCAGCCGGCCCAAGAGAAGATGGCATCTACCGCTTCCGGTCAGCAAATTTTAGCAGTGGGGTAGATATAATGACGGCTGACATTACTTACAGGGAAGAAGATGATTGGGTCAACTATCCAAAAGGTATGCTTCAAGAACTGATTCAGTTTTCCGGCCTCGAACATTTTAAAGGAGCGGATATTATTTTTTATGGCAATATTCCAAACGGAGCTGGCTTATCGTCTTCTGCTTCTATTGAATTGGTCACAGGATTGGCATTGAGCAACCTTGCCGGGTTAAATATTGAAATGTTGGAATTGGTTAAGATGGGACAGCATGCAGAGAACCGATTTGTGGGAGTTAATTGCGGTATTATGGATCAGTTTGCTGTAGGCATGGGAAAAAAGGATCATGCGATTGCCTTAAAATGTGACACACTCGAATATCATTATGTACCTGTAAATATTGAGGGATATAAAATTGTGATAACCAATACGAATAAGCGCCGCGGGTTGGCAGATTCAAAATACAATGAGCGCCGCCGGGAATGTGAAGAAGGTCTTAGATTATTACAGGCAGAACTTCCGCATATTCGCTCGCTTGGCGATGTCACGCTGCAGGAGTGGGAACATACCAGGCATGTTATGAAAGATCCAGTGATTGTTGGAAGAGTTGAACATGTAGTGACCGAGAATGAGCGTGTTCTGAAAGCTATGAAAGCTTTGAAGGATTGCGATCTTTCTACCTTTGGAAGGTTAATGAAGGAGTCCCATTTGTCATTGAGGAATCTTTACGAAGTGACCGGTGAAGAGCTTGATGCCCTTTTTGAGGAAGCGTCTAAAATCGAAGGTTGTATTGGTACCAGAATGACAGGGGCAGGATTTGGAGGATGTAACGTGAGCCTTGTAAAAGAGGAAGCAATTAAGGAATTTCAAGAATCTGTTGCAGAAAATTACCAGGCCAGGACAGGTTTGGAGCCAACTTTTTATGTATGTGATATCGGCGATGGAGCCAAAGAAATACCAATACTAGAAAATTAAAGTGTAGGGAGGAAGAGCGATGGCCATTTTAGTTACCGGAGGAGCAGGGTATATCGGGAGCCATACTGTAGCGGAGCTTTTGAATCAGGGTGAAGAGGTTGTTATTATTGATAATTTGGCAACTGGCCATGAAAAAGCTGTCATCGGGGGAACTTTTTATGAGGGAGATTTGCGTGATAGAAAGTTTTTAGGCGAGGTCTTTTCCACTCATAATATTGAGGCAGTTATTCACTTTGCTGCCAGATCACTCGTTGGGGAAAGCGTATTTAAGCCGCTTGAGTACTATGAAAATAATTTGATTGCCTCCCATACCCTAGTAAATGCCATGCTTGATCATGGTGTGAAAAAGATTGTCTTTAGTTCAACAGCAGCAACTTACGGAGAACCCAGAAATATTCCTATTCAAGAACATGATGAAACAAATCCGACAAGTCCTTATGGAGAAACAAAGCTTGCTATGGAAAAAATGTTCCACTGGTGTGATTCTGCTTACGGACTAAAATCCATTTCTCTGCGGTACTTTAACGCCGCAGGTGCTCATCCTAACGGAGAAATTGGAGAAGACCACAATCCGGAAAGTCACTTGATTCCTATTATTCTTCAGGTGGCACTTGGTCAAAGAGGTCATATTGGAATTTTTGGCGATGACTACCCAACGAAGGATGGCACATGTATTCGTGATTATATTCATGTAATGGACCTGGCAAATGCCCATTGGCTTGCCTTGGAGTATTTGCGCAAAAAAGAAACTAGTGATGTATTTAATTTAGGACATGGAACCGGGTTTTCCGTGAAAGAGGTTATTGAAACTGCCCGAAAAGTTACAGGAGAACCGATCCCGGAAGTCGTTAGCCCAAGGCGTGCTGGTGATCCGGCTGTATTAATTGCATCACCTGAAAAGGCACAAACTGCTCTTGGCTGGAAGCCTCAATACAATGACCTTGCAACAATTATTGAGTCAGCCTGGAAATGGCATAGCACCAATCCAGCAGGCTATAAGGAGCAGAAGGAGGAGAATTGATGTGAAGGAGTTTGTATGTACCCCGCTGGAAAAAGTGTTGAAATTTATAGAGGAAAGCAAGTATGACGGTGTTTTTTTTCGCAAACGCTCTAACTTTGCCTGGATTACTGGCGGAAAAGACAATCATATTGTGAATACAACTGAAAATGGTGTTGCAGACCTGGTTTTTTTTGCTGATAAAAAATATTGCATCACTTCGAAAATGGAATTAGCCAGGATACATGATGAAGAGATTGAAGGTTTAGGTTACGAGTTTATTACAACTGAATGGTATGAAAACCAGGATGCAGCGATCAGATCCCTTTGCGATGGGAAATTGATTGCGAGTGATGTGCATTTTAAACCTTTTGAAAAGTGTGCAAGTGAGCTTTCAAACCTACGTTATACACTAACTGAAGAAGAAAAAGAACGCTATCGATGGCTTGCGCAAAAAGCCGCCAAAGCTGTAGAGACTACTGCAAGGGAAATCCAGCCTGGCTGGACGGAGTTTGAAATTCAGGCACATTTGGCTTCGAAGTTAATAAAAGATGGAATTAACCCACAGGTAATTCTTGTATCTACTGATGAAAGGGTATTTAACTACCGACATCCAATACCGACAGAGAAGAAGCTGCAAAACTATGCGATGATTGTCATTTGTGCTGAGAAGTGGGGGTTGGTAGCCAATGTAACCCGATTTGTCCATTTTGGTCCCCTCCCTAAGGTGATTGAAGATAACAAGCATAAGTTAGTGAATATTGATATTGCAATGAATCGGGCAACAAGGCCAGGAATACTCATTAAGGATGTACTCGAAAGTGGTTTTGAACAATATCGTGCAGCAGGCTATGGTGAGGATTGGCGCTTCCTTCACCAGGGCGGTCCTACAGGCTATGAATCTCGCGAATTTCTGGCAGTACCGGAGGGTCCTGGAGTTGTGAATCTACATCAGGCATTTGCTTGGAATCCTGCCATTCGCGGAATTAAATCGGAGGATACTATTCTTGTTGGAGAAGAGGATAATGAAGTATTAACACACACTGGCGAGTGGGTATATATTGAAGTTCAACAGGACGGAAAAACCTATTTGCGCCCTGATATTTTAGTCCGAGAAATAGTGAATGAGTGATAAAAGGTCCGCTTCCTTGGCAAGCGGACCTTTTCGTATTTATAGATTTGCATTTTTAAAGAGAAACTGAGCCAGCTTTCATCCCTTTATATATTAGGTATTCAAGCCCAATCATACTGCGGCGTTCAAAAAAAGCCACAGAATCTATTTTCATGACTCGCTTGTCCGTTTTTTATTTAGTGTTAAGAACTGGCGCATTTACTTTTAGTTCACTAGGCTGTAGTCCTTTAATTGTAGGCCATCCATCTTTCCAATTGAGCGGGTCGATTATAAGCACTTCTTTTTAGGAGCAGGGATATTGGTGTCGAGAATTCTATCGATTCATTCTTTATAGGTGATAGTGGAACTCCTTATCTATTCTGGGGCAGCTTTAATGGCATATATGGAGTTGAGCTTGAAGAAGATGGATTTAAGGTAAAAGGCAAGCCATTTCAGTTTGCCGGAAATGCCTTTGAAGCTCTATTGGGCCGACAAGATTGGTTACTTAGTTTGGGGAGAAATGGCTAATGCATCTGAATATAGAGAAGAAGCAGCTCGAAGACTTGCAACTGAGTGGTTTGAAGTTGTAAAGCGTGATTACAGCCATCCATCGATTATTGTATGGCTCCCACTCAATGAAAGTTGGGGTAGATCTCGTGTCGCCAATGATAAATATCAGCAGGCTCATGCTCGTCTATGTACTGGCAGACAAAATCGGTTGACCAGTTACGTCCTGTGCTTTCCAACGATGGTTGGGGGCATTCCATTTCTGACATTTGTGGAATTCACAACTATAAAACACCAGATCAAATAGAAAGAGCATATATGGATAATGAGAGTCCTGTCTCAACAACACCGGCTAACCGTGTTATTTATGCACATGGCTTTTCTTACCGCGGAGAGCCAATAATGATTACGGAATATGGCGGAATAGCCTATAAAGCGGATGGGTTCTGAAGGATGGGGCTATTCAGCAGTTCGAATCAGCTGAGGAACTGGTAAACCATTAAAAGAGGGTGACAAAGGTGCTCTTTAACAGCCCAGTAGTCCAAGGTTTTTGCTAAACACAACTAACAGATGTAGAGCAAGAGATTAATGGCCTATTTACTTATGATAGAAAACCAAAATGTGATCTGAATAAAAAAGGAAATAAACAGCCAAAAATATATGAACAGAAGCCTTATCCATGTGATTGCATAAGGCTTTATTAAAACAGTAATTGTGTATTGTCCCTATTAAGTCAAAAAAACCTTCATGATACCATGGGGAAAGAATGTTACTTGGAGGGAATATTTTAATGCAGTAATAAAATACGTAAATAGTTCCAAGAGTTATAAAGTATTGGCGGAAGAGTTGGGAATCCGGAATCGCAGACAGCTCAAGATTTAGGTTAGGAAGTGGGAAAATAAAGATTGTGAGTTGGGAGCTATCTAAGAGAGATGATCTTGAACTTGTGTTAAATACAGTAGAAAAATGGACAAAGGAATAAGACTCTGTGGAGCCGTTCCTCATTCTGACCAGAGGTTCCAGTACACGTCTAAGCTATACAACTCTCGAAAAGGAAACTGCCTGGACAACGCCTCCGTTGAATCATTCTTCCCACACCTCAAAACAGAGAAGTTGTATATGGGACAGTTTAATTCAGATGAAGAGCAATGGCAAGCCATAGACGATTACATCTATTACTATAATTACAAACGAAGAAAAAACAACTAAAGAAACGTGCGCCGATTGAATATCGAGACACGCTCACTGCATAGCTTTTTTTATCTTCTCTATTGACAGGGGCAAGACCACTGGCTGGTTCATTTTATTCATTTCCCCTTGCAGCGAACAACTCTGCCAGAATTAAGGCAACAGCTCCCATGACGGAAGCATCTTCTCCGAACTTGGAGACTAGAATCTCTGTCTCCTTGGCTGATTCAGTCAGCGCCCTTTGGGCAATGGTGTGTTTTACATTTACTAAAATGTATTCACGGGCATTGGAAACTCCGCCGCCTATGATGATCCGTTTGGGATTTACAATATGAATCAGATTGGTAAGTCCAATACCAAGATATCTTCCAGCCTGTGAAAGAATATTCTGTGACAAAAGATCTCCCTTTAAAGCGGCTTCATAGATCATTTCACCACTAAGCTTTGAAAAGTCACCATTAATTTTATCATGGAGATTGCTTTCAAGTCCTAGACGAAGCTCCCTTGCTACTAGCTCGACAATTGCGGGGCCGGACGAGAAAGTCTGGAGGCACCCAAAATTTCCACACGTGCATTTTGGCCCATTGACATCGATGACCATATGGCCGATCTCGCCGCTGATTGAATTTTGGCCATGAAATAGTTTGCCATTAATAATGATGCCAGCCCCAACACCGCGCCCAACATTTATACACACAAGACTATCTACTCCTGTTCCGTTTCCAAACCATTGCTCGCCTAAGCTCATGGCACGTGCATCATTTTCCACTTTTACTAACATGTTAAATCTATTTTCAAGAAACTCCTTAACAGGGACATCTTTAAGGTTCAGGTTAGGTGCAAAAATGGAAACACCCTCTTCCACGTCTACGATTCCGTGCATGGCGACTCCGATTCCAACAATTTTATTTTCATCTATTTTTCGACTCTTTTTAATAGAAAGGATGGCTTCTGCCATAATGTCAAGCAGGCCTTCATTCGTCACTTTGGCTGGAATCGGTGTTGTTTCTTTTTTTAACAGCTTTCCGCTAATATCAGCAAGAATCGTGGTTAGATGATGTGATCCGATGTCAAGACCTATGACGTGGAATACAGAGCTGTTTAATGTTAACATAGTTGGCTTTCGCCCACCGCTTGATTCCCCAAGAGAACGCTCTACAATGATATCCGCCTGGAGCAATTCCTTTACTAGATTGCTGACTGTTGGTGGTGTGAGCTTAGTAACTTTAGCAATTTCAGCTCTTGAAATTGGCCCTTGCTCACGGATAATATTTAAAATGACTGATCTATTGATTGATTTCATTAACTGGAAGCTTCCAGTTAAAAGGGCTTTTCCCATTTTAAACTTCCCCCGATAATCTGTCGTTTCACACTTTGTTAAATAATATTATAAACTATATAAGCTTAAAACAACAGCGATTTTTCTGTAAAGAAAAGAGGCATGTTAGGTATGAAGCGTGGCAACAGGACCTGGTGGTGGAATGTACACTGGTCCAGACTCAAAACCTTATAGGGCAATACATCCACCTTGGCTTCTATTTGCAATTCAACTTCGTAAAATGAGGATGGTAAAAGAAGCAGAAATAATTGAAAATGCTTTAAGAAACATTGGTTGGAAGGTCTAATTGATAAATCAAAGAACATTTATGCTATCAAAGCTACTGGGTACTTTAAACTTAAGACGACACAGCTGCTGCAACCACTCTTCTTCTTATTCTAATGAAACAGTGTTGTTAAAGAAAAAGGTCCTAATTTATTAGTAACTGGAATAAGAACTTGAATTCTGAATAACAAATGAGGAGAGGGTATGTAGCCTCTCCTCATTTGTTATTCAATTTCCTCATCATTAAACATAATAATTTATATATCGGGCGCCATGTATAAGAACAACATCTATCAATAAAACCGAATACTTTTTTTAAATATAGGTGAAATTGTGAAGGATTGCACTTAAACTAAACCAGCTAATAGTTTGACAATATTTTTCATTAAAACCTAAAAATCTTTCATGCTATACTAAAAAAGGGTATACCTAATAACCCTCCGTTTTCTTATAATTGGAAGGTTTTGTGTTGTTTAGTTATGATATAGGTTCTATGCTATATCTTGGAAAGTCATTTTGCTTTTTAATAGGGCAAAAATCCAATGTAAGAGCTTGTTAACACATGCGATTACAGCTACTTTAAAAGGCTTTCCTTCTTCACGTTTCTTGTCGTAAAACTCACGCATTTTTTTGTTGCGAGGGATGACTTCATCAGTCGTTTTCTTCTTGAGACAATCACGAATAGCACAACGAACTGCCATATATAGGGCATGGCAAAGTCTACTAGATCCTCGTTTTGTGATCCGATTCTTGGTGGCAGTAAACTTCCCAGACTCGAATACACTAGGATCAATTCCAGCGAAAGCTACAAGCTTCTTAGGATTGTTAAATCGATCTATCTCACCAATTTCAGAAATAATCGTTGCCGCGACCTTTTCTCCGATACCCGGGATAGATTTGATGATATTATATTCTTCAACTTCTTTTGCGAGAGCATCTATCTCTGTCTCTAACTTGGATAGGTGCTCTTTGTATTGAAGAATGATGTTTATATATATATTAAGACTCAAAATATGACTCTGATACAAAGTCTTTTCGCTAAACTTTTAGCAAAGGATAAACTTCGAACTTACTTAGGATCGGAAGGGAAACCATATTGAGTCGATTTATGGAGAGGAAATTGCTTCTCATAGAGAGCATAATTGACGAAGACGATCTACTAGCTCTTATTGACCGTTATTAGCATGAAAAGATGAAACAAGGTTGATAGGGGCATCTGCTAGAAGAAACGTTGATATAGAAAACAATATTCTATATTATGTAATTCGAAATTTTGCATTTTCGACAAGTAACTACATTAATTGGCCTGAATTGAATTTTTTTGAAGTCATTTTTTAAAAAGGTTGGAAATGAATTATATGTAAATCCACACATACAGATATGTCAATTTTTAACAACATGTACTAAATTAGAATCTTTGCATGTAACTGTTGGATAGAACATCTTCTTACACACCTTTACACATTGTTTTTCCTAAGTTGCGAAAAATAGCCTAGTAATGAAGATCGGTTTCTACTGAGTTGAACAAAGAAACAGTAAGGATGACATTTCCAAGTGTTGATAAATTACACGTAGAAGGCATTGCCTACAAAGGGATTAAAGTAGGAGCATTATTCATAGTCGCAAAATTAGGTACCTATGTTAAATCAAAATACAAAAATAATTTTCAAAATATTATTGACTATTTGAAAAATTCGTGATATTTTATCGGTAATTAATCATAGATTAGGATTAATTACTTTTTACTGGCATTAGGCAACGTCTTTATTGAAAACAATGAGGTGCTACGAAAATGAACGTAGAGTTGGGTACTGCAAAAGTAAATATTACACCGAAGGTTCCGGTACAGCTGGCAGGTTTTGCTCATCGGTATGGATCCTTCGAATCCGTTAAAAAGGAACTATTTCTTCGTGCCTTTTATTTTCTGAGCAAGTCAGATAACAGTGAAAATCAAGCGGCAGTCATAATCACAGCAGATCTTATTTGGTGGGGGACGGACAGGATTGCGGAAATGGAAAATAAACTTCAAGAAAGACTAGGCATACCTGCTGGAAGTACGATCTTTCATGCAACCCATAATCACTCAGGGCCACAGACATGTAAGGAATTCTCCACTTTTCTCGGGATATGTGAAGATGAATACCTCGCTGTCCTAGAAGATCGATTAGTGGAAGCTGTACAATTGGCAAAGGACAATACAGAAAGGATTCAAGCAGAAAGGATTTCAACTACGTGCGGCATCGGAATAAACAGAAGGAAAGCTGAAAACGGACAGATTGTAATGGCACCCAATCCAGAAGGTATTGTTGATCCTGAACTTATCGTAATAAAGTTTGTGAACGAAAGCCACCGATTAAAAGCCGTTCTTTTTCATTATGCATGTCATCCGACAACTACCGGTGATAATTTCGTATCATCAGAGTTTCCAGGTGCTGCTTCAGATAAAATTGAACAAACGTTTCATGACAATGTGGTGGCGGGCTACTTACAAGGATGCTGCGGGGATGTCCGGCCCAATATGATGACTGAGAGTAAATTTTATCGCGGAGATCAGGGAGATGTAGACCGATTAGGCAACCTTTTAGCAAAACATGTGATGGATTGTATTGGAAAAAACACTTGGACCAAAGTGAGCCTATCAAATCTCGGTATTACAAAATCAACTCTTCTTTTAGACTTTGAGAACTTACAGACAGTAGAACAGCTTACTTGGAACTCGAATATAGAAAAACTGAAAATGAAGGAATGGAGGAGGAGGGTTCAAACTAATCTACCCCGTTTTGCTGCAGGTCTGCCACTTGAATTCCGATTGCTTTCCTTGGGTGGAAATTTATCGTTCCTTGCCATGAATGCTGAAATGGTAGTAGAATATGGCATTTACATAAAACAGGCGTTTAATGGTAGGGTGATACCACTCCCTTACAGCAACGGAATGATTGGCTATGTTCCGACTGAAAAGCAGCTTATGGAAGGAGGATATGAATCAAAAGAGTTTATTTATTATTTTGCTCTTCCTGCCCCATTTGACCGGTCTATCGAAAAAAGAATAAAGGAAAAAATGAGAAGACTAATAGGAAAGGAGATCACACCTCTTGATCGTTAAACCTGTTTTAACTAAAAAGATCGATTCTTTAAAGGTAAGAGTCTATGAAACTCGTGAGGAGATGGGGAGGGAAGCTGGAAGGAACGTGAAAGAAAAAATCCATGAGCTTCTTGATAAAAAGCAGAATATTCGGATTGTTTTCGCGGCAGCGCCCTCCCAAAATGAAGTGCTTCAATATTTGGCAGAGGCGAAGGATATTGATTGGTCAAAAATAACGGTTTTTCACATGGATGAATATATCGGACTTCCTGAAGAAGCGCCGCAGCGCTTTGGTTATTATCTTTCTAAAAAACTGTTTAATAGCGTAAAACCAAAAAAAGTACATTTGATAGATGGAAATCGTTCAGTGAAAGAAGAGTGCAGACGTTATGCTGCACTGCTTCAAAAAGCACCGATTGATATCGTATGCCTAGGAATTGGTGAAAACGGCCATATTGCCTTTAATGATCCACCAGTCGCAGATTTTACCGATTTAAAGGTTGTAAAAAAAGTAGAGATGGATAAAGAATGCAGGCAGCAACAGGTGAATGATGGTTGTTTTCCTTCCATTGAAAAAGTCCCAACAGAAGCGTTAACCCTTACAATTCCAGCCCTTTTGTCTGGCGAGTATTTATTTTGTGTGGTACCTGGAAAGTCTAAATCAAGAGCTGTAAAGAACGTTCTTGAAGGTCCTATTACAATCGAATGCCCCGCCTCCATCTTACGCACACATCCCCAATGTACGTTGTATGTAGATAGGGACGCTTATGATGGAAAATAATAGCCAAACGGTTATTCATGCAGTCCATTATAAAACAGGGCAAAATGTTGAAGTGAAGTTTGATGGAAATATCATCTCAGAGGTCAATCCAGCTCCTAAGCTGCAAAAGGAGGTGCCTTTTATAGCACCCGGATTAATTGATTTGCAGATAAACGGTTATGTAGGGATTGATTTCAACACACTTCCAATAAAACCGGAAGAGATTAGAAAAGTAACAAAAGAACTGTGGAAACAAGGGGTAACGACTTACTTTCCGACGATCATTACAAACAGTCCGGAAAAAATGAGAGAAGCCCTGAAATCTATACGAGAGGCATCTCAAAAATTTGCCGAAGTTGAGGAAGCAATAGGAGGCATTCATCTAGAAGGCCCTTTTATTTCACCAGAGGATGGTCCAAGAGGGGCCCATAGACAAGAGTATGTGCGGTCACCGGATTGGGATTTGTTCTGTACCTTCAAAGAGGCAGCTGGTGGAAAAATTAAGATGATTACGCTTTCCCCTGAATGGGAAAATGCTTCTGAGTTTATTAAAAAATGCACCAATGATGGTATTTTAGTATCCATCGGTCACACTGCAGCAAGTCCGGAAAAAATACAGGAAGCCGTAAAAGCTGGAGCTAGAATGTCTACACATCTCGGTAATGGAGCTCACCCTATGCTCCCTAGACACCCTAACTATATATGGGAGCAGCTCGCAAATGATGATCTGGCAAGCAGTATCATCGCCGATGGATTCCATTTGCCCGATTCCGTGTTAAAAGTAATTCTTCAGTTGAAAGGCAACAAAACGATTCTTGTCAGTGACAGTGTTTCCTTGACTGGGATGCTTCCGGGTGAATACAGCCTACATATTGGCGGGAAGGTTGTACTTACGCCAGAAGGGAGGCTTCACATGGCTGAATCTCCAGGGCTCCTTGCTGGCTCTGTTCAAACCCAGCTATGGGGAATCAATCATCTGCTGAAGCGAGGGTTGTGTCATCTAAACTCAGCCATTGATCTAGCTGCGTTAAACCCGTCCTTGTTGTTACATTTGCCAGTAGCTCATATTTCTCAAGGGAATCCAGCTGATTTTATCCTTTTCTATCAGAAAAAAACGAAAGATATCGAATTATTTAAAACATTTAAAAACGGAAAAGTAGTATATGAAAATAAGGAGGTATCCAAGCATGTCAGCTCCTATTATGACGAGTTACTTGGATCAAGTGACAGCACATTTAAAACGTCTTCATGATGAAGAGATGGATGGAATTGGGAAGGCAGCGAGAATGATTGCGGATCAGATTAAAGAAGACAAACTTGTTTTTGCTTATGGACCAGGAGGGCATTCAAACCTTGGTTCTCAAGAAATCTTTTTCAGGGCGGGAGGATTGATGCATGTAAGCGCCATTCTAGACGAAGGCACATTGCTCAGCGGTGGTGCCATGCGTTCAATGGCTGTAGAAAGAACACCCGGCTACGGGAAAATCGTGATTGAAGATTACGGTCTTCAAAAAAATGATCTGTTAATTATTATTAACGCGTACGGGATTAACTCTGCAACGATTGATGCAGCACTGGAGGCAAAAAGGATAGGTGTAAAAACGATAGGAGTTACTTCTGTGGAGCACGCTTCACAAACACCAGCAGATCATCCTGCGAGGCATCCATCAAAGAAAAATCTGCACGAACTTGTTGATATCGTGCTGGACAGTAAAGTGGGGGTGGGAGATGCCATTCTAGAAATTGAAGGGCTTGAACAGAAAGTTGCTGCTGTATCAACATTTGCCAATGCTTATTTGTTAAATTCAGTGACTGCAGAAGCGATCCAGCTGTTGGTGGAGAAAGGCATAAAACCCCCCATTTGGATGAGTGGTAATGCGACAGGTGGAGATGAATGGAATGCACAATTCATTAATCGTTTTAAAAATAAGATAAAGAAACTATAGAACAATACCATCTGCACCAAGTAGCAGTGTTTAGACTAGGAGATTAGATATGTCAGTTAAAGGTACATCGATACTACGAGAGAGAAATCAAAAAAAAGTAATTGAATACGTAAGAAAAAATGAGCCTTGTTCCAGGTTAGAAATTGCTGCAGCTCTTGAAGTAAGTAAAAACACAATTTCTCTTATTGTTGATCAGCTCATCAAAGATAAGGTGATCAAAGAATCTGGCAGTTTGGAAAAGCAAGGTGCCGGAAGACCGAGAATTATGCTTTCCCTGCTGGAAAATGCTTATCTTTCCCTTGGTTTTCTTTTAGGGAAAAACAGGATTGATTACTGTATTGTTAATTTTCGTTTTCAAACCGTAGAAGAAGGAGGCCGAAAACTGGAACCTAACCATAACCTTATTGAAGAATTAATCAAATTATCGAAAGAGTTGATTAAAAAACATCCCAAAATTTATGGAATTGGAGTAGGTGTTCCAGGATTGGTCGACCCAAACTCTGGATATGTGTATCATTCGGCGAATCTTGAATGGAGGGATGTCCCATTAAAAAGAGAGCTAGAAAAGGAATTTAACCATAAGATATCCATTTTTAATAGTGTAAAAGTCGCGGCTTTACGAGCTATTGATGAGATGAGGGGAGGCGATTTTAAAAGTGCATTTTATATAAGGATAGGTGAAGGGGTAGGCGGTGCCTTTATTATTGGAAATCAGGTCTATAACGGAAATAGCTGGACAGCTGGAGAAATTGGACATATTTCCGTTGATCCTTTAGGTCCTGAATGCAGCTGTGGACAAAAGGGCTGTCTTGAAAAATTGATCAGTATGAACACTTTTCGTGAATTTCTTCAAAATAACAATCCGGAAGTTAAAGTTAAACATTCACAAAAAGAATGGATGGATTGGGTGAAAAGCAACCTAACCGCAGCAAAAGAGTCAAGTCAATATGGAGAGTATTTAGGAAGGGCAATTGTTCATGTTATTCATTTAATGAACCCGCAAACCGTCATTGTGGATTCTCCTTATAATACGTTTGAAAACTTTAAAAATAAAACAATAGCGGCTGTTAAAGTGAACACTTTGCCATTTCCATTACTGAAAACAAATATTGCTTTTACAGAGCATGCATTTTCTCCGGCGAAGGGAGCCGCAATCTCTATTTTACTGCAGCTTGAATATCACAACGACTAATAGCCATGACTACAAAACTGGAGGTTAAAGTATGTCTAAAATTACGTTTATTGGTGCGGGGAGCACAGTTTTTGCAAAAAACGTACTGGGAGACTGTATGCTTGTTCCCAGTCTGGAAGGATTTGAATTTGCTCTTTATGACATTGATAAAGGCCGGTTGGACGAATCTAGAAGAATGCTGGAAAACTTACAGGTGAACCTAAAAAGCAAAGTAAAAATAGTATCTTATGGTGATCGAAAGAAGGCATTAAAAGGCGCAAAGTATGTGATAAATGCCATTCAGGTTGGAGGATACAAACCAAGTACCATTATCGATTTTGAAATACCAAAAAAATATGGACTTCAACAGACGATAGGGGACACAGTTGGTATCGGAGGAATTTTCAGAGGTCTTCGAACGATTCCGGTGATGATGGACATGGCTAGAGATATTCAGGAAATGTGTCCGGATGCATGGCTCTTAAATTATACGAATCCTATGGCCATTTTGACTGGTACCATGCTGCGCTATGGTCATAATAAAACAGTCGGACTCTGTCACAGTGTTCAAGTATGTGTGCCTATGCTTTTGGATTCCCTTAAAATGGAGAAAGACAACATCCAAGCTAAAATTGCCGGAATAAACCATATGGCATGGCTGCTGGAAATCACAAAAAATGGCGAAGATTTATACCCTGAAATAAAACGGAGAGCCAAAGAAAAACAAAAAACAAAGCATAATGATATGGTTCGTTTTGAAATGATGAAAAGGTTTGGGTATTACGTAACCGAATCATCAGAGCACAACGCGGAGTACTACCCGTACTTCATAAAGGAGAAATACCCAGAATTAATAAATGCATTTAATATCCCTCTTGATGAGTACTTAAGAAGGTGTAAAGAAAAGATAGCAAGATGGAGCAACATGAAAAATGAACTTGTGGAAAATGTCCAATTGTCCCATACCCGCACAGAGGAGTATGCCTCTTATATTATCGACGCCATGGAAACGGACCGTCCGTTTAAAATCGCCGGTAACGTATTAAATACGGGTGGCTTACTTTCTAATCTTCCGGAAAAAGCTTGTGTAGAAGTACCTTGTCTCGTTGACCGAAGCGGTGTTATACCTTGCTACATAGGTGAATTGCCTGAACAGCTTGCTGCCTTAAACCGTACGAATATCAATATGCAGCTCTTAACAATAGAAGCAGCAATCACTCGTAAAAAAGAACATATCTATCAGGCGGCTTTACTCGATCCTCACACATCCTCAGAACTTGCAATCGATGACATTGTTTCCTTATGTGATGATTTAATAGAAGCGCACGGAAGTTATCTGTCTTCATTTAGCTAGATTAAGAGTTTGACTTTTTGAAAAATGTAATCAAAAAAGAAATAGGAAGAAATACCTGAGTTCATGAAAGCACTTTTATAGACACAAAATAGACTTGTCTTTTATTAACTGAATTTTTATACTATTCAGTGAAATCACAAAATGAGGAGGTAAAAAGATGCGGAAATGGATGGCAGTAATATCACTAGCATCGTTAGTCATGTTTTCCTTTTCTTCTGTTAACTTAGCGGAAGAATCTGATTCACCATGGATTGAGAGATTTGATCGGTATGATGAAGAACAAAGCAAGGCTTACGATGGGACAGGTCATGTAGGCCCAATACCTAGTTTAGGTTATTCGACATCGCAGTTGTATGGTTGGGGTGAGTCTTACGTTTTAATGGGTTATACTGGAATGTACATGGCGACAAAGGATACAGAATACCTCGATAGATTAACAGAAGACGTTGACGGGATGTTCAAACAGCTAAAAGATAACGACCACGATGGGTATGATAGCTGGTGGACACCATCTTACAGTGTAGATCAAATTATAAACGGCAATATGGAAGCTGACAGTATTTATTATAAAGGCAGCGCCGGGGCGTACATGACTGATGGATGGTATCCTTATCCATGGTATGGTGAAAAAGGATCTGTTTATCGAACAGATACGGCTAAAGCTGCCGGAAAGTATAGTACGCTTGTACAAAATACGGAAAAAGAAAACTTCGTTGCAGCTTACACAATCATTCCAAATTACACACCTGATAAAAAGTATCATTTAACATTTAAAGCAAAAAACAAGCAAGCCAATCAGAAGGGGAAGGTTATGATCGTTCGACAGGATACCGGCCTTCCAATAAGTGAGTTTGAGTTTTCTTCTGAGGAATGGAAATCATACACCTTTGATTTTATGTCCCCAAAAGAGGCAGGCGTTCAATTAAGAGTGTATTTAACGAATGCTGAAAGCCAGAGTGCAGAGACGGGTACTTACTATGACGATGTTTCCTTGAAACAATATGGGGAGTACATCGTGCATGAAGGGATGGCTTTAACTGGTATATCGGCGTTCGTTGACATTGTTTATAGTGATAGAGATTTAAAGAAAAAGTACGGTGAAAAAGCGAAGGAATATTTAAAAATACTAGAGAAAAACTTTTATCCAAAATGGGAAAAACACTGGTCAGAATATGAGAAAGATGGTGTCCCTATGGGGGTTTACAAATTCCCGTTTGATGACACGGCCAGAATGACTCAAATCAATGAATACTTCCCATTTATGCAGCCTTCTAAAGGAATTACGATTCCACATAATCAATATGCAGCAGCAGGAAGAACCCTTATCAACCTTTACAATGCGACCGGTGAAGAAAAGTATTTGAATAAAGTAGTTAGAATGGGAAATTTCTTGAAAGACAGCTTAAGGGAAAAGGATACTGAAAACGGGAAGGCATATGTTTGGAACTACTGGGATAATACAGGGCAGCCGTGGGATTTTGGTTATTTTAGGTATAAAATGGAAGATCTCAGCCACGCCAATATCGAACTTGGACTAGCAGTAGATCTGCATCAAATAGGAAAAGTTTTTACAGATGAAGATATGCAAAAGTTCTCTAATACGTTTACAGAGCTCATCTGGCAAGGAGACTATTCAAATCCGCGTGTGAGCTCCCTTATAGACGGTACAGGCAGCAGTAATTATTCTGTACTCATAGCGGAATGGGTCACACTCAGTCAGTTCGACAGCAAAGTACGTGATATTTCTCTCAGTCTATTAAACAAACCGAAAGATACGTTCGGGGCTACTTACGGAATGAACATTGTAGGGAATGTATTACGATATAATCCAGACTTGCTTAATGAATAATCCTTTTAACCTGTCTCTCCTAAGGGGCGGGTTGTCCTTTTGAGAGGAGAGAACGATGGTAATTACAAATATTGAGGTTTTTTCCTTTAAATCTGCCTATGAAGCAAAACTTTGTGATTTCAGGAGGTTCCGTCGGGGATCAAAAATCTGGAGCTCCACATGTATATGTCAAGATAACGAATGATAATAGTGAATCAGGGTGGGGAGAAGCTCGACCTAGCCATAGATGGAGCTACGAACGCTTGAATCGGTAACGACGACAATTAATCTTTATTTTAGACCAATGCTTATCGGACTCGATTCAGAAAATCTCCATCACATTAATCGTGTATTAAATCAGCAGATCAAAGGGGGTTTAACCGTAGGGCAGCCGATCGCCAAGGCGGCAGTTAACATGGCTCTTTATGATTTGATCGGAAAGCAAAACAATAAATCACTGGCTCGATTATGGCATTCAAAACCTAAATCAACCATTGAACTCTCTTATCTGATCAGTACAGAGAGTCCTGATGAAGCAGCAAGAAAAGCTAGATTTGCCCATGAAAATGGCTACAAAGGTTTGGACGTTAAAATCGGATTCGACTTAAAGCAGGACTTGGAAATAGTAGACGCTGTAAAACATACTGCCCCTAACTTGTATTTTCGAGTTGATGCGAATCAAGGCTATTCTTTTTCAAACGCAGTAAAAGCAGCAAAGCATTTTGAAAAAATCGGAGTTGATATTTTTGAACAGCCACTAAAAGCAAATGATTTACTAGGACATGCTCAACTTCGGCGAAAAACTTCTGTTCCGATTGCTCTTGATGAAAGTATATGGACAGCGGCTGACTTAATTCAGGCGGTTCGTTTTGAGGCTTGTGACACTGCGGTCATTAAACTTACAAAAATGGCTGGTCTTACAGGAGCTAGACGGTGTGGAGAGATTGGAAGAGAAGCGGGTCTTGAATTAGTAGGGGGTGGTCTTACTGAATCTACGCTAGGTTTAAGTGCAAGCGCGCATTTATTTAATTATTTAGAAATAGAGACCCCTGTAGATCAGAATGGACCGATGTTTCTTTTTGACGATCCAGTAGAAGAAGGGCCTCGAATTGAAGAAAGTACAGTACATTTAACGGATGGAGCTGGAATCGGCTGTAAAGTAAATAGTTCTAAACTAGAAAAATACAAAGTAGAATAAAGAGCTATTTTACTTTATTTATTACTTTATCTAAATGGTCAGCTACAAATGATAAACGTATCCATAACCAATGGGATAAACTAATGGCCGTTTGGAAATAGATAATAACCGTAGCGAACGTTCGATCAAACTGTAATCGGCCTTTTGGAGGAACTACCAATCGTGGATACCCAGGATAAAGATGCCTTGGATCAATTAATGCCTTGGTCATTAACCTTCCCCTTAGTTGTCGTGTATTTAGAAAAGAATAGTTAAATTAAATCAACAAATCCCCATCTTTTTAGGTGGGGATTATTTGAAGTTTACAGATAAACGGTAAATCTGTCTAGGCCTTCCCCTAGAAGATATTTTTTCTTCGCCAACAACATCGACCATTCCTGCATCACTCCATTGAACAAGGATTCGATTAGCACTTCTAATTGTAATACCAAGTATAGTGGATAGTTCCTGTGCTGTATAATGCGTTTTATTGTATCGCACGACTTGTGCCATCAGCTTGCTCATATAGGCTGCTGACATTCCAGCCTTTTCTGCAACACTTAATAATTTTTCATCCGTAATAGACAGGTCGTAAATCATAGGATGAGTCATTTCAACAGGTCCGATGACACTCCTGTCTTCCCTAACAATAAAGCAAGTATTGCCTCCAAATTCTTTTGATTGTCTGAGGGCAATTCTTGCATGGTTTCCTGCATCTGTTGCTGATCGGCCAAAACCAATCCCAATGCTGATCGAAACACCTAACGATTTATGCGCATCATCTAAAATAGGGAGAAATTTGTATCCTCTAGTTTCCCGTTCAAAGATTCCTCTTGTGGTGAAGAAGAGGAATTCTCCTCCTCCAAGACTCGTTAAGTGACCGTCTAGTAACTTGACATAGTCCAATAACAAACGATGGAGATCCAGTTTAAGTTTTTGGATTTCATGTTCTGTAGGATAAAGGCCAACCATTTTTTTGAAATTATCAATATCTATAAGTCCAACTACAATCTGGGATTCCTTGTTTCTTCGGGTTTTAGTAGCCAAAAGAGCACGTTCCAAAGATACAATCAGATCCTGATGAGTAGGCGTAACCCATTCGTTAGGGACTCCAAGTTCTGTCAGTCTTTCAGCAACAGTTTGAACACCGGTCATAGCTGAAAACTCTTGTTGTTTATTAAAATTTTCCACATGAAAGGTAAGGATATCGTCCAAAGAAGCCGTTGCAGTTCCCTCAAAAAATGTTAATTGGGTATTTTTTTCCCCTAGTTCATTAAGGATGTTTTCTACATATGCTTGAGTGACAGAATCGACCGTCAGGGCGTTTAACCCGTAAAGTGTCTTGATTCGAAAGAGAGAGCGATACAATCCTGTACCCATTAACGGAACATAGTGTACGGGGATGCTGAATTCCATACTTTCTTTCACTTTTCGGAACACATGATATTCCAAAAATAAAAGCACTTCTACTTTGTTTATTAACTCGGCGGTCAGGCTAGTGGCAGCGTTTTCATTTTCATATACCTGAAATATAGGCGTAAAGGAAGGAAAAGATTGTAAAGCTTCTCGTGTTCTTTCAACAAGAATTTTGGGACCTATTACACCAATTGCAATACCGTTTTCAATATCAGTAGATTGGAAGTCAGTCATATAATCCTCCTAATATAGAACTTCTAAAAAGCTTGGACTCATTATATCTGATTTAGGTAATGATTAAAAGACTTTTTATAGACTTGTCTTTAAAAGTTATATACGACTATAATGGTATTGAATATTCAGAATATTTGATGGAGGCCTTTTATGAATAAACAGTTAACGATTGGAATGATTGGACTTGATACCTCTCACTGCCCAGCTTTCACAGAACTGCTAAATAATAAAAATAATCCTCATCATGTAAAAGGGGGATATGTAAAAGCTGCTTTTCCTGGAGGGTCTGAGGACTTTGAACTAAGCTATTCCCGAGTAGGTTCTATACTTGAACAACTTCAAAGCCAGTATAACGTCCATATTGCAGAAACCCCCCAGGAGGTTGGGGAATTATCAGATGCAATTCTGCTTACTTCAGTCGATGGTAGAGTTCATTTAGAACAATTTAAACAGGTTGTATCTTACAAGAAGCCTATATTTATTGATAAACCATTTGCTGTTAGCTCAAAAGATGCGACTGAGATTTATCGTCTGGCTGCTCAAGCTGGAATTGCTGTGATGAGTTCATCCTCATTACGATATGTAGAAGACCTCCAAGCTGAAGCTAAAGAATCACCCGGAGCTATTTTAGGGGCAGATACACACGGGCCAATGAAAATCGAACCTACACAGCCTGGACTCTTTTGGTATGGAATTCATTCTGTAGAAATGCTCTACACGATTCTTGGAAAAGGATGTAAGTATGTAACGGCGGTTACTAATGAAAACTATGACCTTATTACAGGGGAATGGGAAGATGGGAGGATTGGTACAGTAAGGGGGAATCGTAAAGGAAATAATACATTTGGGGCTTTAATCCATAGGGAAAGCTCTACCATTTATGTTGATGGGCAAAAAGGGACCAAACCTCATTATGCCAGTTTGCTAGAAAACATCATAAAAATGTTCCAGACCTCAGAAGCTCAAATTGACCTCGAGGAAACAATTGAAATTATGCGTTTTATAGAAGCTGCTAATGAGAGCCGTATTACAGGGGAAAGAGTCTGGTTGTAACCGTATGATAAGAACGAAAAAGGAGCTGTTTCTTCATGAGTATTGCGAAAGTTGGGATTTATTTTGACAAAAAAACAGCAGAAAGGAGATGGGAAGAGGGATTAAATGTATTCGAAGTTTATGTTAAACAAATGGTTGAATACATTGGAATACCCTTTGACTGGATTGAGACCCATAATGGAATTAAGGAGCACGATATTCTTATAATCGCTTTAGAATCAGCGGAAGAGTCTTTTCATGAAAAGTTATGGAATTATGTAAATGAAGGCGGCATTATCATTGCCTATGGAGGATTAGACTTTTTTGCGAATTCGCTTGGACAGCAAACGAAGGGAATAGGAACTGGCTATGCATTAAATATTTTGGATTACCCCTTACGATTTTTACAAGGAATATGCTGGAATCCTCAAAATAGCGGGGCAAAGGGATGTATCGAAAAGGGATTCATTACAAAAGAAAGTCCAGATAGCGCCATTCAAGGTTCATTGCTGCAGCGATTCTCCGTAGGGAAAGGCGAAATCCACCGATGGTCCGTAGATATTATCGGTACGATCGTAGGTCTGCAGCAGGGAACAAAAGGTGTAGAGCAAGACGGCATTCCTGCACCAGATGGTTCGGCTAATCTTGATGATAATCTGCTAAAAGCTGATGATGGTTTTGAAATGCATTGGGAGCATGACCGGCAATTGACTGAAACAGGGGAACCGTTTTTTGCCTATCCATATGCGGATGATTGGAAAGAAGTTATGATTTCGCATTTGGTTCAAACGGCGTTAGAAAAGGACCTTGTCTTGCCATTTATCGATTATTGGCCTGATGAGATAGATCAAATAGCCATGATTTCACATGACAGTGACTTGAATATCGATCAATCAGCTCAAATAACACTTGACCTTCTAGATCAATGTGACGTAAAAACCACCTGGTGTATGATGGAGCCAGGCTTTCATCCCGATTATTACGAAAAAATGTTGAAGAGTGGACACGAAATTGCTTTCCATTATAACGCTCTCGAGTCAGATAATGGCCATTGGAGCGGAGAAGAATTTAATAGGCAGCTTAACTGGCTGAAAAAGGCTGCAGGACTCCCTAAAATCACTTCCAATAAAAATCACTACACATTGTTTGAAAATTGGGGGCAGCTATTTCAATGGTGTGAAAAATACGGTATTGAATCCGACCAAACGCGTGGACCGAGCAAAAAAGGGAATATAGGATTTCTTTTCGGTACATGCCATCCGTACTTTCCAATTGCTTGGGAAGATGAAAAGAACAGATTTTACAATGTAGTTGAAATAAGCTTTTTAACCCAGGATTTGGGCCTTGATCGATTAGTTGATACTAGCGTAATTCGGCCGTTTCTATCTTCCGTCCAAAAAGTGCGAGGGGTAGCTCATTTTCTATTTCACCAAGTCCATCTCTACCGGCAGGCATCCGTTCGGGAAGCGTTCGTCAAGGTCGTTGAAGAAGCTAAAAGATTCGGATATGTATTTTGGACAGGAAAACAGATTAACGATTGGGTTCGTTTGAAAAAAGAGATGCGAATTACCGGAATAGATGAGGATGGAACTATTCTGTTGAGGAATGGGGTATATCGGTCAGTCGTCTTGGTTCCGGTTTTGGACGGAAAAGAAGAACCTGGTTTAGTAAGAAGGTTTGGAGTTTGGTGCAGAAAACATGTTTACCAACAGAAACATTTCGATAATGAATCGAGAGAAGAGGATATCCTACATGTTCATGAAAGAGGATAATCTGATGGAAAAATTGGCCATACACGGTGGATCTAAAGTAAAAACAACGCCTTTTCGTACGGGAAAACGCTTCGGGTCGGAAGAAGCAAAAGAATTGCTGGAAGCATTAGATCAAAATACGCTTTTTTACCATTCAGGACAAAAAGTCAAAACATTTTTAAGAGATTTTAATGAAATGTTTGGTGTGAATTACAGTGTTGCAGCATCATCTGGAACAGCAGCGATCCATGTCGCACTTGGAGCGGCTGGAGTAACGGCAGGTGACGAGGTAATTACAAGTCCGATCACTGATCAAGGAACACTAATCGGCATAATTTATCAAAATGCGATTCCCGTTTTTGCAGACTTAGATCCCCATACGTACAACATGGACCCAATATCGATAGAAAAATGTATTACGAAGCGTACAAAAGCGATCCTCGTTGTTCACTTAGCTGGCAATCCAGCAGACATGGATCCTATTATGCAAATCTCAAAACAGTTCGGGCTGAAGGTGATCGAAGACTGTGCACAAAGCTATTTAACAAAGTACAAAGGAAAGCTCGCAGGCACGATCGGTGACTACGGCTGCTTCAGCACAAACGATTATAAGCATATTTCAACTGGTGACGGGGGAATCGTTACGATTAATTCTGGGGATGAAGAAGATTACAAAGTGACGCATGCATTTGCCGATAAAAACTATCAGCGATTGGGAGATAAGGTGGAGAGAGAGTTATCTTACCTGGCCCCTAATTATAGAATGACAGAACTACAGGGTGCCGTCGGGATTGCCCAGCTAAAGAAATTACCTGAAATATGCAAAAAGAGAAAGGGATATGGCGATAAAATTACAGCTGGAATTAACCGTATTAATGGAATCCATCCCCATAAGGTTTTTGATTACAATTCCTGCACGTACTGGTTTTACATGTTCAGAATAGATGAATCCCAATTTTCATGTACAAGAAATCAATTTGCTGAGGCTTTAAGAAAAGAGGGCATCCCAGCTTCATCTGGATATATTCCTGAAGCAGTTTATTTAAGCGACTTATTTCAAAACCGGCAAGCATATTTAAACAGCCATTATCCATTTGAATTATCGGATGTTTCTTATGAAATAGGAATATGTCCAGTTGCCGAAGATATTCTAAGGACTACGATCCGTCTGCCGGTAAATGAGTTTTTTACTGAAGAAGACATCGACGATATGGTTAAAGGAATTTATAAAGTTGCGAACTACTACCAGCTCAATAAGGTGAAAACGCTAGATAGAGGTGATGATTATGACGAAATTAGCTATTGATGGCGGTAAACCAGTACGCCAAAAACCTTACCCCATTTGGCCAGTAAGCGGAGAACATGAAAAGAATCTTTTAATTGAGGTGTTGAACTCTGGCAAGTGGGGCGGATCAGGTGGAGCAAACGTCCCCGATTACGTACCAAAGCTTCCATTATTCGAAAAAGAGTTTGCAAGATTTCAAAGCTCGAGCTATGGAGTAAGTGTAATGAATGGCACATTAGCGATTACCGTTGCACTTCAGGCAGCTGGGGTTAAACCTTATGATGAAGTGATCATGCCGCCCTATACATTTATTGCAACAGCAACGGCTGCCCTCTTGTATGGAGCGATTCCTGTATTTGTCGATGTCGAGGAAGACACCCTTTTGATTGATCCGGAAAAGGTAGAGGAAGCCATTACTCCGAAAACAAAAGCAATTATAGCAGTCCATATTGGTGGAACACCTGCAAACATGGATCGCTTAAGGGAAATTTCAACTAAATATAACATTTCTTTGATTGAAGATGCTGCCCAAGCGGTAGGCTCTCAGTGGAAAGGGATAGCTGTTGGTGCTCTAGGAGACTTAGGTACCTTTAGCTTTCAATCAAGCAAAAATTTAACATCAGGTGAGGGGGGGATGATCCTCTCGAATAAAAAGCACTTAGCCGATAAAGCGTGGTCGATCGCCAATGTTGGAAGGGTACGTGACGGAGCTTGGTATCAGCACGATTCTATCGGATGGAACATTAGAATGACGGAGCTACAAGCTGCTGTTTTATTAGGACAGATGTCAAGACTTGAAGAACAATTGCAGCTCCGTGAGAAAAATGCATCACTCTTAGACCAATTAATGGGAGAGACCAAAGGTATTCACTTGTTCCGTAAAGATCCAAGAGCAACAAGAAATGGGTACCATCTGTACATGTTTTACCTTGATAGGGAATTATCCAAAAAAGTAAATAAAGAGGACTTTGTCCGAAAAATGGCTGCTGAGGGCATTCCTAGTACATCTGGATATAAAGCACTTAACCTCTATGATTCTATTATCCAATCTATTAAGGACTGGACGGGGGAAAAACAGCAATACCATTGTCCAATTGCAGAACGAATGGGAAACAAACAAGTTATATGGATAACCCAAACGGTGCTCTTAGGAGATGAAGAAGGTATCTATGATGCTGCTAAAGCGGTAAAAAAAGTAATGCAGTCATATCTTTAATCTGGAGGAATCAGAATGAAACTTAAGTTTTTAGGGGAGATGGAGGAACTTTACCAGGGGATTCATGAATTACAAACACAGCTTCAGTTCCAAGTCGCTGATGATGGTTTTCCCATCCTCGTAGAGCAAACGCTAGAAAATCAATTAGAAGTTAGAAAGGATGGAAGCCAAGGACTCATTCGGTATGCAAATAAAATCCACTTCTTTCGCGGGCTAGGATTATTCATCGAGAAGGCTATGAATCAAGGGTATTTTTACGTAAATGAAACCCCCCAGTTTCAGATGAATGGGATCATGCTAGACTGCTCTAGAAATGCAGTATTAAAACCAGATACAGTGCGAACCTTTCTTCGTTATATGGCGGTAATGGGATTGAACATGGTTATGCTCTATACGGAAGATACGTATACCATAAAAGAAGACCCCTATTTTGGATATATGAGAGGAAGATACAGCGAGAGTGAACTAAAGGGCCTTGATGACTATGCCCACTGTTTCGGTATTGAGATGATTCCCTGTATTCAAACTCTTGCCCACCTTTCCACATATTTAAAATGGTCTCATACAAAAGATTTTAAAGATACAGATGATGTTTTATTAGTGGGACATAAAGAAACGTACTCTTTTATTGAAAAGATGATCGTATCCGCATCTAGTCCATTCCGTTCAAATCGAATTCATATAGGAATGGACGAGGCTCATGGATTGGGACGGGGCCGGTTTTTGGATCTGCACGGAAAAGAAGAACGATTTAAGTTAATGAATAAGCATTTAAAAGAACTTGTGAAAATCACTTCCGAATATCATTTGAAGCCTATGGTATGGAGTGACATGTATTTTAGGGTGTGGTCCCGGACGGATGCATATTACGATCTGAACATTACTATCCCAGAAGAGGTATTAATGGATATACCTGATGATGTCCAGCTTGTTTATTGGGATTACTATAATGAAGATGAGGATTTTTACAAATCGTATTTCGAAAAGCATACCGCTTTTGGGAAAGCTCCTGTTTTTGCAGGCGGGATTTGGACTTGGCATGGGCCAACCATTCATTATAAAAAAACATTCAATACAACAAACGCAGCCCTAAACATGTGTAAGAAGCAGAACGTGCAAGAAGTATTTGCTACACTATGGGGAGATGATGGAGCGGAGAGTAATTACTATCTTGGGCTTCTAGGCATGCAATTGTATGCAGAACATGGGTATTCTGAGCAGCTGGATACTGAGAAGCTTAGAAACCGTTTTGAATTTTGTACGGGAGCGAATTACGATGCCTTTTTAACAATGGGGAATTTAGATGCACACCCTTCAGCGGATTGGAACAAGCTTATACCTGACAACCCAACGAAATTCTTGCTCTGGCAAGACATTCTTATCGGCTTGTTTGATAAGCATATAGAAGATTTGAACTTCAGCAGCCATTATCAATCGATAAAAAAAGAAATTTCAGGAAGATTGGTTCAAGAATCTAATTGGGACACGTTGTATGGATTTATGATGAAGATGTGCGATGTATTATGTATAAAATGCGACATTGGGATCACAATCAGTAATCTCTATAAAGAAAAAAACATGACAAAACTTAAAAGAATAGCGAATGAAGAATTAACTGAATTAAATAGGTTGGTAAAAGAGTTAAGAGAGCTTCATAGGGATATCTGGTATAAACAAAACAAAGCATTCGGGTGGGAAATTCTCGATATTCGTTATGGCGGGTTATTAGCAAGAATCGAAACAGCGCAAAAAAGGATAATGGATTATGTATTGGGTAACATCGATCGTATTGAAGAGTTAGAGGAGGAAAAGCTCTACTATGACTCACACCCAATGAAAAAAAATATTGGTATAGGCAAGGAAAATAAATATACAAAAATAGCCTCTGTAAACGTATTTTAAAGAGGGATTTAAAGACAATTAATGGACTTGTCTTTAAAAGGGATGAAATTTATAATTAAAACGAAATCAAGAAAACCCTTACAATTAATTGTCGGAATATTTAAAAAATGTTAAAAAAATGGAGGGGTATGCACATGAAGCGTAAAAAATGGCTGGGTCTTGTAATGGTTTTTTTACTCGTTTTCACTCCTTTGCTTGCTTGTTCGAATAGTGAAACGGCTTCAGGCGGTGAAGGTTCCGGTGACAAGAAGATTGAATTAGAATTTTGGACGATCAACTTAAAGAAAAATTTTGGCGATTATATTCAAGGAATGGTGGACGCTTATGAAAAAGAAAACCCTAATGTGACCATTAAGTGGGTAGATGTCCCAGGTGCTGACGCTTCCAAAAAATTTATTACCGCCATGCAAAGTAAAGATATTCCTGATGTTGTAAATCTATCAAGCTCAGACATTTCGTTAATTAGGCGATATAACGTATTAAGTCCAATAAATGATCTCGTAAAAGAAGAAGAGCTCTCTCCTTATATTGATGGATTGATAGAAGGTTTAACTTTTGAAGATGATTTGCTGGCAATCCCTTGGTATCATGGCGGACCACCTGTAGGGTTCTTAAATACTGAACTTTATAAACAAGCTGGTTTAGACCCTGAATCTCCTCCTGAAAATTGGAAAGAGTTATTGGAAAACGGCAAAAAGATACATGAAAAACTGCCAAAAGTATACGGCTCTAATGATATTCCGTCAATGGAAGTCCTGGTTGGACAAGGGCTGCCCATTTTAAATAAAAAGGGTACAAAACCTGTTTTCAACTCAGAGGAGCATGTGGAGTTTGTCGAGCTTTTCGTTGAAGCATACGAAAATGGATCAGTAGCGCCAGGAGCTATATCCGAAGATGACCGTCAGCTGCAGCAGACATTTGAAAACGGGCAACAGGCTCACGTAGGTCAAAAATTGGTTTCCGGTTTAGTCAATATTGAAAAGAATGCGCCGACAATACTTCCTAAATTAAAGGTGTTCAAACCTATTACTGGTGAAGATGGCACTGTTGCTATAGGCGGAATTCAAACCTTTGTAGTTCCAAAGAAATCAGAGCATCCTGAAGAAGCAGCTAAATTTGCCCTTTTTGTAACGAATGCCAAAAACCAATTAGAATTTACGAAACTTGTTTCCATATTCCCATCAACGGAAGAGACGTTAAAAGATCCTTTTTTTAAAGATTTTGAAGTAAAAACGATACACGACGAGGCGAGAAAGCTAATGGTTGAAATTGCGCCAAATCTGACTATTAATATTCTTGGAATTAATAAAGAGGAAGAATTAAAAAAGTATTATTTAGAACAAATACGTGCGGCAATGCTAGGTGAAAAAACGGTGAAAGAAGCCCTAGACGATGCAGCTGCTCATTGGGAAAAGGAGCTTTCAAAGTAAAGTAATACTTAGTTTAAGCAGCGGATTTATCCAATCCGCTGTCATTGTTTTTGCTAACAATGTCACAGGGAAAGGAGTAGGTAAATTGCAATTTAGCCGAATAGAGACCTTTAAAGAGAAAAAAGTGAGAATCAAAAGGACAAAGAGAAAGAAAATCAACCTTGTCCCATATATATTTTTGCTTCCAGCCATTGTCCTTATCTTTACTTTTGAGTATTTACCCACTCTTAATGCTTTTTATTATTCTTTTACCGAGTACCATGTATTTGCACCTGCAGAATGGATAGGGTTAGAAAATTATAGAATGATGATGGAAGACGACAAGTT
Source organism: Cytobacillus oceanisediminis (assembly GCF_003182355.1). GTDB lineage: Bacteria > Bacillota > Bacilli > Bacillales > Cytobacillaceae > Cytobacillus > Cytobacillus oceanisediminis_A. The sequence continues at coordinate 51,693 of NZ_QGTW01000006.1, read as the reverse complement.
TTGGAAATCACTTGGGAATTCTTTTCAATATTTTTTAATCACCGTACCTATCATTACAATTGTTCCCCTCTTCCTAGCCATGCTTGTGAATAGAAAAATAAAAGGAATTAATTTATTTAGAGTTCTTTACTATCTTCCGGTAATAACCTCAATGGTAGCAGTCGCGATATTGTGGAAATTTTTATATCACCCGACAGGATTAATAAACGCGTTTTTAAATTTTATTGGAATTGAGTCTGAGATCAACTGGTTGTTGAACACAAAAACGGCATTACCGGCCATCTCCATTCTTGAGTCATGGAAAGCAATGGGGTTCTATATGCTTATATACCTTGCCGGCCTTCAGATGGTATCAAAAGAATTAATCGAAGCGGCAAAAATTGACGGTGCTACAAAAGCAAGAATCATATGGCATGTGTATCTTCCGCAGCTAAGGCCAGTATTTGCGGTAACACTTGTTATGTCAACAATTGGATCTATCCAAATGTTTACCAGTGTTTATATTATGACTGGTGGAGGCCCACTAGACAGTACAATGTCCCTGCCGCTGTATATTTACCAAAAAGCATTCGAGGAGCTTGACATGGGGTACGCGACAGCAATGGGCATCGTTTTATGGGTGATATTAATGATCCTTACCATTATCAATTATAAGATTTCCAGAGGGGGTCAATCTGTACAATGATAAAAAATAACAAAAATAAGGTGATTAAGACTATTCTATTATATGTCATTTTATTTGCTGTTGCGTTGTTATTCATTGGTCCTTTCCTGTGGCTCCTTTCTACAGCGTTTAAATCAAATACTCAGGATGTTTTTGGATTTCCACCAAGTTTTATACCAAACCCTGCTGTATTTGATCATTTTATTGAAGCATGGACGGCCATACCGTTTCTGAAGTATTTGGTTAATTCTTTTCTCCTTCTCATCATTATGATCCCTGCCCATATTTTTTTGACAGCATTTACGGCATACCCGTTAGCACGCATGAACTTTCCGGGAAGAAATTTTATTTTCTACGCGATTATAGCTACCATGTTCTTGCCTGAAGAAGGAAAACTAGTTCCGCTTTATATAATCGTAGAAAAGCTCGGAATGGTAGATTCCTGGTTGGGACTTATCGTTCCTGGACTGGTAGGCGGATTCTCAATTTTCTTGATGAGACAAGCCTATCTAAGTATCCCAAAGGAAATCGAAGAGGCTGCAATTATTGATGGATGCGGTCCATTTAGAATATGGTGGAGCATCATTTTGCCGCTGACTAAGCCGACACTTGCCGCGTTAACTGTTTTCTCCTTTATATCGGTTTGGAACTCCTTTATGTGGCCATTGATTATTTTAAAGGATGAAAACTTGTACCCGATTGCTTTAGGATTAGCATATTTATCCGGAACGTTTGGAACCGATGTTAAAACGATGGCTGCAGGAGTGATTATCTCCCTCGTCCCGGTTATTATCTTCTATATTATTATGCAGCGTCATTTCGTAAGCGGGCTGCAAGGTTCTATTAAAGGATAAACTAAAGTGAAATGAGGACGATTAGATATGCAAACCATTACTTGGAAAGACAGGCCCTTACGAATTGTTGATTGCATACCGCCTGCGCCGGATATTTATGAAAAAATCGATTTGCCAAAACAATTTAAGATTAGACAGGAACTCGGTTTTAACTGCGAGCATATCGAAGTTCATGATGTAGCAGAAGGAGAATCCGGAATTACGTATTATCCATCCGATTGTGCAATTCAGGTTAGAAAGAATATTTTACAAGAGATTTCGAATTCATATGAAACGCTCGGAATAAACCCAATTGTTTACTTTAACGTACATTGGCTTGCAGAACCGCTAGCTAAAAGGTATCCAGAATGGCAGCAAAAAAATAAGGAAAATGATGTAATTCCAAGTGCTTATGGAAAGGGTTCCTATACTTGTATTAATTCGCGATTTAGGGAGTATGCCTTTCAAACAATACGGAACCTTACCCAGTATGCCATTCAAGGTATCTTTTTAGACGGCCCATTTTTCAGAATAGAAGGCTGTTATTGTAAGGAATGCAAAGAGCTGTTCTTTAAAGAGTATGGGTATCCGATACCTCATTGGTCGAAAGCAAGCAACAAGGAAAAACAGGAATTATTTCAATTTAAACGTTATTCGATTGCCCGTTTTATGAAAGAAGCAAATGCTACGTTAAAAAAAGTTAAGCCGGACAGTATGATCTATATGAACAGCCCTCAACTCGTTCCGACAAAATACTGCAGCAGAGACAACCGGTTGACGGTTAAGTATCAGGATATGCTGCTGGCAGAAGGTGGTTTCCTCGGAGAAGATCTTAGGAAAGTTCCGATTTGGAAGCCTGCTGCAACAGCACAACTGCTGGAGACACAGGCAGATGGAAAGCCCTACTGTGTCGCCATTGCTGGCAGGTTAGCTCCATGGTCTCGTTATTTATTATCGCATGCAGAAACTTGGTTGACTCATGCGATGGCAGTCTCACATGGAGCGAACACGTGGTATGGCATCTATAACGATAACAACCAGGATAGAAGGATGGGAACAGTAAAAGAGATCAATCGATTTCTGAGAATAAACGAAAAGTATTTTACAGATACGAAATCAATGGCAACGATCGCCTTAATGTGGTCATATGAAACGGCGAATGTTTATCAATCATCCGCAGAGGAAACCGATTTTACTACTGGGCAAGAAGAGCTGGCAGATGAGGAGAAAGGGGATTCCCGTGGCTCTTTTATAGGATGGTACGATGCTTTGTCACGAGGCAAAATCCCCTTTGATGTGATTGATGATACGTCTATAATAGATGGAAGCTTTCAAAAATATGAACTTATTATTCTTCCAAATGTCAGTGTCATGAATCCAGAGCAAGCAGAACAGATTGAAAGGTATGTAAAAGAAGCTGGAAAAATAATCTCTTCTTTTGACACATCGTTATACGATGAATACGGGATGAGGAGGGCCAAACCTCTTTTAAGTAACATCTTAGGAATAGAAAGAATAGAGGGAATCAATAACTCTAAATACGATCACATAGAAATTGATAAGGAAAGCCATTTGACAGAAGGCATCGATCAAACCGTGATTCCGGCTGCCAGTTTAGGTACCAAAATAATACCTGCCGCTAAGACTAATCTTTGCATGCATTACCGGAGGAAACAAAAATCAAGGTATTGTGAGCTCCCGGAGATCACTTCTTATCCATATATTGTTCATCATTCTTATGGAAGTGGTAAAAGTATTTACTTCACGGCTAATGTTGGCAAGTTTTATGAAAGCTTTGCACTTCCCGAGTATCGGATATTGATGAATAACGCAGTAAGAGAGCTTGTAAATGTACCGGTGCTTGTAAAAACAACAACCCCTAATGAAGCGATTCATCTTTCCCTTCGGAAAAAAGGGGAAAAGCAAATCCTGCTGCATCTCGTGAACTATACAGGATCTATGATAAGGCCAATTTCCGATGTCATCCCGTTAACAGATGTACAAATCGAGCTAAAGGCAGAACTTAGAGTCTCGGATGTAAAAGCACTAAGAAAAAATGAACAACTTAAGTTTCACCAGGAAGAAGGAACTATTTTTATTCAATTGGATTTTCTATTGGAATATGAGGTTGTTGTAGTTAATTTACAATAAACAGAAGTAATTAAAGACTGTAAATAGATATGTCTTTATTTATCAATAAACAAATTAATTTAGAGAGATGAGGAGAAAAATGGAGACACTTCAAGATCTAGAAAAGAAACTGTCTGAACCATCTAGTCGATTAATTAAGGATATTCGCGATATTAAAGGTGACATTATGATTTTAGGAGTGGGGGGAAAAATGGGCCCTACTCTTGCAAAAGTTGCAAAAAGAGCTTGTGACCAGGTTGGGGTAAATAAAAGAATTATAGGAGTATCACGCTTTTCTTCAAAGAACGTAAGAATTGACCTTGAAGAACATGGTGTGGAAACCATTGCTGCTGATCTGTTGGATGAAAAGGAGCTTCAAAATCTGCCAGAAGCGGAAAATATCATCTACATGGCCGGCTACAAATTTGGAACAGTAGGCAATGAATCGTACACATGGGCGATGAATACTTTTCTGCCTGGTAAAGTTGCAGAGAAATTTAAAAATTCCAGAATCGTAAGTTTTTCATCAGGCAATGTTTATCCGTTAACAAATGTTTCTTATGGGGGAGCCTCTGAAAATCATCAAACTGGGCCGGTAGGTGAGTATGCTCAATCCTGTCTTGGGAGAGAAAGAATTTTTGAACATTTTTCAAGACTGCATGGAACGAAACTAGTCCAATTTCGTCTGAATTATTCTATCGATTTAAGATATGGTGTTCTTTTGGAGATTGCGAGAAGCGTATATAACGGTAATCCTATTGATCTTCATATGGGTCATGTAAATGTCATTTGGCAAGGTGATGCAAATGAAATGGCAATTAGAAGCCTAATGCTAGCAGATTCCCCACCGCTTATATTGAATGTAACAGGTCCTGAAACGGTATCAATTCGCTGGTTGGCTGAGAAATTTGGTGAGAAGTTTGGAAAAGAACCTGTTTTTTTAAATGAAGAAAGTGAAACGGCGCTCCTAAATAACGCAACAAAGGCTCATAAATTGCTAGGCTATCCTCTCGTTACATTACAACAAATGATGGAATGGGTAGGTCGCTGGGTAGAGATTGATGGAGAAACAATCAATAAGCCTACCCATTTTCAGCAGAGGGAGGGAGCCTTTTAACGATGGAAAATCGGTTGAAAGCAATAATCCATAAAGCGATCCTAGAAGGACTTGTCATTCCGGCACATCCACTTGCCTTGAATGCAATGAGAGAACTGGATGAAGAAAGACAGAGAGGACTTACGAGATACTACATGGCAGCAGGAGCAGGCGGGGTAGCTGTAGGTGTACACACAACCCAGTTTGAAATAAGGGACCCAAAATATAACCTAAATAAAAAGGTACTTGAACTAGCAATAGACGAAGTAAGGAAAGCCAAACTTGCCAGACCTTTTGTAACAATAGCAGGAATTTGCGGAGACACTTTTCAGGCTCTTGAAGAAGCCCGATTTGCAAAAGAGTTAGGATATGATATGGGCCTTGTAAGCATGGGCGGGCTATCGGACTGGTCTGAAACTGATTTAATCGACCGGTTAGAAGCCATCTCTCAGATTATTCCTGTGTTTGGATTTTATCTTCAACCTTCTGTCGGGGGCCGTATCCTAAGCTATAAGTTTTGGAAAACAGCTGCCGAAATACCAGGTGTGATGGCCATCAAAATTGCGCCATTCAACCGATACCAAACACTTGATGTAGTTCGTGCGGTAGCCCATTCTTCCCGGAGTGACGAAATTGCACTATATACCGGAAATGATGACAACATTATTGTCGATCTGCTGACCGCATATAACATCCAAGTAGATGGGAAAACGGTGAAAAAAAGGATTGTTGGAGGCCTATTAGGTCATTGGGCTGTCTGGACAAAGAAAGCAGTTGATCTACTGGAGGAAATAAAACAAGTGCTCGGTGAAGAAAATTCTACCCGGATTTCAGAGTTATTATCCCTTAATGTTGAAGTGACTGATGTAAACGCAGCACTGTTTGATCCTGCTAATGGTTTTTCAGGTTGTATTCCAGGCATACACGAAATTTTGAGAAGACAGGGGTTGCTTGAGGGAAGGTGGTGCCTAAACCCGGATGAAGACCTTTCTCCAGGCCAGTTAAGGGAAATTGAGCGGGTATATAGAGAATATCCTCATTTGAATGATGATGATTTCGTACTGCAAAACCGTTCTAAATGGCTTAGCAATAATAACGTATACTAGATGGGACGTATCGTTATATTTATATATGTGGAACATTGGAAAATTAATAGAATTGGTAAATTGTTGACGGGGTGTTTCGACCATTAGTGATCATACAAGGAGATATTGGGACTATGTAAAGTTGATACACTAATGATTTAATGAAGTGATCTACAGTGTATACTTTTTCGGAGGTTAAAATAGTTGGATGATAAAGCAGGTGTTTACTTATCCTATAGCAGTTTTTTCTACAAACAGAACAGGTCATATATATTAAGAGATAACGTATTTGCCTATTATTTTTTTATGAGAGGTGAATAATAGTGGCTAAAATTAAAAGCAAAATTTTATTAGGACTTTCCATGATAATGGCTATCCATATGTTGTTTTCTCAATCTATTCTAGCTTCATCAAATATATGGTATGACAAGTATGTAGCAAATGAAAACATTTATGGAAGTTCTTATTATACTTCCAAGGACTCATCTGATTTAGCATGGGGAGAAAGCTATCTCCTAAGAAGTTATATAGAATTGTATAATCAAACAAAAGATAATCAGTGGTTACAAAAATTTACACTTCATGTAGATAAAATGATCTCTAATAGTAATGATGATGATAACGATGGGTATTTGGGGTGGACTACCTATAAGTATTCGCCCATTGAGTTAGATAATGGAGGATTTGAGTTAGATTTAAATAATTGGACAAGATTTCAATCTACTACTTCAACGGCATTTCAAAATAACGAACCTGCGGTATACAATCAAAGCCAATACGGTGAGCATAGCTTAACTCTAAAAACAAATGGTAGTAGTTGGCAAAAAGTTTATCAAAAAATGATGTCTTATGAACCAAATACCAAATACCGTCTAAGGTTGTTTGGAAAAACGAATGGATTAGTAATGGGTGAAGCATATGTCCATGATAGAACGACCAACACGATATTAGGTAAAGCAACAATTGATAGTACTGAATGGGGATTCTATAACATCGATTTCACCACACCTTCGAGTGGCCATAATCTTGAAATCTGGTTAGGCCATAACACATACACGGTTTCCAATGGTATTACTTATTTTGATCAAGTAGAAGTAAGTGCTTATTATCCTTATCACGTACATGATGCTATGATTGGAATCCCAATTGCAGAGTTTATCCGCCTAATTAATAACACGCCAGAATTACAATTAATTTATCAGAATAAAGCAAATTCGTACCGACAATTTGTTGAAAATGAATTAATTCCAAAATGGGAGCATAGTCAAGTCATTGGAAACACATGGGATTCCATATTAGGGACATATAGAGAATCGAAAAATTATACAGCTCAAAGCGGTACTACAAATGGCCCAGGTACTACTTTGCCATATAATATGTTTTTAGCATTTAGTCAATTATTAATTATTATGTATGACATTAATGGGAATTCTAGTTACTTAGAAAAAGCGAAAAGGATAAATGAATACTTTAAAACTAAGTTAGTAGTTGATCCTAACCATGATTCGTACTTGTGGAAATACAGCGATAATTATAATTCATGGGAGGATACTTCCCATGGTCAACTTGATCTGTCTGCAATTGTTGAAATGTATAGATATGGTTTAAGTTATTCTGGAGATGACATTGAAAAATTTGCAAATACTTTTTCTAATGTCATGGTAGATAGAACTGTGACCCCCAACAAAGTCAAGAATTTTGTAAGCGGCAACAATACAACAAGAGGTCCGTTTATCTATACGTTAAATCTAGCAAACTGGACAGAATTATCACAGTTTGACAAAAGTGTATGGCCAGTAGCTGCGGAACAATATAGAAGCATAACACCTAACAGTGGTTTTAAATTTTTGACGTTAGCTCAAATTATGAAATGGGATAGAGCTAAACTCGTAAACCGGGGTTTTGAATATACAACAAGTTTTGATAATACTCAACCAGCACAATGGGTTAGAACGAATTCAACCGCAGCGACGGCATATATGGATACCCAAAACAAAATAAGTGGTAATTATGGTGCTACCATAAAATCCAATGGTACTTCGTGGCAATACTTAACCCAAACATGGGAAGAGTGGGTCCCTTCTACTTCATATACTTTAACCTTTTCTGGAAAAACAGATACTACAGGAGCGGGGGGAAGGGTCATTATTAAAAATGAAACTACTGGTGAAAGCTTAGTTAATTATACTTTTGAAAATACAAGCTGGCAATCTCATTCTGTTACCTTTAACTCTCCTTCCAATAGTTCGCATGTTGTAAGGGTTTATTTAGGTAATAAATCATATGCAATTCTAAATGGGAAAGTACATTTTGATAATATTAAAATTAAAGCACAATCTGATGTGTGGTAAAAGAATTTTAAAACGATGATTAGATTTGATAAAACCTCTTGATCTTAAAGGATCAAGAGGTCAGTTTGTGAAGAAAGTAGGGTGTTTTTTCTTTACATGCTCCTAGGGCAGAAGGTTCATGTGGTTTTACAAAACAACATACATTTAAAACCGTTCCCTACCCAGTTAACCATGTAATCGATACTAACGGTGCTGGTGCATACGCTGCTAGTTATTGTCGGTCATATTAGATGAAGAGAATCCTTAAGCTCAAGATTTGCTTATAAAGTCACTGCCTAAAGCTTTGAACCGGGCTAACATTTTGGGAGATTTAGCAATTCAACATAAAGGAGATTGGGACGGGGCACCTATAATAGCGGAAGTTGAACTACTGGAAGGCGGGCATCAAATCGTTACTCGATAGTAAAGACTTGAAAAGAATTAACCATTGGGAAGGTTGATTCTTTTTATTCTAAATAAAAAAAATAGGAAGTGAGGTATCTCGTATGAAAATGACGTTAAGATGGTATGGGGAGGAAGACTCTATTTCGCTAGATGCCATTCGCCAAATTCCAGGTGTGACCGGTATTGTGTCTGCGATTTATGATGTTCCAGTCGGTGAAGTATGGCCGGTTGAAAAAATAAAAGCATTAAAAGACAAAATTGTGAAAAAAGGCTTTACGTTGGATGTCATTGAAAGTGTACCGGTTCATGAAGACATTAAGCTAGGGCTTCCATCTAGGGATCTTTATATTGAAAACTATAAGAAAACAATTCGTAATCTTGCTGCATCGGGTGTAAAAGTTATTTGCTACAACTTTATTTTAGTATTTGACTGGATGAGATCAGACCTTAATCTTGAGATACTATTTAAAAAATGAACCCACTTACTGGTGATTTGCAGTTACTAGGTTGGGATTCAAGCTATGGAAAAGATGAATTATCGAATTTACATAATCATTATGAATCGATGACAGAAGAAAAGTTATGGGAGAACCTGCAATATTTTTTACAATCGATTATAAAAGTGGCAGATGAAACAGGCACTAAAATGGCGATTCATCCGGATGATCCACTTTGGTCGATTTTTGAACTTCCTCGCATAATAACTTCAAAGGAAAATTTAGAACGATTTACTCAACTTGTTGAAAGTCCAAATAATGGATTGACAATTTGTACAGGATCTCTTGGTGCGAATCCAAACAAGGATTTGCCTGAGATCATTCGTTATTTTGGTCAAAAAGGACTTATTCATTTTGCACATATTCGAAATATAAAAATCACAGGATATCATTCATTTCATGAAACCTCTCATCGTTCATCTGATGGCTCCCTTGATATTGTTGAAATTATGAAAGCTTATGATGATATCGGTTTTGATGGTCCAATACGACCTGATCATGGCCGAATGATTTGGGGTGAAAAGGGAAGACCAGGTTATGGATTATTTGATAGAGCCCTTGGTGCTGTCTATCTAAATGCTATTTGGGATACATTGAAAAAGACTAAAATGAAAGGGGAGGTTTTCCAAATTGAAAATCCCGTTTCAGGTTGGAAAAGTTGCCGTCATTAATGGAGGGAGCGGTGTATTAGGTAGTGTTTTCTCAAAAGCACTGGCTTCCTGCGGAGCGAAAGTTGCGATTATTGGACGTAACCAGGATAGGCTTGACCGAATATCTTATGAAATAGGGAGTTCTGAGGAACGGCATTGGGTATAAATGCAGATGTATTAAACATAGCTCAATTAACCAATGCCAATGAAATCATTCTAAATAAGCTAGGTCCCTGCGATATTCTGATCAATGGAGCAGGGGGAAACCACCCAAAAGGTACAACAACAAAAGAATACTTCAACGAAGAAGTTCTTGATCATAAGGAAAACCTTTTAACTTTTTTTGATTTGGACGCTGAGGGTATGGAATTTGTAATTAATTTAAACTTTCTTGGCACTATACTTCCAACTCAAATCTTTGCAAGGGAGATGATTGGTAATAAAGAAGGAGTTATTTTAAATATTTCATCTATGAATGCTTTTACCCCATTAATAAAAATTCCTGCTTATAGTGGAGCAAAAGCCTCTATCAATAACTTTACACAATGGCTTGCCGTACATATCTCAAAAGTAGGGATTAGAGTTAATGCGATTTCTACAGGATTTTTTCTAACAGGTCAAAACGAGAAACTCTTACTCAACGAAGACGGTTCATATACAGAGAGAGCAAAAAAGATTTTTGATCATACACCGATGGGACGCTTTGGGAAAAGCGAAGAGTTGATTGGGACACTTCTATGGTTAATTGATCACAATTCTACAGGATTTGTAAATGGATTGTTGTTCCTGTCGATGGGGGTTTTTCAGAATATTCAGGTGTTTAACTATAGAGAAAATCCAAAATAAGGCCAAAAAGGGCGACACTGAGATATCCAGTGTTGCCCTTGTTAGATACTCTGTCTTTTTTTAGTGCTTGGGGGATTATATCAGAGTGAACTAATTATATCAAACGAAGGGAGGGAGCGAAGGATCTGGTCCCTTATTTATAAATTTTTTTATAGAGTTTAAATTCACTTTATTTACGCCTTTTTCCTAACACTTCTGCCGCTTTCCTAGCTTTTTCTCTAGTCGTATTAATATAAAGAAGGGAGGTATCAGACGAAGTATGTCCTAACTGATTCATAACAAGGGGAATATCACCAGTTTGTTCTGCTAGATTCGTAACATACGTATGTCTGAGCTTATGGGGTGACATACGCTTATCAAAAGACTTCGTATACTTTTCTACAATGGCTTCAATCGTTCGATTAGTGAGGGGAGAGCCCCTTTAAAGTTTTGAGCGTTTAAATCCCGTCTTATAAAGTTGAGGCTGAACTCATCGAGTGTTCTGATATACCTCCATTAAAGGACACCGTTGATACGCTGCAAAAATGTGGAGAAACGTTCTTTGGCTATTATTCAAACGAAGGATTATGCGGAGCGATATCTTTAAAAGACGAGAATAACACAATTGATATTCATAGATTAATTGTTCACCCCGATCATTTTAGAAAAGGAATAGCCCAAAAGTTGCTAGAATTCATTGAAAGAATAGAAGGAATTAAAAGCTTGATCGTCTCAACTGGCTCTAAAAACACGCCAGCCATAAATTTTTATGAAAAAAACGGATTTAAAAAAGTTAATCAAATTATAGTGAATGAAAATTTATTTTTAACCTCACTTGAGAAAAAATTTAAGTAAAAAGGAAACTGCTTAAAGAAAGTGAATATTTTTTACAAATCAGTCTAGGGAGGGAATGTTCTCATGAGTTCATTAACAGCAGAACAAGTAGAGAAGGCGATTGAGGAAAAGGAGAAGGAATTAATTCGTGTAAAAGGGGAATTGGCAACATTAAGAAAACAGCTTCCTTCATTCACGGTAAAAGATTACCTGCTGACAACTACGGAAGGCACTAAAGTTGCATTGAGCGAGCTTTTTGGAGACAAAAAGGAGTTAGTGGTCATTCATAATATGGGAAAATCGTGTCCCTATTGTACTCTTTGGGCAGATGGATTGAATGGTTTTACACAGCATATTGAAAATAAAGCATCCTTTGTTTTAACAAGTCCGGATGGCTATCAGACACTAGACCAAATTTCAAAAAGCAGAGGCTGGGAATTCATTTGTTTATCAACTGAAGGGTCGACTTTTAAAGAAGACCTAGGATTTAGAGATCAGAATGGAAATGTACTTCCAGGAGTCTCGGTTTTGTTGAAAAATGATGACGGCAGCATTCACCATTATACAAAAGCTGCGTTCGGTCCTGGCGATGAATACTGCAGCATTTGGTCCCTTTTTGAGCTTCTGCCAGGGGGAAGTGGAGATTGGGGTCCGAGAAATAAATACTAAAATTGTGCGTTTCTGCATTCTGGCAGAGACGCTTTTTTAGTTCAATGCAAAGTAAAAAAAGGAAACTTATGGTATATTTTAATAGGGTCTGCCATCATAAGTTGTTTGTCACTTTAAGTCATTGGAATAACAGCTAAAAGGGAGTTCTGTCCATGCTGAAAAATAAAAGCATTACTAATAAATTACTAAGCGATGTTATAGAAGATGTTAACTTTTCTGGTGTCGTTTTCGCTAAAACGGAGATGGAAATAGCCTTCCAATCAGCTCGTGGTCATTCAAATAGAGCTGATGAATTATTAAATAATCTAAACACTAGGTTTGGCATTGCATCTGGATGCAAGTTATTTACAGCAATTGGCATTTGTCAATTAGTTGAGGAAGGGATACTTACATTTGATACCAGACTTAAAGAGATAATGGGTGACATTTTTCCTCACTTTGATAAAGATATTACCGTTCACCACCTGTTAACCCATACTTCTGGAGTGCCTGACTATTTTGATGAGGAAATTATGGATGATTTTGAGGAGCTTTGGAAAGAAAGGCCAATGTATCATCTAAATCAATTAAGAGATTTTCTTCCTTTGTTCCAAAATAACAAAATGATGTTTAAACCGGGTGAAAGATTTCATTACAATAATGCAGGATTTATATTGTTAGGCTTAATTATTGAGAAAAGGACGGGCCTGAATTTTCAGGACTATGTCCAATTGAATATATTTGAACCTTGTGGGATGAAGGATTCAGGTTACTTTCGTTTTGACAATCTTCCTAAAAATACAGCAATTGGCTATATTGATAATGAGGAAGACGGGACATGGAGAACCAATATTTATTCATTACCCATTAGAGGCGGCTCGGACGGTGGAGCGTACGTGACTGCCCAAGATATGACCTTCTTATGGGATGGTTTGCGGACCTATAAGTTATTAAGCAAAGAGTATACAGAAAAACTTTTGACACCGCATGTTATAGTTAAAGATGTCAAATATTACGGATACGGGATATGGATTAGTAAGAGAAATGATTCAATATTTAAGTATCATGTTATGGGTTATGATCCAGGGGTTAGTTTTCATTCAGCATATTATCCGGCTAGCGGATTAACGCTGGTGATTCCGTCAAATAAATCATTTGGCCCATCTGCTATAATGGAAACATTTGAAAATCACATATAAACCGATCAAAGGGCGTTACTTCCAATGGAAGAACGCTCTTTTCAATTCTAATGAAACTTGCCCGATCCTTCTTCGAGGGTTTTTATTTTATTTTAGAAAGTTCTAAAGAAATTGGTTAAATATGTTAACATGGAAGGGTGAGATTTTTAGTAAAAAAATAAGGAAACACCTTTAATTATTTTGCGGATTAATTAATTCCTTGATTGAAGGAACGGTGGGATTGCAATCGTAAAGTCAATAAAATGGCAATTCATCTTGTCTATAATGGTTGCGCCTGCTTTTGTCTATCAGTCCTTGTCTTATACCGAGTTTATGGGGGGATGGGGAGTTTTATTTTCCAAGATTCCTTTTTTACCTCGCCATGATTTTTTCTGTATTTAATGCAGGAATCCTTAAGCAAAAATTTATGTTCAATCAAAGAAACGAGGAGGAGAAGAGTGAATAAAGTTCGTAGATTAACCTTATTTTTTAGCCTGATGGCTCCTGCTTTTATATCTGGTGGCATGGGTTTGAGAAACTACTTTGAATATGCACCAACTTTTGGATGGGTCACTGGTCTTGTTCTTTTTCTGCTGGCTTTAATCTTTGCGGTTAAGAGTGCAGAAAGGAGCAGCTAAATGAATTTTAATTTAAAAGAGGCTATTGAGATTTTGGAGCGCACACCACAAACCTTGGAATATTTTTTAAAAGGGGTATCTGAGGGATGGCAGCAATGCAAAGAGGGGGAAGGTACTTGGAATGCCATGGAGGTGATTGACCATCTTATTGAGGGTGAGAAAAATAATTGGATTCCGAGGCTGGAATTTATTCTTCAGGAAGGGGAAAACAAACCGTTTCCACCGTTCGATCGGTATGCCCATTTAAATGAAATGGAAGAAAAGTCTATTGAAGAAAAACTTATAAAATTTAAAAAGATTCGAACCCATAACATAGTTAAACTTAAGTGTTTAATTGATCCTGAAGTTCATTTGGAATTGACGGGTTCTCATCCTGTATTCGGTGTTGTGAGGGTAAGAGAATTGATTTCTACATGGGTTGTCCATGATCTCACACATATTTCGCAGATTACGAGAGTCATGTCCAATAGATATAGGGCGGACGTTGGTCCGTGGATTCAATATTTAGGAATACTGAAAAGATAATGCAGGCTAACCGAATTCCGCATAGGGCCCCATAAATCGGCTATTCCTGGAGATAGAATCGTTGCCCGTGCAGCGGAAATGAAAAGAAATTTCCGGACTGTTTTTTACCCAATCGACATTGCAGGAAGAAAGCTTAATTGCAACCATGGATGCGGTGTCTTATCGGAAGGACCATACAAAAAGGTTAAGAGATAACTTAAATAAGTGAGGTAATAAAAGGGGGATGAACATGATTGTTGATTGCCATTTTCATTTGGATGAAACAATGCTGACTCTGGAAAAAATGGTAGCGGGCATGGATAAAAATAGGGTAACGAAAACAGCGCTGATTCCCCCTATGAACGAAACCATGTTTGAAGCAGATAGCACTTTTCAGCTTAATTTACAACGCTTATTCCGTCTTCTTATCTTAAATGTTCCGCAAATTGGGCTCAAAATTTATGATGGTCTTGTAGAGGAAGGATATTTAAAACTTTATGGCCATGCATACAAGATTTTCACAAAGCCAAACAATGAAATAGTCGCAGCTGCTATTGGTCGATACCCAGACCGTTTTCTAGGCTGGGCAGCAGTGAATCCACTGATTCCTGAATCAGTGGAAGAAGTGGAACACTATCTTGGTAAGCCGGGAATTATTGGAGTAAAAGCTCATCCGTTCATGCATCAATATTCCATTAAGGCCCTTGACCCAGTCGCAGCTATGTGCGAGTCAAAAGGTATCCCGATAATCATTCATCTGTCTTCAGAACCCGACTCCTATAAATATTTACCTGAACATTACCCAAAACTTAAAATAATATATGCTCATGCAGGCCTTCCATTTTGGAAAAAACTTTGGAAGTACGTGATTGATAAGCCAAATGTATTTGCAGATACCTCAAGTGACTACCTCAATCCCTCAATTGTAAAAATGGCAGTGGAATCATTAGGATATCGTAAAATCCTTTATGGGTGTGATGGGCCATATGGAATGAAAGAAGGTAACGAATATGACTATTCGGCCAAGAAAAGCTGGATTGAATCACTTCATATTCCTGATTACCAAAAGGATTATATACTTGGAAGAAATTTTTTAGAAATTATTAAGCATATGTAAATTTTTTCGTCTCCGGCTTTTTTAGGGCCAAAACCTCATGATTTCTGACATTTTGTTCCTTTATACTTGGGAAGGATTGTGACTTTTTTGAAAAAAAGTATTCAACAAGGAAATGTCCTTTCAAAAATTGCTGGAGGCGAGTTCATGCAAAAAAGTAAGAAAAAAGGTTTGCTGATGTCTTTGATTTTCTTTACTGCTATTCTCATGTTCCTGCAACCGCTTCAAGAGTCATTGACAAATGCAGCTGCAGGAGTTGGTTCCTGGTCTTCCCCTTACTCTGTTTCACAAGGTATTTACACACAAAATAATTCGAGTAAAACCGTCCAAGGGTATGTTGTTGGGCAGCCGACTGCAGCGAATACAGTCATTACAAGCGGATTTCCAAATGACTATGCCCTGGCACTTGCGGATAGCCCTTCAGAGACTAATACAGAAAACATGCTTTATGTTCAAATCCCAACTACATTTCGCTCTGCTTTTGGATTAAAATCTAATCCTTCTATAATGGGAAAGCAGATTAAGGTTACCGGCACTCTTACTGCTTATTTCTCTCACCCTGGATTGAAAAATGGCACTTCTTTTGAACTTCAGGGAGATGGATCAACACCTCCCGTACCAATTGATGGCTATTATGATGCTGCAAATGGAAAAACCGGAGAGGCTTTAAAGACAGCACTCCATAATATCATCGACGACCATATAGAAATATCGTATTCAAATGTATGGGAGGCACTTCGGGAAACAGATGAAGACCCGAATAACCCTAATAATGTCATCCTTCTTTACACAGGTCGCTCACAAGGCAAATTTACCAATGGATCAGGAGTCAATGACTGGAATCGCGAACATGTTTGGGCCAAATCACATGGTGACTTCGGAACAACCATGGGTGCGGGAACTGACTTGCATCATTTGCGGCCGACAGATGTTACCGTGAATAGCTCACGAAGCAATCTTGATTTTGATAATGGCGGAAGCCAGCATTCAGAGGCGACAGGCAACTATTACGACTCTGATTCTTGGGAGCCAAGGGATCGTGTAAAAGGGGATGTAGCGCGGATGCTATTTTACATGGCTGTCCGTTATGAAGGGGACAGCGGGGAACTTGATTTAGAGTTAAACCACCTTGTCAATAATGGCTCTGCCCCTTATCATGGCAAAATGCCTGTCTTGCTTCAATGGCATAAAGAAGATCCAGTCGACAATTTTGAGCGGAGAAGAAACGAAATCATCTACACGGATTTCCAGCACAACCGCAACCCATTCATCGATCATCCAGAATGGGCATCGGCGATCTGGGAATAATATTTGGGAAAGGCGCTTTTCTTGGAAAGGAAGAGCGCCTTTTGTTTTAATTTTATATAAAGCAAGATTTCTTAATGGCTTTAAATATAAAGGTTTCACTTAATTTCAAATATATCACCTGATCCCCTTGGGAACGGATATGAACCATTTTGAGCGCGGTAAAGTATTCATTTAGGGAGGCAGATATGGAGTTGCCTCCCTTTTTACTTTAATCTAGAAATATGTTGACAACGGGTTAGCACCGGAGTAATTTATATTTATTATTTTAATAAACAAACCTTTTTGCTGAATCATTATGAGCGGGGGAACCATTTTTGATAAACCTGGTTTATCTTGGGGTGAATCTTAGCATATTAAGTTAAGAAGGGAAACTCTCAATCCCTAATCCGACAGCTAACTCCGTAAGCCGCAATGAGAGAAGGGTTAATGGCGAGCATTGACCATTCTTTTTTAAGAGTGGTCTTTTTCTGTTCATTTTTAATAAGAAGGGAAATTCTTCAATGAAAAAACAATATGCTGTGTTTGGATTGGGCCGTTTTGGCGGAAGTCTGGTTAAAGAGTTTTATGAGCTTGGAGTCGAAGTTTTAGCAATCGATATTGACCAGGAAAAAGTGGATCAATACGCACAGTTTGTTACATATGCAGTACAAATTAATGGAATTGACGAAGCAGCAATTAAAGACGCGGGAATGAAGAATATAGATCACGCTTTTGTTTCTTTTGGTGAAAATATTGAGTCAAGCATCTTAACATCATTGTTATTAAAAGAGATGGGAATTCCGCAGGTTTGGGCAAAGGCACATAATGACTATCATGCCAAAGTGCTCGATAAAATTGGTGTAGATCGTGTAATCCATCCTGAAAGGGATATGGCCAAACGGATTGCACACCATATCGTTTCTGAAAAAATGATTGATTATATTGAGCTCTCAGAGGATTACAGTATGGTTGAAATCGTTGCATCAGATAAAATTCACAATAAGTCCTTATTAGATCTCAACATAAGAGCTAAATATGGATGTAATATCGTTGGGATTCAGCGGGGAAAAGAGATTATCGTATCTCCCCCGGCTGAGGAGGTCATTTTTAAGGGAGACGTCTTAATCGTAATGGGACGAAACAAAGGAATCGGCAGGTTTGAAAGGCATGGGGTTTAGGGTGGAGAAAAATTATTTGAGGCATACTTTTAATAAGAAGCTAATGAATGATATTATGGGGGAATTCAGGAGTGTAACAGAATATGCGGGGGATTTTACCGTCATAATGACGCTCAGTGCCCTGTTTATAATTGGCTGTATCGGCTATATCGCGGTGCTGGATATTAAAAGAAACAGAAGCCTGAAAAAGCTTTCTGTGCATACCTAATTGGTTTTGCTGATGACACTTATTCTTAATTAACTGGGCACGATTTTTATTTTTGCATTGGAATATCATAACCCCGGAACTCTAGGGGATTTGTCTTTAAATGATAAACTACCAGGAGCTTATTTCCACGGGGTTGTCCCAAGAACAGCAGGCTTCAACTCACCCAATACCTGGTGCAATATCTTCGGATGCCTTGCACAATACTATGTTTTGGTAATAATCGTAAAGAAACAGGATAGAGACGGACTCACTATCCTGTTTTATTTATTAAAGCTGATTAATTTTAGTAGAGGATTTTTCTTTTTATCCGTAACATTTATATCGTTTCGTGAAATCCTGTCTTGGTTTTCCAATATCCATTTCTGCAGTTCTTTCTTATCTTTACATTGGGTATGGTAGGTTTCTCCGCCTTTGCCAACAGCGTTGACTACGAATCTGCAATTATTCTCCATAGATACCACCTTATTTTCAGATAGTAGAATCTAAGTGCATTATAACAAGACAAAATTGAATTTCAATGGTTTTATTGTAAAAATTCTTTCTATCCAATTAATAACAATGGAAACTGAGTTCCGGTCTGCAAAATTACCTTATTTTATCGCAAACTGTTAACCATCGGAGTACTGCCGCTTGAACTCTATAAAAAATTCAAACTAAACAACAAAAATTTACAGACTTCTTTTACTATCTTAAAGTAAAATGGAAATATGCGGGGAAGAAGATTATAGATTAGAGAACATAGCTGAAAAAGAAAATAGGAGTGCCTGTCATGGAAACTTTACTTATATACAAAGATGATGTATCCAATAAGTTCTGGAAAATTAACGTTAAAGGAAAGGTTTTTACAGTTAACTATGGAAAAGTTGGGTCAATTGGGGCGGTAAAAACAAAAGTATTTGAGTCAGAAAACCTCTGCCAAAAAGAAGCCAATAGACTTATACAATCTAAGCTAAAAAAAGGTTATGTGGGGGCAGCTTTATCTGCACAAGTGATAAAAGAGAGCACGATGACAGAATCGCTTTTCTGGGAACTGGTTGAGACTGCCGGGAAAAAAGGGGAGGACCCTGACGAGCAGCTTGAGTGGCTAATAAACAATCTAACCAGAAGACCGGTAAAAGATATTGTCATGTTTGATTACTGGTTTAACCAGAATTATAACAAATCCTATTCTTCTAATCTGTGGGCTGCAGCTTATATTATTATGGGCGGCTGTTCAGATGATTGCTTCGATTATTTTAGGGCTTGGCTGCTTTATCAAGGTAAGGAAACATATGAAGATTTAATGATAGATCCTGAAAAAATAATTCCTTGTCTTCGAGATCTTGAAAAAGAAGGAGATATGCCTCAGTTTGAGGATTTGCTCTATGTTGCCAGTATGGCCTATGAAGAGAAAACTGGATTAGACGAAGACCAGTATTATCACTTATACGAAAAGCTAACTGGCGATTCATATTTACAACCCGATATAGAATTGGATTGGGACGAAGATGATGAAGAAGGGTTAAGAAAAAAATTTCCTAAGTTATGGGAAAGATACGGAGAAGACCCGCTGGAATATTAACAGTAGATAGGCTGCCAAATGAGGGCAGCTTTTTATTTTAATTATGAATACCTTTTGAAGACGAAATTGCATTCAGCGTGATAAAAATGGTCGTCATGACCGCTCTATGAGGACGACAGGTCATCCATTAGCAAGTGAATGCTCGCCATGAACGGCTTGTTTGTTAAAATAATCTATTGCTCATTATAATCTGAATTTACAGGTAAACAGGTTTAGTTGCTTTTAGATAAATAGTATAATAAATACATAAATTGCTTAAGGGATTATATCAGGAT
Source organism: Cytobacillus oceanisediminis (assembly GCF_003182355.1). Taxonomy (GTDB): domain Bacteria; phylum Bacillota; class Bacilli; order Bacillales; family Cytobacillaceae; genus Cytobacillus; species Cytobacillus oceanisediminis_A. The sequence goes on along the minus strand of NZ_QGTW01000006.1, from coordinate 31,753 downwards.
TAAAATAGATATACTAAGTATTTTTATTTGCCGTTGTAAAGATTTCAGGGAGGCATACGGGGGAAAATTACATATGACAAAGATTATGCAGATAACAGACGAACTGAAGGATTGGATTGTTAGTATGTTAAAAAGTAATGTAAGTCCGATTTGCGCTAATTAAAAAGGGATTTGATAACCGGTTTGCATATAAGAGGTTTTTTGAAATTGTTGGAAATGAAGCCGTTAGGACGACAGATGGTCATCAAGTTCGCTATAATAATGACGTTCCAAGATTGGGAGGAAGGGAAATACCCTTAACAGAAGCGACGGTGTAAAGGGTATAACCAGAAATAAAAAGCTATATGTTCTGCATTTGGACTCTGTACTCATTCCACCAGAAGAATGTGATGAGTTCATCATCCTTTCAATGAGTGCTTGCAGCCATCCCGTGTGGTGGATACAGCTTCCGAGGAAGCATTGTTTATCATCAATAGAGGTTCAGAAAAAAACAGAAGGATGTTTTACCAGGTGAAGCTGATTAATAAACTATTCTCAAAGCAAAAACCAGTAAATATTGAATTTTGCCAGCGAAATCTTGACGAATTTTTAAAGGAAGAGAATTTTTATGATTACAATCTTTTTCTTAATCAGAAGAATATTAACTGTAAAGAATATGAGTGCCAAAGCAAATGTAAAGAGTGCAAGCAGACTCCGTATGCAGTAGTGGATGGCGATTTTATTGCTGCAGACAATCCTGTTGAATTATTGGCAAAGCTTAAAGTGCGGGCTGAGAAGTAAATAATGTAAATAAAGTGGTAATATGTCTATCCGTGCTAACAGGGATAGGCACTTTTTTATTGTTAAAATCAAATGAAGAAATCTATCCGTCGTATCTACTATAATGCTTAAAGATCTTTACGAATGAAATAAGACATTCCTTTTGAAGGCCTTTTATAAAAAATAAATCAAAAATTTTTGATAAAAAGATTGCAATTAGAAATAATTGCTAATATAATCAAATTATAAATCAAAAAAATTTGATTTAAAGTGAAAGGGTGACTGAAATAAGAAATTCTTTAAACATTTTTTTGGAAAAGAAACTAACGTTTCTGATTGCTGTAGTATTGATCTTAAAGAAGCGGAAATTTCTCAAGATGAATCTCGTTGCGAGACATCCGCTTCAGAGGACTCCTGTTGTAAGTAAAGCAGGAAGTAAATTTGTACAGCTGCAATAAATACGATTAAATAGGAGGGCTTATTTTGAAAATTCATGTAGGGATTAATGTAACGGATTTAAACCAATCGATTAACTTTTATTCCAAAGTATTTGGTGCACAGCCTGTAAAAGTAAAGCAAGACTATGCGAAGTTTTTAATGGAAGATCCAGGCCTAAATTTCACGTTAAATTTAAAGGATAAGGTAACCGGAAATCAGGTTGGTCATTTTGGGTTTCAGGTTGAAAATCAGGAAGAGGTTCTTCAGCATAAAGACCGGCTGGAAAATCTGGGCTTTTTTGCAAGAGAAGAGATGGATGTTACCTGCTGCTATGCAACACAGGATAAATTCTGGGTAACAGATCCCGACGGAAATGAATGGGAATTTTTCTACACAAAGGCTGACGTGGAACCGATGGAAACGGGGTGCTGTTCAGCTGAGCCGGTAAAGATTGAGATTAAGGATTCTTCCTGCTGCTCTTAAATTTAGAAAAACGCTGATTATTTCAGCGTTTTTTATTTTGCCGTAAAATAAAAGTAGAGGAATTGGATCAATTCAATTCCTTTTTACATACATTATTCAAATAAATATTTGAATAACTTTCGTAAAGAGTTATAATATATTCAAACAGAAGTTTGAATAATGAGGGGGATTAAGTTGGGTTCCAAGGATACGTGCGATATTTATTGTTATGACGAAGAAAAGGTTAATCGTATACAAGGGGAGCTGCTGAAGGAAGACCTTTCTAGTGTTGCCCATTTATTTAAAGCACTTGCAGATGAGAATAGGGCAAAGATTTCCTACGCACTGTGCCAGGATGATGAGCTATGTGTTTGTGACATTGCCAATATCATTGGGGCTACTGTTGCAACAGCTTCCCACCATTTACGCACCCTTCATAAGCAAGGGATTGTGAAGTTTCGGAAAGAAGGCAAATTGGCTTTCTATTCCCTGGATGATGACCATATTAGACAGTTGATGATGATTGCATTGGCTCATAAAAGTGAGGTGAAAGCCGATGTCTGAACAAGAAGTACAATTAGCGGAACCAGAAACGAAAACCTACCGCGTTCAGGGCTTTTCCTGAGCAGGCTGTGCTAAAACGTTCGAACAGAACGTGAAACGCCTGGATGGCGTTTTGGATGCAAATGTTAATTTTGGGGCTTCCAAAATAACGGTAACAGGAACGGCTGCCATGGAAACCATTGAAAAGGCTGGTGCCTTCGAGAACCTTAAGCTGCGTGCTGAAAATGAAAAAGCAGTGGAGCGGGAGGCGTTCTGGAAACAAAAAGAGAATTTCAAAGTATATATATCAGCTGTTTTGCTGGTGATTAGCTGGTTCTTAAGCGGGCAATATGGTGAAGAACATATCATTCCAATCGCTGGATATGCAGCCGCCATTTTAATAGGCGGGCATACGCTTTTTCAAAAAGGGTTAAAAAATCTTGCCAGATTAAATTTTGATATGAGTACCCTTATGACAATTGCCATTATAGGTGCTGCAATCATTGGTGAATGGGGTGAAGGGGCAATGGTGGTCATTCTGTTTGCCATTAGTGAATCCCTGGAACGCTATTCAATGGATAAAGCCCGCCAATCGATTGAGTCCCTGATGGACATTGCGCCAAAAGAAGCGTTAATTCGCAGGGGCAATGAAGAAATGATAGTCCATGTAGACGATATTCAAATGGGAGATGTAATGATTGTTAAACCAGGACAAAAACTGGCTATGGATGGAACCGTAATGAAAGGTACTTCAACCTTGAACCAGGCAGCGATTACAGGAGAAAGTGTTCCGGCCACAAAGACAATTGATGATGAGGTCTTTGCAGGAACGTTAAATGAAGAAGGCTTGCTTGAGGTAAAAGTAACAAAACGGGTAGAAGATACAACCATTGCGAAAATCATTCATTTGGTGGAAGAAGCCCAGGCAGAAAAAGCGCCTTCCCAGCAATTTGTCGATAAATTCGCTAAGTATTATACGCCCGCTATTATTGTTTTAGCCATTTTAATTGCCGTGGTTCCTCCATTATTCGGCGGAGATTGGAGCGAGTGGATTTATCAAGGATTGGCAGCACTAGTGGTGGGCTGTCCCTGCGCACTTGTTGTTTCGACGCCAGTTGCTGTTGTTACAGCAATAGGCAATGCAGCCAGAAATGGTGTTCTAATTAAAGGCGGCATCCACCTGGAAGAAGCGGGTGCCCTTAAGGCGATCGCTTTTGATAAAACGGGCACCTTAACTAAGGGTGTCCCTGCAGTAACAGATGTCATTACGTATAACGGTAATGAAAGAGAACTAATGAAAATAACAGCAGCCATTGAAAAAGGTTCACAGCATCCGCTGGCTTCAGCCATTATGAGAAAGGCTGAGCAAAATGGATCTGACTTTAGCAGTGTGGCTGTTGAGGATTTCCAGTCCATAACAGGTAAGGGTGTCAAAGCTGTTTTTAACGGAGTGCTTTATTATGTAGGAAGCCCGAAGCTGTTTGAAGAGCTGCATGGAACTATTGATCGCGACAAAAAACAGCAGATATTGGACCTGCAGACACAAGGAAAAACGGTTATGGTGCTCGGAAACGAAAGAGAGATTCTTTTCATGATTGCCGTTGCGGACGAAATGAGAGAAAGCTCTGGGGCGGTTATCAGTAAGCTGAACAGGATGGGAATTGAAACAGTTATGTTGACGGGAGATAATAAGCGAACGGCTGCAGCGATCGGAAAACAAGTCGGCGTTGCAGAGATTAAAGCTGAGTTGCTTCCGCAAGACAAGTTGACTTTTATTAAAGAGCTTCGTGCTCACCATCATAGTGCTGCAATGGTCGGTGATGGTGTAAATGATGCACCAGCACTGGCAGCTTCTACGGTTGGCATCGCAATGGGGGGGGCCGGAACGGATACTGCTCTGGAAACCGCGGATATTGCTTTAATGTCGGATGATCTAAGCAAATTGCCATATACAATTAAGTTAAGCCGCAAAGCTTTGGGGATCATTAAACAAAACATTACATTCTCCTTAGCGATAAAAGCCTTGGCATTACTGCTTGTTGTGCCCGGCTGGCTGACATTATGGATTGCGATTTTTGCAGATATGGGAGCAACATTGCTTGTAACACTGAATAGTTTGAGATTGTTGAGAGTAAAAGAGTAAATATGAGGGCGATGCTGTTGGTGGCATCGCCCTTTTTTCTATAAAATAGCTGCGTTTAACATTTACCTTATGCGGTGAGTCAACAATTAAGGAATTTGGAAAAGTGAAGGAAGCCTTCAACATAGGATATAAGAGGGAGCTTTTGGGAAAGGGTGAGCAGGGATGCTACAAAAGATAGAGCCGGAGTGGCTGCAGAGTTATATTGACTCGCCGGAAAAGCAGCAAAAGTTATATAAACGGACGCTTTTTATCGTCGTCCTTTCGCAAATTTTTGGGGGTACCGGGCTTGCAGCGGGCATAGCGGTTGGAGCGCTGCTTGCCAAGGAGATGCTGGGGACTGACAGTTACGCGGGGCTCCCAATTGCGTTGTTTACGCTTGGTTCTGCCGGAGCCTCATTGATTGTCGGGCGGCTATCAGAGCGATACGGACGGCGATTTGGGCTTGCTGCAGGGTTCCTGGCTGGAGGGGCAGGGGCTTTCGGGGTAGTCGCGGCAGCCGCTGCAAGTAGTATTTTACTTTTATTCGTATCTCTGGTCATTTACGGTGCCGGAACGGCAACAAACCTGCAGGCAAGATATGCTGGGACCGATTTGGCCAATTCACAGCAGCGGGCAACGGCTGTTAGTATCGCCATGGTATCCACGACATTTGGTGCAGTAGCAGGTCCCAACCTGGTTGATGTGATGGGGCGGTTTGCGACAGGCATTGGTGTTCCTGCTTTATCAGGACCGTTTATTTTAGCCGGAGCTGCTTATATTTTAGCCGGGTTCGTTCTTTTGGCATTTCTGCGGCCAGATCCGCTCATGGTGGCAAAGGCCCTGGCGGGGGTGCAAAGTCAAGAAAATGGCAGCATTCAAAATGAAAATACACATACAGCGCCGGAAAATAAAAAGGGAATCATTGCAGCTGGGACCTTAATGGTATTAACACATCTGGTTATGGTGGCCATTATGACAATGACGCCTGTCCAAATGGGCCATCATGGGCATGAGTTAAGTGCAGTTGGGATAATTATTGGATTCCATATTGGTGCCATGTACCTTCCATCCCTGCTGACCGGAATTCTGGTAGATAAGCTGGGACGAAGTACGATGGCTATTGCATCCGGAGTTACACTGCTGGCTGCTGGTCTGATTGGCGCCGCAGCACCTGGTGATTCCGTGCTGATCCTTACGATCGCGCTTATTTTATTAGGCTTTGGCTGGAACTTTGGGTTAATTAGCGGCACGGCCATTCTCGTAGATTCTACAGATTTGTCCAATCGTGCCAAAACGCAAGGGACGATTGATGTTATGGTTGCTTTGTCAGGGGCAACGGGGGGAGCACTTTCAGGAATGGTTGTCGCCAACTCGAGTTATGCAGGGCTCTCGATAGCAGGCGGAATCCTATCACTGGTGTTAATTCCGGTTGTCATCTGGTCACAGAAAAAAACCAAAGTTTCGAAAGATATTTTACAGTCTCATGATGGCTGATGATCCAAAAAGAGATTTGATTTCTAGCTTGACCAACATCTTATAAAGAGCCTCGTGAAGTGCAGTCCTTTTTTTCTAAGTATATTAAAAGTTCACAAGCAGCTAACCTTCCATGATTATACTTGGAAGGTTTTTAGCTTAGGTATGATAACAGGTAAAAACCTATATTTCAGAAAATTTTATTTTTTTTCGTTAATCATGTGTAACCGTTTCTGTTGCAAAACCGTCTATCTATATAGTCAAAAGAGATGCAGCATACAACCAGGCAACGGATCAGCCACCACTATTTAATTGAGGGTGATTGTTGTGTTTAAATCCAATAAGTTCAGATTTGTATTAATCGGTGTTTTGGTGGTGTTGTTTTTTTTAGCGCCAAGAATTTTCTCTAAAGGGCCAGGAAACGTTAATCCAGTGATTGATAACAGCCACACTTCCGCAGCTCAGCCAAAAACAGAGAAGCTCAAGAAAGCGAAAATAAAAACAGCAATTGAGTATAAAGGGAAGATTTATCGGGATCTGGAAACCCATTATTACGTATTTTCGACCTCAAAGATAGGAAAGATTGATATAAGCTGGGGGTCTGATACACTGGGTTCCGATTATATTATCACAGATAAAAATTGGGGAGCCATGTATTTTAATGGGGATGTATTGCCAGCTGGTGAATATATGCTAGTCATTACGTCAAATCCTGCAGAATCACCAGAGGATCCAGCTCTTCTTTCTTATCATTTTATTCTTAAAGGGCTTTCTTTTAAGGAGTCCCCCGATACTATGCTTCCCGAGTTAAACATCGAAAGTCCGCAGGAGCTTGTAACGCGGCTGCCTGAAGGTGAGCATACTGTAAAGTTTAGAGGACTTTCAGACGCAATTAATCTCACATTTGGAACTTTTGGTTTAGAGGAAGAAGTCACGGTATCCTTAACAAGTCCATTTGAAATAACCATCTATTTTGATAAAACCAGTCCAAACTATAGTGCTTACCGGATTTCGGCTGCCAATGAATCGGGGAACACAGTTAATCGCTATTTTGAATTTATCTATGAAGGTGGGGCAGAGGAGTAAAAATAAAAAGTTTATTTTAAAAAGGGGGCTGCTGCTGTAACCTTTTTTTGTATTAACGGAGCAAATTATTATAAAGATTTTAAAAGAAGGGTTGATTATTTTCCAGATCTGAAATAAAATAAGAAAAATCAGAAAAATAGAACAGGAAACACAATGAAAGGGAGTATTAAGGAATATTTATTGTTTAGAGAGCTGCCGGCCGGTGAAAGGCAGTCAGTAAATTCCCCAACTCGCCCGGGAGTGGTAAGGCTGATATGTAGGCCTTAACGGTTGACCGCCGTAATCGAGTCGTTAAGCGGGTTCGTTTTGTTTTTCAGCGAATCAAAAAGAGTGGTACCACGTAGGCATAGCCTGTCGTCTCTTATGAGATGGCAGGCTTTTTATTTTTTAACGAACTCAAATTAATGGTGAAAAGGTGGTTGTCAACGTGAAAAATAGTGAAAAGTATTCAAGAGGTTATTTTATGCCCCCGGTGAAAAGCTTAAAATGGACTGAGAAGGAGTATATTACTGAAGCTCCGACCTGGTGCAGTGTCGATCTTCGAGATGGAAATCAGGCCTTGGTAGTACCCATGAGCTTAGAGGAAAAGCTGGAATATTTTCAATTGCTTTTGAAAGTGGGTTTCAAGGAGATAGAGGTAGGCTTCCCCGCTGCCTCTGAAACAGAATATGCTTTTTTGCGGACATTGATTGAACAGGATTTAATTCCGGAAGATGTAACGATTCAAGTGTTAACACAGTCAAGAGAACACATTATACGAAAAACGTTTGAATCGCTGCGAGGTGTTAATAAAGCAGTGGTCCACCTGTACAATTCAACTTCAGTGGCTCAGCGTGAGCAAGTATTCAAGAAATCGGAAGAAGATATTATAGACATTGCTGTAACCGGGGCAAAACTGCTTAAGAAATATGCTGCTGAAACCGAGGGAAAATTTCAATTTCAATATTCACCGGAAAGCTTCACCGGTACGGAAATGGAATTTGCCCTTGAAATATCAAACCGGGTACTGGATATATGGCAGCCAACAGCTGAAAACCAGGTGATTATTAACCTTCCTGCTACGGTGTCAATGTCGATGCCTCATGTTTACGCAAGCCAAATCGAGTTCATGAGTGATCATTTGCACTATCGTGATAATGTGATTCTCTCTCTCCATCCGCATAATGACAGAGGAACGGGTGTTGCAGATGCAGAGCTGGGCATGCTTGCCGGAGCCCAGAGGGTGGAAGGAACGCTATTTGGAAATGGAGAAAGAACAGGAAACGTTGACATCGTAACACTGGCTTTAAATATGTTTTCACATGGGGTTAATCCAAAGCTAAATCTTGAAAATATCCGTGAAATTATATCAAGTTATGAAGAATTAACAAGAATGAAGGTTCATGAAAGACATCCTTATGGGGGAGAACTTGTTTTTACTGCCTTTTCCGGATCCCATCAGGATGCCATTGCTAAAGGGATGAAATGGCGTGAGGATAGGGAACGCCAGTATTGGACAGTGCCTTATCTATTAATTGATCCTAAGGATATCGGCAGAGAGTACGAAGGGGATATAATCCGTATTAATAGCCAATCCGGCAAGGGAGGAATCGGTTATGTTCTTGAGCAAAACTATGGGCTTGACCTTCCTGCCGAAATGCGTGAAAGCTTTGGATATAGTGTAAAAGATGAATCAGATCGCTTACACAAGGAGCTTCTGCCAAATGAGATCTATGATATCTTTATAAATAAATATGTGAATAAAAATAGCCCTGTTGAGTTTATTAATTATAGATTTACTCAAAATGAAAACTACGAAACAATTGTATCAATCAGAATAGAAAATGAAGTCCATGAGTTTATTGGTGAGGGAAATGGAAGGCTGGATGCCATCAGTAATATTCTCCAAACCAAACTCGGCATCAATTTTAAAGATTTAGTCTATAAGGAGCATGCCCTAGAAATAGGCTCTGGGTCAAATGCTGTATCTTATGTAGGTTTCACCGCTTCGGATGATAAGGTTTATTGGGGATGCGGAATTGACGCAGATATTATGACATCCTCTGTAAAAGCTCTTTTCAGTGCTGTCAACCACATGAGCGAGAGTGTCCGGCTTCCGCTTGAAAAAGGATTGTCAGCATTAAAAAATTAAGGAATATTAACCTTAAGAAAAGGCGGAATAACGAGCAATATTCAGAGAAATATAAAAGTTAAAGCCTAAATGCCCAAAAATAATTAAATATTGGATTTTATTTCTTCTGTTGAATGTTGAAATTGTCCCATGCTTTTTTTATATTAAAAGTGTCAAAGCCATGCATTTCTGTTTAGAAGGAGGATGCATATGAAAGACTTTTATATCTGCTGTGGACTGGAGATCCTATCTTGGCAGAGAGATCGACCGGTGCATTTATAGTTGGGGTTGAGCATGGTGGGATGCAGGACGAAACGGACAACCTTGTCCCATGATATGAAGAAAGAGAGATTTTAACCAAATAAACAACTTTTATAGGAGGCGTTACGAATGACTACGAAAGCAGTACGCAAGCGTAGGAGGATTAAGCGTTTCCTTCAAAAGGAATTAAAAAAAGGCAGAGTGAAACGGGGCAAAGCGATCGCTGCTGTATAGGGTGCAGTCAACTTGTCCAGAAGCAGAAAACCGGGGTATGGAAATACCCCGGTTTTGTTATTTCATTTTAGTTGATTTTATAAGGATTCCTTCTAATATAGCTGCTGATTTTGGCAAGGGCGTGAATGTATGTATATCCTGAATTTTTATTAGAAAAGGATAATAGGCTGATTATATGGAATTTACCTTACAAAGCATGTATTAGGAGGATTAAAATGAGTACTCCTGTTATTAGTACAGAACGATTAATTTTAAGAAAAATGAATAAAGATGATGTGGAACATTTAATGCAAATATTCTCAGATCCCGAGGCTATGAAGTATTATCCAGCAACTAAGGATGAAAAGCAGACGATGGAGTGGATTGACTGGACTTTGGGCAATTATGCTAAATATGGTGTGGGTCTTTGGATCGTGGAGAATAAAGAGACAGGAGAATTTCTTGGACAGTGCGGCATTGTGCCGCAAGATGTTGATGGAGTGACCGAAATGGAGATAGGATATTTGTTTGCCAGACGTGTATGGGGAAAGGGATATGCAACAGAGGCGGCAATAGCTTGCAAGAAGTACGGTTTTGACCAAATCAAGTTAAAGAAGATTATCTCATTACCGGATGTTCATAATATTCCATCTGCAAAGGTTGCTGAGCGGATTGGAATGAAGATTGAAAAGACCATTCATAAATGGGGAAAAGATGTATTCGTTTACTCAATCACAAATAGTCTTTTATGAAGCAGGTGAATGGGATTGGAAGTAATTGAACTCAACGGCGGGGGATAGCAAGGACTTTATTTGAGTTGGTTAAAGAGGGTTGCAGAAAGCATAAACATATTGGAATTATAACTGTTAATTCATCTCCTTATGCGGTCGAAGTTTATCATCGTTTCGGGTTTGAAGGTACTGATCAAGAGCAAACGGTGAATGGGATCCTGTTTACGCCTAGTCGTATTTGTTAAAATAAGTCTCATTGAGAAGACCCTGCAGAATCGTGCAGGAAAAGTCGGATGGGAAGCTTCGTCTCCTGCTAATGTATGGATATAAGGAGGTCATTGAAGTGGATTCGCTCAAACACATGAATGATGCTATGAGGTTCATTGAGGCTAATCTAACGGAACATATTGATTTTAAGGAAGCTGCAAGGCTAGCTTATAGCTCGGAATATCATTTTAAAAGAATGTTTTCCTTTCTTGCAGGAATCTCACTTTCTGAGTATATTCGCCGGAGAAGACTTACGCTGGCGGCTTTCGATCTAAGGGATCCAAGCATGAAGGTTATTGATATTGCGGTCAAGTACGGATATAGCTCACCAGACTCTTTTACAAGGGCGTTTCAGCATCTGCATGGCATTACACCAACAGAAGCGAGAAATAATGGCCATTCACTTAAAGCCTATCCTCCGATGACCTTCCAATTATCGATTAAGGGAGGCAATGAAATGAACTATCGAATTGTAGAAAAAGAAGCGTTTCGCATTGTTGGGATTAAAAAAAGAGTGCCGATTATATTCAGCGGAGTAAATCCTGAGATTGCGGCCATGTGGCAAAGTTTAGATGAAAAAAGAATAAATGAACTCAAAAATCTAGCGAATATCGAGCCAACAGGACTAATCAGTGCATCAGCGAACTTTTCTGAAGGCAGAATGGAAGAAAAGGGGGAGCTGGATCATTATATTGGTGCAGCAACAACAAAGGAGTGTCCCGAAAACTTAGCCATGCTTGAAGTGCCCGCATCTGCATGGGCTGTTTTCCAAGCGGTCGGGTCGTTTCCTGAAACACTGCAAAATGTATGGGGACGCATTTATTCAGAGTGGTTTCCATCCTCTAATTATGAACAAAGGGAGGGTCCGGAGATTCTTTGGAATGAACATAAAGATACTACCTCGCCAACTTTTAAAAGTGAAATCTGGATACCGGTTTTGAAAAAGTAAGATATGTTAAAAAAAGCTTCCCGCAAACGAGGGAAGCTTTTACTCTATTCTATCCACTTTTTATTTAGAGAGTCAAATTTGCCCTGCAGCTTCATTTCATCCATCCACATTTCGAGGTAGCTGGCATAGACGAAGTCACCACGTGGGATCATATAGCCTTTTTCATTGTTGGTGAAAGGGTCGTCGGTCAGGGCTGCATATAATCGCGGATCCTCATTAGCATAAAGGATTGCTTCCACGGTATCGGTGATCATAACATCATACGTTCCATCGGCAACCAGCCCAGGGATATCAAGGTTGTTCTCTACAACTGTTACATTTGCGTTAGTCAAATACTGGCGGACAAAGGCTTCATTTGTACCGCCTGGATTTACGCCAATGCGGACGGAAGGCTTGTTGATGTCTTCGATTGAAAGGTATTTATCCTTGTCTTCAGCCCGTATTAAAGGCACTTTTCCAAATGAAAGGTAGCCCTGCGATACGTAAGCTGTTTTTTGTCTGGCAGTATTACGGGTTATGCCGCCGACGGCAATATCAAATTTATCTGCCTGCAGGTCTTTCATCATGTTGGGCCAGGTAGTTGCGACAAAACGAACCTCCACGCCGAGATCCCTTGCGAGTTCTTTGGCAGCATCGACGTCATAGCCTTCATACTCATTTGTCACTGGATCCAAATATGTAAAAGGCTTGTAGTCCCCGGTCATGCCTACTCGTATGTATCCTCTCTCGATAATCTCATCCAATTGGGAAGCTTCAGCTTTTTTCAGATGGCCTGGGGCATTTTCAGATGCAGATTCAGCAGATGCATTTTGTGTTGAGATCAGGTCGTGGCTGACATATCCGGTGCCAACCAGAGATAGACTGATAACTCCGGCGAGCAAAGCTTTTTTCCATTTCTTAAACATGTGTGTTCCTCCTTTTATTTCTAGTGAAAATGATATATTTATTGTAGTCTAAATAGTTGGATATTTCTGTTAAACAAAGAGAAATAAATAGATTTACCTACTATCATTTTACAAATCCCTACAAAAGTAATAGTGGAAGATTGTATAGTATTAAAGGGAAAAGCAATGGGGAAAGTACTTTTTTAGGACAAACGGCCGTGTCTGCAAAGCTTAAATATGGAGCTTTTTTCACTGAAACTGAAATAAATTTGCTCGAGGAACGTCCTTATATGTCCGTTTCTGTAATAAGTCAGAGTCTATTTCTAACCTTTCAGAACGGCGGAGTTAGATTTAGAAGGGGGGAATGAGCGGCTCTGCGATAAACCATTTTCCTTTTCAAGTCTGGAAAAAACAGTAGTGAAAAAACCTTATGCAGTTTTCGTAAAGATTGTTGCTTTTTACCGGCAAACTTTGTTTATCTAACTGAGTTGATTGTAGCGGAGGGCACTTGACTCCTGCGGGAAGTGAGGAAGTGTGAGACCCCACAGGCGAGGCCGAGGAGGCTCGCATCGCTCCCCGCGGAAAGCAAGTGCCCCGTGCTGAAATCAACGGGCAGAATTTATAAGCAAAAACAACAATCTATGTGAAAAGAGCAAAACCTTAAGAATACACGGGAGTCAATTCTAGATTTTTAAACTTACAAGTATTTACGTTGACGATCCAACTGGGCAAAATTTTGGGGGTTCAGCAAACTTACATATGCAGCGGGAATGGCAATTATAGATTCATCTTTCATCTAGAATGGTACTAAAGAATAGGTGTTTTTCTGTTTAAGTGGGGTTTTAGATTCTAAAAGGCTATTTTTAGTGCAAAATAAATTAAATTTGACACTTTGAGTAAGCAAAACACTCGATTTGGAGGACCTTTCTGCTGTAATAAGAGGTTTTACACGTTTTATTTGCAAATTTGCCTATTTTATTAGCAAGTTTTTGGTTTTATTGGCAACTAGGCCCGTTTTATTAGCAACTTCTCTAAGTTTATTAGCAACTACTAGACCGCTGAGCCAAAATCCTGAACAGGTGATATCTTATTTGGGCCACTTTATCATCAACTGTTCAATTATATCGTCAACTCGGCTTATACCTCATCAACTTTCCTGAATATCATCAACTTTTCAAAATAAAAAGGAAGGAGCCTGTTTACTCCTTCCCCGCACCTAGTTCGACAGCTAACTCGAGAATTGTTTTATTAATCCGCCATACATAGTAAAGATGGTGGATGAGATCACGCTGGGATTGTTTTCTGGTTGGAGCAAGGCGTTCGATTAATTCCCGTTCCTTTTCAAGGCTGTAGACCAGCGCCCCGTCCCCATTGCCTTTTATCACTTCCATTAATGTTTCGATATTCAGATCCAGTTTTTCTTCGATCCTTTTGAAGACCTCTACCAATTCGTCCGGATAATCAAAGCCCTTCCGATAGGAGGAGGCAACTAAATGTCTGGCATAGTAATTGATTGCAGCAAATATTGTAATCCATCTGTTTATATCCGAGTGACGCGGTGACCCAGGCTTTTGGGTTAGCGATTGGGCTTCCGTTTTGATCGTCTGAAGTTTTTGGTCCAAGGTAAACGCACTCCCGGATAGTTCCTTGACATTTACATCTTCTCTAAATCCTCGTACATACTCTGTTACAAATGGCTTTAGTTCTGTTAAAAATTCATTAAAGGAATCAGCGACTTTGTCCTTGGTTTTCTTTGGGAATACAAACGTGGAAACCCCAAATGCAATGGCAGCACCGGCAATCGTATCAATGACGCGTGCACCTATGAGGGAAATAGAAATCCCGCCCAGTAAAAGGTCGTACATAAAAGCGACCAGCATCGTAATAAACATGCTCATTAATGTGTAAGACACTTCAAGCAAATAGAAGGCGAAAAATACTGCCACAAAGATCAGCGTGACTTCCAGAGCAGAATGGCCAGATACCAGCCTTGCCAGTGTAAAACCAATTACTGCTCCAATAATGGTTCCGATCGAACGCTGAAACCCTTTAGTGTAAATACGGCCTATGGATTCCGTTCCAATCAGGACGATAAAAGCTGTCAGAAGAACCCAGTATGGCTGGGCAGGCGAGATGATTTGGCCGACAAGGATTGATAAAACAGCCGCTACCAAAGCCTGATATGCTTTTTTAGTGGAAGGTTTTAGACTTTTATCCTCGTCTTCCGAGTCGTTTTCACCTGAATCCTTTTCAGAGTCTTTTGCCTCTTCATCCGCCTCTTCAAATTTCTTTTCGATTATCTTTTCACTATGAAGAGCTTGCTGGATGGTGATCGCACCTTCGATTACGTGATTCGCAATTGACTCAATCCGCCGGATTAAAAAGAACCATCCTTCAGGCTGTTCCTCACGATTGAATAAATCTATAATCAGCAGTCGCAGTGCCTGCACGGCCAGTTCTGCTTCGTGTAAATTTTGTTCTTCATAATTTTGGGCGAGGACCTCCGCATCCCGGAGAGACTGGGTTACCCATTTCAGCAGCCTTCTTAGTTCATCAATTTCAAAAGCGTCTGCTTTTTTTAAGCTTCGCATCGAGTCGGTCAGTGTTTCGATCAGCATTCCGGTATCAAAAACGTACAGACGCAGCTGAGAGGGGGTTAAACCTGGCCATAACTTCTGTACGTCGTCTTCATTTATATAGTCAGAAGCAATGATGGCATATTCCCTAAGCTTGAGCACACTCTTTTGCAGCTCTTTCTTACCTTGGGGGCTCAATTCCTTATCCTGCATGCCCTGTATTAAAAGTTTGAAAGTAAGGTTGCTTTGGATATGAAAAGAACTGATGCTTCTTTTCAAGTTTTTCGCAGAATCCTGGAAAAGGACGAAATTGAACAAGAAGGCATAAGCAATTCCAATCCAAATGCCTAAATAAAACCAGGGAAGCTGGCTGCTTGTCAATTTTAAAATAGAAGAAAAATAAACCGTCATGAAACCGATCATACATAAAGAAAAATATCGAACTCCAAAACGGGTAAAATAAAAGCTGCCAAAAATTAAGATGATCATCGCTATTTCAATGTAATAGGCATTGTTTGCCAAAGAAGAGCCGAGCGTAATTCCGGCCATAGCTGAAACACCAAGTAATAAAGTAGTTAGGATTTTTTTTCTTTTCGTATCATCCATTACAATCATGATGCCCATCATCCCGGCCATTCCGGAAACAATTGCCGGAGTAAGTGCATCAAATCCAGCTGCACTCATGACAAATAGCGTCGTAAAGACAGAGGCCATTAAACTGAGGGTAGCCCGTCCCGCTTTCTGAAACCTGATAAGTCCGGGGTCAGAAGCCAGTAAACGCCCGAGCCAATGGTGTTTTATATGCAGTTGTTTCATTGTGTCACCAATCTTTGCAAAAGTTTTTCTATTTAGAGAGTTAAAGTATATTTTAACACTCGCCGTTTTAATATCCAAATTGAACACATTCAGGTGAATTTACCCCCTAGTCAACTTTTTCAAACAATAAATGTAAAATATTATTTACGGTTTAAAAATCGAACGAATGTTCTATAATAAGGTATGGAGGGGGTTACAATGCCACTTAAAAACAGAGGCTTACTAAAATGGCTGCCTGCACACTTTATGCCGAAACATAGAGCTATACTGAAAAAACTGGAAATCGAACAGAATTATCAATACAAGCCGCTTATCGATGAGTATGAAATGCTGGAATATGAAAACAGAATTCACTATGCTATGGAGTTTGCTTCAATCGTAAAAGTAAAGGTTTGGAGAGAAGGCTTTTTTCATGACTTCAAGGGAAGAGTGAACAGGCTGGATGGGTTTAGCAAAAAGATTTACATAGAAACAGACCATGGCTACATACAAAAAATCGTGTTTGATGAAATAGTTAGGGTAGAGGCAGAAGAATAGTCACAGTCAAAACCTCTTTGAAAAACATTCTCCTTAAAAAAGACTGAAATGCTTTTTGTTAATGGCTCTTTTCCAAAAGATTGTTGTTTTTGAATAAGTTCATTGAGATAAACGAGGTTGGTTGATTGTAGCGAAAGGTGCGAGATCCTCCAAAATGCATTCGCATTTTCTTCGTGCGGTGCGCCGAGGAGGCTCACCGCCCGCCCCGCGGAAAGGGAGCATCCTGGAGCGGAAATCAACCACTTCTTATTACTTTTAAAAAGCAACACTGTTTGCGAAAACAGCCTTGCTAATAGAGAACGGATTATTTTCCTAAAAACAATTCTTTTCTTATTAAAACCGGTAAATGATTGTAATTAACAGGTACGAATGATAGCCTTAACGAGCATAGTTTTTTTTCTATGCAAAGGGAGTGTCTACGATGGTAAGTCAATCGGAATATTTACTTTTTCTTAGAGAACTTGGACGCTTGCATAATGATCTTCAAAACTGTTGCGATACCCAAGTCTGCATTGACATCTCCCGGGATATCCTCTTAATTCAAAAGGCTTTAGATTTGACTGCTATTCAATAGTGGTCTTTTTTATATCGATTTTATAACGGTTTACTTTTTTTCACTCTTTTTCCATACAAGAATATTCACCTCTCTACAAATAAAGGAAAATATTAACGTTGAGCACCCGTTTTTTAGAATATTTAGATATAATAAAAGAAAGAGAATGATGGAGGGGAATATGAAAAGAGAATTAGAGAAAGCAATTGTGCTGCGGAATATTGGGAAGTATCGAGAATCCAACGAGTTACTTGTAAAATTGGCAAGCGAGTTTAACGATGATCCATTCATCAATTATCAATGTGCCTGGAGTTTTGATGTGCTCGGTGAAGAGTCGAAGGCAGTCGATTTTTATAAAAAGGCAATTGAGCTTGGGTTGCCTGACGAGGATTTGCAAGGAGCGATACTCGGACTTGGGAGCACCTACCGAACATTGGGAGAATATGAGAAATCAAAAAATGTTTTGCATAGAGGTATTGAACAATTTCCAAACAACCGGGCAATCCAGGTGTTTTATTCAATGACTCTTTATAATTTAGAAGAGCACAGTACAGCGATGGAGCTTCTGCTGAACTGCCTGGCTGAGACCACCACAAATGCTGATATATTGAAATACAAGAAAGCGATAAACTTCTATTCTGATAAACTGGACAAGGTTTGGGATTAAAAGGGGATGATACAGGAAAAACTTTTAACACTGTTTTAGGATACCAGGTTATTATTTATTAATATTATCATGGAAGTCTAAGGAGTTTTATAGGTGAGTGAGTTATTAGTAGATTTGATAGATGATTTAAAAAAGACGAACGGAGGTCATATCCTTTATCACTATGATCAGATAGATTGTTACCTTCGAAATGCGGTTGCCTATATTGTGGCAGGAGTTGAAAACGGAGGTCATGTGATGTTTGTGGAAAATGACCGGAATCTTCCTCATATAATGAAAGAATTGGAAAAGCATTTAAGCAAGGATGAATGGGCCAGAGTCCATTTTGCTAATAACTTTGATTTCTATTATTCCAATGGTAATTTTAATCCAGAGACCGTTATTAACTATTTCATAAAAAATGCCCAGCCTTATCTGGAAAGCGGGGCAGCTTTGTATACATGGGGGCTTGTGGAATGGGGAAACGTGAAGGAATACATTCCGAAAATAGAAGAGTATGAAAAAAAGTTAGATAAGATGATACCTGAAAAAGGCATTATTTCATTATGTGCCTATGATAACAAGAGTACACCTGATGAATTAAAAGAAAGATTAAAGCGGTGCCATGGGGTGCTGGTAACAGATCGTGAATACACCTACTTGCAAAATTAAAATAGAAAAGGCTTTTTTTGAGGAGAGACTAGTGGGAAATATAACATTTAAAGATATTTTTAAGCCGGGCCAGACCATTTTGGAAACTGATTTATACATTCATCATCATAATCCCGAAATGCTGCTGCAGTATGACAGCAATTTTATTAGTTTTAAAAAAATGCCGACTATTAAGGAGTTCATTGAAGCTCAAGCTTATCTAAGAGCCTATCATCAAGAATATGGCCAAAAGCATGTTCGGTTTTATTTTCCGGAAGGAGAGCCATTCACAGAGGAGTTAATGGATTTCTTTCAGAAAGACGAGGATTATTCAATCGGATATCTTGAGCTTTTCGCTATTCAGCCGGAGGACTTTCCTGCTGTGCAGGAAAATCCTGAGATCGCTGTTGAAAATGTAACAGAGGAAACAGGGGATGCTTATTTAAGATTTCAGTATGAACATGATTCGGTTTATGGGGAAGATTATGCTGACAAGAAGCAAAGCCAGCATTTGCGGAACTTTAAAAATCAAAGCATTCAGCAAATCCTTGCGTTTTATCAAGGTAAACCGGCTGGATCTGTCGATGTCATTTTAAAGGACAAGACAGCTGAAATCGATGGTTTAATGGTCCATGAAGACTTCCAGAAAAAGGGTATCGGCAGCCGTCTGCAAAAATTTGTTATGGATCAATTCCAAGATAAAACGGTTATACTGGTCGCAGACGGGGAAGATACCCCAAAGGAAATGTACCGGAAGCAAAACTATCAGTACCTTGGAAAGCAGTATCAAGCATTAAAAATATATGAATGAAAAAGGTCTGGTTCTTTGAGAACCGGCCTTTTTTGGTGGGTTAGTAGAACACTGTTCTGTTAAAAGGAATAAAAATCGCGTAAACAAGTGTGGTGATATTGTGATGTTGTCGAAAACGATCGGGATAGCAAGAAAAAATTCCGTTTCATAATGTAACAGTGTTATGCTACGATTGCGTCAACAGAAAGGAGTCCTGAAATTTGAGCGAGGAATTAATTTCTAAAAAAGATGTGCTTGATTTAACAGGCATTTCTTACGGGCAACTTTATCGCTGGAAAAGAAAAAACTTGATTCCTGAGGATTGGTTTGTCAGGAAATCAACCTATACGGGGCAAGAGACTTTTTTTCCAAAAGAGAAAATCCTTGAGCGGATTGAGAAAATACAGAAAATGAAGGATACCCTTTCGCTGGATGAATTAGCAGATATGTTTTCACCTAGTACCGCCAATCTAAGGATGAAAAGGGCGGATATTATGGCTAAAGGAATTGCTTCCGAACCGGTTTTGAATATTTTTCTCGAACATCAAGGAGAAATGAATGAATTTGATTTTCATCACCTCATAAGTCTATTTTTTCTTTCTGCCTTGCTGGAATCAGGCGATATTCATTTAGAGGAAGGGAAAATGCTGCTGCAGCTACTAAACGATCACCAGAAAATAGTTCATCAGCATAATACGGTTATTTATTTTATTCGCAAGCTTGGTATTTCCAGCTGTTTATTTTCTGTTAAGGGTGAAGAGCTATACTTTGAAAAAGGGACAAAAGTTGTCACAACTTTATCAGTAGGGCAAAGTGCAGAAGAATTAAAGTCAAAATTAATGTAGGAGGAAAATAATGAATACAAAAACATTAGGCAATTTGGTGATCAACGGAATCGGGTCCTCAAATGGAGGTTCATTTGAAAAAGTGGAGTTAAATGGGAAGGGAACGGTAAATGGAGATACAGAATGTGTAAAGCTCTATTGTAACGGTACCGGTACAATCCATGGGAACGTAAAAACGGAGAGGGCTAAGATTAGCGGCGCAGCCATGATCAATGGAGCAGTAAAAGCGGAGGAACTTATTATCAATGGTTCTGCCTCCATAGCTGAAGCAATCAGCAGCAAAGTGGTGGAGGTGTCTGGAAAGTCATCTATAGGCGGATCCGTAAAATGCGATGAAATGACTGTGAATGGAAAGGTATCCATTGAAGGAGATTGTGAAACGGAAATCTTCCGTGCGGAAGGTGCCTTTTCTGTAGCAGGTTTACTGAATGCTGAAACAATTGATATAAAGCTATTTGGAGACAGCAGAGCGAAAGAAGTTGGCGGCAGGAATATAAAAGTAGTACAGCATAAAGAAAGCTTATTTAAATTAATTAAATCCATTTTTCCATTGAAGCTTGAGGCAGAGGTTATTGAAGGGGATGAAATCGAACTGGAAGGAACAGTGGCTTCTATCGTAAGAGGGAAAAATGTGAAAATGGGAAAAAATTGCGAGATTGGGCTGGTTGAATATTCAGGTGAATATGATTGCCTACCGGGTACGCTGGTTAAAGAATCACGCAAAATATAAGAAGGGAGGATGTCCTTGTGGCTGAAACGCTTTCCTTGCAGGGCGGCTTTGAGGTTGGCGGAGTTAAATGTCGGAACAATGGACATTGGCCTGCGGTTTAGTGTAAATAAAGCAGAAGAAATTATAGGCGGAAAAATTATCATGAAAAAGAATTCAAGGATTCCTTTCTTTTCATTTGGCAAAGGCGGCAGGCTTGAAGCGAAAAGGGGATGACATTTACCTGGAAAATACAAAAGCAGATTTTGTAAGGGGAAATCATGTGAAAATTAGCCCAGGGTACGAGATTGGGATTGTTGAGTATTCAGGAACTTATGAATATAAATCGGAGTCTGTAGTAAAGGCAAATAAAAAATCTAATAGTGTCGATTTCCACAATATACGAGCGGTGTTTATTTCCGGTTTACTGGGTATTATAACTCAAAAATGATGGTCCAAAAAGTAATTTGTTACGACTTTTGTATTTATATATTTATTCGAACCTCTATTTAGCTTTCCGCATTTCGATTCATTGATCGAGGATTTTCCATATCGGGTATGAAGAAACGCCAGATGAAGTCAGGGCAATTAATTAGCATATTTGAAAAATAGAAGGCCGAGCTTTGAGCTGTGAAATATTGATTATACGCATAGTGTACAAAAAGAGTTAACTATAATCTAAATATAGTATATATAACGACCGGAAAATAAAAATAAATTTTTAAATTTGTAAGCGCTTTAAAGGGTTGAAGTTTTCTGAAGACTTTGATAAGATTTATAAAACTGAAAAGGCTATGTGTGACTGGCGAGACACGGATTACCGTGAGGGAGCACATAGTGTCGAAGCCGTTCGCCTGGGCAGAGGTAAGGGATTCTACCCCTTACCTCTTTCTGTTTAAAAACTGACAAAGCTATTTAGAAAAGGGGAGAATCCAGTGAGTACCATGACTTTAGACAAAGTAAAGACTATTAAAACGTTAAACGCAATTGCAAAAAGTGGCCTTGATGTTTTTAACAAGGACCATTTTACAATCGATAAAGAGAGCGATAATCCTGATGCAATTGTTCTTCGCAGCTTTAACATGCATTCAATGGAATTTGGCGATCGGTTAAAAGCAATCGCTCGCGCTGGTGCCGGAGTGAATAATATTCCGGTCGAAAAATGCACAGAGCAGGGCATTGTTGTTTTTAATACGCCTGGAGCCAATGCAAATGCTGTAAAAGAAATGGTTCTAACCTCATTGATGGCTTCATCCCGCAACCTGTTTGCCGGAATTGCCTGGACCAAAACATTAGAGAACGAAGGCGATCAAATTCCAAAGCTTGTGGAAGCAGGGAAGAAGCAATTTGTCGGAAAAGAAATTAAAGGCAAAACACTTGGTGTTATTGGCTTGGGTGCAATCGGAGCGCTTGTGGCGAATGATGCCCTTGATCTTGATATGGATGTAATCGGCTTTGATCCTTTTATTTCGGTTGATACGGCCTGGAACCTGTCCCGCAATGTCCAGCGTGCAATGACAATTGAGCAAGTATTCGCGGAGTCTGACTATATCACAGTGCATGTTCCGCTAACAGATGACACAAGAGAAATGTTTAACGAAAATACATTCAGCATGCTGAAAAAAGGCGTTCATATCTTGAATTTCTCCCGAGGTGAGCTTGTGAATGAAGCCGATATGGCAGCTGCCCTTGAAAGTGGAAAGGTTGGCAAGTATATCACAGACTTTCCGAATGAAAATGTGCTGAAAATGAAAAATGCAGTCGCAATCCCACATTTAGGTGCGTCTACACAAGAATCTGAGGAAAACTGTGCTGTAATGGCAGCACGCCAGGTAAAGCATTTCCTTGAAACAGGCAATGTTAAGAACTCAGTGAACTTTCCAAACGCAGCTCTTCCTTATACAGGCAAGCGCCGCGTAACCGCTTTTCATAAAAACGTCCCGAACATGGTTGGTCAAATCACACTTGCAATTTCAAGCTACCAGCTGAACATCGCTGACATGGTGAACAGAAGCCGCGGGGATTACGCCTATACAATGATCGATATTGATAATAAAGTGAATGGCGATGTAATTCCTGGTTTGTTGAATCAAATCAATCAAATCGAGGGCATTGTTTCAACACGGATCATTTAATTATGAAGCCTCAATTCCTATAGGATTGGGGCTTTTTATTTGCAGTGGAATTGGTTGATAATATTTTTAGCTGAGTTGATGATATTTAGTGAAAGTTAACGATAAAATGGCATAGGTGTTGTTAGCCGGCTTTTGGAACCAGATCCACAAACGAATTTTTTTAAGAAATCTGCAAATAAAATGGAAAAAATGCAAATGAAACATTCACGCCTCAAATAAGGATTAAATGGCGGCTAAAAGATTTCCTAAGCAGCCCCAAATTCTCCGAAAATAGGGTACCCAGATACCACAAATCTGTATAATAACAGATAAACTTAGAATAAACTGATAAAAAAATTGCAGTTGCCCGTATCTTTTTGTTTGTTTGATCCGTTATAAGAGCAGAGATGTGTAAAGGAGTGAGCAGGTTTATGAAGCAGGGGGAAATTCCGGTTCAATCAGGTTGTGAATATAAGCAGACTGAGGAGATCCGTATTGCCAGTTTATATCCTTCCCTTCAGCGTTATGGACGGTTTCTGGCACAAAACAAGTGGGACGGGGATGATATTGCCCAAGAGGCTGTCTTCCGTGCATTCTGTGCCTATAAACCATGCAGTATCAATCAGGCTCTTTTAAAAAAGATAGCGTATAATTGCTGGATGGATACTGTCAGAAAACGAAAGCGGGAACAGCTTATAGAGCAACCGGAACAGGAAGGGAAGGAAACCAAGCAGAAAAATAGTGGTTTAGTGGATCATCTCCTAAGTCAACTAACATTGAAGCAGGCTGTTATTTTTGCATTAAAAGAAGGCTTTCAATACAAATCAAAGGAAATTGCCGAAATTATGCAGACAACCGAATTCGCGGTAAAATCCTCGCTTAACCGTGCCCGGAAGCAGCTTAATCATCCGGAAACAGATGAGAGAAAAGTAACTTTTACCAATGAGGAAGAAGAGAGGGTGTTCCAGTTTCTGCAAGAATCATTGGCCACGGAAGACCCATCGATCCTTCTTAAAGCCATTCCTACCCTGCATTCCTTGAAAAGCCAGGCCGTATCGAAGCCTGTTCTTTCCGTTAAACAGGCTCCTTCAAACACTCTCTGTATGGCGGCATAAATCCGCTAAGAACAGGAGGGATACAGGTGACAGCAATACCTTATGTAATTGAGCAGTCCAGCCGGGGAGAGCGATCTTACGATATTTACTCCCGGCTGCTTAAAGACAGGATCATTATGATCGGCGAAGAAATAAACGATGGGGTGGCAAATAGTGTCATTGCCCAGCTGCTCTTCCTGGCAGCCGATTCCCCGGATAAGGATATTTCTTTATATATTAATAGTCCAGGAGGCTCTACCACTGCCGGGTTTGCCATATTTGATACGATTCAATATATCAAGCCGGACGTGAGAACAATCTGCACAGGGATGGCAGCCTCCTTCGGTGCCATGCTGCTTTTGGCAGGAAAGAAAGGGAAACGCTACAGCCTTCCTAACAGTGAAATCATGATCCACCAGCCGCTTGGCGGGGTTAGGGGGCAGGCTACCGAAATTGAAATTTCTGCACGGCGGATTATCAAACTGAGAGAGCATATTAACAGCATTATTGCTGAGAGGACCGGCCAGCCATTGGAAAAAGTAGCCCGGGATACGGACCGCGATTATTTCATGAGTGCGGAAGAAGCAAAGGAATATGGGATTATTGATGAGATTATTTATCATAGCTAGCAATGGAATAAGAGATTATTTATGCATATGAAGAGCAGCCAGTTTTGTGGCTGCTTTTTTGTGTCTTTAATAAATGGCAGGAAAAAAAAGAAACCAGCTATCGCTGATTCCTTCTACTTGACTTCTGAATAAAACTCATCGATTGCCCGAAGCCAGTTTGTCCGTGCAATTTGACCGGCTTTGTTTTTATCTCTTTGCTCAAAAGCCTTCAGAATCTCTTCGTGCTCTTCAATTGAGCGGGTTTTTAAAATAATCGTTTTATTATAATACAGCCGCATGACATGTGCTTGAAGCATGGAAACAGTATTCGAGATATATGGGTTTTGTGCAAGTTCAATAATAATGTTATGAAACTGCTCATCCTGCTTCAGAGCTGAAAAGGTATCGCCTACATTAAGGGCTTGAGCGAATTTATAATTGATGTCCCGGAGAATATCGATTGTTTGCTGGCTGATAACTGGCGCAGCCATTTCGGCAGCAAGCGCTTGCAATACACCTAATGGAGGCAGAATTTTACTTATGTCTTCTGGATTTACCGAGGTGACTTGCGTGCCAACGCCAGGAAACATTTCGACAAACCCCTGGACGTTTAGCAGTTGAAGCGCTTCCCGAATAGGTGTTCGGCTGACACCCAATGCCTTGGCAAGATCGGCATCATTCAATTTTTCTTTCGGCTGCAATGTCCCGTCAATAATCCATTCCTGAATCTGGGAGAATGCACGCTCTTTTGCTGATATACGGGTAGGTGATGAATAGTTGGAAGGAATCGGCATAGCTGTAACCTCCTCTTTATTTTTTCATAAATTACTTTTTATCTGCTAATTTAAAGTTATTTCCAATAGATTATATTTAGTATATAGAAGAATCTAGAAAAATTCAATATATCGCATAATTCGACAAAAACTTTTGTGCGATATATTGCATAAGTATGTTTGATGTGTTATCTTGAGTTATGCAATATATTACGTAATCAAAAATAAAAAAATAATTACTTTGCAATAACTTTTCAGAAGATTTCAATTTGATAGATTGTTAAATAAATGGAAATTAACTATTAAAAGCAGAGTAATAGGAGGGTTCTATATGAGCAGTAAAATACCTTTTTCATATTTAGTCGCAGTTGGTTTTATGTTGTTTGCCTTATTTTTTGGGGCAGGAAACTTAATTTTTCCAGCTATGCTTGGCCAATCAGCAGGTATTAATATTTGGTCTGCAAATGCCGGTTTTATCATAACAGGGGTTGGATTGCCGTTACTAGGGATTCTGGCACTTGGCTTTTCCGGAAAAAGTGATTTGCAATCATTGGCAGGACGGGTTCATCCACTATTTGGATTAGGTTTTACCGTAGCGCTTTACTTATCAATTGGACCGCTATTTGCCATTCCAAGAACAGCTACTGTTTCATTTGAAATTGGAATTAAACCATATTTTTCTGAAGGAAGCAGCGTTATTGGTTTAATAATCTTTTCCATCCTCTTTTTTGGAATAACGGTTTACTTTTCATTAAAATCTTCCAGTATTGTGGATATTATAGGAAAATTCTTAACACCAATGCTGCTGATCGTTATTGCCGTTCTGATCGGTGCAGCTTTTATTAATCCAATGGGATCATTTCAGGCTCCAAGTGAAAACTATGTAAGCGGTGCGTTCTTCAAAGGGTTCCAGGAAGGCTACCTTACAATGGATGCCCTTGCTGCTTTCGTATTCGGGATTATCGTTGTAAATGCAGTAAAAGACAAAGGGGCTGCAACCAAGAAGGATATCATGGTTGCCATTGCTAAAGCAGGTGTGATTGCAGCAGGCCTTTTAGCGATTATCTATACTTCCCTTTCCTTTATCGGAGCATCAAGTGTGAGTGAGCTTGGTCTATTAGATAACGGGGGTGCTGTCCTATCCGGTGCCTCCACACATTATTTTGGCTCTTTCGGTGCCATACTTCTAAGTTTAATCGTATTTGGTGCGTGTTTAACGACAAGTATCGGGCTCATTACGGCTTGTTCTTCTTACTTCAATAAATTGATGCCAGGCATTTCTTACAAATCATTTGTTATTGTTTTATCCATTTTCAGTGCGGTTTTAGCCAACTTTGGTTTAAGCCAGTTAATTGCCATCTCTGTTCCAGTTTTAGTAGGTATTTATCCGTTAGCAATCGCTTTGATGGCACTGACCTTTTTGCATCCGCTATTTAAAGGAAAGAAAGAGGTCTATCAGGGCAGCATGCTATTCACATTTGTAGTAAGTATGTTTGATGGATTAAATGCAGCAGGAATAAGTTTTGCTCCAATTAACGAACTATTTGGTTCCATCCTTCCATTATATGATGTTGGATTGGGCTGGATTGTCCCTGCTATTGCTGGTGGTTTGATTGGATATGCAGTTGGATTATTAAAAAGCAGCACTTCGCAATCTTCGGAAGCTGAAAAAGCAGCATAATGACTAGGGCCCCCAGAATCATCTGGGGGCCTTTAATTTTTTGCAAAAAATACTTGGTCAAGGGGTCTTTAGTAAAGTTGCTAATAAAAAGTGGAAACTTGCTAATAAAACAGGAAAACTTGCTAATAAAATGGACGAAGTGACAAATAAAAGTGAAACAAAGATATTTTTAGTGAAAAATGCGAAGGAAAACGGGAAGATAGTCGCTTAAAGTATTCCAAAAACAGACTTCTCTCATCAAAATGATGACTCTTTTTTGCAAGAAAGTATTATTATAAATGTTTTTTCTTTTTTAAAACAACGAGCGGCTTCTATAATAAAAAAAGGTTTTTTATTGAAATCTCACCTAAACACGAACATTATATAATAATTTTTCATTAAATATTCATATTTTGGTTGTGTTTCGTTTGTGAGTTTGTTATATTCGCATAGTAATAATTTTAATTTCATCACTCGTATATGCTCGGTAATATGGTCTGAGCGTTTCTACCTGGTTCCCAATGAAAGAACCGGACTACGGGTTAAAGTATATGGAACTGATATTTAGTTTGATTTACGTACATTACTTTAACTCCAAAGGTCTGGAAGGTAGAAGTCGTTCTGCTTTTCAAGGCCTTTTTCTGTGGCCAAATCCGAGTATATCAAACAACAAGAGAAGGGGAGAGATCATTGATGAAAAAGAAATTCGCTTTATTCGCAGCAATTGCGGTTATGTTTGCGGCTTTGATTACCGGCTGCACTTCTGCTCCACAATTTCAAACAGAGGCCGAAAGTGCTCAAAGACCAATTCTCATTCAAGGGCCAATGCCAATTGAAGCTGAAAAATTTGCTCAAAGATTAGATAAAGTGAAAGTTGAAAAATCAGGAACGTTCGTGTTTTACATTGGAAAGCTTGATAAGTATCCTGTCATTGTTGCCAAAACAGGCAAGGGAATGGAAAATACAGCTGCGGCGACAGCGGTGGCGATTGAAAAGTATGAACCGATCGCAATCATCAACCAGGGTACTTCTGGCGGGCATGATCCAAGCTTAAACGTATTTGATATTGTTTTAGGAAAACGAACAACTAACATCGGTTCATTAAAAACAGGGCATTTGGAAGAAAACGAAGGAATCGAACCTACAAATTGGATTCCAATGGATTTAATGGCTTCTGAAGGAAGCGCCGGAGAAGATCCAAACGCTGAAAAGGCCCGTTACTATGAAGGCGATGAAGATCTGCTAGCAGCTGCCAATGCAGTTAAAGATAAATACACAAAAGGCAAGATTGTGGAAGGGACAATCGGTTCAGCTGACGTATGGAATAATGAAGTTGACCGTATTAAATGGTTCCATGAAAACTACGGTACATCTGTCGAGGAAATGGAAGGTGCCGCAGCAGCCCAAATTGCCAAAGCTTATGATGTCCCATTTTTAGGGATTCGTGTACTATCCAATAATAAGACAAATGGCGGTCAATATAATCCGAATACAGCTGAAGCGAATCAGGATTATGTTTATGAAGTCGTGAAACAATATATTTCTGATATGACAAGCAAAAAATAATATACCAAAGCCTCCATTTTTGGAGGCTTTTTATTTTCATTTGATATTAATTTTTACGAGAGGGCAATACTACAACATAGCTGAAAATAGACCTTTTCGAAAGGAGAGGCAACCATGTGGAATGCAGCATTTTGGGGCGGTGTGTCAGGTTCAGCCGTATTATTGGGGGCATTGGCAGCCATGTTTTTACCTATCAGAAAAAAATTTATCGGGTACATAATGGCGTTTGGTACGGGGGTATTAATCGGTGCGGCTGCTTATGAACTTCTTGGTGAGTCTGTTCATAATGGCGGCATAATTCCAACCAGTATTGGGTTTGTTGCAGGCGCAATTACATTTAGCCTTTTTGATATTATGATTTCCAGCAAAGGCGCACAGAATCGGAAAAGGTCAGGCCATAAAGCCGCAGCCACAGGGGGAATGGTTCTTTTCATCGGCACGATCATGGATGCCATACCAGAATCCATTATGATCGGTGCGAGCCTGATTGAAGAACAATCCGTAAGCTTTCTGTTGGTTACAGCAATATTTATAAGTAATTTTCCTGAAGGCCTTTCCAGTTCTTCAGGTATGGAAAAAAGCGGTTATTCGAAAAAGAAAATTATTTTATTATGGATTTTGGTTTTCGTGATCTCCATCCTGGCTTCCTTAATCGGATTCGTATTCCTTGATGGTGCTTCAAAAGAGGTGATGTCCGTAATTGCGGGCTTTGCAGGCGGGGCTATTATTGCAATGGTAGCGTCAACCATGATGCCGGAAGCTTATGAAGACAGCGGTCCGATGACAGGGTTTATTGCCGCTCTTGGCTTGCTGGTTTCGTTAATGCTTTATAACTTTTCTTAAGGTAACAATACACCTTCCATATTTCGGCATTTCTAAAGATGAATGAATGATATCGATCGTGGAAAACAAAAACGGGGGTGTTATTTAATGAAGATAAAAAAGCTCGTGAGAGAACAGCAGGAAGACGTACAAATAGAGATGGGCAAGTACCGAATGATTATTGAACGCCGCTATCAGGTTTTATCCTTTTTCAACGATCTGCTGCTGGGCGTTTTATATTTAATAGGAAGTATTTTATTTTTGACAGATGTCAGTAAGGTGGTTTCCATTTCATTTTTCCTTGCAGGCAGCATTATGATGATTATCCGTGCCGGTTTAAATATTTTGAAGGATCTTCATGTGCGAAAGGTTACAAAAAACAAAAACACGTAAACTTTAGCTTCAAATTTTCATAATTGGGTTTTGTGAGAAAGGGAAACGGCAATACTAGCGACATAGCATAAAACAGCTGCGGACTTTAAAAGCTGACTGCAAAAATAACCGTATTAAAAGGAGAATCCAAGATGGCTGAAGAAACAGAAAAGGTAAGCAATGTAAAAAAAGCGGATATTGGGGATACAATCAGTATTACAAGCGGTACGGAAAAAGGCAAAAAGGGCAAGGTAGTTGTTGTGCGAGATAACTCTGTCATTGTGGAATTAGGGATCAATCCCAAGAAGGATGAACCCATAAAAACAGTCATCAGCCATAAGCGATATAAAGTGGTTAAATAAACTGGAAGGAGTGCATCTCTACGGTGAAATCTCAAAAGTACCCGAAAGGATCATCTGCTTCAATTCCGCCGGAAGTCCGTGAGAAAATTATCCAAGCGGACCGCGATGAAAAAGCGAAGCGGATGACAAAACGACCGCAATAAGCAGGGAAATCCATGATAGTTCTTTTTTAGCTGTCATGGATTTTTTTTATTGGAGAAGAACGATTTAAGAGGTGAAATAAACTAAACCGTGAATATTTCGGTGAATCCTGTAACTGGCAACGAGATGCAGCATCGCATAAAACGGTCATAAACCAAAAGAATATTCATTTTGGCGTATTTTCTTTTGTGAAAAGAGGGGAAGTTGATGTTGGAGATAAGGTTTACCTTTTTGAATAAGTACATGTAAACTAGAAGTATAATATTAAAGAGATAATGGTGGTCTATATGATTAGTGCAATCGTATTATTTATTCTTGCGGGATTAGCTGAAATTGGCGGGGGTTATTTGATTTGGCAGTGGATAAGAGAGGGCAAGCCATTTTTCTGGGGGATAGGCGGAGGAATCATCCTTGCATTTTACGGTGTAATAGCTGCTTTCCAAGCTTTTCCCTCATTCGGCAGAGTGTATGCTGCATATGGCGGCGTTTTTATCGTTCTGTCTATTTTATGGGGATGGGGGATGGATAAAAAAACCCCGGATTTCTATGACTGGCTTGGTGCAGGGATCTGTGTTATTGGAACTTCAGTCATCCTGTTTGCGCCTCGGGAATAATTATTGCCTGGTCTTAAGGACATTCAAGTATATTTAGGACCGGGGATTTTTTTATGTTTTTAGTCTGTATGAGCAGGGTTTCCTCTAATTATTATTTTTCCCCAGGCCGGCTGCTACGAACAGCATAGAAAAGATGGGTATTATACTATGGTTGTATCCGGAGCTTTTGAGCCGCTTCTTAACTCGGTGATGAAAGGCATTCACTTCGACAGCATTATTGGAACCAGCATTTCGTTTGATAATAAAAAAGGCAGGCACCTCCCTTTAGAGTACATTCATGTCAGCCGTAAAAAGGAAGTAATTCATGAGAAGCTGGCCAATATGGAAGTGGATTGGGAAAATAGCTTTGCCTATGGCGATAGTTATTCTGACTTAAGTGTTTTGGAACTAGTGGGAAATCCAGTGGCGGTAAAACCAGAGCCTCGGCTTATACAAGTAGCAAACAAAAGGAAATGGGAAGTCATCATGTAATTTTTTATCATAAAAAGGAAAGTATTCAGGTAATATCATGAAAGCTGCCATATTCTTTGGGCCGCTTTTTATTTTCAAAAGGTTTAGAAGAAAAGGGTTAAGATAAGAACTGAGGATAAATTAAAATCGTCGCGTTTTAAAGACAGTAAAAAGACTATATAAAGGTTATAAAAAACTGATTTACTATTTTAATTAAAGGCAGTTTTGGTTAAATGTCTTTGGTTAGTCAGGAAGAATCTATTTGGAAAGGGGATTAATCTGAGGATTATGACAGCCCGAAATCCCATCCGTCCAAATCATAATTTTTCGGCGGTCAAAGCGATCGGCATTAACCCCGGAAAATAAACTGGATAAAACGCCGCCAAAGCCGGAACACCATGGTCGCAGCCAGGCCGAGCTTCCCGTCGCCACATACATGAGAACATTAATAGCAATCAAATCCATAAACAATTCCCAAATCCGGATAAGCTTTTACATATGAAAAATTTTGCGAACCATTGTGTTTCCCATTGCAAAGAAGTTGTAGTATGTATTCTGTTTTATTTTAAAGATTTTGAATTTAAATTCGTAATACGATATTTCATAAGATCAAGGTGCTTTTTACCATAAAAAAGAGTTTTAAAAAAAATCTCTTTTTTATGGTTGAACTGTGCCCCAGTTTACGGACAGTTTAAAAAAGCGCCTATGCGGCTAGTAAATGACTCCGGTATTGTTCCGGGGTCATTTTATTTAAGCCCC
>NZ_QGTW01000005.1 GCF_003182355.1 Cytobacillus oceanisediminis | reverse complement strand
CATGAAGCCCCCCTCGAGATGAGATTTCCCATAGCGTCAAGCTAGTAAGATCCCTGAAAGATGATCAGGTTGATAGGTCAGAGGTGGAAGCGTGGCGACACGTGGAGCTGACTGATACTAATCGATCGAGGACTTAACCAAGTCATTGGTGATACTCGGCAATACTTCTTCATGCATTATCTAGTTTTGAAGGAACAAACCTTCTAAAAAAATACAGTCTAGTGACGATAGCGAGAAGGTCACACCCGTTCCCATACCGAACACGGAAGTTAAGCTTCTCAGCGCCAATGGTAGTTGGGGGCTGTCCCCCTGTGAGAGTAGGACGTCGCTAGGCGAACCCCAAACGGGGTATTTATTTTGTCAAATTAAGAGATGGCCCCTTGGTCAAGCGGTTAAGACACCGCCCTTTCACGGCGGTAACACGGGTTCGAATCCCGTAGGGGTCACCATTTTGGAGGATTAGCTCAGCTGGGAGAGCATCTGCCTTACAAGCAGAGGGTCGGCGGTTCGATCCCGTCATCCTCCACCATATTTTTGAACGAGCCATTAGCTCAGTCGGTAGAGGATTGCGGAAGCTTGCAGCGTCGAAGCTTTTCATCACCGATTAGCAAGTTGCAGCAATCTGTGACAAAGAACGAAGATCTTTGGAACACACGTTTTGCCGTAAACAGGCTTTAGGAAAGTATACAAAGCACGAGCCATTAGCTCAGTCGGTAGAGCATCTGACTTTTAATCAGAGGGTCGAAGGTTCGAGTCCTTCATGGCTCACCATTATTTTATATTGCGGGTGTGGCGGAATTGGCAGACGCACCAGACTTAGGATCTGGCGCCGCAAGGCGTGGGGGTTCGACTCCCTTCACCCGCACCATTTTTAAGCGGAAGTAGTTCAGTGGTAGAACATCACCTTGCCAAGGTGGGGGTCGCGGGTTCGAATCCCGTCTTCCGCTCCATTGTTTTGCGCCCGTAGCTCAATTGGATAGAGCGTTTGACTACGGATCAAAAGGTTAGGGGTTCGACTCCTCTCGGGCGCGCCATATAAACGGGGAGTAGCTCAGCTTGGTAGAGCACTTGGTTTGGGACCAAGGGGTCGCAGGTTCGAATCCTGTCTTCCCGACCAGCGACACTTCTTTTATAACAGGGGGCCTTAGCTCAGCTGGGAGAGCGCCTGCTTTGCACGCAGGAGGTCAGCGGTTCGATCCCGCTAGGCTCCACCATGAATATTTAATCATTTTGGCGGTGTAGCTCAGCTGGCTAGAGCGTACGGTTCATACCCGTGAGGTCGGGGGTTCGATCCCCTCCGCCGCTACCAACATGATTTATGTTCTTATTATTTCGGAGGAATACCCAAGTCCGGCTGAAGGGATCGGTCTTGAAAACCGACAGGCGGGTCAAACCGCGCAGGGGTTCGAATCCCCTTTCCTCCTCCATTATTTTAATATTGTCGCGGGGTGGAGCAACGAGCGTTACTTCACTGAAAAAACTGCGAGTTGTACCGATCGAGCTGCTGCGTGATTAAGCATCCTGAGATCGGGACAGTCCTTATGCTGTATGTGAGCATAGAAAAATCACATAAATAATACTATCGCGGGGTGGAGCAGTCCGGTAGCTCGTCGGGCTCATAACCCGAAGGTCGCAGGTTCAAATCCTGCCCCCGCAATCCGGTCCGGTAGTTCAGTTGGTTAGAATGCCTGCCTGTCACGCAGGAGGTCGCGGGTTCGAGTCCCGTCCGGACCGCCATTTTTATTTTATAAAGTTGTATAACTAATGTGGCTCAGTAGCTCAGTTGGTAGAGGATTTTAAAAGAATGCAGCTGAGAAGCTTTAACATCATAGAATGGCATGCTTTTAAAATCTGCGACAAAGAACGCAGGGCTTTGAAGCACAGCTATCTAACTTTAGGTTATTAATTTAATATGGCTCAGTAGCTCAGTCGGTAGAGCAAAGGACTGAAAATCCTTGTGTCGGCGGTTCGATTCCGTCCTGAGCCACCATGTTTCCTAAGTCTTTTCAGACGATGGAGGGGTAGCGAAGTGGCTAAACGCGGCGGACTGTAAATCCGCTCCTTCGGGTTCGGCAGTTCGAATCTGCCCCCCTCCACCATTTATATAGGGGTATAGTTTAATGGTAAAACGAAGGTCTCCAAAACCTTTGATGTGGGTTCAATTCCTACTACCCCTGCCAGTAGGAAGATGGCGGTTGTGGCGAAGTGGTTAACGCATCGGATTGTGGCTCCGACACTCGTGGGTTCGATTCCCATCAATCGCCCCATTTTTCTTATAAAAATTCTTCAATGGGCTATAGCCAAGCGGTAAGGCACCGGACTTTGACTCCGTCACTCGCAGGTTCGAATCCTGCTAGCCCAGCCATTTTTAAGGCAGCATAGCCAAGTGGTAAGGCAGAGGTCTGCAAAACCTCCATCCCCGGTTCAAATCCGGGTGTTGCCTCCAAACCATATCTTAATGCGGGTGTAGTTTAGTGGTAAAACCTCAGCCTTCCAAGCTGATGATGAGGGTTCGATTCCCTTCACCCGCTCCAAAATGGGCCTATAGCTCAGCTGGTTAGAGCGCACGCCTGATAAGCGTGAGGTCGATGGTTCGAGTCCATTTAGGCCCACCATTATACATACCATTTTCAAACTAATCCTATAAGGATTAGTTTTTTTTGTTTATATTGAAAAGAAAGATGTTAAGGGGGATTCATTTGGTCTGGCTGTATATAGCACTATTTTTGGTGGCTCTTATTTTGGGAATTTTAGATGTTCCTCAATGGATGTTTTTGCTGATTTTTATTCCTTTTGCATCGTGTATCCTTTATCTAACTATCTATCCGGTTCTTTTCAGCAGAGATATAGAAAAGGTTATGAGTTTTTTAAAGAACTCCAAACATCCTCATTACCAATTTACATATTATTTTTTCAACGGAGAACTTAAAGAGGCTGAGAGGGAGATTCCAAAGATTCGTTCCAAACAGATTAAGACTGTGGACGAAATTATCTTGCTCACAAGGCAGGGGAATTTTGCCAGTGCGAAAAAGCTATTGCCAGCTTTAAAAGATAATGTCTACAAGTGGTATTATGGTGCGATGATTGCTATCCATGAGGGTGAGCAAAGCGAGTATAAGCATTATAAAAGGTTAGTGAAGGATAAAACCTATTTAACTTTTCTAGACATAGAGGAGAAAATACGTGAAGGTAAGAAAGGTGAGGCCTTGGCAATGGTTGAGGAGCAAATGAAAAAGCATAGAGGTGTAAAGCTATTGTCAGCCATTCACTATAAGAAAGAAATAGTTGATAGATAGTATTAGCCTGTCTCGCAAAAAGCGGAGGTGAAGGGAACTAATCAGAATCATTAGTGCCCGTGGAAGAGAAAAAGCGAAGGTGAAGGGAACTAATATGGCCTAATGACGCCTACGAAAGAGTTAGTAAATATTAGATATAAGAAGAAGAGTGCTGCAGCAAATGCCGGCACTCTTTTTTATTTATGCGTGAATTTATTCACTGCTGCAATAAACAGCTAGGCTCATCTTGGGTGAATCAGGCGTATGATCAACCCTTTTCAGATAGCATTAAATTCACCTTCATCTTAACATTCATGCGGACCTGTTTTTGTTTCAGGAATGTGAACGATTTGTGAACTGCAGACGGGATCAAATGATCAAAAAAGGAAGCGCGAAGCCTTGATAATACTGATTATTTTGGACGGTGGGGGCTTGCTTTATAAGGAAAAGTTGTGATGGAAGTGTGATGCAGTTCACTTTTGTGAAAAACGTTCTCAACTATGATGTAAGTAAGAAAAAATTAAGGGAGATGATGGAAGGTGGAAACGAAAAAGGCGAACCAGGGTGGAAATGCAGCCGGGGAACATGGCTCTTTAAAGGGGACCATTTTTTCCGTAACGGTTACAGGGTTAGGGATCTTTATTACTTATTTGATTGTATACGGCCTGTACATGGCCAGAATATAGGGGGGATAAACAATGATGCATCGTTCTGAGAAGATATGGCTGATATTAAGTTTTGGAATGATTATTGGGTTCATGCTGATCACGGGCTATCAGACATTTGCCTTGGAAATGGGGCCGCCAAGCCATGGTGAACGAATTGATCCACAAAAAGTGGACGAAACAGCACTGTTTGATCAGCCTGGCATTAAACAGATAGGCGAGAATGAATATGAAGTGGTTATGACGCTGCAGGTATTCAGTTTTACACCAAGTGAAATCGAAGTGCCAGCTGGTTCTACTGTTCATTTTACCCTAACTTCAAAAGACGTTGTTCATGGGTTCCAGGTTGCAGATACGAACCTGAATGCGATGGTTGTTCCTGGCTATGTACAAAAGATTACCCAGACGTTTGATAAGCCAGGTGAATATTTAGTTCTTTGCAATGAGTACTGCGGTGCGGGCCACCAAATGATGAGTACGACGATTACGGTTAAATAAAGGGGGGATAGACAGTGGAAACAATCATAAGAAAACCTGGGACACAAGTTTTTAGAGAAAAAGTAAACAAAGTTATGGGGATCAGCCTGGAGGATGCAAGATTAACGAAATCATATTTATCTGTTGCCTTCTTAGCCATCCTGCTCGGCGGAATGCTTGGTTTATTGCAAGGGTTAAACCGGGCAGGACTGCTCGAATTGCCTGTTTGGCTTAACTATTATCAAGTATTGACCGCGCACGGACTGTTGTTAGTTGTCGTACTGTCCGCTTTCTTTACAATCGGTTACTTTTACGCAGGACTTTCCCATACGTTGGGCGGACTGCTTCCTAAGGTCAGAAAGATGGCCTGGATTGGCTTTTGGATGAAGATTTTCGGATTTGTATTAGCAGTTATTCCAATTTTAATGAATGAAGCATCTGTTATGTATACGTTCTATCCGCCAATGGCTGCTTCACCGATCTTCTACATTGGACTGGTATTCATTGTATTGGGTGTGTGGATGTGTGCATTTGGCGCCTTTATCAATGTGGCGAGCTGGAGAAAACGAAATCCAGGCCAGCATATTCCGATTCTTTCTTTCTTTGCAACTGGCGTATTCGTTCTCTTATTCTTCGGAAGCCTTCCGGTTGCAATTGAAGTATTCACGATTATCCCATGGGCCTTCGGATGGGTGGAAACAATTAATGTCATGGTTGCACGAACACTGTTTTGGGCTTTCGGCCATACGCTCGTTAATATTTGGTACTTAACAGCGGTTTCTGCCTGGTATGTCGTTGTGCCGAAAATCATCGGCGGCAGAAGATGGAGTGACCTTTTAACGAGGATTGTCATAATTGCATTAGTTATGATGAACATTACCGGTGGATTCCACCATCAGATCATTGACCCTGGTATTTCTGAATCAGTGAAATTTATGCACGTGTTTATGAGTTTAGCAATCGGCTTCCCATCCTTGATGACAGCTTATGCGATGTTTGCGGTATTTGAACGCACAGCCAGAAAGAAAGGCGGAAGAGGCCTTGTTGGCTGGTATAAAAAATTGCCTTGGGGCGATGTTCGCTTCCTTGCTCCATTTATTGCGATGGCTGCCTTTATTCCAGCCGGAGCGGGCGGAATTGTACAAAGCACAAACCAATTGAATCAGGTTGTCCACAACACCATGTGGATCGTGGGCCACTTTCACTTAACACTTGGAATGTCTGTTGTGATGACATTCTTCGGCATCAGCTACTGGCTTGTTCCTTATGTGTCAAAAAGAGTGCTGACACCGCAGATTAATAAATTGGGTGTTATTCAAACCATTATTTGGACTATTGGTATGGTGATCATGTCTGGTGCGATGCACTGGGTCGGATTATTGGGATCTCCAAGAAGAACGTCTTATTCCACTTATTTTGACAATGCAACGGCTCTAAGCTGGGATCCATACCTATTCTTCCTGGCTATCGGCGGTACGCTGTTGATGATCGGTGTGCTAATCCAGGTGTACGCAGTATTCTACCTCATGTTCTTTGCGCCAAAAGGAAACACCGAATTCCCGATTGCCGAAGTCGAAGAGGATGCAGCTCCAACACCTAGATGGACAGAGCGCTGGGGCTTATGGATTGTGTGTATGCTTGTCCTTGTCGGCATGGCTTATGTTATCCCATTAGTAGATTTCATTGTCAATGCCCCTCCAGGTTCACCGCCATATAAGACCTGGTAAATGACAAGTGGAGGGAGATAGCTCGATACAGGGCTATCTCTTTCTTTTAAAAGGAAGTGATGATCATGTTTCCAAAGAATAGAACGGCTCTATCTAGCCTGCTTGTGCTGCTGTTTGGTGTGATCCTGTTTTATATAGGTACCGACGGGTTTCAGGCCTTTACGGCAGAAACAGCCCGTTTGAACCAGCTAATGGATGATAAGCCCCAGTTTCCGGATATCATACTTGAAGATAATAAAGGAAGAAAATATTCTTTTTCCGAGTTTGAAGGGAAGTATGTGTTTATTACCTTTTTGTATACATCATGCGGAACGGTCTGCCCTGAACTGGAGGTCAATATGTCTGAAGTGTACAACAGGATCCCAAAAGAATACATCGGAAAGGATATTCAGTTTCTTAGCATCAGCTTCGATCCGGAGCGGGATGATCCTGAAACGCTGGACACATACCGAGAGGCATTTGGAAGTGACGGAGAAACGTGGAGAATGGCAAGGATTCCGGATCAGCAGGAATTGAAGTCACTATTGGACCGGTTCGGTGTCATCGTTATACCGGATGAGTACGGCAATTTTGCCCATAACTCGGCTTTTTATCTGGTGAATCCTGAAGGACGGTTGATTGAAGTCATGGATTACACACTGATAGAGGAAGCAGCGGATCAGGTAACGAAGATACTGCAGAGCGGAGGGGATGAGAGATGAAGCAATCAGGCTACGGTTTCTTGCTGCTTCTTGCGTTAATACTCCCGCCTGTATCGAATTTGCTGGAATCGATCATGATTACCCATATGCATATGCAAATGCCCATGCTTGTGTTTGCGGGGGTTTTGATGGCCAAGTTTTTTCAAAAACGTTTTCCGCAGTTCTTTGAAAAATGGAACGAAAACGGGCTGCCTGGCATCTTGCTGTTTACCATCATCATGGTGTATTGGTCCCTTCCAAGGACGATGGATGAAGCCTTGACGCTCACGAGTGTGGAAGCTTTTAAATTCTTTTCGCTCCCATTTTTAGCGGGAGTGCCTTTAAGAGACAGCTGGCCAAAGCTAAGCTCTTCTTGGAAACATGCTCTAATTATTTTTTTTACTGTTTTATTTTTAGGCATGGGCTGGCTGTATATATGGTCCCCTGTGCAGCTGTGCAACAACTATCTAGTAATCGAACAGATTACGCTCGGATGGGGCTTTATCACGACAGCGTTCGCTATGGTCGTGTACTTAGTTTATAGCTATTTTATGGATTTTTCAAAATATGAATAACAGGATGCCTGCTGCCGCTTTGGCTGCAGGTTTTTTCTGTTTGAATGGCTTTTCTTTTTCAAGCGAGGAACGTGGCAAGAAACAAAAACAGGGATAGTTAGTATTAGTCCTAACAATCCTTCATATATATGAGAAGGAAGTGTGGAATAAGGAGGGGATAGCATGGCAAATCCAATTGTTGCAAGGTCGCTGGATGAAATTAGATTTTGGTCCAGGATTATGAAAGAACATGCTTTATTTTTAAGTCTGGGGTTTACGTACGAACAGAAACAATTAATTGCCGAAGCGCAGCAGTTTATTGCTCTATTTGAAAGAATAGAGGAAAGGCTGGCTAGATTTACAGTCAACTCAGAACTGGGCCAAGTTCAAGCTTTTAATAACGAAGTTTATCAAGCAGCAGCTGCTATCTGGAGCTATAAAAGGAAAGTACTGGGTCTGACATTAAGATGTGAAATTCGTTCAAATAATTATCCTTTATTAATCGACCATATCAGCAGAGAAGCAGCTTATTTTGCCAATCGATTAAAAGAACTCAATGCCGGGATACTCGCTCCAAAACCTGAAGCAATTATTGAAGAGAATGTTTTCTTTCTAAAAATCATGGCAGATCACGCAAAGTTTATCGGCCATCTTTTAGATCCTTCAGAAAGAAAGTTAGTTGAGCAGGCCAGAGAGTTTAGCCATGATTTTGACCAATTGGTGTTCCAGGCCGTTGATCTCGATTCTATGCAGCCACAATCAGAAACGAAACCTATACTTAGGCAATTTTTAAACCAGAATAAAGTATCAGTTGCTTCGTTAAGGGACTTTAAGAGAACAGCAAGAGAATTGATTGAGGCATGCCGCATCAAGAGCAATATTCACCCGCTTCTGGCTGACCATACATTTAGAGAAGCTGAAAGGTTTTTGGAAATCATAGATTTGTTTGAAGCGAGTCTGAATAAGGCTTAACTTACTTTTAAGAAAAAATTTTTAATCGTGAGGGTGATCAAATGGCTAAGACAGGAAAAAATGATTTTGTAAGCGGGTTTGTTCCACGTCATAATCATGGTTCTGTTGATTATACTTCGGTTGATGATGGGCATGTTCACCAGTGCTTGGATGTCTCTTCTCCTCCCATTCAGACCCAAGATCAAAATCATATTCATTATACGGAGGGATATGTTGTGTTTGAAGACGGGCATACCCACTACTATAAGGCATACTCCGGGCCAGCGATTCCAGTAGGAAATGGAATGCATGTCCATTACTATGATTTTTATACAACTGAGGATGACGGACATCGGCATCGGATTAGGGGTGTTGACCAGCCAGCTCCAGGTAATAAATAGTCTATATAATAATAATATAACTAGCCAACCTATTAATAGGCTGGCTAGTTATGTTTAATTATTAATAGCACTTTTCCCTCATTCAACTTACTTGTATACTGCCTATTTATTTAAAAGGGCACAAAAAGATTGCTCTAGACCCACCTGTATTTTAGTTGGTAATATAGTCAAGTGCTATATGGGGGGCTAGAGTATGGAAGAGCAAAAGTATAAGGATCTTAAATTGGGAGAGCGGGCTGCCATCATTAGTATTGCAGCTTACATATGCCTATCTGTCCTAAAACTAGTAATTGGATATTTAAGTAACTCTGCTGCATTAAAAGCTGATGGTCTAAACAATACAACCGATATCATAGCATCTATTGCTGTCCTCATTGGACTTAGAATTTCACAGAGGCCGCCTGATAAAAACCATGGGTATGGACATTGGAAAAGTGAAACGATTGCATCCATGGCTGCATCCTTTATTATGGCAGCGGTAGGGCTGCAAGTGCTGATGAATGCTATCTCCTCCATGTTTGAAGGGGTGCAGGAGTCCCCTGACATCATGGCCGCTTATACCGGCCTTTTTTCCGGGCTGGCCATGTATTTTGTGTATCGCTACAACAAAAAATTAGCCGTGAAAATAAACAGCAAAGCCGTAATGGCCGCTGCAAAAGATAACATCTCTGATGCCTGGGTAAGTATTGGTACCGCCATTGGGATATTTGGATCACAATTGAATATGCCCTGGCTTGACCCGTTAACAGCCATCATTGTCGGTCTTTTAATATGCAAAACAGCCTGGGATATTTTTAGGCAGGCTTCCCTTGAGCTTTCAGACGGCTTTGATGAAAATAAAATCGAACACTATCAGGATGTCATTGTAAGAGTAGAGGGAGTGAAAGGGATCAAAGATATTAAAGGCAGAAGCTATGGAAACAATGAGGTCATTGATGTGGTCATTCTTGTTAATTCCACCCTGGATATTAAAGAAGCCCATGATATCGCGACCCATGTGGAGAGAGTGATGATGAATGATTATGGGGTGTATGATGTTCATGTTCATGTGGAGCCAAATTAGGGAAAGCAAGAAATAAATAAAATGCCAGTTGCCGGTTTGGACAGGCTTCCCTTGTGATAGACAAAAGGATTTACACTAGTATAAAGGCCCTGGATAACGGGATTTGCGACTGCTCCTGCTGGAACGGGAAAGCATGAAATTTTTGTGTATATTGGAGGAGTTTTAAAAAAAATCTTTTATTTGTTTCCAGCTTTATGTATACTGAAATTAAATTTTAATAGCAATAACTAGGGGTGCCCAATAGTTTGGGCTGAGAAAGAAACACGTTAAGTTTCTTGACTCTTTGGACCTGATCTGGATCATACCAGCGTGGGGAAGTTAGTGAGTGCAAAAGTTTTTTTTGTACAAAACATCTGCGGCTAAGCCGGTCCATATTCATGTGGA
Organism: Cytobacillus oceanisediminis; assembly: GCF_003182355.1. Classification (GTDB taxonomy): domain Bacteria; phylum Bacillota; class Bacilli; order Bacillales; family Cytobacillaceae; genus Cytobacillus; species Cytobacillus oceanisediminis_A. Next base: position 283,566 of record NZ_QGTW01000005.1, on the reverse strand, counting down.
CCGGCTTTTTTACATATCTGGCACTTCCTTGGTACCAGGTCTCGTCCTTACATTTTTTAAAAGGGAGAGATTCGAATGACTGCATCATTAAATCAAGAGAGCATTTCTATTATGTCAAGCTTTACAGGCAGCAAAAAAATCTATGTGGGAGGATCCAGACCGGATATGAAGGTTCCTATGCGTGAGATTGAACTAAGTCCCACGAGCGGAACTTTTGGAGAGGAAATCAATGAGCCGCTTCGTGTATATGATACGAGCGGCCCTTATACAGATCCTCAGTATTTGGCAGATCTTAAAAAGGGGCTTCCTGCACTGCGAAACGGCTGGATTCATGAGCGCGGGGATGTTGAAGAGTATGATGGGCGGAAAATTAAGCCTGAGGATAATGGGTATCAAAGAGAGAATGATCCGCGTGCCAATCATAAAGTTTTTCCGGGATTAACCCGCAAGCCATTGCGTGCGAAAAAAGGAAAAAATGTCACCCAGCTCCACTATGCCAAAAAAGGGATCATTACTCCCGAGATGGAGTTTATAGCCATTAGAGAAAATATGGACCCTGAATTTGTTCGTTCTGAAGTAGCCAGGGGCCGGGCAATCATTCCTTCTAATGTAAATCACCCGGAAACGGAGCCAATGATAATCGGCAGGAATTTTCACGTTAAAATTAATGCGAACATCGGAAACTCTGCTGTTTCATCCTCTATTGAAGACGAGGTTGAAAAAATGACCTGGGCTACACGCTGGGGAGCAGATACGATCATGGATCTATCTACAGGTAAAAATATTCATACCACACGTGAATGGATTATCAGAAACTCTGCAGTCCCAGTCGGCACCGTTCCAATCTATCAAGCCCTCGAAAAGGTTAACGGCGTTGCCGAGGACCTTACGTGGGAGGTTTATCGTGACACCCTAATTGAACAAGCGGAGCAAGGGGTTGACTACTTTACCATTCATGCAGGTGTTCTTCTTCGGTACGTTCCGTTAACAGCAAAACGGTTAACCGGAATTGTATCGAGGGGTGGATCCATTATGGCCCAGTGGTGTTTGCATCATCATAAAGAAAACTTTTTATATACTCATTTTGAAGAAATCTGCGAGATTATGAAAACCTATGATGTGGCCTTCTCCCTGGGGGATGGTCTTCGCCCGGGATCGATTGCAGATGCCAATGATGAGGCTCAATTCGCAGAACTCGAGACACTTGGGGAACTGACTAAAATTGCATGGGAACACGATGTGCAGGTTATGGTAGAGGGACCGGGCCATGTTCCAATGCACCTAATTAAAGAGAATATGGATAAACAATTGGAAATCTGCAAGGAAGCGCCATTCTACACACTTGGCCCCCTTACAACTGATATAGCTCCCGGATATGATCATATTACCTCTGCAATCGGGGCTGCCATGATAGGCTGGTTTGGAACCGCAATGCTTTGCTACGTCACCCCCAAAGAACATTTGGGCTTGCCCAATCGGGATGATGTTCGCGAGGGTGTCATCACTTATAAAATAGCTGCGCATGCCGCGGATTTGGCAAAGGGCCACCCAGGCGCGCAAAAAAGAGATGATGCTCTGTCAAAAGCCCGGTTTGAATTCCGCTGGAGAGATCAATTCAACCTGTCATTGGATCCTGAACGAGCTTTGGAATACCATGATGAAACTCTGCCGGCTGAAGGGGCAAAAACAGCACACTTTTGTTCCATGTGCGGGCCCAAATTTTGCAGCATGAGAATTTCTCAGGATATCCGCAATTATGCTAAGGATCATAAGCTTGGCACGGAGGAAGCGATTAAGAAAGGCATGGAAGAAAAAGCGGAGGAATTCCAGCAAGCCGGGGGTCGTATTTATCAGTAGTCTTATTATAGTTTAATAGAAATTATGTCCGCTGGGGGTGCTGCTTCAAGGGTGAGATAAAAGCAAAAGCTTTTAGACCCTTAGAACCTGATCGGGATAATTCAAGCGTAGGGAAATGGAGTATCGGGAAATTTATAGCCTCATACAGCCGCTTCCTATTTGGAGGCGGTTTTAAGTTTTATAATCTGGCTCTGTTAAAGTCCATTGTTGATATTAGCACGTGTTGATTGGAACGGAAGGCGTGAGACTCCTGCGGGAGTGCGGATCAAAGGGAGACCCCACAGGCGCATAGCGCCGAGGAGGCTCCCGGACCGCCCGCGGAAAGCGAGTGCCTGCAGTGGAAATCAACACCAAAGTTTAACAGAGCCTAAAATTTAATAAAGGTAGGGAGATGGCCATGAGGAAACAGCTTCATGTTATATCGGATGGAAAGCGTTCTTTAGAGGCTTTCTCTGAAATAGCAGGTAAACTGGAACCCTTTACAGATAGATTCCACTTACGGGAAAAACATCGAACCTCAAAGGAGCTATACACAGGAGTAAAGCTGCTTCTTAAACAGGGAATCCCTACTCATAAAATCGTTATAAATGATCGGGTGGATGTTGCGTGGGCCTTTAAAGCTGGTGTGCAGCTTGCTTTTCACAGTCTGCCAGTCCATGTTGTAAGAAGGCATTTTTCTGATATGCCAATCGGCTGTTCCGTACATTCTCTTGAAGAAGCCGAAGAGGCAACTAAACAAGGAGCAGACTATATCCTGTTTGGCCACATTTTTGAAACAGATTCTAAGAAGGGAGTCCCTCCAAGAGGTATTGGGGCGCTGGAGGCTATTAAAAAGAGAAATGATATCCCAGTATTGGCTATTGGCGGCATTAAACATGAGAACGTTCCTGAAGTTTTGGAGGCGGGAGCAGATGGCATTGCTGTAATGTCGGGGATTTTGCAGGCAAAGGATCCTGTTGAGGCAGCAAAGCTATTTTCAAAGAAATTAAACGAGGAGGGGCAGTGAATGAGAAAAGTGTATGACGCCGTTATCGTTGGGGGAGGCATTAACGGAAGCTCCATTGCTTTTCAGCTGGCTAAAAGAGGATATAAAGTAGCTGTTTTGGAAAAGGGGAAAATGGCCGGCAAGGCTTCCGGCGCCGCCGCGGGAATTTTAGGTGCACAAACGGAGCTTACTGAAGATGGCCCGCTATTCCAATTGGCATGTAAGAGCCGAGGCATGTTCCTGAGTCTTGTCCCTGAACTGGAAGAGCTATCCCATGTACATATTGGCTATGAAAATATAGGTATGTATAAAGTGGCGGCTGATGAAGATGAAGAGCTGGAATTAAAAAGACTAATAGAAAGCCAGCGAAAAGCGGGTGAGCAGGCTGAGTGGCTTTCGATTGATGAGCTGATCAAACGAGAGCCATCAGTGTCTGATAAATTGCTGGGTGCCATGTATATACCAAATGACGGCCAGGTTCAAGCCTATGAATTGTCACTTGCCTTTGCAAAAGCTTCCAGGGCTCTCGGCGCTGAAATCTATGAGTATACAAGTGTATCAGAGTTTATATTAAAAGATGAAAAAGTTCATGGGGTCATAACCGACCAGGGAGAATTCCTGGCAGAATCCGTTATAGTAGCCACCGGAGCCTGGAGCAGGGTTCTTCTTGAAAGAACAGGCTTGTCACTGCCGATTATTCCGGTTAAAGGTGAATGCTTCTCGGTCGCTGCCGGGAAACCGCTTGTAAAAGGGACTATTTTTTCACATGGATGCTATATCGTTCCCAAGCAATCAGGGAGATTAGTAGTGGGAGCGACCGTTAAGGTGAATTCTTTTGATGAGAAGGTAACTCTTGAAGGGATATCTTCGCTGATGGAAAAGGCGAAAAACCTCGTTCCGGATATAGCAAATGCGGAATGGGAGCGCGCCTGGACAGGAATCCGCCCGCAATCGGCTGATGGCCAGCCTTTTTTAGGAGAACATCCTGCCTATAAAGGGTTATTTATTGCTGCTGGCCATTTTCGGAATGGAATCCTCCTTGCTCCGGCAACAGGAGAGCTCATGGCAGACATCCTCGAAGGAAAAACGGAGCCATCAAATCCATTCGAGCTGTCCCGCCTTGAATCTATAGTCCATTCGTAAAAAGGGGTGTTTTTATGAAAATTGTCATTAATGGGGAAGGTATTCAGATTCCGGATACAGTCATTACTGTTTCACTTCTGCTCAAACATTTCGAGCTGGAGCAAAAGGTAGTCATTGTCGAACTGAACCAAACGATTTTAGATAAAGCCATGCATGCTGAAACCGTTTTATCAGATGGAGATCGAATAGAAATCGCACACTTTGTAGGAGGCGGATAATATGTTGAAAATTGGACCCTATGAATTTAACTCAAGGCTGCTGCTGGGAACAGGGAAATATCCCAACTTTGATGTTCAAAAGGAAGCGGTAGAATCTTCTGATACAGAGGTGCTTACGTTTGCTGTACGCCGCATGAACATTTTCGAAGCGAGCCAGCCCAACTTTTTGGAAAAGCTGGATTTAAAGAAATATAAATTGCTGCCCAATACAGCAGGAGCAAAGACTGCAGAGGAAGCGGTCCGGATTGCGAGGCTATCCAAGGCTTCAGGGCTTTGTGACATGATCAAGGTTGAGGTAATCGGATGCAGCAAAACACTTCTCCCTGATCCGGTTGAAACACTAAAAGCAGCAGAAATCCTATTAAACGAAGGCTTTATTGTCCTTCCGTATACCTCTGATGATGTAGTTCTTGCAAGAAAGCTGGAAGAACTGGGCTGCCACGCGGTCATGCCATGTGCTTCGCCAATTGGTTCAGGGCAAGGAATTATCAATCCTGTTAATCTCCAATTTATTATAGAGCAGGCTGCAGTTCCGATTATTGTAGACGCCGGGATTGGGAGCCCGGCAGATGCGGCATTGGCCATGGAGCTGGGGGCAGATGGAGTCCTATTAAATACAGCTGTTTCCTCTGCCAAAGATCCTGTCAAAATGGCAAAAGCAATGAAACTGGCCATTGAAGCAGGGCGGTTAGGCTACGAAGCAGGCAGGATGCCCAAAAAACGTTACGCAACAGCAAGCAGCCCGGCGGAAGGAATGGTTTTTAGTTGAATGTGCGATACTCCCGCCAGATCTTATTCCCTCCAATCGGCAAAGAAGGCCAGAAAAAGCTTGGAGAAAAACACGTTTTAATTGTGGGGGCTGGTGCATTAGGTGCTGCAAACGCTGAAACCCTCGCAAGGGCAGGCGTCGGCAAGATAACAATCGCTGATCGCGATTATGTGGAATGGAGTAATCTGCAGCGCCAGCAGCTTTATTGTGAAGAAGATGCTGATCAAAAAACACCAAAAGCCATTGCCGCAGCTAACCGATTGAAAGCCATTAATTCAGAGGTCCAAATCATCCCCCGCATTATGGATGTTGGGGTACAGGAATTAGAAGAGCTGATTGAGGGTGCAGATTTAATCATTGACTCAACAGATAATTTTGAAATTCGCTTTCTTATCAATGATGTATCTCAAAAACATAGGATTCCATGGATATACGGAGGCTGTGTTGGAAGCTACGGATTGAGCTATACTATTTTGCCGGGGGTTTCACCTTGTCTGCAATGCTTGATGGACAAATTGCCATTAGGGGGAATCACCTGCGATACGGCGGGTGTTATTCAGCCGGCCATTCAAATGGTTGTCTCTCACCAGTCTGCAGAAGCATTAAAAATATTAACGGAAGACTTCGAATCATTACGGGGGACACTTGTCTCTTTTGATATTTGGAAAAATCATTATAGTTCTATTAACGTATCTTCTCTAAAAAATCCTGAGTGTTCATCATGTGGGAGCAGCAGAGCATACCCCTTTCTATCTTATGAAAATCAGACAAAGACAGCGCTGTTATGCGGCAGGGATACCGTGCAAATAAGGCCTTCAGCCCTTCAGAATATTGATTTTTCCTACCTGGAAAAAGTTCTGGTGTCTCAAGGAATCAAAGTAGAGAGCAATCCTTATTTGCTTTCGTTTTCGATCGGCGAGAAGAGGCTGGTCGTCTTTAAAGATGGAAGAGTACTGGTTCATGGGGTAAAAGACGTTCTCCAGGCTAAAAACCTGTATCATCGCTATTTAGGTTAACGTAAACAGAAAAATGCGCCTCCGAATTATATAGCTGGGGCGCATTTTTATTTGGCCTTAACGGCTTTTTAACAGGAGTTTATCCAATTCCCGTACTTGATCATAAGCATTTACTAGATGATCAGGTACCAATATCCGTCCATATTCCCACGAATTTCTTTCGATTTCAGACATCAGCTGCTCTATTTCCTCATCTTCTCCGTACATTAAAGTCCTGATATCATGTTTGTTTTTCTTGAAATCCAGATAATAGCCGATTTCATGATAAAGAAGTAATTTGACAATATTTTCTTCAGTCTCTCTGATTTTGAAATTAATTTTTGCTATGTATCCGTTCACTTGCAGGTAGTTAAATTTAATTGTATTGGTTGAAACGTTATAGTTCATAGGAGCATTAAGTTTATTGTTGAATTCATAGTTTATATTCAAACGATGTTCGGCTAAGGTGTTTTTAATAATCTTCTCGATATCCCAAATATACAGCACTTTGTCTATCACATTCCTTTCATTTTGTTTTGTTTCCTTGACTTGATTATACAAGCATGCTGGAAAGGGGAATAGGCTTTTCAAGTGAAATAGGTCTAATTGGTTAGAAACTGGCAGAATCTGAATAAAGATACGGTATACCATTAATGTTAAACGGGGGATTCCGATCATGTACAGTATAGTGAGTTAAGCAAATAGCAGATAATATAAATTCAATTAAGGTTAGAATGGGTGATAAAGGAAGCGGTTTAATAGGAGCTGAGACGATGAATAATAAAATCCAAAAAATCACCCCCAACTTGTGGTTCAATACGGAAGCAGAAGAAGCAGCGAAGTTTTATACCTCCATTTTTAAGAACTCCGAGATCAGCCATATTATTCGCTATGGAAAAGAAAGGCATGAAATCAGCGGCAAGTCAGAGGGATCTGTTATGACAGTTGAATTTCGGCTAGAGGGGCAAAAATTCGTGCTTTGAATGGCGGCCCTCAATTCAAATTTTCAGAATCCATCTCCTTTATTGTCCATTGTGAGAATCAGGAAGAAATAGACTACTACTGGGATAAGCTATCTGAAGGTGGAGACGAGAAGGCACAAGCGTGCGGGTGGCTGAAAGATCAATACGGCGTATCATGGCAAGTTGTACCGGCTGATTTAAGCGAAATGATCAGCGGCCCTGATTCTGGAAAATCGGAAAGGGTGATGAAGGCATTGCTTCAAATGAAGACTAAATTAGATTACAATCTTTTGAAAAGAGCGTATGAGGGGGAAAGCTAAACTAAATTTCATCCAAGAATTATCTTGGATTAGAATGAATTCAGGTTTTCATGTAAAAAGACCTGTCACAGCTGCTATTAACAAAACGTAGACAGGTCTTTTTCAGGTTTATGTATCTTCTCTTAACAAATAGTCATTGCCATCCTGATCTTTAAATGTAAACATCGTTCCGAATGGCATTCTTAATATTTCCTCAACTTCTACCCCATTTTGCTTCATTTTCTCATAAGCGGATTCAATATCCGTTGTACTGAAAAGAATGGATGGATGGGCAACAGCAGAAGGCTTTTGCTGTTCCATTGCTGACTTGGAATAAAGAACCAAAGTAGTAAACTCGTCATCGCTTGGCCCGACTTCTAACCAAGTGGCATTTGGACCCATTGGCTGTTCAAGTTTTAATACAAAGCCCATTTTATTCAGCCAAAAATCCTTTGCTTGCTCTTGGTTCTGGACTTAAACAGTGATTTTTCCAATCGTATTGATCACCGTGAACTCTCCTAAGATTCATTTGCTTATAAAGGGAGTTTATCAATCTAAAACGGTAAAAGCAATTTCAGTTATGGTGAACGCTGTTTCTTTTAAGGGGCTGCCATAATGATCAATTTTATAAATGGAAAAATATGAAACTTTACTGTTTTTCATCCGTAAATGAAAAGGAGGATTCATTTTTGCGGGGGTGAAGAATTGGATAAGAGGAAAGAAACAGTTGTTTCCATTTCTATGACGAAATTGCAAATTTATTTGTTCATTGCGACCATTGTGATGATATTTGGTGTGCTCTTTTTACATGCTGCACTTTATAGTGAAGGGGCTATCAACTTTAACTTAGCCGGTTTTCTTTTATTTTTAGCCGGTATGATTGTGATTATTATTTTACATGAAGCGATACATTTGGCTGGTTTTCGTTATATTGGCGGTGTGCCATGGAAAGAAATGTCCTGGGGTGTCAATTTGAAATTAGGTGTGGCTTATGCTCATGCAAATCGGCCCGTAACCGTTCAGCAGATGAAAAAAGTTTTACTTCTGCCATTCATACCCACAGGCCTGCTGCCGATTTTCCTTGGTATCGCAATGAACTTGCCTTCTGTATCCATTCTGGGGGCTTTATTAACAGCAGGCTGTTTTGGTGATCTTGTTTTATATCAAAAGCTCTTAAGGTTTTCAAATGACTCCTTGGTTATTGACCATCCAACGAAACCCCAATTTACGGTTTATGAATCATAATGCTGGGGGGTTTTTAGGCCAGCTGTGAGAACTGTGACTTAAGGAAAGCTGCCGTCAAGGTTGCTCGGCTTGAATTTGTATACGGATGTCCTTCAAAGGGAAGATGAAGGACATTTTGGTATGAATATGGAAGGATGTTGTCCTTTAAAGGGAAGATTTGAGGACATTGGTTTTGTCCGTCAAACGCTTGATTTAAGAACATTACATACTAGTCTTTTAATTTTCCCTTCGGATCCGCCCCTTAATTTCTGAGCTGAAAGGCTGGGGCAGCTGTTTAATGTGCTCAATCAGCGCATCAATATCCATCGGCCCAGTTTCTCTATTTGTTCCTTGCCGGAAGACGGTAAAGTTGTCCCCGCCTTCTGCCAGGTAGGTGTTAACAGTGACCGAATAGTTTTTTTCGGGATACAGCTTCGTTCCATCTGCCAACCGGATATCGCTTACTTTTTTACCGGCAGGCTGGCCGTCATCCCATGTATAAGTGAGGCCCGAAATCTGCAGGATTCTCGTCACAGCCGGCTGCCATTGCTGGTTAAGGAGTTCCCGAATTTGCCGGCCACTCAGATTCATTTTAACAAGATGATTATTGAAAGGCAGGACAACAAATAAGTTGCCCCTTGTGACGTTTCCTGCGTCAATGTCTCCCCTGATTCCTCCAGGATTAATAAAAGCAAAATCGGTGTTCATGGCTGTCCGCTGGGAGTCGGCAATGAGATTACCGAGCCCGGATTCCCCGCTGTTGTTCCGCTCGGCTGTAATTGGGCTTGCAGCGGTACCGACTATGTTGTTTACAATCGGTTCGACTCTTTTTTCGTAACGCTCAATCATTCGGGTAATATCGCTGGCGGGTATAATTTCCCTCTGATAAACGGTCACAATTTCAGCCTGCTTGCTGATAATATCCTTTGTTTTACGATCCATTTCAATATCGACATCTGAAAAGGCCGTTCCGTATGAATAAGATTGAACCAGCAGTTTTCCATCCACAACGCTATTCAGATAGGCATGGTTGTGGGCGCCATAGATAATATCCACTTCATCGTCAACTTCATTTGCTAAATCTATTAACGGCCCAGTGGCCTGTTCTCCGCTGGCTTTAGACTTGCCAGGAATATGGGCCAGCACGACAATTGCCCTGACACCTTGCTTCTTAAGTTCATCAGCATATTTATTAATGGCTTCAGCTTCATCAGTAAAAGCTAAACCTTCCACTCCGCTCGGCGCCACCATGCTTGGTGTTTCTTTCATGACTACTCCGATAAAGCCAATTGGCATCCCGCTTCTTTTTATAATTTTATAAGGGGGAAGTAACAGTTTGCCCGTTTGCTTGCTGATGATATTGGCTGCAATCCATGGGAAGCGGGACCCTGAGAATCCTTCTGTGGCAGAGGGTTTTCCTCCATTTATGAGGCGAAGCAGCTCTTCAGCTCCTTCATCAAACTCATGGTTTCCAACGGTGCCGATATCAAATCCCATCCTATTCAAAAATTCAATGGTCGGTTCATCCTGCAGAAGGGCGGAAAGCGGCGGACTGGCTCCGATCATATCGCCAACATGAAGCAGAATGGTGTTTTCATTTTCAGCGGCACGCTGCCGTAAATAGGCAGCCAGGTAATCAGCTCTTCCAGCAGGCTGTCCGTTTACTTTCCGTGTAACATTCAGCTGCCCGTGAAAATCGTTAATTCCAAGCAATTGAATTTGAGGATTTAATGATTCCATACGGTCATCAATATGGCCGTGGTAATCTTCTGAAAGGCCCTGTTTATCCCAGTCAGCCAGTACGGATACGGCCTGCATAGGAAACAAACCCAGTATGCTTAACAATAAAATAGTGATTTTTTTATTCATTTTATTCACCTAACTGCGGTCCAGCCGTACGATATCTGCAGCTGGATGGTAGTTATATTTAATTAAATCGCGGATAATTATGGCACCGATCATGCTGCAGACTGTTCCATTTCCGCCGAATCCAAGCAGGAAATAAACATTCTTATGTTTCGGATGTTCACCGATTAAAGGGAGGCCATCGAATGTATTGGCATAAATCGAATTGTATTCAAACTCCACTTTCGCTTCCAAATTAGGGAATAGCTCTTTGACAGAGTCCAACAGCTTTTCTGTTTTCCTTTTAAATTCTTTTCTGCTATATCCGCCAACAGGTTCGGTTTCATCGAGCCCCCCGGCAATGAGCCGTTTTTCATCACTGAGGCTAATATATAAATATGGCCGTTTCGTTTCCCAGATCAGGCAATCTTCGTACCATCGCTCACGGTCGCTGAGAGGATTGGTAACAATAGCATGTGTCCGGGAAAGGGTGATTTTTTTTGTATTCATAAAATCCAGCGTATCATAGCCTGTTGCAAAAATAACTTTTTGGGCCGAGATGGTGCCGCCATTTGTTTTAAAAGTATGTTTTTTATCACCAAGTTCGTAATCTTTCATTGCCGTGTTTTCGAAAATTTTCACGCCTTTGCCTGCTGCACGCTCTGTCACTGCCTGGCAATATTTTAGGGGATTTATCCGGGCATCACAAAGGGTATAAATGGCACCTGGCTTGGTGAATGGAAACTTGGACTCGATTTCTTTTTTATCCATGAAGGCAACTGGAAAATCCAGTTTGGACAAGAGCTCATATTCAGCCTTCAGCTTTGATAGGTCGCTATTGCTGCTTGAAAAATACAGGCTGCTTTTCTTTTCAAAACCTGATTCAGTGTCAGAATCAGCTGCAATGCGGGCAAGCTCATCTATTGCTTTTTGGCTGAGTTTATAGAAAGACACTGCTTTTTCATCGCCGATTTGCTTGATCAGATCTGTCAGCATCTGGTCGGACATAAAATGGAGGGATCCAGTATTTGCAGCTGAGACCCGCTCTCCAATTTTATTTTTTTCAATAAGGACGGTATCCACTCCATACTCTCCAAGCAAAAAGGCGCATAAAGCCCCGGAAAGACCGCCGCCTATAATTAACACATCGCATTCCAAATCACCCTCCAGTTTGTCATATCTTCTGGAATTCCGGCTTGTCTCCGGCCAATATAATTTGCCCTGAAAAAGATCCATTTGGAGATCGTCCTCTCTGTGAAAAATAGCAGTTTATTTTTCCACGAAAAGATTATTATTATGTAAATTTGAGGAGAGGCATAAAAAAGCATTACACCTAAATTTCCAACCAAAGACAAGATGACAAAGTAATGAAATATTATTAGAATATTAATAGATTTATAATAATTTTGTATTCTATCCGGGGTGACTATGAAAACCAAAAAACTTCCCATGTCTCTGCAAACAAAGATTATTGGTTCAAACATCTTAAATACCATTTTTATCATTTTGATTTTTCTCGCGATTTCTTTAGTAATGGAATATAAGCAGGTTGAAAAGCAAATGGGCAACCAGGCTCTTCAGCTGGCCATTGCTGTATCAGCCATGCCTACTGTTGTATCCTCTTTTGAACAAGATGAGCCGTCAAAGATCTTGCAGCCGCTGGTTAATAAAATCAGAAAAGAAACAGGAGCGGAATTCATTGTAATCGGAAACACAGACGGGGTCCGCTATGCCCATCCGGATGAGATGAAGCTTGGCCTGCCAATGGTTGGGGGAGATAACAGCCAGGCGCTAAAGGGCGAGTTTTATATATCCAAGGCTAAAGGCTCACTTGGAAGGTCCATTAGAGGGAAGGGGCCAATTAAAAATGAGGAAGGGCAAATTATCGGTGTCGTTTCCGTTGGGTATTTAATGGAAGACCTGCAAGAGACAGCATTTCAGCGTGGAAAAGAGATCGGCTTTATTTCTTTATTCGTTATCCTAATTGGGATGATCATAAGCTATCTGCTGGCAAGGAATATCCGCAGAACTACTTTGGGGATGGAACCATATGAGATGACCTCCCTATATTTGGAAAGGAATGCGATCCTTTATTCCATAAAAGAAGGAATTATCTCTGTAGATAAACACGGATTTATTAGATTGATCAACCAATCAGCCAAAAACTTACTGGGTGTGAAGGACGATATTTTGAATCAAAAGGTTGAAACAATTCTTCCAAACACAGGCGTCTATAAGGTGCTTCAAACAGGAGAACCTGATCGGGACCATGAGGTTACATTGCGAAATAAAAATGTCATCATCAATCGGACCCCGATTATAGAAAATGATCAAGTTATTGGTGTTGTCTCAACGTTCAGGGATAAAACAGAAATAAATAAAATGGTTGAGACTTTAACGGAAGTAAGAAAGTACTCAGAAGATCTGCGGGCACAAACCCATGAATTTTCAAATAAGCTCTATGTTTTATCCGGGCTGCTGCAGCTTGGAAAGGTTGATGAAGCGATTAACATGATTCAAGCTGAATCTTCTGCAATTGAAAACCAGAATAAAATCATATTTGAGCAAATTCAAGATCCGAAAATTCAAGCCTTGCTGCTCGGGAAGTTAGGCAAAGCTTCAGAGAAAAAAATCCAGTTTATTATTGATGAAAATAGCAGCATAGAAGCACTGCCGGCACATTTATCCTATGCAGAAGTCATCTCCATTATCGGAAACCTGGTCGACAATGCTTTTGAAGCGGTGGAGGGAATCAAAGACGGTGAAGTTACTTTTTTTGCGATAGATGTAGGGGAGGATCTGGTCATCGAGGTCTATGATAGTGGACATGGCATTCCAGTACAGGAAATGGATCGAATCTTTGAAACGGGGTATTCCACAAAAGGTGATCAGAATCGAGGGTTTGGTTTGGCGATTGTCAAACAAGCTGTGGAAAACCTGAATGGTACCATCGAAGTTCATTCCAAGCCTGGCGCAGGAACAGTTTTATCCATTTACCTGCCAAAAAAACTTTCTATATCCAACAGCATATAAAGAGAGGTGAACAATTCCATGAAGATAGCCATTGCGGAGGATGACTTCCGTGTCGCTTCGATCCATGAGCAATTTTTAGAAAAGATAGATGGTGTGGAGGTAGCCGGTAAGGCACTAAATGCATCAGAGGCACTTGCCCTATTAGAGGATAAAGAAATAGATGTTTTATTATTGGATAACTATCTGCCAGACCGAAGCGGGGTCTCTATTCTCCCAGAACTGAGAAGTAAATTTCCAATGCTGGATGTCATTTTAATCACAGCTTCTACGGAGAGGAAAGTGGTAGAGCCTGCCATTCGCAACGGAGTCCTCGATTATATCGTAAAGCCAGTCGATTTTAACAGGTTTAAGGCAGCCTTGGAAAAAGTAATGAACCGAAGAGAACTGCTTGAGTCTGATGATGAATTTAATCAGTCTGTCATTGATCAGGTCTTATCCGGCCGCACTTCCGGTGCAAATCCTGTATCCCTTCCAAAAGGGATTGATCCATTAACACTGACGAAAGTACAGGAAACGATGGAGTCTTTAAATAATGGAATTAATGCAGAAGATTTAAGTGAGCATTTGGGGGCTTCGAGAACCACTGCAAGAAGATACTTAGAGTATTTAATATCCACAGGGAAAGCAAAGGCGGAGCTTGAATACGGCATTGTCGGGAGGCCTGAGCGGAAATATTATTTGATATAAGTGACACCTTTCTTACTAGAGAGGTGTTTTTTTGTTCTTTAAAGCAAACATTTATAATTCAGTATTAAATGATTGCACTTTTTATTGGCAATGATATTTATTATACAAACATGAGAGGAGCGGGTTTTTTGAACATAATTTCAATATGGTTCACCGACCCTCCTGTCTATCACCAATTTCCTCCGATTTATGAGAATTTAGGACTTCCTGAAGTATCTTCCTTCATAGACCAGCGATTTGAATTTGTTTATACATCAGGAAAAACGGAAAGAACGGGACGTGGCAGCATTCGCCTGTATAAAAAGCATGGGGATTTCAAAGTAATCATCCCCGAAAAATTGCCTGGATTCGGTCCGGTCAGACTGGAGAAATTGAAGAGCATGCTATTGGAAAGGGTAAAAGCTGATTTTATTCAAAATATGGAATCAGAGCCACCAGAACGCAAAATATACTACACCGATTTCCGACGGAAAGCCAGAGATACTGATTGAGTTAATTCATCATGGCATTTTATAAAAAGGGACAGAAAACACTGTCCCCGTTCTATTACTTGCTTTGATCTCTTTGGGCTTTTAATGCCATTCTTTCCAGGCCATTGTCTCTATCACCCGCAAATTCAGTATCTTTTGGAAGAGCATTGTTCTTATGTTCAGTCTGGTTTTTCTTGCTTTTAGCCATGATTTCACCACCCTTGCCGTTTGTTTTGCCATATCTTGATGGATGCCAACGATAATGCTGTTTCCGGCACCCGCGATTTTAGTTTGCTTTCTTTTTTTTAGGCTATGCTAGATGATTTTCCTCCTCAGCTAAACAGTCCCCCTTTTGAAACCAATGTGCCTTTTCGTTTTTATAAAAGGCTCTGTTAAATTTGCCTGTTGATTTCAGCACGAGGCACTCCCTTTCAGCGGGCGGTCCGACGCTCCTCGTCGCTATGCTCCTTCAGGGTCTCCCTTTGATCCGCACTCCCGCAGGACGTTGAATAAGCATCCTCGAATAAACACCTCGTCGTAAGAAAATGCGAATGCATTTTCGAGGAGATCGTGCCTTCCGCTCCAATCACCAGGGTGCTAAAAACAATAATAAGCTTTAACAGAGCCTTATAAAAAAACTCGTGAACAAAATGAACAAAATAAACAGAAAGGTTTTTATGCAGGATATTTTGAAAACGATTACATTTATACTTTTCTGACTTATTATAGCGTTTAAGGATGAAAGAATTAGAAGAACAGAGGGGGAAACAGAATGAAAAAAATATTGGGTACGGCAGCTGCGTTCATGATGCTATTGGCAGCCGGATGCTCCAGCCAGTCGTCAAGTGGAGGAAATACCAGCGAAAATGGGGAGTGGACACCATCACAGCCAATTGAGATAACCGCACCTGCTGGGCCTGGCGGCGGCTGGGATACGACTGCAAGGATGGCATCTCAAGTGTTTGAACAAGAAAAAATCATTGATAAACGGCTGCCGGTTGTCAATAAAGCTGGCGGAGGCGGAGCAATTGGCTGGGCTTATGTCGCTGGTAAAGAGGGCAGCCCGCACCATATGTTTGTTGGGTCGCCGCCATTAATATTAGTGCCTTTAAATGGCCAATCGGAATACGGTTATGATGACTTTACACCCATTGCGAATGTCATTGCAGATTATGGGGCATTTGTAGTAAAAGCTGATGCCAAATGGGACAATCTGAACGATTTGTTTGAAGATATGAAAAAGGACCCTGCAAGTGTGAGTGTAATCGGTACCTCATCTCCGGGAAGCATGGACCATATGCAATTTGTCAAAATCGCGAAAGCAGCCGGAGTTGATGTGACAAAAATTAAGTATATTTCCGATCCTGATGCAGGCGGATTAACGGCTGTTCTGAATGGAAGTGTCGATGTTTATACAACTGGTGTTGCTGAAACGATTGAACAAGTACGTGCCGGCAAAATTAAAGTTTTAGGCATTACATCTGAAGAGAGATTGGAAGGGGAGGTTTTATCTGACTTCCCAACTGCTAAGGAACAGGGAATTGACGAAACATTTATTAACTGGAGAGGCTTTTTTGGACCTCCAAATATGGACCCTGCCGCTGTGGAATACTATGAGCAAAAATTCAAAGAGTTAAACGATTCACCAGCTTGGGATGAAATCCGCAAAAAGTATGGCTGGGGAGAGCTTTATATGGACAGTGAAGAGTACAGTGAATTCTTAAAGACAGAAGCTGAAGATATGAAGACGCTGCTTGAAGAATTAGGGCTGGCTCGAAATTAATCATTTGGCTGTATAAAAGCAAATGTTCAATATGGCACTCTGTTGATTGGAGAGGAAGGCGAGCTTCTTGAGCGGAAATCCACAGACAAGGTGTTAAAGAGTAAATAATTTAAAAGAAAGATAGAACACATCTAAGCTGTTCTATCTTTCATTCTATTAATAGAGGTGAAATGAATGCTTAAAAGGATTAATCAAAAAATTGCTGTTATCCTCGCAAGCTTAGCAGGAGTTTACTTAATACTAAGCTATAGCCTGCCAAAATATCAGAATGCAATTATCGATGCCGATGTTGTCCCTAAAGGGCTTGGCTTTCTCTTATTATTTTTCGCAGTCCTTTTATTTTTTGATAAAAAGGAAGAAACAGAAGCCGAGAAGCAAAAAAGAACATTGAGTAAAAGCAATTTTTTAATATTATTGGCCGTACTGGCTTTTATCTTAATTTATATTTCTTTGCTTGAAATCCTGGGATTTTTAATCATGACGACTTTATTTATTTTCGGCTGTTCATTATTCCTGGGTTATAAAAAGCATATTGCTAATGGAATCGTTTCGGTCGTTTTTTCGGTTGCCATTTATGGTTTATTTAATTATTTGCTTCGGATTAATCTGCCGGCGGGCATTATTCCATTCTAAAGGGGGGGGGAAGAGTTATGGATGCATTTCAAGGGCTAATGTCAGGATTTCAAGTCGCATTTAGTTTGCAGGGAATCCTGTTTGTATTTATTGGTGTATTTGTAGGGACCTTTATCGGGATGATGCCTGGATTAGGGCCGATTAGTGCGATAGCCATTATGATTCCGATCACCTACAGCATGGATCCAACTGTTGCTTTAGTGATGATGGCTGGTGTGTATTATGGGGCAATATTTGGCGGATCGAGTTCCTCTATTCTATTAAATGCACCAGGAGTAGCCGGAACCGTTGCGACTGCTTTTGACGGCTATCCAATGGCGCAGCAAGGGAAAGCCGGGAAGGCACTGGCGATCGCGGCCGTTGCTTCCTTTACCGGCGGGACTGTAAGTGTTATCTTACTCATGCTATTTACGCCGATGCTTTCGGCTGTTGCAGTCTCGTTTGGCCCAGCTGAGTATTTTGCCTTAATGTTTATGGGGCTGACAGCGATCTCAAGCTTGTCAGAGGGATCCACGATTAAAGCATTTATATCCGCGACTTTAGGGTTTATCGTCGTTACAATCGGGATTGACAGCCAAACAGGTACAAGCCGCTTCACTTTTGGCAATCCCAACTTGCTCGAAGGAATCGACTTTTTAGTCATAGCGCTGGGGTTATTTGCCCTAGCTGAGGTTTGTACACTTGTATTAAATCGTAAAGACGATACGATGAGTAATAATAAAGAGCTGGGAAGCTTGCGAATTTCCAAGCAGGATATGAAGGAAATGAGAGGGCCGATGACAAGGCAATCACTATTAGGCTTCATCATTGGTGTCTTGCCTGGTGCAGGCGCAACAATTGCTTCTTTTATTGCTTATATTACAGAGAAAAAAATGGCGAAAAACCCAGAGGAATTTGGAAAAGGTTCGATTAAAGGGTTGGCAGCTCCAGAAACAGCTAATAATGCGGCTACTGGCGGAGCGTTTGTTCCGCTGTTGAGCTTAGGGATCCCAGGTTCAGGGACTACGGCTGTTTTATTGGGAGCGTTCCTGGTTTTAGGCGTACAGCCGGGCCCGCTGCTCATTCAAGACCGTCCAGAGGTGTTCTGGGGAATTATTGCGAGTATGTATGTTGGAAACATCTTTTTATTAATTCTAAACCTGCCTTTAATTCCTTACATTGCAAAAGTGTTGAGAATTCCAAGGCCAATGCTAATCTCGCTGGTTATCATTTTTAGTTTGATAGGCGTATACGCCATTAGCTTTAACACATTTGATTTATACCTTTTAGTCGCATTTGGAATTATCGGCTTCCTCATGAGAATGTTTTCGTTTCCAGCTGCTCCATTTATCCTCGCTTTTATTTTAGGAGGAATGATGGAACAAGCATTAAGACAAACATTAACCATCTCAAACGGCAGCCTATCCATCTTTTGGGATAAGCCGATTGCTTTAACGCTTATAGGAATTAGCTTGCTGACGATTTTGGTTCCTTTATTTACAAATAAGCGGAAACTTACAGCGGCAAGTCCGGAACAACAGAAAAATATTAGTTAATTTTAAAGGCTGTTCTCGTAAAGTTTGTTGTTTTTGATGGATCACTTAGTATATCCAACTGAGTTGTGTAACGGAGACTTGACTTCAGCGAAAAGAGGGGGAAGTGGGAGAGACTCCCACAGGCGAAGCCGAGAAGGCTCCCATTCCTCCCGCGGGTTCGCTGAGTGCCCCGTACGGAAATCAACGGGCAGAATTCATAAGCAAAAACAACAATCTATGAGAAAAGAGCTGTTTAAAATTGATCTCCTTGTGCAGTTTTTTCGTCAGCTTGTTTATTCAAAGGCGAAACGGGAATGGACATAATGTAAACATAATACTGCAAAGGAGATGAAATCGAATGAAATATAAAAAACGATTGCTTTCGGTCCCATTGAGTGCAGGATTATTGTTAGCAGGCTGTGGAACTGATGAACAGGAACCGCCGCCGGAAACAGAAGATGTGGAATTAGAAGATAAACAGATGGAAGAGAATAATAACGATGATACTGAAATGCAAGATCCGGGTACAACAGATGATACGGAACTGCAGGATCCTGGCACAGAAGAAGAAGCGCCTGGTGAAGGCAGCACGGATGGTACCGGTGGAGATACCGAAACCAATATGGATAGGAACGAAGAACAATCGGAAGAAAATTAGTTGGCTGATTTGCTGAAAGATAACTAAATAATTCATAAGAGCGTCTGTTACCCGTGACAGACGCTTTTTTCATTGGCTGATCCATCATTTTGGCCAAGTTGATGATATATTGCCAAAGTTGGTAATATATAAGTTTATTTGATGTTATATTTCGAAAGCTAATGATATTTTTCTAAAAGTTGTTGATAAAAGAGCCGGCATCAGCATTTTTACCTCGACTTTTAATCTTAGGCGTCTGCTTTAATCTTAAAAAGAGCCTTTTTAAATTTTAATAACAATAACTTTCGAAAAAACAGCAAAAACCCCTTGTTTTTCTTAAACAAAACTTTTTAAAAAATCGCAGAATAGAGGAAGAAATTATAAAAAGGGGCGAGCTCCATTTTAAAGGTGGCTTTAAATTTGGAACTTTTCTATCAAATAAAAAGGCCCTTTTAGTTATCTAAATTAGGGAAGTAGACTGGCTAAGGGTGTCAGCTAACCGAGGATATTGAAACGCAGCCAGCAGGCTTCTGGTAATTATCCTCCGTACTCCATATTTTTAGCTTCTATTTGTCTATTAAAAAAATTATAATAAGCTTAAAGCAATCTATATTTCTTACTTAATAGAGACACTGAGCCAGAATTGGGAAGGGAAATAGAATATGAGAATAACGATTAAAGATATCGCAAACGCATGTGGTGTTTCTGCCGGTACAGTGGACAGAGCACTAAATAACAGGGCCGGTATCAGTGAGAAGACTAGACAGAAAGTAATGAAGGCTGCAGAGGAAATGAACTACCTCCCGGATTTAAATGCCAGAAGCCTTGTTGTAGGAAAAACGATGACAATTGGAGTCGTCTTATTTGATTTGTATAACCGTTCGTTTGCCCAATTAATGAACGCAATCGAAAAAAGGGCAAGAGAAATGGGCTATTTTACTTATATCACGCTGACTGACAAAGACCCTGATAAAGAAAAAAAGTGCATTGAATATTTAGTAAACCGCAAAGTGGACGGGATTATTCTCCTGACTGTAAATAGCGGCAGTGAGTTTAAAGCGTATCTGGAGAAACTCAATACACCTTTCGTAATGGTTTTTAACAAGATTGAAGAAAATCAATATATTGGAGTACAAGAAAGGAAGGCAATGAAAGAAGCGGTTGATTATATTGTTTCAAAAGGCTATAAACGTTTTATTTATATAAGTCCTCCTCTGGCTTACAAAGAAACAAGTAATATTTTTACTCAGGAAGAACGCTACTATGGCTTTATGGAAGGGTTAAAAGCGAATGGCATTGATGAAGAACCCAATATTATTATTGATTCAGATTATATAGGTAAACTGAGAGAATATCATTTTTCTAAAGAATATAAGACCGCTATCGTGTGTTCTACAGATTTATATGCTTTGGAAGTAATGAGTTTTCTAAAAGGAGAAAATGTATCGATTCCAGATCAGGCAGGGGTTATGGGTTATGATGATATCGATGTTTTAAAATATGTATCTCCCCGACTTACAACAATTCGGTACCCAATTGCTGAAATTGGAGAAAAAGCAGTAGAAAGTCTTATAAATAAAGTGAATAATGGAGAGTATCTTTCAGTCCCGCTATTACATTATAAATTAATAAAGGGAGAATCAATCTAAGATTAGTTAACTAAATATTCTAAAAATTAGTTGACCTTCTTTTTATGCGGTGGTAGTATTTAGGGTAATCAACCTGATTACAACAATTTGTAAGCGCTACCTCATTTTTTGCAGAAAAACGTGTACGTACACGAAAAAATAGGAGGCATAAGCTATTAGCTCCTATTCGATTTCTTGCCGAAAAACGTGTACGTACACGAAGGTGTTGTAATTTTTGTTGATTGATAAAAGCAGAGGGGGAAATGGGATGAAAAATGCTAGGTTAATTGCACTTTTTCTGGGAGTTTTGTTCATGTTCCTGGCCGGATGCTCAAGGAGCAGCGGAGGGACAGAAGAATCTTCAGAAGGAGCAGAAAGGTCGGAGGTTATCGGAAGCGATTCGAAGGATGCAACGGAATTAAAATTTTGGACATTCCAAGAACTACATATTAACTTTTTTGAAGATGCTGTGAAAAGGTGGAATGAAGAATTCCCTGATCGCCCAATTAAGTTAAAAGCTGAAGCTTATCCGTATGACAACATGCATAACAACTTGCTTTTAGCGCTTCAGTCCGGTAAGGGTGCCCCTGATATTGTTGACATTGAATTAGGTCGTTTTCCAAATTATTTAAAAGGTGAACCGCAGCTTCTTCCAATGAATGAGTACGTAGAACCTGTTCTGGATCAATTTATTGAATCACGGTTTGATATTTATTCAAAGGATGGCAATTACTATGGGATGCCAACTCATGTGGGGGCGACGGTAGCTTATTATAATAAAGAAATTATGGATCAAGCAGGAGTAGATGTTGATTCAATTATCACGTGGGAGGACTATCAGGAAGCTGGCAAAAAAGTTGTAGAGAATACAGATGCGGTAATGGCAGCATTCGAGACTGCTGACTGGTGGTCATACTGGCCGCTGATTAAACAGCAGGGATCCGATTTCTTTAATGAAAACGGTGAACTAACCCTTTCAAATGAAACGAATGTAAAGACGCTGGATACCGTTCAAAAATTAATTCACGAGGATAAAATTGCTGAACTGGCTCCTGGCGGAGAATACCATTCAGAGGAGTTTTATGGATACATGAATAGCGGCAAAGCCGCTTCCATTATTATGCCCATGTGGTTTATGGGGCGTTTTACGGATTATATGCCTGATTTGAAAGGTAAAATGGTAATCCGTCCTGTTCCGAAATGGACAGAAGATGGGAACCGTTCTGCCGGTGCAGGGGGAACAGGTACGGCAGTAACGAATCAAACGGAACATCCAGAACTGGCAAAAGAATTTCTTGCCTACGCAAAGTTATCTAAAGAGGGGAATATTGCCCTCTGGAAGGTCCTCGGCTTTGACCCCCCAATGTGGACAGTATGGGATCATCCAGAAATTAAGAAGGACAACAAATATTATGAGTATTTTGGAGATGATATTTTCGAAACCCTTTTAAGCGTGAAGGACGAAATTCAATCCATTAACATGAATGAAGATATTCCTAAAGTTCAAGAACAGCTGTTTACAAACGTATTCAATAATGTGCTGCGCTCGAAATCGCAAAGTGCTAAAGAAGCCCTGAAGCAAGCAGAAGAAGCGGTTGAAAATAATTAATGAAACACGGAAGGCAGATTATCTCTGCCTTCCGGCTTTAAAAAGGCAGAAAGGGGAAAGCGATGATTGAACCTCCTATTACGACCCGTGCAAAACACGGAATACAAATGAAAAAACGCCGACCAGTAATAGACTTCTTTTTATCCAAAAGGGTTGTTCCCTATGTTTTTGTAGCACCATTTATTCTTTCTTTCCTATTGCTCTTTCTTTATCCGCTAATCAGTGGCATTGTAATGAGCTTCCAATCCATCCTCCCTGGCCAGACCACTTTTGTAGGATTGAAAAATTATGAAAAAATAATGAACCCTACTTTTTATAAAGCACTTTCTAATACAACTATATATGTCATATTAACCACATCGATTTTGACCATTGTTCCTATTATCTTAGCTACAGTGTTAAATTCAAAATTTACTCGTTTTGCAAATTTATTTAGGGCAGCCATTTTTATCCCAGCTCTGACTTCGACGATTGTGGCCGGTGTTGTTTTCAGGCTGATGTTTGGAGAATCGGAAGCTGGCTTAGCGAATACTGTTATTGGTTTCTTTGGATTTGATCCTGTTGACTGGCGGTTTGGTGCTGTCTCGGGAATGTTTTTAATGGTTTTACTATGTACGTGGAAATGGCTCGGTGTTAACATACTCTACTTTATGGCAGGCTTGGCAAATGTGCCTAAAGAATTGTATGAAGCAGCAGAAATCGATGGTGCTGGCATGTTTCAGAAATTCAGGCATATTACCCTTCCTCTTTTAAAGCCAATAACCATATATGTCATTACGATTTCAATCATTCACGGCTTTAGGGTTTATGAGGAATCGTATGTATTTTGGCAGGATACTTCACCTGGAAACATTGGATTAACAATCGTTGGTTACATTTATCAACAGGGATTCCGAATGAATGACATGGGTTTTGGCGCAGCAATAGGTGTTGTTCTCATGGTGATTATATTTATCATCAGCATTGCTCAGCTAACAATGTTTGGTACTTTTAAGAAAGGAGATAACAGATGACTTCCAAAGAAAAGCTTATCTCGATTGGAACAACAGCCGCAATTGCAGTTATCGCCATTCTCGCTGTATTTCCATTGTTTTCTCTCTTTATTTCTTCATTGCGGCCATCTTCGGATTTGATGAGAAATGGGATCACACTAACCATACCATTTGAAAAATTGAATTTAAATAACTATGCATTCATTTTTACCCAGGCAGGGAATTACTGGGATTGGTATATTAATAGTCTTGTAATTTCTGCGGCCACTATCGTGCTTTGCCTGTTCTTCTCTTCAATGGTCGGTTACGCACTGGCGGTTTATGACTTTAAAGGAAACCGTCTGATTTTTATCCTTGTCCTATTGATCTTAATGATCCCTTTTGAAATACTGATGCTTCCTTTATATAAACAAATGATTGGTCTACGGCTTGTTGATACTTATCCCGCAGTCATTTTGCCTATGATTGTGGCTCCGGTAGCTGTTTTCTTTTTTAGGCAATATGCTTCAGGGTTGCCAAAGGATTTAATGGAATCGGCAAGGATTGATGGGTGTTCCGAATACGGGATCTTCTTCCGTATAATGGCCCCCCTAATGCTCCCGTCCTTTGCGGCAATGGCAATTCTGCAAGGCTTGGCCAGCTGGAACAATTTTCTTTGGCCTTTGGTTGTTTTGCGTTCAAATATTATGTTTACACTGCCTGTAGGATTAGCTACTTTATTGACACCATATGGAAACAACTATGACGTCTTAATTGCCGGGTCCGTAATGACTGTCTTGCCTGTCATTATTTTGTTCCTTTTTTTCCAGCGCTACTTTATAGAAGGATTGACAGTTGGAGGAGTGAAAGGGTAACAACAGCTTAATGGCTCAGCGGCTCAAAGTGAAAGGAGACGTAAAATGCAGGAAAACACATTTATGGATCGTTTAAACACAATATTTATGTGGATTAGCCGGCTGGCTTTCCTAAACATGCTTTGGATCGCTTTTAGTGCAATTGGTTTATTCCTGTTTGGTTTTTTTCCAGCAACGGCAGCCATGTTGGCCATTTGTAATAAGTGGCTGAAAGCGGAAGGTGAGATACGTATATTTAAGGAGTTCTCTACATTTTATAAAGAATCGTTTTGGGCAACGAATCGAATAGGCTATATATTAGCAGCTGCGAGTATTATTCTGTATTTAAATTTTCTTGTGATAAGGGAGTACGGTTCCAGCCTGGTGTTTATCTCTGCATTTTACCTTATGGCTTTCTTTACGATGGCTGCCGCTACACATATATTGCCGTTGTATATTTACGAAAAAAGCTCCTTTATACCTTTAGCCAAAAAGGCCTTCATAATCAGTATAATCAATCTGCCCTACTCAATAGCTATATTAGTTAGCCAATCGGCAATTTATTATTGGTTGTTTTCATATCCCGCATCCGCAGTGTTTTTTCTTGGGAGTCTTCTAGCCATTATCCAAATGTGGATCGCAAACCGTTCTTTTATAAGATTGGAAAAAAGAGCAAAGCAAAAAACAAATTTAACAGGAATACACCTCTCAAGAAACGAGATGAACAAAAACCCCATCTTCTTTCTGAAAAAATAACCAGTTGAAAAAAGGAGAATGATCGTTTTGGTACAAAAAGCAAAGGTAATGATCGATAAAGAATTCGTAATTGGCGAAATTGATAAGCGGATTTATGGTTCATTTATTGAACATTTAGGCCGTGCAGTTTATGAAGGTATTTATGAACCGGAACATCCATCTGCAGATGAGCAGGGTTTCCGGACAGATGTTATTGAACTGGTGAAAGAATTAAATGTCCCCATTATCCGCTACCCTGGAGGAAATTTTTTATCAGGCTACAATTGGGAAGACGGAGTGGGACCCGTATCAGAACGTCCAAAAAGGCTTGATCTTGCATGGCGTGCAACCGAGCCAAATGTTATTGGAACAAATGAATTTATCGATTGGGCAAATAAGGTGAATGCCGAAGTCAACATGGCAGTCAATCTTGGGACACGGGGGATTGATGCAGCGAGGAACCTGGTTGAATTTTGTAATCATCCATCTGGCTCTTATTGGAGTGATTTGCGGATATCCCATGGTTATAAAGATCCTCATAAAATAAAGACATGGTGCCTGGGAAATGAAATGGACGGCCCGTGGCAGATTGGACATAAGACGGCAACAGAATATGGCCGACTGGCAGCAGAGACAGCCAAAGCAATGAAATGGGTGGACCCCTCTATCGAACTTGTAGCATGCGGGAGCTCCAACCGCCATATGCCGACTTTTGCCGCTTGGGAGGCAGAAGTACTCGAACATACTTACGAACACGTGGAATTTATTTCATTGCATACGTACTATGGCAATCGGGATAATGATCTTGCTAACTATTTAGCTCAGTCATTGGACATGGATCAATTTATTTATTCCGTTATTTCCATTGCGGATTACATTAAAGCGAAGAAACGGAGCAAAAAAACGATTCATCTTTCTTTTGATGAATGGAATGTATGGTACCATTCAAGGGAATCCGATAAGCAGCTGGAACCTTGGACCACTGCTCCGCCTCAGCTGGAAGATATTTATAATTTTGAAGATGCACTTCTTGTCGGAAGTATGCTAATGTCACTTTTACGCCGTGCTGATCGTGTAAAGATTGCCTGCTTGGCACAATTGGTTAATGTAATCGCTCCAATTATGACCAAAAAAGGGGAAGAAGTTTGGAAACAAACTATTTTCTATCCGTACATGCATGCATCCCTATATGGAAGAGGAACAGCACTTCAAACAGTTGTATCCTCTCCGAAATATGATTGCAGGGATTTTACAGATGTTCCTTTTTTAGACACAGTAACGGTTTATCATGAAGAAGAGGAAACCTTGACATTATTTGCGGTTAACCGCCATCAAGAGGAGACCCTAAAGATTGATTGTGACATTAGAAGCTTTGAGGGATACACAGTAAAGGAGCACATCGTTCTTGAAAATAAAGATGTAAAAGCAACAAATCAGCATAATCACTCTAATGTGGTTCCACATAATAACGGAGATGCGATTTCGAATGGAGGTTATTTAACTGCAAACCTGCCAAAGCTTTCATGGAATGTTATCCGATTATCAAAGTAAGAGTATACTAGTAGTTTGACATAGGTATAACTCAAAAAAGGTGCCTGGCGCCTCTTTTTAAAGGAGCAAGAAAGCACACGCGTATTTATCTCGTAATCTGAATCCAACCCTGCCGGAATGATGCTCGGCGACGAGGATCGTACAGCAGGAGGGACTTTAAGATGAAGGTAAAGTTTTGGCTGAAATAGCGGAGAACAGTCTTTTCTTTCAAAAAGAATACATTGTGAAATGATCAGGCCGGAAGAATTGGAGAAAAAATTGAAATAACTATGGAAAAAAACCTGCCCTCGGGCTGCATTTGCAGTTCGGAGGCAGTTTTTTTATGAACCTGTCTTCAGAATAGATGTATTTATTGTCAAATTGAAAAGTGCCAGAAGGTTTGTGCGGATAGCCCCTATTTATATGCGGATAAAATTTTTTATGTGCGTATAGCCTTCATTTGTGTGCGGATAAAAAATTTTATGTGCGGTTAGCTTTTTAAAAGGAAATAAGTGAAAATCCACGAACATAACTAAGATGATAAATTTGATAGGGGCTAATAAAATGGATCTTAAAACCGAGAGATTAATGCTGCGCAAGTTTAAGGAAGAAGACTGGAAAGCCGTTTATGAATACACTTCCAATCCGGAAGTGATGGAATATATTCCGGAAGGCGTTTTTTCGGAAGAAGCTGCTAAAGAGTTTGTCCGCAAACATAGTGGAGAAAGCGCCAAGTATTTTCCCGTCCTATTAAAGGATGAAAATGTCCTGATTGGCCATATTTCTTTTCATAAGTATTTTGGCGGCCATACATATGAGATCGGCTGGGTCTTTAATCCGAAGTTTTATAATAAAGGCTTTGCTTCAGAGGCAGCATATGCAGTGCTGAAGTATGGATTTGATGATCTGGGTCTCCATCGGATTATCGCGACCTGCCAGCCGGAGAACCCGCCTTCATACAGGGTGATGGAGAAAATCGGCATGAGGCGGGAAGGATATTTCAAAAAGTGCATTCCGCACGGCGATGGATGGTGGGATGAGTATTATTATGCAATTTTGAGAGATGATTGGGATAATAGGGACGATTTGCAGTAAAAGCAGAGTAAAGGTATATCACCTCCTGTTTTGCTTAAAATAACAAAACAGGAGGTGATATACATGGCTAAAGATGTCCTTTGTGAAGTAAATAACTGCACGTATTGGGAAAAGGGAAATAAATGTGGTGCAGAAGCTATCTACGTTGTCAGCCATAAAGGCAAACAGGCTTCCAATAGTAAAGAAACAGATTGCAAAACATTTGAACCAGAAGTTTAAGACGTTAAGGTAACCATTTTTGGTTACCTGTTCTTTGTTTAGTATTGATAATCATTATCAGTTTTATCCATCCCTTTGCCAATTTCTCAATCATTTATTGAGTTTTACGGAGAGGCGTTAGTTTTTTCATGTTTTTAAATATCTTATAATGAGCCGTTCCGACTTTTTCTTCTACATAGTCCAAGGAGTAATCGCCAGAAGGATCAGAAAGCTCCCCAATTGCTCTGGAAAGGTGATCGATCACCGATCTGTAGGAATCACTCTTTTTCAGTTCTTCCTTTGAATTCATTTCCGCCATAATGTCATAAGCCAGGTTTTGAATTCTCCGTAAACGAATTTGCTTTGTTTGCATATTATCGCATCCTCCCCTTTTTTGAATCAGTATTTATATATGGTTTTTTTCTGAAAACATAACTAAAAATCGTTTCAGACTGCCGCTGAATTTTTTGGAAAATTATAGTATAATGTACATGTCCTTGTTATTTTTAGACAATTCTGTTAAAAGGAGGCGTTCATTATGCTAAAAAAAATGGCACTGGCTGCGGTTAAAAATAAGGGGTTAACGCCTAATTAACAAATTGTTAGCGTTCCCCCAAAAAAGCGAAAAGGGGAATTTTTGTGAATACAATACAAGTTAGAATTGCAGAATTAAATGCAGAGAACTGGTATGACTGCTGTCTATTAGAGGTTTCGGAAGAACAAATAGCTTATCTCGAGCCGAACGCTGTTTCCATTGCCCAGAGCAAATTTGAAACCACTTTAAAACCATATGCAATCTATTTTGAAGAAAAAGTAGTCGGCTTTTTCATGTTCAACACGGTGCGAGAAGAGCTTTATGGATACTGGATATATAGAATCATGGTAGACAAGAATTACCAAGGCAAGGGAATTGGCAAAAAAGCGACGGAGCTGATGATTGCTGAAATGGCTAAGCTGCCCGATGTGAAGAACATTGTTGTAGGCTATCATCCGGAAAACCAGGGAGCGCACAACCTTTATAGAAGTTTAGGGTTTGTGGGTCACGGTGACCGGTTCGGGAAAGAAATGGCTGTTGTCAAACAGATCGGATAGGAAGAGAAGGACCAGTTTTGGTCCTTTTTATTCGGTTGAAAAGGAAAAAATTAGAAAAAAAGGAGGAGGCAATATGGAATTATATATGCTATTATTTGTTTTTTTCGTTTTTATCTTAATCAGTTCAGTCTTAAATATCCTTTTTAAGATGACTGAAAAGAAACATTGGGGCATGACGTTGGTATTAAGCCTGGTTTTATCCATCATCAGTGTTGTCGTACTAGGGCACTAGGGGTTCGCTAATAAAAAACCATTTGTGATGTAAATCCAAATGGTTTCTTTAGAAAAGATCTGCTTCCCCGGCTGCTTCGATGCTATTTCTGGCAAATTCAAATGGGTCGCCGACA
The DNA here is from genome assembly GCF_003182355.1 of Cytobacillus oceanisediminis. Taxonomy (GTDB): domain Bacteria; phylum Bacillota; class Bacilli; order Bacillales; family Cytobacillaceae; genus Cytobacillus; species Cytobacillus oceanisediminis_A. The sequence goes on along the minus strand of NZ_QGTW01000005.1, from coordinate 254,453 downwards.
TTTTCCAAGTGCATATACATGAGACGCGGTTCTTCAAAAAGCCAATGGTTGTGCAAAGCCGTAACGATAATTCCCCGTTTTCTTAACTCTGATAGGAACGGATTAATCTCTTTTTGAAGGATGACAGTTTCACCCAAGTTAAGAGTATCTGTGCCGCGGCTATTTTCAAATGAAAGTGCGAAAGGAAGTGCAAGAGGGGAACGGGTGGTGCGGTCCAGTATTTTGCATCAATATCTCGAAGGCGCTGAACTATACGGGCTGGCTCAGTTACCGCTACATCTCCTCCTATAATATCCGCAAGTTTCTGGCACGCTGATGGACTCAAACCTCTTACAGCACTTCGGCTTCTGTGTTTATCTCTTTTTCTCCCTGTCTGGGCTTGTACCTCAGATGGGGATTCAAACTCTTCATAAGAATCATTGTGAAAGTCAAAACTAACATCCTGACGGCGATTGGAAACCCTTATAAATTTTTGATTGCCAAATCTGTCATATTCTCTCCAACTCATTCTTTTTGCCTCCTTGTCCTTGGCTGAACACTGACTGTTTATTCTTATTAATTGGAAATAAATGGGTTATTCATTTAAGGCAAACACCTTGTTTGAAGAAACCGGTCTTGATTAGGTAAAAATCCGCTTCTTATTTCCCGCAAATCTTGAATAAAAATGGTTTCAAAACAAATACTTGATTTAATGAGACTAAATGAAAAGGTGATGAACATGAACAATAAACAGTATGGTTTTGCAAATTTAACGGGTGGAGACCTTCAGCAGGTGCATAATCTTGAGAAACAATTAAGCAAGGAAAAAGGGGAAGAAGTTATTCTTATTGCTTATCATGATCAGAAAGAGAACCAAGGGAAATAAAAGTGCCTGCCCCGATTATTAGTGGGGGCAGGCATTGTTTTTATTTCTCAATAGGATTGGCATTGAACAGCTTCACCTGAGGAGGGGCAGCCATAAACTGTGATGCCTTGGCAGTGAATTCAGTAAAGTGTTCCGTCTGATTATGGAATTTTACAGCGTCCATGTCTGTCCAAAGCTCCACCATGGTGTAGGATCCGGCTTTATCAGTATCTTTTAAAAGATCATATGAAATATTGCCTTCTTCCGATCGGGAAGCATCAATTAACGGGCGGATTTCAGCCAGAAAATCATATTCTTTCTCGGGGTGTACTTGAAAACCTGCATGAATAATAATCATTCTTTATTTCTCCTTATGGTGTTATTTCCATTCCGCTATGGTATCAACAGGCAAGCGGACAGATTTGTATCCCTGGTCAGCGGCTTTTCCGATTGAAATCAGCATAACAGGATAGTAGCGTTCCTTGTCCAAATCAAAGCTTTCAGCAATGCGGTCCTTTTCATAGCCGCCGATTGGATTGGTATCATAGCCATGGGCACGGGCAGCAAGCATCAGCTGCATGGAAACAAGGCCAGCGTCGATTAGATTCATTTCTTTCTTTTGCTCAAATGACATGCTTTCTACCAGACCTTTGATCGCTGGAACCTGCTGGTCTCTTACCTCAGCTGGCATGTAGCCTTTTTCTACAGCTGTATTATAGATCCTTTCCAGGTACTCTTCGCTCTTCATATCCACAAAAACCGCAATTACGGCTGCGGAAGTCTGGACTTGTCTTTGATTGAATTTCGCCAGTGGAGCCAGAGTTTCTTTGCCTCTTTTTGAATCAATGACCACAAAGCGCCACGGCTGCAAATTAACGGAGGAAGGAGCTAAAGCGGCTTCCTCAAGAATTTCAGCCATTTCTTCTCTGCTGATTTTAACGTCAGGATTGTAATTCCGGATGGAACGGCGGCCTGTTACAATTTCTTTAAAGTCGTTTATTGCTGTTTTATTCATGATGACTCTCCTTTTCGTGGTGTAATTAAATTTTCTCTACATTCTCCTGAATGCGTGTAAGCATATTTAAAAGTGCAATACGCTCTTCATTTGAAAAGCCTTTTAGGACATTTGCAATGAACCGCTGTTTTTCTTCGCAGTAAGCAGCGATTTTCACTTTGCCCTCATCGGTCAGACGGACATAGGTAAAGCGGTTATCTTCTGGATTTTTCCTGCGTATGACCATTCCTTTTTCTTCAAGCTGTTTAAGGTGCCTGGTAACGGCTGCGTGGTCGATATTTACCTTTTTCTGAAGAGCCCTCTGGGTAATTTCCTCTGCTTCAAAAAGCTCTCGCAGGATCTCTAGCCGCGACTGGCTGATGCCTGTACAGCGCTCAAACTTCGGCATGGTCTGTTTATTGAGTTCAAACAGCCTCTGGGCAATTAACTCTTCTTCCTTCGAACATTTGAACAAAGCATCCTCCACCTTTTTATTAATTGATAGGTCAATTATTGATGCATCAATTAATATACTCCTATTGATTTCTGAAGTCAAACAGATTAGCTTGAAGAAGTTTTTCAAGTTCTGTATACAGTAGGGGAAGCAGTTCCTTTTAATGTTAAGAATGTTATTCATAAATATAAAAATGGCGTTATTGTTTTATATACAACTGGACAAAAGGAGAGGGGAAGAGAATTTACTGCTCTAACAGCGTCCTATTTAAAAGGGAATAAAAAAAGGAGGACTTAATTGATAATTATTCCATCATTTATGGTCAAGTTTACAAAGATTTTCCTACAGTGTTATAAAATTTGTATGAAAAAATTTTCCTTTTATCAGCACTTTGGACAATTGAAATATCTGAAAAATCGGACTACTATTAATAAAGAAATTCTTATATGGAGGGGGAACAAACATTGATGCATTTAAAATCTGTGAAAGGAAGAATAGGGATTTCCATCCGCGATATTTGGGAAGCAAAGAAACGAATTTCTTCCCTGGTATATAAGACTCCATTGATTCAATCAGCGGTCCTTTCTGAAAAAATGGGCCGGAGGGTTTTTTTGAAACTGGAAAATGTTCATGAAATTGGAGCCTTTAAAGTCAGAGGGGCAGCGAATAAAATTTTGAGCTTAAGCTCCGAAGAGAGAGGGCGAGGGATTGCTACATATTCAACGGGGAACCATGGAATGGCTGTTGCGTATGTGGCAAAAAAGCTTGGAGTTAAGGCCGTTGTATGCATATCAAACCGTGTCCCTAAAGCTAAGGTCGATTCATTAAAAAGGCTGGGAGCCAAAATAGACATTTACGGTGACAGCCAGGATGCCGCCGGGGAACGGTGCTATGAGCTGGAGAGGATGGAAGGGCTGACTGTGATTCCGCCGTTCGATGATCCCTATGTGATTGCCGGACAGGGAACGATCGGGTTGGAGCTTTTGGAGGAACTTCCGAACTTAACAGATTTGATTGTACCCCTTTCAGGCGGAGGTCTTCTTTCAGGGATTGGGCTCGCCATAAAATCAAATGACAAGGGGATAAGGGTTTCAGGTGTTTGTATGGAAAAATCTGCTGTAATGCATGAGAGTTTAAAAGCGGGGAAACCTGTATTGCTTGAAGAGAGTGAGACTCTTGCCGACAGCTTGCTGGGGGGAATCGGCCTGGATAACAGTTACACCTTCCGTATGGTTCAGGAATACATGGATAAAGCTTATCTGATTCCAGAAGAGGAGATTGCATACAGCATGGCTTTTATGATAGATAAGCACAGAATGATTATGGAGGGGGCAGCAGCCACTGGAATTGCAGCGATTTTAGGCGGGAAAATTCCCCGGCAGGAGGGGGACGTTGCTGTAATCATCAGCGGACATAATGTGGATCTTTCTGTCATTCATCGGGTAATTCAAGATTATGCCATTGGCAGTGAAGGGTGAGAATGATGTTAATGCCGGAATTGATACTATCAGAGAGGTACTGAAAGGTGCCTATTATGGCATTCAAACTTTACGCCATCATGGGCTACTGCATTCAAGAAAGCTTCGTTAAAGTGTAAAAAAGTCGGCGGCATTAGCTTATTTTAAGTCCTTACGATATGAAATAGCCAGGGATTTCCGAAGCCGCATTTTTGGAAAAAGAATAGAATCCTTTCCCCTATTAATATGGAAATGTGATGACATTGTTATATTAATAAAATATTAACTAGAAGAGCGTAAAATTAATAGTAGACGTTGCTATCTGAATATGGTTTCCTATAATAAAAGTCTTCGATCTTTTTAATCTTAAGGTGTTCAGAGGGGAGCCAACATGAGATTAACAGTTAAAGATGTACTAAAATACAAGATTCTCAATAGCGCCAAGATTGTTACCGGAAAGGAATATGCCGAAAAACGGCATATTCAATGGATTTCAGCCATCGAAATGCCGGTGGAAAACTTTGTCCGAAAAAATGAAGCGGTATTGACGACAGGGATTGGCTGCGGAGAGGACGCTGAAGCTTTCAAAAAGTTCGTTCAGGATGTGATCGACTCCGACGCTTCCGCTCTGATGGTCGCTTTGGGAAGATACATTTTTGATATTCCCACTGAGGTAATAGAATTGGCCGAAAAGAATAATTTTATTATTATTGTGATTCCATGGGAAATCCGCTTTTCCAGTATTATCGAATCGGTTATGAAAGAGATTAATGATATCGAATATAAAGAACGTGAAAAATCGGAAAAGGTTCAGCAGGAGCTTCTTAAATTCATTCTAAAAGACACGGACCTGAAGGAAATCTCAAAATTCGTTGAAAAGCATATTGGGTATCCGATCGCCATTACAGACCGATCCGGCACCCTTCAAAAAAAAAGCATCCACACACAAGCCTTTATAAAAGAGTGGAAAAAATATGTCCTGCAAGGTATTCTTCCATCAAGGACAGATAGCACTCTATTAAAAGGAGACCCCATGTTTCAAAAGTTCCAAATGGTTAAGATAGAAAACCGGTTTGTTTTTCAGATTCCGGTCCTCCAGGTAGCCGACAATCCACAAGGTTATATTTTTGTATTGGTTCCTGGTTCCGAATCAATCGAATCCTTTCTCACTCTTTTTCGAGTTAACGTGTTAGAGCATGCTGCAACTACGATTGCTCTTTGGCTTTCAAGGAAAAATGCTATTGAAGAAACAAAAGTGCGTCTTCGCAGCGATTTTGTTCAGGAGCTTGCTAAAGGCGAATTCCTCTCTTTTGAACAAGCTGATTCCAGGGCAAAATTGCTTGGATATAATCTTAAGCATCCGTATGTGTGTATTGTCGGATATCCGGAAAATATGAAAATAATATTCCAAAAGCGCAAACAGGACTATGATTCATATGAACATTGGCTTGAAAGCATGATTCAATATATCGAGGAAGAAATCTACTATGCAGCCCAGTCCCTTAAAAAGGACATGCTGATGACCTATCAGGGTGAACAGCTTGTCATTTTCCTGGAAACTCCGGGGGTGAAGGAAAATGAAAACGCTACAAATTTCCTTGATCTTGTAGAACGGCGCCTGGGAAATTTGCTTCCTGAAGTTGTCATATCCTGGGGCATCGGCAATGCTTTTGAAGGAATTTTAGGATTTGGGGAAAGCTTTCGTCATGCAAGCACTGCTTTAAGTATCGGGCGGCGGAAAAAGGGTTCCGGGCAGCGGATGATGTATGAGCAAACAAGAGTGGATAGGGTGCTATTAAATATGGCCGGCAATAATGAGATGAAAGAGATCATTATGTCAACTATTGAGCCTCTTGTACATTATGACGAGCAGCGGCACATGGATTTGATCGGCACTTTCATTGCCTATAATCAATTTCATGGAAATGTAAGCCAGACAGCGAGATCTCTAAATCTTCACCGGCAGTCCCTGCTGTACCGGCTAAGGAAGATTGAATCTTTGACTGGTTTATCCCTTATTGATCCGGATGATTTATTTCTTTTGGATCTGAGCATAAAAATTTGGAAAATAGGAGAACATGCTGTTATGGCAGGTCAAAATTAATTTTATTGAAAAATAGAGAGCTGTGGGAAAAATCCTTTAGGGATTCTCCCGCAGTTTTTTTCTTTTGAACTTCACAAACCTCGGATTTCTCTGCCCTTCCCAGGATCTCTCTGCAGCTATTGATTTTCCTTGGACAGGAGAATCACGACCATCCTCTACTTATCATTTCAATGCCGAATCAGCAACTCATTTTAACCATTATTCTGTTTTAAGACAATATTTTTTACTGACCTTTTAAATCATCTGAATTCTAAATCTTTTGATAACTTGACTAAAATAAAATTTGAATTTTCATACAACTTTGCAGATGATAGATTTCTTCCCCTGACACTATAATGAATCTACAAACGAAATACCTGAAAAATTAAATACTGGTTTGGTAGGAGGGAGCACCACCATGTCATTTGGAACAGCAGAGTATAAAAAGAGAATCTTGAAAACAAAAGAAAGAATGGCAGCAGAAGGGATTGAAGTTTTGCTTATTACGGATCCCGCTAATATGAATTATTTATCCGGTTATGACGGATGGTCCTTCTATGTGCATCAAATGCTCATTATCATCATTGATGAAGAACAGCCGATTTGGATTGGCAGGGGACAGGATGCAAATGGAGCCAAAGTAACGACATGGCTTTATCATGAAAATATCATTCCCTACCCTGACGATTATGTACAATCTGAAACCAAACATCCAATGGATTTTGTAGCAGATATTTTAAAGCAAATCGGACAGCAAAACCGTTTTATCGGTGTTGAGATGGAAAACTATTATTTCACTGCAAAATGCTATGAGCAGCTGAAAAAGGGACTTCCGAATGCTAGTTTCCGCGATGCATCCCTGCTGGTAAACTGGGTCCGCATTATAAAGTCCGAAACAGAGATCGAGTATATGAAGAGAGCAGCAAAAATTGTGGAAAAAACAATGGCAGCAGGAATTGAGCTGGTTAATGAAGGCGTACGGGAATGTGATGTTGCCGCGAAAATCTTTCATACACAAATAACAGGTACGGATGAATTCGGCGGGGACTACCCGGCGATCATGCCTCTTCTACCATCAGGAGAAAGAACTTCCACTCCGCATTTAACCTGGACGGACCAGCTTTATAAATCAAGCGAGCTTGTGATTCTAGAACTGGCCGGATGCTATAAGCGCTATCATTCCCCTCTTGCCAGAACCGTCCATATCGGCCAGCCTTCCGAAAAAATTAAAGTACTTTCGGAAGTAGTTGTCGAAGGATTGAACGCTTGTCTGGATATGATTAAGCCAGGGATTGCCTGCGAAGAAATTGAGGAAGCATGGAGAAAATCGATTGAAAAAAGCGGAATTATAAAGGAATCGCGCCTGGGATATTCCATGGGTCTGAACTATCCTCCAGATTGGGGCGAGCATACAGCGAGCATTCGCAAAGGAGATAAAACCATCCTTCAGCCCAATATGACATTCCATTTGATCCCGGGTATCTGGCTTGACCAATACGGTTTCGAAGCAAGTGAATCATTCAGAGTAACCGAAAATGGATGCGAAACATTTGCAGAACTCCCAAGGGATTTATATATAAAGGAAGCATCACTTACAAAGATCTAGGAGGTGAAGCGAAGGGATGCTAATTTTTACAGAACAAGAACTTAAACAGTATGTCCAGTTGAACAATGAAGCGATCGCTATTGTGGAAGCCGGATTTACGAAGCTTGCAGAGGATGAAGCTGTCATGCCGCCGATTATGCGTGTGGATCTGCACGACCAAAATGGGGAGGTGGATGTCAAAACCGCATATGTAAAAGGGGAAGACATGTTTGCAATTAAAGTATCTTCCGGATTCTTCAATAATTATAAGCTTGGACTCTCAAGCGGAAATGGACTTATGCTCTTGATCAGTACTCAAACAGGCATCCCCCAGGCAATGCTGCTGGATAACGGCTATTTGACCGAGGTACGGACAGCCGCAGCGGGAGCGATTGCTGCAAACTATCTTTCCCGTGAAAACATTGAAACAGTCGGAGTAATTGGAGCCGGAAGCCAGGCGAGGTACCAGGCAAGGGCTCTCAAACTCGCACGGAATTTTAAAAGAATCCTGGTTTATTCCAGGTCAGAGGAGCGCTCGAGAAAATATGCCGAAGACATGTCCGCCGAATTGGGGGTTGAGGTCCAAGTGGCAGAGAGTGCTGAAGTGCTGGTGCGTAGCAGTGATACGGTCATTACGACTACTCCGGCAAAAGAGCCGGTGATCAAAGCGGAATGGCTTCACCCCGGACTTCATATTACGGCTATGGGATCAGATGCTGAACATAAGCAGGAGCTTGAAGCAGAAGTTCTTGTCCGGGCGGATAAGCTTATATGCGATACAAAAGCACAGTGTGCCAGGCTTGGAGAATTGCATCACGCACTTGACAAAGGAGTATTAACGAATGAATCGCCCATTATTGAACTGGGTCAATTAACATCCGGAAGGCTAAGCGGGCGGGTAAATGACGAGGAGATTACGGTTTGTGATTTAACTGGTACAGGAGTCCAGGATACTGTCATCGCCCTGTTTGCTTACAGTGAATTGGTCAAGCGGGAAATCGGCTTGAAGGTTGAGAACGAAAAACTGGCATTAAAAAACTGAGAAGGAGTGATCGTATGGTAAAAGAAAATGTTCAGGCAGGTACAAAAGCAGTATGGGCTGGGGAAAAGGATTATTTGGTGCATGGAGCCACCCAGGTGCCGGTCGTACTCAGTGTGGCATATGGATATGATGATATGGATGAGTGGTATGATGTAGCGATTGGGAAGAAAAAGGGACATATTTACGGAAGAAATACGAATCCAACCGTACAGGCATTTGAAGATAAAGTGAAAATTCTGGAAGGCGCCGAAGCAGCGACAAGCTTTTCAACAGGCATGGCTGCAATCAGCAATACATTATCGACGTTTTTGGTGCCGGGGGATCGCATTGTATCGATGAAGGACACTTATGGCGGGACGAACAAGATTTTTACGGAATTTCTGCCTCGCCAGCAAATCGAGGTGGTTCTTTGCGAAACAGGGAATCACGAGCAAATAGAAGCGGAAGTGGCAAAAGGGTGCAAAATTCTTTACCTCGAAACACCGACGAATCCAACCGTCAAGATTACCGACATCGAGCGCATGGCAAAAGCCGGACACGATGCAGGGGCCATTGTCATCGTGGACAATACATTTGCAACGCCAATGAATCAAAATCCCATTTCACTGGGTGTGGATCTTGTTATCCACAGTGCTACAAAATTCCTCGGCGGGCATGCTGATGCACTTGGAGGAGTCGTTTGCGGTCCGCATGAACTTGTGGAAAAAATCTATCACTATCGAGAAATCAATGGCGCCACAATGGATCCGATGGCAGCTTACCTGATGATCCGCGGTATGAAAACTCTTCACCTTCGTGTCCGCCAGCAATGTAAAAATGCAATGGCGCTTGCAAAATATCTTCAAACAAAAGATATGGTGGAATCTGTCTATTATCCAGGGATTGAAACACACCCAAACCATCATATTGCCAAAAAACAAATGAAGGATTTTGGCGGGATGCTCAGCTTTGCTGTTAAAGGCGGAGTAGATACAGTCCGTGATTTGCTTCCGAAATTGCAATTCGCCAACCGCGCTGCAAACCTCGGAGCTGTCGAAACAACAGTAGGACCCGCCCGAACAACAAGCCATGTGGAATGTACGCCTGAGGAACGTGCAGCAGTTGGCATTCCGGAAGGGTTAATCCGTGTCTCCTGCGGAATTGAAGAAATAGAGGATATTATTGCAGACTTTGAACAGGCATTTAGCCATGCAGAAAGTGTTTTGCAGGTAAAGTAGATTACTAGTTCCGATCGAGGTGAGAGATGATGTCAAATAATCATCCTATCGTTGAGCAAGCGAATAATTTGGCTGGCCGTCTTGTTGAATGGCGCCGTCATTTTCATCAGCATCCCGAGCTTAGCTTTCAGGAGTTCGTGACCTCCCGTTTTGTTGCAGATGTGTTAAAGGAAATAGATGGAATAGAGGTAGAAACAGGAGTAGGGCTTGAAACAGGAGTAGTAGGCACTTTGACCTCGGGGGATGGACCAGTCATTGCACTAAGGGCTGATATGGATGCCTTACCGATTACGGAGGAAAATAGAACAGGCTATTCGTCCAAAAATGAAGGGGTGATGCATGCTTGCGGCCATGATGCACACACCTCTATTCTCCTCGGGGCTGCCTCCCTCCTCTCGGACCATTTTAAAAAGGGCGAATTGAAAGGGACGGTTAAATTTATTTTCCAGCCAGCGGAGGAAAGTACCGACGCAAACGGACTTTCCGGTTCACCGTACATGGTCCGTGCAGGGGCTTATGACCAGGCTGAAGCTGCCCTTGCCCTCCATGTCTGTCCATGGCTTCCTGTAGGGAACGTGCAAATCAGCGATGGCTACAGTATGGCTAATGTGGATGTTTTTGAAGTGAGAATCCATGGCTCAGGCGGCCATGGGGCTTATCCGGAGCTTGGCACCGATCCTATTTGGATGCTTGGCCCGGTCATGCAGGCATTGTATGGAATTACAGCCAGGAGAGTTTCAGCGCTGGAAGCTGCCGTTATCAGCATTGGCCAAATCCATGCCGGCACAGCAAGCAACATCATTCCGACTGAGGCAGTTATTCAGGGTACGATTCGGAGCTATACACCGGAAGTCCGTGATTTTTTGGCATCAGAAATAAAGAAAGCGCTTTCTATCGTGGAGCATCTGGGGGGAAGCTTTTCATTGAATATCCAAAGAGGGGAGCCAGCTTTAAAAAACCATCCTGCCGTCAATCAATGGATAACGGACGCCATTAAAAAGACATATCCAGGTATGGGTATTACCAGAGGACCATTTGGCCTTGGAGGGGAGGACTTCGGCTATGTGACTGAAAAAATTCCAGGATCCATGTTTTTCCTTGGGTGTTCACCTCCAGACAGGGTCCAGCGCGATCTCCATACCCCGGTTTTTGATTTGGATGAAGCCTGCTTGCCGATTGGAACTGCTATCTTGGCACAAACGGCTGTCATGTTTTTAAAAAAGAAAACGAAATTACAAATAGACCAAAATTTGGAGGTGGAAATACTTGGCACATAAATTGGCGTTTATAGGATTTGGGGTTGTTGGCCAGGGATTGGCAGAAATTTTGCGTGATAAGAAAGAAGCGCTTAAACAGAACGAGGGATTTGAAGCTGAGGTTGTAGCCATTTCCGATTTAATGAAAGGGTCAATCTACCATCCGGGCGGCCTGGATATCGGTACAGCTTTGCGAGTATTGCAAGAAACAGGAAATCTGGAGAATTATCCGGAAACACCGGGGCTAATCAGGGGATGGGACAGCATCAGAACAATCAAGGACACCAATGCAGATACGGTTATTGAGGTTTCCTATACAGATGTCAAAACCGGCCAGCCTGCCATAGACCACTGTAAAGCTGCATTTGAAAAAGGAAAAAATGTGGTGATGACCAATAAGGGACCAGTGGCCCTCGCTTACCAGGAGCTATCTGAAATGGCGCAAAAGCATGGAGCCCATTGGGGATTCGAGGGTACGGTCATGAGCGGTACACCGGCATTACGGATGCCGGCTGCGACCTTGGCCGGTAATGACATTACAGAAATCCGCGGCATATTGAATGGGACAACCAATTATATTCTCACCCAAATGGAACAGGAAGGCGTCTCTTATGAAGCGGCTCTTAAAGAGGCACAAAGGCTCGGCTATGCAGAGGCGGACCCTGCGAGCGATGTAGAGGGCTATGATGCAAGATATAAAATTGTCATTCTCTCCAACTATGTGATGAAAGCTCCTTTATCAGTCGGGGAAGTGGAATGCTCGGGCATTACAGGGATCACTTTAAAGGATATTGAAAAGGCAAAGGCGGAAGGGAAGTGCTGGAAGCTCATTGCAAAAGCCAAAAAGGAAAACGGCAAGGTTATTGCCTCGATAGCACCTGAAAAGTTGGATGCTGAAGATTCTTTGGCTTCCGTCAGGGGCGCAGTCAACGCCATTACGTATCAATGCGATCTTTTGGGCACAGTCACATTAAGCGGTGCAGGAGCAGGGAAAATAGAGACAGGATTCTCCCTTTTGATTGACTTAATTTCTATTCATCGTGCAAGGCAGCTTGTTTCAATCTAAAACAGAAAGGCGGTAATACGCATGACCACTCAACTAACTGGACAAAGAATGTTTCTCGCAGGGAAATGGACGACAGGCGAACGATTAATTGAAGTTCGTGATCCGCAGGATAACAGCATCATTGATACAGTGCCAGCAGCTTCGAAGGAAGATATGCTTAATTGTATTGAAGAAGCGAAAGAGGGGGCGAAGATTGCTGCTTCCTTGCCTATCCATCAGCGAATGGCTATTATTAATCGGGCTGCAGACTACCTTGAAGCCAAAAAAGAAAAGTATGCAAAAACGATTGCAAAGGAAGGAAGCAAAACCATTCGGGAAGCTTCAAAGGAAGTGGCAAGAGCCATTCAGACCTTCCGGATCAGTGCAGAAGAAGCAAGAAGGATTCATGGAGAAACCATTCCGTTTGACCAGATGCCTGGGAGTGAAAACCGCCTGGGATACTACCGCCGTTTCCCGATTGGAATTATTGGCGCCATTACCCCCTTTAACGATCCATTAAATCTTGTAGCACATAAGGTGGGTCCCGCCATTGCCTCCGGGAATGCCATTATCGTAAAACCGGCAACAGTGACTCCTCTCAGCGCCCTTTTAATTGCTGAAGCATTTGAATATGCCGGATTGCCTCCTAAAGTGTTATCAGTCATCACCGGTTATGGAAGCGAAATTGGGGATGTACTTGTAACGCATCGTGCTGTACGAATGATTACCTTTACTGGCGGCCTGGACGCCGGGGAACAAATTATCCGTAAAGCGGGATTGAAAAAGATCAGCATGGAGCTGGGGTCCAATTCTCCTGTCATTGTGCTGGAGGATGCTGATCTGGACGAGGCTGTTGAATCAACGGTTTCCGGGGCATTTTGGGCAGCAGGACAAAATTGCCTCGGCGTGCAAAGAGTTTACATTCAGGATTCTGTTTATGAAGTATTTCAACAGGCATTCGTTTCCAGGACGAATCAATATTGCGTAGGGGATAAGCAATCAGAACTGACGGATATGGGGCCGCTTATTACGGAAAAAGAAGCTATCCGGGTTGAAAAAATGGTCAATGAAGCGAAAGAAAAAGGAGCAGCCGTATTAACAGGCGGGAAAAGGAACGGGGCTTTTTATTCACCTACTGTTCTCGAAAATGTCCCGGAAGATTGTACCGTTGCTAAAGAAGAAATTTTTGGTCCGGTTGTTCTTTTGTATCAAGTATCTTGTCTTGATGAGGCAATCAGTAAATCGAATGACATAAATTATGGCTTGCAGGCTGGAATTTTTACCAAAGATATTGAAAAAGCGCATCAAGCCATTGCCAAAATGGAGGTAGGCGGAATAATGATCAATGATAGCAGTGACTACCGTATTGATGCGATGCCATTTGGGGGAGTAAAAAATTCAGGGCTAGGCAGGGAAGGAATCAAATTCTCCATCCAGGAAATGACAGAACCAAAAGTAGTCTGCTTTAAATTATCTAACTATTAGGAATTTTTTAAACAAAATATGATCAGACAGCCGCCAAGCTGCCTGAGTGAATTGTGAGGAAGAACAATCCGGCTGCTCCGGAGGATCTTCCTTTCCTTTTTAGATAGCTGAAGTCATAATTTATGTCATTCAACCACCTTCATTAACCTTGAAATGCAGACAGGCTTTATAAAAAGCTTAGCTCAATCAAACTTGCATAGCTGTTTTACAGCAGGCACATAAATACTTAATCAAAGCATTAATAGAGCCATATCAAAGAAAAAGACCAATAAGGAGGGTTTTATTTTGAAGAAAAACCGGGACCGCGCTTCATATAACAATCCAGTCTTTAAAACCTCAGCCATAATCGTTGGACTTTTTACCATTTGGGGAGCCTTTTCGCCTGATAGTCTTGCCAAAAATGCCTCTACAGTTTTTAGCTTCACAAGCAAATCATTTGGATGGCTTTATTTACTCAGTGTGGCTGTGTTTGTTTTCTTTTGTTTATATCTTGCTTTTAGTAAATATGGGAGCATGAAACTCGGACCGGATGGAGAAAAGGCCGAATATTCCTTATTTGCCTGGATCAGTATGCTATTCAGCGCAGGTTTTGGGGTAGGAATTGTCTTCTGGGGTGTAGCAGAACCGCTGACTCACTTTTCTTCTCCGCCGCTTCCTGGGGTTGAGCCCCAATCAGCAGAAGCTGCCCGGGTAGCCATGCGGTATTCCTTTTTTAACTGGGGCATCCATCAATGGTCCGTCTTTGCCATTGTCGGACTGGCTCTTGCTTATTATCAATACCGTCATAAACGGAGGGTTCTTGTGGGGGAAGTCTTAAGTGCAAATCACCCTGAAAAAAGAAAAAAACTGAAGTCAGCAGTTAATATACTGGCTGTCATTGCTACGGTAACGGGAATTGCCACATCGATGGGAATGGGTGTCCTGCAAATTAATGGCGGCTTGAACTATGTCTTTTCAGTTCCAAACAACCCTTTGGTGCAAATCGGCATTGTTGGTATCATGCTTGCTCTTTATCTAGTATCAGCTACAACCGGTATTGATAAAGGAATTAAGATTTTGAGTAATACAAACATGATCATGGTCCTTGCTTTAATGGTGTTCTTCCTGTTCAGGGGCCCTACCGTATTCATATTTGAAAGCTTCGTCCTTGCTATAGGCGACTATATCCAGCATTTTGTGGAAATGAGCTTCTATTTGACTCCATACACAGGTGAGGCGTGGGTTCAGGATTGGACAGTGTTTTATTGGGCATGGGTGATTGCCTGGTCTCCTTTCGTTGGTTCCTTTGTTGCCCGGATTTCAAAAGGGAGAACAATCAGGGAGTTTGTAATAGGTGTAATGGTTGTCCCGCCAGCTATTGGGTTTGTATGGATGGCGATTTTCGGAGGAACGGGATTATACATGGATTTATTCCAGGGTACAGCCATATCCGAAGCTGTTTCGCAAGATGTGACAACTGCCATTTTCGTTCTGTTAAAGGAGTTTCCGTTATACACATTGTTATCAGTGATCATGCTAGTCCTGATCGTCATATTCCTTGTTACCTCGGCAGATTCAGCTGTTTTCGTTCTGGGCATGATGACATCGGATGGGGACTTGAATCCATCCAACAGGGTAAAAGTGATCTGGGGAGTATTAATGGCTGGGATCACTGCCGTGTTAATTGCCAGCAGCGGATTAAAAGGGCTGCAAACCGCTTCCTTGGTCTCCGCTCTTCCTTTTACGATCATATTGGGCATTATTAGCATATCGCTCTATAAATCATTGTCCAGGGAGAGAAAAGAAGCAAAAGGACAAGCCAAGTCGGTTCCCCTGCAGAAAGCCCAGTAATAACTGGTGGGAAAATTCAATTTCTAAAGAGGGTCCTATCACATGTCCATCAAGCGATGAACAAATCATTACCCCATTAACATAAAAACGCTATTCTTTCTGTAATATCATGGAAAGGATAGTGTTTTCATGTGTAGGGAGGTTTTAAATGAACTTATTCTGTTTTCTCAGGAATTGCAACCTCTTTGGCTTGGGTTTACCTCCTAAATCCTATTGCCGGTACCCAAATCTTTTTTTAAACTTAGCTATAATTATGAAAAGGTTTGATATAGAAAGAAGAGCACTTATTAATGGACAAAAAAACCAAATTTATCCTAGTCTAATTATTGCTAAAAATGTTTTAGTGTTGGTAGATAATTGGTATGCAAACTTTTTACCCCTAATTGAAAAGGGAATTAAAAATGGATATATAATGAAGAATTTAAAGAATATTATTATCACTCACTATGAAGAAGACCATATTGGGTCTTTATATGATTTTAAAACAAAAATTTCCTTGCATTAACTTAATAGCTAGTGAGATTAAATCAAAATACATTAGTGGTGAATTGATAGCGGAGAGATTAGATCAGCAGTTTTGTCCTTATACAATGAGTAAAAACAAGGAGGAACTAATTATGACAAAGAGAAATACGGAGTTGTCACCTGAACAACGTGAAGAACTACTCAGAACTTTGAAAGCCCGTTTTGAGAAAAACATGAACCGATATAAAGGTCTCAAATGGGCTAATGTGCAAGCTAAGCTCGATGCTAATACTGAAAAACTGTGGTCGCTCAATGAAATGGAAGGAACCGGCGGTGAACCGGATGTTGTTGGCCATGATGAAGAGACGGGCGAATACATTTTTTATGATTGCTCAGCGGAAAGTCCTAAAGGCCGCAGAAGTGTTTGTTATGACCGTGAAGCGCTGGAGTCGAGGAAAAAACACAAACCAGAAAATAGCGCTATTGATATAGCAGATGCCATGGGCATTAAACTTCTAACGGAAGAACAATACCGGGAGCTGCAGAAACTTGAAAGTGTCGATATGAAAACGTCGAGCTGGGTGCAAACACCTGCTAATATTAGAAAACTTGGCGGGGCTATCTTTTGTGATCGCCGCTACGACACTGTCTTTGTGTACCATAATGGAGCAGATTCCTACTATGCAGCAAGGGGTTTCCGTGGCTCGCTGAGGGTCTGAATTTCACAGGCAGCTAAATCTGTATTTGAGAACAGACATACAGGTGGCTTTCTATTAATTATTAATCTCTATTTTATCTTTTTTATGGATATCTTCCGTTCCGGCATCCAATGCAGTCTTGTAGTATAAGCATTTATGCTCGATGACTTCCATTGTTTTTCTTAGTTCTTCCATTTGAGCTTCTACGTTTGCTTTTCGTTCCAGAAACATGTCATATCTTTTCTGCAGGGTGGCATCCCCATCAGAACACCAATCAATGAAATTTTTTATTTCCTTAATAGGCATCCCTGTGGCTTTCAGACATTCAATTATTTTTAAAGCGCTGATATCGGATTCTTTAAACAATCGGTTACCGGTGGGGGTCCGTTCTACAAAAGGCATTAATCCCTCCTTGTCGTAGTAACGAAGGGTATATACTGTCAGATTCAATTCTTTTGCCACTTCGCTGATTGAATATGTCTTCATTATTTATCTCCTTTTCTTATAGATATAGACTTCGAGTTAACTATAGGGTATGGGGGGGAGATTATCATGGTATTTTGTAAATGTCAAAGTCATCTTATGGGGTAGGAAAAAAATAAATTTATCGCTTGACCTAGAGTTAACTGTAAGGCTTAACATGGTTTTGCAGGAGAAAAATGAATGGGCTTAACCTGAGTTCCTCATTTAAATCTATCATTCTCCTGAAAAAACACGGGAGGTTTTATTCATGATAACTGCTAAGGCACGGGCTGTTGACGGTCCGGACAAGCCGTTTAAAGCGGCTGAAATTAAAAGGCGCGATCTGGATTTGCATGATGTTCTGATTGAAATTAAATATGCTGGCATATGCCACTCTGACATTCATACTGCTCACGGGGAGTGGGGACCTGTGAACTATCCGCTCGTACCTGGGCACGAGATTGCAGGAATTGTCACGGAAGTAGGAGCTGAGGTCACAAAGTACAAGATAGGTGACCGGGTAGGGGTCGGATGTATGGTTGACTCCTGCGGCGAATGTGATAACTGCCGTAATGGAGAAGAACAATACTGCCTAAAAGGAAATGTCCCTACCTATGCTGGTGTGGACAAATACGGCGAGCCTACTCAAGGCGGCTATTCTACCCACATTGTTGTAACAGAGGACTTCGTCGTCAGAATACCTGATAGCATTGAGCTGGATGCTGCAGCACCTTTACTTTGTGCAGGGATTACTACCTATTCGCCGCTAAACCATTGGGAAGCTGGTCCAGGAAAGAAAGTAGCAGTTGTTGGTATGGGCGGCCTTGGTCACATGGCTGTCAAAATTGCACATGCCATGGGTGCAGAAGTGACTGTTCTTTCCCAAACATTGAATAAAAAGGAAGATGGCCTGCAATTCGGCGCAGACCACTACTATGCTACAAGTGATCCGGAAACTTTCAAGGAACTAGCCGGAACTTTTGACTTAATTATTAACACGGTAAGTGCAAAAATCGACATGGATGCTTACTTCTCACTGCTCACTCTTGACGGAATATTGGTTAACGTTGGTGCTCCTGCAGAACCATTGTCAGTAAATGTGTTCTCTCTCATCGGACATCGCCGTTCCTTTGCTGGTTCAATGATTGGAGGCATCCGTGAGACTCAGGAAATGCTGGATTTCTGTGCAAAACATAACATCGTTCCTAAAATTGAAGTCATTTCAGCTGATCAAATTGACGAAGCTTACGGCTGCGTATTAGCTTCAGATGTGAAGTATCGATTTGTGATTGATATCAGCACAATGTAAATTGTCCAAAGATGTCCTGAAAGCCTGGCTTTTGGGACATCTATTTTTATCCCGGCTTTTTTAGAATCATACAAAGATAGGTAATATAAAAAATAGACATGGAAGATTTTATAGATTTTTGTAATAAGGGCAATCCAATTTCAGATGATGAAGGAATTCATCATAAAACCCAATATGAACAGAGAAGACTTGTGGTTCACGGGTTATTAATCGCCACTCTGACAACCAAAGTAGGCTGAGATTATAACGTGTTGGCTCGTAGATGACTTTTGAATTTTTGCGGCCTTTTTTACAGGTGATACAATCATTTGTGAAGTAACGATTGATAAGTATGAAAAGCAAGATAATAATAGAATGTCCATACGGCGTCCTTCCTTTGCATGAATCAGAATGAGAAATTAGTATTGAGGGTGTGATATTATCTTAAAATGATGCTTATTAAGATTAGCTGCCGAACAAGGTGGCTTTTTTTTGAACAAACGGGGCAGTACAAAAAAAGGGACCAAGGGTTATAATTAAGGATGCAGCGTTATTAAAAAAATTGTATGAAAAAGGATGCGTATCATGCCGATTAATTCTTTTGAAAACTATCCTATGACCTGGAAGCCATCCATTGATAAAACAGAAAAGCCCATTTATCAAGCACTGGCAGGGCAATTGGAACAGGATATTTTAAACGGAGTGTTATTGCCTGGAACGAAACTTCCTCCACAGCGGGAATTGGCCGATTATTTAGATTTAAATGTGAGCACCATTTCAAAAGCATTTAAAGTGTGTGAACTAAAGGGCTTATTAAGTGCAACGGTTGGAAGCGGCACATTTGTGTCCTATGATGCTCTATCGAATGCTTATTTACTTGAAGATACAAAGCCGAAGCATTTAATTGAAATGGGAGCGACTCTTCCGGATAATGCTTCTTTCGAGCCGCTGATGCTCCAGCTGAAAAGTATGCTGCAGGAGACAGATTATGAAAAATGGTTCGGTTATGGCCGGGGAGGAGAAAGCCATTGGCAAAAGGATGCAGCGGTAAAGCTTATCAGCAGAGGCGGGTTAGAAACAACCGTTGATCACATTTTATTTGCAAATGGGGGTCAAAATGCGATTGCTGCTGCACTGGCAAGTCTTTGTAAGCCTGGAGAACGCATTGGTGTTGACCAGCATACGTACCCTGGCTTAAAAACTGCTGCAGCGATGCTTAGTGTGCAAATAGTTCCAATAAAATCAGAGAACGATGAAATGAGCCCAGCGTCTTTTGAATATGCGTGTAAAAATGAAAATATTAAAGGCATTTACTTGATCCCAGATTATCATAATCCGACAGCTTCCTTTATGTCAGTAGAGAATAGAAAAATGATTGCAGCCATTGCCAAAAAGTATAATCAGTTCATTATTGAAGATGCATCGTACCATCTTCTCAATAAAAAACCACTGCCGGCAGTCGCATCATTTGCACCAGAACAGGTTATCTATATTGCAAGTTTATCTAAATCATTTGCACCGGGTCTGCGGCTGGCCTATGCTGCAGTGCCGAGTCAATTCAAGGAGCCAATTTCAAGGGCACTTTATAATTTGAATGTTTCCGTTTCGCCATTATTGGCAGAACTGGCAGCACGTACAATTGTATCAAATCAATTTGAAGCCTTGATTGAGGGCCATCAGGATCAGACGATTCGCAGAAATCAACTTGTAAACAGGTACCTGGCAGACTTTACGTGCTTAGGTGCTGAAACAGGAATCTTTCGCTGGCTGCTATTGCCAGGCAAGATTACAGGGGCTGAATTTGAAGCGTTAGCTAAACAGCAAGGAGTTCAGGTATTTGCAGCAGAACGGTTTGTAGTAGGAAACAGTTGTCCGGAGAGGGCAGTAAGAGTTTCTGTTTGTGCCCCGGAAACGCTTGAAGAGCTTGAGAGAGGATTGATTATCCTTAAACGACTGTTAGACAGTCTTATCTAATATTGTTTGCCATACAATTATAATATTGTATGGCTTTTTTGCACGTGTTAAGATGATTTAAATCTAGTTGGAATATTATGAAAATAAGGAAGGTTAGATTTTGCCGGTTAAAAATAGTGAAAAAGTTTTAGCACCCCAATCTGCTTGGCTGCAGAGCTGCATAAATTCTTCAGAAAAACAGCAGCAACTATACAAAAGAACATTAATTGTCATTGTCATATCCCAGATTTTTGGTGGAGCAGGACTTGCAGCCGGGATAACAGTAGGGGCACTTCTGGCGCAAAACATGATGGGGACAGATAGTGTAACGGGAATTCCAACGGCGTTATTTACTTTAGGGTCAGCAGGGGCTGCGCTGCTGGTAGGACGGCTTTCTCAGCGGTTTGGCCGCCGTCCTGGTCTTGCCGCAGGATTTTTGGCTGGAGGCATAGGTGCCATTGGAGTAGTGGTTTCATCATTAACAAACAGCATGCTGCTATTATTTATTTCACTGCTCATCTACGGGGCTGGAACGGCTACAAACTTACAAGCACGCTACGCTGGAACTGACATGGCAAACCCGGCACAAAGGGCAAAGGCTATTAGCATGGCCATGGTCTCCACCACATTCGGAGCTGTTGCCGGGCCAAACCTGGTGGATGTAATGGGGGATTTTGCTATATCCATAGGAGTTCCTGCTTTAGCAGGTCCCTTTATATTAGCGGCTGCAGCGTATATACTTGCTGGATTGGTCCTATTTATTTTCCTTCGTCCTGATCCATTTATTGTGGCAAAAGCAATATCAGATGCACAAAGTAAAACTAATCATTTAGAGAAAAATTCTAATTTGTTATCGATAAACAGGCGAGGCATTTTTGCAGGAGCTGCCGTAATGGTTTTAACTCAATTTGTGATGATGGCCATTATGACGATGACACCCATTCATATGGGACACCATGGCCATGCTTTGAATGAAGTTGGGCTTGTCATTGGATTTCATATAGGTGCGATGTTTTTGCCTTCGTTACTTACTGGTTTCCTTGTTGATAAAATTGGCCGTGCTCCTATGGCTATTGCTTCTGCTATTACGCTGCTTGCTTCTGGCATTCTGGCTGCAGCGGGACCTGCTGATTCAATGGCCGCACTCAATTTAGCCCTTGTTTTACTCGGGCTTGGCTGGAATTTTGGCTTAATTAGCGGAACGGCCATTCTTGTAGATTCAACTCACGCTTCTACTCGGGCTAAGACGCAGGGTTCTATCGATGTATGGATTGCTTTATCAGGAGCATTAGGAGGAGGTGTGTCTGGAATAGTTGTAGCATATTCCAGCTATGCAGCCCTTTCAATTTCTGGTGCTATTCTTTCAATACTGTTGATTCCCATTGTTTTTTGGGCAGGTATCCATCAAAAAGAGAAAAGTATAAGTATAAGTGACTGAATTTTCAGTATGATAATCAACTCCAAAAAATATAAAAGGAATGTTTATAAATGGAACATAAATTTGCTGAGAGAGCTCGATTTGTAACATCTTCTGAGACACGTGAAATATTAAAAGTAACAGAAAGACCAGAAGTAATCTCTTTTGCGGGAGGACTGCCAGCTCCAGAGCTGTTTCCTGTAGACCCTTTAAAGGATGCTTGCAGTGCTGTATTGAACGAAGAAGGTGCGGCTGCCCTTCAATATAGTACGACTGAAGGATATATTCCTTTGAGAGATGCTATTTGTCAGAGAATGAAAATGGCTGGGATTGACTCTAGCCTTGAAAATGTTCTTATTACATCAGGATCCCAGCAGGCAATCGACCTTACTGGAAGATTATTTATCAATGAGGGAGATACTATTATTTGCGAAAGTCCGACTTATCTAGCTGCCATTAATGTATTCAAGTCATATAAGGCCCAATTTATTGAAGTGGCAATGGATGATGATGGAATGCTGATGGAAGAGCTGGAGAAAAGGTTGCAGGAGCATCCCAATGCAAAATTTATTTATACGATTCCTGATTTCCAAAACCCTACTGGCCGGACCTTAAAACTCGGAAGGCGAAAAAGAATGATTGAGCTTGCTAATCAATATGATGTGCTGATTGTTGAGGATAATCCCTACGGTGCTGTAAGATTTGCTGGAAAGGAACTCCCTCCAGTAAAACATTTTGACACAGAAGGCAGAGTCATTTATTTAAGCACTTTCTCGAAGATTTTCACTCCCGGTCTTCGGCTTGGATGGATTTGTGCAGACCCATTTTTCATTGATAAGTATGTTGCTTTCAAGCAAACAGCTGACTTGCACACTGATAGTTTTGCTCAAAGAATTACGGCAAAGTATATGGAGCTTTACGATATCGAAGAGCACATTCATAAAATTAAAGCTGTTTATAAAGAAAGATGCACAGCTATGTTATCTTGCATTGAAGAATTTTTCCCCAATAGTATATCTTACAGTAAGCCGGAAGGCGGATTATTTATTTGGGTTGAGCTTCCAGAGGGCATTGATTCAGCACATATATTTACAGAGTGCCTGAAAAACAATGTTGCTTGTGTACCTGGTGCTTCCTTTTTCCCAAATGGCACACAAACAAATACATTGCGTTTAAATTACTCTAATATGCCTAAAGAGAAAATCATTGAAGGGATGAAGCGTATGGGAGAAGTATTGCATCGGGAATTAGCAAATGATTCAATGCTGACAGTCTGACGGAAACAAGATGCTGTGTCACAATCCTGTATAGTTTATTGCCTGTAACTCAATAATTACTCCATTGCCTGCATTCAATCTGAACCTCAACAATATCGACAAAATCGGGGGTACATTCATGGAGTTTGAAATTTGGATGAGCGGGAATACTCAATCAGAAAGAGGCCCATCTTTCACACGTGCATTCATACAGCATAGACACTGTAAGAAAGAGGAATGTAAAAAAATCCTGGAAGACCCATAAGTTTCCTCACCCAATAACTGGCCATCATTAAAGGTAAGGTGCCGTGTATATTGTTAAATAATGATAAGAAAAGAAGAGCCCAATTTTTTCATAAAAGCGGGCTTTTCTTAATTAAAGTTAAAAAGCGGCAGTTGGAAATGATAGCGAAATTCCGATATCCATTATTTCCTTATCTGCAAAAAATACTTTAAACATTATTTATAGTGCTCCCAATAAACTCACTTTTGAAAGTCTTGAAGGAGACAGGAGGGTTTTAAGCCGTGTGAGATCAGGATTTTAAACCGCTGAAAACTGTTCTCTCTTGAAATATGGACTCTATTAGAGGATTCGGGAGTTATATTAAGATTATGTCCTATAGAATCTTTCTGAGCAGGGAATGAAAGTCTAGAATCCCAAATAAGCCTCTTTTTTGTATGTGATTGGTTTAGCGCATTTTGTTAAAATTTAAATATTCCCCAGCAAGCCTGTAAAATAATTCACAACCAAAATACCTCTGCCGTATTTATCTATCTATCTATTTTTCCAATACCCAAAAGATGGACAATGGTGATTTTATGTTAGTAAGAATGACGAAGATAATAATAAATGAATTTTCGCAAATTTTTTAAGGGTGCGTTTCGTAATACTTCACAAAAAATATTTTTGTTTGTTTTGCGTTTTTATTTGTTCACCATTCGAAGTAACCCACTGCGAATATATCAAAGATGGGAGTTAAAACTAAATATGAAAAATGCTTCAACTGTTTTTTATGTATCATTAGCAATAATGGCTGGTCTTGTTCTTATGGGAATTACAATGCCAGCGTCGTTAGAAAAGGTCACGAGCAGTACACAAGGCGTGATTACGGATTCGTTTGGGTGGTATTACCTAGTGATTGTTTCGCTATTTGTGTTCGTCTGCTTTTATTTATTAGTAAGTCCAGTTGGCCGGATAAAGCTCGGGAAGCAGGAGGATAAGCCTGAGTTTTCCCGTCCAACTTGGCTTGCGATGCTTTTTAGTGCAGGTATCGGGATTGGGTTAATTTTCTATGGAACATTTGAACCCATTAGCCATTACATGATAAGTTCTCCTACAGGCCAAGAGGGTACTGATCAGGGAATTAAGGATGCAATGAGATTTACCTTCTTCCATTATGGGGTCCATGCATGGGCTATCTATGGTTCGATTGCGATGGCTCTGGCTTATTTTACTTTCAGAAAAGGGGAGCTGAGTTTAATAAGCCGAACCTTACGACCGCTGATTGGAAAACATGCGGATGGGGCAGTCGGGAAGGCAATTGATGTCATTGCGGTCATTGCTACGGTTTTAGGGGTCTCTACCTCTTTGGGATTTGGTGCCATGCAAATCAACGGGGGACTGTCCTACCTTTTTGATGTACCTAGTACGATAACAAACCAAACCATTATTATCCTCATTGTGACAGTCTTATTTATGATTTCGGCTTTAACAGGTCTAAGTAAGGGAATTAAAGTGCTAAGCAATTTGAATATGGGGCTTGCGGCTGTCCTTTTCTTGGTTGTCTTTAGTTTTGGACCGACACTTTTTATCCTTAATTTATTCACTGATACGATCGGGACTTATATGCAAAACTTCATTGACATGAGTTTTAGGATAGCACCCCTGAATGAAGAGGGACGCAGCTGGATTAATGGATGGACGATTTTTTATTGGGCATGGTGGATTGCCTGGTCTCCATTTGTTGGTGTGTTTATTGCCAGAGTCTCAAAGGGCCGAACAATTCGTGAGTTTGTTGTAGGTGTCCTTCTCGTTCCGTCACTAATAGGATTCCTTTGGTTTACAACTTTTGGGGGGACAGCCATTTTCACTGAATCTACAGGGCTGCTTTCGATTTCGTCATTATCTCCCGAGGAATCTCTTTTTGGCGTGTTAGAAGGGTTTCCGCTCAGCATGGCAATATCTCTGTTAGCCATTTTGATCATTGTTACGTTCTTTGTGACATCAGCTGATTCTGGTACGTTTGTTCTAGGGATGATGACAACGAATGGATCGCAAAATCCAAGTACACCTATAAAAGTAACTTGGGGAGCCCTTCTTTCAATTATTGCGATTGCTCTCCTTTATTCTGGGGGCCTGCAGGCTCTTCAAAACACCATGATCATCGCAGCTCTTCCATTTTCAGTCATTTTGGTGTTAATGGTAGTCAGCTTACTTAAATCATTAAAAAAGGAAGCAAAAGAGCTCGGACTCGGTCAGATTAGAATGGATCGGAAGTTAAATGTCGATAAACAAAGCAAAGAGGATATTAAGGAAGCTGGTTAAACGATATCCATTAAACAAGGCAACGTTTCAACTGTGGTTGGGACGTTGCCTTGTTTATATTAAATGCAATTCTTGATAAAGATGTCTTCCCCTTAGTTGATTTGTTAAAGATTAAGAGGGCGGCACCTTTTTTTATTATTGTGCTTATGGGAGGCGTTCCCTTACAAAGAACGATTCTAAAGCCTAAAAAGTGATATCGACCTGAAGCTGCTCAGTTATTCAATGATCGGGCGCATCCCGAGGGACGAGGGGACAGGTATACTGTCCCAATAATCCGCCCGGGACATGGAACCTGTCCCTTTGTCCCTACCGGGCTATCTGTATAGGGACAGGCTTTTAGTTACCCTAATTAGTGTTCATGGCAATACTGCTTAATTAATCTGCTTGCCTTGGTTTGGCTGATTCCGAGATCACTTGCTACCTTTCTGGAAGATTTGTGAGTTTCATATGATTGCTTGACCATCAATCGTTTGGTCTCGTCGATAGCTTGATCCAGTGTAGAAGATGTAGACGGGTATGAAGCTTGATCGACATTCTCTTTAATCATGTCAGGGAGGTCCGATACTTGAATGATAGAATTGCTAATAATGACTAACCGTTCGATTAAGTTTTCGAGCTGGCGCACATTTCCCGGCCAGGAATAGTGAGTAAGGACATTTAAGCATTCTTCAGAAATGACTTTATTGTCGTTATATTTTTGGTTGAATTTATTCAGAAAGTTGTAGGTGAGCGGAATGATGTCTTCTCTTCTTTCCCTTAAGGGCGGCAGGTGAATGTCAATGACATTTAAGCGGTAAAACAAGTCCTCTCTAAATGATTTGTTTTCAATCATAGCCTGCAGGTTTTGATTGGTAGCGGCAATGATGCGGACGTCGACTTTCTTCATTTCGCTGCTTCCTACAGGGATAAACTGTTTTTCCTGAATAAGCTGGAGAAGCTTAGCCTGCACGGAAAGGGGCATTTCGCCGATTTCGTCCAGGAAAATGGTACCGCCGTCCGCTGCTTCTATTAATCCTTGTTTTCCTAACTTATTTGCCCCTGTGAAGGCGCCTTTTGAGTAGCCAAATAGTTCTGACTCCAATAACTCTTCCGGGATGGCAGCACAATTGATGGCAAGAAAGGATCCTTTATTTCGATTGCTGACTTTATGAATATATTGAGAGAAGGCACCTTTTCCGGTCCCGGATTCTCCCAGAATAAGAATATTTGAATCTGTTGGCGCTACTTTTTTGCAAAACTCCAATATTCCTTTAATCTCCCCGCTGTTGGTCACAATGGTTATTTCCTCATCATCATCGTGCTGAGTTGTTTTTGACTCGGTTTTATCCTCTCTCGCATTCATCATTTTCATTTTTTGTATTTCCGTAGAAGTGATGACAACCAGTTCAATTTCGTTTTTGTTATTTAAGATCGGGATGGCGGTAGTCATCAGCTCTGCCCCGATATATGTCTGCTGTCTCATGTAACACGGCTCTTTCCGCCGATATACCTCAGGTACAATAGAAGGTTTCCAGTAGCCTTTTTCAAAAAGCTCCACATTGTATTTACCAATGATATCCCTTGGCTTAAGTCCATAATGCCTCTCACATACCTTATTTACATATAAAATCCGCATTTCTCCATCTAGAACAAAGATTTCATCAGAGGAATAATCGAGAATTTTTAATAAAGTTTCCAGTGTCATTTCTACATTTCCTGTGGTATTTGGCATTTTCATTCATAGCACCTCCTATGTATCCTTGAGTCATTTTTGACTAAAAAAGCCTTGCTATTGAGTAGATTTTAACTCAATACTTGTATTTTTTCAGTAAATTTTAAATCTTTTATTAAGTTTATATGGATTTAATACTGTTGGCATAGTACTTGCATTAAAAAGTGTATAGAACAATACAAAGGAGGTCAGGAATGTGAAATCACCCTAATTCTATCGATGTCATCATTATCGGCGGAGGGCCTGTTGGTCTTTTTGCCGCTATGTTTGGGAATGGGTTAGACCCCTGTGGGAATAACTGGAAGAGTTCCGCGGCTAGGCGTCAATTATCAGCTTTGTGTGCGGAAAAATATATTTATGACATAGCTACATAGCTGGTTTTCCCAAATTCCAATATAGTGCACCTAAAATATAGGAGATGAGACTATGCAAGGAGAGACTATCGTAAAAGAGAGTATTGTAAAAAAACCAAAGATCTTCACTGCTATTTTCATTATTTCTGCTTTAATTACTGCATTTTTTTCTATCTTTTCGTTAATTAGCCCAAGTGCACTTGCGAAAATTATGACGTTTATTCAGTCACTATTTGCTACTCAGTATGGATGGACTGCCATGTTAATTCCTGTTTTATGTATGGGATTTTTAGTTGCATTAGGAATTTCTAGATACGGGAATATCGTCATAGGGGGCAAAAATGCAAAGCCGGATTATAGTATTTTTTCGTGGTTAGCAATGTTGTTTACATCCTCTATTGGTATAGGGATTATTTATTTTGGTGTAAATGAGCCACTCTATGCTTATCATCTAGCACCCAACAGTACGGAAGCTCCAAATAAAATGGAAGCAGCTAGAGAAGCAATGGGGACAGCTCTTTACCATTGGGGTGTTTCTGTGTGGGCTATATTTAGTGTTGTGGGTTTAGTCATGGCTTACTTTGTTTCAAAACATAACATTCGCTATTTACCTGGTGATGTCATTGAAAAAAGTTTTGGCAGGAGAAAATGGGTGCCTGCAACAAAAAACACGATGAATATTTTAGCCATTGTATGCTCAGCGATGACTATTGCAGCCACAATGGGGTTAGGAAGTGTGCAGATATCTACCGGGATTAAGCAAGTGATGAACATTGGCAGTTCTCTCCAGAGTGTCCTTCCGTACCTGGTATTAATCATTTTGCTTATTGTGTGTTTTTTTGCGGCAACAACTAAGAAAATCGGTAAGGGCATGCAAGTGTTAGGAGATTGGAATGTCTATTTAGCCATTTTGATTTTGCTGATTGCCATTTTATTTGGACCAACACGTTATATATTAAATCAAGTTGTTCAATTGCTGGGAACCTATATTGATCAGCTCATCCCAAGAAATTTCGATATGTTTTTATTTAGTAATGACCCAACCTATTCGACTACATGGGATGTTGCCAATAATATGTGGTGGATTTCATGGACTCCTTTTATGGGGGTATTCATTGCCTCTATTTCAAAAGGAAGAACGATTCGCCAATTTGCCTTCGTAACTATGACAATACCGGTGATATTTATGTTGATTTGGCATGCTGCGTTTGGCGGAATTGCCCTTTTAGATGCCGTTTTGGGAACTGGAAAAATAGCTAAGCACGCTATGGAAAGTCCAGATATGACCTTCTTTGCTATTCTACAGACAATGCCTTGGCCTAAGTTAACTTCTATTGCAACAATCGTACTATTGATTATGTTTATTTCCACAACAGTGACAAGTGCAGCGCTATCATTAGCAAGAATGACAGATATAGAAGGGAAAGAGGCAGCCCCTGTTAGAAGTGCAGTATGGATTTTACTCATGACCATTATTGCTTTGACGGGGATTTTTGCTACTACATTAGGTGGAAATGATGCATTAAATGCAGTGAAGTCTTTGGCTACTACGTTATCCTACCCCTATCTGTTTTTCTTTATCTTAATGATAACTGCATTCATTAAACAACTAATGAAAGATAAACCACAAATATAAATTTATGACGGGGAGGGTTAACAAATGGAGTTATATTATTTGCATGGATGGGAACTTATCGCTGAAAAAGTTTTGCAAATCGGAATGCTGCTTTTTATCGCATGGAACATAAAATTACTATTTTTTGAGAAAGACAAAGGAGACCACAAAGATGGAAACGAACAAATATAATGCTTACAAAATGATGACTCCTAAAATGCTCGAAGCTTTAACAGTACAAAAAGAACTTGTTGAGGATGCATTTTCAACGGATGTAACATTTGAAGAAATGCGTGAGAATTATATTAATGAAAGAAAGTTTTGGAACGAAGGTGGTCCGGAACCGAAAAAAACCATTGATAGAGAGGTAGAGGGACCGTACGGGTCTATCCCTATTCGTTTTCACTATCCGAAGCGCAGGACTGGGAAAGGGGCGATTCTTTATATCCATGGTGGTGGGTTTGTGGTAGGGAATCTTGACACGCATAGTAAGATTATGCGCTTATTAATGGAAGAAACTGAATCAGTTGTCATAGGGATTGACTATCATTTAGCTCCTGAATTTAAATACCCGACACAAGTGAAAGAGTGTGCCTTCTTAATAGATTGGTTACGTGCTAATTCAGCAGAATACGATATCGATCAGAATGATATTTCCCTTGCAGGAGATTCGGGTGGTGCTAATTTATCCTTGGCTACGTCTTTATATTTAAGGGATAAAAAGAAAGATGTATCCTATATACGCTGCTTGCTTCTTTATTACGGTTCTTATGGGTTGACTGATTCGAAATCAATGCGTTTATTTGGCGGGGATTACGATGGATTAAGTTCTAAAGATTTAATTACATATGCAAAAATGTATATAGGTGATGAAAATGAAGATTTACGTTATTTTGACTGTTTTTCCAACCATTTAACACAAGGAGTGCCTCCTTGTTATATTGCTTACGGAGATTTGGACCCGCTTCAAGATGATAGTAAATTACTATACGATATATTAACATATCATAAAATTAAAGCAGAATTAGAAGAATTTAAAGGCGTAGTACATGCTTTCTTACACCATTCCAGTATTCTTCAGGAATCCATAGAGGCGATTCAACATGGTGGAAATTTCTATAAATCATTAGTTAAATTTTAGACATTGGAAGCTGCAAAAGAAATAGCACGTTAAAAATTGGTCTTGGCAGTTGCCGATCCAGAAAATGTAGATTTTGAGATGTTCCTCTAGCTTATCTTCCAGGAAGTGCTACAAAACCCGTGCGAAAAAGGCTGGGAAATGACTTTATATTTAATATTGACAAACGAGATGTTCATAAAAAGAACATCTCTATTTTTTTCGCTCCTTGAGGTAACTTTGATGATATCCTCCGTTTTAAGTCCACATAAGTCAGATAATTTTATGAGTCTCCTAAAATACAGCGCTATCCTTCTTTTTATTATCTCATAGTTTATGAAAGTCTTACACAGCATGGAGCCCATAGCTATTAAAGGACTGCCTAATACCATCCAATTTTTTGATCCTTTTGCTGTTTGTTACAATCGGGCCATTCTGATCTTAATTACAAACGAAATTGAACTGGTTGTTATCACTTCTAGGGAAATACAGAAAATTAAATTGATGAATGAGAGAGGATAAAACTGAGTCAAAATTAACTCATAAGGATGAAGAGAAAATCATCAGCTCTGCCTCAATATATGCCTGCTGTCTCATGTAGTACGGCTTCTTCCGCCGATTTACCTCAGTACAATAGAAGGCATTTTCATTCGTTGAAGCTCCTATTGAGTCATTTTTGGTTCAAATAAATCTGCTAATTGAGTTCATTTTAACTCAAATCGCATCTCTTTTCAGTAAATTTTAAATTTTTTGCCTTATTACCAAGGGTTTGCACTGTTGGCACAGTACTTGCATTAAAAAGTATATAGAACGACATAAAGGAGGTTCAGTAATGGGAAATTACCCTGATGCTTTCGATATCACCATTATTGGCGGAGGCCCTGTTGGTTTATTTACTGCTTTTTATGCGGGGATGCGCCAGGCTTCGGTGAAAATGATTGAGAGTCTTCCGCAGCTGGGCGGCCAATTATCAGCGTTATATCCGGAAAAATATATTTATGACATAGCTGGTTTTCCCAAGGTAAGAGCGCAAGAGCTGATAGACAATTTGTTAAAACAAATGAATCAATTTAATCCGTCTGTCTGTTTAGGGGAATCTGTCGAAGCCATCGTCCGCCAGTCTGATCAATCATTTGCGATTCACACGAATAAGGGCATCCATTATTCAAAGGCAGTAATTATTACGGCGGGGAATGGTGCTTTCCAGCCGCGGAAGTTAAACATCGTCAGCGAGAACAAATTTGAACATAAAAATCTTCATTACTTTGTTACAGACTTAAATCAGTTTGCCGGCAAAAAGGTTGTCCTCTTCGGCGGCGGAGATTCAGCTGTTGACTGGGCTTTAATGCTGGAGCCCATTGCCGAAAAAGTAACCCTTATTCACAGGAGAGATAAGTTCCGGGCACATGAGCATAGTGTGGAACGTTTGATGGAGTCCAATGTGGAGGTGTTGACGCCTTATGTGCCAGTGGAGCTGGCTGGGGCAGATGAAATAGAAAACGTAATGGTGAAAAACACAAGCAGTGGGGAAACAATGGCCATCCCAGCAGATGACGTATTAGTTAATTTTGGATTTGTATCCTCACTGGGGCCTATTAAGGACTGGGGATTGGAAATAGAGAAAAATGCTATTCTGGTAAATTCCAAAATGGAAACGAATATTCCCGGGATTTATGCAGCGGGTGACATCTGCACCTATGAAGGGAAAGTAAAGCTTATTGCCAGCGGCTTTGGGGAGGCACCGACAGCTGTCAGCAATGCAAAAGTATACATTGACCCTGGCTCAAAAGTACAACCGCTTCATAGTACAAGCATTATGGCGGATAGAGAAAAAGCCGGCACAGCCATTTAGCTTATAAAGCTAAGCGGATAGAAACTCGCAAAAAAGACAAATGGAAAACAAATTAATTCATATTTGAAGGAGATAGATGATGACTACTTACAATAAAGTGCAAAATGCATCCAACCGTGCATTTGAAAGAACATTAACCTATGACAAATACACAGATCCTAAAGTGCTGGAAAAAGAGATGGATTCAGTTTTTGCAAAGTCCTGGCAGCTTGTCGGCCATGTTAGCCAAGTTGAAAAGGCAGGAGATTTCTTCACAGCTGAAGTGGCTGGCGAGCCTATTATCGTAAACCGCGGTAAAGATGAAGTGGTACGTGCTTTTTATAATGTTTGCCCTCACCGGGCGACAAAGCTTGAAAAAAGCGAAGCTGGAAATAAGAAAATTCTCCAATGTGCTTATCATGGGTGGACATTCAAGCTTGATGGCCAGCTGAATAAAGCGCCTAACTTCAAAGGGGAAGACGAGGCATGTGTAAAGGATGCCTGTCTGCGTTCTGTTAGGATGGAAATTTTGGAATCTCTCATTTTTGTTAATTTGGATGACAATGCAAAGCCATTAAGTGAGTCATATGGAGATTTCTTTGAAAGATTAAGCAAGAATACGTTTTTAAGTGACCTAAAAAGAACGAGCCAAAAAACACGTACCTTCAAAGCAAACTGGAAAGCTTTTATGGATAACTACTTAGAGTGTGACCATTGCCATGTTGCTCATCCAAGCTTTGTGGCGGCACTTGATATGAATGATTACCAGATTATTACGTGTGAGAATTATTCCATGCAAGGAACGGTTGTTAAACCGGATAAAAAGTATGGAACAGTTGATTTAAATGAAGCGGAAATGCAAGGCGGCCAATTCTATTGGTTATGGCCAAATCTGATGCTGACTATTTACCCTGGACCAGGCAATATGGCTACCATTCAAATCATTCCGATTGATCATGAAACATCCATGGCTGTCTATACTTATTATTTTCGTGATGAGAACCTGTCCCAGGCAGAGAAGGATTTAATGACTTTTGCGGAGCAAGTCCGTTCAGAGGATATTGAGCTGGTCGAATTGGAGCAGATTGGATTCCGTTCACGAGCGTTCAATAAAGGCAGATATTCGTCTTCAGAGAAGGCAATTGTTCAATTTCATGAAATGGTATTGGAGGCCCTAAATGAGTAAATTAACTGGAGTTCAGCCAACGAAAAAGTACCTGATGATTAACGGAGAAAAAGTAGAAACAGATCAATACGGATCCCTCTATTCACCTTATTCAGGTGAAGAAATTGCTCAAATCGCGATGGCGAATAAAGAACAGACTGAAATGGCCATTAATGCTGCGTATGAGTCAAGACATTTGATGGCAAAGATGCCAGCCTATAAGAGAGCCGAGGTTTTAGAAAAAGTGGTTTTCCTTTTGACTGAAAAAGCCGATGAAGCAGCAGAGATCATTACCCGCGAGTCTTCTAAGCCGATCATGTTTTCAAAAGCGGAAGTTGCCAGAACGATCGAAACGTATAAATTTTCAGCTGAGGAAGCGAAGCGCATCCATGGAGAAACGATTCCATTTGATGCTGCATCAGGCGGTGTTGGCCGGATTGGATATACATTGAGAGAACCGATTGGGGTCATCGGGGCCATAACTCCTTTTAACTTCCCTATGAATCTTGTAGCTCATAAGGTAGGTCCGGCGATTGCAGCCGGGAATACAATCGTCTTAAAGCCAGCCTCGCAGACACCGCTCTCGGCGCTGTTTATAGCGGAATTATTTGAAGAGGCAGGCCTTCCGCCAGGGGTGCTGAACGTTGTAACCGGTCCTGGAAGTGTAGTGGGAGAAGAAATTGTCAGAAATGACCGCGTCAGCATGGTCACCTTTACAGGCAGTCCGGAGGTTGGGATTGGGATCCGCAACAGGGCAGGCTTAAAGAAAACGACGCTGGAACTTGGTTCTAATTCAGCACTTATTATAGATAAAGATACTGAGATTGATCAGATTATTGACCGCTGCATTATGGGAGCTTTTTCGAATCAGGGTCAGGTTTGTATTTCGCTTCAGCGCATCTATGCACATGAAGATGTGTATGAAGAGTTCACAGAAAAATTTACTCAGGCAGCAAAGCAGCTGAAGGTTGGCGATCCGCTTGAACCGGATACGTATATTTCTTCCTTAATTTCAAAAGGAGAGGCTGATCGAGTACTGGGCTGGATTGAGGAGACAAAAAGCAGCGCAGATATTGCGACTGGTGGATGCCTTCGAAATGGAGTACTTGAGCCTACGATCATTACGAATGCCGAGCATGATTTAAAGGTGTCTTGCCAGGAAGCATTTGCACCCATTGTTGTCGTAAACAAATTCCGTTCAATGGAAGAAGCGGTTCAGCAAGTTAATAACTCACGGTTTGGTCTGCAAGCTGGAATTTACACAAACAATGTGAAACATGCCATGTATGCTTCACAGGAACTGCATGTTGGGGGTGTCATTATAAATGATGTGCCAACCTACCGTGTTGACCAAATGCCATATGGCGGTGTGAAGGAAAGCGGAACCGGACGTGAAGGCATCAAGTATGCAGTAGAAGAGATGACCGAAATGAAACTAATTGTTTGGAATAATAACTAGTACGAAGGGAAATTCCTATGAAAAATTATAAGATTGCTGTTATCGCAGGTGATGGAATCGGACCTGAAGTGATTGGCGAAGGGGTCAAAGTACTGAATAAAGTGGCAGCGATGGATTCTGGTTTCCGCTTTGATTTCACTTATTTCCCATGGGGCTGTGAATTTTATGCGAAGCATGGAAAAATGATGGATGAAAGCGGCATGGATCTATTGAAGGAGTTTGATGCCATTTACTTGGGGGCGGTCGGGTTTCCCGGCGTCCCTGACCATATCTCTTTATGGGATCTGCTTTTAAGAATCCGCAAAGAGTTTGATCAATATGTGAATGTCCGGCCTGTACAATTGCTGAAAGGGGCGAAAACTTCCTTAGTGGATGTAAAACGGGAAGACATCAATATGCTATTCATCAGGGAAAATAGTGAAGGTGAATATTCCGGTGCGGGTGAATGGCTGTTTAAGGGGCAGCAAAATGAAATTGTCCTGCAAAACAGTGTATTTTCCCGAAAAGGAACAGAAAGAATCATCCGGTATGCGTTTGAAGTAGCGCGTAAAGAAGGAAGGTCTCTTACAAGCATATCGAAAGCGAATGCATTAAATTACTCAATGGTTTTCTGGGATCAGGTTTTTGAAGAAATAAGCGCTGAGTACCCTGATGTGGAAACAGCCTCCTACCTGGTCGATGCCGCTGCCATGCTGATGGTTAAGGATCCAAAGAGATTTGAAGTAATCGTCACATCTAATTTATTTGGAGATATCTTAACAGATTTGGGGGCTGCTATTGCAGGAGGAATAGGGCTTGCAGCTGGTGCCAATATTAATCCTGAAAGAACATATCCTTCCATGTTTGAGCCTATTCACGGCTCTGCACCTGATATAGCCGGAAAGGGGATTGCCAACCCGCTAGCTTCCATTTGGTCTGCCAGCCAGATGCTGGACTTCTTCGGTTATGAAAGCTATGGGAAGCAAGTACTCGATGCAATGGAAGAGCTGCTGATAGAAAGCAGGATTCTTACGCCAGATATGGGAGGAACAGCTTCTACAAGCGAAGTGGCAGATCGAATCATTGACCTTATTGATACCCGTATTTCTGCGGGGAAAATAAATGTTTAAAAGTCAATAGATATCATAGGAAGAAGAAAGCTTCTTCCTATGGTATAGGTTGATTTTTCTCCTAATTCTTTTATACTTAACTTTTATTAGCAGGCTGCTTTAAACCTACTGTCACCTTATAAATGCTAGAATCTTGATGCACCGCGAAGTGACCGATAAATAGGAAAAAGTGACCGATAAAAGATAAATTTGACCGATATATCGAAAAAGTGGCCGATATAATTGAAATTTGACCGATAAAGCTGACATTGTGACCGATATGCCCCAACGAATCTATTAAATGATCAAAATAATAGTGAATAAAAGAAAAGGATCCTGAATTTGAAAAGGAAAGAGCACAATTTTTTACGCGCCAGTTCGATTTACCTTCCACGAGGCGGGTTCAATCGCAAAACGGCTCTCTAAAGTAAAGTCTCGGTGACTTTTGATTTCTTTTTTTTGGAGAAGGAGGAAACCGCTTACATTTAAAATCAGAAAATTCGATACTTGGAAAGGGAAGTGTTGGCATGAACGGTAAAAGAACTGTATTTTTTTCCTCGTTAGCTATAAGTTTGGTCTTAATAAGTATAGGGGTCTTTGCCCCAAAGCAAATGGAAAGCTTCTCAAATAACTCTCTGGAATTTATCTATAACAACCTGGGCTGGTTTATTCTTGGCAGTGTCTTTTTCTTCTTTGCTTTTTGTATGTATATTGGCCTCTCAAAGTTTGGGCATATTCGGTTAGGTGAAGACGATGATAGGCCGGAATACAAAACAGCAACATGGGTAGGGATGCTGTTTAGTGCATCTATTGGCATTAGTCTAGTATTTTGGGGTGTAGCGGAGCCGGTTTCATACTATATTGATCCTCCCTTCGGAAAAGGTTCTTCAGAAGAGTCCGCAAAGCTAGCGATGCAATTTGTTTACCTCCATTGGGGAGTCTCTGCTTGGGCGTGTTATGCAGTAGTAGGAGTTTCTTTGGCCTTTTTCCAATTCCGCAAAAAGCTCCCAGCATCTTTAAGTTCTGTTTTCTATCCTTTAATGGGCGACAAAATTAGAGGGCCTTTTGGTAAGCTGATCGATATTATGGTTATTCTTTCAATTGTTATTGGAATAGCAACTTCCCTTGGCTTTGGTACATTGCAAGTGAATAGCGGTATGAATTATCTATGGGGTATCCCAGTGGGCTTCTATTCTCAAATCGCTATTATTTTGGTTGTCAGTTTAATCTATGTGGGTTCAACGGTTTCCGGTCTTCATGGAGCTATGAAGAACCTCTCGAACCTGAATATGATACTGGCCTTTGCGTTATTGGCATTCATACTGTTTTTGGGGCCGACTCAATCCATATTAAAAATCTTTTTTCAGGGCATAGGGGATTATGCTCAAAATTTCATTGGGATGTCGTTTAGGACAGAACCCTATAGTGAGGGATCCTGGATTGCGAGCTGGACGCTGTTTTATTTTGGCTGGTGGATTGCCTGGGCTCCGCTTGTCGGCAGTTTCGTAGCCAGAATTTCAAAGGGAAGAACCATCAAAGAGTTTATGATCGGGGCTATCTTTATCCCTGTAATAGGAGCATTCTTCTGGTTTGCGGTGATGGGCGGATCAGCCATTGATCTGATCCAAAACATGGGGGAAACAGCTATTGCAACGGCAGTTTCTACAGACGTAACCTCTGCTTTGTTTAAGTTTTTTGAGTATTTTCCTATGAGTGTATTTCTAAGTATTTTAGCGATGGTGCTTGTACTCGTTTTCTTTATAACTTCTGCC
This sequence comes from Cytobacillus oceanisediminis, assembly GCF_003182355.1. Lineage (GTDB taxonomy): Bacteria > Bacillota > Bacilli > Bacillales > Cytobacillaceae > Cytobacillus > Cytobacillus oceanisediminis_A. Next base: position 216,966 of record NZ_QGTW01000005.1, on the reverse strand, counting down.
AATTCAGCCGTTTTCGTATTAGGGATGATTAGTGAAAATGGAAATCCTAATCCATCTCACCCTACGAAAATAATATGGGGTGTTGTGATTGCAGCGGTTTCAGCTGTATTAATTATGACTGGCGGGTTGTCTGGGCTACAATCAGCGTTAGTTGCAACCTCTATTCCATTAGCTGTTCTAATGCTTGTCATGTGCTATTCAACCTATAAAGGGCTAAAAGATGAATTTAAAGCCATAGAAGAAAGCCGAAATCAAGAGGATCACATCGTTAATCTTCGAAAAAAAATCAAAACTAAAAAAGCATGAATTTAAAGCGATATTTATAAAGTAAAAGAAGAAGTACCTGTCTCTAGAAATTTTAGAGACAGGCACTTTTACGTCCTCTATTAGGACTCTTGTTTAACCGGTTTACCTGATAAAAATGGCGAAGGAACTTCTATTTTCTGCTTTTGGATTTTAGCCGGCTTGTGTTTAAGTATGGTAAATAAGAAGCAGCCTGCAATCACAATTACGCTGCCCGCAGCTTGAAGCCAGGTCATCTTTTCTCCTAAAAAAGCGAATGCTAAAACGGCTGTGAAGATAGGGTTGAAGTTTAAGAATAAACCTGAAGTATTTGGCCCCAGTTTTTTAACCCCAATGTTCCAAAGGACCATACATAAAACAGTTGAAATAAGGCCTGTATATAGAATAGATTGCAGGAAGGAAGCATTTACATCTGTTACAGTGAAATCTGAGATGTTAAACGGAAGAAGTACGAGAAGGCCGAAAATGCCAGAATATAAGATAGACATCATAGGTGTAACTGTTGCCATTGCCCATTTGCTGCAGACTGAATACATTCCCCACATGCCCACGGCTGCCAGCATATAGAGATCTCCCCTATTAAACTGCAATGAAACTAACAATTCCAAGTTTCCTTTTGAAAGGACAAGCAAAACACCAAATAATGAGACGAACATTGAAACGAACTGAAGTGAATGAATCTTTTCCTTTAGGAATAAAAAAGAGAATGCAGCAATTGAAAACATATTTAAGGTAGAGATTAAGCCAACGTTGGTTGCCGATGTTTTTTCCAGAGCCATGAATTGCATTGCCTGAAACAAGGCTACTCCGGTGATCCCCATTAAAAACATAGGTAAAATGGATTCCTTCGGGGGAATCAGCTTTTTTTCCTTCCACCAAACAAGCGGGATCAGGCAGATGATCGCGATTGACCATCTTAAAATGGTCAAAGTCCCAGGAGAAGCATGATCGACCAGTGTTTTCCCTACAATAAAATTCCCGCCCCAAAGAAAACTTGTTAAAAGCATTAAAAAATAATATTTCACGTCATTTAGCCCCTTTTCCTTTTGAATAAAGAAATAAAGAACCATTGTGCACAATGACATTATTTATATGAATTATTTTAACATTTTCCTTAATTAACAAAAGAACATTTTGTATAATTAGGTTAATTCAAAATAAATAAAAGTATTGTAGAAATTTAGTTTAAAAGATTCATTTTTAGATTATGGTTTGGCTGTTTTGTGGAATAATTGAAAAGGGCTGATGGATCGTGGAATCGATTGTAAGCAAGGTTTTGGACAATGTGGATATAAAAATTTTGGATTTCCTTCAAAAGGATGCACAACTTAGCAATCTTGAACTATCAAAGCGGGTCAATTTATCCGCGCCAGCCGTACACGCAAGAATCAAGCGATTGGAAACGGAAGGGTACATCAAAAAGCAGGTTGCCATTTTAAGCCATGAGAAACTGGGCTTTGATTTATTGTGTTTCGTGTTTATGAGCACCAATATGCACCAAGCTGAAAAACTGGAATCATTGGAAGAGACATTAGCATCGATGAAAGAAGTTTTGGAGTGTCATTGTTTGACAGGGGAGTATGATTATCTGTTAAAGGTAGCCTGCAAGGATCGCAAGGGACTGGAGCTATTTATAAGAAGGCTGAATGAACTGGGGATTACCAGGATTCAAACGAGCCTGGCTTTAAGGGAAATTAAGGATTCGACGGTGCTGCCGATACAGGGAGGTGAATAACGTTTATTAGCAATCAGCATAAAAGAAGAGAGTGCCAAATTGGCACCCTCGATTTGTCAGGCATAAAAAAAGTATTCCCAATAAAAACAGAGTGATCTGGCTTGATAGATTGAGTTGGAGGAAAAATACCCAGCCGCTAGTACACCGGTGTACAATATCCCAGGAAATTTGGGTTGTTTCCTCTAACGATATCATCATAAAAAAGCCGGAGATAGTTTGTAAAAGTGCCTTCCATGCCTTTTCCTATCATTCTATTATCAATATTTATTATAGGCTTGATACCTATGGCTGTGCCTGTAAAAAAAACTTCATCAGCTGAGTAAAGTTCAGCTCTTGATAAACTTTGTTCATAAACAGGGATTTTCAATACGTTTTTTGCTAATTGTATGACAGTATCCCGTGTGATTCCTGCCAGTATGTTATCAGAAATTGGCGGAGTAATCAATTTCCTGTTTTTTATAATAAAAATATTTTCCCCTGGTCCCTCACTTACATGCCCCCTATCTGTTAAGAGAATGGCTTCATCAAAACCATTCAAAATGGCTTCCGTAGTAGCTAAACCGGAATTTAAATAGCCGCCTGTAGACTTTGCCTGAGGGGGGATAATATTATTGCCCAAACGATTCCAGGAAGAAACAGAAACCTTTAAAGCCGGCTTCGGCTGATATTCTAATTTGGTGCAATACATACTTACACGATTAAATGGATCCAGCAAATCTGGTCCAATAATATTTGCCCCCTTAAAGCAAAGGGGGCGAATATAGACATCTTCCCGGAAGTTATTTTTTCTTAATAATTGAATTGTCCAAGCGATTAATTGGCTTATAGAATACGGGATAGAAATATGAAGAGAATGACCAGATTCATGGAATCGCTTAAAATGGTCATAGATTCGAAAAATAAACAATTGCTTTTGTCTTTCATTCCAAAAAGCCCTAATTCCCTCGATGCATCCCAATCCATAATTCAATCCTTTATTTCTTATACTAACCGAAACCTTTGATTCTTCTAATATTCTTCCCTGATCAAAGACATACATTTTATTTTTCTCCCATCAAATGTTATTACTTCATATTTATATCAAAAACCCGAAATTATTACATGTCCCCAGAGAAATAATGCTTTAGCAAAAGTGGGGAGTGATGCTTTTTTATTGGGGAGAAAAAATAACCTTAGAACAAAAGAGAATGAAACCAATTTTTGGCTACGTTTGAAGGCTGCCTATTCAGAGCAATGGGATTGGTCTGACTTTTTTTAAGGAAACCTGTGCTTACCGGTTATTTTAAAGAGGGGACAAGTAATAAAACGGAGAACCATTTGATGACCAGCGAGGGGCAATGGATAAGAAAAACTTCAATAGCTTAGAAGAAGAGAATGCCTATCTGATAGCGCAGGTGGAGTACTTAAAAAAGCGGAATCCAAATCTACTTGGGAAGGAATGGCCCTAAAAGCAGATCGATTTCAAATCATTGATAAATTAAGAGAAAAGTTCCCACTTGCGTGGTTTTTGAGAATAGGGGATGTTTCAAAAGCGGGTTATTGGCGCAGTACCAATCCTATTCGAAGGGTCCGTTTTGAAGAGAATATGTAATTCAATCGTACATAATTAGAATTTAACTCCCATACTTTACATTTTACAATATATAGTATAGAATAGTGCTTTAATCCGACTAATTAGATAAGAAAAGGAGTGAATCGGTTTGGATCAGGTAGAGTTAAAAGATAATGCTCCTCTTGAGTTAAAAAATCAGGCTGCCAAACAATGGATTTCTGCTCCAACTACTGTGGTGACGAACCTTAGTCCGGTACAGAAACCATTTGTTGCTGCTGGCCTTCTTGCGGCTATTATTTTGTTCATTTCTATTATAAATGCAGCTAACATGACTCAAGGAGTTCTGTTTATTATAGGTCTTGCGTTGGGAATTACTCTGCTTCATGCCCGTTTTGGATTTACATCTGCGTTTAGGCGCTTTGCGTCTGTAGGGAACGGGCAAGGCTTGCAGGCACATATGCTCATGCTAGCGGTTGCCTCAACATTATTTGCCATCATTTTAAGCACCGGCTTCAGTTTTACAGGAATGGAGCCTAAAGGATATGTTTCACCTGTAGGGGTGAGTGTCCTGGTTGGCTCATTCATGTTTGGGATCGGAATGCAGCTGGGGAATGGCTGTGCATCCGGTACATTGTATTCTGTAGGCGGAGGCCAATCCTCCATGATCCTGACACTGCTTGCCTTTATTGTGGGGTCCACTTTAGGTGCATACCATTTTTCATTCTGGATGGAGGAAACACCAGCATTACCGCCAATTTCTTTAGCTACTTCTACAGGACTGGGGTATGGCGGAGCATTGGTTCTGCAGCTTGCGTTGTTTGCGCTGATTTATTGGGTGACATTACAAATTGCGAAAAAGAAAAACGCACCAATGATGAAGGCTCTCCCGACCACAACCGGATGGAAAAAGATTTTGAGAGGTTCATGGCCATTGTTCGCTGCAGCCATTGTTTTAGCTGTATTGAACGCTTTAACATTAACCGTGCGCGGAACGCCATGGGGCATCACTTCCGGTTTTGCGCTATGGGGCGGCAAGGCTTTACTGGCGATGGGGATTGATGTAACATCCTGGGGGTATTTTTCATCAGATGCTAATATTGCAGCATTGAAAAATACTGTTCTGGCCGACTCTACAAGTGTCATGAACTTCGGCATCATCCTTGGCGCCTTTATTTCAGCGGCAGTACAAGGTAACTTCAAACCAGGAAAAATCAAGCCGGGCGTAGCAGGTGCTGCCATTGTTGGCGGTCTGCTTATGGGATATGGCGCACGCCTTGCATTCGGCTGCAATATTGGCGCTTACTTCGGCGGAATTGCCTCCTTCAGCTTACATGGCTGGGTATGGGCGATCATGGCAATGCTTGGAACTGGGGTTGCTCTGTTCATCCGTCCGCTATTTGGATTGAAGAACCCGAAGTCTACAGATTCGGTTTGTTAATGAAAAAATGCTTGGTACTTTCAAATGGGTACCAGGCATTTTTTTTGCCAAAATGTGGACTTAGCAAATAAATAAGGATATTAGCAAAGAAACTCCCTGAACTAGCAAACAAATCGAGAAATTAGCAAACAACGTGCTGAAACTAGCTAAGAAACGATTAAATTTAGAAAATATATCAAAAAAGGCTGGCTCCCCAGCCAGCTTTTTACGTTAAATCCAATTCAAAACAGAGTTCTTCCTGTTTTGTGTCTCCAAACCATTTTATTCCTTTGGCAGTCATGCCAATTTTGGATAAAACTTTTCCAGAAGCAGGATTGGCTGGATTAACAGCAGCGATAATTTTCTTAATGCCACGATTATTTTCTTTTAGGTCGGTAACACAGGCAGCTGCAGCCTCTGTCGCATAACCTTTTCCCCAGTAGTGCTGATTAAAATGATAGAGAAGTTCGGCTTCTTCTTCATTTTCTCCCGGGTTAAACCCGCAAACTCCAATGATGGCAGAGATATCTTTAAGCAAAACGGTATAAACTGAGTAGCCTTTTTCAGCCTGTAAATGCTCGTAAAATTCGATGGAGCGCTGAATACGTTCCTTTGTGCTGGCGCCGCCGCAGTATTTCATCACCTCAGCGCTGCCCCAAACCTGGGAAACAGCATCCAGGTCTTCGGGCTGCATCGTCTGGAATAGAAGGCGTGCTGTTTCAAAGCGGTATGTCATCCTATACACCTCACGCGGTTTCTTATTATATGAAAATATTATAAGATAGAGTGAGGAAAAACGTTAGGAGATTTCGTTATGGACGTATTCTACAAGTCTTTGATTCTAGGAATTGCGGCTGGGATCCAGGGGATTGCGATGACCTTTTTTTTGTTTCCGCATTTTATCCCATCTGGCGGCGCTGCGAGCTTAGCCGTTTTATTAAACTATTTATTGGACACGCCTTACTCGGTGACCTTATGGGTTCTGAATGCGAGTCTGTTGCTGTCAGCTGCCAAGTGGCTTGGAAAAAGCAGTGTATTCTGGACGTTGTTTTGTGTTTCCATTACATCGATTACGATTGATTCTCTTACTCCTCTAGTATCAGAGCCTCTGAATTCGGTACTTCTGGACCTTTTACTTGGAGCAATTGTGTTTGGGATAGGAGTTGGGATCTTATTTCGGATGGGTGCCTCTTCGGGGGGGATGGATATCCTCGCGTTAATCATTTCAAAAGCGAGAGGATGTGCTCCAGGCAGAACGTTATTTTACATAAATGGAAGCCTGTTATTGCTCACTGGGATTGTCGTGGACTGGAAGGTAATCATCTATGCGATTATCTGCCAGATGATCGGAACACGGATCATTGATTTCATTTATAAGATGGAATTTAACTTTAAGCTGGCAGAAAAACATAGAATTCATTGAAAAAGGCCGTTCAGAACGGCCTTTTTCTATGGGTTCCAACATTTTTGCCGAGCAATGCCATTTTTTATTCTTCTTTAAGTTAGGTCGGTGTCCGTTTTCGCCCTGCTTCAGATATATCGGTCACAATGTTAGGTTTATCGGTCAGATTTTTATTTTATCGGTCACTTTCTCAATATATCGGTCAGAATCTCATTTTATCGGTCAAAATTTCAATATATCGGTCACTTCGCGTCGTATCAACATTCCTGCAGTGGAACGCTGGAAATAGGAAAAAGATCTGCAGGTTTAAGCAACATTATTATCGAATGCTGGCAGCCACAAACAGAATGGCCTTCTGGCTTTGTGGATTCACATCCTCAACATAATTACTCACATTCTGCTCAACATTTATAATACCCCATATTTACAGCCTCCCTGATGGCAGTTTCCTGTAATCCTATGGGTAAGCTATTCATTTGGGGCTTGGTTCATTCTTATTCAGTTGAAAGGAAAAAAACACTATTCTAAAGGTATTTGAATCGAAAAATGCCTGTCCCTCTTGGATCAAGAGAAAACAGGCACTAAATTTTTTTGAATTAATGGTGGTGCTCCTGGCTATTTTCCTGCTTGCCTTCCCCTTTTTTAAGGAAGTCCTTATCATTTTCCGACAGCTCTCCAACAATAAACTGTTTTTGAGGCATGATCAGGCTACCCCCTTTTTGGGCATGTACTTTTATAAAATATAAACCTTCCTGGTCAAAGCTTTTGCTGATGCTGTATATGCCGCTGCCCTCGCTAATCGCTTCCTCCATGCCATATTGGAAAGAGCCATCCTGCTTCCAGATTTCGAAATGAACAAAATCGGCATGATCAGCGGGTTTGCCATTCTGTGTAAGAGTGGCTTTAATCGTTTCCTGTTCGCCGGCTGTATAAGTGTCCGGTGTGTGTATTTCAAGTTCTAGTGGAGTTTCCTGTTTGTATAGCTCCGCTGCATTCTCATCTAAGGAGCAGGCACTCAGCAGCAATAGCACTGGCAAAAATGAAAGCACAATATATTTTTTCACGGCATTACACCTTCTATCGTAAAAATTAAGCATTCAAGAACCTCTTCAACGCAGGAATTCTCCGGATGATGAATAAATCGATAATCAAAACAGCGATTATCGTTAAGCCGACTAATGGGAATAAAATCCCCAGGCCGATTAACAGAAGGAAGAATCCTTTTGTGTTTTTATAGCCCGACGCTTTAGGCGCACCCATTTCTTTATTCGGCTTTCGCTTCAGCCATAGATAAAATCCGCTTACGGCAACAAGGATGATTCCTAAACAAATCAGGAGACTGATGAATTGGTTCATCAGGCCGAATTGTGTCCCTTTGTGAAGGGTAATGCCCCAGGCAACCACTTTGCCGATCCATCCATAGTTTTCATATCGATAATCGGTCAAAACCGCACCTGTAAACTGGTCGATATGCATCGTGATTTCATCCTGTGCTTTAGGCGGGAAAGCGGAAAGAGTATACACACCCGTTTTATCCTGAGGAATATAGATTGAATAACTTGGGTGAACGCCTTCGCGGTCTGCAATGGATACCACATCATCAATCGGGAGCCGGATGAATCCCTGAATGTCTGAAACAGGCAAGTCCAGATTTTCGGCTGCCCATGGAACATCGGCGATGTCTTTAGTCTTGATTGTCGATTCAGGAGCACTTCCTACCCAGACAGAAGGGGGATAACCTTCTCCAGAATTGGTCGCAATCGATTGGAAATTAGTTCCCCAAAAACCTGACCAAGGAAGACCTGTCATAATTAAAAATAGCATTCCTGCAGTGACCCAAAAGGCAGGCACAGCATGCAAATCTCGTCTGAAAGTTTTCTTCCCTTTATTCAAGCGCGGGAAAAGAACACCAGATATGGTTTGCTTTTTTTTGGGAAACCACAAATAAAGGCCTGTTACAATGAGGACAACTGCCCAGCAGGCGGCCAGTTCAACAATACGGTCTCCGAGCGTACCAGCCATCAGTTCACCATGAAGTTCTTCAATCTTATCCATAATCCGTTCTTCGCTATTTAATTCCCCGAGTGTTTCGCCAGTATAAGGATTGATAAAAACGGTAAGGGATTCATTATTGGAAAGGATACTGACCTCACTTGAACGGTCGGCACTCTCGCCAGGGCGGTAAGCAGTCACTGCTGCATCCGGATATAGCTTCTTCATTTCTTCAATTTGCTGGGAAGCGGGAATCTTTTCACCTTGAGGAGTCACCTCGTAGTAGTCCTGAAAAAGGACTCCCTCGATTTGCGGCTTAAATAAATAGATTGCTCCTGTTACCGCCAGAATAAAAAGAAATGGCGCAAAGATAATGCCTGCATAAAAATGCCATCTCCAAACTGTTCTATACAGAGCAGTGTTAGGCTGCTGCGGTTTCTGTATTTCAGTCATTTCTTTAACCGTTTCCATGTTATCAAAGCTCCTCTTTGTCAATCTTCTTTCAAATCTTAAAAGAGGAATGTGAAAAATGAATGAAGTTTTGAAAGAAATTATTTGGCAGAAATCTGCAATAACCGCCAGAATCTATCTTTTCTATACAAGGGTTTTTAAAACTCGTGTTGAATATTGACACTTAAGAACAGGCAAGGGAGTTTTTTTGTATGATTCATAAACAGTTACAATCACAAAAGAGCAAGGAAATCCTGTCAAAGGTAAGGGAGATTGCCAATGGCTTTCCTGAAACTGTGGAACAGATTGATAAATTTGGCCATACTTCATTTCGGGTAAAAGATAAGCCTTTTGTTATTTTGGGTGAAAACGAAGAGGGCATTCTGTCCATTGCCATGAAAACATCAAAAGAAACGCAGGAATTTTTATTGCAGGAAGGCAGCCGTTTTTTCAAGACACCTTATATCGGGCAACATGGCTGGATTTCCATTTTTGGGGATCATGAATTAGAGTGGAATGAGATAGAAGGTTTGATAAAAGAAGCTTATTTGCGGACAGCTCCTAAATCCATCCTGAAAAGCTTGAAAATGGAGAATCCCTCATCCTAGCAGCGGGAGACCCAGACGAATCGTCCGGTTTCATGCTAAAGAATGGGTGCAGCCAATCCGCCTATTAATAAAAGGATAGAGCTTGATAGCAGGGCGATTTTAGCGGAACGGCTTGATTTGTGAAAAAGTCTGATAAACATTCTCTACACCTCACTTTTTACTTGATGATTATTAGTACGATTTCAGTTTCAAAAAGATTCATGGAATGCTCGGAGAAAGATTCTCTGGGCATTTTTTTGTGGAAGCTGATCTCGATATACTTTCCATTCTCTCTTTATGAACGAATTCCTTTAATCCACCATTGCCATTATCCAAAATTAGATAGGGATATTTAGTTTTGTACCCAAGCTTACAAATAGCTTGTGAATATAATGAAATGATTCATGATAAAGAAACCAAATAGAAGATACAGAGGAGATAATATGGAAGAAAAGAAAATTTACTATGATAAGGAAAAAGGCTGCTTACTAGCACCTAAATCTGGATGGCAGCGAAGGAAAGAAGCCTTCCGCATCCGTTTTATGTCTGCTGTTTCTCACTTAATCATGCCGCCAAAAGAACATCCATGCAATGGGGATGAACAGCTTCCCGCAAAAATAGGCAGCTACTCTAAGGGCCTTCCGCATAACCCTCTTGGAGAAGTTGTACCCCAGGCGTATGATCGCTATTTAGAAGCTTTAAAGTCCGGCAATCCAGAAGATTTTGAATCAATCCCTATGGGAGGGAAGGTGAAACTCGCTAATCCCCAGGCTTCCTATGTATATGATTTAATTGGACCGGATTGCCATCAATTGACTTTGCTCAAGCCTCCAGCTTTCAGCAGCGCCTGGGAGGCTGGAGAAATGGCCGAGTTATATTGGCAGGCACTTACTAGGGATATTCCTTTCCAAACCTATGAAAGTGATCCCCTGATTCAGGCAGCCGCTAGTGAACTATCAGGATTTTCTGATTTTCGGGGGCCGAAAGTTAACGGAAAGGTCACTCCTGAAACGTTGTTCCGCAGTGAGTTTCCAGGTAATCTGACAGGTCCATATATTTCACAGTTCCTATGGAAGGACATACCTTACGGTGCTGCAGCCATTCCTCAGAAATACAGTACCACTTTGGCTGGGTCTGATCATATGACTTCTTATGATGAATGGCTGAATATACAAAACGGCTCATCACCCCGAGATCCGATAAAGGACCCGGTCCCCCGCTATATCCGAAACGGCCGTGACTTAGGTGAATATGTACATTATGACTTTTCATTTCAATGTCCGCTTTCGGCCTGTTTAATTTTGCTGAGTTATGGGCCCGATGCTCTCGACCCGCACAACCCCTATCATAAGTCGGCTACCCAGGGAGGATTCATTACGTTCGGAGCTGCGCATATATTGGACATGGTCACAAAAGCAGGGAGGATGGCACTGGAAGCTGCCTGGTTCCAAAAATTCCTCGTCCACCGCAGGCTCCGTCCAGAAGAATTTGGCGGGCGAGTTCATAACCATATGAATGGAACGGCAAATTACCCCATCCACTCAGAGCTCCTTGAATCCCAAGCCCTTTCTCACGTATTCAGCAAATATGCCTCTTATCTTCTGCCCATGGCTTATCCGGAAGGCTGCCCGACCCATCCAGCCTACCCAGCCGGCCATGCATGCATAGCTGGTGCAGGGGTTACGATCCTTAAGGCATTTTTTAACGAATCATTTGTGATCCCAGATCCGGTAGAAGCCAGTATTGATGGACTCTCGCTGCTTCCTTATTCGGGAACACCTCTTACAGCAGGAGGGGAGCTTAATAAGCTTGGTGTGAATATGTCACTTGGCAGGGACACAGCAGGTGTTCATTGGCGTTCTGATGGCATTGAAGGGCTAAAGCTTGGTGAAGCCGTGGCCATTGGGCTCCTGCGGGATTACATCTCATCTTTTAATGAAAATTTTAGCGGTTTTACCCTAACCAAATTTGATGGAAAAAAAGTAACGATTAAATAAGCTTTATAGACACATGTGCGAACCTCAGCGCCATGTGTTTTTTTGAGGATAAAAACTGGGATCTCGATAACAGTCTTGTTCTAGCGTCTGCTCTTTCAGCTCGTCTGGTATTTGATGGGGGCGGAAATTCTCAGGAACGAGCGATTTTTGCTCCTGTGCTTTTTATGCGTCATGGGACAAGTTTTTTTCGAAAAAAACGCCTTTGACATTTTCCTGACACATTGGGCCTTTAAAGTATGTCTTGTAAGGCAAACAAAACAAATCCAAATTCAAAATAGATAAGAAGGAAGTGTTAAATCATGACTGATTTTAACGAAGAAAGCAGAACGGAAAATCAAGCGGTAAAAAAGCCGGTATGGAAAGGGTTCCTATCAACCGTGGCGGCAGGGGTGCTCGGATCGGCGCTTACTCTGACGGCGGTTCCGTATTTCCAGAATGACACGCCTCAGGCCACTGTTCCGGAAAAAAATGTACAAGCCGAAAGCTCATCAAATCTTGATGTGACGCCTGTGTCTTCTTCATCCAACTCCCTGGCGGATACCATTGAGCAGGCATCCAAAGCAATTGTCGGTGTTGTGAATATGCAGCAGCAAAACAATAATCCGTTCAGCCAATCGAGCGAAGCAGCGGAAAGCGGCACGGGGTCGGGCGTTATTTTTAAAAAGACAAACGATGCCGCCTACATTGTGACCAACAACCATGTGATCGAAAATGCCAGCGAAATTCAGGTGACTCTGCATGATGGTGAGAAGGTGACGGCTGAATTGGTTGGAACCGATGCGCTGACAGATATTGCGGTGTTAAAAATCTCGGGTGATGTATCCGCATCTGTGATGGAGTTTGGCGATTCTTCCAAGCTAAGAGCCGGAGATCAGGTGCTGGCAATCGGTAATCCGCTTGGCCTTGATTTATCAAGGACGGTTACACAGGGGATTGTGAGTGCGGTAGACCGGTCGATTGCTGTCAGCACTTCTGCAGGGGAGTGGAATTTGAACGTCATTCAAACCGATGCTGCGATCAATCCAGGAAACAGCGGCGGGGCACTGATTAACACGGCAGGACAGCTCGTTGGAATCAACAGCTTGAAGATTGCGGAGAATGGTGTAGAAGGGCTGGGCTTTGCGATTCCAAGCAATGATGTTCAAACGCTGATCAATCAATTGATTGAAAATGGAAAAGTGGTGCGTCCTTATCTTGGTGTTGGACTGGCAAGCTTTGACGAAGTGCCTCCTAAATATATTCAGAATCTGCCAAATGACGTTACCAGCGGGGCGATTGTAGCAAATATTGATCCGGATTCCGCTGCAGCCAAAGCAGGCCTTCAAGTGGAGGATATACTCGTTAAAATTGGCGGCAAGAAAATTACGAATTCCAGCGATTTGCGCAAGCACTTATATAGCAATTTTTCAATAGGTGATAAGGTAAAAATCGAATTTTACCGCGGAGGCGAATTAAAAACAGCTGAAGTTACTTTGACAAGCAATCAGAAAGTGAATTAGGAAGGGGAACATGATGAAAAACAAGAAAGTTCTATTTTGGGTATTTGGCACAATTTTTACAATAGGAGCAGCTTTCACCATCTTTTTTACCGTACAGGATGATGCTGTAGCGACCGTGAATGGGGAAAAAATCAACGAGGATGAGCTGCATGAGCGGCTCGTCTCCCAGTACGGACAGGACCTTTTGGACACCTTAATCACCGACAAAGTGATTGAGCAGGAAGTGGAAAAGGAAAAAATTAAAGTGACACAAGAAGAAATTGATGAAGAAAAAGCAGTATATGCCGAGTCGTACGGGGGGGAGGATGCTTTAAAGCAGACACTGGAAACGAGCGGCCTGACGATGGCGGATTTTGAAAAGGATATCAAATCATATCTGGCAACGAAGAAACTGCTGGAACCAAGAATCGAGATTACGGAAGATGAAATGAAAACTTATTTTGATGAAAACAAAGACAGCTTTGCACAACAGGAGCAGGTGAAAGCGAGCCACATTTTAGTAGAAGATGAGGCAACGGCAAAAGAAGTCATTGAGAAACTGAATGGTGGCGGGGACTTCGCAGAATTGGCCGCGGAATACTCAACTGATGACAGCAATAAAGATGCCGGCGGAGACCTTGGATTCTTCGGAAAAGGAGATATGGTTGCTGAGTTTGAAGAGGCAGCTTTTTCGTTGGAAGTTGGTAAAATCAGCGAACCTGTCAAGACAGAGTACGGTTACCATGTGATCAAGGTAGCAGAAAAGCAAGAAGCAAAAGAAGCTGTTTATGAGGATGTAAAAGAAGAAATCAAGAATGCATTATTTGAAACGAAAATGCAGACAGAATACACATCATGGCTTGATGAGAAATTTGAAGAATATGAGATTAAGAACTATTTAGAGGGCTGAGTTAGGAGGGGAGAATGGGGATGAATTTTTTAAAGCGAGCTTTTTTAAGTATGAAAGCCAGAAAAGGGAAAAGTATTCTGCAGGTTTTTGTTTTTACGGTTATATGTGTGTTCGTTTTGGCTGGCCTGTCCATCCAGACAGCAGCCGAAAAATCAGGGGATTTGGCAAGGCAAAAGCTGGGAGCGGATGTTACCTTGCAAGTCGATATGGAAAAGCTGAGAGAACAGGCAATGTCACAGCAAACCGGAGGAGAGAGGGTACGATTCCAATCAGTGCCGGTTCCGCTTGAAACGGCTGAAGAGCTAACAGATTACGAACAAATTAAAGGCTATAATTTTTATTCATCTACTACTGGACTAGCTTCAGATTTTGAACCAATCGAAAGCGATTCCTCTGCGTTAGAAACGTCTGAAGATAGCAGTGAAAGCGAGAGCCCGGGCAGAGGCATGCCGGGTGGAATGATGCAGGGAGACGTCAGCCTTCAGGGAGTTGCTTTTACCGATTCTGTTGCAGAATTTATGGAAGGAACGGCAGCAATTGTCGAAGGAAGCGGGATAACAGAAGAGAATATTGGAAAAAATGTCACACTTATTGAACAAACATTAGCGGAAGAAAATGAATTAAAGGTTGGCGATACTATCACGGTTTCCAGCCCGCGGGACGAGTCAGCAGCTATAGAACTCGAAATAATCGGTATCTATGAAACGGCTTCAACTGGGTCCGATCAGGCGATGGATTTTACAGCCTTGAATCCTTATAACAAGCTATATGTTCCTTACACAGCAGCAGCTGCGTTAAAGGGTGATGATTATGAAAATACAATTGATAGTGCTATTTACTATATAGATGATCCGGAAGCGATGCAAAGCTTTATTGATCAGGCAAAAGCGGAAAGCAGCATTGATTTTGACATCTTCAAACTTGATGCGGATGACCAGCTTTACCAGCAAATGGTTGGGCCGATTGAGAATGTAGCCAGTTTTTCAAATAATATCGTGTATTTGGTTTCCCTTGCTGGAGCCATTATTTTGGGCTTGATTGTCATGTTGTCTATCCGGGAACGAAAGTATGAGATGGGCGTTCTGCTGGCCATTGGCGAAAAAAGGTGGAAGCTTGCCGGCCAGTTCATGGCAGAAATTTTAGTCGTGGCGGTTCTGTCGCTTTGCATTGCTACAGTGAGCGGAAATGTAGTGGCCAGTCAGCTTGGCGATCAGCTGCTGCATCAGGAACTTGAATCAGCGGAACAAAGTAATACACCGGAATCTTTTAGAGGAAGAGGCATGGGCGGATTTGGTCCGGGAATGATTCAGGCACAGCAATCGGGACAAGTGGAAACCGTTGAGGAGCTAAATGTCCAAGTGACAACAGAGGATCTACGATTTCTGGCGCTAATCGGGCTGGTGATTGCGGCGGTTTCGGCACTTTTGCCATCGCTATCTGTTCTGCGCCTTCAGCCGAAAGCTATCCTCACCAAGCAGGATTAATATTTAAAAAGGAGATGGGGAAAAATGAGTGCTTTGCTGGAATTTAAAAATATCAGCTACTGGTATAAACACGAAAATAAAAAACACGATATCTTGAAAAATATTAATGTCAGTTTCGAGAAAGGCAAGTTCTACAGCATTACCGGGCCTTCCGGTTCTGGAAAAACCACGTTCCTGGCCCTTGCAAGTGCGCTGGATGTTCCGAAAGAGGGAGAAGTTCTGTATGAAGGGAAGGACATCCGTAAAATAGGGCTGACCAGATACCGCAATAAATATGTCTCGATTGTCTTCCAATCTTATAATTTGCTGCCCTATATGACAGCATTGCAAAATGTTTTGACCGCCATGGAAATTACGGGCACTTCCAGGAAAAATAAAAAGGCTGTCGCTTTGGAAATGCTGCAGCGGGTGGGGATTTCTGAAATACAGGCACGGCAAAAAGTCCTCACATTAAGCGGAGGACAGCAGCAGCGTGTATCTATTGCGAGGGCACTGTGCTGTGATGCAGACCTGATTGTTGCTGATGAACCGACTGGAAACCTGGATGAAGATACCGCCCAGGAGATAGTTGGATTGCTGAGAACACTGGCCCATGATGAAGGGAAGTGCGTAATTGTTGTTACCCATGATCCGAATATCGCCCGGAATTCAGATGTAATGGTCAAGCTGTCAAAAGGAAGCATCACGGTTTCTGTGAATGAGAAAGAGCTGGTTTCTAATTAAAAAAGGTGCCTTTCCCTTGGCGGGGAGAGGCACCTTTTTGTTGAACACTATTTGTTCTTAAAACAGACGGTCAATGGGAAGTTGTGCATAAAATCGATAAGTGGTGCATAAGTAAGCGCAACTAAAGCATAATTTTAACAAGTGATGCGCAAATCTATGAAAGTGGTGCATAAATTTTAAATTGCTTTTTTAAACCTGAAATATCCATTCATAAATACGGGGTGTTTTCTATTTTGCATATTAATTTTATTAAATCCTGATCAAATTCACTCTATTATTCATACAACCCACCCGTATACATGCTGGTCAGGTTCTCAATTATATCGTCCATCTTGTATTTGCCATCATTCATGACCAGCTCCCACATAAACATTTCGTTGGAGTAGAACCATCCTCTTGCGGTAAGGAATGGGTCGAGATGCTGCTTGGCAAGCTTCTGCGCCTGGGCATAACGGATATCCACCGAAATCCGCTCGATAAAGCGCTCACGGATCATATACCATTTGTTATTGATTTCTGCTGATACTCCAATCGCTTCCTTTACTACATTCATCATATCCCGTTCATCCAAAGCCAGCTGGAGGAAAAGGCGGACCTGCTTTTTAATATTTTCATAGGCTTCGACTTTGGTCTGCGGTTTGAAGGGCATCTCCGCCACTTCGTAAAATTGGTTCATCAAATCTTCCATTAACGTGATGAAAAGCTCATCTTTATTTTTAAAATAGACGTATGCCGTTCCGTAGCCTGTTTTGGCTTTTTTAATAATTTGCGAGATAGTCGCTTTTTGAAAGCCGTTTTCGAGGAACACTTCTTTTCCGGCTTTCAGGAGTTTGCTGCGCGTCTTAATGGCTTGCTGCTGCCTTGCCGGCAATTGGCCGATTGAGTTTGTCATGGTTTCATTCCTTTGCCAGTTTGCTTTTATATTTCGAACGCCGAAGTATTTTTTTAGTATGAAAATGTAAAATTTTTTAAACGTCGATAACTGTCTAGCTCCAGCGCCTACCCCCTTGAGGTCACAAGCTTGTCTAGTTGCGGCTCCTAGGGACTCTCATAATCATCGCACGTCCAAAAGCGGCAGCTTTTGGGAGGATGGGGGTCATGCAGACGTTGCCACAGGACGTGGCGTTCTTAGTCTGCGTTCCTTCGTGGGCAAGGCGCTTCCGCTTTTCTTGTAAGTTTAAATGGTTTTGAGTTTTCTGACAACCTTATTGACATTATATCATTGACATAGTGTCAATCAAACTTATATAATTTGCGTAAATAATAAATATTCTGAAAGGTTGGAAATCTATGGATATTACACGTGAATATGCAATCGGAAAGGATGCACAGGATGAACTGGCATCTTATCGTGAAGAGTTTTATATAAAAGAAAACGGAATTTACTTGGATGGAAACTCCCTTGGACTTCTTTCCAAACGGGCTGAAAAATCGCTTCTCGATTTGCTGGATTCCTGGAAGCACCATGGAATTGACGGCTGGACAGAAGGCGATAATCCTTGGTTCTACCTATCTGAAACTCTAGGAAAAGAGTTGGCGCCAATCGTTGGAGCAAATCCGGAGGAAGTAGTTGTAAGCGGTTCCACAACTGTAAACCTGCACCAGCTTGTGTCAACTTTTTATAAGCCGGAAGGAAAAAGAACGAAAATATTGGCGGACGAATTAAATTTTCCGAGCGATATTTATGCGCTGCAAAGCCAGATTAAGCTAAAGGGCTTTGATCCTGCTGAGCACCTTGTCCAGGTAAAGAGCGGAGATGGCCATACGCTGAAAGAAGAAGATATTGTTGCAGCGATGACTGATGAGATCGCGCTGATTGTCCTGCCGGGTGTTTTGTATCGCAGCGGCCAGGTGCTGGATATGGAATACTTGACTGCCGAGGCGCATAAGCGCGGCATCGAGATTGGATTTGACTTATGCCATTCGGTTGGCTCCATTCCTCATAAGTTGAGTGTGTGGGATGCCGATTTCGCTTTCTGGTGCAACTATAAGCATCTGAATGGCGGACCAGGATCCACTGGCGGATTGTTCGTGAACAAGCGTCACTTTGGAAAAGTGCCCGGACTTGCCGGCTGGTTCAGCTCCCGTAAAGATAAGCAATTTGATATGGAGCATGAGTTGACAGTTGCTGAGGATGCAGGCGCATACCAAATCGGAACGCCGAATATTTTTAGCATGGCACCGATTATTGGGTCTCTAAGCATGTTTAATGAAGTTGGGATGGAGAAGATCCGCGAGAAATCCCTTAAACTGACAGGCTATCTGATAGATTTGATTAAGCATGAGCTGAACGGACACGGTTTTGTTCTGCGAAATCCGCTTGATGAGAAGAAGCGCGGCGGCCATATTTATCTGGAGCATCCGGAAGCGGCTAGAATTTGTAAGGCATTGAAGGCGGAGGGAGTCATTCCTGATTTCCGCGCACCGAATGGAATTAGGCTGGCGCCGGTTGCGCTTTACAATACATTTGAAGATGTATGGAAAACAGTGCAGATTTTAAAAGGCATCATGAAAGAGGAAAAATACAAGCAATTTGAAAATAAGCGGGGAGTCGTGGCATGACGAAAAAAGGGTGGATTGATATTTCACAGCCATTAAGCAGCGATATTGCGCACTGGCCCGGCGACACGCCATTCAAATACGAAACGGCTTTTACAAAAGAACAAACTGGTTCTGTCAATATTGGACGAATTACAACCAGCCTGCATACCGGTACCCATGTCGATGCGCCGTTCCATTTTAATGAAGAAGGCGAGAAGATTATTGATCTTGATATTGAGCTATATATCGGGGCTGCGCGTGTAATTGATGTGTCTGGTTATGATCGTGTGGATGCTGAAGTATTGCGCGGTTTTGATTTGGAAGGCGTGGAACGTGTGCTGCTGAAAACAGCGGTTCCGAATAATCCGGAAGTGTTTCCGGAAAGGATTTCTGAATTGGCTTCGGATATGGCGGACTACCTGGGCAGCAAAGGCGTGCGCCTGCTAGGTGTGGATGTCCCATCCGTCGATCCGCTCGACAGCAAGGATATGGAGACACACCATGCTTTATATCGAAATGGGATTCATATTCTCGAAAATATCATGCTTGATGATGTGGAAGAAGGAAATTACGAACTGATTGCGCTGCCGCTGCCAATTAAAGAGGCGGATGGCAGTCCGGTAAGGGCGGTTATTAGGCCAATATAGAGTTTTTAAAGGCAAAGTCTAAAGATATAACGGCCCAACTGCCTGGTTTATCGGGCAAACGGCAATTTTGCAGCTTTCATCTGCTTAGTAGAGGGAAAAAATAGTTAATACCGGCCATATTATTGAAAATACCGGCCAAAATCGTACATTTACCGGCCAATTTTAGTAAAATACCGGCCAAACTGAGGGATTTACCGGCCAAGCGGTAATTTGTAGCTTTGAGATTATGTACAGATTCGTATACCGGCCAGTTTCATGAATTTATCAGCCGAAACCGAATACTTATCGGCCAATTTTAGTAAAATACCGGCCAAACTGAGAGAGTTACCGGCCAACCGATATTTTTGCAGTTTTTCAGATTTGGTTTACCGGCCAAACGATAATTAGCAGGCTGCCAAATTCATAGTGGCCACTTTCCAATTAAATCGGTCAGTTACCGATATTCCGGGCTTGAACCACAATAAGAACCAGAACTAACAACACAAGGAGGATCAACATGATCAACGAAAAAAAACACCAGGACGAAAATGCAACGACCTCTGAAAAAAATATTCATACGGATTTTACAAATAACATGACATATGGAGAGTACCTGCAGCTGGATAAGATCCTATCTGCACAGAACAGGCTGTCCGGCCATCATGATGAGATGCTGTTTATTGTTATCCACCAGGTGAGTGAGCTGTGGATGAAGCTGATTCTTCATGAGATGGGTGCAGCAATCCAATCGATTGAAAACAATGATTTATCCACAGCACAGAAGCGCCTTGCACGTGTTTCGAAGACGCAATCGCAGATTATCCAGGCCTGGGATGTGTTATCCACACTGACACCGTCCGAGTATATGGAGTTCCGCGATTCTTTAGGTCAGGCATCTGGCTTCCAATCCTACCAGTATCGTATGGTAGAATTTGCGTTAGGCTACAAAACGGAGCATGTTCTGAAAATCTATCAAAAAGATCCGGAGCTGCACGCGAAATTAAAAGAAGCCTTCGAAGCACCTGGACTTTACGATGTGGCGATCCGAGCACTTCATAAAGCGGGGCTTCCGATTGAGGATGAGATCCTGAACAGGGACGTAACAAGAACATATAAAGAAAATGATTCTGTGCGTAATGCCTGGATGACTGTGTATAAGAATCCTGAAAAGTACTGGGAATTGTATGAGCTGGCTGAAAAGCTTGTGGATATTGAAGACTGGCTGCAGCAGTGGCGTTTCCGCCATATGAAAACAGTGGAAAGAATCATCGGCTTCAAGATGGGCACTGGCGGTTCTTCAGGTGTCGGGTATTTGAAAAAAGTGCTGGATCAACGCTTCTTCCCTGAACTTTGGGATATCCGCACGGAGCTATAAAATAGAGAGATTATCAGGGGGGTACTATGAGTACAAATCGAGAGCAATGGTCATCTAAATTCGGTTTTATCATGTCCTCGGCCGGTGCGGCGATCGGCCTGGGGGCCATCTGGAAATTTCCGTACGTAGCCGGAACGAGCGGCGGGGGCGCATTTTTGCTCATGTTTATTGTATTTACCGTTCTGATTGGGCTGCCCATGCTTATTTCAGAATTTATTATCGGACGGGGCGCACAGAAAGAGGCGGTTTCTGCTTATTATAAGCTTGCGCCCAATAGCTGGTGGACGATTACAGGGAAGCTTGGCGTAATCGGCTGTTTCCTGCTGCTTTCCTTCTATGCAGTTGTAGGGGGATGGGTGCTGATTTATACTGTAATGGCGATTGGCGGCCAAATCATTACGCCGGATGCAGCGTATCCTGAATTATTTGGCAGCGTCACATCCACACCAGGTTTGACACTTATCGGTCTTGCAGCATTTTTGCTAATTAATATTATTGTTATTACGTTCGGGATACAAAATGGAATTGAAAAAGCAAGCAAATATATGATGCCGCTTTTATTTGTATTCTTTATTGTGCTTGTGATCCGTGCCTTGACTCTGGATGGTGCAATGGAAGGGGTTAAATTCTTCCTGAGCCCTGATTTCAGCAAGATCACCGGTGAATCTGCCCTTTACGCACTTGGACAGTCGTTCTTTGCTCTTGCAGTCGGTTTTTCCTGCATGGTTACATACAGTTCTTATTTGGATAAAAAAGTAAGTATTCCTGCCTCAGCGGGTTCCGTTGTAGTCATGAATATCTTTATATCCATTCTGGCTGGATTGGCCATATTCCCGGTTGTATTTGCATTTGGCTTCGAGCCTGCACAAGGCCCGGGTCTCCTGTTCATGGTTCTGCCGGCAGTCTTTTCACAGATTCCAATGGGTGAATTTTTCCTTGCGATCTTCCTGCTTTTATTCTTATTTGCAACATTGACATCTTCGTTTAGCATGCTGGAAATTATCGTCTCCGCTTTTATCGAGAACGGAAAGCACTCACGGAAAAAAATCTCCTGGATCTTCGGAATTGTTGTATTTGCGGCTGGGATTCCTGCTGCATTATCGTATAGCTTGCTGGGAGACTTTCAGATTTTCGGAAAAAATGTCTTTGATGCAACCGACTTCCTTGTCAGCAATATCTTGCTGCCGCTAGGAAGCCTGCTAATCGCGCTGTTTATTTCATATAAGATGAGCAAGCAGCTCGTGAAAGACGAATTTACAATCAGCAACACGCTCTCACCTGCCATGTACACAACCTGGAGCTTCCTTATGAAATGGGTGGTTCCGATTACCATTATCGTTGTCTTTATGAGCACGCTAGGCTTTATTTAAAAAGAAGCGCCCGTCTGTGGCGCTTTTTACGTTCAAAAGGAACTTTTTTATCAATAAGCGGTATACAATAAAAATAAGAGAGCTGGGACTGTGTATGTTTGATATTGGTTGAAAAATGGAAGAAGGTCTTTTCAATAAAATAAAAACTCCGAACACCGAGATCATAGAGATACAGTGATGGTACACCTATGGAGGAGGAGATCCAACAGCTATCCGAATTGGGATTCCTTCCAGCACCGTTAAGCGGGTACTTATCAAAACACAAAGCTCCAATTATTTGCTGTATACAAATTCCTCTAAGCTGAAGGATAAAATTTTTTCGTTTTTTATAAAAAAATACATTTTGCTTATATCTAAGGTTTAAAGGGAGCAAAATGAGGGTAATTAGTTTTAGGGTTTAGTAAAATGTTACTAGCCTCTTCCATAATTAAGTTTTCGGGAGGATTATCCACCGTTTAAACGAATGAGTATAATAGTCAACAAAACAAAGGGGCGTATGCTTAAAATGGAAGCAACTTACAAGGATAGCAAAGATATTGCGGAATTTATCGTTACGAATCGCGGGAATTTTCAGCAAAAGCTATTATCAGAAGCTGTTAATGTGGCTTCAAAAATTAACGAAATTTTACAAAGGGGCAATATCGACCTGTTAAAAAACGCAGAGAGATTGGCTCTATATGTGGCAGAAAATAGAGAAGAAGAGCTGATCGCTTTCGCCAAACAGGAAGGCGTTGCTTGGGCGGAGCATTCCTTGACCCTTTCGTTTAAATTGGAATGGGTTCAGGCAATCAGAAGAACACTATGGCATTTCCTTTATCAATTTGACAAGGTAAAAGAATTAAACCAAACCCACGAAAGCTTTTATAAGCAAGAAAAAGAGGTCAATGATCATGTTGACCAGTTCCTTAATAACTTTTTCATCAGCTATTCGGATTACAAAGATGAAATGCTAAAATCCCAGCGGAAATTGGTTGAGCATTTATCAGTGCCAATCATTCCAATCAGCTCTTCTGTAGCTGTTCTGCCGCTGATTGGCATGATTGATTCTTACCGGATCCAGACAATTGAAGAAAAAGTCCTGATGGATATTTCTTCAGTCAAAATCCAAACATTGATCATGGATCTTTCCGGTATTGCGGATATGGAGATCGATGTGATTGTTCATTTTAAAAAGATCCTGAGCGGCATTAAAATGATGGGGTGCGACGCAGTCCTTACTGGCTTGCGTGCTGAACTGGTCAGAAAGATGATCCATGCAGGAATTACCTTCGAAAAACAAGCTGAAACAAAGGGAACACTGCAGCAGACATTACGTGAATATTTGGTTTTAGAAGCGAAATAATATGCGTACATACATCAAGAATGCCTGGGACTGCAAATGGACCAACTTGTCCAAGAGCGGTGCCAGGCACTTTTTTATGGGAGGAGCACGCCAATGAAAGAGGAGTATTTTGATGACTTGCTTAATATCCAAACAAGCGGGGAGCAGAAAGGATTCCTTGAATCTTTCCACTACCACCGCTATGAGCCAACACCTTATGAGGCATTGGAAAAATTGTTTGCAGAATATAGGCCAAAAAGCAGTGATCGTGTCGTAGACTTCGGCTGCGGAAAAGGGAGGCTGGCCTTTTATGTTTATCATAAGTTTGATGCATCGGCAGTCGGAGTGGAGATGAGTGAGGGTTTTTATGGTGAGGCCGTTGAAAATCTGCACAATTACATAGGGAAAAAAGAGAGGATTAAATTTCAATGCTGTCTCGCACAGGAATATGAAATTGCTGCGGAAGACAACAGGTTTTATTTTTTTAACCCGTTTACCGTTCAGATTTTTATTAAAGCGGTGAACAATATCTTGCGATCTGCAGTGGACCATCCACGGGAGGTTGACATCATTCTGTATTATCCTTCAGAGGATTATATTTTTTATCTGGAAAACAGCACCGGGTTTGAGCTGATTAAGGAAGTTGACCTTGGGAAGCAGAATGAGAACGAGCGGTTTTTGGTGTATCGGTTCAATCAAACGTTTGATTGAAATGAAAATATCCTCATTTAATTACGGTGAAATAACAGTTTAATAGAAGTTTTTTTTTAATATTTTACCTGAATCGACAGGAAAAGGGTGCCCCACCAAAAAGGGCACCCTTTTTCCATTACTTCATGCTCAAACGTCTAATACGCTCATCCAAATCCGGATGTGTGGAGAACAATGAAGCTTTGCTTCTATTATTAATTTTTAGAGTAGAGATCGCCGTTTGCTCTTCACCCTTGATGCGGTTGGAGTATGCCTTCAGCATTTGCAGGGCATGGGTCATTTTATCCTTTCCTGCCAGGTCTGCGCCGCCGCGGTCCGCATGGAATTCACGGTGACGGGAGTAGGCGAAGACAACAAGGCTTCCCAGAATGGAGAAGGCGATTTGGAACACGATCACGGCAATGAAGTGCACAACCGGCGCCATTTCTTCTCTAACAAATCGGGATGCAACCCAGGCTGCAATGCGGGATAAGAAGACAACAAATGTGTTGACGACACCTTGTAGAAGGGTCATGGTTACCATATCTCCATTTGCAATATGCGCAACTTCGTGAGCAATAACGCCTTCAATGGCATCGTCGTCCATTTCCTGCAGCAATCCAGTTGAAACTGCGACAAGGGAACGTTTTTTAGATGGTCCGGTGGCAAATGCGTTCACTTCAGGAGAATGATAGATTCCTACTTCAGGCATATGTGTTAAGCCTGCTGCTCTGGATAGGCGGTGAACCTTTTCCACAATGTCACGTTCAGCTGATGATAGGGATCCATTCGGATCCAGCACCTGGACATTCATCATTTTCTTGGCCATCCAGCGGGACATCAAGAGAGAAATGAAGGAGCCGGAGAAACCAATAACAGCACTGAAAACAAGCAGTGCACCAAAGTCAATGCCGCCCTGGGCATTAATATAATTTCCTCCGCCAATCAGCGAGAAAATAATACTGATCGTCAATAAGACAAGTACGTTCGTCAATAAAAAGTAAAATATACGCTTACCCATTTCCTCACCCTTATATAAATATTTTTTGTGTTTCGAGGTCTTATGAACTTGTCACTTGACTATATTTTATATTTTTTCTAAGAAAATAGCAAGAATTTAATACAGTTATGATAGTGCCAAAAGGAAAAACCAAACCACTAGACATTGACTGTTAAATAGGAAACAATTAGGATGGAGACATCTAATAGAGAAACGCAGGGGCTGATTACCTTGGAATTATTCCAGCTATCGAGGAAAAGCATGGCTGATTTTCTTTTCTCGCTAAAAGGGGAAGGGGACTATACGCCAAAAGAAATCCTTCAGAATGCGTGGGCAGCTGCTCATGAAAAAAGCGGAAAATCAATGGAGGCGTTTTTAGATACAAAGATGCCGGCCATTTTTGAAAAATTGTTAAGGGCTGATTTGCGGAAAATTGGCTTTTCGATAAATGAAATTGTGGCACTGGGAAACCAAATTGAATTTACGAATTTATCTTCAACGGCTGTTCAGAACTGGGTAAAGCGGGATGTGAAGGAGCTGATTGGAAGTCCGCAGCTTGGCAAAAAATATTCTGTCGACCAGGCTGCAATGCTATTTATCGTGGAGGATTTGAAAGCGACTCTGGATTTCGACTCTATCCGAAAAATTCTCGCACTCTTATTCAATGACCTTGATGACCGCACAGATGATGTAATTGAGCCAATTCTCTTTTATTCTGCCTACGCAGCCATTTTTGAAAAAGCTCATCATCAAAATATAGTAGGGGAAAGCATGCACGAACAGATTGAGAAGTGCATCAAAAAAGAAGCCTTAAGGACGCTGGAGAATTTTCAAGACCTAACCGACCAGCAAAAAGACATTGTCTCCAATATCCTCGTCACCGCATCCTTGACCGTCCTATCGGCGTACTATAAGTCGCTTACAAAAAAATACGTAACAGCTACCCTGTTTTTAAATGGGTAACCGAAAGCATCGCCAGTTTTACAGCTGGCGACCTTTTGTCTATCAGTAAATGTGGTACCAGGTACCACCCGAATTTTGTCGAAATTGAATATTTTGAATTTTTTACCTGATATAGCTAATATGTTTATAGTGATAAAAATTGTTAAAAGGAGGCAATTGATTTTGGAGCATACCCTAATTAAAGCAGATGATTATGTAACGTTGTGGGGGATTATTGTGGTGTGGGCTTCAGCGAGCATTTATTTGGAGCAGCGCTACAGCTGGGCCTCAAAGATTTCAGGTGCTATTGTTGCGCTGATCGGTGCGATCATACTATCGAATACCGGCATTATTCCTACAGCCTCGCCTGTTTATGATGCAGTTTGGACCTTTATTATCCCGCTCGCCATTCCGCTGCTGCTTTTCCATGTGAATTTTAAGAGAATCTGGCAGGAAAGCGGCCGGTTGCTGATTATCTTTCTGATCAGCTCCATCGGTACCGTTGCAGGTGTGATCATCAGTTTCTTTTTGCTGAAGGCTCATATCCCGATGCTCGATAAAATTGGCGCCATGCTCAGCGCGTCCTATATTGGCGGGGGTGTGAACTTTGCGGCCATGGCTGCGAAGTTTGAAACACCGGGGGAAATGGTATCTTCAGCGGTTGTCGCTGACAATTTAATGATGGCTATATATTTCGTCGTCCTGATGATCATTCCGTCCATGAGCTTTTTCAGAAGCCGTTTTAAAGCTCCGCATGTTGAAAAAGTGGAAAGAGGCAGTTTAGGAGAAGATGGCAAGACGCTTGCGGAAAGCTTTTGGAAGCGGAAGGATATTTCGTTGAAGGATATGGCAATGTCGATTGGAACGGCCTTTCTGCTCGTCATTGTTTCTTTTAAAATAGCAGAATTCCTGGATGGATTCATTCCTTCTGGCGATGAAACATCATTCTTTTTGAATCTGCTTAATGGGCTATTCGGCGACAAGTATTTAATGCTGACAACTTTGACATTCCTTCTCCTGGCGTTGTTTCCGAAGTACTTTGAATCGATAAACGGAAGCCAGGAAATCGGAACTTTCCTGATTTACTTGTTCTTTGTTGTCATCGGCATTCCGGCATCCATTCCACTCATAATTCAAAATGCCCCACTGCTGCTGGTGTTTGTTTTCATTATCATTGTTGTAAATATGGCGCTTTCATTAACAGCCGGGAAACTATTAAAATATGATCTTGAAGAAATTCTCCTGGCCAGCAATGCGAACGTCGGAGGCCCGACAACTGCTGCAGCCATGGCGATAGCAAAAGGCTGGAAGGACCTGATTGGACCGATTCTGGTCGTCGGAACGCTCGGATACATTATCGGCAACTATGTCGGCACCACGCTTGGACTGTGGTTTTCCGGTCTTATGTAAAAATAGTATCCGTCCCGCAATCCTTATTGCGGGTTTTTCCTATTCCGGAAAAAAGCTATACCTATAAAAAATCACGATTAAAATCCCGCCTAATAATAAGAAGCAGATAAGAAAAGTCTTTTGCTCGCCCAATTATTGAACCCCTGCAAAACTGTTTACATTTATATCGGCCAATAATCCGACTTTTTCGGTCACTTTTTGGATATATCGGTCAGATTTTCATTTTATCGGTCACTTTTAAAATATATCGGTCAGATTTCCAATATATCGGTCAGTTGTCGATATACTGGTCTTTTGGCCACATGCAGATAAAGTTCGTTCCTCTTAAATAAATTTCCAATTTTCTTCAAGTGAAATCCAAAGAAATTTATCAGGATTTATATTATAATAATAGCTAGTTTATTTTTTAGAGAGACGAAACTTTTGATTGGAAAGCGGTGTTGGCAGCATGAATAAGCGGTTTGGTACCGTTACGATCTTTTCTTCCGTACAATGGCTTTTCTTTATATTTGCGAATACAGTGATGATTCCCATATCAGTAGGGGCTGTCTTCCAGCTGCCCAGTGAAACGATTGCAATGATGCTAAGAGTATCGCTTGTATTTACGGGGCTTGCATCGATTTTCCAGGGGTGGGCAGGGCATCGCTATCCGTTGATGGAGGGCCATTCCGGCTTGCTGTGGGGAGTCATTTTAAATTTGGGTTTATCGGCATCCTCTTTGGGGATGAGCTTTACCCAAATAGGCGGAGGGATCGCGACAGGTGTCCTTTTGGCATCAGCAGTAACTTTAATTCTCGCAGCTTTTAATGGAATATCGCTATTAAAATCGATCTTCAATCCGATGGTGATGTCAGTTTATCTGTTTCTATTAACCTTCCAGCTGATTTTTATCTTTTTTAAAGGCATGATGAAAGTCAGTGACCAGGGCACGATTGATGTTCCCATTACTTTATATTCTTTTGCACTCGTCATTTTTGTTAGTCTTTTAAAATTAAAAGGGAATGGCATCATCAGCAATTTTTCCATTTTAATAGGTTTGCTGGGCGGCTGGATTGGCTATGATTTGCTATTTATGAGTGAGGGGCAGCAAGGTGCGGCATCGGCGGGGGAAGTGAGCTTTACGCTGTTTCCATTAGGACAGCCTAACCTCGAAGTTGGAATTATCGCCGTCACTTTCTTTGCCGGATTGATGAACCTGAGCAACACAGTCGCTTCGATTAGCTCGGCGGATACGCTATTTAAAAAAGAATCCGGTAAGCGGGAGTATCGGGGTTCGATTTTTTTTACTGCCGTTTTCACAGTGATCGGAAGCGGATTTGGCCTGGTGCCGTTTACTCCATTCACTTCATCAATTGGATTTTTGCAGAGTACACGAATTTTAATGAAAACGCCATTTTTCCTTGGGGGTGCACTGCTGGCCGTGATTGGCATGATCCCTCCGCTGGGTTCATGGCTGGCCGGCATGCCGGTCACAGTCGGAAACGCAGTGCTGTTTGTTGCTTATCTGCAGCTGTTCGGAACGGCTTTTAACAGCTTAAACGGAAAAACCTTTAATTCGGATACAATTTTCCGTCTGGCAGCGCCGGTGCTCATCGGCATTAGCTTAATGAACACTCCGGCCGCCTTGTTCGCTGATTTGCCAGTCCTGATCCAGCCATTTATATCAAACGGCCTGATTATGGGCGTACTCATCTCCATTCTCATGGAAAAAATGGTGAACTGGTCTGCGTTTGAGCAATTTGAATTAAAAAATAACTGAAAAAGTCCCCTGGGTAAGGGGACTTTTTTAATAGATAGATTTTGCATCCGGAGGCAGATTTCGAACATGCTTCAAAAATGCTGTTACCCGTTTATCGTCTTCATAAGGGTAATCAAAGCAAAGCTGCTGGGCGACCTCCATAGCCGTTTTTCTGAAAAGATCGCACATGATAAAAAGTGCTTTATATATGTTATCAAAATCCGCGTCCGAATAGGTCAATCTAAATTGCTCCCATTCTTCCTCCGGCAAAAAATCCGTCATATACTTGCCGAACTTGCCTGCGCTTTTTGTAAAATCGGTCTGGATTCCGATCTTCCATTCCATCATTTTGATCAGTACATTACGGTTAATTTGCTCGTGCATAAACATTGCATAAGTAATCTCCCGGCGCCAAAGGCCTTTGCTGATGTTCAGGCTGATCCACCAAAATTCATTGCAGAGATCGGCAAACTCCTGTGCAGTCGGCTTTTTAATCCAATAATCCCGATCGCTTGAAGGCGGAAGGGGGCCAACAAGGCCATCCTTATCAAGAAGCAGGACACTCAAGCTGTCGCGTTGCAGGAGTTCATCCATTTTTCCAACAGAAATCAAGGTCAAATCAATGCGATTCCCGTCCATAAATTGCATAAGGTAAGGAAAACGGCCGCTGCCATCAGCTGGAGGCAGCACCTTCTCTTCCGGCAGCTGCATCATAATCCGTTCTCCAAACACATCGACCCAGCTATGATCGCGGGTAAAAGATTCGATTTTCCTTACAAGGTACACAATATCGTAATCTTGAAAGATATCTTTTTTCACATTCGGATTCGTGCGCGAACCATTCATAATAACCGCTCGTATCCGCTCATCTTGCTTGGCTGCTGATAAAATTAATTCCATCATTTCGGTTTCGGATCTCATATGGCCCCCCATGCCTCTTTTTGTCTTTCTTACTAATATACTTCGCCAATTTAGAATCCCCTGCCCTTTTTACAAATTAAATGTCTTAAAAGATAGTTGTTAATATTTATGGAAGGAGGTCACCATGGGGGGAAAGCGGAAAACTGAATATATCCGTGAAACACCTACCCAGTCTTCTAAAATAAGAACACAAACGAATGTTCTTTAGGACGTGCATAACGCCGCCTCTTCCAAAATAAGATGAAGTATCATCCGAGAAAAGAGGCGATCGATTTGGTAAACAGCGAGAGCATCCTTACAAAAGATATGCTGGTCCGTTTTGTTGAGTTGAGCCGCAGGAAAAAGGATTTGGAAACCGAGCTGGAAAAACTAAAGGATCTGTTCCACCAGTATTTCGATACGGCAGTCGGACAGAATGAGAAAGGTGAAGTCACGATCGATAATTACAAACTGCAACGGCAGATTCGAAAATTGGAGAAATTTGATCAGGAAACGACTGTTCAAAAGCTGGAAAAACTGAACTTCCTGGACCTTATTCAGAAAAGGCCACATGAAGGAAAAATTAAATCTGCATTGGATCTTGGATTGATTAAGGAGCAGGATCTAGAAGGATGCAGGATGATAAAAACAACGGCAGCTCTCCTGGTGAAGCAGCTGGACATATAAATGGGCCCAAAAGAGGCAATTTTTTTATAAAAACCATTTGACCTTCACGTTGCGTAAAGGTGTATCGTAATAAGCAGAAAGTACTTTCATATATTTTCGAAAGGAGGAAATTCCGCATGGAGTATACAGTGCAAAAGCTTGCTCAGCTGGCAGGGGTGAGTACAAGGACTCTAAGGTATTATGATGAAATTGGGATTCTTAAGCCGGCAAGAACCAATTCGTCGGGATACCGGATTTATGGCCAGCAGGAGGTTGACAGGCTTCAGCACATCCTTTTTTACCGAGAGCTTGGCGTTAGCTTGGATCAGATCAAAAAGCTCATTTCAGCACCTGCTTTCGATGCTGCGGATGCACTGAAGGAGCATCGCGGGAAACTCCTTGAGAAAAGAAAGAAGCTGGATTTGCTTATTGCGAATGTAGAAAAAACCATTGCGTCAGCAGAAGGGAGAACGACCATGTCAGATAAGGAAAAGTTTGAAGGATTCAAAAAGAAAATGATTGAAGAAAATGAGAAGAAGTACGGGAAAGAAATCCGTGAAAAATATGGGGATGAGACTGTAGAGAAGTCAAATGCCAAGGTCATGAATATGACTCAGGAGGAGCATGAGGCTATTGCCCAATTGGCTGAGAAAGTGAATAGCACATTAGCTGAAGCTATTCAATCAGGCGATCCGGCAGGTGAACTTGCGCAAAAAGCAGCCGATCTCCATAAACAATGGATCACGTTTTATTGGAGTGAATATAGCAAAGAGGCCCATGCTGGCCTCGCGGAAATGTATGTGTCAGACGAAAGATTTAAAGCCTATTATGATAAAATTCATCCAAATGCCGCAGAGTTTTTAAGGGAAGCCATTTTGATGTATACAGGACTAAAAGGCGAATACTAAGAGAAGAGCGGCTGGCTTAGGCCAGCTGCTTTTATGCATACATATATTATTAAATACATCGGTTTACTGTATGTAACTTCTTGCGTGGGGAAAGATGATAGAAAGTACAAGAACTCGCACAGCAGGTGACGCTATGAGTAAATTTCCTTCATACGAAGAGGTGCAAAAAGCTAGGGAAAAGTTAAGGGATGTCTCTTTTGAACATTGGATGCAGGAGGACTTGTTTAGCTTTAATTGGTGGCTGTTAGTGGCTGCTGCCATTCTTCCTTATTTTATTTGGTGGAGACTGGTGGACAAGGAGCGTTTCTTTGAAATCCTTGCTTTTGGGTTATTATGCGGAATCTTTGCGTGTTTCCTGGATGTAATAGGTGTTAGTTTTTTGCTATGGGGATACCCTGATAAATTGTTTCATGCTATCCCGCCGTTGATGCCTGCAGATTTTGTGGTCATCCCGGTTTCAGGGATGCTGATTTATCAATATTTCCGCACATGGAAAAGCTTTAGCACAGCATCGGTCATTCTGGCAGCCTTTTTTGCCTATATCATTGAACCTTTATTTAGCCTTTTGAATATGTTCGAACTGATTCATTGGAAGCACACGTATTCGTTTATTGGATTTATTCTCTTGTTTTTGGCTGTTCGGTTCGTGATTGGGGGATTAAAGAAGATCACCGCAGAAAAGAGCGGTGAAAACCTTTGAGGATGAGGGCTTTTCCTTAATCCATTAGCATGCCCGGCCTTGGGGCATGCTGGAAAGGAATCCAAAAAAAACATCCATCCGCCAGATGATCCAAGGTGCATGGAGATAGCCCAGGTCTCACCTTGACGGATATAAATGATAAAAATTCATAGGCGGATTTGCTTCAAATATAGTAATAGTTTTTCCTTCAGATCAGGCCTTTGCAAAGCGAAGTCAATCGAGGCTTTTAAAAACCCAAATTTATCGCCAACATCATAACGATTGCCCTGGATTAAATAAGAATACATTCTCTCGTGGCCGAGCAATAAATGAAGCGCATCTGTCAGCTGCAATTCTCCTTTGCTGTCAGGTTTGCCATTTTCAAGCATTTCAAAAATAGATGGAGTTAAAATATATCGGCCAATAATGGCATGGGTTGAGGGAGCGGTATCGATTGGGGGCTTTTCAACAAGGTTGTCAACTTTATATAATGCGCCCCGCTGCTCTGAGTAACCGACTATCCCATATTTACTTACTTCAGAAATGGGAACCTCACTGCATCCAAGGATACTCGTACCCATTTTGTTATATTGCTCGATCATCTGCAGCAATGCCGGCTTTTTGCCGGCAATGATGTCATCACCGAGAAGGACAGCAAAGGGCTGATGGCCAATAAATTTTTTGGCGCACAAAATGGCGTGGCCCAACCCAAGAGGATCTTTTTGCCTGACATAATGAATATCCGCCAGATTGGAAATTCCGCGAACTTCCTCGAGAATTTCCAGCTTTCCGTTCTTCTTCAGCAATAACTCCATTTCAACTGATTTATCGAAATGATCTTCAATGGCCCTTTTATTCCTGCCGGTTATGATGATGATATCTTCAATCCCCGAAGCGATTGCTTCTTCAACAATATATTGGATGGCCGGCTTGTCGACGATAGGGAGCATTTCCTTAGGCTGAGCCTTTGTGGCCGGCAGAAAACGCGTTCCAAGTCCTGCAGCAGGAATGACCGCTTTTTTAATCATAAAATCCCCCCTAAGATAGTTCATGAGCCATTTTTTTGCAGCCTTATCCAGCATAATCCACCGTTAAAACTTGTGCTAGCAGTGATTACTTATCATCAGGCTTGAATGCTGTTTCACTTATTTTTATGTTGCCGGCAGGTTGTATTATGTTGAATATGGATATCCCCGGAATATTTTGCACCTGTTCGTTAACCCTAAGCTATAAATAATCTTGAACCTAGAGGTGTAAAGATTGCATTTGAAAAAAATAACAGCCGAGAAAAAGCTTCTTATCCTTGCCTTTATTGCCTTAGCTTTGTTTGTGTCTCCGTTGTACATATTAGGTGAAAACGCTCATATTCGCGTTCATGATAATTTAGATTCTAATCTTGCATGGTATAAAGTCCTAGCCGAAAGCGGCCAGCTTACAGGGCCGATTGATGCAGCCATTCCGCAAATTATTAACGGCAGCCTATCCCGGAATGCGTTTGGCTCTGAATTCACCTTAATTGTTTGGCTTTATGCTCTCTTTCCGGTCATGGTTGCCTATGCTCTCAGCCAGACGATTACAAGAGTGTTTGCTTTTATTGGAATGTATTTGCTTTTGAAAAAGCATTTTCTTAAAGAAGAGAAGTGGGCATCGGTTACGATTGGGACAGCGCTGGCGTTTGCATTCACTCCATTCTGGCCCTCCGGTATGCTGAGCACTCTTGGGATGCCGCTTGCGCTTTGGGCATTTTTAAATATCAGGCAAGGGGAAAGATCCTTGAGAAACATCCTTGTCTTAACCTTATTGCCCATGTATGCGAGCATCGTTCTGGGATTTTTCTTTTTTCTGAGTGCTATGGGAATCTTTTGGCTGATAGATGTAATCAGGAAAAGAAAGTGGAATTGGCCATTTCTATTATCGATTGCTTATATGACCGGAATATTTTTTATTGTTGAATACCGGCTTGTTTATTCCTTTCTATTTGACGAGGAACCAAACAGCCGTGATGAATATTTCCATGCAAGGTTAACCTTTTGGCATTGTGTCCGGCTGACGTTTAAAAATTTTGCTCTGGGACACCACCATGCTGCAACGATTCACACCTTAGTCATCCTGCCGATTATGTTCATAGCCCTTTTTATGATTATTTGGCAAAAGAACTGGAAAGAAGAAAAGGTGTTTTTGTTCCTGTTTTTCCTAAATTTTGCTTTATCAGCATGGTATGCCTTCTGGTTTTACAAAGGCTGGCTGCCGCTTACTGAACGCTTTCATGTTCTTGATACATTCAACTTTGCCAGGTATCACTTTTTAAGGCCCCTGGTTATTTATGTTCTTTTTGCCCTGTCCTTGAAAATCATTTGGTCCCGTGGCCAGTTTTGGAGGAGGCAGGTTCCCGTTTTTGTGCTGGCACAAGTGATTGTCGCTTCATTTTTTAATGAAGAATTTCTTTTTCAGGATAAGCCTACTGTAAAGCAATTTTATGCAGAAAAGCAGTTTACTGATATTAAGAACTATATTGGGCGCCCGCAGGAGGATTACCGTGTCGCAAGCATCGGCCTTCACCCTGCCGTCGCCCAGTTTAATGGCTTCTATACTTTGGATACGTATAATAATTTTTACCCCTTAACGTACAAATATCAGTTTCGGAAAATAATTGAAAAAGAACTGGTAAAAAACAAAAGAATCCGCATCTACTTTGATGAATGGGGGGGAAGGTGCTATATCTTTACGGACGAGCTCGGAAAGCATTATATGTTTAAAAAGCATACGAAAAAAAGGCTGAAAAACCTTCAATTGAATACAGGGGCATTCAAGGCGATGGGGGGGTCTTATATTTTTTCATCCGTTCCAATCGATAATGCCGCAGATAACGATCTGCACCTGGAAAAGGTTTTTGAATCAAAAAGCTCTGTATGGAAAATCTACCTTTATAAAGCCATATAAACAGGAGGAAAAAAATGAGCAACCCAGTACTCACCATCGTGGTTCCTTGCTATAACGAAGAGGAGGTACTGCCGGAAACGATTAAACAACTAAGCCAATTGCTTGAAGAACTGGAGAACGAAAATCTGGCTTCGGATAAAAGCAAAATTCTGTTTGTGGATGACGGAAGCAAAGACCGGACTTGGCCGATCATTTACAAGCAAAGCTTAAATAATGATAAGGTCAGGGGAATAAAGCTTTCCAGAAATGTGGGGCACCAGAATGCATTGCTTGCTGGCTTATCAGCAGCAGGAAAGGCCACGGATTGTGCTGTTTCAATCGATGCGGATCTTCAGGACGATATTTCAGTAATCCGGGAGTTTATGCTGAAATTCCGGGAAGGGTATGAAATTGTCTATGGTGTAAGGAGAAAAAGGGATACCGATACTTTTTTCAAAAGAAGCACAGCTCAGGGATTCTATAAGATGATGAAGAAGATGGGAGTCGATCTTGTTTATAATCACGCAGACTTCCGCTTAATGAGCAAACGTGCTTTGGAAGAGCTTCAACGATATGAGGAGACAAACATGTTCCTGCGCGGAATTGTGCCATTGCTTGGGTTTAAAACGGCCAGTGTGTTTTATGACCGTAAAGAACGGCTTGCGGGAGAGTCCAAGTATCCTTTGAAAAAAATGATGGCCTTTTGTTTTGAAGGCATTACCTCATTTTCGGTTACGCCGATCCGAATGGTCATGGTGTTGGGGATATGCTCCTTTTTTATTAGTCTTCTATTTGGCATTTACTTTCTTGGATTAAGGTTTTTTGGGGAAACCGAAACAGGCTGGACTTCCTTGATCACTTCAATCTGGATGCTTGGCGGGCTGCAGCTTACAGCCATTGGCTTAGTTGGGGAATATATTGGAAAGATATATAAAGAAACAAAGAGGAGACCTAAATTTTCAGTGGAAATTGATGCCTTTAATATGCCTATTTCCCCTCACCTGGCTACGGACGGAGGAGCTGAAAATGAGTTCACTGGCATTAATTTTGGAAAATTATCTGAAACGAACTAATACCTTTATCCGTTTTTTGCTTGTTGGAGCGGTTAATACGTTAGCGGGCCTATCTATTATATTTATCCTTTTGAATTTAATCGGAATGTCATACTGGACAGCTACTTTTATCGGAAATAGCATTGGAGCTGCAATCAGCTATTATCTGAATAGGACCTTTACTTTTCAGAGTAAGGCCAGCATTCAAAAGAGTGCTGTCCGTTTTATTTCTGTCATTTTATTTAGTTACTTTCTTTCTTATGCAATAAGCGATTTGGCCGCAGAGAGTATGCAGGATTTTCACCTTTTGGGGTATGAACTTTCCCGTGTGGAGCTTGCCGTATTCATGGGGGCAGCGATTTACACTATAACCAATTATTTTGGCCAGAAATATTTTGTTTTTAAATGACTCTTCATTCAGGTAACCGGGAGGAATTCCATATTTAAAAAAGACAGCAAAAAAAAAGCAGGTATAACCTGCTTTTTAAAGTAAGCTTGTATACTATTTTTACAAAAGCAATTCTAGCAGCGGCAGCACTTTTTGCAGCAATGGTGATGGAATTCGTGGCAGCATTTTTTGCAGGAGCAATGGTGGCTGTGGTCATGGCAGCATTTTTTGAAGCAGTGATGTTCATGGTTTTCTTTCTTTTTGCAGCAGATGTTGCAATGGGGGTCATGGCAGATTTTCTTTTTGTAATAATGGTACTCAACACAAAAATGGCACATAGCTTACTCTCCTTTCCATTAATCTGCTAACAATATATGAAAGAAAATTCGAAAGGGAAGAGCCCTTGTCCATAGTGTCTGAAACATCCGCAATGGCCCGTAATTATATGCAAAAACCCCTCTGTTTTTAAAGGGGGTTTTTGCGTTAATTGTTATGTTCCTGGTACTGCTTTTACGTCATTGCGTTCCTTTTTCCGCTTTTTCTTTAGCCAGCCGAAACGAAGGCTGGAGGTTGTAAACAAGCGGTAAACGGCCGGAATCAGCAGCAGGGTGATGAAGGTGGCAAATAGCAGACCGGAAATAATGACTGTCGCCATAGGGGCCTGGTAGTTGCCAGAAGTTCCGGATGCCAATGCCAAGGGCAGCATGCCGCCGGCTGTTGTCAAAGTGGTTATAAAGATGGGGCGAATCCGGTTTTTCCCTGCTTCTAAAAGAGCTTCCTCAACAGAGAATCCTTCAGTGCGCAGCTGGTTCGTCCGGTCGATCAACAGGATGGCGTTGTTGAGAACAATTCCAATCAGCATCACGATTCCCATGCCTGACATGACACTTAGCTCCATTTGTGTAAGGAACAATCCGAGAATGACACCAACGATTGTCATAGGGATCACGGACATGACGATAAGCGGGTGGCCAAGGTGGTTAAATTGAACAGCCATAACCAGGTACACGAGGAAAATCGCGATGGCTAAAACAAACACCATATCCATTATCAATTCCTGCTGCTGCTCAAGGTCGCCGGCAGCTGAAACGGTATAGCCAGCCGGTGCAGAAAAGTCGCTGATCAGCTTTTGTACGTCACGGTTAATAGCGCCAAGGTCTTTGCCCTCCATATCAGCCGAGATGGACAGGAAACGCTCGCCATCACGATGGGAAATTTCATTCGGTGTTTCCACACTCTCCAATTGGATAAAAGAAGATAAGGTTTTCTCACCCTGTGCTGTTGGGACTTTTAAATCCAATAGGGACAACTTGGAATCGGTTTTCTCGGCCCATTTTAAGGAAAGCGGCACATTTTCTTCGTTTACCGTCATTTCCCCTACTGGCATTGTCAAAAAGGCCTGCTCGATGAATTGCCTAATTTGCGGCTGTGTTAATCCCGCTGTTTCAATCGCTTCTTTCTTTAAAACGACAACCTGTTCTTCGGAAGTTCGCTCCATGGAATTTGTCACACCAACAATGCCATCAATGCCTTCAAGTTCTTTAGTAAAATCGCCGGCAACCGCCTGCAATTGTTCAAAATCCTCGCCTTTAATATGCACTTGAACTGGAGAACTGCCGCCACCCGACATAGCTCCCTGGACATTTTCAACTGGAAGGGTATCTGATAGACTGCGGAGTTCTTTCATAATTTCTTCATTAATATCTTTTTGTTCCCTTGTAATGTCTTCACCCTTTGTCATGTTGATAATGGTATAAAACATGCCGCCGTTATCCATGACGTAATTGGACTCTACATCCTCGATGGATTGCAGTTTTTGATTTATGTTTTGCGCAATTTCCTCTTTATCTTCTAGTGAAACACCTGTTTCCAGATCAACCATCAGCTCGGTGTAACGATTGAACATATCTGGCATAATTGTCATCGGAATTTTTGTCACAAGCGTCAAGGATCCGGCAAATAGCAGGAAAAAGATTGCAATGATTGCAAAGCTGTAGCGTTTTTTCTTGATTGTCCACGCGACGATACGGCTATACAGGCGCATAATCGGTCCTTCTTTGCTTTCTTTTTTCGATTTGCGGAGCTTCAGCAATTTTTCGGAAAGAGAAGGGATCAGTGTGAACGATACTATAACCGAGCTGATCAATGTAATCGCTACAACCGCAGACAGCATGATCATGAATTGCCCCATATCTCCGCCAATCAGGCCAATCGGCAGGAATACGACGATCGTCGTCAGCATGGAAGCAATAACAGCAGATGAAACTTCCTTTGTTCCTTCTAAAACGGATTCCAGTTTGCCCAATCCTTGCTCTTTCTTTCGATAGATTGATTCCAAAATAACAATGGAGGAATCGACCATCATTCCAATTCCAAGTCCCAAACCAATCAGGGTTAGGATGTTAAAGCTGTAATCAAATACCCACATCGAAGTAAAAGTCAGCAGGATAGAAGTTGGAATTGATAGACCGATGATAAAAGTGGCCCTTAGATTCCGCAAAAAGATCAGCAGGATTGCAATCGCTATGACGCCTCCGGTAAGAACATTGCCGGTTACCCCATCAATCGATTCCTGGACATAATCCGCCTGCGCGACCATTTCATTCAGTTCGAATCCTTTAACCAATCCATCTTCACGAATATTTTTGATTTCAGTACGGACCGCTGCCGCCATATCAATTTGTGTCGCATCCGCAACGCGGCCTACCTGGACAAAGATAAAGTCTTTTGTGCCATTTTTCCAGACAAAGGAGGAGCTTTCAAGCGGCTGAAGGGAAACGTCTGCCACTTCCTCCAGTTCAATGAATCCTGCCTGTGTCGGGATTTTTATACTTTTTACATCGTCCACATTTTCCAATTTCGTGTTCCAGCGAAGGGAAGGAGAGTTTGAATCGCTGCTTAGTTCCCCGAGTGTTGCCTCGCTGTTCACCTGCTGGATCGCGCTGATAATTGCTGTGGCATTCAGCCCTTTTTCTGCCATTTCGGAGCGGTTCAATTCAATTGTAACTTCATGCTCCTGTACGCCTGCCAGCGATACGTCGCGGACTTCAGGCAATGCCTCCAAACGGGGCTCAAGGACATTTTTAGAGAAATCGGTCATTTCCTCCATCGTCCCGCCGGAAACATCCATATAAAACTCGTAGGTTTGAGCTGTTCCATACTGTCCAGCCATGACCTCCGTGATCTGAGCATTATCGCCCTTGGCGGCAGTTACGATTGACTCAACTTCCTTAAAAAGGTCATCGCCGCGGCCCTGTTCAAAGGTTATTTGAAGAGAGCTCCGCCCGATTGTCGTTGTCGAGTCCGTGCCTTCTACTCCGTCAATCCCCCTGATTTGCTGTTCCAAGGGATTGGTGATCGATCGCTCCACTTCTATGGCAGCCATCTCACCAGCACTGATCTCCACATAAGCACCATCCATCGTCACAGGCGGCATCAACTCTTTATCCAATTCAAAAATCGAATAGCTGCCGATGGCTAAAATTAATACCGTCATTAACCCGACCAAAATCTTTCTCTGTACAAACAGATTCAATAATTTCATAACCATTCTCCTAGCTCCCTAATAGTGAAAATTTGCATCCAAAATCTAATTATACACAGAAAAATAGGTAATAATAACCATATAAGAATTAAAATTCCGATGATTCGTACGACCTATTTCGGCAAAATCAGACCTTTATTGCAGGAAAAAGTTAACAATTCTTACATGTATCATCTTAACGCGGATGAACAGGAGCCATAACGAGCCAGAGACATATCTTTCTCTAGGGCTTAAGGCTGACACAGTTTGGATATATAGATCCAAACACTCGGCAGTGGTAATGGAATTCATTAGTTTAGTAAAAGCTCGGACTAACGATCAAAAGCGGGGAGAGGGAGTGGATATGGTAGGTAAAGAAGCTGATTAACGACCAAATGCCAGGAGGGGAGATGGGTATGGTAGTAAAGAGTGGGATTCGCAATTGGCTTATCTCCCCATACGCACCTTTTATGAAACCTCGCCCCAGCCCTCTAAAAAGGATAAACTCCAACACTATGTTATACTTGAGGAGCCAGAAAACTCCCGAAAATAGGAGGAGAATACATGTAAACGGTTTTTTCAACATTTGATGTTCCAGATGAAAAATCGGAGGAAGTCATTCAAATATATAAAAATCGTTCACGGTCGGTTGATCGTGCTGAGGGGTTTGTCGACTTTTTGCTGCTGCAAAATGATAAGCGGGCGGGCGAGCTAACGGTACAGCTGATTTTTGATTCAAAGGAAAACTATTTAAATTGGGTTCGAAGCGAGGATTTTAAGAGAATCCATGATTTGGAGAAAAAGTACCCGGACCAGGAATTGGCTGCGGTCGTTCCGAAGGTTTCACAATACAAGGTGGTGTCTAAGTGAATTTTGATGGGATTGTCAATCAAGTAAGCGAAATGATTTATGAAAGGGAACCTTCCTTGCTGGAGCGGTTTGGCGAGAAAGGGAAAGAGAAGTGCCGCGAAGACAACCATCACCATATGAAGCATCTCCAATCAGCCTATGAATTAAAGCAATCTGTTTTTTTCAAGGATTATGCTCTCTGGCTTGAGGGTATTTTAACGAAGCATGGAATGAAAACGCAGCATTTGATTGACAATTTTAAACTGATTCAAACTGTGCTGAGAGAAGAAAAAGGAGAGCACGAACAGCAAGCAGAGGCATTCACACTTTATTTATCCGAAGCAATTGCTGTACTGAAAGGCGAACCAGTGAAGGGAGAGGTGTAATATGCAGCATGCTGAGACACTTGCTTCCTTTTTGCTTGAAGGAGATTCAGAGAAGTGTGGGAGCATATTCAGGAGCATCAGCATTTATCCCGTCTGGAAGTCTATCAAAATCTGATTACGCCTGCGATGCAGCATATCGGCTTTCTCTGGGAGACGAATAAAATTACGGTTGCGGATGAACATGTAGCTACGGCTACATGTGATTTTGTGCTGTCAAAACTGGCTTATAACCGCGATAAAATAGAATCCGGACAAAAAGCCATGTTTCTCTGCCTGGATGGGGAGGAGCATTATATTGGCCTGAAAATGGTCAATAGCTTATTTGAAGAGAATGGCTGGGAAACGAAATATTATGGTCCGAGCCTGCCTTTGGAATACGCGCTGAAAACCGCCATAGAATGGAAGCCGAATGTGATCGGCTTGTCTGTGAGCATTGTTTATCACCTGCCAAAGCTTAAGGAATATGCTGCGGAATTTGCAAAGCTTCTGCACAAACCGGCGGTACTTCTAGAGGGGCGTTTAGCGGGTAAATATGAT
The DNA here is from genome assembly GCF_003182355.1 of Cytobacillus oceanisediminis. GTDB lineage: Bacteria > Bacillota > Bacilli > Bacillales > Cytobacillaceae > Cytobacillus > Cytobacillus oceanisediminis_A. The sequence continues at coordinate 175,116 of NZ_QGTW01000005.1, read as the reverse complement.
CTGGTTCCTTATTGTGCGGAAGACACAGTTATTTTACGAGATTTGCCCGAAACGATGGAATGGCTGCAAAACTATCAGGCGGGAGGACAGCAAAATGCAATATTTTAATCAAACGCTTCCGCTAGCTTTTTTAAAAGCTGACAGAAACGGAGAAATTCTAAGCTATTCCGCTTTGGCGAGGGATAGCTTTGACCTTAGCGAGGGAAATTTGAAGGGGATAATAGATGAGGAAAGCATTGATAAGCTTGTCCGTTACAGCCGGGAGCCCGGGATGGAGCCTGCTATTCTGGAGCTGAACATGAAGACAAAGGATGCTCCGCTTGCATTATTTGATGTCCATATTTTATGGGACAGCGATGATTGTGCCAATATGATTTTTTTGCCGAAAGACAGCTCGAATGAAGTCCTGATGAAGAAGCTGTTGGAGCTTCAGGGTCGGCTTGCCTCTACCGATTTTGAACTTTTGGAGAAAAAGGAAGAGCTTGAGCAGGTACTGATCCGATTGAATCAATTATCAGGCCCTTTTATCCCTCTATCGGAATCTATGTGCCTGATTCCTTTATTTGGGAATATTACAGCAGATAAAATCAATGTGATATCCGAAAGCTGCCTAAAGTCTGTGTTTGCCGGTGAATATGATGAAATCCTCTTTGATCTTACCGCAATTGGGGAAGTGGAGAACAAAGGCATTGAAAAATTCACCCAGCTTATCAAAACATTGAACTTCATGACCGGCAGCATCATAAAATTAATCGGCATTAAGCCAAACCTTGCAAAGGTTTTAAATAATTACAAACTTGACGAATGGGTGCAGCTGGACCAATCCCTCAAGCAAGTATTAAGTATTTATCTTGACCGGAAAGAACAGGGGGCCTCTTAGGAGGTTCTTTTTTTACCTTATCTTTAGGGAGAAATGCAATCCGTACTGCCTTTCCTGTGAATGGAACTGATCAATGCAGGCACTTCTCAAAAGACATATTTGAATACGCCCACCGCGGTGCCCAAATCATGATCCAAAACGGCTGGATGGAAGAACCGCCGCAAATGGAAGAGCGGGGGACCCAGATTTAATAACGGTACCATTTGTAACATTTATTACTTCTATACATATTCGAAAAATTCGTGCTTGGAATAATCCGTTAAAGAAAATGGAGTATACTCTCCAAAACGTAATTTGACAGGGTTTTTATGGTAATGCAGAAATTACGGGTTTTCACAATTCTATAAAGCAATACACCTGCCTAAAAGCCGTGAATGTCCAGGAGATTTATAAGAGGGATATCAGACCTAAGAAGTATTTCACCTTTTTTGAATCGGATAAAGTTTTCAAGTTTATTTATAATTTCACTAGAATCAGTCAAAAATCATACATAGCACTAATCGCAATTCCGCGGCTGTCCAAGGCGCTTACACTTTTTTATTTATTGTGAATAAACTCTATTAATTTTCTGCTGGTATGTTTTAGGGCTTCTTCATGGTAGATCATATAAAAATCCCGATGTAGTGTGATTCCCTCTATATTTAACTGCATCAGCGTCTGAAGTTTAAGTTCTTTTTTAACAGCAGACTTCGATATAATGGAGATTCCCAGTCCTGCTTCTACACAGGATTTTATTGCTTCAGTGTGTTCCAGTTCCATAATGACATTCAATTTAGAAGCGTCTACATGGCATCTTCTTAATGTATCTTCCATGACTTGTCTCGTGCCTGAACCTTTTTCACGAATGATAAAAGGGACTTCCAGCAGCTCTTTAATAGTAATATCGGTTGTTTTTATAAATTTATTTTGGGGTGAGGCTATGATGATAAGTTCATCTTTTGCAAATGGTACTTGTTTTAAGGCTGGATAGGAAAGCATTGATTCAATAAACCCTAAATTAATTTCGTGATTCAAAAGTTTTTCAACAATTTGTCCGGAATTGTATACTTTTAAATGTAATTTAACTTTCGGATATAAATGGGAAAAATCAGCTAATAAAAAAGGGAGGAAATGCTCCCCGATAGTTAAGCTGGCCCCAACCTTTAAGTCTCCATGTACAGTCCCCTTTAATTCTTCAATTTCATTTTGAGTTTCGTTCATTAAAGCTATTAATTTTTTTACTTTGTTGTAAAGGATTTCTCCTGCAGGGGTTAAAGAGATTTTTTTTGTGGTCCTTTCAAATAGCTGGCAATCCCATTTTTCTTCGAGTTGTTTTATTTGGAGGCTGACACTGGATTGAGAGAGGTGTAGATCCTTTGCAGTTTGGGAAAAACTTTTATTATTTGCAGTAACATAAAATACGATCAAGTAGTCAAGATTCATGAGTATCCTCCTTCAATCATTTACCTTTTCCTATATTGCTATTGTAATCATTAGAGAGGATTTCTACATTATAAAATCCTAAATATTAAAACCAGAAGAGGGGTTATGGCAAGAAGGCCAATAAAACCGAGAACAGCTGTGGCTACTGGTTTAAAGCCGAATTGGACAAAGTCTTTCCATTTAATATTAAGCCCCAATCCTGCCATTCCCATTGCCAGCATGTACATGCTCAGCAATAAAAAAATACTGATGATACTTTCGGAAATGGAAAATAACGTATTGGTAAGGCTGGTTAAGAGAAATCCAAAAATAAACCATGGTACAGGCAAATTTTTAAAATCACTGCTTTTATAGCCCTTCTTTCTGTTGTAAACCAAACTGATTATAAGAGCCACGGGTATTAGCAGCAGTACCCTTCCAAGCTTAACTAAAATGCCGGAATCACTGCTGACATCCCCGCCTGGAACAACGGCAGCTACTACATGAGCAAGCTCATGCAAAGTGGCGCCGGCCAATACACCGTATTCCAGTGCGCTAATAGGCAAATAAGGAAATAAAACAATATAAAAAATGGCGCCAGCTGTACCCAAAACAGCAATACATGATACTGCAACCGCCGTTTGTTCTTCCTTACTTTTTACAATAGGTGCTATCGCAATAATGGCAGCAGCACCGCAAATAGCTGTACCTGCTGCTAATAAAACAGACAGTATATTATTGATCCTAAGCGCTTTTCCTAATAACAAGATGAAACTCATTGTAAACGCTATTACTACAATATCAATGATCATAATAGAAAAGCCAGCTGATAGAATCTCATGTAAATTTAATCTAAAGCCTAGTAAAATTATCCCTGCACGAAGTAAGACCTTGCTGCTGAATTCGACACCAGCTTGGGCATCTGCAGGGACAGAAAGGGTATTTCCCCATATACCTCCCAGCAGAATAGAGAGAATCATGATCCCTAATATTGAGAAAAACGGAAGATTGGCTATTTGACCAGCCAGTGCCGCCAAGAAAAAAGTCAGTAATACTCCTTTCCCAAACCCAAGTGCATTTTTCTTTATTTTGGGCTCTTTTTTCAATTTATATTGCTGAATTTTTTGAGCTTCCACAACCAGACCCCTTTTCGTTCATTTGGCTTTCATAAACGTACCATAATAAAAGGGAGCCGCTTCATCGATTGTTTAATAAGGCTTATTGGATTTCTTAATGATTCCTTTTGATCCATACCTAAAGGGATATCTACCGAAGAGGAGTTTAAAAATGTGTGGTTGAAACAGACAAATTATTTTAAAGGTGTGGATATACTCTGATCTTAAATGAAGACCTTGGGGGAATTTGGTATGAGCATATCCCGTTTAGGCAGCCATATCACAAGGCCCAGATTGAGAGCTTCTTAGCCGATTTCAGAAAGCGGTAGCCATCTACCCGTATGTCAGAAAACAAATGTGTGGATTATAAATACTCCTGCAATAACCCTAGAAGGTATAAGGAATAAAGGAAGCTAATAACCAATTGACTTTAGGCTTAAAACGCTACTTATTTGTTTTAGGCAGATGTATCAACCCTGTTGTTTTACTTATATGCATACTGAAAGAAATCCCAGGAGAAAATAAGTACGAAGTATTTAAGGAGGGTTTTAAAAAAGATGGGTAGTAAACATATAAGACTTACCTCTGCGGAAGTTACTTCACTTTGGACAAGTTATATGAATGAAAGTGCGATAAAATGTAAATATATGTATTTATTATCTAAAGTTAAGGATGAAGAAATCAGACCACTTGTTCAACAAGCTTTAGATATTACTCAAGGAAATTTAACCACTTTAAAAGAAATCTTTAATAATGAAAAATATCCGATTCCTCATGGGTTTAGCAGCAATCAAGATGTAGATGTATCTGCACCTAGTTTATACTCTGACCTATATGTTCTAAATTATCTGCATATGGCGGCTCAAATAGCATTACAAGGATACAGCCTCAATTTGTCACTTGCTGTCAGGAAAGATGTTTATAGTTATTTTAATGAATGTATTGCACAACTTACAACCTTTCTTAGGGAGGTTAAAGAACTTTTACTTTCCGAAGGACTATATATAAAGTCGCCATTTTTACCGATGCCTGACAATATTGATTTTGTGAAAAGGCAAAGTTTCCTTACTGGATTTCTTGGCGAAAAGCGACCTTTATTGGGAATAGAAATTACAAATCTATATAATAACTTTCAAAGAAATGCATTTGGTGTAGCTACTTTGATAGGGTTTAGTCAAGTAGCACAGTCAAAAGAAGTAGTAAATTTCTTGGTCAGAGGCAAGGAGATTGCCAAAAAACACTGCGAGTATTTTGGTTTAGTTCTTGCTGAGGATGACATTCCCGTACCTTCCACTTGGGATACCGAAGTAACAGAGTCAACAGTGCCTACTTTTTCTGAAAAGTTAATGATGTTTTACACAACAGGATTAATTGCATTAAGTGTGGGTTACTATGGGGCAAGTATGGGCATGAGTCCTAGAAGGGATTTGGGTGTACTGTATGGAAGGCTTTCAGCAGAGATATTAATTTATGCTGAGGATGGGGCAAACATTATGATTAAAAATGGGTGGTTAGAGCAGCCTCCAAAAGCACCTGATAGAGATGAATTGATAAAAAAGGACTAAATACATATACCCAAAAAGATTCTCGCTTTTATACAAAGTAATGGAAGCATATATCGAAAAGTATCTTGTTCAAGCTAACGATACTCGATTCCTTTAGAAAGGGAATTATGAAGGAAAGCTGTGTTAAAAGAATAAAATACTTTTTAAAAATTTAAACCGGGTGGGCAATTGAAGAAGAGCCAGGCTGTCGTAAGGAAGCTTTTTTTATTAAGTCGGCAATGGGTATATTGTAGGAGGTAAATAAGTATAAATGGGTATTATAGGGATATGCTAATGAAAAAAGGGATTATGTATGATATTACTTTTTATTTCAATTATCTTATTCAGTTTAATTGCTTTTAGAGCCGGTAAAGAACTGACCGCAAATCAAATTGCTAATATTTGTTCCTTTACTATATCATTTCAATTACTCTTTGATTTAATTGTTGAAATTAAACTCCATGGGTATTGGTATTTTGATGCAGGAGTTAATTGGTTAGGAATTCTTGCTCATATTTTTTTAATTCCCCCGGTAAATATAATTTTCTTAGGTTGGTTTCCTTTTAAGTCTTCCCGTTCTAAACAAGTTATTTATATGACCTGTTGGACAATAGGTATCATAATTTATGAAGCAGCTGCCTTGCTTCCTGAACCAATAGGATTTTTCCATCTTGGGTGGTGGAAGGTTTGGTACGATGTATTTATTGTCCCAATACTTTTACTTATCTTATTAAAATATTATAAGTGGATATGTAATCTGGAAAAGAAATTATTGGATCACGGTAAGTAATACATTTTATAAGAGTTAAACAAGGAGTTGCTGCGGCAGCCCTTTATTTATTCCACTAGCGGGGCAATAAATAAGCCTCTATGAGAGGCTAAAAGGGAACTCTCATAATCAATTCATGGGTGCCATAATGGCCCGCATCAAACACAGCTGTCCGTTTGTATCATAAAGCAAGAAAAGAAATGTATGATCAATGGATGTAAAATAATGATAAACGGGTGCGAGTGTGGAATAAGAAGTTAATAAGATACAACACCCATAACCATAGGACCCGGTATTAGAGTGTGAAAATAAGTGGTAAACTGGATTAAAATTAGAATGAGTATACTGGAAAGTCAAGAAAAATAAAAAATTGAAGTTTTAGCAAGTTGAAATAGAAGTGATGAATGAGAATTACCCATCAGTCGGTTGGATTGGTGCTATCTTCGTTAATAAAATAATCCAATTTTCTATTGAATATTTCCGGTTGACAGAGATTGCTTGGATCAAAAGCGTTTTCTATGATTTCAAACCTACAATTTGGAAGTCGTTCTGCAATTTGTTTGCTCATGTCGATTCCAATATTGGTATGATTCCCAACTAAAACGAGAGAGGGCATATTAAACTCTGCGATAAAGTCAGTGTAGTTGATCCTGTTAATGGCTAATCTTTGTTTCACTACTTCTTTTTTTCTCATGTTTGTTACAACTTTTTCCATTTCCTCTAGAGCTAAGGGCCACTTTGCGTATGTACTTTTAATTGAGTTAGTCAAGAATTTTGTTGGTAAATAATAAGCCCCAACCATATAAGCTCCAATCATTATTCCAAACATTTTAAGACTTTTAGGCTTAGTCGTACAAAAACTATCAACAATCACAAGCTTCTTTACTATACTCGAAAAAAGCTTTGTGAATAATTGGCAGATAACCCCTCCGTAAGATACACCTACAAAAATAGCCGAATGAATGTCTAATTTTTCGAGCAGCAATTTTATATCCTTACATTGTGTTGTTAATACCTCCGAAACTTTTGTAGTTAATTCACCCGATTCGCCGTTCCCGCGCAGATCAATGGAAATCACTGTGTTACTATGTTTAAAGTATTCAACTTGTGGTTTATACATAGATAAGTTAGCTCCTAATCCAGGAATAAAAACAATTGCTTCCCCGCTGCCTTCAATTTCATAATGAATCGTAGTTTGATTGACTCTTTCTTTAGGCAAATCTTAGCCCCCCTCAAGAAATTTATAATCGTAAAACATCGCTTCATTTCTAACCTGACATTAAGAATTAAAATAATTAATTGTTTTTCTATTATTAGTATTAGTTATAACACGAACCAGTACCTAAACCCAACTGAAACCGAAACTATTTTCCATCCCATTTTTAGGAGGTAAGTCATTTCCTTGGCTGAGCTATTTTTCATAAAAAGTTTTAAAGAGATAATGATTCTTTATGTCTATAACTTTAGACTTATCTAAATATAGGATTTGACTATTTTTTATTATATGTGTCTTATTGTAAATTTTTTTGTTATTATTTTGTAAATTAAAGGTAAATATGTATTATTTTATGGTATTATAGGTCTGGTTGTAAAAATATACAAAATAATCAAAAAGATGGGAGGATGTGGGATGATTTTCCTAAAAGATGTAAGGAAACAATACCATATGGGTGATGTGACTGTAGAGGCATTAAATATCCCTAGTTTAACGATTGAGCGAGGTGAATTTATCACAATCTTGGGTCCCAGCGGATCTGGAAAGACAACATTATTAAATATATTAGGCGGGTTAGATAACCCTGATTCTGGAAGTGTCAGCATTTCAGGTATGGAGTTGGGGAATCTGACAGATAAGAAGTTAACGAATTACCGGAAAGAAAATGTTGGATTCATCTTTCAATTCTTTAATTTAATTCCAACATTGACAGCCTATGAAAATATTCAAATAGGGGCTGATCTTGTAAAAAATTCATTGAATATAGACTTACTTTTGGAAAGCGTTGATCTAATGGAGCGAAAGGACCATTTCCCGGCACAATTGAGTGGAGGACAACAACAGCGTGTATCAATAGCTCGGGCAATCGTAAAAAATCCCCCTTTGTTATTATGTGATGAGCCAACAGGGGCACTTGACAGCAAGACGGGAGGCCAGGTGCTGCAGCTTTTATACAAACTTTCTAAAAAAGAAAATAAGACGGTAATTATCGTCACTCATGATCAGAAAATTGCGAAAATCGCTGATAGAGCCATTTATTTAAAAGACGGAAAAATTGTGGAGGATACACTTAATTATAATCCTAGAAAACTTGTCGAGGTGTAGCCATGTTAAATAAGAAACTCATGCGGGAATGGAAGCAGTTATTTTGGCAAGGGTTCCTCATTGTTCTCATTACTTGTATTGGTGTGGGAATGTATATAGCATCTTATAAGGCTTTTTTAAGCCTTGAGGATAGTTATGATTTTACTTATGAAAAACTAGAATTTGCTGACGCGCAATTCTTAACTAGAGATAACCCGCTGGATTCACTTGAGGAAATACGTTCTCTTCCCGGTGTGAAAAATGCAGAAGCCAGAGTAATAGCATCCGCTTCATTAAGCTTAGGACAAAAGGAAGAAATGGCCGCAATTGAAGCAAGAATGATTGGTCTAACGGGGGAAGAGCAGAAAGTGAACAAGGTGCATATTCTAAAAGGACAACCTTTAGAAGACGGTTCAGTTTGGGTGGAAAGGCATTTCGCTGAAGAACACTCTCTCAAACCTGGAGACACGTTAACATTTGAAGGGCTTGACAGCCAGCAAAAATTGAAGGTAGCGGGGATTGTCAGTTCTCCGGAATATTTATGGGTAGCAAAGAATCGGTCTGATGTCATGCCTTCTCCAAAGGAATTTGGTGTTTTTTTCACAAGCCAGGAAAGCTTAGCAAGTTTAGGGAGTTTAAATTCCTATTATGATGTAGTGATTACGAGTGGTGATTCGAATCGAAACATCAATGCATTGGAAGAATTATTAGCCCCTTACCGGCTAATTGATGTAATCGAGAAGGAGAAGCAAATTTCTTATGAATTATTGAAATTAGATCTTAAAGGATTTCAAGAGTTAGCCTACATATTCCCGGTTTTGTTTCTTTCTGTGTCTGGGTTTATCATTTTTATCTTGTTAAGCAGACTCGTAGACCAGCAGCGTCCGATAATCGGAACTTTGAGATCTTTAGGGTATTCCCAAAAGGCCATCAGGTGGCATTATTTAAAATTTTCAGTAATCCTATCTGCAATTGGGGGAATTTTAGGAACCATCGTCGGCTACTTTTTTGGGGACGCCGTCTTTGAAATGTACCGTGAACGAGTCGGTTTGCCGTTTGGGGAGAACCATTTTTATATGTCACTTTGGGTTACCGGGATACTGTTCAGTGTGTTGATCGGTGCACTTGCGGGCTATTTCCCAGCAAGAAAAGCAGCTAAGTTAAGGCCAGTTGAGGCAATGCGGGCTTCCTCACCGAAAATAGAATCAAAGGTCTATAAATGGCTGATAAAACGGTTTGATCCGATGATTAGGCGGTTGCCGCTGACGTTTCGAACGGTGATTCGTAATATGTTCCGCAGCATTGGCCGATATGCCTTAACCATTTTTGGAATTGCGGTCGCAATCAGTTTAGTGTTTACCACGTCAGGGATGCTCGATTCCGCGAAATACATTATCAACCAGCAATTTAATGAAGTGGAGAATTATGACCTCTCCGTTATCTTTCATGAACCACTTGACGAAGAAGCCATGGAGCAGATTTTGGCAACAGAAGGAATCAGCAAGCAAGAAGGAGTTTTAGATATCCCGGTTAACGCCACCGTAAATGGGCAATCAATGCAAACTATGCTGCGGGGTATGGATGATAGCCAAGAGTTGTATAGGGTTTATGAAAATATCCCTTGGTTAAATCTTTCTTCAGGGAAAATCGAAATTCCCGAAGATGGTGTCTTAATTTCAAAAAGTGTCCAAAGCCAGCTGAAAATTGGCGTCGGTGATGAAATAAAGGTGGAGTCTCCGTTTTATCAGGAAAGCGCCACATATATTGTTGGTGGAATCGTCAACCTTCCTGTGGGATCCATCATGATCCAGGATCTTTCCCAAGTTCATGAAACGTTTGTAGGTTCCCCGTCGGTTGCCTTCAATAAAGCATTTTTGGACGTATCGGGAGATAAACAAGTGATTATGAGTGAATTGGCAGAGAATCCAAATATTGTTTCGGTCCAAGACCATGCAAATATGACGGTTCAATTAAATAATTTTATGGGACTTTTCAATCTGTTTATTTTAATCATGTTTATCTTTTCCATTATATTGGCAGCTGCGATCTTGTTCTCCGTTATTTTCATTAATGTAATAGAAAGAAAAAATGAAATTACTACGTTGAGAGCATTTGGATATTCAAAGCGGAGAATCTTAAATTTGTTTGCAGTTGAACATATTTTTATCTCTATCATCGCTCTTACCTTAGGTGTTGTATTTGGGCTTGAGGGAATGCTTTCGGTTTCCTTGCTATACAATAGCGATGTTCTGACATTTCCCATTTTTATTCAGCCAGTGAGCATTGTATGGACACTGATTCTATTAATCTTTGTCGTACTTATTGCCCAACTGGTCAGCCAACGAGTAGTCAATCAATTTAAGCTTGCAGACGTGATTAAAGAGATGGCGAGATAGGTTAAAGGAGAGGCGCAATGAAGTTACGCAATAGAGTTATTCTCATTACCGGCGGGAGCAGAGGATTGGGAAAATCGATGGCATTAGGGTGTGCGGCTGAGGGCGGGGAAGTGATTATCACTGGCCGCTCTTCCGTACAGCCTGAATGGGTATACCAATATGAACAGGTTTCTTATTATCAGCAGGATGTTGGATGTTTGGAATCTACCAAAAAAGTATTAGAGCGTGTGTTCAATCAATATGCGCAAATCGATGTGCTGGTGAATAATGCAGGGATTAATCGGGACCATTTATTTAAAGATATGTCTCTTGATGACTGGAATGAAGTCATCAATACCAATTTAACAGGGCCGTTTATATGCAGCAAAGCGGTTTTGCCTTATTTTATAGATCAGGGATATGGGAAAATCATTAACATTTCTTCAGCTGCCGCTACAAGGGTAAATATCGGTCAAGCCAATTACTGTACGGCGAAAGCGGGAGTCGAAATGTTAACGAAAGTGTTGGCGATTGAGCTGCCTCGCATAGGCAACATTACCGTCAATTGTATCCAGCCTGGCGTTTTTGAAGAAGGAATGGGCGAGGAATTAATGAGCAGGGAAAAAGTTTGGGATAAGTATAAACCTAGGTTTGCATCAGGAAGACCTGGCTATGGAAATGAATTGGCTTCGAGTCTCGTGTTTTTAGCCAGTGATGAAAGCAATTATATTAATGGACATGTATTAGAAGTGAATGGAGGATTAATGTGGGTATAACCATTACTAAGGAAAGAAATGATGCGGTCAAGTCAATTTCCACGCTTACAGAGGTAAATGTCGGGATCTTAGGGATGGGCTCTTATGTTCCCAGTAACGTGATTACGAATCAAGAGCTGGAACAAAAAATCGATACAACCAATGAATGGATTGTCGCAAAAACCGGAATTGAGGAAAGGAGGCATCTAGATAAAGAAAAAGCAACTTCTCATATGTGCATTATGGCCGCAAATGAAGCGCTGGCCAATGCGGGGATCGCAGCGGGGGATATAGATGCGATTATCATCACGACCTTTACCCCTGACTATATCCTGCCTTCAACGGCCTTAATTGTTAAAGAAGCGATCGGGGCTTCCAAGGCCTTGCCAATTGACTTAAATCAAGTCGCGTGTGCAGGGACTCTATATGGAATGGTGTTAGGTACCCATTTTTTGATGAATCCAAACCATAAAAATGTATTGGTGATTGGCGCAGAGGCCATGTCCCGTATTATCAATCCGGATGACCGTTCCACATATGTCTTTTTTGGCGACGCTGCAGGGGCGATCGTCCTAAGAAGAATGAAAAAAGGAGTCAGCGCAGGGATTTTTGGCTGGGATCTTCATTCGAAGCTGGCGATGGACGTTCACATTCCAAGCGGAGGCTCGATGTCCCCGCATAATCAAGAGAGTTTGATGGCGGGAAAACAATATCTCCATATGGATGGCAGGAGCGTTTGGAAAAGTGCGACCACTTATCTACCTGAGTCGGTTTTAATTTTACTGGGAAAACATGGATTCAGAAAAGAGGATATCGACTTATTTTTATTTCATCAAGCGAACCTAAATATTATTAAAGAATGTATGAACCAGTTACAAATGCCTATGGAAAAGACATTTTGCAATGTCATGAAATACGGAAATACAAGTGCGGCAACCTTACCTGTCGTTTTATATGAGGCTTTAAATGCAGGAAAAATTAAGCATAATGATTTCCTTGTTTTTGCGACGATTGGTGCAGGCTATTTTTGGGGCTCGATGTTAGTCCAGTTTTCGATGGATTCTGCGAACTTTGAATAAATAAAAAGTGACATTTCCTAATTTGACAGAAACGGAATGGCGAAAATGCATGAACCTTGTATTTGTATCGTATCTTCTTGGAATAGAAAGAATTTTTGCAAATGGGGAGGACATGATGAAAAATCAATATGTACAAAATGTTGGGATCTTGTCTACAGGGAAGTATTTGCCTGAAAAGGTTGTCACCAATTTTGATTTAGAGAAAATTGTTGATACCTCTGATGAGTGGATCACTGAAAAAACCGGAATAAAAGAAAGAAGAGTTGCATCGGAAAGTGAGCATACTTCCGACATGGGAGTAAAAGCTCTATTAGATGCGGTCAAGCGCGCAGGTATTTCTTTGGACGAAATCGATTTAGTTATATCCGGTTCAAATACTCCAGATCATAAAAGTCCACAAATGGCTTGTTTAATGATGAACAAGCTCGGTATGACAGGAACTCCGGGGTTTGATGTTAGGTCCGGAGGCTGCCCAGGAGGGGTCTTTTCGTTATCTGTTGGGGCACGGTTTATCGCAGATGGTACATATAAAACCGTTGCAGTGGTCATACCAGAGTTAAATTCAAGAGTCGTTAACTGGAAGGATCGGACAACGTGCGTCATTTTGGGGGATGGTGCAGGATGCTATATCCTTCGTGCCACGAAAAATGACACAGGCATCATCCATACAAAATTAGGGTCAGAGCCATCAGGCTATTATGCAGCCTATGTCCCCGGAGGCGGGGATGCTTTGCGGTTAACGAAAGAAAACATCGATGATGGGCTGCAATATTTCCATATGGATGGGAAAAGTGTATTTGAATTTGGCACTTCCATTATTCCCAAAATGGCAGAAGAAATGTCGGAAGCGACGAACATTCCTATCAATGAAGTGGACTTTTTCCTTACTCATCAAGCGAATGCCAATATCATCAAGCAAGGGTTGGAAAAAGTTGGGGTACCTTATGAGAAGGCATTGGTCAATGTAACAAAATACGGCAATATGTCTGGTGCTTCCATGCCAGTAGCTTTAACGGAAGCTGTTGATGATGGACTTCTTACACCAGGAAAAGTCATCTTTTTATTGGCATTTGGCGCCGGATTATCTTACGGTTCGATTGCTCTTCGCTGGAGCGATCGCAGCGACTTTATATGTGAGGAGAAAGATTAATGAACAAACGCAGGGTGGCTGTTATCGGTATTGGGTTAATGGGACAAGGAATCGCACATTGTTTTGCAAGGTACGGCTTTGAGGTTATAACGGTGACAAGAAAAGGCGAAAACAAAATGAAACCGTATTTGGAAAAAGAGTTAAGGAAAAAGCACATCACCCAGGAAGAGTTCAATCAAGTCCTTTCAAACATTGTTCCGGTTACAATGGAGGATTTTGATGGCGATGTGGAATTGGCGATCGAAGCTGTCCATGAACAAAAAGACCTTAAACATGAGGTTTTCAAAAAGCTTGAGGAAAAATGTCATGCAGAAACGATTTTAGCCACAACGACTTCAACAATCCCTGTCGGTTTCATTGCGCAGGTAGTCACGAACAAAAGCAGGGTAGTCGGAATGCATTTCTGTTCACCTGTTACCCGAATGACAATTGTTGAAGTCATTAAAGGGGCTGAAACAAGTGAAGAAACCATCGTCAAAGCAAAAGAATATAGTTTGTTAATCAACAAAGAACCTTTAGTGGTTAAAGACTTTCCAGGCTTTGTTATTAGTCGTTTGGTCCAGGCGGTTGTCAATGAGGCAGCTTTAATCTATATGCAGGGTGTTGCAGATGCAGAGACGATTGACCGCGCGGCGCAAATCGGGATGAGTTTGCCAGTTGGTCCATTAAAGTTAGCAGATTTAGTTGGGATTGATGTTGCTTTAAGAGGGCTGGATTCAATGAGAGAAATGATGGGAGATGACCGCTACAATGCAAGTCCTGTGATCAGACAGAAAGTATATGAAGGCCATATCGGCAGAAAAGTTGGAAAGGGGTTCTATGAATATAATGACTAATATTCCGATTGGGTTAAAATCAGTTGGAGTTTTTACCCCTGACGTTAAAAAGGAATTCAGACTTCATGATGGTTCTGTCCAAGCTGTTTCTACAGCAGATAAAAACCTAACCACTTTTATGATGGCAGAAAGTGCGTTTATGGATATCTTTCAAAAATCAAATATTGACGCAGGCAATGTTGAACATTTTATCTACATGAATGATTCATTTGCTGATCATTTATATTTAATGAATAGCAGAAGTCTTTTAAGTAGAGTTGGGGTAAATAGGACAGTTACCTATAATATGTTTCAAGGTGGTAACTCCTCGTTACTAGGTTGTAAATTTGCTATTGACCATTTAAAGGTTAATAGCGAGGATACCCACTCATTTATTGGGGCATCTAGTCATTGGGAATACCACAGTGAAAATCGGGCATTAGGGGAAGCGATTTTAGGTGACGGTTCTGCAGTTGCTCATTTTAAAAAAGGTCATGAAGATTTTCAATTTATCTCCTTTTCCTCGAAGACAGTCGGGAAATACCATGATATCAATTACTTAGCAATTGGCGGATATCGACATCCGTTAGTGGAGGAAAATATTAAAAACGGGGAATTTGTTTTTAAGGTCCACAATGATGAACACTATCATGAACTAAAGGGATTAACTGTAAGCATTTCTGCTAATGTCTTAGCAAAGGCTTTGGTGAAAGCGCGATTAGAACTTCCTGATATTGATTTATTCGTTTTTCATTCTCATACGCCTTCCATTTCCAGCCAATTTGTAGAGTGTCTGCAAATACCGAATACGAAAGTGTTAGAAACGGTATCCGATAATGGCTATATGGGTTCGGCGGGAACATTGATTGCGCTTGATAAAATGATGCATGACAGCCGGATTGATAAGGGGTCTAATGTAGCGGTTGTGTCTCTAAGCGCAGATGGAAATTTTAGTGCGGCGATTGTGAAAGTTTAATAGAAGGAGTGAGTGATTGTGGGGATTGGGATAGCCTCGATTGGCGTTGAGCTTCCAAAGAATAAAGTACCTACTTCGGTCATTGCAGAAAAAGCTGGCTTACCGAAGAAAATATACGATCGGTTAGAATGTATTGAAATTTGGCAGGCACAGCCTGAAGAAGATCCAACAACATTGGGTGTTCACTCTGCACGAAAGGCTCTCGAGGAAGCAAGTGTAAAACCGGAAGATGTCGACTTGATCATTGCGAATTGCTGGAATGCTGAATACCATATGTGGCAGTTTTCAGCAAAGGTTCAAGATGAAGTTGGAGCAATTAACTCGACAACACTAGATATATATGGTGGATGTAATGCCCTAGGGGCTATGCTTCTAATTGCCTATGACCAATTAAGAGCTGATGAGACACTTGAAAATGTTCTCATCGTCTGCTCTGAACAATTAAGCGGCGGAACGTTTCCACAATTTATTGGCGACGGAGCTTGCTCAATTGTTTTAAATAGAAAGGCAAATCAGCTTCAATTAAAAGAATTTGTCCAGATTACCGATAAGCTTCCCGAACTTGGCTTACTTGAAAAAGGTGGAACAAAGGTCCCTTTTACAAATGAGACAGAGTTTAATGGATCTATTTGGGAAAATGTCAAGTTTAATATGGACAAGTTTAAAAAAGAAATTAAACCATTTGTCTATAATATGACCGCAGAAGCATTGCAAATTGCCTGTGACAAGTATGGCTGTAGAGTGGAAGATTTAGACAGGATTTTTATGGTGCACCAGCAAAAGTACTTTTCACTAGAATTAATGAAGCACTTAGGAGTTCCAGAGGATAAAACACCAGCACATTATATCGAAAAAGCTGGTCACTTTGGGGGGCATGATGTTTTTATTACCTTAAAATGGGCAATCGAAGATGGATTAGTAAAAAAAGGTGACTTGTTAGGTTGCATTATTTTTGGGCAAATGGAGTTCTATGGATTTATACTAGAATATTAAATTTAAAATATAGCATGTACGACTTTACATAGGGCATTAAGAGGTTAGGAGGGTGAGAGAATGGAATTTATCGGCGTAAAAGGAACGGCGGTCTATCAGCCTGCCGAAATGGTCAAAACAGATTATTTGTTAAAAACGGAGCAAATCTCAAAAAAAACGTTTAATAAAATTGGTGTATCGTCTGTTCGGGTTGCGAATCATTCGGAATCCCCAACGGATCTTGCAATTAAAGCAGCAAAATCTTTAATAAATGAATCAACTGTATCTTTGGATCAAATCAATATTGTTATATATGTTGGTGCCACTCCACCAGACTATCTTATTTGGTCACCCTCAGCAAAAGTATGTTATGAACTAGGGCTGAAAAAAGCAATTGGTTTTGAGGTGATGCTAGGCTGTGGTGGGGTTCCAATGTCATTAAAAATAGCGAAGGACTTGTTATTAAATACGAAAGATTGGAAACATGCCTTAATTGTGTCAGGTGAAAATTGGGAACCTTACACCACCAACCGGACTGCAGCTGGATTAATTTTTGGAGATACAGGAGCAGCTATATTGCTGGAAAAAGGTACAAATGTCAAAAATAAATTAGGAGAATTTGCGGGAGTAACAGATGGAAGGTTTTACGATTTTGCCTTTCTAAGCAGTGGTACAAAATTTGCGGATATGGAAAGACAAAAACAAACTGCCATTCGTGAGAATGAGTATAGCTTTTTTAATACAGACAGTGCCAACCTTTTAAGAGAGAACAATATTAAAAATTACTTATATATAACAAATGAACTTCTTGAAAAGTCGAAATTATCACTAAGTGATATTTCCTATTTACTGCTTCCTTCTGGCAGGAAGGATTTAATGGAAAAGCTTATCGATGTTTTAGAATTTGATAGGAGCCGTACTAATTTCCCCTTTTTGGAAAGTCAAGGGGATTTAGGGGCACCAGGATTTATTTGTGATTTAAATAATCTGTTCAACATCTATCAGCCAAGACGCGGAGAAAAGATTTTAACTTTATCTGCAGGAGTTGGAATATCGTGGCTTGGGTCCATTTTAGAAGTCTGATAGGAAAGGGCATTATTTTTTGAGGAGTTGAAAAAAGTGAATGAAGCATGGTCAGCTAAAATTATCGGTACAGGTAGTTTCCTGCCTGAAAATGTTTTAACTAATAAAGACTTAGAACAATTAATGGAGACGACAGATGAATGGATTCAATCGAAATATGGGATTAAAGAACGGAGGGTTGCCGGAAAAGAGGACCAAATTTCAACCCTTTCAATCGAAGCAGCAAAAAGAGCATTAACAGATGCAAATATAGAGGCGGAGGATATTGACCTTATCATTCTTGCATCTATTAATTCCGATGTGAAATCACCGGCTACTGCTTGTTTTGTACAGGCTGAACTAGGGGCAAAAAATTCCATTGCGTTTGATATGAATGTTGGAGGATGCCCTAATTCTGCATTTGCCTTATTAACTGGGATAAAATATATGGATCCATATAATTTTAAGAATGTTTTGGTGATTTGTACAGAAATTTATACCAAATTCATTGATTGGAAATATAGGAATACCGCTTGTTTTCTAGCAGATGGATCAGGGGCTGTTGTTTTAACGTTATGTGGGAAAGAACAAGGTGTTCTTGGATATGATTTTGGTGTTGAAGGGACAATGGCAAAATCAGCGTGGTGGCCCACGGGAGGCACTCTTGGTACTATTTCAGAGAATGTAGAGATGGATGGTCAAGCAGTTTGGGATTTTGGGCATTCGATCGTCCCGCAATCGATCAATAATGTATTAAAACAGTCCAATTTCAATCCAAATGAAGTAGATTTCTATATTTTCCATCAAGCAAATATTAATATTATCCAAAATATTATGAAAATGTTTAGCGTCCCTCTCAATAAGACCCATATAAATAATGATAAATTTGGGAATACAGGTGGTGCTTCGTCGTTAATTGCTTTAGATGAAGCACGAAGAAAAGGGTTAGTGAAAAAAGGAGATAAGCTTTTGTTTTGTGCATATGGTTCAGGTTTGGCTTGGGGAACACTTTTATTCCAAATGTAGTTCACTATAGCTATATAAGGAAAAGGGGGATGATGTTGGGAAGGAGCAATGAGGGGGATAGGGCCCGCATCCACGTATTATGAATGGCATGCATCTCTTGGACTGTTAGCGCAGCGTATTATTATTAGTTTAGTGATGGAAGGCGTTTTTGAGAAGTTCCCGAATTTAAAAGTTGTATTTGTAGAGTACGGTTTTTCATGGGTAGCTCCTCTCATGTGGGGCTAGATAAGATTGGAAATCACTTCGTCATGAAACCCCTTGGGTAAACATGCTTCCAAGTGAATATATCAGAAGAAATATCCGATTACATGGATGGGAGTTTGATCTGGAAACGGGTAAAACGATATTTGCACCAGATAAGGTTTCTATAAAAAATTACAGTATCAAGTAAAAGGATAAAATCCGTTCGTAATATAAGGTTAGCCAGATTTTTCTGGTTGACCTTTTTACAAATCAACGCTTTCATAAACATGGTTAAAAAAATGTCCAAACCCTTGGTCTACTTGGGATTAGGCGTTTTTTAATTATATCAGATTTAACGTTAAGAAGGGTTAACGCACAACCCCCCCCAATGTGTGGGGGGATTGTTACCATCTATAAGCACTTTCACAAGTATTAGCCCTTGGTTCATAATAACAATGCTGTTTAAATTGCCCTGAAAATGGCTGATCATACCATGTTGGCGGACATGGAGCATACGGATTGAAATACCAAAGAGCAAACTTGGAAGGATGCTCCCTCCAATAGTCTAAGGTTTGCTTGGCTAATCTCTTTTCCACACTTCTTGCTCTATTATAAAAAACATTTCCTTTCTGAACTGCTTCGAAAGAATAATTTCCTCCTTGCACCTGAAAAATCACTTGGGGTATGGTCCTTAAGCCTTCAAAATCGAGACAATTAGCTTTTCGCCGATTGACAATTACATTTCCAACCATAAGCATTCCCAGTTTTCCTTCACCTTCGGCTTCTGCCCTCATCATCCTTGCCATTAAAGCAACGTCACTGTCGGTATATTGTACTCTTGGCACTTTTTATCACCTCTAAAAGAATTATATTAAGAAATCCTGTAAAAATGTTACCGGGTTCGGTCAGGGGAGAAATAATAAATTGAGTGGTACAAATTGCATAGCGTTTAGCATCCTTCTTTTTATTGATATATCAACAATTATTGTGTCTTACACCTTAATTAGCGTAGAGCTGAAGGCTCAGCTGATTTTCCGGCCTTTTCTTTTTGAACTAACAAACGGGGCAGAATTGGGCAATAAAGAAGCGTTTTTCCCGGCAACTAACTGATTAAAATTTAATGGTTCGACGGCTTTAAATTATTTGACAACAAAAAGGGAAAACTGTCATTAAAACACTCGAAAGGGATGCGTTTAATGCATGTTGCAATTACGATTCTTACCATTATTGCTTCCTTTAAATGGGGAAATTGGAAGAACTGGAGGAAATACCATGCCAGTATGTTTTTTATTTCCACGGGAGGTTTGCTGTACGAATATATCGTAAAAGAAAACACCTTATGGAAGTTCCATCCAGATTTTTTTATATGGACATGCAATGGTTGTTATTGTTTATGCTCTTATTACAATGCCTATTAGTATCTTTCTTTTTCTTTCCCGTTTTCCTGAAAGGTGGTTTCTAAGAGTAATTTACGTATTTCTTTGGTCGGGAATTTACATATTAATTGAATGGATCCTATATGTATTCGAGAGGGTTTCCTACCAGAATGGATGGCAAATTTGGTACTCTTTTTTATTTGATATTGTAATGTTTTCAGTCATTGCGCTGCATCAGTACAAACCATTCCCAGCTTATATCATTTCTATATTTATTATCATTTTTTTAATCACTTACTTTGATATTCCTTTTAAGTTTGCTAAATAACTCAAACTGTATTTAACGATTACTTGTTAAGCTAATAGGTGCTGGGGTTATAAATCGGAGTTGCTGCAGCAACTCTTTTTCTTTATTGTTCAAGCGGACCAGGTTAGCAATAGGCCCCATATTAAGCAAAGGAAAACTTCATTGACAGTAACAAAAAGATGGGAACAAGGTAAGAAGATTATACTGAAATGATGAATACGATGCAGAAGGGACAATAAATGTGTTAGAAGTCCAGGAAATAAGAAGATTGTGTTTTCTTGGGGAGAGGAGCAGAATGAAGAAACCATTGTTACCATAACACTCAAGCAGTTGGATAATAAGAGTACAATTATTGAAGTTAACGAATCAGGCTTGAAAGAAGAAGACCCTGAAGCAGTAAATAAAATGATGGGACAAAAAAAGCAGGTATATAAAGTACTATTTAGAAAATGACGTATAGATTTAAAAGCATCTTTAATTCATTAATTAAATATTTTTCGCACACTTGTTTGACTACCGGGTGCTTGTGTTGTAAGTAATGATTTTTAAAAGGGATGGCTTTAATTAGAGAACGAAGTAATAACCGAGTTTTGTATGCACCAATAGCGGGATTCGTTCTTATTAACTAAAACCTGCAATTCACTTCTATTAGCACAGACCAAGGCATAGGTCTGTGCTAATAGTTATTTTATAACAATCAAGTAACTCCTTACTATTGTTGAGGTGCGGAAGGAGTTGAAATACTTTGCAATGCCTGTTCTGCCTCGTTTGCATATTGATTTTGTACTGCTAAATCACCTAGAGCAACCATTCCTACTAATTGTCCATTTTCGGTTACCGGCAAACGGCGAATTTGCTGCTGTGCCATTAAACTTGATGCTTGATGAACATCCATATCCGGTGTACCTTGTACGATTTGCTGTGCAGTCATGACTTGAGATACAGGTGTTTGTGCATTTTCTCCTTGTGCTGTCGTACGAAGGGTAATATCACGATCCGTTACTATTCCAACCATCTGTCTGCTGTTATTTACTACTGGGATAGCTCCGATATTATATTGGCTCATTAACGCTGCAGCTTCCTGTACTGTTTGTGTTTCGTTAACTGTAACAACATTTGATGTCATGATATCTTTTAATTGTGCCATGAAATTACCTCCAAATATAGTTTCTTTTTATAGGATGGGGAAAATTGGCGATATTATTAATGGTAATTTTTATCTAAATTTAAAGCTGTACAGTGTATTTTTAAGTAATTATTTCCAAATGGGGGATTGTTAAAGTGAATATCATAATAAAGGAATTACCTGAAACTGAAGTAGCATTTATTAGACGTTCCGGGAGTTATTATGAACCGCAAGAACACTGGGGAATGCTGATTAACTGGGCAATTAGCAATGGGCTATACCCACCTCAGCAATCATTTATCGGAATTTCATTAGATAATCCTGATTTAGTTAAAAGCAAGGATTGCCGCCACGATGCTTGCGTTACAATTCCTAGCGGATTTGATAAAGAGAAACATAAAGATGTGAAATTTAAAAAATTGGATGGTGGGCTCTATGCCTTTTATCACTTCTATAATACACCTGAAAAGCTGAATTTTGCATATAAGTATATGTTTGGAGAATGGCTGCCAAACAGCAATTATGAGGCAGATTACGATCGATTTAACCTTGAATATAATATGAATAACCCTTCCGAAGATCCAGAAGGGAAATGTAAAGTTGATTTATTGGTGCCAATAAAAAAAGAAAATCTTGAAAACTTACGGCTGCAATCCAGAATGTGCTGCTAATTTAATGGTGGCATTTTTGTTGTTGAGCGAGTAAGCAGTTTAGTTTAACAAAAATAAAAGACATTCATCAAGAATGTCTTTTATCAACACTTTATTTTTTCTTTATTGGCAATATCCTTAACAACATCCTCAAGGGTTACATTCCCTAAAACCTTCTCCATTGCTAGTTGAGCAGCTGTAAATAAGGGTTCAATTGTATTTTGGATGTTCCTGCCAACGGGACATTCTGGATTTGGATTGTCATGTACACTAAACAACTCTTTATCCTGGACAACATTAACTGCCTTATAAACATCCAAAAGTGTAATCTCGGATAATTGCTTTGTAACTTTAGCTCCTGCAATGCCAGGATGTACCTCAACTAAGCCTGCCTTTTTTAGCATTCCCATTAGTTTTCTGATCACGGCTGGATTCGTGTTTACACTTGAAGCCAAAAATTCCGAAGAACTTGTTCCCTCTTTATTTAAATCAATTAGAGCTAATATATGAATTCCAACAGCGAATCGGCTGCTGATAGACATTTATAGTCACCTTCCCTATTATCTAAACGTTATTATTTTTCCTTACAATGTGTAATTAAAATGATTACAAGTGTATTATAGCAAATTAAGAACAAAAGATATAATGAGGGCTCACCTGTTGACAAGCGGGTTACCTGTAACTATAATATGTACATGTAATTATGTTAGTTACAGCTAAATCCGAATGGAGGAATAGTTCAAATGAAATTATTAGTTACAGGAGCAACTGGGAAATTAGGTTCAAAGGTTGTAGAATCATTATTGAAATCTGTACCTGCAAGTCAATTGGCAGTTAGTGTTCGTAATCCAGAGAAAGCCGCAGGACTAAGTTCACAAGGTGTAGAAGTTCGCCATGGTGATTTTGACCATCCCAAAACTCTTGATACTGCTTTTGCAGGGATTGATCGCTTATTAATTATTTCTGCTGATGGTGATAATGAGACAAGAATTCGTCAGCATACTAATGCAGTGGAAGCAGCTAAACGTGCAGGAGTTAAATTTATTGCTTATACAAGTTTAGCAAATGCAACAGAAAGCAAGAATTTAATGGCTCCACCTCATGTTGCGACAGAAGCTGCCATTGTTAATACTGGTATTCCTTATTCTTTCTTGCGTAACAATTGGTATTTGGAAAACGAAATTGGAAGTATTCAAGGTGCATTGGCAGGTGCTCCATGGGTAACCTCTGCCGGAGAAGGTAAAGTAGGTTGGGCGAATCAACAAGATTATGCAGAAGCAGCCGCAGCCGTTCTTGTTGAAGAAGGTCACGAAAATACAGTTTACGAACTTTCTGGTCCACTTTTAACTCAAGAAGAATTAGTGAAAGTACTTGGTCTTGTATTAGGGAAAGAAATACCTGTACAGCAAGTTAATGATGAGACTTATGCCGAAATCATGAAAGGTTTAGGCTTACCTGATTTTGTGATTCCGATTGTAGTCGGAATTCAAGAGAGTATTCGAAACGGTTCATTAGAAGTTGAAAGCAATGATTTTGAGAAAGTTCTTGGTCGTCCAGTTACGCCTGTTAACGAAGCACTGACACAAATTGTTAATGCCATCTCATAAACAAAATAACACCTTAACACAATAAAAACCGACCTTTCTGATTTAACAGAAGTCGGTTTTCTTATTGTAGAATGGTGCAATTACAGTTCAAAGAAAAAAAGGAGGCTCTGAATGTATCATTTTTAGGGCATAGAAAGCAATTAAGGCAATTGGAATGCAAAAGATATTAGGTAGTGGAATGTTCCGCTTTAACTGGCATACCGTGAAAATTTATGGTTCTTAGTATTGATAAGACAGCCACTCAAAGTGAGATGATTTTTCAGCTCTCTTCACTTTTTTATTGAATCCCTTTCTGCTTGATTGATAAGATTATATAGTTTTATATAAATCAATAACCGTAGAAATAAAACTTTTTGTTGCAGGCGACGCTTGATCTGTGGTGCCTCACCCAATAATCAAAGTGAGATTAAAAGCGAAAATAATAGTAAGAGAAATAGTGATAAAGTACAAGCAATGTAAACAAGTCAATTAAGCCGGGTAATAAACTTGAAGGTTTATTATGAGACTAAAAGATAAAGTAGCCATCGTAACGGGGGCAGGTTAGCGGAACAAGAAAAAGGGAGTTCTAATTTGAAATATATAAAAAGAGCAGTATTTACGTTGGAAACGTTAAATACTGCTCTTTTTATATATCAACATAGAAAATTAACTAAATACCATTGAAAAAAATGTGATCCTGTGGTAAATTTGTATAGATGCGCATTGTTTAATTAAATTTAAGTTTATTATCCCTATCTTAATTATACAATGCAACCTATCCGTTAGTCAACCCTTTTATAAACTTTTTTTTAGGAGTGTTTGATATGAATTCAGAACTTCAGCATGAGCAAAAAAGAGTCGACAGTGTAATGGAGACAATTACGGAGGAAATCAACCGATTGGAAGAAGAAACTTCCAGGCGTAAAAACGAAGTGGTTCATATCCGCAAACACTTTTGGGATGAGGTCAAGGTGAATATTGATACCTTTGATGATTATCTTGAAACCGTCATCGGGCTGAGGCAGGAGGCTCAAGCTCTGTCCGTAAGCCAAAGCACTCATAGGCATGCATCCAAGCGCTTGTCCACGCTACGCAGAATGCAGGAGGTTCCCTACTTCGGCCGGATCGATTTTATTGAAGAAGGTTCTTCAGCACAGGAACAAATCTATATTGGCATCTCCACGCTGAGAGATACTAGTGGCGAAAATTTCCTTATCTACGACTGGAGGGCTCCGATCTCAAGTGTCTACTACGATTACCAGCCCGGTCCCGCTAAGTATGCAACACCCGGAGGCGTAATCCAAGGCACATTGGAGAAAAAGTGGCAATATCTTATCCGCGGCGGCGTTCTTCAATCCATGTTCGATACGAGCCTCACCATTGGAGATGAGATTTTACAGGAGGTTCTGGGCAAAGGTACTGACAAACATATGCACAATATAGTGGCTACCATACAACAGGATCAAAACCGGATCATCCGTCATGATCGAGGAAGGCTGCTCATTGTTCACGGTGCGGCTGGCAGCGGCAAGACATCGGCTGCTCTGCAGCGGATTGCTTATTTGCTCTACAAATATCGGGATAATCTGAATGCTGATCAAATTATTCTATTCTCTCCTAATTCGATGTTTAACAGTTACGTGTCCAATGTGCTGCCGGAACTCGGAGAAGAGAATATGCAGCAGGTCACATTTCAGGAATACTTGGACCATCGGCTGAGTAAAGAATTCCAGGTTGAAAATCCATACGGGCAATTGGAATATGTTTTAACTGCAGCGAATACCCCTTCGTACAGGTCAAGAGCTGCGAGCATCCGATTCAAAGCATCTGCCCGTTTTTTTGAGGCGATCAATGCATACATGAAGTGGCTGGAGTTATCTGGAATGTTATTTAAGGGCCTTATCTTCAGAGGAAAGCCGATTGTTACCGCTCAACAAATTGCAGACAGGTTTTATAGCAGCGACACCTCACTCCGCTTCCATAACAGACTTGAAAAGTTGATGGATTGGCTAATTAAGCAAGTAAATGATGCCGAAAAGGCCGAACGGACTAAGCCATGGGTGCAGGAGGAAATCGAACTGCTTAGCAATGAGGATTATCATAAGGCACATACCTACCTGGCGGAGAAACGCGGCTTTAAAGGAGAGTCAATTCATGATTATGAAATCGAGCCTGAAGCGTTAGCCCGCTTGATTGTTCGACAAAAGCTAAAACCATTGCGAAAACGAATTCGGGCGTTTCGTTTTGTTGATTTTAAGGCGATATACAAGCAGCTTTTTGCTGATCCCCTGCAGATCAAACAGTGGATAGAAGGGGAAGCACCAGCCGAGTGGAAGGATATATGTCAGGCGACTGTGGAAATGCTGGATGAAGACAAACTATTTTATGAAGATGCTACTCCGTTTTTATATTTGAAAGAGCTGATTCAAGGCTTTCAGACGAACAGTTCGATTAAACACATTGTGGTTGATGAGGCGCAAGATTACTCGCCTTTCCAATTCGAGTTTTTGAAGCGTTTGTTTCCAGCGTCCAAGATGACAGTGCTCGGCGACTTTAATCAGGCGATTTTCGCCCATGCCAGTGAAATGGTTGATTTTCACCCGCTTACCAGACTATACGGACCGGATGAAACGGAAGTGATCAATATAGCACGGAGCTACCGCTCCACAAAGCCGATCATCGAATTTACACGAAGGTTAGTTCCGAACGGCGAAAGGATTATCCCTTTTGATCGCGACGGCAAGAAACCCAAGCTGAAACAATTGTCCGATCACGAAGAACTGCACAGCTGCATTGCCTCCAAAGTCGCAGATTTGCGAAGTCAAGGGTTTAAAAGTGTTGCGATTATATGCAAATCGGCAGAAGAAAGTTTAAGTGCATATGAAGCCCTGTCCGGCATCGATGAAATTAAACTTTTGAAAAGCAACTCGACTGAATATGAACAAGGAGTAGTTGTTGTACCGTCGTATTTGGCCAAGGGCATCGAATTTGATGCCGTCATCATTTATGATGCATCGGAGAATGTATACGGTGATGAAAGCCTGCGCAGAGTTTTCTACACCGCCTGCACCAGAGCTATGCATGATTTGCAGCTCTACAGCGTAGGTAAACCGAGCCCTTTTTTTCGAAACGTTTTGCGGGAAGGCTTCATCCAAGTCTGACTCAGATGGAGTTATTCGATAAACAAATCTTCACTTAACATAGAAAGTAGGGCTGATTCTATATGTCGCAGGAAACCAAATCTGTTCAAAAAAAAACGCCATTATCGGGGCCTTTGTTGCTATATTAAATGAAACATTAACCATCTACACAGGCCACAACTGAAATAAAACAGCAAATCATGAATGAAGCGATGCTGCATGGTATTAATTTTACCTTCTTTATTTCTGCATTGATTGCGGTTATCGCACTCATTCTTGCTTTCTTTATTAAAAAGGTAAAACCCCATCATGAAGTTAAGACGGATGAGGAATTAGTTGTTGTTAAACATTTAGAGACTGCTAAAGAGTGATAAATATGCTGACAACCGGGTGATGCCTAGCTCTGGCATCGCCCGGTTTTTTATATTCACAGGCCTCCAAAAAAAATTACAAAAAACACTTAACAAGTGAATAGGGGTTAAACAAGAATTAAAAGGGTGATACATATTACACATAACTAATATGTATCACCCTTTATTTTTTATGAGTTTTTAAAATTTAGGTCTAGATAATTTATAAACAGTACATCTTTTTTATAAACGATACGACTATCTTTCAAATCCACAATTAAGAAAATCAAACCAGATTTATATATTGAAAATTAATGAGGAAGAATAAGTAATTCATAGCCATCTAAGCAAGTTAAAAAGATAGAAGTTAGGATCCTAATTCGTAAACCACTTGATGTTTTTTGATTGAAAGTTCTGTAATATAGTAGAAAATAAAGTGAATACACGGGGATGATTTATAGTGTTGGACCAGTTAAGATATATTGACGGCATTACGATAATTGATACTTCAGGAACAATTTTGTTTACCGTTAAATTTAATCCAAGGTTTCACGAAGAAATTGATGAGAATGAGAAGATTATCGGCCTAAGCCTTTTTTCTGCTTTCCCTATGCTTGATGAACGATCGAGCACCCTTTTTAAGGTAATGAAAACAGGAAAGCCGATTTATCGTGCAAAACAAAATATAGTCGATTTCAGAGGGATTGAAAAAGAAACCACAAATGTTTCGTTACCTATTAAAGCCCATGGGAAAATTATCGGCTCGATAGAACTCTCAAAGGATATAAGCGATGAAGACCGTCCGCTCAATTCAGTTATAGAAATTGATTCAAGTTCATTTAATAGTAAGCAATTAAAAACGAAGATTCAGCCGGAAAGAGCTGTTTATTTTTTGGAAGATATCATAACGGTTGATGAAGAAATGAATCAATTAAAGGAATCTGTCAAGAAGTTTGCCAAAGGGGATTCGCCTGTTTTTATCTATGGAGAAACAGGGACGGGCAAAGAATTGTTTGCCCATGCGATACATAATGAGAGTGAACGATCCACAAAACCCTTTATTACCCAGAATTGTGCTGCACTTCCTGAGAGTTTAATTGAAAGTATTTTGTTTGGCACAAAAAGAGGCAGCTTTACAGGGGCTGAGGATAATCCTGGCTTATTCGAATTGGCAAATGGCGGAACTCTTTTCCTTGACGAGATTAATTCAATGCCGATTCATCTACAGGCAAAACTTTTAAGGGTATTGGAAGATGACTGTGTTCGCAGGCTAGGAGACAAACTGGTAAGAGCCGTTAATGTTCGTGTCATTACTGCAACTAACGTGCATCCGGCACAGTGTGTCCTGGATGGAAAGCTGCGCCAAGATCTTTATTACCGTCTTGGGGTTATGACATTGGCAATTCCTCCTTTACGAGAGAGAAGAGAGGATATACGCCTGTTGGTTGATTATTTTGTTAGTAAGTTTAATAAAAGCCATAAGAAGAACATTGTTCATATTTCAAGAGATTCACTAGAGTTTTTGCTGAGTTATGATTGGCCAGGAAATGTCAGGGAGCTTGAAAATGTGATCGAATATGCGATAAATCAGGCAGATGCTTGTGATGATACATTACAATATAATCATTTAGAACAGCAAATTAAGCATTTAATGGGTATACAACAGTCTTTTTCCTCTATAAAAATCAAGCCGTTAAAAGATGAGATTGCAAATCTAGAAAAAACAAGAATTGAACAGGCAATGATTCTAACAAGCGGAAATGTATCAAAATCTGCACGGCTGCTGGAAATCCCTAGACAAACATTACAAAGAAAAATTAACCAATACGGAATAAACAACAGGTTTAACTACCATCAATAGATAGGTGCCCAAAACTTAACAGCAAATTGCTCGTTTTATACCATTTAAGATTTACACAACCATTTTATTGTAGGCAAAAATCCTTTTGCAAGGGGTTTTGCCTGCTTTTTTATTAAATTTCCCCTTTTTTTAAAGCTGGCATGAGTTTTGCATTTAAGTATATAACTTTTAAAAGAAGGGGAGAAGGACGAAGATGAAAATCGGGGTTTTAAAGGAAGTTAAGGATGGGGAATCACGTGTTATTTTAACGCCAAATGAAGTGAAGGTACTGTCGCGTAAAGGCCACAAGGTATTGGTAGAAAAAGATGCAGGGCTCAAAGCGGGTTTTCCTGACCAATCTTACCTTGATGCCGGAGCAGTGATTATGCAGCAAGCGAAAGATATTTTTGATCAGTCCGATATGGTTGTGAAAGTAAAGGAAATTAGTCCGAAAGAGTATTCACTTATTAAACCGGGGCAAATCCTTTTCTCATGTCTGCACCCTGCGGCAAACAAAGAAGAGGTTGATGTGTTGTTAGATAAAGAAGTAATTGCTATTACAGCGGAAGATACTCATCGTTTCGGATCACCTAATTGTGAAGTGGCTGGAAAGCTAGGTGCATTAATGGGAATCCAGTATCTCCTCTCAACAAACGGTGGATTGGGAAAATTAGTAGGAGGAGTAGGCGGTGTTCCCGGAATCCAAGCATTGGTGCTAGGAGGAGGAATCGTCGGAAAAAGCGCGGTTGACGTCCTAGCTTCATTAAGAGCACAGGTGAGGTTACTAGACATTAATATCGGTGTCTTAAGAGAGGCTCAGTTTCTTTTTCCGAAGAATGTTACGACAGGATTTTCGAATCAAGAAACGATTAAAGAAATTTTACCGAGTGTGGACCTTATCATCAACTGTGTGAAGTGGCCCAAACAACGAACAGACCATCTGATTACAAGAGAAATGCTTGGTAAGATGCAAAAGGGATCGGTGATTGTTGATATTAGTGCAGACGTTGGAGGAGCTATTGAAACCTATCGTCCAACAACGTTTAATGATCCGGTTTATACAGTGGACGGTATTATCCATTACGGAGTTGATAATATACCTGGAGCCGTTCCAAACACGGCATCGATTGCGTATGCCGCATCTGTTTTCCCACATATACTAGCTATTGCCGAAAAAGGGGTTGAAAAAGCTTTGCTTGAAGATGAATATCTTCGAAAAGGGCTTACTGCTTTTAAAGGAGTGTTAACCCATGAAGAAACAGGCAATATTCAAAATCGACAATGGGTGAAACCTCAGGAGTTGTTAAAATAAATTTTATTTTTAGGGAGGGAAGTACATGGATTTAGGTATTCTATCACTTGTTCCTGCAGCGGTTGCAATTATATTAGCATTTGTAACAAGAAACACTGTCTTTTCGCTTGCTGTCGCATGTTTTATCGGAGTGCTTATAGCTGGTCAAGGACTATTAGGATTTCCAAACTTGATGAAAGAAGCATTAGGTACTACGAGTTTTTCGTGGATTTTTTTACTGGAACTTTTTATAGGGGTGTTAATTGCATTTTTTCAACGTACCGGTGCTATTCAGGAATTTACACTAATCATGGAGCGCAAGAAATTGAGCAGGGTCAAGACACAGCTTTTTTCCTGGTTTTTAGGTATGTTCGTGTTCTTTAGTGACTATTTTAGTCCGTTATTCGTCGGATCGACAATGCGCAATTTGTCTGATAAAGCAAAAATTTCAAGAGAAAAGTTGTCTTATATAGCGGATTCAACTTCTGCGCCTGTAAGCGTCATGGTTCCTATCACAGGATGGGCAGTGTTTATTTCAGGGTTATTGGTAGGAATGGGAGCTATAAAAAGTCCGGATATGGCGATGGGAGTTTTTGTTCAATCAATCCCTTTTAACTTTTATGCCATATTATCGGTTCTATTTGTAGGATTAATTGCCATGAAAGTAATCCCTGATTTTGGGCCGATGAAGAAAGCGGAGGAACGGGCACTAAAGGAAGGAAAAGTTTTACGTGACGGAGCCGAACCGTTAATGGGAGAGGAATTGACAGAAACCCCACCTTTTGATGGGATAAAACCTAATGTCTTCTTGAATTTTTTCTTGCCTGTTTTGATTGTGATCTCTATCGCAGTAGGTACGTTCATTGTGTTAGATTCAGCAAAAACAATGGAAGCGTTTTTGGCAGCTTCTGTAATTTTAGGTGTTATTATGCGAATACAGGGAATCCCTTTTAATGATATTATGAAAACGGCAACTGCTGGGATGAAGGGTGTTTTACCAGCAATAATCATTTTGGCGTTCGCCTATTCCTTGAATAAACTAACTGAAGACATCGGGACAGCTGATTACGTTGTATCCGTCAGCGAAAATTGGTTGACTCCAAGCCTGCTGCCAGTCATTACCTTTATAATTGCGGCGATCATTGCTTTTGCTACAGGTTCTTCTTGGGGGACTTTTGCAATCGTCATGCCTTTAGCGGTTCCTCTTGCATTTAACTATACAGGGGATGAAGTGACGACGATTGTTTTAGCTACAATAGCAGCTGTTGGAGGCGGAGGTGTTTTTGGAGATCATTGTTCGCCTTTATCAGATACAACCGTTCTAGCCTCCACTGGTGCAGCCTCCGATCATATGGATCATGTCAAAACACAGATTCCGTATGCATTAACAGTAGCAGCAATTGCTTGTGTTTTTTATCTGATCGTTGGGATCGTTTTTGTTTAAAATTGATTGTTGGTGGTACTCCATACCCATCAAGCTAACACTAACGAATGCTTAAAGTAGAGCCGTTTCTGAAGACGACCGTCTATGCTATTAAAGAAAAGCAGGACAAATAGGCTTGAAACAGGTCATTTTTTAAAGATATGCTTCTTTAACACCATTTTATTGAGTGGAATGGTGTTTTTTTATGGAAAATTTGCACATTAATCTTTAGATGCTATTAACATATTAAGAAAAATCGAACCCAACTCAATTTAAGGGAGGAGATTTATATGGAATTAAATAAACCTGATATGCAGGGACTAGATCAATTAGATACAGCAGTTCTTTGCAGAAAATGGTTGTTATAAATGGAATGATTAACTATGGGACCAAACCGCAAAAGGAAAAGGGGCTTCAGGAATTAAAGAAGATTGAACCTATTATCTTAAACTCTGTTAATCTCACAAAATGTTTGTGGTAAAATGCGGTAAATACATATTATTAAAAGCGGAAGAACTGCAATCAGGGATGAAACCTTGTTTGCTGTTCTTCCGTTTTTTTAGGAGGAAAAATGATGAATACTATTGCAAATGGATTTAAAGAAAAAAGAAAAGCTAAGAATCTGCTGCTAATTGAAGTAAGTAACGGATGTGGATTATACCCTAGTACTATTTTAAAAATTGAAATGGGAACCCACAGTAACACAAATGACATTCAAAAGCTTTCTTCTTTTTACAGTAATTAAAAACTGCGTAACAAGTGTAACTGGAGCATTCGGGAACAGACTCGTTTAAACTCTTTTAAAAAGTTTGCAAGCCCATCAATTAGTGGTAAGTGTCCGCGATACAGAAAAGGCGGAAACCGTAAGCTTGGAAGAATTTATGTTAATTCGTCAAATTTCAGACAAGCAATTTAAAAGTATTCACCATTATGGGATGTATTCTAGACGAACTAAAAATTTATGTAAAAGAGTATTAAGCGCTTGGTAATAAATTACGAAAACTCAAAATTGTCAAAATAATTAAAAAATTAGTAAAAATTATGTAAAAAATATTAAAATATTTTATCTATAATAAAACTAATCAATGAAAAAAGGTATTTTTATTACATTAATAGGAGGGTTAATTTAAGAATGGGAGAAGCAAGAACAAAGTTGCTCATGAAGAATAAGAAAGTAAGATTTCCCCTTTTTGTTTTGTTTGTAATTCTAATGCTGATAGTTCAGGCATGTTCAACTGGAACCAAAGGCAGCATTGATGGCAGTTCTGCTGAAGTGAAAAACGAAAACGAGGGAGGGACATTAAAGGTTTTAATAAAATCTGATGCAACAAGCTTAGACCCCCATTTTATTACGAATCTATATACAGCGAGTATCATTTATCAAAAAGTGTATGAAACACTTGTAGTCCCTGATAAAAATATGGAAATTCAGCCAGGGCTTGCAAAAGAATGGAAACAAATTGATAACCTAACTTGGGAATTTAAATTACAAGAAGGAGTTAAATTTCATGACGGTACAGATTTCAACGCAGAAGCAGTAAAGAAAACATTTGTCCGCTTACTTGATTTGAAGACTAACTCTCCGCAAAGAGAAAAGTTTAGTATGATTAAGGAAGTAAAAATCATTGATGATTATACAGTTCAATTTCTTTTATCCGAACCGTACGCACCGCTTTTATCCATTTTAGCTGCGAATGAAGGAAGCATTATGAGTCCAAAATTGTTTGATGAAAGTCCTGCTCAGATAGCGAAGTCGCCGGTTGGTACAGGTCCATTCAAGTTTGAAGCTTGGCAGACTGGTAAGCAAATTACATTAGTGAAAAATGAAGAATATTGGGGTGAAAAACCAAACATTAATAAAGTAGAATTTAAAGTTGTGCCTGAAGATACCACCCGTTTAGCAGCGATAGAAACAGGAGAAGCGCACATTACAGACCAGGTTCCAGTATCGGAAATAGAACGCATTGAAAACTCAACTACAATGAAGCTATACCGAACAGATGGATTAGGTGCTGAATTTATTGGATTTAGAACACATAAACCTCCATTTGATAATGTGTTAGTTCGACAAGCAATTAGTCACGCGATTGAACGTGATTCGATTGTATCTGGGGTATTTAACAATGTTGGGAAATTAGGAAACTCAACGATGAGCCCAAAGGTATTTGGGTATAGCGAAAATGTGAATCCATATGAATACGATCTAAACAAAGCTAAGGAACTTCTGAAAGAGGCTGGATATCCTAATGGCTTTGAAGTGACGTTGTTTACGCCAGACATAAAAGAACGAGTAAGTATGGCAGAAGTAATCCAATCTCAGCTTAAGGGAATTGGAGTTGATGTGAAAGTTGAAATGCTAGAGTATGGCGCCTATGTAGCAACACACGAAAAAGGGGAGGGCCATATGTTCAACAGCATCTGGGGAAATGCAACTGGAGACGGAGATTACAATCAATACAGTTTGTTCCATACAAATTCTATAGGAGCACCTGGGAATTTTTTTCACTATTCAAATCCAGAAGTCGACAAATTACTTGAAGCCGGCCGGAAGGAAATGGATCCAGAGAAAAGGAAAGAAGTTTATGAAAAAGCTCAAATGATTGAAATGGAAGATGCTGTATATATCCCGATACGAAGCCATGAGCATCTTGCTGCCTATAACCGCAATGTTAGTGATCTTTGGGTAAACCCAGTTAGTTATTTAATGTTGAATGATGTTAAAATTAAATAAATGTTAAATTGCATTTCAAAATTTTCCAATGTGAATTACGGAATACCGGAAAAAATTCAAAAACCAAATGAAACAGGTCCATTTGGTTTTGAATCCTGACCCCCGTGCAAGAAAAAATGTCGTAAATAAAAATGAAAATTATTAGGGAGCGGAGCCTAAGGCAGATAAAGTCGGAATCAGAGTAAGTTGCTCTGGCTCTTTTTTTTGCTTAAAATTAATGGAAGTATTCAGATAAATATTTATATTTAATGTTGCAAATTCACCGCAGCTGCTACAATTCTTTTTGACTTCTATTTCACAGGAAAGCTCGTTAATCATAGGAATAGGTAGGAGTAGCGTGACAAAAAGATAAAAGAGGTGATCGTAAATGATTACATTGTATTTACTTCCATAGTAGCCCCTCATTCTTTGAATCGTTTCCGTACCCCTATTCCACTATTGTTAAAAACATTTGATTATCTTTCTTGTTTATTAATATCATTAAGATACGGATAAAAATCATTAGAAAAAAGGTGCTAATAAACGTGTGTACCCATGACCATTTATGGTATTCAATTTAAATCGGTATATCTTTCAAAAGGAACCTCAATGATGGACTGGCAGCTACCATTGAAGGTGTACGAAAAGGATTAGGCCGGGGGGACTTACTTTAATTATTTTTTATAAGGGTTTTTAGTTGTATAAGGTCATAAGGTACGAGGGTTGAGGTGATATCAATGATATTAGTAAGTTCTTGTTTAGCGGGGTTAGAGGTAAGGTATAATGGTACGCATAGTTTAGATAATAAGATACGTAAACTAATAGAAGAAAATAAAGCAATTAGCATATGCCCTGAACTGCTAGGTGGTTTTTCAACTCCCAGAGAACCTGCTGAGATAATAGGCGGTAACGGGGAAGATGTGTTGGATGGGAAAGCTAAAGTCATCGAGAAAACAGGTAGAGATGTAACCGAACTGTACATTAAAGGAGCTTACGCAACATTAAAAAAGGCTATTGAGGTTGGGGCAACAATAGTCGTTCTTAAAGAATATAGTCCATCCTGCGGGAGCTCAATGATTTATAATGGTGAATTTAAGGGTAAGAAAATGATTGGAAATGGAGTTACAACTGCTTTACTCAACAGAAATGGATTACAAGTAATTTCAGAAAAGCAGTTTTCCGATAATATCGGTTGATTTATTTTACACAGCCTTTAATCTTCAACAAACGGGCGCTAATCTGTAATAAAATGAGGTTTTGCTTTGTATGAGTTCGATTTAGTGCAAAAGCGAGATGAAATATTAAGAAAAGGATGCATAAAGCAAAATTAGTAGGATTGTCCAAATTGGACAATCCTATTTAATTAACCCCTGTGTTACCATTATCTAATGACTCAGGTGATAATCTTAACATTGTATAATCCTTAAATATGCATCTGCTAGAACATTCGAGATTAGGTCAAGAAGTTTAACTTATGATTCGCTCCGTATGTCAACGAACTGTATAGCAAAGGATTCTTCCTTTTTATGTTCCAGCTTCCGATAAACAAACGCAAGCAGCATTGCTGGAATGGTACTGAAAATCATCCCGATAAAGGCGTATCTTGGCTCAATTTCGTATAAATACCCTCCGAAAATCGTAAACACGGCAGTGCTCCAGCTAAGTGCCAACGCCGAGTATATGCCTTGTGCTTTTGGTATTTGTTCATGTGGAATATTTTTGATTAAGTATTTCATAAAGGCATAATGAGCCATTGCAAACGAGCATGCATGCAATGTTTGTGAGATACCAAAAATAATAACATTTGGAAAGGCAAATACTAATATCCAACGTACGGATGAACCCAGTGCCGCTAGTGTCAGTAAAGAGCCTACTGAAAATTTATTAAAGCTTTTATCTGCGATTGAGAAGAAAATGATTTCTGCGATCACGGCAATATTAATAATGAAGCCAATTAGATATTTAGGTGCATGGATTTCCTGTAAAAAAATATAGCCATAACTATAATAAGAAGCGTGTGCAGCTTGCAGTAAAATCACAATAACGAGCACCATACCAAAGTGTTTTAAACTAAATAATTTTATCATACCACCTTTTTTTGTTTGATCTGCGTCCGGCTTTTTTAATAAAACAATGGGTGCATGCATAAAGCCAAGGACTACAAATACCAATATGCCTAAAACAAAAGCCCATAGAATCACTTCATCGCCAAGAGACTCGGTAAAGACGGTTAAGGCCATACCGGCCGCGACAAACCCAATGGATCCCCACAATCGGCTCTTCCCGTAATTTTTTAATTGTTTACTTTGCAGAAGTACGCCAGCTGCACTATCTAATGCTGGCATCAATGTAGGGTAAAAAACATGCAATAGTAACGTAACCACAAGTATGCTCGTTATGGAACTCGCAGGAATGTAGCAGAGAAGGGCAATTAGTGTGCCGATTGCTGAGCCATTTATAATCGTTTTACTACTAAAATTCTCTGATAAAAATGGAAACGCAAATAATGTAGAAATGCCTCTTGCAACCAAACCTAAGCTCATAATTAAGCCGGCTTGTGCAATCGTCATTCCTTTTGTATGAATCATCCATCCTGTCCAATAGGGAAGAAAGACACCCCATGTCACAAAAAAACTAAAGTACTGTCTGCTCATCCAGCGTTGTGTATTCATTAAATATCTCTCCTTTGTTTGTATGATATATTGAATATGCATACAATAATAGGAGATATCTCATATTTTGAGGTGGATAATGGAAATTTATAAAAATGAGAAAAGGCAACGTTATTTAGAGGAGAACTCTATTGCCCATTTATTTTCTTTACCGATTCATGAAATTATAGAAGTGCATGAATATAAACGGGATGAATGGATTATTCAAGAAGGCAGGAGACCATATTTTTTATTTTATGTCATCGAAGGTAAAGCAAAAATATATGTAACGCATCAAAATGGAAAAGTCTCTTTAATAAATTTTATCAATCCCAAAGATTATATTGGAGAAATGGAATTATTAAATGAGGTCTATTATACAAAAGGGATTCAAGCGTCTACTAAAACCATTTGTTTTGCGCTTCCTTTTCATCGTTGTCGCGTACAATTATTAGAAGATGTAACATTTCTGCGGGAACTAACCAAATTCTTAAGCTTGAAAGCAACAAGAATGGCTGCAAAATATTCGCAAAGTTTATCCTTTCCGCTCGAAAACCGTCTTGCGGAATTTATTTTACAAACTTCTGATGAAGGGATCTATAAGGAGAAACATGTAACTGTTTGTGAATTCTTAGGAGTTTCCTATCGGCACTTAATGCATGTGCTTGCACAATTTTGCGATAAGGGATATTTACAAAAGGAAAGACGTCACTATCGCATACAGCAGTACAACTCACTATATGAGCTAGCTGAGATGTTGTGGAATAAATAACTAATTTGTGATTAGAGGAGCTCCTTGTAAAATTAAAAATATAATATTTTTGTCTTTTGACAAAATAATCGTTTAGAGATGTTATGGCGAACCGTATCATGAGTAACCTTATTAAATAATCGAAACCTCAACAAACGGGCGCTAGAGTAAAAGAACAAGGCTGTCATTGCGGCAGCTTTTTTTTATTGGGCTAACGGGGCAGGATTAGTGGAAGAGGATATAAATAAATAATTGTGTTAATAATAACAGTTATCATATTAGGATGGAGATTAAGAATGTTTTTCCTATATTTTTCGGTCTTCGTATTTAATTTAATTGTTTTTTTTATGCCAAAAAACAGATCAGCTATTGAAATGTATACCACAACACTTTTTGCAATAGCCCTCCAGGCTTTAACAGATGTATATTTAGAATTTAAATATGATCTTTATTGGTATTTTGAAAGAGGAGCAGATCTTAAATCATTATGGATCGTGTTGGGTTTATATCCACAAGTGAATTTGATATTTCTTAATTTTTTTCCTTATAGGAAAAGGTTTTTAAAAAAGGTTATTTATATCTTTTGGTGGACCGTCTTTGCAATCAATTTTGAGTTAATTTTAGTTAAAATCAATATTTTTGTATATGATGAATGGAGGATATGGTTCTCGCTTCCTATCTACCCGTTGTTGTATCTAATTCTTTATTGGAATCAAATGTTTACGAAACGTTTAGTTGAAAAAAATAAATAGTGATGCCTCAATCGTATCGAAGCATTCTATAACACCTTTATAAAAAGTTTCTTTAGAAATCTTGTGAATCAGTGTCCTTTAAGGACCGTTGTTTATGTTCAAGAAACAGCTGCCGAACCAGGCGGCTATTTTTGTTCAACTGCATGAAAATAAACTTCTCTAACTACTAAAAAAGACAATACCGAAGAGACTCGTCTCATTCGTTTAAAAAAATGGAGTAAGGCACAATTCATTGGTCTATGGATGGGTTGACTGGACTAAGACCAGTATAGACGCTTCCGCATATTTTCATTCTCTGTAGTGCAGGATGATTTTCCGCTGCATGGAAGGCTACAGGGCAGGTTAATAAAGATTAACAGGTTGGAAAGAATAAGTAGTAAATGCGAAAAATGGGGTGAATCTTGATGCTTAAGCGATACTTAATTTTATTTGGCTTTTTATTATTTGCTTTTGCTCCTTTGCAAACTGTTAAGGCAGAAACCGATCCAAAAGTGGAAGAAATGTATATCACAACAGAGGACATTATTTTAGACATTATATTTCCAACAATCGATAAAAAGGTAATAAAAGAGTATGGGCAGGATACTCTTATTGGCTGGGATTGGCAAAGGATCGTTGGTATAACCTACAATGAAGATCATTCCTATGATGTTTCTGTAAGAATTCAAATTCCTTCACAAAATCTTGATAATAATAAAGAAGATCTAGTTAAGGTAAGAATATCCCCATCCTGTGACAGTGATAAGCTGAATAAGCTGAAATGTAATCATAATTTCAAAATCGAATTATTAGATTATAAACATTTATCCAAATAAGAATTATTCTCTGCTTTACTTAAAGATCCAGCTGCCATTTCAGGCAGGTACTTGAAGATGGAATACTTCATCCGATATAGAATTTTTCACCTTAAAATAAGGGCTAGAGTTAAAGACCAAGAGTTTAGAAGGAGTTAGTGTATTATTTGTAGAAGTTTAAAAAGTTATAAACGAATAGGTTTGAGGAATTTCTCTGAACGACATAATTTTTATTTTAGGAGGGAACAACATGGAAGTTTTTGCAGAATATTTAGCGCATATTGATAACCCGCAACATCGGGCCCGAACGGAAGAAGTTTTGGCTTGGGTAACTAAGAAGTTTCCAAATTTATTGCCGAAAATTGCGTGGAATCAGCCTATGTTTACCGATCACGGCACATTTATTATTGGCTTTAGCGTAGCCAAACATCATTTGACTGTCGCCCCTGAAAGGGAAGGGATTAATCATTTTTCTAATGAAATTGTGCAGGCTGGCTATGATCATACCAAGCAGTTGGTACGTATCCAGTGGGATAGTCCGGTTGACTTCTCATTACTTGAGAAAATGATCGAGTTTAATATTAGGGATAAGGCAGACTGTTCAACTTTTTGGCGGAAATAATTATGAGCGTATTAGCAACCACTTTTTTGGTTGCTTTGGTTTAGGTTTTGACAATCGTGCAGCCTATTCCTTGGAGAGAATCAACTGAGGTAATTTCAATGACTCCTCGAAAACTGTTCATGCATACTGTTACTCACGAATATCATCACAAAGGGCAGATTATGGCGATGGACCGACAGTTAGGGTATGAACCGCCAAATACAGATGTGCTGGGGACGAGAGATAAGATTTATATAAGAAAGGATGCCCAATGGTGCTGCACTTCATATCTTTGGGCACCCTTTGTAACTTTTAAGACTGAAATTAAAATGATCTTTCCTTTTTTAGTTCTTTACTCCTGTATGATTAATAACCCGTTCTATCGCTTGAATATGCCCCAAATGGTTTGCTTCATGAAACAGTGCAAATCCGGCTATTTCTCCAAAGGTTTCAAGCCCCAAAAATGGTTTTTCTAGCTTTTCATTTAATTGTTCATCTGGAATTTTCCGGATCCGAATCAACTGATCCTTCAGCTGTATGACGAGCTCATCTACTGCAGGTACATCACCTTTCCAATCAGCCGGCTTTGTACCGTTCCCAAATAATTCAATATAGTTTGCAGGGATATGGGTCGTTTTGCGGGGATAGTCGAACAAAAACTGTTCACAGACCGTTAATACATGGCCGATATGCCAATGAATCGTGTTGTTAAAACCGTCTGGCTGTATACATGTAATTTCCTTTGATACTGACGCAGTCTTTTTAATAAAATAACCTCTTGTCATCTCAAACTGTTTAAGCACTAGTGTATTCATGCCTTTCTCCCCTTCCAAATATTCTCATCTGTTAATATACCAAAAATCCGAAAAGATTAGGAGTGTCAATGGACTGAAAAATTAATTATCGTTTTCTTTTATAACTTTTTTAAATTTACAGTTTGCAAATGGCAGGACCTTAACATCCAACCAATTATAATGTCACTTAATCAAAGTTAAGTAAAACAGTAAGCTTTTCTTTATCAAAACCCAATACTACTTCTTTTCTCCCGTTCATTTCAATAATCGTTACTGGAGTAGCACTTGCTCCTAGTTTAATTACTTCTTGCAAATAATCAGGGTTTTTTCGAACATCTCTTTCCTCGAAGGACATGTTATTATTTTTTAGCCATTTTTTTTGTGCATGACATGGATTACACGTTTCTTGCGTATAAATAATAATCCTATTTTTCATTTACTCACCTACTTTCTGCTGGTTTTGATAGATTTGACTCTTTCTTCTAAATTAGAACGAAGCATGGATAACAGTTTAATCTGATCATCAATTTCTTTAATTTTGGTTTCATAAATAGGCAAAATCTGCTGGCAAAAGGCTTCCTTGTTTTTTAAAACACAAATTTAAAATCCTCTATTTGGTCAGTAGAAAGCCCCAGTCCAATATAAAATTGAATGGTTTTAACCCGTTCCAAAGCTAAGTTATTATATTTACGGTAGCCATTTTCAAGGCTTATGGGAGTAATCAGATTCTTTTCCTCGTAATAACGCATAGAACCAATACTTGCACCTATTTACGTGCGAGTTCACTTATTTGCAAAAAGCGATCCCCCTTAAAACTTTTTAAAATTAATTTCTATTTTAAACTATGACGTCAATGTTATGGTCAATGCTTTTTTTATAAAAGGAACTGCCATGACAGGTCCTATCATTCTATGATTCTAGGGTATGGCGTTTGTTCGTACTTCTTATAGTTAATGATTATGTTAACTAAAAAATTAGAAGTTTTTTAAATATCTTATTCTATAAAGTTCTGAATAAACACCAGTTGAAATAAATTAATCGATCTTCAACAATCGGGCACTTTCATGGCTAATCCCAAATACGAATTCTTGGAACCCCCGCTGTTCTTAAATAATCCAATAACTGACCAGTATGAACTGATTCATGATAGGCAACACGCAACAGCATGTCTCCTAAATCTCTTATGTATCCTGAATCGGAGCGGTCAATTTTTATGTTAGTCAAGTCTTCTTCAGTAAATGACTTGATTGTACCGATGAAATCATTTCGATAAGGTTCTGCAAATTCCAATTCTGCATTAACAGAAGTGAAAGGTCTATTTTCGAATGGGGATTCAAAAACGGATAAACTTCCTCTATTTTTTATTGCCAGGTGATAATAATGCTCGCTTTCCAGTACGTGCCTAATCATTTCTAAGCAATTCATTGCTTCATCATCTGGCTTCCAGTGAAGTTTTTCATTAGGAATAGATGTCCAAACCTTAAGGCTTCTTCTTCTAACCTCATTAAAATTTAAAATGATTAATTCAATTGAGTTCATAAATGTTCCTCCTTGATAAACATATTATAATTATACACGAATGGATGTTCGTTCCAATAATACGAGGAAAACTTTGCATAAATTATGAACACTGTATAGGATTACTTGTTAAGTTAACTGGCGTTATAGGGAGGTATAATGCTCTATTTTTAAAGTTCTAATTGAGCTATCGGGGCAGGTTTGTGTAATAAGCAACATAGAGTATTTATGAAGCATTTATTCGAAAAATCCGTATAATTAATTAAGTCTAATAAAGTGGGGGTGTCATTTTGGTAGCCAATGTTCAAACGTCTCAAAACGTTGAAATTGTACCAAAAAAAGAAGTTAGTTTGAGAAAACTTTTAAATATAATAGGTATATTCATTTTTGGTGGTTTAGCATTAACTAATGTGACAAACCCACTCCCTTCGAATGACCTACCCAAAGAATTTTTACTGTTTATTACTGGAAATGCTATTATCTATTTCTTTTTAGTGTGTATATACTTCATAGGGGATTATGGAGAAAGGTGTTTTATGCAACTCTAATCCTCCTAATTGGTTTTAGTTTATTTATGGTTTTTTAACGGGTGCAAGAGTTGGAAGGACAAGGGCTGTCGTTGAGGCTGCCTTTCTTATTGTACTAAAGGCGCAGTTTAGTCGAAGATTAGTTAAAGTTCAAGCTGCCATTACAGACGGCTTATTTTATTAACTAATGGGAGATAGTACCACTAACGCTGTAAGACTTAATAATTAAATGGGCAGCTAACAAAGTGAAGGAAATGTTCCTGCACTTTGTAATTAATAAAAATACCACAAATAGGGAAAATAAATTTATAAAGATAATGTAAAGGAAGTTTTTAATGAAGAAAATCAATGGTTTTGTAATTTTAATGACCCTTTTACCATGGTTAACCGTTCCTTTTCTTGGTGTAAAAGCAATAAAAAGATTTCTTCCTTCATCAATTTTTATGAGTTTATACCTAGTTGCCGAAGGGAGATTTGCAGAAAAGAAAAAATGGTGGTGGTTCCCGTTTAATGTAAAACCTAATGTAATAGGAGAGATCCCACTAATAATCGGTCCATTTTTAGTTGGTTCACTTTGGATATTAAAATACACCTACGGAAAATTTAATCTATACCTTTTAACAAATCTTATAGTTGACTCCCTTTTTACTTACTTTGGTTTAGAATGGTTTAAAAAAATTGGTTATGTCTCTTTAGTAAGGCTGACTAAATTTCAATTATCAATTGTATTTTTAATAAAGACATTCATATTATACGGATTCCAGGTTATATATGAGAATTGCATTAGGCATTTCTCTTCACCATCGGAGTGATATTCTGATTACAAAAGGTCAAAGGGTTAACTTAGTAATTAAGGCTGTCATTACGGCAGCCTATTTCTTATTGTGCTGACTGGGCAGAATACTATAAAAAGAACCATCTCCACCAAAATAGTGTTTTCCTTATTAAGCAAACGGGTGCGAGAGTTGAAGACCAAGGCTGTAATCGCTGGGCCTATTCTTATTATGTTTTAACAGGAATGGTTCAAGAAAGGTACTGTAATAATTTATTTATAAGTAATCAAACAAAAATAAATAAATCGCAGAAATTATAACAGAGAGAAGTAATGCCCAAAGCTTATGGACATAGTGAAGGCGAATCATTGGAAACATGATCACCATAAATAGAAAAGACCACCAGAGGTTCCAGCCATTATGGTATGTTAATATACTAAATTGGGATGCAATCCATTCAGCTGCCAATAACAAACCAATCCATTTTACATAATAGACAATTTGATGTCTGAACTGATTGGGAAATCTAGATAAAAATACAAAGCATATTAACGGATTGATAATTAGGTTATGAATGAAATGGACGCCCATCAAGTTGAAGAGACTTTTCTCAAGTTCCCATAAGTGAAAGTGGCTGTGTGAAATAAACTCATAAACAAAAGACGAAAGGGAGATATAAAGCATCGTAGGATAGTATTTCTCCCAGTTTTTCCAATCACCTTTGGCATAAGAAAATATGATAACCAATACAGCAAAGATACAGTGCATATCATTTCCTCCTTGATGTTTACTAGCATTAGCATTTTTTTACAATAAATACCAATTTATTTTATAATAAGGAAAATAATTTCTATTACCTGATCCAGACCGGATTAAAACAGCAGTTTTGTCTGCCCATAATTGCCTGCAATGTTTCCGGGCGATTATTCGATGCGATGATGCAAAACAAAAAAGCCGCCCAGTCGAGCGGCTTGCGAATTAACACTGATCACTTTCCCCAGCGAGGGACGATGGTCCCCCACCCGAAACCTCGTTAGTGCGTCAGAGGAAGTATTGGGTTTGATTGCAGTTGCGGATGTATTAAGAGAAAACCAGTAGAAATGTTATTGAAGATCTTCACTCTCTGGGAATTCAAAAAACAATTATGCTGACGGGGGATAACACAGGAACCGCTAACGCAATCGGGGATCAGGTAGGCGTATCGGATATTAAAGCCGAATTACTTCCACAAGATAAATTAATGTTCATTAAAGATCTTAGAAATAAATATGACCGTGTGGCAATGGTAGGAGATGGTGTGAATGATGCCCCTGCATTGGCTGCATCTACGGTCGG
This sequence comes from Cytobacillus oceanisediminis, assembly GCF_003182355.1. Lineage (GTDB taxonomy): Bacteria > Bacillota > Bacilli > Bacillales > Cytobacillaceae > Cytobacillus > Cytobacillus oceanisediminis_A. The sequence continues at coordinate 130,420 of NZ_QGTW01000005.1, read as the reverse complement.
GGTTGCCATGGGAGGAGCTGGAACAGATACGGCTCTTGAAACAGCGGATATCGCCTTGATGGCAGATGACCTTGGCAAACTGCCTTTCACTGTCAAGATAAGCAGGAAAGCCCTTAGCATTATTAAGCAAAACATTACGTTTTCTTTAGGGATAAAGCTTGTCGCTCTACTCCTTGTCATTCCAGGATGGCTGACACTTTGGATTGCAATTTTTGCGGATATGGGTGCGACTCTTATTGTCACATTAAATGGCTTGCGACTTCTCAGAATTAAAGACAAATAAGATAAAAGCTTCCTATTTTTTCATAGGAAGCTTTTTTATTAGGGGGGATATTCTTGGTATACGATGTTTTGGTTATTGGCGCAGGTCAAGCTGGGCTTTCGATAGGTTATTTTCTAAAAAAGACAAATTTATCTTATCTTCTCCTGGACCATGGCGGTGAAATGGGGGAGAGCTGGAGAAAAAGGTATGATTCTTTAAAACTATTTACACCGCGTTCTTACAGTTCTCTTCCAGGCTTATCCTTAAAGGGTGATCCGAATGAATATCCGACAAAAGATGAAGTCGCTGAATATTTATCACAGTATGCAAAGACGTTTTCGCTCCCAGTAAAACTCCAAACAATGATTACAAAACTGGATAAAGAAGGGGATTGTTTTGTTTTGTCCACGAACCAAGGTGAATACCGAAGCAAACAGGTGATTGTTGCAACAGGTCCTTTCCAGCAGCCAAAAATACCCGAATTCTCAAAGTTCCTATCGGATGAAGTCCTTCAGCTGCATTCATCAGAATATAAAAATCCTGATCAGCTCCTTAGTGGCACCGCAGTCGTTGTTGGGGGAGGGAACTCAGGAGCACAGATTGCGGTAGAATTGGCGGACCATCAAGACGTTTATTTGTCGGTTGGACATAAACCCAGATTCTTGCCTCAGGACTTTGGCGGCAAAAGCATCTTTTTGTGGTTTGATAAGATGGGAATTTTAAAAGCAAATGTTCATGGTAAAGTCGGTCAGATGATAAAGAATAAGCCTGATCCGATTTTTGGTTTCGAACTTAAATTAAAGCTCAAGGACGGAGGAGTACAGCAGAAAACAAAGGCTGTATCCGCAAATGAAAATCAGCTCATCTTTGAGGACCAAAGCATAGTGAAAGTGAGAAATGTGATTTGGTCTACTGGCTTTATATCGGATTATAGCTGGATTAGGATTCCTTCACTCTTTAATGAGAAGGGGATGCCGATTCATAAAAGAGGGGTTACAGCCATAAGAGGTTTATACTTTTTAGGACTCCCTTGGCAATATAGAAGAGGTTCAGCACTGCTTCAAGGGATAGGAGTGGATGCTGAATATTTGGTTTTACAAATAATCAATAACCATCTGGCTTAGGAGGTATCATTTTATATGTGCAAGGATATTCATGATATACTTCTACTCATGGAACTAAATAGTAAAGATTTCTAGGAAGGAAATGTATTATGAGCTTGAACAGATTATTTTTCACATTTATATTGATGTTCATATTCTTCCCATCTTTGGGAAGTGCCCACACTGGGCTGGTATCATCAACTCCAGAATCAGGGCAAGTAGTACCGGACGACCTGAATGAAATCATTCTTACTTTTGCAGGAGAAATCGAATCGTTAAGTACCATGAACCTTGTCAGGGAAGGACAAGAAATTTCTTTCACAAGCATCGAGCCGAAAGGCAAGCAAATGATCGGCACATTGCCAGCCTCCCTTGAAAACGGCTCATATCTTATTCAGTGGAGTATAGTTGGGGAAGACGGGCATCAAATTAAAGGAGAGGTTCCTTTTACTGTACAATCGGAGGAAAAAGTAAATCAGGAGCCAGGCAACAAAACGAATAAATCTGTGCCTTCCAGTAAGGAAGAAAACGAAAAAGATAATGCAATAGAAAGCGATACGGCTAAAAAAGAATCTTCTTCTAATGCATTGAAAATCGTGATTCCTGTTGTAACTGTATTTATATTGGGGATAGGTTTGTTCATGCTATTCGGAAGGAAGCGGTAGGATGAGTGTATTAATCCCACTTGCCGAAATCGGTACATACATTTTATTTTCGATAATAATCGGACATATTGCACTTCAATTCGTTCCAGAAGGGAACAAGCCAAGGATTGGTATTTCCAAAAAAGTGCTGCTCCTATCAACCTTAGGCATTTATATTTTTAGCTTTGGACCCGTGGCGCAGACAATTTCCTATTTTAGCGAAAGTGTAGGTCTCACTCTCGCAACGTATTCGGTTCTGACAGATTTTCAAGTGGGAAGAGCTTGGATCTTCATCGGGTTTATGTCGGTATTTCTTTGGATTACCCTGCTTTTGAACGGATCCAAATATCTGCAAGCTCTATGGCTCATCTTAATGGTTTTAGCCATTGGATACTCTAGCCATGTGGCATCACTTTCTTTTTGGTATGGGCTGCTTGCTCATTCCGCTCATTTTGTGATGGTGACACTTTGGTCAGGAATTTTAATTCATGTTGCCTGGTTTTCTGATGATCAGGAAAAATGGGCAAAATTCCTGCGGTGGTTTACACCACTTGCCATTCTATCTTTGATCGTTATTCTTATCAGCGGTCTCACTCTTATGATTTTTTTGGTTGAGCCAAAAGACTATGTAACGTCATGGGTACTGCCATACGGGCAAATGCTTCTGTTAAAGCATATTAGCATCATTCCTTTATTGTTTTTTGCATTTATAAATGGGGTTCTATCTAAAAGAGCATTAAAAATTCCCTCCTTTAACCCCCGACCTTGGATTAAAGGAGAGAGTATAATCATCTTAATGGTCTTTACTTTTACAAGTGTACTTGGAACTTTATCACCGCCCCACGAAGTTGAATTTACAGTTCAATCTGAAGGTGCTTCGAGATGGGTAGAATGGCTGCTGGGAAAGAAGATCCTTACAGTCATGAATCTTCATTTAATCCCGAACTTTTCATCGTTATTTCTAATAGCTGTTTCACTGCTGTTTTTAGCACTGATATTGATTAGTTTCAATAAAGTAAAACCATACATCGCCGTGTTCTTTGGACTGAGCTTTGTCTTTGCCTTATACTTTGGTCTTATGGTGTCTTTAGTATCACTGTAAGATAGAAACAAAAACACTTTAAATGACAATTTAAGGTGTTTTTTTGTTTTTTTGATTGAAGATTGCGGCTGCTTGCAAGCGAATCTAATTAAATCTGAATTAGAAAAATTTAAGGCTCCGCCTGTTAAATGCATCAATTTCAGACAGTATTATAAGAAAACAGCCTTTGAAATACTGGGCAATTCAGTTGAAGAAGGAAAGGCCATGCAAAATTAATTTGGAACTAATTTTATCAATAGCTCTCTTGTATTTATTGATACGTTTTGTTAGAATCGTTTCATAGCTAATGATTATGAAAACTTGAAAGGATGATTCAATATTCATTCATTTAATGAGGATGGAGAACTGCTTCCTGAAGAAATGGATACAATCAATCGGTTAACCAAAATCCCCATTGATTCGTTAAATTTTGATGCAATTGCAGTTGTTACAAATATATATCGGATCGCACAAGGATTAAGAAACAAAATGGAACAGGAAGTCTTATCTGAATTTGGATTATCATGGACGGCATTTTCCATGCTATATGATTTATGGGTATGGGAATTAATTGAGACGAAAAAATTAGCCGAGTCAGCTGGGGTCTCAAAAGCCACGGTAAGTAATATCACCAAAACACTTGAACGAAAAGAGCTGTGTTTCAGAAAAAGCGACAACAGGGACAGAAGAATTACCTACCTTGCTTTAACAGAAAAGGGAAAGCAAGTGATGGAGGATCTTTATCCACGATTCCACAAAGGCGAAATCGAGATTGTTTCTGGTTTGTCAGTAGATGAACAAAAAATTATGACAAAATTACTAAGAAAAGTAATTCGGGATAATCATTTTTGAAAAACAACAATAATGAAAAGGCTATAACGGGAAACCCAGTAGTAGTTATCTCCCTGTTAACAGAGAGTCGGTGGCTGGTGCATATCGATACAAAGATAACGCGAATTACATTCCTTGAGCTTTCTTTGTAAAAACAAAAAGCAGCAAAGAACGGACGAGACGTTAATCGTTGAGTGGAAGGATTGCATCCTTCAATAAGGGTGGTACCGCGTGCAAAAGTTAAACCACGTCCCTTTTTGGGGATGCGGTTTTTTATATTTATTTTTAGGAGGTACGAAAATGGGTAATTTAAAAGCAAAATTAAATGAGGAACAACTAACAGAGGTAAAGAGACAAATGGCTATTTACAGCCAGGGTGTAAAAGAAATTATTCCAGCAGAAGAGTTAGAAAATAAAATTTCAAAGTCCATTTTAGAGAATAAGCCACTAAAAATAAAATTAGGCTTAGATCCTTCAGCTCCAGATGTTCATCTTGGGCATACTGTAGTACTAAACAAGATGAGGCAGTTTCAAGAAAATGGTCACATTATCCAGCTAATTATCGGTGACTTTACTGGGAAAATTGGAGATCCAACAGGAAAATCTGTGGCTAGAAAACAATTAACAGATGAAGAGGTAAAGCATAATGCCAAAACATATTTTGAGCAATTTGCAAAGGTTATAGATATGGAAAAGGTCGAGTTGCATTATAACTCTAAATGGTTGTCAAAATTAAATTTTGAAGATGCCATTCAACTAGCAGGGAAAATAACCGTAGCAAGGCTATTAGAAAGGGATGACTTTGAAGAAAGAGTTGCATTTGGAAAACCTATTTCCCTGCATGAATTCTTTTACCCTTTAATGCAAGGATACGATTCTGTGGTTTTAGAATGTGACATAGAACTGGGTGGAACTGACCAGCATTTTAACATTTTAATGGGAAGACATTTTCAAGAAAAATTTGGGAAAGAAAAGCAAGTTGCCTTGTTAATGCCACTATTAGAGGGTCTTGATGGGGTCGAGAAGATGTCTAAATCAAAGAAAAACTACATTGGGATTGACGAAAGTCCACAAGAAATGTACGGGAAAGCCATGTCTATTCCAGATGAGTTAATGAACAAATACTTCGAATTAATAACTGATTTTACTCCTGAGCGAATTCAGTCCGTGAAGGGGGAATTTGAAACAGGTGAATTGCACCCAAGAGATGCAAAAATGTTACTTAGCAAGACCATTGTTAGAATGTACCACGGATTGGAAGCAGCAGAGGAAGCAGAACAGCATTTCATCTCAGTTTTCCAACAAGGGGAAATACCCGATGAGATTCCAGTGGTAGTATGGGATGGAAATACTGAAGTCCCTGTTATAGATTTACTCGTTGATTTGCAATTGTTAAGCTCTAAAAGCGAAGCAAGAAGAATGATTGAAAACAGAGGGGTAAAAATAAACGGTAACAAGGTAGAAGATACGAAGCTGCAAGTTTCGATAACCGATGGATTAATCATACAAGTTGGGAAACGCAAATTTGTAAAAATTAAAACATTATAAAGTATGAGTAAAGGTACGACTTAAAGTTGTACCTTGTATAATCCTTATTGAACTAAAGGGTGCTTATGTTCAAGATCAGCTGCTGAAACAATCGGATTTTTTTGCTCAACTAAAGGGGTAGGTAGTGGAAGAATCGTCTTAAGCTCTTATTCAACAATCGGGCCATGGAATAACTCCTTGTGAAGATTATGGAATCTTGAAATAATTGGTATTAAGTTAAAGGCTGTTATGTGGAAGACCGTATTAACAAGACCGCAATTTATATTATACCTGTGGTCATTATCTTCAGCTGCGAATGGACAATTAGCGGAGGAGGAAGAGATGAACAAGGTAATAAACATGATTAATCCAAGTTCGAAAGTGCCTGGAGTATCGTTACTGATTGGTATGTACCGAAAGTGAGACTAAAAGGGCAGATTAGTGCAAGAAAATTATTTATTAATCATGGTATAATTTGGTATGAGAATGCGAAATAAGGAGATGTAAAATGAAAAATAATCCCAAGCTTGGACTATTTGTATCTTTATTTGTATTAGCCGGAGTCCCCGTTATATTTCTAATAACTTCTTTGCTAACTGGTGAATGGAATTATCTTTTATATAGTGTTGTTCCATCTTTTTCTGCTGGGCTCACGGGTCTAATGATTAGTGTTCAACAGATAAAAAAGGAGCAACGCATATAAAGTGTCAGGTGGTCTAACTAACGTGGCATTGATCAAAGGAGGATTAGTGCTTTTTTGTGAAATCATGACCACGGTTATCATCATAAAGAAAAAAAGAAAGAAGTAGCACAAAAACCAGCTACTAAACCAGCAACTAGAAACTAGCATCACAGCCTTCTTTAAATATGATCCTTATGAACCTGATAGAGATTGTGGAGACTTTGATACAAAAGAAGAAGCAAAAGCAATTTTGAAGGTTTAGTGCATTTTTTACACTTATTACAACTAATCAAGCTGATGTTTGAAAGCCCTATAAAAGTTTTAATTTAACTAACTTGCCTATAGACCACAGTTTTGTTTTTGATCTATTTCTGCAAAATGTGACAAGGAACCTGTCTTTGTGTCCCACGCCTTACTAAATGTTTGAAAATTCAAGATAATCTATTGACATACCGGTGACCTTATATTAATATTCTCTTAATAGATAAAAGCATAAAAGCATAAAAGCGTTGAACTAATATAGTAACTGGTTGTTTAGGAATTTGAGAGACTTAGTGGTTGGTGAGAACTAAGCCGGGCATTCAGTGAATTTCAATTAGGGAGCTGACTTTTGTCCGGCATTGTCGTTAACCAAGAATGAGTGAACAAATAATTTTTTGTTAATCAGGGTGGTACCGCGGAGCTTCCGTCCCTATTTAGGGATGGGAGCTTTTTGTTGTTCCTAAAAATATGTCAATAAAAATGAGTTATCTATCATTTTTATTATAAAACAAGAAAGATGGAGGAATTTAATATGAAAAGATCATTATTACTTTTTTTAACTGTTTTATTACCATTAACATTTGCACTTGTTGGATGTGGAAAACAGGGAGAAAACCAAGAAACTAAAGCGGAAGGGGAAAAAAGTGGAGAAAGAGTTTCCGTTCAAATCGGAATGCTTAAATTAACGAGTTCAGCTCCTCTGTTTATTGGTTTAGAGAAAGGGTTTTTTGAAGAAGAAAATATTGATGCTAGCGTAAAATGGTTTGAGGCAGCACAGCCAATTGCTGTAGCAACAGCTGGTGGAAGTGTTGATGTTGGGGCAACGGGAATTACAGCCAGTTTATATAATATGGCTGCTGGCGGTCAAAAGTTATGGATAGTAGCTGACAAAGGGAGAGAACAAAAAGGATATTCCTCATCCGCATTATTAGTTCCAAATGATTCAGATATCACCCAACTTGAAGATCTAAAAGGTAAAAAAATTGGTATTACGCAAACGGGGTCAACATTCCATTATATGGCCGGAAGAATCTTGGAAAATCATAATGTGGGATTAGATGAGGTAGAATTAGTTCCACTTAATAGTATAAAAGGTCTGATGGAATCATTAAAAAGTAAACAGGTTGACGCTGTTATTTTAAACGAACCGAATATTTCAACGGTAGTAGATGAAGGATATGGAAAGGTAATCACGCAAATAGGTGATGAAATGGATTATCAAACTTCAGGTGTGTTCTTCTCTCCAGCATTTGCAGAAAATAACGAGGTAGCTGTTCGTTTTTTAAAAGCATATGAAAAAGCAACTCGTTACTATTATGATGCAGTTCTTACAAAAAAGGACGGCAAACTTGTTCCTGGAAAGAATTATGATGAAGTGATCAATATTATCGCAAAATATACCGATCAAGAACCAGAGCTTATAAAAAAGGGACTTCCATATATGGATCGTAATGGTAAATTACTAGATACCGATATTCAAAAACAAATTGATTGGTATGCAAAGGAAAATCTGATTGATAACGCGATTGATAGTAAGGAGATTGTAAATACAAAACTGCTTGAGGAAGCAATGAAAGATTAGGGAAGTGACATCATGAGAATGGTAATTGAAAACGTTGGTAAAAAGTTTTTAGACACCAAAAAGAATGAAGTAACCGCTCTTGAAAATATAAATTTTTCCATAGAAGAACATGAATTCGTTGTACTAGTAGGACCAAGCGGATGTGGGAAATCAACCCTTCTTAATATTGTCGGTGGCTTATTATCACCAAGTAAAGGACAAGTCTATTTTGAAGGCTTTCAAGAAAAAGAACCGAATATTGGAATTGTATTTCAGGAAATTGCCTTATTTCCTTGGAGAAGCGTATTAGAAAATGTTTTGTATGGCCTTGAAGAAAAAGGGATAAGTAAAAAAGAACGTGAAAAAAAAGGCCAACATTATATAGATTTGGTTGGATTAACTGGATTTGAAAGAGCATATCCGAAGCAACTGTCTGGCGGGATGAAACAACGGGCAGGAATCGCCAGGGCACTATCTGTTGAACCTGATTTACTTTTAATGGATGAACCATTTTCGGCATTAGATGCACAAACGCGTACAATTATGCAAGAAGAGCTGCTGACCATATGGGATCGTACGCGATTAAGTACACTTTATGTTACACATAACATTCAAGAGGCGGTCTATTTGGCAGACCGAGTGATCGTTTTATCACGACATCCTGGACAAATCAAAAGTATCATAAAGATTGATTTACCAAAAATGGGGCGCAATCAAGAGAAATATCGGGATCAATTTGAACAGTACTCAAACGATATTTGGAACTTAATACGCCATGATGCACAAGAAGCACTGAAGGAGTCATAGAAGATGGAACACAATCGAAAGGTCATAAAAAATCGGGTTGAATTTCTCGAAAGAAAGATTCCACCCTTTGCATCAGTACTGGGAATCACCGTTCTTATACTGTTATGGGAACTTGTATGTAGGTTGAACATCGTTCCACCGCTTTTTTTGCCGGCACCGACAGCGATTGTAACAGCAGCCTGGGAAATGATTGATAACGGAGAGCTATTTAAAAATCTTGGGGCAAGTTTGTATAGAATAGGTGGTGGATATGTAATCGGTGCTGCCTTCGGTATTATAATTGGGTTAATTCTCGGTTTCTCCAAGTGGGCAGATGCCATCATTACCCCTATTGTATACTCAATCTACCCGATCCCTAAAATCGCATTATTACCACTGATTATTTTGTGGTTCGGAATCGGTGAGTTACCCAAGGTCACCATTATTGGACTAGGTGTATTTTTTCCCGTTCTTATTAATACATTTTCAGGTGTGAAAAGTGTAGATCCTATCCTCATTAAAGCAGCGGTTACGTTTGGGTCGAGTCATTTTAATGTAATTAGAAAAGTTATTTTGCCCGGTGCACTTCCTACCATTTTTGCAGGTCTTAAATTAGCGGCAGGAACTGCACTTTTACTACTCGTTTCCGCTGAGATGATTGCGGCTCAATATGGAATTGGTGCAATGGTACTTCATTATGGGAACTTAATGATTACGACAAAGCTTATGGTGGGTGTGCTTCTGCTTTCGTTTCTAGGCTTACTTTTTAATCGAGTTTTACAATGGTTAGAACAGAAGCTGATACCGTGGAAATAAGAATCCTTTTGTAACCTTAGCAGTATCGCTTTTCATAAATCTGCAGTATAGTCTATTTATTTAGCCGACTATTTGATTAGAGCACTTGCAATCAATTCCCCAAAGAAAGCGAAGGGACGTTTAGATAAGGTAAATTCAATTTTGACAAATATGAATGAATAATTACTATTTAAATTAATACTCCAAGGGTATTATTATCATTATCGCTTCATTTTAGAATAAACACTTTATGTAAGCAGTAAGAAAGGAACGAAGAGTAGAAGTATTTGTGGAAACACCCCTAACTTAAAAGACATATACCAAAAGATAATAAAAACAAGGGCAAGGATAACCTATTGCCCTGTTTTTATTTATGAGGAAGACGGTTTGTGAAGATATGTATTTAAATTAACGGGTGCGTGGGAGTAGGAACTCGACAACTAAACTATTCTCCACCTACTTGTAGAATAATGTTTGAAGCTGGTTGGGATATGTACATTACTATGCTTCTTCAATACCAGGAACACTATCCAGCTTGGAGAGGCAGATAGATGATCTGGCAGAAGAAATTGAAGGTTGAACAAGAGGGATATACTTTCCGTTAAAGCATTGCTACAAGAGTCCTGATTTGACTGTGATACCCAGTCATTTCCTTTTATTTCTTTCCCATTTTATGAATACATTAGTGAATTTAAATATGTCATTATTCCCGCAACAAGTGAAATTAATAAGTTTCTAATACTCAACAAGCCATAATCGTGATAAATAATAGGAAATAAGTGCATAAGCATCATTTTTGTAAAACATCATCAGTATTGTTAAAGGAACTTTATGAGCAAGTGGGAAAAAGAAGCCGAGCAAAATAATAAACAAAAGATACTTTTTCACATTATCAAATCTTTATAATATTATTAAGGATAAATATATGTACAAGTCAATAAAATAATACTGCTAATTGGAAATATTATTCCAAAAAAACAAAAGGAATTTAGTTCATTTAAATGTTCCCAGAATTATATTGGAAATTAACAATAATATTTAACAGAACCTTAGAAAAATTAATTGTTTCTTTGTGAAATATTAAAGTAAAGGGTGCGTTACTTTAAGATCCAGCTGCCATCCCAGGCGGCTTTTATTGTTCAACTAAAGGGGAAGGTTTGTTGAATAAAGATGCTACAATGTAGAGAGGAAAGAAGGAGAGAAAAAATGTTTCCAACATTAGAAACAGAAAGGTTGGTACTAAGAGAAATTTCAAAGGATGATGCTAATGGCATATTCTCTTGTTTTTCTAATGAAAATGTAACTCAGTATTATGGACAGGAAACTTTAGAAAATATAGAACAAGCAGAAGCATTTGTTGATTTCTTTGCAAATAGTTATAAGGAAAAAAGAGGAATACGTTGGGGGATTGAAATAAAAGGAAATCAAGGGATAATTGGGACTATTGGTTTTAATGCTTGGTCACCCAAACATAAACGAGCAGAAATAGGTTATGAAATACATCCTGAACAATGGAGAAAAGGCTATACCTTAGAAGCTGTATCTAAAGTAATTCAATTTGGATTTGATGGATTAGGTCTTACTCGTATAGGGGCAGTTGTTTTTATAAATAATGAAGCATCAAATAATTTGCTAACCAAAGTTGGATTTCAAAAAGAAGGCGTTCTGAGAGAATATATGTATCAAAATGGAGAGGTATACGATACATATGTATACTCAATCCTTAAAAATAATAGATAGCGTTCTTCTTCTACTAAAGGGTGCGATACTTTAAGAGCCAGCTACCAAAGCAGGCGGCTTTTTTCTTGTTGAACTAGGGGCAGTTTAGTTGAATAACAGTTGCATAAATCAGTATGAAAACCTTACTTCAATGCAGGAAGTAAGGTTTTTTTGTTGAATAAATAAAATTAGAATATTATGGAATTTTTATGTGATAGGAGAGGTTAATATGTCATTTATGATGGTTAAAAAAGAATTTAAGCTTGTTGGATTAAAAGGAAGTGGGGAGTTTGTTAACTTTGGTAATGAAGTACCCTTGCTTGCAAAGCAACTATTAAGTCGCTCAAACGAAATCCTAAATCCAACAGAGAACGAAATTGCATTATTTGAGCCTAAAAAGGATGAGGAGCATAGGATAGGTCATTATTATGTAGGGTTAATTGTGAGTGAGAAATTAAATGAAGTACCAACAGGAATGGATTATATTGAAACAAATAAAAGTTACATAACTACAAGAGGGAATATATTTAATTTGGGAAAACTTCATTTGAATTTATTGAATTGGGCAGAAGAACAAGGTTATCAAAGAGATCTCGATTCTTATATTATCGAGACATATCACCCTATGGGGGAAGGAGATGAAGAAGTACAGATTTATTTACCAATTCAAGCTTAAAAGTACAAATCCAAACCTTCTTCAACAAACGGGGCAGGTTAGCATTCCTTTAGATCGTTATTTTTGAACTTTGATAAAAATAGGGCTCCTCAGTAAGATATGAGTAAGACACCACTCTAACTCAATCTCAAGGAGGAACCCTTACTATGAAGTTTAAAATGCAGGACAAACAAAATCAAAGAATCACCGATAAACATTTAGTTGTCGGGGTAGATATTGCCCAACAATTCCACGTTGCAAGAGCTGTAAATTTCCGTGGGATTATTGTAGGAGATTCTATTACATTTCAAAACAATGAAGAAGGATTTGTGACTCTATTAGATTGGATTAATAAGCTAAAAAAAGCACATAAACTTGAGGTATCCATCGTCGAGATGGAACCGACAGGACATTACTGGATCAATCTATCAATGTGGCTAATAAATAAAGAGATAGAAGTGGTGACAGTAAATCCTCATTTGATAAAAAGAAATAAAGAAAACCGCGATAACACACAATCAAAGAGTGATAAGAAAGACGCCCTGGTAATCGCTGATATGGTGAAGAACGGTTACTATTCGTTTGTCAGGAAGACTCCAGAGGCATTTCAAAAGCTTAGGGTCCTTATGTCAAATCGGGATGTCATTGTAAAAAGGCTTGTAAGCTCTATTAATCAGGTTAAATCGCTGGGTCGATATTGTTTTTCCTGAACTCAGGCAGGTATTCAAAGACATCACTACAAAAGGTGCAATCGCTACGCTAAAACTTTTTCCAACCCCAAAGGAACTAAGTTCCATGAAACCCGATGAAATAGTCGCCGGTTGGAAATCACTCATGAAGAGGCAGCCTGGATTAAAGAAAGCATACTTACTTCTCAATGTTGTCAGAAAGTCGGTCGGTACAGGACAAGCAATTGATGCCTACAAATTCCACCTTGAACAATTGCTCGAAGAGTATGACCTTGCGGTTCACCAACTTGAAAGAGTCGAGTGTGCAATCAAAGAGGAACTACTCAAAATTCCTTATGCACAGAAGTTACTGATGATTAAGGGAATTAGTGAAATCTCCCTGGCAGGGATTTTAGGGGAAGCAGGAGATTTAAGCGGCTTCTCGCACGGCAATTCATTGCTTCGCCACGCCGGGCTGCATCTCGCTGAGGCAAGTTCTGGGAAGTGGAAAGACCAAATTGTCCTATCCAAGCGTGGAAGATCAAGGCTTAGGCGTTTTCTTTATTTAGCAACAATGAGTCTAATGATGAATAACCCGGAATTTAAGGCGATCCACTCCAACAATGTTAAGAAAAAGAAAATGAAAAAGATGAAATCCATCATGAAATTGATAGGTAAATTAGCCAGGATACTTGTAGGAATAGCACGTAAAAATGAGTCTTATTGTGCAGAGAAGGTTCAACCGTTGCCAGATCAGGCAGCATAGTTAAACCGTTTCGTTCTCGAAGAGAACCTTGTTAATTTATTTCGACTGAGTTTTGGCTTATTCAGAGGATTTCAAATATGTACGGAGTACCAGGTTTCTTTAACAAAAGGGCACTGACCCATCAGGTTAGCAATACTGGCCTCCACCCCTTGGACAGGCATGACGAAGGAATGAGAGGGCGATTGACCCGTTGAGACATGGGAGGGAAAGCCTCCGGGGGCGGCGTGGAGATGTACATTATATGGTAGAATATGGAGAAGGAAACTTACTCCTTTATTTAATCATGCCTTCACGTAGCCTAAATGTCCTCAATTCACTTCCTACAGTAAAAGGATTATATCCTTGGTGGATGAAATCCTGCGAATAAGCGAGAATTCAGGAGAAAATTGAATTAAACTGAGGGAGTTTAGGAAGGATTTAAAATAGCGTTGTAGATTAAAAACATCTTAAAAAGGGTTAGTTTCTAAATGTTTAGAAACTAACCCTTTTAACTGTTTTGAAGATAAATGATAAATAATAACCTTAAATAATGAAAATAATTTATTTATTTTGTATAAGTATACTTTACCTTTGTAAAGGTAAAGTATATTATGTATGTATAAGCAAAAAAAGGAAGGTGTTAGCTGTGAAAGAAGACTTTGGGGATTCAATTGAGAATAAAGTGTATGAACACAGGGTGTTAAGGAGAATGTCACAAAAGGAATTGGCTGATGCTGTTGGAGTTTCTAAGCAAACCATATTTGTAATGGAAAAGAATAATTATTCTCCTTCTCTTGTATTAGCGTTTAGAATTGCTAATTATTTTGAAGTAGATATTAATGAAATTTTTTCATACATGAGAAAGGATGATAACAATGATTGATGTATTAAATAATTGGATGCTAGAAAGCTCACAAAACTTCAATGTTATTGTGGGATTAACGATGGTCTTATATGTAGGATCACTAGTAGTACTTTGGTATATTTGTAATAAATTTGGAAAGCCTGATGAAAGAACAAATGCCATTTATCTCAAAATCATTTCTTGTATGTTTACTACACAACTCATTATGAATGCGATTTTTATTTCATTAGTTGATCGTAATATCGAATACTTCCGTCAGTTCTTTATTCTATTTCAAGGGATTGTATTTTTAGTCGGTGCAATTTATGCTTTTAGACTATATAGAAAAGATTTTAAATAAGCTTACACAAGAGACATAAGTAGTTACTTATTTCACTATCAGGGCATAAGTAAAAAAACAAGGCTGTCATATTAACGGGTTCGGTTGAAGGGGAGAAAACTCCAATTTACAACCTAATTCGCATTGGTTTTAACACACATTTTGATATTAAAATAGCATTAAAAATAGCAACTGAATTAGTCAGTTGCTCAGTTTGTCGACAAAAGGGGTTTAGAATGGTCTCATTCTGAACCCTTTTTGTTTTTTATTGGGATTTCATTTGGTATTTGCTTAAGAATAGGCATCCTCCAGCCCGTTTTCTAGGCCATCACCGGAGCTTGCCAGGTCCAGTTGGCCATCTTTTTTAGATTCAAGGCAGCGAAAGTAAGCATCGCCTGTATGGACAATTTTTTAAGTCCCCTTAGGGTTGTCCAACGCATGCCATGCTTTTCTTTTGCATCTGCGAATACGCGCTCAATGGTTTCCTTTTCGCTTCGCATAGATTTTTTTTCCTCTTGTTTATGTCTCAGGTGGTCTGCTTCTTCCACATAGTCTTGCCAAATGTGTCGCGTTATCACCTTCTGGTGATTCTTGCTTTCTGTACATTGCGCAAGGAACAGAAAGGTGGCGCACTTATGCTTCGGAGATTTATATTCACGGTAGCCCTCTTTGTTCGTGGTCGAATACTTCAGGATCTCTCCGGCAGGGCATAGGTAACAATCATAGTATTCGTCATAAACATAGTCCTTTTCCGGAAGAAGCCTTCCTTCGTCCGTGGCCGGGTATAGGGCAAAGCCGGTATCATTTCATTTTCTATCAGAAACTTCACAATGGCACCTAGGACAAATCCGTTTCGGTCGGAGGCCGCATGAAAGGAATAGGCAAACTGCTTGGTCCGTTCGTCCTTAACATAGTATCCGCTCTCCGGATCGGTCGTGCTCTCCTTGATTTCCTTGGATTCTTCCTTGTCGAACTTATCAGGCGGGAAAGGCTTTTTTCCGTGCTCTTCCCGGTCCTGGTTGATTTCCTCGTTGAGCTTCTCCTGATATGCACGTGTTTCCTTTCGCACCACTTTTTTTGCGAATTTATGCTTATTTGCACTGGCCTTCACATGTGTTGAATCGATAAAGACGTGCTCGGCACTGATCAGTTTCTTGTCCGCTGCAGCCTTAAGAATTCGGTAGAAGATCTGTTCAAATAAATCCGTATCTTTAAAACGGCGTTCATAATTTTTACCGAAGGTAGAGAAATGGGGCACTTTATTATGGAATCCATATCCCAGAAACCAGCGATAGGCCAAGTTGGTTTCCACTTCCGCAATGGTCTGGCGCATTGAGCGGATGCCAAAAGTATATTGAATGAATGTAAGTTTGATTAAAATAACCGGATCAATGCTTGGGCGCCCAACTTCCGAATACACATCCCTCACCAAATCATAAATGAAAGAGAAATCAAGTGCTGCTTCCATCTTGCGGACTAAGTGGTCTTGTGGAACCAGCTGGTCTAAAGCAACCATCTCCAGTTGGTCTCGTTGAATCGGATTGTTTTTCGAAAGCATGTTCATCACCTCAAGCGTTATATAGATCTATTGTAAAATAGGCTTGATTCTACTGCCACATTCAATTTTAAAATCCTGTTGATTGAAGTGGAAGGTGCGAAGACTCCTGCGGGAGCAAGGGTCAGGGGAGACCCCGCAGGAGCGAAGCGACGAGGAGGCTCCCCGGGCCGCCCGCGGAAAGCGAAGCACCTGGAACGGAAATCAACAGACCCAATTCACAGACGGACTAAAAAAGACTGTTGTGATGCGTTGTACTTAAACTATAGGGTGCGTTCAAGAAGTACACAAAAATGACCCTGAAAGGTTTTCAGGATTTTTTTGATATTATTCATGTAAAGAGCAGAAATGTAAAACGGCACATGATTCTAAAATTCATCTGCCATTGTACTGCCTCCAAATGTTAGATACAGAAACAATTGGAGGTATATTTTAAAATTAATATTTCATAACACTGAACGGGCAGTTTGAAGAAGAAAGTTTGAAATAGGGAACAATAAAATTAAGCCTGAAGAAAATGGCCTATCTATATATTAATTACGTTTTAATAAAAATGGTGCTGTGCTAATTACTCCAATAATGTATAGAAGCAATGCAAAATAAGCAGGTAACAAGTGAAAAAAGTCTGTATAGGCAATAATAAAATGAGTTGCGATCCCAGATGAAAATGCTGGAATGGCACCAATTGTGAATGTCCACCAAACCCAGCGTTCTCCTTCACGAATTCCCCATAAGGCCAGCATCAACACGAGCAGTCCTACACTTAACAGGGCACTTCCAAACCCGGCACGATCATGCGCGATAACAGGGATTAATCTCTCATTAAATTCATTAAGTGCTTCTGGAGTAAGACATAAATAAGAAAGATCAGTTGGTACAAAGACACTTGATGCTCCAATGACTGAGATTACGATGCCGCCAAGAGCTAATGAAAGTCCTAATATCACAAAGGATAGTTGTCCAACTAAGCTCAGCTTCCACGACTGACTATTGAAAAGGTTTATACTTATTGGTGATGCCTTTGCTTGTTTCGATTTCACATAACCAAAAATAAATAAGGGCAATAATATAAGCCAAAACAATCCATGAAGCCAATCAAAATATCCATAACCAATAAATAAGAAAATGCCTAAAAAACCAATAGTACCTGCTATATGTACTGCTTTTCTTGCCCAATGAAGACCATGCCTGATCCCATGCCTCGCAAGCTGCATGTAGATAATTCCGCCTGATATCATGGTTCCTGATAGCGTCATTCGGTCATGGGCCATAAAGTATAAAATGGCAGGATTAAAGTTAATAATATCCCTTCTAAATAGACCTAGAAAGATTTCATCGTATGGAAGGATAACCGCTGTCATGCTAAAAAACAGTGCTATAAATCCAGCAACTGTAATGGCGAAACCAAACAACCAATACCAAAGCCAGCCTTCAACAATGACTGACTCCTTAGGGAAGCTGCTGCTGTATGCCTCATTAATCCTCTTTGGCAAACCAGGTCCAGCGAATACATAATCATAGCCTAACATGATTAGAGAAGCTCCATTTTTCAGTAATCTAATTGCATCGGAAGGCTCCCTGATTCCACCTGAAGTGATGATGGGGAAGTCCTCACTAAAAAATTTCCTTAAAGCTATTAGATTTTGGTAAAGCTTTTCAGGCGAATCACTCCCTTTAAGGAGAATTCCATTTGGGCTAAAGTCTCTGACCTTTTCAATGCTGGTAATATTTTCCGATGAACAAGCTAAAATAACCGGTTTACTTAATTTGTCACGAAGCTGGTTAAATTGATTGGCTGAATCAAAAGTATTGGTATTCATAATAAATCCGTCACTAAAAGGAAGGAGCTCTTCACAAATTTGTTTTGTTTCATGAAAAGTTCCCTCAACCATAATAAAAAACGGCATCTTCTTTTTTTTTAGAGAATGCAGTCTTTCCTTAACTTTAGATAAATTCATTGAAAAGTCCTCAAGACAAGATACCTGTTCTTGTTTTTGGTCAACATAAAGTTCTTCTTTCCTTGATGACCCGCAAATTGAAACTGGGCCAATCTCAATGAAGCCAAAACCAAGGTTCTGAAAAGCTTTAAGTCCCGATAAATGAGGATCAATTATGCCGCTTAATCCAACAGGAGTATCAAATTGAATACCAAATAAGTTTTTCTCCAGCTTATTAGAAGGTGCCATATGGCCAAGAAATTCAATAGCAGCTTCACCTATGGACGCAGATGAAATCATACTCATCCCACGATGTATAAACTCCCGGCTAAAGGAAGGCGGCAGCTTCTTAAGTATCGGCTTGAATATGGTATGATACGACCAATCCGGCATACTGATCACCTTTCCATTTTTTTATCTATTTTAGCACATACTTTTGTTGTAAATGTTGCCTGTCAGACGATATTTACCTAATACATGTGAGCTATTGGGTTTAGCAGCAGCTTTATCGGCGATATTTTTCAAATTTTTATAATCTAACAGGGCATGTCGAATAAGAGGAAAGGTGTAAAAGTTTTAAAAAACAGCTTTAATTATCCTTATTGATTACAGAGCTTTTTATTTAAAAATCGTTTCCTTATGCGAAATAGTTTGACAATTTTTGTGTTTAAAACCATGATAGTAATTAAAATAATTGAAAGTCGGGGGCAGGGCTCATGGGTTTGCCAGAGGATAGGCACATCGAGTACAACTCAAACGGAAAATTACATAAACATTCTGTAATTCGGGATTTGACGGGTGAAAATATATCATCGGGAATTATTGCAAGCACGCTGGTGATGACAGGGCCGGCGCTTATTATTTTACAGGCCGCGGCTGCCGGGGGATTTACCGACCAGCAAACCATCAACTGGATGTTTGCAGTTTATTTTTTCGGGGGCGTTTATAGTATCCTTATGCCGCTGCTTTACAGGATTCCGATTACGGGCGGACATTCGATAACAGGAGCTGCTTTTTTGGCAACAGTCACAGCTCAGTATTCGTATCCCGAGCTGATTGGCGGTTATGTGATGTCGGGATTACTTATTTTTCTGGTCGGCATCACAGGGCTTTTTACAAAAATCATTGGTTGGGTGCCTAAAGAAGTCATCGCATCGATGCTGGGAGGACTTGTGGCCGGCTATGTGGTGCGGCTCGTTCCTGCGATTCAGGAAATGCCTCTGGCGGGAGGGGCCGCCTTAATCAGTTTTCTTCTTTTTACAAGGTATGTTAAGAAATTTCCGCCGGTACTGGCAGCTGTTGTTGTAGCCTTTGTGGTTTTATTTTTTACAGCGGATGTGAATCCTGCCAAAGAAATTTCCTATTTTCTTCCATCCCTGCAGGTGCCGGAATTCACCTGGATGGGTCTCGTGACGATTGCGCTTCCGCTGGCAATGCTGATTCTAAGCAATGATGCGGCACCGGGAATAGGCGCACTTGAAAGCTCTAACTTTAAGCCGCCCATACGAAAAATTGTATCTTCGAGTGGCGTCTTCTCTGTGATCACGAGTTTCTTTGGCGGACAGTGTGCGAACATCGCTGGAATGATGAGCGCTATTTGTGCCGGGCCGGATTCGGGGCCAAGGGAGAAAAGGTATATGGGTGCAGTCGTATCGGGTGCCATCACCATCGTATTTGGAATCTTTGCGTGGAAAATCGTGCCCTTTATCCAATCGCTTCCACAGGCATTTGTCTCTCTTTTAGCAGGATTCGCGCTGATTGGCGTTCTGCACTCAAGCCTGCAAATGGGCTTCTCCGGCAACCGCTACCGCCTAAGCGCACTCGCCGCTTTCATCGTTACCCTATCAGGCATCTCCTTCCTCCACATCAGCGCACCAGTCTGGGGACTCGTTGCTGGTGCGGTATTGGCTCGGACGGTAGAGAGATAAAGGTACCTTTTACTGCGATGAATTACTTCTCCACAAATGCGAAAAACATGACTTGTGTCTTTCAGGTACCACCCGAATTTTGTCGAATAACAATAGAATCAGAGGTGTGGAATTTATGAAGGAATTGCAAAACTTTATGAGAGATTACCAGAAGAAGATGGGCTGGGAGATCAGTGAGGAAAATTATGCTGAGAGCCGGGATTCTCTTTTGAATAACTATATGCTGCTGACGACCGAAGTAGCAGAGGTGGCCGAAGAGCTCCGCAAGGCTTTTAACCTTGTCCGTGAATATACCAAAGAAGGTATGGATGAAGAACAAGCCTTTGCACTTGCCAAGGATCAGGTAAAAGAAGACATTGGCAAGGAACTGGCGGACTGCCTGGCCTATTTAATTAAATTCTATAATTTCTTTGGCATCGAGATCGACGAAAGTTTTTACCGGAAGATGGAAGAGGTAAAGATAAGGAAGAATAAGGATACCAGTTTAATAGAAAAATGAAGGGAGAACTATCCAATGATCCGGCACATAAAACGATCCGATGCCGAAGGCCTGGCCAACCTGATTAACAGGGTAGAAAACGAGGCTGAATATATGCTGTTTGAGCCCGGCGAAAGACAGACCACACCGGAAGCACAAAGAAAGAGAATCGAAGCCATTGAGAAAGAAGCCAATTCAACCATTATTGTGGCGGAGGATGACAGCCAATTGGTCGGATTTTTAATGGCCATTGGCGGGACTGCCAGGAGAAACAAACACTCTGCCTATTTGGTTGTTGGGATAGCCAGCGGACATAGAGGCCAGGGAATTGGCACCAAGCTTTTCAAGGGATTGGAAGCATGGGCCCTGGAGCACAGCATCCACCGGCTTGAGCTCACAACGGTTATAAAAAACGAAGCGGGAGTGGCACTATACAAAAAAGCCGGATTTGTAATCGAAGGAACTAAAAAACACTCATTGCTAATAAACGGCGAGTTTGTGGATGAGTATTATATGGGGAAGCTGCTATAAGTGAAAGGCCATTTTCTTAATTTAGGAAACTGGCCTTTTTTTTGTCCAATACCCTGGTTCTTTTTAGAAGACTCTACTTAACGGAATAGGCAATATATACTATTTAATATTGAAAAAGAACGATATACCAAGGAGTTTAGCATCTGGTTTTACACAATAAAACAAAAAATTAGAATTTTCGTTGAATTATAAACAAATAATCTTGTATACTTGTAATACAAGTTTAGAAAAACGCTTACATTTTACAATAGAGGAGGAAGGTATATGATGCAACAAAAGTGGAAGATTATTATATCCATTTTTACACTTGTATTTATTGCGATTATTGGCGTGCAGACTGCTGCTGAAAACAAAGACAAAAAATTTGTTTCAGTCGCAACAGCATCAACTGGAGGTACATATTATCCAATCGGAGTCGGAATGGCTAATGTATGGAGCAGTCATTTAAAAGACGAAAAAATCCAAGCGAGCGGTCAGTCATCTGCGGGTTCCATTGAAAACATTGAGCTCCTTCGTGAAGGGGAAGCACAATTAGCGATTTTGCAAGGATTGATTTCTTCTCAAGCGTATGCTGGAAACGGTTCATTTGAAGGAAAACGTTATGAGGATCTTCGCACGATTTCAATGCTATGGCCGAATGTAGAGCATTTTGTCCTTATGAATGACAAAGTGAAAACAGGAACAATTGATGATATTAAAGGAACAGGTTTTTCTGTAGGACCGCAGGCAAGCGGTACGGAACAATCTACTGTCGTTATGATGGAAGGCCTTGGACTAACGAAAAAAGATATTTCGCCGGAATACCTCGGCTATAGTGATACGGTTTCAGCTATGAGAGATGGGAGATTGGATGGAGGATCGCTTCCTGCCGGTATTCCGATTTCGGCAATAACAGATATGTATGCAAGTAATGTAAAAGCATCGATTTTAGAAGTGACGGATGAACAATTGGATGCCATCAATAATGTTTCGGACACTTGGTACCGCTATGTGATTCCAGCAGGTACATACCCGCGCGTTGAGACAGATATCAATACAATTGCCCAGCCGAACCTGTTATCGACTACGAAGGAAATGGATGAAGAAACCATCTATATTCTTACAAAAACACTTTATGAAAACCTGGATGAAATGTATGAAGTGCACAGCTCCGCCAAAGAAATGACCTTGGAAACGGCCTTGGATGGAGTATCGGTTCCATTGCATGCTGGAGCGTATAAGTATTTTAAAGAAGCCGGTTTGGATATACCGGAAAACCTAATACCGCCGGAAGCGAAATAAAGGAGGGCATAATATGACAAAACCAATTAGTGAACAAGGAATGAAACCAACAGACTTGGATAGGGAAGCGGGCGGCGGCATGCGCTTGCTGGACGGCCCATATAAAAAAGCAGCCGCCGTTATCACTGTCATGTTTTCTATTTTTGCGATCTATTCAAACGGATTATCCAATATTCAAGAGATTTATAGAAATCTAATCTTTCTAGGCTTCCTGCTGGTAATGACTTTTTTCCTGTATCCGGCAGGAAAGTCTTCAAATCAAAAAAGGTTTACAGTACCTGACTATATATTTGCAGCTCTTTCCATTGCAGGCCTCGGCTATCTGCTTTTGAATTATACAGCCATTCATGTGGACAGAGGGTCGCAGCCAATTATGATCGACTACGTATTTGGAGCTATTACGATCATTGTGTTATTGGAAGCATCACGAAGGGCAGTGGGGATTTTCATTCCGATTCTTTGCGGCGGAGCGATCGTATATGCCTTATTCGGAACCTATTTTCCATGGATTTTCGGTCATGCCGGTTTTTCATTGGAGCGCCTTTTATATCGTCTTTATATGACAACAGAAGGGGTTTTGGGGCTCACACTCTCAACGGCCTCCACCTTCATCGTTATGTTCGTTCTATTTGGAGCCTTCCTGTCGGTCAGCGGTGCAACAAAGTTATTTAATGATTTGGCATTGGCCATAGCAGGGAGAAAACGCGGAGGCCCTGCGCAGGTTGCAGTTTTATCAAGTGCACTGACTGGTTCTTTAAGCGGAAGTGCGGTAGCCAATGTAGCAACAACAGGTGCCTTCACCATTCCATTGATGAAATCAATTGGTTTGAAGCCTAGGTTTGCAGGTGCAGTAGAAGCGGCTGCATCCACTGGCGGAATGATTATGCCGCCGATCATGGGTGCTGCTGCCTTTATCATGGCCGGTTTCCTGGGAATCTCGTATACTACCGTTATCCTCGCAGCGATTATTCCAAGTTTTCTCTATTATATAGCGCTCATTTTTGCGATTGATATTGAAGCAAAAAAACAAGGCTTAAAAGGAATTAGCAAGGAAAACATTCCGAATGTCGTACAAATCCTGAAAGAACGCGGTGTTCTGCTTATCCCGATTATAGTTGTCATTACAACCTTATTGATGGGAAAAACAGCTCTATTTGCCGGGTTTGCGGGAATCGGATCTGTTATTATCGCCAGCTGGATTGCAAAAGATAAATCTTCAAGAATTACTTTTTCGAAAACTATTGAAGCCTTTGTAGAAGGTGGAAAAGGGACCATCCAAGTAGGGATTGCCTGTGCAGCCATTGGAATCATCATTTGTGTTGTGACAATGACCGGTATTGGTTCCACACTAGCTTATAATATTGTTGAACTTACAGGCGGAAATCTCTGGCTTATTTTGATCGTTGTCATGATCACTTGTATTGTCCTGAGTATGGGCCTTCCATCAACAGCGCTTTATATCGTGGTCGCTGTTACAGCTGCGCCGGCCCTTGTTGAGGCGGGTGTTAATCCGATCGCTGCACACTTCTTTGTGTTCTGGTTTGGGGCATTATCAAATATAACACCTCCGGTAGCTCTGGCATCCTATACTGCAGCCGGATTGGCCGGTGCTAATGCAATGAAAACATCATGGGAAGCTCTTAGAATCTCACTTCCGGGCTTTATAATCCCGTTCATGATTGCGTATAACCCAAATATTCTCCTTCAGCCTGCTGAAGGGGAAACCTTATCTGTTGTTTCTGTCGCTCTTGTTTTAATCACGAGCACACTCGGAATCTATGCTCTAGCAAGTGCACTAGGGAACTATTTGAATGCAAAACTCACAATTGCTGAAAGAGTCCTTATGTTCGCGGGAGCTTTAATGCTAATTAAACCGGGCTTGATGACAGATATTGCAGGGCTTGGGCTTTGTGTGTTTGCAATTCTTTTCCATATAATAAGAGTGAAAAAAAGCAGTTCAGTAGAAATCACTGTATAAGGAGCTTACCGCCAATGAAAATCGAACGAAAAAAAATCTCGGCCCAAGTGTTAGATCAGTTAAAAGATATGATTAAGGATGGCAAATTCCCGCAAAACCAGCCTATGCCATCTGAAAATGAACTCGCAAAACTGTTTGGCGTCAGCCGTGCGCCTGTTCGAGAAGCATTGAGTGTTCTATCTGCCAGCGGAATTATTGAATCCAGGCAAGGCGGCCGAAGCTTTGTCAAAGAGGTCAATATGGCAGAAATGCTTGGTTCTTTAGCGATTGAATTAATTCCGGTGGAGCAGGTTTTTGAGCTTCTGGAAATGCGGATCATTATGGAGACACAGGCAGCAGCTATTGCTGCCTTACGTCGTGATGAGGCCGATTTGGAAAAAATGAAACAGGCGCTCGATCAATTCGAGATTACGCTGACGAACCCGGAAGCAGTAGGCGACCAGGCTGACGTTACCTTTCACAAACATCTGATTGGTGCCACAAAAAACAGATTTATGATACAAGTAATGGAAAATATAGATGATTTATACCGAAAAGCAATTGCTTTTTCACTTCAGAAAAACGTAGGACTGCCGGAGAAGCGTGAACAGGTTTTTCAGGAACATATAAGTATTTTCTCAGCCATCAAAGAACGGGATGAAACAACGGCTGCAGATGCTATGAAGATTCATCTCGAAAATGTCAGAAAGAAATTGAAAGCAAACGAGGAGGAAGGAAAGAAGGTGCCGATGTGATCACGGAACAGGTTGTTGACCGGCTTAAAAGCATAATGGGATCAGAGAAGCGAATTCTCATGGAAAGAGCAGATTTGGTTTCTTATTCATACGATGGATCTTTTGGTGCTTATGTTCCTGAGATCATTTTGCAGCCCATTTCAACAGAGGAAGTTGCGGGCATTGTGAAGCTCGCAAATGAATTGAAAATTCCCTTATATCCAAGGGGCAGGGGAACGAGCCTAAGCGGTGGCCCGCTCCCTGTCCATGGGGGAATGGTTTTGGATTTTTCCAGATGGACTCAGACATTGGTAATTGATCCGGACGATACGGTTGCCATTGTTTCTCCAGGGGTCATAACAGCGGATATTGACCGTGAAGCTAAATTATATGGACTTATGTATCCGCCTGACCCAAGCAGCTCCCATGTCTCAACAATCGGAGGGAATCTGGCGGAAAATGCCGGAGGCCCGCGCGGTTTAAAGTATGGGGTGACAAAGGATTATGTGCTGGGGCTGGAGATTGTAACGCCAGAAGGGGAAATCATCCGGACAGGCGGACGGACGGTCAAAAACGTCACAGGCTACGACTTAACAAAATTAATTGTTGGATCGGAAGGGACTTTAGGCATTATAACCGAGGCTATTCTTCAGCTTATCCCAAGGCCGCAGGCAACCCAGACGATGATGGTCATATTTGATGATATTATTGATGCCGGAAAAGCCATATCAGCTGTACTGACGTCTGGCATCCTGCCTTCCAAAATGGAAATCATGGATCAGGCTTCGATTCGGGCAGTTGAAGAATTTCAGCCGATCGGACTGCCGGTGGATGTGGATGCCATTATCCTTATTGAGCTTGATGGCCATCCAATTGCCATCAGAGACGAAAGTGAGCAGGTCAAACAGGTTTGCCTGGATATAGGGGCAAGAGAGGCGGTCATTGCCAGGGACGAGGAATCTGCTGAGAACTTATGGAAAGCAAGAAAGCTTGTTTCTCCTGCGATTGTCAGGAAGAAGCCGACGAAGATTTCGGAGGATGCCACCATTCCAAGAAGCAAGATACCAGAAATGTTCAGGCGTTTACAGGAAATTAAAGCAAAATACCAGATAGATTTGGTTGTGTTCGGACATGCAGGTGATGGAAATCTTCATCCGAATATTATTACAGATAAACAGGATAAAGAAGAGATGAAGCGAGTGGAAAAAGCAGTTGAGGAGATTTTTACAGTAGCCATTGAATTGGGAGGAACGCTCTCAGGTGAGCATGGGATCGGGACAATGAAGGCGCCATTTATGGAAATGGAGCTTGGGGAAGCAGGTTTGGACATGATGAAAAGAATGAAAAAAGCGTGGGATCCGAATAACATCATGAATCCGGGAAAGATTTTTCCCGAGAAAAAAGGGCAAAAGCTTGTGTTAGTCAATGACTAGTCAACTGGCATACAAAGAAACGTTTGATTGTGTCCAATGCGGTTATTGTCTCCCAGCCTGTCCAACCTACGCAACAATGGGAAAAGAAAGGCATTCCCCCCGCGGGCGGATTAACCTTGTACAAATGGCTGCTGAAGGAAAAATATCAATTGAGGATATTACAGAATCGATGGAGCTTTGCCTCGGCTGCCGTGCTTGTGAAACTGCCTGTCCAACCAATGTGCAATACGGAAAAATCCTCGAATCATTTAAGGAAGTAAAAGCCGCTGCTACAGGGGCGCCATTAATGGAAAATATGGCATTGCAAAGAGCATTGCCCAATAAAAAGCTGATGGGGACAATGAGAGCATCTCTTCGGGCTTATCAAAAAACAGGACTTGATACGTTTGCACGCAAAAGCAGGATGCTTGGCCTTCTTCCCGAACAGCTTCGTGCTTTTGAGGAAATAACCCCGGCAATCGAAATGCCCAATAGACACTTGAGGAATAGTACACAGTCCCCTGAACATGAGCCTCAAGCACGTGTTGCCTTTTTCACAGGATGCATTATGGATGTGTTTTTTGCAAAAATAAATGACCTTAGCATTAAATTACTGAAGCATGCAGGCTGCGAAGTCACCGTCATCAAAGAACAAACCTGCTGCGGGGCCTTGCAGAACCATAGCGGTGATACAGATACATCCAAAAAGCTGGCGAAAGAAAATATCGCTGCTTTTGAAAAAGGAAATTTTGATTACGTAATAAATAGCATTGGCGGTTGTGGCGCCATGCTTGTTGAATATGATCACCTGCTCGCAGAAGATCCGGAATGGGCAGAGCGTGCCAAGGCATTTGTACAAAGGAATAAAGATATAAGTGTTATATTGAACAAACTCGGACTGGACTTTCAAAAAGAACTTGCAGGCGTCCTGACATACCAGCCATCCTGCCATCTGTTAAACGTACAGAAGGTAGCGAGCGACCCAGTCCAGCTGTTGGAATCCATACCGGGAATCACGTATGTTTCCCTTCCGAAAGGGGATATGTGCTGTGGTTCGGCCGGAATATATAATATTGTCCACTATGAAGAATCCATGGAAATACTTGATGCAAAAATGGAGCACGTCCAAAAGGTCTCACCAGATACGATAGTCACTTCCAACCCCGGCTGCCATTTGCAAATGTGCCTTGGAGTCAAACGAGAGGGCATTGAAGGTAAAGTGCGTGTTGTCCATATCGTCGAATTATTGGCAGAAGCTTGCGGGATAGACCATAAATAAAAAAAGGCTGTTTTAAAGGTTGTTGTTTTTAAACTGCAAATTAAGTTTAAACAACTGAGTTGATTGCAGCGGAGGGCACTTGACTCCCCGAAAATGCATTCGCATTTTCTTACGACGAGGTGTTTATTCGGGGATGTTTATTCAATGTCCAGCGGGAAGTGAGGGAAGTGGGAGACGACCCCACAGGCGAAGCCGGGGAGGCTCTTATTCCTCCCCGCGGGTTCGCTGAGTGCCCGAAGCGGAAATCAGCGGGCTGAATTTAAAAGTAAAAACACCTATTTATGAGAAAAGAGCCTAAAGGAATAGAAAGGGTGGGGGATCATGTATGATTACATCATTATTGGCGGGGGAATTGTCGGCCTTTCAACAGGGATGGGGCTGTTAAACCGGTTTCCGGCAGCTAAAGTAGCGATCCTGGAAAAGGAAAGCCACGTAGCAGCCCATCAAACGGGCCATAACAGCGGGGTCATCCATTCGGGCATTTACTATAAGCCTGGAAGCTATAAAGCAAGGCTGGCCAAAAAAGGCAGTGAATCGATGACAAAATTTTGCCGGGAACATGGGCTTGAAGTCGATATTTGCGGGAAAGTGATTGTGGCAAGCGAGGATTTCGAGCTGCCGCTCTTAGAAAACTTATATCAGCGCGGGCTTGAAAACGGACTGGGAGTTCGGATGATTGATAAAAGCGAACTGCTTGAAATCGAACCGCATGTAAATGGAAAAAAAGCTATTCATGTTCCCATGGCAGGCATTGTGAATTATAAACATGTATCAGAGAAGATGGCGGAGATTATTAGGGAAAAAGGCGGCGACATTCTGCTCAACCATAAGGTATTATCGATTGATGAAACGGTGCAGGAAGTCATTGTTGAAACGAGCAAGGGCGAAATAAGAGGATCTTACTATATTAACTGCGGCGGCCTGCATTCCGATCGCATTGCAAAGCTTGCCCAATTAAAAACCGATGTGAAAATTGTTCCTTTTAGAGGCGAGTATTATATGCTGAAACCAGAGAAAAGCAGCCTGGTTAAAAACTTAATTTACCCTGTGCCAAATCCCAATTTTCCATTTCTGGGCGTTCATTTTACACGAATGATTAATGGATCGATCGATGTTGGCCCAAATGCGGTCCTAAGCTTTAAACGGGAAGGCTACAAAAAGACGGACATCAATTTGGCAGACCTTATGGAAGTTATTTCATATAAAGGCTTTTGGAAACTCGCAGGCAAGTATATGAAAGAGGGTGTGGATGAGATGATCCGCTCTGCTTCAAAAGAGCTATTTATGAAAAACGTTCAAAAACTAATGCCGGACATCCAAAAAGAGGATATTGTTCCCGGGCCTGCAGGTGTGAGAGCCCAAGCTTTGAAGGACGATGGGTCCCTTGTAGATGACTTTTTCATCATCCCGGGCAAACGTTCCATTCATGTATTAAATGCACCGTCTCCAGCAGCAACGGCGTCAATAGAAATCGGGAAAGAAATTGTGAAGAAAATGGAAGGGACATTTAGATTGGATTCGGCAGTGTAACTAATCCATCAGGCTTTTTGAAAAATTGGCGAATATTTCTAAATCCCCTGTAGAATAATATGGCAGAAAGGGGAATTCGTTATGAAAGTGACAACAGTCATTAGGATTTTGCATCTGGTAATACCCTGGCTGACCATATTCTTTTTGCCTAAAAAGTCTTTTAATAAATTTTCTACGGTTTCTGCTTTTGCAGGGATATTGGTATTCGCCATGAGCATTCTGGCCATACCCTTTAAGTGGTGGACGGTAGATGGAGGAAACAGACACAAACTCGTTAATGACCTCACTTTTATCCTCGGCCCTTTCTTTATAGGGACATTGTGGATCTTTCATTTTACTTTTGGAAACTTTAAACGCTATCTCGCGGTTAACGCAGTGGTGGATTTATTGTTTGCCTATCCGCTCAATTATTTATATCAAAGGTTTAACTTATATAGTCTGGTTAAATTTAAGCCCATACATATTTTCTTGTTTTTCACTTCTTATGCCTGGATTATATATGGGTACCAGGAGTTTGTGCACCGCAATAATCGTTAAGTGAAAAAGCCGATCCATTTTGGGATCGGCTTTTGTTGTGGGCTCTGTTAAACTGTCCTGCTGATTTCCGCTCACAAAACTCTGTGAACGAGGCAATCCGGCTCTTCTCAAGCATTAAGCCTGTGGGGACTCTCTTAGTTCCGCACTCCCTCAGGACTTTGAATAGCCTTCCTGGAATTAACACCCACGAAGGAAGTGCTAATGCATTTCGAGGATCTCACGCCCTCCGATCCAATCAACAGGGTGCCATAATTAATAGTAAACTTTAAGGCACCTGTACTTGTGTTTTATAAATTATCTAGCACTTCCCATCATGGCACTCGACTCCGATAACCCGGAAGCCGTTTTCGTCCATTTCTTTTTTTATTTTATCCAAGGTTTGCTTCGGTGTATCCTTTGGAAGGGTGAACAGCACCCGACGGATGAGGCTGACATGGAAGTTGGAGGAATCCAGCGAGATGACCCCTTGAATATCACTGTGTTTGCTGATGATGCTGGTCATCTTTTTCAGCGTTCCCTGGGTTCCATAGCTCCCCACTGTTAGGGTGTAGCTGCCGCGGTTCAATCCCCATGCTTCCTCCAGCAGCTCGAGTACTGCCGCATGCGTCAGCAGGCCGACAAAATGTTCATTTCTCTTAACAACAGGCAAATAAGGGTATCTTTTCAGCGTGAAAAAGGCCTTCATAAAAGAATCATTTTCGCCAATTATTGTCTCCTGGTCAGTTGCGAGGACAGTAATGGGTTCATTCAGCGAATGATTCTCTTTATATTCTAAAATATCAACCTTGTAAATATTGCCGATAAATTTTTCATGTGTTTTATCCAGAATCGGGACACAGCGATAACCTGTTTCATTTAAAAACTGCAGCGCCTTTTCCAAATTAAAGGTTTCATCACAGTAACGGACATCTCTTTTCTCCACCATTTGATGGCGAATTAGCATACCAGCATCCTCCTTTACCCCTAACCCTTTTTAAAAGATAAGAGCTATAATTTCGATAACTATCAAGCTTCGGAACCCTATCGACTCAACGTGCTTCCCCCAACTCGTCTACAGCGACGCACAGGACGTGCGCGTTTCCAAGTGTTATAAGTCAACATCGAATCGCTATCGTACTTCGTGTTTCCATAATCTCAAAATAAGGAACTCAGACTAAAAGCGCCGCGTCCTCCCAAAAGCGCCCGCTTTTGGTCGTGCAATGTATTGCTGCCGTAGCTTTCCTTGTCCTGTGGCAACGTCTGAGTGACCCACGTCGTGTGGACCCCAGTCCACCACGCTCCGTCGATGGACTAGGGCGCCTCCGATGCTCTGATAACGGGTTATAACCCTTTATTCTATGCCGGAGCATTCTAAGGAATGATAAGATTTTCACCGTACTTTAAATAGGAACTCATTCATAGAATCCCATAGCAAAAACTTGTAAAATAAGAGTAGGCAATCATCATGAATGGTGCTGAAGGACTGTGGGAAGCATTACAGCTGTATCGCTGCTGGACGTTATTGGGAACTGTTTTCCTGCGAGATTTCCATTCCGATCTCCAACCGAACGAATACATCTACTATAGGACGAGCAAACGGATTAACTTAAAAATCAGGCCGGGGGACATTGTGAAAGAGGGGACCATTGCCCTTCAGGTTATCCCGCTGGAAGGATTGGCGTTGCTGCTTGGTGTTGGCCGCTTCATGAGTGAAGGCAGAGCTATTGTTAACCTGATCGGTAATGGTATTGCTACAAATATTGTAGCAAAGAGCGAAAATGAATTTGATGAAATAAGAGTAAAAGAGCGATCAATGAAATGAAGCTGTTGAAACAGGATAACCAGACAAAACAAGCTGTATAATCAAAAGGCCATTCTCTACATGGGAATGGCCATTTATAATGAGATGAAATTTGTCGATCTGGATCACTGTACCTTCGACAATCTTCTCATTCATTTCCCGGGAAAAATTCAGGTGTGAAAAAGGTCAGCGGTTATTTCAATCAAACGTTTGATTGAGATGGAAAATGCTGAATAGCGGCGAAAAATGGCGTCCCTTGGTGCCAGGTACCAATACCAGTTCAGCTAGCTGGTATAGGTACCTGGTACTTTTAATGTTAAAATACTACAATGGCAGTACATTAAAAAATGATTGGGTGAACGCATGAGTAAAGGAATTAGATTAAATGTGGC
Source organism: Cytobacillus oceanisediminis (assembly GCF_003182355.1). Lineage (GTDB taxonomy): Bacteria > Bacillota > Bacilli > Bacillales > Cytobacillaceae > Cytobacillus > Cytobacillus oceanisediminis_A. Next base: position 98,585 of record NZ_QGTW01000005.1, on the reverse strand, counting down.
TTCTAAATATAAGAGGAATTTTCAATCTGGGTATCCGCTGGTGACAGAGGAGTCTGTTCAGAGGCTTCCGAAGGGGATTGAAGAGGGGGCAATCATTGAGCTTGTTGATGAGAATAACCGTTTCATTGGCAAAGGGTATTATGGAAAACAAAATAAAGGCAGAGGCTGGGTGCTGACGAATAATCAGCAGGAAGTGATTGACGAAATGTTTTTTGCTAAAAAGTTTAAAGCAGCTTTGGAAAAGCGTACAGATCTTTTCAATGACCCCAATACAACCGCTTTTCGGGTTTTCAATGGAGAGGGCGACGGAATTGGAGGGCTCACCATTGATTACTATGATGGCTTTTACGTAATGAGCTGGTATAGTGAAGGGATTTACACATTTAAGGAAGTTGTTGTACAGGCCTTAATGAAGACAGCAGATGTGAAAGGCCTCTATGAGAAAAAACGCTTTGCCGTGAAAGGAACCTATATTGAGGATGATGATTTTGTAGCGGGGGAACGGGCATCCTTTCCGCTGATGGTGAAGGAAAACGGAATCAACTTTCCGATCTATTTGAATGAAGGTGCCATGGTAGGCGTCTTCCTTGACCAAAGGCATGTAAGGAAGACGATCAGGGATAAGTATGCGGGAGGTAAAACCGTCTTAAACACCTTCTCCTATACAGGTGCTTTTTCAGTTGCTGCCGCTTTGGGCGGAGCATCGAAAACAACAAGTGTTGATTTGGCAAACCGCAGCAAAAGCAAAACAATCGAGATGTTCAGCGTCAATGGCATCGATTATGAGGCGCAGGATATTATTGTTGAAGATGTGTTCAACTATTTCAAATATGCGGTCCGCAAGCAGCTAAAGTTTGAAATGGTCATTTTGGATCCGCCAAGCTTTGCCCGGTCCAAAAAGCATACGTTCAGTGCCAGAAAAGATTATCCGGAATTGCTCGCACAGGCTATCCAAATCACAGAAAAGAACGGCATCATTGTTGCCTCATCCAACTGCAGCACCTTCAATATGAAAAAATTCAAAGACTTCATCAAAAAATCCTTCCAGCAAACAGGAGGCAGCTATAAAATCCTTGAAGAATTCACCCTCCCGGAAGATTTTAGAACCATAAAGGAATTCAAAGAGGGAGACTACCTCAAGGTTGCGTTTATACAAAAGCTATAAAAATGAGTGCCAGGCACCTATACCACCTAATGGAAGTGATATGGATACCTGGCACATTCTATTTGTATAGGCAAACGCATGTAAGCGAAAATCCACCGGAAGAAATTCCGAAAAGTATAAATATTTTATGGTATGATTAGGGTTAAAAAAGTGACAGGCACCTATACCAATTCGTCCAACTGGTATAGGTGCCTGCCACCATCATTTTGAGAAAGAAGGTTTACATTGTGCAGCGTTTTAGGGTTCATTATGCGTGGGTGATTTTGGTTTTGACATTTGTTGCTTTGCTGGCCGCACAAGGGGTGAGGCTGTCGTTTGGGGCGTTTATGACGCCGTGGGAGAGTGAATTTTCCACGAATCGCAGCGTCATTTCACTGGTGGCGTTTATCAGCTATATTGTTTTCGCCATTTCACAGCCTTATGTTGGCAGGCTGATAGACAAGTACGGGATCCGCTACATCCTTTCCTTCAGCATTTTGCTGATCGGCTTTTCCACGATACTCACCTTTTTCACAACTGATCCAGTCCAGCTGATGATCATTTATGGTGTGATTGCTTCAGTCGGCTTTGGGGGTGCCTCCAATGTGGCGGGAACGATCGCTGTCGCAACCTGGTTTGCTCATAAAAAGGGCATGGCGATGGGGCTAATGTCGGCTGGAACAGCAGCCGGGCAGCTCGTCCTTGTCCCGCTTTCACTGTTTCTCATTGACCAGCTCGGCTGGAAAATGACAGTCATCGTATTAGGCTGCTTTCTGATCTTGATCGTGTTTCCGCTGCTTCTTCTGTTTATCCGTTCCAGCCCATCCGACATTCATATAAAAGCCTATGGCGCAAAAGAAGAGGCTGAAACTAGCCAGAGCGGGACAAAGGAAGCACCAAAAGGAACTTTATCCATCTACCAGCTTTTGCGGCGCAGGGAATTCCTGTTTCTTATGCTCCCGTTTTTCGTCTGCGGTGTCACGACAACAGGCCTGATGGATACACATCTTATTCCTTTTGCCCAGTATTGCGGGTTTACGCCTGGCATTACAGGAGCCGCCGTCAGTTTGCTGGCTGGCTTTAACATTTTAGGAACCGTCGTTTCCGGTTTCCTGGCAGATCGGTGGAATTGCAGAATAATATTGGCTTTTCTATACGGGGTAAGAGCCTTGACCATTATTCTTTTATTAATCATTGTCAATGATGCTTCCTTGTTTGGTTTTTTCATCTCTCAATCGCATCTTCTGATCCTATTTGCGATCAGCTTTGGTGTCGTGAATTTTGCAACCGTCGCTCCAACCATGAAGCTGGCAACTGAATACTTCAAACAACTGTCAGTCGGTGCAGTGATCGGCTGGATTTATCTCAGCCACCAGCTCGGATCTGCGCTGGGTTCCTTCGTACCGGGTGTTTTATTTGATCTGACAGGAAGCTATGATATGTCCTTTATTGCATCCATCATTCTGCTTGTTGGCGCTTCCGCCTTAAGCATGATGCTGCCTAAAACAGGTGTGAACTATCAACATACGGGTAGCCAAGTCGTTGTAAGGAATAGTTAATGAATGGTTTATAATCGACACTTTTTTCCTCATAAGTTAAAATATTAATAGACTAAATTGAACGGTAAGGGGAGTCGGGGATGCATCGTAATAAGGATTTATATCAATTTTTGCTCGAAAAAACGCGGCAATTGACAGAAGAATGGTATGAAAATCTCGATAAAAGCAAGAGTGCCGGAATCTATTCCTCGGATGATCCGGCCATTATTGAAAGTGTCAAAAAGCAAAACTATGAATTTCATCAGCAGTTTTGTGAAGTCTTTAGTAAAGATGAAGAATCATTCTTCAGTGAGTTCGAAAAATGGATTGTAAAAGTGGCGCAGGATGAAGGACATCTTCGTACGCCATTGCAAATGATCCTCCGTGAATTTTTTAATACTCAGGAGCAGTATTTGAACTTATTAGATGAATTTGCTGAAGCCAATAAAGGCCAGTATGATATCCGCCAAATAGATTCCTGGCGCCGAATCATGCTGAAGTGCTTTAGTGAAGTGGTTACCTGGTTCACGGAAGAGTATAATAACCACTCCCAAAAAAGGCTGGAGGCCCAGCAGGATTTAATTCGTGAGCTAAGCTCCCCCGTCATCTCTTTAACTAAAGACATTGCGCTATTGCCGCTTGTTGGTGATATCGATACGGCCCGGGCTAAAAGCATGCTTGAAAATACGCTTCAGCAGTGCAATAAGTTGGGGGTAAATCAGCTGTTCCTCGATTTATCCGGAGTGGTCATGATCGATACGATGGTTGCCCATCAGCTGTTCCAATTGATTGAAGCGCTAAGCCTGATTGGAGTGAAAACAACCATCTCCGGACTAAGGCCGGAAATCGCCCAGACCGCTGTCCAGCTAGGACTATCATTTGACCACATTAGCATCAGATCCACGCTTTCCAGTGCAATCAAATCGGCCAACCTTATACCAAACTAATAAAAAACACGATGAAGGCCGCCTTCATCGTGTTTTTTTCAGTGATGGCACCTTATCGGTAAACGAGGGAACCCGCACTTTTCTTATTCCAACCCTTTAATAGCCATTTCCTTCACAGGAAGGAATGCCTCACCTGTATCCAGATAGTTCACATTCACCTGATCGTCCTCCTGCAAATAAATGGCCATTGGTACGGTTTCAGATGAAACAACGTAGCTTTGGCGGTTGTTGAGTAAAAACGAGACAACTGTAAAATCACCGGACTTTTCCTTGTACACACGCAACACCGTTCCGCTTGTCTGTTTTTCCTCTGCTTTTGAGCTTCCATCCACTGTGCCTCCACCTCTTTGAAGCGCAGTCTTATAAAGCCTCAAGGCATCATTCGGCGTCGAGCCATATGCGGAGATTTCCGGATTGGCTGCAGATACAATAAAGTAATTTTGAAGAAACCCGTTTGCATCGAGTACAGGTGTCAGCCAGCTTGCTTCTCCGTAGAAGTTATAAAGAACAGGCATTTCGCCGCTCCATTTCTTTTCAATAAACTTCTTCTCGATGATTTGCAGGGCTCCCTGTGAATCCATATAGGACTCTTCAAGATTGCCGGTAAAGAAGGTAGCCTCACCCGTCCTTGAATTAGTCAGTGAGTACCCTAGCATGGAATCAACGCCTTCTTTCGGGCTTGTAAAATCCGTAAAATAGTACATGTCGCCATTTTCATCAAAAATCGGGCTAACATTTGCTTCCGTCCCTTCATCTGAAGGTAGCCTCACATCAGTCTTGCCAAACTTGCTGTTCCAGAATCCGTGTATATAATTGCCATAATAGCTGTTTTGCAGGCTGACAGCCTCCGGGGAAACGGCGCCATCAATAAAGGCTGGCACATCAGCTAGCTTGTAGGCTTTCGTCTTCCCATTCATCGGATCCACCATAACCATTCCTTGAACATCAAAACCATTCCGGGCAGAAATAAACTCGCCGAAAGAACGGATATAATAAGGCTTTCCTTTATCATCGACCTCTAATTGGACATCCCCATAAAAGACCTGCTGCGGAAATTGCATGCGAATATGGCGCTCAATATTCTTATTAAAATAAGATGATGGCGTGTAAATCATATCGGATTTAATAAATTTTGGATTGGCAGAGGAATCAGTCGCACTAATTGTAAAATAACCAGGCGTTTTGTTTCCATTCCACCACTTGAAGAAACCTGAAAACTCAACCGGCGCAATGTAGACATACTCTCCATTGACTTTCTGGATCTGCAGGCTGCCAAGTTCATAATAGCTTGTATTTGGAACCTGCCCAAAAGCCTTTTTCATCTTATTGCGGGCAAATTGAGGCGGAACACTCGCAAGCGTTTCCGTTTCGTCAAAAGTCTCAATTTCCGTTTTTTCCTTCATTTCGGCACTCTCATATTTTTCATCAGCATTAAAAAGAAAAGAAGTTAAAAAGAATATGCCGACAATAAGGCTCCCTAGAAACAGGACTGCTTTAATCATTCTTTCCTTCCCGGCTGCAAGAACGGCTCCGCCAAGAGAAGCGATAATCGCTATCGGCCATAAGCTGGTCAAGTTCCGATCAAGATTGCTTAAATAATAAAAGGCAAAAACAAGCAGCACGGTTATGGTTATTGTCCCGGCCATTAGGCCCGCCCCCATCTTTTTGCCTTCCTTTTCAGACTTTACTGTATGGCTAAAAGGAATTAGCAGGACTGAAATAGCAAGGCCGGCTAAAAGCGAATAAATAAACATATTTCCCATCGTTATCTCTCCTAATAAGTTCAATATGCTTATCTACGAATGAATGCAAAAAAAGTTTCGTAAGAAGAATCGATCTGTAAATCCACTAAATAAAAGCTGGATTCACAAATTTTATGGCCAAGTTAAATAAGGTTGAATTTATTTGCTGTGAAAACATTGCTTTAAAAAATTGAACATATGCCCATTTTACTCCATTTATCCTGCCAGATTAGTCATATCACGGCTTTTTAAATATATATCATCATTAACCAGCCTTTTTTAAACTTTCCGGAATCTATCATCAACTCTCTCAGAAAAGGGATTTCATTGACTTAAATCGAATAGGTTTACCAATCTATTTTAAAGGAGAATGCATGTGATCAGGTATGAAGAAGCAGTCCCGGATATGGAGCAATTATATCGCTTGTATGGAAATGACGGCTGGAATGACTTTTTAAAACTGCCGAAAGAAACGCTGTATAAAGCGATGGAGCAGAGCTGGCTAGTGATTAGCGCATATGATGGAGAGCGCCTGATTGGCACTGGGCGCATTATTTCTGATGGCATCATCAATGCTTATCTTTGCGGAGTAATCGTAGAACCTGCGTATCGCAGCAAAGGAATCGGAAAGGAAATGGTGGGCAGACTGGCGAAGCGCTGTACTCAGGCACATCTGCATCTTCAGCTGCTGGCTGAGGAAGAGAAAGCACCTTATTATGAACAGCTGGGATTTGGAGTATTTACATTGGGATTAAAGTTTAAATCTTAAAACTAAGACTAAAGGTGTAGCCAGTTTCAGCCAATCCGGCGATTTAGCCAAAAGCATTCATCTATAGAATGGTTATTGTAACCAGCTAATGAAATGGGGGAAAACCTTTATGGAAAAATATATATGCAAAACCTGCGGAACACAATTTCCGCCATCCGATCATCACCCTGACAGCTGCCCGATTTGCCAGGAAGAACGGCAATATGTAGGACAGAACGGCCAGGAGTGGACGACCTTGAATGACATGAAGGAAAGCCATTTTTATAAAAATGAAATATCCCAGGAAGAAACAAACCTATACAGTATAAAAACGGTTCCGGAGTTTGCGATCGGCCAGACGGCTTACCTGGTTCAAAATATAGGCTTTAATATAATGTGGGATTGCATTTCCTACCTTGATGCGGAAACAATTCAACAGATAAAGGAACTTGGGGGAATCGATGCTATTGCCCTTTCCCATCCCCATTATTACTCATCCCAGGTTGAATGGGCAGAAACGTTTAATGTTCCCATTTACATTCATGAAGATGATAGGCAATGGGTGATGAGAGACAGCGAGCATATTGTTTTTTGGAGCGGAGAAACAATGAAGCTTCATGATGGACTGGAAATCCATCGCCTCGGCGGCCATTTTAAAGGCGGCGCTGTCCTGCATTGGCAAAAGGGGAATAGTGGAAAAGGTGTTTTGCTGACAGGCGATATCATCCAGATCGTTGCTGACCGTCAATGGGCCAGCTTTATGTACAGTTATCCGAACCTCATTCCGCTTCCGGCAGAAACGGTTGAAAGAATGGCCGGCAAAGTAAAGATGCTATCCTTTGACCGGATGTACAACGCATTTCATAGAATAATAGAAAAAGAGGCAGACCTGGCCGTCCAGCGTTCTGCAGAAAGATATGTAAAGGCAATTAGGGGGAAACTTTTTCAGACATAACAAGTATGGGGATTATGTTAAAACAAAGGCATATCCAAAAGGACAGAGCGATTATGAAAAAATTCCATGAAATCTTATATAAAAATAAAGCCAAACGATATTCCATCCTGACCATAATTGTTGGAATCTTTTTATATAACCAATCAGACTGCATGCCTCGGGCTGCCAATCATCAAAAAGAAATAACGCACCGGTAATTCATGAGAATTTTTAATTGAAAGATGGCTAAATAGGCTCTTCTTTAGTAAAATTAGGTAAAAGAAAAGGGGTGGAAGCTGTGCTGGCAAAACCAGACCTAAACGAATATGCACCATATTATAAGGGATATGTAAATTCAGTACCTGATGGGGAGTTGCTGCAGATACTTGAACAGCAAGTAAAGGAAACTGCTAATCTATTAAAAGATCTGAGCAATGAACAGACCCACTTCCGGTATGCTCCGGAAAAGTGGACCATCAAAGAGGTGATCGGCCATATCACCGATACCGAACGCATAATGGGTTACCGCCTGCTTTGCATCAGCAGAGGGGAAAAAGTGATGCTGCCAGGGTACGATGACAATGTATATGTGAAAAAAGGCAACTTCAATCGGTTCTCGATCCAAGAGCTTTTGGAACAGCTGGCCATTGTCCGTCAAAACACAGTCACTCTTTTGAAAAGCCTTGATAATGAAACCCTCCTGCAGCGTGGAAATGCGAACGGAACCGAAGTTACGGCCCGGGCAATCGCTTATATCATTGCGGGGCATGAGCTCCATCACCGCAATTTGATTAAAGACAGGTATATGAGTTCAGATTCATTCCCGGAAAAAATGATAAAGTAACGAAAAGAGCGGTACGGTTTTTGAGTACTGCTCTTTTTGCATATTTTAAAAAAGGAAGGAGTCCAATGGGAGTTGCTCTTTTTTGGGCGGGGACGTTTGCATAATTCAAATTCGCAGCCCTTTTTTTAGAAGGAAAACTCTTATTTTAATAGAATATCAATGAGGTAAATTTGAAAGGACGTGTACATATGACAAAAATCGGTTTGGTCAGGCATGGGATTACAGCCTGGAATAAAGAGGGCAGGGCACAGGGAAGTTCAGATATCCCCTTGCATGAAGAAGGATTGGCTGAAGCAGGCCTTTTGGCTGAACGGCTTAGCGCAGAAAACTGGGATGTGATTTACTCCAGCAACCTATTAAGGGCACAGCAAACAGCTGAAGCCATTAAGGAGAAAGTCAGCCATATTCCCCTCCGGCTTGATCCAAGAATCAGAGAAGTTGGCGGTGGGCTAATTGAAGGCACTACGGAAGCTGAGCGTATAGAAAAATGGGGCAGCCGCTGGCGTGAATTGGATCTTGGGTTCGAGCCGGGTGAAAGTGTCATCACTAGAGGGATGGCATTCATTCAGGAAATTGCAGCTAAGCATCCTGGTGAAAATGTACTTGTTGTAAGCCACGGATCCTTTATCCGACATCTTCTAAAGGAATTGGTTCCGCACATAGACATGCCGGACCAACTGAAGAACACCTCTATTACGAAGCTTTTTATGAAAGAAAGCCAGTGGGACTGTGAGCTGTATAACTGCACGAATCACCTTTTGAAGAAGCAATTGAAATAATGATGAAAAAGCCGGAGTCCATTGAGGCTGCACTGCAATTTATCAAGGAACATTTCCCTGCCTGCCAGGCTGCTGTGCTGGCAGGCAGCTGCAGTTGGGAAGAGGAAATCTTCATTGCGAATACAATGGCAGAACTGCTAAGTGAATAAGTACTTGTACGAACGGTCATTGGGTTGGCTCATCCAAATGGACAGCGGCACTAAGGCAATATAACCCGGCATTTGCTGAAAATTTTTTTGATGCTTTTTAATTTTTTATAGAGAGGGCAGCAAAAAAAGGTGATCAAACTTGCTGAAAAGGCAAGGTCTAAACGGAGGCTTGCTTTTCGAAGGAATTTCATTGAGGAACAGGGAGTAAACAACAACAGCAGGGTTTTCCCTGCTGTTGTTGTTTAACATCATTCTTTTTTTAAATCCGGTTTATAAGCGGGAAAAGAAAACCGGAAAACAGTTCCTATCCCCATTTCACTTTTTACCCGGACGCTGCCTTCCATTGCTCTGACAATGCTGAAGACTACCATCATACCAAGCCCTGTTCCTTTTGATCCCTTTGTTGAATAATAGGGTTCACCAAGGCGCTGGAGCTGATCGGGCGTCATTCCAACACCTGTGTCCTTTATTTCGATTGTAATGTGGGTGCTGCTATATTGCGTTTCTATGTATAATTGTCCGCCGCGCGGCATCGCTTCGATAGCATTTTTTATTACGTTTAAGAAACATTGGTGAAATTTCTGGCGATCCCCTTTAATGGAACCCAGAAGAGCGAAATTAGAATTAATCTCTACTGAATTCTGATTGGCGGTGGGCCTTAATATATTAATAACTTGGATAAGTTCTTTCTTGACATTTATTTCTTCTATCTTATCTAAAGCGGGCTTGGAAAAGGTCAAATAGTTTTGGATGACCTGCTCGGCCGATTCAAGCTCTGCCTTCACAATCGTAAGGTATTCCATACGTTTGCGGGGCGGAAGTTTTTGTTCCTGCAGTAATTGTACAAATCCGATAGCCGCTGTTAAAGGATTCCTGATTTCATGTGAGATTGCTGCGCCCATTTGCTCCACAGCCTCAAGCTTTTCCGTCCGGACCAGATTTTCACGGATATCCAAATTTCTCTTGGCGAATTCAATAACATATGAAATCATGCCAACTCCCATTGGAGGGATCACCAGATAGGCAAACCAGGCGTCAAAACGGTTTTCGGGCGGTATGGATATTTCCATTGTAATGACGGTAAGGACGCTTATAATCATGGCCATGGTAACCGAAACCCGAATGCGTTTTTTTGGAACCTGCTTCCAAAACCATGGATAGAGCTTCCAAAGGATGATTCCCAGAGGCAAATATAAAAGGAGATTAGAATAAAAACCAGGCTCTATTCCGTAGAAACCTCTCATGATAATGACGGATAAGGCCAGTGCCGGGCCGACCCCCACATATAAGCCGCCAATAATCACGATAATCAATCTTAAATCAAAGAAATAATGGGGACTTGGCTGAAAAGAAAACTGAAAACAAATCCACATCATAAATAATAACCAAAAAAGGGAGCAGCCTTTTGAAAAACGGAATTTAGAGTTTTTTTCCGCCCATACTAGTGCAAAAAATAAGATGATAATTAAGAGCGATAAATTAAAGAAAAAATGCTTCGTAATTTCCACCGTTTCACCTGCCATAAGACGTTATATGAAAATTCTATATTGTTTTACTATTATTGACAATAACTGATTTGCAAATTTAGCACATTTTCATGAAAATTGTCAGAAAATATCAAAAGAATGGGAATGTTATGCTTGCAGAATAATCTTTCTGGGAAAAAAATAAAAATTATTCATACAAATGTTATCCCAATCAATATACGGAAAGAATTCTTCACTATCCATTGGGGAGGTACGGAAAAGGTTATTTCCAGCGGAGTGTATGACTGCAGCAAATACTGGGGAAAGTGCTTTGACTCCATTAGGCTTTATTATAGTGGGTTTTTTGCTTGAAAAAATGCCTGTTTGGATTTTTACTGGGCTTTGCGGAATCAGTATTCCCGCATTAAACTCTTTCCTATCCGAAAAGAACCCTCATCCAGCTGTTGCGCGAAGCTGACCAGCCTGCAGGCAAGGTTACTGCGCGAGCTCCGTATCCCGAGAAAGCAGTCTTCCGCAGACTGTTTTTTACTTCCTAACTGGTCAAAAAGTAATATTTTTCATAATATCAGTTTAACTGGCAAGTCCTGGGGTACTTCAATAAGTGGGTACATAGTAAACATGGGAAACGGGAGCAGCTGCTCCGTTTAATTAAGGGAGGAATGAACACTTGAAACAAGATCATCAAAACAAAGGTGTCAATGAGCACAGTAAGGACAGGCAGCTTGATGAGTTTCGTATGGACAATTCCGGCAAAAAGCTTACAACGAATCAGGGAGTGAAGGTTTCGGAGGATGAGCATTCTTTAAAAGCAGGTTCCCGCGGCCCAACCTTAATGGAGGATTTTCATTTCCGGGAAAAGATGACGCACTTCGACCATGAGCGCATTCCGGAGCGAGTTGTTCATGCTCGAGGATTTGGTGCCCATGGTTATTTCCAGGTCTATGAATCAATGGCAGAGTATACACGAGCGAAGTTTCTGCAGGATCCTTCAGTTAAAACCCCGGTTTTTGTAAGGTTTTCAACTGTTGCCGGCTCCCGCGGTTCTGCCGATTCTGTCCGTGATGCCCGCGGCTTTGCAACGAAGTTTTACACGGAAGAAGGCAACTATGACCTTGTCGGCAATAATATCCCGGTCTTTTTCATACAGGATGCCATAAAGTTTCCTGATCTTGTTCACTCGTTTAAGCCAGAGCCGCATAATGAAATGCCTCAGGCTTCAACCGCCCATGATACGTTCTGGGATTTTGCTGCCAACAATACGGAAACAGCCCATATGATTATGTGGACGATGTCTGACCGTGCCATTCCACGCAGCTTTCGAATGATGGAAGGGTTTGGTGTCCATACTTTCCGTTTTGTGAATGAGCAGGGCAAAGCCCGTTTTGTAAAATTCCATTGGAAGCCGGTTCTTGGTACCCATTCTCTTGTCTTTGATGAAGCGCAGAAGCTTGCCGGAAAGGATCCGGACTTTCACCGCCGCGATCTATGGGAAGCTATTGAAATGGGCGATTATCCGGAGTTTGAGCTTGGCGTTCAGATGATTGATGAGGATGATGAATTCTCTTTTGACTTTGATATTCTTGACCCGACAAAGCTTTGGCCGGAGGAAATGGTTCCGGTCAAGATTATTGGAAAAATGACACTGAACCGAAACCAGGATAATGTGTTTGCCGAGACGGAGCAAGCAGCTTTCCATCCAGGCCATGTCGTGCCGGGCATTGATTTTTCGAATGACCCGCTGCTTCAAGGACGCTTATTTTCATATACGGATACCCAGCTGATCCGCCTTGGGGGGCCAAACTTCCATGAGCTGCCGATCAATCGCCCGGTATGTCCGTTCCATAATAATCAGTATGATGGCTATAATCGTATGACGATCAATACTGGCCCTGTTGCCTATCATAAAAACTCTCTTCAGAATAATGATCCAAGCCCTGCTGCTGAAGAAGAAGGCGGCTATGTCCATTACCAGGAAAAGGTTGAGGGACGCAAGGTGCGCCAGCGCAGCGACAGCTTCAAGGACCATTACAGCCAGGCAAAAATGTTCTGGAACAGTATGTCCGAAGTGGAAAAGCAGCATATGATAGAGGCATTCCGCTTTGAAGTTGGCAAGGTGCAAAACAAAGATGTCCAGCAGCAGGTTGTCGATATGTTCAGCAATGTAGATGCTTTCCTTGCTGAGCAAATTGCCCTTGGGGTTGGCGCAAAAGTGCCGGATGCTGCTAACGAATCCCAAGTGACACTATCGTCACCTGCATTAAGCCAAATGAATACAAACAAATCACCTAAGACGAGAAAAGTTGCAATCCTCGCTGATAACGGCTTTAACTATTCTGAAGTCAACAAAGTGATGGAAGATTTGAAGGCAGCAGGCATTACACCTGAAATTGTCAGTAAAAACCTGGGTATGATCAAAGGAAACGGCGGAGAACTGGAAGCAATGAAAACGTTCCTTACCAGCCATTCAGTTATGTATGACGCAGTCTATGTACCAGGCGGGAAAGAGAGTGTAGAGGCACTAAAAATGGTGCCGCAAGGTAAGGAATTTGTCAGCGAAGCGTTCAAGCATTTTAAAACCATCGCGGTTGGCGGAGAAGGAGTGGAACTGCTGTCTGCAGATGCGATGAAAACATTGGGAGAAAAAGGCGCTCAATCGAAAACTTTCTCTGAAATGGGAATCGTGGCAAGCAGAAGTGAAAATGACTACAGCTCCTTTAGCCAGAACCTGATCAACGCCATCGCCAAGCATCGCCACTGGGAACGAGTAATATAAAAATTTGAACTAAAGCCAGCTGAACTCTTGTACAAGAGCTGCTGGCTTTTTTGCGCTTTATTTAATGGGAATAAGGCATTGCCAAACTAGGGCCCTTGAAAGAATAGGAAGTGACCGATAAAGAATAATTTACAGACCGCTGCAATGGATCTGAAACTTGCTTAATAGCAGTTGGCCGGTAAATCATGCAGTTCGGCCGGTATTTAGCTATAAGCGGCCGGTAAATATACAATTTTGGCCGCTATTTTACCAAAAGTGGCCGGTAAATAGCTATAGAGCTGCTGTACAAGCTCAACATTTTAATTTTTTTCGATAATCTGTTAACTTCAGCAGGTATTTTCCATCAAAAATAAGAATTTCAAAGGATTAACCTGCCACAACAAAGCACAAAATGACAGGAAGCCAAATCATGAAATCGTTAGGATGTAATCAAGGGAGTGATCTGGAATGTCTTGGATTGAATCGCTGCAAAAGGCCATTGATTATATTGAGGAGCATTTGCTGGATGAGGACCTCTCCATCCAGAGGGCTGCCGAAGAAGCGAATTCTTCTGCTTTTCATTTTCAGCGCACCTTTGCCATTCTTACGGATATGCCAGTTGGAGAATATATCAGAGGCAGAAGATTGACAATCGCTGCGCAGGAGCTGACTCGTACCGGGTGCAAAATCATTGATCTTGCCTATAAATTTGGATATGACACTCCCGAAGCTTTTACGAAAGCTTTCCGCAGGCAGCATGGCATAACGCCGACAGAAGCAAGGAATTTTTCCGGAAAGCTCAAATCATATAACCGCCTGGTGATTCAGGTAAGTCTGAAAGGAGCAGAACCAATGCAATATTCAATCGTGGAAAAAGAAGCCTTTAAAGTAGCGGGAGTCAAAAGGGAGTTTTCTTTATGCAATGAAGAGAATCTGGCCGGCATTCCTAAAATGTGGGATGAAGTGAACAGTGACGGAACTGGTGACAGGCTGTTCCAGCTGAACAATGGCGAAGTTAAAGGAGTTCTCGGCGTGTGTGTGGATAAACGAAGTACAAAGCCTGACAGCATGGACTATTGGATTGCAGCCAGTTATAAAGGCGATAAGCCTGATGGACTTGAAACTCTGGAAATCCCTGCAGCGAAGTGGGCTGTATTTGAAGTGCATGGAGCCATGCCGCATTCCATTCAGAATGCCTGGAAAAAAATCTTCTCGGAATGGTTTCCATCCAGCGGCTATGAACATGCTGCGGCACCTGAACTGGAAGTTTATTCTGCTGGAAATCCAGCTAGTCCGGACTACTATTCAGAGATTTGGATTCCGGTAAAATAGAACCTGTCTTTAAAAGATTGCTGGAAAAGCAATCTTTTTCTATACATACTGAAAAATGATATGTTAAAGTATGAACATATGTTCGATTTTAATTCAGGAAAAGGAGCTGCTCAGGATGAAAAATCAAGCAACACCTTATTTAATGTTTGAAGGAAATGCAAAGGACGCTTTGGAATTTTACCGGGAAGTTTTTCAATGGGAGGTAACGGAACTCCAAACATATGGGGAAGCGGATTTTCCTACTCCGCCTAGTGCTGACGATTTCATTATTCATGCAAAGCTGGAGAAAGATAACCTTCTCATTATGGTCTCAGATGCATTCCCTGGCCAGGGGGTGACAGTTGGGAATCATATCTCTTTAGTGCTTGAGTTTGAAAGTGAAGAAGAAATCCAATCCATTTATAATAAGATTACCAATAAAGGCCAAGTATTAATGGAGCTGCAGGATACCTTTTGGGGTGCGAAATACGCGAAAGTAAAAGATCCGTTTGGTGTCATCTGGGATCTTAACTACACAAAAAAATAATACATACAAAAAACCTGCAGATTTAAATCCTGCAGGTTTTTCCTTACTAAGCCTTTCTTTTTGGAATCTTGCCAATCCCCAATTCCCTTGCTTCTTTTTGTAATGCTTTAATCAGGCTGAAGGTCATTAAAGCCATGATGATGGAAAAAGGAAGAGCTGCAGCAATCATGGTATTTTGCAGAGCCTGAAGACCGCCTGAGTACAGAAGCACGAGTGAAATGGCGGAAAGCATGATTCCCCAGATAAACTTTATTTTATTCCCTGGATGATGTGAGCCATTGGTTGTCATCATTCCCAGTACATAGGTGCCGGAATCGGCAGATGTAATGAAAAAGGTACAAATTAAGATAATCGCTATAATCGAAGGGACCGTCCCAAATGGGAAATTGGCGAATACGCCAAACAGCGCTTCTTCTGTAGCCAATTCTGAAATCTTCGCCACCCCGTTGTGCTCCTGCATGATCGCTGAGCCGCCAAAAGTGGCAAACCATAAAAATCCGATCAGGGAAGGTACAAGCAATACCCCAAATACGAACTCCCGGATGCTTCTTCCTTTTGAAACACGGGCAATAAAGATGCCGACAAATGGTGCCCAGGCAATCCACCAAGCCCAGTAAAAAATCGTCCAGCCGTTAATCCATGCTCTTACATCATCATTTAACGGGGCAATCCGAAAACTCATGCTTGGAAGATTTTGCAGATATGTTCCGAGTGTATTTGTAAATAAGTTCAAAATGAATAATGTCGGTCCAAGAAAAAATGTCAGCAGGAATAAGAGAACCGCCAAAAGCATATTTAAATTACTGAGAATTTTTATGCCTTTGCCCAACCCTGTCCAAGCTGAAATCATAAATAAGACGGTTACAATCAGGACAATGATGACCTGAACCGGAAAACTAACCGGAATGCCGAAAAGGTAGGAGAGCCCTCCATTTATTTGCATGGCGCCAAATCCAAGAGTAGTGGCAACCCCTACAACAGTGGCAACAACAGCAATGACATCAACAATTTTTCCCGCGGTGCCCTGTGTGCGATCTCCCAAAATCGGTTTAAGTGTTGCGCTAATTAAGCCTGGCTCGTCATGGCGGAAGTTAAAATAGGCTAGTACAAGCGCCACAATGCCGTAAATGGCCCAGGCGTGAACTCCCCAGTGGAAATACGTGTACCGCATTGCTTCCCGGATTGCCTGGTCGGTTCCTACTTCACTGCCGGAAGGAGAGCCCACAGCATAATGGTAAATGGGTTCAGCCGCACCCCAGAAAACGAGTCCGATTCCCATCCCCGCACTGAATAGCATGGCGAACCAGGTAGGGCGGGAAAATTCAGGCTTATCATCCTGTTTGCCAAGCTTAATTTTTCCTAATGGGCTGATTAAAAAATATAAGCAAACGATCACGATAAAAGACACAAGCAGCAGATAATACCATCCGAAGCTGTTGGTAATTAAGGTTTGCACATTGGATGTTACACGCTCGAGTGCATCCGGAACAAAAACGCCAAATAAAACAAGCAATAATAAAATTCCTACTGATATGTAAAAAACAACTAAGTTTTGCTTCACATTTACTCCCCTTTCTGCATAGACCGCTTCTTTTAGCATTGAATACATTGGATGGATTTATGCGAATGAAAAAAGAAAATTAATCTTTTAGAAGGAAATTTCCCAGAACTGAAGAATTTCCCTAGAAGACGACCAGCAAGGAGGTTAAAAAAGATTGTTAACATTATTCCGCTATAACTGGCAAGTGCGTGACGAGTGGTTTGAATGGTGCCGCAAGCTTTCCCTTGAAGAACTAACTTCAGAACGAACAGGGGGTATGGGCAGCATTTTAAGAACACTTTTTCACATTGTAGATGTAGAATACAGCTGGATTTGTGCAGTACAAGGAAAAGAAGTAAAAGACCCGGTATTTTCAGATTATCAGACTTTGGAAAAAATAAAGGCGCTGTCTGATGAATACCGCAATGAATTGGAAAAGTTTTTTCAGGAGGAATGGCCAGTACTTGATTATAAAAAGGTCACTCCCTGGTGGATGGAAGGTGAATTTTATAAAGAAGAAGTATTGCATCATGTTCTTGTCCATGAAATCCATCATATCGGCCAGCTGTCTGTCTGGGCAAGGGAGCTGAATCTTGAACCAGTATCAGCCAATCTGTTAGGCCGGGAACTATACTGATTAAGGGGAATGGAAGAATGATTAGAAGACTTACTGAACATGACCATGAAACTTGCTTCAGCTTTTTGAAGCAGCAGCCGGCCGAGAACCTGTTTATTATTGGTGATATTGAGGCATACGGCTATGAAAAGGATTTTCAAAGGGTTTGGGGAGAATTTAATAAAAACGGAGATCTCAAGGCTGTTTTATTAAAATATGAGGAAAATTACATACCATTTGCCACAGGAGACTTTGATGCAAAGGGCTTTGCGAAGATTATGCTGGGTGATGATAATTTTGGAATGATGTCCGGGCTGAAGGGTGTTACCGGCAAAATTGAGCCTTTTGTGAGCGACCTTTTGAAAAGAAAACGGGAAACATTCTATGCAAAGTGCACAAAATTAAATGCTATTGCAGAGGATGTTGATACGTCTGCTGTTATCCAGGCCGGTCCCGAAGATGCCGAAAACCTGGTAGAGCTGCTGAACAGCATTCCGGAATTCAGCGATTCAACGATTACGGTCGAGAGAAAGAAGCGCGGCCTAAAGGATGGTTCATCCCGTTCCTATTTTATTAATGAAGGTGGAAAGATGGTCAGCACTTCTTCGACAACCGCTGAAAATTCACTTTCCGCAATGGTTGTCGGTGTAGCTACACTAGAAAGCTACAAGAAAAAAGGCTATGCCACACAATGCATGGTAAAACTTTGCAGACAGCTTCTCGAGGATAACAAGGAGTTATGCCTCTTTTACGATAATCCTGAAGCCGGTGCCATTTATAAGCGGATCGGCTTTGAAGATATCGGCTGCTGGATGATGTATACGTTTGAAAAGATTGAAGCTAAGAAGATGTCCTGAAGCATCGATACGTTTAGCATCGCTCTATACTTTTCCTTTTTTACAGGTCTAGTCGGTAAACTATTAATATATAGAAATAATTTCTTAAAAGTTCCGTTAGTTGGCGGGACTTTTTTATTTCGGAAATGAGTCTAAAAGACTAGAAACATCCGTCGATTATGAATCTTTGTACTCAAGGTAAAAAGGGATTATTAGCAGAATTTTATTAATTGTTTTACAAATTTTATCATTTTTTGCGCATTTTGGAGGTGGAAGATAAAGCGCGCGTTAAAAATAAAAAATAGGGGTTGAACTATAAAAATGTCGAAAAGGTCTTTTAAATCCTTTATCCTCTCGCTCGTGTTTCTGCTAACTTTTTCTTCTATGGGAGTTGGCGCAGGAGCTGCAAGCAGTAATGCCAGGAATGCAGCAGAACCTGAATTAGCTGAATTATTTGGTGATTATGATTTAAGTTCTGCCAATACTGCATCTGTCATTGTTGAGCTAACAGAACCATCCATTGTTGAAGCAAAACATAAAGGGAAGAGCCAATCAAAAGCGAACCTATCTAAAGCTCGCAATCAAGTAAAATCGAATTTGAATAAAGCAGTAAAAAATGCAAAAGTGAATCGGGAATATGACTATGTATTTTCAGGTTTTTCACTAGAATTGCCTGAAAATAAGATTCCTGCCTTGCTTTCCGTGCCGGGAGTAAAGGCTGTATATCCTGATGTTGCCTATACAGTAACAACAGTTGGCGAAGCGGAAGAAACCGCTGAGGATGCCATTAGCCCGAATATGTTTGATAGTGCTCCATTTATTGGCGCGGATCAAGCATGGGATGCCGGTTTTACAGGTGAAGGAATTACTGTTGCTGTAATTGATACGGGAGTTGATTACACTCATCCTGATCTTGTCCATGCTTTTGGGGAGTATAAAGGTTATGATTTTGTAGACAATGACGAGGATCCTCAGGAAACTCCAAAAGGTGATCCTAGAGGAGCGCAAACCCAACATGGGACACACGTTGCTGGAACCGTTGCAGCTAATGGAACCATTAAAGGAGTAGCACCTGATGCAGAGCTTCTTGGCTATCGTGTATTGGGGCCTGGTGGAAGCGGAACGACTGAAAACGTTGTAGCAGGCATTGAAAAAGCTGTTCAGGATGGCGCAGATGTTATGAATCTTTCATTGGGTGCTTCCATAAATAATCCAGATTGGGCAACCAGCATCGCTTTGGATTGGGCAATGGCTGAAGGTGTCGTAGCAGTCACTTCAAACGGTAACAGCGGTCCAAGTAACTGGACTGTCGGTTCTCCAGGAACTTCACGTGAAGCAATTTCTGTAGGAGCAACACAGCTTCCTTACAATGTTTATAATTCTGTTATTTCTACTTCTGAGGGAGTAGAGTACCCAACTGCGAAAGTAATGGGCTTCCCGAGTGATGAAGAACTATTAGCCTTAAATAGTAGAGAATATGAATTTGTTTACGTTGGCTTGGGTGCTGCTTCAGATTTTGAAGGTAAGGACCTTACCGGGAAAATTGCTTTAATCAGCCGGGGAGATTTTGCATTTGTTGATAAAGCAGCAAATGCAAAGAATGCTGGCGCAGCCGGAGCGATTATTTTCAACAATGTTGCTGGTGAGCATGCAGATGTTCCCGGTATGGCAGTTCCTACAATTAAAACGGAACTTTCAGACGGTCAAAAGCTTCTAGCCGAATTGGAAAAAGGAAATAACACTATATCTTTTAATATTGAATTCTCTAATAAAGTAGGCGAAACTGTTGCTGGATTCTCTTCAAGAGGACCTGTCATTGATACATGGATGATTAAGCCCGATGTTTCTGCTCCTGGTGTAAATATTACTAGTACCGTTCCTACACATAATGCAGATCAGCCGCATGGCTATGCAGCAATGCAGGGAACAAGTATGGCATCTCCGCATGTTGCAGGAGCAGCCGCTTTACTTTTAGAAGCACATCCGGAATGGAATGTGGATGACGTAAAAGCAGCATTAATGAACACAGCTGAAGATTTAATTGATCCAGCCACTGGAAAAGCATATCCGCACAATACACAAGGTACAGGAAGCATCCGCCCGCTGAAGGCAATCAATACTAAAACACTTGCCACTCCTGGAAGCCATTCATTCGGTGTTTTCTACAAAGATCAGGGCAAGCAAGTAGAAAAACAGCATTTCACAATTAAGAATCTCTCAGAGGAGCGCCAAACATACAGCTTTGATGTAGAATTTGGCGAATACTCAGATGCCATTAAGGTTTCTGCAAGCAATAACCTAAAGGTAAATGCAGGTCAATCACAGAAAGTAAATCTAAATGTCCAAGTCGATGCAGGGAAATTAGTGCCTGGCTACTATGAAGGTTCTATTATAGTATCCAATGGTACAGAAGTTTTGGATATTCCAACCATTCTTTTCGTAAAAGAGCCTGATTACCCTCGGGTTACGAGCATCTCTGTGTCACAAGACAGCAATGGGCCAACTGGCATTACAGCGTACTTTCCACGTGGAGCAGAGGATGTAAAGTTTTTCGTCTATACTGCTAATGCCCAGGGAACTCCAGTTCAGTTTTTAGGTATAGTCTCAGAGCATGAAAGTGCTCTTGAAGGTTATAATACATTTGCTTGGGATGGAACAGTAAATGGTGTGAAACTTGGAACAGGCTACTATAATCTTTATGTAAATGCTACGAAAACTGGGGTTACAACTCAGCGGGGGGTTAACTTCCAAATCAAATAATCTTAAAAAGATAATCCCTCAGCCAGCTTGGCTAAGGGATTATTTATTACTATTAATTAATTCCGTACAATAATATAAATCAAGTAAATAATATAAGCTGCTGCAAGGAAGCTGCCTTCATATTTTCCTACTGCATAGTGGGTTCTGGAACACGCCAGAAGCACAATTGTCAGCAGAATCATGATCGTTATATCCACTACAATTTTTGGATCAACGCCCAGCGGAGTAATTGCTGCGGCCGCACCAAGAACAAAGAGAATATTAAAGATATTGCTTCCAACAATGTTCCCAAGCGCAATCTCACTTTGCTTTTTAATTGCTGCTGTAATGGAGGTGACCAATTCCGGAAGGGAGGTACCCACTGCTACAATCGTCAATCCAACCAGTGTTTCGCTCATTCCCAACGAAACTGCAATCTCAGTGCTGCTTCTGACCACCAAATCTCCCCCAAAAATGATCGCTGCAAGGCCGGCCAAGGTAACCAGAATTTGCTTCGTCCATATGGAGCTACTTGTTTTTACATCCTCGCTCTGCGTATTGCTGCGGCTTTTTCTCGCCACTTCAAACAAATAATACATGAATATGGCAAAAATCAAGAGCAGAATCAGTCCATCACCGCGGGTCACAATGTCTTCGCTGACGGATTCCAATACTCTATCACTGATAAAAATCATCAAGGCTGTGCTCGCCAGCAAGGTAAAAGGAATCTCTTTTCGGATCGTCTCGCTTTCCACCTTCAGGGGATTAATCATGGCTGTAATCCCGACTACGAGCGTAATATTAAAAATATTACTTCCGATTACATTGCCAAGCGCCACGTCCGCATTACCCTTTAGCGCCGCCAGAATACTGACCGTCGCTTCCGGCGAACTGGTACCAAACGCCACAATCGTTAAACCAATCAAAAGCGGAGAAATGTTCAGGAAGCCGGCAATTTTCGAGGCTCCCTCCACAAAAAAGTTCGCCCCTGCAATCAGGAGGGCAAACCCTATGAGTAAAAGTATGTATGTCAAGTTTTTAAGGCACCTCCATTTTTTCTATGATTATCCTATTATGGATGGGTTTTCACTCTCTTTCAAGTTTTAGCTTTTTTGATAAGTTTTCATTCTGAATAATGGCCGCTATGGTTTTGACGGTGACAGTAATCTTTTATTTGATTGTTTCCTTGCTCTACTCCTCAAATTATCAAATCACTCCCAAGTCTCCCCGCCATCATTGCGATTCACAAACACCTGGCGAAAGGAAAACCCTCATATCAGCCAATAAGCGTTTTTGAAGTGTACTGCCTCATACGAATATTAGGAACAGCACGATCACAACGACTGTGTAATAACAAGGCCAATCATGGAAAAAGTATCCTAATATACTATTACTATTCTTACGAATGAAACAGCGGTTTCGATTCATTTTTTGATATAATAATAAGGAATTGTATTTTTGCCTTAGCCGAATGAGGCATAAAAATAAGAGCTGCACGAAAAATTCGAAAAGTGGTTCATAAAAGAGAAAAGTTGCACGCAATATCCAGAAAGTTGCACACAAACTTCCGACAGTAATTCATATATCCAGAAAAATACCCAAAAAGGTTTTATATCCAATAAAAAAGGAGCTGCCACATTGAAAAATAAAAATATACTATTTTACATCTTACTAGCTTTACTGCTTACTACCGTCATCAGCATTGTGCTGGGCTATCATTCATTCGGTTTTACGGTTGGCTTTATATTCGCTTTTCTTTCTCTAGCGACAGGCTATTTTTATTCCATGAAAAACCGGGAATATATGCACCAAAACTATCATGCCGATTATGTTGACCGCTTAAAAAATAATAAAAAAATATAACAGAAATATCCTGCTGGCATTCAGCACTTCTCTATTATATGCTTAATAAAAACAAATAGAGGAGGCTGGCCATGAGAAACCAGGAAAAAATGGGATTGCTGCTAGATGTGGAGACGACGGGACTAGGGCCGAATTCCGATGAGATCATAGAATTGGCTTTGAAGCTTTTTTCTTATCGTGCCGATACAGGAGAGATCCTTGATATCAAGAACAAGGACTCTTTTTTAAGAGAACCAATCAGCAAATCTGCGAAAAACAATTACAGCCGCGCTTTCAGAGTCCATGGGATTCCCTATGAAGCCGTCAGCGGGAAAAGCTTTGATGATATGAAAATAAAAAAATACTTCTATCATGCCGATGCCGCATTTGCGCATAATGCTTCCTTTGACAGAAGCTTTTTGTATCGGATGTATCCCGAAGATGTAAATGAATTAAAGTGGTTTTGCACCATGAGAAGCGTTCCATGGAAGGACTACGGTTTTACCGACAGCAAGCTTCTGACACTTCTGCAATCCCACCAAATTGCAGACAGCCAGACACACCGTGCCATGGATGATATTACATACTTGATGGAGCTGCTGAAAAAAACAAATCCTAAAGGGCATCTGTATATGCTGGATGTCCTTACTAAAGGCCCAATGAGAAAATATCAGCCTGCAGCACAGGGCAGGCTTGGATAAATATTCAATCAAACGTTTGATTGAATTGCCTTCAATGCTTGATATATTTACAATAAAAAGAGTGCCGCTCATTCGAGCTGGCACTCTTTTCACTATTCGCTCTTCAACAAGGGCAGCACGATTTTAACGGTTGTTCCTTTGGCGATCGTGCTTTCATATTCAATGGATCCTTCCATTTCGCGGATAATTTTATTCGTAACCATGCTGCCTAGCCCAGTGCCTTTTGTTTTCGTTGTATAAAAAGGCAGTCCGATTTGCTGCAATTGTTCGGATGTCATCCCCCGTCCGTTGTCCTCAATACTGACTTCAACCGTGTTTTGATAAAAGTCTGCGAGGGTGCGGATTTTTACAATTCCCTGTTCCGGGATCGATTCAATTGCATTTTTAACGACATTCATGATTGCTTGTTTCAAATAGTGCTCATCCCCGTGCACATAAAAAGGATCGGTGTCCTCATAATCAATCACTACATTGGAGTAAGAAGCAAGCGGCCTCATAAGAAGAACACAATCCTGAATAACCTTATGCAACGGTACATTAGAAAGCTGAAACTGTTCAGGTTTAGAGACTTTGAGATAATTCGTAATAATGCTGTTTGTCCGATCCAGCTCCTCTAAAATAAGCGGCGAATACTTTTTTAAGTTTTCATCAGAAGTATCCTGACTCAGAAATTGGATGAAACCCCTGACAGTTGATAAGGGATTTCGGATTTCATGGGCAAAGGAAGCAGCAAGCTGGCCGACCATAGTAAGCTTATCAACATACATCATCTCATTGATTTGCTTATTAATCCTGAACAGACTTTCGATGACAAAAATCAGGGCGATAAATGTAATATAAAACGCCATGAAATAAACCAAGTAAAAGAAGGTATCCAAAAAAATGACCGCAGAAGCGAGGATGGAAATATAAATAGAGAAATATAAGAGTGCAATCAAAGTCCCTGACAGGACCTTGTGCTTAGAGTTCAGGAAGATCCTTCTAAAGGCAAAGGTAACAACAAAGGCTAGCACAGAAACCAAAATCCCGATTTGGATAAACTGTCCGCCAATCAAATAGCGGATCATGACAACACTCGCAAGCACCATGGATCCAGGCAGCCATCCTGCATACAGAGTGACAATCATGATGGCGACCATTCTTAAATCAAAGTGTGTTTCACCCAAAGTTTCAATCGGGTAAAACATGCACAGAAGGGCTCCAAATGAGCCGAGCAGTCCATATATTAATTTTTGTTTTAATGTAAGAGGGATTTTTGTTTGAAAAGGAAAAAACAAATTCCCGTTAAATGTAAAAGAAAATAGTATCGTTATATTAACCAGTAAAGGTTTGATCAGTGTAACCAAGGCTTCCCTCCAAGTAAAAAAATCTAGATGCCAAGGGATTCATCTTTCCAAAAGAAGATTGTCCTTAATCGCGTAAAATTTCCTTCACCCGGCCGACCTGTCCGTCCTCTAGCCTCACCTTGATTCCATGAGGGTGGGTAGGCGATTTCGTTAAAATATCTTTTACTGTTCCTTCAGTCAGAGTTCCCGTTCGCTGATCCTTTTTTAATACAATCTTTACTTTGTTTCCAGGGGCAATGTTTGCCCGATTTTGTCCATTCATTACACACCCGTCCGTTTCCGCTGATTATTCGTTTTTTTCGTTTGCTGGCTTTTCAATGCCTTAGCCGACTTCACAGGGCTATTATTAAATTTGCCCCCAGATTGGTTTTGCTTTTTACTCTCAAGCTGCTGCTTCATTGCTTCTTTAAGGCTAATCTTTTTTCTTTCGTTTTCGTCTATATGAGTCATGTTAAAATCTCCTTTATTTACATATCCCTCTATTATAAATCATTAACCCGATAAAAGAAATTTTACTTTGGAAATGATCTTTTCACCTGTAATTTTTCTGAAAAAATAAGTCTTTAGGACCACGGAACATTCTACTAAACCATCCTATATTCCTATTTTGAAAATACTGAATCTTTTGTACTATTTAGATTATAGAAATAAATAGTAATAGGGGAGTGAGTCACTTGTTAAAAGTTCTATCGACATCAGCATTATCCCTGGCTTTAGCTGGAAGTGCCGTTTTTGCAGGATTGGGACCGGCAGATACACAAGCTAAGCAGGAAAGTAAATATCAGATCAGCCTAGCAGACCATGTCGGAGTTACACCAGAACTTGGTGAAAAAGCTAAGGAATTGGGTATCGATTTATCGAAGGTGGATCCAGCCGAGAAAGCAGCCCAGAATGGTGCTAAGTTCCAGGAGCCTGGCGATAATCATGTGGCATATAGAGAATCCACAGGCGATGTTCCCGTGCTTGTTCTTTTGGCAAAATACCCGGAAGGCGATGAGCCAAAAGGCGATATGCCTGGACAAGTACCAGCAAAATATTACGAGGATTTAATTTTTGGAGATGAATATAACCCGTATGAGCTCGAGCAGTTTAAGCAATATGATGGTCCAAATGTTCCAAAAGACCGCACGATGCAAAATGCTTATAAAGAATCCAGTTATGGAAAAGTAAACTTAGTCCGTAAGGAAAATACAGAATTTGTCTGGGTAGAGATGCCTAAAGGTGCTTCATACTACTTAGATCAAGAAGGCAAGTATGCTGAAAACGGCAAATATGTACTTGGAAATGTTAATGGTGACGCGCATACAGGTGAATTCATCCGCGACTTGCTGAAAGCAGCAGACGATCAAGTTGACTTCTCCCAGTATGCTGAAAATGGAGAAGTTCCAAACATATTCGTTATTCATGAAGGAACAGGGGCAGAATTCAGCCGTGACCCTGCTCAATTCTGGTCTCACAAGTGGAGCCTACTCAGTGCTTTATATTATGGTAAATACTATGAAACTGGCAAACCAGCAGATGTACATGCAGGTATGTCACAAGGCGCTTGGATTAATAAAACAGTAGCAGAAGAAATGACTTATGATGGAGTTGTCGTTAACAACTACAACATTCAGCCAGGCATCGGCGGTAACGTTGCAGGTTTTGATGCGGCTACTAATTCTTACGATGAATCTAAAAAGACAGGTCCTTTCCCAGCCCAAACAGGGGTATATGCCCATGAATTTGGACATGCTTTAGGATTGCCTGATTTCTATGATACAGTTTATACTTCTGAAGGTGTCGGCAACTATTCCTTGATGGCGGGCGGCTCCTGGATGCGCTATCCGGATGCTGCCGTTTACGGCGGAAACTCTCCGACACATTTTGACCCATTCTCTAAGATTTTCTTGGGCTGGGTAAATCCAATTGAAGTGAAGCCTGCAGATAAGCCGCAAACCATTACTTTGCCTCCAATCAACGAAGCAACTGCTGAAAACGGCATCGTAAAAATGGAAGTACCAGGCTCAAACGGAACTGAATACTTCTTATTCGAAAACGTTCAGCAGAAAGGCTTTAACCAGGGCTTAATCCGCCAAGGTGCAGAATCTCATGGCTTAGTAGCATGGCATGTGGATGAAAACATCATCAATCTTTACCAAACTGCCGGTTTCCGGCCAAACAATGTGGAAAACTGGATGAACAAGCGCTTCCAGTACAACCAGTCTCAAACAGCAAGTGATGGCACTGAAGTAACACATTACGGATTATCAGTTCTTCAGGCAGACGGTCTATATGAACTTGAGAAAAACTTGAACCGCGGTAACGCAGGAGACTTCTTCAAAACAGGAAGCAAGATTACTCCGGTATCCGGAAACGTTCACTCTGGTTCTTACTATTTCTGGAAAGGCTTCAGCGATGTACCAGCTAACTCCGGAATTCATGTAACAGACATTAAGGAAAACAAAGACGGCTCAATCACAGCTAAATTCTTCTACAACTTCGACAGCAGTGTGAAGTAAGCATTACCCCGAGCGGGAATATCCTGCTCGGGTTTTTTTATTTAAATGCTCTGTTAAAGCTTATTGTTGTTTTTTAGCACCCTGTTGATTGGAGCGGAAGGCACGAGCTCCCCGAAAATACATTCACATTCTCTTCGTGTGTTTATTCGGCTGCTTATTCAGCGTCCTGCCGGAGTGCTGATCAAAGGGAGACCCCGCAGGAGCAAAGCGACGAAGAGCGTTGGACCGCCCGCGTTCGCTGAGTGCCTGCAGCGGACATCAACAGACCAATTTAACAGAGCCTATATAAAAAGCACCTGCAAACACAGATGCCTCAAACTCACAAACTATTTTTCTCATAAACCTTTAAGTTTGCATAAATAGCCGCAAGGACAGGAGCTTCCAACCCTTGAACCTTGGCCCGCTCGAGCAAGTAGCCAAAGAAATGGTCAGCTTCGATCGGCTGCTGTTTTTCCATGTCCCGCTGCAGGGAGGATTTCATGCTATAGCCGATTTCATTTATTTTTTGTATTTGTGCTGCTTCAATGCCATCTGAAAGCGGCGCCCCAATATTTCTCATAATCGCTGACGCTTCTTTCAGAGTCTCTTTTGCAGTTGCTAATCCGTATTCCTGCTCGCGGATAGGGCCAATCGGAGAGCGGAAGAGAGAGGTAACGCCCGAAAGTGTAGAAATAAACAGATACTTATGCCACATCTCCTGCTCAATATGATCTGAAAGGCGGAAGTTCGCTTTTGCACCAGAAAAAGCTTGCTGCAGTTTTAGGATCCGCTCTGTTTTTTCACCTGACCGTTCGCCAAATACGAAGTCATGAATCGGGCTTGTTTGTATCACTTTTCCGTTTTCATCAAGGGTTGTTTCAATAAAACAGAGTCCGCCAAGTACTTTCTCTTCTCCAAAAGCTGCTGTCAGTGCATCCATGTGGGCAATTCCGTTTAAAAGAGGGAGAATCACTGTCTTTTCACTTACATATGTACGAATATCTTCAATCGCTCCCTGTAGATGGTAAGCTTTTGTGGAAAGCAGGATCACATCAAATTCCTCTGCTTTTTCTCCGGTTAAAATCGTTTTAGGCTCTGTGATCTTCACATCTCCGTGGATACTTTCTGCCACTAGTCCATCTTGTTCAAGCTGCCGCTTTCTTTTTTCCCTGACTAGAAAGGTAACATCCTCGCTTTTTTCCAATAGCCTCCCGCCAAAATAGCCGCCAATCGCGCCTGCTCCAACAGTTAATATTCTCATTCTCTTTACCTCCTTAAAATCTATTAATTCCATTATATAGGAAAAAGTGCACGCTTTGGGACGTGCACTTTTTTAACTATAAAAGATAGGCTGCCAGCCATCCTCCTGCGGTAATGACAACAATTGCCATCTTAGCCGCCAGGGGAATGTGATCGCTGCCTTTTTTATTTACCTTTACTTCTTGTTCATGTACGGCTTCCCGAAAGTTAGGACTGCAGCAGCCCATTATGCTGCACCTTTCCAGCTGGAGATATCATCTTCAAGAGGAAGCTTGTTGGCACGTGCATTTTTAGCTGCTTTAAAGAACAGAGCTACAAGTATTACAGTACCAATTGCCGCACCAATCCAGGAAATATTCATCGGCAAACCAAAACCGATCTTTGCGTTTAGGATATAAGCGATAACCATATATAACATGAAAATACCCGGTATTAGTGAAATCCAGAAGTTTTTCTTGGCAACATACAAGTACATGGCTCCAACAAAGAGAGCGATAACGGCAGTTGCCTGGTTTGCCCAGCTAAAATATCTCCAAAGAAGGTTGAAATCAATTTGTGTAAGAACAACGGATACAGCAAATAATGGAACAGCAATCCATAAACGGCTGGACATTTTCTTTTGTGCAATGTTAAGGTATTCAGCAATAATCATACGGGCACTTCGGAAAGCTGTATCTCCGGAAGTGATTGGAAGTACGACTACACCAAGAATGGCAAGAGTACCGCCAATGGCGCCAAGCATCATAGTAGAGACTTCGCTGACAACTGCTCCAGGTCCGCCGTTCGCAAGCATATCGCTTAATCCGGAATAGCCATCCATTAAGCTCATGGCTGCAGCAGCCCAGATCATCGCAATAACACCTTCTGCAATCATCATACCGTAGAAAATTTTGCGTCCTTGTTTCTCTCTTTGAGTCGTACGAGAAATAATCGGCGTTTGTGTTGCATGGAAACCTGAGAGCGCTCCGCATGTAATCGTAAAGAAGATTAATGGGAAGATAGGAGCATTGTCAGGGTGGAAATTAGATAAAGATAACTCAGGAATTGGTGCACCTTTTACAAGTAAGCCGATACCTACACCAAGAGCACTAATCACAAGCAAAGCCCCAAAGTAAGGATAAAGGCGGCCGATGATTTTATCAACTGGCAATAATGTAGCCAAAATATAATAAACAAAAATTGCAGCGATAATGATTCCGAATGCGATTTTTCCATCCATTAAGACATGAAGCAGGCTCGCTGGTGTAGAAACGAACACAGTACCTACTAATAGTAAGAGCAGAACCGCGAAAGCGTTAACAACGTGTTTCATAACTTTTCCAAGGAACTTGCTTGCAAGCTCCGGCAAATGTGCACCGCGATTGCGGATAGAAATCATTCCTGTTAAATAATCATGGACAGCTCCGGCAAAGATACAGCCGATAACAATCCAGATAAAGGCAACCGGTCCGTAAAGCGCTCCCATAATTGGGCCGAAAATAGGACCAGTACCAGCAATATTCAAAAGCTGAATCAATGAGTTCTTTGGTGTGCTCATCGGAAGGTAGTCAACACCGTCCTGATGTGTATAAGCAGGTGTCGATCTTTCTTCCTTCACTCCGAATACTCTTTCTACAAACTTTCCGTACGTAAAATATCCGATAATTAAAAGAGCAATACCGGCTAGAAATGTAAACATGGTAAATCCCCCTTTATTAAAAAAGCAATATGAATGCGTTTACATATATTATAAAAGAGAAAAAGAGAATTTGAACATTTTGTGTCCAAGATGTAAAAAAAGAAGATTGACATGCAGAAAAGGAGGATTAAGATGCAGGATAGGATATTGGAATTTCGACAAAATTCAGCATTTTCTAGTAATTGGAGCAGTTGTCCACATGGGTATCCACATATTCTGTGGTTAGCAATGGGGAAATTTGTTTTCCGCCAAAGCCGGACGAAGCAATAAAAACTCACAACAACGCAAACAAGCACTTACAAAGCTAACTCCTCGAACTAGACGCAATCTCATTCCACAAACCTCCCCCTCTCTACAATCCACATCCCATCCCAACCCGCAAAACAAAAAAGCACCTGTCCCGATGCTTTTTACAATTCCAGTCTTACTCTCAACGCTTTCACGTAATTCCTGCTCACAGACAGCATTTCTTTCCGGCCTTCCATTTCCAGCTGGTAAGCGCCGTTGAACCAGGGGGTCAGCCGCGTTACATAATCCAGGTTTACCAGATAGCTTTTATGAATCCTGAAAAAGGCGAAAGGGAGGAGCCGGCTTTCCAAATCTTTAAGCGGGGTTTTCGTTTCGTATTCTCCGCTTTTGGCGATGATCCGGGATACCTTTTCGTCTCTGTAGATGTACAGGATATCTTTTGGTTCGAGGTAAAGAATTTCCCCGTCTTCTTCGACAGCCAGTTTGCCGGGCGGTTTGTTTTTTTCTGTTTCTTTTCCTGTGCCAATCAGCTTTTCAATTCGTCTGACTGTTTGTTCGAGCTGTTCTTCGTCATAAGGCTTCAGCAAATAATCAATTGCTTCATAACGGAAGGCTTCGGCAGCAAACTGCGGATAGGCGGTGGCAAAGATGATGAGCGGAACTTTTTTAAGCTCTTTTAGCGATTTAGCCGCTTCCATTCCATTCATCTTTGGCATTTCCACGTCTAGGAATACCACGTCTGGCTGAAGCTGGATGGCCTTCATGACCGCGGCCTCGCCGGATTCGGCCTCGCCAACCAGCTGAATTGAAGGAAAGTCCTCCAGTAAGTGCTTTAGTTCATCCCTGCTGTATCGTTCATCATCAGCTATTAATGTTCTGATTGTTCTGTCCATCATCAACTTCCTCCGTTTGTGGAATGGAAAAATGAATATCTGTGCCAACGCCCGGTGTACTGGTTATTTTCAATGAAGCTTCTTCGCCAAACATCATCGACAGCCGGCGGTTTACATTATAAAGTGCAAGTCCAGACCCTGTTTCCGACTGCAATGTTTCTTTGCCGATCTGCTCGGCTCTTTCCTTACTCATCCCCTGGCCATTATCTTCTACCTTTACCATCGTCATTGCATCCCGTTTCTGAATGGTAATGGTAATCAGACAATCCTGCTCCTTGTCCTTAATCCCATGCTTAACGGCATTTTCAACGATTGGCTGCAGTGTAAGCGGAGGAATTTTTTCCAAAAGGGCGTCTTCATCAATGTCATAGATAACCTCCAGCCGATCGATAAAACGCGTTTCTTCAATTGACAGGTAGGCCTTGACATGCCTTAATTCCTGTTCAAGTGTCGTAACGCTGACCGTGGTGGCAGTCAGATTTTGCCTCAAAAAATGAGAGAGGGATACGAGCAGCTTTCGTGCTTTGGCAGGTTCAATCCGGACAAGGGATACAATGGTGTTCAATGAATTAAATAAAAAATGCGGCGATATTTGTGCCTGCAATGCTTTGATCTCGGCTTCCTTTGCCAGCTGATACGCTTTGTCAGCCTCCGCGATTTCCAGCTGATTGCTGAGCAGGACACTTAGCCCGGATATTAGTTCCATTACAAGATTATTAATTTCTTTTTCGGAGCTAAAATAGAATTTCAGTGTTCCAATTGTCTCACAGCGGAGTTTTAACGGAGCTATGACAGCCGCCCCAAGCGGACAGCTTTCTTCCCGGCAGTGAATGGTCCGGTCATTGGCCACAACCAGTTCCCCGTGCTGAATCACATCCCGGGTAATTTGCGTCTGGATAGGGCTTTTAGAACGGTGGTGATCATCGCCAAGTCCAACATGGGCAAGGATTTCCGTATGGTTAGTAATGGCAACGGCTTTCGCCTGCAGTTCTTTATGTAAAATTTTGCAGACTGCCAAAGCGGATTCATGATTGATGCCCTTACGCAGGTATGCAAGCGTCTGGTCCGCAATCCGCAGTGTTTTTTGTGCATGAAAAGCGCCTGCTTTTTCTTCTTCGTTTATGACATTTTTTATAATAAGGAGAAAAAGTGCGCTGCCAAGGCCATTCGCAATAATCATTGGGATGCCAATCATCTCCACAAGCGCTACCGCTTTCTCAAGAGGCCGCGAAATCCCAATTATAATCAGCATTTGCACTGCTTCTGCAGTGGCTCCAATGAAAAAAGCGGAAGAAAGCTTCACATGCTCATTTTTCTTATGGAAAAAGCCCGCAAGTATTCCCGCAACGATAGAGGCCAAACCGCAGGCAAGTGCCGTAAAGCCTCCAAGCGTAAAACGGTGAAAGCCTGCAATGATGCCGGCGCCAATTCCGACCTTATAACCCCCAAGCAGTCCGGCAAGAACAACACCAATTACCCTCGAATTAGCAATTGCTTCGTCAGAGGCAAGCTCGGATGCCCAGCGGTTAAACTGCAGGGTATCGGTATTGAAGGCAAGCCCAGTATAAGTTCCGATAATGCCAAAAAATCCGAAAAAGAGGATAGCCTTATACTGCTGCTGTCGCTTTAATCTTTCACCATAAATCATATCCCTGAAAAAACGGAACCTTGTCAGGATCAGCGCAATCGTGACAATAATTCCAAGCCGTTCCAGCATTGTAATCAGCAACTCCAACATAGGCAGGGCCCCTTTAACCAAGTTCGTTACAGTTTATTTTAATGGATTAAAGAAAAAATTAAAAATTGGCGGTTTGGAATTTTTCAAAAACCATTACTGTAAACAGGCTTTTCAAGTGTTTGTGTCGAAAGGATAACCCATAAAACGGATAGGAGGCAATGGAGCAGCACGGAATCGGGCATAAACTGGTCACGCGAATGCTGGAGGAGCTTGACGGTGTATATATGATCGGTATGATGTGTGACGAAGGCCGCCAGCCCTACTATGATAAATTCGGAATGATAAAATCATGGCCTATACTCTCAATCAAATTACGCCTGCCAAATTAATAGAAAACCGGCATAACCTGAAAAGCTACCTCCAATCCCAGCTCAGCCCTTTACTCAGGAAAAGGTCATGGATGCAGGACTGGGACCAGCTTGCCAGGAGATTTCAATTACTAAAATTTGAACCATTATCGGAGCCGGAGATTCATTCTTATAGCTGGAATCAAGAACAAATTGCCTCAATCATCCATGAGACAATAGAAAATGTTGAAAAATATCTTCACTTCCAGCACCTGAACATCACCATTGTACCGGCACTTCCTTTTCCATGGTTTCAAAAATACGATCAATCCCTCTGGACAAACGGCTATGCCGTAGGAGCGACTACCATCGTTCTGGCCATCCCGCCTGATCCCGATCCTTTTTTTCTAAGGTATATGCTCGCCCATGAGATGCATCATGATTCCCGGAAAATCCAATCTACAACTTGACATTAGATACCTTTACACTCGCAGATTGGTATAAAATGGAGGGAGGCGCAGAATACTTCAGCCTTTCGCTTTATGATGATAAGCGCTGGTGGAAGGATGATTTTACAGAGGAAGCCGAGCTGGCCTATCAGGAAATAGCGCAAAAAAATATAGGAACGACAAACGATCGTCTAAAAAGCAAAATTTGTTTTGGAGATCAGGAGATGGGGATCCCTGTATTTGCGGGCTATGCTTTTGCTTATAGAATAGTCCGGCAGTATGCTGAACAGCAGCAAGTCAGTAATTATCAGGACTTATATAGAGCAAATCCGCTCGACATCTTTAATACTTATATCACGAAATAGAAGAGGGGGACATCTTCAATGGAAACAGAACTTCTTAACATTTTTGATGATGACAGAAAACAAATCGGCGTGGCATCACGTGCAGAAGTACATACAAAAGGGCACTGGCATGAAACCTTCCACTGCTGGTTTATCAGCAAGGAAGATGATAGAGATTTTATTTATTTTCAGAATCGCAGCAAGGATAAAAAGGATTATCCGGATCTTTTGGACATTACAGCAGCGGGCCATATTTTAAGCAATGAATCTGTTATGGATGGCATCAGGGAAGTAGAAGAAGAGCTGGGGATTAACGTCGCCTTTGAGGAGCTTGTTCCCCTTGGTGTCATTGATTATTGTGCGGAGAAAGAACATTTTATAGACAAAGAATTGGCACATGTTTTCCTATATCACAGCCATCACCCATTAGAAAAATTCAGTCCGCAGCCTGAAGAGGTTTCGGGAATCGTCCGGATTGCTTTGGATGACTTTTATGGCCTGTGGTTTACCGGAAAAGAGTCCATTGCTGCCGATGGATTTGAAATCAATAACGGTAAAAGAATTCCAGTTAGTAAAAATGTGCGCAAAGAGGACTTTGTCCCGCATGAGGACTACTATTACCGGCGTGTGCTGGATTCGATGCGTCAATTGGAGACAGAGAAGTGCTAATGAAAACCGAAGAAGATATTGTTAACGTTGTACAAAAAGACGTGTGGATGATGGAGATTCTCTATGCGGCAAAGTCATTGAACCTGCCTGATTGGTGGGTGTGTGCAGGTTTTGTCAGGGCAAAGGTTTGGGATACTTTACATAGCTTCAGCAAAAGAACTCACTTGCCTGATGTGGATGTCATATACTTTGATAAAAGGAATCTAAGCGAAGAAACTGAGAAGGGATATGAAGCACAGCTAAGGTCCCTAATGCCTGCCATTCCGTGGTCTGTTAAAAATGAAGCGAGAATGCATCTAGTCAATGATATTCCGCCATTTAAGTCATCCGTTGACGCCATCTCTAAATTCCCGGAAACCGCCACCGCCCTTGGGCTAAAGATTGATGAAAACAATGAGATCATTTTAACCGCACCATGTGGAATTAAAGACGTCCTCGCTTTAAAAATCAAGCCGACACCCTATTTTGC
This sequence comes from Cytobacillus oceanisediminis, assembly GCF_003182355.1. Classification (GTDB taxonomy): domain Bacteria; phylum Bacillota; class Bacilli; order Bacillales; family Cytobacillaceae; genus Cytobacillus; species Cytobacillus oceanisediminis_A. The sequence goes on along the minus strand of NZ_QGTW01000005.1, from coordinate 63,527 downwards.
AGAAAATGAAAAGCTCTGTGAAATCTATAAACAGCGAGTCACAAAAAAGAGCTGGAAGTCCATCTGGCCTCGGGTTGAAGTAATTCAATCAAACGTTTGATTGAAAAGGCGAGAGTGTATGAAAATAGCCGTTTTTATACTATTGGTTCTATATATGACGATAGGCGATCGGGAACCTTGGCGACAAAATGGTGGAGCTTGTGCCTGAAGAAGTAAAGTCGCGCGCGGAAATCATTGTAATGGGAACATATGATTTTAAAAGTAAACCAAAGCCGAGCGAGTTTAATTTTAGCGGCTATAAGTTCAATGTATCCGAGGTAGAAGCAAAAGCTCCGATCCCAAAGGTGCCAATTAAAGAGGATGGAAATCTGCTGAAAGTCATAATGTTTTCACTGGCAGGCATCGTAACTGTGCTGCTAATCCTGAGATTTTTAGGAAGAGAAAATGCGAAATCTTATTAAGCACACTCCATTTAGATTATAATAGAGAAATAACAACTAAAGAAAAGGCAGGACTTAATATGATCGTAAAAAATGATGAAGATTTAGCAAATTTGAAGGAAATCGGCAAAATCGTCGCCGAAATCCGCGACGCGATGATTGAAAAAACAAAGGCGGGCGTTACGACGAAGGAGCTTGATGATTTTGCGGGAGAGCTTTTTGAAAAGCATGGCGCTATTTCCGGCCCCAAGGGAGAATATGATTTTCCGGGCTTCACATGCATAAGCGTCAATGAAGAAGTGGCGCACGGCATCCCGGGCAGCCGCGTCATCAAAGAAGGAGATCTGGTGAATATCGATGTCTCCGGCTCCAAGAATGGCTATTTTGCAGACACAGGCCTATCTTTTGTAGTGGGCGAGGACGAAAAACTTCAAAAACTTTGCGAAACAGCCATTGAAGCTTTTGAAGAAGGCCTGAAAAAATTAAAGCCCGGCGGCAAGCTAAGCCTAGTAGGCAAAACGGTGCAAAAAATAGCTAAAAACAACGGCTATTCCGTTATCATGAACCTGACTGGCCACGGAATTGGCCGCTCCCTGCATGAAAAGCCGGACCACATCCTGAACTACTTTGACCCATGGGATAAACAGCTATTAAGGGAAGGCATGGTAGTCGCCTTCGAACCATTTATCTCAAGCGGGGATGAAGAAGTAAGGGAAATGAGCGACGGCTGGACATTCGTCACCCCAAACAAAAGCCATGTTGCCCAATGCGAACACACGGTTGTTGTTACTAAAGAAGGTCCAATCATTTTAACAAGATAAGATTATGAAACAGGGGCTGCATATGCAGTTTGTCCCGTTTCTTGTAAAGGTTTTTTTGAAAAAAATGATGAAAATAATCAAATCTAAGGAATGACAGAAATGGAGTAACTGCTTATCTCCCTGTTTCCAGAGATCTGATGCCCGGTGAAAATTTGCACATAGTTAAGAGTGAATACCTCTTTGTGAACCGCCGCAGCAAGGAACGGCACAAACCGTTATTCGTTAAGAGGAAGAGAAATCTTCAAAAAGGATAGTACCGCGTTAACCACGTCCCTTTCATTAGGGGCGTGTTTTTTTGCACTTGGGTATGTTAAAGATCGATATTGTTTTTGGTGTTGATTGGAGCGGGAGGCGCATTCCTCGTAAATGCTTCGTATTGCCTTCGTGCGGTGTTTAATCGCGGATGCATATTCGAAAGAGTGAACGACGTTAAATTAACAGTGGAGATCACAGACGGTTATGTCCTTCAAGCAGGGAAAAGAAACTTTGTAAAACTAAAACCCGCAAAGATGATCAGACCGGGAAATTGCACGAAAAAGCCCCAAAGTGGTTCATAAATACAGAAAGTTGCACGTAAATCATCAAAAATGGTTCATAAAAATAAAAAGTTGAACACAAAGGTTTGAAAAGTGAGTCAAATAACCCGAAAGAAACAAAAATCTGAAGCTGAAAACTGAAAAAATCCAAGGCATATTGCTTTTTCCACTAGCCTTTTTCAAGATATTATAGAAATAGACTAAATTTTTAAAGAAAAGCAGGTGCATTTTAATGAAAGCCATCATTCATGAAGGGAAATCCGGCCGTGCCGGTTTATCCTACGGAGAAATTGCCAAGCCGGAGCCGGCTGCTGGCGAAGTAAGAGTAAAATTAAAAACGGCCGGGTTAAACCACCGTGATTTGTTTGTACTGAACCGCCATCAGCCGGAAGATCCAGCACTCGTAATCGGTTCAGATGGGGCTGGTATCATCGATGCAGTCGGTAAGGGTGTTACAAACGTAAAGTCAGGTGATGAAGTCGTCATCAATCCTGGCCTAGGCTGGAAAGAAAAAAGCGATGCCCCGCCAGCAGGCTTCGAAATCGTCGGCTTGCCGTTCCACGGAACATTTGCCGAATATATCGTGATCCCGGCTGAAAATGCTGCACCAAAGCCAGCACACCTAACCTGGGAAGAAGCTGGCGTCCTTTCACTCGCCGCGCTCACCGCATACAGAGCTTTATTCACTAGAGGAAAATTGCAGGCTGGCATGAAAGTGTTGGTCCCTGGAGTTGGCGGGGGTGTTGCCACATTCTTGATGCAATTCGCAAAGGCAGCAGGGGCAACCGTCTATGTAGCTTCCCGTTCGGAGGAAAAATGCCGTAAGGCTCTTGAACTGGGTGCTGATAAAGCTATAAACAGTAATGACGACTGGAATAAAGCGCTTGGCGGAGAAAAGGTTGACCTTGTCATCGAATCAGTTGGCCCTGCAACCTTTAATAAATCTCTCGAAATCCTCCGCAGCGGCGGTACCATCGTTACATTTGGATCTTCTTCAGGCGACCAGCTTGAACTTAATCTCCGCAGCCTGTTTTATGCACAGCAGAACCTGCTAGGCTCAACAATGGGAAGCGCTGAGGAATATCATGAAATGCTTCAGTTTATTAAAAAGCATCAGATCACGCCGGTTCTTGATCAAGCCATCCGGCTCGAGCAATTTGAACAGGCATTTGATAAAATTGAAAACGCAGCACAATGGGGCAAAATTGCGTTCAAGATCAGTGAATAACAAAAGGGCGAGGCACTGCGCTAAGCAGTTCTCACCCTTTTTCTTACACATTAAGGAATTTCACACAAACCGGATCCGGTACACCAACATCGGACTGAAGCAGCGTCAGCTTACCTGTATTTTCATCCCTAGAATACAAAACAAGATTGCTGGAATTTTGGTTAGATGCGACCACAAATTTTTCTGTAGGATCCAGTACAAAATCGCGCGGCCAGTTTCCTTCTGTTAACGTGTGCTCCACAAACGAAAGCTCGCCATTATCCTGATTTACCGAGAAAACTGCAATGCTGTTATGTCCGCGATTGCCGGCGTAAACAAAACGGCCGTCAGAAGAAATATGGATGGCGCTTCCCTGATTATTTTCCTTAAAATCCTCTGGGAGTGCAGAAATCGCCTGCAGCTGTGTAAAGCTGCCATCCTCCTGATATTGTAGCAAAAGAACTTCAGAACTAAACTCAGTCATGACATATGCGTACTTTACATTCGGATGGAAAACAAGATGCCTTGGACCGCTGCCTGGCTTTACAGACAGTGTGCTTTTTTCTTTTAAAACCCCTTCATTCACTTCATATGTAATCACCTGGTCGATTCCCAGATCAACTGCAATCACATATTTTTCAGCAGGCGTTAGTCCCGCATAGTGCGTGTGAGGCTTTTCCTGCCTGCTGTCCGGACCAGATCCGCTATGCTTCATTACAGAAACCGCAGGGCCAAGAGAACCGTCTGAATTTGTTAAATAGGACTCAACTGTTCCTTTATGATAGTTGGCACTGAACACATTTCTGGCTGATGAATCAACGCTGACATGGCATGGGGGAGGGCCGGCGGATACCTGGCTGTTGATTGCTTCCAGTGAGCCGCTTCCGCTGTCCAAGCGATATGCAGCCACACCGCCAGAGTCGCCTTCTTTAACAACTGAGTATAAATATTGATTATCCTTGCTGATTGTTAAATAAGTCGGATTATCCAATTTCGCCGCCACTTTTACGTCAGAAATTTTGCCTGCTGCTGTATCCAGAACAAAGGAATAAATCCCTTCACTTTCACCCTTTGTGTATGTACCTATGTATCCAATGTACTTGGCCATAAGAAGCCTCCTCTATGTTATTTCTTCTGAAAAATACTCTATCATAATTTGCGCATCAATCAAAAGGAAGAGGAGTTTTTCTATCGAAAAAGAATATATAGGGAGGCTTTTTTAATTCAGAGAGGATGATTCATATGATCACACCTGAATCTATACTGGCCATTTTCGCTCAAATTCTGAAGATACCCCTAAAATTCGCAGGGGAAAACGGCATATCAAAGGAGCTGCCATGTTTGTAAAAGTCTATCAATACCATATCCGGCCGGAAAGTGAACAAGAATTGCTGCATATCCAGCAGAAAGCCGGTGGAATTTATCGTAACTATATAGAGGTCCAGACTACATTTTTACAAAACAAAGAAGATAAAACCCTGTGGACTGAAATCAGTTCGTTCCAGTCTGAAGAGGATTATCACAAATTGCTGCCTCTCATCAATAAAGATCCCCGAATCCAGGATTTGTACAGAAGGTTCGAATTTCTGCTCATCAGCGGTATTAAAGAAGAAAGCTATTATAAAAAAGATGAAAATCAGGGCGGCGCTAAAAGTGATTGAAGCAGCCTGTGGCCCCTTTTATATGAAATGGGGAAGGCGGATCAGCTAGAACAGGCTGAGCTCCGTTTTCACCGAGTCCTGGAAAACTCCGATCACTTCCTCTCAGTGGCGGAAACAAACGGGAAGCTTCTAGGGTATGGCTGGGCGCAGGATTATGGCTTTCACCTTAGAACGGGGAAAAGATTTGCCGGATGCATGACCTATTCGTATTGCCAACCCACCGTAAACAAGGAGTCGCATCCGACCTATTCCAATCGATTCAAGACTGGGCAGAATTCAGGAAGGCTTCCTGGCTGCAATGGAACTCAAGCCCATCCCGATCGGGTTTTATAGAAAGCTTGGGGTAATTCCACTTGAGGACGAAGAAGATTACCCGGTATTCGAAATCGAGTTTCGGCAAAATGACATCTAGCCGGCATACTCCATTACCCAGCAGTCCCGGTATTCACCTTCATGGAGCTCGTTCTTGGGGAGGAGTCTAACCTTTTTATATCCGCATTTTTCATAGCAGCGAATGGCCCGCTCATTGCGGGTTTGCGGGTCCATTGCCAATTTGCCGGCTTGCTTCTCATGGAGCAAGTAATCAGCCATTGCCTTTACAAGCAAAGTGCCTATGCCTTTGTTCCAATATTCGGTTTCACCGATGAACTGGTCCGTGCCGTATACGCTCCCAGTAAAATCACTGTATCCGTAAAGTTCACGGGTTTCTTCATCCAGCCCGTAAAATTGGATATAACCTATGCGGGCTCCTTCATACTCAACCAGGCACCGTTTTATACCATCATCACGGTCAAAAAACTTTTGATTAACCGATTTCAAATCAAAAGGCCGATCACGTCCTTCGTAAAATTCCAAAACAGCTGGGTCGGATAGCCATTTTTGCAATAAGAGATTATCTGAACGTTTTAAAAGCCTGACAGACAATGGGCCAGTTTGGTAAATCATGGCTCCGCCTCCTTTTCTAAAATAAATATTCGTGCTAAAAGCGCTCAATCCTTTTTAAGGAAAATTTTCCTAATTTATTACCCGAATTGCCACTTTTAATTTATAGTAAGTTATAATCGAAGCAAGACATAAGAGAGGAGATATTCTTACATATGGAGCCTATTCAAAAAGTTTCAGCGTATCTTACTCAAAATGCAGAAACATTATCTGAAGAGATCGTGGCAGAAATCGTAAGCAGATTCGGTTTTGAGATTCCTAAACAGGAGTCTGAAGCAGCTGTTTCGATGTATATCGAATTTATGAATTTCCTGGGAACGATGATTGCCAGCAGCGAAGATCAAGTTCCTGATGGTTTGGTCGAATGGAGCAAAGGCAACGGAGAACGGGCAGCTGCGATGGGCGGGAAAATCTCGGATATTGTCACCCGATATCCGGACACCCGCATTGTTTTTACAGATAGATTAAGAAATATCGGGAATGAGCATGGGTTAACGGCAGATGAAGTTATTACGATTGTAAAAAAAGTTAACTATATGCTGGATATAAGCGTTAATGAAACGGTATTTGCTTTTGAGCGGCACACCCAAAAATTAATTAAAGAAAGCCAGATACAAGTGAACGAACTATCTGCTACCATCGTGCCGATTCAGGACAGCATTGCGATTTTGCCATTAATCGGCAGCATTGATTATGACCGGGCCCAAATCATTATTGAAAAAGCTGTTCCCAAAGTAAATCAATTAGGAATTGAGAACCTGATCATTGATTTCTCAGGGACGGTCAATATTGATATCGAAATTGCCAAGCATATTTTTGATATTCGGAATATTCTCCTTCTGACGGGCGTTAACACGATTGCCACAGGCGTGCGCCCCGACTTGGCCAAAAAAGCAGTCACTCTCGGAATAGATTTGACTTCCCTTGAGGTTTATTCGACAGTCCAGCAGGCGATCAAAAGCATAAAATAGGCAAACCGATTGGGGCTGCTCGTGGCAGCTCCCTTTTTTATTAGACTAATGTAAAAGCTCATTATTTTGCACTCTGTTGATTGGAGAGGAAGGGGCGAGCGCCTCGAAAGTGCTTCACCATTTCCTTTGTATGGTGTTTATTCAAGGAGACTTACGCAATATCCTGCGGGAGTGCGGATAGCCGGGAAACACCGCAGGGTTAAGGGGCTGAAAAGGCTCCCGGACCGCCCGCTGTTCGCTAGTGCCTGGAGCGGAAATCAGCAGACAAGAGTGACAGCTTTCTATTAAAAAAATGTTGTCGAAGCCACCATCCCGTGATAGTATTTAGATATTTTAAAATATATAAAATACATAAAATCATAGATTCTTTTTAAAAGTTTCGTATATGAATTAGGAGGCCTTTAACATGACGGTTTTCACATCTGCTTATTTTACAATGAATGAGCAGGAAGCTATTGAGTATGCAAAAACAAGGCTGGATTACTTTGCTCCTGATGCTGAATTGGAATGCAAGGAAATCGGGGATGGCAATTTAAACTATGTATTCAAGCTGACTGACCAAAGAAATAATAAGTCCCTTATCATTAAACAGGCCGGGCCTGTTGCAAGAATTTCAGATGAGTTTAAACTTTCTCCAGACCGCAACCGTATTGAATTCGAGATTTTGGAGCTGCAAAACAAGCTGGCGGAAGGGTTTGTACCAAAGGTGTATAACTATGATCCAATCATGAACTGTACCGCAATGGAGGATTTGTCTGATCATACTATCATGAGAACTGCATTAATGCAGCATGAAAAGTTTCCGCTGTTTGCCGACCATATTACAACGTTTATGGTGAATACTTTACTCCTTACTTCAGATGTGGTGATGGAGCATAAGGAAAAGAAAGGGCTAGTCCAAAAATACACGAATCCTGAATTGTGCGAAATTTCTGAGGACCTTGTGTTCACAGAGCCATTTTACGATTGTCCAAGGAATGAAGTTTTTGAGGGGACAAGAGAGTTTGCTCAAGAAGAGATTTGGGGGGATTTGAAACTTCAGCTTGAGACTGCCAAGCTCAAGTTTGAGTTTATGACCAATACTCAATCCTTGCTGCATGGCGATCTGCATACAGGCTCTATTTTTATAAAAAAAGATTCTACTAAAATCATTGATCCGGAGTTTGCCTTTTACGGGCCTGCTGGCTATGATGTTGGAAACGTTATTGCCAACCTGATTTTCGCTTATGTAAACGCGAAATATACAATGGCTGAAGGTGGAGCTAGAACCGACCAGATGGAATACCTTGAGAACACCATTGAAGACATTGTGGACCTTTTCAAGGATAAATTTTTAAGGGCATGGGATCAAAAGGCAACCGAACAAGCGGCCCGCTATGAAGGCTTTAAAGAATACTATCTTAATACTGTCCTTCGTGACACTGCGGCTGTAACTGGTCTCGAACTGTCCAGAAGAATTATTGGGTTGGCATCTGTTAAGGATGTCACATCCATTGAAGACCCAAACAGCAGAGCTGCAGCAGAAAAGATTTGTCTGTCAGCCGGAAAAATGTTTATTATGGATAGGGAATCTTTCAAAACAGGAGCCGACTTTGTCAGCGCTCTGAAGAAATGTGAAAAAAGATTCTGAGGAGGCAGCATGATGGGAAAACCTGTGGATGTAATTCAGTCAGTCAGATTGGACGATGAAAATGACACGCTTATTCTTTTAGATCAAACCGTTCTTCCATATGAAAAGAACTTTTTGCATTTAAAAGAATTAAAGGATATATGGGATGCAATCTATCATTTAAAGGTTCGCGGTGCGCCGGCTATCGGAATTGCCGCTGCATATGGAGTCTATTTGGGTACGATGCAATCAAATGCAGAAACCTATGATGACCTATATACCGATTTTAAAAAAGCAAAAGAATATCTGGCTTCTTCAAGGCCGACTGCCGTTAATCTATTTTGGGCGCTCGACCGCATGGAAGCCCGCTTTCAAAAGGAAGAAGATAAAAGTGTTAAAGAAGTAATATCTGCCCTAAAAGAAGAAGCTGAAAAAATACGGACGGAGGATGAAGAGGTGTGCGAGTCAATAGGCCAGCATGCTCTTTCTGTTCTCAAGCCCGGCTGGGGCATCCTGACGCACTGCAATGCAGGAACGATTGCGACCGCAAAATACGGTACCGCTCTGGCACCGATTTATCTTGGTCAGGAAAAGGGCTATGATTTTAAAGTATATGCAGACGAGACGCGCCCGCTTCTGCAGGGTGCCCGCCTGACTGCCTGGGAGCTGAAAGAAGCCGGCGTCGATGTCACACTTATTTGTGACAATATGGCGAGCATTGTGATGAAAGAAGGTAAAATCCAGGCTGTGCTTGTCGGCTGTGACCGGGTAGCGGCAAATGGAGATGCAGCCAATAAAATTGGCACATCCGGTGTAGCGATTCTAGCAAAGCATTATAATATTCCATTCTATGTTTGTGCGCCGTTATCAACGGTTGACTTGGTTTGTAAAACCGGGGATGACATCCATATAGAACTAAGACCGTCAGATGAAATTACCTCAAAATGGTATGAAAAGCCGATGGCACCAGAGGATGTACAAACATATAACCCTGCTTTTGATGTAACAGACAATGAATTGATCACTGGCATTATTACGGAAAACGGGATTGCGTATGCGCCATACAGTGAAAGCTTGCCTAAGATGTTTAAAAATTAATGAAAAAACCTCCGTCCTTTTTGGCGGAGGTTTTTCGTGTCTTTTCGCCTTTAAAGCGTTCAACTAGGAAAATATCCCCTGGAAAACTTGTAAAAGTCAGAGTGTAATTTGACTCTTTTCCCCCAACTTTCGAACTATTATTTTCTGTAAAAACTTAATATAAATGTAAAAAATATATATTTAACAATATAGAAGTAGTGGAAAATATATGTAAATAAGTCGAAAGGCCTGATACCTTTTTAGAAGCTATGAATCTGAGCCTGATTCCAAAGATTGTAAATTCCCTATTTTAGCATATTGTGAGAGTCATAATGTTTTAAATATACTTAAAAAGCAACATGAAACGACAGGAATAAATATAGAATTGAAAGGAGAAAAAGGATGAAGAAAAAAAGGGCATTAGGTGCAGCACTTCTAAGTATGACTATGGGTTTATCCGTTTTCACGGCAGGAGCATTTGCAAAAGGGCCGGAGACAAATGAAGCTTACAGGGTTCTGATTCAGGGACCTGCAGCTGAGCGGGCAAATGTAAAAGCACAGATCGAGGAACGCTGGGATTTTGGAAAGAATGGCCTGACTGCAGAGGTTAATGCGAAACAGTACGAGGCACTTTTAAAGAACAAGAACATCACGATCGAAAAGGTAAGCGAGGTTACACTTGATACAGTCAGAACGGAAGCATCTTTATCCAAGAAAGAGGCAATGTCTTTGGAAGCGGCAGGATATCCAAGCGACCAGACTCCATGGGGAATTGAATCCATTTATAATAACAGCAGCATCAGCAGCACTTCTGGCGGAAGCGGAATTAAAGTAGCTGTTCTTGATACAGGTGTTTATACCAATCATATTGACTTAGAAGGCTCTGCTGAGCAGTGTAAAGATTTTACCCAATACTATTCCTCTATGGTTAATGGTTCCTGTACAGACCGCCAAGGTCACGGAACTCATGTAGCGGGTACAGTTTTGGCGAATGGCGGCTATGATGGGCTTGGCATTTATGGTGTAGCCCCACAGGCTAAGCTTTGGGCGTACAAGGTTTTAGGCGATAACGGTTCAGGATATTCTGATGATATCGCTGGAGCAATCCGACATGTTGCAGACGAAGCAGTCCGCACTGGTTCAAAAGTAGTTATTAACATGTCACTGGGTTCCAGCGGGAAAGACTCATTAATTGCCAGCGCTGTTGATTATGCTTACAGCAAAGGCGTTCTCATTGTTGCTGCAGCAGGAAACTCCGGCTATAGCGCTAATACAATCGGCTACCCTGGTGCTTTAGTGAATGCAGTTGCGGTCGCTGCCCTTGAAAATGTTCAGCAAAACGGTACATACCGTGTAGCCAACTTCTCATCCCGCGGCAACCCGAACACGGATGGCGACTATTATATCCAAGAACGTGATGTAGAAGTATCTGCTCCAGGAAGCAGCATCGAATCCACTTGGTACAACGGCGGCTACAATACAATAAGCGGAACATCTATGGCTACTCCTCACGTAGCCGGGCTTGCGGCTAAAATCTGGTCCTCCAATCCTTACATGAGCCATACCCAGCTTCGCACAGAGCTTAGAAACCGTGCAAAACAGTATGACATTAAAGGAGGATACGGAGCAGCAACTGGTGACGACTACGCATCAGGCTTCGGATACCCTAGAGTAAGATAACTAATATATACCCCCGAACCGTCTGGTCTAATGATCAGGCGGTTTTTTGGAATCGCGAAATTGAAAATATTTCCGCGGAAATGATCAAATTTTAGCGAAACATGGATTGTTGATTATAGTTCTCTGTTGATTGGAGCGGATGGCACGAGACTCCTCGAAAATACATTCGCATTTCCTTCGTGCGGTAACTATTCAAGGATGCTTATTCAATGTCAACCGGGAGAAGCGAGTCATAAGGAGACCCCGCAGACACATATCGACGAGGAGAATTTATGGCCGCCAGCCGTTCGCTGAGCGCTTGAGCGGAAATCAACGGACAAACTAAAGGAATAAAAGTTTTAAAAATTGCTGATGCAAACCGATTTAGAATATACAATAGGAGAGGATATAAAAGAAAGGAGATGGCAGCCATGGCTGATTCATATACATATATAAGCGATAAAGAAGCAAAAGAACTTATCTGTGAAATGGGCAGGAGAGTATATAATAAAAATTTTGTAGCGGCTAATGACGGGAACATTTCTATTAAAACAGGCGATAATGAAATCTGGACGACACCTACAGGAGTAAGCAAAGGCTTTATGGCTCCTGGCATGATGGTCAAAATGGATCTCTCCGGCAATGTTTTGGAAGGAGCAAATAAACCTTCTTCAGAAGTGAAAATGCATCTAAGAGTATATCAGGAGAATCCGGAAGCAACAGCAGTCGTTCATGCCCATCCGCCTGTGGCAACATCGTTTGCGATTGCCGGGATAGGCCTTGATAAGCCCGTTTCACCAGAAGCCATCGTGTTGCTTGGCAAAGTTCCGGTTGCACCGTATGCTACACCGGGAACACAGGAAGTGCCTGATTCCATTGCACCATATTGCAAGGATTATAATGCCGTCCTTCTCGCCAACCACGGTGCATTAACCTGGGGCAGAAACATTACAGAAGCATACTTCAGAATGGAATCGCTTGAGCATTATGCGCTCATGCTGCTGTATTCCAACCATATTATTCAAAAATCAAATGAATTAACCACCGGGCAAATTGCAGAGCTTATCTCTATCCGCGAAAAAATGGGCATCCAAACAGGCGGAATCCCAGTTCCAAACAGCGAACGGAAAGCTGAAACAACGGCGGGGCTGTCTGGAGAAATGATCGAGCTTATTGTCAAAAAGGTTACAGAAGAAGTCCTGAAAAACGTTATAAAATAATCAAATTAGGATAGCTATAAGGGTATAGAAGCTGTTTTACATAAATGAATAAATTGCTTCTTTTAACTAAAACTATGTTGAAAACGCTTAAATAAAAAACGGCCATTGAATGAGACGTTAGGAGAGATCCCTATGAAACTACTAGTGATTGGCGGGGTGGCAGCGAGCATGTCAGCCGCTTCAAAGCTAAGGAGAATGGATGATAAAGCCGAAATCGTTGTGTATGAAAAAGGCAAATTTTTATCCTATGGAGCCTGTGGACTTCCCTATTATGTTTCAGGCGAAAATGATGACTATCGAAAAATGATTGCCAGGACACAAGAGCAATTTTCCGAGAGGGGCATCAAAACCTTTCTCCAGCATGAAGTGGTTAAAGTGGATACGAGAAAGAAAGAAGTAACTGTTAATGATCTAGCAAGCAATAAAACTTTTACTGATACATACGATAAGCTAATGATAGGTACAGGTACGTGTCCAATAATGCCGCCTTTTCCAGGTGCAGACCTTGAGAACATCCATATGCTGAAGACGCTAGAAGATGGGATGGTATTAAAAGAAATTGGCCATAATTCTGGAGTGAAGGATGTTGTTATTGTTGGCGGCGGCTATATTGGTATCGAAGTAGTAGAAGCGATGAAAACGATCGGCAAAAATGTCAGAGTCATTGAAATGGGAGAGCGGATTCTTGCGCCTTTTGATAAAGAAATAACAGACATTGCTGAAAAAGAAATCCTGGAAAATGGCGTTGAACTGAACCTGGGTGAAAGGGTAGAGAGCTTCAGCGGAGACAAAAAAGTGGAAAGCGTGAAAACGGATAAAGGCACATACAAAGCTGACTTGGTGCTGGTTGCAGTTGGCGTAAGGCCTGCGACGAAATTCCTGGAAGGATCGGGCATTCAATTAGCCGAAAATGGCGCCATCATTATTGATCGCGAAATGCGCACGAATATTGAGGATGTATATGCAGCAGGAGACTGTGCGCAAGTCTATCATAAAGTGCTTGAAGAAAACGATTATATCCCGCTCGGAACCAATGCCAATAAATGTGGCCGCCTTGCAGGAGCCAATATAGCCGGAAGCCATGAAAAGTATGTGGGAACACTGGGAAGTGCAGCCATTAAAATTTTTAACATGGAGCTTGGCAGAACAGGGCTTTCCGAGGAAGATGTGAAAAAGATGGGCATCGGCTACTCAACCGAATTTGTGAAGGCTGCAGACCATCCGAGCTATTATCCAAATCCGACACCCATATGGATCAAGCTCATTTGTGAAAAAGAGTCGAAGCGAATTCTTGGCGCCCATGCAATCGGCAACAAAGGCGTCGTCCTGAGAATCGACGTGTTTGCGGTGGCCATCCATAATAACATGCCTGCCGATGAACTTGGCATGGTTGACCTATGCTATGCACCGCCATTTGCCGGTGTTTGGGACGCAATCCATATTGCCAGCAACGCAGCTAAGTAATAGAAAGCCAGCTGAAATGCTGGCTTTTTTGCATTTGGCTCTGTTAAAGCTCAATTTTGATATTTGCACCCTGCTGATTGGAGCGGAAGGCGCGAGATCCTCGAAGATGCATTCGCATTTCCTTCGTGCGGTGTAAAATCAAGGAAGCTTATTCAAAGTCCTGCGGGAGAAGCGAGTCAAAGGGAGACCCCGCAGGCTTATTGCCTGAGGAGCGACGGACCGCCCGCGGTTCGCTGAGCATGAAGCGGAAATCAACAGGCAAGTTTAACAGAGCCTTGCATTTTAAAAAGGAGATTGAATAAGTATGTTGAATATTTCCATATAAATAGGGTTTTTGTGGAGGTATCAAATGTCTGGCATGTTTAAAAGAATTGACACCGTCTTTCTTCAGGTTAAAGATTTTGAAAAAGCAATTGATTGGTATAGCACAGTACTGGGATTTCCGGTAAGATGGAAGGATGATCAGGGCGGATATGCAGCCCTGGAAATTGGTGAGACACCTTTAACGCTAGTCCGGTCAACCGAAAGGATCAAGGAAAGGAAAGATTCACATATCTCTTTTAACTTCTTTGTTGTTGATATTGAAATAGCCCACCGCCATTTGCTCCAGCACAGGGTTAAAGCAGAGCCGCTCCAGGATGATAGGACTGCTAAGTGGTTTGAGTTCGAAGACCTTGATGGAAATAAACTTGGAGTCTGCCATTTTAGCGAATAAACAAAAAGCTGCCCCGTGAAAATAGGGAGCAGCTTTTTAGATTAGATTCATTAATAAATAAAATCAGGTTTACACTGAAATCGTTTAAAATTCGCTGATAAAATAGATTATTCATCAAAAAAATGAATTTAGAGCTGATAAATCGTTTTGGGCATAAATCTTCTAATAACTCTTCAAAACGGCTTCCGCTAATAGGAATCCCTCGCCAGGTTAGGATGGCGGTTCATCGCACCCAGCAAAATCAGTCCGCTTAAGATCAGCAATGAACTGGTTACAACGAACACAGCTGAAAAGCCAAAGTATGCGGAGATTAAACCGCCCATGACAGGTCCGATAATGTTTCCGAAGAAGCGGAGGCTTGTGTTGTAGCCAAGCACTTCACCCTGCATGGCAACCGGCGCTTCCTGGCGGATATACGCGATTCGGACAGGAATAATGCCTCCGATTGTCACACCAAGCGCAAATCGGACAAGGACAAGCTGCCACATGTTAGTGACGAAGCCGCCGGGCAAGTAAAAAACGCCAGCGAGGAGCAGAAGAACAACCAAAGTCTTTATATATCCATGCTGGTCCCCGATTTTTCCCCATTGTCTTGCCATTAATAAATTTCCGACACCTGCCGCAGAAAATGCAATTCCGGCAAAAAAGGCCAGATTTTCCGGCCCGTGCAATTCACTGACATATAAAGAAAGAATAGGCTGAATGCTGAAGTGTGCCATTTGAACAAGAGTTGAAATCAGCATAACTGTCAGCAGAACCGGGTTGCGGATAATATGCTGGATAACGGCTTTGCTTGAGTAGCGGGTCTTTTCTCCCTTTTGGGTCTCAACTTTATATTCCTTTGTGAAAAATACAAGGAGAGCGGAGACAAAGATGGCAACAGAGGTCCATTTAAACGTATCTGCAAATCCGAATAAATCAGCCAAAGCTCCGCCAAGAAGCGGGCCCATCAGGGAACCTGTGATGCTTCCCGTCTGCAGGGTGCCCATCACTCTTCCGGCAATTTCCTTAGGAGTCTGTGTAGAAATAAACGCCTGTGACATCCCGATGAAGCCTGTAAAAATGCCCATAAACAACCTTAGGAAAAACAGCTGCCAGACATTGGTTACATAACCCATCATGAATATCGATAAGCCCATTCCAATCCCGGACAGAATCAGTATTTTTTTGCGTCCGAAAAGGTCTCCGATTCTTCCCCAAACCGGAGAAAAAAGAAATGCGGTAACGAATGTAATCGCAAACGTCCAGCCCGCCCAATTCTGAACAAAGGTCGCGGAATGGTTTCCAAACGTTTCTATATATAATGAGATAAATGGAAGTACCATTGTCATGCTGCCGGCCACAAAGAAATTGGCGAACCACATGATCATTAAATTGCGTTTTATTTTTTTATTCATGATTGAAACACTTCTTTCCGGTCAACATTTCGTTTCCCTAAATATATAATAGCGGAAATTTCCGAAAATAGGAAGGCTAATGTTCTCTATAATTCTATTTAACCCATTATCACTGAACAAAACGATCTCTGGTTCCGGAAAAAGTAAAGCAAGTCAAAAAGTACTATGACATTATTCAGTATGTCCGTTAAAAAATCATTGTAATATAACAGTCTATAATCTATAATTCTTAATAGGAAAAAGATTCAGAATATATAATAAAAGGGGGAAGTTGTTTGGAAGCTTTTGTTAATCAGCTTAATAGTATCTTATGGAGTACACCGGTTATTTACATCTTGCTTGGTGTAGGATTGCTGTTTTCTATCCTAACCCGGTTTTTACAGGTCCGGCATATCAAGGACATGGTTTTGCTTATGTTCAGAGGAAAAAGTTCCGCAGCGGGCGTTTCGTCTTTTCAGGCCTTATCTATTGCTCTTTCAGGCCGCGTAGGAACTGGTAACATTGCAGGTACTGCTACTGCTATAGCAATGGGCGGTCCCGGTGCCGTTTTCTGGATGTGGACAATTGCTTTTATCGGAGCAGGCAGTGCATTCGTTGAGTCCACATTAGCCCAAATTTACAAAGTGAAAAAAGATGGTGTCTACCGAGGCGGACCTGCTTATTACATTGAAAAAGGAATTGGAATCAAATGGTTTGCCGTTCTCTTTGCGATTTCGACATTGTTGGCGATGGCCCTGTTAATGCCAGGAATCCAGTCAAATTCAATTGCCTTGGGAATGGAAAATGCATTTGGCATTAATAAAGCTGTAACGGGCCTAGTTATTGTCGGCTTGCTGGCTCTTATCATTTTTGGCGGGGTAAAGCGTATTGCGACTGTTGCGCAGTATACTGTGCCATTCATGGCAGTTGGTTATATTATTGTTGCTTTAATTATTATTGGCATGAATTTAGGCGAATTGCCTGGCGTTATTTCTTTAATTTTCAGCAGTGCATTCGGCGCTGATTCCATGTTTGGAGGCATCATCGGAAGCGCAATCGCCTGGGGCGTAAAGCGCGGTATCTATTCCAATGAAGCCGGACAGGGTACTGGGCCGCACGCTGCAGCTGCAGCCGAGGTTTCCCATCCTGCCAAACAAGGTCTTGTACAGGCGTTCTCAGTATATATCGATACATTGTTTGTATGTTCCGCAACTGCTTTCATGATTCTATTTACTGGAATGTTCAACACTGTCGGAGCAGATGGGACTACTCCTATAGTAGAAAACCTTCCTGGTGTTGAGGCTGGTCCTGGTTATACACAGGCAGCTGTTGAATCAGTACTTCCAGGATTCGGAGCAGGCTTTGTTGCTGTATCACTATTCTTCTTCGCATTTACAACAATCATGGCTTACTACTATATGGCTGAAACAAACGTAGCTTACTTAGTAAGCGATAAAAATAGCAAAATTGCCATGTTTGTTCTTAAATTAGTTTTACTTGGTGCCACTTTCTATGGTGCTGTAAAGACAGCAGGCCTTGCGTGGGCGCTTGGAGATGTCGGTCTGGGATTAATGGTTTGGCTTAACGTAATCGCAATTCTAATCCTTGCGAAACCAGCCTTAATCGCATTGAGAGACTATGAAGCCCAGAAGAAGCAAGGACTTGATCCTGTATTCAATTCCAAAAAGCTTGGCATTAAAAATGCAGAGTATTGGGAAGAAGAATACAAGCATCAGGAAGAAAAAGTATCTTAATAGAAAAGTTAAAGGATGTCCGGCTGATGCCGGGCATTTTTTTATTAGGGAGTTTAATCTTTGAAAACTGTCTATCTGCGACCCGTCAAGCTTTTTTATTTTTACAATCTTTAATCTAATTTTACAATTTATTGGTTATTCCTTAGCATTCTCTTAATAATTGTCCACTACCATTGTAGTTGGGATTGATACATAAATAAAATGCAAACATTTTTAAACGAAAAGAAGAGGTGCTATAGGATGACTGAATTAAATCGCCGCAAATTCTTAACATATGTAGGTACGGGAGTGGGGGCTTTAACAGTTGCTTCCGCTGGTTTAGGAGCAATGGTGCCAAAGGCGGAAGCCAAAGGTGCAGAAGCGGCTTCCCATCTATTCGGATTCCAAAA
This sequence comes from Cytobacillus oceanisediminis, assembly GCF_003182355.1. GTDB lineage: Bacteria > Bacillota > Bacilli > Bacillales > Cytobacillaceae > Cytobacillus > Cytobacillus oceanisediminis_A. The sequence continues at coordinate 45,686 of NZ_QGTW01000005.1, read as the reverse complement.
GAAAATCTCTGGTTTGAATTTTAAGCCAATTGATCCTACGGATAAGGATGACCTGGTTCTTCCGCGCGGGTATAAATATGATGTTGTGGCAGCATATGGAGATGTCATCAACCAAAAAGGGGACACATTTGGTTTTAACAATGACTTTACATTATATTTTCCCATTGATGGAGACAAGCGCGGTTTATTATGGGTAAACCACGAATACTCAAGTGAAATATTTGTCCATGGGGTAAAGCCGGCAAGTGGCAACTATACAGCTGCACAAATTCAAAAAATGCTCTACAACCAGGGCGGATCCATTATCGAAGTGTACCGCGATAAAGATGGGACCTGGAAAATGGACACAAAATCAAAATATGCACGCCGCATTACAGGTCTTACTTCATTTCAGCTAACAGGCCCTGCGAGAGGTTCTAAAGCAGTTGCGGGTGCAACCAATGTTCAAGGAACTTTTGCCAATTGCTCAGGCGGAATGACTTTATGGGGAACTGTTTTATCAGCAGAAGAAAACTTTGAAAACACAGCAAAGGATGCAGGATTGAATGATACACATTACGGATGGATTGTGGAAATTGACCCATTTGATCCCAACTTTAAACCGCGCAAACATACTGGCCTTGGGCGTTTCAACCATGAAAATGCAGCAGTTGGCCTGACAAATGACAACCGTGTTGTTGTGTACATGGGCGATGACAAAAAGGATGCCTGTGTCTATAAATTTATCAGCAAAAATAAATATGTAGAATCGCGCGGCAAGTCAAATGCCGACCTTCTTGAAGAAGGAACTCTATATGTAGCCAATATGGGCAGCGGCAAATGGGTGCCTCTAACGATTGAAAATGTTCGTAATGCTGCCAAGAGCAAGCCAGAGCTATTAGAAATGTTTCAGACTCAGGCTGATGTTGTCGTGAACTGCCATGAAGCAGCACTTCTGGTAGGCGGAACGCCAACCGACCGTCCGGAAGATGTGGAAATCAGCCCATTTGATAAAACTGTCTTTATCGCCCATACGAATAATGACAGACATGGAAACTTCCACGGGCATATTACCAGATTTATAGAAGAAGGCGATGATCTGGGTGCATTAACATTCGATTTTGAGATTTTCGCAGCGGGCGGAAAGCAAAGCGGATTCAGTGCCCCTGACAATTTAACGTTTGATAGCCTTGGCAACCTTTGGACTGTTACTGATATGTCATCAAGCAAACTGAATAGCGGCATTTACACACACTTTGCCAATAATGGCATGTTCGTTATCCCAACCATCGGAAAAAATGCAGGCGAAGCATTCCAGTTCGCATCAGCACCTGTTGAAGCTGAATTAACAGGACCGTCTTTTACTCCAAATGAAACAGCATTATTCCTGTCCATCCAGCATCCGGGAGAAGAAACCGCAGACTTGAACAATCTGACAAGCAGATGGCCCCACCGCAAGGGAGATACTATGCCGCGTCCGGGTGTTGTGGCAATCACAGGCTTTAAATACTAGGAGGTTAACATGCTATCAAATATAGGAATTCCAGGATTAATTTTAGTATTGGTATTGGCGCTAATCATTTTCGGTCCATCAAAGCTTCCGGAAATTGGGAGGGCATTTGGAACAACCTTGAAAGAGTTTAAGAAATCAACACGCGAGCTTGTCTCAGATGACCAGCCAACTGAAGAGAAAAAGCAGAAAGAATTACTATAAAAATAAGAGGGAGGAAGAGAGTTTCTTCCTTCCTTTTGCTATTGAGGTGTTTGAACATGAATGATCAGGCAGTCAACGTCCTTCAGCATTTTGAGGAGCTTCGCAAAAGGCTGATTATTATTGCTGTAACCTTTATTGTTTTTTTAGCGCTATCCTTTATATTTGTAAAGGATATTTACGAATGGCTTGTAAAAGACTTGGATTTTAAGCTGGCTGTTCTGGGACCTTCTGAAATTCTCTGGGTCTATTTTATGCTAGCATCCGTGGTCGCGATAGCAGGTGCTATCCCGGTTGCCGCCCACCAAATCTGGCTGTTCGTCAGCCCAGCCCTGACAAAAGCAGAAAGAAAAGTAACATTATCCTATATTCCGGCTCTATTTTTCTTGTTTTTAACCGGCATTTCATTTGGCTATTTTGTCCTGCTGCCGCTTGTCCTGAATTTTTTAATGGCCTTATCAGGTGAAATGTTTACCGCTTTTTTTACAACGGAAAAGTATTTTAAATTCGTGCTTCATTTAACATTGCCGTTCGGTTTTTTATTTGAACTTCCAGTCGTGATCATGTTCCTGACCAGTCTCGGCATCATCAATCCATATTCACTGCAGAAAATAAGAAAGTATGCTTATTTTGTGCTGATTGTTGTTGCGATTTTGGTTACACCTCCAGATTTCATATCAGATATTCTGGTCACACTGCCATTATTGCTTCTTTATGAGGCAAGTGTCAGCTTATCAAAGATTATTTATAGCCGGAAAATGAAAAAACAGGCGGCTTTACAGTGAAAAATGTAGGTTTAATAGTAAAAACCACTAAAAAAACTAAACCTGTCAGTGAAAATCACGATGGTTTTGTTCATGTCCATATCTTTTATTAGCAACTTTGGTCATTTTATTAGCAACTTTTTCGGTTTATTTGCAACTCGGAGTCATTTATTAGCAACTTTTCAATTATATTAGCAACTGACACTTTTTTCACTTGCCGGGAACGGTCATCAACTCACTAAAAAAGCTTGGATCGAATAGGGTCCAAGCTTTCTCTATTATTCTATTATTTCACGCGAGGGAAACCAAATCCTGACGCGTAATCATCACCAGCTGCAGCTCCTGTTCCGCCAAGGATGTCATATTGCTTGGAACGGGTTTGAAGCTCTTCGCGAAGGCCAGTGTGAGTCAAAGCAGGGTTTTCAGCCCAAATCTTTGCTGCCAGTCCGGATATGTGCGGAGTAGCCATGGAAGTACCGCTTATTGTGTTGTATGTTCCGTCAAACCAAGTAGATTCAATCGCTCTTCCTGGTGCCGATAGTTCAACATCGCGTTCCTGGATGACATAGTCGCCGTCAGTATCAGGGTTTCCGCGAGAAGAGAAGTCTGCTACACGGTATGAGCCGTTTTCCTGGACATCTTCCAAAGCAGCAACTGCAATTGCATTGACTAGAGCACCTGGATAGCCGATTGTGTTATCGTCTGGGCCTGAGTTTCCAGCTGCTGCCACAACTAAAACACCTTTTCCATATGCATAATCAACGGCATCTGCAATCAGTGAGCTCTTTGAACTTGAACCTAATGACATGGAGATGACTACTTTTGAACCAGTGCTGACTGCTTGATCTGCCGCATGCTGAATAGCGCCTGCGATATCATCGGAGTAGCCTGAACCTCTGTCGTTCAACACTTTATATGCCCATAAGTCAGCTTCAGGTGCAACACCATAAACTCCTTGTCCACTAGCCCCGCCATGAGCTAAAACAGTACCGGCAACATGCGTGCCATGTCCATTTTTGTCATCACAGCTTCCGTTAATTAAAGGTGATTTCCTTTGAGTGAAGTCTTTACATTGCTCTTCCTGACCTGCGAGGTCAGCATGTGCAGTGTTTACCCCAGTGTCTAGCACTGCCACTTTTACCCCGTTTCCGCCGGAGGTGCTTTGGATCGCACTGTCATTATAAATTGCTTCAATTCCCCACGGAGTGCTATCTGCAGGAACAGCAGCAGCCTCTGTTCCTGGTTTAGCAGCAGATTCCTTGCTGACGGGGGTTAGGTTAACCTGGTCCACTCGATCAATCTCCAAATTTTTATTATTCAATAATGCTTGATACTGTTTCGCGTTTACCGTTGTAGTAAAACCATTCTGGCCAAAATCCCAGCGCACGCCATAGTTTGCTTTTGCCTTCGCTTTTTCAGCGCTTGGCCCCTGAATCATGACCCGGTAGGTTTCTTTGCTCTCAACTTGCTGGCCGAACGCCCCAGACGCAAATACAGAAAGCCCCATTGCTACACTTAGTACTGCTGACCCAATTACTCTTTTTTTCTTCATCCAAAATCTCCTCTCAAACTATGTATTTGTCACAGCATAAAGCTGTACTTTCATTATATTTAAAAAATTCAAAATAGTTAAACTGTACTATTTTGCCAGAATTTGGGCTTTTTAGACTATTATTCAGAGGAAACGGGAATCTTTCTTTTAATCTTTCAAAAAATATTCTTTTAATTATAGGTAAATATTTCAAATTGGGTTTGAATATTAATGGAGTTAACCTTCCTTCCGGCAGGGTAAAGCCTAGTAAATTGCTGAAGGAGTGTGAAAGATGAGAGCTGTTACCTACCAGGGAGCTAAAGATATTCAAGTGAAAAATGTAGAGGATCCAAGGATTGAGAAACGGGATGATATCATTGTCAGGATTACTTCAACCGCCATTTGCGGTTCAGATCTGCACTTATATCAAGGAAATATGCCACTGCGCCCAGGCTATATTATTGGGCATGAACCAATGGGGATTGTTGAAGAAACAGGTCCTGATGTGACGAGGGTGAAAAAAGGCGATCGGGTCGTGATTCCCTTTAATGTTTCATGCGGGCATTGCTTTTACTGCCAGAACGAAATGGAAAGCCAGTGCGATAATTCCAATCCCCATAAAGACGCAGGAGGGTACTTCGGTTACACAGAAAAATACGGAAACCACCCGGGCGGCCAGGCTGAATACTTAAAAGTGCCTTTTGGCAATTTCATGCCTTTTGTTGTACCGGAATCCTGCGAGCTGGAGGATGAATCACTTCTCTTTTTATCAGACGTACTGCCAACAGCTTATTGGAGCGTGGAGCATTCTGGTGTGAAAAAGGGAGATACAGTTGTAGTCCTAGGCTGCGGGCCCATCGGATTGATGACCCAAAAGTTCGCCTTGATGAAAGGAGCCAAACGTGTGATTGCCGTTGATCACCTGGATTATCGGCTGAACCATGCTAAGCTAACGAATGATGTGGAAGTTTATGACTTTACGAAATATGATGATATGGGTACTTATATAAAAGAAATCACCCAGGGCGGTGCAGATGTGGTCATTGATTGCGTCGGAATGGACGGCAAAAAATCCGCTGTGGAAAAGGTTGAGCAAAAGCTGAAGCTGCAGGGCGGAACGCTTGGCCCTATTCAAATTGCCGCGAAAGCGGTCAGAAAGTTTGGAACTGTCCAGCTGACAGGCGTATATGGTTTAACTTATAATATGTTCCCGCTTGAAGAGTTTTTCTCAAGAAACATCACCATAAAAATGGGACAGGCTCCGGTGGTGCATTACATGCCAGAGCTGTTCGAAAAAATCAACAATAAGGAATTCGATCCGAAATCAATTATCACACATCAGATTCCATTGGAAGAAGCTGATCGCGCATATAAAATATTTAATGACCATCAAGATGACTGTATAAAGGTTATTTTAAAGCCGTAATGTATCGGTTCTGCGGTCTTGCCCGATTTTTGAACATTTAGTTCAGTCTGAATGCGTTAATAACTGAATGATCTATACCAGCCGGTCCGTATTTAGCGGGCCGGTTTTTTTATTTGATTATGTGGCAAAAAACACTTAAAAATGAAAGACAATATACACGGCTGGGCTCAACCGTTTATAATAGTGCTATTGGAATCATTTTAATAGGGTTAATCGAGGAGCTTTTTTATGAAGGGTTTTAGTCAACTGACATTGATAAATGAAGAAACAAAAGCAGTCAGGCTTTTTATGTGGCTGTTTTATCTTATTTTTACACTATATGATTTATTTTATTATTATCTCCTTCCTCTCAATACAGGGGGCGCCCCAGGGATTCCGCAAGGCGGGCTTGGCTTCGGCTACTATATGGCCATTATCGGACTTTTGCCGGCAGCGGTATACTTCTTAAAAACAGACAGTCCCTTTAAGGTAAAATACTTATATTTTATCGGCTTTATCCTGATTGATTTTACAAATAGCATGATGATTTACTTTGGTGAATCTAAAGAGTTTCAGACAGGTAATGCTGTAGAGCTTTTTTTTATCCTATTCGCTCCGCTCTTTGTCAATAAGCGTTATTTTTGGATTATCGCAGGGGGAATGGTGAGTAAGTATCTTGTTTTAGGCTTTCTGCTGGGCAGCCAAAGGGTAATGGTGCCCATCGTGCTGCTGATCATTTTTTCAAGTGTTTCTTATGTGCTTCTGATTCGTTTCTATTCCTATATTCAATCGCTGACAAACGTTTTCCAGGAGCTCCGGCAAACCGAAAAACTGGCTGCTGTCGGACAGATGGCATCAGTAGTGGGCCATGAAGTAAGAAACCCGCTTTCCGCTTTAAAAGGCTTTACACAGCTGCAGATGGAAAGACATCCGGAAGACCGCGGCCGCTATCAAATCATGATAGAGGAAATAGACCGCATCAATCTGATTGCTGATGACCTTATGTTCCTGAGCAAGCCAAGACAGCCAATGTTTAAAAAAGTAGATTTAAACAGCCTGATTAGCTACGTCATTTCCATTATGAAGGAGCAGGCTTCCAATCAGAATATTCAATTTGAAACAAAAGACCTGGCAAATATTCCGAAAGTCGAATGTGATGAGAAGTTAATGAAGCAGGTGTTTATTAATCTCGTTAAGAACGCCATCGAATCGATGCCTGATGGGGGAGCCATTTCGATCTCAGCAAGAATGCTCCATGGCCAGCAAGTATTAATTCGCGTGAAAGATGAAGGCTGCGGTATTGTAGCTGAAAACATCGGACGAATCGGTGACCCATTTTATACAACCAAGTCAGATGGAACCGGCTTGGGACTGATGGTTACGAATCAAATCATTGAGGAACATGATGGAAGTATAGCTTTTGATAGCGAAGTAGGGAAAGGGACGGCTGTAAAAGTGACCATTCCATTGATTCAAAAAAAATAAATATGGACAAAAAATTAGGGGATGTGCATTTTATTGTACATCCTCTATTCACGTTTAGGATCAATAATCGAAAGGAAAAAGAAAAGAGAGTTAATAGTGTTTATTTACCTATTAATTATACATAATATATACTAGTTTTTTCAAAATGGATATTGCGCCGAAGGACATGACTTCAAGCCTTTTTCATCTATTTTGAATTTAATATAATCCTGCAAAACGTCTATAGAGGGTCTTGAATAAGAGAAAAAAGTGATTCAAAGTTATTTAGCGGATAAACCCCTGGAAAATGACAAAGAAAAAAATTGCGCAAGAGTTACAGACAAGCCTATCTACTCTCTATCGGAAGCTTGATAAATTTCATTTATGCTAACAGCCTGCATTAGTCATTAGTATTTCATTAAGGTTTGCAATAAGAATAAATCAGCGGTTGCCTGGCCGCTGATTCTTATGTTTATCCAGTTGTTTTTTGAGTATTGGCTCTGTAAGTTTCTGGGTACTTCTCTTCCCATAATTGGCTCATTTTTTCCCTGCCCCGTTTAATATCGGGGTTGAATTGAATAGAAGCTTGGTTACGGACTGTTTTAACATTTTGGATAGCATCCTGAAGCATTTGATTGACTCCAGGCGATTCCTTTCGACCATTTGCCTGCAGTACAATTGAATAACCCGCTGTTGTTCCTTGAGCTATTGCAATCTTACCACTTTCGATACCTGTAATATTTCCTGCTACAAAGAGTCCTGGAAGAGGGGTTTCCATTTTATCCGAGTGAAGAGGGACGTGTCCGCCCAGTTCAGGAACGTATTCAAACGGGCAGCCAGCTACCGCAACGAGTTCAGCCAGCGGGTACAGGCCTCCGGCAATGCAGACGAAATCTGCATCATATATGGAGTCTGAGCCTGGTACGATGTTTCCGGATGAATCTATATCTGCAATTCTTACACCTTCAACTTTGTCATTTCCTAAGATCTCCAAGGCTGCTTTGCGAAGCTGAAGAGAGGTACCGTTTACGTTCATGCCTTTCTTTGGGTAAAAGTTCAACCCGATCCTTCTAAGGTTGCCATTTTTCATTAATCTGCTGCCAGCCCGCAGAAGGGGAGAAGGGGCAAGGTGTGCGGCTCCCAGCAAAGATTTCATTACTTCTTCTGGTTCACCAGCTTTTTGGCTCAACTCATTTTTTTCCGGCAATACCACTCGGTCAACATGTATGCCGGCAATCTGTAATTCATTTAAAATAGCAAAAGCGAGAATATTTGCCCCAATAATAATCCCTTTTTTGCCAACTTGGACCCGGTGGACATTGGTCATTACTTGAGCAGCACCAATCGACATCACCCCAGGTAGCGTCCACCCGGGAATGGGAATAGGGTACTCTGCAGCTCCAGTCGCAACCAGTACATACGGTGCCTCCAGGGTACCCATGCTTGTGTGCACGTTCCACATATCATCATTTTTCTCCAGATTATAAACGGATGCGCCGCAGCGGATTTCAACCATTAGGTTTTCCGCTTCCCTGTGAAGGCGGTGGGATTCCTTGATTCCATTCCACCACTTACCTGAAGGCTCTTCATGAAGCTGACCCAGTAATCTGCCCCCTGGCTTTAGAAACTCATCAACGACTGTTACTTTTAGTCCGTAGCCGGCACATGCAATGGCTCCTGCTAAACCAGCCGGACCTGCTCCAATGACAATGACGTCTCTCATCGGTTCTCCACCATCCTTTTTACAATATTAGGATGCTGTTTGCCGCTTTCCACAACCATGTTTTTTTGAACAGGTGTAAGGCAGGCTCTGACGTTTGGCTGTCCATTGACCGTTACTCTGCACTCCATACAATGGCCAATATTGCAATAAATGCCGCGGGGAGATCCGCTTTCTTCATGTAAACGCAATGCTCTAATCCCATTTGCCAGAAGTGCTGCTGCAATGGATTCATTTTCATGTGCTTCATATTTTACTCCATTAAAATAAAAGGAACATGGATGATACTCATCTAAATTTCCTAGAATAGGGTGATGAATGATCCTCCTCATCGTTTATCACCTACTGTTCCAAAAGTAACTGGCCTAATTGGGGGCTGATATTTTAGCGGTATTTCACTCATTTTTACTTCAGGAATAACATTTTCAATTATTCGATCAAGAACGACTCTGCAAGTTCGTCCACCGCAGAAGCCCATTCCGGCTCTTGATCTTAGTTTTAATTCTCGTGCTGAGCATTTATGTTCAGCTGCAGTAGAGTAAAGCTGATCATAGGTAACTTCTTCGCAGCGGCAAATAATCATTTCTTTTGTCATCGGATTTCCTCCTCCACTTTGATATGCATATATCATGCAAAAAGCGTACCAACATAAAGAGGGATAGATGATTTATCGAGACCTTTCGGAATTTGTTATTTCATACCAAGCTTTTTCAGCCGATTATATAAGGTAGCTCTGGTCACTCCAAGCTGCTTGGCGCATTCAAGTTTATTTCCTTTAACCAGATCCAGAGCACGCTGTATAACTTTTCTTTCATGTTCATCCAATTCCTGCTCCAATGATCTAATGTCTCTGTCCATTTGTTCATTGTCTGAAAAATGTTTAACAGAAGGGGCTGTGCTGATTGATGTACTCTGATTAAAAGGCAGGTATTCTTTCCGAATGATTCCATCAGTAGCAAAAACGACTAGCCTTTCAGCTACATTGCGGAGTTCCCGAATATTGCCTGGCCACTCATAATTAAGCATTTCCTCCATTACATCTTGAGGAAACTCATAGATTGGGCGCTGGTACATCAGCGAAAAATCGTTTAAAAAGTAATGGCTTAATTCGTAAATATCTTCTCGCCGCTCCCTTAATGGAGGAATGTGCAAACTAACAACATTTAAACGATAAAATAAGTCTTCGCGAAAATGTCCCTCTTTCATTAACTCCTCCAGATTACGATTTGTGGCTGCGATAACCCTGAAGTCCGCATCAATTTCCTTTTCACCGCCAACGCGAAAGTACCTTCGCTCTTGTAAAACTCTCAGCAGCTTTACCTGCATTTCCAGCGGCATTTCGCCAATTTCATCGAGAAAAAGTGTCCCACCCTTTGCTAATTCTATTTTTCCTTTCTTACCTCTCTGATCAGCCCCTGAGAATGCGCCTCTTTCATAGCCGAATAGCTCACTTTCAAATAATGAAGCTGGTATGGCGCCGCAGTTAATAGAAACAAAAGGGGACTTCGACCCTTCACTGGCTTCATGTATAGCTTTTGCAAAAACTTCTTTACCAACGCCGCTTTCTCCCAAAATAAGAACGGTAGATTTAACAGAACAAACTTTTTTTGCTAGATAAATGGTTTTTTGAAGACCAGGACTTTTTCCTTTAATTGATTCAAAAGGGTCATGAGTATGCTTAAATTTAGCGACTTCCTGTTCTAAACGATGCACCTCTGCTGACATGTCAAATAATTTATCGTTCAGTAAAACCTGATTGGTAATATCTGTTTCTGAGACCACAGCACCGATAATTTTATGATTAAAATAAACTGGATTAGAGTTGATGAGGACAAATAAATCGGATCGTGCCTGATGACGCTGCTTGCGAATTCTTTTTCCAGTATGTAAGGTTTCAAGAATTTGGAGCTTGTTTTTTTCAAAGAAATCAGTAATTTTCCTGCCGATAATTTTTTGCTTGTTGACGGAAAATATCCTTTCTGCACCCTCAGTCCATGTGCACACACGCTCATCAGCATCAATAACTGTCACCGATGAATCTGTCGTTTGAATGACGGTGTCATAAAATGCTTTTAGTTGTTTCGTTGAATCATAGAGATATTCCATCATTTCATAAGAGGTAATATATCCTGCAGGATTGTGGCTTTCATCAAGAACAACAACAGTATCATATCTCTTAAATAATGGGACGAGTGCTTCGATTTCATCATTTTCTTGAATAATACCACAGCAAGTTTTTATACCTTTTTCAGGTAAGCAGATCCAATAGTCTCCACTTTCTTCACGCGTGACCTCCCACTTTAGATTTTTTCTAAAATTGTTTTTCATTATTTTTTGCACAGAGGGACTAGAAACAAGCATAGGGCCTCCTTAATGTGTCTAAAAATTTATACAGTGTAAAATTTATTATACCTTAGTTGTCTAAAAATTTTAAATATTTTATCTCTAATAGAGAAATCGGCTTGGCACGCTACTTGCATCTCTATAAAATGAAAAAGTTAAATGAAAGGGGGATCAAAAATTGAATCATTGTGATGTTCTGATTATTGGCGGTGGGATTATTGGATGTTCGATTGCCTATTATGCTGCTAAATCAGGCAGAGACGTAACGATTCTCGAAAAAGGAGAATTTGTCAGCGGAACCTCTTCACGCTGTGATGGGAATATTTTGGCCATAGACAAAGATCCAGGTTTTGATAGCCAAATGTCGCTGCTTAGCCAAAAGCTTGTAGATGAATTAAGCGGAGAGTTGGAACAGCCTTTTGAGTACCGGGCCCCGGGGAGCATCTTGGTTTGCGAGTCAGACGAAGAGATGGAAGCAGCCCAACAATGGGTCAACCGGCAAAAAGCCGCTGGACTGCCCTTTAGGATGCTGGATAGGCAAGATATTCGCCAGGAATCAGCTTTCTTTGCGGACGATTTGTTGGGTGGTTTGGAGTGTGCTACAGATTCAACGGTAAATCCTTATCTGCTAGCATTCTCTCTGCTTGAAGGTGCGAAGAAGATGGGAGCAAAAGCATACAAACAAACTGAAGTGAAATCGATGAAAAAACAACAAGATACAGGCTCTTTTAAAATTGAGACTTCGAATGGAATCTTCACTGCTGATCACGTTGTCAATGCAGCTGGGGTTTGGGCACCAAGATTAGGAAGAATGCTGGATCTTTCGATTCCTATTGAGCCAAGAAAAGGCCATATAATCGTGGCTTCGAGGCAGCAGCATGTAGGTTCTAGGAAAGTAATGGAGTTTGGATACTTAATTTCCAAGTTTGGCGGGGAGAGGAGAGTCGATCCTCTGACAGAAAAATATGGGGTGGCTCTTGTATTTGAACCGACAGAGAGCCAAAACTTTTTAATCGGCAGCAGCAGGGAGTTTGTCGGGTTTAATACGAAAGTTAACAATGAGATTATTAAATGCATAGCAAACCGGGCCATCCGTTTTTATCCGAAAATGGCTGATATGATGGTGATTCGCTCCTATGCAGGATTGCGTCCTTGGACAGAGGATCATTTGCCGATTGTTTCAAGAGTGGATGAAATTCCAAATTATTATATTGCTTCCGGCCATGAAGGTGATGGCATCAGCCTTGCAGCCGTTACAGGGAAATTGGTGGAAGAGATGATTAATAAGAAGAAAACGTCTATTCCTATTGACCCGCTTAGCTATAATCGCTTCTCTGGAAAGGTGTTGAGCAGATGAGAGCAAAAAAAGTGTTTACCACGATAGATACGCATACCGGCGGCAACCCGACAAGGACCTTAATTAGCGGACTTCCTGAATTGAAAGGTGCTACGATGTCGGAAAAAATGCTTCATATGAAGAGGGAGTATGATTGGATTCGCCAGCTTCTAATGAATGAACCTCGTGGTCATGATGTCATGTCGGGGGCTTTAATTACGGCCCCTTGCCATCCGAAAGCCGATATTGGTGTAATTTACATTGAAACCGGCGGCTATTTGCCTATGTGTGGACATGACACCATTGGTGTATGTACAGCTCTTGTTGAATCAGGGTTAATCCCTGTCCAGGAGCCCGTTACTTCATTAAAATTGGATACGCCTGCAGGCCTGGTGGAAGTGGAGATCAAGGTGGAGGAAGGGAAAGCGAGGGAAGTGTCCTTTTGTAATGTACCGGCATTTCTGATAAAAACCGTTTCGGTCCATGTGGACGGAATTGGACAAGTTCAAGCAGACATCGCATATGGAGGAAATTTCTACGCAATCATTGACGCAAAATCGATTGGCTTAGAGTTAGTGCCAGAAAATGCATCGATGATCATCGAGAGGGCTATCGATATTCGTAATACAATTAATGATGCAACTGAAATTATTCATCCGCAGTATCCCTTTATAAGAGGATTGACTCACGTTGAGTTTTATACAGATCCATCTCATGGGTCTGCACATGTGAAAAATACAGTGGTTGTTCCGCCTGGAGGAATTGATCGCTCTCCTTGTGGAACCGGCACTTCTGCTAAGCTGGCTGTGCTCTATGCTAATCAGCAGATTGCAATTGGTGAAGAGTTTGTTCATGAAAGCATCGTAGGTTCACTATTCCGGGGAAGTGTGCTGAATACAGCTAGCGTAGAAGGTGTTGAAGCTATTATAACCAGAATCACGGGTTCTGCCTGGTTAATGGGGATGCACCGATTCTTTTACCATGAAGAAGATCCACTCAAAAAGGGATTTCTGCTGATACCCCCGATGGAACATGAAACGGAGGAAGTGAAATGAAAATACAAAAGGCATATTCAACAACAGACGTACATGTTGCAGGAGAGGCCTTCCGTATAATCAGCGGTGCACCATTTGTACATTATCAGAGCCTTGAACAATTGCAAGAACAGCTTCCTCATGTTTTTGGTGAAGAGATAAATTTTTTATTAAAAGAACCGCGCGGGTTTGCAGGTTTAAATGGCTGTCTTGTTGTTCCTCCTATTAGCCTTGAAGCAGATGCAGCAGTCGTGTTCTTCAATCATGAAGGACCAGTTCCCCTTCAGTATGGCGGTGTGGCGGCTGTTATCACAGCTCTGCTGGAATGCGGGCAGCTGCAGCCTCAAACATCACATGAATATAACATTGAAACCATCAGCGGTGTCGTAGCCGTTAAGGCAGTTATGGAACAGGATGAAGTGATTTCTGTATCAATAAAATTAGAACCAAGTAAAGTTATCCAGAGAAATGTGCCGCTGTCTCTGGAAGGTTCCAGAGCAACCTATTCGCTTGTGCAGGCAGGTGAATTATATGCGGTATTTAATCAGAAAGATGCATCACCAAGGATCCTTGTTGAAGAGCTTTCCGGATTAAAGAGATGGGGACAAGCTGCTATTGAAGCTTTGAGATCATCAACTTCTGCAAAAGGTGTCATTTTAATGGATGATTCAGCTCTTAAAGAAAACAAACTGAAGTCCATTACCTTTCGGGAGGACGGCTACATCGTCCGGTCACCCGGCTTTGGGCCGGGAGCGGCGTGTCTTGCAAGCAGCATTCATTGCAGCGGTATCGGACTTGAGGAACCTGTTGTTAATGAAAGTATTTACGGCGGCAGGCTTGAGTTGAAAATAGTCCAGGAAATAGATGGGAGCTACCAGTGTAAAGTGACAACCAGGGGCTTTATTACAGGTATGCAGACATTTGTTTTAGATCCGACAGACCCTTTATACGATGGATTTTTATTAAAATAAGAGTTCTGATTATTGTGACTGTTTTCAATAGATTAAAGGAGGAATCTTATGGCTGATAAAAAAAGGCTTCCCACTATGGCAGAGGTAATGTTTGTATTAGTGAGCTTTGTGGTCATCATGTATCTGTTTGTTGCTCGAATTGGACTTCCGATTCAACTGGCACTTTTTGTTTCATGGTTTGTGATAATGCTTGTCGGTTTGAAAATCGGCTACAGATATTTAGAAATGCAGAAGGGCATATTGAATGGAATTAATAACGGACTTGAAGCAGTTTTAGTTTTAGTGACAGTCGGTGCGCTAATTGGTACATGGATTGCGGGCGGAATTGTTCCAAGTATTATCTATTACGGGTTGACGATCATTAACCCGACTATTTTTCTATTTGCTGCATTTGCCATCTGTACAGTAACATCACTGGCTACAGGTACATCTTTCGGTACAGCAGGAACAGCAGGAATCGCTATGATGGGGATCGGCCATAGCTTTGGCATTCCCATTGAACTAGTTGCGGGTGCAGTCATTTCTGGTGCCTATGTGGGGGATAAACTATCGCCATTGTCAGATACAACGGTCATGACAGCCTCCCTTTCGAAAGTTAATCTTGTTGAACATATTAAGTCAATGCTCTATGTCAGTACCCCTGCCTGGATTATTACAGGAATACTATTTTTATTAACTGGCTTTTTCTATGTAAATGGGAGCGGAGATTTAAGCCGGGCAGAAGCCACTATGGATTCTCTTCAAACTCATTTTAGCGTCTCTTGGTACATGCTGATTCCGGCCGCAATTGTCATAATCATGCTGGCTATGAAGATGCCATCAATTCCTACAATCGCTTTTGGCGCCTTGTTGGGATCTCTTTGGGCATTCCTGTTTCAGGATATGTCCATGCTGGACTCTATTAAAACGTCCTATAATGGGTTTGCCATTGAATCAGGCGTCGATTTTATAGACAATCTATTGAATCGCGGGGGAATCGTCTCCATGCTTGAAGTAATTGTGCTGATCCTTTTTGCACTAGGTGTTGGCGGATTAATGGAGCATATTGGCATTTTACAGGTGATATGCAATAAGATGCTTTCCTGGGCTAATAACTCCGGCAATGTGACTTTATCAACCATTATCGCAGGGTTTTTCGGCAACTTTTTCGGAGGGGCAGCTTATGTATCGATCATTACTGCCAGCAAAATTACCGAGAAAAATTACGATCGCCTCGGGATTGATAGAAGAGTATTATCACGGAACACAGAATCTGGCGGAACACTGACAACCCCGATGGTTCCATGGAGTGATGGAGGGGTCTACATGGCAACCGTATTAGGTGTCACGACTTTAGCTTATTTGCCGTTCCTTTGGTTTAACTTTATTGCCTTAGCAATCGCTATCCTTTATGGATATACAAATAAGTTTATTTGGTATACGGAAAGTGAGCCAACCAATCAAAGTATATCTGAAAATAAAGCTATTAATCTTTGATGAAAATATTCTATAAATAGGAGGAAAAAAAATGACCAGTATTAGAGGAGCATATCCTGTTTTAATTACCCCAATGAATAAAGCCCAGGAGATTGATTGGGGCGGAGTAAAAAATAATGTAAATTATTTTGCAGACCAAGGGGTAGCTGGATTAGTCATTAACGGGAGTACAGGAGAATTCGTTAGTTTATCAAAAGAAGAAAAGTTCCAAATGGTTGAAACAGTATTAAAAGAAGTGAATGGCCGTCTGCCAGTTATTGTTGGTACGGCAGCTGAAACAACAAAGGAAACGATTGAATATACGAAACAAGCGGAAGCAAGCGGTGCAGACTGCGCACTTATTATTAATCCTTATTACATGAAGCCCAAGGAAGAGGAAATCTATTATCACTTTAAAGAAGTCTCTGATTCTGTGAATATCCCAATCATGCTTTATAACAATCCATTTACGTCTGGTGTTGATATGAGTACCGAACTCATGCTGAAGATTAGCAAAGAGTGTGAAAAGGTTACTCATATTAAAGAATCAAGCGGGGATATCCGTAAAGTGCGTGATCTTTCCAGACTAGGAAGCACCGAAATTTTTTGCGGTGCAGAGGAATTGGTGATGGAATCTTATTTGGTTGGTGCAACAGGCTGGATTTCTGTAGCTGGCAATGTTGTTCCAAAGCTAGTGACAGATATGTTCAACCATTTCCAAAATGGTGAATTAGAGAAAGCATGGGAGATTAATGACCGCATTCTGCCGCTTTGCGCTTTCCTTGAAGGGTCAGGAAAATATGTGCAAATCGTTAAAAGAGCAATGGAGCTAACAGGCCAAGCTGGAGGGCCTTCCCGTTACCCTCGCCTTGGATTAACGCCTGAGGAAGACCAAAAGCTAAAAGATATTCTATCTAACCTATCTGCTGTTTCACAATTTTAAAAACGAATGCTGGGTGAGGGAAGCAGCTCTCTTCACCTAGTAAAATAAGGAGGAAAAAACATGTTAACTGCTCAAATCGAATTGAAGCCAAAGGTAAAAGCATTCTTGGAAGAAGATATCGGCCTTTTTATCAATGGCCAATTTGTCCCTTCCGTAAGCGGCAAAACATTTGAAACAGTTAATCCTGCAACAGAAGAAGTTCTTGCGGCCGTCAGTGAAGCTCAGGAAGAAGATATTGATTTGGCGGTCAAAGCAGCCCGCCAGGCATTTGAAAAGGGAGTATGGCCAAATCTTAATGCAGCAAAACGGGCGCACTTAATTTATAAATTAGCCGATCTGATTGATGAAAACAAAGAAGAACTGGCACAATTAGAAGCTCTCGATAATGGAAAGTCCTATCAGGTTGCACTTCAGGATGACATACCAGCAACAGTGGAGCACTACCGTTACTATGCCGGATGGGCAACGAAAATTCTTGGGCAGACATTTCCGATCTCTAAAGACTATTTAAATTACACTAGGCATGAACCAATTGGTGTTGTCGGCCAAATTATACCGTGGAACTATCCTTTAGTTATGTCAGCCTGGAAAATGGGCGCAGCGCTTGCAACCGGATGTACGATTGTCCTAAAACCAGCTGAACAGACTCCATTGTCACTGTTATACACAGCACAGTTATTTAAGGAAGCTGGCTTCCCTGATGGAGTTGTTAATTTTGTTCCTGGTTTTGGCCAGACAGCTGGTGCTGCAATTGTGAATCATCAGGATGTAGAAAAGGTGGCTTTTACAGGCTCAACCGTGACTGGGAAATATATTATGCGCCAGGCCGCTGAAACGATAAAAAATGTTACATTGGAGCTCGGAGGAAAGTCCCCAAATATTATTTTGGAGGATGCAGATTTATCTGAAGCCATTCCAGGTGCCTTCAACGGAATCATGTATAACCATGGCCAAAATTGCAGTGCAGGCTCCAGGATATTCGTCCATAGCAAGCACTATGACCAAGTAGTTAAGGAATTAGCGGAAATGGCGAATAACGTGAAGCTTGGTGCTGGCATGGATAATGGTACGGAAATGGGTCCGCTCGTTTCAAAGAAACAGCAGGAGCGTGTCCTTGATTATATTGAAAAAGGTAAAGTGGAAGGGGCAAGAGTAGCAGCAGGAGGTGAAAAAGCCTTCGATAAAGGGTATTTTGTACAGCCGACAATCTTCGCTGACGTAACAGACGATATGACGATCGCAAAAGAAGAGATCTTCGGTCCGGTTGTTTGTGTGCTTAAATTTGATACAGTCGACGAAGTGATCGAAAGAGCAAATAATACACCATATGGCCTTGCAGCGGGTGTCTGGACGGAAAACATTAAGACCGGCCATAAAGTCGCTAATGCTCTTAAAGCTGGAACCGTATGGATTAATGATTATAATCTTGAAGATGCAGCAGCACCATTTGGAGGCTATAAGCAATCAGGCATTGGACGAGAAATGGGATCATATGCACTGGATAACTATACGGAAGTGAAAAGTGTTTGGGTAAACCTGAAGTAATGTATTAACAAAAGCTTTTTCTTTCAATGTCTACTATTTTCTCAGCAGGATATTAATGCAGCCAAACACCTAAAAACTCAAGTTTCTGCCGGTAAAAAGACGAAGAAAGAGGACATTAAGATTTATTATTGGATGTTTCTCGATATAAAGTAGACCGATTACAGTAAAGTGAAGTTAAAAAATGGTTGAGGAATAGATGGATTAACATACTCTACGGCAAAAAAACAGAGGAAGAAGGAAGTTCAGTTAGCCAGGGTAGAACAAACGGGTGCGTGGGAGTAGGATCTCGACAACTTAACTGTTCGCACCCTATTTGTAGAATGATGTTTGAGGCTGGTTGGGACATATAATCTCGCAAACTAAGCGAAGCTATGGAACTACAGAAAGGTATAAGGAATACTGGTAAGTAAAACTGAGGGAGAGATAATTAATGAATCCAGTCGTTGGCCTGGATGTAGCCAAAGGAGAAAGTGAAGATCAAGCCTAAGACATATCTTTTGAAAATAGCTTCAGTGTAAAGCATACCAAGGAGGATTTAGATTCATTTATTTTTTTTGAGAGAATACTGGGATCCAAGGGCAGGTATAGTTAAATAATTTGAAAAAAACAGCATCCGTTTCGGATGCTGTTTTTTATTAGGGATATAGGCCCTGTTTTTTACGGAAACTTAATAATTTCACTATTATAATCACCACTATTTACTCATTCTCAAATAAGTCAAAAAATAGATAAAATTGAGAATGGATATAATCCAATTCTACTAATTTGCAAGGAGATGTATTTTTTTGAAAAAGCCTATGCGCAAATTTGGCAAAACGGTTATGGCCACTACCATGGCGTTATCTGTTTTAGCTTTTCCTATTTCATATGACTCTGTCATGGCTGCTAAGCCCGACCATGCCGGAAAACAAGAGCAAAAATACAGTCATGAAGTAAAACTTCGTATTTTAGGTACGACAGACATTCATACGCATCTATATAACTATGACTATTACAAAGATATGGAAACTGTTGAATTTGGACTTGCCAAAACTGCTACTTTGATTAAACAAGCCAGAGAGGAAGTAAGGAACTCTCTATTATTTGATAATGGTGACTTAATTCAAGGAAATCCACTCGGTGATTACAAAGCGAAAGTGGACAAGCTTGAGGACGGGGAAGTTCATCCGGTCTTTAAAGCTATGAAGCTTTTAGACTATGATGCTGCAACAGTAGGAAACCATGAATTTAACTACGGACTGGACTATCTGGATGAAGTTCTTGATGATTCCCCATTTCCTTATGTAAATGCAAACGTTTATAAGGACGATCAAGATAATGATCCGACAAATGATGAAAACTACTTTAAACCATATAAAATTATCAATAAAAAAGTGGTAGATGAAAGAGGCAGAACCCAAGTGATCAAGGTTGGGGTAATTGGTGCAGTTACGCCGCAAATTACCCAATGGGATAAAGCCAATCTTGACGGGAAAGTCATAACAAAAGACATCGTTAAATCAGTAGAATCCAATATTACTAAGATGAAGGAAGAAGGCGCGGACCTTATTATCGCGCTTGCACACTCCGGAATGGGTGATGCTGCTTATACGGAGATGGAAGAAAACGCCGCTTATGACTTAACAAAGGTAGATGGTATTGATGCGGTTATTTCGGGTCACAACCATAAAACCTTCCCGGGCGATTTTACCGATCTGCCTGGAGTTAACCCTGAAAAGGGAACAGTAAACGGAGTTCCGTTTATTATGCCAGGCAACTGGGGCAATCAGCTTGGAGTTATGGATCTGACGGTTGTAAAGGAAAAGGGCAAGTGGAAGGTTAAGGATTCCGATTCAACAGTAAGAGCTATTTTTAAAAGCTACAAAAATGAGGCCGGAGCAACCGTTAAGGAAAGCCTTGCTGATGCTGATCCTGCCATTTTAGAAGCCGTAAAGGAAGAACATGAGGGCACTGTCAATTACGTTCGCCAGCCTGTAGGCGAAACAACTGCTGATATTCATAGCTACTTTGCGCTTGTAAAAGATGATCCATCTATTCAAATTGTAACGAATGCCCAGAAATGGTATATCGAAAAGCAATTAAAAGGGACAGCAGACGAAAGTACGCCAGTGCTTTCTGCGGGAGCACCGTTTAAAGCAGGCGGACGGAATGGCGCCAGCTACTATACTTATATCCCTGAAGGCACAATTGCCATTAAAAATGTAGCCGACCTTTACTTGTACCCAAATACAGTGGCAACTGTAAAAATTAAAGGATCCGACGTAAAAGAATGGCTTGAAATGTCTGCAGGCCAGTTCAATCAGGTTAATGAAAATGAGGCAGGAGAGCAGTCACTTATTAATAATGATTTCCCTACCTATAACTATGATGTAATTGATGGTGTAACATATGAAATCGACGTTACAGAACCAGCCAAGTACGATAAAGATGGCAAGCTGGTAAATCCTGATGCAAGCAGAATTAAAAACCTGCAATATAATGGAGCTCCAATTGATCTCGATCAGGAATTTATTGTTGTTACAAACAACTATCGTGCAAGCGGAAACTTCCCTGGCGTCAGAAATAATACGGCAGTAGAGCTCTATCCGGATGAAAATCGCCAGGCAATCATTGATTATATCCGCGAAGAACAAACCATTGATCCTTCTGCTGATTCAAACTGGTCATTTGCACCGGTAACTGGAGAAGTAAACGTAACATTTGAATCTTCTCCAGAGGCAAAAGATGCAATTGCTGAAAACAGCGGAATCAATTATGTAGGTGAAGCAAGCAATGGTTTCGGAAAATACTCTCTTCAGTTTCCTGTTGCAGATGAAAATAATGAACCATTCGATGTCCAGCTGTTAGGCATTAACGACTTTCATGGACAGCTTGATACATTTAGTTCAAGCTTAAATGCAGGCGGCGTAGAGTATTTAGCTGCACACTTAAAGCAGCGGGAAGCAACAAACCCTAATACATTTATGCTCCATGCTGGTGATGCAGTAGGCGCGAGTTCTCCTGTTTCAGCTCTTCTTCAGGATGAGCCAACAATTAAAATGTTAAATGAAATTGGGTTTGATTTGGGGACAGTTGGCAATCACGAGTTTGACGAAGGTGTTGAGGAGATGCTTCGCTTAATTAATGGTGGAAGCCATCCTAATACCGTAGAAAAATATGGTGAGTTTGAGGGTGCAAACTTTCCTTATGTCGCTGCCAACGTAGTGGACTCAGTGACAAAGGAACCGATCCTTGCCCCATATGAAATTAAAGAAGTAAACGGTGTTCCGATCGCTTTTATCGGTATTGCATATTCCGATACCCCATCTATCGTTACTCCAAGCGGGACAGCAGGGGTAGAGTTCACAGATGAAGCGGAAGCGATTAATAAGTACACTGCAGAGCTAAAAAAGGAAGGTATCAAATCCATTGTAGTCATTACTCATAATCCTGCAAAATCTGGTTTGGATGGGTCTAACCCTCAAGAGGAACTGGTTGATATTGCAAATGCAGTTGATGATGAAGTAGATGTTTTGTTCGGCGGCCATAATCACCAATATACAAATACAGTGGTTGACGGCAAGTTACTTGTTCAATCCTATTCCTATGGAACTGCCTTTTCTGATGTTGATTTAACGATTGATCCAGTTACGAAAGATATTGTGGCTAAAAAAGCTGAAATTGTGAATACAACTCGCGATATTGAACCTGATGTTGAAATTAAGCAAATGCTTGACACATATATTGCTGATGTTGCCCCTATTTTAAATGAAGTGATTGGCTATACTTCAATAGGAGTCAGCAGAGAGACTAATGCTGATGGAGAATCGCCAATGGGTAACTTGATTGCGGATTCCATGATTGAGCAAACCGGAACAGATTTTGCCTTCATGAACTCAGGCGGGGTCCGTGCAAGCATCGATGCAGGTGAGATTACTTGGAAAGAAGCCTTTACTGTACAGCCATTTGGCAATGACTTGGTAACATTGACATTGACCGGTGCCCAAATTAAAGAGCTTTTTGAACAGCAGTGGGGTTCAAAAGAAAGAATCATGCACGTTTCTGGCATAAAGGTGACGTATGATTCTTCAAAAGAAGCGGGCAACCGTATTGTTTCTTTAGTTAAAAATGATGGTACTGCTATTGATCCTAATATGGAATATACAGTAACAGTTAACAATTATATGGCAGATGGCGGGGACGGCTATAGCGTACTTCTAAACGGCAAAAACCGTACAGTCGATATTGTTGACCTAGATGCTTTAATCAACTATATTAAAGCCAATGAAGAGGTAAATCCAGCAGTTGAAGGCAGAATTACAAAATTAAATAAATAATCTGTTAGAGTACCGGCTGTATATGCTGGTACTCTTTTCTTTCAGAATCGGATATACTATAGGCTAGAAAACATTTGCAGATGACAAAGATTATTTTACACAATAAAAGGAGTTACCTATGACACAATCTCTTATTGAAAATATGAAGCCATTTATCCAGGAGGCATGGAAAAAGTCCGCATTTGCCCAGCCGACGACAATTCAGACAGAAGCGATCCCGGCGGCCTTGGAAGGAAAGGATATTATCGCAGAATCCCCAACCGGAACAGGCAAGACACTTGCTTACTTGCTGCCGGTTCTTGAAAAAATTGATCCGGATAAACAGGCAGTACAGGCAGTTATTTTAGCGTCTTCCCAGGAGCTTGTGATGCAAATTCTCCAGGAGATCCAAAAATGGGCGGAGGGAAGCGGCATTAAAGCGGCTTCTTTTATCGGTGGAGCCAATGTAAAAAGGCAGCTTGAAAAATTAAAGAAGCATCCGCATATCGCTTTGGGTACACCGGGAAGAGTTCTTGAACTAATAAAGCAGAAAAAACTGAAAATGCATGAAGTAAAGACGGTTGTTCTGGATGAAGGGGACCAGCTATTGGTGCCCGAACACACACAGACAGTCCAAAATATTGTTAAGTCAACGCTGAAAGAACGCCAGACCATGCTGTTCTCAGCTACACTTCCGCCGGTTATTGAAAAGCTTGCCAAAGAATTGACTGCAGATGCTAAAGTGATCCGTGTTGAAAAAGATGAAACGATCGATGCTGCAGCTGTCGACCATATTTATTTTGTGGCCGAAGCCAGGGACAAAATTAAAATGCTTGAAAAGATCTCAAGGATTGAAGGAATTAAGACTCTGGTTTTTGTAAAGGATATCGGAAACCTGACCGTGATGGCGGAGAAGCTTGATTTTAAAAATATTGCCTCCAGCACCCTTCATAGCGATTTAAGTAAATTTGACCGGCAAAAAGCGATCAAAAATTTCCGGACCGGAAAAACCAATATGCTGATTGCAACTGATGTGGCGGCACGTGGATTAGATATCAAGGGAGTTACCCATGTTGTTCATTTCGATTTCCCGAAAGATATTAACCAATACGTCCACCGTTCAGGCAGAACAGGTAGATTCGGCGCAAGCGGAACGGTCATCTCCCTCGTCACCGAAAGAGAAGAACGAGAACTCAAAAAATTTACCAAAGAGCTCGGCCAAACCGCAGAGAAGAAGGTTATGCGCGGCGGCGAAATCGTTTAAAAACACAGTACCAGGTACCTATACCAGTCCGTCCAACTGGTATAGGTACCTGGTACTATTTTTTATAGCCGCGGTTCGCTGAGTGCCTGCAGCGGAAATCAACACCGAAGTTTAACAGAGCTTGTTATAAAAAGGAAATCTGTTTAGTGTGCCGAATATTTAAAAATAGAGACTTTAATAACCTAAAGAATGAGAGGTGCACTAATATGGAGAATCCAAGGCTGAAAATATTTCATGATGAAATATTGCTTGAAGCTACGATAGATGAATTGCAGGAAAGGATGGAGAGCGGGGAGGTTACTTCCAAGGAACTCGTCCTGTTATATATGCAGAGAATCGGGCAGATGGATAGGCAGGGGTCTGCGATCAATTCCGTTCTGGAAATAAATCCGGATGCTTTGCATATAGCGGCTGCCCTTGATGCAGAGAGAAAGAAGCAGGGTCCGAGAAGCGCTCTTCACGGAATTCCTGTCTTACTAAAGGATAATATTGATACTGGAGATAAAATGCATACGAGTGCAGGTTCTCTTGCATTGAAGGATCATTGTGCACAAAAAGATTCATTTGTGGCAGCTCAATTAAGGAAAGCAGGTGCCGTTATTCTGGGGAAAACGAATATGACGGAATGGGCCAATTTTATGACAGAGGGCATGCCAAACGGATATAGCTCAAGAGGCGGCCAAACCCTTAACCCCTATGGTCCCGGCAAGTTTGATGCCGGCGGTTCGAGCGCCGGCTCAGGAGCAGCTGTGGCAGCCAACTTTGCTGCTGCAGCAATTGGAACCGAGACATCGGGTTCCATTCTAAGCCCGGCTAGCCAGAACTCCCTTGTGGGCCTTAAGCCGACTGTCGGGCTCGTTAGCCGAACTGGCATTATCCCGATTGCCCATAGCCAGGACACAGCTGGGCCAATGGCAAGAACAGTTAAAGATGCAGCTATTTTACTGAGTGTGCTGGCAGTATATGATGAGAATGACCCGATAACGTTAACGAATCTGGATTTGCAGAACAGAGATTTTACAGGATATCTTGATCAAGATGGCCTGAAAGGAGCACGTATCGGAATTGCGAGGGAGACTTATTTTGAGTATTTAAGCAAAGAGAAGCTCTTAGTCATGAATGAGGCGGTTGCCCAATTGAAGATGCTTGGAGCAGAGGTAGTGGAGGAAGTAGTGATTCCTTCTGCAAAAGCGGAATGGAGCTATGATGTGCTGACATACGAATTTAAGGCAGATCTGAATGCCTATCTGCGTACTGTCGCACCGCATCTAAATATCCGCTCACTGGCCGATGTCATTGATTTTAATGAAAAGAACAGTGAAAAAACCTTAAAATATGGCCAAACCATTTTAAAGGAATCGGAAGAAACAAGCGGAGATCTTACTGAAAAAGCTTATATCTCCTCTTTGGAGAAGGACATTTATTTATCAACGGAACAGGGCATCGACCATGTTATGAAAGAGCATAATCTGGATGCAATTGTATTTCCAAATAATTTTGGAGCGAGTATTCCTGCAAAAGCAGGATATCCATCCATCACGGTTCCAGCCGGATATACGCCAGAAGGTGAACCTGTGGGAATTACCTTTACTGGACTTGCCTATAGTGAACCTTCCCTAATTAAACTTGCTTATGCTTATGAGCAGGCGACAAAGAAAAGAAAAGAAAAGCCCCGGAGCTCGGAGTTTGTCGTAAGCATTAAAAAAGAATAACAGTCTGCCATAATACTCATACTACTTTTGAAAAAAGAAAAAAGGAGAAGGTGAGAAATTTGGGCAGAACCAAAAAAGGAAATGGAAACGCACAGCGCAACAACAATAAACACAGACCGCAAAGGACAAGTGAAGAGCTCGTCGAATTCACAACCGGAAGCAAAGAAAAGAAAGAAAACAACGTACAAGACTAACGATAAAAAATCCTCTTTCAGCTGAAGGAGGATTTTTTGCTTTAACCTTCATGGCAGGCACCTATACGAGTTTACTGGTATAGGTGCCTGGTACTCTAACATTAATCTGCATCAACTTTTTTAAGCGGTTTTTCTGCAGGGCCTTCGACGACTGAACCGTCATAAGAGAAGCGGGAGCCATGGCATGGGCAGTCCCAGGTACGGTCCCCGTGGTTCCACTCGCATTCACAGCCCATATGGGTGCAGGTCGTATCCACCAGATGCAATCGGCCGTCAGGATCTTTGTAAGCTCCTGTACGCTGGCCTTTGATCATCACGACACCGCCTTCGTCATTCGCCAAATCAGTTGTTTCCTTTGGCACAAATTCAAGCTTGCCCTTAATCAGCTGTCCGGCTACATCCGTGTTTACAGCGATGAATTTCTTAATGCTTGGATCTGCCTGGAATCTTGATGGACTGAACAGTTCGGCATATGGATTTTCTTTTTCCATAATTAAATCTTTAATCAGCAGGGCTGCAGCGGTACTGTTGGTCATGCCCCATTTCCGGTAGCCTGTTGCGATAAAAATATTCTTTTCCTTGGCAGTAATCGGCCCAATATAAGGCACTTTATCCAATGTGTATAAATCCTGGGTAGACCAGCGGTAAGGATAATCCGTAATTCCAAGCACATCTTCCGCAAAGCTTTCCAGAGCTTGATAATGTTTCATCGTATCCGGCCCGTGGCCTGTTTTATGGCTGTCGCCGCTGACCAGAATTAGTTTATCCCCATTATAGGGCGTATACCTTAACGAACGGGTAGGCGAATCTGCGCTGTAGTACATGCCTCCAGGAAAGTCTGTTTTCGTTCTTACCCCAAGAACATAGGATCGTTCTGGAGACAGTCTGGCAAAATAAAAGCCCTTCATGTCTGCGAAAGGGAAGTGGGAAGCAGAAATGGCATATTTGCACTTAAGGCGGTTTCCTTCACGTGTAACAACATCAGGCAAATCGCCTTCCTCCACGTTTACAGCGGTCGTATTCTCGTAAACCGTTCCTCCCATATCAACAAACTCTTTAAGCAGTACTTTTAAGTATTTAAGCGGGTGGAACTGCGCCTGGTTGTGCATGGCCAGCACGGCTGTCGTATTGATATTAAAAGGAATGCTGTCTTTCATCCCGCCTGTAATGCCAAGCTTTTCGTATGCCTGCCACTCTTTTTCTACTTTTTTTGCGTACTCATCAGAGACAGCATAAATAATGCCTTCTTCATTGCTAAAGTCACAGTCAATTTGTTTATCCGAAACAGTATTACGGATAAACTCGATAGCGTCAGTAGAAGCTTGATAGTACAATTTGGTCTTTTCCTCGCCAAAATGGCTGATAAATTCATCATAGATTAACCCATGCTGTGCTGTAACCTTTGCTGTCGTATGGCCAGTTGTTCCGTTTAAAATATTTCCGGCTTCTAAAATAGCCACTTTAAATCCTTCTTTTGCAAGGAGGTAACCAGCGGTGATTCCCGTGATGCCGCCTCCTACAATTGCAATTTCCGTTTGGGCATCTTCTCTTAGCCGGTCGAAAGCCGGAAGCTCCTCTTCTCTCCAATAAGGCTCCGGGTACTGGGGCATTTGGTGGTTGGATGTTGTCATACCTGTCCTCCTGTATGGTCATATTCATTCATAATTTTTTCCTTTAAACCCTATTTGTATACAAATTCCAGTCTTTATCTAACCATACCCACTCATTTCGCGACTAATCAGGTTAAAGGTACTTATTCATTTTTGGAAACTTGCTATGATTCCGGAGTGGATGTAAATCAACCTGCCGGGCTTAAAAGCTATAACGACGCAATTCCCATTCAAGTTGACGCATATACTTTAAAAACCCGCGCGAAAAGCAGCCAGACCGACGTATAAACTCGTCCTAGCACTGCAAAAGCCATTTTGCCAGCGTATCCTCCATTTTTAATCCTAAAAAACTCTATTAATCAACCAAAAAAATTCACCTTTTAAGATTAAAAAGTCCTCATGCTGGGAAATATTTAATCGAATTACCAACTTAGAAAGGAGAATTTAGTTTCATGAAAGAGCTTCACAGCTTTGGATGGTATGCGGCGAGAATTGCGCCATTGATGCCAAAAAAGGCATTCAAGCCTGTTCCATCACGACTATGGGGAGGACTTGCTTATTTGCTGATTGTAATAGGCGGGTTTTTGGCGATTTCGTTATTTGAGCTGCACCCTTTATTAAGTTTCCTAATTGCAATTATTCTCGGCTCAAGTTTTGCAGCCATGGGTTTCCTTGGACATGAGATTCTGCATGGCACTGTGGTAAGGAAAGCATGGCTGAGAGACTTGCTTGGCGCGATTGCGTTTTGGCCGTTAAGTACTGGCCCAGCCCTATGGAGGAAGTGGCATAACCTCACACATCACGTACATACCCAGGATGAGGAAAAAGATCCTGATGCTTGGCCGACTTTTGAAAAAATTGCACAGAACCCTATTTTAAAATGGGTCTATAAATTGCCTTTTTCTTTTCGGGCATCTTTTGGATTTCTGTCTTTAGCCTTCCAATTCACTATGCATGGGCTAAAAATGTTTAGGCTTTACATAAAGGAATTTAAGCCGGCAAAGCGGCCGGCGGTATGGACACAGCTTATTCTGCCATGGGCAACCTGGATCACACTGCTGTTCATCATCGGCCCGGTAAAGTGGTTTTTTGCCTTTCTGCTGCCGCTGCTGATTGCCAATTTTATCGTCATGAGCTACATTGCCACCAACCATCGTTTAAATCCCTTGACACCGGTGAATGATCCGCTTGTAAATAGTTTGACGGTAACGGTTCCGAAATGGGTGGATGTGCTGCATTTTAATTTTTCCTATCACACTGAGCACCATCTTTTCCCGGGGATGAGCCCTAAATATTATCCTCTGGTAAAAAAGCATATTAAATCAATGTGGCCTGAGCGATATCATGAGATGCCGTTAACAAGAGCGCTGGCTGCATTATGGAAAACCCCTAGGGTCTATTTTAAACAATCGGACCTGGTGGACCCCTATGCCGGCAAAGCATTTGGATCATTGGGGAATGGGCTGGATGCAGCAAATATTAAATACCGAAAAATAAATACTGAAAAAAAGCATTGATCTAGCCCCTTCTCCCGGCAGGAGAAGGGGTTTTTAATTGTTATATTAAATACTCTATTAGCTGGATAAAAAATGCACTATGAGAAATGATATACAGTATCCAAAGTTAATGGGGTATCTATGATGGTTACGTTTAGTTATTTTGCGATTTTTACGCTACTTGCTTTATTAGCAACATTATTTGATATGAAAATTTTCGATTTTACCTTTTGGGAAGCTTTAAGGAATTTGCTGTTTTCGGAGGTTGCCACGGGGAGAATGATTATTCTGTTCACGATTGGTGCGGGATTGGTATCCAGCTTGATCATTGATTATCGCATTTTTAAGAATCGGAAAAAAACGGGCTCTTTCTGATATAAAAATATAAATTTTTGACTATGACCAAGTCTGCTCCCAGCCAATGGCCGGGGAAGGCGGGGGCCTGCATGACCAGAGACGCAGCTTTGGGAAGGTGCCGGAAACTTCTGAGAAAGCATGGTAACTTCTTAAGAGGAATATCACACGATCGGGAATATTGTTTAAGAGGAACAGCACTTTGATGTAGCTTACGATTTGCGCTTTTTTATTAAAAGGGAATGGTGATTTGATGTTAAAGGAGAATATTTCACTCAGCCAGCTGCTTACATTAATGATTAACTTTCTTTTAGGCAGTGCAATTGTTGTTGGTGTTGGCGGAGATGCAAAAAAGGATGCATGGATTGCCATAGCGATTGCGGTTCTCTTCGGGCTGGGGATTATGTTGTTTTTTTACTTTATTGTCAGCAGGATTCCAGGCAAGAATTTGTTTGAAATCATGGAATATTGCTTTAAAAGGCCAATTGCTATTATACTTTCTGTTTTATATATCATCTATTTTCTGTATCTTACCTGCCGTATAGTCAGGGACTTCGGAGAATTGATTGCTTCCGCCATTTTGCCGTCAACGCCAATAGAAGTGATTTCCCTTACGATAAGTTTGCTGATGGCATATATCTTGTATCTGGGGCTTGAGGTTTTGGGGAGGACGTCCGAGATTTTCACACCCTATTTGTTCGGTTTTCTTTTTCTTCTTACCATTTTGCTATTTGCTAGCGGAAATGTAAATTTGCATGAGCTCCAGCCAGTATTGGGAGATGGGGTACAGCCTGTTTTGAAAGCGTTATTCCCAACCTTGATTGTTTTTCCTTTTGGAGAGCTGATTGCGTTTACTCTGATTCTTCCGGTTGTAACCAATTTTAAATATTGTTTGAGAGTTTCTTTATTGGGTGTGGTAATTGCAGGTGGTCTCCTGCTATTTGCTATGTTTCTGATGATTGTCACGCTTGGAGTGGATGCCTTGCTCCGTTCCAATTTTCCAATGCTAAGTTCAGCAAGGGAAGTCTCTATCGGAAACTTTATTGAAAGAATTGATGCACTCGTCGTTTTTATCATGATGCTGGGGATTTTGATTAAAGGCTCCGTTTTTATGTTTGCAGGATTAAAAGGCCTTGAATATACCTTTCAGCTACCGTACCGATATTTTTCACTGCCAGTGGGAATGATTGTATCCGTATTTTCCATTTTGATTTCCGTGAATTTTGGTGACCATTGGCAGGAGGGTCTGGAGCTGGTACCATACCTTCTCCACTTGCCGATGCAATTCGGATTTCCGTCACTTCTTTTGCTCGCTTTAATCTGGAAGCTAAGAAAGAAAAATTCTAATTCCAGCGGGAAGGAGATGAAGTTTTGAGTATTCTTAAATCACTTTTAAAGATGCAGAAGAAAAAAGTCCTTCCTTTCCAAATGGAAGAACTTCCTGACGCTGGAGAAGTTCTCAAATCCCTGAGCCTGGAGCAGCTGAAGGGAAAAATTAGAAATGAGTTTGGAAACACAGTAGATTTAAGCATGGATGAGTTAAAAACAGAAGGCAAGGATGCGTTGCTTGTTTATCTCGTAAGCATGATCGATACCAAGCTCCTAAAAGAAACGTTCCTTACATCTCTTGGCGGAAAAAGTGACGGAATTGAACTAACAACCGAAGATGATCTGAAATCCCTATGCAAGGAGAAATTCGGAGGTGCGGGTTATCACCTCATTGAAACTTTCGATGAAGTAGTTGCGGCTATGCTGAATGGCAATATCATTATTGTCTTTAAGGATCTTGGCAAGGCATTATCCCTTTCCATGGGAAGTGCTGAAGATAGGGCCATAACGGAGCCAAGCACCCAAACGGTTATTAGGGGGCCGAAGGACGGATTTGTTGAATCCATTGAAACCAATGTAAGCTTGCTGAGAAGAAGAATCAAGAACAGGAAACTTCGCTTCGAAAAATTTGTCATCGGCACCGAAACTCAAACTACGGTTTATATAAGCTATATGGAAGGCATTTCAAATAAAAAAATGGTGGAAGAGATTCGAAAAAGGCTTAGTAAAATAAAGGTACACGCGATATTTGAATCCGGCAATATTGAGGAGCTAATAGCAGATAAGTCTGCCACTCCCTTTCCCCTGGCCCTAAATACAGAAAGGCCGGATTCTGTTGCTGCCAATTTGCTTGACGGAAAGATTGCCATTTTAATTGACGGTACTCCATTTGTGTTAATGGTTCCTGCTGTGCTTGTTGATTTTTTTTCAACTGCTGAGGATTATTATCAAAACTTTATGATGGGAAGCTTTTTAAGGATGATCAGGTATTTATCTTTTATGATTGCACTGATTACACCTTCATTATATGTGGGGATTTTAACTTTTCATCACGAGCTTTTGCCAACTCCTCTCCTGCTGGGGATTATTGCACAGCGGGAAGGGGTCCCTTTTCCTGCAGTAATAGAAGTCCTTATTATGGAAGTGACATTTGAGATATTGCGGGAAGCCGGTGTCCGGATGCCCAGAGCAGTTGGGCAAACCGTCTCTATTGTAGGGGCGCTTGTGATTGGGCAGGCGGCAGCCGAAGCTGGGATCATTTCCAATATCATGGTGATCATTGTCGCTATTACCGCTATTGCAAATTTCGTATCTCCGACATATAGCTTTGCAGCGGCAGCTCGGTTATTGCGATTCATGCTTATCATTGTCTCGGCTATATTAGGGCTTTATGGCGTCTTGATTGTCCTTGTTTTAATTGTGGCTCATTTAAGCTCGCTTAGATCATTTGGGGTTCCTTATTTAGCTCCAGTTGCACCGTTTATTATTGAGCAGCAGAAAGATGTTTTCTTCCGCTTCCCATTCTGGAGCATGCGGAAGCGCCCTGGATACTTAAAAACGCAGAATCCTGAAAAACAGCCAAAGACAGGATCGCCGTCTCCTCCGCCTATGAAAGGGGAGCAAACTAATTGAGACAATATGCTATTATTGCAATCCTTTTTCCGGTTATCGTTTTACTTACGGGCTGCTGGGATCAGAGGGAACTGGGAGAAATTACTGTTGTTACAGGAATGGCTGTTGATAAGGGAGAGGACGATAAATATGTCCTGACAGTGGAGGGCATTAATGCGACTGAATTAAATAAGCAGACTGCAAGCGGATTTGCTCCTTCTATTGTTTATTCCGCAGAAGGCAACTCACTGGCGGAACTGACCTATAGAGTAAATGAAGGAATATCGAGGCATTTAATTTATTCGCATATGAGGACTTTGATTATTGGAGAGGAACTGGCCAAGGAAGGAATCATTGATTTCATTGACTTTTTGGAAAGAAATAGGGAAATCCGTGATGACTTCAATATTTTAGTTGCACGGGGACTCAGGGGATCAGATATATTAAGAGTAACCTACCAGTTTCAAAAATCATCTTCATTAAAGCTGCATACCCAGCTTGAAACAATGATGAAGGATTGGGGAGGTGACCCTGGCGTAAGAATGAATGATGTAATCAGGGCCTGGACTTCTCCTGGCCGGCAGCCGGTTATGGCTGCGGTGACCATTATGGGTGATCCTTCCGAGGGCCTCAGTTCCGAGAATATGAAAAAAGTAACGCCGGATGCCCTTGTGATTATCGATTCCCTGGCTATATTCAAGGGAGATCAATTAGTCGGCTACCTTTCATTGGAAAATTCAAGAAATTACTTATGGATTCAGGATAAATTAATAAAAACGTCTCTAACCGTTAAATGTGACGAAGATCGCTTCATGGGTTTGAGGATATACAATACTAAGACATGGAATGAAGGGAAGATACAAGGAGGAAAGCCCGTAATTAATATACATATAAGGGCAGAGGCATTTGTTGACGGAACCCACTGCAATAATGAGTTTGAAAAAGCGAATACGTACTTGCAAAATGAAGAATCCGCGGAAAAGCATTTGAAAGATACCATTTCAAACACAATTAAAAACGTCCAGGAGGAATTTGAAGCTGATATTTTTGGTTTCGGCGAAGTTGTTCAGAGGCAGGACTATAAAAATTTCAAAAAAATACAGGACAAGTGGGATCAAAATTTTGCAGAGGCAGATGTGAAAATAGATACAACTATAGTTATTAGAAGAACAGGAATCCGAACGAAAAGCTTTTTAACAGAAGTAAAGGAACAATAGCCCAGTGCTATCTTAATTGACGCTATAATGCGCTATTGATATAATTTCGGTATCGAAATTGATTTACAATTCAGCATATTATTGTGTGAAGGCTTATTGCAACTAAAGGTCTGGGCATAGTCCAGCCCTTATTTCTTTTTTTAAAGGGGCAATGAAAGATGAACTTTGAGACCGCTGTACTTCATAAGAAAAATAAAACCGAACGGACCATTAAAAGCAAAGTGACGCCTATTTACCAAACCTCTGCTTTTGCCTTTAATGACCTTGATGAATTGGAAGGTTTTTATCAAGGGAATGGCAATTATTTATATTCCCGGGTAGGAAACCCGAATACGGATGAGCTTGGCGATTTAATTGCCGGTCTGGAAGGGGCACCGGCTGGTGTAGCCGCATCTTCAGGTTTGTCAGCTATTTTAGCCGGAGTGCTGGCTGTTGTTAAAAGCGGGGACCATATTGTGGCTGCGGATGACCTGTATGGCGGCAGCTTTCATTTGATTAAGGAAGAGCTTACACAGCTGGGAATTGAAGTAACGGTCGTTTCTTTTTCCGATATGGAGAAAGTTAAGGAAGCAATCCGGGACAATACTAAGCTGCTTTATTCCGAATCCATCACCAATCCATTATTGAGAGTGGAAAATCTTGAAGACGTAGCCTGCCTGGCGAAAAAACATAACCTCATATCCCTGATTGATAATACCTTTGCAACTCCATACCATTGCCAGCCATATCTTAAGGGCATTGATTTAGTCGTGCACAGTGCAACTAAATATATTGGCGGGCACAGCGATATTACAGCAGGTGTCCTCGTCGGGGATGAAGCATTGATTGGGAAAGCGCGCGGAAAAATCGTGAACCTTGGAGCCAATTTAAGTCCTTTTGAAGCGTGGCTGACCTGCCGGGGAGCCAAAACTCTAGCACTTAGAATGAAGCAGCAATCCTCTAACGCAAAAAGAGTGGCCGAGGCTTTGAAGGTAAACCAGGACATTAAAAAGGTCTATTATCCGTTTGAACTCGGGGATGCCGGCTACGGTGCGATTGTGACAATTGAATTGGCTGACAGGATTAATGTGAATGAGTTTTTCAAAGGACTCGGCTGGGTAAAAATTGTTCCAACCCTAGCAGGCGTAGAAACATCTGTATCCCATCCGCTGACAACCTCTCACCGGGCGCTTCCGCCTGAAACCTCCAGGGAACTCGGCATTACCAGCCATGTTGTACGCATTTCAATCGGAATTGAGCATGCAGAAGATCTTATTGCCCAGATTAATCAGGCTATCAATCAAGGTTTCGTATAAACGAAGAAGATTCCCGGCACCGTCTGCGGAATCTTTTTTCTTGTCCGAGATGCTAAACTGTTTTTGAACTGAAGAAGATAAAACGTTTAATAACAGACTGTGAAAGAGGAATTTGCACGTAAATCAGCAGAGTGGTTCATAAATTCGAGATGACTTAATAATAATTGCAGCTTTCTTTCCAACAAATGTCCTCTAAATGCTCTCGAGATTTTCAAAAAGCCAAAACTTCAATAAAATCAAAAAGAGGATTGTTAAAATCAAGTTTTTCCAGCTGATCGTCAGCTTGCCGTTCTTCGGTACAACAATCCCCATCGATACCAGGTACCAAAACCATTTTTTATTTGTCCACTTATTGGGATTAAACGATTGGCTTTCCTGGTTCTTTTTATTTTCATGGCGGGCCCAAAGGATGGCATTGATAACATCCAGGACAGAGCCGATTGAAATAGCCGTTATAATAAAGGTCTTGGAGGGCTGCCATTTTCCTTCATTCTCAGCAGCTTTTTTCTCCTGCTTTTCCTCCTGAATTTGGATTTCCTTTGAAGGCAGATGTAATTTCGGTGGGCTGCTTCTTTTGAAGTGATGGCTTTAAGGCTGTTGCGGCAAAAATTAAGGAACATAGTAAAGCAAAATAGATGATAAAGAAAAGTGCTGCTTGCTTTGTGGAACGGCGGATTTGCATGGTATGCCCCCCTTGCCATCATCGTACCAATATATTGGTAAATTATGTTATGTATTAATGAACCTATTTAAAAGAATCAAGAAGCAATTTTTTTAGCGCGAAGGGATGAAGATATTCTTTCCATTCAATACTAAGGTAACAGTATTTTTGGAAGGAGCTGACACTATGCCTGAGCTGCCGGAAATGGAAACCTACAGAAGACTATTAACTGAACAACTGGGAGGCAGAACCATTACTGATGTGGAGATTAACCGGGAAAAATCAATCAACATAAATCCCGGACAGCTTAAAAGCCAGCTAATAAATGCTCAGATTACCGACATTAAACGGAGGGCCAAGCATCTTATCTTCAAGCTTAGCTCCGGAAAAAACCTGCTGCTGCATCTGATGCTTGGCGGCTGGATGTATATTGGCGATGAAGAAGACAATCCTGACCGGACAAAACAGGTTATTCTTTCCTTTGGGGACAAAAAACTATATTTTATCGGCCTAAGACTGGGCTATCTTCATCTTTTAACAGATACTGAACTGGAGAAGGAGCTAGCGGATTTAGGCCCGGAGCCTATGGATCAAACATTCAGCTTTCCTGTATTCCGGGAGCTGATAGGGAGCAGAAGAGGGATGCTGAAAACTACTTTTGTCAATCAGCAATTTCTCTCCGGAATCGGCAATTGCTATAGCGATGAAATTTGTTTTGAGGCCGGCCTGCTTCCCATGAAAAAAGCGGATGAACTGGATGAGGATGAAATCAAAATTCTCTACCAGTCCTTAAAGGGTGTTTTAACGAGAGCCATCCAGTTTGGGGGCTATATGGAGGAACCGCTGTTTAGAGGGGATACAAAATCTGGGGGATATAATGAACAGTGCAGGGTTTATGACAGGGAAGGCGAACCCTGCCTTCGCTGCAG
This sequence comes from Cytobacillus oceanisediminis, assembly GCF_003182355.1. Classification (GTDB taxonomy): domain Bacteria; phylum Bacillota; class Bacilli; order Bacillales; family Cytobacillaceae; genus Cytobacillus; species Cytobacillus oceanisediminis_A. The sequence continues at coordinate 9,518 of NZ_QGTW01000005.1, read as the reverse complement.
CAGCCCCATCGTAAAAGAAGAAATTTCGTCACGGAAAACATTTTATTGCGGGAATTGCCAAAAATAGGGATTTACTCTCCCCTTGCTGTACTCAAAACTAATTTCTCTAAATACTTTGAGGCTGCCATATAGCAGCCTCTTTTCCTTACTCTGCTGAATCTTTCTGAACTGGGTCCACCGAGGTGGAATCCTTGGAATTCATTGCACCTTTTAAAAAATAGACAAGCATAAATCCGGCAAGCCCAAGTGAAATTATAAATCCTGCCGTAATGGTCCACATCAAAGCCATCTTTTAGCCTCCCTTTTTCATCAGCAAATGAAGTAAATGGGAATGTGAAAATGCTTCCTTAGTTAAGGTATATGCCTGAAATCGATAATCTTTCCCTTTCCATTGCGAAAAAGGAAGGGAACAGATGTATGAATCACGAAGAAATAGAGGCAGAGAGTGTTTTCCTGTTTGACTGGTGTAAAGCCGGGTGCCCCAAATAGGGTACTTTCCGGAATTCAATAAAAGGAGGAGATATTGTTTGGATTTTAAAACAGCTGATTTATGTGATGAATACAGCAAAGAGCTTCTTATATGCCAGCAGGAATTTAAATCGTATGGAAATAGAAGAAAGTTTTCGGGCCCCATTTCAACCGTTAGAGTTTTTGAAGATAACGTGCTAGTTAAAGAGGCATTGGAGTCCATTCCAGAAGGAAATGTGCTGGTCGTTGACGGCGGCGGCTCGAAAAGGTGTGCATTAATGGGCGACCGGCTCGGCGAAATTGCCCATTCAAGAAAACTTGCGGGTGTAATTATTTATGGCTGTGTCCGGGATACCGTGGAGCTTGGCGGTTTGGAGACCGGGATTATCGCACTTGGCAGCAATCCCTTAAAAAGCAAAAAAGAAGGAAAAGGGGATCGGGATATTCCAGTTACATTCGGTGGAATCGATTGGAAGCCAGGTGATTATGTTTATGCAGACGAAGATGGAGTGATTGTCGCTTCAAGAAGCCTGTTATAAAGGAAAGAAACACCCGTCATCATTGGCGGGTGTTTCTTCTTTTAAGCACTTTCCCTAAAACGGAGGAATAACTTATATAAGAGGGGGTGCAAGTATGTTTATTATCATTTTATTATTATGGGCAGCCGGACTTTATATCCTTTTCCGCAGCAGGGATGAGGAGGAAGATCTGCTATTTTTAAAACTAATCGGCTATTATATCTTGGGCTCATTTACTTTTAACTTGAATGGCCTCGTTCTCCCTGTTGGTTTTGTGATCAGCTTGTTTTTAAAACCTAAGCTAAATAAAAACGTTAAACGCGGATCTGCTATTTTCGGATTGATTATGATGATTCTCGGACTGTTTTTATAAGTTAATCCTCTGTGCTTGCTTCCCTTTCAATGGTAATCTCTTCAGGGAGCATCTTGGAGGCTTTCGGAACTGGGCGGGGTTCATAATCGATTTCATCAGAGGAAAACACTCTGATGGCCATTTGGCCGCGTAGGGCTTTTGCTCGTATTAGCAATGGGTAGCTGTACCGGTTTTTAAAAGTGAAGTCAGGGCCATACCAGCTGACAGTTGCGTCACGTCCTGGCGGTACATATGGAACTTTTTTGCTGTGGGAGTACCGCTCCAGAACCTTGACGCCCGCCCGGTCAACCGCATTGAATAGGGTGGAGGATACCTGGCAAATGCCTCCGCCAATATCCTCTGAAAGCTCACCTCTTACGATAACCGGAGCGCGCATATACCCTTTTTCCTTCGTTCTCTTGCCAACTACACGGTTAAAGGAAAACGTCTCCCCCGGAAAAACAACATGATTATTGATGGCTTCAGCTGCCAGTTCTATATTGTGGGAGCGTGTTGCGTTATTCGGATTAAAATATGTAACATATTGGCCGATTTGCTTAACGCGGATATGGGCTAGAAGATCCCGGTCCACTCGCGGATAAATGGCAAGCATCGGAATCTCTGCTCTTGCCGGTCCCTTTTGATAAAAGTATGTATAGAAAATATCTGTAAACGCTTTGCGGTGAAGCTTTCTTCCGGCCTGCTCAGAGATAATTTTTCCTGTATTATCTATATATGCATTCACCGGGGGTATATAAGTCCGGCGATCCAATTTGACAAGGAACTGATTATACTTTCCAAGATCAATAAGGGATATGCCTGGAAAAGGCATCTGATACTCAGCCCTGGTTATGCTCGCAATGGATTTTCCTTCACTTTCAATTGTTAAGCTTTCAGGAAGATTGGCAGTATGAGATTGTAATAAAAGTATTAATCCAAACATCCATGAAAATTTCATATCACTAGGCCACCTCCGACCTTAGTATGGGCAGGAAGGCATTGTTTCATGTGCCAAAAAAAGTGACATGATCACGTTAATAACCCATTTCTTCAAGAAGCTCAAGCATCACATCTGGCCGGTTGGTAATAATGCCATCCGCTCCTTTCCTAATCAGCTTCTCCATGGTTTCTTTATCATCTATCGTCCAATAATGTACATCAATTCCTCTCCGATGCGCTCCGTTAATATACTTTTTGGCTGTCAAATCAATCTTGCCTTCGCTTACAGGAATCTGAAATGCATCAACGCTAGGGGTATAAAAATTGCGCAGGAACAATGTATGCATGACCACGAAGTTTTTTATTTCCTGCCGCCCGCCTCCTAAAGCGGTTTTTCCGTGTGAAACTTCTGCAAAAGTATCTACAATCTTCTGGTCAAAAGCAGCAACTAGTACTTGATCCTCCGTTCCATGTTTTTCAATCAGTGTCCAAAGGTTGCCTGCAGCTTCCTCTAGCCTGTTGGCAGGGATATCATCTTTGATTTCAATTACCATCTTCATATCCGGAAAAGCAGTAAAAATCTCATCCACTGTTGGAATATATGCCCCTTTTCCTCTGTAGCTTTTTTCTCCGTTCAGATCTTCGAAGTCATAGCCAGCATCCAGGCCTTGTATTTCCTCCAAAGTCAGCTCCTCGACAGGCCCAGTGCCGTTGGTCACTCTATCAACAGTTGGATCATGGATGGCCACTAAATGCCCGTCCTTGGTTATATGAATATCGAACTCAAGAGCATCTACGCCCATATCTACAGCACCTTGAAAAGCGCTCATTGTATTGGAGGGCGCCAACAGCTCTCCACCCTGGTGGGCAATAACCATTGGCCTTTCTGATTCGAAAAAAGGCTTTTCCTCCCGTTTTTCTGCAGGGAGAAATTGAATAACGGACAGAGCGGCAGCAAAGGCCACTATCATCATCAGTGCTTTATAGGTTTTTGTTTTCCGTATTTGCAGCTGCGGCATTTTTCATTTTCCTCTCTTAAAAAGTCCATATGAGAGAAAATTCGCTAACAACATTGGGAATCCTTCTTCCTCCAGAGCCTGAAGCCTTCCCGATATTAAAGTCTGGGAAGAAAACAGCCCCGAAATCAGAAAAGGCATTGCCTTTCTCATTTGCGAAGGCAACAGACTATCCCAAAGGCTAGGGAATGGCCGGCTTCTTCTATATGCATTGCCACAGCTTCCGGTATATCTGGCCATTATTGTCACTAAGACTTTATGAATAAAAATCCAATCAAAAAGGAAGCCCGGAGTAAGAGGGCCTCCTTTTTTATATTTAATTGAAGCAGGTTTTCACATGAAAATTTAGTCGCTCATATACTAGGGTTCTTGTTGCCGATAACTATGAATTTTTCCCATAACCGAATACTCTATCATTAAATAACAAGCCTATTTGTTCCCGTGATTCACCAGCTGGCAGTCCGCCGATGAATCATCTTTGTTTTTATTCCGCCATAGCTTGTACATCGCCTTTCCATCGCTAAGCGTGCCGTCTGCCATATCCATCGGCAGCAGGGCGAAGAACATATAATAAAATGAGAAATAGACGAACTGATACCAAAGCATGGACGCTTCAAAAATTTCAATTCTGATTAAATAATTAACCAGAAAAATACTTGCTGCATTGAAAATCGAGCCGCCTAAGAAGATCAGCGATTTCGTCAGTTTATTATTATATTTTAAAGAGGTGTACTGACACCCTCCATACCAAAAGTAAAAGCGCCTAACCTCTAAAAACTTCAGGGAAAATAGCAGTTTGCCTGAACCGATGACAACGCGAATCCCTTTTCCGCCAAAAATGGCTGCAAAAATAATGTGCCCCAATAAGTGGATAAGTGTAACCACTGGAAATACAACGAAAAAGGCCTGCATGAACTTCATAAAATCATCATAGCCAAACATATGAGGACCTCCATTTCAATTGATGTAAGAAAAACCTGCGCATTAGGCACCCTTATTTGTTTGCATATCCCCTGTGTACCCCGCTATTTTGAACACTAACATACATTATTTTTCCATATTTTCCAGCCTGGACAAAAGAGTCCGACCAACTGCTACGTCTCAGGTCTTATATGAAAATAAAGCTGTGGCTCGTTATTGCAAAGTTAAAATACAGGTAAGATGAAATCAAGAAAGGAGGAAATGAAAATGAAAAAACTTGGATTACTGATGGCAGGTGGGGCTTCAGCAATCGTGCTGATTTCGAATTTAGGCCCAATGGTAGGGCTGGCAATAAGTGCAGCGATTCTATACTTTGTGTTTAAACAATTTTTAAAAGCGGAAAGCACTTTAGCGAAAGTCGGATACGGGATCATTGGTTTTATCGCCTTTATGGCTACAGCATCGAACTTCCCGGCCATTCTTGGCCTTGCAGCTGCATATGTCCTTTACCTTGTCTATAAAAAATGGAACGCATCAAGTTCTATCGTAAAAGAAGAAGAACACGACCCTTTTGCCAACTTTGAAAAGCAGTGGGCTGAATTAAAGCAAAACTAATAAAAATGAGAGTTCAAAAAGGAGAGATATTTATGGCAAACTTATTTACACGCATTAAAGATACAGTGATGGCAGACCTGCATGAAGCCTTAGATACAAAGGAAAAAAAGAATCCGATAGCTCTGCTGAATCAGTATCTTCGCGAATGTGAGCGCGAAACAGAAAAGGTCCGCAAGCTTTTGGAACGCCAATATACATTAAAGGAAGAGTTCACTCGTGAATACGAGCAGGCAAAGGAACTAGCAGGGAAACGCAAGCGCCAGGCTGAAATTGCTGCACAAGCTGGAGAAGAGGAACTCAATCAGTTTGCATCTCAAGAACAAATGCAATATGAAGAGCGCGCCAATCGTATAAAAGAATTATTAACACAAGCAACCCAGCAAATGGGAGAACTTGAAAGAAAATATGAAGAAATGAAACATAAGCTCAAGGATATGCACATCCGCCGAATGGAACTAATGGGCCGTGAAAACATAACGCGTGCCAACCATCAAATGGATAAAGTGCTGGAGAACAACAGCTATTCCGATAAATCTTTCTCCCGATTCAAGGAAATCGAATCATACCTTGATCGTCTGGAACACGAAGTAAAAAGCTCATACCACCGCAGCACAATCGATGCCCGCATCGCGCAGCTTGAAAAAGAGCTAGAGAAGAAGCCGGTTTTATAATACTTTGAATTGTGCAGATGGTAGATAATAAAAAAGACTAGATATATTCAGAAAAACGATAGATAAAATTCGAAATATGCTGGATAATTTTAACCTGTTAGTTAAGCTTAAACCAAACTAGAAACCTGCCTGTATAAAAAAGCTTTAAGTTAAAAGGACCGTACGGCCAATTTAAGATTCCGTACTGTTTCTTTTTCCCGGAAAAGACAAAAACTGATTCTATTTTATGAACAAAAAATGGTATTCTAAAAAGGCGTAGGGATGCTGCGCCTTTTCGCCCATATATTATATTTAAATTTCTGAACTTAGATAACTGTCTAGCTCCAGGTGCCGATAAGCGGGCGCCTTGCGCTTTTTTGATCATTCCAATCACACAGAAGGGGGGATGCCTCATGAATTATAAAATAAAAAGCGATTATTTAAGCTGGATCGTAATGGTGGGCATTGTCTTCCTCTTTGTGGAAATTGCCTTTTTTAATAGAGGAGTGATTTTCTCTCTTCTAGTGCCAATTGGAATGGTATATATTGGAAGAAAGTGGATGCCGCGGACCTCCGGAAAATGGCTTTTCTGGCTTGGGTTAATTTTTCTGCTCATCAATGTATTTAGCATGATGACGTTAAAATTTTTCCTGCTGGCTATCCTGATTCATCTGCTGATTCAGTTTGCACAATCCAAAAAGGATCCGAAACAGATCCAGCCGGAGTTTAAAGAACCAACTGTAAATCTTCAAAAAGAAACGGTCATTAAAAAGGATCCTCTTTTTTCCAATATATTTGTCGGCCAGCAAAAAACGCCAGAGCAAGTGTATGAATGGAATGATATTAATATACAGACCGGCATTGGCGATACAGTCATTGACTTAAGCTATACTGTCCTTCCAAAGGGAGAAACCGTCATCTTCATCCGAAACTTTATCGGCAATGTAAAGGTGCTTATTCCTTACGATGTGGAAGTAAGTGCTAGCCATTCCGCCATTGTCGGCGCTGCAAGAATATTTGAATACGAAGAATCAAAACTTATTAACCAATCACTGCAGCTGCAGACGCCAGGCTATGAAAAATCCGGGCAGCGCATCAAAATTTTCACCTCACTGTTAGTAGGTGATATCGAGGTGAAGCGCGTATGAGTATCATCCAGCGGCAAATTGTTTGGGGAGCCAGCATGTCCTTCCTGATTCTTGCTGTCCTGACGGCTTCCTTTTTCACGATGTTTCCCGTTCCCGATTGGGGAGATTTATGGGAGACGGAGGTGCTCGATATCCCGTTTATTTTATTCGTGCCAAGCGTAAGCCTGGCAATCGGCCTGATTTTTGGATTCATGTCAGGCTTATATTGGCGCCGGAAGCTTCAGACTGTTGATAGCCTTCTTCATCAGATTGAAGAAGGGCGCCAGCTTGATGCGGATGAACTGAACAACAGCAAAGAATTGCAATCCATTGCCAGCAGGGCTGGAAATATACAAAAGCATATTGCTGACCAGGCAAAAATCTCTCAAAAGCTTGCAAATGAAAAAGCCGAAGATATAGAGAGCCGAATACAGGAAATCATTTCTCAGGAACGAAACAGACTGGCCCGTGAGCTTCACGATTCAGTCAGCCAGCAGCTTTTTGCAGCATCTATGATGATGTCTGCTATAAATGAAACCCAGCAGGACCAGGCAGGCAGGCAGGCCAAACAGCTAAAAATGGTAGAAGAAATGATCCACCAATCCCAGCTTGAAATGCGCGCCCTGCTTCTGCATTTGCGGCCGGCTGCACTCAAAGGCAAAACCCTTCAAGAAGGAATTGAAGAATTGCTTGTTGAATTGCTTCAAAAAGTAGCACTGGAGATTGATTGGAAGGTGGAAAACTTTCCGCTTGATAAAGGGGTGGAGGACCACTTGTTCCGCATTCTCCAGGAAGCTGTTTCCAATACACTCCGCCATGCGAAATCGCATAATCTGGAAGTGCTGCTTATTCAAAGGGATGAATATGCTATTCTGCGTGTGGCAGATGACGGGGTGGGCTTTAATGTTGAGGAAACAAAGGCCGGTTCCTACGGGCTGCAAAATATGTACGAAAGGGCAGCTGAAGTCGGCGGGAGCATGAAAATCATCAGTGTGAAAAACAAGGGAACACGCCTTGAGGTGAAGGTTCCGATAATGTAAGAAATGTCTGCTAAGAGGCAAGACTAAATGCAGAGGATGAGGCCAATGATTAAAGTTTTATTTGTCGATGACCATGAGATGGTTCGGATCGGAGTGTCTTCTTATTTGACGGCTCAGCCGGATATTGAAGTCGTAGGAGAAGCGGATAACGGGAAAACAGCTATTAAAATGGCGCTTGAATTGCGGCCGGATATTATATTGATGGATTTGGTCATGAAGGAAATGGACGGGATTGAGGCAACAAGGAATATCATCGAGCAGTGGCCGGAAGCAAAGATCATTATTGTGACAAGCTTCCTTGATGATGAAAAGGTGTATCCGGCGCTTGAAGCAGGGGCGACAAGCTATATGCTGAAAACCTCCAAAGCAAGTGAAATCGCTGATGCCGTCCGTTCCACTTACCATGGCCAATCCGTGCTGGAGCCGGAAGTGACCGGCAAAATGATGGTGAAAATGAGGCAGAAAAACCAGCATCAGCCCCATGAAGAGCTGACCAGCCGTGAGATGGAGATTCTTCTTTTAATGACAGAAGGCAAAACGAACCAGGAAATCGCCGACGAACTTTACATTGCCTTAAAAACAGTCAAAACACATGTAAGCAATATCCTAAGCAAGCTGCAGGTTCAGGACAGAACCCAGGCTGTTATTTATGCCTTTAAGCATTCGCTAGTTAAATAGCAGTTGAAAGAGCTAATAATTTTAGCTCTTTTTATTTTGCGCTGATAACCGCAATGGGAAAAATCATGATTTGTATGCTGAACATAAGGGTAACAATAAAACAAACAAATATATGGCGGTGATAAAATGTCAGTTATAGCTTTACTAAAAAAAGGGAATAAATCTTCAGGAATGGCCGCTCTCGGTAATACGGCATTAACTATTGCCAAAGGGGTAGCGGCGATGATTAGCGGAAGCGGGGCCATGCTTGCTACAACTCTTCACTCGCTGGCAGATGCCCTTAACCAGGGATTTGTCTTCTTTGGCAGTGCTCTTGCTGAAAAGGAACCAACCAAGAGGTTTCCTACGGGATTCGGCAGAGTTATTAACCTATTTGTTCTGATAGCGGTAATTGTCATTTCCATAATGGCCTACGAAACGATACATAAAGGCTGGGAACTGATTCAGCATCCGAAAGAATCGACAGATCTCTGGCTTAATGTAGGCGTTATGGTATTGGCGGTTCTGGTAGATGGCTTTATTTTAGTAAAAGCAATGAAGGAAATTGCCCATGAAACCAGAACTCCGGCCAAAGGCCTGGGAGTAGTGCCAGTGGCATTTAAAAATGTCGGGCTTGCCACTCCTCCAACACGGCTTGTTTTTTATGAAGATATCATTGCTACATTTGGTGCACTCCTTGCCCTTATATCCATTCTCATTGCCCACTTTACAGGCTTGTACTTTCTCGATGGCGTGGGAACCCTATTAATTGGGCTTCTGTTGGTTGGAATCGCCATCAAAATAGGTTTTGAGAACACCTTAGGCTTGATCGGTGTTGCTGCACCAAAAGATATCGAAGACCGCATTGCCAAAATTATTCTGGATGACCCTGATGTTGTTGATATCAAACAGCTAAGGCTCATCCAAGAGGGAAGAAGATATCATGTGGAGGGCTATATCGAGCTAGTTGAAGGCCTGACACTTGCTGTTGCTGATGATATTAAAATTGGAGTAAGAAATAAATTGCTCGATGATCCGGATATTAGTGATGTGACCATTGGAATACTGGAAACAGACCAAGTCCAAACGTGGAAACAATAAAGAAAAGGAAGCCTGCAGATGAACTGAACCCCGAATAGTAGACACTTTAAAAAAAGTGGATCTATTCGGGGATTTTTGTTTTTTCTAGCTTAAAACCCCGTTATACTAAAATTT
>NZ_QGTW01000004.1 GCF_003182355.1 Cytobacillus oceanisediminis | reverse complement strand
ATCGCTTTCTCAGCATGCTCGCGGTTTGCCTTTGAAACACGGCCAACCACTTCTTCTTTATTAGAAGGATTGATTGATACGATTTTATCTTCAGTGGAGATTCTCTCTCCCCCAATGAATAAGTCATAGTCCTGGCCCAAATAGCTTTCGACTGTTTTTAATCCCTGTAAGTATGCTTGGCGATTTTCTTCTGTTTTAAAATTTGTGAAAGGTTCATGTTTGTACGGCTGTACCATGATTCCATCCCCCTTTAATTCGGTTTTTTGCATCCGTCATTTTATAATGCAAGAACTGTGCCAACTTTAAAAAGCTATTAAATAAAGATTTGTTGTTTTCGATAGCAAAATATTTTTGCGCATCGATAGACCGAAGTTATCTTTGGGTGCAAATTTCCATTGCACTATTTCAATTTAGTTTATACTATTAAATAAAATACAGGATAAGGAGACCACAATGAATCAGCATGAATTCGAACAGCTTCAATTAAAAAATAAGATCTTTCAGCGAATTTTGGATGAAATTGATGTCGGTGTCCATGTCGTAGATGTCGAGGGAAAAACGATTATCTACAATAAAAAAATGGTTGAGATTGAAGGCATGAACTATGAAGATGTGTTGGATAAGAACCTGCTTGATGTCTTTTCTTTTAACCAAAATGAAGACAGTACACTCCTTCAAGCCCTGCAAAAGGGAAGAAATATTAAAAACGCCAAGCAAACGTACTTTAACAATAAGGGCCAGGAAATTACAACAATTAATAACACTTTTCCAATCATTGAAGGAAGTGTGCAAATTGGCGCCATGGAAATTGCCCGCGATGTTACTAAACTTGAAAAACTGATCCGGGAAAACATGAACAAAAGGGGAGATACGCGCTACACCTTTGATAGCATCATTGGAAGCAGCGATGAGATTCGGGAAGTGATCGAGGCAAGCAAAAGAGCTACCCGGACGAGCTCGTCTGTTTTGATCATCGGCGAAACCGGTACCGGGAAAGAGCTTTTTGCGCAAAGCATCCATAACGGAAGCAGCCGCTCTTCTAAACCATTTATCTCGCAAAACTGTGCAGCATTGCCAGATAGCTTGATAGAAGGCCTTTTGTTTGGCACCAAAAAAGGGGCCTTTACCGGTTCAATTGAGCGCCCGGGATTATTTGAGCAGGCAGATGGCGGAACCCTTCTGCTGGATGAGATCAACTCTCTTAACCCATCCCTGCAAGCGAAACTTCTAAGAGTTTTGCAGGAAAAAACAGTCCGCAGAGTCGGCGATACGAAAGATCGGACCGTAGATGTAAGAATAATTGCCACAATCAACGAAGATCCAATCGATGCGATCTCAGAAGGCCGTTTGCGGAAGGACTTATACTATAGACTAAGTGTCGTGTCCCTCTTCATTCCGCCATTAAGGGAGAGAACAAAAGATATCGGGGACCTCGTTCAATTTTTCATCGAAAAATATAATCAGCTTTTCGGTATGAATGTAGAAGATGTCGACGAAGACGTAATGAGCAAATTCGAGCAATACGACTGGCCTGGGAATGTCCGTGAATTGGAGCATATTATTGAAGGCGCCATGAACCTGATCGACCTGGAAGAAGCCATCAGCTACATCCACCTGCCGCTCCATTTCCGGAACAAACCGCAATTCAAGGAGGAAGAGAACGAGACAGGCACTATGGATGATCTGCTGATCCAGAAAAATAAGCCGATCAAGCCGCTGGAGCAATACATCCAGGAAGCAGAAACCTATTATCTAAAAAAAGTACTTAAGCATCATGGCAATAATATAACCCAAGCTGCAAAATCTCTTGGCATGAGCCGGCAAAACCTGCAATACCGGCTGCGAAAGTATGGAGTTAAGAAGGATAATAGCTAATTGGGCCAGTGAATAGCCGTTTCGTTGATATGTCTTAAAAGGGCGGGCAGTTCTCCGATGAGGATGCAGAACTTTCTAGAAAAAGAAGGCAATCTATTAAAAATTGCAGCCTAATTCATTTTTTGCAGTTGGAATCTGCCTAGAATTCCATGAACATAGCCAATTTCCGGCCGGTTTAAAATATTGAAAGTTCTGCGGATAAAACTGATAAACTGTTCTTTTTCCAAGCATAAAATTATCCGGCAGCTCTTTTTATATTGGCTCTGTTAAATTTGCCTGTTGATTTCAGCACGAGGCACTCCCTTTCCGCGGGCGGTCCGACGCTCCTCGTCGCTTTGCTCCTGCGGGGTCTCCCTTTGATCCGCACTCCCGCAGGACGTTGAATAAGCATCCTCGAATAAACACCTCGTCGTAAGAAAATGCGAATGCATTTTCGAGGAGTCTCGTGCCTTCCGCTCCAATTAACAGGGTGCTAAAAAACAACAATAAGCTTTAACAGAGCCTTTATATTAAAAACAACTAAAAGCTCCCCGCGGGGAGCTTTATTTGTATAGAATATCGTCCCGAAGCGCCGCAACTCGAGTTAAAGCTCCGTCAATATCCCTTTCGCTCAAACCAAAATGGGCAAGTGCATCATGGAGGTGCTTGGCGATGGCGTTAAAGTGCTCCGGCTGCAGGTTCATGCCTTCGTGTGCCTTTGCCATTGAATTGCCTGAGTATTGATTAGGCCCTCCCAACGCATAGCTGATGAATTTAGATTGATGGCGTTTCTGTTTGACCATATCGGTGTGCTCGAAAAATTGATTGACGGTTGGATCCTTCAACACTAGTTCCTCATAAAAGTAATCAACCACTTTTTCAATTGCTTCCCCGCCGCCTACTTTTTCGTAAAGTGTTTGCTCTGCCATAAAAGTCACTCCTTTCAACAAAATGTATTTTTTGATTAATTGAAACTCCCTATTCATAATTATACTGATTTCCTTCTATTTACCTTTACCCGAAGAACTATCCATTAACCTATAAAAGAGAAAGGCTCTGAAAAAATCCAGAGCCTTCTTTTTAAGATGCCTTCTGATCGTTTGCTTCTATTTCTTTTCGCTCTTTATCACTCATAAAAGTAATTTTGTAGCCAAGCAGGGCAAAAATTATGGCCAGGATTGGCACAGTGAAATTCAATATCGCATATGGTGCGTATTCAAATGGATGTACGGACAGTGTTGAAAAAATAAACACCGCGCAGGTATTCCACGGGACAAATACAGAAGTTACAGTTCCTCCATCCTCCAGTGCGCGTGAAAGATTTTTGGATTGCAGATTTCTATCCTTATAGGCCTGTGCATACATCCTACCAGGCAACAGGATGGATATATATTGCTCTGCTGCGGCAACATTTGTGAAAAAGGATGATAGAACCGTTGTAGCCACAAGGCTTCGCGCTGAACGGGCCAGCTTCAGAATCTGATCGACAATCGCTTTAAGCATTCCTGTCTGTTCCATCACACCGCCAAAGGTCATCGCGACAATGGTTAACGAAACGGTGTACATCATATCATCGATGCCGCCTCTGTTGAAAAGGTCATCCACAAGGCCATTTCCGCTTTCGATTGAAAATCCGCCCTGCAGCGTATTTACAGCATCTCCTACTGAACCGCCTTGAATGAAAATATGGCAGAACCAGCCAAGCACAACTCCAGCCGCCAAGGCAGGCAGGGCCGGAACTTTTTTGGCTACCAGAAAAATGACCAATACAGGTACAAGCAGAAGCCCGGGAGAAATGACGAAGCTCTCTGAAAGCACCTTCATTACCTCTGAAATATTTTCATTGTTTAATTCATTGCTGCCAAACTGCCTGCCCATAAACCAATACACAAGTACTGCAATCACCAGAGCAGGAATGGTCGTGTAAAACATGTGGCGGATATGCTCAAACAAGTCCGTGCCGGTAATCCCTGCAGCCAAGTTCGTTGTATCAGATAGCGGCGACATCTTGTCCCCAAAATACGCACCGGAAATAATAGCACCTGCCACCATCGGAGCCGGAATACCCATACTGATCCCAATTCCCATGCCTGCAACCCCGATCGTTCCCATTGTGGACCAGGAGCTTCCAATAGCCAGTGTTACAATCGCACTGATGACGCATATTGAAACCAAGAACATGGAAGGCGTAATAAGCTTTAATCCATAGTAAATCATCGTTGCGACAATTCCGCCGCCAATCCAGGACCCAATCGTCAGGCCAACCATAATAATAATGAGGATTGCTGGAAGAGCCAATCGAATCCCTTTATAAAAACCTTCTTCTATATCATTCCATTTAAATCCAAAACGCCAAGCGATGAAAGCGGATACAATTGTTCCTGTAATTAATGGCACATGCGGACTACCCTCAAATTTTACAATCGTGACAGCCATAACAGCGATCATCACCAAAAGCGGCAGTACAGCCATCCCAAACGGAATCTTCTTCCCTGTCGTTTCTCCCATATATGTTCCTCCTTTAAAGTAATACCCTTTTAATAGTCATTGCAAGATTAATGCCAAAACATTTAATTCCTCCATTTTTCTGAATTTTTATGTTAAAAAAATGCATCGGCTGGGGATTTCTATGTAAATTAGTATGCAAAATATTTTTTCGAGCGCACGCTCATTTTGCGTGTAAAAGCAAGGATTTTTTGCATAATTAAAAAGCACTCTTTCCAGCATGGGCAATTAAGGAAACTCAGCTTTGTAACCAATAAAATAAAAAACCGGGCCAAAGCCCGGCTTCCCAAGTATTACTTCTTGATAAGGTCTTCGCGCTGGGATTGTTCGATCCACTCTTGAAGCTTATCTTTAAGTGTGTTGAATCCTTGTGCAGATTCATCTTCCATTTTGATTGGCGCTGCCTGGCGTTTGCGAGGCTTCTTAGCTTTTGCCTCTGCTTGTGGCGCTTCTTCTGTTGCGCGGATTGATAATCCGATTTTACCTGCTTCTTCGTCAACAGATAAAACTTTTACTTTTACTTCGTCGCCGACTTTAAGATGTTCGTTAATATCTTTAACGAATCCATGAGTTACCTCGGAAATATGCACTAATCCTTGTGTATTCTCATCCAGTGCCACGAACGCACCGTATGGCTGAATACCTGTAACCTTTCCTGTAATAACACTGCCTACTTCGATTTTCTCAGACATGAAAACACTCCTATTTATATTCATATTTTATCTCTTTATACGCAATAAAAAATTATATCACAACTAAGGAGAAATATCAAAAATGAAAAAGGATTAACAACTAACCCATTTTATTCCATTCTCGCTTTCCACCCTAAACATTTCCTTTCTTTTAATATAATGAAACATTCTGCAAACAATAGAATTACCCTACACAATTTTCGGAAAGCATAGTAAGATGGACAAATATCTTTTCTGGAGTCTTTAATATCTAAGGGTAAAAAACCTCCAGCTAAAAAAGTTTCACATTATTTTAAAGGAGTAATTTATGAAAAAACATGAACAATGGACTTCAAAACTTGGCTTCATTTTAGCTGCAGCCGGATCTGCCATTGGTTTAGGAGCTATTTGGAAATTCCCTTATATTGCTGGCACAAATGGGGGCGGAATCTTTTTTGCCATTTTTCTTCTATTAACCATTTTTATTGGCGCTCCCATTTTAATTGCTGAATTTATTATTGGGCGCAGAACACAAAAAGATGCTGTTACAGCTTACAAGGTTTTAGCACCGGGATCTGGCTGGCATTGGCTTGGGATTGGCGGAGTCACTGTCTCGTTTATTATCCTGTCCTTTTATAGTGTTGTCGGCGGATGGATTCTTTCATACCTTTGGAGAAGCTTTACAGGTACGCTAACAGGCCTTTCACAGACGGAATACGCAAGCCTCTTCAAAAATATTATTGCCAATCCAACAGAGGTTGTTGTGCTGCAACTGATTTTTATGCTTATGACCATTTCGGTTGTTCAGGGCGGTATCCAAAAAGGGATTGAACGGGCCAGCAAATACATGATGCCCGCTTTATTTATTCTTTTTATTATTTTGGTATTCCGTTCGCTTACCCTGGAAGGTGCGCTCGAGGGAGTCGAGTTTTTATTAAAGCCTGATTTTAATAACATAAATGCTGAAACGGTACTTCTTGCGCTCGGGCAATCCTTTTTTGCATTAAGTGTAGGTATTTCCGTCATGGTTACCTATGCTTCTTACCTTTCAAAAGAAGATAATCTAACCAAGTCGGCCTTCTCAGTTGTTGGCTTAAACATTATCATTTCCCTTTTGGCAGGCTTGGTTATTTTCCCTGCGGTTTTCGCTTTGGGATTTGAACCTGGCGCCGGACCGGGTCTTGTATTTGTCGTACTGCCAGCCGTATTTAATGAAATCGCATTTGGCGGTATTTTTTTAACGGTCTTCCTTGTGCTGCTTTTATTCGCTACGTTAACATCCGCTTTTTCCATCCTGGAAATTGGGGTGGCAGCCCTGGTAAAGGACAAAACCGAAAAAAGAAAAACAGCGGCATGGTCTTTCGGATTGCTTATTTTCCTTGCCGGCGTTCCAAGTGCCCTTTCATTTGGCGTTTTGTCGGATGTATTGATTTTTAATAAATCCATTTTTGATTTTGCGGATTTTATTGCCAGCAATATTGGCCTTCCGCTTGGTGCATTATTTATTTCTCTGTTCGTGGGCTACAGAATTCCCCGACAAGCTGTAAAGGAGGAACTGCATGCCGGCACAAAGGGGATTGGCCTGATCTTTGATCTATGGTACCTATCTATCCGGTATCTCGTGCCCGTAGCAATTTTATTTGTTTTCCTGCATTCTTTTGGGATTCTATAGTAAAGTGCAACTTCCGTCATCGGGACTCTTTTACACCCAATGCTGTTCAGTTGAACCAATCTGGCATTTCCAAGCAGTTTGTATTCCCATTTATGCCTTCGGATACTAAACTTTCTTGCAGGAAAGTCTTGATGCCGTTTTATGCGGGAGATGTTAACGAAATGTTCACGAAGAACGGCCATAACAGACAGCCCCACATGATAAAATAGTAATCGGAGAAAATGATAAAAGGGGTGATGGATCATGTCAAACATCGGCAATAACATTAAGGCATGCCGGGAACGTGCGAATATGTCCCAGCAGCAGCTTGCGTTAAAAGTGAGGGTTGGAACTGGTACCATTGCAAAATATGAAAGCGGGGACCAAATTCCGGATACCCAAACTGTTCTAAAAATTTCTACAGCACTTGATATTCCTGCTTCAGAGCTTCTTGAACAGGAGCTGCTGACAAACCAGACTGGAATTGATTATGAAATCGAACAGCTAGTACGTGAAATCGGCACAAAAAAGGCAAAGCTCATACTAAGAAAAGCAAAGGAAATCAGTGAAGAGGATTTTCTGAGGGTCATGCAAATGCTCTACGAAATCAAGTATCATAATAAATAATTTTAAAAATCAAGTATAAAAAGGGGAATACTGGTTAGCCTTGTATTATAAGGCTTTCTAGTATTCCCCCCCTTTTTGAAGTTGACAATCTGTAATGGATTGTCCTTTTTTTATGCCTTTTGGCTTCGTTCAAGGAAACGGCCGATTCGCTTTATGGCTTCCTGAAGCTGTTCCATGGATGTCGCATAGGAGCAGCGCACGTGACCTTCACCGCTTTCGCCAAAGATATTGCCTGGGACGACTGCTACTTTTTCCGCCAATAATAGCTTTTCTGCAAATTCCTCTGACGAAAAGCCTGTACTTTCAATAGACGGAAACGCATAAAACGCTCCACCAGGCACATGGCATGTTAATCCAAGATCATTAAGTGACTGAACGAAATAATTCCGCCTGCGCCTGTAGCTTTTTTTCATTTCTTCTACTTCTGTCCTGCCTGTTTTTAAAGCTTCCAGGGCCGCGAATTGCGCCATGGTCGGAGCACACATCATCGCATACTGGTGTATTTTAAGCATAGCCTGGGAGATTGCCTCCGGAGCGCAAACAAACCCCAGCCTCCAGCCTGTCATTGCAAACCCCTTTGAAAAGCCGGATATTAAAATCGTTCTTTTGCGCATCCCGCTGATGGCAGCAAAACTTGTATACTCTCCCTCATACGCCAATTCAGCGTAAATCTCATCTGACAGCACTAGCAGGTCATTCTTTTCTGCGATTTTCGCAATATTCTCGAGCTCACTTTTGCTAAGCATGGTTCCTGTCGGATTATTTGGGGAACAAAGCATGATCGCTTTTGTCCGTCCTGTAATTGCTTTTTCCAGCTGTTCAGGCTGAATTTTAAAGCCGAACTCTTTTAGCGTTTGAACCTGTACAGGGACCCCGCCAGCAAGAGCTACTAAGGGAACATAGGAAACAAAGCTCGGTTCAACAACAATCACCTCGTCACCGGGATCAAGAATGGCTCTTAGGGCAATATCCAAGGCCTGGCTCGCCCCAACTGTGACTGTGATTTCCTTTTGTGCAGAATAGGAAACACCGAAGCTTTTCTGCATATAACTCGCAATCTCTTCCCGAAGCTCCATTAAACCAGCGTTGGCAGTATAAGACGTATATCCCTGCTCAAGGGACAGGATTGCAGCTTCCCTTACAGACCAGGGCGTTACGAAATCAGGTTCCCCCACCCCCAGGGAGATGACGCCTTCCATACCTGCAGCCAGGTCAAAAAAGCGGCGAATTCCTGAAGGCTTCAGTTCTTCAACCGTTTTAGAAAGATAGGTTTTAGTACGGTTCATTATGGTGACACCACGATTCGTTTGTCATCTTCATTTTGTTCAAAGATTGTTCCGTCATGCTTATATTTTTTCAAAATAAAATGGGTCGTAGTTGACAAGACCGAGTCGAGTGTGGACAATTTTTCAGAAACAAACCGGGCTACCTCATTCATGGAACGTCCTTCAACAATAACGGAAAGATCATAAGCGCCAGACATTAAATAAACCGACCTTACCTCTTTAAAGCGGTAAATTCTTTGGGCAACCTCATCAAAGCCCACTCCGCGTTTAGGAGCCACCTTCACATCTATCATCGCGGTAACACCCTCATGACCATCTACCTTCGACCAATCAATAACCGAAGTATAGCGGACTAAAACCTTTAATTCCTCAAGCTTTTCTAAAGCCTCATTTGTTTCCTCAATACTCAATTCAGCCATTTTCGCAATGTCTTCAACCGGGATTCGCGCACTATTATTTTCTAAAATTTCCAAAATCTCTATTTGTTTTTCTGATAATTTCATCTTTGCAGCTCCTATCCTTTAGTGATTTACTCTATAAAATAGTTCCATTATAGCAAAAACTGCTGAAAATAAATGTGTCACTTTTATTATTTTTTAAAATTTATAAAATCATATGTGTCAGGATTGAAATTGAGGGGAAAATATAGGGAAGTTTAGAAAAACAAGGAGGGGAAAGCCAATGGAAGAGACGACTTTTTCAGGAACGGAGCCTATCAATGGAACGGATGTTTACTTTGAGTATTACAAACACGAATCTTCCAGGGAAACACTGGTTCTGCTGCATGGCTTCCTGTCATCGACTTTTAGCTTTCGCAGGCTGATTCCTTTATTGAAGACAGAATTCAATGTCATTTCAGTCGACTTGCCGCCCTTTGGCAAAAGCGGCAAGTCCCGCCAGTTTGTTTACTCCTACGAAAATCTGGCGAAAACCGTCATCCAATTATCAGAAAAGCTCGGCTTTGAAAAAGTTACATTAGTTGGCCATTCAATGGGAGGACAGATCGTTTTGAATGTCGCCCATTCCAAGCCTGAACTCGTAGACCAGGCGGTGTTATTATGCAGCTCCGGCTATATGAAAAGGATGAAGCCCCATCTTATTTTTTCCAGCTACATACCGTTCTTTCATTTGTATGTAAAATTATATCTTCAGCGTTCTGGAGTAAAACAAAATTTGAAAAACGTTGTCCATGATCATTCCATGATTGATGACGAGATGCTCTATGGGTATTTGTCGCCATTTTTAGAGGATGATATTTTTCGTGCATTGACCAGAATGATCCGCGACCGGGAAGGCGATTTGCCGCCGGCTGCCTTGAAAAGGATTGTAACTCCATGCCTGTTAATTTGGGGAGAGCATGACAGAGTCGTTCCGCTTCACATTGGGAAACGGCTGAATAAGGATTTGAAGAACTCCAGGCTGGTTGTATTAAAAGATACCGGCCATCTTGTGCCGGAAGAACGGCCTGAAGATGTCCTGCAGCATATTAAAAGGTTTATGAAGACTGCAGAGAGTGTTTAGACGAAAAAAACGGCACACCATGGAGGGCTGCCGTTTTATTGAGTCTAAACTGCTTATCTGCCGTATTAGGTTAATTAAATGGTGCATGAACCATTATTCTTGATATCAAGAAGCTGGGCGGAAATTTCCTTGCATTTTTCCAAGGGGATGATTTCCTCAAAAGAGAATTCATATATGGACTGAATTTTCCTTGCAAGCTTGTCCCTGTCATCGAGATCGTGGACAGCCTGGACTGAATCTGCAATTTCTGTATCATAATTTCCCGGTCCGATTCCAAATGGATCCCATTGATCCAGGGTATGGACGAGCAAAAGGTTTGTCTGCTGAATTTCCATGTTTATCACCTTTTTATCGTTCGGCTGCCAGCCTGGAGCCGCTTTGTTTTAATTTTTAGTATCAATATCATATCATAGAGTCAGGATACATAAAAGAATCATAAAGGCGGTGACAGTATTGAATCAATTTAATTTTCATCAAAAAATCGACCGGGAAAATACAGCTTCTGTTAAATGGGATATGACCAAGGCGGTTTTTGGCACTACAGATGTTTTGCCAATGTGGGTGGCGGATATGGATTTTCAGCCTCCTGAAGAAGTAAAGAAAGCACTTGAGGAAAGAATGGATCATGGCATCTTCGGATATACATACGCACCTGATTCTACTGCTGAAGCAATTGTTCAGTGGTTGAATAACCGGCATAGCTGGAAAGTTGACAAAGTTTCGATCCTGTATAGCACCGGAGTCGTTCCATCCATTGCAACAGCCATCCAGGCTTTTACCGAAAAAGATGATAAAGTGATGTTACAGTCTCCAGTGTATACACCCTTTTTCGAGATGATCAAAAAAAATGGGCGAACAGTTGTTAATTCCCAGCTGAAGCTCGAAAATAGCCGCTATCAAATCGATTTTGAGGATTTTGAAAGCAAGCTTAAGGAAGGCGTGAAATTATTCCTGCTGTGCAACCCGCATAACCCCGGAGGCAGAATGTGGACTGAGGAAGAGCTGCGGAAAATCGGAGAGCTGTGTGTGAAATACGATTGTACCATCCTCTCGGATGAAATCCACTCCGATCTAATTTTCAAAGGGAACAAGCATATATCAATTGCTTCTCTTGATCAGCGTTTCGCCGATATTACCATCACCTGCATTGCGCCAACAAAAACATGGAACCTTGCAGGAATACAGGCGTCCGCTGCAGTCATCAGCAATGATCAACTGCGGAAAGCCTTCCAGGAAGAACAAGGCAAACAAGGCTTTTTCACCCTTTCCGCCTTCGGAATCCTTGGCATGGAAGCAGCTTATCGCCATGGGGAAAAATGGCTTGATGGATTAATGGCCTATCTGGAGGAAAATAAAAAGACAGCAGCGCAGTTTATAAAAAAGGAATTGTCCGGCATTAACATGATCGAGCCTGATGGCACTTATTTATTGTGGCTTGACTGCCGCAGGCTTGAAATGAATGATGATGAGCTTAGAAAGCAGCTGCTGGAAAAGGGTAAACTCGCCCTGGAACCCGGACCAAAATACGGCCCCGGCGGCGAAGGCTTCGTCCGCATGAACATCGCCTGCCCGCATGAGGTCTTGGTGGATGGGCTGGAAAGATTAAAGAGAGCGTTTGGGTGAGTAGGGATTGAGCACGGATGGGGTTCCGTGCTCTTATTCTTTTTACTCCGGCCTAAACCTGTTATCATCATGAGATGTATTAAATAATTTAACTACAATACCAGGTTCCCTTTACAAGATTCGTCGTTTAATCTAACAGGATTAACTACCATTTTTCATTTGCTACCTCTAGTTTCGTCGTTAATCACATTGATTAACTACCATTTTTCACTTACTGCCTCCTGTTTCGTCGTTGATTACATAGATTAACTACTATTTTTCATTTACTACCTCTAGTTTCGTGGTTAATCACATTGATTAACTACTATTTTTCACCTACTGCCTCCTGTTTCGTCGTTAATCACATTGATTAACTACCATTTTTCACTTACTGCCTCCTGTTTCGTCGTTAATCACATTGATTAACTACCATTTTTCACTTACTGCCTCCAGCTTCGTCGTTAATCACATTGATTAACTACTATTTTTCACCTACTGCCTCCTGTTTCGTCGTTAATCACATTGATTAACGACCATTTTTCACTTACTACCTCCAGCTTCGTCGTTAATCACATTGATTAACTACCATTTTTCACTTACTGCCTCCTGTTTCGTCGTTAATTACATTGATTAACTACTATTTTTCACCTACTGCCTGCTGTTTCGTCGTTAATCACATTGATTAACTACCATTTTTCACTTACTGCCTCCTGTTTCGTCGTTAATCACATTGATTAACTACCATACTCCGCTTACTGTCCATAGTTTCGTCGTTAATTATAAAGATTAACTTCAAAACTTTTATACCTGTATTAAAACTAAAATTAACGGCCTACTTACTAACATAAAAAGAAGCTTTGCCTCTTCCTTTTTTCTCATAATTCCTCGAAAGGATCCTTTGAATTACTTTAGTAGAACTAATTATGCTGCACCATTCATAAATACCATTTGAGGTAATCTTCATTTCAGGGAAGAGGGTTTTAAATTCCTCAACACTCCTAAGGACTGCGGAGTCATTTTCTTCTTTGCAGCCACATTCGCTGCATATTAAAATGCTCTGGCTAAATGGAGTTAGAAATGATGAACAAGATCCACAAGGGATCCCTTTTCTAAACTGCTCATATGAATAGCCTGGAACTCTAAAAAAAGGGTTCTCCTTCAAGCAACGGGAGTTTAACTGTTCTGCCAGCTTTGCATTTCTTACTTTTGATGCTGCAGGCGTACCTTTTAATTTTTCTATAAAACGGTTTTGTTGGGCTGGAAAAACGGCAGGCAGGTTCAAGGGAGCCTGGTAGAGTTGAAAACCGGGGTTTACGAAGACAAGGTATGGTTTTATGGGGAGGTTGAAGCCTAATTCCTTGAGGAGTCCTCTCAGCAGTGTTTCACTTCTATGAAGCTGGAGCAGGGGATTTTTAATTTCGGTTTTCGAGGTGGTAAACCAGTGGTCATTTTCAATATAAAAATCACCTTCGTAATTTTTGACTTCAAAAATATAGAGGATTGCACCAGCTAGTAGCAGAGTATCAATTTGAAAAAGAGTGCTGCTGCTTTCCAGCAATAGGTCATTAAGGATCATCCAATCATCTGGAACCTCTTGCATCAGCCTGTCAAACTGCAGTTCGCCGGCAAAACCTTTTTCCAAATTTAGATAGTGATTTTCATCCTTCACCGATGATTCCAAACGGCGATATAAATAGCGGAGTAACTTTAATTCTTCCGGTTCAAAACGGGGTTTAATGATCATATTCCACATCCCTTACTTAAGATAAATCCATTCTATGAAAAATCACCTAGTTTCACAAGTAAAATAAAACCCTTTACCGACGGCCAGTAAAGGGTGATATTACAGTACATATTCAGCAAGAACGCTTTGTACTTCGTATATATTTAGGCTTTTGTTAAATTGCTTTTCAATCGGTTCTTCAGCCCCTGAGATCCAAATCTTCAATTCGGCTTCAAGGTCAAAGCTGCCTGCGGTTTCAATGCTGAAGTGGGTAATACTTTTATAAGGGATGGAGTGGTATTCTACTTTCTTCCCTGTTATCCCTTGTTTATCAACCAGGATAAGGCGCTTGTTTGTAAAAATGAATAAATCCCGTACCAGCCGATAAGCTTTTTCCACCTGTTCGCTCGGAGCAAGTACTGCTGCAAATTCCTCCTGAACCTCTTCAATTTTCGCTTCAGAAGCATTGCCAATAAACCCATCAAAAATCCCCATATAAACAATCTCCTTTAAAAGGTTTAATTTTATTATAAGGGTTAAACCAGAATTTTCCTAGCTTTCTGATTAAGAAAAAGCAGCCCCCTTTACCAGGAAGCCACTCTCCATTTTATCCTTCAGTTGTTTGGTCATCCTGAGCCTTTTTCTGGCCCTTTTCATCTTTATCCTTCGAGATCCTGCCGCAGGCGATGCGCTCTCCGGAATCTCCTGCTGGCGACGTCATTCCGTCATCCATTCCCTCATGGATGACAATTGAAGTTCCTTCCTTAGTCAGCAAAGAGGTTTTGCCATCTTTTAATGTGACTTGCGGAGCCATTAAATCCACCTTCACTTTGCCGTCATCCTCAACAATTAAATTAGGCAGGTCACCGGCATGGGCGCCTTTTGGATGCAGGAGTCCATGTTCTTTGTTGTCAGGGTTAAAATGATTTCCAGCAGATTTAAAGTCGGGCGGCTCGCATTTGGCTTCTTCATGAATATGAATAGCATGCTCCCCCGGTGGCAAGCCGTTTAAATCGAGGCTCAACATAACCCCGCTTGACTGTTCCTCCACCTTGATGGTTCCTAAAGAATCTCCCACAGCATTAAACATTTCCACTTCCGTATTTGTAATGTTTTCTTCTGCACAACCTGCCAAAAACAAAACAAAAACAAGCATCCAAGCTTTTCTCATGATTGAATCCTCCATCAAGACATTTTGTCTTTAGTGTTGCCCAATCATTTTTTTGATAAACAGGAGAATAAAAAAGGTGGAGGGATCAGGCAAAAAAAGAACAGCTTCTCAGCTGTTCTCTTCCTGCTTATTTTGCCTGCTGAGGTGATCCTCAAGTTCCTTTGCCTTGGCAGCCTCGCGCTTTGATACGCGGATGATCAATCTCATTGTCAGGATGGCTGCAACTAAAAAGATGGCAAAAGTAACGGCTGCAGGGCCGTATTCTGATTTATCTTCCGGAAAATATAGAAACAACGACAGTACGTACCATTGCAGCATAATATTCTATCCTTTCTGCCAAAAGCAGTGGTTCAATGGTTTATTATATCAGCTATGAAAATACTGTCCAATTTTTTTAGCGGTTGTTCAAATGTCTTGCTTATGGCCGACGCTAATAATCTTTATTAATTACTTCAATACCTCAATCTTTTCAATCACCACATCTTCAACAGGCTTGTCCTGCTCCGCTGTTTCGACTGCTGCAATGCTGTCGACAACGTCCATTCCTTCAACGACCTGGCCAAAAACGGTGTGCTTGTGGTCAAGCCATGGGGTGCCGCCTTTTTCATAGGCTTTAATAATGTCTTCCGGATAGCCGGCCTTTTCCATTTGCTCCTTCAAGCTTGGGTCCACTGTTGTGTTTTGCACGATAAAGAATTGGCTCCCGTTTGTATTCGGGCCGGAATTGGCCATGGATAACGCTCCACGGATATTAAAGAGCTGGTTGGAGAATTCGTCTTCAAAAGCTTGTCCATAGATGCTCTCTCCGCCCATGCCGGTGCCCTGTGGGTCGCCGCCCTGAATCATAAAGTCTTTAATGACACGGTGGAAGATTAAACCGTCATAATAGCCATCTTCGCTATGTTTAATGAAGTTTTCGACTGTTTTTGGAGCCTGCTCAGGAAAGAGCTTGATTTTTATATTGCCTTTGGATGTCTGCATTTCAACCAGTCTTTCATTGTCCTGGACCTCTTCTGTCAATTGCGGAAAGCTATCCGGAGTTTCACTAGCCTGGTTTTCAGTTTTGGTTTCTTCTTGTTCGGAACCGTTCGCATTGTCTGTCTCCTTTTCAGTGCTTGTCCCGCATGCTGCCAGGATTAGCATTAAGACAAGAAGCGGAGCTAAAATACTCCATTTCATACATTCATTCCTCCTATATACTATGTTGATTCCCTCTTCATAAGGCAAAACGAAATTCTGCTATTTTTTAGCTTACCTGATTTATTGAAAATTTGCACTTTGTTTTTTCAATCATGTGAGTCATAATAGGGCTAAAGAAAAAAGGAAAGGAGAGATTACTATGGCAGAAATCAATATCGGCGACAAAGTAACAGCCATTTATAAAACAGGCAAGTATATCGGGGAAGTAACGAATATTCGCCCGCAGCATTACCTGGTGAGAGTATTGGCGGTTTTAAAACATCCAATGCAAGGTGATTTACATAACCCTAAACAGGCGGATGTCATGCTTTTCCACGAGCGGCGCGCACTGGCATATAGGGAGCAAACCAATGTGCCAAAGCAAATGGTCAAACCCTTCGAAGAGGAAATACCTGAATATAAAGATTCTCTTAAAACGGCACTTGATAAAATGAGGACAGAGTTGACGGGGGATTCATCCGCATGGGCTGAACAAAGCCTTAAAAATATTGAATCCTTGGAAAAGGACTATTTTAAGTAAAATGAAAACAAGCCAAATCGTTTTGCTGGATTTGGCTTGTTAAGCAAATTTATTAAAAAGCTTGGAAAAATCGACCCGGTCTCCGATCGTCGTAGGCTCCGGCTTTTGAAGATACCTTTTATCCTTTTCTACCAATCTGAAAATATTATAAGTAGTCAATGCATCATCCAAAGCCCGGTGATGTTTCCCAGTTCCTTCTTTGCCGTATTCCTGGACGGCTTTCCATAATCCTGTTTGGTTTTGATCTCCAAAAAATCGCTTATATTCCATCGACAGGTCAACTTCTTTGCCTCTGAATGGAAAGGCTATTCCCGCCTGATTGCAATTATTCCTTAGGACCCTCATATCCATATTGCCCCATGTAATGATTGTACAAGGCCGATTTTGGTTCATGTCCTTCATTTTTTCAACGAGCTCATGAAAAGTGATTCCCTGGTCCACCTGTTCCTGTGAAATATGCAAAAAAGACTTGCATCGCTCGGACAAATTTGGAAAACGGACAGGAGTTACATAGGAAGAAAACTCTTCACAAATTTGGCTGTTGATAACAGACACGATTCCAGCTTCAATTATTTCCGGATAAAACCCTCTAAATCCACCGCCCTTTTCAGGCATTGTAAACTCAAAATCAATAAATAAATATTGGTGCTCCTCCCCCACGCTTTCACCTGCTTTCATTTTAAAATTAACGCACATAATTTTTCTTATATTATAGCACGAAATATTTCAATTTTCTGTGTAATTTCGTTTTCATCCTGATTTTTTAGCAGGCCGTCCCCGGTTTCACATACAACGGCAAAAACACTTAACTCCTCGAGGAAAAAGCCGAAAAATAGGATAGGACTTTAAAAACTGCAAAAAGGCGGTGTTATGGGTATTTGCGTGCATGGACAGGCTTTTTTATCATACTTTTATTGCTGCCCATTTTTGTCATACTTGTGTATGCCACTTCCTCGGAAATCCAAAAGGTGCAAGGCTTTCATGAGGTGCTGGATGAAAACCTGCAAATAAAAGAAGTCCATTTGCCGCAGACAAGCTACATAAAAGCAGGCAATGGACAGGTCATCTCAGAAATCCATCAGCCAGTGAACAGGGTGTACTTGTCTTCAGATGACATTTCGCCCTTCCTTAAGGATGTATTCATCACTGCAGAAGACCAGCATTTTTATGATCATGCCGGATTTGACATCCCTGCCATCGGCCGGGCATTGGCGATCAATATCCAATCTGATGATATTGAACAAGGAGCCAGCACGATTACCCAGCAGCTTGCGCGAAATGTATTTTTGAATCATGAACAGTCCTACAACCGCAAGCTCAGCGAGATTTTATATGCCTATGAACTGGAGCGGAAATTTTCAAAAAAGGAAATTTTGGAATTGTATATCAATGCGATTTATTTCCAAAATGGCGCTTATGGAATTGAAGCTGCATCCCGGCTTTATTTTCAAAAAAGTGCTGAGGATTTGTCTAAAGCGCAGCTTGCATTTCTCGCTGCGATCCCCAATAATCCTTCCTTTTACGATCCAGTTAAGCATTTTGACAGGACAAAGAAGAGGCAGGAAAGACTGATTGACCAATTAAAAGAAGAAAAGCTCCTTAGCAAGGAGAACGCTGAAACGATCAAAAGCGAATCTATCAGCCTTCAGATGAAGCAAAGAATTGACTTGTATCCGGACTATGTAACGCATGTTGAAGCAGAATTAAGGGAATTGATTTCAAAAAAAGAAGGCTATCATAAAAAGCTCTCCTTTGCGGATGATCAGAAGAAAGCAGAATTGAATGCACAGCTCGATGAAAGAATTGCCAGGTTAATGGAGCAGGGTATCATAGTTGAAACAGCCTTGAACCCCGCTCTCCAGGAAAAAGCGAAAAGTTCACTCGAAAAGCGGCTGCCCTACAAGGATGTTGAAGGTGCAGCAGTGGTAATTGACAATGCCAGCAATGAGATTGCAGCTATTGCCGGCGGAAAGAATTATAAAAAATACGATTTTAACAGAGCGTTCCAGGCCTACAGGCAGCCGGGTTCTGCCATTAAACCGCTGCTCGTTTATGCGCCATATATCGAAAGGACGAACGCTTCTCTTCAGGATCAAGTAGATGCAGGCACTTTTTGCAAAAACGGCTACTGTCCTCAGAACTTTGGCGGAGCCCGCTATGGAATGGTGTCTTTGGAGAAAGCCTTTATCCATTCCTATAATACACCTGCTGTAAGGCTTCTGGATTCAATAGGTATTGAAATAGGATTCAAGGATTTATCCCAGTTTGGTTTTAAAATGGTATCAAAAAAAGACCATGTTTTATCGGCGGCTGTCGGCGGCTTCTCGTACGGAATGACACCGCTTGAACTTACCTCGGCATATACTGTCTTTGCAAATAAAGGACACTACCGGCCGGCAAGATCGATACGAAAAGTGACCAATCTGGAAGGCGAGCTGCTTTATAGCTGGGATGATCCTTCTGTTCAGATATGGAGCAGTAAGACAGCAAATAAGCTCAGACAACTCATGGCGAAAACGGTTCAATCCGGAACTGGACGAAAAGCCAGCCTGCCCAATGGATATGCAGGCGGCAAAACAGGAACAACCAACGGCTATAAAGATTACTGGTTTATTGGCTTAACTGGCCAGTATACAGCCGGTATCTGGGTTGGAAAAGACAATCCCAGCACCCTCGCGTCTATACAATCGCAGGCTCCCCAGCTGCTGATTTGGAAGGATATCATGTCGGAGTAAAGGCCGTTTGGCCGATAAAAAAGGGTTTTTCGTTGATATATTCGGTTTTTCGCTGACTTATTCAAAATTTCGTTGATTAGCATAAAAGGAGGGCACCCTGGGGGATGCCCTCCTTTTTATATCGGCAGGCTTGCCATAATACTGTTGTAAATTTTAATAGAAAGATAAAATACACCAGTCAAAATGGAAGACCAGATAATGACCTGAAAAAAGATTACGCCAGTTATGCCTGCAAATGTTAGCGATACACTTGCCTTATACACAAAATAAATGAAGTAAATAAGAGTCGCGGCCGCGAAGATGATTGCAATACCTGTATAACTGAACAAGCTAAAGAGCGATAGAGCTCCTCCGATAAAATAAATAGCTGAACCATGGCGGGCCTTAGCCAGGCTCTCCCCTTCTAAATCCTTCGAAAAAAACAGCAGTGAAAGTCCATTAATCGTATCAGCTACCAGTTTTAAGGCAGCAAAAATCATAAAATACATAACCAATAGAAGGATAGTCAGTGCAAGCTTTACGCCGCCTTCTGAGAAAAACTCCAGCATTCCCCGATAAATCCCTGATTTCTTCAAGAAGTTAACCAATTCCATCTGAGTTTTGATTGCTAGAGAAGTACTAAACAAAATAATCGCCAAAAGCGGAAAATAACTCGTTATATATGTATTTTTCATTTTTTCCCCATCCAAATAACTCTTTATTCTAGCTATCTATTATCTTCGATTTTCATATTTTTTACAATAGCAGGTCCGATCTGTATATTTCAGTTTTTCCCAGCATAGATATAAACCATATTCTAGCATCCATTTTGTTCTAAAGGTAAAGGGGGGAATGCAATTGAAAAGTGGATTATATGTTCTTATGGCCATACTTTTGTTATTGGTTTTATTTATAAACCCGGCAGGAGCTTCTGAAGTAGAAAGAGGTTATGAGGAAGAGCTTGAAAAACAGCTGCGCAAGACTGTTCACTATTATAATGAGCACTCATTTGAGGTTATTGATGCATATGGAATGCAGGGGAAAGTTACAAAAATTGTTACACCGGATGATCCCTCCACCTCGGAGAATGAGGAAGTGATCGAGGAATACTCCTCACATATCGGAGTGGTATTTCTGGAACTAGAACAAGAAAGAGATGATTTATTTATCTTTAAGAAAAAAGACTTTTATTATTATGACTTTGACAATGAAGAATTTCTCACAGCCACCAATGTTTTAGGCAATGATTCTATTCGTGAATTCTTTGATATTTATGTAGATGATCTTGAGAAAAGAATTACCCCATTTTCCAAGTTTTTACTTTTGTTTTTCCTTTCGTTTATCATAACCGTGCCGCTTTCCATTATGATTTTTCACAATCGCGGCAGAAGCAAATATTAATATAACAGCAGTCAAGAGGATGAGGAAACTCATCCTCTTCTTTATTGTCCAGCTCCAGTGCCTTGTTTAGCCCCGAGGGGTTAACAGAACGCGGTAGCTTTTCCTATGACGCTGTCTGTATCCTCACATATTCCCTTGATTCAAATACCTTCAGCCTTTGTTTGACCCCGGCTTCCATTTCGTAATTTGCCGGTATCATTTCGACCACTTCTTCATCTCCAGGAATATAGAAATCCCGTTTCGTCTGATGATCGAGTATCCAGGCTCCTGCAAAAAGCAGGACAAAGATGGAAATGGCTGCTGAGATTTTATGTTTGATCATACACAACACCACCCTAAAAGTAGTGTGTATAATAAATGCATTTTTTATTCAATATAGGGTGCAGCTCTTTTTAAGACTGTCGCCATTTTTCGTTTTTTAAAAATTATTTTCAAAAAAATTTTCCTGATGGATTCGTGTTTCTACCTATTTAATAAAGAAGGGATAAAACCTGTAATGATAAGGGTTTGATGAATGCAGAGACTTTTATTTTAGGTTATAATTTGTTCTAGGTGCATGAGCGGGTGCTATAGATGATTTTTAGGATCTCATTCTGGCGGGCAAAATCAAGGCGCACTGCCATATGGATTGGATATTATTACGCAAGAAGGAAAAACTTTTTATAAAGCGCTTCAATTTCGGAGAGCAATGTGAAGGTTTTTACAATAAGATTTAGGAGATAAATGAGGGGAGTTTATTCATTCTGATTAGGGAAAAATACATTCTTTCTATCTATACGGAGTTTAATCCCAGATGGTAAGAAAATTTTCCTATCTAAGAACGTAGGCACTTTAAGAGTTACACGTAAAAACAATGGCCATGCTGCTGAAAATTACATACATTTAAAGGGGGTAATGTTTTGTCTTTGCTTCACCTGGCAATAATTTCACCATTTTTTCTTGCCATACTTGTGCCATTTGCGTACAAGCTCTTTAGGCAAATACATACGGGTTGGTTTATTCTTCCTCTGCCAATCCTTTTATTCAGTTATTTTATCTCTTACTTATCCATCACCGCTAATCAGCAATCAGTAACAAAATCTTTCTCATGGATTCCATCACTTGGGATCGATTTCACGGCAAAGGTTGATGGGCTTGGTTTGTTGTTTTCTTTGCTGATTACCGGAATTGGAGCCTTAGTCGTTCTTTATTCCATCTATTATTTGGATAAAAACAAGGAACAGTTGAATACCTTCTATGTTTATTTGCTTCTTTTCATGGGAGCGATGCTGGGAGTTGTTCTATCGGATAATTTGCTCGTGCTTTATACTTTCTGGGAATTTACAAGTTTTTCTTCCTTCCTATTAATCGGATATTGGTATCACAGAGAAAAATCGCGTTACGGGGCACAAAAATCAATGATCATAACGGTTTTCGGCGGTCTTTCCATGCTTGCGGGGATTATTCTCTTATATCTGATGACAGGTACCTTCAGCATTACTGAAATCATTGCACAATCAGATGAAATTTTTACGAACCCATTATTTGTTCCTGCTTTGCTTTGCATCTTGCTTGGTGCATTTACAAAGTCTGCACAATTTCCTTTTCATATCTGGCTTCCTGATGCCATGGAAGCACCAACGCCTGTCAGTGCTTACCTTCACTCGGCAACTATGGTTAAAGCCGGTATTTATTTAGTGGCAAGAATGAGCCCGGTATTTGCCGAGCATTCACTTTGGCTGTGGCTTGTAGCCGGGTTTGGTATTGTAACGCTATTCTGGGGCTCCTTCTCGGCGGTCAAACAGACAGATCTTAAATCCATTCTTGCTTTTTCAACTGTCAGCCAGCTGGGGATGATTATGTCCCTTCTCGGAATTGGCGCTGCAGCCCTTCACTTTGAAACAGTAGAGGACAGTTATTTTACAGTTGCTACAACAGCTGCTGTATTCCATCTGATTAATCATGCGACCTTTAAGGGCAGTCTTTTCATGGTAGCTGGAATAGTCGACCATGAAACCGGCACCCGTGACATCCGCAAGCTTGGCGGATTAATGAATTTTATGCCGATTACCTTTACTTTGGCTATCATTGGCACATTCGCAATGGCGGGACTTCCGCCTTTCAACGGATTCTTGAGTAAAGAAATGTTCTTTACCGGCATGGTCCGTGTTCTGGAAATGGACATCTTCAATTTGGATACATGGGGCTTTCTATTCCCTGTTCTTGCCTGGGTGGCAAGTGTGTTCACGTTCATCTACAGCATGGTGTTAGTATTCAAAACGTTTACAGGCAAATTCCAGCCTGAAAAATTGGAAAAGAAACCGCATGAAGCTCCACTAGGAATGCTGATTTCACCTATTGTGCTGGCTTCATTGGTTATCATTATCGGTTTCTTCCCTAACATTATTTCAAACACTCTAATTTCTCCTGCACAGGCAGCCATAATGCCGGTCCCAGGATTTGTGTATGATACCCATATCTACTTCTGGCATGGCTTTACGCCTGAACTGTTTATGACATTAGGAGTTATTACATTGGGAATATTGCTTTTTACAACTTTACCGAAGTGGAGAAAAGTATATGATATGTTCCCTGAGAAGCTTGCTTTAAATCGTTTTTATGATGGCATGCTTGAAGTCTCACAGAGAGCTTCCTTTAATTTGACAAGATTATATATGAATGGGTTTATCCGAACCTATCTTGTGTATATTTTCACCTTTTTCATTGTCGCATTGGCGGCTACATTATTTATTAAAGATGCATTTAAATTCGATACGAGCAATGTAGCACCGATCCATTTTGCTGAAGTCCTGCTGGCATTAGGGATTGCAGCTGCTGCTATTACAATCCTTTTTGTCAAATCAAGAATGACTTCAATTATTTTGTTGGGGGCAGTTGGGTACACCGTTTCGCTTTTCTTTGTCATTTTCCGTGCACCTGACCTTGCCCTGACACAGCTTGTAATCGAAACCATTTCAGTTTCATTATTCCTGCTCGCCTTCTACCATCTGCCAAAGCTGCGGCATGAAGAGCGAATCCGATTTAAAATGACGAACGCGCTTATTTCTGTTGGAGTTGGTGCGATTGTAACCATGATTGCCCTTTCAGCGCACAGCAATAAGATGTTTGATTCGATTGCACAATACTATGTAGAAAATACGTATAAAGAGGCCGCAGGGAAAAACATGGTCAACGTTATCCTTGTTGATTTCCGTGGTTTTGATACCATGTTCGAGATTACCGTTCTTGGGATTGCGGCACTTGGAATTTTTGCCATGATCAAGCTTCGCCTGGAAGGAGGAAAGAAAAATGAAAACAAATGACATTATTTTACAGACAGCAACAAAGGTTGTTTTGTTTATCATTGTTCTTTTTTCTGTCCATATCTTCTTTGCAGGGCACTATACTCCAGGCGGGGGCTTCGTTGGCGGTTTGCTGACATCCGGAGCAATCGTTCTGCTGTTATTGGCTTTTGACATGAAAACAGTATCAAAAATTCTCCCTGTCAATTATATTCATATGATTGCAGTAGGGCTGCTTTTTTCAATAGGAACAGGGGCGGGAGCATTGCTGTTTAACGTTCCCTTCCTAACCCATGCGTTTGGTCATGTCGAATTGCCTGTATTGGGAGATACTTCACTCCATACGGCTACACTGTTTGATCTGGGTGTTTTCCTGGTTGTTGTTGGCGTTACGATGACCATTATTCAAACGATAGGGGAGGATGAATAATGGAAATATTAATGGCTTTTGTTATTGGCATCTTATTTATGTCAGCTACTTATCTAATGCTGTCAAA
The DNA here is from genome assembly GCF_003182355.1 of Cytobacillus oceanisediminis. Lineage (GTDB taxonomy): Bacteria > Bacillota > Bacilli > Bacillales > Cytobacillaceae > Cytobacillus > Cytobacillus oceanisediminis_A. Next base: position 366,073 of record NZ_QGTW01000004.1, on the reverse strand, counting down.
AAGCTTGCTGCGCATTATCGTCGGGACTGGGCTGTTGAGCCATGGCGCACATATGCTGATCTTAACAATGGGCGGTTTAAAAAGGGGAGCTGCCCCGCTGCTCGGCGAACACGCAAGCTCATATTCTGATCCGATTCCCCAAGCACTCATCCTGACTGCAATTGTAATCAGCTTTGGGGTTACAGCCTTCTTCCTAGTGTTGGCCTACCGTGCTTACCAGGAGCTTGGCACAGATAATATGGATCGAATGAGAGGAACTGAAGGAAATGATTAACTTTTTGATATTGCCTATCCTGATCCCATTAATTACGGGTGTCCTTCTAATCTTCGCTGCTAAAAGAATCATGCTGCAAAGGTGGATTGCAGGCCTTTCGTCAGCAGTTACGATTATTGTTTCAGCTTTATTGGTTCAGAAGGTGCGAAATGACGGGATACAGACATTGGATGTTTCAAGCTGGGAGGCCCCCTTTGGGATTACGCTTGTTTCTGATATGATGTCTGCCATTCTCGTTCTGACAACCAGCATAGTCGCTTTTGCATGCCTGATTTATTCCTTTTGGAGCATAGGAGAAGATCGGGAAAAGTTTTATTATTATGCTGCATTCAACTTTTTGATTGTTGGCGTGAACGGTGCTTTCACAACCGGTGACATCTTCAACCTCTTCGTCTTTTTTGAAGTTATGCTGATGGCCTCCTATGTTTTGCTTGTTTTGGGAGGGAAGAAAGCCCAGCTCAGGGAGTCAATTAAATATATTCTAGTGAATGTAATTTCTTCCGCTTTATTTGTTATAGCTGTAGCCTACTTGTATTCCGTCGTCGGCACGCTTAATATGGCGCATATTTCTTTTCGCATCAGCGAAATAAGCCAAGTTGCACAACTTGGAATTATAACAGTTATAGCCGTTCTGTTTTTGATTGTATTCGGATTAAAAGGGGCCATTTTCCCTTTATACTTCTGGATGCCAGGCTCGTATTACGCACCGCCGGCTCCGATATTGGCTTTATTCGGAGCTTTGCTGACAAAGGTCGGCGTGTATTCAATAACAAGGACCTATACGTTGTTCTTTTACCATGATACCGGGTTTACCCATCAGCTCCTAAGCATTCTGGCGATTATGTCGATTATCGTCGGTGTAATTGGCGCGATTGCTTACTGGGATGTTAAAAAGATTATTATCTACAATATTATTGTGGCTGTGGGTGCGATCCTATTTGGAATTTCAGCAATGACACCGGATGCTCTTTCCGGATCCATCTTCTATCTGGTCCATGATATGATTATTAAAGCGGCTTTATTTCTACTTGCCGGAATTGTTATAGCGATTGCAGGAACGAGTGATTTGCATAAGATAAGCGGTTTGATCAAACGCTATCCAGGCTTAGGCTGGACCTTCTTTATCGCTGCACTTGCCCTGGCTGGAATCCCGCCGCTTAGCGGCTTCATTGGAAAGCTTCTCATTGTGAAAGGCGGATTTGAAGCGGAACAATACTGGGGAGCAGGAATCGTTTTAATGTCCAGCCTTCTGGTCCTATTTTCAATCATGAAGATTTTTATCAATGGATTCTGGGGAACTCCTCGCGCTTATAAAGGGGAAGATACAGTACCTGTAAGAAAAATGATGATTGCCCCTGTTATCCTTGTTGCCATTGCCGTTCTTTACGGTGTCGGCTCTGAATTTGTTTATCCGTATATCTCACAGGCTGCTGAAACTCTTGCAAATCCAAATATCTATATTGAAGCAGTTTTAAAGGAGTATTGAGTATGGCATTTCAAATATTATTAAATGTGTTCCTTGGATTTATGTGGATGTTTTTAACAGGGTCATACGAACCGGTTGCGTTCCTTAAAGGATACCTTTTTGGCCTGCTCATCATCTTTACTTTCAGAAGATTTTTCGATTCGCGTTTTTATCTTTTAAGAGTTGTGGCAGTGATCAATCTTTTGTTTATTTTCATCAAGGAGCTTATCCTTGCTAATATTGGCGTGCTAAAAGTATTGTTAAAACCAAAACTTGATATGCGCCCAGGAATTTTTGCCTATCCTACTGTCCTGAAGGAGGATTGGGAAATCATGGTACTTTCCAACCTGATTACGCTGACTCCGGGGACACTGGTTGTAGACGTTTCGCCTGATAACAAGATTCTATACATTCATGCAATCGATATCGATGATGCAAAGGAAACCATTGATTCAATTAAAAACACGTTTGAAAAAGCGATTATGGAGGTGAGCCGATAATGCTGAATACCGTTGTGTTAATTGCCATTCTGATCATATCGGCTGCCACCATAGGATTGATTTACAGAGTCATTAAAGGGCCTACAACTCCAGACCGAGTGGTAGCGCTTGATGCAATCGGCATTAATCTGGTGGCAATTGTCGCTCTTATTTCAATCGCCCTGAATACAAATGCGTTTGTGGAGGTCATCCTTCTTATTGGAATTCTCGCTTTCATCGGGACTGTAGCCTTCTCTAAATATTTGGAGAAAGGGGTTATTATAGAAAATGAACGAGATCGCTAATATTGCCATCATTGTGCTAATCATAATTGGAGCCTTTTTAAGCCTTGTTGCAGCATATGGCGTCATTAGGCTTCCGGATATCTATACGCGAAACCATGCGGCTTCAAAATCAGCTACTTTGGGCGTCATGTCCATACTGCTTGGGACGCTGCTCTTCTTTTATGTTAAAGATGGCTTCTTCAATTCCAGAGTGCTTCTCGGAATTGTGTTCATCTTCATGACATCTCCTGTTGCCGGGCATTTAATCGCCCGTGCTGCTTATAATTCCGGCGTACAGCTCTGGGATAAAAGCGTACAGGATGATTTGAAAAATGCACCGCATATGAAAAAGTCAGCCAGTAAGGATTAATAGGTTTAAAAACCGCAGGAGTGATGCACTCCTGCGGTTTTTTATATTGCTTATATAAAAGTTAATCCTTTATTTTCTTTTAATAACGGCCATTGTACATCTTGAGGTACAGATCAGATTATCGTTTTCATCCGTAATTTTAATATCCCATACCATGGTTGTCCGGCCATGATGCAGGACTGTTGCGACTGCTGTCACGGTTCCGTCCTTTTTAGCCCGGATATGGTTGGCATTGATTTCAAGACCCGCAACTGATTCTGTTTCCTTGTCACAAAGTTCATAGGCACCAATGCTTGCAACTGTTTCAGCGAGAGCGACAGAAGCCCCGCCATGCAGCAGTCCAAATGGCTGCCGGGTCCGTCCGTCTACAGGCATAGTGGCCACAACACGCCCTTTTTCGATTGCCACGATTTCCATTCCCAGTGTTTGGATTAATGTATTTTTCAAATCCATTCCCCTATCCCCTTTCCTTATGTAAAATGTTGTCATACTATTATTCATTATATAAGAACAAATTAGGTATGTCCTGTTGGACAATCACGATAAAGAGGTGACTGCCATGAATCGTGTTCATAAAGGATTAGTTCCGGCTGTACTCGGACCGCTGTTACCTCTGCAGGCTATGCAATGAATCAAAGCCGCAGAACAAATAAAACGGTATCAAACACAATCGTTGGTTTCGGGCTTGCCCATATTGTACTTGGCGCCATCGACCTGGTTGAGCACCGAAATCAGTATTAGACACTGAAAAATCAATTTTCCTTATAATACAACAGGCAGCTTCTTAGCTGCCTTTTTAATCTATAATCCCAAACCTTGATCATGAAGCTTTTCGTTCTCTTTCCCGCGCTTTCTTCTGCCAAGGCGGACGGCAATAATGAGCACGGCCAGACCCGTTAGTCCAAACAATAATTCTTTTTCATGTTTGATAATCGTATCAATGTGGTCCCCAAATACATATCCAAGTGTAAAAGTAAGGGACAGCCATAAGAGCGCGCCACTGTATGCAAACAGAGCGAATTTTTTAAAAGGCAATTTACTGAAGCCATACAAAAAGGGAAGGAAGTTTCGGATGCCCGGAACAAAATAGCTGAAGGAGAGGGAAAAGGCATGATACTTTTCCATTAGCTTTAAAGAAGAATCAATCGCCCTGGAAAACCTTTTGCTTCTCTGGAAATATTGCAGAAGCGGCCTGCCGATAAAACGGCCTATTGTATAGCAAGTTGTAAGGGCAGCCAGTATGCCGAAATAAATCACGATAAAAGCAAGCGCAGGATGAAGCGATTTTAAAGAGGCAGAAAGGCCTACAGTCATGACTATCAATTCATTGGGAACAGGAAAAATAAAAACGCCTACCCACAGCCATAGAAAAAGCCCCAAATACCCGTTATTTTCAATGACTTCCAAAATCAATTCCAATTCCATATGGGGCCTCCTATCCTGTTTTAATTGCGTTCCCGGATTTCATTAATACGCACTTATATATTCTTCATTCCCTTCCTTTACCCCTTTAATTATTATATCAATCCTTTTAAGATTTGCCCTTCTAAAGCAACCATATGCGAATGCCTTTTTTCTATGACGGAGGACAAAGAGTGAATTTGGGTTTCGCAACATTTCATAAAATGCCTCTCATAGGAAAAGCTATTTTTTCATATATTGGGAATGCGTGCATTGACTATATATGACAGAAAGGGGCAGAACCGGATGTACCCCTATTATTACTTTCGATATCCAAGGCCAGGACCATATCCGCCAACCCATGGCAGCTGGCATTATCCTGCAAATTATCAAGGCTCTTACCATCCTGTATATTTCTACAGGACAATTCCTGGGGTTGATCCCGAGATCTTTATAAGCTCGGCTAAAAAAATGGAAATTCTTATGAGGAATGCCAGCACTTTGCTGGTAAATATGGCGGAATCAAAGAAGTTTTCGTATGAACTGATGTCAGCTGCCCAACAGTCCAAAATGAGTGAAGTCGAAAAGATGATAAAATCGACAGGGATTTCCCAAGTACCTTCTGTGTCGTATACCCCAGATGGCCTCACCCTGCATTTCGAATCCGAGAAGGAAGATAACGTGAAATGCTGTGATTTGACGCTTAAGCTTCGGTGGATGTAGAGGAAGATTAATTTCGTGAATAAAATAAAAAGCTCTCCAGCCAGAGAGCTTTAACTTTTTATCGATAATAAGGACTTCCTCCGTATCCATAAGGGCCGTAACCCGGGTATCCGCCGCCATACGGACCGTAAAAGGGTGCCGGTGGTCCATAGAATGGCCGTGGCGGACCATAGAATGGCCGAGGAGTAAATAATGCTGCTCCTAATCCGCCTCCCAAAAATCCTCCCAGCAGACCTCCGATAAACGGTCCTCCTAAAAAGAATCTGTCGCCCCCGCGATAATAAGGGCTTCTATAGTGATGCATATTGGGTAACCTCCTTGTTTTTCAATCCCTTCTCTATTTAATATGCAGATGTCCGCATTTTGAGTGGGCTATTAAGAAAAGCACAAGCGCCTTGCCCACCCCTGACACCTCGAGGGGGCAAATGCTCGAGCTAGACAGCTTTCGAAGTTCAAATATACAAATTCTTATCTATTGAAAAAGGAGTGTCCTAAAGGGCAGCATAAAAAAGCCCTTTCCTATTGAATAAGGAAAGGGAGGAAATAATAAGGCTTACCAACCTTGTTATAAATATTCGCAGCATGACCTCCATTTTTGGTGGGGTTTAAACAAGGAAAATTTGGTAACTATACTTTCTCTATAATTTTTAAGCAAAAACCCCCTTAGCCTAATCAGCCAAGGGGGTTAAAAATATTAGTTAGCTGCCTTTACTTTAGCAAATGCTTCTTCTACTGTAATGTAGTCATAGCCAAGATCTTTTGCAACCGCTGGGTATGTGATGCTTCCGTTTACAACGTTAACCCCAAGCTTAAGTGCAGCGTTATCTTCAATTGCTTTTACAACACCCTTGTTGGCAATTTGCAGAGCGTAGTTAATTGTAACGTTTGTAAGAGCGATTGTAGATGTTCTTGGAACTGCACCAGGCATGTTCGCAACTGCATAGTGTACAACGCCATGCTTTTCATAAGTTGGGTTGTCGTGAGTTGTAATATGGTCAACAGTTTCGAAAATACCGCCCTGATCGATTGCCACGTCAACAACTACAGAACCTGGCTTCATTGTTTTGATCATTTCTTCTGTTACAAGCTTAGGTGCTTTTGCTCCTGGGATCAGAACGGCACCGATGACAAGATCTGCATCTTTAACCGCTTGTGCGATGTTGAATGGGTTTGACATTAACGTTTGAATGCTGTTTCCGAAAATATCGTCAAGCTGGCGAAGTCGCTCTGGGCTTAGGTCAATAATTGTAACCTGTGCGCCAAGGCCGATTGCCATTTTTGCAGCATTGATTCCTACTACACCGCCGCCAACGATTGTCACTTTGCCGCGGGATACGCCAGGAACGCCTGCTAAGAGGATTCCCATACCGCCATTTGTTTTTTGAAGGAATTGAGCCCCAATTTGAGAAGCCATGCGTCCTGCCACTTCACTCATTGGAGTTAGAAGAGGCAATGTACGGTTCACTTCAACTGTTTCATAGGCAATTGCAATAACGCCTTTTTCAGTTAATGCCTTTGCAAGCTCAGGTTCAGCTGCAAGGTGAAGATATGTGAAAAGCACCAAACCTTCGCGGAAATAGCCATATTCGGATGGAAGAGGCTCTTTAACCTTCATAACCATTTCAGCAGCCCATGCTTCTGCCGCAGTGTCTACAATAACAGCTCCAACTTCTGTATAATCTTCATTAGTGAAACCGCTTCCAACCCCAGCATCGATTTCAACAAGTACTTTATGTCCGGATTTAACTAATGCATCAACGCTTGCTGGTGTTGCAGCAACACGGTTCTCGTTGTTTTTAATTTCTTTAGGTACTCCAATAATCATGGAAAAATCCCCTTTCAATCTATCAAGTATGAAATTTACTATAATCAGTATAATAATTTTATTAAAGCGCTGTCATTGTTGATTCGGTAAAATGAAAAAGCCTTCATTTGTGGAAATCTACAAATGAGGGCTTTTTTTTTCCAAACGCTTCATTTTCAATTCAAGATATAAGGAAAGCTTGGTATTCGTATTTTTTAAATCGATTTCGCCGATCTCCGTGATTCTCTTTAACCGATAGTTAAGTGTGTTCATATGGACATGAAGTTTTTTTGCTGTTTCATTTACATTGCTGTCATGGTCGATAAAAGCTTCCAGAGTCGCTAATAAATTGGTTCGATGCTCAGCGTCGTATTTGATCAGCTTTTCGATACCCGGGTGCTCATAAGGCTCTGTCCGCTTTTTCTCCAGAATAGCATCAAGATAGCGGAAAATGCCGAGCTGCTGATAGCTGTAAATCTGCTGGATTTCATCTTTAAATTGATCTTTAAGCCGAAGAACCTTTAATGCCTCCTGATAGCTTTTTTCTACTTTTTCATAACGTTCATAGATAGTTCCTGTCGCTCCGCTAATGTGATCGATGTTAAACCGGGTCTTCATTTGATCGATGAAGAACTGGATGAACTCAGTGAACGTTTTTTCGGATAAGGAAGGTTCCGGCGGTGCTGCCAGGATGATAAACTCATTCCCCATCCCTGCATAAAAGGTAATATTAATTTTCTGGCTTGTTGTAATCAGGTAAATAATATTCTGTTCGATTTTTGAATTGATTTCTTCCTTAAATTGAAAGACTAGAACCGCAAAGGGTGATGGAGGTTTAATACTTAAGTCCTCAAATCTGCCCAAAATTTCATTATGGTTTTGGAAGTGGCCGGTTAAAAGCTCCCAGAAAAAGTCCTGGTACCCTTCCACTCTTTTCTTTTTTTGCGAGTTTAATTTTAACAGTTCGGTCCTTGCAGACTGGGCAGCCAACTTAAGAAGGTTCAGCTTGCTTTCTGTTAAGAGGGTTTCTTCCTCCACAACCCAAATATAGCCGAGCACTTCATTATGATTGCGGATGGAGATTGCTACCCGATTGCCAAGGCCGATTTCCTTTATTTCCGTAATCCTCAATGGTTCACCGCTTTGCATCAGCTGGGGAATCATCCCCTCCTTCCATAAACGGTTGATTACCTTTTCCGGCACCTTTCTGCTGATAATCGTCGCAATTCTGGCCGTATCCGTCTGATCGTCATGCGTACTGTAGGCAAGCAGGCGATGATTGACATCCTCAATTGTAACCGGACATTCCAAAACATCCCGAATCTTATCAACCAATTCCTCGAGATTGCCAAACGTCCTCTTAAACGGATCTTTTCCCATTTTATCTTGACCCAATCCTAAAACCCCTTTAAACCACTAAAATAAATTTTAATAATTAATATGCTTTTAAAAACCCAATAACACTATTTCTTACCTATAATATTATACCTCATTCCACCCCCATCACTCTACCAAAGCCATAATGGCGATTCGACAAAATTCGGGTGGTACCTGGTACCTGTTTTTATAAAATTCTCAATAGTTTTAATTCATGAAAATGGGTTGAAGTTATATTCCGATAATTTTACAATAGAACTTGTTCACAAAAATTTCATAGTTTATTAGTCTATTTTACAAGAATTGAAAGCGTTAACAACTGGGAGGCGACGATTTTATGCTTGAAACGCTTAATAAAATTAACGGGGTGCTTTGGGGCACACCAAGTTTGGTTTTACTTTTTGGTACTGGTGTTCTTTTAACATTCATGCTGAAAGGCCTTCAGTTCAGAAGGCTCCTGTATGCATTTAAATTAGGATTTACAAAGGAAGGGCAGGCTTCCTCTAACGATGAGGGTGATGTTAGTAACTTCAAAGCCCTTATGACAGCTTTGGCAGCTACAATCGGGAACGGTAATATTGCCGGTGTAGCAACCGCGATCACGCTAGGGGGACCTGGAGCCATTTTTTGGATGTGGATCGTTGGCTTACTGGGAATGGCAACTAAATATGCAGAAGCCTTATTGGCCATGAAATACCGTGTGAAAAACGCGAATGGCGAGTACTCAAGCGGACCTATGTATTATGTAGAGCGCGGCCTTGGCAGAAAGTTCAAGTGGCTTGCCGTTGCATTTGCTATCTTTGGTGCTTTTGCGGCCCTTGGAATTGGAAACAGCGTTCAATCTAACACAATCGCAGCAGTGATGGATACTTCTTTTGGCGTTAGTAATTGGATTACAGGTATTGTTTTGGCAGTACTTGCTGCGTTAATTATTTTTGGCGGAATTCAGCGCATCAGTACAGTTGCAGGTTTCTTTGTACCGATTATGGCAGTGCTTTATATTGGCGGAGCCTTGATTATTCTAGCGGTTAACTACGACCAGATAATCCCTGGTTTCGAAACAATTTTCTATTATGCTTTCAATCCGGTTGCTGCAACTGGCGGGTTTGTCGGTGTTGTAGTATCTGAAGCGATTAAAAATGGTGTATCAAGAGGAATCTTCTCAAATGAAGCCGGTCTTGGTACAGCAGCCCTAATTGCCGGAAATGCAAAAACAGATCACCCTGTTAAACAGGCGCTAGTAGCGATGACAGGTACTTTTATTGTGACAATTGTTGTTTGTACTATGACTGGATTAGTTCTTATTATTACAGGTTTCTGGGATACAACAGGCGGATTGCTATCAGGTGTACAGCACGAAGCCAATCTTGACGGCGGTGCATTAACAAGTGCAGCCTTTGCACACGCACTTGGCACTATTGGCGAATACATTGTGGCGTTCTCTGTTATCTTCTTCGGTTTTTCCACAATTGTCGGCTGGTATGTTTACGGTGAAAAGTGCTTTGAATACCTTGTTGGAACAAAAGGAATTATGGGATACCGCGGAATTTACATTCTTGCCACTGGAATTGGAGCGGTTGCAAACCTGACAACGGTTTGGGCTTTCGCTGACATGGCAAACGCATTAATGATGATTCCGAACTTAATTGCCTTAATCCTGCTTAGTAAAGTAGTTGTGAAAGATACGAACGAATTCTTTGAAAACCACTATAAAGCAGCTAAAAAGCAGCATAAAATGGCTAGTTAATAGGAAAAGGGCCAGCGCCTGACCAAGGCGCTGGAGCTAGACATATATTTTCAAAAACAAACACAGGTCTCTGATCTGTGTTTGTTTTTGTTTACCACGAGAAAAAAGAAAGGTCATTTTTTTCCGTAATATATTTAAAAATGCGATAGTGACAGAGAAGTTCATCTGCATATAGCTCATTTTCCTCAACAAAGGAAAAAACATTCAGAAAGTCCGCTATATCCTCCCCACCTTCCGAATCCCATTCCCCCTTCAGCCAGATTTTAAATGCCAGTCCGCTGTTAAGCAACGGAGAGCCAGATTCATCAAAGATTTCCTCGATTCGCTCCCTATTCATGTTTCTGCCTCCCTCAAGTTTATTATTCATCCTTTTCTCTTTCCTTCTTCCTTATACATTTTGGGACAAGGCGAAAAAACCAATTTTGGAACCACAAGGGATCTGCTTGTCTATACTATATCGAATCCTATTTTAAAATGAATCCGCTAGAAGCGTGACATAATTTTCTTCAAGGGAGGGATGACATTGGAACTGAATGAATTATTTCATTTAGAAAATAAAACTGCAATCGTGACAGGCGGCGGACGGGGACTCGGCGAGCAAATGGCAAATGCACTTGGAGACGCAGGCGCAAATATTGTAGTGTGCTCACGCAATCTCGAAGCATGCGAGCGCGTCAGCAGCAGTTTAACTGGAAGAGGCATTAAATCGCTTGCCATTGAGTGTGACATTACGAATGAAGAAGACATTCAGAAAGTAATCAATGAAACTCTAGGCAAATTCGGCAGCATTGATATCCTCATTAACAATAGCGGCACATCATGGATTGCTCCCGTACTGGAACTGCCTGCTGATAAATGGGACAAAGTGATGAATGTGAATCTAAAAGGCATGTTTTTATTTTCTCAGGCTGCTGCTAAGGTGATGCAGAAACAAGGAAGCGGAAAAATCATCAATATATCATCAGTAACAGGCATGAGAGGAACACATTCGGCTTTCTTGGACGCAGTCGCTTATAGTACCAGCAAAGGAGCGGTTATCTCCCTCACAAAGGATTTGGCTGTAAAACTGGCCCCTTCAGGCATCCAGGTGAACGCAATCGCACCCGGGTTCTTTCCAACCAAAATAACAAAGGAATTAGAAAAATCAGGATCTGTTATCCTTAAAAACATTCCTGCCGGAAGATTCGGCAATGAGGAGGACTTAAAAGGGACAGCTGTCTTTCTATCCTCTAAAGCCTCCGATTACGTCACAGGCCAGGTTTTAGTTGTAGACGGAGGCATGACCGCATCACTTTAGTTATTGAAAATTTAATCAATGATAACGGTTCAGAAAGGGGAACCGGATTTTCAGAACTGCATCTTAAAGAAAGGAGAATGTATATGACCATAAACCATACAGAAGCCCTATTAAACTCTATTAAAAAGGTAGGGATGAAGGTAGAGAAAGAGCTGAATGATTCAATCCAAAACTCCCTTAATAAAGAAGATGTTTTAAAAGATATGCTCACCCGCTCGGAGGTGGCAGCCGCCGCTATGAAAAAGCTGCAGCACGCCATAGAAACTCTATCCATCCCTCTTAATTTCCCTACAAAAACAGATGTGGCAAATGCTGCTAAATTGACTGTTCAGGCGGAAGAAAAAATGGATCTGATCGATGAAAAAGTAATGGCTTTGGCTCAATCGATGGAAGAGTTAAAAAGATCGCTTGCCGCCTCATCATCAAATTCTAAATCTGAACCGAATGAAATCCTTAAAGCTCTCTCGGATCTAAAACAGACCCTTGACCAGGAATTGGAATCTTCCAGCAGCAGTGAAAGCGCGGATCAATAAAATGGCGGAAAATCCATTTTCTAAAAAACTGCAAGGTTTCTTCAAAACCATCCAACAGCCTGAACCGGCAACCGGATTAACCCCCCGTACGGCTGTATGGAAGAAAAACAAAGCTGTTCTCTGGCATTATGCGCCTGCTGACAAAAAATATAGGGTGCCAGTTTTCCTTGTTTATTCCCTTGTAAATCAAGCTTTTATTCTTGATTTGGGACCGCAGAACAGTTTAATCGAAGCCTTAACCAATAGCGGCTATGATGTTTACTTGCTTGATTTCGGCATTCCAGGCTATGAGGATAAAGACATCACGATGGATGACTATGTTGTCCAATACATCCAGAAGGGGGTCAGGAGAGCTCTATACCACGCCAAAGCAGATGAAATAACGGTTATGGGCTTTTGCCTGGGCGGCACTTTTGCAGCCATCTATGCTGCAATTTCAGAAGAACCTGTTAAAAATTTGATCCTATCCGTTGCACCGATTGATTTCAGCATGGTTCCCGCGTTTGACCAATGGGCAGAGGAATTGCGTGAAACTGACGCTGACCTGGATTCCATATTGGATGCCTGGGGACTGATTCCTGCCCCGGCCATTAAATCGGGAATGCGGCTGGTTACATCGCCTATCTATTATTCCCCTTATTTATCCCTTCTGAGCCGTGCCGATAATGAAGAATACACCAAAAGGTGGAAGCGGTTCAACCACTGGACAAACAATCATATTCCTTTTGCTGGAGCCGCTTTAAAGCAAATTCTGCATGATCTGGGAAAAGAAAACAAGCTTGTTAAAGGCAGCCTGGTTATCGATGGAAAACAGGCTGATTTAGGCAATATTAATGCCAATCTGCTTGCAATTGCTTCGAGCTTTGACCGCCTTGTACCAAAGGAACAAATTCTCCCTGCCATGGACCTGGTTTCAAGCAAAGATAAAAAATTTCACCTGCTGAAGGGCGGACACGCCAACCTTACATCGGACGGCAAGGTGCCTGGCTATTTGGATGACTGGCTCTCGGTCCGTTCCGGACAGATAAAATAAATCTCTTCCCTGCCAATGCGGGGGAAGAGATTTTAAAGGAGGTACTTCAATGTTTTTTTGGAATTACGCCAATTTTGTTAAAAGCGGCTATACTGTAAGTGCTTATATGGGCTTCGCTTCCCTCGTCTTCAAAGATTTTTTTAGAAAATAATACCGTTAGGACCATGCTATTGCTGCATGGTTTTTGTTTTTAAAAAAGATATATTTAGCCAATTTGAATTTTATCTGCTAAAAAATAAATACCGCGGAATGTTACTTATATCCGCGATTATTAATATACATTTTGACCTGCAAACGGAACAGCTTCAGCAATTCCGAAATAGGTTTGAGTTATTAAAGGTAAAGTGGCAAATATTAAGGGTATTAAGGCTAAAGGAGATTTTAAAAATGGACGTAAAAATTTTCAACGCAATAAACCGGATATCCGGCCGTTTTGCCCCCCTGGATCTTCTGATGATTCTCATTTCAAATAAGGCAAGGTATGTATTTTTATTTACACTGGCAGCTATGTGGCTGGCGAAAGGACCGGCAAGGAGGACAGCAAAAAAGGCAGCGTTTGCTTCCCTGCTCGCACTGGTCCTGAACAGGATCATCAAGCTTTTTTATTTTAAACCGCGGCCATTCGTCAGAAGCAAGGTCGGAATTCTGATTCCATCAAAAAGAGATTCCACTTTTCCAAGCAAGCATACAGTACTGGTGTTTGCTGCTTCTGTTGTCATCCGAAGCGGTAACCGATTTATAGGACGTGTTTTGTGCTGGCTTTCAGCCCTAACAGGCTTTTCCCGTATTTGGGCAGGCCACCATTATCCTTCCGACATAATTGGGAGCGCCTTAATTGGGAGCGCTGTTGGCTGGATTACCGATAGATGTTTCAAAATGGATTCATCTGAAGAAAAAGAAGAATTCAAAAAAATGTAAAATTAACACTTTCTTTGCCGAAAGAGAACTTGTTTTGTCACCTGGGAAGGACTTCCCGTTTTCAATAGAGAATTGGGTTTGGAAAACGGGAGGGGATCAGGATGAATACGAGTGCTGTAGCCAAATTATTAGGAGTTTCGCCAAGCACTGTGCAGCGATGGGTCAAACAACTGGAACTCCGGACGGAACGAAATGAATTGGGGCATTATTTATTTACGGATGAAGATATTGATCTGTTAAAGCAGGTTCAAGATCAGCTTAACCAGGGAATGATTTTGCAGGAAGTAACCGTGAAGGGCAAAAAGGCCAGAAAAGGAACTGTACAAAGCGAACTAACGAACCCGGCCATGGAAAAGGTTTTATTAAAAATAAGCGAACTCGAGCAGCGACTTAACGGAAAAGCAGATGATGTTGTCTCTTATCAGCTGCTTCAGCACCGCAGTGAAATCGAAGAATTTCAGAAAGAGATTGAACAGCTGAATAAACGGATAGAAGCACTTGAAGCCAAGCAAGCTGGAAACAGCCGAAAAATACCGGCTGATACTCTTTTGGTTTTTGATCAGGATAAGCCAAGGAAAAGGCTTAAAAAGAAAAATATCTTTTCCATGCTCTTTGGATTTTAGTTGGATGGCTGCCTCCTCTCTTACACAAAAAAGCGTTACAGCTGGCTCTCAGCTAGTAACGCTTTTTATGGTTAAGGGAATGCTTCAGTTAGAGAGCACAGGCCGTCACGCCCCAATCGGGTTACGCCGGCGCCTATTTGATTAGCCCTCTGCTATCAGCAATTCCACATTAAACCTCTGCAATATGTCAATAAAAGCTTTATCGGGCATTTTATCCGTTATAAGAAGATCAATATCGCTTAACTCCGCAAACCTGAAAAACTCGGTTACACCGATTTTTGTATGGTCAGCAAGGACAATTACCTGGTCCGCCTGGCTGATCATTTTTCTTTTAACCATACCGTCTTCCTCATGAGCAAGAGTAAGGCCGCTCCCCGAAAGGCCTACTACTCCAATGAATGCTTTATCCACTTTATACTGGGACAGTTTTTCGATAACAGAAGAGCCGTATAAAAAGCGGTGCTCTTTTTGCAGCATGCCGCCAAGCAGCAATATATCCGCATTGGGGTTTGATGAAAGTATTTCCGCCTGGTTAATTGAATTAGTCATAACAGTACAAGGAATTTCCCCCATATTCTCGGCACATGCCTGAACGGTCGTGGAGGTATCCAAAATAATTCTTTCGCCGTCATGGATCAGGGATGCTGCCCTTTGCCCGATTCTTTTTTTCTCGGAGGAAACCATCTTTAGCCGATTGGCATAATCCTTTATTTCATGGCGGGGAGTTGGCAGAATTGCTCCCCCTCTCGTCCGAACAATCTTCTGGTCCTCTTCAAGCCTAACCAGATCGCGCCTTGCCGTGTCTCTGGATACATCAAACAATGTACAAATTTGATCTGCTGAAATCCGCTTATTGTTTTCCAGATAATTCAAGATCGCTATCAATCTTTCTTCCTGGTACATAATTAACCGCCTGCTTTTTTAAATGGAATTGCTTTTCAGTAAGTATTTATAAGTAACTAACTTCATTATAAGCGTTTTTCATAAGTGTTTTCAAGTGTATATAATGAAAAAAATCCTCAAATGCTTATGATGGTGTTAATCCCAGCTGAAACGCTGTTCTTTAAAGGGATTTCCATAATTATGGTACCCGTTTTTTTCCCAAAATCCCGGCTTATCAGATTCTGAAAATTCAATGCCTCTTACCCACTTGGCGCTTTTCCAAAAATAAAGATGGGGAATCACTGCACGCAACGGAAATCCGTGCTCAGGTGTTAATGTTTCACCATTATGTGTATGTGCCAGCATGCTGGTCTCCTTTAAAAAATCTTCAATCGGAAGGTTAGTTGTCCATCCCTCTTCTGCATGGAGGATCACAAATTTCGCAGCCTCTTTTACACCTGCAAGCCTGGCCAGATCTGCAGCGGAAATTCCTTTCCATGCATTATCAAGCTTTGACCAGCCAGTAACACAGTGGATGTCATTTTTGTACTCAGTCTGCGGCAGGTTCATTACTTCGTCATAAGACAAGGAAATCTCCTTTTCCACTTCCCCAAAAATCTTTAGAGACCATTCCTGCATATTGCTGTAATATGGAACATTTCCATAATGCAGTACAGGAAAGGCAGTTGTAACGTTCTGGTTGGGCGGTACTCTGCCGGAAACCGTCTTTCTTACTTTGCCAAAATACACTGCAGCCACCTCGGTTCGTTTTTCTTTATGGTAACCTACTTTGAAGGCGGTTAAAAGTATATAGAAAAGCGGCTTCTCCTATAAAGAGAAGCCGCTTTTAATTAAAGAATAACTGCTGCAAGCCATCCGAAGAGGATAAGCGGAATGTTATAGTGCATGAATGTTGGCACACAAGTGTCCCAGATGTGGTTGTGCTGTCCGTCAGCGTTCAAACCTGCTGTTGGTCCTAAAGTACTGTCAGATGCCGGGGATCCGGCATCTCCAAGCGCTGCCGCAGTTCCCACTAATGCAATTGTCGCCATTGGGCTGAAGCCAACCTCAAGTGCAAGCGGAACGAAAATGGTTGCAATGATTGGAATCGTTGAGAAGGAAGAACCGATTCCCATTGTTACAAGCAAGCCTACAAGAAGCATAAGCAATGCTGCAAGTGATTTATTGTTGCCAATGATTCCTGCTGCCTGCTCAACAAGCCTTTCCACATCTCCCGTTTCTTTTAAAACATCAGCAAATCCGAAGGCAGCAAGCATCACAAACCCAATGAACGCCATCATCTTCATGCCCTCTGTTAATAGCTGGTCAGCATCCCGCCATTTAACGGCACCACTGATATAAATAACCAAAATTCCTGTTAGAGCGCCAAAAATCATGGAATCAAGCTGCAGCTGAACAATTAATGCTGCAACAATCGCAACCAGAGAAAGAATAATACCAGCTTTTGAATATTCTCCTCTTTCCGTCTCAACGATTTCAGTTGTTTGATAGTCTCTTTTCTTTCGGTAAGAAACAAAAATCGCAATGAGTAAACCCACAACAAGACCTGCAGTCGGAATCAGCATTGCTTTTGGAATGTCAGACATATTTACCGCCAAACCGCTGCTTTCCATATTTTCTGCAATGATTCCTTGGAAAATTTGGCCGAAGCCCACCGGCAACAGAATATAAGGTGCCGTCAAACCAAACGTCAGTGCAGACGCAATTAATCGCCGGTCAATTTTCAACTCATTCATGACCTTCAATAAAGGGGGAATTAAAATAGGAATAAACGCAATATGGATCGGAATCAGGTTTTGGGAAAAAATCGCCATCATTAAAATAGAAAATACGATAAGTGCTTTTGATAAAGTCTTCCCTCTGGACTCGCCGTCCTTGCCGACTTTTGCAAGAACCCATTCTACCATTAGATTTGGAAGTCCTGTTGCCGAGATCGCAATCGCAAAACCACCTAATAAGGCGTAGCTTAACGCAACTTCAGCGCTTCCTCCAAGTCCGTTTGAAAAGACCTCAATCGTTTTATCTATGCTTAATCCGCCTGCCAGCCCGCCTGCTAGTGCGCCCGCCACAAGGGCAAGAACCACATTTACACGTAAAAGGCTGAGAACAAGCATAATTAGAACTGCAAGTACAACTGCATTCATGATGCAACCCTCTTTCTGTTTGCTTTGTTTTTATATTTTGCTTTACTCTGCTAAATCGGTAGAGAATTAAAACACAAGTATTAAACTATCATATCCGCTCTTTTCATGTCAATCGGTTTTTAATAGATTGATATTGGGAGTTTGGACCAGAGGAGGAAATAGGGCTGGATGCTGGAAGATTTACGAAAAATAGAGGAGCAGCGGACCGTAAGATGCATAGTTATCTATCTGCCCGTAAATCCTGCAGTTTGGCCGGTATTTTGCCAATTTTGGCCGGTAAATTACTCACCATGGCTGGAAAACGTTCTTATTCTGCCTGCTTTCTTAATGTTAAACTCGGCCAGAGACGAATTTAAGCTGAATTTTCACGGATATGGAGTACAAAATTTGTTTTTGAACGTTCCAACCCCATATATTCACGAATAACTTTCTTTTAACCGCGATATCCGCGAAATTCCCGTTTTATCCATGAAAACGATTTTACCTGCAAATTCTTTCCCAATAAAAAACTCCGGATTCCTCCGGAGTTCTAAGAATATCTTATTTAGTTTCAAATCTTTCTACCAGCAGTGCCAGTGTGCGGACCATTACGCCTGTTGCGCCTGATGGACCAAGGTCATAGTTTTTCGCGGTTGTAGCTGTGCCTGCAATATCGAGGTGCACCCATGGCGTGTCTTCGGCAAATTCGCCAACGAAGCCTCCACCCATGATCGCATGTCCGGCACGGCCAGGGGAGTTGTTCAGATCAGCGATTTTGCTGTTTCTGATTCTTTCCTTGTCTTTTTCAAAAAGCGGCAAGCGCCAGATTGGCTCGCCTGCCTCATAGGATGCTTCAAGCACCTGCTCGAACCATTCTTCATTATTGGCTAAAGCGCCAGTTGTTTCCTCGCCAAGCGCGACGATCACACCGCCTGTCAGTGTTGCTACGTCAACCAGGTAGTCCGCTCCATGATGCTTTGCATACGTTACCGCATCCGCTAGAGCCAGACGGCCTTCCGCATCTGTGTTAAGGACTTCAATCGTTTTACCGCTCATGGATGTGATGACATCATCTGGCTTGAAGGCTGTTCCGCTGATCATATTATCGGTTGAAGGAATGACAGCAACTACGTTTTGCTCAGGCTTTAGCTCACCAATCACTTCCATTGCGCCGAGCACGGCTGCCGCACCACCCATATCGCTTTTCATGCCGACAATGCCGTCCTTCGGCTTAATGGAATAACCGCCTGTATCAAAGGTAATCCCTTTGCCGACCAGACCAATTACGTCTTTCCATTCTTCCTTGCCCTGATATTTAAGGACAATCATTTTAGGAGGCTCTGCTGATCCCTGGTTAACTGCCAAAAGGGCACCCATGCCAAGCTTAAGCATGTCTTCTTTATCAAGGATTTCAACTTCGAATCCGTATCTCCATGCAAGCTCTGACGCGTAATTTGCCATATCTGTAGCTGTCAGCATATTCCCTGGCAGGTTCACGAGTGTACGGGCTGAGTTCGTTCCCTTTCCGTATGCATACCCAACAGTTAGGGATGCTTTAACATCTTCTTCATCCGCTGCATCGCTATAGACCACAACGCTTTCAATTTCTTTTTCCGGTTCATTCGATTTCTGTTTGTAATCTTCAAATTTGTATGTAGCAAGAGCAAAGGCTTCGCTGACTGCGTGGGCTGCATCAAGCGCATCTACTTTTTCGCTTGTAAAAGTGTCAAGGTATACCGCTGCATCCAGAAGCTTATAAGATTTCACTTCTTTAAAGGCTTTTCCCAATGCTTCACGCAGAAGCTCAAAGCTATACTCTTTTTCCTTACCTAGACCTACTGCAATTAAGCGTTTTGCGCCGATTTTTCCAAATGTATGTATTTTTGCAACTGCTTTTTTCCTTGCAGAAATATCCCCGCTTTTCACAAGCTCTGTCAGCTGACCGTCAAACTGCTCGTCTGCACCGGCAAGAACACCTTCAAACTTGTTTGGTCTATCAAACACACCGACAATCAGGCATTCGTGTTCAGCAGAATAATTAAATTCCTGTTTTACTGAAAACATCTTTACACCCCCATAATAACTAATGTACTTCATCTTATTATATCGAAAATACAGAATTATTTCGACTATCTAATTTTATGAACACACTACTTCTGCCTAATCCTCCAGATACAATACGAGCTGAGGCAGATTTGGAAGATTTCCAACCTCTTCAAAAGGTACCCGATCAATTTTTTTCGGAAAAATAGAGAGACATTCTTCAATAAACCTGTAGACATGCTCCAAGTCGAGCCCCCAATGCTTCGGCCGGTACGGCTGCAGGTAGTCGCGGGCCGCCTGCATCATAACCCTTGCCCCTTTAACATTGCCATACTCATAGTGATAAATGCTTACACTCATTTGCAGCAATCCTTTAAAAAAGAGATTGCCCTTGTCTGTCATCCACATTTCCTCAAGGAGGTCGTGGCACGTATAGTAGTCACCTTCATTAAAACTTACGAAGAACTCGTAATATTCAATCGGGTAATCTTCCAAGAGAATCCTCTCCCACAACATTTTATAAGTCCCTAGACCAGTGTTACTGCCCATTTTAGCAAAAGGAAAGAACATTCGCACATTTACAGCATCCAACACATTCTCTTAATGATATTCGGGCATAAATGGGTAAAGAAGATTAGAGATAGAAAGGAGAATTTTATGGACACGATTTTATTTGCCGGATTCGCCATCACTTATACACTGCTTTTCGTATGGGCACTGGTTTTGGCAAAAAACAGCGGTTCAGTGAGTGCTGCATTCTTGTTGCCCGTTATCGCCGGCCTGATTTATGATAACGGTATTTTGGCAGCCGGCCGTTTTATCGGAGAGGGGCATACGCTTGAAAACCTGAATTATGCCCGCTTCTGGATTCATGCCTTTTTCACACCTCTGCTTGTTTTTTATTCTTGGATTACCTTGAAGCAGGCAGGCATTGATTGGGCCAGAAAAGGCTGGCTGAAGACTATAGTATTTCTGCTGACTGCCGGGTTAATGATGTTCGGGCTTTTTACAGAAGTGTTTGGTCTTAAACTAGAGCCGCAATGGGAATACAATGTCCTGAGTTATAGAAGTGCGGAAACCGAGAGCAGCCCCCCAATCATGGTGCTGGTCGTTTCTGCTGTTTTGCTGGCATCCTCAATCATGGTTTGGCGCAAACAAAAATGGTTTTGGTTTTTTGCCGGATCTTTTATCATGATTATCGGGAGCGCCATAAAGCTCCCAATTGAAAGCACAGCAGCTGTCAATGCGTTTGAATTAATCCTTTTACTTTCCCTAACTGCTACATCACATTTTCATTAACGGGCAGGCTCTTCATAATGCTTCCATCAGAACTGCTTGCAGGAAGAAGAAAACTGTTAGAGAATATTAGATATAAGTTTTAAGAAATTTCAGCTAATCTGCTGAACTGCATTTTGTAAAAAAATGCAGGCTCCAATGAAAGCATCATACAACTTAAAGGTGGTCTCAAATGGAATTATTGACAAATTTTCCCTTATGGTCTGCACTCGCAGCCATCTTTTTTGCTCAATTTGTAAAAGTGCCAATTCAATTTATCGCTACCAGACGAGTTAATTGGTCACTGCTGACGAGTACCGGGGGGATGCCAAGTTCCCACTCTGCAGCGGTTACCGCCCTTTCCACTGGGGTAGCACTTGAAACCGGAATGGGCTCCGCTGTGTTTGCCATCTCTGCCGTTTTTGCCATCATCACGATGTTTGATGCTACCGGCGTTCGCCGCCAGGCGGGAGAACAGGCCATTGTCCTGAATCAGCTTGTTGCCGATTTTAATAAATTTGTTGAAGAAGCAAAGATGTGGCAGAAGAAAGAGGGACAGGAAAAACAGAGAGAATTGAAAGAACTGCTTGGCCATAAGCCAGTTGAAGTTTTATTTGGCGGCTTAACCGGCATCCTATTAACTTTATGCCTTCATTATTTATTATCCTGAAAGGTGTGAGCTGAAATGAAAATCCTTTCTTTATGCCCGAGCAATACAGAGTTAATGGAATATTTAGGGTTTACGCATATGCTGGCAGGTGTAGATGATTACTCGGATTGGCCTGATCAAATAAGCGGGCTTCCGCGGCTGGGGCCCGACTTGTCCATCAATATGGATAAGGTTGAGGAATTGAAGCCTGACCTGGTGCTTGCATCTTTAAGCGTACCGGGTATGGAAAAGAATGTGGAGGAGCTGAAAAAAAGACACATTCCCCATATTGTTTTAAATCCGCAAAGCCTTGAGGATATTGAGCAGGATTTAATCACAGTTTCCGAAAAAGTCGGAAAACCTGAAGCAGGCATTTCTGCCGCTAAGGGCTTTCGGGCAAAAACAGAAGAACTTAAGAAAATCTCAGCAGGTATAAAGGAAAAGTCCAGCTTATATTGGGAATGGTGGCCAAAGCCTGTTTTCACACCAGGAAAAATCAATTGGCTCACAGAGATCAGTGAGATTGCAGGAGCTAAAAATTTATTCAGTGATGTTGAGCTTGCAAGTGTTCAGACCGATTGGGATGATGTGCTGAAGAGACAGCCGGATTATATTTGCCTCGCCTGGGTAGGGGTCAGAAGGGAAAAGGTAAATCCGGAAATTGTGTTGAAACGTCCCGGCTGGAGCGAGTTAGAAGCAGTAAAGCAGAATAAGATTCTTGTCCTTGAAGAAGAACTCTATTGCAGGCCATCCCCACGGTTGATTGAAGGAGCCGTTGGATTAGCTAAGAAAATTCATCCAGAGGCATTCTCTTCGTTATAAAACCAGGCTGTATTAAAGCTAAACATTGATTTAGCACTTTTTGATTGGAGCGGAAATCAATACTCAAGTTTAGCAGATCCTGAAGCTGAAAAAGGCAAATCCGTTTTGATTGCGGATTTGCCTTTTTCATCTACTACTTTCAAGCGTTCATTAAACGCTTTTTTATTTTTGCTCGGATTTAATATATTTCTGCCTAAAAACCTGCATCGATTCATTTTCATTCAGTATTCTTAAATCTTCTTCCGTCAGGGTGCCATCGCCCATTTCAATGATATAGACATCAAGCGTCTTTTTTCCCCAATTATTATAAACATCATCGACCGTTTCATAATAAAGGTCCAGTTTATTTCCTTTGATGGCCCCGCCTTTATCGGCCACGACGCCATATCCATATCCAGGAACAAACAGAATTGTCCCAATCGGAAAAACATTTAAATCTGCTGCGACAGTAGAATATAAATCTCGTTTAACTTTAACACCTGAGTATGTAATGCCGAATGACGGGTGATCGGGATTTTTACCCGTGGATTCAAAATATGCCGTATATCCCGTCGCAATCACTTGCTTTGTCTGATATTGCGTCCAGTCAATCGATTCCTCCAAGGTTGGGGGCTGACTCGCCACCGCTTCGCTTGCAGAAATCTTTGGATCCAGACTGGCTGCACGCTGCAAAAATTTAAAGGCTACACCAACCGATTTAAATGTATGATCAAAACCTGAACGCTCATCCTTGCCAGCTTGTTCAGCTTCACTTTGATAAAAGTTAACGATCGATCTCGCTTCTACTCCAGATATCGAGTGAAAAGTCGTTAACAATGCTCCTAAAAATAAAGCTGACATGATAGAACGCTTTGTCCATTTCTTTAATCTGTTCATCTAATACACTCCTCCCAAAGTTATTCATTTCCCATCTTTCAGAGAAATATTCATAACTTTAAGGAGCAAAAGGCTTCCAGCAAGCATTTACAGACAGCAGAAAACCAATGATGCCAAGGGCTGATCCATTTTGAGCACACTATTCAAAAAAAATAAAAAACCCCTGCTATTAGCAGAGATTTAGTTTATATGAATGGAATTTTTAAAACATACGATAACCCTTTTTACGGAGCAGCCTTATTGTAATTCCAGCGACAATAGCCCCTGCCATCCCGCTGCTTAAAATGAGGATATCCGCCAAAGCAAGGCTGGATAACTCGACACCCAGACTTGAAAGGGCTTCACCCGTATTTTGAAAATATTCAATAAACCGGACCTTATCAATAATAAAAATCGCAATAATCGGATAAATAATGGCCATAATCCAGGACATTCTTAATAACATATTCAATATAAAACCTATCCCAAAAAACAGCACAAAAAACAGAAGCATAGAGATAGGCAAAACGAAAATCGTCATTTGCATGAACTTGTTTCCTCCCTTAACACATCAATAATTAGTGTACTTAATGTGGATTAGGGAGTCAATAAGAAAAGCACATGTACATAAAAGTCCCCAATTTTTGGACGACAGCTCTAAATAGAACTCCCGTCCTTCGGGCAACATACTTATTTTTCCAAATCTCTGCGAACTGGCCTGTTGAATTCTACTCCAGGCACTCAGCGAACCGATGGCGGTCTGGGAGCCTCCTCAAGCATTAAGCCTGTGAAGTCTCCCTTTAACTCGCTTTTGCCGCTGATGTCTTGCACCTTCCGTTCCAATCAACAGGCTGCCACTATCAACAACGAGCTTTAACAGACTCTTTTCAAAAGAAAAAACTTCGCTTCCCGCGAAGTTTCATCTTAGTCTTTTTTCTTGCCTGTACCGCCGCAGCATGAGCAGGTTTCTGAACCTCCCAATAGTAATTGGAAATATCCTTTACCTGAACAATACATACACTCTTTATTTTCATAATTCTTAGCTGCCATTTCGTTCATCTCCTTCGTTTTTTTGTAACTGAATTTTCTGATAATATACCAAGGATACGAATAAATGAAAAGCTTCAAATTTCTTGAAAAACTATCAATGGAAACGCATACAAGCATGTTTTGCTTCTGAAATCTCGCTGTATCTCAAAATTTCAGAAAATTATAAAAATACCTTGTAAGCTGTATAGCCAAATGTATCCCCCGGGTTAATTCCGTCTATTAAGGGTTTTACAGAGGAATCCGAAGAATTTAATATGTATTTTAGAAGGACAGAAGCATCCGGATCGCTTGCAAGCTCCCTCGGGTCACGGTATTGCACGTCAAAAAGCTCGCTCTCCTGAACATTTAAGGATTGCCCTGGCTCTGCTTCCAGCATAAAAAGGATCATATTATCACTGACTTCCCCTTTTATGACTCCTGTCCGCAAGCCAATCATGCCTTTCACTGTACATTTTACCCCTGTTTCCTCCTCAATTTCCCGAACTGCAGCTTCATCCGCTGTTTCTCCCGGCTCCACAAATCCAGCAGGCAGCGACCATTTTCCTTTCAATCCGCCGTATTTCTTTTTCACGACAAGCCACTTGCCATCATGAGTAATAACAAGCCCCGAAACAGCCAGCCAGACTTTACCTCTTTTAGGTTCCACTCCCATCTGATATCCCCCTTTTTAAAATATTGTATCATGAGCTTGATGGGATAGCTCTTTTATTAGGCATTAAAAAAGGGACAGACCTAATAGTCTATCCCTTCACTATTGTATAAGAGCAGTTATATTAAAGAACGTTGAATTTACCTTTTTTCAATACAAGGGAAGGTCCGCCAATCATATATAGAGCACGGTTATCAACCATTTTCTTCATAAATGATGCTTTGGAGCCAACCATCTTTTTGCCAAATGCAACACCAATTGCATCATCTTCACCAAGTGAGCAAACTGTTCCTTTGATATCAGGAGTGAATGTTTCCATCTCAGTCTTGTTTCGGATTAAAGCAGTTAAGTTTCTTGCACATACTTCACCCTGCTGCATAGCAATCTGTGCAGTAGGAGGATATGGACGGTTAATTTCTTCATTAATGATTAATGAGCAGTCACCGATGATAAATAGGTTGTCATGACCAGGAGCTCTTAAATCAGGCTGAACTTTTACACGCCCGCGCATTGCTTCAATCCCGGAATTTTCAATAATGGAGTTTCCGCGCACACCTGCTGCCCATACAACTGTTCCAGCTTTAATTTCTTCTACTTCATTTTCGCCTTTTCCAACGATGATGCCTTCTGGCGTAGCTTCCTTAATAGCCGTTCCGATCATGAATTGTACGCCTTTTTTCTCCAAGTGGGAAACAGCATAATTAACAAGCTCAGGATCGAATCCAGGAAGTACCATTGGCGCTGCTTCCACACATATTAATTTTACCTTATGGTAGTCAACATCGTACTCTTTGCAAAGCTCAGGAATACGGTTTGCCAATTCTCCAAGGAATTCAATTCCTGTGAAACCAGCTCCGCCGACAACGATTGTCAGGCGCTCGTCCTTCTTTTCAATTTCTGTATTATAAGTAGCAAATTGATACTCAATATGTTCGCGGATTTGGCGTGCTGCATTCACATTGACGATTGAAAATGCATGCTCTTTAAGCCCTTTGATTCCGAATGTTTCAGGCTCTGCGCCAAGGGAAACAACTAGATAATCATAGTCAATTTCGCCGCTCTCCATGATGACTTTCTTTTCTTCTGTTTTAATTTCCAGAGCAGTTCCCTGAACAAACTCTACCTTGTTGCGGTCGATAACATCTTTAATATCGTAACGTACACGATCATGATGAAGTGTTCCGGCTGATGCCTCATGCAGCCATGTTGTTTCGTAATGATAGTCATTTTTATTCACTAATACGATTTCTGCTTCATTCGTTCCTACAGATTTTTGCAAACGGGTTGCAACCATTAATCCGCCGTAGCCCGCACCCAGGATAACAATCTTTGGCTTTCTCAAGTGTATCACTTCCACCTTTTTTAAGTATTTTCTAATGTTTTTCTTATCTTCCGCTGCTTTATATTTTTTATTTCAAAAAATATAAAAAACTTTGTGATGTTATTCACGAACAAATTCAAAAAAATGACTTGAAATTGTCACAAAATATTAACATTATGCCTACAATACATATTATTCTACTTCCAATTGTTTTTCAAGCCTTAAAAAATAGTTGAAAAACTTAAAAATTTCGAGACTTTTTTAAGAGAATATACGTGTTTTTGATTATAAACCCTTTTGCTATCCTATTAGAGAGTTTTTATTATTCATAATATTTACCACGATTAGTGAGGTTTTTTTTGATTTATGATAAAATATAGATTGGAATTGCAATACATACTTGGGGGGATATAGCATGAAAGAAGATCAAAAAGTATATGACATAACCATTATTGGCGGGGGGCCAACTGGTTTATTCACTGCTTTCTACGGGGGTATGAGACAAGCTTCAGTAAAAATAATTGAAAGCTTGCCGCAGCTTGGGGGACAATTATCTGCTCTTTATCCTGAAAAATACATATATGATGTTGCTGGCTTCCCGAAAGTCCGCGCTCAGGAATTAATCGATAATCTGAAAGAACAAATGGCTAAATTCGAGCCGACTGTATCTCTTGAACAGTCTGTTGAAAAATTAGAAAAGCAGGCAGACGGCACTTTTAAGCTGACAACTAACAAAGAAGTCCACTATTCCAAAACGATCATTATCACTGCCGGAAATGGCGCGTTCCAGCCACGCCGCCTTGAACTGGAAAGTGCTGCACAATATGAAGGTAAGAACCTTCACTATTTCATCGATGACTTGAATAAATTCGCTGGCCAGAAAGTGGTTGTATTCGGAGGCGGAGATTCTGCTGTTGACTGGGCATTAATGCTTGAGCCAATCGCCGAAAAGGTAACCATTGTTCACCGCCGGGATAAATTCCGCGCACATGAGCACAGCGTAGAAAACCTGCAAAACTCCAAGGTGGAAATCAAAACACCTTACGTACCTGCGGAGCTAATCGGTGACGATGAAGGAATCAAGCAAGTCATTCTTGAAGGCGTAACAGACAAAGAAAAAGAAGTGTACGATGTTGATGCCGTAATCGTTAACTACGGCTTCGTTTCCTCACTTGGACCAATCAAGGAATGGGGATTTGAAATCGAAAAGAACTCAATTGTTGTTAACTCCCGAATGGAAACAAACGTTGAAGGCATCTATGCTGCCGGCGACATTTGCACATACGATGGCAAAGTGAAGCTAATCGCCTGCGGATTTGGTGAAGCACCAACTGCAGTCAACCATGCCAAATCCTTTATCGATCCAAAAGCAAAAGTACAGCCAATGCACAGCTCTTCCATGTTTGGGAAATAAGAATACGAAAGGGTGGCCCTTGATGGGGCCACCCTTTTTTGCTGGAATGAGATGATTAGTCTGGTCCGTATACTGTTTGCGTTGAAAATCCGATTTGGCGTCGATTAAGAGAGACTTTTATCGGGATTGGTTATGCGTCTTCCAACCTGCTTTAGTGTCTTTTCAGCTAATTTTTGAGTCCCGCCAAGCACATTTGCGCCTGGCCGATTTTTTGAGCCGTTCGTGACGTATTATGTGTCAATTCGGTACTGTATGCGTCACATCGGCCAACTTATGCATCAGCTTGCACGGCTTGTGCGTCACTTTTTAACATCACTCGTTGAATTACGGGGTCTAAGGATCTCCTGCCCCGATCAGCACTCTTCAGGCGTACCAGTATTTGTTGCCGTACGGAAGGATGATCCGCAGCCGCATGATGCGATGGCGTTCGGATTCTCGATGGTAAATCCACCGCCCATCATGGATTCTTTGTAATCAATTTTTGTGCCTTTTAAGATAGGCGCATCTTCCTTGCTGACAAGGACCTGAATGCCATGGTGTTCTGCCTGGATATCATTTTCCTCGACTTCATGGGCAAATCCCATACCGTATGAAAGACCGCTGCAGCCGCCTCCCTTTACCGCCACACGCAAGAAAGCATCTTCTTCTTCGTTTTGTTTCATCATTTCTTTTATATGCAAAGCCGCTGCTTCTGTAATTACCACTACTTGTTCCATTTCATTTCCCTCCTGTCAATGTAAGGATACCTCTATATTCATAGTATATACAGTAAATGTTATGCGCTCAACTTAAGAAGCTTAACTATGTTATCTAAACTTTCCATCACTCGCCAAAATCAGTTCTACTTACTTAGTTTTAAATTCAGCCTGATTTACATACCCGTATTTAAGGATGAACGAACAAGAAAAAAAACTGACTTAAAAAGACATGTTTAAATGACCTTTTAAGTCAGCCTCCTTTACGCTGTCCTTTCCAAGGAAAGCAAAGGTTGTTTTTTCTTATACAGCATCTTCCACTTCATTTGTGATTCTTTTTGCATTTATATCTGACAGCTTGACTACAGAAAAGCCAATCATTGAAAAAATAATAGAAATAATAGGAACCGAAAAATTTAAAATAGCATATGGGGCATAAGCAAATGCAGAAACGCCTAATGTACCGAATATGAAAACTCCACAGGTATTCCAAGGAACAAAAACGGACGTAATGGTTCCGCCATCTTCTAAAGCACGTGAGAGATTCTTTGGATGCAAGTTTCGATCCTTATAGGCCTTGGAGTACATACGAGATGGTACAACAATGGATAGGTATTGGTCAGCTGATGCAATATTGGAAAAAAACGCTGTCAAAACGGTGGAAGATAGTAATCCTTTGTCTGACTTTACCAACTTTAAAATTTGCTTTACAATCGCTTCTAGCATTCCGACACTCTCCAGTACACCTCCAAAGGCAGCAGCAACCAGAATTAAAGAGAGGGTATACATCATGCCATCAATGCCTCCGCGGTTCAGCAGGGTGTCCACCATCTCATTTCCCGATTCCAGGGTAAAGCCTGCCTGCAGAGCAGTAACGGCTTCCCCTACTGAACTGCCCTGTATGAAAACCGAAGCCAATGAACCAAGGATAACACCTAAAATAAGAGCTGGAAGAGCCGGGACCTTGCGTGCAACTAGAACAATAACAATAACAGGGATCAGAAGAAGAAATGGAGAAATTAAAAAGTGCTCTTGCAGGGTTTTCAATACACTGTCTATTTCTCCGGTCCCAGTTGTTGCAGATGAAAATTGTCTCCCAAGATACCAATAGACGCCAAGTGCAATAATGAGTCCCGGGATTGTGGTATAAAGCATATGCCTAATATGTTCAAACAAGTTCGAACCTGATAGGCCTGATGCTAAAACCGTAGTATCAGATAAAGGTGACATCTTGTCCCCAAAATATGACCCGGAAATGACAGCCCCTGCAATCATGGGAGCAGGAATCCCCATACTCATACCAATTCCCATTCCTGCTACCCCGATTGTAGCCATAGTAGACCAGGAGCTGCCGATAGCCAAGGATACAACACTGCAAATTATTGTAATAGCCACCAGAAAATAGGATGGGGATAGCAGCTTTAACCCGAAATAAGTCATTGATGCGATAACTCCGCCGCCGATCCATGATCCAATAATCATTCCAACCACAATAAGAATCAGCACAGCAGGTAAAACTAAACGTATCCCTTTGTATAATCCTTCTTCGATATCCTTCCAGCCATATCCAACTCTCCATGCGATGAAGGCAGCGATCAATGTACCAAAGATTAGCGGAACATGGGGACTGCCCTCAAAAACGATTATCGTAATAGCCATGGCAGCCATCATCGCAGCCAAAGGTAAAATAGCCAAACTAAAGGAAACTTCTTTCTTTTTAGTATCCAAGTGTTTTCCTCCTTCATTGAATATGGTGCCATTCCAGGTATTTGTGAAAGTTTCCAGCCATTTAATCATAAAATACAAGAAAATGGAATATTTTATCTCAATATTCAGATTATTTAATCCGAATTAATCCTAATTGGCGAATCTTACAAACTATCTTTCAATTATAGAAAAAATTTATACGTTCCAAAAGACGGCAGTTCTCCACTGGAACAGCTCGTCTTTCAGAACGAATCCTCTTGCCCTTCATTAATTCTGCCGTGAAAAAGATTTACTAGTTATTGCTGAAATCAAAATAGTTTCTTTTTAATAAGCGAGGCTTTGACATTAATTCTCCATAGCTTAATTTTTTCTCCATATTACGTGTATCAATTAAATAAAGTTGATCTTCAATGGCTTTTACTGTTTCTTCTGATTGGTAATTCATTCCGCAACTTTGGCAATAGATTGATGGAGTCTCATTTATTTCAATAGACAGTTTCCCATCAGGCAATTCCCAAAAAACAGTATCTCTTGACTCTGCTACGATTCCTTCCTCACACCATTCACAAATCAAAGCTTACTCCCCCTTGCTTCCTGCACCGGCAAAGTACTTTTTCAATTGTGTTTGATATTTTTTCTCCTTTAACTCATCACGTTTATCCCGTTTGTTCTTAAGTGAATCATGGTTAGGGTTTTCTTTATAGGATTCACGTTTGTCCAATCTTTTTAGTCCTTCCGGCACGATATTGAAACTCTTATCATCCAGAATCGATAAAACGCCAGTGCTTTCATAATTTTCGTAGACTTCAGGGTATAACTTATTATAATAAGAATCCGCCTTACCAGGTTCGTAGGTGCTTGGTTCCGGATAAGAGGTAATGACCCCTTCAAAGTTTCGAAGAACGACTTTACCTGCACTTTGTGAAATGATGTAATTTGGCTGAAGCGGTATTTTGCCTCCGCCACCTGGTGCATCTACAACAAACGTTGGCACTGCATAGCCTGATGTATGCCCTCTCAAGCCTTCCATAATCTCTAAGCCTTTACTAATTGGTGCTCTGAAATGCCCAATCCCTTCGGATAAATCACATTGATAAATGTAATAAGGGCGGACTCTAATTTTGACTAAATCATGCATCAGTTTTTTCATAATCGGGACGCTGTCGTTAATACCAGCTAATATAACGGATTGGTTACCTACTGGCACTCCGGAGTTTACCAGCATTTCACATGCGCGTTTTGATTCTTCAGTGATTTCAATCGATGTATTAAAGTGTGTATTTAGCCAAACTGGATGATATTTTTTTAGGATATTACATAAATTTTCTGTAATTCTTTGAGGGAATACAACTGGTGCCCTTGTCCCGATACGAATAATCTCAACATGCGGAATATCCCTTAAATTTTTAAGAATGTACTCTAAAATATTGTCGTTAATTAATAAGCCGTCCCCACCGGAAATTAACACGTCCCTTACTTCAGGAGTTTCGCGAATATACCCGATTGCTGCGTCTAATTGCTTTTTAGGAACGCCCATTCCTATTTGGCCGGAAAACCTTCTTCTTGTACAATAGCGGCAATACATGGAGCATTGGTTAGTTACTAGAAATAATACTCGATCCGGGTATCGATGGGTTAATCCTGGTACAGGTGAATCTTCATCTTCATGAAGAGGGTCCTCTAAATCATATCTTGTTTTATTAATTTCGCTTGAAATTGGTACAGATTGCATGCGGATTGGACATCTAGGATCATCCGGATCCATTAAAGAAGCATAGTAAGGTGTAATATTCAATGGAATTGTTTTTGTAGAAATTTTAACTCCTTCTTCTTCATCAGGCGTTAAATTAATGATTTTTCTCAAGTCTTCTACATTTTTGATTGTGTTGGTAAGCTGCCAAACCCAATCATTCCACTGCTCATCTGTTACATCCTTCCACAGTTCAAATTCCTTCCAATGCTTTTTAGGTTTATAAAGTTGCTGTAACATATTGTTCCCTCCTAAAATAGGTTTTTTATTTAAATCCTAAAATCCAGAAATGATTACTATCAGATTTCCTTCTCCATATAATATCGGTCTTCACCTGCACCAAATTCAGAAAATCTGGTTCCTTTGATCTTAAACCCTGTTCGTTCGTATAGCTTTACAGCACTAGTATTACGGGTGCTGACAGTTAAGCAGACTTTCTTAAAGCGATCTTCTTTTAATATAGGGAAAATATCTCCTAAGAATTTTTTTCCGATCCCTCTGCCTTGCTGATCAGAACGAACATAGAATCCAAAAATATAAGCCTTGTTAACATCCTTGTAGTCCCTCATTAATTCACAGACTGCAATGGGCTTTGAATCTCCTTCCTCCCGATAAAGAATGATTTTTCCATATCTGGCCAAAGGAACAAGAGTCTGTTCATCGATGGCACCAATTCCAGGAAAGGCATCCTTCTCCATGGCCATCATAATCTGTAGCTGATCCGGGTTTAAGGAAGAAGGAACTTCAATGTAAAATGATTTCTCGGCTATCGTCATGTATTTTCCCTCCTAATGTAACGAGTAGGTTGGGCTCTTTAAGGGCCACATATTTTCCGGTATATTCCGATAATTGAAATTTAATAGGTTATTAGACGATACACCTGGTGCATCTACGTAAATCACTTTGCTAACCAAGGGATCAAAAGCTGCCCGAAAATGATTTTTTGCCTTTAAACCAAGAATTTTTTTGTTTTTTGGTTCAATCCCTATGTGGCGAAACAATTGAGGATCGTTAGCTGACATCGGCCTTCCAATAAGTAAGATATCAACTTCACCGACCCGGATATGTGCAGCTCCCTTAACATCCACTCTTAGATGTTCGTTCATGGGTCCGGTATTAAAAAATACTCCATCTGATAAAGCGATTACCTTAGCCATAACAGGGACAGGGAGCCCGAACTCAGGAGAGGTTTTCCCCCCGAGATTCAATTGGACCATTTGATTTACACCGGCCTTATTACATGCTTTTATAGATTGAGGGTCAGTTAGTGCCCCAAATAATGAATTTGGAACATTTGCTTCAATCATCTCTCTTAATAAAAGAGTTGTATCTCCGCTTCCACAGCTTAAAGGATTATCAGATATATCAGCCAGTACAATCGGTTTATCCGCATTCAGAGATAACGCAAGCTGTAATCCTTCTTTTGCGCTTGGAAGCTTTACGATGAATTCCTCTCTAATATCCCAGTATTGCTTTGCAAGAAAATCAGCTGTATCTTCAGCCGCTTTTTTGCTCCTACCGATAACATGGACACTTGCACCAGCCATCGGGATATCTGAATAAGGAAAACCGCCAAAAACGGACACATTTGCGATTTCTTCCTTGCTTTCCATTTTAAAAGCCAAATCGATCATTTCCTTCATGGGACCTTCTTCCGTCCTCATATTGATAGAAGGAGGCATCATTGGGAGCTTCCGGAAGGCTGAATAATAGCTCGCGTCTCCCCTGAGATGTTCGGCTAAAATTCTGGCAGCATTTATTCCTTGTTCATACATATCGGTATGAGGATACGTTTTAAACCCGAAATGATACGGTGTGTAACCCATCATTTTCTCACTTAGATTAGCGTGCATATCAAGCGTAGTGGCGATTGGTGTCCCAGGACTCAATTCCGATTTGATTTTTCCCATTAATACCTCTTCAGGATCAAACATGTCTTCAACGACCATCGCACCATGTAAAGCAAGTAACATTCCATCCAGGTGTGAAGCTTGTTGAATTGAATTGAGCATATCCTCCTCTATCATCATGTAAGCTTCTTTCGAAACAATACCTGATGGAGTAGCAGCTGCGCATAATAATGGAACGATTTCAATATCCTTTTCCTTGCTAAGCTGATCCAGGAACCCGCCAACTTCCGTCTTTGTGCCTTTATAGGCTTTCACAATTTGTTTGCCTTTAAAATACCCTTCATTTTCAAAATCGCTAATTTCAGTTTTCAAAGGACTAAAACTATGTGATTCATGATAGAAAAATGCGATTCCAATACGATAAGTCTTCATCATTTGTCACATCCAATGCCGATTAATAAGACGTATAAATTGATTTCCATTCTGTCATCACATCAAAAGCGTGATAAGAAACCTCACGGTGGCCATTGCCTGATTGTTTCATTCCGCCGAAAGCAACGCCGAGCTCAGCATTTGAAGTTCCGTTATTAATGTAAACAAGTCCGCTTTCTACATCTCTTGCTCCCATGTTTGCAAGCTTAAGATTATTTGTGAAAATAGAGGTTGATAGTCCATACACGGTATCATTATTTACTTCAATGGCTTCTTCAAATGAATCTACCTCAATAAAGGCTAATATCGGTCCAAAAATCTCTTCTTGAGCAATACGATGATGTGGCCTGACATTCGAAACAATCGTTGGTTCATAGAAATAGCCTTTTAAGCCATGCACCCTATTTCCGCCGTAAACAATTGTTCCGCCTTCTTCTGCTGCAATTTGCACATATTCTTCAACAATTTTCAGCTGATTTTTATTAACAAGAGGCCCGATATCGCTGTCTTCATTAAGCCCATTACCAATCTTTAATGACTTTGTAAGATTTACTACCTTATTTAAAAGTTCAGAGGCGATATTCTTTTGGACAATCACCCTGCTCGCAGCAGTACATCTTTGGCCAGTAGTGGTAAAAGCAGACTTTACAATTGCTTCAGCCGCCTTATCCAGATCAGCATCCTCCAGGACAATGACTGCATTTTTTCCTCCAAGCTCCAAAGAAATCCTTTTAAGAGTTTTACTGCATAGCTCTGACAGTTTACATCCTACAGAAGTAGATCCTGTAAATGAAACTCCATTTACATGTTTATGCATGGATAGCTTCTCCCCAACGGTTCTTCCAGAGCCCATAATGAGGTTCAGCACTCCTGGAGGCAGACCGATTTCATCAAAAACCTCTGTAAATAGTTTGGCGGATAGCGCTGTTTCAGAAGCCGGCTTCCAGACTACTGTATTTCCAGTGATTAAAGCTGCCAATATTTTATATCCGGCAAGAGCAACGGGGAAATTCCAAGGTGTGATGCATGCTACAACACCAAGCGGTTCCCTGATCATTAAGATATTCCGGTCAGGGGAACCGGATGGAACCGATTCGCCAAAAAGTCGTCGGCCCTCACCAGCCATATATTTACATGTTTCAATTACAACATTAACCTCTCCCAAAGATTCTCCAAGAACTTTTCCCATTTCCTTTGTCATCATTTCAGCGATTTCCATCTTTTTCTTCTCAAAAGCGTTAGCAGCCTTCCATAAATAATCCGCTCTTACCGATACTGGGGTTTTGCGCCAAGTTTTAAAGGCCCTTTTTGAAGCATCGACAGCCAAATCTATTTGAGCTACCGAAGCACTGGCACAGACTCCTGCTAATTCAAGCGTTGAAGGGTCAACACTATCGAAATAGGACTGATCGGGATCACAAACCCAGTTTCCATCAATATACAAGTCTGCTTTTTCAAGCTCAGCCTTTACGTTCTCGTACATAAAATTACCTCCCCCTTAAAACTGTAATAATGGACTTCTCTAATATGGTTAAGCCCTGGTCTAACTCTGCTTCATCAATATTTAAAGGAAGCATAAGCCGAATGGTTTGGCCTTGAACTCCGCAATTCATAATAAGCAGATTATTTTTCAGTGCTTCCTCTTTAATTTTAGGAACAACCTCCATGGCTAGCCTGGTGTCAAATTCAATGCCAATCATCATCCCTAACCCGCGTATATCAATGATTCCAGGAAGGTTCTCCAGCGTTTCTCTTAATCTATTCACGATCCTATTTCCTACCTGATGACTGCGCTCAACTAATTTCTCTTCTTCAATAATGTTAATATTGGCCAACGCAGCAGCACACGAAATAGGATTTCCTCCAAATGTAGAACCATGAGCTCCTGCACTCCATTTCTCGTGGAGCTCTCTGTTTGCTACAATTGCACCTAAAGGCATTCCCCCAGATAATGCTTTTGCCAAAACCAGAATGTCCGGTGTGACATTAGCATGTTCAGCAGCGAACATCTTCCCGGTTCTTCCAAAACCAGTTTGTACTTCATCAAAAACCAGCAATATTCCATGCTCCTCTGTTATCCTTCTGAGTTCTCGCAAGAACTCGGCTGGTGCAGGGTAATATCCTCCCTCTCCCATGACAGGTTCAATAATAATAGCAGCAACTCTGGATGGGTCCACCCTTAGATCAAACAATTTTTGAAGCTGGCTGAGACAATAGGAAACAACCTTCTCTTCATCAACTTCTTTCAATTGATTTGGGTTTGGATATGGTACATGGTATACCTCTCCCAAGATTGGCTCATAATGGCGCCTATATTTTGAACTTGAAGCAGTAATGGCTGTAGCACCCAGAGTACGACCGTGAAATGAACCTTCAAAGGCGATTATAGCCGGTCTATTTGTTGCCGCCTTTGCTAGTTTAATAGCTCCATCAATGGCTTCTCCCCCTGAATTAGAAAAGAAGACAGTGTCCAAATTACCAGGTGTGATTTGGGCAATTTTCTCAGCCAGATTGGCTGCCGTTTCATAGTATCCATAATTTAAGCCAAAATGGATAAGCGACTCCGCTTGTTCTTTAATCGCTTTAACCATTTGCTCGTGGGAATGGCCAACCGCATTTACCGCAACCCCTGATACAAAATCTAAATATTCCTCGCCATCTGCCGTCCAAAACTTGGCTCCTTTGGCCCTGTCAATAACCATTTCCGTCACTCTTGTCATAACAGGTGAAAGGTGTTTTTTGGATTTTTCAGCAATTTCAATTGATTTATTCTTCAATTTCATAGGGCTAACGCCTCCTTTAATTCATGTATAAGCAGTTTTAGTGAATGATCTAATATGATTATTATTTCATCAATTTCATCCTTCGAAATATTTAGGGGCGGACTAATAATAAAATGGTCCCCGGCCACGCCATCTATGGAGCCGCTTCCTGGATATATAACCGCACCCAGCTCCATGGCTAATTCATTTAATCGTTCTGAAATCTTATAATCTGCAGGAAAAGCAGCGGAAGGCTGTATACTTTTCAATAGTTCGATTCCAATTAGCAGCCCTTCGCCCCGAACATCTGCAATAATAGGATATTTTTCTTTTAGCTCAAGTAATTTGTGACGAAGATACGATCCCATTACCTTTGCGTTTTCCACAATATTTTCTCGCTCGTATATCCTTAATGCCGACAGTCCTGCTGCAACTGAAACTGGATGACCACTATATGTGTACCCATGAATAAACTTCCCTTGGCTGTTCTGGATAAGACTGTCAATAATCTTGTCACTTGCGATCATTCCTGCTAAAGGAGCATATCCTGCTGATACCCCTTTCCCAAAAGTAATAATGTCCGGAGTAATCCCAAAATGTTCTAATGCAAA
Source organism: Cytobacillus oceanisediminis (assembly GCF_003182355.1). Lineage (GTDB taxonomy): Bacteria > Bacillota > Bacilli > Bacillales > Cytobacillaceae > Cytobacillus > Cytobacillus oceanisediminis_A. The sequence goes on along the minus strand of NZ_QGTW01000004.1, from coordinate 328,834 downwards.
ATGTTTCCCAGTTCGCCCAAACCCCGTCATTACTTCATCTAGAATGAGCAGGATATCATAGCGGTCACAAATATCTCTAATTTCTTTAAAATAATCTTGCGGCGGGGCCACAGCCCCTAATTGGCTCCCTGTGATCGGCTCAGCAATAAAGGCTGAAATGTTCTCAGGGCCTATTTGCAGAATGAGACGCTCAAAGTCTTGGACGCATGACCAATCCCGATGCTGTTCGCAGTCTCCTTTTACCCTGTTATATGGACAATGGCGGCAATTTGGAGAATAGATATGTTCAAATGGCAAGAGATTAGGTGTATACGGCTGCCTTCTTTTAATATCCCCTCCCGCGGAGAGAGAGCCAAATGTATTGCCGTGGTAGGATTGCCAGCGGCCAATTACTACGTGTTTTCCCTGCTTGCCGGAGTCTTTATGATATTGCCTTGCCAGCTTGATTGCACTCTCATTCGCTTCAGATCCACCAGTAGTAAAATAAACCCTATTCAGCCCTTCAGGTGCTAATTTTCCAATTTTTTCCGATAATAAATGGAGTATGTCTGTTTCAAATCTCATCGTATGAACAAATGCGGCCTTTTTCGCTTGATCAGCAATAGCCTGGGCAATTTCCTCGATACCATGGCCAAGGTTGGCTGCAACTGCACCTGAACAAGCATCTATATAGCTTTTTCCATTTTTGTCGTATAAATAAATTCCCTTGCCATATGAAATGATTGGGTATTCTTTGGTAAAATCGCGATGAAACACATAGTCATTTGTCAGTATTCTTTCCATCTTTCCACCACCATGGCTATTCCTTGCCCTCCTGCAACACAAAGAGTCGCAAGGCCATAAGATAATTTTGTTTTGTCTAGTTCATGAAGCAAGGTCACTAAAATCCGGGCCCCCGAGCAGCCTAATGGATGCCCAAGTGCAATGGCTCCTCCATTTACATTGACCTTGTCCAAATTAACATCCCAGTGCTTTAAAACGGCTAAACTTTGAGCAGCAAATGCCTCATTAAGTTCAATCAAATCGATATCTGATAAAGTAAGACCTGCTTTGTCTAACGCTTTTTTAGTTGCAGATACTGGGCCTATTCCCATTTCACGCGGTGAAACGCCGGATAAAGCAAATGAACGGATGATTGCCATTGGCCTGACGCCTAACTCCCTTGCTCTTTCTTCTGCCATAAGCAGCAAAACAGCCGCTCCGTCATTTCTGCCAGATGAATTTCCAGCTGTCACCGTTCCGTTTTCTAAAAAAACAGGAGACAGTTTAGATAATTTATCTAAACTGGTATTTCTAGGATGCTCATCAACTGCAAACAGTCCAACATCCCCTATTCTTTTCTGAATACCAATCGGGACTATTTCATCAAAAAATTGCTGTCTTTCAATGGCTCGCCATGCTTTTTCCTGGCTTTTATAAGCAAAACGATCTTGCTCGTCTCTGGTTATCTTGTATTTTTCAGCTAGCCATTCAGCTGTTTCCCCCATCGAAAATTTCCCATAAATGCTTTCAGGCTGGGAGCATGGCTGGCTTCTTACATTAGAGTCGAACAAGGTCAGGTCCCCAGGCTTTATTCCAAATCGATTGCCTGTAAAGTAATAGGGGGCCTGTGACATATTTTCTACCCCGCCTGCCAAAATCGCTTGAGCATTACCCGTTAAAATAGACATTGCGCCATTTATAATCGCCTGCATCCCTGAGCCGCATTGAAGATGGACTGTATGCCCAACCACTTTTTCAGAAAAGCCAGCTTTTAATGAAGCAACTCGAGCGATATTGGGTGTTTCAGCGCTTTGCTTTGTTTGGCCTATAATGATTTCATCGATAATTTCTGAACCGTATCCTACAGAAGAAAGGTTGTTATTCATTACGGTTGTGAGCAAATCTTCGGGCTGTATTTCGGCTAAGGAGCCCCCGTATCTGCCTATCGGCGTTCTGAAGGCGTTTACAATCGCAATCATTATTTTGCCACCACTCCATCCAAGTCACTAATTTCAATCAGATTTTGATCCACTTCAAAATGTGCTCCTGTTTTTTCAATGATTTCTTGCAATGTGACATTCGGCGGTTTATCTATTAATAATAGGCCCTCCTCCTGGACGCTAAAGACTGCCAACTCTGTAATAATGAGGTCTACCTTTCGCCAGGAAGTAATCGGATAGCATAATTCCTCAACGATTTTTGGCTCTCCTTCATTTGTTGTGTGCATCGTTGTAACAATGACTTTTTTTGAACCTTCCAATAAATCCATTGCCCCTCCGACACCTAACACGCTTTTACCGGGAACTGCCCAATTGGCAACACGCCCATTCCTATCAACTTGAAGCACTCCAAGAATTGAAACATCGATATGGCCGCCGCGAATCATTCCAAATGACGCTGCACTATCAAAAAAGGATGCTCCTTCCTCTATAGTGACCGGCAGTTTTCCCGCATTCACAATATCCGGATCCACAGCGTCTGCTTTTGGTGCTGGACCAACCCCCAGAATTCCATTTTCAGAGTGAAAGAATACTTGAATATTTTCAGGAATATATTCCGCCACAAGTGTAGGAATGCCAATTCCCAAATTAACAATGTCCCTATTCTTCAGCTCCTTGCTTGCCCTCCTGGCAATTCTCTCTTTTGGTTTCATTACCTTCCTCCTCCCTTTAAAACCAAATAATCTACAAATAAGTGGGGTGTAACAATTTCTTCTGGTGATAGCTCGCCAGCCTTAACGATTTCTTCAACCTCTGCAATGACTATCTCTGCAGATGAAGCCATCAGGGGATTAAAATTCCTTGCTGATTTCGAGTAAGTTAAATTCCCAAGTTCATCTGCTTTACAAGCTTTTATTAAGGCAAAATCCGCTTTTAAGGGGGGTTGAAAAAGATAATGCTTATTATCAATTACTCTTTCTTCTTTTGCTGCTGCAAGCTCTGTGCCAGCTCCTACGGGAGTATAAAATCCTCCTATACCTGTTCCGCCGGCCCTTATAGCTTCTGAAAAGGTGCCTTGCGGAAGCAATTCCACTTCCAGTTCCCCTCTTTGGTAAGCTTTCACTACATCAGGGTTAGATGTGAAATAGGAGCCAATTGCTTTTTTTACTTTTTTCATTTGGACTAGCACCCCAAGACCTTTTCCTGGTTCACCAAGGTTATTGCTGATGATCTCTAACTGGTTTACATTGGTTTTCGTTATTTCTTCTATAATCGTTAAAGGACTGCCAACCAATCCAAATCCTCCAACCATGATTCTTGAGCCATTTTTAATTAAATTAGCGGCTTCCTTACTGGAAATGATCTTGTTCAAAGAGCCTTTCCCTCCCTTTTCCTCAATTTATTAAGAAAAGCGCAAGCGCCTTCGGAACAAGCAAAAACCTCTTGTTCCTGCGAAGTTCATCCAAGGAAGCTTTCCTTGGTGCTCACCCCCGACAAGCACAAGGCGAGCCTCACGGAAAGGCATTCTTTGCCTTTCTGGGAGGATTGGCTTGTGAACTCGAGGGGGTAGGCGCTGGAGCTAGACAGTTATCGAAGCTAAAATTATAAATTCTGATATTATTAAAAAAAGCCGAGCAAAACATGGCTCAGTCATAAAGACACCCAGGATGGGGTCCAAATGATTCTGCATGTTTGCCCGGCTTTAATAAGACCATGGAAGAGGGTAATCTCCCACTTTATTAGAACCAAACTCTGCTATTCTTCTATTTCTTTCGTGTTTGATATATTATCCCAGTACCTTTGGATTGCAGCTTGCAATGCTACAATAATTGCTTGCTGTGATGGAGCAAAATAATGGCGTTTTATTGTTTCTAAAAGAGGCTCTACTCCATCTTTTAGTGAGTATCCGATCAAAATCCTTTCAAAGAAGTCTTTTGTCAGCTCCGTTATGAATGTAAAATCAGCTCGAATAATCTCATGGTTCGTAAAGTTTATTTCCAATACTATACCAGCATGCTTATATACCTCATGCATAGATGTCCCTTGTGGAGCTTTTGCATACCCAGTCACAACTACTGATTCTAGCGCCAGGATAATCATTCCTCCCCTACAAGAAGCCAACTATTGACATTCGAAAATTCAGAATATTAATTTAAATTTATATTAAAGCCTTAATTCTGCGATGTCAATAGTGGATTCTATTTTTTTATTAAAAATTGTTTCTCCTTCGTTTTAAAAAGCTCTTGTTTGGATTTTCCACTATTTTATATATAAACCTTTATACCTCCTCTAAAGTCATATTTTGTTAAATCAACTTAATGTATCTTTATTGCAATAACTGTGCCAAGTAAAAACATAGATTAAACCGGCATCGGCTTAATGACAAAACCGCAAAAATAAATTGCACTGCAAAAATCTTTTTGAAAATACTGCAAATTTTTTTACCTCTCCTTCTTCGATTTCATAGAAAATTTATAGGCTCACAAATATGATTATGCATTTAAAAGAACTTTTCCCGTATCGGTCTTGTTTTACCATAAATAAAATATTAAATATAATTATCCTATTTCACTAAAAAACTTCTTATATGGTACAATTATCACATAATTTAATAGTTCAAAACTCTTAGTCATTTTCCCCGGAGGTGAAATTCAAATGATGCAGCAATTAGAACCTGCCTATGATAAAAAATGTGAATGTAAAGTATGCAAAAAGGGATTCAACACTAAAAAACTTCGCTCCAAATTTGTGAAAGTCTCCAGTTATGACAGTGATTTTTGCCCCAATTACTCTGATGAAGGCATGAACCCTCTTTATTACCATATCCATACCTGCCCTCAATGCGGCTTTTCTGAATCAGAAGATTTTTCACCTTATTTTCCGCCTGGTGCCTTGGAGCTTATCAAATCAAAAGTAGCCAATGCCTGGAAGCCTCGTGACTATAGTAGGAAAAGAAGCATAACTGATGCCATCAGTACATACAAGCTGGCCATACTTTGCGGGACATTAAAAAAAGAGAAACATCTTACGCTTGCCGGATTATACATAAGGCTTTCCTGGCTGTATCGCTCATTGGAAAATGCTGAACAGGAACAGCGCTTTATAAAGCTCGCTATAAAGGAATATATGGAGTCATATATGGCGGATGACTTTAAAGGATCTTCCGTATCGGAAACGAGGCTTTTCTATCTTATTGGGGAATTATCGAGGAGAACGCATCAAACCGAGCAGGCTGTTAAGTATTTGTCAAAAGTCATTGAAACGCAAAGCCGCTCCACTGAGCCTAAACTGATTGAAATGGCAAGAGAACAATGGTATGAATTAAGAGAAAAGCAAAAAACTGCAGCTAACTAAATCTGTTATCTCCAACAAAAAGGAGCGAAATCAATTCGCTCCTTTTTTATATTAAAACATCGGATTTTCTTCCAGATATTGATATATATTTTCAACCAGTTCATCTGGTGTTTCTCCCGTAACGACCTCTCCATTGACAAGCGCAAAAAGAGTGCTTGCACATTTTCCGCAGTAGCCCAGGCAGCCGTATTCTATAACATCAAGGTCATAATCCTTTTCCAGTGTTTCCAACGCTTTCTGGGAGCCGCTGGCCAAATTGCTGATACAAAATTCGATGATTGGCTTGATCATTATCTATCACCTCTCTACCCTGTTAATGCTACCTTTTTTAAAAGAAATCCGCAAGATTTGGATACCGATTCCCTTATAAGTGCACATATTTACCACTTCATGTCGTATATTGTCAAGTTTCCTACTTATATGTGTTGTGATTTTGTCACAATTTCGTTATACTTTTTATGGGTTTAAGGTTATTAATATCATTAATTTATTTTTTTAAAATAATTCACAAACGTTTTATTAAAAGTTCGGAAAGAAAAAAGAGAAAAACTTATTTAACAATTAAACAGTACGGACATAAAGGGGAATTATACTATGAAAAATCTTGTGATACTTGGCGGAGGCTATGGCGGTATGAGGGCGCTTGCCCGTCTTTTGCCTAACCAGCTTCCTGATGATGTCTCCATTACGTTAATAGACCGTGTTCCATACCATTGTCTGAAAACGGAATATTACGCGCTTGCTGCCGGCACTATTTCCGATCAGCACGTACGTGTATCTTACCCTGAACATCCAAGATTAACGATTAAATACGGCGAAGTAACAAAGATCAATATTGAGGAAAATAAGGTGCATCTGGAAGACGAAGAGCCTGTTTCTTATGACGATATAATAATTGGCCTCGGCTGCGAGGATAAGTACCATAATGTTCCTGGCGCGGATGTCCACACTTACAGCATTCAAACGATCGAAAAGTCCAGAAGAACATACCAGGCCTTAAACAATTTATCTCCAGGATCTGTTGTGGCGATAGTCGGAGCAGGATTAAGCGGTGTGGAACTCGCTTCCGAATTAAATGAAAGCCGGCCGGATTTGAAGATCAAATTATTCGACAGAGGGAAGCATATTTTATCAGCATTCCCTGAAAGATTAAGCACCTATGTGGAAAATTGGTTTGAATCACATAATGTTGAAATTATTAACCAATCGAATATAACTAAAGTTGAAGAGAATACCCTTTACAACCATGAAGAATCCATCCATTGCGACGCGATCGTGTGGACTGCCGGCATCCAGCCTAATAAGGTAGTCCGTGATATGGATGTAGAGAAGGACCAGCAAGGACGCATAGTTTTAACCAAGTATCACAATATCCCTGACAACGAACATGTATATGTAGTAGGCGATTGCGCAAGCCTTCCTCATGCACCGAGTGCACAGCTTGCTGAAGGCCAGGCTGAGCAAATTGTTCAAATCCTATTAAAACGCTGGAAAGGTGAAGAACTTCCTGAGTCGCTTCCTGTTATCAAGCTTAAAGGGGTTTTAGGTTCTCTAGGCAAGAAACATGGGTTTGGATTGGTTGCAGAACGCCCAATCACTGGCCGTGTAGCCCGCCTATTGAAATCCGGTATTCTATGGATGTACAAGTACCATAACGGTTGATTCAATAGTAAATTGAAAAGAGCCTCCTCGAAAGGAAGCTCTTTTTTTTATTAGCTGTTAAAGCTAGATATTGATTTAGCTATTTGTTGATTGGAGCGGAAGGCGCGAAATCCTCGAAAATGAATTCTCATTTTCTTCGTACGGTGTTTATTCGAGGATGCTTATTCAAAGTCCTGCGGGAGAAGCGCGTCAAAGGGAGACCTCACAGACGCGCGTCATGCGCCGAAGAGGCTCCCGGACCGCCCGCGGTTCGCCTGAGCTCCTGGAGCAGATATCATCACGCAACTTTAACAGAGCTTCTTATTAAACTGCCTGATAGCCGTGCTTTTCCATTTCAGCATAAATCGTTTTCAGCTTCGGATTGCCCTCCCCGACGATTTCATTCTCAATAAGAACGACAGGGTAGAACATATCCTCCTCAATGACCCGCTGTGCAAATTCCTTTTTATCCTCTTCGTCAGGCGGATTATGGATATCCACATAAACGATTTTAAAAGGCTGAACTGGAAACTTCCTGGATAGGGCCGCCTCCAGCCATTCGTAGGTCTCCTTTGATGAAGGAAGGTTCACGCAGCTTGCGCAAAGCTGTTCTGCGCCATACACGGTTATTTCTATTTCTTTCTTCATTTCATACTCCCCCTCTTTGCTCTCGCACTTCTTAGCTCCATTTTACAATATAAACAAACAGTTAACATAAGAAAAAATTTTTCCTAATGTGTGGAAATTATGTTCCGGGAATAGATTTTTAGGTTCGATTTGATTATAATAAATATAAGGAAAGGAGTCGATTTCACATGGCAGAACAAACGACTATGACTGAACAAGTTCAGGAAGTATTAGATAAATTGCGCCCGTTCCTACTTCGCGATGGCGGGGACTGCGAATTGGTGGATGTTGAAGACGGTATCGTTAAATTGCGCCTTCTTGGTGCATGCGGAAGCTGCCCGAGTTCAACAATCACGTTAAAAGCCGGTATTGAGCGTGCTCTTTTAGAAGAAGTACCTGGTGTAGTCGAAGTAGAACAAGTATTTTAATTCAATATTATAAAAAGCGATGTCGGTCTGATGACATCGCTTTTTTTTGCTTTCTTTTATTAAATATGGCCAAATTCCGGCTCCTGTTCTTCAGCTAGGCTTTTTTTTAAAACACTGCTGCCTTCCTGGTCAATTTGGAGGCAAAGGATATCCATGTCCGGAAGCAACTTTTCCAGCCCACCTGCTACTGATGGAGCTAATCCGGCTTCCGCAAGGCAGAGTACTGCTGGTCCTGCACCACTTAAGGCTACACCGAAAGAGCCCAGCCCTGGAGCCACTGTTTCAATGACTTCCAAATGGGGAACCATTTTTTTGCGGTAAGGATGGTGGTATAAGTCGGCTTTCATCATCTTCCCTGCCAGTGGATAGTTTCCGCTCAGCAAAGCTGCGACCATAACATTTCCTACCGCACCAGCTTGTACCGCCTCTTTAAAAGACCATTCTTCCGGCAGAACGCCTCTTGATTCTTTCGTGAGAAGCTCTTCCTTTGGTACAACTGCAACGATATCCAATGCCAGATTTTTAATCGATTGAACATTGACCTCTTCCTCTGACTGGCAGCCAATCACCATCCCGCCCAGCAGCGAAGCTCCTGCGTTATCTGGGTGGCCCTCCATACGTGAAGAAAGCTCCAGCTTCTCCTGCTGGCTTAAATGAAGGCCACAGAGCGAGTCTGCCAGCTCGATTCCTGCTACAATGGCTGCAGCACTTGAACCAAGGCCTCTTGTCAGCGGAATATCACTTGAAATCCTGGCTTTGCAGCCCGGAAGCTCTCTTCCGTACTTCTTTGCTGTATCCTTTGCAACTTGAAAGATGAAATTTGATTCATCTGCAGGGTAAATACTCAAAGGTGCTGATAAGGGAATCATTTCAAATGTGTCGGCTCTCTCCGCTTCGATAGTTAAGTATAAGTTTAATGCGAGGCCAATGGAATCAAATCCTGGCCCCAGGTTTGCCGTGCTGCCGGGAACTTTGATGACGAGCATTTCACCTTCGCTCATACATGGACGACTCCCTTAATATGCTCAGCCACCGCTTGTTCATCATTTGGCAGCAGCACCGGCTTAACAGGACTGCAATCGATGGCTGTGTTCGGGTCCTTTAGCCCATTTCCTGTCAGAATCGCAACAACTCTTGTTTTATGCGGAATTTCGCCATTGCGGAGCTGCTTGTAAATTCCCGCCAGAGAAGCACATGAAGCAGGCTCAGCAAAAATCCCTTCTGATGAAGCAAGCTTGCGATACATGCAAAGAATTTCTTCGTCGCTGACTTCGTCAATTTTCCCATTGGATTCTGCTAATGCAGCATTCGCTAAATGCCAGCTTGCCGGATTTCCGATTCTGATCGCTGTTGCAACTGTTTCCGGATTTTCAAAAACGCGGTTATGGACAATGGCAGCTGCTCCTTCAGCTTGGACTCCGTGCATTTTTGGAAGTCCAGTCTGGCGTGCTTCATGGTATTCTTTAAAGCCTTTCCAATAGGCAGAAATATTGCCCGCATTCCCCACTGGCAGAGCGAGGATATCTGGGGCTCCTCCCAGCTGGTCACAGATTTCAAAGGCAGCTGTTTTCTGCCCTTCAAGGCGATATGGATTAACCGAGTTTACGAGAGTGATAGGTTCTGTTTCACTAATTTTACGAACCATTGCCAGCGCCTGGTCGAAGTTCCCTTCGATTGAAACGACCTCCGCACCGTACATGACAGCCTGTGCGAGCTTGCCCATGGCGATTTTCCCTTCAGGAATAACGACAACGCATCTCATGCCCGCCCTTGCCGCATAGGCAGCCGCCGCAGCAGACGTATTTCCTGTAGAAGCACAAATAATTGCATCGCTTCCCTCTTCCTTTGCCTTGGCAACCGCCATGACCATGCCTCTGTCTTTAAAAGAACCAGTCGGGTTAGCCCCTTCTGTTTTCACATATAGGTCAATGCCCCAATCTCTTGAGAGTTTATCAAGCCTGATCAGGGGTGTATTGCCTTCATTTAAAGTAAGCAAAGGTGTATTTTCATTAACTGGCAGAAACTCTTTATAAGTCTTTATAAGACCTTCCCATCTCATACTCTTGCGCTCCCTTCTACACGGTAAGAACTTTTAATGTTTTGTACCGCAGGCAAATCTCTTAAATTCACTAAAATATCCTCGTAATCTTGCAGTGAAGCCTGATGTGTAACCAATACGATTTCAGCAAGCCCCTTCTCCTTTAAAGGCAGCTGCAGGATTTTTTCGAAGCTGACATGGTGGTCTGAAAAAATGGAAGTTATATTGGCAAAAGTCCCTACTTCATCTTTCACATGCAGCCTTAGGAAATACTTTGAATAAATTTCATCTGCATTTTTTAATTTCTTTTCATATTGAGGAGTTACGGCGCTTTTACCGTTAACGCCAAGGCGCATATTTTTCATAACACCAACCAGGTCGGATACAACGGCTGTGGCAGTTGGAAGGCTGCCTGCCCCAGGTCCGTAGAACATGGTTTCTCCTACAGCTTCTCCGTAAACATATACGGCGTTATATTCATCCTGAACGGACGCAAGCGGATGGGATTCGGCTAGCAAGGTCGGCTGTACACTTACTTCCACCTTTTCTCCTTCCCGATGGGCGATGCCGATGAGCTTCATTGTGTAGCCAAGCTGTTTGCCGTATTGAAGGTCCTCTTCAGTGATTTCAGTTATTCCCTTTACCTTCACGTCATCCAAGTCAATATTCATGGAAAAGCCGAGCGTTGATAGAATAGCCATTTTTCTAGCTGCATCAAGGCCTTCTACATCAGCAGTCGGATCACTTTCAGCATAGCCCAGATCCTGAGCTTCCTTCAGAACCTCTTCGTAGGCGCTGCCCTGCTTGCTCATTTTTGTCAAAATAAAGTTTGTTGTTCCGTTGACGATTCCCATCATTTTTGTAATTCTGTCCGAGGCCAAGCCGTCTACAAGCCCTCTCAGAATCGGAATACCGCCAGCAACACTTGCTTCATAAAAAAGGTCACAGCCATTTTGCGAAGCAGCAGACAGCAGCTCCGGACCGTAAACGGCCATAAGATCCTTATTGGCTGTCACCACATGCTTGCCGTTATATAAAGCTTTCTTTAGATGATCCCTTGTATCTTCTATTCCGCCCATAACTTCAATTACTACATCTATATCATTGTCATTTAAAATATCATCCGGATTCGCAGTCAGCATATTCCGGTCCACCTTGACCGCTCTTTCCTTTTCCAAATCTTTAACAAGCACCTTTTTAACAACAACCGGACAACCGACTTGGTGCATGAGCTTATCCTGATGTTTCTCAATGATTTGCACGACACCCGATCCAACTGTTCCTAATCCTAATAAACCAATTGAGATTGATTCCACGCTAGCTCCCCCTTTAAATGTTCACTATGTAAGTACATTTGTATTTGTATAGTAGACATTATATGGCTGGCCACCGATTTTTACAATAGGGAATTTTCCGATAAATTATATTGAAAACGCTTAATCACCTATCATAATGCGGTTTTAACTATAAAAATATTTTTTCTTTTACTCAAGCCTCTTTTAAATTCGGGTGTTGATTTCCGCAGCAGGCACTCAGCGAACAGTGTGCTTCCGACGCTTCTCGGCTTTTCACGCCTGCGGGGTCGCCTTTCGGTACGCTTTTCCGCAGAACTTTGAATAAACACGGCATGAAGAAAATGGGAATGCATTTTCTAGGATCTCACCCCTTCCGTCCAATCAGCACAGTGCTAAATCATCAACTAGCTTTAACACATCTAATAGAAAAAGCACCCGGCTATTTGGGTGCTTAGTGTAATTCATTTCTTTTTGACTGGTGTTTTAGGCGGATTCCCCGAAAGAACAAGGTCGATATTATCCACGCAAAGCTTCATCATGGCAAAACGTGTCTCCATACTTGCACTTCCGATATGGGGCATAGCCACTACATTCTTTAGCTCTAGGAGCGGGTGGCCGGAGCCAATTGGTTCTTCTTCGAACACATCCAAGCCGGCAGCAGCGATCTCTCCTCCCTGCAATGCTTTATATAAATCCTGTTCATTCACAACAGGCCCCCTGGAGGAATTAACGAAAACCGCTTGTTTCTTCATTTTTTTAAAAGCATCACGATTAAACAAATTTCTTGTCTCGTCCGTTAAAGGAGTCAGGCAGACAACGAAGTCCGAGCGCTCCAAAAGCTCATCAAAGCTGACATACTTGGCTCCAAGCTCCTGCTCAGCATCCGGTTTCCTTGAGCGGTTATGATATAAAATTTCCATTTCAAACCCGGTTGCGCGTTTTGCTACGGTATTCCCAATGTTCCCCATTCCAACAATGCCAATGGTCTTATGATGCACATCCTGGCCAGCCAGAAGCAGCGGACTCCAGCTCTTCCAGCTGCCCTCCTTCACAAACTCGGCCGCCTCTACCATCCTGCGGGCAGCAGCCAGCACAAGTGCAAAAGTTAAATCGGCGGTTGAATCATTTAATACATCGGGTGTATTGGTTACTGTGACTCCCAGCCTCGATGCTGCCTCAACATCTACATTGTCATAGCCGACAGCCATATTGGCAACAATTTTCAGCCTCTCCCCTGCATTAAGAACTTCTTCATTGACTGGTTCGGACAGCATCGTCAATAGAGCATCCGCCTTTTTTGCTTCCTCCAAGAATATGTCGTAAGGGACAGGCACATCTTCCTGGTCCCACATACGGACATCGTACTTTTCCTTTAAAATGGCAACTGCATCTTCAGGCAGCTTTCTGCTTATAAATATATATGGCTTCATACAGCATCCCCTCTTTATTTTCTCGGCTGTATGTTTCTTTCGCCAATACAAGCCTTTATCCCTTCCTCTTTTTCTTTAACTCCTGATCCAATCCAGAACCGGAATCCTGAATTTTTTCACCGGAACCTCGGCAAATTCGAAAAATCCGCCAAGAAAGCGTTCATGGTCATCAGACTGCCAAAGATACTTTTGAAGGCGCTCCTGCAGCATTAGCTTCTGCTGTTCAGAATCTGTCACATAATAGTCCTCAATCGTTTCAAAATAATGAAGCGGGAACAGAAGACGGGCGTAGTAGAGCCTCCAAGAAAAAGAAGACAGCGGTGCTACACTTTGATAATCCGATAAAAATTGGCGAAGCTCAGGCTGGTAGGTTTTTATATTATGGAAGTACCTTTCCCGTGTCCACTCGGCCAAATCTCTGGAGGAGTGGTCAAATACCCAGTCAAATGGATTCTTCATATAATAGGAGTCTCCCCAGGTAGAAGATAATAACCTGACATGGCAAACCGTTCCGCTGTCAATCATGCCCGGCTCATCATCCAGCTCTGCATCAACCAGATACTGAATTGAATTTTCGGCAAGCCCCATATAGTAAGGAAAGGATTCCAGAAACATCCGCTCAAAATCATTATCGGGCTTCTGGAACAGCATATCATTCCAAACCGTCTCCATTTGGTCCAGCCTCTTTTCCCAAAGCTGTTTCCATTGCCCAATTCTGCTCATTTTTTTCACCGGAAAAGAAATAGTCCTTCCTCTATAATGAAATTTGGCCAGCTTTCGGCCAAACTTAGTTCGTTTTCGGTTTTGGACATGCTGATTGACGAGAACACAATAACGGCTGTCCTGCCAATCAATGTATTGCTTTCCATCCTTCGTTTTTAAAAAGGCGCTAATGTTTCTGTCGCCGTTTTTCACAAGATGCTCAGCGACTTTTTCCAATTCTTCCAATTCCTCTACAGCTACATGTCCTGCAGGCACAAGCAAGTACAGCTGCCCCTGCTTTCGGCAGGCATCATACCTTCCGATCCGCATGGTATCTTCTGCCTCTATGCCAAATTGCTCCTTCAGCAACTTTTTTAACAATTTTACCACCTCGTTTGGGAATGGGTCCTTATGGAATATATATGAAAGAGGGCGTTAAAACTTGTTGTTTTCTTGAATAAGACTGTGTGCCATGGAGATATTGATAAAAGGAATGAAATTAATCTCATTTACCGGCAGCGGGCATATTTTTGCAAAAAAGGGTATATACATAGGGAAAATAAATAGAAAAGGTGACGCCAATGAATAAAGAAGAAAAAGTAGTAAGTGTTACAGAACGAACAGCGCGGAAATGGCTCCATGAAAGAGGAGTGGAAATTCAGGATATAGCCGATTTAGTCTTCTTTCTTCAGGAAAAGTATCACCCTGATCTAAAGATGGAAGACTGCATCAATAATGTCCAGAGGGTCTTATCAAAAAGAGAAGTGCAAAACGCCATTCTAACAGGCATTCAGCTTGATATGCTCGCAGAGGAAAAAAAGCTTTTGGAGCCGCTGCAGTCAATAATTGAAACAGACGAAGGGCTATATGGAGCGGATGAAGTACTGGCTTTATCCATTGTTAATGTATATGGATCAATCGGATTTACAAACTTTGGTTATATCGATAAATTAAAGCCTGGTATTCTCAAGGAGCTAAACGATAAGAGCTCAGACAGATGCCATACGTTCCTTGATGATATTGTTGGGGCTATTGCTGCGGCTGCCTCAAGCCGCTTGGCACATAGCGCTGCCCATGTAGAGTAGAAAAAGGATGGAGAGAGTTCTCCATCCTTTTTTATTTATTTGAAATCCCATTCTGCTAAAGAACCAAGCACAAATGTCGGCTTTTTTTCGTAGCCCTTAAGCAGTTCTTTCGTTGTCACGCCTGTATGGACAAGCAGCGTATCCATGCCTGCGTTCATGCCTGCCAATATATCCGTATCATAGTTATCTCCCACCATAAGTGTCTCTTCCTTCGCTGTGCCCAGCACCTTTAAAGCCTGTTCCATAATAATCGACTCAGGTTTGCCGATAAAGATAGGCTGGGTCTGAGTGGACACAGTAATGACAGAAGTTAATGAACCATTTCCTGGCAGCAGCCCTCTTTCAGTTGGAATGGCAATATCACCGTTTGTAGAAATGAATGTGGCTCCATTTCTAACGGCCAGACAGGCGATTGACAGCTTTTCATAGTTGATGGAGCGGTCAATCCCTACCACTACATAATCGGCATGCTCCTCGGCAAAGCTTAATCCTTTTTCAGCCAAAGCTTCACGGATTCCTTCCTCTCCAATCACATGAACAGATGCATCATTTTTCTTTTCATATATGTAATTGGCAGTTGCCATGCTTGTTGTAAAAACTTGTCCCTCTTCCGCCGGAATACCAAACTTAACAAGCTTATCCGCTACCTGTGCAGGAGTTCTTGAAGAATTGTTTGTCACAAACAAATACGGCAAGCCATACTCACGCAGCTTGTTCACAAAGTCAGCAGCCTCGCTGATCAGCTCAGTCCCGCGGTACATCGTGCCATCCAGATCTATTAAGTAGCCTTCATATTTTTTCAAAATGATCACTCCCAAGTTTATCATGGCCAAATTTATTATTTGTATGAGATTGGTTTTTTACCTATGTAAAATGCCCATAAAAGTTATCTTAAAGGATAGCAGAGTTTTGTGCAATTTTTCACGATTGGCCCTTCTCAAATTTGAGTAGGAATGTGTCTCCATCTATAAAAACATTTGGTCCCTTTAATTTATTCTAAAATCCCTTTCTCAGGCTCGTTCATTCCAGTTGGCTCCAGTCATCAATCAAAACCAAATTCAAAGGGCTCTATTCGCTTGGAATGTTCCGGTTATCCAGTTAATAGAGTCTTCATCGGCTCTACTTCCTCCCATTCGTTCCGGTCATACAGTTAATAGAGACTTCATCGGCTTTATTCACTCCGATTAGTTCCCATCATCCGATAAATAGAGCCTTCATCAGCTTTATTCACTCCGATTAGTTCCCATCATCCGATAAATAGAGACTTCATCGGCTCTATTCACTCCAATTAGTTCCATCGGCTCTATTCACTCCGATTAATTCCGATTATCTAGTAGAATGAGCTTTCATTAGCTCTATTCATCAGCCTGCTCAAAAAGAAAAAACTCCTTTAGCAGGAGCCATACTAGTCTTGATTGATTATATAATGGCAGCAGCCGTCACCAGCGGCCATGCAGGATTTGATTTCGACTTCTTGGGTATCAAGAAAGTCTTTGATAAATTCTTTTTCAGATTTGCATATTTGTTTAAATTCTGCCGCTGTTTCGATATAGGGGCAGTTGTATTCTTTCAGATGGATTTGCCCTTTTTCTTTTCGTATTTCAGGCATAAAGCCTTCCATTGATTGGATTTCTGTGAGGATTTCCAGTTTTTCCTCAAAGGTTTTCTCGGATGTTTGAATTTCATACTGCTGTACCAGGCGGTTTTTTCGTCTTGTGAACAATTCTGTGATTAAGCTTTCCTGCCCCATGCTTTTTAGTTCTTTTAGCAGCTCGACACTCAATTGCTTGTATTTTTTGGGAAATAGATCTTCGCCTTTTTTTGTAAGCTGATAAAGCTTTGAAGGACGTCCTTTTGTTTGCCTTAGAATAACTGACTCTATATAGGAGTCCTTTTCAAGAATCTGGATATGCCTTCTTACTGCCATTTCGGTTATCCCTAATTCGCTGGCTATTTCGATAATTGACAATCTTCCGGATGTCTTGATTAATCGCAGGATAAGATCTTTTGTAGATTTTGCTCCAACAAGCATGAAATTCACCGTCCTTCCTTTTATATTAGCTTAAAACTGCAATCCATCACAATTATTTATATATTTGATCCGTCCAGTTAGAAAAAAAGACCGGATTGCTCCGATCTTTTATTGCGGTTTAAAAGCAGAAACCGGTCCTAATTCACTGATTAAATATTCCCTTACACGGCCCGGGAATTCTTTTATCATCGGCAAATGTTTGCTGAATGCCGCTTTTACTTCCTCATGATTAACATTTGTATAGCTTTGAACGAGCATTTTACGGTATGTAATCACTTCTTTAAAACTTTCGCCCATCTCTTTGCTGATTACTTTTTCATCGTCAAGAATGTCGACAATATCTTCGTAGCTGCCTGGATCCCTCATGATAAAGCCGTCGATCATTGTATTACCTGTATCAAGGATGGCTTCGATCATAATTTGGGCAATACGCTCCAGCGCTGCCTTTTCAATAGGGGATATCCACTCTTTCACATCTTCAAAAAGGGAGATTTGCTGTTCCAAGTAGTTAAGCGTATCTTCTATTTTTTCCCTGTCTACGAAATACATAATGCTTCCTTCCTCCTATGAAGATTTCAGGCTCCTGGTTAAAGTATCTGGCCAAGCATAAAAATATCCCAGTGCTAAATCGACCTTGTTTCCGGAGAGATCAGACGTTTCCCCTTCATTTTCAATTCCCTCGGCAACAACTGGAGAACCCGCACTTTTCCCTGCTAAAAAGCAGGCCCTTCAGCATGGATTCTTTCACTGTGCTTGTATCAATGCCCTGAATGAACGGAACGGTCGATTTTAATAATATCCGGCATAATCTCACTTATGGAATGTAAACTGGCGCAACCTATGCCAGTGTCATCCACAGCCACCCGAAATCCCAAAGTTCTTAGTACCCTTATATTGTATATAAAGTTTTCCATCCCTTCAATGGAATCCCGCTCTGTAATTTTCGAGTGTAATCCGGCTGGGTAAGATACTTTTATTTTGGCCAGCTAGCGGCGGAAAAAAATTTATTTTATTTACGGGCAGCACAAGTTTTCCCTATTTTTCCAATCGGGTTTATTTTCTTCATGCATCATAGGACCATTGCTTTCATTTTCTCGGCTGTCGGCAACTGTACATCCTAAAAAAACATTTTCTGCCTTTGTATTCTATTATATCGCAGTATTTTGAACTAAACATTTTTTCCTGTAATAGAAATTTTAATGAACTGGAATATTGTCGAATTTGCCGGAATGAAGTTCAGTATTATGAATAATTCTGATAAGATAGAATAGGAAACGGAAACTGCATGCCAATGCAAGAATTTTATGTAAGCGCATTAGCCTATATGGATGTAATTTTACAAACAAAAAAGATAGAGTATATTTAACGGGAGGGAAGCCTGGTGGAACGTGAGCTGGCTTTAGAGATTGTCCGTGTCACCGAAGCTGCCGCACTTGCATCCGCTCAGTGGATGGGCAGAGGGAAAAAGAATGAAGCAGACGGTGCTGCCACAGCCGCCATGCGCGGAATGTTTGATTCAGTCAATATGGACGGCGTTGTCGTCATTGGGGAAGGAGAATTGGACGAGGCTCCTATGCTTTATATTGGCGAGAAGCTTGGCACAGGCATGGGGCCTAAGGTAGACATAGCCGTTGATCCTCTAGAGGGTACAAGTATTGTAGCAAAAGGGCATAACAACGCAATGGCGGTTATTGCTGTAGCTGATCAAGGCACATTGCTGCACGCGCCTGATATGTACATGGAAAAGATCGCAGTCGGAAAAAATGCGGCCGGGAAAGTGAGTTTGCTTGATCCAATCGAGAAGACCATTGACATTGTAGCCGAAGCAAATAATAAGCGTGTCCAGGATCTGACGGTTATTATACAGGAACGCGACCGACACGAAGAATTAATTGAAAGAATCCGGGCTAAAGGCTCCCGCGTTAAATTATTTGGCGATGGTGATGTTGGTGCCGCAATTGCGACTGCACTGCCACATACAGGGATTGATTTATTCGTCGGCATCGGCGGCGCTCCTGAAGGGGTTATCTCGGCTGCAGCCTTAAAAGCGCTCGGCGGAGATATGCAGGCACGTCTCGTCCCTTATACAAAAGAGGAAGAAGAACGCTGCATCGGGATGGGCCTAGAGGATCCGCGCCAGCTGCTATTCCTTGACGACCTTGTTTCTGGTGATGACGCGATTTTTGCTGCAACAGGCGTTTCAAGCGGAGAGCTGCTTGATGGGGTTCGCTTTCTTGGCGGGGATTTAGTTGAAACACACTCTATTGTAATGCGTTCCAAAACCAAGACCGTCCGCTACATTACGGCGCATCATCATCTTGAGCATAAGCCTCACCTCGTAATGCTGTAAATACCCTGGCTGAATGGGCGCATATTATTATTCCACAAAGAGGAGAGTGCAAATATGGCTGAACGCTTTTTCTTATACGATGACCTTGAAAATACAAAAACCCGGTTTGTCAGCTTTATGGGTGAAAATCAACGATTTGATCTCGCAATTATTCGTTCTGATCGTTATTATGGCAAACAATTGGTCCTTGATATTCAGGGAAGCCGCTTCGCGATCATTGGGGAAGATGATTTGAATGAAGAAGGCTACCTGGAGCACGTATTTCAGCTGTCAGAAGAAGATGCTGAAGAACTGCGATCATTTCTGATGGAAATCGTTTAATATTAAATTATAAACAAATACTAAAAGAGAACCCTTGTATATCATGGGTTCTCCTTTTTTTTATTCTGGCTGAGTTAAAGCTCAATGCTGATTTTGGCATTTTGTTACTTGGGCCCTATTTTAGCTTTTTACCTTCTTAACAACAAAATAGGCACAGCCAAAGTTACAGAATTCATACAGATATTCTGTTAATGTACTGATTTTTGTATCAAAGGATGCTTTCTGATTCTGGTCATCAAAAAACCCCCGGAGACGAAGCTGGCCATAACCCCAGTCGCCAACAATGTAATCGTATCTGGATAGGATCTCACTATATCTCCCCCTGAAGGCTTCTTCATTAAAGCCGTCCCGCTGCTCCTCGATTACTTCATAACAAATATTGTTAATGCAGACCATCTTTTTTCACCTCAACTTAACAGCGTATGTACCAGTATTATATTGAAAAATAACGGGATATGAAAACTGATTCTGAATGTCCTACTTAAATTATAACTGATTCCCCATCAATTACTAAGAGAAAAAAATTTACGGCTGGCAATTCTATAGATGAGGAGGTGTTTACAGTGAAAAAATCACTAATCATTCTTGGAATTTGCGGTATGGCTGCACTGACAGCATGTCAAAACAATGCTGCAAGGGAAGATATTTACGAAGAAAGCGGCAATACCATTAACGTGAATGACCAGCGTGCAGATTTATATAACCGGGATATGGGCAACGGCAGAAACGGACGAAACAATGTAGGCGAAGACTTCGGATATGTTCGCCATCAAAAAAGCCCGATCATGGGGGATAATGTCTCCGCCGACCATTATGCTGCAATTGACCGCGAACAAGTTGCTGATATTATTGGCAAATACTGTACTGAAGTTCCAAATGTCGATGATGTTTCTACCCTTGTTACAGATGAAGAAGTCTTGATTGTGTATGATACAGATACTGAAAACCGAAATCAAACAGCCGACCAGATCAAGAAAATGGCTATGTCGGTTGTACCTAGATGGTACCATGTATATGTAAGCGATGACACTTCTTTAAGAAAAAATGTGGAAAACTTTGCAACTGTTGATTCTGATGGGCGCAATGCAGAAAACGGCATTAACCAGCTAATCAAGCAAATGCTGAATTCACCTCAGGGTGAAAAAATGAGTGAAAGCGAAAATGAAAACGGTGAAATGCAAGGAGAAAGAAATGATGATACGGATCAGGACGACCTTGGCGAGTCTGTCCGCAAAGCAGGAAGCCGTTAACAGAAATGCGGATAGGACGGTTTATCTCTTATGACCTTGAGCCGATGTTGCTCATAACTAGACAACAGTATTTTCAAAAAAAAGAGTCCAGCGATATGGCGCTGAACTCTTTTTTATTAGGTTACGCTTCCTTAACTTCTTGTTCTCCCATTAGCTGCTTCTGTTTGGAAGCGGCATTTACCTGCTCGTCTGCATGGTAAGAAGAGCGCACAAGCGGGCCTGCTTCACAGTGGCTGAAGCCTTTACTCATGGCAATTTCTCTTAGCTCCTGGAATTCCTCTGGAGTATAATACTTTACAACTTTTATATGTTTCTTGGATGGCTGCAGATACTGGCCGATAGTCATGATATCAACGTCATGTGCACGCAGGTCATCCATTACTGCAATAATTTCCTCTTTTGTTTCCCCAAGGCCAATCATTAAGCTGGACTTCGTTGGGATATCAGGCTGCATTTCTTTCGCACGCTTTAAAAACTCAAGAGAACGCTTGTATTTTGCACGGGCTCTAACTCTTGGTGTAAGACGTTCAACGGTTTCAATATTGTGGTTAAGAATATCGGGACGGGCATCCATCAAAGTTTTCAGGTTTTCGTAAACTCCGCCCATATCAGATGGCAATACTTCAATTGTAGTAAACGGGCTTTTTCTTCTGATTGCACGGACTGTTTCCGCAAAAACAGCTGCACCGCCGTCCTTAAGGTCGTCTCGTGCCACTGCAGTTACAACAGCATGCTTCAGGTTCATCAGTGCAACCGAATCTGCTACGCGTTCCGGCTCTTGAAGATCCAATTCTGTTGGAAGGCCAGTTTTAACCGCACAGAAGCGGCAGGCACGTGTACAAACATCCCCGAGGATCATAAAAGTGGCAGTTCTTCTTACTGCCCAGCATTCGTGGATATTTGGGCATTTGGCCTCTTCGCATACAGTATGTAGGTTTTTCTCTCTCATCATCTTTTTTAGGCCATTATAATTTTCGTTCGTATTCAATTTTATTTTCAGCCATTCGGGCTTGCGCAAGTACTCTTCTTTTTTGCTCATTTTCCCACTCCTTAGAAAATCATAAGCGCAGTTATCATGCGCCGAAGCTATACGTATTAAAAAAGCCAGTCCTAAAAAATTTCCGACTAAGCTGATTAGGCTTCACCTGATGCCACTTTATCATAATGAATTAAAGAGGACAAGCCGAAGATATTGGGATTACCATTAATTGATATTTATTAAATTTTCCATTACTCACAAACTATATTAAGTAAAACTTCACTCAGTGGTTTTTTCACTGAGTGTTAGTTGAACTTATCGGGCCTATACGGGCAGTTTCCCGCTTATAAAACTTCTAGCTATACTGCCCGTTAGACTGCGATAGGCAGACCATATAAGAAGGGAGGATTTCCGTGCGGATATTACTAACCGCTGCTGCGGCCTTATCGTTTTTTCTGACTTCCTTTTGTACAGTAAGCGCTCAGGAAAATCAGGCAGATCCATATAAGCAAAGGATGGAGCTATATAAAAAAGTTGAAGCCATCACAAATATTCCCTGGTACTACCTTGCCGGAATTGACCAGTATGAACGGAATGTCAGGCAGGCCAGAAGGGATATACCAAAAGCTGAGGGCATTACCGGGATTTATTTTAAGCCTGAAGAATGGGCAGGGATATTAAATCCAAATCCAAGTGATGAGAATCCTACATCCATTCAATTTTTTGATGGAATTGGAATCGACGGGGATGGGGACGGAAAAGCCAGCCTGAAAAGCGATGAAGATGTCCTTCATTCCTTTGCAAATTTCCTTCTCTCCTATGGTACCGACCATGACAATTTAAAAATCGGATTGTGGAATTATTATAAGCGCGATAAAACGGTTGGCATTATAATTGGAAAAGCACAAGTGTATAAGCACTTTGGACGCCTTAACCTTGATGACCACGCCTTTCCCGTTCCTCTAAGGAGCAATTACAGTTATAGAAATACATGGGGCGATGCAAGGGGCTGGGGCGGAAGAAGAATTCACGAGGGAACCGATATATTTGCCAATTACGGAGTTCCTGTCCGTGCCACATCCTATGGTATTGTGGAAATGAAGGGCTGGAACAAATATGGGGGATGGAGAATCGGCATTCGCGATATAAATAATAACTATCATTACTTTGCTCACTTAAGCGGTTTTGCCAAGGAACTAAAACTCGGGCAAATCGTTGAGCCGGGAATGCTGATCGGCGGAGTTGGAAGTTCAGGCTATGGCCCGCCGGGTACTTCAGGAAAATTCCCTCCTCACCTCCATTACGGTATATACAAAGATAATGGTTATACTGAATGGTCCTATGATCCATACCCGCACTTAAAGTTATGGGAAAGACAGGACAGGATAAAGGCAAGAAAAAAGTAGCATAAACTAAAAAGGACTGCCCTTTCATAAGGGACAGTCCTTCTCTTTTAATGCTACTTAGCTTTTTTTGCTTTAGCAACTGCATTCATAATACTAGCAGCAAGGCCGCCCCAAATAATGAGCATCCCAATCACCATCATTGTAATAGCGCTTCCGGACATTATTGAGATACCTCCTTGTTCTCAGGGATTTCAAGCGTATTTTTTTGCCATTTGATGGACATGAAG
Source organism: Cytobacillus oceanisediminis (assembly GCF_003182355.1). Taxonomy (GTDB): domain Bacteria; phylum Bacillota; class Bacilli; order Bacillales; family Cytobacillaceae; genus Cytobacillus; species Cytobacillus oceanisediminis_A. Next base: position 305,747 of record NZ_QGTW01000004.1, on the reverse strand, counting down.
ACAAACCCAAGGATAACCGCTCCGATCGCTACTCCCCAGCCGGAATATAGCAGGAAGCTGGTAGGGTATCCTTCATAATTGTCTTTAATATTGGTAATAATATTTTGAACCATCATATAACCTAAAACTGCTGGAGTAATGATGCCCAAGCATACTCTCCACCAGCCGCCAAGGCGGATGTCAGACATGCTGTCTGCATGGTTTTGAAGATTCTTAAGCTCTTTCAGTACCCAAGCCACAATTACAACTTCAACCAGGCCTGCAAGCGCAACGCCGAATTGGTTGATGAAATAATCGGCCGCATCAAGGAAGTATAAACCGCCCTGAGTGGCAAACAAGATCGAGATAACTGCAGATAATCCACCGCCGTATAAAACCGCTTTTGTACGGGAAATCTTGAATTTGTCCTGTACCCCAGCAACAAATGTTTCCACGATTGAGATTAATGAAGACAATCCTGCAAGCACTAAACAGATGAAGAACAATGAGCCAAAAAGGCCATTTAAAGCAGGGAATTCATTTATGATCTGCGGGAAGACAACGAATGCCAAACCTACACCGCCAGCTACAACTTCACTGACTGGAACTCCAGCTTGATTTGCCATAAATCCAAGAGCAGCGAATACTCCGATACCGGCAAGCAACTCAAATCCTGAGTTGGCAAAGCCTGTGATAAAGGCATTGTTTGTAATATCCGTTTTCTTTGGAAGGTAGCTTGAGTAAGTTACCATGATCGCAAAGGCAATGGATAAACTGAAGAAGATTTGTCCATAAGCTGCTACCCAAACTTTTGGACTGGCGATCTGGCTCCAGTCAGGCTTGAAGAAAGCATCAAGACCCTGTGCGGCACCTTCCAATGTAAGGGCGCGAACTACGATAATTAAGAATAAGATAACAAGTGCAGGAATAAAGATTTTGTTCGCAATTTCAATTCCTTTTTTAATACCTTTAAATAGAACACCAAGTGCAATGACCCAAACGATAACCAATGGAATGAATACGCCTGGAACAATTGATCCAACCTGGCCAGGAGCTTCAGCTAAGTTCAAATAGCTTCCGAATAGGAACCCTTCTGGATCATCTCCCCATTTCAGGCTGAATGAAAAACCTGCAAATGACATTGCCCAAGCAATGATAACTGCATAATAAGTGGAAATAACAAATGATACGGCTACCTGCCACCAGCCAATCCACTCGTATTTTTTGCTTAATCTTGCGTAAGACAGCGGTGCAGATCCGCGATATTTATGGCCGATTGTGAATTCCATGACAAGCAAAGGAATCCCTGCTGTCAATAATGCAAATAAATAAGGAAAGAAGAATGCTCCTCCTCCATTTTCATAGGCTACTGCCGGGAATCGCCAAATGTTTCCCAAGCCGACAGCCGAACCTACAGCAGCTAAAATAAAGCCTGCCCTTGTACCCCACTGTGGACGATTATCCATAGTATTTTCTACCCCCTGTAAATAAATTACTTTTTTCCCAATTAAAAAGAACAATGGGAACTTTTTATATTTTCAGATAATTCTATCTAACATAAAACTAGTATAGCTATTTTTTTAAATTCTGTCAAAACATTATTTTGGCAATAATGATATTTTTCGAAATCCTTTAATCAAACACTCTACTAAAGTAAATCTTCTTTCAAAATTAGTATTTTTCTATTTTAATTTTCAGCAAGACCCACTGCTCCAGGAGCTATTTTACAAAAAGTTAATCTATTTAAGTTTTATCTTTTGTCCACACCTCCTTTATTAAACTTTATTCCCGCAAATCAAAAACTTTCATTAATTATTCAGAAAATTCAAATGTTAACCTTGTAATTTCTATATAATAGCTTACAGTCAAAATTTTGGACTAGTTTCCAATATTGTCCTTGTTTGGTTTATCAAGACCCGGGAATAAAACCAATGTGCTTCACTTTATCAAACACAAGTAAAGCGTAGAGCGCAACTTTACCTATGGGAGGTTATACAAATGGATGCCAATATTATCGGAGTTTATAATTCACAGCGAGAAGTAGTAGATGCAATTCAAGAATTGCAGAATGACGGATACCCGGTTCAGGACTTATCCATCATTGCGCAAACAGAACATCTAGATTCATCTCTTGAAGATAAAACAGGTGTTCACACAGAGACCTTCGAAACAAAGGATAGGGACAGCAGTGAAAGCGCAGGATTCTTAAACAGCTTAACATCATGGTTTGATGATGATCGTACAAATCAAGGATCTACAGTGGAAAAATTCAGAGAACTGGGCATGTCTGACGATGAAGCCCGCAAATACGAAACATATGTGAATGAAGGAAAAATCATCTTATATAGCGACAGAATGGATACCGCAACAGGGTTCACAACAGGCGGAACAACTGAAGCTAGAATGGAAAGCACTTATACTGATGGTTATGACCAGCGAAATGGTCTAATTGAAGATGAAGAGCAATCACTAAAGCTTCGTGAAGAACAGCTGGATGTGACGAAGAATCGTGTCCAGGCTGGAGAAGTGGAACTCCATAAAGATGTTGTTGAAGAACAAAAAACCGTCAACGTGCCGGTTGAGCATGAAGAAGTATATGTAGAAAGAAGAAAAGTGGATGATCCGACTGCAGCAAGTACTTCACCAATTGAGGATGATGAAACGATCCGTATTCCGATTACAGAGGAACGAGTGGAAGTTTCAAAAAAACCTGTCGTAACGGATGAAGTTGTTGTCGGCAAGCGTGAAGTACAGGAAACACAGCAGGTAACGGAGAATCTAAAAAAAGAAGAAGTTCATCTAGAAGGCGGCCGTGAGTACGTATCTGAAGAAGATAGGGACTTTCCGGTTAATAGAAGAGATAACGATAAATTGTAATAGGGTAAAGGGTCTCCGTAAAGGAGATCCCTTTTTATGTGGCAAGGGGGCTTACAATTTAAACTATATCTGGATGAAATAAAGGTTACCCATATAAAAAGGCTCTCTCACAAAGAGAAAGCCTTTTTTAAAGAGATATATTTTAGCTTGCCGTTTTTTCTTGCATTGTGCCATCTTTTTTATTGCCTGCTGCCAATGCGAAGGCAATTACCAGGATTGCAACAGCCAGCAATGCGAAGATCGTACTTCCTGTAAAACCGATGATCAGGTATCCGACAGATGCGATCCCTGCTGAGATCAGCGCATATGGAAGCTGCGTCATCACATGGTCAATATGGTTGCATCCCGCCCCTGTTGAGGAAAGAATGGTTGTATCAGAGATAGGTGAACAATGGTCGCCAAATACTGCCCCTGCAAGCACTGCTGCCATTGCCGGCAATAATAGATTGATGTCCGTAGCAGCAGCAATATCACCCGCGATCGGAAGCAGGATGCCGAATGATCCCCATGAAGTCCCGGTACTGAACGCCATGATTCCTGCAATAAGGAATAGGATGATAGGAAGCCATGAAGTACTCATATTTGAGCTTTCAACAATCCCGGCTAAGTATGTCCCAGTTTCAAGACGGCCAATCAGATCAACGATCGCCCAAGCAAATAATAAGATATAAACGGCCGGAAGCATGGACTTGATGCCTTCCCATACTCCTCTTCCGAAAACATTTGAATTAATTCCTTTTAATACAAACGCCTGGCGGAGGAATAAAGCCATTGTGACAAATAGCCCAATTAGTCCTCCAAGGATAAGTGATTTCGAAACATCTGTGTTTTCAAAGATTTGCAAAATCGTTGCGTTTCCTTCAACTGCTTGTGAACCCGTCCAGATCATAGCGCCTACTGTACCAATTACAAGAGCAACAATTGGCCATACAAGATCACCGACAGAGCCTTTTGTGCTTGTTGGAAGGTCATCTTTTAGTTCACCAGGTGCAGGCTTATCGGGATCCATGACTAACCCTTCTTCAACAGCACGCTTTTCATGAACCTTCATTGGCCCGATCTCAATTCTTCTTAATGCTACGATAAACACAATAGCCAAAGTAGCCCAAACATAAAGATTCATAGGAATCATCTGAATGAAAGCCGAGAATGCAGAATACTCGGTTACATTATGGGCAGCAAGGATTGTACCAATTAAAGCAATGATGTATGCTCCCCAGCTTGAAACCGGCGAAACAACACAAACAGGTGCTGAAGTTGAATCAATCAGGTATGCCAGCTTTGCACGGGATACACGCTGGCGATCCGTTATAGGACGTGAAATCTGCCCGACTGCCAGAGCATTGAAATAGTCGTCAATAAAAATGATAATTCCTAAAACAGCTCCGACAATCTGTGCGCCTGCACGGGTTTTTACCCTTTTCATCGCCCATTCGCCAAATGCGCGGCTTCCACCTGAGATAGATATAAATGCAGTAATAACTCCTAATACAAGCAAGAATAATATAATATAAACATTCCAGGTGTTTAGCTCTCCGTCTGAAACAAAAATTCCTTTTACTGCATCAAAAATAATGCTAAATGTTTCTGTAATGCTGAATTCAGCCAGTAACAGGGCTGCTGTGACGATCCCCACTCCCAAAGATAGCAGAACGCGCCTAGTCAGGATGACCATTGCGATTGCTACCAGTGGCGGCAGCAGGGAGAAAATCGTGTTTTCCATTACTTGTCCTCCTCTTGAATTGGATATAGTGTCCAGCTCCAGGCGCCGAAAAGCGGGCGCCTGGAGCTTTTCGCTAGGGGGAACAACGTGGATGATGACAGAGTCAAAATAAAAAAGAGCAACGATAGAGAAAAATCTATCATTACTCTTTTGAAGTAATTAGTTTCTCCATCACGATCTGTAGCTCCCCATTATGAAGGCTTTTACAAAGTATATTCATACTTTCCCCCCATAATGACAGTGTTACTCCTATTCGAAGTAACCCCAGCAAAATAAGTGTTGACCCATTTATTCTGCTTCGGCAAAATTCCCTTTCAGCTGCGGTCATGGTTGTCATCCTCACACAGCTTACTCTTGAATCCTGCGCCTCTACCCCATCGGATATGATAAGGTTTTTATGCAATTGTATTTAAAAGTATAGCAAAATACTAGTATCTTGGCAAGCTTTTATTGTCCTGCAGGAACCTCTATGGAAGGTGAAGTATCACCGCCGCCATTATAAAATTGCGGAACCTTTCCTGGGTAAATTCCATAAGCTGCAAGAACATCTTCCTGAACAGTAATAATTTTGGTCGCAAAAGGAATAATGATTTGAACCTGTACATCCAAACGGACCAATACCTTCACCTCTACATTATTGATGCCGTGGTCCTTTGTTTCGGTAATGAAATTGGATGTAACAGAACCAACCGCATTAAATTTGACCGGTATCCTCGGTCCCAAGTTACCAAGCAACGCATTATTGGTTGCCTGGCCAAGCGGCACATAATATACTATCCCATTTGAACTCTGCTTTTGTTCCGTATTAATTTCAACATCTGTAAAAGACTCTAACGCATCAAGATCTCCCTTCTCTGCTTTCTTAATATTATCCTGAACGAGCTCTGTCACTTCCGCTTTCACTCTATTCAGCTTTTCGACATTGATGCTCACTACTCCGCTCTCGCTAGCTTCAAACATATCTTCCAAATCCATAACATTTGTTATTTTTTTATTAATCGCATTATTGATAACCAATGATGCAATTTTTCTTGTCTGAGAATCGGCATAGCTCATGAGTGTGGGTTTAAGTCCTTCATTGATAATCCATAGGCCGGCAGCTGTTGAAAAAACAAAAAAGACGAAGGTCAGCAGAAAAACATACCGAAACGGCAGAGGACCTTTCCGGGGCAGCCGGCCGCGAAATTTTGCCAAAACAAATCCCCCCTTTACAAGCTATATGTATGCTGTAAAGGAGGGAACTAGGCTCAAAAATCCAAAATAGTTTATTGTTTTACAAAAGTAGTATCACAGCCTGTGATCACGAAATTCAGCTCAGTCCTTAAATCCACTTCATACGGGTTCGTACTGCTGCCTTTTTCCTCTAAAATGCGAATAACCGGTCTGTCGCTCAACCCTGGATTTTGCCTGCAGACTACCCCTTTTCTTCCGTCGTTTAATTCTACCGTTATTCCCACTGGGTAAATCGCAACCGCCTGGCGAAAGGACTCGATTAGCTTTGTTTCAAAAAGCGTACCTGCTCCGCCATATAAAATCTCCAAACCCTCATGCGGAAGCATCGCCTGCCTGTAAATACGGTTGGAGGTTACCGCATCAAATACGTCCGCTACGGCTATAATTTTTCCATAGTCATGGATCTGTTCCCCTTGCAGGCCTCTCGGATAGCCTGAGCCATTAAGGCGCTCGTGATGCTGAAATGCACAATGGGCAACAATAAGCGGTATAGTCTGGACTCCCCTTAAAATATTAAAGCCCTCTTCAGGATGTTTCTTTATCTCACCAAATTCCTCAGCGGTTAATTTGCCTGGCTTTAGCAAAATATCGGCAGGAATCCTCATTTTTCCGACATCATGCAAAATAGCCCCCAGGCCTAAAGTTTCCAGCTCCTTTGGCGCCATTTTCATCTCCATCCCAATCGCCAGAGAATAAAGGGTTACATTAAGGGAATGGGTGAAAATATAGTGATCATAGGTATAAACATCAGAAAGAATCGTCAGCAGCTCTTTGTTTCCCCTTACTTCCCCCAGCAGCAGGCGGATTAATTCAGAGAACCGCTTAGAAGCTTTCTCAATCACTAAGGAGCTTGTTAAATTTCTGTCTTCCTCCACTTGCTGGAAAACGGACTCAATCGTTTGAATGGCCTCCTTGCGTATTTGGGGCGGAAGAGGATCCTTGTATTTAATATCCTCGGTGCGGTGATCCTTTACATAAATATAGGCGATCCCCATTTCCTGCAGCCTTCTAATCAGCCTCTCAGCCAGTTCCACCCCTTCATTCAAGAGAACCTGCCCTTTATCATTATATATAGCCTTGGCCAGAACGCTGCCAGCCTCAATCGTTTCCGTTGCAGCTAATCTCATATGTATCTCCTGTATCCATTTTTGAAGTTGCACCCTTTTTAATCATATCGGGTCTTTATTGGGTTTATTTACATTATACGACAAAATTTTCAAGGTTCGGGTGAAAGGGTGCGTTTTATGTATGAAAGTTGGCTTGTTATGTTCAATGAGATGGGCGAAAGCTTATATGTAACTTTTCTGCCGGATTTTTGGGTGGTTTTTGGATTTATGTGCGCATAGCTGGGGTTTATATGCGGATAAAAAATTTTTATGTGCGGATAAATTTATTTATGTGCGTTTAGGCATTATTTATATGCGGTTAAGCTTTTTCGAATTGAAAAAGGCAGCCCTTATAAGGGATGCCTTTATAGCATTTTCAGAAGGGCTTCCCTTCCGATTGTTCCTTTATAGATGCCAAGCTCTTCAGCTTCGTAAGTGACAGACTCGAGAGGCGCATTTAGCAGCTGCTCAATGGTCTTTACGCCAACTGCCCTGCCAGCTATGACTTTGCGGTCCTTCAGCTTCTCATTAAGCAAGCCGACATCCAGCGCACCGCACATAATATATCCTTTATCATTGGTTACAACAAGTAAATTCGTTTTCGGCAATTGTACCGAAACACTTAAAAAAGTATGGCCATCTATATCAATCGGCTTTAAATCAATCAATTTTTCCGCCACTCCTTTCCCTCTTTCATTACAAAATATGTGCGGACAAGGAAAAGCGTGTATTTTAAAAGCGAAAAGTACCAGGTACCTATACCAGTTGGCTGAAGTGGTATAGGTACCTGGTACCGTTTAAAATAAATCGAGCTGTCTGGGAGCCAGTTGTCCGTATTCGATGTTTAGCAGATCAATCATGTGCTTTGCATTGTCTGCGGCGTCTCCGCCAGAGTTGTTGTTGAATACGACAAAGACGTTTTTGCAGGTCTTCTCGAGCTCCCTTAAATGGGACGCCCATTCGGTTAGCTCCTTTTCGTTATAGCGGTAAAGATAGCGGACTTCGCGCCAGTTATCGGCATTCTTCTTTTGCCACCCATGTAAGTTTCGGCCATGGAAGCGAACAAGCACTTTGTCAGGGCTGGACGTTTCCAAAACGGTTGGAACAGAGCCCTCGCCTGCTTGCGGCTCATCGCAAATGCTATGAATCCAGCCTTCCTCTCTCATAAATCTTAGTGTACTTTCCCTAAATTCAGGCCTGAACCAGGATTGGTGCCTGAATTCAAGCGCACATGGAATGTCATCCATCTGCTCCTTGCACCAGCGCAGGTAGTCTACATTTGCCTTTTTGCAATCAAACCAGGGCGGGAACTGAAACAGGACCATGGCAAGCTTTCCAGCTTGGATATATGGCTCCAAAGAATCTTTAAAGGCCTCAAACATCTCTTCTTTGTTTTCAAAGGGGATTTCTCCCCTTTGGTGGCCTGTCATGCCCTGATACGCTTTTACAATGAATTGAAAGGATGCTGGAGTGTCTTTTACCCATTTGGAGGAGTTCCTTTTCGGCTGCACCGCATAAAAAGCAGAGTCCACTTCAACCGTCGGAAAATGGCCTGCATACTCCTTTAATTTATCTCTAGGTGAAATACTGCCTGTATAAAGGCTATCGTGATCGCCCCAGCCTGTGACACCAATAATAATCATGGAAACACCTCTATTTTCTTGATGTATTCTAAAGAACGGGTCCTCTTCAATAAATAAAGTTGTATTTTAGTATTAAAAGTCTCTTAAGTAGAGGATTTTTTAAAAAGCTCCAATTTTAGCCTTTAAATGCCTCCATTATAAGTATAAGGAAGGCGTTTTTTCAGAAAAAAGGTAATATATCCTCAACTTTAACAATTTTATCGTCAACTTTCAAAATATATCATCAACTAGGGAGGTATCATCAACTTTTTCAATATATCAGCAAATAAAAATGAGTCAAGCAGACTTACTAAAGGCCCACAAAGCTGCTTTTTATATGCAAACTACAACCTCTTATCAATTAAAAACCCGCTTACCATGCTGGTAAACGGGATTTAATAAAAATATCAAGTAACCAATGGGACATTCCATTTCGAACTAAAGTAAAACTATTTAAGTTGAAGTTTTCTTGAATTGCACTTGACTCCATCATTATACAATGCAGATTTAATGACTCTTATTCCTATTTATTCATTTTTCTACCTTGTGTCTGGAATTGTCCAATCTTAACTTTCACATTAATATCAATTGAAGCTTCAGGAAACCGTTCTTCCCAATCTTTTTTTACTTTTTTCCACACTTTAGGTTTATTGATTCGTAAACTTTCTCCAAATCCAGCGACATCTACTTTTAAGTCTTGTTGGGTCTTGGTTAGTCCTGCTTCCATTAATCGCTTAAATTCTCTTTCAACCTCCTTTTCAGCATTCCGAATAAACTCCTCCTTAAAGGCATCACTATTTGGAATCCAATCTTCAGATAATCGTCCTTCGGTATTAATGTTTACTGTAAACGAAATATCCTCTCCATTCACCTTAGGCTTAATTGAACTTTTTAAGCTATCAATTTCATATGCAATGATTTTGTCCGTTTCTTTATCAACTCCTGTTACAGCACCAGCTGTAGCTTCACCTGTAATACAATTAATGCCAAACGTTTCATCTTCATCTAACTCCCCAATCATTTTCTGTGTTTTCCCTTTAATAACTGCTGCTCCAATGATTTGAACTTCCTCTTTATGTTTTTGCACTTTTTGAACCATAAAACTTGAACTGGCCGACATTTTTTCCGAGAAATCACCTAAGGATAGTTTCTGGGACATTTTTGCAGTTTTCGTTTCCATATTTTCCGTTATATACAATAGATTTAAAGCAGGAATTGGATCTTGCGCTCCTTTTAAGCTTAATATCTCACTTGCTTTCTCCTCTGAAATCAATACGTGAACTGTCCGTCTTATTTCATGATCGCGAAAGAAAAAATTCATTAACTGAAGCAAATTAATGGATTGGGCCGCTTCTTTACTGATTATCAATACTTTTAAATGGGAATAATTCGGACTGCGACTTGAAATTGTGGAGGCTTCACGGCCCCCTTCAAATAAAGAGGTTTCCTAAATCGTTAAATTGTGAAAAGCCTCTTCTTTAGTGCCGCCTCCATTCTCACCAGCCAACGCTTTTGGTATAACAAATTGAATTGTAAATTCAGGAGTTTGGCCGTTTATTGAATTTTCTTGATTATCCACTCCGACTCCCACAGCCAGACCTATATCGTCAATTTCAATGCTGTCCCAACATCCTCCGGTAAAAAGGATCGACATGCAGCAGCATATCATAAAGCCTTTTTTAATTCTTCGCATTTCGTTTCCTCCTTATGAAGGCAATCAATAAAAAAAGGACCGGGATAACTCCTGCAACTGCAATGGACATATTGCCAATAAAATCACCTAATTTAAAAAGCCTATTTATATCTTCTGGATACATCGCACATATGTATATGACTGGGACAAGACCATACACGAAAGGTTTGTACGTTCTCTTAAAAGCTTGACTTAAACCTAAACTCGCTAAATAAAAATTCATAATAAAGGATGTGAACGTTGTAATCACCCAAAGAATGATAAAAAAACTTTCAAGCCTTTCTAAAAAAAACAATTTCATTTCAATAGATTTGACAAGTTCTATCGTCGGCCATGTTAACAGCCTGACCTCATCAACTGTTAGCGCACCAATAACAGCTACCACAATTAAAATATAGAAAAATACTGTGATAAGTAGTCCCACGGCTGCAGCTTTCATAGCTTTTTTCGGTTGTTCCATATACGCCATTAAAATAAGATAAATTTCTGCTCCAGCAAGAGATAATGTTGTTGGCTTAACCCCTTTAATTACTGGTTTAAATCCTTCCCCTAAAACAGGGCGAAGATTATTGAAGTCAATATTTGTTATGCTAATTCCAATCATGAATAGAATAAATACCAAAACAACCGGAAAGTAAATTTGGAGTAATTTAGCAATAGAATAAATGCCACTAATCACGATATACACACCTACGCTGATATATACGATAATCATTACTCCTAACGGAGTTTTATCTAACAAATAAGCACGAAGCACTTCAGCCATTGATCGCGCCTGATATCCTGCAAGTAATATAAAATACAAAATGATAAATAGATTACAAACCAATCCTGCCGATTTACCAACCAAAATGGGACTAAATTGATAAATCGTGATTCCTTTAAATTGAAGACATACCTTTGTTATAAAAAAAGCAACAACAATAGATATACCACCACCAATGATCATACTAATCCAAATATCAGGCGTTTGAACTTCCTCTGCAAGAGCGCGGGGTAATGTTACAATACCAACACCAGTGATCGTCATGGTTAAAGCGATTGCTGCTTGGGTAGATGAAATTTTTTCATTTGAACCATCCATTGCGACCTTCCTTTCATTTTATGTGGCTTTTTTTATAACTGTCACGACCTTTTCTTCTTAATTAATGCACGAATCCAAAAACTTCAAACATGATCTCTGAAACAAATGCCAATTTCCCAATATAGTCGCGATATTTAAAAACACCATTGATATCTTTTGGATTCATCGGCGATATGTAAATGAACGGAAATCCCATACGAAAAAGCATTGGTTTAAGCCATTTAATACGGGTTTTAGCCCATCCCCTAACAGAGGACGGACATTATTGAAATCAAAATTAGCGACATTCTTAGACAAACATTGCAAGAAAAAAAACAATTTTTATCTATAGAATGATTATTTAATTCGAGTAGAGTCTTTTGGTTTTAACATTTCAGGTCTCTGTTTTAGAACTTTATATGGTAACCGAACTAGTGCATCCTTCCAATCTTTGACTTGATATGGAACAAATGGAGAGGTATATTCCACACCAAAACTTTTAAGCTTGACAAGATGAATCGATAAGGCAATCGCGAACATAATAATTCCATATAACCCTAAAAAAGCAGCTGAAAGCATCATTCCAAAGCGTAAAATACGAATCGCTATCCCTGCCCCATACTGTGGTATAGAAAAGGATGAAATTGCTGTTACTGCCACAACAATGACCATCATTGGGCTAACTAATCCCGCTGTAACTGCAGCCTCCCCAATAACAAGCCCTCCTACAATTCCAACTGTTTGTCCTATTGGTTTTGGAAGCCTGACTCCTGCTTCCCGTAATATTTCAATTGTGACTTCCATCATTAATGCTTCCACAATGCTCGGAAAGGGAACCCCTTCACGGCTTCCGGCAATCGAGATGACTAAATCTGTCGGAATTAACCCTGGGTGATATGAAACAAGTGCTACATATAAAGAAGGACCGAATAACGACACAAATATTGCTCCAAACCGCATGAGGCGAATAAGCGTACCAACGAACCACCGTTCATAATAGTCCTCTGGCCCCTGAAGAATAGACGTAATCGTGATTGGCAGCAGCAATACAAAAGGAGTTCCATCAACTAAAATTGCGACACGGCCTTCTAGTAATCCACTTGCTACTTTATCTGGCCTTTCAGTTGTTAGGAGTTGAGGAAACGGTGATAAAAAGTCATCTTCAATGAATTGCTCAATAATCCCAGATTCAAGTGTTTGGTCAATATCAATTTTTTCTAAACGATTTTTAACCTCTTTAATGATGCTGTCATTTGTAATATCCTTCATATAAGTAACGATAACAGTAGTTTGACTTCTGCGTCCGATTGTATATTTGTCTAATACTAAATTTGAGTCTTTAATCCGCCTTCGGATTAAAGACATATTTACAAGAATATTTTCTACAAATCCTTCTCTTGAGCCCCTAACAGTAGCTTCTGTAATTGGTTCTTCGATTTGACGTGATGGCCAATTTTTTGTTCCAAGTAAAAGGGATGTATCAACGCTATCTAGTAATAATGCGGTATCTCCATTCAAAATGTCCATTACGCATTCTTCTATATTTTTAATTTCTTTAACATCTGTAAGCGTTACAACATGGTCTTTAATGGTTTCTTTGATATTAGAGCGGCCGGCACGATCTTCTTTTTCAAAGCATTCTCTTTTTTGAAGTTCAAACATGATTGACTTTAATATTTGCTCATTTATTTGCTCTTTATCGGCAAGCCCTTTAATAAATACGACAGCTGCATAGACGTTATATATGTCAATATAAAATTTACGAATGGCGATATCTGGATTACTTCCTAAGATATTTTGTAATTGCTCGAGGTTATAATGCAAACTCGATGAAAAGGATACATCCTTTCCATGTTTCTTTGCTTGTTGATGAGTATTTTTCGTCACTTTATTCTTTTTTTGTAACCAAGTCCATCGATTCATCATCCTCACCTGCTTACGTGTAATATTTTTCGAATCGGTTTAAGGTTACTTTGAATTTGAATGTGGAATTTTATTTGAGAGAGGTACTAAATTCTTAATTAGATTTAGATGATCGTAACCATTTTGAAACTTTGGAAATCGAATAGGGAATAATAAAGGCTAAACAAGCACCTAAGAAATGTTCCCATTTTGGAAGGAAAGAAATTATTTTTTCCATAAACTCATCACCTGTTTTCTATTTTCACCTAACACCTTATTTTTCATGCATTTCCATAATCTCAACTAAAGAAAAAGGATAAATCAAATAGATTTTGGACCATCTAACATTCTTTTGATTTTTTTCCTGCTAACTAGCCAAACTGAAATCCTGGATATCTCAGATAAATGAAAAGATTGCGGCTTTTCATTAAGCCATTCTCTTATATGTTTTCCCGTGTTCTCCTCAGCTTCTCAGGTATCTTTACCTTCCCACCTATCTCCTTCATTCCACTGTGCATACATTTCATCGCACTAAAAAACCCGCTTACCATGCTGGTAAACGGGTTTTCATAAAAATATTTATTAACCGATGGAACCTTCCATCTCAAACTTGATCAGACGGTTCATTTCTACTGCATATTCCATTGGCAGCTCTTTCGTGAATGGCTCAATGAAGCCCATTACAATCATTTCTGTTGCTTCTTCCTCAGAGATGCCGCGGCTCATTAGATAGAATAGCTGCTCTTCGGATACTTTTGAAACCTTCGCTTCATGTTCTAGTGAGATGTTGTCGTTCAGGATTTCATTGTAAGGAATTGTATCTGAAGTTGACTGGTTATCCATGATTAATGTATCACACTCGATATTGGCACGTGCTCCATCAGCTTTTCGGCCGAAGTGTACAATACCGCGGTATGTTACTTTACCGCCCTGTTTGGAAATCGATTTGGATACAATCGTTGAAGATGTGTTTGGTGCAAGGTGGATCATTTTCGCACCTGCATCCTGGTGCTGCCCTTTACCTGCTAATGCAATGGAAAGGGTCATACCGCGTGCACCTTCTCCTTTAAGGATAACTGCCGGATATTTCATTGTTAATTTTGAACCGATGTTTCCGTCAATCCATTCCATCGTTGCGTTGGCTTCACAAACTGCACGTTTTGTAACCAGGTTGAATACGTTGTTTGCCCAGTTCTGTATGGTCGTATAACGGCAATATGCATCTTTTTTGATGATGATTTCAACCACCGCACTGTGCAGTGAGTTTGTTGTGTAAACAGGAGCTGTACATCCTTCTACATAATGGACATGTGCACCCTCATCAACAATAATTAACGTACGCTCAAACTGTCCCATGTTCTCGGAGTTAATGCGGAAATATGCCTGTAATGGCGTATCAACCTTAACACCTTTAGGAACATAGATGAATGATCCGCCAGACCAAACCGCTGAGTTTAATGCAGAAAATTTATTGTCTGTTGGAGGGATAACCTTCGCCCAGTGCTCACGGAAAATTTCTTCATTTTCGCGAAGAGCAGAATCTGTATCCTTGAACACGATTCCTTTAGCTTCAAGGTCTTCCTGCATGTTATGGTAAACAACCTCTGATTCGTACTGCGCAGATACACCAGCAAGGTACTTCTGCTCTGCTTCCGGAATACCCAATTTATCGAACGTTTGTTTAATTTCATCAGGTACTTCATCCCAAGAGCGTTCTGTCTTTTCAGAAGGCTTAACATAGTACGTAATTTCATCAAAGTTTAATGACGCTAAATCTCCGCCCCATTGCGGCATAGGCATGTTATAGAAATGCTCCAATGATTTTAAACGGAAGTCAAGCATCCATTGTGGCTCTTCCTTCAATTTTGAAATCTCTTCAACAATTTCTTTTGTCAAACCGCGTTTTGATCGGAAAATGGAAACGTCTTTATCGGCAAAACCATACTTGTAATCGCCGATCTCAGGCATCTTTTTTGCCATCGTCGTATTCCTCCATTCGTATAAGAAAGGGCCCTCGCCCAATCATTTCATAATATTTTATCACACAAGGCAGGTGAAAAAATTATTGAACAAAAGTTTGATTATTTTTTCTTTGGCTCTGTTAACATTGAGTGTTGATTTCCGCTGCAGGCACTCAGCGAACCGCGGGCGGTCCGGGAGCCTCCTCAGTGCATTCGCACCTGCGGGGTCTCCCGTTTACACGCTTCTCCCGCAGGAGTCTCACGCCTTCCGCTCCAATCAACACGGTGCTAAAATCAAAATTTAGCTATAAAACAGCTTTCCTAAAGGTTCAATCATCCGCTTGATTGAATTATTCCTGTTCTTCGTTCTCCTCATTAATGCCTTTCTCCATTGCTTTCCATGCCAATGTGGCACATTTGATTCTCGCAGGAAACTGGGACACGCCCTGAAGAGCTTCGATATCTCCTAGATCCAAATCATCTTCATCATATTCTTTTCCCAGCATCATGTCAGAGAAAACTTTAGAAAGCTTTAATGCTTCTTCAATATTTTTACCCTTAATGGCTTGAGTCATCATCGAAGCCGATGACATGGAAATAGAACATCCTTCGCCTTCAAACTTCGCATCTGATACTTTGCCATCTTCAAGCTTTAACGTCAATTGGATTCGGTCTCCGCATGTAGGGTTATTCATATTGATTGTCAAGCTGTCATCTTCGAGTACACCTTTATTTCTCGGATTTTTATAATGATCCATAATAACCTGACGGTAAAGGGTATCTAAATTTTTAGAAGACATCGCTGAAATACTCCTTTGTTTTAACAAGCCCTTCGACAAGCTTATCAATATCTTCTTCCGTATTGTACAGATAGAAGCTTGCCCGTGCAGTCGCTGAAGCCTTAAGCCACTTCATCAGCGGCTGTGCGCAGTGATGGCCGGCACGAACAGCAATCCCTTCTGCATCCAATACAGTAGCCACATCATGAGGGTGAACATCATCTATGTTGAAAGTGACAAGCCCTGCACGCTTTGCTGCTTCTTTAGGGCCGTAAATGGTCATTCCCTCAATCGTTGACATCTTTTCCATGGCGTAAGCAGCAAGCTTGTGCTCATGGGCTTCAATTTCATCCAAGCCGACTTGCTCAAGGAAATCAATTGCTGCACCTAATCCGATGGCGCCAGCAATGATTGGCGTACCGCCTTCAAACTTCCACGGAAGCTCTTTCCAGGTGGATTCATAAAGGCCGACAAAGTCAATCATTTCTCCGCCAAACTCGACCGGCTCCATCTTCTCCAGATGCTTTTTCATTCCGTACAGAACACCGATGCCTGTAGGGCCGCACATTTTATGGCCGGAAAAAGCAAGGAAGTCGCAATCCAGATCCTGAACATCAATCTTCATGTGAGGAGCGCTTTGCGCGCCATCCACAACCATGATTGCACCATTTTCATGGGCAATCTTCGCAATCTCCTTAATCGGGTTCATCACACCTAGTACGTTCGATACCTGCATAATGGACACGATTTTGGTATTGCTTGTCACAGTTTCCCTTACATCTTCAAGTGAGATCGTTCCATCTTCCTGAAGAGGAAGGTATTTTAGTGCAGCTCCAGTTTGTCTCGCAACCTGCTGCCAAGGGATGATGTTGCTGTGATGCTCCATATAGGAAATAACAATCTCATCGCCTTCTTTCAGGTTATCACGCCCGTAACTGGCAGCAACCGTATTAATGGCTGTTGTCGTTCCTCTTGTAAAAACAATTTCCTCTGTCGACTTTGCGTTAATGAACTTGCGGACTTTTTCCCTTGCACCTTCATAGCCATCCGTTGCTCTTGTTCCGAGTGTATGGACGCCTCTATGAACATTCGAGTTGTATTCCCGATAGTATTTATCAAGCGCTTCGATAACAGGAACAGGTTTTTGGGAAGTAGCCGCACTGTCTAAGTAAACAAGAGGCTTTCCGTTGACTTCCTGATCCAGGATGGGAAACATTTGCCGAATATCCCGGACATTCATTATTTAACTTTCCTTTCAATCACGGCTGTAAGCTGCTTTTTAACTCCTTCAATTGGAAGAGCATTAACAACCGGTGCAAGGAAACCATGAATAACAAGGCGTTCTGCCTCTTTTTGTGAAATCCCGCGGCTCATTAAGTAGTAAAGCTGCAAAGGATCTACGCGTCCGACTGAAGCTGCATGTCCTGCAGTAACATCGTCTTCGTCGATCAATAGAATTGGGTTGGCGTCTCCGCGCGCTTTTTCGCTTAGCATTAATACGCGTGACTCCTGCTCAGCATTTGACTTCGCTGCACCATGCTCGATTTTTCCGATTCCATTAAAGATGGAGGATGCAGAATCCTTCATAACACCGTGCTTCAGAATATATCCCTCTGAGTTCTTTCCATAATGGATGACCTTAGTAGTGAAGTTTTGCGTTTGTTCTCCGCGTCCGACTACAACTGTTTTTGTGTCTCCAAAAGAGCCGTCGCCAACAAGGTTAGTCGTATTTTCAGAAACCGTGTTGCCATCATTCATAAGGCCAAGAGCCCATTCAATGCGTGCATCGCGCCCTGCAACACCGCGGCGGTTCACATATGCAGTTGTGCCTTTTGCAAGCGTATCAACAGCACCGTATTGAACTTTAGCGTTTGCATTGGCAATCACTTCAGTCACGATATTGAAAATTCCGTTTGCTTCTTCAACCGTTGAAACATAGTTTTCAACATATGTGACAGAGCTGTTATCATCAGCCACAACCAATACATGGTTGAAAAGGTTTGCTTCTTTATTATCGTGGATATATACAGCCTGAATAGGTTCTGCAATTTCCACGTTTTTAGGAATATACAAGAAAGCTCCGCCGTTTAAAAGAGCAGCATGCAGCGCTGTCAAACGGTGCTCATCAGTTTTTACGCCATCCTTCATGAAGTACTTCTGCAGAAGGCCGCTATGTTCTCTTGCAGCAGTAAAGATATCAGTGAAAATAACGCCTTTTCCCTGAAGCTCTTTTGAAACAGACAAATGTGTCGGTCTGTTATTGCGCTGAATGTAAAGATTCTGGTCTCCAGCTTCCAGGTCAATCAGATTTCTTACATCCTCAGGAAGGTCGTTTAATGAAGCAAAGTCGTCGCTTCCTACAATGTGTTTTTCGAACTGTGTAAAGTTCCATTTATCTATTTTGGTTTTATCAGGCTTTGGCATTGGCAGGTTTTCCGCGTTTGCAAGCGCATTTAGACGGAGTTCTGTCAGCCATGCCGGCTCGCCCATATCTTTTGAGAAGGAATTTACATATTCCTTGTCAAATGGTAGTTTTATTTCCGTTGTCATAGTGATCCCCCTAACGCTTACGCTTCTTGCCCAACTGTTTCGTCTTCAATGCCCAATTCTTGTTTAATCCAGTCGTATCCTTCTGCCTCTAAACGCTGTGCAAGCTCTGGACCGCCTGATTTTACAACGCGTCCCTGCATCATCACGTGTACATGGTCAGGAGTGATGTAGTTAAGAAGGCGCTGGTAGTGAGTAATGATTAAGCATCCGAAATCTTCTCCGCGCATTTCGTTAATTCCTTTAGAAACAACTTTCAATGCATCGATATCCAAACCTGAATCGATTTCATCAAGGATGGCAATTTTCGGTTCAAGCATCATTAATTGAAGAATCTCATTGCGCTTCTTTTCTCCGCCTGAAAAACCTTCATTTAAGTAACGCTGAGCCATATCAAGGTCCATTTCAAGGAATTCCATTTTACTGTCCATTTTACGGATAAATTTCATTAAAGAAATTTCATTGCCTTCTTCCATGCGGCTGTTGATCGCTGAACGTAAGAAATCGGCATTTGTTACACCGCTGATTTCACTTGGATATTGCATTGCAAGGAATAGGCCAGCTTGTGCACGCTCGTCAACTTCCATTTCAAGAACATCTTTACCATCTAAAGTAATGCTGCCCCCAGTCACTTCATATTTAGGGTGGCCCATAATTGCAGATGATAATGTAGATTTACCTGTTCCGTTAGGCCCCATGATTGCGTGGATTTCTCCGCCTTTAATTTCAAGGTTTACACCTTTTAATATTTCTTTCCCCTCAATAGCAACATGAAGGTCTTTGATAGTTAGTACTGATCCTGCCATAATATATACCTCCGTCAATAAAAGAAGATTTGTGTAAATCGGCTGTCTGCCGCAAATCTCTATTCTCATTTTATTCTCATTACAATCTTATAACAAATGAAATTGCATAGCAACTCTTTAAGACCCTTTAACAAACTTTTCAAACATAAATGTTTAGAAAGCCTTTAAATAAAGATTTTATCATAGAACCTTTCCTTCTTCAAAGAGTGCGTCCTTTATAAAACAGTCATGTCCTATTTATTTTTTCCCCCGGCATTTGTTTCATGTATGGAAAGCATAAATGAGAATAGATTGAGACACTTTTAATAATAGCTCTGTTATTCTTGAGTGTTAACTTCCGTTCCATGCGCTTACTTTCCATTTCAATCAGCAAGAGGCCGTAATCAACAATGAGCTTTAACATAGCCTAATTATAAAAAAGAAACCAGCGCACAGAGCAGCTGGTTTCCATTTTTCTTCTTTATTATATATATGGTTTAAATCCTAGGAATGAATTTTTCTTTCAAAATCCGCAACTAAACGCTGGCTTTGGAGATAATCTTCTTCACGTTTCTTTTCAACTTCCATACGAACATCATGTTTCCGGCTGTACACTTCATATCCAACTCCATGGGCAGCTTGCATTGCTTTCTCCATTTCACTCGTGTAGTTCAGCTGTAACTGACTGATAATGAATCAATCCTTTCGGTTTTTATGCTTTCGCATTTAGTTTTTACATCTAAAATCTTAACACTCACCTTATACCCGGCACAAAGCTGAAAAAACCTGATTTTTTTAGCAAAATAAGGAACCAGAATTGGTGAAGCGCTTTCATCTCGCCTATTCTTAGAATAATGGCTATTTCCTCCTGATAAATGGTTGTTTCAAAAATTTTCTGAAATTAAACAGGCTTTTTCTTTATTATTTATGGTCTCTGTTAAAAACTTGTCCGTTAAATTCAACAGGTCCAAAAATCAATAAGGAGCACTAACATAAAAAAACTCCCGCTTTTTAGCAGGAGCTGAAGGTTCATTTTATTGTTTAAGCTGATTTAATTCGGTCATAGCTTCCTGGACAAGAGTAACTGCCTGGCTCATCGCTGCACCGCCGCCGAAAGCTGCCGTTACACCTACCGCTTCGAGAATTTCTTCTTCTGAAGCTCCCTGGTCCAGACATCCTTTTGTATGATAGATAATGCAGTATTCGTCCTGGGAATATAAACTGATTCCAAGGGCAATGAGCTGCTTCTGCTTTTGGCTTAATGTCCCTTCCTTAAAGCAAGCTTCCGTAAATGCATTATAATGTTGGGCTAAATCAGGCATTTTTTCAGTGAATACGCCCAATCCTGCTTTATAATCATGAATAGCTTCTTCTATTGAGTTTGAAGGTTCGTGATAATGTTCCATTTTGCTCCACTCCATTCAAATTAATATCAACGTTAGTATGTTTGATTGCTTTTCAAACTATGCGGATCAATCAGGCAACAGCCTATACATATAATGGAAACTAAAAGCATACAAAAAAAGCAGGCATTTGCGCCTGCTTTTTTAGCTGTATTATTCGGATACCGGTACAACGGCTCCTTCGTATTTTTCAAGAATGAAATCCTGGATTTCCTTGGAACGAAGCACTTCTACAAGAGCTTTAATTCCTTCTTTTTCTTCATCGCCGCTGCGGACTGCAATCACGTTTACATATGGTGATTCTTTATCCTCGATCGCAATTGAATCTTCTAATGGATTTAACCCTGCATCAATCGCATAGTTGGAGTTGATGAGTACAGCATCGCCTTCACCATTGTTGTAAATTTGCGGAAGAAGGGAAGCTTCATATTCTGTATCAAACTTTAATTTCTTAGGATTATCTTTAATATCTTCAAGAGTTGCTTCTGTTTTTTCTACATCTTCGTTTAAAGTAATAAGACCTTCTGCCTCAAGCATGGATAAAATACGGCCATGATCTGCTACAGAGTTGCTCATGATGATTGTTGCGCCTTCAGGGAGCTCTTCAAGGTTCTTGTATTTTTGAGAATACACACCGATTGGCTCGATATGGATACCGCCTGCATTTGTAAAGTCATAGCCATGCTCTGCTTTTTGTGACTCAAGGTATGGAATGTGCTGGAAAT
This sequence comes from Cytobacillus oceanisediminis, assembly GCF_003182355.1. Taxonomy (GTDB): domain Bacteria; phylum Bacillota; class Bacilli; order Bacillales; family Cytobacillaceae; genus Cytobacillus; species Cytobacillus oceanisediminis_A. The sequence goes on along the minus strand of NZ_QGTW01000004.1, from coordinate 284,349 downwards.
AGTTAGCATCAAGCTCTTCAGACTCTAAAGCCTGGTTTGGCAGGACATAATCCTGGAATGTAACAACATCAAGTTCAAAGCCTTTTTCTTCAAGAAGCGGTTTAGCTTCTTCAAGAATTTCCGCGTGAGGTACGTTGGAGGCTCCTACAGTAACTTTCGTGTTTTCTTTGCTTTCTCCGCCTTCACCAGCATTATTGCCTTCTTCTGATGTTCCGCAAGCTGCAAGTACTAGTGCCACTGCTAGTGCAAGAACGAGTGATAACCACTTTTTCATGTTAATCTCTCCTATCGTTTGTCTAGTTTTGTTGTTATTAAATCACCTATAAACTGGATGATAAATACGATGATAAGAATAATGATGGTCGCCATTAGTGTGACATCATTACGGCTTCTTTGGAATCCTTCAAGGTAAGCCAGATTTCCAAGACCTCCCGCACCGATAACCCCGGCCATGGCTGTGTAGCCAACAAGGGCAATGGCTGTTACCGTAATACCCGAAACAAGGGCAGGCATGGATTCAGGAAGAAGAACTTTCCAGATAATCGTGCTTGTTTTTGCTCCCATAGACTTAGCCGCTTCAATGACGCCTTTATCAATTTCTCTTAATCCAATCTCAACCATGCGCGCATAAAATGGCGCAGCACCAATAATCAATGCAGGCAATGCTGCATCCTCCCCAATCATGGTTCCGATTAGGAACTTGGTAAAAGGTATTAAAAGAACAATTAAGATAATGAACGGAATAGACCGAAAAATATTGACGAAAGCTGAAATCACTTTATTGACCGCAATGTTTTCCCAAATATTCCCCTTGGAGGTCAGGAAAAGCAAGAGCCCTAAAATCGCTCCCAAAATAAATGTTGCGATAACAGAAATGGCAGACATATATAGGGTTTCCATGGTAGCTTCCCACATGGAGTCCCATTTCACATTTGGAAACCATTCGTTAAGCATTGGAGATCACCTCCACGCCAACCTGCTGGGATTGGATATAATCAATCGCTTTGGCAACTTCCTCTGCATCTCCATCAACATGGATGAATAAAGTTCCGTAAGAACCATTTTGCGTCTGAGAAATCTTCCCTTGAAGGATATTGACCGTAACTTGGAATTTTCGGATCAAATTCGTGATTAATGGCTGTTCAGCCGCTTCACCGACAAATCCCAATTGCACTACTTTTCCGCGCGGATATAAATCCACCAAATGATCAATCGTTTCTTTTGTCTCCTCAGGCTCTGTGACCTGCTGGACAAAGCGTTTCGTAATCGCAGCTTTTGGATTTTTAAATACATCCAACACAGGGCCCATTTCAACAATCCGGCCGCCTTCCATCACAGCAACACGGTGGCAAATTTTACGGATTACGTGCATTTCATGGGTAATCAGAACAATTGTTAAACCTAAACGCTCGTTGATATCAACAAGCAAATCGAGAATCGAATCAGTTGTTTGCGGATCGAGTGCAGATGTCGCCTCATCACAAAGCAGTACTTTCGGGTTATTGGCAAGTGCTCTTGCAATCCCGACCCTTTGCTTTTGCCCTCCGCTCAGCTGAGAAGGATACGCATCCTCTCTGCCATCCAAGCCAACCAGCTTGATGAGCTCGTCCACTCTTTTCAGCCTTTCCTGCCGCGGAACACCTGCAATTTCAAGCGGAAATGCAATATTGTCCCTAACACTTCTGGACCATAACAGGTTAAAATGCTGAAAAATCATGCTTATTTCCTGGCGCGCTTTTCTTAATTTGCTGCCTTTTATTTTTGAAACTTCATTGCCGGCCACGATTACACTTCCCTGCGTTGGAAGCTCAAGGCCATTCAGCATGCGGATTAAGGTACTTTTACCCGCGCCGCTATATCCGATCACACCAAAGATTTCTCCCTCTTTAATCTCCAGGTTTACTTCATCTACTGCTTTCACCTGTCCCTTTTTAGAAGAATAAATCTTCTTTACATCTTTTATGGAAATCAACGTGTTGTTTCACCTCTTTAATTGAAGATACAGATTATAATTAATAGACCGCTTATATTTTTCTAGTTTTCGACTGCTATGCCGCTTTCATTCATGGGCAGAAGAACGGGCTGAGACCCGAAAAGCAAAAATGCCTTTCTGCACATGAGCAGAAAGGCATTAAAATTCAAGTCCTTTCTCTCATCTATCAAAGCTATGCTTTGAGTGAATTGGCACCATTTCAAATTAATGACGGTTGCCGGGCTTCATAGGGCACTTCCCTCCACCTCTCTTGATAAGAGCGTAACGTTTATATTAAATTAACACTTTAAATGATTTAAGCAGCTTTTTAATTACGTTTGCTATCGTATCATAGCTTTTAAAAAGGTGTCAACGATGAACTATTAATCTTTTTGAAAAAATGGACGGTAAATATTTCTTGCTATGATTAAGCTTTTGCAGCAAAAGAATTTATCCCTGTTGCAGCTTCTATAGCTTGCTCCAAATCCTCAATCAAATCCTCCGCGTTCTCGATGCCAATAGAAATGCGAATTAAATCTTCTGGTACCCCCGCAGCCTTTAATCCTTCTTCATCCAGCTGCTGGTGGGTCGTGCTGGCCGGGTGAATGATTAAGCTCTTTGCATCCCCGACATTGGCAACATGGGCCCAAAGCTGAAGACTATTGATCAGCTTTGCACCCGCTTCCCTGCCGCCAGCAATTCCGAAAACAGCGACAGCTCCTGCTCCTTTAGGCAAATACTTATCTGCCAGAGCTTTATCCGGATGGCTTTCATGGCCTGGGTAAAGCACCCAGTTAACCGCAGGGTGGGCTTCCAGGTATTCAACCACTTTCTTCGTATTGGCAATATGCTCCTTCATTCTCACATGCAAAGTCTCAAGTCCCAATGTGAACTGGAAAGCACTTTGCGCACTCATAGCTGGCCCCAAATCTCTTAGAAGCTGAACCCGTGCTTTAATAATATAAGCAGCCTCGCCAATTGCTTCACTATAAACAATATCATGGTAGCTTGGATCCGGTTCTGTGAAGCCGGGAAACTTCGGTGAATTCCAATCAAACTTTCCGCCATCAATAATAATGCCGCCCATTGTTGTTCCATTGCCAAGCAGCCATTTAGTCGCTGAGTGAATAACGATATCAGCACCATGCTCAATCGGCCTGCATAAATATGGTGTTGCAAAGGTATTATCAATAATTAGGGGAACACCATTTTCATGAGCAATAGCGGCCACCTTTTCGAGGTCAAGGACTTTCAAACTCGGGTTTCCAATCGTTTCAGCAAAAATGGCCTTGGTTTTATCTGTAATGGCGTTGCGGAAGTTTTCCGGATCTTTTGGGTCAACAAACTTAACCTCAATCCCATATTTGGGCAGTGTGACTGCAAACAAATTGTAAGTACCGCCATATAGATTGGAGGCAGCAACAATCTCATCACCTGCCTGAGCAAGATTAAGGATTGCCAGAGTGATAGCAGACTGACCGCTCGCAAGGGCTAGGGCACCAACACCGCCTTCTAGCAAAGCCACTCTTTCCTCAAATACACTTACAGTCGGGTTATGTATCCGGCTATAAATGTATCCAGGTTCCTTTAAAGCGAAAAGATCTGCCGCATGGTCTGTATTTTTGAATTGGTAAGCGTTGTTCTGGTAAATCGGTACAGCCCTTGCACCTGTAACCGGGTCAGGCTTCAGTCCTCCATGTACTCCTAGTGTTTCAAAACGGTAGCTTCTTTGTTTGTCAGTCATGTTCTCTCTCCTCTATTTATTATTTTTTTATAAAATTGCTCTGTTCAATTTTCCGCTCCAGGTGCTCAGCGAACCGCGGTCGATACGGGAGCGGCCTCGGCGCATAGCGCCTGCGGGGTCCCCCTTTGACACGCTCCTCCCGCAGGACATTGAATAGTCATCCTCGAATAGACAGCGCACGAAGGAAATGCGAATGGATTTCTGAGGATCTCTCGCCTTCTGCTCCAATCAACAGGGTGCCAAAATCCGTTTAGCTTTAACACAGCCAATAAAATAAATTCAGGTTCAAAAAGGAGGACTTCTATTTTCCTGGACTTTTTGAACTTCCCTTTAGAAGAGCCGAAAAAACCCTCTTCACAAGAAGAGGGATCTACCATCTCTCCTTATCTTTCCAGAGCCATATTGCTCTGCTGGATTTGGCACCGTGTAAACCACCGGTTGCCGGGCTTCGTCGGGCCAGTCCCTCCGCCTCTCTTGATAAGAATATTCAGTCAATTTAAAGTTAAGGTGATACTATCATACTTTTTAAAAAATGGTCAAGTGTTTTCATATGAAATCCTGCCCAAACAGAAAAAGGACTCAAGCAGAAGTTTTTTTCTGAAGGTAGCTTCTATTGCTATATCTTTCCGGGATAGGGCTTCTCTAAGCTTGACCTTGCCGGCAATTATTGAAAGAATGGCTTCTTCTGAACCGGTTATCATAATATCAAATTTTTTTATTCGGCTGACTTTCTTGATTTCCCCATTAGAAATCTGCAGAGGTATCTTTATATTTCCCGCTTGGATAATCAAAGAAAAAGTGGATTTTCTTAATAAATATCCTACATGGCCTTTAGTTTGATTCTCCCTGACAAATACATCTGCTAAATCTTCCATAGCCTCACCTCTCCTAACAGGTCTCTCCCTTTTATATTCAGTACTTACGTTTTACAGTCCTTTTATTTTTCTTCGACAAATACAAGCATAAAAAAAGACAATACCCCTTTTTTAACAGGCATCGCCTTTTATTTCCCGAGAAATATGTCAAATTTACACTGCTTTCACTGCAGGATTCGCAGCTTTTGTCTTATTGTAGCTTCTAAATACGAAGAAAAAGTAAAGAGATCCGATCAGATCCAATGAAGCAGTTATAGGGAATACGAGTGCGTAGCCCCAGCTTTTGGAATAACCGAGGTTATTTTAAAGAGTGAGTCTTCCCTGATTTTAAACAATAAAAAGCCAGATGCACTGAACACCTGGCTTTTGACAATATTCGGCGGTACCGCGATCTAGAATGATGGCACCTATATACTCCTGATCTTTTCCAATAAATAGGGAACAGATCGGAAGGCATAGAGCTTTTCGTGGATTTTTCCTTCCTTAAAGATGATGAGGCAAGGGACACTTTCGACTCCCCACTGTTCAGCGATTTCCGGCAAATAGTTTAAATCCGCTTTCCCCATTTCATTTTCCGGCAGCAATTCAGCTGCTACAGCTAGCATCTTGCCTGCCATTTGGCAGGTTCCGCACATAGGAGTATACAAATATAAAAGAGCGTTTTTTTGCCCATTTACCGCTTCCTCAATCTCATGCTGCGACCATTCCTGCATTTTATCATCCTTACCTATCTAAGTACTGTGTGTAAATGTCAATATTGGCTCCCAGCAAAACCGTAGCCAAATGATGTTCCGGAGCTGTGGCTACCTCTCTATACATCCTGTCGATGTATAGGTGCTCTGCCTCGGGAAACTCCCTTTTAAACTGTTTTCTCAGCTTTTCCCCTGCTGAGTCAGCATCCACCAATATATATACATCCTTATCAAACAGTGTGTCAATTAATTCGTCCAGCTTCGTAATACTGATTGTTCCGTTGGTGCAAATAATCTCAACCGGCTCTCTTATGATATTTTTAACCTTCGTTTTATCCGACTTTCCCTCAACAATAATAACTTTTTCCGGAATTGCCTCATTCATCGTCATCACCTGAAAGGAGTTATTTTGAAGCTGAAATGCTTTATTTTCAAAAAACGGTAAAGCAGTTGGTATTTATCCCAATATATTCATTATTCTCGATTAAGGTGTGAATCTCCTGCCTATTTTGAGCGGAAGAATCGTGCTGATTTATTATATTAGATGCCCTTTGTTGGTACAGAAAAGCTTTTTGAGTAAAATAATCATTCTACTGGCTCTGGTTTTTAAACTATAATTCGTTCTTTAGAGTGAATTCAAGTTTAACTTAATCTTACACGTTTCGAAATTTATCGCTTATTTTCAGCTAATAGGGCTGATTGTCTGATGTTATGTTCAATTTTTCATTTTTTGTACCGAATTCCGGATATAAGTACCCACTTTTCGGATTTATGAACTAATCAGGGGACTTTATTCACCAATTTCAAGATTATGAACCGGTTTCCGCAATTTATTTGCAGCTTTCCGGATTCATGAACCGGTTTCCGCAATTTGTGTCCTAATCTGGCGCGGTTTTTCAGATACCTCATTTACTCAATGTATGCACTTCCCTGTTGCTTTAGCATATTAAATAAACAGCGGAAATACTCCCGCTGTTTACGAAGTTAGCACCAGCCGCCTTCGTCACAGTCAGTGTAGCGCGCTTGCGCAGCATCTGTAACGGAAACGTTCTGATAAATTTTTTGCTGGTCAGTTTGGAAATGATGATCCAAATTAAAAGAAGAGCCTTCAGGCAGGCTTATTTGGCCTATTTTTTCATTTTCTAGGTAAAGCTCAATTTGGTTATTTTTCAGCTTGCCGACAACCCGGTCTGTAATATCGATTTTTTGCTGTTTCAATGTCATGGTAACCAATCCTTTCATGCCTTTTCGTACTCATAGTTTTGCCCTATCTCTTAAAAAGAAATATAGCAATTAAAGGCAAGGGGGTTATTTCAACAGCAAAAAAACCGGCTCATATTGAACCGGTTTTTCAGTAGGCTCTTTTCTCATAAATTGTTGTTTTTGCTTATGAATTCTGCCCGTTGATTTCCCCTACGGGCACTAAAGCGAACCCGCGGGGAGGAATGGGAGCCTCCTCGGCTTCGCCTGTGGGGTCTCCCACTTCCCTCTCTTCCCGCTGGAGTCAAGCGCCCTCCGCTACAATCAACTCAGATTGTTATACTAAGTGATCCATCAAAAACAACAAATTTTACGAAAACAGCCTTTCAGTAAATTAATCTTCGTTTGTCATTTCCTCATATTGCTCAGCAGTCATAAGCTTGTCAACTTCGCTTAAGTCTGAAGGCTCAACAACGACCATCCACGCTTTTTCGTATGGAGATTCGTTTACGAATTCAGGGCTGTCGTTAAGGTCTTCGTTAACTTCAACTACTTTTCCGCTGACAGGTGCGTATAGCTCAGAAACTGTTTTAACAGATTCAACGCTTCCGAAAGGCTCGTCTGCAGTTAGCTCATCGCCAACCTCAGGAAGCTCAACGAATACGATGTCCCCAAGTTCTGATTGCGCAAAATGCGTAATCCCAATGCGGACTTTCCCATCTTCTGTTTTTACCCACTCATGCTCTTCTGAATAACGTAATTCTTTAGGTGTGCTCATAATGTATCCCTCCACTTTTTATATTTCAATTTATGATCGTAAAATCGATCGCTTCATTCATGATGGCCTAAAGGAGCATAATACAGTCCTTAAGATAGCCATGCCTTTTCATAATCCTCTTCTTTGAAGCCGACTGTTACCTTTTGGCCGTCTGTCAGAACCGGACGCTTAATCAGCATGCCGTCTGTTGCCAAAATATCAAGCAGCTCTGCTTCTGAAGAGTTCTTCACCTTGTCCTTCAAGCCAAGCTCCCTATATTTCTGGCCGCTCGTATTAAAGAATTTTTTTATGTCCAATCCGCTGTTCTTATAAAGCGTTTCTAGTTCGCTTCGTGAAGGCGGATTCTCCACAATATGTACTTCTTCATAAGACAAGTTATGTTCATCGATCCATTTCTTGGCTTTCCGGCATGTCCCGCATTTGGGATACCAGTAAAAAGTCAACGCCATTTTTTCACCACCCAATGTTAGCATATCCAGGCTTACTAGAAAAGCGCAAGGCGCCTGCCTATCGGCGACAAGCATAAAGACGAGCCGGCATGAAGGTTGATTTTTACTTTCTTGACGGATTGGCTTATGACCTCGAGCAGATGGCGCCTCCTCCTAAAAGCTAACGCTTTTAGTCGTGCGAGGTTTATGCTGCCGAAGCATTCCCTGTGGAGCTAGACACTATCTGGCTTCAGAAGGGTAGACTTGTCTTCTAAAAAAATTGCTGCCTTTTAATTGAATACTACCATAAATGGATAACAATTCATAACAATGAACACCAAGATAATATTCGACATTTTTCTTCAGGTTCCTGCCGGCAGATTAAATTTCTAAAAAAGATTGGCTCTGTTAATCATGAGTGTTGACTTTTGCTGCAGGCATTACGCTTCCACGGGCTTCCGACTTTTCCGCAGGACTTTGAAAGAGCATCCTTTATTAAACTCCGCACGAAGGAAATGCGAAATGGATTTTCGAGGAATCTCACGCCTTCCGCTTTGATCAACACAGTGCCAAAATCAACAATAGCTTTAACAGAGCCAACAGAAAGCCCCCTTCACAGGGAAGGGGGCAAATTTATGATCAAACGACGTAACGTTCAGCGCCAGTTAGCTTCTCGGCTGCTTCACGCTTTTTAGCAATAACATTGATTGGCGTGTGGCGGGTAAATTTGCGAAGCGCGGATATCATCATCCGAAGAGCATCGCCATTTTCAACCGCAACTAGCGTTTCTTTAGCATCCTGCTCGATTTTGTTGAACGCTTCCTGACAGAAAATTTGTGTGTAAAGAAGCTTTTGCTTGCTCTTTTCAAGGCCCGCTTTTTCAATGGCCTTTTCTGTACGAAGAACTACTGATTCCATTGCATATGCATTTGAAATAATATCAGCAATGTTTACAAGAACTTCTTGTTCTTTATCAAGAGCCTTTCCGTATTTCTGAGCAGCTAAGCCAGCAGCAAGCAAGCCAATCTTCTTCGCGTTTTTCACTAAATATTTTTCCTGTGCCAATGGCTCATCGCCAGGCTCTTCAGGCATCATCATCATGAGCTCTTCCTGCAGTGCTTGAGCTTTTTGGAATAATGGAAGTTCGCCTTTTAATGCTTTGCGAAGGTATGTGCCAGGCACCAATAGACGGTTGATTTCGTTTGTGCCCTCAAAAATACGGTTAATGCGGGAATCGCGGTATGCTCTTTCGATTTCATACTCAGCCATGAATCCGTATCCGCCATGGATTTGAACGCCTTCATCTACCACATAGTCAAGAACTTCCGTGTTGAAGAATTTATTCATGGAGCACTCAATGGCATATTCAGCAATTGAATTAGCCACTTCTTTACCATCTTTCACTTCTTCATCAGTCAGCTTGCTCATACGGTCTTCGAATAAACCTACTGTACGGTACACTGCACTTTCAGCTGCATAGATTTTGGAAGCCATTGTTCCGAATTTTTCTTTCGTCAGGTTGAACTGGGCGATAGGTGTTTTGAACTGCTGGCGCTGGTTTGCATATTGAACAGCTAGTTCGAATGCACGCTTTGCACCGCCTACAGCACCTACTCCCAACTTGTAACGTCCGATGTTTAAGATGTTAAAAGCAATCACGTGGCCCTTGCCGAACTCGCCCAGCAGGTTTTCTTTAGGTACTTGGGCGTCTTCAAGGATTAATGTACGGGTAGAAGAGCTCTTGATACCCATTTTTTTTTCTTCTGCCCCTACAGATACACCAGGGAATTCTCTTTCAACAATAAAAGCGGAGAAGTGCTCTCCATCAATCTTTGCATATACAACGAATACATCTGCAAAGCCTGCATTTGTAATCCACTGCTTTTCACCGTTTAAAACATAATGAGTGCCTTCTGCATTCAGTTTTGCAGTTGTTTTTGCACCTAGGGCGTCTGAACCGGAGCTTGGTTCAGTCAATGCGTATGCAGCCAGCTTTTCACCTGTCGCCAATGCAGGAAGGTATTTTTGCTTTTGATCTTCGTTACCGAAAAGTACGATTGGAAGGGAACCGATCCCTACGTGTGCACCATGGGAGATGGAGAACCCGCCGGCACGCGCCATTTTTTCAGCGATTAGGGCAGAGCTGACTTTATCCAATGCAAGCCCGCCGTATTCTTCAGGGACGTCCGCTCCTAAAAGGCCAAGCTCACCAGCTTGCTTTAACAGCTTAACTGAACGGTCAAATTCATGGTTTTCCAAATGCTCGATCTGCGGAACTACTTCATTTACAACATAGTCTTCTGTCGTTTTAGCAATCATAACCTGCTCATCTGTATAGTCTTCAGGTGTAAACATACGATCATAGGAAACATCTTCGATTAAAAAGCTTCCGCCTTTAATTAGGTTATCAGTTTGATTTGCCATTTTATATTTCCTCCATTCTATATTGGTGAGAAAGCCTGTGGAGGCTTTTCTCCGTTATTTTTTAAGTTGACTCTTTACTCATAGATTTTTGTTTTAGCTTATGAATGTGCCGTTGATTTCCGCTGCGGGCACTAAGCGAACCCGCGGGGAGAGTGGGAGCCTCCCCGGCTTCGTCTGAACGGGGCCCCCCACTTCCCTCTATTCACGCAGGACATTGAATCAGCTTCCTCGAATAAACACCTCGTCGTAAGAAAATGCGGATCATTTTCGAGGATTAAGTCCCCTCCGCTGTAATCAACCCAGGTAGTTAAACTTAGTTAGCAGTTGAAAAGCAACAAATTTTACGAAAACAGCCTTAAATTATTAAAGAAGCTCAAATACTCCAGCTGCGCCCATACCGCCGCCGATACACATTGTAACGACACCGAATTGCTGGTTTCGGCGCTTCATTTCATGGATAAGGGATAAAGTCAGCTTTGCACCCGTACATCCAAGCGGGTGGCCAAGGGCAATCGCTCCGCCATTAACATTTACTTTTTCTTCGTCCAACCCCAGTTCGCGGATAATCTGGATGGATTGGGATGCGAACGCTTCATTCAATTCGAATAAACCAATATCCGAAAGCCCAAGCCCTGCAAGCTTAAGCGCTTTAGGAATTGCTACAACTGGTCCGACCCCCATGATTTCAGGAGGAACTCCGCCTACTGCGAAACTTCTGAATTTAGCCATCGGCTCTAATCCTGATGATTCTGCTTTTTCACGATCCATTACCATTACCGCTGCAGCCCCATCACTTGTTTGTGAAGAGTTTCCTGCTGTAACCGTACCAGTAACAGAGAATGCAGGGCGAAGCTTGCCTAGCGTTTCAACTGTTGACTCAGGGCGCACGCCTTCATCCTGGCTGAATTGAATTGTTTTTTCTGTTAGCTTATTGTCTTTTCCTACAGATCGTAAAATGACATCTACAGGAATGATTTCATCTTTAAATCGGCCTTCCTGGATGGCTTTTGCTGCCCTTTGGTGGCTTCTTACGGCAAAAGCATCTTGGTCTTGTCGTGAAATGCCATATTTCTTGGCAACTTCTTCTGCTGTATGGCCCATGCCCATATAATATTCAGGAGCGGTTTCCGCCAATCTGGCGTTCGGGCGGACTACATGCCCCATCATTGGTACAAGGCTCATCGATTCTGCTCCGCCAGCGATGATCGTATCTGCATGGCCGATCATGATTTTTTCAGCTGCATAAGCGATTGACTGCAAGCCTGAAGAGCAATACCGGTTGATCGTAATTGCCGGAACCTCGTAGGACAGTCCTGCAAGCGCTCCGATATTCCTTGCCATATTTAAGCCCTGTTCTGCTTCGGGCATTGCACACCCAATGATCAAGTCATCGATATTTCCTTCGTAATTCCCCGCACGTTTCAAAGTTTCCTTTACAACAAGCGCACCTAAATCATCCGGCCTAACATTCGCAAGCGTACCTTTTTTGGCTTTCCCGACCGGTGTCCGGGCCCCTGCAACAATTACAGCTTCTCTCATTTTATTCCCTCTCTTTCTACCAATGTTGAAATCTATTTATTAGTTGCGTAAAGGCTTTCCTTTTAAAAGCATGTGCTGCATACGCTGCTGTGACTTTGACTCAGCTACCAGGCTTAAGAAGGCCTCACGTTCAAGATTCAGCAAGTATTGTTCATCTACTTCCGTTCCGTATGGCAATTTACCGCCAGCAATCACATATGCGAGTTTTTTCGCGATTTTCAAATCATGCTCGGAAATATAGCCTGATTGGAACATGGCATGTGCACCAAGCAGCAGGGTTGCATATCCTGTTTCCCCGACAACCGGCACCTTCTTGCGTACACGCGGCTTGTAGCCTTTTTCATGTAGAGCAAGGACTGCCTGCTTTGCATCATGGATGAGGTGGTCTCCGTTCACGCTGATGCCATCGGCAATATTTAGGAAGTTATTATCGCGGGCTTCTTCACCTGAAGCGGAAACCTTTGCCATAGCGATTGATTCGAATACTTTATTGGCAACCTTTTGAAGATCAAATTCCACACCATTCGGCATGCTTTCAAGATGCTTAATATATAGTTCTTTGTTGCCGCTTCCACCTGGAATCAGCCCGACACCTACTTCAACAAGCCCCATATACGTTTCGCTTGAAGCCTGGATATGTGCTGCAGGCAGGCAAACCTCTGCCCCTCCGCCTAGCGTCATTCCGAACGGAGCAGCAACAATCGGCTTGGAGCTGTATTTGATTTTCATCATGGCATTCTGGAAGTGGCGGACTACCATATCAAGCTCGTAAATATTGTCATCCTGCGCTTCCATCAGGATCATTCCCAGGTTGGCACCTACACAGAAGTTCTTGCCCTGGTTCCCGATGACAAGGCCATTATAATTTCTCTCCACTTCATCAACCGCAAAATTAATCATTTGGATAATATCAAGCCCGATGGCATTGCTTTGAGAATGGAATTCCAGAAGGGCAACGCCATCGCCAAGATCGATAAGACTTGCGCCAGTATTCTTTTTAATAACTCCCTTTTGCTTTTTAAGCTGCTTTAGGTTGATCACTTTTGGATTTTCTTCCATTAATTTATATTCGCCATTGTGATAGAAATACTGCTGGCCCTCTTCTTCTTTATAGAAAGAAGTGATGCCTTTTTCGAGCATGTCTTTTACCCATGCAGGCACTTCTTCACCGGATTCTTCCATCTTCCGTACTGACTTTTCTACACCAATTGCATCCCATGTTTCAAACGGGCCAAGTTCCCAGCCGAATCCCCACTTCATCGCACGGTCAATCGCTATTACATCGTCTGCAATTTCACCCAGCAATTGAGCTGAATAAAGAAGTGCGGGACTAAGTATATTCCATAAAAGCTGGCCGGCGCGGTCATCCGCATATACAAGCGCTTTCATTTTTCTTGCAGTCCCTTTTTCCTGCTTGCTCATTTCTACTGAAGCTGTTTTAAGCTTTTTGCGGGGTCCGTATTCCAGGCTTTCCGGATCAAGCTCAAGAATTTCTTTTCCCTTTTTCAAGAAGAATCCCTGTCCGGACTTGCTTCCAAGCCAGCCTTTTTCCTGCATGGCCTTCATGAAGCCTGGCACTTCAAATACTTCCTTCTCTTTTCCTTCCACTTGCTCATAAACGTTGCCCGCAACGTGTATAAATGTATCAAGGCCTACCACATCCAGCGTTCTGAATGTTGCACTTTTCGGCCTTCCAATTAACGGGCCTGTAATAGAATCAACTTCACCGACGCTATAGCCGCCTTTCAGCATTTCCTGTACAGTTACCAAAAGTCCATAAGTACCAATCCGGTTTGCTATAAAGTTTGGCGTATCCTTTGCTTCGACAACACCTTTGCCCAGTACGTCCTCACCAAATTGCTTCATAAATGACATCACTTCAGGGTCCGTGTTTTTAGTAGGGATTACCTCCAAGAGCTTTAAGTATCGTGGCGGGTTAAAGAAGTGTGTGCCAAGGAAATGCTTCTGGAAATCATCCGAGCGGCCTTCCGACATTGCTTCAACAGAGATTCCTGAAGTGTTCGAGCTGACAATGCTTCCAGGCTTCCGGTACTGGTCCACCTTCTCGAAAACCTGTTTTTTGATATTCAGATTCTCCACTACAACTTCGATTACCCAATCGACATCTTTAAGGCGTTCCATATCATCATCAAAGTTGCCTGCTTCAATCAGGGCAAGGTTCTTTTTGGAGGTAAGAGGAGCAGGTTTTTGCTTTAATAATTTTTGGCGGCTGCTTTCACTGATGCGGTTTCGTACCGCTTTATCTTCAAGGGTAAGCTCTTTTGCTTTTTCAGCATCTGTTAGTTCACGAGGTACGATATCCAGCAATAATGTTGGTATTCCGATATTAGCCAGGTGCGCCGCGATTCCTGACCCCATCACTCCGGAGCCCAAAACTGCCGCTTTTTTAATTTGTTGGATCAACTTTATTTCCCCCTTTTGGCTTTTTGAATGAACACTCATTCATTTTATTATCAAAAAAAATATCCATCTGATTTGATCTGAATGAGTCCTGTTAGTTATAACTATAAAATATTTGCAAAATTTACGCAATGATTTTAAGCGGAAATTTGAAAATGTTTTGAATTTTTTTAAATAGACAAGATAACTGCCTAGTTCAATTAGGCGCAAGGATAAGGATCTTTTTGGACACTCTAAAAGGGAAACTTCCATCAGCGGCCGCGTTAATCTGCTGGTTGGAAGTGAAGGATTGCTTTTTACGGAGGTGAAGAACGATGGGAAAAATGAAAAAGGATCCATCCAGAGCTGGAGTTAGCGCGGCGAGTGTACAGGGTGATGCAGGCCCCACTGTCGAAAGGCAAGGTCCCAAAAAGGTGAACAGCCAGAATAATCAATATAAACGTTAATTTCGGGCTAGCCAACGCACCTGCTTATCGGTGCTCCAAGCTGGGAACCTGTTAATTCATTTTTTTAAAGGCTGGCTGCTGTCAGCCTTTTTTACTCCTTTTTCAATATGGTTATAGGGTAAATTATCAAATGCTCTTCCAATGGAATAGCAAACGATCTTCAGAGGAATGATATGGTCGAATAGAAATGCTTTTTTATTCCTCATGCCGTTTTTATCATATCCGGCAATTAAAATGGAGGGTTACTCATGCAGCAGCAAAATATGAATATACAAAATCAGCAGGGCATTATGCAGCAGCCTCCTGCCGTTGTTTCCACTAAGGATTCCCTGTATTTAACGGATATGCTTTCCTGGAATCTTCTCGCATTTAAAAAGGCGCATTTTTACGCACAGCAATGCCAGGATCAAGAGCTGAAGACACATTTCGACCAGTGCGGACAAATGCATCAACGCCATTATGAGCAGCTGCTTACCCATTTAAACCAGCAAAATCAGCAAAACTTTATGGGAATGCAATAAGAGGGGGACAAAAGAATGAACCAGAATCAGAACCAAAACCAAAATACGATCCAAAACCCTGAAACGCAGGTTAATAGTACTCCGCAAATGAACGACCGCGATTTTGCAAATGACTTACTATCAACTGAAAAATATATGACCAATGCTTATTCTGTTGCTATGAATGAAGCAAGACACCAGAGCCTTTACCAGGATATGCTGACTGTTTTTAACGAAACGCAAAACCAGCAGAGAGAGCTTTATAACCTTATGTTCAAAAAAGGCTGGTATAAAGTTGAAGCTGCTGACCAGCAGAAGCTTCAGCAATCTTATCAGCAATTCCAGGGTTATTCCAATCAGTTTCCGTATGGAAATAGCCAAATGCAATAAAGACGAAAACCGCTGCATCATGCCTGCAGCGGTTTTTTTTTAGGAGTTGCAAATAAAATTAAGGGTTTTGTAAATATAACGGAAATTTTCAAAAAAAGTACATCTGCATAGAAAAACTGCACGGACCCATTAATTTCAGCCTTATCAGAAAGAATTTAAAGAAGGCTAAATCCCCTAATTTGATCTTTTGCTTCTCAATTCTTCATTCATCATTTTGATTTCAGCAATTAGAGCCTTCATTTCCTCTTTTGCATCAGGATATGTATCGTTCCAGTGTTTGGCTAAAGGAGGCATGGATTTGGCGATAAAGGAATACAGCGCCCAGGCTTCGACCTTTTCTTTTAGTTCTGGATCACTCTCGCCAATTAGGAGTTCAGTATATTTTCCAAGCAATCCGTCCAGCTGCTCTTTTAATTTATCATTCATCACGTTTCCTCCTTTATAAGTTTTTGCAAACTTGAGGGCATGTGCCGCACCGTTTGCCGCTGTTCGTCAAGTAAGAAAAGCAGCATGTTTTTCGAGGCCTGATCATTTTCCCGGTGCTTTCAACAAAGATCTTCTTGTTATGATACCGTTTTAGCGGGTTTTCATTATAACGTCCGAACAAATCGCCAGATGCTTCTTCGATGATGAACTTGAAATCTTCAGAAGCCTGTCTTGCCAATAAGGGTTCTTCTGGCAAGACGGTTTCGTAAAGCCAGAATAGATAAATGACGATATTTTCCCAAAGAATCAGCTTTGAAATCTTCGCCTCTTTTGCTACACTGTCCAAAATTGGAAACACGTGAATACTGAACAGGGAGCGAATAGCATCTTCTCTCCATTGGTTTCTGTCCGCTCCTGCAGCTTTACCCCAAAGGTTTTTAAACCGAAAACCTGGCAGCCATAACCCATTCTTCTCTTGGCTTTCCAGGGATAGGTTCTCATGCGATATATCCAGCTTCAAATTCCAAGCTGTCATACAATATAAATAAGTCACGGGCAGAAACGCGTACCTTTTAACAAGAATGGATGCAGCTACCTTTTCATCAGCTGCACCAATATGCTGTTTAAGTTTAAGCAGGTACTCCCCCACTGTACCGGGGTCCAGCAATTCTTTTGTTTCTATAGAAAAAGAAGAGTTTTCAGCATTTGAAACGAGCCTAAATTGCCTGAGGGCATCCGCCTGTTCTTTAGTAAGCCTAATCATCCTTATATTCCCTGCCCTTTCAGGATGCACCTTCCTTTTCCGTATGGAATGCATAGCGGGGTGCCGAATAAAGGATCAATCGTGACTTCGCAGTCCATGCCAAACACATTTTTTACTAATCCACAATTGATGACATGTTCGGGCTTACCCTGCGCAAAAACTTTCTGTTCTTTTATGGCGACTATATTATGTGCATAGCGGCAGGCTAAATTTAGGTCATGCAGTACCATAACAATCGTACGCTGCTCTTTTTCATTTAATTCAAAGAGCAAGTCGAGAATCTCGATTTGATGGGTCATATCCAAATAAGTGGTTGGCTCATCCAGCAGTATAGTATCTGTGTCCTGGGCCAGTGTCATTGCAATCCAGGCTCTCTGGCGCTGCCCCCCTGATAAGGAATCAACCGTTCGATCCTTTAATTCCTCCATGCCAGTTGCTTTCAGGGCGTTCCTAACCTTTAGTTCATCTTCTGTTGACCATTGCTTCAGCCAGGTCTGATACGGATACCGTCCTTGTTTTACCAGCTGCAGCACTGTCAGGCCTTCAGGAGCTGCAGGAGATTGGGGCAAAATAGCCATTTTTCGGGCGACATCTTTGGTCGAAAGCCGGGCAATGGCCTCCCCTTCCAATAAAACCGCACCTGATTTTGGCTTCAGCAGCCGGGCAATGGACCGGAGCAATGTCGATTTTCCACACCCGTTCCCGCCAATAAATACAGTGATTTCCCCTTTAGGGATTTCCAAGTTAAGCTCGTTGATAATAATGGTGTCTCCGTAAGACAATGTTAAATCTTTTGTTGCGATCGCTTGCCCTGCTGTCATGCTTGCCCTCTCCTTTTTTTAAAAATATCTATATATATAGGCTATCCAGTTACCTGTTCCATACAATTTTTAAGCTTTTCCAAGTTATGAGTTTCTTGTTTTAAAAAGCAAATAAATAAAATAAGGTGCACCGATGCTGGCTGTAAAGACGCCGGCTGGGATTTCCAAAGGCGAAAATAAAGTCCTGCCAATCAAATCTGCTGCCATAACCAGGATTCCTCCGATCAATGCCGAAGCCGGGAGCAGTGCGCCAAAAGCTGAACCAACCAGCCTGCGCGCCATATGTGGTGCCATTAACCCCACAAAGCCAATTCCGCCGGCAAATGCAACGGCTCCGCCTATCAAAGCAGTACTCACCATCAAAAGCAGGAAACGGTATTTTTGCACCGTGCTGCCGACGCCTGTGGCAATTTCATCCCCAAGCTCCTGGATATTGACATTTCTGGCTAAAATAAATGCCAGAATCAAGAGGATAAGCGTCCATGGCACTAATATAGCGACGTTTCCCCAGTTAGAACCGTAAACAGTGCCGGTTATCCAAATATTTGCCTGGCTTGCCTGATAAATCGGGCCGAAAACCATCATCAAAGTAGTCAAGGCCTTCATCAAACTTGCGATGCCGATCCCGATCAAAACGAGGCGGACCGGTGATACTCCATCTTTGTATGCTAAAAAATAAACAAGAAAAGCTACAATACCAGCGCCCGCAAATGCCGCAAGAGGCATCCAATTTATACTTACGGTTAAAGCATTGTTTTCATCACTAAAAAAAGCAAGAAAACCGACTACCGCTACAGAGGCACCCCCTGTTATTCCGATAATGTCCGGTGAGGCAAGCGGGTTTCGGATCATCCCCTGTAAAATGCCTCCCGCTACCGCAAGAGCAATCCCTACCATGAGGGCAACGATAATTCTAGGAAGCCTGAAGGATTGTATAACGAGCCTTTCCATATCCGAGCCTCCGCCAAAGAAGACCTGCAAAACCTTCAGGGGGCCAATCTTCATTTCACCCGTCCCGGTACTAATGATAAAAACGCCTGCCGCCGCAGCAGCTAGAATAAGAAAAACCATAAGTGCCCTTCGGTTGATCAAGAAGGAAACTCTTTCGCCAAAAAGGCGCAGGTTATGGTATTTTTTCATTATTGATTGAACCCCCTTCTGGCTATGTAAACGAAGAAAGGAGTTCCGATCACAGCAGTCATGACCCCAACAGGAACCTCCTGCGGCATGATGATATATCTTGCTGCTATATCCGCGATTAAAAGGAGCATCCCGCCAAAAAGCCCTGCAAAAGGAATGACCCAGCGGTGATCAATGCCAACGACTGCGCGTGTAAGATGAGGAATGACAATGCCGAGAAAGCCAATCGGGCCGGCAACAGCTACTGCCCCTCCGGATAAAAGAACGACAATAATACCGGCACCCAGCTTAAGCAATCCAGTTTTTAACCCCAACCCCTTGGCTACATCCTCTCCCATGGAAAGAACGTTCATTTTTCCCGCGATAGCCAGAGAAAAAAACCAGCCTGCGAGGAGATATGGAAGTACCGCAATAAGAGTTTCTAATTTCCTTCCTGATACAGATCCGGCGAGCCAGAACAGAACCTGCTCAAGGGCAGTCTCGTTTAAAACAAGAAATCCCTGTGTCATGGATGCAAACATGGCACTCATTGCCGCACCGGCAAGCGTCAGTTTCATAGGGGTTAACCCTTCCCTCCCAATCGAACCAATAATATAGACGAGGATAAATGAGACAGCAGCCCCCAGAAATGATATCCAAGTAAAAAACTGAAGATTGCTGATCGATAAAAGGGAGACTGAGATAACAACAGCAAATCCCGCCCCTGCGTTAATCCCAAAAATTTCGGGAGCAGCAAGCGGATTCTTTGTCAGTGTCTGAAGCAATACCCCTGCTATGGCCAGACTTGCCCCCACCGCAGCTGCAATTAACGCCCTTGGGAAGCGGACAGATTGTATAATGATATGTTCATTGGATCCATCAAATTCTGTAAACGCATTGATGGCCATCTTCCAGGTTGTGTCCGTATATCCGTATACAATACTGAAAGACATTAATACTAATAGCAGGATTATAGCTAAAATAAGCCCTGCCCATCTTAGGGAGTTCGTTTTTAATAGCATAGTGAAAACCTTTCTAGCTTCTATTTTATAAGGTTTATTTACAATATCAGTCTATTGTACAGACTCATGTGCTGTCAATGAGTTTGAAAATCATTTTCACTGGCAATTCATCTCGTTTAAAGTATGAGATGATTTTCCATAGACTGGTGTTTCCCAAATTTAATTAGAAAAGTCTCTAAAAAATAATTGAAAATGATTTTCATTTACCCGTTGACATATGGAAGAATCCATTTTATTATAAAGGTGTCAAATGAAAATGATTATCATTAACAATACATATTGGAGGATGCACTTATGAAATTTAAATCTTTACTTGCAATTTTTTCAGTATTGACTATCTTGTTCTTGGCCGCATGCGGAAATAACAATGAACAAGATGATCAGGCTGCTGAAAAAGAAAACGAAGGAAACAAAACAGAAGATACAAGCTATACAGTTGAGCACGCAATGGGAACAACAACGCTAGAGAAAAGTCCTGAAAAAGTCGTAATCCTTACAAATGAAGGAACCGAAGCTCTTTTATCAATGGGTGTTACACCAGTAGGAGCCGTTCAATCCTGGACAGGTGATCCTTGGTATGAGCATATTGCAGACGACATGAAGGATGTCCAGGTAGTTGGAACAGAGAGTGAAGTTAATGTCGAAGCAATCGCAGCCCTTCAGCCGGATCTGATTATCGGAAACAAAATGCGCCAGGAAAAAATCTACGATCAATTAAATGACATTGCCCCTACCGTTTTTGCTGAAACATTGCGCGGAGACTGGAAAGAAAACTTTGAGCTTTACGCAAAAGCACTTAATAAAGAAGAAGAAGGCAAAAAAGTCCTTTCAGATTATGACAGCCGCATCGAAGAAATCAAAACAAGCCTTGGTGACAAAGTAAATCAGGAAGTTTCCATTGTCCGCTTTATGGCTGGAGATGTCCGCATCTACCATAAAGATACCTTCTCTGGTGTGATCCTTGACCAAATCGGTTTTGCCCGCCCTGAAAGCCAGGATGTAGATGATTTTGCTGAGAAAAATGCTACAAAAGAACGCATCCCTGCCATGGATGGGGATATCCTATTCTACTTTACTTATGAGACAGGTGATGGCGAAGCAAGCCAGCTTGAAAAAGAATGGATTGAAGATCCATTATTCAAAAACCTGAAGGTTGCCCAGGAAGGCCATGTTTATAAAGTAAATGATACAATCTGGAATACAGCCGGCGGTGTCATTGCAGCAAACCTGCTTCTGGATGATATTGAAAAATATTTTGTGAAGTAAAATAAACTCGAGATTGCGCTCCCATAATACCCCCTCTTTTTATGAGAGCTCATATATAAAGGAACCTGCCTTGGGCAGGTTCCTTTTTTGCGGGCAAATTTACTTTTTTTAATAGGCCATGTTAAAACTTATTTTTGATTTGGGCACCCTGCTGATTGGAGCGGAAGGCACGAAAATGCATTCGCATTTCCTATGTGCGGTTCAAAGAAGCATATTCAAAGTCCTGTGGAAGGAGCGTCGTACCGCGCGGAAAGCTAGTACCTGGAGCGGAAATCAACTGGCCATATTAACAGATCCTTAAAATAAAAATATTGCTCCGTTTCCCTTTTCAAAGAACTCCCCCCCCCCCAAATAGGCTCTTTTTTATTGTCTGCCATTCATAAGTTTTCCAAAACCGGCAACAATAAGCGTAATGCCGAAAATGATGGTGATTTTCCTATGAAAAGATGGTTGAAGAATAAGCGAATTAAAGAGGATATTGAGCACAAGGAATGGGAACAATCCTTTATCAAATCCAAGGATTTCAAGAAAGTTTTTTATTATAACCAAAAAACGAATGTGCGTTTTGGGCTTACATTCATGGCTACTTTAGTGGATGAGAATATCATACAAGAAGGCATTCTCCCCAATCTGCTGGGAGAGGAATTTCGGGAAATTGAGGACATTAAACTGCTTGTCCCTGTTGCCGATGTCCAAATTTGTGATGATCCTTCTTTAATTGAACAGAAAATAATGAACGGTTATGTGATGCTGACAATTGAAACGGAGCTCAAGCATTTCGGCTTTATAGCTGCACAAAAAGAAATTGTCAGGGCCATCAGCCAGCCGGAAGTTGAATTTTCCGTGATTGGGCCTAAGGAAGCGTTTGTCGAGTCGCTCGGGCAAAACTTGAATTTAATCCGAAAGCGGCTGCCCGTAAAAGAACTGATTATTGAAGAGTTTACTCTTGGCAGCTTGTCAAAAACAGGCGTTGCGATGCTGTATGTGGAAAATATTACAAACGAAGACAATGTGAATACTGTCAGGCAGCGGTTAAAAAATGTAAAGTTTGATGCCATAACAGACAGTTCCTACATTGTTCAGCTCATTTCGGATAATTCGAACTCCCCTTTTCCGCAGCTGCTTGATACGGAAAGGCCTGACCGGGTTGCGGGAATTTTGGCTGAAGGGAAAGTTGCCATTGTAGTGGATGGATCGCCTCATGTTCTCATTACGCCAACAACACTTGTTGAGTTTTTTAGTTCATTCGAAGATTATTTTTTAAATTGGATATTATCTTCCTTTTTCCGTTTGATCCGCTTATTTGCGGTTGCCTTTTCGATTCTTGTTACACCTATATATGTAGCAGCTTTATCATATCATTATGAGCTTATTCCAAAAGATTTGATGAGTACTTTAATTACATCAAGGAGGGAAATTCCCCTCCCTCCTATTCTTGAAGCCTTGTTTCTCGAACTGACAATTGAATTGCTTCGTGAGGCCGGAGCCCGGCTGCCTACGAAGGTCGGCCAGACAATCGGCATCGTGGGAGGAATTGTTATCGGGACAGCTTCAGTAGAGGCTGGCCTGACAAGTAACGTCCTCCTCATTATTGTTGCCCTTGCTGCTCTTGCTTCCTTTACGACGCCTGTATACCGGATGGGCAACACAATCCGTTTGCTCCGCTTCCCTTTCTTATTTTTTGCTGAGCTATGGGGGCTGCTGGGAATCGTGTTTTGTTTCTGTTTACTGCTGACCCATTTAGTGCGGCTGACTTCACTCGGAAGGCCTTTTCTGGAGCCGCTTTATCCTCCTCGTGTAGTAGATATGAAAGATGCACTAATCAGGCTTCCATTCGAGAGACAGTCCAAGAGGCCATTATTTTTAAGGACGAAAAACCCTTTCCGTTTTAGCAAGAAAAAGGCGCAAGAGAAAAAGGATATTGATGAATAACACGAAAGTATGAACCCAGAAGTAATACAGCCCGTTAACAAGCATGAAACGGAGGTGAACCAGATGCAGGAGCAGCCAATTCCAGACAGATTGAAAATATCACCTTTTTTAGTCTTTTATTTAATTATGTCTATGCAAATTGGAATCGGGGTCCTTGGCTATCAGCGAATTATCGCACTGAAAGCGGGATATGATGCCTGGATGTCCATTCTATTAGCAGGGGGGTGCATCCATGTCATTGTGTGGATGATTTATAAAATTGGCGAAACAGTAGACGGAGATATTGTCACAGCACATAAATATATTGCCGGAAATTTTTTCGGCAAAGTGCTCAGCTCTATTTTTATCGGCTATTTTACCTTATACAGCTTAACGGTAGTCCGGACATTCATTGAGGTAATTCAAGTATGGATGTTCCCGGAAATGAGTACTTTCTGGTTCTCCTTTGGTTTTATGATTCTGTGTGTTTATATCATTTTTGGCGGGTTTCGGACTGTTGTCGGAATGGCTTTCTTCGGACTTGTCCTGCCTGCTTATCTGCTCTTGACATTTGGATGGGCAATCAAATTCGCCAACTTTTATAATCTCCTGCCCATTTTGGACCATTCCATTAAAGAGGTGCTGACAGCATCCTATTATATGTCGCTTACCTTTATCGGGTTTGAGATCATATTGTTTTTTTACCCTTTTATAAAAGAACCAGAAAAATCCAAAAAGTGGGCACATTTGGCGGTTTTGACAACGACCCTCATTTACACTGTTTTAGCAATCATCACTTTTGCTTATTTTGCGGAAGAACAGCTGCAAAAGCAGATATGGGCAACCTTGGCCATGTGGAAAATAGTTGAGATGCCCTTTGTGGAACGATTTGAATATATCGGGATTGCCAACTGGAATTTGATCATCCTGCCCAATGTGTGCATTTCCGTATGGATTGCTTCACGCCTTATTAAAAGAATTATGAATGTCAGGCAAAAAATCGGCGTTTTTTTCATTGTTGGTCCGGTTCTGTTTTTAATCAATTTCCTGGATACCCGGGAGAAAATAAATATGCTTAACGACTATATTGGCAAAATGGGATTTGCTTTTACCTTTATTTATATTCCAATGCTCTTTGCCGCAGTTATGATAGCCAAGAAGGTAAAGAAGAAAAAGGGGAAGAGGAGATGAAAAAGTTAGTACTACTTTTGGTTGCCATCCTTCTAACCGGGTGTGTCGAAAAAGAAATTATCGATGATATCAATATTGAAGTAGCAGTTGGTTACGACAAAGCCGATGATCGGGAAGGATATAAAGGGACTGTTCTATTTCAGCAATTTCAGCCCGATCAGAGCGTGCAGAATGTAACTTACTCCGGCGAAGGTAAGTTAAGGCAGGACCTACTATTAGATGTTTCAAAACAATCATCAGAACCCGTTGTTACAGGCGGTTTAAAACTTGCCATTTTCGGGCCTGAACTTGTGAAGGAGGGAATCTATGATCTTGTTGATTCTTTTCAAAGGGATGCCAGCATCGGTGCCAGATTATTTCTGGCAACCTCAGAAGGAAAAAGTGGAGATCTATTAAAGGGCGAATATGGTACAAGAGGAAACTCCACATATATCTATAATCTCATTAGCCATAATGTTGAAAAAAGGGACATCCCCAAAACAAATCTTCACCTGGCAGCCCGGGATTTTTATCAAAAAGGAAAAGATCTTTTCCTCCCGCGTTTAAAGCAGGCAGGCCAGAATGAAGTTGAAATAGTTGGCATCAGCCTATTCAAGGATGATAAGGAAGTAGATATACTGCCTGTTAAGAAGATGTTCTTTTTTAAATTATTAGTGGATAAGTACAGTGAGGGTAATTTTGATGTTAAAACTTCTGAAGAAGCTCGTGCTGCTATTCAAAGTATAAGATCAAAGCATAAAATCAAGGTTTCAAATAGACATGCGAAAATAAATATAGAAATTGACGGAATTATCCGGGAATATACCGGGAAAGCTTTAACACCTGAGATAATAAAGGAAGTTGAGAAAACACTGGAGGATCAAGTGGAAAGAGAGTCCGTAAAACTGCTTAAAAGGTTTCAGGAGCTTGGGATCGATCCTTTAGGCTTCGGTCAAAAGATGAAACAGCAACACAGAAAGTTTGATTTTAATAAATGGGAAGATGAGTACAAGCAATTGACCTTTGATGTTAAATGCGATGTAGTGATATCTGAAACAGGAGTTATTGAATAAAGAAGAGCGGGCTTCTGAGCCCGCTCTTTCTGTTTAATCACTGGTTGAGAACATATATTTTTTATAATGGTAGCGGATTGAGAAAATCAGCCCCATAGCCAGCATATTGCCCATTAGCGAGCTTCCCCCATAGCTAATGAACGGGAGCGGGATGCCCGTGATCGGTAAAAGGCCAATAGTCATGCCGACATTTTGAAAGACATGGAAGGTGACCATGCTAATTACACCCACACAGATGTAGGTATAAAAATTGTTTTTTGTTTCCATGCCAATCTTGGTAATATGGTAAATCAGCAGGAAAAAAAGGCTGACTACGATGCTTGCTCCTATAAATCCAAACTCTTCGCCTACAATACTAAAGATAAAATCTGTATGGCTTTCCGGCAGGTATACTTCTCTCGTTCCATACCCTTTGCCGCTTGTTTCCCCTGATCCTATAGCCAGGAGAGAACGGGTGAGCTGGAAACCTGTTGAGCTCTGGTAATTGTACGGATCAATCCAAGAATAAATACGCGCAAACTGATATTCCTTAACCCCTAAATACTTCTCAAGAATATCGGGATGCCAGAGGACGAAATAAAAGATCGTACCGGCCAGTGCTGCTCCTGTGCCAAAAATGGGAGCCAGCAGCTTCCAGCTGATTCCCGATATGAAAATCATCCCGAGCATAATCGCGAGAAAAACAAGGCTTGTACCCAAATCCGGCTGCTGCATAACCAGCATGAGCGGTACCATGGTTAAACCAACCAGTTTAATGAGCAGCCATAAATCAGTCTGCATCGTTTTAATGGCATTTTTTTGATGATGGTCATCAATCGTTTTTGCCAGAACAAGGATAATAAACACCTTAACGAGCTCAGCCGGCTGCAAAGAGCCCATCCCAGGCACCTTGTACCAGGCCTTGGCCCCGTTAATAACAGGAGCAATGCTGCTGGGAGCAATAATCAAAAAGCCCAGCAGCAGGATTCCCAAGCCATAGACGTACCAGGAAATCTTCTTTAACTGGTCAGAATCAAGCGTAATGACCGCTGCAATGATCCCTGTTCCAACCATATACCAGACAATCTGCTTCAGGAGGAAATTTTCGGTGTACTGCCCGGTTGTCTGGGCGCTGTAAATCGAGATCGCGCTCACTAAAAATAAAAGCATCAATATTAATACTAAGCCCCAATCAAGCTTAGGAGGTGTATGTCGATTTGAGGTCATGATCATTCTCCTTTAAAAACAAAAACCATTTGCCTTAAGGATTTTTTCCGGCATAACGGAATATGAAGCAGCTTAAGAAATAGAGGAGGGCTAAAATCGAGAAATTCCCTTTTGCACTTCCTATAATTCCTCGCTACAATATTTCATTATATTTTTTATAGAGATAAATCACAACTTCTAAAGAGCTAATGGATATTATTTCAAGTTTTTCCGAAATTTCAAAATGATGATTTTAACCTAATAGGCATTGCTGCAAAACCATATCTGTATTTCTTCAGGTGTATTAGGGCCTATTTTTAAAATCCCCGCTGAAATAGCGTAATTTAATATCATCTCTCATCCACTCCAGGTTATTGGGTACCTGAGGAATGCTATAGCCGATAAAAATGGGAGTGGTTACATAACGTGGAACAATTTTTGCGTAAATATCCTTGCCCAGCTTGTAAAAGAACAAATTGTAGCTGTTGCTTGGGAAAGGAAAGGCATTCAAAATATAATGGGCGGCAGCTTGAATGCATTTGGCGAAGGCGGGAATTTCATCCTCGTCGGCAAGCTTGACATTGAATTCATAGAAGCCGATTCTTGGTGATGTTGATAACGTGAAGACCGTGCCGCCTTCTTCATGGATGAGAAGCCCTTCAAAATCGCTTGCATGGACTTTTTCCTTATAATCGATATTTTTCAGCCCGACAATTTGCATATGAGGATGGGCGATGCTTCCTCCCGATAAAGGCCCATGGTTTTTAAAGAACAAAACAGATTCATATTCCCCGCCTTCTTCCATCTCAAGCCAATGTTTTAGGCCAAATGAAATGAGCCTGATTAAATGCTCCCCGGAATAAACGGACAGCTCGCTGTCACATTCATCCGTTTCAATCAAAACCGTTTGATAAGCATTTTCAAGCACAGGGTATTTATTTTTCAATAAAATGATTGAATCCTCTGCCGCGATAATATCTGTAAGCTCATCCCTAGCACAAAAAGGGCAGCTTATATCCTTATTCCGAATACTATTGGGCTTCTGGACTCCAATCCCGGTATTAAAATGCAAATGCGTATCTGACATTACTCTGACACCTGCTTCTCTATAATCTCTCCTTTTATTTTATCATGAAAACGAGTACCAGGTACCAATACCAGTTCAATCAACTGGTATTGGTACCTGGTACTTTTATTCAACCGTTACTACAGTTTCCGTGTGCTGGTGGAGGTCATGGCCTTTTTCGGCATGGATGGTAATGCTGTATGTGCCTTTCTCCGGAAATTGATGGGCAGCTGTGTATTTTCCTTCTTCACTTTCGGTTAGGTTAACCCATTCAGGTATAGAACCATTAAGGGAGATTTCAAGCTTAACTTTAGCCTCTGTTAGCGGTTTACCTTCTTTATCAAGCATGACTGACAAATCAGTCTGCTCCTTTGCATGAACATGGTCAGGTGTCTTCAGCTCCATGGATACTTCTTCGTCATGGCCGTGGGAGTGGCTTTCTTCATGCCCTTCTTCCTTATGTTCATGCTGATGTTCATCAGCCTCAGCATTTACCTCGCCAACTTGGATTGAAGCCTGTGGCATCGTATGCTGCCTTCTTGCGGTAACATGGGATTGTACATAGTAGATCCCTTCCTCCGTGAACACATGATCAGCCATGTATTTCCCCTCTGAATCATGCTTCGCTTCCACCATTTCACTATTTTCTTCTTGGCCTTCGATCCAAACCTCAAATTTCACTTCATCCGCATCCGTTACGGCCTCATTTCCTTGTCTCACGGTAACAGCAAGGGAAGCTTCTTCACCTGCATCGATTGTTTCAGGAACCTTCAAGTCAGCCTCAATGACTTGTACAGCTGTTTCCTCACTATCTTTGGATTTCCCTTGTTCAGGCTTGCTGCTGCATCCTCCAAGGATAAAGATGCCAGCCATCATAATCAACAACGCATTTCTCATTCTGTATTCCTACTCTCTTTTGTATTTACTGTTAATAACCTAAATATAAAGGCAAATTGTGATAAAAAAATGAAATCTTTCTAAAAAAATGGCTCTGTTAAATTTACCTGTTGATTTCCGCTGCAGGCACTCCCTTTCCGCGGGCGGTCCGACGCTCCTCGTCGCTTTTCTCCTGCGGGGTCTCCCATTGATCCGCACTCCCGCAGGACGTTGAATAAGCATCCTCGAATAAACACCGCACGAAGAAAATGCGAATGCATTTTCGAGGAGTTCGTGCCTTCCGCTCCAATCAACAGGGTGCTAAAAAACAATAAGCTTTAACAGAGCCAAAAAAATAAAGACCCGCTTTGAGGTCTTTTAAATTGCAAATTATGCTTTGGCAACCAAAGCCAGGATACGAGAATACAAGCTGCTGTAAATGCCCATCTCTCCGGACCGTTGTATGACCTTCTTTTATTCGTCTCCCACCTCCCTTTTTTTCCTTCCTGCTCATCTTCTAAATTAGCGTATCCGTCATATATTTGAAGAGATGGAGGGATCCAAATGAATTCAAAATTAAGAGTCCATTCTGTTTTCTTTTACATAAACAGCTGGCTGTTCAGTATTTGTGCGGTTGTAGTTCTCGCCGGGATTGTTACGGTTTATCCATCCGCCTTTACCTCATCCCATGTGAATTTACTGCTTAAGGATATTAAGGCAGACCAGCTGTTCATCCACTTCCTGAAAGCAGAGAACCATTATTTTTACCGGGATATGCCCACGGAAACCTACTCCCTTCCTGGAACTCTCTTTAAGCTGGCCACCAACACCCAGCCACAGGATGTCAGAACGTTCCTGGGCCGTGAACTGCCTGGTTTTTCTATCTTTGACACTGGCATTGCCGTTGCCGGAGAAGGAACCGATTTTACCAACCTTCCAGTAGAGTCTGCACCGCCTCTTGAAGTTCTTTTAAAAGAAAGAGAGCTTGCTCTGGATAATGGGGATGGCGGGAGCACCGCCGCGCCGCCAGCCATTCCGGATAAAAAAAGTGTCCTAATCTATCATTCTCATAGCTGGGAGTCATTTGCACCGCTTTTAAAAGATGTAAAGGATTCAAATGAAGCGGTTAGCCCCAATGAACAGGTTAATGTGATAGCTGTTGGGAAAAAGCTGAGCGAGGAGCTTGCGAAAAAAGGCATCGGTGCTGAGCATGATAAAACCAATACAGCCGCAGAGCTCAAAAAGAAGGGCTGGAGCTGGGAAAGCTCTTATTCACTTTCGAGGGAGACTGTCCAAACTGCCATGACTGAGAATAAAAACGTAAAGTTTTTGATTGATATCCACAGGGATTCACTTCCCCGGGAGGAAACAACTGCCTTAATCGGCCAGAAGCAGTATGCACGCCTGTTTTTTGTCGTAGGAAAAGAGCATAAAAATTACGAGCAAAACCTGAAAGTAGCTTCGGAGCTCCATAAAGCACTTGAGGCAAAGTATAAAGGGATCAGCAGGGGTGTCTTTGTAAAAGGAAAAAGCGAAGGCAACGGCATTTATAACCAGGATCTTTCCGAACGCGCACTTCTGCTGGAATTCGGAGGAGTGGAAAATAACCTGGATGAGCTGAATCATTCAATTGAAGCTTTTTCTGAAGTCTTCAGCGAATATTACTGGAAGGCAGAGACAGTCAATGCAGAAGGAAATTAAAGCTAGTCATTACTGTCTCCTGTTTACATTTTTCAGCACCCTAATCATCTACCTTTTGTTTGGCTTCAGCACCATCACAGTTTCCTGCCTATTCTCGGGAGTCATTCTCTCGATTATCAATTTAATTGAAGACGAAATGAAACAATACGGACCAGACCGCAATGGCTGATACAGGCAAAATTTATTATTTTCTGTTTTAATAGACATAATAAGACAGGAAATAGGAGTGATTGAATTGAAACTGGCCATTATTACAGGCGCCTCCAAAGGCCTTGGTGCTTCCATTGCAAAGAGAATGATCAAAGAAGGAACAGGAATCATCTCTGTATCAAGAACTGAAAACCCGGAACTAACTGAGCTTGCTGCAGAGAACCAGGTCTTGTACGGACACTATTTCTGCAACCTGGCTTCGCCTGAGGAAGTGGAATCCGTATTTGGGGAAATTATAGGGCTTTTGCGGGAGAAGCAGCCGGAAGCCCTTTATGTTTTTAACAATGCAGGAGTCATTGATCCGATTGGAACTGCCGGCAACCTGGACCATAAGGCTTTAATCCAAAATGTGCACGTCAACTTAATCGCACCTTTTATGATCTCTAATATGCTGCTGAGTGAAGCTTCACGGGATATGACAATCGTTAATATTACTTCTGGCGCGGCAGAAAGGCCAATTCAGGGCTGGAGCGCTTATTGCAGCACAAAGGCTGGAATAAATATGTTCACAGAAACAGCTGCACTCGAACAGCAAACAGCAGGCAGCAGCCATAAAATCATCGCTTTCAGTCCTGGTGTCATGGACACAGATATGCAGGACGTCATCCGCTCATCGGCAAAGGAAGATTTTCATGACCTTGAAAAGTTCCAAACATACAAAGAAAAGGGCATGCTGAGAGATACAGATACCGTGGCAAATGCATTGATTGATCTTCTGCTGAAGAAGGAGATTGAAAGCGGAAAAGTTTATTATGTGAACGATTTGATCTGATTTTGGCGCCAATAGCGAAGCCGGCCGTTCTTTGAACAGCCGGCTTTTTTATATAGGCTCTTTTCTAAAAGATTGTTGTTTGTGAATAGGTTCTGTGAGATAAACAAGGTTGGTTGATTGGAGCGTAAGGTGCGGGATCCTCGAAAATGCATTCGCATTTTCTTCGTGCGGTGTTAATTCAAGGAAGCTTATTCAATGTCCTGCGGGAGGAGCGGGACAGGAGAGACCCCACAGGTGCTGCGCCTCCGTGAAGGCTCACCGCCCGCACCGCAGTTCGCTGAGCATCCTGGAGCGGAAATCAACCTCTTCTCACTACTATTAAAAAGCAACAAGTTTCCGAAAACAGCTTTTATGTTTATTCTTCTCCTAAGATATCACTGTCCACGACACCATGATGAATCCGGACGACTTCATGGTTTTTATCTTTTTGAATAACGAAAAACCCGTTCGAGAAGTCTGAAGATAATTCTTTGAAGAAAATTCCGTCGATACCCCTCTCATGCTTTTCGCCGATTGTTAAATGGTATTCAGAACCTTTTTTGACAAGCTGGGCCGGAAAGCCTTTATCCCAATCCTCTGATGGATTATGGATCTTTCTGGTTACCTCCACTGCATGGACGTCCACCCCTTCCAGCAGCTCGAATAAATCATTGATCAGCGAATGCTTAACCATTCGTTCAAGCTTGGTCTGGACAGCCTGCCCAAGTATAATCTGGGTGATCTTATATTGCTGTGCCGTGTCCGCTATCACCTTGGCAATTTTTTTGCCTTCTGAATACTTCGATAGCATTTGCAGTCCGTATTTTTCTGCCAAACTTTCGAATAAAAACTTTGTTTGCAGCTCATTAAAGTCAAGGTCTTCATCCTTCTGGTTTTCTACCGAGAGAATATACCCTTCCCCCTGGAAAGCGTCTTTTAAGATTTTTCCTCTTCGGGCCAATCTTTCCGCATTGTTGGGATTGCTGACACATACTAAAATATTTTCTCTCATCTCCACACCTCTCTCACCTGATTCTATAATTAGTATAGCACGCAAACATAGGAATAAACCTTATTCTTCCAGAGCTAAGCCTGTGATGTTAGCGGATGCTTAAAATTGGCCGGAAGCATCAATTCTTCCGGGGTACGGATAAAAAGCACCTCATCCGGATGAAAGCTTCTTGCTGCTGGATTAATATCCGGAAAGCCAGGGGTAAAATGGAACAAAATTTCTTTCGTCCTCCCGGAAATGAATTTGGAAAGGACCGGTTTTATATGTATTTTTGCTTCGGAGATCACATCGTAAACATGCAGCGTTTCCTGCTCTTCTTTTAATAGAACGATCGCGTTTTCATCCTCCATCAAGTAAATATCCTCATTGAAAACATTGCTGCAGTAAAACATAAGAATGTTCTCAGTACCTTCAGCTGCCAGTTTGGAAGAGAGGAGAATTCTCTTCGAGGCAAATTCATGAATGAATTTCAGGTCATTGCTGTTCATACCATTTAGCTTTCGGACGCCATTCGCTGGTGAAGGCTTAAGTTCATCTGTTCCGATCCAAAACTGCCTTTCTTCATAAGGCTTAAATCCAAACTTCGGGTAGAAGTTAAGCACAGACCTGTTGGCGAATAGGTACATTAGATCGCATTTATTTTCATAATCACTGATTACTTTAGTCATCAAACCTGCGGAAAGTCCTCTGCCCCGGTAATCCGGATGTGTCATTACTGTCCCGATTTGGATCGCTTTATAGGTTTCCCCCTGAATCAGTAAGTTAACATGATTGACAGATACATTGGCGACAATCTGATTTCCGTCTAATATGAATACGGATTATAGCTATCTCCCCAAAACCCTTGCCTATACCAGCTTTCAAAAGTGACTCCAAATACTTTACAGGCAAGGGTGTTAAAGCTTTCCCGGTACTGTTCATCGTCCTTATAGTCTTTGATAAAATTAAGCATAGGCAATCCTCCTTCCCCCTATAGTATTTAGAATAGCAGATTTTTTTGAATTTTTTATAGAAACATGAATAAAGGATAAACGGGCTGGCCATACTATTCCTACAAGTGTAAATCCCCCTTTTTTTCGCTTCCAAATTGGAAGCATTTTTTTTGCAAAAGAAAACAATCGCCATTCTATAAGGGGAAACTCAGATAATATTAAAAAACTCCGCTGTTTATCAGCGGAGTTTTTGTTTATTGGATCAGATTTAAAAATTGTTTGGTGCGAGCCTCTTTTGGATCAGAGAATATCTGTTCAGGATTGCCGCGTTCCACGACTACGCCGGCATCCATGAAAATGACTTCATCTGCTGCTTCTCTGGCAAATCTCATTTCATGGGTAACAACGACCATTGTCATTCCTTCATTGGCAAGATCCTTCATCACCTTCAGCACTTCCCCAACAAGCTCAGGGTCAAGGGCAGAAGTGGGCTCATCAAAGAGCATGACCTTGGGTTCCATAGCAAGTGCCCTTGCAATCCCTACCCGCTGCTGCTGGCCTCCCGAAAGCTGAAAGGGATAATAATGGATCTTATCACCCAAACCTACTTTCCCTAAAAGCATTTCAGCCTTTTTTCTGGCAGCTTCCTTCTTTTCACCTTTAACTGTTACAGGTCCTTCCATGATATTTTCGAGTGCAGTCATATGGGGAAAGAGATTGTAGTTTTGAAATACCATTCCGGTAAGGCGGCGAAAAGAAGGGATCTTCTTCTTTGGCACTTGCTGTGAGAAATCAAGAATTTGATCCTCAATCGCAATTTGCCCGGATGTGGGCTGTTCCAGCACATTCAGGCAGCGCAATAATGTTGTTTTCCCTGATCCAGACGGTCCAATCACCACTACAACTTTTCCTTTAGCCACTTCAAGATTAATTCCTTTTAATACTTTTAACTGATCAAACTGCTTATGCAAATCCTTTATTTCAATCATTGAATTGCTCCTTGTCTAGCCTTTTCATGAAGAAACATACCGGTCAAGGCGGTTTTCAATCCTTCCCTGCACGATGGAAAGCAAAAAGCAAATTACCCAATAAATGAGGGCAGCCTGCGTATACAGGAGCAAAAATTCATAATTGGTTGCTGCTATTTCCTGTGCTCTTCTGAACATCTCTGTAACCAGGATCATGGAAGCCAGAGATGTATCCTTTACAAGACTGATAAATGTGTTAGAAAGAGGCGGTATCGATACCCTGGATGCCTGCGGAAGAATAATCCTCTTAAGGGTTTGCGGATATGACATTCCAATTGAGTATCCAGCCTCCCATTGCCCTTTGGGAATCGATAATATTGCTGCACGTATGATTTCAGAAGCATATGCCCCTACATTTAACGAAAACCCTATAATAGCAGAAGGGAATGGGTCAATAATGATTCCGATTGTCGGCAGCCCATAAAAAATAATAAAAAGCTGAACAAGCAACGGGGTTCCTCTTACTGCTGATACATAAATTCTAGCTATTGTCTGCAGCACCTTATTGCCTGAAATTCGTGCTAGAGCCGTTAAAATCGCCAATGCCAAACCGCACACAAATGAAATCAGCGTTAATGGAATGGTATAAATAATGGCACCTTCAAGTAAAGGCTGGAATGAATTCTTTCCAATCTCCATAAGCCTTGCGACCCTTTCCGGGTCTAAAAAAATACTACTTAAGAACATCTTCGCCAAACCATTTTTCCGAGATTTTTAGATACGTGCCATCCTCAATCATTTCATTTAAGGCTTTGTTAACTTCTTCCACCAATGTGTTGCTTCCCTTTCGGAACATCAAGCCGCTTTGAGAAGCATCTTCAGATTCCGCAACTATTTTAACAGGAGCATCAGGTTTTTGTTTTTTGAAATCTAAAAACGATAAATTATCGTTGATTGTAACATCTGCACGCTTTGAGTTTATTAGCTCAATTGCTTGATTAAATCCTTCCACACCCACAATTTCTGCTCCATTGGACTTTGCAAGATCGGCATAATTACTTGTCATGGATTGGGCAGCTTTTAATCCTTCAATATCTTCAAAGCTCGTAACAGTATTATTGGATTCATGAGTGATCAGTACTGCGGCTGAAGAAATATATGGATCCGAAAAGTCGTACTTTTCCTGACGGTCAGGCCGAATTCCAACTTGGTTTGCAATCATATCAAAACGTTTTGAATCCAAACCGGCAAACATTGCGTCCCATTGTGTTTCCAGGAATACTGGCTCCACATCAAGCCTTTTGGCAACTTCCTTCGCAATTTCAACATCAAAACCGGTCAGTTCCCCTTTATCGTCATGGAATGTAAATGGAGGGTAGGTCCCTTCAGTTCCGATTAACAACTTTCCTTCATCCTGTACTTTTGCCCATAAATCCTGGCTTTCCGTTTTTTCCTCTGAAGCATTTTGCTTCTGAGTTTCTGGATTAGCTTTATTTGTTCCACATCCTGAAATTAATAAGACAAAACTAAATAAAATGGCAAAAATGATATAAAACTTTCTCATCTGTAATACCTCCTATTTCTGATTGGATTAATCAGTATTTATATACTATTATAGGGTTTTTCTTCTGTCAAAGAAAAAATTTCATTACTATTCTTTCCCAAAGAACTTACTTTACTACTTATCTTTTTTGCATCAGAATAAAATAAAACCCTTCTTTTTATAAGAAAGGTTTAGAATAGGGCATTCTTTAATAAGAAGGCTTTTTAAGCGAGCATTTGGAAGCTTCTTCAACCAGCTCCGGAGCATAATAACTTAGCTTTTTTATCAAATAACAGGCTTCCGGAAAATGGTGCTCAAGGAACCTTAACGTCGTTTTATTAAGGATCCTTTTGCCAGCGTATTTTTGGACAATCCCTTTAATATATTCATTCATTTCAATTACAGCCAGTCCGACATCACGGGCCAATTCCTGCTGGCGCGGAAATCCCGGCTGGGCGAACCTCAGATATCCTTTCATATGGCGGTTCTGTACCATGAAGCCCTGGAAAATCCGTGTATAGATTTCTGCCTGCTCTTCAATAAAAACCTCAATCGGATCAATCGAATTTCGCAGCAGGACAATATGGCCAAGCTGGTCCTCCAGCCATAAATCCAGCAGGTCAACAAGAGACTGCGGCGGCGGTGTTAACCCTTTCGCGTAATAGCTCAGCAGCCGCAAGTATTCCTGATTCTCGCTTAATGTACCGTTAAAGTATGTCGGCGAGAGGTTAATATTGATCACATTATTAATTCTTAAATTCTGCAGCTTCCCTTCGAATTGAAAATAGCCGTTTGCAATCGGCCAGACTTCCATTGCAAAAGAAACCGCTTCCCGGGAATTTGCCTGTGCAGAAGGCGGAAATTGGTTCAGCCTTCTGCGCAGATTTCGAAAAGCTTGTCTATAATCATCCGCTCTCTTTACATATTTGGCTTCGGTCGGCGAAAGATGGTCTCTTACGAAAATCGCATGGTCCTCGAGAATTTCCAGCCAAAAGGCATGCTCCTCCCAAGGCGTCAACCCCATTTCATTCATTCTGCTATCCCCCCATAATAATCCTTTTAGATGTATATGCTTTTCGAAAAGGAATCATGAATGAGGAAGCCCGGATAAAAAAAGAGTGAATTAGAAAAAATAAGGGAGCATTTTTAAGAAAGGAGAATGAACATGACGAAAAAATATAACAAAGGCAGCAAAAATCAAAACTCCCCAAAAGGAAACCAATCACCGATCAGTGGAGATAACAGCAAAGGAAATAAGAGAAATAAAGATCAGAACGATAAAACGGATATGGATTAAAAGAAAAACCGGCTTTCCATTCAAAGCCGGTTTTTCCTATTCGTCATCGCCTGTAATTTTAATAGCAGGCGTTTCATTATACAGATATGTCGGAGCCATGTTCTGGTGCTTCTCCCTATTATTCATTACTTCCTGAAGCTTAAGATTGGCGTCCTCTGTTTCCGTCTTGCTGTTCTTTTTAGAGTGGACATTCTGATCTTCCAGCTTTTCATTCAGTTTTATATTCGTTTCAGCAGCTTTCTCATCCATTTCCGATTCCTCCTTTTTCATTTTAGTGTGTGATAAATAAGTATTAAATATTTACCACATCTGTATGCCGGTAAAACAAAAAAGCATAGAACGCAGTGTTCTATGCTAAAAGTTTTCCATAACAGAATTTTCCGGCACCTTAAATGGGTCGTTTTTATCGATTCTGTCATAAAACATGATCCCGTTCAGATGATCGATTTCATGCTGCATAATAATGGATGGGACGCCCTTGAATCGGAGAGTCACTTCTTCTCCGTCCAGGTTATAGGCTTTTACCTTAATGCGTTCATAACGCGGCACATAGCCTTTAACATCCCGGTCTACAGACAGGCAGCCTTCCCCATCCGGCAGGAAAATCACGCCCACTGAGTGGCTGATGATTTTCGGGTTAATCACATAATGTTCCTGCGGCTCGCCTTTTTCATTGGTAAAATACGCTGCAAACATGCGCTTGTTCAGGCCGATTTGGTTTGCAGATAAACCGACCCCCGGGCGCAAGCCATATTTTTTTGCCGTCGCAGGATCCTGGCTGTTTTTCAAATACTGCATCATTGCGATTAAGGTTCCACGGTCCTCTTCAGTAAGCGGTATGGGAACTTCTTTCGTTGCCTCGCGCAGAATGGGATCTCCTTCTCGAACAATCTCTTTCATGGTGATTATCGTATTTGCGTCAAATTTACTCATAAATAAATAATTCATCTACCTTTACATTTAATGTTTTGGAAATCCTGAATGCCAGCTCCAGGGTCGGGTCATATTTATCATTTTCAATGCAATTGATCGTTTGCCTGACCACGCCGCACTCTTTTGCGAGCATTTCCTGTGTAATCCCCAGCTTTTTCCGCATTTCTTTTATTTTATTCTTCATACTATTATCGTATCATTTTGTCAACGGAGATGTCCAATTATTTGGACATTCTTCTTCGTGGAAAAAATTTATTCGCGGAAAATTAAAAATAACCGCGAAATTTTTGATTTTATGCGCGGTTTCTTTACAGACATCCGCTAAAATCTCCATATATCCGCACACCGGCTATTTAGCAAAAAACCAGTGTGGTCGCTCGCCCACACTGGTATGAAGTTACTTAACCCTCAATTTCACATCACCTTCAATCCAGGCAGGAAAGAAAGAGAGTTCCAATCTTAAAGGATTTTTATAATCGGCTTCCTCTTTTGAAGGGAGTGAGATTCCGACCACCTGCTTATTCTCTTCTTCCCGGTACGACGTCCCCATGTCTCCGAAAATACCTTTTCCTTCTGCATCTTTAATACCGTTAAAAATCATGTAATTAAATTCTTCGCTAGTATCCAGCGTAAACATCAGCATATCGTCTTCCCATCCGACATGGGAAAGCTTCGAACCCTTTGGCTGCTTGAGAATTTCTTTTTTATCCGTGTCAACTAAGACATATGCTTCATCCTTATCAACAGCCTGAATCTTATTTATAGCCAGGTATAATTCTTTCGGCTCCTTAAAGTAATTGCTTTGGAGGTAAAGAATATCCTCGTTATCGCTGACATGGCTGGCTGTTATGCCATTGGAAATCTTCGTCCAGGACTCTCCGTTTTCATCGACCAGGCGGATATCCTGAAACTCAAAGATTTTCTTGCTATTGTTCGGGTCATAAGCAAGATGGACCGCGACTCGGAGCGGATACACCGTTATGTCCTTTACCGTAATTTTCTGCCCTTCAAGTGTCACCGTTTCGTTCAATTCATATGTTTTTTTGACTTTCACAGGCTTTTCAATGGAAAAAGGAAATTGAAACGTTTCATCGAAGTCATCCGTTTTAACATTTATGGATAGATTAAACTTCTTCGTAACCAGCTTCTCCTGAAAAAATAATTCTAGCGCAGAGGATACTGACTTTCGCGGCTGGTCCTGATATGGTGAATGCGAACCATGACTGGAAGACCCTAAAACAAATTTTGTACCATCTGCTGGCGTTAATTCCACATCTTCAACATAAAAATTACTCTGGTTCTTTTCTGCTTCCATTGTATAAAAAATGACTAATCCGGTTTCATCCGCAATGACTGAATCCACGGTAACTTTCAAGCCGTTCTTTTCCTCGGTGATGCCTACTTCCTGCAAATAATCATTCTCAACTGCCGACATTAGCCCTTTATCAAAGCGGATCAGATCAACTATTTTTTGCATGCCTGGAAGTTCGGCTACATAATGGGCAAATGCCGGGGAGACCCTAATGCTGGTCAGAAAAACAATCGCCAGTACAGCTGCTGCCACACTGGGAAGAAGCCACGGTTTCCTGCGCCGGCGGGGTTTCTTTTCAGTCCTTGCAGGTTCTTCAGGTGTCTCTTCCTTTTTTGCTTTTTGGAATCCGGACAAAATAGCTGAATTAATTTTATCCTCTGGAATCGTTATTTTATTAAAACTCTTCTTCATTTTTGCAAGGTCCTGTTCTTCTTTTTTAAACATGAGACATTCCCCCTTTCTCCTCGAGCTTCTCTCTTAGAGATTTAAGCGCTTTGTTCAGCCAGGTTTTCACGGTTCCTTCCGGACAATCAAGCGTGCCTGCGATATCTTTAATCTTCAGATCATGAAAATATTTAAGTGTCAGGATTTCACGCGAGCGCTCATCAAGAGCCTGCATCGCATCCTGGATTTCCATCAAAGAATAATTCTCCGACTTTCCCATTGTCAGAAGCAAATCCTCATTCAAAACCATCCGCTTTTGCATCTTCAATGTATCGTTGCAGTAATTGATCATGATGCGGATTAGCCATGTCTTAAAATATGAAGGATCCTTTAAATCCTTCAGCCCTTTATAAGAACGGAATGTTACTTCCTGAATCGCCTCAATTGCATCTTCCTTATTCCGCAAATAAGCAAGAGCAGTTTTATATAACTCTATTTTTACAGTACCGATGATTTGCAAAAAGGCATCATCATCGCCTTCCTTAGCCTTCAGCACCAGCTGCTCAATCGCCAAACAGGGGTCCCCCCTTCAATTCTCTCTGTACATTAGACTTACAAAACGGAAAAAAGTTTTATCTATTTTATTTTCTTTTTAACTAAAAAAAGACCTGCCCATCAAAGACAGATCTTTTCCTTGGCTAAGCTTCTGCTTCTGCCAGTTCTTCAGTCAGTTTTTTCTTTTTCAGCAGCTGCTTAAGCTCCTTTTTATGTTTTCTTTTTGTGAGGATATAGAGAAAGTCACCCTGCTCAATAGTTGTGTTGCCTGTCGGGGTAATGAGCTCATCTTTACGGATAATGGCATTGACGAGTGCACCTTCAGGAAAAGGAATCTCCAGGAGTGTATGCCCGATAATAACGGCATCTTCTTCTATTTCATATTCAATCATTTCCGCATCAGCCTTGCCGAGGGAAACAAGCTCAAGAGAGTGCATAGGCGCTGCTTTTTCTGGCCCTGAGAGACCAAGTTTTTCAGCAAGGATGGTGATCGTGGACCCCTGGACAAGGGCGCTGGTCAGGACAACGAAAAAGACAACATTAAAAATTTCATGGCTTCCTTCCACACCCGATAGCAGGGGAAAAGTGGCAAGTACGATTGGTACTGCTCCTTTCAATCCGGCCCATGATAGAAAAATTAATTCTTTATGAGTGTAGCCCATTTTAATGGTAGACAGGTAGACTGCAGCAGGTCTGGCAACAAAAATAAGAAGAGCAGAAATGGCAAGCCCTTTTAACAATATGTCCGCATGAAAGAGCTCATCCGGAAAAACAAGAAGCCCGAGAATGACGAACATCGAAATTTGCATCATCCATGCGAAGCCTTCGGTAAAACGAAAGACGGAATGGCGGTAAGCAATATCCGTATTTCCGATGATAATTCCAGCAACATATACAGCCAGAAGCCCGCTTCCACCGAAAAAAGCAGTAATGCCATACGTCAGCATTGCAAAACCGGTTGCGAACACAGGATAAAGACCGCTGGAATCCAAATTGATCCTGTTGAGCGCAAAGACAGCCAATTTACCTAACAGCATCCCGAGCAGCAACCCGACGCCCATCTGGATAAAGAAAGAACCTATGAGAGAGAACATGCTGGATTCGGGAATCGTAATTAGTTCAATCATGGCAACTGTCAGGAACACAGCCATCGGATCATTGGAGCCTGACTCAGCCTCCAGGGTTGAAGCGATTCTTGGCTTAATATTTTGGCCTTTTAATACAGCGAAAACGGCAGCGGCATCTGTTGAACCGACAATCGCACCAAATAGAAGGGCAACCACCCAGTCCACCCCGAGAATGAACTTGGCAGCGACTGCAACGAGCCCTGCTGTGATAAGAACTCCAAGGGTTGCCAATGATAAGGAAGGTGCAACAACGGTCCGGACTGTTTTCCAATTTGTCTGCAGCCCGCCCTCAAACAGAATAATGATAAAAGCAAGAACGCCAATCATCTGTGCAAGCCTGGCATTATCAAAATAGATGAAATGCCCCAATGCCATCCCGACTGCAATAAAGAGAACAAGAGCCGGCACACCAAGTCGCGCAGAGAACTTCGTTGTCAGAACACCGATTATAAAGAGTATGGCAGCCAATAAAATAAGCGCATCTGTTTGCCAAATAAATTCAGCCACGGTTATCACCTTCTTTCTACAGATTTACATCGAGAACAATAGGAATGGAATGGCGGTCAGAAATGCCGAGGTAAGCCAGGGTTTCTGCAGGCGAAGATTGCTGGAGCCTTTTTTGGATCAGCGAGATCGCTATTCCCTTTCGATAAGCATGCAAGGCAAATGTTTTTCGCAGGGTATGAGTTCCAACCGGGCCTTCTATCTCCGCTACTTTTGCTGCTTCATTTAAAATACGGTAGGCCTGCTGGCGCGTAATCGGCGCATTGGCCTTTCTGGATTTAAATAAGTAATCATCTGATAGAAGGGATCCTTCTTCAATCCAGTTTAGGATGGATTGGCGGACATTTGGATTTAAATAAACGGGCGGATTATTGTATTGAGCAGAATTAAGAAAGGGAAGAACATGATCGTTTTCATCAAACACATCCTTGACAAGGAGGTTCAAGAGGTCATGGATGCGTACACCGGTGTTTATGCCAAAAAGGAATAAACAGTAGTCCCGGGAAGACCTGTGCTCCAGATATTTTTTCATCACTTCCAGCTTGTGAATATCTTTAATCGCTTCAACTGTCTTCATTTGATCACCCTATAATGTAACATAAGTTTATTATACACTATATTATGTAACATTACATTACATATGCACACCAAAAATGCACAAAAAAAGGACCTGCCCCAAGGCAAATCCGTTAGATCGATTTGGACAGATGGATCATCCCTTCTTCCTGTAAATATTCCTTGTATCCGCAGCTTTTATAGAGTGTGACTGCGTTTTCCCAGGCAAAATGGGTTTCAAGGACGATTTTTTTATAGCCAGCTGCTTGTGCGTGGCTCTCCAGTACCTGTACCATCTTTCTAGCAAGCCCTATTGCGGAATGCTAATTTCACCGACATTCGCTGGAGCCTGCAGGTGTCCCCGCTCTCTTTTGTCAGTGCACCTGTGCAAACCAGCTGTTCCTCAATCAAACCAATTAGAAAAAGACTTCCTTCCTTGTTATATGTTTCCGTTATATTATTTAGATCCGGATTTAAGGAGTGGTCGATGAAGCCAAAGCGCTCGAGAAATCCTTCGAGAATTAGCTCTTTAGCGGCAGCTTCATACTTCTTTGTCATTTTAAATGTCATTAAATCTGTTTTATTCATGAGGTTTTTTCCCTGTTTAACTCTTCAGTCAACATGGCAATCGCCTTTCTTACTTCCGACAAGTTTTCACCATGGTTCATATGGTTTCTTGCATGCAGGAGCACGGGCCGAACCGACTCAACCGAACGGCCAAATCGATGCATCCATTCATATCGCGGCACCATCCATGTATGAAAATGGTGGGTCGTATCTTCATTATAAAAATAATAAACATGCTCAATCCCCAAAACTTGCCTCTGTGCTTTACGGATTTTTGTTAATAGATTTACATATTCAAGCCTTCCTTTTCGGTCAGTTCATCGAGGCATAGGATATGCCTTTTGGAAGCCAGAATGACCAGCCCCTTAACAGGGTAAGCCACATCCTGGTGGGCATGGAAATGCTCTGTTTCAATGATGGTCCCACCCTCTGGTTCTGCCACTCCGCTCGTAACAGCACAGCTCAGGCATTCCACTTCAATTGTTTTCCCATTTGCAAGCGTAATTGATTTCATCATATCTCCTGTTTTTTCCTTTTATGATAAAATGTAGAATACAAAAATAAAACCCTTTTTTACAAATCTATTAAGCCTCAAGTCTTAGCTGGAATTAAATCTGCGGCTCAATGTGCTCAGCTTAGCATTTTCATAAAATAAAGATAAGAAATCTAAAGAATGAAAGCAGGGATTATGTTGAAAAGGATTTTTATGATTTTTATTATCTTGGTCGGCTCCTATCTATTGTTCAATGGCGTCACTAGCTGGATGACATCCGGAGGCGGGGCAACGGATGCACCCATTAATGATCGAACGGACTTGATCAGCATCAATATTTCCGGTTCAGATACAGTGATTATTCCCGAAAAGCGCAGTGATGTCAGGGCTGAGCTTGATGGAAAAGGCAACGTAACAGTAAATAAGTCCGGGAATGAAGTTTATGTGGAATACAAACGCAGATGGCTGGACGGCTTCCAATTTTTCAACAGCAAAAGCAACTTGAAGATCTATATTCCGGAAGATTACAGCAACTCCATGTCGATTAATATTGGATCTGGGCGTTTAGATTTTGCAGGTGAATCTGAGAGCCAGCCTTTTGAGCTCGAAAAACTGAATGTCGATATGAGCTCTGGAAAAGTCAGCCTTTCAAATATTAAAGCGGATGAATTTGAGCATGAAGGTTCCTCAGGGATGATGGATGCCGATCATTTAATAACCCGCAGCGGGGAATTTGATATGAGTTCGGGAAGAGTGAATATCCGAAACTACCAAGGGAAACT
This sequence comes from Cytobacillus oceanisediminis, assembly GCF_003182355.1. GTDB lineage: Bacteria > Bacillota > Bacilli > Bacillales > Cytobacillaceae > Cytobacillus > Cytobacillus oceanisediminis_A. The sequence goes on along the minus strand of NZ_QGTW01000004.1, from coordinate 240,616 downwards.
GGATGCAGAAGTTTCTTCCGGGCAGCTTGATATTATGATTGATAAACTGACTGATTCCGTAAATATGGAAGCAAGCTCGGGCTTCGTTCGCCTTGATTTGCCTGATGACGCTGACTTTACTTTGAAGGGAAAAGCGAGCAGCGGACATATTATCAGCAAATTTGAATTAGAGGATGAATCTCGCAATAAAAATGACATTTCCGGCAAGCATGGGTCAGGAGAACATGATATTAATGTGTCGGTGTCGAGCGGGAAAGCGGAAATTCAATAGAGTGGTTAAGTATAGCCCGGGACAGCCGGGCTTTTTTATGTGCTTTCTGGGGTTAACAGCAGATCCCATGGGGAAATAGTCTTATAACTGATATTTTGATAAGCGAAATTTTCAAAAGGAGGGTATGTTTTGAAGAAAGCCATTATACTGGCCGCTGTCCTGCTAACTGGCTGTTCAGCACCTTTCGGAGACACAAGCGAAGAAGCTGAAAAAGCACAGCAGAAGGATGAAAAAGTATTGATTGATGCTCCCCATTATTTGCAAAAACCTGAGCTGGAAAGAGGCTGTGAAGTCACCAGTCTGGCCATGCTTTTAAATGAAGCAGGAGTGGAAACGGATAAAATGACACTGGCAGAAGAAATTAATCGGGTCCCTTTTGAAGAGAACGGCTATAAAGGGAACATCCATGAAGGCTTTGTAGGCAACATGCGAACGTTGGATGAACCCGGACTCGGAGCCTACCACGAGCCAGTTGCAGAACTCGCTGAAAACTATCTGCCTGGAAAAATCAAAGATCTGACTGGCAGTGACTTTGATAAAGTCTTCGAACAGCTTGACGATGGACGCCCAGTATGGGTAGTCATAACAAGCACTTATGGCGTCTTGCCTGAATCGGAATGGGAAACCTGGGAAACAAAAGATGGGCCGGTAAAAGTCACCTACCGGATGCACGCCGTTTTAGTCACTGGCTATGATAAGGAACACATCTATGCAAACGACCCGCTTAAAGAGAAAAACACACAATACCCAAAGGATGAATTTATTGCCGGCTGGGAGCAGATTGGAAAACAGGCGATTACGTATATGGAGTGAGAAATGATTCTGTGAGGAAAAGCATCCGAGTGGGGATAACTTTTGGGAAGTGAACAGGTGGTGGATTATTATGTTGTGGATTACTTTTCGAAAAAGAAGCAAATATGCTGGTTATCCACCAATTGTGGATTATTTTAATTGAAAGCACCATGTATTGTGGGTAATTTCTGAAAAATAAAAAAATTATGTGCTAGTTATGCACAATAAGAAAGAATCCTCTAGTTTGGATTGCCTTACCCTCATGTGGTGGATAAGTTGTGCATAATTAAATAAGGTTGGATATGCTGAATGACTTTATAAGTAAAAATTGATGGATTACCTGTGTAAAATTAGATTAAATCCATTCCTTGCATTTTATAAAATGCTACTTATCCCCGTGCCGTGGATTACTTGTGCATAATGAAAAAAGATCCCCGTTGCGGGGATCTTTTTTACGTTATGCGAAAGCTTCGGACAGAAGTCTATAGGAATTCAGCTTGTCCTGAAAATCATATATATTAGTGATGACCATGAATTCATCTGTTTGATAGATCTCGCTGAGCAGCTGCAATTCTTTTTTTACCTTTGCAGGAGTGCCGATGATCATCCGCTTGCGGTTTTCAGCTGTTTTTGCTTTTTCCTCCGGTGTCAGAGTGATGCTTTTTGCCTCTGCAGATGAAATAATCCTTGTATCCTTCCCCTTTTCTACCGCCATCAGCCACATATCCTGGCTTAAAGCCAGCTCTTCCGCCCTTTCCTGTGTTTCGGCACATACGACAAAAATGCACACATTTGCCTTTGGTTTTGATAGGCCTACTGAGGGGTGGAATTGGCTAAAGTACGTATCCATGACTCTTTTTCCGTTGGAAGGAGTTATGAAGTGTCCGTATGTAAATGCGGTTCCGCACTCGGCAGCCAGCCGCGCACCCCGATGCGTTATACCCAGCATCCACATTCGGGCTGGATCTTCCACCTGTGGAAAAGCTTCGACACTCCGATAAGGATGCCCTTCCGGCAGTTTCTTGTATAAAAAATCTTGGAGGTCCTTTACCTGCCTCGGAAATTCGTTCAGGCTTTTTCTTAATCCATCAGTCAGCGCGAGCCGGGTTGATGCGGAGCCTCCGGGTGACCGGCCTACACCGAGATCGATCCTGCCCGGGAAAAGGGTTTCTAGCATATTAAAGCTTTCGGCAATTTTAAACGGGCTATATTGAGGCAGCAGAACTCCCCCTGAACCAACCCGGATTTTGCTGGTGCTTGACGCAATATGGGAGATGAGCACTTCTGGAGAGGTGCCTGCTATGCCATTGGAATTATGGTGCTCGGCTACCCAAAAACGGAGGTAGCCAAGCTCTTCCACGGTCTGTGCCAGCTTTACCGTTTTACGGAGAGCATCCCGTGCAGATTCCCCTTTCGTAATGACTGATTGGTCCAATACGCTAAGTTTCATGGGCAGCCCTCCTTTGTTGAAAATGATCTTACCATACGGAGAGCGTTGTTCTCAAATATGCAATTTAGGCAGGCGGTTTATTAGGAAATTTACATTTTTTTTGGTAGTATATGAATGATTTTTTTAGAGGAGGAAAAACGATGCATACATTAAAAGGCAAAACAGCACTGATTACCGGAGCTGGCAGAGGAATCGGGCGTGCAACGGCTATCGCGCTTGCAAAAGAGGGTGTTAACATCGGATTGCTTGGCCGCACAATTGAAAATCTTGAAAAAGTGGCGGATGAACTAAGCCAGTACGATGTGAACGTTTCAGCGGCTGCGGCAGATGTTGCCGATCTTGAGGCTGTAACTCATGCTATTGAGCATATTAAATCGGATCTTGGCTCTGCGGATATCCTGATTAACAACGCGGGGATTGCCAAATTCGGCGGCTTCCTTGACCTTTCCCCAGAGGAATGGGAAAGTATTATCCAAGTTAATTTAATGGGGGTGTATAATGTTACAAGAGCAATTCTGCCAGATATGATCGAACAGAAATCCGGCGACATTATCAATATCGCATCCACCGCAGGCCAAAAAGGCGCTCCTGTCACAAGCGCGTATAGCGCATCCAAATTTGCCGTTCTTGGCTTAACGGAATCTCTCATGCTTGAAGTGAGAAAACATAATATCCGCGTAAGTGCACTGACCCCAAGCACAGTTGCAACTGACCTTGCGATTGAAACAAACCTGACTGACGGCAACCCTGAAAAAGTGATGCAGCCGGAAGACCTTGCAGAATTTATCGTGGCACAGCTGAAATTGAATCCGCGTGTGTTTGTGAAAACGGCTGGCATGTGGTCGACAAATCCATAAAATATTAATGGCAGATCCGGAATGGATCTGCTTTTTTTAGAGGGTATAGCGTTTGCCTTTATTTTTGCCGGTGGACTCTTTGGCGGCGGAGCGGAGGAGTCTTGATGTTAAGTGAATATCTGAAATGTTGAGGAAATCTCTAACCTCACTACTCGACACTTCGGAATTGATTAATAGGGAGTAATCTTTTAATGAGGAAAGGTGAGCGTCCTTTGATATAAGGCTGCAATTTGGGCAATGCCAATTGCCGTAAATTCTTGCAAGAGGAATAAATTCGCAAGCCGGGCAATGAACTCCTTTCCGTAATTGCTCCCGAGTTACGTTAAACCTTTCAAGGATTGAATGATCAGCCGCCTCATGTTGCTTATTTAGCTGACGTATCCATTTTTTTAGTTCCTTTTCAGAAAGCTGATTTTTTAGATATAATTTTTCAAGCTGACGAATTCTTTCAGGAAGATAGTCGCGATGAAGCACTTTTTGCGAGAGGCTTTTATATTGGGGTGATGTTCTGATGATTGAACCTGGGTTGCTAATGATAATTAAAGAATGGATAGGAACTGCGGGCAAACGATTAAGCGCCATCCAATTTTTCAGCTGTGTCTCCTGCCGTTGAACTTGAATAAGCGGGTCAGGAAAAGCTTTTTCAATTCCATTTTTAGTGCGTATCAGCTGGTTGAATTCCTGATCAAAGTATAATGTTCCAGCTATGTTTTTCACCTCTAGAATTAGAATAAAGTTTTGGGATAGAACCAAAGTGTCGATTTGGAAAAAATGCTTGGAATCTTTAAGCCTTAGGTCGTGTAAAATAAAATATTTATTCTCCTGAAGAAAGCTTAGTGGATAATCGAGGGCGGTTTCGCCTTTATAGCCAGCCATGGTTTTCGAGAGGTTCTCCTGAATGAAGGGGTATTTTGGATGATTTCGGGGTGTTCTTCTTACTAAAGCCTGCAATTTTTGAATTGAGAGTGAAACTTCTCTCTTTTTTATAATCATTTTACTGCTCCTTTCGTGGATTAGCAGGAGATTTCGCTTTTTAAAGCTGGAAATCCTTCTTATGAGCAGTAAAATTTCATTATATTAGCAAGTTAGAGGATTATATTAGCAACTTTCTAATTTTATTAGCAACTTCCTCCTGTTTATTAGCAACTTCTTTATTTTATTTGCAACTTGTAATTATTCTAAAAAGAGGCTACCCAACAAGGATAGCCTCTTCCTCTTTAATTAGCGTTTCTTTTAAACGGCCACCAGTTTGCCTGGCCGAAGTTTTTGACCATGACCGGGATGAAGGGGCAGCATGACAAGTGCGTATAGCATGAGTCCGATAAGGACGATGGACGCGATCTGTAAAAGTGATAGCATTCCGGATGGCATCATGGCGGCGAATGTTCCGCCAAGGATGACAGCAGCCGAGATGATGACGGTACCCATCTTTTTCATGGATAGCAGCATGGCATCTGCGATTGATAGATCACGATACTCGTTAAAGCGGTCCATTAAGAAAATACTGTAGTCTACGCCAAGCGCAACTAAAATAACAAATGCGAAGAATGGAACCGCCCAGCTGATGCCTGTGTATCCGAGAAGGTTCACGAAAATGGCTTCGTTCATCGCCATGCTCGTATAGTACGTCAAGATGAGTGAACCAATTAGATAGATTGGCATAATAATGGATCTGAAAAGGAACACAAGGATGATGGAAATACCAAGAAGCATCAATACAACTGTACGGGAGTAATCCTGATCTGACATTGTGCTCAGGTCAGCATTCGTACTTGTAATACCTCCGACTGCCACTACGGCATTTTCAAGTTTTGTACCTTTTGTTGCTCTTTCCACCGCTTCTTTTATCTCATCGACCTGGCCGATGGCTTCATTGGAATACGGGTTAGCTTCCAGCACAACGTCCATTGTCATGACTTTGCGGTCCTCAGACATATAAGTATCGAATACTTGAGCAAACTCTTCATTCTCCAGAACTTCCGGCGGCAAATAGAAACCATCCATATTTTCCGAACTTGATAGACCTGCCAAGTACTCCTGTGCGGAGCCAAGGCCTTCAGATACCTGTTCCAGTCCATCCGCGCTCTGGCCAAGGCCATCTGTCAGCTGGCTGATTTGCCCGCCCAGGTCTCCAAAGCCGGCAAGGAGCTGTTCCTGACCGCCATTGATTCCAGCTAAACCGTTTGTCAGCTGAGGGAAGCTATTAACGATTTGCCCCTGGCCGTTGGCAAGCTGATTTAAGCCTGCCTGCTGGGCTTCGATTCCCTCGATTAGCTGCTTAAGGCCTGCAACTAAGTCTTTTTGACCGGCAATCGCCTGTACAAATCTTTCATTTGCTGCACCTAGGCCTTTCTGAAGTTGTGTTAATCCTGCGCTTGCTTGATTGATTCCTGTGGAAACATTAGGCAGCTGCTGCTGAAGACCTTCTACCGTACCTCTTATTTCTTGATACTGCTGATCTTGTGCCAAATCTGGATTTTTGGCTTCAACATAGCCAAATAGTGTATTATTTGCTTGTTTAATGTTATCTGATAGCCTATTCAAGTTACCCTGGATTTTTTGATAGCCTGCAATTAAATTAGGAATAGATTCTTCTGCAGATTGATAACCTACCAGCAGCTGCTGGTAGCCTTCAAGCAGCTCTTCCGCTCCCGCTTTGGATTTAGCCAAACCATCCTTAATTTGATCAGATCCTGCAGATCCCTGGCGAATACCGTTTTCAATTTTAGCAAGGTTCGTTTGGATTTCGGCCATTCCGGACTTAATTTCATTTGTACCGGAAATTAGATCATTAATACCTTTTGTGGCACCCTGCAGTTCCGGCTCCGACTTTGCCAGTTCACTGCTTGCTTCATTCAAACCTTCTGAGATTTTATTAAGTCCGTCTTTTCCTTCGCCAAGTCCTTCTTCAAGCGTTTCTGCCTGTTTGGCAACAAAGAAGTCTTCGATTGGCTCGCCCGTTGGTCTTGTGACAGAGCGGACTGTATCAACTAAGTCTACTTTTTCGACTTCTCGGCTAATTTTTTCAGCCAGGCCTACATATTCAGCTGAATCCATCGCCTCGTCATTTTTCAAAACGATTTGCGCTGGCATGGATTCCCCTGGGCCAAAGCTATCGGCAATCGCATTAAAAGCCTTGATGGAGTTTACATCTCCGCCAATTTCCTCGAGTGAGTTATAAGAGAGTTCCCCGTCATATGTGACCAGGAACGGTACGCAAACAGCAGCCACGATAAGCAATGCCAGGAATGGGCGTGCCAATGAGAAGCGGCCGACTGTGCCCCAAATCTTGCTCTCGCCGTGCTCCGCGCTTTTTTTCGATGGCCAGAAAACCTTCTGACCCAATACAGCCATAAAGAAAGGCACAATCGTAAACAGGGCAATCAGAAGAATCGCTACCCCAATTGCAACAGCGGCAGCGGATTGATAAAGAATAAATTGAGAAAAACCAATCGCAGCAAAACCGATCATAACAGCCACACCGCTGAAAAAGACGGTGCGCCCCGCATTACGGTAAGTAGATACTATGGCATCTGCTGTGTTTTCGTTATGTGACAGTTCTTCTTTAAAACGGCTCAGCAGCAAAATGCAATAGTCTGTTCCAATTCCGAACAATACGGCAACAAGAAAAATCTGTGTATAGTTTGAAATTGGAAAATCGAGCCTATCAACTAAAAACGAAACAATTGATTGTGATGCCAAATAGGTAAATCCTACTGTCAATAACGGGATGACCGGTGCAATCACCGATCTGAACACCAGCAGCAGGACACCCAAAATGAAGACAACGGTTATGCCTTCCGTCTTCTTTAGCCCTTCTTCTGAGCTCTTCATCAAGTCCTCATTAATGAGCCACTCGCTCGTATAATAGTAATCTACTTTTACATCTTCAATCGCAGAGTATAAATCCTCGCTAAGCTCAGCTGGTTCGCGGTCATTCCAGCTGACACTGACTGAAGTAAGTATGGATTTTCCGTCATCTGAAACCAGCTGTTCCTTTAAACTTTCTTCGTTAAAATGAGTCAGGATTTCCGTAATGCCAATCTCATCGCTTTTTTCTTCAAGCGTTCGGATTGCTTTTTCCGCTTCTTTTATTTCTGCATCTGTGAGCTTCCTATCATTATGAAAAACAAGTGCAACCTGGGTTTCATCGCCTCCGCCTTCCTGCTTCTGCACTTCTTCCATAATCTCGCCGGCAAGGGTGGAAGAATACTCATCCGGCACGGTAATCTGGCCCTTTTCACGGACGAGTTCAGCCATGTTTGGTGCTGCCAGAAATAAACCGGCAACGACGGCAATCCAGGCAACAATGACAAGCCATTTTCTTTTAATAATCGTATGCACTCTTTATTCCCCCGCTTTATCATCTTTGCTTTCTAAAAGGACTTGGTTCAGTTTTTCAAAGGTTTCAATAAACTTCTGAATTTCAGCCTGATCAAATCTTGTTATCAGAGATTCTACAAGCTTATGGATCTTTTCCTCTGTTTTGGCATATAGCTCATTGCCTTTTTCGGTAAGAGTCAGATAAACAACCCTGCGGTCATTTTCATCGCGCGTCCGCTGGATCAGCCCCTTCTCCCACATCCGCGTAATCATCGCGGTAATTGCACTCTTTTTCACATCAAACACTTCCGCAAGCTCGGACGAAGTACAAGAACCCACCTGATTTATGTACCTCAGCGTATAATGCTGATCATTGGTAAGGTCACTGCCAATCTGCTCCTTCACAAGCGACGCTGCCTTTTTCTCCACAGAAAAAGAAACCGCTATATACCGGTCCACCAGCTCTTTAATATTCGGCACACTCACTTATATATTCACCTCACACTTAAATTATTCTATTATTTAACTGTTCAATCATTTAACTATTAACTCTGTTAACTTTAATGGATGGATGGGGGGATTGTCAATGAAATTACACCAGGAAGAATAATAAATTATTTTAAAAAAACATCAAAAAACCCTTCCAACTAGGAAGGGTCCACTCATTAACCTTTACTTTTTAATCAACTCAAGTTCTACCGGGATAAATTCCTCTAGTTCTTCACCAGCAAGAACTTTAGAAGCTGCATCAATAGCTTGCTCTCCCATTAAGTCAGGCTTTTGAGCTACTGTAGCAGCCATTTTTCCGTCTTCTACTGCTTTTACTGCATCGTCCGTAGCATCAAAGCCAACAACGATCACGTCATCCATGCCAGCTGCAGCTAATGCTTGCACAGCCCCAAGAGCCATTTCATCATTATGGGCAAAAACAGCTCCAAAGTCACTTGTGCTTTGGATGATATTTTCCATAACTGTCAGTCCTTCTGCACGGTCAAAGTTTGCTGATTGTTTTGCAGCAACTTCAAAGCCTTCAGCTGCTGCGACTGCATCGTTAAAACCTTGGCCTCTTTCACGGGCAGCAGATGAACCAGGTATTCCTTCAAGTTCTACTATTTTACCAGAGTCACCAAGCTGTTCAATGATGAATTCACCGGCCATCTTTCCGCCTGCTGCGTTATCTGAAGCAATATGTGTAACAACTTCGCCGCCTTCAGCGCTGCGGTCAACCGTAATGACAGGGATACCTGCATTGTTTGCTGATTCAATTGCTGATGCAATAGCTGCAGAATCTGCCGGGTTTACTAAAAGAATATCTACACCTTGCTGAATTAAGTCTTCAATATCACTTACTTGTTTTGCAGGATCATTTTGTGCATCTACAGTCGTGATTTCAAAACCAAGTTCCTTTGCTTTGGCCTCAGCCCCATCACGTAAGGTAACAAAGAAAGGATTGTTTAAAGTCGAGATTGATAATCCAATTTTCTGTATACCTTCATTTTCTCCGCTATTTTGATCTGATGATTTCTCTGTGCTGCCTCCGCCCTGTTCTAAAGAACATGCACTTACAACCATAGCGACAATTGCCACGATAAAAAACTGAAATAATTTTTTCACTCTAAAGACCCCCTTGAATTTTTTTCATTAATTTATTATTAAGCAGCTTTTTTCCGATCCAGCAGAACTGCCAGAAGAATAACGCCGCCTTTTACCACTTGCTGATAGAAAGATGAAACATTTAATAGGTTTAGGCCATTATTTAAAACGCCAATGATTAATGCGCCGATTAATGTACCGAATATCCATCCCCTGCCGCCAGACAGGCTAGTTCCTCCTAATACAACAGCTGCAATGGCATCCAGTTCATAACTCATCCCCGCAGTTGGCTGGGCTGAATTCAAACGTGAAGTTAGGGTAATCCCAGCTAATGCAGAAAGGAAACCTGTAATGGAGTAGACTCCTATTTTTAAGCGATCTACTTTAAGCCCGGATAGCCTTGAGGCTTCTTCATTTCCGCCAATTGCATAAACTCCGCGGCCAAATGTTGTTTTTCTTAAAATGAAGAATAATACAAAGTAAGCAATTAACATCGTTACGACTGGAAAAGGAACTCCAAGGAAATAGCCCTTACCCAGCATCTGAAAGCTAACAGCATCTGATAATCCAGTGATAGGACGGCCATCCGTATACACAAGTGTAAAACCCCTGAATATTGTCATCGTTGCGAGTGTGGCAATAAAAGGTGCAACTTTACCTTTTGTAATAATTAAGCCATTTGCCAGCCCCATAACTGCACCTGCAAGCAGGCCAACGATAACGGCAAGAACCGGATCCATGCCGCTTGCCAGCATACCGGCAGTTAAAGCTGATGCTAAGGCCAGTATTGATCCCACAGAAAGGTCAATTCCTCCAGTTAAAATGACAAAGGTCATCCCAAATGCGATTAAAGCATTAATTGATACCTGCCTAAGGACATTAAATATATTATCGGCAGTCAAAAAATTGGGACTCATGATCGTTAAAATGATCGTTATTAAGATTAGGCCAAGTACGGGGCCAAGCTTTTGCAGAGACCCCAGGCTTTTTGTCAGTTGACTCATGATTTCACCCCTCCAGTTGCAGCTTCCATAATTTTTTCCTGGTTAGCATCTTTCTTATCGATAATGGCAGTGAGTTTCCCCTCATGAATCACCATTACCCTGTCAGACATCCCAAGGATTTCGGGTAGTTCTGATGAAACCATAATGATGGAAAACCCCTTTTCAGTCAGCTCGTTCATGATTGAATATATTTCTTTTTTTGCCCCTACATCTACGCCCCTGGTCGGTTCATCAAGAATTAGAAGTTTGGGTTCAGTACCAAGCCATTTGCCGAAGACCACTTTTTGCTGGTTTCCCCCGCTTAGAGATTTAACCTCTTGTTCAGGTCCTGACGTCTTAATACGCAGTTTCTGAATCATTTCTTCAGTCCACTGTTTTTCTTTTTGCTTTAGCATAACAGTTGATTTTGATAATTTTTTCAAATTCGGTATTGCCAGGTTTTCACGGACGGTTAAGCTAAGAACCAGCCCTTCATCTTTCCGGTCTTCAGTAATAAATCCGATTCCTGACTCTATGGCATGATGTGGTTTTCGGATATTTAATTCTTTGCCGTCCATATAAATCCGGCCGCTTGTCTTTTTCCGTGCTCCAAAGATCGTTTCCATGATTTCAGTTCTGCCTGCTCCCATTAAGCCGGCAACACCAAGGATTTCGCCTTTTCTAACATTGAATGAGATATTATTGAAATAGCCCTCAAGACTCAAATCTTTAACAACGAAACGATCTTCGCCTATTTCAGCAGTTCGCTCCGGAAACCGCTCCCCCAACTCCCGGCCAACCATCATTTTTACAATTTCCTCGAAATCAGTTTGAGATGTTACCTTCGTTCCGATTGACTGGCCATCTCTTAAAACAGTAATTCGATCGCACATTCTAAAAATCTCTTCCATACGGTGAGAGATATAGATGATGGCTACACCATCTTTTCTTAACTGGTTCATAACTGTGAATAAGGTTTCGATTTCCCGATCGGTCAGCGCAGCGGTTGGTTCATCCATAATGAGCACTTCCGTATCTGCAGCGATAGCCCTTGCAATCTCAATCATCTGCTGCTGCCCTACTGATAAATCTCCCGCTTCCTTCTGAGAGTCAATGTCTATCCCAAGACGGTTTAGGTACTCTCTCGTTTTCTCATTCATTTCTTTCGTTTTTAAAATTCCGAAGGGCTGCCTTCTCAGTTCCTTTCCAAGGAACATGTTCTCTGCAACAGTTAAGTAAGGAATTATATTGAGTTCCTGGTGAATAACAGCGATCCCGGCTTTTTCTGCTTCTTTAGGAGAATTGTATTCTACTAGTTTTCCTTTGTAATGAATTTCCCCAGAATTGCTTTTATGGATTCCGGTTAATATTTTCATTAAGGTTGATTTGCCGGCCCCGTTTTCACCCATCAAAGCATGAATCTCACCTGGAACCAAATCGAAATCAACACCCTTTAAAACTTGGACATTGAAAAAAGATTTATGGATACCGTTCATTTCAACAATTGGAGTTTTGTTCATTAGAAAATCACTCCTGAATGCAGGATTATATTCGCATAGGGAGTTGCCTCTCCTGTACGAATAACCGCTTTCGCTTTGCGGGTCAATTTCTTAAATCCTTCATGGGACACATATTCTTTTTCTGTGAACTTATTTTTAAGAACATCTTCCAATTCAGAATTAAAATCCTGTATTTCTTCTGCCAAGGTGACCTTCTCAATTTCCATATCTGCCTCTAAAGCTTCGAGAACCTCGAGAAATGATGGTGAACCTTGTTTTAAAGCCAGGTCAATCCGTTTTACATCTTCGGGGATTGGAAGGCCGCAATCTGCAATAACAATGGTATCTGTATGTCCCATTTCACTTAGTACCTTGGAGATTTCACTGTTCAATATTCCGTTCTTTTTCATTTTTGCTGCACCTCCATTCTATTATTTTAGAATCTATTAACTTCTTCCCGGCTAGGCATTCCTGATTGAGCTCCCAGCTTTGTGACAGATAATGCAGATGATTTCACTGCAAACTCACATGCACTCTTGAGGTCATTTCCTTCTGAAAGAGCGACAGCGAGTGCACCATTAAATGTATCGCCAGCGCCGGTTGTATCAACCGCTTCCACCTTTAATGCAGGGATTGAAACTTCCCTTTCTCTATCATATAGCAGAACCCCCTGGGCACCTTTGGTTATAACAAGCTTTTCTTTAAGAGAAATAAGCAAGTCAGAATCATCTTTATACAATGTAAATAACTGCTCTGCTTCGTATTGATTTGGAGTTAAGTACGTTATCATTTCAAACCAATGTTTTGGTATGTGTTCGAACGGAGCAGGATTCAAAATGACCTGGACTCCGCCTTTATGTGCGATTTCAAGAGCCTTTTCAACACTCTCTAACGGAATTTCAAATTGAAGCAAAAGCCAGTCGCTTTTTAAAATTTCATCTTTGTACTCCTCTACTACATCGGGAGTCACTTGAAGATTTGCTCCTGGAACCACGATAATTTTATTGTCGCCTTCATACACTGTAATGCTGGCAATACCTGTTTTCTGGTGTGTAACCGGTTTCACATTTTCCGTGCTGATCCCCAAGTTACGTAAATGGATTAAGTATTCTTTTCCAAACAGATCATCACCTACCCGCCCAATCATCTGGACATCAGCGCCAAGCTTGGCGGCTGCTACTGCTTGATTGGCTCCCTTGCCCCCAGGGATGGTAGAAAATTGTTTTCCTAACACAGTTTCTCCCAGTGAAGGATCTTTGCTGGTTACAGTGACAAGGTCCATATTAATACTTCCTAATACGGTAATCATTCTTATATCACCCTCTTTATAAAATGCTTATCTTAGTTTGGTCGATTCCCTAATAACCAACTCTGCATCATAAACGACGTGGACGTCATCAAGCCTCTTCCCATCAATAAGCTCCAGCAGCATGGTAGCTGCTCTTTTTCCCATTTCATAAATGGGCTGAGCCATTGTAGTGATTTCAGGTGATACTGTTTCAGTCCATTCAATTCCATCAAACCCTATGACAGAAAGATCCTCTGGCACCTTTAAATTAAGTCTTCTAGCAGCTTTAAGCGCCCCAACTGCCATTACATCATTGCCGGCAAAAACTCCATCAATATCCGGATTTTGTTTAAGCAGCTCCAAGAAGGCTCTCTCGGAATCTTTTAAATGGTATTCTCCCTCGCACATAATCAACGGCAAATTCTGCTCTTTCATTTCTTCTTCATAGGCTTTCTGCCTCAAAATGGAGTTCTTAATATATTTCGGCCCTTTAATATGGGCAATTCTTTTACAGCCATTTTCAAGCAAATAACGGACTGCCTTGCGTGCTTCGTTATAATTGTCGACTGTTACCGATGGAATGCTGTTATGGAAAAAACGGTCCAGTGCAATGATTGGCAAATTTAGCTGTTCAACATGCTCAAGCTCTAGCGTATTGGAAACAATGATGGCTCCATCAATATGATTTTCCTGCATTTTTTCAAGATACATTAATTCTTTTTTTAGATCCTCATCGCTATTGCAGAGAAAAGTAGTATATTCCGCTTTATTTGTTACGTCCTCCACCGCTCTTACCAGCTGCGGAAAATACGGGTTCGTAATATCCGGAACAATGAATCCGATCATTTTGGATTTCTTTTTAAACAGGCTTCTCGCTACGTTATTCGGGCGATATTGCAGTGTTTTAACCGCTTTCTCAACCTTCGCTCTTGTGTCCTCATGGACGTACCCCTGGTTGTTAATCACTCTTGAAACAGTAGCAACGGATACTTGCGCCTCTTTTGCTACATCTTTAATAGTTACCATATAGGTTCTCTCCAGTCTCACAGTCAAGTAACCATTGTTCTGAGTGTAACCGGTTACATATCTTGATAAAAACAAAACCAATTACTCATGTAACCGGTTACACATTGTTTTTAATTTAAAACCAGCTACGGTGTAACCGGTTACATATATATTAATATGAATATTTATATCTGTCAACTAGGCCTTCTATAAATTTATAAATGAATTAACGCTCATATATTGGTTATCCAAAAGAAAAAAGACCCCTATCTGGAGTCTCTCCCTTTAAAAATCAATCTTAATATTTTTGGCGTCTTCAATCTTTTTCCTTTCAGTATTGAAGACGTCACTCGTAGTAATTTCAATATTGTTCAAGTCAGATTTTTCTATGATAAAGCCAATGTTGCCGGCTTTGGTTTCGTTAGGTTGAATTTCTTCATTTAGTCCATCAAGGTAAATGTCATTTTCCCAGGTGATTTGCTCTCCTTCGCTTGTTTCCAGGATAGCAACTGGGGCAAAGTTTACTTCTTCATCTGATGTGTTTTTGATTTCTGCAAAGACTTTGACAAAATCGAATTCTTCGTCATGGGTCAGGGTATGAAAATAGTCCACTAAGCTGTAATCTGGTTTTAAATGCATCACTTTGGCTTCTGCAATTTTCATTTCAATTGGACCAATGTTATAGGTTCCATTTACATTTTTAACTTTTTTTAAAGTGATTTCGCCTTTTTCATCGGTATGGGATTGTCCAGTCTTCTCCAGTGGCCGGTCATCGGGAACCTGAGGGTTTGGTGCATAGTTTTTCATTGCTTCATTTTCTGCCGCAGCTTCAGCGCTGACATCTGCAGGCTGTTCCGGTGCGCTTGAGCAGCCCAATAGAACGATTGATATAAGAGCAATCATTGTTATTAGTTTTTTCATGATGATCCCCCTTCATAAGTTGTAAAATTCCCGCTGCTCTACGAAAGCAGCGGGAGAATAAAAATTATTTATCTTCGACCTTTACATCGGTCTTCAATAATTCAAAGATTAATTTGGCCTGGTCAGTATTTTCGATTTGTCCTGCAAAGCGGTCGCTAGAAGGGCCAAATGCGTAAACAGGTACGTCTTCACCAGTATGGCCGCCTGTTGTCCAGCCAGTATGGGAGCGCTTGTTAAAGATTTCTTCAATGGCATTATCAATATCCGTTGCTTTTTTCGTTTCGGCTGCTTTTTTAACAGATTGGATCTCTTCAGATGTTAATTCAAGATCGATATATTGCTTCAATGTATCCTCAACACTTGCACCATTTACAATTTCTTGTGCCATAAAGTCAGGTGTACGCTTAGCCGCTTTAATCGGCTCACCGAACCAATTGTAGATGCCGTCAGAACCGATGGAGTAGCCGCCGGTTGAGTGGTCAGCAGTTGCGACAACAAGGGTATGCTTGTCCTTTTTCGCAAAGTCGATTGCTGCTTTGAATGCTTTTTCAAAGTCTTCCATTTCGCTCATTGCTCCAACGATGTCATTATCGTGCCCAGCCCAGTCTACCTGGCTGCCTTCTACCATTAGGAAGAAACCGTCTTGATCCTTATTCAAACGCTTGATTGCAGATGCAGTCATTTCTTCAAGTGAAGGAATGTCTTCTGTGCGGTCAATCATTTTTGGCAGGCCGCGCTCCGCAAATAAACCAAGAACCTGTTCATTGTTATCCGCTAATAACTGCTCGCGGTCTGTTACATAGCTGAATCCATCTTTTTTAAACTCTTCTGTAAGGTTTCTGTCATTGCGGACAAATAAATCGGTTCCACCGCCAAGAAGAACGTCTACCTTATGGTCGCCATTGATTAGTTCATCATAGTAATCATCAGCAATGGCATTCATATTCTTGCGGCTTTCGTCATGTGCGCCGAATGAAGCTGGAGTCGCATGTGTAATTTCAGAAGTGGCAACAAGGCCTGTCGCTTTTCCTTGTTCTTTCGCCGCTTCCAAAACGGTTATCACTTCAGAGCCATCATTGTCTACTGCAATCGCATTGTTATAAGTTTTAATCCCTGCAGACATCGCTGTTGCCGCGGATGCTGAGTCAGTTACATTTTGTTCCGGGTCCTCCGGGTAAGTCATTTGCTGGCCGACCAGATACTTATCCAGCTCTGTACGCTCCACAAATTTGGTACTAGGGTCGTCTTTCAAATAACGGTATGCAGACGTATAAGATACGCCCATTCCATCACCGATAAGGAAAATAACATTCTTGATCTCTCTATGATCTGCCTTCCCTTGTGCTTCTGTTTGCTGAACTGTTCCGATCAGCCCGCCAAATGCTACGGCAGAAGCAGCCAGGACAGGAAGTGCTTTTTTTGTTAATTTCTTAAATGTCATTCTATTAACCTCCTGTTTTTAACTTACAAATTAGAGTATAGGGAGGGAGTGTTAATGGAATATTAATAGAATGTAAAAATCATATAACCCCTTTGTAAAGATCCGGATCTTTTTTTTTGCTTTCTTAAAACATATTGTGTAAAATCCATAAACAAACTTTAGTTTTAAGGAGAGAATTCTAAATGAAAGTATTGGCTCTGCTCGGCAGTACACGTGAAAACGGCAACTCGGAATATTTAGCAAAAAAGATTACAGAAAATACAGATCATACGCTTGTAAAACTGTCAGACATGCATATCGAACCCATCGTAGATAAGAGGCATGCCAAGGAAGGCTTTTCACCAGTTGAGGATGATTATGAGGAGTTAATACGGCACATGTTGACACATGATGTTTTTGTGTTTGCCACACCTTTATATTGGTATGGCATGAGCGGCCCGATGAAGGACTTCTTTGATCGCTGGTCCCAGTATTTAAGGGATGAGCGCTTTAATCTGAAAGAAGAGCTGGCAAAGAAGAAAGCATATGTCGTGATCACTGGAGGAAGCAGCGCCAAAGTGAAAGGATTGCCGCTTATTCAGCAATTTCAATACATATTCGAGTTTGTGGGGATGGAATTTGCGGACTATATCATAGGAAGCGGAGTAAAGCCGGGAGAGGTAAAGGAAGACACTCTCGCTTTAGCAAAAGCAGAACAATGGAATAAGTTATTTTTAACCTAAATCTAATCTCTTCCCTCCCTTCCCACTGATAGCAAAGCGGATTATCGGGCATCTTAATGTGGTAAAGGACTCAGTACAACGGACAAGGGAGGAGATAAAATGAAAGCCATTATTATTGAACAATATGGAACTGCAGAGGAGTTAAAAGAGCGTGAAGTACCATTGCCTGAAATGAAGGATCATCAGGTGCTGGTTGAAATGCATGCCACTTCAATCAACCCGATTGATTGGAAGCTTCGGGCTGGATATTTAAAAGACATGCTTCCATTCGAGTTCCCGATTATTTTGGGATGGGATGCCGCAGGGGTAATAGCCAAGGTCGGGGATAAGGTGACCTCTTTTAAAAAGGGTGACCGTGTTTTTGCCCGCCCTGATACGACAGCACATGGTACATACGCCGAATATGTTGCTGTGGATGAAAAACTTCTGGCGAAGATGCCTGAGAATGCAAGCTTTGAAGAAGCGGCTTCCATTCCCCTTGCTGGCCTGACAGCATGGCAATGCCTTGTTGATTTTTCCGAGATCCAATCGGGAGATAAAGTGCTTATCCATGCAGGTGCAGGAGGGGTTGGCAGCCTTGCCATTCAAATAGCCAAAAGCTTTGGCGCTCATGTTGCTTCAACTGCCAGCGGAAAAAATGAAGAATTCCTGAATTCGCTTGGCGTTGACCATTTTATTAATTATCGTGAGGAAGATTTTGAACTGGCACTGGATCATTATGATATTGTCGTTGATACAATGGGCGGAGAGATTCAAAAGAAAAGTATGAATGTGTTGAAAAAAGGCGGAAAGCTTGTTTCCATTGTCTCTCCTCCTGATGAAAATCTGGCTAAGGAAAAGGAGGTCAAAGCAGGCTTCCTCTGGCTTGAGCCAAACGGCAAACAGCTTTCCCAGCTGGGCGAAATGATCGAGCAGGGGAAATTAAAGCCGCTTGTCGGCCATACCTTTCCTTTTACCGAACAAGGATTAAAGGAAGCACATGAGCTAAGTGAATCGCATCATGCGAAAGGGAAAATCGCTATAAAAATTAAATAATGCCAAGGACCGTCTAGCCTGACGGTCCCTTTTTTATGAAAAACAACGTCAAAATCCAGCCATATAACAGATGCCCGATCAGCCAGAAGGAAAGGGCCGAAACAGAAGTTAATTCAGGGGTGCGATCTGACAAGGCTGTTGTTGGGAAAAGCAGGACGCCTATTAAGAAGGAGATCAATATCGTCCGGAACACCATTTGCTTTTGTGCCCATTGATATTTTTATGATAGAAAAAAGGGCGGCTGCTACGATGACAGAGATGATTAAATGGAGTAAAAACTCCACAAATTCCGGGAAGCTGTAGTTTTTTAGGATAGGGATATAATCCACGTTGAGGAGTAGTGTATATACTTTTACTCCCGACATAACTTCAATAACCTTTAAGAATAAACCGAGGAATATTCCCGAAACAAAGCCTGAAAGAATTCCTTTGGTGAAGAATTGAACCATATTGATCTCCTTACCTTTTTTATTAAAATAATAACTGAACAACATCCGTATAAATAATATTTTAATTTTAATTAAGATAAAGATTGAGAGTTTATTGAGGATAGATTAAAATTGACTAGAACATATGTTCCAATATTAGGAGTGAGAAAATGAATGACTGGGAGGCATCCTATATAGCAGGAATAATAGATGGTGAAGGAACGATTACTTTAAGCAGACTACATGCCAGTGAGCATCGCCGTCCATGTATAACAATAGCATCCACTGACATAGAACTTTTAATCTATATTCAATCGCTCACCGGCGGAACGCTCATTAATAAAAAGAACTACAAGCCAGGCTTGCACAAAAACTCCTTCTCCTTAAATATTAAGTAAAAAGAAAGTGTTTTTTCCTTACTAAATCGAATTTCCCCTTATTTAAGAGCTGATAAAAAAAGAAATCGAGCGTTGTGGATAATTGAAAACTACGAAAAAGTGACACCCAGAAACGGAAAGTATAATGCGGAGATGTTAAAACAAAAGCTTTTATTCGAGGAAACCTTTTTCAAACTATAAAAAAGACAAATAAAAAACCACCAAATATGTATTTGGTGGAGACGGTGGGACGTGCACTTCCATCCTTTCGCGATGGCACTGACTATATCTTGAACCTGCAGTCAAGCAGGCCCTTCGGCGTATTATGCGAAATATATATTTACCTGGGTTTCAGGCAGGATTCCGCATCCTAGTACTACCACTTTTCTGGCAGCCTATAAGTCGATACACGGCTGTTGGATTGCTCCACATACCGCTCGGCATTGCCTTATCGCTAGTTAGGCGACTTAGGTTTCACCGATAAAGCCGAATTTTCACTTATGTGTTGCCACACAAGGCGACTAATAATTAATCGAACCCACGTCCAGAAATATCGGCACTTAAGCTTCTACGAGTGTAGTCGATATATTCGCGTTTCGCTGGTCCTTATGCCTATCGACGGGCGTCCGGCCAGCTAGTCTGGTTGTTCTCTTCCTTCATCCTCAGACGGTGGAATCCGGCGTAGCCCACTAAGAGTGAGTCCGCTACCCTACCACATGGGCGATGGAGGGGCGAACCGCTAAAGGCCTATTAGGCAGCTAAAGCGAAGTTGTTTTGTTGTTTGCCAGTTATAGGCTTTGACGTTTTAACGAGGCCGATCCCCTCGACTCGCAACCTAAGCTCGAACTATCCCTGTCGAATCCGTAGCGTCCCCATATAATAGGTCTGCGCCGAATCTCATTCAGCACGCTGACGTTCGGAAAAGCTCGAAATAGATGAGCTAAAGATTGTGTCACTCGCTGTGACAATTACTATTATAACACATTGAGCTTGTTTTTCAATTGTAAGGTTCTGGATTTACATTTTCTGCCTTTCACGGAAAGCACGTTCCACTTCCCGCTTGGCTTCTTTCTTCTTCAGATCCTCACGTTTGTCATATTTCTTTTTACCCTTTGCAAGGCCTAATAAAACTTTTGCATAGCCGTTTTTCAGATACATTTTTAATGGTACAAGCGAATAGCCAATTTCTTTTGAATCCCCGATAAGCTTATTGATTTCTTTTCTGTGAAGAAGCAGCTTTCTTGTCCTGAGAGGATCATGGTTATAGCGATTCCCCTGCTCATATGGGCTGACATGCATGCCGAATAGATAGATTTCATTATTTTGAATCCTTGCATATGAATCCTTTAGGTTAACCTTGCCGGCGCGGATCGATTTAATCTCTGTTCCCTGAAGAACAATGCCCGCTTCGTAAGTTTCTTCTATTGAATAGTCATGATATGCTTTTTTATTTTGCGCAACCATTTTGCCAGTACCTTTTGGCATGATGAATCCCCCTTTGCTCCTCTTTCCTGTCTGAAAAAGTTATCTTTATATTAGGCTCTGTTTAAACTTGGGTGTTGATTTCCACTACAGGCATTCGCTTTCCGTTCCAATCAACACAGTGCTAAATCAATCATTAACACAGCCTTATATTAAAATTGACGGCAGGAAAAGTGCAGCATCCGCTCATTAACGGTCCTTCTATTATAGCAAATTTCACGGATCCTCTCAATGAAGAACCCTGCCGGGAAGGGAAAGGAGAGCCCTTTAAAAAGGCCCTCCATTTTCGCTTTACCGCTTCTTTTTCTTCCGCTTTGCTTTTGGTGCATTTTCGTAATGCTTTTTCTCTTTTTTCTTTCTAGGTGCGCCTGAACTGTTTCCTCTGCCTTGATCAGACTTTCCTTTGCGCGGCTTTTTCTCGGTGCTGCCTGTTTTGAAAACCTTCGGCGCATCTCTTGGTTCCCTTCTGCGGGTTCCCTTCATGCCGACGATTTCAAAATCAATGGAGCGTTCGTCTTTGTTAACATTGACCACACGGACGGTGATTTCGTCTCCAATCCGGAATACATTGCCTGTGCGCTCGCCAATCATGGCCATCTGCCGCTCGTCATAGCGGTAATAGTCATCTGTCATGTAGCTGACATGAATCAGGCCTTCAATTGTATTTGGAAGCTCGACAAACATTCCAAAGTTCGTTACGGAGCTGATAATGCCGTCGTATTCCTGGCCAATTTTATCAGCCATATACTCTGCTTTCTTCAGCTCATCCGTTTCACGCTCAGCTTCAACCGCACGCCGCTCCATATTGGATGAATGCTCAGCAATATCCGGAAGCGAAACGTTCCATTTCTCCCTGGTCGCCTGATCCAGCTTTCCTTCAATTAAATACGTGCGGATTAAACGATGGACAATTAAATCCGGATAACGGCGAATTGGCGATGTGAAGTGTGTGTAAAACTCTGTTGATAACCCGAAGTGTCCCAGGCTCTCTTCATAATATTTCGCCTGCTGCATGGAACGCAGCATAACCGTTGATATAACCATTTCTTCCGGCTTGCCCTGGACTTCTTCAATGATTTCCTGCAGGGCGCGCGGGTGAACAGAATTGGCTGTTCCCTTTACGATATAGCCGAAGTTTGTGATAAACTCGAAAAATCTTCTTAGCTTATCTTCTTTCGGATCTTCATGGATACGGTAAATGAACGGCACGTCCATCCAGTGAAAATGCTCAGCAACCGTTTCATTCGCCGCCAGCATGAACTCTTCAATCAGGCGTTCTGCGATCGAACGTTCCCGGGTGGCAACATCTGTCGGATTGCCTTCTTCATCTACAATCACTTTTGCTTCTTTGAAGTCAAAATCAATGGCTCCGCGATGCATTCTCTTTTTACGTAAAATAAGAGAAAGCTCCTTCATCAGCTGGAACATTGGTACAAGAGATTGGTACTTGTTAATAAGTTCTTCATCTTGGTCTTCCAGGATCTTATTCACATCTGAATAAGTCATTCGCTCAGTTGTTTTAATCACACTCTGGAAAATCTCATGATTCACAGCCTCCCCATCCGGTGTAATTTCCATCTCACAGGAGAGAGTGAGGCGGTCCACTTTCGGGTTCAGGGAGCAAATGCCGTTTGACAGGCGGTGCGGAATCATCGGGATAACCCGGTCTACTAAATACACACTTGTTGCCCGGTCTTCGGCTTCCCGGTCAATCGGCGAATCTTCACGGACATAATACGTAACATCGGCAATATGGACGCCTAGCTTGTAATTTCCGTTATCAAGCTTTTTAACCATAACGGCATCGTCAAGGTCCTTCGCATCGGCACCGTCAATGGTTACAATGACTTCATTTCTTAAGTCACGGCGGTTTTCAAGCTCACTTGGATCAATCGTATCCGGCGTCTCTTCAGCCTGCTTAAGTACTTCTTCCGGAAACTCCAGCGGCAGGCCATGTTTGTGGATAACAGACAGAATATCCACACCCGGATCATTTTTATGCCCAAGGATGTCGATAACTTCTCCTTCAGCACTTTTGCGACCTTCCGGATAAGTCGTCAATTTTACAACCACTTTATGCCCTTCCACAGCACCTTTTGATGCCGCTTTCGGGATAAAAATGTCGCTGGCAAACTTTTTATCATCCGGAATGACGAAGCCAAAATGTTTGCTTTCCGTATACGTTCCGACAATTTGTGTAACACCGCGCTCCAGGATGCGGACAATTGTACCTTCCCTCCGCTGCCCTGAGCTTTCTGATGTAACCCGAGCAAGGACTGTATCGCCGTTCAGGGCATTATTTGTTTCATTCGGCGGGATAAAAATATCGTCCATCCCCGGCTCTTCCGGGATCACAAAGGCGAATCCCTTTGCATGTCCAGAAAGTCTGCCGCGGATGAGATTCATTTTTTCCGGCAAGCCGTAGCGGTTGCTTCGGGTTCTGACCACAAGCCCTTTCTCTTCCATTACAACAAGCGCTTTGACGAAATCCTTGAATCCGGTTGAATCCTCGATTCCGAATGCAGCTTCAAGCTCCTGCACCGTCAAAGGCTTATAAGCCTCATCCTTCATATAATGAAGCAGCTTATCGATCAGCTGTTGAATATTATTTTCCATTTCATCATCCCTCCTTAAGGAGATTTTGTCTTTTCTTTTATTCTTCCCAATCCAGCTTTTCTAGAAACTGATAAACATCTTCTTCAAGCTGATTACGTTCTTTATCAAGCGTAATGACATGGCCGGACTCCTCATACCACTTCAGCTGTTTTAAATCATTTTCGACTTCATTAAAAATGATATTGGCGCTGTCCGTGTTGATCATATGGTCATGACGCGCCTGAACGACAAACGTCGGCGAATAGATCATATCCACATGACTGCGTACATCCGCGATCAGTTCCTGGAGGGCTTTTAACGTTTTCATTGGCGTTTTTTGGAACTCGGCCATTTCCTGCTCGATTTGATCTTCTAACTTTCCTTCCATTCTCTTATATTCTCTTGCATAGCTCAGAATCCCTTCATACATGACCTCTTCGCTCTTTATGTACATGGGTGCGCACATCGGAATGATACCCTTTATAGGTACAGTGTAACCCAATTTAAGGGAAAATACGCCACCAAGGGAAAGACCTGCAACGGCAATCTCTCTATGACCTCTGTTTTTTAAAAACTCATAGCCTTCCAAGACATCTTTCCACCAGTCTTCCGGTCCTGTGTGCACAAGCTCCTCCGGCGGAACGCCATGACCTTTATATAGCGGCGCATGGCAGGTGTAGCCCTTTGTTTCAAGGAACCTTCCCATCATTCTTACGTCAGCAGTATTACCTGTAAAACCGTGCAGCAGCAGGACTGCCCTTTTTCCATTTCCAAACGTAAACGGCTTTGGCGCTACAATCTTCATATAATAAAACTCCTTTTACCTATATAATTCCTATAATTTTCATAATCAAACGTTTGATTGAAACTGCATTCCTTATTTTTAGCAAACAAAGAAGCAACATGCCAATAAAAAGCTTTGTATGTAAAATAAAACTGGTTTTGCAAAGATAGCCGCGATAAGAGGGCATATAACAGCCTTGGTCTGAGCCAAAAAATAAAAAGCCTGACCTAATGACAGGCCAGGCGCTGTGTTCATCTATACTGCGAAAAAAGATACTAAAACCGTAAGGATAAAGAACAAAACAGATAGAATAATTGTAGCACGGTGTAGAATCAAATCAAGGCCGCGTGCTTTTTGTTTTCCAAAAAGCTGTTCAGCTCCCCCGGAAATTGCACCGGAAAGACCTGCACTTTTACCAGACTGAAGGAGTACAACTACGATAAGTGCAATCGATACAATCACTAAAAGAGTAATAAATAATGTATGCATGAAGCCACCTCCTGAAAACGTACAATCACATTATTCTTAATTTAACACATTTTGGTGGTATAAACAATAAGATTTTGGCGGGCCTGTTTTAATAGAAGGACTTTTATAGTAATGAAGAGAAATTAGAAAAGAATACACGAAAGGATTGATGCATTTGTTAGTAAAAAGGCGTAAATCTACTGATTTTATCCAAAGTATAGATGCACTGCTGAGAAGGCTGCCAGGCAACCATCCAAAAAGGGCATTAATTGAGAATGATTTGGCGAAACGAAAGGCTGGCTACCGTGGAGAAAAAGCGGTAGATTATTTTATAAACAGTTTAACTGAGTTCACTGTTATTCATGATATTCGGCTTTACAATGGAACGGAATTCTTTCAAATTGATACGCTTCTCCTCTCTCCCAGCTTCATCCTCATTCTCGAAATTAAAAATATTTCGGGCACCATCTTTTTTGATCCTACCTTTAATCAGCTTATCCAAACCAAGCAGGATATGGAAAAAGGATTCCTTGATCCACTTATGCAAGCCAGAAGGCAGCAAAAGGAACTTACTAAATGGCTCTTTGATATGAAGGTGAAAATACCAATTGAGTACCTGATCGTCATCAGTAATCCTTCTACCGTAATTAAAGCTTCTTCTTATCATAAAAATGCACTGGCTAGAGTACTGCATGCCAATCAATTACTAGAAAGGATAGATAAACTGAAAGTAAAATATCCCGAAGAGAAATTAACAGTTAAAGAAATTAGGAAAGTAAGCAAGATGATTATAAAAAAACATAGCCCGCCGAATTACAATATTTTAAAATACTATAATCTACAAGAGAAAGACATTATTACGGGCATTCAGTGTCACTCATGCAGCAAATTTTCTGTGGAAAGGGTACGCGGCACCTGGAAATGTTTCGCATGCAATATTGTTGATAAAGAAGCTCATATAAAAGCCCTCCAAGATTACTTCTATTTGATTGATTCTTCTATTACCAATCACCAATTCCGGAGTTTTACCTACTTATCTTCCTCCAATATTGCAAAAAAGCTGCTGACAGGGCTGAAACTTCCCCATTCAGGAGAGAAAAAGAGCAGAATGTATCATATCCCTTTGAACTTTTTTGAAAAGTACAGGTCTAAATAATTTTATCGGCCAAATTAATAATTTATCGGCCAAATTGGGATGTTTATCGGCCAAAATTACACTTTTAACGGCCAAGCTGACCCATTTAACGGCCAAGGACAGAATTGAAGCAGTCGCCTCCTACTCACCGATCAGGAATTTGAACATCTACCGGCCAAACTTACAAAAAAGCAGCCGCCCCATCCGGGACGGCTGCTCCAAGCAAGATTACTTGCTCAAGTTATAGAAAGATTTTAATCCATCGTATACAGCTAAATCGCCAAGCTCGTCTTCGATGCGAAGAAGCTGGTTGTATTTAGCGATACGGTCTGTACGGGACATGGAACCAGTTTTGATTTGGCCAGCATTTGTTGCAACTGCAATGTCAGCGATTGTAGCATCTTCAGTTTCACCAGAACGGTGAGATACAACAGCTGTGTAGCCAGCGCGCTTCGCCATTTCGATTGCTTCAAAGGTTTCAGTTAATGTACCGATTTGGTTTACTTTGATTAGAATTGAGTTGCCTACGCCCTGCTCGATTCCTTGAGCAAGCTTCTTCGTGTTTGTAACGAATAGGTCGTCACCAACTAGCTGAACTTTGCCGCCGATGCGCTCAGTTAATAGCTTGTGGCCTTCCCAGTCGTTTTCGTCAAGACCATCTTCAATTGAGATGATTGGGAACTCGTTAACAAGCTCTTCGTAGAAGTTAACCATATCTTCAGAAGTTAAGCCTGTACGGCCTTCACCTGCAAGATCGTACTTACCGGTTTCTTTGTTGTAGAACTCAGAAGAAGCAACGTCCATTGCAAGGTAGATGTCTTTACCAGCTTCGTAGCCAGCGTTTGAGATTGCTTCGATAATTACTTCTAGTGCTTCACGGTTTGAACCAAGGTTTGGAGCGAATCCGCCTTCGTCACCTACAGCTGTGTTCAAGCCTTTGCCAGATAAAACTTTTTTCAATGAATGGAATACTTCAGCACCCATGCGGATTGCTTCTTTGAAAGTAGGAGCTCCAACAGGCATGATCATGAATTCCTGGAAGTCTACGTTGTTGTCAGCATGAGATCCGCCGTTAATGATGTTCATCATTGGTGTTGGAAGCTGCTTCGCGTTGAAGCCTCCAAGGTAACGGTATAAAGGAAGTCCTACAGATTCAGCAGCTGCATGTGCACAAGCCATAGATACGCCAAGGATTGCGTTCGCACCTAGCTTTCCTTTGTTTTCAGTTCCGTCTAATTCGATCATCGTGCGGTCGATGCCAACCTGGTCTGTTACATCCAAGCCGATTACAGCATCAGCAATTAGGTTATTAACATTGTCTACTGCTTTTTGAACACCTTTTCCAAGGTAACGGGACTTGTCGCCGTCACGAAGTTCTACCGCTTCATATTCACCAGTAGATGCACCAGATGGAACCATTGCGCGGCCGAAAAAGCCTGATTCTGTTAAAACTTCAACCTCAACTGTTGGGTTACCGCGGGAATCTAATACTTCACGAGCATAAACATGTTGAATAAATGGCATATCAATTCTCTCCTTTTATATAAAAAAATGGTTTTCGACAAAATTCGGGTGGTACCTGGTACCGATTATTTTTTCAATAGAGTTGTTCCAGTCATTTCAACCGGCTTTTCTAGTCCAAGCAGGTCGAGCACGGTTGGGGCGAGGTCTCCTAAAATTCCGTCTGTGCGGAGTTCTGCGCCGTCTTGTGTGACGATGACCGGTACTGGGTTTGTAGTATGGGCGGTCATAGGGCTGCCTTCCAAAGTAACAACTTCATCGGCATTTCCGTGGTCGGCTGTAATAATAGCCTTTCCGCCTTTTTCAATAAGCAAGTCGACAATTTTGCCTAAGCACTCGTCAACTGTTTCTATCGCTTTGATAGTTGGCTCAAGCATACCTGAATGGCCGACCATGTCCGGGTTGGCAAAGTTAAGGATGATCGCATCGAATTTATCCGCTTCTATTTCCTTCAGCAACGCGTCCGTTACTTCATAAGCACTCATTTCAGGCTTAAGATCATAGGTAGCTACCTTCGGTGAATCGATCAGAATTCGCTCTTCGCCAGGGAATTTCTCTTCACGTCCGCCGCTCATAAAGAACGTAACATGAGGATACTTTTCTGTTTCCGCAATGCGGAGCTGAGTTTTATTATTTTGCGCTAAAATCTCACCTAAAGTGTTATCCAGGTTTGTCGGTTTAAACGCAACATATCCATCTACCGTTTCACTGAAGTGAGTCAAGCAAACGAAGAACAAGCTGTCAGGATGCCCTGGCCCTCTATCAAATGAACGGAAGTCTTTATTCGTAAAAGTGTTCGAAATCTGAATGGCCCGGTCCGGACGGAAGTTATAGAAAATAACTGCGTCATTGTTTTTGATCGTTGCAACCGGTGCGCCATCTTCTTTTGTAATAACAGATGGGATAACGAACTCATCGAAGATTCCATTTTTATAGTTATCTTCAACTAGATCCAAGGGATCGCTATATGCAGGTCCATCACCATATACCATGGAACGGTATGACTTCTCAACACGCTCCCAGCGCTTATCGCGGTCCATGGAATAATAGCGTCCGGAGATGGTCGCAAATTCGCCGACTCCGTATTCCTTCATTTTTTCCTGTGCTTCCTTTATGAAGCCTTCAGCCGTTTTCGGGCCAACATCACGTCCATCCAAAAAGCCATGGACATAGACATTCTTTACACCTTCTTCAGCTGCCATGCGAAGCAAAGCATATAAGTGATGAATATGGCTATGAACACCCCCATCTGATAGAAGTCCCATCAAATGAAGATCTGTACCATTCTTTTTCACATGGTCAATTGCGGAAAGGAAGGTTTCATTTTTCTCGAACTGCCCTTCGCGGATGGCCACGTTCACTCTTGTTAAGCTTTGATAAACGATCCGGCCTGCGCCGATGTTTAGGTGGCCTACTTCAGAGTTTCCCATTTGCCCTTCAGGAAGCCCTACCGCTTCGCCGCTCGCTGTTAAGGTTGCATTCGGGTAGGTGTTCCAATAACGTTCGAAGTTCGGCTTCTTTGCCTGGGCAACGGCATTACCCATCCGTTCGCCCCGCAATGCGAAACCGTCTAAGATGATTAATGCAACTGGAGATTTACTCATTCTTGCCTGCCTCCAATAATTGAAGGAAGTCTTTAGGCTCAAGGCTTGCTCCGCCTACAAGAGCGCCATCAATATCAGGCTGGCCCATATATTCTTTGATGTTTGCAGGCTTTACGCTGCCGCCGTACTGAATGCGGACTGCATCTGCAGCATCCTGTGAAAATTGTTTCGCAACAACAGAGCGGATATGAGAGCAGACTTCGTTCGCATCTTCAGATGTAGAAGATTTGCCTGTTCCGATCGCCCAAATTGGCTCATAAGCAATAACAGTTTGCTTCACCTGCTCTTCAGTTAAGCCGTTAAGTGCTTTTTCAACCTGAGAGCCAACAAGCTCCTTTGTTTCGCCATTTTCACGCTGTTCAAGCGATTCGCCGACACATACGATTGGAGTTAAGTTATATTTGAAAGCAGCCAAAGTCTTTTTGTTTACTGCCTCATCTGTTTCATTGAACATTTCGCGGCGCTCCGAATGGCCGAGAATAACATATTTAACACCAAGATCTTCAAGTGCAGCCGGGCTAATTTCACCTGTAAAAGCACCGCTTTCCTCGAAGTGCATGTTCTGCGCGCCAATTTCAACATTATAATTCTTCGCGCTTTCAACCAGGCGCTCTAAGAATAGTGCAGGCGCACATACGACAGTATCAACCTGCTCTTTCCCCGGTACTAAGCCATTGATTTCTTCAAGAAAGACTTTCGCTTCCGGAAGTGTTTTATGCATTTTCCAGTTTCCTGCGATAATTGGTTTACGCATGTTGCACATCCTTTCCTGCTCTTATTATTGTGAATTGCCAGGGCTGAAGACAACGCATCTTCGCCCCCAGCAATAAAAATTATTTATCATTTAAAGCTACAACACCAGGAAGAGCTTTCCCTTCCATAAACTCAAGGGAAGCGCCGCCGCCTGTAGAGATATGGCTCATCCGGTCAGCAAGGTGGAATTTTTCAACTGCTGCTGCAGAGTCGCCGCCGCCGATGACTGAATATGTATCGTTTGCTTCTGCTAAAGCTTCAGCCACAGCTCTTGTTCCGTTCGCGAATTTCTTCAATTCGAATACACCCATTGGCCCGTTCCAGATAACCAGCTTGGAATTCTGGATGACATCGCTGTAAATTTCAGCTGTTTTAGGTCCGATATCAAGTGCTTCCCAATCAGCCGGAATCTCTTCAATCGCAACTGTCTTAATATTGGCTTCCTCAGAAAAATCGTCTGCAACAATCGCATCTACAGGCATGTAGAAGTTCACGCCTTTTTCTTCTGCTTTTTGCATAAATGTTTTGGCTAAGTCGATTTTATCTTCTTCCAATAGTGATTTTCCTATTTCATGGCCTTTTGCTTTTACAAATGTATAAGCCAGTCCGCCGCCAATGATCAGGTTGTCGACCTTTTCAAGAAGGTTTTCGATTACGCCGATCTTATCTTTAACCTTTGCACCGCCGATAATGGCTGTAAATGGACGCTCCGGATTTGAAAGAGCTTTGCCAAGTACATCAAGTTCTTTTTCCATTAATAGTCCTGATACAGCAGGCAGATGGTGTGCAATTCCTTCAGTGGAAGCATGGGCACGGTGTGCAGCTCCGAATGCATCGTTCACATAAACGTCTGCCAATTCGGCAAAAGCCTTGGCTAGTTCAGAATCATTCTTCTCTTCACCAGGATAGAAACGTACGTTTTCAAGAAGAAGGACATCTCCTTCACCAAGCGTTTCTATCATTGCTTTTACAGAATCGCCGTAAGCTTCATCCGCTTTTTTCACTTCTTTGCCAAGAAGCTCGGACAAACGCTTGGCCACAGGTGTTAAACGCAGCTCTTCAACAACTGAACCTTTTGGACGTCCCAAATGGCTCGCTAAAATAACTTTAGCGCCTTGGTTAGTCAAATACTCAATCGTTGGAATAGCAGCTCGGATACGAGTTTCGTCTGTTACCTCGCCATCCTTCATCGGTACGTTGAAATCAACGCGGCAAAAAACTCGCTTACCTTTTAACTCCACATCTTTTACGCTTTTTTTGTTCATAGCAAAAGGACCTCCTTATCAGAAAAGCGCAGAGCGCCCGCTTATCGGCGACAAGCTTAAGACAAGCGCTGGCGAAGGCGTTCTTTGCCTTCAGAAGCGATTGGCTTAAGACCTCGAGCCGATGGCGCTCGGAGCTAGACATCTATCTAAGCAGAAATACATCACTTAATAGAACGCAGCGCCTTGACCATTGCGGAATCGCAAAGCAGTTTTCTAACTAATATTTTTACTTTTTGCTTTAAAACAAAAGGGAGAGGGAATGTTTCCCTGCTCCCCTTTTACCCTTATCCATTATAGACGTTCGCGATTTTAATATCCAACAAGATGAGCATTTTTATTGAGAAAAATTTATCTTGTGAACTCTTCGCAAAAAGAATCTTTTTGGTAAAGAAATTTTATTAATTAAAGTCCTTTTTGAGCGATATAGTCAACGAGGTCAACTACACGGTTTGAGTAACCAGTTTCGTTGTCATACCAAGAGATAACTTTTACCATGTTGCCTTCCATAACCATTGTAGAAAGAGCATCGATTGTTGAAGATGCAGGATTTCCGTTGTAGTCGCCAGAAACTAGTGGCTCTTCACTGTATGCAAGGATGCCTTTTAGGTCGCCTTCAGCAGCTGCTCTAAGAGCGCTGTTTACTTCTTCAGCAGTTACGTCTTTATCAAGCTCAGCAACAAGGTCAACAAGAGAAACGTTTGGAGTTGGGACACGCATAGCTCCACCGTTCAATTTGCCTTTTAGTTCAGGCAATACTAGAGATACTGCTTTTGCAGCTCCAGTAGTTGTTGGGATAATGTTTTCTGCTGCTGCACGTGCACGGCGGTAGTCTTTGTGCGGCAAGTCAAGGATTTGCTGATCATTTGTATATGAGTGAACAGTTGTCATCATACCGCGCTTGATTCCAAAGTTGTCGTTCAATACTTTGGCAAATGGAGCCAAACAGTTTGTCGTACAAGAAGCGTTAGAAATTACATGGTGGTTTGCAGCATCATATTTCTCATGGTTAACACCCATAACAACTGTGATATCTTCGTCAGATGCAGGAGCTGAGATGATAACTTTTTTCGCACCAGCTTCAAGGTGTTTCGCAGCGTCAGCACGCTTTGTGAAACGGCCAGTAGATTCTACTACTACTTCTACGCCAAGATCTCCCCAGCCTAATTGAGCAGGATCGCGCTCAGCAAGAACTTTTACTTTATGGCCGCCAACTACCAGGTAGTCGCCGTCTACTGTCACTTCTTCATTTAATGTTCCGTGTACGGAATCATATTTTAAAAGGTGTGCAAGCATGTTTGCATCTGTAAGGTCGTTTACTGCTACAACCTCTACATTAGGGTTTTTAAGAGCTGCACGGAAAACAACACGCCCGATTCTTCCAAATCCGTTAATACCAACTTTAACTGCCATTATTATTTCCTCCTTAAAAAGGTAGATTTTATATTTGAAAAGGGATTACCCTTTTAACAACTGTTTTGCTGCACCCTCGTCTGTAATTAATATTGTTGAAGATGGTGCACGGTTCATATAAGCTGCGATAGCTTTAGCCTTGGAGGCACCGCCCGCCACAGCAATAACATGCTCGATGTGGGATAGATCATCCAGCTGAAGGCCGATAGTTTGAACCTTATGTACAACCTCGCCGCCTTCATTAAAGTAATAGCCAAATGCTTCGCCTACCGCTTCGGCCTGTTTAATTTTTTCAAAGTCTTTATCACTGGTTTTACGGCGTTCCGCCATTGTTATAGCGTCTCCAATCCCATGTAAAACCATGCTTGCAGACTTGATTTGAGTTATTACTTCTTTAATATCCGGTTCTTTAACAATGCTTTCGTACATTTCCTTGCTTACTTGATCAGGCACATAAAGGACTCGGTGTCTGGAATCAGTATGATCTGCCATTTTTGCACAAATCGTGTTGGCCTGATTTTTGACATCCTCGCCAATTCCGCCTCTTGCCGGGACAAACAGCCAATCCCGATCAGCCATGTCTGGAGTAAGCATTTCCGCTACGGCAGCCATTGTGGATCCGCCAGTAACCGCGATGATATTTTTTCCTTCGAGGCTGGATTTCATACATGAAGCAGTCGCTCTTCCCAGCTCTTGCTTCACCCAAGGTGATTCATCGCTGTTGCCGGATACAATAATTGCTTGGCGAATGCCCAGTTTAGCTGATAATTTTTGTTCCATTAAGGCTATACCCGATATATCCCGCATTATTCCTTCGAGGCCTTCAAGTAAATCTTTGCCATCGGAAGTAAGGCTCATGCCTGTACTGGAGATGCGGATCAGATCCTGGTCTTTTAAAAACTCAACCTCGCTTCTCAGCACTCTTTCCGTCAAGCCAAGGCTTACAGCAAGGCTTCTTCTGCCGACAGGCTCCATCAGCCCTATGTAATGCAGGATTCCGTAACGCTTTTGCATAACCGCAAGCAGATCAGGCAATAATCTTTTTTGAATATCAATTAGTGAGTACATCGGATGGCTCCTTCATCATATGTGGTCATTTTTTGTCCCGCATAGACATATTATGTCCCACTTACCGTAAAAAAAATCACCCTTGCTTCAAAATCAATAATAGCAGGAGTGATTGGTGAATTCAACTGATAAAACTCAGTTTTTTTCTGTAAGCGCTTCACTTATGGTAATTGTGTCAATATGCCCAAATTGCACTTCTTCCCCATTCATTTCAACAACCGGAATCATCAAGCCGTACTTTTCTGTCAGTTCATCGCTCTCATCGATATCGCGTTCAATCAAAGTAAAATGGTATTCTTTCTTTAGTTCTACTAGTACATCCTTTGCTTTATCGCATAGCGGGCATCTGCTTCGCGTATATAGCACGATCTCTGGCTGGTTCACAGTGATAATCTCCTTTATCAATCATACCTTTTCCGTTTTGATGAAGATGGAATGCCAAGCTGGTCACGATATTTCGCGATCGTCCTTCTGCTGACAACCATTCCTTCCTTTTCTTTCAGCAGCTTTACCAGCTCCTGGTCGGATAAAGGCTTTTGCTTATTTTCCCCTTCAATCATTTTACTAATAATCGTCTTCACTTGCTGTGATGATGTATTTTCATCGGAAGTCGTTTTAATTGTGCTTGAGAAGAATGATCTGAGCTCATACGTTCCGTACGGTGTTTGCGCATATTTTTCCCGGACTGCACGGCTTACGGTCGATTCATGGATATCAAGCTCATCCGAAATCTCCTTCATCGTCATCGGTTTCAAATATGCCGGCCCTTTTATAAAAAAGTCCTGCTGTTTTTCAACGATTTTCAGGGTAACATTGGAGAGCGTCTCTTTTCTTTGTTCTATGCTCCTCACGATCCAATGATAATCCTGCTGCTTCTCTTGGAGGAAGCGGCTCACATTTCGATCTCCAGCAGCAGAAAAACGTTTGTAGTAATCGTTATTAAAACTGATCTTCGGAAGGACTTCATCAAAAACGCTGACTGAAAAAGATTTACCATCCCACTTTATAATTACATCAGGCGTTATATAAGCGGATTTTTCGCTTTGAAAGGATGATGCCGGCCTTGGGTTCAATGTCTGGACAAGATCGAAAACCTCCTGTATATCCTTCAGCTCC
The DNA here is from genome assembly GCF_003182355.1 of Cytobacillus oceanisediminis. GTDB lineage: Bacteria > Bacillota > Bacilli > Bacillales > Cytobacillaceae > Cytobacillus > Cytobacillus oceanisediminis_A. The sequence goes on along the minus strand of NZ_QGTW01000004.1, from coordinate 206,430 downwards.
ACACCGAGCTGCTTCGCGATTTCCTTCCACTTCTTTTCTGCAAAAAGGGTGAAATATTCATTCATAATAGCTTCTGCCAGCTCGTTTCTTTCAGGCATTCTTTTCAGCTGCAATGAGAGACATTCCTGCAGGTTTCTGGCCCCTACACCGGCAGGCTCCAGTTCCTGTATTATTTCGAGCATACGTTCCGCATCCTCTGCCGATATTCTGAACGATGAAGCAATGGCGTTAAGTTCCGCCCGGAAGTAACCGTTTTCATCGAGGCTCTCAATAAGGCGTTCGATTACCTTTTTTTCGATAGCGTTCAAATTGAAATGAAGCTGCGATTTCAAGTATTCGTCCAGAAGCATCGTTTTTCCGCTGCCAATTTGTTCAATCCAGTTTATTTTATCTTTTTCAACCTTTTTTCTCGTCGGCTTCACACGGTCATAACGGGGATCCATTGTCTGGACATGACCTGATTCTACTTTTAAAAGGGGATTTTCAAGTGCTTTATTTTCGAGGAAAGATGAGAGCTCCTGTGTGCTGTATTGCAAAAGGGCAATCGCCTGCGTTAGCTCCTGTGTCATTGCTAATTTCATTGTCTGCTGCTGCCATAACCCAGCTTTCAAATTCATCGTACATTCCCCCTGTCCCCATTTTACAATATTCGCGGTAAATATTGTATGGAAATATCTTTCCACTAAGGCAAAAAACGTGCTGGCACATGCTCCACTCAATCATTCTGAATACTTCACCATATGCATGCCGGAGGGAAAAATATTCTTTTTTTCGGATAAAATGCAGATTTTTAGCGGATTTTTTTATTTTCTTTATTGAAGATGGCTAATTTGCAAAGTTGACTGATGGATTTTCTTATCTTTTGGATGGAAAAAGGTCAAATCATTTTTTTGTGCGATCGTTTAAATGAGGTTGGAGCCGGTTTTTATGCGGAAAGCTTTTTTCGAGTGGGATGGTTCCAATTTATATACTGATAGAGTCAAATTTCAGGTAACGACATTTTCCGTAAAATAAAAACCCCCTGTCCATATCAGACAAGGAGTTTTGGCAGCGCCCTCGGCAGGAATCGAACCCACATCTCAAGAACCGGAATCTTACGTGCTATCCGTTGCACCACGAGGGCAGATATTTTAATAGCGGGCTGACCAAGCGCTCAGCCGCTACGATAATTAATTATATGATATGTTCCTTAACTTTGCAAGCATACTTTTTGTTACTATGTTAAGGATTGTGGCTATATTTACTGTTGATTGAAGCGGAAGGCGTGAGACTCCTCGAAAATGCTTCCGCATTTCCTTCGTGCGGTGTTTATTCAAGGTTGATTATTCAAAGTCCTGCGGGAAAAGCGAGTCAAAGGGAGACCCCACCGGCGCAAAGCGACGAGGAGGCTCCCTGACCGCCCGCGGAAAGCGAGTGCCTGGAGCGGAAATCAACAGGTAAGCTAAACTTGTTTTTTTGTTTAAAAACTGGAGCAATGGGTATCATGGAATGGGATAGGGCAACAAAGAAAATGATGTCGAACGAATAAGCCTGGCATTCTATGCGATTTGTTTGACCTTAATTGACCATCAGTGTATCATGATAGTACATACAGAAATGAAATGCGGAAGCGCCTTGAAAAAATGAACTTCAACTAAAGGCCGCCACGTCCTGTGGCGAACGTTGAAGCCAGCACATCCTGTGCAAGTCGACAAGCATAAGACGAATCACGCAGGAAATCCTGATTTCTGGAGTGATTTGGCTTATGACTCGAGGAGCTAGGCGCTGAAGCTAGACAGCTTAAAATTTTTCTTTACTTGGAAGAACATGCTTGTTCACATTGTATGTTGAACCCTTATTTTAAAGGAGGAATTGGAAAATGAACTTAATCCCTACAGTTATTGAACAAACAAACCGCGGGGAGCGCGCGTATGATATTTACTCCCGCCTTTTAAAAGACCGCATTATTATGCTGGGAAGCGCGATCGATGACAATGTGGCAAACTCCATCGTTGCCCAGTTGTTATTCCTTGAAGCTGAAAATCCAGAGAAAGACATTTCCATTTACATTAATAGCCCTGGCGGAAGCATCACAGCTGGTATGGCTATTTATGATACTATGCAATTCATCAAGCCAAAAGTACAGACAATCTGTATCGGTATGGCTGCATCTATGGGTGCTTTCTTGCTTGCAGCTGGTGAAAAAGGCAAGCGTTTCGCCCTTCCGAACAGTGAAGTCATGATTCACCAGCCACTTGGCGGGGCACAGGGTCAGGCGACAGAAATCGAAATCGCTGCAAAGCGTATTCTTTTCCTTCGCGAAAAGCTGAACACCATCCTTTCTGAGCGTACAGGACAGCCGCTTGAAGTCATCGCAAGAGACACTGACCGAGACAACTTCATGACAGCTGAAAGAGCGCTGGAATACGGTCTGGTTGACCAGATTATTACCCGCAACTCTTTAGAAGATAAAAAAGATAAGTAACAAGAAAAGCGGAGGCGCCCTTGCCCATCGACGGAGCGTGGTGGACTGAGGCCCACAGGATGTGGGTCACTCAGACGTTGCCACAGGACGTGGCGCTTTTAGTCTGAGGTCCTTTTTTGAGATAAAGGAAACACGAAGAGCGATAGCGATTCGATGTTGACTTATCGTAGACGAGGTGAGGGAAGCACGTCGAGTCGATAGGGTGCCGGAGCTAGACAGTTATCAAAGTTCAAAGTTATATTTTTTTATCTTTTAAAAAAACAACTCGCATCTTCCCGATGCGAGTTGTTTTAGTTTTCCTTCTGAATGTATTTTGCCAGCTCTTCGATCGCTTCGGTTTCGTCATTTCCTTCTGCTCTTAAAGTAACCACAGACCCGGAGCTGACAGCGAGGCTCATAAGCCCCATGATGCTTTTCGCATTTACCTTTTTGCCGTCCTTTTCAAGGAAGATATCGGATGAGAACCGATTTGCCTCCTGAACGAATAATGCTGCCGGACGTGCCTGCAATCCTGTTTTAAGCTTAACTTCAACCTGTTTTTCCGCCATGTTTATCTCCTCCCTGCTGACTCCTTGTTAATGATGTGAAATGGTTTCTCCTGCTCGGAGTTTATCAGCTATTTCATCTATTTTTCTTAATCGGTGATTGATGCCCGATTTGCTAATATTGCCGCCTGAGACCATTTCCCCAAGCTCTTTCAATGTGACATCCTGATACGCCACCCGCAATTCGGCGATCTCCCTTAGCTTGTCAGGCAGAATCTGCAGGCCGACTGTTTGGTCGATGAATCGGATGTTTTCAACCTGGCGCAGCGCTGCACCGATGGTTTTGTTTAAGTTCGCTGTTTCACAATTTACCAGACGGTTAACCGAATTTCGCATATCCCGGACAATCCGGATATCCTCAAAGCGAAGCAGTGCAGAGTGGGCACCGGCAATGTTCAGGAATTCAGTTATTTTTTCAGCTTCCTTCAGGTACGTGATAAATCCTTTTTTCCGCTCGAGCGTTTTGCTATTCAGCCCGAACGTATTCATTAATTCACAGAGAGCGTCATTATGCTCCTTATAAAGTGAAGCAATTTCAAGGTGATAGGATGAGGTCTCTGGATTGTTAACAGATCCCCCGGCAAGGAATGCGCCGCGCAGATAAGAACGCTTACAACATTTCTTTTTAATAAGCTCATTGGAAATATCGTGTGTAAAAACGAATCCCTCGCTTAAAATTTTCAGGTCATCAAGAATCATGCTTGCCTCTTCATTCAATCTGACAATATAAACATTGTTCTTTTTCAATCTCATTTTCTTACGGACAAGCAGTTCAACCTGAACTTGATAGTTCTTTTTAATCAGTGTGTAAATTCTTCTTGCAATTGCCGCATTTTCCGTCTGAATATCCACGATCAATTTCCTATTGGAAAAAGAGAGTGATCCATTCATCCTGATGAGCGCGGATAATTCCGCTTTTCCACAGCAATCTTTTATTTCCAGGTTCGTCAATTCCTTTTTCGTTTCCGAAGCGAAAGACATCCCTTCACCCCCTACCTGCAAAAACTAAAGCCAGGATAAAAAATGTTCTTTAGAAATAGTATTCTATCCTGGGCAAACGTATGCACAGTTTATATATCACTGGCATTAGCCTTTACACATATATATTACGCGTTAAAACGCTGATTGGTTTCATCCAAAAGCAAATTATAAAGCATTTGGGCAACTTCTTTTGTATCATGCCTGATGATTCCATTTTCATGGCTGACAATCTCGCCGTGCATAATTTCAAGACCCAATTCAGTAAGTGCAGCCGTGTCATAAACAACAGGCTTAGACATTTCTTCGCTGTACCGTTCCTGAATATCCGGTGGAATCTCCTCATTATTCACGAGAATCGTATTGATAAAAGCGCAGCTCATGTGGTCATATAACGCTTTAACATGGTCACTGGCTGTATAGTCAAGAGTTTCCCCTGCCTGTGTCATTAAATTACATATATATACCTTTTTCGCTTTCGAATGGCAAACCTCGGTGCCGAGCTTGGGCACAAGCAGGTTTGGAAGAATGCTTGTGTATAAGCTGCCAGGCCCGATAATAATCATATCAGCCTGTCTGATCGCCTGCAGCGTTTCAGGCAAGGCTTTAATATTTTTCGGGGTTAAAAACACCCGTTTAATTTTTTTGCCGTAGTATGGGATTTTCGATTCACCTGAAACGATTGTCCCGTCTTCCATTTCTGCATGCAGCACAACACTTTGATTGGCAGCCGGCAAAACCTTTCCCCGTACATTTAAAACCTTGCTCATTTCCTGAATGGCATGGACAAAGTTGCCTGTAATTGAAGTCATTGCTGCAAGGATCAGGTTACCGAGCGAATGACCGGATAATTCATTGGATGTCGCAAAGCGATGCTGAAACATTTCCTCGATCAGCGGCTCCACATCCGAAAGAGCCGCCAGCACATTGCGGATATCCCCTGGCGGCGGGATACAAAGGTCATTTCTTAATCTTCCTGAGCTGCCGCCATCATCGGCTACTGTTACAATCGCAGTAATATCAACAGGATGTTTTTTCAATCCCCGCAATAGAACGGGCAATCCTGTTCCGCCCCCGATGATGACAATTCTTGGCTGTCTGTTCATTTGGTGTTTTCCTTTCTCCTCTCGATGTCACGATGAGTGATTGCCGTATGGTAGTCCTTTTTGAAATAATTAGCAATGTATTCTGCAAGTGCGACCGAACGATGCTGGCCCCCGGTACAGCCAATAGCCACCACAAGCTGGGCCTTTCCTTCTCTTTTATAATGAGGGAGCATAAAGCTCAGCAGCTCCGTAACCTTCTCGAGGAATTTACTTGTTTCCGTCCATTTCAGCACATAGCTGGAAACCTCTTCGTCCAAACCGGTCTTCGGTCTCATATGGTCGATATAATGAGGGTTTGGCAAGAAACGCACATCGAATACAAGATCTGCGTCAATCGGTATTCCATGCTTAAATCCAAAGGACATCACATTGACAGTGAAGATCGTTTTTCTATTTAATGAAAATTCCGTAAGAATTTTTTCACGCAATTCTCTCGGCTTCATTTGGGAAGTATTATAAATAAGCTGGGCCCTTCCTTTTAGTTCCTCCAGCAGCTCCCGCTCAAGCTTAATGCCTTCAAGGGGCAATCCGGATGGAGCAAGGGGATGTGATCGTCTTGTTTCTTTATATCTTCTTACCAATGTTGAATCATCCGCGTCCAGGAAAAGAATTTGCGGCGTAACCCATGAGGTCTCCGATAACTCATCCAAAGCCTTAAACAAATGATCGAAAAATTCGCGCCCGCGCAAATCCATTACCAAGGCTACCTTATTCATCTTATTCCCTGATTCCTTCATCAGTTCAAGAAACTTCGGCAGCAGTGTCGGCGGCAAATTATCGACACAGAAAAAGCCAAGATCTTCGAAGCTTTGAATGGCTACCGTCTTGCCGGCCCCTGACATTCCCGTAATAATGACCATTTGAGTATCATTCACAGCACCCGTACTCATTCTATTTCCCCCTGTTTATGTCAAAATTCAGCTAGGATCCAGCCTGTAACTGATCAATTCAAAGTCTGGCGTATACGTAAACGTTCCATAAATCATGCCTTGGCCGTGAATCATATATTCCAATATATGAGAATCACCTGCAGCCATCGGCAGATTTTTCATCTCCGAAAACGAATGCCAGCGAAGCTTGCCTTCCTCAGATTCATCCACATTTAAACCATCGGAGGCTGTAGCCAGGAACGTAAACATCATCCACTCCTGTACGACCTTATCTCCATCCTTCATAATAAAGGTAAATATCCCTTTAATATTGGGATTACGCAGATAGATGCCCGTTTCTTCCCTGAACTCACGGATGCACGAGTCCCTTACTGATTCGCCTGGCTCCATTTTTCCGCCCGGCGCTACCCACCAGCCTCGTCTGGGCTTTTGCAAAAGCAATACTTGATCATCTTTTAATAACACACAGTTCGTGACTCGCTGCAACACTATTCACCTCTATTTAATCCGAATCGTTCCGTTAACTGCTTTTGCACGGAATCGCTTTATGTAAAAGCTGGCTAACGCTTTTCTTTATTCCTCTCATTATACTATTTTTGTCTTACAGCCACAATGAATACAGATTTCCAAAAAAAATTAGCCGCATAATTTTATAAAACGCTTTAAGCAGGACTTTAAAATAGGCTGTGTTAAAGCTCAATAGTGTTTTTATCACCCCGTTGATTGGAGCGGAAGCCGCATGCTCCCGGACCGCCCGCGTTCGCTGAGTGCCTGAAACAAAAATCAACAGGCCTAACTGAGCCTTTGAATAAAAAAAAGAGCACAGACCAAGTGCCTGTGCTTTACAAAGGATTATATCTTTAAAGGGGGTCAATTTCTATTCCTATATTACCCGATATTTATTTCACACAGGTTACAGGATAATTAAAACAACATGACTTTTTGTTAATCTTTGCCGACAGTGGCTATTTTTTCTAATAAAAAAAGCTGCACAGAGCCTTTGTGGCTATATGCAGCTTTTTATAGATTAACTTTTCGCTTTAAGGCTTTCTTTTAGTTCCTCAATGTAATGCTGGGCACTTTGCGCAGCGATACTTCCATCGCCAGTAGCCGTTACGATTTGGCGCAGGGATTTTTCACGAATGTCGCCGGCAGCAAAAATACCATCCACTTTCGTTTCCATACGCTCATTTGTTTCAATATAGCCATCGCCGTTTGTAATGCCAAGGCTTGCAAACGGCTTGGATAAAGGAACCATTCCGATATAAATGAAGATACCGTCTGCCTTGAATTCCCTTTCTTCGCCCGTTTCAGTAGACACTAGTGTTACGCTGCCCACTTTGCCATCCTTGTCGTTGACTTCTTTAACGGTTGTATTCCAGATGAAGTCAATTTTTTCATTATCAAACGCACGCTGCTGCAGGATAGCCTGTGCACGAAGCTCGTCACGTCTGTGAACGATTGTCACCTTTGATGCGAAACGCGTTAAGTATACGCCTTCCTCAACAGCAGAGTCCCCGCCGCCGACTACGACAAGCTCTTTGCCTTTAAAGAAAGCTCCATCACAGACCGCGCAATAAGACACACCGCGTCCGCCTAGCTCTTTTTCACCAGGAATGCCAAGCTTTTTGTACTCGGCACCAGTTGAAATAATCACCGAACGGGCTTTGTATTGCTTGGATCCGGCAACAACTGTTTTATACTCTTCGCCGTCAATCACTTCTTTAATATCGCCATAAGCGTATTCAGCGCCAAACTTTTTTGCATGGTCAAACATTTTTGTAGATAAATCCGGCCCTAAAATATGGTCAAAGCCAGGATAGTTTTCAACTTCTTCTGTGTTCGCCATTTGTCCGCCTGGAACACCGCGCTCAAGCATTAATGTAGAAAGATTTGCACGGGATGTATAGACAGCAGCTGTCATTCCGGCAGGGCCTGCCCCAGCGATAATGACATCATAAATTTTTTCTTCACTCACAACGGTTCACTCCTTCAGTAATCAGCTCTCCTGTAATATCCGCAAAGGTTTTTTTATAAAAAGTCTTTTATTACGCATATTATAGTATGACCTTCTTACTGCTATCCTATAAAATCCAAGAGCGTTTCGTCCAAAAATCTGCTCACTGAAGGCGGTCGTTCACAGATTTCACATATTTGCCCATCGTGGAAGCGGAAATACCATATCTGCCAGCAATTTTGGACTGTGAAACCTTTTCGTTTCGCAATTTATGCCAAACATATTCAATCGCTGCAGCCCATGCTTTTTTGTTCTTTATACTCTGCTGGCTGTTTGTCATTTCCGCAAAGATGGTAAACCACATTAAATATAAGCCAGCTTCCACTGTACCAATTGGATGATAGTTTTCGTATAGAAGCTCGGCTGTTTCATGTGCAGCCTGCACCCCGTTCGGTGTTTCCTGCTTTGCTTTAACAAATAAGAGATAATCCTTTTCCATTTGTGTAAACTTGTTATTTTGGACAATTGCGCCTGAGGCCAAAACGTCATTTTTTCTGCTGGAAACTGAAGTTAGGAAAAGTCCGAATAACCGCTCCTCGATATAATCGCTTTCCAGCTTTTTTAGAATGGAAGAATAGTGATCTTCAAAACCGCTATTCGTCACTTTTTCATCATTCCAAGGTTCAAAGCCAACCTTCTCCGGATTGATTTCGATTGCTTTCTTCCATGCAGTTTTCGCCAGTTCTTCCCTGCCGGTAAAATAAGCAGAGTAAGACAGCCAGTAATAGAATGGGCCGTCCCCTTCAAAGCCTTTCTTCTGAAGCTTGCGCAGCCATGAAAAAGCAGCTTCGTACTCGCCTGTTAAAGCAAAAGTCGCACCAAGCTTAAACTGATGTTCAATCGAAAGCGGCTTTATTTTTTTCAGTGCCTCTTTTAACAAACGCACCTGCCTGAAATCACGCTCGTAAAAGGCGAAAACAAGTTTATTGCAAAGGGCATGAAGATTCCCCGGGTTTTCCTCGAGAACCTTCTCGAGAATATCGGAGGCCTTTTGAACTTCTCCCAGGTAAAAATACGCCAATGCCAGATTGTTATATGCGGACCAATACTCAGGATATTCATTAATAACCAAATTGAGGATTTCAACCGCCTTTGGAAAATGCCCGGACTCAAGCAATTCCCGTGCGTGCTCCTGCTTCGTAATTAAATCATCCTGCTCGTACAAGTCCTCATCCAAATCCTCCGCCTCAAGCGTCAGCAAATCCAATAGATCCTCTGTATCTTCCGTAAACTCTCCGTCCCGATCCAAATCAAGATACGTATTCGCGTGCTGATAAGCATCCTTAAAAAGACCCAGATGAGCATAATTGTTTGCAAGGAAATAATGGCACTCCACCATATCCTCATCAAGCTCCTCCAGAATCATATGCAGCAAACGATTGGATTCCTGATGCTCACCCATCTCGGAATGGACAATCGCAAGCTGGCAAACAATCATCGGTTCACCCGGCTCAAGCTGCATTGCCCGCATTAAGTATTTCTTCGCTTTATGAAAATCCCTGCGATGGTACGCCTTAATTCCTTTGGAAAAATAGTACTCACCTGTCGGGATAAATGACAGTAACTTTCCTTTTTGGTGTCTAGCTTTAGAGTCTTTGCTCATGAAATCCTCCATTAATGTTAGTAACTAAAGTAGTATATCATATGAACGAGCCTGCAGAGAAGGGATGAAATTACAATAGTATTTCCAGCTGGACTTTTTTATTGGAAATCTTAGCGCTGTTATATTTGGGTTATAGCAGCAGTTTAATACAGCTGGATATCCAAATCGGCAATGTCCTGATAATTGGGCGGAGGAAGGTAGCGGCGGCCTTTGCCTGTACCGGTTTGTGGGAGGTTGAGGGATACTAATATTCTCCTGGATATGTGAGGAGACGAAAGATGAAGAAACTCGCGAAATTGTTTGTTGGAAATAGGAACACCGTTATTTAATAAAAAAAGGTCCGCAACAGTTTTAAAATGTGCATTAGAACTTAATAGTCTGCATGCTTTACATAGCCAGTTGCCATCCCGTCTTTCCATAGGCTTTGCAATACAAACCGGACATAGCACGCCTGTTAAAATTTCATCCATTGAAATTTTATAAAATTTTAAAATATCAAGTGATTCAGGGGTGTGTTCTTTTAAAATAATTTTGGAAACCTTCTTTAGCGCCTTGATATCAAGCTGTTTTTCTTTGTAGGACATACTTACTTTATCAATTTTGCTTATTAGATATTGGGAATGAATAATTTTTTGGTTAATTTGAGAATTTCTTGGAGGGGTTCGAAGGATAGTAGATGGTTTGCTTATAACAATGAAGAATTCAACCGGGAGATTAATTCCTCGTTTTGATAGCCACTTTTTAAGCTCTTCCGCTTGTAGATTAGCCTGCTCAATGGGATGAGGGTAACCTCTTTCTTCGCCATTTAATGTGGTTTGAATCATTTGATTAAACTGAGGATCAAAAAATAATGTACCTGAAAAGTTTTTCACTTCTAAAATAATGGCGAATTTCGCAGAAAGTATTAAAGTGTCAATTTGAAAGAAATACTTCCCGTTCGTGAGGCGAATCCCATGAAAAATCATATATTCATTTTCCGGGAGTTTGCTTAAATGAAAATCCAAAGCTGCTTCCCCTCGATAACCAGCCCACCGTCTTGCTAGATCTTCCTCAATTTTAGCTCGCACCTTATGATTTTTAGGCATCCTTCTTAAAAGTGCGCCATTCTTGAGAATCCTAATTGGAATTGTACGTTTTTTAATTATCAAAAGCACCACTCCCTAGTCATTTTAAGAAAATATTCGATTAAATCACACTATCCTCCTGCTTTTAATAAAGAGAATTTTACTTGCCTGGCACGTTTTGAGTTTTTCCTAGCATGTTTTTAATTTTATCTAATACCTTTAAAGATTTATCTAGCATGTTTCAGATTTTATCTAACATCTCACACAATTCAAGGCAACTCGACCATTGTATAAAAAAACCGTCCTCCCTTATTCGGAGGCCGGTTCGGATTTCTTATCGTGCCGCTTATTTAATACTCTCAAAACTTCATTAAAAGGCAGGTCCTGTTCGCGCAGGAGTACCATTAAGTGATAGATCAAGTCGGCTGATTCCCATTTTAGTTCTTCCTTATCGCGGTTTTTTGCTGCGATGATGACTTCCGCTGATTCTTCGCCGACTTTTTTCAGGATTTTATCGACGCCTTTTTCAAAGAGGTAAGTCGTATAAGCTCCTTCAGGGCGGGTCTTTTCGCGTTCTTGGATGACTTTTTCAAGTGTATAAAGGATTTCGTAAGCGGCCAAGTCTGCAGCAGATCTGCCGGCTTCTTCCCCGTATACTCTCTCCTCAAAGCAGCTTTCTGTTCCTTTATGGCAGGCAGGCCCTGCGGGTTCCACCAGGACCACAATGGCGTCCTGGTCGCAATCAAGCTTCATTTCAACGATTCTCTGCGTGTTTCCGCTTGTTGCCCCTTTGTGCCAAAGCTCATTGCGGGAACGGCTGAAGAACCAGGTTTCGCCTGTTTCCACTGATTTCAAAAGAGATTCCCGATTCATATAAGCCAATGTTAAAACTTCTTTTGTTTGCGCATTTTGCACCACAGCAGGGATTAGCCCCTTTTCATCAAACTTCACATTTTCGATATTCATCGGACAACCACCCCTTTATCCTTTATGTACGCTTTCACTTCTTCAACAGATGTTTCTTTATAGTGAAAAATCGATGCTGCCAGCGCGGCATCTGCTTTTCCGTCGATAAATGCTTCCGCAAAATGGTCGGCATTGCCTGCACCGCCGGATGCGATAACCGGAATCGAAACAGCTTCACTGACTGCTTTTGTCAGCTTAATATCGAAGCCTTTTTTCTCGCCGTCTGAATCCATGCTTGTCAGCAGTATTTCACCGGCTCCGCGTTCTGCAGCTTCCCGTGCCCAGGCAATGACTTCAAGTTCTGTTGGTGTCCGTCCGCCATGTGTGTAAACGCGCCACGAACCTAGCTCTTCATCATATTTCGCGTCAATGGCAACGACGATGCACTGGGATCCGAAGAAGTTCGCACCTTCCGTGATCAAATCGGGGTTGTTGACAGCTGCTGTATTTAACGAGACCTTGTCAGCCCCTGCACGCAAGATCCGCTTCATATCTTCAAGCGCATTGATCCCTCCCCCTACTGTGAAAGGAATCGCAAGTTCAGAAGCAACCGCCTTGACAACCTCAACCATTGTTTTCCGTCCTTCATGAGACGCAGAAATATCAAGGAATACAAGCTCGTCGGCACCCTGCTCATCGTAAAAACGGGCAAGTTCAACCGGATCGCCGGCATCGCGTAGCTGGACAAACTGAATTCCTTTTACAACACGGCCATCTTTAACATCCAGACAAGGAACAATTCTTTTTGTCAGCACTATTCCTTCACCTCTTTCAGGGCTTCCGTAACTGTAAAGCGGCCTTCGTAAATGGCCTTTCCAACAATTGCCCCCGCAACACCTTCAGAAGCGAACTGTCTTAATTGATTTAGATCGGCAAGCTGGCTGACACCGCCGGAAGCGATGACATTTTTGCCTGTTTCTTTTGCGAGGAGGCGAACCGCTTCAACGTTTGGTCCGGATAGCATCCCATCTGTTGCAATATCGGTAAAAATAAAAGTTTCAGCACCTGAATCGGCAAATTTTTTCCCCAGATCAACTGCCTTTACTTCAGAGGTTTCAAGCCAGCCATGTGTCGCAACATAGCCATTTTTTGCATCAAGCCCGACAGCAATGGCCCTTCCGTACTTCCTGATCATTTCGATTGCAAACTCGGGGCTGGAAACAGCGATGCTTCCGATAATCACACGGGTTACACCATTTTCAAGATAGTGCAGGATGTCCTGTTCCGTACGGATTCCGCCGCCGATTTGGACAGAAACGCCAAGCTCGCGAGCTGCCTGGATAACATACTCATCATTTACCCGTTTGCCGTCCTTTGCGCCGTCAAGGTCTACCATGTGAATCCAGTCCGCTCCTTCATCGGCAAACTTTTTTGCCATATCAAAAGGAGAGTCGCCGTAAACCGTTTCCTTGTCATAGTCCCCTTGCAGCAGCCGGACGCATTTGCCGCCTCTCATATCGATTGCAGGATAAATGGCAAAACTCATTTCACAGACATCCTTTCTTCAACCAGCTCGGTAAAATTGCGCAGCAGTGACATGCCGAGCGAACTGCTTTTTTCAGGGTGGAATTGCATTCCGAATACATTTCCTCTTCCTACAACCGCGGGCACTTCTACATCATACAAGCTTCTGCTGATGACAACTTCTTTATCATCTGTATTCACAAAATAGGAGTGAACGAAATATACATAATCTTCTTCAAGCCCTTTTAAAATTGGAGAGCTATGTAGGAATTTAAGGTGATTCCAGCCCATATGCGGAACCTTATACGTTTCGCCTTCTGCTGTAACTCCAGGAAATTTTCTTACATGTCCAGGCAAGAGCTGCAAACCTTCTGTCAGCCCATTTTCTTCGCTGCCCTCAAACAAAAGCTGCATCCCGAGGCAAATACCCAGGAGCGGCTTTCCTGTTTCTGCATACTCTTTTACCAGATCAGCAAGGCCTGTAGAATTTAAGATGGACATTGCATCTTTAAAGGAGCCGACTCCCGGCAAAATCAATCCATCTGCCTTCATCAGCTCATCTTTATTTTCAGTTAAAAAATAAGGCACTTCCAAGCGTTCGAGCGCTTTGCTGACGCTAAAAAGATTCCCCATTCCGTAATCAATGATGCCGATCATTTACAACATCCCTTTCGTTGATGGAACTCCCTTAATCCGCGGATCAATGGTTGTTGCTTCATCAAGAGCACGAGCAAGCGCTTTAAAAATCGCTTCAATAATATGGTGTGTATTTTGTCCGTAGTGGACGATCACATGCAGGTTCATTCTTGCTTCAAGTGCAAGCTTCCAGAGGAATTCATGCACAAGCTCCGTATCAAACGTGCCTACTTTTTGGCTTGGAAACTCGGCGCGCATTTCCAAATGAGGCCGGTTGCTGAGGTCAACCACCACTTGAGCCAATGCTTCGTCCATTGGAACAAAAGCGTTGCCATAGCGCTTGATGCCTTTCTTATCACCTAAAGCATCCTTCAGCACTTGTCCAAGACAGATGCCGATATCCTCTGTCGTATGGTGGTCATCAACGTCCGTATCGCCATTTGCAACGATGTTCAAGTCGAATTGTCCGTGCTTGGCGAACAGGTCAAGCATGTGGGTCATAAAAGGCACGCCTGTCTCCAGGTCACTTTTGCCCTCCCCATCTATGTTCAAGGACAGTGAGATATTTGTTTCATTTGTTTTACGGGAAATTTCTGCAGTTCTGGCCATAATTATTCCTCCAGCTTATTTTCTTAATCTAGTTTCAATGGACCGGGCATGGGCTTCAAGTCCTTCTAGACGCGCAAATGCCGCAATTTTTTCGCCATTGCTTCTTAAAGCTTTTTCACTATATAAAAGAATACTTGATTTCTTTTGAAAATCCTCCACGTTTAGCGGACTTGAAAAACGGGCGGTTCCGTTGGTTGGCAGGACGTGATTCGGGCCTGCAAAATAATCGCCGACCGGTTCAGGGCTGAATCTTCCGAGGAAAATCGCACCTGCGTGTCGGATCTGTCCAAGAAGCACCATGGGATTCTCTGTCAAAATTTCAAGGTGTTCCGGAGCGAGATTGTTAACCGTTTCAACTGCCTCATCCATGCTTTCAGTCACATAAATGGCGCCATAATTCTCAATCGACTGAGCAGCAATTTCCTGGCGCGGGAGCACAGCAAGCTGGCTTTCAACTTCTGCTGAAACCGCTTCTGCCAAAGCTGCCGATGGTGTAACGAGCACAGCGCTCGCCATCGGGTCATGCTCGGCCTGTGATAAAAGATCGGCCGCCACCTCATTTGGCTGTGCCGTTTCATCTGCAAGAATTGCAATTTCGCTTGGACCTGCGATCATATCAATATCCACATCGCCAAAAACTTCACGCTTGGCGAGGGCTACAAAAATGTTTCCCGGACCAGTGATTTTATCGACAGGAAGGATCGTTTCTGTTCCATATGCAAGAGCCGCAATGGCCTGTGCGCCGCCAACTTTATAAATTTCTTCCGCTCCTGCGATGTGCGCTGCTGCCAGAACCGCCGGAGGGAGCTTGCCGGTCTTTTTATCAGGAGGTGAAGTAATCACAATCCGTTTGACGCCCGCCACCTTTGCCGGAATTACATTCATAAGTACGGATGACGGATATGCCGCAGTTCCGCCTGGTACATACAACCCTACCGAATCAAGCGGTGTAATCTTTTGCCCTAAGACAGTGCCATTTTCCTCAGTTGTCATCCAGGACGGGCGAAGCTGCTTTTCATGGAATGACTTAATGTTATCGGATGCTTCCCTAATTATTTCAAGGATTTCTTCATCCACCTGGCTATAGGCTTCTTCAATCTCAGCCTGTGTCACCGCGAAATCATCAAGGGAGATGCCATCAAATTTTTCCGTATATCCTTTTAACGCCTGGTCTCCATTTTTGCGAACAGTTTCAATGATATCTTTTACAATCGCCCGCTGTTCTTCCGTTCCACTATCAACCGAACGCTTAATTGAAATCTGGTCGTTTACTTTCAAAATTTTCATAGGGCTCTACATCCTTTAAGAACGAATTTCTTCTCCTGAAATAACTTCTGACAGACGGCCGACAAGCTCGCTGATTCGTTCATCCTTCATGCGGTAGCTGACAGGATTGACAATCAGCCTTGAAGTGATGCCGACAATTGTTTCATATTCTATGAGTCCATTTTCTTTTAGCGTACGGCCAGTTGAAACAATATCCACGATCCGGTCTGCAAGCCCGATCATCGGCGCCAGCTCAATGGAGCCGTTCAGCTTGATGATTTCAACCTGCTCTCCCTGCTCGCGGAAATAGGCTGCTGCAATATGCGGATATTTCGTCGCGATTTTAGGAGCAACATCATTAAGCTTTGTGTTTGGCAAACCGGCAACCGCAAGATAGCAGGCACTGATTTTTAAATCAAGCAGTTCATAAACATCACGTTCTTCTTCAAGCATTACGTCCTTCCCGGCGATTCCGAGGTCGGCAACGCCGTGCTCCACATAAGTTGGAACATCCATCGGTTTTGCAAGTATGAACCTGAATTTTTCTTCCGGTACATCTATAATCAGCTTGCGCGAATCATCAAATTCAGGAGGCAATTGAAAGCCCGCCTGCCGCAGCAATTCCGCAGCTTCTTCAAAAATACGGCCCTTCGGCATCGCAATTGTTAAAACATCACTCATTTTACGCTCTCCTTTCCAGCTTTTCCGACTAAAAAGGTAATATCCTCATACTGGTTCGTGCAGGCATCCAAATCCTTTACACCGCTGATATCCTGGAGGACGACATTCTTTCCGGAGGAGCGCTGTTCCTTCGCAAGCTGGAACGCTTCTTTGCGACGCTCCGGGCTATATAAAATGCAATACACAGGTTCAGCTGCTTTATTGTCTTCAAGCGCTTCAAGAAGACGGTCCAGCCTGATCGCAAATCCGGTAGCTCCTGTGTCTTTCCCGAATTTTTGCAGCAGAAGATCATATCGTCCGCCGTTTCCAATTGGGAAACCGACGTTTCCGGCATAGACTTCAAAAAGAATTCCCGTGTAATAGCTCATATGGCTGACAAGCGTTAAATCAAATTTGACTGTATCCTCCTGGCCGTAATCAAGCATGATTCCCCATAGCTGCTGCAGCTCGGCAAGCGCCTTTTTGCCTGTACCGTTTTCGAGGAGGCCGTAAGCCAGCTCAATAACTTCTTCTCCGCCTCTTAATTTGAGGAAGTCAAGAAGCCTTTGTTTATCAATTGATGAAAGGGCCAGGCTCTTTACATGTTCCCTATACCCTACATAATTCTTTTCATATAAAAATCTAGTTAAGTTTTCGACTCTTTCTTCTGTTCCTAGAATCTGCTGGAAGAATTCGCGCACAAAACCGATATGGCCGGCAGACAGCTGGAAGTTCTGGAGCCCTGCTTCTTTTAAGGAAGAAATCATCAGTGCCATTCCTTCTCCATCTGCACTAATTGTACCGTCGCCAATACATTCAACGCCGATCTGCTCAAACTCGGCCGGGCGGCCTCCCTCCCGCTGCTGGGCGCGGTAAACATTCGCTGAATAAGCCAGCCTGATTGGCAGCTCATCTTTTAACAAACGTGAAGCCGCAACCCGTGCGATTGGTGCCGTCATGTCCGGGCGGAGGACAAGTGTGTGGCCCTGCTGGTCAAGGAGCTTGAACAGCTGCTGATCAAGAATTGCAGACGCCGCTCCCACCGTTTCGTAATATTCAAGCGCAGGCGTTTCAATGAACTGGTAGCCCCAGCGCTTCATTTCTTCCTGAATGGATGACCTGACTGCAGCTTTTCTTTCATACAAATCAGGTAATGTATCTCTCATGCCCAATGGCTTTTCAAACATAAATAATCGGCTCAAAATGATTCACCTCTATGATAAAAAATTCCGAATCCTTTAGTTCGCTAATATGGTAGCAAATTGAAGTTATATGTAGTGTAACGCGCTTCGGGTTTGCCGTCAACTGATAGATTACAGAAAAATAGGGTCCGGCATAAAAAAAGGCTCCTTTTTGATTTGAAAAAGGAGCTTTCTTTTAGTTTGTACTTTTATATGGGAGGTTATTTGAGCCGATTGAGTTTTTTTGCGCTTAGAATATACAGCTTGATGCTGGGATCGTATCTGCTGATTGGTCCTTCTAGTTTATTAAGTATGTTTGGCGGCATATCCAGCAAGTTTTCGGGTTTTACCAAACTTTATCTAATTTAGCTGGCAATTTGAGGCTTCTGAAGACCGATAAAATATATGAAGCACTTTCCGTGTTTTTGCGTCACTTTTTGAATTTATGCGCCACTCCTTCATCTGATGCGGTTGTGGTCCTATCCACCAGCCTCCTGATCACAGCTTTCCCGCATAAAAAAAACCCCGCCAGTTTATGCCAGCGGAGCCTTCTTCTCATTAACGCCATAAATCGGATCGTCGGCCCAGCGTCCGGCGAGTTCTTCTTTTGTGTAGATAATCCGCATCGGGTTACCGCCAACGAAAGCTCCGGCGGGCACATCCTTGTGGACGAGCGTTCCCGCGGATATGATGGCTCCGTCACCGATCGTGACACCCGGCAAAATCGTCGAATTGGCGCCGATCATGACTTCGCTGCCAATTTCGACTCGGCCGAGACGATACTCTTTGATCAGGTACTCATGTGCCAGAATCGTTGTGTTATAGCCGATAACCGTGTTGCGGCCGACGCTGATTTTTTCCGGAAACATGACATCCAGCATGACCATGAGCGCGAATGATGTTTGATCCCCGACCTTCATACGCAGAAACGTCCGGTAAAGCCAATTCTTCAAGCCCAGGAATGGCGTATAGCGTGCCAACTGGATTACGACAAAGTTTTTGACGACCTTCCAGAACGGAACGGTTTTATACACATGCCAGAGAGAATTGCCGCCCTCGACGGGGTAACGTTCCGTTTTTCTCATTGCTTTTCTGCCTCAAGGATATCAAGCAGGTCAGCCATGTTGTCGAGCATATAGTCCGGTTCAAAGCGGGCCAGAAACTCGTGGCCCTTGGCTGTCCAAGCGACGCCTGCCGTTTTCGTGCCAGCGTTTTTTCCGCCTTCAATGTCATGGGAGTTATCCCCGACCATGATTGCTTCTTCCGGCTTTGCATCCAATAAATTCAATGCTTTTAAAATAGGCTCCGGATCCGGCTTCGGCTTTTCAACATGATCAAGCGTCACAACCACATCAAAAAATTGATCAAGATTTGTCAGCTTTAAGCCCTTTTCAACTACATTGGAAACCTTGGTAGTTACGATGCCCAGTTTGTAGCCGGATTCTTTTAAAGTCCGTACTGTTTCGAATACGCCTTCAAACTCCTTCACAAGGATATCGTGATTTTTAATATTGTACTCCCGGTAAACTGCGATCATTTCCTCGACTTTCTCCGGGTTGATCGATTCAAATGTCTCATGAAGCGTGGGCCCCATAAACGGGAGGACATCCTCACGCTGATAGCGGTCCGGGTAATACTGCCCCAGCGTATGCAAAAATGAAGAAATAATTAATTCATTTGTATCGATTAATGTTCCGTCTAAATCAAATAAAATAGTGTTAATATTCATATGTTGCTTCCTTTCTTTTTGCCAGATCAGCACGGTTCCAAATCATTGCGACCACCAGTGTCAGCACAATTGCCACACCCAATCGGATGAGCAGGAGCGGCAGGATTGGAATGCCAAGAGGAATAAAAATCAGCGTATCCTCCACAACAGCGTGGCAGGCTACGAGGAACACAAATGCGATCGTTACATCTTTTTTGCTGACACCATCCTCCTGAACAGCCTGTATCATAACACCCGCCCCGTAGGCGAGACCAATCAGCAATCCAGCCGCCAAAGTGGTTGACGTATTTTCTTTCATACCCAGCGCCCTTGTGACAGGCGCCATCCATTTTGAAAAAACAGCGAGCCATTGTTTGTCTTTTAAAATTTGAATAGTCACCATAAGCGGTATAACAATTATGGCAAGCTGGAAAATCCCAAGCAGTGCTGTTTGCAGTGCATCCATCATGATGGGAATGAATCCGGATACCTGTTCTTCTTTTGCAGGGATAAATCCGTACTTAGCCGTTTCCGAACCGCCCTGCCATACAAGATTGATGACAATAGCACTTAGGAACGCAAGGCCAAATCTTACGGCGAGAATAACCCACAGCTTTACGCCGACTTTAAGGGCCACACCTGACTCAATCAGCATATTATGCGAAAAAGACAGCATTACTGCGATAATAAAAACTTCTTTTACCGTGAGATCAAGCGTTAAAATCGCCCCGATCCCGGCATACAAATTCAAAAAGTTTCCCAAAACAAGCGGTATGGCTGCATCTCCTGACAGCCCAATCAGATTCATTAGAGGCGTGATCAGCTTTATAACCCAAGGAAGCACTGGCGTATGCTGCAGCATCGCCACGATCAGCGTAACCGGGAAAATGACTTTTCCAAGCGTCCATGTTGTCTTTAAGCCGACCATCAGCCCCCGTTTCGATGATTCAACCAGCATCTCTTTTCTCCTTGTTCGTTAAATTTTCTATGCTTTATCTAAATAGCGGGCGTCTGCCAAACCTGTTTTTCTTCTATAGAAAATGAGGGCAAGCGCTCCAATAATAAGAGCAATTGAAATCGTCTGCGCGATTCTTAATGTGTCGGTTAGCATCAAGCTGTCTGTTCTCAATCCTTCTACGAAGAAACGGCCGATAGAATACCAGATCACATACGTTAAGAAAAGCTCCCCGCGGCGCAAATTGGCTCTTCTTAATAATATAAGGATGATAAAACCAATTATATTCCAAATCGATTCATATAAAAACGTCGGATGGTAATAAGCACCGTTAATGTACATTTGGTTAATAATGAATTCAGGCAGGTACATATTTTCCAAAAAGGCACGGCTGACTTCCCCGCCGTGTGCTTCCTGATTCATAAAATTGCCCCAGCGTCCGATTGCCTGCCCTAAAATAATGCTTGGTGCCGCAACATCAGCAAGCTGCCAGAAGGAAATCTTCTTTTTCCTGGCAAAAATATACGCGGTGATGACCGCTCCAATCAAGGCGCCGTGTATAGCAATTCCGCCATTCCATAATTTTATAATTTCACCAGGGTTCTGTGAGTAAAAGTCCCATTGAAATATAACATAATAAATCCGTGCTGAAATAATGGCAATCGGAATGGCCCAAAGCATTAAATCCGCAAAAATATCCTTGGGAAGTCCCCTTCTCTCCCCTTCCCTCATTGCAATAATGAGAGCCAACGCAATGCCGACACCGATAATAAGGCCATACCAATGGACTTGGATCGGTCCAAGGGAAATGGCGATCGGGTCAAGCGGCTGTATATTGTTTTCCATGATCACTTCTCCTTCTCATTGAAAAGCGCAAGCGCCTTGGTCACCCCCGACACCTCGAGGGGGTAGGCGCTGGAGCTAGACAGTTATCTAAGTTTTGGTTCCTCTATTTATAAAGCCGAAGCCCCTGTCAGAATGCCGTTTATCAGACTCCAATCAAACGTTTGATTGAAATAAAAGCAAACTTAACGATCCTCATGGTCACCGTCTTCAATGACATCAGATAAGCGGCTGGTAAACTGTTCGGCTGCATTCATGCCCATTCGTTTTAAACGGAAGTTCATGGCGGCAACCTCAATGATAACAGCAAGGTTACGCCCTGGCCGGACCGGAATCGTCAGCTTCGTGATTTCCGTATCTATGATTTTCATTTTTTCCTCATCAAGCCCAAGACGGTCGTACTGTTTTTTCGGATCCCATAGCTCCAGATTCATAACGATGGAGATTTTCTTATAACTGCGGACTGCACCTGCTCCAAATAACGTCATGACATTGATGATGCCAAGCCCGCGGATTTCAAGCAAATGCTCAATTAGTTCAGGCGAGTTTCCGACAAGATAATCTTCATCCTCCTGCCTGATTTCCACGCAGTCATCCGCAACCAGACGATGTCCCCGCTTCACGAGTTCAAGCGCGGTTTCACTTTTACCAACTCCGCTTTTACCGGTAATCAGCACACCTACTCCATATATATCCACAAGAACGCCATGGACTGCAGTCGTTGGCGCAAGCTTGCTTTCAAGAAAATTGGTCAGCAAACTGGAAAAACGGGTTGTTTTTTGCTTGGAGCGAAGAAGAGGGACAGATTCGCGCTCAGCCGCTTCAATTAATTCTTCTGGAATATCAAGGCCCCTTGTAATAATAATGCCCGGCGTAATATCGGTACATAAACGTTCCAGGCGGCTTTCCCGGTCTGTATCGTTTAATTTTTCCGCAAAGGTTAGCTCCGTTTTCCCCAGCAGCTGAACCCTTTCTCCCGGATAGTAATCAAAATAGCCCGCCATCTCAAGGCCCGGCCGTGAAATATCACTCGTCGTAATCGGCCGGTTAATGCCTTCCTCCCCGGCAATCAGCTCAAGACCAAATTTTTCTATAATATCTTTTGTGCGTACTTTTACCAATATAAGCTCCTCCTTTATGCTGGCAATTCTGGGATGATTTCTTTATATGTGAAAATATTCCTGTAACAAATTCCCGCAGATTAACGGACAGTAAAATTCTCTTTTTTTAATAGCGGAGAAAATAACATATTCTATTCCGTGAAATTAACTGTCCGTAAAGGCCCGAAATAGAACTCAGGCTAAAACCGCGACGTCCTGTCGCAACGCCTGAGTGACCAGCATCATGCGGGCCTCAACTAACCGCCAGCCAAAAAACAGGCTGACGGAAGTTTCACTTTATCGCAGATTAACGGACAGTAAAATTCTCTTTTTTAAATAGCAGAGAAAATAACATATTCTATTCCGTGAAATTAACTGTCCGTAAAGGCCCGATTGGTTCAACTAACCGTCAGCCAAAAACAGGCTGACGGAAGTTTCACTTTATTTTAGCACTTTTTAAGTCAGAACCAAATTTCTGAAAACGATTTTTACAAAAGTTTAAGTATTTTTATAGGACCTTTTGCGCAATCCACATGGCAATGGACAATTTTTCAGTAAATAAAGCGTATAGTTATGATAAGACAGGCACGAAATCTGTAACAATATAAAAATATGAATAAATGGTATAGACAACTATACTGTCAGTTGGTAATATAAGTATGTAAGCGGATTCATTGGCTTTTTATCTGTTTCTTGCACTTGTATTCTATTTTTTTAGAGGGGGAAAAGCTCATGCGTAAAGAAGAACGCTTGGCGAAAGAGATTACGGATCAGTTGGGCGGCACCGGCAATATCGCGGAACTGGCTTCCTGCATGACACGCCTTCGTGTAAAACCGGTTGATGCAAGCAAGGTCAGCCTCGAAGGCATCAAGGATATTGACGGAGTTATGGGCGTTGTTGAAGCAGAAACACTGCAAATCATTCTTGGTCCAGGAATTGTCACTAAGGTAGCTGACGAGGTTTCAAAAATGACAGGGATGAATGTTGCTTCTGTGGATGATGACGAAGAAATTGACACTTCACTGGAAGGACTGGCTGCACGTACAAAAGCTGGACTCAATGAGAAAAATGCCACTCCATTCAAATTATTTTTAAGAAAAATTGCAAGTATCTTCATTCCGCTGATTCCTGCGATTGTTGCATCCGGTTTGGTCGCGGGGATTACAAACGTAGTAATCCGCTCCGGCGCTGATCCGGAATCAACTCTAGTTCAGATGCTTAGCTTAATTGGCTGGGGATTATTCAGTTACCTGGGTGTGTTTGTTGGTATTAACACAGCGAAGGAATTTGGCGGATCGCCTGCTCTTGGTGGTGCGGCCGGTATCCTGTTAATCAACCCGGGTCTTGCTAATATTACTCTTTTCGGTGAAGCACTTGTTCCTGGGCGAGGCGGATTAATTGGCGTCATGCTGGCAGCTGCTCTAATCGCCTTTTTAGAAAAACGAATTCGAAAAGTGGTTCCATCAGCTGTCGATATTATTGTAACACCTACTCTTGCTTTGTTAGCCACAGGCTTTGCAACATTCTTTATCCTGCAGCCTGTTGGCGGATTCCTGTCTGATATCATTACAAAAGGATTGCTTGGCATTCTTGATATTGGCGGCGTCCTTGCCGGATTAGTACTTGCCGGAACATTCCTTCCGCTTGTTGTAACCGGCTTGCACCAGGGTTTAACACCGGTTCATATGGAATTAATCAATACAATCGGCGACGACCCGCTTCTCCCTATCCTTGCAATGGGCGGCGCAGGCCAGGTCGGTGCAGCATTTGCCATCTATTTCAAAACAAAGAATGCCCGTCTGAAAAAAGTCATTAAAGGCGGCCTTCCAGTTGGTATCCTCGGCATCGGCGAACCGCTGATCTTCGGGGTTACCCTTCCATTGGGACGCCCGTTCTTAACAGCATGCCTAGGAGCTGCTGTTGGCGGAGCCTTCCAGGCGTTCTTTAAAATTGCTACGATTGCAATCGGGGTTTCCGGCATACCGCTTGCCTTCCTCGTTCACACACATCAAATAGTACTGTACCTAATCGGTTTATTAATTGCCTATGCATTTGGCTTCCTCTTCACATGGATGTTCGGATTCAAAGAAGAAATGGCTAAGAATATCTAAGAAAAGCGGAGGCGCCCTTCGGAACAAGCAAAAAGCGGCTTGTTCCTGCGTAGCTTATTCGAAGTAGCTTTCCTTAGTGCCCATCGACGGAGCGTGGTGGACTGAGGCCCACAGGATGTGGGTCACTCAGACTTTGCCACAGGACGTGGCGCTTTTAGTCTGAGTTCCTTTTTGAGATAAAGGAAACACGAAGAGCGATAGCGATTCGATGTTGACTTATAACGCTCGGAAACGCGCACGTCCTGCGCGTCGTCGTAGATGAGGTGAGGGAAGCACGTCTAGTCGATAAGGGGCCTAAGCTAGACAGTTATCTATTTCAAAGGTACTTAAACTAAAGAAGGAGGAGCGATTCCTCCTTCTTTACTTATGAGGGCGTATTTTTTAAAAATTCAGACCTAAATTGAGGTGAGCATAATGCTTGGAATATCAGTCTATTTATCAGAAGAACGGCAGGAACAAAATGCGGAATGGATTGGGAAAGCAGCTTCTTTTGGGTTAAAATCCATCTTTACCTCCCTCCATATTCCTGAAGACGACCCCAGTACATATAAGGATTTGCTGCAGGAGCTCGGTGCTCTGGCCAAAAAGCACGATATGGAACTGCTGGCGGATGTCTCTCCGCAATCATTGGGCCACTTGGGTTTGAAGTGGGAATTGATCGATACCCTTCTTGACTGGGGCCTTGCTGGCATTCGGGCTGATTACGGCTTTTCTTCTGCTCAAATTATTGAACTCTCGAAAAAAATGAAACTCGGAATAAATGCGAGCACTATTTCGGCAGAGGAGCTGCAAGAGTGGCTAGACCTCGGCTTAAACGCCAGCAATGTAGAGGCTTGGCATAACTTTTACCCGCGCCCTGAAACGGGTTTGGATAAAGACTTTTTAATCAAAAGAAACCAATTCCTAAAAGGAATGGGTATTACGACGATGGCATTTGTTCCCGGTGATGGCGAACTCCGCGGACCTATTTTCTCAGGATTACCGACTTTGGAAAAACATCGGGGCTTCTCCCCGGCTGCTGCAGCTGCTGAATTAATGAACAGCTGTTATACGGATAAAGTATTAATCGGTGACCATTCGGTAAATGATGAGACATTGATGCAATTAACCAAAATTGCCGGGGGTGTGATTCCGCTTCGCATCGAGACTCTTGGCGGACAGCACCATGAGGACCTTTTTAAACAAATCCATACAAACCGCATGGATCCTGCCCGGGATGTGGTCCGATCAGTAGAATCAAGATCATATGCCCAGCAGGGACAAAATAAATTGGAACCTTCTAACCAGGTGGGACGTAATAAAGGCATGGTGACGGTTGATAATGTGTTATACGGACGCTATGCAGGCGAAATGCAAATCACTCTGGCAAACCTTCCGCAGGATGCGCGCGTCAATGTGATTGCCAGAGTCAAAGAGGAAGACCTTCCTCTTTTGGATGAAATCAAAGCGGGAACAAAATTTCAATTAATGGTGAGGGATCAATGATGAATATTACGAAGCTGAACACTGAGCAGCGAAATCCAAAAACAATGGAAATCGATTTAATGACAACTGAAGAAATTATTACGATCATTAACCAGGAGGATACAATTGTTCCCAACGCAATCGCCAGGGAAATTCCCCATATTGTAAAAGTAGTGGATGAGATTGTGGACAGCTTTAAAAAAGGCGGCCGCCTCATTTATGTGGGTGCCGGCACTTCCGGAAGGCTTGGCATTATTGATGCTTCCGAATGTCCCCCAACCTATGGAACCGATCCTGAAATGGTTCTCGGCATTATCGCCGGCGGAAAAGAAGCGATGACCGAAGCGATTGAAGGGGCTGAAGATGACAGCTCGCAAGGCCGCCACGATGTCATGAATATCAATCTGACGGAAAATGATGTACTTGTCGGAATCGCAGCAAGCGGACGTACTCCATACACAATCGGAGCGCTTCAATACGGAAACGAAGTCGGGGCTGTTACTGTTTCGGTTGCCTGCACAAAAGATTCCGAGATGGAGAAAATCTCAAGATATACGATTGCGCCAATCACGGGTCCGGAAGTGGTTACAGGCTCAACAAGAATGAAAGCTGGAACTGCGCAAAAGCTGGTATTGAACATGCTTACGACAGCATCTATGGTCAAGCTCGGAAAAGTGTACGGCAATCTGATGGTAGACGTGCAAATGACCAATGAAAAGCTGTTCAAACGTGCGGAAAATATCGTCAAAATGGCAACAGGTGCATCCGATGAGGAAGCCAAAGCCGCTCTTCTGGAGCAAAAGCATAATACGAAGGCTGCCATCCTGCAAATTTTAACCGGGTTAAAAGGCGAAGCAGCCGCGGAGCTTTTGGAAAAACATAACGGCTATTTGCGTGAAGCGATTACGGAATTTCATTCGAAATAGGAGAGAATCATGATTTTTAGCTGTGTCTCCGCAGAAAAGGATAGCTATGGCAGGGCCAATTGGAATCGATATTTTCGAGTTTTCCGCAAAAATCATGATTTATCCGCGAAACAAATAAAAAGGCTAGAAAGCCACATTAATATGGTGCTCTCTAGCCTTTTTTGTTTTAGTTGTATAGACCAAACCCAAACAAGTGCACATATATATCAACTGGTATAGACATCTATATGCAAACCTTTTATAATAAAGGTATACTGATAACCCTATACTAAGACTTGAACGGAGATGAAGCAAAATGAGCCGTCTTCTTATAAAAAATGCAAAAATTATTCTAGAAAACGACCTTCTAAATAACGGTTTTATTTTAATAGAAAATGAAAAGATCATAAAAGTGGGAAGCTTGGATGAACTCCCTGCTATTAATCAGGATACAAAAATCATGGAACTTCCTGCGGAACATACTATCAGCCCGGGATTTATTGATGTCCATATTCACGGGGCAGGCGGATCGGATACGATGGACGCAACACAGGAAGCTCTCACGACAATGGCCAGCGTACTTCCGGCAGAAGGAACAACCAGCTTTCTGGCTACCACTATCACCCAGGAAAAAGAAAAGATAGAGGCAGCGCTGTCCAATGCAGCCCTCTATCAAAAAGAGCAAAATACGCCAGGCAAAGCGGAAATCATCGGTATCCATCTTGAAGGCCCGTTTATTAATGAAAAAAGAGGCGGAGCCCAGCCGAGGAACCATATTCTCGAACCTGATATCGAGCTTTTCAAACGCTGGCAGGAAGCTGCAAACCATACAATCAAACTTATAACGCTGGCGCCTGAAAAAGCGAACGGCTACGAGTTTATCCGCTATTTAAGTGAAAATGGCGTCGTTGCCTCAATCGGCCATAGCGATGCTATTTTTACCGAAATGGAGGAAGCCGTTAAAGCAGGCGCCACGCATGTGACACACCTTTTTAACGGCATGAGAGGCATGCATCACCGGGAGCCAGGCGTTGCAGGGGCTGCCCTTTTATTCAAAGAGCTGATCGTAGAAATGATCGCAGACGGCATTCACGTCCGACCGGAAATGATCAAGCTCGCTCTCAACGCCAAAGGTCACGATGGGATGATCTTAATTACTGATTCGATGAGAGCCAAATGCCTGAAAAATGGCCATTATGATCTTGGCGGACAGGATGTCACCGTTGAAAATGGCCAGGCCTTGCTCGCAGACGGCACACTGGCTGGCAGCATTTTAAAAATGAAAGATTCTATTAAGAATATGATTGAGTTTACGGATATCACCTTATTGGAAGCTGTCCGCCTTGCCAGCAGAAATCCGGCCAAACAGTTAAACATCTACGACCGGAAAGGCAGCATCTCGGAAGGAAAGGATGCTGACCTGGTAATCCTCGACGAAAATCTCGAGGTGGCTATGACCTTTTGCAGAGGAATAAAGGCTTTTGAACGTGGGGTGAAGTCTTCTTGAAGATTATTCGAGCAGCCCATTATGAGGATTTGAGCCATAAAGCGGCACAGCTGATGATCGAAAAAATACGTTCCAATCCAGAAATGACTTTAGGACTGGCAACCGGCAGTACGCCAAAAGGAGTTTACGCTGAGCTGATTAAAGATCACATTGAAAACGGCACCTCTTATGAAAAAATCACAACAATTAATTTGGATGAATATATCGGCCTGCCTTCTTCCGACCCTAACAGCTACCGATATTTTATGAACAGCGAGCTTTTTAATCATCTTAATATTCCGCTTGAAAACACGAACCTGCCCAATGGAACGGCGGATGATATTAACCAGGAATGCCTGCGTTATGAACAGCTGATTAAAGATCTTGTAGATATTGATCTGCAGCTGCTGGGCATCGGCCAAAACGGGCATATCGGTTTCAACGAGCCAGGCACTTCTTTTAAAAGCCGAACGCACGTTGTTAAGCTTGCGGAAAGTACACGAAAAGCAAACGCACGATTTTTCGAATCGATCGATGAGGTTCCTGCCCATGCGATTACAATGGGAATCGCCTCCATCCTTGATAGCAGAGAAATCGTTTTGCTCGCATCAGGCTCAGCTAAGGCAGAAGCGATCAGACGCTTAGTAAATGGAGAACCGGATGAGCAGTTTCCCGCCTCTGCTCTGAAGCTTCATCCTAATGTGACAATCATTGCCGATGAAGAAGCGCTCAGACTGGTACAGGATTCTTAAGAACTAGTGATAGGAGAATTTCCCATGATCGATAAACAATCACCCATTCCGATTTATCATCAATTAGAGGAGTATATTAAACACTTAATTGAGAACGGAATTTTAAAGCCTGATGAAGCGATTCCGTCTGAACGGGAGTATGCCGAGCAGTACCAAATCAGCCGCATGACTGTCAGGCAGGCCTTGAACAATCTGGTGAACGATGGTTTTTTGTACAGGCAAAAAGGCCGAGGAACCTTCGTCAATAAGCAGAAGGTTGAACAGAAGCTGCAGGGTTTAACCAGTTTTACAGAGGATATGAAGGAACGGGGCATGGTGCCAAGCAGCCGCCTGATCTCCTTTGAAATTATCCCGGCTGAACCGCAGCTTGCACGTAAGCTTGGCATTAAAGAAAATACGCCTGTTTATGAAATTAAGCGGGTGCGCCTGGCTGATAACCTGCCAATGGCTTTCGAAACCACCTACCTCCCTGCCAATCTGGTAAAAGGGCTGACTGAAGAAATCATCAACAAGTCATTGTATCAATATATTGAGGAAAAATTGGCGCTGACAATCAGTGAAGCGACCCAGCAAATTGAAGCTTCCATTGCAAAAGAAACAGAGGTTAAGCATCTGCAAGTCGACACAGGCTCCCCTGTTCTTCTAATTGTCAGAACTTCATTTTTACAGGATGGTACGCCTTTTGAGCTTGTAAAATCAGCATACCGTGCCGATCGGTATAAATTTGTCCATACGATGCAGCGCGCATCTAAATAGGAGAAGGCCCATGGGGGTTTTCTCCTTTTTTTATTTAGCCATGTCCTTTCAGAGGGTTTGTCCATATTATATAAGTGAAGACATTTATAAAAAAATTGGTTTAGAAAGGAGCGGTAAAAATGAAAATTATGCTGGACGCCGGGCATGGATACTGCACTCCCGAAAAAAGAAGCCCCGATGGCATGCGTGAATATGAGTTTAACCGATCTGCAGCAAGCCTTGCTAAGGAGCTGCTGGAAAACTATCAAAATGTGACTGTTTATCTTGCCCATTCGGATGAGCGGGATGTGCCTTTGACCGAAAGGACCGATCTAGCAAACCGGCTAAATGTAGACTGCTATGTGTCTATCCATGCCAATGCCTATGGAACCGGCGCCTGGAACAGTGCCGGTGGTATCGAGACTTACATTCACCCTTCCAGACCGCAGGAAGCTCTGAAATTGGCACAAAAAATACAACGGAATTTAATTCACTTAACCGGTTTGCGCGACCGCGGAATAAAAACGGCAGACTTTCATGTCCTCCGGGAAACGAAAATGACCGCCGTCCTTGTGGAATGCGGGTTTATGACAAACAAAGAAGAAGCTGCGCTTCTTCGTACACCTGTCTATCGAAAACGATGCGCCCAAGCCATTGCAAAAGCAATTGCTGAACAATATGGCTTAAAAAGAAAATCGGACGGGCCCAAACAATATAAAGTGCAGGTTACTTTTGAGGAAAGGCAAGAAGCTGAAAAACTCGAAGGGAATTTGCGGAATGATGGATATAAGGCGGTTATCATTGAATAAGGAGAAAGCCAGCACGCGAAGGTGTGCTGGCTTTTTTTAGGATGGGAACATCTTGTTCCGGTAATGCTTCGGTTTTTATCTGGAATGTTTTGCAATTAGCTAACATACTTTTGGTTTTATCTAACATGTTTCGATATTTAAATAGCAGGTATTATATTTTATCTAACATGTTCCGAAATTAATCTAACATCTTACACAATTCACCCGCTTTTCAGCGGTTTACAGATGTATTTTCAAGTCATTTTTAAATGATATACGGCACTTCACTGATTTTTGCGTGCAGCTTTTGAAATTCATGAACCACATTTTCAGTTTTGCGTGCAGCTTTTTAATTTTATGTGCAACTTCCCATTCTGAGGGAGTTTTTATTTTTCCTTCGCTGGTTCTAATACTGCTTTTTGGATAACCAGGTTGACGATCGACATTATGACTGATACCAGGATTGCAGTTCCAAACCCGGCAATTTCAAAGGAATCGCCCATGAAACCATCTGTGATCATTAATGTGACGGCATTGATGACGAACAGAAACAGGCCGAGCGTCAATACTGTGACTGGCAATGTTAATATGATCAGGATTGGCTTCACAAGGATATTCAAAATTGAAAGCATGAAGCTGGCCCCGATGGCAGCGCCCAACCCGGACAAGTAAAATGAATCCTCAAAAAAGCCCGCAATGGCAACAAAGAGGATGGCGTTAATTAAAATGCCTATAATCCATCTCATCGCTTACACCTCTTCGTTCGGCAGCACAAATACCAATAGTGCATAAATCAAAGCCATAGGAAATACTCCTGTCGTAAATAGCAGGACAATGAATATGACCCTCGTTATGGTGGGGTCTATGCCGATCGATTTAGAGAGACCGCCTAATACACCAGCCACTTTTCTGTTGTTTCGTGAACGTACAAGCTTATTCATAAAGCTTCCCTCCTATCCTTAAAGCGCAAGCATTCAGACGGCTGAAAAATTACCAGGATGATGATCTTTTTAACGTAATCGCCCCTGTTTTCGAATCAGCCAATAGCTTAAGTCCGCTATCCGTTTCTTTTACAGACTTAAAGCGCATCATTTTTTGAATCACTTCGCTCTTTTCTTCTATTACTTCAATACCCTCAATATCTACATGAAAACTGCCCAGATTGGTTCTCAGCTCTCCGCTGACAGCCGCAAAATCGGGTAAAAACAGATCAATGCTGCCGGTTGCCGCTTTTACTTCAATCCGTTCGCATCGTTCATTTTCAGCCTTACAGGTCACATTGCCATTAAAAGATTGCAGCTCAGCCTTTTGAAAGTCCCCCTCCGCTAAAATCGCACCATTTAGCGTTTCTGCTTCAAGACGATCGATCCGGCTTCTTTGAATGGAAATCTGCCCGTTTGCTGTTTCTGCTTCAACGTATTTACTGTTCAAATCACCGACGGTAATTTTTCCGTTTGCGGTTTTAGCTTTAAAGTTCTCCACTGATAAGTTTTGACCTTCAATCGGTCCATTAAACATGCGAATTTTCACATTTTCATATTCTGCTTTCGGAATATAAATCACAGCATTTAGTTTCATCCA
Source organism: Cytobacillus oceanisediminis (assembly GCF_003182355.1). Taxonomy (GTDB): domain Bacteria; phylum Bacillota; class Bacilli; order Bacillales; family Cytobacillaceae; genus Cytobacillus; species Cytobacillus oceanisediminis_A. The sequence goes on along the minus strand of NZ_QGTW01000004.1, from coordinate 174,552 downwards.
CTTTTGCTGGGTGGAGAAACGGAGCTTTTGCCCTTCAATGGCAAAAATAACATCCTTCAGGAAGTTTTTGCGTGCTTCGTCCTGGGTGTCTACCCGATATACCTTCGCATGGCATTCTACACGGACATCGCTTTGCTCCCACGGAATAACCTTTACCGTTCCGTTCGCGACATCAATATCCAGATCCTTCAAGTATGTGTCTGCATGCTGAAAAATATGCGAGATCTCAACGCTTTTGCCAAAATTGAAATCAAGGTCAAGATCCTTCACTTTCTTTAAGGCAGAATCTACGAAATCCATAATCTTTTCTTTGGCACTTTGCTGCTTCGCACTATACGGATCTTCTTTCTTTGCTTCTTCAAACTTCACATCTGCCGAAAGCTCCTTAATAAGATCTTCCTGCTTCTGTTCCATCGTCTGGTGTGATTTTTCAAGCTGCTCCAAAAGTGTCAAAGCCTCGTCAACTGTCAGCTTGCCTTCCTCTACCATTTTCAGTATGCGTTTCCGTTCCTCTTTCATTTCGGCTCCTCCTCATTTATATTTGCTACTCTTCTATAAGGGCTTTTACCCCTTTAATAATATTCCAGATTAGTACAATTAAACTTAAAATGATTGTAATTGCGACAGCCGCCATAAAAAATACCGGGATATCCTGGCCATTAACTGTAAACTGGGTCACTGCCGCAAAAATAATAAACGGAACAGGAACCAGCGGAATCAGATGTGATAAGAAAGCACTCTTCGCATGCCGCTTTACTTCCGGATCTCCTGTTGCAAAAAACACAATTAGCGGAAATATAAATCCGGCGAACATAATACTGAAATAGCTTAACGCTGATAGGACCTTTCTCGTTTCCATTGTCTTCAGCTCCTTTTTACTCTAATACGAATGTGGAGCAGGTAAAGTTTCGTTTTTATGAACCCAAATGGAGTTTCCTCTTCTCACTTTCATTATAGGAAACCACAGAAATATTTACCTCTGTTTTTGAAAAAATACATCTGCAGGCTTAGGCTTCTATGGCCAAAAGGCGCAGAGTTTTTTGTCAACGACAAAAACCGCCTTTCTGCAAAGACGGTTTCATCCATTGAAGCTTATTTGTAGGCTGCCGCCAGGTCGGTTCTCGGCGCTTCCTTTCGTTTTACTTCATCAATCTTGTTCACAAACATTTGGAACACTTTTCTTTTTTCATCCAAATCACGTATGTACTCTTTCAGTTCATTATACTTTTCTTCGAAAGGCTTATGATACATTTCACGGATATTATCAATAATCTCTTCGTTTACTGTTGATTGAATAACCTGCTTCGTAATTCCGTATTTATAGGAATAAACCTTCAGCTCTTTTTTTACATCTTCATACTCATTATTGATCTGATCCAAGACCTCTGAAATATCTTCTTTCCACTCATCTAATGATTTCGCTAAATAGTCCTCCATAATGACCTCCCCGTTCTATTCCCGGCTTTATCTAAAAATTCCCTTAGTTACAATTATAACGCAGCTTGTTTACATGCTTTTTGCTGGAACATTACATTGTCTTATCAAAAGAGAGAATGAGAAGGCCTTTTTTGAAGGAGGTCACTTAAATGAGTATTCGTTCAGGATCTTGTCAGCGATTAATTCACAGCCTTTTCCGTTCGGATGGAGAGAATCAGAGAAATACTGCTTCTTGTTTTTTCCTTTGAATAACTCATTGGTAGAAATATAGGTGATGCTTTCATCTTGCTCTGCTGTTTTCTGAATTGACTCGTTCCAATGATCAATGTATTTTTCTATTTTATCGCCATCCGGATATGGATTGTAAAGCCCCAGCAAAATAATAGGCGCGTCATTATTGGCCGTTTCCAGCGTTTCAAGAATTCCATTAAGTTTATCCTCGTACACATCCTTGGCTTCAACGAGCTTTTCATGGTGGAGTGGATACAAATCTCCGCCATTGCTCTTCAGCAGATCATTCGTTCCGATATAAACGATGAACATATCCGCTTCTTTAAGATCCTGCGCCACTTTTGGCTTGAGCACCTGCTTTAATACATCCGATGATTTATAGCCGTATACACCATAATTCTTTATTTCGTAAGTCTTATCTGGATAAGCCCTGCTTAGCTTACTTTGAAGCCTGCCGATATAGCCCTCTTTCGTTTCATCTCCAAAACCGTAGGTAAGAGAATCGCCAAAAGCCACAATCATCTTGCCGCTATCCGCTTTTTTCTCCTCCCCGAAAAAGGTAACTGAAAGATAGACGGCTAACCCCAGTATGAGAACTCCTGCTAATAGATAGATTGCTTTTCTCATATATGTGTATTCCTTTCTTGGTTGTGTCTTGCTGAAGTAAGTGTTGGTATTCTATGATATTCGTTTACCCGTCTGTTTTCCTTATTTTCATATTGGAATTATTGAAATATTGAAAGGACCCGAAGTGACCGATATATTGAAATTCTGACCGATATATTGTGTAAAGTGACCGATAAAACTGGATTCTGACCGATAAATTGAAAATGTGACCGGTTCTAATTTAAAATTGACCGATAAACTACGAAACAGTAACCTTGTATCCGGTTTTTACATAGTAGAATGGCTCCCGATAAACATTTCTCCTTCAGCAGAACTTTTTCTATTTATAAATCTAACTTATTCGCTAATTCCATAAATTTGTTCGTGAGTTTTCTGGATTTGTTTGCTAAATCCACAGCTTAATTCCCATGTTTTGATCGTTTCTTCCCTAAAAATCATGATTTATTTGCTAAGTTCACAATTCAAGACTAATGATTGCTGCAGACTTGGTTTTGCTCATTTTCTTTACCCCTGTTTTTGTAAAAGTAATCTTTCCTCCATAAAAAAGAAGCAGCACCCTATCGGTACTGCTTCCCCCATATTAGGCGTTTGTCACGCCTTCTTTTTCTTCAATTTGCTGTTTCATTCTGAGGCGGTCTCTCTCCAATATTGGTTTGAGGTATTTGCCTGTATAGGATTCCGGAACTTCAGCAATTTTTTCAGGGGTTCCGGCTGCTAAAATGGTTCCGCCTTTGTCTCCGCCTTCAGGTCCAAGGTCGACAATATAGTCGGCAGCCTTGATGACATCCAAATTATGTTCGATGACCAGCACGGTGTCTCCATTTTCTACGAGACGCTGCAGGACGACAAGCAACCTTGAGATATCATCCACATGGAGGCCGGTTGTCGGCTCATCGAGGATATAAAGTGAACGGCCGGTTGAGCGGCGATGCAGCTCAGATGCAAGCTTAACACGCTGCGCTTCCCCTCCGGACAAGGTTGTTGCCGGCTGCCCCAATGTGATATAGCCAAGGCCGACATCAAAAATGGTTTGCAGCTTGCGGCGGATTTTAGGGATATTCTCGAAGAATTCCAATGCATCCTCGACAGTCATTGCAAGAATATCCGATATGTTTTTCCCTTTGTATTTCACTTCAAGAGTCTCCCTGTTATAACGCTTGCCATGGCAGACTTCACATGGCACATACACGTCAGGCAGGAAGTGCATTTCAATTTTGATGATACCGTCTCCGCGGCAGGCTTCACAGCGTCCGCCTTTTACGTTAAAGCTGAAACGGCCTTTCTTATAACCGCGAACCTTTGCTTCGTTCGTTGATGCGAAAACATCTCTGATATCGTCAAATACTCCCGTGTAAGTGGCCGGATTGGAACGCGGTGTCCGCCCGATCGGCGACTGATCTATATCTATTACCTTTTCGAGATGCTCGACACCTTTAATTTCTTTATGCTCACCAGGCTTCGTTTTTGCTTTATGAAGCTTTTGTGCAAGGCTCTTGTGAAGAATTTCATTGATTAATGTACTCTTCCCGGAACCTGACACGCCTGTTACAGAAATAAAAGAACCTAGAGGAAACTTGACGTTCACATTCTTTAGGTTGTTCTCTTTGGCTCCTTTAATTTCGATAAAGCGGCCGTCGTTCTTCCGGCGCTCAATTGGCAGCGGAATGAATTTTTTCCCGGACAGATATTGACCTGTCAGGGAGTTAGGGTCATCCATTACCTCCTGAGGCGTTCCCGCTGAGACGATTTCGCCTCCATGAACGCCGGCCCCAGGGCCAACATCGATCAAATAATCTGCAGCAATCATGGTATCTTCATCATGTTCAACAACAATCAGGGTATTGCCGATGTCCCGCATATTTTTCAGCGTATCAATCAAACGGTCATTATCACGCTGGTGCAAGCCAATAGATGGCTCGTCCAGTATATAAAGAACACCAGTCAACCGTGAGCCAATCTGAGTGGCCAAGCGGATCCGCTGTGCCTCTCCCCCGGATAAAGTTCCGGCTGCACGGCTTAATGTCAGGTAATCAAGGCCGACATTAATAAGGAAGCCAAGACGTTCTTTAATCTCACGAAAAATAAGATTGGCAATCTTCATTTCTTTTTCAGAAAGAGCCAGGTCTTCGAAAAAGCTGAATGCTTCTTCAATTGAAAAAGCCGTTACATGGCCGATATGCTTTCCGGACACCAGCACTGCAAGGCTTTCCGTCTTTAAGCGGTAACCTTTACATGAAGGGCACGGATGCTGCGCCATATATTTTTCCATTTGCTCCCGGATATAGTCCGAGCTCGTTTCCTTATAGCGGCGCTCTACATTGCGGATTACGCCTTCAAAGCGGATATAGTTTTCCCTCACCTGGCCAAAATCGTTTTCATAACGGAAATAGATATTGTCCTTGCCAGATCCGTATAAAACCTTCTCAAGTAAGTGTTCAGGGATATCCTTAACAGGAATATCCATATCAATTCCATAGTGATTGCAGACAGCCTCCAATAGCTGAGGATAGTATTGGGAGCTTGTCGGTTCCCAAGGTGCAATCGCATTTTGCTTCAAAGATAGCTCCTTATTTGGGATAACAAGGTCTACATCGACTTCAAGCTTTGAACCGAGCCCATCACATTCTGGACATGCGCCGAACGGGCTGTTAAATGAGAACATTCTTGGCTCCAGTTCCCCGATTGAAAAGCCGCAATGCGGGCAGGCATGGTTTGCGCTGAATAATAGCTCTTCCTCGCCGATCACATCGACAAGCACCTTGCCATTGCCAAGGTTTAGGGCTGTTTCCATTGAATCAGCGAGACGCGGAGCTACACCTTCTTTTACCACAATTCGGTCTATTACTACTTCAATAGAGTGTTTTTTATTTTTCTCCAGCTCTATCTCGTCACCGAGATCCATCATTTCTCCATCAACACGGACACGGACAAAGCCCTGCTTTTTAATATCCTCAAGCACCTTCACATGGGTGCCTTTTCTGCCGGATACCAGCGGAGCCATAACCTGAAGCTTTGTTCTTTCCGGGTATTCCATAATTCTGTCCACCATTTGTTCAATGGTCTGCGAGGAGATTTCGATATCATGGATCGGGCATGTCGGACGCCCTACCCGTGCGAATAATAATCGCAGATAATCATAGATTTCCGTCACCGTTCCCACTGTGGAACGCGGATTTCGGCTTGTTGTTTTTTGGTCAATTGAAATCGCAGGAGACAGCCCCTCAATGGCATCAACGTCAGGCTTATCCATTTGCCCCAGGAATTGGCGTGCATATGCTGATAATGATTCAACATAGCGGCGCTGCCCTTCTGCATAAATCGTGTCAAAAGCCAGTGAAGACTTCCCGGAACCGGAAAGTCCTGTCAGTACTACAAGCTTATCTCTCGGAATGGTGACATCGATATTTTTTAAATTATGGGCTCTGGCACCCTTTACAATCAGCTTATCCATCGCCATTTCTACGTCATCCTTCCGCTTTTAACTCTAATAGTAAGTCACGAAGCTCGGCAGCCCTTTCGAAATTGAGGGCTTTTGCCGCTTCCTTCATTTCCTTTTCCATATCGCCGATCAATTTTTCGCGCTCTTTCTTGTTCAGTTTGCCGAGCTTGGCTGACGGCTGGTATTCTTCCTGCTCTTCCGCCGCATGGGTTGCACGGATTGAGTCGCGGATATCCTTTTGTATAGTCATTGGCGTTATGCCGTGCTTTTCATTGTATTCTTCCTGAATGGAACGCCGGCGCTTTGTTTCACTGATAGCTTTTTCCATGCTATCAGTGATCCGGTCGGCATACATAATGACATGGCCATTTGAATTACGCGCAGCCCGCCCAATCGTCTGAATGAGAGACCGTTCGGAACGAAGGAAACCTTCTTTATCAGCATCCAAAATGGTAACAAGCGATACTTCCGGGATATCCAGCCCTTCTCTTAAAAGGTTGATTCCGACTAGGACATCGTATTTTCCAAGCCGCAGCTCACGAATAATCTCAATCCGCTCAAGCGTTTTAACTTCTGAATGCAGATATTGGACCTTAATGCCGATTTCCTTCAAATAATCAGTTAAGTCCTCTGACATCTTCTTCGTCAAGGTTGTAACCAGTACGCGTTCATTTTTCTGGATGCGCTCCTGGATTTCGCCAATAAGATCATCGATTTGCCCTTCAATCGGGCGGACATCAATGGTTGGATCAAGCAGTCCGGTTGGGCGGATAATCTGCTCGATCATTTCCGGGGTGTGCTCAAGCTCATACGGACCTGGTGTCGCAGAAACAAAGACAGCCTGGCTTACATGCTTTTCAAACTCGGTGAAAGTTAGCGGGCGGTTATCCATGGCAGACGGCAAACGGAAGCCATGGTCCACCAGCACAGACTTTCTTGCCTGGTCACCATTATACATGCCTCGGATTTGCGGAAGTGTTACGTGTGACTCATCAATCACAATCAGGAAATCTTCCGGAAAATAATCCAGCAGCGTATATGGAGTTGAACCAGGCGGCCTTAACGTCAGGTGCCTCGAGTAATTTTCAATGCCGGAACAAAAGCCCATTTCCCTCATCATTTCAAGGTCATAGCGGGTCCGCTGCTCCAGACGCTTTGCTTCAAGCAGCTTATCATTCTCTCTTAATTCAACAAGGCGTTCTTCCAATTCCTTTTCAATGTTTTGAATCGCAATCCGCATTTTTTCTTCACGTGTTACGAAGTGGGAGGCAGGGAAAATGGCGACATGATCGCGTTCTCCGATTATCTCGCCTGTCAGGGCATCCACTTCACGGATCCGATCAATTTCATCTCCGAAAAACTCTACACGAATACAGTGCTCATCCCGTGATGCAGGGAATATTTCAACTACATCCCCTCGCACCCGGAAGGTTCCGCGCTGGAAATCAATATCGTTGCGCTCATATTGGATATCTACAAGCCTGTGAAGAAGGTGATTCCTCTCGATCTCCATGCCCGTTCTGAGAGATAGTACCATCTCACGGTATTCCTCAGGTGAACCCAAGCCATAAATACAGGAAACACTGGCAATGATGATGACATCGTTCCTCTCAAATAAGGAAGAAGTAGCCGAGTGGCGAAGCTTATCAATTTCATCATTTATACTCGCGTCTTTTTCTATAAAGGTATCGGTTTGCGGCACATACGCCTCCGGCTGATAATAGTCATAGTAGCTGACAAAATATTCTACAGCATTGTTTGGGAAAAAGTCTTTAAACTCGCTGTACAGCTGGCCAGCCAGCGTCTTGTTGTGTGCAATCACAAGCGTTGGCTTGTTTACTTCTTTGATCACATTTGAAATCGTGAAGGTTTTCCCTGTACCTGTTGCTCCCAGAAGTGTCTGGTGCTTCTTGCCGGAATTTATTCCTTCAACGATTTTTTTAATGGCCCCCGGCTGGTCACCCTGCGGGGAATACTTCGAGACTAATTCGAATTGATCCTTCACCTAAAAGCCTCCCGTTCAAAAAATATCTATATCTATTTATAAACACAAATCAGCAATAAAATGAATGAAGGCCGGGATGCACTGCTGATTTGTCAGTTTTTTACTCAAAACTCATATCATCATTCTACCACAAAGAGCCTAAAACAAACCAATAATATGCGAACGGATATTCGTTTTTTTCATTTTTATTAAGCTCTGTTAACCCGGCCTGCTGATTTCCGCTCCAGAAGCTCGATTTCCGCGGGCGTCCCGGGAGCTTCCTCAAGCATTAAGCCTGCAGAGTATCTCCATTTGATCCGCGCTCCCGCAGGACATTTGAAGAGCATACTCCCAATTAAACCGCCCGAAGGAAATGCGAATGCAAATCGAGGGTCTCGCCCTTTACGTCCAATTAACAAAGTGCAATAAAAATTAAAACAAGCCTTTAATAAAGAAGTATTGCTCGGGAAATATGGCGAAAAAGGCTGGGGAGTGTCGAAGAATAGTTAATCAAACGTTTGATTAAAAGCGGGTACTTCAATCAAACGTTTGATTGAACTGGTTTGGAGGCTGAGATAAAAAGGCCAGGAAAACTGCCTAAGTCAAACCAAATAAAAAACCTGTCGACTGAATCGGCCGACAGGTTTCTCATTATTATTGTGCACTTGGCTTGATTTTTGGTCCCATTTTTTGGGCGTACCAGAAGCCGGCAGTCAGTGAAAACGCATCTGCCACAATAAGTCCCAGTGTATCTGTATATCCTTTATAAACGGAAGCTGCAATGAGTCCCACTGTCAACACAAGGCCTACTACACGATTGTAGCTCACTCTTGTAAAAAGCAATACAAGCAGACCAGGAAGCAACAGGGCTAACAGGTATTTTAATGCCAATTGATTACACCTTCTTTTCAGATTTGTTCACAAAACGTTCAAGGTCATTGTCTTAACAATAGAATAGCTTTTCAAAACGTTATGTACAAGTTTTTTCTTATTTAATATGCGTTTTCATCTAAGGGGTAAATCCGTCAAATCCGCACATAATAAGGAAAAAGAAATATCCAGAAGGAGGAATGCACCATGGCAAGAAGAAAGCGCCGGCCCCTTGTGCCGGAATCCAGGGCAGCACTGGACCAGCTGAAAAATCAAGTAATGGAAAACCAGGGATACCAGGTTGACCGGGAAAATCCCGATGGTGTGAAATATGAAGTAGCAGAGGAAGTTGGCGTGCCTTTGCAGCATGGATATAATGGCCGTTTGACTTCCAAAGAGGCTGGAACTGTTGGCGGAAAAATTGGCGGTAACATGGTGAAGGAGCTTGTACGTATGGCACAGGAGCGGATGAAGGAAAAATAAGACTTAATCCTCCAGCCAAAAACTCCTGAGAGCAGAAAGCTATCCTGTTCCAAACAGGATAGCTTTTAACAATTACTTCTTCTCTTCCGCTGCTTTCCGCTCACGAAATTCTTCCTTTATGGAATCAAGCAGAGTGGAATTGGTCACCAGCTGCAAGGCGGTTAAAGCAAGGCCCTTGGCACCTGTAATTAAAGCTTCATCGCCTTTAGCAGAAGCTGCCGCTTCCCGGAAAGGAACCGTGTGGGCGACAAGATCATCGGCACCTATTTTAATATATGGATGGATGGTCGGTACTACCTGACTGATATTCCCCGCATCAGTTGAACCGATCCCATCTCTGTCTCCAGCCACGACAGCCTCACCCAGCTCTTCTATGACTTCTTTAAATACATGATCATATCGCTTATTTAATAGAAGGTTGTCGACTTCATTCTGAAAAGCGATAACATTCAGTTTGGCGCCGGTTGCCAGAGCAGCACCTTCAGCAACTGCTTTAACCTTTTTTGTTACCTCATTCAACCCAGTTCTAGTTGAAGCCCGGATAAAAAATCTCGCTTTTGCATATTCAGGGATAATGTTTGGCGCATCCCCGCCATGTGTGATGATTCCGTGAATGCGAACATCATCCTTCAGCTGCTGGCGAAGAGCGTTAATTCCATTGAAAAGCTGAATAACGGCATCCAGGGCATTAATCCCTTCTTCCGGGGAAGCAGCCGCATGGGCTGGCTTGCCGATAAACTCAAAATCAAGCGGATCGACAGCCAGGGAAGAACTGGTCAGCCTCGTATGATTGGATGGATGTACCATCAGAGCAGCATCAATACCTTCGAGGAAACCTTGTTTGACAAAGCTTCCCTTCGCACTTCCATTTGGTCCCCCTTCTTCAGCAGGTGTTCCCAGAACAACCGCTTCTCCCCCGGTTTCATCTATTACCTTGCTTAAAGCAATGGCGGCTGCCACACTTGTGGTTCCAATAATATTATGACCGCATCCGTGCCCAAGGCCTGGAAGGGCATCGTACTCTGCAAGGAAAGCGATGGACGGACCAGGCTTGTCTGATTTTTTCCGGGCAAGAAATGCTGTTTCATGTCCAGCCACTGAACGCTCAACTTCAAAACCTTCTTTTTCAAGGATGCCGGAAAGCAATCCTGAGGCAAAAAACTCCTCATTCCCTATTTCGGGATTTTCATGAATTTGGCGGCTTGCTGAAAGATACCGTTCTTTATTAGACTCTACATTTTGTTTGATTGCTTCCTTTAACTTTGATAATGCTTTTACAGGTGCCGTCATCGTAATTCCTCCTTCAGATTTTTTAAATAGAAAGCTGATAATGGTTTACCAGCCGATATCACTTAAAGGAATAAAGGTAGGAATCATGCTTCCTTTATATTCTTCATTGATAAAATCAGCTACATCATCTTCCTGGTAAAGTTCTGCAATTCTCTTAAGCGTTTCATTATCTTTGTCTTCTGTTCTTACTGCAATAATATTTACATAAGGAGTAGCGGTTTCACTTTCAAGGTAAATGGAATCTTTAGTTGGATTAAAGCCTGCATCTACGGCAATTCCGTTATTGATGATAGAAGCTGCTACATCCGGAAGGGCACGCGGAGTCTGTGCTGATACCATTTCTACAAGTTCAATGTTCTTCGGATTTTCAATGATTTTATTCAAATCCAGATTTCCATCATAGTCTTCTGATAGCTTGATAAGTCCTGCTTCCTCCAATAAAAGAAGAGCTCTTCCGCCGTTTGAAGCGTCATTTGGAATGGCGATTTTGCCTCCTTCAGGAATTTCATCCGGTGATGTAACTTTTTCTGAATAAAGGCCCATTGGCGCTAATACAGTTGTCGCGATTGGTGAAAGGTCCATATTGTGTTCTTCGATGAATGTGTCAAAATAAGCGACTGTCTGAAATGCATTTGCATCAAGATCTCCTTCTGCAAGAGCTACGTTTGGCTGAACATAGTCAGAGAACGTAACTACTTCAATTTCAATACCTTCTTTTTCAGCCTTTTCTGCAATATAATCCCAGATTCGTGTATCGGATCCGCTGACACCGAGCTTAATTTTCTTTGTTTCTTCCTCTCCGCCAGATGCGCTTGAGCATGCAGCAGTGAATACCGCCAGTGTTAAAATAATGAGTGATAGTAATAGTTTTTTCATGATTTGTTTCCTCCCAGGTTATCTTCTTCTGATTTTTTTGGATAAAATATTTCCGAATGACTGCAATCCCTGAACCATTACAACTAAAATGGCAACTGTAATTAGCATGACTGTTGTATCAAACCGCTGATAGCCGTATGTAATGGCGAGGTCACCAAGACCCCCGCCTCCGACTGCTCCAGCCATAGCTGATGCTCCAACAAGCCCGATTGTCGCAATCGTAAAACCTAATATAAGCGAACTGAGTGCTTCCGGAATCAGAAATTTAAAAATAATTTGCCCCGGAGTTGCTCCCATTGCTTCAGCCGCTTCAATGACTCCTGGATCTACTTCCAGCAATGAATTTTCTATTAATCTTGCAATATATGGCCCTGCATAAAAGACAAGGGGAACGACGGCAGCTGCTGTTCCAATTGATGTTCCTACAATCATCCTTGTGATTGGGATGATAGCTACCATTAAGATAATGAACGGAACGGATCGAAAGATATTAATGATGCCATTTATGACATTGAAAACGGCGAGGTTCTCCAGCAGATGCCCTTTTCTGGTTACGACAAGCAAGATCCCAAGCGGCAGCCCGATTACAGCTGAAAACAATAGCGAGAAGGCTACCATTTGTATGGTTTCGATTAATGCCTCTATAATTTTCTCCTGATTAACTAGCACGTGATTTCACTTCCTTTATTGAAACTTTTTCCTGGCTGATATACTGGATCACCCGGCTGATTTCACTGTCTGTACCCTGGAACTCCACAATAAGATTTCCAAACGGCGTTCCCTGCAGTTCGGTAATATTCCCAAACAGGACATTGAAATCGACATCGAATTTTTTCGCAACCTGAGAGAGAAGCGGCTGTCCTGCAGATCGGCCGATAAAGTTGATTTTGAATACTTTTTGAAGACCTTTCTGATTCTCAATAACCTCTTTGATCGAGTCTGGTATCTGATCATTCATGACTGTGCTGACGAAATTTTTAGCCGTCTGTGTTCTTGGTGTCGAGAAAACATTAAACACCGTTCCTTCTTCGATAATTTTTCCTGCCTCAATCACAGCAACACGGTCGCAAATTTCTCTGATGACGGCCATTTCATGAGTAATAATGAGAATCGTTATATTGTATTCTTTGTTGATTTTCTTAAGGAGCTGCAGAATCGAGCTAGTTGTCTGCGGATCCAGCGCTGAAGTGGCTTCATCACATAGAAGGATGGATGGCTGAGTAGCCAGTGCCCTCGCTATACCGATCCGCTGTTTTTGCCCCCCTGAAAGCTGATCAGGATAATTATTAGCTTTATCTGCAAGGCCCACAAAATCCAATAATTCATGTACCCGCTTCTTAATTTCTTCCTTAGGAACCTTTGCCAATAGCAGCGGCATCGCGACATTGGCAAATACCGTTTTGGAATTTAAGAGATTAAAATGCTGGAAAACCATTCCGATATTTCTCTTCACTTCACGGATTTCCTTCACAGACAAGGAAGTCAAATCATGTCCACCCACAATGACTTTCCCTGAAGTCGGCTTCTCAAGCCAGTTCACACAGCGGATCAAAGAACTTTTGCCTGCACCGCTGAAACCGATTACGCCATAAATCTCACCCTTATTAATCTTTAAATCTATCCCATTTAAAGCGGCAACTTGCTGCCCACCGCTCTCATAAACCTTTTTCAAGTTCTGAAACTCAATCATCTTGCCTCTCTCCTTCGCCCGTACCTGGTACGTTTTAATTTAAGTAATCCGATATGGAAACTAAGAATTATACCCTAAAATTACCCTCTTCTCTCCAGAAGAGGTTTTTTTGTTCCTCTCCTTATCTTTCAAGCTTTCGCTTGCTGGAGTTGGCACAGTGCATACTTGCCTGCTGCCGAAGCTTCATTGGGCCAGATCCCTCAGCTTCTCTTGATAAGAATTATTCATATGTAAATGAATACTATCTCAAACCTTTATATTAATTATTTACCCCGGGTAAAATAAAAACCCTCTTCTTAAGAAAGAAGAGGGCAGCATTGGTCAATGGTCCTCTTCTTATCTTTCAAGCCGCGCTTGCTGGATTTGGCACGGTACACAATGTCCGCTGCCGAGGTGTCATAGGGCCAGTCCCTCAACCTCTCTTGATAAGAAGAAATTTTTATATCCGGTTTTTAATATGTTACTACTCTAGCATGATAAATAAAGGGTGTCAATTATTATTTAAAAATAATTTTAAGAAATTAAACTTCTCTATTACTTTCTAATTCTCGATTTATTATCTTCACTTTTTCTTTTTTGTGAATGATAAGCACCCCGATAAGTGCAATTAGCCGCCAACAATCGAAAGAAAGGCCGGGATTTCCCCAAGCCAGAGCCAGGCAATGATAAACGCCAGAGCTGGTGTGAGATACAATGAGCTTGTTGCTTCGGAAGCCCCTCCCTTTGAAGCGAGAAATGCCAGCGCTATATAAGGAATGACCGTTGGAAAAACCCCCAGATAGATGACACTCAGAGTAGGATTTCTTATGCGTATGCTCCTTTGGATGCACTGAAAGAAGGTATTCGTATCCTGGGAGAGCAGATTAGAAGTTTTCTATGAAAAAGGTACCTAATCCGGTATCTTTTTTTATTTTGACGAGCCTCATAAGGTGAAATTTATCCTATATGTCAAACAGAATAAGTCATGTATAATAATGGAAAAGTGCCAACTTAAAAGGAGGGATGAAAAAATGATCATGACAGAAAACCACGCAGATCTGTTCGCAGATAAAGTTGAAGCGAGGAATTTGCAGCTGGCCATTCAGCACTCAAGCGATATTATTACGCGAGTTACAAATGAGGGAATTGCTTTATATGTCTCTCCTTCCTGTTTGCCGATGCTTGGCTACACGCAGCAGGAGTTTTATAAAAGCAGCCTTTATACATATTGTCACCCTAATGACCGGGATCTTCTTCGAGAGGCTTTTGCAGAGCTTGATTTTCTTCCCCATAAACGGGTGACCTTTCGCTTCAGGCATCATGAGGGCCATTATTTATGGCTGGAAGCGAATTTTTCCGTTATTAATGAAGATAAGGAAATGATGGGCATAATCAGAGACATGACCCAAAGAATTATCATGGAAGAGGAGATTCTTGAAACACAGGAAAAGTACCGTTTTCTTGTTGAGTATTCTAAAGATACGATCGGAATGGTGACGCAAAAAGGCATTTGGACTTATATCAATAATGAAGGCAAGAAACTCTTTGGATTCACCAGCAGCAAAGAAATAATCGGCACATCCCTCCACGACTATGCTCCCTCTTCCGAACATTCCACCCTGGATGACTTTTTACAAACAAAACAAAGTGTGAATTTTGAGCTGAACTTGATCCGGACAGATAGCCAAACGAGAAAAGCCGAAGTCCAGCTGATTCCGACCACTTTTAAAAATAGAAAGGTTTATCAGATTATTATTAAGGACGTGACAGGCCAGAAGAAGACCGAAGAAAAGCTGCAAAATGCAGAAAAACTTTCGGTTGTAGGCCAGCTGGCAGCCGGAATCGCCCATGAAATCCGCAATCCGCTAACAGCCATAAAAGGCTTTACACAGCTTTTAAATGAAGAAAGGCAGGGCGATTTTGCAGATGTCATCCTTACTGAACTGGAACGAATTGAAGATATCGTAAACGATTTGCTTGTTCTTGCCAAACCGCAAATTACCGAAATGGAAGAAACCAACCTGATTACGGTCGTTAAAAGTGTCATTACGCTTCTAAATAGCCAGGCGGTTATGGGAAATATTATGATAGAATTAACCCAAGCACAATGCAGTTTCAATGTGAAATGCGAGAGGGACAAAATTAAGCAGGTATTAATTAATATTATTAAGAACTCCATTGAAGCGATGCCTATGGGCGGAAAAATAAACGTTGATATCCGGCAGGACAATAATTTTGTCATTATCAGCGTTGAAGATGAAGGAATTGGCATTCCTGAAGAGCGCCTTGCCAAATTGGGGGAACCCTTTTACAGCACGAAGGAAAAAGGGACAGGCCTGGGCATTATGATTTGTAAAAAGATTATTAAAAACCATGGCGGAAACCTTTATATTCACAGCAAGGAAAATGAAGGCACAACGGTGAGGGTAACGCTGCCGCTTGTTTGATAATCACGGCAAATAGGAACCAGTGCCGAGCTGGCTTTCTTGAAGGACAATATCCTGTAATTGGTCTGGAGAAAAGTCCTTCATATGCGCTTAAAGGACTATCCTGTAAATGAACTGGACTTTGTCCTTCATATCCGGCTTGAAGGACAAAGTCCAGTTTAGTATTTAAACGTAAATTCCTGCTCTTCCTGGAGGTCGCCAGCATGCACCCGTTCCTTATAAAAAATTTCGTCCTCAGACATCAGCATAACCGTTGAGCTTCTTGTTCCATAGCCTTCACTTTTAATAAACATCGGCGACAGAATTCGTTCCCACTCAAGGGAAACCCCTGTTTTGGGGAGAAGGTCGTCAGGTGCAGGATCAGCATTTTGCAGAAGGGCGAACAGCTCTTGAGTTAAACTGTCATCGGAGTCTGCTATTAGTTTAGCCAGACCCTCCTTTCCTCTTTTCACCTTTGGCCATTCTGTGTTCAGCACATGATTGCTGACTCCGTATATCCCCGGCTCCAGCTTCTCCATTTTATCTTCAACATTTGAGTAATAGTAAAGCTCATCCGCATAGCCGGCAAGCAGATTATAGCCGGGATACTGCTGGCGGTTACCTGCTGCTTTTTTCATAAATTCCGAAGGCTGGCCATTGCCTTTTAAAAAGTCGGCTACAAGCTCTCCTCTTGACAGCTTCCCTTCTGTTGCTTCTTTTGGATCACGGTAATTAGTCAGGGCAGCGAATCTTCCATCCTTCGTTACACCCATCCAGGTGCCCATTTTGCTTAAGTCCCGTCCGGCCAGGATATTCGGATGATCTTCCCAGAAATGTGCCGGTACCGTTGGCCGCTCATAAAACTCATCCCGATTGGCTGCAACTGCAAGCTTGTATTTTGAATGCATCTTGTATGCAAATAGAATTAAACACATGAACCGATCACTGCTTTCGTTTGATTTGTTGCTTTTATTGTACCTTTTGGGAAAGGAAGAGTAAAAAGGCGGGATTAGATAGGGACAACTTTTTATAAAAGCAAGAGGAATTGTATTAGATGTTAGATAAATTTAGCAATATGCTAGATAAAATTGAAAACA
The DNA here is from genome assembly GCF_003182355.1 of Cytobacillus oceanisediminis. Taxonomy (GTDB): domain Bacteria; phylum Bacillota; class Bacilli; order Bacillales; family Cytobacillaceae; genus Cytobacillus; species Cytobacillus oceanisediminis_A. The sequence goes on along the minus strand of NZ_QGTW01000004.1, from coordinate 158,123 downwards.
TGTTAGATAAATTCTGGTTTATGCTAGATAAATTCAGAATCATGTTAAATAAATAGTTAATCGTGCCAAATAAATACTAAAACAGAATCACCCTGGATAAAAATACTCCCCTTCATGAAAAAAAGCTCCTTTTAATCAAAAAGGAGCTTCCAAATTATACTTAAGTAACAGCCTCTTCCTTCGCGGTCTTCCTCGCCCTTAAGAATCGGACTGTATTTAAGACAATCGTTTTTGTAACAGCATAGGTGGGGATCGCTAAGATCATGCCGAGAATTCCAGCTAGATTGCCCGCTACCAGCAACAGGATAATGATCGTGGCTGGATGTGTGTTCAAGGTTTTTCCAAGAATAAGCGGGGAAAGTACATTTCCTTCAATTTGCTGTGCAATCACGATGACCACCACAACGAGCAATGCCTTCGTCGGCGAATCGAAAAGCGCAACAATGACCGCAGGTGCTCCGCCAAGAAACGGCCCGACATACGGGATGATATTGGTGATCGCCACAATGAGCGCCATGACGAGCGCATACGGCAGGTCAATGATTAAGTATCCGATGAAAGACAAAGTTCCGACAAACAATGCGACCGTAATCTGGCCCTGGATGTAGGAAGAAAGCGTCTCCGCTGTTTCCTTTAAAGTCTTAACACCCTCTGCCCTGTAAGAAGCAGGGATAAACTTTGAAACGGCAGCCGGAAACTTATCGCCGTCTTTAAACATATAAAACAGCAGGAACGGCACGGTTACAATGGTGATCGCAATATTTGTGACCAAGCTGACAATCCCCGCGACCCCTTCCGTCACACGGCTTGGCAGCGTATTGGCATAATCCATAATCCGTGCTTCGATTTCTTCAATCGATATGTAATCCTGTGCCATAAACCATCTGAATTGCTCGGTATTTGCCATCGAGTTAATAAACTCTCTCGTTGTACGGGCATATCCAGGCAGATCATTGAATAATTCTGTTACCTGCCTGCTGATAAGCGGAGCCAGGTTTCCAACGACCAGAACCACAAGCCCAATGACCGCTGCATATATGATCAAAATGGCAGCCGTCCTTGGAACCTTGTACCGCTGCAGCAATTTCACAAGCGGATTTAATAAAAAATACAAAAATCCTGAAATAATGATCGGAAAAAACAATGTTGATACAAAAATGCCGACCGGTTCAAACAGGAACGAAATTTTTGTTGATACATAGATGATCGTTAAAATAATTAGCACTTGCAAAGTCCAGTACTGCAGTTTTTTCTTTGCCACAATGTCACCTTTTTTCCATGTTTGGTTAAGTAAAGAATACCATATTGAAGTTAAATTCTTCTATTATGAGGTTAGTTTCTATTTACACTATACGATCAGCTTTTCTAAAAGGTTTCAGAAATAGACTAAAAAAGGCATTCCTTATTTGAAAAGGAATGCCCTTACTCGCTTTTTTATCGAGCAGTATACATATGAGTGTTTAAGGAACGGTTATCCGTAAAGGTTGTCTGCACTCGTTCACGCTGTTCTTCGTCAACCTCAACCAGTAAGAGGATATGTCCTTCTTTCACAAACCTTTCATACTCTTTCGCGTCATTTTCCGGTATGCCCGCTCCAGTCAGTGCACCGACAATGCCGCCGCCCGTAGCTCCGATAGCAGCTCCGCTTAATGTTGTCGCAAGCGGGCCAGCTGCAGCCAGAACACCAATTCCAGGGATACTAAGTAATCCAATCTCTGCAATCAGGCCGGCAATTCCGCCTAAAACGCCGCCTGTGCCAGCTCCTATACCGGCACCTTTTCCAGCGTTTGCTCCGCGATGGGACCCTTCGTCCATCACATCAACATCTGTGCGGTCCTCAATTTCATCCAATTCATCGTCATTTTTAGCTAATACCGAAATATCATGAGGGTTAAACCCGCTCTCTTTTAATCTCTCAATCGCCCGTACTGCTTCTTCTGAATCTCTGAATACTCCGCCAACAATTGTTTTTTCCATTGTTAATTCCTCCTTTGCTTAGTTCAATAGGAGTACGATTTTTTCTACATATAATCCATACCCGTCAAATATTGAGGTAAACATCCGGGTTCGGGTACAGAAAAGGGAGCTGCAACAGCAGCCCCCCTTATATAGCTTTTAAAATCGAATCTTAATTTTCATAAACTTCCGGAATAAGAAGTATTTAAGAACAAATTTTTTCATCAATTAACGGAATAATGTCTTTTTTAATTAAAATCGCCTATATTATTCATAATTAAGGGGAAAAATGTTCAGCCTATTCCATAATAAACGCGCCCTTTAATGGAGTAACAATTATTTTTTGATAGGGGTAAGTAAAACCAAGTTTTCTATTAAAACTTTTCGAGTAAATATATAGTATTTTATTTCTTTACCAACCTAATCGATCACGAAGAGAAGTAATATGTGCAACATGATGCAGCCCATGCCAAGCATAGATCCCAATATTAATGCTTAGCTTAACAACACCTGAATCCGGGTGTTGGAAAGTCTTCTCCAGTTCATCCTGTTTCAAAGAACGTAACAGAAAAACCCATCTACTATGTAAAGCCTCTATTAGTTTTAATGAAACGTCTACTGGTAACTTCGAATCAGGGAGCTTAGCCCACTTTCCTTCTTCATACAGTTTAATGGTAGGAGTGTTTTCTGTGAGAGTCAACTTAAAACGAGTATAACTATTTAAATGGCTGTCGGCAATGTGGTGGACCACTTGGCGGATGGTCCATCCTTCAGAGCGATAAGCTGTATCTAACTGCTCATCATTTAAACCCTTCACAGCTTCTTTTAATTCAAGTGGAAGTTCTTCAATCTCTTTTATCCACCTCTCTAATAATTCTGCTGTAGGCTCTCCTTCATAATTAAACTTTCCAATAGGATAACGCAAATCCATTCAAACAACTCCTTTCTATACCTTCTTTAAAGACATATTTACTGCTTCAAGAGCATGTATATTAGTTGTGTCAAACAGAGGAACATTGGAATCCTCTTGTTTTATCAAAAATCCAATTTCTGTACAGCCTAATATAATTCCTTCAGCTCCAGCTTCGATCAAACTTTGGATAACCTTCATATTAAATCCTCCAAACCATAGCCATTTTTGTTTTCTTCTTTAGCATCAAGTACAAACCTTCTTATTTAAAAACGTCCCTATGAAACAAAATATACCTTCTAAGATAAACTTCCATTTAATAACGGATAATCCCTTCTCTTATTCCAGAAAATGGCCCTTTACATGCAAAATCGGGCGCAGATCCTTATTCCGGAAATGCGCCCTTTAACAGAAAACCCGATTTCAAGATAATCTTAAAGGACATTAATAACGCCCTTTCACTATTGCCCCCATTATATGAACAAGTTAATAGTTCTAAACTCAATTACTCTCAACTCTATGTCCCCTTATCCTGTATAGAATTCCTGTGATTAAAGACGTTAACATCAAAATGAAGGGGAATAGCATAGTTTTTTCTAAGCCTTCAAATATAAAAGCAGGTATAATTCCAATTAGTAGAAATCCCGAAATAATAAAATAGATTACAGACATAGCTCTAAATTCTTTGGCTGTATATCTTTTTCTCTTAAACACTAGTTACTCTCCTTTTACTAAAATAATACACGTGCTTGTTCAACTAAAAGTACCTTTTAGCCCCATTAACGTAACAAATGGAATGTTATTTTAGAGCCCATCGTTATTCAATTCTTGCACCCTTTAAAACCAAATAACACCTGAGCTTAACTATTATCTGTTTTTGCTGAAGATTGACATAGAACTAATTAGCTTTAATACTTTAAGACTCATATTCCAAACTTCCTCTTTTAATAGCAATCTCTTTGTTATATCTTTCCCCCCAGTCTCTCATGAGCATAATAATTGGTTCTATTGTATGGCCGAACTCAGTTAACGAATATTCTACCTTTGGCGGAACTTCTCTATAGACCTCTCTGTGCACTATTCCATCCTTTTCCAATTCACGAAGCTGAAGGGTCAACATTCGCTGAGTGATGTCAGGCATTAACCTACGGAATTCATTAAAACGCTTTGTTCCTGACGTTAAATGAAATAAAATAATTCCTTTCCATTTTCCACCGATTACTTCTAACGTTGATTCCACAGGACACCCGTATGGATCAGGACAACCTGAGTATTGATTATGCTGATTTTTCATTTGTATACCTCCATTAACCTTTAGTATAAAAAATGATACTATACAACAAAAATGTGCATACTTACAAAAATATATCACTTGATCTATTATAACAATTATAAAAGCATTAAATAAAACAGACTCACTTTTTAATGCTATTTATAAAATTTAAATAACTTTGTGAAAGGATGAATTGAACCATGGCAACTATGAAGGCTGTAGGTTTGCATCGTTATCTACCTATTGATAATCCAGAAAGCTTGTTAGATCTGCAAATCGAAAAACCGAGTGCTTCAGGTCGGGATCTACTTGTTCGCGTAAAAGCTGTTGCAGTTAATCCCGTTGATTATAAGGTCCGATCACCCAAAGAAAAGGTTGAGGAAAACCCTAAAATTTTAGGGTGGGACGTGGCAGGGATTGTGGAGGAAGTTGGCCCAGATTGCAAATTGTTTAAGCCAGGCGATGAGGTCTATTACGCTGGGGACATCACTCGACAAGGAGGTAATAGTGAATTCCATCTTGTTGATGAAAGGATTGTAGGGGAAAAACCAAAATCCTTAAGCTTTGCACAAGCTGCTGCTCTACCATTAACAACGATTACTGCTTACGAGGCACTTTTTGATCGTATGAACATTAGGCGGAAACCAAGCGAAAATCAGAATAAAACACTTCTTATTATCGGCGCAGCAGGTGGGGTCGGATCTATAGCCATCCAATTAGCTAAATGGGCTGGGTTAACAGTAATTGGTACTGCCTCCAGACCTGAGTCTATAGATTGGTCAAAAAAACAAGGGGCTGACCATACCATAAATCACTTTAAAGAGTTCGTTCCACAACTAAAGCAGTTGGGGTTTGAAACGGTTCATTATATTCTTTGTCTAAATACAACAGATAAACACTGGATAAACATGACAAATGCTATTGCCCCTCAGGGGAAAATTTGTTCAATAGTTGAGACAAAAGGACCACTTGATCTAACATTGCTAAAAAACAAAAGTGCAACGTTTGTTTGGGAACTAATGTTTACAAGATCCATGTTCCAAACTGAAGATATGATTGAACAACATAAGCTCTTGAACGAAGTAGCCGATTTAGTTGATAGTAAGATAATAAAAACTACGCTAACCGAACAATTCTCACCTATTAATGCAGAGAATTTGCGAAAAGCTCATACAATTCTAGAGACTGGAAAATCTATTGGAAAAACTGTCGTTGAAAATTTTTAATATAATCAAGTTAACACATTAGTAAAATAAATGGCTGCCAAGAGTATATGGGCAGCCATTTTTAAAGTTTCCAGTTAGCCAAACCAATCTTGATGAATGTCGACCTATTGCTTACATGGCAGCTAAATAATCCTTATTCAATTTATGGCCCTATTCAGGAAGGACGCCTTCTTCAAGAAGTGCGCCCTTTAGCAGAAGACTCGATTTCGAGATAATCTTAAAAGACATTAATAATTAACTTTTGCTATTGCCCCCTTTTTTTAATAAGAATCTTCTCTATAAGTTACTATCTCAAAGAATTAAGATAAGAGAACCTTTCAAAAGCGGTTTCCCAATTCACATCGAGATTTTCTTTCACTGCAAAAATCAAATTATGAAATATTGGTTGTAAACCATAAAAAGATTGTACTCTCTTGAAAATCGATTCTTTATCTTCAGCTTTATAATATGACAATACATCTTTAGTAAAATCTGGACCAAAAGACCAGTATAAACCAGCAAAATCAAAAGCAGGATCGCCTATTTGTGCATCAGTAAAATCAATAATACCATTAACAAGTCCTTTTTCTTGATTAAATAAAATATTTGCAGTAGTTAAATCCCCATGAATTATGACCTTTTTGTTAATTGAATAAATTGAGTTATAAAAGAAGTCCCGAAAGAATTTTTCAATTTCTGTTTTTAACAGACTATATGAAAGATAGAATGAATCCTACATCCAGAGGCAATTTTTGTACAATCAGTTCATTCTCCTGATAGTACCCTGATTTTGGTTCCGTAAAGACTTATTCAAGTTTACAAAATGCCCTTGTTGATATAAAAAAATTTGGGTAATCGGAAAATAGTGTGGAAAGAGGGGTAAAAAGAACCCTCCTCCATCAACCTAGTCAGTGTGGAAAAATCAGCACCATAGATTTTTTCATACACCCATTCATAGCCAGTTTGTTCCGAATTCGGGAATTGACTTGGTAACATTTTTTCGAAAAGATAATTCAACTTCTTCTTTGAACTTCTTTTTCTATTTAACTAATAGGGGTACTGTCAAGAAAATGCGGATGTACAACGCTGAGTCCGTTTTCCTGACGGTTCCCCATGTTAAAAGTCTCTTAATCATTCGTACCACAAGACTTTACTATTAACTCCCTGGATAAACAAATTCATTCAAGAAATAGGGCACAATGCTGCCATGATAGGCTTTTCTTTCCTCTACAAAATGTCTTATCTCTGTGAAAAATGCCTCATCTAGCAAGGGATATCGAACTGTTCGTACTTGGTCAAGAATCGAGTTATGTTTAATAACTGCGTCAACACTTGCAATTAATTGATTGACGACTTTTTTGCTTGGTATGATCCCCATAATATCCTTATAAATCTGCGCATCTTCTTTTATATCCAGTACATGGTATGGTAGCTTCATATCAATATGGATGCCATCGACGAGGTTTTCCTCATATAAGGTTTGGACTTTTTGGTGATAGTTTCCGCTTGTTGTTACAATTATTTTTCCGTCAAAAAGTGTTCTCACTTTTTGCAGCAGGGCATGTACCTCGTCTAATGGGTTAATCAGAAATTCGCCACCGCTGAACATAACGGCATCCAATAAAAAGCCACTCTTCTTTAGATAATCATATAAATCATCTGTCGTCTTGTATTCTTTTGGTGTGTTAGCAACGATTTCATCATAATTATGACAGCCGAAACATTTCAGCGGACAGCCCGATAATGAATGGAGCAGCAATGTCGTATGATTGGGCAGGTCGGTAAATGTGCGAATAAAGTTATTGTATAGTTTCATTGTGTTTGTGTTCTCCTGCTAATTAACGGTGAACAGCCTCCTTCAACACATCTTCTTTCAACCTTTTTCTAATGGTCCAGTCATGTCTTCTTGCTTTCGACCAGAAGTTATATTTCCCTTCATAATATCCTTTGTCATCTACATGTATGTTATTTCTGGAGATCATTTTCAAATAACCAATAACCCTGCTAAATGTTGCAATATCTGTTGACTCACAGACAGGACAATGATGAATATTCTTGGCGTCTTCCGCAATAATCTTCTGACCGCATGTCATACAGGAAGTAATCGTTGGTGTCAGGGTAATATAATTAATGGGTTTAGCAAAAATTTTATCCAGGTATTTTGCTAGGCTTTCTGGTTTTACTTTTGATTCAAGAAAATGGTGCAACACACTACCAGATGTAGCATAGCCTTGAAATTCAGCACTATTTTCCAATTGTTCTAGGAAATCCTCTTCAGAAAATGGAGTCATACAGCCACTTGTTAAGTATGGATTTTCTCCTTCACCCTGTACGAAGATCTCTCTATCATTTGCCTTTGCCCATTTAAGGTCATGGCGAGCAAGTTTGATGGCAGCATTTTCGGCAGGTGCATATTCAATACCGCACGCCACTTTATCTCTCACGATAAATTCGTTCACAATTTCTGTCATATATTGCATAAGTTCATGAGCAATCATTTTACCACTATGTCCCTTAATTCCGTCTTTAAAGCCCATATTTATAAGTCCTTCATTCATACCAGTAAGAGCGAATACGTTGAAGTAGTTTTTCAAGTCTTTATTATAGGCAAAGAAAGTCGGATATAATTCTTTGTTTTGTTCAATCCATTTTCTCTTTTCCATATGGGCTTCCTGCATGACTTCCATGTATTCGCGTATCTTAACTTTGAGAAGATCCAGATCATGTCCGAATTCCAAGAGTACTCTATTCAAATTTAAATTAAGCACCTGTACTGCACCTGTGGAACCTGCTGATGATCCAAATACACCCCCGCCTGCTTTGGAAAGTGTCTCTAAATTAATTTGTAGACGACAGCAAAGGCTTCTGCTCACTTCTGGATCCTTTGCCTGAATGAAGGGGTTTAATGCTTTGTAATAAGGGTCTTCAAATGGCTTTGTTTTAAAGTTTTCAAAATAAACACCTCCCCAATGATACATTTTATCCAATAGCTCGATAAATAATGGGTTTTGGTAATTAAAATGATCATCGATTTGCACCGTTAATAATGGAAAGGTAAAAGGAATCCCATCACTGCCTGTCCCATTTTTCATAACAGCAATAATTGCTTGATTTATGCGGTCAAAGTAAGTTTCTGGGATGTCCTTATACTGGATATTTCGTCCCTCTCCACCAATAACGACGTAATTATCCTTAATTTCTTCGGATGGTTTTCCGAACTCTAATGTAATATTGGAGAAGCTGCTCTGTGCCCCAGATCTAAGTGGCATATTTAGTTCCCAGATCAGACTTTGAAAAAGTTCTACAAGTTCTTCATCTGTATAGGCCATACCTCGGTTTTCCTCATCAAATAAATAAGAAGATGCAATGGTTGATAGTTGTGCCAGCATAACTGCACCTGAGACCTGCTGTGATATTAATGTAACGACATTACTGAAATGCCTTAATAATGTTGATATCCGCTTAGCCGGTTTAGAAGAGATCATATTTTTTGCCAGTGACGGAATCCCCTTTGTTGCAATGACCATACAGCTGATGGATACACAATATGGTGCAAGCTGCTTATCGTGCACATAGACAATCCCCTCATGGTACAATTCTTTTATTTTTGGCGGGAGTATGTGATTAAAAAGAAATTCCTCTTCCGCATGATTTGTTAAATTATGCCTTAAAAGCGGCAGGGAATAAACATAATTGCTATTCTCGTGCCTGAGGTAATCTGTTTGCTTGTTTTCTTGCTGCGATATGAATTTGTCGATAATGTCAGTAGTATTTTGGAACATGTACAAACCTCTCCTTTAGACTTTTTAACAATGTATTCTTGTTAATTCTCGAACATCGTAACACAATATATAGTATTTATTAGTGATATTAATCACCATATATTGATTCCATCTAAAAAAAAGGTTTATGCGGTACCCTGGAGGAGTCTTACAGGACGAAATATACCCTTACCTGAGGAAAAACACAACTATTATTACCTTTTTGCTAAAGGCGCAAAACATCGCATCGTTTCAATTCTTCTAACATACTAATAAGATTGGGAATAGGAACGCAGTTTTCCTTAAATCCATAAAGATAATCTTGAAGCAGTTCTTCCCAGGTTATATCTGTAATCATAAATTCATCAACTAATTATCGATATACTTTGTTTTTTCCAAACATATCCACGACTATCTAAATAAATAAAACGTTCCATAGATCTTTCTTTAGGTATATGACCAACAATGTTTTTCAACCTGTCATATTGTCTATCAATAAACATTTTTATAGATTCATCTCTATTTAAGAAAATTCCATCTAAATCGAAAATAACAGCTTTAATCATTTTTGAACCCTCTTCCTAGTTTAGGCTCCTATATTCTTCTACCTAAGAGCAAAGTCCTTCTTCACTAAATGCCTCGTTAGCTAAAGTGCAAACCTTTACAATCTTTTATAAACTTTAACATACATATCCAATTTTTCTTTAGGGTGTTTGTTCAACAATCTGGCCCTTTAATTGAAGAATACTTCATAAATAGAAGATGATTTAAACAACATAAAAGTTATTATTATCTCTTTACGCAAATAAAAGAGGGTGTCCCAAAAGTATTACTTTCGGGCACCCTCTTTTTTCCTCTATAAAATTGGCCTGTTGATTTCCGCTCCAGGGACTCGCTTTCCGCGGGCGGTCCGGGAGCCTCCTCGGTGCATTCGCACCTGCGGGGTCTCCCGCTGACTCGCTTCTCCCGCAGGAGTCTCGCCCCTTCCGCTCCAATCAACAGGGTGCAAGAATCAATATTAGCATTAGTACTAAGGTAAAAAAAGAAGAAAATCGTCCTTTTTGGTATAATGAAGTCACCACAACCCACCATACGAGAAAGGAACGATTTTCTTATGTATAAAGAGTATAACACGAATCAATTAGCACTTCCAATGGATATTCAGGTACTAATCCCCCAACAACATCTTGCCCGTTTGATCGACTTCGCAGTCGATCAGATGAATCCAAGTATCTTTACATCTCTTTACCCTGGAGGCGGAAGACCTCCTTACCATCCTAAGATGATGTTAAAAGTCATTCTTTACGCTTACTCCAATCGCATTTATTCCTCACGTCAAATTGCCAAACAGCTGGCAGAAAATATTATTTTCATGTGGCTCTCTGGAGAACAGCAGCCAGACTTCCGAACTATTAATCGCTTCCGATCCGAACGCATGAAAGATGTAATTTATGAAACGTTCTTTTCTATTGTAGACCTATTGCGGGAAGAGGGTTATATAAAACTTGAGGATTACTTTCTAGATGGCACCAAAATTGAAGCGAACGCGAACAAGTATACCTTTGTTTGGCGAAAATCTACTGAAAAATATGATCAGAAACTAAATGAAAAATTCAAGCAGCTTGTCTTTCAGATTGAGCAGGTTACTAAGGAAGACGAAGATGCAGAACAGGAATTAGATCTAATGGAGAAGTTAGAAAAAGCTCCAATTTCTTCAGAGAAAATAGCCAAAACAGTAAAGAAATTAGAGAAGCGCCTGGAAAAGGACCCTAAGAATAAGACCATTAAAAAAGCAAAGCGCCAGTTGGAAAAAGACCTTTTGCCAAGAAAACAAAAGTATGAACAGCAGAAATCTACATTTGAAAGGAGAAACAGCTACTCTAAAACGATACGGACGCGACTTTCATGCGGATGAAAGATGATCACATGAAAAACGGCCAGCTGAAGCCTGGCTATAATGTGCAAATCGGGACAGAAAATCAATTCGTTGTTGGTTTTAGTCTGCATCAGCGTGCTGGAGACCCAGGTTGCTTGATTCCTCATTTAAGTGTATTAGAAAAATATGATATTAGTTGTCTATTAAAATGTAAAAAGCCGGTCTTCAAATTTGAAAATCGACTCTAAATAATTAACCTAAACACCCGATTGTTGAACAAGAAACTAAAAACATTTACCCCATCAGTTTCCTTCACTTTATGTTTTATAAGCACGTTTCAAATTCAAGCAGTTAACTCAATCATTAATTTCATAAAAAAAAGCTTATCTTGTTCCTGATAAGCCCCCGTTTGCGGAATAAAAAAACAAAAAAAGCTCACCAAACCGGTAAGCTTTTTTTACTTAATACTTTTCTATTCCGCTTAATTATGAACAGATTCCGGCCGGAAGATTTTGAACGAATTCCAGTTAATTATGAAAAAATGACAAAATCAAACCGCTTCGCTATCCCACTTCTTCTCATCCTGCACAAACAGCAGGCCGAGCTCGTGGTGGTCACCTTCGTAAAGAGCCCGCTGGACGAAGCGAATTTGGCCGTTTACGTCGATGACTTCAAGCTTGCAATGCGCCCCGTTCTTTTGCAGCGCTTCATAGAATCCTTTTTCATCGTGAATTTTTACGCCGTTAACTTTCGTGACGATTTCACCAACCTGAAGGGCCATTTTATCCGCGGGCGAGTCGGGCACGACTCCAAGAACCATGATACCCTGATTGCGTTTGGAAAAATAAAACGGTGCATGGTCCTCTGACATACGCTGGCGAAGGGATATAAACTCCCGTCCGATAATCGCCAGTGCTACAACCCCGACGGCTGCAAGCGGATACCAGTAACCAGCCGCTGACAGCAGTAAAAGCAGCATGCCAAACACAATAATCCTTTGGCCAAGCAGCTTGACCGCTTCCTTAGGAAGGGTTCCCTGGATTCGCTGATAAAAGCCGATAGCGAACGGCACCAGGATCAGCGAATAGGAATTTCCGCCAATCTCAAACACCGGCCACCATACCAAGTGCACCTGCAAAGCCTGTCCTGGAATGAGCAGAAAAACAGGCACCATCCATATTCTTTTTGCCTCATGGATGCCAATCGTTTGCCCGCGCTTGCTTTTTACCAGTTTGGGAGATGTTCCTTTCCGGCCAATTTTTAAGATTAGGAAACCCTCAACTATTACGAGCAAGGCAAGGAGAATCGCAATGGCTGGAAAGATCGACTCTTCTGTATTTGTCACCGATTTTACGAATGATGGCAAAGGCCATTGCTGTTCAATGGCAAACATCGTCGCAAAAAAGGCAAACCCCAGTGTATAAACCGGTGCCATCCATCTCACTTTTGTCGTGAAGCACCATAGGAAGGTGAGGGCTGCTGTAAAGACAATCGTTTCCATTGGGATGACCAATCCCGCCCCGACCACAATGATGGAAAGCACCATACCGGCCAGCAGCCCAATCGGGAGGAGCTGCCTCAGTTCAAAATAGGCATTCTCCGCCCTGACCGAAAAGTTTTTCCGTTCATGCTTCACACGGGATACACCCAGATATGCCGCCACAAAAAAAAGAAAATAAAACACCGGATTTAATATCAGCTTCCCCGTTCCTTTTAAAAACTCAAAAACCCACTCCTCAACCAAACTTGCCACCAGCCTCTATAATAGAATTTCACAAGAAATTATGTAACAAACAGACAAATCTATTACTCTATATTCTACCAAACCCCCCACCCAAAACCTATCACAAACTCACCCAAAAACAAAAATAGCAGAAGGAAAAATCCTCCTGCTTAAAATCGGGTACCAGGTACCTATACCAGTACCAGACCAGTAATGAAGATTCGACAAAATTCGGGTGGTGCCTGGTACCATAACTATTTCGCGATATACCTCAGTGCGGTTTGCAGCTGGAGGTCGTTTTGTTCTTTTTTCATTTCTTCGATGGCGGTTTGTTCAAGGGCAGATGCTGTTTTCTTGTCGATTTTGCCGGTTGGCTCCAGTCCTTTTTGCTGTTGAAAGGCTTTGACGGCAATGGCTGTGGATTCACTGAAATAGCCATCTTTGCGGCCTGGTCCGTATCCCAGCCCCTCCAGGATTTCCTGTGCATTTTTCACTATTTCATTATTCATATCCATCGTTAAAGGCTTCTCCACCTGAATCGGGTGTGTGTGATAGATGTCAGGCTGTTTGACCTCCAAGGTCGGCTTAATGCCTTCTTTATGGATCCAATTTCCATCCGGTGTCAGCCATTTAAATAATGTAAGCTTAATATTACTGCCGTCGCCCATCGCTACAGGCTGCTGGACGGTTCCTTTTCCAAAGGTATTTTCCCCGATTAATGTATATCCTTGAGCTTCCTTCAAAGCACCGGCAAGAATTTCCGATGCTGATGCACTGCCTTTGTCGACTAATACAGCGATTGGATAGTCTTTTTCCTTCTCCAATGTAGAGAAATATCTCATCTTCTCCCCGTCTCGCTTCTCAATTTGAAGATAAGGTTTTTCGGATGTCACAAGTTCTTTGAGGATTTCCTGCACAGATGAGAGCAGGCCGCCCGGATTTCCGCGCACATCAATGACGAGCCCCTCAATTTCATCCTTCTCCATCTCCTTCAGCTGCTTCGCAAACTCCTTGGAGGTATCTTCTGAAAAAGAGGTAATCTCCGTATAGCCAATCTTTTTGCCGCCTTGGTTTTTGATTTCAGAGTATACCGTGATTTGCGGAATCTCGTCCCTTTTGACCTCGACAGTTAATGGCTCCTTTAACCCTTGCCGGGCGATTTCGAGCTTCACTTTCGTTCCTTTTTCCCCTCTTATTTTCATCGTAGCTTTATATAAGTCCAATCCCTCTACACTTTCGCCATCCACTTTCAAAATTTCATCCTTGGGCTTTATCCCCGCTTTTTCAGCAGGCGAGTCTTTGAAAGGAGAAACAATGATGATTTTGCCATCCACCATGCTCACTTCCGCCCCAATGCCTTCAAAAGAGGATTCCAGTGTATCGCTAAATTGCTTCGCCGTTTCTTCATCCATGTAAACCGAATAAGGATCATCAAGTGTTGCGAGCATTCCCTGAATGGCCCCCTCAACGAGCTGCTTCTCTTCAACCTTTTCTACATAGCTTTTTAAAATAAGATGGTAAGCTGTCTCAACTTTCTCTATTTTCTCTTCATCTATAGGTATATTATTTTCGGCCGAATCTATTAACTGGTTTTCGGCTCCTTCATTAGGGTTTTCCTTTGCCAGCCACTGCATGCCCGCATATGTACTGCCAGCTCCTGTTAGCAATGAACCTGTCATTAGCAGGGCTATCCATTTTCTGCTCATCCCCATCTTCCTTTCCGGCTGCATTTTGTATATTTTCAGAGCCTTAGAGCGTCAATTCTGCTATTACTTCTGTCTTCCTGTGAAATTTTTAAATAATGAAGCCAAAGTCAGCTCTTTCAGTCTCTCTTTTCAAGGTTTTTAAGCCAGTATTTCATTTTATGCGTCACTTTTGCACTTTTCTGCTTCACTTTTTGTTTTTATGCATCAACTTCCATCGTTTATGTGCTACTTGTCACTCCTTGATCTAAAGGCATTCTGTCGTCCTTAGAAAACTACCATCTTATAAACAAAAAACACCCCGCAAAGGAACGCGGGATGTCTTTGCTCATTCCATCCTATGTTGGGAATGGACGAGTTATGATTTCTTTTAGCAGTTTAGTAAAGGCACTTAATTTCTAGAAACAAATACATTGGGTTGAACTAATAATAAAAAGAGGGATGTGTGCCAATGTTATACCAAGTGAAGGAATTGCAATACAACGCTAAAACCGGAATCCGGATTGGGTTTATGCTAACTGATTGGCGGCAAGGGGACATTCCAGTACCTGCAGAAGTTTCGCTCTTTGCTCCTGCACCAAAATGAAACCTGCCCCGCTTTATATTCATGATACGTCGCCAAATTGAAAAGAAAACCTCCGGAAATAACACAGGATTTTTTAAATAGGATTAAAGACCCTCTATACGGGTAAAAGAAAAGTGGAAGAAGCTAAGCTCCTTCCACTCAATACTTTTTATAGAGGCACGATGCCAACTGGGTTAATCGCATTTGTTTTGCCTGCATTCCAAGATCCTTTATGAAGCTCAAAGTGTAAATGCTGGCCATAAGATTGTCCAGTGTTACCCATAATGCCGATTTGCTGGCCTTTGGATACCGTTGCACCAGAACCAACAGAGCGGCTTCTCATATGTGCATAAACAGTCGTGTAAGTTTGTCCGCCAACAGAGTGGGCAATGAAAATAGCATTTCCGTAACTGCTGGAGTAGTATGAACGGATAACAACACCGTCAGCAGCTGCTACGATCGGAACAGTTCCGCCTGCAGCAATATCCACGCCATAGTGCTCACCTAGTGAACGGCTTCCAAATCCGGAAGAAAGTCGTCCGGCAGCTGGTCTTGTCCATGCTCCGCCAGATACTGCTGGGGCTGGAGAGGAAACCTGTGCAGTGCTTTTAATTGAAGAGCTGCTGCTTGAAGAAGAACTCTTCTTTTTAGCTGCTTCCTGGGCTGCACGCTGTCTTGCAAGTTCTGCTTGTCTTGCTGCTTCAGCCTGTCTTGCTTGCTCAAGCTGAATTGCTTTTTGAAGCGCTGCTTCCTGGGCTGCAAGGATTTCTTTTTCTTCTGCAAGCTCCATTTTTGCAGCGTGCATATGCTCTTCCTCTTTCTTTAAGGAAGCCAATAATTTATCTTTTTCAGCTTTTTGTGCGTTTAAGCTCTTTTTCATATTTTCAAGCTCGGCGCGCATTGTCTCTAAAGAAGCAAGTTCTTCTTTTACCTGAGCCTGTTTTTTCTCCAGCTCATCTTTATCAGCCTGATGCTGCTGAAGGATGTCCTGGTCTGCTTCCACAATAGTAGCAACTGCACCTACGCGCTCAATGAAATCCCCGAAGCTCTGCGCTCCCATCAATACATCAACATAGCTGACCATTCCGCCAGTTTCCTGATAGTTGCGGGCCCGGTCTTTCAATAGTTCATTGCGCTTCTTAATACGTTCTTTTAAGACTTTGATTTCGCCTTCAAGTTTTTTAATTTCCTCTTTTGTGGCTGAGATTTCTTTATTCTTTTCTTCAATTTTAGCTAACGCATCGCTGATAGCCTTATCCAGACGCTCAATTTCGCTTTCTACTGATTTTTGCTCGCCTTGGATTTCATTAATTTTCTTATCTGTACTATTAATCTCTGATTCTATGCCAGAGCGTTGTTGGTTAATCTTATTTTTTTGGCTGTTTAATTCATTTAATTTATCCGCCGCAACCGCCGTTTCAGCAGGCAGCCCGACAGTAATGCTGCCAAACCCCAAAATGGCAGCTAATGATAATGTGATAATGGATTTCTTCAATTTTCCGATTTCTCCTTTCAATGAACACCATATGTACAGGTCAATCGTTCAATTTCGCCGTTATTTATGAAACATTTCCCTCTAGTAAATCGTCTATTATGATAAGGCTTGAAGGCGCCTGAAAAGGTTCCCCCCCGCAGGCCCTTCAAAGCTGGTTACACTTTAAGGAATTTCCGCACTGACATTAAGCTTCCCCATACACCAATTAGCGCACCCATTAGGATAAGCAGGCCGGAAACCTGGTAAACAAACGGGTTGAATTCCAGCAGCCTGACAAAATGCCCCTCAAGCTTGGGCGCCAGGTAGTCATAGGCATAATAATAGGCTGTCGCAACAAGCCCGATCGGAATAATGGATCCAAGCAGTCCAAGCCATAATCCTTCAAGAAAGAATGGCCATCTGATAAAGGCGTTGGTTGCTCCTACTAATCTCATAATCTCGATTTCTCTTCTTCGCGACATAATCGTAATTTTAATCGTGTTTGAAATCAGGAACATCGCTGTGAATAGCAGGCCGACAATCAGTACCAGACCGACGTTTCGGCTGGCATTAATAAAGTTGAAGAGTTTCTCAACTTGTCCCTGTCCGTATTTGACTTTTGCAGTATACTCCATTTTTTCAATTTGTTTTGCTGCTGTCATTGTGTCTGTCGGGTTTTTCGTCTTTACGATAAATACATCGTTCAACGGATTATCCTGTTCGAACAGTTTGAAGGCTTCCCCTTCTTCACCAAGGCTGTCTATCAGATTATCTAGCTCTTTTTCCTTAGTTGAGTATTCGACTGTTTTGACTTCGGGTATTCCTTCGATTTTTTGCCGTAAAACTTGCTGATCCTGCTCATTTGCAGCAACATCGATGTGAACGCGGATTTCCACGTCCTCTTCAATGGTCGTCGCCACCTTGTTGAGATTCATCATAATGACGAAAAATACACCAACCAAAATCAGTGTTACTGTTACCGCACTTGCCGAAGCGAATGTCATCCATCCATTACGGCCAAGGCTTTTAAAACTTTCACGAAAGTGCCGGCGCAAGGTTCTAGCTTTCATAGCCATAATCACCTCTTTGCTCGTCACGTACGATACGGCCGCCTTCAATGGCAATAACGCGGTGTTTAATCGTATTAACAATTTCTTTATTATGAGTTGCCATGACCACAGTCGTTCCTCTCGTGTTGATTTCCTCGAAGATGTTCATGATTTCCCATGAAGTATCCGGGTCAAGGTTACCTGTAGGCTCGTCCGCTATCACGACCTTTGGAGCATTAACAATTGATCTCGCAATGGATACACGCTGCTGCTCACCGCCTGATAATTCGGTCGGAAGCATCCGTGCTTTATGCTTTAAATTTACAAGCTCCAGTGTTTCCATAACTTGCTTTTTTATCGTTTTGGGCTGTTCTTCTATTACTTCAAGAGCAAAAGCTACATTTTCATATACAGTTAATGTAGGCAAAAGTTTAAAGTCCTGGAAGACTACACCGATTTTCCTTCGTAAAAGTGGAACCTTTGTACTTCTCAAAGTAGCAAGGTTCACTCCATCTATCGTTATCGTCCCGCTCGAGGGCTTTTCTTCCCGGTACATCATCTTAATAAAAGTCGATTTACCCGCTCCGCTTGGGCCTACAACGTATACAAACTCACCCTGCTTGATATGGACGTCAATGCCGCTTGCAGCGGTAACGCCATTCGGGTACCTTTTATATACGTCTTTCATTTCTATCATATATATCACCTAGTATCTAGTGTGTATTAAGAATTAAAGAGATTCCTCTTTTCGCTAAAAAACGACATCCTTTCGACATGGAGGATGACACAGTATTTGTAAATACTCCCTTTTTAGCCATCTAAAATTCTCACACAACCCATTATAACATCATAGTTTCTCAAAATAACGGAAAAAATTATTACAGTTTCTTTTCAAGCCTGTAATTTTTTGTTACTTTTTACCTGAATTTCATTTATATACTAGTCAGTTATTCTCCCATTCGACGATTTTTTCCTTCTTTCTTCTTATATAAAGTTGGTTCATGGAGCTGTGCGTCGTATTTTGCAGATTTTTTTTGCTTGAATTTTAAAACAAGTGTAAAAATAGGGCAAATAAAAAACGTCCTGCTGGTTACAGAACGTTTTCATTCCGGACTTGCTGTCCTTTATTCTAATTATTTCTTTCCTGCCAGCCAAGCAGCTACTTGGGAAGCTTCCTCACCTTGAAGCAAGCCTGCAGGCATAGCACCTTTACCGTTGGCAATCGTATTTTCAATGTCCTCTTGGGAAAGGTTTGCACCAATTTTATCAAGGGCAGGTCCTACACCGCCTTCAAGGTTGGCACCATGGCAGCTTGAACATTTTTGGTCATAAAGCTTTTGTGCGTCACCGGCGTCAGCAGTTGTTGTTTCTCCGCCGCCATTTGTTGCTGTATCTTGTTCTTCAGTTGCTTCGTCTCCACCGCCGCCGCATGCAGCCAGAACAAGTGAAGTACCCATTAGTAATGCTAGTAGCTTCTTTTTCACCATTTATTCCCCCTCAGGAAAAAATACTAAGTACAGCTATATTATACCAAGCCTATGCCCTTTTGAAACCCTCGCCCAATACCTCGGAAGCATCCGCAACAATGATAAATGCTGTAGGATCAATGGTTTGAACCAGTTGTTTCAATTTTGTGAACTCTGTCTGATCCACTACACACATAAGGACAGGACGTTCATGGTCGGTATATCCGCCGTATGCTGATAGTTTTGTCACACCTCGGTCAATTTTATTCAAAATCCCTTCACGAACTTCCGTTTGTTTTTCCGTAATGATCAATGCCATCTTCGTCCGGCTGAATCCAAGCTGCACTAAATCAATGGTTTTGCTGGTGACATACAAGGCAATCAAGGCATATAATCCTTGTTCAATGTCAAAAATAATCGCTGCCGATAGAACAATCAGTCCATCAATTAGCGCTACACAGGTTCCGAGTGACAGGCCAGTGTATTTATTAATAATCTGAGCAGCAAGGTCTGTCCCGCCTGTTGATGCTTTACCCCTGAAAACGATTCCTAAACCAAGGCCTACACCGATCCCGCCAAAAAGGGAAGCAAGTAATGGATCCAGTGTCCATGCTGCAAAATCCTTTGTTAAAAAGACGACAAACGGCAGAAAAATGGTTCCGGCAAGCGTTTTGGCCCCAAATTGCTTTCCCAGTAATAGGACTCCCGCTATAAAGAGCGGTATATTAAACGCCCACTGCACATAAGCCGGCTCCCAGCCAGCAACCGCATCAAGAATTGTACTGATTCCGCTTACTCCCCCTGACGCAATCCGGTTTGGCAGCAAGAATACATTGAAAGCTATCGCTACAATTCCTGATCCTATTAAAACAAATAAATACTCCAGCGCCCTTTCCGCTTTTGTACTATATGTATAAGCTCTTCTTTTCTTTCCCATCCTCTTCTCCCTCCGGTGACTTAATCTTTGCGGGTAATTTTAAGGGGGCAAGCCGAGTCCATATGCGCTCGTCCCATATTTACGTTTCATGCGATACCTTCTAAAGGTAAATCTTCCATTTTTACTGTCAGTGAGTATAGCACGGAGATTTTGCTGTGTAAATGCCAGTGAACTGCCGTATTAAAGGACTAGTGCAAGCAGTTTCTCTTGATTATTTTTAGGATGTGAAGGGATTTATATTTTTATCAAATATTAGTCCTTTTTGAGTTAGTTGGTTAATTTATAAACACCTTCATGACAGATCACCTAAATACCAATACTAGTATTTGTATTGATCATTTTACAAATAGACAAAATCGTATAAGGTTATTGGTCTGGACTCAATTTATTTCATCTGTATTCGATTATACATATAGTCAAAATGCTCGCTCGATAAGCGGTCAGCTTTGTATTAGCAGCTATTTGAAAACAGCATGATTTCCCACAACGTGTGGTATAATGTCGAAAAAGGAGGTGAAAAAAATGGAGAAAATTCTTAATGAAATTTTAAGTACTTTAAAAGAACATTCAAGAAGATTTGATTCAATCGATGACAGATTTGATTCAGTCGATAAAAGATTTGTTTCAATCGACGAAAGATTTATTTCAATCGATAAAAGGTTTGCTTCGATCGATGAAAGGTTTAATTCTATTGGCGGAGATCTATCTGATGTAAAAATAAGGCTTGGTCATGTTGAGGACAAATTAGTCAGTGTAGATGACAGAGTAAGGATGCTTTCTGAACAAATCGACAGCAATGCAACCGAATTTAGAAGCCATTTTAAGCACATCGAAGCAAAGTAAGAACAGCATGAAGAAACCTTTCATGTTATCTCTGATACTTTAATAGGTACGAAAATTGATATTGACCACCTCAGCAAAAAGAGCGGGCTGCATGATACTGAAATTAATCAGCTCAAGAAGCGAATCCACTCCTAGCCACATTCCACTCAGGCAAATAGCTTAATTCCATATAAATAAAAAAGCATTTGCCGACTCTAGCGTCAGTAAATGCTTTTTTTAACGAAAGGCTCTGTTAAATAGGCCTGTTGATTTCCGCTCCAGGCACTCAGCGAACCGCGGGTGGTCTGGAAGCCTCCTCCCGCTGGAGTCTCCCGCCTTACACTCCAATCAACAGGGTGCCAAATACAACAATAAGCTTTAACACAGCCAAACGAAAAAAGACAGTTTTCTTTTGAAAATTCCATTTTTCTTATTAAAAAAGCTTCATTTTCATCAATAATCTATCTTCCTGGTCAAACAGGCTAGCATGAACCCTCTGCCTCTATTTTCATAGCTAATTTCTTAATGATCATCAATTTCCTTAATATATCGTCATCTTTTCGATCCTATCGTCAACCAGGTTCACGCGAGGGATATAGAAAAAAGAGACTTTACTTCGCCGCCGATGATTGGAGCATTTGATTCATACTGCCGCTTTTATAGCCCGTTAAGTCCATCGCCACATATTTAAAGCCGATGCGTTTCAGCGCATCTGAAACTTGTTCATGATATTTGAGGAGGTTTGCCATATCCTGCGGATCCACTTCTATTCTTGCAATTTCATTATGAACCCGGACTCTTACCTGCTTAATTCCAAAGCCTTTAATAAATTGCTCAGCCTGATCTACTTTCTTTAATTTTTCAATGGTGATTTTTTCACCATAGGCAATTCTGGAGGATAGGCAGGCCAGCGAAGGTTTATCCCAGGTATCAAGCCCAAGTTCCTTGGACCGGATGCGAATATCTTCCTTTGTTATATCCGCTTCCGCCAGCGGTCCCCTTACGTTTTTCTCCATAGCAGCTTTCACACCTGGCCGATGTTCACCTAAATCATCTTTAATAAGTCCAAATGTCAAATTCTTGTATCCTTGCTCGATCATAATAGGATAAAGCTCATCAAACAGCCCTTTTTTGCAGTAGTAGCATCTGTTTGAATCATTTTCGGCATAGCCAGGTATGGATAACTCCGACATTTGTATAACTTGGTGCGGTGCATTTAATGACTTGGCAATTCGAATCGTCTCCTCCAGTTCAGAGCGAGGGAAAGACTCGGAATCGGCAGTAATAGCCAAAACATTCTCTTCTCCTAACGTATCCAATGCCACTTTTAATAAATAGGTACTGTCCACACCTCCGGAAAAGGCAATGATGATGCTTTCCATATCTGATAAAATCTTTTTCAGCTGCTGCTCTTTTTCTAAACTGAGGTGTATGTCCACGATCGTATCCTCCTTTATCGTAAGGCCATGAGCCATTTTCTCAGGCTCAATGTCCCGCCAAAGCAGAAAATTGCTTGGCCTTTTCAGTAAGATTCAAATAATCTTCTTCAGAATTCAGCTTTTTTGCATTTACTAATGAACCGCCTACACCGGCAGCAACAGCCCCTGCTTTCAAATAGTCCTGGATATTTTCTGCGCTTATGCCGCCTGTAGGCATTAATGGGATATGGGGAAGTGGTCCTTGCAGATTTTTAAAGTAAGGAACGCCCATTACATCGGCTGGAAACACTTTGATAATATCCCCGCCATGTTCATATGCAGTCAGAATTTCTGTTGGTGTGAGGGCGCCAGGAATGCTGAGGACACCGTAGCGTTTTGCCATTTTAATTGTCTCGGCATTAACGGTTGGCGAAAAGATAAACTCTGCTCCGGACATAATTACTGCGCGTGCTGTTTCAGGGTCCAGCACCGTACCTGCCCCAACAATGACCTCATTTCCAAACTCTTCTTTCACTTTTTCGATTAGCGTGCACACCTTTGGCGTTTCAACCGTAATTTCAAATGTGCTAACACCCCCTGCCTGCAGCGCGTGTGCAATTGGCAAAATTTGATCAGGATGCGCACCGCGGATGACCGCAACAATTTTGCGCTTCTTTAATTCTTCTAACCTGTTCACTGATTCTCCTCCTTTTTATCTTGTAACATCGTCCAAGCCGCCGTTCATAAAGGACACAAGATCAGATCGATTCGGCAAACCTTCTGCATCGCCATTCACCATGGTTACCATTGCTCCCATCGCGTTGCCTCTTAGTACCGCTTCCTCCAGCGGCAATCCGTCCAGCAGACCTGAAAGCACACCAGCCGCAAATGCATCGCCAGCCCCGACTGGATCGACTACCCGCTCAACAGTAAAGCCCGGAATTTTCGTTAATGGGACGGACTGGGAAGAAACCAGTGCTCCTTCTTTCCCCAGTTTCATAATGACTGTTTCAATTCCGAGAGCATGAAATTTTTCAACATATTCCTCCGGTGAACAAGCGCCAAATAAAAATTCCGCTTCGGAAATGCCGGGAAGGACAATATCGCTTTCCGAGGCATATTTTTTTAAAAAATGGCGGGCCTCTTCTTCATCTTTCCAAATTTTCAACCGGAGATTTGGATCAAAAACAATTTTCGTTCCTTTTCCTTTGGCAATGCCGATGGCTTTTTCAAGCATTTCCCGGCAGGATTCACTAAGTCCTGGGGTTATTCCTGTAATATGAAGATATTCAGCATCTGAAACGGAGTCTTCCTGCAGCCATTCAGCGCTCATTTTGCTGGCGGCAGAGTCTTTTCTATAGTAATAGACACGCGTATCATTCAAGCGCCTGAACTCTTTAAAAAACACACCGGTCGGAACACTTTGATCGCGTGTTACATAGGAAACATCCACTCCTTCACCGCGGATGAATGATTGCATCGCATCCCCAAACTCATCCTCCCCAAGACGGCTGATCCATCTTGAGCGGTGGCCGAGGCGGCTTAATCCGATGGCGACATTGGATTCTGCACCGCCAAACTTCATCGAAAAGGAATGGGCATGGCGGAGCATGCCCTCTTCATTCGGCGTAAATAGAGCCATCGTTTCTCCGATTGTTACAACATCCATGCCTATCAGCCTCTTTCTTCCGGTAGTCAGCCTTTCACATAATTGGAAAGCGTTCCGATTTTCTCAATGGTAATACTCATTCTGTCCCCATCCTTCAGCCACACCTTCGGGCTTCGGCCCATTCCGACTCCTGGAGGGGTCCCAGTTGCAATTAAATCGCCTGGTCTAAGCGTCATCGACTGTGATAAGAATGAAATGATCTGCGGAATGGTAAATATTAAATTATTTGTATTCGAATCCTGCATGATCTCCCCATTGAGCTCAAGCGAGATTGAGAGGTTGTGAGGATCCCCTGCTTCGTCCTTTGTTACAATCACTGGCCCTGTCGGGGCAAATGTATCTGCTGTTTTGCCGCGGGACCACTGTCCGTCTTTAAATTGCAAATCGCGGGCGCTAATGTCATTCATGATCGTATAGCCAAAAACATAATCGTTTGCGTCTTCTTCGGATACATGCTTTGCTTCTTTGCCTATTACAATAGCAAGCTCCGCTTCAAAATCGACCTCATTGGAATTGCTGGGAATTTCCACAGCGTCATGATGGCCGACAATGGCATTTGCATACTTTGAAAAGATTACCGGTGAAGCAGGCGGCTCCATTCCGGTTTCCCTGCAATGGTCAATATAATTCAAGCCGACACAAATAATTTTTTCCGGTGATGGAATCGGCGGAAGAATCTTCACATCAGAGATTGGGAAAACAGCATCATCACTGTCACACTGCTCAATCAGGTTTTTAGCAAGCGGCAGCAGCTCTTCGCTTTTTTCTATAAAGGTTTTCACACAGAGCGGAAATCGATCTCCGCTCAGTAAGGTTAAACTGATTGCGCGCTCTTCCTGCAAAACGCCAATATGCGGTTGTGAATGGACGGAAAAAGCAGCTATTTTCATAATCACCCACACCCTTTCCTAAGTTAATGCATAAGGTGTTTTTTCACCTTTTAAAACCTGAACGATATTTTTCGCAGCTTTTTGGCGAAGCTCGACCATTGCTTCCTCAGAATACCAGGCACTGTGCGGAGTTATGATGACATTGTCCATGTGGAGTAGCGGGCTATCTATGCTAATCGGCTCTTCCTCTGTTACATCGAGAGCTGCACCGGCAATGATTCCTTCTTCCAGTGCTGCGATAAGTGCCTTTTCATCTATAATCGGACCGCGGGCAGTGTTAATGATCACGGCATTTTTCTTCATTTGCCTGAAACGTTCTTCATTTAACATATGGAAGGTATCTTTAATAAGCGGGACATGAACCGACAAATAATCTGCTTCCCGTATGATTTCATCAAGCTCCATTTTTTGTACCCCGGCAGCAGCCATATCTTCTGCCGAAACAAATGGGTCATACGCTGCCGTTTTAAAGCCAAGAGGCTTCACTTTTTCAATAAACCGCCGTGGAATGCGGCCGAATCCGAGAACCCCTACCGTCTGTTCGTTAAAGCGGTGAATCGGTACACATGCTTTGAAGTCCCATTTGCCTTTTTTCACTTCATTATTTAATAGAGTTACTTTGCGGGCCCATGATAATAAAAGGGCCAATGCATGGTTTGAAACCTCTTCCATCCCATAATCAGGTACATTGGCAACCGTAATGCCTTTTGCATTCGCGGCATCCAGATCAATCGTGTTGACACCCACACCGTAGCGGGAAATAACCTTGGTATTTTCAAGGGATTCAATAACACGGCGTGATATAGGTGCATATTGATTTAAAATGGCATCTGCATGTTTAGCTTGTTCTAAAACCTCTTCTTCTGTTTTGCATTGCGCTTTGATAAATTCGATGTCAAGGCCGCTTTCCGCAAACACGGCTTCTTCATATTTCAGATTCTCAAATTCATAGTCTGTTAATAGCACTTTAAAAGCCATCCGATTTCACTCCTAAAATAATAGTAAGAAATCCCTGGAACGGCATGGGGCCGCTTCAGGGATCTTTTGTTATTTAGCTAACGTTTTTTCGACTTTCGGAATTCCGAGCCCTTTCGCACCAAGCTCAGAGGTTTTTGCTTCCGGATAGTAGCGCTCAATCATTTGAATGCCAATGGAAGCACGGCGGACACGTTCTTTCACAAGGGAGATATTTGTGCTTTCCCATTGTTTTCCTGAAGGATAAACATCCGGATGATTGCGAAGCCCGAATTTAATATAAACTGGAGCAAGCACCCGAATGATTTCCGGGATTTCGTAGTAGCGCAGAAATCCGCCGAAATTATCAGGAACCTCTACGTACAAATCGATCGGAATATCAATGGCCTGCCGGATGGCTGCAAGTTTAGCCAGCGGCAATGCGGAAGGAACATTGTAGGTATCTGCGCCAATATCCTGCATTAATTTTACTGATACTGGATTGGCCGAGCCCATTTGAACGGATACCTTCACAACGAAGTCCTCCGGAAGTTGTCCCTTCTTTTTCATTTCTTTTGTTAAAAGAAGAAGTCCCTCATCCGCCACAAGCGCACCCCTTAAGCCGAGTGCAGCACCGCGCTTTAAATCTTCCATTGCATAAACCAGCTGATCGGCTCCTTCGTGGCGAAGAGCCTGGGATTTGCCGCCCGATGTAAACGGAGCTGCACTGATATCCCAAGTGCCTCGCGGACCTACGAACAAGCTTAGCTCCATGCCTCGTTCGGCTGTCAGATCACACATTTCTTTAATTTCTTCATCTGTTTGAAGCATAATGCCGCTTCCCTGGGAGACGCGGTGAATCGTCAAGCCCAGGCGGTCAATTTCTTCAAGCGTAGCTTTTAACGCTTCAGGTCCTTCAACACTGGGAATTTCAACACGGTACTGTGCACCGTCCGGAAATCTTTTTGCAGATGTCGGCAATTCTTGAAAATCACTGGATGGGTAGCCTAATTGTTCAAGCAATTCGCGGGATTCTTTCATGGTTGGATACCTTCTTTCGTTTCGATAGTTTTTAATAGATTACGAACATTTTCACGTAAATCGGCGGGGTATACATCGAATGGAACACGGTGCCCCGCTGCTGTATCAAACCAGCGCAGATGAACGGCTTCTTTCATGGCTGTAAAAAACGTCGGGCAATAGGTGTAAACATCCATAAGCCTGGAGATCAGCTGGTGGTTTCTCTCCGCTTCAGCCAAATCTCCTCTTTGATAAGATTCATATAAATCCACAGATATTTCCGGAGCAAAAACGGCGCTTCCGTTAATGCTGCCATCTGCGCCAATCATTTGGGCAGGCAGCATATGCTCATCAAATGCTGAGAAAACAAGGAAGTCAGGACGGACTTTCTTCACCTCTGTGATCACCTGGCGAATGTGGCCAAAATCACCGACTGTTTCCTTAATGCCAGAAATATTGGGGCAATCTTTGGCCAATGTTACAATTAGCTCAACCGGCAAATTTTGTCCGGTTAATTGCGGGATATTATAAATAAACACTGGCAGCTCAGTATGGCTGGCAACAGTTGAATAAAAACGGTAAAGCTGCTCATCTGAGAGCTTCCAATAGTAAGGGCTGACAACCAGTACACCATCTGCTCCCAATTCTTCTGCATAAGAAGTCAGTTCAAGGACTTCCTTTAGCGCTGTATGACCCACGCCAACCATTACTTTTACGCGCCCACGGATATGTTTAATCATTTCCCTTACATAAAGCTTCCGCTCTTCGATGGAAAGAGAAGAAAACTCGCCTGAACTGCCCATCAGCAAAATACCATGAATATTCTGTGAAATCAGCTTATCAATATAGCGTCTATTTAGCTCCAAATCCAGATTTCCGGCTTCGTCAAATAAGGTGACAACCGGAGGGATGATTCCATGAAAGCTCATTATGCTCTCCTCCTTCTCCTTACCATTCGGCAATGCTGCCATCTTCATGGCGCCAAATAGGGTTTTTCCAGTCATGCCCGACTTCCGCTGCCTGCTTTACTTTTTCTTCATTTATGTCGATTCCAAGGCCAGGCTGATCCGGAATATTTACATAGCCATCTTTATAGGCAAATATCTCAGGATTATTTATATAATCCAGAATGTCCATTCCCTGGTTATAGTGAATGCCAAGGCTTTGCTCCTGGATGATGAAATTTGGAGTAGAGGCATCCAGATGAACCGATGAAGCAAGTGTCATTGGGCCCAATGGACAATGCGGCGCAATGGACACATCATAGGCTTCAGCCATCGCGGCTATTTTCTTTCCTTCCAAAATACCGCCTGTGTGGGAAAGATCAGGCTGGATAATATCCACATATCCGTCTTGAAGAAGCTGCTTAAATCCCCAGCGCGTATACATTCTTTCTCCGGTTGCAATCGGGCAGGTCGTATGAAGCGCTATTTCACGAAGAGCTTCATTATTTTCCGGCAGCACCGGTTCTTCAATGAACATAGGCCGGTACGGCTCAAGCTCTTTCACAAGCGTTTTGGCCATTGTTTTATGAATCCGGCCGTGAAAATCAACGCCGATTCCAAAATCTTTTCCCAGCGCCTCGCGAATCGATGCTACGCGCTCAATGACTGCATCCACTTTTGAAAAGCTGTCTATGTAGTTCATTTCTTCCGAGGCATTCATTTTAACGGCTTGAAAACCCTGTTCTTGTTTTTCTTTTGCTGCCGCAGCAACATCGGCCGGCCGGTCGCCTCCGATCCATGAATACACTTTAATTTTCTGGCGCGCTTTACCGCCAAGCATTTCATAGACTGGTATGTTGTAATACTTGCCTTTAATATCCCAGAGAGCCTGCTCAATGCCGGAGATGGCACTCATTAAAATCGGGCCGCCCCGGTAAAAGCCGCCCCGGTACAGTGTTTGCCATATGTCTTCGATGTCATTGGGGTTTCGTCCAATGATATAATCGGAAAGCTCAGTAACTGCCGCCTTCACTGTTTCAGCACGTCCTTCAACAACTGGCTCTCCCCACCCGGAAATGCCTTCGTCCGTATCAATCTTTAAAAACAGCCAGCGCGGCGGAACTTTGTATAATGAAAGTTTCGTAATTTTCATATGGGCACCTCGCAACATTTTTATAAAAAGGAGATTTCTATTCCGGAAATCTCCTTTTTATGGTTGAATAGATCTCTATGCATTACTTGATTAATAGAGATGAAAATATGAACATGTTTTTTTCTCCGGTTTATTAAGAACCTTTGATGAAAACGGTTTTAATGGCTGTATAGAATTCTTTCGCGGCTTCCCCCTGTTCGCGTGAGCCTGTGCTTGAGGCTTTCATGCCGCCGAATGGCGCCTGCAGCTCTACTCCTGCGCTTTCCGCATTAATACGGACAAGCCCCGCTTCGATTTCATCAATGAATTCCAAAATGGAGCTGATATCTGATGTAAAAATGGATGCGCTCAATCCATATTTCGTATTGTTCGCCAAATCGATTGCCTCTTCCAGGTCAACGGCTCTAATAAGAGCGACTACCGGCCCGAAAATCTCTTCCTGGGCAATCGTCATATCTGGTGTCACTTCTTCAAAAATTGCCGGTTTAACGAAGAAGCCGTTATCATATTCTCCGCCTGTCAGCACTTCGCCGCCATGGACCAGTCTTGCACCTTCGTTTTTCCCGATCTCAATGTACTTATTGAACGTGTTGAATTGGCTTTCACTTGCACAAGGCCCCATCCAGATGCCCTCTTCAAGCCCATTGCCGACTGTGATTTTTTTAGTTGCTTCTATTAGTTTTTGCTTAAATTCGTTATAGACTTCGGATTCTACGATGACACGGCTTGATGCTGTACATTTTTGGCCGGAAGAGCGGAATCCTCCGCTGATGACTGCTTCAACAGCCAGGTCAAGATTGGCATTTTTCGAAACGATAACAGGGTTCTTGCCGCCCATTTCAAGCTGGAATTTGATGCCGCGCGCAGCAGCTGCTTTCGCTACACTCTGTCCGACACTTTCTGATCCTGTAAACGTAATGGCGTTCAATTTAGGGTGATCGATCAATCCCTGGCCTATAACAGAGCCTGAACCCGTTACGAAGTTTAAGACACCTTCAGGGAAGCCTGCTTCTGCAAAGCACTCAACCACCATTGCAGCAGTAACAGCCGCTTCACTTGCAGGCTTGAATACAACTGTATTTCCATATACAAGGGCAGGAGCGATTTTCCAGATTGGAATGGCAACAGGGAAATTCCAAGGAGTAATGACACCCACAACGCCAAGCGGAGTACGCTTTGTGAACATAAGGGCATCTTTATCTGTGGATGGAATCACATCTCCATCTTTGCGCATTCCTTCCCCTGCATAGTAACGAAGAATCGCAATCCCTCTTGCTGTCTCTCCTTTTGCTTCTGGCAGGGTTTTGCCCATTTCCCTTGTCATGGATTCGGCAATTTCATCCAGTCTTGCTTCCAGAAGGTTTGCTGTTTGGAACAATAGCTGGCCTCTTGCTGCCTGGCCCAGCTTGCGCCACGCCTTTTTCGCGTTGTGTGCTGCCTCTACCGCCTGGTTTAATTCTTCTTCAGTAGAATTTTGAACGTAGCCGACTGCTTCCTTATTGGCAGGATTAATGCTTGTAATGACTTTCCCGGATGCTGATTCTTTCCATTCATTATTAATAAAGTTGCTATACGTTTTTGTTTCGATTGTCGTTTTCATGTTTAAACCCTCTCCTTTTTAATAGGCATTGTTAAGTCTGGTAAACTTGCCTGTTGATTCCCCCTTAAGGGGCTCAGCCAACTGCCGGCGGTCCGGTTTGCGGGGTCTCCCCGCTGGATGCTGAATAATCCTGCTAAACAAACATTTGGCCGTTAAATCTAGCAGTTTAGCCGTTAAACCTTTGGATTTGGCCGATAACTGGCCGTTTTTGGCCGATAAAATCATGAATTTGGCCGTTAAACCAAATTTGAGTTGCTGCAGAATACCGTTTGGCCGGTAAATCCGGTAGTTTGGCCGGTATTTTTCTAATTTCGGCCGGTAAATGCTCTAGTTTGACCGGAATTTTTCTGAAAATGGCCGGTAAATGTTATTCGACCCGCTAATTCGAGTCTGAAAATCTGCTAATTTCAGTAATTTAGCCGGTTTTTTCTAATTCCAGTTGGTAAATGCAGAGCCTTTTATTAAAATGTCGGACCAATTCGCCAGATTCCGAAGTCATGCTGTTTCAAAATCTCCGCTTTTGTCAATTTGCCATTTGCTACAGCTTGAATTTCATTCATGATACGCCCGCCTACATCGGCGACCGTTTCTTTGCCGTCTACGATGGTGCCGGCATCAAGATCCATGTTTTCATTCATGCGTTCGAACATTGGTGTGTTTGTTGAGATTTTAATAACCGGAGCGATTGGTGATCCGGTGGGTGTTCCACGCCCGCTGGTAAACAGGACAATTTGCGCGCCGCCAGCAACCATACCCGTTAGCTGTTCAATGTCATGGCCGGGCGTATCCATCCAGACCAGTCCTTTTTTTGTAGGTTTTTGTGCATAGTCAATGACTTCTTCCAATCGTGTTGTACCCGATTTTGTCGCAGCTCCCAGCGACTTTTCCTCCAGTGAACTTAAGCCGCCCTCAATGTTGCCCGGGCTTGGATTGCCCGTGCGGATGTCCACACCCATTTGGATCGAACGATTTTCCATCATTTTAATGACGGCATAAGCTTTTTTCGCAACTGAGTCATTAGCTGCACGGTTGGCAAGCAAATGCTCTGCACCAATTAATTCGGTTGTTTCGGCTAAAATAGCTGTCCCGCCCTGTTCAACAATCAAATCGCTCGTGCGTCCAACAGCAGGGTTTGCCGAAAGGCCGGAGCATGCATCAGATCCCCCGCATTCTGTGCCGACGATCAATTCGCTGAAATCGCATAGCTCCCGCTGTACCATCGAAGCATCCTGAACCATTTTCACCGCTATCTTTGCCACCTCGGCAATGGTTTGAAGCGTACCGCCATGATCCTGGATGGAGACGGTTTCCACCGGCTTGCCGCATTTAGCGATCTCATCGCCAATACGGTGTGCCTGGTGGGTTTCGCATCCAAGGCCGAGAACGATAACACCATATACATTTGGGTTCATTCCCATTCCGGCGTAGGTTCTTGCCGTCTGGTCATAATCCGTTCCAACCTGGGCACAGCCATGCTGGTGAATGAATGTTACGGTTCCGCTGACAAGCTCCGTCACCCGCTGGGCAGTTTGCGTCGCGCAAGTAATAGTTGGCAGGATCAGCACATGATTTCTTACGCCAACACGGCCATCAGGACGGCGGTAACCCCAAAACTGAAGTTTCTCATTAAACAACTTTGTCACCTCTTCCTCTTTTGCCTTCAAGGTTATGGACATGGACGTGTTCCCCGGCATCGATCGGGAATAGTGCTGCCCCGATCACCTCTCCATATTTAATAATGTCATCCCCCTGGGGAATCGCTCTGACTGCGAACTTATGGCCAAAGCGGATGGGTTCAAGAATCCTAACCGTTTTTTCGCTGCCCTCCGTTTTGACAATCACTTCAGCATCTGCAGGTATATCTGAAAGAGCGACAGCTACACTATCTTTCTCGTTTAAATAAAGTGTTTTATACTCACTCATTTCCTCACCCCTTAGCTGCTTGCCTCGCTTTTTCACTTTGGACAACCGGGTTATTCAGGACGCCGATTCCAGGAATTTCAATTTCAATCCGGTCATTTTCGGCTAATGTAAATTCATTTGGCGGGACAACACACGTTCCTGTCAGGAGTACCGTTCCGTCAAAAATTTCATTATCAAGCACTAAGTAATGGACAAGCTCATCCAGCGTACGTTTCAGCTGATTAACTTGTGCATCCCCGTAAAAAACAAGCTCTTCATCGCGGTAAATGCGGCAAATAATTTGGAACTCATAAGGGTCTGATACAGCATCTGCCAGTACAATAGCCGGCCCGATGGAGCAAGAGTTTTTCCAAACCTTTGCCTGCGGCAGGTAAAGCGGGTTTTCTCCTTCAATGTCCCGGCAGCTCATGTCGTTGCCAGCTGTGTAGCCAAGGACATTGCCCTCTTTATCAATAACCAGCCCCAGCTCAGGCTCAGGAATTTGCCAGCTGGAATCAGAACGGAGGTAAACAGCATCATTCGGACCTACTGTTCTTGCAGCAGTTGATTTAAAGAAAATTTCCGGGCGTACGGCATCATAGACTTTGTCATAAAACGTCTCACGATCAAGCTTTCCTTGTGTGGCTTCATAGTTTCGCGCTTCTCTGCTTTTTTTGTATGTCACGCCTGATGCCCACACTTCTGGAGCATCGATTGGGGTTGTTAACTGAAGACCATCCAATGGCTGCTTTTCTGTTTCAGCCGCAATTTGTTTTACAATGTCAAATGCCGTTCTATTATTTTCACGTGCCTTGTCAATCAACGACATAAAATCGTTGAATGGAAGGTCTGCTACTTCATTTTCACTTGTCACAGCTGCAAGCTGTTTTTCATTTTCTTTTAGGTAGCGAATAATTCTCATTGTTTATTCCTCCTGAATGACCAGATTGTCATTTTTTAAATTTTTTGATACTCATAACCGAGATCCTGCGAAATGCTGTTGCTGCAATCTTTTAAAATGCCAACGTAATGTTCGCGGATTTCATCTGTTACTTTTGTAGCCGGCATAGACATGCTTATGCCTGCTATAACTTTGCCCGAATAATCTTTAATCGGAACTGCGAAACAGACAATGCCTGGTTCGTTTTCTTCATTATCCACTGAATATCCGGCCGTCCGGACATGGTTGATTTCCTCTAATAATTCTTCTTTTGAGCTGATTGATTTCGGTGTTTGTTTTGTGTATTGATAGTTTTTAAGGAACTGATCCAGTTCGGCGTCTGTTTTCGTTGAAATAAGTGATTTGCCTACCGCGCTTGTATGAACCGGGACACGCCGGCCAATGCGGGAATATAAGACGGTAACACCGCTTCCTTCCACTTTATCGATATAAACACCTTCCTGTCCGTCCAGGATCACAAGGTGCACGGTTAAGTTCGTCGTAGCGGATAGTCTTTCAAGATGCTTTCTGGCTACTTTCCGCAAATCAAAGTTGCTCAGGACCATATTGCCCCGTTCAAAGAGCTTAAGCCCAAGCCGATATTTCCCATTCTCCTCATTTTGTGAGATATACCGTTGTTCCTGTAAGGTTTTTAAGAGCGAATGAACTGTACTTTTATGAAGGTTCATTCGTTTGCTGATTTCAGTAATGGATAATTCTCTCTCCCGCTCGTCAAATAAATCCATTATTTTTAATGCGCGTTCCACTGATTGGATAATAGGCATTATTGCTCACTCCTCTAGTTCTATTTAGCCTAATTTTACAGGATATTTGACGAGCTTGCCTTATTTTGAAATCGTGCTTTTTTCATGAATTAAAATATCATTTTCATAATCCAGCACCGCATCTTCCACGACAGCCAATGGAACAACACCATTCGCTGCATCTGTATGACCATACATGCGGTTGCTTGCCGCGACCATCTTCTGGCGTGCTTTCATTCGCTGTTTTCTTTCCTCTGCAAGTGGTCGTCTATCTTCTTTTAGGCTGTCTGAGAATAAATGGATAACGTTTCCTGCAAATAGCTGGGCTCTGTCTACAAAATCAATGCGGCGGCCTCGAAGCTGAAGATGAACAATGTCGCCCGTCTGAAGGAAACCGATGCCTCCATCTTCATAGGCTTCAGGTGTCATATGTCCGATTGCTGCACCATATGTGACGCCAGAATAGCGCCCATCACTAATGATGGTTGCCAGCTTTTTCATCACGCGGTTGGCATTAATATGCTGCATTGGGGTAAACATCTCTGGCATTCCGAATGCCACAGGGCCCTGGCCAGCAATCACAACTGAAATTTTTAAAATGCCTTTTTCAGCCATCTCGTCAAACAATTTTTCATAAGTTTCTTCTTTTAGGAGTTCCCATTCTTCCTTATTGTTATATTTAAGTGTTTCAAGAAGCAGGTTATGATCAAATAATTTTTTCCCCTTTATATTGTTCAAGAGATTTGAGTCGAGCAGACTTTTATTCGCATCATCTTCATTCTCGAAATAAAGGACGAAAGCAAGCTTGTCATCGAACTGGTCAAGCTGAGGCGTTGGCATGCCGCTTATTTTAACAACAGCGCTTTCAAAGAAGTTTCCTTGCAGCACATCTACCCCGCTGAATGTCCTGCGCGGCGTTGATAGGATAACCGGGTTTTCTTTAACACTCACAGCTTTCAAGCTTTGTGTAATGGCCAAACGCTCTCTCCATGTTCTGGCTGCAACGGTTGGGGCATCCTGATCCATTGGTACGCCATTTTCAAGGAGTTCATAAAAGAGTGTTTCCATCCCTCTGCTCGTGCCGCTGCAGCATTGCATAGCCAGCGAATAAATATCGCGTCCTTCTGTCAGGCTGTAATCAAACAGATCCGGAATCGGGTGCTCATGATGAATGCGGTCCAGATCCCATAAGCTGAATTTATACCCTGCATAGAGCATGCCTGCCACGATATGCATCATCAGGTTAGTTGAACCGCCGGATGCACTGTGAATGCGAATGGCGTTTTTAATGTTTGCAGCAACAATATTGGAAACGCCATATTTTTCTTCATTGATCATGGTGGCAAAACTGTCAAGAACCGCATTGATCTGCCTTTGTGTTGGCGGATCTGTCAGAAGTTCAACCGCTGGATGAACAAGGCCCATTCCGGCTACTAAATGGCGGGAACTATTGCCCGTTCCATTAAAAGCGCACACACCGCCCTGGCCATCACATGTTGCAACTGCCAGCCTCATCTCAAAATATTTATGCTGTTCTTTTGTTATAATGCCCCGTTCATAGGCACGCTCGAAAACTCCCTGGAAGGCTGTATTGGATGAGCACTGCAATATATAGGCCATTGTGTCACGTAAATCAATCGCCACATCTGAAGCACCCTCCAATTCTGCTTTTTTCGCCAGCTCTTCCAGCTCGGTGATGACATCATCCGGAATTGAACCGCCTTCCAGAACATGCGCTGGTGCAAATGTTGCAAAGAACGGAGCTTCGCCGCGGCTGCGCCTTACACGGTCTACATGTGCCAATGCGCTTACAACGCCCAGAGGCTGTTTATCGCAGCCTTGAATGACGAACGCACCATGATAGCTATGTGCTTCAAGCTGGTTGACAACCATTTGGGCAACAGCGTTTCGGCTTTGCAGGGAATAGCTCATCCCCTGATTGCTTTGAGCTGTACCGTCGCACATAACCGGAGTAGAAAAATAAAAGGGCACTCCTCCGTTTTGCCAAATGCGGATTGCCGCCCGTGAGGACGTCTGATAGTCCATTATGTGAGCCGGGTGGTCGGATGAACCTCCGATAATGGCAATGCGCGGGGCATTCATTTCCAGGCGGTTATAGATTTCTTCGAGTGTCCAATCCGGCTTTCCGCCTTCGTAGGAGGAACCGAGTGTCAGCTTTGCACGGTCAAGCAGACCCGCTACAGTAATTGGTTCATTGGCTTTCCCCTGCACGTTATCACGGTAAGGGTTTACAGGATTATCAATAAGCGGATATAAATGTGTCATGTTAACACTCCTTATCTATCAATCTGCAAAAACAGCAAATCATTTTGCAGCTATATTTCGAATTAATCGAGCACCAATTCTTCCAGCTCTGAAATGATTTCCAGATTGCTATTTTGTTTTGCTTCTTCAATCATACTTTCCGAGATCCAAATCTCCCCGATATCTAATGTATTCTTGATTCTAACAGCTTTCACCTTGTTTAAATCGAATGCGTTGCATGTTTTTATGGCAGCCTTAACTGCCAGCTCCTTTGTTTCAAGGACCATCGGAAGTTTAATGACTTCGATAACGGTACTTGTCAATGCGTTAGCATAGCCTTTTTCCCAGATAATCTCATCCACAACCGCTTTGGTTGTCATGTCCGCAATGCCGATGCCATTTGCATTTCCATGCGTTTTTTCTGTCAGGCCAAGCACAACTGTTCTTTTAATATCGGGTCCGCCAGTGGCGTAAGGTGTAGCGAAATTCCCTGTTATATTTGGATCCATCCCATCGCCTGAAATATCCTTTCCAAGCTCATCCACGATCAGAACATCAAACTCATCAAAATGAATTTTGGGCATCAAAGACTTCGCTTCTTCTAATAATTCCGGCTCTGTTTTTTCCAGATCTTCTGCAGGTACTGCAATGACTTTTGCCACCTTGTCATATGCATTTTCAAGAGAAGCAAGGCCGAAAATGATCGGGGCCTTCGATAAAGAAATTTTGGCCATTTCAGGCACATGCTCTGCCATATATTTAAAGCTATAGGCGTGGGCGGCCTCTGCCCCTTTTTGCTTCCCAAGCCCGATGGTAATCATCTTCATTAGCCCGCTTTCAACGGGACCTCGGAAGGCTGTATGGGGCTTAATCCGGTTAATGACGACAATTTTATCGGCTTCATAGGCGTTTTGATCAATATAGACCGGGAGCCCATTTGGAAGTTCGCCAATTTTGACCACTTCCATTGAAGATTTAATCGGTGCTCCGACAGCCTCTTCCGTCACACCCAATTGTTGAAGGACATCAATCTGGCCTTCATCTGTGGCCCCGCCATGGCTTCCCATTGCCGGGACGATAAACGGCTGCCCGCCAGCACGTTTGATTTCCCTTACGGTCTCGCGCACAAGAACAGGCAACTCAGCCAGGCCTCTGCTTCCAACCGCAATCGCAACAGAATCGCCTTCACTTATTTTCGTAAGCACATTGGTTTCATTCAGTGTTTTCCGCACCTCAGCTCCTACATCTTCCAGCTGGGGTGCGGAAAATTTCTGCTTTACTTTAACCATTTTGGGAATGGGAATATCTTTTAAAATTTCTTTAATGATGTCCATATTTCCTTATCTCCTTCATCATTCTCACTCTGGCAGCCCGGTTAATTTAGCCATGCAAGCGGCACCGTAATGATTTCCGGGAATAATATCAAGAGCGCCAGCACGATTGCGTGAACGACCAGGAATGGCCAGATGCCTTTCGTCAAGTCCGCCAGGCTGATTTTACTTATTCCGCAGCCAACATATAGAACCGTGCCAACCGGTGGAGTAATCAATCCAATACACAGGTTGATAACCATGACAATTCCGAAATAGACAGGATCGATACCAGCCATTTTAACTAGAGGCAGCAAGACTGGCGTGAAAATCAGAATAGCTGGTGTCAGGTCCATCACAAGGCCAATCAATAATAGAAAAATCATAATCACAACCATTAAAAGCAGCGGGCTGTCAACAAGTGAACCCATATAGCCTGCAATTTCCGCCGGAACGTTTGCTACGGTAATCAGCCAGGCTGATACCATTGCAGCAGCAGCCACAAACATAACCACACTCGTGGTTTTTGCCGAAGCAATTAAAACTTGATACAACTCATCAAGCTTCAGCTCCCGGTAAATAAATAAGCCAACAAACAAGGCATAAAACGCAGCTACAACAGCAGCTTCTGTTGGTGTAAAAACGCCGCCGCGCAGTCCGCCAATGATGATGACCGGAAGCATTAAGGCAAAACTGGCCTGCTGAATCGCCTTCCAAATTTCTTTGGCCGATTTTCTCGGGGGCAGTTCACTGGTATCTTTTCGTGACATAAAGAACCAGCCAATCATTAGCCCGACTCCCATCATCACTCCAGGAATGATGCCGCCCATGAATAAATCTGTAATCGATACACCCGCGGTTACCCCGAATAGAATCATCGGAATGCTTGGCGGAATAACGGGAGCAATGATACCGGATGCACAGATGATGCCTGTAGATGTGTTAACGTTATAACCCTTGGCAATCATCATTGGAATTAAGATCGCTCCAAGTGCGGCTGTATCCGCAACAGCTGATCCCGATAATCCCGCAAATAAAATACTGGCAATAATGGCTACAAATCCAAGGCCGCCTCTAATATGGCCCACAAGCGCCATGGAAAAATCAACGATACGCTTGGAAATCCCGCCTGCATTCATCAATTCACCTGCTAAAACAAAGAACGGGATGGCCATCAATGAAAAGTTATTGGCCCCATTAATCAAGTTTTGAGCAACGATTTGGCTATCAAAAGTTCCCATTACAAACATCAGCATGACACCGCTGGCCAGCAGCGCAAATGCAATCGGCACCCCTAATGCCAGGGATCCAAATAGTGATCCTAAAAATACTCCTATCATGGCGAGTATTGCCCTCCTTTCTTGCCAGCCTTATTTTGCTATAATCTTATCTTCCTGATTAGGATTAACCTCTGATAAAACGTCTTCTGAAGATTGGATGATCGTAAACCGCTCGGACTTACCTTTGAGTGCTTTAAATAGACTGGCAATAATAAGGGCCATCATCCAAATGCTAGATACGATCCCAATGCCATATAAATAGGAAAGCGGCATTCCCGTTGCCGGGCCCGTACTGTTCATATTGAGAATGGTCATTTTCCAGCTTCCTTCCAAAACAAGCCAAAGCAGATAAAGTACAATGGCATTGCTGATCATGAAGGCCACTTTTTGAAGTCCCTTTGGCAATGCATTGACGACAATGTCCACTCCGAGGTGCATCTTGTCTTTTAATGCGGCAATCGCCCCCAGAAATACAAGCCAGACGAAAAAGTAGCGGGACATTTCTTCTGACCAAGTTAGACCGGAATTGAATACATATCTCAGTACAACGTTTCCAAAGACGGAGAGGGACATGGCTGCCAGTGAAAAGGCAATCGCAATGTTTAAAAGTTTAGTAGAAAAAGAGCTGATTTTGCTAAACACGGCTTTTTCCTCCCTGCTAAATTAGCTTGGAGAAATAAAAGGTTTTATCCCTCCAAGATGTTTTTTGCAGAATTACTTTGCTTCTGCGCGAATGCGGTCTGCTAAATCCTTCGCCCAATCAAATTCACTGTAAATTTTTTCGTATAGAGGCTGTGCTGCTTCCTCCATTTCAGCTGAGAATTCTTCTGACGGTGCTGTAAATTTTAGGCCATTGTCCTCGAGAAACTTCTTGTCTTCTTCATAACTCTTTTCAAGCAGTTCAAATTCATAATTTGCGGCTTCCTTTGAAGCCTTTTCAATAATTTTCTGCTGTTCTTCTGTTAAACCATTCCAAAAGTTGCTGTTGATAATATACAAGTTCGGGCTAAACATATGCTTCGATTCCAAAATATCGCTTTGCACTTCATACCAGCCTGATGCCCGAACAGTAGCAATCGGGTTATCCTGCCCATCCACAACGTTTTGCTCCATCGCTGTGAATACTTCGGAAATTGGCAGTGGTGTTACATTGGCGCCAAGCAATTTTCCAAGCTCGATATAGTTAGGGATATTTGGCATTCTTAGTCGAAGGCCGTTAAAATCTTCTAAACTTTCAATCGTCTGGTTGGAAGAAAACATCCGGAAGCCATTCGCACTCCAGGCAAGCGGCTTTACGCCATGCTCTGATTCAAGATCCTCAGTCAGTTCTTCGCCAATCGGTCCATTCAATACGGTTTTGGCATGTTCAAAATCTTTAAATAAGAACGGCCATTCAGGTGCTGCCATTTTTGGAATATCCGCCTGCATGATCAAGCCCGGAATTCCCATCTCAATGGTCCCGTTGCGGACACCGTCATAGAACTCTTTTTCTGCACCAAGCGTACTGTTCGGGAAAATTTGCACTTCAAGCTCCCCGTTGCTTTCTTCTTCAACCATCGTTTTAAACTTTTCTTTTAAGGCAACATTCTGGGGGTGGTCCTCAGCAAAGTAGTGAGCTACTTTGATAACCTTCTTCTTTCCTCCCCCGCCTTCGCCTCCTGTCTCTTCCCCGCCGCAGCCAGCCAGGAGTAAAAAGCTTGCCAGGACTGTTGTAGCCAAACCAAATAACTTTTTCTTTTTCATTGTCATCTCCCTTTCATATCATTTGCTGTTTGATCTAAAGTTGACTTTTGTACTACATTATAAAACTCTGTTTTGTAATATTCACAAAAAGTGAACAGCATTTTTTCTAAATATTAATGATTAAAATGCTGTTTAATAGAAATAGATTTGAATTTTCCCTATAAGAAAACGAATCTAGGCAACTTTATAAGAACAGCAGTGAAAGCTGAGGTGCAACGATAATAATCAGCAATGTAATTAACATTGCAAAGAAAAACGGCACAATCGCTTTTGATAACTGCTCCAGTGACAAACCGGATATCCCCGCACCTACGAACAAGTTCACTCCAAGCGGCGGAGTTATAAATCCAATGGATAGGTTGACGATCATAATGATCCCGAAGTGAATGGGATCGTAGCCAATTTGAAGTGCTACAGGGAGCAGGATTGGCGTTAAGATAATAATCGCCGCAATTGTATCCATAAAACAGCCTACTATGAGCAGCAATAATGTAATGAGCAGCATAATAATGAGCGGTTCGCTTGAAATGGACATCATCGCTTCGGCTATCTGGTTTGGTATTTGTTCGATTGTTAATAGGCGCCCAAATGCTGTTGCAGCTCCAACGATTACTAGCACGGTGGCTGTCGTTAAAGCAGAATCAACAAAAATCTGCGGCAAATCCTTGAACTTCAATTCTTTGTAAACAAAAACACTGACAATTAAACCGAACACAACAGCGACAACCGCTGCTTCTGTCGGAGTGAAAATTCCGCCGTAAATCCCGCCTAATATAACAACAGGAATGAGAAGTGCCCATTTGGCCTCCCAAAGTGCAGTTAACACACCTTTAATCGTTGTAGCCTGATCAGTTCCTGTATAGCCCATTTTCCTCGAATGGATGTAAGAATAAATCATCAAACCAATACCAACCATAATTCCTGGTATGATCCCGGCAATAAACATGTCCCCGATTGAAACACTGCCTGAAACGCCGTAGATAACCATCGGAATACTTGGAGGAATAATGACTCCAATTGAACCTGCCGCAGCCACTACGGCTGTCGCAAAACGTTTATCATACCCTTTTTGGACCATGGCCGGAATCATGATACCGCCGATGGCCGCAACGGTTGCCGGCCCTGAACCGGAAATAGCCGCGAAAAACATACAGGTGATGATGGTTGCCATGGCAATTCCGCCTGTTTTATTTCCGACCATTGAATCTGCTACATTAAATAGGCGCTTGGATATGCCGCCTTTCCCCATAATTTCGCCGGCGATAATAAAATAAGGAACAGCTAATAGAGGAAATGAGTCAACAGAGTTTGTTAATTCCTTCATCAGGAATTCAACTGGCATTCCTCCGGTATATAAAATAGTGAATAATACCGCTAACCCGATTGCGATCCCTATAGGAACGGTTAAAAATAGGAAAACTGCAAATGAACCGAATAATACCCCTGCCATTCAGAACGTACCTCCTTCAAAAAATCTTCTAGATCGCGTTAATGTTCTGCTCCACATCTTTCGGAAGTTCCTGGATTTTGTCGAAGTTTTTAATCGCTATAAAATTGCCGATAATGTTTTGAATTAATCGGATTCCCGCAAGCCCCATGCCAACGGGTGGAGCAAGATACACGATGCCTGTCGGAATTTGAAGTGCCGGCGTTGTTTGCCCAAATAATAGCAGCTGGGATGCAATGCCATAACCATAGATCACAACATACACACAGAAAACCAGAAAGAGGATATTAGAAATGAGTGAGAAATAGATTTTTGTTTTATCTTTAAACAGCAATAGGGCCGCGTCCACTTTAATATGGCGGTGATGCTTGACCGCATAGCTAATCCCGATATAAATGAGCCAGATAAAGCAGTACCGTGCAAGCTCTTCTGACCAGGAAAGAGAATTTGACATCACATAACGCATAAACACCTGTACAAATATAACGGAAACCATGATAGCCGATAAAAGGAATAATATGTACTTTTCGAGGTTTTCATCAAGCCATTTCAATGATTTAAGCAACTGGATCGCCTCTTTTCTTTAAAAAGAGACCGGCCATCAGGCGACAACCGGCTGCTCTTTTCAAAATTATTTTGCCTTATCAATCTCAGCAAGGAATTCGTCTACAATTTCAGCGCCGATTTTATCTTTATACTTATCGATAACTGGCTTAACCGCTTCCTGGAACTTTTCAAATTCCCCATCTTTTATTTCTGTATAAGTCATTTCCTTCTTTAACGTTTCAAGTGATTCATCCGCAACTTCACGATTGCGCTGGCGGTTAAACTCTCCTGCTTCTACTGCTGCTTTTGCAATGACCTCCTGCTGCTCAGCGGAAAGCTCTTCCCAAATTTTCTTACTGAATAAGAAGATAAACGGTGTATAAACATGATTTGTATTCGAAACATGTTTCTGAACTTCAGGGTATTTACTTAAGAGAATGGTTGGATATGGATTTTCCTGACCATCAATTGTGCCTTGCTGCAACGCTGTGAATAACTCTGTAAATGCCATAGGAGTCGGATTCGCACCAAGCGCCTTCCAAGCGTCCAAGTGAATCTCGTTCTCCATTGTACGGATTTTCAGGCCTTTAACATCTTCCATCGCTGCAACAGGCTTTACATCGTTTGTTAAGTTACGGAAACCATTTTCCCACCAGGCAAGACCAACAAGTCCCTGCCCGTCAACCATTTCAAGCATCTTGTCTCCAAAAGCACCATCCAATACCTTGTCTGCTACTTCTTCATTTGGAACTGTGAACGGAAGATCAAATACTCCAAACTCCGGTATAAAGTTTACAAGCGGAGATGTTGAAGGAATCGTAATATCAAGTGTACCGAACTGAAGCATTTCAATCGCTGAGCGGTCATCGGCAATTTGGCCGGAATGATAAACTTCAACTGTTAAGTCATCTGACTCTGCTTCAACCAGCTCTTTAAACTTCATGGCTCCTTCATATTCTGGATGCTTGTCATTTACTCCAATACTAACTTTAAGCGTACGCTTTCCGCCTTCTCCGCTTTCACTACCTGATGATCCTTTTTCAGAAGCGCCCGTCGAGTTTGAATTCCCTCCACAAGCCGCTAAAACCAACGTACTGATCATAATGATACTAAGAAATAAAATGGACAGTTTTTTCATCTATTCTCCCCCTCAAATATTTTTAAAAAATGATAGTGTACTCTATCTTTTGCGCTATCATTGGAAGTTCAAAAAAAGGCTTTTTCATAAAATAAAACGCTTTCAAAACCGACTAAAAAAATTTGATATGTAAATCACCCTTCCGCTATTTGTTTTACATTATAAAACTCTGTTCTGTATTCATGAACTTATTTGTATTGTAACTTCAGTAGGTTTTATTGTCAAACTATTTTTTATATTCAAAATGCACATTATAATTAACGTTATTTCAGAAAAATCACTTAGTTATATAGAGAGGGCATATCACTAAAGATAATGGGATTTTTTAGTATGTTAGTAAAATATTTTTGAAGAAAAAAATTTTCTTTTATAAAC
Source organism: Cytobacillus oceanisediminis (assembly GCF_003182355.1). GTDB lineage: Bacteria > Bacillota > Bacilli > Bacillales > Cytobacillaceae > Cytobacillus > Cytobacillus oceanisediminis_A. The sequence goes on along the minus strand of NZ_QGTW01000004.1, from coordinate 114,045 downwards.
GAAATAAGCCTTTGCCAGTCATTCGCTGGCAAAGGCTTTGGGTTATTGGGTTGGGGCAATTCTTTGAATTTGTGATTTTCCGTCATAAACTTTAGGTGTTTTAGTCCTGAGACAAACTTAATCTTGAACGCAAGTATGCATTGATAAAGAGATCAAGGTCGCCGTCCATGACTCCCTGAACATTTCCGACTTCCGTATTCGTCCGGTGGTCTTTGACCATGGAGTAAGGATGGAAGACGTAAGAACGGATTTGGCTTCCCCAGCCGATTTCTTTTTGTTCGCCGCGGATTTCCAGAAGTTCCTGCTCCTGCTCTTCGATTTTCTTTTGGTAGAGCTTTGCCTGGAGCATTTTCATTGCGCGCTCGCGGTTTTTGATCTGGGAACGTTCTGTTTGGCACGTTACCACGACATTTGTTGGCAAGTGCGTGATACGAACGGCGGAGTCAGTGGTGTTAATGTGCTGGCCGCCGGCGCCGCTTGCACGGTATGTGTCAATTTTCAGGTCTTCTGTACGGATATCGATTTCAATTTCATCGTTGAATTCCGGCATGACTTCACAGGATACGAATGAAGTATGACGGCGTCCTGATGAATCAAATGGCGAAATCCTTACAAGACGGTGTACGCCTTTTTCTGCTTTTAAATATCCGTAAGCATTATGGCCCTTGATGCTAAGCGTAACACTCTTGATGCCCGCTTCATCCCCAGGAAGGTAATCCAGGGTTTCGACTTTAAAGCCTTTTTTCTCGGCCCATCTTGTATACATGCGAAGAAGCATGGAGCCCCAGTCCTGTGACTCGGTTCCGCCTGCACCTGGATGCAGTTCAAGAATGGCATTGTTTTTATCGTATTCTTCACTTAAAAGAAGCTGCAGTTCGAAGTCTTTCAGGCGCTGTACTAAATCCTTAAGCTCATCAACAAGCTCTGCCTGCAATTCTTCGTCACTTTCCTCTTTGACCAGCTCATACGTTAATTCCAGGTTTTCGAACGTTTCGTTTAAATCGTGAAATTCATTTACCTGGTCCTTAAGAGCATTGGATTCGTTGATAACACCCTGTGCAGCCTGCTGGTCATCCCAGAAGCCAGGCTGCAGCATGACATCATCAAGCTCGGCAATACGCGCCTCTTTGTTTTCTAAGTCAAAGAGACCCCCTAAAGTCCGCTAAAATCTTAGCTGTTTTTTCAAGTTCATTGCGAATATCTGCTAATTCCATTTCCGTCACCTCAAAAATTATTTTTACTTATTATAGCGTGATTATGTTGTAAAGGTATATTTGATTAAATATTATATAAGCTCTCTTAACTTTGAGTGTTGATTTCCGCTGCAGGCACTCAGCGAACCCCGGGGCTACTGGGAGCCTCCTGGGCGCTCTGCGTCTGCGGGGTCTCCCTCCCGCAGGAGTCTCGCGCCTTCCGCTCCAATCAACTCAGTGGTTAAACTTAGTTATCCGACCAAAATAGCCATCTAAAAAATGCCTATGTGCCTACATCACGCAAGGCCCTCCCCTTTTTTCCAAAGAGAGAAGCCGGCAAAGCTGTTGCCGGCTCGGTTGTTTATTTCTCTGCACCACAGCAGTTTTTATATTTTTTGCCGCTGCCGCAGATGCACGGGTCGTTGCGTCCGATGTCCATTTGCTTGACGACTGGCTTTTTCTTGACCTTTTCTCCGTCTTCCTTCGGGTTGACGGCCTGGCCTTTGGCGACTTCCTGGCGCTCCAGGTTGTTGCGGATTTCGGCTTTCATGATGTACTTGGCGACATCTTCTTCGATGGACGCAATCATGCTTTCGAACATCGCAAAGCCTTCTGCCTGGTACTCGCGAAGCGGATCTGTCTGGCCGTATGCACGCAGGTGGATACCCTGGCGAAGCTGGTCCATCGCATCGATGTGATCCATCCACTTGGAGTCAACGGCACGAAGCACAATAACTTTCTCGAATTCGCGCATTTGCTCTGGCTGAAGCATTTGCTCTTTTTCATCATAGCGTTCTTTCACCTTGGCAAAAATCGTTTCAGCGATTTCTTCTGTATCTTTGCCGCGGATATCATTGACTGTCAGGTCGCCTTCATGAAGAAGGTTGCCATTTACATAGTCAATGATGCCTTGCAGGTTCCAGTTTTCCTCATCCTCATGACCTGGCGCATAGGCTTCCACATTTCGCTGGATGCTGGTCATGATCATTTTTTCAACGATGTCTCTTAAGTTCTCGGACTCAAGAACTTCGTTACGCTGGCCGTACAGGATTTCACGCTGCTGGCGAAGAACGTCATCGTAGGAAAGAAGCTGCTTACGAGCATCAAAGTTGTTGCCCTCAACGCGTTTTTGCGCAGATTCAACCGCTCTTGAAACCATTTTGCTCTGGATCGGCTGGGTGTCATCCATGCCGAGGCGCTCCATCATCGATTTCATATTGTCAGAGCCGAAGCGGCGCATCAGTTCATCTTCCATAGAAAGATAGAACTGTGTCACACCCGGGTCTCCCTGACGTCCTGAACGTCCGCGTAGCTGGTTATCAATACGTCTGCTCTCATGGCGCTCTGTACCGATAACAGCAAGACCGCCGCGTTCCTTTACGCCTTCGCCAAGCTTGATGTCGGTACCGCGGCCCGCCATATTGGTTGCAATCGTAACGGCACCTTGCTTACCTGCGTCCGCGATAATTTCAGCTTCACGGCCGTGATTTTTCGCGTTCAGGACATTATGCGGAACACCTTTTTTGGAAAGGTATTTAGAGATAATTTCAGATGTTTCGATTGCCACTGTGCCGACAAGAACAGGCTGTCCATTTTTGTAGCGTTCAGCGATATCTTCCACAACGGCGCGGAACTTGCCGTCCATTGTTGCGTAGATTAAATCCGGACGGTCGTCACGGGCAATCGGACGGTTTGTCGGAATGACAACAACGTTCATATTGTAAATATTGCGGAATTCCTCTTCTTCCGTTTTCGCTGTACCTGTCATACCGGCAAGCTTTTCGTACATACGGAAGTAGTTCTGGAATGTAATCGTCGCAAGTGTCATGCTTTCGTTTTGGATTTCAAGGCCTTCTTTTGCTTCGATTGCCTGGTGAAGCCCATCGCTGTAGCGGCGGCCCTTCATCAGACGGCCAGTAAATTGGTCAACGATAACAATTTCGCCTTCTTGAACGACATAGTCAACGTCAAGATGCATGCTGGAATGCGCTTTGAGCGCCTGTGTAATATGATGGTTAAGCGCTACATGCGAAATGTCGAAAAGGTTTTCGATACCGAAAGCTTTTTCCGCTTTCGTCATCCCTTCCTCTGTCAGCTGAACACCTTTTGTTTTCTCATCATACGTGTAATCCTCGTCTTTTTTCAGGCGGCTGACAAAGGCATTTGCCTGAATATATAGCTGGGTTGACTTTTGCGCAGAGCCGGAAATGATCAGCGGTGTACGCGCTTCGTCGATAAGGATGGAGTCGACTTCATCGATTACGGCATAATGAAGCGGGCGCTGCACCTTCTGCTCTTTGTAAAGAACCATGTTGTCGCGAAGGTAGTCAAAGCCAAGCTCATTGTTGGTGCTGTATGTGATGTCGGCAGCATAGGCCGCCTGCTTTTCTTCTTTGGAAAGTCCGTTCAAGTTGAGGCCGACAGTCAGGCCAAGGAATTCGTAAAGCTGGCCCATTTCAGTGGCGTCACGGCTGGCAAGGTATTCGTTGACCGTTACAACGTGAACGCCTTTGCCTGTTAATGCGTTCAGGTAAACCGGCATGGTCGCAGTCAAGGTTTTACCTTCACCGGTTTTCATCTCGGAGATATTTCCTTCATGAAGGGAGACGCCCCCCATTAATTGGACCGGATAAGGATATAGGCCAAGAACGCGCTTCGCTGCTTCGCGGACAACTGCAAATGCTTCGATCAGCATATCGTCAACGGATTCACCCTTTTGGTAGCGTGCCTTAAATTCTTCCGTTTTTGCACGCAGCTGCTCGTCCGATAATTTTTCAGTATCGGATGCAAGTGCATCGATTTGTTCTGCCATTTTGGTGAGACGTTTTATTTCGCGTTTATTTTGATCAAACACTTTATTTAAAATCCCAAGCATTCAAAACGCTCCTTTATGTTGGATAATCAGAAAAGCGCAAGCGCCTCAATAGGAAGGAATGCAGACTAAGACCGCCACGTCCTGTGGCAACGTCTGCATAACCCGCTTCCTGCGGGCCACAAGCATAAGACGGGCCCCGGAGGAAGGCGTATTTTGCCTTCAGCAGGGGAACGGTTTATGACCTCGAGTCCCTAGGCGCTGGAGCTAGACATGTCTAATATTAAAGTCAATTTTAAGCCTATACATCAATTGCATAGGTAGTAATTAAAAAAGATTCGCTTTTTGCCGGCGGAATCCTCCCATGAAAATTCACATTATTTCTTATTAATATTACCACTTTGGGAGGGGGGTGACAACTTATGCCACCCCCTGCCTCATTCTAACTCCTTCATTTGCTGGTAGCCGGGCGGGGGGAAATAAACCCTGCCCTTCTTTGAACCGGAATAGGGAAGCTGCATGGAAGTGAGCAGTTTTTTAGCGATATCCCCGGAAGGCAGGTGCAGGAAGCGGCAGATCTCCTGATTGGTTAATGAAGAATTTTTGTTTAAGAGGAATAGATCTTTAAGGGCTTGGACGTGAGCATTCTTATCTTTTGAATGGCAATTGGCGCAATACCATGTGCCGAAGTGGCGCTTCATAGGAAGTGATGAACAAGCTTTGCATATCACTCCTGTTTGTATATCGCCGGGTAGAATTCCGTAGTATTTTAAGATATCAAAAGTTTCGGGAGTGTGCTCTTTTATAATCGTACGGGAAATTTTCTTTAGGTTTTTTGCTGTCATAACTTCGTTTTTGTAAGAGGCTTTTATTTTTTCAATGCTCCTCAGGAGGAATTGGGCATGCTGGACTTTTAGCAGCATTTTGGAGTAGCCGGGAGCCGTTTTGAGGATAGTGGAAGGCTTACTGATAATGATAAGATATTCGACCGGAATGGTGATGTTCCGCTTGTGGAACCATTTTTTCAGTTCCGAGCTCTGCTGGCTGGCTTGTTCAATCGGATTGGGATATCCTTTGGTTTCTCCCTTGTTGTTCGTTTGAATTAATTGATTAAAATCCGGGTCGAAAAATAATGTGCCGTTGTAGTTCTTTACTTCTAAAACTAAGGCAAAAGCTGTGCTGAGGAGCAGCGTGTCAATTTGGAAAAAGTACTTGCCATTCGAAAGGCGGAGGTCATGGAGGATTAGATACTCTTTCTCTGGCAGTTTATTTAAGTAAAAATCAATGGCTAGCTCTCCTTTATATCCTGCAAGTCTTCTGCTTTGATCAGATTCAATATCAGGCCTTTTTGGATGGTTCTTCGGGATTCTCTTCAGCAATGCATGATTTTTTTGAATTCGGATAGGTACAAATCGTTCTTTTTCAATCAAAAGCAACACTCCTTTTGGGATTTCGGGATAGAATTCGGCTTTGGGAGAGAAATCTCCTGCTTTATTGACTTCATTTTTAAGCTCTAAACAATATATCGGTCACTTTGCCAGGTTTATCGGTCAGATTTTGATTTTATCGGTCACTTTTTCGATATATCGGTCAGATTTCATTTTTATCGGTCACTTTTTCAATTTAGCGGTCACTCTGCATCCTATCAACATTCCTGCATTCACAAGGTGAAGATAAGAAAAACAGAGAGCCCAAAAAAGCCCTCCGTTTTTTTCTGTGCCCATTAAGAATTCGATTCCTCAATTAGCTTGCGGATCGTATCCTCAACTTCATTATAAATCTCACCGTAATAGGTCGATACGCGGCTTGCATTGATGCCATACTTTTCGCCGAATTCCTTCTGAGTCAGATTTTCCTTAGAATCAGCTATTGTGGTAACAAGATAGCGGAGTCCAGCAACGTAATTATCAGGCTTTTTCACCTGTTTGCCTGTCTTTTCGCAATAGTCCATCCAGAGAGAAATCCCCATGCCGATGATCCATGGTTCTTCACCTGCTTCTATCATATCGTCTCTGAAAATCTCAGCCACCTGCTTGGCGCCTTTACTCGGCCAGTCGAAATTATCCATAGTTGGAGCAGCAGACACTGATTTAGGTGTGTCGTTCATAAGATCGACGAGATATTCCGCCAAATATTCTTCCGGGTTATCATAACCTTCTTCTTCAAAAGAATATTGGATATAATCCTCAAATTTTGCGGCATGTTCTTTCGGCAGATCAAAAATTGCCGGAAACGCCAGATACTCTTCTCCATATGGAAGAAGAATAGCAAAGGCGAAATTCCCTTCCTCAAAGCCATGCAAATCGCCAAAAAGCGAAACACTATAGATCTTCCCTGTTAAGGTATCCTTAATAACAGCCTGATCTTCGGTAACTTCAGTCATGATTCCAGCTACAGCTTTGCCCTCAGCCCAGGATTGTAAAATGTTTTTTAGGCGCGGACGCGAAATGTAAGGCATTTTCACACGAATAAACTCGTCCATGATGGATTCCTCTTCCTCTATGGTACCGAATAGAATGTACCAGAAAGAGTGAACAAATTCATAGAACTCTTTTTCTTCCCCTTCAATGTCTTCGAGTATATCAAGAAGATCGGTAAAATCCTCTTTTATATCATCCGCATAATGGGTAAGGGCAAAAATTCTCGCTTCCTTTTGAAGTTCAATGATTTCATGGTTCAGTACTTCCTTAATCGAAACAGCATCCTTGCTGCCGCAGCACTTCTTATATTTTTTCCCGCTGCCGCATGGGCACGGTTCGTTTCTGCTTACTTTAATTGTTGACATGCTTTAAATCTCTCCTACTAATTTCATTCGATTCTACTATCCTAACATTAATCGGCAGAATGGGCATTTTTCAAGTAAATTAAAACAATTGGCTCTTGTCAGATAGCTTTTAACCAGGCAAGTGAAATATAGCTTTAATTTTCGAGTGAAAAGACCTTATTAAAGAGTAAATTTCAGGCACGATGACGATATATCGGTCACTTCATCAGGTTTATCGGTCAAATTTTGATTTTATCGGTCACTTTTTCGATATATCGGTCAAATTTCATTTTTATCGGTCAGTTTTTCAATATATCGGTCACTTCGCGTCCTATCAACTTTCCACCAATTACCTAGTAAAAATAGAAAAAACGGAGAGCCCTCACTCTCCGTTTTCCTAATTATGATTGTTTTTTCATGTAATCCAAAACATCCAGGTCAATCTTACCCGCTTCCTGCTCGCGGGCTTCGAAGTTTTCAGTATGGATATAGGCTGTTAATGCTTTTAAAAGCTGTTTATCACCCTTGCCGGCCTCTAAATATGTAAGGCGCACAAGTTCCCGAGCCAGCACTTCTCTTACCTCGCCTTCAATCGCAGCGATCCGATCAGCCTTTGAAGGAGCAAAATAAAGCTGCTGAAGATGATAAATCCGGATCAACTCAGTGATTGGCTCCGGATGGTCATCGACTCGCAAATCGATGTAACGGTCGTTAAACCCTCCGTATCCGCCGGCCTCTTTTACGACCAACAGTGCTGCAGACTGCTGGCCGCGGCTATCACCGCCTGCTGACTGGCCTGCGTTCAATGAAGCAAGCAGACGTTCCGCCAGAGAACCTTCCGTGCTGATAAATGTCTGGCCCATCGCCTGAACAGTTTTTTCATCGACTAAAATATTCCCCTGAGCGGCAAAATGAGGGCCCGTCATTCCGCCTGCCCAGGTGTAGCAGCCTTCCCCTGTGAAGGTTGCCGGATTCCCCATTGCATCCAGCAAACCGACCTGGCGGAGCTCTTTTTCAGGATCATCTTTTGTAATGATTTCGAGCGCTTCCTCAGCCGTTTTGCCTTCCTCCATTAATTGCAATGCCCGCGGGCCATATGATGTATTGGCATATGACTGGGTCGCCACTGCTCCTGCACCAGCCTTTGCAAACGGTACAACTGCGCCAACTCCTAAAAATTTCGATTGAACCGCAATTCCCCATTCTTTTTCTTTTGGATCGTATCCAACAATTGAAAATGTCATGTATGAAACCTCCCCTATGCTAAAACAAGTCCCCCGTAAACAAGCGCCCCGGCAATGACGTAAGCTGGATGCACTTTAAGCTTTTCCATTAGGAAAAAGCTTAGCAGCCCAATGAAGAGTGTCTGCCAGATGCCGACGCCTTTATAAGCTGAGAAAAAGAAATCATATGTCATGATCCCAAGCAGGACGGCAATTACCGGACGGATATAAGTAGTCATCCGTTTGACGCGCGGTGATTCCTTATATTTCATCAGCAGTCCAAGCAAAGTAATCATCAGAATCAATGATGGGGCAACAGTTGCAAACACCCCAACAATGGCTCCGAGCACTCCCGCCTGCTGGAAGCCGATATAGCCCGCCATTTTTGTGGCGATCGGACCAGGCAGCGCGTTGCCCATTGCCAGCACTTCACTGAACTCATTAACGGTCAGCCATTCATAATTGTCTACTACCTCGTTTTCAACCAAAGGAATGGATGCCGGTCCCCCACCGTATCCAAGAATCCCCGGGATGAAAAATGCCAAGAAAATCTGTACGTATATCATGCTGGGTTCTTCTCCTTCTTCGCTTCATTTTTTTCAGCCGCGTCCTTTTTCAGCAGAGCTGTTAAGAGTAAAGCAAAAATGATGATGGCAGGATGAATGTTCACAAACTCAAGAAGAATCAGGCTTGCCGCTACAAAAAGAAGTGTCCAGCCCCAGCCTAGTGATGATTTCGTTGACTTTTTAACGAAGTCCCAGGTCAATGTAGCGAGCATGACTGCCACAACCGGAACAACCGCCTTCGTCATGCCGGCGACCCATGGCTGATCTTTAAACGTATTTAGTGCAGTAAGAAGAATAATCATAAGGACAATGGTTGGAACCATGGTGGCTATGAGTGCATTCACCATGCCAAGAATTCCGCCAACGCGGTAGCCGATATAGCCGGCCATTTTCGTCGCAATCGGGCCAGGCAGCGCATTCCCAAGTGCCAGCACATCGCCAAACTCATCCGTATCCATCCATTTATATTTATCAACAACCTCTTTATGGACAAGCGGAATCGATGACGGCCCGCCGCCATACCCCAGAATGCCCACTCTAAAAAAAGCCATAAAGATGTCAGCCTGCTTCATGATGCAACACCTCTTTTCATTGATCGTGTTGGTACTTCCCTGTCTCCTATCCGGAAAAAAGCAGGTGAAGGAGCGGCTTTCTTTTCCGCTCCCCAGTACCTGTTATATGGTTATTTTACTCTAATATGCGAGTTGCTCCATCGTTTTTTATTACCAAGCAGCAATCGAGCCATCTGTCCGCGGCTCGGTTCCCCCCATGAGGACGCCGGTTTTCGGATCGCGCCAGATGATTTGGCCGCGGCCGAATCCGCCGGTATCAACCGTTACTTCAATTTGATGCCCTTTGCGTGCAAGAGCCTGGGCAATATGGTTAGGGAAGTTCGGTTCCACTTGAACCTTTTTGCCTTCAATCCACTGCCATCTTGGCGCATCCAATGCTGCCTGCGGGTTCAGATGGAAATCAACTGTGTTCATGACCACCTGCATATGGCCCTGCGGCTGCATATAGCCGCCCATAACACCGAACGGCCCAACTGCTTCGCCGTCTTTTGTCAGGAATCCAGGGATAATCGTGTGATATGTTTTCTTGCCTGGCTTCAATGCGTTATGGTGCTCAGGGTCAAGCGAGAAGTCGTGTCCGCGGTTTTGCAGCGCAATACCAGTTCCCGGAACAACAAGCCCTGAACCAAAGCCCATGTAGTTACTTTGGATGAACGAAACCATGTTCCCTTCACTGTCCGCTGTTGCCAGGTAAACCGTCCCTCCGCTTGGCGGCTGGTATGGTTCCGGTGTTAATGCTTCGTCGCCAATTTCGCTGCGGCGGGATTCGCCATATTGCTCAGAAAGCAATTCTTCAACGGTTACTTTCATATCAGATGGATCCGTAATAAACGCCTTTCCATCGGTGAAAGCTAACTTCATGGCTTCGATTTGCTTGTGGTATGTATCCACCGTGTCTTTAGCACCGAATTCAAAGCCTTTGGCAATATTTAAGCCCAGCAAAGCTACAAGCCCCTGGCCGTTCGGCGGGATTTCCCACACATCATAGCCGCGGTAATGGACCTTGATCGGATCAACCCACTCCGCTTTAAAACCAGCTAGATCTTCCTTGGATAAAAATGCATTATATTTTTTGGAAAAAGCGTCGATTTTATCAGCAATTTCGCCGCGGTAAAAGCTTTCGCCGTCTGTTTCACCGATGGATCTTAACGTAGCGGCATGACCTTCTGAGCGCCACACCTCGCCAACTTTAGGACACTTTCCGTCAGGAGCAAAGGTTTCAAACCAGTGCTGGAATTCATCATCAGTAAAAATTTGCTTGAATTTTTTATAAGCAAACTTCCAGTACTTGCCGAGAATCGGCGTTAATGGATAGCCTTTTTCCGCATAATCGATTGCAGGCTGAAGCACTTCTTTTAACGGAAGTTTTCCAAATCGCTTGGATAGCTCAGCCCATGCGGATGGCGCGCCTGGTACTGTAACGGGAATCCAGCCGTGCACCGGCATTTTCTCATGGCCTCTTTCCTTTAATGCTTCAATAGAAATGGACTTTGGCGCCGGGCCGCTGGCATTCAATCCGTGCAGTTCTCCTTTTGTCCAAACAAGCGCAAATGCGTCCCCGCCGATTCCGTTTGAAGTTGGTTCAACCACTGTAAGAGCAGCTGCTGTGGCAATCGCTGCATCAATCGCATTTCCGCCTTTTTTCATCATGTCAAGGCCAGCCTGTGCAGCAAGCGGCTGGGAAGTGGCAACCATGCCGTTATTCGCCATGACGGTCGTTCGCTGTGAAGCGTATGGATGGTTCTGAAAATCAAAGTTCATGGAGTTCACCTCTAGTATAGTCTTAAATTCGTTAATTCTGATTATAGCAAATTATATAAATATTATGTTAGTATTTATTTCGTATATCTAAATTTTCTAACTTCTAGTTGATTTTTTTATAAAATTTTTATATGATATAGCTATAAATTGAATAGTCATTCTCCTAAAGGGGAGTAGCTTTTACAGCAGAGTCGTCATTACGGAGCACACGCTCTCGGCTTTGTTGGCAATCTAAACAATTGTTAGCAAGACCTTTACCAATACGGTAGAGGTCTTTATTTATGGGCCTTTACCAATCACGGTAAAGGCCCTTTTTGTATACAGGCCCGCACAACGAATCGTTTTACTTTATAAAATGGAGGAATAGGATATGAAGAAGAAAATAAGATATACAATGGATGAACTAATCAAACGAAATAAAGAAGAACTGATGAAGGACAGATCACAGCTGGAAAAAATCGAACGGAAACTGGATGAAAAATATGCGAAGGTGAAGCAGATGTAGTTTACGGCTTAAGAATTGGGGAAATATGAAACTTTCTCACCCAGTTCACGTAACTATAGCTAAATAAAAGTAGGCGAACGATCGCCAACACGAATAGAGGAGAGATCTTGATTGATTTTGCGAAAATATATGTCAATGCTGGGAATTGGTTCTGCAAAAATTGACCTGCAGCTGCCGAAGCATGAATACGCTCCAGGCGAAAATGTGAGCGGCACCTTCCTAATCGAAGGCGGCACAATCGAGCAGCAGATCAAACGGATTGAATGCGACCTGGTTATGACGACATTAACTGACGAAACGGAAGAAGTGATCGACTCAGCGACAATCCTGACTTCACAAACAATTGAGTCGGAAGAAACCAACCGGATGGAATTTAACTTTCGTTTGCCGGAGGATATTCCTGCTTCCACGCCGGAGCGTACGTTTCAATTTAAAACAAGGCTGATCTTTAACGAAGGCGTCAAAAGCGCTGATCTGGATAAAATAGTTATCACACCTTAAGGATTCGAAGGAGGTAGAACCGCGGTGTCATAATCCCCTCTATCATAGAAAATTAACAGACAGAGGAGATTCAAATTGAAAACAGCGCTTTGCAAAAGTGGCTTATCACACTAACTTTTTGAAGCATACTTGAAACCAGTTATTTATCGGCTGTCACACTTGACGTGAAAAATCCGCCCAGAATCCGAATGGCGGGAATGGCAGCCCCCTTCCAGCGAATGAACTAGAAAAAGGTGAAGTGATGAAGTTTATCAAACGCATCAAATTTGTATTTAAGTTTTGGAAGTTTCTGCCCTTTCTGAGGGACTACTTTCTCTCAAGAGAAGTCTCTACTGGCAAAAAGCTGTTTCCGATAGCGGCTGGACTGCTTTATATCTTCCTGCCGCTGGATTTCGTGCCCGATTTCCTATCGATATTCGGCTTTACGGATGATATTGTCGTCACGTCGTTCGTTCTCCAGCAGATGGTGAAGATGGCTCCGGAGGATTTGAAGGAGAAGTATAAGGTGCTGGAGGAATGAATAGATGACTGCTGCCTGGACTTCACTGCAGTTTGAGAAACGTGTTAAAAATCGGCAAAAAGAGTTTGTTTAAAATACATCAGTCGAAACCCCCCGTCCGATAAATGAAACGGGGGTTTTCGGACATCCTGCTGCTAGAGCTTGCCCTGTTTCTAAAAGCGTCCTTAATGCGGCTCCGAATATAAATGTTTTGCTTCAAAATAAAGAACTTGAATGAATTTTTTCGTATTGATTCGGGATGGGGAGGATGACGGTTTTGAATGATGCTTTAAATCTTCCATCTTTTGCCTGACACATGTAAAATCAAAGAATTTGGATGCGTAACTTTCAAACTTCAGGTTTGAAAAATCGGTTAGACCAAGAGAAGCCAAATGATTCAAGGATTGGTAAATCGCTCTGCGCACCCGTTGTTCAGATGCTTTGATCTCTTTTTTTAATTCCTTCTCTGTCAGTGATGCGCCAAGTTTTTGTTTAGCAATGTTCAAAAAGATTTCTTTAAGGGGTGGAAATCCTTTTTCAAGCATATGATCCTGTTCAAATTGATCTAAATAATCGAGCATATCCAGTAAATCTTTACTCCCGTTTTCACCTGCTATTCCAAGTTCGGATAAAAGAAACTGACCGGAAGTTCTTATCTTTTTTCTGTTATGCGGCAGGTCATGCCGCTCCTTAACTTGATCGAAAGATAGCACGTTATGCAGTGATTTTTGAATATCTTGAATCGATCTTTCTAATCGAATACGTTCGATTACCTTCCTGATGACTGTAATGACCTCAATCCTGTTGATCGGTTTTGTTATATAGTATTCGATGCCATGTGAATAGGCTTCACCGATTAATTCTTTTGATTCGACTTGTGAAATCATGATCATTTTCCCCTTGAATGCCGGCTTTATTTGACGTATCGTCTCGATTCCGTCCTGAACCGGCATTAACAAATCAATTAATAAAATATCGATGTTCTTCAATAGCAGCATCGGCCCATTCAGCAATGAGCCGTCTTCAGCTTCCCCGGCAACCTCGCCAAGATCCTCATCTTCAATGATTTGGGAGAGCATGGATCGAACTGCTTCATCATCGTCTGTTATATAAAAAAGCATCACAATCCCCCTTTATCAACTAATTGATTAATCGGTAAGCGTATAATAAAAATCAGCCCTTTTCCTCCTGACCCTTCATGGAAGGTGATACCCCCTTCAAGCTGTTCGACAATTTCTTTTACATAGGAAAGCCCAATCCCCGTTGATGGGTTGCCGGCATGATCATATTTCGTTGTAAATCCCGGCCTGAACAATAAAGCTTTGTGCTTAGGCGATATCCCGGGGCCATTATCGCTAATCCTAAATTCAACCGAATCGCCATGCCTGTTGATGCTAATTTCGACCGTTCCCTTATTTTCGATCGCTTCTGCCGCGTTTGCTACGACATTATTGATAATCGATAGGACGGTGAAAACATGGTAATGAGGATGCGTCTGTTTAACTGTTTTCACGAATTTAATGTCTTTTCCTAATAGAGCTGCATATTTCTCATTTGCCCGCACGATGATATTCACCAGTTCATGCACGTCCATATAATCGGCAATGCTTTTATCCGTAATGAGTTTTGAAAGGCCAGAAAAAATACGCTGGTTATCTTTTTTCACTTCATGAACTTCACCGGCGATTTCCAAAGCTTTTTGGCGATATTCCCCAACCGGGACAGAATCCTGTTTATCGATCCAGCCGTTTAGACTTTTGTATAGATCATACGATTTTTTCGTGATATTTTCAGTATTTTTCAGTGTCTTTTTTAAATAGACCGATTCCTCATACAGATTGGAGATGAGCATCAGCAATTGTTCATTCTGTTTCCGGATTTGCCTTTCCCTCGACTGTGCCTCATACAGACTCAGCATATTGAAAAAGCTTATAACAATAAAGCTGTGCGACATCGCGATGACCATAATTCCATTTAGCGCTGCTGCCGTTATGGTTGTTCCCAATATAAAATATTGCGCAGTCAGCTCTGCCAAGTCGGACAAGACTTCAATTGGAATGCCCAGTAATCCGATGATCAGCGGCCGATTGGAAAAACGGCTGATTTTTGCAGCATTAACGAGACAAGAAAAGGTGAAATAAAAGAAAAAGCTGGCGATATGGGCTTGAAAGGCAGAGGTCCAATCAACATGATCCAGGACAGTCAAGTCTATCAATATACGAAATCCAACGACCGCGGCAGCAGTCAAAAAACCCGGCAGAATCGCTGGCATTTTTCGGAACAGCAATAAAAAGAAAAAGAAAGCAGGTGCTCCAAAGCTGATCCGAAATGTTTGATTAAAAGGATAAAAATTCAATTCACCTGCCAATGGCACGATAATCACCATGAGGACCAGCATATACATTTCATTTTTTAAAATAAAACGGCTATTCAAAATGACCACTTCCCCTTTTGTTGAAAATCAGTATACCTTCCCCTCGGCATCTATACAATGTATTTTTTTGTATACAATCTATTAAATTTACAAAATAAAAAGACTTTTTGTCACTTTTCGTCTGATTCTGTAGTTTGGAATATATCATATCAGGACAAAGGTGGAAGCGTTTTCAAAAATCAAAAATTATCAGAACACTAAAAAAAGTCTGGTTTCCATACTTAACTTAAAGCCGGAGCGGCTCCTGCCATTCATAAACCTGCAAAAATGGATAGCAGTTTTTAAAAGTCAAAAATAGTTCTTCCACATCCTTTCCACCGGAACAAAATGATAGAAAGAGAGGGTGAAGATTATGTTCGAAACAATGATTTATAAGGAAAACCAGCCATCGGGCTGTGAGAAGATGAATGGCCTCGATGAATGGGTCGCTTATTGCCGTTCTTTTGCTGCTGAAGGAAAATGTGCAGACTATATTCCAGCTCTGGCAAATACAAATCCTTCGGAATTGGGCGTTTGCATCATCAGACCTGATGGAAGAGTTATAAAATCAGGAGATTGGAATGTCTTATTTACGTTACAGAGCATCTCTAAAGTAATCAGTTTTATGGCTGCCTGCATTGGCCGCGGTATTTCTTATGTATTAGAAAGAGTGGATGTTGAACCGACTGGAGACCCTTTCAACTCGATTATCCGCTTAGAAATGCATAAACCGGGAAAGCCTTTTAATCCCATGATTAATGCTGGAGCCATTACAGTATCCTCCCTTCTGCCCGGAGAATCGCCGCAGTATAAATTAGATTTTTTATTGAAATTACTGGAAAATATGCTGGGAAAACGGCCGGCAATTAATGAAGAAGTGTTTCGATCCGAATGGAAAACAGCTCATCGGAATCGGGCATTAGCCTATTATTTAAAAGAAACGGGCTTTTTAGACTTAGAAGTCGAGGAAGCTTTAGAGGTTTACTTAAAGCAATGTTCCATCGAGGTCAACACAGAAGACATCGCCATGATCGGGTTAATTCTGGCCCATGACGGCTGCCATCCAATCCGCAAAGAACAACTGATTCCTAAAGAAGTGGCCCGATTAACCAAAAGTTTAATGCTTACGTGCGGAATGTACAATTCTTCAGGCAAATTTGCCGCATTCGTCGGAATACCTGCAAAGAGCGGCGTTTCCGGAGGCATAATGGCACTCGTCCCTCCAAGGAGTCGGCATGAAGTACCGTTTCAGGCTGGATGTGGAATTGGGATTTACGGTCCGGCTATCGATGAATACGGAAATAGTCTGGCGGGTGTCATGTTATTGAGACATATGGCTGAGAAATGGGATTTAAGCATTTTCTAAAACGGATCATTCAGCAGCCAATTCTATAGCTCTTGGGGAGCTCCTGGCAGTTTGCTCCTTCTCATAGCAATGAAGCAATATTCTCTTTGGCATTAGGCAGATTCATTAATAGTAAAGGAAGCAGGTGGATGATATTTATGAAGGAAGTAATTAACTGGCTGACTGCAGACTTTGGCCATTTTCTTTGGAGTTATGTGCTCATCATTATGCTAATTGGTCTCGGGCTTTATTTTACTGTCCGGACAAAGTTTGTCCAATTTCGCATGATCGGTGAAATGCTGCGGCTATTGGGTGAAGGGGCGGTAAACAAGAAAGGTGTCTCATCCTTCCAGGCTTTTTGTATCAGCACCGCTTCCCGTGTGGGCACGGGCAATCTCGCAGGTGTTGCCATAGCGATTTCTCTCGGCGGGCCTGGCGCTGTTTTTTGGATGTGGTTAATTGCCCTTATCGGGTCTGCATCCGCTTTTGTTGAATCGACATTAGCCCAAATTTATAAGGTAGAAGATAAAAAAACAGGGACATTCCGCGGCGGTCCGGCTTATTACATGGAAAAAGCTTTGAATGCCCGCTGGATGGGCGTTCTATTCGCGATGATGATAAGCGTCACATTCGGACTTGCTTTTAACTCCGTTCAAGCGAATACGGTTACAAGTGCGTTTCATCATGCGTTTGGTTTTGATATGCATTGGACAGGTCTTGGGATTACAGCCGTTACAGCCTTCATCATTTTCGGCGGCATTAAACGTATTGCCAAAGCAGCTGAATGGATGGTACCACCCATGGCCGGTATGTACATCCTTTTAGCAGTTTACGTGATAACCAAAAATTTCGGAGAGCTCCCTCACGTATTCTCCCTTATTTTCCAAAGTGCTTTCGGATTAGATGAAGCGGTTGGCGGCGGACTAGGAGCGGCCATGATGCTGGGAATTAAACGGGGCCTCTTTTCGAACGAAGCCGGCATGGGAAGTGCCCCGAATGCTGCAGCCACTGCAGATGTAAGCCATCCTGTAAAACAGGGCCTCATCCAGTCACTTGGCGTTTTCGTTGATACACTGGTCATTTGCAGCTGTACAGCATTTATCATTTTATTATCGGGTGTCTATACATCTGCCGAATCTAACGGCATCGTTCTGACTCAATCCGCTTTAAATGCCGAATTTGGACCATGGGCAGCTGTTTTTATCGCCATTCTTATTTTGCTGTTCGCATTCAGTTCGATCGTCGCCAATTACTACTATGGTGAGTCAAACATTGAATTTATAAAACCAGGCAGAGTTTGGCTGACCATATACCGTCTTGCCGTAATCGGGATGGTTGCGTTTGGTTCTCTGGCTTCGCTTGACACAGTATGGAGCCTGGCTGATGTCTCCATGGGCATCATGGCTGTGATTAATCTGGTGGCGATAGCCTTGTTGGGGAAAATCGCTTTTGCAGCCTTACATGATTATCGGAAGCAGAAAAAAGCAGGAAAAAATCCAGTCTTTTCCGTTTCCACTATTGATGGTCTCAAAAATACGGAATGCTGGGAAGCAAAGGAACAGCCAGCATTAAAAAAGGAAGCATAAGAAAACGTTATCAAATATATTTGGAAGACCCTTCAGAAGACACTATGGAGAAAATTAAAATGATTATTTTTAAGGGGAGGAAGAATTTCGTGTGGATAATCACGGTTCATTCAAAAAACAACATTAAAATGTTTGAATTTTACACAGAAAAAGAAGCAAAAGAAACGTTCAAAAAAATCAAAGGGTGTAAAATTCTGACCGAAGTGATTTACTGGTAGAAATAAATACAAAGTGGTCAGTCCCGATCTGCCGCACATGAAAACCCCCTGCAAAGAGGCAGGGGGCTTTTGTTCTAAAATTATTGAGCTTCAATCAAGCCATAACGGCCGTCTTTACGCTTGTACACTACGTTTGTTAAGTTAGATTCTGCATTTGTGAACACGTAGAAGCTGTGACCCAGCATGTTCATCTGGAGAATCGCCTCTTCGCTGTCCATTGGCTTTAAGTCAAAGCTCTTCTGGCGGACAACCTCAAGGTCATTTTCCTCTTCCTCAACCGCTACAGACCCTTCTGCTTCATCCAATGCTGCGAATACAGCAGTCAGATTGCCCTTTTCACGGAACTTGCGATTAACTTTTGTTTTGTGCTTGCGGATTTGACGCTCTAATTTATCAGTAATCAAATCGATCGCTGCATACATATCATCATGATCTTCCTCTGCACGCAGAACCAGATTCGGCATCGGAATCGTTACTTCCACTTTAGAACGGGTATTATTGTACGTTTTCAAGTTTACATGTACATTTGCATTAGGAGTTTCAGTAAAATACCTTTCTAACTTCGCAATTTTCTTCTCTACGTACTCTCTAATTGCTGGAGTTACCTCAATGTTCTCACCACGAATGTTGTAATTCATACGTGAACTCCTCCTTCTCATTATACATTGCGGCATCTTTCCAGAATCACTATTCCCCTTGGCTGTTATAAACAGCCATATCCAAAGAGCGTCTGAAAATGTTAGCCTAGTCTTAACAGTATATTAAGACTATGTAATTATATTTCTATTTTACCCTTAAAAACTCCTGCTGAAACCGTGAAAAATGTGCAAAAGTTATGACGAATTGGTGACGAGGGCGCGAATAAATTATTGAAGGAAAGTAAAAACCGCTTCGGTGGGAAGCGGTCAGGATTGGATATAGGGATTGAGCTCTTGCTGAATGGATTCATGCCACTGGGCAAACGCTGGATAAAGCTTTTGTGAGATGATTTCCTGCCTTACTGGAAGATCCTCAAAACATTCCAAAAGAAGTTCTGCCTGATCGGCCACTGTGCTAATATCCTTTATTGTATTCTGCAATTGCTGATTGTCCCGGAAAAGCTGGCTGAGCTGTTCATTGGCGGCCGCTACCTGCGGCAAAGCCTGAAAAATATCACCAAGAAGGCGATGGCCTTCTGTTTTACTTAAGTCACTAAAGCTTTTAACAATATAATCAAACGCCTCATCAATTGTATATAAGAGGTCGCTGTATTCCTTCAGAAATATATACTGCTCTTCGGTCAGAGTTAGCAATGATGTCACCTATTTTCTTTTATCATAAAACATGCCGTCCGTCGCCATGGATTGATAGGGATTGATGTATTTATTGGATGATTCTTTTTTAACGGTTAAATCTTTGATGTCTTTTTGGATGAAAAGCTTTTCCCGCTGCATGAGCTCGGTTGCCTTTTCATTGAGCTTGTTCAGCTTGGCTCCCAGTTCCTTTTCGGCCTCTGAATATGGAGGAGCCATGTCAGCCATTGCCTGCTGGCGTTTTTCCAGCTGCGCTTCAACTTTGCTGATTTTTGCATCGCGGTCGAGCTTTGTATTTTCTAAAGTGGATATCAGCTCAAGAGTTGCTTCATAGAAACTTTGCACAGAACTCACTATACTGTGCCGCCTTGAGTAAACTGCTTTTGGCGGTTTACTTGAATGACTTCCTTCCAGGTGTCGCGGAATTCAGTAACGAGACTTTCCACCTCATCGAGAATCGCAGCATCATTTTTTATATTCGCCTCTATTAATCTCCGGTTTATGTAATCATACAGAGACATCATGTTTTGGGAAATCTCCAATTCCATATTCAGCGTCACCATCAGCTCCTGGATGATATTCTGCGCTTTTTGGATATTAGTGTTTTTCATTTCGATGTTTTGATCTGCAATAGCTTTCTTCGCCTGATGGATAAACTTCAGGCAGCCGTTATAAAGCATAAGTGTCAGCTCACCTGGCGAAGCCGTATTCACCGAGTTTTGCTGATAGGATTGGTATGGGTTGCTTACTGCCATTTTTAACACTCCTTTTTATTACATACCGCCGCCAAATTGGTTCATGAGGAACATGGATTGCTCGTTGGAACGCTGGATTGCTTTTTCCATGGCGGTGAATTGGCGCCAATAGCGATCTTCAACTTTAAGAAGGCGATCTTCAAACCTGGTGATTTGGCTATCAAGATTGTTCAATAACCTGCCGAGGGAAAAAGTATTATTTACACTTGATGCTTTCCCTGCTTTTTTCTCAATATCGGCCATGGTTGTTTTAATTGAGTCACGCAATCTTCGAGCTAACCCTTTATCTTCGGTGGTAGTGCCATCCTTTTGAAAAAGTTCATACACACCATTTGGATTTTCCGAAATTGTTTGCTTTAACTTATCAGGGTCAATAATTAACTTTCCGCCTTCAAGATAATTGCTAGAGGTTTTGATGCCTATTTGGGCAAGCTGTGATATTCCCTGCAGTCCGTTAACTGGCGCATATAAATCCATTCTCATTTTATTTAGGCTGCCCGATAGGATTGAGTCTCCTCGTAACGTGCCGCTTTTTGCTCTTTCTTCCCAAAGCTCGATTTCCTTCTCTTCCATTGTTTCCCGCTGTTCCTTCGTTAGCGGCTGATAGTCACGATATCTTTTTTCATCCAGTTCACCTTTGATCTTGCCGATCACTTCATTGTATTTATCCACAAACTTAACAATGGTTTCCATAATGGCATCCACATCAGGTGAGGATGAAAAAGTAACTGGCGTTGTTGTTTCATTTTTTAATGTAAATTCAACACCATTTATTTGGAAAGTATTAGACGGGCGGGTTGTCGCTAACCCGTTATATGTAAATTCAGCATTCGTTCCGTGTGTTCCAGCCATGTTGTCAGCTGCAACTCTATTATTGGAGGCTAAATTTAGATGTGTACTTAAAAAATCGCCAGTTAGAATTATTTCTGATTCATTTAGAGTGGTATTCGGATCATCAATACCCCCTGTGTTTTTTGCAGTCAGTGAAATCTTCTTTGTTGCTGTATCAAAGAAGGCTGTTACACCTGAGTTTTTGTTTATTTTTTCAATAATACTGTTGATTGTTTCTTGAGCAGGATCAAACTCAAGGGTATATCCCTTAGTATCCATGGCACCCTCTTTATTAATAGCTTGGATCTGAATAGTCTGTGTTCCTGTTATCCCTTGCTCGCTAAGTTTTTTGGAGGGATCCAGGGTGACCTCTGCCCCGCTGAACATGGTAGCTGCAGTAGCCAGTTTATCTACCTTAAGCGATCCACTAAATTCTGAAGTTGAATTAATGTTTCTAATTGAGACAGCATTGGGGTCAGATATATTAATAGTCTTTTTTATGTAGGAGCCCTGTTTTCCAATACCGTCAAAAATTAAGTTATCAAGTTCAAAAAGCATTTTATTCATATCACGGTAATCGTCCCGCTGCCACTCCATATATTGTTTCTTCTGACTGAGTTTATCAAGCGGAATGCGCTCAGCCGTCATTAACTCCTTGACCATCGAGTCTATATCCATTCCGCTGGCAAGTCCGCCAATGCGCATAATGGTTCACTGCCTTTCCTGCGTCTATATTTTTTTATCAACTACCAGACCTACAAACTCTGTCATGGCAGCATATAAATCCAGAAGCTTCTTAGAAGGAATCTCCTTCACCACTTCCTGTGTTTTATCATCAATAACGGTTACGTAATATTCGTTTAATTTATCATGAAGCTCGAATTTTAGAGATGTATAGGATGGCTGTAAGAATTCGTTTAAGCCTGTGACTATCTCCTCTAATTTTTCTTTATCCTTTTGTGTTTGAACCTTCAATTTTGGCTGCTCAAGATTATTAATATTACTCTCTATTGTTGTTTCCTTCAAATTTGAGTCAGTTGTTGTCCTAGATGTAAAAGAAATTTGATGGGAAGATACTTTTTCAAGCATGGTTAATCCCCCTAATTAAACATCTAATGATTAATACTCTTTATATCGGAATTATTATGGAAAGTTTAAGAGAAGTTAGAAACTTAGTTTCGTGGGATTTGAAAGAAGATAGTCAATAATTTCTTTAACTTGTTTTCCTTGTTAAAAAAAAGGACTCTGGTTTCCCAAAGTCCCTAAAATAATTAACGTAATAACTGAAGAACACCTTGTGGCTGCTGATTTGCTTGCGCTAACATAGCTTGAGCAGCTTGAGATAGGATAGAGTTCTTAGTTTGGTTCATCATTTCTTTCGCCATCGTGCGAACATTTACTTTCATAAATGACCAGACTATATCTTCACCCTCTAGCATTCTAGTAGGGGTCGGGCACTTCGGATTCACAATGCTGATGACCATTGTTTCACCTATGGATTTCATCATCATAGCTTTCGCCTTAGATGGTCTATCCTAGTCGTTGAACCTTCTCCACTCTTTCGAGACAGGAGCTTGGCTGCTGATTGCCCAATCTTTCTTCTTTTTAAACCCTTCACGTTTGTTGTTTCCAACTCCGTTGTGGGGAAGAAAGCTCTAAGGGGTTTCCAGCAATTCACCCGATAATAATCACTAGCCGTTACCAGCTAGGACGACTGTGCTTGTCACTGCTTATGCAGCTAGAGCATAATCTACGTCACGGATACGAGATTCCGCAGCTGTTAGGTTTTCAGCTGATGTACCTAAATTGTTAATTGTGTGTTCTAAACGGTTTTGGTTAGAACCTAACTTAGAACGCTCAGCAGATACTGATTCAATCGCTGCGTTAATAACTGTAATTGCTGATGCTGCATTAGTCGCTGTAGAAACATCTAAAGCAGCTTCTACTGTAGTATTATTTGTTCCGTCTGTTACCGTGTTAGTTGCAGTAAATCCAGCAGCTCCAGCAGTTCCAGTTAGACCTAGGGCAAGAGAACGCATATCTGCAAAATCAACTGTTAAGCTTTGGTTTTCATTAGCTCCGATTTGAAGAGTTGCACCAGAAGTAGCGTCTGTACCAGTACCCGTACCAACAGATAGTTTTAAGTCTGTTAGAATAGAGCCTGCACCCGAAACTACCTCTACGCTAGATGTCGAACCAGTAGTATCAGATTCAATTTTTAACGTACCAGAATTATCAGATGCATATGTTACACCTGTTGTACCTAAAGCAGTATTTGCAGCAGCGTTAATTGCACTGATAACTGTTGCATAAGCATCACCGTCAGTAACTGATACGTTAACGGCAGTACCATCAATTTCAAGCGCCAAAGTACCACCAGTTGTTACAGTAGCTGCTGCTGCTGCAGTACCATCTACACTACCAGAAGTTGCTGCCGCAGTTGTCTTTGTACCATCAATTAACTTTTGAGTGTTAAATTCAGTAGTGTTTCCAATTCTGTTAATTTCAGAAGTTAATTGGTTAACCTCTTTTTGGATTTCACCACGGTCAGTAGCTGTATTTGTGTCGTTTCCAGCTTGAACCGCTAGTTCACGCATACGTTGAAGGATGCTGTGAGTTTCATTTAAAGCACCTTCTGCAGTCTGAATCATAGAAATTCCATCTTGTGAGTTACGAGATGCTTGCTCTAATCCACGTACTTGACCACGCATTTTTTCAGAAATCGCTAAACCTGCAGCATCGTCCCCAGCACGGTTGATACGAAGACCTGAAGATAACTTCTCCATTGACTTAGATTGAGCACCTGAAGCACTATTCAACTGACGATAAGTGTTAAGTGCTGCAATATTATGATTAATTCTCATTGTTTTGTTTCCTCCTTGAGTATAAGTCCCACGTCCATGTGGTTTGTTTTGCCCAACAACAGAAAAGTCGGCCGCCTTTTTGCTGTTGGGCTTTACAATGGTTATATCGACTTATTTTGACAGGTTTTTAATAGTTTGGAAAAATTTTTTATTTCTTTTTGAATAAGGTGCTTAAACTGTCAATTGCATTTGCTTCAGTTTGGGTTGCGTTGCTGTTTTCTTGTTGGATAGATAGGTAGATTTCTTTTCTATGTATATCGATGTTTTTGGGTGCGTTGATGCCGAGTTTTACTTGGTCTCCATCAATAAAGAGAACGGAGATTTCTATGTCGTCGCCGATCATGATGGATTCTTTTAGTTTCCTTGTAAGTACGAGCATTATTTCTCCCCCTGTTCTGGAGGAGTTAGGATTTTATGCTTTGTTTGGTAGGCTGTGTTATTCAGTATGACTTGCTTTCCCAGTTTTTTTGCTTGGTTGATGATTAACGGCGCCTGCAGGTTGGCGGTTATTTCCTGGAAGGGCTTTCTTACCGTTAAGATGGTAAAGGTGGCGACGTCTTTTTCCGATTCGATCTCTAATTTTTCTAGTACCTCTTCCGGCAAATCAAATTCATACTGCGGAAAAAGCACAAAAGGATCTGTAATGATAAAAGCAACCGCTGTTTTTTTAACTGACTGCAGCACATAAAGATCTGTCCCTTCAAGCGGCAGGATGAAAAATTCCTTTTCCTCTAAAAATCCAGGTATCCCGGAATGAAACTGTATAATATCTTCTCTATTTACTTCTTGCTCACCATGAAACTTCGTTTGTATGTTCATTTTTTCACCACTTTGTTAGATTGTTAGATTTATGAAATCAATATTAAGGCTGTTTTTCTCGAGAATTTCTGTGCTGACTTTTCCTGGTGTGTAGTTGTGCACAGGCTTCCTAATTTCAACGTCAATTTTAGGCTTTTGCGGTATAGCCTCGATGTTCACTTTTGTAGGCTCATATTGGATTTTTACACTATTGTGGGATGGTATCCAGCCAATGTTGAATTGCTTCGGAGGTCCTTCACTATTTTCCTTTGCCTGGTAGGCAATCGGATTGCCGCCATTTTCTATTTTCATAAGCTCCGTTCCCTGGCTTGCTCTTCTTTCAAGTCCTTTCAGCCAGTCCTGATAACCGTTTTGAGCGAACTCCTCCACTCTTCTGCCGATGCTTTTCAAATCGACATCCTCACGTGCCTTTGTCTGGTCGATTGTCAGCTTGCCGGGTATCGTTTCAATTTCGAGGATTGCCTTTGGCTGCTGGATAGATTGGACGGCAGGCGGCTGCTGAATTTCCTGGACTGGTTTTTCAATGTTTAAGCCCATGCGGATAAAATTCGATTCCAGCCGTATTTGCGGTATATTCATTACCTCACCTCTTTTATGAAAAAAAGCTATCACATATGGATAGCTTTTCGTTATTATCTTAAAAAGTCAGTCAGGGTCGGTTGTAAAATTCTTGCTCCGACACTTAATGCGGCACGGTGGACACTTTCCTGGGTGGTAAGTTCGATAATCGCTTTTTCCATATCAATGTCTTCATTATCGGAAAGGATTCTGGTCGAGAATACTTCCTGCTGGGAAAGACGGTCCTCCATCAGGTCGACACGATTTTGCTTGGCACCAATGAGAGCCCGTGCAGACAAGAAGTTATCGATATTTTTATCAACCTTTTCGAGCATATCGCCAATTGCAGGATCATTCGTTTCCAGAGCAGTGATTAATTTTTGAATATCCCCATCAGCAGAAAGCATATCGCCAAACAGCTCAGAGCCCTCTGTATTCACTTGAATTTTAATACCGGAGAATACTTCAAGTTCAATACTTCCGCTGGCATAAGTACTAGCCTCAGATGGCCTTACATTTGTCTGGTTGCCGTTAAAAATATACTTTCCACCAACCTGAGTATCGCCAATATTCTGGAGATGTTCCTTAAGCTGCTTCACCTCTTCAGCAATGGCTTTTCGCTGATCCCCTTCAAGCGTGCCATTGCTGGCTTGGACCGTAAGCTCACGGATCCTCTGCAGTGCAAGCACACCTTTATCCAAAGCGTCATCTGTACTGTCAACCCAGTTTCTCACTTCTCCGATATTGCGAGTATACTGCTGAACCCGGTTTAAGTCCGTACGATAGTTCATGCCCATCATGGCTGCAACCGGATCATCGGATGGCTTGGTGAATTTCTTCTGTGTTGAAATCTGGTCCTGCAGCTTGTCCAGCCGGCTGTAGCTGTTGCTAAGGTTACGGAGCATATTATTGGAAAGCATTGATTGCGTTACGCGCATATTATTTCACCGCCTATCTGCCTACAACGCCCATGCCGTTGATGATTTTATCGAGCATTTCATCGACCACTGTAATATTTCGTGCCGAAGCATTGTAAGCATGTTGGAATTTAATCATATTGGTCATTTCTTCATCTAATGAAACCGCGCTGACGGATTGCCTGTTCTGCTCAACCGAGTCTGCAAGGATCGAAGAGTTTCTTAGGTCCTTTTTGGCACTTTGGGAATCGACGCCCATTCGGCCAATGATTCCGGAGTAATACGTGTCAAGGCTGCCATTCAGCCCTTCCGGCAAGTTATTGCCAGCTTGTTTATAAAAACCGTAATCCGAAAAGGATTTCTTTCTCAAGTCGGCCAGCAGCTGTGCATTTTGGTTATCCCCTGATGCACCGCTCTCTTTTCCTGCAGCAATCAAGCTGGAATCATCCAATAAATCCTGGTTTACTTTCATGCTTTGAGCCGGGTTCCCCTGATCAAACACAAAGAAGTCCTTGCCGGAAGGCTCACTCGCCCCCAAGGCATATCCCTTGCTGTGAATATGATTGAACTCATTGGCAAATGCTGCGGCCATTTTATTCAGCTTATCAAGCATTTCAGGATAAGATCCTTTTGTGCCGCTTTCCGTCTCATACCCAAAGCTCTTGATCAAGCCGGCAAGCTCTCCTGAAAATCGATCAAAATCGGTTATGGATGCATCCCCAACCTTCAATTCAGAAACAGCACCATTCTCTTCAGCAAGTTCAACCTTATTGGTACCTATAATGCCGGAACCTTTTGTGACGGAAATTAGATTAACGGGTTGGGCAAATGACTTCCCATCCTGCTGAACGATTTCGATATTGTATAAGCCTTCTGCAATTGATTTGGCATTTCCATAATTGCTCGGAATCACATTGGTCACTTTTATATTGACCATTTTTGAGAGCTGATCCACCAGGACATCCCGCTCATCGTACAAATCATTCGGCAAGTATCCATGCGGTTCAACCTCCGCGATCTGCTTATTGAGATGGTCGATCTGCCCAACAATCGCATTTATTTCGTCCACCTTTACACCGATCTGGCTGCCGATATCCTCTTGAACCCTTGTAAGGGAGTTATGATAGTAATTGAGGGTGTCCGCGACCATCTGGCCAGTCGCAGCCACGACGTCTCTCGCACCTGTATTTTCTGTATGGCTGGATAGATCCTGGATGGCATTCCAGAATTTCTCCAACGTGCTATGCAGTCCATTCTCGGATGGCTCATTCATGATCTCTTCCATCTTGGTAAGGGACTCGCTCATGGTACCGTAATAGCCCATTTTCGTGTTTTCCGTTCTGAACTGAACGTCAAGGAAGGATTCCCTGATTCGCTGGACCGTTCCTGCTTCCACTCCAGTTCCCATTTGCCCTGGAAGCTGATGGCGGTTCATGCCGACTGATGGGTACGGAGTTGTCTGGGTAAAATTAATCCGCTGGCGCGAATAGCCCGGCGTGTTCGCGTTTGATATATTATGACCAGTTGTATATAAAGCGCTTTGCTGGGTGAACATGCCGCGGCGGGCAGTTTCAAGTCCCATAAAGGTTGAACGCATGTTTGTTCCTCCGTTCTGCTACACTTTCGAGTTAAAGATGCCTGGGGCGTTCTTTTCGGATGGTTTCTTTTTTGCGGGCGGGCCGTAGTTCATGTTTTCCGGCTGCGGCCTTAGGAGATTCATAGAGACATTGACAAACTGCAGCGAATGATGGACAAGCTGCTGGTTCAGGTAGTTTTGGTCCTTTAGTTCATACACCAGTTCAGTCAGCTCGTTTGCAATCGTCTCGAGCTTGATCCGTTCTGTCTGCGGCAGGATATTCAAACAATCTGATACGGTTGGGCTTTCCATCTTAGCTGCTATTCCCTTTGCTGCCTTCTGCCGCTCCTTTTCCATCCGGTCAATCGCAGCTATATGCGTCTGCTCATCCTTCAGCATCTGGTTCAGGGCGTCCATGTCGCCGGTCTTAATGATGTCTGTTTTTTTGACTGCAAGCTCATATAGGCTTTTATGAAGCTTGAGCAGTTTTTCCATGGATGTAATTAGCGCTTCGGCGGACATGCTTGTTTCCTCCCCTTATTTTTTCGAATAGAAGTTGGCAATACTTTTCGCTACTTCTTTTGGATTCATTTTATACGTGCCGTTCTCTACCTGAATTTTTAACGCTTCTACCTTTTCTTTGCGGTTTTCGCTTAGCTGTGATACCTGCTGCATTTCCTTTGCAGTAGAGCTGATTTCGATTTTATCTGAAGCAGTTTTGGCTGGTTTTCCTGCATTTTCAAGTTTGTTTATTTGGCGTTTGTACGGATTCACACCTGAAGGTCCAAAGTTATTGATTTTCATAGGTATCCCTCACTTTCATTCCGGTCGATTTCAATCTAATCCTATTATCGGCTATAGATGCAGTTTCTTTAAATATTAATTTATGTTTGGTAAAAAATACATCTAAAAGCCTATAGAAAAAGCTATGTGCACCTGACACATAGCCTAAAGCCGCCTCTTTATTTTTTCATCTACCGAAAAATAAGTGGCGCTTTTCTCTCTCTTTAATATTTCATTTCTCCGCTCTTCCTCAGCTGTAAATTGCTGAAGATCTTTCCTCAGCACTTCAGCACAGCTTCCGCAAATCTTCCCTTCCCTAATGCTCGTCCCGCATTTTTCGCACGGATAGCCCAAATTTGGAAAGTGAGCAAGCTTTAACCGCCCGCTTTTAATAAATTTCAGGATTAGCTCTTCTCCAACCCCAGTCGCCTCCACAACCTCCAGCATCTTCGCCGTCCGGTTTTCCCTCTTTCGGATGAACTGATAAACCGCTTCATATGCCTTTTCTTCTTCTTTCCAGCAATTCTGGCAGATGTCACGGAATTGATTTTTCACAAATATCTCATTGCATTTAGGGCAGTTTGAAAGTTCAGCCACTACTGCTCCCCCTCTTTCAATTGATTACACATTTTAGCCTCTTGCAATAGTAAAAGAGCTAACAGACTCAGCTCCTGCCTCCTTAAGGAGTTTAGCAGCATGATGAAGCGTTGAGCCGGTAGTATATATATCGTCAATAATGAGGATTTTTTTATGTTTGATTTTATCTGGCTTGGCGATTTGAAAAACCTGTGGAAGGTGTATCCTTTCGGAGCGTGATTTTTTCGATTGTTTTTCTGTGTGGGTTCTGGCGAGGATTGATTCTGGATGGAGTCCTATGGCAATAATGATTGCCTCTGATTGGTTAAACCCCCGTTCGTACAGACGTTCATCACTCAGCGGAATAGAGGTAAGCTGATCATATTGGAGAGCGTTCAGCTTGCCTTTCATCAAACTGGCAAATGCATAGGAAAGAATATAATCACCACGAAACTTATAACGTGCTATTGTTTCCTTGCAAAAATCAGTGTAGGTGACCAAAGAATCGTTTCTTTCAAGGCATCCTTTCCATTTGGGGTCTGCCTCCCAGCGAACGCAGTCCAAACAGAGATTATTCTGTTTATACTCGGTTTCTCCAAGAGGGCGACTGCATTTATTGCAAGTATCGCCATCTATTAAAGTGAAGCTATTTATACAAACTTCACATAAATATTGAGGCTCTTGCTTTGAAAATAAATAGTTCCATCCGATTTGCGGAACGATTTCTTCATTGCATATTAAACAATTAATAATCAATCAGCCCTTTCTTTCTCGCTTCTTCGTTTATTTTGAGGATTTGTTTGCGAGCTTGAACCATGTTTTCTGTTTTGCCGTAGTGGAAAAAGGTTATATCGCCATTGGGGAACTGGGCGCTTCTGCCGACCCGTCCGGCAATTTGGACAAGGGCGCTTTCTGTGAAAATGCGGTCTTCTGTTCCTAGAACCGCTACGTCTACACTTGGGAAGGTTACTCCTCTTTCCAGGATGGTTGTTGTTAAAAGCATAGGGATTTCTTTGTCGCGCATTTGCTGGACTTTGCTTTTTCGATCTGGGTCTTCGGCGTGGACAGCTTCTATTTTTGGATGGAGTTTTCGGAGGAGGCTGAGGACTTTTTCCATCTTATCAATTTTGGGGAGGAACAGAAGGCATTGCTTCTGGTTGTCGAGCCGCATTTTGATCCATTGGGTGACTGCTGCCGGGAGTTTATCCTTTTTAAGTGCTTTTTCCCAGTTGCCGCACCACTTGAAGGATGGCACAGGTAAAGGGTGACGGTGATATCTCGCTGGAATGGTGACAAAGTCTCTCTTACCATTTCGACATTCATTTTGCCATTTCCGATTGGGAGTTGCAGTTAGGTAGATCATAGAGGAGAGGTCTTTTCTTGATTGGCGTACAGCATATTGCAGGCTTTCGTCTGCAGTGTAAGGGAAGGCATCCACTTCATCCACTATGACGGCATCAAAGGCTTTGTAGAAACGGAGGAGCTGGTGAGTGGTGGCGATTGTCAGTGGAGCCTGGAGGTGGCGGTCTTCACTGCCTCCGTATAGGACGGCGACTTGGATGCCTGGGAATGCAGTTTTGAGACGGGGCCCAAGTTCGAGTACTACATCGGTCCGGGGTGTTGCAATGCAGACTCTTTTACCTGAAGCGAGGGCTGTATTGATCCCTTCGAAAAGCACTTCTGTTTTTCCGGCTCCGCAAACCGCCCAAACGAGGAGTTCTTTATTTTCTATTACAGCCTGCTTTACCCGATCCGAAGCAAGCTGCTGTCCATCTGAAAGCTTGCCGCTCCAGACTAAAGGATCCTCAGTTATCGCCTCGTCCGGATCTGCTCCCCTCCAGCTAACTAAAGGCGTACAAGCACTCACCCTCCCCATCATGATGCACTTCCGGCAATACATACAATTCTTTTCACCACAGCGCGCACAGGGAAAGCTGGCAAAAAGCGAGCTATCCTTATTGCCGCACCGGGCACAGGCTATCTTATTATTCTCTGTACTAATGCCTTTTCGGTAAAGGATATGGCCGTTTTCAAAGTGTTGTTGGATTTCTTTCAGGGGAAATGGCAGATCATCGAATAAAAGCTGTTTTCCGTAGAGTAAATGTTGGAGGTCTTTGTTAAAAGGGTAGGTTTGATTAAGTGGCGGCTCTGGAATGGTCTCCATTGAGGAAATCGGGAGGCTTTCTGGAGGGCTTTCTTTTAAAAACAGGTTCAATTTATTGTCTTTCAAAATAAATCTCAAACAATCACCAACTATCTTAAGATTTTGTATTACTAAAACAGATGTCTTTTGCTAAAACACCTCATTCTTTTGCTAAATTTCCTGCTCCTTTTTCTAATTTTAGCATTGCTGTTGCTAGTTTTTCTATCCCTCTTGCTAAGTTCACAATTCAGACAAAAAGAAAGCACCATCCTCTTAACAGATGGCACCTTCCGCATACTATTACTTCTTCACCCAGCCAAATCCCATGGCGCCTTCACCCAAATGAGTGCCGATAACCGGTCCAAAGTAGCTGATCATAAATTCCACATTCGGATACTCAGCCGTAAGCTCAGCTTTCCATTCGCGGGCTTCTTCCTCACGATTGGCATGGATAATAACCGCTTTATAAGGCTCGCCGCTTTTGACGTCTTCCCAGAACAAATCGACCATGCGCTTCATTGCTTTTTTCCGGGTGCGAATTTTTTCAAAAGGAACAATCTTTTTGTCTTCAAAATGAAGCAGAGGCTTCACCTGCAGCAGGCTTCCGATCAATGCCTGGGCACTTGAAAGGCGGCCGCCGCGCTGAAGATGGGATAAATCATCGACCATGAAATAGGCGCAGATCGACTTCTTCATTTCCTCCAGTCGTTCAACGATCTCTTTAGGGTCTTTTCCGGCCGCAGCCAGTTCAGCAGCTTCGAGTACATAAAAGCCCTGCACCATACAGCTGATTTCGGAGTCGAACGGGAAGACCTGAATTCCTTCTACCATGCTTCCAGCGGTTACGGCTCCCTGGAAAGTGCCGCTGATGCCGCTCGATAGATGAATGGAAACAACCGCGGCATAGTCCTTTGAAAGCTGCTCAAACAGCTCCACAAACTGACCAACTGGCGGCTGTGAAGTTGTGGGAAGCTCCTTATGCTTCACTTCCTCATAAAAATCTGCAGCCGTAATTTCCACTTCTTCTTGATACGTTTCATTGCCGAAAATCACGCTAAGCGGAATCATATGTATATTTAACTTTTCTCTTAAATCCTTGGGGATGTATGCTGTACTATCCGTTACAACAGCCGTTTTCATAAATAGAGTTACCATCCTTATCTTTTTTCTCTACTGTATGTTCATGTTCCATTTTATATGATAGCGTGGGAAATTGCATTAAGTTTAGGTCTTGGATAGGCTCACCAATAAGAGTATTCGACAAAATTCGGGTGGTACCTGGTACCAATACGGTATCCATATAGTTCCTCCTGCCCTTTAATTATGCCCTATGGTAATGTAAGATTTTTACATGAGGGTTGTGTACATAGAATGAATAGATTTCTAGGGAGGGGATGAGATGTGGTTTTGGGTTGGGGTTATTGCCTTGTCGTTTGTGGTTTTGATGTTGATTGAGGAGTTATTCCAGATGGCGATGAGAAGGTATATAAATGGCCCCTTTAAACTTGAACTTAAACTTAAATCTTATTTTTCGAAGCAATCCTGATAAACTCTTCACCTCCTAGCCTGCTTCAGATCAGGCTAGGAGATTACAAGAATCGGAAAAAAACAAAAAGCACGCGATGTTAGCCCATTCGCGTGCTTTTTTCGTTTAATCGTTTTCGACAAAATTCGGGTGGTACCTGGTACCAAATCTACCGCACTTCAACCCAGCCATTTTTGATTGCAACTACTACAGCTTGTGTACGGTCGTTAACATTCATCTTTTGCAGGATGTTGCTTACGTGGTTCTTTACGGTTTTTTCACTTATGTAAAGCGCTTCGCCGATTCCACGGTTGCTTTTGCCATCAGCTAAAAGCTGAAGAACTTCGCATTCGCGGCGCGTTAGCAAGTGAAGCGGACGGCGGATTTCAGGCTGAGAGTAGGAGCCGCCTCCTCCTGCACTTACTGTTGCCAGGCGGCGATATTCGTTTACAAGATTATGTGTAACTTTCGGATGAAGATAAGAGCCGCCCTCTGCTACAACTTTAACAGCCTCAACCAATGCATCAGCATCCATTTCTTTCAATAGATATCCGCTTGCACCTGTTTTAAGTGCATGAGTAACATAGTTCTCATCATCATGAATGGAAAGGATGATCACTTTGGATTCAGGATGTTTTTCAATTAACTGGCGTGTTGCTTCTACACCATTTACATTCGGCATATTGATATCCATAATAATTACATCAGGATTGTTTTCTTCCACTAATGAGATAGCCTCAGTTCCGTCATCGCCTTCCGCTACTACATCAAACGATCTTTCAAAATCTAAGATGCGTTTTACCCCTTCTCTGAACAATTGATGGTCATCAATAATAACAATCTTTGTATTCAATTGCTTCGCCTCCCCAGTTCTTCCGGTTGTTTGTCTATTTTTTATAAAGTTAAAGGTATTTGTATAATAACTATGGTCCCTTTTCCGATCTTGGAATCGATTGAAAGCTGGCCTTCCAGCAGCTCAACTCTTTCCCTCATCCCTATAATCCCAAATGACTCTCTTCTTTTCTCTTGAGTATTAAAGCCTTTGCCATTATCTTTGATGACAGCGGCAACTCTATTATGATTAATTTCAAGCTTAACCACAATTTCTCTTGCTTCCGCGTGCTTAAGTGCATTGGTGACTGATTCCTGGATCAGTCTAAAAAGTGCTACTTCATATTGGGCAGGGAGCCTTGTTTCGAGACCCAAGTTCGAAAAATTTATTTTGGTGGTGCTATGATACTCTTCGATGGTTTGCAGATATTTTTTGAGGGTAGGCACTAAGCCCAGGTCATCGAGTGCCATTGGTCGCAGATCATAGATGATCCTCCGCACCTCATAAAGGGCACTTCGAACCATTTTTTTTAGGTCTTTAATTTCTGTAAGAGCCGCATCCCCGCCCCGTTCCTTATACACCCGCTCAATTAAATCGGAACGCATCATAACATTAGCCATCATTTGAGCAGGGCCATCATGGATATCTCTTGATAGCCGTTTCCGTTCCTCCTCTTGGGCTTCGATAATTTTAAGCCCAAAATCCAGCTTAAGCTTTGCATCTTCAATGACTTCCCCCATCTGCTTTAAATCACCCATTAAATAATTCATAACCACCGTGATTTGTGAAACAAGCGACTCGGCCCGCTCAATCGTCTCGTTTAGACCTAGCAGCCTTCGTTCTATATCATCCCGGCGGTCCCGGAGCTGCTTTTCCAATTGCCTATTCATTGATAGGTCCATTTGCAGCTGATGTGCTTTTTCATAAGCCTCCCGAACTTCAGCCTCTGTATAGTCCTTAAAATGCATACTTACTTCAGAGAGCCGCTTTCGGGCGAACTTGGTTTGCACCTCAAGCATGTCCCCTTCATCAATAACCTTCAGAACCATATGCTTTACTTCT
This sequence comes from Cytobacillus oceanisediminis, assembly GCF_003182355.1. Lineage (GTDB taxonomy): Bacteria > Bacillota > Bacilli > Bacillales > Cytobacillaceae > Cytobacillus > Cytobacillus oceanisediminis_A. The sequence goes on along the minus strand of NZ_QGTW01000004.1, from coordinate 79,554 downwards.
TTTAGCTCATCAGTAAGCGTTTCATGATCAGTACGGCACTGTTCACTGATTCGAAAAATTTCATCCTTGCTGGTCCCGACAGTATCTATCATTTTTTGCAAAATAAGATCGAGGGTTTTCGTGTCAAATTTCTTTATATTCATTAGAATCCTCCAACATATGACAGCCTTTATACTATGTAACCCCCATTTTATCGCGAATAACAGAAGGATACTATCACCTGTGCAAGAAAACTATACCAAAACATCATAAATTCGGTAAAAAGACACAGTTTCATCAGATGCACCTATGTCTTATATCCTATATAATAAATAGTGAAACCTACCTACTATATAAAATATTTTTCAAATTAGAATACTACTTTTAGAACTAGAAATTATATTGCAATAATGAAAATTACTCTATCAGAATATTTTTCATTATAACATGCGAAAAAGTTACCAATATTAAAGTTTCATTACAATCAATTGAAATTTTAAACTGTCGAATTATAAGTAAACATGTCATAATTTAAGTAACAATATTAAGTATCAAAAGGAGTGGTCATATGCTGTCACGCTACTATACAGTTAAAGGCTATGGCGAACATGAAATCAACATCCAAAAATCCAGGTTTATTGCATATATATCCCGTGCCGAATCTGAAGAAGAAGCCCAGGAATTCATTCAAAAAATCAAGAAAAAACATCGGGACGCAACCCATAACTGCTCAGCTTACCTGATCGGAGAAAATGACCAGATTCAAAAAGCGAATGATGATGGTGAGCCCAGCGGTACTGCAGGTGTCCCGATCCTCGAAGTTTTGAAAAAAAAGCAGCTAAAAGATACAGTAGCTGTCATAACCAGGTACTTCGGCGGAATAAAATTAGGTGCAGGCGGCCTAATCCGTGCTTATGGCAAAGCCACTTCAGAAGGAATTGAAGCAACAGGCATTGTTGAACGAAAACTAATGAAGGTCATACACACCAAGGTTGACTATACCTGGCTTGGCAAGCTCGAAAATGAGCTTCGGTCTTCTGTCTATGCCATCAAAGAAATTCACTATCTTGACCTGGTCGAGGTAGAAACCTACGTTGAAAAAGCTCAAATTCAGACCTTCAACGATTGGATGACCGAACTTACAAATGGTCAGGCTAAAATATCTGAAGGTAAAATGCTTTACCTTGAAAGCGACATATAAAAAAAGAAATTTACGAATTCTTTAAAAAAGGTTAAAATATTGAATGTGTTAAATGTGAATTTTTTCCCATTTTAATTTTCTAAGGAGATAACCAATGTCTAACTCCAGACAGCAAATGAAAACTCAAAAAAAGAATAGAAGCCGCAGAAGAATTTTTTTATGGGTAATGCTTCCTATCCTCATACTCTTGGTGAGTACGATTTCCTACGGGGCATTTTTATATAATAAAGCCCAGTCCGTCATGGATGAGTCATACGTTCCAATTGAAAGAGAGTCCTCCAAAAGGGAAACGAAAGCAGACCCACATATAGACAATATTTCGATCCTATTTGCCGGAATAGACGACAGCGACAAAAGGAACTTCAGTGATGCCTCCCGGACAGATGCCCTGATGCTGGCAACCTTTAATGATAAGCAGAAATCTGTTAAGCTGCTTAGTATCCCGCGTGATTCTTATGTGTATATCCCTAATAAGGGCTATGATGATAAAATTAATCATGCTTATGGAAAAGGCGGCATTGCTTCCACAATCGAAACAGTTGAGGAACTATTTGACATACCGGTAGATTACTATGTGAATATGAACTTCAATGCTTTTATAGACATTGTCGATGCACTTGGCGGCATAGAAGCAGAAGTGCCATATGCTTTAAGTGAACAGGATTCACAGGATAGAGCCAACGCGATTAATCTTGAGCCGGGCATTCAGGAGCTTAACGGTGAAGAAGCACTTGCTTTAGCCAGGACACGAAAGCTTGATAATGACATCGAGCGCGGGAAAAGACAGCAGGAAATTCTAAAAGCAATTATGAACAAAGCTGTATCCGTTAAGTCTGTTACAAGGTATTCGGACGTGATTGAAGCTGTTGGGGATAATATGAAAACCGATCTTTCCTTCAGTGAAATGAAGTCATTTATTGATTATGCAACAGCCGGAACGGGCCTAAGCGTTGAAACCTTAAACCTCCCTGGCCAGGATAGCTACATTAACGGGATTTACTATTATCAGCTGGACGATGCCGGCCTTGAAGATATTAAAATCACGTTAAAAGACCATCTTGACCTTGCCAATCAATCACTAACTGGCTCAAATACCGAAAGCGGTACACCATAAAGGCACTTATAAAACAATCGTCCTCTCTTCAAAGAGTGGACGATTTTTCGTTTTAACGGTTCAAGCTGAACTCTTGGATCTGCTTTTTAAATACATAATTCTGAATGCCAATAACCTTTAAAAACTCGATCATCTTCTGAAAAGAACGTTTCTTATATTCCTCTATCACTTCAAACTCTTTAATTAACGCAATTCTTTTACAAAGCGAGTCGTTTCTTTCTGCCCCTAAGTCTAAATCCTCTTGATGATATCCTTCAGACCAAGTACAAATGACGGCTTCACCTATTTTTTGCTTTTCCGTATTAAAATAAAACGAAAAGATGATGGAGCATTCCTTATCACAAAAAGACGGCAAAATTCTCATTTCAAGATCTTTATTCATTGGACACCTCTTTCAGTAGGATTTACCCATACTATAACAGGATTTTAAGTTATCTGAATTTGCTTATTTAAGCCTATTATCTCCCTTTTGCCCTTAATTTTGACCTTAACTGCATCGACACCTTAAAAAATATAACTATAAGCATATTTTTTGGTTTAAAATTTCCAAACTTTCTAGTATATTCATTTATATAGATAAAAAAAGGCATCCTGTCGCCAGGATGCTAAAATTGGAGATTTAAGATATTGTTCGTAAAACCGATAAACTAGTTCTTAAGTATCAAACTTAGTGCATGGAAGGAAGTTCTAATGTTTGAATTCCGCCATTTCCATTACCTGCAGCAGCTCCTACTCCAGCTCCAGCAGTCAGAATTAAAGTGAATGCAGCAATAATGGCAATAATACGTTTTTTCATAGCGTTACCTCCTATACCTTTTTCAATATTTTTCAAATCATTTAATTTTATTTAAACATAATATCAAAAAGCGCTGAGAGGCGATGAGAGACAGTAGAGCCTAGTTTTTCCTGGTTTTTCAGCTCTTTTCTTTCATTATTTTGTACAATTATAACTTTAGGAATATATCGATTGGGGTGGGAACATGGACTTTTCAGCTATTGGGGGAAAGATTAAAGAATTAAGAAAGCTTTTAGGACTATCGCAGAAAGAGCTTGCCGCAGGGATTTGTACCCAGGCGCAAATAAGCAAAATCGAAAAGGGCGATGTCTATCCCTATGCTTCAACTCTTTATCTAATATCCCAGCGCTTGGGGGTTGATGTCAACTACTTTTTTGATATTGGAACAACGCCTCGGCTTGATTATGTTAAAGAGGTCAGCAGACAGCTTGTAATTGCAAGAAGAAAACTTGATTATGAGGAAGTAAAACAAATTGTAAAAACAGAAGAAAAGAATCCATTATTTTCCCAAAACAGAAGGAATCTTCAAATCTTGTTATGGCATAAAGGAATTTATGTTTACCATATGACCAATAATGTGAAGAAAGCTCTTTCCCATTTTGAAGAAGCGATTAATCTCACTCACGATAAAATATGGACGGAACGCGAGCTAGAAATAATCATAAGTAAGGGAATCGTTTTCTTCGAGGAAGGCCAGCTTGAAACTGCCCTGGAGGTTTATGAATTTGCGCATGAACAGCTCCAGTATCTGCCACACATTCAGGATGGCTCAATCAAAAGCAGATTGTTCTATAATATCGCTAGAGTTCTAACAAGGCTTGGCCGGTTTAATCGTTCTATAACTTATTGTAAGGAAGCAATCGATTGGTGTATAGAGAAAGAAGACTTATTTCTTCTTGCTGAACTCCATTACCATATTGGCTATAATTACGAGCTGTTAAAAGAAATCAATCGTGCGAAATCCTATATGGAAAAATCACTTATTATTTTTGAGCTTCAAATGGATGACAAGTATACTTCCTTTATAAAAAGTAAAATTGCGAAGTGGTAATGAAAACCTTGCCGATTAAGGCAAGGTTTTCACTATATTTTACCAGAAAAAACATTCTTTAATATTTTGGGTTTTAATCTATAATTTAAGTAAAATCTACTTCATTTGAGATATTTGGAAATTAAAAGTATGATATTTAAATTTTTGGTTTTTATTTCAAGTTGAGTTAAAATAATATTTGTTGCTATTAAAATCATTTGGAGGATTTATATGTACTATCGATTTCGGCTGCTTAAAGGGATCTTTTTCCCGTCATACTCCTCACATCAATTAAAGCAAGCTGAAGCAATTCCAAGGTTTTGGCCGAGGCTTATCTTATTGGTTTTATTCAGCGGTTTAATCTATCTTTTAGGTTCCAGCCTTGGGCTTGGAAACGAGATTTTATCAAAAGAGCTCACAAGCCTGCCAAGCAGTGAATTCGAGGCGAAAAAGCTTTTATTTATTTTAGGAGAGACAGTTTGGGGAATCATTTTCTGTCTATTTTATTTATTATTTCCTGCACTCTTTTTCTGGACCGTTACGGAAATAGATTATAAAAAATTAGCTGCCATTCAAATGTTTGCATTTACTGTTTTATTAATAGAAAAGGTTTTAGTTTCCCTCTTGGCGTTAACCATTGGGATTGATCAATTCTCTTCCCCATTTTCATTTGGAGTTTTAACACAATATCTGACTGAGAAAAACTTTCTCATCATATTTTTCGGAACTATATCACTTTTTCATTTTTGGGTAATTTATTTGCAATACATCTACTTAACAAGATTATCGGAAAAAAGACGATGGGTTTTATTTTTATTAATTCTGGGGCTGCATGCATTTCTGCTGATTGTATCCACCCTTCTTGATTATATTGAAATAGAAAGGCTGATTTAAGGTGGTGGCCACATGCATATGAAAAAACCTGCAAAAATAACCCTCTTCCTTTTATCTGCACTTTTTGTTGGAGGTAATCTATATCTTACTGAAAAAAAAGACAGTAAGATCGAAAAGATTGAAAGAGTCGAAGAGTGGCAGCAAGTTCAAATTGGACCAATAAAAAATGTTCTAAAAAAACCCGGAGTGGTTACTCCCTCTGAAGAAATGCCGATTTATTTTGACGACGCAATAGGATCCTTTAATCAGTTTCTAGTAAAGCCTGGTGATGAAATCTCGCAGGGAACTGACCTATTTGAGTATTCACCTCATTCAATTGAACAGGAAGTAAGCAGGTTGGAGGCTGAGAAAAACGAGGCAGACAATAAAGCTGATAGTGTTGAATCACATATTAGAGACCTGGAAAGCTTACTGGCTCAGGCAAAGAGTGATGCGGATGAAGACAACCCAAATCTCGACGTAATCTATTCCCTTGAAAAAGAAATTTCTCAAAAGGAACTGGAACAGGAACTGCTGGAGGATGAATCTTCCAAACTGGATGAGCAATTGGGGCAGCTCAATAACAGACTTGATGTATTAACAGTGAAAAGCGAGTTTGATGGTTATGTTAAAGAAATCAATCCAACGCTCAATAATCCTGTTATGACGATAAGCTCTAATACCCCTTCTGTTAAAGGAGCCTTAAATGAAGAGGAAATCCACGAGGTAACTGAAGGCATGAAGGTATCCATTTCAAGCCCTTACGATGAGAAAAAACGGGATGGACAAATCCTGAACATTCTTCAAATGCCTGAAAACGAACCGAATTTAGAAAATGAAACACTTTATCCGTTCTTCATTCAGCTTAATGGAGATGAATCTGGTCTGCATTCAGGAAATCACGTAAATATGGACATCATATTAAGAGAATCTGCAAACGCACTTCTGGTTCATAAAAACAGCATCAAAAAAGCGAAAAAGAATTCTTATTTGTATGTACTGACCCCCTCCGGAACGCTTGAAAAGCGTAACGTGAACACGGGAATTAAAGAAGAAAATAAAGTAGAGATTCTCGAAGGATTAACCTCTGAAGTATTTGTGGTAAAAAATGCAAAATATGTTCAGCAGAAAACAGGCTCCCTATTTACGACCACATTGGAGCCAAAAGCATTGGAAAAGAAAAAAGTAAAAGAAGCTTTCAAAAAGGATTGGAGATATATCCTGCGAGGCTTCCTTTCGAGATAACCTTCCAAAACCATCCTATTATCCATAGGATGGTTTTTTTATAAGCCTGTAACTCTCCGACAATATATTTACCAAAATTTAATAGTTCGACAATTAATTCATAGTATGGTAGAAATATATAAGTATTCTAATATTTGGTATATATATTAAGGAGGCACCAACTTTGTTACACAAAAGAAAGAAAGCTTTAATATTTTTAATGTCTTTGTCCCTTTTCACTATCCCGCAAAAATCTGCATTCGCTGAAACAAAGGAACAATACCCCATTTCCTCTGGAGTTCAATATAAGTATAGCCAGGAAGTAATCAATACACACCCGCAAGCTATCAATCTCCTAGAAATCAATACAGCAGATACTTATACTCAACTGGATCTGTCATATCCTGATCCGTTAAATACTTTAGCCACTACTTCAGCACAAGCCAAAAGAAACCATTATGAAGGACATCGGGTTATCGGTGCTATAAATGGATCTTTCTTTGATATGAAGTCAAAACTTCCGATGTACTTAATCTCGTACAATAATAAGCTCGTTAATCTCGGTTTAACTCAATTTGAGAGCGAGCATTACGTAAATAAGCCAGCTGCTTTTGGTGTAGACGGAAGCGGTAAAGCTCAAATCGAGGATTACAGCCTGAAGGTGACGATGACCCATTCTGGAAGCACGAAAGAAATTACAAGCATTAATAAAATTCGTGAAGCTAATGAATTAATCTTATATACTCCTGATAACATTACCCGTGACCCAGGAACAAACCAATGGGGCTATGAAGTCATTTTTACAAATGCTTCTAAAAACCGTGATTTGGCATTCGGTGACCGCATAACAGGAACCGTTCAGGCAATCAGACCATTTGGAGACACGACTGAGCCGACAATCCCTGAAGACGGCTTTATTTTGTCTGCTCATGGCGATAAGCAGGAAGCATTAAAATCGTTAAGGCCAGGAGAAACGGTCCAGGTTGATATTAGCATTGATTCAAAGTGGCAAAACTCCAAGTTTATGCTGGCAAGCGGCCCTATGCTGGTAAACAACGGAGTTTATGGCCTAAATATGGACCCTAACAACATTCGGGCCCGCGAACGTGCTCCAAGAACTGCGATCGCTATTGATAAAACACAAACAAAGGTCTTCATGGTTACGGTTGATGGAAGACAATCGGGATACAGTGCAGGTATGACGCTCCCTGAATTTGCAAACTATCTAATTAAAATAGGAGCCTATAAAGCCATCAATCTAGATGGAGGCGGCTCTACTGCAATGGCCATACGGAAACAGGGACAGGAGTATGCCTCACTGATTAATCGTCCTTCAGATGGCTGGGAAAGATCTGTTTCATCCACCCTTCAGGTAATCAGCACAGCGCCTATTGGCAACCCTAAATATATCAATGCTGCTCTCTCGAAAAGCGGAGAGTTAAAAGCAGGAACAAGTGTTTCTGTTGAATTAAAGAGCGTTTTAGATCAATTTTATAATCCTCTTCCTAAGGATCTGACAAAATTGAAAGTAACCACGACACTTGGTGAGGTTCAGGGCAATACCGTTACATTATCGAAACCTGGACAAGCTGTCATTACTGTATCCTACGGAGAAGCAGTCAAAAAGTTCACAATAAATGTAACGGAAGAAGCAACAGCCTTTTCGGACGTGCCGGCTTCGTATAAATATCACAAAGAAATCACGGCATTAACCAGCCAGCAGATCATAACCGGGTATCCTGATGGAACCTTCAGGCCTAATACCACCATTTCGAGAATGGAGGCTGCCCTTCTCTTGACAAGAGCGTTAAAACTGAACACTGAAAATGTTCAGGATGCTGATTTCCGTGATGTTCCGAAAGATCATAAATTTTATAAAGAAATTGCAGCAGTAGCCAGCCAAGGAATTATGGTAGGAAAAAGCGAAAATTACTTTGATTTATCTTCCAATTTAACAAGAGCAGAGATGGCAGTCATTCTGCATAGAGCATTTAAGCTAAACGGAAGCGAAAAAGTTCCATTTACAGATGTTACGCCTGAAACCTTTGGATATTATTCCATCTCAACATTATTGGCCAATGATATTACAGAAGGTTTCCCGGATAACACTTATCGTCCGAAGGAATCCTTAAATCGTTTCCAGTTTGCCCTATTCCTATATCGAATTCTGAATTAGGCAAAAAAATGGAGGCACAGAATATCCTGTGTCTCCTTTTCTATTAATCTTCTATAATACCAAGATCCTTTAAACCCATTAGAGTCGTATAATAAACAGATTGGTTGTAGAGGAGATGATCCAGCTCTCCTATCTCGTTCAATACCACTTCATCTGTTGCCAGATCATAAACCTCTACATAAAAGTCGCCATTTATTAAGGTATTGCCATTATCATCAATCATTTCTCCAAAGGTGGTCATATAGACCCCATACTCTTCATCCTCAATCATTCTGACTGAAAAATTCTCTGAAGTGATAAACTGTTTACCAGCATCCAGATAGCTATTATAAAGCGAGACATTAACCACTTCCTGATCAAGCCCAAGGTTTTCTATCCGATTAAAAAATTCTTCCGCCGAGATTTCAAGTGAGTAGCTTCCGTTATTATAAGATTGGAAGTATTGGTCCACAATCATAGCCACTGTTTCAATTTCAACTATTTTTTCATAATTGTCCCAGCTAACCTTTGCACCTATTGACTCTGACACGAACCGAAGAGGTACCATTGTCCTGCTGTTAATAATCTGGGCCGGAACATCAATTTTTACCGTTTTGCCATTTACAGTGGTGTATACACTTCCAATTTTCAATTTGATCACTTTATCAGCTCTGACAGCCGCAACCGTTTTTGTTTTTGAATCATAAGATACATCGGCACCTAATTCCTCAAAAATTTTCCGAAATGGAACAAGAGTCCTTCCGCTTTTGATCACTGGCGGCTGATCAAATTCAAGTGGTTCTCCATCTAGAAGGACCATAATGTTTGTTGAAGCAGCAGACGTATTTTGCATACCACTAAACCAAACTAAAGACAGCAGCAGGAGGCCAATACCAATTCTAAATTTTCTCATCTCATTCTCCTTGGAAAGTATAATTTTGAAACAATTATATAAAATTGGCCCCAAAATAAGTAGCTAAACTTTCCATTTTTAATCAGGTAAATTTTTACTAAAATAGGCGAAAATGGTGTAACTTGAGCTTCAGACATCTTTATGTATGTAATCAAACGATTTTTTCTAAAGGCACTTTTCTCATAACTGTTTTTGCTTATGAACCCTGCCCGTTGATTTTCGCTCCGGATACTTGCTTTCCACGGAGAAGAATGAGAGCCTCCTAGGCTTCGCCTGTGGGTTCTCCCACTTCCCTCTCTTCCTGCTGGAGTCAAGGTACCCTCCGCTACAATCAACTCAGTTGGTTATACTAGGTGTACCATCAAAAAGCAATAAAATTAACGAAAAGAGCCAATCAAAAAAATTAAAAGGCGGGATTAAAATGAAGAGCCTCAAGCTTTTCTCTGCAGTCGGTTTGTCACTTATTGCTGCTGTTTACATCGGGATGTGGAGCAACACATTCAAGTGATCCAGTTAAGGGTTCAGAAGATGAAAGTGATCTTCGGCAGATCAATATAGAAGAAATTAATACGTTATTATCTGCTGCAAGCAAGCATGATAGCACTTTTTATGAAGGAGGTCCTTATACAACAGAGGAAGTTCATATTTATTTTAAAAAGTATTTCACGCCCGATTATATAGAAGAGAATATTTTAAACGGCGAAAATATAAAACAGGAAAATGGTGAATGGATTCTTGCTTTTCCTGGTTCGGAATTTATGGAAGGAACGTAATTTTCAAGATTTATTTACTGATGAAACTGAAGTAAAACAACTTAGTGCAAAAGAGATTAAAGTGATTAATTCTTTAGGTGATGGGTTATATGCACAGCATAAGGAATTGATATCTTTAATTTATACGGATGATGGATGGAAAATACATGGTTTAAAATGGGAATACGAATAAGTGATAAGGACTCATTAAAGAGTCCTTTTATGTATGTTTTATTAAAGAGCTAGGCACACTAAAAACGCATAAAAAGCCGCAATCCAAAGATTGCGGCAAGAAGGTATTATCGGTTTTTTACGTTTGCTCCACTTTTTACATTTGATCCACTGAGCATTTTAAGCAGTGGCTTGTAGTCATGTCCTACAAGTCCAATTTTTTCTGCAAAGATTTCGATGGCAATTAAGATTACACCAACAACCAGCAAGGCTCCCCATACCGTAGACTGCGAGAAGATAACTGCTGCTAGTCCAAATAATCCTGCTACGCAATAAATGATAAGGACTGTTTGGCGATGCGAGTAGCCTAAGCGCAGCAAGCAGTGATGGAGATGGGATTTATCCGGTGCGGATAAAGGCTGCTTGTTGACGAACCTTCTGATAATCGCAAAGAATGTATCAGAAATTGGAACACCCAGGATAATAACCGGGATAACAAGTGACAAGAAGGTAATGTTTTTAAACCCGAGCAGCGCGAGCACTGAAATCATAAAGCCTAAAAACAGCGCACCTGTATCACCCATAAATATTTTCGCTGGATGGAAGTTATAAACAAGGAAACCAAGGGTGCTTCCCAATAAGAGAAGACCGATTGTTAAAACGAAAACATTCCCTTGCAGCATGGCCATTCCGGAGATTGTAATTAATGCAATAGATGATACTCCTGCTGCAAGGCCATCAAGGCCGTCAATCAGGTTAATCGCATTTGTAATCCCCACAATCCAAAGGATCGTAAGCGGAATACTAAAGTAGCCGAACTCCAGCGTACCGCCAAATGGCATTTTGATGAACTCCATTTGCACTCCGCTTAAAACGACCACAAGAGCCGCAGCCAGCTGGCCGAACAGTTTGATTTTGGCAGATAGTTCTAACATATCGTCTAAAACACCTGTAATAATTATAATCAAACTGCCAATAATAATGGGAATGAAATTCTCGTCCCCGGGTCTCATAATGAACACACCGATAATGAAGCTTATATATATTGCTAAACCGCCTAAACGCGGCATGATTTTTTGGTGAACTTTCCTTTGGTTCGGCTTATCTGTCGCACCAATGGCAATGGCAAATTTTTTGACTAATGGCGTTAAAAGTACCGAAGCAATAAAACAAAGAGCTAAGGTTACATAAACCATGAAATACCTCCTCAAATGTAGCATAACCATTCCGTATTATTTTAAAATGTTAATTTCAGCAACCTCTAGTGTATTACTGGGCTTCCAGTACAACCGATATGATTATATCACCTTACTAAAAATAAGAAAATGTATTTTGTACAAATTAATATTTTTGAAAAGAAATAGACATATATCCTCCCTTTTTATTTATCCATATTTGTTAGACGGGAAACCCAGTAAAAAAGTTGCATAATTTTGCTAGTTTTTTAACTTTATAGTAATTCTTTGTCGTATTTGGTAAGATATTTAAATGATAGATAATTATAGATAATAAGATATACATTAAGGGAGCATCCGCTATGTTAACTTACCTCAAGAAAGCTTTCGGCGATATTAATGAGCGCCGGTTAAAGAGCTACTTTAAAACAGTTGAAAAAATTAATCAAATAGAAGATCAAGTCAGCAGCCTAACGGATGAACAGTTAAAGAAAAAAACAGCTGAATTTATGGAAAAGCTGCAGAATGGCAGCACAATAGAAGAGATTAAAATCGAGGCATTCGCTACTGTCAGGGAAGCATCCAAGAGGGTTTTGGGGATGCGCCACTTTGACGTTCAGCTGGTGGGCGGCCTTGCACTGGCAGATGGCAATATTGCCGAAATGGCAACAGGAGAAGGAAAAACACTAGTCGCTTCTCTCCCAAGTTACCTAAGAGCTCTGGAAGGCAAAGGCGTCCATGTCATAACCGTCAATGACTATCTTGCTAAGCGGGATAGAGAAATCATTGGGCAAGTCCATGAATTTCTTGGCCTGACTGTCGGCTTAAACCTTCCATTAATGAACCCTTTAGAAAAGAAAATCGCTTATAAAGCAGATATTACATATGGCGTAGGTACTGAGTTTGGTTTTGACTACCTCCGTGACAATATGGTTGGCAGTCCTGAAGAAAGAGTTCAGCGTCCATATCACTTTGCGATTATTGATGAAGTAGACAGTGTTTTAATTGATGAGGCAAAAACCCCTTTGATCATCGCCGGAAAAATGAAGTCCGGACCAGAACTGCGTTATATCGCTGCAAAATTAGCCACGCGTTTCGAACAGGATATCGACTACATATTAGATGAAGAAACAAAAGCAACCAGCTTAACGGATGAAGGAATCGAAAAAGTCGAAATGGCTTTTGGCGTTGACAATTTGTACGATTTGGAGCATCAAACTCTTTATCACTATGTCATCCAAGCGGTCAGAGCTTATGTCCTGTTCAAAAAGGATGTGGACTACATCATCAAAGACGGCAAAATCATGCTTGTCGACATGTTCACCGGCCGCATCATGGAAGGAAGAACATTAAGTGATGGCCTGCACCAGGCAATCGAGGCAAAAGAAGGACTGCAAGTAACAGAAGAAAACAAAACACAGGCCTCGATTACCATCCAGAACTATTTTAGAATGTACCCTTTCTTGTCTGGTATGACAGGTACTGCCAAAACGTCTGAAAAAGAATTTGAGCAAGTGTATGGAATGCAAGTAGTTCAAGTGCCAACGAACCGCCCGAAAATCAGATTAGACGCTCCTGACAGAGTGTACAAAACGATTAAGGATAAGTATGAAGCGGTTACGAAGGAAGTACAGGAAAGGCACAGCACGGGACAGCCTGTGTTAATTGGAACCACCTCCATTCTACAATCAGAGGAAGTCGCTAAATATCTGAAGAACACAGGATTAACATTCGAGTTGCTTAACGCAAAAAGTGTTGAACAAGAAGTGAGATTAATTTCATTGGCAGGCCAAAAAGGGCAAATTACGATTGCAACCAATATGGCTGGCCGTGGAACGGATATTCTTCTTGGAGAGGGTGTACATGCTTTAGGAGGCTTGCATGTCATTGGGACAGAACGCCATGAAAGCCGGAGAATTGATGACCAGCTTAAAGGACGTTCTGGCCGCCAGGGCGATCCTGGTTCCACACAGTTTTTCATTTCGCTTGAAGATGATATGTTCAGAAGGTTTGCCAAGGATGAACTGGAAAAGTTAAACAAAAACCTTTCTGTTTCAGAGGATGGTTTAGTTAAGAATAAGAATATCCATGAATTTGTGGATCGCGTCCAGAGAATTGTTGAAGGGGCCAATTATTCCATGAGGGAGTATAACCTGAAACTGGATGATGTCATCAACGAACAAAGAAATATCATTTATACATTGCGTAATAGAATCATTGAAAATCAAGATTTGGATCAGCTGTTAGTTTCTGTAGTCGAAAGCACTGTTCAAGCAGAAATTAAGCAGGCGTGCCAGGAAGGTGTTTTACCTGAAGACTGGGCAATTAATCAATTATCAAAGAATTTGGATGAAATTCTTGTAAATCAGGAATACCGCTTCCCTGATCCGATTTTGGATATTGAAGAGGTCCACCAGGCATTAAAGCAGCCTGTCGACAACTATACATCGTACATTCTCGAGCAATCTCAAATAAATGAACCAGAGTTCACAGCAAACATCAAGCATATTATGACGTCAATTCTTGATTACAACTGGATTCAGCATATTGAAGCCATGACACGTTTAAAAGAAGGAATCGGCTTGCGCTCCTATCAGCAGGAAGATCCTATGAGATTATACCAAAACGATGGACTCGAACTTTTCACCCTTACGTATGAGAAGATTGAGAAGGAAATCGCAATGGGAGCTGTAAGCTTTTTAAGAAATCGGCAATAAGGGAGTTTTATTTCATGCTTTCAATATTTCGTAAAAAAAATAAGGATATTAAAAAAAGCGGTAACGATAATACAATAGAAGCCAAAGAGATACTGGATGTGAAGGAGTCTTCAGAAGAGAAAGAAGTGGAAACGGCTCTTTTTATTCACCCAAACTGGAACCTGCCTGCTGAGCAGCAATACGTTTTTCGCTTCCTGCACAATGAGCTGAATCCTTTGCAGCCTAATCAGATTTCAATAGCCGGAGTGGACTTGGCTAACACACCAAATGGCATTGAAGTGACTGCATTTGTGCGCAACAGCTTGCAGAAAAAAGTGTCTTTTGGAGAAACAACCCTGCTCCTTTTAGATGAGGAACAGAACCTTATAGCCAGACAATCCTTTAACTTAAGCGAGCTTGGCGAAGTTCCTGCAGAAAGCAGTATGCCATGGGTGTTCCGATTCCCGGCTAACACCATGAAGCAGGAAATCTTTAAGGAAAGCAACTGGACATTGGCATTTGAACTGGCGAAGCCGCATTCCCTTGATCTTCATGAAAGCTGGGAGAAAGCTCTTTCAGCAGAAGAAAAAGAAGGATTAAAGAAATTGGTCGCTTCTGCTGGAAAGCCAAAAGATGGCGAAGTCAATTTCATGGGGATTAAGATCAGCCATAACCCTGGAGAAAATCTATCTGTTACACTAATGATCCGCAATGGCACAAAACAGGATATGCATTTGCAGCAAATCCCGATAGCAGTTAAGGATGCTTCTGAAGAAATCATAGCAGAAGGAGCATTTAACCTGGAGGATTTTGTCGTGAAAGCAAATACGTCCAAACCGTGGACCTTTATCTTCCCTTCTTCCTTTGTTAAAAAAGAAGAAATTGATCTATCATCGTGGTCTATTCAGATCGTTAATAACTAATAGAAAAACAACAAAAGCCAGTTCTTCCAAATGAAGATCTGGCTTTTATTAATCTATAAGCTTTTTTCTTATTTAGTTTTGCTTACCCTCATTATCTTTAGGCTGTCGTTTATATCGAAATACCCCTCAAAACGCCGATGTTTTTTTAAAAAATTCCCAATTTAGAAAACTATTGGCGAAATTTGTATTATAATAGAATCGAGTAAATTTTAGAGGAGGAATAATTATGGTGAGTGTGAAAAAGAGTTTCCTAGTCTTGTTCTCAGCTATATTAATTCTGGCCAGCCTTGCAGGAATCCAGCCGGCTACTGCAGCTGAAACAGGTACTAAAACAATCACGATATTACATACGAATGACTCACACGCTAAAGTAAAGCCTGACGATGGAGGAATGGGCTTTGCCAAGCTTGCAACCTTAATCAAGGAACTTCAGCAGGAAAACGCAAATACACTTCTTCTTGACGCAGGCGATACACTTCATGGAACTCCGTTTGCAACGGTAGAAAAAGGCGAGAGCATTACACAAATTTTAAATAAGCTAGGCTATGATGCCATGGCAGCTGGCAACCACGATTTCAACTACGGTTATCAGCAGTTATTGGCATTACAAAAAATGATGGACTTTCCTGTTTTAAGTGCCAATGTACGGAATAAAAATGATGACTCCCTGCTCTTACAGCCATATAAGGTTGAAGAAGTAGATGGAATCAAAATTGGTATCTTCGGACTTTCTACTCCTGAAACGCATTACAAAACCAATCCAAAAAATGTTGAAGGTTTAGAATTCACTGATCCTGTTGAAGAAGCCAAGGCTATGGTTAAAATATTGAAAGAAACTGAAAAAGTGGATATGGTTGTAGCTTTAACACACCTTGGAATTGACGAATCAAGCACAGACACTTCCATCCGTGTAGCAGAAGGTGCACCAGGAATTGACTTAATCGTTGATGGACACAGCCACTCTGTACTTGTTGAAGGCCAGAAAGCTGGCGAAAGCACACTTATTGTCAGTGCCGGTGAGCATACAAAAAATCTGGGTGTAGTTGAATTAACATTTGATGGCAGCATGCTCGTCAATAAAGAAGCGCGTTTGATTACAAAAGAGGATGCTTCCGGCACACAAGAAGATGCCGATGTGAAGGCATTAATTGACGAAGTAAGCGAAGCCCAGGACAAGATCCTATCCGAAAAAATCGGTACAACGAAAACATTATTAGATGGTGTTCGCGAACACGTTCGTGCCGGTGAAACAAATCTTGGCAACCTTTTAACAGATGCCATGCTTGAGGCTTCAAACGCTGATGCTGCCATCACGAATGGCGGGGGAATTCGTGCGTCTATTGAAGCAGGTGACATTACGAAAAAGAATGTCATTGATGTTCTGCCATTCGGCAACTTCCTTGTGACAAAGAAATTTACAGGTGCTGAAATTAAGGCTGCACTTGAACATGGTACAGGCGACTTTCCTAATGTTAAAGGAGCCTTCCCTCACGTATCTGGCATGACATTTGAAATTGACCTAAATGCTGAGAAAGGGAAAAGAGTTAAAAACCTCCAGATTGCTGGTAATCCAGTTGATCTTGAAAAGGTTTATGTTGTGGCTACAAATGACTTTATGGCCGTTGGCGGAGATGGTTACACTATGTTTGAAAAAGGGCCGCTTGTAAATGAATATGGTGCCCTTGATGAAGTATTAATTGAATATATTAAAGCAAATAGCCCGATCGATGCTAAAAAGGAAGGCCGTATCGCCACATATCTTCCATTTAAGGACGTACCGGCATACTCATGGTCTCGTCAATACATTGCAGATTTGTACTATAAAAACCTAGTAAAAGGTACATCTGAAACAACTTTTGCTCCTAAAGCAGAATTAACACGCTCTCAATTTGCCTCTCTATTGGTAAGAGCTTTGGATTTAAAAGCAACAAAAGATGCTCCTTTTACGGATATCGCTAACCTTCCTGAAGAAACAAAACAGGAAATTGCTGCTGCCTATGAATTTGGTTTAGTAAAGGGTGTAAGTGATACAATATTTAACCCTAAGCATCCTATTACACGTGCAGAAATGACAATTATGCTTGAACGCGCATATGAGCTGCAGACAGAAGCTGCTTATGAACCAAAGGCAAAAGCTCCATTTACAGATATCACTAAACTGACTGAAGAAGCTCAGGAAGCAATTGCTGCCGCTTATGAGCTCGGATATGTAGAAGGCTATGGCAAGGATCTCTTCCAGCCGAAAGGCCATGCTACACGCCAGGAAGCTGCAAAAGTTATATCCGTGTTTTTAGATTCCATTGAACAGTAAAATACTAAATAGCATCCAATCCTGACTGCTGGGATTGGATGTTTTTATTTTGCTCGAAATTTCCCGAGAAATGAAGTCAAATATTGTAGAAATTTTTGTTGTTTCATTTACAAAAAATGGCGGTATACACATAGTAATTAATAGAAATACAAGTTTTGTAAATAGATAAATATCTAATAAAGGAGTGTTTTCAATGAAAATTAAAGCCGGAAGCTGGAGAATGCTTACCAAAAAAGATAAACTATTTATTTTAGAGCTTGTTAGCTATCGATCAAAAAACAAACGTACTTCTTAAATATTCCTCCTTCATGTTACCCCACACTCATTCTCTGAAATACTTTCAAAAATAAAACAGGCATGGGCCTGTTTTTTATTTGTGTTAATTACATATTTTCACATTTTCCCATCTATTCATTTCTTATCAAATTTGATAATCTATTAGTTAGGTTTATTAATCCATCGGAGGTAAAGAAATGAGAGCCGAAATAAAAGGCAAGAAAAAAAGGATATGGCTTAGAGTTACAGGCATTATTATACTCTTTACTATTGCAGCAGCTGGAATTTACGGTTATACCGTTTACAAATCTCTAACGGATGCAGTGGAAACCATGCACCAGCCAATCAAACGCGAAAAATCCGAAAAAAGACCGGAGCAGGTTACTTTGGAAAAACGAGACCCCTTTTCTGTTCTTCTGCTTGGAGTAGATGAGCGGGAAGGTGACAAAGGCCGCTCAGATACAATGATAGTCTTAACAGTCAATCCTGAAATGAATTCAGTAAAAATGCTGAGCATTCCACGGGATACACGAACACAAATTATCGGAAAAGGCATCGACGACAAAATTAACCACGCCTATGCTTTTGGCGGAGTAGAAATGTCCATGGCTACCGTCGAGAATTTCCTCGATATTCCAGTTGATTACTATATGCAGATTAATATGGAAGGCTTTAAGGACATTGTAGATGCAGTCGGCGGGATTACAGTGAATAATGATTTGGATTTCACTTCTGACGGTGTCCATTTTCCAAAGCAGCAAATCACCTTGGATGGCGAAGAGGCTTTAAAATATACAAGAATGAGATATGAGGACCCAAGAGGCGATTTTGGCCGGCAGCTTAGACAGCGCCAGATCATTCAAGGGGTTATTAATAAAGGGGCAAGCTTCTCTTCTTTAACGAGATTTGATGACATTTTTGAAGCCCTAGGAAAAAATATCAAAACGAATATGGCCTTTAACGAAATGGTTGATATCCAAAAACATTATAAAGAAGCCGGAGAAAATATTGACCAACTTACAATAGAAGGCAGCGGCCAAACGATAAACGACATCTGGTATTTAATTGTTCCGGATGAGGAACAGAAAAGAGTACAGGATGAATTAAAGAGCCATCTGGCTTTATAAAAACGAAAGAAGCAGTGCAAAATAGCACTGCTTCTTTGTTTTTATTTTATGGTGATTTTATAAGGATCTGTGCTGGCATTACCTGCGGCATCCTCTACTTTTACATAATAGCTGCCTTTTTTCAGCTTAATAGGCAGAATTTCATTGTCACCTTTACCATAGAAATCAGATACAGCGACTTGGCTTCCTTTGGAATTATAAATGGTTACTTTTCCATCTAAATCCTTTGGCAACTGCAAAGCAACTGTAACGTTTCTGTCTTTATCAAGGGTAAGTTTGTAGAAATCCTGATCTCCTTTATTAGAAGTTAGATTCATATAGCCTGTTGCATAAAAACCATTTCCGTTTCGCTTTAGAGAAAGCGGCTTAGAAGGGATATTATTTTTCACCTTGGAAACCCTGTCTTCATCGGTCCTGTTTGCGCCATCAATCTTTAGAATATAAGGCACAAGGGATGAATTTGTTCCAAAGTAATCAAACGTTAGGATAAAGTAGCCTGATTTCTTTTTGGTCCTAAAGCCGGTTCTTTCTTCCCCACTGTAAAAGCTGTAATCCACCATCGTGATATTGCCTTCCTCTTCCGGTTCCAGCTTCCCATTTCCATTGGTATCTTCAATTAATACCAGAACTGGATCGATTTCAGCACGATGCTGCGCCTTAACATTTTTATATTTGTCAGGCAACTCTCTTGGTGTGACTCTGACGCCAAACACGCCATCTTTGCCCGGCTTGAAATAGTAGGTGTCCACATCCCCTGCTGTTGAATAGTTGCCTGTCAGGCCAGTTGTCGAAACCTTAATGGCATTTTCAAAAGAATCATTTTTCTCATAAGGATCTGCAACATTCTTTACTTTTGATTTAACTGTAAAGCGATATGGCTCAAATGCCGGACGATACATTGGATCAGAAACCCGGAAATAATAAGTCTCTCCAGCCTGCAGTCCAAGCGTGAAGCTGCCCTCTACCGATACTGTATCATCTGTCCAGGACCATGTGCTGTTGGAATAGACATATGAAAAGTCCTTATACTCTTCGTTGTACTTTAACACTTCCATCGCTGCCGGCTTGTAGCGGCCGTAACTCATATTTACTTCAAAGATGGAGCTGTGTTTTGGTGTGAAGGAAAACCAGTCCTCGTCCCCAAAGGTTTGAAGATAACCTTCCTTCGATTCATTTTCTTCAAACGGTACAGCTGCATCCTTTAACATATTGATATAGTCTTCATAGGTTTGCATATTTGGATCGAACATCTTTTGCTCGATCGCCTTTTTCTTGGCAATATACTCTTCTAAATCCCCTTCAATAAGCTCTTCCTCAGGACTTCCCATTCCTATTTCCATCGGGATGCCATCTTCATCGGCAGGAAGCGTTCTTGCATCAATCGTTAATTGGTATGGCTTGAAAGAAGAATAGCTTTTATCATAATCAATTTCAAAGTCCTCGAACATAAGCATAAATTCATCAATATACGGTTTATTTGTTACCTCTACCATATATTCCTGGCCGGCAATAGCGTTAAAAGCCAGCTCCTCGCCTTTTCCTTCTCCTTTATAGGAAGCCTGATCCATTTCATGAATCATTTCTCCTTCTTCCATCTTTTCAATCATATGAAGTTTAATAGAAGGATTAATTCCAGGGACGCCGGATAGGCTGATTTTAACAGCTTTCATCCCATCTTCTTCCTGCCCCGGAACTTTAAAGCGGAAGAAATCTGAGTCACCTGGAATTTCTTTCATTCCTTCCTCCATACCAGATCCTTCTGTTTGTTTGGAAGCGGCTTCTGCTTCAGGCTCTTCCATTCCTTCTTCCGGAAGATTCTCCCCAAACATTAATCGCTCGTCTGTATAGTAGTTATCCAATCCGGATCGATATGGCAGAGATTCAACCTCCACAGGTGATTCCATTGAATTGCCATCGTCCAATAATTCTGCACTTTTGTGGAGAGTTAGCTTATAGGTTGATTGGCCAGCTTCTCCATACTTTCCGAAGCTATCCTTAACAGCTACAACAAGCGTCCCATTCTCTTCTGCTTTAAAGAGCGTTCCCTCGCTGCTGCCTTCACGTGCTCCATTAACTTCTATCTTTTCGAGAGGTTTTTTCTCTCCATCCTTGAAAAATAGCAGTTCAAATTTTAAATCAAATTTGTCTGTTCCATCGAGAGAAATTTGTATATATTCCCCCTTCGTTAAGGATGTTTTATATAAATCTGTTTGGTTTAATTTCTGCAGCTTACCTGATGCTGGAATCGCTTCAAACTCGCCAAGATCCTTTGCTTTCGCAAAGATATCCGCTTCTTTTACCGAAGGGTCTGCAGGTATATTTTTCGGATTAAACGAAAGAAGCTTAACCGGATCGATCATTCCATAGCCATATTTTAAATCGTAGCCTTTTTCGCCTAAGTCTCTGGCTGTTTTAGTTAAAATATAATTTACCTGATATGGAGTCAGATTCGGATATTTGGACATCAGTAATGAGACTGCCCCTGCTACCACCGGTGAAGCCATGGAAGTACCGCTCATTTCAACAAAGGAAGAACCCTTGTCCACATCAAAAACAGGTGCATATACCTTATGCCCAGGAGCTACTACATCTATAGATGGCCCATATGTAGAAAAAGATGCCAGCTGATTATTTTCATCTGTTGCCCCTACGCTGATCACTCCGTCGAAGGAAGCAGGATAATTGAGGATATTCGCACCATCATTTCCCGCCGCCGCCACTACAATGATTCCGGCATCAATTGCTTTTTGAACAGCATCTTTAAGGATCGGCGAAGGATAATAGGTTCCTAGACTCATATTAATAACCTTTACCTTTTGGCGAATCGCTTCCAGAATTCCTTCAGCAATCGTATAATCGGTAACATAATATGAGCGGTTGAAAACATCAATTGAAACAATCTCGGAATTTGGGGCTACTCCATATCCTCCGATTCCATTTCCCTTTTCAGCACCGATAATTCCGGCTACATGTGTGCCATGGCTATCAGGTGTGCCCTTTTTCAGTGGATTCATGGCATTTTTGTTCGCTGTAATTTTATTCTTCAACTCAGGATGTGAAGCATCTACCCCTGTATCAATTACCCCTACTTTAACTTTATTTTTGCCTGTAAGTGAGTGGGCTTTTCCAAGATTTAAATTTTTAAGATGAAACATTTCTGCAGCCTTAGGATCTGCGGTTCCTAGCCTTTTGCCATAAGCGCTTCTAGTGATCGAAGTAACGCTAGCCAGTTTGGCATAGTTTTGTGCTACTTCCATGAGCTCTTTATTGCCCTGAACCTCGATTACGTCATAGCCTAAGCTTGCAAACCTTTTAACCAGCTTACCGCCGGCTATCTTGTGTTCACTCTGAGAAAGAGGCTTTTCATATTTCACAACAAGCTGATTCTCAGTAAATTTCTTTTCTTCCTCCTTTGTTACCTGACTGACTTTAAAATCTTTGTTTTGAAGATTAAATTGCTCAAGCTGCTGATAAACTCTTTGTGTGACACTCTTTTCAGAAGCAGCTGCTGCACCTGGAAAAAGTGAACTGACTGCCAGAGTTGCCGCCAATCCTGCCGCTAGACCCTTCCCCTTTAGATTCTTCATGTTTTTCCTCCCTGACTAAATTCATAAATTAATAGAATAGACACATAGTGCATGGATAATATTTCCTACTATATAGACGAATGAGGCTTGGAAAAAGTTTCATTTTTAGTTTATTTTTACCCATTATTTATTTTTCTATCATAAATCAAATTTTCACGATAATAAATGAATGTTTTCTTTATAAAATGACATTTTTCTACTTTCAGCTAGCAAAATAAACTTACTTATTATAGTCCCATAATATTCTCCACTTTCCTTTTTCTTGCCCGACATATACATCCTGCTCGATATCAAATTTTCCATATTTACCCTCAAATGTTTGTATAACGATAATCTTATAGGCAGGTTTAATGACGGAACCCTCTTCAGACATCCTCCATGAATTAAGCTTTTCAGGCTTGCCCAGTGTAAATGTAAAAGAATCTACACCAAAGTGATTCATAAAAACATGGGCCCTGTCCTGGATATAATGTCCTTTAGAAAATTTCTGTTTCATGTTTGAATGAAAGAGCTCCCAGGAAGATGAAAACTCCCCTTTTTGTTCATAAGCATAAAACTCGCGGACAGTTTCTTCAGCATGTTTTTCTGATGAAAAAATCAAGACTTTAAGAAATAATAATGAAAGAAGAATAGCTATAGAGACTAGAATAATTTTTAATAAAGTATTTTTTTGATTTCTTTTATATCCCACAATATCACCTCTTTAAAAAGGTTGTTGGTCTATTTTATTCAGGGATACTGTGATTTATCTCTTAAAGCAGGAATCAGAGCCTGCAAAAAGGGATGCCTCCATTAAGGAAGACATCCCTTTTTTGTACATGAGCGATTAATATTTCAACGCCACATTCTTCACCTGCGTATAATTCTTCAAAGCTTCCAATCCTTTTTCCCGCCCAAAGCCACTATGCTTATAGCCGCCAAATGGCTGAGTGATGCCGCCGCCAGCTCCATAGTGATTTATGAAGACCTGGCCGCATTCAAGCGCATTGGCAACGCGGTGGGCACGGCCGGCATTTTCAGTCCATACGCCTGCAACGAGACCGTATGGCGTACCGTTTGCGATTTCGATTGCTTCCTCTTCTGTTTCGAAAGTAGTTACGGTTAAAACCGGCCCGAAGATTTCCTCCTGGGCGAGGTGATGGTTTGCTGGTACGTTATCAAAAATCGTCGGCTGCAGGTAATAGCCTGATTCGCATCCTTCGACAGGCTGGCGTTTTCCGCCTGCTGCAACCCGGATTCCATCATCCTCTGCAAGCTGCAGGAAGCTTTGGATGCGCTCAAATTGCTTTTGGTTTAAAACGGGTCCAAGGTCAGAATGATCGATCCCAGGTCCTATCGTCAGCTTTTCGAAGGATGCAGCGAGTTGCTGCACAAACTCATCCTTGATCGATTTTTCAATCACAAGGCGGGAGCCTGCTGAACAAGTCTGACCGGCATTTTGTACAATGGACTTTAACACCCACTCTAATGCTAACTCCTCATTGCAGTCAGCAAACACTACATTCGGCGATTTCCCGCCAAGCTCAAGGGTAACCGGAACGATATTCTTCGCCGCTGTTTCCATAACTCTTTTTCCAGTCTCGACTGAACCGGTAAAGGTAACATGGTTGACCCCTGGATGGGCCGATAATGCCGCTCCGGCTTCATACCCGTAGCCAGTTACCACATTAAGAATTCCCTTCGGCAGCCCAAGACTTTCCATTAGTTCAACAAGTTTTAGTGTTGATAGCGGAGTATCCTCAGCAGGTTTCAATACGGCTGCATTCCCGGTTGCAATCGATACAGCAATGCTGCGTGCAGCAATTTGCAGCGGGTAATTCCAAGGAATAATATGCCCGACAACCCCAAGCGGTTCGCGGACGGTGTAATCAATAATGCCTCGTTCAACCGGGATTGTTTCTCCCATAATTTTATCGGCCACACCTGCGTAAAACTCGAAATAGCGGGCCGCAATCTCGACATCTGTTTCAGACTGGACCAATGGCTTACCGACATTTAACGTTTCCAATCTTGCTAACTCTTCTTTATTTTCGCGGATGATATCTGCTGTTTTGAAAAGCAGCCTTCCCCGGTTATAAGCTTGCAGGGACTTCCACTCTTCCGAACGGAATGCCTTCTTTGCCGCTTTGACGGCTCTATCTACTTCTTCCTGATCGCCACGCGGCACTAAAGCCAGAACGGACCCGTCTGCAGGATTTTTCACTTCTATTAATCTGCTTTCGTCCGGAACCACCCATTCTCCATTAATATAACAGCCTTGAACCTGCACGTCTGTTGCTTTCATTAATTATATCCCCCTTCCGCCATCTACGTTCAGGACAGAGCCGGTCACAATCGCGGACTCCTTGGAACATAGATAGACAAGTGAATTGGCAATATCAGTCGGCTGGATCAGCCTCCCTAATGGGACACTCTTTTTAAAAATTGTATCTTTCGTTGCTTCGATGTCTGCATCCTTTGAAGTGAACTGGCCCAGCATGCCTGTGTCAGCAGGACCAGGATTCACGACATTGACTCGGATTCCGTATTCAGCCAGTTCAATGGCCAGTGCCTGTGAAAAAGAAACCGCTGCACCTTTGGAAGCGATATAGGCATTCAAGCCCGGCCGCGGTCTTACCATGGAAATCGATGCGATATTAACGATGACACCTTCTCCCTGTTTTTTCATATAAGGAACCGCTTCACGGCATGTGAGAAAAAGGGATGTTGCGTTAACAGCCATGATTTTCTCCCAATCTGACAGACTCACTTCTTCAATCGGTGTCGCTGATTGGGCAATCCCTGCAATATTAACCAGGCCGCTGATTTTTCCAAAGGCTTCACTTGCTTCTGAAAAAATTCTCGCCACATCTTCTTCCTTTGTTAAATCACCGGCAATCGGCAGCAGGCGGTCAGTTCTTTCGGCGCCATCCACATTTAAATCAACGGCGGCAACAAAAGCCCCTTCTTCCAAAAACCGTTTAACCGTTTCTTTTCCCATTCCGCCCTGTGCACCGGTAACAACAAATACTTCATCCTGCAATCTCATTTTTTATAAACCTTCCTTCACTAGAAGTTTTTGCTGTAAAGCCTCGCTGATGGCAAAGCCCATTTCACTTGTCGTGGCACTTCCGCCAAGGTCTGGTGTCCGAACTTTCCCTTCCACGAGAACCTGTTCAACGGCTTCGATAATAACTGATGCCAAATCTGCTCTTCCCAGATGTTCAAGCATAAGTGCTGCCGACCAAATCTGCGCAATCGGATTGGCAATTCCCTTCCCGGCAATATCAGGTGCCGAGCCATGGACAGGCTCAAACATCGATGGGAAATCGCCTTCCGGGTTCAAATTGGCAGACGGTGATAGGCCAAGGCCTCCGACCACGGCAGATCCCAGGTCACTTAAAATATCGCCGAATAAATTGGACGCGACAACCACTTCGAAATCAGCAGGTCTCTCTACAAAATAAGCAGCCAGTGCATCAATATAATAGCTATCCAGTTTAATAGACGGATATTCCTCGGCAACTGTACGGACCACATCATCCCAAAGCTTCATAGAATGGATAATAGCGTTGGACTTAGTTGCACTTGTAACTGATTTTTTTCCATGCTTCTTTGCGTATTCAAAGGCGAATTTTGCTGCTTTGGCAGTACCGATCCGAGTAATAATGGTGTTTTGAACAGCTACTTCCTCTTCAAGGCCTGGATATAAACGTCCGCCGCTGTTGGAGTATTCTCCCTCGGCATTTTCACGGACAATCACGAAATCAATGTCCTCTCCCTCAAAGCGGGAAGAAACGCCCTTTAGCATTTTGACCGGTCTTAAATTAATGTACTGACGGAATTGCTTCCGGATTGGCATGATTAGTTCCCAAACAGTTACATCGTCAGGTACTCTTTTATCACCTATCGCGCCGAATAAAATCGCATCATATTTTTTCAGCGTTTCCAATGCGTTATCCGGCATCATTTTTCCATGCTGGAGATAGTACTCGCTGCTCCAGTCAAAGGTTTCAAACTCCAGATCAAGTGATGGGTCCAGTTTTTTCAAAAGCTCCAAAACTTTAACCGCTTCATTTACAACCTCAGGCCCGATTCCGTCACCAGGCAATACAGCTATTCGATGGTTTGCCATTAGCTATGCACCTCTTCCATTTCGACTATTTTTCCGGGATTTAAAATATTGTTCGGATCCAATGCCTTTTTGATCATTCTCATGACCGGCAAAGCAGTGCTCCGTTCTTCCTTTAAAAATTTCATTTTACCGATGCCGACACCATGCTCGCCGGTACAGGTTCCGCGGTGATCAATCGCAAACTTCACCATTTTTCCATTAAACTCGTGGAATCGTTCCATCTCATCCCGATTATCAGTGTCCAAACCGAACGCCACATGGAAATTCCCGTCACCGACATGGCCAAGAATCGCTCCATCGAGCTTGTATTCATCGAGGAGCCGTCGGGTATGGGCAATGGTTACGGCCAATTGCGAAATCGGCAGACATACATCTGTCGCAACAAGCTTGCAGCCTGGCTTCTTCCCTAGAATCGCCAGTGCTGCCTGATGGCGTGCCTCCCAAAGCTGGGCCCGTTTCAGCGAATCATGTTCATACTCGAATTTCACCGTTCCGGCATCCTCCATGAGCTCTTTTATGACTGCAATTCCCTGTTTTGTTGCTTCTGCCGTCCCGTTGTACTCTAAAAAGAGCGTTGGCACTTCTTCAAAATCTGTCCCTTTGAATTCATTAACCGCCTGAATCGTCGCAGCGTCCACAAGTTCCATTTTTCCAATATCAACACCGGACTGAAGCACAAGCTCAGCCGCCTTCCCTGCTTCCTCCACACTCTCAAAAGCAGCTTTCGCAACAACCGTAGCCTCAGGGATACCAGCAAGCTTAAGCG
This sequence comes from Cytobacillus oceanisediminis, assembly GCF_003182355.1. Classification (GTDB taxonomy): domain Bacteria; phylum Bacillota; class Bacilli; order Bacillales; family Cytobacillaceae; genus Cytobacillus; species Cytobacillus oceanisediminis_A. Next base: position 52,371 of record NZ_QGTW01000004.1, on the reverse strand, counting down.
TTAATTCAGTAAAAATACCGAGTGTTCCTTCAGATCCGATCAGCAGTTCTGTCAGGTTATAGCCAGCAGACGATTTAACGGTTTGCCCGCCTGCAGCAACAACACTTCCATCTGCCAGTACCGCCTGCAGGCCGAGCACATTATGCTTCATCGTTCCATACTTAACGGCGTTTGTTCCGCTCGCATTGGTTGCGGCCATTCCGCCGAGTGTTGCATCGGCTCCGGGATCAATCGGGAAGAATAAACCATACTTTTTCAAATGCTTATTCAGCTGCATTCTCGTAACACCTGGCTGGACTTTTACAAGAAAGTCCTCAGGATAGACGGCAACTACCTCGTTCATTAATGTAAAATCCATGCTGATGCCGCCATTTAGCGGAAGCAGGTGGCCTTCAAGGCTGCTGCCTGCTCCGAAAGGAACAACAGCCACCTTGTTTGCCGCAGCATATTTTACGATTGCGACAACTTCATCCTCCGTTTTCGGAAAAACCACGACATCTGGCTTTTTCCTAACGTGGTAGTCCATACCGCCTGCATGATGCTCAAGCACCGTTTCATTCACACTGACGCGTTCAGGGTCTTTTAAAATCTCCAGCAAATCTTGATACATATTCCTTCACCTCTATTTGTCTAGTAAAAACAAGCTGATTGATGGCATAAAGCTTAGAATCAATACATCGATGATCAGAACAATAATGAATGGCATGATCGCGCGAACGATGTGCTCCAGCCTGATATTAGCGATATTTGACGCCACAAACAGGTTGATGCCGACTGGCGGCGTGATCATTCCGATGGCAAGGTTAACAACCATGATAACCCCGAAGTGGACGAGATCCATGCCGGCTGCCGATGCTATCGGCACAAGAATTGGCGCCATAATGACGATCGCTGCAGACGTCTCCAGGAATGTTCCGACAATCAGCAGAATGACATTAATAATGATTAAAATCATAATGGCATTGGACGTAATCCCCAGCATGCCTTCTGAAATTTGCGCCGGGATTTGCTCTCTTGTTAAAAGAAAGCCGAAGATCGACGCACAGGAAATAATAAATAAAATAACCGAAGAAGTGATCGCCGAAGAAATGAAGATTTCCGGCAGGTCCTTCCACTTGATCTCCTTATAGATTAAAAGACCTACAATCAGACCATACACAACTGCAACAACAGATCCTTCTGTCGGGGTGAAAATTCCCCCGTATATGCCTCCCAGAATGATGACAGGCATGAGGATGGCTAAAATGGCGCTCTTAAACGCAGATGCAACTTCCTTTAATGAGCTCCTTTCTTCCTTGCCGTACCCCCTTTTACGGGAGATGAAATAAGCAACAAGAATAAGAGACATTCCCACAAAAACCCCTGGGATGATACCAGCGATAAATAGATCACCGATGGAGGCTCCGGCTATGACACCGAATAGAATCAGCGGAACACTTGGCGGAATCATAACCCCAATCGTACCGCCGGCTGCCTGGATCGCGGTTGAAAAGCTTTTATCATAGCCGCGTTTTACCATTGCCGGAATCAGGATGCTTCCGACGGCTGCAGTCGTAGCCGCTGCAGATCCGGAAATGGCTGCGAAAAACATACAGGTTACAATCGATACCATCGCCAGTCCGCCATGAAGGCTTCCGACCAGCGTACTGGAAAAATTGATTAAGCGCTTTGAAATCCCGCCAGATTCCATCAGTTTTCCGGCCAATATGAAAAACGGCACAGCCATAAGCGTAAAAGAATCGGTAGAAGTAAACATCTTTTGGACAATAACCATCAATGGAACATTATCCTGAACCATTAAAACAATCATGGAAGCGAGCCCGAGGGCAACCGCAACCGGAACGTTAATGAGAAAAAGCATTAGCAGCAATCCGAATAATAGCCATGCCATCAGTTACTCGCCTCCTTTCCCCATTCCGAAACGGTTATGTAGAGCAGATTGATGACAAATAAAATACTTGAGATCGGAATGACCGTATAAACAAAGCCCATCGGCAGCTGCAGGGCTGGCGAGGTTTGTACCATGCTTCGTTCGATAAATACAAAGCTATTAACGATTATTTGATAGAAGAAAAAAACCACTAGTGCGGTTGAGATGACTAACATCACCCTTCTCACCGCTTTATTTGCTTTTTCAAAAAGCAGCTCGATGCTCGGATGCGCTTTTACGCTGACCGCATAGCCCGCCCCCAAAAAAGTAATCCAAACAAGCAGGTAGCGTGATAATTCCTCCGTCCAGGCAAGCGGCTGATCCAGCACAAACCGGAATAGCACCTGTAAAAAGACCACAATAACCATAATGAAAAATAGAAAGATCAGTATCCATTTAATGAAAGCATTCAATGAATCTACTAATTTTTTAACCACCATAGACTTCCCCTTATGTGTAAAAAACTTGGTCTGTGCCGGCGTCAAATTCCGGCACTCGCCAAGTTTCATGTTTTATTATTTCGTGTTTAAAATGGCGTCAAGTTTTTCTTTGCCGAATTCAGATTCATATTTTTCATAGACAGGCTGGATCGCTTCACGGAAAGGAGCTACATCCACTTCCTCTACGATTTCCATTCCCTGCTCTTTCAGTACCTTTAAGGATTCTTCATCAGACTTTGTAATCAGGTCGCGGATTTGGTCGCCCGCCTTTTTCGATTCTTCTTTTAAGATATCCTGATACTCCGCAGGAAGCGTATCCCAGACAGATTTACTGAACATGATGACAGCCGGTGAATATAGATGGCCAGTTAATGTCATGTATTTTTGGTTCGCTTCATAAAGCTTGTACGTATCTGCTACAACGATTGGGTTTTCCTGCGCATCAACCACTCCCTGCTGAAGGGCTGTTAGCGCTTCAGTCCAGGCCATTGGTGTTGGCTTTGCTCCTAATGCGTTAAAGGCATCAAGATGGATTGGGTTTTCCTGAGTACGGATCTTCAAGCCTTTCAAATCTTCAGGCTTATTGACTGGATGCTTGGCGTTCGTAATATGGCGGAAACCATTTTCACCCCATGCAAGACCAACAATGCCTACATTCTCCATGCCTTTTAAAAGCTCCTGCCCAACTTCTCCATCAAGCACTTTGTAAGCATGTTCTCTTGATTCAAATAAAAACGGCATGTCCACGATCCCAATTTCCGGATAGAAGTTCGCAATTGGCGCTGTAGAAGAAACCGACATATCAGCCGTTCCAAGCGTAAGTGCCTCAGTAAGCTCTCTTTCCGCTCCAAGCTGGCTTAACGGGAATACTTCAATCTTTACTTTTCCGTCAGTACGCTCTTCCACATTTTTAGCAAGCTCCAATAAACCAATGTGATAAGGATGGTCCTCTGTTAAAGAATGACCCGCCTTCAAACTGAATGTCTTGCCGCTATCCTTATCAGCTGAATCAGCCTCACCGCCGGTCGAACTGGAACCGCCACCGCCGCAAGCCGACAAAATCAGACTCAGCACCAGCATCGGCACTAACCACAATAATCTCTTCTTCATCTCTCTAAATCCCCCTTTTAATGTTTAACTTGTTAGAATATACAGGCAATTATAACACCTTTTACGCTTTTATGCGGTAAATTTTTTGTGAATTTTTCGAAATAAATAGGTACCAGGTACCACCCGAATTTTGTCGAATAAAAATAGGAGCTGAAATTGCTTCAGCCCCTAGAATTTATTATTTTAGTAAATTAATGCTTGTAATAATGATTGGCATGGCGAATACGTCGATGAGGAATGCTCCGACGATTGGGACAATTAAAAATGCTTTTGGGGATGGACCAAAGCGGTCAGTAATGGCAGCCATATTTGCCATTGCATTTGGAGTGGCTCCCAGACCATGGCCAGTGAAGCCTCCTACCATAACAGCAGCATCGTAGTCTTTACCAAATAACCTAAATAGAACAAATACCCCTAGAAGTACAATAAATAGAACTTGAACAAAAACAATTATTAACATTGGAAGGGCTAAACCTGCGACCTCCCATAGTTTAATACTCATCAAAGCCATGGAAAGGAAAATGCCAAGCGTTACATCACCAATTAAGCTAATACTTTTCATATCCACAATGTTTTTATTAAAGCTATCCAGAATATTTCTGAATATAACCGCTACAAACATGGCTCCAACATAGCTAGGCAGTACAAAGCCTGTAACGGTGGAGAATAACTCACCCAAATATGAACCTGCAGCCATACAAAAAGTTATGATTAGGATCTGAACCATAAACTTTTGGGAATTGAATTCAAAAGCAGATTTCCCAGATACCTCTTCACTAGCTGCTGCCACCTCTACTGATGCATCAGCTTCAGATGGATTCAATTTGTATTTTGTAATAAGGTATTTAACTGTTGGCCCTCCGACAAGACCTCCAGCTATTAACCCAAATGTAGCTGCTGCAAGGCCGACTGACAGAGCAGAGTTTACTCCCAGCTCCTCAATTGTTCCGCCGAATGCAGTGGCAGCTCCGTGCCCTCCTTCCATGGACACAGCACCAACCATTACCCCTAATAAAGGCTCAAGTCCTAGAACACTTGCTAAAGAAATTCCAATGACACTCTGGCATAATGCCAATACTCCGCACGCAAGCCAATAGATAACCAGCAATTTGCCGCCGAGCTTTACCAATTGAAAGCTCGCTCCCAATCCGACCGTCGTGAAGAATGTCAGCATGAATACACTTTGCAGGGAAGTATCTAATGTAATAGTTAAAAGTCCTGTCTGTTTAAAAATAGTTACAAGAATGGCAAATAACAAACCACCCACAACTGGAGCAGGAATGCAAAACCGTTTTAAAAATGAAACTTTATTAATCAGGTACCCTCCAGCTATGAGTAAGGCAACCGCCAAAAAGATGGTGGTAACATTGTTTAATTCCAAGTCCATATTGTACCCCCTAGATTATTTGTTAAAATTCATGAGTGCTTCCTTAATGAAATGTGCTGCTAAAGCTATCGTTTTTTTACCTTCATCAAACGAAGGATTTACTTCACATACATCAAAGGAGATTGTTTTATCCTTTGAAACAATATACCTTACTAACTTTCGCACTGTTTTCGGGTCAAGACCAAATGGGGAAGGTGCACTTACTCCAGGAGCAAAAGAAGAAATAATGGCATCTGTACATAAAGTGAGAATAAGGGTGTCATATTGTACAGCAAAATCATCTATTTGCTTTAATGCACCAGCCGTTTCTGCGGATGAAAGCTGCTCCTCCAATATATAACTCACATTATATTTACGGGCTGTCTCAAATAAAGCGGCCGTGTTCCCCAGTTTTTGAATTCCAGCGGCTAAGTATCCGCAATTTTGATCCTGATCCAAAATCTGTTTAAACATAGTACCCGAGGACGTTTGCTGATCATACGGCCTCATATCAAAATGGGCATCTATATTAATGATTCCCACACTCGCTTCGGGGCCTAAGTACTCCCTGACCCCTAGATAGTGGCCATAAAAGGTCTCATGGCCGCCTCCTATAATAACAGGAGTTACTCCTTTTTTAAAAAGAGAGGAAACGGCTTTTCCCAGTTCAGCTTGAGCCTCTTCCATGTTTTCCCCAACACATTCTATATCACCTGTATCAAACACATTTGCATTCGGCGGCAAATGCCAGGGCAATTTTGCAATGGCCAGCCTAACTTCTTCCGGTGCTTTTGCGGCTCCTCTCCTGCCCCGATTCCTTATAACTCCTTCATCACACCTAAAACCAATCAGGCCAAACGATTGGCCAGCCCCCGCTTCCTCAGTATCAGCGGTGAGGTCCATCAATTTTACCTGCTGGTGAAACCGAAAACTAAGTGGGTCTGTTTCACTATCAATTCTCCCGATCCAATGATTGCTAGACGGCTGAATATACATATTTCCTCCTGCTGTTTATAAATTCTGAATTTTTATCCTATAAAAAGTATATTTAAGTTAATATATAATTACCAATACCAAAATTATATATATTAATAGTTTGAAACTATAAATGAGAGGTGAATACATTTGGATCTTCGGCAGCTTCGTTATTTTACCACTGTAGTAAAGGAAAAGAATTTTTCTAAGGCCGCTGGCATACTGCATATTTCTCAGCCTTCCTTAAGCAACAGCATAATGAAGCTGGAAACTGAAATAGGGATTCAGCTTTTGGAAAGGAACACGAGAAGCTTAACTCTTACAGAATCAGGGGAAATTTTTTATACACGTGCCATGGATCTTATAAAAAAGCATGAATATATGTTAAAGGATCTCGATGAAATTAGACAAACAGGAAGCGGCATGATCTCGATTGGACTGATCGAATCTTCTAAATACTGGATTCCTAAAACGATTAAACAGTTTAAGAAAAGTTATCCTAATATAGAAATCCATTTTAAAGAACTGCTTGGCCATAAACAGGTTTTAGAGTCGCTGTCCAATTATGATGTTCACTTTACAATTACAAACCAGCCGATTCATAGCGATGAAATTGAGGTTGCCCCCATTTATATAGAAAATCTGCTTCTGGTCATGCATAAAGATGACGAGCTTAATCGTCTAGTTTCCATATCTTTGAATGATCTCACGGAACACGATTTTATTATCAGCACAGCCGGCTTCCAGACGAGAGATGATGTTTTAAATGCATTTCAGCATGAAAATCTAACTCCAAATATCATGTATGAAATCGAGCGTTTAGAAACCGCCTGCAGCCTGGTTGAACATGGCCTTGGAATTGCCATCCTGCCGGAAAGCTATGTTAAATATTACTCAAACCCTAACCTCGTGACTCGCTCTATTGATTCAAGGTTTCTGCAAAGGCCTGTTTATATTGCCTTTTGGAAAGACCGCAATCTAACACCGGCAGTGTTTCATTTAATCGAAGAAATACAGAGCCTCTTTGTTTGAATTTTTCAGGTACCAGGTACCACCCGAATTTTGTCGAAAAAAAAAAGCTGCCATCTCGATCGGCAGCTATATTAACCTTTGCTCATATTCATCTGAAAAATATCTAAAACCTAAACCCGATTAGGTTAGCTCTTTTCTCCTTAAGCTTCCTTACAGTTCCTTCATAGTTCAGCAGTTCCCCTGTAAGTGTTTCGGTCCGATTTTTGATCATTCTGGAAACCTCTTCCGGATTCGGACCGCCTTGTAAATTTCGGATTTGAACGAAGTATTCAGGTGATATGATTTTCTTCCACTCTTCCTCTGTCAGGGAGACTGGGACGAATCCTTGGATCACTTCATTAACATCGTCCACTTTCCAGTCACATAGTTCCTTTTGTTCTTTAACAGTTTGTTTGGATATATAGCTGGCAATGGAGTGTGCTTTTCTGAAAGGGATGCTGTAGTCTCTGGATAGGGTGTCTGCCAATTCAGTGATGGTAATGCAGGATTTCTTCGCCATTTCTCTAGCATGTTCTTTATTGACTTTTAGAGTAGCAATGACTGCGTACATGAGCTTTAACACACGGTTGGCATTATTGAAGGCCCGGTATAGATGTGGCTGCAGATCATCTTCAGTATCAACGATATCGCCAAAAGGCGTATTATGAACCATGTTCATCGCTGCAAAAGCCTCCCCGTATGCACTGCTTGCAATAGACCTGGAATGCTCAATGGAAACAGGATTCCGTTTTTGCGGCATGATGCTGCTGACCTGAACATATGGGTCAGCCACCATGAAGGTTCCAAACTCCCTTGTCACATGCTGAAGAAAATCCTGAATCCATCTGCCGGTATTAACCATACAAGTCATGAGTGCGGACGAAGTCTCAAGCAAGTAGTCTGCTCCCCCGATGGAATCGTAGGAATTCTCAATGATTGCATCAAATCCTAATAACTCTCGAGTGCGGTCACGGCAGATCGGGAAACCGGTTGTGGTAAGTGCGGCTGCACCCAGTGAGGATTGGTTGACTGTTTTATAAGCAGCCCATAGCCGCTTAATATCCCGCTGCAGTACATCATAGATTGCCAGAAGATAATGGCCTAAAGTCGTTGGCTGGGCTGGCTGTGTATGAGTATAACCAGTCATATAGGTCTCTTTATGCATTTCTGCCTGCTCAAGCAATGCCTCGCTTAGCTGATAGGCGCTGCCAAGAAGCTGCAGCAGGTGCTCCCTGAGGACAAGTCTATACATGGCAATACCCATATCATTCCGGCTGCGCGCGATATGAATCTTCCCAGCTAGCTCATCCCCGATCTCTTCCCCTATTTTTGCTTCCATCATAAAGAAGAGATCTTCAAACTGAGGCTGGTAGCATAGTAAACTGGTGTCTGCCCCGGCAACTTTATTGATCCCTTCCAGCATAATTTTTGCTTCTTCTTCGGGAATGATTTCCTGTTCGGCCAGCATGATCACATGTGCCCGGTGGATATCAAACATGACATGAAACAAATAATCTCTCTGGTCATTAAAAACCGGCATTAACAGTTCTTCTACATATGTTTTTCCAGGAAAAGCAAGTCCTTCATTTTTGATAAATTCTTCTAATTTGCTCATTTTTTCAACTCCGTTTTTATGACAATGATTTTTCCGCTTTCACTCCGAAAAACTTATTTGATATGAAAAGCACTAACGCAATTAATGCAATTTGTATCATTCCGTAAGCAGCAGCCTGCCCCATATTAAACATGCGTAGCTGATTCATAATCTCGATTGAAATCGGGCGATTGGATATGGTATACAGCAATACGGAGGTCGGAAATTCACCGACAGACTCAACAAATGCAAGCAAAGTCCCAGATAAAACCCCCGGCATAATAAGAGGGAGAATGACTTTTCTAAATGTATAAAACCACTTTGCACCCAAACTCCTTGATGCTTCTTCTATGGAATCATCTAATTGCTCCAATACGGCATTGGTCGATCTGACAACCAAAGGAATATGCCGGATAAAATAAGCAAGCGGCAAAATCCAGAATGTACCGACAAGAATATTCCCAAATAAAAAAATGGTTGGCTCATTAAAAGCAAAAATTAAGTTCATCCCAATGACTGTGGCAGGCAATGCCCAAGGAATCATGACCAATATATCCACGAAGCTTTTGCCGACAAATTTCCTTTTGACCAAAACATAAGAAGCCAATACCCCAAAAACCAGGTTTCCTGCTGTAGCAATACATGACAGAATCAAACTGTTCTTTAATGGCTTGAAAATATTCGGGTCCTGGAACAATAAACGATAGTTTTCAAAGTTAAACACAGATGGATAGGTTTGCCATGTCCATGTGCCATCAGGTACGAGGGACAGAAGGAGAATCGTGAAATGCGGCAGCAGCAAAATGATGACACCTACAACGCCCGTAAAGACTAAAATCCACTTCAAAACAGGATGATTCACTTCACTGCGATGAGCACCAATTCCCTTTGATGCCATCCGATAATCCTTTCGATTTTGATACCAGCGCATAAATAGCAAAAAGCTAATCGACACGATGGATAAAATAACGGATTGTGTTGCAGCAACTTCCATATCTCCGTTAATTTTAGAAAAATAAATCTGCAAACTTAATACCCTGTAGCCTCCTGCAAGTAAGAACGGCGCACTGAAAGATGCCATCGATATCATAAAAACAAGCAAAGAGGCAGCCACTATAGCCGGTGTTAATAAAGGAAAAGTAACTTTCCAAAAAACTTTAAAACGGTTTGCTCCAAGATTATATGCGGCTTCCTCCAAGGAAGGATCAATTTTATTAATAGCTGATGAAACAGTCATATAAAAATAAACATACATCGTGTAAGCATGGACAATCAAAATGCCAGATACACCGCCAATTTTAAATGGGACTTCATCCAGCCCAAATAAATCTTTAATGGCATTCGGAATCAAACCTGTCTCACCATATAAAAACATAAAGGCCATAACCCCCACCAATGACGGAAGGACAATAGGCATAATGGCAGCTGATGCGAAAAACCCCCTGCCCGGAAAATCATACCTGTTGAAAATGAATGCCAGCGGAATGCCAATAAATGCACTTACAAGGACACTCAAAATCGAGATATAAACAGAATTCCACAAGGCTTCCAAATTCGTTTTGGATTCCTGTGAAAAGAAATCACTATAATTGCCAAAAGTCATGCTGCCGTCTTTTTGCAAGCTTTCCATAAAAGTCCGAAAAGATGGGTATAACACATAGGCTACCAATACTAAAAGGACTGGAATGAGAAGCAGCAGTGTTAATCTTGTATCCCGATTCTTAATCATGATCCATCACCATTAACAACTGGGATAATCCGCATCTGCTCATCAGGAAGTTCCACCCATACCTCCGAACCCGCTTCCAGGTTTCTTGATAAACCGCTATTAAGTGCGTTTACCTGCAGCTGCAGGCCGCCAGTACGGACAAGGATATTGATAAGGGAACCAAAGAATTGTACTTCCTCAATAGTTCCTTTGAAAATATTTTTCCCTTCCCTCTCTTCGTCCAATATATTGATAGCTTCCGGCCGGATCGATAAAGCTAAATTACCTTTGTTTTCCTCCTTATAATTAAATGGAGCATTTCTGACAGCAAGCTCACTCGAACTCTCACCGTTCTGCACCATTACATAAATATATTCCTGCTCAACTTTCCCGATTTTTACAGGAAGTAAATTAATCTCCCCAATAAACCCAGCTACAAAATCATTGGCAGGCTCATTATAAATTTCAGATGGTGTCCCCACCTGGTGGCAGACCCCAAAATTGAACACCGCAATCCGGTCGCTCATGGAAAGAGCTTCCGCCTGATCATGGGTAACATAGATAGTGGTGATTTTATAATCCTTTTGCAATCTTAGTATTTCGCTTCTCATTTCATCACGAAGCTTTGCATCCAAATTACTAAGAGGTTCATCCAAAAGCAAAATTTCCGGCTCTATCACTAAAGCCCTCGCTAATGCGACACGCTGCTGCTGACCTCCGCTTAACTGGCTCACCTGACGATCGGCGTATTGCTCAAGCCTCACCTTTTGCAATACATCCTTGACTTTTATATTGAGCTCCTTGGAGCCAAGCTTTCTAACCCTTAATCCAAACGCCACATTTTCAAAGACCGTCATGTGAGGAAAAAGGGCATAGTTTTGGAAAACCATGCCCGTATTTCTCTTTTCAGGAGGTACACGCGTCATATCCTTTTTGCCGAAACGGACAACACCTTTAGTAGGATAATAGAAACCAGCAATCATCCGCAGTGTGGTAGTCTTACCGCATCCACTTGGTCCAAGGAAGGTAAAGAATTCCCCATCCTTTATATCAAGGTTTAAATGATCAACTGCAATAACCTTCCCAAAGGCTTTTTGGACATTATCAATGTTTATAGACGCCATACCTATTACACTTCCTATTCTTTAATTTCTTTCTCTCCGCTCTTAATGTTTTCATCCCAATGCTTCATCCAGCTGTCACTATGCTCCTGAAATACTTTCCAATCGATATCCATGCTCTTGATTTCTGTATTGGTAATCCACTCAGGAAGTCCTTCAATGTCATCCCTTGTTGGAATGCGGTAGAATTCCTCAGCAAGGATTTTGGCTGCTTCCGGCGTATTGACAAACTCATAGAAGGCTTCTGCCGCTTTTGGATGCGGAGCTTCATTCACAATCGCAATTCCTTCTGTCAAGACAGGTGTACCGCTTTCCGGAATAATAAATTCAAAAGGATAGTTTTTGTTTTCTTTTAGCATAACGACGTCAGGCATCGCCCAGACAGAAAGCTTTCCTTCCCCTTTGGCCACTTTGTTGTACATCATTTCAGGATTCGCTGCGTACTCTTTTGTGTTTGCATCCAATTTTTCAAGCCATTCGTATCCGGCAGCTGTATCATTGGAATCCTTGAAATCACGATAAATCATCGCAGAAAAAATCGTTCTCATCGTACCGGAAGCAAGCGGGTAGCGGATAATGATTTCATCCTTCCACTTAGGGTCAAGAAGCTCATCCCAGTCTTTAGGCGCTTCTTCTTTGGACAATTCTTTGCTGTTATACATAATGACTTCTGGTGTTTGGCTTGTGCCGGACCAGTTCCAATCCGGATCATGGAATCCTTCCGCCAGGCTACCGGAGTAGGAAGGCTCATATGGTTTTAACAGCCCTTCATCTTTTGCCTGATCAAAGTTCACAGATGGAGCTCCCCACCAAACATCTGCCTGTGGATTATTTTTCTCGGAGCGAATCCGGTCCAGAATCTCCTGTGATCCCATATCAAGCCACTCAACATCAATCTGATATTTTTCCTCGAATTGCTGTTCAAACTTTGATAAAATATCTTTTCCATGCGGAGAATACACAACAACCTTTTCTTCCAGTTTATTCTCTTTCTCAGCCGGCTCCTTTGAATCGGAACTGGAGCTGGAGCCTTGTTCAGAACTGCATGCAGAAAGCAGTAATGCGGCTGATATGGATAAAGTTGTTAACATCGACGCCCTTTTCTTATTTTTCATTGAAAAATCCCCCTCATTATGAAAATTTAATAATACTTTCATGTTCCCGCAAAAAGAGTGAAACAGCACCAAGTACTCCTGCACTTTCGCCTAATCGTGAAGTCTTCAATTCTACTGAACTGGGAAGATAATGATTCACGATAAGTCGTAATTTGGGCAAAATGTAATCAGATGATTTTAAAACACCACCTCCTAAAATAATTACCTCGGGATTTAATAAGCTTGCAGCATTAATAATTCCATATGCAAGGTGCTCAATGGACTCCTCAATTACCGAAATTGCCAGCTTGTCACCTTTTTTTGCTAGTGTAAAGGCCATTTCTCCAGGCAGTTCTGATTGCTGTGCCTGCAAGTATGCTGGATGATCTGGCTCTTGCTGTATTAATTCTGTCAGTTTTTTGCCGATAGATTTCCCCCCGGCTACACTTTCCAGATAACCATAACGGTGAAAGACCGGCTTGAAGTCTTTTTTCATATCTGTTTTATCCGTTACCATATAGCCCATCTCACCGGCAGCATTTGAATATCCACGGTAAAGCTGATTGTTGATAATGATCCCGCTTCCGATTCCCGTACCGACTGCTATAAACAGAACATTCTGTTTATTTTTGGCGTTTCCCATCCATTGTTCGCCTAATGCAGCAACATTTACGTCGTTGTCTACATGAACTGGAAAGGAGAAGCATTTTTGAGCTTCTTTTAAAAAAGGATATCTTACCCAATTCAAGCTCGGTGCTTCTGCTACTATACCGCTGGATGTTTGGGTGATACCCGGTACACCTGCTCCCATTCCAAGCACCTGTTCCAAAGGAATCTGGCATTCTTCCAGCATGACATGAACCTCTTTGGAGATTTGCTTAAGAAGTCCTGATTCCAAAAATTGATTGGTTGAAAAACTGCTTGAATTTACAATGTTCCCTCCCAGATCACTAATAACAGTCTTTACTTTCGTGCCGCCGATGTCCGTTCCGATCACATAAGCCGCTTTATCGTTGAAATAGAGTTGTATAGGTCTCCTGCCGCCTTGTGAGGACGACTCTCCTATCCCCTTTTCATACACCCACTTTTCCCCAATCAATTCATCCACTAATAAAGAAACAGTTGGTTTGCTTATGGAAATCTTCGCAGCAATCTCAGCCCTTGAAGTCGGTGAATTCTCCTGAATCCATTGAAGTACCCTTTTCTTATTCATTGATTTCATTTGCATAGGTGTCCCATTTAAATTCATCTCATCACGGCCTTAATTGATTTGGTTAGTAAATATTACTAATTAACTCCAATATAACTTACCTGGTATATGTTTACAACCTATTATTTTAATTTTATGATAATTCAGCATCTTATTATGTCTATGGGAGTTCAATTAAAATAATTAATTTTCTGAATGTTGCAATATTTACAGTTTTACCCTATTATGATATTTGTTAGGTGGAGGTTTATCTGCAGTTAGTTAGGCAGATTAACTAACATGCTTTTTACCCAGGACGAAAGGAGTGCAAAAGAGCTAGGAATTCACCAAAATTGAAAGGGGTTACACACTTTGAAAAGAATCTTTATTTATTTTCTGTCACTAGCGTTAATCCTATCTTTGCTGCCTGTAAGCGGAAGCGCCCAGTCAGATGAGCATGATGCGGATCTATGGAGCGCAGTAAAGCCGCTTGAGACAACTGTCAGTTTTTTGAACACTGGGGCACACCCTGATGATGAGCGAAGTGACTTTCTTGCCTACCTATCAAGAGGCCTCGGCGTAAAAACTTCAAGCCTAATTGCCAACCGCGGTGAAGGCGGCCAGAATGAAATAGGGCTGGAGCTTGGCAACGGCCTTGGAATTATCCGCTCCAGAGAAATGATTGAAGCAGCAAAAATCACAGGTGTAAAAGCCTATCATCTAAGTGAAACGACCTCAGATTCCATCTATGATTTCGGATTTTCGAAAACGAAGGACGAGACTCTTAATCACTGGGGAAAGGATCTTACTTATGAAAGACTAATCCGTTTTATCCGTACTTACCAGCCCGATATTGTTATGCCTTCCTTCAGAGACTCAGATACCCAGCATGGACACCACCGTACAATGACCATCCTAAGTGAAGAAGCTTTCAAAGATGCAGCAGATCCTAACGTTTTTCCTGAACAATTAAAAGAGGGATTATCAGTTTGGCAGATTAAAAAGCACTATTTGCCAGCGGAATCAAAAGATACAGCTGATACTTCCATAGAAATCGGAATGTATGACCCTGTTTACGGTAAATCCTATCCGCAAATAGGTGAACAATCACGCTATATGCACAAAAGCCAGGGGATGGGAAATGACATCCCTGTTGCCCCAAGACAGACTCACCTGGAATTAGTTAATAGCGCTGTTGAGACAAATGGCAGAAAGGAGCTTTTTGCCGGTATCCCTTATGATTTTGAGGAGTGGGCCCAAGCGCTTCCAACGAAAGAGAAAGATTTGCAAGTACAGTTTACTAAATTCCAAAAGAACCTGGATTCTATTATCTCCAGCTATCCTAGTCATAGCAAAGTATTTAGCGAAACTCAAAAGGCCTTAAAAAAAGCAGACCATTTAGTAAAGAAAACAGAAAAGTCCGCGCTGAATGCACAGCTGAAATCTGATTTGCTTCATAAGCTTGAAGTTAAAAAGGATCAACTTTTAGATGCGAGCTTTGTATCCTCTGAGCTTGAAATAAAAGCGGCTGCTGAATCCAACATCCTTACAAAAGGACAGGAAACAGCCGTTACAGTAACGTTAACGAATAAAGGGGAGCAAATGCTGAAGAAAGCTGGTGCTGAACTGTTAACTCCAGAGGGCTGGGAAGTTTCCAGCAAAGCAAAAGCTGCTGACCTTGCACCTGGTGAAACATTAGAAATCAAATATGACGTAGGTGTTCCATCAGACGCAGAGTATTACCATGCATATGCCGAGCCTGCCATACAGGTTAATGTCAGCTATGAGTCTGCCGGAGCAAAGACTGTTAAAGTATCTGAACTTGAAGGCACCATTGCAGTTCTGCCAGACGTCGGACTCACCCTTTCTCCTGAGGATTTAGTTATTAATACTTCTAAGGTTCAGGAAGAAGTTCCAGTAACCGTGAAGGTGAAAAACTACCGCAATGGAGCAGCACAGTCTTCTGTATCCTTGAATGTTCCTGAAGGCTGGTCAGTAAGCCCGGAAACAGCCACGGTTAACTTTGACTCCTCTTTGGAGGAAAAAGAAGTAACTTTTACATTGAATCCGCCAGCCGATATTCAAGACGGAGACTTTAAAATATCCGCCCAGGCTGTTGTGGATGGAAAAACCTTTGATTCTACTGTTCAGGAAATCCAGTATGACCATATTGGCACATTCTATTATCTGTATCCTGCCCAAGTAAATGGAGTGGCCTTTGAATTGCTTGCACCAGATGGCTTAAAGGTTGGCTATATTGAAAGCGGCTTTGATATGGTAGCAGATTATCTGTCAAATGCAGGGCTTGATGTTACAAAGCTCACCGAGTCAGACTTAGCTTCGGGAGATTTAAGCCAGTATGATACAATCGTGGTCGGTATACGCGCCTACTTATCAAGGGAGGATCTTGCTGCGAATAATGACCGTCTGAAACAATATGTAGAAAATGGCGGACATGTGGTGGTTCAGTATCATAAGCCGAACGATGGCTGGGTTACGAAGGACACTGCACCATATCCTCTGACTATTGGCAGCCCATCGATCCGCTGGAGAGTAACAGATGAAAATGCAGCCGTAACCGTATTGCAGCCGGAATCGCCGCTGTTCAACTATCCTAATAAAATTACGGATAATGACTGGGATAACTGGGTTCAGGAAAGAGGATTATATTATCCAATGGACTGGGATGAACGTTTCGAGACCTTCGTGCGCATGGGAGATCCAAATGAAGAACCATTCGACGGCGGCATCCTTATGGCCAACTACGGCGAAGGAACCTACCTCTACACCAACCTGGTATTCTACCGCCAAATCCAAGGCCAAGTCCCAGGCGGCTACCGAATCTTCACTAACTTGATCAGCTACGGGCATAACTAAAGCCATACTCTTTCCGTAAAAGAGAGCTATCGCAAATATGCGATAGCTCTTTTTGGTACCAGGTACCACCCGAATTTTGTCGAATAAAAAAGTGTCTGGGCTCCTTTACAGGAATTCAGACACTTTCTTAAGTACACATATTCAGGTATTACCTTAGAAACGCCCTTTATGCGCCTCGAAGACATTTTTTACTTTATCTACAACCACTTTTGAGCCACCGCTGTTTTCAACCCCCTCGATCATCATCGCAATAAGCAGCTTAGGTGATTGCGGGTTGTAGGCAACGAATAGGCCGTTTTCCTGGCCTTTTTCGTCAGCGCTTTTCTTGAGCTCTGCCGTCCCGGTTTTACCTGCTAAAGGATAGTCATTCATATAGGCAGCACGGCCGGTACCGCCTGGTTCCTGAATGACCTTTTCCATCGTGGACGCCACTGTGTTAGCTATCTCCTCGCTCATCACGCCTTCTTTAAGCACCTGGCCCTTTTCCTCACCTTCCATCAATACAGGCTTTATCATGGAACCTTTGTTGATAAAAGGGGTATATGACGCTGCCAGGTGAAGGATGCTCATCTCAACTTCCCCCTGGCCATAACCGGAGTCGGCGAGCTTAATCTCACTGTCCAGGCTGCCGATTTGGGACTGCTCGAGCGGGAATGCATATGGAATCTCTTCTTCAAATGCAAATTTCTTGAGGCCTGCCGCAAATCGATCTTTCCCAAGCTCAAGAGCCTCCTGGGCAAAATAAATATTATCCGAGTACATCATCGCTTTCTCAAAATTAACGGGACCACCCGGATCTTTTACACGTGTAACTTTATATCCTCCCCATGAGCTGCCTTTCTGCCATTGAAGGCCCTTTACATTAATGGTTTCGTCCAGTGTTAATGTTCCTTCGGTTAGTCCGATTGCACCCGTTAGCGGCTTCATGACAGAACCCGGGGCATAGGTTTGCTTAAAACGGTTCATGAGCGGCATGTCCTTGTTCCCTTCAATCGCCTTCCACTCGTCAGCCGTAAAACCTAATGAAGCCTGGTTAGGATCAAAGCTTGGGCTGCTGACCAGCGCCAAGGTTTCACCTGTTACAGGGTCAATCGCCGCAGCGGTTCCCGGCTTTCCTCCCAGTTCTTTGAAGAGAGACTGCTGTAGATTCACATCAATGGTCAGCTGAATATTTTCGCCGTTCTCTACAGGCTTTTCAGCCAGCACTGCCTCTGAACCATCCTTCTTTTTAATGCCAATTTTGATTCCGTTCGACCCTTTTAGCCGTTCCTCCAGCACCTGCTCCAGTCCTCTTTTTCCGATCATATCAGTACTTGAATAGCCTTCGCGCTCTTTCAGTTCTTCCGCTGTAATAGGTCCCACGTAACCAATCAAATGGGCCGCCGATTCGCCAAAAGGATAAATCCTGCCTTTGGCATCCTGCTTTAAAACTCCCTTTAACGCAAAGACCTTATCAAGCGTTTCCTTATCTTCAGGGGAAACCTTTTTAATCGGTACAAAATAACTTGGCTGTACCCAGCTGGCGTTCAGATTTTTATTAATCTGCTTTTCGGAAACTCCCAGCGCCTCAGACAAACCTTTGATCGTTTGTTCCTTCTGGTCTCCCATCTGCTCAGGAACCACACCGATTTCATAAAGGGTTCCGTTTAAAGCAAGCGGGTCTCCGGTGCGGTCCACAATATCACCGCGCTTAGCCGGAATGGTCGAATAGCTGATCTTGTCCTCAGGCCCCAGCTCAGGAAAAATATATGTCGTATCCCAAGCCACAAACCAGCTTTCCTCATCTTCCGTTTCTTCCCTCACAAGCTTCGCATCATGGGTAAAATCAATCTTCCCGGCTGCACTGTCCATACTAGCAGAAGAAGGAAAACTGGCGCTCTCTTCCTTCTTATATTCCTTTTCCATATCAGGCTCATATGTAACCTTCAAATTGTCTATCTCCAAATCTTTGTAAACCTTTTCATAACGTTCTTTAAAATCCTCTTTGCCGATCGCCTGCTTCGCATCCTCGGAAAGGAATTCATACATCTCTTCGAACTCCTGCTTATTCCAATGATCCACATACTGTGCAAAGCGATCCTGGGGCTTTATCTCCTTATTGCACCCGCTCAAAGCGGCCAAAACCAGGACAGCAAAAACGACAAACCATATCCTTCTCATAAATCACCCTCCCTTCAATAGTTTACCATTTTATTGAAGAAATTACCTAGTACCAGGTACCACCCGAATTTTGTCGAATAAAAAAAGGATTTCACTGTTTAGTGAAATCCCCTTTTGTACTTGATTTTATGAGAATAGCTTAATCAGGAAGCTTAATAGAATGCCGACGATACCAAAGTCAGAGTCCCCAAATGTGGTTCCTTCGAATCCCAGAGAACCTAATACTGGCAGCAATAGTGCAGGCAGGAATGAGATTAATAGACCGTTGGCAAATGCCCCGATCATGGCACCTCTTCTTCCGCCTGTGGCATTGCCGAATACCCCCGCAGCTGCTCCTGTAAAGAAATGAGGAATCAGGCCTGGAACAATAATTTTAAGCCCGAATAAAGGCAGTAAAAACATGGAAAGTAAACCGGCAATGAAGCTGAAAAGGAAACCAATAATAACGGCATTAGGCGCAAAAGGAAATACTGCCGGGCAATCCAATGCCGGCTTTGCGTCCTTCACTACTTTATCAGCAATCCCTTTAAAAGCAGGTACGATTTCCGCGATCAGCATACGTACACCTGCAAGCACGACATACACACCCGCTGCAAAGGTAATGGCCTGCATCAGAGAGAATACCAGGAAGTTTACCCCTCCGCTCAGTTCTGTCTCCACATAGCCTTTCCCGGCAATAGGAGCCACAACCAGGAAAAGAATAGTCATTGTCAGTGACATTGCAACCGACGTATCACGCAGGAAGCCAAGTGATTTAGGAACCTTTATATCTTCAGTCGATTTTGTTTTATCCCCTACACGCTTTCCGATAAACCCTGCAATAAAATAGCCAAATGATCCAAAGTGTCCAACCGCAATGCTATCATTGCCTGTGATTTCACGTACATAAGGCTGAACTAGTGCAGGCAAGAATACCATTAGCAAACCCAGAATAATAGAACCAATGATAATGAGCGGCAGTCCTGTTACCCCGCCTGTTGCAAAAACCGCTGAAATTAAGCACGCCATAAATAAGGTATGATGGCCAGTCAGGAAAATATATTTAAACGGTGTAAAGCGGGCAATCACAATATTCATAACCATCCCGAAAAGCATGATCATAGCTGTTTCTTTGCCAAATGTTTGCTGGGCAATCGCTACAATCGCTTCGTTATTCGGAATGACACCCTGAATATGAAATGCCTTCTCAAACATTTTTCCAAAGATATCAAGCGAACCAATTAAGATGGTTGCTCCTCCGTTCAGGATGAGGAAGCCCATGATTGTTTTTAAAGTACCTGAGATAACATCGGCAATTCCTTTCTTTTGAAGAAGCAAGCCGAACAAGGCGAACAAACCAACCAGGATGGCAGGTGTGCCCAATATATCATTCATGATAAAATCAAACATCTTTACCCCTCCTTTTAAAATAGAACCTTTTCTATCAGTCTCTTTATCTATTTTTGAGAGAAAAATCATTCACACTAAAAGCTTTCTCAAGTTATACTATAATTGTCTTTTTTATTTTTCAGCGGGCGATTTTTCGCCTGCTCTTTTTTATATTTCTATTATGATAAATGTGATTCTAATGCAGCTTTTAGTTCGTTTTGGTCAAGGATATTGGTCAATCCGATAATCGTTCTTGCCCCATCATCCAAAGTTGAAATTAAGTCCTTTGAACCAAGGTAAATATCCGCTTTCTCAGATTTGGCAGTTGTTAAATCTGTATGTGAAACATCCGCTTCTACTCCCAATTGCCCCAACACTGTCTTTACATTCATCTCTACAATAAAGCTGCTTCCAAGTCCATTTCCGCATACAACTAAAATCTTTTTCATTTTTATTTCCTCCTTAGTCTTTTGAATATTGATTAATAATCGCTAAAACTTCTGCTGCTGTATCTGCACTTTGCAGCTTTTCAAGGTTATCCCCATCTGAAAGCATTTTGGAAAGCTGGGATAATGCCTTTAAATGTGTTTCATTATCAATTGCTGCCAGAACAAAGAACAGCGTTACCTGGTGCTCGGGCTTTTCTGAAAAAGAGCAGCTTTCCTTTAATTGCAGGAAGCTCATTCCCAATTTGTTTACACCTGCTTCAGGGCGGGCGTGTGGAAGTGCAATCCCTGGGGCTATGACGATATATGGCCCCATCTCATTTACATTTTTAATCATCGCGTCAATATACCCTTGGCTGATCGATTTATCCTCCAATAATGGCTGCGACGCCTTTTTCAACGCTTCCTGCCAGCTATCTGCTGAATCTGCAAACTGAATTTTATCCGGGGTCAGTACTTCATTTAGCATCGGCTTTTGGTCCACCTCGCTTTTCATTTCTTTACTTGATTGATAGTAGGCCTTTAACTCCTGGATGAGCATGCTTTCATCTTTTATATCAGCATGCTTCCGAATAATGCTCATAAGAGCTTCAATATTTTCTGGTTTAGGCGTCTTTTCAGCGGCTTGAACCTGTTTAAGCAGCGTTTCTTTTTCCGAAGGGTTTAAAATGGGATTGACCACAAAGACCGGAACGTTTTTCTCGGTTACTGGCGTTGTAGAGATGACAAAGTCCAAACCGGCAAGGGATGCTTTTTCATACTCCCGAACGGTGAACACATTTACTACATCCACCAATGGCATGAGATCTTCAATCTGTTTTTGCAGTATTCTTGAAGTGCCGATTCCGCTTGCACAAACTACCATAGCCTTCTTGCGGGCTTCCACTTTCACTCCCTCTTTGTCAATCCATCCTCCAAAGTGCATGGCTATATAGGCCACTTCATCATCGGAAACAGATTTGCCAAGAACATACTCAAAATGATGCACCACTTTTTTTGTAAGGATAAACAGATCCTGATACGAGTCCTGCATGGATTTGGATAGAGGGTTCTCCACCTCAATGCCATATTTGATTCTGAAATAGGCGGGCTTTAGATGAATAAGTAAATTCCGTTCAAGTTCGATCCGGTTTTGAAAAAATACACAGGCGTATTTTTGAAAATCATCCACCATTCGGGAAGCCATTTTCTTTAGATTCCCAAGCTCCTTGTTCTCCATTTCACCTGCTTTATAGTCGCTGATTTTTGCGCTCAGCAAGTAGGTGGCAATATAACAGGCTTCATCTTCAGGAACACTTAAACGGAAACCGCTTCCAATTCTTCGGCAGATAAATTGAGCAGCACTGTACTCTTTTGTTTCTTTAATAACCTCTTTTTCAACGGGATCCATCTTGATATATTTTCCCTGATTAAACCTTCTAATGAGTAAATATAAGTGGGCGCTTAATGTTTCCATTACCTCATCCGTATATTGGACTCCGGAATAGGACTCACTTTCATTCAAAATTCCGTAAATCGTATCCACATCAGAACGCTGGAATAATTCCGGCGGGATTCCATGCTGATCCTGAATCGTCAACTGGACCTCTGATATAAGATCATTCCAGCCTCGATTCATTAAAACCTGTGACAGGAAATAAATAATCACCTTTCGTTTATCCTGTTCTTCACCAGCAATGAAATAGCCAGAGGTTTTATGGAAACTTAATTCAATCTGAAACTGGGCAAGCTGCCTTTTTAAATCCCTTATGTCTGCCAGAAGAGTACTTCTGCTCACACTCAGCTTATCCATGAGATCCTGAAGAAATATCGCTTTTTCACGGGTCAGGATTAAGATAGCTGCCCAGGCAATCCTCTCTTTCGGAGAAAACTCATAACTCGTTTTTTTATCAAATGAACTTAAGATCTGTCTAACCTGCTGCTTTCCTTTCTCACTTAGAAAGAAACCTGCAGCACGCACATAACGAAGTTCTTCCAATTCTTTTTCTTTAAGCCAGCTATTGATTTTTTCCACATCATAATAAACGGTCCGCTTTGAAACATTCAGATCCTCCATGATCTCCTGTGGAGAAACATGTGAGGGCGCATGAACAATTTTCGTCAAAATCGTCATACAGCGATGGTCAAGAATCATGGGGAGCGCTCCCTCCTTTACACGATCCAAAAAATGATTCCAGAGATCATTAATTTGCAAAGATTAGACCTTTAATTAAAAGAAAACTCTGCCTAATACGTATTATACTCATCCTATACACAAAAAGAAGTCCGAATGTTGTGATGCCAACTTTGCAAAAATCAGACCGTTTGGTACCAGGTACCACCCGAATTTTGTCGAATAATTCCCTCTCCAATTTCAATCAAACGTTTGATTGATTTCTTTTTAGTTAGAGAAACTGCTTTTTTGGCGGGGAAGTGAAGCAGCTCACAGGTTCGGGGATTTCCAGCCGATATAATGAAAATAGGAAGCTTGAGCAGTTTTTTTAGGGGGTGACTAATGGAAACGAATTGGTCCATTTCATTGGAACATGGAGAATACGAGAGCAATGTGGAATTGGTCGTAAAGGAAGCCATTGATGCAGTCCGGCAGACGGCGAAAGGATTTTATGTAAACGTTGTGACACCAGCGAACTTCGGCAATCCTGAGGATTATTTAAGTGAAGCCTTGTTGCTCTTCTTCGGAAATAAAATCGATATCAAATATATCGACCAATGCGGCTGTGGAGGGTTTGTACTTAGAGTATGGAAAAGCAAATAAGTGATCTTGCTATTTTCAATAACTATCAGAATTGCCAAGTGATCCTGAATTATTATGAGGATAGCCTTCTAATGAAAAGGGAGGCTTTTCATTATAGCTCACTTGAAATAGGAGGTGCCTGCCTTTTCTTTTATAAAAATAAAGAACACCGTTTTTCCCTTTCATTAAAAGAGTACCCAATAAGGGTTATAGGCAGGGACTTTCAGCACTTTTATGTTTTCACCAATGATAGGAATCGTGTAGAAATATACTTTACAAATTAAAATACCTAGATGGGAAGTCCCTTCTAGGTATCTATTTTCGTTTCATTATTTATCTTCAAAAATCTCCTGCCTAAAACAATAAGCAAAAACGCAGCAAAGATCCCTAAGCTATCAAATCCCACATCAAAGAACCTTCCATCCCTCATAAAAAGCAACTGTAGAAATTCAGTTATCACTGCATATACCATTGAGCTGAGGACATTCAAAAGAGGAAATGGAAAAACCAGATATAAAGCAAGAGTAAAAATAAAGAATACCAGCGCATGACCAGCTTTTCGCAGAAGGAAGGCACTGGATAAACCTGCAGGCAACGG
Organism: Cytobacillus oceanisediminis; assembly: GCF_003182355.1. Classification (GTDB taxonomy): domain Bacteria; phylum Bacillota; class Bacilli; order Bacillales; family Cytobacillaceae; genus Cytobacillus; species Cytobacillus oceanisediminis_A. Next base: position 28,650 of record NZ_QGTW01000004.1, on the reverse strand, counting down.
CTCCAACAATTCTTCGATTGGCGGATTCGGTGTCAAATTAAATTGAATACTTTTCGTCTCCACCGCAGTTTCTAAACTGGCCACACAAGTACAGAGAAAAATCATCCCAGCCCAAACAATTAGAAAAACGAACCTTAACAATGCACTTCACACCTTGTTTCCCTGTTAGCAATCTATTTTTTCCAGCCGGTAAGGTACATATGCATAGTATGGAAAAATTTAACATTAAATCAATCAAACGTTTGATTGATTTCCTGCCCTACGGAAAAAAAGCATCCCACAAATGATCTGACCCAATAAGGTTAGAGTTTTAACCGGGCTATTATTCATGCTTATTATTTCAAAAACAGCCAAAGGATTCCAAAGAGAGATTTTAATAGCGATTAGAATTCCGGCACATTTCGAGTTTACAGTTTTTATTTTAAGCATGTAAATAGCCTTGGCCAAGCTTCTATTTATAGAAATTGCGCCTTCCCTCATTCCTTTTATGCCAATTTCAACCACACCAATTGTATAAAACATTACAACAATCCCTTTTTCTTGCCCTCAATTAAAATGCCTCCTCCTTCTAGTACCATTTCATTATTCATCCACCAATAGTTTGCAAGTATAATAGACTCTAGTGATTAAAGGAGGGATTATGTGAAGGTACGGAAATTTATTATTTTCATCTCGATGATGATGGCATTATTTATTTTTAAGCCGGCTGTCGGACAAGCTGCCGATATTGTCAACCCGAAACAGACGTATACATATGAGATGATGGTGCGGGATATTAAGGCTTTAGCCGACCGTTATCCGGATATTATCAAATACAAGTCAATTGGAAATAGCGAGTACGGCAGGCCGATTTATGCAGTATCACTCGGTACGGGAAATGCGAACCTTTTTATCAATGGTTCACATCATGCCCGTGAGTGGATAACGACAAACTTAAGTATGAACATGCTTGAAGAATATGCAAAAATGTATAAGGGCCAGCAGACCTTTGGCGGATTCAATGTCAAAAAGGTACTGGACGAAACAACCATTTGGTTCGTGCCCATGGTTAATCCAGATGGTGTGACCCTGCAGCAGTTTGGGCTTAGCAAGTTTCCTTCAAGTATACATAGCTCATTGATTAAAATGAACGAAGGCAGCACAGATTTTAAAAGATGGAAGGCAAGTGCAAAGGGGATTGACCTGAACCGCCAATATAACGCGGATTGGTCAAATATCCGGAACAATTATCCTTCCCCGAGATGGAGCCACCATAAAGGAACAGCTCCTGAGCAAGCTGCCGAAACGAAAGCCATTGTAAAATTCACAAAGGAAATCAACCCTGACATGGCTATTGCTTACCATACAAGCGGGGAAATTTTATATTGGTACTTCCACCAATCAGGCAGCCGATTTACCCGGGATCAGAACTACGCGAAAAAAATTAGCCAGTATACAGGCTACAGTCTGGTTGCCCCTACCTCGAATCCATCGGGCGGAGGCTATACGGACTGGTTTGTATCTAAATATGGCCGCCCTGGTTTTACACCAGAGCTTGGTACATACGCAGGAAATACACATGTACCACTTTCCCAATTCGATACAATTTGGACGCAAAATAAATATGTCGGACTATACTCAGCTAGCGAAAGCTACAAGCTCTACCTGGCACGAGGCGGACAGCCTAAACCGATAGAAGCAAGAGTTAAAATCGACGGGGTACTCCTCTCTTTACAGCAGCCTGCCCTTTATATAGACGGCCGCGTTTTAGTGCCTGTAAGAGGAGTCTTTGAAAAACTCGGAGCAACCATCCAATGGGTGCAATCAACCAATACCGTTATTGCTAAAAAAGATGATACAACGGTTGAACTAAAGGTTGGATCGAAGACAGCTAAAGTAAATGGTGAAGCAAAAACATTAGATGTTGCTCCAATCATTGTCAATAATACAACCCTCATTCCGCTGCGTTTTGTATCTGAAGCACTTGGAGCACAAATCGGGTGGCACCATGAAACACTTACAGCGCTGATCACTTCGCCAGCGGAGAAAGATGTCACACCTCCTGAAAAACCGGTTGTAAATCCGGTTACAGACATTACTTTATCTGTGACAGGCGGGAGTGAAGCAAACGTAATGGTAGCTGTTAAAAAAGATGGAACTCTTCTCGGCCAATCAAAAGCTGGTGCCGACGGACGCTTTAGCGTTGACATTCCAGCCCAGAAAGCTGAAACCGTTCTAACGATTACAGCCACTGACGCTGCAGGAAACACCAGCACACCCGTACCAGTTACGGTTACGTATACAAGCAACTTTACGGACACAATCGGGCACTGGGCTCAGCAGCAGATTGCTTATTTAAAAGACCAGAACATTACCGGAGGACTTTCTGATGGAAGCTTTGGTGTCAACAGACAAATCTCACGTTCTGAATCTGCAGCGCTTCTTGTGAGGGCCTTAAAACTAGATACAGCTAATATGACTGATCCCAATTTCGAAGATGTGACAAAGGATCACTATTATTACAAATCAATCGCTGCGGTCTATACGCAAGATATTATGGAGGGAATGCCAGGAAACCGATTCTATCCGGATAAGACGTTAACCCGTGCTGAAATGGCTGCCATCCTCGTCAATGCATTTGACCTTAAAAAGAAAAAAGATGTCTCATGGCCTGATGTTAAAAAAGACCATTGGGCAAATGAGGCCATTACGATCCTATCTTCAAATGACTTAATTGAGGGATATCCTGATGGAACCTTCAGGCCTGATACACCAATTAAACGGGCTGAGTTTGCGGCTCTGTTAGTCAGAGTATTAACAATGGAGCCTCAACAGGAAGAGATGCCGAGCGAAGAACCAGCTGATGCGAAAGAGCAAACAGAAGAAAGCAACACTGGTTCCGAAGAATCGGCGGAGCCAGTTATCGGCGAACAGCCAGCGGAATCTGAATCTGCTGAACTATCAGATGAGCCAGCTTCTAATGAAACATCAGAAACAACAATTGATTCACAGGATGAAAATGAAGAAGCAGTTACAGAGAATGAAAATATAGAGCAAACCAACCATTCTTCTGAACCAAATAATAACTAATTAGAAAAGGCGTGATGCTTTGTCATCACGCCTCTTTTTTATTCAATTTACGCTTGCCGGCAGCATTTCCTAATATGGCTGCAAGCAATATACCTATAAGCATAATGGACTTTTCCATGAAATCCAGATAGAAAAATGATGTTAATGAATTATTAATGAACCGCATCAAGATCACAATACCATAAGAAACAAATAAGCCCAGCCACGCTCCTAAAGCCAAAAATCCCCCTATCATTATTTAGTAATTTATTCCACCTGTTGAGTTACCCTCCCCTTTTATTACAATTCTGTTACAATATCAAATGGAAATTAATTCACATCTAAGGAGGCCACTATGAAAAAATTAGTCGTTTTATTTCTTACTGTATCCTTATTTCTTATTCCTATATCCAAAGTCTCTGCATCTCCAGGTGGTACAGATTCCAGTGGTGGGCACACTTGCTGGACAAACTGTGCTCAATATGGACTGGAAACAGGGGAATATCATTACCATGATGCCAATGGAAATATTATAAGAGATAATCCTAAGCCTCAGCCTGGTCTTTTTACTGACACAGGAGGCCACTGGGCAGAAGCAAATATTAACCTTTTATATGAGCTAGGGTTAGTAGGCGGATACAGCGATGGTTCATTTGGTGTTAAAAAGAGTATAACTCGTGCCGAAGTTGCAGTTATCATTACCCGGCACTTAGATCTGCCTACTGCAAGACCTTCGTTCACTGATGTAACTTCAAAGCATTGGGCATACACATCTATTGGTGCTGTTGCAAAAGCAGATATTATGGGCGGATACAGCGGCGGAAGTTTTAAACCGAATGCTGCCATTACAAGAGCCGAGCTAGCTGCGATGCTAGTTAGAGCATACGACCTAACTGGAAAAAGCAGCATTTCATTTAAAGATGTTTCAACTAAACACTGGGCTTATGGCGTCATTCAAGTGTTGGTTCATAATGATATAACGGGCGGATATCCAGACAACACTTTTAGGCCAAACTCTAATGTAAACCGGGCAGAATTTGCTTCTTTCCTGGCTAGAATAATTAGAAACTATGATGTAAACATTGCCGGCGGTGAAATCACCGCCCATTTTATTAATGTCGGGCAAGGCGATAGCATCTTGCTGGAAACCCCTAATGGAAAGAATGTATTAATCGACGGCGGAAACAGATATGCAGGCGATGAAGTGATAGACTATTTAGCCAAGGAAGGCATCAATTCTATTGATGTCATGGTTGCTACTCACCCAGATGCTGACCACATTGGCGGCCTTATCGAAGTTTTAAAGAAGGTTCCTGTAAAAAAAGTGCTGGATAGCGGAAAAGTTCATACTACGCAAACCTATACAGACTATTTAACATTAATTGACCAAAAAGATATCCCAATGGAAATCCCATCTAAAGGGGAATTTTTAAACATTGATGAAGATCTTGTTGTTCAAGTGTTAAATTCCACCTATTCAAGTTCAGATTTAAATGAATCCTCTGTTGTATTAAAAGTGGTCCATGAAGACGTTAGCTTCTTGTTAACTGGAGATGCAACAATGGAGAACGAAGCGAATATGACCCTACAATACAATGTTTCTGCAGATATACTAAAAGCTGGCCATCATGGTTCCAGCACTTCAACTTCTTCAAGCTTCCTGAATAAAGTCCAGCCTTCCATTACCATACTTTCATATGGAGACAATTCATATGGCCATCCAAACTCCGAAGTTGTACTAAGATTAAAATCAATAGGTTCCAAAATATTCAGTACTTACAATGATGGAAATATTATTGTGGAATCAACTGAAAATGGGTTCACTGTTGAGGAGGGATGATCGAGTTGGAAAAATACACTGTTGATGCAATAGAGGGGGAAAATGTTATTTTATTACCGAGCAAGAATGAATGTGACAGAGTAGTCGTTTCAATTAAGCAATTTTCTTTATACCTGTCAGATGGAGATATGATTGAAGCAAATATTAATAACGAGGGCAAAGTGATTGAATACAAGTTATTAACTGATGAAACAAAAGATGCTTGTGAAAAAAATCAGGCGCTGCTTAATAAGATATTAAATAAACGCAAGGAATAGAGATTCGATGTTAAAAGCCCTCTCGCATGAGCAGGGCTCCATTTGTTATAAAAAGACCAACCCACTCACTGCAAATTGTCTCCTAATTGCTGTGTTTCCGTGTATTAATTATAAGCTGATATGGAACTATCTGTTCCATCCGCATCAATAAATTGATGGTTCACTTTTGTACACGCACATTCCAGGTTATTCAAGCATTCCTTCTTGATTTTTTCATCGCAAATAAAATCAAATAACAATTCTCTTTCCAGCTTATCTGCAATTTCCCGTAAAGAATTTGCCTCTTGGCGGGAAAGAGAATGAATAATTTCTCTTTCAAAGTATTCGACCGATCCGTAATAAACCTTCAATTTTATCCACGCCTTTCCAATTTTTACAATTCTGAAAACTAAAAGTAAAAAACCCGCCAACGCCCGGCAGAGTTTGAATGTTATTAATAGCTATACCCCATAAAAAGACATGTACTCCCGACATTTTGGCAGCCCGACGATCTTAGCCATATATATGACCTTAGACTCATGGCTTTGCGTCCTTATTTTTCAATAAGTTTGCCTTTTTCAATTTTCATACAAATATCATATAACTATAGTAATATATTTTCAACAATTTTCGCTAGTTTTCTCCAAATATCGATGCAAAAGGACTATTTTACCCCAAAAAAAGACCGGCAAAAATTTGCCGGTTCTCCTTTTTTATCATTTGGCCTCCACATAAATCGCAGCTGGCAGGCTGGCTCCCCCGGCATGCATGATTTCAAGGCTAATCATTTCCTCAGCACCTGTAACAGTGTAAGCTGGGAGTTCTGCATACTCCGTGAAAGGCTTAAGGGTTGGGATCAAATGGACGTTTCCATTCATTTTCACCGCTCCGCTATATAGTCCCCCTCTGCCTGCTATTTTAAGCTTGATTGTTTTAGCTTTACCAGTTGGGTTGATGATTGGGATATTCACCTTATAATTCATACCAAAGTGGCCTGAATTTCCAACTGAGCCATTGACCTTAGATAATGAATTCTCTTCGCTTAGGAAGTGATCCGTATTTCCGTTAGATATGTTATAGCCAACTTCCGGTGAGCCAACTGTATAGGCAGGCAGATTTGCCCGAATTTCAGCATTTGGCCATGCTCCTCTCGGATGTGCAGCATATGGATCAATCGGAACTTGTTCTGAGTGGATGCTTGTTAAGTCTGTATCATTTGTTGTCAATACAGTTCGAATTGTGTATTCACCGTTTCCTCCGTTTATGGAGCGAATATCAACATCCTGCAAAAAGCCGATAATATAGTTAGGATGCAATTCGTATGTTTCAATGACTTTTGTTTCACCAGGCTGTATAACAATCCCTTTACTCTCTGAATCATTTAGCTTGTCATTCAGAACTTTATCAGCAATTGGAAGACCAATATCATAATTAATCCAGCTGTTTCCGCTCGTTTTAACATAACCTTTAGAGCCTGTAACCTCCAAGCTATTGCTTCTTGAAATATTTTGAATGGTAATCCCAATCTTCGCTTCTTTTCCAAGCTTATTGAGGTGCCATCCAAAAATCCGGTGTTCGTTAACTGAATCTGCTGAATTTACATTGTGCTGAGAGAGCGTGGCTGCAGGATTCGGAACGAGGGCAGGTGTAACTCTTTCCGGATTATCGCTTACAAGCATGTCACGAGAGCCTTCTAAACTTGCATTAGGCACATAAGCAGGGCGAGTGGTTGAACCAACCGTTTTCTCAAGAAAATCGCTTGTAAACATATAATGATAAAGATAGATATACATTGCCTTTTTATCAGTAAGGATACGCAGATTGCCTCCCAGTGCATTTACGATAAAATGGACAGGGACATACATTTTTCCCGATTGAATAAACGGCTTTTCTTCGATCTGTACCGGTTCCTGATTCACCAAAACGTTCTGGCTTCCGTTTGAAAAAACAAAGTTCAAACCGGCTATCTGAAATTCTAACTGGCTATCCGATACCCAATTTGCAGTAGTGTTCTCCAGGTTTTCATAAAAATAATTAGCAGGTATATAGGTTCTTCCACCTCTGATGATTAAAGGATCTTCCATAATGATTCTTTTATTATTCATATGTAGCACGTATGGATCTTCTTGTGGACTTGTGGTTGGAGCTTCTTGGTGATTTAGTGTTATTTCAACCGTTTGTTCACCCTGGTTCCAATAAACCTTTCCATCAAGGTTTTCACTCACAAAGCGCAGCGGAACGTAAGTCCTGTATTTGTACATAAGAGGAGCTACGTTCATAGTAACCTTCTTATCATTTACTCTAGCAATAGCAGAGTTTATGGTAAGATCTACTCTTTTTCCATTTCTAACGGCACTTGCTGTTTGATTCTTTTTATCCCAATAAACCTCTGCATCTATCGCTTCATACAAATCTCTCATTGGCAAAAGCAAGTGCCCGGCCTTATTAAGAATAGGGTCTTTAAATACAGCCTTCTTGCCATCAATCTCAATGGTCACTCCTTTTTTAATGTATAGGCCTTTTCCGATCAGTGTTGCAGCCGAAACACTCGCTGAGCCCGCTGATAAAAGGGAACTTAGAGCAACTGCAACAACAGCTAAAACTCTTAATCTTGCAAACATTTTTCCACTCCTTACAAATAACGACAGGCTTCTTGTTATCCTGCCCCTCATTTTCGACAATAATACAATTTTACTATAATTAGGAAGAATTTTGTAATAAATGTGCGTTTTGGTTGAAATTAATAATAATATAATAGAAAAAAAAGGATGGAAATCCTTTTCGATTTCCATCCTTCATAGCTTATTAGCTTGCATGCTCCCAAATCATTTCCGCCCATTCCGGGTGATCAATGAACGGATTGCGGTTATGCTGCCATTTTTCAAAAATGATGTCGTTACGGTGGCGTTCAAATTCGTCAACGGGATCCTGCTCATGCCACTCTAGCAGTGTAGAAAGCTTTCCGTGGTAAGGATTTGACCCATTATTCAGCAGTTCGTTTAATTCCAGGTCCACTTCCCCGTTGCCTTCATAGCGGACAGCCATGTAAAAGAGCATTCTCGCAACGTCGCCTTTTACTCTATCCGGTGGCTCCCAAGAGTTGGCGGTTTTATAGCAGCCATCACATCCGCTGACTGCTGTTCCGCCGTTATCAAAATCAAGGTTACCGCGGGCACTATTGATTTTCACATCAGTAGGACGCAAATGATGCACATCTGTACCAGGTCCCATGCTGGTTCCAAAACCGCCATGGGATTTTGCCCAAACATGCTCGCGGTTCCAATCACCGACATTACCGCCGTTAAGGTTCTCTGAGCGGGATTCTCCTGTGTAGAAAAGAATGACATTGTCAGGATTAGCCGGGTCTTCATCGGTTTCCTTTAATGCGTCCCAAACATCGCTATATGAAATAACTGTCTGTTCGGAAATGATGTTGTGAAGCGCTGCTTTTAACTCTTCACCCGTTTTTCCGGAAGCATCTTCATAATAGCCATCGAGCTGTTCAGCTTCTTCTACTGTCAGGGAAAAGCGGACAGTCACTTCGCCGCCATTCCCGTCATTTGCAGTTACTGCAATTAGTAATGTTTGTGGAGTCTCTGTCGGAAGCGTCAGGATTGAACTATTTACAGCTCCGATTGTTGCAGTATAAGTTAATGCATCTCCATCGGGGTCAGAGAAGTATTCGTTTAAATCAAGTGAAACTTGCTCGCCCGTTTTCGCGTTGATATTTTCGATCGTTTTTGTGGGAACAGGTGCCTGGTTTACCTTTGGCTCAAAAGGAGAATGCATGGCATTTCCTTTTGAGTCAGTAAATTTGATAAGGGAAGCATCTGCTTTCTTGCCGATTGTCCACTTCTGGACATTCTCCGCCCCGCGGATTTCCTCGACTTTATCGCTTTCAATCATGACTTCTTTAATCTCTGCCCCTGAAAGGTCGACAATCGCACCTTTGTTTGCTGAGCTGATGACAACTCTTGTATTTTTCAGGCCTTCACCTTTTAAGGTTGCTGATTTTTTCAGCCAGAGCCCTTCTGTTAAGGTTGATGGTGCATCCATAGTGACCAGTGCATTATGAGGTCCTACTACATACTTTTTCGCATGGTAGTCTACCAGATTAAATACATGATCATACTTTGGCTCTTCTGGTTCCGCTTGCTCTTTTAGGCTAGTTTGAATCATGACTGGGTCATGGTCACTCGCTCGGCCATGCTCTTCCATAAAGCCCGAATTAATATGAAGAATATCAACTGTTGTTCTGTCTGCCAGGTTGTTGGATACTAAAATATGATCCAGCACCTGGGCATTTCCTTGGTAGGAATAAGAATAGCGTTGGTCTGCTGGCACTTTTTCGATCATGTTCGTTAATTCCTCACCCTTTAATGTTTGTAAAGGATTGGAGAACTCAAAATCATTAAAGTCGCCAAGCAATACGATGTTGGCATTCGGATCTTTTTCTTTCACGTCTTTAACAAAGCCATTAATTACGTTAGCAATCTTCATACGCTGAATTTCGCTATTTAACACCGGCGGCTGGACTTTCCCGAATAACGGTAGGTCTCCGCCTTTGGAGTTAAAATGGTTAGCGATAACAATGACGCTTTTACCATTGAACTCAAACTGTGCTGCCAATGATTTACGGCTGTCTTCAAAAGCTTCGTTGGTTGGATCGATGCGGCCTGGGTTTAAAGTCAGCTTGCCTTCTTCAAATCCAACAGCATCAATGGCAGAACCTTTTTCGCCTTCCATCAAGGATACGCGTTCAGCGTTATAAAGAAAGCCGACACGGATATTTCCGCCAGGCTGCCCGCCATCCATTTTATCGATTGGAGCGATATCGGTATACGTATATTCCGGTCCGCCCAGCTCAATTATTTTTTGGATGAGCAGCTCTGCGCTTTGGCTGGCGTCAGTTGTAGCACTGTCAGTTGGACCGTCATTATCCTGGACTTCTGTCAGTCCGATAATATCAGGCTGCTTCATGTTCTTGACAATCGCTTCTGCTAATCTAGCAACCTTCTCGGCATCTACTTTTGGAGAGAAGTTCTCAACATTATAAGAAGCAATGGTGAGTTTATCTTCTTCAGGAGAAATGATTGTATCCTCGCGAACAACTTTACCTTCCACGAGTTCTGGCAAAGCTGCTGCATCGCTTAATACTTTATAGTTGCTGAAGCCATAGCTTACAACTCCCTGGATGGGTCCTGCGAAGCTGTCGCCCATTTTAGCCACAAAGTTTTCATTGTTCATATCAATATGGATTCTTTCTGGGTTAAAATCGTCTTCAGTAATGCGCAGTCCGCCATCTGCAGTGTTCGTTGGGACATCTCCTGGTACAACTGCAAGCTCACCATACTTTTGAGGTGCCACTACTTTTGGATTGTTTATTTGAACTAACATTCCTTCCAGGCTTTCATAGAAATCGATGCCATCTTCTGCTGGGTCAAACTCAAAGAAGCTGTCATTATCGATGACCACGGTTGGAAGGTTGTCCTTATCAATTATAACTGGGGCAGGAAGCTCTCCAGTTCCTGTTTTGGAAACAGAGTTTGCACTGATTTCTGTTACAGGCAAATCTGTTTCTTTCTTTTCCGAATAGCCATCAAGCACCCATTCTTTTACCTGCCCATTAACAGAAACAACGTCTCCCGCTGTTAAACCGTGCTTACTTTTATAAACTAAGATTCCTTCTGAGGTTTTAGGATCATTATCAGACTCTTGATCCTGCATGTAGAAGTTATTGTTATCTACCACTTTCGTGATGATCCCCTCTACATCGGTTACATTAAAACCGTCATATACTGAATAGTGTCCCGCACCTTGAATGTCATGGATACGGACATCTTCTTTTTGAATAATATAATTGAATACAGATATTTTGCTGTTTGTTAAGCCTTCTTTTACTGCTAGCGCTTTAAGCGCAGTATCTTTATTGATTGTGATCGGCGTGGTATAAACCGTACTGGCTGAAGTTGGTTCAGAACCATCTGTAGTATAGTAGATCGTTGCACCTTCAGTTAAGGTCGACAGACGGACTTGATCGCCTGACTGTACAAAACCTGAACCTGGTGTTGCCGCTACCTGCTGGACTTTGGTGGAATCAGCAATGACATCAGATGCATTGCGCGGGATTAGCTGGTAAGTCCCATTATAGACACCTAAAACCCCAGTGATGGAATCATAGCTTGTGTCTACAGTTAGCAGGGAAGAATCACTTGGCCTAATTTGGAAGGAAACACCTTCTTCATCAACCGCTGTATAATTTCCGCCGCTAAATGATTGTACGGATACCTTTTCAATTTTCACTAGCGTTGCCTCTTTGCTTTCGTCAAGCTGGCCGGCTGTAAGGACTTCCGGTTCAGGTATATCAGCTGTTTCGATTACATTCACGTCTTCAGCTTGTACCTCTATTTCCAAAAGAGTTGCATATTCTGTCAATTTACCAGATGCTCTCACAACATCACCAGGCTGAACATTAAGGCGCGGCCCGTATAATACGATTCCTGCTGTTTCATCCTGTATGTAGGTAGAAGAACCTAATACCGCTGTTACCACACCTTTTGTAAGGACTGTGCCTTCATGCGGCAGAGGCAGCGCACGTAATTCGGCAATTGTTTGTTCCTGAGCAATGCTATATTCAAAGGTTGATATTTCGCTATTATCCAGGCCGCTTTTTACAGCGAAGGCTTTGATTGTTGTACCCTCATTGATCACGATTGGTTCTAAATACTCAGAGCTTGTTGTAGTGGGTTCAGAACCATCAGTAGTGTAATAGATCGCAGCATCTTCCGTGGAAGTTGAAAGAGTAACTTCTGTACCACTTTGAACCGCCCCTGCTTCAGGAGAGGCTTTGACTGCTGAAACCTGTGTTGGATCAGTTTCTTCTACAAAGGTGTAGACTGTCGGACTCTTCAAACCTGGAACTGTAAAGTAAGCTTCAAGGTTCCCAGTAATTTGAACTTTCTTCCCCAGATTCTCTGAATTATCAACCAAATTTATACCTGTTCTGATAGGACCGCTTGGCAGTTGAACAGGCATAATCTTACTGGGATCTGTCTCAGTTGCAGAGTCTGCAATCGCAATATTCGTTGCAACCGTAAACGGCCCCTCATGTTTATAATTAGATGTAGAAGTTGTTGTTCCGACAATATATCCCTCAACCGTGGCAGTACCGCTATTATTCGCAATAGCCTCTGCAACCGTTATGGCCCCTTCTGCATGAGCAGAAGAAAACGGAACAAAAAGACTAAGGATTAAGGTAAAAATAGACACAAGGCTGAACATCTTTTTCTGACGTCTTCCTATCATAATATCCTCTCCAGTTTCTAGTATTTGAAACGTTTACATGATACTCCAATATTAGTAAAACACTCCTCTATTACCGGCACAATTCAATTTTTGTAAATATTATGTCAATACACAAAAATGAGATAATAGTCCTTCCAAAAATATAGGTCTTTAGGGTACCAGGTACCACCCGAATTTTGTCGAATAAGCCTGACACCATAAAAAAAGAGAATCTCCCTCTCAGGAGATTCTCTTTTGTTCTATTATTTATATACTTTAATTGTTACGGTTTTGCTTCCCCATTGAAGAGCTTTTTGTTTGTTTGGGATGAAGACGTCTATTTTGTTTCCTTTTACTGCAGAACCTTTATCGCCTGCAATTGCTTCTCCGTAACCAGGTACGTATACTTTGGATCCAAGTGGAATAACCTTTGGATCTACTGAGATTACTTTAGCATTGGGGTTCTTTTTTAAGTTAATCCCTGTGTAAGTAATCCCGCTGCAGCCTTTACAGCTTGCAGTGTAAGCTGTGGCTTTCACAGTGATTTCTTTATACGCGCGAGCCTTCTGTGTTGTTTTTGAAGCTTTCGCAGCAGTTGATGTTTTTACAGCTGTAGAAGATATTTTTAATACCTGTTTAGGTTTAATCGTATTTGAAGTCAGTTTATTCCAAGATTTTAGTTGTTGAACAGTTACTTTATTCTTTTTAGCAATTGCCCAAAGCGTATCGCCTGATTTTACTGTATATGTCGAATTTCCAGCGGCTGAAGTGACATTTGAAAATCCCAATGATAGAAAAACAGCAACAGTTAGATAGATTAGTATTTTCTTCAAAATGTATCTCCTTTATGTCCCTTGATAGGAACATCTTAACAGAGGAACATAACAGGAAGGTTTCAATAAACTACTTTTTATATTACAAAATCATTCAATTTTAATATTTTTGTAATAAAAGGATAGTAAAAAGCTCGATTCTCTCTCTATATATAAAAAGTAACATCCTCCACTGGATGTTACTTTGAAAGAATTATGTAGTCATACTAGACCCAATTATCAAATTTGATTTGCTAAAACCGTTACGAATGCACTGATCAAACATACAAGGATTGGTAAAGAAATATAAAGCAGCTTCCTTTTTAACTCTTTCTTTCTCGCCATTTCCTCCGGTGTAACCCAAGTGTGATTTGACATCAAATATTCTCCTTTACTTTTTGATGGCAGCTGGCTGGCTTTATCTTTTAGATAGAGGCCCCTGTAGCTTTGCGTCATTACTTTTCAGTAATTTTGCCCTTGAAAATAATATCGGATGGAAAATGAAAATTCTAAAGGGCCTTTAATCAATCAAGAATATTCCGAAAAATCAAGCAACCAACTTACTCCAAAATAGGAATACCCACATCTAACCCCAGCTAAACAAAAACTATCAAAATAAGGAAAATAGTCACCTCATCTATTTCTAGTTTAGTAAAAAAGAAGGGTGGTACCAGGTACCACCCGAATTTTGTCGAATCAAAACTAGATATTTGTGTTAAAAGATCTAAAAGCCAATTTGCATGTAAATTAATTATGGAGGCGGAGAATGTTATTTATGGTGGGAATCAGTTCAAAAAGATATCAACACCAAACTCGATATACTAAATTCACTGAAAGGTAATAATGCCGAAATTTAACCAGGCTAAATCTCTATATGTAAAGTTTCTTCAAGAATCCAAAGAGCTAAAAGATTATTTTCGCTATCGTGCAGCCGTTAAGGGAATTGAATTTTTAGCAAATGAAATAAATCAATAGAAACAAAATTCAAAAGAGCTGGGATACGAATCCAAGCTCTTTTTGCATTACTCGACTAATCTAAATACCATCTTCCCTTACATGCAGATGTTAGCCTGCCACCTTCCAGTTTTGCTTTCATGCGTTACAACAACTTCATCCCTGCATGAACAGCCACTAATTTCAAATGTTAAAAAGAAATGCATACTAGGCCAAAGAACTTCATCATTAACTTGACGCAAACGGGAGTGAAATTCCGATTTATAAACTTCAAATTCCCATACTGATGCTCCAAATCTTTTGTGGCCGTTTTGATCATTCTTTTTTCGCCTGCTTTTATATAAATCAATCAAGGTCATTCAAAATAGATCCATACAAAAATGGAAGAGCCTAAAAATAAAGTAAGTTCATATGTTATTTTACACACCATTTACTTTCTATTTTTATCTTTAATATAGAGAAAAGAAAAGCATAAAAAAAAGAGCACCCCCAGATAACTGAGAGTGCTAAAAGGAAATAAGATTTATGGCTTACCAACCTAAATCTATTAACAACATTTTAATAGGATTATCACTATCAGTCGACTGAAAATGGATTCATTTTGCTTTCATCAATACTATAGATAATTTGTCTCACGTTTCTTCATTAATACTCTATTTCAGGAAAATTGTGCAAAAAAATTAACAAAAAATTAACTACACTTCAATAAATATCCAGTAAACATATAATCTAAAACGACTATATAAAAAACAAACATGCCCAAACTTTAAAAACGTTTTTAAGAAGTTTCCTTCCATACTAGCCCTAATTTTTCTTTTAATTCATTAATAAAAGCTATTTCCGTAACGTCATGGTTTTTTTGGCCTTTCTCATATGCCTCTAATAGAATACGGAAAAATGCTTCCTGTTCCTTTGTCATAGCAAGTTACCTTCCTATTTTTAATATACGTAAAAATATAATAAATTGGACCTGGAAAGTAAATGTAAAAAATATTACATTTACACCAAACACCCTCTATATTAATTCCATTATAGTAAAATACTGTAAAAAAATACAACTAATTATTGTTTCCGCTATCCTCATGCAAGTTGGTAGATCTATGTTATATTTCTAGTAAGATATTGGAAACTTGTAAAAGGAAAGGAAGAAATACGCAAATATGAAAAAACTAAAACCCTCTTTAATGGCCTTTGCGGTTCTGGGGTCACTTTCTTTATTTTCAGCTTCAGATACCTACGCTGCCGATCCTATTTCAGATAAATGCCAATATATAGCTCAGCCAGGTATAAATCCTGACTTTAATACAATGAATTGCTTATTAACTGAAACAGCTTTAGCTTATGATGTGCCTCCAGAGATTGTTAAAGCAATCGCAGAAGGAGAGAGCGCCAATTGGAAACATTTTGACAGCAACGGTGATACGATTATCGCTAATGATAAGGGCATCGGGGTGATGCAAATAACCAATCTGGCCAATTATGATGAAGATCTTCTAAAAACAGATGTGGCCTACAACATTAAAGCAGGTGTAGAAATACTAGATCAGATGTTTGAGAGATCCGATCTGCCGAAAATCAATAGTGGCGAGCGAGATGTTCTGGAACATTGGTACTTTGCCATCATGGCTTATAACGGGATAAAACCAGTTAACAGTCCTATTGTCCAAGCTACAGGTGATAGAAACCCGAATTCTTATCAAGAAAAAGTCATCCGGAAAATTGAAGAACTGGGACTCACCAAGCTAACAGTCCTCCCTTTTAAAACGGAGGACTTTGATTATGATCCTAACAGCACTGAAAATATTAAATTTGTCACGATGCAATATCAATTTGATTTGCCATTAACTAAGACGAAGCACAAGTTTATTGCCGGGCAAACTGTTGAAACCACTTCAGCCGTTAACTTTAGAAGCGAGCCAACTACCAATAGTGCTTTAAAAGGTACTTTAAGCAACGGTGAAAGATTAACAATCCAGGGCCCTTTTGAATACGACAAAGTTCTTACAGGCAAAAACCACTTCGTTTGGTATCCTGCAACAAGAAGTGATGGCACAAAGGGATATGTAGCATCCAGCTATCTTGACTTCAGATTTAAGGATGTTCCTGCAGATCATTATGCAGCAGAAGAAATCTATTACCTTACTGATCGTAACATCCTCCATGGAGTAAGCGATTTTAGTTTTGGCATAAAACAGCCTTTAACAAGATGGCAGGCCGTTCTTCTATTGACTCGTGCCAACAATGTTTCATTGGAAAACCGTCCGGATCCAGGATTTGTTGATGTTCCTAAAACATACAAATACTACAATGCTATTGCAGCCGCTGTGGATGAAGGCATTTTTGCCGGGATTACCGAAACAGAATTTGAACCGAATTCCAAATTGACGAGAGCCCAGATGGCAACTCTTCTTCAACGCCTATACAGCTTCCCTGAAACAAATGCAGGAAACCCATTCACCGATGTAAAAGCAGATGCCTGGTACACAGATTCCATCGTCCGGATGTATAACGCAGGCATTACCGGTGGAGTTACCAAGACAGAATTCCAGCCGCAAACAACGGTTACCAGAGAGCAATTTGCCGTCTTTTTAACAAGAGCGGTGAATCCTGATTTTAGATTAAGATAGTTTCACTGAAGCCAAACTTCTCGTTTGGCTTCTTTTTTATCTTTCTATTAAATAAATAACCATCGACCCAAGCAGTACGATAATAATCGCGGGAAAAATAAAAAGTATCAGCGGAGAAACCATTTTAACCGGAGCCTTCATGGCCTGTTCCCTATTTTGACTAATGCCATCAAGGCTCTTTTGCAGAATTCTGGACCAGAGAATTTCACCGCTTAGATCCTTTAAAAATCTCAACCAATGACTGCATAAACCCTGCTGTCAAATGAGTTTTCGATATAAAGGGCGACATTTGAAAATGATGAAAAATTTCAACGAGAGTCGATATATCGATCTTTCAGTTGGCAAAAGTGTAAAAAGACTCTGTCCGTTATTAACTTCCTATCTATTTTCCCACCTAAATACTCAGGACTTCTCTATCATTTTGAATATTTTAAATATTAAATATTTTTATACCCGAAATTTAATTGTATAATTTACCAGAAAAATAGATTTAGGGGAGGAAGATGAGTTGAGGCATTTGAAGAGGTCTTTTATTTTATTGGTTACCTTGTTTTTATTGACGGTTTCTTCTGCAGCTTATGCGGAAAAGCCAGGTCTGGAAAATTTCCCGGACCCAGCAGATGCACAGTCCTGGGTTCTCCCGGAGAATATGACTTGGGAAGATTATCGGCCAGTTCCGGGGATTGATTGGCGCACCGCTGATATTGAGCCGGAAAGAGTATTAAGGGGAGCTTTGGTTATTGTTGATTTTCCGGATCGTGAGTTTATTTTAAGCCAGCCGGAGGGTTCTGAAATAGCTGGCAATCCAATTGGCACCGGAAATATCCCCCGCGATGAAATCGGACCGTTCTGGGTGGATTTCCTGAACAAGCCCCAGCCTTTAAATAACTATCGGACAATCAATGAGTACTGGAGAGAAAATTCATATGGCAAATGGGCCGTAGAGCTGGATTCCTTTGGAACGTACCGGATGGATCACAATGAATTCCAGTATGGACTTAATGAATTTGGCCAGAAGGTAAACATGCCTGAAGAATTCGAAGGGAAAAGCTTAAGAACTGAAGCGATGGAGAAGGCTAAGGCAGATATTGAAGCATCAGGAAAAGAGTACGACTTCACCTTCATCCTGCACGCCGGTTATGATGAGTCAGGTGTCTGGCAGGAATTGGGCGAAATGATGTTCCAAACTGCAGAAGATGTATCAAAGGAATTTGGCCCTCCATTTGAAGGGTTTCCTAATTCCGCCAACACCCGCTATGTTCCTTGGACTTCCTGGCTGGCAGCAAAAAGTATCTGGTCCAGCGCCAGCCGCGGCGTTTCCATTCAAGGTGAAAATGATGGAATGGGCACGTTTGCTCATGAATTTGGGCATATTATGAACCTTGGGGACAACTACAACAACCCTTACGGAAAACCGGTTTCCCGCTCTTATTCCGGACCATGGGAATTAATGAGCCGCGGAAGCTTTAATGGTCCAGCTGGACCGCATACTCGCTGGATGGTACTTCCTACTCTGGGTGGATCAGCACCATCCCACCATATGCTTCGCAATAAAATCAAGCAAGGATTTTTATCCGAAGACCAGTACCTGAACATCAGCCGGGAAGAGTTGGCTGAAACTGGACCTGTTTTCGCTGATATCCTTGCAAGGGCTGTTCCCGCCGGCGAAGAATTTGGCCGCAGCGCATTACATGGCATCAATATCAGTATGGAAGACCTTACACCGAAGAACTCACTCGAAGACGATTGGCGTGCAGATATGCAGCGGGGAGAAAAATGGTACAACAATTATACCGTAGAAGTTGTGGATCGAGTTGGCTTCGATTCCTTCACTCCGGATTCAGGTGTACTTCTTGCGAAAACAAAAAATGCTGAATCAGCGCCTAACATTTGGGTCATTGACTCCCACGCGGAGGATATCAGTCAAGTTGACTTCAAAAGGCCTGATGGCACAGATGCCATGTACTCAAAAGGCGACTACAGACAGCTTTCCGACTCCCTTTTCAAAGCGGGAACTGCAGATGGAGTTGTCAGTGAATATACGGACGAACATAACCGGCTTCACTTTTACATTCTGAAGAAGAAGCTGGATGACCAAGGGGCACTCTCCTATCGTGTTGCTGTCCGCAATATGGAGGGCTCTGGCTCCTTCACACGCGGAGTAACAGCCGAAAGCGGCAAGGCAGAATTTGCGGCTGCCGGCAGGGTAGGAACCTATTACTTCAAGGTAACCAACACTGGTGAGGCAACTGACCTAATCCGCCTAAATGCCAAAACGGAAGCTGGCTGGGAGTTCATGCTGGAGAATAACGTCATTGAAGTTCAAGCAGGCGAAACTGTCGAAGTTCCTGTTTACGTAAAAATTCCACAGGGCAGCGAAAAATTACAGCCAGTACCAACAAACCTTACTTTCACAAGCACATCGGAAACAGATTCGGATAAAACTGCCACCGTAACACGCAGAGTGGGTGCTGGAGCCGGGAAATAAATAGAAGAGGGAAGATGTACTGTAACGGTACATCTCCTTTTTATAGTATTCCCCCCACTGCCTCTGCCTGAATCCCAAAGGGGTCAATAGAGTAGGAATACAAAGTTTCTATCAATTTTGAGAAGAGTATAAAAGCCTGTTAAAAAACTCAGCAGGCTTTGTTCATATTATTCGACAAAATTCGGGTGGTACCTGGTACCTACTATGCACCTTTCATTTCACTTTATTTAAAGATTAAGTTTCCATATTTCTTACTGGAATGCTTTTTTTTATGATACAATGCCTTCTTCAAATATTTATCCTTTAGATCATCCTCTAGACAACCGATGATTAACAATTCATAATGTACTTTCTGAAATAAATGCCAATAAACCTTTAATTTATAAAAAGGATTTAACACACAATCCCTCCCCTATCTACATAAACCGCAGGAGAACGTATTCGAAAGCTGGCTGGCATGGTCTCTAAGACTTTAGCCCCTCTAGTTTTGCGTCATCACCTTTCAGCAACTTTGCCTTTATCGTACGATTCATGTGTTTTATATCTAATATATACCATTTTTCATATAAATAAGTAAATATTACCTATTTAAAATAGGTATTTATTCCTATTCAATAAACAAAGAAAAACCTGCTGAAATACATGCCTAGCAGATCCATTTCATTCGACAAAATTCGGGTGGTACCTGGTACCTATGTACTAACCTTCTCCCTCTTCTTACTAACAAAATAATTATCCACATACCCCGTCCCCAGCACAACTCCAGCCACAATAAACAAAAACCCAATAATTTGCTCAATCAGTATCGTTTCTTTTAAAAACAAAACCGATCCAATCAGGGTGAAGAACGGCATGAGATTGTTAAATATCGTTGTCTGTCCGGGACCTATATTTTGAATGGCTATATTATAGAGGAGCTGGCCAATTCCTGTCGCCACGACACCTGACAAAAGGAAGATGACCCATACTCTTATTTCGGTTACAGCCATGCTTGAAATCCCCTTGGTGTCGATGAAGAAACTAAACAGGAACAAAACGATCGAACCCGCTGTCAACATGATGGCCGTCATCAATTTGGGATTTACAGATTGAGAGTTTTGTTTGATTAGGATAAAGCTAAAAGCCTGTGTAAGCATTGCCATAAAAATTAGGAAATCTCCCAAGGAAATGCCGCCCAGCTGTCCGCTGCCGGTCAGCACAACAAAAAGGACGCCGCCAAATCCTATGCAGATTCCCAGTAATCTCATTTTGGTCAGCTGGTCATGCAAAAAGAGAATCCCGAGGATTGAAGTGGTTAATGGGCTGAGTGCAAGGATGATGCCTGCATTGGAAGCCGTAGTCTCCAACAGTCCGATCGCCAAAAACAAATGGTGTCCCGTGACACCCAAAACTCCTGCCAATACCGTGATAAACCACCCTTTCCTGGTCATCTTTTGCAGGTTTTTCCGCCACCAGAAAAACAGAACGAGAAGGAGTCCCCCAAGAAATATTCGGGTGCTTTGCATCAAAATAGGCGGAAAATATTCAATTAATATTTTAATAGCCACCACATTCAATCCCCACATCAGCATGACGAAGACGAGTAAAAAATATATGCCGATCCGTGACATAGGTATCTCTCCCTTTAGCCAGAAAAATGCCGAATACGAATTGTATCCGGCCATTCTGGTCTATTTATTACTTAACCAATCGTGACGTTGCTGTTTTTGCCCATTTGTTCGGTTTTGTATTTTTCAAATACGGCAATAATCATGTCCCGGGATAATCCGGTCTATGTTCCCACCAATTCAGGCTGTGCAGATCCTTCCCCAATTTTCAGAAGAGTCAGAAACAGGTGAAGACACTGAACTACACCCTGTTAGCGTCATTAGCATTATGGTTATAGTTAAAATATATTTCAAAATGAACGCCACTCCCTGAAAAAAGCCACCATTCTTATTGTGAAATCGTCTTACTGTCAGGTACGACTACTTCTGAACCGTAAATGTTATCAATAAACTCTTGAGACATCGGTTTCGTTAACAGCGTCACCACAACCATGACGGCAGAAGCGACTAAAATCGAGTAGCCTGAAGCCGCAAAAGGATTTGTGATGGCTTCAAGACCTGGGACCCACCCCATATAAAGCACTGCATAACTGATTACACCCACACAAAACGAAGTGATAGCCCCTTGTTTGTTGGCGCGCTTCCAAAGTGCCCCAATCGCAAGCGGACCTGCAAGGCCTGATACCATTCCCCCTACACCGATCCATAAGAACATGGCCAGAGATTGAGGAGGGTTGTACGCAAGAATGATCCCCAGGACAAGACAGGCAACAACAGCTCCCCTGCCAATGATTAAAGAATTTCTTTCTACCTTTTCTTTATCAGGATTGTTTTTCGCAAGTGTTTTCCGGTAAAGGTCATTTGCGAAAATTTGTGAGAAAGAAACGACCAGTCCGTCACCTGTAGAAAGAATTGCTGATAACACGACAACAGCCATTAGCGCTGCAGCAAATGGAGGGAATACCTCAACAAATAATGCCGGGATAACGGCATCTGCACTCTCCAGTGTACCCGGAATAACCGCAGCCCCCAACAATCCGCCCAGTGCCATCATTGGCAACAGAGCGCCGCCAACAATACAAAAGCTTAAGAAGACCTTCATTTGCTTTCCATTTTTAAGAGCAAAAAACTTGTTCCCGATATGCGGCAGCACACCGAAAGGAATATGAGCGATTAAAATAAGGAACACAAGCCATGCACTGCCATAAGTATTATGCCCTTCAATAAACAGTGTGTCCCATCCGCCCTGCGGATTTTTGGCTGTAATCGCATCATTAACGGCAGTAACTCCGCCATCCACCCCAAATCCAGTAAAGAACATAACAGTGATCATAACGGCAATAATTAACATGAGGAAACCTTGAACAGCATCCGTTAAAATATCGGAATGCGATCCGCCAAGCACCAGATAAATGCCAAGTACAATGGCCGTTAGCCAAAGCCCTGCCTGGTAACTTAAGCCCATCATTGTTTGGAACATCAATGCAGCTGCGACCAGCTGGGAAACAATATAGAAAATAAGGAGTAAAGATAGCAAAGCCAGCCCAACCCGCAAGAATTCACTGTTAAAACGTTCGCCAACAATCTCCGGAATCGTACGATTGCTGAATTTATCGCCCATTTGCTTAACCATTTTCGCTGTTAAAAGCATCCCGCCGTAGATGCCAATCGGATAGATCATCGGATACCATAAGCTTGGAAATCCCGAGGTATAGGCGGTACCCGGAATACCCATGAAAGTAGATCCTGATGCTGTAGTGGCACATACGGCAAGTCCAAGGGCAATGGGCCCATAGCTTGAGCGTGCTGTAGCGAAGTCATCTGCATTTTTTGTTTTCTTCATTCCCGCGTAACCCAGATAAAGCATCAGCCCAATAAAGAACACCATTAAAATCCAAGACCAAGTAATTACTGACATATACAGACCCCCTCTTTCAATGATTAGTCGATTTTAAACATATCTGTTTTAAAAATTAAAAAGCCAAGGACTACCCAGGAACCTAAAATATAAATGGCACCGTAATGCAATACAGTCATATTTTCACCTCCCTAGAAAGGGCAAAAATGACAACGCTTCCAAAAGTATTATTTTTGTCTTGCCATACTCTCAAGCCACGAATTGAGTTCCTTCATTTTTCTGGCTTCCGCCGTCACTCCGGTTAATGCTTCTGTTATCATCAGCGTTTTTTTGCCTGTCGAATTCTCATAAAAAACATGGTAAGGCAGATAAATCATTTCCTTCCGGCTTAATTGGTAAATCGGCGGCTTTAATGGCCTCATAAACTTAAAAACGTAATTTTCAAGTGCCAGCTTGCATTCATCATCGGCTGACTCTTCCGTTACCCTGCACGGCAGGCAGCTCTGAGGCTCAGCCTCAATCGTTTCACATTCAGGCCAAATATCGGTTTGGGCAGCCACATTGGTCAAACCATTTACACCAATCCGAATGAGGGCTTTTCCGTCCCTGAAAACAAATCTGGGAACAGTCACCTTCCATTCGTAGAACATATAAGGATAATAAAAAGTAAACACCGGATCAGCCCGCTGACTGGCAGAGGAGCCAAATAGTTTCCTTTTTTTCGGTTTGTTTATGATCTGTTCTAGAGTCAGCTCACTCTTCGCTGCCTGAATGGCAGCAGAAGGCTCAATTTTAATAGCCTGAGTCATCTCCTAACCCCTTTACAAAAAATTTTCAGCAGATTTTACAAGTTAGCTCTGTTAAACTTGCCTGTTGGTTTCCGCTCAAGAAGTTCACTTTCCGCCGGCATCCTGGAGCCTCCTCGGCGCATTACGCGCCTGTGGGGCATACCTTTGACTCGCTACTTTTGCTGGCCATTGAGCCCGTACCCTATAACTCGTACTCAAATTACCGGGAGAAAGAGAACGAAAGCCCTCTATTCGTACCCCAACTCAGCGGAAAAACGGGAGAAAGGGAACGAAACTCACCACGATAAAAATGCGATAGCATTTTTCGGGGATCTCGCGCCCTTGCTCCCCAATCACAAAATACCAAAATCAACAATACGCTTTAATAGAGCCTACAAATTAATAATCACTGTCTTAAGGAAGGTCATTTCTTCAATCGCATAACGCGGCCCTTCTTTTCCGATGCCGCTATCCTTAATTCCGCCGTATGGCATGGCATCCGCCCGGAACGTCGAAGCATCATTGATAATCACGCCGCCCGTTCTAAACTTTTTGACTGCCTTCATGGCCGTATTGAGATTGGTCGTAAAAATACCTGATTGGAGACCATAGTTCGAATTGTTGGCCTGCTCAATGGCATCATCTATATCTTCAAAAGGCATCACCGTTAAAACAGGTCCGAAAACTTCCTGACAGACCACTTTCATTTCGTGGTTCACATCGCTTAAGATCGTAGGCGTCACAATGGCCCCGTCCTGTTTTCCGCCTGCGATCACTTTGGCCCCTTGTGAAACAGCTTCATTGATCCATGCCATTACTCGGTCCGCTTCCTTCTTACTGATCAGAGGCCCAATATTCGTTTCAGCATCCAGCGGATTTCCTACCTTTAATTGCTCTGTTTCCGCTTTTAGCTTATCAAGGAACTGGTCATATACTTGTGAATGAACCAATATTCGCTGAACAGAGATACATGCCTGGCCTGCCGTATTGAAGCCCTTTAACACGCACATTTTGGCAGCCAAATCAAGGTCTGCATCATGGTGAACAATATTAGGAGAGTTATTTCCGAGTTCAAGCGATACAGGACGGAGCCCGCTGTTTTCCTTAATGTAGCGGCCTACCTCGGCACTTCCGGTAAACGTATATTTGGCAATTCTCTCATCCTCAAGCAGCCACCCGCCTACTTGCGATCCGGAGCCGCATACAAGATTCACATATCCGGAAGGGAGTCCTGCTTCTTTTAAAATATTAATTAAATGATAAGCCGAAGTGGCTGTATCTGAAGCCGGCTTCCATACGACCGTATTGCCGGAAGCAATCGCCGGGCCAATTTTATGACAGGCAAGATTAAACGGAAAGTTAAATGGAGTGATGGCCCCAATAACGCCAAGTGGTGCGCGGACTGCATAGCCCATCCGGTTTTCCGCCCCTGGGCTTGCTGAAATAGGAATCACTTCTCCGTCAATCCGCTTTGCTTCTTCAGAAGATAAAGTCAGCGTTTGGATGGCACGGTCCACTTCTCCACGG
Organism: Cytobacillus oceanisediminis; assembly: GCF_003182355.1. Classification (GTDB taxonomy): domain Bacteria; phylum Bacillota; class Bacilli; order Bacillales; family Cytobacillaceae; genus Cytobacillus; species Cytobacillus oceanisediminis_A. The sequence goes on along the minus strand of NZ_QGTW01000004.1, from coordinate 3,641 downwards.
GCATCGGTAATGGTTTTTCCAACTTCCCTTGATAAGGTAAGGGCCACGTCTTCTTTTCGCTCTTTTAAAATCTCGGCGGCACGCTTTAATATTTCATAACGATGATAAGGTGTAAGCTGGTCTTGATCAAAAGTCTTTTGGGCAATCGATACAGCCTGATTGATATGTTCCTTGCCCGCCTTTGCCACATTGGCAATGACGTCACCTGTATATTTATCTAGTACGGCAAACTCTGAATCTGTGAAAATTTCCTGATCTCCTATAATAAGTCCTTTTCTTTCTGCTGTTGTCTGCTCTGTAGGCATATTTATTCCTCCCTTAATAAGCTCTTTTCTTAACTTTAAGCGGATTCTATTACTGTTCTGCAGCAACCCCAACCGGCAGCACAATAGAAGCCCGTGTGACTTCTCTTGAAGCAGATTTATCAAGTGCTTCCTGGATATTGTCAAATTCAAAGTCCCCGTCGATCATATTGGCGAATGGATATTTATCGATATTTTTTGAAAGGAACTGGAGGGCCTTATCCAAATACCAAGGGTCGTAACGGACAATTGGTTTTATTTCAATTGACTTTCGTGTCAGCAAGCCAGGATCAAAGTCTGCGTACTTTCCAGGAGATACATTGCCAATCGACACATACTTCCCGCCGCTTCGCACCAGATGGATTCCTTCATGGAAGGCAGACGGAACACCGCTTAACTCGATCCCTATGTCAGCGCCCAGCCCGTCTGTAAGTTCGCGTACTGCTGCCGCTCTTTTTTCTGCTGTATCGAACTCTGAAATGCTAATTGTATGGTCAGCACCGAATTTTCTGGCCATTTCCAATCTGGACTCAACTGCATCAATGATAATGACCGTAGCTCCTTTTTCCTTTGCTACTGCAGTCGCATTTAAACCTAAACCGCCCGCTCCTTGAATGACAAGGGTATCACCATACGTAATGCCCGCTTTATCGAGGCCAAAATAAACCTGTGATAAAGCACAGTTTGCACTGGCTGCTGCAATATCAGGTACATTGTCAGGAACCTTATAAAAGTACATATCGGGATGAATATAATAATGGGAAGAGAATGTTCCATGGAAGTGCGGCGCTTCCTCCGGATCTTTATTCCAGAAGCTGTAAGCGTTCTCACAAAGGTGCAAATGGCCTTTTAAGCACATACTGCACTTACGGCAAGTCCGGTAGTATACAGTTGCAATACGATCGCCTTCTTTAATGGGGCGGCCGGCAAAGTCTGTTGTGACACCCTCACCAAGTTTATCTACAACCCCTACCATTTCATGGCCCAATACACCTTTTTTCTTGGTTGGATGTTCCCCCCGCCAAATATGTAATTCAGAACCGCATACATTGGTACGAGTTACACGCAGCAAAACAGCACCTTTTTCCGGTTCAGGCAAATCAAACTCGCGAAACTCCATTTTCATCGGTTCAACCATTACAGAAACTTTCCCTTTCATAAAAAAATCCCCTTTCTTCCTATAAAATTTTAGGCTATCTTTAATGAATGCAAGTACCATGCCAATAATAGACACTTGAAATTATTGGATTTTGGATACAGGGATGTTGCAAAAATACAATATATTAAAAATATTCTGACTTGTTTATAGATTAAAATGCTATTGTACAGGTGTTTTTAAGTATATTGCATTTATGCAACACTGGTTGCAAAAGTACAACTATCAGGGAAAAGGACGGAATACCGAATAAAAATAAACCCATACTCACTGGCACCTAAATTATTCTTTTTCCTATGTAAAGGTTTTTACTGATATTTAAGGTGTTTTTCATTCCGATTAAGGTTTAGTAAAAGTCTAGAATTTCGACACATTCTCTCAAGAGCTTGTTTATATAATAGCTTGTGAATTCAGAAAAAGGAGGGCAGGCTGTTTTAAAATTATAATTCTTGGAGGGAATATCTTATGTTAAACAAATCTTTATTCAAAAAAATCATCCCCGTATTGCTTGCTGTGCCATTAGCTGCATGCGGCTTCTTGCCAGGTCAAGAAAATGAAATGGAATCTGAAGTTGAGGAACCTGTGAATAATGAAATGAACACTGAGGAAGAACCTGTAAATGGAGAAGTTGGAAATCCCGAAGATGAAGATGTTAATGCGGAAAACCCCCAAGATGATGCGGAAAATACGGATGAAAGCACAGATGCCGATTCTGCTACTGAAGAAGAAGAAGGAAGCCAGCAATCGGATGAAACAACAGAGTCCGATGAGGTTTCTGAATCTAGTGACAGTAACTAATATAAAAATTGAACTTAAGTCGACTTAAATAAAGGGACCGGATACAGTCAGCGGAACTCTATCCTTTTTCTTTTAGGCTCTTTAGCAGTGAGGAAATGCTATGATTGAATCAAATCTTACCCGCAGCTGGATAGATCCCTTATATAATGTTAAGAATGTGTATGAACACCTGGAGTAGATAATTCCAACAAAAAGAGCCTGTGCCGGCTAACGTCGATACAGGTTCTTTTAAACTTATTCATTTAAAGGAAGCCAGGTTGAGACCTGCCCTTAGCTGTATATGTACTATTAGTTTCTTGGATCTACATAATCAGGGTAATCGGTAATAATGGCATCAACATCCATGCTTAAAAGGAAATCAGCTGCTTCCTGGCTTCGTACGGTCCAAGAAGAAATTTTCATACCAAGTGAATGTACTTGTTCAACTAAATCTTCCGTAACAATTCCGTAGTGCGGGTTAAAATAATCAGCGTAAGCGGAAAATTCTTTTAATGCCTGCTCAGATGTATGCGTTTGAGAAGAAGTAAGAACTCCAATTGGGACCTTTGGAAGAAGTTCATTCATTTTTTTCATAGATTCCAAGTTAAAGGATTGGATAATAATTTTTTCATTTTGCGGATGGTCAAGGTTACGCTCTTTTAATTCCTGTGCAACACTTTCTTCCATGCCAGGGTAAAGTTCCGGAGCCTTCAACTCTATTAAAATTCCAACCTTTCCGTGATAACGATCAAGTATTTCATCAAAAGTCGGGATTTTTTCCCCTTTAAATTGTTCTCCTTTAAAGCTGCCGGCGTCAAGAGCCCTCAGTTGTTCAAAAGTTAAATCCTTCACTTTGCCTGTGCCGTCAGTCGTTCGATCCACGGTAGTATCATGAATAATAACCAATTCGCCATCCTTGCTTCTTTGAACATCAATTTCAATATAGTCCGCTTTCATTTCTACAGCTTTGTCGAACGCAGCAATGGTGTTTTCCGGTGCATATCCGGCTGCCCCGCGATGGGCTACATTATCCACCTGTCTTAGTTCACCGGTTGTTTCAGCTGCAAAAGCTTGTTGAAACGGGCTTAATAACAAGGTTAGTGCAAAGCCCATTCCCAGAATTGTTTTCTTCTTCATGTTCTCATCCCCTATACGATCGTATTTTTACATTATTAATCGTATCGCTGGATTGTTTATCATCTATTACAAGCATGTAAAATAGTTTTGAGTTTTTGTGTATTTTGATAAAATTTTGGGGGCATTAGGGTAAGCACTTTTTAACGATCAAATAAAAAAGGCCACCCGTCATTATGAACTGAACCCCGAATAGTAGACACTTTAAAAAAAGTGGATCTATTCGGGGATTTTTGTTTTTTCTAGCTTAAAACCCCGTTATACTAAAATTT
>NZ_QGTW01000003.1 GCF_003182355.1 Cytobacillus oceanisediminis | reverse complement strand
AATCCATATCGTTTGGAATTTAATTGCTTCTTCAGTTCAAATTTTTTTATAGTACAGATGCAAAGAAATATTTTAGGGTGTTTATGTTCAAGATCAGTTGCTGAGCCAGGTGGCATTTTCTTTTTGCACAAACGGGTAGGTTTGTTGAATAAGAGGAAGGATTATTTGTGATTTAATGGAATATACACTTTATTCCAAAATCCTTTGAGAGGTGTAATTAATGAACATAAGAAAAGCTGTTTTAACTGATGCGAAGGGTATTGCCAAAGTACACGTTGATAGTTGGAGAACAACATATAAAAATATTATACCAGATGAATTTTTAAAGAAATTATCATATGACCAACGAACTGACTTGTGGAATCGAAATATCACTAAAGAGGGAAATTATGTCTTTGTCGCAGAAAATGATGAAGGAGAAATCATAGGATTTGCTGATTGTGGAAAAAGGGAAAGTAATAATGCCACTAATTCTGGTGATTTAACAGCTATTTATCTCTTTCAAGAATATCAAGGAAAAGGAGTTGGAAAACAACTATTGAAACAACTTTTTCTTCAATTTGTAGAACTCGGTTTCAATAGAGTTTTTGTGGAAGTATTAGAAGATAATAAAACCCGTTATTTTTATGAGTATTATGGTGCTAATTTACTTAAATCAGAAAAGATAACAATTGCAGGTGCAGAATTAAATCTTCTCATTTACGAATGGAATAACCTTAATCAGGTATTATCTAAACTCTAATTATTTTTCTCTATTCAACTAAAGGGTGCTTATGTTCAAGATCAGCTGCCGAATCAGGCGGCTTTTTCTTATTCAACAAAAGGGGCAGGTTAGTGGAATAAGGAATGGTGTAACTAATAAAAAATAGCCTTTCTAGCTGACCTTATAATACGAACGAGCGCTATCTTTAAAAAAGTATCAGCTGCATATGTTCTTATTTTTGTGGAAGTGACCAAAATATTAGGTAAAACAAATTGTTTTGTTTCATTTGAAGAATCCTCTGTGCCAAAAATGAAAAGCAGGGTCATGGTGAACTAACGCCTAACCTCTGCTTCATTTTAATATTCATTTTTTTATTACTTACAAGTAAAAGTGAAAGTCTGTTTATATTCCCTTCCTTTCACCACCTTACCGTCCGCATGAGTAGAAGGATCATCTTGCCAACTAATAACCACTTCAAGTTCAGTTGCTTTCAAGGAAATTGGCAGATTGGAAAAACTAAAATCCATCCCTTTTTTAAATACTGCCTGCCGTTCACTTGGAGTATGCAGCCCATACTTTGTCATTGAATTAGGATCACCTCTGTAAAAATCAATTTTGACATTCTTTAGATTTTCTTTTCCAATATTAATAATCTTCAAGCTATACATTTCATTTACGCCCTTCTGAGGTCTAGCGATATTATCACCATACCTAGCTTCCCCTAATTCAACTTTCCATTGGTCTGATTGCTTTATAATAGGGACTTCAAATAGTTGATTAGACTCAGCACTTACGATTGTTCCAATGCTTATAAGAAATAAGACAACTAATGAACCTATAAGTTTTCTTAACATTGTATTACCTCCTGTTTATTGATAATTCTTTCGTAAGTATTTTTCCAAGAGCCTATTTTTTTATTCGACTAAAGGGGCAGGTTAGTTAAGGAACAAAAAGCTGTCAGAATGGCAGTTTTTTTATTTGCTGATATTTTTTTGAAGGAATACCTTGCATTATTAAGTAATATATTTTATAACAGATATAGGGGGTGGACAATTTTGGAAGTAAATAAAGAGGTTTTAAAAGGTCACATTGATACATTGATTCTTTCACTTTTACAGAGCAGAGATATGTATGGCTATGAGTTAGCCAAGTTAGTAAGAGAAAAAAGTGAAGAGCAATTTGAATTAAAGGAAGGAACGCTTTATTTGTCTTTAAAGCGATTAGAAAAAAATAAATGGATTTCTTCTTACTGGGGTGATGAACAAGGACCAGGTGGAAGAAGAAAATATTATAAACTTACGCCTTTAGGTGAAGAAGGTTTTGAAGAAAAGCGTAAGGAATGGCAATTTGTAAAAAAAATTATTGATTCGTTTTTAGAAGGGGGCGAAAAATATGAAAAAAATTGAAGCATTTGTTGATGATGTTTACCATAGTGTTGGTGGAAATAAAGAAGAAATTCAAGAGTTAAAAGCAGAAATGAAAAACCATCTGTTAGAGGCAGTTCACGAATTGAAATTAGAAGGAAAATCGGAAGAAGAAGCAATAGAAATTGCTATTGAACGATTTGGTGGGGAAAAAGAAATTCGTGCTGTTGTCGGTCAATTATTTAAAGCACAAAAAATGTTTGCTAAACGTGTGCTCTATACTGCATTATCATTTTTTGTCTTTACTTCTATTGTATGTGGGGTTTTATGGGCGATGGATGAAGCAGATATGAATGAGAACTTATCTATCGCTGAAAAAATAATTGGTACAGAAAAAACAGTTGGAATATTAGAAGGTAAAGAAGCAGTTTCCAAAGATGCGAAAGAAAAAATTGATGCTTTAGTACAAAGTAAAAATCAAATTTTAAATCTTAAAATTTACAAGATGTCAGATGTCGAAAAAGTATCAGAAACAGGCACAGTTTCATATCACTTAGATGAAGCTACACCAGTTTATCGAATCGGAAAATCACCTTCTGATGAAAAAAATTGGATGTTGATTGATTTAGGGTATATGTATGACACTGAATGGTATGTACAAATGGAATCAATAAAACTTTTTGCTTTTGTACCTTTTGTTTCATTGATCGGTTTTGCGATTTATGCGGCTTTGTTTACTATTTGGGCAACGATCAATGCGTATCATCATAAACGATTAAATGTTGGCTGGGTTATTGCTTTTGCTTTATTAAATGTTGTCGGTTATTTGCTATATGTTTTGGTAGGAAAAAGGAAAATAACGGCTTGATAATAGGATAACAGTAATAATATTATTACTGTTTAAATAACTAAAGGGTGCTTATGTTAAAGCAACTGCGGAATCAGGCGGCTGTTTCTTTATGAACTAAATGGGGCAGGTTAGCAACATAATTTTCACATTTTCATATATCCACATGGTATAATTTGGATTGAAGGCAGCTTAATAATCATAAACAGGGGGGGGGAAATGCTGAAAATTCCATCCTTATTGGTCGTCTTATTACTATTGCTCTCAGCTTGTAGTTCAAAAACTTTTACGTTTTCTGGAGAATCAAAAAATTGGCAAGCTATATTGAAGGTTACTCAAAATGATGATGGTCATGAAGAACAGGAATTTGAACTTCATTATAAAGGTAACGATATTAAAACCGTAGGAGAAATAACTTATGATGTCGACACTAATGCAGGTGGTTTTGGTATTTCAGGGGCAACATTAGATAAAAACGGTCTTACCAAAAATACAGCAGAGGCTAATCCAACTAATGCAAAAATCATTGAAGAATCTGAGGTAGAAGTAACCGTTAAATGGAATGATAATACTGAGCTTATTACCTTATTTATAAATAAATAGTTCATTGAGTTTTAGGGCGGTAAATTCAGAAGAATTAACGCCCTTTTTTACTAACCCTTCAATAAAAACCCTTATTGTACAAAAGGGGCAGTTAAGTTTAATGAGAAAATATTTTCAAACACTTAATATTGGATTTAGCTTAATAAATCAGCTGCCATTTTTGGTGGCTTTTTTAATTGAGAGCTTTTGTTAGATTAAAAATATTTTATTGAAAAAGTTCTAAATAGAACCTTTAAAAAATACAAATCGTCTAATTACCAAGAAACAATGATTGTGAGGAGAAAAATGATTAATATGGTGGATGACTCTAAATCAGAACCCCTAAATAATTTAAATCGAGAAGAAAAGCTTAAATGGTTAATGAAAACGCATGGTAATGATGTTATTAGAATTGCTTATACATATTTAAAACAAAAACAATTGGCAGAAGATGTAGCACAAGACGTATTTATAAAGTGCTATGAGAAAATGGATTCTTTTAGAAATGAATCATCGTATAAAACGTGGCTAATAAGAATTACAGTGAACAAATGTAAAGATGTTTTAAAGAGTTGGTCTTTTAAAAATTTATATATTACTGACTTTTTTAGTTCTAAACAAGCTTATTCTACTCTTGAACAACAATATTTTAGCAACGAGGAAAATGAATTAATTTCTAAACAAGTCATTGCACTGCCCGTTAAATTAAGAGAGGTCATTATTTTATTTTATTATCAGGAATTTTCTATTGAGGAAATATCGGATTTATTAAAGATTAATCCTAATACAGTTAAAACCAGATTGCATCGGGGACGCCTTAAGTTAAAAGAATCATTAGGAGCGTGGTCATTTAATGCAGAATAAATTGGAAAATTTAAAAGAAAAAATGAATAAAAGCATTTTAAAAGATGTGTGTTTTGATGATAAGCAGTATCAACAAGTCTTGAACAGGATTGAAAAATCCAAATCTCAAAAGAAAGTATTTCCGCTAAGAAATAAGTTTAATGCTTTGCTTAGCATTTCGGTCGTATCCATAATATTTTTGGGAATCACATATTTTGTTGAAACCCAGTTAAACGTGTTTAATGAGCTTGAAACGAAACAAGCTAATGAACCAAAGGAAAATATACAAGAATCTACAACGAAGCCTACAAATGAGAAAACGATATATTTACCACCGAAGCTAGAAGAAAATTATGATGAAATGACTAAAAAAGAGATCCTAACTAAAATGATTAATACCGTAGATAATTTCGAAACGGCTACTGGTGAATTCAAAGTACATTATGGACATTCTTCGGGTTATTCCCTTGTTGAATATGCAATTAGTTTAGGTAATAAGTCAGGGGGATTCGGCAAAAGATCCAATATTGTAAATGGTAAAGAGGAGATTACTTTCGAATATTATACAGAAGGTACAGTGTGGGCATTATCTGAACAAGCAAAAACCTATATGGACTCAAAATATGCAGAAGATGTTAACCCTGGTACGCCACTAAAAATTGAAGATGCATTTTCAGTTAATAGTGAGGGAGACAATGTAACCAACTATCGGGAAAGACCTCCGATTGGTGTAGCAAATGAAACATTATTTCCTTATGAAATAGCCTCAAACTATACCAGAGATTTAAGTAAATGGGAAATTGAAAAACAAAATGAAGAATTGCTTGGTCATAACACGCTCGTGATAAAAGGGACTAAAAACCATAGAGATTTCCAATCATTCCGCTTTTGGGTTGATAAGGATACAGGGATATTAGTTAAGTATGAAACCTATAATGCTAATGGGGATATTGTTGATTACTTACACCCGACAAAACTGGAAGTTAATGTACCAATTGATATTAAAACATTTACCCCGAATCTCGAAGGATATGAAAAAAATGATTTGGACCGTGATGAACCAATGCTGAGAACGGGGAATATTGATGAGCTAGTCCCTGAAGATCTAAAAGGACAATGGGAAGAAGCTAAAAAGAAGCCAAACGTCACAACGGTACTCGAATTAAATGGAAATTGGTATATATATGTAAAAAAAGGATACCTAGTAAATTATATAGAATCCAATGGTAATAAAGGAACACTATATCTAGCGAAAACTTCTGCGGAAAAAACAGGGCATAATTTTAAAGCCCTTGCAGAGGGGTATAAGGTGGACACTTTAAAGATTGTATATGAATAAAATATAATAACTTACTGTATTTAAGACTTTTTCTATGCCTCTGTAATAGGAGTTGCTTAAAAATCTAGAGAGCAATAACTGGGGATATGTTAAGGGCGCAGAATAAAAAAGCAGCCACTTTTCGGAGAAAGGTAGGTTTTTTAGAGGTAGGGGGGCTCCTATATTTTCTCAATATGACAAGACCTCTAGTTATTAAAAGTTCAAACAATAGGCTTGCTGAAGAAACATAAAATAAAGAGATAAGCAATGATGCAAGAAAATGTGTCCTGCATGTTCAGTCTCTGTATGGGATATATAGGTATTTAAATAATAAAAAGTATAAGATTTAAATACCTATAAAAAATCAAGGACTGATTATATTGAGGAAGGGAAAACGACCATATAAAAAAAGAGCGGCCAGGATAAGGTGGAATGTTAATTTCATTTTTTTGATGATAACAGTTAAAGTACTTTTGGTCATCGTTAGCAATATTTATGCTTTTTTTTCAGGACTAGATGTTTTCGGATGGCTATATGCAACGATTGTATTAAGTGTATTAGCTTTGTTATTTTGGATGTCCCAAAGCTATGAAAAGCAGATGAATGAGAAGAGATTCCTTCAGAAGAAGTTAATTTTAGAAGAGCAGAAACAAAAGCAAGTCCAAAGGATGAAAGAACAGACAACTCTTGAGAAGTTGAAGCAGATGCACTGGCATCAGTTTGAAACTTTTATTAAGCAGCTCTATGACTTTAGAGGATATAAGGCAACATTGACTCCTGCTACATGTGATGGCGGGAAAGAAATCATTTTAATAAAAGATAATGTTATATCTGTTGTGGAGTGCAAGAAATACAATTCTCCAAAAGTCACAAGACCTGATATCCAAAAATTCCATAGTGCAATACTGGATATGAAAGCTCAAATAGGCTATTTTGTAACAACAGGCGAGTTTACTAAACCAGTTATGGAATATTGTAAACATAAGCCGATTGAGTTAATTAATGGTGAGACACTAGTGAAGCTAGTTATGGAAACCGTTAGACAATTTGAGGAAACAGAAAGCGGGAAATTACTCTACACATCAATGGAGTTTTTAGAAGGAGAACCTGTTAATTAGTGAAATAAAATACAAAAGGGAAGAGGTTTCATGCTCTTCCCTTTTGTATTTTATGTACATAAACTCATGATTGGGATGTTTTATTTAGTGAGAATAAGCTTCTGTTATTATATTCTTCATTACCTTTTAGATATTAACCATGGCTGAAGAATTAATCGTACTATTCCATAAAATTATTAATGAATATTGAGGGTTTACTGGGTTGACCAACATTCCTTAAAAATCAAAGGTATTAGTAATTGATTATCAATTATAAAGCTTTGTCTTTTCATGAAAATATTACCCCCTACTTTAAGATGAATCACTTAGGAGTCCCCAGTTTTATCCAACAAAAATATTCATTCTTATGAACTTTATGTTCATGAGAATGAATATTTTTTGTTTATTACGTACATACCATTAGTAGGAATAATTTTACTTTTGTCTTTTCATGAACAAGGGAATGCCGCGTTCCAAATGATTCATATAGTAGTCGGCAACTTCGGGGTGAGATTCTTGAAGGGTGATTAACATCTTATTCAATTGTTGGAGCCGAAGCGAAAAGGGATCATTTAAGGTTCCGTTCTGTTCAGCTGGAAAGAATGAAAAATCTGTTTGCAATTTCTTTAAAAATGAAAGGGGAATGGTTTCGGCTTTCCCTGTTTCTAAATTAGAAAGATAGCCAACTGAGACATTCATGGTTTTGGCGAATTCTTGAATTGATAAACCTTGATTTTTACGCAATAGGCGGATTTGCTGACCGATGTCCATTTTCAAAGTTTCACCTGCTTTTTTAGATTTTACTCTTAATATTGGTGCCTTCAATCCTATGTAATTACTTCTATTATACAGAGGATTGGAAGAATGGTGGTGGTGATTTTAATAAAAATTCTAAAATATCTGAAAGGAAGAGTTGGATATGGAGAATTGGATTAAAAGAGACAGTAAGCTTACAAGTAAAGAAAAAAATATCATTCAGTATTATGCCAAGCAATTGTCGCTAGACCCATTTATCATTCAACTATTATTTCTAAAAGGAATAAAAAATTTTATCGATATCAATCGTTATTTGTCCTGTGATCCTTCCTATTTGATAGGTCCTTATTATATTAGGGATATGGATATGGCTGTAAAGCGTATTTTTCAGGCAATAGAACGAGATGAATTGATTGGTATTTTCGGTGATTATGATGTTGATGGCATGACTAGTACTTCAATTCTTTATAAAGGTTTAAAGGTTTTAGGAGCAAATGTAGAGTTCCTGCTTCCGAAGCGCTCGGATGGATACGGGCTTTCCGTTGAAGCTGTAAATCGGTTTGCTGCCAAGGATACTGCCTTAATCGTGACGGTGGATAACGGATCTTCAGCACATGAAGCGGTTCGCCGTGCGAAACAAATCGGTATGGACGTGATTGTAACGGATCATCATGAAATCTTAAAAGGTCATCCTCCATCATTAGCTTTTATTAATCCAATGAGAAGTGATGAGCGGACACCTTTTAAATCACTTGCAGGGTGTGGGGTGGCATTTAAACTTGTGCATGCTCTGTTGCGGGAAAAAGGAATTTGGGATATGCATATTTGGAACTTTGTAGAATTGGCCGCATTGGGGACTGTCGCTGATATGATGCCACTAACGGAAGAAAATCGTGTGATAGTTCAATTGGGGATAGAGAAAATGAATGCTGGTCCTTCAAAACCTATCAAAGTCCTTAAACGACTGCTGGGGATTGAACATGTAAATAGTCAGACAATAAGTTTTTCTTTTGCTCCTATTTTAAATTCCCTTGGGAGGCTAAGTGATCCAAACTTTGCGGTTCGACTTTTTACATCTGATTTTAACGAACAAATGTTGGAGGAACACTGGAATAAGCTAATCCGCTTAAATGATGTACGAAAAAAGATGGTAACAGCTCAAGTTAGACAGGCGGAGGAGTATATTCAAACAAATAATTTATATGAACAAAAGGTTATCACTGTGATTGGTTCCTATACAGACGGACTTGTTGGAATTCTAGCCGCCAGGATTGCCGAAAGGTATAAAAAACCTGCCATTGTGCTCACTGAAAATGGGAAGGGATCAGCTCGATCAGTGAATGGATCAACATTTTCTATTGCTAATACCATAGAACGGTGTGCTGAACATTTGGTTTCGTATGGAGGGCATCGGGCGGCAGCAGGATTAACAGTTTCGATAGATTGCTATTCCCAATTTTGCAGTGATATCCAAAAATATGCGGCGTTGGAGCCAGCCATAAATGTTCAATATGTTTACGAAATGGAATATTCACTTTTTGATTTTCCAGTAGATCTCTATCAAGATTTACTTTCCTTAGAACCATTCGGTGAAGGGAATCCGCTACCTCTCTTTAAGAGTAAAAAGCTTAATATTAATAAACTTACTCATTTTGGTATGAATGAAGAACATGTGAAATTCCATTTCGGCCGCAGGAATGCACTACTTTTTTTTAGGGGGCTTGAAGTAAAAAGCTTTGGACAAAGCAGTAACTTTCAATGTTTATACAGCCCGAGTTTGAATTCAGAAAATGACTTCATCATTAAAGATTACTTTACAGGGTGAGATGATTAAAATGAAAAAACTAATTAACCGTCCCTTAATGTGTAAGGGGGAATGTTTATCTAGTTATTTGTTTCGCTTGAGCAATGCTAATTTTTATGGAGGTCCATTTCCATTACTAACAGAACTTCAGATTGATTGGTCGAATTATGAGGTGAACAGATTTGACTTTGAAAGCTGTGTCCGTGTTTCGGAAAAATGTGACATCTCAGCTGATAAACTGTATCAGGCATCTAATTTATCCTTTGAAGCTTCCGTAGGAGACTCAGCAAAAAAAATGTTGTTGCTTAGGAGAAATATTAAGTATTGTCCTTCATGTATAAAAGATGAGACGTATTTTAAATCATTATGGTTTTTTAATGCATGTACTGTCTGTTTGGATCACCGAACAAATTTAGTACAGAATTGTGAAAACTGCGGTGATCTAATTACGCTTAAGAATTTCCTAAAGGGTTTTTGTAAAACCTGTAAATTTGAATTTGATAAAGCCAAAGGAATTCTAGTGGCGCCTGATTGCTTACTGTACCTTTCTCAAATAGAAATCCAGTCCATTCTGTCAGGGGGAAGAGGTGTCGTGTTTCAAGGATTATCAATAAAAGATATATTTGAGTTTTTTAAAGCAAATTTAAACATTCTTGAAGATTTACAATCACATGTTAGTGACAACAAAAATTGTGTGATAACTAACCAAAAAAAATATTATTCGAATAAAAACTTTGGAGAGGTTTTAGCGAACATTTTCTGGATGTATTCAAATTTTCCTTCTAATTTTTTTATAGCATTAGATGAGTTTTTTGAGTTGCCTTTTGAAAAAAGAAGACGTAGAAAAAAAGAATTTGAAAAAATTTTAGAAAAAGAAAAATGTCAATTTATTAAAGATGCCTATAAGGATTTTCAGAATAGGCAAATTCAAAAAGGAAATGTGCCAAAAAATATAGCTTGCTTTGATATAAAAACTTGTAACCAAGTTAACAGGCGTTATGTGACTAAAAAAGAAATCAAAGAACAGTTTGGACTTTCTCGGTTAGAAGTAGATTTTTTGTGTGAAAATTTGCCGAAAAAATATTCTCAAAAAAGTTCATCTTTCCACCGCTATAAAATTTCTGTGATTTCAAAGGCGGTTGAGGAATTAAAACATAAAAAAAATGCAATAGTTACAAAAAGAGAGGCTGCCTATCTTTTAGGCACAAATGTAGATAACATTTTACCATTAGTAAAGGAAGGGATTCTTAAAGAAATTCCCTTTATGACAAGAAACTTTATTTGTAAGAAAAGTTTAAAAATCCTTCAGAGCCTATTTGAACCCAATTTAAAAGAGGAGGGAAATAAATATATTTCTCTCCAGCGTGTATTTGATAAGTATGCAACAAGTGGTATTTCACTTCTTTCGATTCTTCATTCTTTAAATCAGAAAAAAATAAATTCTTATGCGAACAAAGGAGGTGCAAAATTAAATGAATTATATTTTTTAGAGGCAGAAATTGAACAGCTACTTATTGAGAAAAAAGAACAATTAAAATACACGGTTGGTTTAAATCTAAAAGAGGCAGCAACCAATTTAGAAATGAGCGAAAATACCGTTAGAATCTTAATCGATAATCAAATGCTTAAGGCCGAAGAAATCCTAAAGTCTTCTTATCACAATAAGAAAGTCATTATTGAGGAGAAAGAAGTAGCTAAATTTAAAGAAAAATATTTAACTACAAAGCAGGCATACAAGCTATATCAAAAAAGCCCTGCATATTTTAGAAATTTGATATACAAAAGGAAGTTAAAGAATCATCTACATGGAAAATGCAAAAAAGTATTGCTTCTAAAGGATGAGGTTGAATCCTTTTTTCAAAAAATAAAACCAAAAGGATAATTTAATTTTTCTCTCAAAATTATAATCTCTTTTATATATAAAAAATCAGAGAATATTATGTAAAGATGTTTTAATGCTATTTTATATTTTTTTGATAAAAATTAAAAAAAGAAGAAAATATATAAACCTTTAAATATACCATGCATTTTTTAGGAGTCAATAGATATTGGTCTTGTTACCTTTAATTACCAAAATATTTATCTGGACCGATGGGAATCGAGGGGGCTATAATGTGAAACTGTAACGTCAGTTCCTTCCAGTTACGGTGGGGAAAATCTTCGTTGCGTTACTTTCAATGAGCATTTTTGGAGGAGGTGGTAAATATGAAAAAGGTAACCTGTCAATTAAGAAAGTGCATTTGCTTTTACAAGGAGTAAAGAAATGCCTTCCAAAGCGAATCTAGATATGTTCCTATACTTGTCTTGTGCGGGTTCTAGGAATTAAAAGGAGTGTATAAAGTGAGGGAGTTTGAACAATTTGGTCTGAACAGCTTCAGAGACCGACTGTTAAATTCTGATCATAATTCTTTGTTAAGTAAAGCGGTAGTTGATTATGTTCATCTGGATATTATGGTGGTTGATGAAGCGAGTCAGCTCTTTATGGGGAGACCATGGGTTACAATCATATTTGATTGGTACTCAGGTTATCCGTTAGGTGTTCACATCGGCTTTGAGTTGCCGTCTGAAAAAACGGTTTTATTAGCATTAAAGAATGCTATCTTACCTAAGGAACCTTTATTGAAAAGGTATCCTAGAATAAAAAATAACTGGCATGCCTATGGTGTACCAGAAACCCTAATCGTTGGTAGCGGTCTTGAGTTTACTGGTAAACACTTGATGGAGACATGCCAATTACTAGGGATTAATTTGTTTAAAATAAACAAAATCAATAAAATCCCTGGAATTAGAAGTTCATTTGAGAAATTCTTTAAAACAATTGCTAAAGAACTATCAAATAATACCTCTAAAAAATCTGGTAATATCCAAAATAAACCACAGATTAGCTTTGATTTATTTCAAGAAGTCTTTTATATGTGGCTTTTGGATATTTACAATGTTGATTTTAACAAATCAGTGGGCGGATCACCAGACGCAAATTGGCGGCAAAATATGAAAAATACGCTAATTCCAGTTCCGTCCGAAAATTTGAAAATCTTTTTCATGCAAAAGGGCGAAGGGAAGGTTCAACAGAGCGGTCTTCATGTTTTGAAGTTAACATTTATCTCTTCTGAACTTTCGTCACTGTATCGTAAGCTATGTCAGGAAAAAAAGGACACTTTTGTGGAATATAGGATCGATGAAGGAGATCTTTCTTCCATTTATATTTTTGATCCGTTGAACAAGAGTTTTTTAAAAGTACCTTGTAAAGAACAGGAATATTCTCAAGGTCTTTCCTTAAAAAAGCATTTGCAGATTTTGAAGTTGATTCGAGCAGGAAAGAATAAAGCGGATCTTGATTCTTTAATCACCGCAAGTAAAGAGATTGAATCTCTAAATGAAAATTGGCTAAAACCCAAAATAAAAATCGAAGGAGATCGAAAAATGGCTAAATACACACATTGTAATCTGAATAATCAGTCAATTACTCGACTGGCACCCATGGACACTGTTGAGAGGGCAATGGAATTGATTGATCAATGTCATCATTCTAAAGAAAACACTGGCGAACCAAAAAGTATGTTTCTAACTGGTCCAACTGGTTCAGGAAAGACAACGATTATCCATAATTATGTACAGAAGGTGGGCAGAGAGAAAGTGCTGATTGTTAAGACTCCTGCATACTGTTCCTTGAGATCATTCCTTGAAAACCTTTTAGGGGAAGTTGGGGATTCTACTCCATCAAAAGGATCTATTGTTGGAATGATGAGAAGGTTTATTGATCTATTTCACCAACAAGGCTTCGAACTTATCATTATTGATGAAGCTCAACACTTGTTCTTGGAGAACAATCGCCGATACTACGAGTTATTAGATATGTTGGTCCAATTGATGAATCAAACAGATGCTCCATTTGTATTTGTTGGGGTAAAGTCTGCCAAACATATCTTTGATGATAATGTGCGGTTATATAGGCGGGTTCCAATAACATTGGATTTAAAGACTGATGAAGAGCTTAAGAGAGCTAGCTTATAAGGGAAGGTTATTCTGCTTTCCCTGCTCCTTAGAAATATTATAAAGGATGGTGTGAAAAGAGATGGGCTTACCATTTGAAGTACAGCCTATCTCTCCTATATGAATGAAATGATTGACAAAAATGTAATACAGGAACTTTCCATTGACGAAAAAATGGCAAAGATAAAAAACATCAAGATTGTTCACCCGAGATTTCAACAAGGATTGGATAGAATACGTAAATGCCATTTGTCTTTAGAAAGTTCTCCTGATCCGCAGTGTATGTTAGTGACAGGTCCATCGGGTTCAGGGAAATCAACCTTATTTAACATCTATGCACAAATGTATGACAAGCTTATTTATGATTCCACGAGAACGAAAAAAGTTATTCTCTGGGGTGAAATTCCTAGTCCTACACGAATCAATACGTTTCTTGAAATGATGCTGGAAATGCTTGGAGACCCTTATCCTACAAGAGGGACAATTGGGAATAAAAATCACCGTCTCGTAAATTTAATTAAAGATTGTCGCGTAGAGCTTATCATGTTAGATGAATTTCAGCATTTTGTAAGTTCAGTTAATAAGAAAGTAAACAATGATGTAGCAGAATGCTTCAAATCACTTGTTAACCGAACGAATGTCCCTGTGGTTTTGTTTGGATTGGAAGAATCAGAATTAGTAATAAATGAGAACGTTCAGTTGAAACGACGCTTCTCCATGCGGCACCCGATTTCACCTTTTAGTTATGATAATCCGAAAAAGGTAGAAGAATTTCGAATGTTACTTAATCATATTGATCAAATGCTTCCATTTAACGAATTTTCAGGTTTAAGACATGAAAATATCGCTGATCGAATGATGTATGCAACAAATGGCTTAATGAATTCCATTATGAAAATTATTCGTGAAGCTGCGTTAATAGCTGTTAACGAAAATCGTGAAAAAATTGAATTAAAAGACCTTTCTGATGCATATCTCTTACATTCCGCTATTTTAAAAGGAAAGAAAGAAAATCCTTTTGTAGAAGAAAAATTCATTTACCCTCATCAGGATGTTAAAAGAAAAAAATAGTCTATTGCGGGTTACCTTCTGTTTAGATTTGCATCATTAGAATGCCTAAGGAGAGTGAGCAGCATGTATAAGATATCTATTGGCCGCGGTACGCGCTTTCTGTTAAATGGGCGGTCATATGAGGTAACAAGAAAAATTGATAAGGATTCCTTTGAGGCGGAGGATCTTAGTTTTGAAGGAGTTAAAGAGAAATTTACTAGAAGGGATTTATTAATAAAGCTGGAAATGGGTCAACTCCAATTTAGTGTGAAGGGAAAAAACACTAGCAAGAAGGGGAAGAAACCGTCAGAAGAAACAATCATCTCTGCCGACTTTGATGATTTCCACATGTTGCCAGAAAAGGTGAAGGAGGAAGCCCTTTTCCGTAAAGAGGTTATTGATCCTTTGATAGGACTGAATGTAAAGTCATTAAGCAAATATGTAGATCAGCGAGAAAAGGAATTGGCAAAGGAAGGGATATCCGTTTCTAGGGCTTCGATTTACAGGTGGTTAAAAGCTTATAAAGATAGTGATGGCTCTATTCACTCTCTCGTGTCTAGTGCACATAAATGCGGTTCCAAAGAAATGAAACTTCATAAAGAAGTGGAATTGATTATTGACCAGGTGATAGACGAGCTTTATTTAACGAGAGAGAAAACCTTACAAAAATCAATTCATACAATTGTCTTCTTTAAAATTGATGAGGTTAATAAGGAAAGAGCAAGGCGCGGGGTAGAACTGCTCAAGCATCCATCGCTTTCTACCGTTCGCAGGAGAATTTATCACAGAGAAGCGTTTGAGGTAGCAAAAGCGCGAAAAGGTACCCAATATGCCAGATCTAAATATGGGCAGGTTCAGAGGAACGAAAAACCAAGGTATCCGCTTCAGCGAGTGGAGGTTGATCATACTCGGCTAGACCTATTTGTTGTCGATGATAAAAACCGTTTGCCAATTGGTCGACCTTGGTTAACCTCTGTACTGGATGTTTTTACTGGTTATCCGTTGGGATTTTATATCGGGTTTGAACCGCCATCTTATACATCAGTAATGCATGCTCTGAACCATGCCTTTTCAACGAAATTTTATATGAAGGATAAATATCCAGATATAGAGAATGAATGGTTAGCCTATGGGTTACCAGAATTGTTAGTCGTGGATAACGGAAAAGAATTTCGGAGCAAACATTTAAAGGATGTATGCATAGAACTGGATATTGAATTGTATCATTGCCCAGTTAAAGTACCCTGGTATAAAGGAGCGGTGGAGCGTTATTTTCGTACTATCAACCAATCATTGATCCATGAAATACCAGGTACAACCTTTTCTAACGTAATCGAAAAGCGGGATTACAATCCAAAAAAGAATGCCATAATCGGTTTTAATAAATTTCTTCATATCTTCCATAAATGGGTAGTGGATATTTATACTAAAGAATACCATAAAGGGGTAAAAGGGATTCCTGCCGAAATCTGGAGTACAGCATTTGAAAGGGTGCCAGATCCATTAGTGCCTTCTACAAAACTTAACTGGAGTATCATTTTAATGAAATTGGGATCAGGTACTATCCAAAGGACAGGCATTCGGGATCGGTATCTGTTTTACCAATCAAAGGATTTAATGAAGTTGCAGCGTGAATTACGCAAACAAGGTTTACCGAATCAGGTGAAGTATAAATTTGACCCTACTGATCTATCGAAAATCTATGTATATGATGAAATGAACAGAAATTATATTGAAGTACCTTGTACAGATCAGGAATACACTGAAGGGCTGAACGAATATTCTCATCGTGCGGTTATCAAAAAACTTAATGCTGACCAAAAGAAAGTCGATATGCATCAACTGGCTGCTGCCAAAGCAGAATTGCTGAGAATGGTGCAAGAAGAAAAACACAAGACCTTAAAAAGTCAACAGCAGGCTGCACGGATAAGCGGTGTCGGGTCCAATGAAGAATGGCAGGAACCAGCAGCCCACAAAGAGAAGAAGGTTAGCGAAGAGACAGTCACGATTGTGAAAGCAAATGAATCTCATAATCAAACCTCAAGTGAAGATTTAGTGAAAGTGAAGCCAAATCATCATAAGGCAAAATCCGCAAAAGAACAAGCCATTGAGGATTTCGATGATATTGATTTATCTAAGTGGGGATTCATTTCCTAAAATTGAAAAATTCATGAAGACAAACCTTTGATATAGAGGGGAGTCTTCTTTTTTTGGAGGACAATAACGTGTTTAAAAGACCATTAAATATTATCAAGCCAAAAAAGGATGAAAGCTTATATTCTTTTCTTTACCGCATCGCTCTTGCCAACCACTATGAGCATATTGGCTCTATGCTAAAAGAAATAGGTACGACCCTCTATTCAGCTAATTGCAATTACTTAAACGGCGACAAATGGGAGCGTGTGGTTCTTGATTTACTTAACAGGATGAGTGTAAATACAAGGAGCCTTTTATTAAATCACTTTAATGTATCCTTTTTTGGTGGGAAAGTGGAAGAATTTGATTATCGGCGGGTGTACAATCAATACCACGTAAAATACTGCCCAGAATGTTTGAAAGAAAGTTTTTATTATCGAATCTATTGGGATATATCTTTGATCACCACATGTGTGAAACATGAAAGGTACCTTATTGACAGGTGTCCAAAATGCCAGAAAAAAATAAGAGCTTCTCGAATCATGAGGGATAAATGCACTTGTGGAGAAATTTATACGAGTACTTCCGCAGTAGACAGGCCAGACCAGGAGGTACTAGAGATTCAAAAAGTGATATTCCAATTATTAATGGAACCAGATACAACGTTGAATCTTAAAGGGGTAGGGGAATTAACGGAGGTTGACTATTTCTTTTATCTGCTTCATTTCGCGGACTTAATCGATAACCTTAATGGCGAGGAAGATCTTTTTGATGTAGATAGTATTATGGTGAAAAAAGTCAACTTTTCACTTCGAAATACACTTCCTAGAGACATTAAAATGATGACCGTGATATCAACAGCAGCACACCGACTTGTTGTATCACCAGACCATTACCTAGTTAGCCTCATAAAGCTGATGGATGACTTTAAAAAGATGCAGCCCTGGACTCATAAGTGGGATGTTTTCAAGAGGATAATAGATTCCAAGTTTGGTGGTGTCTATCATGATGCTTACACTGATTATCTCATTAACCTCAAGACAGAACATATCAATCAAAGAGTAAAAGTAAAACCGAAAAAAGTTAAAAAAAAGTATGTTACAAAATCTGAAGCGACAAAAATGTTAAAGTCTTCACATGAAACGATGACAAATCTTATTAAGTACGGTCTTTTGGTGCAGCATGAAACCATTGTAGACGGAAAATCTATTAAACTAATAGAGGTTTCGAGTATCGATAGGTATAAGAAATTGAGGGAAGAGACAATATCTCTCCAATCAGTCTGTAAAATGACTGGGCTCACCTTTCATGCAGGAAAGCTGTTTGTCGAAAAGGATATCATACATGCTCTTCATGGGCCTCTTGTGGATGGGTATCCGAATTGGCTCTTCAAAAAGAAAGATATCGAGTCCTTTTTAAGGAAAGTGAAAAAATGCTGTGTACCTCTAGAAAATGAAGACGATTGGATTTCTTTAAAGAATGCATATTTCCGTTTCCGTCACACTGACCTTAACCTTTCAGACTTGATGTTGTTTGTTTTTAATGGCACATGTAAAGCGGCAATCAAACCAGGCGGAGAAAATTTGAAGGATTTGATGATCCATAAGGAAGATTTCCTGGGTATCTTGAAACAAATATTGGAAGAAAGATTGATGCAGAAAGGATTTTTGTTAAGAGAGGCTGCTATCGTTCTTCATTGTGATGTAAAGATAGTAAAGGAACTAATAGCAAGTGGCAGATTTGCTGTTTCATTTGAAGAGACACACCCAAATGGGGATCAAATGCTCTTTGTAAGCAAAGTGCAGGTAAAGGATTATTTGATTGCGGAGAAGAAAATGGAGGCAATGGCAGCTGATCGATATCTCGATGAATACTTGTATAAGTTGGTTGCCAGAACTATGAAGTAGAGAAATGCCTTTTGGGAAGGATGTGATGTATAATCGTATCCTTCTTTTTTATATAGCAGATTATGTCGCCTTTAAATCATTTTGAAAATACAGCTCTTAATAGAGTCATATTTTAATATAAGGAAAAAATGGTATAATTGAGGAAAAAATATAGCCAGAAAGGGAGAAAAAATATGGGATTTACATTAGCGGATGTAGTCGGATATGTTTTAACATTTGTTGTCGGGGCTTTCTTCGGTGGAAATATCCAAAAAAATAGAATGAAAGTGAACCAAAATCAAAGTGGTAATATTGTTGGCGGCGATATTGTCGGTAGGGATAAGAATGAAAAGTAAAGGAGTGAATCAAAGTAACAATGATGTAGGCGGCGATATTGTTGGAAGAGATAAAATCACTATTGTTGAAATCAAGAAAGAAATCTCGAAGCCAACAAGTCCGCTTAGAAGTGAATTGAATTTTGAAATCAACGGAGATGAAAATAACAGTACCTTATTAAGGAAGCTGAAAGACGGAGAAGTAAATCCATTTTTGAGAAGGAAGGCTTCACAGAGGAAATTGGAAACATTAAAGATATTACTAGATATGTGCAAAACAGACAGCGGGAGAAAAATAGTAGCGGATATTTACGAGAATCTAACTGCTATGATTGAAAATAAATATTTAATGCATATGGATGAAGGGGAGCTTCTAAAAACAAACATGGATCAAATTCATGAAGATTTTTCGGAAGTTATTAGCAAGTATGAGCATTTAGTCGTCATTGATGAATCATTTTTAACAGGTTTACTTTATATAGCGACTTCAAATTGTGCAATTATGTGGAAGTTAGAGGAAGATGTTTCATGAATAGCACGATGATTGTAAACAGAACGACGGACTGGTTTGTTTTTGATGATATTCATAATGACCCCTTTTATCTTTCGATTCTTCTATTAGAGAAGCTATCTACTAGGACAAAGATGGGATTAAAATATGATCGGCTGCAATTGATAAATGATTTAGTCGATCAAAAGAGCGTGAAATCATTAAAGACATTAGACCAGGCGATTGTTTTATTATCGAGTCGATCATTAATTGAATTAAAAACGCATAAGGATGGGTTAACTACAACGATATATATAAATGAAAAAGGAAAAAGGGCGTTAGAGGGTTTTAGAAAGGAATTAAAAAATGCAACTTCAAAAAATAAAGGTTAAGGGGCAATTAGGGTTAGAGCTTGAGTTTGATCAGATTAATGTCATTTTAGGCGAAAATAACACAGGGAAATCCACTTTAATGAATTTAATTATCTATGCTTTAGGCAGCAGAGTGGATCATTTTATTGACGAAATTAAAAGCGGCTTATGTAAACAAGTTGAATTGGATGTTCAATGTAAAAGCGGTAATTCATTTCGAATTATTCGGGCATTACCAAAATCCGATGTAGTGACGATAACTCCATTTGATGAGCATAATCAATTATTGGAAGAAGAAATCGAGTTACTAGAACTCGCGGAGTTTTCTGATTTTTTATTGGAGGAAGAAGGGTATAATGCCTCAACGATATCTTACGGAAAAAACAATAAAGCATCTCTTAGATTATATTTTTTGTTAAGAGCTGTATTTGTAGATCAAAATACTCCAGCTTCTGAAATCTTGGCGAATATCGGTGGAGATGGAAGCAGCTTCTTAAATAATCAAAAACTAATTAAAAAAGCGGTGATTGAGGAATTATTAGGCAGGGAAAATAATCAGGTTCAGAAATTACGTTTCGAATTACAACAGTTAATCAAAGAGAGGCAAGAAATAAATTCAAAACATAATTTTATTAAGGAAATGATTGAACAGGAACTGAACGAACATAAAAATCTAACTAAAGATATAAAGAAGATACAAAAAGAAATTGAAATAATTGAAGTCGAAAAAAGTAAACTTTCTGAATCACACACTAATTATCTATTGAAACTAAAAGGAATAAATGAATGGAATCTTGATGAGGACATCGTCTCGCTAAAGCAGCAAAACGAAAGGATAAATGATCATATTCGCAGCCTTAAATTAGAAATTATGGATGTGGACAATGTTAAAAAACAGGCAGAAAACGAATTAGAAGCACTTAAGAAAAAGATTGTAGCCCGCCAGTTCTTAACACAGATACCAGTTGACAGCTGTCCAATCTGTTTATCTGATTTTCAACCTGCTCATCAAGAAGGGATATGTCCCCTTTGTAATGCGGAAGTAGACCCTTATAACCAGGAAAAAGCGCTTCAGTATAAGAAATTGCTGGAAGAATCCATTGTTGAATCAAGACTGATTAAAGAGGATCTTGAGCAGGAGTTGGTTTCGGAAATATCTCAAAAAGAAAA
The DNA here is from genome assembly GCF_003182355.1 of Cytobacillus oceanisediminis. Classification (GTDB taxonomy): domain Bacteria; phylum Bacillota; class Bacilli; order Bacillales; family Cytobacillaceae; genus Cytobacillus; species Cytobacillus oceanisediminis_A. Next base: position 420,825 of record NZ_QGTW01000003.1, on the reverse strand, counting down.
AAATACTAAGGTGATTGATGAAAAGAGGAAAAAGTATCTTGAAGAAATGAAGAAAATGAAAACCCCTCTAGAGGAAATAATACAATCGATTAAGGATCGGTTTGAATATTTAATTCAAAATGGTGAGGTGTATAGAAACTTTTTGAAAACGTTGGAATCCGAATTGGAAATTCGTTCACAGAAAAAGGATGTTAATGGTACCATCTCAGAAGTGAGAGAAGAATTAACAAACCTTGAAGGTAGTGCCTCGGTTTCGGATATACATAAAATAGAAACATGGGAAAGTCTCTTCCGAGATACCCTTCAGTATATTTTTGGAGATGTGCAAAAAGCGTCATTAGATGAAAACCTTTTGCCTTTAGTGGATGGAAATGAAATGAGAAACGTTTCTTCGGCTAGCTTAAAAGTAGCGGCACGATTGGCTTACGTCTTATCATTATTTAAACTCAAAGATGAAGAGGATATTCACATCAACCATCTGGGCTTTCTTTTATTCGATTCACCTAGGGATAAAGATTTAGATCAAGATAAGTTTAAAAGGTTTCTTGAGCAAGCGAATGATATTGATAGCGGGCAACTGATTTTAACTGGGAGTATTAAAGAAAAGGATTTATATGAAAGCGTCTTTGAGGATGAGAAATTTTTAGTGCGTCTATATGATGATGACAAGTTATTGAAGAAAATAGATTAATACAAGGGTATTATTTATTTGAATCGTACACACTAATGAAAGGTGTGTACTTTTTTTGCTTTGAGATTAATGTGTTTGCCTAATAGGGATATTGTTATTGTATGTTTTATGATTTCGTAAAGAATAATTGGTAACCTTGCGGTCGTAACGTATGCGAAGTCCAAGAAACTCGGGGATTGAGATTCCCTTATAAGCGTCTTATCTTGCTTATAACAGAATTTGCAAATATTTCACTAGTATATATCACTTTATCAGCTCCAGCTCTTTTAGCGTTTAGAATTTGAGTATTCGAAAGAATTTCTATAACAGTATAAACTGAAGGATTTAACGACTTTATTGCTAAAAGCGAAATAATCGATTTTGAATCTGAAGTTGCTTCTGAGGAGCGTCTGTCTGCTGTAATGAAGACAGCATTAATGTGATGGATGTTAGATTTTTTTAAAATCTTATCATGCATGGAATTGCCAGAAATAAATTGAATTCTAGATGAATATTCGGGTTCCTCTTCAAATGATTGATCTATTACCATCACTTTTAATGCTGGATATATTTTTGTTAAGACTTCAATTAAATTTTTGGATCTCTCGTTCCAGCCGATAATAAGGATGTTATTAAACTTGGTGTGATTAAAGTTTTGCATGATTTATCACGACCTTTACATATTTGTTTTCATCATTAACCATTTACTAAGATCATAAACCAATGAGATTTATTTTAATTATAATATTGACACAACAGAATCCTAGGAGTATTTTATAGATATTATTTTAATATGAACCTTTTTGCTGAGTCTTTATGAGCGGGGGAACCATTACTGATAAACATAGTTTATCTTGGGGTGAATCTTAGCATATTAAGCTAAGAAGGGATACTCTCAATCCCTAATCCGACAGCTAACTCCGTAAGCGCTACCGAGAGAAGGGTTAATGATGTCATTGACCATTCTTTTATTAAGAATGGTCTTTTTGTGTGCATTTCTGGAAAAGGAAGGATAATTCATATGAATAAGCAATATGCTGTTTTTGGTTTAGGACGTTTTGGTGGAAGCCTGGTAAAAGAGTTTCATGAATTAGGTGCCGAGGTTTTGGCAATTGATATCGACCAGGAAAAAGTTAATCAATATTCTCAGTTTGTTACTTATGCCTTACAAATTAATGCAATTGACGAAGAGGCTTTAAAACAAGTTGGGATTAGAAATATTGACCATGCCTTTATTTCCTTTGGTGAAAACATCGAGTCGAGTATCTTGACGTCCTTGGTGTTGAAAGAAATGGGAATACCAATAGTGTGGGCGAAAGCGCATAACGATTATCACGCTAGAGTTCTTGAAAAAGTGGGTGTTGACCGAGTTATCCATCCTGAAAGAGATATGGCAAAGCGGATAGCGAATCATATCGTTTCAGATAAAATTATTGATTATATCGAGCTATCAGAAGATTACAGTATGGTTGAAATCGTTGCTTCAGCCAAGGTCCATAACAAATCTTTATTAGATTTGGATATAAGAGCAAAATACGGCTGCAACATTGTAGGGATACAAAGAGGAAAAGACATTATGGTGTCTCCATCAGCAGAGGAGGTCATTTTAAAGGGCGACATCCTAATCGTTATGGGGCATAATTCTGATATTAACCGATTTGAGAAAGAAGGAGTATAAAGGTGAAATATCGTATTATCAAACTTAATCCCTCTCAACTGTTAATAGTGGTCTTTACCGTTTGTATCTTAGTCGGTACTCTTATGCTTAAGTTGCCTTTTTCAACAACGGAATCAGTTAGCTGGATTGACGCTTTGTTCACAGCTACATCCGCTATGACAGTTACAGGACTTGTTGTTGTGGATACTGAAACAGCTTACACTTTATTTGGTGAAATTGTCATCGCATCCTTAATTCAAATGGGCGGTTTAGGTATCATGTCATTTGCTGTTCTTATCTATATGATGCTTGGCAAAAAAATTGGAATCAAAGAGCGATTGCTTGTACAGCAGGCTTTAAATCAAACTTCTTTGGGGGGAGTCATTCAACTAGTAAAAAACTTGTTTATCTTCTCTATTACAATTGAATTAATTGCCATGCTGTTTTTATCCATTAGATGGGTGCCAGAAATGGGATGGGGGAAAGGACTTTATTATAGCTTTTTTCATTCGATTTCTGCTTTTAATAATGCAGGGTTTGCTCTATGGTCGGATAGTTTGATGGGATATGTTGGTGATCCTGTAATAAATATCGTCATAACTTTCCTCTTTATTATAGGGGGAATTGGTTTTACCGTATTATCAGATTTATGGCATAAAAAAGAATTCAAAAAGATGAGCCTCCACTCGAAAATGATGATTGTAGGAACTTTTGTCATCAATATTGTAGCGATGTTCATAATTTTTTCTTTAGAATATAACAATCCTAATACATTAGGCAGTTTGAATTCCCTCGGTGATAAAGTTTGGGCATCTTATTTCCAGGCGGTTACCCCTAGAACGGCTGGTTTTAATTCCTTAGATATTGCTGGACTACATGATGCAACCATCTTTTTGATGCTATTATTAATGTTTATAGGCGCTGGGAGTGCGTCAACTGGAGGAGGAATCAAGTTAACCACATTTTTGGTTATCTTATTCTCAGTTTTAACTTTCCTAAAAGGAAAAGAACATACAGTATTAGGTAAGAGATCCATTAGTTTAACTGTTGTTTTAAGATCATTAGCGATTTCAACCATTGGACTCTTTTTTATTTGTGCAGCTATATTTATTTTAAATATTACAGAAGATGCTCCATTTATTATGGTCGTTTTTGAAGTAATTTCAGCTTTTGGTACGGTGGGATTATCCATGGGGCTAACAGGATCACTTACATTTATCGGAAAAGTTGTCGTTGTTTTTATTATGTTCATTGGAAAACTTGGGCCGCTGACGTTAGCATTTTCCCTAGCCCATCCCGAGAAGGCAAAAATTAAATATCCTAATGAAGATATCTTAACTGGGTAAGCCTTGCTTATTTTATTCCAATATTAAAATTTGAAAGCCGATGACTATTTTAGACATCGGCTTTTTAAATTTCCAACGTTTCATCATCTGTAATTCCTTTTAAGGTAATGAAGTTTTTTTATGAAAAAAACTGGTATCAATGGAGTACGTTTTTACGGGAACACTGGCATCTGCGATTATGAAGGTTCCTCCAAATAAATCTTCGTCGGATAAACTTGTGGAACATAATGGAGAAGAGGTTACTTTTGTATTAGAGGGGAAAATTAAGGTGTTTTTAGATGGTGAAGAATACATATTATTAACGGGTGATAGGATCAAAATACCAGCATATTTGAAGTATGAATGGTAAAAACATTTCAATAAAAATGCTATATACTATTTTCGGTAACTCCTCCAGCTTTTTAAGGTCATTGTTGCACTACTGATCCAAGAGCAAAAGAACTAATTACCAATACGGGCAGCTTTTTTTTTGAATTAATAGGGGTAGGTGTGTGGAACAAGAGAATTAAACATTCCTCTCTCTTCTATGTATATTTGACCCAAAATATAAGGAGTAACCTACTCCTTTTTGGATGGAAGTTGTCAGCCACCTTCTATACAAGTTGCAGAGGAAATTCCAACAATGCTATTTAAATCTTTTAGAAGAGAATCAAGAATATGAGTCTCGACTATTTTTTCTAAAGCTTCTTCCAAAATGGGAACGATATACTTCAATAGAACATCTTTAGCATTCAATCGTAATGATGGCTTGCGTGATTGGATGGAATTCAAAGTTGAGAACTGAGTTAAAGCATACACACGGATGGAGCTCCAACCGTGTTTTTTAATATCCTAAAAACGGGAGAGGTGACAATGGATGTACAGGGTAACTGGAAGTGGGTTAAATCCTTTGTTTTTCCCAGAATAAATAGTGAAACCTCTTGAGAAAGGAGATTAGAATTATTTCAATAATAAAAGGAGGGGAAAGTTTAAAGGAAGAAGGAATTGAAAAGCAGCTTTGAATCATTTGCCTCTAAGCTATTATGTCCTTTATTTTCTGGTAGACATTTTTTAATGGACATGATGAATCAAAAGCAAAGGATATTTTCAAAAAGTAACATATTATGTTAGAGAGGAGGGTAAACATAATACAAATGGATACGTAGAAGGGGAGTTTAAGGTGAGAGTCTACCCATTACACTTAAGAAAAAAAAGAGGCAATTATGGCGAACCTTCATATGTACAACAAGAAATAACGAAGCTTAATGAGGGATTTGCTAATCTATTTAAGGACTTGGACGACTTAAAAGAGCATTTGGAATACATGGAAAATAAGTACATGAAAAAAGACGAAGGGAGAACGTAGTCCTTCGTCTTTTTATCTGTTATATTTATCGAGTGTTTACGACTTTTTTGATTTCTTTGTTGTATTGTTCTAATAATTTTCGATTTTCTTCCTGTCTATCGCGGCGGATTTTTTCAAAAGTACTGATAGTTTTTCCGCTATTTTCAGTCCGTTTTTTGCGTCCGCTGACCTTAACTACTACACGACCCATACGAATCAGCCCCTTTTCTTTTTACTTGTGTTATACCCGTACAATATAAAGGCTGTTGAAACTACATCCGCAAGTCTATCTATATTCATTTTACCTGAAGATGTTTGAGGATTCAATGCATGTTTATTCCGTTCATTCACAACCACAGTATAGACATAATTGATTCCATTCAATTCCACCACAAACGAAATAGTTGAATTGCTGTCCGTTTCCCAATCATAGCTTGACTCTAAAATCTTGATGAAAGAACGGCTTCTCAATCCTTTATCATTTAAATCCACTGTTTTAGGAATGTTCTTACTTCCTGCGGAAGGGTGCTCTAAGATGAGCTGATCTTCTTCTAATCGATAAATTGCATATTTTCCTGCTAGCTCCATCGCACTAATGGACAATGTGCCTTCTGTTTTTCGTCGAATCTTGTCCAATAACTTTTCAGACAAGGAGTTTACAAACTCTATTTCTTGTTCTGCTTCAGCAGGTAATTTTACAGAGTCATTCGCCATCTTTTTAAGATCTTTTTCTAATTTTAAAATCATTTCGTCTTTCTTTTCAATATCCTTGTCCCATTCTTTAAGTAGCTCAAACGCTTGTTTGAACCGAAAACCATTTCCGTTAATTAAATAGGGAGAAAACACTTCATATTCCCGTCGGTGATTAGCATAGGCACGGAAATGAAAAAAATCTTTCTTACTTTCATCAGTCATATCAAAAAGTGTTTTTATTTTTAATGCATAATTTGTTAAAAACAGCACCAAAACTGTGAGCACCATCGATAAGGTGATGAATCCAAGCGTAATATCGTAAAAGAAACACCACCCAATAAAACCCGTTACAGGTAAAATAATAAGTGCTCTCCAGCTGAATACTTCCTTACCAATGCCGTAAGCCTTCTTCCATTTTTTCTTATTCAAATCATGATCAAAATGGATATCATCATCAGCGACTTTTGGTATAGACTCTCTGATGGATTTTATGTATGGATCAAACTTGTCAGATGCCGCTTCTAAGTTTTCTAGTGCTTTTTTATTTACCATTTCCCCCAAGATCTATAACCTACTTTCCATTCTTTGTATATTGTCATTATATCAATTATTTTATGAGCATTTCATAATTTTTTGAAAAAATGTTACGGAACTAAAGGGTTACAGCTTCTCTTATGATGTTCGCTAAGCGGGCATCTTCAAGGGATACATAATCAGCCAGAAAGGATTTGGTCTGTGAAGAGCTTTCTTTTATCACCCGAAACAGCCTAATCATATTCAATGTTGTTTCGTGGTTATAAATGTTATGGAACATTTCTATTTCTTTTAGCAATTTTGAGATGCATCTGTTATTTTCTTCTTCATAAATGCGGATGTATTTGTTTGTATTCATCATAAATCTCCCCCCATCATTAGACAAAGGGTTATTTTTCTTTTTTTATTATTCATTTTGGAAAAGGAAAGAAGGTAATAACCCGTACGTAATGAAACCCATTGAAGAGGTGATGAAATGAGTCTAATTAAAAGTTTATCCAATGCAGGTCATTACAGCATAGAAAGTCTGTTGTTGTCTGAAGGATTTCAGAAGGTTGGAGATTCATACTGTTTGAAGATCGTGACCGATACGGTTACAATATCGATTGCTGTTGATAATAAATTAATGAAGATAGCCTATAAGAGGAAGGGGGATGCTTCATATATACAGTATGGATCATTATTTTATCACTACATATGCTTTTTTGAAAGGTATGCCATGTTACTCGAAATTGTTGATAAATTGCTTAATAAAGATTTAGATTAAATATTCTAATGTAAATGCGCCTGTTTTAATTAGAAGATCTTTCTTTAATATTGGTGCATCTTTTATATCAAATTTCCTGATGGAGGCTTTATTTTCTGCTGTACAATGACGGTTTGCATTTTTTAATCTGTAAGGAATAACTTTATTATCGATATAATAGAAATCAATGAATCTATTTGCTTCGACAATCGCATCTTCAAACAAAGACAATGGAATATCATTCTCCCAAAGATGATTCTCAATAAGGTAAAAAAAATAACTTTCTCGATTTGTTCCTACATATACTTTAAATAGATATTCTTTCCTGGTATTTGCCATGATGTTACACCTCGATTAGATTTAATATCTAATATTATAGGTTATTAGTGCTAATCAATAAAATGGTAAATCTCAAACATGGAATTTTTCGGCTCAAATTTATATACATGAATGTGAAAGTGCTATGAGGTAAGATAACAGAGGAATAAAATTGATTGAAAACGAATAATTTAAGAATTTTTTATCATCGTTCATGAACATTGATTTAGGGCGAAAACGTCCAGTCTCACTGTTTGTGACCATTTTTTTTGCTATCTCAGTTATTAGAACTTATGTCTTACAGCCAGTGAATTTTGGGGTAGTTGTATCAAGGGTTTGAAAGGATTTATATCTCATGGTTTGGGAACGATTACACCGAGTTTGGTGTAAATATGCTTGAAATTGAACAGACTCTTGTGGCAGTAACAGCGCAGCGGCTTGTAGAACTTACTTGCCCATATTGTGAGGAGGAATGTTCTTCTTATTGTTATGGGTATAGCAGGTGGAAAAGGGCAAGTGTATTTGAACTTCTTGCTGGAAGAGCACTTAATGCTTCCATAAAAGAGGCCAGAGGAGAGGCAAATGAGGTTAAATACCGAACGCTAAAGGAGGTAATAACAAAGGGGATTGCCCTTGGTTATATTAAGGAATCGGAATACAGCAGGTGGGTGCATGATAATGAAGCAACATAAATGGACCATTCAGGAACAAGGATATTTTCTAAAAAATACAGGCGATCTACTCTCAAGGGGATATCCATTATCCGAAGCTTTAGAATCACTTATACACCAGCTTCCGAGCAAAAGAAAGCAGGAGATAAGCCATTGCCTCTCTGAGCTGAAAGAAGGATACCCCTTTTATCAGATCCTTTCCAATATGAACTTTAATAAAAGCTTGATTGGATACGTGTTTTTTGCAGAGCAGCATGGAGGACTGGCCGCTGCGTTTCTGGAAGGCAGCGAAATGATTCTAAAAAGGGGGAAGGACATTGAGAAATTAAAGAAACTACTTGCATATCCTCTTTTCTTAATATTAATAACCTCATTTCTCTTTGCATTCGTAGACAATATATTATTGCCCCGTTTTTCTTCATTGTTTGTTTCCATGAAACTGCAGCCTAATTTCTTCACTAAAGTTGTCTACCTTTTAGGCGACTTTCTCCCTGGCTTAATGATACTAAGCCTTTTCAGCATTATGGTTCTCCTGGTTTACTACTTTTTCAGATTTCGAAAGTATTCTCCCCTTGATCAGAAGCGGAAAATTGTAAGGATTCCTGTAGCAGGCCCTTTTCTCCGTCTGTACTATACTCACTTTTTTGCCGTGCAGCTTAGCTATCTATTAGCGGGTGGCCTTTCTGTCTATGAGGCTCTAAGTTTATTTGAGCAAAATGATAAGCAGCCTTTTTACAAGGGAATAGGAGAAGCAATGAAAATGGATTTGAGAAAGGGGGAAAAGCTGGAGGATATTTTAATAAGTTTCCCTTTTTTTGAAAAGGAATTAACAAACATAATCAGGCATGGACAGAAAAATGGCAGGCTGGATCAGGAACTAATCTTTTTCAGCAAACACTGTTTAAGCCTGCTTGAGGCAAAAACAGAAAAGCTGCTCAAAATAATTCAACCGCTTTTGTACATGTTTATTGGCTTTTTAATTGTATCCATGTACCTGGCTGTCTTGCTGCCAATGTTTCATTTATTGGAGGGATTTTAATGAAATTACAGAAAATCAAAAACGCCAGGGGATTTACACTGATTGAAATGATGATTGTTTTGCTGGTTATTTCAGTGCTGTTAATCATCACAATACCGAATGTGACTAAACATAATTCAAAAATTAACAGCAAAGGATGTGAAGCATTTATACAAATGGTTCAAGCTCAGGTTCAGGCGTACGAAATAGAAGAGAAGAAACTCCCTGCAGATATTTCTGCTTTAAAAATAGCAGGATACTTAGAGGAAACTTCATGCCCAAATGGAGATGCCATTCAAATAACTGCAGAAGGAAAAGTTGAACGAACAACTCCTGCTTCAACAAGAGAGATTACATCAGATCCTTCAACGCCATGATTAGAAATAATCAAGGATTTACCCTAATTGAATCCCTCTTCGTCCTCAGCATATTCCTCATCATTGCCTCAATTACGGCTGTTTTGGTCAAACAGCATTTCTTCTACTTTGAAAAACAGATGTTTTTTTCCCAATTAAAATCTGATTTGCTGTATGCCCAGCAATATGCATTAACCCATCAAACAGATGTGGTCATCCAGTTTTTACCGGACAAGCATAAGTACACCGCACAGGTGAAGTTAGGTTCTGAAACTATTATTAGCCGTGAATATTCTCCTCAGTTTGAGGTAAGGAAGGGGACCATGCCTTTGTATTTTCAGTATGGACCAAGCGGGAATACGAATAAATTTGGCAGTTTCTATATCAGGGCGGGCGAGGAAAGGTACTTGATTACATTTTTAATAGGGAGAGGGAGGTTTTATGTGGCGAAAGAATGATGGCTTCTTCATGGCTGAGCTGCTTCTCTCCTTAACAGCCTGGCTGATTGTGGCGGGCGTATTTTTCCCTCTTATAATAAGGGCAATTGAGCACTCTGTTGAAATAGAACAGGAATTTGAAAGTACACAACTGCTTTATGAAAGCCTGCAAAAAACAGTGGTTGAAGGGCACTTTTCTTCCGGTGAAACTGTTAAGAAAAACCAAACTGTATATGAAATATTCCTGAAGGAAAGCTCAGAATTGACGGAGGTTTGTATTAAGTATGAAGACATATTCCAAAAAGCAAATGAGAAGTGTGAGATTTATAAATAGCAAAGGCTTTACCATGCTTGAGATGCTTTTTGCTTTTTCAATATTCTTGATGCTTGTTTCTTTTTTGCCGCTTAGCTTTAACTTTCTCTTTCACGACTGGAAATTTGAAGCGAGGACTCAGCGGCTTGAATGGCTGGTATTTATCAATCAGATGAAAAAAGAAGTAAGGCTTGCAGACTATGCAGATGTCTCAAATGAAAGAATAGCATTAGCGATAGCAGAGCAAAGCGTAGTCTATGAGAAATACGGTTCCAATTTGCGAAGGCGAGTGGACTTGAAGGGTCATGAAATTGTTCTCCAGGAAGTTGATTCTGTCTCCTTTACTAGTATAAACGGAGGCTTGGAAATGATAGTGAAAGATACTTTTAAGCAGGAATACACCGCTTCCCTTTATTACTATACAGATTCGGAGGTTTCGGATGTACCATAACGAGAAGGGATTTGTTTATCCTCTTACATTCACAATTATTCTTGCTGCTTTTCTTTTGCTAACGCTCCAATTGGAGCAGTATATATCGGAAAAAAGGATCACCGAAGAAGCAGGTACAGTCTTGAAGCAGGAATATTATTTATTAAATTCCATTAAAAGAACAGAAATCTTGCTGAAGGAGAAAAAAGAATATGATTTATCAGGATCTTATTATTTTGCAGGCGGAAACGTTACATATAGTATGTCCCCTCTAGCCGCAAGCTTGTATCAAATTACATTCAAAACAAAGATTGGCTCCGATTCTGAGATCACAACATACGCTTATTATGACATCGATTTGGAAAAAGTGATAAAATGGATTGAAAAAAACTGATTGGGGAAAAAGCATGAAATCAATTTACTTGATCGGATTCATGGGTGCAGGAAAGACCACCATAGGTAAAGAACTAGCGGCTTGTGTAAATGTAGCAGTAATTGATACTGATGAAGAGATTGTTAAACGGGAGAAAAAAAGCATAAATGATATTTTTGCTGAAGAAGGTGAAGAATATTTCAGATTTCTGGAAACTAAAACGCTGCAAGAGCTGAATGATCGGGAAGCTGTTATCACAACAGGCGGCGGAATAGTAGTGAAGCCTGAAAACAGGGAAGCTTTAAGACATAAAGGGAATGTTTTTTTTCTTTATGCAACACCAGAGGAAATATTCAAGCGGCTTGAAAATGACCAATCCAGACCGCTGCTTAAAGGTTATAAAATGAAGCTAATCCGTGAGCTTTATGAAGAAAGAATGCCTTTATATAAAGATGCAGCTAATGTGATTATCGATACAACCAATAGAGAAACTCATGATATCATTAAAGAAATTATAAACCGTTTAGAATAGTCCTTCCTGGACATACTTGTTAATGTCGATAATGTGAAACGTCTATATGTGAATGGGCGTCCTCCATCACTGTTAGTTGGTTGAACAATGAGCGATCTGAAAAGGCAGGTGTGTCTAATTGAAATCAAACGAGTACGTAAAATATATCACACAGACAGTAGTTAAATATATTGACCAGCCCAAGGATGAACGAAAAAAGTACCGAATGGAGAAAAAGGATACGAAAGAACCCTTTTTATTCAGGTGGTTTGGCGTGCTTCCTTATATTTTCTACTTTGGCATAAAGAAGAAAAAACATAAATAGCAGCAAAACAGGAAACCGGCAGCAATTGCCGGTTTTTTGTTTATTAGTGATTTGCTTCAGACCGCGCTGTCTGTCAGGTAAAAGAGCCCTCCGTTAATTATGGAAATATTAATTTTTGGCTCATACTGTTCTTTTAGTGCAGTCTTTTCCGTTTCGTAGCTTTCGCCTTTTTCCTCTGCATCCTCATAAAAATGCTCCAGCAGATCCAGGTCCTTTTGCCAGCGCATACGGGCTTCATCAGCCCAGTTATGTTCTTCTTGCTCAATCCCCATTTTTAAAAAATTCGCTACCCTCGATATTCCGCTCTTTGGCATAATGAGGGGAGAGAGAGTGAATGAGTAATCAGGGATCTTGGGCGTTAAATTCATTTCAAGCAGCTTGTCATGGAAGTTTTCTATCATGTGTCCATTTATTAATTGGAGGCCAATCGATTTGAAAACATCTCTTTTTCGGTCGCATTGATAGGAGATGCGGACGTTCATACCCAGCCAGGGCCTTAATGGAGTTTGCTGGCCAGGAGAATGATGATGATTTTCATAAAGCCTGATATAGCCTGCAAGGTTTCGTGCTGACTCAAATATCTGATGCAGACGGGGGGATCCAAAATGAATGACCTCTCCCTTCAACTGATCGGGAGCCAGCTGTTGGTTTGTAATTAGAGTCAGCTGCATAGGATTGGGGATTCCGCCTGTTTTCTCAAGATAATGCCAATAAAATGGGCGGTTCATGAGTTCCTTATCCAGTTCGATAGTAAGTTGGACAGTCATATAACCGGGGCCTTTATCGACGACCTCACAACCATTTGCGTGAAAATACCTTTCAAGAAACTTATGTATTTCCTGTTGCTGCATTCAGTCCACCTTCTTTCATATCCTCTGCAAATTGAATCATGCTAGTTAAATTCTCCATTTTGATTCTCATTTCACCCTCTGAAGCTGACTTACCAAAAATGTCGACAAGGTGATCATCAATATTTCCAAATTCAAGCTTTGTTAAAATATCATCCAAATCCCCAATGACCTTTTCAAACAGATTGATTTTCTCGTATAACAGTTTTAGAACATGCTCTTCAACTGTATCCTTAGTGGCAAAGTTATAAATCATTACATCCTTCTCCTGGCCAAGACGATGGATACGGCCAATCCTCTGTTCCAGCCTCATCGGATTCCAGGGAAGGTCGAAATTAATAATGTGATTGCAAAATTGAAGGTTTATTCCTTCTCCTCCTGCTTCTGTGGCAATAAGGACCTGTGCATTTTTTTGAAAAAGCTCTCTCATCCAATCCTTTTTGCCCCGTTTGAATCCGCCCCTAAAAGGGACAGATGTAATGCCATATTGTTTTAAAAACCATTGCAGATACATTTGGGTTGCACGGTATTCTGTGAAAATAATTACCTTATCATTAATTTTTTGAATTAATTCTAGTGCTTTTTGAGCTTTGGAATTTTGCTGTACAGCCTCAACCTTGGACACAAGGTATTGAACTTGATCCTGAAAAGCTTTAGTAGGTTCTTCCTGTCTTTTGAGCATGTTTTGCAAGGTGAAATAAACTGCCTCCCTGCTGCTGCAGGCTTCCCTTTGTAGAGTCATTACCGAAAACTGGCTCGAACTCACCCAATCGCCTTCTCCCCGCAATTCCGTAACAGCCTCATATAGCCCTCTCTCTTCCTGGGAAAATTCGATCGGAATGGTTTCGACATGTCTTTTGGTCCATTCTATCCCTGTGTCCGCCCTGCGGTTTCGAATCATAACTTTATTTACCAGTTCTTTTAAATGTTCATCATCATTTAATGAACGTGAATCTTTTTTATAGCTCTCATAAAAGGCAGACTCAGTGCCAAGATGCCCTGGTTTAAGCAGGGAAACCAAGTTGAATATCTCGCTGATCCGGTTTTGGATCGGGGTTGCGGTTAACAGAAGGCAAAATTTCTTCTTTAAATTTTGCACAAACTCATAGTTTTTTGTTTTATTATTTTTAAGCTTGTGAGCTTCATCAATAATGATCAAATCATAGTCCAGGCTGTAAATAATGTCCCGGTGCGGATTCCGCTTGGCGGTGTCTATGGAAGAAACGACAACATCGCATTGCTCCCATACATAGCTTTTCCGCTGGGCAACGGCAGGAATGAAAAATTTGCTGTTTAGTTCGATTGCCCATTGTGATACAAGGGAAGCTGGAACGAGTATCAGAACTTTTTTTACCAAACCTCTTATCATATATTCTTTTAAAATAAGACCAGCCTCAATTGTCTTGCCAAGGCCAACCTCATCAGCAAGGATGGCTTTTCCGTTCATGCTCTCAACAACCTGCTTTGCTACTTCAAGCTGATGGGGGAGCGGTGTCAGATTAGGCAGGTGCTTTGGAGCCTGCAGGCCTTCAAATTCAGGTATTATCGTATGGTTTTCGACTTCTAGAGCCAACTTATAGAGCTCCCAATTTCCCCATGGACCATCATCTTCTATTCTCTTTAAAAATTCATCCTGCCAGGAAGAATCAAAGCCAATTTGCACCGTCATAAAAACAGCTCCTTTAATCTATATAAAACATATTGCCCAAACCTGGTTAAGGTGGTAGGATGATAATAGCTTTGAAAGTTTTGAAAGTTAATACATTAAATTTAGTTTACCGAAACAATGGAGTCATTTTTTTTCTGTTTGGTATAAGTATGACCAACTTGGAAAATTTTATAAATGCGAATGATAACAAGGGGAGAGACTACATTTGTAGCGCCGAAGGAGCAAGCAATCCTGTGAATCTCTCAGGCAAAAGAACTCTTGTTTGACGCAGCTCTGGAGAGTGCTTCTATAAGGAGCCACCCAAGGGGAAAGCCGATTTCGGTAAACTTTCAGGTGCAAGGACAGAGATCTTCTCATTAACGAGGGGATTTTCTGTCCTTTTTATGTTTCCTAAAACGTTTTAAAAAAGATTATGAGGGGGACGAGTAAATGTCACAGTTAAAGCGCACACCTTTGTATGAGGTGTACAAAGATTATGGAGCAAAAACCATCGATTTTGGAGGCTGGGACCTTCCTGTACAGTTTTCAAGCATTAAAGAAGAACATGAAGCAGTTCGTAACAAGGCAGGCCTTTTCGATGTTTCCCATATGGGTGAGATCGAAGTGAAAGGAATTGACAGCCTTGCCTATCTTCAAAAAATGATGACAAATGATGTTTCAAAATTAAAAAATGCTGGTGCTCAATATACCGCCATGTGTTATGAAAATGGCGGAACTGTTGATGATTTACTTGTCTATAAAATAGAAGAAGATCACTATTTGCTAGTCGTGAATGCATCAAATATTGAAAAGGATTACCAATGGCTGCAAGATCATATTGAAGGCAGTGTGGAATTGAAAAATCTTTCTGAAGACATGGCGCAGCTTGCCCTTCAAGGACCGCTTGCTGAAAAGGTGCTGCAAAAGCTTGCAGGAAATACAAGCTTGGCGGAAATCGGCTTTTTCAAATTTCAGCAGGATGTTGAGCTGAATGGAAAGAAAGCCCTTGTTTCAAGAACTGGCTATACCGGAGAAGATGGATTTGAAGTGTACTGCGATGCTAAGGATGCTGCAGCATTGTGGAATGAAATACTTGAAGCTGGCAAAGAAGATGGCGTGCTTCCATGCGGCCTTGGTGCACGGGATACACTTCGCTTTGAAGCTAACCTTGCTCTTTATGGCCAGGAACTTTCACCTGATATCACACCGCTTGAAGCAGGAATTGGGTTTGCTGTAAAAGTGAATAAAGAAGCTGATTTTATCGGCAAGGAAGTGCTTAAGCAGCAAAAGGAAAATGGGGTTACTCGAAAGCTCGCGGGGATTGAAATGATTGACCGCGGAATCCCGCGCCATGGCTACCCTGTTTATAAAGGAGATGAGCTTATCGGGGAAGTGACAACAGGTACCCAATCTCCAACCTTAAAAAAGAATATTGGCCTTGCACTTATTAAAAAAGAACATACTGAGCTTGGCACAGAAGTAGAAGTAGAAATTCGCGGCAAACGATTAAAAGCAAAAATTGCATCTACACCTTTTTATAAAAGAGAAAAGAACTAACCGGGGGGAGAAAACGATGAAACATCGCTATTTACCGATGACAGAGTCTGACCAGAAAGCAATGCTCGAAACGATTGGCGTTAAATCTGTGGAAGATCTCTTCAGTGACATTCCTGAAAGCGTAAGATTTAAAGGTGAATATAAAATTAAACCTGCGAAATCTGAGACAGCACTAATGAAAGAGCTCACTTTAATGGCACAGAAAAATGCCGATCTCCGTACAAATACCTCTTTCCTTGGAGCAGGTGTATACGATCATTACATGCCGGTTATCGTTGACCATGTGTTATCGCGTTCAGAGTTTTATACTGCGTACACTCCTTACCAGCCGGAAATCTCCCAAGGGGAGCTTCAGGCAATTTTTGAATTCCAGACAATGATCTGCGAATTGACTGGTATGGATGTTGCTAACTCCTCCATGTATGATGGCGGAACTGCTCTTGCTGAAGCTGCAATGCTAAGTGCAGGCAATACACGACGCAAAAAAGTACTGATCTCAAGCAGCGTACATCCTGAGTCAAAGGAAGTAGTCAAGACTTATGCGAAGGGCCAATATATTGAGGTAATTGAAATTCCTCAAAAAGATGGTGTGACAGATCTTGATGCGTTAAATGAGATGATTGGCGATGATATCGCAGCAGTAATCGTTCAATATCCAAACTTTTTCGGAAGAGTGGAGCCTTTAAAAGAGCTAGAAGAAATTATCCATGCCCATAAATCCATGTTTGTTGTTTCAAGCAACCCGCTTTCACTAGGTGCATTAACGCCTCCTGGAAAATTCGGAGCAGATATCGTGGCTGGGGACGCACAGCCGTTTGGAATTCCAACAGCTTTCGGAGGCCCGCACTGCGGATATTTTGCTGTTACATCAAAGCTGATGAGAAAAGTGCCAGGACGTCTTGTCGGCCAAACTGTTGATGATCAGGGGCGCAGAGGCTTTGTTCTAACACTTCAGGCTCGTGAACAGCATATCCGCCGCGATAAAGCAACGTCCAATATTTGTTCTAATCAGGCATTAAATGCTCTTGCAGCATCGGTTGCCATGACCGCTATCGGTAAGAAGGGCGTTAAGGAAATGGCTGCAGCCAATATGCAAAAAGCCCATTATGCTAAAAAGCAGTTTAAGGAAAATGGTTTTGAAATTGCATTTGAAGGTCCTTCGTTTAACGAGTTTGTCATTAAGCTGAATACGCCAGTCAAAGAAGTAAACCAAAAGCTTCTGGAAAAAGGCATTATTGGCGGATATGACTTGGGCAGAGATTTTGCTGACCTGAAAAACCATATGCTTGTTGCTGTAACTGAATTAAGAACAAAACAAGAAATCGATGCATTTGTTAAGGAAATGGGGGATTACCATGCATAAGGAAGATCAGTCACTCATCTTTGAATTAAGCACTGAAGGCCGTATCGGTTTTAGCCTGCCTGAAATGGACGTTCCAGAAACAGATTTAAGCGAACTTCTCCCTGAAGGCTATCTAAGAGAAGAAGAGCCTGAGCTGCCGGAAGTATCCGAGCTTGATATTATGCGACATTATACTGCTCTCTCCAAACGTAACCATGGAGTGGATTCTGGGTTTTATCCATTGGGATCATGTACGATGAAGTACAACCCTAAAATCAATGAAAATGTTGCCCGCTTTAATGGTTTTGCCCATTTGCATCCTCTGCAGGACGAAAGCTCTGTTCAAGGTGCATTGGAACTAATGTATGATTTGCAGGAGCATTTAATTGAGATTACGGGAATGGATGAAGTAACGCTTCAGCCGGCTGCAGGTGCACACGGAGAATGGACTGGACTAATGATGATCCGTGCTTACCATGAAGCGAATGGCGATACAAAGCGTACGAAAGTCATCGTTCCTGACTCTGCCCACGGTACAAACCCGGCTTCTGCAACAGTCGCGGGATTTGAAACAGTAACTGTTAAATCCAACGAAAATGGATTGGTGGATTTAGAGGACTTAAGAAGAGTGGTTGGCGAAGATACTGCTGCCCTAATGCTGACCAACCCTAACACTTTGGGGCTGTTCGAAGAAAATATCCTGGAAATGGCGGAGATTGTGCATGGTGCAGGCGGAAAGCTTTATTATGATGGAGCTAATCTGAATGCTGTTCTTTCCAAAGCCCGCCCGGGAGATATGGGATTTGATGTTGTTCACCTTAATCTCCATAAAACCTTTACAGGTCCGCACGGCGGCGGCGGACCGGGATCAGGTCCTGTCGGCGTAAAAGCAGATCTCATTCCATACCTTCCTAAGCCTGTATTGGTTAAGAAAGCAGGCCAGTATGAATTTGAATATGACCGTCCGCAATCAATAGGCCGTGTGAAGCCTTATTACGGAAACTTCGGAATCAATGTGCGTGCTTATACTTATATCCGCACAATGGGACCTGATGGATTGAAGGCTGTAACTGAATATGCTGTACTAAATGCAAACTATATGATGAGGAGGCTGGCACCGTTCTTTGACCTTCCATTTGACAGGCATTGCAAACACGAATTTGTATTGAGCGGAAAGCGCCAGAAAAAGCTGGGAGTCCGTACCCTGGATATAGCCAAGCGTCTTCTAGACTTTGGCTACCATCCGCCGACCATTTACTTCCCGCTTAATGTGGAAGAGTGCATCATGATCGAACCGACAGAAACAGAATCAAAAGAAACCTTGGATTCATTTGTTGATGCCATGATCCAAATTGCCAAAGAAGCAGAGGAAAACCCTGAAATCGTTCAGGAAGCGCCTCATACGACGGTTATCGGACGCCTTGACGAAACAATGGCTGCCCGTAAGCCTGTGCTTCGCTATCAAAAGCAATAAAAACATAAAGGGTGTCCCGTACTGGGGCATCCTTTTTGGGTGTTTACAGGCTATTTGAGAAAGCAGGGAAAAATCAAAAGACCCAGCCGGTAATGGCTGGGACCTTTTAGTTTATCGCTATTATTTTTTCGCTTTAACTTTTCCGGACCATTTTTTGAATCCGCCCTGAAGGTGTGAAAGGTCCTTGTAGCCTTTACGATGTAGAAACTGGGCAGCTCTAGCGCTTCTCATGCCGCTTTGGCAATATAAATAGACAGGCTTGTCCGGGCGCAGTTCTTTCATCCGCGTTTTCATTTGTGAAAGCGGGATATTGCGTGCACCTAAAATATGGCCATTCTCAAATTCGTTTGGTTCACGGACATCAATTAATTGGGCTTTTCTATAACCTTCTCGAAACTGGTCTTCAGTAAGCGTTTTAACAATCCTGCGCTGATATAACCAAGTAACGACGGAGTAGGTAATAATTGCACCTAAAATGATAAGAATGAAATAAAGTGTATCCAATGTGTCTTTCTCCTTTCACACTTAGCTAAGCCAACTTATATTATATAAGCCTTTCCTTATGAGAGTAAAGGGAATCTGTTAAATTTATTTGGAAAATCAACTTGCTTTGATTTTCTCATGAATTTTGGTAGACTATAAACCGCAAATGACTGGTTAAAGAATCTGTAAATGAGGGTTACATATGACAAAAGAAGTTTGGCGTTTTATTGATTCAGGAGAGGGATCCCCCTCTTTTAATATGGCTTTGGATGAGGCACTGCTTGATTGGAACAGCGATGGGAAACTGCCTCCTGTTATTCGATTCTATGGATGGAACCCAGCTACACTTTCAATTGGCTACTTCCAAAAGGTTGAAAAAGAGATTGATATGGAGGCCGTTAAAAAGCATGGATTGGGTTTTGTACGCAGGCCGACAGGCGGCAGGGGCGTGCTGCATGATCACGAGCTTACATACAGTGTAATTGTTCCGGAAGAGCACCCAAATATGCCTAAAACGGTAACAGAGGCTTATAGAGTCATTTCAGAAGGCATCCTAAAAGGATTTCACGCACTTGGGATGGAAGCTTATTTTGCTGTACCGAAGACGGCTGAAGAAAGGGATTCTTTAAAAAATCCGAGGTCTGCTGTTTGTTTTGATGCCCCAAGCTGGTATGAGCTTGTAGTGGAAGGCCGCAAAGTGGCCGGCAGTGCTCAAACAAGGCAGAAAGGGGTAATCCTGCAGCATGGATCCATTTTGCTTGATTTGGATGAAGACAAGCTGTTTAGCTTATTCAAATATCCAAACGAAAGAGTAAAAGAGAGAATGCAGAAATCTTTTAAAAATAAAGCTGTCGCCATGAACCAGCTGACATCCGAAAAAATTACTCTGGACCAGGCTAAACGGGCTTTCAAAAAAGGGTTTGAAGAAGGCCTGAATATAGAGCTGGAGCCATACGAGCTGACAGCGGAAGAAATAGCTTATGTGCAAAAAATTGCTAAAGAGCGCTATGAAAATGATGAGTGGAACTTTAAAAGATAAGGGGAAAATTAAAAAGCGGGTGATTTTCCCGCTTTTTGTTAGTTGAGCCAATCGGGCCTTTACGGGCAGTTTGGACTTTGGTTATCTTGTATATGAAGATTTAGCCAATATGGGCATAACTGCCCGTTAATCTGCGATATAAAGCGGCCCTGTCGCTTTTTTGTTTTTTTTATGAATATTTTACCAATTTATATATATATAAAGTGCAAGCCTCGAAATTTATGAAAATTTATCGTTATTTGTCGTAAATCTGTCATTACCTCCTGTTTTCTTCAAAATCTAGTATTTTTTAAGTTTGACAAAATCACATATGCCTGAATTAAACACAATATGTAGTGGTGTCGAAAATATTTTAAACACTATATATTGATTTTGAGGTTTGAGGTATGGTAACTTTAGGGTACTCTTCTAACAGAGCTAGAGTTGCTTTATCTATGAAAATGTTTACACAACATACAGAGAATTGCTTGAATTTAAATCGAAGGAGTTGTAACAATGTCTGTTGCGCTAGGACAAAAAATGAAATTGAACATTGATCGTTTAAACAAGGACATCCGTTTATTTCCTCAGGTTCACCCTGTAACCCCGGATATGAAAATGACCCACAAAGGTGTTTCACGTTTAGTCATGCTGGACAGATACACTTTCAAAGATACCGAGAAAGTGACTCTGACAAACGGTGACTTCGTTGTCCTCACTATCAAAGAAGATCCGAAATTTCCTGCACGAGGTCTTGGTTTCATCCTGGATATAGACTGGGAAAACAAGACAGCCAAAGTTTTAGTCGAAGAAGATTACAGAGGAGTACTCGATGATCCGGAGGAAGCACGGACAGGTATTATTACGAAGCCGCTGGATGTAATCGAAAAGCCTTTGGAAATCTTTTATGAGCAAATTGCCATGCGTAACGCAACAGGCCTTGCATCCGTTGAGAAGACAGAAGAAAAGAGAAAGGAATGGTTTGAAAAGTTTTATCAGGAACTAAAGAACTTAAACTTTATTCCAGCTGGCCGCGTTCTATACGGAGCAGGTGCTGACACGGATGTTACGTATTTCAACTGTTACGTAATGCCGTTTGTCCAGGACTCCCGTGAAGGGATCTCCGAGCACCGCAAACAGGTTATGGAAATCATGAGCCGCGGCGGCGGAGTGGGAACAAATGGTTCTACACTAAGACCTCGCAATACACTGGCAAAAGGAGTTAACGGTAAATCTTCCGGTTCAGTTTCCTGGCTGGATGACATTGCAAAACTGACTCACCTTGTTGAACAGGGAGGGTCCCGCAGAGGGGCTCAGATGATTATGCTGTCGGACTGGCATCCGGACATTATTGAATTCATCATCTCTAAAATGCAGAATCCAAGGATTTTACGATTCCTTCTTGAAAATACAAACGATGAAACAATTAAAAAATATGCAAAAGAAAAATTGAAATTTACTTCTTTTACCGAACAGGAAATTGCTATGTACCAGGGAATTGTTAATTACAAGACTATTCCGGGATATGGCGGATTCAGCGAGAAGATCATCAAGGATGCAGAAGAAAAACTGGCTACGGGCGGTACTTACAGTGTTCATAACTCTGAATTCCTGACAGGTGCAAACATATCAGTCTGCCTGACAAAAGAATTCATGGATGCAGTCGAGAATGACGCAGAGTACGAGCTTCGCTTCCCGGATGTGGAATCCTACGATGCCGAGACCATGAAAACATATAATGAAGAGTGGCACAAAGTCGGTGACGTAAGAGAATGGGAAAAGCTGGGCTACAAGGTTCGGGTTTACCGCAAAATTAAAGCGAAAGAGCTATGGAACTTGATTAATATCTGTGCAACATACTCTGCAGAACCAGGAATCTTCTTTATCGATAATGCCAACGACATGACAAATGCACAAGCATATGGACAAAAGGTTGTAGCAACAAACCCGTGTGGGGAACAGCCTCTCGCACCATATTCTGTCTGCAATCTGGCAGCTGTGAACCTGGCTGAAATGGCAGATAAGGAAAACAGAACAGTAAACTTTGAAAAGCTGAAGCGTACTGTCGAAGTGGGCGTCCGTATGCAGGATAATGTAATAGATGCAACCCCATACTTCCTTGAAGAGAACCAAAAGCAGGCACTTGGTGAGCGCCGTGTAGGTCTTGGCGTTATGGGACTTCATGATTTGCTCATCTACTGCGAAACTGAATATGGCTCTGAAGAAGGAAATGATCTAATAGACAAAGTCTTTGAAACAATTGCAACGACAGCGTATAGAGCTTCTGTAGAGCTTGCAAAGGAAAAGGGAAGCTTCCCATTCTTAACAGGCGAGAATGCAGAGGATACAAACCGCTTACGCAAAGCATTTACACAAACAGGCTTCATGAAGAAAATGCCTGAAGATGTCCGTCAGTCTATCCTGGAAAATGGAATCCGCAATTCGCATCTATTAACTGTTGCTCCGACTGGATCTACAGGAACAATGGTTGGAGTTTCTACAGGCCTTGAGCCATATTTCTCCTTCTCTTACTTCAGAAGCGGCCGCTTAGGCAAGTTTATTGAAGTAAAGGCAGATATCGTTCAGGAATATTTGGACCGCAACCCGGATGCAGATTCAGATAATCTGCCTGAATGGTTTGTGGCAGCGATGGATTTGGCCCCAGAAGCACATGCTGATGTACAGTGTGTAATTCAGCGCTGGATTGACAGTTCAATAAGCAAAACGGTAAATGCACCGAAGGGCTATAGTGTTGAGCAGGTAGAAAAAGTGTATGAGCGCCTATACCGCGGCGGTGCCAAGGGTGGAACGGTCTATGTTGACGGATCACGCGATTCTCAGGTCTTGACATTGAAAGCTGAAGAAAATAGCTTTGATGATACAGAAACCGTTAAGAAAGAGAAAACAAAGCAGCATGTTGTCTTAGTTGATACAATTAGCGACCTTCGTTCAACAGATGTCACAATCGGTTCAGAAGTAGGCAATACTTGCCCGGTATGCCGAAAAGGAAAGGTAAAAGAGATCGGCGGATGCAATACGTGTACGAACTGTAATGCCCAGCTGAAATGCGGTCTGTAAAACTAAATGGTACTACTAGAGAAGATGGAAATAATTGTTCCATCTTCTTTTTTTGCTGTCGGGGGATTTGGCTCATACTACTGTCATAAGGTTCAGCCAGCCATCATGAAAGTAAATGGTTCGTTGAACAATCGACTAACTTAAAAAGTGAGGTTACTCCATTGAAGCCTTTTATCCCGCAGCTTGTTTATATGGAACCGCAAGCCTTGGAATATCCTTTAGGCAGAGAGCTTAAAGAGAAGTTTGAAAAAATGAAGATCGAAATTAGGGAGACGACATCCCACAACCAGGTCAGAAATATTCCCGGTGATAATGAATTGCAGAAATATCGAAATGCAAAATCCACATTAGTTGTGGGTATAAGAAGAACCCTGAAATTTGATACTTCCAAACCTTCAGCCGAATACGCCATCCCTCTGGCTACCGGCTGCATGGGCCATTGCCACTACTGCTATTTGCAAACGACGCTAGGCAGCAAGCCTTATATACGTACGTACGTGAATCTGGAGGAAATCTTCGATCAGGCCACAAAATATATGGAGGAAAGAAAACCTGAGATAACGCGCTTTGAAGCAGCGTGTACTTCCGATATAGTTGGGCTGGATCATCTGACACATTCTTTGAAAAAGACGATTGAATTTATGGGCCAGACGGAATATGGCCAGCTTCGATTTGTAACGAAATACCATCATGTTGATCACTTGCTCGATGCCAAACATAATGGAAAAACACGTTTCCGTTTTAGTGTCAATTCACGCTATGTGATTAAAAATTTTGAGCCGGGTACTTCTTCCTTTGATGATCGGCTTGAAGCCGCCCGAAAAGTGGCAAACGCGGGGTATCCGCTAGGTTTTATTGTTGCGCCTATTTATATGCACGAAGACTGGCGTGAAGGATATCTTGAGCTTTTCAAAAGGTTAAGCAAATCGCTTGAGGGCGTCAGCTTTCAAGGATTGACCTTCGAATTGATTCAGCATAGATTTACGAAACCGGCCAAAAAGGTGATTGAAAAGCGCTACCCAAAGTCAAAGCTTGAAATGGATGAAGAAAAGCGCAAATATAAATGGGGAAGGTACGGAATCGGCAAATATGTATACCCGACGGAAGAAGCAAAAGATCTGGAGAACACAATCAGAGAATATGTACATTCCTTCTTTCCGGAGGCGGAGGTCCAATATTTCACTTAAGGAATGGCTCTGTTAAATTTGCCTGTTGATTTCAGCACGAGGCACTCCCTTTCCTCGGGCGGTCCGACGCTCCTCGTCGCTTTGCTCCTGCGGGGTCACCCTTTGATCCCACTCCCGCAGGACGTTGAATAAGTATCCTCGAATAAATACCACACGAAGAAAATGCGAATGCATTTTCGAGGAGTTCGTGCCTTCTGCTCCAATCAACAGGGTGCTAAAAAACAACAATAAGCTTTAACAGAGTCTAAGGAATAAAAGCGGATGCAGAGAACTTCTCCGCAAGGCTTTGAGAACCTCCTAAATTACTAATTTTTAAACTCCAGGAAATTCTGCTTGTCAGCCGTACTATTTTAAAAAGCTCCTGATTAAAGATGTATAAGTAAGAGTTCCTCTATAAGTAAGTACATCGACAGGAGTGGCTTACATGTTTATAGACGGTGTTTTTTCTGGAGGAGGAATCAAGGGGTTTGCTTTAATTGGTGCGTATGACGCAGTCCAAAAACGGGGGTTCCAATTCAAGCGGGTAGCCGGAACGAGTGCAGGATCCATTGTGGCTGCATTAATTGCTGCAAGGTATACAAGTGATGAAATATACCAGCTTGTGGATGAACTGGATGTAAAAAAATTTCTTGATGAAAGAAAGACATTATTACCTTTCTCTGTCACTAAATGGCTTCTGCTTTATTGGCGATTAGGGTTATACAAAGGTGTGGAACTGGAGAATTGGATGGCTGAAAAGCTGGCTGCAAGAGGTATAAGAACATTTGCTGACCTGCCGCCTCAATCACTAAGGGTAATAGCCTCTGACCTGACCAATGGCCGGCTTGTTGTTTTGCCTGATGATCTTGTTCACTATGGGATTAATCCGGGCTCTTTCCCGGTGGCCAAGGCAATCCGGATGAGCTGCAGCCTTCCTTATTTTTTTGAGCCAGTTAAACTGCAGGCATACAGCCGCTCAAGTGTAATCGTTGACGGGGGAGTTTTGAGCAATTTTCCGATGTGGTTATTTGATAGGGAAAATGTAAAAAAACCGAGGCCAGTATTAGGGATTAAGTTAAGCCATAATCTAAGTGAACGGCCTCCCAATAAGATCGCGAATGCTATACAAATGTACGAAGCCCTTTTCGAAACCATGAAAGATGCGCATGATGCACGATACATTTCAAGGAAGCACGCGCAAAATATCATATTTATCCCAACTGATGGGGTCCTGACGGCCGAATTTGAGCTAACTGACCAAAAGAAAAAGGATTTACTTGAGCATGGCAGGCAATGTGCGGAGCAATTTTTTGGAAGCTGGAGTTACTAATATAAACTATAAAAAAAAATCGAGCCCTTGATTAAAGGGATGCTCGATTTTTCTTTTTGCCTTTTTTGCCTTCTATGACAGTAAGGTGTGGTGAAGACTTTTTCTTGGATTTTTTAATTGAAGTAAGGGAGCCGATGGAAGCCTTTTTGCCGTTGGCTGAACCTGCTTCTTTATGGTTAAAGCGTTTTTTAGATTTTTTAGCTGCGCGTATAAAAGCCCGCTGCTCTCGCTTAGAGGGATTAGCTCTGTTAAAGCGCTGAAAAAGAAAGTATATAACAGCACCTATAATGACAATGACAGCTATTCTCTGCAAAAAACCGGCAGGATCTGAGATCAGGCTGACGGCAACTCCAAGGGCAGCGAGAATTATAAGCCCGGAGACAATATAAAATGAAATCCGATTTTTCAAGAAAGCCACCTCCCTAAAAGCATGATGAGCAAATTTCTAAGCTTTTAAACTATATATGCAAAGATTTAAGTAATTTCTTCACTAAAAGTTTCCATCATTTTTTTCTTTTCCTATTTGTTCGCTTTTTAAACGAAAGAATGAAAACTTTAATGTAATTACTTGACATTTATTCATTTTCAAATGCCGGCAGCAATAAAAGTCGGGGTGGGCTTGCACATTTCCGCTGCCCCCTTCCTTCTTACTTAAATTTATGCTCTTTTCTTTAATCCCGGAACCCCCTTTTAGAGAAATAGGTTCAATCAGCCGGGAGCTTTAAATTTTTATATTCGTATATTTATTTTATTCTACTTAAAATCCTGTAAAACCTCTATCCAGCAGGAAAAATCTTAAAAATATCCCCAATTATTTCGGGAAGAAACGATCCGGTTATATATAATTTTCAATATGGTGCAAATGAATAATTGCAGGTGGACATAATAGGAAATGGAGGTGGCATAAATGGCAGAAGAAAGAGAGCAGTTAGAACAAAATCAAAGAGAAAAGCCGATGTCTTTTATGGCTATGGTAGTCATTACTGGTTTGATCGGAGGCATCTTGTGGAGCGGGCTAGCCTATTTGGCTTATGTATTCAATTTTACGGAAATACGTCCAAATGTCATTCTTGAGCCCTGGACAATAGGAGCCTGGAAAGAAGGCTGGCTGGGAACCGTTATTTCGATTCTGCTGATTGGAGGCATTTCTATTGTTGCTGCACTTATTTATTACGCAGCATTGCGTAAGTTTCAAAGTATATTCGTGGGAGTTGGCTATGGATTTGCCCTTTTCTTAATTGTATTTTTTGTATTAAATCCAATATTCCCTGGAATTAGCCCTTTCTGGGAGCTTGAGAGAAATACAATTATAACGTCCCTTTGTTTCTATATTTTATTTGGAGTGTTTGTCGGGTATTCCATCTCTTACGAAGCGCATGAACTTCGCGGAAAAAATGAGGATGAAAAGAAGGCACGTACAGATCCGGAGTTCCCGTAGCCAAAAAAGAATGTAAAAGCAGAAGAAGTGGTTTCAAAGGAACTTATGACGCAACATCTCAGCGAAAAGCTGGAAAAGTGGTATCAAAAGTTCTTCTTCAATGAGCTACCGGTAAAGCGTGCATACTTTGTTGATTGGAGCTAAGGCGAGAGGTCCTCGAAAATGTATTCGCATTTTCTTCGTGCGGTGTTTATTCGTGGATGCTTAATCTCCTGCGGGAATACGGGTCGAAGGGAGACCCTGCAGGCGCGTCATGTGCCGAGGAGGCTCCCGGACCGCCTGCGGGTTTCTTGAGCGAAAATCATCAGGTAAGGCTAAAAGAGCCAATGGAAAAAGCAAAATGCTAAAGCGGAGAAAGCCTCCTCTTATGGCGGCCTTCCCGCTGTAAAGAAAAACAGCTACATAAAGGGAATGCAGAGTGAAAGTGAAAACAACTCAACTGTATGAAGTTCCGCTTTATGTTAGAATGTTCTTAATGGACATTCTTTTTCACTGGAATCGAAAAGCGATCGAGAAAGATTTATTCATGTATTACATTCCAGGAAAGAAGCCCATTGCGACTAAGTAAGAGGGGGTTGATCATGAGGAAAATACTCCTGTTAAATGGGCCCAATTTAAATTTGCTTGGGAAGCGGGAACCAGGCGTTTATGGTAATGAAACTCTTAAGAATCTGGAAGAAAACATCACTTCATTGGGCGGTGCACACCAAATTGAAGTGTCTTGTTTCCAATCAAACCATGAAGGCGAATTAATAGACAGGCTTCATCTTGCCAATGAAGATGGAACAAAAGGTATTATATTTAATCCTGGAGCATTTACTCACTACAGTTATGCAATAAGGGATGCCATAGCAGGAATCCAGGTTCCTGTGATCGAAGTACATATATCTAATGTTCATTCCCGTGAAGAATTCCGCCATACATCTGTCATTGCCCCTGTGGCACACGGACAAATTGTCGGGCTGGGATTTAAGGGTTATGAACTGGCTTTTTATGCCTTAATAGATCTTGCAAAGGGGAGAGGATAAGAATGGAAAAAATCCAAAAGCTGCGCTCAAGCTTCGAGCTATCAGGTATAGATGGAATGTTGATTGCAAGCAGTTATAACCGCCGTTATATGACAGGTTTTACGGGGTCGGCAGGCGTGGTTCTAATCAGTGCAGAAAAAGCGTTGTTCATCACTGACTTCCGCTATACAGAGCAGGCGGCAAAACAATGTGAAGGCTATGAGATTGTTAAGCATACTGGAGCCATTCCCGAAGAAGTGGCAGAACAGGCAAAACAACTTGGGATTAAGAAGCTGGGATTTGAAGAGGACCATTTAACTTTTTCCGCCTTTAAAGCCTATGAAAAAGCGGTTGAAGCCGAACTTGTTCCTGTTTCCGGGACAATTGAAAAGTTACGCTTGATTAAGACCGAATCAGAGATTAAGATAATAAAGGTGGCAGCTGACATAGCGGATGCTGCATTTAAACATATTCTAGATATCATTCGTCCAGGGGTTACCGAGCTGGAAATATCGAATGAATTAGAGTTCTTTATGAGAAAAGCGGGTGCAGTTTCATCTTCGTTTGATATTATCGTAGCATCCGGACACCGTTCTGCCCTTCCGCATGGAGTGGCAAGCGATAAGGTGATCGAAAAAGGAGATTTCGTCACTCTTGATTTTGGCGCTTATTATAAAGGATATGTTTCAGATATCACCCGTACAGTAGCAGTCGGGGAACCTGAAGATAAGCTGAAAGAAATTTATAATATCGTTCTTGAAGCTCAGGAGCGCGGGATGGAAGGCATAAAACCGGGAATGAGCGGCAAAGAAGCAGATGCTTTAACCCGGGACTATATTTCCGAAAAAGGCTATGGAGAATATTTTGGCCACTCTACTGGTCATGGCATAGGGCTGGAAGTGCATGAAGGACCAGGTTTATCGTTTAAATCCGATGTCATTCTTGAACCTGGCATGGTGGTAACAGTGGAGCCGGGCATTTACATACCGGGTCTTGGCGGAGTCCGCATTGAGGATGACACATTAATTACAAAGGATCATAATGAAACGCTTACTCATTCTACCAAAGAATTGATTATTCTTTAATTGAACTTTAGGAGGACATATTCATGATTTCAGTAAACGATTTTCGTACGGGATTAACAATTGAAGTTGATAACGGCATTTGGCGCGTAATGGATTTCCAGCATGTTAAGCCAGGAAAAGGTGCGGCATTTGTCCGCTCCAAATTGCGTAATCTCCGCACAGGCGCTATTCAGGAAAAAACCTTCCGTGCCGGTGAGAAAGTTGCGAAAGCCCAAATTGATAACCGTAAAATGCAATATCTTTATGCAAATGGAGACCAGCACGTATTCATGGACAATGAGTCTTATGAGCAGATTGAACTTCCTGCTTCTTCAATTGAATACGAATTAAAGTTTTTAAAGGAAAATATGGAAGTTGCAATCATGCTTTACCATGGAGAATCCCTAGGTATCGAGCTTCCAAACTCTGTTGAGCTGACAGTAACTGAAACGGAGCCAGGCATTAAAGGGGATACAGCTTCAGGCGGAACAAAGCCGGCTACTCTTGAAACAGGTCTTACTGTACAAGTTCCTTTCTTCATCAATGAAGGAGACAAGCTGATCATCAATACAACTGACGGTTCTTATGTATCACGCGCCTAATGATTAGAAAAAAATCCCGAGCTTCTCGGGATTTTTTTTGTTTTATCCTTTATATTTTCTGCCTTCCGCTCCGGGTGATATATCGGTGTCACTGCGGTTATTATAGTCGGGGTCGGAAGTTGGCGCTGTTTTGTTATCCCGTGTTCCGCCGAGATAGGCCCTGTCCCCTTTTTTCTGGTTTTTTAAAAATTCGCCTAAATTTTCATTCATATGCAAGGACCTCTCTTTTTACGTATTGTGAAAAAAATGCATTCGTTCACAATCTTATTATCCTCGTATTGACAAGAATTATAAGTCGAATTCATCCTAGCTATAATACATAAATTCTGCAGTCACTCGGCTCGTTATATCAATCGTTCCCGGTTGGATGGGTGTACTTGCTTCGCTTTTAACAAAAGCTGCAGGCTGGAAGGGAACAGGTCTTTCAAAGTCAAAAGCACCTTCAGTAACGGATAAAGGTGTCCCGACTAATTGGACTTTTAAAGCAGCCGCTATCGTTTCGGCCTTTTTATAAGCATCCATAACAGCCAGGGTCAATGCCTGCTGATAGTATAGACTTTGGCTTTCTATTTCAAAAGTAATCCCCCTGACAAGATTGGCTCCGCTGTCCACTGCCGTATCGACAACAAGGCCGGTATTTTCAATATTCTCTACAGTAATGCCAAGTACATGCTCCACTTTGTAACCGCGAAAAACCTGTTTCCCATCCACGAAATCATATTGCGGGAAAATCGAAAAATCCGCTGTTCGAATTTGTTGATCTAGTATTCCAATGTTATTTAATGCAATTTTAATGTTAGCGATTGCTTGTGCATTATTATCCTGTGCTTTTTGCAGCTCTTGGTCTTCGGTTGAAACTCCAAGTGTTACGATGGATTGGTTTGGCTGGACTGCTATTTTCCCTTCACCTGAAACTCGTACGATATTGGGTTTAGATCTGGTCTGGCTGGCAGTATGGGATGAATGGCGGACGAATGGATGCTGATAATACATGAAATGCTCTCCCCGCTTTCATAATTTAAGCTCTCTCTAGAATGTACGGCTGAGAAGGGGATAAAATACGCATTAAATTGCCTGCCAGGTATTATTCCCATTCATATCTCATCAATGATGCAATTTTTTTAGGAATATCGGTGTTATCAAGGACGCCTGAAAAAACCTCACTTCCTTTGCCATAAGCGAATAAAGGGATCATATTGCCTGTGTGCCCTCCAGTTGAACTTAAAGATCTGACTTTGTTTGTAATAATTCCCCCATGGTTTCTTTCTGCAATCAGGCTTCCAATCTCCCAAGCTGCCAAGTATTGAGGATAAACTTTGTTATCCGAATTTAGCAAATGGTTATTAAAAGCTGCAATTTCCTTATCAGTTAGATCAATATTGGCGTATTTCTTTATAACCTCTTTGATGCTGGCTGTTCTGTAGGATCTTGAATTTTGATCCTTTACAAATTGGCTGACCATATATTGGGGAGTGGCTTTAATTTTCTTCAGCCTCTGTATATCCAGAGGCTCTGAGGCAGATATCCCCATTGTTTCATGGTCGGCGGCAACAAGTACGAGTGTATCTCCGTCATTTTTGGCCCATTCAACCGCATACCTTACAGCCTCATCAAATTCAATTGTTTCTTTCCATATGCTTGTAATATCGCCCGCATGTGAAGCATGGTCAATCCTTGCACCTTCTGCCATAAGAAAAAAGCCCTTTTCCCCTTTTGACAATACACCGATTGCTTTTTCGGTCATTTCTTTTAAACTTGGTTCTTTGCTCCCTTTTAAAGGGCGATCCAATTTAAAGTTCATATAACCATTATTGAACAAACCGAGAAGCTTATTGCCCTTTGCATTCAACAGCTCATCTCGATTGCTTACATAGGTATAACCATTTAGAGTGGCTTCCTTAATTAAATCTCTGCCATTCTGTTTTTTGGGTTTAAAATAGGCCCTTCCCCCTCCCATCAGCACATCCACTTGATTGTTCAGCTGCTGGCGTGCTATTTCCTCCTGTCCGGACCACCTGTTGGGTACGCTTGCTGTAAACGCAGCAGGGGTAGCATCTGTAATCGTATTCGTAGAAATAACTCCAGCTTTCTTTCCGTCTTTTTTAAACAAATCCAGGATACTGTCTGTTTCCATTCCATCCGGGGTTACTCCAATCATTTCATTATTGGTCTTTTTGCCTATCGCCAAAGCCGTTCCACCTGCAGCGGAATCTGTTACCAGGCTATTGGCAGAGTCGGTATGAACAAGTGCAGTATATGGAAGAGTCTCCAGGAACAGTCGCCCATTTTTCCCGTACTCCATTTCTCTTGCGATCTCAATTTGTCCGACTCCCATGCCATCTCCAATCATCAGGATGACATTTCGAGGTCCTTCCAAACCTGCAGGCCGAGCGAGCCCCTCAGCAGGGAAACCTATAAGAACGGCGATTTGAATAATTAGCATGAGGCATATCCATTTTGCTTTCATTTATTGACACCAGCCTTTTTAAACTTTTCTTGGACTTATTTTTTGGGAAATCTTAATTTTTTACTCTGATTGGATCAATTTAAAAGGCTCATTTCGTAAAGATTGTTGTTTTTAGTTATCTAAATTTAGAGAAGTTGGAAGGTGCTGGACTCTTGGGGGAGCAGCGTGTTGGAGGACACCCCGCAAGCGCAGAGCGCTAAGGAGGCACCTGAGACCGTCCCCGAAAAACGAGCACCTGAAACATAAATCAACAGACAAGTTTTGGGTGTTAATTGTATTTAAATAGCAAAGTATGCGAAAGCAGCCATTTAAAAAACTTGTCCCAAAGAAAATGGGAGAGCCTGCAAATCCAAGTCATAATGTTTTGTTGCAGGCATACATTTTAAATAATGAGAAGCTAGTCCGAAGCGAAATATTTAAAAATGGAGGAGCAAACATGGAAACGATTATAGCCTTTTTGCCGAAAAAAATTTCTGAAAAGCTGAAACAAATCCCTCCACATATTTTAAAGGATATGGAAGAAATTAGGGTCCGAATAAACAGGCCGCTCGAATTAACCGCGAAGGGAATGCCTCATTTCCTCCCTTATATTGTTGATTCGGAAGATGCGGTGCACTTACTGAATAAAATAAGCCACTTTTCCATTTATACACTAGAAGAAGAATTAAAAAGGGGCTATATCACCATTGAAGGGGGCCATCGAGTCGGGCTCGCCGGGAAGGTGATTCTTGAAGAAGGAAAAGTGAAGGCAATCAGGGATATTTCCTCCTTTAATATAAGGGTTGCCAAAGAAAAAATCGGCATTGCCGAAAAGCTGATTCCACGCATCTATAAAGAAGGCTGGCTGCACACCATGATCATCGGTCCGCCGCAAACAGGGAAAACCACATTGCTGAGAGATATAGCGAGAATTATATCATCCGGGGATCCGGATGGGGCTTTTCAGGCGAGCAAGGTGGGAATTATCGATGAACGCTCCGAAATCGCCGGCTGTGTAAGTGGGATCCCGCAAATGTCATTCGGGCACAGAATCGATGTCCTTGATGCGTGCCCGAAGGCAGAAGGCATGATGATGATGATCCGTTCGATGAGTCCGGAGGTTTTAATCGTTGATGAAATTGGAAGGCAGGAAGATGCAGAAGCCATTATGGAAGCCGTAAATGCCGGAATCAAACTGATAATGACCACACATGGAAACTCACTGGAGGAAATTAAGAAACGGCCCACTTTAAGAGCAGTTTTAGAGATGGGGATTTTCCAGAGATTTATTGAACTCAGCAGGAGAGACGGACCAGGCAGCATTACTTGTATTAAGGACGCTGCTGGCAAGGAGATCCTGCAAGAAGTGAGAGTGACGTAAATGATGAAGCTAATTGGAGCTGTTTTTATAATAATCGCTACAACATGGGCTGGATTTGAAGCTTCCAGGCATCTGACAGAACGTCCGAGGCAGCTTCGCCAGCTGAAATCGGCCCTGCAGTCCCTAGAGGCTGAAATTATGTACGGTCACACACCTCTTCATGAAGCAGCCAGAAGGCTGTCTGCCCAGTTGCCTAAACCATTATCATGGTTTTTCGAATCATTCGCTAAAAAATTGACCGACTCTGAGACAACTGTCAAGGATGCCTGGGAACAAAGCTTAAAAGAAATATGGAAAATGACCGCTTTTAAACAAGGTGAATTCGAGATAATGAAGCAATTTGGAGAAACACTTGGGCGGCATGACCGGCTTTCGCAGCAAAAGCAGATTATGCTTACCCTTTCACATTTGGAACGAGAAGAAGCAGATGCGCATGACAAGCAAGTTAAATACGAAAGAATGGTTAAAAGCCTCGGCTTTTTATCGGGATTACTATTAATCATTTTACTAATGTAGGTTTTGCGGGCAGCTATTTTACGAATATGCCGATGAAGCAGGCAGCATTGGCTGCCGGACTCTGGACAGAGCTTAGGAGGAGAAAAGGATGGGATTAGAGGTTGATATCATATTCAAAATTGCGGGTGTCGGGATCGTGGTAGCCTTTTTGCATACCATTTTGGATCAGGTTGGAAAGAAGGAATACGCACAGTGGGTTACGCTTTTCGGCTTTATTTATATATTATTCATGGTTGCATCCATTGTAGATAACCTATTCCAAAAAATAAAATCAGTGTTCTTATTCCAGAGCTAAAGGGGGGCTCAGCCATTGAAATTCTTCAAATAGCCGGATTCTCTCTTGTTGCTACGTTCCTTGCTCTAATTGTAAAAGAACAAAAACCTAATTTTGCCTTTTTGCTGATTGTTTTTGTAGGCTGTGCCATTTTCCTGTTTCTGGTCGACCAAATATACGCCATCATCCACATGATTGAAAAGATTGCCATAAATGCAAAGGTCAACATCGTATATGTGGAAACGATTTTAAAAATAATTGGGATTGCCTATATAGCTGAATTTGCTGCCCAAATCACGAAAGATGCAGGCCAGGGGGCTATTGCAGCAAAAATCGAGATGGGCGGAAAAATCCTTATCCTGGCAATGGCCATCCCCATACTGACTGTATTGATTGAAACCATCATCCAGATGATTCCAAGTTAAATTGAGCTGGCCGGCCAATTAACCTGGCAGGCCTGTTATGAAAGACAAGCCTCCCTTGTGCTGGCAAAGCTGCACGATAGGGTCTTATAAAAGAGGTGAAAAAATGAAGCACAGGATGCAGAAAATTTTATTGTCCAATCTAATCCTATTTTTTTTACTGGCACCAATTGTACAAGCCTCACCTAAGACCGGCGAGATAGAAGAAACGATTTCCCCCCAGGATTTAGTGGAGTCGCAGGTAGAATCCCTTAATCTAGATGAACTAAAAGGCTTTTGGGAAGAAATAACAACAGAGTATGGAGGTTTTTTGCCGGAGAGCCAAAAAGGGAGCCTCTATGAATTCATCAAGGGTGATAAGGAATTCTCCGTTAAAGAATGGGGTTCCGGAGCAATGAAGTTTGTTTTTCATGAATTTATAGTAAATGGAAAATTGCTTGGTACATTAATTTTGCTGACGGTGTTCAGCATGTTTCTGCAGTCGCTGCAAAATTCATTTGAAAAAAGCACAGTCAGCAAAGCAGCGTATGCAATTGTGTTTATGGTTTTGATCATTATTGCCCTGAATAGCTTCCATGTAGCGATTGACTACACACAAGAAACAATTTCAACGATGGTTTCCTTCATAATGGCTCTTATTCCGCTGCTGCTTGCCCTAATTGCTTCGTCCGGAGGAGTGGTATCAGCTGCTTTTTTTCACCCAGTGATTTTGTTTTTAATGAATGTGAGTGGCTTGTTTATCCAATATGTCATTCTTCCGCTCCTATTTTTATCAGCATTATTAAGCATTGTCAGCACACTTTCCGAGCATTACAAGGTAACTCAGCTTGCAAATTTGCTCCGAAATTGGAGTATAGGGCTTCTCGGCATGTTCCTGACAGTGTTTTTGGGAGTCATTTCAGTACAGGGAGCCTCCGCTGCAGTCACCGATGGAATTACAATACGTACGGCAAAGTTTATCACGGGGAATTTTATTCCTGTTATCGGAAGGATGTTTACCGATGCAACAGATACTGTTATAAGCGCCTCGGTTCTATTGAAAAATACGGTAGGCATTGCAGGTGTAGCGATCCTCTTGATCATAGCCGCTTTTCCGGCAATCAAAATACTAATGATTGCGTTTATATATAAATTCGCTGCTGCCATTTTGCAGCCGCTGGGAGGAGGTCCGATAATATCCTGCCTGGATATTATCAGCAAAAGTGTCATATACGTGTTTGCCGCTCTGGCCATAGTATCCTTGATGTTTTTCCTTAGTATTACTGTCATCATTGCAGCCGGGAATTTGACCATGATGGTTAGATAGGGGGGGGATGAAGTGGATTTTATAAAAGAATGGATAACGAACATCATATTATTTGTTCTGCTGGCCACTGTCATTGATATGCTCCTTCCGAGCTCAAAGCTGCAGAAGTATACAAAAATGGTGACAGGGCTTCTGCTAATTGCTATTATTCTTACGCCAATTTTAAAAATCATATCCAGCGATTTTGAAGAAGCGATGGCTTCTGTGCCTGTTTTTGAAGCTTCCGGCGAAAAAAATATGGAAAATTTAATAGAAATGAAGAAAAAAGAAATACAAGCCTCAAGTGATGCATATATTTTAGAACAAATGGCTGTCCACATGAAACAGGACGCAGAAGAGGAGTTGATGGAACAGTACGGTCTGGAAATTGCTAACATTGATATTTTAGTAGATGAAAGCAGTGATCAAGCCTTCCCGGATAACCTGCAAAAGGTCATGATCCAATTAAGAGCAAAAGATGCAGAAGCTGAAGCTGTAGAAGTGGTTACAAAAGTGGAGATCAATACCGGGAAACCTCTTCCATCCAGCAGGGCTGAACATGATGAGGCAAAAAAAGTCGCTTCTCTTCTCGCACAAAAATGGAATGTAGACGCAAAATCAATCGAAGTACTGGTAGAAGGGGGGAATATGGATAGGGATGGAGAATGAAAAAGGTCCTTTCGCATGGTTAAAGAAATTACTCTCCAAAGACGGTCAGCCCGATAAAAAAGCCGGTAAATACCAATACTTGCTTCTTGTTCTCCTCTTTGGCGCAGCGATCATGCTGATCAGCAATACGCTGTTTAAAGAGAATGCCTCCACTGAAGACATGTCCGTTTTTAAAAACGAAGAAGAGGCGAAGCAGGAGGATGCACCTGTGTTCAGCCAGAAGCAATCTGGGGGCAATGACGAAATTGCCAATTATGAAAAAGCATATGAAGCACAAATAAAAGAGGCCCTTGATGCGATTGTCGGCGTAGGTGATGCTACGGTCGTCGTCAATGTGGATGCAACAGAGAAGAAAGTGCTTGAAAAAAACAAAACGACCCAAAAACAAACAACCGATGAAACAGATCGGGAAGGCGGCAAAAGAAAAGTAGAGGACCAATCACAGGAGGAACAGCTTGTGATTGTCCGAAATGGCGAGAAAGAGGTTCCGATTGTAATAGAAACCAAGAAACCTGAAATTAGGGGTGTGCTGGTTGTTGCAAAGGGAGCTGAAAATATACAAGTGAAAAAATGGATTATTGAGGCAGTTACAAGAGCGCTTGATGTACCAAGCCACAGAGTCTCCGTAATGCCTAAAAAAACTAAGGGGGAATAATAGATGCTTTTAAAGAAACAAACGGTTTGGTTATTAACAATGCTAAGTTTGGTAGTTGTATTGTCCGTGTATTATGTAACATCTCCGGAGCAGAAAGGGAATGATCTTGCTGCAATGGAAGAGAAGGCAAATGGGGAAATGGAAGCAGTTGAAAGTAAAGATGGCAATGCCATTATTACAAATACAGCCAGTGATGAAATGTTCGAAACATTGCGCCTGCAGCTTGATGACGAGCGCAGCCGCATGAAAGAAGAACTGACAACAGTCCTGGGCCAGACAGACCTTCCTGCTGAAGAAAGAATGAAGGCAAAGGATCAAATTGATGAATTAAATGAAATAGCTCAAAAAGAAGCGATGCTTGAAACGTTAATCAGAGCGATGGATTACGAAGATGTGCTTGTTCGCGCAGATGGCAAAAAGGTTCAGATTACAGTAAAGGCAAAAGACCATTCGCCTTCTGCAGCAAACAAGATCATTCAGGAAGTAAGAAATGAAATTGGACAGCTTGAAGCAGTTGCGGTTGAATTCCAAGTTGCCAAGTAAACACAGAACTAAAAGGGTGCCCGTGGAATAATTTGCGGGGACCTTTTTAGTTCTCATAAATGTTAATCGTGCTATTTCTGAAGATTAATTAGGTGTTCCATCGAATAATGGGCTTTTTTAATCGATTCAACAAGATGTTCATATTGCTCTGTCTGGAATGCGACAGAGGAGGAA
This sequence comes from Cytobacillus oceanisediminis, assembly GCF_003182355.1. Taxonomy (GTDB): domain Bacteria; phylum Bacillota; class Bacilli; order Bacillales; family Cytobacillaceae; genus Cytobacillus; species Cytobacillus oceanisediminis_A. The sequence goes on along the minus strand of NZ_QGTW01000003.1, from coordinate 382,684 downwards.
ATTTCCTGGAGGGAAGCGCTCGTCTCCTCAACAACTGAACTAAACTCCCCAATTGATACTCCTATAGACGAAGAGGACTGATGGATTTGAGTGGTTAAAGACTTATAATCTGATATATCATTTTTAAGCTGCAAAAAGGTTTCCAGGATTTTTTCAAAAGCACTCTCTGTTTCTGAGGCCAAATCAAGATTTGCCGTTAATTTATCACCTGTAGAGATTACATTGACTTGGGATTGTTCCGTTTCTTGAATGACATTGTAAAGGTTCTCTGATATTTGATTTGCTGTTTCCCTTGTAATATGAGCTAATTTTCTTACTTCTTCCGCTACAACTGCAAAGCCTTTGCCGCTTTCTCCGCTTTCAAAGCATCATTATGCAATTTTCCAACTAGTTCACTTGCATTGCTCACCACTTTATTTGAATTTTCCAGAGAACTGGTGACATCCAGAATGGTATCTGATTGGGTATGGATTCCTGCAGAAATCTCCCCAATCGTATAGCTCATTTCCCTTGCAGAATGGTAATTCTCCTGGCTCATTTTTTAACTTCATCAATCATGAAAGAAAGACCTGCAGTACAATTCTAAATTGTCTTTTTAATTTTAAGGTTTTGATGCAATAGATTTTCAGTTTCTTTCTGAGCAGAGATAATATTTTCTGACAGTTTTTTCGAGATAGAAAGCTGAAAAGAGAGCATAATATTGACAAGCATAAAAAGCAAATAAATGGTTGAATAGTTTTTTGATTCCAGCGGCAGGTGGCTATGATGCAGGTATGGCAACACTGTAATAACAGTAAAGCCAATTGCTGATGAAAGCCATAAAATCTTTCTGTCCAAATAAATTGCCGCTGTTGCAAGAACAAAGTAGACTAAAAAATAAGCAGCCCGCGATACGTTGTTTTCCATGATAATGAATAGCACACTTCCAACCAAAAAAATCGCCAAATAGGGGATGGCGGACATGAACTTTTTTAGAAAAATGAAACGCGGCAACTATTCCTATCACAATTCCTCCTGCAATAATAATTGAAAGGGTAACAGCCATCTCTTTCTTTAAGGCGATATCTACAAGGGCTTTCCAATATAACGCTTACAAAAGCAGCCTTAACCACAAGCGAATTTGCTAATAAGATCCTCTTTCCTTATTTCCTCAATGTTTTTCATACTAAAACAGATCCTCTCTGGTACTATAGTCCTCTTAGCAATCAATATTTCGTGATATTTCGTGAAAATCCTTCGTAACATTTCACAAAGATTTCGAAAAACATTAAAATGGTTTTAGAGGACGAATGGAGAAAAAAGTATACAGTACATAATACGATGTTGAACTTTTATAAGGTCTTATCGTATGATATTAGTATCTAGTCATAATTAAATCATGCGGAACCATTCCCGTTCTTCCTTTCTCTATTCTTCCAAAGTTTTTCTAATGATGAAAGAGGGGATGGAAAGCAGTGAGAAAACAAGGGGTGCAAAAATGTTAAAAGTACAGGAAATACGTGAACTGATCAAGCTGGTTGATCAGTCAAATATTGATGAATTCGTATACGAGCAAGAGGGTTCGAAAATTAAAATGAAGAAAAAGGGGAATGAAGCGGCCGTCGTACAGCAAGTTCAGCCAGCTGCTCCGGCTCCGCAGCCAGTTCAGCCGGCAGCTATAAAAGTGGAAGCGCCTATAGCTGAGGCACCTGCACAAGAGCCTGTCCAACAAGCACCATCTGTGGACGCAAACCTGCATAAAATTGTGTCTCCGATGGTAGGGACTTTTTATGAGTCCTCTTCCCCGGATGCGGATCCATATGTTAAAGCAGGTTCTAAAGTTACAAAAGATTCTATTGTCTGCATAGTGGAAGCAATGAAACTGTTTAATGAAATTGAAGCTGAAGTCAATGGGGAAATTGTAGAAGTGCTTGTTAAGGACGGCCAGTTAGTAGAGTATGGCCAGCCACTATTTTTAGTAAAGCCTGAATAAGGAGCGGTTACAGAATGATAAAAAAACTCTTGATTGCTAACAGAGGAGAGATAGCTGTTCGCATCATCCGCGCAGCGCGCGAAATGGGAATAGAATCAGTAGCCGTTTTTTCAGAGGCTGACAGGGAAGCACTGCATGTCCAGCTTGCCGACGAGGCTTATTGCATTGGCCCGACAGCCTCTAAGGACAGCTACTTGAATTTTACAAATATAGTTAGTGTTGCTAAGCTTACTGGCTGTGACGCAATCCATCCAGGATACGGGTTCCTGGCAGAAAATGCTGATTTTGCTGAGCTTTGCAGGGAATGTAACATCATTTTTGTCGGCCCGACTCCTGAAGCCATAAGCAAAATGGGTACGAAGGATATTGCGAGGGAAACGATGAAAGAAGCAGGAGTTCCGATTGTTCCCGGCTCCATCGGAATTATTAAGGATGTCGAAGATGCCATTCAGCTTGCTGAGAAGATTGAATATCCAGTGATTATAAAAGCAACTGCCGGCGGCGGCGGCAAGGGGATTCGCGTTGCACGTACTGAGCAGGAGCTGATTAAAGGAATAACTATTACTCAGCAGGAAGCCTTAACGGCGTTTGGAAACCCTGGCGTATATATTGAAAAATATATAGAGGACTTCCGCCATGTTGAGATACAGGTGCTGGCAGACAATTACGGAAACACCATACATTTGGGAGAAAGGGATTGTTCCATACAGAGACGTTTGCAAAAGCTTCTGGAGGAAACTCCTTCACCTGCCCTTGATGGGGAAACTCGTGAAGAGATGGGCAATGCTGCTGTAAAAGCAGCCAAAGCGGTTGATTATACAGGTGCAGGCACGGTAGAATTTATCTATGATTACCAAAATCGAAGGTTCTACTTTATGGAAATGAATACGCGCATCCAGGTAGAGCATCCAGTTACAGAAATGGTTACTGGGGTCGATTTGATTAAAGAGCAGATTAAAGTTGCTTCCGGTGAAAAGCTTAATATCAGCCAGGAAGATGTTACTTTTAGCGGCTGGTCGATTGAATGCCGCATTAATGCGGAAAATCCGGAAAAGAACTTTATGCCGTCTGCAGGCAAAATCAACATGTATCTGCCGCCGGGCGGATTGGGTGTCAGAGTTGATTCGGCAGCATATCCCGGCTATATGATTCCGCCATATTATGATTCCATGATTGCAAAAGTGATTACGTACGGCAATACTAGAGAAGAAGCCATTTCCCGAATGAAGAGAGCATTAAGTGAATTTGTTGTTGAAGGTGTACATACCACAATTCCATTTCACCTCAAGCTCCTCAGCCATGAAAAATTCGTGGAAGGGCAGTTTAATACGAAATTCCTGGAATTGCATGATGTAATGAATTCTTAAGATTGATGGAGGTGCCATAATGAGTGAAAATAACATTCTTGAAATGAGCCATGAAAACTCAGGGCTTGGCAAGGTTGAAATTGCTCCGGAAGTGATTGAAGTTATTGCCGGCATTGCAGCTTCTGAAGTGGAAGGGGTTGCGCAGATGCGCGGCAATTTCGCTACAGGTGTGGTAGAAAGGCTCGGCAAAAAGAACCATGGCAAAGGGGTTAAGGTTGAATTAACCGAAGAAGGAATTAAAGTTGATGTATATTGCCTGATGAAGTTTGGGGTATCCATTCCAAGTGTTGCACAAAAAATTCAGGACAATATCCGCCAGGCGCTTTTGAATATGACAGCCCTTGATGCACAGGAAGTAAATATCCATGTAGTAGGAATCATGTTCGAAAACCAAAAGCATGAGATTGAATACGAGCAGGAAATGTAATAAACTTCACTGAGCCAAAGACATCTGACAGAGTCTTTGGCTTTTCTGGTTTTTTATTCTCTTCATCTCAAAGACTGTTATAAAGAAACTTTTTAAAGGGAAAATAACTTTTATATAGCAAAGGCTTTTTAACGAGTATCCATACAAGTACTGGAATGAACCTTATTGTTATTGCTTAGTGCGAATATCCTTTACTTGTGCTATTATCTTGTTATGTTATTTTTGGACGTGTATATGCTCAAAAATGAAAAACCACAACGTTAGCCATAAAGGAGTTAAAGAAAAAGATGAAGAGAAGAACAGCCAGAGAGAAAGCATTGCAGGCTTTATTTCAAATCGATGTAAGCCAGGTGGAAACAGAGTCCGCTATTGAACATGTATTAGAAGGCGCACCAGCTGATGCGTATTTAAGCAAACTTGTATCAGGTGTTTCTCAGTATAAGGAAACAATTGATGAAGAGATAAAAAAACACCTTGAAAAGTGGACTTTGGAAAGGCTTGCTACAGTGGACCGCAACCTTTTGCGATTATCAGTGTTTGAACTTCTGTATCTTAGTGAGGATGTTCCAGCCAATGTCGTGCTGGATGAAGCAATTGAAATTGCGAAATTATACGGCGATGAACAGTCAAGCAAGTTTATAAATGGAGTTCTTTCCAAGGTGAAAGAACAGCTTTAAAAATATCTGGTTCGGACTTGCACGGGATGTGCTGGCGCCGGTGCTATGCCGGCGTTCCTTATCATTAGGCGCTTCCGCTGTCCTGATAGGGGGATAAATAATGCCTGCAAAATTAATAGACGGCAAAGAGATTGCAAGAGTAAAACAGGATTTCATAGGCAATGAAGTGCAAAAGCTGAAGGCAAATGGAATTACACCAGGCCTTGCAGTTATTTTAGTAGGAGATAACCAGGCTTCTAAAACCTATGTGTCCAATAAACAAAAAACCTGTAATAAACTAGGAATGTATTCCATGCTGATTGAACTTCCGAAAGAAGTCAGTGAGGAAGAGCTTATCAGTAAAATCAAAGAGTTAAATGAAAATCCGGATATTCACGGAATACTTGTCCAATTGCCGCTTCCAGGCCATATTAATGAAAAGGTCATAATTGAAACGATTTCACCTAAGAAGGATGTGGATGGCTTTCATCCGATAAATATTGGCAGAATGATGACCGGCCAAGATGCCTTTGTTCCTTGTACTCCCTTTGGCATTATGGAGATGCTGGATTCTATCGGGGCTGATATTGCCGGCAAGCACGTGGTAGTTGTCGGCCGAAGCAATATAGTAGGAAAGCCTTCGGGGCAGTTGTTTCTAAATAAAGATGCAACGGTTACCTATTGCCATTCCAAAACAGCTGATTTAAAGGAACATACAAAAAGAGCGGATATTCTCGTTGCAGCTGTGGGAAAGGCTGGGTTAATAACAGAAGACCATGTGAAAAAAGGTGCAATAATCATTGATGTTGGCATGAATCGAAATCATGAAGGCAAGCTTTGCGGTGATGTTGATTTCGACGGGGTTAAAGAAAAAGCGGGATATATAACGCCAGTTCCAGGCGGAGTAGGCCCGATGACAATCACAATGCTTATGTATAACACATTAAAGGCAGCAAGGTCTGCCCAAAGCAAACGCTAATTGAATTTTTGCTAACTTCCAATACAGATGCAAAATCTGTCCATTTCCATTATGCTATATTTAGGGTTTTGGCTTTGTGTGCGAATGCATGCAGACTAAAAGGCTAAATATTAAGTGGAAGGGCAGTTTTTTGCTGTCTATGCAGTTTATTGCTCTTGCTTTGGATGCTCAATTGGCGTCTTCTGCATAAAAGGAGATTGTTATGAAGGAACAGCAGTATCTAACAGTCAACGCTTTAACAAAGTACATAAAAAGAAAATTTGATGCTGACCCCCATCTGCAAAATATTATGGTCAAGGGAGAAATCTCAAACTTTAAACAGCATTCAAGCGGCCATATGTATTTTACATTGAAGGATGAGAAGGCCCGCATTTTGGCTGTAATGTTTGCAGGAAATACCCGATCAATGAAATTCAGGCCAGAGAATGGCATGAAAGTCTTGGTCCGGGGTGAAGTTTCGGTCTACGAACCAAGCGGGCAATATCAAATATATATAAAAGAAATGCAGCCGGATGGAATTGGGGAGCTGTATCTTGCCTACGAACAACTGAAAGAAAAGCTTGAAAAAGAAGGGCTGTTTTCACGCAATTATAAAAAAGCCATACCTCGTTATCCAAAAAAAGTAGCTGTTGTCACCTCGCCAACAGGAGCTGCTATCAGAGATATTCTAACTACAATAAAAAGGCGCTATCCGATTGCAAATATTCTTATTTATCCTGCGCTGGTTCAAGGAAACCAGGCTGCGCCATCCATCGTTAGAGCGATACAAATGGCGAATGTCTCCCAAGAGGCTGATGTCTTGATTATTGGCCGGGGAGGCGGCTCCATTGAAGAGCTTTGGGCTTTTAACGAAGAGGCAGTCGCAAGGGCGATCTTTCAATCTGAAATTCCTATTATAGCAGCTGTTGGACATGAAACCGACTTTACTATAGCCGACTTTGTCGCCGACTTAAGGGCTCCTACACCTACGGGAGCAGCCGAAATGGCGGTCCCTCATATTGACGATTTAACAGAGAGGCTATTCAATAGGCAATCGAGGCTAATAAGAGCAATGAAAGAACAAGTTGCCCTTCAGAATGAAAGGATCCTAAGGGTGCAAAAGTCATATGCTTTCCGGTACCCTCAAAAACTGTATGAGCAGAAATTAGAGCAGCTTGATAAACTAAACGAACAGCTTGTAAGGGGATCCAAAAGGCTGCATGATTTAAAGCTTGAGCAAGCAGATGCTTTGCAGAAACGATTGCACCGCAGCCACCCTGGACAATTGAAGGAGCAGGCCAAGGAAAAACACGACAGGCTGCATAAGCTTCTTAACAGAGCGATGGGCAATATTGCTGCTGCCAAGGAAAAGGACTTTGCGAGGGCTGTCTCTACTTTAGAAGCACTTAGTCCTCTTAAAATTATGGATAGAGGCTACAGCCTTGTATATACAGAAAAGGAAAAACTAATAAAGACCGTTACTCAAATTAAGGTGAATGACCAAATAAAGGTTAAGGTTTCAGATGGTACAATTAATTGCCGGGTAACGGATATTGAGGAGTGAATCCCATGGCGGATGAGAAAAAGCTTACATTTGAAGAAGCGATGGATCAGCTGGAGGTTATTGTCGAAAAGCTTGAGGAAGGGGATGTCCCCCTTGAAGAAGCAATTAATATTTATAAGAAGGGCATGGAGCTTTCCAAGCTATGCCATGACAAATTGAAAAATGTGGAATCACAGCTAACAGAAATACTGACGGAGGATGGACGCAAGGAAAACTTTGCCATTCCGGAGGAGGAATAACATTGCTGGAACAATCCTTGGTTTCTTTTTCTGAACACCATAAAAAAATTCTAGAAAATCAGCTAAAGGAAAGCATAAGCAAATTGAATGCTCCTCCTGCAGTAAAAGAATCAATGCTTTATTCTCTTGAGGCAGGAGGCAAGCGCATTAGGCCATTGCTGTTATTTGCTACATTGGCTGCCTTTGGGGAGGATACTATTAAAGGTTTGTGGACGGCTGCAGCAATTGAGATGGTTCATACATATTCGTTAATACATGATGACCTTCCGAGCATGGATGATGATGATTTGAGGCGAGGAAAACCAACGAACCATAAAATATTTGGAGAAGCCTTTGCCATTCTTGCAGGAGATGCACTGCTTACATATAGCTTCCAGTCTGTCGCCGAAACACCGGATGAATTTGCTTCAGCTGAGATAAAGCTTTCTTTAATTAAGGAACTGTCCAAAGCATCCGGAGCAGAAGGGATGGTTGGCGGACAGGTAGCAGATATTAATGGGGAAGGGCAGCAGTTGGCTTTGGAAGATCTTGAATACATCCACTTGCATAAAACAGGCAAGCTTCTGGAGTGCAGCGTTGTATCGGGTGCAATATTGGCACAAGCCGATCAGGAAACCGTTCAGGTTTTATCCCATTTTGCCTATCACCTGGGGCTGGCTTTCCAAATCAGGGATGATATTCTTGATCTTGAAGGCACAGAAGATATGATTGGAAAGCCTATTGGCAGCGATGAATCAAAAAACAAAAGCACTTATCCTTCCCTTCTTACAATGGAGGGGGCTAAAGAAGCGCTTGAAAGCCACATAAAGGCTGCCAAGGGAAAATTGAAAGAAACTGGATTAAATACGGAACTACTAGAGGCAATAACAGATTTAGTAGCCAGCAGGGACCATTAAGAGGGCTGGGCAGGGGCGGCCGATTGTTGCACAATCGCAAATATGGTATAATAGGTATATATGGATGGTGCAGTATTCTAGTCGGTCTACCATTCCTGAAGGTGGGGCTAAAAATCCACTAAAGGGCACATCGATGAAGTTCCTTGTTTTGGCTTGAGGCGCCCAGCCTTGGGTCGATTCAGGGAGTAAGGTGTAAGGGCGATCTGCAAAGGCATGTGGGCGTTGACCCTTTCACCGCGGAGGCCCCGATGATCAGGCTTGAGCGAAAGCGTACGGCCCTATGGTCTCGGGTTATGAACCTGCAATGTGGTCCCATGGGAGGTCACTAGCAGCGTAGCCTGCCTTGAGTGAAGATAGAGGGGATTACAGTTATAAGGGCATACATCAGTTGGCCATTGATATATGCTTTTTCGCCTGTATGAAATCTTCTTTGCAAAAGAGGCTAGGGAAATGGTTAAAGGCTGCCGAGGAAATCTCCTAGACTGTTCCAATGACATATAAAGGGGATTATAGTGCGGACTAAGTGGCAATCCAGTCTAGCTGGTGGCGACACGGCTAAGGCGTATTTAAAGGGAAACCGCCGGTATGGCGACATCCGGTATTCGCTTGGGAAAACCTACTGGACCTAAGCCGCAATCTTAACCCTTTGTATGGCCATCCTTCTTTCGAGTTTCTGAGGGGTTTGCCCCTCTCATACATATATAAGCGTTATAAGGGCAGGTTGTGGAACGGTTAAAGCTTAATAAGCAAAAATAAAGAGGCGAAGCTCTTGCTGAAGCTGACGAGCGGAATCGATTTCGCGAAAAAACGGCGAGCTCCGCCCCTTTTTCATTCTTAATCCAAAAAGGAAGTTTTACAGAAATGAGAGAGTTGCTGCGGAATTCGATTAAATGGAGCTTTAGTATTGCCGTTATCACTTTTGTGCTAGCGGCTCTTTTTTCAATTATTTCAAACTCCATATTGAACGGTGTATCATGGGGAACTGGGCTGATTGTTGTTGGATTTATTGTTTTAATCGGCATTTTTTTTGATATGATAGGAATTGCTGCCACTGCTGCAGATGAGGTACCTTTTCATTCTATGGCCTCGAATAAAGTTTTTGGAGCCAGGCATTCGATTCGCATTGTTAGAAATGCGGACCGGTTCGCCAGTTTTTGCAATGATGTTATTGGCGATATTTCTGGCATTATCAGCGGTGCTGCGGCTGCAATCGTCATTGTACAGCTAACCGTCTCATTTCAGATGAATAACAGCAGCCTTTTTGAATATGCATCTTCAGTAATCATAACAAGCATCATTGCCGCCGTGACCGTGGGAGGAAAAGCATTTGGAAAATCGCTTGCAATAAGGTACTCTAAAGATATTATCTTCCAGGTAGGGAAGATCCTGCATTTTCTTGAGGATAAATTCCATATTGTTATAATAAAAGACAAGAAAAAGACGAAATTAAAACAACGGACGAATAAGAAACGAAAGTGAGTGGTCCGCAGAATGGATCTGTTATCAATTAAAGACCCTTCCTTTTTAAAGGGGCTCTCTAATAAGGAACTTGAAAATTTGAGCCAGGATATCCGAGAATTTCTGATCGAAAAGCTGTCCGGTACAGGTGGGCATATCGGCCCAAACCTCGGTGTCGTGGAATTAACTGTAGCGCTTCATAAATGCTTTGATAGCCCCAAGGATAAAATTATATGGGATGTCGGACATCAATCCTATGTGCATAAAATATTGACGGGCCGTGCATGCCAATTTGATACATTAAGGCAGTACAAGGGTCTTTGCGGCTTCCCAAAGATGGTTGAAAGCGAGCATGATGTTTGGGAAACAGGGCATAGCTCCACATCCCTATCTGCTGCAATGGGAATGGCCATCGCAAGAGACTTAAAAAAAGAGAATAATTATGTAATTCCAGTCATAGGAGACGGGGCCCTAACCGGTGGAATGGCTTTAGAGGCCTTGAACCATATTGGCCATGAAAAAAAGAATATGATTGTTATTTTAAATGATAATGAAATGTCGATTGCCCCAAATGTTGGAGCTTTGCACAATGTTCTGGGAAGACTAAGGACAGCAGGCAAATATAATTGGGTAAAAGATGAACTTGAACATTTTTTAAAGAAAGTGCCTGCAGTGGGCGGAAAATTAGCTTCTACTGCTGAGAGGCTGAAGGATAGCCTGAAATATTTATTTGTTTCAGGAATGTTTTTCGAAGAGTTGGGCTTTACATACCTGGGGCCTGTGGACGGACACAGTTATGACGATTTATTTGAGAATTTGGCTTATGCGAAGAAGACTGAGGGACCTGTTCTTCTCCATGTCCTAACGAAAAAAGGAAAGGGCTATCAGCCTGCCGAAAGCGATCGGATTGGCACATGGCATGGTACAGGCCCGTATAAGATGGAAACAGGGGATTTTGTTAAACCTGTCAGTACTCCGCCTGGCTGGAGCAAGCTTGTCAGCGAGACAGTTAGGAAGCTGGCCAGAAATGATGAAAGAATCGTCGCCATTACCCCTGCAATGCCTGTTGGATCAAAGCTGGAGGGCTTTGCAAGTGAGTTCCCTGATCGTATGTATGATGTAGGAATTGCAGAACAGCATGCAGCCACTGTTGCTGCTGGGCTGGCAACGCAAAATATGAAGCCGTTCCTTGCTATCTATTCTACATTCCTGCAGCGTGCCTATGACCAGGTTGTGCATGACATCGCGCGTCAAAATTTAAATGTATTTATTGGAATTGACCGTGCTGGACTGGTGGGTGCAGATGGGGAAACACATCAGGGAGTCTTTGATATAGCCTTCTTAAGGCATTTGCCGAATATGGTTCTAATGATGCCGAAAGATGAAAATGAAGGCCAGCACATGGTTAAAACGGCTATCGAATATAATGATGGTCCAATCGCCATGCGATTTCCGCGCGGAAATGGCATCGGAGTGCCAATGGATGATGAGCTCAAACCAATTCCTATCGGTACCTGGGAGGTTCTTCGAGAAGGAAATGACGCAGCTATCCTAACTTTCGGAACAACTATTCCTATGGCTTTAAAAGCTGCTTCGCTATTGGAAAAGCAGGGATATTCCATTAAAGTGGTGAATGCTAGGTTTATTAAGCCGCTTGATGAGAAAATGCTGCAGGATTTGTTCGGGGGAAATATGCCAATCCTGACGATAGAAGAAGCTGTCCTTCAGGGCGGCTTTGGAAGTGCGGTTCTGGAATACGCACATGAACAAGGCTTTCATCATGCTGAGATTGACAGGATGGGCATACCTGATAAATTTATCGAGCACGGCAGCGTAAAAGAACTATTAGAGGAAATCGGCATGACAGTGGAAGATGTCTTTGAAAGAATCGGCAAACTAGCAAGAAAAAAACAAAAAAGGGCTTAAAGAATGAAAACAAAGAAAGAACGATTAGACGTTTTATTAGTTGAGAGAGGTCTTGCCGAAACAAGGGAAAAAGCTAAAAGAGCTGTGATGGCTGGCCTGGTTTTCAGCAATGAAAGCCGCCTTGATAAACCCGGCGAGAAAGTAAGCGTTGATATCCCTTTAACTTTAAAAGGGAAAGTGATGCCTTATGTCAGCCGCGGAGGGCTAAAGCTTGAAAAGGCCCTAAAGGTATTTGATTTAAATGTCGAAGGCAAAATATTGCTTGATATTGGTTCCTCCACAGGCGGCTTTACGGATTGTGCGCTGCAAAACGGTGCAAAGATGTCTTACGCGCTGGATGTAGGCTATAATCAGCTTGCCTGGAAGCTAAGGCAGGATGAACGGGTAGTGGTCATGGAAAGGACAAACTTCCGCTATGTTACGCCAGCCGATCTTACTGCAGGAATGCCTGATTTTGCTTCCATAGATGTTTCTTTCATATCGCTAAAATTGATTCTGCCTGTCCTAAAAACACTTCTGGTATCCGGAAGTGATGTAGTGGCTCTTGTTAAGCCGCAGTTTGAGGCAGGCCGTGAACAGGTTGGGAAAAAAGGGATCGTCAGAGATCCGAAGGTCCATGAATCAGTACTTGGAAAAATTATTGAATTTTCGCTTGGCCTTGGCTATGATGTGAAAGATGTTTCTTTCTCGCCAATCACAGGCGGAGACGGAAATATAGAGTTTTTACTGCATTTGTATTGGGCGGGCAGCAAAGAAGAGGGAGAAAATCTTTTAAAACTCCAGCCTGATGCAGTTGTAAAAGAAGCACATGCCGGGTTAAAGACAAAGCAGGAGAATGGGGAGGAATAGGCGGAAGCCTGTTCCTCTTTTATTGTTTGATCACAAGGGATTTTGTCGTTTTTTAACGAATTATAATCCTATACGGGGAAAAATTGTACTTTATAAGGAAAATCGGCTAACATATGATTAGATTATACTTGGTTTATGATTTAATATTTAGGCTATGTAAGCTCTTGTTGATTTTAGCGCTAGTTGATTTGGAGCGGAAATCAGCAGGCGAGCTTAACAGAGCTATTCTTTAAAAAGCCGTAGCCTATTAGCGGATACACGCTTTTAAAATATAGAGGTGATAAAAGTGAATAAAGGCCAGCGACACATTAAAATTCGCGAGATTATAACGAATAACGATATTGAAACTCAGGATGACCTTGTTGATGAATTAAAGAATGCCGGGTTTAATGTAACCCAGGCAACCGTCTCGAGGGATATAAAAGAACTTCATCTTGTGAAGGTTCCATTAATGGATGGAAGGTATAAATACAGCCTTCCCGCCGACCAGCGCTTTAATCCATTGCAGAAGCTGAAAAGAAATCTGATGGATGCCTTTGTCAGAGTAGATACAGCAGGCCACCTGCTTGTTATGAAGACCCTTCCCGGTAATGCAATGGCCATCGGGGCTCTTATTGATAATTTGGACTGGGAAGAAATTTTGGGAACCATTTGCGGTGATGACACATGTTTAATCATATGCAAAACACCAGAGGATACAGAAGCGATTTCAAACCGTTTTCTTGAAATGCTCTAGATTGTAAATGAGCTAGTAATTCGATACTTGTCCAGCTTCAGCGACTGCCCGCCTCGAGGTCACAAGCCAAGCCTCCCAGAAAGGTAAAGAAAACCTTCCTGTGAGGCGAGTCTTGTGCTTGAGGCCTGCAGGATGCAGGTCATGCAGACGTTGCCACAGGACGTGGCGCCTTTAGTCTGCGTTCCTACAGCGAGGCGCCTTCGCTTTTTAAATGAGGTGATATGATTGTTAAATGAAATATCAATACGAAATTTTGCTATTATAGAAGCCCTTTCTGTGACATTTGAAAAGGGCTTAACTGTTTTAACCGGTGAAACCGGGGCAGGGAAGTCAATCATCATAGATGCGATTCATTTGCTTGTTGGCGGCAGGGGATCGGCCGAGTTTGTCCGCCACGGAGAGGATAAGGCCGTAATTGAAGGACTGTTTCAACTGGACGACCCTAAACATCCCTGTTATAGGAAAACATCGGAATTTGGCATAGAAATTGAAGATGGAATGGTAGTCCTGCGGAGGGATATATCAAAGTCAGGGAAGAGTGTCTGCAGGGTTAACGGGAAACTTGTTACTATCTCAACCTTAAGGGAAATAGGAAGTACTCTTATTGATATTCACGGACAGCATGAGCACCAAGAGCTTATGGACGAAACTCGGCATTTATCACTTCTGGATCAATTTGGCGGGAATAAAATATCAAACGCTTTAGCAGAATATCAGGGGATTTACAAATCGTATGAAAGTACGTTAAAAAAACTGAAAAATTTAAGCGAAAATGAACAGCAAATGGCACACCGGCTGGACTTAATACAATTCCAGATGGATGAAATCCAGTCGGCTCAGATAAAAATAAATGAAGATGAAGAGCTATTTGAAGAAAGAAGAAAGCTTTCTAACTTTGAGCGTATTTATGATTCCCTGCAAACAGGCTATAACGGCCTTCAGGGCGAACAAAAGGGTCTTGACTGGATAGGGATGGTTATGGGGCATTTGCAGGATGCAGCTGAGCTGGATCCCGCCTATAAAGAAATAGCCGAGAATGTATCAAACAGCTTCTATATGCTGGAGGACGCTGCAAGATCACTCCGCAATGAGATGGACTTTATGGAATATGACCCTCAGCGGCTTAACGAAATAGAAGACAGGCTTAACGAAATTAACGGTTTAAAACGAAAGTATGGGAAGACGGTGGAAGAAGTCCTGGAGTATGCAGCGAAGATTGAAGAGGAGATTGAAACGCTTCAAAATAAAGAGACGCATATTGATAAACTCCAGAAGGAAGTTGCTGCGCTGAAAAAAGACCTTTTGGTTGAAGCGGAAGAGCTAAGCCGGCTAAGGAAAAAGGCGGCACTTCATTTAACAAAGTTAATCCACAAAGAGCTTAAGGAATTATATATGGAAAAGACCGTTTTTGAAGTCAGATTCTCTTCTGAACCTGACGGCTTTTTAAAGAATGGGATTGACAGGGCTGAATTTTATATTTCCACCAACCCGGGAGAGCCTGTCAAACCATTGTCAAAGATTGCTTCTGGTGGGGAGCTGTCCAGAATAATGCTGGCTTTAAAAAGCATTTTTTCAAAGCATCAAGGGGTTACCAGCATCATTTTCGATGAGGTAGACACAGGGGTCAGCGGCCGGGTTGCACAGGCAATTGCTGAGAAAATTCACCATGTTTCCGTAAACTCGCAGGTCTTATGCATTTCACATTTGCCGCAGGTTGCTGCAATGGCGGATACACATTTATTTATTGCCAAAAACATAAAAGACGGGCGAACAAAAACAACTGTCAAACCTTTAACGGATGATGAAAAAATTAAGGAAATCGGGCGAATGATTTCAGGAGTTGAAATCACCGATTTAACGAAAGAGCATGCCAAAGAATTGCTCCAGCTAGCCAATCAGTTAAAATAATTACCAGACGTCCTAAGCCCTTGCTCTTTTTGCATTAAAAGCAGTGTGGGCAGGCGGGATGCTGATACCTTGAAAAGCTATCCAAAGAAGGATAGCTTTTTTTATGTCAATGGCTGTTATAAATGCCTTCGATGCAGGCAAAATTATAGATGTAGCCATTTAATGTGGGTGGACTAGAAGCGAGGAGAGTGAAAAATTTGACATATGACGTTATGCGTAAAATAATTGGTGGAATTCTCCTTGTTTCATTAATTGCATTAGGTTTTTCTAAGCCTGTTCAAGATTATTTGCAAATACCTGCAAATATAACTCTTTTTGAAGGACAGCAGCTTGATTTTGTGAAAGCAGAAGCAGTATCAGCTGGATTGTCCATAGATAATTCAAGTATTTCACTGAAAGAAGATAACCATTCAGTTTCTCTTCACGCACGAGAGAATGGGAAAAATGAAATGTTTTTAGAATTGGCTGGTTTTCCGATTAAGAAGGTTGATGTTAACGTATTAAAGGATTTCAAAGTAATCCCTGGAGGCCAAAGCATTGGGGTAAAGCTTAATACTGTAGGCGTGTTAGTAGTTGGCCACCATCAGGTAAATACTGCTGATGGTAAAGCTTCACCTGGGGAAACTGCAGGCATAAAAATCGGGGATATCATCACTGAAATTAATGGCAAGAAAATCGAGAAAATGTCAGATGTAGCTCCATTTGTACAGGAAGCAGGAAAGAAGGGAAACCCGCTTCAGATTGTTGTCAGCCGTGAAAGCGGCAAAGTAAAGACCGAGCTTACTCCGTTGAAAGAAAAAGGGGAAGAAACCTACAAGCTTGGACTTTATATTCGCGATTCTGCAGCAGGTATTGGCACAATGACTTTTTATCACCCTGAATCAAAGAAATATGGGGCCCTGGGCCATGTTATTTCTGATATGGACACAAAGAAACCAATTGTGGTGGAGGACGGCCAAATTGTCAGATCCACTGTCACTTCTATTGAAAAAGGCAGCAACGGAAATCCGGGAGAAAAATTGGCTCGATTCTCATCCGATAAAGAAATTATAGGCAATATTGTCAGAAACAGTCCTTTCGGAATATTTGGGGAATTAAACCGGGATATGAAGAATGGAATTTTTGACAAACCAATGCCTATTGCGTTGTCACATCAAGTAAAAGAAGGTCCGGCGCAGATCCTGACTGTGGTCGATAATGATGAAGTTTCATTATTCGATATTGAAATTGTAAGTACCATTCCGCAAAAATTCCCTGCAACCAAAGGAATGGTCATAAAAGTTACGGACCAAAAGCTATTGGATAAAACAGGCGGAATTGTCCAAGGGATGAGCGGAAGCCCGATTATACAGGATGGCAAAATTATTGGAGCGGTAACACATGTTTTTGTAAACGATCCGACTTCCGGATATGGTGTCCATATTGAATGGATGCTAAATGAAGCCGGGATTGATATATATGAAAAGACAGAGGAAAAGGCGTCGTAAATAAATAAAGTGGATGAATGAAAAAGGCGGGAAAGTCCCGTCTTTTTTTACTTTTATGTTAAAATAGGTTATATAAAGATTTTTCGACAAATATATTTGGAAATTAAAGTATATGACGAAAGTAGTCGAAAAGTGAAGAAAACAAAAGAAAAATTGAGATTTTGCCGCTTTTTTAAGAAATTTTCAAAAAACTAAAGGATTTTTTGTTGCATTGTCGAAATTGTCATTTAGAATAGAAATAGATACCGAAAAGAGCGAGTTCAAACTATTTGAACATCTTTTAAAAGAGACCATAAATGGACCGAGGAGGAAAGTAAGTGAAGAAAATAAAAGTTTGTGTTGTGGATGACAACAGGGAGCTAGTCGGACTCTTAGAAGAATATATATCTTCCCAGGAAGATATGGATGTTGCAGGGGTAGCCCATAATGGACAGGAATGTTTAGAGGTTTTGGAGCAGACTCAGCCCGACGTTCTTGTATTAGATATAATCATGCCTCATTTGGATGGACTTGCTGTCCTTGAAAAGATGAGAAATCTAAATTTGAATACTCTCCCGAATGTCATTATGCTGACTGCTTTTGGCCAGGAAGATGTCACTAAAAAGGCAGTAGACCTGGGAGCATCTTACTTTATCCTGAAGCCCTTTGATATGGACAATTTGGCAAGCCATATCCGCCAGGTCAGCGGAAAGTCCAGTGCTGTACTTCGCAAGCCATCTTCTGCTTACCGTCCGCAGGCAGAGGCAAAGCCAAAGAACCTCGACGCTAGCATTACAAGCATCATTCATGAAATTGGTGTGCCTGCCCACATTAAGGGCTATTTATATCTTCGTGAAGCGATCTCTATGGTATATAATGATATTGAACTTCTTGGGTCCATTACAAAAGTGTTATACCCTGATATTGCAAAAAAGTTTAATACAACTGCGAGCCGGGTGGAACGTGCGATCCGGCATGCAATTGAAGTGGCCTGGAGCCGCGGAAATATCGACTCCATTTCTTCGCTGTTCGGTTATACAGTCAGCATGACAAAAGCAAAGCCAACGAACTCTGAATTCATCGCGATGGTTGCCGATAAGCTTCGTTTGGAGCATAAGGCTTCTTGAAAGGGTAAGGACTAATACCACCTACTTATAAATTCTCATCATGTTCTTTAGACGCTCCTTTAAGGAGCGTTTTTAAGTGCAATAAAAAAGGCTCAGTGTGAAATTAATTCATACTGAACCTTTTTTTGTTTTACTTTTCTTCCTTTTCAAGCTCAATCATTTTTTGAATTAATATATGCTGAGGCATATGCATGATTTGCTCCAAAGGGAGATTTAACTTTTCAGATAACTTTAGAGCAGTTTCAGGCGAAATTTGCAGTGGCTTCACGGAGTATCCCTCACTTATTTAAATATTTGACTATGTTAAAGCTTATTGTTGATTTTGGCACTCTTTTGATTGGAGCGGAAGATGCGAAATCCCCGAAAATGCATTTCGCATTTTCTTCGTGCGGTGTTTATTTCAAGGATGCTTATTCAAAATCGTGCAGGAGAAGCGAGTCAAATGGGAGATCCCACAGGCCGAAATAGCCGAGGGGCTCCCTGACCACCCGCGGAAGCGAGAACTTGGAAATCAAACAGACGAGTTTAGAGAGTTAAATTTTATTTTATCTTAAACCGTGCTTGCACCTTATTTCTTTTTCGATCGCGGTAAAGGACAAAGCCTGCGATAAAGCCAAGCCCGATTAGTAAAAACAGCAATCCTGCAATAAATTGAAGCCATAAATAAGGAAATGGGCTCTGCAGGATGCCAAAAACCATATCTCTCATTAATTTTATTCCATAAACAGCTAGTACACCTGGAAGCAAAAGAATCAATAATGCAATTAGTCTGATCATATAACAGTTCCCTTCATAACGAAGTCATCTATCGAAATAATAAATCATTAGAGAAATTTGTCAAGCGCAGTAACTATGCTAAAATAAAACGTGAAGAGTATTGCATGTTCATAAGAGGCGGGTATGCAAAGATTTTCAATGAAAGCGGGTTAGATAATGCAAACAGCTATGATTGTTGGAGCAGGAAAAGGCGGAACAGCTATATTGAAAATTATAAAAGAAACAGCTATTTTGGATGTTAAAGCTATGGTAGATGTTAATTCCGATGCTCCTGGACTGAAGCTTGCAAAAGAAAATGGGATTCCTGTTGGCACCGATTGGCGCGAATTCATGAATCAAAATATAGATATTATTATAGAGGTTACTGGGAATGAACAGGTCTTTGTAGATATTAGAGAAGCAAGAAGCAAGGACACTGTTTTAATACCGGGAAGTGTTGCTTATTTAATCGCAAAGCTTCTTGAAGAAAAGGAAGAGCTGATTTCGAAGTTCAGAAATGAAGCTTATAAACATGATTTGATTTTTAATTCTACTGATGATGGCATGATCGTCATTAATAATCATGCCAGAATTACTGTTTTTAACCGAAGTGCAGAGAAAATGACCGGAATAAAAAGAAAAGACGCTATCGGCCAAAAGGTGAATGACGTTATAACGGATAGCCTGCTGCCCAGAGTATTGGAAACGAGAAGGGTAGAGGTCAATCAGGAAATGATTTTAGAGAATGGCCTTAAGATTATCACAACGAGAATTCCGATGCTTGGTGAAAATAATGAGCTGATGGGTGCCTTCGCTGTTTTTAAAGATATTACTGAGGTAGTCACGCTGGCTGAGGAAATAACTAATCTCAAGGAAATACAGACAATGCTTCAGGCAATTATCCAATCCAGTGAAGAAGCTATTTCAGTTGTAGATGAAAACGGAAAAGGGATATTAATCAATCCGGCCTATTCACGGCTGACAGGACTTAAAGAGGAAGAGGTTATCGGCCAGCCTGCAACGACAGATATATCTGAAGGTGAAAGTGTACATATGAAGGTGCTTCAAACAAGAAGAGCGATGAGAGGAGTGGCCATGAGGGTCGGACCGAAAAGGAAGGATGTTGTAGTTAATGTCGCTCCAGTTATCGTTAATGGAAAATTAAAAGGAAGTGTAGGCGTTATTCATGATGTCTCGGAAATTCAAAGCCTAAACAGGGAATTGCATCGGGCCAGGCAGATTATCCGGACTTTGGAGGCAAAATATTCATTTGAAGATATCATTGGAACATCAGAAGAGATAACTATTGCAATAGAACAGGCGAAGCTCGGCGCCAAAACACCGGCCACGGTTCTGCTCCGTGGCGAATCTGGCACAGGTAAAGAACTGTTTGCCCATGCCATCCATAATGCGAGTGACAGAAAATATAACAAATTTATAAGAGTGAATTGTGCTGCTTTATCTGAATCATTATTGGAAAGCGAACTGTTCGGTTATGAGGAAGGCGCGTTCTCCGGAGCCAAGAGAGGCGGAAAAAGAGGGCTTTTTGAAGAGGCTGATAAAGGGAGCATCTTTCTCGATGAAATTGGAGAGTTGACAGCCAATACTCAAGCCAAGCTGCTAAGGGTTCTGCAGGAGCATGAAATTACGCGGGTCGGAGGAACTAAGCCAATCCATATTGATGTCAGGATTATTGCCGCAACAAATGTCAATTTAGAAAAAGGAATTGCTAATGGCACTTTTAGGGAAGACTTATACTATAGGCTAAATAGGATGCCGATACATATTCCCTCTTTAAGGCGAAGAAAAAAAGATATCCCGCTGCTTAGCAGCAGACTGATCCAAAAAATTAATCAGGAATATGGGAGAAATGTTGAGGGAGTAACGGAAAAAGCGATTGAAAAGCTGATGGCCTATGATTGGCCGGGGAATGTAAGAGAACTGGATAACATACTCGGCAGAGCCATAATCTTTATGAGCTACAATGAAACGGAAATAGAGGAAAGGCATATCCCGGAACTAATCAGTTCGAACAGCACAGCTGCCAGTCAGGAAATAAGTGAGGTGATACAGGATAAAACACTGTCTCAACTGGTTGAGCAATATGAGGAAAAAATGATCCGCCAGACGCTGCAGAAGCTTGAAGGAAATAAAACGCTGACAGCAAAAACGCTGGGATTGTCGGTGAGGAATCTGTATTATAAGCTGGAGAAATATAATATTGCAAATATTAGCATGCAATAATTTTCATAGTATGCAATTTATTTCACGCTTTAGCATAGTGAATAAAGCGTTTTCATTGGGTTTTTGAGTTGGCATACTTCTTGCAAGTATAATAATCGGATGTTGCATCAAAGATTTGAAAGCAAAGTGAAGAAGCTTGGCTTAGGCCATGCGCTTTTTCTGGTAAGGGGGTTGAACAGATGGAATTGGATTCGCTTATAACAAGAGCAACCCAATTTGGTGAAAAAACGGTAGCTGTAGCCGCAGCAGAAGATGATGAAGTGCTGGAAGCTGTCGCAGAAGCGATTAAGCGTAACTTAGCAAGCTTTTTATTATTCGGGAATGAAGAAAAAATTCACGAGTTAATAAATCAGAAGCATAGTGGAATAGCGGAAAGCCCGAAGCTTAAAATTATTCCTGCAGAATCTGCAGCTTCGGCGGCAGAACAGGCAGTGAGAGCTGTGAAGGAGCTTAAAGCCAATGTTTTGATGAAAGGGAATATCCCTACTGCTGGAATCTTAAAGGCTGTTTTGAATAAAGATTTCGGTTTAAGGACAGGAAATATATTATCGCATGTAGCTGTATTTGAAGTTCCTGGCTTTGACCGATTTACGATTATAACAGATGCAGCTATGAATATTGCACCTGATCTTAATCAGAAAGCCCAAATTGTGAAAAACGCAGTTGACATAGCAAGGAGCATTGGGATTGAGAAGCCGCTGGTTGCACCTATTGCAGCAGTGGAGGTTGTTAATCCGGCTATGCAGGCCACGCTGGATGCGGCTGCTTTATCCCTTATGAACAAGCGGGGACAAATTAAAGATTGTGTTGTGGATGGCCCTTTGGCTTTGGATAATGCAATTTCTTTTGAGGCTGCTGAACACAAGGGAATAAAGAGTGAGGTTGCCGGACAGGCAGACGTTTTATTAGTGCCAACAATAGAAGTTGGGAATGCTTTATATAAATCTCTCGTCTACTTTGCAAAAGCAAAGGTGGGTGCGGTTATTGCCGGCGCTAAAGCTCCTATTGTTCTAACATCCAGGGCTGATTCGGCTGAAAGCAAAGTGTATTCATTAGCGTTGGCTATCTGCTCTGCAAGATAGAATATAAGGCAGCTTGGTTGTCTGCTGCATAAACACGATATATCAGGTGGAAATAACATACTTCTTTAAAAGAATCGGGGGAATTTTAATATGGAAATCTTCAAATACTTAGAAACTTATGATTATGAGCAAGTTGTTTTTTGCCAGGATAAGCAATCAGGATTAAAGGCGATTATTGCCATCCACGATACCACTTTGGGACCTGCCCTTGGCGGAACACGCATGTGGACTTATGAATCCGAGGAAGCGGCTATTGAGGATGCGCTTCGTCTTGCTCGCGGCATGACTTATAAAAATGCTGCAGCCGGCTTAAATCTTGGCGGCGGGAAAACAGTTATAATCGGCGATCCGCGCAAAGACAAAAATGAAGAGATGTTCCGTGCTTTCGGCCGCTATATTCAAGGCTTGAATGGCCGTTACATCACTGCGGAAGATGTAGGAACTACTGTAGCTGATATGGACCTGATCCACGAGGAAACAGATTATGTAACAGGAATATCTCCAGCTTTCGGCTCTTCAGGAAACCCTTCACCTGTAACTGCCTATGGCGTTTACAGAGGAATGAAAGCGGCAGCTAAAGCAGCCTTTGGAACAGACTCTTTGGAAGGCAAAACAATTGCTGTACAGGGTGTAGGAAATGTTGCGTATAATCTTTGCCGCCACCTGCATGAAGAAGGGGCTCAGCTCATAGTAACGGATATTAATAAAGAACCAGTTCAGCGTGCAGTTGAAGAATTTGGTGCAAAAGCTGTTGAACCTAATGAAATTTACGGAGTTGGATGTGATATCTATGCTCCATGCGCATTGGGTGCAACAATTAATGATGATACAATTCCTCAGCTAAAAGCAAAAGTTATCGCAGGAGCTGCCAACAATCAGCTAAAAGAAACACGCCATGGCGATCAAATACATGAAATGGGGATCGTCTACGCTCCTGACTATGTCATAAATGCAGGCGGGGTTATTAATGTTGCAGATGAGCTGTATGGCTACAACCGTGAGCGTGCCATGAAAAAAGTTGAAACTGTTTACAATAATATAGAAAAAGTCATTGAAATTGCTAAAAGAGATGGCATTCCAACATACAAAGCGGCTGATCGTATGGCTGAGGAAAGAATTGAAAGAATGCGCAATTCCCGCGGCCAATTCTTGCAAAACGGCCACCATATCCTTAGCCGCCGATAAAATTTCGTGGCAATGGCTGCTTATTTATGAGAATCAATTCATGGCCATTTATGCCCTGAAAGCAACACGCTGAATGAAAAATTCAGCGTCTTTGCCTTTAAATATTAATAGAAAAAATACGCAGCGGCAGCTTGAGCTCCTTTGTAAAAGGTTGCTTTTACAAGGAAGATTTCCGCTTTCTAATGGAGGTTTAAACGTGCTAGAACAAGAACATCGAATTCTCGTCATCAATCCGGGATCCACTTCAACAAAGATTGGAGTTTTCGATAATGAGATTTCTGTCCTGGAAAAAACATTGCGCCATGATTCAGATGTCATAAACTCATTTGAAAATATTATCGATCAGTATGAATTTCGTAAAAAAACCATTTTGGAAACGTTGGATCATGAAGGGATAAATATTTCAAAATTAAGTGCTGTATGCGGCCGTGGCGGTCTGCTGCGCCCTATCGAAGGAGGCACTTATTCTGTTAATGAGGCGATGCTTGCGGATTTGCGGGCTGGTTTTGCAGGGCAGCATGCTTCAAACCTGGGTGGAATCTTGGCATACGAAATTGCTTCGGGATTAAATATTCCTTCTTATATTGTTGACCCGGTTGTTGTTGATGAGTTAGATTCAATTGCCCGAATTTCCGGTTTTTCAATGATAGAAAGAAAAAGCATATTTCATGCTTTGAATCAGAAAGCTGTTGCAAGAAGAGTCGCAAAAGATCTTGGGAGAAAATATGAGGAACTAAATTTAATTGTTACTCATATGGGCGGCGGAATTACAGTAGGTGCTCATAAACAGGGAAGAGTAGTAGATGTCAATAACGGATTGCATGGAGATGGACCTTTCAGCCCTGAACGGGCAGGTACAGTGCCAGCCGGCGATTTGGTGGGACTTTGCTACTCCGGCAGTTTTTATCGTGAAGAAGTTATGAAGAAACTTGTCGGACAAGGCGGCCTTGTCGGTTACCTCGGAACGAACGACGCTGTAAAAGTTGAAAAGATGATTGAAAACGGCGATGAAAAAGCAAAGCTAGTCTATTCAGCTATGGCTTATCAGGTTGCAAAAGAGATTGGCTCTGCAAGTGCTGTACTTGGAGGCAAGGTGGACGCCATTATTCTGACCGGCGGCCTTGCTTATGGAAAAGGATTTGTCAAGGAAATCAGCGAACGCATAAATTGGATCGCCGACGTAATCATCCAGCCGGGCGAAAATGAGCTTCAAGCCCTGGCGGAGGGAGCATTGCGTGTTCTTCGCGGTGAGGAAACAGAAAAAGAATATCCGGGAAAAGCTGCTAACAAAGCAGCAATCAAATAAAAAGGGGGAAGCAACTTGGCACAGGAATATGATTTAGTCATTCTTGGCGGAGGCACTGGCGGTTATGTAGCTGCCATTCGAGCTTCACAGCTTGGATTAAAAACGGCAATAGTTGAAAAAGCGAAACTTGGCGGCACTTGCCTTCATAAAGGATGCATACCAAGCAAGGCATTATTGAGAAGTGCTGAAGTATTTGCAACCGCAAAGCATAGTGAGGATTTTGGTGTAGTCACTAGTGATGTATCCATCAACTTTGGAAAAGTCCAGGAGCGAAAAAATAAAATTGTTGAACAGCTGCATAAGGGTGTTCAGCACCTGATGAAGCAAGGGAAGATAGATGTTTTTGAAGGAACAGGACGCATCTTGGGACCTTCCATCTTTTCTCCAATGCCTGGCACAATCTCTGTTGAAATGAATAATGGCGATGAAAACGAAATGCTGATTCCTAAAAATGTCATTGTGGCGACAGGATCACGGCCACGTACACTTCCTGGGCTGGATATTGATGGCCAGCTTGTCATGACCTCTGATGAGGCGCTGGCAATGGAGGAAATACCAAATTCCATTATAATTGTGGGCGGCGGTGTAATTGGAATTGAATGGGCATCCATGTTATCAGATTTCGGTGCAGAAGTGACGGTTATTGAATATGCTGACCGGATTATTCCTACAGAAGATAGTGAGATTTCAAAAGAAATGCAGCGCCTTATGAAAAAGAAAGGCGTAAAAATTGTAACGGGAGCAAAGGTGCTTTCTGAAACTTTGCAAAAAGGTGAAGGGGTAACGATTTCTGCAGAAGTGAAAGGTTCACAAAAGGAGTTCTCTGCTGAAAAGCTGCTTGTTTCAGTTGGCCGCCAGGCAAATGTCGAGGGAATTGGCATTGAAAATACAGATATCCAAATTGAAAAAGGATTTATTACTGCAAATGAATTTTTCCAGACAAAGGAATCACATATATATGCAATTGGTGATGTCATTGGCGGCCTTCAGCTTGCCCATGTTGCATCCCATGAAGGCATTGTTGCCGTTGAACACATTGCCGGGCAAAATCCTTCACCAATCGATTACAGCCTGGTGTCAAAATGTATTTATAGTGCACCAGAAGCAGCAAGTGTAGGATTGACAGAGGATGAGGCAAAGGAAAAAGGCTTTAACGTGAAGACAGGCAAGTTCTCATTCCGGGCAATCGGAAAGGCGCTTGTGTTTGGAGAATCTGATGGATTTGTCAAAATAGTGGCTGATAAAGATACCGACGATATCCTTGGTGTACATATGATTGGCCCGCATGTGACAGATATGATTTCAGAAGCAGGCCTTGCGCGTGTTCTTGATGCTACACCATGGGAAGTGGCACATACCATTCACCCGCATCCAACATTATCGGAAGCAATTGGAGAAGCAGCTCTTGCTGTTGATGGAAAAGCGATTCACGGGTAAAACATATTGGATGCAGCTAAAAATGCCGGCCTTCTGATTAGGATACCGGCAAGTACATAAAAGTTTAGGAGGTTGTATAAAATGGCTGAAAACCGTCATAAAGAATTAGGTTTAAGTGACGAGAGAGTTCTTGAAATGTATGAGACGATGCTATTGGCACGCCGCATTGATGAGCGTATGTGGCTTTTAAACCGCGCGGGGAAAATTCCGTTCGTTATTTCATGCCAGGGGCAAGAAGCTGCCCAGGTAGGTGCTGCCTTTGCGCTTGACCGGGAGAAAGATTATGTCCTTCCGTATTATCGTGATATGGGTGTAGTTCTTACATTCGGTATGACTCCAAAAGAATTAATGCTATCCGGTTTTGCAAAAGCGGAAGATCCAAATTCAGGCGGACGCCAAATGCCTGGCCACTTTGGCCAAAAGAAAAATCGGATTGTAACAGGTTCCTCACCGGTTACTACCCAGGTTCCGCATGCTGTTGGAGTAGCTCTTGGAGGAAAACTGGAAGGCAAAGACCTTGTAACGTTTGTAACGTTCGGCGAAGGTTCTTCAAACCAGGGAGATTTCCATGAGGGTGCCAACTTTGCCGGAGTTCATAAACTTCCTGTTATTTTTATGTGTGAAAACAATAAGTATGCCATCTCAGTTCCGGTTGAAAAGCAGCTTGCCTGCGAAAACGTTTCTGACCGAGCAATTGGCTATGGCATGCCTGGTGTCACAGTTGATGGCAATGACCCGCTTGAAGTATATAAAGCAGTAAAAGAAGCAGCAGATAGAGGCCGCCGCGGAGAAGGGCCGACTTTGGTCGAAACAATTTCTTACCGTTTGACTCCGCACTCTTCCGATGATGATGACCGCAGCTACCGTGCTCCTGATGAAGTAGCGGAAGCGAAAACAAAAGATCCAATTATTACTTTCGGTGCTTATTTAAAAGAAAATGGAGTAATGGACGATACATCAGAAAAAGAGATTAATGACCGTGTTATGAAATTGGTAAACGAAGCAACTGATTATGCTGAAGACGCTCCATATGCCGAGCCGGAAAACGCATTAAAACATGTTTATGCTGAACAGTAAGGGGGAGAGAGTATGGCTGTAATTTCTTATATCGATGCGGTAACAATGGCTATCCGCGAGGAAATGGAAAGAGATCCGAAGGTTTTTGTTTTAGGTGAAGACGTAGGTAAAAAAGGCGGAGTTTTTAAAGCGACCCAAGGTTTATATGACAAATTTGGAGAGGACCGTGTCATTGATACGCCGCTTGCTGAATCTGCCATTGCAGGGGTAGGAATCGGTGCTGCCATGTACGGAATGCGCCCGATTGCTGAAATGCAGTTTGCTGACTTTATTATGCCGGCTGTGAACCAGATTATTTCAGAGGCAGCAAAAATTCGATACCGCTCCAACAATGATTGGAACTGTCCAATTGTCATACGTGCACCATATGGCGGAGGTGTTCATGGAGCCCTTTATCACTCCCAGTCAGTTGAGGCAGTGTTTGCGAATCAGCCTGGTTTAAAAATTGTTATGCCTTCTACTCCTTATGATGTAAAAGGATTATTAAAAGCTGCGATCCGTGATGAAGATCCGGTACTGTTTTTTGAACATAAACGTGCATATCGCCTCATTAAGGGAGAAGTTCCTGAAGATGATTATGTGCTTCCAATTGGTAAAGCAGATGTTAAGCGTGAGGGTGAAGATATCACAGTCATCACTTATGGCCTATGCGTGCATTTTGCCCTTCAGGCTGCTGAGAGGCTTGCGAAAGACGGCATCTCCGCTCACATTCTTGACTTAAGAACGGTATATCCGCTTGATAAGGAAGCGATTATTGAAGCCGCATCAAAAACAGGAAAAGTATTGCTTTTGACTGAAGACAATAAAGAAGGAAGCATTATGAGCGAGGTTTCTGCCATTATTGCAGAAAATTGCCTGTTTGAACTTGATGCACCAATCAAACGCCTGGCAGGCCCGGATGTTCCAGCAATGCCATACGCGCCTACAATGGAAAAATACTTCATGGTGAATCCGGATAAAGTTGAAAAGGCAATGCGTGAATTGGCGGAATTTTAATAGAACTGGCTATTCAACTAATTTAAAATGGAAAGGCAGATTTGGCTGCACTGTTTCTGAAATGAGCCTTTTTAAAAATCATACAGAAACAGCTGCACAGTCTGTACATCCCGCTTCGTGCGGGTAGCTAGAAGGAGGTATACCCATTGGCTATCGAGCAAATTAAAATGCCCCAACTAGGGGAGAGTGTAACAGAAGGTACGATCAGCAAATGGCTGGTTTCCGTTGGAGATAAAGTAAATAAATATGATCCGCTTGCAGAAGTCATGACGGATAAAGTAAATGCCGAAGTGCCATCTTCTTTTACAGGAGTGATTAAGGAATTGATCGCCGAAGAAGGTGAAACCTATGAGGTTGGCCAGGTAATCCTGACGATTGAAACAGAAGGCGGCGGGGAAGCAGCTCCAGCAGCGGCATCCGAGCCAAAAACGGAAGAAAAGACAGCACCAGTACAATCAGCCGGAAACGCTGCGGCATCTGCTCCAGCGGCACCAGCTAAGGCAGAAAGTCCAAAGGGAGTCCGCTATTCTCCTGCGGTTTTGAAACTGTCCCAGGAACATGGAATTGATTTAAATCAGGTAACAGGTACAGGCGGCGGCGGGCGTATTACCCGAAAAGACCTTATGAAAGTCATTGAGTCAGGGAATATTCCAACAGCTGATACTGCACCAGCAGCACCGTCCCAGACAGAAGCGCCAGCTGCAGCAGCTGCCCCTTCTGCACCGGCTGCCCCAGCCAAACAGGCAGCCCCTGCTCCAAATGTGCCGGTAATGCCGGGAGATATTGAGATTCCTGTTACAGGGGTCCGTAAAGCAATTGCAGCCAACATGCTTCGAAGCAAGCATGAGGCGCCTCATGCTTGGACCATGATGGAAGTGGATGTTACAAGCCTGGTTGAATACCGTAACAGCATTAAAGGTGAATTTAAGCAAAAAGAAGGCTTTAACCTTACATTTTTTGCTTTCTTCGTAAAAGCTGTCGCACAGGCTCTAAAGGAATTCCCGCAAATTAATTCGATGTGGGCTGGAGATAAAATTATCCAGAAGAAAGATATAAATATCTCCATTGCTGTTGCTACTGATGATGCCTTATTCGTTCCTGTCATCAAAGCTGCAGACGAAAAAACAATTAAAGGGATTGCCCGTGAAATCAATGAGCTTGCAGTAAAAGTCCGCACAGGGAAACTGACTTCCGCTGAAATGCAGGGCGGCACTTTTACAGTTAATAACACGGGATCATTCGGTTCTGTCCAATCAATGGGCATTATCAATTACCCGCAGGCGGCGATTTTGCAGGTTGAATCCATCGTTAAGCGTCCAGTGGTTATGAACAATGGCATGATTGCTGTCCGTGATATGGTGAACCTTT
This sequence comes from Cytobacillus oceanisediminis, assembly GCF_003182355.1. GTDB lineage: Bacteria > Bacillota > Bacilli > Bacillales > Cytobacillaceae > Cytobacillus > Cytobacillus oceanisediminis_A. Next base: position 353,684 of record NZ_QGTW01000003.1, on the reverse strand, counting down.
GTATGTCACTGGACCATCGTGTATTGGACGGACTTGTTTGCGGCCGCTTCCTGCAGCGTGTTAAAGAAATTCTTGAGAACACGGCCAAGGAAAATACATCTGTATATTAATGTGAAAATAAACCGCTGTCCCAGGGCAGCGGTTTATTTATTACGGGAGACAGAAAGTCCTAAAAGATGCGATGTTCATTGCTTGTTTCCAATATGTATACTAAAATGGTTATATAGAGAATTTTGAATTTTAATATAATTAAATACTGCGGCACATTCGCAGTGCAGTGACAGCCTTATTCATTAATGAGGGGAGGGGAACGCTGTCAGTTATATGGCAGCCTATTATGTCATTAAAAAATATGATGGAAGCAAGATTTCCCGAACAGACAATGGAAGACTGGAAACAAAATGCGGAAAAAACGCTCAAAGGAAAGTCCGTTGAATCATTGTCCAAAACTACATATGAAAACATAAAATTGAAACCGCTTTATTCAAAAGAGGATGTGGAGTCACGTATATTATCACAGTATCCTGGTGAAGGTGATTTCAGACGAGGATCAAATGCGGGAGGCTATTTATCAGAAGAATGGAAGGTCGCACAAAAAATTAGTGCCTTAACCACTGATGAGTTATCAGAAAAGCTTCTTGCAGCCACAGAAAAAGGGCAGACTGCGCTTTCTTTCCATCCGGATCAATTGGAAGACCTTAAGGAGATAAGCCAGAAAGTTGGAGGTCTTTATAAAAATCATCCTTTCTGCGTTGAGGCTTACCATAATCAGAAGCTATTGATTGAGGAACTTGCAAAATTGGAAGACAGTGAAAAAATTTCGGGATATATTGCCTGCGATCCACTGGCTATTGCCGCTGCAGCAAAATTGAACGATCGCTCAATCGATGAAGCATATGATCAATGGATTGATACAATCAGCCTGGCAGCAGAAAAAATTCCAAAGCTTAAAACAATCATGGCTGATTCTGCGGTCTATCATAATGGCGGAGCAAACGCAGTCCAGGAGCTTGCATTTGCAGTTGCTTCCGGAGTGAATCACCTTCAGTATTTTCTCGATAAAGGGCGAAACCTCGAGGATATTTTGTCCAAAATGGTATTTAAATTTTCCATTGGCTCGAACTTTTTTATGGAAATAGCCAAGCTGCGCGCTGCAAGGGTTTTATGGAGTAAAGTGGCAGACGCATATGGTGCTTCAGAGGATAGCAAAAAAATGGTTATTTCGGCTGAAACTTCATTTTTTTCTAAGTCTGCCTATGATCCTTATGTAAATATGCTGAGAGCAGGAAATGAAGCGTTTGCAGCTGTTTTAGGCGGAGTCCAATACCTTCATGTGAGTCCGTATAATGAACCGGAAGCAAATAGTGATTCTCTCCTGGGTGACCGGATTGCCCGTAATACGCAGCTGATATTAAAGGAGGAAGTCCATTTGCTAAAGGTTTCGGACCCGGCAGGAGGCTCCTGGTACGTTGAGCACCTAACGAATGAACTTACTGAAAAAGCCTGGGCTCTTTTCCTTGAGATTGAAGATCGTGAAGGAATGGCTGAAGCCTTGAAATCCGGGTGGGTTCAGGAACAGATTTCGCAAGTCCTTGAGAAGCGGAAACAAGATATCGAAACGCGAAAGCAAAGTATAATCGGAACAAATATTTATGCCAATTTGGATGACAAGCCGCTTCAGGCAAAAATTAAAACTGTTCCAAAGAATAGCGGCGGTATCCAGCCTATTCCTCAAATTCGCCTTTCCGAATCGTACGAAAGCTTGCGCAGGGCCTCTGAAAATTTAAGCAGAAGAGGCATTAGTCCGAAAGCAGGGCTTATTTGCCTTGGACCTCTGAAGGATCATAAAGCACGGGCGGATTTTATTACAGGCTTTTTGGCACCGGGGGCAATAAGAGCTGTCAAAAGTGAATCGGTGGAAGATCCGGAAACAGCTGCAGCCTTTATAAAGGAATCAAACTGCAGGCACTATTTTATTTGCGGATCAAATGAGCAATATGACAGCATGGCTCTTCCTATTATCAAATATGTTAAAGAAGCTTTTCCGGATACAGAACTTTTCTTAGCAGGTCTTCCGGAAAACAGCAAAAAGTCTGAGTATACTGAAGCGGGTGTTAAAGGATTTGTCCATATAAAAAGCAATTGCTATGAAACTCTCTTGGGTCTGCTGAAAGAATTGGAGGTGGCAAGCAATGGCCAATAAACCGGACTTTAAAAGCATAAACATATCTGCTGAGAACCAAGCAACTAAAGAGGACTGGAAAAGCAAAGCGGAAGAAGAAATCAATCACACTATTGACAATCTTCTATTTGAAACAAATGAAAAAATTAAGATTAAGCCATTATATACAGAAGAAGATCTTAAAGATTTACAGCATCTAAATGATAAGCCAGGGCTGCCCCCCTATACGAGAGGGCCATACTCAACCATGTATGTGAACAGGCCTTGGACAGTCCGCCAGTATGCCGGATTTTCTACAGCTGAGGAAAGCAATGCTTTTTATCGCCGCAACCTGGCGATGGGGCAAAAGGGCTTATCTGTTGCTTTCGACTTAGCTACACATAGAGGCTATGATTCCGATCATCCCAGAGTAGTAGGGGATGTTGGAAAAGCAGGGGTAGCGATTGATTCCATACTTGATATGAAAACACTTTTTGATGGAATTCCCTTGGACCAGATGTCTGTATCGATGACGATGAATGGAGCTGTTTTGCCGATAATGGCCTTCTATATCGTTACAGCGGAAGAACAGGGAGTCAGCCAGGAAAAGCTTTCAGGGACGATTCAAAATGATATTTTAAAAGAGTATATGGTACGGAACACGTATATTTACCCGCCGGAAATGTCCATGAAAATCATTGCCGATATATTCGAATATACATCCAAATACATGCCTAAGTTCAATAGCATCAGTATTTCGGGCTATCACATGCAGGAAGCGGGAGCACCTGCTGACATCGAATTGGCCTACACACTGGCAGATGGATTGGAATACGTAAGAACTGGACTTAAAGCCGGCATTGATATCGATTCATTCGCACCAAGGCTTTCGTTTTTCTGGGCAATCGGCATGAATTACTTTATGGAAGTGGCGAAAATGAGGGCAGCCCGCTATATTTGGGCAAAAATGATGAAAACCTTTGAGCCGGAAAATGCAAAATCCATGGCGCTCAGGACGCATTCCCAGACTTCGGGCTGGAGTTTAACGGAGCAGGATCCATACAATAATGTAACCAGGACTCTTATAGAAGCACATGCTGCAGCCATGGGCCACACGCAATCCCTTCATACGAATGCACTAGATGAAGCCATTGCCTTGCCGACTGATTTCTCAGCCCGCATTGCAAGGAATACGCAGCTATATCTTCAGGAAGAAACAGGAATTACGAATGTAATCGATCCATGGGGCGGCTCTTATTATGTAGAAGCTTTGACAGATCAATTAATAAAGCGTGCATGGGAGCATATAGAGGAAATAGAAAATCTGGGCGGTATGGCAAAGGCGATTGAAACAGGACTGCCTAAAATGAGAATTGAAGAAGCAGCAGCCAGGAGGCAGGCGCAGATCGATTCAGGCAAAGAAACCATCATTGGTGTTAATCAATACCGTTTGGAAAAAGAAGATCCGATTGAAATTCTGGATATTGATAACACAGCTGTCCGCTTAAAGCAAATTGAAAAGCTGGAGCGTCTGAAAGCCTCCCGTGACAATGAAACTGTATCAGAAGCTTTGAACGCCATTACAAGAGCTTCAGAGACTGGTGAAGGGAACCTGCTTGAGCTGGCAGTAAAGGCAGCAAGAGTCAGGGCAACGCTTGGTGAAATTTCTGAAGCGATTGAAAAGGTGGCAAACCGCCATAAAGCAATTATCCGTTCGATCAGCGGTGTATACAGCTCTGCTTTTTCAAATGAAGAAGAAATTGCAGAAGTGAAACAAATGACCGACGAATTCCTTGAGAATGAAGGAAGAAGGCCTAGAATTTTGATTGCCAAGATGGGACAGGACGGACATGATAGAGGTGCAAAGGTTATTTCAACCGCATTTGCTGACCTGGGATTTGATGTGGATATCGGCCCTCTTTTCCAGACACCTGAAGAAACAGCGATGCAGGCCGTTGAAAATGATGTTCATGTGATAGGAATAAGCTCACTTGCAGCCGGCCATAAAACACTTCTTCCGCAGCTTATTGAGGAACTCAAAAAGCTGGGCAGGGATGATATTATGGTCGTGATTGGCGGGGTCATTCCAGCGCAGGACTACGATTACCTATATGAGCACGGGGCTTCTGCCATTTTTGGCCCAGGTACAGTGATTCCTGTTGCGGCCCAAAAAGTCATCAGAGAAATTTACAGCCGTCTCGGGTATGAGGAAGTGACCCAGTAAATGCCTGATAAGAAGCCTGAGTGGTTTGATGAAAAAAAAGCAGACAATTTTACTAGTATCATCCGTAAAGGAGTGGAGACTGAAGAATCATCACAGCAACTTGTGAAAAAAGGGCGGTTTCAAAAAAAGTCTCCCTCTTTACCTGATCTTAACGTTTTGGAAGAAGGCATCCTGAAGGGTGAACGCAGCTTGCTTGCCCGTGCCATCACCCTGATCGAAAGCAACGCAGAGCATCACTTTCGCCATGCCCAGGAACTGCTTCAGAAACTTCTGCCCCATTCAGGAAACTCTCTGCGGATTGGCATTACAGGTGTGCCTGGTGCGGGAAAGAGCACGTTCATTGAATCTTTCGGCACGTTCTTATGTGATTCAGAGTTGAAGGTTGCTGTTCTCGCTGTCGATCCCAGTTCCAGCTTGAGCGGCGGGAGCATTCTTGGCGATAAAACGAGGATGGAGCAGCTTTCCAGAAACCCGCTTGCTTTTATAAGGCCTTCTCCGTCTGCAGGAAAGCTTGGCGGAGTTCACAGGAAAACAAGGGAAACAATGCTGCTATGCGAGGCAGCAGGCTTTGATGTTATCCTGGTTGAAACGGTTGGTGTCGGGCAGAGCGAAGTAATTGTAAGGGATATGGTGGACTTTTTTATGCTCTTGACCTTGACAGGGGCTGGGGATGAATTGCAGGGCATGAAAAAAGGCATTATGGAATTGGCTGATGCAGTTATTGTAAATAAAGCGGATGGCATCAATAAGAAGTTGGCCGAAAAAACGAAAGCGGAATATGACCGCATCCTCCACTTTCTTCAGCCAGCCACCAAAGGCTGGCAAACAAAAGCCTATACCTGCTCATCTACCTTAAACGAGGGAATCCGGGAGATATGGGAAATGATTAGCAGGTTTGAAGAGAATACAAAAAAATCAGGCGTATTTGAAGAAAGAAGAAGGCTGCAGACCAAAGAATGGATTCACTCAATGATCATGGATCAGCTTCAGTTCAGCTTTTTTTATGATCCTGATGTCAAACCTCTCCTGCCTAGAATTGAAAATGAAGTAATTGCCGGAAACCGGACCGTTACCTCGGCAGTTGAAGAATTATTTAATGTGTATTCTAAAAAGTAATTGAAGAAAGCTGTCCTGGCAAAAGGGCAGCTTTTTAGCAAAAAAAAATGGCCAGTGCCTTAATGGCACTGGCGAATCTAGGGAGTTTAGGGGTATGGATCTAGCTGTACTTTTATCATTCCCCTTTCTCAAGAAGCTAAACTTTTTTTTGTGAAAAATTGTCGTGATTGTAAATTTTGTTCCTGTATTGGTATTATGTATATAGTCACTAACTTTACTCAGAAGAGGAGAGATTAAATATGAATATGGATTTTAATTTATTTATGAATGATGTCGTTAAGCAGGCCCGCCAGGAAATCGTACATGCGGGCTATACAGAATTAACTACACCGGAAGAAGTGGATGAGGCCCTTAACAAAAAAGGGACTACACTTGTAATGGTCAATTCTGTATGTGGATGTGCTGGCGGAATTGCCCGTCCGGCCGCTGCTCATTCTTTGCATTATGATAAGCGGCCTGACCATCTGGTAACTGTGTTTGCCGGCCAGGATAAGGAAGCGACGGAAAAAGCAAGATCTTACTTTACTGGTTATCCGCCTTCATCACCATCTTTTGCGCTGCTTAAAGATGGTGAATTATGCACAATGATTGAGCGCCATGATATTGAAGGCCATGAACCAATGGCTGTTGTTCAAAAGCTTCAGGATGCATACGAGAAATACTGCGAAGAGCTTTAATGCTGGAAAAAGCCCCGATTTGGGGCTTTTTTTTTACGGCTAACTTATCTGAATAGTAAAACTTTAACCTGATATTTAAAAATCATATTGCATAAATATAAAAATGTGTTAAAATTCATTTTAGTGAATATTTATTAATAGTTTTATAGATATTATTCAGATTATATAGGGGGAAAATAAAATGAAAAAAATCATCATGATAGCTATCAGCATGCTTTTAGTTGGTTTATTGGCTGCATGCGGTACAAGTGAAAAGGATTCAGCTAACGGTTCAGGTGAAAAAGGGGCGGATAAAGAAGTTTTAATTATGGGTACTTCAGCTGATTATCCGCCATTTGAATATGTAGATTCTGCAAAAGGCGAAGAAATTATTGGGTTTGATGTTGATTTGGCTAAGGCTATTGCCGAAAAGTTAGGCTATGAGATTCAAGTGAAGGATATGGACTTTAATGGATTGATTCCTGCATTGGAAACGAGCCAGGTAGACTTTGTGCTGGCTGGCATGACGCCAACTGATGAGCGCAAGCAAAACGTTGATTTCAGTGATGTATATTATACAGCTAGCCATATGATTGTATCTGAAAAAGACAGCGGCATTGAGTCACTTGAAGATTTGAACGGCAAAACAGTAGGGGTACAGCTTGCTTCGATTCAAGCTGATAAAGCAGAAGAGATTGCTGAGACAGTTGACTTGACTGTTGAAAACCGCAACCGCATCCCTGAATTGGTTCAGGAAATTCTAGCAGGACGTTTTGATGCTGCCATCATTGAAGACACAGTTGCAAAAGGCTACTTTGAAAAAAATGAAGATCTTGCAGGCTTTACGATCGAAGAAGATGAACAGGAAGCTGGCTCTGCCATTGCTTTTCCGAAAGGAAGCGAGCTAACTGAAGAGTTTAATGCAGAACTTGTAAAAATGAAAGAAAATGGTGAATTGGAAAAGCTTATCGTTAAATGGTTTGATAATAAATAATTTGTTGGGAATTGGCGTCCAAGGCATTCTTCCTTTGGACGCTTTATTCTTCCATGAAGCAAAAAAATTAATTTACTAAAAGAGAGGATGGAAAGAAAGTGAATCTGGATTTTCAGCAGTTCATTCCCTCCCTTCCTTATATACTTAAGGGCATTGGCGTAACACTCCAAATTGTTTCTCTTGCAGGTATATTGGGATTTGTATTAGGCATCATATTATCATTCTTTAAAATTAGCAGATTTAAATTTCTCGGATGGATTGCAGATGCATATACATCTATTTTCAGAGGGACACCGCTTGTACTCCAGCTGATGCTGATTTACTATGGGTCTCCACAGCTGATTGGCTATAAAATTGATCCATCGACTGCAGCAGTTCTTTCTTTTGGACTAAACTCGGCTGCCTATATTTCGGAGATTATCCGTGCCGGTATCCTGGCCGTTGACAAAGGGCAGAGCGAAGCCGCAATGGCTCTAGGTGTTCCATATAGGCCGGCAATGATAGATATCATCCTTCCCCAGGCGATGAAAAATATTCTGCCTGCTTTGATGAACGAGTTTATTACCCTTACAAAGGAATCCGCAATCGTTACGGTTATCGGGGTTACCGATGTCATGCGCCGTGCTTATATTGTTGGCGGTGAGAAATTTTCATACTTTGAACCGATTCTGATTGCCGGTTTGATCTATTATATTATGGTCATGATCCTGACTCTGCTTGGCAAAGGGATTGAAAGGAGAATGAGACGCAGTGATTAAAGTGGAAAATTTGCATAAGAGTTTCGGTAAACTGGAAGTGCTTAAAGGAATATCTACAAGCATTAAGGACGGCGAAGTCGTTGCTATTATCGGTCCCTCTGGCTCAGGTAAGTCAACCTTTCTCCGGTGCATCAATCTGCTGGAAGCCCCAACAGATGGCCGGATCCTGATCAATGGACAGGACATTACAGATAAAAGTACAAATATTATGAAGGTACGCCAAAATGTCGGCATGGTTTTCCAGCACTTTCACCTATTTCCTCATAAAACAGTTTTGCAAAATCTTACTTATGCTCCTGTAAAAGTAAATGGAATTTCCAAGCAGGAGGCAGAGAAAATTGGGCTTGAACTTTTGGAAAAGGTTGGTTTGTCCGCAAAAGCACATGAGTATCCCAACCGATTATCCGGCGGCCAGAAGCAAAGGGTAGCTATTGCTAGAGCTCTAGCTATGCAGCCGGATGTGATGCTTTTTGACGAACCGACATCAGCGCTTGATCCTGAAATGGTGAAGGAAGTGCTGGAGGTCATGAAAGCATTAGCCCATACTGGAATGACAATGGCTATTGTTACCCATGAAATGGGCTTTGCACGTGAAGTAGCTGACCGGGTGCTCTTCCTGGATGGCGGGGTGCTTGTAGAGGATGCTGCGCCAAAAGACTTCTTTTCTAATCCGGCCAGTGACCGTGCAAGGGATTTCTTGCAAAAGATGCTATAATCGATATATGCTTATGGGAGAAGATGGTCAATAGGATCATCTTCTCTTGCTATATAAATGGGAAAAACTTATTTGTAAATATTATGCCTTCTATTTAAAAAATTAAATTGGCAGATTAACATAGGAGTTTGACAATATGAAGTACAAAATCGGCTATAGAACGATTAAAACTGCGTTGGGTACCTCCATTAGCATTATGATTGCACAGATGCTGCAGCTGGATAATTTCGTTTCAGCAGGCATTTTAACGATCCTTTGCATAAAAGTAACAAAGAAGAAATCTCTGCGTGCTTCCTGGGATCGTTTTTTTGCCTGCTTAATGGCAATGGTATTCTCTTCTCTTTTTTTTGAGGGAATTGCTTATCATCCTTTAGTGATCGGTCTCCTGCTTCTGTTTTTTATTCCCGCTGCTGTTATGGTAAAAGTTAGTGATGGCATTGTCACAAGCTCAGTAATCATCCTCCATATTTTTTCTGCGGGGGATGTGACGAAGGAACTCCTTCTGAATGAACTGGGCATTATCATTGTCGGTATTGGTGTGGCGCTAGCCGCTAATCTCTATATGCCAAGCCTTGATACTAAATTAAAGGAATATCGTCTGAGAATAGAAGAAAACTTTAAGATCATCTTTGATGAAATTATCATTTATCTGCGCACTAATGAAAGCAAATGGGACGGCCGGGAAATTACTGAGACAATGGAATTGATCAATGAGGCAAAAACACTGGCTTTCAGGGATGTCGAGAACCATTTTCTCAGAAATGATAATTTATACTATAACTACTTTAAGATGCGGGAAAAACAATTTGAAATCATTGAACGTGTCCTTCCGAGTGTAACCTCCATTTCGCTAACGGTGGAACAGGGGGAAATGATTGCTGATTTTATCGAAGAACTTTCAGAACATATCCATCCGGGGAATACGGCTATTCAATTCCTGGAAAAGTTATATCGAATGAGGGTTTCTTTTGAAGACATGGAGCTTCCGAAGACGAGGGAGGAATTCGAAGCTCGTGCAGCCCTTCTTCATTTTGTAAAAGAAATGGAACAATACTTGATTATCAAGAGCTCATTTAAAGGGTTAAAAGGCAGGGAAATGAATCAAAGCCAGCATGCTGAAGCAAACTAAGGGAAATGAACGGGAGCGTGATTTTACATGCTTAAGCTTGCTGCAGCAGCGATTATGCTTTTTTCTTTTTCCCCGCTCTGGCCACTTGGGCCAAACCCGCTGCCGGGAGATCCCTTTTTAATTGTAAATAAAAAAACGAATGAAGTAGCATTTATACAGGACAGTAAAGTCCAAACAGTCATTACAGCGGCAACAGGAAAGACTGAGGACCTCACGCCTGAAGGTTTTTTTACAGTGACCATAAAGGCGGCCGACCCTTATTACCGAAAAAGAGATATAAAGGGCGGCGACCCGAATAACCCTCTAGGAACTAGATGGATCGGTTTTGATGCAGCGGATACAGATGGAAGGATTTACGGAATTCATGGAACCAATGATCCTTCTTCCATTGGGAAATACGTTTCCCAGGGGTGTATCAGAATGCAGAATGAGGCAGTCGAATCGCTTTACGAATTTGTTCCGATCGGAACCAAGATCCTAGTTGTTACTTCAGCAAAAAGCTTCGAGGAACTTGGCAGGGATTACGGGGCAATAAATGAAGGTTATTAAAGGGACAATAAAGGGCTGTACCGTGTTGGTGCAGTTTTTTGTGGTTAAATCAGATGTAAGGTATTTGTTGTTATACCAGATAAAATAGAGAACCGGTTAGGTAAAGCTTAAAACATCTTAAACAAAGAATTCTTCCTTATAGAACCCGAGAAAACAGCAAAAAAATGCAGGAAGCATCCACAGTGCTTCCTGCTTAAAATCATCTATCAAGAGTGAGCTAATCCTTTAAAAAAACATCGCCATACCCATAATAAGGGTTGATGCTAGCATGGCAAATATCATTAAATATACAACCAATTTCATCAATTTTTTGTTAGACATTCTATGCCTCCTCGCCCAAATTCTTTAATATTAGTTTACTAAGAATCTTCAAATTGAACAACCGCTCAATTTTTAAAAGGATTTTCGACATTTTTGGCGAATAATTAATTAATAGCCCTTAAATACCCGTTTTTAATGGGAATAAGATTATACAATCTTTCGACATTCATAGGAGGAGAAATTAGTGATCAAAAAGGTGGACCATATAGGGATTGCTGTCAGATCTTTAGATAAAGCGCTTCCATTTTACACCGAAACTCTTCAGCTGCCGTTCCTTGGGGTTGAGGAAGTTGAAAGCCAGGGCGTAAAGGTTGCCTTCATAAAAGCAGGTGAAACCAAACTGGAATTATTGGAGCCAACCAGCCCCGAAAGTCCGATTGCCCAATTTATTGAAAAGCGCGGAGAAGGCCTTCATCATGTTGCATTAGGTGTTGACAGCATCCAGGAGCGTATCAATGAAATGAAGGAGAAGGGGATCAGAATGCTTCAGGATACACCAAAGCCTGGAGCGGGCGGTGCACAGGTAGCCTTTATGCATCCAAAGTCGACGGGTGGCATTCTTTATGAATTTTGTGAAAAGAAAGGATTGAAATAAAGCATGGCAGACATCTATGAAAAAATTAATGAATTATACGATCGCCGCAGGGAAGTTGAATTGGGCGGCGGAGATGAGCGTATACAAAAGCAGCATGAAAAAGGGAAGCTGACTGCCCGTGAGCGAATTGATCTATTAGTAGATCCGGGAACCTTTGTTGAGCTGAATCCATTTATTGAACACCGGAGCACCGATTTTGGACTGGAAAACCAGAAAGGTCCAGGGGACGGTGTTGTAACTGGCTATGGAAAAGTAAACGGAAGACCAATCTTTTTATTCTCTCAGGATTTTACTGTTTTTGGAGGGGCACTGGGGGAAATGCATGCAAAGAAGATTGCGAATGTTATGGATTTGGCAGCTGAAAATGGTGCTCCATTTGTAGGATTGAATGATTCCGGAGGAGCTAGAATCCAGGAAGGCGTTGTTTCACTTGACGGGTACGGCCATATCTTTTACCGGAATTCCATTTACTCAGGGGTTATTCCGCAAATTTCAGTCATCATGGGGCCTTGTGCCGGGGGAGCCGTCTATTCTCCTGCTATTACCGATTTCGTATTCATGGTAGAAAAAACAAGCCAGATGTTCATCACTGGCCCAAAGGTTATTGAAACGGTAACTGGGGAGAAAATTTCACCTGAAGATCTGGGCGGTGCCAAAGTGCATAACTCAATCAGCGGAAACGCACACTTTAGAGGGGAGTCCGAAGAAGAAGTTATTGAGCAGGTACGCAGGCTTTTAAGCTACTTGCCGCAAAATAATGAGGAAAAGCCGCCAATGGCGGAAAAAGACGAGGATGAAGATTATCGTCCGGATTTGACGGATGTTATTCCTTTTGACGCCCTCCGCCCTTATGATGTCAGAAAAGTTATTGAACAGGTTGTCGATGAGGATACGTTTATGGAGGTCCAGCAGGATTTTGCTAAAAATATTGTAGTGGGTTTAGCGAGAATCAAGGGGGAAACTGTTGGGCTTGTCTGCAATCAGCCGAAGGTAATGGCAGGCGGTCTTGATATTGATTCCTCTGATAAGGCATCACGCTTTATCCGGTTCTGTGATTCCTTTAATATTCCACTCATCACCTTTGAAGACGTTACAGGGTTTTTCCCAGGTGTTAAGCAAGAGCATGGCGGCATTATCCGGCACGGGGCGAAGATTCTTTATGCCTATTCAGAAGCGACTGTACCAAAGCTAACTGTCATTTTAAGGAAGGCCTTTGGCGGAGCATATGTTGCATTGAACAGTAAATCGATTGGTGCAGACCTTGTGTATGCATGGCCGAATGCGGAAGTTGCTGTAATGGGTCCACAGGGGGCAGCCAATATAATCTTTGCAAGGGAAATCCAAAACAGTGAAGATCCGGAAGCAACAAGAGCGCAAAAAATTGAAGAGTATAGAGAAAAGTTTGCCAATCCATATGTTGCGGCAAGCAGGGGCATGGTCGATGATGTCATAGACCCGCGTGAAACTAGAATAAAGCTTATTCAGGCACTTGAAATGCTCCGCAATAAAAAGGAAACCAGACCGCATAAAAAGCATGGAAATATCCCGCTATAAGAGATTCCTGATTTGCTGTGCATAAATATTGGAGTTATACTTGCCTAGTAAGCATTTAATTTGGAGGTTTGTACATAAATGATTAATGAGGAACGTTTGTTGAACGAATTTTTGGAACTCGTGCAAATTGATTCGGAAACAAAGCATGAAGCTCAAATTGCGAAAGTTCTAAAGAAAAAATTCAGGGATCTTGGTGTTGAGGTGTACGAAGATGATACAACAGCCCAAACTGGCCATGGAGCAGGTAACTTAATTTGTACCCTGCAGGGTACAAAAGAAGGCGTGGATACTATTTATTTCACTTCTCACATGGACACGGTGGTTCCTGGTAAGAGTATTAAGCCTTCCATCAAGGATGGATATATCGTAACGGACGGAACAACCATTTTGGGAGCGGACGACAAAGCAGGCCTTGCTGTTATGCTTGAAATTGTTAAGGTATTAAAAGAGCAGAACAATACTCATGGAACAATTCAATTCATTATCACGGTTGGTGAAGAATCCGGTTTGGTGGGAGCCAAGGCGCTCGATCCATCCCTGGTGAAGGCGAAATACGGCTACGCGCTTGACAGTGACGGAAAAGTCGGCAACATCATTGTTGCAGCTCCAACCCAGGCTAAAGTGAAGGCTGCAATTCTTGGTAAAACTGCACATGCAGGCGTTGCACCTGAAAAAGGCATTTCTGCTATTACAATGGCGGCCAAGGCCATTTCCAGAATGCCATTAGGACGCATTGATGAAGAAACAACTGCCAATATCGGGCGCTTTGAAGGCGGACAGCAGACGAATATCGTGTGTGACCATGTTGATATTCTTGCTGAAGCACGTTCTTTAATTCCTGAAAAAATGGAACAGCAAGTAGCCAAGATGAAGGAAGCATTCGAAAGTGCTGCCGAAGAAATGGGCGGCAGAGCAGAAGTGGATGTAGAGGTTATGTACCCGGGCTTTAAATTTGGTGAAGGCGACCATGTAGTAGAATTGGCACGTAAAGCGGCTGCCAAAATAGGCCGCAGCTCAGAGCTTCTTCATAGCGGCGGCGGCAGTGATGCCAACGTAATTGCCGGCTTTGGCATCCCGACAGTCAACCTTGCTGTAGGGTACGAAGAAATTCATACAACAAATGAGCGCATGCCAATTGAAGAATTGAATAAACTGGCTGAAATGGTGATTGCTATTATCGAAGAAGTATCAGCCTAATTTATCGGAAAGGGAACCTAGAGCGGTTCTCTTTTTTTTTATAATCTGTTCAATATTGACTTTGGTACCCTGTTGACTGGAGCGGCAGGCGGTGAGCTTCTCGAAAATGCATTCACAATTCCTTCGTGCGGGGTTTTTTCGATGAAGTATTCAAAGTCAGCCGGAGAAGCGAGTCAAAGGGAGACCCCACAGGCGCGAATGCGACGAGGGAGTGTAGGGCTTGCCCGCGTTCGCAGAGCTTCTTGAGCGGAACCCAACAGGCAAGTTTAACAGAGCATTAAATAATCTGCAGATATGGTCCCTTTGGACTAGTTAGAAAATTATGGCTATGATATATTAGTTATATACATAAGTGTTGCCTGAGGAGGCTTAGGAATGACTGCGATTAATAAAGTTGTCGTATTCCGGGTAGGAACAGAGGAATACGCCATTCCGATTCCTTTTGTTATATCAATCGAAAAAGTGGAAGGAATCACACCGATGCCGCATTTGCCGCATTATATGAAAGGAATTGCTAAAGTAAGAGGAGAGCTAATTCCTGCTGTTGACTTTGAAAGCATTCTTTACAGCCGAACACTTCAGGAAACTGAAATGTCCAGAATGATCATACTGCAAACTGAAGAGCTTTCATTCGCCGTTCTTGTTAATGAAGCGAAGGAGATTCTCGATATTCCTTCAGGTAACCTGAAACAGCCCGGCTTGATCGCCTATCAGAATACCAATTACTTTACTGGTGTGGCCAATATGGATGCACGTCTGATTACGCTGATTGACCCATTTAAATTAGTTGAATCTCTTGAAGGAGTTCGGGAGATAAAGGATTATATGAAAGCTCAGCAGACAACAGCATAATTTTGAAATGAAAACAGGGAATCACAGGTTCTCTGTTTTTACTTTTTATGCAAAAGCCGGTACGTGATAGAAACGCTGTTTTTCTGTTAAAATAGAATATGATTAAGGGACAGGGAAGTGCGGGCATGAAACATATGTATCCTAAAAACGGGAGAGTTATCCTCCATGTTGATATGAATAGTTTTTATGCCTCGGTTGAAATGGCTTATGATCCATCATTAAAGGGCAAGCCTTTAGCGATCGCGGGTAACCCGGAGGAGCGGCGGGGGATTATTGTCACTTGCAGCTATGAGGCAAGAAGCTTTGGCGTTAAGACAACGATGCCATTGTGGGAAGCCAAAAAGCTCTGCCCCCAGCTGATCATTAGGAAACCAAACTTTGAGAGATATCGTGCCGCTTCAATGGGGATGTTTGATATTTTACGTGAATATTCAGTCCTTGTAGAGCCGGTATCGATTGATGAGGGCTATGTGGATATAACAGACAGCTATGAGTTTGGGAGCCCTCTGGAAATCGCCGAAACCATTCAAAAACAAATTTTCCAGCAGCTTGATTTGCCCTGCAGCATTGGCATTGCACCTAATAAATTTTTAGCCAAGATGGCGTCTGATATGAAAAAGCCTATGGGGGTTACGGTTCTCCGAAAAAGAGATGTTCCCCATATTCTTTGGCCGATGGAAGTGGAAGAAATGCATGGGGTTGGCAAGAAAACGGGTGAAAAGCTTCGTATTCTCCAGATCACCACAATTGGCGATTTAGCAAAAGCGGATGAAGTACAGTTAAAAGCCGCTCTGGGAATCAATGGGCCTCGCTTAAAGCAAAAAGCGAATGGCAACGATAGCAGGAAGGTCGATCCGGATTCAGCTGCCGAATTTAAAAGCGTAGGAAACTCGACCACTCTGCCAAGGGACGTTTCAAACCAGAGAGAGCTCCAGCAGGTTTTTGAAAAATTGGCCGGACAGGTTTCTTCCAGATTGAAAAGGAAGAAGGTTTTGGCGGCCTCGCTTGGCATTACAATCAGGTACAAGGACCGTAAAACGATTACAAGAAGCCGGAAGCTTAAAAATCCCATTCAGCAGGATGATGAGATTTTTAAAATCGCAACAGAACTATTTATCAAGCATTGGAACGGAAATGCAGTCAGGCTGCTCGGCATAACAGGGACCGACCTTGTCGAGCCCCAGCAGGCTGTCAAACAGCTGGATCTGTTCAGCTACGAAAAAGATGCCAAAAAGGAACCGCTTTTTCAAACAATGGACCTTTTACGAAAAAAATACGGCTCCAAGATCATTGACCATGCAGGCACTCTATCAGAAATGAGCGTCAAGGAGCCGAAAATTGGCACGGACACAAGCTTTAATAAAGATTTTTTGCATAATCGCCTTCCAATGAGGAAAACCGAAGAAGAAAAAGATGATAAATCATGATTTTTTCTTGCGATAATATGCAAAACTAAGACAGGAAAGTTGAATAAGGGCAGGAATCTTGCTAAAGTATAGTGGATTCTTTTTTGGAGAGGCTCAGAATTCCGGTGAAAATAGCGGTCTTTTTGTTCTCCTTTTTGAACACTTATTTTATGCAGTATAAAGGTTAGAAGGGAAGTTATCGAATATGACGAAATCACAGTTTGGTGTTATCGGTTTAGCGGTCATGGGCAAGAACCTTGCCATGAATATTGAAAGCAGAGGATACACTGTATCTGTATATAACCGTTCACGTGAAAAAACGAATGAAATGCTTAAAGAGGTAGAAGGCAGAAATTTTAAAGGTACATATACAATTGAAGAGTTTGTTAACTCTTTGGAAAAACCTCGCAAAATCATGCTCATGGTAAAAGCGGGAGGTCCAACAGATGCAACGATTGAACAGCTAAAGCCGCTTTTGGATAAAGGTGATATCCTTATCGACGGAGGAAATACGTTCTTTGTGGATACACAGCGCCGCAACAAGGAGTTAAGCGAGCTTGGCATCCATTTCATCGGTACGGGTGTATCTGGGGGAGAAGAAGGCGCCTTGAAGGGCCCTTCTATCATGCCTGGCGGACAAAAAGAAGCATATGAGCTGGTTGCACCAATTTTTAAAGACATCGCAGCAAAAGTAGATGGAGAAGCCTGTACAACTTATATCGGTCCGGATGGGGCCGGCCATTATGTGAAAATGGTCCATAATGGAATCGAATACGGTGATATGCAGCTTATCTCTGAATCCTATTTCTTATTAAAGCATGTGCTGGGATTAAGTGCAGATGAGCTTCATGAAGTATTTGCCGATTGGAATAAAGGAGAGCTTGACAGCTACCTAATCGAAATTACAGCTGACATATTCACGAAAAAAGATGATGAAACAGGCAAGCCGCTTGTGGATGTCATTCTTGACACAGCCGGCCAAAAAGGCACTGGCAAATGGACAAGCCAAAGTGCGCTTGACCTTGGCGTTCCGCTTCCAATCATTACAGAGTCTGTATTTGCACGCTTCATTTCCGCAATGAAAGATGAGCGCGTCAATGCAAGCAAGGTTCTTCGCGGCCCTGCTTCAGCACAATTTACAGGCGATAAAAAAGCATTTATTGAAAGTGTCCGCAAAGCCCTTTATATGAGTAAAATCTGCTCCTATGCACAAGGATTCGCGCAAATGAGAGCGGCATCCGAAGAATACGGATGGGATTTGAAATACGGCGACATCGCGATGATTTTCCGTGGTGGCTGCATTATCCGCGCTCAATTCCTTCAAAAAATCAAGGAAGCATATGACCGCGAACCTGGTCTTAAGAACCTTCTTCTTGATCCTTATTTTAAGGAAATTGTTGAGAGCTACCAGGATGCAACCCGCGAAATCATCAGTATTGCCGTAAAGAACGGCATCCCTGTCCCATGCTTCTCTGCAGCGCTGTCCTACTATGACAGCTACCGCACAGAAACATTGCCTGCAAACCTACTTCAGGCGCAGCGTGACTACTTCGGTGCACACACATATCAGCGTGTAGACAAAGAAGGAACCTTCCATACAAATTGGATGGAATAATTAAAGAAGAGCAGCGCCCCCCGGGGCGCTGTTTTTCTTTTTGTATGAGAAGCTCTTAGAGAGGCAGTGTAATGGAGAGTTCATGCCGCCCTCTTCAGAGAGAAGCTCGGGAAAAGGTGCTCATAGAGACTCAATGCCGCCTATTTCACAAGGGAAGCACAGTATAAAGTCTTCCTAATGAATTCAGGTCACTAGCAAAATACTGCAAAAACAAAAACCCCTGCGGGAACAGGGGTTTTCAGTCATTAACATTCTTCCACATCAAGGTCGGTAACAGGCCACCAGAAGAACCCGTCTTTTTCAAGCAGCTGGTCTGCTTCTTTTGGGCCCATTGTGCCAGATTCGTAGTTCGGGAAACCGTCTTCTTTTGTGCTTTCCCATACGTCCGAAATTTTGTCAACGAAGCTCCATGAAAGGGCGACTTCATCCCAATGCGTAAAGTTTGTGGCGTCTCCGCGCATGCAGTCATATAAAAGACGTTCGTAGGCTTCCGGCGTGTTCATTCCATCTATGCCCTTGTTGGCAAAGTTTAATTTAACCGGTGTAGCCTCCATGTTTTGCCCTGATTTTTGGGCATTTAAATAAAGGGTAATGCCTTCTTCAGGCTGAATATGGATAACAAGCAGGTTCGGATTCAGCGTTTGGTCGGTCTGATAGTACAAGTTCATTGGAATGTCTTTAAACTGGATGACGATTTTCGTTGATTTAGCTGCCATTCTTTTTCCTGTACGAATGTAAATTGGGACACCGGCCCAGCGGAAATTATCAATCATCAGCTTGCCGGCCACATAGGTCTCGGTATTGGATTGTTCATCCACCATCGGCTCTTCACGATAAGCTTGGACTTCTTTACCACTCATTGATCCTTTGCCGTATTGTCCGCGGACAAAATATTCCTTTACCTGTTCGCCTTCCAATGGGCGCATCGCTCTTAAAACCTTTACTTTCTCAGATCTGATTTCATCGGTAGTGAGGCGGATTGGCGGTTCCATTGCAAGCAGTGCAACCATTTGCAGCATATGGTTTTGGACCATATCGCGAAGGGCACCGCTTTTTTCATAATAACGTCCGCGTTCTTCTACACCGAGCACCTCGCTGGAAGTGACCTGGATATTTGAAATATAGCGGTTATTCCACAGAGGTTCAAAAATGGCATTGGCAAAACGGATGACTTCAATGTTCTGCACCATTTCTTTGCCTAAATAATGGTCAATCCGGTAGATTTCATTTTCAGAGAAGGATTTTCTGATTTGCCTGTTAAGCTGTTTCGCTGATTCCAAATCATGGCCAAATGGTTTTTCGATCACAAGGCGTTTAAAGCCGTCAACGTCGGTCAGGCCGTCAGCTTTTAAGTGTTCCGCGATGGTCCCGAAGAATTCAGGTGCCATTGCCAGGTAAAAAATTCGATTTCCTTCAAGAGAATAGTGTGTATCCAGTTTTTTGGCCATATTCTTTAAAGCCAAGTATGAGCTTGAATCTGCCACATCATGTGAATGGTAGTAAAAATGGGAAATAAAATCTTCAAGCTCTCCGCTGTCTTTAATAGCTGATTCGACAGAGGTTTTTACATTTGCCTGAAATTCATCATTTGAAAGCGGCCTTCTGGCAATCCCAATTACAGCAAAGTGTTCAGATAGCTTGCCTTTCTTGTACAAACGGTAAAGTGACGGAAATAATTTTCTTTTCGCCAAATCTCCGGTTGCTCCAAATATCATAATTAATGCGGTCGGTTTTTCGTTTAGTTTCACGATTCTAGAACCTCTTTTCGACAAAAATTCTGTATGTAAGGCTGGACTTCCAAGCGTCCACCCGCAGTTTAAGATATGCTGGTATGTTGCACTGCTAAAAAACGCCTGTACAAATATAAAATTTTATCTGTTTCAAGCTGTTTTCGCAAACATTATGTATGCACTCTACAAATAGTTTCCGTCTAAAGGAGTATAACTATCCAATGAAATAGCACAAAAACGAGTTGATTTTTAAAGAGAATTGCATTGCCTCTATGGTATAGTGATAGTATTCAGACTGAAGCAGTGTACGATATACGCATCATGCCGGAAGTTTTAAAAAAATAATTTTTTTGTTTATGGCAATTGTCTAGCCGAGAGTTCCGCCTGCTCAATCCTTTTGCCGATAGGTGGAGATCTTTGCTATTCTGCTCGAAAGGGGGCTTTTTATAATGGATGTTTTTTTCTTGGGGACGGGAGCAGGAATTCCTGCCAAGCTCCGCAACGTCTCGTCCATGGCTTTAAAACTTCTTGAAGAAAGAGGAGGTATCTGGCTTTTTGACTGCGGCGAAGCTACCCAGCATCAAATTTTACATACAAGCATCAAACCGCGAAGGATTGAAAAGATTTTTATTACCCACCTTCACGGAGACCATATATACGGATTACCCGGTTTATTATCCAGCCGTTCTTTCCAGGGCGGGGATACAGAGGTAACCCTTTACGGGCCAAAAGGGCTAAAGGAGTATGTGGAAGTCTCGCTTTCTGTAAGCGGTACATACCTTAAATATCCTTTGAAAGTTGTAGAAATTGCAGATGGGGTAATATTTGAAGACCCTGATTTCAAAGTCGAGGCACGCTTGCTGCAGCATGGGATCCCTTCATATGGATACCGGATTACTGAAAAGGACCGCCCAGGTACTTTGCTGGCCGATAAGCTTACTGATGCAGGTGTAAAACCAGGCCCGCTTTATAAAAGGATTAAAAATGGCGAAAATATTGAGCTTGAGGATGGCCGAATCTTAGATGCACGAGATTTCCTTGGGCCCGCCCAAAAAGGGAGGATTATCACCGTGCTTGGCGATACAAGGATTTGTGATGCGGCGGTTGAATTGGCTGCGGACGCTGACTTGCTTATTCATGAAGCCACTTTCTCACAAGGGGAAGAAAAGCTTGCTTATGATTATTTCCACTCGACAACCATTCAGGCAGCCCAGGTTGCTCAAAAAGCGAATGCCCAAAGGCTTTGCCTGAATCATATTAGTTCAAGATATGAACGCTCAGACTGGGAAAAGCTCGTTAAGGAATCACAAACCATTTTTCCAAACACTGACATAGCTGAAGACTTTAAAGAGATCCATATACCGCTAGTTAGGGGAGATGAAGATTAAATGAAAACCTTCTATATTGTCCGCCATGCAAAAGCTGAAGGTCAGCCTTTCTCCGCTAAACTGACAGACAAAGGAAGGGAGCAGGCACAGAGGCTTATTGCCTTTTTTAAAGATAAAGAAATTAACCGAATTTATTCAAGTCCTTTTGTGCGTGCACTTGAAACGATTAAGCCGTTGGCGGAATCAAGAAACTTGGACATTGTTGAGGATAAGCGTTTGGGGGAAAGAGTCCTCAGTTCTGTTAATTATGAGGATTGGCAGGATAAGCTAAAGGAAAGCTTTTCAGATTTTGAGATTGTTTTTGAAGGGGGAGAATCCCATTTATCCGGTATGGAGCGGGCTGCTTCCCTTATGAAGGATTTGATCGCTTCTGAAGAAAACCATATAGTGCTGGTCAGCCATGGAAATTTGTCAACTCTATTGCTGCGCTATTTCGATGAGAAAGTGGGTTTTGACCATCTTATGAAAATGAGCAATCCGGATGTTTTTGAAATCCAAGCAACCCACAAAGGTGCTGCTTGGAAAAGGATTTGGAACGGAGAGTAATGACTGGAAAAATTGAATTTTTCAAATTTGGCATTGACGGTTCGATGTTAGCGTACTATAATCACACTTATACTTAAAACATTATATTTAAAAAGCTATGAAAAGAACCTATTAAGTCTTATCTCCCTGTATATAGAGAGCTAGTGTATGGTGGAAACTGGCACAAAGATAAGATGAATTTCACCTTGGAGCTTTTCTTTTCCGCACTTCAGTGGAAAAGACGGTTAATCCGTTATATTTCGAGTGGAAAGTCACATGCTTTCAAAAAGGGTGGTACCGCGTGAATTGAATTCGCGTCCCTTTTGAAGAATGTGGCTTTTTTGTTTTTTCGGAAAAATAACTTTGTCATTAACAATGGAAATCCGGCCGGTTTCTATTTGATTTTAGTAAAAATATTGGAGGTACAAGCATGCAGCAAAATGAACAATGGTCATCGAAAATTGGTTTTATTTTAGCATCAGCTGGTTCGGCTATCGGGCTTGGGGCAATCTGGAAACTTCCGTATGTGGCAGGAACAAGCGGTGGCGGGGCATTTATGTTATTATTTCTTTTATTTTCTCTGTTAATTGGTTTCCCTCTTTTGCTTGGTGAATTTGTCATTGGGCGAAGTACAGGGAAAGAAGCAATTTCTGCATACAAGGACATTGCCCCAGGATCGAAATGGCATTGGATCGGTTATCTTGGTGTATTCACATGTTTTCTTCTATTATCTTTTTATAGTGTAATAGGCGGCTGGATCCTTAAGTACCTTGCGTACGGCGTCACGGGCTCTATGGATGCAGCGGGCGACTATGAAGCGCTGTTTGGCAGTTCAGTATCAGACTCTTCATCAGTTGTAGCAGCACAAGGAATCTTTTTATTAATAACCATTTTAGTTGTGGCTAAAGGGATTCAAAAAGGGATTGAGCAGGTCAGTAAAATTCTCATGCCGGCCCTTTTCCTGCTTTTTATTGTTTTGATTACCCGTTCATTAACACTTGAAAATGCAATGGATGGCGTATCTTTCTTTTTGAAGCCTGATTTTTCAAATTTAACTTCCGAAACCGTTCTTTATGCAATGGGACAATCCTTTTTCTCCCTAAGTGTCGGGGTTTCAGTTATGGTGACGTACAGCTCATATCTGTCCAAGAAAGAAAGCCTGCTGCAGCCTGCTTTTTCCGTTGTCGGCATGAACCTGTTTATTTCCATTCTTGCTGGCCTCGCAATTTTCCCGGCTGTCTTTTCGCTGGGGTTTGAACCTGCTGCAGGACCTGGATTGCTGTTTATTGTCCTGCCATCTGTTTTTGATCAGATTCTATTTGGAAAAGTGTTTTTGCTATTATTCCTAGCATTATTTTTATTTGCAACCCTAACTTCCGCTTTTTCTATGCTGGAAATTGTTGTTGCAGCCTTAACGAATAAGAAGGGGAGCGGCAGAACTCGTGCAGCTTGGCTGACAGGATTGGCTATCTTTATTGTTGGAATCCCATCAGCGCTCTCCTTTAGCACGCTATCAAATATATTGATATTTGGAAAAAATATTTTCGACAGTGCGGATTTTCTCGTAAGCAACATCCTTATGCCGGTCGGAGCTTTGCTTATTTCCATTTTCGTTTCATATAAAATGAAAAAGGATCTGCTAAGAAATGAATTGATCCAAGGTTCAAAATCGCTGAACGGCATTTTTTCCGTGTGGCACTTTCTTCTTCGCTATGTGGTGCCTTTGGTCATTATTATTGTTTTTCTTGATTCATTGCAGTTATTTTAATAGAAAGGCTCAGTTAAACTTGCCTGTTGATTTCCGTTTCAGGCACTCGGTTTCCGCGGGCGGTCCGACGCTCCTTGGCAAATTGCGCCTGCAGGATCCCTTTGACTCGCTTCTCCCGCTGAACATTGAATAAGCATCCTTGAAATATAACACCGGACGAAGGAAATGTGTATGCATTTTCGAGAAGCTCGGGTGCCATATCAACAATACACTTTAACAGAGCCAATAGAAAAAGGGATGGTACCATACCATCCCTTTTTCTACCTTTCAGGAGCTTTTACAGCCATCCATGTTCGTATTGCTTGGGCGGCTCAATAGAAACGCCTAGTTCTTTGGCAGCAGTTCGTGGCCAGTAAGGATCGCGCAGCAATTCCCGGGCAATGAAAATTAGGTCGGCTCGATCGTTTTGCAGTATTTCTTCAGCCTGCAAGCCGGAAGTAATTAAGCCGACAGCGCCAGTCTGGATATCGGCGCCTTCTTTAATAGTTTCGGAATACTTAACCTGGTAGCCTGGATAGGTATGAATTCTTGCCGGGACAACTGCACCCGAGCTAACATCTATAAGGTCTACGCCCTGTTCTTTCATCCATTTGCCCATTTCAGCATAATCTTTTGCCGTTAGCCCTTCTTCTTGATAGTCATTGGCTGAAACTCTTACAAATAGCGGGCCCTCCCATACTGTTTTAACCGCTTCAAGGACTTCACGCAGAATTCGGTAGCGGTTCTCTGCAGATCCGCCGTACTCATCTGTGCGTTTATTGCTAAGCGGTGATAGAAACTGGTTGATTAAATAGCCGTGTGCAGCATGAATCTCTATGACTTCAAAACCTGCTTTTTTCGCTCGATCAGCACCTTGCCTGAATGCATCGACAGTTTCAGAGATTTCTTCTTTTGTCATTTCTTTTGGTTTTTTCATTTTTTCATTAAAAGCGATGGCAGAAGGGGCGAGAATTTCACCTTCAACTGTAGCTTTTCTGCCGGCATGTGCAAGCTGGATTCCTGTAGCCGCACCATGTTCTTTCATTAAATTAGTCAATTCTTTTAATCCGGCGATATGGTCATCGCTCCATATTCCCAAATCCTGCGGGGAAATCCGGCCCTGTGGAGTAACAGCAGTCGCTTCGAGAATAATCAAGCCTACCTGGCCGACTGCCCGGCTCGTATAGTGTGTCCGGTGCCAGTTTTGGACCAGCCCGTCTTCGTTATGGCATGAGTACATGCACATTGGCGCCATTACGATTCTGTTTTTAAAGGTTACGTCTTTAATTGTAAAAGGGGAAAAAAGCTTTGTTTCCATATATAAGCCTCCTTGTTTCGCTATCCTAAATATTAAGTATAGCAGGCGAGATATCAAATGAAAAAGAACAAGCACTTTCGAATGTATTCTCCTTTGCAGCTTCCTATCCTTAGTGCTTGCGCCGCAGTTCACTTAACTTGTATAAAGTTCCCCTCCAAACAATTCCGCCCCGCACAAGTGTTAAAATGCTGGCACGTATAATGGAATAAATAAAAAGGAGCGCTGTAAGTGGGAATACAAGAAACAGGAGAGGAGAGAAATCGGACATCCTTTTAGTAATTATCGTGTAAACGACAGCCAGCAGAAAGACATTCGCCAGGCTTAAGACGGAAATGATCTTGTCAGGTGAAAAAATGGTGAAGAAGGGCAGTACCTGTGAAATAAACGTACCGGCAATTGCAAACAAGACCATGCTGATTCGGTAATGGAGGCCCGCGAAAGTGTTCTTTTCCAATCCCTTAAAGGCTTCCTTTAAGCTTCTATACCATTCAACCTCGATCAGATCCATCGCCGTTACAATTTTTTGCCTGAAGCCTATTTGCTTCATTTTCATTCCCAGCATTAAATCATCATCCGGGCGCATTTTTATCACTTCATGTGTGCCGAGCGCCTCATATGCCTGTTTGGAGATCAGGTTGAACGCCCCGATTCCCATGCCGGTTTTAGAATGTGGATTATTTGCCAGCCATGGGCGTTTATAATAGGAAAAGCCAAAAAGGAAAAAGGCGATGAACGCTTTAAGCCAGAAGCTTTTTCCGTTTAAATTGGGGGCTGCAGTCAAATGATCGAGACCGTGCTCCTTAAAATAATATATGGCCTTGCCAATGGCATCTTTTTTAAATAAAACATCAGCGTCAGTGAACAGAATCAACTCTCCCGATGCTTCCCGGTACCCCTTATAAAGAGCGTGATTTTTCCCTAGCCACCCATCCGGGAGAGACTTAATATGGATGGTTCTTATCCTTGGATCAGACTCCTGGATACGATCCATGGTCTTTCCCGTATTGTCAGTTGAGCGGTCATTTACTAATATCCATTCCATGTTTTTGTAGCCTTGTTTCAGCTGGCTTTTTAAGCTTTCTTCCAGCTGGGCTTCTTCGTTCCGGGCCGCTACAATCACGGATAAGCGGGGCCCTTCACTGATGCTTTCGGAATCCTCAAGGCGATCGAGCCGCTTAAATCCCAAAGAGGCATCAATGAAAACAGCCAGCCATACAAGCAGGCTTAGGCTTAATAATAAAGCGAACATAGAATGCACTTCCTCAATGATTTTCTCTTAGTTTGCTCCAAGCAAAGGGGAGCTTTTCCGTTAATTTTTAGAAAGTGCTGTATCAGTTAAGTTTTCACAGTGCTGCTGAAGCTGTGGCCAAGCCGTTTGGATTGGGCTGTTGCTTGCTTGATGCATTCAATAAAGGCTTTCTGGACACCATTCTCTTCAAGCACTTTTACACCAGCTTCTGTTGTGCCGCCAGGGCTTGTTACTTCTTTTCTTAGCTGCTGAGGCTCTTTAGCCGATTTTGCCAGCATCTCGGCTGCCCCAATCAACGTTTGAATGATGAATTCTTTGGCCATTTCCTTTTCGAGCCCGATTTCTTCGGCGCTTTTTTCCATTGCTTCTGCAAGATAGTAAATATACGCTGGGCCGCTTCCTGACAAGCCTGTTACCGCGTCCAACTGTTTTTCCTCTACAAATGCAGCCATTCCGACCGTTTCAAAAATTTCCTTCACTAGCTCCATTTGTTTTGTTGTCACTCTTTCATTGACTGATAAGGCACTGGCCGATTTGCCGACTGCTGCGGATGTGTTTGGCATGGCTCTGACCACTGGAAGCTTTCTTTCTGCCAAAAGCTCAATGCTTTCAATAGATACTCCTGCCAACACGGAAATGATCAGCACATCCGTTTTTAAATAAGGCTTAATGAGGGTGATGGCATCAGCTGCATCTTTTGGCTTTATGGCTAAAATTACGGCTTCAGCCCCTTTGAAAATTTCTTCAAGATTATAGGTTGCCTGTACGCCATACGTTTTCTGCATGAATTGCAGTTTTTCCTCATTGCCTTTATTAGTAACCCATATGTTGTCCCCAGTGATGAGCCGGCTTTCTATGATTCCTGATATTAATGCTTCTGCCATGGATCCTGCTCCAACAACAGCCAACTTTTTCATTGCTATTCCTCCTTTAAATGAATGTTTCCTAAGCCTGCTGACCAAACTGAATTTGACGCTGCGAGGGCCGATCCTAACTATCATAAAAATAGGCTATGTTAAAGCTCATTGTTGATATTTGGCACCCTGTTGCGGAAATCAACAGGCAAGTTTAACAGAGCCTAAAAATAAAAAAGTCTTTTCATCCAGTAAAGGACGAAAAGACTTTGCTTCCGCGGTACCACCTTCATTGCCTTTCCTGTATCAAAAGCAGCTGAACTTCTTATAAACACAGCCATTTGGATTCTATTGAAAAGGCATCTCCACCCCGATAACGCCGGGAATGCGTTTAGGTTTTCCTAACAGCTCATAAGGCAGGTTCAATGGTCAAGTGGACGGTGAAGCCTTTCAGCCGCTGAGCTTCACTCTCTTTCGCCGTTTCCCATTTACTAATCTTAATCATAGCTATTTTTTCTGCTGCTGTTGAGTGCAGCTTTGGTCTGTAAAATCAAATTTTAATTGTGATTATGCAAGAAGATAAGCCTGTTTGTCAAGCGGTATTTTAAAAAATTTTATTAAAGTTCAAGAAAAATTATGTGAAAATAATGACAATTACCAAAAATAGCGGTACACTTATTTTTATATATGATAATTTCTAAATTATGTTATTGAGTTTCAGCCATTTGTGTTCTGGTTGACTGCCTTATCTTAAAAGGGTGAAGCAACTGGTTTGAACACTTAGTTTGTATTACCTTGATTACCAGCGGAAATATATGAAAAGGAACTTTATCTTATTTAAATATAGCGTTTTTAGGGGGCTGGAAAAATGGCAGAATGGAAAGATGGAATTGCAAAACTCATTATCCCGACACCTTTTGCTGTCGGAGACGTTAATGTATATGCTGTGAAAGGAGAAAAGCTGACTCTCGTGGACGCGGGTCCGAAAACGGATGAAGCATGGGACGCATTAAAAGAGCAATTAAAGGAATTGCATTTAATTCCCGGCGATTTCGAACAGGTTGTCCTTACTCATCATCATCCCGATCACGCAGGATTGCTGGACTTCTTCCCTCAGAATATGGAGATATATGGGCATCCAGTAAATCAAAGATGGCTGTCCCGGACGGAAGCCTTTTTAAAAGCCCATGATGAATTTTATTATAATCTTTTTACTGAATTCGGGGTTCCGGAAAAGTATCTATCCTTTATTGGTTTGATGAGAAAGACCCTTCGTTTTTCCTGCAATCGCTCATTAACGGGGGAGCTTCAGGAGGGTGATAAACCTGCCGGGCTGGATGAATGGACCGTTATTGAGACACCGGGCCATGCCCAAAGCCATATGGGCTTGCTAAGGGAAAAAGACGGTGTATTTATAGGCGGAGACCATTTACTTGCCCATATCTCTCCTAATCCTATATTAGAGCCGCCGCTGCCTGGAAAAACGGAGCGGCCAAAGCCTCAGCTGCAATACAATGAGTCTTTAAAAAAAGTGCAGGATCTGCCGATCAGCCTTTTCTATTCTGGACACGGGGAAGATATCACAAATGTAAATGAACTAATTGAAGTAAGGCTTGGGCGCCAGCACGACCGTGCCATGAAAGTGAAAGAATGGCTTGAATCCGAATCACTCACTGTTTTTGAAGCTTGCCGCCGCTTATTTCCTAAAGTGTATGAGAAAGAGCTTTCCCTGACGATATCGGAAACAGTCGCCCAGCTTGACTATTTGTATTCAATAGGGGAGATTTATATAGATAAAGAGGAGAAAGCTTTCTTGTATTCCGCATCAAAAGAGGTGGTTTAATTTGTCAGATCGATTAAAAAATAAAAATATTATTATTACGGGTGCATCGGGCGGAATTGGAGCCCAAATGGCTGCTCTTTGCGCCGAGAGAGGGGCAAATCTTGTCCTTCTTGCCCGTAATCTTGAAAAATTGAATGCGCTGAAGGCCCATTTGCAGAGCCGCTTTTCGGTGGACATTCATGTACATAAACTTGATGTCTCCAACACTGATGAGGTCTCTGCTGTGTTTTCAGAGATTCTTGCCCGAATCGGCCGTGTGGATATTCTTGTTAATAATGCCGGATACGGAATTTTTCGAGAGGCACATGAAGCGAAAATCGAAGAAATAAAGGGCATGTTTGACGTTAACGTACTCGGATTGATGGCTTGCACTAGCATGGTGCTGCCGGCTATGAGGCAGCAGAAGAGCGGCCATATTATCAATATCGCTTCACAGGCCGGCAAGATTGCTACGCCGAAATCCAGTGTTTATTCTGCAACCAAGCATGCAGTTCTTGGCTATACGAACAGCCTCCGGATGGAGCTGGCTGACAGCAATGTATTTGTAACAGCCGTAAATCCCGGTCCTATTGAAACAGACTTTTTTAATATTGCTGATGAAAAGGGCACGTATGTTAAAAATGTTCAGCGGTATATGCTCAAACCGGAGTATGTGGCGCTTAAAGTGGCTGATGCCATGCTGACGCCTGCCAGGGAAATTAATCTCCCGCGGTGGATGAATGCGGGAAGCATTGTTTATACTCTGTTTCCGAGGTTATTTGAAAGAATCGGAAAACGCGCTTTTAATCAGAAATAAAATACTAAAAGGCCGCCAGCATTGCCTGGCGGCTTATCTTTTGCACTCCTCCCGCTGTCCGCTTAAAAATATGGCGAATCTGTGATATATCCGTACACTGCATCATTTACGATTTCATGCAGATCGCTGTCAGCTTCTTTATTTTTTGCCTCAATGATTTTATTAAAAATTTCTTCAAACTCTCTGCTTTCAAACAAGATGGAATGACTGTCCTCATTGTATTGTTTTAAACAGTTTTGCACCATTTTAAAGATTAGTTTCTTGTTCATTTTATTGCACCTCATGCTGATTATACAGTTTCCTGGGAATATTGGCACCTGGCAAAAGAACCTGATTTAAGAAAAAGCCCGTAAAATTTCCATTGAAACCGAACGCATATTCGCTTAATATAATGGGTATACATATACAGAACAAATGTTCTTTGTTATCCTGCAGGGCAAGATGCTTTTAAGAGCAGCTTTCTAAAGTTGGATGATGTCTAGCTTCAGGCGCCATCGGCTCGAGGTCATAAGCCGATAAGCGGGCGCCTTACGCTTTTCTAAGGAGGATGTCGGAAGTCATGGTTGATTACAGCGCAATGCCGGAAAATAAAATTTTGTGTGTTGATATGAAGAGCTTTTACGCAAGCTGTTCTGCTGTCATGCTTGGCCTGGACCCTCTTGATTGCTACCTTGTGATTGCCGGAAACGTGGAGCGGAAGGGCAGTGTCGTTCTGGCTGCCTCTCCGAGGATGAAAAAGGAATTTGGGATAAAGACTGGATCCCGTCTGTTTGAGGTTCCCAATGACCCCCGCATTAGGGTTGAGGAGCCGAAAATGTCCACTTATTTAAGGATTTCCACCGAAATCACCCGGGTGTTTAACCGCTATGTCCCCAAGGAAGCTATCCATACGTACAGTGTCGATGAAAGCTTTATAAAAGTAGACGGGGCACTCCATCTCTGGGGGGATGCCAAGACGATTGCCTGGAAAATAAAAGATGATATTGAACGGGAGTTTCAGCTTCCGTGTGCCATCGGGATAGGGCCGAATATGCTCATGTCCAAACTCTGCCTTGATCTTGAAGCGAAAAAGAAGGGAGTCGCTGAGTGGACGTATGAAGATGTAAAGACAAAATTGTGGAACGTATCTCCTTTAAGGGAAATGTGGGGAATAGGGAGGCGCGTTGAAAAAACGCTGAACGGGATGGGAATCTTTACAGTGGGCCAGCTTGCCCGCTATGACCTGGAAAAGCTTGAAAAGAAGTTTGGGATTATGGGCAACCAGCTTTATCACCATGCATGGGGAATTGACCTTTCAGAAATGGGGGCACCGATTATGGAAGGGCAGATCAGCTTTGGGAAAAGCCAAATTTTATTAAGGGATTACAAGGAGGAGGAGGAAATTAAGCAAGTTGTCCTCGAAATGTGCGAGGAAGTGGCAAGAAGAGCCCGCACCCACCGCAAAGCCGGAAGGACAGTCAGTTTTGGCCTCGGGTACAGCCAGGATGAATTCGGAGGTGGCTTTTACCGCTCAAGAACGATTGATCAGCCAACGAATATCACGATGGATCTTTACCGGGTCTGCCTGGAGCTTTTTCATGAGAATTATGAAGGCAAAACAGTGCGGCAAATCTCTATCTCCCTCGGCAATATTACGGATGACTGCGAAATGCAGCTGAGTCTGTTTGATTTGGATGGCTGGAAAAAACGGGAGCTCGGCTACACGGTGGACCGGATTCGCTCCAAGTTTGGAGGAGGAGCCCTTTTAAGAGCCGTATCTTATACAAGTGCAGGTACGGCCAAGCACCGCGCGACATTGGTTGGCGGTCATAAAATGTAAACAAAGGGGGACAGCTTATGATTCGCGATCGGGGCAGAATAAAATGGACTTCCATGATGCTGCCGGAACATGTAAAGCTATTAAGAGATTGGGCAAAGGAAGATACGTACGAGCAAAAGCGGGAATTGGATGAGCAAAAGCTTGAGTTTATGAACGAAATTCTTTCAGAGGCGATGGAATTTCAAAAATCCGTTACACTCACTCATTATCGGGGCAGAAATTATGAACTTGTTATTGGAAACATTCATTACTGGGATGAATTTGGCCAAAAGCTGCATATAGTGGACCGCTTTGAGGAAATTCACCGCATTCCAATTAATGCAATAGCCGATGCCCGGTTTACGGATGAGTAGATGTAGCGGACTGTCTAGCCGAAAGCTGCGGAAAATAATGGGTGTGATTAAAAGGGGTAGTTTTTAGGCAGCAGAAGCACCTTAACAGCAAGGAGGTGTTTCACATGCCAAGAGGAAAAGAACTGGAGCAGCTGCCAATGGCCAATATCGCACCGGGCGCTGGAGATGACAGTACGGGAATGGATCGGGAAATGCTGCAGGGCATTGTACAGGAAGAGCGGGTAACGCCGGCAAAAGTTAAAAACGAAAAAAAACGGGGATAACTGTCCCCGTTTTCCAGCGATTACTCTTTATCGTCCAAAACCTTCTCGGCACGGACACAGGATTCAAAACTTCCCTTATGGGTTCCGTCGCAGAATGGAAGCTTTGATGATTTTCCGCATCGGCAAAGAGAGAATACCTGCTTTGTTTCAAATTTGTTGCCGTCCACATCAATTAATTCCACATCGCCTGTTACACGCAGCGGGCCATTATCCATTACTTTAATCTGCACCTTTGACATACACAACCACCCTTTCACAAAATTGACACATATTCACTTTGATGGTAAAAGGAATTAGCGAAAAAAGCAACTATCCCTTTCTAAAGCATGTTGAATTTAACTGTGTTAAAATACAGCATATGCAAAGGGGAGGTAGTTTTAAACCATGGAAATTACAGTAACCGAAACGGCGGCGGAAAAATTATCCGAGCGGGTCGCCGGAAAAGATGGCTATGTAAAGCTGAAATATGATATAGATGGCTGCGGATGTGTTGTGAGCGGTGTGACAGCTCTCTGGCTTGTGCATGAACTGGATGATGATGACCGGGAAATCAAAACGAATGCCGGAAGCATATATGTGGAAAAATCAAAGGAAGTATTCCTGGACGAGGATTTAAAAATAGATTTTTCAGAGAAAGCAAACTGCTTTCAGTTAAAAAGTCCGAATCAGTATTTGAATCCAAGAATGAGTTTTTTTGATAAAACAAAATAGATTTTATAAAAGGCGGCCGGGGATGGCTGCCTTATTTTTTTGGAGGTCCTATGATTTACTGATGAATTGACCTGCATGAAGGACGAAATTTTTGGACCTTTAGCTCCTATTTCAATCTTTAAATCCGATTAGGAAGTTATTGAGCGGGCGAACAAATTCTAACTATGGTTTAGCTGCCTATGTTTACACTGAAAATTTAAGCAGATCTTTTAAAATCACTGAAGAACTGGAATAGGGCATCATTGGTTTAAATGATGCCCTCCCTTTAGCCGTGCAGGTTCCTTTTGGAGGCTATAAGGAAAGTGGACATGGCAGGGAAGGCGAGTACTATGGAATGAAAGGGGCATTGACTAAATGATAGACAATAAAAATTACGTATGGATCTGAAAATGATCCATGTGTTTATTGTGCTTTCTTCATTACAAATTAATAGAAGAACATCAAACAAAAGCGGAAAATGTATTTTAAAAATTAAAAAAATGATAAACTATTATAAAATAATATTCTATTAAAGGGAGAATCAGAATGATAAAAGCCATTTTCTTTGATTTAGATGATACATTGCTATGGGATCAAAAAAGTATAAAAGAAGCCTTTGGAGCCACCTGTAAATTAGCGGAAGAACGGTATGGCATTAACTCGGATCAATTAGAAGAGGCTGTTCGGGAAGCAGCAAGAAATTTATACTCTTCCTATGAAATTTACCCTTTTACGAAAATGATTGGGATCAACCCATTTGAAGGATTGTGGGGGAATTTTTTAGATGAACAGGATGATTTTAAAAAAATGAAAGAAATCGTCCCCTCCTATCGAAAAGATGCCTGGACAGCAGGTCTAAAAACCATGGGAGTGGATGACCCAGACTTTGGATATGAATTAGCGGAACGTTTCCCGCAGGAACGGAAAAAGGCACCGTTTGTTTATGAAGAAACGTTTAAAACGCTGGATGAGTTAAAAAAGGATTATCAGCTTCTGCTTTTAACAAATGGTTCACCAGACCTGCAAAAAACAAAACTAACCATTACAAAAGAGCTTATCCCTTATTTTGACCAAATCGTCATTTCAGGCGATTTTGGAAGAGGAAAGCCTGATCCTGCTATTTTTGAGCATGCTTTGACACTAATGTCTATTGAGAGAGATGAAGTTGTTATGGTCGGGGATAATTTAATGACAGACATTCTTGGGGCAAATCGCGCAGGTATAAAATCTGTTTGGCTTAACCGTCATAATAAAAAGCCAAATGAAGTTATTCCTACATATGAGATTCAGCATTTGGAAGAGCTTTATGGCATTTTAGAGAAGTTATAGGTGAATTTAGGATTTCCTATATTCATAGGTGATTTTGTGTAAAAAATAGGCTTTGTTAAATTTCTGTTTTGATATTGGCACCCTGTTGCGGAAGGCGTGAGACTCCAGCGGGAGAAGCGAGTCAAAGGGAGACCTCGCAGGCTTAACGCTTGAGGAGCGTCGGACTGCCCGCGGAAAGCGTGCGCCTGGAACGGAAATCAACAGCCAAGTTTAACAGAGCCAAAAATAAATAATTGGAAAAATGTTTTAACCGCTAAAGAATAGGCTACAGACTCATGAGAACATCAAAAAAACGAATGTTTCAATAACATTTTACATTAAATTGCAAGACACTTTAAAATGGAGAGGAGAAGTCATGAAAAAGAAAAATATACTGCTTTTGCTGGCTGCGTCCATTCTGCTATTGTCAGCGTGCAGTACAAAGACAATGGGTCAGGCAATTGATGAGGATATCCCTTTTAATGTGAAAGAAATTTTACATAAAGAGAAAGTAAAAGACGGAATCATTCTCCTATATACAACACATCAGAAAAATGGGCAGGGTGAATTCGATGCTATGGCGGCTGCGTATTTGAAGGGCAGCGATAAAAACGGCTGGAAAAATGAAGGGCACAACCACTGGGAGCATTATGAAAATGAACACATGACTGTTTATACAGACGATTTCTATGATTATGATAAGGAAGGAAAATTGGAAAGCAGGATCCCGATCATTTTTGGGGAGATTCATAATCAGGATATCCAAAAAGTAGAAGTAGCCGGCCAGGAAGAGAAATTTGAAGAAGCAGCAATCATCGAAAAAGAGAGCGGACGATATTATTTTAAAAGGGGAGAATTCCATACAGCAAGAGGTTTATCGGCAGACGGCAAGGAGATTCTGAAACAGAAGCAAAATTAGGGGTGTCCAGGCATGAGCACCTTTCTTAAAAAATGGTGAGAGTGTAAAGCGGGAGCAAAGCCAAAAGCCTGCCCAAAAAGGTAATTTCAAGCAATAAAGAAAGCTGGCCCTAAATGTGAGCCAGCTTTTTTCTATTGCGTAAAAAGTTCTTTATTTTTATAAACGTACTCTTCCAAAAACTCATCAATTACCTTCTTATAGTCTTCTTTGTTTTCATTGAACGATTGGGCATGGATACCGTTAACAGCTAGGTAAAGCTTTTTAGGGCCCTTTTTCTTCTCATACAATGCTTCGGACATGGTTGGCAAAATGAAATCATCCTTCTCGCTGTGAATAAACAGGATAGGCTTTTTTATGTTTTCAATCACAGAAATAGGGGAGACGTCTGCTATGGAATATTTCTCGCGCATTCGCAGGAATAAATCGGCAACAGGCAAAAAGAGCTTCGGCGGCAGCTTCATTTCCGCTTTCAGCCGATAAGCAAGCTGCTCTTTAAAATCGGAAAACGGGCAGTCGGCAATATAAAAGTCAGCACCATCTTCTAGTATTCCGGCATAGAGAAGCATGGTGGCAGCTCCCATGCTTTCGCCATGAATGCCAACCTGAATGCCAGGCCCTTTTTCAGCTTTGAGCCAATCAACGATTGCTTTTAAATCAAATTTTTCATAATGCCCGTAGCTTGTCGTTTTTCCGCCAGATTCCCCATGGCGCCGATGATCATAAATAACAGCGTTAAATCCCCGTTCCAGGAAGAGGTTCATATATTTAATTGAGTTCATTTTATTCTCGGTTACCCCATGGGAGATAATGATATAACGATTAATCTCATGCGGTTCAACAGCCACAGCCTTTAAGTTATATCCAAAAGGGGAGGGAACCAGCACTTCTCGTTTTGGAAGGCTTTCATACTTAATAAGATCAAGCCTGCCCGCCCCCTTCTCCCTTTCCAAAATAAATTCATCTTCCTTCTTTTTCATATACATAAGCCTATTTGTAAAATAGACGCCGAGTGATGAAAGAAAGAGAATAATTGAAAATAAGTAACGAAAAAACTTTCTCAACCCCATCCCTCCACCTGTTTTTCTTTATTTTACCATTCCGTCGGAAATTAAAACATAGAAGCGAGCATGGACAAATCGAAAAAGTCTTGAGGGGGACTCGAACTGCCTCCCCCAAAATTTTTCCTGCTGACAGCAAGAAAAAAAAGCCGCTTTTGCGGCTTATTGCTGGGAGTTTTGCCTTTTGGTAGGATGAATCGCTTTTTCCAATTCCTCAGCAGCGATCGTCTGGCTTACTGTATCCGAATTGGGCTTTCCCTTCTGGCTATATCCTTTATCGCGTTTTTGGCTCATCTTTCTTATCCCCCTTCTAAAATAGGCTTGCTCCAGTGTCGTGTTTTTAGCTGAATGCGGCTACCCACAAGTAAGGAGCTGTGCTTGGAGTCTTCACCTAATAAGATGCTTTAAGAAGGAAAGGCTTATTCATGATTGGCAGATTTGGAATTTGTATATTGCTGCTAGTGTTTGCGTCAGGCAAAGGGAATGCTGCTTTTGGCTATTTAACAGTTTCCGCATTCAAGCGGTAATAGGTGCTTTCAATCGGCCTTGAGAGATGCGGCTGAACGATCTTGACAGCCTGCACTAGTTTTTCCAGATTAACGTTCGTTTCGATTCCCATCCGTTCAAGCATATAAACAACATCCTCTGTGGCTGCATTGCCGGCAGCACCTGGTGCAAATGGGCATCCGCCAAGTCCGCCTGCTGATGTATCAAATCTTTCAACGCCTGCCTGTAAAGCAGCAAAAATGTTTGTTAGCGCCATTTTTCTTGTGTCATGGAAGTGTGCAGTCAACAGTGTATTTGGAAACTCTGTTTTTAAACGGGAAAAAAGCTCGTAAGATTCATGGGGAGCAGCCATTCCTATCGTATCTGCCACGCTTAGCTCGTCAGCTCCAGCCTCCACAAATTGGCGGCACAGCTCGACTGCGTCATCAGGTTTAACCTCTCCTTCATAAGGGCAATAAAAAGCTGTGGAGATGCAGGCACGGACAAAATAACCTTTTTCCTTTAATTCACCAATAATTGGTTTTAGTTCTGCCATGCTTTCCTGGGTGGTTTTATTGATGTTTTTCTTATTGAACGTATTGCTTACACCGACGAATACAGCAACTGCCTTGCAATCCGTCATAAGCACTCTATCAATGCCCTTGCGGTTAGGTGCCAATACGATGTCCCTTGTATTCCCATCCAGGCAATCTGCCACAATCTCAGGCGCATCGCCCATTTGCGGAACCCATTTCGGAGAAACAAAGGAAGTCAGCTCCATTTCCGTTAAACCGGCATTTTTCAAACTTTTAATGAACTCTTTCTTTACTTCTGTCGGAACAAAGGATTTTTCATTCTGAAGCCCATCCCGGGGGCCAACCTCGATTATTGTTACTTTTTTAGGCAATCCAAGCGTCATGTTTTCCTCTCCCGTCACATATTTTTAATCGTGTATCGTAAGCGCTTTCCTGGCTGTGGAGAATTATACATATTGCATTCAACATAATTGTAGTAGGAAAGCTTTTTCGAATGCAAGAATAATAGAAATTTTGACAAAATAAAAGGAATTTTGAGACTTTGCGCGAATATAAGCAGAGAGATGTTTTTTTGAAAGGATGAGAGAAATGCCACAAACAGAAGCAGTGATAGTCAGCGCTGTCCGGACAGCAATCGGAAGTTTTAATGGAAGCCTTAAAGATGTATCGGCTCCCGATCTAGGAGCAATAGCCATTAAAGGAGCTCTTGAAAAAGCAGGTGTAAAACCGGAGCAAATAGATGAAGTAATCTTGGGAAATGTTCTTCAGGCAGGGCTTGGCCAGAATCCTGCAAGGCAGGCAGCTCTTAAAGCGGGCCTTCCTGAAAGCGTTTCCGCGATGACAATCAATAAAGTTTGCGGTTCAGGATTGAAAGCGGTTCATTTAGCAGCACAGGCGATTATGGCAGGAGACGCAGAAGCCGTTATCGCCGGCGGAATGGAAAATATGAGCCAGGCGCCTTACATACTGAAAAATGCAAGAAATGGCTTTAAAATGGGGGATCAAAAGCTTGTTGATTCCATGATTTCGGATGGGCTTTGGTGTGCTTTTAACGATTACCATATGGGGGTAACCGCCGAAAACCTTTGTACCAGATATGATTTAACCCGGGAAGAGCAGGACGAGTTTGCTGCCGGGAGCCAGGAAAAGGCAGCTAGGGCAATTGAAGAAGGCAAATTTAAGGATGAAATCGTTCCAGTGGAAATTCCTCAGCGAAAAGGAGATCCGATCGTGTTTGACACGGATGAGTATCCGAAGAAAGGAACGACTTCTGAAAAGCTTGGTGGTCTTCGCCCGGCATTTAAAAAAGACGGCAGCGTCACAGCCGGCAACGCTTCAGGCATTAATGACGGTGCAGCTGTATTGCTTGTCATGAGCAAAAAGAAAGCGGAAGAGCTGGGGCTGAAGCCTTTAGTTACAATTAAAGGGAATGCCAGTGCAGGTGTAGATCCTAGCATCATGGGCATCGGCCCTGTTGCCGCTGTAAAAAAAGCGCTTGAAAAAGCGGCTGTTTCCATGGACGAATTGGAGCTTATTGAAGCCAATGAAGCATTCGCAGCCCAATCGCTTGCAGTTGATAGGGAGCTTCGTTTTAACAAGGAAATTTTAAATGTAAACGGCGGGGCAATTGCGCTAGGCCATCCGATTGGTGCCAGCGGAGCGAGAATCCTTGTAACCCTAATACATGAGATGCAGAAAAGGCAGGCAAAGAAAGGCCTTGCTACTCTTTGTATTGGCGGGGGGCAGGGTGTTGCCACCGTAGTCGAGCTTGAATAGTCGCTTTTTGCAAATAGCTTTGTTAATGCTAATTGTTGATTAAGCAAGGTGTTGATTGGAGCGGAAGGCGCAAGACTCCAGCGGGAGAGTGTGTCAAAGGGAGACCCCGGAGGCGCGAATGCGCTGAGGAGCGTGAGGCCGCCTGCGGGTCGCTGAGCGCCTGCAGGGAAATCTACACCGAAGTTAACAGTGTCTTGCAAATAAATGGTGTGGGATAAAAAATACGTTTTTCAATGAAAGGAGCGATTGAAATGAAGAAAATTTGTGCTTCCTTCAGGGAAGCGGTTCAGGATATTCATGATGGAGCTGTCCTTATGGTTGGCGGTTTCGGCCTATGCGGAATTCCGGAGAACCTTATTTTGGCTTTAGTGGATAAAGGGGTAAAAGATCTTACAGTCATTTCGAATAACTGCGGGGTTGATGATTGGGGACTTGGATTGCTTTTGAAAAATAAGCAAATCAGGAAAATGGTCGGCTCCTATGTTGGCGAAAATAAAGAGTTTGAAAGGCAGGTTCTATCAGGCGAAATTGAAGTTGAGCTTCTGCCACAGGGGACACTTGCAGAAAAAATCCGTGCAGGCGGTGCCGGCATCCCAGCTTTCTATACGCCGGCAGGAGTGGGAACACCGATTGCTGAAGGAAAAGAAACTAAGGTATTTAACGGAAAAGAATATCTTCTTGAGGAAGCACTTAAGGCAGACTTCAGCCTGGTTAGAGCATGGAAGGGAGATAAGATGGGAAATCTCGTCTATCACAAAACAGCCCGGAACTTTAACCCGATGATTGCAGCGGCCGGAAAAGTCACTATTGCGGAGGTGGAGACGCTTTGCGAAATTGGTGAGCTGGATCCCAATTACATTCATACGCCAAGCATATACGTTCAATCTCTTATAGAGAGCAAACAGGAAAAACGTATTGAGAGATTGACAGTAAAGAAATAAAAAAGCAGTGACGGAAGGAGAGGATGTCATGAGTAATGATAAAGCAGCAGTCCGCGAGAAAATTGCCAGACGGGCTGAGAAGGAAATAGAGAACGGCTTTTACGTAAATTTGGGAATCGGCATGCCAACATTGGTGGCGAACCATATTTCAGATAATAAGGAAGTGGTTCTGCAATCGGAAAATGGATTGCTGGGCATCGGGCCATACCCTGCGGAAGAGGAAGTAGATCCTGATTTAATTAATGCGGGGAAAGAAACAGTTACTGCAATCCCCGGGGCTGCTTATTTTGACAGTGCTGAATCGTTTGCCATGATTAGAGGAGGCCATGTGAATATTGCCATTCTTGGGGGAATGGAAGTCTCTGAGAAAGGAGATCTCGCAAACTGGATGATTCCCGGAAAGATGATCAAGGGAATGGGTGGAGCGATGGATCTTGTCCATGGAGCGAATAAAATTATCGTCATTATGGATCACACAAATAAAAATGGCGATTCGAAAATACTCAAAGAGTGCAGCCTTCCTTTAACAGGAAAAGCTGTGGTTGACCGCATTATAACTGAGCGGGCAGTCATCGATGTAACCGATTCAGGTTTAAAGCTTGTTGAAGTCGCAAAAGGCTTCACTGTCGAGGACATTATTAATTCAACAGAGCCTGAGTTGCAAGTTGACGGAAATGTTGTTACAGATGCCTATTAATGAGTTTAAGAAAAGTGCAGCTGCATAAGCTGTGCTTTTCCTTATTTAAAGCCTATGTAAAAGATCATTGTCGGACTGCCCGCTGAGCTTCTTGCGCGGAATTTAACAGGCAAGTTTAACAGAGCTAATTTAAATAGAGATGAGGAGAAAATATGAATTTCTCATTTAAAGGAATCGATCATATCCAGCTGGCAGCACCAATGGGGTGCGAAGAACAGGCCCGGAGATTTTATGGCGATCTGCTAGGACTCAAGGAAATCCCTAAACCCGAAAACCTTCAAAGGCGCGGCGGCTGCTGGTTTATCTGCGGAAGTCAGGAAATACATATTGGTGTGCAGGAAAGCTTTTTGCCCGCCAAAAAAGCTCACCCTGGTTTGGTAGTGGAAAACCTCGAAGAATTAAGGGGCAGTCTTCAAAAACTTAAAGTCACTATAAAGGAAGAAGCCCCGATTGAAGGAAGAAAAAGGTTCTTTGCAGATGATCCATTCGGCAACAGAATCGAGTTCCTTGAGTTTTTGGCATAGCATAAATAGCCAGTCAGACTTCTCCAGTCTGTCCAAAAAAATATGTTATAATGGATGGCAAAAATAGTTGACGAGGGGATTTTATGAAAAAGAAGAAACAGCATTCCCAGCCGAAAATGGATGATAAACCTATTACGCTTGGCGACATGTTAAATCAGGACTTAATGAAGCAATTAAAAGGAAAAAAACAAGAATTAAAAGAGGCTGAAGATAGACAGAAGGAAGAGGAAGAGCGCAAAAAAATAGAGGAAAGAAGATTGCGCGAAAAGAATAAAAGCTTCGAAGAAATGCTGGGCGAAAGCAATCTCAATTGGAAAGAGTTCAAATAATTAAATTTAATAAACAAGTTTCATCCATAAAAACCGAGGGCAAAGATTAATAAAAAAGATGGGAGTTGTTCCATGCATTCTTTATTAAGCTTTATATTCGCTCTCGGTTTTTCTATGGTTCATTTTTCTTCGAAGTATATGAAATTCCTTACATATATCCCAAGAAGCAGGCATTTATCTGTTGCCAGCGGGATTTCCGTAGCTTATGTATTTGTTCATCTCCTTCCTGAGTTAAAAGAGCACCAGGAAAGTATTGAGGGGACCGGCAGCACGGAAATCTTCCGGTATCTTGATAGCCATGTATATATTTTTGCGATGCTAGGCCTTTCCGCTTTTTACGGAATAGAAAAAGCAGTAAAGCACTCTCAAAAGAAAGCCGGAAAAGGCAAAGGGGAACAGCATAACGCCGGACTTTTTTGGCTCCATATGTCCACCTTTTTTATATATAATATGCTTATTGGCTATCTGCTTGTACATGGTGAATTTGAAAACCTGAATGAATGGCTGATTTATTTCTTTGCGCTATCTGTCCATTTTATTTCTAATGATCATGGCCTGCGGCAGTCGCATGAAAAAATATACGACCGATATGGCCGCTGGGTTTTGACTCTTTCCATATTAATAGGTTGGGCTATAGGGGTCTTTACAAAAGTCAGTGAAATG
Source organism: Cytobacillus oceanisediminis (assembly GCF_003182355.1). Classification (GTDB taxonomy): domain Bacteria; phylum Bacillota; class Bacilli; order Bacillales; family Cytobacillaceae; genus Cytobacillus; species Cytobacillus oceanisediminis_A. The sequence continues at coordinate 312,030 of NZ_QGTW01000003.1, read as the reverse complement.
GTGATCGCCTTTTTCTTTGCCGCTTTGGCTGGCGGAGTGATCTTAAATGTACTGAAGGAAGAGCTCCCCGAGGACAGGGAAAGCAACTTTGGAGCCTTTATTGCCGGCGTGGTTGGATATACGATTATTTTAATGAGTATTTAAGGGGCTGACTCTTTGTCAGCCCTTTTTTGGGGGAATTAGCAGGTTTCAACTAAGCAGCGAGTTTTTTACCTATGCTGCTTATATGTGTTTTGTTTTGTGAGAGTTTTTATAACAGCCAATTCCTCTTCAGTTAGCCGGTTAGCCCTGGCTGCTTTTGCATTTTCCCTTACTTGTTCAACCCGGCTGGCGCCAGCCACTATAGAAGAAACAGCCGGATTTGCCAAGTTATACTGAAAGGCTATCTCTGTCATGGATCGATCACCGGAAAGCTTTTCTCTAATACTTTGAATCGTTTCTGCCAGTTCGGAATAGCTGTAATCTAAGTAGCCTTTTTCTTCGACAGACTGTGAAGCTTTGTCCAGCATTTTATTGCTTAGCAGTCCCTTAGCCAGCGGTCCCCGTGTTACAGTGCTGATGCCATTTTTATCAAGGAGGGGAAGTGCTTCTTCTTCTGGCCTCCGATCCAGAATGCTATATTGCATCATAACAGAAACAATGGAGGATCTTGCTGCATACTCGCGGATCACATTCGGCCGGATGGAAGAAATGCCGTAATGGCGGATCAAGCCTTCTTTCTTCAATTCCTCGAATGCTTCAATGGTTTCGTCAATCGGATCGTCTATAGTGCCCCCATGGAGCTGATATAAATCGATATAATCAGTAGCAAGCCTATTCAGACTATCTTTAACTGCTTCTTTAATGTATTTTTTGGAAGGATCCCAGCTCCAGCTGTCTTTTTGCTCATTCCAGCGGTTTCCCGCCTTTGTCGCAATGACGACTTGTTCGCGGACATTCTTTAAGGATTGCCCGACGAGTTTTTCGTTTTCGCCAAAATCATATAAATCGGCGGTATCAAAGTAATTAATGCCTTCTTCTAGGGCAGCTTCAATAATCACCTGCGCATTTGCAGGGTTCGTTCCAATGGACATACAACCAAGCCCAAGCTCGCTGACATATAAATCGGAGCTTCCTATCCGCCTCTTTTTCAAGAACCCACCTCATTTCAATTGTTTTCTATTATTGTACAGAAAGAAATGAGGCATACTCAAATGAGAGGCCTTAGCCTTAGCTGGTTTTTACTCATAATATCACTTCGATATCTTTTGCGATTCAACCCAATCTTTCACAAAAACATAATTTTTGCTATATTGCTTCAGTTTTTCGCGGACTTCCCAAGCTTTTCCGGCCAATAAGATTCCCTTGCTGTGGACATACACCTTCATGCCGCACTCCCCCTATTAAAGTATGATAAAATGTATGAGCAAACATAAACGGAATAGAACAGGAGTGACTGTAAAACAATGAGTCGCCTAGAAGAAAAAACAATTAAAACCGAAAAAATTTTTACTGGAAAAGTGATTAGCCTGCAGGTGGAAGATGTTGAACTTCCAAATGGAAAAACATCTAAGCGGGAAATTATCAAGCATCCTGGAGCGGTAGCCGTTTTGGCGTTAACGGATGACAATAAAATTGTTATGGTCGAACAGTATAGAAAAGCATTGGATAAAATCATTGCGGAAATACCTGCCGGAAAACTCGAACCGGGGGAAGACCCACGGGTTTGTGCCGGGAGGGAGCTTGAAGAAGAAACGGGTTACGGCTGCAAGGAAATAGAATGGCTGATCTCTTTCTATACTTCTCCTGGCTTTGCGGATGAACTTGTCCATTTATACATAGCGAAGGGACTGGAGAAAAAAGAAGATGCCGCATCCCCTGATGAAGATGAATTTGTCAGCCTCAAGGAAGTAACCCTTGATGAAGCATTGGCTTTGCTGGAGGAGCAGAAAGTCCATGATGCAAAAACAGCTTACGCTATTCAGTATTTGCAGCTGCAAGAGGCGCTGAAGAAATAATATGAAACAGTATTTTGCGGATTTTCATATCCACATAGGACGTACTTTTACGGGGAAGCCGGTTAAAATAACAGGTGCAAAGTCTCTTACTTTTACAAATATTATCAAGCATGCCCGGAATGAAAAAGGGTTGGATATAGTCGGCATAATTGATTGCCACTCTCCTGAAGTCATTCTTGAAATGGAAGGGCTGATAGAGGAAGGAACTTTATCGGAACATAGAGATGGCGGGCTGCAATATGGGGATCTAACCATAATACCAGGGTCAGAACTGGAGATTTATGATGAAAAGTGCAAGGGCCCCATTCATGTGCTTTGCTTTTTTTCGTCCATTTCGATCATGAAGGAATTCTCGGGCTGGCTATCGGACTACTTGAAAAATATTACGTTAAGCTCACAGCGTATATATGTTTCGGGGCAAATGCTGCAGAAAAAGGTAAAGGAGCTGAATGGGCTATTTATTCCTGCCCATGTTTTTACTCCATTTAAAAGCTTATTTGGAAAAGGTGTACAGCGGTCACTGACTGAGGTTTTTGATCCTGAACTTATTGATGCTGTAGAGCTGGGATTGAGTGCAGATACTGTAATGGCTGATCAAATAGGCGAGCTGCACAGGTATACATTCCTGACCAATTCAGATGCCCATTCACTAAAAAAAATTGCAAGAGAATATCAAATCCTCCAAATTGAGGAACCAACCTTTGAGGAGCTTAGGAAGGCCTTGGCCGGAGCAGACAACCGCAAAGTTAAAGCCAATTATGGCCTTGATCCCTTGCTTGGCAAATATCATCAAACCGTTTGTTCAGAGTGCTTTAGCCCTTATGATGCAGACAAGGGTGTGTGCAAGCAATGCAATCATCCCAAGTTCGTCAAAGGAGTAGCAGACCGAATTTCAGAATTAAAAACTGCCGGAGAGACTTCTATGGATCGGCCTCCCTATATTCATCAGGTGCCACTCGAATTTATTCCTGGTTTGGGCCCGAAAATGCTGGAGAAGTTGTTAAACCATTTTGGGACAGAAATGGCAATCCTCCATAATGTTCAGTTATCTGAATTAAGCCGCGTAGTCCCTGCCAAAATTGCCGGCCTTATTGGCAGAGCACGTGAAGGGAAGTTAAACCTTAAAGCGGGGGGCGGAGGAAAGTACGGTAAAATAGCAGATAGCTAAAAAGCCTGTTCGATATGAGCAGGCTTTTTTATATTAGCTATGTTAAAGCTCATTGTTGATTTTGGCCCCCTGTTAATTGGAGCGGAAGGCACGAAATCCTCGAAAATGCATTTGTATTTCCTTGGTCCGATGTTTATTGAGGAAGCTCATTCAATGTTCAGCCGGAAGCGCGAGTCAAGGGAGGCCTCGCAGTCGTTTACGCCAAGGAAACTCCCTGACCGCCAGCTTTCGCTGAGTTCCTGGAGAGGAAATCAACAGGCTAGTTTAACAGAGTCTTTACTAGGTGCTGGCGGCCTTGCTTACTTTGGCATAGACACATGTATCCCGAAGCTCTTTGCCATCAGCACTTAAACTGTCATTAGCCAATATTCCTTCCAGTTTGTATCCCAGCCTTTCGGGAATCTTGCTGCTCTTTATATTTCTGGGATCACATCTGATTTCTACTCTGTTTGCCTGAAAATAATCAAAAGCAAACTTCGTTAAACTCTCAGCGGCTTCTGTTATATAGCCGTTTTTCTGGTATCTAGAATCACCCCAATATCCTATTTCAAACTTGCGGACATCCCAATCAATTCGATGCAGGCCGGTAGAGCCGACAAAAACGTTGTCCTCCTTCCTATAAATATGAATTCGGAAATCTTCCCTTGTGATAAACTGTGCGTAAGACCTTCGGATCCCAGCCTCTACATCCTCTTCTGATTGTTCATACTGGGCAAAAGGAAGCCATTGCTTCAGTTCTTCAATAGATGCCATTATGGCATCATGGACTACTTTCCCATCTCCCGGCATGGCAGGCTGCATATAAAGCCTTGCAGTTTCAATTCTCTCTGGAAATTCGGTTAAAATGGACTTCACTCGATCAGCTCCCCATAAAGTTAAATAATTTTGAAAATTATAACGGAAATAAATGGAATGTTCAAGATTTTTTTTTCTTATATACTTCTGTCATACAAACCAGGGACAAGCATACAATTTAATAATCAATTTGTTTTGTCTTAGGAGGAAGAGCAATGAAGAAAAAAATGTACCAGAACGTCGCCGCAGCCCACTTTCGCGAACATTCCTCAATTTACTTGTTTGTCATTGTTTTATTCCTGATGGGTGTGATTTTTGGGGCAATAGTTGTTAATAGTTTAAGCTTCACGCAAAAAGAGGATTTATTTTATTATCTGTCACAGTTTTTTGGCCAAGTATCCGATGGTCAAGTGGCAGCAGAAAATGATTTATTCAAACAGAGTTTTTTCCATAATACGAAATTTATAGGTTTGATGTGGATTTTGGGAATCTCTATTATTGGACTTCCTGTCATTCTGATTCTTTTATTTATGAAAGGAATGGTGGTAGGATTTACAGTTGGTTTTTTGGTTAACCAAATGGGCTGGGAAGGATTTTTGCTTTCATTTGTATCGGTCCTCCCGCAAAATCTGATCATTATCCCGATTTTTATTCTGGCAGCGACTCTGGCTGTTTCCTTTTCACTTAAGATGATTCGCAGACAATTTATGAAAAAAGTGGGCCAGCCAATCATGCCGTTATTCGGGCGATATATGATTACCTTTGCTGTAGCGATTCTGTTTTTGATCGCTGCAGCCGGAGTGGAGGCTTTTATATCACCTGTTTTAATGAAGTCTGTAGTAAACTCCATCCAATCCTGAATTCAATAATAAATCAATAATAAATCAATAATAATAGACAAAAGGCGGGATGATGTATCCTGCCTTTTCTGCTTTGTGCATAAACAAGGATAATTAGATACAAGTTAGGGTATAGATAAAAAGTTTTTAAATCGCAAATTCAAAATTTATAATCATTATTATTTAATATTAATTATTTACTGTTATTTATAATAATTTTATTTTGAATCAGAAAGCATTTCTGTTATAATGAGAATGTTAGTGGCGAGGGAGGGACTTTCGGTATGGAAAGCAGAATTGAGAGAATAAAAAAACAGTTGCATTCATCCAGCTATAAACTAACACCACAGCGAGAGGCAACGGTTCGCGTCTTGTTAGAACACGAAGAGGATCATTTAAGTGCGGAAGATGTCTACCTCCTTGTTAAAGAGAAATCGCCTGAGATAGGCTTGGCAACTGTATATAGAACACTTGAATTGCTGACTGAATTAAAAATTGTTGATAAAATTAATTTTGGTGATGGAGTTTCCCGCTATGACCTTCGCCAGGAAGGGGCAGCCCATTTCCATCATCACTTAGTATGTATTGAGTGCGGAGCTGTTGATGAAATTCAGGAAGACTTGCTGGAGGATGTAGAGGAAGTGGTTGAGCGCCGCTGGAACTTTAAAATAAAGGACCACCGCCTTACTTTTCATGGCATCTGCTACCGCTGCCAGGATAAAAAGTCAGATAACGAGACAGATGCAAACTAAACCTGTTAACAAAACCTTCTCTTTAATTTAAGAGAAGGTTTTTTTTATGGCATCTTTATTTCCCCATGCAGCAGCGTGAATGGGAGTATGCCCAGTGTGAAGGGCAATTATTCAGAAACAGGTATAATTCTTGTCCAAAATGGCATACCTTTTATTAAAAGATAAGATAGCTGTAGTTTTAGCTTTTCTTATAATCATGTGTTTTGGGGGATAAAAGAATGAAATCCTGGCTGAGTATGGCTTTTCAAACAATTAAAGTGTTTGTCCTTTTTACTGGATGCACAATCCTTTTTTATTATGGTATTATGTGGTTAAATGAAGAATACCAGGATTATCACCGCTATGACGAACCAAAGGGAGCGGCTGTTAAAGTTTCGGCCAGCGGAACGGACCAAGATGCAAGCTGGCTGGACCGGTTAATTCTTTTCTACTTAAATGGGGAGTAATGCAATTATATGGAGGACCAGTTAAAAGATTTTATTCATTATTTAATTGTAGAAAAAGGGCTTGCGAAAAACACAATTGTTTCTTATGAGAGAGATTTAAAAAGTTATTTGAAATACCTCAAGGCTGAAGAGAATATATCTTGCCTTGAGAATGTACAGCGTGTGCAGATTGTCCATTTCCTCGGTTTTTTAAAAAAACAGGGGAAATCTTCGAAAACATTGGCACGGCACATCGCCTCGGTAAGAGCCTTCCATCAATTCCTTCTGCGCGAAAAAGCAGTTGGCCATGATCCTTCCGTACATATAGAATCGCCGCAAATGGAACGAACGCTTCCAAAAGTACTAAATATGGAAGAGGTTGAAACCTTACTGGATTTTCCTGAAATAAAGGATCATTTTGGCTTGCGTGATAAAGCCATGCTTGAACTGCTATATGCGACCGGGATTCGTGTAAGCGAGCTGATTGGCCTGAATATAGGAGATGTCCATTTAACAATGGGTTTTGTAAGATGTATCGGCAAAGGCAACAAGGAGCGGATTGTGCCGATCGGCAAAACAGCAACTGAAGCCCTTGAAAGGTATTTAAATGAGGGAAGAGGAAAATTTGTTTCCAAAAAGCATAAAGACGAAGCGTTATTCTTGAATCATCATGGAAAACGGCTTTCTCGGCAGGGTTTTTGGAAAATACTAAAACGGCTTGCACAGGAGGCGGGCATTGAGAAGGACTTGACTCCACATACATTGCGGCATTCGTTTGCAACACATCTGCTTGAAAATGGTGCCGATTTGCGTGCAGTCCAGGAGATGCTTGGACATGCTGATATTTCTACCACTCAAATTTATACACACGTAACGAAAACACGGCTTAAGGATGTTTACAGCCAGTTTCATCCACGAGCTTAAAGGGGTGGTTTGAACAGGAATAAACTCCTAAAAATAAAATATCATAAAGCTGCCACGAAATCGGGCAGCTTTTTCTTGTTTTTTTACCTGCTTATTATGTAAAATATAGATGTCAGACTTCTGACGAATGCAAAGGCTTCTGGATTCTCTTCTGTAAATAAACTGGCAGAATACCCTATTTACAATAAGGGAATCTGTGTTAAATGCACCTAAAAAGGGTACTATACGAATATGATTTTTTGTAACCGTATTCAAATAATTAGGAGGTTTTTAGATGTCCGATTATACATATAAGCGCGTTTTTTTAATTGTTATGGATTCCGTTGGAATCGGGGAAGCGCCTGATGCCGAGAAATTCGGCGATAAAGGCGCAGATACACTTGGCCATATTGCAGAAAGAATGAATGGCTTAAATATGCCAAACATAGGCAAGCTCGGCTTAAGCAATATCCGGGAAATCAAGGGAATTGAAAAAGCCGATAAGCCAATGGCTTTTTATACGAAAATGCAGGAAGCTTCCAATGGAAAAGACACAATGACTGGACACTGGGAGATCATGGGCTTGAATATCCAGACTCCATTCAGAGTGTTTCCAGACGGGTTCCCTCCAGAACTGATTTCCGAGCTTGAATCCCGTGCAGGCAGAAAGATAATTGGCAATAAACCTGCAAGTGGAACAGAAATTCTGGTTGAGCTTGGAGAAGAGCACATGAAAACAGGGGCTTTGATTGTGTATACGTCTGCAGATTCAGTACTGCAAATTGCTGCACATGAAGATATCATTCCAATTGAAGAGCAGTATAAGATCTGCAAAATCGCCCGTGAACTGACATTGGATGAAAAATATATGGTAGGCCGCGTCATTGCAAGGCCTTTCGTTGGAGAGCCAGGCAATTTCCAAAGAACCTCCAATCGCCATGATTACGCGTTAAAGCCGTTTGATCGTACAGTTATGAATGAAATGGCTGATGGCGGACTGGATGTAGTAGCAATTGGCAAGATCTCAGATATTTATGATGGTGAAGGTGTAACCGAGGCAATCCGAACGACTTCAAATATGGATGGCATGGATAAGATAATACAAACTTTTGATAAGGAATTTACCGGGCTGAGCTTTTTAAATCTGGTTGATTTTGATGCTTTATTCGGTCATAGACGCAATCCGGAGGGCTACGGAAAAGCGCTGGAAGAGTTTGATGCCCGTCTTCCTGAAGTATTTGCGAAAATGCAGGAAGGAGATTTATTGATGATTACAGCAGATCATGGAAATGATCCGGTCCATCACGGAACAGACCATACAAGGGAATATGTACCGCTGCTTGTTTATGCAAAAGATATGGAAGAAGGCAAAGAGCTCCCAATCAGCGAAACTTTTGCCGATATAGGGGCAACGATTGCAGATAACTTTAATGTAAAAATGCCAGCATACGGCAAAAGCTTTTTGAATCAATTGAAGTAATGTAAAAGGAAAGTTAAAGCTCATTATTGTTTTGGCACTGCGTTGTTTGAAGCTGAAGGCGTGAGAACCTCGAAAATCCATTCGCATTTCCTTCGTGTGGTGTTTATTCGAGGACGCTGGTTCAATGTCTTGGGGGAAAAGAGTGTCAAAAGGAGACCCTGCATCCGCGTCATGCGCCGTGGGGACTCCCGGACTTGCCCGGGGTTTGCTGAGCTTCTTGAGCGTAAGTCAACAGAGAAGTTTAACAGAGCTAATTTAAAAGCAGACAAGGAGAATTGATAATGGATTATAGTAAAATTCAAAGTGCAGCCGAGTTTCTTAAAAGCAAATATTCCAGCCAGCCAAGAATTGGACTTATTTTAGGGTCAGGGCTTGGGGTACTTGCAGATGAGATTGAAGAACCAGTTAAAATCCCATATAACGAAATTCCGGATTTCCCGGTATCTACAGTTGAAGGCCATGCAGGTCAGCTAGTGTTCGGTCAATTAAATGGAATTGAAGTGGTAGCCATGCAAGGACGATTCCATTATTATGAGGGCTATACATTTGACAAGGTTACCTTCCCTGTCCGTGTTATGCATGAAATGGGAGTAGGCACGCTTATTGTAACGAACGCAGCGGGTGGTGTGAATGAAAGTTTTTCACCTGGTGATTTAATGCTGATCTCGGACCATATCAATAACATGGGCAGCAACCCGCTGATCGGGCCTAACGATTCACGAATGGGTCCGCGTTTCCCTGATATGTCGGCAGCATATTCCAAAGAGCTGAGAAAACTTGCCAGAGGAATTGCAAAAAATCTTAACCTGAACATCCAGGAGGGTGTGTATGTTGGGAATACTGGCCCAACCTATGAAACTCCTGCAGAAGTGCGTATGCTTCGAACAATTGGAGGAGATGCGGTTGGTATGTCAACTGTCCCAGAGGTTATTGTCGCGCGCCATTCAGGAATGGAAGTACTTGGAATCTCCTGTATTTCAAATATGGCGGCAGGAATCCTTGACCAGCCATTGAACCATGAAGAGGTAATCGAAACAACTGAAAAAGTCAAAGCAGATTTCCTTCGTTATGTAAAAGCAATAGTAAAAGAACTTGGTGCCTAAAAGCAGATAATAAATGAAAGCTGTGGTGTTTAGCTATGAGAATGGTTGATCTTATTGAAAAGAAAAGGGACGGACAAGAATTAACAACAGAAGAAATTCAATTCGTTATTAAAGGATATACAGACGGATCAATTCCCGATTACCAGGTAAGTGCCTTGACAATGGCCATATTCTTTCAGGGAATGACCGAGAATGAAAGAGCCGATTTGACAATGGCTATGGTAAGGTCAGGTGATCAAATCGATTTATCAAAAATAGAAGGAATTAAAGTGGATAAGCACTCCACTGGCGGTGTGGGCGATACAACCACATTGGTGCTTGGTCCGCTTGTTGCCGCAGTCGGAGTTCCGGTTGCGAAAATGTCTGGCCGAGGACTTGGCCATACAGGCGGAACAATTGATAAGCTTGAATCTGTTGAGGGTTTTCATGTGGAAATAGAAAATGATGAGTTTATTAAGCTTGTCAATCAAAATAAGATTGCGGTAATCGGACAAAGCGGCAATTTGACTCCTGCAGACAAAAAGCTTTATGCATTGCGCGATGTAACTGCAACAGTTGACAGCATTCCTCTAATAGCGAGCTCGATTATGAGCAAAAAAATTGCAGCGGGTGCAGACGCAATTGTGCTTGATGTTAAAACAGGCGCAGGCGCATTTATGAAAACACTGGACGATTCCAGAGAACTGGCAAAAGCAATGGTACGAATCGGAAACAATGTTGGCAGGAACACAATGGCAGTTATATCCGATATGAGCCAGCCGCTCGGATTTGCGATTGGCAACGCTCTTGAAGTAAAAGAAGCAATTGATACACTAAAAGGTGAGGGTCCTGCAGATTTGACAGAGCTATGCCTTACCTTGGGAAGTCATATGGTTTTCCTTGCGAACAAAGCAGACTCCCTAAATGAAGCACGTGAAAAGCTTGAAAATGCAATGAAAGATGGATCTGCTTTGGAAACTTTTAAAATTTTCCTTAGCTCTCAGGGTGGAGATGCATCTGTTGTAGATGATCCGCAAAGATTACCGCAGGCAAAATACAAATTTGAACTGGAATCCAAAGTAGATGGCTATGTGTCTGAAATTGCAGCCGATGAAATTGGAACTGCTGCAATGCTTTTAGGAGCAGGAAGAGCTACAAAAGAGTCAGAAATTGATCTTGCTGTTGGCCTTGTTTTAAGAAAGAAAATCGGCGATAAGGTGAACAAAGGTGAATCTCTAGTTACAATCTACAGCAATTTCGAAAATGTAGAAGAAGTAAGAAATATGCTATATGAAAATATTGCAATCTCAAGCGAAAAAGTACCGGTCCCTGTACTGATTCATGAAGAAATAACTGAATAATATAGAAAGAACAAAAGCCGCCAAAACTGTGTGTCTGGCGGTTTTTTGCCGTATTTAAGATTCTATTTTAGTTTGCAAAAACTGAATGGTATCGCGGACTGAAGCAAAAATCCAAAAGCATATTGAAAAAGCCTTCAGCGCTGAATATTGAAGAATTTAATCTTAACTCCAAAAACAACTTAAAATCTCCTCCTATTTCCCAGTTCCTCTATAAAAAATAATCTGCGGATGATTTTTCCGTTATTTTCTTTTTAGTCTTCTTGCTCTGTATAAATTTTCTTTAACTGGAAAAAATGGAGGCTATAAAGAATGGAGGTTTTATGTGATGAAACGAATCGTCTCATTAATGTTAATAACATTTTTATTGGCAACAATCTTTGTTCCTTCAGGATTTGCAAGGGAAAGTGGTGCAGATTTGGCGGATAATGTGAAATCTGCAATACTAATCGAACGCGATACCGGATCTGTTTTATATGAAAAAAACAGCGGGGAACAACTGCCTCCTGCCAGCATGACAAAAGTGATGACAATGCTGTTGATTATGGAAGCCATAGATGAAGGAAAATTATCATGGGATGAGAAGATCCGAACAAGCGAGTATGCTGCGTCTATGGGCGGTTCGCAAATATTTTTGGAACCTGGTGAAGAAATGACCACAAAGCAAATGCTGCAGGGGATTGCAATTGGTTCAGGCAATGATGCATCAGTGGCCATGGCTGAGAGAATTGCTGGCTCAGAAGAAGCTTTCGTGGAAATGATGAATAAGAAAGCGAAGGAATTGGGGCTTAAGAATACGAAGTTTCAGAATCCGACAGGCCTTCCTGCAGAAGATCACTACAGTACGGCCTATGATATGGCCATGATGGCTAAAGAGCTTCTTAAATATGAAGATATTACAAAGTTCACAGGCACATATGAAGCTTATCTGCGGGAGGATACAGATAAAAAGTTTTGGCTTGTTAATACAAATAGGCTTGTCCGCTTTTATCCGGGAGTAGACGGGCTGAAAACAGGTTTTACCTCGGAGGCAAAATACTGCCTGACAGCGACCGCCCAGAAAGAAGGAATGAGGGTCATCACTGTGGTATTCGGTGCGCCAACCTCAAAGGAGCGCAATGCTCAAGTTACAAAGATGCTGGACTATGCTTTCAGCCAATATAAGACACATCCAATGTACGAAAGAAATCACGCACTTGGAAAAGTATCTGTAAGCAAAGGAGAAAAGAAGAAGGTTGAAGCACTGACCAGCGAGCCGATTTCCCTTTTAACGAAAAAAGGGGAAGGCATAGAAGATATCGAGCAAAAAGTGAACTTGGATAAAAATATTAAAGCGCCTATACAAAAGGGCGATAAGATAGGCACTTTAACATTGACAAAGAATGGAAAGACATTGGTGGAAAGCCCGCTTGTTGCTAAGGAAGACAACAAGGAAGCTGGATGGTGGACATTATTCAAACGCTCGATGGGCATGTTGACAAAATCTGAATAGCCTAGGTCAGGTTCCTCTTTGAAGACTTGTCGAAAAGATACAAGATGACAACTTTTTTTAGCGAATATGCACTAGTTTTGTCTTCAGGAAGGAAATAAAACATTGAGCATCGAAATTGACTCACTATAAGGGCGTATCCCGGAATTCTTTCCGATTCCCGGATCAGCCTATCCGGCAGGAAAAAGCGAAAAACAAAGGAATATTTGCTTTTTTCAGTGTAGGATACCAGATAAGGAGGCTATAGTAGTGAGTCTTAACATTAATTTGGAAGTAAAGCATGATGTTTTGTGTATTCGTCTAAGCGGAGAATTGGACCACCATTCGGCAGATGAACTGCGGGAACAGGCGACAAGAGCAATTGAAGATCATGATATCCATCATATTATTTTAAATCTTGAACATCTCTCTTTTATGGATAGTTCAGGATTAGGCGTTATTTTGGGCAGGTATAAGCAAATCAAGCAAAAACATGGCGAAATGGTTGTTTGTGCGATTTCCCCGGCAGTGCAAAGGCTATTTGATATGTCAGGCTTATTTAAGATTATCCGCTTAGAGCCGACAGAGGAAAATGCTTTGCAAAGATTGGGGGTTGCCTGACCGATGAAAAACGTAATGAACTTGGAATTTAGCGCATTAAGCCAAAATGAATCCTTTGCACGTGTGACAGTTGCCGCATTTATTGCCCAGCTGGATCCAACAATGGACGAATTAACAGAAATCAAAACAGTCGTTTCTGAAGCTGTGACAAACTCTATTATCCATGGTTATGAAAATGATCCTAATGGTGTTGTTAATATTTCTGTTGTAATTGAAGATGGATTCATTGATATGACTATCAAGGATAAAGGCCTTGGGATTATGGATGTGGAGGAAGCCCGCCAGCCGCTGTTTACGACAAAGCCTGAATTAGAAAGATCAGGTATGGGCTTTACAATTATGGAAAATTTCATGGATGAAATTGAAATCAAATCGCAACCGGGAATAGGCACAGAGATCCGATTAAGGAAGCATTTATCAAATAGTAAAATGCTATGCAATTAAGGGAGTCTTGCTATGGATGTGGAGGTTAAAACAGATAAGGGCCAAACTTATTTAAAGGACCATGAAGTCAAGGAGCTTATAAAGCAAAGCCAAAGCGGAGATCAGGGTGCAAGGGATCGGATTGTCCAGAAAAATATGCGCCTTGTCTGGTCAGTTGTCCAGCGATTCTTAAACAGAGGCTATGAACCGGACGATCTCTTCCAAATCGGCTGTATTGGCTTATTAAAATCGGTTGATAAATTTGATCTCAGTTATGATGTAAAGTTTTCAACTTATGCAGTCCCTATGATCATCGGAGAAATTCAAAGATTTATCCGTGATGATGGAACTGTAAAGGTGAGCCGTTCTTTAAAGGAAATGGGCAACAAAATCAGGAAGGCTAAGGATGAACTTTCAAAAACACTGGGCCGCGTCCCAACTGTGACAGAGCTTTCCGAGCATCTTGAGATTTCCCCTGAGGATATCATCCTGGCACAGGAAGCAAGCCGGATTCCTTCATCCATTCACGAAACGGTGTATGAAAATGATGGAGACCCGATTACCCTCCTGGACCAAATTGATGATGGCAATGAAGGCAAATGGTTTGATAAGATTGCTCTGAAGGAAGCGATTCGTGAATTGGATGAGAGGGAAAGATTGATTGTCTATTTGCGCTATTATAAAGACCAGACACAATCTGAAGTAGCAAGCAGGCTTGGCATTTCCCAAGTCCAGGTTTCACGGCTCGAAAAAAAGATATTGCAGCAAATGAAAGACCGGATGGATTTGTAAAATCCATTCCGGTCTTTTATTTTTTTTGCTCTGTTAAAACTCTGTGTTGATATTAGCTCCCTCTTGGCTGGAGCGGCAGGCTTGAGATCCTCGAAACCTTTGTGCGTGTTTCTTGAGGTGCTTATTCAAAGTCCAGCAGAAGAAGCGAGTCAAAGGGAGAGCCCGCAGGCCTAAGGCGCTGAGGAGGCTCCCTGACCGCCCCGGAAAGCGAACGTATATAGCCGAAATCTGCAGCCAAATTTAACACAGCCTGCTTTTTAAGAAATAGCTGTCAAGGAAGAATTTCCACGCATAATGGCCTCTGCACCCTACTTCATAGCAAAATATCCAATCCCTTTTTAAACAGCCAATTATTGGTCTTCATGAAGCAAATATCTATAACTCATACTAAATATACGAGGAAATCACTGTGTGGGAAGTGAGCGTAATGGAAAAAACGGTTTATATTCGCTTGCGGCATCGTCTGCAGGTTCGGCCGGACGGGATTATACTTCTCAAGGATATCGCACAAGTCATTGCGGATGAGGATATTTCTGAACCGCTATGCAAACTTGCTTTGTATCGGGTAACCGACAAAGACCAAAACATAGTCGTTATTGATGTTATGAAAGTGATCCGTGCAATAACCAAAACATTTCCGAAATTGGAAGTCCAGTCAATAGGGCCAGCTCAGGCAATTGTCGAGGTTGTCACAAAAAAGCGAAAAGTTTCTCTGCCTCTTTTCCTATTGGTTTGGTTCCTGCTATTTATTGGGGCTGCATTGGCCATTATGAATTTTCATGAAGACGTCAGCATGCAGGCTGTTCAGCTGAGAATTTACACCATTATTACAGGAGAAGTGGATAGCAAGCCGCTCATATTTCAAATCCCATATTCAATCGGACTTGGTCTTGGGATGATCATCTTTTTTAACCATGTCTTTAAAAAACGGCTTAATGAGGAGCCCAGCCCATTAGAAGTAGAAATGTTCAATTATCAGCTTGATCTTGATAATTATGTTGCTTTGCATGAGAACAAGGAGAGTATGAAGCGCATTGATGACAATTAATGTTGTTTTGGTAATGATAATTGGATTTGCGGGAGGATTGGCAGTTGGCTCAGGTTTCGTTGCATTTCTGGCTGTTTTGGGGATTATACCGAGACTCACCCAGCTGACCAAAACGATGAAAATGATTCATTATTACGAGGCTGCGGTCGTTTTTGGAGCATTGGCAGGAGCAGTGGCTTCACTCTGGAATCCAGTTTTGTTTTTTACACCATATATTTTAATTCCGCTTGGTTTGGCAGCTGGTGTATTTGTAGGAATGCTTGCAGCCGCTTTAACTGAAGTATTGAACGTTTTTCCAATCCTGGCTAAAAGAATCGGTGTTGATGGAAAAATTGCCATATTGCTTATGGCATTTGTATTTGGAAAAGTAATCGGCTCTTTATTTCAATGGATTTCCTTTGTTAACAGATAGGCTATGGTAAAGCTCTTTGTAGATTTTGGCACCCCGTTGATTAGAGCGGAAGGCACGGATCTCTAAATGCATTCACACTTCCTTTGTGGGTGTATTTTCAAGGAAGATGGTTCTATGTCCTGCGGCAAACACGAGTCAAAGGGAGACCCCAAATCACCAGGCAAGTTTAACAGAGGACAATAGATAAGATAACATACTGCCGAAAAGGCTGGCGGCACAATTTTTGTTCAAACAATATGCATTCAGAAAGGAATAATTATTATGGATGATCGGAGGCACGTCATTCTTATAACAGACGGAGACGACTATGCAAGGAAAACTGTTGAGCTTGTTGCAAAGGAAATTGGGTGCAGGTGCTTGTCCTTATCGCATGGAAACCCTTCTGTTTTAACCGGCCAGCAAATCGTTAAGCTTATTAAAAAAGTCTCCAAGGACCCTGTCCTTGTCATGTTTGATGACAGCGGATTTATTGGGGAGGGTGCTGGTGAGAATGCACTGAAATATGTGGCGTGCCATAAAGATATCCATGTTTTGGGAATTATAGCGGTAGCCTCGAAAACAAGGCAGGCTGAATGGACGAAGGTGGATGTTTGCATTGATGGCAATGGGGAGCTCACTCCCTATGGGGTAGATAAATTTGGCGTACCTGAGATGGAAATCGGGCGCATTAATGGGGATACCGTATATTGTCTTGATCAATTAGATGTCCCGATTATTGTGGGGATCGGCGATATTGGGAAAATGTCGAAAAAAGACCATTACGATAAAGGTTCACCAATTACCAGGAAGGCAGTAGAACTTGTTTTGGAAAGGAGCGGTTATGATGTCAGACAGCCAGAAGAACAATAAAACGCCCATACCTAAATCTGTCCAAGAAATTGAAAAATATATGAAGGACCGGGTCGGGCTGGGAGACAGCTTTGATTTAGGAGTCCGCAAGTTAAAAGTACTAAGGAAAGATGTTCATTTCTATTATATTAATGGTCTAACCGATACCCAGTTTATCATTGAAATCGTTGAGGGGCTAGTTGAAATTAACGATAATGAAAAACTTTCAACCAAACTGTTTGAGATAGTTGAAAACAGAATTATGCACCAATCTGTTGAACATATAAAAACGATGGATGAGCTGGTTGACCAGGTACTTTCAGGGCTTATAGTAGTGGTTGTTGAGGGAGAAGGAGTAGGCCTTGTTATCGATGTCCGCAGCTATCCAGGAAGGACACCGCAGGAACCGGATACCGAAAAAGTCGTTCGCGGTTCTCGTGATGGGTATGTTGAAAATATTATTGTGAATACAGCTCTAACAAGAAGAAGAATAAGGGATGAAAGGCTTCGCTTTGAAATTATGCGGGTAGGCGAGAGGTCCAAAACAGATGTAGCCATTGGTTATATAAAGGATGTGGCCAATAAGGATTTGATCGATTTAATCAGAAAAGAAATTAAAGAGATCAAAATAGATGGAATCACAATGGCCGATAAAACAGTTGAAGAGTTTTTATTAAAACAAGGCTATAATCCATTTCCGCTCGTTCGCTACACCGAAAGGGCAGATGTAGCCGCAGCCCATTTGCTTGAAGGGCATGTCATTGTTTTTGTTGATACATCACCAAGCGTAATCATTACACCTACTACTTATTTTCATCATTTGCAGCATGCAGAGGAATACAGGCAATCTCCAGCAGTTGGTACATTTGTACGCTGGATTCGCTTTCTGGGATTACTGGCATCCATCGTACTTTTGCCTCTATGGTTTTTATTTGTTTTGGAGCCTTCGCTTTTGCCAGAAAGAATTGCTTTTGTTGGTCCGAACGAAGAAACAAATGTACCTGTCATTGTCCAGTTATTCCTTGCTGATGTCGGGATTGAGTTTCTCAGGATTGCAGCCATTCATACGCCAACGCCGCTTTCAACAGCAATGGGCTTAATTGCAGCCGTACTCATAGGGCAAATTGCCATAGATGTCGGTTTGTTTGTACCGGAAGTTATTTTGTATGTTGCTTTGGCGGCAATTGGGACATTTGCAACACCAAGCTATGAGTTGAGTATCGCTAATAAAATAGTAAGGCTGGGACTTTTGGTATCAGTAGCCATTTTCCATACACCGGGTCTAGTAGTGGGGCTAACCCTCGTCATCTTATTGCTGGCGAGCATTAAGTCTTTAAATACTCCATATTTATGGCCTTTTATTCCGTTCAGTCCAGTAGCTTTAACTCAAATATTGATTCGCCGGTCAATGCCTGGTTCAAAAATCCGGCCAAGCATCGTTCAGACAAAGAATCGTTATAAGCAGCCATGAAGCGAGAAATACACGGAATGCCGATTGCGAAAATACACGAAATATGGTAAAGTGTTTTTAATTGAATAAAGGGTTAAAGGAAACAGAATAGACAGTCTCTTGCAGAAACTGTCTATTTCTTTAATAAATTTTAATTGATGTTTAGCAGGGGCAATATTTGCTTGATTTTTTAAAAAAGAGGGTTGCTTTTTTTAAGATCTAGTCGGATAAAAAGAGTCCTTTGCTTTGCTAAAAGGGAAGAGGGGGAAACATGTTTTTTCACGGCACCATGAAAGTTAATCGTAAAGGGCACCTGGAAATAGGCGGTATGGACACTGTTGAACTCGCCGGCCAATTTGGAACGCCATTATATGTATATGATGTAGCTTTAATAAGGGATAGAGCAAGAGGATTTAAGCAGACTTTTGAGAAACTGGGAATTACTGCTCAAGTAGCATATGCAAGCAAAGCTTTTTCAACTGTAGCCATGGTACAGCTGGTTGATGAGGAAGGCCTATCCCTTGATGTAGTTTCAGGCGGAGAATTATACACTGCTCTTGCTGCTGATTTTCCACCTGAAAGAATCCATTTCCACGGCAACAATAAGAGCAAAGAAGAACTGGAAATGGCTCTTAAATATAGTGTCGGCTGTATTGTAGTCGATAACTTCTATGAACTGGACCTTCTTCAGGAAATCTGTGAATCCCTTGCCATAAAGACAAAAATCCTATTAAGGGTGACTCCAGGGATTGAAGCCCATACCCATGACTATATTTTAACAGGGCAGGAGGATTCAAAATTTGGCTTTGATCTCCAAAATGGCCAGGCTGAAGAGGCTTTAAAAAAGGCTTTGGATTCAGAATGGATTGAAACGCTTGGGCTGCATTGCCATATTGGCTCCCAGATCTTTGATACAACTGGATTTATTTTGGCGGCCAAGAAAATTTTTGAAAAGATGAACGAATGGAAAGAAACCTATTCTTATGAACCCCAAGTGCTCAATTTGGGTGGAGGCTTTGGCATCCGCTATACAGGGGATGATGATCCGATTCCTGCATCTCAATATGTTGAAGAGATTATTGGAGAAGTTAAAAATCAGGCTGAGCATTATTCAATGAAGATGCCTGAGATTTGGATCGAACCGGGCCGTTCCCTGGTTGGGGATGCAGGGACTACACTATACCAGACAGGTTCCCGCAAAGAGGTTCCGAATGTTAGGAACTATCTAGCTGTGGACGGCGGTATGAGTGATAATATCAGACCGGCTCTTTATCAGGCGAAGTATGAAGCTGTTTTAGCAAACAGAGTAAATGAGAAGCCAGAAGAGACTGTTTCGATCGCAGGTAAATGCTGTGAGTCGGGCGATATGCTCATTTGGGATTTGCCGCTTCCGAAGGCGGAGGATAAAGATATTTTGGCTGTATTTTGTACCGGTGCTTATGGGTATTCCATGGCCAACAATTACAACCGTATTCCAAGACCGCCGGTAGTATTTGTCGAAAATGGCGAAGCGAAGCTGGTTGTCAAAAGGGAAACTTACGAGGACATATTGCGATTGGATTTGCCGATCGGTGAAAAAATAAAAAATTAAGCTGCCTGGGACCAGGCAGCTTTACTTTTGAGGCTATGCAATTAAGAGAAAAAGGCTTTAATAGCGTCGATAGCGCTAGCGAAAAAACGCTTTAGGCTTTCTAAAAATCCTTGGCCTTCTTCACTTTCAAGGTACTTGGAAATTTTGTCTTTTGCTTGATTGAGCTGTTCGCCTACTTGGTTCCAGTCGATATTCAGCTCTTTCAGCTTGTTAAATAAATCTATTAAACTTAAAATCTCTTGTTCAGTTAAAGTGATTCCGAGTTCCTTTGCTGCATTTTCGATAATGGTTCTTAGCTCTGCATCTGTCTCAGGAGCATTTTTTGCAATCTCTTCTTTAATTTTTGCAATTAAAGCGGCTGCATTTTCGGTACCTACAGTATCACCAAGCTTAGCTGTTTCAACCATTTCTTCGTTAGCTGCCTGCTTTACATCTTCGGGAATGGTTTTTTCGGCTGAAATTTCATAAGCCTTAATGATACCGGTTAATGCAGCGGTACCTGAAACAGGGGCAGGAGCAGTAATATAGATATTGGCATCCTTTACGCCTGCTGTAATAAGCGCATTAATATACATTTCATCGGTCACCCAGTTAATATTCTTGGTCTGTACTTCGAGTCCAGAGCCAGGTTTGGCGATTGTGACCGCTGAAGATGATATGGCCCTTGTTCCAATTAGTGCTTTGGAAATATAGTTTCCCAGGTATTTATGTTCTTCTTCATTTGAGACAGTAATAATGGTTGCATCTTTTGGTGCTTCCATTTCGGCAAGAAGCATATTTTTTTGTTCTTCCGACAAGTTTTCTCCTAAAGTTACGATCATGTCACCTTCTGCCATGTCAGCAAATGCCTGCAATGGCAAAACAAATAATAGCGAAATCATGAATATGGCAAGCATTTTATTCCATTTCATTTTGTTTCCTCCCGGAGTAAAATATTAAAGCCATTTAGTGGTACACCCTATATTTCACTGCTTTATCCAAACAGAAGCAGAATGGCTTTACTTGTTACTAGACGATAAAAAAATAGAAAAGGTTTCACAGGTTCCTTACCGAAACATTAGCTCAAAATTCCTAATTCAGCAAGCGGAATGGAATTATAAAAGAGAATAGTGTAAAATGAATGATAGTTTATAAGCGATAGGTTTGATATTGTAAAGTGGAGGCAGTAAATAATTATGAAAAAAAGCAATTGGCTTCTTTTTATTTTATTGCTGGTGCTAAGTCTCGGCTGGGGGCTGGTTTACTGGTTTTTTATTGTTTAATGAATGGTACGGGTAAAGGGATAAAGGCAGGATAAGGGAAAGGCCGGTTTTACCCGTAAAATGGCAACATTCAGCTTTAATACATATAATGCTAAGGAAAGTTTACAAAGTTAAAAAATTGGGAAAAATAGTTTATGATGTTTTTATTCAAATAATGAGGGATTAATATGCTAATTCGATATAAAAAATCATTTGAAAAAATTGCAATGGGTCTTTTATCTTTTATGCCAAACGAGAAAGATTTGAAAAGATTGCAGCAAACGATGAAGCAATATGAAACGGAAGAAAATTGGCAGTTGTTTCTGTGGAAGGAAGGCGAAGATATAATTGGGCTGGTAGGTGTAACAGCAAGTGACAGTACCTTGGAAATTCAGCATATCTCTGTCAATCCTTCACACCGCCATCAGGGAATAGGCAAAACGATGATAAAAGCATTGGATGAACTTTATCCGGGAAAAACCCTGACAGCAACGGAAGAAACCGAATCATTCCTGAATAAATGCGATTTGAAAGAGAATAAGGAAAAAGGCAGCGAATAGAAACTATTCCTGCCTTTTTCATTTATTTTTTCTTTGCAGTGCTTCAAGCCGCTCTTTGATTACCATGCTCCGGTCCCTTTTTTTATGGCGGTGCACTAAATCATCATCCTTGAAGTTGCTATCGGCACACCATGTAAATCCCAGTCCTGAGCACATTTTTTTGCATCTGGCTTGGAGAATTGGATCTTTAATGGGTAAATTATAGCTCTTGTATTTCCCGCCTGCCTTAATTATTTGCAGTCTGTTTTTTAAATCCTTGGTCAATTGGCCAGGCTCAAGCCCTAGCTTTGCCGTTTCATCTGGATGGTTTTCCAGGATGTTTATTCCTTTCCGGAGGGTACGTTCTGCTCCCTTGACATTTTCCCGGCGATGATGATAAAAGGATACTGCCATAAGGATAAGACCGACCCAGTGGGATGTTTTATTATTCTTGTCAACGCTCTTCCAGTATTCCTCAAGTATTTCATGGCATTCAAAGTAATCGCGATCACCATGAAAATGGGCCAAAAACTTTATATAATCATCCGGATACATAGTTTCACTCCCTGCAAATTCTATCTATATTTTAACATATCGTCCGGAGGGATTTGAAAAATAAAAACCCGGAATCATCCGGGCTTTGAACTACCTATAGAATCTCTTTTTTATATTTTGGCTCTGTTAAATCTGCCTGTTGATTTCCGTACCAGCCTCTTCTTTCAACAGGGTGCTAAAATCAACAATAAGCTCTAACTCAGCCTATATTTTTAGAAGCACCAGGAAGCTCCCACAATGATCAATAAAATGAACAAAACAACAATCAAAGCAAACCCGGTTCCCCAGCAATCGCCAATTCCAACATTTGACATATCAAATACCTCCTGTTTATCTTTGTATTCCATACATCTTATGTAGGCATTAGCCGGAGTGTTTGGGCGGATTCATTATTTTTTTGGGATATCCGCGGACAATCTAGACCATAGGGTTATTTTTCTATTGGATAACACTAATGAATAATCTATACTAGATATAGTCTTTTACCATGTTTGCAGGGAATCGGAATGGTAATAAATTTAATTTTTATAGAAAAATTTGGTGGGAATATATGCAATATGATCATTATAATGTAAAGATTGATGCTTTTGAAGGGCCGCTCGATTTGCTCCTTCACCTAATCAACCGGCTGGAAATAGACATTTATGATATTCCGGTCTCGGAAATTACCGAGCAATATCTTTTTTATATACATACAATGAAGGAACTTCAGCTTGATGTAGCGAGTGAATATCTTGTAATGGCTGCTACGCTTCTGGCTATAAAAAGTAAAATGCTGCTGCCGAAGCATGAAGAGGAAGAGCTTGAGGACGAATTCGGAATGGATATGGAAGAAGATCCAAGGGATGAATTAGTTGAACGGCTTATTGAATATCGTAAATTTAAGGAAGCAGCAGATGAACTTAAAGAACGTGAACAGGAAAGAAGCTTAATGTTTACGAAACCGCCAGCCGACCTATCGGAGTTTGTAAAGGAGGCCCAGCCAGAGAGGGCAGAGTTGAACGTAAGCCTATATGATATGCTTGGGGCTTTGCAGAAGCTATTGAGAAGGAAGAAGTTGCAAAGGCCTTTGTCTACTAAAATTGCCCGCCAGGACATTCCCATTGAAAAGCGGATGTCTGAAATTGTAGATCAGCTAAAAAGAATTAAGGGCAGGAAAAGCTTTTATGAACTATTTCCGGTACCTGACAGGGAACATATTGTTGTAACGTTTCTGGCGGTGCTGGAGTTAATCAAGCGCAGGGAAATACAGGTTGAACAGGATCAGAATTTTTCAGAAATCTTTGTTGCTTCCATGGAAGGAGGAGTAAAGCTTGGAGATTATTAATTGGAAGGGGATAGCAGAAAGTCTGCTGTTTGCAGCGGGAGATGAAGGCTTATCCCTCAAGCAAATTGCCCATGTTCTAGAGGTTGAGGAAATACAGGCGCGTGAAATCATGGATGGCTTAATGGAAGATTACAATGATAATAGCACACGCGGGATTATGGTTGTTGAGCTTGCGGGTACATTCCAGCTTGTTACAAAAAAAGAATTCTCCCCTTACTTAAAGAAGCTTGTAGAATCTCCTTCGGCTGCTACCTTATCTCAGGCAGCACTCGAAACGTTGGCTATCATTGCCTATAGGCAGCCGATAACAAGAACAGAGATCGAAGAAATACGGGGAGTTAAGACCGAAAGGCCCCTCCAGACACTCGCTTCAAAAGCGCTGATCAAAGAAGTTGGACGGGCAGAAGGTACCGGACGTGCATACTTGTATGGGACGACAAAGGAATTCCTCGATTATTTTGGGCTTAAGAGCATTGAAGAACTTCCGCCTCTTCCAGATAAAGTAAGTGAAGAAGAGGATTCTTTCCAGGAAGAAGCTGACCTATTCTTTGAAAAGTTTCAAGAGATTGATTCTTGAGTTTTCTGACACATTACAATGGAAGTATGGTAAAATAAACTTAAATTTTTCCCTTTTCTTTTCTAAATAGCTGTTATACATATTTTGTGAAAACCACCGAGGGAATTAGGAGGGTTTTACTTGCTAATTAAATATTGCAGGGGATACGAACTTGAAAAAGAAAAGCCGAACACATCTGAAGACTTCTTTAATCGAAGTGAAGTTGTGTTTGAAGAAGATGGACAGGAAAAGACCTTTCATGTTTTATATGTCCGCTTCTTTGAAGAATCCATGAATGAGTTTACACCATATGAGAGTGATCCGATCTTTGCTGCGGGTTCCAGAGAAGTGGAATTCAAGGATATTGTTGCACTTTCATGTTTATTAAAAAATCCGGGTTTCCGGCACCGCAAACGAATTTATATTAATTCAAAGGCTGACTTTGCATCCTATTTTCAGGATCTAGACTTTTCCAAGCTTCCCTCTATTTTTGAGGCACTGGAGAATAAAAAATCCTATGACATGCGATCTCCTTTAGAATTTATTATTCAACCGCAATAAAAGCCAGTGTACAAATATGGGGGTGTGGTAATTGGGAAATTCAATAGTTAAATCACAAATGGAAGATGTGAAAAATTTCCTCGGTAATAGCGTTAAAGTTTTTGAAGACTTTTTAAATAATACAACTATTAAGGACTTAGAGGCAGAAAAACAGGGAAATGTAGATTATTATAAGAGTATTCTATCCCATGTTAGAAAGCTGCTTGTCTTTTGTGAAGAAGGGCTCGATACATGCAATATTATTTCGAAAAGCGATCCTTTCCAAAAAGGCGCTGCAGAGAAAACTTTATATCGAATCTATCATCAATGCATTGAAGAGTTTTTCTCTCCTAAAAATGATGCATGGTTCGAGAATAGCCGTTCAGCTTATACAGGCAAAAACTCCATCCAGTTCCATGAGGAAGTTCCTGATAGCCTAAAAGCTGTTTTCCGTCAATTGGAAGGAGAGTTCCAAAGGATTAGGGAAGAGCTTGAATATTACGAAACAGATTACCGTACAAAAATGATTCAATCTAAATAGAAGTGTACAGAAAGAACAGCAGCCTGCTGTTCTTTTTTTGCGGTCTGGATTTTTGACGCATAAACCACTCAGTAGAGCCTGCGAGAAAAAGTGGTTGGAGGAAGGACAAACAAACAATAACGACGCAAAAAGCAAACTGGAACCGCTTAAATACAATTATGGACGCAAAACAAAACTGAAACCGGACTCATTTTAGGTTATTAAACTCAATTACCAAACCTCCACGTAGCCTTTCTTAATATTCCTAGGAAATCGTACAAACTTCCGTTCATACAAATAGAAAGGGAGCCAAATAAGGAATTGAGTGAGGGATTGTATGGGGAAAATGGAAGACTACATTAGCGAAGTGTCAAAATGGAACAAGGAGCTGAGAGGTTTTTTGGAATCAGAGGATGTTGATAAAAATAATGAACTTTGGCAGAGGCTGGATCATTTTACGGACATAATGGAAGGAATCACAGGCCCGCTTAATATTCAGGAATTGGAAAAAATTCAGGAACAGGTGGATGGGCTGCACTCTGACATGGAGAATTATTTTACAAATAGGCAGCGGGTTGGGAATGTCTATATGAACGAACCTTATATCGCTGCCGGCAAACATGTTCTGCCGCCCCTGCCTTATGACTATAAGGCACTGGAACCTCATATTTCAGGCGAAATCATGAAGCTCCATCATGACAAGCATCATCAATCCTATGTGGACGGATTAAATAAAGCGGAAAATATGCTGCAAACTGCAAGGGACAAAGGTGATTATAGTCTGGTAAAACACTGGTCCCGCGAACTGGCTTTTCATGGTTCAGGGCACTATCTCCATACGATTTTTTGGAATAACATGAGTCCAAAGGGAGGCGGGAAACCATCTGGGGCTTTATTGAAGGAGATCAATAAGTACTTTGGAAGCTTTGATCGGTTCAAGGCTCATTTTTCGGAGGCAGCAAAGCAGGTAGAAGGTGTAGGCTGGGCAATTCTTGTGTGGTCGCCAAGGGCCCGCAGGCTTGAAATTCTTCAGTCAGAAAGGCATATGCTCCTGACCCAATGGGATACGATTCCATTGCTTGTTTTGGATGTATGGGAGCATGCTTATTATCTTCAGTACAAAAACAATCGCGGCGATTATGTGAAGAACTGGTGGAATGTTGTGAACTGGAAGGATGTGGAGGACCGGTACCTGAAGGCATCAGAACTGAAATGGAAGCCATTTTGAATAAGTAAACGGGAAACAGAAAATACTGTTTCCCGTCTTTTTTTAAAAGCTATTTTGATTGATTGGAACGGACCGCCCGTGGAAAGCGAGCTTCCAGAGCGGAAATCAACAGATAAGGTCTTTGAAAAGAGGACAAGCTTATGTGTGCTTCAATAGCATCAGGGCAAGTTTTACTTAATAGTCATATCACTACTTGTCCTGCATAAACTTGTACAAACAAAAGAAAAGTACATCGGCATCCTTTTCAAGCAGCATTTTTATTATGCAATGGGTTTCCCGAGCTTTTCTGAGAAAATTGACATCCATAAAAGGAGACGGGGTTTGTGCAATGAAAATCTTACACAGGCTGATGGCCATAACGTTAGTTGCCGGATTGGCAATCATGAATATTCCGCAGAAGGCAGAAGCTTCTGTTTCAGTTAGTGCTCGAAGCGCTATATTAATGGAGCAGGATTCAGGGCGGATCCTTTTTGAGAAGGAAGCAAATAAAGTCAGAAGAATTGCGAGTATTACAAAAATCATGACTGCCATCCTGGCGATAGAATCCGGAAAGATGGATGAAATGGTTAAAGTCAGTGATCGGGCTGTAAGAGCTGAAGGTTCATCGATTTATCTGCAGCCGGGTGAAAAAATAAAGCTTGAGGACTTGGTATACGGACTTATGCTTCGTTCAGGGAATGATTCTGCAGTTGCCATTGCAGAGTATGTTGGCGGGAGCCTGGAAGGGTTTAGCTTTTTAATGAACCAAAAAGCAGAAGAAATTGGTATGAAAAATACCCATTTTGCCAATCCGCATGGACTGGATGACCATGAAGACCATTATTCAACAGCCTATGACATGGCCTTGTTAACAAGATACGCCATGAAAAATGAAATGTATCAACAGATTGCAGGTACGAAAGTGCACAGGGCTCCAAATCCGAATGAAAGCTGGGACAGAGTATGGAAAAACAAGAACAGGCTGTTGACAGAGTTATATGAGTATTGCACCGGCGGAAAGACAGGTTATACGAAACGGGCAAAGAGAACCCTTGTCACTACTGCTTCGAAAGGTAATTTGAACCTGATAGCTGTAACTTTAAATGGACCTGATGATTGGAACGACCATATCAATATGTATGAGACTGCATTTAAAAGTTACGATGTTGTAGAGGTTCTGCCCCAAGGGACTATTAAGGATATAGAAGATAGTTTTTATAAAAATAAAGTGTATTTGAAACAAGCATATACCTACCCAGTGACAAAAGAAGAAAAAAATCAGTTTGAAATTGACCTCAAGCTTCAAAAGCCAAAGGAGGAGTGGGAAGACAGCCGGGAAATACCGGAAGTTGTAGGACAGGCAACCGTCTATTTTGATAACCAGCCTGTAAAAAAACTTCCTATATACTATAAATTGGAAAAGGAAAACAAAGATAAGTCTCTATTAGACTATTTTAGAAGTCTGTTTACTTCCATCGCCGGAGTGAAGAAAAATGGTTAATATTATTTGGGTAATGCTGACTGCTATTGGAATCATTTTTGCGATGATTAATGGCACCATGAATGAAGTGAATGAAGCGATTTTTAATGGTGCAAAAGAAGCAGTCACATTATGTATCGGGTTGATCAGCATCCTTGTTTTTTGGCTTGGCATGATGAGAATTGCTGAAGATGCCGGACTGCTAAAAAAGCTGGCAGCCCTTTTCAGGCCGATTGTAAAAAAGCTTTTTCCAGAGGTGCCAAATGACCATCCGGCGATGGGATATATACTTTCCAATATGATGGCCAATATGTTTGGTCTTGGAAATGCTGCAACACCGCTCGGCATTAAAGCTATGGAGGAACTCAAAGAATTGAATGGGGGCAAAAATGAAGCGAGCAGGTCAATGATTACTTTTTTGGCTATCAATACTTCCAGCCTCACTTTAATACCTACAACCGTGATAGCGATCCGGATGAATTATAACTCCGCCTCTCCGACTGATATCGTGGGACCTACTTTAGTGGCTACCTTTTGCTCTACATTGGCGGCAATAATGATCGACCGTTATTTCTATTATCGAAGAACCCGTAAAGGATGAGGTAAAAATGGAGATCGTATCGGTTATCTCACTCTGGTTTATTCCAGTCTTAATAGGTTTTATATTACTTTATGGCACCTTTAAACAGGTTCCTACATATGAAAGCTTCGTAGAAGGCGGAAAAGAAGGCATTAAAATTGCGGTATCGATTATTCCTTTCCTCGTCGGCATGCTTGTAGCAATCTCGGTTTTCAGGGCGTCTGGAGCACTTGAATATTTTATGGATTTTATCAGACCAGGACTTGAAGCAATCGGAGTTCCTCCAGATATCGTGCCTCTGGCTATTATTCGTCCTATTTCCGGAACTGCTGCACTGGGGATGACCAGCGATTTAATAGCGGTCCATGGACCGGACTCTTTTGTTGGAAGGCTTGCTTCAGTCCTGCAGGGAAGCACTGATACGACCTTCTATGTATTAACCGTTTATTTTGGGGCGGTTGGAATCAAGAAAATGGGGGACGCTTTAAAAGTTGGCCTGCTTGCCGATTTGGCAGGTATCATTGCTGCAATCATTGTTGTAACGCTTGTGTTTGGAAGTGTATAAGATTCAGCTGCTTTCCTGGCCGGGGGATTTTTAGGAAATTAATAAGTTCTTAATAAATCAGTATTATAAAGAAGATACCTGCTGAAGGTATCTTCTTTGCTTTTGGACTCATATCCGAACTTCAGGCTAATACACCCTCGCTGCGAACTCATCTTATTTAATCATGGCTGCTTTGAAAACATGGCGAATTGTGTCATAATTCATTAGGAGTGAAAAAAGAATGAAAATCTGTTATTAAATCTATGAGGTGACATAAATGGAAAGATTGCAAAAAGTTATTGCCCATGCAGGGATTGCTTCACGAAGAAAAGCTGAGGAGCTTATGGCTGAGGGACGTGTAAAGGTAAACGGAAAAACAGTTAGAGAGTTGGGTGTAAAGGTGTCGGCATCAGATCGCATAGAAGTCGATGGAATCCCTGTAGAAAGGGAAGAGCCTGTTTACTATCTCCTTTATAAGCCGAGAGGTGTGATTTCAGCTGTATCCGATGATAAGGGAAGGAAAGTCGTCACAGATTACTTTGAAGGAATAAAACAAAGAATTTATCCTGTAGGAAGGCTGGATTATGATACATCAGGCCTCCTGGTTCTTACCAATGATGGTGAGTTTGCAAATCTGCTAATGCATCCAAGCAATGAAATCGAGAAGGTGTATGTTGCCAAGGTGAAAGGAATTCCGTCCAGGGAAAGTATTAAGAACCTTCAAAGAGGGGTTATTTTAGAAGATGGAAAAACAGCGCCTGCACGGACAAAGCTTTTATCAATGGACAAGAAAAAACAAACAGCCATTATTGAGATCAGCATTCATGAAGGGCGTAACCGCCAGGTAAGAAGAATGTTTGAAGCTATAGGGCATCCTGTTCTGAAGCTTAAAAGGGAAAGATATGGCTTTCTGACTTTGCAGGGATTATCAGCTGGTGATGCAAGGGAATTAACAGCACATGAGGTGAAACAGCTTCGTGCACTTGCGATGAAGAAAAAGTGATAAATAGCTGTCAGCTTCTGAAAAATTCATAGAAGTGTCACAGTTACTTACGATTGTTAACAATGTCGGGATGTTGAAAAATGATATAATAGTAAACAGCTGTGCAGGCAATTCATGATCTTAAATTGCTACATAGTAACCTGATAAATTGCTAATACTGAAGAAATTTGATTTTTTAGACTCCTTTTCCCGATTTGATTTAATCGTAAGGGGTTGGCTTTGGGAGGGAATTTTATATGAAAAAGAAGCGTCTGGTAATTAGAACGGTCATTCTGCTTGTCCTTGGTGCTGCCGTGGCATATACCTTATACGCTAATTTTACAAAAGATCAGGTGCAAAAGGTCGCTGTCGGAGAAAAAGCGCCTGACTTTGTTCTGACAGATATGGATGGGGAAAAACATCGGCTTTCGGATTATGAAGGGCAAGGGGTTTTCCTGAACTTCTGGGGAACATGGTGCAAGCCTTGTGAAAAAGAAATGCCATATATGAACAACCAATATAAACAATTTAAAGACCAGGGGGTTCAGGTTCTGGCTGTCAATGTAGGGGAAACCGACCTGGCAGTAAATAAATTTTCTGACCGTTACAACTTGTCGTTTCCAATTGTAACAGATAAGGATGGCCAGGTTCAATCAGCGTATGGGATTAATCCTCTTCCTGCCACTTTTCTTATTGATAAAGAAGGAAAGGTGATCAAGTATATAACAGGAGAGATGACGGAAGCGACGATTAAGGACTATATGGAACAGATTAAACCATAAGTTACGGGGAGTTTTTATATATGAAAGAAGTAAAATGCGACTGCGGCCATGTAAATCCGCATGGAACGGTTCTCTGTGAATCCTGCGGCAAGGTACTGGAAGAAAAAGAAAGAGATAAGAAACTTCTGGATATGCGATATGAAGGAAGTGCCCGCCGTTCGCAAACCTATAATAAAACGATTATTGATAAAATATGGAATTTCTTTTCATCCGTAAAAGTCGGGGTCTGGCTTATTGTAATTACGCTGGTTGCTTCAGCACTTGGCACGATCCTGCCCCAGGAAATGTATATTCCGCCAATTATGCCTGCTGCCGAGTATTACGAAGATCAGTATGGCTGGATAGGCAAGCTATACTATGATCTAGGATTCCATAATCTTTATAGCTCCTGGTGGTATCTTATTTTGATTGCCTCCATTGGAATATCGCTGGTAATATGCAGCCTTGACAGGGTTGTCCCTTTATACAGGGCTTTGAAGAAGCAGAGGGTCAGCCGGCACGAAAGCTATCTGCAGCGCCAAAGGGTTTTTGGAGTTTCAGAAGTAGAAGAAACAGACAAGGCTTTTTCAATGGCAAAAGAAAAATTAAAAGAAAAAAAATACAATATAAGAGAAGAAGATGGAAACCTTCTTGCCGAGAAAGGCCGTTTTTCAAGATGGGGCCCATATGTTAACCATGTTGGACTTATCATATTTCTAATAGGCGGAATGCTGCGTTTTGTTCCCGGCATGTATGTAGATAAAATTCTATGGATTCGGGAAGGCGAGACAAAGGTCATTCCTGAAACCAATGGAGAATACTACCTGAAGAATGATGCATTCATTCTTGAAGTGTACGATAAAGAGAAAGATAATGAAGTGTTTGGGGAAGCCATCGATAAAGCCGGTATGGTAGCCAAAAATTATCAGTCAAACGTCACTCTTTATAAAAAACAGGGTGATGCAGTTGCTGGGGAAGAGGCAGACCTAGAGAAAGTTAAGGACTATGAAATTAGAGTAAATGAGCCTCTTAAGTTTGATAAATTTGCCTTATACCAAGTGGATTACAAACTTAATGAATTAAATAAAATGTCTTTCGCCTTGACCAATAAACAGACGGGTGAAGAGTTTGGCGATTTAACAATTGATTTAAATGATCCAAAGGATGTTTATGATCTCGGAAATGGATATAAAACTGAAATTGTCAGCTATTTCCCTGACTTTGAATTTGATGAAAACGGGGAGCCGGTTACAAAATCAAGAATTCCAAATAATCCTGCCTTTGTTTTTAAGATGTTTACACCGGATAAGCCTGATGGTGAGATCAGTTTTGTTGCTATTAGGCAGACAATTGAGCCATTTGGCGATAATGAATACAAGATGGCATTTAAAGGAGTAGATACTAAGAATGTATCGGCTCTGACGGTCCGGAAAGATTTAACTCTGTGGATTATCGCATTGGGCGGTGCCATTTTCATGATTGGGGTTGCTCAGGGGTCTTACTGGAACCATCGCCGCATTTGGCTTCGCCGTGTTAATGGCGAAGTGTGGGTAGCCGGCCACACAAATAAAAACTGGCATGGACTTAAAAGGGAAATTGAAGCAGTTCTGGATGGAACCGGTATTAACGAACCTGAAGACCAGCTGCAAAATCAAAGTGAGAAGAAAAGCTAAGGAGGAATCGGAGTGGTTAATTTAAGCAGCAATTTACTATATACAGCTTTTATCCTCTATTTAATTGCTACTGTCTTTTTTGCTGGCTCCATTAAAGATAAGAAAAACCCTAAAAAAGGGCCAAACAAGTGGGCAACCCTCGGACTTTGGATTTCTATAATTGGTTTTATTGCCCAGCTTGGATACTTTATTACACGATGGATTGCTGCCGGGCACGCGCCAGTCAGCAACTTATTTGAATTTACAACATTCTTTGGAATGTCCCTTGTAGGTGCATTTATTGTTATCTACCTAATTTATAAAACACCAATTTTGGGAGTTTTTACGCTTCCGGTAGCATTGCTTATGATCGCGTATGCAAGCATGTTTCCAAGGGAAGTTTCACCGCTGATCCCGGCTTTGCAAAGTGACTGGCTCCATATACACGTCACAACTGCTGCCGTTGGGCAAGCAATTTTGGCTGTGAGTTTCGCAGCAGGAATTATTTATTTAGTAAAGTCTGTTGACCAAACCAAACAAAGCAAACAGAGATTCTGGCTTGAAGCTGTTATGTTCGGATTGGTTTGTACACTTGGCTTTGTCATCATCAGCTCAACCTTCTCGGCTATGGGCTATAAAGCAGAATTTAATTGGATCGATAAGAACGGGCAGGAAGCCGTTCTTGAATATCATATGCCTGCTTTAACAGGTCCGAATGAAGGGCAGCTCCTGACTAAAGGGAAATTTGAACCATTAGCGGAAATGCCAGCAATAATTAATGCAAAAAAATTAAATACGGTTATATGGTCATTGGCTTCAGGAATCATTCTATATCTGCTTTTAAGAGCGATTCTCCGAAAACGGGTTGGTGCAGCGCTACAGCCTCTTGCAAAAAATATCAATCTTGATTTAGTGGACGAGATTGGCTATCGTTCCGTATTAATCGGATTTCCGGTATTTACGCTCGGAGCACTGATTTTTGCCATGATATGGGCACAGATTGCCTGGACACGTTTTTGGGGATGGGATCCGAAGGAAGTATGGGCGCTTATTACGTTCCTATTCTATGCAGCTTATCTTCATCTACGCCTTTCTAAAGGCTGGCATGGCGAAAAGTCGGCCTGGCTTGCTGTAATAGGATTTATCATTATTATGTTCAATCTTGTTGCTGTTAACCTGGTCATTGCTGGTCTGCACTCCTATGCCGGATCATAATTGGAAAATATGAGCCTTCACTTCACTATAGTGAAGGCTTTATTTAAAACTTCATTTATTTCTTTATTAAATCATTTGGGGGATTTGTGAAATGAAAAACGAAGTAAAGATTTTAGTAGTGGATGATGAGGAAAGAATTCGCCGATTATTAAAAATGTATCTTGAACGCGAGAATTATACAATTGATGAAGCAGAAGATGGGAATCAGGCTTTATCAAAGGCATTGGCAAACGATTATGATGTCATTCTTCTTGACTTAATGATGCCTGGCAAGGACGGGATTGAAGTATGCAGGGATCTTAGAGAAAAAAAAGCTACTCCTGTTATCATGCTGACAGCCAAGGGTGAAGAGGTTAATCGTGTTCAGGGGTTTGAAGTAGGAACTGATGATTACATTGTAAAGCCGTTCAGTCCTAGGGAAGTTGTTTTGCGCGTAAAGGCCTTATTGCGCAGATCTTCGAAAACGACTTACCTTCAAACAGAAACCACAGCCAAAGATGTCATTGTGTTTCCGCATTTAACCATTGATAATGATGCCCACAGGGTATTGGCTGATGGGAAAGAAGTAAGTTTGACTCCAAAAGAATATGAATTGCTCTACTTTCTTGCAAAGGCACCGGATAAGGTCTTTGACCGTGAGCAGCTGTTAAAAGAAGTATGGCACTATGAATTCTTTGGGGATTTAAGAACAGTAGATACACATGTGAAACGCTTGCGTGAAAAGCTAAACAAAGTTTCCGAGCTGGCTGCCCGAATGATTGTGACAGTATGGGGCGTGGGCTATAAGTTCGAGGTTGTCAATGAATGATGCTCTGGCGGAGTGTAGTAGGTAAGCTTTGGGGTACAATTCTCTTATTGGTTTCCTTTGTACTGCTAATATTAACAGTGATGCTTCTGGAGTTTTTTGAGAATTACCATATAAATGAAACAGAAATAGGGCTGACCAATACAGCCCATAAAATTACCAGGATTTTGAAAGAGCATGACCGGGATGTTGGTTTGGAAATTTCCTGGGAGCTCGTTGATGATGTTACAAAAGTCGTCATCATTAATACGCCATCAGAATATTATTATTCTCCCAACCATACAGATTCATTAAAGCTTCCGGTTTCTTATTTGTTAGAGGAGAAAGACTTAAAAGAAGTCCTTACGAAAAATAAAACGGTTAAGAAAGTATCCTCCGTTAATCCCGAATATACGGATGCAGCCGCTGATGATGAAAGCAGGATTCTGATAATTGGTGTCCCGCTTGAGTTGGGTAACAGCAATGGAGCAGTCTTTATCTACCAGTCTATTGAGGTTATGCAGGAAACCACAAGATCAACAACAAAATTCATTTTGCTTGCTGCGGGTGTTGCGATCATCTTAACGACGATTTTTGCGTTTTTCTTATCAACAAGAATTAACGCCCCGCTCAGAAAGATGAAAGAGGCTGCTTTTGAGGTGGCGAGAGGGAAGTTTGATACAAAAGTTCCGATTCTAACAAATGATGAAATTGGTGAATTAGCTACTGCATTTAATCAAATGGGCAGGCAGCTGAAATTTAATATGAATGCCCTTAGCCAGGAAAAAGAACAGCTTGCAAGCATTCTAAGTGGTATGGCTGATGGTGTTATCACGTTTAATAGAGATGGTACCATTCTCATTACAAATCCTCCTGCAGAACGCTTTTTACAAAGCTGGTTCTACGAGCAGGATGAGGCAGATAAGAATACAGAGGCTGTTCCATCCAAAGTAATGGAGCTTTTTCAGCTGGCTGTTAACACGGAAAAAGAGCAGATCGGGGAAATCTCCATTCAAGGCCGTTCCTGGGTGATAATTGTAAGCCCTTTGTATAATAATAAGTTTATAAGAGGCGCTGTCGCAGTAATCAGGGATATGACGGAAGAACGGAAACTTGATAAACTCCGCAATGATTTCATTGCGAATGTTTCACATGAATTAAGGACGCCTATTTCCATGATGCAGGGATATAGTGAGGCAATCGTTGATGATATTGCCGGAACGGATGAAGAGAAAAAAGAAATGGCAAGTGTCATTTATGACGAATCCTTAAGAATGGGACGGCTTGTAAATGAACTTCTTGACCTCGCTAGAATGGAAGCGGGGCATATTCAACTGACAATGGAAGAAATTGAAGTGAATTCTTACCTGCAAAGGATCATCCGGAAATTTCAAGGCCTGGCAAAAGATAAAGATATCAGCCTTGATTTTGATTTGATGAGCAAAGAAACGTTTATACCTTTTGATCCGGACAGGATTGAACAGGTAATGACGAACCTGATCGATAATGCTATCCGCCACACACCAGAGAAAGGCGTAGTAAAAGTGACGGAACACAGTGACGAACGCGGGTTGTTTATTGAAGTCAAAGACTCAGGATCAGGCATACCTGAAGAAGATCTGCCATTTGTTTTTGAGCGCTTTTACAAAGCAGATAAAGCAAGGACCAGAGGGCGATCGGGAACCGGACTTGGACTGGCTATCGCAAAAAATATTATTGAGGCACACAAAGGCCATATCACCGTTCAAAGCAAGCTGGGACAAGGTACGACATTTTCTATTTTTATACCTCGAAATGAAGGATAAAATTGAGAAATGTGCCGATTCTTCTTGATTCACGGGAAACATTTGCAGATACAGTATATCATCTGAAAATTATATAGAATTCTTGGGGAAGGAGATATCCGAATTATCCTTCCTTTTTTTTATGAATAATAATATGATTAAATTGTAACTTTTTTTAGAAAGATAACGACTATTTAATTGAACGGGGAGGGGAATCCATGGACTCCGTTTTTGATGAACTTTATAAAAAATACCATCATGACGTATTTCAATTTCTTTTTTATATGGTCAAAAACAAGGAACTGGCTGAGGACCTGGTCCAAGAAGTCTATATAAGAGTATTAAAATCGTACGAACGTTTTGAAGGAAAAAGCAGCGAAAAAACATGGCTTTTTTCAATAGCACGCAATGTTGCCATAGATTCCTTCCGAAAACATAAAGGGTGGAAGCAAAGAATAATGGAAAAATTTGACTGGTCAATCCAGCAGGTAAAGGATGAGCTTCCCCTGCCTGAAGAAATCGCCATGCAAAGGGAAGAAATTCAGCTGATATACCGGTGCCTGGATTTATGTACAGTTGACCAGCGGCTGGTTATCATTATGAGATATATTCACGAACTTACCATTACAGAGACAGCCGATGCATTAGGCTGGACTGAAAGCAAAGTTAAGACAACTCAGCATAGAGCGTTAAAGGTTTTGAAAAAGTATATGGAAGACATAATGGTAAAGGAGGGGATGAATAATGAGGAAGTCAAAGTGGAGCGATGAGCAGCTGGAAGAATTTTTGAGCCAGATGCCAAAAATAAAAGATAACCGTGATCCAAGAGAAATCTATCAAAACATTGAAATGAAGTTCGGGAGACAAAAACAAAAAACATGGATCCTGCCTGCTGCAGCGGCGGCCGCTGCCTTGCTTCTATTTTTTATTCTTGCCCCAAGCCTTATGAATTGGCAGGAGTCTGCTGATAAATCAGTTGAGATTAAAGCCGATAAATCCTCATCATCTGCAGAGAGTGCCGGTGAAAATAACACTTTTGAAGCCAATGACGATAAGGCTGAATTAAAAGCAGAGGAAGAAATAGAAGAGAACAAAGCTGAACAATTTGATGATGTTTCTAAAAATGATGCGGAAAAAGAATCAAATGATCAATTAAGAATGCAATCTGTAGCTGCTGATACGAGTGCAACTGCTGTTTATGAGGAAGATTTGGCCGGGAAGGAAGTATTAACGTATGCTATTCCGGATCAGACTGCTCAAAACATCGTTCCGGTCAGTGTTCTGGTTGAAGAGGATCCCGCTAAATCCAAATTTGACTTATTCGAAGAGAACATGAGCAAGCTTACTGAAAAAGATTGGGGATTAGACGACTATTACCCTTTAAAAGCAAGCTTTGACTATGACGAGGAAAATAGAACATTAACAGTCGATGTCCCACAAAACCACCCTTACAGTATGTCATCTACTACTGAACAGCTGCTTGAAAAGGTGCTTGGAAATGTTATGCATAATCTAGATATAGAAAAGGTTAATTTGACAACCGAGGGACATGATGGCATTGAATTTAGCCATTTCGGATATAGAGAAAACTTTGTGCCGGAACAAGGGGCTGGAAACTTAATATATTATTTTCTGTATCCGAATGGAACGGAATCCAAGCCCTTCATGGTTCCACTGAGGGAAAAGCTTAATTCTATCAAAGATGCTCTAAAGGCTATGAAAGAGAACCGTGTTGAAGACAATTTGCAGGCATCCATTCCTGAAGATATCAATTTTGAAGCAGAGGAAATACAGGAACGGAAGCTGCTGATCCGCTTCGAAAATGAATCGGAAATTATTGATAATGAACCAACACTACATGCCATTGAAGCGATATTGCTGACTGCAAAGGAGTTTAACTTTGAGACAGTTAAGCTGGAAAATGCTGATGTTAATAAGATTGGCAACTTTGACCTTTCTAATGAATTAAAAGTGCCGGTTGCGGCAAATAAACGTGAATTGCCAAACTAAAAAGGCGGCCCAATGAGGCCGTCTTTAATTTTGGCAAACTACGAAATTTCCTCCTTTTGCATAAAAAACCACAGGCAGGAAGTATACTAACAAATGTGCTTTTGGAACCAAAATCCAGAATGTTTTTCGGTTCTAAAAAAGTACAAGCTGTCATAGGGTGAAAAAGAGGGCGGCTGAGGATATTCAGATGGCTCAAAATTCAGCTAGTGATTCAAGCTAACAATTTAGGAGGAAAAGAATGAGGGATTACATAAGACGTTTCTTTATTGCAGGGATAATGGCTCTTTGTGTCGGTCTATTATTTCTGGGAGGGAAGCATTCTAAAGCTGCAGAACTTAATGTTGAAGAGCTTACACAGGACTGGATGTGGCCTGCAGATGGGGTGATTTCAGATATTTTTGGGACAAGGCATGGCCATCATAAGGGAATCGATATTGCTGCCGAATCCGGCTCGCCAGTTTATTCAGTTGACTCTGGAATTGTATCAAAATCGTATTACTCGCAAACTTATGGACATGTTATTTTTATTAAGCACAGCAACCAAACGGAAACGGTTTATGCACATATGAACGAACGCTTGGCCGGCGAAGGGCAGCAAGTTAGTCAGGGCCAGAAAATAGGAACAATGGGGAGTACAGGTGACTCTTCCGGGGTGCATCTCCACTTTGAAATACATAAACGAGAATGGACAGTTGATAAAGAAAATGCGGTCGACCCTTTTGTCGCTTTTGGAAGGGAAGAAATTGGACAGCCCGTGTATGCAACATTAAATGAAGAAAGTGCGCATGAAGTATCCGCTCAATTATCTCAGCTTGGACCAGGGCAGACTCGAATACAGGACCACACATCTGCCAATGCTGAATTAGCTGAACCAGGTCATGGCGAAGAGGCGATACATATTGTGCAGCCGGGTGAAACACTATGGGGAATTGCAGCGGTGTATAATTTATCAGTTAACGAAATTGCGAGTGTGAATAATATTGAACAAAATAAAATTGTTTCTGGCCAAAAACTAAGAATTAAATTAGAAAACTATGAGCGATATGCTGTGAAAAAAGGTGACACCCTTACAGCCATTGCAAATAAATATAAAACTACTGCAGAATCAATCAAAGAAATAAACAAACTGGATGCGGATTTTCTTAAAGTTGGACAAGTGCTAATAATCCGCCAAAAATGAGTAGGTTTTGTTTGTGCGACTTTCCCACTTAAAAAACTGGTAAAAAACTTGGGGGGTAGGAAAAATACTGACAGATTATCATAATCTTGAATGGCACAAGAAGTCGCGAAGAACCTGCCATCGTCCGCGCGTAGTCACGTACAAAAGGGGTTTAAGAGCATAAAAGGCCTGAACCTTCGAGTAAAGCCTAATTTGTTAGGGAATATCTCAAAAATCCATAGAGCTTACGGGGATGGAATTACTTTGTTCGAATATAATTCACTTCCCCTCTTTCACAAAAAAACTTTTTCAAAATGAAAATCTATTGGCCGGTCAACATATAAAAGCAACGAACTTAAAGCAGGAAAACAACAAACTTAAAACGCTTAAAACTCTAAAAAGTTACAATCTCCTGAATGACTCCGCCTGCATTGTCACAGAAAGATATATCCCTTCCCATTACATCTTTTTTTCAGTATAATAAGAGATGTAAACATTAATACGGTCTATCTTCGGGGCAGGGTGAAATTCCCGACCGGCGGTGATGAGTTTATATGACTCTAAGCCCGCGAGCCTGAGAGTGAAGTTTTTCCATACTTTACGCTTTAATTGGGCAGGATTTGGTGCGATTCCAAAGCCGACAGTACAGTCTGGATGGGAGAAGATGGAGGTTCTGCAGACGTTCAAAAAATGCAGGTTTTGAACGTTTTTAAGCATGTCTTTGTAATTCTCCCTCAAGTGAATTGGCTTGAGGGGTTTTTATTGCTGAGACATTTGCTTTGCCGAACCTTTCTTCTATAGGAGAGATAGTCCTAAAAAGGAGAGAGGAACATGAAAAAACTTAATATTAAAGCTTTAGTATCAATCGGAATGCTTAGCAGTATTGCTTACATTTTAATGCTGCTGAATTTTCCAATCCCGCCATTTCCGCAATTTTTAATGATTGACTTCAGCGATATCCCTGCATTGATCGCAGCGTTAATCTTTGGTCCAGCGGCAGGAATTTTAGTTGAATTAATTAAAAATATCCTTGATTATTTTATGACAGGAAGCGCAACGGGAGTCCCTGTTGGCCATATTGCGAACTTTGCAGCTGGCATTTTGTTTGTCTTGCCAACCTACTATGTATACAATAAGCTGAACACAAAAAAAGGCATGACCTTTGGATTGGTCGTTGGCACAATGTTTATGGCTGTAATCATGAGTGTGCTAAATTATCTGATTATCCTGCCAGCCTATACCTTCTTCCTAAACTTCCCGGCAATGTCGGCACCGGAGATGCGAACGATGATCGTGACAGGTATTTTGCCATTTAACATTGTCAAAGGATTGCTTATCTCCATCGTATTCATGCTATTATTTACACGGATGGGAACTTGGTTGAACAAGCAGGCAACTTTTAAAAATGCAGCTTAATTAAATTATAAATATAAGAAGCAACGGCTATGTGTACCGTTGCTTTTTTGCTGTCTCCAAGCTGAACCCTCGCTATCAGATTCAGGGCAAATAAAAACTCCCTTTCATTCATGAAAGGGAGCAGTAGCTTAACATGGTAGAATATAATTGAAGATCTATTCGTATTTAAGCGGGTCGCCGTCAAAAGCATCGTCAGCTACTTTAATTGAATCAGTTGGGCATCCTTCGAAAGCATCCATCATATCATCAATTAATACATCCGGAATTTCAACGATTCCCTGGTTATCATCAAGGGTAACGAATGCAATGCCTTCGTCATCGTAATCATAAATGTCTGGTGCAGCTGCTCCACAAGCACCACATGCGATGCATGTTTCTTTGTCAACAATTGTATACTTTGCCATGAAAAAAAACCTCCCAAGATTTAAACAAATAATCTTCCATCATTTAGATGGTAACGCATTCCTCATATCTATTGTAAAACTGTATGGGCAACTTTTCAATAGAAAATGTATTGAGAA
Organism: Cytobacillus oceanisediminis; assembly: GCF_003182355.1. Lineage (GTDB taxonomy): Bacteria > Bacillota > Bacilli > Bacillales > Cytobacillaceae > Cytobacillus > Cytobacillus oceanisediminis_A. The sequence continues at coordinate 271,225 of NZ_QGTW01000003.1, read as the reverse complement.
TGCTTATCATAACTGGGTTTGAGCTTTAATTTACCCTAAAAAAATTATTTAAAACGATTTGCTTATTTCTTTCATGATAAAATGGAAAGGAACACAAATTGTCTTTATGTACATAATTCCTTAAAAGCATCAAGAAAGGTGCTTAAAAATAAAACCAGCAGCCAATAAGGTGAAAAAACATGGAAAGTTCTTATTTAAAAATAGTCATTTTATATTGTATAAAAGAACTGCAGGGCCAAAGGACGATTTATTCTATTCTGCACTTGTTAAATGGGAAAAAGTCTTCTCAAACGATCCAGGATGCCCACTTATTCCAATTAACCCGTCTTTTTAAAACATTTGGACAATTAACCCGATCAGAGCTTGAACAGCTTGCTGCAGAAATGGAAAACGCCAATTGGATTGGCCAGGATGAAAATGGCCATTTTGAATTAAGAGTAAATGGAGAGAAGTATTTGCAAAGTGCTCTATTAGAATACCCGATCCCATCTTCCTTAAACGGCTGGAAATACCATACGTCAACAGGCGTTCTTTGGGAGAGGATCTCACTCCTTGTACAGGTTATTTCGCATTTGAATTATAATCATGCAAAGTATCTTCCAATTCAAAGAAAGCGGAATGTACTATCTTGGCTTAAAGACTTTTTAAAAACATCTGGAGCTGACAGGAATGAACTTGGAATTCTTTTGAATAAAGAACTGCAGCACTGTCTCGGAAGTCTAAGTGATATTAATCCTGCTGTTCTAACCCTGAGGCTAACAGGCTATAATCATATTGGCCTTACCGCTGTGCAGGCTGCCAAGCAGCTGGGGGTAGGCCAGGATTATTATCACCATCAATTTCTTGGTGTACTCCATTATATGTTGGATTGCATTAAACACAGTCCTTCCCAATATCCTTTGCTGGGAAAACTGGTTTCTGGATCTGAGGATTCTGTTCCGCTAACTTTCTCAACGAAAAAAACTTACTCATTGCTAGACGAGGGCTTTGGTTTAGACGAAATAGCACGTATTAGAAATTTAAAAAAAAGTACAATAGAAGATCACGTAGTAGAAGTGGCTTTAAATATGAGCAGCTTTGATATCACACCGTATGTTGCGAATGCCAGGCAGAAATCAATTCTTGAGGCAGCAAATAGCTCTAAGTCACGGCAGCTAAAACAAATTCGTAAATTGGTGCCGGAAGCGGATTACTTTGAAATAAGATTAGTTTTGGCGAAGTTTGGAGAAGAAGAAAGATGAATTTAGAAACTATTTTACAAAAAACATATGGTTATACATCCTTCAGACCTGGCCAAAAAGAAATCATTGCAGCAGTGCTTTCCGGAAAAGATACTGTGGCCATGCTTCCCACAGGAACAGGCAAGTCTCTCTGCTATCAGCTTCCCGGATACTTGCTTGAAGGACAAGTAATTATCATATCTCCCTTGCTGTCCCTGATGCAGGACCAGGCAGAGCAGCTTATGCTAAACGGGGAGAAAAAGGTGATTGCTTTTAATTCATTTTTGACACATGAAGAAAAGAGACAATCGCTAATGAATTTAAGGCACTATAAATTTATCTTTATTTCACCGGAAATGCTTCATTTTGAAGCTGTATTGTCTCAGTTGAAGAAATTGAGGATTGCTTTATTTGTGGTGGATGAAGCGCACTGTATATCCCAATGGGGCTATGATTTCAGGCCTGATTATTTAAAACTTGGAGAAGTCAGAAAGAGGCTCGGAAATCCGCTTACATTAGCTTTAACGGCTACGGCTACTCCCGCGGTTAAGGAAGATATAAAAAAATCACTTGGCATAACAGAAGGCAGCGAATTTATTTATTCCGTTGACCGGCCCAATATCTCACTGTCAGTAGAAAGGTTAAATAGCTATCGGGATAAAATTGAAAGACTTGTTGAACTTACTGAAACCCTTGAGGGTCCTGGAATCATTTATTTCTCCAGCAAAAAAGTGGCGGAGCAGACTGCTGAGCTCCTTAGAGACAGTGGAGTTGGCAGTGTTATGGCTTACCATGGGGGAATGGACCAGGAAAGCAGGATTTTGGTACAGCAGCAATTTATACATGGACAGCTAGACCTAATTTGTGCAACCAGTGCATTTGGCATGGGGATTAATAAAGAGAATATTCGTTATGTCATTCATTTTCATATGCCGCTGCAGATTGAATCGTATTTGCAGGAAATTGGACGGGCCGGAAGAGATGGAAAGAAAAGTATTGCCATTCTCCTCTTTGCTCCTGGGGATGAACAGCTTCCCTACCAGCTCGCAGAAAGCGAATTGCCTGATGACGTGCAAATTGATTGGATAAGGGGATGGCTGGAGGTAAATCGGGAGGTTATGTCAAGTCTATCTCAATACGAAGAGCAAATCAGGCAGATATCTGGTTTAACAGACACACAATGGAGAGTTTTTGAAGACTTTTTTCAACGAAAAAGCAATCAAGGAATCCCCCTTGAACGGGTTGTGGAGGAGATCAAGGTCTATAATCAGAAAAGGCTTGAGTCAAAGAGGCAGAGTATTGAAGAAGTATATAGCTGGATTAGTATGAACGTATGCCGCCGAGAGCATATTCTATCTCATTTTAACGAGGAAAAAAAAGTGGCTATCCGAAACTGCTGTGATGTATGCGGTCTGGAACTAAACGCTTTTACAAAAAAGAGTAATAAAGAAAATCAGGAGAACCTGCTATATGATTGGAAGAATCATTTAGATGCGCTTCTGATTCCGGGTGAGTGAATGAAAATGAAAAAGAAGTATGCGGATATTATTAAGGGCCTGACTGACAAAGAACTGTTATTTCACCTCTATATGACGCAAATTCTGCTATTAATTATTTCTTTTATATTAGGTATTATATTATTTGATAGTCTGAGCGTTTTTTTAGATCTATTCAGGTGGAATGATGTTAATATCCTTTTGATTGGGGGGACTGCGGGAGCTGCTATTGTAGTTGTGGATCTAATCCTCATGAAGCTGCTTCCTCAATCCCTATATAATGATGGAGGGGTGAATGAAAGGATTTTCCGAAGCCGAAATCTATTGCATATAGCATTGATAGCGGCAGTAGTAGCCTTCAGTGAAGAACTGTTATTCAGGGGAGTCATTCAAACGCATTTTGGGCTGGCCGTTTCAAGCATTATCTTTGCACTTGTTCATTATAGATATTTATTTAATTGGTTTTTGTTTTTAAATATTATTACATTAAGCTTTTTTATAGGTTATATTTATCTTGTAACCGAAAATTTGCTTGTTACCATCGTTATGCATTTCCTGATTGATTTTTTATTGGGAGTCATTATCCGTAACCGCCATTCCAAAAATGCGAAAAGGAATGAACAGGACGGTAATGTGATACATAACGAATAGCAGATCCATTAATAAAAAAATTTATTTTAAAAAATAGCTTCTTATGAATATTATTACAGGAAGGGATGTTCCATGAATAAAGAAGGCCCTTACAGAGATCAGGCGGAACGGCTCCGTAAGAAGATTGATAGAAAGCAGGAATCGGACACGGGTGGATCAAAATCAGCTCTGCCGCCAAGGAGCAGGGTGCATCAGGAAAAGAGAAAAAAGAATAAATGGAAGCTTAAATATCCTGTCATCCGCTTGCTCGCTATGTTTTTTATCCTTCTTCCCATTACTATTTTCAGTATTTATAATTATTTGAGCAAAGAAAAAGGCATGGGTGCTGCAGAAGAAGCTGGAGCTATCGAGACAGGCTTTGAAACAGTTGGGTATGAGACAAACGATACTAATAAAGGGACTACGATAGAAGTAAGAAAAGATAATATAGCATCAGAATCAACAGAGCCTGAGAATTCTCCTGCACAGGGGGAAAGCACAGCCAATTCTGAAACACAAGCTTCTCAAAAGGAAGATTCAGAAGCTGAAGGTTCTGCAGCCCAGCCAGAGCAGGAAGAGCAGCCAAAAGAAGCAGAAAAATCTGTACCTGAAAAAGCGGCTGAACCCAAGAAGCAGGAAGAGCCCAAAACAGAAGGAAAAATCGTCTATCATACGGTTAAGCCAAAGGAAACAATTTTCAGAATAGCGATGACCTATTATAAGTCACAGGCTGGAATTGATATAATAAAGAAAGCCAATAACTTGCAGTCCAACGAAATCATGACTGGCCAGGTTTTGCAAATTCCACTGAATTAAGAGCAGGCAGGAGTGGACTTTAATTGTTTCGAGATTAGGTTTTAAAGGACAAAAACCTTTAATGAAGTTGTTTTTCACACTTTACATGCTTACTTCGCTCTCTTGTCATATAATGTTGTACAAGCTCATACATTATTATGAAAAGAGGAGGGAGAATCATGGAGGCGCCGATTAAAATGCTTGATGATCGAACAGACCAGGCTACACGAAAGATGCTTGAAAAAGTAGTGGAGAGAAAGCAAAAGTTTGATAAGTTCAAGTCATGGCATTTGGTTGCCATGTGGGCAACAGTGTTTATATCTTTCTTATATTTTTTCTATATTTACAAAACGGTTATGCAGCCTTTTTCGTATTCATTTGCCTCTATGTTTTCAGCCTTTGTCAACCAATCTGGTAATTTCTATTTGCTTGTTTTTACGGTTGGATTATATGGGCTAATGAATCTGCTGAGAGAAAAAAGAGAAAAAGCAGAAAAGGAATTTCACGCATTAAGATGTGAAATCATAGATAAGAGCAAGGATCTATGGAAAAAAGAAGAAGAATGGAAAAATCGGCATACCGTTTTCGAAATGATGAAAAAAAATTACGACATTAACCTCTACCATGAGAATAAATAATAAAAAGAAGCAGCCCGACTGCTTCTTTTTTAATTTTAAGTATAAAAGTTAGAAGAATTTCTTCTTATCCCGTTCTTCTTTAAGAATTTCTACTGCTTCCCTGAATCGCTGCGAATGGACGATTTCCCTTTCCCTTAAAAAGCGCAGGCCATCATTTAAATCCGGATCATCACTCATGTTAATGATCCACTGATAGGTTGCTCTTGCTTTTTCCTCTGCCGCTATATCTTCATATAAATCCGCAATCGGATCACCCTTGGCCTGAATATAAGTAGCTGTCCATGGTACACCGCCTGCATTTTCATAGAATAGTGCATTATCATGGTTTGCATAATGTGCGCCAAGACCCGCTGCTTTCATTTGTTCAGGTGTAGCATCCTTTGTTAATTTATAAACCATTGTTGCAATCATTTCCAAATGTGCAAATTCTTCAGTTCCTATATCTGTCAAAAGTCCGATTACTTTATCCGGTATTGTATAGCGCTGGTTTAAATATCTTAGAGCGGCAGCAAGTTCTCCGTCGGCACCGCCGTATTGTTCGATTAAAAACTTTGCCAGCTTCGGATTGCATGAGCTAACCCGGACTGGATATTGCAATTTTTTTTCATATACCCACATCTTTCTTCAACCCCTCCCTGAAATTCTGGCTTCGGCTAACGTTATCCATAGAAAAGAATATTTCCAGTTATCAGCGCCTCCGTTATGGAAGGCGCCAGCTTACAAATATTACACCTGCCAGGGCCATGGAGCGTCATCCCAATTCCAAGGATGACCAGAGTAGCTATGTCCGTATTGCATTAATGGGCCATATTTGCTTTCAATTGCATTTCTTAGTTTTTTACGTTCCTTCGCATAGTGGTTGAACTGCTTAATGGCTTCTGAATCATCGTTATGAGTGTCAAGATACAGAGTCAAGTCAACTAATACAAAATCGACTGCTTGCAGCTGTTCGAGAAGCTGGTAGTACTCTGCTGGCAATTGTTTCATGGCTGCTGCCCCTCCCTGGCCTTTTCATATGGGCTATACCAAGGGTCATAGAAAGCTTTCCATAAAGTGCCTGTTCGTAAGGCTTGCATTGGTGTAAATTGCTCAAGACCTGGCGGCTGGAACCCCATATATAGATTTGGAGGAGTTGAATATGATTTAACGGTAATCGGTTTACAAGGGTCAAAAGGGCTTACATAAGGATGCCAAGTTTTACGGAGTGTGTTCATGTTTAATCCCTCCTTATTTGTGCGTCATTGAATCTTATGAGAAATCCTTGGTTTTCATGTTAAATTTATTTAACAAAAAGAGGGGATAACGGAAGTGATGGCGAAATATAAGCGGGGTCTTATTAATTACTCTGAGGTGATGGCAATGTTTGTGAAAAGTATCATGATTCCAAAGCACACATGTTATACAGTTGATCAGGATGAAACATTGAAAAAAGCATTAGCAGTGCTTGAGGAGCATCAAATTGACGGGCTTCCAGTATTGGAGGGCGATAAATACGTCGGCATTATCACTAGATATGGAATATATGAGAACTTCTTTTCATCAGGAAAATTAAAAGAGGATTTTTTGGATGCAACGCTGGTTAAAGATATTGCCACACATCAGGAGAACTACCTTGAGGGAAATGAAATTTTCGAAAAAACTTTATTGGCCTTAAAGGACTTTCCTTTGCTTGCGGTTTTAGGAGAAAATCGAAAGTTTCTGGGTATAGTCACCAGATTTGATGTACTTGCACAATTCCAATCTGCATTTGGCACCAATCGTTCAGGTGTAAGGATCGCGTTTACATCTGTAGAAACGGAAGGGCGGATAGCAAGATTGGCAGAAATTGCCCACTACTTCCATGAACACATCATTTCCCTGGTAACTTTTGATGAAACAGATAAGCTGGTACGCCGGATTGTTATGAAAGTGGAGAAAAATAACAACCTGGATAAGTTCATTAGCAAGCTTGAAAAATCGGGCTTTCGCGTTCTCGACATTACAGAAGATTAATTTTGAAAATAGTCAACAAAACAAATCCTTCTCATACAATTTGTATAGGAGGGATTTTTTGTGTATTATCAATTACTGAAACTACTGACTGGCTTAATAAGCGGTTTTTTATTTATAAAGTTTTTTCCGGTCTCCATCCCGATGAGTATTTCAGATATGATTGTCATATTCGTACTGGAGCCGGGCGGTTTTTTTTTAGGCATGATTTTTTTTATTATTGCCTTTATTGCCAATGCAGAGATGATCAGAAGCGCCATAGAATTGACTGCATTGCTTGTAAAATATAAAAAAACACATTTCTTTGAACTTCTGCTGAGTTTATTAATTATCGGAAGCTTTTTTATTTTGTCTGCGATTTCTCTTTGGGAAACGATTGCCCTTTTCTGTTTTTCGGTAATCTATGGTATTATTTCTTTAGATTTTAAGAAACTGAAATTTGCTGAAGACTATGAATAGAGGCAATGTAGTGCAGGAGGAATTATGATTTATATAGCGGCTTTTGCCTTAATTGGCGGTGCGGGATTACTTATTTATATGCTCAAGGAGGCATTCGCGGATCGAATTATATATAAAGAGCTTTCTTTTTCCGAATTCCCGGAAAGCTTCGGAGAAGTAAAGCTTTTTTTTATTTCTGATATTCATAGGCGGCTGATTTCCGATAAGATAATTGCGGAGATTAAAGGGAAAGAACCGGATTTGGTGATTATCGGTGGAGACCTTATGGAAAAGGGAGTTCCTTTTGAAAAAGTGAAGAAAAACGTTTTATTGTTAATGGAAGTCGCACCTGTTTATTTTGTTTGGGGAAATAATGATTATGAAGTAGACTTTCACCAGCTCGATGCCCTTCTTTTGGAATGCGGTGTGAAAATCCTTGATAACACAGCACTTTCCTTTGAATCTCAGAAAGGGGATCGCTTTGTATTAATTGGAACAGACGATCTAAGCAAGGATAGGGAAAGACTGGATCTTGCTCTGGAAGATGCAGGAACAGGCGGCTTTCGGGTTTTAGTAAGCCATGATCCCAGAATCGCAAAACAGATAAAAAAAGAACACAACATTCACCTTGTGCTAAGCGGACACACGCATGGTGGCCAAATTCATATCTTAGGTTATAGCCCATATGAAAAGGGGCGGATCAAAAAGCTTCCCGAAACAACGATTCTGATAAGCAATGGATACGGAACAACTGGTGTGCCACTGCGTCTGGGCGCAAAGGCCGAAACTCATTTCATTACTCTAAAGAACAGCTGATCCATGATGTTATTCAAAACATATACAGAGTTTACACACTTATTGGTAACTTCTATAATCGGTAATGAATGGAGGGCTGAGCATGTCAAATGAAGAAGGAAAATACAATATTAAGGCAGTTTCAAGAATGCTCGGCATTCAGCCAGGTACTTTAAGAGCATGGGAAAGGCGTTATCAAATTGTTGCCCCTAAAAGAAATGAATCAGGCCACAGGCTCTATACAGAGGAACATGTAAGAATTTTAAAATGGCTGCTGATGAAGGTTAATCAGGGTTTTTCAATAAGCCAGGCCGTTTCTCTGCTGGAAAACAATGAACTGAATACAGAGCCCATTCAAATGGAAAAAGAAGGAGACAGGTCCAGTATCTTAGCAAATGAGCTGCTGGCGTCTCTTCTTCAATTTGATGAACCAAAAGCGCATGATTTGATCAACCAGGCGTTTAGTTTGTATACAATTGATAAAGTGCTTGTTGATATATTAGGCTTATTGCTTGTTAATATTGGCACTCTTTGGGAAAATGGCAAGATTACCAGCGCACATGAGCACTTTGCTTCGTCTATTTTAAGGTCAAGAATCGGAATGATCCTCCATTCTTTTCCGCATAATTCTGTTTTGCCAAAAGCGATAGCAGTATGCGGGCCCGGTGAGGCCCATGAGCTTGGCCTTCTGATATTCACTCTCTTTTTAAGGCGAAAGGGCTTTGAGGTGGTTTATCTTGGGACAAGCATTGCAGACGAAGATATCTATAAAGTAATTGATATTGTAAAGCCTAAGTTTTTATTTTTTTCCTGTACCATGAAGGCAAATGTATACGAAACCCTTAAACTGTCCGAGAGGCTGGTTGAATCTTATGGGACGCTCAATGTAGGGATTGGTGGATTCGCAATTGACAGCCTGACAGAAGAAGAAAAAAAGAAATATAAGGAATTTATTCCCGGAAGCTCAAAGGGTGAATGGGAAAAATGGATAAAAGAAAATTTATATTAAATTAAATGAGCCGGCACGTGTTGCCGGCTCATTTAATTTTTGGTCTTCATTTAGAAGGAGACGACTCACAAACTTCTTTTATCTTCATACACTAAACCAAAGAGTTGGTTCAGGGCAGGGGGCTTATTATGCGCTTAGAACGTTTGAATTATAATAAGATCAAAATCTTTCTTACATTAGACGATTTAACGGACAGGGGACTTACAAAGGAAGATGTCTGGAAAGACTCTTTAAAATGGCATCAGCTTTTCCATGAGATGCTCGAAGAAGCAAGTGAAGAATTTGGAGTTGACATTCAAGGAACAGTCGCTGTAGAAATTTTTTCAATGCAGGCTCAAGGAATGGTCATGATTGTAACGATGGAGGAGCAGCGGGATGATGAGCTCCTTGAGGATGGTTTTATTGAAATGCAAGTAACTGTTGATGGCAGTGAAGATATCTTGTTCGAATTTCAGGATTTTGAGGATGTAATTCAAATGGCCAAAAGGCTGAACCTTGTTCATATTGAGAACGGAAGCCTCTATTCCTATAAAGGACAATATTATTATTATGCCGCCGATATTTGCGGTGAAGATATCCATCGGGCAGTTGCCATATTAGCTGAATTCGGTAATCCCTCATTTGTCAGCATCCATCTCATTGAAGAATATGGCAAAATTATTATAAAAGACAAGGCTGTTAAAAAACTAGTGTGTTTTTTTTCATAAAATAAGAGGAGGGAAAGGTTCCTCCTCTTCCTTATTTTAAGGAATTTCTCTTAATTACTCATGAACAAAGTAAAAATTGGGTAAAACAATGTTAAGTTCATGCGCCGTAAAAGCCACCGAAAAAGCAGTTGACTTTCATGTATATCGGAGAATGAAAATAGATGTTTTCTTTGCCTATGAGCGGGAAAACATGTAATAAGAATAAACAGAAAATTCCTTTTAAAATCAGCAATGACAACGGTTTCATAAAAAAATCAAAAAATGCGGAAAAGTGTATTTTTCTTCTTGCATAAATTAGGCAAAGGTGTATACTATGTCATGGAAGCGGACAACTAATGAAAGTGATTTTTCTAGGAGGTTTACAAATGGTAGCCGAGAAAGGTACTGATTCAAATAAAGCTGAAAAACTAGATGTTTTAAAGTCGACACAAACTGTCATACATAAAGCTTTGGAAAAGTTGGGATATCCAGATGAAGTATTTGAACTTCTAAAAGAGCCAATTCGCATGATGACAGTGAAAATTCCTGTACGGATGGATGACGGAACAGTAAAAGTCTTTACTGGCTACCGGGCCCAGCATAATGATGCTGTTGGTCCTACTAAAGGCGGAATTCGTTTTCACCCGAATGTAACTGAAAAGGAAGTAAAGGCACTGTCTATTTGGATGAGCTTAAAATGCGGAATTGTCGATCTTCCATACGGAGGGGGCAAAGGCGGGATTGTCTGTGATCCGCGGGATATGTCCTTTGGAGAATTAGAACGATTAAGCCGGGGATACGTACGAGCCATCAGCCAAATTGTTGGCCCTACTAAAGATATTCCGGCACCTGATGTTTTTACAAATTCCCAAATTATGGCGTGGATGATGGATGAATACAGCCGGATTGATGAATTTAACTCACCTGGTTTCATTACCGGTAAACCTCTTGTACTTGGCGGTTCCCATGGCAGGGAATCTGCAACAGCTAAAGGCGTTACGATATGTATCCGTGAAGCTGCAAAGAAAAAGGGTATCAATTTGGAAGGTGCAAGAGTTGTAGTGCAGGGCTTTGGAAATGCAGGCAGCTTCTTGTCAAAGTTCATGCATGATGCTGGTGCGAAGGTGGTCGGCATTTCGGATGCATATGGCGGTTTGTACGATCCAAACGGTCTTGATATTGACTATCTTCTTGATCGCCGTGACAGCTTTGGTACTGTAACTAAACTTTTTAATGATACAATTACAAATAAAGAGCTGCTTGAACTTGAGTGCGATATCCTTGTTCCTGCTGCGATTGAAAACCAAATAACAGAAGAAAATGCCCATAACATCAGAGCCGGCATCGTTGTGGAAGCTGCCAATGGGCCAACTACCCTTCAAGCAACACAAATCCTCACAGAGAGAGGGATTTTACTTGTGCCTGATGTATTGGCATCTGCCGGAGGAGTAACGGTTTCTTACTTTGAATGGGTACAGAATAATCAGGGCTACTACTGGACAGAAGAAGAAGTGGAAGAAAAGCTAGAGAAGGTAATGGTTAAATCATTCGATAATATTTATCAGACAGCCCAGACACGCAGAGTGGATATGCGTTTAGCTGCTTATATGGTTGGTGTGCGGAAAATGGCGGAAGCCTCAAGATTCCGGGGCTGGATTTAAGAATAGAAGTCCCTTCTTATAGTAGATGGAAGTAATACATTTGAATAATCATAAAAAATCTCCTATCATAGATTGATGGGAGATTTTTTTACACAAAACATATAGTTATGGAAGTGTGACATTGCTTCCTTTGGTTTTGAACTAAGGAGTGAGAATATCTTGACAATAGACGCAATTATAGTTGGAGGTGGCCCGTGCGGATTGGCAGCAGCCATTGCCCTGCAGGAAATGGGCAAAAAACCGCTTGTTATCGAAAAAGGCAATATTGTAAATGCGGTTTACAACTATCCAACACACCAAACCTTTTTCAGCACCAGTGAAAAGCTTGAAATAGGTGGAGTACCCTTTATTACAGAAAACTATAAGCCAAAAAGAAATCAGGTGCTTACTTATTTCAGAGAAGTTGTGAAAAGAAAAGGGATTAAGATTAACGCGTATGAAAGAGTATTGGAGATAGCCAAAAAGGATGAGGGGGCTTTTGAAGTTAAAACTGATAAGGGCCAATATGCTGCAAAGTATGTAGTCATTGCTACAGGCTATTATGATCACCCGAATTTTATGGAAGTCCCAGGAGAAGGCTTGCCGAAAGTATACCACTATTTTAAGGAAGCCCATCCTTATTTTGATAAGGACGTAGCTGTCATTGGCGGAAAAAACTCCAGTGTGGATGCCGCAATTGAATTGGTTAAAGCTGGGGCAAGAGTGACAGTCATCTATAGGGGAAGGGACTATTCCCCGAGCATAAAACCTTGGATTTTGCCGGAGTTTGAAGCATTAGTCCGCAATGGGACTATTAAGATGGAATTTAATGCTCATGTGAAAGAAATTAGCGAGGATAAACTGACTTACACGAAAGAAAATCAGCAATATGAAATAAAAAATGATTTTGTGTTTGCGATGACAGGCTATCATCCTGATCATGAATTTTTAAAAAGTATGGGGATTCAGATTGATGAAGAAACAGGACGTCCTCTTTTCGACCCGGAAACAATGGAAACAAATATTCAGGGGATTTTTATTGCAGGTGTTATAGCAGCCGGCAATAACGCTAACGAAATCTTTATTGAAAATGGCCGCTTCCACGGTGGTTTCATAGCCCAGGCCATTAATGAAAAAGAAAACAAAGCAAAAAAAGGCTGACCCTTACTTGGGATCAGCCTTTTTAAATTTGGCTCTGTTAAAGCTTATCGTTGTTTTTTAGCACCCTGTTGATCGGTGCGGAAGGCACGAGCTCCTCGAAAATGCATTCGTATTTTCTTCGTGCGGTGTTTATTCGAGGATGCTTATTCAACGTCCTGCGGGAGTGCGGATCAAAAAACCCCGCAGGAGCAAAGCGACGAGGAGCGTCGGACCGCCCGCGTTCGCTGAGTGCCTCGTGCTGAAATCAACAGGCAAATTTAATAGAGCCTAAAACTTAAACACTAATCAGGTCATTTTCGCTTTGGTTTAAAGTTGAAAAATCTTTTCAATGCTTTGCTCGCTTTCAAGTCCAATCAGCAGCTTAATCCTGGCTTTTTGTCCGTTAAGGCCATTGGAAAAGATGACGCCCATTTCTTTAAGGTGCTTCCCGCCTCCATCATAACCGTAAACATCCTGGGCAATTCCATTAAAGCTTCTGGATACAAGAACAATTGGGATCTTTTTCTCGGTAAGTGCTTTAATACCCTTAATAGTAGCAGGAGGGAGGTTACCTTGTCCAAGTGCTTCAATGACTACTCCGTCGACATCCAAATCCCTAATCGCCAAAAGAAGGGAGGAATCCATCCCGGCGTGGGCCTTTATAAGGATGACATGTTTGGAAACATCTTTAATCTGATAATACTCTCTTTTTGTTGGTGCATGGTGAAATAATACGCCCCGTTTTGTGACGATTCCAATGGGGCCGTATTGCGGGCTTTGGAATGTTGAAACATTGCTAGTGTGTGTCTTAGTGACATTCTCAGCAGTATGGATTTCATCATTCAACACCACGAGGACACCTTTGTCTTTAGCTTCGTCACAAACAGCGACCCTGATGGAAGAGATAAGATTATACAAACCATCAGAACCAATTTCGTTGCTGGACCTCATCGCACCAGTAACAACAATTGGCAGAGACGTCTTAACAGTTAAGTCCAAAAAGTAGGCCGTTTCTTCCAGGGTATCTGTTCCATGTGTAATGACGACTCCGCATATATCTTCTTTTACAATGTATCCCTCAATAATTTCTTTCAGTTTAAGCATTTCCTTCGGTGTTATATGCGGTGAAGGAAGATGGAAGGGCTCTTCAATTAATAATTCTGCCAGAGATAAAAGTTCCTTTGTCTTTTCAGTTAAAGGATTGTAATCTGTTGGTTTTACAGAGCCTGTTGCGGCATCCTCGCTCATTGAAATGGTGCCGCCGGTATGAATAACAAGAATTTTTTTCTTCTCCATAATAATCCCCCGAATAATTGCATTTTTGTCTTTCTAATGGCATGAAAAATAAAAGGTAATCAAAGGTATTTCTTTTTCCAAAATTTGAATAATCATTTAAATTCTCTCTATATCATGATACGATTAAGAAAACAGATTGAAAAGAGGACAGCGCATGCTGGGTATATTATCTGCGGGCATCGCCCCTGGATTGGCATTATTAAGCTATTTTTATTTAAAAGATCAATATGAGTCTGAGCCTATCTCAATGGTATTTAAAACCTTTTTGTTTGGTGCTTTGCTCGTATTCCCCATCATGTTTATCCAATATGTTCTTGAAACAGAAAGTGTACTCCAATCAAGCCTGCTGGATGCTTTTCTTTCTTCCAGCCTTCTTGAGGAATTTTTTAAGTGGTTTATATTGTTCTATACGATCTATCAGCACATAACCTTTGATGAGCCTTATGATGGCATTGTATATGGTGCTTCTGTCTCACTTGGCTTTGCTACTGCGGAAAATATCTTTTATCTGCTGGCTCTGGGAGTCGAGCATGCAATTGGAAGGGCTCTGCTCCCTGTTTCCAGCCATGCTCTTTTTGGTGTCATCATGGGCTATTATATAGGAAAAGGAAAATTCACGGCAACTGCTACTAAAAAATGGATAGCCCTTTCGCTATTTGTACCCTTCCTCCTACATGGCATTTACGACTACATCTTAATTTCCCTTGAACATTGGATTTATATAATGTTCCCATTTATGATCTTCCTTTGGTGGCTTGGCCTTAGAAAGGTTAAGAAAGCAAGGGCACACAGTGTCAATCATATTGATAATCAATTGGATTTCCAGAAAACTCTCCATTCCTGATGGAGAGTTTTTTATTTTTAAGAATATGAAATTTGAACTTCGATAACTTTCTAGGTCCATAAGTAATGCTTTACCAGAAATTCCTTCGCACGACTAAAGCGGGAGCAATTTGGAGGAGGCGATTGGCTTGAGGGACCTTGTCGCCAGTATGCGGGCACCTTGCCTTTTATTATAAAAACCCTCAAGTTATTGAATAAAAAACCAAAGACTACAAAAAATAGGGTCAATGATAAAAGATGACTTTTGGAGGTTATAATCCATGAAAAAGAATTTTTTGGCAGCGAAGGCTTTACTCATAATCTCCCTTTGTGTCCTGGTAATTCCCATGAGCGGAAGTGTGGATAAAGCAAGCGCATTTTCCAATCAGGTTATCCAGCACGGAGCGGTAGGGGATGATGTTATTGAACTCCAATCCCGCCTGCAGTATTTAGGATTTTACAATGGAAAAATCGATGGTGTCTTTGGTTGGGGAACCTATTGGGCATTAAGAAACTTCCAGTATGAGTTTGGGCTTCCGATTGACGGGCTGGCTGGCCAGGAAACAAAAAATAAGCTCGTAAAGGCAACACAATATAATGAACAATATGTGAAAGAACAGATTAATAAAGGCAAAAAATTTACCCACTATGGCGGAGTGAATTTGGAACAGCAGAAAAAGCCACAAGGGGGAGCCGCAGCCCCCGGGCAGCAGGAGAAGCCGAAGCAGCCAACTGCAACAAACATGCCTAATGGCTTTTCTGAAAATGACATTCAGCTAATGGCCAACGCTGTATATGGTGAAGCAAGGGGTGAACCATATACAGGCCAGGTGGCGGTAGCAGCGGTTATTTTAAACCGGGTAAACAGTGCAACATTTCCAAATACAGTTTCGGGTGTAATATTTGAACCCCGGGCTTTCACGGCAGTTGCTGACGGACAAATATGGCTGACGCCAAATGAAAAAGCAAAGGAAGCTGTCCTTGATGCCATTAATGGCTGGGATCCAACCGGAAGCGCTCTTTATTATTTCAATCCTGATACCGCGACAAGCGGCTGGATCTGGACACGGCCGCAAATCAAGCGAATTGGCAAGCACATATTCTGTAAATAGAGGGGTGAAGAACTATGCTTAGAGGAATTCTAATTGTTGTACTTGCGTTGGGTGTCGCCGGCACTGCGTTTTGGGGATATCAGGAACATCGCGAGAAAAATGCAATTCTTATTAATGCTGAAAACAATTATCAAAGGGCATTCCATGATTTAACTTACCAGATTGACCTATTGCACGATAGAATCGGAACTACTTTGGCGATGAACTCCAGATCCTCTTTATCACCGGAACTGGCAGAGGTTTGGAGAGTAACGTCGGAAGCGCATTCAGATGTAGGTCAGCTGCCATTAGCGCTTCTTCCGTTTAACAAAACAGAAGAATTCCTGTCCAATATCGGAGATTTCAGTTATCGTACAGCGGTTAGAGACTTGGACAAGGAGCCTTTATCAGACAAGGAATACCAAACGCTTCAAAAACTATATAAGCAGGCTGCTGATGTACAGCAGGACCTACGAAAGGTCCAGCATATGGTTCTGGAAAAGAATCTCCGGTGGATGGATGTTGAAATGGCACTTGCATCTAATCAGGAAGCTGCTGACAATACAATTATTGATGGATTCAAGACGGTGGAAAAAAACGTTGAAAGTTATGGAGAAACAGACTTTGGCCCTGCTTTTGTAAATATGCAGAAGAAAGATGAGAATTTTAAATATTTAAAGGGCGATGAAATTTCGGAGGATGAAGCTGTCCGCATAGCCAAGAAATACGCAGCACTTGGAAATAATGTGAATATTAAAGTTACCGAAAACGGCAAAGGGTCTGACTACGGTTTTTTCAGTGTAAGCGTACAAAATAAGAAAACTAAAGAAGAAGCAGACATGGATATCACGAAAAAGGGCGGCTACCCGATTTGGTTTATACTGGACCGTGAAGTCGCACAGCAAAAAATTAGCCTCAACGAAGCAAGCAACAATGCAATAAAATTCCTTAAACAAAATGGCTTCCAGGATCTTGATTTGTTTGAAAGCGCTCAATATGACAACCTTGGGGTGTTTACCTTTGTTTCCAATCAAAATGGTGTAAGAATCTATCCGGATGCCATTCGTGTGAAAGTGGCACTTGATAATGGCAGAATGGCTGCTTTTTCAGCAGAGGATTATTTAAAGTCCCATCACCAGAGGGATATACCAGAACCTGCAATTTCCAAGGAAGAGGCAAGAACAAAAATTAATCCCCAGGTAAAAGTCATGGAAGACAGGCGGGCAGTTATCATGAATGATCTCAATCAGGAAGTTTCCTGCTATGAATTCCTTGGCACAATGGGTGAAGATACCTACAGGATTTATATTAATGCTGAAACAGGCCAAGAAGAGAAAGTAGAAAAGCTCAAAAATGCTGAACCAGTCTATGAAGATGTTGTGTAGAGAAAGCTGAAGAGGCTTTCTCTTTTTTTATTTATTTATAGGTCTTTTTGCTCATTTTTATAGTGAATTGCTGTTGCACGAATGTTTTAAAACATGTCATAATTAAATGACAAGATTATCCTTTTGAATAGGGAAGTGTAGCCAGCATGATAAAAATTGGAGAAGTACTAATATTGGAACTGAAGTATTCTGATAAATCAGAGAAGTATAAATGCAAGCTTGTCGAAAGGAAAGGAAGTAACCTTTATATTGATTATCCCATAAATCTGGAAACGAAAAAGACTGCTTTCCTGCTGGACGGAACTCAGCTAAAAGTAACTTTTATCGCAGCTGATGGTTCCGTTTACCTTTTTGAAAGCGAAGTCCTTGGCAGGGTAAAGCTTAAAATTCCTATGATGGTCATTTCATATCCAGGGAATGAACATTTAATGAAGGTTCAGCGCCGCCAGTTTGTCAGGATTGAAACGTCCGTTGACATAGCAGTACACCCGTTAAGAGACGAATTTACACCGTTTGTGTCTGTTACAGAAGATATCAGCGCAGGAGGTGCCGCAATTATTGCAGGCAAATCCTGTTCGTTAAAAGCGAATAGACAAATCCATACTTATTTTGTATTGCCTATGCAAAATGGTGAATCCCATTTTTTGAAGCTAAAAAGCAAGGTAATAAGAATCTCGGAAATTTGTAATGGAAAGTCCTTAATTTCCGTTCAGTTTTTGGATGTTAGTCCCCAAGACCGGCAATTGCTGCTGCGCTTTTGCTTTGACCGGCAATTGGCCATGAAGAAAAAAGGGCTTGAAATTTAAAGGGAAGGGAATATTTTTAATGCACTGCTCTCATAATAGTTGAAGAAGTCAAATAGACTTGAACTTATTTTTAACTATGGAGAGATGGCAATATGAAAGCGATAGAGAGGATTCTCTTAAAATTAATCATTGTGCAGTTTATTTTTTTGCTGATTACTCAATTATTCTTTCATCATATGAATGCGTTTCCTGAATTAAAGCAGCTGACACAATATGAGGGTGTTACGGACCAGAATTTTACTGAGCTGCTGGAAACGTTCAAGGAACATTACTAGCAGGCAGCCGCCTGCTTATTTTTTATTTTTAGGCTATGTTAAAGCTCAATGTTGATTTTAGCACACTGCTGATTGGAGCGGAAGGCGCGAAATCCTCGGAAATCCATTCGCATTTCCTTCGTGCAGTGGTTATTCGAGTATGTTCATTCAATGTCCTGCGGGAGTAGCGAGTCAAAGGAGACCCGGCAGGCCTATTGCTTGAGGAGCGTCGGACGCCTGGGGTTCGCTGAGCTTGCCTGAGCTTAAATCAACAGACATGTTTAACTAGCCTATTTTTAAGAGAATTGTTAATGGTTAAAAAAGCTGTATAATATGACCTGAAATCAACTTAATATGTTAAAATAAAGCTGAAGGAACCTGGTCTGAAAGAACCTGGCCAGGCAGTACAGGAGGAACTATGAACAGACAAATATCGATAGCAATAGATGGGCCTGCTGCTGCTGGCAAAAGTACAGTAGCCAAGATTGTGGCAGAAAAATTATCATACATTTACATAGATACGGGAGCCATGTATCGTGCCTTGACATATAAAGCCATTCAACAGCAGGCGAGCCTTGAAGATGAAGCAGCATTGATGGAAATATTGAACAGTACCACTATCGATTTGCAGCCTGGCACAGAAGGGCAAGTAATCTATTTGGACGGACAGGATGTGACCAATCAAATCAGGTCATCAGAAGTTACAAATTCCGTTTCGATTGTTTCAAGGCATAAGCTTGTAAGAGAAGAAATGGTATTAAGACAGCAAAGCTTCGCCCAAAATGGAGGAGTAGTAATGGACGGACGGGATATCGGAACACATGTCCTGCCTGGAGCAGAAGTAAAAGTATTCCTTTTGGCTTCAGTCGGTGAAAGAGCGATTCGCCGCCATACTGAAAATGTCCAAAAAGGTTATCCATCGGACCTTGAAAAGCTGAAGGAAGAAATTTCTCTGAGGGATAAGCTTGATTCAGAGCGCGAAGTTGCTCCATTAAAAAAAGCAGAAGATGCTGTAGAAATTGATACGACCTCACTATCAATTGTACAGGTAGTAGAAAAAATAATGGACCTGGCCTATGAAAGGATCGGATCAAAGTGAACCTCTATTCTTTTGCTAAAGCAGTTGTCTACGGTGCTTTAAAACCAGTTTACAGATTCGAAGTGATCGGAAGGGAGCACTTTCCTACTGATGGCGGGGTACTTCTATGTTCCAACCACATTGATAATCTCGATCCGCCCGTTGTAGGCATTAATGCACCGCGGCCTGTGCACTTTATGGCCAAGGAAGAGCTTTTTAAAGTGCCTGCTCTTGGTAAAATCTTGCCCCATCTTAATGCTTTTCCCGTCAAAAGGGGAATGAGTGACAGGGAAGCTCTAAGAAAAGGCCTTGGAACCTTAAAGGAAGGAAAGGTTTTAGGACTGTTTCCAGAGGGTACTAGAAGCAAGACGGGGCAATTGGGGAAGGGGCTGGCAGGTGCTGGATTCTTTGCCCTTAGATCCGAAGCGCATGTTGTGCCATGTGCTATCATTGGCCCATATAAACCCTTTTCCAAGCTGAAAGTAGTTTATGGAAAGCCTATTGAGATGAAAGAGCTTCGGGATCGGAAAGCTTCAGCGGAAGAAACGACCGAATTCATCATGGCAGAAATCAGTAAATTAATTGAGGAGCATTCCTAAACCTTCTTGCTTGACAAAAAACTTCTTTTGTAAGAAGTTAGTAAAAAGGCATTTTTTAAAAAGGCGAGAATATTCGAAAAAATAAAGAGGCTGTCCTTTGCTGACAATTCTCAAATTAGGGCAGAAAAGAGACATTCAACACAGTTGAAAATAGCCTGCATGAAAAAGCCATTCGAGTATTTCTGCTGCTGACACAGGGTTCTTGCCTGGATGGCAGGCAGTTGAATACAGATTAAAAATTTGAAAGCAGCCATTGGATTAAGGAGGAATACATATGTCAGAGGAAATGAACCAAGTAGAAGTCAAAAATTTTGAGGTTGGTGACAAGGTAAAGGGCCAAGTTACCAAAGTAGAAGAAAAGCAAGTCATTATTAACATTGCTGACAGCAAGCTGGATGGTATTATTCCGATCAGTGAGCTTTCAAGCCTTCATATTGAAAAAGCAAGTGATGCTGTTTCTGAAGGGGATGAGCTTGAGCTTGAAGTGTTAAAAGTGGAGGAAGAAGCACTTATACTTTCTAAACGTAAAGTAGACGCAGAAAAGTCCTGGGAAACACTGGAGAAGAAATTCAATGAAGGCGAAGTCTTTGAAGCTGAAATCAAAGATGTTGTAAAAGGCGGATTAGTTGTAGACTTGGGTGTGCGCGGATTTGTTCCTGCTTCCCTTGTAGAAGCTCATTTTGTTGAAGATTTTACTGATTATAAAGGCAAAACAATGACATTTAAAATTGTTGAGCTGGATAAAGAAAAGAATCGCCTGATTCTTTCCCATCGAGCTGTTATTGAAGAGGAAAAAGGCAAGCAAAAGCATCAGGTGCTTGAATCCCTTCAGGCAGGTCAGGTTCTGGATGGGACAGTCCAAAGAATCACAGACTTTGGCGCTTTCGTAGATATTGGAGGAATCGATGGCCTAGTCCATATTTCTCAGTTATCCTATGAGCATGTGGAAAAACCTTCCGATGTTGTAGAAGAAGGGCAAAAGGTTAAAGTTAAAGTATTAAGCGTGGATCGCGATAATGAGCGCATTTCCTTATCTATTAAGGAAACGCTGCCTGGGCCATGGGATAATATCAGTGAAAAGGCGCCTAAAGGAAGCACTCTTGTTGGTACAGTCAAAAGACTTGTCTCATACGGTGCATTTGTTGAAGTTTTCCCTGGAGTAGAAGGCCTTGTCCATATTTCGCAAATTGCCCATAAGCATATCGGCACCCCTCATGAAGTATTGAGGGAGGGACAGGAAGTTCAAGTAAAAGTACTTGATGTAAATGAGCAGGATCAGCGCTTGTCATTGAGTATTAAGGATCTTCAGGAAAAAGAAAATGAAGAAGTGACTGACTATGAACTTCCTGAGGAAACGAAAGGCTTCCAGCTTGGCGAAATGATTGGGGATCAGTTAAAGAATTTAAAAAAGTAATGGTGATAACTTGTGTCTAGATCAAAACGAAAATGGGACCACATTCAGTATGCTTTGGCAACAGGCCAGAGAAGCCTTACCGGTTTCGAGGATATAGCCTTTATCCACCAAAGTCTGCCTGATACTTTTCTGCATCAGGCTGATTTAGGCACTTCAGTTGGCGAACTTTCATTAAGTTCGCCAATTTTTATAAATGCGATGACTGGCGGCGGTGGAGATAGAACAATCCAAATAAACCGGGACCTTGCTTCTGCTGCCAAGACAGCAGGCTTGGCAATGGCGGTAGGATCTCAAATGTCCGCGCTGAAAGATCCGAATGAGGTGGAATCATACAGAGTGGTTAGAAAAGAAAATCCCAAAGGAATCATCTTCGGAAATTTAGGCAGTGAAGCCACAATCGATCAGGCGAAAGCAGCTGTTGATATGATAGAAGCAAACGCATTGCAAATTCATTTAAATGTCGTTCAAGAACTGACCATGCCTGAAGGAGATAGGGATTTTCGTGGAGCGTTGAAAAGGATTGAACAAATAGTTTTGCATTCTGAAGTTCCTGTGGTCGTGAAGGAAGTAGGCTTCGGAATGAATAAAGAAACCGTATCAATGCTGGCCTCTATTGGGGTATCGGCTGTAGACGTTGGAGGATTTGGCGGTACAAATTTTTCGCGCATTGAAAACGCAAGAAGAGATAGGCTTTTAAGTTTCTTTGATGAATGGGGAATCCCCACTGCTGTATCTATTGCTGAAGCTGTCATCCAGAAAGATGAAATCGCTGTAATTGCTTCTGGAGGCATTCAAACAAGCCTTGAAATAGCCAAAGTCCTTGCGCTAGGTGCCGGAGCTGCAGGCATGGCCGGTTATTTTTTAAAAGTTCTTATTAAAGAAGGGCTTGAACCATTAATAGAAGAAATAAACATTATACATAATGAATTAAAAATGATTATGACAGCGTTGGGGGCCTCAAATATCAGGCAGCTGCAGCAGGCTCCAGTCATCATTTCCGGAAAGACCCATCACTGGTTAAATGAACGAAACATTGATACAAAAGCATTCAGCCAGAGGATAATCCAAAAGTAAAGCTCTCGTCAAAGACGAGAGCTTTTTGTTGTCTAAGGATATATCTTAACTGTATTTTGAATCATTTAAGGATCTTGCTTCTTCGGGACTCTGCAGTTTGGAAGCTCCCGGGTAATGAAGCGCCTGATCGCGATCTGATTCCACTCTTCTGCTTTCTTTCAATTTCCTCTCCTGGCGGTCTTTGCCCATAATTACACACCTCCCTCTTCTTAAGATGAAGTCAGCTTTAAAGATTTATACAGAGCAAAGGCATTATCATTGCATTCCATTAAACCTTTTGAACTGGCAGGGTTAAAGTACATATCAAAAAGCCATAATGGAAATGATAGGAGGAAGAGGATGGAAGGGATAATTTTTTATTGGGTTTCATGGATATTTTGGATTATGGCGACTTTCTTTCTAGACCGAAAAAATAAGGATAGGGCCAAATTTTCGGCCTGGCTTCTGCTATTAATCATTTTATCACCCTATACTTTTAAAGTTTTTAATGTGGAAACAAGCACGGCAGGAGTTTATTTAATGGGGACTGTATACATATTAGCGAGCAGGCTGGAAAGATTAAAAAGGGCTTATTTTCTTTTTTGCGCTTTTATCATGATGATGGCATATGTGAGCTTTCATTTATTTGAACTGTTTGATCCTGTATGGGTAATATTTTCACGGAAGTGGATGCTGGCCTTTCTGCTGGTTTATATGGCTGTCCTCCTGCAGAAAAAAAGAGTGCTTCGCTTGCCTTTAATACTGCTTGGGGGAATTCAGGGGGAGGTTTTGTATGCTCTTATTCTTGAGCAATATTCCTTTCCTTATATAATCGGTTCTTTGGCCTTCTTTGATATTATGGCCCTCTCGGCTTCAATTGTGGCTGCTTGGAGTGCAATGCAATGGACCGCTTCTTATTTTGAAACGAACTTCAAACATTTTGAAAGGGAGAAGCAAAATTATCATGAGTGAATATACATACCCAATACTTTTTGGACTTGCAGTAGGTACCTTGACTCGTGTTTATATGCTTAGAACAGATTACCGGCAATATCCTACCTATTTGCATGGGAAAATCATACACGTTGCATTGGGATTTATTGCAGCTGGATTAGGCACTGTTGCAATTCCTTCCATAATGGAAGAACAATTTACCGCTGTAACTTTTCTGACGCTTGCAGCCTCTCAATTCAGGGAAGTAAGAAATATGGAAAGAAATACATTGACTGAACTGGACAGCTATGAATTGGTATCAAGAGGGAAACCGTATATAGAAGGCATAGCAATTGCTTTTGAAAGCAGAAATTATCTTGTTATCTTCACATCCTTAATATGTACGCTTGGTTATCTGCTTTTCAATATTTTGGGCGGACTTGCGGCAGCTATAATAGCCGTTGTTATTTCGAAATTGCTTATGTCAGGGGGAAGGCTGAAGGATATTGTTGATGTGGAATATGTTGAGCCTCGTTTTGATGGTGCAGGTTTGTATGTGGATAACATTTATATAATGAATATTGGACTCCCAGAAAGACAGGAGGAGGTACTTAGATATGGGATGGGCTTCATTTTAAAGCCCAAAAACTTTAATGCCAGGTCAACCATAGCTAATCTCGGGCAAAGACAGGCCATTTTGCATGATGTTTCAACCGCTTTGGGCGTTTATCGTGACTCGGGAACACCGGCTCTTGTGCCACTGGCGAAAAGAGACCTCGATGATGGGCGGGTAGGGGTTTTTGTATTGCCGCAGGAAAAGGATATCGATAAAGCTTTAAAAATTATCGGAGCGGTTCCAACCCTTGAGAACGCAATAAGGATGCCGTCTGAAAGGCATACGAATGGGAAAGGAAGTTAAGGCAAATGGTACTTGAAAAATACATACTTGCTGTTATTACAACAAATCCTTCCAAAGCACCTTCAGGAGCGGCAGTTTTTCATTGTGAAGATAAAAAAGAAATGGAGATTATAGCAGCCAATCTTGAAGCCATACTTGATGGAATTGCCCACGCTTTAACAGAAGAATTATACGTTATTGTTAAGCATTGAAGGTGTTTCCAAGTTTTTCATTGCTAGGAAGGTTTCTCTTTGTTAAAATATCTAAGTTAGACCCTTCTACCTTTGAGAAGGGTTTATTTTATAAATGTATAGCGGTATAGATGGTATGGTTTTTGAAAGTTACATCTAAATTAAGGACAGCCATCTTCTTGCTTAAAAAAGGAATAGACATTTCTAGAACAAAAATGGGATGTTGAAGCATATTAAGAATAAAGAATTGAAAGGGTGATGTTCATGGCAAAACCGGTTGTGGCTATTGTCGGGCGTCCAAACGTTGGAAAATCAACGATATTTAACAGAATTGTAGGAGAACGGATATCGATTGTCGAAGATATTCCTGGAGTAACAAGGGATCGGATTTATAGTTCGGCAGAATGGCTGACACATGATTTTAATATTATCGACACAGGTGGAATCGATATTGGTGATGAGCCATTCCTGGAACAAATCCGGCTTCAGGCTGAGATTGCCATAGATGAAGCAGATGTGATTATTTTTCTTGTAAATGGAAGAGAAGGAGTTACATCTGCAGACGAAGAAGTCGCAAAAATTTTATATAAAGCCAAAAAACCTGTTGTGCTGGGCGTAAATAAAATTGATAATCCGGAAATGAGAGATCTGATTTATGATTTTTATGCTCTCGGATTTGGGGAACCATTCCCTATTTCAGGATCGCACGGACTAGGGCTGGGGGACTTGCTGGATGAAGCAGCCAAACACTTTCCGAAACACGGACAGGGTGAATATGGTGAAGAAGTAATTAAGTTTTCATTAATCGGCCGTCCAAATGTCGGAAAATCGTCTTTGGTAAATGCCATCCTTGGGGAAGAACGTGTTATTGTCAGCAACATCGCAGGAACCACAAGGGATGCAATTGACTCCCAGCTGAAGGTTGACGGACAGGAATATGTCATTATTGATACTGCCGGAATGCGGAAAAAAGGAAAAGTTTATGAAACAACAGAAAAATACAGTGTTCTACGGGCATTGCGGGCAATTGAGCGTTCAGATGTCGTTCTGGTAGTCATTGATGGAGAAGAAGGCATTATTGAACAGGATAAGCGTATTGCCGGGTATGCGCACGAAGCAGGAAGAGCAGTTGTTATCGTAGTAAACAAATGGGATGCTGTCGAAAAAGATGAAAAAACAATGAAAGCTTTTGAACAAAATATTCGAGATCATTTTCAATTCCTCGACTATGCACCTATTGTTTTCCTTTCTGCAAAAACGAAGAAGCGGATCCATACGCTTATCCCAATGATTAACACAGCGAGTGAAAATCATGCACTGCGTGTAGAGACAAGCGTGCTGAATGATGTGATCATGGATGCTGTAGCGATGAATCCGACACCTACAGATAAGGGAAGGCGACTGAGAATTTATTACACTACACAGGTGGCGGTGAAGCCGCCAACCTTTGTAGTATTTGTAAATGATCCCGAGCTTCTTCATTTTTCATATGAACGTTTTCTTGAAAACAGGATAAGAGATGCTTTTGGTTTTGAAGGCACACCTATTAAGATATTTGCAAGGGAAAGAAAATAGCACGAAGGACAGATGTCTTTGTTTAAACAGAAAGCATAACATTAGGAGTATATCGGTACCTTTTATATGATCATACTTCGTATTGCTGACTGAGCCGGATGGTGTTTTGAAACATCCAAATAAATTAAAAGGCAGTGATCAAATGGAGCGGAAAAGAGAAAGTGTTGCAGTTGTAGGAGCGGGCAGCTGGGGAACAGCTTTGGCTATGGTCCTGGCCGATAATGGGCATGATGTTAGGCTTTGGGGCCATAATCCCGAGCAAATTGAAGAAATAAATACGCAGCATACCAATAAAAAATACTTATCAGAAATTCATCTGCCGGAAGAGATCAGAGGATATTCGTCACTTGAAGAGGCTTTATCCGGAACAGAAATCATGATATTGGCTGTACCAACAAAGGCAATTCGGGAAGTTCTCGGCAAAATTAGGGAAATCAGGACAGAGCCTATCATAATTGTTCATGTCAGCAAGGGAATTGAGCCAGACTCACTATTGCGGATTTCAGAAATGATTGAGGAAGAAATGCCCGAAAACCTTTTGGATAGTGTTGTAGTGCTTTCAGGTCCAAGCCATGCTGAAGAAGTAAGCCTGCGGCATCCGACTACTGTTACAGTTTCTTCAAAAAATATGAAAGCTGCTGAGAAAATTCAGGACTTGTTTATTAATAACAATTTTAGAGTGTATACGAACCCGGATATCATAGGAGTGGAAATTGGCGGTGCCCTTAAAAACATTATTGCACTTGCTGCAGGAATAACAGATGGTTTGGGGTATGGCGATAATGCAAAGGCTGCCCTAATTACTAGAGGGCTTGCAGAGATTGCCCGTCTTGGAATGAAGATGGGGGCCAGTCCGCTTACCTTCTCCGGATTGGCTGGTATAGGCGACTTGATCGTTACATGTACATCAGTCCATTCGCGCAATTGGAGAGCCGGCAATCTTCTTGGAAAAGGGCATAACCTTCACGAAGTACTTGATAATATGGGCATGGTTGTAGAAGGGGTAAGAACTACGAAAGCAGCCCATCAGCTTGCTAAAAAGTATGATGTAAAAATGCCAATTACAAATGTTCTTTATGATGTCTTATTTAATAATGTTAATGCCAAGGATGCAGTTGATCTTTTGATGGGACGAGGAAAAACACACGAAATGGAAGACCTTGCAAATGTCCTGGAGGATCAAAGAGGAAACAAAAATCAGGAAAATCTTTAATAATTGAAAAATATAGGCATTAGATGATGCGAGTTGGCAGGTTCCTGCATACAATGCAACGAAGCAAACTAGTGAAATGAACAGGGTGTTGGGTTATTTAGTCAACTGGCTGAGGTAAAGAATTGCCCCTTCTTTACCTCAGTTTTTTTATGCCTGAAACTTTGATGAGGAAAAGCTTTTAGATTTTTCCCATTGGTATGTTATAATACTTTTCGGAAAAGGGAGTTGATTAAATGTCACCGGCTTTAATGAAAATGTGGATATCACTGGCTTCAATGGGGTTTATGTTTTTATCTATAATTCTGATTTATCTTAGCCGCTTTAAACTGAAAGCTGGGATATTGAAGCTTATTACGGCAATTATTGCTTATATTTTGATGATCATAAGCGGAATTATTATTGTGCTTGTCGTGTTCAGCGGCCCGACAAGCAGCTAGCTATATTACATAAAGGGTTGATTAGATGAGAAAAGCATGTAACACATTCTTGCTACTTTTGCTTACAGGGATGGTCCTGACTGGCTGTATGTATCCTAAAGAGAAGCTATCCCAAAATCAGATAGCCTATAAGGACCAATTGCAGTCTGTCCAATCGGCTGTAGATCAGTACAGAGAAGATAATGACGGCCTTCTTCCGATCAAGACAAAGGATCAGACAACCCCAATTTATCAAAAGTATCCGATTGACTTTAAAAAGATTGCGCCTCAATATATGGCTGAGCCTCCTGGAAATGCATTTGAGTCTGGTGGCGTATTCCAATATGTGATAGTTGATGCAGAAACGGAACCGAAAGTAAAGATATTCGATTTGAGAATCGCAGAAACGATCAGGGACATTAATCTGAGGATTAAAGCACATGGTTTCCCGCCTTACAAAGAACAAATTGCTGATAATGTTTTTACAATGGATTTTAAAAAAATAGGATTTAAAGAAGATCCAAAAGCACTTAGCCCTTATAGCGGCCAAAACCTTCCGTTTGTTGTAACCGGCAATGCCGATGTATATGTTGATTACCGGATTGATCTCTATCAGGCGCTGAAGGAAAAGGAAAACAAGTATAAGCCTGGAGAAGATATCAGGGATATACTAGTTGAAGATTCTGCTTTTGTTCCCTCCTACTCTTTACCATATACAATAGATGATGAAACAAGTGAACCAATCTTTTTGGTGAAATAGTCATAACCTTTCTTCTGCAAAATATATTGTAGGAGAAGGGTTTTTTTTTATTATTATTTTTCATAAAGACACTCTTCAACCTGACCAATAGCATAAAGAAAAAGAAATAAAGCCGTAAAGGGAGTTATTAAATTCTAGAAAGGGAAATTTGGGATCGGCCAGCTGTCCATTCCACGCAGGATGGCCTGGAGAACTTCTTCGGCGGCCGGCGGGTGTGCTGAACTTTCCTGACAAGGGGGTAAAAATTTTAAAAAAACTGTCATAACAATGTAGGACAACATCATACACATATAATGTCCAAACATAATAGATAGGATAATATTATCCCACTAACTCTATGATTCGGGAGGGGATCACTTGGAAAAGGTTGATATTTTTAAAGATATTGCCGAAAGAACTGGCGGCGATATATATTTTGGAGTAGTTGGTGCAGTTCGCACCGGCAAATCCACATTTATAAAGAAATTTATGGAGCTTGTTGTATTGCCGAATATGGACAATGAAGCAGAACGTGCTCGCACTCAGGATGAACTTCCGCAAAGTGCTGCCGGCAAAACGATTATGACCACAGAACCGAAATTCGTGCCTAACCAGGCTGCTACGGTCCATGTGGCAGAAGGTCTGGATGTAAACATAAGACTGGTTGACTGTGTAGGCTATACAGTCCCTGGAGCTAAGGGATATGAAGATGAAAATGGCCCAAGAATGATCAATACACCTTGGTATGAAGAGCCGATCCCTTTCCATGAAGCTGCAGAGATAGGTACGAGAAAAGTTATTCAGGAGCACTCAACTATCGGCGTCGTGATTACGACAGATGGAACGATTGGCGAGATTCCGCGTGCCAATTATCTGGAGGCGGAAGCAAGGGTTATTGATGAACTGAAGGAAGTCGGTAAGCCTTTCATCATGATTATAAATAGCGTACAGCCTCACCATCCGAATACAGATGCGCTTAGAAATGAGCTTTCTGAGAAGTATGATATTCCTGTACTTGCCATGAGTGTAGAAGGCATGAGGGAAACGGATGTTATGAATGTAATGCGTGAAGCTCTATATGAATTCCCGGTGCTTGAAGTCAATGTAAACCTTCCAAGCTGGGTGATGGTGCTGCGTGAAGATCATTGGCTTCGTGAAAGCTATCAGGAAGCAGTAAAAGAAACTGTTAAAGACATTAAGAGGCTTAGAGATGTAGACCGTGTAGTCCATCAATTTAGCGACTTTGAGTTTATTGACCGTGCCGGACTTGCTGGCATTGAAATGGGGCAGGGTGTAGCAGAAATAGACTTGTACGCCCCGGATGATCTTTATGATGAAGTACTAAAAGAAATTGTCGGTGTGGAAATCCGCGGAAAAGACCATCTGCTTGAACTGATGCAGGAATTTGCCCATGCTAAAGCAGAATATGACCAAATCTCCGATGCTTTAAGAATGGTGAAGCAAACAGGCTATGGAATTGCCGCTCCATCCCTGGCTGATATGAGCCTTGATGAACCGGAAATCACACGCCATGGGTCACGCTTCGGAGTGCGTTTAAAAGCAGTAGCACCGTCTATCCATATGATTAAAGTTGATGTTGAATCCGAGTTTTCGCCGATTATCGGTACAGAGAAGCAAAGCGAAGAACTTGTCCGTTATCTGATGCAGGATTTTGAAGATGATCCACTATCCATCTGGAACTCTGATATCTTTGGTCGAAGCTTAAGCTCTATTGTGAGGGAAGGAATTCAGGCAAAGCTTTCACTAATGCCTGAGAATGCAAGGTATAAGCTTAAAGAAACTCTGGAAAGAATCATTAACGAAGGCTCTGGCGGATTAATAGCGATAATCCTTTAAATGAAGGCTCCTTTTGGAGTCTTTTTTTATTTTTAGAATATGTTAAAGTGCATTTTTGAAGTGCCTTGCTGGTTAGATCGTAAATCCTCATTCAAGTTTAACAGACATCATGGATGGAAAAGTTATCACTGATTTCAGGATTTAGCTATTAAAATTCCTTTTTTATGTTTATTAGAGCGCCTTTAGGGTAAGAAAAATAGGTCAACTTATTACAAATATGTTGCAAAGAAGAAAAGATTCCCATTAAATCATGAAATATTCTTGATAAGAGTAAATGATTGTGATAATCTTTTAACAGAATTACCGTTGTGGCGGCCGAAACCCTTATTATCAAAGGATTTTAGATAATTTATGGATTGAAATTTTTCTGTTCATAATTTATTATTAGGCTTGTTAAATAAAAACACGCCATAACGTATAGAATTCAGTAATTTTGTTTACAAATGAATGTAAGGATTCTTATTTTACTGGGTTTTATCGATATTTGGGAGGAGGTGAAAGGCATGAACAAGACAGAACTAATTAACGCAGTTGCTGAAGCTGGCGAACTTTCTAAAAAAGACGCAACTAAAGCAGTTGATGCTGTTTTCGATACAATCTTAGATGCTTTGAAAAATGGTGATAAGGTACAACTAATTGGTTTCGGAAACTTCGAGGTTCGCGAACGTGCTGCCCGTAAAGGACGTAACCCGCAAACTGGTGAAGAAATCGAAATCGCTGCAAGCAAAGTTCCTGCTTTCAAACCAGGCAAAGCGCTTAAAGATGCAGTTAAGTAATCTACATAGAGTGAAACATCATTCAGGGCAGGCATTATTCTGAACTGAATGTTAGTTGAACCAATCGGGCGTTAACCGGCAGTTTTTCCTTCTCATAGGAGGAATTACCTGCCGGTTAACAAGCGATAAAAGTGCTTGAAGCTTATGCTTGAGCTAAAAACCGCGATTCTTTCGCGGTTTTTTCTATTTTAAAATTAGGCTATGTGAAAGCTCAATGTTGATTTTAGGACCCTGTTGATTGGAGCGGAAATAACCAGGCAAGTTTAACAGACCCGGCTCATGCTCTATGCCATACAGTCTCTGCTTTGCGCAGCCCAAAGGGTTATGCTAATATGAACATATTATTAAACACAGTGTTATAGCATAGGAGGAAGCAATTATGGCAGACGTAAATCGTGCCCAGATAGAAGATGCGGTACGTTTAATATTAGAAGCAATCGGTGAAGATCCAAACCGGGAAGGGCTCCTTGATACACCAAAACGAGTAGCAAAAATGTATGAAGAAGTTTTTATGGGATTAAACCAGGATCCTAAAGAGTATTTTGAGACAGTATTTGGCGAAGATCATGAAGAACTTGTCCTGGTGAAGGATATTCCTTTTTATTCTATGTGCGAACATCACCTTGTGCCATTTTTCGGTGTAGCCCATGTCGCTTATATTCCAAGGAACGGAAGGGTAACTGGATTAAGTAAACTTGCCAGGGCTGTAGAGGCAGTAGCAAAAAGGCCGCAGCTTCAAGAACGCATTACATCCACAGTTGCTAACTCAATTCTCGAGAAGCTTGAGCCTCATGGTGTAATGGTCGTTGTAGAAGCGGAACATATGTGTATGACAATGCGGGGAGTTAAAAAGCCAGGTTCTAAAACCGTTACTTCCGCCGTTAGAGGTGTGTTTGCAAATGATGCAAGAGCACGGGCAGAGGTTCTTTCATTAATCAAACAATAAGCTTGGAAGCTAGACTAAAATATACGTTTCATTCTTAGAGAAGAATAAGAATTCGGAAAGGCTGAAAGATAACTACTTTTGGCCTTTTTTTGTAAGAAATTATTTTTGCCAAAATATATAGTAAAGGATGTTTTCAATGGAAAAGAAAAGTCCATCGGGAAATGATTATATAGTTATTAAAGCAAAAGAAGACGGTGTAAATGTCATTGGTTTAACGAGGGGTTCTGATACAAGATTTCATCATTCCGAAAAGCTGGATCAGGGTGAAGTTATGATTGCCCAATTCACAGAGCACACATCTGCTATAAAGGTGCGGGGAAATGCAAGGATTATGACCTGTTATGGTGAACTGGAAAGCGAAGCGAAAAAATAATAGTAAAAACGGACCTAATTGTTTTTCAAGATAATGTCCTGACATGTTTCTGTAATTTATGATATAATTGTCTCTGCTTAATTAATAATGCATTTGAAAACAAGATACCAGTAAAAAGGGCTTTTTTTTGCCCGATTTATATATATTTCATACTAAACGATTAATAGGTCAAAAATAGACTATATAATCTTTAAAGATAAATGTTTTAACAATTTTGATAAGGCTTCTCCTGTCTTTTTCCCTTTAGCTTGCATGCTCAGGGAGCAAGGAGGCTGCTGCGGGAAATAGAAAACTTAGGGGAAACAAGGGTGATTGCATGCATGACGTGAAGATTAAATTGGCAGATATTAAAGAACAGATTGAGAAAAAGGTACACCACCCTTATCTGCTCAGGTATATCGATTCTCCCGTAATAGACGAAGATAAGCTTCTGCTCTTAATTTCTATCCTGGATGAATTAAAACTTTCAGAAACTAGGGCAGAAAAATATGCCATAACGGCTATGCTTATCCAAATCGCCCTTGATACCCATGAACTTGTAATGAACGATGAGTCTGAAGGCGAAGACCTTAAACATAGACAGCTTACCGTCCTTGCAGGCGTGTATTACAGCGGCTTATATTATAAAATTCTTGCCGCATTCGATGATATTAACATGATTCGTGCACTGGCTGACGGGATTAAAGATGTGAATGAGCATAAGATATCCCTCTACCAGAAAGCCCCTGAGGCTGTTGACCACTTAATGAATACCGTCAAGAAGATTGAGGCGGCTCTCTTTGAAAAGTTGACGGATGCTTATTCCAAGACTGATTGGAAAGAGGTTGCATCCAATCTGCTATTTATTAAGCGGCTAATTGCCGAGAAAGAGCAATTTATTAAGAATGGCACTTCAATTGTCTTTGAAGCGCTGAAAAAGCTGACATTCCCAAAAGTGAAAGAGATGTCTGCTGAACAGCAAAACTATCTGCTTCTGATTTGTGACAGATATATTGACTTTTCCAGAAATCTGGTTGATCAATATCTGATGAAAATCCCTTTTGTAAACGAATTGTTAGAGCAGCGTATTCATTTCATCTTTAATCATAGTCAGTCTGTAGCTAAAACTTTTGTGGAAGAAGGGTAATGTATGCAGCAATCAAAAGAAGAGCGAGTTCATAGTGTATTTGAAAAGATTTATGGCAACTACGATAAAATGAATTCAGTTATTAGTTTTCAGCAGCATCTCAGATGGCGCAAGGATACAATGAAAAAAATGAATGTCCAAAAAGGCGCGAAGGCTCTTGATGTATGCTGCGGCACGGCCGATTGGTCAATTGCACTTGCTGAAGCTGTTGGTGAGAATGGACAAGTAGTCGGACTTGATTTCAGCAAAAATATGCTGAAAATCGGTGAGGAAAAAATTAAAGAACGGAAACTTGATCAAGTTGAACTTGTTCACGGAAATGCCATGGACCTGCCTTTTCCAGATAATTTCTTTGATTATGTAACCATCGGATTTGGGTTAAGGAATGTACCTGATTACATGCAGGTATTAAAAGAAATGCACCGTGTTGTAAAGCCTGGCGGAATAGCAGTGTGTCTGGAGACGTCACAGCCGACTATGTTCGGCTATAAACAAGCCTATTATCTCTACTTCCGTTTTATTATGCCTATGTTCGGCAAACTATTTGCCAAAAGCTTTAATGAGTATTCCTGGCTGCAGGAATCTGCAAGAGACTTTCCGGGAATGAAAGAACTGGCAGAAATGTTCGAGAAGGCTGGCTTTAAGAGTGTCACTTATAAGCCATATAGCGGCGGAGTGGCAGCTGTACACATTGGAACGAAACAAAAATAATAACTTGTTCTGAATGTTTCTCATTGCACAATGCAGAAAACAGCAGACGGGATTGATAAGCCGGGTGAGTTAGAAAATGAAATTAAAAATGATGTATTCATTTTTGAATTCAGATTTAAATGTGATAGAGGACGAGCTGGAGGAGACGATTAAAGCAGAGTCTCCTCTATTGCATCAGGCATCACTGCATTTACTGCAGGCCGGGGGAAAAAGAATTCGCCCAGTTTTTGTTTTGCTTGCAGCAAAGTTCGGAAATTACGATATAAATAATATTAAAAATGTGGCCGTATCGCTGGAGCTTATCCATATGGCATCTCTTGTACATGATGATGTCATTGATGATGCCGAATTACGCCGCGGCAAGCCGACAATCAAAGCGAAGTGGGACAACAAGATTGCCATGTATACAGGCGATTACATTTTCGCGCGTGCTCTTGAATTAATAACAAATGTTGAAAATCCGCATGCGCATAAAATCCTATCCCATACACTGGTTGAGCTATGTATAGGCGAAATCGAGCAAATCAAAGATAAGTATAATTACGACCAAAATGTAAGGACTTATTTCCGCAGAATCAAAAGAAAAACTGCGATGCTGATAGCTGTCAGCTGCCAATTGGGTGCCATTGCAGCCAATGTAGAAGACGAAATACATAAGAAGCTTTTCAAATTTGGTTATTTTGTCGGGATGTCATATCAAATTATTGATGATGTCCTGGACTTTGTCGGAACGGAAAAGGAACTCGGCAAACCTGCCGGAGGGGACCTTCACCAGGGCAATATAACACTTCCTGTCCTTTTTGCTATGGAGGATAGGGCCATCCGCGAGGAAATCATCAAAGTCCACGAAGGAACTAAGCGTTCGGATATTGAGGAAATCATAAAACTAGTCAAGAATTCTGGTGCAATCGAAAAATCTCTTCATATAAGCGACAAGTATCTGCAAAAGGCTTTGGAGGTTTTAGAGGAGCTTCCGCCATCAAAATCTAAGAAGGCTTTACGGGATATTGCCAAGTTTATTGGAAAAAGAAAGTTTTAAGAAGCAGGCCGGGGCACCTAATTCCTGCGAAGGTGCCCAGCAGTGCATGCTAGCTTTTCTTTGGCCCGTTTCCTTACACTGCATCTTAAAATTTGGCAGGGTAGTCGGGGAACATGCATTTTTCATACCCTATTTTATAAGCGCTTTCAAATTTCTGTTGCTAAATTGTCAAAACAATGTTAATATTTTCGTGGATTGTCAGAGAATGATAAAGTGAAACTTCCATTAGTGGAGATGTTTATCCCACTGATGGTAAGTTGAGGCCTGCGGGGTACGGGTCACTCAGACATTGCCACTGAATGTGGCGGTTGTAGTCTGAGTTCTTTAATTAGGGTTTTTACGGACAGTTGACCGCCACCCTCTGCCTCTCTGATTCTTCTGCCCTCTGATAGTGGGGTCTTACTGCCCGTTAATGCGGGATAAATCACTATACATACGTTTTAGGAGTGGAACTAAATGGAAAGAACATTTTTAATGGTTAAACCTGACGGGGTACAGCGCAATTTAATCGGTGAAATCGTTTCCCGTTTTGAAAAGAAAGGCTTCCAGCTTGTTGGCGGTAAGCTTATGAGCATTAGCAAAGAGCTTGCAGAAGAGCATTATGGTGAGCACAAAGAGCGCCCATTCTTCGGCGAACTGGTAGACTTTATCACTTCCGGCCCTGTTTTTGCTATGGTTTGGGAAGGCGAAAATGTTATTGCGACAGCTCGCCAAATGATGGGTTCAACGAATCCTAAAGATGCCGCTCCAGGGACGATCCGCGGAGACTTCGGCATCACTGTAGGGAAGAATGTAATCCATGGTTCAGATTCACCTGCAAGTGCAGAACGTGAAATTGGACTTTTCTTCAAAGAAGAGGAAAAAGTAGAATACACTAAATTAATGAATGAATGGATTAACTAATGCGAAAAAAGCACTTGTCCCTGACAAGTGCTTTTTTTGTAACCGAATACAACAAGCCCGGATAAAAGAGGCCGGGAAACTGCAAGGGTAAAATACGGTGATCACCGCTGTAAATTAAGGGGAAAAAGATGGATCAGGATTATCAGGAATTTATCATAAATATTAAACGAAAAACGGGGATTGATCTTTCACTATATAAAGAAACACAAATGAAAAGAAGGCTTATCTCTCTTTATGAGAAAAAGGGCTATAGATCATTTGGAGATTTTTATAGTGGCATAATCAGGGATCGGGAATTGATGAACGAATTTTTAGATCGGATGACCATTAATGTTTCCGAATTTTTCCGAAATGCGAAACGCTGGGAGGTGCTGGAAAACCAGATTCTCCCTGGGTTGCTTAAACAAAACAGGAATCTTAAGATTTGGAGTGCAGCCTGCTCGACGGGTGAAGAGC
Organism: Cytobacillus oceanisediminis; assembly: GCF_003182355.1. Lineage (GTDB taxonomy): Bacteria > Bacillota > Bacilli > Bacillales > Cytobacillaceae > Cytobacillus > Cytobacillus oceanisediminis_A. Next base: position 234,799 of record NZ_QGTW01000003.1, on the reverse strand, counting down.
CTTATACGATAGCTATGATTTTATCTAGGTTTATGCCATTATCACAGATAAAGGTGTCCGCGACGGATATAGACGAAAACGCACTTGCGCGGGCCCGGATAGGCGTTTATCCTGAAAGATCTTTGAATGAAGTCCCTGAACCTATGAAACAAAAGTTCTTTAGCCGTGAAGGCAGTTTTTATAAAATATCTGAAGACATAAAGAAGGCAGTGTTGTTTAAAAAACAAAATCTGCTTGCTGATGAATTTGGCGGGCCCTATGATTTAATTGTGTGCAGGAATGTCTTAATTTATTTTACGGAAGAGGCAAAGGGTAGTATCTATCATAAATTCAGCAGTGCATTAAAAAAGGATGGAATATTCTTTGTAGGCAGCACTGAACAAATCTTTAATCCCGGGCGCTATCATTTGGAATCTGCTGAAACCTTCTTTTACAGAAAGTTTTAATAGAAAAGCCGGGTATGAGGATGATTTGCTGTCATCCTCTTATTTGATTTTGTTGAAATAATAGGAGTTTTAGTTCATTTATGAAATAATTTTTTGATTAACTCTTTTTGGACTCCGGCATGCGTTCCGAAAAACAGCCAAGGACGTTTCAATCATCCAGAGAGGGTCACAGCCCGACTATTTTTTGTAGTATGTTTCTTTACGTGTTAAAATGGCTCCATTCATAAGAAGAAATAAAATATTATAGAAATTTTCAAATTTTATCTATTCTTATATTTATCATTATGTTATATTGGTACATAATCCTTTAATGAGTTGAAGGGGGAAAGAGTTTTGAGATATCTTACATCTGGTGAATCACACGGACCGCAGCTGACCACTATAATTGAGGGGTTGCCTGCCGGAATGCCGCTGCTTGATTCCGATATAAATGAAGAATTGGCCCGACGCCAGAAAGGCTATGGCAGAGGCAGAAGGATGCAAATTGAAAAGGATACCGTCCAAATAAATGGCGGCATCAGGCATGGCTATACATTGGGGTCGCCAGTCGCCCTAGTGGTAGAGAATAATGACTGGAAGCACTGGACGAAGATTATGGGCCAGGAACCTCTAAATCCGGAAGATGAGGCAGAGGTAAAAAGGAAGATCTCCCGTCCTCGCCCAGGGCATGCAGATTTAAACGGAGCCCTTAAATATGGGCACAGGGATATGAGAAATGTACTTGAGCGATCTTCTGCAAGGGAAACTACAGTAAGAGTTGCAGCCGGAGCAGTAGCCAAAAAACTGTTATCTGAGCTTGGGATTCAGGTTGCAGCACATGTAATTGAAATAGGCGGAGTTGCTTCCTCAGTAAAAGAATATTCATCATTAGAAGAATTAAAAGAAATTACGGAAGAATCGCCGGTTCGCTGTCTTGACCCGGTTGCCGGGCAAAAGATGATGGAAGCGATTGACACTGCGAAAGAAAATGGTGACTCCATTGGCGGAGTTGTGGAAGTGATTGTTGAAGGAATGCCGCCTGGAGTTGGAAGCTATGTACACTATGACCGCAAACTTGATTCCAAGCTTGCAGGTGCAATGGTTAGCATTAATGCTTTTAAAGGCGTTGAATTCGGCATCGGATTTGAAGCAGCCAGAAAGCCGGGCAGTGAGGTTCATGATGAGATTGCATGGGATCCTGAAAGAGGCTATTACCGCAAATCAAATCGCCTTGGCGGCTTTGAAGGCGGCATGTCAACCGGAATGCCAATAGTTGTCAGAGGTGTGATGAAGCCGATCCCTACTTTATATAAACCTCTTCAAAGCGTAGACATTGAAACGAAAGAGCCGTTTTCCGCAAGCATTGAGCGTTCAGACAGCTGTGCTGTTCCGGCAGCGGCGGTTGTTGCAGAAAATGTTATCGCATGGGAACTTGCTGCGGCACTTGTAGATCAGTTTTACTCAGACAGGTTTGAGACATTAAAAGCAACGGTTGAAGAGCAAAGAAAATTTGCGAGGGAGTTTTAATGAAAAGTGTTTCTATCCAGACAGATACCAGAACGTATCCTGTTTTTATAGGATCTGGGGCAATTGACGGATTAAGCACATTTATTAAAGAGGCTTTTCCGTCCATGACAAATTTAATGGTTATTACAGATGAAACCGTTCGGAATTTCCACCTTCCTGCATTAGAATCTGAGCTTGAAAGCATTGATGCAAAAATTTGCACGGTTCCAAGCGGGGAAAAGGCAAAAACATTTGATGTGTATTATCAATGCTTAACTTTTGCTTTAGAACACAAGCTTGACAGGAAATCACTCATTTTGGCATTTGGCGGCGGAGCTGTCGGCGATTTGGGTGGTTTTGTCGCAGCCACATATATGAGAGGGATTCCTTTTATTCAAATTCCTACTACTATACTGGCCCATGATAGTGCAGTCGGAGGGAAAGTTGCAATTAATCATCCGTTAGGCAAAAACATGGTTGGGGCCTTTTATCAACCGTCTGCAGTGTTTTATGATTTGGATTTTCTTGGATCCTTGCCACTGAAAGAGAGACGTTCCGGCTTTGCGGAGGTGATCAAGCATAGCTTGATCCATGATATTCACTTCTACTTGAGTCTGAAGGAGCAGATTCATTCTCTTGAAAACATACCGAGTGCGGAATTGAGCACGATCCTTACAAAGGGAATAGAAATAAAGGGCGCCATAGTTGGTGAGGATGAAAAGGAGTCAGGAGTACGAGCTTTTCTAAACTTTGGACATACACTTGGCCATGCAATTGAAGCTGAAAAGGGCTATGGGGAATGGACACATGGAGAATCTGTTGCTGTTGGGATTATATTCGCTCTGGAATTAAGCAGGAAGGTATTTGGCTTAACATTCGAAATTGGCGAATTTAAAAACTGGCTTACTTCCCTTGGATATCAGGTTACCCTTCCCCAGGATCTATCACACCAAAGCCTGCTGGAACGCATGAAGCAGGATAAAAAATCAGAAGGCCAAAAAGTCAGGTTTGTTTTATTACAGGAAATAGGCAAGCCGGCATTATACGAAGTTTCTGATGAACTGCTGCTAAAGGAACTTGAAAGTTTTTCTAAAAAGCAAAGTTGACTTGAGCCTTGGGCTAAGAATAAGAGGCTTGAGCAGATAGGAAAGAAAGGCTCTATACCGTTTTTTAATGGAGGTGTTGCAAGTGATTCGAGGGGTAAGGGGAGCCGTCACCGTTGAAGAAAATAATGAAGCTGAGATTATTGAGGCAACCGGGATGCTTATAAGGGAAATGATACAAAAAAATAATATTGAAGCAGAAGATGTAGCGTCTGTATTTATTTCTGTTACGGAAGAACTGACTGCGGCCTTTCCGGCAAAGGCGATGAGGTCATTGGAAGGCTGGACCTATGTTCCTGTGATGTGCATGAGGGAAATACCGGTTGAAGGGTCTCTGCTCAAATGTATTCGAGTTATGATGCATGTTAATTCGGACTCTCCTCAGCAGAATATTCACCATGTTTATTTGCGTGACGCAGTCCAGCTTCGTCCTGATCTTAAAACAAGCCGCACATCATAAGACTCTCCCTAACGGGAGTTTTGTGATAAGAAGTTTACCTTTAGAATTTTAATAACTGTCTAGCTCCAGGCGCCATCGGCTCGAGGTCTTAAGTCAATCGCTTCTGAAGGTAAAGAACGCCTTCAGAAGCGCTCGTCTTAAGCTTGTCGCCGAAAGGCGGGCGCCTTGCGCTTTTCTGGTATATGAACATATCATTTTTTACTTTAATACGATAATAAGTAAAAGTAATTAATAAGAGGTGGAAATGTATGAAATGGAAGGAACAGCTTCTGAATTTAACTCCTTACCAGCCGGGAAAATCAATTGATCAAGTCAAAAAGGAATTTGGGCTGGATAAAATAGTGAAACTTGCTTCTAATGAAAATCCATTTGGGTGTTCGGAAAAAGTTCTTTTCACAGTGAATCAGTCCCCTTCATTTTTTGCGCTTTATCCAGATGGATATGCCACTGAATTGCGTTCTGTGCTGGCAAATCACTTGTCGGTCGAAGAAGAGCAGATCATTTTTGGAAATGGCTCCGATGAAATTATACAAATGATTTCAAGGGCCTTGCTTGGCCCCGATACAAACACCATTATGGCTGCGCCAACTTTCCCGCAATATAAGCATAATGCTGTCATAGAAGGTGCTGAAATCAGGGAGATTCCATTGGTGAATGGTGAACATGACCTTGATGCAATGCTGGCTGCTATCGATGAGAATACAGCTGTTGTATGGGTCTGCAGCCCTAATAATCCAACAGGAAACTATGTTAATGAATCTTCATTGCTATCTTTCCTGAAAGAAGTGCCTGAAGATATTTTGGTTGTCCTTGATGAGGCTTACTATGAATATGTAGTAGCCGATGACTATTATAAGGCACTTGATTTAATCAGCCAATTTGAAAACTTAATTGTACTGCGCACTTTTTCTAAAATTTACGGATTAGCCAGCCTTCGGGTGGGATATGGAATCGCAAATGCTGAAACAATTAGAGCTTTGGAGCCTGTCCGGGAGCCGTTTAATGTCAACAAGTTTGCTCAGGCGGCAGCAGCTGCAGCTATTGGCGACCAGCAGTTTATTGAAAGCTGCAGGCAAAAAAATCGTGAAGGTCTTGAACAATTTTATGCTTTTTGTAAGAAGCACGGACTTCAATACTTTCCGTCACAAGGAAACTTCATTTTAATCAATTTTAATGCTGATTCGAACGAAGTGTTTCAGTTCTTGCTTGAAAAGGGATATATCGTGCGTTCTGGAAAAGCACTTGGTTTCCCGTGTTTTGTCCGTGTGACAATTGGTTCCAGGGAGCAAAACGAAGGTGTCCTTGAAGCAATGGAACAATATCTGGTTAAACAGACAGCTGCGTTATAATATAAAAGGTCCGCAGAAATAGTCTGGTTAAATATTTTTGATATATTCCATAAATAGAAAAATCCTTCCATTCAGAGGCATCTACATGCCTCTGAATTATTTTTAAAAAGGCGGTGAGGGGATGAGAGGAAGAGTCTTTGTGATTGGCCTTGGGTTAATTGGCGGTTCCCTTGCATTGTCCATAAAAAGTACCCACAGGGAATCAGTCATTATTGGCTATGATTTAAATAAAGAGCAGTCCCGTCTGGCTGTAATGCTGGGCGTCGTTGATGAAATTGCCCTTTCGATTGAAGAGGGAGCTTCAGAAGCCGACCTGATTTTAATAGCTGCACCTGTAAAGGAAACAGAAAGAATCATACATATGTTAAAAGACTGCAAATTAAAGGGAAATGTTATCATATCGGATGCCGGCAGCACCAAAAAGGAGATTGTGGGCTGTGCCAAGGTTCTAAAAGAAAAAGGCATCACATTTATTGGCGGCCATCCAATGGCTGGATCCCATAAGAGCGGTGTAACGGCAGCCAAAGCTTTGTTGTTTGAGAATGCCTTTTATCTGCTGACACCTGACAAGCATATTTCAGATTATGAGATAGCCATACTAAAAGAATGGCTTTCAGGTACGAAAGCGAAGTTTTTAACCATTTCGCCGGAGGAACATGATTATATTACCGGAATAGTCAGCCATTTCCCTCATATGGTTGCCGCTTCCCTTGTCCATCAGGCGGAAAAAACGAGCCAAACCCAAACACTTATACCGAGATTGGCTGCAGGCGGTTTCAGGGATATTACGAGAATTGCTTCCAGCAGCCCTTCCATGTGGAGAGATATTCTGCTTCAGAATAAAGAAGTTCTTCTAATTTTGATGGAGGAATGGCAGGAAGAAATGGAGAAAGTAAAACAGATGCTGAACAAAGAAAACAGTGCTGGCATATTTGAATATTTTTCTCAGGCTAAAAGGTTCAGGGATGAATTGCCACAAAAAGAAAAAGGCGCAATTCCGGCATTTTATGATCTATTTGTCGATGTTCCCGATTACCCTGGTGTCATTTCCGAGATTACGGGATATCTGGCGAAGGAAGAAATCAGCATTACAAATATAAGGATCCTGGAAACAAGAGAAGAAATATATGGAGTCCTTGTAATCAGTTTTCAAACGGAAGAGGACCGTGGACGTGCAATTAATTGTATAGAGCAATATACTAGCTATGAAACAACCATTGGCCTATAAAGAGGAGAAGGACATTGTCTTCTTTAAATCAGTTTAAAAGGGTGATAATATGAATCCAGCAAAGCTGAATACAAATATACAAGGATTAAGGGGAGAAATAGCTGTACCTGGGGATAAATCCATTTCCCATCGATCCATTATGTTTGGAGCGATTGCAAAAGGAAAGACCAATATAACCAATTTTTTATTGGGCGAAGATTGTTTAAGTACCATTGCCTGTTTCCGAAAGCTTGGTGTATACATTGAACAGGAAGACCATCAGGTCACAGTAAGCGGCAGAGGGCTAGAAGGCCTTCAGGAGCCAGCGGATATTTTGGATGTCGGGAATTCCGGTACGACAATCCGGCTTCTGATGGGAATCCTTGCTGGCCGTCCTTTTCATTCAGTGCTTGTCGGTGACCAGTCCATTGGGAAAAGGCCAATGACAAGAGTGGCCAAACCGTTAAGCTTATTCGGTGCGCAAATAAACGGCAGAAAGAATGGCGAGTATACGCCCCTTTCGGTTCAGGGCGGACAATTGGAGGGAATCACTTATGAGCTGCCTGTTGCAAGTGCACAGGTTAAATCATCGCTGCTTTTCGCTGGCATGCAGGCCAGCGGTGAAACTGTTATAATCGAGCCCGTAAAGACCCGTGATCATACGGAAAGAATGATCAGGCAGTTCGGCGGGGAAATACAAACTGACGGCCGCACAATCCACATTCAGGGCGGCCAATCATTAACAGGAACTGATATTCATGTTCCTGGTGATATATCCTCTGCTGCCTTCTTCCTTGTTGCAGGAGCAATTGTACCCGGAAGTGAAATCAGATTGAAAAACGTCGGATTAAACCCGACAAGAACTGGCATTATTGACGTGATGCATAGAATGGGGGCAGAAATCATCGTAGAACCTTATGAAAACGGATCGTCAGAGCCTGCCGGGGATATTACCATAAAAACATCAGCCCTTAAAGGAACAGTTATTGAGGGAGATCTTATTCCACGCCTAATTGATGAAATTCCCGTTATTGCCCTGCTGGCTACACAAGCAGAAGGGGATACGGTCATTAAAGATGCAGAGGAACTCAAAGTAAAGGAAACCAATCGGATTGATACGGTTGTCAATGAACTTTCAAAGCTTGGGGCCAACATTGTTGCCACTGAAGATGGGATGATAGTCAAAGGGAAATCTTCGTTCTCAGGGGGGAATGTTTCCAGCCATGGGGACCATAGAATAGGCATGATGCTTGCAGTTGCATCAGCCATTTCCAGCGGTGAAGTCCATTTAGATCAAAAGGAAGCTATATCCGTTTCTTATCCTTCGTTTTTTGAGCATTTGGAAAGCCTTATTAAATAAGCGGATGACCAATAATTAGAAAAAGGGCTGTTCTCTGCAGCTCTTTTTCTATTGAATAGTCATATTTTCTGTAAAAATGCATAGCTTGTCATAAGACCGTTTAGAGGGTGGTTTTATGACTTATATAATTGAGAATGCAAATATTTTAAAGGAAGACAAGCTGAAGAGGGTATCACTTCTAGTCAAGAAAAATGAAATTTCTTTGATGCAGCCTGAACTGAAAAGGTTTCAATTTACCAGAATGAATGCAGATCCATTTATCATGACTTCAGGTTTTATTGTTCTGGATACAGCTATTCCTTTGGAAAAGCCTTTTTCCGAGCTGAAGGACTATTTTGTCAGGGAGTTCATACTTAAAGGATGTACGGCTTTCCTTACTGCTGCTTCTGTTAAGCATGAATACTCCATGAAGAGTGATATTAAAGGCCTTAGGGCACGTTTGTTAAGCAGTCCGATTGATTATATTATTGGAGTAAGGATTCCAGTTCGTCTGCTGACACCTTCTTTTATGAGAAAGTGCAAGAGGGAGAGAGTGCCAGTTGTCTTCGTTGAAGTTACGGATGAGCAGGAGCTGGAAAAACTTCCTTGGGGATGGATACGTGAATCCATGTTTCCTTATAATTGCCCGCTTGCTCCTGTTTTTCTAGGCAGGAATGGGAAGGAGAAAAGCAGAATTAAAACAGTATGGGACAGATTTATGAAAGAACAGAAAATTCCTTCCATGCCGGACGAGCTGAAAGAGCATGAACCTCTTTCCCGAACAATTCTTTCCAAGACTGGAATCTATCCTTTAAAGGGCAATATTCAGCAGGGCGGCGAGATTACCTATAATTTATACTTAAAGCCAAGCGAAGGCCTTACCATTGAAGAATCGGAGCTGTTTCATTATCATAAAGATAAACTTGCTGTCACTGTCCATAGAGGAAAAGTTGTCCGGGCGGGACAAGAAATTGTTTTTCGTTCCGGTTCTGGCGAGCATGTTAAAATCAATACACCCGCTTACTTTAAAATAGCAGATTAGCATTCGAAAGGAATTTAGTATGGATAAAGTAAATAAAATCATTACTCTTTTAGAAAACGGTCAACATGAAGAAGCATTGGAGAGCTACCAGCAAATCTTGCTTGACGGTTCGCATGAGGAGAGGTTCCTGCTGGCAGAAGAATTATTCCAATATGGTTTCCTGGAAGAAGCAAAAACGCTATATGAACGCCTCCTTGAAGCTTACCCGGAAGAGGGAGAACTGCTTGTATTATTGGCGGAGACACATATTGATCTGGGAAATGAGGGGGAAGCCATCCTCGTCCTTGAAAGAATAAGTGAGCAAGATCCCAGTTATCCGCAGTCATTACTCTTGCTAGCCGATCTTTATCAGATGGACGGCTTATTCGAGGTAAGTGAACAAAAACTGCTAAAAGCCAAAAATATACTTCCCGATGAGGTTATTGTGGATTTTGCCTTAGGAGAGCTCTATGCTGAACAAGGAAAATTTCTTGAAGCCATCCGGGTTTATGAAAAGGTTCTAGAAAAAGAGGAAATCATTGCAGGCATTAATGTAAACCAAAGAATGGCAGATGTCCTTAGCGCTGGGGGAGCCTTTGAAGAAGGACTCCCATACTACGAAAAAGCGCTGGAGGATAAACTGGAAATCAATACGCTCTTCAGTTATGCCTTTACAGCACTTCAGGCTGGCTATAACCAGACAGCTATCGAAAAATTTACCGAGTTAAAAGAGCTTGATCCTGAATATCATTCCCTGTATCTATATCTTGCCCAGGCTCATGAGCGTGAAGAAGATGCTGCTAAGGGACTAGAAGCAGTAAGAGAAGGCATTAAGCAGGATGAATTCAATAAGGAACTATTCTTTTACGGAGGAAAATTGGCTCTGAAGAATGGTGATCAAAAAGAAGCTGAAGATATGTTCAGGCAGGCTCTCGCGCTTGATCCTGAATATATTCAGGCTGCCAATATATTAAATAAACTTCTGCTTCAGCAGGAAAGATATGATGATGTAATCGAAATTGCAAATATGATGAATGACCTTAATGAAGAAGAGCCGCAGCTTTTATGGGACGCTGCTATTGCCTATCAAAATATAGAAGAATATTCAAAGGCATTAAACAAATACCAGCTTGCATATACTTTCTTTAAACAGCAGCCTGATTTTCTTTCCGAATATGGATATTTTTTAATTGAGGAAGGAAAAAGGGAAGAGGCTGCCGAAATTTTTAATACATTAATCAAACTGGAACCAGGCAATGAAGAGTATCAGGATGTTCTGCAAAGGCTTACGGATGATTTTCTTGCTTAAATAAGGAAGCCTGCCAAAAAGGAGAATTCCTCCCAATGGAGGGCTGACTTATTGAAAACTCAGTTTTGGCCAAATTTGTTTATAAGCAGAGGAGGGAATCAAAAATGGCGACCCCTGTATCTGTCAACGAGAAGAAAGACTTTATACGCTGGTTTTTAAATCATTATCAGCTGAAAAGAAGGGAATGTGTCTGGATCCTCAATTATTTGATGAGCCATGACCAGCTGATGGAAAAAGTGCATTTTGTGGAGCAGGCACAGTATTGCCCGCGCGGCTTGATTATGTCCACCCATTGTGTGGACGAAGTTCCATTCCGTTTTTACAAAGAGAATGTCATGACAACAGATGCTGAGAAATCGTTCCATGATATCAGGTTAAATCGTGATGAGGAAATTTACATCCAGCTTAATTTCCACGCTTCCAACAAGGCTCATCAGTATGCTGCAGTTATGGAAGAAAATCCTTTTATGCCAAAGAGCCTGCAGATCAGCGAAAAGGATCGGCTGATCGCTGAAAGGTTCCTGGCTGAAAGCCTGGAGAAATTTAGAAGGGAAAAGCTTCTTGAGCTAATTGATGAAGCGCTGGATAAACAGGATAAAAAAGCATTCAGTATCTTAACCCAGCAGTTAAATAAATTGGAAACAACCTAAGCCTTGCTTTTTAAAAAGCAAGGCTCTTATTTTTTATCGGTGATATGAATAGCCAGCCTCCAGCTAGAATTAGGATTTTCTGATTTGTAGCATAGCAAGGGATAATGATATATTAAATAGGTAAAATACTGTAATGGAGTGAATTTAATGAAGTGGATTTCACAGGACATGGATATGTTCCTGAAAGAAAAACAATATGTAGATACTGCTGTACTGCCCTTGCTTCCGGTTTCATTCGGCGATGATATAAAACAGTCAGTCGCAATGACTGAATTTATATCTCTCCTCAGCGTCCAGCTTGAACGGCAATTTAGGGGCCGTCTTATTATGCTTCCTGGATATGCTTATTTGAAATCAGCTTCAGAGGACAAGCTTGTCAGCGGATTAGGCGAATGGGAAGAAGAGCTGAAATCCGAAGGTTTTAAGCATATATTCCATTTAACCTCGGACAGCATGTGGAAGGCGCTTGAAGACCGTTTGGAGGGTGGGTTAATATGGCTGCCATCCCTGCCTCTTGAGCATATGGATGAAAACTATAAGAATTCCATTTTGGAAGACCAGGTGAAACAGCTTCTGACCTTATTTGTACAAAAGTGGCAAAATGGTGAATAGCGTGAATTTTAAGTCACTCTGTTGACATGTTTCGCCACAGGATTATATTGACCTTACATAAAGATTGATATATCATTGTTATGTCCTAGTTTTATATTGTGTTGAATATTGTCCGTTGGACTTAACTTCATAATAGAGGGGGGAAAAGTATGAGCAAAAATCGAGTTTCTAGACGTCAATTCCTAAACTATACACTTACTGGTGTAGGCGGTTTCATGGCAGCTGGTATGCTAATGCCGATGGTTCGATTTGCGGTTGATCCGGTATTGCAGGCAGCTGGCGAAAGTGATTTTATTCCAACAAAGCAAAAAATGGCTGAAATTACCGAAACTCCGACAAGGGTTGATTACACTTATGAGCAGCAGGATGCATGGTACACATCCGAAGTTACCGGCACTGCGTGGGTTTATAAGGATGAAAAGGGTGAAGTTGTTGCATTGTCTCCAGTTTGTAAGCATTTAGGATGCGTAGTTGACTGGAACACTGACAAATCAAATCCTGATCATTTCTATTGCCCTTGCCATGGCGGCCTTTATACAAAGGATGGGACAAACGTTCCAGGTACACCGCCGGTTGCACCGCTTGATGTATATCCTTACACAGAAAAAGACGGCTTTTTGTATTTAGGCAAGGCTGAACCGCGAAAGGAGGCGTAATAATTGTTAAACAAAATTTATGATTGGGTAGATGAGCGTTTAGATATTACGCCGATCTGGCGGGATATTGCTGACCATGAAGTGCCTGAGCATGTAAACCCTGCGCATCATTTCTCTGCGTTTGTTTACTGTTTTGGCGGTCTGACGTTCTTCGTTACTGTAATTCAAATCTTATCCGGTATGTTCCTGACAATGTACTATGTTCCGGATATTAAAAACGCATGGGAATCCGTGTATTATCTACAAAACCATGTTGCATTCGGACAAATTGTCCGCGGAATGCACCACTGGGGAGCTAGTTTGGTAATCGTAATGATGTTCCTACATACGTTACGTGTTTTCTTCCAGGGAGCTTACAAGAAGCCCCGTGAATTAAACTGGATCGTCGGAGTGCTTATTTTCTTCATTATGCTTGCACTTGGACTAACTGGTTACTTATTGCCATGGGATATGAAGGCCCTATTTGCAACAAAAGTAACAATCCAGATCGTAGAATCAACTCCATTGATTGGAGAATATTTAAAAATACTTATTGCCGGTCATTCTGATATTGTCGGCGCACAAACCATCACCCGTTTCTTTGCAATCCATGTATTCTTCCTTCCGGCTGCACTATTCGGGTTAATGGCTGCCCACTTTATTATGATCCGTAAACAAGGTATTTCCGGACCGTTGTAAGATAAACGAAAAGCGGAGAGCGCCCGCTTATCGGCGACAAGCTTAATACAAGCGCTTGCGAAGGCGCTTTTTCTTCAGAAGTGATTGGCTTAATACCTCAAGCCGATGGGGCTCGTAGCTAGACAACTTTAAAAATGAAATACTACCTACTTATAAAAAAGGAGGGGAAATCGCCCAATGCATCGTGGTAAAGGTATGAAATTCGTAGGTGACTCTCGTGTTCCTGCTGAACGCAAACCGAATATTCCGAAAGACTATTCGGAATATCCAGGTAAAACAGAGGCATTCTGGCCAAACTTCCTATTAAAGGAATGGATGGTGGGAGCTGTTTTCCTAATCGGTTTCCTCAGTTTGACTATTGCGCATGAGCCGCCATTGGAAAAAATTGCTGACCCAAGTGATACAGCTTATATCCCGCTGCCAGACTGGTACTTCTTGTTCTTATACCAGCTTCTGAAATATAGCTATGCATCCGGACCTTATAATGCAATTGGTGCGTTCATTATTCCAGGTCTTGCATTTGGAGCATTAATGCTTGCTCCATTCCTTGACCGCGGACCTGAACGCCGTCCATCTAAGCGTCCTTTAGCTACTGGCTTTATGCTGTTGGCATTAGCCGGTATCACTTATTTAACATGGGAATCTGTAGCGCACCATGACTGGGAGGCTGCAGCTGAACAAGGTAAGATTGTAGCTGAAGTAGAATTTGACAAAGAAGACGAAGGCTATAAAATTTTTGAAGCCAATGGCTGTATTTCCTGCCATGGTGGAGACCTTCAGGGTGGTGCAGGTTCACCTGCCCTTGTTGACACTGGATTAACACCTGAAGAAGTTGCAGACATTGCCAAGAACGGTAAAGGTGCGATGCCTGCTGGTATGTTTAAAGGCACTGATGAAGAACTTCAAAAATTGGCTGAGTTTATCTCTGGCCTTGAAAGCAAATAATTATAAAGAAGCTGGCATCTGCCAGCTTCTTTTTTATGCTCTATAGAGGCTGCTCTTTTTTATAAAAGGCACACTATGGTAAAATAATGAAAAAATGATGTATACAGAGAAGGGGAGCAAATATGAAGTGGATTTATCCTTTATTGGGCAGCAGAGCCGTTTTGATGCTGCTGCTGATTATCAACACGGCAGGGACAATTTATGGGTACATATGGTACAAATGGCAGCTGGTGGACACGCCTGCTTTATTCCTGGCTTTTGTCCCCGATAGCCCGACAGCCAGCTTGTTTTTTGTGTTTGTCCTGATTGCCTTTTTAATGGGCAAGAATTGGCCTTTGCTTGAAGCCCTGGCTATTGTTACGCTGGTTAAATACGGAATTTGGGCTGTAGTCATGAATTTGCTAGTCTTTCAGGTGACTGGCGAATTAGATCCTGCTGCCCTTATGCTTATCTTTTCGCATGGAGCTATGGCCATTCAAGGTGTGCTATACGCACCTTTTTACCGGTTTAAAACCTGGCATCTGGTTATAACTGGAATATGGACACTCCATAACGATGTGATTGATTATGTCTTTTTTATGCTCCCCCGATATCCAATTTTGAACTTGTATACACCTCAAATAGGCTATTTTACATTTTGGCTGAGTATCTTCTCATTGGGTGCTGCATATTATTTAGTATTAAAAAAGAATCGGTTTAGCCTGGATATTGTATAGTAGTTGCAAAAAACCTTTCGTAAAAATATTATGGCTGCCCATAATAATTTATGGTCTAACCTTGTCCTCTTTTTCATACATATCTAATAGTAATTTGAGGGGGGACAAGTTAATGAGGCAGAAATTGATCGCAGTCTTAGTTTTTATTCTTATGTTAATGCCCGGACAAGGTTTTGCGGATAAGACCTCACACATAGATAAATTAGACAAGCTATCTGATGAAGCGCTGCAAATGGTTAAGCTTCACAGATACGGAGATGCCAAGAAGCTTCTTGAATATTTCTCAGAGCAATTCGTGGCTGTTAACGGGAAGGAAAGGCCGTTCACGATGGATGAGCTGCGTATCGTTACGGTTTCACATAATGATGCTGTACAAGCTACCGTAAATGCATCCATGAGCCATGATGAAAGGCTGAATAACGTGACAAAATTCCGGCTGGTTATGGATGCGATTTCATCTAATTATCAGCCTTTATGGACAGAAATGGAAAAGCCTATTATGACCGTTTTTGGGGATGTTAAGGAAGCGGCCTATAGCGGAAATAATGAAAATTTCCATTCGAATTTGAATTCCTTTTTATCATTATACGAGGTTATTTATCCAAGCATGAAAATAGATGTGGATGCTGAACGGGTTCAAAAATTGAATGCCCGCATTAATTTTATTGATCATTATCGACCGCAGGTTCTAACTCAGCAGGCAAGCCAGCAGGAGCTTGAGGCATTAGAAAGTGATCTGCAGACAATCTTTGATGAAATGACAGAAGATGAAGCAGACCCTTCCCTTTGGTGGGTGATTATTTCGACAGGGAGCATTATCATCCTTACATTATCTTACGTCGGTTGGAGAAAATATAAGGGAGATAAGGCAAGACAGAAAAATCGTTCCAGAGAGCTAAAAGATTGACTGTGATGGTTCGCGCAAAATACAATTTTTTTTAAATTCTGGCAGCCTCGGCAAAGAATTTAACGATGCCCGTTTTGTAAACAGAGAATAAGGGAAAAGATTAGAAAGTGGATTATTCCTTAAAAATGGGTACAATTGTGCTGATGCAGGACACCATGAGCAGCTTGATAGGAGGTAAAAGAATGGGAGGATATCTCATTTATTTTGCGATTATTATTATTGTCCCACTATGGGCGCAAATGAAAGTAAAGGGAGCTTATAGCAAGTATTCAAAAGTCCCTTCTTCAACCCAAATGAGAGGTAATGAAGTAGCAAGAAAGATATTGGACGCCAATGGGTTATATCAAGTAGGAGTTGAAGAAACCCGCGGACATTTAACAGACCACTATGATCCGCGATCAAAGACTGTTAGGCTCTCAGCCACAAATTATCATGGTCATTCTGTGGCAGCAGCCGCAATAGCTGCCCATGAAGTAGGGCATGCAATACAGGATCATCAGGAGTACGCGTTCTTGCGTTTCCGACATGCATTGGTGCCAGTAGCAAACCTTGGTTCAAACTTTTCCTGGATTTTAATTATGATTGGGTTTTTTGCAGGAATGAGCGGCATGGTTTTATTGGGAATTATTTTCATGGCAGCAGCTGTAGTCTTCCAGGTTATTACGCTGCCGGTGGAATATAATGCTTCAAACCGGGCGATGGACCAGGTTGTTTCCCTGGGGATTATTAGAAATGATGAGGAAAGGGAAACTAAAAAGGTATTGAATGCAGCTGCATTGACCTATGTAGCGGCAGCAGCGGTTGCTGTACTGGAATTGCTTCGATTAATACTTATATACACAGGAATGACAAGATCTGAGTAGGGAGCTGGCTTTCAGAAAGCCGGCTTTTTATTTTATTTTATCCAATAGAAAAAGATGCTCCTATCCCGGAGCACCTTATGCTTTTAATCTTTACCGCTCAACAGGCTTTTTGTTTTCATCCAATGTGAAGCCTTCCCCTAGAACATCATGTACAACAGTAACAGATACAAACGCATGGGGGTCAACGGAAGTTATGACGTTTTTAAGCCGGACAATTTCATTTCTCCCAACAACACAATATAGAACTTCCCGGTCTTTTTTTGTAAAAGAGCCGTGGCCTTTTAAAACGGTGACCCCCCTGTCCATTTCCTTCATAATTTTCTCAGCAATCGCATCATTGAATTCGGATATAATCATGGCTCCTCTTGCTGCATAAGCGCCTTCTTGCATAAAATCAATAACTTTGGCACCGACAAAAACAGCGACAAGGGTGTACATGGCTTCGCGATAGTTTAAATAAGTTATTAACGAAAGGGCAATAACAAAGAAGTCAAAAATGAACATCGTTTTGCCCATGCTAACCCCTGCGTATTTATGGGTGAGCCTAGCGATGATATCCACTCCGCCTGTCGTTCCGCCATACCTGAAAATAGTGCCCAGGCCAATCCCGATAAAAACACCTGCAAATAGGGCAGCCAGAGTCAAATCCTCATTTAACGGCATATCAATTTGGTACCGCTGGAAAATCCACAAGAACACAGAGACACCGACTGTTCCTATAATAGTGTATAGAAAAACATTCCTTCCAAGCAGCTTCCATCCGATAAAAAAGAGGGGTATGTTTAATAACAAGTTCGTGTAGGAAGGATCCCATTTGAAAAGAAAAAAAAGCAGCAGGGTGATTCCGGTGAACCCGCCTTCAGCTAAATTGTTTTGCATATTAAAATGAACGAGGCCAAATGAAAAAATGGCTGCTCCCAGCAAAATAAAAAAGATATTTTTAAATTTTAATCCATAAAGCATATTATCCCTCCATTACCTAAATATCTCATATCCAAAGCGTATCTAATTATATAAGATACAGATTATAAGAGCAATAAGGCGAAGATACAGGGAGGATAATACGGGCAATAAGAAATATTTTTAATTGGCTATGTTTAAGCCCATTTTTGATTTTGGCACTATGTTGAATAGAGCGGAATGCGCGAGATCCTCGAAAATGCATTCGCATTTTCTTCGTGCGGTGTTTTTCTGGGATGCATATTCAAAGTCATGCGGGAAAAAGCGAGTCAAGGGGAGACCCTTCAGGCTCGTCATGCGTTGAGGCGGCTCCCCGGCCGCCTGGAGCGGAAATCAACAGGTAAATTTAATAGAGCTTTTAATTAAAAATATTTGTAATGATGCTAAGCTTTAGCTAACATGAAAAGTGGAAATCTCCGTTTAAAAAACGCAAGTTAAAGCTGAGGTGAAATAAATGCAAACAAGAAAAACGATGAAAGAGCTTCAAACAGAGGTAGATACATACATAAGCCAGTTTAAAGAAGGATACTTTAGTCCGTTGGCAATGCTGGCAAGGCTGTCCGAAGAGCTTGGTGAGCTATCTAGGGAAGTAAACCATCATTACGGTGAAAAACCGAAAAAATCCACTGAAGAAGAAAAGGCAATAGAAGAAGAGCTTGGAGATATGCTTTTTGTTCTAATATGCTTTGCCAATTCGCTTAACATCGATTTAGAAGAAGCACACGACCGGGTTATGAAGAAATTTAATACACGCGATAAAGACCGTTGGACAAGAATCGAAGAATAGAGGGAGAGATTCAAATGGATAAAATCAAAGTTGTAATAGCCGGACCGCGTGGAAGAATGGGAAGGGAAGCTGTTCAGCTTGTTAAAAGAACTGATAATTATGAATTAGCAGCTGTAATTGATCATAAAAATGGAGGAGGCCATCTTGGCGACTTTGATGGATTTTCAGAGTTTGTCCAAATTCCTGTATATACAGATATAGCAGTCTGCTTTCAAGAGATCGAACCAGATGTATTAATTGACCTGACAACTCCAGAAGTGGGAATGGACCATACGAAAATAGCACTTGAGCATGGGGTTAGGCCAGTAGTTGGAACAACAGGCTTTACTAAAGAAAACCTGCAAGAGCTTGAGGCGCTTTGCCATGACAAGGGACTTGGCTGCATTATTGCTCCTAACTTTGCTCTTGGCGCTGTATTAATGATGAAATTCTCACAAATGGCAGGCAGATACTTTAACGATGTTGAGATTATAGAACTTCACCATGATCAAAAGTTGGATGCTCCTTCCGGTACAGCTGTTAAAACAGCTGAAATGATTGTGGATGTCAGAGAGCAAAAACAGCAGGGCCATCCAAATGAAAAAGAAACAATCCCTGGCGCCAGAGGTGCCAACCTTGATGGAATGCACATCCACTCTGTGCGTTTGCCTGGGCTAATTGCTCATCAGCAAGTTATGTTCGGATCTGAAGGACAAACATTAACCATCCGCCACGATTCCTATAACCGTGCTTCTTTTATGTCTGGGGTAAAGCTGGCAGTGGATACTGTTCTAAAAATAGATACACTCGTATACGGACTTGAAAATATTATGGAATAGAAAGGGGTGCCAACATGAATATTGCTCTAATTGCCCATGATAAGAAAAAGGATGATATTGTGCGTTTTGCTATCGCCTATAAGTCTATACTTGAAGAGCATACCCTTTATGCAACCGGAACAACTGGTTCAAGGATAATGAAGGAAACAGGATTGGAAATCCATCGTTTCCAGTCTGGCCCCCTGGGCGGTGATCAAGAGATCGGTGCCTTAATTGCCAATAATAAAATGGATGTTGTGTTCTTCTTTAGAGATCCGCTTACTGTTCAGCCTCATGAGCCAGATGTTTCCGCGCTGGTTCGTCTGTGCGACGTATATGCTGTTCCATTGGCTACCAATATGGGTACTGCCGAGATATTAATTAAAGGCCTTGAACGGGGCGATATATCCTGGCGGAAAATTGTAGGCGAAGAAAAAGGTGACATGAATGAACCACGATGATCTGGATATCCTGGCATTTGGCGCACATGCTGATGATGTTGAAATTGGCATGGGCGGCATGATTGCCAAGTATGTATCATACGGAAAAAGGATAGGGATATGCGACCTTACAAGAGCTGAGCTATCCTCAAACGGAACAGTCGATATCCGTAAAGAAGAAGCCAGGAAAGCAGCGGATATATTAGGAGTTGGCATTAGAGAGACTCTTAATCTGCCTGACAGGGGATTATATTTTAATCAGGAATACATAACCAAAATCGCGGAAGTGATCCGTAAATACCGGCCATCTCTCGTTTTTGCTCCCTATATGGAGGATAGGCATCCGGATCATGGGCATTGTGCCCGCCTGGTTGAGGAGGCTATCTTTTCAGCAGGAATCAAAAAATTTGAAACAGAGGGCACCTATCCTCCCCACAAGGTGAAAAACCTGTACTTTTACATGATTAATGGCTTCCATACTCCTGACTTCTTGGTTGACATCTCATCTTTCATTGATAAAAAAATAGCCAGCCTTGAGGCTTATGAAAGTCAATTTGTTAAAAGCCCGGAGTCATACGAAACACCTTTGGTCAACGGTTATATTGAAACCGTCCAGGCCAGGGAAAGCCTTTTTGGAAAACAGGCTGGGGTTCAATACGCAGAAGGCTTTAAAGTGAATAAACCTCTGCTCTTAAATATGGACTTATTTGGTGAGGAATTATGAGCAAGAAACTGAAGATAGGAATCACCTGTTATCCGACAGTGGGCGGATCAGGCGTTGTGGCAACCGAATTGGGCAAAATGCTTGCTGAAAAGGGACATGAGATTCACTTTATTTCATCGAGCCTGCCTTTCCGGTTAAAGAGAATGTACCATAATATTTTTTATCATCAAGTGGATGTAAACCAATACTCGGTATTTCAATATGCTCCTTATGATATTGCCCTTGCCAGCAAAATGGCAGAAGTAATAAAAAGAGAGGATCTTGATTTAGTTCACGTCCATTATGCGATTCCGCACGCTGTTTGTGCTATATTAGCGAAGCAGATGAGCGGGAAGGATATTAAAATTGTGACTACCCTTCATGGAACGGATATTACTGTACTTGGATACGATCCGTCACTCACTGATGCCATCCGTTTCGGAATCGAAAAGTCTGATGGGGTTACCGCCGTATCCAATGCCTTAATTTCTCAAACTTATGACTTGATAAAACCTGATAAACCGATTAAAGCGGTTTATAACTTTATAGATGAAAGAGTTTACCGGAAAACGGATTCAGATTATCTTAAAGAGGAGTACGGCATTAGGCCGGAAGAGAAAGTTATCATTCATGTATCGAATTTCCGCAACGTAAAAAGAGTGCCTGATGTTATTAAAGCTTTTGCAAAAATAGCAAAAGAAATTCCTGCAAAGCTGCTTCTTGTCGGAGACGGTCCGGAGATGACTGTCATATGTCAGCTTGTTAATGATTTGAAGCTTAAAGGCAATGTCTTGTTTCTGGGTAAACAGGATAATCTTGAAGAGCTTTATAGCATCAGCGACCTCATGCTATTGCTATCTGAAAAAGAAAGCTTTGGACTTGTTGCCTTGGAAGCAATGGCTTGCGGAGTTCCATGTATCGGTACAAATGTTGGCGGCATCCCTGAAGTAATAGACGATGGAGCAACCGGGTATGTTTGCGGGCTTGGGGATATTGATGAAATCTCCCAAAAAGCGATAAATCTCCTTAAGGATGCAAATCTTCACCGCAAGTTTTCTGCACAATCCATTTCGCTTGCACAAGAAGTTTTTAGTGCAGAACGAATTGTTTTCCAATATGAAGAGTTCTATTACGAGCTGCTAAAGAATGGTGATCTTTCATGAAAGAAGCGTTTCGCCAAGCAATTCCCGTATTAAATAAAATTGAGTCTGCCGGTTATGAGGCCTATTTTGTTGGGGGTTCGGTCAGGGATTTTCTGCTGGACAAAGAAATTGCCGATGTCGATATTGCCACCTCGGCTACTCCTGAGGAATTGAAATCTATATTTTCAAAGACTCTTGATGTAGGAATCGAGCATGGGACGGTTGTTGTCCTGTTTAATGGCATTCCTTATGAAGTTACTACCTTTAGGACTGAAGCTGAGTACCTGGATTTTAGAAGGCCGTCTGAAGTCCACTTTATCAGGTCTCTGGAAGAGGATCTAAAAAGAAGGGATTTCACTATGAATGCCATTGCGATGGATAGGCATGGGAAGTTTATAGACCCTTTTGGGGGAAAGAAGGCTATTGAGGAAAGGGTTATCAGAACAGTTGGAAATCCTGATGAAAGGTTTACGGAAGATGCCCTCAGAATGATGAGGGCAGTCCGCTTTTTTAGCCAGCTTTCGTTTGAAATTGAGAAATCAACCTATGAGGCTTTATCATCACTTGCTCATTTGCTTGAAAAAATTGCAGTGGAGCGCAAGCTGGCTGAATTCGAAAAGCTTTTGGCTGGAAGGAACCGCATGATGGCTCTTAAAATAGTTGGTGAAACCGGGTTATATAAGTATCTTCCACAGATGACAGCATTCCAGAGGCAGCTTTGCAGCTCAGCAAATTATCATGCAGAGGGACTGACAGGAGAAGAAATGTGGGGTTTCCTTACTTGCCTTTTTGATATAGACCAAGCAAGCGCTGAGTCCTTTTTTAAAAGCTGGAATTTACCTGTAAAGAAAACAAGAAAGATATTATCAATCTTAAAATGGATCCGGTATAGATCTGATAATGAATGGGATGCCTATTCTCTTTATCAGGCAGGGCGGGAATCTTCATTAAGCGCCGAAAGGATACACAATGTACTGCAGCATACGGAGTTAAAAAGAAATACAGACAATCTCATGGAACTATATAATAGCTTGCCGATCAAGCAGCGAAGCGAGCTGCAGCTTACAGGAAATGATTTGATGAACTGGTTTGGCAAACCTCCTGGTGCATGGATCAAAGCCGATCTTAAAAAAGCGGAAAATGCCGTGTTAAAGGGCGAATTAAAAAATAGCAATGAATCCATAAGGGAGTGGCTCATGAAGTGCAATCAGAACTTAGGAAAAAATTGATTGATGCTTTTACGAACAGCAAAGAGGAATATTTATCAGGACAGCATTTGGCAGATTTGGTCGGTTGTTCACGAACTGCGGTGTGGAAGCATATCGAGGAACTGAGAAAGGAAGGCTTTGAGCTGGAAGCTGTGCGAAGAAAAGGCTATCGGATTACAAAAACGCCGGAAAAGGTGACCCCTGATGAAATCAGGCTGGGTTTAAAAACCGAAACGCTCGGCCGTAATATTCATCACGAAGAGAGTATTGATTCCACCCAGAAAATTGCCCATCGCCTGGCATATGAAGGTTCACCCGAGGGAACGGTGGTCATTGCGGAAGAACAGCTTTCAGGCAGGGGAAGAATGGATAGGAGATGGCATTCCCCAAAATCTACAGGAGTATGGATGAGTGTCATTCTAAGGCCAAATATTCCGCCTCCGAAAGCTCCCCAGCTTACCTTGATCACTGCCGTAGCTGTCGTGCAGGCGATTGAAGAGCTTACTGGTTTGACTCCGCAAATTAAATGGCCAAATGATATTTTAATGAACGGCAAAAAGGTAACAGGAATCCTGACGGAGCTTCAGGCGGATGCGGATAGGATTATTTCAATCATAATTGGTATAGGAATCAATGTTAACCAGCAATTGGCTGATTATCCAGATGAGCTTAAAAACATTGCTACTTCTTTATCAATTGAAAAAGGGGAAAAGCTTTCAAGAGCTGACCTGATTAAAATCCTTCTTGGTAAATTGGAGAACCTTTATAAACTTTACCTGGATAAAGGCTTCTACCCAATCAAGCTATTATGGGAGAGCTACGCTGTCAGCATCGGAAAGAACCTCACTGCCAGGACGATTACTGGCAGCATCTATGGAAAGGCCCTTGGAATTACCGATGATGGCGTCCTGATGATTGAAGATAGCAATGGAAAAGTCCATCACGTATACTCTGCAGACATTGAGCTGGATTCCTAATTATAAGGCAATGTTAAAGCTCATCGTTGATAGTAGCACCCTATTGAGTGGAGCGGAAGGCGCGAGACTCCAGCGGGAGAAGTGAGTCAAAGGGAGACCCCGCAGGTGTAGAGCGCCGAGGAGGCTCCCGAACCGCCCGCGGTTCGCTGAGTGCCTGGAACGGAAATCAACAGGCAAGTTTAACAGAGCTATAAAAATTTTTATAGCCAATTCTTTCTTCTTTTTGCTATACTTTTTTTATGGGCAGTATCCTTTAAAGAACTGCACCTTTAAAGTATTAACCTAAACGAATAGATATCTGCCTAGATCCAAAAATGGACCGGGACAGAGGGATGAACGATTATAATGAGCTATTACAAGATCCTTCTGCCTTCAGAAGGGTTTTTTTGTGGTTGGAGCAGCATGCTGCTGTGTACTCATTGGGAAAGTTTTATCTCCTCTTCCTAAAAAAGGAGGACGAAAGATGAAGCAAACAACTGATTTTCTAAAGATGAAACAATGTGAAGAAAAAATTGTAATGCTCACAGCTTATGACTATCCGGCTGCCAAACAGGCAGAAAATGCTGAGGTAGATATGATTCTTGTCGGGGATTCACTTGGTATGGTCGTTTTAGGCTATGATTCAACGGTTCCTGTCACAATGGAAGACATGATCCATCACGGCAAGGCTGTCAAAAGGGGAGCAAAAGATACATTTATTGTTATAGATATGCCATTCATGAGCTATCATTTATCCATTAAAGATACACTTATTAATGGAGCAAGGCTCATTCAGGAAACAGGTGCACATGCTGTCAAGCTTGAAGGCGGAGATGAAGTGGCTGAACAAATTAGGTCATTAACAAAGGCTGGCATTCCTGTAGTTGCGCATTTGGGCTTAACTCCACAATCTGCAGGGGTTTTAGGAGGATACAAGGTCCAGGGGAAAAATGCTGAAGCTGCCAGAAAGTTAATGGAGGATGCAAAGGAATGTGAAAAAGCGGGTGCTTTCGCTGTAGTCTTGGAGTGCGTTCCTAAACAGCTGGGAAAGCAGATTACTAAGGAGTTAACAATACCAACTATTGGGATAGGCGCCGGCCAGGATACAGATGGCCAAGTTCTTGTTTATCATGATGTTTTGGGATACGGAGTTGATCGCGTTCCTAAATTTGTAAAACAATATCAGAATTTAAATCCTGTTATCCAGGATAGTTTATCCGCTTATTCTGCTGAGGTAAAGAACGGATCTTTCCCTGAAAATAGCCATTCTTTCACTATGAAAGAAGAAGAACTGCTTAGCTTGTATGGAGGAAAAGTATGAGAACGATTACTACAGTAAGAGAAATGCAAATGATAGCATTGCGGCTTAAGCGGGAAGGAAAGTCAATTGGATTCGTTCCCACAATGGGGTATTTGCATGAAGGCCATCTTTCTTTATTAAAAGCTGCTAGAAAAGAAAATGATGTGACAGTACTAAGCATTTTTGTGAACCCGCTGCAATTTGGACCTAAAGAAGATCTAGCCACATATCCAAGAGACTTTGACCGAGACAGCAAATTGGCCGAGCAAGAAAGGAATGACTTTATTTTTTATCCTTCCGCAGATGAAATGTATCCTGGCACTCTCTCTGTGACTGCAAGAGTGCAGGATCGGACCGATGTATTATGCGGCAAATCCCGCCCGGGACACTTCGATGGTGTCGCAACGGTTCTTACAAAGCTTTTTAATATCATTCAGCCTGATAAGGTTTATTTTGGAATGAAGGATGCCCAGCAGGTAGCTGTAGTAGGTGGCCTTGTAAAGGATTTTAACTTCCCTGTGGAAATAGTGGCCGTAGGAACAGTTAGAGAAGCTGATGGCTTGGCCAAGAGCTCCAGGAACATCAATCTTCTTCCTGCAGAACGAGTGGAGGCTCCCGCACTAAACCAAAGCCTTAAAATCGCAGAATCCAAGATTATTGAGGGAGAAGAGGATCCTCTGGAAATTATTGCGCAAGTCAGGGGACATATTGAGAAAAATACTACTGGCCATATTGATTATGTCGAGATTCTTTCCTATCCGGATCTTAAGGAACTGGACCGTCTGGAAGGAACGATCATTATTGCTATTGCTGTTAAATTTACCAAAGTCCGGCTGATTGATAACGTTATTATTACGATAAATAAAGGGAGTTAAGGGGGAACCAGCATGTTTCGCACCATGATGAATGGAAAAATCCATCGTGCAACTGTAACGGAAGCAAATTTAAATTATGTAGGCAGCATCACCATTGATACAGATATTATTGAGGCAGTAGGAATGGCACCCAACGAAAAGGTCCAGATCGTCAATAATAATAACGGTGCACGCTTCGAAACGTATATCATCCCTGGTGAAAGAGGCAGCGGCGTTATCTGTGTGAATGGTGCAGCAGCCCGTCTTGTTCAGGAAGGGGATATTGTGATTATAATCTCTTATGCACTTGTTCCTGATGATAAGGTACCTTACCATGAACCTAAAGTGGCTATTATGGACAGAAACAATCGAATTGCAGATATGATCCATGCCGAGCCAGAAAGTACAGTTCTATAGAAAATTTAAAAAAGTGCTGATTCGAAATGCCGGATCAGTGCTTTTTATTTAAGCTGCATAGGGCATGAGTGAATAAGGGCTTAGTTCGTGTGGAAGAAAAGTAATGAGCAGAAAGCTATTTGCCTTTTTCTTTTTCCGTTTTTGTGATACCGTTTGAATGACTGAATGTAGAGGTGTATGCCATGGGTAATAAATATGTTGTAGTTGACTTGGAAACAACCGGAAACGCCCCGAAAAAGGGCGATAAAATAATACAATTTGCTGCTGTGGTGATCGAAAACGGAAAAATTAAAGAGGAATATTCCTCATATGTAAACCCTGAGCAGCCGATTCCCCCTTTTATTGAAGAATTGACAGGACTGTCGGATGACATGGTGGAAGATGCACCCCTGTTCTCTGAAATTGCCCCAAAAGTGCTGACTTTACTGGAAGGTGCATTTTTTGTTGCACACAATGTGCTATTTGATTTGTCGTTCTTGCAGGAAGAATTGTTGGAGGCAGGCTATAACGGGTTTTACGGTCCGGTTCTTGACACAGTAGAAATGTCACGGATTCTTTTTCCAACTGCGGATAGCTTCAAGTTATCAGATCTTGCACACCGTGAAGGGCTGAACCATGAACGGCCGCACCAGGCAGATAGCGATGCTTATGTAACTGCAGAGCTCTTGTTGATTCTGTTAAAGAAGCTTGAATACCTCCCGTTTAAAACACTTGAACTGCTGCATAAGCTTTCGGGGGGACTAAAAAGTGACCTTGATATTCTGCTTGACGAACTCATTTTAATTAAAGAAAGCAAAATTGAAAATTTGCCTGACTTTATTGAAATACATAGAGGAATCGCATTGAAAAAAGGGGTGATGCTCCAATACCCTGATAGCCTTACAGGTACCGGGTATCCCTTTGGTATTGAGGAAAAGCAGGAAATGTTTATGAAAGCTTTTCCCTCCTATGAAATAAGACAAGGCCAGTTTAAGATGATGGATGCCGTCTACGGAGCGTTCAATGATAAAAAACATGCTTTAATCGAAGCAGGTACAGGCGTTGGAAAATCGTTGGCATACCTTGTTCCATCAGCAATTTACGGTAAGGAAAACGGCAAAACAGTCATTATTAGTACATATACAACGCAGCTGCAGGAACAGTTGTTAAAAAAGGACATCCCGCTGCTGCAAAAAATGCTGCCATTCCCGGTCAAAGCTGTTTTGCTGAAGGGAAGAAGCCATTATATCAGCCTGGCCAAATTTGTTCAGACCTTAAGGGATGATGAAGAAGATAATTATGATACGATTCTAAGTAAAATGCAGATTCTCGTCTGGTTACTGGAGACGGATACAGGGGATATTGACGAATTGAACCTTTCAAGTGGCGGCATGATTTACTGGAGCAAAATCAAGAATGATGAAACAGCTTTTTTGCAGGATAAATCATGGATATCCAGGGACTTCTATCTAAAAGCGAGGAAGGAAGCACAAAGTGCGGATATTATCATTACCAACCATTCATTGCTCCTAACCGATCTGGTAGCCCCAAGCGTCATTTTGCCTAAATTCAGCCATGTGGTTATAGATGAGGGCCATCATTTCGTGAAAGCATCCGGTAAACATTTTGGCCATAAGCTTGATTATTTAACGGTACGTTTGCTTCTTGGCCAAATAGGATTGTTTGAACAAAAACAGCTCTTTTATAAGCTTGAAAAACTGGTTGAAGAAAAAGCAGGGAGCCCGGAGGATATGATTCATTCCTTTGAAATTAATCAGCTTATAGTGGATCTCTTTCATGAAATGGATGAATTATTTAAAGTTATTGGGATTTATGCGAAAAAATATTCAAAAGCAAAGAAGAGCAGTACCCGTTTAACTGTCCGATTTATAAACGGAGGCAGTGACAAAGAGTCAAAAGCTGTTATAGCTTGTGCAGAGCGATTTGGTTTTCTCCTAAGAGACCTAATGGAAGCTATAGAAAAGCGGGTTATGCTTGTCGGACAGATAAAGGCTTCCTTGACACTGGAGGAAAAGGCACTTATGGAGGAGGTAGCCTCCATACTTGAGGACTTGAAAGATTTGAATGAAAACGTAAAACATATTTTTCAAATGCCTTTATCCCAATTTGTTGTTTGGATTGAAATGGATACGCGTTCAGCCCAAAATGCCACAACGGTTTTCGCTCAGCCCGTAACAGTGTCAAATTACCTTAAGGAACAATTTTTTAGTGAAAAGGAAAGTGCCGTCTTTACATCGGCCACTTTGTCTGTAAAAGATTCCTTTCATTTTATCCTTAATGAACTTG
Source organism: Cytobacillus oceanisediminis (assembly GCF_003182355.1). Taxonomy (GTDB): domain Bacteria; phylum Bacillota; class Bacilli; order Bacillales; family Cytobacillaceae; genus Cytobacillus; species Cytobacillus oceanisediminis_A. The sequence continues at coordinate 207,203 of NZ_QGTW01000003.1, read as the reverse complement.
GACTTGAAGAGCAGGAGTGCACCCTGGAACAAATTCCATCGCCATTTAATTATCAGGAACAGGTCAAACTGCTGATACCTGGAGATCTGCCGGAAGTGAATGCTGTACCGCTGGAGGAATACGTTGCCTCCATATCGGAGCACATTATCTCTATTGCTGAAGCCACAAAAGGCAGGATGCTAATTCTGTTTACCTCTCATGAGATGCTTAGGAGAACTTATGAACTTATAAGGGAATCAGGGTTTCTGGAGGATTATGCTGTGATTGCCCAGGGCATTACGAGCGGCAGCCGATCAAGACTTACAAGGAATTTTCAGCGTTTTGATAAAGCGATTCTTTTGGGAACAAGCAGCTTTTGGGAAGGAGTGGACATCCCTGGTGAGGATCTATCTTGCCTTGTGATTGTCAGACTGCCTTTTTCCCCGCCGGATGAACCAATGGTACAGGCAAAAAATGAACAAATCAAAAGTGAGGGAGGGAACCCATTTTCCTCCTATTCATTGCCTGAAGCTGTAATCCGGTTTAAACAAGGTGTTGGAAGGCTAATCAGAACAAGCTCGGATAGAGGGTTTATAGTTGTTTTTGATCGAAGAATCGTCACCACAAAATACGGAAAGGCATTCCTGGATTCCATCCCGCCTATACCAATTCAAAAAAGCAATATTGATGAAATTGTCGAATTAATTTATACTTGGCTATAAAATATGTGTTGAGGCGGCTGAACCTATTGTGTGAAAGCTTCAAAAAAGCGTCGCTAAAGAGGAGCTTAGCCCGATGAGGATGCATATCAATTAAGAATTCCATCATAAAATCGAATAATTTGCAGCCTATTTTATGAACATTGGCAAAGACCCTTTGAAGCAGGATAAATTCGCATGAATAACACATTCTATATTTGTTGGGAAGTTAATTAAGTAAGGTGGAACTGACTTTGTTGAAAGGTTCACGCTTATGCTATATATGCCCGCTTCCGTTTTTGTTCATAGGGTAGGAGGAATGAATAGATGAAAGTGTTGTTCGCCTTTTTGCTGATGTTTACTAATTGGTATTACATACCGAAGGACTCACCTGCAGTTCCGGTTAAAGTGGAAAGCATTGATCTAAAACTTAAAAACGATGAGCTCGCTATTACTTTTTTTTCTTTATCCGATGGAGAAGCATCCTTGATCCACCATGGCAATGATCAAAATATCCTGATCAACACTGGAGGACCGGGGACTGAACCTGAATTAAAAAAGCTTCTGCAGCTTTATAGGACAAATCAGATATCGACAATTATTCTAACAGATGAGGATCTCTACAATGAGTCAAGCCTCGCCTGGCTAATAAAAGAATATGATGTGAAGCAGGTTATAGCTGGGGAACCCATTGCTTCTCAATTAAAAGAAGGAAAAGCTGATTTAAGCGATATTAATATTCATGTCTGGAGCCATGATACTAAACAGCAGCTTCTTCCCGGACTTCATACTGAAGTTCTTTTTGAAGGGATTGAAACTGGGGACGGAATGGATGTTTCTTTTACTTTCGCAAGACATCGGATTCTATTCATGAATTCAACTAGTGACAAAGCAAAAGAAGTGTTTATGAAGAAGGATTTATCCAATGTCAATATCGTAAAACTTCCTGCCTTTGGCAAGGAAGGATCCATTTCAGAACAGATGGTTAAACATATGGATCCGCAGATTGCCATCTTGTTTCATAAATCATCAATAAAACCGGCTTCTGATTTATTCGGACTGTTAAATGATGCATGGGTTGATGTATATTATACAAGGAAGCATGGAACTGTCACCATCAAATTTACAGATATTAACTATGAAGTCATTACGATTTTCCAGGAAGAGGAATATAAATAGTACAGTTAGTGCTGTATAAGGACCTCCAGGAAATTCTCTTCCTGGAGATTCTTTATGAGGCATTTATTCTGTAATGAAAAAGGCTGCGCTAAGAGCGCAGCATTACGTGGTGGACTAGAAGAAAATTTGTATTTGTTTTGATACAAGGAAACATATTCTGCTGTTATACTGTTATAGAGTGTATTTCTTTGTAAGTATATTTTAACCTAAAGGGTAAGGTATATAAGTTACAAATATTGTAGAGGCTGAGGAGGAATTCCAGAATGGAAAGCAAAATTGAGGTTTTATCTACAGTTAAAATCCAGCAGAGCCCGGATCTGTATAAAGTTGTTGATGCACTAAACAGAACCTTGAAGGAAAAAGACCTGATGTTCGGCTTGGCGCTTGATCAGGAAGACCAAAATAAAGCGATTTTTACCATTTATCGTACATAAAAAGAGTGATTAAAAAATGAAAAAAGCTTTAATAGCCGTACTAGTTCTGTTTGTTATTTGCATGGGTGCAGGCACCTGGATATATTTTAACAGCATGAAGCCAGTAAAAACGGCCGAAGCAAAAGCTGTGGAGCTTGCAAAAATGGAAACAGATCTTACTGAAATTGAAGATTTCCATTTATACCACGGCACTGAAACCTACTATGTAATCGAAGGCAAGAATGCTGAAGGAACCAACATATTTGTGTGGGTTCCTGAGAAAAAAGGAAAAATAGTTATGCGAAGACAATCTGATGGAATATCCAGCCAGGAAGCCATTAACAGGCTTAAACAGGAAAAAAATCCTGCTGAAATTATGTCCGTGCGCCTCGGTATGGAGAAAAATATTCCATTATGGGAAATTCATTATCGTTCCAAAGGTGATTTAATAAATTATTATTATATAGATTTTAAAACAGGAGAATGGCTGAAAAAAATCGAAAACCTGTAAGCCGAAGCTAATTAAAGCCTCGATCGGCGTCAGGAAAAAACGGGAGGAAGCACAATGGAGTTTCAACTGGCACAACGAGTTAAAGCATTAACACCATCAACAACCTTAGCAATTACTGCGAAAGCAAAGGAATTAAAATCCCAGGGACATGATGTCATCGGATTGGGAGCCGGGGAACCAGATTTTAATACCCCTCAGCATATCATTGATGCTGCAGTCCAATCCATGAATGAAGGACATACAAAATATACCCCTTCTGCAGGGCTTCCAGCTTTAAAGAAAGAAATCGCAGCCAAGTTTAAAAAGGACCAGGGCCTTGATTACGACTCTTCAGAAATTATCGTTACAAGCGGGGCAAAACATGGCTTGTATACCCTTTTCCAGGTATTGCTTAACGAAGGGGATGAAGTAATCATCCCGATTCCATACTGGGTTAGTTACCCTGAGCAAGTTAAACTTGCTGGCGGAGTGCCGGTTTATGCAGAGGGAAAAGAGGAAAATGAATATAAGATTACACCGGAACAGCTATCTGAAAGCATCACAGATAGAACAAAAGCAGTGATTATCAATTCGCCAAGCAATCCAACAGGAATGCTTTATTCTGAAGATGAATTAAAGGCATTGGGAGACGTTTGCCTAAAGCATAATGTCTTAATAATTTCAGATGAAATATATGAGAAATTGGTATATGGCGGCCATAAGCATACTTCCATTGCAGAGCTTTCACCAGAACTGAAAGAGCAAACTATTATTATCAATGGGGTATCCAAGTCGCATTCCATGACAGGTTGGAGAATTGGCTACGCTGCAGGAAATAAGGAAATCATTAAAGCGATGACCAATCTTGCCAGCCATAGCACATCGAACCCGACAACAACAGCACAATACGGATCCATTGCGGCTTATGCTGGCCCGCAGGATATGCTTGCAGAAATGCGGGAAGCTTTTGAGCATCGCTTAAACATCATATATGATAAGTTAATTAAAGTTCCAGGCTTTACTTGTGTTAAACCTCAAGGAGCATTTTATTTATTTCCAAATGTACAAAAGGCTGCCGAACTGACAGGCTTTGAAAATGTTGATGACTTTGCAAAAGCTCTTTTGGAAGAAGCGATGGTTGCTGTAATTCCGGGCTCGGGCTTTGGGTCTCCTGAAAATATCCGTTTATCCTATGCAACCTCTCTTGATTTGCTTGAAAAAGCAGTTGAACGTATGCATAGCTTTGTTGAAAAGAATATGAAGTAATACTTGTTTGCTGGAGTGCCGGATGATATCCGGCCTTCTTCTATGTTATCTAATGAAAAATATCATTATCCATCTCGTAAATTTCTCTATTATTGCTTGTCAGAGGGCTGGAAGGTATAATATATAGCGATACATAAGAAGTGATTGCTTAGATTTTTTGGAGGGAACATAAATTGACAAAAACAACAATTTCTCAAGTTCATAAATATGTTGACCAGGAAGTTACCATTGGAGCCTGGATTGCCAATAAGCGCTCAAGCGGAAAGATTGCTTTTTTGCAGCTTCGTGATGGAACAGGATTTATTCAGGGGGTAGTCGTGAAGGCTGAAGTCCCTGATGAAGTATTCCAGGGAGCAAAGTCAGTGACACAGGAATCTTCCGTATATGTTACTGGCAAGGTTCAAACAGATGAGCGTTCGCCTTTTGGCTACGAGCTCCTTGTTACCGGGCTTGAAGTCATTCATCAGGCTGTGGATTACCCAATTACTCCAAAAGAGCATGGAACTGAGTTCTTAATGGATAACCGCCATTTATGGCTGCGCTCCCGCCGCCAGCATGCGGTAATGAAAATTAGAAATGAAATTATCCGTGCAACTTATGAATTCTTCAATGAGCAGGGATTCTCCAAGGTAGACCCGCCAATTTTAACAGGGAGTGCACCGGAAGGAACTTCAGAGCTTTTTGCGACTAAATATTTTGATGAAGATGCCTATTTATCACAAAGTGGACAGCTTTATATGGAAGCTGCTGCTATGGCGCTTGGAAAAGTATTTTCATTTGGGCCGACTTTCCGTGCTGAAAAATCCAAAACACGCCGCCATTTGATTGAATTCTGGATGATTGAGCCTGAGATGGCTTTTCATGAATTCGAAGATAACCTTAAAGTCCAGGAAGAATATGTATCGCACATTGTACAATCCGTTTTGAAAAATTGTGCAATTGAACTTAAGACGCTTGGCCGTGATACAGACAAGCTTGAAAAGATCACAGCTCCATTCCCGCGCATCACATATGACGAAGCTATTAAATTCCTTCAGGAAAAAGGCTTTGATGATATCCAGTGGGGTGATGATTTCGGTGCTCCGCATGAGACGGCTATTGCTGAAAGCTATGAAAAGCCAGTCTTTATTACGCATTATCCAACCTCCCTAAAGCCTTTCTATATGCAGCCTGATCCTTCAAGGGAAGATGTTGTATTATGTGCAGACTTGATTGCTCCTGAAGGCTATGGAGAAATAATTGGGGGTTCTGAGCGTATCCATGACTATGATCTTCTTAAGAAGCGCCTGGAGGAGCATAATTTGGAAATGGATGCATACAAATGGTATCTTGAACTGCGCCAGTACGGTTCCGTACCGCATTCCGGATTCGGCCTTGGCCTTGAAAGAACTGTTGCCTGGATCAGCGGAGTGGAGCATGTACGTGAAACCATCCCATTCCCTCGTTTGCTGAACCGTTTATATCCATAATGTAACTGCCCGTAAACCCGGAAAAATGTATATTAATTACAGTGAAAAATCCGCCTTCCGCGGATTTTTTGCTTCTTGCAATATCGAAAGAACATTCTGAAGTTGAGATGGCCGGTCAGCTGGTCTATTAAGTTTTGCCAGTAGTCAAGATAAAATTTCATGGAAAACTTACCGGTAATTCTCCTCACTTTAGCACTTATGTTCATGATATACTGAAAAGGAGGTGTCACGAATGTCAAAAAACAGTTTATTGAAATGGCTTCAGGAAGGGAATATTTCAATTCCTGGAGTACTGTTAACCCAATACAAAGAAATGAATCTAAATGAACATGAACTCGTTTTATTACTTCATGTAATTTCCTTTATTGAACATGGGAATGAGTTTCCCACCCCAGTTGAATTATCTTCCCGCATGACTATATCTGTTGCAGAATGTACGGAGATGCTAAGAAAATTAATTCAAAAAGGTTACATTGAGATTAAAGACAGCTATTCAGCTGATGGCATCCGTTTTGAAAAATACCATCTTGATCCGCTTTGGGAGAAGCTCATTGACCAATTTCTTCTTAGCGGCAAAAAGGAAGAAGCGGTTAAGCTGCAGCAAGACGAAACAGACTTGTATACATGCTTTGAAAGGGAGTTCGGCAGGCCGCTTTCACCGTTTGAATGCGAGACACTTGCACTATGGATGGACGATGACCACCATAATCCCCACATAATCAAAGCGGCACTAAGAGAATCTGTCCTGTCCGGAAAGCTAAACTTCAGATATATAGACAGAATATTATTTGAATGGAAAAAGAACGGCATCAAGACAATTGAGCAAGCAAAAAGCTACGGAAAAAAGTTTAGGCAAAACCAATCTCAGCAAAGAAATAAAAAAGAAGATATGCCTTCTCAGACAGCGAAGTCAGTTCCTTTTTACAATTGGCTTGAACAGTAAACAAATTTTAAACTGCTGGAAAAATAGACAAACAGTAAGTGGTGATTTCTTTGTTAAATAAAACACAAATTCGATATTGCCTAGATACGATGGGAGAAATGTTCCCGCAAGCACACTGTGAATTAAATCATTCCAATCCATTTGAACTTGTAATAGCAGTCGCACTGTCTGCCCAATGTACAGATGTGCTGGTAAATAAGGTGACAAGAAATCTCTTTAAAAAATATAAAACTCCTCAGGACTATCTTGAGGTTCCCATAGAAGAGCTGCAGGAGGATATCCGTTCAATTGGCCTATATCGGAATAAAGCAAAAAACATTCAAAAACTTTGCCGGTTGCTCCTTGATGAATATAATGGAGCAGTGCCCCGGGACAGGGATGAGCTGACAAAGCTGCCGGGTGTTGGCCGTAAAACTGCAAATGTAGTTGTGTCTGTCGCATACGGTGTCCCAGCTATTGCAGTTGATACTCACGTAGAACGTGTCAGCAAAAGGCTTGGTTTTTGCCGCTGGAAGGACTCCGTACTGGAAGTGGAGAAAACATTAATGAAAAAGGTGCCAATGGATGAGTGGTCCGTGACCCATCATCGCATGATCTTCTTTGGAAGGTACCATTGCAAGGCACAAAATCCGCAATGTGAAATCTGCCCTCTTCTCGACCTATGCAGGGAAGGAAAAAAGAGGATGAAGGGGAAGCAAGAAAATGAATAGTCAGCTAATCATCCCCCTTTCTGCTAAGCTTTGCCACCCTATATTCAATAAGCCGGAAGATGGGATTACAGCAGATGAATCAATGCTGAAAACGCAGTACATTCACCCTCTATTTCTGTATGAAGCTGCGTATTACGCCGGGATGGAAGCTTTAAAGCCTTGGGAAAAAAAAGAAAAGTGCATCCGTGTGCTGCTGGAGGAATGGAAAGAACATAAAAGGCTTCTTGATGAGCATTTCGGAAATCGAAACCAAAAAGCTGCCGAAGATCCAATGAAAACAGCAATTGGGTTATTTCTGCAGCTATTATTCTGGACAAACGGCAAGCCTGTTGATTTTCAGGAGGAGTTGGGGGATTTAAAGATAAAGCCGGTTAACCTTAAGGAAAGACTCAATTTTATATTAAAGAGTCCAGCTTTATACCATGCCTATATCCAGTTGTCCGTACTAGTGGCTGAAATGGAAAAGCACTATATAAAGCATATTACATTGGAAAATATAAAGAAGAAAGCGCCTGAAAAAAAATAGGCGCTTTTTTATTTAAATGTTTTTAATAGAGCTTTGTGTAATCAAAGAAAGCAGAGTCCCTAAAGCAAAAATGCGTCAAATAATGTGACAAATCTTCTTGGAAATACGTCATTGTAAAACCCTAATGCCTCGTGTTCAAGTACTTACGCGTTATTATAGTCCAGGATTTCGTTTAAAAAGATAAATACGTCAAATCAACCTCGGAATTGCGTCTTTGCCAAACCTTAATTCGTCGTTATAGACCAGTGTTGCTCCCTAAAGTATAAATGCGTTAATCAGCCCGCCCCCAACAAGAAATCTTGCGCGCAAAACCATGAATCTCGCGTCAAACATAGAACCGCGTACAAACCAGAGAAGCCGGAGAGAAAAGGGGTTCCACCCACACGCAAATCGAGAGAGCCCGCGCGTAAACACCGGAACTGCAAAAAAATCAAATAAGCGAAACGGATTGAAGTCGCTCAGTAATTGGGTATCATCCGGACTCAAATCAGGAAATCCCGTTCGTAAACGCCGGATTCAGCAAACAACATCTAATCACACTCAACATCAAAAAAGCTGACTCATATTCGAGTCAGCTTTTTTTGATTTACTTTAATTGTTAGAACTTGATCCAGTCCCTGAGCCACTGGAGCCAGTTCCAGAACCAGAGTTGCTGTTGGTTCCAGATCCAGAGCCTCCAGTATTGCCGCCTGTGCCGTCTCCAGTGCCTGTTCCGGTACCGGTGCCGCCATCTCCAGTCCCGTCACCGTCACCTTCACCATCTCCGGTACCTTCACCTTCACCTTCTCCGTCACCTTGACCTTCTTCATTTCCGCCACCTTCTTCAGAACCGCCGTCATCCTGGTTACCGCCCTGATCGCCGTCTTGGCTATCCTGGCCTTCTTCACCGGTATTGTCCTGTTCTTCTCCTTCAGCATCTTCTTCCTCAATCATGCTTGGATCAGGGATTTCAACCTTGACAGATGCAGGATCACTTTGCTGGTCTCCTCGAATGGCTGTTACTTTAAAGGTGTACACAGCTCCCGGTTGCGGGTTGGCAACCTTTAAGCCTTTTTCAGAAGTGACGCTCAGCTGCTGGTCACCACCTTCATTCACTGATACGGTTATTTCAAATTGAGTGCCTTCTGCATCTTCTGGATATTCCCAAGTCAGTGTTATTTCATTTGTTGCCTGGTCATAGCTTGCTCCCAGGTTGGAAGGGGAGTCCAGTTTATCAAATTTCTTGGATACTTCTGTTGGAGCATTTCCTTTTACAGCATATTCATAAATAATCTGGTCCTTTGGTGTGAATTGGCTTGCTCGTTTAGCAGGGTTGCTGCCTTTCTCTATCGCTACCTTTTCCACAGTCTTAGGAACTTTGAAGTCTGCTGTTTCTTTGCCCTGGGACACATGTGCCATTAAATTGCTAAACAGCTTTTGGGCAATTTTTTGGTCAGCTCCAGCGTTTATATAATTCTTTCTATCTTGATATCCCGTCCAAATAGCCGCTGTATAGTTGGTCGTATAACCAGCAAACCAGGCATCCGGCACGGCACCGTCTGGAACTCCAAATTCTTGTTCTTGTTCTTTAGAATAATTCGTAGTCCCGGTTTTTCCCGCAACAGGGAGGCCGGGAACGTCAGCCAATCTGCCAGTTCCATATGAAGATTTCACAACACTCTTCAGCATGTCACTGATCATGAATGCTGTGTAATCCTTCATGACAACTTCTGATTCAGGTTTCAAATCAAGTTTTGTTCCATCACGCATTTCAATTTGTTTAACTGCGTGTGGCTCCGTGTAAAAACCATTGTTACCAAAAGCGCTATAAGCTCCTGCAACTTGCATGGAAGAAACCTCATAAGCACCGATTGAATAGGATTCATACATTTCATCCATTGGAATACCTAGCTTTTTAGTGAATTCGAGTGCTTTATCAGTTCCTACTTCCTGTAAAGTTTTCAGGGCTGGTATATTCCGTGAACGTGCGAGCGCTTCACGCATGGACATTGGGCCCATATGTCTTCCATCCCAGTTATTGATTTCTGTTCCGCCAGTATACGTATGAGGTTCATCCACAATTGTATGGTAGGTACCCCATTTTAAATACTCAATTGCAGGGCCGTAATCGACAATTGGCTTAAAAGTTGAACCCGCATGTCTCTTTTGGTCCACGGCGAAGTTGAACCCGCGTTTGACTTTCTGGTTTCGTCCTCCGCCGATCGCCCTGATTTCGCCTGTTTTAGTATCAAGCAGGGTGATGCCGGCCTGGAATTCTTCATCTGGATATTCCACAACTTCATTTGTATTTAAAATCGTTTCAACATGCTTCTGGGCATTGGGATCCAGGGTTGTATAAATTTTTAATCCATCAGAATAAGGATCGAGATCCGGGTACTTCTTTTCTACTTCATCTAACACAACATCTATAAAAGCATCATATTTTGATTCATCAGTTTCCCTTTTTTCTTCTGCAACGAGAGTGGATTCAACAGGCACTTTTTGCGCTGCTTCCATTTCCTCCTTTGATATGAAACCATGCTGATTCATAAGTGAAAGCACAATATTTCTCCGTTTTTCTGCTTTCTCAGGATAATCAAATGGATTGTAGTTGTTGGGACTTTGCGGCATGCCTGCCAAAAGGGCAGCTTCATGCAGCTTCAACTCATCTAATTCTTTATCAAAAAAAATCTTTGATGCTGTTAGGACCCCATGGCCTTCTGACATGTATATTTTGTTGACATACATTTCGAAAATTTCCTGTTTTGTATACTTTCGCTCAAGCTGGAAGGAAAGCCATGCTTCCTGTGCTTTCCTGCTAAGTGTTTTATCATTATTTAAGAATGAGTTCTTGACTACCTGCTGCGTAATCGTACTGGCTCCTTCTGAACCAAATCCACGTGTTACGTTGGCGATAACTGCCCCGCCTAATCGAATTAAGTCCATCCCATTGTGTTTATAAAAACGGACATCCTCAGTTGCCAAAAAGGCATTCTCAACAAGTTTGGGTATATCTTCATAGGCAACATAATCACGGTTTTCAGAGCCTACATCTACAATGAAATTGTTTTCCATATCATAAATTTGCGAAGAAATCGGATCCTTCAATAGCTTCTCATCAAGCTTGGGAGCATCCTTAACCATGAAAGCAAAAGCGCCAGCACCTAAAAGCATTCCAGCGATTCCAAGAGCAATTAAAATGAGAAAAATGCGTTTAAAAGTACCTGAAGCTTTTTTCTTGCCCTTATTTTTAGGCTTGGATTGCTGTTTGCGGCGCTCCTCTCTTGATTGATATTTTTCTGCCATATATATGTTCATCCTTTCTGACAATCAGACTGAAAAAATTATTAGTTAAGGTTATAAAGATAATCTATTATCTTAATATAGTCAATTCTGGGCTGAAATCCAAGCGGAATGTGATGCCCGCGGCTTTCGATTTCTGCCTTGGTAATGGATTTTCTTCCTCCATCTTTCATTCTCTTCCAGTAGGAGAGCAAGTAATGCGCCTCTAAGAGATATACTTCTTCAGTTGATGAAAAACGAAGAATTACAAAGCATACTCCTTTTTGGGCTAATACCTCCTCCATATGCTTAACTTGGTGTTCATGAAAGTTTTTAAGCGGAAAAGAGGTGGTATTTTGAGTTTCCTTGGCTTCAAAATCAATATATTTTCCTTTATAAACACCATTATAATCTGTTGTTGATGCTTGTTTAAAATATGCCTCTTTGATTACGGCAGCGCTTCTCTTTGGATAATCCACTTGTACAATTTGGACAGGTGTAGGCTTTTTATGGATTGAAGCTATTCCGTGTTCCAAATAGAACTCATTTGTTTCATTAATATCTTCCTCCAGAGTCATCCCGCGATTGCTGTAGGACCATTTTTTCTCTGCTTTTATTGTTTTTGTACTTTTTGCAGCAGGGACATATCTCCTGCCATTCGGATAATGAAAATTCATGCAGTCACCCCGTTTTAAACTACTCCCTATCATAACAAAAGTCAGCAATCTTTGGTTGAATAAAAAGTTCTAATTAACAAACGCTAAGTTAAACTTCCATCATTGGGTCCATTTCCCGCCTATGGTTAGGCTCATAAAACGAAGTCACTAACATATTCAAATTACGATGCGGCGTTATTTAGTTTATTTTCAACGAATCGGGTCTTTACGGGCAGTTTCAGTGACTTAGTTTCAGCTCGATAAAGTTTTAAGCTGTTAATCTTCGTTAATATCTATTCATTTCCTGAGGTGAAATGCAATGCTTTTCCCTGGAAAATATACCCTTCCGCGTTTTGCAGAAAATGAGCAATTTTTAATAGAGCACATTAACAAAATGACGGCAAAAAATAATATTGATAATATCTCCAGGACAGATGCCTATTTGGATTTTTACAAGGAGCACCCGGAAATATGCTGGTCTTTCCTTGCCTCCATGGTGTCACGAAACGCGGGATGGAATATGTGCGATCTTGAAGGCAGCTGCCTTCCAAAACTTATTGGGAAGCAGGTGAGGGATATACTTTACCTCACTTATGAAAGAGCCAATTGGATGATCTTTCAGGACGCTTATCCTCAATTGCTCCTCTATCATTATTCGACGAAAATGAATCGGCCAATGTTTCATTTATTAAAAACTTTTCATGTTTCTTCATTTATGGAACGGGAATGGATGCATTTCTGGGGTGAAGGAAATAAAAAGAGGTTACTAATTTCACTTATTATCAACGAACAGAATGTTATTCAAAAGCCCGTGATGGAGCACCCTGTTTATAAAAATAAAGTTTTTCATTCAGTGCTTTTTTTCTTTCAGGATTATTTTCATTTTAGCTCGGTTATTTTCCCTACATGTAATGGTGAATTATACGGAGCCAGTGTAAACGGCTTTAGGTCCGTATCTAAAAGGATAGATCTGGGAAAAAGACTAGCTGAAATTTTGTTTGATCCTGGTTATTATAAGGCTATTTATGATTTCGCATCCACTACAATTCATACTGGCTCAAGGCACGATTATGAAAAATATTTTAAGAGGAGGACACCAAGAAATACTCCTTTCCTACGCTGTACATACCCTATAATTACCCATCACATTCATCAATTTAATGATTGGTCTGCAAAAAAGCGAATTAGGAAAGAATGGCAAAAAGAAACAGTAAGTCAAAGACATCCCGTCCATATAACAGAGTGGTATTTGCACAAGCAAAAGCAGCTGAAAGCAATGGCATGGTTAGGGAATCTGTTTTATTCCAAATAAAAAAGCAAGGAATTTTCCTTGCTTTTCAGATTTAGATTCTTATGTTGATGGACGGTCAGGGCCTTCAAGTTTCTTATTTCCATAGCCTGTCTTTGTTTCTTCCATTTTCTTGGGTTGAACCTTATTTTGTTTTTCTTTTTTTGCCATTAGTAAACACCTCCGATATATAGTTTGTTCAATGGCTTTATTTTCATTCCTTGGCGGATGTCGAAACTAAGAATTTTTCATGCAAATTAGTACTTTCTTTGGCGAATCTCTTCTAGTTTTGTCAGCCATGAAGGAAACCTCATTCCCAGAGAGAAATTATGTAGGCACACAGCAAAAAAACATCATTGCTACCAGAATAAATTAGGTGATGAAGAAAGCTTGGAGAAAAGAATGGGGAGGTTTTTACATGCAAGGGAAAATCGTTGAAAAAAGAGAATTGCTTGCTATGCTGACAGAAATATATGATCAGCTTGAGGAGCTTGAAAGCGTTCTGGAATCAAATTTATCAGGCCTTCGCCAAAACTGGTATGAAGATCAGACAGATAAAATAACAGTCTGTGGAAATAAACTCGAAACGATTGAAAATGAACTAACAGCCTTCTCCGAAACTAAGTCTGAGACAGACAATGCTAAAGGATCCAAAAGCATGCAGCTTGAACTTGGCTTTTAAGTGAAATAAAATAGCAATAACATTCAGTAGCTAATTTATAATAGCTACTTTTATTTTTGGAGCTGATGATCAATGGATAATGAACTAGAACTGCTGCAATTAACAGAACAGTTAGTGATATATGTACAAGCCTCGGATGACAAGTATAAAAGAGTAAAGGACTCAGGGGAAAAGGCTGACTTCTACAATGAAGTGAAGCCTTTTGCAGATGAAGTTAAAGCCATAAATGATAGGTGGAAGAAAAAAGCAGTGGAGTGGGTTAATAGGCTTAAGCCGAAAAATCTTTATTCTCAGCAAATCGACTCGGCTTCAGAGCATATCGAAATGGTGTCCATTCAGGCATTTTTCCCGGAAACAAGCAAAACAAGATTCATAAATTATGTAAACTCAGCAATGTATGTGTTAAAACAATTAATAGGTTTACTGACAGAAGAAAAGAGGGGAACCTAATCGGTTCTCCTCTTTGACTTTAAACATTAATTGAATCATGGAGGGAGCTATCTTTATAGCTTTCCGGAACAGCTGCTCCTTGAGCTTCGAGCTCACGAACAAGATTGCGATAATCTGTACTGGAAATTTCATTATGGATATATGCCTTTTTGGCAAAATCCAATAACTCATTAACATTTTCAGGAGTATACTCCCGTAATTGCTGAAACTTCTTTTTTAGTTCGTGAACATTCATTTGATAATGCCTCCTCTTAAATATTGATTCAGGAAGAAAAGCTTCCTCGCAGTACCGTGGACATGAATAAGGGGACAAGAAATAGTTTGTTTTTTTATATCCTAACATGAAAAATAATTTTTCATCGTTTTTAAAAAAATCAAACTTCCGACACATTTCTGCATGGTTAGACAAAACAGGAAAGCGCTTCCGATATTATTAATTCATCGGCAGGCACTCATAATAATTTTGATGAGATGGAAGTACATTGAAGATGGCTTTTCACACTCTGGGCATGTATTACATATATTGTATTGATGAAGGGGAGTTAGGCGATATACCTATACGATAACTAATGAATACCTTACATTTATTATTGTAATAAGGAGGGTGTTTGCCCATGTTTGGCCGAAAAATAAATAGAGCCAGCCATTTCCAGCCATACGGGCACTGGAACCAGTTTTCTTCCAGTGATCCATTCTATTTGGGAATGAATGGCCAACACTATATGAGGCAACAGCCAATGCATGATTATCAGGGTTCATCGGGGCAATGGAATCCTTACTATGCACCATATGGAGTTACCTTCCAGCAGCCCTACCCTGGACAATATCCGATGAAGGATGCACAGCCAAATTTTGTCCCTAACCCATATCTGATGCAGGATGCACAGTCAAGTTATAGCCCTAATCCTTATCCTTTACAGGGCTATGAGTCCCATTATTACCCTGCTCAAGCCTCACAAAATCCCAGCATCTTTCAAAATCCATTAGAATCTGAAGATTATGGAACTAATTCCAAGCAGCAGCAGCCCGTACCTCCTTACCCGTATATGAATCCGTATCCTAAACAGTCATTCATACCAAAACAGCCTTCAGGAGTCCAGACGATCATGAATTCATTTAAAGCACAGGATGGCTCACTGGATCTCAATAAAATGGTGGATACAGCCGGCCAAATGATGAATGCTGTAACACAGGTCTCATCGATGGTAAAAGGGCTGGGTGGCATATTTAAAGTTTAGATCAGAAGGCCATTCTGGCCTTTTTTTTATTGTGATGAAAAATCAGACTTGAAAAAAGATTGAATATATTTGAAAATAGAATAGCCGGTCTATTTATAGCATTGACTATGTTCATGCGTATTGTTTACTTCGGCACTATATTGACTTGAGCAAAAACAGAAGACAACACTTACAGAGATAGTGCATTCAATAGAATATATCAAAACACCCAGTAAAAAACTCATATTCTTTACAGCATTAACAAAATTTAGATAAAGATGAAAAAAAGAAAAATGACTAGAAGTTATCAAGGGGGGATATTATGGTTCGAGCTGTACAGCAAATATTTATTGTATTTGTTTTAATATTACTTCTTGCAGCTTTGCCGAAAATCGTTTCAGTAGATTCGATCGAGGGAGGCCTAGAATGGAATTTTGGCAGCCTGCCCGAGATTTATGGTGATTTTATCACGGAAATAAGCCATGGGAGCCTTGGATCCTATCAGCTGGGCAGGCAAACCCGGCCGATAGCAGAGGATATCGGAGATAATTTTTTAACCAGTTTACAAATTGTTCTAACTGGTGTTATTTCAGCAGTATTCATTAGCCTGATATTTGGTGTATTTATAAGCAGGCTCCGGCCAACGAAGATCTTTGGCATGATTTTAAATATCCTAGCAGCAATCCCTGATTTCATTATCATCGTCATGTCGATGATTCTTGCGGTAAAAGTATATAAAGTGACGGGGATAAGAGTGATTTCACTAAGGCCAGATGGGGGCGCACTTAACACCTGGTTCCCAACTATGCTTGTGGCTATTGCCCCTACGTTATATTTGTTTAAGCTCGTATCGGTAAAGTACTATCAAACAAGCAGTGAAGATTATATTAAAACGGCTGTTGCAAAGGGTATGGGTTTTAGTTACATAAATTTCCAGCACATCTATAAAAATTTAGAGCCTTTCATTAAAGCTGAGCTTGTTAAAGTAATTTCTCTGGCGATCGGCAATTTATTTATTATTGAATACATAATGAATGTCTCTGGAATTACAAAGTTTGTTTTCCAAAGCCATGAAGTTCAGCCAATTGCAATTGGATTATTTGCCATGCTTTTAATATCTTTTATTGTCTATGTTTCAATTAGGCTATTATTCTATCTGTTTAAACGGGGTTTTATTTATGAATAGGCTGTTAAAGGTAAATTACTCATTATATATTGGGACCTTTCTGGTCACGGTATTGCTTTTTTTCTGTATTTTTGGTCCAATGCTTGCTCAGCATTCATTGACATCGACACTTGAAACGCAGTATACAAATGGAAAAGTGCTGGCGCCGCCGATGGAGCCTTTTGAATCGCACTCCTACCCTCTAGGCACCGACAAATGGGGATATGATCTAATGTCCATGATACTGAATGGGCTTCGATATACGGTCTATATAGCTGCAGCCGTCACCGCCATAAAAATGTTAGTTGGAACAATTATCGGCTTGTATTTTGGAACCTTGAAAAAAACTCCGGGATGGATGATTGCTTTCGAAAGTGCATGGAGCTATGTCCCTCTTTTTTTAATTCTATATTTTTTTCTATCGCCGATTAGCTTTAACAGTTCCATAGAAACCAGTACACTTATTGGCTATTTCATAATTATAGCGTCGGTAATCAGTATTCCTAGTATTGTTTCGTCAGTAAGACTTAAAACAGCCGAGTTATATCAATCCGTCTATATTGATGCTGGAAGGGTACTCGGGGCAAGCAAACACCGACTCATATGGAAGCACATCTTTCCGCAATTAAAGGAATCTTTTTTAGTCATGTTTATTCTGGAGATTGTCTATGTAATTGCCCTTATGGGACAGCTTGCTCTTATGAATATTTTTGTAGGCGGTACGATCATGAGATATGATCCGATCATCTATCTATCTGTCACAAAAGAACTGGCTGGCCTCGTAGGCCAGGCAAGAGGGAATATTTATGGAAGCACTCATATTCTGCTTGTACCGTTAATTGTTCTTTTATTTACGACTGCATCCTTTAGCCTGCTTGCCAATGGGTTGAAAAATCGTTTTCAATCCAACTACCAGCGAACACCGTGGATTAAGACTGGGCATGAGCCCCAGGTGCTTCCAACGAGGAAGCAATATGGTGCAAAGCGAGGTTTTTGGACACTTTCCACTCCCAAAGTCTTTCTAGGTGTGCTGGTAATTGCATTTGCTGGCGCAGGTATTTATGTGACAGCTACAAAGGACAGGGATATAGGTGTCAAAAGCGGCAGCCAGGCTGAATACACCCTTGATTTGAAAATGGATGCAAACGGGATCTTTTCAGCCGAAGCGGATATCCAATTAAAAAACAAATCGGACGAGGAATGGGAAGAACTTGTATTTTACTTTATCCCCAATGTCTTTAAAAAGGGACATCCATTCGAATCCATTGAAGGAACCTCTGAATCAGAAATCCAAGAAGTAACCTTGAACGGGCAGAAAACGGAGTATACATTACAGGACGATACTTTAACAATCCCTGTTAGTGAAGGAATGGCAGATAGGGCTAAACACAGAATAAACATAAAGTATGGCTTTACAGTGCCTGAAAAAGGCAGCCGTTTTTCAACGGTAATCCCAAACCACTATCTTGCTCAATGGTATCCCATGGCAGCGGTTTACCAAAATGGCAAGTGGAATAAAGAGCCTTATAAAGAGGGGCTGGAAACCTTCCATACAGGCTTCTCCGATTTCAAAGTTTCATACAAATTGCCTGATGGATATTCATTGGTTTCAACTGCCGAAAAGGATCCTGAAGCGGAAAAAAATGAAGGCACCGTTAAAGCAGAGAGAGTCAGGGAATTTTTCATTGCTGTCATGAAGGATATGGATATGTATGAAACGGAAGCTGAGGACGGTGTGAAAATTCGATTGTTTACGAGAAATAATCATAACAAAGATCCGGCTGCTTCCCTCGAACTCGCCCGAAAAGCACTGTCTTTTTATCAGGAGAACATAGGGGAGTATCCCCATAACCAGCTTGATATTGTTCTGGATGAGGGCCAGTTTATGGAGTATCCCGGAATCGTAACCATCAACCCTTACATAGGGGATAAACGATTTTATGATATATCCATCGTTCATGAAATTGCCCATCAATATTTTTATGGAGTGGTAGCTAATGATCCCTATCACCATGCTTGGGTTGATGAAGGTATGACCGAGTTTGCCGCATCTATGTATTATTACGCTGGTGAAAATCAGCCCGAACCGCAGGCGTTTGGAATCTCCCATTATCGAATGGAGACAATTGAGGAAGAAGGACTTGGCAGACAGTATTCCAATGTCCCTCTTGATAAGGTAAAACATACTGGCTATATATATGGCCAGCCAGCCTTGGAAATCTATAAGCTGATCCAGGAAAAGTACAGACAAAAGGGCGAAACACCTAAGGAAGTGGGTATGCAGTATCTATCCGATTATTATCAAAAGTTCCGTTATAAAGAGGTAGATACACAGGAATTTATCCGGTTTACCAAAGACTACTTCAGCGTTCCGACAGGCTATTTTAATAACTGGCTGGATACCTCAAATAAAACAAGCAGTTAAACGTTTATTTCCGGTCAGTTTGATTGTCTATAAAATTAAATTGCATAACAGAAAAACAAGCAGTCTATTACTCTGCTTGTTTTGTTTACCCAGACAATATAAAAGAACTTAATAGAAGAGGCTTCTCAGCTTCATTATGGCAGTGGTCGGGTTCAGATTTCATCAATAAGTATTGTTTTTCCCTGCTGTTTTGGCACTGTAATCTGCAGCAGTCCATTTTGGTAAACCGCTTTTACTTTTTTTTCATTTACCGGCTGTGGAAGGGGAATTGTACGGCTGGAGCGCTGAAGGCTTTGCTGTCTTCTGAAGATCTTTCTGTTCTCATCCTCTTCCGTTACCATTTCAGCAGATTTAACAGATATCGTAATATAATTGTCCAGGATATCGATTTGGATTTGCTCTTTGTTTATTCCCGGGAGCTCTGCAGTAATGATATGTTCTTTCTCTGTTTCTGCAACATCCACATGGAAGGAAGAAGCATAAGGGAAGGGGTTCTTAAAAAAATCATCCATTGTCTGTAGAAACCCTTTCACCGGCTTTTCATGAAATAGCTGATTCATGGACTTCATTAAATCGCCAAACGGCTCGTTTCTGTCCTTTTCTCTTTCTCTCTTCTTTGGATCTTCCATAACATGCATCCCCTCTCATACAGGATTATTCATCATATCGTATGCTGCCCAATGGGTGAATGTTCCTGATGGAAAAGGCAATTGAAGGATAAAAAAACCGCTTAGATGCGGTTTTTAAAAAATTTCTTCAAGTAGTTGATCAGGCTTAATGATTAAATGCCCATCCTTATCTGTTTCAATTAATTTATTTTTTTTCATCTTTGTTAGTGTTCTGCTGACAGTTTCTCTTGTGGTGCCTATCATATTGGCAAGATCCTTATTTGTAAAATCGCCCTTTAGGATGAAGGAACCTTCTTCGAGCTCCTGTCCATGCATTTTGGCAAGCCGTATCAGCAGCTTAATTATTTGCTCATAAGTAGTATTTAAAATCTGTGCCTCTAATCTTTCTTGCAGATCAACAATTTTTTCGCCAAGTACCTTAAATACTTTGATGCATAATTCAGGGTTTTCGATGAGAACTTTCTCAAACTGAGCAATTGGGACCACAACAAGCTGGGCGTTTTCAAGCACTTCGGAAAAAGCAGGATATCCGCCCTTCCGGAAAAAGCCTACATGCGGGAACATCTCGCCTTTGGTCAAAATCGCTACAATTTGCTCTTTTCCGTTAATATCACTTTTATATATCTTAACTCTGCCGCTATTAATAAAATAAACATTTTCCAAAGGATCATCCTGGAGAAAAACATGGCTTCCTTTGTTCCATCCCCTTGATATTGAAACCTCAACAACTTTATCAAGTTCTTCATCGTTAAGTTCCCGAAAAAGGGAGAATTGAGAAAGAACTTTCTTAATTTCTGCAGCTTTCATAATCCACCTCATGCTTCCCGTTCTAATAAGCTTATTGTAACAAAAAAACATGAAAAAGTTTTATACACATTTATATAAATAAAGTCTTGTCTGGCATTTTCAGAAGAGGATGAGTTTTCCTTGGCTGGCCTTATAAAAAACGGCTCGCATAGATATGCGAGCCGGCAGCAAGGAAAAGGGTTATATATATCTAATCTTCTATACGTAAAAGGATCCTTTTAAGCCAAAAAAAGAATGTTAGTTAAATAGATTTCCAGTAAAAGTTAATGGAATTTACGAGTTTCTTCTGTTAGAACGAACGTTTATTCGCTAGAATAAGGATATGAGGTGAAAAAAGATGAAAGTACGCAAAAATCTGCCTGAAATAATGCAGGAACTCATTTCTGAACACCATTACAAAGAAAATATCGTTCATTGGCATACAATTGAGGAAAAAGAAGCAAAAACAGCGGAGCTTCCTGATGACATTCATTCATCCTTAAAGGATGCGTTGTTAAAGAGAGGGATTACGAGGCTTTATACTCACCAAAAAACCTCTTACCAAACTGCGATGAAGGGGCAAAGCCTTGTAGCGGTTACACCGACTGCCTCCGGTAAAACACTGTGCTATAACCTTCCTGTGCTTCAAACGATTGTGGATAATCAAAACGCGCGGGCTCTTTATATGTTTCCGACAAAAGCACTGGCACAGGATCAAAAAAGTGAAATCAATGAAATTATTCAGGAATCGGGATTGAATATAAATAGCTATACATATGATGGAGATACCCCAGCCAACATCCGGCAAAAGGTACGGAGGGCTGGCCATGTGGTCATTACAAATCCAGATATGCTGCATTCGGCAATATTGCCCCATCATACAAAATGGGTTTCTTTGTTTGAGAATCTTAAATACGTAGTAATTGACGAACTCCATATTTACAGAGGAGTATTCGGAAGCCATGTGGCAAATGTAATTCGCCGTCTAAGGAGAATTTGCCGGTTCTATGGAAGTGATCCGATTTTTATATGTACTTCTGCGACAATTGCAAACCCGCTTGAGCTTGCAGAGAAGCTAACGGAAAAGCCGGTCAAACTGGTCGATAATAATGGGGCACCAAGCGGGAAAAAGCATTTTGTTTTTTACAATCCGCCTATTGTCAATAAACCGCTGAATATCAGGAGGAGTGCCACCCTGGAGGCGAGAAAGCTTGCAGGGGAGCTCCTGAAAAATAAAATACAGACCATTGTGTTTGCAAGAAGCCGGGTCAGGGTTGAGATTCTGCTGTCCTATCTGCAGGAACTTGTCAAACATAAGCTTGGCCCTAAAGCCATTCGAGGCTACAGGGGTGGCTATCTGCCAACCGAAAGGCGCGAAATTGAAAAAGGGCTTCGGTCAGGGGATATATATGGTGTTGTAAGTACTAATGCCCTAGAGCTTGGTGTGGATATAGGACAGCTTCAGGTATGTGTCATGACCGGATATCCGGGTACGATTGCCAGCTCCTGGCAGCAGGCTGGGCGTGCAGGAAGAAGGCATGACGAATCGCTTGTCATCATGGTTGCAAGCTCAAGCCCACTGGATCAATACGTCATCCAAAACCCTGATTACTTTTTTAATAAAAGCCCTGAGACTGCGCGAATAAACCCGGACAACCTCATTATTTTAGTGGATCATATCAAATGTGCAGCCTATGAGCTTCCATTTAATGTTGGAGAGCGTTTTGGCACTTTTGAAACGGAAGAGGTTCTGGAATACCTGGAAGAGGAAAGAGTTCTCCATCAAAATGGAGATAAATTCTACTGGATGAATGACTCTTTTCCTGCCCATAATATCAGTCTCCGTTCAGCTTCCCAGGAGAATGTGGTCATTATTGACCAGTCTGATGTAGCCAATGTAAAGGTAATAGGCGAAATGGATCGTTTTTCTGCGATGACCCTTCTTCATGAAGAAGCCATCTATCTCCATCAAGGGACACAATTTCAAGTAGAAATGCTGGACTGGGAAGAGAAAAAAGCCTTCGTCCGCGAGGTGGATGTCGACTATTTCACAGATGCGAACCTGGCAGTTGAACTGAAGGTCCTCGAACAGGATAAATCAAGGATTTCTTCCATTGGCGAGATAGGATTTGGAGATGTAAGTGTTGTGGCGATGGCAACAATTTTTAAAAAAATAAAGTTTGAAACTCACGAAAATATAGGGTCCGGTCCAATAACGCTGCCTGAAGAGGAGCTCCACACAAGCTCAACCTGGTTATCCTTAAAGGAAGAATCCTTAAAGTTTAGACAGGATCGGCTTGAGCAGGGCCTTATTGGAACAGCGCATGCGCTTAAGCATATTGTCCCTCTGTTTGTTATGTGCGACCCGCAGGACGTTCATGTGGTACCTCAAGTAAAGGCTGCCCATAATGAAAAACCGACGATCTTTTTCTATGACCGGTACCCTGGCGGCGTGGGTTTAAGCGAGAAGATATTTGGGGGAGTTGAACACATTATGCATGAAACCATGGAAATGGTCAGCAGATGTTTTTGTGAACATGGCTGCCCTTCCTGCATTGGTACGGATACTTCCTCTGAAACAGCAAAAAAAGATGTGCTTAGGATTCTTGCCTCCTTTAAAAATGCGGCAAGCAGTGAAGGTGATAACATTGTCCATTAAAAATAAGCTGAACAGGCTAAAAAGTCACCTTGGCACTCACAATAGCATTAAGCCTGCTCCTATTAAGAAAGAGGAACCCAGTATAGAAGTGCCTTATAAAGAGGATTGGGAAAAGGATGGCGTCTATCCATTTTACTTTGAAGATTCCTATTGCCTTGTAAGGGAGAAGGAATATAGTCTCGATCAAAAGCATGGCATTTATTCATTTGGCCAATTTGCTGCCGCAGTGGAGGCATGGAATTCTTCAAGTATCAGGCACCCGCTGTCTGCCGCCGGCCATGATCCGGAAAATATTTTTTTCTTTGATACAGAGACAACAGGCTTGGGTGGAGGGGCTGGGAATTCTATTTTTCTTCTCGGACAAGCCAGCCTTAAAGGAAATAAAGTAAAATTAAAGCAGCATATTCTCCCGCATCCAGGTGCCGAGATTCCTTTATATAAGAGCTTTCTCGAAAGTATTGATTATTCGACGATGGTGACCTATAACGGGAAAGCTTTCGACTGGCCCCAGGTTAAAACGAGGCATACCCTGATTAGGGAACATGTACCAAAACTGCCTCCATTCGGGCATTTTGATTTATACCATGCTGCAAGGAGAATGTGGAAGCATAAGCTTGAGAGAATAAAGCTGACGGCAGTTGAAAAAGATGTTTTGGGTATTGAACGAAAAGATGATATTCCAGGCTTTCTCGCTCCCATGATTTATTTTGACTTCGTTGAAAGGAAAAACCCTGAAGGCATGCTCGGGATTATTAAACATAACGAAATTGATATTTTATCACTGATCAGCTTATATACACATCTATCTTTTCAAATATTGCGGCTTGACGATAGGCAAACGCCCCGCGAGGTTTTTGAGGTAGGTCGATGGCTTTCTTCATTGGGAGAATCAACAGAAGCAAAAACAGCATTCAATAAAATTTCCGATGGCGAAACCCAAGAAGCCCTGGAAGCAAGATTTGCATTGGCGTTTGAGCATAAGAAACATAAAAACTGGGCTGAAGCGGCAAGATTATGGAAAAGCATAGCAGACAGAGGCAGCCTGAAATCAAAGCTGATTTCTTGCATTGAGCTGGCTAAAATCTACGAACATCGTTTGAAAGATATCGACCAGGCAATTGTATTTGCAGAAAAAGCCCTAGAGCTATACGGAAAAACCTCTGGAAAAGAAAAGGAAAAAATAAGTATAAAAGAGGAAGAACTTGAAAAGAGGCTTGAACGCCTGAACAGAAAAAGCATTTAATTGATTACAATTTTATTTGTAACAAAATTTTAATAATCCAGACAAAAAAATCCACTATTTCCTAGTTGTCTGTACCTCTTGTAAGCGGTAAAATAAGTAGCTGTGTGGTACTTTTTTAGGAATAATATATAGTGAGGCTGGTAATATGTATAAAGCAATTTTAGTTTTATTCTTCCTTGTAATTTTCACTACAGCAATCGTTTTTTCCAACTTAAAAGACAGTTTTTACAGTATGCTCTAAACAAAAACCTATAAATCTAAGCTAAATTAGGTATTTTCATTAGTACAAGAATCCCCTTTCTTACATAGGTTGTTAATGTAAATACAATTTAGAAAGGGGATCTTTACATGCATTGCAGACCAAGACCATCGCAGGTTATGCCTGCTGTTGTTCATCCGACAAAATGCTGTGTGACTCATTCGTTCCAAAACGTAGTGGTTCCGCACATTCATCCTACACATCATACACATGTAAACCACACTAATTATGAGAATCAGCATTCTTATCCTCATACCCAATCAGTTGTGAATGAGGTTACAACCTCCAATGTAAATGTGGGGCCAAGACCAGGTGTAGCAGGAGCATATAGTCCAGGAATGGGACCAGGATTTGGAGGTCCGGGACCTGGGATGGGAATGGGCCCTGGTTACGGTGGCCCAGGAACAGGAGTAGCTGGAGCTTCAACTGGCCCGGGAATGGGACCTAAGCAAGGGCCAAGTTTTTACGGAAGATAAAGAACAAGGGCTATATGCCCTTGTTCTTTATATTATGGTTCTGTATAAATCAATAACGTACAGAACTATATTTTTTATTGGAAAAATTATCAGTTTAAGCGCATACTATAAGAATAAACTTCTTTGGAGGAAAACACCCAGCACAAATAAATTATTAGCCAGAAATGTTTTAAGGAGTTTTGCATCTTGTCTAAAGTAGCAGTTGTTTCAGGGTATAAACCATTTGAGGTTGGAATATTCAAGAACGATGATCCCGCGGTCGGTTACATAAAAACTGCAATAAAGAAAAGTTTGCTTTCTTTGCTTGACGATGGGCTGGAATGGGTAATCATCAGCGGCCAGCTTGGAACAGAGCTATGGGCTGCTGAAGTTGTTTTTGACCTTCAGCTGGAAGGGTACTCGGAACTGAAGCTTGCAGTCATTACTCCTTTTTTGGAACAGGAGGCATCATGGAAGGAAACTAATAAAGAATGGTATGAATCCATACTTGTGCAGGCTGATTTTGTTGACTCCGTATCCCGGAAACCATATGAAAACCCGCAGCAGTTCAGGCTTAAAAATCATTTTCTTGTTAATAAAAGCGATGTGCTCCTTCTATTTTATGATTCGGAAAAAGAGGGCAGTCCCAAATATCTATATGAAACCGCCCAAAAATATGAAGAAGAAAATGAATATGAAATTAGACTAATCACCTTTTATGATTTACAATTGATTGTAGAGGAAGAACAATTGTCACAGCGAGATATGTTTGAATAGCGCATTGATAAATTGACAAAAGTTTATATTTTTGAAAAAATAATAATGATGATTGGCGATATACCGAGGTGAGTGTAATGCTATCCGATAAAATTAAATTAACGGCAAAAGATATTTTGGAAAAAGAGTTTAAAACAGCTATGCGCGGTTATAAACCTGAGGATGTAGATAAATTTTTAGACTTGGTTATAAAAGACTATGAAGCATTCCATCAGGAAATTGAAGATCTTCAGCAGGAAAATATGAGATTAAAGAAGCAGGTTGAAGAAGCTTCACGCCGGCCAGCCGCACAAACTGCCGGCACAACTAATTTTGACATTTTAAAAAGATTGTCCAACCTGGAAAAGCACGTTTTTGGCAGCAAGTTGTATGATTGACAGGGATTCTCAGTTTTTCCTATTTAAAACCATTGCTATTTCAACAGAGATTTCATATAATAATCTTTGTGATCATTAATAGCGTTCGGGTAATCGCTGCAATATGTTTTCATATTGTAGAGGAAAGTCCATGCTCGCACAGGCTGAGATGCTTGTAGTGTTCGTGCCTAGCGAATTCATAAGCTAGGGCAGTCGGGCGTATGCTCGGCTGACGGCAGGGAAAATGCCTAAGTCCTTCGGGATATGGCATGAATACCTTGAAAGTGCCACAGTGACGTAGCCTTTTCAGAAATGAAAAGGGTGGAACGAGGTAAACCCCGCGAGCGAGAAACCCAAATGATGGTAGGGGCACTTTCCCTGAGGAAATGAACAACGGGAAGGACAGGCAAACGCCTGTAGATAGATGATTACCACCTGAGTACGAGACATTAGTCGCTTGCAGTACTATGGTACAAAACATGGCTTACAGAACGTTATTAGTGAGACAGTATGAGTGTTATATATTCAAGCTCTCCTTTTTAAGGAGAGCTTTTTTATTTAACCAGCTGAATGATAGTAAGGTATACAGACAGCTTATTGTGTAGCGTTAGCAAATAATTGCTTTACCCCGTTTTTGTCCAACCAAGGGGGGAATGCACGAATCCCACCGCTGATTACGTTGATAAAAGGAAATAAATGTGCCGTTAAACGATAATTGCGTCGTCGCAGGCTGATTATACGATCAAGCAATGGGGAAATGCGTCAATTCCATCGCCGAATGCACAATCCAAGTAAAAATTATGTTGTTGAAATTATTTGCTCCGTTCCAGCAAACAAATGCTTACCATACTAATCTATATGGTCCACGGTCAGCACCAGGTGCCTCCATTGCGGTCACGCGAATAAACATATATACTTTATATGATAATCACATATACTAATTCCTTAATAGTGTACATATCAGAAGAACAATTTTTAAAGTAAGGGTGAAATTATGTCTAAATATGATTTGATCGCAACGACCGCAATGGGTCTTGAAGCTTTGGCAGCGAAAGAAGTGCGAGATCTAGGATATGAGTGCGAAGTTGAAAACGGGAGGATTACTTTCAAGGGAGATGAAACGGCTATTGTCCGTTCTAACTTATGGTTAAGAACAGCAGACAGAGTCCGGATAAAAGTAGGCGAATTCAAAGCAACAAGCTTTGATGAGCTTTTTGAAAAAACAAAATCTCTGCCTTGGGAAAATTACATGCCGGAAAACGCCGAGTTTCCCGTTTCGGGCAAATCTGTAAAATCGAAACTTTTTTCTGTTTCTGATTGCCAGGCCATTGTTAAGAAAGCAATTGTGGAACGGATAAGAACGAAATATAAAAAAACAGGCTGGCTTGAAGAGAATGGGCCTCTATTTAAAATAGAAGTGGCACTTCATAAAGATGTGGCATTA
Organism: Cytobacillus oceanisediminis; assembly: GCF_003182355.1. GTDB lineage: Bacteria > Bacillota > Bacilli > Bacillales > Cytobacillaceae > Cytobacillus > Cytobacillus oceanisediminis_A. The sequence continues at coordinate 179,778 of NZ_QGTW01000003.1, read as the reverse complement.
TTGACGATTGATGCCAGCGGAAGCGGTCTGCATAAACGGGGATACCGTGCTGGCCAGGGGGAAGCACCGCTGAAGGAAACTCTTGCAGCCGCTTTGGTGATGCTGACAAATTGGACTCCGGACAAGCCGTTCGTGGATCCTTTCTGCGGATCCGGCACGATTCCAATTGAAGCTGCATTGATCGGCCAAAATATTGCACCTGGTTTTAATCGTGAATTTATATCAGAAGCATGGCACTGGATTCCTGAAAAAGTCTGGGAGGATGCCAGATACGAAGCTGAGGATTTGGCAAATTATGATCAGCCTCTGGATATCGCCGGAGCCGATATTGATCACAGAATGGTGAAAATAGCCGAAGAGAACGCTTTTGAAGCCGGCTTGGGAGAACTCATTAATTTTAAACAAATGCAGGTAAGAGATTTCACGACCACTAAGGAATATGGAGTGATTGTCGGAAATCCGCCCTATGGCGAAAGACTTGGAGAGAAGGCGGCTGTGCAGAGAATGTATGCCGAAATGGGCAAAGCCTTTGCCCCTCTTGATACATGGTCGATCTATATCATGACCTCTGATGAAGAATTTGAGACTCATTTTGGAAAACCTGCAACGAAGAAACGCAAGCTCTTTAACGGTTTTATCCGGACCGATTATTATCAGTATTGGGGCAAAAGGCCGCCAAGAAACAAATAAGCTTTTCCTTTTAGAAGCCAAAAAGCATAAAACCTCCTGTTTTTGAATAGACTATACTTATCTAATTCTGTCAGGAGGGATGGCAATGAAGCATTCAAATATTGATTTTCATAAAATTTCACAGGCGCTGAACGGAACAATGGAAGCAATTCAAGGAGAAGGTGATTCTTCGGCTGAGGCTCTGGAGAGTCTTAGAAATGCGCAGGACGAACTGCAGCAGGCATTGTCATTTTCTATGTCTCGCATTAACTAAAGAATAAAACATGAAGAACGGCAGGGGCTGGCTGTAAAAGCACCCCTGCTTTTTTTTGAATTTCCGACGGGAAACTACCCACTATCTTGGAATGGTATTATTCTTGACAGTTGCCATATTTGCGATAAAATTGTATGATGTTCATTTGTTTATAAACAGCAAAAAATTGAAATAATGATATAACCGCAATAACGGCGTCAGCAATATTAGACGCTTTAACTTTTTATTTACGGAGGGGTATCATGTCTAACCGAATGCCTTTTGCCGTGTCCAAGAGCGAATCTTTTTACGAGAAGTTAAGCGAGTGGATCGGGGATGTTTTTTACGATATATTGCCTGAAGCAGGTTTTGAAATACGGGATGAGCAAATATTTATGGCTTTTCAGCTTGAAAAAGCTTTTAAAGACAAGAAGGTTATTTTTGCAGAAGCAGGTGTGGGAACTGGGAAGACGATTGTTTATTTACTATATGCAATCAGCTATGCAAGGTACATAAATAAGCCGGCCATTATCGCATGCGCGGATGAAACATTGATCGAGCAGCTTGTTAAAAAGGAAGGCGATATTGCGAAGCTTGAAAAAGCATTGGGGTTGAATATCGATGTAAGGCTGGCTAAATCGCGCGATCAATACTTATGCTTAAATAAGCTGGACAAGCTTGTGGCAAACGATGTTCATGATCATTATAACCGCATTTTTGATGAGCTTCCTGACTTTGTCCAAACTGGTTCCTCTATGCAAAAATTTGAGAGGTATGGTGATCGTAAGGATTATCCAGACTTGCCAGATGAGCATTGGGCAAATGTTGCATGGGACTCAATACAGGATTGTTTTACTTGTGAAAAACGCCACCGCTGCGGCCAAACCTTGCATCGGGAATATTACCGGAGTGCGAATGACTTGATTATTTGTTCACATGATTTTTACATGGAACACATTTGGACAAAGGAATCTAGAAAAAGGGAAGGACAGCTGCCGCTGCTTCCGGAAAGTTCTTGTGTTGTTTTCGATGAGGGGCATTTACTGGAATATGCCTCCCAGAAGGCACTAACCTATCGCTTCACTGAGCAAATACTTGAATCTCTGTTAACAAGGCTGATGGCGAATGATGTACGGGAAAAAACCTTGAATATCATTGAAGATGCTATTTACCAAAATGAGCATTTCTTCTTAACGCTTGCAATGTCTGTTTCCGCAGAAACAGGCTCAGACAAGAAAGCTATTGAAAAAACGGCTGATGTCATGCGAGAAGGAAGAAAGCTGCAGGATTTAATAAGCAGCCTTGAAGAGGAACTGGTTTTTGAAAGTGAAATGTATGTCATTAACGACTATGATTTAAAAATCGTCGAAGAATACCTTGAGCAAATCTCATACTCACTGTCCCTGTTCCTTAAAGATTTAAAGGGAATTACTTGGTTTGAAGACCATAATGGTGAAAGAACCCTGGTGATAATGCCTAGAATGGTCGAGGATATTATGAGGGAGGAAGTTTTTTCACAGAACAAGCCTTTTGTTTTCTCATCGGCAACATTGTCTGAAAATAAATCGTTTGATTATATGGCCAAAAGTCTTGGTGTGAATGAATATTTATCCTTCACAGTAGAATCTCCTTTTGACTATGAAGAAAACATGTCCATTAGCATGCCGGAATTTGCAGAGGATGAAGCAGCTGAAAAAATGGAATATACGATTGGGCAAATCAGGAAATCTGAAGGACGAGCTTTGGTGCTGTTCACAAATCGTTCAGATTTGGCAGAATTTAAAGCTTATGCTGCCGGTAAAATGGATGTCCCGTTCTTTTTCGAAGGAGATGCGGAAATCAGCACACTGGTGTCAAACTTCCAAAATGACGAGCAATCTGTTCTATGCTCCGTTAACTTATGGGAAGGTCTCGACATACCGGGAAGATCTCTGGAAAACGTGATTATTTTTGGTCTGCCGTTCCCTCCGCATGATCCGGTATTTACTGCAAAGAGAGAAGGGGCAGCCGATCCATTCAGGGAGGTTGATCTGCCATATATGATCTTAAGATTAAGACAGGGAATTGGAAGGTTAATCAGAACCCATGAAGATAAAGGTACTGTTCATATTTTAGTAAATGAAAATGAAAACCCCGAAGTGCTTGAGATGATTAAAAAGGTTTTGCCGACGAAAGCTTCCTTAAGCAAACAGATATAAAATAAAAGAAGTGCCCAAGAATTTTGGGCGCTTTTTTTCATTTTATCCCCTTAAGAGTCTATTTCCTTCAGGCGTCATATTTTCAGGTGTCCATGCAGGCTCCCAGACCAGATTAACATCAACAGAAGAAAATTCCTCCAGCTCTTCGATGCAGTATTTTACGCCGCTGACTATACTGTCATGTAGCGGACAGCCAGGTGTTGTAAGGGTCATCGTTATTAAAGCTTTGCCATCTTCAGGGAAGTCCACTTCATAAATGAGCCCCAAATCAACTACATTTATATTAAGCTCCGGATCCATTACTCTTTTTAAGTTAGTTAGCACTAAATCTTTTAAGTTCATGGAAATCTCCTCCTATTTTTTAATAACTGTTATAATCAAAAAACTGAAACTAAGGCATGCACCCAACACCATCATCTGGCTAGTTAAGAATAAGACGTTGTTTTCAAATATGATGGAAGCCGTCACACCCAAGACACCCAGGATAAGGATAGAGAGAACAGGGATCGAGGCTTTGTCATCCATCATATCTTTAAGTGAAGGTACACTCCGTTTGCCGATTTCCTTGCTGTATTTCCATGTCCACCATAGAAAAGGAACAATTTTAAATAGATAGCCGAAGATGCTTAAAGCCACCCAAAGCATCAGGTATGCAAAAATTAAGAATCCTGCAGTGTTTTCAAAATTGCCAAAAAGCGAGTTTGCGAAGGCTGCATAATGGATCATTAATCCGGCAGGAATTGCAAGCAGAGCAAAACGGAAGGAATAATCAAGTTTCTTCTTTATTCTTTTCTTTAAGATTTGCTGCAAATGCCAGGCAAAGCAAGTGAACCCGCCCGCAAGAACGAGCAATCCTGCAGTGAAAAGCAAATTCTGTTCTGCAAATAATGCGATAAATGACAGCGCTAATCCCGCTCCATAAAAGGCAAAAACATATTTCGCCGGCTTCATGCTATAACCATGAGACAAGGAAAACATCGGCACCATTTTATAGGAAAAACCAAAGATTAATAGTGTAAACCAGCCTGCTGTCCCAAGAAGCAAATGGCTTTTAAAGATAGCTTGGTAGTGATCAGAAGCATAGCCGGTCTTCATGCTGATTACCATCGTAATGCCCAGTAAGATTGTTGTGAACAAGGTGGCCAGGGCGGTTCCCACAAAGAGAGTCAGTACATTGGGCTTTGCTTGTTTTTTTAATGTCATCAGCATTTGCAGCAGGAACATCATAATCCCTGTTAATGTAATAAGGCCAGGCAGCAGGGCATCCTGCGGGCTGTAAAAGAGGACATGGGCAAAATACAGGATGCCAAAAGCTGTTATTCCAAATTGGATGAACCCGAATTTTTCATTCCATATTGGTGTTAGAAAGGCCACCGGAACAAGCTGATACATGGCTCCCATTGCCGCCATTAACGCCCATCCCAATACAAATAGGTGGGCAGCCGACCAGATTCCCGGTACTCGGAATTGGCCTTTAATAATGAAGTCTCCCTGAAAAAGTATAAAGAAAAGGGATCCGATTAAACTAAACATGCTGAATAATATAAATGAAAAAGGGAGTTTAATATTCGTTTCACTTTTTGTATTTGTAAGCAATGGGATCACCTGCTTATTTCTTAATTTCTATTAAAAAACTTCCATCATTTTGTTCAGTGGTTTCATGCTCGTAACCCAATTCATCCAGCTGTTCATAAAGAAACATTGGGCGCCTGTCATTGATAATTAATAAGGTTTTATCGCCGGAAAGGCTTTCAAGGGCTGCAAGAGTCCTCATCATTGGCTGGGGTGGCTCAAGTCCCCGGTTATCCAGTTTCATAATGATTCACTCCTCTTGGTAAAAGTTATTTTCCAATGCTTTTTTTCAATCTCTTCAGCTTTGTGTTCAAAACCCTTTGCTTTTAACACTCCAAAAAGAGGCACAGGCTTAAAGGGGGTATGCAGAATAAAGACATCATTCGAATCAAGCTCTGTTATGGCAGTCATTATTTTCTGGAACGGTTCCAGTTTATTTTTTAAATCCTCTCTTACATCAAGCTCAACTATTTTATTCTCCATTGTTAATCCTCCTTATAGAAATTCCTAAATAATTTGTTCTTTCAGCTGGCTGCGGTCGATTAAGAAATAACCTGATTCATCTGTTGCAAGATAACCCTTTTTCTTTAGATGGTTAATGGTTCTGCTTACGGTTTCTCTAGAAGTGCCAATCATATTGGCAAGCTCTCTGTTTGTAAAGTGGGTGGTGATCTTATAGACCTCATCGGCTTTTACGCCATTGGTTTTGCAAAGCCTTAATAAAAGCATGATGATTTGTTCATGTGTATTATGGAGAATTTGTTCCTCAAGCCGATTCTGTAAATCAATAATCTTTTCACCAAGCACTTTAAAGAGTTTTATGCAAAGTTCAGGGTAAGAAATAAGAATTTGTTCAAAGCGGTCAATTGGAATTGCAGCCAGCTGTGCTTCCTCCATAATTTCTGCATGTGCCGGATATAGGCCCTTTCTAAAGAAGCCTGCATGCGGAAACATCTCACCAGCTTCCAGAACTGAAACGATTTGTTCCCTCCCGGACAAGTCAGTTTTATATATTTTTACTTTGCCTGAATGAAGAAAAAATACCCGATCCAGAGGATCACCCTGCATAAATACATACATCTTTTGTTTATAGAAACGTGTCTGGGCTATTTCAACAATTGGAGACAGCTCTTCTCTATTGAGTTCTTTAAATAAAGGAACACTGCCTATCCTCTTTTCAATCTCCTCTTTTCTCAATTAGATCACCTTCCAGTACGATTACGTCTATTTGCTCTCAGTTTAACAGCTGTAGCTATTGCAATAAGTGAGCTGCATCATATAGAAAGAAATTTTATGATTCTCTTTCTCAAATAGTGTGAAAAATCACAGCCTATTAATGAGGTTTCTCACAAAAACACTTTAAAAAGAGTAATAGAATCAAAGAGTACTCAAACAGAAAGGAAGCGAAAACAATGGAAGTCAACCGTGGTACACCTATTAATAAAGTGGTGAAAAGAAATAAAAATGCACTATTAAAATCCATTCTTATTTTCACCATAATTGCCAGCTTTACAGTTCTCTTGATGGGAGGTTATTGGATCTTTAAGGAGCAGGCCCCACGGCCGCTTGAGGTAACAAATGAAAAGGGAGAGGTTATTCTTACAAAGGAAACGATCATGGGAGGCCAGGCGGTTTTCCAGAAGTACGGATTGATGGATTATGGTACTGTGCTTGGCCATGGTTCCTATATGGGTCCGGACTACACAGCTGAAGCCTTAACCGTTTACACCGAGGGCATGCAGGATTTTAGGGCTGAAGAAAAATTTGGAAAGCCGTTTGATGAGATTACCGGTGAGGAACAAACCGTAATTAGGGACCTGGTAAAAAGAGAAATGCGGGAAAATAGATACGACCCTGATTCAGATACAATGGTGATAACAGCTGCACAGGTATATGGGTATGAAAAAGTAGGAGAGTTCTATCGAAAAGTCTTTACCGAGGGTGACGGGTGGGGATTAAAAGCGGAATTAATCAAGGAAGAACATATGCCTGCTGAGGAAAGAGCTTATGTTGCTTCAGGAGACCAAATCCAGCAGATTTCTGATTTCTTTTTCTGGACAGCATGGCTTTCCAGTACGGAACGAATTAATGATGATATTACTTATACGAATAACTGGCCTTACTACGAGGATGCAGGCAATGAAATGTCCTTCTCTGCCATTTGGTGGAGCGGTGCAAGTGTTACAGTACTGATTCTGTTTGTCGGGCTTATCCTGTTTGTATTTTACCGCTATCATTTGGGAATGGAAGAGGCATATAGAGACGGAAATTTCCCTCGAATTGATTTAGCGAAACTTCCGGTAACTTCTTCTCAATTAAAGTCCGGAAAGTATTTCTTAATTGTAACTGTTCTATTTTTTGTCCAGGCCATGTTTGGTGCATTGCTTGCCCACTATTATGTCGAACCTGACAGCTTCTTTGGCATCAAGTGGATCCATGATATTCTTCCATTCAATATTGCTAAAGGCTACCATCTGCAGCTTGCCATCTTCTGGATTGCAACAGCTTGGCTCGGCATGGGTATTTTTGTTGCACCATTAGTAGGCGGACATGAACCGAAAAAGCAAGGACTTCTTGTTGATATCCTGTTCTGGGCACTTGTTGTCCTAGTTGGGGGAAGCATGATAGGCCAATGGCTTGGAGCAAATGGTTACTTAGGAAACAAGTGGTTCCTGCTCGGACATCAGGGGTGGGAATATTTGGAGCTTGGCCGTTTATGGCAGGGAGTTTTGGCTGCAGGAATGTTAATCTGGCTGTTCATTGTATACCGTGGAATTAAGAGCGGGTTAAAGCGCGAGAATGATAAAGGCGGTTTGATTCACCTTTTATTCTACGCAGCGATAGCTGTACCATTTTTCTACCTGTTCGCGTTTTTAATGAATCCGGATACGAGCTTTACCTTTGCCGATTACTGGCGCTGGTGGATCATTCACCTGTGGGTAGAAGGTATTTTTGAGGTATTCGCTGTGGTAGTTATTGGATTCCTATTAGTACAAATGAAGCTTGTAACTAAGAGCTCAACTGTTAAAGCTCTTTACTTCCAGCTAATTTTGCTGCTTGGCAGCGGTGTTATTGGCATAGGACACCATTACTATTACAATGGCTCTTCTGAAATTTGGATCGGCTTGGGAGCAGTATTCTCAGCACTTGAAGTTATTCCATTGACTCTTTTGATTCTTGAAGCATATGACCAATATAAAATGATGAGAGATGGCGGTGTAGACTTTCCTTATAAAGCTACTTTCTGGTTCTTGATTTCTGTAGCAATCTGGAACCTGGTTGGTGCGGGAGTATTAGGCTTCCTGATTAATCTGCCAGCTGTCAGCTTCCTTGAGCATGGGCAATTCCTAACCCCGGCACATGGTCACGGAGCCATGATGGGTGTATACGGCATGTTTGCAATAGCAGTATTGCTTTACTCTTTACGAAATATTGTCAAACCGGAGAAATGGAACGACAAATGGCTAAAATTCAGCTGCATCATGCTGAATGTGGGGCTTGCTGGAATGGTTTTTGCTTCCCTGCTTCCAGTCGGATTCCTGCAAATGAAAGAAGCTTATGTGAACGGCTATGCTGCTTCACGCTCAGCAGACTTTTTAAAGCAGGATATTATCCAATCTTTATTAACTTTAAGATCCGTGCCGGATACCATCTTCCTTGTTGGTGTTGTTGCACTAGTGCTTTTCTCAATAAAGGCTATGTTCAATCTGCGTAAAGTAACTCATAAGGAAATTGAACCTCTTCCTGTTAGAGATCTTAGCACCGATGATGATGAATAAGAAAAGCGCAGGCACCCTTACCCATCAACGGAGCGTGGTGGACTGAGGCCCACAGGACAATGATTTATCGTAGAAGAGGTGAGGGAAGCACGTCGAGTCGATAGGGTGCCCAAGCTAGACAGTTATCAAAGTTTAGAGATATAAACTCTGTTATAAGCATAAAGAAGAATCCGCAGATAGTCACTCTGCGGATTTTTCCCTTTCCTCCGAACAATCAAAACAGATGGTTTCGTTATTTTCGGTGTATATCCCGTTGAAAAAGCCGTCCAGGCAATACAGCTGTTTACCGCAAACGCAGCAGCTGCCTATTAATTCTCTCATATTCATTCACTCCTGGCTTTTTAAAAATGATGTGCTGTTTTTCCTAAAATAAAGGTGCATGGCACAAACGGTAAACAGTAAGACTACTGCAGCTATAGCAAATCCATCTCTAAATGATACGCCCAATACACCCAAAAATGTGGAACCCGCAACAACACCTAACGAAAAGAATGCATAAAAGAGTCCAAATGCCTTTCCTCTTGTTTTTTCTGTCGTATATTTTGCAATAAGAGCATTAATTGAAGGGAATAGCAGGGCAAACCCTGTACCATATAGGACCATACAGAAAAACATATAGGCAAGAGAAGAAGCTGAACTCAGAAGAATAAGTGCCATGCCTATAATAATCATGCCTGTCATCATTGTGTTTTGGTGCTTATACTTATCGAAGATTTTATTGATAGGCAAAAGAAAAATAAGGATAGCAGTCATTCCAAAGGTACTTAACAAAATTCCGCTGAAAATAGAATTGAATTGCAGGTTCTCAACCTGTAAGGGCAGAAGATAGGCAAGTGTTCCCTGTGCAAACATAAGCGAAAAAGCTCCGGCATAGCTTACAGCAAGCATCGGTTCCTTCATTAAAGGCAAAAGTCTCTCTGAATGGGCATCAGTCCGCTTCGCTTCTTCATTGCGCTTTGATGTCAAAAAAGTAAAAGCAAAGACAGCGCTGCTGATCATTGTTGCGGCAATAATTAGAAATACCCAATCTACGCTGTATTTGGAGGCGACAACAGCACCAAATGCAGGCCCCATTATGGCTGAGCTTCCTACGGCCGCACCTGATAAAGCCATCGCTTTGCCTTGTTTATTTGATTTTCCGCGGTTTGCGATGACTGTGAATGCTGCTGGAACAAGAAAGCCTCCGAACAGGCCATGGAGAAATCTGATGGCAATTAATTGCATCGGGGTACCAACAAGTGGGTACAGCACCAAAATGGATCCTGTTAAAGCAAGTCCCGATACCAGGACATTTTTTGCACCGCTTTTATCAATCCAATAACCGGCCAAAACATTGCCGATCATATTCGAAAATGAATACATACCGACAATTAATCCAATAAAAGCTGGTGACGGACTAATAGACTTGGCAAAGGGACTCATGATGGGCAGCTGTGAAAATGTATCTATAAAAGCCACAATTACAATGAAGAAAATAAAATATCTCATACTAACTCTCTTCCTGGGAATAGTTCACTTTACACCATTATAACTCTTTAACTAGAAGGTTAAAAAGAAAAACGGTAAATATCATAGGATAGCTGTGATACGGTTCACTAATCTTTTAGACCTGCCCCATTAAAATAAAAGTGTAAAGAAAAGAACAGGAGGGAGAAAGATATGAGAGAATTTGCCCGAACGGTCATTGCCCCTGACTATCCGCCAAAAGATAAGCATCCAGTTATTTTCAGCACATTTGATTCACTAAAAGAGGGAGAATTTATGCAGATAGTCAACGACCACGACCCTCGTCCTCTTCGGTATCAGTTTATGATGGAACGAGAAGATCAATTCACTTGGGCGTATATTGAAGAGGGCCCGGAAACGTGGAGAGTAGCAATAGGCAAAAAATAAAAAAATTATTGAAAGCATTCCCCTGAAAGGCAGGCACCAGCTATAACGGTGCCTGTTTTTTCTTTTTTCAGATAAGCTGAGTAATGCAAAAATATAAGAATGAAAGAATTAGAAAATGAAGACTGCCTTTTCAGAAAAATGTGATAAAATGGTTTTGTATTAGATTAAGAGGGGTGAAGAATTGTGACAGAAGCACTAAAAGAGACAGAACGCCAATTCATGGATTATGTAAAAAAAATGACTGCATATAATGAAGCATTATCCCTAATGTTTTGGGATCTTCGCACAGGGGCTCCGAAACAGGGAGTGGAACAGCGCTCTGAGGTAATCGGAATGATTTCTTCAGAAGTGTTCAGGATGTCAACTTCACAGGAAATGGCAGCATACATAGCAAAGCTTTCAGGCAAGGGAAATCTTTCGGAAGTAACCTTGAAGACCCTGGAAGAATGCAAAAAAGATTACGATCGGAACAAAAAAATCCCTGCAGAAGAATACAAGGAATATGTCATTCTTCAGTCCAAAGCGGAAAGCATCTGGGAAGAGGCAAAGGCGAACTCTGAATTTGATATGTTCCGCCCATACCTGGAAAAGCTTGTAGATATGAACAAACGTTTCGTTGGTTATTGGGGATATGAAGGAAATAAATATAATACACTATTGGACATGTATGAGCCTGGTGTTACAGTTGAAACGCTTGATAAGGTTTTCGGGCAATTACGCGAAAAAATTGTACCGCTTGTCCAGCAAATTTCAGAGTCTCAGAACAAGCCGGAAACAAGCTTTTTATTTGAACATTTCGCTAAGGATAAACAACGGGGCTTCAGCCTTGAAATTCTAAAGCAAATGGGCTATAACTTCAAAGCAGGGCGCCTTGATGAAACCGTCCACCCTTTTGCTATTGGTTTAAACCCTGGTGACGTCCGTGTAACGACAAAGTATGATGAAGAGGACTTTCGTACTGCTGTATTTGGCACCATCCATGAAGGAGGCCATGCGTTATATGAGCAGAACATTTCTGCTGATCTTGTGGGGACTCCATTATGTACAGGAACATCAATGGGAATCCATGAATCTCAGTCTCTATTCTACGAAAACTTTGTCGGACGCCACTATTCATTCTGGAAAAAGAATTATCAGCTCCTTAAAGAATATGCAAGCGGACAATTTGATGAAGTGTCTTTAGATGGGTTCTATCGTGCGATTAATGAATCCAAGCCATCATTGATCCGTATTGAAGCAGATGAATTAACGTATCCGCTTCATATCATTATCCGATATGAAATTGAAAAAGGCTTATTTAATGACGAGATTGAAGTCAAAGATCTTCCTAAGATCTGGAACGAAAAGTATGAACAATACCTTGGCGTAAAGCCTGAAAACGATGCACAGGGCGTTCTTCAGGATGTTCATTGGGCAGGCGGAAGCTTCGGCTATTTCCCTTCCTATGCTCTGGGCTATATGTATGCAGCACAGCTGAAAAATAGCATATTAAAGGATTTGCCTGACTATGATAAACTGGTTGAAGAAGGAAACCTGTTGCCAATCAAGGAATGGTTTACAAAAAATGTACACCACTACGGCAAAATGAAAAAACCGCTGGAAATTTTAAATGATGTAACAGGCGAAGGTCTTAATGCACAATATCTGGTTGATTATCTGTATGATAAGTACGGAAAAGTGTACCAGTTGAACTAAAATAACCTTTAAAAATATTAAGAGGGTGGCACTTGTGCCATCCTCCTTATTCATGGAGAGTAAATTATGAAGAGAATATTCCCATATTTAATGATTGCCTTTGGAGCAAGCCTTTGGGGGATTATCGCCATTTTCGTTAAGGGATTGGGAGAATACGGATTTACGGCTATGGAAATTGTTGCAATAAGAGTAATCTCTGCTGCGTTTTTCCTAATTATGATTGGCTTCGCGCGCTATAGAAACCAGCTAAAGCTGAAAACCCCGGTGGACATTCGGCTTTTTGCAGGAACCGGTATTTTAAGCATTGTATTTTTTAATTTCTGTTATTTTACAACGATAAATCAGATCAATGTTTCGATGGCGGTCATTCTGCTCTACACAGCTCCTGCATTTGTTACTGTTATGTCCTTCCTGTTTTTAAAGGAGAAGGTGGATATTAAAAAAATTGCCGCAGTGGCTGGTACAATTATGGGTTGTATTCTTATTGCGGGACTGACCGCAGGAGACAGCAAAATTACATTCCTGGGAATCTTGACCGGGTTAGGATCAGGTCTCGGTTATGCACTTTATACCATTTTTGGCAAATTTGCATTAAGAAAATACAATCCTTTTACGATAACGCTTTATACTTTTCTGGTCGCAGCAGCGGCTCTAATTCCAGTGACCCGATTATGGACAAAAGCTGAACTATTTCTATCTGCAGATGTTTTGCTGCTCAGTATTGGCTTAGGTTCTATTCCAACTGTTCTGGCATACTTTGTATACACATGGGGCCTTGAGCAGACAGAGGGAAGCAAAGCGGCTGTAATTGCGACGGTTGAACCGGTTGTTGCGATGCTATTGGGAGTTTCTCTTTATGGTGAAAGCCTCGGTATCATACAAATTGCCGGTGCACTTTTAATACTTAGCTCGGTTGTTATTGTAAACCTTCCTTCAAAAAGAAAAAACACTGGCATTATTTCCGAATCACAAAAACTGGAACATTAAAAATCTCCGATCCTGAGGGACCGGAGATTTTTTCATATACTCTTGCCTATTTACCAGAGCTTATATCCTTTAGCCCCGGGAGGAGCGTTTTGAATTAAGTCAATAAATGGAATGGTGTAAGCAAACAGAATCAGTACAAACGTAATTCCCAGCCATAGTTTCCAGTTTTCAAATACCATTGGAGCTTTTTCAGCCTTATCTGCCGCTTCTCCGACAGGAAATTCCTGTTCTCCTTTAGGTGCAAAGAAAGCTAGATTAATAAAGATGTAAAGCATTAAGATGATGCCAAGGAATAGGATGGAACCGCCAATCGCCTGGGCAACTTGATATGGAATCCATTCTGCGGCCTGTGCTGCTCCGCCGTACTCAGAGTAAGATGAACGGCGTGGAGCGCCAAGCAATCCGGCAGCATGCATGGCACCTGACATGAAAGTCATGCCAATGGACCAAATGACAGCCTGGATGATGCCTAATTTATTCATAGCTTTTGTTAGTTTGCGGCCAGTCAAATGCGGTATAAGCCAATAGGAAACTCCAAAGAATGTTAGTACAACGGATGTTGCTACAGTTAAATGAAAGTGTCCTGTAACCCAGATCGTATTATGGACTACCTGGTTCATCTGGTGGGAGGCATTAACGATACCGCCGGCACCAGCAGGAATAAATGTTACCATTCCGATGAATGGAACGACAAAGCGTGCATCGCCCCAAGGCAATTTCTTCAGCCAGCCAAATAATCTTGTTGCACCTTTTGCACGTCCAAAACTTTCAAACGATGCAAATAAGGAAAAGGCAGTCATAAGAGACGGAATAACAACAAGGAATGTCAAAATAACCTGTAAAAACTTCCATGCTGGATCGATTCCTGGTTCCATTAATTGATGGTGAAAACCAACCGGGATAGAGAACAGCAGGAATAAAATAAAGGACATACGTGCCAATGAATCAGAGAAAATCTTTCCGCCGATGACTTTTGGGATAACAACATACCAGGCCATATAGGCAGGCAATAGCCAGAAATATACAAGCGGATGTCCGAAGTACCAGAATAATGTCCGGCTGACTCCGATATTAACGGTTTCAACAATGCCCAATGACCAAGGCAGCAATTGGAATAGAACAGTTGATGCAACACCAATTGTTGCGACTATCCACATCATTGTATTAACAAGAGACATAAATGTTAGAAGAGGGCTTGGCTGTCCTGGATTTTTTCTTCTCCATTCAGCGTATTTCATGATAATGGCCGCGCCATCAACCCAGCTTCCCACAATCACCAGTGTCAGGCCAATGTAATACAATGCATGTGCCTGAAGCGGGGCATAAAAGGTATAAAGCACAGTTGCTTCATTTAAGAGAATCATGGCTGCGGCAAGAACAGTTCCTGCTGTCATCACCCAAAAGCCGACCCAGCCTGTTATACGCTGCTTTTTCGTAAAGGTGCCTGATGTTTTACTTGTTGCAGCGAGCTGGAAGCCCATAATAAAGAATGTAGTAAGTACAAGTCCTAATACAACACCGTGAACCGTAAGAATTTGGTAATAGCCGATTCCTGCAGGAAGTTCGAATTTTCCAGAACGAACGAGAGTCTGCAATAAACCTGCCAAACCTCCTATTGCCAAAGCAGTAAAGGCTACATAAAAGTGAGCCATTGCCAATTTGCCGTCACGGCGGTCTACTTTTAGATTATCTGCAGGGTTAAACATTATTTCACCACCTCAATTTTAGATGACATCATGTGGTGTCCAACACCGCAATATTCATTACAAACAATTAAGTATTCACCTGTTTTATCAAATGTTGTAATATGTTCGCTGATATATCCAGGTTCCAGCATCATATTGATATTGGAGCCCGCTACTTCGAATCCATGGACAACGTCTTTTGTTGTAGCAATAATTTTAACTTTTGCTCCATAAGGAACCTCTACGGAAGCAGGGCTATAGGAAAATGCGGATGCTACAAAAACTAATTCATAATCCCAGTCTTTACCCTCAACTTTTTTCAATCCAGGCTCATTGAATGGAGCGGTAGTATCAACCTTTTCAGGGTCAATTGTTGCTAAACAGCTTGGCGGCTGGTTCCCTAGATAAAATGCGCTGACACCCAACACTGTTAAAAAAACCAGAAGTGATCCGATTCCAAAGATGAGCCAGGCTTTTTCAAACTTATGCATATGCATGGCTTTTTTCCCCTTTCTATCTTTTAAAAGCGACTGACAAATAATAAGTAAACGCCTACCCATGTAATTACTAGGAAGAATCCTAATAAGAAAACGGAAGCTAACGTTCCCTTTAAGGAAGAGCTATCCTCTATTTCAGTTTTTGTTTTGCGGCTGAGTTCCGTTTTCGCCATTTTCTTTCACTCCCTTCGAAAAATTAGAAAAAGTAAATGATTACAGTTTCATAATACAAGACATTTAGGAAGATTCTAGATGCTTTCCGTGAGTTCACAAATTGTTCATTCGTTACTTAACTACTATGGTAATAGTGAAAAATTGATTTTACAGTGATATATGTCACAAAAACTAAGCTGGAAATGTGAAAAAAATGTGAAGGTTAACTTAGGTCTTCTGTAGGGGTATAAAACTTTGCAAATGATTAACCTTGAACTAACACAGAATAAATAAAATGATTAAATGGCGAACGATTTATATGTTAAATTTAATTAAGTTCGTTTTTTAGCTTATTTTTGGGTTGAATAAATGATGGGTGATGTTATAATGTTTATAAATTAATAACATTCACTCATATAATCGCAGGAATATGGCCTGCAAGTTTCTACCGGGTTACCGTAAATGATCCGACTATGAGTGAGCAATGTACGGGGTTGGATTCCACCTCTAATTGCCTGCAGCTTAGTTTTTCATTAGCCTGAAGGCCATTGCTTCACTCATTTTTATGTTGTGGATGCATGGTCTTTGGGCTTTTTGTGTTTTAAGGCTCTTATTTACAGAGGGGGAAAAAAATGAAACTGCTTATTGAAAAAATAAAGAACGAAGGGATTGTCTTATCATCGTCAGTACTGAAGGTAGACTCCTTCCTGAACCACCAGATAGATCCGCTGCTTATGCAAGAGGTTGGAAAAGAATTTGCTGAACGATTTGCTGACAGCGGGATTACAAGGATACTGACCATTGAATCTTCCGGAATTGCCCCTGCTGTTATGGCCGGGCTTCAATTGAAAGTTCCGGTTGTTTTTGCCCGAAAAAGAAAATCTTTGACTCTCGTAAATGATCTGATTACAGCTTCTGTCTATTCTTTTACAAAGCAAGAAACCAGTGAAATTTCTGTGTCCAAGAAGTATCTTGATGAAAAGGATAAAGTGTTAATCATTGATGATTTTCTTGCAAACGGACAAGCTGCTCTGGGACTCGCAGAAATAGCAGAGAAAGCAAATGCTTCGATTGCAGGAATTGGGATTGTTATAGAAAAAGGGTTTCAGGATGGCGGCCGTCTGCTTCGGGAAAAGGGCTACAGAGTAGAATCTTTGGCAATTCTTGACTCGCTTGAAAACGGTATGGTCAACTTTGAAAATTCATCAGAGAAAATGGAGGAACTAACGAGATGAACCAGAATCCGATCAAAATTGCTTCACTCGGTATTCAGCATGTGCTGGCAATGTACGCGGGCGCGGTTATTGTCCCGCTAATAGTAGGGGGAGCCCTTGGCTTAACAGGAGAACAGCTTACCTATTTAGTTTCAATTGATATTTTCATGTGCGGGATTGCAACCCTCCTTCAAGTTTGGCGCAATAAATTCTTTGGAATTGGCCTTCCAGTTGTCCTGGGATGTACCTTCACTGCTGTAGGACCTATGATCGCTATTGGAGGCCAATACGGAATATCTGCCATCTATGGCTCCATTCTTATCTCAGGAATTTTTGTTGTAGCTATTTCTAAGTATTTTGGTAAGCTTGTCAGATTTTTTCCGCCAGTTGTTACCGGGTCTGTGGTAACGATTATTGGAATTACGTTAATCCCCGTAGCGATGAATAATATGGCTGGGGGCCAGGGAAGTCCGGATTTTGGTTCTCTGCCTAACATTGCGCTGGCATTTGGAACATTGCTGTTCATTATTATGCTGTTCCGTTTCTTTAAAGGGTTTATTCGTGCCATTGCCATTTTACTGGGATTGGCTGCAGGAACAATTGTTGCTTATTTTATGGGAATGGTGAATTTTTCAGAAGTTGGAAAGGCTTCCTGGTTCCACATGCCGGCTCCATTCTATTTTGGCTTGCCTACTTTTGAAGTGACTGCCATTTTGACAATGATTCTGGTTGCAATGGTTAGTTTAGTAGAATCGACGGGAGTTTACTTTGCGCTCGGTGACATTTGTGATGAGAAACTTGAGGAAAAGGACCTTTCAAATGGCTACCGTGCTGAAGGGCTTGCCATTATCTTTGGAGCTGTTTTTAATGCATTTCCTTATACAACGTATTCACAAAATGTCGGGCTCCTTCAGCTGTCAGGGGTAAAAACAAAGAATGTTATTTATACAGCAGGTGCATTCCTTGTACTGCTAGGACTGGTGCCGAAAATTGGAGCATTAACTACCATTATTCCAACACCGGTACTTGGAGGGGCGATGGTTGCCATGTTCGGAATGGTTGTTGCCTATGGAATTAAAATGCTAAGCAAAGTGGAGTTTTCATCTCAGGAGAATCTATTAATCATTGCCTGCTCTGTCGGAATGGGATTGGGAGTGACTGCTGTTCCGGAATTATTTGCCCAGATGCCTTCCAACATTAGAATATTGACGGATAACGGGATTGTGGCAGGAAGCATGACGGCCATTATTTTAAATCTTGTATTTAATGTGTTTAAAGGAAATAAGCAGGTTCAGCCAGCTTCTTTCACGGAGCAGAAGGTATCTTAATTCATAGCAATTGTATTCACAATAAAACCGGCAATCAATATAATATTCTATCGGGATATTTTTCAAAATTCCCGACGCTGTTGTTCTTCACAGGAAAGCGAGTGGATTGGAATGGAAAAGTATTATTGCGACCATTGCCGGCTTTTATATAATGAAGAAGAAATTTGTGAGGCATGCGGATTGCTTGTTACGAAGAAGATTTATATCGAAGTTCAAAAACATCAAAAAAATCAAAATCAATTTGGGGCATCGGAATAATCCGATGCCATTTTTGTGTGAAAAAGTTTTATTATGCTAAAATAAAATTAATTTTCAGACAAAGGATTGATAAAATATGTATTTACCAACATTTCGCCTGGATGGCCAAAAAGCCATTGTTACAGGTGCTGGAAGAGGAATTGGGAGAGCTTTGGCCATTGGTCTGGCAGAAGCAGGAGCAGATGTTGCTCTATTATCCAGAACGGTTTCTGACTTAGAGGAGACGGCTGGTATTATACAAACTATGGGCAGAAAGGCTTTAGTAATCCAAACGGATGTAACAAAAAGGGAAAATGTACATAATGCGGTTCAAAAGGTGGCTGCCGAATGGAATGAAATTAATATCTTAATAAATAATGCAGGTATGAATATCCGTTCGAAGGCATTGGATGTTACGGATGAAGAGTGGCAAACCATTATGGATACTAATCTTAAATCAGCGTTTATGATGTCACAGGAAACCGCAAAGGTTATGAGGAAAAAGAATACACCTGGAAGAATCATTACAATTGCGTCTGTTGCTGGACATGTAGCCTTAAGAACTGGAGTTGTTTATGCTGCAACCAAAGCGGCTTTAATCCAAATGACTAAAGTCCTCGCCATGGAATGGGGAGCCCATAATATCAATGTTAATGCCATCGGGCCATGGTATTTTAAGACCCCTCTGACTGAAACATTATTGGCTGATCAAGAATACATAAAAGATATCCTGGCTGTTACTCCCCTAAAAAGGGTAGGAGGGCTGGAAGAACTGGTTGGTCCTGCGGTTTTCCTTTCTTCCTCTGCCGGCAGCTATGTCACTGGCCAAACCTTATTTGTGGATGGCGGCATGACTATACACGGATTCTAAACACATACTTTAAATTGGAAAAGATTTAGTAATGCTATCAATTCGAGCATTCATATATAATAAAGATGCACAACAACTCCTTCAAAACACATTGCTCCCTCCAATCCGGAGGGAGCTTTTTTTATTTTTCCAGTTTCAAATAGAGTCTGTTAGGTTACATACATAAAAGGTTAAGCATAATCTGCATTTATTTGGAAAAATTAAGAGAAAGCATGAGAAGGAGCGTCATGAATGCCAGCGATCGTATCAGTTGCAGAAGCTGTACCTGCACATGTGCTAAGACAGGAACAGGTAATGGATTTTGCGAGAGATTTATTTTCAGAATCCTTTAAGGATATTGAACGACTTTTAAAAGCTTTCCATAACGGACAAATTGAAAAGCGCCATTTTGCAAAGGGCCTGGAATGGTTTAAGGCAGACAAATCGTTTGAAGAAAGAAATAATGCGTATATTGACAAAGCTATTGAGTTAGGTATAAAAGCGATCAAAAATTGTTTAAGTAGCGAAACGTTTCTTAAGAAGCAAATTCCTTATGAAGAGATTGACGCGATCTTTACGATTTCAAGTTCAGGCATCGCCACACCAAGCATTGAAGCAAGAATCATGAATATGCTCTCCTTTTCGGAACACACAAAGCGAATTCCAATTTGGGGTTTAGGCTGTGCGGGCGGCGCTTCAGGTCTTTCGAGAGCTTATGAATATTGCCTTGCTTTCCCTAAGGCAAAGGTTTTGGTTTTATCGATTGAATTATGCAGTTTGACATTCCAGCGTAACGACCGATCAAAAAGTAATTTAATCGGCACATCCCTTTTTGCAGATGGAGTAGCATGTGCACTTTTAACGGGTGATGCTGTTAAAAGGGAAGATTTTCAGAAGCAGGCGGCCATTCCCCGTATATTGGCAACTCAATCCACAACGATGCGTGATTCTTTGGATGTGATGGGCTGGGAAGTGAAAGATGAGGGCTTATATGTCGTTTTCTCAAAGGACATACCTGCTATTATAGAAAGCTGGCTAAAACCGAATGTATCGGAATTTTTGCAGAGGGAGGGAATAAAAATGGAAGAAGTGAACCATTTTGTTGCCCATCCCGGTGGAAAAAAGGTCATCGAAGCCTATCAAACTGCTCTGCAGTTTGATCCGGCAATGACGAAAATATCACTTGAGATTTTGAGAGAATATGGAAATATGTCATCGGCGACCATCCTGTATGTTCTAAAAAGATTTATGGAATTCGGCCAGCAGGGAGAAACCGGGCTTGCAACTGCACTCGGACCGGGATTTAGTTCGGAATTGCTGCTTTTGGAGTGGGAGTAAAAACATGTTATTTTTCTTATTTATTACCATAATCATTTTACAGCGTGTATTTGAGCTTGTGGTTGCCAAAAATAATGAAAGATGGATGAAAGAGCGTGGAGCGCTGGAGTTTGGCCATCGGCATTACCCGTGGATTGTATTGACGCATGTCCTCTTTTTTGTCAGCTATATCTTTGAAGTATTATTTTTTGAAAAAGGCCTGTCGCGTTTATGGCCAATGCTCCTCCTTCTATTTGTGATCACTCAGGCAGGAAGAATGTGGGCTCTGTTTTCTCTTGGCCGATTTTGGAATACAAAAATTATTGTCCTGCCAGGTGCAAAGGTCGTAAAAAGGGGACCATATCAATTTATAAAGCACCCTAATTATGCGATTGTAGCAGCGGAGTTTTTGGTGATTCCCTTAATGTTTCAGGCTTATATTACAGCGATTGTCTTTACGTTGCTGAACATTTTGATCCTGTCCATCAGAATACCGGCTGAAGAAAAAGCACTTAGGGAGCTAACTGAATACGAAGATGCTTTTTTGAGGATCAGGCCAGAACCTGATAAAGATATTAAAAAAGTTTGATAATTTTATGACCCCTATTGAAAATGATTATCGTTCGTGATAAAATTCTAATTGAAGTTGAAAATTATTCTCAATATCATTCCAATAGGAAAGGTGTTGCTACATATGACAATCGTTTTCGTTGCCGGTACAATCGCGGCGTACTCACTAGTTATGAAACATGTCTTAAATAACGTTGCAAAACCACACACAAGATAAATATTATTGAATTGTTTGAAACCAGGCGCCTGCCTGGTTTTTGTTTTGTTAGAAATGATAACCTTATTATGATAAGCGGATTTTTAACAAGAAATATTAGAAAAATCAAAGAATAAGGACTCCCGTATAGGAAAACGCACGAAAATCATTTAAAATAGGTAGTAAATTGAAGTTACAAGGGGATAAATGTAAATGGCTAAAACGGCAATGCAACCAGGATTACAACAAACTGAATTATTGAACAAAATTACCGCTTTATATACATATGCCAAAGAAAATCAGGATGGGCAGACGGCTGAAAGGGCAAAAGATCTGGCGTTAAAGCTAAAAGACCAGGAATTCGCCATTGCCTTCTGCGGGCATTTTTCAGCGGGTAAATCGAGCATGATTAACAAACTCGCGGGAGAGAACCTCCTGCCGTCATCACCGATTCCAACCAGTGCTAATCTGGTAAAAGTTAAATCCGGAGAAGAGGATTACGCAAAAGTTATATTTAAGGAAGGGAAGCCAAGACTGTATCCTGCGCCATATGATTACGGGCAAGTAAAGTCTTATTGCAAGGATGGCGATTTGATCCAAACCATTGAGATCAGCCATTCCAAAACAAGTTTGCCAAAAAAGGCAGTCATTATGGATACACCGGGAATCGATTCAACGGATGATGCTCATAGAATTGCTACAGAATCTGCTTTGCATTTGGCTGATCTTGTTTTTTATGTAATGGATTATAATCATGTCCAGTCCGAATTGAATTTCCTTTTTACAAAAGAACTCACGGCTGCAGGCAAAGAAGTTTATCTTGTCATCAATCAAATAGATAAGCACCGGGATGAGGAACTAAGCTTTGAGCACTTCAAGAAAAGTGTGAAAGACTCATTTGCTTCCTGGGGAGTGAGGCCTGCGCGGATTTTCTACACTTCTTTAAAAGATGAAAACCATAAAGAAAATGAGTTCTACACACTTCAGCATTTTATTAATGAGAGTATTGCTAACCGTGAGGAACTCCTGCCTGTTTCCGTCTTCAACTCTCTGAAGAAGCTTACAGAGGACCATCTTAAATTTCTGAATGAATCAAATGCAGCAGAAAGGGAGAAATGGGAAGAAAAACTGGCTGAACTTGAACAGCAGGAACGGGATCAGCTTCCCATTAAATTGGCAAATATAGAAACTGAATTAAAGAAGCTGAAAAATTCTATAGATACAGCGGATATCGAGGTTAGCGACAAAATCGATGAGATATTGAAAAACGCTTATCTAATGCCTTTCCAGACTAGAGAACTGGCTGAGTCCTACCTAGAGTCCCGCCAGCCAGAGTTTAAAGTCGGCCTTTTTTTCAGCAAACAGAAAACAGAGCAGGAAAGGAAGGCAAGACTTGAACGTTTTTATCAGGACTTTTCCGAAAAAGTCAAGTCTCAATTGGAATGGCATTTAAAGGAGCTGTTTCTGCAGCAATTCAAACAGCATGGTATTCACGATCCTGGCTTATTGGCACAAGCCCAGGGATTCAGAATGCACTTTGAGCCTGAACTTTTAGCCGAAACGGTGAAGACTGGCGCTATGGTTTCAGGCGATTATGTGCTGCAGTATACCAATGATACGGCCGAAGCTGTTAAAAGAGTAGCAAAGAACAATGCAGCTGTTTTAAAAGAAGCACTTCTGGCTGCCTTAGAGGATAAAATCAGGCATGAGCAGGCAAAGCTTCAAAAAGACCTCCTCCAACTGAAAAATTATGCCGAAGCAATAAATGCGTTAAATTCAATTGGTGAAAAAATCCAAACAGCAGCAAGCCAAATGGAGGCATACCTAGCAGGAGAATTTTCCTATAAAGAGTTTCAAGAGAAAGCCAAAGTTCTTACTGCAGAGCATGTTGAAGATGCTGAAGTTGTTTTCCTGCAAAAAGGGCAGGAAGAGCAGGAAGAGCAGGAAGAGCAGTTAATGGAGCCGAAACACAATGAAGAACAGGACATTGCTGAACATGCTGCACCTTCGGTTTCTGTGCAGCCTGTTATTGATAAGCTTACCTTTACCGCTCAGGCTGTTAAGGATTTGCCTGGCTTCAGAAAGCTTTCCGGAGACTTGGCCGAAAAAGCAGCAAGGCTTGAGAGCAAAGAATTCACTGTTGCACTGTTCGGAGCTTTCAGTGCTGGGAAATCTTCCTTTGCGAATGCTTTAATCGGCGAAAAGCTGCTGCCTGTTTCCCCAAACCCGACAACAGCAGCAATCAATAAGATAAAGCCTGTTTCCAGTGAGAATACACACGGAACAGTTCTTGTAAAGGTCAAGGATTCCGATTCTATCTTTAACGATGTAAATCATTCTTTAAGAGTCTTTGACTATACAGCCAGCAGTTTTGACGAAGCAGCTGCAGCTATAAGCAAAATAACTGGTGACAACCAGGATTTCGATGCGAATGAAAAGACTCATTTTGCTTTTCTAAATGCTTTTTTGCATGGGTATAATTCGTTCCATGATTTGCTTGGGAACACAATTAAAGCTGATCTGGAAGAATTTAAGGATTATGTTGCCAATGAGGAAAAATCATGCTTCGTGGAAACGATCGAAGTATATTATGATTGCGAGTTGACCAGGCAGGGAATCACACTAGTTGACACCCCTGGTGCGGATTCCATTAATGCAAGACATACAGGCGTTGCGTTTGAATATATTAAAAACTCCGATGCTATTCTTTTTGTAACCTATTATAATCATGCCTTCTCGAAAGCAGACAGGGAGTTTCTTATTCAATTGGGACGGGTGAAAGATACCTTTGCCCTCGATAAAATGTTCTTTATCGTCAATGCTATTGATCTTGCGGATAACGAGGAAGAAAAAGAGTCAGTGCTAGATTATGTGGAAGACCAGTTGGTGCAATACGGTATCCGCCGACCTCATTTATTTGGGGTATCCAGCCTTCAAGCTCTGTCTGAAAAAATAGATAGAAGCAAAGAAGAAACATCCAATATCAGCTCCTTTGAAAAATGCTTTTATTCGTTTATCAATCAAGATTTACTGAACATCTCTATCTCATCTGCAGAAACAGAATGGAAACGTTTATTAGGCCAGTTAAGATCTTATATTTCCTCTTCCCAGGAAAACAAAGACGTAAGAGTTCAAAAGCTGAAGATGCTGAAAGAAGAACATAAAACAATTTCAGGCCTTATACGGAAACAAAATCCTGAATTGCTGTCTCAAAGGCTTGAACAGGAAACAGATGAGCTTGTTTTTTATATCAAGCAAAGAGTATTTTTGCGTTTTGGGGATTTTATTAAGGAGGCTTTCAACCCGGCACTTTTAAAGGATGACGGCAGGAATTTAAAGAAGATGCTGAAAGCAGCGCTTGATGATTTTCTTGCCAGCTTCGGATTTGATTTTGCCCAGGAGCTCCGTGCGACAACCCTAAGGCTTGAAACTTATATTGCCAGGCTTCTCGGGCAGCAGCAGGAGACTATTTCGAAATCAGCAGCTAATGTGAACAGTGATTTGTCTTTTAGTTTATATGAGCCAACCGCATTGGATGGAATAGAATTTGAACCTGCTTTTTCAAACGAGGATCATACACAGTTTAAAAAAGCTTTATCATATTTCAAAAACCCGAAATCTTTCTTTGAGAAAAATGAGCGGAAGCAGTTGGCGGATGAGCTTGAGAATAGCTTGCAGGAACCGGCTGAGCGTTATTTGCAGGCTGAAAGTGCAAGGTTAAAATTCCATTACAACAGCCTGCTAAAGAAAGAATTTGAGCGACTGCTCGATTCACTCATTGAGCAGGTCAATGAATACTACGAAGGAATTACCGCTGCTTTAAAAGATGATTTCCCAATTGAAGAACTGAAAGAAATTGAGAGGGAAATTGCCCAATACGAGAAATAATATTTGAAAGGTTGCTGCATTTCTCATGGAAAAATGGCTGTGGGCTACAGAAGAAAAGTATAATATCGATATCCTTTTTGCATGTGAAGCAGGGAGCAGGGCCTGGGGTACAGATGATGCGGAATCAGACTATGATATCCGCTTCATATACAAACACAGGGACTTAAAGACTTACCTTTCCCTTGAACGTGCAAAGGAGGTTATCGACACAGATATTCCTTTTGATGCGCATGGCTGGGATATTTTCAAAGCATTTGGCCTGATGAAAAAGTCAAACCCAAGTATTTACGAATGGGCATATTCACCCGTTATATACCGGGACAAGGAACAATTTTCTGTAAAGCTAAAGAGAATAGTAGAAGGCGAATTTTCACAATATAAATTATTTCTGCATTACAGCCAGCTCCTGTCCCGAAATTTAAAGGAAGCTGCCAAGAAAGAAACAATCACAGAGAAAAAGCAGAAATTGCTTATACAGGCAGTGAGAGCTTTTTTAATCGCAAAACAGATACTCGTTACTGATCATTTGGATGGCCATTTTCTTTTCAAAGGGCTTTTTCTAATCAAGGAAGAAAATGATTTCACACATTTTTATCGGGAGCTTGCAGAAGAAAAACAATATGGAGGCCTTATTGATGGGGATTATGCTGACACTATGATTGGCAGACTGGAGAAAGAAAAAGAGGCAATGATAGCGGCAGCTGACAGATTGAATAAAGGCAGCAGCCAGGTAACGTCCCTAAATAAATGGCTTTGGGAGCTGCTTGGGATATAGGCATAATGTCTGAAATCGAAAAAGGGAGAGCTATGGAGAAGAATTCTTTTCATGCATGCGCTACCTGTGTTAACTTCAATACTCAAAAGCGCAAAGATGGAATGTATTATTTTTGCAGCAGGCTTGGCTATGAAACGAAACCTGACTATCAATTTAACTGCTGGACTCCAAAGGAACAAGTAGTCCGGCTGATGGAAAAAAGAAAAGGGGAGAACCTGGGATGAAGTATGTAATCGAAAAAGAATGGCTTTTAAACAAACTTGACGATCCAAATGTAAGAATCGCGGATTGCCGGTTTAAACTGGGCTCGCCTGATGAAGGACGCAGCCTGTATGCTTTAAACCATATTCCAAATGCTGTCTATTTTGATCTTGAGAAAGATCTTTCTGGCCAGGTTAAAAAACATGGAGGAAGGCATCCACTGCCAAAGCTGGATCAGCTTAAACATGCACTTGAGAAGGCGGGAATCAGCCGGGAAACAACAGTTGTTGCCTATGATGGAGGGGAAGGGGCTTTTGCTTCACGGTTCTGGTGGCTGCTCCGCTATCTGGGACATAAAGAAGTCTTTATCTTAAACGGCGGATATAAAGAATGGGTTGGCAGCAAATATCCCGTAAATAATGAAATACCAAGCTTCAAATCTGCTGATTTTAACATTGAGCTTCAGCCTGAAATTTTTGCTCCTTATGAAGAGGTTAAAAGTCTGTCAGAAAACACTGATGCGGCTGTATTAATCGATTCAAGAGAAGCCAAACGGTACTTGGGGCTTGAAGAGCCAATCGACAAAAAAGCAGGGCACATTCCAGGGGCAATCAATAAAGTTTGGCTTGAGACTTATGAAAATGGCATATTTAAAGAAATTGCGGAACAGGAGAGAAGGTTTGCAGAAATCGATAAAAACAAGCCAGTGATCGTCTATTGCGGATCAGGGGTCACTGCAGCGCCCAATTTCCTTGCTTTAAAGGAAGCCGGATACAGCAATGTAAAGTTATATGCGGGAAGCTTTAGTGATTGGATATCATATGACGAAAATAAAATTGAAACTGTCGAAAAATAGAGAAATCCCTTCTAAAAAAGGGATTTTTTTACTGTAGGAAATGTTATATAATTTAAAAGGTTTGATATGTTTAGATAATGGAGGTCTTAAATGAATACTTCAGGTTATACCATAACGAAAAAGCAAAAAACCGATATTAATCAAATATTGGTGACAACGGCTATAATTCTTATTCTTTCTGCCATCTTTGTTCCTATTTTTCTTCTGACTCCCTTTCAGACGTATATGTATAGGCCAGCAGGAACCTGGGTATTTGAAGCGCCTAAATCCGCTTATTTAACATTTAGTTTTGCACTTGTAGCGATAGCGATTTTTATGATTGCGGGTGTTTGGCTTCACAGTGCAGAGAAGTTCGGCAAGCTTGGAAAAACAATCATCGGCATCGGACTTTTTTCTTCGCTGGCCACATTAATACTCAGCTTTGACTATTACCATTACATCGATGAAACCGGAGTTCACTATAATCAATTATTCAGTTTGGAAGAGAGGCACTACGAGTGGTCAGAGATTAAACAAGCGAGGCAAACGGTCAAAAATGAAATGGGCATTATGT
Source organism: Cytobacillus oceanisediminis (assembly GCF_003182355.1). Lineage (GTDB taxonomy): Bacteria > Bacillota > Bacilli > Bacillales > Cytobacillaceae > Cytobacillus > Cytobacillus oceanisediminis_A. Next base: position 152,412 of record NZ_QGTW01000003.1, on the reverse strand, counting down.
CAGATGATAAACTGATCTTTACCTTTAAAGATGGAACAACTTATTCCTATCTTTTGAATGATAATATACGCAAGGCTAGAAACGCGACTTATTTTGAACTTGAAGAGCATGGAGTTGAACTAATTAGGGAAACAGAATAATTCCTGTAAAACTTTTCAAGAGAATGCCGGAGATACCCATGTTATAATAGTAGTTACCGCAGATTAATGGCCCAATAAGTTCAATTAACCATCAAAGGGAAAAAAACATTCCCTCCGATGAAAGTTTCACTAATGATTATAACCGGGAGGCGAAGAAATGAACGAAAACAAACCTTCACTGCTGCTTGTAGACGGGATGGCGCTTTTATTCAGAGCCTATTTTGCCACCGCCGTTTCCGGCCAGTTTATGATAAATTCAAAAGGAATTCCAACAAATGGAGTCTACGGTTTTGTAAAACACTTTTTAACTGCAGTCTCATCTTTCAGCCCTACACATGTGGCTGTCTGCTGGGATATGGGAAGCAAAACCTTCCGTACAGAAATGTTTGATGGATATAAAGCAAATCGCCCTGAGGCTCCCATTGAGCTTGTGCCCCAATTTGATCTTGTAAAGGAAGTTGTCGAAGCCTTTGATGTTCCCAATATTGGATTAGAGGGATATGAAGCCGATGATTGTATTGGAACTATTGCGAAAACAGCGAGCCAGGAAGCAGAAGTGCTAATTCTTACTGGCGACCAGGATATCCTGCAGCTTTTGGATGATAATATTTCTGTTATTTTATTGCAAAAGGGCTACGGCAATTACCTGGTTCATACAACCGAAACCTTCTATGAAGAAAAAGGCATTACACCAAAGCAGATGATCGACTTAAAAGCCTTCATGGGCGATACTAGCGATAATTATCCTGGTGTAAAGGGGATTGGTGAAAAAACCGCATTAAAGTTGCTGCAGCAGTATGAGCATATTGAAGGCGTCCTTGAAAACCTGGAGCAGCTGACAAAAGGGCAGCGTACCAAAATTGAACAGGATCTAGAGATGCTCCACCTAAGCAGGCAGCTTGCTGAAATAAAATGCGATGTGCCCGTTGAATGTCCACTAGATCTGGCCCAATTTATTTTGAACCGTGAAAAGGTAATCGAAAAATTCACCGAAATCGAATTCCGCGGCCTTCACCGCTTTCTTGATCTGAAAAAAGAATATGCTTAAAATGCGAACTCCAGACTGCGGCCTGGAGTTTTGTTTTTGATGTACGCTATAAAGAAGGGGCCGCGTGTTAACTGGTATTCACGCATAAACCTCAAACTTCAGCGATAAACCGCCTTCAACAGGCGGCCATATCTTCATTATTTTGTATTTTTCTTTTTCGCAGCATTCTCCAGCTTGCTCTTCGGCTCTTCTGCAAATTCCGCATCCTGCCCGTATCCTTGAGGGTTTACGCCAGGAGCTTTCTTTCCTCTGTTTGTATGTCCATTTTTGCTCAAGTGATTCACCTCCCTTAAATAATCATTTACCGATTTTGATAACCTTATTATTGTTTAAGTCTTTGTGTTTTAATCATCTCTATGCAGGGTACAATTTAGCAACTGATGCTGCATGCTTTCCCTCAAATATGCTGGTTTTATTTCACAATGACATTAAGCTCTAATCAGCATTTTCTGGAGGAATAATAACAATCTGCATACTTCACAATATAAAAGAGGTGAATCTGAAATGAATAAAGGAGTTTATATAGCTCTGTTAAGTATAGGACTGGCACAAGGGCTGAAGATTCCTATCCATTATGTAAAAGAAGGGGAGCTTCGTCCGGATTTATTTTTCCAGACAGGCGGCATGCCGAGTTCCCATTCGGCAGGTGTTTCTTCCTTAACGACTTTTATTGCATTAAAGCGCGGAGTTCCGACTGTTGACTTTGCTCTGTCGCTTGTATACGGTTTAATCGTTATGTATGATGCCCAGGGAATCAGGCGCCAGACCGGTGAGCTTACGTTAAAGGTAAACAGCCTTGGCGAGCTGGTTGATAAGATCCATAAAGATGAGACAGTAAAATTTGAAGAGGAAGGTCCCAAAAAGCTAAAAGAGATGCTCGGCCATCAGCCTGCTGAGGTTTTAGGAGGAGCTCTTCTGGGAGTGCTTACAGGTACGCTTGGCTATCTTCTTACAAAGAAAAAATAATTAGACACGACATAACGTGAAGCCGCCTTCAATTCAAATTCCAAAGATGGACAATCCCTGCCTGCATTTTGCAGAAAAAGGTAGATAATTGTCGAAAAATCAGGTAAGATTTAGGAGAAAGTAAAGGGAGCAGGGGAAGAGGGTAAGGTTTGTGAAGACAGTTGAAGAATATTTGCATTTTTTGCAAAGTAAAGGTTTTCAATTACGGGAAGACGCAATTGGCTTCATTTACTTTGGCAAAAATTATACAAATGCTTCAGATGAGCTTGCAAATGCGGCCATTGAATTAACGTTAAAAGCACAGAAATCATTTGACGGGAGTTTTTACGTATCATTACTGGAAACACTGGTTTCAAATGAGATCAGCAGCAGGCGAGAAGCTGTAAAGTTTGTAAAAGAAAAACTGATTATCTAAAAAGGCGTGTCACTTGAGAACACGCCTTTTGCTTTGCTGCCAATCAGGAAGCCGCTTTTTTCTTCAATATAAAAAAATTTTTTTTGGCAGGGATTTCTGCAAAAACCATGCCTGCAAAAATAAGGAGACAGCCAATCACTGCACTATAAGATAACCTTTCGTTTGCCCATATAAATCCGGTTGCTGCTGCAAAAACGGGTTCCATTGCAAAAATGAGGGCAACCCTTGTCGGTGTTGTATATTTCTGAAAAGTTGTCTGGGCAAAGAAAGCAATGGCAGTTGCAAAAAGAGATGTCACAATAAGAGCTCCCAGCACATTAGATTGAAACAAAATTTCAGGCTGGAATGCCTGCTGCCAATTCTCAGTGAAAAGTGCAAAAATCATCGACAACAGAGCAACAGTGGCTACCTGGATGACAGTCAACAGCAGGGCAGGATATTTGCTGCTGTATTTTCCCGTAAAAATAATGTGAAGGGCAAAACCAACAGCACATATGAATACGAGCGCATCTCCAATATTCAGCGAGACTTTATCTGTCATTGTAAGCAGGTATAGTCCAACAGTTGCAATTGAGACTCCTGTAACGGCATTAATTCCCGGTTTGATTTTTAATAGCATGAAAGAAAATACGGGAACCATTACTACGCTTAAACCGGTAATGAACCCAGCTTTAGATGAAGTAGTGTGCAGCAGGCCCACTGTCTGGAAAGCATAGCCGACAAATAAAAAAAGACCCATAATGACCCCTGAAGCCAGCAGATTCTTATCCAGAAGCTTCAGCTGTTTTTTTTCGAAAAGAACTAGCCATCCTCCGAGCAGAACGGCTGCAAGGAAAAAGCGAACACCATTAAAGGAGTATGGTTCCAAAAATGCTATGGCATTTTGCACGAGTACAAAGGTAGATCCCCAAACTAACGCAACGAGCAAGAGGCTTATATCCGCGAATATTGTAGATCTGTTCATTAATTATCTTCCCCTTTCGTTTAAATGTTGCGGATGGCTGCCCGGGCTAATTCATCAGCTGCTTTATTTTCCGAACTAGGCACCCATTTCATGAAGAATAAATCAAATTGCCTTGTGAGCTTCAATGCTTCTTCAAGCAAGGGGGCAAATTTTTTATTTTTTACAAATTCCTTTTCTACTGCACGATTGACGAGCTGTGAGTCTGTACGGAAGGATACAATTTTATAACCCTTTTCAATACATATTTCCAGGGCCTTTAAAAATGCACGGTACTCTGCTTCATGATTCTCCATTTCGCCTAAAGGAATCGAGTAGCGCTCAACTTCTCCATTATTTTTTATAAAAATTCCTGCACCGCTTGGTCCAGGGTTGCCGGCACTCGCACCATCAATATATACTTCAATCATTGCTCTGCCTCCTGTTATTCAACTGGTATTGCAAGGAGTGAGTTTCACTTTATTTAATACTGCAATAGGGTAAACTAAATGTAGTTTATCATAAAAATCCTTTATATAGCAGAAAAAGGATACCATTTTGGCATCCTTCAATCATTTGGGCTTATTTTACCGGAAACCGTTTGGCCATATATCCAAATGGGGTATCAAGTATAGCTATTAAAAATTTAAGGACATACGTCGTGAAGAATATTTGAATCCAATCCTCCATTGGAAATACGCCAAGGAAAGCAATGCTGGTAAAAATCAGCGTATCTAATAATTGGCTTATCATAGTGCTGTCATTATTCCTAATCCAGAATTGGTTTTCTTTTGGAAATTTCTTTTTCAAATAGGTAAAGATATAAACATCGGTCAATTGGCTGACTAAATAGGCAGCCAGGCTTCCTGCAGCGATCCGCGGCAGGATGGAAAAAATGGTGCTAAGAGCTTCCTGGGCAAAATCCGTTTCATGCGGTTTAAACAATAGTACCATCTGCATGATGAGGGTCATTGCCAAAAGTGTATAGAAACCAAGCTAAACTGCTTTTTTTGCTTCGTCTTTCCCGTACTTTTCATTCAGTATATCCGTAACAAGAAAGGCGGTTCCGTACATGGCGTTCCCCAGGGTTGCAGTCAGGCCAAACATTTCAACTGTTTTAACTACTTGAAGATTGGCCATTACAGTGGAAAAGCCAATCCATACGAACAAGCCGGTTTTTCCAAAAAGGCGGTACATGGCTAGAACTAATATAAAATTGATAAGGGCAAAGAGCAATCCAAACCATTCATTAAACATCGTATACCTCCTAGTTTTGATAATGCGGGAGTTTCCGAACCGCAGGGTCTATTTGATTGTCATTGACCATTATACCTTGAAATATACTCAGTTAGTACTAGAATGAGAAAAGAATCAGAAATTCAACTATTGCGAACCGTTCTAAAAAGGTGACCAGCTAAAAAAGTATAGAAAGGCTGAAAATAAATGAAATATAAAGTGGAATGGAAATATAAACTAAAAGGGAATGAAGATGTTCATTTTACTTCAGACTGGATTGACGGGGAAACGGCTTTGCAAGTAGGAGAGGATATAGAAAGGTCCGGCAAGGGAAAAGAAGTTATCTACTATGATGAAATTGGCACATCATGGAGTACCAAGGAAATGAGGAAGCTTTTAACGGAAGTAGAAGAGGATCCGCATGATATTACCGTATTTTTTGATGGCGGGTTCAATAAAGAAACAAACCAGGCAGGACTTGGGGCAGTGATTTACTTTAAACAGGGCAAAAAGAAATACCGTATACGGGCAAATGAGCTTTTTGATGAAATGGATAATAATAATGAAGCAGAGTATGCTGCCATTTATTTTACAGTAAACCTTCTTGAGGAGATGGGTGTTCATCATATGACCTGTGAGTTCAAGGGAGATTCCCAGGTCGTCCTGAAACAGCTTGAAGGTGATTGGCCATGTTATGAAGAAAACCTTAATCGCTGGCTTGACCGGATTGAAGAAAAGATTAAAAAGCTTGGAATTCTTCCAAGATATACACCAATTCCGCGTAACGGGAACAAAGAAGCGGATAAGTTGGCTGGCCAGGCTCTTGAAGGGAAATTCATTAATAGCAGAATGCAGATCATATAAATGGAAACAAGGAAGGCGTGAAAAATTTGAGCAGAAAGGAAATATTCAATGAAGTGGAGGAACTGATGGCCAACTATTGCAAAGGCTGTTTTCTTCATAAACACCACAAAGAGGAAAAAGGACGCAGATATGCCCATCGATTTTGCATAACTGAATGCACGGTTGGTGAAAAAATTAAATTGATTGGAAGCAAGCTGAGCTGACTTCTGGGCGGTTTGCGGACAAAATAAAAGGCTGGCAGATGCCAGCCTTATTATTGTTATATTTGAATTATAGTTTTACAACGTTTGCAGCTTGAGGTCCGCGGTTTCCTTCAACGATTTCAAAAGAAACTTCTTGGCCTTCTTCTAAAGATTTGAAACCTTCGCCTTGGATAGCAGTGAAGTGTACAAATACATCGTCTCCGCCTTCAACTTCGATGAAGCCGAAACCTTTTTCGTTATTGAACCATTTTACTTTACCGTTTTGCATGTTTAATTTTCCTCCTAAGCCTTTCAAGACACTTCAGGTGCCTTAGATGAATATTACCATCTAACAAAATATAGAGCAGATATTTTTTGAAATAACGGAAATATATTCTGTTAAATGATGATTATAATATACACGAATGGGCACTTTCCGTCAAGGAATACAAGCGTATTTTTACAAAAAACAATAAAATATTTTAAATATTTAAAAATCTGTGCTCAATTTTAAGATTTTCAATATTTTATCAGTGTTTTTGATATCATATTTAATTGTTTTTTTCATATTTATTATTAATTATATTGTTTCTTAAAGGGTGAGGAAATGTACCGGTTTTCCATTGAGAATCAGGATTGGATTTTGAGGTTTTCACCCAATATCCAAATTGAAGCGGAAGAAAAGCAGGCCATAATCAGTTCAATCCTTCAGCTTGGCAGCGAGCTCCCTTTTTTTTCGCATGGAGATTCATTTATCATTATGAATGACCTATTAGGCATCATCGTATTTAATGTTGAAAAAATCCCGTCGATGATTTTAACTGTCTCCAACATTGTCACAGAAAATAAATGGTACATCCAGAAGAACCTTACAATAAAACCGTACAAGAAAAACTGATCGGCGAAAGCCGATTTTTTATTGGGCCCTCCATTGCAAAAAAGCCAAAGCCCTGAGTCTTTCGCCTTATGCAAACGCTTTCCTTAATGGTTTAAAATAAGTTTGAAGGAATCTATTAAAATAAAAGAGGAGGGGCAAAGTGAAAGGACTTAAACAGTTTATGTTCATGGCCATAGCAATCATTATGGTCACATCCAATTTTTTATCCACATTTATGCAAACGTTTGCATCGGCAGAAAGCACAACAGCAAGCGGTCCCGTAACTAGTATTACTATTCATTATCAGCCTGCCGAAGGAGATACGAAGGACTGGAATTTATGGATATGGCCAAAAGACGGTGACGGACAGGCTTTTGAATTTACGGGAGAAGATGAGTTTGGGCTAGTAGCCGAAGTTGACCTGCAAGGGAGCTACAATGAGGTCGGATTTATCGTTCGTACAGATAGCTGGGAAAAAGATGGAGGAGACCGATTCATTGACGTCCAAAGCGGCAATAACGAAGTCTGGGTAAAAGGAGGCGACGAAAATACATATACATCACCTCCAGACGGCGAATACCGTAACTTTCCATCTTTTGAAAAGGTAAAAGTGAAGCTTCATTATTTCCGCTATGATGGGAATTATGAAGGCTGGAATTTATGGACATGGCCATATGATGGAGAGGGTAAGAGAGTAGACTTTACATCTGAGGATGCTTTTGGAAAAGTTGCTGAATTTGAACTGGAGAAACCAGAAGGAATGACGAAGGCTGGATTTATTGTAAGGAAAAGTGCAGACGGAAATGATTGGGCCATGAAGGAATTCGGTGACCGTTACATTACAAAGTTTGATGAAGAGGGGAACGCTGAAATCTGGATTGTACAAGGCACAGAAAGGATTTACTATAATCCTGCCTATATTGATACGAACCCAAGAATTTTAGATGCCGCAATGGATGGCTTTAACCAAATAACACTGGAAACCAATTTTCCTTTCGAGTGGAGAAAATGGGATTCACAATTAAAAATCGAGAACGCAGTTATTAAAGAAGTTGTTCCTTTTGATGGAAATGAAGATAAAGAATTCACTAATAAGGTAAAAGTGATAACCGAAAATAAACTGGATTTCAACCTCCCCTATCGTGTTTTCATGAATTCATTTGGAGAAGCTGACGTTACGATTGGCAAGGTTGTAAGGTCAGCTGAATTTGATGAAGCGTTCTATTATGATGGCGAACTGGGAAATCAGTATTCCAAGGAAAAGACTTCCTTCAGGCTTTGGGCTCCTACTGCCAGTGAAGCAGTATTAGTTATGTATGATAGCTGGGATGACCAAACCGGTGAAGAACTGCCTCTGGAAAAAGGGGAAAAAGGCACATGGTCAACAGTTATGGCTGGAGATCAGAATGGGTTGATTTACAATTATAAAGTTAAGATCGGCGGAGAATGGACGGAAGCGACAGATCCATATGTCCGTTCAGTTACGGTGAATGGCGACAGGGGAGTTGTTATGGATTTAGATTCAACAGACCCGGACAACTGGAACAGCCGCAAGCCTAAATTAACAAATCCTGAGGATTCTATTATTTATGAAGTCCATGTCAGGGATTTATCGATTCATAAAGACAGCGGCATCCACAATAAAGGGAAATTCCTTGGAGCAGCAGAGAAAAATACCGTAAATTCTGATGGTGTGAAGACGGGCTTAAATCATATTAAGGATCTAGGTGTAACACATGTTCAATTCCTGCCAATCTATGATTATCGTACAGTAGATGAAACGAAGCTCGATGAACCTCAATTTAACTGGGGATATGATCCGAAAAACTATAATGTTCCGGAAGGTTCCTATTCTACTGATCCATACAATCCTGCTGCTCGAATTAAGGAACTTAAGACGATGGTCCAGGAGCTGCATAATCATCAGCTGCGTGTTGTAATGGATGTGGTTTACAACCATGTATTTGCTGTAAATGAGTCAAGCTTCCACAAGCTGGTTCCTGGCTATTACTTCCGATACAACGAAGATGGAACACTGGCAAATGGCACAGGCGTAGGCAATGATACTGCTTCTGAAAGAAAAATGGTTCAAAAGTTTATTGTTGACTCTGTCATTTATTGGGCAAAGGAATATAATTTGGATGGATTCCGCTTTGATTTGATGGGGATCCATGATAGTAAAACAATGAATGCAGTCAGGGATGCATTGGATGAGATTGATCCTTCTATTATCATCATTGGAGAGGGATGGGATTTAAACACTCCTCTTTCAGCTGAGGTGAAGGCCAATCAGAAAAATGCAGAGGATATGCCTGGCATCGGCCATTTCAATGATGGCATCCGCGATGGCTTAAAGGGCAGTGTATTTAATGAACTTGATAAAGGTTTTGTAAACGGCAAAGAAGGCATGGAGGAATTCGTTCAGCAGGGAATCGCAGCGGGAATGGATTATCCTGAAACAATGGCCACGTATAAAGATCCTGAACAAGTAGTCACATACGTTGAGGCTCATGACAACCACACTCTTTGGGATAAGCTTGAACTAACCAACCCAAATGCTACAGAAGAAGAGAGAAAGAAAATGCATAAATTGGCTTCCTCCATTATTTTGACATCCCAGGGCGTTAGCTTTGTCCATGCAGGGCAGGAATTTATGCGGACAAAATATGGAGATCATAACAGCTACAAGTCGCCTGATAGTATCAACCAGCTTGACTGGGGCCGCCGGGCTGATTTTAGCAAAGAAGTGGGCTATTTCAAAGGGCTGGTTACTCTTCGCAAGTATTACAAATCATTTAGAATGACAACAGCAGAAGATATTCAGTCACACCTTAAGTTTCTGGACGCTCCGGAAAATACAGTAGCGTACAGCCTGGAAGCAGCAGCATTCAACGATAAAGCCAAAGAGATTGTTGTTGTCCATAACGGCAATCAAGAGTCTGTGGAAATCACGCTCCATGGCAATGGCCCATGGCATTTGCTCGCAGATGGCAATCAGGCAGGTGTAAAGACACTTAAAGTGTACCGCTCAAAAACCATCGAAGTTCCAGCTTTAACAAGCTTTGTACTGAAAAGATAAGCGGCGATAAGGAGAATCCCTTTAGGGGGTTCTTCTTTTGTTTTGAAAAAATTTTCCCCAGTAAAAGTATTTTTGCTCTCTTTGCCAAATTTTTAGGTTAATATTAAAATAGAAATCTATATTTTGTTTTATTACGCAAGGGAGCTAAATTATGAAACTGATTATTGCGGAGAAACCCGACCAGGGATTAACGCTGGCTTCTATTTTTAAGATGAAGAAACATCAGGGATATATTGAAATCTTCCCAAATGATATATTTCCCCAAGGAGCATATGTAACCTGGGCGGTAGGGCACCTATGCCAGCTTTCTGCTCCTGAAAAATATGATAGGGAATGGAAAAAATGGTCGCTTAACGCCTTGCCCATAATCCCTGAGCAGTTCCAATACGAAGTCACAAAAGATAAATCAAAGCAATTTAATATTATAAAACAGCTTCTTTCGAATCCAAGTCTGACAGAAGTCATCCATGCGGGTGATGCAGGACGTGAGGGTGAGCTTATCATCCGGAATATCCTAAGGCTAACAGGGTCGAGAGTGCCAATGAAAAGGCTGTGGATCTCTTCATTAACGCCTAAAGCAATCAGAGAAGGATTCCTTGCTCTCCTTGATGAAGGCGATACGCGTAATCTCTATTATGAAGCCTATACGAGAGCGTGTGCTGACTGGGTCGTTGGAATGAATGCATCGCGCCTGTATAGCCTGCTTCTTCAGCAGCAGGGCTTTTCAGATGTTTTTTCAGTAGGAAGGGTTCAGACTCCAACACTTGCCTTAATTGTAAAAAGAGAAAATGAGATTCAAAATTTTGTATCCGAACCATTTTGGGAGGTTACAGCCCAATTTAATATGGACGGAAAAAAATATACGGGCAAGTGGGAAAACGATGGCGAAACAAGAATTAAAACAAAGGAGCTCGCCGAAAAAATTGCGGCTTTTTGCCAGAATAAAGATGCTCAAGTAGATGAGGTTCAAGCAGAAAAGAAAGAGTTCCTGCCGCCGATGCTTTATAACTTATCTGCATTGCAGGCTGAAGCAAACCGCCGATTTAAATTCCCCCCAAAAAAGACGCTTGACGTCTTGCAGAAGCTATATCAAAAAGGTATTGTATCCTATCCGCGATCCGATTCAAGGCATGTGACAGAGGGTGAAGCGGAAATGTTCCCAGAAATCCTCAGGAAAATGGAAGCGAAGGAAGAGTACAAGGAATTTTTTCCTCTGCCTGTTAGCTCGATTCTGCAAAATAAACGGTATGTAAATGATAAAAAGGTTACTGACCACTATGCAATCATTCCGACCGAGCAAGTACCTGACCTGCAAAAATTATCATCGGATGAAAAAATTCTTTATGACCTTATTACAAGGAGCTTAATTGCTGCCCATTATGGCAAAGCTGTAACGGAATATACAACCATTAAAACTCTCGTTGGTGGCAGAGCTTTATTTTTATCAAAAGGAAAAGTACAGCTGGAAGAAGGCTGGAGAAAAGTGATTCCGCAGCAGGAGAAGGAAAATGAACCTGTTCTGCCTTTATTGCAGGCAGGCGATAAGGGTACTGTGGTTAAGTCTGATGTTAAGGAAAGCAAAACACAGCCGCCAAAGCGCTATACAGAGGGACAGCTGATTACACTTATGAAAACAGCTGGAAAGCAAATCGAAGATAAAGAACTTGAAAAAGTATTGATGAAAACGGAAGGCCTTGGTACAGAAGCCACAAGGGCCGGAATTATTACAATGCTTAAAGACCGCAAATATATTGATATTAAAAAGAACCTGGTTTATGCAAATTCCAAAGCAAAAATCCTGATAGAAGCCATTGGCTCTGAAATACTGGCTTCCCCGGAGATGACAGCAAAATGGGAGAAGCGGCTTAAGGATATATCAGATGGAGCGGCTTCGCCAAAACAGTTCATGGACCAAACGAATAAAATGGTTACCCATCTTATTGATGCCTCAGTTAATAATGCAGGAAAATGGACATTCTCCGAAGAAGATAAAGAAGGCTTTATTCCAGGAAAGTTCAAACAAAAAAGAGCGGTCAATTTGGGGCAATGCAAGCTATGCGATGGAAAAGTTGTTGATAAAGGCAGCTTTTACGGATGCTCCAACTACAATAAGACCAAATGCGGTTTTACCATTTCAAAAAAAATTATGGGTAAGTCCATTACGCAAAAAATTCTTAAGCAGCTTTTAAAAGACGGAGAGACAGAGGTAGTGGACGGCTTTACAAGCAAAGGAAAAGATAAAACCTTTTCTGCTAAATTATCATGGGATGGACAAGAAAACAGAATTAAATTTGTTTTCCCGCAAAAGGCCTAAATTTGGCTGTCTGTGACATATTGCCTTGTCTCCCGTTATCAACTGTAGTAAAATCGTTAAAGTCTTATGTTAAAGCTTGATGCTGATTTTGGCACTCTGTTGATTAGAGCGGAATGCGCGAGACTCCTCGAAAAAATGCATTCGCATTTCCTTTGGAAGTTCCGGGAAGCTTATTCATTGTCCCGGGAAAAAGCGTACACAAGAGAGACCACACGAAGGCGGAACGCCAAGAAGCGTGAGAAGCCCGCGGTTCGCTGAGTGCCTGCAGCGGAAATCAGCACTCGAGTTTAATAAAGCCTTTTCTTAAAGTATATAAAGTGAACAGGACGCTCTGCGCTGTTCTAATACAATATGAAGATATAACTTAGAACTTCGAAAACTGTCTAGCTCCAGCGCCTACCCCCTCGAGGTCACAAGCCAATCCTCCCAAAAAGGCAAAGAACGCCTTCCCGGAGGCTCGTCTTGTGCTTGTCGGGGGTGGGCAAGGCGCTTGCGCTTTTTAAAAATGTTGTCTAGCTCCGAGCGCCATCGGCTCGAGGTCTTAAGCCAATCGCTTCTGAAGGCAAAGAACGCCTTCTGCCAGCGATTGTCTTAAGCTGATCGCCGATAGGCAGGCGCTCTGCGCTTTTCTATGTGGCAGGAGGTTGCGAAATGCCAACACCAAGTATGGAAGATTATATAGAACAAATATATATGTTAATTGAAGACAAGGGCTATGCCCGGGTTTCCGATATTGCCGAAGCCTTGTCGGTACATCCTTCTTCTGTAACAAAAATGGTTCAAAAGCTTGATAAAGACGAATATCTTGTATATGAAAAATACAGGGGGCTGATTTTGACGCCTAAAGGCAAGAAAATCGGCAAAAGGCTGGTTTACCGCCACGAACTTCTGGAACAGCTCCTTCGCATTATTGGAGTGAAAGAAGAAAATATTTATGAAGATGTTGAAGGGATCGAACACCACCTTAGCTGGGATGCTATTGACCGGGTTGGTGACTTAGTGCAGTTTTTTGAAGAAGATGATAATCGCATTGAAGTTTTGAGAGATATTCAAAGGAAAAATGAAGAAGAGCAATAAAAAAAACCTGACCGGGGCAAGACCCCGCGGTCAGGTTTTTTTGACTATCAACGTCCAGAGGGAGAAGCGAGTCAAAGGGAGACACCGTTAGGCGCAGTGCGCCGAGAAGTGTCGGGCCACCCGGAAAGCTGAAATCCTCGAACGGAAATCAACTGATCGGCTAAAAAGAGTCTTCTCATTTAGAGGAATGAAAAGTCCCTAGTAGAAGCTTGGAAACTCATCAAACGAAGAAGAGGCAGCTGGGATCATGGACATAGAACCATCCTCTTCTTCAGCTACATGTATGCCTTCAATTAACCCCTCTTCAGCCTCCAGCATAGCTTTTCGATACGAAATGATCCTCCCTGAGGAGGTTTGGAAAGAAAGGATTTCTCCATTATGGTTTCGATGGACTGCTACGAGCTGTTCTCCGTTCATTGAATAATTCTCCTTTAATTGTTTTCTATCAATATTGTTGACATGCCAGCAGTTTTATAATCAAAGGATTTTTTGCGGAAGCCAGCGAATTAAAAATAATGGAACTTTTTTTGGGAAAAAACGTAAGTAAAGTTACTGACGGAGGGGATAGGATGAAAACATTTAACTGGTCTGCAGAAGCTGAGAAGCTTTGGGATGAAAATTCGGAATCCTGGAATTCCAAAAGCCGTGAAATGTGGGAAGAAGGAAGCAGAAAAGATATTGTTTCCTTTTTTGAAAAGTATGTAAACAAAGGTTCAAGGGTATGTGACCTTGGGTGCGGAGATGGCTATGGTTCTTATAAGCTCGCTTTGGCAGGCTATAAGGTGACAGGAATCGATGTGTCCGAGGAAATGATACATAAAGCAAAAGCACTAAATGCTGATACCTGTGCTGAATTTAATAAAGGTGATATTTCCTGCCTTTCCTTTGAGGAGAATTCCATTGATGCTGTTCTTGCCATCAATTCACTCGAATGGACAGAAAGCCCCCTTGATGTTTTGAAAGAAATGCAAAGAATTGTCAAGCCGGAGGGAAGGGCATGCATCGGCATTCTGGGGCCTACCGCCGCTCCGCGTGTAAACAGCTACCGCCGCCTATATAACGAAAAAGTTATATGCAATACGATGATGCCCTGGGAATTTGAAGCACTTGCACAAGAAAACGGCTGGGTGAAAATTGGTGAACTCGGTGTCTATAAAAAAGCATCAGATCACCTGTCAAAAGGATCACTGCCAGTCAATTTGAAACAGTCATTGTCTTTTATGTGGGTCTTTATGCTCGAAAATATGAAGAAGAAAGGAATGGGCGAAGAATGAGCCGTTACTCGATTGAGGAGTTCGTAAACCAGACAAAGCAGCAGGATAAAGGTGAAGGATTATTTGAACTGGAAACACCAAGAATGCTTGAGGTTAATTTAACCAATCAAGTGTGGGCAAAAGCCGGAGGGATGGTCTCCTATCGCGGACAAATTAAGTTTGAACGCGAAGGAATTCTGGAGCATGGATTAGGCAAAATGTTTAAAAAGGCGCTCACCGGAGAAGGCACTTCTCTCATGAAAGCAACAGGCAATGGAAAGCTATATCTTGCTGACCAAGGGAAGAAAATATCTATCTTGAATCTCGATGGCAATTCTATTTTTGTAAACGGCAACGACCTGCTGGCATTTGAGTCTTCCATCAAATGGGATATAAAACTGATGAAAAGAATGGCCGGAATGATTGCCGGAGGCTTGTTCAATGTACGTCTGGAAGGCTCCGGAATGGTCGCCATCACCTCACATTATGAACCGTTAACCTTGATGGTAACACCGGATAACCCGGTATATACGGACCCGAATGCTACGGTTGCCTGGTCAGGAACATTGGAACCTGAATTTGTAACAGATATCTCATTTAAAACCTTTTTGGGCAGAGGAAGCGGTGAATCAATCCAAATGAAATTTTCCGGAAACGGTTTCGTCGTTGTCCAGCCGTTTGAAGAAGTATATTACGCACAGCAGTCATAAGAAAAGCCGGTTTTGCGAGGGAAACCTCTTCAAAACCGGCTTTTTTTGATGTTAGCTAAACATGTTTTATTGTTTTATTCGCAAAACGTCATATTTGCCATTGAAAATCGAACCCCAAGCACCAAACTTACCGAACAAAAACCCGGCAAAGCAGGGTTCAAAATTAATCCCACTCGAAAGGGGTTTCCTGATAAACATAGTAGTTCAGCCAGTTTGAAAATAATAAATGGGCATGCGAGCGCCACTTGTTAAAGGGTTCCCTGCCTGGATTGTCATTTGGGAAGTAGTGTTTTGGCATAGGCACCTGAAGGCCTCTGCTTCTGTCCCTCCTGTATTCTTCAGCAAGAGTTGCAGCTTCATATTCCAAATGGCCGGTTATCATGATCTGTTTGCCGCCATTGGCGCTCATAATGAAAGGGCCGGCTTCTTCAGAGGAAGATAGCAGTTTTACTTCAGGATGCTTGAGTAATTCTTCTTTATAGACGTCAGTATGGCGTGAATGAGGAGCGAGGAAAATGTCATCAAATCCTCTTAGCAGCTTCTCGGTTCTGTCATGAACTTCATGCGCATAAATGCCGGAGCATTTTTCCGGCAGCTCGTATTTGCCGATTCCGAAGTGATAAAATAGCGCTGCCTGTGCACCCCAGCAAATATGCAGGGTAGAGGTAACATTAGTTTTCGTCCACGCCATAATCTCGGTAAGTTCCTCCCAGTAATCCACATGCTCAAAGTCAAGGAGCTCTACAGGAGCGCCTGTAACAATCATACCGTCGAACTTTCGATTTTTAATCTGGGCAAAGGTTGTATAAAACTGCTCCAAATGCATTGGGCTTGTATTTTTTGACTGATGGGTGGCAGTTTTTAAAAATGAAATGTTAACCTGAAGGGGAGTGTTTCCCAGAAGCCTCAATAGGTGTGCTTCCGTTTTTTCTTTTTCAGGCATCAAGTTTAAAATAAGAATATTTAAAGGACGGATATCCTGATTCCTGGCTCGGTCCTCATCCATCACGAAAATATTTTCTTCCTCTAAGATTTCCCTGGCCGGAAGCAGCTTAGGAATTTTAATTGGCAAGTGATCATCTCCCTGGACAAAATTTCAATTAAACTTATTATAAAGACGATTCATAATTGTAGCAATGCTTTAGTGTGCGAAAATCTCAAAAATATCAAAAGTAACAGGAAATTAATCCTTGCAGGAATGGTACAATATATCTGTAAGAAACCTATACATATTGGATTCTAGGGGGATAAAAATGAATGTGAAACCGGTTGTAAAGTCAGACATTGAAATCGCTCAAGCATCAACAATGAAACCTATCAAAGAAATCGCTGAAAAAATCGGGCTTCAGGATGATGATCTCGAGCTTTTCGGTAAGTATAAAGCGAAATTATCATCTGAGACTTTAAAAAAACTCAGGACGAAGGAAAGCGGAAAAATAATCCTGGTCACTTCGATTAATCCTACACCTGCAGGGGAGGGGAAATCCACTGTAACCGTTGGTCTTGGTGATGCTTTTAACCGGCTCGGCAAAAAAGCAATGGTTGCCATGAGAGAGCCTTCCCTGGGACCTACGATGGGAATTAAGGGAGGAGCAACCGGCGGCGGCTATTCGCAAGTCCTGCCAATGGAAGATATAAATCTTCACTTTACAGGTGACCTCCATGCCATAACAACAGCCAATAATGCGCTGGCGGCTCTGATCGATAACCATCTTCAGCAGGGAAATCAGCTGAACATTGATCAGAGAAGAATTGTGTGGAAACGCGCACTTGATTTGAATGATAGAGCTTTACGAAAAATCGTAATTGGGCTGGGCGGGCCTGTGCAGGGTGTTCCCCGTGAGGATGGCTTTGATATTACCGTTGCTTCAGAAATTATGGCGGTTTTATGCCTTGCATCCGATCTTAAGAACTTAAAGGAAAGACTCGGAAAAATGGTCATTGCCTATAATTATGAAAAACAGCCGGTTACAGTGGCTGACCTTGGTGTCGAAGGCGCCCTTACGTTGCTTTTAAAAGAAGCGGTAAAACCAAATCTGGTCCAAACAATCGAGCATACGCCAGCATTAATCCATGGCGGCCCGTTTGCAAATATTGCACATGGATGCAACAGCGTCATTGCCACGGCTGCAGCATCCAAGCTAGCTGACTATGTAGTAACAGAAGCCGGCTTTGGCGCTGACCTTGGTGCTGAAAAGTTTCTGAATATCAAAGCCAGAACAGAAGGGATTGACCCGGAAGCGGTAGTCATAGTAGCTACAATAAGAGCCTTGAAAATGCATGGCGGTGTGGCAAAGACTGAGCTGGGCAGAGAAGATACAAAAGCTCTCACTGCAGGATTCTCCAATTTAAAGAAGCATGTTGAGACCATTGAAAGCTTTGGGCTCCCATACGTTGTCGCCATTAACCGGTTTATTTCCGACAGCGAGAATGAAGTGAATACACTTAAGGATTTATGCAATCAGGGCAGCATTCCTGTTGCGCTGACAGAGGTTTGGGAAAAAGGCGGGGAAGGCGGCATCGAGCTTGCAGGCAAGCTGCTGGAAATTTTAGAGGGAAAAGAGGCGCAATTCAATCACTTATATGATCTTTCGCTTCCGCTCGAAGAAAAAATCCAAACGATTGCCCAGAAAGTTTATGGAGCAGATAAAGTTGAGTACTCAACTAAAGCCAAAAAACAAATCAGGGATTTTGAAAGCTATGGCTGGGGCTGTCTGCCGATTTGCATGGCTAAAACGCAGTATTCCCTATCAGATGATCCGGCAAAGCTGGGAAGGCCGTCCAATTTTACAATCACTATCAGGGAGCTTAAGCCTTCCATCGGAGCTGGATTCATTGTCGCCCTTACCGGAGATGTCATGACAATGCCTGGACTGCCTAAAGCGCCTGCAGCCATGAATATGGACGTAGACGATGACGGTAATGCACTTGGTTTATTTTAGAAAGAAATTTATTAAGTTTATACTTTGATAACTGTCTAGCTTCAGCGCCTGCCCCTCGAGTGCCGGGGGTGACCAAGTCGCTTGCGCTTTTCTTGTAAGGGAGGTTCTGCACATGTTTGACCCTACTGCCTTTGAAAATATGAAGGTTGTGATGGATGGCGGCTTTTATGATCGTGACCTTAGCGGAGAGATTAGAATCATAGACCGAAATGATTTCTTAAACTCTGCCAAAATGTCCCGCAGGTACGAGGTTGCTTTTACAGAAAATGTTGAAGGGCAAAAGGATATCAGCTGTACCTTTATAATGGAGGCTGGCCTCGAAAATCTGGCTGCTGAGCTTTTGCCTGAAGCAAAATCAGAAAAGCTGGCAGGTTGCCAGGTATTTGTAAAGTTTACAATTAAGCAAAAAAATGACTCTCAGCTCTTTCAAGAAACACGTGAAATTTTGAGAGATATTTGGGGAAGAGAGAGAATCATAAAACAGGTTGTAAAATTCAATCCGGAGGATATTAGTAATCTAATTGAAGCTGAATCTGTTGTTCATTTCAACCGGCTTATATACGAAGAACAAATTGATGATCTTTCCGATATGATCGCCTATATGATTGCTTCCTTGCAGGCTTTGAAAAACATTAGACATTCATAATCCCAGTTTTTTTAGGCTGTGTTAAAGCCAATTGTTGACTTTGTTGATTGGAGCTGGGGGTTGAGATCCTCGCAAATGTATTCGTATTTCCTTCGTGCTGTGTTTATTTGATGATGATTATTCAAAGTCCTGCGGAAAAAGTGTACCCAAGGGAGACCCCGCATGCGCAGAACGCCGAGGAGTGTCGGAAGCCCGCGGAATGCGAGTACCTGCAGCGAAAATCAACACAAAAGTTTAACAGAGCATTTATATAAAATAGGCAAAGACGTCTTGCTCATAACAGAGTGAGGCGTTTTTTTATTAAAACTGTACTGAAAATTCAAAATTATATTTACAGCCACACGCTCTAACTAATACGATTAAGAAGGAATGGCAAAACATTCCTGAAAATACATTAAAGGAGGAGAAAGAAATGGTTAAAGAATCTGTTATTAACAAGGAAAAGGAAGAGGAAAGACAAGACGTAACCTAGTCAAGGAGGACAAAATGATGGTCCAAAGTACGGACACGATTAAAATTACAGAGTATAATGAGGGCCTTGCAGCAGGTATCGCAAAAATGTGGAACCTTAGCCGCGATAGCTGGGGCGGCGATACAAGCGTCATGACTGAAGAACAGGTGAAAACGAAGGAAGCCAATAACGGCAATATTGCTTTATATTTAGCCATAAACGGCGAAGAGGTAGTCGGTTACTGCGGACTATCAGAGTATAAGGAGGATACAGGTTCATTATATATCCCGCTTCTGAATGTGAGACCTGATTATCATGGCCGAAAAATAGGAAAGCTGCTTGTTTTGAAAGCGCTTCAAAGAACAGTGGAATTGGGTTGGCCTCGTCTGGATTTATATACATGGCCAGGGAATGTGAAGGCTGTTCCGCTTTATAAAAAATGCGGGTTTTTCTGGGAGGACAGAGACGATACAACACATTTAATGAATTTTATCCCGGCGGTCCAACAAACTCCGCTATTAAAATCTCTTCTTAAAGACTTTGATTGGTATAAGGACAATGTGGGAAAAATTGAGGTTAAGCCGGATGGGGTCAAGGAAAATGGCTTTACTTTTTATGAGTATGGATGGAAAAACGAAAAGGCCTATGCACGCGTTAGGTTTGAAAAAACCGGCAGGGGAATCAGTTTAATAGAGACAGAGGATTATTTTCTTGAACTATCCATGAACAGCCATGAAGCAATAGAATATGAAACCGGGACTTTCGAACTGAAGTTTGTGAATAAAACCGGTAAACCCGTTTCGTTTAGAGCAAAAGGAGACAACCAAGGCAGAATAGAGGCAACTTTTGATTATGAGATGCTAGTCGAAAACGAGGCTGTTATTGCAGAACAGTTAATTGTTCATGAAGGAGAAGAACCAAGTGTATGGAAAACCCATCCTTACTTGGCGGTAAAGGTTTGGGTCGATGGAGAAGAATGTGAGCTGCGCCTTGGTTTGCTTCCCAGGCAGCCTGCCAAAATAACCGGCGGTGCAAAAGGAAACCTGCGTTTTCTAAATCAGGAAGCGGAACTGGAGCTTGAAGTGGAAAATAGCCTTAAAGAGGATGCTATATTTCACCTGTTTTTTCAGGAGGATGAGCATGTTTCATTAAATCAGTATGATTATGATATTAAACTTCTCAAGAATGAACGGAAGCTTATAAAAGTACCATTCATCGTGAAAAAGTACGGCTTTTATCAGCCTGAGATCAATATTCTGGCGAGGAAAAATGATGGAGATGAGCTGACTTTTAAAAGCAAAGCAGTGGGTGTTCCGCTTAAGAATTTTGGGCAGAAGTTCGGCGGAGAGTCAAAAGAGTATTGGTATATCTGTAATGGGATCTGCCAGGCAAATATCCGGAAATTGGATTATAAAATAACTGCTGGCCGGAACGAAAATGTAAATCAGCATTTCGCCTTTTTCGTTCCTAAGCTGGGCAGGCCATACTCAACCGAATTTTCAAAAGCAAAACCCGAAAGCGTACAGTGGTTCACAGATGATTCAGCGATAACCTTCAAACTGGTTTTCAGGTCAAAAGATTTCCCTGGAATCCTAGTCTCTATGTATACGTCGCTATATGGCGAAGGGATCGTGAAAACATGGGCTGAACTGAACAATGAAGGGGAAACACTTTTTGATAATCTTTCTTTCAATCAGCCTCTATATCATGAGAAGCATCATACCTATTTCCCTCTGGAGAATGAAGTGGTAGAGTACTCGAGTGTCAAAGATCTTGAATTCGGAGAGATTTCTGCAAGCAGCCTGACGGAAAATTGGTATTTCTCCAAGCATGAAGGAGAACCAATTGGGTTTTGCTGGCCGAAAAAAGCCAAAGCCAACCCGGATGGCTGGCAGTTTTATTATGAAAATGAAGTGGGATGTCTAAAACCTGGAGAAAGGGTGAAATTGGAACCAGCCTATTTATCAGTTGGCGCATTTCAATCATGGGAGGAACTGCAGGCTTTTGCCAATATGGCCAATCAAATGGAAAAGAAGATTGTGCAGAATGAAAAATCCTTCATTGTAAATGGAGGAAATCCTGTGGCAGCCGGTTTGGAAAAAGTGCCGGTCACCTTGAAAACACACCGTTCAAGCTATCTGGACGGCACTATCGGTCTTTTCCTAAATGATAATAAAAAACGATCCGTAAATGTAGAACAAAAAGAGGAAATGAAAGAGTATTCAGCGAATTTGCCTATTGCAGGGGCAATCCCTCTTTCAATTGTGAAGGCTGATATCCAAATGGACAGTGAGAGAAAACAGCTAAGTGATCTGCTTCTTGTACCTTCGGGTGATGTTCGTACGTTTACGGAAAAACAGGGTGGTAACACTGTTTATATGATGGACAATGGAATCATCCGTTTGAAAGCAGCACCGAGTTTTTATCCCGGGCTTTTTTCGCTGGCCTATCAGGAGCGGGAATGGCTTGATACTTCCTTCCCTGAGAAAGTCGCGAAAGGCTGGTGGAACCCATGGGCAGGCGGCATGAAGACCGTCCCTTCGCAAATGAGTGTGTTTTCTCTATTAAAAGAGGAAACTGCTGCAGAATTTACAAGCATTAAGGACTTGTATGGAAATGAGTGGGCAGCACTTACCCTCCAAACAAAAGTTACCCATCATTCACTATGGAAAGGCCTTGATTACACACAGTTTTTTGCACTGCTGCCAGGGGTGCCGGTCATTGCCCATTGGGTAAAAGTGGCTGATTCAGGCGGAAAAACCTTCATTAATGAAAAATGGATAACAGATCTATTCTTGTCAGGCGGTTCTTTAACAGACCTTACTCTAACAGTCCTCGATAAAGGTACTCAGTCAAACTATCAAGCTGGAATTGAGGAGCAATCGTTCACGATGGAAGATGGCGCTTATATTTCAAAATGCCATGGACATGGAAGAATGTATGTGGCAGGGAGTAAAGATAGTATATTCCTTGGTGCATATATGAACAAAGAAGCCTTCCAGATTATTTCTGAACGGAAAGCAGTCCTTTTGGCGAAACCGGGATATCTTTTATTTGACGGAAGAAGTATCAGGGGAACAAGCCTGAAAAGTCTGCACAATTTAGAATTCCACTAAAAGGAGAAAGTATGAAAGTCATAGATGCACATATTCATTTTTCCGATATTAAGTCATTTCATCAAACAGCGAAAGAGCTGTCCTTTGTTGATTACTCATTTAAAGGACATCAAGGAGAGTTCCAAAAAGCGAATGTAGTTCTCAGCATTGCGATGGGGCTAACGGAAACAGATCAAATGGGCTTTCCTGATTACGGAGCCAGGACACCCATGTGCCTTGACCTTGATAAAGCTATACCGGATAATATCGTTTACTGCCCGGGCATAAACCCTTATGATTTAAATGAAGAATCACTTAATAGATTGGAGAGGGAGCTGCAAAAGCCAAAGGTAGTAGGGATTAAAATTTATTTAGGCTATTACCCTTTCTATGCATATGATGAGGTCTATGAGCCAGTGTATGCCCTTGCGGGAAAATATAGTGTTCCAGTTGTTTTTCACACCGGTGATACTTATTCTGAAAGAGGGCTGCTGAAATATTCCCATCCTTTGGCAATTGACGAAGTTGCAGTAAGACACCGGAATGTTAATTTCATGATGGCCCATTTTGGGGATCCCTGGACCTTGACAGGAGCCGAAATCATTTACAAAAATTCCAATGTCTATGCAGACCTATCCGGTTTGATTGTCGGAACGGAAAAAGAGCTGAAAAAACGCAGTGAAGATCGATTTTTAGATCATCTAAGGCATGCCCTGGTTTTTGCCGATTCTTATGATAAATTGCTGTTTGGGACCGATTGGCCGCTTGCACCTGTTGGGCCATATATTGATTTCATCAAAGGGCTTATCCCAGAGGAACATCATGCCGATGTTTTTTACAACACCGCATTAAGGGTTTTTCCAAAAATTAAGCCATTCCTGCCATAATGAACCGAGGCTGGGGTGAATGAAATATTTCGCTGCCAGCCTTTCAAATAGTCTTATTTACATACATGCATGAATAAATAATTAAAAAGGGGGCGCTTAAATGGCGAAAGTTGCGTGGGTAACCGATAGTACCGCATTTTTAAATGAAGATTTAAGGAATCATCCTGATTTGTACCAGATACCAATGACAATCATTATGGATGGCAAAGAATATACCGATGGTGTTGATTTAACCTCTGAGGAGCTTTATGCGCGTCTAAAGACCCTGGAAACTCCCCCAAAAACATCTCAGCCTGCGATAGGGGCTTTTCAGGATTTATATGAAAAGCTGAAGGAAAACTATGATTATATTATTGCTGTACTTGTATCCGCAAAGCTGAGCGGGACAGTTTCATCAAGTGAGCAGGCATCTCAGCTGGTTGATATACAGGTGTATAGTGTAGATTCCAAAATTCTATCATACCCTTTAACCAGAATGATTTTAAAAGGGATGGAATGGACAGAAACAGGAATGGAAGTTGAAGACGTTATAAAAAAGCTTGAGATGCTGCGGGATACAGGTGAAACCTATGTGCTGATCGGAAGCCTGGAACAGCTTCATAGAAGCGGAAGGATGTCAGGCGTCCAATTTTTCCTGGGAAGCATGCTAAATGTAAAACCGATTATCTCTGTCCATGATGGAGAGCTTAGTGTCAGGGAAAAGGCTAGAAGCGAGAAAAAGGCAAAAGACAAAATTGTAAAGCTGCTTAGGAGCGCGCATGAAAAGAAACCGCTAAAAGAGGTTTTTATTCTATACGGCTTGCATCCTGCAGAAGCAGAAGAGTGGAAAGAAGAGCTTCAGGGAGAATTTCCGAATATTAAATTCGGATGCTATTCTTTGGGGGCTACAATCGGCGTGCACGCAGGGGAAAACACACTCGGAGTTAGCTGGTTAAATGGCCTGGACTGAGTGAGACCGGTGGAAATATAAAACTGTTTAATAAAAACCTGGTTCAGAGAGATCTTTTTTAAATGGTTTCTGGGGCCAGTTTTTTATGTTTGCTGCCTAGATTAATCGGATTATTCGCTAATTCTCATGATTTGTTTGCTAAATTTAATTTTTATTCGCAAGTTATGCCTGAATATTCGCTAGATTCTGCTGTTTGTTCGCTAATTTTCCAGTTTTATTCGTTATGTTCAAATTTCGTCCTTACAAGTCTAAGGATATGGAATAACCTTGCCAATGTTTCTTTTTCTCGACTAGTGTTAAAATGGACAGTGGAGTTTGAAAGCAGGTGAAATAGATGAATGAAAGAATCATACATATAACAGAAAATTTTATCCGGGATACACTAGGAGAAGATTCAACCGGGCATGATTGGTATCATATCGAACGGGTGCGAAAAAATGCACTTTATATAGCAGAAAAAGAACAGAGGGGCGATCTGTTTATTATTGAGATGGCAGCACTGCTTCACGATATTCCTGATGAGAAGCTGAATGCATCAAAAGAGGCAGGGGATAAGAAGCTTTCCGATTTCCTGCAGGTCTTGGAAATACAAGAAGCAGACAAAACTAGAATCAATGAAATTATTTATTCTGTTTCCTTCAAAGGCGGAAAAAAGACGGAGCTTTTAAGCCCGGAAGCAGAAATCGTCCAGGATGCGGACAGGCTTGATGCTATCGGAGCTGTAGGGATTGCGAGAGCTTTTGCTTATGGAGGCAAGAAAGGGCAGGCAATTTATGACCCAGGCCTAGAAACCAGAAATGAAATGACAGAAGAGGAATACCGGCATGGAAAGTCATCATCCATCAACCATTTTTATGAAAAACTCTTAAAGATAAAAGAAAGACTGAATACAGATACAGCAATAAAAATGGCAGAAGAGCGCCACCAGTTTATGGAGAAATATTTGCAGCAATTTTACAAAGAATGGAATGGTCTAGCATGAAAATGATCTCTGTGGAGAATGTAACAAAAACCTATGGGGAAAAAGAACTTTTTAACAATATTTCTTTTACAATCTCTGAAAAAGAAAGAGTAGGCCTTATCGGTGTAAATGGGACAGGGAAATCTTCACTGTTGAAGGTTATTGCCGGAATTGACCAGCCAGACTCGGGTGAAATTGTTACTCCGAAGGATTATGCAATTTCCTATTCTGCCCAGCAGCCAGAACTAAATTATGAGCTGACAGTACTGGAGCAAGTTTTTGCCGGTGATGCCCCAATCCTTGTATTGCAGAGAGACTATGAACTGGCTCTTTTGAAGCTTAATCAAAGTCCCGAAGATTCAGCTATACAGGAAAGGCTTTTTGAGCTTCAAAAGAGAATGGATACGCTGGATGCCTGGGAAGTGAACACAGATGCAAAAACGATTTTAACAAAGCTGGGAATTGAAGATTTCAGCAAAAAAATCGGAGAACTATCAGGCGGGCAAAAGAAAAGGGTAGCTCTTGCACAGGTGCTGATCCAATCACCTGACTTATTGATTCTTGATGAGCCTACAAATCATCTCGACTTTGAATCCGTCAAGTGGCTTGAAGAATATCTAGGGCGATACAGGGGAGCACTTCTTCTCGTAACCCATGATCGTTATTTCCTTGATCGGGTGACAAATAGAATGTTTGAACTCGAAGGCGGAAATCTTTACAGTTACAAAGGCAACTATGCTGCATTTTTGGAAGCAAAGGCAATAAGAGAAGAAAATGAGGCTGCTACTGTCGAAAAGCAAAAAAACCTCTTCAGAAGAGAACTCGAATGGATCAGAAGAGGGGCAAAAGCAAGAACTACGAAACAAAAAGCCAGAATCCAGCGGTTCGAAGTACTTGATAGCCAGCTCGCCTCTGTCAAATCTTCTGAAAAGCTTGATATGTCATTAAGTGGCAGCCGGCTTGGAAAACAAGTATTTGAATTGGAGTCAGCTTCAAAAAGCTACAGCGGCCAGGTGATATTGGATAAGTTCGACCTCTTGGTAAAACCGGGAGACAGGATTGGAATCATTGGCCGGAACGGAACCGGAAAATCCACGCTTCTTAACATCCTGGCAGGTAAGATTCCGCTTGACTCCGGTGAACGAATCATTGGCCAAACAGTGAAAATTGCTTACTACACGCAGGAAAGCGAAGATATGGATGAAAATAAACGTATGATCGAATATTTGAAGGAAACTGCCGAGGTAGTGGAAACCTCAGATGGGAAAACCATATCTGCCGCCCAAATGCTGGAACGGTTCCTGTTTCCTTCTTTTACGCATGGAACTCCTATAAGAAAGCTTTCAGGAGGAGAAAAGCGCAGGCTGTATCTCTTGAAAATCTTAATGTCTGAGCCAAATGTTCTGCTGCTCGATGAGCCAACCAATAACCTTGATACCCAAACATTAACGGTTCTTGAAGATTATTTGGAGGATTTCCCGGGAGTAGTCATCACGGTATCCCATGACCGTTATTTCCTTGACAAAGTTGCTGATCAGCTCCTTGTCTTAAAAGGCGAAGGAAAAATCGATTCTTTCTATGGAAATTACAGTGAATTTCTTGAAAAAGAGAGCTCGAAGCCCGTACAGGAAAATGTACCTGCTGCTGAAAAGCCAAAAGAAACCAAGCCGAAAAAGAAGAAAATGACTTATATGGAGAAAAAGGAATGGGAAGAAATCGATGGCAAAATTGAAAAAGTCGAAAGCAGGTTAGAAGTGATCGCTTCCGAAATGGCCAAAATAGGGAGCGACTTTGAAAAAGCGCAGAGACTAATGGAAGAAGAAGCGAAATTAAATGATGAGCTTGAGCACTTAATTGAAAGGTGGAGCTACCTTTCAGAAGCAGCAGAAAATGAATAAGCAGTCAGATAAGAGGCTCGGGGCAAACGCTCCGGGTTTTTGGCATTTCTAATAGGTTCAGTTAAACGCGTCTGCTGATTTCTGCTCCAGTCACTCAGCGAACCGCGGGAGGTCCGACGCTCCTCAGCGTGACGCCTGGGAGGGCTCCCTTTGACTTGCATTTCCCGCAGGACTTTGAATAAGCATCCCCGAATACTCACCGCAAGGAAATGCGAAGGCATTTTCGAGGATCTCGTGCCTCCCGCTCCAATCAACAGGGTGCCAAAATCAACAATGAACTTTAACATAGCCTTCTAATAAAGGCTCATGAAATGCTGCTCGATTTTTCTTATGTTAAAATAAAACTAGTTACCAACGTGAAAATACTAAAAAGGGTGATACTTTTGAAGATAAAGGCAATTGAACCAACACCAAGTCCCAATACCATGAAAGTTATTCTTGATGAAGAACTTCCAATGGGAAAAAGCAATAATTATAAAAAGGATAAAAGTGAAGGAGCTCCAAAGGTTATTCTGGATATCCTCCAAATAGAAGGGGTAAAAGGCGTTTACCATGTTGCAGACTTTCTGGCAGTTGAAAGAAATGCCAAATATGACTG
Organism: Cytobacillus oceanisediminis; assembly: GCF_003182355.1. Lineage (GTDB taxonomy): Bacteria > Bacillota > Bacilli > Bacillales > Cytobacillaceae > Cytobacillus > Cytobacillus oceanisediminis_A. The sequence continues at coordinate 124,884 of NZ_QGTW01000003.1, read as the reverse complement.
GAAAGAGCTATTGCCTCAAGTCCGATCGGCTTTTGGTGAAGATGTAGAAAATGAAAACAGCGCCGAAACAGGCATTGATGAGCACTTTGGAGAAGTGCAAGTCCTCGTTCAAATGTATAAAGGAATCCCGATGCAGATAAAGCTAACCGATGGTACGGAAGAAAAGCGATTTGGCCTGCCTGAAAACTTTATTAAAACAGTGTCAGAAGCTCAAGATCCCGCGGATAATGTTGTGATGGTCCGGAAGTGGAAGGAATTCGGCGTCCGTTATGGAGACTTTGAACAAGTCGGCCATGATATTGTTGATGAGCTTATGGCAGCCTATCCAGAGGGAAGACTCCAAGCACTAGTCCAAATAGCTAAAAGTCCCGAAAAAACAGAGGAAAAGCATGCCCGTCCTCGTTTAAAACTTTCGATTGAAGACCTTGACTCTCCTGATTGGCGAGTCCGCTATCAAAAACTTGAACAAATGGATGATCCTACCGTTGATGATCTGCCTGTTCTGGAAAAAGCCCTGAATGATGAAAAAGCTTCGATTAGAAGGCTTGCAACAGTTTACCTTGGCATGATAGAAGATAAAAAAGTCCTTCCGCTCCTATATAAAGCATTAAAGGATAAAACGGTAACAGTAAGGCGTACTGCGGGAGACTGTTTGTCTGATTTAGGCTTTGAAGAGGCGATGGATGCCATGAAGGAAGCACTGCAGGATAACAGCAAGCTTGTCCGCTGGCGTGCAGCCATGTTCCTTTACGAAGTGGGAGATGAGAGTGCCCTTCCTGCACTCAAAGCTGCTGAGGGTGATTCAGAGTTTGAAGTTAGCATGCAAATCAAACTGGCAATTGAAAGAATCGAACACGGAGAAGAAGCAAAGGGTTCAGTTTGGAAGCAAATGACTGAATCGCGAAAGCAAGGACAAGAATAACAAATATAAAGACCGCTCATTAGGCCACAGCCGCGAGCGGTCTTTATATTTGTAAATGAATCGTTCAAACTTCTGTTGCGAAAGCGAGCTATTAATCTTAATTCTCGGGTTCGATTCCAATTTGTCCTGCATACTTTTATGTCTATGTCAAATTTACCTCTTACACGCACTGCTGTTTTACCCTTTTAAAGTAAAAAAATAAATTAAATTTGTAAAAATTATTGAAATTGTTAGAAAAAAGGTCTATATTGTAAAGAAAATATTTGGGAGGATCATTAATCAACAATCCCATAGAATAATAGATTTTCAATCTAGGGTAAATTGGAGGTTTTACATACTATGTCTGACACACAGATGAGAAGTGACATGATTAAAAAAGGAACGGACCGCGCCCCGCACCGCAGCTTATTGCGTGCTGCCGGCGTAAAGGAAGAAGATTTTGGGAAACCATTTATTGCAGTGTGCAACTCCTATATAGATATCGTTCCAGGACATGTCCATTTGCAGGAATTCGGAAAAATCGTTAAAGAAGCCATCCGCGAAGCGGGCGGTGTCCCGTTTGAATTTAATACAATCGGGGTTGACGATGGGATTGCAATGGGACATATCGGAATGCGTTATTCCCTGCCAAGCCGTGAAATAATAGCTGATTCACTGGAAACAGTCGTTTCTGCACATTGGTTCGATGGAATGGTTTGTATTCCGAACTGTGACAAAATTACACCAGGCATGATGATGGGCGCTCTGCGCGTCAATATTCCTACTGTTTTTGTCAGCGGAGGTCCAATGAAAGCCGGAGTAGATTCAAGCGGCAAGCCTTTATCCTTAAGCTCTGTATTTGAGGGAGTCGGTGCCTATGAGTCTGGGAAAATTGATGAACAAAAGCTGCAGGAAATCGAACAGGTTGCTTGCCCGACTTGCGGGTCATGCTCCGGAATGTTCACTGCCAACTCCATGAACTGCCTCGCTGAAGGCCTTGGTCTTGCATTACCTGGAAACGGGACGATTCTGGCTGTATCAGAAGAGCGAAAAGAGTTTGTCAAGCGCTCTGCCAAGCAATTAATGGAGCTTATCAAAAAAGATATTAAGCCTCGCGATATTGTCACAATCGATGCGATCGATAACGCGTTTGCTTTGGATATGGCGATGGGCGGCTCAACCAACACAGTACTTCACACTCTGGCCTTGGCACATGAAGCCGAAATTGATTACCCAATTGAACGCATTAATGAAATTGCCAACCGGGTGCCGCACCTTGCGAAGATTGCACCTGCTTCGGATTATCATATTGAAGATGTGCATAATGCTGGAGGTGTCAGCGCCATCATCAATGAATTGCTTAAAAAGCCTGATGCCTTAAATGGTGACTGTCTGACCGTAACAGGAAATCCGCTGCGCGAGAATGTTGCCGGCAGCGAGATTTTGGATAAGAATGTGATCCGTCCATTGGATAATCCGCACTCCGAGCGCGGCGGACTCGCTGTATTATTCGGAAACCTGGCGCCGCAAGGTTCCATCATTAAAGTCGGTGCAGTTGATGAGTCTGTCGGCGGCTATCATAGAGGACCTGCTATTTGCTTTGATTCTCAGGAGGATGCTCTTTCCGGAATCATTACCGGCAAAGTACAGGAAGGCCATGTTGTCGTCATTCGCTATGAAGGCCCTAAAGGTGGGCCGGGTATGCCTGAAATGCTTGCCCCTACTTCCCAGATTGTCGGCCGGGGTCTTGGTGCGAAAGTTGGCCTGATCACAGATGGCAGATTCTCCGGTGCATCCCGCGGCATCAGTATCGGACACATTTCTCCTGAAGCAGCAGAAGGCGGCCCGATTGCTTTTGTTAAAAACGGAGACATCATTGAGCTTGATTTAAACAATCGAACGATCAACCTGGAAATTTCCGATGAAGAATTTGAAAACCGGAAAGCTAATTGGAAAGGTTTTGAGCCAAAGGTTAAGAGAGGCTACCTGGCACGTTACTCCAAGCTTGTTACCAATGCCAGCACAGGCGGCGTGATGAAAGTTTAAGATATTAAAGAAGCCAGTCTTTTGTGACTGGCTTTTTTGCTGTAAAAAACCCTGGCCGATAAATTGCCTTGGTTGGCCGTTAAAACTGCATATTTGGCCGATAAATGTATTGATTAGGCCGATAAATAGGCATGATCGGCCGATAAGACCGTAAAGCAGGCAAGATTTTAGACTTTTTTAAGCTGATTCAACGTTAAAAACTCTCTAACTGCTCTTTTTTTAAAAGTTTTTATTATCAAAATCGGTGAAAAGGTACCTCATCAGGCGGATTTTGCTCAAAAATACTTAAACAGCAGGATCATAGTTGAAGCAATTTTAATAGCTTAAAAGGGAGCCTTGAAAAATTGCATTAACGTCCATGATTATAGTATGCTTACTGTACAAAATGCAGTAGCAGTAGAAGGAGGCAATAATTTATGTCGATGGCGTATGAAGAATACATGAAGCAAATGGTTAAGCCAATGCGCGAAGAGCTTGTACAGGCAGGGTTTAAAGAGCTGACAACTCCTGAAGAAGTAGAACAGTTTATGGAAGGTCTTGAAGGTACAGCACTTGTTGTGGTTAATTCTGTTTGCGGCTGTGCAGCAGGACTAGCGCGTCCGGCAGCAACACAGGCAGTTTTAAGAAGCGAAAAGAAACCGGATCATTTAGTAACTGTTTTTGCAGGGCAGGATAAAGAAGCAACTGCAAAAATGCGCGAATACTTCGAGGGATATGAGCCTTCATCTCCTTCAATGGCCTTATTAAAAGGGAAGGAAGTTGTTCACTTCATTCACCGCTATGATATTGAAGACCATCCGATGGAAGCTATTATGGAAAATCTTCTGGCCGCGTTTGAAGCCAACTGCTGATTCGTATAGGATTAAATAGTTTTTTTAGGAAGAGGGGTGTCGGCCGGCACCCTTTTCTTTGTAATTTTAAGTAAAAGCTTTTTGATAACTTTTGCACTCCGTTGATTGGAGCGAAGGGAGCGAGACTCTCGAAAATGCATTCGCATTTCTTTGTACGGTCTTTATTTGAGGATGCTTATTCACAGTCGAGCGGGAAAAGCGGATCCCACAGGCTTAGTGCTTGAGGAGCGTCGGACCGCCCGCGGTTCACTGAGTTTCTTAGGCGGAAATCAACAGACAAGTTTTACAGGGGCATCCATCTTTATAAAAGGCTGTTTTCGTAAAGTTTGTTGCTTTTTGGCGGCAAACTTAGCTTCACCAACTGAGTTGATTGTAGCGGGGGTACTTGACTCCGGCGGAAGAGAGGGAAGTGGGAGACCCTACAGGCGAAGCCGAGGAGACTCCCATCCTCCCCGCGGGTTCGCTGAGTGCCTGTAGGGGAAATCTACGGGCAAAGTTCATAAGCAAAAACAACAATCTATTAGAAAAAGCCTTATAAAAAAAGAGCCGGGAGAACGTGATGATTATTACAACAGCAGGGCGGACTAATCAGGAAATGAAGGAAAGTGCCAGAAGGGTTGCTGTCGAATTGGGTGCAGAATATATTGAAAGAAATAAAAGGTCTGTGGGAGCTATTCAGAAACAAGTCCAGGATGATTGTATTATAGTGGGAAAGGAACGCCTTGAGCTTTTTCCATTGGGAGAAAACCAGCCATTCTTTTTCCATCCCAATTCAGCGATGTTCAGAATTAAGCGGCTGTTAAAGGGAGAAAGTGACCCTTTTCTTCAGGCAGCCCGCCTTGAGAGAGGAAAAAGCATGCTGGACTGTACGCTTGGACTTGCTTCTGACAGCATTGTGGCGAGCTATACTGTTGGAAGAGAAGGAGAGGTAACAGGATTGGAGGGCAGCCGTTACCTTGCTTATCTAGTAGGAAAGGGGCTGGGACAATGGGGATCCGGTTTGGAATCAATGGACCATGCAATGAGGAGAATCAATGTTAAATCCACAAGCTCTTTTCCTTATTTAAAAATGCTTCCTGATAATAGTTATGATGTAGTCTATTTTGATCCGATGTTCGAAGAAAAAATTCTTGAATCGGATGGAATCAAAGCCCTTAGCCGATTTGCTGTATATGGAGACCTGTCGGAGGAATTAATTTTTCAGGCAAAAAGAGTTGCCAAAGAAAGAGTTGTTTTGAAAGACCATTTTAGAAGCTCCAGATTTGAGCAATATGGCTTCAGTGTTAATAAAAGAAAAACATCCAAATTTCATTTCGGTGTCATTGAAAAATGAAAAAGGTGCCGCAGTATTTCGGCACCTTCACAGTTAATCTGCAATGGCCAGATAAACAAAATAAGCCATCAGCAGCAGGCTTGCAATCACAAAGACAAGAGACCAATCCATTCTGATTTCCCCCTTTTTCCTTTTCTGGACTCGTATAAAACGATTTGTTCCTATTATTCCCGCTTTATTGCTTTGTAATCCCATAATACTTTTTTTCACTATATAACTATTGTTTTAGCTGCCAAAAAATGAAATCAATTTTCATTTACTCCAAAAAGGAGTATAATAGAAAAAGAGAAAAGAGATACATAGTGAGGAACGATATAATGAATTTTTCCATCTCAAAAAGAATGTCATCTTTTCAGGAAAGTGTGTTTGCGGAGCTGGCGCAAATTAAGAATTCTAAACTTTCAGACGGAATTCCGATGATTGACCTTAGCATTGGAAGCCCTGATTTGCCGCCACCAAGTTTTATTACAGATGAATTGGCTAAAAGTTCGCTGAATCCGGATTTATACGGCTATTCTTTAATGGGGACAAATGAGTTCCATTCCGCGGTTTGTGACTATTATAAGAGTAACTTTGGGGTGTCCCTTGATCCTGATTCCGAGGTGCTTCTGTTGATGGGTTCCCAGGATGGACTTGTACATTTGCCTATGGTTCTCTGTGATCCCAATGACTATATTCTTGTACCAGATCCGGGATATACAGCCTATGCTGCAGGTGCAGGCATGGCTGGAGCTCAAATGTATTCCATGCCGCTGAAAAAGGAAAATAAATTTCTTCCTGATCTGGGTAAAATTCCTGAGGAGATCCTTCTTAAAACAAAGTTAATGATATTGAATTTTCCGGGTAACCCTGTTCCCGCAATGGCGACGGAGGAATTTTACCTTCAAGCCATTTGTCTTGCTAAAAAGTATAACTTTGTTATTTTGCACGACTTCGCTTATTCGGAGCTTTACTATGAACACAAGCCGCTAAGTTTTTTGTCTGTAGAAGGGGCCCTGGAAGTCGGACTGGAAATGAATTCCCTGTCCAAAAGCTTTAACATGGCTGGCTGCCGGGTAGCTTATGCGGCCGGAAATAATCAGCTGATCACAATGCTGGCTAAATTCAAATCCAATTTGGATTATGGAGTATTTCTGCCGGTCCAGGCTGCAGCTTCTAAAGCGTTAAGAGATCAATCGGGCTTCTTAAACAGTTTGAGGGATATTTACAGGACCAGAAGAGATGTTTTGGCAGATGGTTTAAATCAAATCGGCTGGAATGTCAGCAAGCCCGAGGGCTCTATGTTTTTATGGGCAGAGGTGCCTGCTCCATACAAGTCCAAGGAATTTGCAATTGAACTAATTAACCGGGCGAATGTTGTGGTAACACCAGGCAATGCATTCGGCAGCTGGGGAGAAGGGTATGTACGAATCGCTCTCGTTCAGCCTGAAGAAGTCTTGAAGCAGGCTGCAGCCAATATCGGGAAAAGCGGTATATTGAAAAAAGTCCTTGCTTAAAAGGGAAAAGGGGATGAAAAGAATGCCAAAATGGCTGAGAAAATCCTTTTTTGTGCTGGTAACCATTTTAACCTTTGGCATGGTTACACCATCTCAGGCCTTGCTCTATGAAAATACGAACCAGTTAAAGGCTTCCAAAGCATCAGATGTTGAAAATACAGGTGGAAGTGCAGCATCTTCTTCGGAAGAAGACAAGTTTATTGATAAAGAAGTCTTTATCAGGCAGATGGTCAAAGAAGCAGAGCTGCAGTCATATGAAAAATTCGGAACAAAAATTGGCCCGATTATTGAAGATGAGTTCAATGAAGTTATTCTTCCGAAAATCGAAAAAGCGATACAGGACGTTGCCGTTCAATTTCCTGAAGAAAGCCTGGCCTGCTTAATGGTAACTGAAACTCCTGGAGGAGGGGTATCTGAAAAGATCTTCCATATCGCCAATAGCCAAACCAATGAAGACGTGATCCGCTTCCATGTAAGAAGGGATCATCCGCCTCAGCAGGGTTATTGGTTTAATTTCCATTATCATACACACCATGACAACTTCCAGGCTCATCACGAATTAGGTGCAATTTATTGGGACAAAAATACTCCTCCGAAATGGATGAGTTAAAAGATTGAAATAAATTTCATATTATGAAAAAATAATTTTATGGATTTTGAAACTTTCCATAATATCTACCGTATATACATTTATTCTATTTAATGGAGGTTTGATTTGAAATGGCAGTAAGCTTATCAAAAGGGCAAAAGGTTGATTTAACAAAGACAAACCCGGGAATGACGAAAGTAGTAGTCGGTCTTGGCTGGGACACGAACAAATATGATGGCGGCAACGACTTTGACTTGGATTCTTCCGTCTTTCTTCTTGGAGATAATGGAAAAGTAACCTCTGAAAGCGATTTTGTTTTTTATAACAACACAACAGGTGCTGGCGGAGCTGTTGTACATACTGGCGATAACCGTACAGGTGAAGGAGATGGCGATGACGAGCAGGTGAATATTGACTTGGCGAATGTACCTGCAAGCGTTCAGCGCATTACTTTTACTATTACGATTCATGATGGGGAAGCGCGCAACCAAAACTTTGGCCAGGTTTCTAATTCATATGTAAGAATCTTAAATGAGGATTCTGGTGAAGAATTGATCCGTTATGATCTTGGTGAAGATTTCTCCATTGAAACAGCACTTGTAGTAGGTGAATTATACAGACATAATGGAGAATGGAAATTCAGTGCAATTGGCAGCGGATATCAGGGCGGCCTTGCTGCATTGGCAAAAGATTTTGGTTTACAGGTAGGATAATTAAGAGTTATAGTTGCTTAATAAGGCTCGGCAATGCCGGGTCTTTTATGCGGACAAATACATGGGGGGAATAATACAAGAATGGAAGTTTTAGAGGCAATTCTGAATACTTATGCCGCATTTTTTGACTGGGAGATGTGGGTAGAGGCTTTATCCAATCCTGTTAACTGGGGGTTAATTGGTACACTAGTTATTATGGAAGGCCTTTTGTCAGCAGATAACGCATTGGTTCTTGCGGTTATGGTTAAACATTTGCCGGAGGAAAAACGAAAAAAGGCTTTATTCTATGGTTTGCTAGGTGCTTATATTTTCCGTTTCATTGCAATCGGAATTGGTGTATACCTCATTGAATTTTGGTGGGTTAAAATTATTGGTGCGGGTTACCTGGCCTGGTTATCCATCAAGTACTTTATAGACAAGAAAAAGGGTCTGGGTGAAGAGGATGAAGATATTGAAGGCATCAATCAGAAAGGCCTGCTAATCCGTTTATTCGGCACTTTCTGGGGAACAGTTGCAGCGGTTGAGCTGATGGATATTGCTTTCTCTGTAGACAGTGTCCTGGCTGCTTTTGGCATAAGCCAGGAAATTTGGGTTCTTCTTTTAGGCGGTATGCTGGGCGTATTGATGATGCGTGGAGTTGCTGGAGTTTTCCTGAAGCTTATTGATAGAATACCTGAACTTGAGACTGCTGCTTATGTATTAATTTTAATTATCGCAGCGAAGATGCTTTTAGGCGTATTTGGTGTTCATGTAGAACATGTTCATTTCTTTATCCTTCTGCTTGTTGTGTTTGCAGGAACATTCGTTGTCCACTACAGAAACAAGAAGAAAGAACAAGAAACTGCAAATTAATCTTAAACAATTATAACCAACTATCAGCAAAAGGGATCAGACACATGTCCGCTCCCTTTCTTTTTATCCTTTTTTGCATAAAAGGGGTAAATTGTAATGGCTTTTTGCCCACAAAAGAAAGAATGGAGCTGCAAAAATGAGACTATTTTCCGATCTCCCGGATGAAAAAATAAAACAGGTTTTCTATAAAAAACCTGGATATTTTAATAAAAGATCCGATAGGGAATTGCTGGCATATGCATTGGGGGCAACCTTATATATGCCAGCAACGAGGCCGAATATCCATCAGGATCTGCTCTCAAAAAAGCATTCAGGCCTGACTTCCATGGTCATTTGCCTGGAGGATGCCATAGGAGATGATGAGGTTGAAAGGGCAGAAGAACTGCTGTCTTCAGAACTGGAAAGCCTGAGTATTGATTTGGCGAAAGGCCTTTGCCATGAAGATGACCTCCCATTAATTTTTGTGAGAATCAGAAGCTATAAGCAGCTCCTCAGAATGAAAAACAGAATCCCAAATGGTTTGCATCTCTTAACAGGACTCGTGCTGCCCAAGTTTTCTCCAGCAGAGGGGAGCAGAATATTAAGCGAAATCGAAAACCTCAATGACAGTGGTTATTGCTTATATGCAATGCCGATCCTGGAGACAAAACAGATCATTCAAAAGGAAACTAGGCTTGAGGAACTCATTGGCATTAAAAAGGTTCTGGACAGGCACGAGGATTTAATACTTAATGTCAGGATTGGAGCTACTGACTTCAGCGGCCTGTACGGTATCCGCAGAAACTCTGATACAACAGTTTACGATATCGCTGTCATAAGGGATTGTATTTCCGATATCATTAATGTATTTTTGCGTGCTGACAGCCCGTACGTTATCTCTGGTCCTGTATGGGAATATTTCTCGTCGAAGGAACGCCTTCTTAAGCCTCAGATCAGGCAGACACCTTTCCGTGAACGGCTGGGTCAGGATGGTATCAAAATGCGCACAGATTTGATTGACATGCATATGGACGGGTTAATCAGGGAGATAGCCATGGATATCTCAAATGGCCTGACTGGCAAAACCATTATTCATCCTACCCATATCAGGCCTGTACAGGCTCTTAATACTGTGACGCTTGAAGAGTATCTGGACGCGAAAAGCATTGTGTATCAGGCAGATGGAAAAACAGGTGTTATGAAAAGCTCTTACCAAAATAAAATGAATGAAATTAAGCCTCATTTGTATTGGGCTGAAAAAATATTGTTGAAATCTGAAATTTACGGGGTGCTGCATGAGGAATACACATACATTGACATTCTCCAAAACGAAACATTCACTTCAGATCCTCAACTCGTTAAGCGTTGAGATCGATATTACGGATAATCCATATGAAATTCCTGCAGAGGACTTTTTTATCATGGCGGCGAGGATTAATAAAAAAAGGTCCTTTTTGTTTGTCAGCAAAGTTCTCGGGAAGCATATTCCGATTAATCCGCAGATCGGCCTTTTGACTGGCGAACTGCTTGCCAACCGTTATATGGAAAAGGTTAAGAATAAGGAGACAGGAAAAAACGCTGAGCTTCTTTCTGCATTTAGGAACGGTGCAGGGGCTTTTAATGGAAGTCCATTTATTGATGACGAAGAAAGACCGGTTATTATTGGGTTTGCAGAAACAGCAACCGCGCTTGGACATGCTTTTTTCCAATCGTTTAAAAAAGCGGATTTCTTTCATACTACGAGAGAGCAGCTGGTGGATAAGGATCCTGTTATTACATTCGAAGAAGAGCATTCACATGCTACTTCACACCGCTGCTATATCGATGAAAGCCTTTTAGATAATAAAAGGGAAATTATCCTTGTAGATGATGAAATGACTACCGGAAAAACAGCTATTAATATTATCAAGTCCATTCATGCCAGATTTCCTAGAAAAGTATATACAATTGTATCTATTTTGGACTGGCGTTCTGAAAAAGATCAGAAGGGCTTTGATGATTTGGAAAAGGAATTGGGCATTATTATTCATAGTGTCTCACTTTTAAAAGGGAGAATTCGTGTTGAAGGTTCGCCAGATGTAAGTGAAAATCAGGCAGAACCTCGAACAGAAGAAGATTCTGCGGTAATTTCATATATTCATATAAACAAAGAATTTCCGAACCTGCTAAATCAGGTTGCCGGACCATCTATTACTCTAGGTGGAGATATTAGGCATGTACCTTATCTAAAGGAATCCGGCCGGTTTGGATTGGATGCGGATGGCCAAACCAGGTTAAATCAGTCACTTAAGGAGATTGGGCGCTGTCTTTCAAGTAAACGGGATGGGCAGAACACATTATGCTTGGGAACAGGAGAGTTTATGTATATCCCGATGAAACTCGCTTCTTTAATGGGAGAAGGTATTAAGTTCCATTCAACGACCCGGAGCCCGATTTTTGTAAAGAATGAAGGAAATTACGGTGCTCAATTTGGTTTTTCTTTCCCAAATCCTGAAGACCTGGATATGGCACAGTTTGTTTATAACATTCCTGAAGGATGCTATGATGAGGTATTTCTGTTTTTTGAAAGAGAGACAGCAAGTAGTGCACTTGAACCTCTCATCAGAAATATAAAGAAATACATTAAGCATATTAAGATCGTTTTCTTCAATGGAGGTGAATCAATTGACTAGAGCTGCAGATCAAAAGAATCAATTTGGTTCATATAGTGAGAGTGATGTCGTTTTTTTATTAAAGGATTTAAGCAGCTTTTCTCTTGAGGGAACAATTGAGCAAAGGGAAAAAAATATTCAGTCCGGCCAGCATTACAGTGAAACACTGCCAATTGAGTACCAGCCTCCCGAAAATTACCTTAGCATTTTCAGGGAAACACTTGTAGAGTACAAACGAAAAGTAGCCTTGTGCACGGGCATTGTTTCTGAACAGATATGGAGACTAAAAGGTGAAAATACGGTTTTAGTTTCACTAGCAAGAGCAGGTACGCCGGTTGGCATTTTAATAAAACGGTATCTTTCTGAAATCTATGGGGTAAACCTGCCGCATTACAGCATATCAATTATCCGGGACAGGGGAATTGACGAAAACGCAATTAAACATATTTTAAAAACTCACCCCGGAAAAAATATACAATTTGTTGACGGCTGGACGGGAAAAGGGGCTATTTCGATAGAATTGACCAAGGCTTGCAAGGGGTTCTATGAAACTCACGGTGTTTTGCTGGACGATACATTGGCCGTCCTTGCAGATCCTGGGCATTGCACAACTCTTTATGGGACCAGGGAAGACTTTTTAATCCCAAGTGCCTGCCTAAACTCGACAGTTTCCGGGCTGGTAAGCAGAACTGTTTTAAATAATAACTTAATCGGTCCTAGTGATTTTCATGGTGCCAAATATTATAAAGAGCTGGAGAGTGCGGATGTTTCGAATGAATATCTTTCAGCTGTAGGAAATGAGTTTCAATCCATTAAGCAAGAAGCTGCAGAAAGAGCGGCAGTCCTAATGGAAAACCCAGGGGAAGCAACCTTTCAGGGAATGGAAGAGATCCGGGAAATTAAAGAAGAATTTAAAATTGAATCGATTAATTTTGTAAAGCCTGGTGTTGGGGAGACAACTAGGGTTCTTCTCAGAAGGCTTCCTTGGAAAATTCTGATGAAAGACCCGGAGAGTCCCTATGTCCGCCATATTGTAATGCTGGCCGTGGAGCGCAATGTTGAGATTATCCAATATCCCAACATGAGTTACACCTGCTGCGGATTAATTAAAAAGGCGGGGAAAGAACAGTGATAATGTTTGCATCGGATTTGGACAGAACACTTATTTATTCTGACAGGGCACTCGCTGATTTAGGACATCCCGGCAGAGGCAGCTTAGTAGGGGTTGAGCGCAAAGACGGACAGGAAATTGCCTTCATGACAAAGCAGGCACACGGGAAATTAAAAGAGATCTGTTCTCAAATGCTCTTTGTTCCTGTTACTACAAGAACTTACGAACAATTTAACCGGGTATTTATTTTTCAGGAAGATATTCCGGTACCTTACGCTATTACATCGAATGGGGCAAATATTCATTTTCATGGGAACCCGATGGAGGAATGGGCGGCAATTGTCCGGGATCGTTTAAAGACCGAGTGTGCCATTTTTGAGGATATGGTAGAAAAAACGAAAGGATATGAGTTGAACGGGACCCTTAAAGCAGCTGATAACCTTTTCTTTTATTATATTTTGAGCGAGAAAATAACAAGTGAAGCCAAGGGCATTTTAAGCAGTATGGCTGAATCCTTTGGTTGGAAAGTTTCCCTGCAGGGCCGAAAGCTTTATTTTATGCCTAACCCAATATGTAAAGGCGAGGCAGTGAAGTTTATCAAGGACCGGGAAGGGATAAGCTCTGTTTATGGAGCGGGGGATTCAGTGCTTGACCATGATTTTCTGCAGTTTTGCGATTATCCGTATGTGCCAAACCATGGGGAGCTTGTCAAATACAGCTCACTTTGCCTTCCATATAAAATTTCCAAAAACAGGGGAGTTAAAGCCGGTGAAGAAATTCTTGCTGACATATTGAACAATATTAAGCAAAAAATTTAATCCGGCTGGTCCCCCAGCCACTTTTTTAAAACTAAAAACAAGCAGAAGCCAAACGTATTAGCCCCTATAAATATTAAACTGCCAATAGCGAGGGATTGATGCAGCGAAAAAGTAAGCATTGCCAGAAGAAAAGACCAAAAAAAGACGTCCAAGAAAACAAAAGAACTTGAGCACAAAACATTTTTAATGATATCCAAATCATCTTCCATACCTCGATATCTTGCTCTTCCAAAAAGCAGCCTCATACTAACTCACCTTCTTCTGCGGGGTACTCCAATTTATGCTGGGACGGGAATAAAGGTGAAAACGGCCATTTGGAGGGTCTGGAAATAAAACTTTAACTTACCAGGAATCAATGATTATTTAGCTAAAATGAAACTTTTTTCTCTGTTACTTCGTAGAAGAAAGTAAATCTAATTTAGAAAAAGCTTACATACCTATGATATGATGGTAATAAGTTTACATATTTCAGCCGGCTTTTATTTAAGCCAGCACGGGCGCTTTGGTGGAAAGGCGCTGATTTACTAGTTTTAAATAATGTTAAGCCATCTTTCGCTCATAGAGGGAAGGGATATAAATGAACCCATCATATAGTCAAATTAAAGCTCACATGCTGCAGGTTACATATGAAAACTGGCTTTCACAGCTGAAACAGCCCAATCATGAGAGGGAGAATTTTTCTGAGGAACAGCACATACTCCATGTCGGACAAATTGTTGCCCGATTTCTCGGAATTCCTTTGGACGAAGACGATTATTATAATCGCCTGTTCGACCTTATCCACACAGAGGGTGCTGGCCTGTTGCTTTTAAGTGAAGACCATCTTGATAAAACAATAAACAATCAGCAATTTCAAGCGATCCAAAAGGTACTGAATATTAACCGAGAGCAAAATTTATCCATAAACCGATTTGCTGCTTTTCTTGATGGCGAACAGCTTCTGATGAAATCGCCAGTACCTTCCTTGCACAGAAAAATAAGAGAAGCAATGATCAAAATGCTGCAGCTGTTTTCTGAAAGTGAACCGGATGGTTTGAAGAATCAGGAAATTCGCCGGGTACTGGTCGATGTCATAAAGTGGTCCTTCAACCATCTTGGACAAGAGATAGCGGAAACTGATCCCGAAAATGCCATGCCTAAAATCCTATGGTTCGGCGATGGGAAAAAGAGCCATTTATATTTTTTGTACTACTTGCTAAGTCTTGGATGCGACATTATATATTTTTCTCCATCCGGCGAGGACCTTCTTGCAAAAGTGGGTACAGACATCCAGGAGTCATTTGTCCATCATTATCCAGAGAAGAAGAAGCCCGAGCCTTTTCCGAAAGAAAAGAGGAGAAGGAGCGCAACAGTTGCCTACAGAGCATCAAGGGAAATAGAAACCATCCTGAACCATGAGGGCTCCGGATTGTATAAACCATGGCAGCTCCGGGATTATACACCTTCTTCTGTCACATTAAAAACCACCTATGATGAATTATTTATTTTAATAAAAGAGAAGGCCATGATCCGGCCCAGTTTTGAAGTGAAAGAAGGGCGGGTCATCATTCCTTCGGTTTTTGCGAAAATTCAAGGTTTAAGCAAAAACCGGAAGGAGTACTGGGATCGGATCCAAACAATAAGCCAGTATGAGCAAAGTTTATTGATCAGAAGGTTCCCTTTTACAAACAGCGTTAATAATGATTTTCGTTTCCATTACCGAAGTGCCTTGGACAGTGAAGGGCTGCTTGATCCTGAAAAAATGGCGGGTGCCCACTATTGGAAATATCAGCATCTGCCTACCGGGCTGCAAAACGGAATAGCGATGGCAATAAGAAATATTTGTGCCCGTCCATATTTAAAGCCCCTCCCCCAAGAATCGGAAGAGGAGCTGAAAATTTATCTCTTTACCCAAAGCATGCAGATTCCTCCAAGCATATTAAAGCTAATGCAGCAATTTGATTATTCTCAGGACGTTCCAAAGATCATTCTATACAACAATGAGCTGAATGGGACCATGGTAAGAACCGACGCAGCACTTCTATTGCTCCTAAATCAATTCGGGCTGGATATTGTGTTATATAATCCCCCCGGACATAACGATATTGAAAATTTCATTGCCGAAGGTCTATATGATGTCCACTGGCTGGAGGATGTTGTTTTTGAACAGGAATTTAAAGAGCCTTCTTTTCTGAAGAAGGTCCTCTTTCAAGGATTATTAAAAAATTTAAAGGGTGATTGAAAATGAATCCGACTCAGCAAACAGATTTAAATTTAACAACCCAGGTTCAGGATGACAAATTAACTGAAAATAAGGTGTCTGAAATTAAGCTGGCATTAAGGCAGGAGCCCGAAGTGCAAAATTTGGCCAGATCCATTGATGAGAGGGACCAGATTCAGATCCTGGAATTCGGTAAAGAGCCTGCTGTCCAAATCTCCCGCTTTTCTGATCAAATTTTAAGCAATATGCGATCCACGAAAGTAGAAGATTCTGGTGAGCTATTAAAGCAGCTTGGCAAGATTATGGACAAATTCGATAAAAAGGATTTTGAGCAAGGTTCTAAAGGGCTATTTGGAAAGCTTTTCAAGCGTGGAGAAAAAATGATTGAGAAGCTTTTTGGAAAATATCAGACAATGGGACAGGAAATTGACAAAGTCTATGTTGAAATTTCCAAATACCAAAATGAAATGGTAGATTCCACTACCATGCTGGAACAAATGTATGAGCAGAATTACCAGTACTATTTAACGCTTGAGAAGTACGCTGTTGCCGGGCAAATGAAAGCTGATGAACTTAAGGCCAATCAGCTTTCACAGCTTGAAGCCCGGGCTGCCCAAGGCGATCAAATGGCATCCATGCAGCTTGATACTTTAAGAAACGCCATTGAGCTGCTGGAACAAAGAGTTTACGATCTTGAAATGGCAAAGATGGTTGCCCTGCAAACAGCACCGCAAATTCGTCTCCTGCAAAGAGGGAATACAAAGCTAATTGGAAAAATTAATTCAGCATTTGTTACGACCATTCCAATCTTTAAGAACGGCCTTATCCAGGCAGTTGCCGCAAAAAGGCAAAAGCTTGTTGCAGATTCTATGAGCGAGCTTGATAGAAGGACCAACGAAATGCTTGTGCGCAATGCCCAAAACATTTCAAACCAAAGTGCAGATATCGCACGTCTGGCTGGCGGCCCAAGCATTAAGATCGAGACAATTGAGGAATCCTGGAATATTATCATGAAGGGCATGCAGGAGACAAAATCAATCGAAGAAGAAAACAAGCGCTTGCGACAAGAAGGTACGAGAAGGCTTGAGCAGCTTCAGGAAAATTTTAAAAAAATGAAGCAGCAAGGTTAACCTGACTGCTCATTTTGATAAATAGAAAATATATTAATGAGGTGGAATTGTTATGGCAATTAACTTGCAAAAAGGACAGCGCGTCGACTTAACAAAAGGAAATCCAGGACTTTCTAAAATAATGGTAGGATTGGGCTGGGATCCTGTTCAAAACCGCGGAGGCGGCGGGCTTCTTGGATCACTATTTGGCGGAGGCGGCGGTGCGAACATCGACTGCGACGCTTCTGTTATTATGCTTGGTGAAAATGGGAAGCTAAGAAACAACAGTGACGTCATTTATTTTGGAAACTTAAGAAGCGGAGACGGAAGTGTCCAGCATACGGGAGATAATCTCACCGGAGATGGAGACGGCGATGACGAACAGGTAATGATTGATCTAAGCAGAGTGCCAGCACATATCCACAAGATGGTTTTTGTTGTAAACATTTATGATAGCGTAAAAAGGAAGCAGCATTTCGGAATGATTCAAAATGCCTTTATTCGTGTTGTAAATTCTTCCAACAAACAGGAATTGATCCATTACAACCTCACAGATGACTATAGCGGAAAAACTAGTTTGATTGTTGGAGAGATTTACCGTCATGGAAGTGATTGGAAGTTTGCTGCTGTTGGAACTGGCACGGCATCACCAGGACTTTCCGATGTTGTTCGTTCATATACTTAATAATATCTAAATAATATAACTTAAAAGGACCCGCTATTCAGCCGGGTCCTTTTTGAATTTTCGCTTAATTTTCCCATGATTTGTTTCCTTCAAATTGATTCTTCATATGTTATAATTTTAATAGAGTATTAGGACGTTAATCATAGAAAATTCATTCGATTTTTCTCCTTGCAGGCAGTTACCTGAACCTTCTTAACATCCCGCAAAGCCCTGTTGCTCATATTTTATACATCTTAGAATTGCAGAAGGGATAATGATAATGCGTAAAATGGTCCTTACTTTTACTATAATGATTGTTTCCCTTGCACTTTTAGGGAATTCACAGGCTGCCCTTGGCGGCATAAAACTTAAAGACTATCCTCAATCATCCAAACTTAAAGAATCTCTCATTCTAAATTCGCCAGATCTGCTGGGCGATATTTTTATTTTGCCTTTGGAGGCTTTTGATGAAGCCGAGGCTTCAAATATGATTTCAAGAGTGGACAATCTGCCTGCTTCGCTGCTATCAAAAATTGAGGATGAAGGTATCTCCGTTAAATTATTTGTTGGGAAATTGACCGATAACCCCACTGCCCAGCATCTTGAGGGAGTAATCCCCAGGGGCTATAAAAGCGATACAACCTGGGATGATGTGCCTGGCATAGGGGGGGCTAAAACGGTCCTCGTAAAAATCGGCTTCAGTGAAAAGGGAAAAGGCCATGGGTCCATTAACCTGGAGCTGCATGAACTTGCCCATTCAATAGACCGGCACGTTTATAACGGCATCCGTTATAACCAAAAATTTCTTGCCGTGTGGAAAGCAGAGAAGTCCAAGCTATTTCCTGGACAAAGTTATTTTTTAACATTCCCAGAGGAATACTTCGCTGAAGCCTTTGCGATGTATTTTACCGGGGGAGAGTCACGAAAAATATTAAGGGCAAATGCACCGAAAACATATGACTTTATAAAAAATTTAAAATAAGTTTTCCCCTGTTTACATGCAGGGGCTTCTTTGTTTGCAGACTATTCAATATTAATTCATTATATGTAACTGCTAGTTTTTTTCGTTAAGTTTCCGTACAATAGCATTAAGCATTTTAAAAAAGGTTGGGTTGAAATGAAACAGTATTTGGAGCTTTGTAAGCATGTGTTAGAAAATGGAACAAAAAAAGAGGACCGGACGGGTACCGGCACAATCAGTACCTTTGGTTACCAGATGCGTTTTAACCTGCAAGATGGTTTTCCGCTGGTTACAACGAAAAAATTGCATTTAAGATCCATTATCCATGAGTTGCTTTGGTTTTTAAATGGCGATACAAATGTCAAGTACCTTCAGGAAAATGGCGTGCGAATTTGGAATGAATGGGCTGACGAAGAAGGCAATCTCGGGCCGGTTTATGGCCATCAGTGGAGATCTTGGACTGGTGCTGATGGAAATACAGTTGATCAGATCAGCGGCCTGATTGAACAGATTAAAACAAACCCGGATTCCAGAAGAATGATTGTTAACGCCTGGAATGTTGGTGAGCTTGATAAAATGGCTTTGCCTCCGTGCCACTGCATGTTCCAGTTTTATGTTGCAGACGGTAAGCTTTCATGCCAGCTTTACCAAAGATCGGCGGACGTATTTCTTGGCGTGCCGTTTAATATTGCATCCTATTCTTTGCTGACGATGATGGTTGCCCAGGTTTGCGATCTGGAGCCTGGTGAATTCGTCCATACCTTCGGCGATGTGCATATCTACCAGAATCATATTGAGCAGGTGAATCTGCAGCTTAGCCGCGACCCTCGCTCTCTTCCAAAACTGATTATTAATCCTGCAGTTAAGGATATCTTCGGCTTTAAATATGACGATTTCCAACTTGAAGGATATGAACCCCATCCACATATTAAAGGGGTTGTCAGTGTATGATCTCTTTAATGTGGGCGATGGATGAAAATCGCGTAATTGGAAATGACAATAAACTTCCCTGGCATTTGCCTGAGGACTTAAAGTTTTTTAAAAGAACTACTATGGGGCACCCAATTGCAATGGGACGCAAAACCTGGGATTCAATCGGAAGGCCGCTTCCAGGAAGGGAAAACATTGTGATTACCCGTAACCAAACCTTTACGTGCGAAGGCTGTACAGTTTTAAATTCAATTGAAGAATTGCTTAAATACAGCGGGGAGAAAGAGGATGAGATTTTTGTCATTGGCGGTGCAGAGATTTTTAAGGCCATTCTTCCCGCAGCTGATCGGCTATATTTAACGATGATTTATGATCAATTTGAAGGGGATACATTTTTCCCGGAATTAGATATGGCAGATTGGGAACTCATTACAAAGGAAAAGGGTCTTAAGGACGAAAAAAATCCATATGAGTATGAATTTCTTATTTATAAAAGAATTTAACTCTTAAAGCAGCTCTCAAGCGGGCTGCTTTTATTTATTTTGTAGCTCTGTTAAACTTGCCTGTTGATTCCCCTAAAAGAAGCTCAGCGAACCGCGGGCGTCCTACGCTCCTCGGTG
This sequence comes from Cytobacillus oceanisediminis, assembly GCF_003182355.1. GTDB lineage: Bacteria > Bacillota > Bacilli > Bacillales > Cytobacillaceae > Cytobacillus > Cytobacillus oceanisediminis_A. The sequence continues at coordinate 105,060 of NZ_QGTW01000003.1, read as the reverse complement.
TCCAGCGCCTGTGGGGTCTCCCTTTGACTCGCTTCTCCCGCAGGACTATGGAAGAGCTTCCTCGAATAAACACTTCACGAAGGAAATGGGAATACATCGCGGAGTCTCGTGCCTTCCGCTCTAATCAACAGAGTGCCAAAATCAACAATGAGCTTTAACATACTTATTTTGTAGGAGAATCTACGTGGCTGAATGAAATTAATGGTTAATTAAGGGCAGTTTGCCTTGGTAGAGAATAAACCGCTGTATGATGCTGTACAGCAAAGTTTCAATCATAAGTTAAAGAAAATTTATTATTATATAATGAGAGACGTCTGAACATCAGGAGGTTGTAATGCTTCGATTGATTATTTTTTTTCTTTATATGGGCGGATACCTGACTTATAGTCTGCCTGCTTTGTCTCGCATGAAAAAGCTGGACCCAATAATGCCCGTGGAAAAACGTGATAAGATTATCCACAATGTACCGCAGAGGTGGGCCCGAACGGTTATGAAAATATCAGGTTCAAAAGTTAATGTATCCGGACAGGAATATATTCCAGATGGACCTGTTGTTATGGTTTGCAATCATGAAGGCGATTTTGATATTCCAGCTCTTCTCGCTTCCATTGAAAAGCCCTTTGGGTTCATTTCCAAGGTGGAAGTAAAAAAAGCTCCAATTATCTCTTCATGGATGAAAGTCATGAATTGTGTTTTCATTGACCGCAGGAATCGCCAAAGTGCTATAAAGTCCCTTAGGGAAGGTGCTGAATTTTTGAGGCAGGGTCATTCTCTTGTTATTTTCCCGGAAGGAACCAGAAGTAAAGGAGGGCCAGTAGCTCCTTTCAAAGTAGGCGGTTTCCGTCTTGCTCAGGATGCAGGTGTGCCGATTGTTCCTATTTCAATAAAGGGGACTGCAGATGTATTTGAAAAGAACGGAAGGCTTATTAAACCTGCGCCAATAGATATTTGCGTATGCCCGCCTGTCAATCCCAAAATTGTCAAAGAAAAGGATGCGAGGCTTCTTGCTCATGATGTGAGAGAGATTATTTGCAGCAGTTTGTCCGAAAAGAGAATTGCTTCATAATTGGAAAAGGCCCCAATTTTCAGGGGCCTTTTCATTTAAGCTTTCTTTATTGCGTTTTGTACTAAAGGTTAGGATTGATCAGATAATCGGTTAGCTTTTGGATCATCCCATGATACTCACTTGGATCGCAAAACTCTTCCGCTGAGAAATTCGTTTTAACCCAATGTATTAACTCATTGGCGCTATTAAAATACTCACCGCTCGTGTCGCTCTTTCGAATCATGTATCTTCCATTGTCCTCATCCAATGTAACTTCTACCGGCAAAGCACTATCCAGACTGCATAAAGAAAACTCCATACCTGCACCCCTTTTAAAATATGAATTAACTTTTGCTTATTATATGTTAGTTTCCTTTGATTCTATCCATAAAAGAATTCGAAAAATGTAAATTTTAAAAAAATGAGATTGAAATCATGATTTCACATGGTATAATGTACAAATTAATAACTTGTAAAGAAGAGGGTGGCAAAATGGAACAAAAGGTAATGACAAAGAAATGGGTGCAGTTGGAAGATATTTTGATTGCATACCAGCAGCTTAAGGATATTGTTGCCCATACGCCTTTACAGAAAAATGAACGGCTATCTGAAAAATATGGGTGCAATGTTTATTTGAAAAGAGAAGATTTGCAGCATGTCCGCTCATTTAAATTAAGAGGTGCCTACTATAAAGTTAAATCCTTAAATGCAGCAGAACTTGAAAACGGCGTTGTCTGTGCCAGTGCGGGAAACCACGCACAGGGAGTTGCATATGCCTGCAGGCACCTTGGCGTCCAAGGGAAAATTTTTATGCCGGCAACGACGCCTAGACAAAAAGTAAGCCAGGTGGAGCTATTCGGCAGGGACTCCGTTGAAATTATCCTCGTAGGTGATACCTTTGATGATTCCTATCATGAAGCTATAAAATGTGCTGAGGCGGAAAGCAGAGCTTTTATACATCCATTTGATGATGAAATGGTGATTGCCGGACAGGGTACCGTAGCAGTTGAACTGCTGAATGACTGCGAGGAACCTGTGGATTATGTTTTTGCCAGCATTGGCGGAGGCGGTTTGATGGCAGGCTTAAGCACTTACATAAAAAGCATTTCCCCGGAAACGCAGATGATCGGAGTAGAGCCTGCAGGGGCTCCATCAATGAGCGAGTCAATCAGAACCCAAACAGTGGCTCCGTTGGATGAGATTGATAAATTTGTAGATGGTGCAGCGGTCAAGTGTGTGGGTGAAAAAACCTATGAAATTTGCTATGAACTCGTAGATGATATTTTCATGGTTCCTGAAGGAAAAGTGTGTACCACCATTCTTGAATTATACAATGAGCATGCGATTGTCGCTGAGCCGGCTGGAGCAATGCCGATCGCGGCCTTGGATTTGTGCAGGGAACAAATTAGAGGAAAAAACGTCGTCTGTGTAATCAGCGGCGGAAATAACGATATTGGGCGCATGCAGGAAATTAAAGAAAGGTCCTTGCTGTACGAAGGCCTACTTTACCACTTTATTGTTAATTTTCCGCAGCGTGCCGGAGCGTTAAGGGAGTTCCTTGATGAGGTGCTCGGTCCAACGGATGATATTACCCGTTTTGAATACACAAAGAAAAATAATAAAGAAAACGGGCCTGCACTTGTTGGTATAGAACTAAAGCATAAAGAAGACTATAGTGATCTAATTTTAAGAATGAATAAAAAAGGCTTCTCCTATACTGAGATAAACAAGGATAGCAACCTTTTCCATTTGCTTGTGTAAGTACCCTCGCTGCAAGTAGGTGAGTGAAGGTAAAATATTTTTTTGTGAATTTAATATGAACTTTTTTCTGTATCTGCGACATTTTCCTTGAAAAATACTATAATCAATGTAGATTTACAACAATGTATTTTAAAGGGGATTTACTGCATGCTTTCAAATATCGGTGTTCCAGGGTTGATTTTAATTCTTGTTTTGGCCCTTATTATTTTTGGACCAAAAAAGCTGCCGGAAATCGGTCGTGCTTTTGGGGAAACCTTAAGGGAATTTAAGAAATCAACTCGTGACCTGACTAGTGATGTAATGGAAGAGCTTGAAGATGATACAAAGAATAAGGTGTGAGGAATTACTTCTTGCGCCTTTTTTTTATTATAGGCAGAATTAATCCTTAATGTTTATTTTGGCACCCTGTTGATTGGAGCGAAGGCACGAGATCCTCGAAAATACATTCGCATTTTTTTCGTGCGATGTTTTTTCAAGAATTACTCCAGGGGGAAAAGCCAGTCAAAGGGGGACCCCGCAGGCGCAGGACGCCAGGATCCCGGGACCCGCCCGAGGTTCGCTGAGCACCTGGAGCGGTAACCAGCAGGCTAGTCAAAAGAGCCTTATTATAAGTAAATAAAGGCTGGGCCAGAGCCCGGCTTCATTAAATTGGCAGGAGAACAATATGGAAGATAAAGAGCTTAATTTAGTCGATCACCTGGATGAATTGAGGAAAAGGCTAATCATAGCAGCATCAGCATTTATTGTATTCTTCATTGCAGGTTTCGTATTTGTAAAAGATATTTATCAGTGGCTTGTAAAAGACTTGGATGTTAAATTAATTGTCCTGGGCCCCAGTGATATAATCTGGGTGTATTTTATGCTTGTGACTGTCATAGCGGTAGCAGGGACTATACCGGTCTTGGCTTTTCAAATTTGGCTTTTTGTAAAGCCTGCTCTAACCACGGCTGAACGAAGAATTTCACTTTCTTATGTACCGGCGCTTTTCATATTATTTATTGCAGGCTTATGCTTTGGATATTTTGTTATTTTTCCTACAGTCCTAAGTTTCCTTGTCGAATTGGGAGGAGAAATGTTTGAGGCCAATTTCACAGCGGATAAATATTTTCGTTTTGTCCTTCATATGACCCTGCCTTTTGGGATATTGTTTGAGCTGCCGGTAATCATTATGTTCCTGACTTCTCTCGGGATTATTAATCCATATGTGCTGACAAAAATAAGGAAATATGCTTATTTTGTTCTTATTTTTATATCTGTTGTTATTTCTCCACCGGATTTTATGTCTGATATTCTTGTAACAATCCCTTTGCTGCTTCTGTATGAAATCAGTATAAACTTATCTAAGATTGTTTATAAACGAAAGCTGAGGAGAGATCAACGCTTTGTTAAAGCCTAATGATTTTGGCACTTTGCTGATAGGAGCAGAAGGTGCGAGATCCTCGAAAATGCATCTGCATCTCTTTCGTGCGGTATTAATTCAAGGATGCTTAATTAAAGTCCTGCGGGAGTGCGGAATCAAAGGGAGACCCCGCATGCGCAAGGCACTGAGGGGCATCGGATCGCCCGAGGTTCGCTGAGCACCTGAAGCGGAAATCAACAGGCAAGGTTAATAGAGCCATTTTTTATAAAAAAATTAGTAAGCCAGCATATTCAGACACATTTCGAGCCATAATTGGGGTATAATATAAACAAACGGGTGAAAAAGAGGATTGATATTTTGCTATTCAAAAGCCTAGAGTTCAAAAATGCTGTTGGACAGAAGGTAAAAATCGTAGAAATTCCTGTATTGGAGAAAGATAGCCATTATTATTTTATGATCCAAGTCCGTTTACAAACTTTTATTACCACCGTATATGGCAATGGAAAAACAAACAGAAGCCACTCATTCAGAGAGTATCTAAAAAGAGTTTTGAAATGGCCAGTATATGAAGAAATCTTTAAAACTCCAGAATTAAAGAATAACGCCTAACATTTTGGGTACCGGCAGCCGCCGGTACTCTTTTATTATGGATTTTGGTTTAAGCAATTCAGGGAGACAAGTATCTTATTCGATTGCTTGTTTTGTGTTTCGCTTTATTTGTATATTGCTTAAATGTATAATATGAACTAATTGTTAATGCTAGGGATGTGAAGGTGCAATGGGTAAAATTAAAATTGTTACAGATTCTACAGCGGATCTGTCGAATGAAATAATTGAAAAATATGATATTGAAGTCGTTCCACTATCTATCCATATTGAAGGAAATACATATTTAGACCGGGTTGATATTACCCCATCTGAGTTTATGGGGAAAATGAAAGCAGCAAATGAGCTTCCAAAAAGCTCACAGCCTCCTGCTGGAGCATTTGTAGAGGTATACGACCGATTTGGAGAAGAAGGATATGAGATTCTTTCTATACATATGACTGGCGGGATGAGCGGCACAGTCCAGTCAGCTGAAAGCGCGGCTGGAATGTCAGCTGCAAAGGTAAAAGTAGTAGATTCAAGATATATTTCCAAAGCACTGGCCTTTCAGGTAATGGAAGCAGCCAGATTGGCCAAGAAAGGAAAGAGTGTGGAAGAAATTGTTGAGCGCCTGGAGACAATTCGTGAGAATACAAAATTATTTGTAGTGGTGGACACTCTTGAAAACCTTGTAAAAGGGGGGAGAATTGGCAAAGGCAAAGCTATGATTGGTTCTTTGCTGAATATAAAGCCAATTGCATCCCTTGAAGGGGGCGTCTATACACCGGTTACGAAGGTAAGAAGCCATACTCAGGTTGCAAAATATTTGGCTAAGCAATTTGCCGAGGATGTTAAGGGAAAAGCAATTAAGGGCGTAGGCCTCGTACATGCAGAAGGTTACGGGCTTGCTTCCAAGCTGAAAAAGATGGTTGAAGAAATATCTGGATATGAACCCATTGAAATAGAAGAAACAACGCCTATTATCAGCACGCATACTGGTCCTGGGGCAATTGGCTTTATGTATTATTTGGAGGATTAAATATGGACGCATGGTTTCCTTTATGAGACCATGCTATTTTTATTTTAGATGCTTCTCCTTTGGCTGCCGGCTAATAATCGTGGTTGAAAAACCTGTATTTAAATAGTTATTACATATGAGTCATTGTAAGCAATTCTTAAAACTTTTTATAAATAAAAGGTATTCTTTCAAGTTTTGCCGAAAAAGGTTAGTTAGCTATTTACAATTTTGAAGGATTCGGTGACTGCTTTTATGAAAGATCAAATCAAAAACCTGCCTTTATTCAGAAAAGTGCTGTTATTCTCCTTTCTTATAACATTCCTGGTTACGGTGTTAACAGCGGGTATCAGCTTCATGGTTGAAACCAGACAAATGGAGGAACAGCTTTCAAACAGAGTAGCTGAAATGGCCTCTCTGTGGAGCTCTGTTATTTCTAATGATGATGTTGAAAAAGTAAAGGAGTTTCAAGATCCTGAACATCCTGCCTATAAAAGGCTGGAACATATTATTTCTTTGGTAGATGAAAAAGCATCCTTTTCTAATGCTTCCCTGTTTATGCCTGAAAAAAGTCAGGAATGGTCAGTGATGTACCTGGCAACTTCAAAAAGACAAAAAAATATGGGGTTGGAACCTTTTTCCTATTATTCAGCAGGAGAGGCTTTTTTGGAGGGGTTTTCTGAAGCAGTTAGCCAAAATAAAACGGCATACAGCAAAGTTTATCGCGATCAATATGGAATGTGGATTTCCGCCTTTGCCCCCATAACGGATCCGCAGGGCAATATTACTGCAATTCTGTGTATTGATATTAATGCAACAGTGATAGACTCATTTCAAAAAGATTTGGCTTTGTATTTGTCCGGGTTCTTTTTAGCCATTATTATCCTTGTCTATTTTATTCTAAGACGGGGGCTAAAGAAGGTTCTAGAGCCGATCAATGATATAATCTCAGGATTTAAAGAAGTGAGCAGCGGAAACTTTAACGTGAAGCTAAAGCCATCAAATCAGTCGGAATTAGGGGTTCTTTCTGAAAGATTTAACTTTATGACAAACCAGTTGTCCATTCTTTTTGAGCGATTGTCGGCGACTTCGGAACAATTTGGGTCAGTTCAGAGGAACATGGCTTCTTCACACCGGTTTGAGGAAGCCATTGGCGAAATGGAACACATCATGGAAAAAACAAAAATCCTTAAGGAGCTGCAGAGAGCAGAAAAGATGAATGCAATCGGCCAGCTTGCTGCATCGGTCGCCCATGAGATCAGGAACCCAATGACTGTGGTTAAAGGTTTTCTGCAAATCTTTTTGTCAAAGGACCAAATGAGCGAAGAAGAACGTATGTACATTAGACTAATGATTGATGAGATGGAGAGGGCTGAGACAATTATTAATAACTATCTATCCCTCGCTAAACCAGATTTGGATCAAGTCGAGGACCTTGATGCGGCAGAACTTGCGTCCAAAGTGATGGACTTAATGAATTCTTATGCAATGATGTCTAAAAACATCTCTGTAGCTTCTCAAATTTCAGAAGGAGTTTACATTAGGGGGAACACGAGTGAGTTAAAGCAAGTGCTGATTAATATTTATAAAAATGGCATAGAAGCGATGAAAGAAGGAGGAAGTTTAGCTCTATCTGTTTATCAGGATGGACAGTATGGCGTTTTTGAAATAAGTGATTCAGGAATAGGAATGACAAAAGAGGAATTGGAAAGATTGGGTACAGCCTTTTATTCTTTAAAGGAAAAGGGAACAGGAATGGGCCTTCTTGTTTGTTACCAGATAATTGAAAGAATGAAAGGGCGAATAGAGGTTGACAGCGAAAAAGGAAAAGGAACGGTTTTTAGAATATACATTCCTATTGCCAATGGTTAATGACAATACATAAGATCTTCTATGAGATTATGACAAACCACAAGACAAGAACACCCTAACCCCTAGGGTGTTTTTTATGCTTATTTAATTCAGAAGTAATAAGAGGGAAGCAGGTGACAAAAAAAGAGTAGAGGAAGTATATAAAAATGCAACCTTTGAAACAAAAGTGGAAAATACGCTTGTCAGAACAGTTGTAATAGACTAAATGCAAATTGTGTTCACAGGTTTGTCACATGTATTTCTTTCTTCTTTCATGAATATTTGCTAAAATTAGCTTCGTAACTAATTAAAGCAGGTGAATTTATGAAATTACGAGTATTGGCAATGATTTGCTTAGCTGTTATACTGCTTCTTTCAGCATGTGGACAAAGTGGGATCAAGGACGCGCTAAACTGGGAGCTCGCCGATTTTACTTATACAAATCAGGAGAATAAGGAATTCGGCTTAAAGGACCTTGAAGGTAAAGTATGGGTAGCAGACTTTATTTTTACAAATTGTGAAGATGTATGTATGCCGATGACAGCCAACATGAAAAAGCTTCAGCAGCTGGCTGAAGAAGAAGGCATTGAAAATATTGAATTTGTTTCTTTTAGTGTTGACCCAAAAGTCGATACACCTGAAGTGCTGAAGGATTATGGTTCCCAATATAGTGCAGATTTCAGCAACTGGCATTTTTTAACCGGTTATAAGCAGGAAGAAATAGAGAAGTATGCGATGGATAACTTTAAAACGATTGTGAAAAAACCGCAAACTGGCGATCAGGTGATACATGGAACAGACTTTTACTTAGTCGACCAGGAAGGCAATGTAATGAAATACTATACTGGACTTGCGGAAATTCCTTTAGATGAGATCATCAGGGATATCAAAGCCTTACAATAGACCTTTTAAGAAGGTCTATTTTCTTTTTCGTCCAAAAAGCTTCAAACTTAAAAGAGGTTTGTTTTTTTCAAATAAGAGGCACATGTTATAATATGAATGACTTAATGGGGCAGGTGATAAAATGATTAAAAAATTCACCTTCATCTTTTTTAGCTTGTTGCTGCTGGTTTCCTGCAGTTTTAGTCCATTAACCAATAAGGATATAGTTCATCCTGGTAAACAATCCGAGTTAACAGCAAAAGAACAAATTCCAATGGAATTCTTTCCAAGGAATCTTACGATTGCAGCTGTCGGTGATTCATTAACACAAGGCGTTGGTGACAGCACTGAACGGGGCGGTTATGTGCCTTATCTCGAAGATCTATTGGAACAGGATAAAAGTGTTCAAGATGCAGCTTTTTATAATTTTGGTGTTAGAGGCAATCGTTCGGATCAATTATTGAAAAAATTGGAGACTGATGAAGTAAAAGATGTTGTGAAAAACGCAGACGTAGTTATTATAACCATTGGCGGCAATGATGTTATGAAAGTAGTGCGTGAAAATTTTTCAAATCTAAAAATGAAAGCTTTCGCAAAGGAAAAGAAAAATTATGAAAAAAATTTAACGGATGTTTTAAATACAATAAAAGAGGTAAACCCAAATATTAAGATAGTTTTAATAGGGTTATATAACCCTTTCTTGAAGTGGTTTTCAGAAATTAGGGAAATTACCGATATTCTTGAAGACTGGAACAGTACAAGCCGAGCCATATTGGCCATGTATCCAGGAACCTATTTTGTTGAAATAGATGATCTTTTCCAAAATACGCAGGAAAATCTTCTATTTACCGACTATTTTCATCCCAATGACAAAGGGTATGAATTAATAGCAGAGCGTGTCCATGAAACCCTGACAAAAGAGGTTTTAAAGGACCTGTCTTATAAAAGGGAAACAGCTGGAAATGGAGAGAGTGTAATTGAAAGATAACAAGTGGAAAAAACTCTTTTTGGTTTTGCTGGCGATCAATGCAATTATTATTATTCTTTTGCTAATTTTTATTAGCTTGCCAGTTGAAGATGAAGAATATATAGCAAACGAAGTTAATGAGGGTAATTATGTACCTTTTAATATTCAAGCTAATAAAGAGGATCTCAATAGGGTAATCAACCACTATCTTGAAAAAGAAGGGCTGACCGGAGGAGCGATTGACTATAAAGTGCTGCTAAATGACGAGGTAGACTTATATGGTTCCATTCCATTTTTCAGCCAGGATCTGCAAATGAAACTATCATTCGAACCTGAAGCGCTGGAAAACGGGGATGTGGTTCTTCAGCAAAAATCAATATCCGTTGGGCAGATGAATCTGCCTGTCTCACATGTTCTGAAATTGGTCAGGGATCGCTATAAACTTCCCGAAGGGGTAACCATTCAGCCGAAGGAAGAAAGAATTTACGTATCACTGCAACAAATGAAGCTAAAAAGTGATGTAAAAGTAAAAGTTGATGAATTTAATTTAAAACAGGATGATATCCGATTTACGCTACTAGTTCCTGTAAAATAAACGGCATGAAAAAGGAATCCTTTCAGTTTGAGAGGATTCCTTTTTTATTATGCCTACTGCCAATTTTAATCAGCATCAGTTTGGAAGAATGATTGCTTCTAATTCTGGCTCCTTTGCTACTAAGCCCACTGCCAATATAGTATATACCTGATCTGCCTTAAATTGGACACGCGGTATGGACAAGGCAACATTGGAGGTACCTGCTATTCTCGCTTCTAAATCCACAGTCATTGGGGTTAAAGCAAGATATTTGCTAGCCTGCCGGAACGATATGTTCGGAAAAATCACATCCCGGTTTTTTACTGCAATATCAACGGCCGGGGCATCCGGTGAAAGGTGGACAAACCTGATTTTCGTTTCTCCGGATGGTACAGCTGGATGATCTTCCAAAATGACAAGCTTTAATTTGGCGGCATTTCCTGCGGCAGCAACTGTGTATATTTTTCCTGATTCAACTGTAACCTTTCTGCTTAAAACAGTCGAAACCATATTTCCTGCCGGATAAATATCAACCTGGTATCTGCCTGCTGGCAACGATAGATAATCACTTGCTTCTTTATATGGGAAATCCCTTAATATTCTTGTGCCATTTACATAAATATCAACTGGGCCTGCATCAGGTGATGTATGGACTATCCGTACTTTAGCTGCTTTTTGCTGGGTTTCTTCTCCTGAAGGTGTCATATTATTGGTGCGCATCATATGCATAGCATAGTTAAGGCAGTTCAGATGTTTTTGATAATAGGCTATATGTTTAGCTGGATTTAAATATTTAAAGTATTGTGCTAAAAGGTCATACTTAGCTGCTTTTTGAAAATACCATTGCTGGTTTCTATTTTTAGCCATACTCCTCGCTCCTATCTCCATTCCTTATTTCAATAACATATGTGCTTTTTTGGGTTGATGCCACAACTCGATGCAGAGCTCTCATGATTTTCTGAATGAATCAGAAAGTTAAATAAAGGCTTTACATTTGGCGTTATCTTCCATATAATAAAAACAAATAAACGAAAGCGGGTGATGTGCTATGAAAAAAGGAATTCTTATTTATACGTTCATTGTAGATAATTCAGGCACAGCCCAAACGGAATTCGTTTAATCGAGCGAGAACTCTAGTGTACTCTATGCTTATTAAACCATGGGCTGCTGGCCTATGGTTTATTTTGTTTGCGAAAATATGGAAATGGAATTAAGAGTGCCTTCCAAATAACAATAAGCATGGAGGAACAAACCTTGACCATTTATAAATTTGGATTTGATGACTATTTTAAAGAAGCATTTTCAGCATATGAACAAAACGGGTATCAAATTGGCCGGGTTGCCTTAGAGCATAAAAGGATGTACCGTGTTTGGACGGAAAATGGGGAATCGCTTTGTGAAGTAACGGGCAAATTTTCATTTGAGGCTGCTGTGAGAGAAGATTACCCGGCAGTTGGTGATTGGGTCGTAATAAAGGAAAGGGCAGGAGAACAGCGCGGGTCAATTCATGCTGTTCTTCCAAGGAAAAGCAAGTTTTCAAGAAAATCTGCCGGATTAAGTACTGAAGAACAAATTGTTGCCGCCAACATAGATACCATTTTTCTTGTTAACTCTCTTAACGAGGATCTAAATTTAAGAAGGTTGGAAAGATATTTGCTATTATCCTGGGAGAGTGGAGCTAACCCTGTCATTGTCCTGACAAAGGCAGATCTTTGCGGCAATCTGCAGGAAAAACTTGCTGAGGTAGAAAGTATTGCAATGGGAGTGCCTGTTGTTTCAATCAGTGTAGTTGAAGAGAAGGGAATCGAAGGCTTAAAGCCGTTTCTTTCACCAGGTAAAACAATAGCATTACTTGGTTCATCAGGCGTAGGAAAGTCGACACTCACAAATTACCTGCGTGGGCAGGAAAAGCAAAAGGTACAGGATATTCGGGAGAACGATGACAAGGGAAAACACACGACTACCCACCGCGAACTCGTTCTGCTCCCTGAAGGTTCGGTTCTGATTGACACACCCGGAATGAGGGAGCTTCAACTGTGGGAAAGCGAAGGAGGACTCGCGGAAAGCTTTGCTGATATCGAAGCAGCTGCGGAAAACTGCAAATTCAGGGATTGTACGCATGAAAATGAACCCGGATGTGCTGTAATTCTGCAAATTGAGGAAGGCATCCTTCCCCGGGAACGTCTTAACAGCTATAAAAAGCTTCTGAAGGAGCTTGCTTATTTGGATAGAAAACAGGATAAGCGCGCCCAGTCCGAGGAACGCAGGCGCTGGAAAAAAATAAACGCCGGCGTAAAACGTAAAAGAGTATAAAAATTCAGAAACCTCTTCATCGAAGGGGTTTCTTTTGCATATGAAAGATATTTTCATTAATCTTATGTATATGGCGTAAAATCATCTTATAAAGGGAAAAAGTAAAAGGTAGAGAAGTGCCGGAAAGAGGTGGACAGAATGGGAGATAAACAATACGAAGCAGCAACATTTGCAGGCGGCTGCTTTTGGTGTATGGTGAAGCCATTTGATGAACAGCCCGGAATCAAGGAAGTGATATCCGGCTATACCGGAGGAACTGTGAAGAATCCTACCTACCAGGAAGTGTGTTCAGAGACAACTGGCCATTATGAAGCAGTCCAAATCGTGTTTGATCCCCAGGTTTTTCCTTACGAAAAGCTCCTGGAATTGTATTGGCAGCAGATAGATCCTACAGATGAGGGCGGCCAGTTTTACGATCGAGGCCAGTCCTACCAGACAGCCATTTTCTATCACAATGAAAACCAAAAACAGCTGGCAGAGGAATCGAAGCAGAAGCTGCAGGAAAATGGTCCTTTTACAAAACCGATTGTGACAAAGATCCTTCCGGCTTCTGACTTTTACCCTGCAGAAGATTATCACCAGCATTACTACAAAAAGAATCCGGGAAGGTACGAAGCATATCAGACCGGATCTGGAAGAAAGGCCTTTATAAAGGCGCATTGGGGTGAAAGCAAATGAAGAGCAATAAAGAGGATTTGAAGCAGAAACTGAATCCCATGCAGTATGATGTAACTCAGAATAATGGGACAGAGCCGCCATTCCGCAATGAATATTGGAATGAATTTAAAGATGGAATATATGTGGATATTGTATCAGGAAAACCTCTATTCAGCTCAAAGGATAAATATGATGCAGGTTGCGGATGGCCGAGCTTCACAAAGCCTATCGAAGAGGAAGAAATCCTGGAAAAAGAAGATCGGAGCCATTTCATGGTGAGGACAGAAGTCAGAAGCAAAACAGCAGATTCACACCTTGGCCATGTTTTTGATGATGGGCCGGGACCTGTTGGCCTGCGTTACTGTATTAATTCAGCTGCGCTTAGGTTTATTCCGAAGGAGAAACTGGAGGAAGAAGGCTACAAAGAATATCTGAAATTATTTGATGGGGCAAACTAAGAATTGGAAGGTGTTTTTATGTTTAAGAAATTATTTGGCAAAAAAGAAACAGTAAAAGCTTTGGAAGTTAAGGCTGCTTTAACAGGTACAGCCGTTAACCTTGAAGAAGTTCCGGATCCCGTGTTTGCTGAAAAAATGATGGGGGATGGCATGGCAATTGAACCTTCGGAAGGGGTAGTTGTTTCACCCGTAAATGGAGAGGTTGTGCAAGTATTCCCGACAAAACATGCCATTGGAATCCGTGCTGAGAATGGCGCAGAAATTTTAATTCATATCGGCCTCGAAACGGTCTCCATGAAAGGGGAAGGATTTGAGACGCATGTTTCTGAAGGCTCAAAGGTTAATGAAGGTGACAGGCTCGTAACGTTTGATTTAGAGCTTGTAAAAGAAAAAGCAAAAAGCACGGTCACACCTATTATCGTGACAAATGGAGACCAGATTGCATCTCTTGAGAAAAATGCTCCAGGCAACGTAACCAGAGGTTCTTCTCCAATCATGAAAATTACAGCAAAGTAATAAGCGAAGCCGCCTTAAATGGGCGGCTTTATTTTAGTATTTTGCCTATTGCTTACATGGAATGTTCCTTCACTGGATTTCCCTTTGATGTCATGCCGCCAGAGAGAATAAACTTCATGGCGTTTTCTGGTTTGACATCAATGATCTCCACTTGCTCTTTCGGTATCAGAAAGGTAAAGCCCGCTACCTGGAAGGTTTGGGGCACATATACAGCAATATATTCCTTTAGCGGGTGATAGAAATCCTCCAGCGATTCGGATGTAATGAACCCAAGGCTCTTCATTTCAGTTCCGGGTATCGTAACAAGTGCTACTTTTGAGAATGACTTTTTTTCGCCCAAAAATGAATGGACAGTATCCTTAATAACCGAGTAAATCGTTTTTACAAGCGGTATTTTTTCCAGGAGACGATCAACAACTTTAATAATGGAACCGGTAATAAATTTTGTGGAAAGCCAACCTAAAAGAGTGATCAGAATTAAAGTGGCCAAAAGCCCAACACCTGGAATATAATCATCTTTCAGATAGTTTCTTAGGACATTCCCCATTAGGCTATCCAAAAATAAGAATGTTTTAATAACTACAAAAATAGCCAAAAAAATGGGCACAATGGTTAAGATCCCATTAATAAAATTCTTTAATAAGCTTTTCATTGCTTTATTACTCCTCTTTCAATTAAGAAAAATTTATCTATTCTGCTTTTGTCAGGATGGAAGAGATTTGAATGACAGGATCCTCTAAGCTGTTATTGACTGATTTTTCACCTGACACAATAAACTTTACATGATGGGGGCCATTTTCGAGGCTGCTTGTAATATATTGATATCTTTCTTTTGTTAAAGGCCACCATGCAGAAAGCGAGGTAACAAAAACTTCATCTATAAAAACATCCATCTTGCCGCCCATTTCGCTTCTGATCATAGTTACTCCCAAAAACGGGCCAGAAAATTCATATTCCAGGCTGTCACCAGCTTTGTGGCTTTGCCAAATGCCGTCTTTGTGAATAAAAGAACCGGATATTTCAGTAACATGAGCAATCGAAGCCATTTCAAAATCGGTATTCTCATTAATTGGAGCAGATAAAACAGCCGTAACTGCTTTATTTGCGACTAATTCTTTTATCCTCTTATATAATGTATCTGCATAAACTTGATAGCCCGCATCATTTGGATGAACCATATCCTTTGTCAGGTCCTCGGCAGGCAATCCTGATTGTTCAAAGGGCTCTCTCATATCAATATTTTTTGCTCCATAATGATGTGAAATAGTTGCTATGGCCTGAGCAAACGACTCGTTATCAAGCGGGCTTTCAGTTATTGTAATAATTTCTGTATCAGGATAAAGCTGTTTAGTCTTCCGGATCAGTCCTTCATAAAAATATGAAAACTGCTCTGCGTCCATATATTTGCGGTCGTTTTCCCCAAAGACTATAAACGTTAAATCGATTTTGCCTAAATGCTTGGATTGCTGCAGCTTGTAAAAACCTTCAAACGCCGTTGCGCCGCTTTGTACTAATGAATGCCGCTTGGCTTTAATGCCATATTCTTTTTTCAAAAAACGCTCAAGCCGGGAAAACCATGCTGTTGACTTTGAAGTTGCGCCTGAACCTCGGCCGATGCTATCTCCAATAATGAGATAATTGATATTCTCTTTAGCGGTCAATTTTTCATAAACATTTGTAGGATTGGCTCCTTCTACTTTAGATATGCTATCAAATAATTGATACAAACCATAGATAAAAATGGTGATAAAAAAATATATGCCAATATTCCTTTTTTTCATTGGTTTGAATCCCCCTATTTTTATACATTTCTCTTATTATTATCGTACCCTAATAATGCCTATGGTGAAAAGCTTAAATATGAGGTAAAGCGTTTTTTTATTAAAAATGGGCGAAAGCACATACGGGTCAAGTCCCTGGCACATACATTAATATTGAAAATGCCCAAGAAATCTTGTTGAGGAGTGATTGTTAATGTATAAAGGTGCAGTTGCTGGTGCAGGTTACGACCCATGTTATCCTGGTTACGGATATCCTGTAGCAGGTGCTTATTCCGGCGGACACGGCTTTGCGTTAATCGTCGTATTGTTCATTTTATTAATTATCATCGGAGCATGCTGCTGCGGCAAATGGTAATATAATGGATTTAAAGAGGGCTGTCCTGAAGGGGCAGCCCTCTTTATTTTGTGCATAGAGCGGGAGGTGCATTCGGAATTGAGAGCTAAAATTCGCGGGTAACTGGGGAAACTCCGCGCGTAAAGGTCTTGAACCTGCGCACAAAAAAGGGAACTCCTCGTATAAACGAAAGATCGCGCATAACGGGGAATCTCTGAGCGCAAAAATCTCGAAACCGCACGCATACACGTATTTATCTGAATTTAGGGAATTGAACGGAAAATCCTTTAAAACCGAACATTACTCATTTATAATAAAAATATAGTTCGTAAAATAATTGACCGATTAAGTTATATTTGATATAGTTACCCGTGGTTAAAGAAATAAACGAAAAATGCGTCTGGGGGAATGGGACGATGAAAACAAATTATGATGTAATTATTGTCGGCGCCGGGCCGGCGGGGATATTTACTTGCTATGAGCTAACGCTGAAAATGCCTGAAGCTAATATCTTATTAATTGATAAAGGCCATGATATATATAGAAGAAATTGTCCGATTTTACAGAAGAAAATTGAGAAATGCCCGCCAGCTGCAGGGAGAAAAGAGTTTGCAGGATGCCTGCCAGCATGTTCTATCACAAATGGCTTTGGCGGAGCAGGGGCTTATTCAGACGGGAAATTCAATATTACAAGTGAATTCGGCGGATGGATGACCGATTATCTCCCTGATTCCCAGGTTGTTGAATTGATAAAATATGTAGATGAAATTAATCTGCAGCACGGGGCGACTGAAAGCATTACCGATCCGATGACTGATGAAGTGAGAGATATCGAGCGCCGCGGCTATGCAGCAGGCCTTAAGCTTCTTCGTGCCCAGGTGAGACATTTAGGGACAGAGCAGAACCTTGAAATATTAAAAAGTATATATGAATATCTTCGCGTAAAAATTGATATGTCCTACAAGACTGAGGTTGAAGATCTAATCACAGAAAAAACAGCAGGTGGCCATCAGATTGTGGGTGTAAAGCTGAAAGCAGGAAACGAAATCCATGCAGAAAAAGTGGTTGTTGCACCTGGAAGAGACGGTTCTGTCTGGCTTGCGAACCTTCTTAAGTCACGCCGTTTAAAAATGATCAATAACCAGGTGGATATTGGTGTTCGTGTTGAAACATCCAATATTGTCATGGAAGAGATAAATAAGCATCTTTACGAGGGGAAATTCACCTTTAACACTTCAGTTGGCACAAGAGTTCGGACTTTCTGCAGCAACCCATCCGGCCACGTTGTAGTAGAGAATCACTCGGGAATTATGCTTGCCAACGGGCACGCCTATAAAGATCCAAAGCTAGGAAGCGGGAATACAAACTTTGCGCTGCTTGTTTCCCATACCTTCTCTGAGCCTTTCGATAAGCCGAATGAATACGCACACGAAATTTCCAGGCTTGCGAACAGCCTTTCAAATGGCGGTATCATCGTTCAGAAGTATGGCGATATTTTAAAAGGCAGAAGATCGACAGAGAAAAGGATTAAAGAAGGCTTCCTGGAACCGACTTTAAAGGAGGCTGTACCAGGAGATTTAGGTCTGGTGCTTCCATACAATACAATGAAAAGCCTTGTAGAAATGACAGAGGCGTTAAATCATGTAACACCTGGACTTGCATCCGAGCATACACTTTTCTACGGTGTTGAAGCTAAATTTTATTCTGCCCGCCCGAAGTTAAACGACCGCTTTGAAACAGAGATCAGCGGCCTTTATGTCGGCGGAGACGGTGCAGGAATAACAAGAGGGCTTGCGCAGGCAGGTGCTTGCGGAGTTTGGATAGCAAGAGATATCGTTGAAAAAACAAGGAATGCCCCAAGGAGGGAACCTTTAACTGTATAAGAATAAGTAAAGGCCTTGCTGCAAAGCAGGCCTTTTTGCTATGGTGTGATAACCGTGATTTCTCTATCATCTTATCTTTGATAAAGGCTGTTTTCGTAAAGTTTGTTGCTTTTTGAAGGTAAACTTAGTTTAACAAACTGAGTTGATTGTAGTGGAGGGCACTTGATCCTCGAAAATGCATCCGCATTTTCTTCGTGCGGTGTTTATTCAAGGATGATTATTCAATGTCCTGCGGGAAGTGAGGGAAGTGTGAGACCCCACAGGCGAAGCCGAGGAGGCTCACATCCGCTCCCCGCGGAAACAATGTGAATTTTGGCTATGTTCATCCTTTCGCCACCATCCCGAATGGAGGAAAAGCACAAATCTCAGCTCAAGGATCGGATACGGAAATATGGATAGAACAAAAATAAGTGTAGCCCGGACAGTAATGTCGGGGCCTTTTTAATCCTTTATTTATGTCAAAAAAATACAACCATTTCCTGTAGTATTTTGCTGTAAATCTTTGTATGATATTTCTAACATATCCAAATGAGGTGCAGGATGGAAATCATCAATGAGCTAAAAAGATTGGTAGAAAACAGGGGATTTATAAAAGCACTTAGTGTTTTATCCAAAGAATTGGACGAGATAAAAAAATTAAAGCTTTCGGATATAAAAAGGAGATTGGCGGAAATCTCTTCGGTTGGAGATTTTCAGTTGCTTATTCAATTATTTGACCGGGGGATGATGTACCAATACAGCGGATTCCTTACTCGATATGCACATCGCAGGTACAACACGTTTCAAACAGCAGTTTGGTATTGCGAGGAGTTGAATGACAGCGGAAAAGCATTGGAAGCTGATGAGATCATTTCTGAATATTTGAGTGAACAATCAGAAGATTCAGAGCTGGAAGTAAGGGCCATTTTTACAAAGATTCATAGCCTTTTGGAGATGAAAAGAACGATGGAAGCGGAAAAGTGGCTTGCTGAAATGGAGGCTATTGCCAAGAAGCCAATATGGGATAAATTAGGTTTTTATTACCTGCAGACTGGTGATCGGGCTAAAGCGGAAATGTTTTTAAAGAAAGGTCTGAAGGAACAGGAACGCGGCCATGTTTGCTATCTTTTGCTTTCCGATTTATATGCAGCAAATGGAGAGCCGGAAAAATCCCTGAGCATGATAATAGAAGGAATTGTGCAGCATCCAGAAGCCCCGGCCCTGCATATGGAACTGATCCGCCGATACAGAGATGCCGGCTTAATGGATGAAATGCTTTCAGTAATGGACCAGCTTGATAGCCTTGTTCCCTCTCACAGCTATAAACAATATTTTGAACATCTTAGGACTCTTTCTTTTTATCAAAAAAATGATCTTAAAAATCTGATGGAATATGCGGCTGAAAAGAAACTGAAGGATAGTCCCTTTTCACTAAAGAATCCAATCAATTATGAAGGGGCGGTAAAGCAGCTTGGTATCAAGCCTGTTATTCAGAAAAGCAATTATTGTGTCCCTGCCAGTTTTGAAATGCTCTATTCTTATTACGGGAATAAAGCAAATCAGGATGAAATTGCCGAACATATTTTTGATGTATCAGGTTCCAAGCTTTCAGCCTCTGTTGACTATCTTGAAAAAGAAGGCTTTGCCTGCCGGTTTTTTACAGGGAGTGAAAAACGATATAAAGCTTTACTGCAAAAAGGTATCCCCATCATACTGAGCGTCGACTTTGAGCATTCATCCCATGTCCAATTAATGACCGGATTTGATGACCGTTTTGCTTTTTATATGGTTCAGGATCCAAATTTTCTTGAAACTATTTACGTTAGCTATGAAGAATTTCCAAAGCTTCATATAAATACAAGCTTTTTGTCAATTGCAGCAGTTCCTATGGAAAGGGAAGACGAGCTGAACTTCTTAGATATCGGGGAAGACCAGTATTATAGGGAACTTCACTCCCTATCAGAAAAAGTTGAAGAGGATGAAAAGGAAAACACACCGATTATTGCCGATTTCTTAGCCTCTAATATAAACGAGCCTTATACGCTTATTTATGCGGTAAAATATTTCTCTGGCGCTGCGTATAAGGAATTTATTATTAATTGTGCTGAAAAACTGCTGGCCAACCATCCAGAGTCTGACTTTTTTAAACTACATGCAGCTCAGGCTTATATCCGCTTACAGGAAATGGATAGGGCAGAGAGGGTATTATCGATGGTTGAAAGAAAAACTTTTAGCCCTTTATATCAGTTTTTGCTGGGAAGGATCCATCTTTATAAAGATAAATACGAATCTGCTATCTATTTATTCAGAAAATCCTTGCAGCTTGACCCTGATCAATTCTATATATGGAGTTATGTTGCTTTATGCTTCCTTTATAAGGCCGAGCCCGAAAAGGCAAAGGAAATTTCCGAAATTGCCATGGCATTTCATGAGCCTGACCGCTTTATTAGGGTCAACCATGCTTTAATTCTTTCCGATTTGGATATGACCACAGAAGCCCGCTTAATTTACGACCAATTGCTGCGGGAAGATAAAGGTGATGCACATGTATGGTACGAGAGAGCAAAACTCGACCAAATAGAAGGAAAGCTGCGCAAGGCTGAGAGAGGGTTTATCATTTCGGCCCGCTTGGAACCGGAAATCCCTTACCCATATTTGGCTCTCGCCGATTTGTATGAAGATAACTCGGAAGACAAAACCCGAGCTGAAGAAATCTTAACTAAAGGCAAGAAGCTTGCTAGAAGCCCTCAGCTTCTTATTCGTTTAGGTGACTTTTACAAGGATCATGAGGAATTTGAAAAAGCAGAGCAAGTTTACGCCTCTTGCATAAATCACTATCCGGAAGAGATTTTCGCATATCTTGGTTATGCATTTGTCCTTTCAGAAATAAAGAGACCAGATAGCGCAGCTGAATTTTTAAGAATCCATGCTGGACGTTTTGGAAGGGATAGTGAGTTTTTGATTAATGGCGGAAAGCTGTTTGCTGATTGGGCTGCGGAATCAGAAAACATCGGCCTGCTGGAGGAGGGAGTGTCCTTAATAGAAAGAGGTTTTGACTATATTGATCAAAATCTGGATGAGGCCCTTGAACTCTATGTGAATATCCTGGAAGAGACACCATTTATAGAGCGAGGCATATCCTTCCTTAAAGCCAAAGCAGAGGCAGAAAAAGATCAAACTGAGTATCTTTGCTATGCAGGGACTTTATATGAAAGCACTGGCCAGTATGGAGAGGCAATTCGTATTTACGAAAAGGCCATTAGGATACATGAAACTGGTTTTCCGTATTACAGGCTTGGAGAAACTTATTTTAAACTTGAGCAATTCGAACGCGCTCTTGAAGCACTGAATCAAAGTATAGTACTTAATCCCAATGCAGAAGGAGCATACACCAGGCTTGCGCAGATATATGGGATACTAGGAGATGAAAAGCAGGAAGCTGCCTATATGCTTCGGCTGCTCGATATTGCTCCTCTTCAAGTTAATGTTGAATATTTAACAAGCCTGATTGGCAGTGAAGGTCTTAGTGAATTTATAGAAAAAATGCACCAAAAAAAAGGCGAAGTTCTTGAAACATGGAGGCTGGACAGCCTGGCATACGCCTATGGTGCAGCAGGTGACAGTAAAGAGGAAGAAAGATGCCTGCAGGAAGCTTTGAAGCTGGATCCAGACTTGTCTGAGGTAAAACATCATTATTCAAAGTTTTTCATTAAGAAAAAGAAAAATAAAGAAGCAAGACGTTTGCTGGAAGAATTAATTCAAGAAAACTGGGAAGACGAAGATTTATATGAGACTTTAATTGTCCTATTTGCAGAGACTAAAAAACTTTTTCAGCTTCCCATATTCCTGGCTAAGGTTAGATCAGAAAAGAGTGAAAAAAGCCGGGTGTTTCACATGGCAGCACAAGCCGTGGACCAGTATGCAAGCGGCATAGATTGGGAGAATGAGCAAAGGCCTTCCCTCTTCGGAAGGGTTGTTCAAAAAATGAGAGATAAAACAAGGCAAATTACCTTATATGGGGTAATTATTGATCTATATGAATTATCGATCAAACATGATCCTACGAACAAGAGTGCCCCGGTTGGCCTGGCAAGGTTCTATGAATCTGTCAATTTAGAGGAGGATGCAAAGAAGGTATTAAATACTTCTCTTGATAGAGGATGGGATTTCCTAACAGCCTACCAGCTTGTCCAGCTGCATCTATCCGGCGGCAGTGATCCTCTCGAGAATGCAGCAGAGGTAAATAAAGCTATAAAGCTGCTGGATGCCTGTCTTGAAGAAAATCCTGGCGATACCCATCTTAAGCTTTTAAAGGCGATTGCTTATACACAAAGAATGAGATTTACCCAAGCAGAAGAGCTTTTCACTAAAATTATTATGGAGAATCCCTATGAGAGTGAGGCACATTTTAGATACGGTAATCTTTTAAATACAAGAAGGAGATATGAAGAAGCGATAGCAGTTATGGAGGAAGGTCTAAAAATCCATCCAAAAGATTCTTCACTTTTTATTGAAATGGCCATCTCTTATCATAAAATGAACAACGTTGGAAAATCCCTTCAGCTTATGGATGAAGTGCTTGCTATAGATCCGGACCTATTAGTGGCAAGATATAATAAAGCATGTTATCTATCGATCTTAAACCGGCTTGTAGAAGCTGAAGCAGAACTGGGATATGTATTTGCCCATGACGGAGATGGATTTTTTCATGAACTTGCAGAAGAAGACAATGACCTTATTAATTTGAAAAAAAGCATGATCTAAATATTCTTTCAGCCACCCTTGTGTGGCTGTTTTTTTTGCCTTCCTGAGCATATTTCATTTTGGGGATATCAGCATTCTTTAAGAAAGATTTAATAAGTCATTTCATACAATTTAATATATTGGCCAAAAACACAGGATAAGAGTTTTAAGCCAGGAAGCTGTTTGGCTGTTAAGCCAGCAGCAGAAACAGGTAAGCCGCAGGCAATTTCGCATTTCTTTAGGGTGGAGGGAGTATTCTTAATGGACCAGTCGAATTTAATTAAGCCGATGCTTGATGCACAATATCCGGTGATTGATTACGGCAAGGGCGTCTATTTATATGATACCGATGGAAAGGAATACTTGGATGCATCATCTGGCGCAATTACCGCGAATATCGGACATGGTGTAAAAGAGATTATTGATGCGATGCATGAACAGGCAAAGAAAATCTCCTTTGTGTACCGTTCTCAATTTACAAGTGAGGCAGCAGAAAAGCTTGCCTGTAAAATAGCCGAATTATCGATTGGTGATTTAAATTGGAGTTTCTTTGTGAACAGCGGTTCAGAGGCCACAGAAACAGCTATGAAAATTGCAATTCAATACTGGCAGGAAAAAGGGACTCAAACAAAAACAAAGGTTCTCTCAAGGTGGATGAGCTATCATGGCATCACCCTTGGAGCATTATCGATGTCAGGACATACCGGAAGAAGGGCGCGTTTCATCCCGCTTCTTGAGGACTTTCCTGTCATCCACCCTCCATATTGCTACAGATGCCCCTATAATCTCGAAGCGCCTGATTGCGGCTATTTATGTGCACATGAACTGGAAACAGTAATCAAACGTTTAGGTGCGGAGAACATTGCTGCATTTATTGCAGAGCCAGTTATTGGTGCTGCGGGGGGAGCTATTGCCCCTCCCAAGGACTACTACAAGGTTATTAAAGAAATATGTGATCGTAACGAAATTTTATTTATAGCTGATGAGGTTATGACCGGATTTGGCAGAACGGGTACGATGCTTGCTTCGGAACAATGGAATGTTAAACCTGATATAGTCGCGCTTGGAAAGGGAATGGGGGCGGGGTATGCCCCGATTGCCGCTGCCCTAGTCAGTGATAAGGTTATGGAGCCGATTTTGGAAGGATCCAAAAGCATCATGAGCGGCCATACATTAAGCGCCAACCCTCAATCCTGTGCAGTTTCGCTCGCTGTTTTGGAATATATCGATAAAAATAAAATCATTCCTGAAGTGGAAAGCAAAGGAGTATATCTAAAAAACAAACTGCTAAACCAGCAGACCAGGTTTCCTTTTATCGGTGATGTAAGAGGAAAAGGCCTGATGGTCGGGCTTGAATTTGTAAAAAATCCTGCCACGAAAGAGCCTTTTTCAAGAGAACTGGCCATGACTCAAAGAATAATACAGAAGGCACAGGATCAGGGGCTGCTTATTTACCCTGCGGGTGCAGGTATAAATGGAATAAACGGGGATGCGATCCTGATTGCGCCGCCACTGACTATAACAAAAAGAGAAATTGATGATCTGGTGAAGCGCCTTGAAACAACGCTGCAGTTTTTTTCGGAGAAATATTTGAACCTTGCTGAGGAAGAGGCTGAGAAGAATGGAGAACATTTTTAATAAAATTATCGATATTGAGGCAGCAATGGAACATTTTTATGATGGGATGACAATTATGTTTGGCGGTTTCGGTGGAATTGGTACACCTCCGACCATTATTGACGGCATTTTGGAAAAAGGGATAAAAGACTTAACTTTGATCGGAAATGATTCTGGTTTTCCTCATATTGGCATTGGAAAGGTAGTGAGCCAGGGAAAAGCTAAAAAAATGATAGCCTCCCATATTGGTTCGAATCCGGTTGCAGGACAGTTAATGACAGATGGAAAAATGGATGTGGAATTTTCGCCGCAAGGAATACTCGCAGAGAGAATTCGTGCGGGTGGAGCTGGTATTCCTGCTATTCTTTCTGATATCGGCATGGATAACGACATCGTAACAGGCGATAAACAGAGATGCATATTGAATGGAAAAGAATATCTGGTTGAGACAGCTTTAACGGCGGAAATATCCATTGTTTTTGCTAAAAAGGCCGATCCATATGGGAACTTGATTTATGACAAGAGTGCCAGAAATACCAATCCGCTTGTAGCGATGGCTGGAAATATGACCATTGCAGAAGTAGAAGAGATTGTCCCGCTTGGAAGCCTTGAACCTGATGAAATTATAACGCCTGGCGTTTTTGTCGATTATATTGTCCCTTCAAAAGGAGTGAACTGGAAATGGGCATGGGAGTAGAAGTCAGGAACCGTATAGCAAAGCGTGCTGCAGAGGAAATAAAGAATGGAATGATTGTCAATCTTGGCATAGGGATCCCTTCGCTGGTTCCGAATCATTTGCCTGAAACTACGAAAGTTATGTTTCATGCTGAAAATGGCATTACAGGGATGGGACCCAGCCCGGAGAAAGGAAAGGAAGACGAAAATCTCTGCAATGCCGGCGGTTTTCCAGTCTCAGCAGTGAAGGGGGCATCTTACTGTGATAGTGCGGTTGCCTTTGGAATGATCCGAAAGGGAAGGGTGGATATGACCATTCTCGGGTCCTTACAGGTAAGTGAAAAGGGAGATTTGGCCAACTGGATCGTGCCTGGCAAAAAAGTGCCAGGGATGGGTGGGGCAATGGAGCTCGCACAGAAAGCAAAAAAAGTCATTGTCTTAATGAACCAGACAGACAAGCACGGAAATTCAAAAATAGTGAAGGAGTGCACACTTCCTCTCACATCGGCCAATTGTGTTGACATGATTATAACGGATATGGCGGTTTTTCAAAAATTCGATGAAGGTCTGAAATTAATGGAATTATTCGCGCCTCATTCTGTTACCGAAGTAAGGGCTAAAACGGGATGCGGCTTTACGATCGCTGAAAATATAAGAGTAATTGGTTAATATACTTTGCAAACTTCATAGGGTTAGGGATTTGGGATAAGGGAGTGGTTATGTATGGAAGTGCAACAAAAAATCAAACAATGGCTCGAAGAAAACAAACAAAGGGGAGTGAGGATTCTTCAGCAGCTTGTTCAGGAAGGCAGTACCCGAGGAAATGAAAGCAGTGCCCAGGCTGTGATTATTGAAAAATGCCGGAAACTGGGACTAACCCTCGATATTTGGGAGATTGGAAAGGACGCTCTGATCAAACATCCGGCCTTTTCCTCGGACAGAAAGGATTTTTCCGGAAATCCCAATGTAGTTGCAACCTTGAAAGGAACAGGGGGAGGGAGATCCCTAATCCTGAATGGGCATATTGATGTTGTGCCTGAAGGGAACAGGAATGATTGGGAAGATGATCCCTTTAGCGGAAGGATCGAAGATGGCAAGCTTTACGGGCGGGGGTCAACCGATATGAAAGGCGGCACTGTCTCACTTCTGCTTGCAATGGAAGCCATTATCTCCTTAGACATTAAGCTTAAAGGAGATGTGATTTTTCAAAGTGTCATAGAAGAGGAAAGTGGCGGAGCAGGAACCCTGGCTGCTGTCCTGCGGGGATATAAAGCTGATGGGGCGATTATACCTGAGCCTACTAATATGAAGATCTTCCCAAAACAGCAAGGATCCATGTGGTTCAGGATAACAGTCAAAGGCAGATCTGCTCATGGAGGCACCCGTTATGAAGGAGTTAACGCAATAGAAAAAGCAATGGTTGCTATGACAAAGCTGCAAGATCTGGAGAAAGCGAGAAACCTCAAAATAACAGATCCTCTATATAGCAAAATTCCAATACCGATTCCTATTAATATTGGAAAAATAAATAGCGGCGAATGGCCTTCTTCAGTTCCTGATATAGCGGTAATTGAAGGGAGGATGGGCGTTGCTCCGGACGAAGATATGAAATCGGCTGAAAAAGAGCTGGAGTTATGCATGAAGAAAGCCGCTGAAAAAGATGACTGGCTCAAAAAGAATCCTCCTCAAGTCGAATGGTTCGGCGGGCGTTGGATTCCCGGGAACCTGGAAGAAAATCACCCTCTTATGTCAGTTCTCTCGGAATCCTTTGAAGCAGTAAAAGGCAAGCAGCCTGTAGTTGAAGCATCACCGTGGGGAACGGATGGCGGAATTTTATCCAGGATAGGAGATACCCCTGTTGTTGTGTTTGGCCCTGGTGTAACGGAAGCGGCCCATGATGTAAATGAGTATATTCCCATTCAGGAAGTGTTTGATGCCGCTGAAATTATTGCTTTAGCTATTATGGACTGGTGCGGAACTGAAAGTGATCGGAACAATTAAACACGGCAAATGAAATCGGAAGTGCTTTTAATGATAAATGCTTGGAACTTCCTTTAAAAATTTTGCAGTTGGCCGGTAAATGCTTCCGTTTGGCCGGTATTTTAGTGAATTCGGCCGGTAAATCCGACATTTTGGCCGGTAAAATGAAGGAATTGGCCGGTAAATCCTTTTGAACCTTATACTGCCTGGCCGAATGGCCGGGCAATTTTATTAAAAAAGGGGGTCTAGATAAATGAATAGTAATGCTTCCATTAAAACGGTTAAAAAAGAGAATTTTTCAGCCGAACTGTATATTGATCCTTTCAATAAACGGCTAAGAGTGGACAATTATTTAGGAAATCTGCAGGAAGCGATCCGTGAGGCAGAAGCAGTCGCAAAGGCACAGCAGAGTGAGAAATTAATATTAAGAGGAAGAGCGGAGAATTATGCTTCCCTGCTGGCCCATGGATTTCAGTGCGAGGCAATCATTGACGGTTATTTCCTTGGATCTGACCAATATTTCTTCTGCAAATATTATTCGGATGAAAGAAGGATAAGCGGGCATTGGATTGCTGAAGATAGTATCGTTAAAAATGTTTTGGCCGTTGAAAGAAACAGGGACGTAATTCTGCCTCCTGTCGAATACAAGATGAAAAAAATAACACAGGTGGATGCTGAAAAGCTTGCCGCCCTTTATCGAAAAGTATTTCAAATTTATCCTACACCCCTCCATGATCCCGCATATATTAAAAAAACAATTCAAGAAGGCACCATTTATTATGCATTTCAGTATGGACATGATCTGGTCAGCGCTGCTTCAGCAGAAGTAAATCTTTTTTATAAAAATGCAGAATTAACAGACTGTGCTACGCTTCCTTCCCATCGGAAACACGGCCTAATGAAAATCCTGCTTGAAAAATTGGAAGAAGAATTGCAGTCGCAGGGAATCTATTGTGCCTACTCCATTGCAAGAGCCCTGTCATTTGGAATGAATGCGGTCCTGCATCAGCTTGGGTATATGTATCGGGGCCGTCTTCTAAATAACTGCTATATTTTCGATAAACTTGAAAATATGAATGTGTGGGTAAAGGACTTAGCTGCTTCGCATTGAAAAACTTGCCTCCCCTAAAGGATGTCAAAGGATTTTAATTTACTAATGTGGTAGTTAATCCCGTTTATTAACGATGAAAAAGGTGGCATCTCTGGAGAAAAGGTAGTTAATCCAGCTGATTAACGACGAAAAAGGGTTCGGCCTTCAAGAAAAGGTAGTTAATCCAGGTGATTAACGACGAAAAAGGGTTCGGCCTTCAAGAAAAGGTAGTTAATCCAGCTGATTAACGACGAAAAAGGGTTCGGCCTTCAAGAAAAGGTAGCTAATCCAGCTGATTAACGACGAAAAAGGGTTCGGCCTTCGAGAAAAGGTAGTTAATCCAGGTGATTAACGACGAAAAAGGATGTGGCCTTCGAAAAAAGGTAGTTAATCCAGGTGATTTACGACGAAAAAGGATGTGGCCTTCGAAAAAAGGTAGTTAATCCAGGTGATTTACGACGAAAAAGGATGCGGCCCTCAAGAAAAGGTAGTCAACCCAGCTTTACCGACGCCACTTAGTCTTTTACAAAATGTGAAGTGTAACAGACCTTCTTCAAAAGAGTACCCTGCCATAATCAATAAAGTGCCAGAATTCCGGCACCATTATGACAAGTTTTCGGCACCCCCTCATATACATATACATGTAGGGGAGGGGATCATGATGTCCGAAACACAAGCTATGTCAAAGGAAGTTCTGGCTGCTATTTTAAAGGGAATCGATGAAGGGATCCATGTTGTGGATTTGGATGGGAATACCATTTTTTATAATGAAATTGCTGCTAAGCATGATGGTTTGAACATTTCCGAAGTTCTGGGCAAATCAGTCCTGAACGTTTTCCCATCATTGGATGAAGAGACAAGCACGCTATTAAAAGTAATCAAAACCAAAAAACCGATATACAATCAAACACAATCGTATGTTAATGTGCATGGCGTTCAAATTGAGACGATCAACACAACATTGCCGATCCTGATAAATGGCAAAGTAGCCGGAGCCGTTGAGATTGCAAAAGATTATTCAAGACTGAAGCTTCTCTCGGAAAGCCTGCTTGATTTGCGGAAAAAAATAAAAAAGCCTTCGAAAAAGACTAACAATATTAACACTGTCCAATACACCTTGGAAAGTCTTCTTACGATTAACAAGGAAATGCAAAAAATAAAAAATGAAGCAGCTAAACTGGCAAAGTCAGGCTCTCCCATTCTTGTATTTGGAGAAAGCGGATGCGGAAAAGAGTTATTTGTCCAAGGGATCCACCATGCATCGTCAAGGAACAATGGCCCTTTCATTGCCCAAAATTGCGCAGCTATTCCGGAGTCACTTCTGGAAAGTATATTGTTCGGGACTGCAAAAGGGAGCTATACCGGTGCTGTAGACAGGCCTGGATTATTTGAACTGGCGGATGGCGGCACACTTTTTCTGGATGAAATCCATGCGATGCCTATTGAGCTTCAGGCTAAACTTCTCAGGGTACTTGAAGATGGGATGGTAAGAAGAGTAGGCAGCCCGAAAAGCTGCAAGGTGAATGTGAGGGTGATTGCGGCCATGAATATCCATCCCGGTGATGCCCTTGAAAAAAGGAAAATCAGGACGGATTTATTTTACCGCTTGAACGTCCTCACATTCGGTCTGCTGCCATTAAGGGAAAGAGTAGAGGATATTGAATTCCTTTCTATGCATTTTATAAAGCAATTTAACCGGGCTTTTAATAAAAATGTTAAAGGCAGCGATAATGAGGTAAATCAATTCTTCAAAGGCTACAGCTGGCCGGGAAATGTTCGGGAACTAAAGCATACAATCGAGTACATGATGAATGTATGCGAGAAAGACCTTCTGGAGGGAGAAGATTTGCCAGTCATGATGAAGCAGCAAATACAAACGCATAAAAAAAACCTGCCAGCCAGGGGGCTATCATTAAAGACGAACTTGGAGGGTCTTGAAAAAGAACTAATTGAAAATGCCCTTAAGCAAACAGATGGAAATATAAAAAGGGCGGCAAAGCTATTGGAAGTTCCCCGGCAAACACTTCAATATAAGCTATCCAAGTATAAAATCAGGATTCATGAGATCAAAGCCCAGCCATTAGCTTAAATGAATAAAACCATCAAAGTGCCGAATAATCGGCATTTTTTTATGTTTTTGAAAACCCGCTCCAATAAAATATCCGCCAAAACATAAACAATCTTCCACTCCAGCCCCTTTTTCCAGGGATACTATAAAAATTCTTTAACTTGGCACACTTCTTGCAAGATAACTAGATAAGAATCTGTTACAGGGGGAATATGAATGAAAAACTTTTTATATAAACCAGATCGGCACTGGAAGGATATAGAGCTATGGAAGGATGTAACGGAGGAGCAGTGGAATGATTGGCTCTGGCAGCTGACAAACACGATTCGCACTGCTGATGATCTTGAAAAAGTCATTAATCTTACGCCTGAAGAGGAAGAAGGAGTAAGGATTTCAACTAAAACCATTCCGTTAAACATTACACCTTACTACGCATCCCTTATGAACCCGGATGATCCGCGCTGTCCGGTCCGAATGCAGTCCGTCCCAATCTCAAAGGAAATTTATAAAACAAAATATGATCTCGAAGATCCGTTGCACGAGGATGAAGATTCGCCGGTACCAGGGCTTACTCACCGCTATCCTGACCGTGTTTTATTCCTGGTGACAAACCAATGCTCGATGTATTGCCGCTACTGTACAAGAAGAAGATTCTCCGGGCAAATTGGCATGGGGGTACCGAAAAAACAGCTTGATGCAGCAATTGATTATATCCGAAATGCACCCCAGGTGAGGGATGTTCTAATTTCCGGCGGTGACGGCCTATTAATCAATGACAATATTCTTGAATACATTTTGAAAAATTTGCGGGAAATTGACCATGTCGAAATCATCAGAATCGGAACAAGAGCCCCGGTGGTGTTTCCGCAGAGAATCACTGAAAACCTCTGCAATATTTTGAAAAAGTATCATCCGGTTTGGTTAAATACTCATTTTAATACATCCATCGAAATTACCGAAGATTCCAAGAGGGCATGTGAAATGCTCGCCAATGCAGGGGTGCCGGTTGGAAACCAATCTGTCATCCTCGCCGGAATCAACGACAGTGTGCCAATTATGAAAAAGCTTATGCATGATCTTGTAAAGATTCGAGTTCGGCCTTATTACATTTATCAATGTGATCTTTCTGAAGGAATCGGCCATTTCCGTGCGCCTGTTTCAAAAGGACTTGAAATCATCGAAGGCTTAAGGGGCCATACTTCCGGCTATGCTGTTCCGACTTTTGTTGTCGATGCACCTGGAGGCGGAGGAAAAATTTCGCTTCAGCCGAATTATTTAATCTCACAAAGTGCTGACAAAGTGGTGCTCCGCAACTTTGAAGGCGTTATCACCACATATCCGGAACCGGAAAGTTATGTGCCTGGCCGGGCAGAAGGATATTTTAAAGAAATCTATCCGGATATGGATGAGAAAAGATCGAATGTTGGTATAGCCGCTTTGATTAATGACCAGCAATTTAACCTTGTCCCAGAAGGACTTGCAAGACTGGACCGCCGTGAAAAATATGAAAGCGACCCGTCACACAGTTCATTAAAAGATAAACGTGACAAACGGGATGAATTAAAGGATAAGAAATTTAAAGCCCAGCAGACAAAGCGGGATCCGAAAGATATAAGCGATGCAGAGCCGTCATCGGCAAAGGAATAGGAGGCTAAGGATGCAAAGTAAATGTGCTTGGTGTGAAAGCAAAAATATTTGTGATAGCAAGGAAACCGTCTATTGGGAGCTCCCGGATGGAACCCGGGCCATTCAAATTAATGACACACCTTCAACTGTCTGCAATGAATGTGACATGGTGTATCAGTCTGATGATCTCGTAAAGGAAATTGAGGATCAATTGTTTTTAATCGACACGAAAAAAATTGGAAAAGAAATTAGTTACACAAAGCTGATGGAGCAGCCGCGGCTGCTGAAAAGAAACTATTTTGATTTTACTTCATAGGAGAAAAATCACAGTCAGGGAATAATTCACAGTCTTTTCACCTGTTCGTCACAAACCTCAGCTTCCCATTATTTATAATAGGCTAGATGGTATGCAGCATTCATAGATAGTTACAGGAGAAGCGTGTCAAAGGGAGACCCCGCAGACGCGAATGCGCCGTGGAGCGTCGAACCGCTCGCGGTTCGCTGAGCGTCTGGAGCGAAAATCAACAGGCAAGATTAACAAAACCAATTTATTAAGCAATAACTAAAGCAACCCGGAATACCGGATTGCTTTTTTTCTGCTGAAAATTCTCCCACGAGTAGACGCATCCAAGGGGATTAGCTTATAGTAGTAGATAAAATACTGAAGGAACCAAATTGAATAAATATAGAGGAAGGCGTTATTATGTCCAAAACCTTTTATCATTTTTTAATGAAGTACAGGCATCCTGAACCAAGGGATAGCATCAGCCATTTTGCCAACCATGCATATGAGGACCACAGTTTTCCAAAAACATCCTATGATTATGATGAAATCAGCTCTTACCTGGAATTGAACGGAACCTATATGGAAAGCATGTCTGTCTTTGATGAAGCATGGCAATTGTATGTGCATTCTGAAAGCTGATGGTCCAATAAATTTGATCCTCAAGTTCTTAAATGTCTTGCGGTTTTGAAACACTCCTGCACAGGAGTGTTTTTTAGTATAAAAATTTATAGCTGTGGATTCAGACAACTGACCAGCTCTGGCACAGCGCTTTTCTGTTCGATTGTGATGAACGTACGGACGATTTTCAGGAAAAGTGCATATACTATTGTATTCAATACTCACGACTCAGTCATTGAGAGGATGGAGGACATGAGCAAAAGGAAAAAACCAAAGTACAAAATCGGTGATACAGTCGTGATCACTATTTATGGTACAGTCGGTAAAGTGACGGATGTAAAGTGGCTTGATGATATGTACGTCTATGAAGTCAATAAAAGTGAAGGTCTCTATATGGAATCCAGCCTTCAAATGCTGTCTGAGTATGAAGGTGAGATCATGGAAAAGGAGCATATTGATATCGAATATAAATACTTTTTTGGCGACCTTGTCCAGGTTAAGGGGTATGGTTCGGATCTTTTTAAAATAGTAGGCTTCAGGACGGAGATTTGGAGATACAAAGAGGATGCATGGGAAGATGTAATTTATGAGCTTTCCAGAATTAATGACGGAGAATGGCTTGAGGCGGGGGAAGAAGAATTGACCCTCGTTGCAGATGCCGAAAGTGCGGATGCCTTTATTCAAAAATTAGGCCTGCTTTATATGATTAACAAGAAAGAAAAGCTTCCTGAATTAAAGGAAACGGCCAATTCATTCCGCAAATCTGAAAAAGAACTGCTTGAAGGAATAAAAGAAAGAAAAGTGCTGATTGATGGTTTGCTTGATATATATAATGATTATCGCATTCTTTATGAAATGTTTCATGATGATGAGTATAAGCATATCATGCGCGTCATACTCAGAAAGCTGAAGCACCTTGCCAATAATGATGGAAAAAGCACCGTTTAATTCAATGAAAGTTATTAAGCAAGCGCGTTAATACTGCTAGTAAAACCTGGACATCAAAATATAAACCATAAACGGAATGCCAAACCAAACAACAAGCTTGTACCATCCGTTTAATAGCTTGCCATATAAGCTAATAATCGAGCTTTCTTCGTTATTTACATCTTCTTTTATTAGAGCGGCTAGTCTGGATATACTGGACATTTTAGTTTCCTCCCCAAGAACATTTTTTTTAAGAACATCATTTTAAGCTGCTTATCCCATATGTATGTCCTAAATAAGAAAAAATGCCAAAGAATAATTATTTTATATTCAAATAAAGAATAAGACTTTTCTGACAGTTGTTCTGCATGAATTAAGAGAGAGCATCATACATTTTGTACAAAGGGGGCGATGCTGTGAAGGAAATAGAGGTCGTGATTGATACGGAGGAAATTGCTGAATTTTTCTTTCATGAGCTGGCAAAAAGGGGATATGTGCCTACTGAAGGAGAATTGGATGAACTCGCAGATATAACGTTTGAGTACTTACTGCAAAAATGCATCATCGATGAGGAAATCGAAGACGACTAATATAGAAAAAATGACGAGGAAAGGCGCTCGTCATTTTTTTGCGCGGGAAGGGGCGGAGCAGCTGCATGGAATAGATTGCTAATCATACATAAGTTAGGCCAGTTTTGGCAGAAGGACTATTTAATCTCCATTCGAAAGAAGCCAGCCAGAAGAAAAATTAAAGGAATCAATACAGCAGAGAAACAAAAAGGGTATAAAAGAAAATGCCTTTTCGGCAATTGAAAAAAATTTATGGGCAACCCTCCGGAAAAGTGAAACTTTCTTTTTCTAAAAACGTATATCTTTATGAAAGAACTTCTTTGTATATATAAAGTAGAAGCCGCCTGAAAAGTTTAAAAAAAGTTGGCGGCAAGGAAGGTGAAACTTCCTTGCAAAGAGAAATTTAAAAATATAATCATACTAGGGAGAGAAGAACATGTCATTTTTTAACAAGGTCTTGGCAAGTGTGGGAATTGGATCTGCAAAAGTGGATACCAAGCTTGAAAGAGATACTGTTACTCCAGGAGAAGCTTTAAAGGGTGTTGTTGAAATTACAGGCGGTAATACCGAACAGAAAATAGACGATATTTATCTTTCATTGAATACAACTTATATAAAGGAATCAGATGATAAAAAGTATACAGTCTCAGGGTTGATTGACCGTTTCAGGCTGGCGGAATCTTTTACCCTTGCTGCAAATGAGCGTAAGGAAATTCCGTTTACCTTTAATTTGCCTTCTGATACCCCGTTATCTTTTGGCAAGACGAAAATATGGGTTGCCACTGGGCTGGATATTAAAAATGCGGTGGACCCAACAGATCAGGATTTTATCAGAGTGGTTCCCAATCCGTTAATGGATTCGGTTTTAAACGCTGTATCCAATATGGGATTCCGTTTACGGGAAGCTGAATGCGAGCAGGCTCCGAACCGTCTTCGCCACAGGCTTCCATTTATACAGGAGTTTGAATTTGTGCCGGTATCCGGGCCTTTTAGAGGCCGCCTTGATGAATTGGAAGTTGTATTTTTCCCTCAGCCAAGCGGAGAGACAGAAATACTTATTCAGGTAGACCGCAAAGCAAGAGGGCTCGGCGGATTCCTGGCAGAAGCGCTTGAAATGGATGAAACTTATGTCCGTTTTACAGTAACAAATGGAGATATCCCTTATATGCAGCAAAAGCTTCAATCGATGATAGCAAAATATGCCAATTGATAGTTTGTGACAAATAGAAACGATGGGGAGTGCCCATCGTTTTTTTTATTCTGTAAAAAATTAAGTCAGCAAGGTTTTTAGAAAATCCTGTCCTTTTAAAAATGGAGTGATTAACGCATACAGCCTTGAGTGCGGCAGCCTTTTCTCTTCGTCAGAGATTATTCCATGAACGCCGAGCCGCTGCATATCTGCAAATTGGTATTGTTTTTTTATGGTCCAGGAGTATATGTCATATCCGAATAACTCAGCTTGTGTTATGAAGGATTTGGAGAGTAAAAGATGGTGGACAGATAGAAAAGAGGCGAATTGGCGGTAGGAAGCCAAATGAAACATATCCAGCTGCTTGCTTAGCAGTATGCCTGCCGGTATGTCTGGAGCAAGCTGGTGAAATTTTTTCATTTCATTCACATGGAAGGATTGGACTTTGATGTTTTTTACGAGTTGCCCGTTTTTTTTGTAGCTCATTAACATCTCGGCAAGGACTTCAGTCATGCCAGGCTGATTTTCCGGAGCTTTCATTTCAATCAATAATCCGACTTTTCCGGTAAAGCGATCTAATACCTCATTAAGAAGTGGAACTTTTTCCCCCGCAAATTCAGGGGAAAACCACGAACCAGCGTCAAGTTTTTTTATTTCTTCAACAGTCAGATCTCCAATAAACCCTTCCCCGTCCGTAGTCCTTTGAAGGTCTGCATCATGAATGACAACTAGGTGTCCGTCTTTGCTGAACCTCACATCCAGCTCAATATAATCAAACCCTAAATCGACTGCCTTTTCAAAGGATGCTATTGTATTTTCCGGCGCATAAGTGGACGCTCCCCTATGGGCTATGGATTGAAAGGGCATGAGAGGCTGAAAAAAGTAAGAAAATGACGTTAAAAGCAGACCGATAATGATTGAAAACAAGCATGGCTTTTTAGAAACCCTCAATTTTCATCACCCCTATAAAAGTCTTTTGTATATACTATGCGGGGTGGACTCGTTTGAAAGCGGTTTCATCATAAAAATTTTCGTGAATCGACAAAACTAGAACTTTTTTGATGAAGGAAACGACAAGAAAAATGGCTAATTAAACAATAAAAATACTTTATGTATGTTAGTAGTACTAGATTTTGCATGCAGTGATGAGAAGAATGGTTGCAATAGAGTTTTCATAAAGCCGAAAATTTTTGGAGGAGGGGCAGGATGGTCGCCATAGAACATTTCATCAGGAAATCTTCATAACCAAAAGAAGTGTTCAAAGAGTTAAAGGGTGATACCACAAAACTGAGGGGGATGACATATGCTAAAGGAATTAACCAGGATCAGAAGAAAAGAGTATGATGTGACGATTTTCCAAACACCCGAGTTTAGGGAGAAAAAGGGGTTTCAGCAAGTTTACCGCTTGAATGTCGAGGGATCAACACATGAGGAATGCCTTGATTCTGTTTTTAGAAGATTTAATGTCCCTGACCGGATCCCAATTGACTTTAATGGCCGATTTATTTCAACGGGAGACATTCTTTATATTGATGAAGGCCGGAGAGGACAGTTTTATTATCAGCTAAAGCCGGGCGGCTGGGAGGAAATAAATCGTATACATATTCGATAATACATAATTTAAACGGGAGGAGAGCGGGGAGCTCTCCTCTTTAAGTTTCCAAAAAATAAACTTCTTTATTCTGTTATGTTGGACCCAGGGCTGTTTTTGCGTTTATTGGCCGTATATTCTTTACCATGGGCTTCCTGTTCGGCAATGATTGCTTCTGCAGGGATATGGTTATTTTTCTTTGGTGAGTTTATGCGGTTACGATGCTTTTTGCCCATCACAATCCCTCCCTTTATCTATTGCTTTTTGTTTTGACTGTTTTGGATGTATGTGGCTCAGTATTTGCTCTTGATGATGGAGTTGTTTCATTGGCATGCTGTACTGCTTGTCTGAGTTTTTTGCTCATCCCTTTTTGTGGCATGATTACAACCTCCTTTGGAAAAGCTATTGATAGCTTTCCCGTATGGGGAAAAAACATGCCTTTGCTTAATTGTTTCTAAGTCATGCCACATATGGTATAGTGTGACTTGAAAGCAGTTTCAGAGGCTTCAGAACGAATTGGAGGTTTGATATATGAGTGTACATATTGGTGCAAAAGAGAATGAAATTGCAGAAACGGTCCTTCTTCCAGGAGATCCTTTGCGTGCAAAATATATTGCAGAAACATTTCTAGAAAATGCTGAATGCTATAATGAGGTCCGCAACATGTTTGGCTATACAGGAACATATAAAGGAAAACGCATTTCTGTACAAGGGACAGGGATGGGGGTACCTTCGATTTCTATATATATTAATGAATTAATGCAAAGCTATAATGTCCAGAACCTAATCAGAGTTGGAACCTGCGGTGCGATCCAAAAGGATGTAAAAGTCCGCGATGTTATTCTGGCGATGAGCTCTTCCACGGATTCACAAATGAACAGGCTTACTTTCGGAGGAGTGGATTTTGCGCCAACAGCTAACTTCGACCTGCTGAAAAAAGCTTATGATGCTGGTGTGGAAAAAGGGTTAAACCTTAAGGTCGGAAATGTTTTCACAGCTGATATGTTCTATAATGACAACGCCGAACTTGAAAAATGGGCTAAATATCAAATTCTTGCCATTGAAATGGAAACAGCTGCGCTTTACACGCTTGCTGCGAAGTTTGACCGCAAGGCTTTATCCGTCCTGACAGTAAGCGACCATATCTTAACTGGCGAAGAAACAACAGCTGAAGAAAGACAAACGACTTTCAATGAAATGATTGAAGTTGCACTCGAGGCGGCTATTAAGGAATAAGCACTGAAAAACTGGTTCAAAATAATGAGCCAGTTTTTTTATTATTTCAATTAAATTGGAATTCATTTGGCGATGATTATTAATTGAATGATTAATGCAGGCTCTGTGCCGTTTGTCCTGTTTTTTTCAGAGGGATGGAATAGTTGACGAGTAGTGTTAAAATAGTAATGTTGCAAAGAAATTTGAAGATAGGTGAAATGAATGAAAAAGATTTTATTATTAGCGGGAACGCTTAGCCTGTTTCTCTCTGGCTGCAGCCAACTGGATCCATATATGGATAAAGTAAAGCCGCTAATCGAAAAAGTACCTTTCCTGCAGGAAGATAAGAGTATGGAGGACAACCAGGGGAAAGAAGAATCTCCACAAGAGGCAGAGAATAATACTGATAAGGCTTCCGGGGATGCCGGCACAGATAACAATAATGAACCTCCTGCCGAAAAGGATCCTCTTTCATTGGAAGCTTCGTACTTCAATGATGTTAAAGTAGTTAACGGGAAAAATGTAATCCAAAACCCCGAGAACGTTATGGTTCTTGTGAATAAGCAATTCAGCCTTCCAGATGGCTATGAACCTTCTCAATTGGTTATACCGGATGTTTCCTTTTCATACGGTGATTTAGATTTGGAAAAAAGCTATTTGCGCCAGGATGCTGCAGTTGCTTTAGAAAAGCTTTTTAAAGAAGCACAGCAAAACGGAGTTGAACTATTTGCCGTTTCAGGATACCGCTCTTTTGATCGGCAGACCCAGGTATTTGAGGCAGAAGTAAGCAGAGTCGGGGAAGAAAAAGCTGTGCAGGCAGTAGCCTTTCCAGGGAGCAGTGAACACCAGACAGGTCTATCAATGGATATTTCCAGCCGAAGCGCCAAATTGGAGTTGTCTGAAAAATTCGGAGAAACAAAGGAAGGAAAGTGGCTTGCTGAAAATGCTCACCGCTACGGATTCATTCTCCGATATCCAAAAGGAAAAGAAAGCATTACTGGGTACAAATATGAGCCTTGGCATTTCCGCTATGTCGGCGCTGATGCAGCTGCAGTCATTTATGAAAAGAAGTGGACGCTTGAAGAATACTTTAATATCGTAAAGAAAATTTAGAGGCCTGATTTAAGGCCTCTTTTCAATTTCCTTTTTGCTTTTGGCCTTTTTGGCCTGTTTGAAAAAAATAAATGATTGCCAGAATAAAAGGAACGGCAGGAAGAAACATTAGGTAGCGGAGGCCGTTCTCTGCACCTGATAAGTAGAAAGCCAAGGGAAGCAGGAGGATGCTGCTGAAAAATGCAAGCTTCCACGACTGATTCATTATACCGGCAATCAGGCTGATAAGAGAAAGGGCAAAGCTAAGCCATAATAAGGCGGTTATCATATGTGATCACTCCTTTAAAATAGAAAGGCTGGAACTCATGAGGTTTGCAGCGGGCTGCTGAAAGGGAAACGGAGAAGGCGGGCGGGCCATTTGAAAAAGCAGGTCATATAATAAAATATGTTTATACTGGCAAAACAATTAATCTTTTATTTTTCTTGATATTTCCATAAAGATGGCTAAACTCAAAGAAAGTCGGTCAAAATGAGGGATTATAGTGATTTTTCTTAAAGAACTTACAGTTGGATTTGCTGAAAAAATCCTGGAGTTTGAAAAGGAAAACAGTATTTAAACAGTTTGTTCCTTCCCACGGTAAAGGGTACTATTCAAAGAGTCGATCATCTCGTCTATTCTGGAAATGGGGGTAATCAAGGAACGATGATGAGTATTATTTGTATTTGTTAATAAATAAAAAACGGTAAATTGCCGGATGTATCAATATTTATAATATTGATCGTGAAACATTAGAAGAAGAGATCGGCTACCGGATTGCGCAAAAGTTTAAAGGTACCGGTTATGCGTCCGAAGCAGTGAGATTAATCAGCAGACAAGCGAAAAAGGTTCTCGGCTTAAAATGCTGAAGGCTCTTACCTTGGCTTTTAATAGAGCATCAAGCCGAGCTTTGAAGAAAAACGGATTTCAAGAAGGGAAAATACTTGAAAAACATCTGCTCTTTAATCATGTGAAGCATGATGCAAAGGTTTTTTATAAGAAACTGGATTATGTATTATGAAAATCGTCATAGCACCACCCTTAGAAATATGGTAGTTTATCAAATGGAATAACGTCGAAATAAGGCCCACCCTAAGAAAAAGGTAGTTAATCACCCACCCATCCAAAGACAATTCCTTCAATACTTGCCGCTAATCAATTTACCATTTATGCGAACATGCGAACATGCAGCTGCGTAAAAACCAGATTATGTTTATCCTCTCCGTCTATTGAGGTAATAATATATTAAGGTTAACTGGCAAGAAGGAGGCGTTGATTTTGGAAAAGGTTTCATTAAAGGTTGTGGGCATGACTTGCAGCCATTGTGAGGAAGCGGTCAAAAATGCACTAATGTCTGTTGATGGTGTGGCAAGTGTCTCAGTTGCTTTCCATGATGAACAGGTTGAAGTGGAGTATGATCCAGAAAAAGCAGCAAAGGAAAACCTAATAAATGCAGTCGAGGATCAAGGCTATGGAGTAGCCTGATATAGAAAGCGCTTAGCTAATTTCGCTAAGCGCTCTTTTAAGGCATGGCGGCATAATAGAATTTCATATCCAGACAAGGGAACAATTTTAAGAAATGGGTTTAGTGCATTTTTCTTTGTTATTTTTTCGATAAAAATGTTATTCTAATCATTAAGGATTGTACATAGTAATTTTACGGTCATGAAAGTGGTGAAGAGTTTGCAAAATGAGGATTTAAACAAAGGAACATCTGAAACTCCGGATAAAAACAACTCCGGTTTTATCCGCATGAAAAAGTTTCATTTTGTTATGCTGCTGTTTTTTATCGTCTTTTTATCAGCGGGCATTACTACATTTGCCCTTGCATTTGGAGATGAGAAAGCAGTAGATGTAGGAACCAGTGAGAGAAGGGAATTCGATAAGCTTTATACAGCTTATGATACGCTTAAAGCAAACTATTTCCAGGAAGTAGACCAGGAAAACCTTATAAACGGTGCTATCAACGGGATGCTTGAAGCTCTGGATGATCCTTATTCGGATTATATGGATGAGGAGGAAGCGAAAAGCTTCCATCAAAGCATCTCATCCTCTTTTGAGGGAATCGGTGCTGAAATTCAGGAGCAGGAAGGCTATATTGTGATTGTTTCGCCATTAAAAGGCTCCCCAGCAGAGAAAGCAGGACTTAGACCGAATGACAAGGTTCTGTCAGTAGATGGAAAGAGTCTGCAGGGGATGAGTTCAACAGAAGCAGTGATGCTGATCAGAGGTGAAAAAGGCACAAAGGTTGAACTTGCTGTTCAGCGCCCTGGTGTGGATGAACCAATGAATATCTCCATTACGCGCGATACAATCCCGCTTGAAACCGTGTATGGCGAAATGCTGGAGGATGGAATTGCAAAGGTGCAAATTACCACCTTCTCAGAAAATACCTCTAAAGAACTTGTTGAGACTCTGAATGAGCTGCAGCAGCAAGGAATGAAAGGCTTAATCCTTGATTTGAGACAAAATCCAGGCGGCTTGCTGGATCAAGCAGTTAAAATTTCAAGTCTATTCGTGCCTGAAGGTGAAATCTTATTCCAGATTGAGGATCGCAATGGCAACAGAGAAGAAGTTAAATCAACAAAGGAAGAAAACCCTAATATTCCTTTAGTTGTTGTCATCGATAAAGGAAGCGCTAGTGCATCAGAAATTTTGGCCGCAGCTGTCAATGAATCAGCGGATGTTCCGCTTGTTGGGGAAAAATCGTTCGGGAAAGGAACGGTCCAGCGTGCACAGGATTTCTCCGATGGCTCCAACATGAAGTTTACTACAGAAAAATGGCTTACACCTGACGGCAATTGGATTCATAAAAAGGGAATAACTCCTGACCATAAAGTATCCTTGCCGGAATATGCAACATTGCCATTTATTAATCCTGATACAGAATTAAAGCTTTCTTCTTCTTCTAATCAGGTTAAAGCAGCACAGCAAATGCTGAAGGCACTTGGATATAAACCTGGCAGAGAAGATGGTTTCTTCGATGAAAAGACAGAGCAGGCCGTTAAAAAATTCCAGGCTGCTGAAAAACTTGAAGAAACTGGAGTGTTAGCAGGACAGTCTACAATCAAGCTGATGGAAAGACTTCGTGAGAAAATCGACGAAAATGATACACAAATTCAAAAAGCTGCTGATATTTTAAAAAAGCAAATCGATTCTTAATGAAAAAGCTCTCCAATTTTTGGAGGGCTTTTTTTGTATGAAATCATGTATTGCTTCTATAGAAAATGGGTATATAAAGCAATTTTCTTTCCAACAATGATACTATACTTAAACTATGAGCATTAATTCACAGGGGTGACTAACTTGAAGAAAATTTTGATTGTATTTATGCTTGCTGCAGCAATCCTTTCTGGCTGTACTTCTTTCCTCCAAAAAGAAAATTCTAAAGAGCTTTCTGAAAATAGCCAGCCGGAAAATATTTCTGAAGAAATAAATCAGGGTAAGAATCCTTTTAAAATTGCAAATGAAACCAGAAACTTTTTATTAATCGGTGTTGATAGCCGGGGAGAAGAAGATTCCCGTTCTGACGCGATCTTGCTTGCCAGGTATGAGCCTTCAGGAGATACGATCAAATTGGTCTCCCTGATGAGGGACAGCTACGTAAAAATTCCTGACTATTCCTACACCTTTAGCAAGCTTAACCATGCCTACTATATGGGCGGCAAGGAATTATTAAAAGAAACGATTGAAAAAAACTTTGGCGTGCCAATTGACCATACTGCAGTCATTGATTTTCAAGGCTTCATAAAGATGCTGGATGCCATTGCACCAGATGGAATTGAAGTAAACGTAACCTCTGCAATGATTGAGGATATGGGGCTGGAGCTTGAACCAGGGAAACAAAAACTCAAGGGGAGCGATCTATTATCCTATGTCAGGTTTCGACATGACGGGGAAAGTGACTTTGGAAGAGTGGACAGACAGCAGGAAATTTTAATCTCACTGAAGGACCAGGTCATGAACGAATTCTCTTCGCCAGCTGGCATTGCCCGATTTCCGGATGTTGTAAGCCAGGCAATGAAATATGTTGAAACCGATATAAAGCTTGATGAAGCTCTGTCTATCGGTGCCTCCTTCCTGATGAATCCTGTAACTGAAATCGAAACACTGAGAGTCCCTGTTTCAGACAGCTACGAAAATAAAACCTATGAGCATGCAGGAGCGGTTCTTCAAATAAACTTTGAGGAAAATACAGAAGCCCTTAAGCAATTTCTTGAGGCTGAAAAAAAGTAACGAAAAAAGAAATAAAAGGTGGCATTAATAGACGAAAAAACGGATTCCGACAAGTTTATATACAAAAAGATGAGGGAGGTCTGTTTGACAAACAGGCTAAAGGGGAGCTTGCAGGCTCCTCTTTATCTTTTTCTGCAAACAGCAATACCTATCGGATAATGTTTACCTTCTCTTTTAGGTTCAATAAGAACACTTCGCTGATAATAAAATTCCGTGTCCCCATACGGTTCAAACAGCTCAATAAATTCCTCTTCGGTCAGCTGGTGAATATGAAAAGGTTCCCTGGTTGGCTTGCCCCTGCCTGCTCCGAAAGGAGTGGACAAAATAAGGATACCTCCAGGCTTCAGCATTTTAAAAAGATTATCAAGGAATGCTTCTTCAGTTTCAAGATGTTCAATGGTTTCGAAACTTGTTATAACATCAAAAAGCCCAAGATCTTCAAATAGTTTCTCATCTGCTGCGTCTGCTTTCACATATTTGACATGAGGATGATAATGGTGGTGCCTGGCATATTTCAATGTTTCTTCATCAATATCCACAGCAATAATTTCATGTATTTCTTCCTTTTTCGATTTAGCCATAATCTTAGAGCCATAACCCGTACCGCAGGCAATATCGAGGACTCTTCCTTTTGCGTAGTAGAGGGAAAAATAATAACGTGCCAAATGTTCGAGCAGCATGCCATTCGTTATCGGCAATTCCTCTGGAATAATTCTTTCTCCGGTATTTTCCAGCATTTCAATACACCATCCTTAATAAGGTGATTATAACAAATATGCCTTATGGT
The DNA here is from genome assembly GCF_003182355.1 of Cytobacillus oceanisediminis. GTDB lineage: Bacteria > Bacillota > Bacilli > Bacillales > Cytobacillaceae > Cytobacillus > Cytobacillus oceanisediminis_A. Next base: position 60,792 of record NZ_QGTW01000003.1, on the reverse strand, counting down.
TTGTACGTACTGATAAAATCATATAAAATGTCTCATTAGACAGGATAGCTATAAAGAGGTGATCCTTTGAAACAAATAGTAGATCTTCATGACCAAACACGGGATAAGATAGCCTATATAGAAGAAGAATGTGAAAAGCTGGCGAAAAAACTTCATAATAAGTATAAACAAGACTTCCAAACTGTAAACGAATATCTTGTTGTAGATCTAGTAAGGAGCATTAAAGGAAGAAGTGCTGCCAATAATGATGTTTTTACATTTGATTATGAATCTTCTCTGGAAGTTGGGATCGAGACGGAAGAAGATTATTTTCCAAACGCCTACATTCCTATTTGGAAATGTAAGCAGGAAATGTTTCAGCCGGTAGGATATTTAACAGATTTAACTATGGATTCGATCGAGAAAAAAATGAAAGTTATGATTGAAGAAATGCTGTCAGAACGTGAAGAAGGGGAAAAACATGAATAAAACAGAAATATTTATACTATCCGGTTTTCTGGGAAGCGGAAAAACCACACTGCTTAAACAGCTGCTGGAAGATGAAAAAAAACAAGGCAGAAAAGTTGCAGTCATGATGAACGAGCTCGGGAAAGTATCAATTGACTCAGACTCGGTGGATGAAGATGTTCCGCTGAAGGAGCTTCTTGACGGCTGCATATGCTGTACGATTTCAGATAAGCTGGAGGCACAGCTTCAGGAACTTCTTACAGTTGAAAAACCGGAAGTCATTTACATTGAAACAACAGGGGCTGCGCATCCGGTTGAAGTTCTCGATAGCATACTTTCACCGCTTTTTGCAGACCGCATGATTGTAAAGGGGATTATATCTGTAGTAGACGGTCCAAGATGGCTTAATCGAAAGTCGTTAAGTCCACAGGTACAGCAGCTATTAATTGAGCAAGTCAGGCATGCAGACTTAATTGTTTTAAATAAGGCTGATGCGCTCACAGAAGCAGAACAAGCCCTGCTCACAATGGAGATACAAGCTTTAAACAGCCATGCATTTAATATATTAACATCATACTCCAAGGTCGCTATGAAGCAGATCAGAGGGATGTCCCCGGGGGAGAAGAAAGATTCAGCCCATTCGCATGTTTTTTCGGATTTAAAGTTAAGCACATATGTTTACCAGTTTCAAAATCCTGTGAACCAGTCTGACTTTGAAGACTTTCTTAAAAGCCTTCCTGATACAGTCTACAGAATTAAAGGATACTTAAAATTGCATCCATCACACTATCCTTTTTTATTTCAGTTCTCTTATGGTATGCCCCTGTATATGCAGGAAAATATCAATATGCCGCTGAATATAGTCTTCATTGGAGAAAATTTGGATTGGGACATAATCGAACAGCAGCTTCTTGCACTTGAGAAAAAGGCAACGGAAAGCCTTTAAAGCTGGACTTTTCTTGCTCTTTGTTTATCGAAAAAGCATCCGGGTATACTTTCATTAAATATGATAAAGGAGATGGTTAAGATGCCATGGTCCAAGAATGATTACCCGGCAGCAATGAAAAATCTAGATCCAGAGGTCCGTGACAAAGCAATTGAAATTGCAAACGCCTTGCTTGAAGACGGATATGAAGATGGAAGAGCCATTCCAATTGCTATAGACAAAGCAAAAGAAACAGTAAAAGACTAAGAAAACCGGCCTTATGCAAATTGGCCGGTTTTTTCGTTTGAAAGATTTAAATTTACGCTTTGAAATCATGGTAAAATGTAGAAAAAGGATAGGCTGGGGAGTGCTATGGTTTTTATAGGATTGGCTGCAGGGTTAATACTGCTGATGGCAGGAATGGTTGGATTGTCTTTATCAGAAGCGGGAAATGAATATGCTATTAGCGGATTGCTTTTACTTATAGGAATGGCTTTGATTGTATATGTTGTTTACTATTACAGGAAGCGTAATAAAGAGAAAAAAGGCAAGGATGATGATTGCTGTGAATTCTCCTTTAGTTATTTGGATTGCCCTGCAAGCTTTCATTCAGGGAAAAGCAAAGGCAGCAGCCTACTTGATTGTGATTCCACTGACTGTGACTGCACGCCGGGGTGCGGAAATTGATTAAAGAATTTTTTAAAGATATGCTATTCCTAAAATTCATGCCCTGCCATCGGAAACCTGAAAGGTCCATGCATTTCCGGGGAAGGCAATTTCCAATTTGTTATCGGTGCATGTTTATACTGGCCGGCTATACGGCAATCATACCGTTTGCCTTTTATGCGGAAGCATTTTCTTCTCCAGCATTCATTATTGGAGGAATTCTCCTCAATATCCCGATGCTTCTGGATGGTTTTACCCAGATTAAAAAGTGGAGAGTCAGCAATAACCTTGTTAGAAGCCTAACAGGGTTACTAAGCGGAGTGGGTATGTCAATCATTATCATTTCGCTTGCTGTTAATTTGGTGCAATTTATTTTTAACATTAGGCTGCTTTAAAGCTCAATGTTGAGTTTATACTTTGCTGATTGGAGCGGAAGGTCCGAATTCTTCGAAGAAGCATTCGCATTTTCCTCGTGCGGTGTTTATTGGAGGAAGCTTATTCAATGTCCTGCGGGAGTGCGGGTCCAAGGGAGACCCCACAGGCTTAATGCTTGAGGAGGCTCCCGGATCGCCCGCGTTCTATGAGCTTCTTGAGCGGAAATCAACAGGTAAAGTTAACAGAGCCTAATATTAACTATTCAATCGTATCTGGTTCAGGTACGATTTTTTTCGGTTCAATGAATGAAGTTAGCAGGATTTTGGGAAACTTCTTTATATAAAGCTGAGCTTAAAAAAATAAAAATGAGTGGAGCTAATGAAAACTTTTAAAGCAATAGTGTTGGCCATCATTATCCTATCTGCGTATGGTTCATCTGTGTTTGCAGAGGAAGAGGGGGTAAGCTTTCAAATTGAAATGCTTCCCTGGGAAAAGGTTAATGGAATTCTGCCGAAATTCAGCAAATTTACGGTTCTGGATGTTGAAACAGGCAAAAAATTTAAAGTCCAAAGGAGAGCAGGGAGCCATCATGCTGATGTGCAGCCATTAACTGCCAAAGAAACGAAGATTATGAAAAGCATTTATGGAGGAAAATGGAGCTGGAAGAGGCGCGCCATTATTGTTATCCATGGTGATCAATGGATTGCTGCTTCCATGCATGGAATGCCTCATGGGGGAGGTGCACTAAAAAATAACTTCCGAGGCCACTTTTGTATACACTTTTATGGCAGTACAACACACCGTACGAATTTTATGGACTTATCGCATAAATTGATGATTTTAAAAGCAGCCGGGAAGCTGGAAGACTATCTTCATGGTGCAAACCCTTATGATGTAATCAGTGCATTTATCGCAGGTTTGAAGCAGCAAGATCCTAAGATAGTAAAACTAATATCCCTTCAAACACTAAATTGGAACAAATTGCTGCCCAAAATAGAGAATGTCAGACTAAGCGCAATGCCAGTTTTTCCTGCTGAAGATTTAACAGAGGAAGTAAGCCTCGAAATACCAGTAGAAATAGATTGGTTTATAAAAGATCAGGGCAGGCAGCATTTTCGAGGCAGCATGTACTTGGTCCGTTTCTCCCCAGCTGACTCATGGAAAGTGGATAATGAACGGTTTTTGCAGGAGAACGATCTCATCTCAAATAAATAAAAGCTTGAGACAAAATCTCAAGCTTTTATTTATTAGTATTCTGAAAAGTGCGAGCTTTTTTATTGCTTCTCACCAAATTTAACAAATGTCCGTTCATCTTCTACTAGTCCGCAGGCAGCGCATTGAACCCTTTTATCAGGGCCCTTATATGGCATGTGAAAAGGGGATAGCTGTTCACTGCTGTACTCCTCGAGCACCTGCCCTGTCAGGGGATCCATCTTGATCGATTGTGGAATCTGCTGAATGATATTAAATCGGCTTCTGTTCGTTTTACAGTTTGGGCACCGGTAAGGTGAACTCATACATTCATTCTCCTTTCTAGCATATTAGCTATATTTTTTGCATTTGCAAATTTATTTATGTAAAAATACATTTATAGATCAATAATATTTCCTGGATTGGAAGGGATGTGTGCATAAAATGGAGCTGAATTTTACTCATTTACTTAATGAATATAGAAAACTCTGGAATAATCGGAAACTTGCTGGAGATGAAGATGCAGAAGCCGTGTTGAAAGAAGCGATCGAAAGAGAACTAAAGGATGAAAATTCCCATCCGAGAGTCCGTAAACCGCTTTATGAAAAGTTTTTCCTTGCAGTAAAAAGAGTAACAGGTTCAAATTTGGACGCTGCTGATAAAAATTCCCTCATTAAATTACATATTGAGATGCTTGAACGTATGAAATAGGAAGTGGGAAGCTTCCTATTTTTTTATAAGTAAGGGTTCCTTTCATTTTAATTGCTGTATGGTTTTAGTCAAAAATTTTGGCAAAACCGTAATCATTAGCTTTTCGTGCAAGATTCAAAGTCCTTTCACATTTATCACACAAAATTAATGTATGATGAAGTTAAGATTGTCTTAAGGAGAAAATGGTATGTTTAAAAAATATTGGTTTTTCGGATTGATTTTGATAACCATCCTTCTTTCTTCTTGTACAGAAAAGAGGCAGCCCTCCCTACCGGAAGATATTTCTTTTGCCGCTACTATCAATTTAAAGGATATGACAGTTTCGTTTGTGGACTTAAAAAAGCTGGCTCTTGCAGAGGAATGGAAAATGGAAAAGCCTTATACAGGGGCACTAATCCTGCCTGACAGGGATACGATTCTCTTTTACGGGAATCAGCTGGAGACGGCTGATTTATATTCCTTAAAAGAAGGGAAAAAGATTGGCAGCTGGGAAACGGGAACCGGGATTGTAAACGGAAAATTGCTTGAGGACAAGACTGAAGTCGCTCTGGTCGACCAGGATCTGAATAAAATACGTTTTTTTAATATAAAAGGGAAAGAACTTAAGCAGATTGAGACTGAAAGCAATCCGCTTACAATCCTTGAGTCAAGGAAAGCCAAAAAGTTATATGTGCTCAGCTTCAATCATGAAAAACTGGCTGTGATCGATCTGCAAACGAAAGAGAAAACAGACGAATTCATTACGCATCCATCTGCTGCCGGCGCCTGGCTAAATGAAGAAAGCAATGAACTATGGATTGGAGGCCATGGGGAAGGAATAGAGATTGAACAGGATATCCATGTTTATGATTCGGAGACCGGAGATTTAAAAAAGACGATCCCGGCTCCGTCCATGCCGATCAATTTTCTTGAAAAAGATAGCCATGTATATGTTTTAAGCCATGGGTCAAACATGTTATATAAAATAAAAGAATCAGGTGAGTTGGCTGCTTCTGTTTCAATCGCAGCCAATCCTTTTGAAATGGCTATTGCTGAAGGGAAATTATTGGTTGCCGGATATGACAGCAATGATGTCCATATCCTGGACCCTCAAAATTTAAAATCGCTGAAAACGATAAAGGTAGGGGAAGGACCCTTCAAAATTGTTTTAAGGGAGAGAATGAAATGAGCTTGCTAAACATCCTCATTATTGATGATGAAGCAGATATGAGGCATCTAATTGAAATGTACCTGGGGAATTCCGGGTTTCAATGCTATACAGCAGAAAACGGAAGTGAAGGGTATAACATTCTTGAAAATACATCAATCGATTTAATCATTCTTGATATCATGATGCCAGAAGAAGATGGATTTGAGGTCTGCTCAAGAATCAGGGAGAAATCCGATATACCTATTATTTTTCTATCGGCTAAAGGAGAGGAATGGGATAAAGTTAAGGCCCTTCAGCTAGGGGGCGATGATTTTATTGTTAAACCCTTCAGTCCGGGTGAACTTATTGCCAGAATGAATGCTGTTCTCCGGAGAACAGGCGGGGTAAAAATGGAACCAGGTTCTCTGCAAATTGGAAAAATTACAGTTGAGAAGAAGGCGAGGAAAGTATTAGTAGAAGGAAAGAAGATTGCACTGACTCTGAAAGAATTTGAACTTCTCCTGTTTTTTATCGAACATAAAAACCATGCATTAAGCAGGGAACAGCTTCTAGAGCGGGTATGGGGCATCGATTACACAGGCAGTTTAAGAACGGTTGATACACATATAAAAACATTAAGAATGAAATTGGGTGTTGGCGACTATATCCAGACTGTCTGGGGAGTAGGCTATAAATTTGAGGTACCAATTGAATGAGGTTTCTGACTAATAGTCTCGCCAAAAAAATGTGGCTCACTGTAACAGCTGCTATTTTAATTACCATCCTTTATTCCTATTTTTTATCTTATCTTTTTTATGAAAAAATTTATGTTGAAAATGTTGAGGAGTCCCTGCTCGCTGAAGGGGAACGCCTGGCTTTGGAGTACCAGGGCGGCCCTTTGACAGATGATCTCAGGGAGAAAGTTGACTGGTATAATTCCAAATCGGAAACAGAAGTTTTTATCGTCAGCAATCCTAGGGAGTTAAGTGCCTGTTTGCCTTTTGAAATAGATTATCAGACTTTGATAGGGAAGGAAGAGCGGGAAGAGCTCCTTAAAGGCAATGCTGTACAAAAATTGGGCTATGAAGAAAGGTTCGACCGCAAAATCATGGGTGTGATCATCCCGCTGCTGGATGAAAATAGGCTCCAGGGCATTCTTTATTTATATTTGCCTCTTGCAAAGATTTCGGAAATAACCCAAGGCTTTGCGTATCTGTGGTTCATTGCAGCCATGATATTTACAGTGGTCAGTATGGTTTTGGGAACTATACTCGTCAAAAAACTTACCAAGCCGCTGCTGGATATGAAGGATGCTGCAGAGCACGTATCCCAGGGACACTATGACGTGAACCTGGCAATTGATTCTAAAGATGAGATTGGGCAGCTGGCCCATGCTTTTAACCATATGTCTTCTTCTATACAAAAAGAGGACGAACGGAAAAGAGATTTTCTGGCAAATGTTTCACATGAGCTCAGAACTCCCATCAGCTATGTTAAAGGCTATAGCGATGCTCTTATGTCTGACATGGTCCAATCAGATGAAGAAAGAAATAATTATTTAAGGCTCATTCATAGAGAGGCCGGAAGAATGGAACGCCTTGTCGGGGATTTGCTTGATTTGTCCAAACTTGAATCAGATGAATACAAACTGGAGAAAATGCCTCTGCCTCTTGCACAGCTAATAGAAGATGCCTTAGAAAAATACAAACCTTTTATTCAGGAAAAAGGGCTTGAGCTTCATTATGATTTAGATCCCGACATTATCATTAATGGAGACGAAGGCAGAATTGAACAGATTATCCAAAATATTATGGATAACTCACTTCGTTACACAGAAAAAGGAGAGATTAGAATCCGCTTATATCAAATTAAGGAAAAATGCTGGATCGACATAGAAGACACTGGAATAGGCATTCCTGAAGAGCATTTAAACAAAATCAAGCAAAGATTTTATAGAGTGAATAAAGGGCGTACGAGATCAGATGGAGGTACAGGCCTGGGGCTTGCTATCTCAGAAAAACTTGTGAAACTCCATCAAGGCGAATTAATTGTATTAAGTGAAGTTAATAAGGGAACAACGGTAAGGATTATGCTTCCTGTCCTTGAAATGGAATACAACAATTAACACGTATATATAAAGGAGATTTATAATGAAAAGAATAAAAAAACGTAGTTTGCTCCCAATGCTGTTGCTGTTATTTGGTTTAGCAGCATGCAGTGATAATGATGCTGTCGAGGAAGAGCCGCAATTTCTTGAAGTAGAATTATCTATTAACCCGGACAAAGCAGAAGTAAATGAACCGGTAGTTTTTGAAGCAAAGGTTACTTACGCCGAGGAAGAAGTGACAGATGCAGATGAAGTTAAGTTTGAAATCTGGAGAGCAAATGATGAAGAGCATGAGAAAATTCTTGTTGAAGACGCTGAAAATGGAGTGTACCGTCTTGAAAAAAGCTTTGCAGAAGAAGGAACCTACTATATATACTCCCATGTAACTGCACGGAGAATGCATAATATGCCAAAAAAAGAGTTTATCATTGGGAAGCCTAGTGAACCTGAAGAAGATCAAGCAAAATCAGAATTGGAAAATAAGGAAGATACCGAAGAACATAGCAGCCACTAAAAAAGCAGCCACTGGCTGTTTTTTATATTCTAGGTATAATTACCCTTTTTTCGTGATCCTGACGTTCATTTTTGTTACATCGCTGTAATAAACGTAAAAATAACCACGACCCTAAAAACCTGTCAACAGCAATCTTTTAGTATATAAATGGCATTGTTTTAAGAGGATTTCCACCATAGTGAAAAATACCCATCCATACCTCTACCCGTTTTTATAGGACTATAAACCTTTTAAAATAAGGATTTACGATACTTTTATAGTTTTTATATTCTTGTAATTTTCTAATAAAGAAGCTGAATTTGGCTAATTGTAAAATACACCCAGAAATATTACGAAAAACCCTGTGATATGATGATGTTGCAAGTCACACGGAACAACAAAAGAAAACATACAACAGGGAGGATTTTAATAGATGAATAAGAAATTGATTTTTTCAGTAGCAGCTGCAGCAGCATTATTAGTATCTAACCCTGCAGCAAATAAAGCAGATGCAGCAGAGCCTGTACAAGTTCAATCAAAGGTATTTTACTATCAAACTGGCAACTTAAGCCAAGAACAAATCAATAGTATTCTTCAAAAATATTTAAAAAACTACAATATTAATTGGGGAAATGCTCAAGTAAATAAAGAAGAAGCACAAAAGCCGAAAGCGCCTGTACAAGAGCCGGCTAAAGCACAAGAACCTGCAAAAGCCCCAGCTCAACAGCCTGCTAAAGCACAAGAACCTGCAAAAGCTCCAGCTCAACAGCCTGCGCAACAGCAGCAGGCACCAGCTGAGAAGCCAAAAGCAGCAGCACCGGCAACTTCTGAAGTAAGTGCATTTGAACAAAAAGTGTTCGAATTAACAAACCAGGAACGCGCTAAAGCAGGCGTACCTGCACTTAAACTAGATGTTGAACTAAGCAAAGTGGCACGTGAAAAGTCACGTGATATGAATGCTAAAAACTACTTCAGCCATACAAGCCCAACTTACGGTTCACCATTTGATATGATGAAGCAATTCGGCATTTCTTACCGCACTGCTGGTGAAAACATTGCAATGGGCCAGCGTTCACCTGAAGAAGTTGTAAATGCATGGATGAACAGTGAAGGCCACCGTAAAAACATTATGAATGCAAGTTTCACACACCTTGGTGTGGGCCATGTTGCAGACGGCAACTACTGGACACAAATGTTTATCGGAAAATAATATAGGATTTCTCAAAAAAGGCAGCCTGACAAGGCTGTCTTTTTGTATTTTATCTGCCATAACTGTATATTATACTTGTCTATTTAATGTATGTATTTACTTCGTGAAAGGAACATTATTTAGAAGACATTACATTAGAAATGACAGGTGATTTTAAGTGGAAATACGAAAAGGTACAGAACAGGACCTGGGAAAAATTATGGATATCGTTAAACAAACAGTTGATATCATGGAATCTGAGGATAATGACCAATGGAATCGGACATACCCAAAGGATCAAGATTTTTTAACCGATATTAAAGCAGGAACATTATATACTGCTGTCCTGAATGGAAGTGTCACTGGTTCCATTACAGTTGACCAAAATCAGGCTGAAGAATATAAAGGTGCCGGGTGGAGAAAGGATGCGTCATGCTATGTATTCCACCGCCTGGCAGTGGATCCTGAAATTAGGGGAGAGGGAATTGCCAGCAAGCTTATTGAATTTGCTGAAAGTTATGCTGTCAGCCAAGGTGTTCCTTACATGAGAACGGATACTTACTCACTTAATAAAAAGGCACAAAGCTTGTTTGAAAAAAACAAATATACAAAAGTTGGCACCATTTACATGGACAGGGACAATCCGTTTTATTGCTATGATAAATTTTTGAGCTAGCTCGCTCCATTATTCTTCATATAAATAGGCACCTTTTCACCCCCATCGTTCTGGATTGGAAGGGTGATCGAAAGAATTCCATGGCTGAACGAGGTTTCAATGCGGCTTTTATCAATAGGAAAAGGGATAGTCAGCTTCTTTTCAAAAGTTCTGCTCGGCCTTTCCTTTAAAAAGTAGCGGAAATGATTCTGAAATGAGCTGCATTTTCCTTTAATAATAAGGTCATCTTGTATAAGGGTTACTTTTATGTCGTCTTTCTCCACTCCTGGAAGTTCTGCTTCAATAATAATCCTTCCGCCGGCTTCATACATATCACAGCGGGGATAAACTTCTTGGGTGGAAAGGAAAGTATTGATTTTTCCTTTTTCAAGGCCTGAAAAGGAACGCCTTTTGTTTAAATCCGAACTTTCCGGCGCCAGAAACCCTTTCCAGAAATCTTGATCTTGATACTGGGCCGACAATTTAATCAATTCTGTCCATTTTTCCATGTCCATGATTGTTCTCCTTTCTTAACAGAGATGTTAAAGGATTTCGGTTACGTCTATTTCTGAATATTGCATATCTACGTTTTTCGGTATTTTAATCTCCAGAAATCCATCCTTAAAGTGGGCAGTTGAACCTTTTCTTTTTACAATGGCCGGGAGGGTAATGATATGCTTATCATCCTTCTCAGGAATATGTTCAATAATCATTTGATTTGAGGTATGGTAAAGCTTCATATCTTTGAGCCAATCTTCCTTTTTAATGGGCATTCTAATATATACATGATCATGGGTTTCAAATACGGAGGAATCCAATGCTGAAGGATTTGGCTGTTTTTGGCCAGCCGCAGCTGTATTAAATTCTTTCATAAAATCCGGGGTGCCGGACATCCCTTGCATATTTTGAGGGAACATTTGCCCCATGATATTTTGGACATATTTATCTATCTCTTCCGGTTTCATCTGTTGCATCATATTCTTCATATCTTTATTAAATGGAAAAAGATTCCACGGGAACATCCTTCTCATCCTTTCCTTGCAATACTGCTGACAAGGCTCAGCCAGGCATTTAAAGTCATTTTATACTATGCTGAAAAGAGCCTATCCGTTAAGAATTTTCACTGCAAAAGCTTGCCTATCCCTTAAAAATTTAAATGGCAGGAAGGAAAAACTTCTTATTATTTGCATAAATACAGCGTAGTTACTAGTATATTGTTAATGGCGTATATAAAATTTTAAAAAAATTGAGGGGTAATTTTGTGAGAGATAAAGCAGCTTTAATCACGGGAGGAGCAACAGGGATTGGTAAAAGAACGGCGATTGCACTCGCTGAAAATGGTGTCCATCTGGTGATCAATTACCGTAGCAGTCAAAAGGAAGCTGTCTCATTATGCAAAGAACTGACCGAGAAGTATGGAACAAAAAATATAGCTATTCAAGGAGATATTACCATATCTTCGGATTGTGAAAAGATGGCTGAGGCTGCACTTAGCGAGTTTCCCGCAATTGATATTTTAATACATAATGCCGGCCCATACGTCCATGAACGAAAAGAGATGGCAGATTATACTTTTGAACAATGGAATTACCTTATAAATGGGAATCTGAATGCAGTTTTTTATTTATCAAAGCTGCTTCTTCCGAAGATGAGGGAAAACAAGTGGGGGCGTATCGTTACTATTGGTTTTGATAGGGTGGAAGCAGCGTCAGGCTGGATTTACCGCTCTGCTTTTGCGGCAGCTAAAACGGGTGCAGCTTCATTAACAAAATCAATTGCGCTAGAAGAAGCCGGCAATGGAATAACCGCAAATATGGTGTGCCCCGGCGATATTATAGGAGAATGGAAGGAAAAAAACATTGAAGACATAACTACAGTTGAAGACAGCGCCTCGCCTGTGGGCAGGCCTGGAACAGGGGAGGATATCGCAAGGGTAATCAGTTTTCTGGCGGATGAAAAATCAGGTTTTATTACAGGCAGCATCATTCCAGTTACAGGCGGGAAAGACGTTTTGGGAAAAATATATCAGGAATAACAAAAGCCATCGCTAAAACACGATGGCTTTTGTTTTCCTTTTGGCTCTGTTAAAGCTTATTCTTGATATTGGAAAGGAAAACCGAGATCCTCGAATTGCTTCGCATTTCCTTCGTACGGTGATGATCCAAGGATGTTTAGTCTAAAGGAGACCCTACAGGCGCTGGGAGCAGAGGAAGCTCCCGGACCGCCCACTGGAGTGGAAATGAACAGGCAAGTTTAACAGAACTTTCTTCTAAGAGTTCTTCTGTAAACCGGCAGGGAATTTCCTTTTTTGAATATAAATAAGGCGGCTTGTTAATGTGATGGCACCTGCAGCCAGTCCGGTAATTAAACCGATCCAATAGCCATATGCTCCCCAGCTTGTATAATTGGCAAGATAATAGCCGAAAGGAAGCCCGATCACCCAGTAGGAAATAAGTGACATAATAAAAGTAACATTTACATCCTTGTAGCCGCGCAAGGCCCCTTGGACTGGTGCCTGTATGGCATCGGAAAGCTGGAAGAACAATGCGTAAATCAGGAAATGTGCCGTCAGTTTTAAAACATTAGCATCTTTTGTATAGATGGAAGCCACTTCTTCCGGAAAAAGCAGAAGGATGGCGGCGCATACCAATGCCATTAAAACAGCTATGACCACTCCTATCCAGCTGTACTCTTTCGCATCCCCATACCTTGCAGCCCCGACTTCAAAACCTACTACAATCGTTAAAGCCATTGAGATGCTAAGTGGAATCATATATAGCAAAGAAGCAAAATTCAGTGCAATTTGATGGGCGGCAATTACCTTTGTTTCAAAATTGCTCATTAATAGAGTAACGGCAGAAAAAATGCTCGTTTCGAAAAAGATCGATAAACCAATAGGGATCCCGATCAAAAGAATTTCCTTCCATTTTGCCAAAGAAACTGCATGAAGTTTCCGGAATACTCCATAAGATGAAAAAGGAGTATGTTTATGAATAATATAAAAAGAGATAAGGGTAATCAGCCAATAGGTAATTGCAGAAGCAAAACCAGCTCCAGCGCCGCCCAGTTCTGGAAAGCCAAACTTTCCGTAAATGAATAAATAATTAAAAACCACGTTGATAGGCAGGGATATGAGTGTGATGATCATGCTTACCCGTGTCTTTCCGAGAGCATCGATAAAAGATCTTAACACATTGTATGCAAATAGGGGAATCAATCCAGTGCTTAAAGCTGCCAGGTAATCAAATGCAGTTTCGTGTACCCGGCTTTCCAGGCTCATCCCGTTTAAAATGGGCGTTAATGAAAATGCACCTGCTGCAAAAACAATGAGAGCCATAATAACTGACAAATAGACACCCTGTATGACGGAAAAAGCAACATTACCCTGTTTCTTTGCCCCGACCAAATGCGAAACGATCGGCGTAACAGCCAGAAGGATACCGCTCAGCCCAGTAAAAACAGGAACCCAAAGGGAAGAGCCAATGGCTACTCCTGCCAAATCATCTGAACTGTAGCGTCCTGTCATCAATGTATCAATAAAAGTCATTGAATACATGGCAAGCTGTGTAATAAGAATAGGAATTAAAATGAATAAAAGCTGTCGCAGTTTTTCTTTTTTGTTGTATGTCTGATCCATGAAATTTTCCTCTTTCTGTGAAGTGACGAAAGAATTATAACATAGAAAGTGGGAGCAGGCTTATTTTTATCTTTTTTGTATAGATAGGTCTTAACCTCTGTTCTATCATTAGACTGCTGATTCTATTCCCAAACTTCACAATTAGATTGCTAAAATTCAAAAAAAAAAAGCGCCCCAAACAATTGGGACACTTTCATTATTCTATGGAATAGGGAATTTGAAGCTTATTCAATGCCCCGCGGTTCGCTGAGCATCCTGGAGCGGAAATCAACCTCTCTCACTTAGCAACAAAGTTTGCGAAAACAGCCTAAACTAAAGGCTAACTTTTTCTCTTTTTACGAATGTGAATGCAATCGTTCTTTTTTCAGCAGATCTTGCTGTTCATCAACTGCCATTCCGTCCTGCTGGACAATTAGTGTTCGGGTAGGGAATGCGACTTCTACACCTTCTTCTTCAAGCAAGTCCATAATCCTGAAATTAACATCCTCCTTGATGTTTAAGTACTCAGCAAATGTAGTGACAGTTGTGAAGAAGTACAGGTATATATCCAGGCTGGAATCGTTAAAACGATCAAATTTAACAAGAATTGTATCGTTATGAATGTCTTTGTGGTCAATGAGCATCTGCTCGATTCTCCTCACCAATTTTTCAAGCTTAAGTTTTGGTGTAGTATAGGTAACGCCAAGATGGAAAGCAATCTGCCTTTTACCCATTTTGGACCAGTTGATGATTGGTTCGTTGGCAAGCGTTGAATTGGGGACCGTTACAAGAGCCTGGGCGAACGTTCTGATTTTCGTACTTCTAAAGGTAATATCCTCAACAGTTCCTTCCACACTTGGAGTTTTAATCCAATCCCCGATAGTAAAAGGCTTTTCTGTCACAATGACAACTCCGCCAAAAAAGTTACTGACCGTTTCTTTTGCAGCAAGCGCGAAAGCCAATCCGCCAAGTCCCAAACCGGCAATAAATCCATTGATGTTATAGTTCCATTCCTCTGCAATAATTGTAATGCCCAATACAACGATAATCAGTTTTGCAATCTTCGTTATAAAAGGAATAACAATCCGATCGACATCAATGTCGAGCTTATTCATGAGGCGGGGGAAAATGATCGTAATGGTTGAACTTAAATTAAAAAGGCCCCAGGTGATCAATAAAACAAAGAGTGTCCGGAAAATCTGTGTTTCCCGGTTATCGGCAATAAGATCATAAGGGAAGAATTTAAGAGCAAGCTGAAGTCCAATGATGACGAAAAGCAATCTAACGGGCTTTTCAAATGCAATTAAAATATTTGCTGCCGTTTCGACTTTCCTCTTTTGCATAAAAGAGAGAATCATTTTAAAAACGTAAGTTGTAAAAACCTTTCTCAGTGCTAAAAACAGTAAAAGGATACCTGCTGAGATGCCTATCCGCACCCATGTATTTTCTAAATTAATAAAATCCATTCATTATCCTCCATATCTAAGGTACTATGCTGACAGTCGAAGAAATAACCCGATTACTTTACCATCTTTTTAAAAATAGTTTAATAGTGAAAAAGGTTTATTTTTATTGGATTTTAACGTAATTAGCAGCAGGGAATCTTTTTCATGCTAGCAGACAAACAAAAATAGAAGTAAGTCCAAAGATATTCTTTATAAAAGGTCTATACAGACGAAAAATTCCCACAGAAGTGTCTTTATAAGAAAACAAAAAAGGTACTTAGCCTAAATCAAAGATTTGGCATCAGAATGATGAATCCTCAGCCCTCCTGCGGGAAGGTTTCATCATTCTGAAGAAAAGTTATAAAATCGACACATCATTTTTTCAATTATGTGAACTTTTAAAAATTAGGAATGAAAACGTTTACACTTGTGGAGTATAAATTAATAAAGAAACCATTTCAAATTAGAATTGCACTGTTGTCCTGTCTGCAGCTTATTTTTAGGAAGGAGGAGAAGATGATGAGCTTTAATTTAAACAGGATTAATCCGAATCAGACCCAAGTCATGTTTTTCGATGGCCGATTTGAAACACTGACAAATGAAGAACTGGAAGAGCTGCTGTCGCAAACGGGAATTAGTGAAAAAGCAGAGGAACAGGAATCCAGTGTAACTAGTTAACAGCTGCCCAATTCGGTGCAGCTGTTTTTTCTTAACATAATAAAAAGCACTCGTTCAAAAGAGCAAGTGCTTTCACATCTGCTAAGCCTCCAGTAATTGGGACGATACTTGGGCTGTAACTCCTTGCCGCATAACATGCAGCATATATAAATCCTTTGGAATTTCATATAAATTGTATATATCGCCATTGGCATTTAATTGATCATACACAGACCTTCTTGTTTCATTTGCAAGAATGACATAAGGAAGCTTTTCTGCAGCTTTTTGCGAGCGGATATTTTCTTTTCGAATTCTCATGAAGATGGTTTCAATGCCTGTTTCATAAAAAAGCTCTTCAAAGAAAGCATCCTTGGCTAATTTGTTGTAGCCCTTCCCGTGGTAGGGTTTTCCTAGCCATGTACCTAAAAATCCTGCATTGTCCTGGATGTCGAATAAATTAATCGTCCCAATCGGAGCGCCCCATTCATCAAGAATTGTGCGTGAAATCAATTCACCGCGTTCTTCTGCTTCGATTGTCTGCTTTGTTATAAACATAAATTCATCATAGGAATTGGCTTTTTGGCGAACAAAAGGGAAGACATCAGGGTGCGTCATTAAATCATACAAAGCATGGCAGTCGTGAAGATCACGTTTCTTGAGCATAGGTTATCCCTCCAATTGAGGGCAGTCCTACTCCATGCCAAATAGAGCCTTCGGTCCACCCTCGAAATTTTTTATAATGTTGCAAAAAATTTCGGGGTGGGAATCGAACCCACTAGAACCAGATAAACCTGGTGGCGCACCATTTGCCTTCCCTATAACTATCGTTTCCGATATTTGATTGTCTGTCATTTTAGAAGCAAATTTTTCACTTCACTTAAGGTATAATACTAAAAAAAAATTAAAAAGGAAATAGGTTTTTTGATTATTTTTATTGCGATTTTATGTCAAATAACACCAGCAATTTTCGACAATAATTTACACATCTTTGAACGCAAAATTTCCTCCTATGATGGTCCATTTTGGCTTTGCCAAAAAATGAAAGGGATGGTGGCTCCATAGAACCAAATCAGCATCTTTTCCTTCTTCAATACTGCCCAGCTGGTTATCAATCCGCAAATTTCTTGCAGGCAGAATTGTAATGCCTTCCAGGGCTTTTTGCTCAGATAGACCCTCCCGGACTGCAATGGCCGCACACATATTTAAATACTGTACAGGCGTGTAAGGATGATCTGTTGTTATAGAGACTTCTACTCCATGCTCGGTAAGCTGCTGATAGGTTTTCCATGTTTTGTTTTTCAGTTCAACTTTTGACCGCCTTGTTAGAGTTGGACCAACAGATACTTTTAAATTTAGCCCTTCCAGCTCCTTGGCAATCAAGTGGCCTTCTGTACAATGTTCAATACGAAGATCCAAGTTAAATTCTTCAGCAAAACGGATGGCAGAAATAATGTCATCTGCTCGATGGGCGTGTATTCGGACTGGGATCTCCCTTTTTAATGCTTTTACAAGAGGTGCAAATCTTAACGCTTCCGGGTTATCACAATGAATCGCCTCATAAAAAGCTTCTCTAAGCATCCCCATTATGCCCATTCTGGTGATGGAATCTTTATTACCCTGGCTGTGAATCCGCTTGGGGTTTTCCCCAAGGGCGATCTTCAGTCCGGCTGTTTCCTGAATAATCATTTTTTGAATATTCTTTCCCGCGGTTTTTATAACAGAGGTTGTACCGCCAATAACATTGGCACTGCCAGGCATAATATGGGCTGTTGTTATTCCGTATTTCACCGCATCCGAAAAAGCAGGGTCCAGCGGATACACTCCGTCCATTGCCCTGATATGCGGGCAAAGCGGCTCAATTGTTTCGTTTGCATCGTTGCCGGCCCAACCGGTTCCTTCATCATAAAGGCCAAGATGTGTATGGACGTCTATGAAACCGGGGAGAAGGTGGAGGTTATTGCAATCAATAATTTTCACATTAGAATCAGTTTTAAGGTTTTTGCCAAGCTTTATAATTTTCCCATTCTCTATCAAAACGTCACCGTGAAAAGAAGCGGAAGTGACAGGGTAAATTTGTGCATTTTTTAATAAGGTTTTTGTCATAGTTTTCGTCCTTTAGTCCTGTAGTATTTTTTCTATTTTACAAAAATTGAACGAAAAGGGGTACAGAAATTTTTAAAATAGAACGTTTTCAGCAAGCGCTTTGTAATTTATGCAGGGCCAGGCTAAGTTGATAATATATAAGGTAGACGATATTTTTCTATCGTTGACAATATATATAGTCAGTTGATGCTTTTTCAGCCGAAGTTAATGATAAATGCTTCTCCAGCTTTAAAAGAGCGTGAAATCAGCCCATTTCACACTCTTTCTTTAATTTAATAATTTTTTTTCATTTTCTTACCCCTTTTTTACCGTTAAATCTATAAAGCGCCATTATTTTTTCCGCTTTTTATAAAGAAAATAAATTAAACCGGAAGAGAAGGCGAGAATAATAAGCGGCATAATAAAGGGCTTCGCGTACTCCTTAATATCTCTCCAATGAACTCCAAGTTCCATTCCCAACAATAAAAAGAGAACTGTCCATGGCACCATTGCAGCTATTGTATAAACTGTAAAAACAGAAAGCGGCATTTTGGCAATGCCGGCTGGGATGGAAATGGCATGGCGGATTACGGGGATAAATCTGGCTGTAAAGATAACCCCTGTCCCGTATTTCTCAAACCATTCTTCAGAGGCATCCAAATGGCTTTTCTTGATCAATAGATACTTCCCATACTTATCAAGAACAGGCCTTCCTCCGTATGCGCCAAGCCAGTATAAAAACAACTGCGCCAGGGTCCCTCCTGTAATCCCTGCAAGCAAGGCTCCGGCAAAGTGAATGTTGCCTGTACTTACTAAAAAGCCGCCATAGCTTAGGACTATTTCGCTTGGAATAACTTCAACCATTAGGCCAAGGGCAATTCCAGCATATCCTAGCTGGGAAAGCACTTCAAAAATATAGCTAATTACTTCTTTCAATATGAAAACCTCCCCAGCAGGATTTTAATGATGAATTAAAATATCCCAGTCATCTGCAGGATTAATACAGTAAAGCCTAAAATCCAGACGTAAACAGCAAACACCTTCAACGATTTTCTTTTTAAAAAATTGATCATCCAAACGACGGCCATATATCCAAAGAAAGCCGATGACAAGGTTGCCATAAGCATGCTGCCGAGGGTTACCGCTTCTGTATGGCCTGACATCATTTCGCCAAATTGGAGGACGATACCGCCTGCGATGGCAGGAATAGAAAGCAGAAAGGAAAAATAGGCGGCTGTTTCCCTGTCCAATTTCCGGAAAAGGCCAGCTGCAATGGTTAGCCCAGACCTGGATACTGCTGGAAAAATGGCGGCTGCCTGGAATGCGCCGATGAAAAGGGCATCCCCGTAGCTGATGCTATCCATCTTTTTGGCCCCTTTTTTTATGCTGTCAGACATCCAAAGAATGAACCCGGTAAACAAAAATTCCCATCCAATGGTAACCCCCGATTTTGAAATGGAATCGAACAGGTCACTAAGCAATAACCCGACGATTACTGCTGGGATTGTGCCGATTACAAGCAGCATTGATAACTTGCCAAACGGGTTCTTTAAAATTTGGAACAGTTCATGTTTGTAAACGACGAGGACTGCCAGCAGTGTTCCTATATGAAGCATGGTATCCAGGAACAGGCCTGCTTCGTCAAGCCCGAAAAGATGCCTCCCCAAGTACAAGTGGCCTGTACTGGAAATGGGCAAAAATTCCGTAAGTCCCTGGATGATCCCAAGAATAAAGGCTTCAAGCTTTGACATCATCTATATCACCTTCCTAAATGTATGAATAACAAAATTAGGCAATGGAACTGCAAAATGCCTGTCTGTATCATGTGTATTCAAGTTGTCCTAATCAAGAACTGAAAATCGGACTATTGCGGTTCAGGAAATACAGGCTTAAAAATTGGGCTATTTCAAAGCTCATTGTTGATTTTGGTCCTCTGTTGATTGGATCGGAAGGCATAAGATCGTTGAAAATGCATTCGCGTTTCCTTCGTGCGGTGTAAATTGGGGGAAGTATATCAAAGCAGCGGGAAGAGCGAGTCAAAGGGAGACCAAGCATGTTAAGTGCTTGAGGAGTTTCCGGACTGCCCGCGGAAAGCGGGTGCTGGGGCGGAAATCATAGTCAAGTTTAACAGAGCCAAAAATTAAAAATTCATGAAACCTTTTTGAATGAATAACGTAAATAATATAGAAGCAGGAATTATTATTTAATCTTAATAAGGATAAATTTTAGGAGGAAACAGAATGAACGATTTAAAAATGCCTTCCAATGATGAAAGGCTTTTAGCAGCTGCAATCTATGTAACCAGCTTTTTTACCACTTTTATCGGACCGCTTATTATCTGGCTTTTGAAGAAAAATGACTCGGAGTTTGTTGATTATCACGGAAAGGAATACCTAAACTTCCTGATTTCTTATACTGTTTATAGTGCAATCAGTGTCGTTTTAATGATTATTTTAATAGGAGTCATTACTATTTGGATCGTAGGGATTCTGGCCTTTATTTTCACGATCTTGGCTGCAGTCAAAGCATATGAAGGAAAGGAATACAGAATACCGCTGGTTTTCAGGATTTTGAAGTAATGGAGGAAGAGCCCAAGGCCTTTGCCACAGGGCTTTTTTTAATAGATAATAATAAGTATTGAATCCGTTATATTTTAGGTGAAAGGGGTGAGAAAATGACCAGGCTTGATAATAAAGAAAGAATGCTAAAGCTTATGGAGATTCTTAGGGAACAGACAGATGAAGAAAATGAGTATACCCTGGATGACATCACTGAATGCTTTAAAAAAGAATATGGTCCGGATGTAAAGCTGAATAAAAATTCTTTAAGAGATGATATTGAGCATCTAATCGAAGCGAAATTCGATATTACGGTCAATCAGGAAAAAGAAGGTATGCCGAAATATTATAGCCATCAATATCGCCTGTTTGAGCTCTACGAACTTCGGATGCTTATTGATGCTGTTGCTTCTGCCAGATTCATAACAAAAGATGAAACGAAACAGCTGATCCGCAAAATTAAAAAGCTCACAAGCATGCATCATGCAAAAAAACTGCACAATGAAATTTTGATTGATTCGTCCGTTAAAAGCGAGAGCAAAATGGTTCGCCTCGCAATCAACGACTTGCATGAAGCTATTTCCGAACGGAGAATTGTAACCTTTCAATATGGAAGATACAATATCAACAAGGAATTTGTTTTAAGCCATGATGGCGGGGAATACAAAGTAAAGCCATTGGCGCTTACATGGGTAAACGATTTTTATTATTTAATAGCTTATTATTTTTCAAAAGAGGAAATTCGCCATTATCGGATTGACCGGCTTCGCAATGTCAGTATTACGGATGAACAATTCCCATATGAGCCTTTTGATGTTTCCAAATATGTTAGCTCAACCTTTCATATGTATGCAGGGTCGGAAGAGTGGATAAAAATCCGATTCCATAATGATCTGATTAATGTAATTATAGATAAATTTGGAAAAGATGCAGATATACGCAAGCTGAATGACGAACATTTCATCTTAACAGCTAAGGCAATTGTCAGTGATGGTTTGGTAAAATGGCTGCTGAATTGGGGGAACCAGGCCAAAGTCCTTTCGCCGGCTTCTCTGGTTGATGAAGTAGTATATGAAATCCGCAATATGATGGCAGTATACGAAAACACAGGAGATTGGTCCATTTTTTAATATTTTCATAAACACTCTATTCATGGGAGTGTTTTTTTATTTGGCTGTAAAAGCTTTTAGCACACTTGATTGGAGAGGAAGGTGCAAGACCCTTCGAAAATGTATTCGCATTGCCTTCATGTGTTTATTCGAAGAAGCTCTTCCAAAGTCCTGGGGAAAAAAGCGTGTCAAAGGAAGACCCCGCAGGCGCAAGTAGCAGAGGGGCGTCGGACCGCCCGCGGTTCGCTGAGCTTCTTGAGCTTAATCAACAGGGAGATTTAAAAAAGCTTTTTATTTAATAAATTTTATTTTCCATTGAACGGTTTCTCGATCTTTACGTCATATAGATGACAAAAGAAAACGAGGGAGGAAATTAAATGGAAATACTAGAAGGCATTAATTGGGCACTTCTTGCTCCGTTTGTCATTGTACAGCTTATTTTAATGGTTGTTGCCATTTTTGATTTAGTAAGAATCGAAAAAGCTAATGGACCGAAATGGGTATGGGCTTTAGTCATTCTGTTTATTAATCTGCTTGGCCCGCTTATTTATTTCATCTTTGGAAGGAGAAGTTACTGATGCCTGTCGTAAGCATTAATGGATTAAAGAAAAGGTTTCAGGACCAGGAAGTGATTAAGGGGCTGGACTTCCAATTAACAGAAGGTAAGTGCGTAGCACTTCTTGGTGCTAACGGCGCAGGGAAGACAACGACTTTGAAAATGCTCTCGGGACTTATGAAGCCTGATTCCGGAACGATTGTTTTCGAGGGAGCAGAGAAAGGGGATTTTCGAAGTTTAATAGGCTATCTTCCCCAGTATCCTGTTTTTTATGACTGGATGACAGGCAGGGAATTTCTTGAATATACAGGTAAGCTTGCGGGGCTTACCAATAAAGTGGCTAAAGGAAGAGCACAGGAGCTTCTTGAGCTTGTCGGTATTGCTGATGCAAAAAATCGTCGTACCGGAAAGTATTCAGGGGGCATGAAGCAGCGGCTGGGTATTGCACAGGCCATTATCCACCGTCCAAAACTAGTAATGCTTGATGAACCTGTTTCTGCACTTGATCCATTTGGGCGCAGGGAAGTGCTTGAGCTTATGGAAAAGCTGAAAAAAGAAACAACCATTCTGTTCTCAACCCATATATTGAATGATGCGGAAGAGGTTTGTGAGGAAATTTTATTTCTCGATAATGGTAAATTGGTTGAAGCAGGGACCATGTCTCAACTGAAAAATAAACATCAGCAGGCCAAAATTGATTTGGTTTTTAAAGAAAACACTTCTCAATATGCCGAAGAAATATCTGCTCTTTATCCAGTTACCTCTATTAAAATTGATGGGGAAAAGGCAAGCTTGTTCGTTGAGGATATAGAAGGAGCAAAAAAGTTATTCTTAACAGAGATAGCTAGCCGTAACTTGCCTTTAATTAAGTTTGAGATAAGCAGAACCAGTCTTGAAGATGTATTTATGAAGGTGGTGCAAAAATGAAGCAATGGCTGACATTATATAAGAAAGAGCTTCTTGAAATGGTCCGGAATTATAAATGGATTTGGGTTCCTCTTACTTTTATTTTAATTGCTGTAAAAGAGCCGCTGACAATCTATTATATGCCTCAGATTATTGATTCGCTGGGCGGGATGCCGGAGGGGACGGTCATAGAACTCCCTGTTCCGACTGCGGGTGAAGCCCTTGCGGCAAGCTTAAGCCAGTATAATACACTCGGTGTACTAATTATTGTTTTAATTACAATGGGGGTAATAGCTGGAGAAAGGAAAAGCGGTGTAGCAGGAATAATATTAGTTAAGCCGGTATCTTATGCCCGTTTTGTAACAGCAAAGTGGGCTGGTGTTATGCTGCTTATATGGTTCTCCTATTTTTGTGGCTATTTTCTCTCCTGGTATTATGTGGGAGTCCTGTTTGAGTTTATTTCTTTCACAGAATTTATACAATCCTTTTTTGTTTATGGAATTTGGCTGACATTTGTTTTAACGATTACAATTTTTTTCAATAGCTTTTTACAATCGCCTGGTGCTGTTGGTTTTATCACTATTGGCATCATCATCCTATTAAGCCTGGTAAGCAGCTCCCTGTCACATTTGCTTGATTGGAGTCCTGCTTTGCTCTCTGCTTATACAAATACTTTTATAATGGGCAGCGGTTTCCCGGAAGAATTGATGCCGACCATTCTTATCTCCTTATTCATGATCATTCTGTCCCTTTTTTCATCTATAGCAATCTTCCGAACAAGAGAACTTGCCTGATGCAAATTCTCTTCTATTGGGCATATTTCTATATTGGCCTAAATTATTTTGATAGTATAGTTTTATAAAAAATGAAAGGAAGATTACCATTGATTAGTGAAACGGGTCTGGTTCTTGAAGGGGGAGGAATGCGGGGGGGCTATACTGCCGGAGTCCTCGAATATTTCCTGGAACAGGAGCTCTTTTTTCCCTATGTGATAGGCGTTTCTGCAGGTGCGTGCAATGCCGCTTCTTACTTATCCAAGCAAAAAGGCCGAAATAAAATTGTGAATGTAGATTATGTAACAGACCCGCGCTATATTTCATGGCGAAACTATTTTAAATCCCGTCAGTTTTTCGGCATGGATTTTATTTTTGATGAAATCCCCAATAAGCTCGTTCCCTATCACTATGATGAGTTTTATAAAAATCAATCTGAGTTTGTCATTGGAGCGACAGACTGCCATACGGGTGAACCGGTATATTTTAAGAAAGAAGACTATGGAAAAGACATACTGAAAATTTTAAAAGCATCAAGTTCTTTGCCTTTTATTGCACCGGAAGTAAACTTTCAAAGCCGTATTCTGCTGGATGGAGGAATCAGTGACCCAATCCCAATCAAGAAAGCCCAGCAAGACGGATTCAAAAAAAATATAGTCATTTTAACCAGAAACAGAGGATATTTTAAAAAACCATCAAAGTTCGAGTTTCTGGTTAGAAGGAAGTATCCGGATTATACAGGGCTTCAGAAAGCTTTATCAGCCCGTTATCAAATTTATAACGAAACACTTCGTTATCTTGAACAGGAAGAAAAGAAGGGAACCGTCTTAGTAGTTCAGCCTCAGGAACCATTAGCAGTTGGACGAATGGAAAGAGATCCCCGGAAATTAGAAAAGCTTTATCTGAATGGTTATGAGGATGCCAGAAGATCCTTTGAGAAAATTAAGCAATTTTAAATGACCGCATCCATTTAGGTGCGGTTTTTTAATTATTTGGTTCTGTTAAAGCTTATTGTTGTTTTTTAGCACCCTGTTGATTGGAGCGGAAGGCACGAGCTCCTCGAAAATGCATTCGCATTTTCTAACGACGAGGTGTTTCTTCGAGGATGCTTATTCAACGTCCTGCGGGAGTGCGGATCAAAGGGAGACCCCGCAGGAGCAAAGCGACGAGGAGCGTCGGACCGCCCGCGGAAAGGGAGTGCCTCGTGCTGAAATCAACAGGCAAATTTAACAGAGCCAATTATTTAAGAGCAGGAAGATAGAAGGGGATTTTCGACAAAGGTGAAATGGTTTTTCTTTTGGGAGGCAGTGAAAATAGGTTATAATAATCATTGTTTTTTTAATATATGGAATAAAATGGAATTTATATGTATTTTTAGTAGGGGGGAGATGGAGAATTAAGAAGGTCCGTGTCGAAATATGCAGATTGATAGAGAGAGAATATTGAATATAATGAAAATTAGGAATGATAAGGGGGTCTAAATAATGAATATGAAAAAGAGTGTCTTTGCAGGTGCATTAAGTTTAGCTTTGTGCGCCTCGACTGTGTTTGCTGGTGCAGCCACCATTGGACAAGCACAATCTGTTGAGAAGAAATATTTGGTGGTCTTCAAGGATGAATCAAAGCTTCCGGCAGGCTATACAGATTTAGTAAAGAAGGCTGGCGGTCAAGTAGAAAATAAGCTTGATAAACTAGGAGCTGTTGAAGTTACATCCAGCAATCCTAACTTCCTGAATGAAGTAAAAAAGTCCTCACTGGTTTCAGCTGCTGGAACTGAAAATGTAATTTATCCGGAAACACCAGCGGTAGAAGCAGATCTGCCATTGGAAAGTGCTGATTTATATAACGACCTTCAATGGGATATCAAACAGGTCACAAACAATGGCAAGTCATGGGGACTTCCAGGTGGAACCGGAAAAACTGCTTCTGGCGAAGATATCGTGGTGGGTGTTATCGATACTGGAATTGACTATACTCATCCTGATTTAAAAGATAACTATGCATACGGTAAGTCATTTGTTCCTGGCTATCCTGATGCTATGGATGAAAATAGCCATGGTACGCACGTAGCCGGTTCAATTGCAGCGAAAGGCAGAACAATGGGTGTCGGCCCTGACTTAAAAGTAGCGGCTTACCGTGTATTCGGCCCTACTGGCGGCGCAGCAACTTCCCACATTGCAGAAGCATTAATGACAGCTGCAGATGATAATGTCGATGTGGTGAACATGTCTCTTGGCGGCTATGACTGGTTCCAAAACCCGGATTATGCTACAAGTGAAACAGTTGCAGATGTGCAAATGTTCAACAGAGCCATCAAATATGCCATTCAAAAAGGTGTAACAGTAGTTGGTTCTGCAGGAAACAATGCTGTTGATTTAAAGAGCCCAGGACAGCTTTCCGGAACTGATGCTGGTGCAACACACAGGAGCCCCAGCAGCCAGTTGATGATCCGAGTGTCTGCGGGAGGAGCCTTAAAGAACCTTGCTTTCTATTCCAATTACGGTGTGGGTAAAATTGATGTAATGGCACCGGGAGGAGACTTGGGACCGAACTATGATCCTGCGACTGGAGCTGGCGGGGATAATACTTACCTTGCGTATTCTACTATCCCAGGCGGGAAATATGGCTATAAAGGCGGCACGTCAATGGCTGCTCCTAAAGTAGCGGCTGTAGCTGGTGTGATTATTGCCAAGCATGGCAAAGACCAAATCACGCCTGCCCAAGTTAAACAAATCATTCAGTCTTCTTCTGAAGACATCTTCGAGCCGGGCTATGATGCAAAATCCGGCCATGGATTAATTAACGCAGTCAGTGCTTTAAAATAAAAATTTAGAAAAGGGCTGGCGGAATTTCCGTCAGCTTTTTATTATGGCATACAACTATAAAAGGAGAAATTGTGAACTTTGCGACTAAACAATGAAACTTACGAAAAAATAGTAAAAAATAACGAACAAGCTCTCAAAATCCCCGAATAAAACTTCAGATTTTGCGAATGAATTTCAATTTTTCACACATAAGTCATCAAACATTGCAAAACATTTTCCTGCAAAAAATCCTTCCAAAATTCATTTTTACGAGATTTTATTAATAGAATATAGAAGAATCATATAAAGCAGGGAGACAAAACGATGAATATCCAGCAATATTACCGAAACACGGCTGACATTTCACTAAATAGCAGCCTTGCCGCACTTGTACCTCCTTCGTTTTTGTTAATATATGCAATAATTGCCGCTCCCCCGATCAATTTGTTTCTGTTCGTAACTCCCTTTGTTATTTATAGTTTTTTCTGCTATCAAATTTATTTGCTGAATAAGCAAAGGGCAGATGAGATAGTGGATAGGGGTTTATCCAGCAGCAGCCCATATGCACGGCCATTGCTTTCGCAATCTAATGCCCTGATTGCCTTTATGCCGGCGCCTTCTCTTAGAATGGTCATTTTTGACTCGGAAGGAAGGCGAAGAGGAGAAATCAGGGATATGCATATGTGGAAACTCCGATGGTTCTTGCCCTATTCCTTCGATTGTTTTTTTTCTAAAAAGCTGGGTATCTTTAATGATGCTGACGATCTTGAGGCCATAATCATTTTCAAGAAAACTAGAATAGAAATTTTGGATGGCAAAGGTTCAGCAAAGGAATTGATATTTTTCAAAAAAGAAGGACGAATTCTAATATATAAACATAACAATGAGAGATACTATATTCCTAAAACCTTCTTCTATACTGACTTACAAGTTTATAAAGGGGACTCCAATAGAATTGCCCGCTTTCGCAAAGGCTGGATGCCGCTCGACTGGGGGCAGCGTTTTAAGGATCCTAACACACCAGTGCTTTCCTTTGAAGCCGGAGTGGCTGCAGAAGAAAAAGTCAGGATATACGCTATTTTTGCCTGTATTTTTCATTATCGGAATCATTAAAAGGCAAAGTGCAGAAAGATGGATTCCCTATTCCCCGTATTGTATGATAGATTTAGCAAATGTACGGGAATAACAGTAATTTATATAGAGGTGTCCAAATGAAAAAGTTTTTGCTGGGAGCGGCAGTTATTGTCCTTTTGCTGTTTATTGTTGATAAAACAATTCTTAAGGATAAAGGGGTAGTAGAACAAGCTGAACAAATGCAAAAGTATGAAAAAATAGAAAATCCGGAAGATCTGCCTGTTGGGCTGGAAAAAGGAAATCTTGCTCCGGATTTTGAGCTGACAGATATGAATGGAAACCCTGTAAAGCTAAGTGATTTCAGAGGCAAGGCGGTCCTTTTGAACTTCTGGGCGAGCTGGTGCCCGCCATGCCGGGCGGAAATGCCGCATATGGAAAAGCTCTTTAATAAATATAAAAATGAAAATTTTGATATTGTTGCAGTTAATCTTACGAATACGGAGAAAAGCAGCGGGGATGCCGAGAAGTTTGTTGAAGAACTTGGCCTTACTTTTACCATACCAATGGATGAAAAAGGGGTTGTTGGTGCTGATTATGAAGTGCTTGCTTATCCTACAAGCTACTTTATTGATTCGGACGGTGTGATTAGAGCAAAAGTTCTTGGAGCATTGAATGAAGAATATATGGAGAAGGAAATCACGAAACTTCCATAACTATTGGAAATGCCGGAGAGCTGTGAACAGCTTTCCGGCTTTTTATTCAGGATTCTCCTGTTCGAGGCGATTAAGGATTGCTCTTTTACGGTAGAGCATCATTCCAGCTTCTGCAATATCATTAACAGCAGAACGATTAATGAAAGCTCCAAATAGAAGTCCGGCAATCGGGATTATCTGAAAGAGCTTTTTCCAGCCAATCTGGTCCCGATAGGAAAATACAACCTCTTTCCAGCCCTGAAGCTCAGAAACAACTTCTCTTTTAGGCGCATCTGCATTAGAGTCAAACATGGAAAGCTGATGTAAAATGGCTTTCTTGCCAACGATATCAGAGGATACAAATTGCAAAATTTTGACGATGAACATTCTTTCATTTTTATCAGCAGGATCAAAGCCGTAACAGATAGCTATGTCCTGCAGTGTTTTTAGCTGAATGCCGAGGAGAAGGGGAATGTCAATGGTTAGAGTAAAAATTCCTCCGATCCCTGTACTGGCCCCTTGAAATGCCGCTGCTCTTTTCCGGTTGGAGGACAGTCTGGCAGCAGCTTCATCGATTCTTGCAATAGGCAGGCTTTCGACATCTTTTAAAGTATAAATATTTTGGTCAGAATAATAACTTTTTAAAGAGGATACCGAGCTTAAATACCTGCCTCCTGATTGGATGTATGTTCCTAGCTCATCAATCATTACCCCAACCTTTTTCTGTATGAATTCGGGTGTGTATTTGTCAATGAGTTTGAAAGGAAGCCGCCCGAGCTTCTCCCATAACCATAAGTCACTCTGGTCTTTTTCCCAGTCTTCGCATTTTTTTAACTCGATTTTTAAATGCTCTCTCGTTTCAATCATATATTTAGCGCCCTTTCAATTACTTGATAGCATTAATACGTTCAATGGCCACAAAAGTTTCAATTTATTTAGCCATTTCTCTTTGTATATTCCGATAATTCGTGATAAGATTCTTATAATAGAATAGGATTTCCTTCGGGGCAGGGTGAAATTCCCAACCGGCGGTAATGAGGGTATGCCCTCTAAGTCCGTGACCCGGTTTTGTTATTAGACAGAGACAGTAAGTTTAAGCGTTGAGATTCGATTACTGTCTAGCTCCAGCGCCTACCCCCTCGAGATCATAAGCTAATCCTCCCAAAAAGGCAAAGAACGCCTTTCCGTGAGGCTCGTCTTGTGCATATCGGGGGTGAGCGAGGCGCTTGCGCTTTTCTAATGAAAACGGTGGATTTGGTGAAATTCCAAAGCCGACAGTGAAAGTCTGGATGGGAGAAGGAATGATTAGCAGTTTGCGTTTAAAAAAGAAGTGATTAAACGCTTATTTCGTCATGTGATTTTTTGCCCCGTAGCACCTTTTGGTGTACGGGGTTTTGCCGTTTTTAAATACTTACTTGCTGAACTGGAGAAAAAATTAAGGAAGGAGGCTGAATATAAGTTGCTCGATATTGATTATATGAAATTAGCCTTAAGCTTGGCAGCTGCAACGAAAGGGCAAACAAGCCCGAATCCCCAGGTGGGTGCTGTGGTTGTTAAAAATGGCGAAATACTCGGGATGGGCGCTCACCTTAAAGCAGGAACTCCTCATGCAGAAGTCCATGCTATTGCTGCAGCTGGCGAAAAGGCCAGAGGAGCTGATATTTATGTTACGCTTGAGCCGTGCAGCCATTTTGGAAGAACACCACCGTGTGCTGATTTAATTATTAACTCAGGCATTAAAAGGGTATTTATCGCTTCTGTGGATCCAAATCCGCTTGTGGCGGGTAAAGGTATCGCCAGGATGCAAGAGGCTGGCATAGAAGTTGTTACCGGTCTTTTACAACAAGAAGCAGACGTTCTTAATGAACCATTTTTTCATTTTATAAAAACAAAGACACCATACGTAACGATTAAAGCAGCGTCATCTTTTGATGGGAAAACGGCTGCAAAAACAGGTGACAGCAAATGGATTACCTCTCCAGAATCCAGGCAGGATGTCCACCGGCTACGGCATGAACATGACGCAATATTGACAGGTGTAAATACCATCATTCACGATAATCCCCTTCTAACCGCCAGGCTGCCCCAAGGCGGACGAAATCCCATTCGAATCGTATTAGATACAAATTTAAGAATCCCGGCCGACTCCAATGTCATTCGTGATCAGGCTGTGAAAACCATAATTTATACAGGGTCCGAAATAGACAAATCAAAGGCTGAAGAAATTAAAATTTTTGGCGTTGAGATTTTCTCTTTTCCTTCCAGGCATGTTCCTATAGTTGATGTTTTAAAAGATTTGGGAGAAAGAGGCATAATGACTCTTTTTGTTGAAGGAGGTTCAGAAATCCACGCTTCATTTATAAAAAACAGTGCTTTTCAGCAAATTATTCTTTATATGGCTCCCAAAATAATAGGCGGAAAAGAAGCAATTCCTTTTGTAGGTGGAAGTGGAGCTGATTATGTAAAAGAAGCGCCTCACCTGGAATTTGTAAAAGTTGAAAGGATAGGCGGCGACCTTAAAATTATAGCAAAACCTCTAAGGAAGGAGGCAACCGATTAATGTTTACAGGAATTATTGAAGAGCTGGGCACTGTAAAGAAAGTAGTGCAGCGGGGGAAAGCGATGGAACTGGCTATTCACGCCTCTAAAATATTAACAGATCTTCAATTGGGAGACAGCATAGCCGTAAATGGCGTGTGCCTAACAGTAACGGAATTTACAAAAGACGGATTTTCGGCTGATGTAATGCCGGAAACATTCAAAAGTACTTCCCTATCAGCCATTAAGGAACGCACAAAGGTTAACTTGGAGCGGGCGATGTCAGCCAATGGCCGATTTGGTGGGCATTTTGTGACAGGCCATGTAGATGGCACCGGCAAGATAATGAAAAAATCAGCAAGTGAAAATGCGATCTATATTCAGATTTCGGTTCCGCCGGAGTTGAGCCACTTGCTTGTCATGAAAGGTTCCATTGCTGTGGACGGCATCTCCCTGACTGTCTTTGGCAATGAGGAGAATACAGTTACGGTGTCAATCATCCCGCATACGGCCAGTGAGACGGTTCTAGGCTTCAAAAGTGTGGGAGATGTCGTCAATCTTGAGTTTGATATGCTTGCCAAATACCTGTATTCCTTTATGAATAAACAGCAGGAACAAGCAGCGCCCAAAAAAGGAATATCAGAGCAATTTTTGCAGGAAAACGGCTTCTTATAAAACCTAGGAGCAGAAGGAGGGGGCAGTGATATGTTCAGTGAAATTAAAGATGCTTTAGAAGATTTAAAAGCAGGAAAAGTCATAATTGTCTGTGATGATGAAGATAGGGAAAATGAAGGAGACTTTCTGGCTATTGCCGAATATGCGAAGCCTGATACCATCAATTTCATGGCAAAAGAAGGAAGAGGTTTGATTTGCGCTCCCATAACCGAGGATTTGGCTGAAAAGCTGGAATTGAATCCAATGGTAGAAGTGAATACTGACAGTCATGGAACAGCTTTTACTGTAAGTATTGACCATGTAAAAACAACAACAGGAATCAGTGCATTTGAGCGTGCTTTTACAATAAAGGAAATGCTGGAAGACGATGCTGAACCTTCTGACTTTTCCCGTCCAGGACATGTTTTTCCGTTAGTAGCGAAAAAAGGCGGAGTTCTAAGGCGTGCAGGCCATACAGAGGCTGCTGTCGACCTTGCCCGTCTCGCCGGAGCTAAACCAGCCGGGATTATTTGTGAAATTATGAAAGATGACGGAACAATGGCAAGAGTGGATGATCTTGAAAAAGTGGCAGAAAAGTTTGAGTTAAAAATGATTACCATTAAGCAATTGATTGAATATCGATTGAAGCATGATTCGATTGTGAAAAGAGAAGTGGAAATCCAGCTGCCAACAGAGTTTGGAGATTTTAGAGCTGTAGGCTATACAAACACTGTTGATGGAAAAGACCATGTTGCTTTGGTAAAGGGAGAAATCGACGAAGATGAACCTGTTTTGCTTCGGGTCCATTCGGAATGCCTTACTGGCGATGTATTCGGTTCTAACCGCTGTGATTGCGGGCCTCAGCTTGAAGCGGCCTTAACGCAGATTGAAAAAGAAGGCAGAGGGATTCTCCTTTATATGAGGCAGGAAGGACGGGGCATCGGCCTGATTAATAAAATGAAAGCCTATAAGCTTCAGGAAGAGGGCTATGATACAGTCGAAGCTAACCATAAGCTGGGCTTCAAGGATGACCTGCGTGATTATGGAGTCGGAGCTCAAATTCTTAGAGATTTAGGCGTTAAAAAAATGCGGCTATTAACGAATAATCCGCGGAAAATAGCAGGTTTGGGAGGCTACGGGCTAGAGGTGGCTGAACGCGTTCCGCTGCAAATGCCTGCCAAAACAGAGAATGAAAATTACTTAAAAACGAAAAAGTCCAAGCTGGGACACTTATTACAATTTTAAGGGAGCGGTAAAGAGATGAAAAAAGTAATTGAAGGACATTTAGTAGGGACAGGATTAAAAATGGCTATTGTGGTTTCACGTTTTAATGAATTTATTACAGGCAAGCTTTTGAGCGGAGCAGAGGATGCGCTTAAGCGCCATGGTGTAAACGAAGAAGATGTAACAGTTGTTTGGGTTCCAGGAGCATTTGAAATTCCGCTTGCAGCCAAGAAGCTATCGGAATCAGGTAAATATGATGCTGTTATTACACTTGGAACAGTTATCCGTGGAGCGACACCACACTTTGACTATGTCAGCGGTGAAGTGGCAAAAGGAGTAGCTGCAACTGCTATGCAAAGCGGTGTACCTGTAATATTTGGCGTTCTGACAACCGATACAATTGAACAGGCGATTGAACGTGCAGGAACAAAAGCCGGAAATAAAGGCTGGGAAGCAGCTGCAGGTGCCATTGAAATGGGTAACCTTTATAAACAATTATCACAGATTGACGGGTAGTAATAGCCCCGCATTTAGATTTGAAGAAAAAAGAAGGATAAGCGGGAAAACTGCCCGTAAAGGCCCGACTATCAGAACTCAGACTAAAGGCGCTGCTTCCTCTCAAAAGCTGCCGCTTTTGGTCGTGGGATGAATCGCTGCTGCAGCTTTCCTCGTCCTGTCAATTTCTGAGTGACCCCTTATCGTGCGGGCCTTAACTTACCATCAATGTTGGAAGTTTCACTTTATCTGAATAGACGTCTGACCTTTCTATTGGCAGACAGCTTATTTTTTGTTAAAATACTGTTTGTGGCTCACCTGATTTTTCAGGCTCCTCTTCGGCGTGAAGAGACCAGCCTATCGGGGAGAGCGGGTAGGGAGAGGGCTAATTGAATAGATAGGTAGTATATATGAACAAGTGGTTTAACCACCTTTTTCAACTCGATTCAAATGGGACAACTGTAAAAAGGGAGGTAATGGCTGGAGCAATCGGCTTTTTTACGATTGTCTATATCATTGCTGTTAACTCTCTGATTCTCTCAGAAGCAGGAATACCTCTGGAAGCAGCTATTCTGGCTACGATTTTGACGTCGGTTGTCGGTTGTCTGATTATGGGATTCTGGGCGAATGTTCCGATCCTCCTTGTGCCTGGAATGGGGATAAATGCTTTATTCTCATACACAATGGTTCAATCCATGGGTCTTTCCTGGCAGGAAGCATTGGCTGTTGTCTTTATTTCCGGTCTTATCTTTGTATTCGTGGCTTTCTCGCGTTTCGCAAAGACATTAAGCGAATCCATTCCGCAATCACTCAAAGAAGCGATCACGGTGGGATTGGGGCTTTTCTTAATGCTGATCGGACTTGAAAAAGGCGGAATCGTTGAAAAAGGTACAAACTCCATCATTGCTCTTGGAGAACTTGGAGATCCGCAGGTACTGGCAACCATTTTAACCTTCTTGCTTGCAATCATTTTATTCATGCGAAATGTACCTGGCAACTTTTTAATTACAGTTGTAGCAGGCACTTTAATTGCATGGGCTTTTGGCCTAATAGAAGTGCAAAGTTCAGAGGGAAAATCGTTCTCGGTTTCAGATTATATGGAAGTCTTCGGAGCGATGTCATTTGAAAGTGTTCTTTCCATTACTTTCTGGGTCGCTGTGTTTTCTTTGACCATGGTGCTCGTATTTGAAAATATTGGATTGGTTCATGGGCATGTAGGCTTTATAAAGAGGCCAGAACAGTTTACTCGCGCCTTTCAGGCAAATTCGGTTTCAGCATTATTATCCGGTATTTTTGGCACAAGCCCGACTGTTTCGACTGTGGAAAGTGCAGCCAGCATGGCAGCAGGAGGCCGGACGGGATTGACTACCGTTACAACAGGTTTGTTGTTTCTGGTATCGGGATTCTTTATACCAGTCATAAAGCTGATTCCTAATAGCGCAATTGCACCCATTTTAATCATTATTGGCGGTTTAATGCTTCAAAATATCCGCCATTTGGATTTAAAAGATTTAAGTGAAAGCTTTCCGGCATTCTTCATTATTGCTATGATTCCTTTCACGTACAGCATTGCAGATGGTATAGCAATTGGTTTTATTCTATATCCCATTCTTAAAGTTTCGATTGGACGAGCAAAGGAAGTCTCCGTTGCGCTATATGTAATTGCTGCGCTTTTCTTGTTTAACTTTGTTTTTCATGTCATTAGTTAATATATTGAAAGGATGCCCGGAAAAGGGCATCCTTTTTTCATGCTTTGCTGATTATAGATTCCTCAGTACTTTCAGGTAAAAATGTTTTTTCCTAAGTGACAAAATGTGAGCTCTTTCCAGTGAAAAAAGAATTATTTTTGCGAAAGATCATATTTTTTTGTTATTTCAACAAGTTTCGACAGACATATAAAAGCTGTTTGGATAGAATGAGAATACAAAAATACGGCAATAGTTAGTTTCCGGAGGTATGAGGATGGAAGTATTTGTTGCGCGGCAGCCAATATTTAATGCAAAAGAAGAGGTTTTTGGTTATGAACTTCTTTACAGAAACAATCAGGATAATACTTTTCCAGACATAAATGGAGACCAGGCAACAGCAGAGGTCATTATTAATAGCTTTTTGAATATTGGAATTGACCAGTTGTCAGATGGCAAGCCATGCTTTATAAATTTCACCGAAAAATTGCTTAAATTGAGGCTGCCTACATTTTTTAGGCCCCGGGAAATCGTTGTTGAAATCCTGGAAACTGTTGAACCCAGCGAGGAACTAATTCACGTATGCAAGGAACTGAAAGGGCTTGGCTACAAAATTGCACTTGATGATTTTGTTTTTAATGAAGGCAATCCCTATGCAAGCAGGCTTATAAAATATGCAGATATTATTAAGGTGGACTTTCTCCATACTCCGAAAAATATACGCGAAAGAATTGAAATGCTCGTTAAAAAGCTGAATATTAAAATGGTCGCTGAAAAGGTCGAAACAAGAGAAGAATACGAGGAAGCGAGAAAAAAAGACTATGCTTATTTTCAAGGTTATTTCTTTTCCAAGCCTGTTATCATGTCAACACATGATGTACCTGCTTATTTTCACTCTTATTATGAAATGATTCAAACCCTTTCCAGCGCAGAACCAAGCCTAGACCGTATTACAGAGTTAATTGAAAGAGATATCTCACTTTCATATAAACTGCTTAAATTAATAAACTCGCCGGCATACAGGCCAAAGCAGAAGATTAATTCGATCCGTCAGGCGATTCTTCTTCTAGGACTGATTGAACTCGAAAAATGGATTTATATATTGGCTGTAAGGGAAACAACCAGCCAAAAATCAGAAATGGCTAAAGAACCAATAAGATTATCTATGACCCGAGCGAAAATGTGCGAGGAAATTGAAAGGCTAAAATCAGGTAATAACCCTTTATCCAGCTATTTTATGACAGGAATGTTCTCATTGATGGATTCGCTATTAAGTATTCCGATGAATCAAATTTTGTCTGGCCTTCCTCTGCAGGATGATATTTGTGAAGCCCTAAACGGAAGGGACAATATGCTAAAAGAGGTTCTTGACCTTGCGGTTGCTGTGGAAAAAGCGCAATGGGGCACAATCAGTGAAAAATGCAAGAAGCTGAACATTGATGAAAAAGATCTTTTTAAAATTTATGCTGAATCATTGAATTGGTCCAATAAATTGCTTAACCCGGAAAATATCTTTCAATAATGGACTGTCTGCAGGGGCCTATCTGCAGGCTTTTTTTCTTATGTTAAATCTCAATGTTGATTTTAGCACTGGGTTGATTGGAGTAGAAGGCGAGACTCCTCGAAAATGCATTTGCATTTCCTTTGTGCGGTGTTTATTGGAGGATGCTTATTCAATATCCTGCGGGAAAAGCGTGCCAAAGGGAGACCCCGCAGGTGAGTAATGCACCGAGGAGCGCCGGACCGTCCCGGTTTACTGAGCTTTTTGAGCGGAAATTAATAGGCTAGTTCAACATAGCTTTCATAAAAACGATTTTTGCGGCCGGATATACCTTTTTATTTCGGCAGCCATTTTTCTTTTAACAGATAAGGGGATTTCAGCAGCTGCAAGGTCTTGAGCATTAGGAAAGATTCCATGGTC
Source organism: Cytobacillus oceanisediminis (assembly GCF_003182355.1). Classification (GTDB taxonomy): domain Bacteria; phylum Bacillota; class Bacilli; order Bacillales; family Cytobacillaceae; genus Cytobacillus; species Cytobacillus oceanisediminis_A. Next base: position 24,115 of record NZ_QGTW01000003.1, on the reverse strand, counting down.
ATTGAATTTTGCCCGGATAACTCCTTCAAATACGGGAGCTTTATTGAAGAACGCTGTTGTTTCGATAAGGGCAATCTTTTCGTTAATGGGGCCGTCCATTTCGTCAATCTGCTTAATAAAAAATTTGAACGTATAGAGTTCAGTGTTTATGGCAGTCACCTCCCTGGGGTGCAGCGGAAGAATCGTATTCCCCAAATAGTATATTATTAATATAATATAGAAAACTATTATTGAATAATAAATGATTTTATGGCACTCTTACTATAAGTTAATTGAAATGGTTTGGAGGTTTTACTTTGAAGATCGACCTTATTAAATGCCACGGCTCAGGAAATGATTTCTTTATTATAGATGAAATATCCAACACATATGATTTTATAGAAGAACAGCGGGCCGAGCTGGCAAAGGCGTTGTGTGACCGCAGTACGGACCTCGGTGCTGATGGTATTCTCTATGTATTGAAAAGTGAAAAGGCAGACGCAAGGATGAGGGTGTTCAATCCGGACGGCTCTGAAGCTTCCATGTGCGGAAATGGGCTGCGCTGTGTAGCCCGTTATGTATGTGAACTTTTTGGTTTGAAGGAAGCGATCATTGAGACAATGAAAGCGGATCTGCAGGTGAAAAAGCAGGAAGATATTTTTGAAGAAATTCCTACTTACCTGGTAGAAATTTCACCGGTATCTTTTAACTTGGAGGACCTGCCGCTTAACCTTGAAAAAGAAACACTAATAAATGAAAAAATCAGCAAAATCTCTGAAGAATTAACTTTTACAGCTTTAGCAGTCCCGAATCCTCATTTTGTTTCAATTGTTGATAAGGAGCATATTTCCTACGATTTGCAAAAAGATATAAGCGAATACTTGAACGGACCGAATGAATTTTTCCCTGATGGCGTGAATGTCAGCTTTGTAAAACCGCTAAAAAAAGGCCATATTTATGTCCGGACATTTGAACGCGGTGTTGGTTTTACCAATGCATGCGGGACGGCAATGTCCGCTTCAACACTAGTTACCTGCATGAATGGCCTAAATGAAATAGAGGAACCCGTTGAAGTTTATAATAACGGCGGAAAGGTGCGCTGTGTCGTTCATGAGAAAAATGGAAGGCAGTATATTGACTTAATCGGGAATGCCAGCTACGTATACCGCTCTAAAGTAGATGTGAATATGGAAAATCCGGCTGAATTTACCCTGTCGCCTAAAGTGGAATTCGCTGATGAAATAAAACAGTATGCAAAGCTTCAGGAATATGCACAGCAATTTTTAAAAGAATGGATGTAGGATAAGGCGCAAGCCTTATCCTTTTTTAGCTATGTTTAACTTTAATAACATACTAAAGCGATAATGAATCTTTTAAATATGATCTCGCTGAAACTAAATGGGATGGCTTTATGACAAGTCCTTCTAATGCTGCTGTTTCAAAAAGTCGAGCACCGGCGAGAATTTCTGTATACTTTTTGTCTGGAAATAGGAATGGAAGGGGTCCCCGCCACTGTTTATCCGTTTCATTAGATTGGGTATTTGGAACTTTTCCATCGTTAACCGCTCGTTTACCTCTTCCCAAAATAAAGGAGTGGCCACAGTCGCCGCTTTGTTTCCTCTGGCTGAATATGGCGCGATGATCGTCTTTCCTTCCGCATGCTGTATATAATCTACATAAAGGCGGCCGCCCCGATTTTTCTTCATTCGTTCAGTTGTAAAAGAATCCGGATCTTTGGACACAAGATATTCTGCTATAAATTCAGTGAACAGGCGCGTTTCATTAAAGGAATACGTATTCTCAGGCAAGGGAATATAAATCTGGAGTCCTTTATTGCCTGATGTTTTGACAAAACTAATCAGCTCCAAGTGATCAAGCACATCTTTAATATATAAAGCGGCTTTTATTGCAAGAGGAAACGCATCCCTTGAAGGAGGATCCAAATCAAATACGATCTCGCTTGGCCCACTGCTGTGAATCGTTTTAAATGGAATATGGTATTCAAATGCCAGCTGGTTCCCTAGCCAAAGAAGAGTCTTTAGATTGTTGCAGACGATATAGTTAATGCCCTCAGACATTTTTGTTTCCACGAAATCCGGGGCGTAATCCGGGCAGTTTTTCTGGTAAAAAGGTTCCCCAAAAATGCCATGCGGATAACGGATGACGGTCAGCAGCCGGTTTTTTAAAAATGGGAGCATATAAGGAGCGATCTCCCGCAAAAAATGAATATAATCGATTTTTTGAACAGAAGGCGTTTCCCACAAAGGTTTGTCGGGATGTGTGATATCTATTTCTGGCGGCAAGTTTTTTTGATGCTGTATAAATTTATCATACGTACAATTATCAGGCTTAAGATCAAATCGGAATTGGTGGAAATGGGGTTCACGCATTTGCTCTTCATAGATCTCCAGGTATTTTACTTCCACGCAAATTGCAGGTTCAACGTAAATAAATCGGCTGTCTTCATCTGTTTTATTATCTTTGATTATTTGGAACAATGCTTGTTTTTCATCAGGTTTTAAGCCGAAGATAAACTGCCCGATGGGATAGATTTTTTCTCCTTGAAATACGCCTGCATAAAAGTAGCCATTTGATTTTTCATAGGCGGTAATGAAGCAGGATACATACTTCCAATTTTTGAATTTTAGCCATAAAGAAGATCTTTTGCCTTCTTCCCATTGATTTTTCGTCTGTTTTGCCACTATTCCCTCGCCGTCATGAAGGACAACCTTTTCCCAAAGTTCATTAAAATTTTGATAATTAGGGATTAGTTGGATGAGTTTAGGATTAGTCTCATCAGGCTTCAATGGCAAATCACATTCTTTAAAAAGGGCCTCTAGTTCCCCTTTTCTGAGATGATACTCTTTATTGCTGATTTTTTTGCCTTTTATCGTCAGGACATCAAAAATTAGAAGGCGGCAAGGAGCTGATTTTGCTTTTTCAGCTATCTTTTTTTCTGATCTCATTCTCCCTCTTACCTGAATTGAACTAAAGTGAGCTTTATAGGCGTTTTCTAAATAGACTAGTTCTCCATCTAGTGTTAGCGGAAGAAATGGCTCTAACTTTTCTTTGTTTTGTTCCAAAAATGCTTTTATTTCAGGGAATAAGTCTAATAATGGTTTATCATTTCTGCTGGTCAGGCTGATTTCCTGATCCCAATGCAGAATAGCCCTGAATCCGTCATACTTGGCTTCAAACATCCACTCCTCGCCTTCGGGTACATCAAAAGTTAGTGTAGGAAGCATTGGTTTCATTGAGGTTGGCCTCCTTGCTGATAGTTCACTTTAGTTTTACCTTTTCCGCAAAAACTACTCTGTTTCCAATTCTTTAAGGGTATGTGCGAATTTGTTAAAACACAAATTAAGAGTACATATAACATAATGAGAATGGAGTTTTACTATGCATACAATGTGGAAAGGAAGCATCAGCTTTGGGCTTGTTAATATTCCGATCAAGCTTCATGCGGCTACAGAGGATAAAGATATAAAGCTGAGAAATCTTCATAAAGACTGTCATTCACCAATTAAGTATGAGAAGACCTGTCCTGTTTGCGAAGTGGAAATCAAAAATGAGGATATCGTCAAAGCGTATGAATACACAAAAGGAAAATTTGTGGTATTGGAGGACGAGGATCTCGAAAAGCTTAAACAGGAAAATGAGGACAAGGCCGTAGAGATTGTGGATTTTGTTAAAATTCAGGAAATTGATCCGATTTATTTTAACCGTACGTATTATATGTCTCCAGGAGATGGAGGAGGAAAGGCCTATTCACTATTAAGAAAAGCGCTTGAGGATTCCGAAAAGGTCGGTTTGGCAAAAATCATCATCCGTTCAAAGGAACAGCTGGCAGTGGTACGCGTTTATGAAAATACCCTTGTAATGGAAACAATTCATTATCCGGACGAAGTGCGCAAAGCTGCAGATGTTCCAAATGTACCTGCAGAAGATAAAGTAACCGATAAAGAAATCGAAACAGCTATCATGCTGATTGACCAGTTAACATCCGACTTCAAGCCTGAAAAATATAATGATGATTACCGGACTGCGCTTCTTGAACTCATCGAAGCCAAGCGGACTGGAAAAGAAATCGTTACACCTGTTGAAAAAGAACCAGCCACCAATGTTACTGACCTTATGGCTGCCCTGCAGGCATCCATTGATAAAACAAAGCCGGCCGAAAAAGAAAAAACGAAAAAACCGGCAGCTAAAAAGAAACGCGCAACAGCAAAGGCAAAAGTGAAAAAACAAGCTTAATTCAATAGGATACCCGCAGGGGATAGATCTGAACCGGTTTTACTTTAAGTAAAACCGGTTTTTTTATATTTTAATGCCTATATTTTTTGAAATACCGGATCGAAAACACCATTTATGCTCGTAGAACTGAAAAAGAGAAGCTGAAGGGAACTAAAGGCCGCGAATAGTGCCCATGGAAACGAAAAAGAGAAGCTGAAGGGAGTTAATCGTCGTGACTAATCCCCTTGAAAAGATAGTGGAGGTCAAATGAGTTAATCCTCATATAAATAAAAATTCTTTTTCTTCTAATAAAAATCCAAAATCACGTTCACTTTCCCCAGATTTGTGGTAATCCTATAACTAAAAAGGATTTGTGCGTATGAGTTGGAAGACGTTAACCTTAAAAAATATTATCTATATTGCATCGGCAGCAGCTATTCTTGGTGTGTTTTTGTTTCTTTTTGTTGAGATTGTTGATGAATTGCGAGAGAAAGAGCTCGTCAGTTTTGATGAGCGGGTGATTGACTATGTTCAAGCTTTTATATCTCCGCGACTTACGGAGTTCATGCAAGTGATTACTTTCCTGGGCTCTGTAAAGTGGCTGGCTTTTGCTGTCATTATAGCAGGAGTCCTGCTGTTTATTTTTAAAAAGCGTTCTTTAGCAATTTTTATGGTTATTTCATCGGGTGTTGGCGCGCTTTTCAATATATTATTAAAGTGGATTTTTAAAAGGGAGCGCCCGGATATTAGGCCATTGATTGAGGAACAGGGATTCAGCTTTCCAAGCGGTCATTCGATGGGTTCGTTCATCTTTTACGGTTCACTTGCATATATGATTGTACATCTGGCAAAAAAAAGAAGATGGAAGACTGCATGGGTATTGCTGCTGGGATTTTTTATTGTTTCAATCGGGTTAAGTCGTATCTATTTAGGGGTCCATTTTCCAAGTGATGTGATTGCAGGGTTTGCTGCAGGCGGTGTATGGCTGACGATTATGATCTTAGGATTTCGTTATTTTGAGTTCCGCAAAAATTTGTAATAAGTATTGAGAATTGTCCACTTTCCTTATAACATAGGGAGAATAACGGAAACGGGAGTGGAAAAAATGAATCAAAAGATTTTGCCTGCTTCTTCAAACATGAAAGAGTTTGAAAAGTTCCTGAAATGCCCTTATGAAATAGGGGTTTTTCTCGACATGCATATCTCTCAGCTGAAGAATGTTTCACAGATGGCAAAAGAACATCAAAAAAAAATGATCTATCATGTGGATCTGATTCACGGAATTAAGAGCGATGATTATGCAACTGAATACATATGCCAGGAATTTAAGCCATACGGATTAATCTCCACCAAGTCCAGCGTAATCCTTAAAGCAAAGCAAAAAGGGGTTATCGCGGTCCAGAGAATTTTCCTGATTGATTCGCATGCTTTAGAGAAGAGCTATAAACTGATAGAAAAAACAAAACCGGATTATATTGAAGTTTTGCCGGGTGCTATGCCTTGGATGATAAAAGAAGTGAATGAACGCTTGAATACCCCAATTTTTGCCGGCGGTCTAATCCGTTCAAGGGAAGAAGTAGTGAACGCTCTTGATGCCGGAGCTGCAGCAATTACCACATCCAAGATGGATTTATGGGAAATCTTCTCATAAATACAACCTGAAATTATATTCAAGAAAAAAGATTGACAACGTTTTCATTGGCTTGTATACTCTATTTAACAAGTTAATTCACGTGTCGGAGATTAGGAGATTCACACAGTTTAACCTTTCAGGGTTTATTCTGTCGTGGATCTCCTTTTTTATTTTCCGATACACTCAATAATGGAAAGGGGATTTTAAGATGTCTGCTTTTATGGGAGAGGTAATTGGGACAATGATTTTGATTCTTTTTGGAGGAGGCGTTGTAGCTGGAGCGAATTTAAAAAAGACCTTTTCATTTAATGGTGGGTGGATTGTCATCACTATTGCATGGGGGCTCGCAGTTACAATGGGTGTTTTTGCAGTCGGATCCATAAGTGGTGCACATTTAAATCCGGCTGTAACGATTGGTTTAGCGCTAAATGGCGATTTCCCATGGCCAAATGTGCCTGGCTATATCATCGCCCAGCTGATTGGCGGCTTTTTAGGCGGCGTTCTTGTCTTCCTGCACTACCTGCCGCATTGGAAAGAAACCGAAGATCAAGGTGCGAAGCTTGCTGTCTTTTCTACAAGCCCAGCAATTCCGCACACTTTTTCAAATCTATTAAGTGAAATCATTGGTACGTTTATTCTGGTGTTAGGCTTGATGTTTATAGGAGCAAATCAATTTACTGAAGGATTAAACCCAATTGCTGTCGGCCTCCTTATTGTCGTTATCGGGATGTCCCTTGGGGGAACTACAGGTTATGCAATCAACCCGGCACGTGATCTAGGCCCCCGCATTGCCCATTTCCTGCTGCCGATTCCTGGCAAAGGAAAGTCTAATTGGGGATATGCATGGGTACCTGTCGTCGGTCCGGTCCTTGGTGGTGCACTTGGCTCTGTGTTCTACCAATTTATGTTCGCAGGAAAGACATCCGGAATGTTATGGGGAGTGCTAGCTGTTAATATAATAGTATTAATTCTTTCATATACTTTCGGAAAAAAGCAGCCCGGAGAAATGGATTCTTCGAAAGTGGCAGCATAAAGCATTTTTATATACAAGAATTGGGGGCTTTAAAATGGAAAAATATATTTTATCTTTAGACCAGGGTACTACTAGTTCACGTGCGATTCTATTCAATAAAAAAGGTGAAATTGTGCATACTGCGCAAAAAGAATTCACTCAGCATTTTCCGAAGCCAGGCTGGGTAGAGCATAATGCCAATGAAATATGGGGTTCTATTTTATCTGTTATTGCTGGCGTCCTTTCAGAATCTGGAGCCAAACCTGAACAAATTGCCGGCATCGGTATCACCAACCAGCGTGAAACAACGGTTGTATGGGATAAGGAAACAGGTGCTCCGGTTTATAACGCTATCGTATGGCAATCGCGTCAAACAAGCGGCATTTGCGACGATCTGAAGGAAAAAGGTTATAACGATTTATTCCGCGAAAAAACCGGGCTTCTAATTGATGCTTACTTTTCCGGGACAAAAGTAAAGTGGATTTTGGATCATGTTGAAGGAGCACGCGAAAAAGCTGAACAGGGAAAATTATTATTCGGAACCATTGATACTTGGCTTATTTGGAAGCTATCTGGTGGTAAAGCGCATGTAACCGATTATTCCAATGCTTCCCGTACGCTTATGTTCAACATCCATGATCTAAAATGGGATGAAGAGCTGCTTGATATTTTAGAGGTTCCAAAATCAATGCTTCCGGAGGTGAAGCCTTCCTCTGAAGTTTATGCGCATTCGGTTGATTATCACTTCTTTGGGAAGAAAGTTCCGATTGCGGGGGCAGCCGGTGACCAGCAGGCTGCGTTATTCGGACAAGCGTGCTTTGATAAAGGGATGGCCAAAAACACATACGGAACCGGCTGTTTTATGCTTATGAATACTGGTGAAAAAGCGGTCCGATCGGAAAATGGCCTGCTAACCACCATTGCGTGGGGGCTTGACGGAAAAATCGAATATGCGCTGGAGGGCAGCATCTTTGTGGCAGGTTCAGCTATTCAATGGCTCCGGGATGGAATGAGAATGCTCAAGGATGCAAAAGACAGCGAGAGCTATGCGAAAAAAGTGGACTCCACGGACGGTGTGTATGTAGTGCCTGCGTTTGTGGGGCTCGGAACACCGTACTGGGATAGTGATGTACGCGGTGCGGTATTTGGTGTGACACGCGGTACGTCCAAAGAGCATTTTATCCGCGCCACTCTTGAATCCCTCGCATACCAGACTAAGGATGTTTTATCTGCGATGGAAGCAGATTCAGGTATTGAATTAAGAACGCTCCGCGTAGATGGGGGAGCAGTTAAAAACAACTTCTTAATGGAATTCCAGTCTGATATTTTGAATGTTCCTGTTGAAAGGCCGACTATTAATGAAACAACGGCCCTAGGAGCTGCCTATCTTGCTGGGCTGGCTGTCGGCTATTGGAATTCCCAGGAGGAAATAGCTGAGCAATGGGCAATTGACAAATCATTTAGTCCATCAATGGCGGAGGAAGTCCGTACTGACCTTTATGGAGGATGGAAAAAAGCAGTTAAGGCAGCGATCGCTTTTAAATAAAGGATATGTTAATGCGGATTGCTGATTTTGGTACCTGCTGATTGGAACTGAAGGCGAGAGATTTTCGAAAATGCATTCGCATTTTCTTCGTGCGGTGCCTATTCAGGATGCTTATTCAATGTCCTGCGCGAAGAGTGAGTCAAATGGAGCCCTCCATAGGCGCGTTATGCGCCGAGGGCAGTTTAACAGACTCTAAATAAAAGTACCCAAATAGAACAATTTATGTTATAATGAAATCAAGTTAATAGTTCGGCAGGAGATGCGGAGAGACCACAAAATCATTATCGGCTAATCGATAATGTATTTTGTGGTCTCTTTTTTATTCCCTACAAATAAAGGGTAGTAAGACAATTAGCTAGCCTTTTCATTTAAGGAGGAGACAGCAATGGCATTTTCAAATTTAAATCGAAATAACATGATAAATAAACTGACTTCCGAAAAATTCGATGTGCTGGTTATCGGGGGCGGCATTACAGGAGCAGGTATTGCTCTTGATGCGGCATCGCGGGGAATGAAGACAGCGCTTGTGGAAATGCAGGATTTTGCGGCAGGAACCTCCAGCCGCTCCACCAAACTTGTTCATGGCGGTTTAAGATATTTAAAACAATTTGAAGTAAAAATCGTTGCGGAAGTCGGTAAAGAGCGTGCAATCGTTTATGAAAACGGACCGCATGTCACCACGCCTGAATGGATGCTTCTTCCAATTCAAAAGGGCGGTACTTTCGGCAAATTCAGCACCTCAATCGGCTTAAGGGTTTACGACTTTTTGGCAGGCGTTAAAAAGTCTGAACGCAGAAGCATGCTATCTGTTCATGAAACTCTGGCCAAAGAGCCGCTTGTTAAAAAAGCCGGATTAAAGGGCGGCGGGTATTATGTGGAATACCGGACAGATGATGCGCGATTAACGATTGAAGTAATGAAAGCTGCTGCTGAAAAAGGCGCCTTGCCTGTTAACTATTTGAAAGTCGATAAGCTTTTATATGACGAAGAGGGTAAAGTATGCGGTGTTTCAGCTGCAGATCAGCTTACAGGCAAACAGCATGAAATAAAAGCAAAAAAAACCGTCAATGCTGCTGGTCCCTGGGTTGACTCCATCCGTGAGAAAGATGGTTCCAAAAGCGGAAAAACATTGCGTCTGACTAAAGGAGTTCATCTTGTAATAGACCAGGCGAAATTCCCTTTGAAACAGGCAGTATATTTTGACACACCTGATAAAAGGATGTTTTTTGCTATACCAAGAGATGGAAAAACCTATGTGGGTACAACGGATACGTTTTATGATTCAGACCCGGTTAACCCGAAAATGACAACCAGTGACAGAACATACATCATAAAAGCAATCAATTTTATGTTCCCTTCTGTAAAGGTTACAGAAGATGATATTGAATCCAGCTGGGCTGGTGTTCGTCCGCTTATATGGGAAGAGGGGAAAGACCCTTCTGAAATATCCCGCAAGGATGAAATCTGGGAATCAGAATCAGGGTTGCTTACAATCGCAGGCGGCAAGCTGACGGGATATCGTAAAATGGCCGAGACCGTTGTCGATCTGCTCGCGGACAAATTCAAACAGGAATTAAATCAAACATACAGCAGCAGTGTCACGAAGAATCTGCCTATTTCCGGGGGGGATGTCGGGGGATCAGTTAAATTTAAAGAATTTATTAATTTCCAGACAGATAAAGGGACAGCTATAGGGTTAACAAACGAAGAATCTTCTCTCCTTGTTCGTATGTACGGTTCAAATGTACCTATCATATTTAATATAATTAAGGAAAAAGGAAGCGAAGCAAAGAAATTTGGCCTTCCAACTGTATTATGGGCAAAGCTGAAATATGCGATTGATCATGAAATGGCAGCAACGCCAATCGATTTCTTTAACCGCAGAACAGGTGCTCTTCTCTTTGACATCGAAACTGTAAGGACTTATCAAGACCAAGTTATAGATTATATGGCTGATGCCTTTAAATGGAAGTTATCCGAAAAAAAGAATTTTGAACACCAGCTAAACCAGGAAATCAGATCTGCTGCCATTCCGGCAGATCAAAACTAAAACTCTCCTTTTGGGGAGTTTTTTCTTTGGCTCTGTTAAACGTCCCTGTTGATTTCAGCTCCTGGGCTCAGAACCGCGGGCGGTCCGACGCTCCCCGGCGCATGGAGGCTCCCTTTGACACGCTCTTCCTGCTGGAGTCTCGTTCCTTCTACTCCAATCAACAGGGTGCCATAATCAGCAATAAGCTTTAACATAGCCTTTTCTTTAAAGTGAAACACAATATTCTTTAACAAAATGTACATTTCTGCGGCATACGATAGACTAGATAAGTTATGGAGGTGGCCTATGTATAATGTTCTGATGTTTGTTGACTCGGGAGTCGATGATTCACTTGCGCTAATGTATGCCTTGCAGCATCCGGATATAAATGTTGTTGGCGTAGTTAGTGCATACGGAAACATCACGAAAGAGCAATCAATCAATAATACTGCCTATTTACTCAAGCTTGCCGGCAGGGAAGACATCCCTGTTATCGCAGGGGCCAGTGGGCCACTGTCAGGGGAGACAGCTGTTTTCTATCCCGAAATACATGGGGAGGAAGGGCTTGGTCCTATACAGCCGCCAGAGGATTTTGTGGGCTTGGAAGTATATGATATCAATAAAGTTATACAGATAGTAAATGATTATAAAAATAATCTCGTAATTGTAGGATTAGGAAGACAAACGGATCTGGCCTTGCCGCTGATACTTTACGGAAAGGATGCCTATAAGAACGTAAATGCCCTTTATTTAATGGGCGGTGCATTTCTTGTACCCGGAAATGTCACAGCTGAGGCAGAGGCAAATTTTTATGCAGATCCAATTGCTGCAAATTCAGTTTTGGAAAAGGCAAAAAACATAAATCTTTTTCCATTAAACGTGACGAATAAAGCCATTATTCGTCCCGAAACCATCAATTTTGTGGCCAATAATACCCAATCACCCTTTAAAGATTTAATAAAGCCGGCCTATGATTATTACTATGAAGCATATAAAAAACTTGTTCCAGGAATAGAAGGTGCACCGCTGCATGATGTTCTGGTGTTAAGTGTGCTAACGAATCCAGATATGGTTAAGTATATCCCGAGAAGGGTAACAGTTGAGCTTTTTGGAAGAGCCAAAGGAAAAAGCATAGCAGACTTTAGGCCAAAACCTGAGGAGGAACCGCCTGAAACACTTGATAACATTGCGATTGAACTGGACGTGGAAAGATTTGTGATTGATTTTATGGAGGTGTTTCTTTCCCAAACCAATACGAACAACAAAAGCCTTTAACCATCTTAAGGGCTTTTTTATTCTTTTGAAGGGAATTAGCCCCCAAGCATAGAAATAGTAGGAAAACATTTGCAGTTAAGGAGAGCTCATAATGAATGACATTCTAGTTTTGGGCGGCACACAATTTTTTGGGAAAAGGCTTGTTGAAAAGCTGCTTACAGAAGGGAAAAAGGTTACAATAGCTACCCGAGGACTTACAAAAGATCCATTCGGTGACAAAGTGAAGCGTTTAATTATAGACAGGGAAAATATGAAATCACAGCTTGATGCTTTTTCGGGGAGGAAATGGGATGTTGTATATGATCAATCATGTTTCTCCCCGCAGGAAGTGAAGGCCACTGCAGAGGCTTTAGATGGAAAGGTGGCACATTATATCTTTACATCCTCAATGGCTGTCTACAATTTTGGGAAATTGCATAAAGAAGACGATTTTAAGCCGGAACAATTTTCTTTTACATATAAACCAAGAAATGCATATAAAGGGTATGAAGGATATCAGGAAGCCAAGCGTGCTGCAGAAGCAGTACTATTTGATTACCCAGGGTTTCAATCAACTTCAGCAAGATTTCCAATCGTAATAGGAACGGATGATTATACAAACCGCCTCAAGTTTCATGTTGAAAAAATCAGGAACGGGCAGCCAATAGGAATTCATGAACCTGAAGCCAGATATAGTTTTATATTATCTGATGAAGCAGCAGATTTTTTATACAGGGTTGGTGAGACGGGGCTTACCGGGGCCTTTAATCCAGGAAGCGAAGGAGATATCTCATTAAGCGAGCTCCTAAGTAAAATTGAAGAAATAACAGGTAAAAAAGCAATAGTAACAGATGAGATAGAAGCAAATAATGCTTCGCCATATGCTCTGCCTGGTTCTTGGTCCGTTAATACAGAACGGGTGAAAAACCTGGGATTTACCTTTTCCGATTTACATGAAACTTTTCATAACTTAATCGGATTCTATTCAACAAACTAAGAAAATAAAAAATATCCTTTAGGTTTGTTAATGATCTATACGAAAGAAAATCCATTGAGTTTCACTAAAAATCAATAAAAGAAAATGGAGGCTTTCTTAACTTTGCTGAAAAATAAAAAAATAAACCGAATTCTTTCCATAATAGGCATGATCATGGCAATCGCCATTGCTTACAGTGTTCTAGTTTATTTAAACAAGGAACAGAATACAGCGGGGGTGCAAAAAGTTTCCAAAACCGAAGAAATGGCTGAGCAGGACTTGATGTACAGTGATTTGGGGGATTTTATTGCCTCAAACCATACATTTTATAATGAAACCCTTGGCTGGGGCAGAGATCGTTTTGTCAGTTGGTCTAAACAGCGGAAACAAGCTGAATTAATTGCAAACTCGCTAAAGAGCCTGACAGCCGAAAATGAAGATTTGCAGCAGGATTTGAACACCATCAGCAATTTGGCAGAAAAGGTCCAGGGAGGCTCGAAGGATAAGGAAGCCCTTATTAAGCTCCATCGATTTTTTCATGATCTTGATATTGATTATAACGACTATAAGGATACAACCGATTACTTTGATGTAACGGAGTATAAAGGGGAAAGTTAAGAGGCATAACAGTTTTCATGATTCAAATAGTGACAAGTTTTTTATCTTGACAGAACAAAGTTTATGAAGTAATATAGGTATTGAAGTATTTGAGGTACAATTTTGAAGTCGTGAATTCACTTGAATGTCGGCGCCCAATGCTCCTTCATTTTGTGTGGAAGTCCGGCTTTTTGTTATGTTTAATGCTCTTTAGGTTTTGAAAGAGTAGGCATGTGTTTGTAATTAAGAAATAATTTGTGTGGACGGCTTTATGTCGAATTTCTTCTTAATCATCTTCTATAAACCAGACACTTCTCCGTTTTTTACTTCAGTAAGTTTCTTACCATTTAATTGAAATCTCAGAGAGCATCGATTCGGATAATAATCCGATATACCTGATTCCCGCTGGCGCGGTCAAGGAGCCGCAAGGATGGAAGAGAGGAAGGGCTTTCATTGTTTTAGGTCATAATTAAATAACTCAAATATATCATTATAAAGGACAGCATGTTTTCTGCTGTCCTTTTTTATTCATTTTTTGCATAAAACACGAACGTTTTGGGTAAAAAAACTTGAAACATATGTTTTTTATGGTATGATGATATTATTAGAATAAGAAACCAAATCGCAGTGACTGACGACAATGCGGAATTAACCGCTGGGGAGCTGCGTCTATGTATAGCCGGTCGTCTGGGCAGAGATAAGGGATTCCCTTGTCTCTTTTTTCATAATTAAATGGAGAAGCCCGTCTGCCTTTTAATGTGCTTTTCCATATCTGGAGGGATATGCATGGAAAATAAGCTTATACTTGATGGAATCGTTGTCGCAAATCATGTGAAGGAACAATTGAAAGGCAAAATCGCCGAATTGAAATTGAACGATGTACAGCCATGCCTGGCAACCATTCTGGTGGGGGATGACCCTTCATCGGAAACGTATGTCAAAATGAAAGGTAATGCCTGTAAAAAGCTCGGAATTATTTCCAAGCGTATTCATCTTTCCAAGAATAGTACAACTGATGATCTTCTTAAGACTATAGCGGAATTAAATGATGATCCGGCAGTACATGGAATACTTCTGCAGCATCCAGTGCCTGGTCATATTGATGAACGCAAAGCTTTTGAAGCGATTGCCATCGAAAAAGATGTTGATGGTGTTACTAGTTTGGGATACGGACAAACCGCTTTCGGATTTGGCGAATACCCTTCCTGTACGCCGGCGGCTATTTTAGAAATTATGGACTACTACAAGCTTGGTGCAGATGGACTGCATGCAGTTGTTGTAGGCAGAAGCCCGATTCTGGGGAAGCCTGTCTCTGCGCTTCTTCTTAATCGAAACGCTACCGTGACAACCTGCCATTCCCACACCCGAAACTTGCCGCAAATCCTTCAGCAAGCTGATATCGTTGTAGCTGCTGTCGGCAAACCTAACTTTATAAAAGGTGAGTGGATCAAAGAAGGAGCCATAATCCTCGATGCTGGCTATAATAAAGGAAACATAGGCGACGTTGAATACGTGACCTGTCATGAGAAAGCTTTTGCTATAACTCCAGTTCCAGGCGGAGTAGGACCCGTTACCATTTCCATGCTATTAAAACATACAGTACAGGCGGCTGAAAAGGCGAGAAAAATGAAGAAAGACGCAAATAGTCAATTTGTCACTATTTGAAAATGATCGCTAAAAAGATTGACTTATGACTATACGTCGTTTATTATTAGGTTAACGCTGTAAAGTTCGTTATATACTTTTTGGATAAGTAGTCGTAGCTGCAAAGAAATGTAGGCGATCGTTCATCCTCATTTTTGGCGGCTGCGACTTTTTTATGTTTAAGTTTATATGGTACATTATAGTGAAAAAACAATTTTTCAGGAGGCAACACAAATGAACACAGGTAAAGTAAAATGGTTTAATGCAGAAAAAGGTTTTGGATTCATCGAATCTTCAGAAGGTCAAGATGTATTCGTACACTTCTCCGCTATCCAAACTGAAGGTTTCAAAACTTTAGAAGAAGGCCAAGACGTAACTTTCGAAATCGTTGAAGGTAACCGTGGACCTCAAGCTGCAAACGTAACAAAAGCATAATCTTGCTTAAAATGAGGTGATGCATGTCTAATCATGCATCACCTTTTTACGTTATTTTACTCATCCACTTTGTAGTCTGCATGCATTCCTCTAAACAGATTCTTCCCATCTAACTGCTTTTTAGGAATAAAACATTTTTCATTTCTTCTAAATAAATTACTTCACTTACAAAATAAAGTTTAAAATTAGTACATTTGGAAATGTAAAAAAGAGATACAAACTGGAAAGCCTAGTAACGTAGTGAACATCATTAAATTAAAAGTTACAGTCTTTTTCAAAAGGCTTTAGTACAAGGAGGAAAATTTATTTTGACAACTTTTTCAGATTTCGGTTTAAGTAATGAAATAGTAAAAGCCCTTTCCAATATGGGGTTTGAAGAACCAACACCAATACAGGCACAAGCGATTCCCATCGGTATGCAAGGCAAGGATATGATCGGACAGGCACAAACCGGGACAGGAAAGACAACTGCATTTGGAGTGCCGCTATTAGAACAAGTAGATATTAATGAAGGCATTCAGGGGCTTGTGCTTGCTCCAACTCGTGAGCTAGCTGTCCAGGTAGCTGAAGAATTGAATCGCATTGGACAAGTGAAAGGAGTTAGAACCCTTCCGGTATATGGCGGCCAGGATATTAACCGCCAAATCCGTGCCCTTAAAAAACACCCGCAAATCATTGCGGCAACACCTGGAAGGCTAATTGACCACATCGAAAGAAAAACGATTCGATTAAGCAATATTAAAATGGTTGTTTTGGATGAAGCAGATGAAATGCTTAATATGGGTTTCATTGAGGATATTGAACGAATCCTCAGTGAAATTAAAGGCGAGCGCCAAACACTTCTTTTCTCTGCTACAATGCCAAAGAGAATTCAGTCTCTTGCGGAAAAATTCATGCAGGAACCTGAAATGGTAAAAGTAAAAGCAAAAGAAATGACCGTTAAAAATATTGAACAATATTATATGGAAGTGCATGAAAAACAAAAATTTGATGTCCTTTGCAATCTTTTGGATATTCAATCTCCGGAATTGGCGATTGTGTTTGGGAGAACAAAAAAACGGGTAGACGAAGTAGTAGAAGGTCTTATTAAAAGAGGTTATTCAGCTGAAGGAATTCATGGAGATATTCCTCAGGCAAAGCGTGACCAGGTTATCCGCCGTTTTAAAGAGCAGACTATCGAGATTATGGTTGCGACAGACGTTGCTGCCCGTGGCTTGGATATTTCCGGCGTATCCCATGTTTATAACTTTGATATCCCGCAGGATCCGGAAAGTTACGTTCACCGTATTGGCCGTACCGGACGTGCAGGAAACAAAGGGCTTGCGATTACGTTCGTTTCACCAAGAGAAATTGATCATTTGAAAATTATTGAAAGTGTAACAAAAAGTAAAATGGCCAAAAAGCCGGTACCTTCATTTAAAGATGTGGTTGAAGGCAATCAGCAGGCTACCATCAATAAGTTAATGGAAGTTATTGATAAAGGCGAACATGCAGACTTTAAGAGATCGGCGGAAACGCTTCTTGAGGATACCGATTCTGTGACAATGCTGGCAGCTGCTTTGAAATTACTGACAAAGGGTCCTGATGTGACACCTGTTAAATTGACTGCAGTTGAACCTATCCGTGTGAGAAAGCCTAAAGGCGGTGACCGTGGCGGCAGAAGATTTGGAGACAGGTCCAGAAGCGGCAGCCGGGATAGAAGAGATTTTAAAGGCGGAAGAGACAGACGCAGCAAAAATCGCAGTAAATAATTTTTATTAGTGTTCAAAAAGGGACATTACATCGATTTTTAAAGGACTTTTTGAACAACTTATTATAAAATCTGATTAATTTACCCATATTAGTAAATGCAGGGTAAAATATCACCCTGTGAGTTATAGATATTAGGAGGAAATAAAATGGCAACAGGCAAAGTAAAATGGTTTAATGCAGAAAAAGGTTTTGGTTTTATCGAAGTTGAAGGTGGAGAAGATGTATTTGTACATTACTCTGCAATCCAAACAGAAGGCTTTAAATCCCTTGATGAAGGCCAAGAAGTTAACTTTGACATAGAGCAGGGCCAGCGTGGACCTCAAGCTGTTAATGTAACAAAGTTATAATGCAAATAAAGGAGCCCCTTGCTGAAAAGGGGCTCCTTTATTTTTCTCTGAAATAGAGGATCTTTACATCGACTGATAGGGAGGAGGAGCACTTATTAAAATAATCATTGTGTCCGATACCCATATGCCAAAAAGAGCTAAAAAGCTGCCGGGTGTCCTTCTGCAGGAACTAGATGGCTGCGATTTAATTATTCATGCCGGCGATTGGCAGACCATTGATATATATCATGAATTAAAGACATATGCGCCTGTTGAAGGTGTATATGGAAATACGGATAGCGAAGAGATACGCGGTCTTTTTAGAGACAGGCTGCTGCTGGAGATAGAAGGATATAAAATAGGGGTGGTTCATGGACATGGAAAGGGGAAAACCACAGAAAAAAGAAGTATCGCGGCTTTTGGGAAAGAGAGAATGGATATCATTATATTTGGGCATTCGCATATTCCGGTGCATAAACAGGAAGGTGGACTCACGCTGTTTAATCCGGGTTCCCCCACAGACAAGCGCAGACAGCCGCAATATTCATTTGGCATTATGGAAATAGAAGATAAAATGCACCTCAGGCATAGCTTTTATGATTCAAAAGCATGAAAAACGGCTCTTTAAAGCCGTTTTTCTATACTTTTAAAGTTTATTTAAATCGTATTCATAATAATCCTGAGTGCCGTATGGCTCAAATCCGCATGATTTGTACAAGCCCAGGGCATGCTCGTTTTCTGCTGCTACTTCAAGATGCACCCTTTCAATCCCTTTGTTTTGTTCATTCATAACAACTTGTGAAAGTGCGCTTCTGCCGATTCCATTTCCCTGCAGAGAGGGTTTAATGGCGAAACCGTAAATCCAAATTGCATCTTCCTCTTTTTTAATCCTTATTTTCCCAGCTTTTTTTCCTCCGTATTCAACGATAAAGGTTGGTTCATTTCCTCTAAGCCAAACTTCTTTATTAAAAGCTATTGCCTCATGATCAGGGATATCGAAGCAGACTGAATCCAGGTAACTAATGAATTTGAGGTCGCTTTCAATTGCATTTCGCAAAGTTACTTGGGGATTTACTTCTGCTATTATCATGCTTGCCTGGCGTTTCATTTGGTATTCCGAAAAAGAATAAGTGCAGGGCCGGGATTTTAAAAAGCTTTTTGCAGAAGCGGAGTTGGCGGGGGCATTAATAAGCAATTTGCTGGCTTTTTCCAGTGAGTGCCTTGCCTGCTTGAACAGCTGGCTGAAAATACCCTTTTGCCTGTGTTGTGGGTGAACCATTCCGCATAATTCCATAGGCCCCCCGAAAGTGTAGAGAGCGAGATAACCGAGTAATTTTCCATTATCATCATATTGGAAAAAGTCATTTTGCTGCCCATCAGGCCTGTTCCGCAAGCTATCCCAATTTAGCTTTAAATCAATATTTTCTTTCTCTTCGCATATCTCCTGCAAGGATCTAATATCATCTAATTGTTTATTTTCCAGCACTCCTTCTACCTCCCTAGAATTATTCAGTCTAAATTACTTCTTGAATATCATATAGGAAAAAATTACAAACGAATAGACCCAAATTGGGTTTCAGCCTTTAAGAGAGGGTAATAATAGGAATATAATTTTCTTTATGTTAGCATGGGATGAGTAGAGGGGGAGAATCCGTGAAAACTTTTACTGTAAATTTCCACAAAGAAGATCAGGTGCAGCCTATGCATGTTCAAAAACTAAGTGAAAAAGATTTTGAGGAATACACTGTGGGTGGAACAAGGCATTTATTTGAGCTTGATACCAACATTGGTTATTTTATTTTTTTCGATGCTCTTGATAATGATGGTAAAGAATCCTATATGGTTTTGCAATATGAAGAGGACCAGGAAGAGCCGAACGCTTGCTATGCTTTTGAATTAAAAGACTTTTATCAATTTGCAGCGCTGCATCTGAATGATTTGGACTTTAATGAGGAAAATGATCAGAATGAAGATGAAGAGGCTTATACGCCAATCCAACACTTAGCGCACTTAATGTACCACATTTCAGAGGAAGGCAAGAATATCGAGGTATGATAAAATAAAAAGAGCAGGGAACCCTGCTCTTTTTATTACGCTTGAGATATGTTTTCACTGCAGAAGCGGGAAACTGTTTTCTCTTCCTCTTCGTCCAACGCGAATTCCAAAACCTTTCCTGTCTGGTTTTCGAGAAAGTGGTAATTTAGAATCCTTTCATCCTCATCGTTTTTATAGAAAAGTACTCTCAATTTTATGCCATTCACTGAATACAAATCATCTTCCTCATCAACATCGATATCTAAAAAGAATTCATAGCGGTCACCGGTTAGGATGCCAGTCGGATCTTTTATGTACTCAACCGAATATCCTGTAATGTTCATGGCCTTCACCCTTTCTTACATAAACATAACCTGCTGTACAAGTCATTATACACTTTTCCCCGAAGAGAATGATAGTATTTACTCTGTTTGTAATTTTGAGTAAAATGAAGCTGACTAAAAAGTATATCTTTTTGACAGGTTAACCTATATATGTTATACTATTTTTAGTTAAAAGAATATAATATTGCCCGTAAACACTTGTTATATAGAGCCGGTATGTTCTGTCCCTTTATATAGCAAGTGATTTTTATTTTGGGTATAGGGTCTTACTCTTTGGGAGGTGCCTGATTATGGCAATGGGATTTGGCAGAAGGAATATGGAAGAAATAAAGGTTGAGGAAGTTAAGGTTTGGGAATGTTCATCAGAATCTTGTAACTGCTGGGTGAGAGACAATTTTAAAAGCAGCCAAGTACCTATCTGTCCAATTTGTAAAAGTGAAATGAACGAGACGACAAAAGAATTGCAGGTCGTTAACAATAACAGCATCTTTTCTAAATAATGAAAAAAGGGCGATTATTTTAGTCGCCCTTTTATTTTTGATTAATTTTCTCGATAACATTAGGCAGTTCATCTGGCTTTAAAAACTCAATTGGGGAGAATCCCTTTTCAAACAAAATACTGTCAGCTTCAATAAGCAGTACATAGCGGCCATTTACCTTGGCCATATGAATGGTGTCTCCGAAATCCGAGAGAAGGCCGTTTATGGAAACATGATCCATTTTAAGCTTCAGTTCAATCTCGGGTGAATGTTCTATAATTTGTGCAGCAGCCTCGATTACTTGATCAGAGGAAAATCTCTCTTGTATTTCTCTTTTCGGGCTAGCAGCCCATACTTCCATGCTCGCTTCTATCTGTTCTTTTTCTTCACTTTCCGGCTGAAAAGTTTCATTAATATGATCCTGTACCATTCCTATCACTTGAGTTTTAACAATTTCCGGGAGGGAGGGTTCATAGTCTACAAACTTTAAAAAGTCTTCAAAGTATCGCGCATGCGAGGACTGGTGGATTTTTAGTTCTCCTTCCTCAATCATGCCTTCCTCCGGCATATAAGGATACTGAATCGATTTCATATTTTTAGTCGTAATTGCCATTTCCACATTTCTAATAAGGGTAGTTTCATCAGAAATTGATGCTACCTTTGGTTCGAAGTCACATTTCATGATAAAAAGGAAAGGTTCATCGAAATATTTCCTCAGCTTGGCATTTGCCACCAGCAAGACTCCTCCACGGACAGCGCTTGTATCAATATAGGCATTAACGATTTGTTCATTAGCCTCCCGGAAAAATTCCTTGGTTTCAGCCATTCTCACACGATTAAAAAGATTATAATTGGGGTTGGAGCTTAAATCATATCCCGGCTCCACAATAAATCGCCCAATTTTAGTAGGCGCCTGGTCTGTTTTCGGATGTCTTTCAACTTTCCTTTTTGAAATCTTTGCAAGTTCTCCATCTAAAAAGTCTTTCAAAGCACTATTTTCGTAATCCTCAGATTCAAGAGTTTGAAAGTGTTTAGAGAATTTTTCTGCGTTTTCTCCTTTTCCTTCTACCTGGACCACATAAAAAGATAAATAATTTATTTCAAAATCCATTTAATTCACCTGTTTTTCTTCTAATTTGACTTTTCTAGTATAGGAAAGGGGAGAACCAACGTCAATTCGTTTTAGTTCTTCCTGGTAAAGTATATGTTTGCGTCTGCTGAACAAAATAATGGAAACAGTTAAAACTGGAAGTGGAAAAATTGTCAACTAATTTACTGTGGTTCATTGGCTTGCTCCTTATAAGTGCATGGATTATGTATATTACATATAAGAAAACTAAATTTTATCTTAATCTTGCTGTATATTTTTTCACAATGGGCCTTTCCTTTTTAATGGAGTACATTGTACTGATCTTAGGGGATGCTTATTCCTATTATCCGAGGGTTTTTTCAAACCAATGGTATGATGATGTTTTTGGCTCCAGTATTTCACAGGCCTTTTTCATTCCAAGTATACTTATGGCAATTGCTGCTTTCCGTATTAATCTCAAATGGGTTATTTTGATTATCGTGTCTATCTTTGGAATTGAAGAGCTCTACCTCTGGCTGGGGATTTACAGGCATAATTGGTGGAATTCCTGGTACACAGCAGTAATCCTGTTTATATCTGTTTTTATAATAAAGTGGTGGAGAAATAGGGTCGAGGGACCTGATTTTTTTATTCAATTTGTAACTATTTATATGGCCATCACCACTATCTTTCAAGCTGTATCCTTTTATTTGCCGGCTATATTAGAAACACACAAGTATACGATCGGATGGTTTGAATCACCATACCAGGACCATATTGCTTTTAACGTTTTAATTTGGATCATCTATGCATTTTTTTTAACTTTAATTATTATTAAATTTTATCGCGTTCTTTGGCTCGCAATCCTTTTCCTTGCAGATTACCTATTTCATATCATCCTTATAAAAATGGAAATATTGCATATAAACTCTTTTTGGCACCCAATTTTCTTTAGCATTATTCTTATAGTTCTGATGATCCTGATTAGGAAACTAAACGCTTATATGTTTCCGCAATTAAAAAAATAGTGTTTTTGGGCTTAAAATTAGATTTTTTAAATAATTCGATTTATTCTATAATAAAAACGAAGGACTTAATGTTAATAAAAGAGGTATCAAATGAATGATAAAGGAAGAGCCCTGAATAAACTGGAGGGCACAGAAAAAGAGCTTCAATTTTATAAAAACCTCATCAGCCAGCTCCCTTTTTCTTTTTCTTATAGAGATGCTGAAATGGGAATGCAGCTTGATAAGGGGAATGATGAATACTATTCGATTTTTTATAATGAAGAAATCCAGCAAACCAAACTGTCGCATATTGATAAAAAGCTAGAGGACCTTCCATTTATTGAAATTGAAAACTTTCTAGAGCCAATACTTGACCTTGTTCCCCATCATATTGTCTTTATTGACAAAAAGGGTGTGGTGACTCTATGCAATTTACAGGCTTGCAAAGATCTCCATAAGAGTAAAGAAGATATAGTAGGCCGTCATATAAGAGACCTATTGCAAATTCCAGACGAGAAAATAAATTTGCTGGAGACTCTAAAATCTGAAAAGGCTATAGTAAATAGAGAAATACTTGATAAAAATTATGGCATTAATAATACAAGAATTATCAGGGGCCCGGATGGGAATATTCAAAGGGTTATCGGAGTTTTTCATTTCTTGAATGGAATTAAGGAAGCGGAGAAAGCAGCACTTGCAGGCAGGATAGCAGCAGGTATAGCCCATGAAATTAGAAATCCTCTAACAACCGTTAGAGGTTTCTTGCAGATACTTCAAAGTAATTCAGATAAGGTGACGGCTGATTTGTTTAAAACTTTGCTTATTCCTGAAATCGACAGAGCCAACAAAATCATTTCCGATTTCCTCAGAATTGCAAAGCCTGCAGAAATTACAACAGAAGAGATAAAGGTGAAGGAATTTATATATGATTATTTAGGTAAATTCTTAAATAGTGAAGCGTTGCTTCATAATATTGTTATTGAATATGAAACAAATCCCGATATCCTTCATTGCTCTTTTCAAGTGAACCGTGAAGAACTTTTGCAGGTTTTTATTAACCTGCTGCAAAATTCACTGCAGGCAGCGGGGAGTGCTGAATTGCAAATCCAGTTGAAGGCTGAAAGGGCGGGGGATGATATAAGGTTCACTTTTAAAGATAACGGCAAGGGTATTAGCGAATCGATTATTGACCATATATTTGACCCATTCTTTACAACAAAAGATGAAGGGACTGGCCTTGGCCTTTCTGTTTCACAAAAAATAATTGAAAACTATAATGGCACAATGGATGTTTTTAGTGACAGTTCTGGGACGAGCTTTATTATAGACTTGCCGATCTCAAATCCAGAGAATGGAATAAACTACCACAGCCCAAGGCGTTGACTGTAATTCTAACTGGTGCTATTATTTAAGAACAGCTTTCGGGAAAAAAGAAAACAGTTAATGAGATGAAAAAAAACCAAGAAACTGTTGACGTCGAAAATTGTGTGTGGTATATTAGTAAAGTTGCTTCAAAAAAACCGATGCTGCTCGAGGGAGAAATTCTCAGCTCGACGCAAAGTGTATGTGTAATATCAATTATGTTACTAACGAGGTTAATGAAGCAAGCAGTGTTGTTCTTTGAAAACTGAACGAACAAAAACGTCAACGTTTATTCTTTAGTCTTTTTTGAAAAGACAACTTATGAGCTTAATCAACTCTTATATGGAGAGTTTGATCCTGGCTCAGGACGAACGCTGGCGGCGTGCCTAATACATGCAAGTCGA
>NZ_QGTW01000002.1:304652-522283 GCF_003182355.1 Cytobacillus oceanisediminis | reverse complement strand
AAGATGACTCCGGCAGCTTACCGAAGTCATCTCATCGCTGCGTAGATAGCAGCATCTCTTTTTATTAAACTGTCTACTTTATAGGGTGCAGTTCAATTAACAGGTGACCTTTTCTTATTTTTTATATTACCAGCGAGCAGTGAGCATCTTTCTTCTTGTATAGAATTCCACGCCGTCTGTTCCGTTGGCATGAAGATCTCCGTAGAAGGAATTTTTCCAGCCGGAGAATGGGAAGAAGGCCATTGGCGCGGGAACGCCGATGTTGACGCCGAGCATGCCGACTTCGATGTTTTCTCTGAAGTAGCGAACACTGCTTCCGCTGTCCGTGAATAGGCAAGCCCCATTTCCGAAGTCTGATTTGTTTGTAAGCTCAATCGCTTCTTCAAGGTTTTTCACGCGTACAACAGATAGGACTGGTGCAAAGATTTCTTCTTTCCAGATTTTCATGGATGGGTCAACATTGTCAAAAATAGTTGGTCCAATGAAGTATCCATTTTCGTGGTAAGCTTCGTCTTTGCGGCCATCTCTTACTAGGGAAGCTCCTTCTTTTTCGCCGATTTCTATATAGCTGCTTGTGCGCTCTTTGTTTTCCTGGCGGATGACTGGCCCCAAGAATACATCTTCGTCCAATCCATTTCCAATTGTAAGCTGGTTTGCTTGCTCATTAAGTTTTTCTACAAGCTCATCCGCAATAGAGTCAACTGCTACAACAACGGAACAAGCCATACATCTTTCTCCCGCTGAACCGTAAGCAGCTGCGATAATTTCCTTTACAGCTGTATCCATATCTGCATCCGGTAAAACAATGGAGTGGTTTTTTGCTCCAGCAAGCGCCTGAACGCGTTTGCCGTTAGCCGTTGCAGACTTATAGATATACTCGGCAACAGGCTGGGAACCGACGAATGAAATAGCCGGTACATCTTTATGGTCAATTAAGCTGTTTACCACGTCATGGGCACCGTGAACGATATTGAACACGCCAGCCGGAAGGCCTGCTTCTGTGAACAGCTCTGCCAGGCGGTTAGCCAAGATTGGTGTTCTTTCAGATGGCTTTAACACGAATGTGTTTCCGCACGCAATCGCAAGCGGGAACATCCAGCAAGGAACCATCATCGGGAAGTTGAAAGGCGTGATGCCGCCAATAACTCCAACTGGATAACGGTACATGCCTGATTCAATATTTGTCGCAATGTCCGGAAGCTGCTTGCCCATCATTAGGGATGGAGCACCTGCAGCAAATTCCACACATTCAATTCCGCGCTGAACTTCTCCATACGCTTCTTTAAAGTTTTTGCCGTTTTCCTGTGTAATTAATTTCGCCAGTTCGTCCCAGTTATCTACTAATAACTGCTGATATTTAAATAGAATTCTTGCTCTCTTTGGCACCGGCGTTTTGCTCCAGGTTTTAAAGGCTTCTTTCGCTGCCTGGACGGCAGCATCTACATCTTCCCGTGTCGAAATCGGTGTGCGTGCCAGCTCTTCCCCAGTTGCCGGGTTAGGCACCGCTTCAAACTTATCCGTTTTTGCGTCCACCCATTCACCGTTAATAAAGTTTTTTAATACCTTTGTTGTTGTGGTTGTCATAAGTAAAATCCCCTTTCTATTTTAAAAGATTGAATATAGGATCACTGCCAGGATTAATACAGCCGTTGGCATCGCTACACTTAGAATAAAAATTGGCCAGTAGGAACGTTTATGGGTTTCACCGCATATGGCCCGAATCGTCGTAACGACGTATCCATTATGCGGAAGTGAATCCAATCCGCCTGAAGCCAGGGCCGAGATTCTGTGCATCGAACCAGGATCCAAACCTTGCGACATATACATGGGCGCCAAAATAGGAAGTGCAATTCCCAGGCCGCCAGAAGCCGAGCCTGTAATACCGCAAATCAGGGTGACGGCAATGGCCAGCCCCATAAGCGGAGGCCCCGGAATATTGACCAAAGCATCTACAAAGGTTCCAAATGCTGCTACTTGTGCAGCAACACTGCCAAACCCTACAACCGCACAAGTATTGGCTGCGGCTACTAAAGCATCCTGGGCACCCTTTGCAAGTGCTTCCCAGAATCCAACCAAATATTTAATCATCAATAAACACGCCAGAATAATGCCACTGGACAAAGAAATCAGTGCCGCAGCCGTTGAAGAGGTGAAATTGGCGGCTGTGTTTAAGATCGCAATAACGGCTGCTAACGGCAAAATGGCCATAATGACATGCGGATAATCTTTTCCGGCTGAAACAGCATCAGGCCTTTGCATGGCCAGCTCTGCATCGAGAGCTGCTGCAGATTCATTGGCTGCACTTGGCGGCTGATTTGGCAGGGAGAATACCTCCCCATTTTGAACCGCTTTTTTCACCATTCTGCTGAGCAGCAGCCCGCCCACAACCATAATCAAGAGTGCCATTAGCACCCCAATAATCCCGCCGGCAGTCGGCTTCGTTCCGAAAAATTCTGTTGGAATCAGGTTTTGAATTTCCGGTGAACCCGGCGCTGTCATCGTGAAGGATATCGATCCAAACACCAATGCAGCAGGGATGAAGCGGTGCGGCAGATTTGCCACCTTAAATAAGGAAACAGCAATTGGATAGACGGCAAAACCTACGACAAACAGGCTGACGCCGCCATATGTCATAATCGCCGCTGCAGCCACGACTGCAAATACTGCCCTGGATGGGCCAAGCGTATCCTTAACCCAATTCGCAATACTATCAGCTGCTTTCGTTACCTGCATGATTTTTCCAAAAATCGCTCCCAGCAAAAAGATTAAGAACCAGGAATAAAAATACTTTGTAAAACCTGTCATATAGTGCTCTGTCAGGGCAGTCTCCAGATTTAATCCCCCTGTTAGAGCCACTACTACTGCACTAATGATGGCGGCAATAATGATATTAATGCCTTTCATAGTCAAATACATTAATAGAAGCAGTGAAGCAATTAACCCAAGCATTCCGATCATCTGTTATATCCCCCGTCCCCTGTTATACTTTCTCTGTTTCAGAGGAAAACTGATAATCATAGCAAATATGGTATAACGCTTCCAGTTCGCTTTGGGTTGGCACTCTTGGGTTGTTACCCGGGCTGCCGCTGTCGATTGCGTCCGTAGCCATTTTTCCAACAGCAGTCTTAAACGCTTCCTGGTCAATTCCCCATCCTCTTAAGTTAGGAATATTTAATTTCAGGCATAAGTCTTTAACGGATTGAACAGCAATCTCAGCCGCTTCTTCGTTGGAAAGGCTTTCATTGTCAGGCTGAAAAATTCTGCCGATATCAGCCAAGCGGTCTACACATGCTTCCTGGCTGAATTCCAATACTGCCGGCAGGAGCATCGCATTTGAGATTCCATGCGGGACGTGGAATAAGGCTCCAATTGGACGGCTCATGCCATGCACAAGGCATACAGAAGCATTTGAAAACGCCATTCCGGCCTGGAGTGACCCAAGGCTCATTGCCTCACGGGCATCGACATTGTCTCCTTCATTGTAAGCGGTTAAAATATTTTTCACGATCAGCTTCATAGCCGATATCGCCATTGTGTCTGTCATCGGATGAGCTTTTTTGGAAAGATAAGCTTCGACCGCATGGCTTAAGGCATCCACTCCTGTTGCTGAAGTGACATTCTTCGGTGAAGAAATCGTCAGCAATGGATCTACGATGGCCACACTAGGCATAAAAGCAGGCTGCTTAATCATCATTTTCACATCATTGGATGAGTTCGTGATGACCGTTACATCCGTGGCTTCAGAGCCTGTACCCGCTGTGGTTGGTATCGCAATGTGAGGAACTGGTGCATGCTTGGCCAGCTTCTTCCCTCCCATATAATCACCAATAAAGCCGCCGTTGGTTGCAAGAACCGCTATCGCCTTTGCCGTATCAATACAGCTGCCGCCTCCTACTGAGATGACCAAATCACATTGTTCATTCTGGAAAAGCTCCAATGCTTCTGCTACATACTCATCTGTCGGTTCAGAAGCTACCCCAAGATAAACCTCGCTTTGAACGCCCTCTTCTTGAAGATAGGTTCTGCATTCGCTTACATACCCAAGCTGATCCATTATTTTATCACTGATTATTAATGCCTTTTTCCCTCTAAGCGCCGCTTCAGCTCCAACCTTTTCAGAAGAGCCTCTTCCATAAAAAATCGCTTCCGGCACACGGAAAACTGCTGATTTCTCCATTGAACATTCCACCCCTTTTGTTCGGTTACTACTATACTTGCAAGGAGCGTGCCAACTTTGAAAACCTATTTAAATCAGTGCTTTTGGATTTTCAAAGTGTAGTCACTACACTACAATTGTAGATTTTTTGTAGCGAAACCACTACACTTCATTCAAGAAATTCCATGCTTTTTCAGCTTTTGGTAAAGGGTGGTTCGATGGATCCCAAGCAAATCGGCTGCCTTTGATTTATTCCCTCCCGCTTTTCTTAATGCATCAAGAATCAATTCAGACTCCCTTTGATTTCCAAGAAGCTTGGCTTCGTCTATTAATCCAGCTGCCATGGAAGGTTCCTTCCCTTTTTTAATAGAGGTTTCTGCCATTTTCAAAGAATCTGGCAAATGGCTGTAGTCTATGACTTTCCCATCCACAAGCGTTACAAGCTGCTCAACCGTATTCACCATCTCCCGAATATTCCCTCTCCACGGATGCTGGACAAAAGCATTCACTACCTCAGATGTGAATAATTTTCCAGGTGTCTTGTACCGTTCACAGATTTCCCTCAGGTAATGAACCAGCAGGACCGGGATGTCCTTTTTTCGTTCGCGCAGGGGCGGGATATGGAGCTGGATGATGTTCAGCCGGTAGTATAGGTCCTCCCGGAATTCCCCGTCTTCGATCATTTGCTTGAGGTCACGATTTGTCGCAGCGATGACTCTCACATTGATTTGATATTTTGTTACCCCGCCAACACGTTCGGCTTCCTTTTCTTGAAGAACCCGCAGTAGCTTTGTTTGCATGACAAGCGGCATTTCCCCGATTTCATCGAGAAAAATCGTACCATTGTCGGCCAATTCAAATTTCCCGGGCTTCCCGCCTTTTTTCGCTCCGGTAAACGCTCCTTCTTCATACCCGAACAGCTCGGACTCGAATAAATGCTCAGGAATGGCGCCGCAGTTTACGCTAATGAACGGACCGGTCGAATAGGGGCTTAGGTGGTGGATGCTTTTGGCGAACATCTCTTTTCCCGTTCCGCTTTCACCTGTAATCAGAACGGTGGCTGCCGTTCTTGCCGCTTTTCGTGCCAGCCGTTTAACCTCCGTGATTCCCTCGCTCGTTCCTATAATTTGATCAAGGGTAATCCGGCTGTCGCTTTCCTTTTTCTTTGTTAACAGATCCGGTTTTGGTGTTTGATTTTCCTGCAGTTTTTCATAGATTTTATAAACCTCGGTTACTCCTTCAAATATCAGCATCCCGATGGCGCCAACAATCCGGCCTTCCTTCCAGATTGGAATCCGGTGGACCACCATATCATGCCCCTGGATGTTCTGCAGAACTCCGCGTTCCTGGATCCCGGTTTTCACTGTTTCGTGCAAATGAGTGTTATCAATGACCTCGGTTACATGCCTGCCGATCGCATCCTCTCTTCTGATCCCCGTAAAACGGCTATAGGCTTCATTGAATTCCTGAAGTATGCCATTTTCATCCACAACCGCTATTCCCTCATAGGCACTTTCCAAAATGGCTCCAAGGGCTCCGGCAGAATTTTGCTGCTGCTTCAGCTTATAAATATATTTGGAAAGTCCATCAAGGATGTCCCTGGTTGTCAGGATGCCAAGCAGTTTTCCCGCCTCATCCATCACAGGCAGCTGATCATACGGAAGCGATAACACATCAAGAATGGAATCATCCGGGCGAACAGAAGCCAGATTTGCTTTCGGAATGCTGCCGATCAGCGCATCTCCCCGATTGCCCTGCGCAAAATAGTTCAGCAGCCTTCTCGATGTAATCATCCCGACTAACTGATTGGTTTCATCTACAACAGGCAAGCTATCCAGACGAAGCTGCACCATCATTTTCGAAGCCTCCCTTAATGTCTGTCCCGGCTGAATGCAATAAGGGCTGGGTGTCATCCAATTTTTTACATGGAATCGTTCATCACTATGTAAATCATGCTTCTTTTCTGATATGGCTTGAGGCATGTCGGATCCCTCCATGAGTCTTAATTTTCTAAATTATAACACTATTTAAAAGATGTAAAAACTGCAGAGGATGTGATGCCCAATTGTGAACTTTGCAAATAAAACGGTTAAACCTGCAAATAGAATGACCAATTTTGCAAATAGCCTGCTGAAACCTGCAAATAAATCCCTGATTCTTGCAAATAGAGCCAAAAAACTTGCAAATAAACCCGTTTGGATCGGCTATCATCTAGTTTTAATAAGAAGAAAGACAGAGAGTTCTTCCCTCTCTGTCTTTCTGCAAGGCTTTTTTTTAGAAAATCGAGAATAAAACAACTGCCAGAATGACACCTAGGATCGGCACAATGACTGTCAATGCGCCAAATGCAGGATATGCATCCTTATGTGACTCACCGGCAATCGCACGGATGGTTGTAACAACATATCCGCCATGAGGCAGGGAATCAATCGATCCTGAAGAAATCGCCACCACACGGTGCAGCTCATCTGCATTGACACCCATATCCAGATAATGCGGGGCAAGCAGCGGCAGAGCGATCGATTGTCCGCCAGATGCAGATCCGGTCAGTCCGGCAATAACGGATACAGCTAAAGCTCCTCCGATTAGCGGACTTCCCGGAATGCTTGTCATCACATCAACGGCACTGGCAAAGGCTGGAGTTGCTTTTGCCACACCGCCAAAGCCGACAACGGCGGATGTGTTGGCAATGGCGATCAGAGCGCCAATCGTTCCTTCCGATACCGCTCCCCAGGCATTCGCAAAGTATTTCCGGTTTAGAAAATAGGTGGCAATACAGCCGCTCAATAAAGCAATAATGAGTGCTGACTGCGCCAATGAATCATGGAAAATAAATGAGATCAAAAGAACGACCAGCAGCGGAATCATGCTTACCATAGGGCTTGGCAGGTTTTCACGAATCAGTGTAGAATCGGTTTCCCTTGCCTCAAATTTCTCCCCATTGCGGACGGCCTTATTGATCATTTTCTTCAGCCACCAGTAACCAAAGACCATCATAAAGACTGCAACAATCAAGCTCACTTCCCAGCCTGCATAAGGAGAAGTCCCTAAAAATTCGATCGGAATCCAGTTCTGGATTTCCGGTGAACCAGCTGATGTCATCGTAAATGTAGTGGAGCCGAAGGCAAGAGCTGCCGGTATAAACCTTCTTGGCAGGTTGGCTTCCTTAAACAAGCTTAGCGCCATCGGATAAACGGAGAAAGCGACTACAAATAGACTTACGCCGCCATATGTTAGAACCGCGCAGGCAATCACAACGGCTAACGCCGCCCGCTTCATGCCAATTTTGTCGATTATCCATTTGGAAACGCTGTCTGCTGCTCCGCTGTCTTCCATTAATTTTCCGAAAATGGCACCGAATAAGAACATCAAATACCAGGATGTGATAAATCCGGCAAATCCGTTCATATAATTCGTTAGAAAATTGGCTTCCCCCTCGCCTGCCAGCTGAGGAAAAATTGGCAATCCGCTAAATATTGCAACAATAAAAGCGGCAAGAGGGGCAGCAAGCAGCAGGTTCATCCCTCTCATTGTCAGATAGATGAGCAGTGCGATACCCCCAAGCAATCCAATCATACTTAGCATAAAATCCTCCTATCCCGAAAACCCTGCCTTCTCTCCATCACCTTCTGTCCTTTACGGATCCTCTTTCTACTAAATGTCCTTCTACTCTTTGGATCTCAGGGGTGTCTATATCCCCTGTGATATGCTCCAGCAGAAGGTTAATAGAATCATCGACCATTTCATCAATCGGCTGGTGCCACGTTGTTAATTCATAGGATGACCAATCTGACATCGCCACATTGTCAAAGCCTATGACGGAAATATCCTCCGGGATTCTGATTCCCTGTTTTTTCAGATAATCCATTGCACCAAAAGCCGAAATATCATTTGCACAGAAGATGGCGTCTATATTTTTATCACGTTCCAGCAACTTTTCCGCTGCTGCAAATCCTCCTTCATACGAATAAAGGCCGTTTTCTGTTAAAAAGGAAGAGATGCCGTGTTCAGCCAAAGCTTCCTGGAATCCATTTTTTCGATCAACTGTTGTTGATGTATTCATCGGTCCGGAGATAAAGGCGAGATTTTCATGTCCTTTTTCTATTAGGTAGTGCCCAATCTTTTTCCCGGCAGCAAAGTTATCGCAAACAACAGCACTGCTTAAGGAATCGTTCACATATCGGTTGAACAGGACGACCGAGATGCCATTACGGGTAAATTTCTGTACAGTCGAAGACGTCAAAAGCGCATCCGTAATGATGGCTCCCTCTACACTGTACTCAATTAAATGACTCACTTCGTCCTCTTGGATTTCATTATTCTGAGAGTTGATAAACATCACCTGATACCCTTTTTCGGCAAGCCTGCTGTAAAACTTATCGAGGACTTCCGGATAAAAAGGGTTCTGGATATTCCGCATGACAATGCCAATGATGCGGGACTGATTTGTGATCAGGCCCCGTGCAATGGCATTCGGCTGATAGCCCAGCTGTTCTGCAGCCTCCAGAATAAGCTTCTTCTTTTTAGATGAGATACTTGAATTTTCACTAAAAGCCCTGGATACGCTCGATTGGGAAACTCCTGCCAACCGAGCGACATCCACAGCTGTAACTTTTTTATTTTTCAATGCATGTTCCTCCTGCCTGAATCTAGACAGAGAAATTATAACAGATTTCGCTTACTTAACGAGGCTGCCGTAGCGCTTCACACGAAGATCTGCCTGTGCCTGATGGCCTTTAAAGCCTTCCAGGTCACATAGACGGGATGCATATTCACCAATTTTCGCACTCGCTTCAGGAGTTGTTCTCTGGTATGTGCAAGTTTTAAGGAACTTTCCAACCCATAGTCCGCCTGTGTAGCGGGCCGCTTTTTTCGTTGGCAGCGTGTGGTTTGTGCCAATTACTTTATCGCCATAAGCGACATTCGTTTCTGGTCCAAGGAAAAGAGCACCATAGTTTGTCATGTTTTCAAGGAAGTAGTTTGGATCCTCCGTTAAAACTTCCACATGCTCATAAGCCAATTTATCTGCTTCCACTACTGCTTCTTCCAGACTGTCCACAAGAATAACGGAACCGTAGTCTTTCCATGCCACGCCCGCAACATCCGCTGTTGGCAATGTTTCAAGCTGGCGCTCAATTTCTTTTACTGTTTCATTCACTAATTTCTCTGAAGTTGTAAT
This sequence comes from Cytobacillus oceanisediminis, assembly GCF_003182355.1. GTDB lineage: Bacteria > Bacillota > Bacilli > Bacillales > Cytobacillaceae > Cytobacillus > Cytobacillus oceanisediminis_A. The sequence continues at coordinate 512,948 of NZ_QGTW01000002.1, read as the reverse complement.
AAGACATGCCGGAGAGTTCGGTCCATGCTCTGCCTGTCCTAAAAGGTCCGTTGCGACCATTTCCGCATCTGCTGTTTCATCAGCGATTACAAGAACCTCAGTTGGGCCTGCAAACAGGTCAATTCCGACTCTTCCGTATAATTGGCGCTTCGCTTCCGCAACAAACGCATTTCCTGGTCCTACTAGCATATCAACCGGTTCGATCGTTTCTGTTCCGATTGCCATGGCACCCATCGCCTGGATTCCGCCGAGGAGGTAAATCTCGTCAGCACCGCCAAGATGCATGGCTGCAACTGTAGCAGAAGGAATTTCCCCTTTAATTGGAGGCGTGCAGGCAATTACGCGCTTAACCCCCGCCACTTTTGCTGTCAAAACACTCATGTGGGAGGATGCCACCATTGGATAGCGTCCGCCAGGGATATAGCAGCCAACACTGTTTACCGGAACATTTTTATGGCCCAGGAACACGCCAGGCAATGTTTCCACCTCAATGTCCTTTAGTGCTGCCTTTTGATGTTCAGCGAAATTGCGGATTTGTTCCTGTGCAAACTTGATATCATTGATTGTTTGTTCCGGAACAGATGCGACAATTTCCTTGATTTGCTCTTCAGATAATCTGAATTGTTCCGGTGACCACTTATCAAATTGCTCGGAAAGCTTGCGGACTTCTGCATCTCCGTTTTCTTCGATATTTTTAAGAATCGCGCTTACCGATTCTCTTACTTTTACATCTGCTTCCTGTACCTCTTGATCGTTTTTGCCTTGTTTTAAGAAAGTTGCCATTTTGATATCACTCCTGTTTTTATTTTTGAATACGCATGCAAAAACCTGCAAAAATTAAATGGCTGTCCAGCCGCCGTCTACTTTAATCGTATCGCCTGTTATAAACTTTGATAGATTGGAAGAAAGAAATAGGGCTGCTGCAGAAACATCCTCGGCACCCGCAAGTTTTCCCAGCGGGATCCTGCCGTAGACTTCCCTTTCAAATTCCTTATCCTCGAACATCTTGGCAGTCAGTTCCGTTTCGATAAAGGTTGGAGCCACTGCGTTGACATTAATCCCATGGGATGCCCACTCCACCGCAAGCGCTTTCGTCAGCTGCACCATTCCGCCCTTGCTGGCACAATATGCTGCCCGCTTGTAATAGCCGACAAAGGCCATCTGGGAAGCAATATTGATGATCTTGCCGGAGTTATTGGGAATCATATATTCGGCCGCTTTCTGGCTGCAGAAAAACGCTGCCTTCAGATTCGTATCAAGCGTGAGATCCCAATCCTCTTCTGTTACATCCATGGCAGGTTTGGCCCGGTTAATACCCGCGTTATTAATCAGCACATCCAGAGAGCCCATATAATCTACTGCTGTTTCTGTCATCCTTTTAATCTCTGAAACACTGTTTAAATCAGCTGAAACATAAAAGCTATTCCTATTTATTTTTTTCAGCTCATCGGTTGTTTGCTGGAGGGCCTCTTCGTTTCTCCCCACAATGACAACCTTCGCTCCATTTTTGGCAAAGGAAAGGGCGATATCCCTTCCAATTCCCTTACTTCCGCCCGTCACGATTACCGCTTTATTCTCAAGGTCAGGAAAGTTATTCATACCATTCCTCCATCAGCTTTATTGGATTCCTAAATCCTTCTTTAAAAAACGGATCAGCTCAGCTTCCCTTTTCTGATTGTACTCTTTGGAAAAAGCCTCGTCCCACTTGTAATAGCCTTCACCCGTTTTATCGCCGAGTTTTTGTTCTGCCACAAGCTTTTTTAAAGTTGGCAAGGATTCCTCTGCACTGGATAAATGCTGAAATAGATAATCAGATATAGCCGAGAACACATCCAGGCCGCCCATATCTGCTGTCATAAAGGGCCCTGAAACCGGCAGCCTGCGTCCAATTCCGTATGTGACGGCATCATCAATATCTTCCTTGCTCGCGATGCCTTCCTCCAATAAATATTGGGCTTCCCGGAAAAGCGCATATTGAAGGCGATTACCAACGAAACCTGGAACTTCTCTTTTGACTTCAATAGGCTTTTTCTTCATTTGCTGCAAAAGATGAAAAGATCTTTCCACGGCTTCATCACTTGTCTCCTCACCCCGCACAATCTCGACAAGAGGAATAAGATGGGCTGGATTCCAGAAGTGTGTCACCACTGTCCGTTCTGGATGTTCTGTTTCCGAAGCAATCTCTGTTGGACTCAATCCTGAAGTATTGCTGGCAAGAATGACATCCGGCGCACAAAGAGCATCAAGATGCTTAAATAGTTCTTTTTTTATACTAATATCCTCTGGTACAGCTTCAATGACGAAGGTTGCCTCTCTGACCGCTTCTTCAACCGAAGTGGTCATTTTGATGTTTTCTTGAATTTGGGCAGCTTCCGAATCGGATAAAATACCGTTATTGAGCATAACCTTAAGCTTTTTCAGCATATTGGTCCAGCCCTGTTCCAGGTCGGAATCACTGATGCCCTGCATCTTCACACTCAACCCGGCCCATGCCGCATTAAGTGCAATTGAATGCCCCATCGTGCCGCACCCAAGCACAGCTATTCTCTCCAATCGCTCACCAACTTTCTGAAATTTCTACTTTTTGAATACGTATTCAATATACAATGAAAGCGCTATACTTTCAAGCGAAAATATTAAACTATTGAAAATGTTTGGGGAATTTCATGAGAAAAACAGGTGAAAAAAGGGGTTGGTGTGTAAGAGAGCGGGTTATTCTACTGCCCCTCTGCCCTATTGGCATGGCGGCTGTTTTACTGCCCTGCATTAATCTTCTAAACTTCAATCCCCCTCATATAAGTGCTTTTCCAACTCACCTCTTATACTCGGTGGAATAGGTTCGGAGCTTTGCGTTTGAAAGTTAAAATTTACGTAAATAACAGTACCTTTTGCACATAAATGACCATCCTGATGAATCTCCTCATATAGCTCAAAACTTGTATTTCCAACTCTTTTTACCCAATTTCTAACTTCAACATTCATGCCAAAATAAATCTGGCTTAAATATTCAACATTCATTTTCAGCAGGATTAATTTCCAATTTTCAAAAGTGTGTTCAGGTGTAAACAGCTTGAACACTTTATTCCGCCCCGCCTCAAACCACACAGGCACTGTCGTATTATTAATATGGCCAACTCCATCAGTTTCAGAAATCCTTGGTTCAATAATAGTCTTGTACATATATATCACTCCTTTTATTCAATACCAGCTTTATTTAACTTCGATGATTGACTTTCGATTCCTTCTTTTTACAGTTGAGAGCATATTACGGCTCTCATAAATGTAATGAAGGACATTTTTAAACAGGACAGCCATTTTTCAGCCGCTGCCTTTTGAAAAAATAGATTCCAAACAAAAAAGCCTGCTGAACACAAAATCCAGCAGACTTTTTATTCGACAAAATTCGAGTGGTACCTGGTACCACATCTTTTCTACTGTACCCCTACCAACACTGCCGCAACAAGTGCTAGTGCTCCAATGATCAGCCACCCAATAATAAGCTTCCAGATGAATTTGACCCAGCGCTCATACGGGATACCAGCAACGGCTAAGTAACCCATTAGGGCTGCGGAGGTTGGAATGATGGAGTTTGTGATACCGTCGCCGTATTGGTAAGCAAGGACTGCTACCTGGCGCTCGATTCCCAGCAGATCGGCAAGAGGTGTCATAATCGGCATGGTCGTAGCAGCCTGCCCGCTTCCGGATGGAATAAAGAAGTTGATCACAACTTGAACAAAGAACATCCCAATTACATTTAATGTATTGGGCAGGGCACTAATGACGGCGGCAAGTCCATTGATCATGGTATCAATAATAACGCCGTTTTCCATGACAACTAAAATGGCCCGGGCAAAACCTACGATAAGTGCCCCGAATGCAACCAGCTTCATCCCGTCAACAAAGGAGTCAAACAAGCGATTGATTCCAATGCCTCCAACAAGTCCAGAAGCAAATCCGATAATAATAAACGATGCGGTCAGCTCAGTTAAATACCAGCCCCATTCAAACACACCATACATATTAAATGCGAGCCCGCCAACAATGATCAGGAGAACAAGAGCATGACGAAGCTTGAACTCTTCAAACTGGCCTGCCGGCTGCTCCTTCTGCTTTTCTTTTTCCTTCAATTCAATATCATACATGACACTTTTTTCAGGATTTTTCTTTACTTTGGATGCATATCTCATGACATAGAAAATGGCTAATGAAAGTACAAATAGATAAATGGCAAATCGGAATCCAATTCCGCTAAACAGGGGAACTTCTGCAATGGACTGAGCGACCCCGACCGTAAATGGGTTCATCATTCCGCCAATAAAACCGCTGGCTGCCCCGATGCTGATCATGGCCGTTCCGGTAATGGCATCATACCCCATCGCTCTTGCAATCGCGATACCAATCGGCACAAAGATAATGCTCTCTTCTGCCATTCCTGTTGTGGCTCCAGCAATTGAAAAGATAATCATCGTTATCGGAATGAGCAGCTTTTCACGCTTCTCCAATTTCCTTACGGCCTTATGAATCCCGGCTTCAATCGTTCCGGTTTCACGAATAATTCCAAATGCCCCGCCTACAAGAAAAATATAAAAGATAATAGTAGACCCTTTAGCCATCCCCTCTGGAATTGCCTTAAATAATTCAAAAAAACTAATCGGGTTTGATGCAACTACCTGGTAGCTGTCCTGAACCACAACGGTTCTTCCATCCTGCTCAATTCTTTCAAACTGTCCTGCAGGCAAAATATAAGTCGCGATAGCTGCCAGAACGATGATAGCGAAAATGATGGCATACGTATGAGGAATTCTTCGATTCTTTTCAGCTACAACCTCCTGCTGGGGCGATTCCACTTTCATCCCTGTTCCTCCCTTATCCTTTTTCAATAGAATCGTATTGAATGGTTAACTCTTTTAAAACATCTTCGTTAACCTTAATACCAAGTCCAGGCTTATCACTTAAATGAACATACGGAATATCATACTTCAAATCACCTATGTCTTTACTGAATAACAGCGGCCCTGTCAGTTCGGTACTGATAATATTTTTTCTCGAAATGGCTGCATGATAGCCTGCCGCAGAACCAATCGAAGACTCCACCATTGAACCAATCTGGCATTCTATTCCTGCGTATTCAGCTGCTTTTGCCATATGAATAGCTGGATAAATACCGCCGCATTTCATTAGCTTAATATTGATTTTATCTGCTGCCTGATTCCGGATAATCTCAACCAAATCCTCCCCGGCATGAATGCTTTCATCAGCCATCAAAGGAGTGCTTGTTTTTTGCCTGATTTCTCCCAGGCCGTGAATATCACCCATCTTAATCGGCTGTTCAACCCAAGAGATATTTAGGTGCTCCAGCAGCTTAATTGCCTGAAGTGCTGTAGAGACATTTCTCCATCCCTGGTTCACATCGACTCTGATTGGAATTTCCATTCCAACCTGCTCACGAACATGAGCAATCCTCTTGCAGTCTTCCAAATAACTTGTCCCTACCTTCAGTTTCAAAGACTGATAGCCCTGATCGATAGCATTCTTGGCTTTTCTCGCCATCAAGTCTGGCTCTTCGATGCTCAGTACCTTTGGGTATGTAAGAGTATCATGATATTGGCCGCCAAGCAGGTTGTAAACAGGCTCTTGCTTATATTTTCCCAATAGGTCGTAGCAGGCAATGTCAACGGCCGCTTTTGCAGAGGGATTGGAGCTTATAAGCTCATTCATTTTCTGGTGAAGCTTTTCCATGTTGATCGGAGAAAATCCGATTAAAGCAGGTAAAATGGTATGCTTCAGCATAGAAATGGTGCTGTGAAAAGATTCCCCTGTCACATGTTCATCCGGAACTGCTTCCCCGTAACCCTCTAACCCGTTATCCGTTTCGAGCCGAACGATAATGGATGGCATATAGTCGTAGGAGGCATAGGAGATAATGAATGGCTCTTTTAAAGGCAAATGAATCCCAAAGATTTCAGCTTTTACTATTTTCATAAAATCAGTCCTTTACATTTGAATTTTGTTGTCGTTAAAGTGTCGTTAATTGGTTATGTTTTATAATATACTGAAAATTCAGTGTTGGTCAAGAGCCATTTTTATTTTCACTCAGCCCTTTTAACATAGAGCCTGCTTGATATAAAGAACGTGGCCGACCTTGATCATACGGCTGTTCCTCTCCTGCTACCTGCAGTGATTGCTGATCCAAAAGCTTTTTAATCATTCTTTCAGCTGATCGTCTGCTGATGCTAAAATAATCGGCAAGCTCCTGTGAGGAAAATGGCCTAAAATCATTTACCTGCAGAAAATTAATAAACCTTGAAATGTTTTTGCTGCTCATTTTCAACTCGGCACTTAATTTTTTTACCACAGGATCTTCATTTTTAAGGGAGTACTGTTCTTCATTTTGAAATAGCGGACCCGTTAGCTTTTTCTCCTCATCCAATAAATAAACAGCCAGGTCCAGTTTGCTGCGATTTTTTTCGGCAAAGTCAAACGCGGTTATAGCGTGGGTTTCCGCCTCTTTCACTGTATAGCCATACCCTATTCCAACTGCTGTTTTTTCAAAATCGTTTGTAGTATCGTTTAATAAATCGGCAAGCTTTTGATTTAAAATGAGCGTTTGCAGGACCCCGCGATTCGAAAGAACCATCTGCAACCCTGAATCACTTGGAGTAACCTTCGCTTGTAAAGCCTTTGCAAAATGTTCAAGCTGATCATTTCTATTACTATTAAAACAAACAGCCGCAACCTGCGAATTTTTTGATTGATTGAGCTTGGCAAGTGTAGTTGCCTTTTCAAGTCCTTCCATCAAAGTTGGAACGGATTGAACCATAAACATGGAGGGGATTCCTTTTGCCTGAAGCTTATCATATACCGCATGAATACTCGTTAATGCAAAAGCGGTTTTCTTTTGTTCATATAAAACAGAGTGAAATTCCACGAAGTCTTCAATGGATAATTGCCTTTCCTCTTGAAAATCATAAATCCATGGATACTCTTTTACATAATCAGCATCCTCTGTAATCCCGGCTTCATTCAATACCCCTTCAAGAAATCTTTTCCTCGGAAGATCGATGGACATTTCACTAAGCTTAAAAGAATGATGGTAATGAATAGCAAGCAGTGATAATGCTACCATATTTTCATTAAAGGAAAGATAACTGGACCCTATTGGATACTGATCAAGCTGCTTCTTTGCATAATGATAAGGAATAATCCCCGAGAACAGCAAAAAATTGCACTCCTTAACCGCACGCTCAATCAGTGTGTTTAACTCCCTTGGAGAAGTGTATGTATAGGAAATCAATTTATATGTAGGATAATGGCCATAGTATTTACTGATTTCAGCGATAAACTGCTGTGAACCAACAACACCAATCGTTAGCAAATCAATCACCTTCTTCTTTAGAAAACCTTAAAATTTCGTTATATTGATACTACCATATAAGTCCTATACTTCAAGACAAGCAAAAAAGCCTCTGCCTTTTACCGGCAGGAAGCTTTTTCGACAAAATTCGGGTGGTACCTGGTACCTATTTTAATGTCCCCGGTATTTCGCAGCCCTCAGGCCCGCATTCAAGCTCGCCTTTTAATTGGGCTTCTTTCGTTTTTTCTTCTTTTAGCTGGTTTTGCTGCCATTCTATGTCTATTGTCGGTGAGAACTTTTCTGGGTGGCGGATATACCAGCGTTGTTTGCGGATTAGGAAGTTATCCATATCTAGAAGCAAGGCTTCATCCAGCTCTTTTAAGGCAGCTTCTTTGTTGCCATTCTTCGCATATTCCATTCCTAACTTGAATTTAGTCTGTGCCAGCTGCTGTTCAAGATCACTTGGCGCTGCAGAAGGATTGAAATACTGATCTTCCAACTCAACTTTTTCAACCTCGCCGCGAATTAATTTTCGAACAGCCTCAACATGTTCTTCCTTTGAAACCTGGAAGCCCTGCTTCAGCAGGCGAATGGTTCCTTCTTTATCAATAAAGATGCCATTAGGTACGATTTTAAACCCAAATAAATTGGCCAATTTATTTTCAGTGTCTATCAAGGTTGTAAAAGGCTTGTCCTCTGCATAAGGTTTTACGACTTCCGGCCCCTGGATATCAACCGAAACAGACAGGAGTTCAAAATCCTCACTTTGGTACTCCTCATAAAATTGCTGCCAACCTGACAGCTGTTCCCTGCATCGTCACCAGGAAGCCCACATGAAAATCAAAGTGTTTTTCCCGCGGTATTCATTAAGAGAAACCTGCTTTCCATCCAGACTAACAAGTTCTACATTAGGCATTTTTTCTAATAACAATCCTAACCCCTCCTTTGCCTCTGAGTTTACTAATAATTAGCTGAAAGCTCAAATGATTAAATTAAATATTAAGAAAATGACAGGGAATAAATTGGCATTCATATAAAAAAGGAGTTTCGGCATTATTAAGAAGCTGGAATTAATTCAAAAAGACTTGAGAGCCAGTAAATAATAGCTGTTCCATATGTTTTCACTTATACTGAAGAAAAAAGCGTGGTAACTTTTATGTTTAAAGACAACTCTATCATTCTTGTTTTTGCTGTTATTGTTTTCTTAGTTATTATTCTTGTTTCGGCAATTTCATCCGTTATCAAGATTCTTTCTATCCTATTGTCAGTTGCTTTTCTGCTCCCCGCATTCAGAAAAAAGGTTTTTACAAACGATCTATTTCTTAGAAAGTTAAAAGTGTCTTTGCAGACAGCCTTCGTTTTTACAGCTGGTCTGTTATTGATTGGATTGCCATCCATTTTTGCTGAAAAGGCTTTGACGAATGACCTGATTCCGGGGCTTATTTTTACTTTTGGCATTAGTTTGATTGTAATTCTTGTCTATGGTCTGCCTGTGTCTTTGCTTGCAGAAGTCATTAGCTCCAGGGTGCCCAACAACAGGGCTTGGGTATCTGGAGTGATCCACTTGGGCTTCGGCTTGCTGACATCCCTGATCTCTTTATCTTTCGGATTGATGGCTGCAATTTGCGCTATACTATTCTTTTTGCATGATGAATTTGCAAGAGGGAACGACAGCATATTTTATAAAATAAAAGCCCTGTTTGGAAAAAGACCTAGATGAAAAGCCCAGCCTATTCTCTATCAAACCCCATAGCATCAACGTCTTGCCCCAATTCAATCAAACGTTTGATTGATTTCATTCGACAAAATTCGGGTGGTACCTGGTACCACCCGAATTTTTTTAATTTACCTTAAACTTCTTAATAGAATCCAATAATTCCTCGGCCATTCCCGAAAGCGATGCTGCAGAGGCTGCAATTTCTTCCATGGATGCGAGCTGTTCTTCCGTAGCAGCAGATACGTCCTGGCTTTCTGAAGTTGTGACGGCTGCAATTTCCTCAATGGCACTGACGATTTCAACTACCTGGTCGGCTCCCTCAGCCATGTCTTTTATTGAAGCCGAAACTTCGGCAATCTGGCTTGATACGGTATCTGCGAATTGCTGGATATGGCTAAAGGCATCTCCGGCGTTGTTGACAAGGTCAATGCCCTTTTCTACTTCGGCCGTACCTTTTTCCATGGAATAGATCGCACTGTTCGTGTCGGTCTGAATGGTTGAGATTAACTCTCGAATGCTCTCGGTTGATTTGGACGATTGTTCTGCCAATTTGCGGACCTCATCAGCTACCACGGCAAATCCCCTGCCGTGTTCACCCGCTCTTGCCGCTTCAATGGCAGCGTTAAGTGCCAGCAAATTCGTCTGATCGGCAATCTCGGAGATAACATTGACAATCTGTCCAATTTCTTCCGAGCGCTTCCCTAATGTATGAACGATTGACCCTAGTTCACTAACTGTTTTATTAATATTCTTCATTTGGCTGGTCGACAAATCAATAGCCGAATTTCCTTTTACCACAACTTCGTTTGTCTCATTAGCCGTCTTTGCCACAATGTTTGTATTTAACATGATTTGCTGAATGCGGCTGGACATATCTTTTACCACAGCCGTGCTTTCTTTAACCTTTTCAGTCTGCTGTTCTGTCGCGGATGCTACCTCCTGGATGGAGTTCGCAACCTGTTCGGTTGCCATATTGTTTTGCTCGGAACTGGCTGTCAGCTGTTCAGATGAGGAAGCAAGATGGACAGCCTTTTCCCCAACCTGATTGATCAGGTGCTGTAAAGATTGAACCATTTTGTTAAAACTCATGCCCAGCTTACTGATTTCATCGTTATTCTTCACGTCAAACTTCTGAGTCAAATCGCCTTCGCTGACCTTATCCGTTGCCAGTACCAGCTGGTTCAGCGGACGGGTGATCGAACGAACAATCATATAAGAAATAGCTGCTCCTACTAAAATGAAAATCCCCACGAACAGAATAGTGGACAATAGTATAGGCCGGACAGCCGAACTAATCTCATCCAAATTCATCGTCCCAATAACCTTCATTCCAGTTAGTTCATTGGTGGTAAAGCGCATCTCTTTTCTCACACCATCCAATGTATATTGAACCTGACCTTTCTCCTTTTCCAGCACTTCCTTTGTCCAGCTGGCATCTGCCTCTGTTCCCGTTTCTTCAGACGGATGAACTAAATAGCTCCCAGCTGCACTAAGGATAAAAGGGTACCCTTCTTTTCCGATGGCAATGTTGTCTGTCAGCTCACTTAAGGCAGAAAGACTTAAATCAATCCCTATAACACCGGAACGATCGCCAAGCTTTTGGGCAACCGTTATCAAAATATCTCCGCTAACTGCATCAACATATGGCTCAGTAATATAGGCTTGGCCTTTTGCCTCCATAGCTCCCTGATACCAGGGGCGAGTCGTTGCATCAAAGTCATCTGGCAGGTCTGCCCTTGGATAGATCACAAGATCGCCATTTTCAGAACCGGCATAGATAGCTACCGCTTCCGGATGAAGCTCTTTATATTGGCTAAAGGAATTAATCGTCTCATCCAGCTCTTCTTCATTATAAAAATCCTTTTTTAATCTCGTTGAAAAATAATTGGTATCTGCCATCTTCGGCTTTATAAAGTTCATAATAAATGCATCAAGGATTTTCACATTTTCATCCGCACTCATTGCAATCTGATTTTTAATCTCTTCCTGTGCTTTTAGATAGGATGTGTATCCGATTGATATGGAAGGGATAAGGAGGATAATAATGAATGATAGCATTAATTTCTTTCTGATCGTAAATGAAAATAGCGATTTTTTTGCCGGCTGTTTCTTGTGTTTTTTCTTATTCATAGCTAGTTCCTTTCTTAACTTTTACTCTACCTCTAAAAATCTCCATTATTTATATCGACAGGAATCGTCATTTTTTGTGGCCTTTTTCTTAATTCTGCAAAAATAAATAGTTCTTTTTTCCTTCAAAGTTATTTTATCTGCTAAAAAAAGAGTTACTGCAAATCAGGCAGCAACTCTTTTTAGAAAACCCTAATAATAATTTAGAAATAAGCTCTATAGAATATTTATATTTTGATAAGGAACCTTTTCACAAACGATATCTTTTAAAAAAGGCCCCCGCAAATTAAATGCAATTACAAATAGGGCCAGCCTTCAGCATCCCAATGCAGCGGGCGAATCTGCAAATGGGGCTTCCCTTCCAGTAAAGAATCATAGGCATGATTGACAAGGATTGTTGAGTCACCGGAGAAGTACACCGCACAATGACCAGGCCCTATCCACCGTTCACAGCCTGCGTCGATTACCGTTCCGCCCCCCTGCAGCATTGAGACTCCACTTTTATCTTCATATGGCCCTGTTATATCCTTCGAGCGGCCGACAACAATTTTATAAGTGCTTTCCACTCCCCGGCAGCAAAAATCAAATGAGACAAATTGATAATAAAAACCGTTTCGGTAGACGATAAAAGGGGCTTCAATGGTATTAGGCTGCTCCGTCCGGCTTGCAATCGTCAAAAGTTCCGCCCCTTTGGCCGGTTTCATGGTTTCCGGATCCAATTTTATAAGCTTAATTCCAGACCAGAATGAACCAAAATTCAACCAAGGAAGCCCTTCCTGGTCAACAATCAAATTGGCATCAATGGCATTATAATCATCAGAGGCTGCAGAGTGAATTACATACCCTCCATCCTTCCACTCATAATCGGGATTTTCCGGGTCAAGAGTTGTATTCGTTGCCAGGCCAATTGCTGAGGTGTTCTTTCCGAAAGTGGAAACGGAATAATAAAGATAATAAGTTCCATTGTACAGGGATATATCCGGAGCCCAAATACTATCTTCCGTTTTTTCTGGTACATATTGCTTTGCCCACTCCGGCAAAGAAGAAAAGATCGGTTTTTCTTGTTTCCATTGAAATCCATCCTCGGATGACTTTATTTGGATTCCATTTCCGGTATGAAATACATACCACTTGTTTCCTTCCTTTGCGAGGACAGGGTCATGCGCCAATAAATCACCCTTTAAGTCCCAATCCATTTCATAAAAGTTTACGCCCGCAAAACCTTTTGTATTAAACATCCTGGATTCCCCTTCCTTTTAGCAATTCCTATTCTTTTCACTTCTTTTTCACCTAAATGATTAATTTATATATTACTCACTTAAGTATAATATTAATGATATGAACAGAAAAGCATAAAAAAGCTTATATCCAACTAATCATGGAAAAATAGACTGGACTTAGTTCAAAAAACCAGCTTATTTATCTAAATTAAGAGAATAGTAACATTGTGAAACACCATTATTTCTAGTATTATTAATATATTAATAAATATATTAATAATTAAGAAAATTGTAAGCGTTTAAAAATGAGGGGGGATAAACAAAAACTGCAAACGAAACACCAGCTCGGCAGCAAGTAAATAGTTATAAATTAATCGAGGGGAGAAAGCCTATATGTACAGAAAATCATTACGGAGATTCATTCTTTTATTCTTAATGCTTATATTAATCATCCCAAGTTCAGTTTCTGGCATGAATTCAGGCCAGCCAAGCGAAAAAAGCAACAAACCTTATCTTGATAAACAAGGGGCTGCGCCTGATTTTCAAAATGTCTCGGTTCATGATCCCTCCATCATCAAAGAGGGTAATACTTATTATGTGTTTGGTTCTCACATTGAAGCTGCCAAGTCAGCCGACCTGATCAATTGGGAGTCATTTACGAATGGCTATACAACTCCTAATAATTCTCTATACGGCGACCTGTCCAAAAACCTCGCGGGTTCATTTAAATGGGCCGGCGAAGACGACGCGGATAGCAAAGGCGGTTTTGCTGTCTGGGCTCCGGATGTGTTTTGGAATGAAAATTACCTGAATGAGGATGGAACAAAGGGAGCCTATATGATTTATTACAGCGCCTCCTCCACCTATATTCGTTCCGCAATTGGCTATGCTGTATCCAAAAATATTGAAGGTCCATACAAGTATGTCGATACGATTGTTTATTCCGGTTTTACAAGGGAAGAAGCGTACGATCATAACAGTACAGTAAATAAGAAATGGACCAACACGAATATTAGCCAGCTTATCGAAGATGGCACATTAGCCGGTCCAAGAGACGGCTGGTTCAACAGCAATGGATCATATGCCAACAGACAATTTCCAAATGCGATTGATGCCAACTTATTTTATGACGAAAACGGAAAGCTATGGATGACCTACGGTTCCTGGTCTGGCGGAATCTTTATCCTTGAGATCGATGAGACAACAGGTAAAGCGATCTATCCTGGCAAAGATGGAACGACTTCTGATGGCCGTATGGTTGACCGGTATTTTGGAACAAAGATTGCCGGCGGCTTTGGAAAATCCGGAGAAGGCCCTTATGTGGTCTATGATAAAGAGACTGACTATTACTACTTATATGTAACCTATGGATGGTTAGGCGCAGACGGCGGATATAACATGAGACAGTTCCGTGCGGCAAGCCCGGAAGGCCCTTATCTGGATACTTCCGGACAGGACGCTGTTCTTCCATCCAATACAGATAACTCTCCTTATGGAAATAAAATTATGGGGAATTTTTTGTTTGAACGAAACGTTGGGGATGAAGGCACAGGAATAGGGGTCGGCTATCTATCCCCTGGCCATAACTCCGTCTTTCTGGACGAAGAAACAGGACAGCAGTTTTTGGTTTTCCATAGCCGTTTCCCCCAAACAGGTGAATACCATGAGGTTCGCGTTCATCAAATGTTCATGAATAAAGATGGATGGCCAGTGGTTGCACCGTATCGTTATACAGGTGAAACGCTGGAGAAGGTAAACCGGCAAGACCTGGTTGGTGAATACAAATTTATCAATCAAGGGAAATCGTATTCTGCTGCAATTGAAAAGTCTGTTTATATTTCTTTGAATAAGGACAACAGTATTTCCGGAGATGTGACTGGCACCTGGGAGAAGACAGCCCACAATGAAGCAGAAATCATCATTGATGGCAGTACGTATAAAGGTGTATTCGTTCGACAATTTGACCCGGTTTCAGAACGTTATGTGATGACATTTACGGCATTGTCAGATGAAGGAAAATCTATCTGGGGAAGCAAGCTGTCTGATAAAACAGACGAAGAAATTGTCGCAGATGTTGTAGCTGATTTGGATCTTGGTGATACGGATCAAGTGATTTCTAATCTTGCTCTTCCTGTTATTGGGACAAGAAACTCCAGCATATCGTGGGAAACATCTAATTCAAATGTAATCACTAACACCGGGGAAATCAACCGTCCTGAAGCGGGGGCCGAACCACTGCAGGCGACATTGACGGCTACTATTACAAAGGGTGAAGCATCAGCAGCCAAAACGTTCAACATTACCATCCTGCCATATGACGAAGCAAATTTGGTTGCCCATTATGGCTTTGAAGACAGCCTGAATGACAGCAACGGAAAGTTCGGCGAGGGCAGCGTTACAGGAAATCGGATTGATCATACTGGCGGAACCCTTACTTATGGTGATGGCATAAATGGAAAATCCGCTATATTTAATGGAGAATCTGGTGTACGTTTGCCAGACGGGCTTATCACAGGCAACCAGTATTCTGTATCTCTTTGGGTAAAACCTGAACAATTAACGATGTACACGACTGCGTTTTTTGGAGCAAAGGACAGCAATAACTGGGTAAGCCTTGTCCCGAATGGCCCGGCCGGCGGAAATACAATGGTCTGGTCAGGAAGCGGCAGATGGTATGACGCCCCTGCAGGGATGACGATTAAAACGGGCGAATGGAGCCATTTGGCTTTTACGGTGGATAACGGAGTCATTAAATTTTACGTAAACGGCGCTGAAAAGTTCACTGGAAGCAGCTTCTCAAATATCTTTACAACAAGCAATGCTCAATTCAGCCTTGGAGTTAACTGGTGGGATACACCATTTAAAGGCATGATGGATGAATTACGTGTATATGAAGGTGCGTTAACACCTGGACAGCTTGCTGATTTGGCAGGAAACAAATAAATAGAAGAAGCTTAAAAAAACACAAGAGATGCTGCCATGCAGCCTCTTGTGTTTTTGCCTTTTACGCTAATCCCTTTTTTCATCATAGTAAAGACGGAAGAGAATATCTTGATTATAATTTCCAAATCCAGCCCCAAACAAGGTAACGCCTCCCACATTTTCACTGTCCTCCTGGACGGCAATCCGAAAATCCCACTGTTTTTCACGGATATCAACGTCACCAAGGCTAACTTCAGAAATCTTCATTCCATCCATATATGTACCCTCTGCTGCCACACGAAGGCGCTTTAACAGCCCATATTGATTCACATCGCTTGGCCACCAGGCAGGAGTAAGTTTTCCGCGGCTATCTCCGAAATCTCCCGGACTTGTCCACTTTCCTAATAAAACACCGTTTAGATAAAAATAGATATCTGATGGCCAATTGCTGTTTGTAAAAGGTGCTTCAGATGATAATTCCAATGAAATTTCAAGTTCATTCGGGTCTTGGTTTTTTAGAAGGAAATTCGGAAGCTTATACTCGACATGGCCTTTGCCAAACCACAAAATTTTAGCGTTCATGCGTTCAGAATGAAGGAAATAGCGAGGTTCATCAAATTCCCCGATAATCTTTTCTGTTGTGGCCAAACCACATGTTGGTTCTACTTGTATATCTGTATAATGGCCAACGGAGACTTCAGTCTCGTGAAACTTTTTCTGTTCCCTTTCTTTTGAAGGAAAAATAACCTCCAGTTTTTCAACACGAAGAATGCATCTTTTTTGGGCTCCTGCTTTTCCGCGGACCATTTCGGTCGTAATGATTCCTGCCTTTTCAAGCTTTTTTACATGCATGGTCATAATGGCGCTGCTGAGATCCAGGGACTGAGCCAATTCCTTCACATTCAACGGCTTCTCCGCCAATAAATGAACCATTTTTATTCGAACTTTGCTTGCGAGTGCTTCAAAGACGGGCAGTGACTGCTCCGATAGGTGTAAATTCATGTAAAATACTCCCTTAATAATCGTTAATAAATGTATTAATTATCATACATCTACAGGGGAGGATATACAATATTTATATTCAATTTCTCTTTTGGCAAAAAAAAGAGCACGCTCTTGCATGCTCTTTCGTTTTCTCTTTTCAGGACACCTTACCTCAATGGTGCAAACCCTTTGATTTCTTCTAAAATTTGATCAATTTTTTTCAGTGTCTCCTCATCGAGCTCGACATCTACAGCTTTTACATTTTCCTCAATTTGCTGAGGGCGGCTTGCTCCGATAATCGCGGAGCTGATCCCCTGATGCCTCAGAATCCAGGCAAGGGATAATTGGCCAAGTGTAATTCCCAGCTCCTCAGCCAGCTTGCTGATTCTTTGAACACTTTCTAAAACATCGTTCCGGAAGTAACTATTGATGACTCCGTTAACCGAATCATTAGCAGCCCTGCTGTCTAAAGGCTTTTCCTGATTTGGCTTGTATTTTCCTGTCAGGATGCCTTGAGCTAAAGGAGAAAACACAATTTGGCCGATTCCCTTTTCCATACATACAGGCAGAACTTCCTGCTCGATGTATCTTTCAAGCATATTATAAATCGGCTGGTTGGAAATAAGCGGCCTTAACTGATTCGCCTTGCCAATTTCTATCGCATTATTAATCTGGTCTCCGCTCCATTCACTTACTCCCGCATAAAGAATTTTTCCTTGCTTCACCAGGTCATCCAGTGCGTAAAGCGTTTCTTCCACCGGAACTTCGGCATCATAGCGGTGGCATTGATAGAGATCGATATACTCCAGGCCCAATCGCTTCAAGCTTGCATTGCATTGCTCTATAATATGCTTTCTGGAAAGCCCTCTATCATTCGGCCCGCTTCCCATTGAAAAAAAGACTTTTGTAGCAACAACATAACTGCTTCTAGTGTAATCCTTTAAAGCTTCCCCCAGTACTTCTTCCGCTTTTCCGCCTTCATACGCATTGGCGGTATCAAAAAAATTGATCCCCAATTCATAAGCTTTATGAATGCATTCATGTGCAGTTTGATCTTCAACAGCCTTTCCGTACGTTAACCAGCTGCCTAACCCGATTTCACTGACTTTCAGCCCGCTATTCCCAAGCCTTCTGTATTTCATAAGTATTCCTCCTTTTTGAAAAGTGCACCCTCTTACGCCAGCTAAACTGCGGCCCTTGGTTTATCAACCAAAACCTTTTTCTCCCACGCCCTGCTTCTCCATCTGAAATACATAATAATTCCTCTAAACCACTCATCTGCAATAAAAGCAATCCAGACTCCAGCAAGCCCCATTCCCATATGTATGCCTAAAATATAGGAAGTAGGGACGGCAATGCCCCACATCGAAATCACACCAAAGATGACCGTAAATGCAGCATCACCCGTGGCACGAAGCGAGTTGATCACAACAATGTTAAGTGTCCTGCCGGGTTCAAGAATTAAGCAAAGCAATAATAATTGGCTGCCAATCTCTATAATCTGCCGGTTATCCGTAAAAATGCCTAGCAGTTCAACTCTAAATATAGAGATAAGGATTGCTATGAAAATCGTAATAATAAAGCTGTATTTCAAACTTTTTAACAGCTGGCGATAAGCCCCGTCAAAATCGCCGGCACCTACCCGGTAGCCAATTAAAATCTGAGTTCCCTGGCCGATCGCTAAACCAAACAATAAAATGAAAGACATGATATTCCAGGTATAGACCCGGGTTGTTAAGGCAGCAGCCCCCATTAGTGCAATAATGGCAGTCATGGCCATTTGGCTTGTGTTATAACTCATCTGTTCACCGGCTGCAGGCAAACCAATTTTTAATATCTTTTTAATCTGCTGCCATCGAAAACTGACATAATCATTCAAGACAATTTTTATTGGCAGCCTCCTGTATAGGAAATAAAACGCGAGGCCCAAAGCAGCAGCCCTGCTGACCGCGGTTGCAAGCGCCACGCCTTGAACACCCATATCCAGGAAAAATATCGCCACAGCATTGCCTGTTAAATTGACAATATTCATTGCAATCGCGACAAACATCGCTTCTCTCGTAAATTGATAGGCTCTTAGAATAGAAGAAACAGTAACAAGCAATGCCTGAAAAAACAGCGTTCCACCCACAATCGATAAATAGGTGATTCCCATTCCGAGTAAATAGGAGTCCAATCGGAATATACTTAGCAAGCGCTCTTGAAAAAGAACCATAAGGACACTGACCAGGAGTCCTGCTCCCAGGTTGATGGTGATGGAGATGCCGGAAGCTTGTTTGGCGTCCATTTGCCGATTGGCGCCTAAATATTGTGAAATCAGTACCGCAGTGCCCGTTGAGATAAAACTGAAAATCAAAATGGCAAAAAAGACAAGCTGGTTCGCCACACCTACAGCCGCGACCGCTTCATCGGAAACATAGGAAAGCATGATGGTATCTGTGCTTCCCATGATCATCTGCAAAAATAATTCAATAAAAAGAGGCCATGTAATTGCCCTTAGCGAGAGCGTCTTTTGGCTGTATTCAATTGAGTTTCCCATATGGACCACCTTCTAATTAAAAGCGTAAGCGCCTTGCTCAGCCTCTACAAACACATCTAGCTGTCCAACGCTTCCTTCAGCGGATAGAAAAAGATTCATACCAACATTTGATATGAACCTTCCCCCATCCCTAATAGAATATTTTTAGATTTCAAGACTAACCGGGTTATTTAGGAAAACCAAAGTTCGGTGTCCCATCTTCATTCCAGGCAAACTCCTGAGCCCGGGCATGCCGGTTTGGATCATATAATGGATCGCCGACAATCTCGGTATAGGTTCTTGCATGGTAGACGAGAATATCCTTCGTATCATCCTCGGAAACTGTAAAGCTATTATGCCCGGGGCCATATTGCCCTGTCTCAAGGCATGTCTTAAAAACAGGCTCTTCTGTTTTGCTCCATGAACCCGGATCCAATACATCACAATCTTCATCTGCCGTTAAAAGGCCCATGCAATAATTCTCATCCGTCGCACTTCCGGAATAGGAGATGAAGATTTTCCCATTGCGCTTTAGAACAGCAGGCCCTTCATTCACCCAGAAGCCAATTGTTTCCCAATCATATTCCGGTTTCGCAATCATGACTTGCGGCCCTTTGATTGACCACGGGTTTTCCAGAGGAGCAATGTAAAGGTTTGAGTTTCCTTTAATTTGCGGGTCTTTTTGGGCCCAGACCAAATACTGCACTCCCTTGTGCTCAAAAGAGGTAGCATCAAGAGCAAATGACTCCCAATCGGTTTTAATCCGGCCTTTTTCCTCCCAGTTGCCTTCAAGCGGATTAGCCGATTTGTTTTCAATGACAAACATCCTGTGGTCAAAAAGTCCATTGATGATCTCTTTTGATTTGGCTGCCGCAAAATAAATATACCAGCTGCCATTGATATAATGAATTTCCGGTGCCCATATCAAGGAACTCATTGGCCCGGTTTCATGCTTCCTCCAGGCAACGACAGGTTCTGCCTCCTTGATTCCTTTTATGGTTTTTGACCTTCTAACCTCAATGCGGTCGTATTCAGGAACGGAAGCAGTAAAGTAATAATAGCCGTCCGTATGCTTGTATACCCATGGATCGGCTCTCTGTTCTATAATCAGATTTTTATTTGCGTTTTTATCCATCATTTTTCTCTCCCTTCTTTGGTATAGTTCCTATTTTTCATCCGGAACGGGTACACCGAAATTCGGTGTCCCATCTTCATTCCAGGAGAAAGCCTGGGCACGTGTATGCCGGTTCGGGTCCCAAAGGGGATCCCCAACAATATCACGATAGCTGCGGGCATGGTATATAAGGATATCCTGGCTGCCATCCTCTGAGACCGTAAAACTGTTATGCCCCGGTCCATACTGGCTATTTTCCTCACTTGTCTGGAATACAGGTGTTTCTGACTTGACCCAGGATGCCGGATTTAATAGATCGCTATTTTCATCTGCTTCCAGCAGACCCATGCAATAATTAAAATCGGTTGCACTCGCAGAGTAAGTCATAAAAATCTTTCCATTTCTCTTAATAACAGCCGCTCCCTCATTAACCAGGAAGCCAATCGTTTCCCAATCATACTCAGGTTTTGCAATCATCACCTGTGGCCCTTCACTCGTCCATGGATTGGCCATTTTGGCAATATACAGGTTTGAATTCCCGGCAATTTCAGGGTCTCTTTGCGCCCAAACATAGTATCTTTGCCCTTTATGATCAAACGTTGTGGCATCAAGTGAAAAGGATTCCCAGTCTGTTTTCACCTGGCCCTTTTCGACCCAATTGCCTTCTAAAGGGTTCTCGGCGTCATTTTCAATGACATACATACGATGGTCAAAAATAGCATCCTCACGGGCAGCAGCATAGTAGATATACCATTTTCCATCAATATAATGGATCTCCGGAGCCCAAATATTGGCACTCATTGCACCGTTTTCATGCTTTCTCCAGGCAGTGACTGGTGATGCATCTCCTAGCCCTTGAATGCTTTTGGACCTTCTCAATTCAATCCGGTCGTACTCGGGAACAGAGGCTGTAAAATAGTAATAACCATCTGTATGCCTATACACCCATGGATCGGCTCGCTGCTCAACGACAGGATTTCGAAAAGTTTCTAGTTTTTGCATGAATATCACCTTTCTTTTCAAGTTTTACATGAGGGCTTTATAACTTCATTTAAAAATTTTAATGCTGTAAAACGATCCCTTAAATGATGCGCTTCCGATAAGCTATTTTCCACCAGGCCTTGGTCAATTCCAAGCTGTTTTGGAAAACTTTCTCCGCCTAGCGCTTCAAGCCAGCCCCGGATTTGGAATGCACCTGGTATAGCTGAATAGAGATCAAGAATTTCCTCAAGATGGTCATTGATATTTTTGACTATATTTTTATTGGCTGCTGAATTTCGTTCCAATTTAACAGGATTCTTTAAAGACTGGATAAACTCCTGTTTGTAAATGTCTGAAAGCAAGGCCGCGGATACACCTACCTTTGCTCCATGAAGCACAGCCGGCCGGTTTTGTTTTAAAAATGCCATTTCCCAAAAATGGGATAAATGGTGCTCACCGCCGGAAGCTGGATGCGACTGCCCAAAGACCAGCATGGCCAGCCCGGATTTGATAAGGGCTTCAATCAATAACCTTATCCCTTCCTCCTTGCCTTTTGCAATAGGATCGATGCTGGCTATACAGGAGTCCAGCGATTGGCGGGTCATTTCCGCCACAAGAGGACAATACGGCTCTCCTGCAGCAAGATGGCCAAATCGCCAATCAGCAAGTGAAGTAAATTTGGCGATCATATCCCCGAAACCAGCTGCAATCATTTTCTTTGGTGCCTTTAGCAAAATATCCAGATCGGCAAAAACAGCGATTGGGGAAGTCATCTGAAATGTTTTCTTTACACCTTTGACGATCAATGGAGCCCCTATTGAGGTATAACCATCAACAGAAGGGGCAGTAGGGACAGAAATAAAGGGGATATCCATTTTAGCGCTGCAGAAGCGGGCAATATCATGGAGTGTCCCTGCCCCGACTGCAAAAATTACATCCGTATCTGAAGGAATCTCCAATAAAGCCTGGACCAATGATTTCTCATCTGCTGCAACATCGCCATTTTCGTCAGGCCTTATAAGACTAACAATAAGCTTTATCCCTGTTCTGTCTAGCGATTGCGACAAACCCTCTCCTGCGGCTGCGAAGGTTTTTTCGTCTGCTATGATCACACCTTTTTTAAATGCCTTCTCTTGCAGGTAAGCAGCGGCTTCCGCTAATGCACCTTTTCCTATGGAGATCTTTTCAATTGGAATATAATTATGTGGATTTCCGCACTGACACGTTCGGGCAAGGTCCCTAATATCCTCCATATATTTTTCCATCTTCCGTCCCTCCTGCTCTTATTTGGCTTATTAATTTTCACCTGTTCCAAATTTATAGACAGTGGCTGTTTTATATTCTTCATCCTTATCGAGAATCCACGAAGGGAATTGAGGATGGTGAACTGCATTAGGGTGGCCTTGTGTTTCCAGGCAAATACCGAGGTATTTGCGGCATGGCGCACCAAATATTTCGCCCGCTTCTTTCAATTGGTTTCCAGAGTAAACGACCACACCTGCTTCATCCGTTTCAATCGTTAAGGTCCTTCCGCTTTCCTCGTCGGTCAAGACAATTTCCTGGTCATGACGGGCACTTAATAGGAACGGATGATCATACCCTTTCCCTGCCAGGATGGTTTGCGGGTGTGAGGAAGCTGCTCCTGTATGGATGAAACGATTGGCCGTTAAGTCGAAAGGAGTGCCTTGCACCTCCGCTATTTCTCCTGTAGGCAGCAGTTCATCAGTCAATGGGAGGTATTTGTCGCTTTTTATTTTCAAGGTATGCTGTAAAACATCTCGTTTAAGATTCCCGCTCAAATTGAAATACGAATGGTTGGTCATATTTAAGAGAGTTTTTTGATCAGACTTTCCATCATAACGAATGGTTAACTCGTTCTGATTGTTTAGGGAATAGGTAACTGCAACTTTCAGGTTGCCAGGGTAGCCTTCTTCCCCATCCGGACTCATATATGAAAAGCGGACACCAATTTCCTGCTCATTTTTCAAGATTTCTGCATCCCAAACAATTCGATTAAATCCTTTTAAACCGCCATGGAGATGATTGGTGTTTTCATTTTGTGCCAATGAATAGCTCTTGCCATCCAGTTCAAAGGAACCGCCCTTAATACGTCCTGCTGCTCGTCCAATAACAGCTCCCAGGAAATAGGAGTCCTCAATATACTCTTCCAGCGTGTCATAACCGAGGACAATATTTTCAACGTTGCCATCCCTGTCAGGAACCATGATTTTTGTAATGACGCATCCATAGTTCAGACAGCTGAATTCCAAACCTTTTTCATTTTTTAGAGTGAATTTAAAGACGGTTTGCTCTCCAAGTTTTCCAAACTCTTCTTTGATTACCTCCATACTTTGCCTTCCTCCTCTTTCTTTCATGGAAAAAACGTTTAAATAAAAGCATTCCATACCTTTACCGCCACAGAGGACAGTGAAGATATGGAAAGGGTATCCATTATTGACGTTTTGTCAGGCGAATGACCATTTCCCTAAATTTAAAACACATCTAGTTTAGGTAGAATGCCATGATTCCGCTCGACTAACTTACCTTATCCCATTTGGGTTTCCCGGAAAACGGGCAGCTTTTGTTTTTAAATTTAGCCCGATAGCGGACAATACATCCGCTATGGGCACAGGTGGTACCGTAACGAAGAGAATCGCAGCTTTCACATGCCGATATTCTGGCCTGATAGACTTCCTCGGAAACAATCAGCATCGCATTTTCCTCCGTG
The DNA here is from genome assembly GCF_003182355.1 of Cytobacillus oceanisediminis. Lineage (GTDB taxonomy): Bacteria > Bacillota > Bacilli > Bacillales > Cytobacillaceae > Cytobacillus > Cytobacillus oceanisediminis_A. Next base: position 489,283 of record NZ_QGTW01000002.1, on the reverse strand, counting down.
TCCCTCACGAGTTCCCGGATGACTTCCTCCGTGACAATGACGCTATCGACACAGCCTTTACATGGATTTCGTTTGCTCACTTCTCTTCTCTCCTTTAGGTCCTATTCAATCGCTAATGTAACCACAGACATTGGCGGCAGTTTGATGGCCAATTTATTATTTTCCATGCTGACACCTGTAAACTCTGCCGGTTTAACAGCATCTGGCTGGTCAAAGGTATTATGGGCGTCCATCTTGTCAGCCGTAATGATTATTCCATTAACCTTTGTCTCACCCGCACTAATCCCTCTAAGGTCCAAGTCGAGCCCAACTTCATTTTGATGGTCAATATTACACAAGCTGACATGTATTTTTCCTTCAGCATTTTTAGAAGCGGAAACCGTGACTTGCGGCAAAGTTTCACCATTCAATTCATATGTTCCGAACTTGGAATCTACAGAAAGAAGTTCAGCATCCTGGTGGACTTTGTACATATCAAATACATGGTAGGTTGGCGTAAGGATCATTTTTTCGCCTTCAGTTAAGATCATTGCCTGCAGCACATTCACGGTTTGGGCAATATTCGTCATTTGGACGCGCTCTGCATGATTATGGAAAATATTGAAATGCAGTCCCGCTACTAGAGCATCACGAATGGTATTTTGCTGGTACAAGAATCCCGGGTTGGTTCCTGGCTCAACATCAAACCACGTTCCCCACTCATCAATAATCATGCCTATCCGTTTTTGCGGATCGTATTTATCCATAATCGTGCTATGCTTCGTGATCAGCTCATCCATATGAAGAGCTTTTTTCATGGTGATGAACCATTCATCTTCCGGGAAATCAAGTGCACTGCCTTTTCCCAGCCAGAAGTCCCCAGGGATCGTGTAATAGTGCAGGCTTAGTCCATCCATTAGCCAATGGGCGTTTTTCATTAACACTTCTGTCCAATTATAGTCATCGACATTGGCACCGCCGGCAATTTTATAAATTTTGTTCCCGCCATAATTTCTTACATACGTTTGATATCTTCGATAAAGGTCTGCATAATATTCAGGGCGCATATTGCCCCCGCAGCCCCAGTTTTCATTACCTACTCCGAAATATTTTAATTTCCATGGCTCCTGACGGCCATTCTCTCTCCGCCAGTTTGCCATTGGCGACTCGCCTTCAAATGTCATGTATTCAACCCATTCAGACATTTCCTGAACTGTTCCGCTTCCGACATTTCCGCAAATATATGGCTCGCAATCCAGCAGCTCACATAAGAGCATAAACTCATGCGTTCCAAAATGATTGTTTTCAACCACACCGCCCCAGTGCGTATTCACCATTCGTTTACGGTCTTCCCGGGGACCCACGCCATCTTTCCAGTGATATTCGTCGGCGAAGCAGCCGCCCGGCCAGCGAAGCACAGGTACTTTAATTTGCTTTAATGCTTCCAGAACATCATTGCGGATTCCCTTCGTATTCGGTATGGAGGAATCTTCTCCCACCCAAATTCCTTCATAAATACACCTTCCCAGGTGTTCTGCAAAATGGCCATAAATATTTTTATTAATCGTTGCCTTTTTTATATCAGCATTGATAACTACTTTATTCTCCATGGAACCTGCCTCCTAATGCTTTTTTGAAAAAACAGGGAATGATTCATTCCTTTATAGAAGCTCATCGCTCTTTAATAATAGTGTTGGGATGCACCTTTATGTATGGTCTATAGCAAACATCAAGGCTATTATTTCTAATAGCCTTTAATGCTTTTAAAAGATTCACTTGAACATGAATGATTAACGATAGATTAAGTCGTTCCAGCGCAATTCGTTGTTGAAAGCATGCGTGTTGGTGTCATTATTAATGACGAGTACCTCAATGTCCGTTAACTCGGCAAAATCAATCAGCTGCTCGGTTGTGACATGGTAAGAGTAGCAAGTATGATGCGCTCCGCCGGCCTGAATCCAGTTCTCAACAGCTTGGCTTAAAGATGGCTGGGTTTTCCAAAGGACTCTCGCTACAGGCAAATTAGGCATTTCCTTTTCCGGCTGTACGGCATCAACTTCATTAATTAGGAGACGAAAACGATGTCCAAGGTCAATAATCGATGCATTCAGAGCAGAACCGCCTTTTCCATCAAATACGATTCTTGCAGGATCTTCCTTGCCGCCAATTCCAAGCGGATGAACCTCAATCCTTGGCTTCGTAGCAGAAATGGTCGGGCAAATCTCCAGCATATGGGCACCAAGAACAAGTTCATTGCCCGGCTCAAAATGATACGTATAGTCTTCCATGAAGGAAGTGCCTTTGTTGCCAGCAATGATTTTCATCAATCTTACAAGAGCTGCGGTTTTCCAATCTCCTTCACCCGCAAATCCATAGCCTTGCTCCATTAAACGCTGGGCAGCCAGGCCAGGAAGCTGATTCATGCCATGCAAATCCTCAAAAGTTGTCGTGAAAGCTGTGTATCCGCCTTCAGTTAAGAAGGCTTTCATTCCCAGTTCAATTCTTCCCTGGTAGCGGATGGAGTCCCGAACAGGACCCTCAGTACGTCCTTCAGGGGAGATGTCATATTTCTCTTCATATTCGGCCATTAGCTGATTTAATTCTTCTTCTGTGACGGCATTCATATATTCAACCAGGTCACCGACTCCATAGCCATTGACAGTCCAGCCAAATTTAATTTGCGCTTCTACTTTATCGCCTTCGGTTACAGCTACCTGGCGCATGTTATCACCGAATCTGGCAACCTTTAAGACTTTGCTTTCTGCGACAGCAGCGGCCGTATTCATCCAGCTGCCGATCCGCTCTTTGACCTCCTGGTTTCCCCAATGGCCAACCACAACCTTGCGCTTAATCTTCATCCGGCTGTGGATAAAACCATGTTCCCTGTCACCGTGTGCAGATTGGTTTAAGTTCATGAAATCCATATCAATGGAATCCCAAGGAATATCCTGGTTAAATTGAGTAGCAAGATGCAAGAGCGGCTTTTGCAGGGCAGATAATCCTGCAATCCACATTTTTGAAGGCGAGAAGGTATGCATCCATGTAATAATCCCTGCACAATTCTCATCAGCATTGGCTTCAAGGACCAGTCTGCGGATTGCTTCAGAATCCTTAACCACTGATTTAAAAACTAGTTTATATGTAATAGAAGAATCATCGTCCAGACCATTTACAATGGTCCTTGAATTTTCTTCTACCGCCTTAAGAACATCTTCTCCGTATAGCAGCTGGCTTCCAGTGACAAACCAAAATTCATATGCTTTAGTAGTTAACAAGGTAACTCCCCCTATATAAGTCTTCTAGTGTTAAAAGCGAAATACTTAAACTTATCCGTACAAGTAAAGCTATTTTTGTCCATAATAAGCGGCAGCCCCGTGCTTTCTTAGATAATGCTTATCCAGAAGAAACTGGTCCATTGATTGAACAGCCGGGTTAAGCTGGAATGTTTGAAGAGCCATTTTAGCTACTTCTTCTAATACGACTGCATTATGTACAGCCTGATGAGCATCCTTTCCCCAGCAAAATGGAGCATGGTTTGACACAAGTACACCCGGTACAGCGAGTGGATCCAAGCCTTTCTTTTGGAAAGTCTCAATAATGACGTTTCCAGTTTCCAATTCATAAGCGCTTTCCACTTCTTTTTGAGTCATTTCCCGTGTACATGGAATTTCTCCATAATAATAGTCTGCATGAGTGGTTCCAAGCGGGGGAATGGGACGGCTCGCCTGCGCCCAGCTTGTCGCCCATGGCGAGTGGGTATGGACAATTCCTCCGATCCTTGGAAAAGCGCGGTAGAGTGCAAGATGGGTTGCTGTATCAGAGGAAGGGCGCAAAGAACCTTCAACGATATTTCCATCCAGATCAACCACAACAAGATCTTCCGCTTTCAGGTCTTCATAGGGGACTCCGCTCGGCTTAATGACAACAAGGTTCTGCTCACGGTCAATACCGCTTACATTTCCCCAGGTAAAAGTGACCAAGCCATGCTTTGGAAGATCAAGATTTGCTTCAAGTACTTCTTGTTTTAATTGGTCGAGCATACTGTATCAGCCCTCTTTCCTGCAGCACTCGTGCTTTTGATTTTTTTCAATGTTTTCATGACATTGTTTTCACCCTTGCCAAAGTATTCATAAAGGCGGGCATACTCCTTGAAAAGCTGATCATATACCTCAGAATTTTTAGATATTGGTTTATAAACTTCTTCTTTAACTCTTCCCATGTCTTTCGCTGCTTCTTGGATGCTGTCATAACCGCCGCGCTCTTTTCCCGCCGCGACAGCGCCAAACATCGCAGATCCTAAAGCAGGGGTTTGAGAAGAAGCCGATATTTTAATGTCCATATTCAATACATCCGCATAAATTTGCATCATCAAGGCATTTTTCTCTGCAATGCCGCCTGCAGCAAACATTTCATCAACAGGGACACCATTGCTGCGGAATGTCTCGACGATCATGCGTGTACCATAAGCTGTAGCTTCAATTAAAGCACGATAGATTTCTTCCGGCTTCGTTAATAAAGTAGCTCCCACAAGCACTCCGGTAAGATCTGCATCCACTAGCGTTGAACGGTTCCCGTTCCACCAGTCAAGCGCTAAGAGACCGCTTTCACCAACCATCAATTTACCTGCCTTTTCTGTTAACAGCTGATGGATGTTGATTCCTTTTTCTTTTGCTTCTTCCTGGTAGCTATCTGAAACACAATTTTCAGTAAACCATTCAAAATGGTCCCCTACACAAGACTGCCCTGCTTCGTATCCCATATATCCTGGAATCACGCCATCTTCAACAACACCGCACATGCCGGGAACAACTTCTTCTTTATCTCCTAATACAATATGGCAGGTTGAAGTACCAATAATCATCAGCATTTTTCCGGGGTCAGTTATCCCAACAGCTGGAACAGCCACATGAGCATCAACATTGGCAACAGCAACAGCTGTTCCCGGGTTTAAGCCGGTCAGCTTGGCACTTGCCTCCGTAATTTCACCTGCTTTCGATCCAATCGGAACGATTTCAGTTGATAACTTATCTTCGACTACATTCTCCAAACGGGGATCCAGAGCTTTAAAGAAATCCTTAGACGGATAGCCTTCCTGTTTATGCCAGATAGCTTTATAACCAGCTGTACAGCTGTTTCGTTTAAGCCCTCCTGTCAATTGATAAATAACCCAGTCAGTAGCCTCAAGGATCTGGTCAGCTGCAGCATAAATCTCAGGTGCTTCATTTAAAATCTGCCATACCTTAGGGATCATCCATTCAGAAGAAATCTTTCCGCCGTATCGCTGCAGGAATTTTTCCCCCCGCTGCTCCGCTATTTCATTCAAGCGATTGGCTTCATCCTGTGCAGCATGATGCTTCCAGAGCTTCACATAACTATGGGGATTTCCCGCAAATTCCGATTTCAAGCATAATGGCGTTCCAACAGAGTCAATCGGCAGGACCGTACACGCTGTAAAATCTATGCCCAATCCGATCACATCATCAGGAGAAACTCGTGCTTTCTCTAATACTTCCGGTATGGTAATCTGTAAAACTTCCAGATAATCTGAAGGATGCTGCAAGGCCCAATCATGCTCAAGCTTTGTTGTGCCGTCGGGCAAAAACTCATCCATTACTCCGTGAGTGTATGGTTTTACAGCTGTTGCAACCTCTTTGCCTGTTCCAATCTCAACAAGGACTGCTCTTCCTGATTGCGTTCCATAGTCAACACCAATTGAATATTTAGCCATCGGTACCACCTTGCCTTTACTAAGAATGCGTTTTCATTAAAACTTAAATATAAATCGAGTTTCATAGATTAGTCCTAACAACTATGAAGCTCGAAAAATCAATTTGCACAATTATAGAAATTTATCCGTACATGATATATGAATATTCAACTTGTACGTATAACCTAATTTGATTTTACCACCTATGAATATTTTTTCAATGGTATTTTTAATAAATTAATTGAAAAGTTTTTATATAAGTGTGAACAATTTAAAAAATGGCTCTGTTAAAACTCGCGTGTTGACTTCTCATGCAGGCACTCGCTATCCGCGGCTACCGGGAGCTTCCTCGGCTTTTTAAGCCTGCGGGGTACACTTTTCCCGCATGAAAGAGTATACATCGCACGAAGGAAATCCCAATGATTTTCGTGGAATCTCGCGCCTTCTGCTCCAATCAACATGGTACTAAATCGACAATTAGCCTTAACAGAGCCTAAACATTACAAAAAATCCTTGATTAGCTGTCTCTCAACACCCGTACCCCAAAGACCTTCGGCACTTTTTGCCCTTCATGCGCCCTGAATTGGACCCTTACAGTTTTCTTTCCTGCAGTAAGATTGAGCAGTGGCAGTCCGTACTTTACCAATACAAACGTATTCAATTCTTCTAGTACAACTTCTCCTTTTTTCAGTTTGACTCCATCGATCGTCAAATCAAAGGAATTCATGTTTTCAATCTCCTTTGTATACATGACAAGGAGATGATTGGGCCGGTCAGGCAGCACATTTAACGTAAAAGAAAAAGATCCCCCTGGCCATGTATCCCGGTATTTTCGGTTGGAGAGTATTCCATAGCCAACATGCTCCCCTTCAAATTCATGGTCACGCTCCGGCTGCATTTCTCCGGGCTGGAAAAAATCTACTGTCCGCTGCTGCAGCTCCTGTTTCTTTTCAACAGAGGATTTATAAGAGATCTCTTTCTCTTTCCATTCTTTTTTTGTAAAAACATCCCAATACACAGTTGTGCTTCGATCATGCAATTGGTAGAAAGGGGATATCGTCACATCCCTAGGATAACCAAGCTGGTCCATAGCATAATGATGATTCTTATCCTTGACCATTTTTAAATGGCGTAGGACATCTTCCTCATCTGTGACTAGAACAGGGGTAAATAAAAGATCGGTTTTATCATTGCCCTCATCACTAGGGCCAAGATCACCAGCAAGAACAAGCGGTCCTTTCATAATGGCCATTCTATTTTCATTGTCAGCCATTCTTTCCACACGCAAGGTCATTGGAACTTCCAATTCTACTGTATCGCCGTTCTTCCACTGGCGTTCAATCTCAATAAAACTTGAGGGGTTTCTATCATTTTCCACCATATCGCCATTGACCTTTACCGTCATCCCTTTTTCTGCCCAGTATGGCTGGCGGATAAAAAGAGAGAAAGCTGCAGACTTGGAACACTCTACTTCGATTTTAACGGAACCATTTTCAGGAAAATCAGTACTTTGGTTGATAACGATCCCTTTTTCGCTCCACTCTAGCCTGGATGGGATAAATTGATTGATATATAATTGCTGATCGCCATAGAAATAAATACCTTCCCCATACTTCGCATGGTTCTCCATACCCGATCCGACACAGCAGGTAAAGTCTTCAAACTTAGAGTTATAGACTTTATGGCCGCCCATATCCAAGGAAACAAAGTAGGTGACAGTTCCTTCGGCAGGGTGCTGCGAAGCTAAAATATGATTATATAAAACCCGCTCATGGAAATCCCCCTGTTCTGCAAGAGCATTCCACTGAAAAAGATGCTTTGTCAGTTTTAACATATTGTAAGAATTACAGGTTTCGCATGTATTCGCTCCAAGGCGGTCACTTAATTGGCCCGGATGGCCAAAATGTTCATTCATGCTGTTTCCGCCGATAACATAAGAGTGACGGTGGACAACCTGGTTCCAAAAGAATTCGGAGGTCCGGCGGTAAACTTCATTTTGGGATAATTCGTATTGGCGGGCAGTACCAACGATTTTAGGGATTTGGGTATTTGCATGCTTTCCTGCCAGATTATCTATTCCCTCAGCAAGAGGGTTTAATATTTCATGATGGTGGAATCGTTCGGACAACTTCCAGAAACGATCATCCCCAGTATCTTCTGCAAGATCGGCCAGTACTTCAGACATTCCGCCAAATTCACAGTTCAGTACTTCCTGTACCTGCTGGTCATCCAGATTTAAAAATACATCGCTGAGCCATAGCCCCAGCTTCGATTCAACCTGCAGCGCCTTATCGCTCTTGGCATATTTATAAGCATCACGCAGGCCTGCAAATATTTTATGGATGGAATATAGCGGAACCCAGCCCCCATTTAAATCAAAACCCTGAGAGCGAATGTCTCCTGCCTTCACTTCTTCAAATATCTCTTTCCCGCGCGGAACACCGCCAATATAGCCATTGCCATTCGCAATCTGGCAATCTTCCAATTCATCCACTATATAATGTACTTGTTTAAAAAAACGCTCATCTCCAGTGGCAGCGCCCATTATCGAACAGGCAGACAAGTAATGTCCAAGGGTATGTCCCGAAATGCCTTGTGCTTCCCATCCGGGATAGTTCTCGGCCTTTGGCTGCAAACCTGCATATTCACGGTATCGGGAAAGCAATCGATCAGGTTCAAGCTGCAGCAAATATTCCTTATTTAACTCCATTGCCTTCTTGAACGGCCCACCTGTTATACGGACTCTATTAAGGTCAAATCCTTTCACCTTCATATTTATCGCTCCTCTTTGCTATATATTAGTCCAATCGTTTCTTTCCCCAAATAACAGTTCCTTCTTGATCCATGCCCGTGAATATCAAAGTCGGATTCCAATTCTCCCAATCCCATGCCGGCAGCAATTTTACTTTATATGTCCAAAAATCGCCTGGAACTGCACCTGGCTCATAAACAGAAAGGATCAGTGTGTTGTCCTCTTTTAACTCCCATTTGCTTCTGCCGCTTTCATCTTCTATTTCTCCTTTTTTCTTTAAGATTAATTTCTCTGAACCTTGCATCCTATCATCATATCTCGGCAGGATAATCTGTTCCCATTTCCCAATAAGTTGGGACTCTTTTACTTTTTGTTCTGTTTCACCTGCATAGCGTTCAGGGGAGACAACTGGCCAGCCATCTTCAGTCCAGACTATTTTTCTTACATGCAAATGCGACCAATATTTATCCTCACCTGCTCTAGCGTTATGAATTAAATAAAAATCTTCGTCATCTTCTAAAAAAGCACTATGGCCCGTACCGAGCCAGCCTGTGTCGTTTTCAAATGAATAAGCTCCAACCAATTTGATGCCTGTATCAAAAGAATCATCACTGAGATCAGTCATATCTTTATTGTTGAAATCGGTATACGGTCCCGTAACGTTTTTTGACCTGCCTACCCTTACATTATAGGTATCTTCAAGCCACTCATAGGAAACGGTTAAATAATAATAATCCGTATCCTGGTTATAAATAATTTCGGGAGCTTCAATTCCAAAATTCATATTTTTCCTTTGGGCAATAAGCGTCCCTTCCTCATTGGGATTTACCAATTTCCCGGTCACCTGGTCAATCTCCGTGATAAAAATGCCTCCAAAATAAGAGCCATACACCATCCAGGCCTTCTCACCTTTACCCATGACTATATCGGGATCAATCGCATTGACCGTGTATTTATCGCCTTCCCTTGTCTTAAATACAACCCCCTCATCCTTCCAGGGACCCTCTATGGAGCTGCTGGTAGCCAGACCTATGTACGAGTTTCTTTTCCCAACTTCGGAAACGGAATAGTATAAATAAAATTTATGATTCATCTCGATAATGTTTGGTGCCCAAAAAGTCGTTCCTTTTGTCCATTTCCATGCCTCTTCAGAGACCTGATCAAACACACGGCCAACGAACTCCCAATGAATTAAGTCCTTGGACTTTCTCACCTGAATTCCAGGTGTTGGCGGAGCTCCAACCATATAATCCGTTGAAAACACATAGAACCAATCTCCTGTTTTGATAATGGCTCCATCATGAGTGAAATTAGTCGTCCACGCCTCTTCCTTATAAAGGATATCGGTGTTTACCTTGTTTAAAGGATTCACAGCAGGAGGAGAAGGCAGGTTCAAATTCGAAAGGTCTTTGCCTTCTGGTTGATTGTTTATATCAATTAGATAAAAGCCTAAAAATAACAACAATGCTGTGACCGCTGCAAAGATAGCTGCTTTTCCCGCTTTGTTCATAATAATCCCCGCACTTATATATATTTTGTTCTGTTTAAGAGAACTGCTAAAACAAAGGCACTTATCGCTAAAATGATAAGTGCCTTCCCTTGTTTTATTTTCAAATGGCATCAAAAAGATTATTTCTAAATTTGCTTATCCTTTTACTCCGGAAATGGCAATAGATTCAATTATTTGCTTTTGGAAGATGATAAATACAATAAGCATTGGAAGCAAAGCAACCACTGAAGCCGCCATAATTAATGGATAATCACTTTGAATCGCATATGACGCGTTAAAGTTTGCGATTACCAGCTGCAGTGTTTGTTTTTCAGGTGAGTTCAGGTAAAGGATCGGACCCAAATAATCATTCCAAATGCCCATAAACCATAAAATCAACTGTGCTGCTACTGCCGGCTTTATTAATGGAAAAATAATCTTGTAAAAAATTTGGAAATATGAACATCCATCAATCTTCGCCGCTTCGATAATTGAATTTGGAACGCTTGTTAAATATTGGCGCAGGAAGAATATCATAAATATATTCCCAAATAGGCCAGGTACAATTAAGGGCAATAATGTATCAACCCAACCTATACTTGAAAACATAATAAATTGGGGAATCATAACCACCGGGTATGGAATCATCACGGATGCAAAAAGCATAATGAAGATATTGTTTCTTCCTGGAAACTTAAGTTTCGCAAAGGCAAATGCGGCCAGGCTAGAAGTGAAGGTTCCTATCACCGTTACTGTAACGGCTACTATCAAACTATTTGAAATACCCGAAAGGAGGGGCCCCATTTCCCAAATCTCTGTATATTTACTGAACGAAATGGTTTCCGGAATCCAAACCGGCGGTAAAGCAAATACATCTTCTTTTGTTTTAATAGAAGTCGAGAACATCCATAGCAATGGCGCTACCATAAATACGGCGCCAATACTTAAAAAGATAAAAACAAAAATATTTGTCGTTCTATTTATTTTTTTTTCTGACCTGAGCGCAGCCACTATTTCCTTTTTCTCTGCAAGTACAGTTTCCATCCTATTAAGCCCCTTTCTGCTAGTTACTCACCTTTATTTAATCCATGTCAAAGGAATTTTTTTCGTTTATCCTAAACTGGATTAGCGTAATGATAAAGATGAAAAGCCCAAGTACCAAGGCCATAGCCGATGCATAACCTAGTTGGAAGCTTCCAAATGCTTTTTGCCAGATATAAAATACAACAGAGGCAGAACTATATTCAGGACCACCGGTTGGTGTCATAACATTAATTTCAGTAAATATTTGGGCGCCGCCAATAATATTGGTTACAACTATGAAGAAAGTAACTGGTTTTACCATCGGGAGAGTAATATGCCAAAAAGCCTGAAATGCGTTAGCACCATCTAGTTTGGCCGCTTCATAATAAGTAGCCGGAACACTTTGAAGAGCAGCCAAATAAAGCAGCATCGTAAACCCCAAACCTTTCCACACCGCCATGATGATCAGCGCAGGCTTGACGGTAGATGTGTTCTGCAGCCAGTTAGGCCCTTCTATTCCGAAAATAGCCAAAAACTGATTGACTAATCCATAATCACCGTTGTAAGCCCATTGCCATAAAATCGATACTGCAGCAATAGAAGAAACAACCGGGATATAGTACAGCACTCTAAAAGTATTGGTTCCAGGAATCCCTCTATTTAATGCCAGGGCCAAAAGCAAGGCAATCACAATCCCTATTGGTATGCCAAGCATCATAAAAATTGTGTTATACATCGATTTATAGAAATATTCATCCTGAAATACATTTTTGAAGTTTTCCAGCCCTACAAATTCCATTCGACCGAGACCGTTCCAGTCGGTAAAAGCACCATAAATGGAGTACGCTAAGGGGGTCATGGCAAAAAGGAGGAATCCTATAATAGGGGCAGCAATAAAAAAGTAAGCATATCTTTGTTCAGTGCGATGCAGTTTGGATTTCGCTATCATTTTCCCCACCCTTTCAGAAAAAAGGAATAAATGGTGCCAGTAACACCTTACTCACACCAGCACCATTTATAGTTTTCCTTATCCCATGTTCAATCTGATTACTTTGCAGCCTGCTTTTCTTGTTCAATGGCAGCATCCAGCAGCTTTTGCATTTTAGGCTGTGCTTCTTTCACGTATTCTTCTGCTGTTTGCTTCCCATCTAAAACTGGCTGAATATTCTTGAAAAATTCTTCATACCATTCCCCGGTATAAGTGTGTTCAGCTGGGAAACCGCGTCCATAATCATTGATAATGTCTAAGAATTCTTGTTTATTTTCCGGCTTAATGCTTGTATCTTCAGACCAGGATTTTGCTACTTCCATACTATTAGGCAGCTGTACTTGTGCATCAACTAACGCTTGCTGTCCCTCTTGATCAGCGGAGAGGTACATTGCCAGCTCAGCTGCTTCTTCTGGATGTTTCGTTGTAGATCCCACACCGATTCCAAGAGATCCGATCCAAGCTGCAGATTTACCGGTAGAGCCAGCCGGCCAAGGAATTAAATCATATTCAAACTTCAACTGCTCTTTGAATGCACCCATATCCCATGGACCAACAGGGAAGAACGCTAATTGACCTTTCAACCATCTCTGGTATGTATCAAGTGTTTGTGCTTCACCGATAGATGGAGTAATTTTATATTTGTTTTGGTGGTCAGCAAACCACTGAAGCGCTTCAGTAAATTTTGGGTCATCAATTGTTACTTTCGTCTTTGTTTCATCAAGCCAGTCAGCCCCATTGCTCCAAACAAATGGCTGCAGTGCCCAGTTTACGTTAAAGCCTGTACCATATTGATCCATTTTGCCGTCGCCATTCGTATCCTTTGTCAACTCTTGCGATACTGAGATAAATTCATCCCATGTATAAGGCTTATCTTTATCAGGAAGAGGAATTCCTGCTTCTTCAAACATCGTCTTGTTGTATCCTAAAGCAAAAGGACCCAAATCTTTTGGCAATCCGTAAATAGCACCTTCACCTAATGTTTTCCCATCATATCGGTACTTGTCTACTCCAGTTTCCCAAATATCTTCCAGCTTAATATCTTCAGAGCCTTCAACCTGTTCTGTAATGTCAAGCAATACACCAGAGTTTACATAAGCTTTCACTTGAGCAGGATTATAGAAGAAAACGTCAGGAATCTTTCTGCCGGCAATAGCAGCTTTTAATTTAGTATCATACTGGTCAGGAGCCGTAATGACCATTGTTACATCCACATCGGGATTTGCCTCTTCATACTTCTTAATAACTTCTTTAAATGCTTCCTGTTCTTGAGGCTGGCCTCTGAACATAAAGGATAACTCGATTTTCCCATCAGATTTTCCAGAAGAACTTTCACTTGAACCTGAACATCCAGTCAGAGCAGTACTAACGAGCATAGTAGCTAGTAACATTCCGGCACCTATTTTTTTAGACACTTTAAACAAGCTGATCCCCCCAAAAATTATATTAAGTGAACAAACAAATATTGTAAGCGTAAACATTTTCAATTAAGATAGAAAGAAAAAATACCCATTTCTCAATACACTTGAACATTACAAAGATATACGTACATGTTAAGCTATTACATAAGAGCCCTCCTAAATATCCTTCTCCTTCGATTTTTCGGAAAGAGAAAAATAGATCATTTTTTTGGTCATTTAAAGGCTTTGAAAGCGTATTCTTTATATTTCAAATACTAATATACCTGTGCGTACACGTCAATCTTTTTTTTTGAATATTCACATCTTATACGTACGTGTTCTTTTTTTGTTCATTTTTATAGTAGCTTTAATACTTTTCTGATATGATAATATCATACTAAGCTATTGTACGTATAAGTTTCATTAAGCATACAAGTTGAAAGTGGTGAGACCGGTGACACAACAAACTAAATATAATATGGTAAAGGATCAAATAACAGAATGGATCATGAGCGGGAAGGTAAAACCCGGCGAGAAAATTTATTCTGAAAATGAACTTGTTAAAATGTTTGGCGTAAGCAGACATACCGTTCGGCAAGCTGTTGGCGAACTCGTCCACGATGGCCTATTATACCGTGAACAAGGAGCAGGAACGTTCTGTTCTTCAACAGCAACAGCAATACACAAACAAACTGCCGGGCAAAACGAACAGCCCGTCCAGCCCCCTGCTTCAAATGGGAAAAATATTGGCGTTATTACAACCTATATCTCCGATTATATTTTCCCGTCAATTATTAAAGGCATTGAATCATATTTAACAGATCAAGGATATTCTCTTACTTTTGCTTGTACGGACAATAATATTGAAAAAGAAAAACAATGTTTACAGACAATGCTGGATAGGAATATTGATGGCCTTATTGTCGAACCTACAAAGAGCAGCAATTTCAATCCTAATCTTCACTACTATTTACAGCTGGAACAAAACAACGTTCCTTATTTGATGATAAACCAGTATTATTCACAACTAATGCCTCCTCATATTATTATGGATGATGAACATGGAGGTTTTATTGCGACAGAACACTTAATAGAACTGGGACATGAAAAAATCATTGGACTCTTTAAGACAGATGACCGTCAAGGGGTCAACCGTATGCAAGGATTTATTCGGGCATTCCGGGAGCACGGGCTTCCCTTTTTCCCAGATATGGTCATTACCTACACTACCGAAGAAAAAGACGGTTCTTTGATTGATCGACTAGAAAAATACTTCTCATCTGAATCTAAGCCTTCTGCAATCGTTTGTTATAATGATGAACTGGCTTTACAGGTTCTAAATATGTTAAGACGGCTTGGGTTAAGTGTTCCCGAAGATGTGTCAATCATTGGATACGATGATTCTTTTTTAGCTGAAGCGTCTGATATTAAGCTAACATCGGTAACCCATCCAAAAATGGATATGGGAGTAGAAGCCGCTAAATGGATTGTTTCTGCTGTTGAAAATCGGAGCAATGATTCTTATTCGAAAGTTTATGAGCCTGAGCTTATTATCAGGAATTCCACAGCTCCGCGACTAAAGGTCAAAGAGGCCTAAACAAATTAGCGGACGCATTCTTATGAATAAAGAATGCGTCCGCCTTTGTTTTTTATTATCCTTCCTTTCACTTTTTTGTACCTTTGGTAAACCACACCGCCCTAACTTGTATGGACAAGATAGGGCGGTGTTTACTAAAAACTCTTATTATATCTATCTATTCCTTCATATGTTCTTAAGAAGTCTTCTTTTTTACATGAAAATATGCTATTTTAATTGTACGTGCAAGTAAACTTTGATAAGTTTGGTGAGTCAAGTGAATGAAAAAATAATGAGGATACTTGAATTTCTAACTTCTTTTTTTCTGCTTAATATTCTTTGGCTATTGTTTTGTCTGCCTGTGATGACAATTTTTCCGGCAACTGTAGCCATGTACTGTGTCATCCGGCAATGGATTTTGCATAAAGACTATAGCGTGTTTAGACCTTTTATTCATTTCTTCAAAAAGAATTTTAAATTAAGCTTTTTGCTAGGCCTTGTTTGGCTAGCCTTTGCCGGGATATTTAGTATCGACTATTTCCTAATGGAAAATCTCGGTGAATTTCAATCTATTCTTTTACCTATCCTTACTATATTCGGAACTCTCTTTCTGTCTATTTCCAGCTTTATTTTCTCTACCATTGCAAATTATAATGTTCATTTTATGAGCGCAATAAAGAACTCTTTATTCTTTTCAGTTAGATACTTTCCAACTACTATTGCATCCATTTTCCTGCTGGCCTTATGCGTTTTGTTTGTCTTGACATGGTCGGTCACTTTTTTCTTTATATTCAGTGTATATGCCTATGTGAATTATCTCCTTTGTTACCGGGTGTTTACTAAAATCTCTGCTGTCCAGCCTGAATAACATGAGATCCTCAACCCATTTAGCCATCTTTCAGGTGGCTATTTTTATTTTCCATTACATTTAAATTGATCAAAAACCTTAAATTTAAGGCTCTGGAAATGCCCCCTGCAGACTGCATCCAAGCCGTACGCACAAAAAGAGCAGCCGGATATATTTGGCTGCTCTTTTCAGAATGGTATGATTCAGATTTAATCTTCCATAAGCCCCTCAACAAAATCCTTCAAAACATGGACACCATAAACACAGTCATTTAAGGAAGTCCATTCGCGCGGATTGTGGCTGATGCCATCCTTGCTTCGAACAAACAGCATGGCAGCTGGTATTTCAGTTCCTACAATCATCGTGTCATGTCCGGCACCGCTCGGAATATAGACTGGTTTTATATCAAATTTGGAGAGGGATCCTGCTATTTTAGCCTGAAGTGTGTCTTTAATCGGCAGTGGCTTTATTTTTGCATTCAGGTTCATTTGTACTTCAATATTTCTTTCCTCGGCTATTTTTCGGGCCACGGCTGTAATGAGCTCCAGCAGCTGGTCACGGGTTTCTTCAAAGATATCCCGAATATCCACAATCAATTTAACTTCTTGGGCGATGACATTAAAGCCGTTTGGATGTACGTTCAGCTTTCCGACAGTGGCAACGGCTGTATCGCTGACTTGTTTTGGAAACTTCTCAATGGCTCCCACAAATAACGAGGCAGCCACCAGCGGATCTTTGCGCCCAGCCATCGGCGTATTTCCTGCATGTCCGGCTTCCCCCGTAAAAGTTACCTCCAGCGAGGCCGGGCCTGCAATGCCTCTTACGACTCCAACAGGCTGGCCTTCTCTTTCCAGCACCTTTCCCTGTTCAATATGCACTTCGACAAAGGTGTCCATTTCCCGCCTGTTGTTTCCGGCCCTTAAGCACTCTTCAGCACTGCTGCCATATTCGGCTAAAACTTCTCTGAATGACTTCCCATTTTCATCACGCAGGCTATCCATTTCCTCCGGCTTTAGTTGGCCCATAAAAGCCCGGCTGCCTGTTAAGCTGCTCTTAAATCGGGAACCCTCTTCATCTGAAAAAATAGCAACCTCATAAGGCTTTTCCGGTATGTATCCTGTTTCTTTCCATGCTTCCACTACTTCCAAAGCAGACAGAACGCCGAGGGGGCCATCAAAGTGCCCTCCGTTTGGAACGCTATCGACATGCGAACCTGAAACAATGGCAGGAGTATCTTTTTTCCCTTCCAGCCTTCCAAATACATTGCCGGCACCATCTGTAGTCACACTTAAACCAGCACTCTCCATCCAGCTGATCACTAATTCTTTTGCTCTTTTTTCCTCTGCTGAATAGCCAGGGCGTGTGACCCCGCCGCTTTCCATAAGGCCTATTTTGGAAAGCTCATCAAGTCTTAAAGCCAATCTATCACCGCTGACACCAGAATGAGTAAGCTCACCATTATAATCTTTTATAAGTTGTTCATACAGGTTTCTTTTCATTACAGATCCCTCTCTTTTCTTATTTGATAAATTCATAGGTTTAAATCCTATTACGACTATGCAATAGTTAGAATGTTGATATGACGCAAAGTGACCGATATATCGGAAAACTGACCGATAAAATCGAAATCTGACCGATATATTGAAAAAGTGACCGATAAAAAGCAAATCTGACCGATAAACATGACAAAGTGACCGATATATCTGAAGCAGCTAAAAAAACACGCAAGAAAAACCAATCAATCAGGTGATTAAATAGGATTTTACCTTTAATTTTACGGATGGATAGCTAAAATGCGCTACTCCCCGCCTAATCATGAAAAGCCCGGCAGATAAACTCCTGCCGGGCCGCAAAACCATTAAATAATCCCTTGCATACGTAAAATAATCTCGGCGATAACCGCAGATCCAATGAAGGTTCCGAAGAACACAAAGATTGCGACAATAATGCTTCTCCAGCCCAGCTTGGAAAAGTCAGCCCAGTTCTTTCCGATTGAAATACCTGCATAGGCAAGAATTGGAGTTGCAAGAGCAAGTATATTCACTTGGGTCGTCCATTTCACTATATATTCCGAGCCGGGAAACCATGGAATGGAAACAATGATTCCAATAATGCCGATATAACCGACGCTAGGAATGTTGCCTGGCACCACTTTTTCAAGAATAAGGCCTAGAACACTTATAACAATTAAAACAAGCATCCCAGGAATTGCAGCTGTTGGCAGGATATCATATCCGATCCAGTTCCCAACAATGGCTGAAAAACCGAATACCGCCAAAATGAGAAACCACTCTGTTATGTTTTTAAGCATGAATGTCTCCCCCTTTATCCGCATCTGAAGCCTTTTTCTCTTTTCGTCTCATCATGATGGAATATAGCTTCTCCGTAAGAGGCAGCCCTATGAAAATACTTGCATATAGACCTGTTGAAAGGGAAAGCAAGTTACTGGCACCAGCAAAGGCGATAATCTGGGCCTCCATTTCAGGGAATGCAGCAACAAGCGATCCGCTGGCAGCAGCCATCATACTTCCGCTTCCCACACCCGATGCCATCGCAAACGATAGAGGATGGAGGGGAGTAATGGTAGCCAGGAATCCGGAAATCAATCCAAGGAAGGCAGCACCAAACACAGTACCAAAAATATAAATAGCCATTACACCTCTGCCCTCTGGTGAATCGAATCCGTATTTATTCATAATCAGCCCAACATTCGGCTCCCGGCCAACCGAGTGGGTCATACCGATGGCCTCTCTTTTAAATCCAAGAAGAATGGCAATTGGAAGAGCAAATAAAATGGTCCCTAAATTTCCAAGCTCCTGAAGCAAAAGGGATGGGCCAGCCGCAATAATCGCATCAATCTGCGGTCCAATCGTCACACCAATTTTAGCAATTAACAGGGTAACGCCCAGAATGATAAGAGGCTCGGCATTTTTTGCCTGTTTTTCTTTCACAAGAGGTGTGAAGTAAAGCCCTAGGCCCAGGAAAAAGGCATACAGCATAGGCAGCAGGAGAATAACACCGGCGCCTACCTTAAAGCTGATCTGCCCAATTGCTTCTGTGGCTGCCACAAGAACTAGTACAATCGCATGCAAGCGCCAATCTTTCAAAATTTCTGTCTTTTCGTTTTTCATAATTTCCCCCCTAGATAAAAGATTACTAGATCCCCTCGCAGATTGCCGATGAATCGAGCTTCGCTTTCCCTTGCTCCATCGCTTTCTCATAGATGCTGCAAACCAGTTGTCCCATTGGAGAATCTTCACTGTAATGCTCGGCTGTGTCCGTGTATAAGTGGATATCCTTGTTCATATGCTCTAGGCTGAAAAGCACATTCTCGTATGTATGTTTAAGGATATTCTCACCAAACACGGACAGCACTCGATTATGAGCTGAGCCGCTTTGAATGACTTCCGCAAGCTGAGACCGGCTGATACCTGCTTTTTCCCCTACTGCAAAGGCCTCCCCAAGCCCTGCAGTAATCACTGCAACAAGCATGTTATGGCACAGCTTCGCCACCTGTCCTGAACCTGAAGAGCCAAGCAGAAAAATATCCTTTCCTACACTCTCCAAGACCGGGCGAATGTCTGCTATATATCTATCGTCTCCCCCAACCATTATGGTCAACGTACCGGCATCAGCACCCTTAGGCCCCCCGCTTAACGGACAGTCATAAAAATGGATGCCCTTCTCCTTTGCAGCCTGGTATAAATCCTGGGCTGTTGCGGGATCAATGGTGCTCATATCCAGGACAAAACTGCGAGGCTTTAAAGCAGCAAAGACTCCGCTTTCTCCCATCATAACATCCTTGACAATACCTGGTCCAGGCAATGAAGAAATTACTAGTTCAGCCTGCCTCCCTGCTTCAAATGGAGAGGGCTGGGGAATCGCCCCAAGCTCCTCGCATATTGCCAATGCATCTGCACTAGGATCATAAGCAAAAACCTTATAACCGTTCTTGATTAAATTTTTAACAATCCCTTTACCCATTGCCCCGCAGCCAATCACACCTATATTTTTCACACGACGTCCCTCCCTTCACCTGATGTTATGGTTTAATATAGACCGTTTTCGTATCCAGCCAGAAATCCAATGCCGAGCTTCCCTGTTCACGCGGGCCGATGCTTGATGTCTTTTTTCCGCCAAATGGGAGCTGGTTTTCATAATGATTGGATGGGATATTGATATGAGTGACACCTGTTTCAATTTTACGGACGAAATCAAAGGCCTTTTGAAGGTCATTGGTAAAAATGGCAGATGATAAACCAAAATCCGTATCATTCGCAAGCTCTATAGCTTCTTCATAAGAATCCACTTCCATCACCGCAACCACAGGTCCAAAAATTTCTTCTTTCGCAATGGTAAAGTCCTTCGTTACTTTGCTAAAGACAGTTGGAGCAACAAAATAGC
Source organism: Cytobacillus oceanisediminis (assembly GCF_003182355.1). GTDB lineage: Bacteria > Bacillota > Bacilli > Bacillales > Cytobacillaceae > Cytobacillus > Cytobacillus oceanisediminis_A. Next base: position 469,118 of record NZ_QGTW01000002.1, on the reverse strand, counting down.
CATTCGCTTTTTCGCCATCAGTCAGCTGCTCTCCGCCATATTCAAGAACGGCTCCTTCTGATATGGCGCTATTCACATAATGAAGATAAGTATTTAATTGATGCTTATTTGCCACAGCCCCATTGTCGTATCCTTCCCGGATTCCATTGCCGACTTTAATTTGCTTCGCTTTTTCAACTAATAATTCGATTACCTTCCTGGAAATAGAGCGAGGCACAATCACACGGCTCGTTCCAGTACAGCTTTGCCCGTTGTTGTAAAAACCGCTGATGACCACGCTCTGTACGGCTTCCTCCAGATTGGCATCCTCCAGAATAATGGTCGCATTTTTCCCGCCCATTTCAGCCTGCATTTTTCCGCCATGTGCTGTAACGAGCTTCCCAAGATGAATGCCCACATCAGAAGAGCCAGTAAAGGATACGGCTTTGATCTCTGGATTGGTCCCAAGCTCTTCACCAACTACTGAACCCGGTCCCGTAATCATATTAAGTACGCCCTTAGGCATTCCTGCTTTTTCAAACAGTTCGGCAACCTTTACAGCTACAAGAGATGTATCACTTGCTGCTTTATAAATAATGGTATTTCCCGCAAGCATCGATGGGGCTATTTTATAAATCGCAATTCCCAGAGGAAAATTAAAAGGAGTGACGACCGCAACCACTCCAAGCGGTTCCTGAATAGTACAGGCGAAAGTATTTGGGTCAATGGCAGGGACTGTTTCACCCGAAAGCCGGTTGGCCTCACCGCTAAAATGCTTAAGAGCCTGAACCGTTGCATCCACTTCTTTGCGGGCAGCCTCAATCGTTTTGCCAACTTCCTTCGTAATGATTTCTGCCAGCTCTTCTTTTTCCTGTTCAAGCAGAAAGATCAGTCTAAATAGGATGTCACCACGGCTGATCGGAGATGTCCCTTTCCACGCGGGAAAAGCCTTTTGGGCGCTTTGAATGGCTAACTGTACATCGACAGCATTGGACTTCTGAAAATACCCTAATACCTCTTCTGTGTTTGCAGGGTTTAGGCTTGGATATGTTTCCCCTGTAACAGATGGAACCCAATCCCCATGAATATAATTGTAGTAGGTTTTAACTTCCCCATCCCTTTGCTTTTCAACAGCTGTGCTTTGGTTATTCATTTCAGTCGTCATCAAATCTCTCCTTACCATAAGTAATATGAGATTAATTATAATATTTAGAAAATTTAATGTATATGTGGTGATAACCAAAGATTACTAGGATTCATTGTGACGCATACCAATTAAGAGCTCAGGTATTCGAAGATTTGAAAAGCGAGCACCATATTGATCCAGTCTTCTTTTCTATTAAAATCAACCTTTAACTCTTTCTCGATTTTTTTAAGCCGATACGTTAAGGTATTCGGATGAATATGCATTAGAGCAGCCGTCTTCTTATGGCTTTTATTATGGGAGATAAAGGTTTGCATCGTAGACAGATACTCCGGCTCCATATGCAGTAATAGGCCGATCTTGTCTGCTACAAACTTATCCAGCAAGCTGCGTTCTGTATTAAGCCAGAGCCTTTCCACTCCCAGCTCTGAATAGGTCACAAAGCTTTTGTTTTTTAGGCTTTTATAATACGAAACGGCTTCGGCTGCTTCACGGTAGGAATCAGCTATTTCTTTTAAAGGAACCTCTCTTCCCAGCCCAATTGCTATCTGTTTATTGGTTTCAAGGACCGCACAAATTTCTTCCGCAAGATTTTGACCGCACTGCTTCCGCACATTAGCCAGCAGGACAACAATCTGATCTGATTTTGTAAAAACGATACTGGTCTCATAATATTTTTTCAATATCTGTTCCAATGACCTTACGAGCTTTTCCTTTTGCCGGAAGCTAGCGGCATCCCACAAAAAACCGGACTTGCAATCAAGCATCATACAAGAAATTCTGACCTTTTCGTTAAAATTGAATTTTCCCATAATCCCTTCACTCACACGAGTTCCGTTCACAATATCGTGAAATGCTTCTTCTCTTAAGTGCATTTCTTTTTCAAAAAGGGTATTTTGCTTTACAAAGTCCAATGACAGCGCAGTCGCTGCGTGCTCTAAAGCAGCCTTCTGGATATTCGTTAAGCCATCAATGGGTACTTTTAGCTGGAAATATCCAAAGAGTTCGTTCGAGCTGATAATCGGAAAAGAACAGGATTCATCAAAAGAGGTTTCAGCATATGTCACCCGGGTTCCCAAAATACTGCTGATCGTTTCAAGAATATAGGATACGCCTCTGCCCTCAAGCAAAATCTTCGTGAATTTCCGATGACTATCCAGAGAATGGCTTAGCTCTTCATTCCTCTGCTTTAAGTCTTCGTATAGCCTGGAATTCATAATGGCAATCGCTGCCTGGTCCGCCACAATCTCCAGAATTTGATAGTCTTCCTCTGTAAATTGGACATCTCTATCAAAATTATCTACCACTAGCACGCCAATACATTCTTCTTTATAAACCAATGGCACCACAATTCCGCTTTTAACCTCCCGCCGGAAGACGCCGTTAAAAAAGTGAACATAATTGGTTTCAGACATGCGGCTCATATGTTCCCTAAACTCATGACCCGAAGCAATGACGCCCTTTTTTGTAAGAAAAACGAGGCCAGTCAGAGATTCTCCCGGCTCAAATTTTACCTGTTGCATAAACTGGGCCTCTACCCCTACACCATGGGAAAAATGCAGCAATCCATCTTCATTTAAGGTATATAGAATCGTAGTATCTGCGTTCTCTATTAAATCAAATGCTGCCTCTACCAGCTTCTTTAATATATCCTGCAAATCAAGAGACTGAGTCAGGCTCCGATTGACTTCAAAAAGTCTGGAGATTTTATCTTGCATGATGTTCATGGGCTAAGCTCCTTTCAAGGTTAAAGGATGGAAGTACAGTTCTATGAATTTATTATAATGGAGAATGTAAGAAAAGGTATTTGGAGGTTTTAGAAAAAATATAACAATATACCTTATCCAACATGAATGGGTAAGATATATTGTTATTTGCTATACGCATGTATAGATTCTATCTATCCATTAAACAAGTGAACCGGGAATAAAATCGCATCCGGGATGTATGTAATAATGAATAGGATAACAATCAGAATAATAACCTGTGGAAATAGGAACTTAAACATTTTAGGGACGCTTATTTTGCCAATAGCTGCGGTTACGAACAGGCAGACACCAAGCGGAGGTGTCGCCATCCCGATAGTCAGGTTGACAGCCATTATGATCCCGAAATGGATTGGGTCTATACCGGCAGCAAGGACTAGCGGTAAAAATAAAGGTGTAAAGATAGATACTGCACTTATCGTATCAATAAATGTTCCAGCAATCAGCAGAATCACATTAATGATGAGCAACAGCAGGAACGGGCTTTCCGAGATTCCTCCAAGCATATCAATAATTTGATTTGGAATGCTGTTGAATGAGAGAAACCAAATAAATAAAGCAGCATTCCCAATGAGAAAGACAATTGTAGCTGTTGTTTTTGCTGTACTTAATAAAATGTTCCAAAGAGCTTTGAATTCAAGTTCTTTGTAGACAAACTTACCGACAATAAAAGCATAAAGTACTGCAATTACACCGGATTCAGTTGCCGTAAATACACCTGAGGTAATACCGCCAATAATGATCAGAGGCATGAGAAGTGCTAATATCGCATCTTTTGCACCTGTGATTATTTCCTTAAAGGAAGCTCTTTCTGCTCTAGAACGGTAATTGTGTTTTTTCCCTACAAAGTAACTGTATATCATCAAGCCTATTCCCATTAATAAACCCGGAATGACTCCTGCAATGAATAAATCACCAATGGAAACACTTGCGATTACTCCATATAATATTAGGACGATACTCGGCGGGATGATTGGGCCAATTGTTGCTGAGGTTGCAACTAAACTGGTCGAGAAACGAATATCATATCCTTCCTTGTTCATCGCTGGAATCATCATTCCCCCTATTGCAGCAGCGGCTGCAATAGCCGTACCAGTAAGAGCGGAAAAGAACATACTTGCAAGAACGACTACCAATGCAAGCCCGCCTGGCAAATGTCCAACCAAGGTTTGAGAGAATTTAATTAATCTCTTGGATATACCCCCTTGTGTCATCAATTCGCCAGCAAGAATGAATAAAGGGACAGCAACTAGTGTAAAACTGTCAATACCATTAAACATTTTACGGGGAATATTAATTAGAAGTCCTGGGTCCGTAAGCATGATCCCCAAAAAAGAAACAAAGCTTAAAGCAAAGGCAATTGGTACTCTACATAGGATCAAAACGAATAAAAGGACTATTAGCCAGGCCATTTGAACACCTTCTTAACGTGGAAGTATAGCATGAACAAGCTGCTTATAGGCAATGCCATATATACATAACCTTTTTTAATTGGGAGGAACCCCACTATTTGTCCTGATTTCAAGTTATCAGAAACAAGCATTAATCCGTAATAGAAGAACACCCCTATTATAATTAGAACAATTATATAGGCAATCACATTAAAAGCCTTTTGTACACTTGCCTTTGCATTTTCCCAAACGTCTACCGTCAAATGTTCAGACTTTTCAAACGCCAGAGCTGCTCCGAACAAAATACTATATACAAAGCTAATCATTACAACTTCTTGTGACCAGCTAAGTGAATGTTTTAAAACGAACCGATAGAAAACCTGTGCTAAAGTAAGAATTACCGTAATTGACAAGCAAAAGGTTATGATAAACTCTAGCAACTTTACAATATAATAATCTATCTTTTTAAGCAGCATATGTTCACCTCCCTCTTTCATGGGATCAATGTGATTTATTTACTTTCCATTTCCGAAATCAATTCGGCTGGGACTTGATCTTCTAAAGCCTTTTTAACGTCTTTTGTTGCTTCTTTAAAAGCTTCACGATCTGGCTCAGTAATTGTAACGCCGCTTTCTTTTAATTCAGCAATAATTTCTTGCTCTTTTTCTTCCAGGAAGTTTCTTTGATATTCCGTTGTTTCTGCCACTGCTTCTTCAATAACCTTCTTTTGGTCTTCGTTTAACTTATCCCAAGAATTGTTGCTCATAATAACAACTGCAGGGGTGTAGGTATGGCCAGTAAGAGCAACATGCTTTTGAACCTCATAAAACTTCATAGAATGAATGGTAGGTAATGGATTTTCTTGTCCATCTACCACCCCTTGATCCAATGCTGAATATAGTTCATTAAATGCTACCGGAGTAGGGTTCGCTCCTAATGCTTTCATATGTGTTTCCCAAACAGGCGCAGGCTGGACACGTATTTTTAATCCCTTTACATCTTCTGGTTTTGTAATTTCTATCTTGTTATTTGTTAAGTGTCTAAAGCCAACCTCCCAGAATCCCAAACCTTTCATATTGTGCTGATCAATTAAACCAAGGAGCTCTTTTCCTGACTCACCATCAAGTTTACTGTAAACATGTTCACGCCCATCAAAAACATAGGGAAGACCAAACAGGTTCATCTCCGGAACTGTATTTGCAAGAGAACTGTCTGCAGCGACAACTGACATATCAATTGTTCCATCTATAACTTGTTCAATTGCCTCCGCTTCACTTCCTAGCGTGGCATTCCCATGAATCTCCACTTTAATTTTGCCGTCCGATTTTTCTTCCACAACTTTTGCAAATTCAGCTGCTCCAATTTGATATTGGTGTGTATCAGAACCTGAATGAGCTAATTTTAATGTAAGAGCATCTTCACTTTTCCCGTTGGAAGAACTAGAACCTGAGCATCCAGTGATAAATGCAGACAATGCTAGAGTTGAGATCATTGCGATTATACTTTTTTTCATGATTTTTCCCCCTTATAGTCCTTGTTTATATAAATGTCGTACACGGCTCGAAAACACCGGTACTTTCTTGCGAACCTCTAAAGTTTCTTCAACATTAATTAAGATTGATAGTGTTTCCTCGGCTTTTTCAGACCCCTGAATTAAGGTATCTCCCCAAGGATTAACAACCATAGAGGTGCCCCCAAATGTTACTCCATCGTAAGCACCCACATTATTGCAGGAAACCACAAACATTTGGTTTTCAATGGCACGTGTAATTTGGATATTCTTCCAATGGTTCAGCCGGGCAAGTGGCCATTCTGCCACTATAAACAATACTTCCGCACCTTCAAGTGCAAGCGGACGGATAATTTCTGAAAAACGTAAATCGTAACATATGATAACGCCCATCTTAACACCATCAAGTTCAAATATCTCAGGTACTTTCTGGCCACCCGCCAAATATTTTGGCTCATTTAACATAGGCACCAGATGAACTTTATCATATTGATAAACTACTTCACCCTCTCGGTTTATGACAGGAGCAGTGTTAAAAACCTTTCCATCAACTTTATTGGCAAAAGAACCCCCAATAATATTAACCCTATATGTCTTAGCCAATGTTTGAAGGAATGGAATCGTCTCCTTGCCATTTTCATCTGCATGAATGTGAATGTCTTCAAGCGTATAGGAAGTTGTCCACATTTCGGGAAGGACAATCAGGTCTGGTTTAGAATTTTGAACTTCCTTCTCCACCCACGCGCTAACTTTTTTAAAGTTTCCCTGTGGATCACCAGGAATAATTTCCATTTGGTAAATTGATATTTTCACACTTTATTCCTCCGCATCTAAACGTGTTATAGAATATTCAGCATATATCTCATCATTTTGAATTTCATCGATGAATGACATTTTAAATACTGAACCATATTTAAATCCTTCTAATAGAGGTACGGTTCCTGAAAATACGACTATATTTTTCATAGGTACAGTTTTTTTGTTTAAGAAACTCTTAATATCATTTAGTGGAATGATTTCATTTATTTTAGCTCTTTGGTATTCCTTCCATTGACCATCTAACTTCACCTGTGAAGATAAAATGAGATTATCCCAATGGTCAATAACATCTTTTAGTTTCCATGCCTTTTGTGCCAAAGGTTTATCACAAATTTGTTTTGACTGATTAATATCGATTGTTTCAAGGGAACGATCTGTATGATCACTGCCAACAGTAATGAAGACTTCATCTTCTTTGTCTCCAAAAACCAAGACAATTTCAGCTTCACCACTTGATTGTCCGCCTAGCACTTCAATTTCACCAGTTTGGTTCAGGCTGTTTCTTCTAACAGGGTAGAGAGTTGGTATTTCTTTTGGCCTTGGAACTCCAATTTTCTCAAGCTCAACAATATGCTCCATTGTTTTTTCGATATTTCGGCCCGCATAACCTATGCAATACACATGGCTGACCTTTATTTCCCTTTGTTCATTGTTAATCATTAATGGCAGTAGAGTAGTACTCATTTCATACCTCCTATTTTTGATAGCGCTTTCAGCTATTTTTAAAAATTTTAATTTCCTTCGACGATTTCTATAGACTCTTTTGTCTGCAATAAGTGCTGCTCCATTAGCTTTGTTGCTTGAAGCTCGTCCATTAACTGTAATGCTTCGACTATCTGCGAATGCTCCACAATAACCTCTTCCATACGACCCTTTTTTGCTAAAGCTTGATGCCCTATTAATCTTGTTAAATTATATAAATTCAGCAAAATATCACCTAATAGATGCTGCTCAGCAAAGAAAAGAATCTTTCTATGAAACTTTTGGTCCAATTCAATAAATTCAATTCGATCATTTTTTTCCATTGCTTCTTTTTGCATTTCAATTAAATCATTTAAATATTGAATATGACTTGGCTTAATAACAGGGATAATCCTTTTTAACCCTTCTGTTTCGATGGAAATACGCAAAAAAATAATCTGATCTTTCTCGCTTGGGGTAATTTCCCGCACCTTCAGCCCTTTTCTAGGTACAGATACTAAAAGTCCGTCTTTTAATAAATCTCCCACTGCTTCTCTTACAGGAGTTCGAGAGGTATTTAATGATTGGGCAAGGATTGTCTCTGTAATAACCTCATCGCCTTTAATGCTCCCATTAAAAATGGCATTTTTAATCTCGTCGTAAACAATTTCTTTTGTTGTCTTGGATTTTACAGGGTTCATATTTAGATTACTCAATGTAGTTTCACTCCTATGTATAATGTATACATTACACATAACACAGAATACACAAAAGTTTTTAAATTGTCAAATTATTTATTCTTATCCCAATAAACACAATTTTGTTAATTGATTTTTGCAAATAAACACAGAATCCACAAAATGGCTTTTTATTCTATTTTAAAACAACCAAAAAGAAACCTGTTTTTCCATTTGACTACACCGAATAGTGGACACAAAAAAGTCCCCCATTCGGGTTTTTTGTACCTAAAAGATAAAAACCGATTATAATCATTTAAGAGATATCGGGGGAAAAGAGCGTGAGTAAAATAATCTTTAACGAAGCACTGATAAAAGTCCTTGAGAACAACCCAAACGCGGATCATGTACCAGAACGATCTATTGTTTATAAGTCTGAGTTTAAATTGAAGGCAGTAAAGGGAAACCTGGAGGGCAAAGCATAGACACAAATCTTTATTGGACTGGATTTGATCTTAACGAAAAACCTAAGCAGTGCCTCATGAGGCAGATGAATACATATAAGGAATTTGGAGGGGAAAGCCTCATGACAGAACACCGTTAACAAACCCAATAAAAGCCTGCCAAATATAAAATTCGGCAAGCTTTTTCGACAAAATTCGGGTGGTACCTGGTACCTTAATGTTTCTCCGCCAGCACCTCAATACAAGTCAATATCCCTTTTTTGAGGTCTTCGTGGGACCAGCTTGGGATTTTGCCGTGCTGGATGGCGAGTTCGTGGGAGGCGGGGATATGGATAAATCCTGATGGCGTATTTTTATTATGTGTTTTTGCATAATGGAGGCCCTGGTACATGACATGGTTACATAGGTAGGTTCCTGCTGTGTTTGATACTTCTGCAGGCAGGCCTGCTTCCATTAAGCGATTGACCATGGCTCGTACAGGCAGAGTGGACATGTAGCCGTCAGCTCCGTCTTCCTGGATCATCTCATCAACCGGAACATTGCCGCTGTTGTCAGAATCTCCATCATTCGTGTTAATCGCGATCCGCTCAGGCGTGATTTTATAGCGACCGCCCGCAAGTCCCAAAGAAATGACTGCATCCGGCTGGATCTTTTCAATATGTTCTAAGAGCAGTTTCCCCGACTTTCTGAAATCGACCGGTAAAATTTCGCCATGAATCTTATATTCTCCGACTTCTTGTCCATTAAGTTCGTCCACAATTCGCTTTGTCGGGTTGATCGTAAAATCAAGAAATGGTTCAAAACCAGTTAGCAATAGAGTTTTCATTATTAAAACCTCTTTCATGAAAGATTAATAGGCCGTATCCTTTCATACGATAGCCCATTTCGTTTTACTTCTATGCCTGCATTTTGAAGCACCTCCAAAATGGCTAAATCAAAAACAATATGTGCTTCTATGCAGCTTTCGAGCACCTCATCATATACCACTTCATCTGCAGCTTCCGAAATCACTTCCGCTGCAATCCAGTCAGGATATCTCGAAATGCCGATTGTTGAGTATGAGGGCGCGACATCCGCCTGCCGGTAAAAATGGATGCCTGGCGCTTCCTCAATTGGAAAAACTTCTGGCAGCCACTGGTTTCCATACTTTCGGAACCGCTCCTGCCAGTATTTATTTTCTTTCTCTATACCGGTACCGATGATATATTGGCTAATCCGGTCAACAACAGCCTCCAAATTTTCCACATGCAACTCCCGGTAAGAGCCGCTTGATAATCGCCCAATCCCATAAATTTTGGCGCTTGGAAGAAAATATGAAACCGGAAAGCGAGGTGGGCTATTATACCCTGCAAAAGGCTGCACCCACTCATGTGCCGGGATGCCATGGTCATCAACGATTACGTCTGGTGCCCAGCGGCGCAGAATTTCCGGATAAATGTTCGCCTCGCCAAATACTGTTTTTTGAAAACGTACAAAAGAGTACTCCAGCCCAACGGCATTATACCTGGCAGCATGATGCTTCCATTCCGGATGCTCTTCAGTAAGCTTGGTAACAAGCTCATATCCATCGGGATTTGCCAAAGGCAGAATTACGAGATTAACATCTTTCAGCCAATTTCCAAACTTGTTATCGGCACGTTCCAACAACTGAAGGACAGCAGGCGTACTCGATACCTCATTGGAGTGATGCCCCGCTTCTATGAAAATCGTTTTCTTAAACAATGACATTTTCAAAGGAGAATAAAACTCTTCACCAGTATCCATGAAACATTCAATAATAGGAATTGCATGCCCCTGATAAGAATGGTCCGGGTATAAAACACGATAGGAATCCTGCTCGGACAGCCAGCGCTGTACATCCGGATGGATATGCCCTGCTGGTTTTTCAAAGGCCTCTACTGCCAAGGTAACTTCTTCCTTGCCATTGGTCATGACAGCATCAGTCAAAGCCCCCTCTTCATTAAATAGAATGGACGTTGTCACCCAATCTTCAAGCGGCTTGTCTTCCCAGCTATACACCCGAATACGGGCTTCAGGCTTCTCCCCTGCTCTAACATGCATAAAAGGATGAACGCCGCCGGGTGCATTGAATGGCTTTCCTTCCAGCTCTTCACCCATGTGGGCAAAATAATCCAGTGTATTAAAATATAGATCCTCATGTAGGGCTTCAAGCGATGATATACGCTCTTCATCAACCGGAAGCTTCCGTTCTTCCTCGCTCATCCACACATCGATTTCAATCCGTTCAAACAGCGGCCGGGTATGGCCTTGCCCACCCTTATAATCGGCAACCTCCCTGCGAAGCCTTGGCAGCACTTCCTCTGTATAAAAGCGGTAAAAACGTTCCCTGTCAGTTTGGATAATCTGTTCTCGGACGGTCCCATCCGTGCTAATACGCACAGCACTCGAAACAGGATATACATAATGCTTTCCATCCACGTATGGCAGCTCAGAAACGGGAACATCCAATGAACTTACAAAATGTCTCACACCCTGATCATCGACACGGAAAACTTCATATGTATGTTCCAATTTTTCCTCTAGCTGAAAATTCACCCGTTCTGCCTTCAAACCGAATTCTTCCTCTATCAGCCGGTCCGCAGGATACAATTCCTGGATCCAGCGAATCGGAAGCTCCAGCCCTTTTTCGCCGGCTTCCTTCTGCACTTTTATTTCCAGCCCATGAAAAGGTTCACCTGAATCCCCCAATCCGGGCAGAACCTCTTCCATAAGCCAATGCAATCCGGGTTTAAAAGCAGAACGTATCACTAATATACTTGCCTCTGGAAAAACAGCCTCCCACTCTTTTTCCAGCTTCCTCCGCACACCAAGCGGCTCTGATAAATAAATCTCAATATCTGCATCCGCAAGATCCTCTGAATCTTTTAAAATACCAAGAGCTAGCTCTATTTCAGGTACATCTTCCCATTCCATTTCAAATAGAAGCGGAGCCTCTGTTCTATGCTGCAAAGCGTATTGTTGCTCCCAGAATCCGAATGCACCGCCCTCGCTCCAATGCTTCTCTCTTGCAAGATGGCGGGCAGCAGTGGCCACTAATTCTTTCGGTCCCCTTAGCTGTAGAACATTGGATCCAGTGAGTTCCAAACTGGCACGAGAATCTTCTCTAACTTCCAGCCGCACTCCTGCCTTTGAACCATCCCCTGTTACAGGAAAAACAATTTTAGTAGAATACATCGCACTTCTTGCAGCAAAGTAACATAATCCTTTTAAAAGCTCGGATGTTTTAATCGTTTCTTCAATACTCACATTGAGATGCAACAGTTTGGATGGGGACGCTTCATTATTTTTACCAATACCAGAAAAGCTCCACAAATCACTCAAACTATTAATTTCAGGATATGCCTCTTCACCCTTGCCCTCAATCGTCTTGATAAAAACTTGTCCCGCTGCCAGCTTGCCATCTTTAAGTTCAATCGCGTCACTTGTCCCAGTGGACTCCTCAGGATGCATTGCCGCTAAAAGTTTCAGCAAATCGGATAATTCCGCTTCGCTCTTATAACGAACAATAAGCTCCCGATTTTCAAGTCTTATCTCCGTTTTCACATCCGAATAGATAAAACTCATTTTCACAGCACTGTTACTATGTTCAAAAAAACGAAGGGATAGAGAGGTAGTCTCATATCCCAGCCGGGCACAGAAATCAATTAACCCATCCGGAGCGAGATGATCCGGGAGGTCTATAAATACAGCTGTTCCATCAATGACTCCATCGTCATTGTTATCACGAAGCAAGCCTTCCTTCGTCCATATTGCAAGAATATTATCCACCCTTATTCACCTACAATTTCATATTAGGGTCAAAACGATCACGGAGCCAATCCCCCAGCAGGTTAAAGCCTAGCACGGTCAGCATAATGGCAACACCAGGGAAAGTGGCAGTCCACCATGCCGAAGTGACATAGTTGCGGCTATCTGCGAGCATTCCTCCCCATGATGGAATCGTCGGATCGACACCCAATCCAAGGAAGGTCAGAGACGCTTCCAACAGAATGAATTCAGCAATATACATCGTTCCCAGTACTAGAATGGAGGACATAACATTTGGTAAAATATGCTTTCTGATAATCGTAAAATTAGTGCCGCCAATTGCTTTCGCAGCCTGAACATATTCCTGCTCTTTTAGAGAAATAACCTCTCCTCTAATAAGACGCGCAAATCCAACCCAGTAGGTCAGACCCAGAATAATAATGATTTTCCAAATACCCGTTCCAAGTACACTCATAATAACAATCGCAAACAGCATAAAAGGAAAGGCTAATTGAATATCGGCTATACGCATAATAAAATCATCCAGCCATTTTCCAAAGTAGCCTGAAATGAGGCCAAGCACTGTTCCGATAACCATGGAGATGATAACGCCGAAAAACCCTACCATTAGTGAGATTTTCGCACCATGGATAATTCTGCTCAATAAATCCCGTCCTACCTGGTCAGCCCCGAGGAAGAAAACAGATTCTCCCGTTTCATCCGCCCAGGAAGGTGGCGCAAGGCGTGAAGTCAGATTGGCTTTGGAAGGATCAAACGGGGCAATCCATTGTGCAAATAGTGCCGCTGAAACACTTAAAACGACAAGGACGATCCCGATCACACCGGCTGGATTCTTTTTGATGAAGTTCCAGAACTTTTTCATAAAAGGCTTTTTGGCCGTAACTGGCTGCTGCTGCGGTGTTTTTTCCAGTTCTAAAGTTGTCATGCTCTTCCGCTCCCCCCGATTTTAATTCTTGGATCAATAAGGGTGTAGCTTAAATCAATGATTAAGTTCACTACGACCATGATGACGGCAAGGAAAATAACGCCGCCCTGAATCACTGGATAATCCCGCTGATTGATGGCGTCTATAATTAAACGTCCAATTCCCGGCCACGAGAAGATTTGTTCCACAATAACGGTACCGCCAAGCAGCGATCCAAACTGAAGGCCAAGAAAAGTAACCGTGGGCAATAAAGCATTCCGGAAAGCATGCTTAATAATTACTGCCCAGTCACTGATCCCTTTCGATTTTGCGGTTGACACATATTGCTGGTTCATCACTTCAAGCATGGAAGACCGAACAAGCCTTGCCAATATACCTGATAAAATCATGCCAAGCGTAATGGATGGCAAAATAAGATGCTCGAAGCTTTCAAAGCCTGATGAAGGCAGCCATTTTAAATTAACGGCAAAAATTAAAATCAGCATGATGCCAAGCCAAAAGTTAGGGAATGAAATACCGATTAATGAAAAAATACGTCCGAAGAAATCGACGCCTGTCCCTCTTTTAACGGCCGATAAAATTCCAACTGGAAAGGCGATTAGCATCGCTACAGTAATGCCGCCAAACGCAAGTGCCAATGTGGCGCCAAGCCGTTCCATAATCAAGTCCATGACCGGCATACCGCTTCTAAACGACTCTCCCAAATCAAACGTAACGAGACCTTTTAGAAAAATTCCATATTGAACATAGATTGGTTTATCCAGTCCGAGATTGCGCCTCACTTCTTCAATTGCTTCTTTTGTCGGCTCACCCGCTGAAAACATGACTGAAACCGGATCGCCAGTCAGGCGAATGGAAAAGAAGATAATCAAAGAAATAGCAAATACAACTAAGATGGTATGGAGCAATCTGCGAATAATATAAGCTGCCATTTTTGTTCCCCCTAAGAAAAGCGCAAGCGCCTTGCCCACCCCCGACAAGCACAAGACGAGCCTCTCGGAAAGGTGTTCTTTGCCTTTTTGGGAGGCTTGCCCGAAATGTGGAGGCGACTGCCCGTTCAAAGAACGCAGACTAAGGGCGCCACGTCCTGTGGCAACGTCTGCATGACCCGCAACCTGCGGGCCTCAGGCATAAGACGATTCCTGTAAGAAGGTGTCTTCCCTTCTGAAAGGAAACGGCTTATGACCCCGAGTCCCTAGGAGCCGCAACTAAACAAGCTTGTGGCCTCGAGGGGGTAGGCTGCTTGCGCTAGACAGTTTTCAACGTTCAAAATCTTAAACTTTCTTATTTTGTAAAAAACGCAAAAACCCTGGTCCCGGAAGTAGATGATTTCCATTCCGCGGGCCATGCATCAGCCAGATACGCTCCGGCTTATAAATTCTTAAAAGAAAGAGATAGCATGAAGACCATACTATCTCTTTTTGAAGGTCATTTACTTAACTGTTACCTCTTCCAAACGCATACGGTCCTCATGAGGCGGCTGGAAGTTTTGAACACGCTTGTTCACTGCGTATAAATCAACCGCAGAATAAAGGTTCAGTTCTGGAGCTAGATCATAAAGAACTTCGGTAAGCTCCTTGAAGATTTTTTCGCGTTCCTTCTGATCAACTGTCGCACGTTGTGCAGCAAGAAGCTCTTCTACCTTTTCATCTTTAAAGGATGGATTCCATTGCTCGCCTTCGTGATACATTAAGTAAGCTGTATTATCAAAATCAAGCGTCCATCCTCCCCAGCCCTGGCGATACATATGTCCGGCATTGCCGTTCGGGATTAGGTCAGAAATAAGAGTCGTGTTATCAACACTGTTGATGTTTACTTTTAAGCCAACTTCTTCAAGATAAAAAGAAACAATCTGTGCAATCTCTTTGAAATTTCCGTCGTTACCTGGAATAAATAAGTCAAGCTCTGTTCCTTCGCTCACACCTGCTTCTTTTAATAATTCCTTCGCTTTTTCAGGATCATATGGGTATGGTTCTAAATCAGGGTTGTTTCCGAAAGAAAGCTCACTTTGAAATGTGCTGATTGGCTTGCCATAGCCGCCAAGGATTTCGTTAATGATTGCCTCTTTATCAACTGCATAGTTAATCGCTTGTCTTACTTCTTTCTTATCAAGCGGCTTCCTCGCCGTATCAAAACGCAAAGAGAATGCTGTTGGTGTACCAACTTCCTGCAGTTCAAGGAAGCCCGATTCCTTCACTGTATCTGCCTGGGCAACCTCAACGCGTTTCATAACATCGATTTTTCCTGTTTGAAGCTCAGCAAGTCTTGTTGATGCTTCAGGAATAACTTTAAAAACAACCTTATCTAACTTCGGAAGTCCTTCTTTCCAGTATTCCGGATTCTTTTCCAATACAACTTCCTGGTCACGCTTATAGCCTGTCATTTTGAAAGGTCCAGTACCCACAGGGTTATTATTGAAATGCTCGTCCCCTTTTTCAGCAATATACTTAGGAGGTACAATGACTGCTCCATAACCGGCAAGCTTTGTCAAAAGAACCGGATCCTGCGATTTCAATTTCATGTTAACGGTAAATTCATCAACAACCTCTACACTGTCAATGGATGTGTAGTTTGAGTATTGAGGTCCTTTTTGTCCTTCTTCACCCAAAAGTCGGTCAAAAGTGAATTTAACAGCTTCGGCATTGAATGGTTCTCCGTTATGGAAAGTAACCCCCTGGCGAAGCTTGAATTGCAAAGTTTTATCATCAAGATATTCCCAGCTTTCAGCCAAACCAGGCTGAATCTCCAAATCAAGGTTACGGTCTACAAGTCCTTCAAAAACAGAAGTACCGATCGTACTCCAGTCCAGCAGGAATGTATCAATCGGATCCCAGTTTTGCGGATCCCCTGAAACGCCAATCACAAGCTCATTATCGCGGCCTTCAACCGGATTTTTATCGCTGCTCTTGCTTTCGCTTGAGCTGGATTTCTCTCCTCCGCCTGAACATGCGGACAAAATGAGTGTAAAGGTCATAAATACGGCAAAAAATGATAGTAATCTCTTCTTCATTCTCTTTCCCCCTGTAATTTACTTTATTTTTATTTTTCCTCCATAAGGATATGGAAGGTTATAACCAATCTCTTGTGATATACCGGCTGCCGCTTCCCAAAGAGGGCCTAAAAAATGATGGACCTTATCTCTCGGAAATGACGTTGAAAATCCCGCAATGCTTATCGAATATGAAACGGTTCCATACCGATCAAAAATCGGAACAGCTATCGAGACGGTGCCTTCCTCGAGTTCGGAATCACTGTAAGCATAGCCGGTCTCTCTCGTTTCTTTTACCAATTTAAGAACTTCTTCTTTTGATTTAGGTGTTTGGCTTGCAAATGGGATAATGGGATTTTCCAGCACATCTGAAATTTGTTCGTCCGGCAAAAAGGAAAGAAGTGTGCGAGTGCAAGCTCCGGCATATAGAGGCGCTTGCCTGCCAACTCTTGTATAAAGCCGGACAGGGCGAGTGCTTTCAATTTTCTCCAAATAAATGCCCGCATTCTGTTCCCGAATGACCAGCTGGACTGCCTCATTAAACATCCCCTGCAAATTCTTCATATGAGGAAGCGCAATTCTGCGAATCTCAAACCTACCCGCAACGCGCTCGCCCATCTCTAAGAACTTAATGCCTAACCCATACCTCTCGCCATCCACAACCATGCCATCCTGATGAAAGGTCACTCGCTGCAAATACCCAAACTCGGCAAAGGTTCTTAAAAGACGATATGCGGTTGCCTTAGGAATACCTAAGGTCTTTGAGATTTCATCCAGTCTCCAGTAAGGTTTTTCATCTGTGAAAATTTCCAGGAGATGGAGACCTTTTTCAATCGTTTTACTCATACTAGTTCTCCTGCTGCAACAGATTTTTTCCCTGCTTCAGTATATAAGTGGCATGACACTGCATGCTGGTTTTCCACCGCCTGAAGGGTTGGCTGGTCCGTTGTACAGATATCCATACAAGAAGCGCATCGCGGATGAAATGTACATCCGCTTGGAGGATTAGAAGGGCTTGGTACGTCCCCTTTTAAAATAATCCTCTCTTTCTTTTTAAGCGGATGAGGGCTTGGCAGAGCTGAAAGCAAAGCTTCAGCATATGGATGCATAGGCTTATCATATAACCGATTTTTTTCTGCAATTTCGACCATCTTGCCAAGATACATAACACCAATGCGATCACAGAAATGTTTAACAACGCTCAAATCGTGGGAAATAAAGATATATGTAAGTCCCAGCTCTTTTTGTAAATCCCTCATTAAATTTAGAACTTGTGACTGAATCGATACATCCAGCGCTGATACCGGTTCATCCGCAATGATCAATTTAGGCTTAGAAATTAAGGCTCTTGCGATTCCAATACGCTGGCGCTGCCCTCCGGAAAACTCGTGTGGAAAACGTGTAAGCTGTGCGGGTGTTAATCCAACCTGGTCCGCTACTTCCAACAGCCTTCTTTCTCTTTCCTTACGGTCGGTCACCCCGAAATTAATAAGCGGCTCTTCAATGATATCGCGAACCCTCATTCTCGGATTTAGTGAAGCAAATGGATCCTGGAAAACAATTTGGATATCCTTTCGCAATGATCTCATTTCACTGTTGTTAAGTTCGGCAAGGTTTCGGCCTTGAAAATAGATATTTCCTTCAGTCGGCTCAAGCAGGCGTAAGATTGTTCTGCCTGTTGTACTCTTTCCGCATCCTGACTCTCCAACAATCCCGAAGGTTTCACCTTCCATAACTTCGAAGGAAACTCCGTCAACTGCTTTTACATGCTGAAGCGTTTTGTTTCCAAAAATACCGCCTTTAACCGGAAAGTGCTTTTTCAAGTTTTCTACTTTTAATAGAACGTTTTGTTCTTCTGTCATGTTGCAGCCACCTCCGACTCTTTCTCCTCAAAAAGCCAGCATTTAACCTGTGAACCTGACTCTGTTTCAAAAAGCGGCGGGGTTTCGTTACATCGTTCGTGCGCTAAAGTACAACGCGGTGCAAATCGGCATCCGGCAGGCATATTGCCCGGTGCCGGAACGACTCCTGGTATGGAAGATAAATATTCCTTTTGTTCATCCACATCTGGCAAAGAAGCGATTAGCCCTTTTGTATAAGGATGCTTTGGATTATCAAACAGCTCTACCACTAATGATTCTTCCACAATTTCGCCTGCGTACATCACGATGACGCGGTCACACATTTCTGCCACAACTCCCAAATCATGCGTAATCAGGACGATCGACATATCCAGCTGATTTTGAATATCTTTCATCAGCTCCAGAATCTGTGCTTGAATCGTTACATCCAGCGCAGTCGTTGGCTCATCTGCAATCAGCACTTCAGGATTGCACGAGAGAGCGATAGCAATCATAACCCTTTGGCGCATACCGCCTGAAAGCTGGTAGGGATATTCATCAAGGACATGTTCAGGCCTTGGAATCCCAACTAGCTTCAGCATTTCCAATGCGCGGGCCCTGGCAGCTTTCTTGGAGACCTTCTCATGGCTTAAAACCATCTCCATAATCTGATCCCCAATGGTATAAACAGGGTTTAAAGAACTCATCGGTTCCTGGAAAATCATCGATATTTTTTTACCGCGGATTTTTCGCCAATCCTTTTTGGAAAAATCCTTAAAGTGTAGATCGCCAAGCCGAACATTACCGTCATGCCTCTCCACTCCAGGAGGCAAAAGGCCCATTAAGGAAAGAGAAGTCATACTTTTCCCGCAGCCCGATTCCCCTACAATTCCGAGAGTCTCCCCTTTATGAAGATGGAAACTAATTCCGTTTACAATGGCTATTTTCTCGCCATCATCCTTAATGCCCACCCTTAACTTATCAACCTCTAAAACTCTTTGAACCATTATGACACTCCTAACGGTTTCATTTTGTGAAATGCAATTTCATTTTTTGTATAATTTAAATCATATTTAATAATCCGAATATTTTCAATAGTATCTGGCGAAAAAGTTAGATAATTTCGTAAAAACCATAGGAAACGAGTCCCTAAAAGGGAATAATCCCCTTATTTTTCTATTAAATGGTTAAAAAAGAATGGTACCAGGTACCTATACCAAGCAGATAGATTTGGCCATCGGGAGTCCATTGGCGGAGGTAGTTTGTGGTTCTGATATTTTCTCCGCTTCTTTTAAGCGGTTTGACCCTTCATCCGGGAGAATTCTTCTTCGTACCGCATAAGAAGATCGGGCCTTCAGACCCATTTATTGCCCCTCAGAGAATAGCTAATGGAAATCACTAGTGTTTTTAAAAATTAAAATCATTATTCTATACTTTTCACCAGACCCATAGTACAAATTCAATCAAACGTTTGATTAGATCTCCAACTCGCTAGTAGGTCGCTAACTTCTTTCAAGCTTTTCTTAAAACCAGCAAACGAACTTTTAAAATTATGTTGCATAAATAAAAGTATTGTTGCATAATTACTCTTATATTTTTCCATAAAATATCAGGAGGACATGTTCATGGAGCACTTAGGCTGGTTATCTTTGATTCCGCCATTGTTAGCGATCATTGCGGCAATCGTAACCAAAAACGTTATTATTTCATTATTTTTAGGTTCATTTTCAGGTGTTTTGATCCTGGTCAAAGGATTGCCGCTTACTGCGACCAAGACGATGATTGGCGATTATTTGTTTGTTCAGCTGACAGACAGCTATAACGCCGGTGTGCTGGTATTGCTTGTGTTTATCGGCGGGTTTGTAGCTTTAATGGAGAAATCAGGCGGAGCTGCTGCATTTGCAGAAAAAGTAATTAAGTATTTAAACTCAAAAGCCAAAACACAATTGGCTGCCTGGTTCGGGGGCATAGTCATCTTTTTCTCGGATCTCGGCACCCCGCTTTTGATTGGACCTATTTTTGAAAAGGTATTTGATAAAGCAAAGATATCCAGGGAAAAATTAGCCTGGATCATCGATTCAACTGCTTCCCCTGTTGCCGTTCTCATTCCATTCATCGGCTGGGGTGTATACATTATGGGGCTCATTCAAAAAGAATTTGAAGGGCTGAGCATTGCTGAATCTGATTGGGATGCTTTCATTCAGGCCATCCCTTATCAATTTTATCCAATACTAACCGTTCTTATGGTGCCGCTTGTTGCATTCACAAAACTGGAGTTTGGTGCAATGGCCAAAGCTGAGAAGCGTGTGAAGGAAACTGGTGCATTATATTGGCCTGATTCAAAACCAATGAGAAAGCCGGACAATTTTAATGAGCTAAAGGAGACAAAGAGCAAACCCATTTTAATCTGGCTTCCTCTTCTTGTTCTGCTTGTGACACTGTTCGGAATCCTGATCCCGCTAGGTTTTCCATTCCAGAAGATTGAAGGCAGCGCCTTCCGCGTAGCACTTACAACAGCCTATTTATTTGCTGGCATTCTACTAATTTTAATGATGGTATATTACAAGGTTAAAAAGTTTGGAGAGGCTTTTGATATATATGTATCTGGAATGCAAAAAATGATGTACGTCGCTGCTACACTAGTGTTGGCCTGGTCTCTTGGCACAGTCATGAAGAATTTGGGAACCGCCAATTATATCGTAGAAATCATGGATGGAAATATCCCTGCATTCATCGTCCCTGCCATCTTATTCCTTGCCGGTGCCTGTATGTCCTTTGCAACCGGAAGCTCATGGGGCACGTTCGCGATCATGATGCCTCTGGCAATCCCAATGGCATTTCATCTGGATGCGTCCATTTATGTCTGTATCGGGGCAGTTTTATCTGGAGGACTATTCGGAGACCATTGCTCACCAATTTCGGATACAACGATCTTATCCTCTACAGGAGCTGGAAGTGACCACATGGATCACGTAAAAACACAGCTTCCATATGCGATTCTAAATGGTTCTGCAGCACTTGCTGCTTATATTGTAGCTGGTTTAGTTGCCAATACCCTATCGCTTGCTGTGGCGATCTTGATCATGGTTTTAGCAGTTGTGGTTATTTCCAAATGGCAAAATAAGTCCAATACCGGAAAACCTATAAATATGTAAGAATAGCCCTATTCCGATAAAGGAATAGGGCTATTTTTTTGGGGGGGTAAATTACTAAAAATTCAATTACCCTTGGCCGCTGCAATGGTTCAGACCTCTTGCAGTTCCGTTATTCTATTTGCATCGTTCACAATTGGTACTCCCAACCAATAACTAAACAAAGCAGCATATTTTACTTGATCAAACGTTTGATTGAACACTTTTTCTAAAAAAAAAGACTAGCTCAGCTAACCGAGTAGTCTTCTGCATTCACTTATCATAAGGAATTCCCTATTTCCTAAAATCAACCTTCTCATCAAGCTCACCAAATCTAACGGTTGTCTCCCGTGGCTTCGTTTCCGCAATCACCTTGCCATTCCGAATAGAATAACGGACAGCCGCCTGCTTCCGAATCGCTTCATATTCGTTTTCAGCATCCAGTACGATTAAGTTGGCTGTTTTTCCTACTTCAATTCCGTAATTTTCTTCGATATTCAAAGTCTTGGCACTGTTGTTAGTAATCAAGTCAAATGAGTTTACGATTTGTTCGTATCCCATGAGCTGTGTGACGTGGATGCCCATATGCAAGACCTGGAGCATGTTGCCTGTTCCAAGCGGATACCACGGGTCAAAGATGTCATCATGGCCAAAGCTTACGTTTAAGCCTGCTTCAAGCAACTCTTTCACCCTGGTAATTCCTCTTCGTTTCGGATACGTATCAAACCGGCCCTGCAGGTGGATGTTCACAAGCGGATTTGCGACAAAGTTAATGTTTGATAGCTTTAACAGTCTGAATAGCTTATATGTGTAGGCATCATTATAAGAGCCCATTGCCGTTGTATGGCTGGCGGTTACCCGGTTGCCTAAACCGCGCTCATAGGCTTCCGCTGCCACTACCTCTACAAACCGCGATTGTTCATCATCAATTTCATCACAATGGATGTCGACAAGGCGGTCATATTTTTCAGCAAGGTCAAAGGCTGTTTTCATCGAGGAAACGCCGTACTCTCTTGTGAATTCAAAGTGCGGGATGCCACCTACAACATCAGCACCCATTTTCAATGCTTCCTCAAGCAGCTCAGCTCCGCTTGGGTAGGAATTGATTCCCTCCTGCGGAAACGCCACAAGCTGCAAGTCTACATAGGAAGACATCTCTTCTTTTACTTCCAAAAGGGCTTTTAATGCCGTTAAACTCGGATCTGTTACATCCACATGTGTGCGGACATGCTGAATTCCCTGTGCAATTTGCCATTTCAAGGCTGTTTTCGCTCTTGCTTTCACATCTTCATGCGTCAGGGTTTCTTTTCTTTGTGCCCATCTTTGGATGCCTTCGAATAAAGTTCCGCTCTGATTCCACTCTGGCTCCCCAGCTGTGAGGGTTGTATCCAGATGAATATGAGGCTCGATAAAAGGGGCAGAGACAAGTGATCCTTCTGCATCAAGGATCTCCTGTCCCGCCTCCTCCACTTCACCTTGTGAAATGTCATTTATTTTCCCATCTTGTATCGCTATATTCCATAAGCCTTTTTTTCCTCTAAGCTTTGCATTTTTAATAATCACTTCTTAACTCACCTTCTCTGACTGTACTTTTAGCTTGTAATTGAGCAACCACTTTTGAAACCACTACAAATGTAATTGCTGATCCTAATAGCGCGTTAACCGGCGGAATCCCTGGGACTAAATTCGCGATGGCTACGCCCGCGATCCATGCAAGGATGGCTACCCAATTGACAGCTTTAAACTTCATATCTGCAAACTTCTTATATTCTCCGCGATTGACGATGAAATAATCGGCTAAAATGATTGCCCCGATTGATGGCAATGTGGAGCCTAAGATCGTAAGGAAACCGACGAAGTTGTTATAAAGCCACATGGCTGCGATCGTACCGACAATTCCGTTGAAGATGACAACCTTGCTTTTTGAGATTTTTAAAATGCTGGCAAAACCAAGTCCTGAAGCATATAGTGCGTTATCATTTGTCGTCCAGATATTTAAGCCAAGAACCAGAATTGCTGGAAGGATCAACTTTTGGATGAACATAACCTCTGAAATATCAGACTGGCCTGTTGCAATCGCCCCGATTGCTCCGAAGATGAACATCACGGAGTTTCCGATAAAGAAGGCAATGACCGTTGAAACCACTGCTGAGCGTTTCGTGTTTGCAAAGCGCGCGAAGTCCGGAGTCAGTGTTCCGGCACTGATAAAGGAACCGACACAGATCGTTAAAGCTGCTGCCAGCCCAATCGCTTCAGCTGGCTGATATTGCATTAATCCTTCCAACCCGCCTGCTGTTTCTGTTGCTTTAAAGACTGAGAAGCTTCCCAGGATCGTGATTAACGGTACTGCGATAAAGCTTAGGATTGCCAGTGCCTTCATTCCGAAGAAGGCTGTTGCTGTCATTAACAGTCCTGCGACTAAAATCAGCATATTCGCATCAAGCCCTGTTACTTTTTGAACCGGAAGAGCAAACATCGCTACCCCTACTCCAAACCAGCCAACCTGTGTAGCAGCCAGCAAGAAGGATGAAAGGTAAGATCCTTTTTCTCCAAAAGCATAGCGGGTAAGCAAGTGCGTGGATAAACCTGTCTTTGCAGCAATATAAGCAAGTGCTCCTGTATAAGTACCCAGGATTAAGTTGCCTGCTAATACGATTCCGATAAATTGCATGAAAGTTAACCCTGTTCCAAGCGTTCCGCCTGACCACATGCTTGCTGAGAAGAAGGTCAGCCCAAGCATCACCACAAGCATTTTCCAAAAACCGCTGCGATGCCCCTGTGGTACCGCCTCTAACGAAAAATCCAAATCTACTTTTTTCATACCAATTCCTCCAATCAATTTTTGAAACTGGTACCGAAGGATCCTCCGATAGTTAAGGCGATGGAAAAAGAAAAAGGCTTCTCGCCGTTTTCCGACAAGAAGCCTTTTTCCTCATGAAAAACCCCTGGGCAGGATACACCTAGCCCATTGGTTATCATAAATTCCGCTGTCCTTGTCAGCCTCACGGGACTGAATTAAAGGTACCAGTATTTAATTGTTTACCATTATTTCAGAAATAGAGGAGAGTGTCAATTGTAAATGATTGGACCGAGATCAGAAATAAAGGTGCCGACCCTGTCAGCACCCCATGTCTTACTTTTCTACAAATTGATACATATACTCCATCGCTTCTGGCAAGGATTCTCTCCATACTTTCCATTCATGGTCGCCATCCACCACTCTGAATTCAACCAGATCCGGCTGGTGTTCTCTTAGGTTCTGGTAAAGCACCGCAGCATGGTAGGCGATGTCGAAAGTATCATGATCCCCTGAGTTAATGTATAAAGGAACCTTAATGCCTTTTTGCTTATAGTCATCAATATACTGAGTGTAGTTCAATTCAGTCCACTTTTCAGGATCATACTGGCCATCCTTTTGATAAGTAGCATGCCTTCTGCCTGAAGAATGACTCGGCGGCTGCGGGACATAAACAGCAGGGCTTAAAGCTGCACCGGCAGCAAACATTTCTGGATATTTTAAAATAAAGTTAACGGTTCCATAACCTCCAGCAGACAAGCCTGCTACTAAGCGTCCTTCTTTTTCCTCAATCGTTCTCCAGGTTTCATCAATATGAGGGATCAAGTCATTCATGAATGCTGTTTCGGCTGCTTCATTATAACCATTAACCCACCAGCTTTTGCTGGCTGGCATAACAATAATGGATGGAGGAATAACCCCCTGTGCGATCATCTTATCAGCAGTTTCTTTTACATTGCCGCTATCAACCCAATTATGTTCATTCCCGCCAGAACCATGCAAAAGGTAAAGAACAGGATATTCCTCGCCGGAAGTTTTATAATCAGTCGGCAAATAGATGTTGTAATTATAGTCGCGGCCCAGCGTTTCTGAACTAAAGCTTTGGTGAATGATTTGGCTGTTGCTCGACTTTGGCGGTGTGATATTATCCGCGAGAGAAAGACTAGGGATCAACATGGCTAACAATAAAACAAAGATAAACATTGTTTTTCTTTTAAACATGAATAGGCCTCCTAATAAGATCTTTCATTTGTTTTTTCCACGTATTTTACTGCAATTCTAGTAAATAATTGATATTTTTTTAAAAAGCTATCCTGCTCTTATTCAATTCAGGATAAAATTCTCTATTCCATAGGAATTTCCAGCTTAAACAGGTGTTTCCTTTTGATTAGTTTGAATATATCGGTCACAATCTCAGGTTTATCGGTCAGATTTTAATTTTTTCGGTCACTTTTTCAATATATCGGTCAGATTTCGATTTTATCGGTCAGTTTTCCAATATATCGGTCACTTCGCGTCCCATCAATTTTTCAGCATTCGCACGGTGAATATACGATTCAAAAACTTCGATTTTATCAATAAAGCCTTTATTAGTAATAAGCTATCGAAGCCGCTTACAGATAACTTTACTCCGTAGGCCCGCCACTATTTTTCTGGACAACCTTTAACCCTGACTGAGATTTCGGAAGCCAGGATGTAATTGCAGTCTACAAACACTCCCAAATATCTGCATTTTTAGTTAGTCAACCCATACAGCCCCTCCCTGCAAGCAATGATCTTTTTTTCATTCCCCTCCTGTTAATCTGACTTTTTATAATAAATTGAATATTGGATACAATTATGGTTGTTCTACTTTTTTTAACGTACAACCTTTACAAAAAGGAAAAATAAGTAATAAGTATCAAAGAATCTAAGAATAACAGTTATTTAGGAGGAGTTTTTAGAAGCCTTGAGGCCGAAGCTAAAGGTTTTGCTGCTGGAGGGTATATTCGACAGAGTCTTCTCCTATTTCCCAGGAAAAGATTTTATTCTACAGGATTTTCAGTCATTCCTAAAAAAAGAGCCATCCGCATGAAGCCGATAGCCCTGAAGCTAAATCACCTATTGGAACATCTACAAGATGTGAAACATCATTGTGAAACAAGAAAATTCGGGTGGTACCTGGTACCTTAATTTATTTTCTCCCCCAATGCGATTTCGGGACGGATTTTCCCATATCCTGTTGCTTGTTCGAAGGCGCGTCCGATTTTTAGGACTTCGAAGTCGGCTCTGTGCGGGCCAACGATTTGGAGGCCAAGCGGGGTTCCGCCTGAAGTAAAGCCGCTTGGAATCGAGAGGGATGGGTTTCCTGCAGCAGAAATATAGTAACAGGAACGCATCCAATCAATGTAATTCTCCATTTTCACCCCGTTAATTTGTGTTGGATATTCAAGGTTTACATCAAAGGCCGTAACCTGGGTAACCGGGAGAATGAGTGCATCATATTGGGTAAAGAACGAACGCATGCGATTATAAAGAAGCGTGCGGAGCCTTTCAGCACGGCCGATATCCGGACCGCTCAGGTTTCTGCCCTTTTCGATATTCCAGATGACACTCGGCTTTATTAACTCACGGAATCGATTAAAGATTTCGGAATAGGAGAGTTCGAACTCCCATGCACGGAGCACCTGGAACACTTCCTCCGCTTCATGTAAATCCGGGCACGCTTCTTCAATGTGGCATCCAAGCTCCTCAAAAACTTTCACCTGTTCCACAAGGTTGCTTCTTACCTCCGGCTCAACCGGAAGGATGCCTCCAAAGTCAGCGGAATATGCGATCCGGAGCCCCTTTATATCGGGCTGAACTGGCTCAAGAAACTTTTGACCCGGCTCCTCAATCGAAAGCGGTGACCGATTGTCAGGGCCGGAAATCACGGACATCATGAAAAAGGCATCATCCACACTCCGTGCAATTGGTCCCTGAACCCCAAGAGGAGAATAGAGGGCGGCTTTCGGAAGCGGGATGCGGCCGGGAGACGTTCTCAGCCCAACCACGTTATTAAAGCAGGCTGGATAACGCAAAGACCCGCCCATATCACTTCCATCTGCAAAAGGGATCATTCCGCATGTCACGGCTGCAGCCGCTCCCCCGCTGCTTCCGCCCGCCGTTTTGCTTAGATCGTACGGGTTTCGGGTAGCGCCAAAAACCTCATTAAAGGTATGGGCCCCTGCGGCAAACTCCGGAACGTTTGTTTTTCCAATGACAATCGCTCCAGCCTCACGGAGCCTTTCTACGATCAGGTCATCCTCACTCGGATAATGGTCGCGAAGCGCCAGTGATCCGCTTGTTGCTGGAAAACCAACAGCATGATGAGTATCTTTTATGGCAATTGGAAGCCCGAAAAAAGGTCCGGCCTGCTTACCTGCTTCTAGCATCTCATCCGCTTTTACAGCTTCCTTTAATGCAAGCTCCTCATTAAGGGAAACAATCGCATTAACCTTCTGATTGACTCGTTTGATTTGAGTCAGGTGCGCTTCCATCACCTCACGAACGGATAACTTTCGTCCTTTAATAGCCCTGGCAAGATTTCGGGCAGAAGAAAAACAAATGTCTTTTTCCATTTAACAACAGCTCCCCAACATATTTTTTTCTCAAAAAAATCCCCCCTCCAATTTTTCTCTAAGCTGAAGGGGAATGTAGTTTGCGAGTATTTTTCCAGTAGCTCTTTTATTCAGATACACTGCCTTTCGATTTTTCAATAAAAAGAACAACGGCAATGGTAATCGCTACACACAATACAATCTTTATTAAGCTAAAAATAGGCGCGAACAATACAGCCATACCAATCACAAAGGCAACTAAACCATACAAGGGCTTTTTTAGGGCAAACTGACCCAGAACGCCTCCATAGATGGCAGGAAGAATGAATTGAAGCGCATTTTGAACGGATTGCGGAATGATGGTAAGGATATACGAACCGCCAAGGACTACAGCGATGATAATGACGATGTTTGTTAAAGAGGCTACCGCGATTCCAAGCGTACCTGCAATCTCTGCTTTTTTCGTACCTGGCTCAGCTCCGATTGACTCCTGGGCTGCTGCGGAACATGGAAGGCACATATTGGCGATGTTCCCGGTAAGAAACGCGATATAGGTTCCGGACTTCCCCAGGACCGGGTAATAGGTAATTGGCTCAAGGAACCACATGATCCCGATAAAAGCCGCATACCCGATGAGTCCGCCAATAATGGCTCCCCAGCCTGGATGATAGCCTAATATAAATGAAAAATAGATGGGCGGCACAAATGACATAACGATCAGCATCCATAGGGTTGATTGCCCCCAAAAATCGGCTTTGCTATGGAATCCCTGCATGCCCGTAGCTGATTGTTTCACCTCGATATTTACTTCCGTCACTCCAGCTTTAGTCGGTACAGTCATGATACATCCCCCTTCTTATATGAGTGTTGTCAAATAGCTAACGGTCAGAGCAATCACGAGCGAGATTCCAAGTGCCCATTCCTGAAGCCACCGGATTTCCCGTTTTTTAGCGAATGATAGGATAACCATCATCGATATTCCCGCAGCAACAGCGGCAACGGATTCGCTATATCCCTTCACCATTTGCTGGCTGGCAAGGTAAGCGAACGCACCCAGCATCGCGGCTGTCGAAACAATCGTCATCATTCTCGCATTTTTCCTGACGATTTTCTTTTCCACTTTCCCAAGCGACTTTGTAGCCAGAGCAGTGAAAATCAGCCAGCCTGTCCCGCCAAGACACATGGTCCAGACGACCGTCGTAAATGCCTTTAAGCCAAAATCAGGAGAATTTAAGTCAACCCCGTAGGCATTGGCGCCGATCCCTGCTGCAGTCAATTCGGTTGCGGCAGAGCCGATGATTCCGATCCTCATCAAGGTAAATGGACCTCCGAGAACGGCAATAAGAGAAATAATAACGATCGCAATGCCGAATGAGGGCCCTAAACTGCTGATGAATCCTGTTCTCAAAGCTCTCTTGGTTTCATCCTTCGTCATTCCGATATTCGGTGCCGTTTGGGTAGCGATTCTGATAAAAACAACCGCTTGAAAGATGACAATGGCCACAACAATGCTGGCGAAAATCCATACCGGTGCACTATTGGCAAACCTTAAAACCTCATCCATACGTATAACCTCCTTTTGTTTTAATTAGATTGAACTTCAGCATCCTTTTTTTCTCCAGCCGTTTCACCAGAGAGATAATCAAAAACAGCTGAAATAAATACCTTGCCGATATCAAGCATGGAACGTTCATCCACATCAAAACGAGGGTGATGATGCGGAAACACTTCTATTTTTTCCGAATTTCCCCCTACAAAGAAAAACGTGCCCGGAACCTTTTGAAGATAATAAGCAAAATCCTCCATCCCCATTTGGGCCGGCATTTGAATGACATTTTCTTCACCGAAAAGTTCTATGGCCAGCTTTTCAATTCGCTTCGTTTCTCCCGGATGATTTTTCACCGCGGGATAGCCTCTGACATATTCATATTTCGCAGTTGCCCCAACCGCTTTACAGGTAGAGTGGGCAATTTCCCCGATCAGATTTTCTATCATGCTGCGGACATCTTCATCAAAGGTGCGGACCGTTCCAGTGATTCTGGCCTTGTCAGGGATTACGTTAAATCCTGTACCGCTATTAAAAGCGGCTACAGACACAACCGCTGTTTTGACAGGATCCACTTTTCTTGCCACCACCTGCTGCAGATTCGAAATCAGCTGGCTCCCCGCCGCAATCGGGTCTACTGTCAAATGAGGCGTGGCCGCATGTCCGCCTTTTCCAAAAATATTAATCTCAAATGTATCGCCTGCTGCCATGGCATCGCCTTCCCGAACACCGACTGTGCCCGCAGGATTCGTCGACCAGACATGGGCGCCATAAATGACATCTGCACCACCAAGACATCCATCCTCAATCATGGACTTTGCCCCTCCCGGGATTACTTCTTCGGCAAATTGGTGAATAAAAAGGACATTTCCTTCTATTTCATCTCTGACCTCGGATAATGTTTTCGCTACTCCAAGGAGAGCGGCGGTATGGATATCATGTCCGCAAGCATGCATAACCCCTGGAATACGTGATTTATACTCTGCTTCATTTTCCTCCTGAATAGGCAGGGCATCAAAATCGGCACGCAAAGCAACGGTTTTTCCAGGCTTGCCACCCTTCAGCATTCCCGTTACCCCCCGGCCGCCAACTTTTCTTCTTACCTCTAACCCCAGCTCCTCAAGGAAATTGGCCACTTTTTCAGGTGTGTTTACTTCATGATGGGAAAGCTCAGGATACATATGAAGATCCCTTCTAAAGCTCACCATCTCCGGATAAATTTCCTGTAATCTTTCAAAAAGCTTTTCTGTCATACTCTGTCTCTCCTTTTAATCATTTTCTATATAACTAAATATTACAAATAGTAAGTAAATTAAAAAATGCTAAAAAGATAGAAAAGCAGCTACCCTAAATCCCCTGCTTTTCTGTTTTTTTACAAGCTAACTTGTGGACAACATTCAGTAGCAAGTCACAGCCTGCCTTAATATCTTTTTCACTTGTATATTCTTCGGGACAATGGCTTTTCCCGCCCTTGCTTGGAATGAACAGCATTCCTATATCAGTCAGCCCGCTGAGCATGGCTGTATCATGCACGGCCCCGCTGTTTAATTTAAGGTAATTAAATTGATGCTCTTTAGCTGTTTCTTCAATCTGGTCAATAATGCGCGAAGATAGCTTGACTGTATCGGATTCGCCCACTAGCTCCACTTTGCTCTCTAAAGAATGCTCCTTTGACACCTCTTTCACTCTTTCAGCCAGTGCATTGGAAACGATTTCGACTCCCTCGGCTTCAACATCTCTGATATCCACATAGAATTCAACTTTTTGAGGAATGACATTTGGTATATTTGGCTTGCACTCTATTTTCCCTACTGTAGCGACTGTCGTAGGCAGAGCATTCTTCTTGGCTGTTTTTTGAATGTGGGAGATGATTTCAGCTGCCCCCGCCATCGGGTCCGACCTTAAATGCATTGGAGTGGTCCCTGCATGATTCGAATCTCCATCAATCGTAATCTTGTAGGTTCTCATTCCTGCGATAGCCTGGACGATTCCAATGGATTTTTGCTGGCTTTCAAGCACTTGCCCCTGTTCAATATGCAGCTCGATCATCGCGTCGACTTTCCCTTTTTGGAGAATATCTCTTTCAGCATTTTCAATGGCCAGCCCAAAATCCTTTGCTTTCTGGTAAACAGATATCCCCTCAGGGTTCTTGATACTCTTTAATTCTTCCAGATCATACTTTCCTGCACAAACCTTGCTGCCAAGCATGGTAATGCCAAAATTGGAGCCCTCCTCCTCTGCAAAGCTGACTAATTCAATCGGCTGGCTTAATTCAACTTCTTCTTCCTTTAAAACTCGTATAATTTCCAGTGCAGCCAGAACACCTGTTAATCCGTCAAATTTACCGCCGTTCTTTACGGTATCATGATGGGAACCGATCATAATCGACGGTTTATTTAGTTCTTTTCCGTATGTAGCCCTGATATTGCCTATTGCATCTAGCTTTACGTCCAGCCCGATTTCTTCCATTCTGGCAAATAAGTATTCTCTCGCTTTTCGGTCCTCCTTACTGTACGAAAATCTTGTACAGCCATCGCCCGGCGTGCTTGTGAAGCCAATGATGTTTTCCAAGTCATTCATCATTCTGCTGATGTTAATTTCCAACTTCTTATCCCCTTTCCTATTTAAATGACTATACTCCCTGGAATAAGCAAACTTTCAATGGTATAATTTTTAGAAAATTTAAAATGGTTATTTAATTGTATTTTGCAAGAAGCGTGCCAAAACGATTACATGGTTTTAACTGTATTTATAGGTCTTTCTTTTTGTTTTTGATGAAAAAAATCATCAAATACCGATGAAAATAGTCATCATAAAAATAAGTAGGTGGTTTTAATGGAAAGTAATCAGCTGGAATTGTATAAAGAGGCCTTTGAAGACCTGAATTCCATATTGGATACAAGCTTTGGGGCCATTACGATTACAGATGGCAAAGGAGTATTTACAAGAATTAGTAAATCTTGTGAGAGGATGTTTGGCGTGCCGGAATCAGAGATTATTGGCAAAAGCGCCTTTTTGCTGGAGAAACAGGGCCTTTTCAGTACGTCAGTCACCTGTGAAGTGATCAGACGGAACCAAAGGGTAACCATTATACAAAAAACAGCTGCTAATAAAACCGTGTTAGTGACAGGCACCCCTATTTTTAATAAAAAGAAAAAGATCGAGAAAATCATCAATATTTCAAAGGACATTACGGAAACGAAAAAGCTGGCAGCCGATCTTAAAAGACTGCAAACCGAACATGAGTGGCTGAAACAGGAATTAATGAAACGGACCCGGCTGGAACGGGGCAAGGTAGCCTCTGAAAGTCCGGAAATGAAGAGGATCATTGATCTGGTCCATCATATTGCCAATATGGATGCCATTGTCTTATTACTGGGTGAAACCGGTGTCGGAAAAGGATTTATGGCCAATATGATCCATTCGATCAGCGACTGTAAAGATATGCCTTTCATCTCCATTAATTGCGGGGCTATTCCCGAAAGCCTGCTTGAATCGGAGTTATTCGGATATGAGAAAGGAGCCTTTACCGGGGCTTCCAAGGAAGGGAAAAAAGGCCTTTTCGAAACGGCAGGCAACGGCACCGTTTTCCTTGATGAAGTTGGCGACATGCCTGTAAGCCTTCAGGTAAAGCTTTTGCATGTTCTCGATGAACGAAAGGTAAGAAGAATCGGCGGGTCCTCATCTTTTAAAGTGAATTGCAGGATCATTGCTGCAACGAACAAGGATTTAAAAGAGCTCGTGAAATCAGGAGAATTCCGGGAAGATCTTTTTTACCGGCTAAATGTTGTGCCCATCACCATTCCGGCCCTAAGGGAACGCAAAGAGGACCTGCTTCCTCTGGCAAACATGTTTCTGGAAAAACTAAATACGAAATACAAAATGAAAAAAATATTTTCAGAAGAAGCCATTAAAGCTCTATATGACTACCAATACCCCGGGAATATCAGAGAACTGGAAAACATGATTGAGAGACTCGTCATCAATACAATGGGCGACACCATTGAAGCCGAAAAAATCTATGAAATCACTGAACCTTTCCAGTCAAACAGCAATCATCAGGAAATCATCCCTCTAAAAGAAGCAGTCGAGCAATTAGAAAGAAAATTGCTATTATCCGCATTCCAAAAATATAAAACCACCAGAAGAGTCGCCAAAGCATTAAAAATTGACCAATCCACCGTCGTGAAAAAAGCCAAAAAACTTAAACTGGAAGTGCACGACCGTTAGAGTGCCATTGCTAGAGTACCAGGTACCGTTCGTGGACAAACCTCCCATTTATCCGCCTGGGATGGACAAAATAGGCCGGTTCATGTTTGAACCGGCCTTTTGGATTCGTTTCTACCCTTTTATCCACATCCAAGCTTCCTCCAGCTGGTGCCCTTCAAAGTACTCTACTTCTATGCCAGGCAGATAATTCGTAAGCTTGGAGATGGTGCCGATCCAGTCTTTGTCGCTGACAACGGCGAATTTGTTAAATTGCTTCCATCTTTTTATATCGAATTTAACACCTTCTGCTGCGCCTTGAAAGGTTGTTCCGTCTACATCGGTCATGATAGCAAGGATATTAAATTTCTCATCTTCATTAAAATTTTCTCTGACATACTGATCCAGCTTTTCAGCGTCCTCCTTCGTGGCAATGCCATTAAAAGCGAGGGCGATGGTGGACGGGTCTTGGGATTCTATAAATTGAAGCATATGAATTACCTCCAGATCATCGGTTTTTAATAAGATAGATTCCCTCGATTTGTTTTAGTGAAACCAGAAAAAAGAACCAGCGAAGGAATATCCCCCGCTGGCTCTTCTATTTACTTCTTGCTGTAAAACCGATCCCGCACCTTCTTCAAGCGAGCATGATATTTCAAAATATCCAGCCTTGCCTTTTCCGCTTCCGGTGCAATCGGCCTCAATTTTTCAATTTCCCAATATTCAATAATCACATCCAGGACTTGATCAAAATACTCCAATGGGCCATAATTGGCTTCCTTTGCAATGATAGACATCCGATCTTCAAAGTCCGGCATCACTGCACCCGGCATCTTGAAGTTCATAATAACATTTCCCAAGTAATAGCAATAATTAGGTTCCAGCTGCAGGTGATACTTAATCACATCCCGGTAAAAGGCATAATGCAGAGTCTCATCCTTCGCCAAACGCCTTAGCATACTGGCCAAATCTTTATCATGCGGCCCTGCTACCTTCGCCACATTATAATAAAAGACCATGGTTGCAAGCTCCTGCATTGACGTGTAAACCATCGTTTCAAAAGGTGTATGGAAGTCAGGGTTCCAGCCATTTTCAACTGTTTGTTTATGCAGCTGGTGAAGTCTCGCCGGATTTACATTTCGTGTGATCAAAAGATACGTTTCAAGCAGATTGGAGTGCTGGTCCTCTTCGGCTGTCCACGTATGTACAAACTCCTTAATGACACTCAATGAACCTTTAAAAGTCTGATCCAGATATGAGGTGAACCATGGAAGATTCACTTCTGTTAAAAGAGCTGTCTCAACAGCCGTAATGACCGATCCAGGAAGCGTAACCTGGCTTTCATCCCAGGGAACACGCCGGAAATCCTGCGCCTTATCCCAAGGTAGGAATTCATGATAACCCCAATCTATTTTTTCAGCCCGCCTTTTATGCTCCTCATACAATTCCCTTACCTTTGGCTCCAGTCTAAAATCCAGATGATTTGTTAACAAGTTAAAGCCCTCCATCGCCGAAAAATTAGTATAATATTCTGAAATTCGGATTTGTAATATCTCAAATAAACATTTTATAACTTACTGTTATGACCTGTTACTAATTCAATTATATCACATTTTCCCTTTAGTTAACTAACATAAAACATAATTCTACAGAATTTTAAGTCTTTTAACCTTCAATTCTGCTAGGATTTACTAAAATTTCTTTAAAGATTCGACATAAGTCTCCAGCCATAGACGGCATTCGATTCGACATAGGTCGACAGTAATAAATAAATGTAAAAAAGAAGAAAAATTTTGTTTAATACTGTTAAAATATCATTCTTTTTGAGGATATATGTGGTAAAATCATTTAAAAACCTATCATAGGAGTGAGATGGAAAAAGTGAAAAAACAGATGGTCTCAATAGCCGCGGCTGCAATGCTTTCTTCAGCATTCGCCGCCCAGGCATCGGCTGATACATATGTGGTTAAAAAAGGCGACACTCTATCTCAATTAGCCACAAAATATAAAACGACTGTGCCGGAACTTAAAAAGAGAAATAACTTAAGCTCAGATTTTCTTTTTATTAACCAAACACTCCAACTCCCTGGGACTTCAAAAGAACAAAAAAACAGTAAGCCAGCCGTTGTAACGCCACCTGCAAACTCAAATACAAACTATACATATACAGTCAAACCTGGCGATACTTTATCCAAAATTGCCTTAAATCATAAAATCAGTTTAGTAGATTTAATGGGCTGGAATAATCTCAGTCACCATATAATCCGACCTGGGCAGGTATTAAAGGTAAAAAAATCTGCCCAAAGTACACCTGCTAAGAATACTGAGACATCAGCAGCTCCTCCAGCACCCACCGGTCCTGCACCCGTCGTCAATTCAACAGCTTACATAGTGGTAAAAGGTGACACACTAAGCACAATTGCAGTGAAAAACAAAACGTCTGTACAGCAAATAAAGGAATGGAATAAACTTAACTCGGATTTAATTTACATTGGCCAAAAACTGGTATTAGGAGGCACTGAACAAAATCCTTCTAAGCAACCCGTAATTGAAAAGCCAGCGAAGGTAGAGAACAGTACAGCAAACTCTCTGCTGGCAGAAGCTCAAAAACATATCGGAGTCCCATACAAATGGGCAGGCTCTACCCCGGAAGGCTTTGATTGCAGCGGTTTTATTTACTATGTTCTAAATAAATCCGGTTCTCAGCTGGGCAGATACTCAACGGACGGGTATTACAGCCGTTCCTACTATATCAATCAGCCTCAGCCTGGCGATCTCGTATTTTTCGAGAATACCTATAGACCTGGCATTTCGCATATGGGCTTTTATGTGGGGGATAACCAGTTTATTCATGCAAGCTCCAATGGAGTTGAGGTTTCTAGTCTTGATGACCCCTACTATAAAAAACACTTTGATGGTTTTAAAAGATTTTATTAGGCACCCGTCCAAGGTGTCTTTTTTTATGAGGTTCAAACACATAAAATTACATAATATTCCTGTGCTACCATATTAAACTAGTAAATTCAGGAAATTTGTATTATAGTAGAAGAGAATTTTATCGAATTGGAGGAGATTTTTTGAAACGCTCAACAATCTGGTCAATCGTAATTGCTTGTATTTTGATGATTGTGTCACCTTTTCAGGCAGCCGCTGCAAGCCCTAAGGTGAAAATTGTGGTGAATGATGAAGTGTTAAAGCTTGATGTTGACCCTTTTCTGAAGGACAACCGTGTTCTTGTTCCCGTTCGCGGTGTATTTGAGAACATCGGCCTTAACGTGAACTGGAATGCATCATTAAAGACAGCGACAATTAAGAACGAAGATACAACAATTAGCATGAAGCTTGGCAAAAAAGATGTTCTGGTAAATGGAAAAACGGTAAAAGTAGATTCTGCCGTAGTGATGAAAAACAATCGTTTATTCATCCCAATCCGCTTTGTAATCGAAAATTCCGGTGCACAGGTTAACTGGAACCAGGCTCAAAAAACGGTATATGTAACATCTGGATTATCACCTGCAGCAAAGGCTTTCTTGAGCAAGCTTTCCGAGGTTGAAATGAATAGCTTTACTGCTGACATGAAGGTCCAGCAGACTATGGAGTATCTTGGCGAAAAAATGAGCATGGATATGGATATGAAAATGGATATGGTCCTTGACCCGATCGGTTTATACCAATTTATGTCCATGACCATGAAAGAGTTTGGCGAAGAAAATATAACAACAGAATCCTATCTGACAAAGGATGGCTACTATGTGTTTGATCCTGAGTTCAATAAATGGGTGAAATACGATGATGAAATGGCGAAAGAAATGCTTAGTCTATCAGACTATCAAATGTCACCAACTGATCGTTTTGAGATGATTCAGCGTTATTATAAAAATGTTAAGATTATCGAAAACGCCGGTACGTACGAGCTTCACGCCTCTCTATCAGGAAAAGGGTTCCAGGAGCTTATTGATGAAATGTTAAACCTTTCTGGTTTAGGCGTAGAGGAAGACATTTTTAACGGCATGGAGATCATCATTAATAAAATGAATATCGTCTCTGTTATTGATAAGAAGACTCTTTACCCAATCTCAGACACGATGGACTCTGACATGACCATCGTCGCTGAAGGCGAGAAAATGAGCATTAAACAAAAAGCTAAAAACACTTATTCTAACATTAACAAGCTTGAAAAAATTACAATTCCACAGCATGTAATTGACACTGCAGTTCCTTTTGAAGAGCTTTATGGAAAAGAGTAAATGAATTTAGAAGGCCACCCTTAAATTAGGGTGGTTTTTTTTATAGTAAAATGCCCCTTTTGCTAGTCTGATTAGGTTCTATTTGTAAGTTCAGCCCATCTATTTGCAAATTTCACCCTCCTTTTTGCAGAAATCCCCCCTATTATTTGTTGAGTTTACAATTCAGCTTTCAACGCCCACCCCGCATTTCCCAACGCCTCACCTCAATTCAATCAAACGTTCGATTAAAAAAAGGCCCTGCATCCGCAGAGCCTCTTAATCTATTACTTCGTCACAGTCAATCCAGCCTTTTGTGCATTTCCTGCTTCGTCCTGGATATCAGCATTGGCATCATCAACTTGATTCGTTACTAGTTTGCTAACTGTTGCAGAGTCAGCAACTGTTAAAACTAACTTGCCGTCATCTGTTACATCATAGGAAGTGAATTCCATTTTTGTACCATTACGATTAAGCAGAGTAATTTCATCTCCAATCGTGGCAGTTACACCATCCAATAGTCCATCTACCTCAATCGGCTCAGAATAAGAAACAGTCAATTTGTTCAATTCTGTCGCAACGAATGATGTCACTGCCGGAGCCGTATTATCGGTAATGGCAATGGTTTTTGTGAACGGCAGGCTTTCTCTATTATCCAGTGTTTGTACACCTTCAACTGTGAAAATAGCCTTCTCGTCACTTTCCTTTACAAAACCATCTGGAAGGGTGATTTGTACCTTGGTCTGATCGACCGTTCCGTTATTGTTTACAAAAGAAGTTTTTGTTCCGG
Organism: Cytobacillus oceanisediminis; assembly: GCF_003182355.1. Classification (GTDB taxonomy): domain Bacteria; phylum Bacillota; class Bacilli; order Bacillales; family Cytobacillaceae; genus Cytobacillus; species Cytobacillus oceanisediminis_A. Next base: position 430,872 of record NZ_QGTW01000002.1, on the reverse strand, counting down.
ATGGCAGTGACACACCATTCACTTCATAGGCAGCTGGATTCAAAGCAGAGCCTGTTCCAGATCCTTTTACTTTTGTTCCAAAGTCGACAGTGATCACATTGTTAGCTGCGGATGCACCCACTATTTCAAAAGTAGTTGCAGGAGGCTGGCCATCTTCTGTTACTTCAATGGAGAAGTTATATTGTGCACTCATATTTGGTGTTAGGGCATCATCAACAACAAATCCCTCATCTAATTTAAAATTGTACGTATCCGCCGCTAAATCCTGATCCAAGGCGAATACAACTGTTTTCGAGCCATTAGCCATTGAGAGACTATCCACAACCTGTGGAGCAGAAAGGATTTCCCCTTTCGAGTTCACAACTGAAACTTTGCTAAGTTCAGGAGAACCAACTTCTTCATTATAAGTAACCGAAAAGGAAGTGACTTTTCCATCTGTTTTCGATGTGGACACTTTAACCGGTGCAGGAGCTGTGACATCTTTGGAAACAGTCACTGTTTTTATGATATCGGATGTATTTGTGTTGCCCATTTCGTCAACGAGAGCACCCTTGGCAAAGGTTAAAGTAACAGTATCACTGTTGCCGGATTTATATAAGTAATCGCTATTTAATGTAAGGAAATATTCTTTATGGTTTGCTGGATTTACTTCAACCGCCTCCACGATATCAGCTGTGAAAGAGCCAACTTTCCCTGTAACTTCTAACGTATCGCCATTCAGCTCTTCATCAACGGTTACCTTCACCTGGTTCTCATCAACAGCTGTAACATTTGTAACCGAAGGAGCAACATCGTCAACAGTAACGGCTAATGATGTGGCTTGTACATCCTTTACATTGCCGGCAGCATCTTTTGCATTAACGACTGTAACGTTTTGGGATTGAGATGCATTCAGGTTTACATCAACGGTGGCTTTATTTCCATCAATATTCGCGTTGTAATTTGCATTGCCTATTTTAACGGTTTCAATCGATGTCACTTCTTCATCGAACGTTAAGGTGATCTTCTGAATGCCTTGACTTGTATCTTTGATCAATGCCGTAGCAGACGTTAATACCGGAGCTGTTTTGTCGTTCACATTGACTGGTGCATTAATAGGCTTCACATATTCGCCATCTACATCCTTAACCGCTTCAAACGGAACTTTTACCAAATAGTCACCGCTAAAAATATCAGTCGCTTTAAAGATTAATGTTTTTCCATCCTCACTCAGTTCCTGGGACACAGTGCCTCCACTAGCGGCATCCTTCCCCGGAACAAGTGTAATCACATCATTGCCTTCAGCTGTTTTTAGGGAATCTGCATCGATTGGTTCTGTGAATTTCACTTCAATCGTTTTTGCGTTTACCCCAGTTACACTTGCTACTTCAGTGGCGCCTTGATTAGGCTTTTCAAGTGTAGAACCTACTGCCCAATCTGTTTCCGTTAGCAGTTTAGCGAAGTCTGCACGCTTGATCTGTGCATCAGGAGAGAAGGTTGTGCTGGTTGTACCTGTGACCAAGCCGTGGGAATATAGAATTTCGATATAATCTGCATACCATTTGCTTTCGTTCACATCTGTAAAATTGGCTTTAGGGCCATCAGGATTTAAGCTAAGATCGTATGCGTCAACCACCATTTTGGCGAATTCGCCGCGAGTCAGTGTTCCCTTTGGATCAAATATGCCTGCACCCTTTCCGTCGATCAGACCTTCATCATAGAGGGCGTTAATATACTCTGCATACCATAGGGATTGATCCACATCTTTAAAATCAGCAGCCGGTGCACTGTCAGTATCCAGCTTTAGGATATTTGCAACCATTTTGGAAGCTTCCGCACGAGTAATCTTTCCGCCTAAATCAAACGATCCGTCAGGACGGCCATCAATAATGTCAGCATCAGCAAGTGCCATAACATAGTCATAATAGAAGTTATCTGGTGAAACATCCTTAAAATCAGTAGCTGCAAAACCTGCTGATGGAGCAACCGCAGCAGCCACCATTGCTGCTGTCATGCTGGATGCGATGAACTTGCGATAATTTTTGGATTGATAAGCCATAATTGAAAATTCCTCCTTGTAGTTAAACTAACCAATGAAACTAGCAAACCTACGGACTACTAAAAACGCTCCAAAAAGGCCCAAAAAGAGGCGGAATCCAGAATAAAACCAATGTTCCCAAGTATTATGTAAATAAATAACATTGGCTCTACTGCAATAATCTACCACTCAAAAAAAGGTTTAAACACAATATTCGTAGTTTTTTTACTTTTAAAGGAAAATATGGATTTTGTCCTATGAATTAGTAAAAAAGTGCCACTAATTAAAAAAAGCCCTGCAGAATTCTGCAGAGCTTATCTTTAAATCTATTACTTTGTCACAGTCAAGCCAGCTTTTTGCGCGTTTCCTGCTGCGTCCTTGATATCAGCAGCCAAAGCGTCAACTTTCTTTGTTACGAGTGTGCTAACAAGTGAAGAGTCAACAACTGTAAGGACTAGCTTACCTTCTCCAGTCACTTTGTAATCAGAGAATTGAAGAGCTGCACCTTTGCTGTCAAGAAGTCCAATTTCGTCTGAGATTGTGGCAGGTGTTCCATCTTGTAAAGCAGCTACACTAATAGCTTCTGAATAAGTAACCGTTACTTCCTTCAATCCTGTCGCAACGACTGATTTCACTTCTGGAGCTGTGTTGTCAGTGATTGCTAGAGTTGTTGTGAATGGAAGGCTGTCTTTGTTATCAAGTGTTTGTACACCATCAACAGTGAAGATTGCCTTTGTATCATCAGCTTTTACAAAGCCAGCAGGAAGAGTAATTTCAACCGTAGTCTGGTCAAGAACACCGTTGCTGCTTGCAAATCCAATTTTAGTTTCAGTCGGTAGTGTAACACCGTTTACTTTGTATGCAGCCGGGTTTAAAGCAGAACCTGTACCAGTTGCTTTAACTTTTGCACCAAAATCAACTGTGATTACGTTATTAGCAGAAGCTGCTCCAACCACTCCAAATGTCGTTTCAACTGGCTGGCCATCTTCTGTTACTTCTACTGAGAACGAATATTTCGCACTCTTGTTTGGCGCAAGCGCTTTGTCAACTACAAAGCCTTCTGCCAATTCTAAGCTGTAAGTATCAGCTTTTACATCATCAGCAAGTGTGAAGACAACTGTTTTTGAATCAGATGCTACGGACACACTCTTCACAACTTTATCTTGAGAGAAGATTTCCCCTTTAGCGTTCACAACGGAAATTTTGCTTGCAACAGGAGAAGCCACTTCTTCATTATAAGTAACAGAGAAAGAGGTAACCTTTCCGTCTGTTTTAGATGTAGCCACTTTTACAGGAGCTGGAGCAGCTGCATCCTTGCTGACAACAACCGTCTTTGTAATGTCAGCTGCATTCGTGTTGCCGATTTCGTCAGCCAGATCACCTTTTGCAACTGTTAACGTAACTGTATCAGAGTTGCCTGCTTTGAATAAATAGTCGCCATCTAAAGTGACGATATATTCTTTTTTGCTCTCCGCATTTACTTCCACTTTTTCTACGATATCAGCAGTATATGTGCCGACTTTAGCAGAAACCTTTAAAGTATCAGCATTAAGCTCTTCATCAACAGTAACCTTCACCTGGCTTTCGCCAACAGCTTTAACACTTGTGATGGAAGGAGCCACATTGTCAACGGAAACAGCTAATGGAGCAGCTTGTACATCCTTCACGTTTCCAGCAGCATCTTTCGCTTTTACGACAGTTACGTTATGGGATTCAGCTGCATCCAGATCAACCGTTACAGTTGCTTTGTTTCCATCTAATACTGGAGTGTAGTTTGAACCGCCAATTTTAACTGTTTCAATTGCAGAAACCTCTTCATTGAATGTTAAAGTAATTTTCTTAATGCCATCTTTTGTATCTTTAATTGTTGAACTGGCAGATGACAATAGTGGAGCAGCTGTATCATTAACGTTTACAGATGCATTAACAGGTTTAACAAAACCGCCATCTACATCCTTAACCGCTTCAAATGGAACCTTTACAGTGTAGTCCCCTTTAAAAATGTTAGAAGCTTTAAAAGTAAGTGTTTTTCCGTCAGCACTTAACTTTTGGGAAACAGTGCCGCCGCTTGCAGCGTCTTTGCCTGCTACTAGAGTGATCACATCAGCGCCAGCAGCTGTTTTTAATGTATCTGCATCGATTGCTTTTGTGAATTTCACTTCAATTGTTTTAGCATTTACGCCAGTAACACTTTCCACTTCAGCTGCAGCTGCTTCAGGCTTCTCAAGCGTTGAGCCTTTTTCCCAGTCTGTTACAGTCAGAAGCTTTGCAAAGTCTGCACGCTTGATTTGTGCATCTGGAGAGAAAGTTGTGCTGGTTGTACCAGTGATTAGGCCATGAGAGAAAAGAATCTCAATGTAATCTGCGTACCACTTGCTATCTTGTACATCTGTGAAGTTTGCTTTAGGACCGTCAGCTTTTAATGTTAAACCGTAAGCATCAACAACCATTTTCGCGAATTCACCGCGAGTCAATGTTCCTTTTGGATCAAATTTGCCTGCGCCTTTACCATTGATCAGGTCTTCAGCATATAGTGCGTTAATGTATTCTGCAAACCATGCAGATTGATCTACGTCTGAAAAATCAGCAGCAGGAGCGCTGTCTGTGTCTAACTTAAGAATGTTTGCAACCATTTTGGAAGCTTCAGCACGATTGATTTGCCCGCCTAAATCAAATGTTCCATCAGGACGGCCATCGATGATGTTTGCTTCTGCAAGTGCAGTGACATAGTCATAGTAGAAATTGTCTGATGAAACATCTTTAAAATCAGATGCTGCAAAACCTGCTGATGGAGCAACTGCAGTTGCCACCATTGCAGCTGTCATTGCAGATGCCATAAACTTGTTATAATTTTTGGATTGGTAAGCCATAATGAATATTTCCTCCTAAGCTTTCAAGTATCTAGTCTCTTTTTACTAATGAAAAATGGTTAATTATATCAGTAAACAAGGAATTTTCGTGCAATTTGATAGATTTTATTTCTATATTTATCCTTGTCTGCCAATTGGATTATATCAAAGGAAAGATTGTGAAGAAATACCCTTGGAAACATTACATTAATTTACCACTTTAGTAAAAACAATGGGTTTTTAATAGGTTTTTAGATTTACGTTTTTGTTTTTTATTCATTAGCGAACACATAAAAAGAGCCATTGCAATAGGCAATGGCTCGGGACTTTTACTTCGGAACAACCACAATCCGAATATTGTTTTCTGCCCAATCATTCAACTTTAAATTCTGGTATGTTTGACGATCTTTCATACGATTAAACTCCTGGATAATTTCATCCTTAAATGACTGAAAAGCATCTTCCGTATGAGTTTTGTTCCCTCTTGTTTTGAAAAAGAGCGTACCTTCAGCGAACAGCCCATCATGATCTTCATAGCCCGCTATCGTAATGCCGCTCTCAAACCCAAGAACATACGTATCATTCTTCATTCCCATATCAAAAGCTGTTTCCATGAATTCTTCCTCAAACTGCTTTCGAAGTTCATATTTTTTCTCTTCGATGGATTGTTCATATTTATGATTTGAATACATTTTATGAATGAAAAGAATAGCCATAAAGCCAATCATCAAAGTAAATACGGCAATAAGACCATACTTTATAGCCTTTGCACCTCTTTGAACAGTACCTCGTTTTCTATCCACTGCCCGCTGAATCACATATCCAAGGGACACGCCGACAACCACTTCAGGAGGAACCATCATGACTAAAAGCAGCCCGCTGGTTGCGCCTTCAGTCATACTAGCGAGAAACAAAGCTACCGGCAGCAAGATTCCAACTAAGAAGCCCCCGAGGATATAAAATTTCCGATAGTAGATCAGAAAACCAATAATCAAAAGAAACTGATCGAATTAAGCACAACGACAGAAAAAGCCGATAATAGAAAAGACATCATACTCAAGCACCTTGTTCCTTAAATTTGGCTTCAAGCAGACTTTTTATGGAATCATACTTATTCCAATCGTTGCTCTCTATGGTGATTCTCTTAAAATCGATGGTGTTATTATTCTTTTTCGGTTGATATACATCTTCGACACCCGCAAGGACAATTGTAAATTTCGAGTTTTCCGGCAAGATTTCAGTAAGAACCTCCCTTGCACGCTCCAAATCCTCTTCAAGAAGCGAACTATCCGGCTGGAACTCGTTTTGCGGGTAGGCGACATGCGCCTCATAAGGTGAACAATAGCCTGTGATAGGATAAATATTCCTACATATTAGCCAATCATCTTCATACACAGCCGCAAACCGGAAACGTTCATTTTCAGCTTTCTCTAAAGCCCCATTATAAGCTTTACTAATATAAGCATTTTTCAAGTCCCAATTGCCTGTTCTCAGCATTTCCAGAACCTCTTCTTCAGACTTTGCGTTCTTTAACCCACCTATCCAAAGGGACAAGTCACCAGGCATCTCTCCTTCCCTTAACGGCTCAGTATAATAGACAGACAGGCTCCTTACATTGATTCCACTTTCATCTATAAGCTGAACCAGCTGAAAGAAATCACTAAACCCCTCTTCCTCAAAGGTATGGAAATCTAACTTGCCATTATGGGAAAATTTAAGATTATACTCCCCCGCAATTTCTCTAATATATTCTAACTTATTCCCAAATGGCGGTTTCCCATAGCCAAGCGCTTCAATTTCCGGTAAAAGAGGTTCAAGCTTTTTATACTGTTCATAAGCATCCAGTCCCCTGTGATAAGTATCTCCTGTTATTTCTCCATCTGACACGAACACATTAAACTTAATGTGTTTATTTCCTTTCACTGCAACCTCGTGGGTAAGATGGCCCATATTGCCTGTATTCCATTCTTCTTCCACAACCATCACAACTTCAATTCCATACTTTTTTTCAAAATAGCGGTCAAGTTTAGTTTCGATGCTGTTTGACGCCATATAAAAAATAACGGCAAATATCAAAATGACAACAGGAACGACCGTAGTAGATTGACCTTTCTCTTCATTAGTCACAATGTATTCTCTCCCTTTTAAACCCTATAAAACCATTATATAGTAAATTTACACTTTATTTTCAATGAAAAATTTTTCCATATATGATTTATAGTCCTGTAAAAAAGAAAAACTAGCTTTGCAAAAAGCAAGCTAGTCTTACAGCTTAATATTTCTTCAATTCTTCGATCGTACGCTTTATATCAATAAGCCCTTCCGAAGTTGTTTGCAGATAATCATCCCGCTGAGCAATGGTCATGACTCTGCCTGAGCCCAGTCTGGCTGGTTTTTTCAGTAAGAGATTCCGTTTTTCAGATTCGGCCAGAATATCTTTCATTCCCTGCATTCGGATTTCCCGCTTGTTCTCACCTTCTTCCGGGCTTATTTTTACACAAAGACGCTGCTGTTGGAGCTGCAGAAAATAGGCTTTATTAGATGCAGATACCCACCAAAAAGCCCAGAATCCCCCGGATGGATTCGGAACATAACCCCAGTTTCCGTTTATTTCTTTTTGCAATTCCTGATAAAAGCCTTGCCAAGCATAATGATTCCACTCTTTTACAGGCTTGACTCTAAAAGAAGAGATGCCCTCTTCGATCTTCTCCAAATAATGAAGATAATCAAGGAAGATTGGATTCTGAACACCTTTCTGTTTTCCTCTCTGTAAAACTTCAAGCATCATCTTCCGCTTGAACGGAATATAGCCTGGGCTTTCAAGAGAACGGTAGTGACTTTGATCGGCGATTTTATAATAAATGGGCAATTGAACCAGGTCAGGATAGGCTGCTTTCACAGCGGCCCGATACCGGGCAAGCTGGTTTGAATGGTCTTTGGTAAAGGTTTTATCTTCAATTAAAATGGCATATGTATCATTGACAATCACCAGAATATCAAGCGCCTTAAACTGACGCTGAATGCTGATTGATTCAATCACAGGTACGGGAAGGTTATGTGCGTTGAAAATCATCCCCATAAAATCAACGGCTGCTTCATGCAATGGCCGATCCAGCGAACGATAGGGCTCTTCGCTCCATGCCATCAGCCAGCACAAAAAAGCATCCTGTGAAAGCTCACTAGTGGCATACTGAAAAAGATTGGGCAATTCCAAGCTAACTGCCCTGCTGTCCCGGGCTGTTTCAAGTAATTGCTCCACAACATGATTGCCTGTATACTCTTCCCAATATCCTCTTCCAAGGATCGATTGATAGTGCATGGGCGGCCACAACACTCTATTACGGATCTCCAATATTCGCCCCTGCTCGTTAGGATATAACAATAGCAGCCTGTCATCCCCTTGCTGACCAATCACTTCCGGAACACTTTCAATCTCTTTCAAATATCCACATTTATTCCTGCAAACATAGGCAGGATACGCATTAACCACGAAATCACCATTAGGCTTCTCCCTTACATCCTCCCAGGCATCTTCGATTAACTCAGCTTTGCAGCGCGGGCAAATGAGTGAATTCATTTTACATCTCCTCCTTGCATAAGTAAACGTATGAATCTAGTAAAATGAGCCTATTATTCAATAGGGTTATTTTACCATTACCTTTGTATTAATAGGAATATAAATAAACTTTTAAGCTTGTAAAAATGATTTCACCATTCTGTCACAATTCCCCTCACTCCCCCCTGACCTTTTCCCCCTTTCATTTCTATTTATAAAGGTGAAAGGGCGGTGCAATGATATGAATTTAAAATCAGGCAGTGTTGACCAGTTTGAACAGTTTTCCCAGTTTAAGAATCTTCAGGAGTTTAATGCTCATTTAGAGATGTGGCTTGCGGTGAATAAGGACAAGTTCTCGAAGGGTGAGCTTGTTGGGTTAAAAAGGCTTGCCCGTTTTGCAGCCAAAGTACCTGGAGTATCTAACGCTAAAATAGGTACAGTATTAAAAGCTATTCATGAAGAATACAACGGAAACGGGATATCCCGCTCCACTTTTAAAAGAATGATCGCGAAGGCTTCAGAATTAGGAATTTTCACGGTACATGAAACAGAGAGAAAGAACGGCTCCCAGTCCAGCAATCTTTATGTTTTCAATCATTTTCCTTCCAGTGAACCACCCAAGGAGGAAAAAATGGACCACCCTAATAAAGCTATCAACCTTTCTAAAACGAATAAAAATCAAAAAAATAATAAACGTAACGAAACCGGGCTTGACCACACTTTTACAAGTGATCGTGTTCCAAATGCATTCGTGGATGCTGTGAAGTACTTTTTCCCGGAAGCTAAGAGCATTGAGGAGTTTTGGAGAATGACAACCATAGCTGCTTATCGAAACAATCGCGAGCAAGATAAGACCCAGGTTCTGGACACAGCCATCCATTCTTTTAAGCAGCTGATTCGTAAAATGAAATCCAGTTTTGTGTCAAAGCCAATTGCTTATTTCTACGAGATTCTGAATAAAAAACTCGAGGAACTTTACTTCAAAGATCTATTGGAAATGGGCTTTTCAACGGATAACAGGCAATCGTATATGGGATTTTTTTATAGAAAATAGGCTCTGTTAAACGTGGTTGTTGATTTCCGCTACAGGCACTCGCTTTCCGCGGGCGGTCCGGGAGCCTCCTCAAGCAAAGCTGCGGGGTCTCCCATGGGTGCGCTTTTCCCGCAGGACTTTGAATGAGCATCCTTGAAGAAACACCGCACGAACCAAATGCGAATGCATTTTCGAGGATCTCGCCTTCCACTTCAATCAACACAGCGCTAAATCAACAAATAGCATTTTCACAGCAAAAAATTAAAAAAAGTGAATTTTTCCCGAAAATCAGCGAGTTTACCCCTTAATTCCGGAAGTTTGGTACCTAAACTCGGGAGTTAAGGGGGTAAACTCACCCAAACTCGACTTTTTTTCGATTCGCAAAAAAATTGTATTCCCGCTATCTTAAAGCTACCCGGGAATACATTGAGAGCGCGCTGTCCTGAAGGGATAGTCTAATGGAGAGCTTTGAGCAAGTGGCAGCACAATATGAACCAATGGTTTACCAAATTATCAGAACGTTGAACATCTATAAAAATCAGGAAGAATTTTTTCAGCTGGGTTTGATCAGACTTTGGGAGATTTGGGAGAAATATGATCCCCAAAAGGGAAATTTCCTAACCTTTGCTTATACAAACATAAGAATGAAAATGATGGACGAGCTAAAAAAAAGCAAGCTTCAGGAAGACCGAAGTCTTGTTCCGGATGAAGAGTTCTGGACGCTAATCGAATGTCCCACTACTAAGCAGCCCCTGGATGAGAAGTTGATTCTATCCTATTGTGAGGAACTGACAAATAACCAAACGATTTGGGTAACCTCTACCTTCCTATACGATTTATCAACCAACGAAATTGCAGAGCAGCACCAGGTCACAGTCTCGGCCGTTAAAGCATGGAAAAAAGGCGCTTTAACCAGACTGAAATCCGTCCTCCAACAAGAACCGCTCCAATGATTTAAAAATTATTTTTACCTGCCATGTCTTATTCCGCCCCTCATTTCTATTATAAAGGTGAAAGGAGGTGAGACAGCATGGCACAAGCAAACATCATCGATACAAAGCTTCGCCTGGTTTTTGAAACCGGTTTGGACCTGCAAGGCAAACCGATTCACAAGTCAAAAACCTACAGCAGCGTGAAGCAATCCGCTACTGCTGACCAGCTTTTTGCAGTAGGACAAGCCGTCGCAGCGTTATCCAACTATCCTTTAGTTGCACTTAATCGCAACGACAGCTTCGACATCGTAGGCTAATCTTCTATTAAAACACTAAACTCACAAGGAGGTGAAAAACATGGCGAAAACATTGGAAATGACTTTCCTATCTGATATGGGAAAGCCGTCTAAACTAACGATTGACAACCCAAAGGAACCAATCGATCCAGTGGCTGTAAAAGCAGCGATGGACCAAATCATTGCAGCCAACGCATTTGACGGTAATGGCGGTGACTTTGTTCAGGCACAAGGAGCTAGATTGCTGGAGCGCAACGTAACCGAATATGAATTAGTGTAATGTGAAGTGGCCGGTTTCTTTCTGAACCGGCCTTTTTTATAGAAAATATATTAAACGAAAGGAGCAATAAGATGGAACAGATGGTCACCTTAATCAGCGAGCTGGGCTTCCCGATTGTTGTCACACTTTTTCTGCTGAACAGAATTGAAGCTAAGCTTGATGTGGTGGTATCGTCGATCCAGGGATTGCCGGATCGGCTGAAGGAATAACAGTTATCTAACACCATTCAGGATTTATCTAGCATGATTCAAATTTTATCTTACCTATTTTTGTGAATATCTAGCAGCATCTTAAATTTATCTAACATTAGGGACAATTCCGGAGTGAAAATGGAATCTATCAAACTCGTTCAAAATGCCCCACAGAGCCAACTAACCGATATATTGAAAAAGTGACCGATAAAATGGGAATCTGACCGATATATCAAAAAGTTGACCGATAAAATGAGAATCTGACCGATATATCAAAAAATTATCCGATAAACTGAAAATCTTACTGATAGATTTAGAAAGGAACAGATATCTTACCCAATAATGACTCCCCATCCACGAGAATACTCAAAAACCTCTATTAAAAAACCAGCTCGGTCAAGGACCAGGCTGGTTATAAATTTAATCTCCCAAAACTATTAATAACTCAAGAACACGGCCCCATAACAAAGTGCTCCCATGATAATATAAGCCGGTGAAATTTTTAGCTTTTCAAGCAGGATATAGCTTACAGCAATCAGCAGCAGGGTATGAAACCAGCCTGCATGCATCATATGGTGGAAAAATACACAGTAAAAAACCTTGCTGAAAGTCAGCAAGGCTTTATTATTAAGCAGGTAAGTTTCACGCTTTAAATCTTACCATTATCGCCGCTGTCACACCTACAACAGCAATTCATAAACCTTCCTTGGCCTGCCCCGCTGGCCAGGCTGTTCTTCTCCGGTCACTTTTGCAAGTCCGAGCCGCTCGAGTTCGGCCATGATTCTTCTTGAATTGCGTTCGGTGTTTTTCAGCCACCTCGAGATTTCCTGGGCCGTGACGATATTCTTTTGATAATGCTTTGAAAGGTACTCGATTTTTGATACGATTGCCGGGCTGATTTTAGCATCTTTAAAGCGTTCTTCCCACTCTTCTCCCCATTTGCGCTGCTGATAGGAAATGATCTCCTCTCCGCTGTCAGACAGGTGTTCCTGGATCTGTTTTCCTTCGTCCACACTAATAACAGGCGACGTTTCCTGGTTTCGGGCATACTGGAGGGCAAGCCGGACATTCTGCTCCGCATCATAGGCCGTCAATCCGTAGCCAATCCCCATTCTGACTTTGAGCTTGCTGTGTATTTTCGCTTCCTCAATCAAGGAATACATGGAGGCTTCCTGAAAATGCATGTCCATTTCGCCTCTTGTTGTATAAATAAAGAATAGACCGTCTCCAATTTGCACGAACGAGCCCTGCACTTTTTCAGCATAATCCAGCATGACTTGCTTGATCTCAAGCTCATGGCGCTTCATCTCGTATGTAAAATGCTGTTCATCAAGTGAACTGGCGGAGTGCACCACTTCAATACCCATAATGGCAATCTGTGACCGCTTATACCAATTGGATTGGCCTCTTTCCTTTAAATACCGGAGTACAAGTTTTATGGCGACAGGAGAGGGAACAACACGGTAACAGGGTATTCCAATTTCTTTTAGCCGCTCGTAAACTTCCAGGACACAGGTCAAGGCGACCTGAGTTTTTCCTTCCTCATAAAGCTTTTTATGGAATCGGATGATTTCCTCGGCTGGTTCATATTCGTTATAAGAAAAGGAATGAATGTTCAAATCTCCTAAATAGTATGTGCTGCTTAGTGTATCCAGTTCTGATTGCTGAATCGTATCCAAGCTGGCATTTTGAAACCCGCCTTCCCTGATTTGTGCTTCAAGGAGCGTTCCCAGCAGACTCGACCCATACAATGGGGGATAGTGGGCATTTTCTTCAGTGATTAGTCCCTTTGAACGCGCATAATAATAAGGTGCCTGCCCTGAAAAAAACCATAGATCAATAGATGCTTGATAGTCCCTGATGATGTTTTCCGTTTCCTTTGTTTCTTTATAGATATATGGAGTCATTTCCAGCTCGCTATGTTCACGCCCCAAAGCGAGAATATGTCGGACAGAGTCTTCTGGACCCACTACCCCAACACGGATTTTCATTCTATTCCACCTGCTTTTCTTCTCTATTGCTTTATATGCTTGCTTCACTCTTTATATATTGAGCAATAATTGCCGAACCCATTTCCAAGTCTTCAAGTGAGGCATATTCTTCTGGATGGTGGCTGAGCCCATTTTTGCACGGAATAAACAATAGCCCAGATGGCCATTTGGCCGCCATATTCATGACATCATGGCCTGCACCGCTTTCCAGCACCAGTGCTTTATACCCTAAAGATTCTCCTGATTGCTGCAGTTTGTTCCTCACTTTATCATCCAACTGGACGGATGGGTTATGAACAAGGGTATTCACTTCCATTGTAACACCAAATGTACTTGAAAGCTGACTGCATTTTTGGCGGATGAGCCTTTCCATTTCCTTTTTTAACGAATCGTCCACACTGCGAATATCCACCCCAATCTCAACGATACCTGGAATCACATTCATGGCATTTGGTTTTAGTTCAATCGTGCTGGCCGTAGCGACAATAGGTACTGCACTTGAGCTGGATAAAGATTCAGCTGATTCCGAGATAAACGTAATGAGAGGCGAAGCGGCGACAAGGGCATCTTTTCTGTTCCCCATTGGAGTCGTTCCCGTATGGCCCATTTGCCCGTTTATGATCACCTTTAAGCGGATTGGACAAGCAACCGCCGTAACGGCTCCAAATTCTGCCCCGGCATCTTCCACCCTTGTGCCCTGCTCGATGTGAAGCTCAATAAAACTTTTCAATGCTGTCTCCGGCCTTTCAGCCTGGTCAATTGTTTTCCATGAGATGCCCATTTTTTCGACTGCTTGGCGGATTGTGATGCTGCTTTCGTCTGGCACATCTGCCACTTCTTTCTTATTTAAAAGACCGCTCATCGCTTTGCTTCCGATCGTTGATACTCCAAAGCGCGAAGATTCTTCTGATGCAAAACAAATCACTTCAATTGGAGAAGCAGGAAGGTACCCCTCTTCCTTTAATTTTTTGATAGCGGCAAGACCGCAAAGAACGCCCGCTACTCCATCATATCCTCCCCCGCCCTTTACCGTATCCACATGGGAACCTACGGCAACAGCTGGAGAAGTTTCCATCCCTTTCTCCTCTGGCTCCCACCTGGCAATCGCATTCCCGGCCTCATCTCTCCGGACCTTCAAACCAATCTCCTCAGCAATCGAAACAAAAACATCAATTGCTTTCCATTCCTCTTCCGTGTACCCTAATCGGCAGAATCCTTCCGGCCGTTCCATGGTGGTGGTTAAATTCAACTCTTTCAGATGCTTCTCAAGCCAATCTTTCATTCTCAACACGCCTTCCCTTATTTCAAACCTGATGAAAAATGCTGAAAATGAGGCAGATCTCTCTGCCTCACTTCTTGTATTGGATTCATTTCGAAATCAGTTTAATTTCCTAATGGACTCAAACAGTACTTTTACAGCTGCCAGCATCGTGCTTTCGTTTATATCAAACTTCTCATTATGATGGCCTGCCGCAAGCTCAGTTCCAAAAACACAGTACGTTGCCTGTCCTCCGTTTTGCTGAACCCTTTCCATAAAGAAGGTTGCGTCCTCGGAACCTGCAGGTGAATCGTCTTCAAGGATGCTTGCCTTAATATGGGGAGATTCATCTGCACAAGCTTGCAATACAGCAGCAAGCTCGGTTGATCCCTGGGCACTTACTGCCTCGCCTACAGTCTGAATCTCGTATTCGACTCCATACATTTGTGCTGAACCAGCGATAACAGCTTCTGCCTGGGCCTTGACGTATTCGTTGATTTTCGTGTTTTCTCCGCGGGTTTCAACCTTTAAAACGGCCCGGTCAGCGATGATGTTACGTCCTGAACCAGCATGCATTTCCCCTACATTAATACGGGTTGCCCCTTCTGAATGACGTGGAATGGCATAAATATTAAGTGCAGCGGAAGCAGCTGCCAGCAGCGCATTTTTCCCTTGTTCGGGATTTCCGCCGGCATGGGATGCAACACCTTTAAATGTTATATCAAGTTTGGAAGTGGCCAAAAATCCGTTCTTTGATGCAACAAAGTGTCCATCTGGTACTCCTGTGCCAACATGAGAGGCAATAAAATAATCGACATCATCCACAACCTTGGCTTCGGCCATCGACCTTGCCCCGCGGGTTCCTTCCTCGGCCGGCTGGAAAATCAATTTGATTTTCCCCTTAAGGCTGTCCTTATTTTCAGCTATCAAGGTTGCCAAGCCCAGCCCAATGGTTGTATGGGCATCATGTCCGCATGCATGCATTTGGTTTGGAACAGTGGATCTAAATCCTTCTTTTTGCGGAAAGTGGCTGTCTGCCTCGGATTCATTAATAGGCAAGGCATCCATATCAACGCGAAATGCGATAGTCGGTCCTTCCTTTTCCGTATCCATTGTGGCCACGATGCCTGTAAAGCCCTCTGAAAAAGGTTCAACATATTCTTTTTTTGCTCCATTTTCGAGTGCCCATTGATAATGAGCCTCTGTTTCTTCTTTATTAGGCTTTCCCATGCAATAGCCGGGAGACATCACCTGTTTGCCCATTTCCAGCTGAAAGCCAAGTTCATCAAGGATCGAGGCAACAATGGAAGCTGTCCGCATTTCCAGAAATCCCGCTTCAGGATAGCGGTGAAAATCACGGCGCCACTCTATTAGTTTACTTTCGAGGTTATTCATTTTTTTACTCACATCCTAGTTTTCTATTAGAGAAATGGACCAATTCCCGGACCAAACGGGATCTCAAAGAAGAAGAAGATTAAGATCATTACAATCCATGTCAGCAAGAAACAAATCGAGTATGGAAGCATTAGCGATATAAATGTTCCGATTCCGGCCTTCTTGTCATACTTCTGCATGAATGACAGCGCTATAACCATGTATGGCATCATCGGGGTCACAATATTCGTGGACGAATCCGCCACGCGGTAAGCCACTTGCGTAAAGGCTGGGTGATAGCCGAGCTGCATAAACATTGGCACGAATACAGGTGCTTCAAGGGCCCACTTTGCTGAACCTGAAGTGATCAGGAAGTTCAGCGATGCTGTAAAGATAATATAGCCAATGATCAGTCCTATACCTGTAAACTCTGCTTCTTTCAAAAATTCTGCCCCGTTCACGGCAACCCAGGTAGCAATGTTAGACCAGCTGAAGAAGGCAATGAACTGTGCAATTGCGAATATTAAGACAATATAAGATGCCATATCCTTCATCGATTCAGCCATAAAATGGGCAACATCTTTACTGCTCTTAATGTTTCCAACCGTCATTCCGTAAACAGTACCGATGATAATAAAGAAGAACAGAATGATCGGGATAATGCCATCAAGGAATGGGGATGGCACAATGCCGCCATCTTCATTGGTCAGCGGGCTATTTGGCATAAGGATGGCTCCCAGGATAATTGCAATATATACGCCCCCTGCAATGACAGCATTTCGCAATGCTTTGCCTGCATTAGGAGGATCTTCTTTTACAGCTTCTTTTACCTCTTCGCCTTTGTATTCCCCAAGGCGAGGTTCTATGAATTTCGTTGTAACAAGTCCGCCGACAACAGTTAGAACAAACACAGAAACAATATTGAAGTACCAGTTATCAATTGGTGTTACCACCATATTCTCATCAATAATCTGAGCAGCTTCTGTTGAAATACCTGCTAATAATGCGTCTGTTCCTGCAATCAAAAGGTTTGCTGTAAAACCGGCGCCTGCTGCTGCATACCCTGCTGCTAAACCGGCAATCGGGTTCCGGCCAATTTTATAAAAGACCATGGCAGCCAGCGGCGGTACAAGAACCATCGCTGCATCTGACGCGATATTTCCCATGATCCCCACAAAAACAACTGTGTAAGTGATTAATGCCGGCGGTGATTTTAAAATCGTTTTCTTAATGGCATAATCCAGCATGCCAACTTTCTCGGCAAGGCCGATACCGAGCATCATGGACAGAACAAGGCCTAGAGGCGCAAATCCTGTAAAGTTATCGAGCATCGATGTTAAGATGAACTGCAAACCTTCTGCAGATGCTAAATTCTTAACCGGCAGCTCTTCTCCTGAGCCCGGGTGAATAACAGTCGCACCAAATGCGCTAAAAATAGCTGAAACAATAATGACAAGGACAGCGAGCCCCGCAAACAATATAAATGGATCCGGGAGCTTGTTGCCGACAATTTCAACCCCATTCAGGAATCGCTGTGCAATCCCTGCTTTCTTTTTTTCTGTTACCTTTTTCTCCCCTTGCTTTTCAGTTTTCATTTTCTCCCCTCGCTTTTCAGTTTTTTATTTATTTTGACTCTTTTTCTCATTGATTGTTGATTTTGTTGTTTTAGCTTGTGAATACTGCCCGTTGATTTCCACTGCGGGCACTCAGCGAACCCGCGGGGAGGAATGAGATCCTCCTCGCTTCGCCTGCGGGGTCTCCCACTTCCCTCTCTTCCCGCTGGAGTCAAGAGCCCTCCACTTCAATCAACTCACTAGGTTGCACTTAGTTTGTCATGAAAAGCAGTTAACTTTACAAAAAAAGCCTTTATTTTAAAGTCGATGGCTTCACATCTTTTGGTATTGGACATGTGTAAGGACTGGCTTTTCTAAACTCATGGAATTCCTGTTTAACAGCTTCCAATTCTTCCTTGTCAGTCAGCAGTTTAACAGCCGTTAACGCCATTGCTTCTGCTGCCCGCAGCATTCCTTTGTGAGCGTAGCTGCTAATGCCTTGTGTGGTCATTTGCCATGTATGCAGCGGTGTCCCCAAAGCTGAGGTTGATGCCGTCAGCTGAGCGGTTGGAATAACCCAGCTTACATCCGATACATCCGTAGATCCGGCAAGAACTTCTTTAGATGGTTCATATGCCGAGATGGTTTCTGCGAGGTATTTTCCCTCAAACTCACTTCCGTCCCCAACGTAGCCAAATCCTCTTAAAATATCTAAATAGCTTTCTTTTTCACCTTCTGATAGCGTTGACCAAAGCTTTTCGGCAAAAGTAATTTCTGTTTCGCTCGGTTTTTCGATGCCAGCTTCCTGAAGACTTTTATAGAGAAGCTTTTCAAGGGAGCGATTGGGAATATAATTGGAACAAGCCTTATCAAACTCAATGGAAAGCTCTGTTTCCGTCATCAGTGCTGCACCTTCCGCAATTTTGCATACCCGTTTGTAGATCTCATCCACCTGCTGAACTTTTGGCGCCCGGATTAAATACAGCACTTCAGCGTCTGCTTGTACAACGTTTGGCGATATGCCGCCTGTGTTGGTGATTGCATAGTGAATCCTTGCTTCCGGCACGATATGCTCTCGAAGGTAATTCACTCCTACGTTCATCAGCTCAACCGCATCAAGGGCGCTTCGTCCAAGGTGCGGCGAATTCGCAGCATGTGAGGATAAGCCTTTAAATCTAAAATAAATCTGATAGTTTGCCAAACTGGAAAGGCTCATGATGCTGTTTGCCGGAGATGGATGCCAGGTTAAGGCTGCGTCCACTCCTTCAAACACGCCTTCCCGGACCATGAATGTTTTTCCGGATCCGCCTTCTTCACCTGGACATCCAAAAAACTTAACAGTCCCTGGCAAGTTGTTATCTTCTAGATATTTTTTTGCTGCACATGCTGCAGCAAAAGCACCAGTCCCCAGAAGGTTATGCCCGCACCCGTGGCCTACATTCAGTTCAGTTGGCTCATAAGACGTTTTGTTTGGCACCTGTCCCAATCCGGACAATGCATCAAACTCCCCAAGGAACCCTATAACAGGGGATCCGCTTCCATAAGAAGCAACAAAAGCGGTTTCTATATCTCCAGCATTCCTTTCAACGTGAAATCCTGCTTTTTCGCACTCAGAGGCCAGGAATTCCGCCGATGAATACTCTTCAAATCTCGTTTCGGGATGATGGAATATATACTCGCTGATTTCTTCAAAAGTCTCTTTGTTTTCTGCCAGAAACGTTTTCGCAAAGTTGTTTGTCATGGTATCCTCCTTAAAAATCTGTTTCTTGGTGATTAAATGCCGTGCTAATCAGGCCTCAAGTAAGCCCGATCCCCCATTTAGAATATTTATATAGGCATCGATCGCAACCAATAAAACTTCTTCCTCGAAATCAAACTGAGGATGATGATGAGGATAATCAAGCTGGGTTCCAAACAGCATATACGTTGCTTTGCCTCCATGCTTTTGGACCCGGTTCATCATTAGGCTGACATCTTCCGATCCGGAAACAGGCACTGCAGGCAATACTTCTTTAATAAACTCACTTGATGCACACCATTCCGTAATTTTCGGTATAAGCGCCTCATCACAGACAACTACTTCCGTAACACCTACTGCTTCAATCGTGCAGGAAACATCATGCATATTTGCTGAAGCCTGAATAATCCGAGTGGCTTTCTCAGCCATATATTCTGCAATCTGCGGCGTCTGTCCCCGCACTTCAATTTCCATATAGCTGTCTTCCGGGATGATGTTACGGCCGCTTCCGGCAATCAGCTTTCCAACATTGACCCGGGTTACGCCATCATGGTGGCGCGGAATGCCATAAAGATTATTTGCAGCAGTCGTTGCGGCCAATAAGGCATTTTTGCCGAGTTCCGGACTTATGCCGGCATGAGAGGAAACTCCTTTGAAATAGACATTGAACTTTGTTGAGGCAAGGAATCCCGGCGTTGTTGCCGCAATCGTTCCAACGGGCAGGGATTGAATGCCAATGTGGCCTGAATAAAAATAATCGATGTCATCGAGCCAGCCTTTATCTGTCATGGCCCGAGCCCCTCGGCCCCCTTCTTCAGCCGGCTGGAAAAGAAGAGTAAAGCGTCCTTTCAGGTTATCGCTATGGGATGAAATATACTTGGCTACTCCCAGTCCTATAGCTGTATGCCCGTCATGACCGCAAGCATGCATAACATTCTTTTCCTTTGAAACAAATTCATTTTTTGACGGCAGATGAGCTGGATCGTTTGATTCGTTTATCGGCAACGCGTCAATATCAAAGCGGAAGCCAACATGATCACCTTTTTTACCTGTATCCCATGTCGCAACAAGTCCGGTATTTCCGCCCCTCATTTTATCCAGCCATGACTCTTCAACACCCCAGTTAAAAGCCTTTCTCTCGTGTTCCTCAAGATCAGCTTCCGCCGGTACTCCCAGACGGGAATCCTCTTTTAGCGCTTCTTTCCCTATATAAAGGTTGAATCCCATCTTTTCGAGTTCTTTCCCAAGCCTATAAGTCGTGATGTACTCCATAAAACCCAATTCAGGCAAAGCATGTAAAGTACGCCGCCATTTGATCAATTGGGGGGTTAAATCCTTTAAAAAATCACTGGACAAAAAATCACACCTCACTAGTTATTAAAAGCACTGAATGCTTCTGTTAAATTAGCTGTAAAAACGATCGTGAATAGCCATAATGAATTCATTTCGGAAATTTTCCGTTTAACTACCTTAAATCCATTATACATATGATTTTAGAAAATTCAAAGTTAAATATTAACTATTAATATAAGATTTTATGAATTTTTATAAATTGGGCGCTGCTGAATAATGAGGAGGAAATGGAAACATAGTTTTAATTCAACCCTTTATGTTGTTAGCAGCCAATACCGGGAGTTAAGTAAAAATAACAAATAGCCTAGCTGATCTTTCTACTAGACTATTTAACCGTAAGTTTGGGACACCCCTGACTGCCCTGCAAAATATAGGCGGCCATGGCTTTATGACGCCTTATTACTTTATAGCTTTAACAAGTAAGGAAGAGGCCATTAAGCCTGTCTATGACCTTTATAAAAACAATCCTGGTGAAAGTTTACAAAATTTAAGGAACGCCTATGAAGAAAGCCTATTTGAATCAAAAAATTTCAAAATCAACATTCAATTATTTATGAGTGACAAGCAGGCAAAACCGAGCCAAGACCTATTTGATCAAGTCACAAAAGAGCTAGAAGAAATGAACTCAATACCTAAAGGCACTTACAGCTTTTCTCTAAATGATAACTTCATTGATAAACAGAGCTCTGAAGGTGCTAAAGATAATTCTTTAAAGCGCGGTTTTCCGGATTATATTATTAAAGAATAAAAGCAGGTGAATAAATGGAGACACTTAAGGGTTCACCAAATATAAGTAAAGATATAGCTATATACAATGAATAGGTGGATCGTGGGACGTTGAATTAAGTTCTTATATTAATTGTTAACACTTATCACATTAAAAACCCCCGTAATCGTTCGGGGGTCGTTTTAGTATCCACTTTGATCTAAAGCGATTGAACAATTACAAAATTACTAACCTACCCTTTCTTCAAAAAGGTTTCTTCCCTCAAACTTCTGAACAAAATTGCAGGTTTTACACGCCCGGCCCAAACTTTGTTTGGTAACAGGATCTCTATAGTATGTTTCGTTAAAACCGCATATGGAGCATTCCAGTTCGTGTAAAATTTCCCGTTTGCCAATTACCGCTTCCAATATTAACTCGAAATGCAAATCTACCACTCCCATTTCCCTTTTTGTTTTTTTATATCAAACTGGAAGTGCGAAGATTCCCGAACCTTGTAAAGTCTAATGGAGCATCTTTCCGACAAAACAAAGTCAAAAACTATAGGAAAAAGATAAAGGATAGGTAAATATGACTTCTTAGAGGCCAACCTTTAAAGATAACTTAAAAAACGATTATGTATGTAAGTTACATGCTTCGATCGTTTCTATTATTTTTCGGGAAATAATAGGCTTTTTATGTCGTTAATTACTGCGCCTTTAATGACCAATAATAGGAGTCTTCCAATATCGGGATCTAATTATTGTTTCTTTACCTGCTTAAGGAATTCACTAAAAACTGCAAAAACACGGCCCTAAACCAGCCACCCCCAATGCTTTGAAGCAATTCAATCAAACGTTTGATTGAAGAATGTTTATCCAAAAATAAAAAACCACCGATGCATTCATCGGTGGTTAGCCTTCGTGGAACATAACTGTGAAACAAGAAAATTCGGGTGGTACCTGGTACCAATTTAGTTATTATTAATAATAACCAGCTTCATCTCCGTCATTTCATCAATTGCGTATTTGATGCCTTCCCGGCCGACGCCGCTTTCTTTGACTCCGCCATATGGCATGTGGTCGACGCGGTAGGTTGGGATGTCGTTTACGAGGACACCGCCGACGTGCAGCTTTTTCGTAGCGTCCATGGCGGTGCGGATATTTTCAGTGAAAATGCCTGCCTGGAGGCCATAGCGGGAGTCGTTTACAAGTTCGATCGCCTCTCCAACTGAATTCACTTTATTAATTAAAACGATCGGTGCGAACACTTCCTGGCAGGAAACCTTCGCAGCTGGCTCAACATCTAGCAATACAGTTGGCTTCAGAACATTCCCCTCACTTGTTCCGCCCAAAACGACCTTAGCGCCATTCTGCTTTGCTTCTTCGATCCATCCCAATGTGCGCTCCACTTCCTTAGGAGCGATTAAAGCCGACACATCTGTCTCCGGGTTTAAAGGATCCCCTACCTTAAGCTTTGCAGCAGCTTCCACAAACTTTTCTACAAAGCTATCATAAACGTCACTATGAACATAAACCCTCTGAAGAGAAATACAAACCTGCCCCTGGAAAGCAAATGCCCCCGTTACACAGCGCGGAATGATTTTCTCCACGTCTGCATCCTTATCAACAATCAGTGCCGCATTGGACCCCAGTTCAAGAGTAACATGCTTTAAACCGGCCTTATTTCGGATGCCAATTCCCACTTCAGGGCTTCCAGTAAAAGAAATCTTTTTTACGCGGCCATCCTTTACCAGCTTTTCTCCCACTACAGAGCCGCTGCCCGTTACGACATTAAATGCACCTGCCGGCAGTCCGGCTTCCTCCAGAAGCTCAGCGAGAAAATAAGCGGATAGCGGTGTCTGGCCTGCCGGCTTCAGCACGACAGTATTTCCAGCTGCAATGGCGGGTCCCACCTTATGGGCAACAAGGTTCATCGGAAAGTTAAACGGAGTAATCGCCCCAATTACACCAAGCGGTTCTCTCACCGTATAAGCTACCCGGCCTTCCCCGCCAGGTGCGGCATCCATCGGAATGGTTTCTCCATTGATTCTCTTCGCTTCCTCAGCAGCAAACTTGAAGGTCTGAACCGTTCTTGCAATCTCACCCTTAGCCGTGGTAATCGGCTTGGCTGCTTCCAGAGCGATGATTCCAGCAGCTTCGTCCAAACGCTGCTCCAATAAACCGGCCAGCTTCTCAAGAATACCGGCACGCTGATAGCTTGGCATTTCCGCCATTTTGCTTCTGGCCTGATAGGCAGCTTCTATGGCCAGATCGACCTCCTCAACTGTTGCCTGCGGAATCTCGGCAATCAGCTCGCGGCTATAAGGAGAAAACAAGGATGTATACTCCTTCGCCTCCACCCACTCGCCATTGATATATAACTTCTTTTTCTCTTTATTTTTGACCGTCATTTCCCTAGCCTCCCAGTTTCAATGATAAGATGAGTTCCTAAAACACTCTTCTCCGCTAATCCTCTATATCCTTTTTTCAACTGAAAAAATAGAATCATAAAGAATCTCTGCCAGACTATTAATCTCCTGCTTGTTAATCGTCAACGGAGGAGCAAAGACGAGAATATCCATACCATCAAAGATCACCGAGCGGCAGATGAGCCCCCGTTTTGCCGCTTCAGCTACAACTGCTGGTGCAAACTGTCCCTTGTCACTTTTAAGCTCAACTGCACCGATTAGCCCCAGTGCTCTCACTTCACTAACAAGCTCCCTCTCACCCTGAATCCACTTGAATCCCTTCAGCAACTCCTCGCCCATTTTCCGGGAGTTCTCTATCAAGTTCTCATTCTCGATAATTTCAATATTCTTTAATCCGACTGCACAGGCCATTGGATGCCCGCTGTAGGTATAGCCATGCAGGAGGGTTCCGGCTGATAGTTCTTTAAAGTCTTCAAACATAGCCTTCGAAAATACCACTCCTCCAAGCTGGGCGTAGCCGCTTGTAACCCCCTTGGCAAAGCACATCATATCCGGAGCCACGCCGTAATGCTCCATTCCAAACATTTTCCCTGTACGCCCAAAACCGGTAATAACTTCATCGGTAATGAACAAAATATCAAACTCACTGCAAATCTTCCGCACTTCCTGAAAGTAACCGTCAGGAGCGATATGGACACCGCCTGCCCCCTGAATCGGCTCCGCCACAAAGGCCGCAATCGTCTCCGGTCCTTCCGCTTCTATCGTTTCCCTTAATGCTTCAGCAGAAAGGTTTTCCGTATAATAAAAGTCCGGTGCCAATGAATTCGTGAAGTCCCGGAATGGTTTAAGTCCTGTAGCACTTGTCGCTCCCATCGCCACCCCATGGTAGGATTTTTTACGGGATATAATTTTCTTTTTGGAAGGCTGGCCCTTTAAAATCCAGTAATGCCGTGCCAGCTTATAAGCTGTATCATTCGCTTCCGATCCACCGGAGGTAAAGAAGGTTGCACTTAAATCACCAGGTGTAATCTCAGCGATTTTCGCCGCCAGCCGAATGGCCGGTTCATTACTGAAGGTGGCGAAGCAGGAGCTGAAAGCGAGCTGACTCATCTGCTCCATCGCTGCCTGCCCCAGCTCTGTCCTGCCGTGCCCGACGTTCACATTCCAAAGGGAGGACATCCCGTCAATCACCCGGTTCCCCCTTACATCTTCCAGGTAGACACCTTCCCCTTTTTTAAAAATAAAGGCCGGCCCCTGCTCCTGCTGCTGCTGGATCGGAGATGTCGGATGCAGAAAATGGTTTTTATCCAGCTCTGCTAATTCCTGATATAAAGCTGCTGTTTTGCTCATGTAAATTCTCCCCTTACTATCATAAAGTCAATATAATGTAGATTTATATTCCTAGCTTGACGATAAAATAACCCCAAAGGACAACGGAAATCACAACAAAGGAAACGGCAACTGTTAACGTTTGTTTGTATTCTCTTTTTAACTCGGCAGCTCCGTTGTGCTTGGCCAAAATTCTTTTGATCGTCACAGTAGATAACCGTGTTTCTTTAATCTTCTGGTAATAGCCCAGCTCATAATCGGTCGGCTTAGCAATAAATCCGACGATGAGTAAGGTAAGCACAGAAACAATAATGGCCAGGTAGAAATTATCAAAGCCAACCGGGAAGGTAATAATTTCATACCGTTTCAATTCACCGAACACGATAAAGGTGATAATTCCAGCAAGCATGCTTGCTGTCGCCGCCTTGCTGCTCATCCGCTTCCATTCCAGGCTGCCAATGATGGTCGGCATCCAGGCAACCGCAAAAATGGATCCGGCGTAAATGGAAATCCAGAAGATCGATGAAGGCTGAAGGATCGCGATAATACAAACAACGACTGCCACAAGGGCCTGGGCACCACGTCCAATGAACATGCTTTTCTTCTCATCAAAATCTTTATGCAAGACGTTTTCAAATAAGTCCTTCGCGAGCGCAAATCCTGTTAGAACAAAAAGGGTGGAGGCAGTCGACATAATCGATGCCATCAATCCCGCCAAACCGATTCCGGCCAAAGCAGGCGGTGTATAATCCTTCATTCCAACGATAAATACACGGTCAGCAGGATCGATTCCAGGCTGCAGTACCATCATGGCAGCAGCGGCAATGAAAACAAGCAATTGCATAAATGGAGCGAAGAATACCCCGACAACGGCTGTTTTCAAAATAACAAAATCATTTTTCGCCGGGAATACACGGGACACAAGGGATGGTGTACATCCAAAGAACAGGATCCACATTAAGAATTGTGAAAAGACCCAGCCAAACGGACGATCCGCTCCGCCATTTACACCATAATAACCCGGGATCACTTCCCCAAGATTTTTGATTTGGTCAAGACCTGCCTGTCCAATAATGAGCGGTGAAATCACAATTGCAATCGTCAGCATCGTAAAGAACATCAGCGTATCTGTAATAACGACTCCGTACATGCCGCCCATCGCACTGAAAATCAAGAGAGCTAAAGTAAATAATAAAATCAGGACAGGGAACGGTATATTTAAAATCTCGGATAGGATGACACCAGCGCCGATTAATTGAACGACTCCATATCCCAATAAACCGATAATCATAATGGACGTTGCAATTACCGTCACCCATTTGTTCTGGAACCGCTTTTCAAAAAAGTCCGGAAGCGTCTGGCAATCCAAAGCCTTTAATTTTCTTCCTACATAAATAACAGCAAATAATGTCCCTAACCAGGCTCCATATGAACCAAACCCGGCATGCGCAACAGGCCCTTCGTTATAGATCATGCCTGCAAGTCCAAGCAGTGTGACCGCACTTAAATAGGTAGCTGCCAGTGTACCAACGATTAAGACCGTAGAACCCTTTTCCCCCATGACATAGAAATCATCTTTGCTTTTTACAAATCTCGTTACGATGATTCCAGCAATAACATAAACGGCAACGACAACAAAAAATATGATTTTCTCCATCCTATACCTCCTTCGTTATGCCATCATGAATGGGATTTGCCGGAGTGTCTTTCTCTTCTTCCAGCTTTTTAATGGTTGGCAAGTACTCTTTCTTTAAAATCCACATCACAATACCTGCTGATATGACCGTTGTCGCAATTGCGTTTCCGAATAATAACCATAATCCTGGATTCATCATTTCAACCCCCATTTTGATGACGGAAAAAGGACAGAACCCCCTCTTCCGCTCTATTTTTTATTCTTTGGCTCTGTTAAATTTGCCTGTTGATTTCCGTTCCAGGCGCTCAGCGAACGCGGGCGGTCAGGGAGCCTCCTCAAGCATTAAGCCTGCGGGGTCTCCCTTTGACACGCTACTCCCGCAGGACATTGAATAAGCATCCGTGAATAGACACCGCACGAAGAAAATGCGAGAGCATTTTAGAGGAGTCTCCCGCCTTCCACTCCAATCAACAGGGTGCTAAAATCAACATTGGCCTTTAACACAGCCTATTCTTTATACTGGCACCACTTTAATAGAAAGGCTGCATAGGTTTTCGTGACTCTTTTGACACTATCCAAATCCACCCATTCATCCGGGGCATGCAGATTGGCGCCTGTTGGCCCGTAGCAAGTGGAAGGAATATTGTAATAGAGATTATAAAATCTGGCGTCTGTCGTACCTGTAAAAGCGCCATAGCTTAAATCACTTTTCTCAATGATCCGATGCGCTTCCTCCAATGTATGGATAAACTCTTGATCCGGATCAAGGGTAAAGCCTTCCGCATGGAAGCCGTAAAAGCTGATTTCCGGCGGATTCTCCTTTAGCCACTCATCCTTCTTGGCCGCTTCCAGCAAAAATGCCTGTAACTCCTTCTTCACATCTGCCGGATCCACTCCTGGGTTAAAGCCGACCCTTGCTTCGACCGTACATTCCGATGGAACCGTGGAAGGCCAATCGCCTGAATGGATTTTCCCGATATTAATATTTTGCGGATGCGGATGGTCATCGAACACTTTATGCTTAGACCGGCTATTAATCTCTTTCTCGTATTCCTGAAGGGCTTCTACCATTTTATAAGCTTTTACAATGGCATTGACCGCTTTGTCCGCTCTTTCTGTATGCGCCCCCAGGCCTGCCACCTTTATGCGGACCCAAATGACGCCAACCTGCCCCACTAAGGCCTGCTGTCCAAGCGGCTCCGGAATGAGGGCTGCATCTGCCCGGTATCCGGCTTCGATGGCAGCCAGGGCTCCGTTGCCTGTGCACTCTTCTTCTGTGACCGTCTTGATCGTTACGTCATTGGCAAGCTCCACCCCTGCCTGTTGAACAGCCTTCAATGCATAAATCATAGCCGTAACCCCGGACTTCATATCGGCAATGCCGCGGCCATACATTTTATTGCCGACAATTTCAGATCCCCATGGGTCAAAGCTCCATTTGGATACCGGCTCCGGGCTGACCACATCGATATGCCCTTGAAAAATAATGCTCTTCCCCTTTTTATCTCCCTTTGCCTCATATTTTCCTACCACGACAGGACGGTTGTCATAAGACCATTCCGCCTTCGAGTATCCGGGATGAGCACCCAGCTTCTCCGGATCGGGGATTATTTTTTCAACCTTCAAGTTCAAATCCTTTTCTAGGGAGTCCGCCAAAAATTCCTGAATGGCCCCTTCATTCCCCAGTGTGGATGGATACCGCCCAAGCTTTTGCAGATAGGAAACTTCCTCTTCCCATAAAGCATCCACCTGTTCAAAGACTTTCTCAATGACATCCTTTTGCACTTTTTCCAACTCGATCACTCCTATAAGGTTTCTTTGTTTGCCAAAGTCAAAACTGTATCAAATAAAACCTGTACTCCCTTTTCAATATCCTCTGGTGTACTAAACTCTTCTTCACAATGGCTGAGCCCGTTTATGCTTGGAATAAACAGCATAGCTGTCGGGGTAATCCGATTTAAATACTTGGCATCATGGCCTGCCCCGCTCAGCATTCTCATATAGGAGAAGCTATGTTTTTCGGCTGCGTCTTCCATTACCTCAATAATCTCTTTTGAAAAAGAGTCTGTATCGATTTTGTCGAGATCTTTTATCTGCAGCTCCATTCCCTCTACCAATGTCATCGTGCTTAATGACTCCTTTACCTGCTGCTCAAAGCGTTCACGAACATGATCATCTGGATGGCGAATATCAATCGAGAAGACCACCTGATCTGCCACTGTATTGATAACATTCGGAGATGCCTGGATTCGGCCAACCGCAACGAGCAATTCTGGAATCTCTTCTGCCAGCGCATAGATTTTCGCAATAAGCTTAGAGGCAAGCAGAACAGCATCCTTTCTGCGGTTCATCGGAGTTGTCCCCGTATGGGACGTCCTCCCCGTGATGGCTGCCTCCAGCCAGCTCATCCCCTGAATCCCCGTGACAACTCCAATCGATTTTTCCCGATCCTCCAAGACAGGGCCCTGTTCAATATGCAGTTCAACGAAACAGAAAGGGTCCTGTTGGCGGTTTTCCTTTAACCCTTTGTAGCCGATCCGCTCCAGCTCTTCTCCAAATATGAAGCCCTTTTGATCCTTCATATTCAGGATCGTTTGTTTGTTAAAAATCTCTGCCATGGCGCCTGACCCCAGCATGGCCGGCTGAAATCTGGCCCCTTCTTCATTTGTAAAATTAACAATTTCAATCGGTCTCTCCGTTTCAATACCAAGATCATTTAAGGTCCGGATCACCTCCAGCGCCCCAAGCACACCGAGCACCCCATCATACTTTCCGCCTTTTGGCTGTGTATCCAGGTGGGAGCCCGCTAAAACGGGAGCCAGCTCATTGTTTCTGCCTTTCCGCCTTCCATACATATTCCCAAAGTCATCAACCCTTGTTTCCAATCCGCACTCTTTCATCCACTGCAGGAAAAGGCTTCTCATGTTCTGATCCTCATCGGTCAGGGAAAGCCGGCAAATGCCGCCATTTGGCAGCTTGCCAATTTCCGCACTTTGCTGGATCGTCTTCATTAAGCGATCCAGCTTGATATTCGTTACCTGATGTTTCACCATATCCGCTCCCTTCTTGCCTATTCTTTTTGCAAATAGCGTGCCAAGTTAATAGAGTCATTTAGGCGAAGTTCGCTAGATTTTGTTGTGAATTTTTAGAATATTTACTATAATTGTTTTTAAAAGCGACTCAATGAGTTGATTTCGATTCGCCTTTATCAAACGTTTCGGATGAAAATGAATCGAAATCAATTCAGAAAGGAGGATTATATGGAGCAGCTTCTAAAACTGGCCAATCAGCGCCCAAATTTTTTTACAGATATTCTGAATTCTATTAATGATGCCATCTATATTACGGATAAAAACGGAGTCACCCTATGGGTCAATCACATTAGTGAAGTCATAACCCAGGTGCCAAGGGAGAAACTGATTGGAAGAAATGTAAGAGATTTGGAGAAAGAGAGGGTATTTTCTCCTTCGGTTACGAGGCTTGCGGCTGAAGCCAACAGCAATGTCAGCACCGTCCAGGAGGTAAGAGACGGAAGGAAATTTATCGCCACCGGCCATTTAGTGAAGGATGAAAAGGGAGAAGTCATCGCCATCGTCGCACATTGCCGGGATATTACGGAAGCTGTTAAAACCTCTTCCAAGCTTAGGGATACAGAGGAATTGCTGGAGAAATACAGCCAGGAGCTTAGAAAATTAAAGATTCCCTTACATACAAGCGATCTTCCGGCAAAGAAAGAATTGATACTGCACCCATCAACTGAAGACCTGATCGGGAAGATCGCCAAGGTTAATACGACTGCTTTAATCACCGGTGAAACAGGTACAGGAAAAAGCGCGACAGCGGAAAGAATCCATTTATTAAGTAAACGGTACAATGCACCATTTATCCAAATAAACTGCGCATCCATGCCGGAGCAGCTGCTGGAATCCGAGCTCTTCGGCTACAAAAAAGGAGCCTTTACAGGGGCGCACACATCCGGCAAGCAAGGATTAATCCAGGCTGCGGAAGGCGGAACGTTATTTCTGGATGAAATCGGCGAGCTGCCTACCCACCTCCAGGCTAAGCTATTGCATTTCCTGCAAACCAAAACCTACCTCCCGATCGGTGCAAGGGAATACGTCCAGGCAAACGTCCGAATCATCGCCGCCACCAATCGAAACCTGGAAAAAATGACAGAAGAAGGCTCCTTCCGCTCAGACCTGTATTACCGGCTTCATATCCTTGCGATCAACCTTCCACCGCTTAGGGAACGAAAGGAAGTCATTAAGGACCTTGCCTTCTACTTTCTGGACACCTATAACCAGAAATACAACGTCAAAAAGCGAATGACTTCAGGAGTATTGGATATTTTTCAATCCTACCACTGGCCCGGGAACATCCGAGAACTCGAAAACCTGATGGAAAGGCTGGTCATCCTATGTGACCAAACCATTGACGAAAAAGACCTGCCGCAAAAAATGATGGAAAACCTGCACTTGCCTGATTATAGGAAACAGACGGATCCGTATAACAGCATGCCGGAATTACTGGAGAACATTGAAAGGAATATGATTCTTGATGCTTTAAAAAAGGAAAAATCGACACGGAAGGCTGCACAGAAACTGGGCGTTACACAATCGCTGCTGATGAGACGAGTGAGGAAGTATGGAATCGATGTTCATGCAGAATCCGCTAAAGCAAAATAGCCGAATTTCTATTTGACTTGGCTGAAACAAAAAAATTAACTATTACTTTTTCAGATTTTCTTTCATTAACTTTGATATTTGCTGCTCATCGGTATTTGAAATCTGTTTCAGCTGATTAACAACGAGCTCCTGCCGCTGCCGGGAATGGTTTTGGCTTAATTTCGCTTTCCCTTCTATATAATTAATCTTTATTTTGAATCCTTGAACTCCTTTATTCATGCCAGCGAGAAACTCGGGATCAATATCCTGCAATCGGTATGAACTGTCAGGAGCTTCGTACTTCAAAACCATATCATGCATGGAGCCGATTAACTCATCTTCATCCTCAATAAGTTCGACTTCACCATATACGTGAACAGCAGTATAATTCCAGGTTGGCACGGCTTTATTGGTTTCATACCAGGATGGCGAGATATAACAGTGAGGACCGTGGAAAATAACTAGAACTGTTTGATTCGGGATATCTTTCCATTGGGGATTTGGACGTGCAAAATGCCCATATAAGTATGTATTTTCCTTGTTCAATATTAACGGTAAATGAGTTGCGAATGGTTGACCATTGTGCTGGGAAAAAAGAGTTGCAAAGCTATTCTCCTTTATGACAGTTAAGGCTTCATCGTCACTGATCTTAAAATGCTTGGGAATATACATAAAAAGTCTCCTTTCTGTTTGAATATAATCAAGCTCCTCCAGGAAGCACTCAAAAACAGATTTGATATAAGTTATAATAATATTCAAACTGACATATAAAAAGATACAATTTTAAATAATTGAGCATGTCAAAGGAGATTGCCATGAAAAATGCCATTTTTTCTATGAAGGATGACTCCCCTAAATACAAGCAAATCTACGGGCAGTTTAAAAACTATATTGAACAGGGTGTTATACCGGCTGATGAACAATTGCCCTCCATTCGCCAGCTCGCTGACTCTCTTCAAGTAAGCCGCAATACCACATTAATGGCATATGAGCAGCTTGCGGCAGAAGGCTATATTCGCGGGGAAGGAAGAAAAGGATATTTCGCAAATAAATTGGAATCCCGTTTATTTCAAGAGGCGCCCCATACTATTAGCAAAAAGCAAACAGAGCCGATGACGGCTGTCCATATTGATTTTAAAGCAGGAGCCGTAGACCAGACACATTTTCCTTTACAGGCCTGGAGAAGGACGGCCAATCAAGTACTAACGTTTCCGGAAAGCTTTCGATACGGGAGCCCTTTTGGCGAAGCCTGTCTCCGGGAACAAATTGCGGCATACTTGCTCCAATCCCGCGGGGTAAAGGCAGATTCCAACTCCATTATTATTGGAAGCAGTACCCAGCAAATGCTGATCAATCTTGGATATATACTGAAGGATGATTTTCCGAGGATTATAGTTGAGGATCCTGGCTATGATGGTGCCAGGGAAGCTTTTCAATTCCACCGGTATACACTTGAAACCTTGCCAGTTAATGAAGCAGGTGCAGATTTTTCCCAATTGGAACAAAAGACATCACGATTAATCTATGTAACACCATCACACCACAGTCCATACGGGGTAAGCATGCCCATTCAGCAGCGGCAAAAGCTTATTCAATGGGCCAACAACAAGCAAGGCTTTATTATTGAAGACGATTATGATAGCGAGTTTCGCTATACCCAACAGCCATTTCCTGCTCTTGCTTCGATTGATGCTGCCAGAGTCATTTATCTTGGGAACTTTTCAAAGTCCTTTCTTCCAGGAATCCGATTAAGCTATATGGTGCTGCCCCACCCGCTTGTAACCCTTTACAAAAATCACTTCATTCATTTCGAGAATACCGCTTCTCTTCTGAACCAGCTCACAATGGCCAAATTTATGGAAGATGGGGAATGGGATCGTCACATTAAACGCATGCGGCTTGTGTATAAAAAGAAAATGGCGCAATTAGTATCAGCATTAAAGGGACAATTCGGTCAATGTATAACTGTTATAGGGGAACAGTCTGGTTTGTATGTATTGATAAAAGTTCACCTTAAGCGCACAGAAGAATGGCTTCTTCAACAGGCATCCAGTTGCGGTGTGAAAGTATATCCCACTTCTCTTTATTTCATCCATAACCATACAGAACAGCCGATTATCAAACTTGGCTTCAGCAATCTTTCTTTTGATGAAATACAGCTTGGTGTGAATCTTTTAAAGAAGGCGTGGCTATAGACATGCCCGCGGCTATTCATAATCTACTAAAATGCCAAGATATTATCCTTAAGGACTCTGAGGATCCTAGTCAATGACGTTCTACCTGCCTAGTCTGGGGGAATATGAGGTAAAAACCGATTCTTTGTTTTACGCTTTAAAACTTCATGGTATCCAGGGTCAGGCTCCTCTGTTTTTTCTCTTTTTTAACACAAAGAAACCTTGTCATGCTTCAGAATGACAAGGTTTCTTATTCCCCTATAACCTTAAATTTTTCTCTTATTCTTTAGTCAACTGTAAAAACTTAATAGTATAAGCCCCGCCTTCGCTATATACCATGATGGCCACACTTGCCATCCGCCTGTTTTTATTATAAATGAAAACGCTTACATATTCCACATTAACTATTCTTCAATTTTCGACAATACTGCTGATAGAAGGAAACCAAAACCTTTTTGCACCAGACCCTACGGAAAGGATATCGTATTATTGATCGGCGACAATAAAGTTGTTTAATTTCAATGCTATAAACTCGGATAACACCGTCCGTGAATGTGGACGGTGTTAAATATATTTATATTAAAAATTCACATCTTTCCCGTAAAATGCTGAAACATATAACTGTTTCATTTCTTCAATCGAAGTTTCACGAGGGTTTGTTCCTGTACATGGATCTGTTACAGCGTTTTTCGCCATTTCATCGACATGCTTATTAAAGATTTCTTCTGTTACACCGAACTCTTGAAGGCTATTTGGCACATTCATTTCTGTATTTAGATTACGAATATATGAAACCAGTGCATCAACTAATTCATCATTTGTATTCCCTTCAAGTCCTATTCGTTTTGCAATTGTTGCAAAGCGATCGGCTACGACTGTTCGATTAAATTGAATGACATACGGTAAATAAATAGCATTTGCACAGCCATGCGGGATATCGAATGTTGGACCACTTTTATGTGCTAGGCTATGTACGTTTCCAAGTACTGCATTGGCAAAAGCCATACCAGCCATAGCTTGGGCATTATGCATTTCTTTTCGGGCTTCTTGGTCACCATTATAAGAATCTGCAAGATTATTTTTTATAATTGCCGCCCCTTCAATTGCTAGTGCATCCGTAAATACTGTACGCGGCTTTGCCACATATGCTTCAATGCAATGTGTGAAAGCATCCATGCCAGTATATGCCGTAATATGTTTTGGCATCGACTCTACCATAACTGGATCAATAATTGCAATGTCTGGAGTTAATTCAAAATCGGCTAATGGATATTTAATATTCGTTTTCTCATCTGTAATAACGGATAAATTGGAAATTTCAGCTGCACTTCCACTTGTTGTTGGGATCCCAGCATATTTTGCTTTTGTACGAAGTTTTGGTAATGTAAAAGGTTTTGCTGCTTCTTTAAAAGTTAAATCAGGATGTTCATAGAATAACCACATCGCTTTCGCAGCATCCATTACAGAACCTCCGCCGATCCCGATTACCCAGTCAGGTTCAAAATCATTTAATACGTCTACACCTTCTTTTACCATTTGAACAGTTGGCTCTGTATTAACTCCTTCGATGACACGGTTTTCAATTCCAGCTTCTAAAAGCAAGCCTTGAATGCGTTCTAGATTACCCGTCTTCTTTATCGAGCCTCCTCCAATGACTAACGCTGCTTTCTTACCTTCTAATTCTTTTAACTTATCAAGTGAATTTCCTCCAAAATAAATGTCGCGCGGAATAGTAAAACGGTTCATGTTTTTGTCCCCTCCAGTATTAATTTCTTTACAATAGGAAGTATAAATCAGTATAGTTAATATTGGGAAGAACTTACTTATAAGTGGCATAGTATCAAAAAAGTAACTAAAGGATGGGGTGATACCAATCGTACGTGATTTTAACCAGACGTTTAATTGTGAAAAAGAGCTAACGCTTTCTGTAATTGGCGGTAAGTGGAAAATGATTATTTTGTGGTATTTAGGCAAAGAAGGAACAAAAAGATTTAGCGAATTGAAAGCACTTCTTCCAAATATTACGCAAAAAATGCTAACTAATCAATTAAGGGAATTAGAAGCCGATCAAATTATTCACCGCGAAGTTTATCCTATCGTCCCTCCTAAAGTAGAATATTCCCTTACAGAACATGGGGAAACCTTGATACCTATTCTTGAATTAATGTACGAATGGGGAAAGAACTATATAAATACTGTCGTTCATGACCAAGCTTCCGTCGAAAAGTAAAATTTATATTGGGATAAACTTTGAAGCTATAGAATCACTTCCCACCCATTGGGACCAACATTTTCCCAACCATCTTCATCATTTCCTTTGAAGAATGCTATTCCTAATACAGGCTCAGTAAGATGAGGGAATTCTTCTTGTTCTGGCATAGTATCATATAAAACAATTGAGATAGACTCCACATTCTCTATATGAATAACATTATTAACTTTATATGGAGTATCCTTTTTTATTGCTTTATTTAATGTTGGATAATTACACCTAGTCATCATCATTAATAAAATAAAAACAAAAGCACCTTCTTCATATAAAAAGTTTCACTCCCACCCGAATAGTTAAGTTATATTAAATATTCAGATTATCCTTCTTTATATTTCTGCTATTATGTTTATTTAGACTAATCCAATCAGTTTATTGATACCTTAGATCTTCGATTTACATACTGCTAATTCCTTCTCGCAGCTTGCTATTAAAAAGAACGAGCACTACCTTTATTCAATGATAGCGCCCTTTAATTGAACAAAGAAGACTATAAGACTTCTTCGATTTTCATTCTATTTTATATTAGGTCCAACGACTGTAAGAAACACTAAAAAATACAGAAAAGCTTATACCTGTTCTTTTTAAAAAAAGACAACTAAGGTACCCTTTTTTATACCCTATTTTACCTTTTTGTCAATTGATTTCGATTCTCAACCTGTGGCGGTTCTTCCATCCAACCATTTTTGATCATAATTTTTCCACCTTGTTTCGCAAAATCAAAAATATCTTTTGCAAGGAGTGTCATTTTCGCCGGCAAATCACTTCGTAAACTAAAAGCACCGCCAAGTGCATTACTTCCAAGTCCAAATGTGGTTAACAAACTGGTATTATACATCATTAATTTATCAGAGAATGGAGCAACAGTTGAATTTGTCGCTTTTCCTGCATGAGTAGCTGGGGGTTCAATGTAATCTTGCCGTAAAAATTCACCTAGTGATGTTTCGACTTTCTTTGACAGTTCCATTCCTTTAACAAAATGGTTTCGTACCTGTTGATCGTGTGCTACTTGTGCAAATCCGATCATTAATTGCATTCCCGTAAGATTTGTCTCAATGGCATGATGTATAAGAGAAATTTCAATTGTATTTAAGGATCTTTCATAACTGAACCAATTTAATCCAGTCAAATATTTTTTATCATGTGCAAACTTCACTTCTTTTGGCATCGATACATAAGGGGGACGAGAAAGAACCCCTGCTTCTAAAAGAACCTGTGTTGCTTGGTCATAGGCCTCTTGCCCTTCCGCTGTTAAACGTCTGAAAAATTGTCTTATATCTTGACGGTAAGACATAGTCGAATAGAGCGCGTAAAGACTAGTTCCTATTTTAGCCATCATGTGCAAATACATAACATCATACATATAGTCGAATAACTTGGGAGCCCCTTTATTCACGTCTTTTTCAGTAAAACCCGTCGGAATAACTGCGCCTTCCTGTTGAAAAATATTGGTCACAAACTCTACACTTTCTGCAGCACGTTCATAATAAGACTGTAGAATTTGCCGTGTTTCCTCTTTTTCAACGTGTTCAAGAAAGTATTCCAGAAATCTCATAATCATTGTTTTGTCTTGATACGTCATCCACAAGTTCGCTAATTCTGAAGATGTAATTGGTAAACGATTTGAACTCCCCATCCAAACCCTCCTAATCTCATTCGTTTTCTTAACTTTTCCAACTTTAAAAAGTTTTATTAATCAATCTGTGTTTTTTAGTATTCAATATAGAAAAGCACAAAGCTAACGGTGGCATGTCTTGGATATTTGTGTTAAGAACACCGTTTTTTTGGGGGGAAGTATTCAAAAGCATAACAATGAGCCATTGATTATAATACACTTTTTATCAAACATCCTTACTCCATAATCTGGCCCGTTTGCTGAATAAAAAAAATCCTGCAATACAGGATTTTTGATAAAACATTTACAAACGGTTCGATTATTTCAAAACGGTGCAGGGAAAAGCTTCGCAACTTTTTTATAAACGTCGTGACTTTATTTTAAACATCGCATCTTTTTTATAAACATCTCGACTATATTTCAAATCAACAATTTTTGGTGGAAAACAAACTCTAAGCAAATTGTGATATGAACAAAGTTCTGATATGGAGAAATAAATTGGGATTATTCAGTAATTTTTCCCCTTATGAAATTATTTTATATATAATATGATAGTTTTGTAATATTTTACCACGAGAAAGAGTGATAAAAAATGGAAATTTTTAATTTAGGTTATTACAGTACTTGTATTTAATGAAAGTGTTAATGCAAAAAAACGCAAATGAAAACAATGGTGTTCTGCTTTGGAGTAATGAAAAAAGTTATTTAGCATGGTGCGAGAATTCATACTGAATTTTTTTTGGAAATAAGAAATGGAGGAAGGATAATGAAAAAGTACTACAAATTTGTGGCCTTACTTTTCACGTTATGCATGTTTTTTGCTGCTCCAGTTGAAATGGAGGCTAAAGTAAATTCCTCGTCAGAAGTTACGGAAAAAGAAAAAAATGAAATCAAGCAAGCAAAACCAGAATTATATTTCATTCCAACGAGTGATTCCGAAAAAGCGGATGAAGTTATTAGCCAACTGAAACAAGGGAAATCTCCGGAAACATTAGGGCTAATATCAAATCAAAAGCATAGCCCAAGAGAACAAACGCTGGAGCAAATGAATTCAGAGGTTAAGAAAAATGCGGTTACGATAATGGAGGAAAGGACAGATAAGGGAAAAGATTCCGGTATGGCGAATTCCATTACTGCTTCAGATGGAGATGATTGGACCCCCCCTTCATTTCAGTACGATGATATAACATTTGATTCCTGTGTGGAGAATGAAAAGGCAGCATCAGGTTGGATTAAAAACCGTTATTCTCAATGTTGGTCGAGCTACGTTGTGTATAGCGATCCAGCCGGATGTGGTCCAAGTTGGTTTCCATTTGGCTGTGACTGGGTTGCCTTTCGAGTAACCGTTATCGCAAATGGATATAACGGATTTCGGGGAGTTACTTACAATTATACAATAGACGATATTGATACAGACTTTGACAGCAAAGGATGGCGAGGTTCAAAAGTTACCCTCAGCACGGAATGTGACGGTATTTCAGAAACCCGTGATTGTATTGGTGCGGATGAAAATGCCACAAGAACATTGGCAAATTGGGAATCAAGCAGTCATTACCAGTTTTATATTACATCTGAAGCCCCACCAATTACGAATAATAATAAGGATCAGGTAAGTTACATGGATATGTGGCCAAGAATAACTGTAGATCCACCTAGCAAAAAATATCCTCCACTGACAAATGATGGTCCAAAAGAAACCATTCGAATGGACTCAGCCGATTATCTGTTTACTCCTGGCTTTTCTAAAAGAGAAGGGGCTATCTTTGCGAATTTCATTCCGACCTTTACCTATGATATGAATGATCCGTACTTTAATATTATGAAAGAAGCTTTTCAGCATCATAAAGACGCCTTGACCTCAGAAGGAAGCGTAATCCCAGGGAAGGAGCCTAAGCCTCCACTCACTCGAATTTATTCTGCATATGACAGAGAACAATATAACAAGAATACCAATGCCAAAAATCAAGCATGTAAGAATCTTAATAAACCGGAAGGATATGAATGTGATGAATTTCCATTTGCCAGCACATATGAAGGAGCCGGCAAGGGTGATGGCAGGTTTTCTGTACGATACATTCCCAGAGATGCAAACAATACTCATGGGCGCTGGCTTGCAGCATGGTATGCATATAATCGAATTTTACACAAAGATTCATTTTATATAGGATTTAGAGAGTAATTAATATTCGGATTAAAGAGTATGTTGGCTTCAATTCATAAAATCCACTCCCATATAAATGGAATTGTAAAACGCAATCTTTAATTGGTTGCGTTTTTTCTGGCCATTTTCCTAGTTTACATCCTAATGTTGCTTTTGAATTTATCTAGACTAAAGGTGAAAATTCCTTGATTTTATAGAGTTTTATTATATTAGACCTGTATAATATATGCCCTTGACTTTGAACCTTGCAGGGTCGTGTTTCTCTTGGGATAGGGATCAGGTTACCCCAGCCCCACACCTATCAAGGTTACACGACACTTCTTCAAAGTAAAGGGATCGCTAACGCTCATATATCATACATAGTAGACATAATATATTTGGTACGGTTAATGTGTAAAAAATGTTGAATTTTCACTAAAAAGGCGTACATATTGAACATAATGTACGCCGATTTTTTTAGTATAGTTAATGAAGTAAAGTTTGATCAAAAACACCTCACAAACCGGTATTTTACGATAAATAAAAAGAATCGATTTTGAAAAATTGATCAAAATGGATTCTTTTCTAGTAGATTTAAATCTTGTTTTTATAAAGAAGTTTGATCATTTCTGTGATCCTTATGCCATTAAAGCGCCCGATTGTGGAAGAAAATTTAGGTTAATCTAATTGAAGAACCCCCCCCTTATCTCAACAAGACTTAGTCAAAATTATAAAAACTTTTCTGGGTTTCTTACTTTTAGATTCAATATAAAACCACAATTTACACAAAAACAAGCATCTACTTCAGAACATTTAATAATTGCTTTCTTCTTAAATAATGCCCCATAACCTTTGAATTCACCAGTTCTAGTCTCTTTTGAACCGCATTCTGAACAAACCTTATCTCTATTCAAAGGAACCACTCCAATATTACAAATTTTTTAAATGTGATTGAAAAGCTTTATATGAAAGAAAAATAGATACAAGCAATGTACATAAAAGTATTGAGAAGAAGCCAACAAACATCAAAGTACCAGGAAGAATCACACAAAGTAACATTGCTAAACCACCAATAAACAAAGGTAAAGAAAATGGACGTACTACGATGTTCCATACTTGATGAGTTGATTGGGTTAATTCTGAGGATGTTTTATTTAATTCTAATTGAAATCTAGGAAGGGTGTTAGCTGTGGTGATAAGCACGATACCTACACTT
Source organism: Cytobacillus oceanisediminis (assembly GCF_003182355.1). GTDB lineage: Bacteria > Bacillota > Bacilli > Bacillales > Cytobacillaceae > Cytobacillus > Cytobacillus oceanisediminis_A. The sequence continues at coordinate 390,274 of NZ_QGTW01000002.1, read as the reverse complement.
ATAGGGATTAAGAGGAGTAGGTTAACATCTGTACCTATTGCCTCCAGGATTAAGCCGAAATGCAGCATAAAAAGGATCATTGTAATCGACAAAAATATACTCTCTATTCCTTTTTTATATCGAGAATAAGAGCCTTGAAATTGTTTAGGAAGAATGAATAAACTACTGTTTACTAAACACATTGTAAACGGAATACTAAATAATATTACTTCCGTTATACCATATCTCGTTTCTTCAAACGCCATATTCTTAGCGTATAAATAAATACTGACACCAGAAGATAAAAAAATTAAGAAACATAAACAAATTTTTTTAATCATAAATCCTCCCCCTTTGAGTTTGAATTAAACTGAATAATCCACTTCAAAACATCCTGAAAAACAGTTGAATTTAAAGAATAATAAACATACTGCCCCTTTTTTATGGCGTATACTAATTCAGCATTTTTTAAAACAGACAAGTGCTGAGATACTCCTGGTTTACTCATTTCAAAATGATTAGCAATATCTCCAGCAGTCAAGTCACCATTTCGCAAAAGGTCTAATATTTTCCTTCTATTTTCATCAGATAAAGCTTTAAATAATGCATTGATGGTCAATCATTCTTACCTCCATTATTAATTATTTAAGTAATTACTTAATTACTTAAAATTATAACCGATTGGATTATAATGTCAATAGGGGTTCAACTTTCTTCCTTTAAGGAGTTTTCCTCAACAATCTGGCCCTTTAAATGAAAAAGAGCACTCCCCTTATTCAAGGATAGCGCCCTTTAACGGAAGACCGTACTTGAACATCCATGATGCACAGATATTCAAGAAAAGCCACCTTAAATGGAGTAACATGACTGGAGTTTTACAACATCAACAAGAGTAAAAAGAAAAATCCTGTATTAATTTATACAGGATTTTGATTAAACTTTTTATAAACGGTCAGTCTTAATTGACTGGAAGTTCTCAGACTATAACTTCTTCTTCTTTCAGTGTCGCTATAGGGTGCAAGAAATGATGGTCGAAAGGGATTAACTTTTTACCTTCTTGTACTTTGTTCACCCAGTCCGGATTAACCAATGCACTCGTTCCGATTGCGATAAGGTCAGCATCTCCCGACTCAATGAGGAGCTTTGCAGCCTCCGGTTCTCCCAATTTGCCATTGGCGATGACGGGAAGGCCACTGTATCGCTTAGCTAGCTTGGCAAGCGTCGTTCCATCCTCTACGAAAGCTGGGACAAACGCCTTATATTCGGTCGTATGGATGTAACTTGGGGATGCAGCTGCTAATTGTTCAAAAATAATCTTCGCATCCGTCTCTCCGTTTGCCCATTTGTGATGAAAATCGTTTACTTTCCCTTGTGAGATACGAACACCTACCATGTAATCTGGGCCGACAACAGCACGAATGGCTTCCAGCACTTCCACAACGATGCGGATTCGTCGCTTCGTTGAACCGCCATATTCATCTGTTCGATGGTTGGTATAATCGGTGATGAATTGATCGAGCAGGTAGCCATTCGCTGCATGGACTTCCACCCCATCGAAGCCAATCTGCTTAGCACGGAGAGCAGCTTGTGCGAAGCTGTCGATTGCTTTGCAGATTTCCTCTTGAGTCATCTCTTTCGGAACGGCGAACTCTCCGCTCCCTCCATGATCTTCGAGCATCTTACCCACAGGTTTTACTGCTGATGGAGCGATTGGCGTAAATCTGTCATGCTGAACAAGTGCACCCGCATGCATTAACTGTGCGACAATTTTTCCTCCTTCGCGTTGAACCGCCTGAATGACAGGTCTCCACGACTCAGCTTGTGCATTATTGGCTATGCCGGGTTGGTTCTCATAACTTTGGCTGTTCACTGTATCGGGATAGATGCCTTCCGTGATAATGAGACCGAACCCACCTTTCGCAAAACGGGTATAATAACGGACCATACGTTCATTTGCGAGCCCGGACGGTTCTGCACTTGTTCGGGTCATCGGAGATAGTACCACCCGATTCGGCAATTTCAGGGACTCTAATTGGCATGTAGAAAAAAGATTGGAATATTTACTCATATTGAATTCCTCCTATAGTTTACCGTAGCAGGACAATTATTTGTCACCGACACGATTTGTTTTATTAATATGATTGTATTCCATCAATTCCATATAATAAAATGATTAATATTGATATATCCATCAAAATTATTGATGTGTAATTGGAGGTTTTTTCTATGGAGTTGACCGATTTAAAAGTGTTTATGGCGATCATAGATGAGGGCAACATAACCCGTGCGGCAGAGAAACTGGGCTACGTTCAGTCGAATATTACAATGCGGGTTCGCAAGATGGAGTCGGAGCTTGGCGCCCAGCTTTTTCAGAGAAATCCGAAAGGCGTAATACCAACTGAGAAGGGGCTCGTCTTAAGCAATTATGCCTCGGATATTTTGCTTAGGATGGACGAGGCCATCAGGGCTGTAAAAGAACCAGATTACCCATGCGGACCGCTTGTGATCGGTGTTGTGGAGACGGTCGCTTCCTCTGGGCCATTTATTCGTGCGTTATCCAAGTTTCAAAGCAAATACCCCGAAGTTGCGTTATCACTGATCACTGGGACGTCGCCGGTTAATTACGAGAAAGTGTTGAACCGCCAGTTGGATGGCGCATTCTTTACGGGCGAATTCGACTTATCCCAGTTGCAAGTCGCCTATGAGATTCGAGAAGAAGTCGTACTTTTGACTGCCGCTGATGGAAATGAACCTGCAATTTTTCCGGACGTTGAGAATACAGCATGGGTTGTGTTTTCAAAAGGCTGCCCTTTACGTGCAACCATCGAAGATTGGCTCCACAGTGTCAGTGCAACCCCCACGAACATCGTTGAGATCAGCACGCTAGAGACGATGCTGAACTGCGTACGAGCAGGAATCGGGTACACGCTTCTAACCAAATCGGCCGTTGCTGTGAACGATGATCGCGTACAGGCTCATCCGGTTCCGGAACAGTACAAATTCACAACAACACGACTGGTTTCCCGAAAAGCACAGTTTCATAGCAAAACGTTCGCTGCATTTGCAGAATGTGTCAGAGAGACGGGAATTTAATATGTATTTTTAGTTAACATAAAAATTTATTATATGAAGTTAGCAAAAAAGCCAATCCCATACAGTTCAAGGGATTGGCTTTTGTTTATCTTTTACTCGTTAATACAGGTTTTTATACATCGTTGTACGTACGATCAAGCACCTGATTTTTGGACAGTTGGAACACAAGATAAAAATTTGTGAAGACGAAAGGATTCCATGTATTTGATGCAGTCCCTTTCATCGCACGACCTTCATCAAATATCCTCCAAAGCCCTCAACGTCTTATCCCGAATCCGAATCCGGTTCATATAGTCTTTTGCAACAAGTTCTGTGTATAGTAAGTCAAATAGCAGAAACAGCGGAAGGGTTGGAGAAATGTTCTGACCCATATGCATACTGCTTTTACTCATAACTAATAGGGATAAATCTGCTAGCTGGGAGAGTTCAGATGTTTTATCACTCGTGATAGCAAGGACTGACGCACCTTGCCTCTTGGCAATTTTAATCGCGTCGATGACTTCTTTTGTTTTCCCTGAAACAGAAATGCCAATGACTAGACTGCTGCCTGTGCTTAATGCTGCATCCATCACAGCTTGATGAGGGTCTGTAATCGACTCAACCTGGATTCCAATCCGAAAAAACTTCCATTTGAACTCCTGGGCTGCAATCCCTGAGTTGCCGATGCCGTATACATGCACTTTCTCTGCATCCGTTAAAAGGGAAACAGCTTGCTGAATATCAAAATAAGTCATTTTACGAAAGGTCGTTTCGATAATCTCTAAATGGTTTTGATAGAGATTGGAAAAATAATCGATCTCCTTGATATCACTGGATGCAGTCGGTTTGTTCCTTAAATCGATATATCTTTTTAATTCGTGCTTGAACTCATTAAACCCGGAAAAAGAAATTTTCTGACAGAAGCGGGTAATCGTAGCCGGAGAAATATGAATTTTTTTCGCGATTTGATTGATCGATAATTGGCTGATTTCATCAGGGTTTTCGATAATATATTTTGCTAATTCCGACTCCGAGCTTGTGAATTTTTCCATCGTGCAGGCTATGCCATGCAGAAGATTTTCACCCAGATATTCCATATTCTTTCTCCCCTTTTAGATAATCCATGCGTCCATTATACAAGATGTTAAACTTATTTTTAGTCAAATGGCCGAAAACTATGAAATATCCATAACTAGCCCCATTAAAACAAAAAGCTGAAAACAACCCAGTCAGCAGCCTGAGTTGCTTTCAGCTAATCCTTATTTTTGCATAGCATCTGCAAACCTTTTTGTAATGATCTGCGGTCTTGTAATCGCACCGCCTACCACAACCGAGTGAACATGAATATCCAGCACAGAGCGGGCAATTTCCGGGGTTGAAACATTTCCTTCTGCCAGTACCTTTGCGTGCTTCACTTCTTTCACGATTTGTTTGATCACGGCGTAGTCATGATCATCGATTTTTAAGCCTTTTGTCTCTTCTGTATATCCGTATAATGTCGGTGCGACAATATCAAACCCCAGCTCATCGGCAAAAATGGCTTCTTCAACGGAAGAGACATCCGCCATCAGCAATATATGAGGATACTTTGATCTTACGTCTTGATAAAACGATTCTAAATCCTTGCCATCTGGCCGGATCCGATTCGTTGCATCTGTCGCAATGATTTCGGCACCCGTCTCAGCTAAGGCATCGATCTCTTTCATGGTTGGTGTAATAAAAACAGGATGATCCTTGTATACCTGTTTGATGATGCCGATCACAGGAAGATCGACTTGTTCTTTTATTTCCCTAATATCAGGGACGGAGTTGGCCCGAATGCCAACAGCCCCTCCCTCCTTTGCAGCTAATGCCATACGTCCCATAATGAACGGGCTATGAAGCGGTTCTCCTTCTAAAGCCTGGCAGGAAACAATGAGTCCATTTTTGATCTGTTCCAGCACTTGATGCATGTAAAACACGTCCTTATTATTTATTACTGACCTAAATACTCTTCTATTTCGTTTTTAACAATGGTGACTTGAGGTCCATAAATAATTTGAACACCCGTTCCTTTTTTCACAATCCCTTTTGATCCGGTCTGTTTAATGACATCGTCTTTTACCAGGGATTCGTCTTTAATGGTTACCCGCAGACGAGTCGCACAGCAATCAACTATATCAATATTATTTGTTCCGCCTAATCCTTCTACAATCGTTTTAGCACGGTCTGTAGCTGAAACTTGCTCTGCTGCCTGTTCCTCATCTTCACGTCCAAGAACTTTAAAGTTCTTTTTTCTAATTAAGAATTTAAACGTAAAGTAGTATAAGAAGAACCATGGAATACCTACCATTAACACATATGGCCAATTTGTTTTATCGGCCCCTTGGAGAATTCCAAATAAAATGAAATCAATAAATCCGCCTGAGAAAGTTTGTCCGACCGTAATATTGAATATGTCTGCCATCATAAAAGCAAAACCATCAAAAATGGCATGTACTAAATAAAGAAGAGGTGCCACGAACAAGAAGCTAAATTCCAGCGGCTCAGTGATTCCTGTCAAGAATGATGTTAACGCTGCTGATAACAAAATTCCCGCTACCACTTTTCTGTTTTTCTTTTTAGAGCAATGATAAATGGCCAATGCAGCTCCCGGCAGACCAAACATCATTGTAATAAAACGGCCTGACATGAATCTTGATACCCCTTCGTAATATTGTTCAGTCGAAGGGTCACCCAATTGGGCAAAAAAGATATTCTGTGTACCGCTGACCAGTTTCCCGCCAATCTCCAGCGTTCCGCCAAGTGCTGTTTGCCAGAATGGAAGATAGAAGATATGGTGCAAGCCAAGCGGTCCGAGCATACGTAAAATAAATCCGTAGAAAAGGGTTCCGATTTCACCGGTACCTGTAACCACTGACCCAAGCCCATTGATTAAAGCCTGGAAGTAAGGCCAGATTACAAATAGAATCGCTCCTACAAAAATGGAAGCAAATGAAACGACAATAGGAATAAAGCGAGATCCCCCAAAGAATCCTAACACTTGAGGCAGCTCAATTTTATTGTATTTATTATGCAGGGCAGCTGCTGCTATCCCGACGATAATACCGCCAAATACACCGGTTTCCAAAGTCTGAATCCCGACAGCCATCCCTTGACCGGCTCCTGCCAAGTTATCCTTCGCCAGGTCTCCGGTTAAAGAAAGCAGCGCACTGATGGTACTGTTCATAACAAAGTAACCGATCATGGCAGCTAATCCAGCCGTTGCTTTATCAGAACGGGCTAAACCGATCGCTACCCCTACCGCAAATATGATCGGCAAGTTGGCAAATACGATTGAACCTGCCGCACTCATGATCGTAAAAATGGCCTGCAGCCAGCTGATATCTAAAAATGGATAAGCTGAAACCGTATTCGGGTTAGACAGCGCTCCGCCAATTCCTAATAACAAACCTGCTGCCGGCAAAACCGCTATAGGCAGCATGAACGATTTACCAAATTGCTGAGCTTTTTCAAAAGCTTTTTTCATTGATATTGCCCCCCTTTATCTTGATGAGAAACTTTGGTGCTTTAACCTTCTATCCGTATCATATATTCGCAGCTGCCGCAGTTCAATGGGTTTGAAATCGTTTTCAATCCTTTTCATCATTCTTACTCCAACACTGAAAACACGTTCAATTTAGAGTGCGAGTCTACTTTTCATTCATTCCTGATAGTAGAATAACTACTTGAAAAGGAAACCCCCGGTCTTCTGGAATAACAACGGGATGCTTTTGAAATATCTGTTTATTGAATAATTATAGAAACTAATGAGCCTTAACTAGCTGAATCTTTCCTTTTATTTTTTGGCTCTGTTAAAGGTAATTGTTGTTTTTAGCACCCTGTTGATTGGAGTGGAAGGCGACGAGACTCCTGCGGGAGTAGCATACCAAGGGAGACCCCACAGGCGCAGAGCGACGAGGAGGCTCCCAGTAGCCCCGCTGTTCGCTGAGTGCCTGCAGCGGAAATCAACAGCCAAATTTAACAGAGCCTATTTTTTACTATATACACAAAGGGGTTTGATTACCTTGAACGGTATCTTGCTTAAAGGAATGCAAATATATGCGGAAGACCAAAAAATTGAAGCAGGCTATATTCAAGTACAGAATCATAAAATAATTGGAGTTGGACCAAGGAAAAGACGCTGACATCGTGATATTGGATGAGCAGCTTGAAGCAGATATGACTTTTTGCCGTGGAGAGCTTGCCTATCATCGAGGAGGAGAACAGCAGTGAAAATCTTACAAGCAAAAAATTATGATGAAATGGGTCAAAAAGCAGCGGAGTTTTTAATCGATAGAATACGCCGCAATCCTGACATTAACCTGGGATTGGCCACAGGCGGAACCCCGGTTGGATTATATGCACAATTGGTAAAAGATCATCAAAAAAACCATACTTCCTATCAGGACGTTACAACCTTTAATCTGGATGAATATATGGGGCTTTCCAGTGAAGACCCAAATAGTTACCGTTTTTTCATGGACAAGCATTTATTTAATCACATTGATATTCAAAAATCGAATACTCATGTTCCTTTAGGCAATACAGCCGATCCGCAGCAGCAATGCAGCGATTACGAAAATCTGATAGAGAGACATGGCGGCATTGACCTTCAAGTTCTTGGCATCGGCAGCAATGGCCATATTGGCTTTAATGAACCAGGTACATCCTTTCACACTGAAACACATATTGTCGAATTAACACCTTCTACACGCGAATCCAATGCAAGATATTTTAATAGCCTTAGTGAAGTGCCTGCTCATGCCATTACCATGGGGATTGCGAGCATTATGCGCAGCAGAGAAATTCTCTTGCTTGTCTCGGGAGATGCCAAAAAAGATGCCTTGGAGCAACTATTAAAGGGAGAGGTTAATGAAAGCTTCCCTGCCTCTATTTTAAGAAAACACACGAATGTGACCATTATTGCAGACGAAGCAGCGATAGGGAAAATCGTTGTTTAAACCTATTTAATGGGTAGCTCGTGAACGGCCGATTACTGACGCGATCCTTTTGTTTCCATAAGATAAATGCTTTTAATCAAACGTTTGATTAAATAAAGAACCGTCCTGCAATAAGGGAGTCAGTGTATTGTTCGCTGGCTCCCTTTTTCTCGCATCCATATCCCCGGCAGAACCGCCAAAAAATACCCCTGCTTTTAATTAGCAGGGGCAGATCCTTTTATCATTTCACCCATCAGCTTTTTCTTATAAACCATTTTGGAAATGGTCACACTCACTTCAAAAAGGAGAAGCAATGGGACAATAACCAGGATATCCGAGATAAAATCGGGCGGAGTGATCAGGATTGAGATGACGATGAGAGCGAAATAAGAGAGCTTCCTCGACTTTGCAAGTCTATTTGGATTGAGAATTCCCAGCTTCGTTAAAAACATCACGACCAGGGGCATCTCGAATAGAACGCCAAATGGCAGAGTCAGGTTAATCATGAACCTGAAATATTTATCTGCCGTAAACATCGTTTCAAACTGCCCCGCTGACAGCTGTGTTAAGAATCCGAGCACGATTGGAAACAGGACAAAATAACCAAAGGAAAGTCCTGCAATAAATAGAAGAAATAAGCCCGGGATAAAGCCTAAAGTAACTCGGCGCTCTTCCTTCTTTAAAGCCGGCGCCACAAACCTCCATGCCTGATAGGCAGCTACAGGGATTGTAGCAGCTATGGCAAGCACGCCGGAAAGGACCATGTATACCCATAAAATATCACTCGGCCCCAATATGGCCAGCTTTCCGTCAAGGTCCCTTATTAACCATTGATAAATATCCTGCACAAAGATAAAAGCAGCAATCATAAAAAGAATGAATGCGATTAGGGTTTTAATGATTCGTTGGCGAAGCTCCTCCAAATGTTCAATCAGATGCACATCTTTGCTTTCCATCCTGGACACCTCCCGCATAATAGAAAAGCGCTAGCACCTTGCCCACGAAGGAACGCAGACTAAGAACGCCACGTCCTGTGGCAACGTCTACATGACCCGCATCCTGTGGGCCTCAAGCACAAGACGAGCCTCATGGAAAGGCGTTCTTTGCCTTTCTGGGAGGATTGCCCGAAATGTGGAGGCGACTGCTCAGGGACGACAAGCATAAGACAAGCCCTGCAAGAAGGTGTTCTTTCCTTCTGGAAGGGATTGGCTTATGTCTCGAGTTCCTAGGAGCCTCAACTAGACAAGCTTGTGACCTCGAGGGGGCAGGCGCTGGAGCTAGACAGTTATCAAAGTTCAAAGTTATACTTTCAAATCTTTAAAGAAAAGAAATAGACGAGTTTCCCCGTCTATCATGATTAAGAATTGACTGATTTTTTCTGTTTCTTTTCGTCTTCCTCATGATCCTCACCGGATACCAGGCCCTTTGTGGCACTCTTGAATTCCGTTAACGTGCGGCCAAAGGCCCGTCCGATTTCAGGCAGCTTGGAAGGACCGAAAATAATCAAAGCGATCACAAGGACTAAAACCAATCCGGGAATCCCTATATTTTGAAGCATGCTTCATCATCCTCCCTTTATATTGCTTGTTTAGTTTTCCGCTGCGGAAGATAATTAAAAAGCTTAAATTCCGCTTTATTTCCGCAAATGCGGCAGTTGGCATATTGGCAATTCATTCGGTCATTTTCAGAAATTGGATAAATATGAGGAAGATCTATGATCTTTAAAGCTTCCTTCACGTGTTTTTTACAAGTAAAAACCATCTCAGGTGCTCCCTCCATATATAATAGGCTAAGCTGTTAACGAGTTTAAACGTTATAGATAAAGAAGAGGCTATTAATCTCTTTTTATTGCAGCTGACTTCGTTCACTGCCCTGCCCAGCTGGTTACCTGGTGTTATTTACTGAAGCTTCCACCCTGTACGGCAACTAAACAAGAACGTCCAAAATCGTATCCAGGGGCAGGGTTCCAAGTATCAGGGTGCTGGACATCAAGGAATAAAGTACGTTCATCCGGTGTCAGCCAAGGACCGGTTACTTCGCATCCTTTTGGACCTGATGCAAATTGGTGAGGGACTCCATAGCTTTTTCCATCCGTAGGAATCATGAATACACCGCAGTTTTTATACGCTGCATATATATTGTCTTCTGTTGCTCCATAATCCTCCACAACCCACAGGTTTCCTTTGCTGTCAAAGTGAAGATTATCAGGACAAGTAATACCACTTTGCTGTCCTCCCGCAATAAATACCTCAAACGTAAAGGAATCACTTGCATGGTCTCCATTTGCAGGGGCAAACCGGACAATTTGTCCGTGGAAATTTCCATGCCCGGAGTTATTGGTTAACGCTAAAAATACAGTTCCGTCATGAGGGTGGATTTCCACATCTTCCGGACGATCCAATTTCGTTCCCCCTACCGCTTTAGCTGCAGCCCGTGCGTTCGTTAAGACATCCGCCTGGTCAGCAAATTGGCTTTTTAGTGCAGAATTGGAAGCATAATCAAGCGCAATCCATTTTTGTTTTCCGAGGTTTGCTACATATAAAGTTCCATTTTCTAAAATATCAAAGTTGGCTTCCCGGTTGTTTGGGTTGAATTTCTTGTCACTAATGAATTTATAGAAACATTCGTCACCTTTATCATCACCCATGTAAACGACGACTCTGCCATCTTCGGTTAATCCCATTGCTGCATTTTCATGTGCGAAACGTCCAAGCGCTGTATGCTTGCGTACAGGCTTTTTGGGATCAAACGGATCCACTTCGACAACCCAGCCGTAATGAGTTTCATCGAAATTGGGCCAGCCATAGGAGCTTCCATATCCTGTATTTTCCTCACAGGATAAAGCGGTATTCCATAAAGTGCGTCCACCGCTGCAGTTTCCAAGTGATCCGAACACTTTTGTGGCCCCATTTACCGCTTTGCTTCCACGGGCAGGACCGGTTAATTCAATCGGGGTTGTCCCATCAACACGGCGGTTATAGGCATCATTCTGCACAAGCTTCCATTCGCCATTTTCTTTCTTTACATGAATGACCGAGCCGCCCACTGCTTCTTTTTCCATTTTGAGAAGCTCCGGATAGCTCGCAAGATTTTCTTTCTTAAAAGTTGCTTCATTAATCCCCAACATCTTCATATAGTTGCCTGGCTCAGGAAATTCATGATTGACCCAGATTAAGCCCTCTTCCGAATGATTTCCCCCTTCTAAACTATCAATAGGGAAATAAACAGTAAGATCCGCTGCATCCCCGAATTTCTCGCCTTTTGAATTAATCACATCCCCATAAGAGGCGATAATATTGTACTTGTAACCATTAGGCAGCACTAATTCGTTTTCCCATGTACGGCTAACAGGTTTGAAAGGAGCGGTAAGAGGCTTGCCCTGCCCTGAAGGCTGTCCATTCATTAAATGATTGGCTGTCATGGCGTTTCCTGTTAAAGCGCCAATCCCTGTAGAGGCTGCAACTAATGCTGCAGTTGTGCTTCCAGCATATGTTAAGAATAAACGACGATCCATAGAATGATTTCCCCTTTATAATAATTTCTTATGTACTAGTAAAATTATAGGGAACGATTAAAAAATGTTAATAAAGCCAGGGTAAAGAATTGTAAAAAAGTTATAAATGTTTTAATCATTTGTAAATTTTGAGTAAAATGGTATCCATTTTTCCAATCGATTTAAGCTCCCTATTAGGGGTACCTCTTGACTTCCCTCTATTAAACTTCCATTGTGTTCCGCCTTCCTCTGCGGAATAAAGAAATCCTATTCCACGTTAATTTATTTACACTTTTTTAAGCAAATGTTAGATAGTTATAGATTGTATATACTTTTGGTAAATTCGGACATTTCCATTCTGAGCCTATGTTATCTATTAAATGTCAGAACGATTTGACAGAGTTTCATTATCGATTACATAAGGAGTGGAAAAAATGAGTTATGAAAAATGGTTAAAGGAATTCAATTCGAAAACATTTACCCGGCGGTCGTTCTTAGGCACCTCCAGCAAAGCAGCACTGGCTGCTGCGCTGAGCCTCACAATCCCCCATTCATTGTCCAAAAAGGGTGTGGAAGCTTCTTTTACCTTCAATGCCTATCCATTTACGCTGGGGATTGCTTCTGGAGATCCCTTACCGGATGGGGTCGTATTATGGACAAGATTGGCACCTGATCCTGCTGCGGCAGATGGATTAGGCGGAATGCCTGATAAAAATATCCGGGTAGAGTGGGAAGTAGCAGAGGATGAACAATTTAAGAGGGTAGTAAAACACGGAACAGAAGTGGCGATGCAGGAGCTTGCCCATTCTGTCCATGCAGAAGTACATGGCCTAAGGCCGGGAATGGAATATTATTATCGATTTAAAGCCGGAAATGAAATCAGTCCTGTCGGAAGGACAAAAACGGCTCCAGCTTGGGGAGCACATGTGAACAGCCTTTCTTTTGCCTTCGCTTCCTGTCAGGCCTGGGTGGGAGGACGCTATGCCGCTTACCGAGACATGGCACAGCAGGATCTAGATTTTGTTCTCCACCTTGGGGACTATATTTATGAAAAAAGGGACACAGCAACCCTTGCTGATTTCCGCAACCAGCATGCCCTTTACAAGACTTCTCCTGACCTGCAGCAAGCTCACGCTGCGTTTCCGTTTATCGTGACCTTTGATGATCACGAAATTGAAAATAACTGGGCGAATGATATCTCACAGCCAGATGGAGAAGAATCGAACCAAAACTTTCTGGCCCTTCGCGCTGCAGCCTTTCAAGCCTATTATGAGCACTTGCCGCTCAGGCTTCGATCAAAACCGCATGGCTCCGATATGATTCTTTACCGTCAATTCACATATGGGAATTTAGCGGATTTCAATGTTTTGGACACCCGCCAATATCGTGATGATCAATTAAGGGACGGTTTTCCGAGTGCTCCGCTGGATCCGGAAGCTCAGAGCCCTGCAAGAACAATGATGGGCTCCAAACAGGAGCAATGGCTAATGAAAAATCTTGAGCATTCCAAAGCCCGCTGGAATGTCATTGCCCAGCAAACCATTGTGGCTCAGTTTGATTATGATCCCGGATCAGGAATCAGCGTTAATCATGACCAATGGGACGGCTATGCGGCCGAGCGTGACCGGATATTAAAGTTCATTCAGCAGCACCGCCCTTCCAATCCGATTGTCCTTGCCGGAGACTGGCATTCAAGCTGGGTCAATGACCTGAAGGCTGACTTCCATAATCCTTCCTCAGAGACGCTTGCGACTGAGTTCGTCGGAACCTCGATCAGTTCAGGATGCGGCTGGAAGGATAACGTGGAAGCAGCACTTTCCGCTAACCCGCATGTGAAGCTCTTTAATGGCGACCTGCGCGGATATGTACGCTGCGATTTGACCCATGATTCATGGAAAACGGACTTCCGTGCGGTTTCTTCCCCTGGGGATCCGAATGCACAAGCCTTTACCATGTCATCCTGGGTAGTTGAAAATGGAAAACCGGGAGCAGCTGAAATTGGGGTTTCCAAATATAATAAAGTTGGGGTAACAGTATAGTAAACGAAGCTTAGGAATTGGAAGGAGAGAGAAGTGTTAACAGCACTTCTCCCTTTATTTTTAAAAAGCTTGCGGCAGCTTCCTGCTTTTCTTGTTCAGCTAGCCTTTCTCCCCCTTGTTCAATAAATTACTCTTTCCCTAATGAACTCTTATAAACTTTGACAATATCTATTATTTTTCGGGAAATAAAATGGGGTTAATGTCGTTTTTTCAGCATTGGTTTTGGCCTATCAAAATCCTATTTAGTAATCAATCTACCTTAAATAGCCGACTGTGAAGTCCTAATTGCTATATTTGCTGTCTATTTATATGGCATGATTTTATACCAGATCATAATAAGTAAAAGATTGGATACAGAAAAATCCGCTCTATAGCCGAGAGCGGATTTAAGTTTATTATAGGATTTGCCTCAAAAAGCTTGTGCCTTCTTCCGTGGCAGGCAGATGAAAAAACTCGCAAAGTGTAGCCCCAACATCAGCCATGCTATTTCGTTTTCCAATATTAACAGCTTTTACCCGTTTCCCAGCAGCCAAAATAGGCACGTATTCCCGGGTGTGGTTGGAATGGCCGATGGTTGGATCGTTCCCATGGTCGGCCATGATGATTATCAGATCCTCCTCAGCCATTTTTGGGAGAAAGGCAGAGAGCCACTGATCTGTAGTATTAAGGAGCCTTGCATACCATTCTGCATCCTCTGCATGGCCTGCCAGATCCGTTTCCTGGATATTCACGAGAAACGCAGCATCCTCTTTTTCTTCCCGATAGGAAGTCTCTAAAACTCTTAATACTTGATCGGTATCGACAATCGGGTGTGCGGGTCCTTCACCATGCAGAACATCTGCTGTTTTCCCAATTCGATGGACTTTCAGGCCATGCCGGGCAGCAATCATCGGAAATTGACCGTCTATGTTTACTCCGTAGCCCATATGATAGACTTCGTAGCCTTTTCCATATACCCTTGCCTTTGGTGCATCGACGCCCCATTGTCCGGGATTTTTTTCATGAACAACTGACAGGATGTGTTCGATCGTGGTATATGGGCCGCCGAAAGCGATGACCCGGCTGGTGTCCACGTTTTGGCGGACAACCTTTCCGACTTCCTTTAATTCATGGAAGGGCATTTTATTAAAATCTGCCGTTAAGTTGATGATATTTCCTGCTGAAGACTCAAGGTTATCCCCGATGACACAGGCTTCGTCCACCAGAAGCACAGGCCGTTCCTCCCATGGGTATTCCACCCGATAACCTTCATCCTTCAAAGCCTTTGCCAGTTTCCCATGAATGTCCTTCATCAGCCTTTTATTCGAACGCTTTGGGCAGCTTCCGGCGATTTCCTGATGCCCCAGGTACGTATCGGCTCCATGATGGGCCAGCGCCGAGCATCCATAGGCATTCCCTGGTGCACGCTTCCCATCGGCAAGCGCCCCCAGTCCCAGATGATCTAAAGTAGGTATATTTAAAAAGCCTGCAGATTCCCTTATATGTTTATAGGTATTGGCTCTGCAGTCAGAGGGGCTGAACTCGCCGCAATCCTCCATTGCCCCGATGCCAAAACTGTCGATCACCAGCAGTATTGCTTTTGCCATCCTTACCACTTCCTCTCAAAGTGAACAAGTTCCGGCTGTCCGCTTTGTATTCCTTTTACCAAGGCAATATGGGCTCTTGTAACGAAAACCTGTGTGCGGAATGAAAAAATGGCTGTATCCCCTTCAGCAATACGGAAGTCCTTCGGTTTTTCGATTGCCCCGTAATAATCGATTGCTTCAGGAGCCGGTTCTGCTGCCGGGACATACTGATCCAATATCTCGCTTTCTGCATTTCCGACCTGGCACCCCGTTAGATGGGAGCGGCCATAATATCCGCCCCCGATTACATAATAATGGTCATTGTCCTGGTGGGACACTTCCGTTACATAGATAATGGCCGGCTTTTCAGCCAGATCCCTATAAGCATGGAGCGGCGTCGTTCCTGTGAGGGCATGTCCAGGTTCTCCATGTGTTACACCCTTGTCAGCTAAAAATGGAATGGTTTCGCAGCTTGTCGCGCTTGGACCGTTTACCTGCTTGACTTCAATGCCTCGTTCCTCTAAAACTTTTTTTGCCTGAAGAAGGGTTTGAAAGTTAGGGGTTGGCTTCATGCCCAACCGGTCTTCTGAAAGCTGAAAGTTCGGGAATGTTGTGATTCCGGCTAGGTTAATGCCCGGAAGTCCGGCCAGCTTAGTCAGCTCTTCATCCAATGAATCCAAGGGAAAGCCGCCCTCCTGTCCGGGATAAATGAAATCCCCGTCTGCATACACTCTCAGCAGGACATCCTGCACCATTCCGGATTGGACGGCTGCCTCAGAAAGCTGCTGCGCACGTTCGTAGGAAAACAAGGTCACGACCTCCGGTTTCCACGATAAAACTTCCGGCCATTGGTTTTTCCCAGGCTGAACAAGGTGGCCAACATTGCCGATTTCAACGCCGCCTTCTGCCAGTGTTTTGGCTTCATCAAATTCCACAGCCACAGCTTTTTGAATGCCATGCTCTGCTATAAACCGGCCAATAAACGGAAGCCTGCCCAGCTGTTTGCTCATGAAATAAAGCTGGAAGCTGTGATCATTTGCCGTTCTTGCAAGTGCCTCCACATTCTCTCCCAGGATATCAAGATCGATCACATACGTATTTGGGGGAATTTGCCCGCTTTGATGCAAGGTGACACCTGATTGTATAAGCTTTGGGTTTCTTCGTTTTGTTACATCTAAAAACATTGAATATCCCCCCTTTGTTTACGGTATCAGCGATGATGCTTTTCTTTTGCAAGAGGTATCACTTTTTCCAATATGCCGATAATCGTGCTTGCACCGGATTTCATTGGGTTGATGCGCAATCCATACTCCTTCAGTTCCGGCTGGGCTTCCAAAAAGCTTCCGGATACCCGGTAAATCATTGGAATGATTTCATATTTTGATTCTGCCCCAACAGGGTGAGTGGCGGCGCCGTGCTTATCACTCATGCTGATAACCTGTTGGGCAATGGGATCCTCCAATTCCACAATGACATTTTTCGATTGGGCATTGGTCATATACGCAGCGCGGATTCCGGCCACAGCCCCTTCATTCAGCCGGCGGCACAGCTCTTCTACCTGCTCATTTTGAATCGCTAAAGATACAGGGGCAAAGGTCATCATCCTGAGCAGCTCCATTGCTTCGTAGCCCTGGACCTGGCCTCCGCCCGAATAGTTATAATGATGGACTCGTGCAATCGCCTCTCTTTTTCCGACAATGACAGCAATCCCTTCCGGACCCAGCAGTTTAAACCCGGAAAAAGTGGAATAATCGGCGCCCAATTCAACGCCAATCCCCTTCGTTTTTAATGCGCAATAATTATCATCCACCACAATTGGCAGATCGGGGCGTTCTTCCTTTACGGCTTTAATGACTTCAGCCAAACGGTAATGGTCTGTCGGCTGCTGGCGGGCATGCTGAATGTAGAAAACTTTAGGGCTTTGGTTGTGCCTGATTGCTGCTCTGATTTCCTCAAGATTGTTGTAATCCGCTTCGACTGTTTTAATGCCTAATATCCTTAACGTTTCTTTGGTCGTTGTATAGACAGGGGCTTTATGAATGAACATTTCATCTCCTGCATTTAAAAGCATGCTTAAAATATTTCGGATCGCTCCCGTTCCAGCACCTCGGACAAGGGCACAATCCTCCGCTTCAAAAAAATCCGCCAGCACTCTTTCCACAAGATAAGTCTGTTCCGGACGCTTCCATTTTGGAGAGACACCAAGATCTCCCATCGATAGAAACTGCTTTCCCTCAAAATAACGGCTCATTCGATCGACGAGTTTGAATTGTTTTTCCCGGGCCTCCTGTATCGATAAACTTGGCAGAACAGAATCGGCATACTTCAGATTGGCTGGATTGTATGTTGACACTATGATCCCTCCCTTATTGAAAAAGCTCTGGATGGATTAACGATTAGAAGCTGCTGCAGAATGCTGTCCGAAACACCGGCCTCTTTTAATTTTGGAATAAAAGATTCAAGCACAAGCCCGTAGCCTGGCCCGCCATTCTTTTTCCAATGGGATTTCCTGGTTAAATCGGCTGACAGCAGGATTTGCTTTTCAAATCCCCGATTAATAAAATCAAGCAGGAAATCCACTCTTTCTCCGTCCGGCCGGTAATTATTTTTGCCAATCGTATCAAAAGCGATATAGGCACCTGTTTCCAAAACGGAGAGCACTTCCTCTTTATTCGGATTAAGGTCCTGATGGCCGACAATGATTTGGTCTACAGGAAGTCCTTGCTTTGTAAGAAGCTGCACCTGTTCAAAGCCAAGTGTCCCGAGCGTCGTATGGGTTGTGACCGGAAGGCCTGTTTCGGCTCCGGCTATAGCCGCACCAATCAACAGTTCTCTCTCAATCGGCTTCATTTCATTCTTGCTTGTGCCTACTTCCCCGATGACACCTGGAAGAATGCCGGTGTCAGCGATTCCTTCCGCAGCTTCTTTCATGAAATGCTGCGCAAACTGCTCTGCTTTCCAGTCTCCGGCATATTCCGGGATAAATGGATCCTTGTAAAAGCCTGTGCACGTAATCAGGTGAACGCCTGTCGCTTTACTTAATCTTTTTAGAACAAGAGCATCCCGGCCCATGCCGTCATTCGTCACCTCGACCATCGACCTGCCGCCCAGACGGTAAAAGTCCTCCAGTTCCTCACGCATGCCCTGTTCATCATCCAATATCGTATCCGGATCTTTTTTCACTCGCGAAAGATCAATGGAGAGATGCTCGTGAGCCGAGCAAATCCCCAATTCCTCCGGAGCAATTTTTCCAAGAACTGTTTGTATCATGGCCTTTCACTCCGATCTTCTCTGCTTAATCTTATCTTGTGGATAATTATTACGGGGATAAACCCCGCTATAACATAGATTAATTTTTTTATGACAGCTTCCATACCATTTATTGAGGAATGGACATAATTCCAAGAGCAACAAGGATATTCGCGATGATTCCGACTGCAATGGCACCAACAGGACCAACCGCAATACGGACAATTGGGCGTCCTGCTGCTTCATTCAATAAATAGAAGCCCGCAATGAAGAAGAAGCCAAATCCTGGGGCGATGGCATTGGCTGCATTCGCTCCACCGATCAAAAGGGCCACTTCCAGAAGCTTGGTCATCGCACTGCGGATGTTTTCTCCGGAGTTGCGGACACCAGGATATTTATCAAGGAATCTGGCAATTGAGCTTAATAGCATAACTTCAATGAAAATAATAATGACACCGCCAATCAAGGCTAACCAAACATTTGGAGAGAAAAATCCTACGACGAAAATGAGCGTGAATCCGACCGGGCTGTAAACGCCTGTTGCAATAGCTGTACTGGCTACAAGCGGAATAAAGCCGAGTGCACGGGCAGCTGCAGCAATTCCGGCATCTGTTGCTTTGCCTTCAGCCAATAGATTCAGCGAAATTGGATCTCCAGCCATAATCCATAGATTGGTAGCAGCTGCAATAAGACCGCCAATAATCATAAAGAAGACCACGTTTTTTCTGATTTTAGCCACTTTGTCACTGAACACAGCAGCCAGGTCAATAGAGGATCCCTCTTCTGCTTTTTCTTTCATGGCAAATGCAAGCAAGAAGATCATCCCTGTGATAAGAGCCATTCCTTCCTGGTTAAGTGTTACAGTTGTACCTGAAACAGTTAAGATGGCACTTTCATTCAGCCAAACAGCAAGCTGGCGGACTAATGCAGAAACAATAAAGGTGATGACACCTTTCTTTACACTGAACTGCATTGCTACAGCAAGGGCAGGGAATGCCATGAATGTTACAACAACGGGGGCTCCAACTGCTCCCATTGCTTCAAGGAAGTTAAGCGGAAGATAATCAAACAGCTTCACAAAGCCTTCCAGTCCGATTAAAAGACCTGCTCCATACGCGCCTCCGATTACGGCAGCAAGTGGCGTTCCCCATTTATTTTTCGGAGTCAGCAGCCCGATAATATCTGTCCCCAGCAAGATACTATGAACAAGGATGATGCTGGCCGACAATGTAAAAGGAATTCCAAAACCGATCACAAGGCCAAAGCTCATGGCAAAGGCAGTGAATGCCAGGTCTCTTCGTGTCATCCGCCCTTCTACGTGCTCGGAGACAATGGGCCGAAGCCCATCATTGAAAACAGCAATATTCATATGGGCCAAAACAGCAGCAACGGCACCAATCAGGATAATTAAGGTCATTTCCATTTCATTTTCCCCCTTAAGTTAAATGGACTTCCTACCTTCTATTCTTTAAAGCTTTGATAATCATCGGGACTGCGGCATCTTTATGATCCGCTGTAAATCCGAAAGCTTTTTTGCCTTCATTGATAGCGGTTACTATTTTTTCTTCAACAGGCTTTTTCCCTGGCATGGAAACAGTCTCGCAATTTGGTTTGCCCAGAAGTGCAATAGCCATTGCCAAAGCACCTCCGCCTCCAGTATGGCAGGCGCCGACATAGTAATCTGCTTGTCCTGTCTTGACTGCCATGGCAGCTTCCAAATCAGACTTGACTATCGTCGTGATGCTGCTATCAATCTCTTTTATTAAGCTCTCAATCTCTTTTTTATCCACTTGTCCTCCAACTACAATTTTCATCCTAGTTTCCTCCTTTATTAATTTGCAGTACATTCGTGTAATGGATTAGCAGAAAATCAATTTCTTCCTGGGGGAGCTGTTTTTTCCATTGCTGCTGTATAAAATCGATTTCCTTTATTGCCAATGCCGCTTGCGGTGACTGCTTTACCTCTTCCAGCAGAGACGGATGAGGAGCTTCCACCTGTTCACCCTTTTCAATTCTGGTCAGTGCTGTCGGCAAATGCGTGAACAGCATTTCTGCCTGGTCAATGGTATCTTTTTTTAAGATTGAACTTAAATGCATGAATGCTAGAGTAGTTATATCTGCAGCTTTTGTGCTAACAACCAAAGAGGTCAAAAGGATGTCTAATCTTTGTTTCAACTCTTCTAAATTCATTGAAATTCCTCCAGTATACAGTATTTAGTATATTAATCACAGAAAGAAACTAGAACTCCAGTTCCTTAATAGTGAGGATACTTTTTTTCCTCCTCGACAAGCTGTTGGATTTCCTCCACTTTTTCAAATTGAAGAAGCTGGATCTGTTCCTTAATATTCGTTCTTTCACTTTCTATTACAATGGCAGCCCTTGTTGCTTTCAGGGCCAGTTCCTTTGCTTTTTTCGACTTAAAATCAGAGGAAGTAAAGGTCTTAAAAGCCCTGGCTTCATCAGCATTCCATACCGCTGCATCAATACTGCCATTTTTCAGCATGGTGAAGAGCTGCATATAGTCTGCTTTGATGAGTTCAACATCCAAACCTTCACATTCCAGCATAGTGATATTGGCCTGGTCAGTAGATGAATAGTCAATCCCTAATCGCATGCCGTCCAGGATCCTGTCATTTCCGCTTTTTGAAAAAAATACTTTGTGTGACGTCACATATGTTTCAGGCCCTAGTGTATGTAGAATTTCCAGGCCCTCAAATTCCTGTACCGCTTCTTCCGCTGCCAGCTGGGACATGATCGCAAAATCGTAGCGGCGCGTTTTCAAAGATTCAATTCTTCTCCTGGCCCCTCTCATATAAGCGAGTCCCGATTTCTTATTCAACTCTTCAAAGCCTTCCACAATGCCGGTAGCCAAGCCTTCATATTTGCGGGAATAAGGCAAAGGCATAACGCCCATTACAGGTCCGATGCCGGCAATCTCGTATAGAAGGTTGATGTCTCTCTTTTTAAGAAAGGTCCCAAGATGCCCCCTTGACTCCAGAGAAATGGCATGCAATTCCTCCAGCACTCTTAGTGCTCCCTGCACAGTTCCCCGGCCCAGGGAAAGCTTTTCCGTAAAATCACTCACCCGCGGGATCCTCTCTCCCTCTGAAAACTGAATAAGCTCCTTCGCAATAAACTTCGCTGCCAGCCCATTCTTCGAATACAAACTTTCCCAAATACGGCTCATATGTCAATACCTCTTCACTTTCAATATACGAAAAATTGTATATTATAAGTGTAGCGTTTTCATTTTGGTATTTCAAGAGTTTTCAAAAAAAGGGACATATGTTTTTAAATAAATGGCAGCCGGCCTCTTCCCGGCTAAAGGGATAGGACTCCAGTCAATATACCTGCTAAAATAAGAAAACAAGGGACCTTTCCAGATCCCTTGCTGAAGTAAAGTAACTTCTCTTCACTTTCCTCCTGGCCTAACTGAAGCTAACTCCTTATTAAACTTAAGCATATATCCTTTGGCCTTTCGGTTATAAACGATGCTATTTGTTATAGTGTTAAACTTATAATTCGAAAAATAAGTGTTTATTTCCTTCAGATCTCTCTGGATTGTTTTGACACTCACATTAAAGTTCTCTGCTTCCTTTTCCTTACTGATTACTTCTCCTTGGCTAAGACGTTCAAACAGGGACAAAATCCGCATGGTTTTCATGTGTGATTCTTCAATCACGATGTCTTCTCCCCTCGTGTTTTATATTTTATAAAGGCTATGAATATATGCGTTATTGCCATATAGGAAAATAATAACATAAATACAATGTTAATATAGGTAATATAGCCTATATACTTCCAAATTGTTTTCTTTACTATCGTCCGGATTTATGTTTTCTTTTGCCAGGTAATCTTTAAATATCTAAACATGGCTAGCAAACTGTAAAAAAGCCCACAGCCATTAAGGTGGGGGCGATAACTCTATTTAATTTCTTTTGTTAGTATTCAATAACATCTGGTGTGTCTGTATCATTTAAGCAGATCGTACTCCTCAAGCATTTAAGTATTCATCTTTATTTTTCTTCTTCCTCATTAAGGCGCAAAGCTTTTCCAATATGTATATAACTAGTAGAGACAGGAAACAATTCATAACAAACAAGATTAAATAAGGATGATTGTTATGAACGAACAAGAATTTCCAGAATCAGAGAATTTCATTAAAGGGCTTTTATGGGCCACTGGATTAAGCATTCCTTTGTGGTTCTCGCTATTCGGCTGGATAAAGATTATTTTTTACTTTTTACAAATATAGAATTAATGGGGAAATTTTTAAGTGAAAATGTTTTCAGGTCAGCACTCGATTGAAAGAATAAATAGCGAAAAACCTTGCTGTAAAAATCAGCAAGGTTTTATTTTTATCTCCTTCAGCTCTATACCGGATATAGTCAGACACAGACTTTGGTTCACCATTTTTGGTCTGTCTATTTAAAATGCTTATATAACAGCTCTTTAAATAGCAGATTTAGATCCCTGTTTTTCTGCTCTCTTAACCATTCCACTTGATCAATGGGCAAGTTTAATTTAAGCGTAATCTTTTCATTTGGCATCTCCACTTTCCTGATATCCTCTAACGTGATGCCTTCTTCAATATCTGGAAATGCCAAATCATTCTCACTTATCCTAAGCACACCTTCGTAGTTTTCGCTCTCATCCAGTTCACAGAATAAATTAAGCCTGGGCAGCCTTCCCGGCAGTGATTTTAAAAACATAAAGGAACTAATGACTCTTCCATCTTCCAACTCTATTTCTGCTATCAAACTTTCCCTATCTTTATATTTTCTTAGAGTAACCTCACTCACAATCATATCCACTTCCAAAGTACTTCCTGTAGAAGACTCGAAAATATAGATGGCACTGTTAAATATATAGAACGTTTCTCCATCGATGATGACCGATTTTACCCCAACCATACTTCTTCCCCCAAATAAATAGGATCTTCAATAGGATGAACTGCGACTTAATAGATGTAACTACATCATATCAGAAAGAGGAGCAATGTGGGGTTTTCCGGGGTCTTGCTCCGGATTTTTTCCACCTTCAAAAGTCATGAAAATAGATTTAGGACTTAAGACAGCTTCACTCTCCTATTAGGATGTTTATACTTTTATTAAAGGCTTTTCTTTCTTCTAAAAAAAAATCTCAAAAAATAGGTTTAATTCATTTCCTAGAGGGTATAAACAATAGAAAAAGATTTTTTCATACATAATAGATTTCCTTTCGAAGGGGGGTGAGTGACGCAGTGAAACACCGTTTGTTCTATTTATTTTCCTTTATATTTGTGATGAGCCTTCCGGGCTATGCTTCTGCCGATTCAGGTTTGCTGTCAGATGCAGCAGAGGCCGATGGTACAGCAGTCCTGGAAGACCAGGAACAATCAGGATTAAAAAACAGCACGGAAGAAAGCACCGCTGCTGTTAATAAGGAGCTGGAAGACTTTGTATCCACTCATGACAAAGCTGTGAGTGAAGCAGTTGAATCGCTTTCTGAAAATATTTCTTCTTCCGCCAGCACACCAGCGGCAAAAGTGGACATACTGGAGGAAGGAGATTTGGTTAAGGCTGTTACCCCAACTGCCAGTCTTCAAGATATAAAGGCAGCTGCAGAAGCGGAAGATCCAGCTCCATCAGCCGGGGTTTTAAAAGAACCTGTTATAAAAGCTGAAACATCTGAAAAAGAAGCAAGCGTTTCTAAGAGATCAAATGCAAAACCTGAATCTGAAAGACCATTCCCATTGGAAGATACGAAAAAGTTCACCATTTCCAAAAAGGAAACACCTTTCAATAACGAAGAAACGCTATTTCAACATAATAGTAAACCCACAGGAAAACAAAGTTCCAAACCAAAGCGAAACGCTGATCAGGGCTCAAACTCTTCCAGCTTGCTTCCGGATAAAAAAATGCCTGTAATGGACATAATCATTCCTTCCAACGGAGGCCCAGGGTCACCATCCTCCAGTCAGGCAGGTTCATCGGTTTCAGCCTTTACATATATTCCGGGTATATTACCAAGCACAATAAAGGATCTTACTTCGCCATCAATGGGCGGCAGCAGTCATGTAAGACAGTTCTTTGATCAATGGGTAAATGCTCCGCCGTCCCGGCCGCCGGAATTCTCTTCTTTCTTATAAACGACGATATTTAAAAATCAAAAAATAAGAAGGAGAGAACATAATCATGAAAAAGAAGAATCTAGTAAAAACATTATCTATTACAGGTGCAATCGCTGCAGGTCTATTTATTGGAGGAAGTACCGGTTTTGCTGAGGAAAAAGAAAACTCCCTGACACTTTCCAGCCAGCTTCAAGGCGAAAATCAAGTGACTATTGAGACAGAGGATGGCTTTGATTTGCAGGGCACGATCCATTCACAAGCAGAATCTGCTTTTCAAACTGAAGGTACTTCAGCTGAAGGAAGTGTTAATAACTCATTAACCATTAAAGCAGTTTCCAAGGATCACTCTACTGAAGGAAAAGCGGACCTCCAGCTAACTGGAGACACTGATGACACCGCAGCGATCAGCGGACAAGCTGATCTAAAGGCACAGGCTTCCCTCAAAGAAAGCAATGTATCCGTAACCGGAGATGAAGTTTCTGTTCAAGCTAATGGAAAAAGTGATGCAAGCACAGCAGTGTCCGTATCAGTTGAAAATGAGGAAGTCACTGAAACTGTATCGAACGGTTCATCTGCAGTAAATGATGCAGTGACTGACGCAGGCGCTGAAGTGTCAGGATCGGCTGATACCGAGGCTTCCAGCCAAATGGATGTGTCCCTGAGTGGTGAGAGCAACGCTTCTATTGAAACGAATAGTGCTTTATCCGCAGGTTTTGAAGCTGCCACAGAAGCGAACGTGGAAGCAGGTCAAGAGAGTGAAAGTACGAATGGCATTGAGACCACATTCCGTGGCACTGTGAAAAATGACTCTATCATCGCTGACTTGAAGGCAGATGAAGCTTCTCTAGCCATTAACGGATTAACAGAGGGTGGCCTTAAGCTGGAACCTAAAGATAATGATAAAGAATCTTCTTTGAATACTAAGTTACAAAGCAACACTGAAGCAGATTTAGCAGCTGCGATTTCTTCAAGTAAGGAACTGGCTGCAACTTCTGCTAGCGGGAACCTATCATTAACGGCTGAGGAAAAATCTGAGCTCATCCTGAACCCGGATTTCTATGCTTCTGAAAATAATGAGTTTACTTCTTCTTATGAAGCTTCTCTCTGGGCTGAGACTAGCGCAGATACAGAATTGGCATTACAGAAGAATTTGCTCTAACTACTTAAAATTTAACATAAGTAAAATAACTAGGAGGAGGCAAATCATTGCCTCCTCCTTTTGTTAAGCAAGTAATGATACTAATTACTTCTTTGGTGTATTTGGCATTTAAAAAATGCTGATTATGGCAGTATGTTTTTTGAATGTAAAAAATCCAAAAATCTGCACGTTCTGAATAAGAACGTGCAGATTTTTGGTTCATTATTACTTTTGATTATTGAACAAAAGCGCCCTTTAACGGAACATGGAAACGATTCGAGTAATGAGGGTCATATGGGAATGGTGATCCCCAGTCTAATCACTCAACAAGCTGATCCTCAATAAAACGCAACCACTTAATTATTTCTCCTTCCTTACTTTTATCATAAACATTGTATTCTTTTTGTGGTTCAGCATCTGACCAAATGATCGATGCAATGAGATCATGCTTATGATGTTCCATCCGATCCGTATTCATGTAACTTTCATCAGGCTGCCAGTCTCTTGGCAAATCGTCACTTTCCCTATAGAAGGACATATAAAAAATCCTGTTTTTTCCTTCTATTACATTCATGTCTTCTTCAACTGGATGATTCTTAATGTATTTTTCAACTAATTCTTTTAAATCTATTAAATCTGTTGGTGGATTCAGAATCATATAATGCTTTCTAAGAGTCACCTCTTCTTCATCCTTTTTACCAACGATCTGTTCTGTATTGGCAATTTCGAAAATCTTTGTTTCCCCGCTTGATTCCTCATTCTTTGTACATCCAATTACGTTTAATGGAATTAAAACTATACCAATCATTAAAACGATAATTTTTACATTAATTTTAATCACTCAATTTCCCCTCAAATGGTATCCATTTCCATTACAGAAACAAAGGGCTTATATTTCCCATTATATTCATCATAATGCTGTAAGACAAACCAGGCACGAAATCCTGCTAAGTTGACATACTCCTTCTCCACATCTGGCTGATCTAACCCAAAATGATCATATAAACGAACCTGCATAACACCTTTAAAGTGATTGTTCTCTACTGAAAAGTCTTTTACGGATACGGTATTCCCCCAAGTATCATTTACTGAAATTGTAAGTCCGCCTATTCTATCACCCCAAGTGCTAAACGTCGGGTAAACAGCATTATCCTGTATATATTGATAAAATTTATCTGTATCCTTTGTACTTTTATCAAACTGAAGTGCTGCCAAATTACCTCCATTTTTCTTTAACTCATCAACTAAAGCATTTTTGAGGAATTCAATATAGGCTTTTGTTGTCTCATGCTCCCTCGCTTTTTTCGTTAAAGTCTGATTGCGATAATCAGTACCATTTCCTCCCTCAAAATGGTCAATCATATCTAAAATAACATCTTCCATTTCTCCCGTAGAAAATAAGCTTGTTGACATCCACTCGAACTCATCAAAGAGAATATCTGGCCAATCAGATTCCCATAATTGGAAATTGAACATCCAGCTAATGTCAGTCATTTCATCTCCAGTATAATCATTTGTTTTCATATCATTCGCTACATCTCCATTTTCATCATAGCCTTCTGGTCTATCTGATTGATAAATTACTAAATTGGATAAATCAGAGTACAACAACGGTCTTTCATCCTCTTTATCAAAAATTCCATCTCCATCACTATCTTTTTGGTCAGGAAAACTGGTTGGAAAGAAACCTTCAAAATGAATAGTAATTCCAAAAAATTCCATAGTGAAAGTTTTGAATGGACCCATTTCTTGCCCATCGGTTAATCCATCTCCGTCACTATCTTTCTTGTTAGGATCTGAGTAGATGATACCGTATGGTGTTTTCATTCCTTCAGTTTCATAGGTATCGTATAAGCCATCCCCATCTGAATCTTTTGGATCTGTCTCTCCACCACTTGAATCATCGCTACTAGAAACTATATTCTTATCTCTGCTTAAGTAGTCTATTTCCTTACTCCAAAGCTCCAACCATTTTTTCTTATCAACAACCATATATTCACTAAGCTGAGTCGTTTCCACACTTATTGTATTCTTACTTGTATCTAACACAGCGTTAAGGCTTTCAAACATTTCTTCCTCTTCATTATACCAAACGATGGCTAGATCATCTTCCAACGTGTCTCCTAGCTTTGATTCATCATAAGTAAATGTAATGCTTGCTTTCTCAAATTCTGATTGCGTATTGATCCTAATAGGAGAACCAATAATACCGTGTAAATTAGCTGTTTTCATATTGCCTTTGTTTGTGCTAATTCTAGTCGTTTTATTAATATTATCCTTTGCACTAAAACTAACTTCTACACTTGTAATTTCTGATTTACCAGACGGTTTCAATGATTGACGAATAGATTGTTGATGGAGTTCTTGTGAATCCGTGGTCCCGTCATTATCACTGTCTGCAGCATTCGGGTTTGTCTTTAAAGCATGTTCATCTCCATCACTTAATCCATCGCTATCTGTATCATCCTTATTAGGTAATGAACCAAACTGTTTAACTTCAAATCCGTCAGTTAAACCATCTTGGTCTGAATCTTTCTTCATCAAATTTGTTTGATAAGCCTGCTCCTCTTTATTTTTCAGGCCGTCTTCATCGCTATCTTCATCTGCATCACTTATGCCATTATCATCTGTATCATATTTTATAGGGGAAATAGAGGATTTCATCTCATATTCAATATTGTCCTTTAATCCATCACCATCTGTATCCTTTTCAAATGCATTCATTCCCTCTAGAAATTCTATTCCATCGGTTATCGTGTCACCATCCTTGTCAGAAGTAGATTCAAAGAATTCGGTGTTAAATTGATAGCCTGCTTTTTCAAGTCCGAATAGTACTTGTTTATATACATTTTGATAGGATTTTGATGCAGGGATAGCTAGATCTTTTTCTAGAAATCCATTCGCTTTTTCAGACATTTTCACAGCGTTATTCAAATGAGCTTTTATTTTATTTCCTTTGTGATCCGTTTGATCAGAGATATCCTTTAAAATGCCGATAGCATTTTTATTGACAATTTTATCTGATAAATAAAAATTAAAGAGTATATCTGAAATTAATACTTCAGTTGGTTCATTAAAATCGTTTTCTTTTACATACCCCCATAGACCTATGGTTAACTTATGTTTGATTTTCATGAGCCGATCACTTTTAAGAACCACCTCTTTTATGTACTCCTCTTCAACAGCTTGTTCATATTCGTTAATCAATTGTTGAAGTACATCAGGTTCATTTATCTCTGTTTGTTTAAAGTCTCCAGTTTCATCCATTTCCGCTATCAGTTTAGAATCAAACTTCGCATTCGTTTCTTTTATGACTGTGGCAAAACGCTTTAATTCTTTTATTGCAATCTGATCATAGATTTTTGCAATTCTTGTGTCCTCATAGAATTCATATTCACTTAACCACTGTTTTACATTTTGCTCACTAGAAATCTTATTTTTTCCTTGATTAGCTTGGTTATTGCTCTTGGCAACGACCGCTTGCCCAAATCCGCTAAAAATCATTGCAAAGATCAATAAAAAACTCAACATCCTTTTTATTTTTTTTCCCACCGTGATAATCTCCTCTATTAAAATATTTATTTAACCTATTGACGTTATCGTGGTTCGCAACCGAAGAAATATTGTCAAAATCCTTGAAATCATGTCATTAGATCAACTCCCTTACAAGTGTTATTTTTTAATAGCAACTTGTTGTCTTTATCAAAAGATATTTAAATTTTACAAAAATTCCCGAGCCAGAATGACACTTAAATTTACCGAACATCAATAAACCTTTGCCCCAATCTATTTTCGAACTGTAAACCAATGAATGGATGCCATTTCGCTCCCCACCGTTTATATAAAATGTTCAGGGGATGATGCTTTTTGGTCCTTAGACTGTGGCGAAAATACAAAAGCATTTAAGAGCATAAAAAAACAGTAACAGCTCTTATCGTTCCTTGAGGAATAAATTCATTTTTCTCCTTTCCCTCCCTAAAAAATTTATTTATCAACTCAGTATCAGTTTACATAGGGGAAATATGGAATATAAGGTAAAAAACTCCTGATTATTTTTATCAGACTTATGAATCATTGATCTTTCTTTAGAGATTGAACCTATATATACAGCCAATTTTTTTAAAAACTTTTGTTCAAGAAAATGGCCCGTTTGTTCAATAACTAGAGTTTCACATTTATGTATAATATAAGAATATATACATTTTTTGTTTGAGAATTGATTCATAAAGATTAATAAACATACTGCTAAAACATACTTCAAATAATAGCCAGAAACATCTTTGGCTTTCTCTTCTGCTTTCTTTGCTTCTCCACGCTGTTTCTCTTCTTGCTTCTTTAGGTCGCATTATTTTTCTTCCGTTTTTTAATTTCTTTCACTTTTCATAAAGAAAGACGCTTTCAATTTCATAAAAGCGCCTGATTGTGGAGTAAGCCCTAGTTATATTAAACTTTCTAATTCATTTATTTCATCTCTGATAAATTTCCCTAGCTTCCTTGTGAAATCGTCCAGCTGGTTTATTTCAGTAAGAATATAGAAGTTAGATTGCATATTATATGGAGGTTCTAACTTGTTGTCTATTTTAAACTCAATACCTAAAATACCTCTTTTATCATGTAGAAAAAACCTCATAAATAAGAAGTGTGTTGTATCTTCGGTTTCGGAAAAGAGGTGCCTGTCCCCTCAATCATTAACGCATTAACGCAGTCGGGGTAAGGCACACTGGTTAAGAGATCGTTTACAAGAAATGGGAATTGAAAAGTGTAAGTTGCACTGAGTTTACACTCTTCAATCATTTCCCAGGGGTCGGGTGCCATTATAAATCCCCAAGCCAGGTCACTAGCAGAAGGAAGCCACTAATATTGGTTTTTAACCACATGCCTTTCTCTCCTCTTATTAATTTATTTCATTTTAGGCTACTTCCTATATAATAAGAATAAACTAAAAAAGAGAAGTGCTGCTAACACTTCTCTCCCGCAACCTTTACCGTCAGGGTGTGGTTGTCAAACTTTATTTGTTACTTTTGAAAGCCACCCTTTTGCTTGCGACGGCGAGGGGTGGTTTTCTTGTTGTCTAGTACGTTCTTTCGAAATGTGTGTGCAGCAATCTTACGCACAACACCTTTCATCACTTCACGAATGACTTCAAGAAATGTTTCCATGATTAAAGGAAAGAAGATCGACACCCAACCACCCTCACAATATTCAGCTGCTAAATTGATAATATGATAATCACCTAAAACATAATACTAAAAACCAAACAAATATTCCCGTTCAAACAGCTAGGCTTCCTGTACTCTTTAATCGTCACCAATCACATTCTCAAAGCACTTTAGTCCTTTAATGGCCTGAGGGAAGCCGACGTTCTGGCACCGCTCTACCCGCTTGTTTCGGGTAAACCCTTTCAGCGCTGTAGATTTTCCAGTTTGTTTTTTGAGCCAAAGATCCGCAAAAAATCATCCCTGACTGTATCAGTGAAAGGGTTTCTTTTGGAACGGTAGTTTTAAACACTTGGCCAGGTTCATCGATCTTCACAAAGTTCACATACGAGGCAGTAACGGATTTTACGCGAAAATAACCTTTCACTATTTGACCAGGAACTTCCCCTTTTTCAATTATTCGGCGAAATTGCCCCATATGGTGGCTGAATTCGTATCTTCTTTCGTGATAAGGTGTATAAGCTTCAAGGATAGTAATTGCCTGTAATATAGGAGTCTCCAATTCTTTCACAAGCTGCTTCACGATAGGCCCATGAGCTGTCCCTTCTCTTCGGTCGAGCCAAGCCGCAAAGCTTTTGACCACAGTCAAAAATCCCTTTGCCTGATTAGTCGTAGCATCATGATTAAACTCCAGATAATAATAGGCAATCAATGCTTCCCATTGCTCCGGAAGTATGCCAGTTGTCCGTTCAATCTTTTCCTCCACAAAAAAATGAGAGATTACCTGCACCCCAAGACGGTATTTATAAAAGGTATTAGAGGATTTCCCTGCACCTTTTTCCTGGAAAAAATCTAAGAGATCCCGTGCATATTCGTTCTTGATTTCATGAACAGGCAGTCCCATTTCATCCCATAACTCCAAGTCCTCTTTTGTCCAGCCGGCCGTATGCTCCACCGAATCTTCCAATCGGACAATAGCTGATTCCCTTTCCTCCCGAAGTGTTGTGAATGGAGAAAGCGGCCTATTCAAGGCTTTCCTTAACTGGTTAAAGTCAGCTGTCCATTTTTCTTTTGTCTGACTTTTCGTGTTCTGATAACTCGCATATTCAAGCTCTCTAAGCCATTGTTCAAGTTCTGCGTGTTTCTTTAATTCCGTCATCTCTGCCGGTGCTTTTCCATTAAACTGCGGAAGCGGCAGGTGCAGGTCTTTCGTGTGCATGGCCTGATGGGCAAAGTGGGCGAAAACAGGCGGAACTCCTTCTTCTAGTGCCACACTAAAGGAGCTGGCTTGAACCCCCGCCGGCACCTTCCGGCTTTCTTTCACCTCTTTAATCAAATCAGCCTGCGGAATACTCATTAATAGCTGCTGGAATTTAGCTGCGGCTCTTTGATCGATAGACTGAAATGTCAGCTGATTCCCTGCTAATTCAATGATCCCTTCGACTTCATTTAGATAAACAGAGCCATTTGCCAGATTATCTTCATAGCGGTAGCGATTGGCTACGAGACTTCCCTTGCCGCTATGCCCATCCCATTCCTCCATATCCAGGCGGCCAGTTTGGTGAACCACTGTCATCACTTGATTAACGTCAGTCATAGAATACACGAGTGTCGTATGCACCAATTTACTCTCCTCTTTAACTAACCATTCTGCCTCCTGAAGCAAGGCACCCGTAGTTTCCGGAAAAAGATCGATCGACGCTTTTTCATACGAGTCTCCTGTTTGATCCAAATGGCTTTTAAGAAGCTTTTTTGCTTCCTTCAATTTTCCCGGTCCTACGGTCGCAGCCACTCCATTCATATAATAGCCGCCATCCCTTTCTTCTAACAGGCAAAATGCCCCTCCCCAAGGCTGCGGCTCCGGTAATGTTTCACAATACGGCATATGAAAGCGTTCATGTGTAAATAAATCTTCCACAAGAACCCCTCGTTCATTAAAATCGACATGCTGAATCAAACGCGGCACAAGCGACTCCCAAACCTGCGCCATACGCTGCAGCGCCGGCTCATCTCGCCGCCCCCTCTTCCGGTTATACCATTCGATTCCTCGTAATCCGCCAAACGCCGGATGGCGATAAAAGAACATAAGCCAATGATGGCCATATCCGTCCATTATATCGCTCACGCCCATTCGTTCCCTAAACTCTTTCATGAGCGCCTGATACTCCAGGAAAGAATAAAAACCAAGCACTTCCTCCGCTAACCGTTCACTCAGCCTTTTCTTCATCTGAAAAAACTGTTCCTGCTTAACCTGCCCCAGTTCAACCACTTTCTTCTTTTTCAAACAGCACTGCTTATACTTCTTGCCGCTCCCACATGGACAAGGCTCATTCCGCCTAATCGACATCTCTATTCCTCCGAATCGTTTTTTTAAATTGTAACACGAAGAGGATAAAGCAAGAAGAAGGTGCTTTTGTTAAATAATTGGTCAGGATCATATAACGAGTTTTTTGCAGCTTTCATTGAAGGTGTTATCAATCTATTAAAGGGTGATAAACACCAGTCAGACAAAGGTGGAATACAAGATCTTCTAGTCTCAGAGCTTATTTAGGCATTCAGGCTTGTCAATCCACACTTCAAAAAAATAAACCAGTAAAATAGAACCATCTTTCAAAAAATTTACAATTTCTATATATTTCTCGAACAATCTCACACTATGATTAACTTGATTTGTATTTTTAGGAGGTAGTCAGGTGAAAAAATTGTTTTCTATTTTTCCAGCATTCATTTTATTGTTTTCCATTCTTTTTCCGGTAACACAGAACACGGCTTCAACTGTTCATGCAGCCGGATCCGGGAGTGTAGTCATTAACGAAATAGCCTGGATGGGGACAACGGCAAGCTATAATGATGAATGGATCGAGCTTTACAATAACACCGGTTCAGATGTTGTTCTGGATGGCTGGAAGCTGCATGCTGCCGATGGGACACCCGCCATTGCAGTAAGCGGTACGATTCCGGCAAACGGCTATTTTTTATTGGAAAGAACCGATGATCAGACAGTATCCGATATTCCGGCAGACCTTATTTACAGCGGAGCGCTTGGCAATACCGCAGAGCATCTTCAGCTGCTGGATTCAGCAGGCACCGTCATCGATGAAGTTGACACATGGTATGCAGGCGATAATACGTCAAAAGCAACCATGGAGCGGATCGATCCGGCTGCAGAAGGAATTTCCTCCTCAAACTGGGCAACAGCCAACAAAAGCTACACCGGCGGACTTGGTACACCAAAAGCGTATAATTCCACCGGAACGGATGGAAGCGGTACCGTAGATCCTGATGATGGTTCAACAGAACCTCCCCCATCGTCCAATGTATGTGATGACAGGACACAGCATCTCAATAATGTTTCCGAAGCTGAAGGAGCGATTAACGTATACTTTAACAAGTGCGCATTTCCTCAATATGCTTCAGCCGGAAACGAAGCGAATTACAATGTGAACTTCGAAGATATTTTAATCAAGCGTCTGAATTCGGCAACAAAGAGCATTGATTTTGCTACATATGAAATTAACCTTCCACGTGTTGTGGATACACTCATCCAGAAAGCGGCAGAGGGCGTTGATGTCCGCGTAATCGCTGATTCCAAAGATTCAGCCGACCCGCATTATGCAGAGCGATTTGAAACCATGCGCCTGTATTTGGAGAAAATGGCCCGCGGGCAGGATACTGCCATGGGGACTGCCGATGACATCGTGATTTTTTCCGACTCCCCTATGTTTGCTGTTGAGGATAGCGCCAAAAGAACAAGCAAGGGCCTCCCTTCCTCAGCCAATGATATCGATCAAGTAACCGTAACCGTTGGTAATTCTGATGTAACAGGCCGCTTATTCGTGGATGCGGAATCCAAATCGGCGGGCAGCTACTATAGCCCCGGAAACCAGATGCACAATAAATTTGCCATTATTGATGACAGATGGGTTTTTACTGGAACATGGAATTTCACCGTGACCGGCCTTTATGGATCCGATGAAAATATGCAGCAGGGCATTTTGGACGGAAACCAAAATCAGATTGTAGAATTGAACTGGCCAGAGCTTGCAGGGATTTATGAAACAGAATTCAATGAAATGTGGGGAACGGCTGCCTTGAACCCTGATCCTGCGATATCCAACTTCAGCAGCCGAAAAACCGATAACACCACCCATGTGATTGATATTAATGGAAAAAAGGTTGAAATCTACTTCTCGGCCGGAGACAATGCGATTGGCAAAATGGCTTCGCTGATTCGAAACGAAGCACATTTCAATACCTACTTTTCCATTTTCGCCTGGAGTGACCAGGCGATCGCCGATGAACTGAAAAACAAATGGGAAGGTTCCTATAATGACCTCGAGGGAACCCTGACCGGATTTGATGTGAAAGGCGTGTTTGATTCCGATTTCTGGAATCAATGGTGGTCTGCAAGCATCGATATGACGGGAAGGACCGCCTCCCAGACAAGTGTGAATAATCCCAACACACGCTGGAAAAATCCCGCCCCTGTCTATAAGGATGCAGAGGTGCGAAAGCTGCACAGCAAGACGATGATTATTGATGCAGATACAAACAGTGATCCAACCGTCATCGTCGGTTCCACAAACTGGAGCAACAACGGCAACAATATAAACGACGAAAATATGCTGATTATTCATGATCCAGCCATTGCCAATCAATTCGTTCAGGAATTTAATGCCCGCTACACCCAGGCAGGCGGAACCATCCAATAACCAACTATAAGGTGCCTGATACCCGGTGAGCAAACGCTTCATCAAGCCGGGGATCAGGCACTTTTTTTGAGATATATGGGTTATAAAAATGGCAGTCTGCCGATTCGGATTTACAAAGCTAAATAAACCTTAACACCCCTGCAAAGATTGGTTAACGTCTGGTTAATACCTGTTTTTTATACTGTGGGTAAATGCTCAATCAAGCATGGAAATATAAAAGTAATTTCAGCTTGAATTTCACCAATACATATAAGGAGTGAAAAAATTGAACAAATCCTTCAAAAAAGTTGTCATCCCTGCGATTGCATCCATCAGTTTAACCTCTGTTCTGCTTGCAGGCCCTGTCCCGGAGATGCCGGCCAGCGCTAAATCAGCAGAAAAGTATGAAGAGCAAGCGGAGAAAGAGACACTGCCTCTTGGCCTGCCTTATTTAAACGAGCAAAGAACCACTGAAAGCCTTGTTCCAGGAGTCACATACACAAAAATCATTCGGGGTGAAGAATCTGAAAAGGATTTTTTCACAGTAGATGTTGATTTTACCGAAACACGTGAACAGGCGAAAGCTTTGGCAAAAAAGCTTGAATCAGAAGGGTATAATCCCCGGATCGACCGTATTGCCGACCGGGCGATGGACGATAAGGAAATGGGTCCTCTTGGCTACTTGGTCCGGGTTGGAGAGTTTCAGAATGAAGAGGCTGCCAAAGAGCTTCAGCAAGAATTGGCCGGGAAGGGCTATACAGGCCTGCGTACTGTTTATACCGGTGAAGACGGACAGCAGACTACCGGTCCTTGGGTCGTAAATGTACTTGAAGTAGATCCGGACTTATTTAACGGAACCATTTTACCGGAGCTCGGAAAAGATAAGGTCCAGGAGAAAGAAACCCTCACTGAAATGGCTGGACGGAATAACGCACTAGCTGGAATTAATGGAGGCTACTTTGTAGTAGGAGACAAGGATGGAACGACTGGCGATCTTGCCGGGATTTCAGTTATGGACGGAAAGCTGATAAGTGAAGCGGTAAACGGCCGTTCAAGCCTTATTCTTCCTTCTGCAAACAG
Organism: Cytobacillus oceanisediminis; assembly: GCF_003182355.1. Lineage (GTDB taxonomy): Bacteria > Bacillota > Bacilli > Bacillales > Cytobacillaceae > Cytobacillus > Cytobacillus oceanisediminis_A. The sequence continues at coordinate 353,738 of NZ_QGTW01000002.1, read as the reverse complement.
GGACGCACGTATTTCTTCTGTTTCTTCCTCCCAGACTGCTGTATCATCTGACGGTTCAGTACGCGAAGTAGACGGATTAAATCGGAAACCAGGCTTAATCCGGGGCTGTGGAGGCACAGGAGAAGATATACCGACTGAGGATCCAAAGCATGATTATACATGTAAAGACGAAAGTGAGCTCATCCATTTTTCACCGGTGTTTGGCCATAAAACAGAAGCCGGAGATGGCGTTGAAGCAGTGCTGGATAAGACGGGAGAAGTGATCGAGCTTCGCACACAGCGGGGCGGAGAAATCCCAAGGGAAGGCTCCGTTCTGGCCGGAACAGGAGAGGCAGCCCAGTGGCTTGAAGCCCATGCGCAGGTGGGCAAGAATATCCAGGTGAAAAATGAGGTAACAGCTGATGGACAGCCATTGCCATTAGAACAAACTTCAGCCATTATCAACGGCGGCCCGCGCTTGCTGGAAAACGGAAAAATCTCCATTAACGCAGTTGCAGAAGGGTTCCACTGGGAAGAAAACCCTGAATTCTATTACCGATTTGGAGAGCGCCGAAACCCAAGAACCCTTGCTGGAGTAAAAACGGATGGAACCCTCCTTTTCGTTACAGTAGATGGACGGGCTCCGGGACTAAGTGTCGGTGCAAACTTTGAAGAGAGCGCCAGAATCATGAAATCGCTTGGTGCAGTCAATGCCCTTAATCTTGACGGAGGCGGCTCCACTTCCATGACAGTCGGCAATACGCTGGTCACAAGACCATCTGACCAAACAGGTGAACGGCCGATTGCGGATGCGATCCTGTTGCTTCCATAAGATGAAGGTAATTTAATCAAACGTTTGATTGTAAACAGTTTTAATGAAGAGAGCCAGCGGTTAAATCCGCTGGCCATTTTTTATATTAATTACCGGGATTACCACTCGCCTTCCTATGCTAATTGCGTATGTTGGGTGTTAGGTCATAAGCAAACTGTATAACAGTAATTTCTTCATCCTATAAAAAATATTCTAAAACACATTTGGACAAACTAGCATTCATGCAAGCACTCCATATTGAACAGCAAAAATTCCGATCACTTTAAATAATTTCCTTCTCATAATCAAGAATATGGCCCATTCATTAAGAAAAAGGCATAGCTTGCTGCGAAAAGCGTCCGTTAGTTAAGGGTCAGTATTAAAGGATAGCACCTCGTAAATGAAACAAGAATTTTGATTTCCCTGATAATATATTTAAAAAAGGATATTTTATTTATAGGAGGTGTATATATGAAGGACAGAACAATATTGAACCTGTTAACTATATTTGGTATAGCTGGAAGCCTATTTTTTTTGCTGCGAAGAAAAGGTGATATGAAGGATTGGTTTCTTATTTATTTTATAAAAACTTTAGTTTCTACTATACTTGATGGACCAGTAATAAAAACAAAGTATTTACAATACCCGCATCGCTATTTTCCAAAATTATTTGATTCAAACATTGTGTTTTTATACATTTTATTTCCTTTATCATGTGTCATGTATAATCAATTTTCTTATAAAATGAAGCCGTTAAAAACCATTTTAAGTGTTTTCCTTTTTAGCGGACCAATGACGCTTTTTGAGAATTGGCTTGAAAAGAATACCGATTTAGTAAAATACAATAAGGGCTGGAATGGCTATATTACATTTATTGTCCTTTCCTTTACTTTCTTGCTTGTTAAAGGATGCATGGAGGGCATTCGTTTCTTAGATAAAAAAATTTCCAATCCCTCAATGGTTACTGAAAGAAAAGAATTTACACAAAGTTAGAACCATGTACCTTTTTAAGACCAATCATTGGTTTTTTTTGTTTGTTACATGTACCTGAACTTGAACGCGTTAGCCCGCAAGCCTTTTAAACCAATGCTGGAAATTTTGAAGGTCAATCTAAAGCCTCCTTATTAAAAAGATTAAATAGTTTAGATGTGATTTGAATGTTTATGGATTAGATTGGAAAATAAAGAGTGGGTGTGTGAATGGATAGGTATCGATGAAAAGGAGATTTTATGGTCCTTTATTGGTATTCTCCTATTTTTTAGTGACAAATTTAAAAAATGATCAATCTTCAAAACGGGTCACAAGACCATCTGACCAAACAGGTGAACGGCCGATTGCGGATGCTATCCTTTTGCTTCCATGATGAAGGTAAATCATTTTAATCAAACGTTTGATTGAAAAAAAATAGTTTTAAATAAGAGAGTCAGCGGCTAAATTCGCTGGCTTTTTAATATTGAATTTTTGGATCATCACTTATATTCGCCTTCTTATGCTAAATGCGTATGGAGGACCGATTTTCTGATTTTCTTGTATCTGTAGGTCATGCACACAAGCTAGAAAGCACTAACTTTATTAACCTTAACTCTGCAATACGTTTACACATCAAACACGGCTTGGGACGCTGTACCTGTCCCCTTGTCCCACTTCAAGCACAGCTTGGTACACTGCACCTGTCCCCTTGTCCCACGAAAAAATCCAAAGGAAAAGAGCAGGTGCATACGTCATGCACCTGCTCTTTTTGTCAACGAACGACCAGTGGGACAATTTTCCCCTCATTGACTTGTATTAATCCTTGGTCCGTAATTTTTAAAGCAGGACTAACTGGAAGGGAAAGGGTACTTAAGCTCATAATCACATTATAATGCTGGTAGCCTAAAGACTGGAGTGCTTTGGTCAGTTCTTCTACCTGCTGACCTACAGATTCAAGCGGTTCTTCGGAAAGAATCCCCCCGACCGGCAGCGGAAGCATGGAGAGGATTTCTCCATTGTCCACACAGCAGATACCGCCTTGCTTGCGGATAACTTCATTCGCAGCCAGCAGCATATCTTCCTTATTATAGCCGACAACCAATAAATTGTGATTATCATGAGAATACGTCGTCGCCACCGCACCCCGTTTTAAGATATCGCCAGTGATCAAACCATGCGCGCGATTGCCGTTTTTACCGTACCGTTCAAAGGTCGCAATCAGTGCATACGGACTCTTTTCCCAACATAACTGCCCATCTATCACCTCTACTTCAACAATGCTTTCCTTTGTAAAAGTAGAACCATCCGCTACATTGATAATCCGGCATTCACACTGGTTTTGATCAACCTCAACCTGAACGTCAAAGTCTGCTTCCACGAGCGGGTCCAGTACAACACTTTGATAAAAATGCTCCGGAAACTGCTTTCCCGTTTCCTCCTGAACATAAGGAGCAGCAGTGTCAAAAACCTGTTTTCCATTTTTAAAGACCTTTTCAATCTCAAACTGTTCGAGATCTGAAACAAGAAGGAAATCTGCGATTTTTCCAGGTGCAACCACACCGCGGTCGTACATTCTCATCCGTTTCGCCGGTGTATACGTACAGGCATAAATCGCTTTTTCCGGTGTCATACCCATCTTCATCGCTTTTTTCAATAACTTATTTAAATGACCGGTGTTTTTAAAATTATCCGCCATGACATCATCGGTCACAAAGCAGAAATGTTCATCTACTCCGTTCACAATTAAATAATCGATGACCTCTTGTGTCATGGATTTTTCCTGGATTTCAAGAAACATCCCAGAGGAGATTCTAGCTTCCATTCCTTCAACGGTCTGATGCGTATGATCCGAATCCACCCCGGCAAAAAGAACTTTTTGTAAATCTAAGTCAAGCAATTTCGGTACATGGCCTTCAATGATTAAATCAGGGTAATGTTTTTTAATGTAAGATAAAATCTGATTCGTTTTGCAATCTGGATCGGTAATTACTTCATAATAATTCATAATTTCACCAAGGCAATGGACATCCCCCGACTGCAGAAGCTCTTCAATATCCTCAATTTCTATCGCTCCCCCAGTGGTTTCCATCGAGGTCGCTGGCACCGAGCTTGGGATCGCATAAAACATATCGACGGTACAATCCCTGCTCGCTTCGATCATTTCCTTTATACCGGAAATACCAAAAACATTAGCCATTTCATGCGGCTCTGGAACAATGGTAGTGACCCCGTTTTTGACTAACCCATAGGAAAACGTTGCAGGAGACACCATCGTGCTCTCAATGTGCAAATGAATATCGATTAAACCCGGAATCAGATAACCTCCCTTTCCGTCGACGGTCTCACCGGATTCGAACGACTCAGGTCCGAGATCGCCAATATAAAAGAACTTTCCGTCCTTAATGGCGGCATTCCTCTTTTGAAACGTTTTAAAATAACTGTTATAAACGTGAACATCTCTTACAAAGAGATCAATCTTCATTTCTGCTTCCTCCTAATCAACCAGTACCAGCTGGTCGCCTGGAATAACGAGAATAACCTCCTGGCCGGCATGATATGGAATCGTCATTTCTTTGTTTACTGTAAAATCACCGATTGGCGTTTCCACTACATATTGAAAGCTTCTTCCAAGATACGTTGACACTTTTACCTTTCCAGGCAAACCATTTTCCGGGATGGGAGACCCGTTCTTTTCTTCAAGCTTTAGATTATCCGGACGAATGGCCCCAATTTTTCCTGCAGGTTCATGGCCCTTTAAAGGCACAGCAAATGGATAGCCAGACTTTGTCAGCCTGCTGGTTTGGCCGGAGTCTGTCCGCTCATCAAATTCGATAAAGTTTTTATAGCCAATGAAATCAGCGATAAATTTTGTTTTGGGCTGATTATAAATCGTTGCTGGGTCACTTAGCTGTTCGATGACCCCCTTGTTCATAATCGCCACCTGATCGGAAATCGAGAAACATTCCTCTTGGTCATGCGATACATAAACAGCGGTGATTCCAAGCTCCTGCTGAATGCGGCGAATCTCCACCCTCATATTCACACGAAGATTAGCATCAAGGTTACTTAATGGTTCGTCAAACAAAAGGAGATCCGGTTCAATCACAAGCGCTCTTGCAATTGCCACACGCTGCCGCTGTCCGCCGGAAAGCTCTTTTGGATACCTTTTTTCAAAACCTTTTAGACTGACAATCTCCAAGACATTTATTACACGCTTTTCGATTTCCGTTTTCGGCATTTTTCGAAGACGAAGTCCAAACGCCACATTATCAAAAATCGTCATATGCGGGAACAACGCATAATTCTGAAACACAAAGCCGAAATTTCGCTTGTTTACCGGTACCTTCGTATAATCTTTTCCTTTAAAAACAAACTTCCCTTGACTGGCCTGCAAAAACCCGGCAATTAATCGCAAGGTTGTCGTCTTTCCGCAGCCGCTTGGTCCAAGTAAGGAGACAAGCTGCCCTTCTTCTATGGTTAAATTAAAATCTTGTAATATATTTTGCTTGTTATAGGCAACGGTTATATCCTCTAACGTAAATAACGCCATCATTCTGCCTCCTTATCGGTTAGTAAAATAAGACAGACCCATCAGTCTCTCGATGATAAACATGAGAACAGCGGTAAGAATCATCAGCAATACGGAAATCGCCGCAATCGTTGGGTCGAAATAGTTTTCAACATAGGCTAACATCTGAATCGGAAAGGTGCTGACACCCGGACCGGTTAAAAACACGGAAATATCTACATTATTGAAACTTTCAAGGAAGGCAATCATGACAGCCGCAATAATCCCAGATTTAATATTCGGCAGCACAATTTTAAAAAACGTTCCAAGCTTGCTTGCTCCAAGGCTTTCAGCCGCCTCTTCAATCGAAAAATCAAAGTTTGATAAACTTGAAGCAATGACACGAATAATAAAGGGCAGCATAATGACCGTATGTCCGATAAATAAAGCGGTATAAACGGGCAGCTGATAAGCCACGACAATATAACGTAAAAAGGTAAAGCCCAGCACGATCCCTGGAATGATAATCGGAGAAACAAAAATACCATTCAGCAAGCTTTTCCCCTTGAAGTCAAACCGGCTAAGTGCGTAAGCTGCAGGAATACCAATAAGTAACGCCAGGATATTGCCTGCAAATGATACAAGGATTGATGTTTTAAAGGTGGTTAAGAACATTTCGACTTCCAAAATATTTTCGTACCATCTAAAAGAAAATTCCTCGGGCGGAAACTTTAACACACTCCCTGCTTCAAAGGAAGTCAAAGAAATGATAAGTAACGGCCCAAGCAAAAATAAATAAACAATAAAGGTAAAAACAGCTAATCCCTTGCTAGTTTCCTTCATCCTGCTACCCCCTTGGATTTAATTTTTTCGCGGACAGATTCATAAGGACAATGATGACAATCGTTACAACCATCATAATCGTCGCAATCACCGAGGCTACCTCCCAATCATTGAGCGTCATCGCGTTTTGATAGAGGAAAGTGGAAATCACCCGTTGCTGTCCTCCTAGAAGTGCTGGTGTCGTATAGGCCGTAAAGCTGCCAACAAACACAAGGATGCTCCCAATCATCAAACCAGGTACACATAGCGGGACAACGATTTTTAAAAAGACCGACAGCCGCGAAGCTCCTAAGCTTTCAGCTGCTTCGAGCAAATCATGTTCGATATTTTCCATCACCCCAACAAGAGTCACAATGATCAATGGTAAAAATAAATGAATTAGGCCAATCGCGACAGCAGTTGGTGTATATAAGATATCAAGCGGTTCCGAAATAAGGCCCATCCCCAGCAGTACTTTGTTCAACACACCATTTTTCCCAATAATGATCATCCAGCTAAAAGAACGGACAACCGGGCTGGTTAACAGTGGAAAAATCGTCAATAATAGCAGAATCGCTTTCTGCCGCGGCCTCAGCTTAGAAACAAAATAAGCAGCCGGAAAGCCAAGGAAGATACAGATAAGGGTTGTAAAGATACTCACCCTTAGCGTTGTCAGTAAAATATCGATAAAATATCGATCCTGGAAAAATGTAATATAGCGATCAAATGTAATGGTATTTTCAGCAAAAAGCGTGGAACCAATTGTTAATAGGATCGGAACAATCATAAAGACAGTTAGAAATAACACCCCTGGTAAAAGCAGAAGGTATAGGTATCTTTTTTTCATCTACAAAAACCCCTGTTCGGAAGATTTATGAGTTCACAATGGAAAGAAACATATCAAAAAATTCTTCCACCAATACAGTCGTACAAACTTGCAAATTCGTTCTCTTGCCCAAACGTTCCTGAATGTCGCAAACAAGCTGCCCGTCACAAAGCTCACTTTTCATTTCCACATCACAATAATACTTCTCAGTCGTAACAAGATTCTTATTTAAAGCAACCGCTACCGCTAACGGGTCATGCATCGCACAGCCCGAAACACGATTGCGTTCAAAGTATCGTTTACGATAATCAGCGGTAGATTGATCGACAAACTCCCTTAATTCGCCATTTTCTATACGAGATATATGCTCATCGGTTAAAAGAGCTTTTCTCGTCACATCCAGCCCAACCTGTGTAAGCGAGGCAAAGCCGGCATCCAAAACAAGCTTCGCGGCTTCAGGATCGACATATACGTTGTACTCGGCTGTTGGAGTGACATTACCGGGACCCTGAACCACCCCGCCCATAAAAATCACTTCTTTCACATGATGAACAATTTCGGGGCATTTTTTCAGAGCCAGTGCCAGATTGGTAAGCGGACCTGTCAGTACCAAGGTCACTTCTCCAGAAAAGCTTAAAATGGAATTAATCATAAAATCAGGGGCAAAGCCTTCATCCGGCTGTTTTTTTATTGGGGCATCAAGCAAAGCGCCTCCAAGGCCATCTTGTCCATGCACCGCATGTTCAAAATAGGAATTTCTCAAGAGTGGGGCATTGGCACCTTTGATCACAGGAATATCTTCTTCATCCAAAAGGTGTAATACTTTGCATGTGTTTTGGGTTGCCGATTCAAGGGAGACGTTCCCATTTACGGTTGTAATGCCAAGAATTTCAAACTGACGGCTTTTCACTGCAAGGATGATTCCGATAGCATCATCAATTCCCGTATCTACATCCAGAATTAGTTTCCTTTTCATTCATCACACCTCTTTGTAAAGAGTAAGCGCCTTGGCCGGCAGGCAAATGTACTCCGCGAAAAATGACTGGTTGGCGGAATCCATCTGCCCTAGGGCAGGCGCTGAATCTCGTGTTACTTAATCAGTTCCCGATTCCAGCGGTCAATCCATGTTTTAGTATTTTCATTGACCATTTTCATATCTAACGTATGGAGAGTTTTCACTACATCTTCACCATACGTTAATCCTTTTGCTTCTTCTTCTGTTAGTTCTACTTCGGTATTAACAGGGGAATCCACCTTGTTTTTTGCTGACTTCTCTTGTACTTCCTTGCTTAAAATGTAATTGATAAACTCTTCAGCTAAGTCTTTCTGATTCGTGCCTTTTACCACATTTACGGTATTCATGACAGCATAGCCGCCTTCTTCAGGGCTGACAAATTTAGCATTTGGAACAGCCTCCTGCAAAGAGGCAAAGTACATTTCCATTATAGGACCTGCGGCAATTTCACCTTGAGAGAACATATTGACAAATTCAGAAGTTTGGCTATATTCTTTTACAACATTTGGCATAATTTCTTTCATTTGTGCAAAAGCTTTATCTTCATTAAACTCAGTACTTCCGCTAACCTTGGAAGCTGCATCTAAGAACATGGGTCCTGATGTTGAAGTAATGGCCGGAATCGTAATTTTGCTTTTAAGCTCTGGATTCCATAAATCCTTCCAGCTCGTAATTGGCTGTTTGACTTCATCCGAATTATACGCGATGCCAAATTGGGCGATGGTATAAGCAGGACCATATTCCTCACCAAGCGGTGCTTTAGCAGTATCATAAATTTTGTCCACATTTGTCAGCTTGCTGCGATCCACTTTTTCAAATAACTCATCATTAATTCCTTGCTGTGCATAATAATCAGATAAGAAGATCACATCAACCTCGGAATTTCCCATTCTTACTTTGTTTAAGCGGTCAGCATTATTGCCGATTTCCGTAACAATTTTGACATTGTGTTCCTCTTCAAATGGTTTATACACCTCTTCACGGAAGAAATCTTCCGCAAAGCCCCAAGTGGAAACGACCAATTCTTTTGGCGCCTCTCCATTTTCAGCGGTATCCTTTTCATCTCCACCGCTGCATGCAGCCAAAATCAAGGATACGAAAGACAACAGTAAAACAGTAAGCCACTTTTTCATTTGAACAACCTCCATTTTTTTAGTATTTAAAATTACTTATTTTTTATAAAAAAAGACAATCTTAAATAGAATTAAAAAATTCTACCTAAGATTGTCTTCTCTTTGTAAACAAAGGTCAGATAAATCAAACGGTGTTACGTCCAGCCTTCCATCAAGATAAATCCATCAGGAAATCCAGATTATTTTTCTTTTAACACAATATTGGTAAAGGCAAGCTGCGTGGCGGAGTCGTAATCCCTGAGAATGGCCTCAATCTCCCAATCCGTTTGTTCTTCAAGCTTTTGCCTTAATTTCTTCTTATAAAGAAGTGACAAATGGAAGTCAACTTCCTGCTTCAAGCTTGGAACTTCTCCCTCCAAAGCGGCTGAACGCTGAGAACGGCGATGTTTCGCTTGAAATGTAATAAGCCCTTTATCAACGCTAACCTTTAATAGCGTTGTTCCAGCACCGACCAATTCCTTTGACACCTCATTATACAGATGAGCTAGAAATTTTTTGGTTTCATTCGTATTTGAAGGTAAGATATCTATCACCTGCCCTCACGCTGTTATTTCGAATTATACATATATTAAGCAACTTTTTCAACCTAATATTCGGATTTTATTAAAAATATGATGAGTTAATTGGATAATCCCTTTATTTAAGAATTACATCTTGTTGATTTACGAACAATCGGATAGTAATCAGATTGTTTCCTATTTTAAAAAAGAACTGATTTCATTATAAAACAAAAGAACGAAAAGGTATAATATATATTTTCCAAATAAAATAAATTCCTGTCACTCTAAAAAATGACAGGAGGCTTTCGCCTCCCTGTCATTTTCATCCTATCTGGAAAACGAATTTCATGCACCACCTGCTCCTTAAAAGGTTCCGGGACAGCAATGTAAGTAGTCATATCCTGATGGATGCAAGGGACAAGGGACCTGTCCCCTTGTCCCACTAGATTTTATATTAATGTTCAGAATATAATAAAAATAATAATAGCATGAAAGGACGTGGGGATTTTGAATAATGTAATGTTGAACGATAGCCTTTTTGAATCAATTATGAATGTGATCGGGGAATCAGTTTATATAGTTGATTCGGAATATCGAATTGTATATGTAAATGAGATGGCCTGCAAAACCTTTTTTGGAGGGAATGATGTTCTTAATCGCTCTATATTTGATGTGTTTCAAAATTTAGAAAGAGACTCCAGCACCTTTGTTAAGGTAATTGCAACTGGCATTCCCATTAAAGAACAGATTACGGAGTATTTTGATATCGAGGGTAGGCGCCGGATTTCTATTTCCAATACTTATCCTATAGTAAAAAATGGGCAGGTCATTGGTGCCTTTGAATTTGGAGAGGATTTAACAGGAATAAACAATTTATCAGAACAACTTGCCCAAAGCAGAATGATCCATCCTAAAGAAAATAATAAAAGAGAAGTTAGCAGAGCTAGTAAATCTCCTTATTATACGTTAGATTCCATCATTGGAGAAAGTGTTGCGATAAAGAGATTGAAGGAACAGATATTAATCAGCTCTAATAGTTCCTCTAATCTTCTTATTTATGGTGAAACGGGTACAGGAAAGGAATTAGTTGCCCAAGCTGTCTTTTCATTAAGTAAAAATATTCATTCTGCTCCTTTCATTGCATTTAATTGTGCGGCTATTCCCGAGGCACTTTTAGAGGGGATCTTATTTGGAACGGTGAAAGGGAGTTTCACTGGTGCAGAGAACAAGCCAGGATTATTTGAGTGTGCGAATGGAGGAGTTATTTTTCTTGATGAGATAAACTCCATGCCGTTGAATTTACAAGCGAAAATTCTTCGTGTCATTCAAGAAGGAAAAGTTCAGAGAGTTGGCGGACAGAGGGAAATCCCTGTTGATTTTCGCCTTATTGCTTCGACAAATATAGCTCCGCAGAAGATTCTTGAAAATGCCGAGATGCGTTCGGATCTATACTATCGACTCAACGTTCTAAATATTGATATACCCCCTTTAAGGGATAGGAAAGAGGATATTCCTATTTTAGCAGATTACTTTATTCAAGAGCTGAATCCTACAGTAAATAAAAATATATTAGGGCTGCACGAGAATGCCATTGAATTACTAATGGAATATCACTGGCCGGGCAATATCAGAGAGCTGAAAAATACAATTGAACGGTCAATGAATTATGCCAAGGAAAAATTGATTGGTGCTGATGAAATTAAGTTAAATACCCCTTTTTCGATTAAGATAAAGAATGAAATGAAACCTCCAGCTGGGGAAAGAGTCCGTTTGAAGGAGACGTTATCACAAATAGAAATAGAACTTATTAGAAATGCTTTACGACAATCTGCAGGGAATATTGCTCGAGCTGCTCGGGATTTAGATATCCCCCAGCAAACCTTAAACAGTAAAATAGATAAATATAAGTTAAGGAATTTCCGAAGGGAAACCATGATAAAGTAAAGAGCCTCTGCTTTGAAAATCGAATAGATTTTCTGGCAGGCTCTTCTACAAGGTTTCAAATCAATACTTCTTCCACTTTAGCCCAGCCATTTTCCATCGTACAGTGGAAATCACCAACTGTGTAAGTTCCGCCAAGAATCTCCAGTGGCTGAAATTCGTCTAACCGATTAAGAGGAATCCCCTGAAGTTCCACCTTGATTTCTCGTTCAACATAGCTTTTCGTAACAAAATCCATTGAAGAGTCACGAGAAAGAATTTTTTTAGAATCAATTCCTGGTCCATCCGGCTTAGGGTCAACCTTTATTTGAAAATGAGGGAAGAGAGCAGGCTTCGCAATCGGACGAGTTAACTCCTTGGATGCATCCATCTCTAGTCGGATAATATCTTTTCCATTTTTATGGACAATCCCAATAACTTTCCCATCTTCCTCTTTCGTGCTGGCTTCAGCATATTTTTTGGGATAACCCCATAGCTCACGCCCAGCAGCAATGGCATAATCATGGTTTTCATATTCATAAAGCACATGAACGCCTTCCCTGCCCTTATATTTGACTGGAATAACGAGACCCGAATCATAAAATCCCTGATTATAGCCATCGTTTGGATCGGCATTTGTAAAATCAGAAACATACGCATATACGATATCACTTACATATTCAAAAGGGGGCGGGACTAAATACTTTTTTATAATCTCCGGATTGGCCCGAAAATACGCTGTTAAGGTTTTGCAATTTTCACATGAAAAAGGCGGGAAGCAAGAAGCGTCCACCAGCGGAGCCTGAATCGGAACGGTCCAAAAATTTTGTACTTCATACGGTTTTTTCATTGAAATTCCTCCTGGGGATTTTTTTTAAGCCTCTGTTAAATTTGCCTGTTGATTTCCGCTGCAGGCACTCGCTTTCCGCGGGCGGTCCGACGCTCCTCGGTGCGTTCGCACCTGCGGGGTCTCCCGTTGACACGCTTCTCCCGCAGGAGTCTCGTCCCTTCCGCTCCAATCAACAGGGTGCTAAAATCAACAATAAGCTTTAACATAGCCTTTTTAAAAGTAACTACCCTGTAAAAAGCAAGAACTATGCCAAAAATTCTCTAAGGTGAAACCCTTTGGATATTCACTTTTTATAAAAACCCCTCTTCTTACACACGAAAAAAATACCGAAAAATCGGTTGTTTACCGAAATTTCAGTACTTTTTTGCAAAAAGATTATACATTTGTTCCCCAGTACATAGGCCAATTCGCTTTGGCATACATCTTGCATCATGGTTATATAGGAGCGCGTCCTACAACACAAAAAAGGAGATGATCTCGTACAAAGACCTTACAAGGTTCCAAATGGAAACAATATGCCTGTCCAAGCACCTGTATTTGAAAGTCCTACGGTTCCTTATCATTGTCCAGATTTAAAAACCATTACTGCCTACTGTCGCACCACACCCGAGTTGATCAAAAAATACTTGGAGCAGACCCCGTTTGAGTATATTAGCGATCACTTTATTTTAACAATCGCCGATTTTGGCAATGCAAGCAACGGGAATTTTTATGATGTAGGGGTTATTGTTCCAGTTAAATATAAAGACGTTATTGGCGGGTACTATCTATTTGAATATGAAAATACTACCTGGTCCTGTATCGCCGGAAGAGAGCTATGGGGGTATCCGAAAAAATTTGCCGATGCTTCTTTGGAAGAGAAGGACGGAAAAGTTACAGCTGCTGTTACAAAAGATGGAGTAGAACTAATGCGGTTGGAAATGGATTTGAATAACAGTCTCGAGGAAGCTTTACCCGAGACACCTATCTATCCGCACCTGTTACTATACACAATGCCTCGGCCTGATGGTCCTGGAATCTTGACGCAAATGGTGTTAAGCAGAGATACTTCACCGGATTTTATCACGAAGTCAAGAGTGGAAGCGCCAATTGAAGTGAATTTACAGGGTCTTGAACATGACCCTTTAGATGAATTTGTTCCAATTGAGGTTTTTGGTGGCACCTATGTCATCGGTGATTATTATGCAACGGAGGAGAACGGCTGGGCAAAGATTCTCGATAAACTAATCTAAATGTAAACGAGGGGGTCAAAAGATGATGGGAGTACCGCTTATTGTAAATTTCCTTTATATCGGAGTACCGATTTTGACCATTTTTGCAACGGCTATTTTGCTGAAGGCAGTTAAGAGAGTAGGTGATGAGGATTGATTCTTACTATTACAGTCCTTATCTATTTGGCTTTAGTATTTATTGTCGGGATTTATGCAGGCCGTGGAAATGGTGATACAGAGGAAAGCTATTTTCTTGGGAAACGCGGCTTCGGACCTGTTGCGACTGCGATTAGTGCTGGCGCTACCGATTCCAGTGGCTGGATTTTCATTGGTGCAGTCGGCTTTTCCTATACTATGGGCGCCGTTACGATGTGGATGTTACCTAGTTTTGTAGTTGGCGTTCTTTTCAATTGGTTATATTTAGGACCAAGACTAAGAAAGCAAGGTAAAAATTTGGGAGCATTAGGTGTGGCTGACTTTTTTGAAAAAAAATTAAATGATAAATCTCATTTAGTAAAAATAATTGCAGGGTTCTTAATTGTTATTTTCTTCATACCTTATATGGCCTCACAGCTTACTGCCGCTGGTAAGACGATCAATGTTTTATTAGAGATCGACTACAATATCGGTCTTATCGGCAGCGCTATCTTTGTTATCGCTTATTGCTTCTCTGGAGGTTATAAGTCAGTTGTATTTACAGATGTAGTTCAAGGATTTATCATGCTTGGCGTACTATTTTTCTTCCCGCTGTACTTAACTTTCTCCCTTGGAGGCTGGGGTGAATTATGGGCTCAATTGTTAGCGGTTGACCCCATTCTAGGTTCTGCCGCAGCGGGAGCTACTGGTTCAGCAGCATTTGGCTTTATTGCTGGTCTGCTTTTCTATGGGTTGGGAGAAGTCGGTCAACCTCATATTCTACAAAGATTTTTCTCTGCCAAGGATGACCATTCTCTTGCAGCTGGAACTTGGATCGCTAGTGCATGGGCAGTTATTGTAATGACAGGTTCCAGTATTTTAGGATTATGTGCACGTCTCATTTTACCTGATTTAGCTGACCCAGAATTTGCTTTTCCTGCAACTGTCATTGAAATCATGCCTGCGATTATAGCAGGAATCGTCGTAGGCGCTATTTTTGCAGCTATACAATCCACCTTCTCTTCACAATTGCTTCTTGCTGTTCAGACTATTTCAAGTGACCTGTTGAAATCCTTTAGTAAGAAAGAGTACAGTCAAGAGCAGTTGATTAAATACACGAGGATTACGATGATTATCTTAGGATTGATTGTAACAGGGCTGGCTTTAGCAAATATAGATACAGTATTTGCCTTGGTCGTCTATGCTTGGTCAGGAATGGCATCAGCCTTTGGACCACTATTAGTGTTTCTTGTAGCTGCTCCGCAAAAGGTAAGTAAATGGGGGGCTATTGCAGGTATGATCATCGGGACTCTATCTGCTTCCATATGGTACGTAGCAGGGCTAAGTGCTTATATGATGGAGGTAGTTCCTGGAATGATTTGTGCTACACTAGCTATTTTAATAGTAAGTAAAGTAATCCCGGATCAGTCCGTGACAGCAGAAAGTCCGAATATAAAACTATAAAACAGAGTTATTACCCAAAGGGTATATACTTTTTGGGTAATTCTTTTTTCATTATCCATTAAATGTTTATAAGGAGGCACTTCAATGATAAAACCTGAGTATACCGTATTACCGGAATATGCACCACTATATCCGCCATTGCCTTATCATTATAAAAATTATCATAAAATAAGTGTTTATTGTCGCGGAAATCGTGATGCGATCGAAAAATTTTTACCAAGCAAGTTCGAGTTTGTATCCGATACATTTGAAATCTTTGTATTAAAAAATGATCAAATAGAAGGACTAGATCCTTATTCCGAAGGCGGCATTGTCATACCATGTAAATACAAAGATAGGGTTGGAGCATATATGGCCTTTGAATATGTTGATACGGATGATGCACTATGTGCAGGCCGAGAAATATGGGGTTACCCTAAAAAACTAGCTGAAGTTACCTATACAGAAAAGGATGGGCAGATACACGGAAAAATCACCCGTAAAGGAAAAACGATTATCGATATCTCGTTAACGCTAGACGAAAAGGCCAGGGTAAATCCACCAAACCTATTCCCAAGGCTACAAATAAAACGCATGCCAAAAGCAGACCAATATGGCACAGACATGGATCAAGTGATCTTAAATGAATTCGAGGATTCTATCATTCATACAAAACAATATGGAAACGCAACCGTAAACTGGGAACACTCAACCTTTGACCCCCTTGCGGAATTAGGCCCTATAGAAGTACTCGGTGGAGTATTTGTCATAGGGGACTTTACTTTAACCTATGGCAAAGTGATTGAACATGTAATGGAACAAGTTAAATAGGATCTATCTGTGTATTGCAAAATAAAAGTGCAGAACTTTGCAAAGGAAAAATGCAGAGTCCTGCACTTTAATATTTTTAGCCTTCACTTTAACACTAACAAGGTACTTCCATTTCACATGGAAAACGGTGGTCTTTTTTATGATTTTGATCTATTTACTACACTAGGTCCTTTTTTAACATAGCTCAGAGTATGGACTGAATTTAGCATGGTTTAAATCAGTTTCCCTTCACCTTCACTCCAATTACACCCTTCCTCTCTACCAAACTATTCAACTTCACCGCCTCCCAAATACTTTGATCCGAAATTCCAGTACTCCCCTGTATATCAGACATAGTTCGAGCCAGACGAATGATTTTTATTTGGGTTCGGTTGCTCCAATTTTTCTTATAAGAGAATTGCTGCGTCCGCTGCTGTTTAGCTGTTAAGGGACTTGTTTTCAATAGGGTGCCATAGGAGACCCGGCTATTGCCAATTTCACTTCCATATCGCTCGTTTTGCCTTTTTCTTGCCTCATCAACTCTCTGTCTGATGGAAGACGATAATTCTTCCTTTCTCATATTAACGGATTTCAAATCGACAGGGCCCAATGATAGATTAATATCGAAACGGTCTCTTAATGGACCTGATAGCTTATTTTGATAGGCAATAATTTGTTTTGGGGTACAGGTGCAGTAGTGGGTATTAGAACCGGAATAGCCGCACGGACAAGGATTCATTGCCCCAATCAAAATAAAAGAGGCTGGATAAGTTACCGTTGCTTGTGTCCGGCTAATGCTGACTTTGCCACTCTCTAAAGGCTCGCGAAGCATATCAAGGGTTTTCTTTGTAAATTCAGCTATTTCATCCAGGAATAGCACTCCTCGATGAGCAAGAGAGACCTCCCCTGGCCTTGGATATTGGCCTCCTCCAATGATCGACACACCCGAGGCGGAATGATGAGGATTACGAAAAGGCGGCAGATCTGTATGTTCCCAAGAACCCCCGCTTAGCTGATGTAAACTTATCATTTCAAGCTGAGCTTCTTTCGATAATGGGGGCATGATGGAAGGAAAGCTTTCTGCCAAAAGGCTTTTCCCGCAGCCCGGAGGCCCGGTCATAAAAACATGGTGTTCTCCAGCGGCCGCTACTTCTAAGGTGAATTTCGCATATGAATGGCCAACGATTTGCTGAAAATCAGTATAATTCGAAAGGTTCTCGATTACTTTCGCTTAGGGAACAACGGGATGGTCCCTTGCCCATTAAGGTAAGAATAACCTCTTCCAACGAAGTAATATACACAATCTCTAGATCCTTAAATTCCAAAACGGGAAGTCTTTCATCAAAAGGCATATATAGTTTTTTCAATCCTAGCTTTTTAGCAGCAAGTACAGCCGGAAGCATCACCTGCTTCAACTGAATCTCTGGAAGAGCCCTGTTTTCAATTAATAACCTCGCTATTCCCCATACATCTTCTGCTGTAAGTCCAATATTATTACTCCTTCTAAGGATGTATCCTTTTTCCTTTCGAATAAAGATAATGCTTTTAGATAAAGAATTATATTTATAATTTGAAAAATAAGTTCGTAAATCCTTAATATCTCTTTGAATCGCTTTTTCACTTACATGAAAATGCTCTGCTTCCTCCTGCTTTTTTATCACATCACCTTGGCTAAGACGTTCAAAAAGGGACAGCATCCTCATCGTTTTCTGGTGTGATTCTTCAATCACATTCGTTTTCTCCCTTCTTTTTCTGTTCTATTCTGTTTAATGTTTCCACTGGTTGGAAACATTAAATATAGGAAGATAATAACATATCCATAATGAAAAGTAGTTCTTTTATAATCCGTATTACCTATTTTTTAATATCACTTAAAAATATTTCCAAATACTTTCATTTTTGTGATAGAATTCTAATGCTAACTTACATCTTGAGAGGAGATTTATCTTACGAAATGAAAAAGGTCTGGAAAATCCTTATTTCTTTAGTCCTTGTTTTAATGGCTGGAGCTGGTGGAACTACCTACTATTTTTTAAAGGTGAAAACGTATGATATCGCAGATAAGAAGGTTGAGGAAATCACCAAAACCGAATATGATATTAACTTGCCAGAAGATAATGAAGTTGTATTAACTGAAGAAACTTCAGGGAAGGAAACCAGCAATACGGTTTGGGGAAAAAGCAGCAGTAAAAACACTTCCTCAATTGTAATAAATGCAAAAGCAGCTAACGTTACTAATGAAGGATCAAAGGCTGAAAAAGCAGACCAGGATAAAAAAGGTTCAAAGGCCCAAGTAGTAAAAAACTATAACCAGCCGGCAGAACCAACAGTTGTCAGCATCAAACAGAAGTATTATCCATCTTTTGAACACCTGCAAAAACAGGCAAACAAAAAGATTGATTCTCTTATTGCACAAGCCTATAAAGAATTCTCCGACCAACAGCTTAAGGGAGATTCTATATCGTATATGTATTTCTACCAAAAATACACCACTGCAAGCTCTGATCTAGAAAGCAATACAAATGCTGCCTTTAATAAAATATATAAGGCATTGCAAGAAGACTTAAAGAAAAACGGATTTAGCCCTTCCCATGCTGAAAGCTTTAAAGAAGAGTATGAGGCTGCTAAGAAAGCCCGTGAGACCGCTTTATTGAGTAAGGTAAAGGAAGCTCTATAATAGGTATAAAAACTTGAAAGACTAGCCTGATGCAAGCTAGTCTTTTTATATTTGGCTCTAAGACATATCTTTAATGAACCTGGCTTTTATTATTTAAATATATATAGCCCTGAAATTATAAGTGGTCCGGTAAAAACGGATAAGTGGGCTGATGTACTAGTTGAAGTAGAATAGACAGAAGAGGATGTCCTAGTACACCCTCTTTTTTACATAAGAAAAAGGTTCTATACCTATCAAACGTATTTAGGGTAAGACACTATTTAAGTTCATCCACGCAAATACTCATTTAACAACTCTTTAAAAATTTGACTCAGTTCTTTGTTCTTCTTCTCCTTCAGCCACTCCACTTGATCAATAGGCAAAGTTAATTTAAGTGTAACTTTTTCATTTGGCATTTCCACTTTCCTTATATCCTCTAGCGTGATGCCTTCTTCAATATCCGGAAATGCCAAATCACTTTCACTTACCCTAAGGATATCTTCGTATGTTTCACCCTCATCCAGTTCCCAGACTAAATTAAGCCTAGGCAGCTTGCCCGGCAGCGATTTTAGAAACATAAATGAACTTATTAGCCGTCCATCTTCCAATTCTATTTCTGCTATCAAACTTTCCCTATCTTCGTATTTTCTAAGCGTAACTTCACTCACAATCACACATACTTCCAAGTACTTCCAGAAGAATATTCAAAAATATAGATAGCACTTTTAAACACATAGATTGTTTCACCATCAAAGATTACTGATTTTATACCAACCATACTTCTTCCCCCATACCATATGATTTGCAATAATTAATAACCACGATTCTATATATTTAAGTACATCATATCAGAAAGACATGAGTTCTTCTCCCTTCGCCCATGCCCCTTATTCATAAAAAAATGTTATAGCACTCTAATTAACTTCTTCATATAACCTAAAAAAACCACCAACGCAAAAGCATCGGCAGTTATTTATCGTGAAACTTAGCTGTGAAACAAGAAAATTCGGGTGGTACCTGGTACCACTTATATCGGCCCAACTCCATCAGGCCAGTGAAGCTGTACACCATTTTCCTCTAACAAACTTTGAAACTCTTTTAGTAGTGCCTTTTCTTCTCGCACTTTGGCTGGATTGATGCCTTTTTGGATTGAGAAGGCAGCCAGGAAGCCTGCAGATTCGCCGATATTCCATTCCACCGGGTGGACTCGATAGCAGCCATTTGTGATATGGGTGGTGCCGATGTTTTTGCAGGCCGGGAGCAAGTTATTAACTCGTACAGGCAGCAAACTGCCGAGCGGAATCTCAAAGGGATAGCTTTCAGTATAAAAAAAAGTATTCGTTTCGGTGGTTGGGTGAAGGTCGATTCGATAACAGCCTATTCCCACTGAATCCTCAAATCTTTCAATTCCCTTATCCCCTCTGATTTCTGCGTTGATATGTTCCTCTACAACTGTAAATTGTGCTTTAATCCGCCGTGATTCTCGTATGTAAGGGTACTTGGCTAATCCATCCTCTGTATCCAGCACATCAGGTCTTATCCTTATTCCCGGATACCCTTTGCCTCCATCAGGCCGAGGCGCCTCGGTCTGCAGCCAATATAGGAGGGACAAACTCAATTGCTTTGCGCCTTCCAGATGCTTTTGGCTCTCCGCTTCGCCTACATCAATAATAGAACCGAGCCAATAATCATTTTGCGGCCAATTGATGAGGGTAATATCTCCTTCATAAAAACCTCTTTTATATAAAGAAGGGTCAATAATACGACGGTAATCCCATAAACCCCAATGGTTCTCTGTGTGAAACATGGAAAATTCCTTCGAACCGCCTGTATTAGCATCAGGAGCAAGCCAGCTTAATTGCTTATGCTTTAAGAATGGGGCTTGATACTCCTTCCAAAATTCATATTGGGCCGGTTTTTCAATGGTGTGGTCTTCCCCTGCCAAATAGTCGGCAGCCAAAACATGAGTGATCGGCTGCATATCCTGAGGTGAAGCTTCGTCAGGTGCGTGCAGCTCACCTGTTTCCCTTTTTGCTTCTGCTCCAGTAACATATTCCACTCCCGCTAGAGGAAGCACGTCCCCGCATTCTGTCGCATCCAAAAAAGTGGTTCCTTTTAAGATAAGCTTCCGCTTTGTTTGTGTATGTTCGACGGTTATGGTTTCAACGCTGTCTCCTGAAGCCTCCGCCTCTACTGGTCGATACCCCGTTAAGAGGCTTATTTTATTGCTGCTAATATAGGGAGCAAGCATTTCCTTCAGGACAGCAAGCGCCACCTTGGGTTCATGGGCAAGATGGCTTACCCAGCCGTTACCCGGGTTTAAATATTCTATTTTCCTTGCCCTTTCTGTTAGCGGGTAATTCCTGCGATAGTACTCTCTAATCCGAATTCGCAGCTCTCGGTATGTCCTGGTGCATCCAAACTGTTCGATCCACTTGTGTTCGTCTGGGGGAACAGCCTGACAGGTCAACTGCCCGCCAATCCAATCAGTCTCCTCTGTCATAATCACCTTCAAACCCATCTTCGCTGCTGACAATGCAGCAGCACAACCGCCCAGACCACCGCCAATAATCACAATGTCTGCACTTAAATCCCTTTGCACTTAATCAGCTCCTTTCGACAAAATTCGGGTGGTACCTGGTACCTTTTTTTATCTCCAACCCAACTTCAAAGGTTCGGTGCCATGGGAGATAGATTTTTATTTCATAGTTTAGGTTAAAATTTTCTAAGAAGGGCAAGGCTTCTTTCAAAAACACTTCTGTTACCGTTTTGAGCAGTTCCTCAGCTTCAATTTCACTTTCATCTACAGAATGCCTCACTTTCTGACGCACGATGGTTTGGTATACATAGTCGTCGAGAAGCCGCAGGACGGTTTGGTTAAGGAGCCGTTCCCTTACTTTCTCTTCTGGAAGGGTTCCTTTCATTTTTTGCAGATGAATCATGGCAGCCTGCGCTATTACGGTTCCAATCGTATTGCCGGCGGTGTTCCATGCTGCAAAGCCAGAAAGATCACTAATGTCGATAGAGTCCAGCAGCCACGGCATCATGGCAGTGTCTGCCCCATTGGCATAGGCCACATCTGCAATGGCGACTTTTTTGCCTTTACGGATGTAATACTTTATCCGCTCGATCCATTCTCCAATATTGCGGTCAGCCGTATGGACACCTTCTAGGTTTGTTTGCAGCGCAAGATCGCCTTGCTTTTTACCGGGAACATTAACCGCAAAGATAACATCTGCGATTTCCGCACTGTCCACCGTATGGCTGCCAAAGGCGTAAATTTGCCCTTTGACCGACTCCACGATGGGGCGATCTTCATACATGGCTGAAGAAAGGGCTCCTTTTTCTCCGCTATAGAAGGGGAAAAACCTGGGTGGCTGTATTTCTTCCAAAGCATAAATCAATCTTGAAACCAATGTATTCGCTACTTCATCAGCCCCCGGATAGATACATACCTTTGAAAAAAGGGACCTCTTAAGGATTTCAGCCGCTAGAAGCTCCTGCTCACGGATATTGAACCCATACTCGGAGGTATCATCCTGCGGGTATACAAGGACATCAATGACCCCTTCCTCCATATAACCAAGAAGCGCTTTATTCACATTGAAGTTTTTCTCCCGTGTTTCCAGATAGTCTTCTAAAATGTCTGCCGGAATTTTAGCTTCCATTTCAGCCATGACAATGGCGGAAGCAGCATCTCTTGTCTTCTCAAACTTATGAGAATGATAGGAGTAAGACCAGATTTCTTCCCCATAATCCTGCCAGTATTCTTTTTCTTCTTCATTCACATAATTGTTGGAGATCCTCATGGTTGCACTAAAGGCCATTATTTTCTTTTCGGGATATTGCCTTTTTAAATCCCTTAAAATCGCCACCCTGGATAAAATAACTTCCTCCCGGTCCTGATTAATTCGGGAAGGTACTAGACCTCCATAGCCAAGCATGTCCGCAGAAATAACAAAGCCGTCCACTTGTGGAGCAATGGACTTCAGCCAATGAACAAGCCCCTCCATGTTTCCGGACTGTTTTAAGAATCCCAAGTAACTTTTTTCAGGCACTAGTACCTGCCATCCGCCTATCGCTGCAATCTGGCAGGGAAGCTCCCGTGTAACAGGCCTTGCATCTACAGGAATTAAAGCAATTTTTCGGTTCATCCCTTTCCCCCGCCTTCAGTAAATTGAATCCTATAAGTGGAAATCCTTTTCGGTAATATCGAATCTTTTAATCCTTTAATCTCGCTTAGCTGCTTGCCTCCGAGAGTAACTCTAGTAACCTGGTCAATTCCTCTTATACTTGAAAAGCTCATCTGCTGGGAAATTTCAGAAGGGTTCCACAGCCTTATAAGCAAACCGTCATCACTTGGACGTATTGAACTCCATTGAAGCGTATCATTATCAATTTCAATTAAAGCTCCTGTATCCTCTCTCAGCTTCCCCGAAAATATCTTTGCAGGAACTCTGAATTCACGTGCTTCCCTTGCAATCTCCATATTCGAAAGTTCAGGCATAAAAGGACCAAAAGCATATGTAAATTCATAGCTTCCAAGGCATTGCGCATCGGGAGTCTCCAGCATAGGGCCAGCACCGCCCCCTCGAGACCTTAAATCATCACGGGATAACCAGCCTACACTGCGCAGCAAGGTTAGTTCCAATACATCCCCTACACCGTCAGAAGTAATCTGGTATTCCTGCAGCCCCCTCTGAAAGAAAACAATGCCCTTTCTTTTATCGTCAGCCCGAATGAATGAATACGCTGGTTCTACCACTACTGGCACTTCCCTCTGCTTCGGAGCATCGAAAACTTCCATTTTCTTCGCTTCCCGCCTGACAATGTCAAAGGATGTATCGCTGTATGTATATGGGATCGTTGCTGAAAGCGGGAATTTCACCCGTAACCGCTGATCTTTTGCCCTGTTCTCAACCTTAACCGTTACCTCAGCCCTGGTCATATTCTTGAACAGTTTCACTTCCACAGAAAGAGTTGTCTTCAAAACCTGATCAGCCGGACCATTGCGTTCTGCATTTAACCCGGCAGGAATCTCTAACTCCAGCTTATAGTTTAATATTTGAACACCTTCTGCCTTTTTCACCGATGGGTTTTCAGACAGCACAGCATTTGAAACGATATCCTTTAAAGGCCTGGAGTAATTATACTCATCCCCGGCATCCAGACTGCTGTAGAATTGCTGAAGTCCTTTATAGGCCACATTTGCCTTTTTGTCTATCATGGTCAAAGTTCCATCCTGCTCCAAAGTAAGAGTAAGATGCTTGTTTTCTATGCTAGCCGTTTCTTCCTCCTGCAATACAAGGTTCACACCTTCTACAACCGTAAATTCACTGATTGAAAGTCCAGGCAGATTTTCTGCATAAAATGCCACTTCATAAAAAATTCCTTCTCTAAATTCCGGAAAAGCATCCAAAGGTGATTCAAAGAATCTTCGTTTTTCCTTTGATAGAATGATAGGCTCATAGATTTCCCCAGCGGAACTTCTTAATGCAAAATGTTCCCTGCTTCCCTCTTGAAGCCATACAATCCCTTTCACCCAGCCTGTATAAGGATACGGATGAGGATTGAACACGAGAAACCTGCCATCATCTTCAAATGGCTTTCGCAATCCGCTCCCGCTAACTGATGAATCAAAAGCCCCTAAAGCCATTAGTGCTTCGTTCTGCAGCAGTTCCATTCGCTGACCCAATTTCATCGTTCTATTTTCCATTTCACGGTGGACTTCATCCACACTGCAGCCGCAAATGCTGTCATGAGGCTGATTTTTTAATAAGAGCTTCCAGGTTTCATCAAGATATCGTTTTGGGTGTTTACCAGCCAGAGCTAACAGCGGTTCCGCATAGCCAGTCAGCTCATCCTCCATCCATTGATTTTGCTGCTTTAAATAAGTTCTTGCTGAAAGAACATTAGGGAGAATATAGCAATGGTCATTCTCCCTCATTTCACCCATATGTGTGTTAAGTTCTTCATTAACTTCGCCCCGAACCGCCTGTAAATACTCCTCATAATTTCTCTCTATAAAGACAGGGTCCAGCTGGCTATTCAGCTCATCAATCTTTTCCGACATGCTTCCAGCCTTAGGCATGAGATGATCGCCGCCGTTTGTCAGCAATACCTTTGAGGTTGAAGCATAAGGCACTACTTTATCTAAAAAGGCCTGAATTTTCTCCTTATAGTCCTCTTCATTCAGAATCGGCTGGTAATATCCTTCAGGCAGAAATATAGTGAAAACACGCGTACCGTCCGGCGCCTCCCAAAAAAATTCCGATTTCTCCGGCTTTATCCCTCTCCAGAGAATCGCGTTATCAATATCAAACCCCTGCAAAATCTGCGGCATCTGGCTGACATGGCCAAACGTATCGGGCAGATAGCCCACCATTTGCGGATTGCCGTATTTCCCAGCAAGCTTCAGCCCCATCTCCAAATTCCGAATAAGCGATTCCCCGGAAACCAAAAACTCATCCGCAAGGATATACCATGGGCCGATAATGACTCTCCCTTCGGAGATCCGTTTTTTCAACCGCTCCCCCGCATCCTCCTCACAAACCTCAAGATAATCTTCAAGCGCAGCCATTTGCCCGTCCATGACAAACTGCTTTAATTCTCCTTTTTCTAACCCATCAACCACCCTCTCGATCACCTGGATCAAACGGTGGCGAAATACTTCAAAGGGAAAATACCACTCGCGGTCCCAGTGAGTTTGAAAGACGATATAGCAGGTAAGGCCCTGTTCCTTCATCCCTTGACGGCCCCCTTCATCGCTCCTTCGATGAAATGGCGCTGCATAAGGGCAAAGAAGATGATAATAGGCAGAACTGAAATAACTGAACCGGCAGCAATTAGCCTCCAGTTGGAGGAGAAGTTGCCTGCAAGTGCGTTAACGCCAAGCGGCAATGTGTACATACTTGAGTCATTGGTAATGATGAGCGGCCATAAAAAGTCGCCCCATGCCGAGACAAAGGTAAAAATGGCGAGCGTGACAAGGGATGGCTTGACGAGAGGAATCAATATTCTCCACCAAATCTGAAAGGCATTGGCCCCATCCATTCTCCCTGATTCATCAAGCTCATAAGGAATCGTTAAAAATGCCTGGCGCATCAGGAAAATCCCAAACGCAGTCGTGGCATGAGGAAGCACCAATCCGGCATAGGTATTCTGCAATCCAAGATTCAAGGATAATAGATAGATTGGAATCATCAGCAATTGAAAAGGGATCATCATCGTACTGATAATCAAAAGGAAGACAATATTTTTTCCTTTAAATTTCATTCGGGCAAGAGGATAGGCAGCCAGTGAACAAAAGATCAGATTAAGCACGACTGTCAGGACAGACACGATGGTACTGTTCAATAAATAGCGCCAAAAAGGGAAAGCCTCCATGACACTTGAATAATTGCTGAAGGTCACTTTTTCCGGGATCAGCTGTGGAGGATATTGAAAGATATTCTCTCCTCCAGACTTTAAAGAGGTAGAGACAAGCCATAAAAAAGGACCAACTGTAATAAGAGTAACAAACAGCAGCAGAGCATAAGTGAATGTCAGTTTGACTGCTTTTTTTACAGATATTCTTTTCGTTTTTATTTCAATTGGCTGCTGAGCCGTTTTTTCGATTATTGGAGAATTCATATTGTCACCCCTTTATGGCTTCTTCTTTTTTGCCCATCATCTTAATATTAATGATGGAGAGCACTAGTGTTATCAGGAATAAGACCACTCCCGCAGCACTCGCATAGCCCATTTTCAATTTTTCAAAAGCCTCTTGGTAAATATAAAAAACCAGAGTCTTTGAGCTGTTAAGAGGACCTCCGCCTGTCATCACGTAAATCTCTTCAAATACTTTCATCGCTGAGATGGATGACATAATCGAAACGATTAAAATAGAAGGCATTAAGAGCGGAATGGTAATATGAATAATTTGCTTCCATTTACTTGCCCCATCAATGTCGGCAGCTTCATATAAGTCTGAGGGAATCGACTGCAAACCTGCCAGGTAAATAACCATATAATAGCCAAGGCCTTTCCAGATGGTTACAGCCATGACGGCAAAAATGGAAGTGGAAGTAGATGTGAGCCAGTGCACCGGCTCGTCAATAATCCCGATGCTTTGCAGAAAATAATTTAAGATTCCGGTATCGGCGTAAACCCATTTCCACATGATGCCGACCACAACCATGGAAGTGACAACAGGCACATAGTAAGCCGAACGGAAAAAAGAAATCCCCTTTACTTGCTGATTAACCAATATCGCCAAAAAGATCGGCAATATGACCAGTATGGGAACAACAACAATTAAATAAAGGAATGTCTGGCCTAACACCTTCCAAAAGAGCTTATCCGCAAATAGCTCTTTATAATTCTCAAACCCTATAAAGCTCGATTCCGTTACCATATTGTAATCGGTGAAGCTTAACCAGATCGCATTCAGCATCGGATAGAAAATAAATGCCCCCAAAATGATACTGCCCGGAAGCAAAAACAAATATGGTGTGATAGGACTTCTTTTCATTATGCTTCCCCTCTTTTCTTTAAACCGTCAAAAACAAGCTTGGCTGCTCCCATCATGCCGGCAGCATTCCCGAGCACTGCAGGAAAAACCTCAGCCTGTACATGATAATCTCTTAATCTTTCTATTAGAAGAGTCCACCAATGCTTTCTGGAATCAATCACTCCCCCGCCAATAATGACAGCATGAGGATCGAGAGTCACTGAAATGTTATAAATCGCCAGAGCCAGCAAATCGATATACGTATGGACGACAGCTTTCAATTGCTCACAATCACCGGCCAAACCTTCAAAGACTTCATTACCATGATTAAACTGTCTATTTGTTTGTTCATTGGCAAGCCGAACAAGTGCTTTCCCTGATAAGTATTGCTCCGTACAGCCTCTCATGCCGCAATTACATGGACGCCCATTCGGCACAAGAACAGCATGCCCCCACTCGCCGCTTTGAAAATGTCCCCCGCTGACGATTTTCCCATCTATCATATTGGCACCGCCGACGCCAGTACCCAGAGTCAGCATGGTAATGGAAGGGTATGCCGCTTTATTTCCCTGCCATACTTCTCCGATCAAAGCAGCATTCGCATCGTTTTCAATAAAACAAGGAAAACCATATTTTTTGGATAAAATTCCAGCCAGCTTTGTCCCCTGCCAGCCGGGAAGATTAGCTGTAGCATAAACTACCTCGCCTGTTATCGCATTAACCCTCCCAGCAGTTCCAACGCCAATTCCGATGATCGACTTTTCCTTTTTCAGCAGGGAATCAATAACAGAAAAGACCGACTCGAGGACCCCGGTACGTCCGTTTGTCAGGATGGTCGCTGTGCTTTCGGCATAAAGAATGCGGCCTTTTTCGTCGATGATGCTTGCTTTTACACCGGTTCCGCCGATATCTACTCCAATGGCTTTCATGATCTCACCTCGGTTATTCCGGTTTCCTTTTTAATTAATGGTTCTGTTACTTTTGCCTGTTGATTTCCGCTCCAGGCACTCAGCGAACCGCGGGCGGTCCGACGCTCCTCGGCGTTAGCGCCTGCGGGGTCTTCCTATAAGCATCCTTGAATAAACACCGCACGAAGGAAATACGAGAGCATTTTTCGAGGATCTCGCGCCTTCCGCTCCAATCAACAAGGCGCTAAAATCAACAATAAGCTTAAACAGAGCCTAATTAATAGATCTTCCCGACTACGGCCTGTGCTGTCTTTTCCTTCATTTCGACCGTATAATTTTTATCCTGTAAAGCAAGTCCTGTACTTAACAGATCAATAACAAACAGCTGCGATATTTTGGCAGCGAGGGACCCGCCTTCGAGCGGAGATTCCTTCCCTCCGCATAATAAAACATTATCGGCAACCTTTGTAATAGGTGAGCGGGCATAGTAGGTGATCGCAATCACCTTTGCTCCATTTTCTTTTGCGATATGTAAAGAATCGATGGTATCCTTCGTGCTTCCTGATATACTTAATCCCACCACAACATCATTTGGCCCAAGTGTTGCGGCTGTCATCGACTGGATGTGCGGATCAATGATTGCATCAAAGCGGCGCCCGATCCGCAGGAACCGATTCTTCGCGTCCAGTGCAGACAGCCCGGAGGTTCCAACACCAAAAAAGTGTACAGAACTTGCGGCAGACAAAAGTTCTATTGCCTTTTGAAGCACCGTTTCATCGATCATATTGACCGTTTCATCAACAGCATTTTTGGTATATTGCGCAATGGAATCCACCAGGCTTAAGGGCTGAGATTCACTTGTATCATTCTGCCCGGAAACAGATAAATCCTTGGCAATGGCCAATTTAAATTCCTGATATCCCTTAAGACCGATTTTTCGGCAAAATCGCAGAACAGTCGTTTCTCCGACCTCCGCTATATCAGCCAAATCCGTCACAGAGTAATAGATGACCTTATCCATTTGCTCAAGAACGACAGATGCCACCTTTTGCTCAGACTTTGTCAGGGATGGGTAATAACTATTGATTAACACATTCATTTTACTTTTAGATGGAGTACTTTGTACGGGCATCATGATTCACTTCCTTTGAAATAGCATCAGCATATTTTTGTGTAATGATTTGCGGCCTTGTAATGGCGGAACCGACCACCACGGCATAAGCGCCAGATTGAATGGCGGTTTGCGCTTCCGCAGGAGTTGAGATTCGGCCTTCACCGATTACTGGAATTTCAAGGATTTTGGCCAATTTTTCAATCAGCAGAAAATCAGGACCTGTCTGATTGACGGAGTGGCTTGTATAGCCGCTCATCGTGGTGGATACACAATCAAATCCCAGCTTGGCTGCTTGTATCCCTTCTTCATAGGTGGAGATGTCAGCCATGGTAAGTTTATTGTTCTTCTTTGCATAATGAACAAGGTTTTCTAAACTCTCGCTGTTCGGCCTTTTACGAATTGTTGCGTCCATGGCGATCATGTCAGCCCCCGCTTCAATCAGTTCGTCTATCTCCTTTAGAGTTGGGGTAATATACACTTCACTATCAGGATAATCCCTTTTCACAAGGCCAATGACCGGCAAAGAGACCTTATT
This sequence comes from Cytobacillus oceanisediminis, assembly GCF_003182355.1. Taxonomy (GTDB): domain Bacteria; phylum Bacillota; class Bacilli; order Bacillales; family Cytobacillaceae; genus Cytobacillus; species Cytobacillus oceanisediminis_A. The sequence continues at coordinate 324,102 of NZ_QGTW01000002.1, read as the reverse complement.
TTTAATGGCAGCTATATCTCCTGCTCCATTCGCCCGGATCCCCGCTGCTCCTCCGATTTCTGCAGCTGCAGCCATTTTCGCCATAACCTCTGAGCCATGGAGCGGCTCATTTTCTAATGCCTGGCAAGAAACAATCAGCTTCCCTTTGATTTTCTGAAAAAATTGGTTATCACCCAACTCCAGCACCACCATTTCTATGTCCTATGTAGTTCTTTTTTAAAAGCTCTTTGCGGAGAAAGTATGTCTCCTGAATGGCTGCCTTAGCAGTAAACACTACTCTCTGCGCAAAGACTTTTATAGAAAAAAGAGAGGGAGAATTCTCCCTCCCCAAATTGAACGGCTATTGAGCCAAAAGCTCATTCCATTTCTCCTCCGCTTGCTTGACTGCTTCCTCCGGTGTATGGTCTCCAAGCATAGCACCTTGAAGTGCCTCGTTCATGGCTGTCTTTAACTCTTCGTAATTTTTCATTGGCGGTACGAGAACTTCACTTTCCTTCAGCTGTCCTGCAGATACAATCCTAGCTTCATCAATAGGAGTTGGGTTTTCTGGAAGCTCACTGAAGAAAGGATCATCAAGCGCAGATTCAATAGATGGCAGGATTGGCACAATCTTATCGAATTCAACCTGGTTTTCAGCATTAGTCATATAAATAGAGAACTTAATAGCCGCTTCCTGATGCTCGCTTTGCTTTGGAACAACCAGGTTCATGGCAGCCGTATTTTTCTTGCCTGTTTTTCCTGTAATTTGCGGAGCTGATTTTGTAGCTTCAAGAATGTCAGGCGCATTTTCTTTTACCTGGTTCAAAAACTGCGGACCTGATGCTAAAATAGCCAGCTGTCCGGCATTATACATATCAATCGCTTTGCCGTGCCCTTCTGTCAGTACTTCACGCGGAATATAATCATTTTTATATAAGTCTACGAAATATTCGAATGCAGCGACGCCATCTTTCGTGTTAAAAGCAGCCTTTGTCATATCTTCATTTGTAAGGTCCACACCCATCATAACAAGTGCTTCTAATAAATGGCTTCCATCAAGCGGCGGGAAGAAAGCGTATTTCCCTGTTTCTTCTTTCACTTGCTTTGCTACTTCGGCCAATTCCTCAAATGTTGCCGGAGCTTTTTCGGGATCAAGGCCAGCTTCCTCGAAAATCTTTGTATTGTACATTGTCACCTGGGAAGATAAATACCAAGGAATACCGAACGTCTTTCCATCAAACGTATTCGATTTCCAAACACCCTCGAAATATTCCTTTTGAACATCCTCCGGTACTGCTTCATCCATGTTTACTAGAGCATCAAGCTCTGCAAGCTTCGCAGCGAATTGCGGATTCAGGTTTGCCACATCCGGAGCCGTCTTGGAAGCAACGGAAGCAAGGATTTTCTTTTCCATGTCACCCCAAGGCACGTCCACCCATTTTACTTTTATATCCTCATTCTCAGCTTCAAAATCAGCGATTACACCTTTGATATAATCATCGAAGGTTGGAGACAGCTGCATCGTCCAGAACTCAATTTCGATTGGCTCGCCCGATTTGGCACTATCTTTTTGGCCCTTATCTTCACCGGCTGTTTCCTTATTACAGGCAGAAGAAAAAATCATTGTGAAGACTAAAGCCAAAATCATAAGTAAATGCTTTTTCTTGAACATTCCTGCTTTTCCCCCTTTAATGGCTTAAAAAATATGAAATGGCTCTGGGCAAATCCCGTTGCCAGAAAACCCATACATGCTCTTCATCCTCTTCTATGTATGTAACATCCGCCTGCTGTGTTTCGAGGAGTTCCTTCATCCGGCGATTATGCGATAAAATGAAAAGCTTCTGATTGGAAATAGGAGAAACAAACTCATCCTCCTTCTTTCCCACTAGCTGATACACGCTCAGGTTTTTCAAATCTCCCAGTTTGGCAGCTTCCTGGTGATGGATCTCCGATAGTGCGGCTGATTGCAATAGCAGGTGTGTCCAACGATTCGGCTGCCGGCAGACAATCGATAAACTTACTGCTCCTCCAAGAGAGTCACCCAATAATCCTCTGTTACGTATTTGAATATCTTGATCTGTAAAATGTTTCTCTACTTCCGGAACCAGTTCTTTAAGAAAGAATTCAAGAAATTTTCGATGATGGGACCCTTTAGGATGATAGCTTTCATATCTTTCAAGCGAAGATCCGGGCGGAATTAAAACCATGACCAGACTCTGCGCAGCTGCTGGCTGTTCTTCCAGCAGCCTTTCATAACAAGCTTGAAGATCACCCAATTCAAGATAATCTTCCCCATCCTGGACAAATAGCAGATGAATAGAATCTCTGTTTCTATCATTGCTATGAAGAAAGTAATACTTTTGAGATTTTCCTAAAACCAAACTGTTCAAAACACGTTCCTCAATGATTGAATGAATGGAAGCCCCCTCGCCTTCTATTTTCAGAAAATTCTATATCTTGGTTTCATACTACCACAATATGTATTTCCTGTGAATATATTCTTCATTTTTTTATGTAAAGGTGGAGAAAAACTTCAACTTACGAGAAATCAGCACTTAGTTCCTTCTGCTTAGGCATATCTATTGATTTTGGATAATTTCTCCTGTTTTTTCTAAAATTTTGAAGAATTTATTTACCATCCTTGTTAAGGTGTTATAATTTTAAGAGAATTGTGACAATTGTCTATTTACAGGATGGTTTCACAAAAATATCAGGAAAAAGGAGCGGGTTATGAAAAAGTTTATCAGCATTTTTCTATCTGTTTTCATGTTGGCATTCTCGGTGATTCCTGCAGCGGCAAATGGCAATGATAATTCCAGGCAGCGTGTGCTGCAGGATATTATTAAAGATCCGGATAAGAAAGCAAGAATTCTATGGTACGATTTATCCGCGAATGTCCCTTACTTGAATACGAAGGAAAAGGTTCAGGAGATCGTGGCGAAAACTGCACGCGCAAACATTGACACCATTGTATTGGACATTAAAAACTCAACAGGATTTGTTGCTTACAAAAGCAGCCTTGCTCCCCATGCAAGCACTTCCAAGTATTATCCTAAGTTTAAAGACTATCCAGCGGGCTATGATTTGCTTGCAACCGTAATAGAAGAAGCACATAAGTACGACATTAAAGTACATGCTGCCATGAATGTATTTTCGGAAGGAACCACTACCTATCAGGAAGGACCTGCTTATGAACATCCCGAATGGCAGTCCATCATCTATCAAAATGTAAGACTTGCAAAAGCTGCAAACGGAAGCTCTTTCAAAATTACGGGTCTAAATACAACGAGGGCGACCAACTCTCTCGTTCTGTATACTCCAGATCAATACGATGTTTCACCGGCAAACCGCTGGGGAGCTGAGGTACAAGTGGTAAATAACGTTGTAACGAAGGTTTCTGATCGAAGTACGACTGGAGCACCAGCCCTTGAAGTACCCGAAGATGGCTATGTTTTATCGGGGCATGGCGAAGCAAGAACCTGGCTCCTTGAGAATGTTTCAGTTGGCGATCTCATGGACACTTCATCAACAGAAACAAAGCTTATTCCTTCAAGCCAGGCACCAGGCCATTCTACTTTTGTCAATCCAATTCGTGAAGATGTGCAAAACTATGAATTGGGAATCATCAAGGAGCTTGTCACAAACTATGATGTAGATGGAATCGTATTAGACCGTGCAAGATATAACAATATCTACGCTGATTTCAGTGATTTGAGCCGTTCAAAATTTGAAGAGTATATCGGCCAAGAGGTACAAAATTGGCCTCAGGATATCTTCTCCATTGAATTTAACGGGAACAGCCAGGAAATTTCCGAAGGCCCACTCTACCAAAAATGGATCGAATGGCGTGCAGGAAACATCCAATCCTTCTTCAAAAAGGCAGAAAAGACTGTACATGATCTAAAAGATGAAGTCTATTTTAGCACCTATGTTGGTGCCTGGTACTCTGATTACTATAGTGAGGGTGTAAACTGGGCAAGCAAAACCTATCATCCCGATTATAGCTGGACCAGCCCGGACTATCACAAAACAGGCTATGCCGAGACCCTTGATTTCCTGATGACCGGAACCTATTTCCCTGAAGTAACAAAAGAGGAAGCCATCGCAAAAGGCAACCCGGCAGACCATAGTGTAGAGGGATCAGCAGAAGTAGCGATGGATGTCGTGAACGAAGCCACCTTTGTCTATGGAAGCTTATACTTAAACCAATACTTAGGGAACCCCGAGCAATTCCGAAAAGCACTTCGCAAAGATATCGAACTAACCCATGGCGTCATGCTCTTTGACTTGGTTTACTTAGAAATGTTTGACTGGTGGCATATTGTTGAGGAAGAATTTGCAGAACCATCTCAAAGTCCGCATCATATACCCGGGTTGATGAAGATGGTTAGGAGTGATACGTGAAGAAAAGGATAAAATAAAACAGAGCAGAATCATTTCTGCTCTGTTTTTATTATTTAATCAAGAAGCATGCTATAAAAATGCTTACAGCCACGGATTTAAATGGTAATTTCCAACATATTAGTTAACTACCATTCACCTTTATTCCAGTTACATCCTTCCTCTCCACCAAACTATTCAACTTCACTGCCTCCCATATACTTTGATCAGTAATTTCTACACGCCCCTGCATATCCTATATGGTTTGTACCAAACGAATCATTTTAATCTGGGTGCGATTGCTCCAGTTCTTTTTATAGGAGAACTTTTGCAGTGTCCGTTGCTGTTCAGCTGTTAAGGAACTTGTTTTCAATAAAGTGTCATAGGATACTCTGCTGTTGCCTATTTCTCTTCCATACCGCTTTTTCAGCTCTTTCAAACTAATTATTACGCTAATTGCCATGGCTAGATCAAACATCGGTCCATTTTCCTTCAATTCAGCTGGTGACAAATGAATGATGATTTTATGACTGGAGAGGGAAAACCTAGTGAGCGCAGCTGCAATCCGCTCTTTTGCTCCTTCACCGATGCATCCGGCAGTCTAACAATTACGATAGAATCGACCCCGGTCATTTACTTTGACTTCCACATGAACGAGATAACCTTCCATTCCCCTTAATCCAACACTAGCTACTCTTGCACACATATGATCCCTCCCTGGATGTAAGCTTTTTTCAACAAACAGTTTATATTGTTCTTCAACGGGTTCACGGAAATATGATAAGGTTTTAATGTGGTCAACATGAGGATTTAACTGAAGAAGATTAATATAAGAGGAATAACTGCTCCTCCGGTAATCCTCCAGATTCCCGACCATTTTGGCCTCTAACGGATTACGATGGATATAGCGGCTTACTTGTAAAAAATAGGCATCTGTTTCAATTAGCTTTGCACCGTAGCGCCCCTGAAAAACATGCCCATCTGTTTTCAGCCGCTGATTTAAATAAACAGCATAGCGGGAGTGCATCTCTTTCATGATATATTGAATGTGGTGATGAAGAGTTTCTAGCTGAAGGTGTAAGTGGTTGGTCATAAGGCAATAGGAATGTAAAACAAAAGGCATCATACTTCGGACATCTTCTAAAATGCCCAAATACGTTTGAAAATCCACATGATCATGAAAAATCGCCGCTTTGCGATTTCCTCTGGCAACAATATGATACATCGCACCAGGATACCAAATCCGAGCGACTTTTCAGAACATACGTTCCTTTACTGGTGTTAAATCACCTCTCATCATTGGTCAATATCCTACATAAAAACTAGCTCAGCAACGCCAAGCTAGCTTTAATGCTTCACTGTATGCGGGGTTAGGCACTCATCTTTCAAAACGTTTGATTTAAAAAATAGTTTTAATTAATAGAGTCAGCGGTATATTCGCTGGCTTTTTTATTGAGTATTGAATCATCACTTCTATTCGTGTTCTTAATCTAAATGTGCATGGGGCCAATTTTCTAATTTCCTTGTATCTGTGGGTCATGCACACAGACTAGAAAGTACTAAACTTAACTCTGCAAGTACGTTTACGCATCAAACACGGCTTGGGACACTGTACCTGTCCCCTAGTCCCACTTATTCAGACTGGACTTACCAGTTAGCAATTAAAGGCTTGCTGGGCACGCATAAAGCGAAAAAACTTGCTGCAAAAACAGCAAGTTTTCATTTTATTTATAGAATTTTCAGTTACCCCTTCACCGTAAGTGGGGTCAGACACCGATTTTATGCTGCAGATCAGCAAGGTTCTTTATTTAGTAGTTTAGTTTCACACTTTACCATTTACGGGTCCAAGCTCCTCTATTTCCATCCCGATAAACCGACCTATCTGTCAGCTCGGTTCTACTATCTGAAAGCACTATTATGGCTTCTTTCATAACTCACAATATAAAGGGACATCGAATAAATCCATACCCTTACGTGCAAATCAAGGATTTTAAATCCCTTGGATAGTATGTTAACATCTCCTTTCCATCCTCGGTTACTAGTACAGTATCTGAATGACGGAATCCTCCTATTCCTTTTACATAGATGCCCGGCTCTACTGTAAAGACCATACCTGGTTCCATGATGGAGTGGTCGCCTAAATCAAAGAATGGGGATTCATGAAAGAGCAAACCGATGGCATGTCCTGTGTGATGTCTTGTTAACTCAGTAATGTTGTTCTCTTTAAAATACCTTTGAACTTCCTCTTCTACAGATGATAAAGTTCTCCCAGGTTTAATATGCTGAAAGGCCACTTCCTGTGCATTGTACATATGCTGGAAGTACGTTTCTTGTTCACTGCCTACCTCTTCAACAAACATCGTTCTTTCTAACTCGCTTTTATAGCCCCATATGCTCGCTGCAGCTGCAGTGACTAATGTATCACCTTTCTTTAAAGTCACATTCTGCGCAACGGCATGAGGATACGCTGACATCTCCCCGACTTGCCCTCTAAACAGGGCAAAGGCTGTTTCACCATGGGGTTTGTACTCTGAACCTAAGGTTTCAATCATGGCCAAGGTGGATTCTGTGCTGGCCCTGCTTGTAATCTCCAGCTCACTTAATCCCGGTTTGGAGTATTTTTGTAATAGACGATGTGCGAGATTTCCCCACCGGCAGGATTCTTTAATCAATTCTATTTCTTCTTCTGATTTAATCATCCTTAACACCGGAACAATATCCTTTATTGATTGATACTCCTTAGCCTCTAGTAATTGGTCAATTGCCGATCCTCTATATCCTGAGGCCGAAGCATATCCAAGGCTATCAGCTCCTACTCGTTTCCCCTGAAACCCAGCAGCTGTTAACTCTTCCTTGAAATATTCCATCGGATGCTTAATTCCCGGATATTCAGGATATGAATGGACATAGTTGATGGCACCTGTAAATTCTTCAGCGTGTTCTTTCTCTAAGAAGGGGACAAATAAGTGGGTTTTCTGATTGGAATCAACAAAAAAAGCAATCGGTCTTTCTGTTGGATGAAAATAGAACCCCGTTAAATAAAATATATCGATGGGGCTAAAAATGATTGCACAGTCTAGTTTTTGCTGCTGAAGACTTCCCCAAAACCTTTCCTGCCTAGCTATAATTTCTTTTTTCGAAATAGATAATCTCATAGAAACCTCCCTCTATCTTTATTGATATAGATGACAGGCTACAAACTGTCCAGGTTCTTTTTCAGTCAGCGTTGGTGTTTCTACTTTGCATACTTCCATACAGCTTGGGCATCTGGTATGAAAAGCACATCCCAACGGCGGGTTGGCCGGACTTGGAACATCTCCTTTTAAAATGATTCTTTCCCTTTTATGAGCCGCATTTACCTCTGGTGCAGCAGAAATTAACGCCAGCGTGTAAGGGTGGAGAGGATTTGAAAATAGCCGATCTTTACTTGCAAGCTCAACTATTTTTCCAAGATACATAACGGCTACGCGATCGGATATATGTTCACAAACGGACAAATCATGGGTAATAAACATATAAGTCAAATTATATTGTTCCTGGAGATCCTGCATAAGATTAATGACCTGTGCCTGAACGGAGATATCGAGAGCTGATACAGGTTCATCCGCAATAATTACTTTAGGATTTAGAACTAATGCTCTGGCAATCCCGATTCTCTGTCGTTGTCCTCCGCTGAATTCATGGGGATGGCGTTTGGCGTAACTGGGATCCAGGCCCACTTTGTTCAATAAGTCGGCTACCTTCTCGTTTCTTTCACTTTTGGATCCAATATTATATACCTTCATAGGCTCTAATAACGTTTTTTCAACTGTCCATCTAGGATTAAGAGATGCGTAAGGATCTTGGAAAACCATTTGAATATCTCTTCTGGTTGCTCGAAGTTCCTCCTTTGAGATAGCGGTTAAATCTTTTCCTTCAAGCTTAATGCGGCCGCCCGTGGCTTTTAACAACTGGATAATCAGCCTTGCCATTGTGGATTTGCCGCAGCCGCTTTCGCCTACAATCCCCAGTGTTTCTCCTCTTCGCATCTGAAAAGATACATTATCAACTGCTTTCACGGAACCTACCTGTTTAGAAAATATCCCCTTTTTTATAGGAAAGTATTTTTTCACATTTTCCACTTCTAAAATATAGTCATGCTGATCATCTTGTAACTTTGATAATGTCATGGTGAGTCCTCCCCTCTTTATCAGGTATTAGCCAACAAGCAGATTCTTGCGCTTCGCTGACTTTCATAAGCGGAGGAAGACTTGTTTCGCATTGACTCATAGCATACGGACAGCGATCAGCAAAGCGGCACCCTTTTCCCCAGTTGACTGGAGCAGGGACTTGACCGGGAATAAAATTTAAGCGCCTTTCTTTATGGCCCTTTTTTGGCAATGAAGCCAATAAGCCTTTTGTATAATGATGAGATGGATTATTCAATACATCTTTTACAGGTCCTGTCTCAACAATTTTCCCTGCATACATAACAATCAAACGATCACAAACTTCTGATACCACCCCAAGATCATGGGTGATCAGGATCATGGACATCCCTTTTTTGCCTTGCAGGTCCTTCATAAGTTCAAGTATCTGGGCCTGAATCGTAACGTCCAGTGCAGTCGTCGGTTCATCAGCAATAATCAGCTGAGGGTTACAAGCCATAGCCATGGCAATCATTACCCTTTGCCGCATTCCCCCTGATAATTGATGAGGGTAATGATCATAAATTTCATCTGCCCGCGGGATCCCGACCTGTTTTAATAAATCAACAACTTTTCTTTTTCGTTCTTTACCTTTAAGCTTTTTATGGATTTTTAACGTTTCTCCGATTTGGTCTCCCACACTATAGACAGGATTGAGTGAAGTCATGGGTTCCTGAAAAATCATACTGATTTTATTGCCGCGAAGGTTTCTCATCTCCTTTTTGGGCAGATTCAGGAGGTTGACACCATTAAAATCAATTTGATCACCAGATACTTTTCCAGGAGGTTTAACAAGGCCCATTATGGATAGTGAAGTTACGCTTTTTCCGCAGCCTGATTCTCCAACTATGCCGAGGGTCTCTCCTTTCGCTACATGAAAGGAGATGCCATCGACTGCGTTAAAAGAAGCCTTTCTAGAGGAGAAGGTTGTTTTTAAATTTTTGACTTCCAGGATGTTCGATTTCACGAATCATTCCCCCTTATGAACCTGCTTTAACACCAGCAGTTTGCTGCAAGCTTACATCCATATAGTCCGCTAACTGTTGAATGATATCATCCGTATGCGCCATTGAGATGGCATGGTGGAGCAGGTAGTTTGGCGAACAATAAATACCTTTCTGAGCAAATGCTGCAATAAACGTTGCATATTTTTCCTTTTCACTATGTGTAGCACTGCGATAATCTGTAATTTCCTGGTCGGTGAAGTACCAATGAAAATGCCCGCCTCTTCCTTGCATTCTAGCTTTCACCTGATATTTTTCCGCTGATTTAGCGAATTCAGCGATCAATTTTTCCGTTCTATTTTGCAATGTACGAAAAACCTGTTTCTCTTCATAGAGTTCCATAAAGGCCAATGAAGCTGCTAATGACACCTGATGGCCATTATAAGTCCCCACAAAAGAACATGTTCCTTTTCCAGGAGTGACCGTTTCAAAAATGGATGCTTTTCCAGCCAAAGCCGCCAGCATATAGCCATTACTAATAGCCTTACCGAATGTAGAAAGATCAGGTGTCACGCCGTAATACCCTTGAGCTCCACCAGGGGAATCTCTAAACCCGGTTAATAATTCATCAAACACCAGTACAATATTTAATTGATCACAGATCCTTCTTAGCCCTTGCAAGTAATCTTTTTTGGCTGGTATATAACCAATGTCTATCATAGTTGGTTCGATAATTAATGCTGCAATCCGGTGTTTATTTTCGGTCAGCAGGCGTTCAGCCGATTCCAAGTCGTTAAATGGAAGGACGAGGGTGCTTTTCACTACATCCTCTATTAGCCCCGATGCACCTGGAAGGGACTTTGGCTCTGACTTGTCACCTGCCTTTTGCAGATCAGGCCAGGTACTGACAAATACAGCATCGTGCCAGCCGTTGTATGCCCCTTCAATAACAGCAATATCCGGCTTTTGCGTATACGTTCGAGACATGGCCATTGCATGCATGACCGCTTCTGTGCCTGTATTGGTATAACGGATTTGTTCAGCAGTCGGAACCATTGAGAGAAACTTTTCAGCTGTTTTAATACTAAGTTCCGTTTCCACTCCTGTCACAATCCCTGAAGTACTATAGAATTGGATCCGTTCATTAAAATCCGAATCATTATGACCAAGAATGACAGCCCCGTTTCCCATGATGCAATCGATATATCGATTGCCGTCAACATCGGTCAGGTAAGCTCCCTCTGCTTTTTGATAATAGATGGGGTGAGGATTGCGGAATCGGGAATTTGAATGCACCCCTCCAGGCACTGATTTTACCGCTCTTGTAAATAACTCTTCTGATTTAGTAAGTTCCATCTTGTCACATCCTATCTGAATTGTTTGACTGTATCTGCAGATAACATATTTTTATATAAAAATTCATAGAAAGTTAATTTTCTATCTTCAGGAAGCCTATTATAAATCTCTTTAACCGCTTCATTTCCTCTCCAATAGGAATAAATAAACGGGGCTCTTAATGTATGTTTGAAAAAGCGGAGCCTGGATTGAATCCAATTTTCTTCACCAAATGCAAAGTCTCTTAAAAATACCAAAACCTCTTCATCAGACTTTCCCTCAGCATGAATCATATGTGCAGCACTCATTCCGGAGATCGCTTTTATTTCCTGATAAACTTTGTAGATTTCATCATCAAGGGAATCAGTCCAATCAATGAAATCGATCCCATTATCTCCAATCCCCTCGAACACGGAACTGCTTGCTGTATTGGTGATGACTAATCCGGCATCAAGAGGGATATCACCCGATTGGACACCTAATTCTCTTATTTTCATATGTGTAGTATGCCCTGGAAAAGATTCATGAGTGACTAAATGTTTTAAAGATTCATAGGTATAGGACAGATCGCCATTTATATACATTCTCCCGCCAACATAATCACAGTAAGCACTGTAAGGTACACCTGTAACCACTACTGGAGTTACCTCCACACCTTCCATCTCTTTAAACATTTTTTGAACTACACGTTCTTTTCCTTGTGAAAGCAAATCTTTTAATACAGATTCAACCTGCTGTGAAGGGACATGCTGCGCTTGTTCCCATTTCTTCACTTTCTCTTCCAGCGTTCCTGAGAATCCTCTTTGAATTAATAATGATTCCAGTCTATGATGAAGCTCTTTTCTTTCTGCTTCCGAAAAAGGATTTTCATTTACATATAACAGAGCTCTAACATTCTCCCTGAAGGGAATTTCCTCTCCGCTTCGCCATCTTGCCAGTGTTAGGAGTGATCCGATTTGCTGCTGCATATAATTTCTGCGAACCTCGGATTGAATAGACGAATATTTGCTCCTTAAATCCCTTAAATCTGAAAAAATATCATTCCAGCTGCTGTAGGAATTTGGCGTTTCTTTCGTTAAGTTAATAGGTACTAATCCTTCATGATCAAGTGAAGCTTCCGTTCCGGATGAGAGGTTTTTTCGATAAAATACATCCATCCCAAGTACGATTTGCGTATAATCCTGTGACAATTTGTGGTCCAATGACTCGAAATGGACCGTTTCAGTGCTCATTATTCTTCCTCCGCACTATCGAGATTTCCCAGCATAAATCCGTAATCTCCCGGGTTTACTTTATTAAAGAGGCCTCTTGTCAAAATCACAACATTGTTTTGGAATGGCGCACGAATGACTTCCAGCTCTTCAAATGTTCTGGGATTATAGGTTCTTGCCAGAACCTGTTTTCCTTCGATGACAGTGCCTACAGCACTAAAGTCAAATTCCGGTACCATGATTCCGCCGTGCTTTGGACGAATAATAGTAATTTCAGTCATAACCTTTTGATTGGGAGGAGGCGTAACCTCACCAGGAATCATTTTCAGCTTCCGCATCACATTAAAAATTCCCTCAACGCCTCTTTCGATGTCTTTATCGTTGTTAGGACCTCCCCCTGCCTCGACTGTAATGCTTGGGATTCCTTTTTCTAATGTGTAAGTAGCTGTAGTGCCTTCATATGGATGTGAAGGACGGTATAAAATCGGGAAGTTAAACGCCCGTGATAATTCTTCATTATTTTGAATGTATACATAATCAACAACCGGAGTTGCACCGCCAGCATGCAGGTCAATATAGACATCTATATGATCTAAAAAGTTTTCCACCATTGAATTTGCCAGTTGCTCCGTTACCCATCCATTTTTGTTACCTGGAAACACCCGATTTAAATTATTCATATCAAGGGGTGTATTTCTAGTCATACTTTCAAAGGCTAGCGGATTGGAAACTGGAAGCAGCTTAACGGTTCCAGAAAGCTCCGATTCATCTAAACGGTTATATACTCGTCTGATGATTTCAGCACCAATGATTTCATCTCCATGAACAAGTGCTGAGATTCCCAGAACCGGTCCTTCTTTTACCCCTTGAATTGTATGAATTGGCAAAGAAAGCGGCGTTCCATTTGATAAGTGTGTAACAACAACCTCTTTATATTCCCTTGTAGATGTAACTGTCATCATAATTCCTCCTTAGTTAATTCCTTTTTAATTTAGAATCTGTTAAATCCCTAATTCCGTCGCCTAACAAATTAAAGCCTAAAACGGTAAACATAATCGCTAAACCTGGATATACCGATAAATGTGGAGCTTCCCTGATAAATTTCATCCCAAATGCCAGTGTCCACCCCCAGCTGGATTCCGGCGGCTGAATGCCAAGACCGAGAAAGCTTAGTGTCGCTTCAGAAACGATAGCCGTTCCGAGCCCAAGGGTAGCTACAACCACAATCGGAGCTAAACAATTGGGTAATATATTTAAAAAGATGATGCGAAAATCATTAGAACCAATTGTTTTTGCAGCCTGAATATATTCCTCTTCCTTAATTGCAAGCACATTTGCCCGGACGATCCTCGCATAGTTGGTCCAGTATACAAACCCGAGGGCCAGAATAACATTTTCAATACCTGGACCAAGAGCAGCAACAAGCGCAATGGCTAAAAGCAATACAGGAAATGAAAGGAAAATATCCACAATGCGCATAATCAGCGTATCAACCCAGCCTCCGTAATATCCAGACACCAAACCGAGCGTTACGCCAATAACCATGGCAAGCACAACTGAAACTAAGCCCACCTCAAGAGAGACCCTTGCCCCGTAGATGATTCTTGAAAACAAATCCCGGCCATACTGATCAGTTCCTAAAATATGTCCATCCTCCATTGGTGTCAGCAGCCGCTCACTCATATTCATTTCATAAGGGTCATGAGTAGAAATGACAGGAGCAAAAATAGCGCAAATCACAACAATTAATATAAAAGCCCCTCCAATTAAAACGGACTTACTCTGGGTGATAAGCTGGACGAACTCTTTGAAGTCGAAGCCTTTCTTGGGGAGAGTTTCTGTTTGGTTTTCTGTTTGATATTGTTTCGAAAGTTCCATCATCTCCCTCCTTATCCTTGTTGAATTTTTGGATTGATAATGGCGTACAGAATATCCACGATCAAGTTGATTAAAGCGAAAATAAGCGCAATCATTAATACACATCCCTGAACCACCGGAAAATCACGTTGGCTGATTGCCGTAATGACTAATCTACCAATTCCCGGCCAGGCAAATACGGTCTCCGTGACAATTGCACCGCCAAGCAGATTTCCAAATTGAAGCCCTACAATGGTTACAACCGGAATTAAGGCATTGCGAAAAGCATGTTTTATAATCACAACGATGCCTCTGACTCCTTTTGCCTCGGCTGTTCGGATATAATCTTCTTTCAATACTTCAAGCATGGCCGATCTGACCATTCGAGTAATGAGTGCAGCGCTCATTACGCCTAATGTGAAGGCAGGCAGAATAATATGCTGTAAACTGTCGACTAGATAGAATAGATTCCCGGTCTGAATTGTCTGCAAGAATGCATCTAACAAAGGCTCCCCCCTTCCAAATGAAGGTAGGATATTCAAATTAACAGAGAAGCCAATAATCAATAGCAGCCCCATCCAGAAAACCGGCATCGATACGCCAATCTGAGCAAAAAACATACTGCCGTAATCAAGCCAGGAAAATTGTTTTACCGCAGAAATAATGCCCAGAGGAATGGCAATTAATAGTGCAATAATCATGGCCACAACAGCAAGCTCCAGGGTAGCAGGGAGATGGTTGGAAATCAGCGTAATAACGGGGGTGTCCTGAAAAATGGATATCCCTAGATCCCCTTGGAAAAGATTTTTAAGAAAAACCATTAACTGAATATAAAGGGGCTCATTTAGCCCAAGAACATTTCTTAATCGTTCAAGATCCTCTTTTGTTGCATCTTGTCCAAGCAGGGTTAGTGCCGGGTCACCAGGAATAAGATGCAGCAGGAAGAATACTAAGATAGAGATCCCTAATAAAACAGGGATAAATTGAAAGAACCTCTTTACAATAAATGTTGCCATTTAAATCACTCCTGACTTTAAGGCAAGAGGAGGTAAACCCTCCCCTTTCCTTACTTCAGTCTTACTTAATTTGTTATCTCAGCATCCTTTAGTCCATAGAAACTTCCGGCCGGATGTTCAGTAAAACCTTTTAGGTTCTTGTTATACATAGCAATATAGCCTTGATACAATAGGACATCATACGCTACTTCTTCTATAACAATCTTGGCAGCTTCCTGATAGAAGGATTTACGATCTTCCTGTTCCAGAGTTTTTCTGCCTTTTTCAATTAAGTCGTCAACAGTTGCATTACTGTATTTGCCGTAATTGCTTCCGCCATTTGTATGGAAAGGATTATAGAAAGAGCGATCCGGGTCAACCAAGTTTAACCATCCAACTAACGCAATATCGAAGTTTCCTTCAGTTAGACCTGTGCTAAAGGTTGGCCATTCACTTGTTTTCACTTCGGTTTCAACGCCATACTTCGTGAATTCGTTTTGCAGATATTCCACTGTCTGCATACGGTTTGGATCTTCACTATGAGTGGAGAGAGTAATTTTTAATTTTTTCCCATCTTTGTCGAGAATGTTATCGCTATCGCTATCTTCCCAGCCAGCTTCTTTGAATAATTCCGCTGCTTTATCAGGATCGTATGAAAAGCCGGAAATAGAATCATCATATGCCCATGAAGCTGGGATTAGCGGTGACTTACCAGGTGTATCCATTCCTTGATAAATATCTGAAGAGATGACCTCTTTGTTAACCAAATGGGCTATTGCCTGACGCACTTTTAGATCCGATAATATTGGATGTTTTTGATTGAAGTTCAAATAAGTAAATCCAAGCCCTTCGGTTTCGATCACTTCAAATTGGTCATTTTCTTTTATTCTTTTGATATCCTGAGGGGATAAAGGAGAATGCACGATATCAATATCTCCTGACTCTAATGAGGCAACACGAGTGGAGTTGTCAGGAATAATAAAGTAGGTTAGCTTATTTGTTTTTGGTGAGCCACCCCAGTAATTTTCATTTGCTTCAAATGAGATTTTGCTATTTTTATCCCACTTCACCATCTTATAAGGACCTGTCCCAATTGGATTATTGGATAAAGTATTATCATTCTTTTCACCAATATGTTTAGGTACAATACCAATGTCCAAATAGCTTAATAGTGGTGCGGATGGCTCTTTTAAAATAAATTTCACTTGATAATCATCTATCACTTCAACAGTCTTTATTGGCTCATAAAGTGAAGCATATGGCGCCTGAAAATCCGGATCTATTAAACTATCAAATGTATACTTTACATCCTCAGCTGTGAATGGTTCACCATCATGAAAGGTTACTCCTTCGCGAAGTGTAAAAATCCAGGTAGTTGGATCGGGACTTTCCCATTCCGTTGCAAGCCCAGGTTCTGGTTCCAAATTGGCTGAAAGGCGAATGAGTCCATCATAGACAAGCTCGGAAACCCTCTTTGCTGATGTATCTTTTGATAAGCGGGGATCCATCGTTCCTGCATCCACATCCAATCCGACCTTAATTTCATCTCTGGCAGAGCCAGCATCTCCGCTATCAGACCCTGCAGAACCAGTGTTATTGCTGGCAGGTTTTTCATAGGAACAGCCTGCTAGAAAAGCAGAGAAAATGAACATCATGACAAATAAAATAGAAAACCAGCTTTTCTTATTCATTCTTGTATTCCTCCCTTTAATGAAATGATTTAAATCTTAAAGTCATTTAAACTCCGATTAACTCCAAATATTGCACCTCCTTGGAACAATTATTCAGAACTTCGCAGCCATCATCTGTAACAACCACTATATCTTCAATCCGAATCCCATATTGATTCGGAAAATATAGCCCTGGTTCAATACTAAAGGCCATTCCCGGAGCAACTAAATCATGATTGTTTTTATGAATTGATACACCTTCATGCAGCTCGAGGCCAATCCCATGTCCTGTTCTATGGGTAAAATATGAATGATAACCCCACTTCTTAAATGAACTCCTCACAAACAGGTCTATTTCTGAAAAAGCGATGCCCGGTTTGATCATATCGATTGCTTGCAGCTGGGTATCAAGAATCACTTTGTATAGGTCCTCAAATTTCTGATTTCTTCTGCCCAGATAAAAGGTTCTTGTGATATCAGAACAGTAATTCTTAAACAGTCCACCCATATCAATTAAAATCGGCTGATCCAGCTGGCATATTTGGTCCGAGATCGTATGGTGAGGGTTCGCCGAATTTTTCCCAAACCCAATTATCGGCGTAAAAGACAGTTCATTTACATCGTTCTCAGCGAAGAAACTCTTAATCGTTGCTGCAACGTCTCGTTCGGTACAGGGGAAATGCTGCAGCTGTAGAATTTGATACATAACCGCATCGGCTATCTTTGCAGATTGGCGAAGTATATCAATCTCTTGTGAATCTTTTATTTCTCTCAACTTTTCTACAATCGTACTTTTCTCAAATTTAATTCCTGGAAGATGTTTCAATAAATCAATGAAGTAGGAACAGAGCCACGTTTGATCGATTCCTAACCTTACATTGTTAGAAAAATGGGAAGCTAATGTTTTTACAGGATCCATATCATCACTGTAGTAAACGATTTCAATTCCATTTAATTCAGGAATTTGATTGGAAAACATTTGGTGTATAAAGAGTTTCCCATTCTTCCCCGGTGTTATAAGCAGCACGGTCATCCGCTCCCCAGTATCAAAATTAGCTCCTATAAGATACTTTAGGTTATAGGTTGATGAGACAACCAAATGATCATACTGATTTAAATCAATCTCTTGAATACACCTCGTTAATCTTGATGGACTTGATCTCAATCATCTTCACTCCTTTTCGCATAAAATATAAAAGACCAAGCCATATCGAAATACACCTTTATAAAAGGGTATTTTCGAACAGCTTGGTCTTAAAATCCTTTGTATGAATAGGGGTTGCCTATCCACCGAACTTTAGGCTCGCTGAAAAATTTAGTTGTAAAAATATTTTATATTTTCTAATTATACAGATTATTGAATAGAAATCAATAGCAATTTAAATTTTTTAAACAGGAACATTCATAGACTTATAAATGGAATATTGATTGTAAGCATCTCGCATGGCTACTATAATCGCTTTCTTTCCTAGACCAAAATACCTTCTTTCAAACCTTTCAATTGGACCCTCTATTCCTTCTTTTAAATCGTGCCCGGTAAATATACTCTTAATAAAATCAGTACACATATTTGTAACAAAGGTACTAGAAGCATTCACAATACAATCCGTTTTGGGGTCCACCTCGAATCCAACACCCATGACACCATAAAGATTTTTAGCTGTCATTCCATCAGGCAATCGTGAATAACCCGTACAAATAATCGTATCATCAAAATTCATACGCAGTACCCCCTTTATTTACTTTTTTATATTAGTTCTTTTAAACTATTATGCCAAAATTTATTCGGGAACGGAAGAATAATTTTTGTTGCATTTTGAAAATTCATAATTTACTTAATCGTTTGTCTCTCAATGTGAACAGGAAAAGTTTTTTGAGTATGATGCTTAAATATCGTGAATCTGTTATGAGAATAGGCGTCTAACTTTCTTACATCTATGAACAAAAAAGCAAACAGCCTAAGAATAAATCTCAGACTCTTGGTTTTTTTAAAACATCTCTTTGTAGATTTCCATATTCGGGCAGATAAAATAGTTTTGAACTTTTTACATTACTATATTGGATTCCTTCATGCCTTATTGTTAAACAGGAATATGGAGGGAGTCAGTTCCATTTCATCTTAGCTCCTCTAACATCCTTCCTCTCCGCTAGACTATTCAACTTCACCGCCTCCCAAATACTCTGATCCGAAATTCCAGTACTCCCCTGTATATCAGATATAGTTCGAGCCAGACGAATGATTTTTATTTGGGTTCGGTTGCTCCAATTTTTCTTATAAGAGAATTGCTGCAGTGTCCGCTGCTGTTCAGCTGTTAAGGGACTTGTTTTCAATAGGGTGTCATAGGAGACTCGGCTATTGCCAATTTCACTTCCGTATCGCTCGTATTGCTTTTTTCTTGCCTCATCAACTCTCTGTCTGATGGAAGACGATGATTCTTCCTTTCTGGTGCTAACGGATTTCAAATCGACAGGGCCCAATGATAGATTAATATCGAAACGGTCTCTTAATGGACCTGATAGCTTATTTTGATAGGCAATAATTTGTTTTAGGGTACAAGTGCAGTAGTGGGTATTAGAACCAGAATAGCCGCACGGACAAGGATTCATTGCCCCAATCAAAATAAAAGAGGCTGGATAAGTTACCGTTGCTTGTGTCCGGCTAATGCTGACTTTGCCACTCTCCAAAGGTTGGCGAAGCATATCAAGGGTTTTCTTTGTAAATTCAGCTATTTCATCCAGGAATAGCACTCCTCGATGAGCAAGAGAGACCTCCCCTGGCCTTGGATATTGGCCTCCTCCAATGATCGACACACCCGAGGCAGAATGATGAGGATTACGAAAAGGCGGCAGATCTGTATGTTCCCAAGAACCCCCGCTTAGCTGATGTAAACT
>NZ_QGTW01000002.1:0-304552 GCF_003182355.1 Cytobacillus oceanisediminis | reverse complement strand
CCAATGATCGACACACCCGAGGCAGAATGATGAGGATTACGAAAAGGCGGCAGATCTGTATGTTCCCAAGAACCCCCGCTTAGCTGATGTAAACTAATCATTTCAAGCTGAGCTTCTTTCGATAATGGGGGCATGATGGAAGGAAAGCTTTCTGCCAAAAGGCTTTTCCCGCAGCCCGGAGGCCCGATCATAAAAACATGGTGTTCTCCTGCGGCCGCTACTTCTAAGGCGAATTTCGCATATGAATGGCCAACGATTTGCTGAAAATCAGTATAATTCGAAAGGTTCTCGATTACTTTCGCTTTAGGGAACAACTGGATGGTCCCTTGTCCATTAAGGTGAAGAATAACCTCTTCCAACGAAGTAATATAAACAATCTCTAGATCTTTAAATTCCAAAACGGGAAGTCTTTCATCAAAAGGCATATATAGTTTTTTCAATCCAAGCTTTTTAGCAGCAAGTACAGCCGGAAGCATCCCTTCCACTGGCTGGATCCTTCCATCCAATGAAAGCGACCCAATGAAACCAGTATTTTGAGGAATGGTTGTCTTTAACTCCTTTAGACTGACTAATATACTAATCGCCATGGCCAAATCAAACATCGGGCCATTTTTCTTCAGTTCAGCTGGTGATAAATGAATAATGATTTTTTGGCTGGCGAGTGAGTAGCCCAGTGAGTGTAAGGCAGCTGCAACCCGCTCCTTTGACTCCTTCACCGATGCATCCGGCAGTCCAACTATGACGATGGAATCCACTCCGATCATGGCTTTTACCTCCACATGGACAAGATAACCTTCCATCCCTCTTAACCCAATACTGGCTATTCTGGCACACATAGCGGTCTCTCTCCAATCGTATGTAAGTTATTCTCTACAAACAGTTTATATTGTTCTTCAACGGGTTCTCTAAAATAAGATAAGGTTTTAATGTGGGCTACATGAGGATTTAACTTAAGAAGTTTGACATAAGAGGAGTAACTGCTCCACCTGTAGTCCTCTGGATTTTTGACCATTTTGGCCTCCAATGGATTACGATGGATATAGCGGCTGACTTCCAAAAAATAAGCATCTGTCTCAATGAGCTTTGCACCATAACGCCCCTGAAAAACATGTCCATCTGTTTTCAGCCGCTGATTAAAATAAACAGCATAGCGTGAGTGCATTTCTTTCATTATATATTGAATGTGGTGATGAAGAGTTTCTAGCTGAAGGTGTAAGTGGTTAGTCATGAGGCAATAGGAGTGTAAAATAAACGGCATCATGCTACGGACATCTTCCAAAATGTCTAAATACATTTGAAAATCAGCATGATCATGAAAAATTGCTGCTCTGCGATTCCCTCTGGCAACAATATGATACATCGCACCAGGATACCAAATCCGAAGTGGCCTTGGCATTATATAACCTCCTTTAAAGAGCAATTAGGAACATACGTTCGTTTATTTGATTTTAAATCACTTCTCGTCATTCGTCAATATTCTACATAAAAAAACTAGCTCAGCAACGCCAAGCTTGCTTTAATGCAGCTTCACTGTATGTGGGGTTAGGCACCAAATTTAGAACGCGAAAAACCTTGCTGCACAAGCCAGCAAGGTTTTATCTGTTCCACACTTTAATACTTCACCGTATCCGGGGTCAGGCCCCCAGTTTTATAATCAAAATTAAAGAAGGGTATAGAAATATGAGAAGTGTTTATACGGGTCAATTAGAATTCATCAGCAAGAGAGCAAGCGGGTAGAAAAATTATAAGTTAATAATGTAAACCTTCAATAAATAAGGGGTGTAAAAATGGAAATAACTAATGAAAATATTAGAAAAAATCCATCTGCAACCGCGCTTTTAATTGAAGAATTTCTGAATGAAAGAAAAATGGAAGCTAAGATGATTGATAAAATTCTGATAAATTGGGCCAAATGGAGAAAAGTTTTGAGGATAAGTTTAATGAAATTAATTATCAAACTGAAAGAATAGAAGAAAAACTTAATTTTCTTCAGGAGAAAATACCGAGTAACAATAGGGATCCTGAGAAAACATTTACATTTGCTAGACCAAATTTAACAGCATTAAAGGGGCTTCATTTTGAACCAGAAACTTTAAAAGCATTAAACGATGATCAAAGTAAATTTAGGAGAGGATGGAAATCACATCTTTTAAATGAATTGGTCAAAGATTATTACAAAAGAAAAGGAAAACTATAAAGGAAAATAATTTCTATTGATTCAGAATCAAAGGTGCAGAACTTTGCTAAGCTAAAGTAAAGTCCTGCACTCAAATCTACTCTTTAACACTTCACCGTATCCGGGGTCAGGCCCCCTGTTTTCAGTAGAATTTTAAAAGTTTGATATATGACATCTTCATCTGTTCCAACTAGTTTGAGTGTACCTGCAGCTATACCTTCTGGACGTTCTGTAGTATCAAGTAAAACCAATACCGGTTTACCAAGACTTGGGGCCTCTTCCTGTATCCCACCACTATCCGTCAGGATTAAGTAAGACCTAGATAGGAAGTTATGAAAGTCTAATACTTCGAGAGGCTCAATAATTCTTACTCTACCACAATTCCCTTAAATTTCATTAGGCTTCCCTTACCATCGGGTTCATATGAATTGGGTAAACCGCCTTAATATCTTGTTGTTCATCGATAATTCTCTTGATGGCTCGAAACAAATTTTTCATTGGTTGACCAAGGTTTTCTCTTCTGTGTGCAGTGATCATGATAAGTTTACTATTCCCTACCCAGTCCAACTGCTCATGACAATAATCTCTTTTACCTTAGTGTTTAGTGCGTCTATAGCTGTGTTTCCAGTTACATATATAGTAGAAGGATCTTTGCCTTCTTTTATTAAATTCTCTTTTGACATAACTGTTGGTGCAAAATTATATTTTGCAACTATCCCAACAGCTTGTCTATTAAACTCTTCTGGGTATGGGGAGTAAATATTATACGTCCTCTACATGACCTACTGGTATTTATAAATAGAAGTATGCTAATGATGTTACAAAAGTTGTGGATGTATCTCCATGAACTAAAACTACATCAGGTTTTACTTCTTCTAATACGGATTTCATTTTTTCTAGTATATTTAATGTAACATTAAACAAAGTCTGCTTTTCTTTCATAATTGAAAGGTCATAATCTGGCACTCTTTTACACTTTGTTACCCTAGTTATAACCTCCAAAGTGTTATATTCTTAGGTACAGTAGTTTTATCTAAGCAACTCTTAATGTCCATTACAATACCTTTTCCATGCTTTAAGATATGGTCAAATTGCTCCCAACCTTTATCTAAGTAAAAACGGTGAGGTACTGCAAAAACTACTGCATCTGCTGGTTTTAATGTTTCATAGTTTACTAAGTCTACACCATACTCTTCCTGTGCTTCTTCTAGCGAAGCATATGGATCCGTAATTTGAACTTCTACCCCAAACTCTTCAAGCTCTTGAATAACATCAATTACTCTTGAATTACGAAGATCAGGTACATTTTCTTTAAACGTTAGCCCAAGTACAGTTACTCTAGATCCTTGAATTGGCATATTTTTATGGATCATTTGCTTAATTAAGGATGTTGCAATATGTTTTCCCATCCCATCATTAATTCTACGCCCAGCAAGTATAATTTGTGGGTGATAACCAGTGGACTCTGCCTTATGTGTTAAGTAATATGGATCTACCCCAATACAATGACCACCTACTAAACCAGGTGAAAAAGGTAAGAAATTCCACTTTGTACCTGCTGCTTTTAAAACTTCCATTGTATCTATATTTAATCGATCAAATATAATAGCTAATTCATTCATTAACGCGATATTTAAATCTCGTTGCGTATTTTCAATAACTTTTGCAGCCTCCGCAACTTTAATGCTACTTGCTTTATATACTCCTGCCTCTACAACGCTTTCGTACACTTCAGCTACAATGTCTAATACTTCAGGTGTTTGCCCTGAAACAATTTTTCTAATTGTTCTAAATGTATGTTCTTTATCTCCTGGATTAATACGTTCTGGAGAATAGCCTACAAAGAAATCCTCTCCAGCTATTAATCCCGATACCTTTTCAAGAATAGGAATACAAACCTCTTCTGTAGCACCTGGATATACTGTAGATTCATATACAACTATTGCCCCTTTAGTAAGGTTCTTACCAACTGTTTCTGATGATTTTTCTAATGGTGTTAAATCTGGTTGTTTATTTTTGTTAATCGGTGTAGGTACAGCAACTATAATAAAGTCACAATCCCTTAATTTTGATGGATCTGTGGTGAAACCTATATTAGCTTTTTCCAATTCATGCGGTTCTACTTCATTCGTAAAATCTTCACCTGCTAATAGCGTATTGATTCGATGTTCACTTATATCAAAGCCAACAATCGGGTGTTCATGTCCAAAAGCAACGGCTACGGGTAACCCCACGTAACCAAGTCCAACAACCCCTATTTTTCTATTCATGGTTATTTCACCTCGTAGTATTTTTTGTACCAATCAATAAAATTACTAATGCCATCCTTTATTGAAGTTTTAGGTCTAAAATCTACTTCATTAAATAAATCCTCAACATCAGCATAAGTGGCAGGTACATCACCTGCTTGTAACGGTAAAAATTCCTTCTTAGCGTTAACACCTAATTTTTCTTCAATTGCAGCTATGAAGTCCATTAATTTTACTGGACTGTTGTTTCCAATATTATAAACACGATAAGGTGCATAGCTTGTCCCTGGATCAGGATTCATCCCACTCCACTCTTTATTAGGCTTTGCTGGAGATTTCGTTAAGCGATAAATACTTTCGACAATATCATCGATATAAGTAAAGTCACGCTGCATGTTTCCATTATTAAAAACCTTAATAGGCTCTCCATTAATTATAGCTTTTGTAAATAAAAATAATGCCATATCAGGACGTCCCCATGGCCCATATACTGTAAAAAATCTAAGACCCGTAGTAGGAAGACCGAATAAATGACTATACGTATGTGCCATTAATTCATTAGACTTTTTTGAAGCCGCATACAGGCTAATAGGATGGTCTACATTGTCATGAACAGAAAATGGCAAGCTTTCATTAGCACCATAAACTGAACTAGATGACGCATATATTAAATGTTCTACTTTATAATGGCGACAAGCTTCTAAGATATTAGTAAATCCTACTATGTTTGAATCTATATAAGCTTGCGGGTTTTCTAAACTATACCTTACACCCGCTTGTGCAGCTAAGTTAATAACTATTCTTGGATTATAATCCTCAAATACCTTGTTTATTTTTTCGCGTTCTTCAAGACCTATCTTAACTAACGAAAAGTTTGGATCGTTAGTTAAGATAGATAGCCTATTTTCTTTTAAACTTACATCATAGTAGTCATTTAAATTATCTAAACCAATGACTTTATGGCCTTCTTTTAAAAGGCGTTTTGAAACATGAAAGCCAATAAAGCCTGCTGAACCTGTTACTAATATTGACATATATTTCCCCCATTTTTAATACTATTTTTATAAAAAATACATCATTCTTTCTGAAGAAAGTAATTTAATGAATGGATCTAAGTTATCCTATTATAATTTAATACGAAAAGCATCAAAGGATAATTATGTCTTCTCACAAAAAAATTATCCTTCTACCTTAATTTAGATAAGAAAACACAAATTATATTGAAGAATACTGCTTCTCAAAATAGTTCTGGTATTCCCTACTAATAATGCTCTCCCACCACTCCTTATTATCAAGATACCATTGAATTGTTTGAGCAATACCAGTATCAAAGGTGTAAGTTGGTTTCCAACCCAATTTTTCTAGTTTTGTAGGGTCTATAGCATAACGTTTATCGTGTCCTAATCGATCTTTTACAAATTCAATTAAATTTTCGGATTTACCTAATATTTTTATAATTGTTTTTACTACTTCTAAGTTTGTCCGCTCATTATGGCCACCAACGTTATACACTTCACCATTAATACCTTCATGTAGTACTATATCAATCGCAGCACAGTGATCAATTACATGTAACCAATCACGAATATTTTTTCCATCTCCATAAACGGGCACCTTTTGATCATTTAATACACGTGAAATTGTTAAAGGGATGAGTTTCTCAGGAAAATGGTATGGCCCATAATTATTGGAACAGCGTGTGATATTTACTGGTAACCTATAAGTTTCATTATACGAACGTACTAATAAATCTGATGACGCTTTACTTGCACTATAAGGACTATTAGGCTGAAGCGGTGTATCTTCTGTGAAGAATGTATTAGGGTCAAAGTCTAACTCACCATATACTTCATCTGTAGATACATGTACAAACTTTGTTATTTCAGTCATCCTTGACGCATCTAATAATACTTGTGTCCCGACGACATTTGTCTGAACAAAGACTCCTGGATCTGTTATAGAACGATCAACATGGCTTTCCGCAGCAAAATGAACAACATAGTCGAATTTTTCTTTTTCAAAAAGCGTAAGTATCGTTTCACGATCAGCTATATCTGCTTTTACAAAATGATAATTTTCTTTTGTTTCAATATGCTTGTGCTTTGTTAAATCCCCAGCATAGGTTAATAAATCTAAATTATAAATGCCATATTGAGGATACTTGTCCACCATATATTGAACAAAGTTACCGCCGATAAACCCGGCACCGCCCGTAACAAGAATTTTTTTTCGTGCCACTTATTTCACCTCTTGTTTCAACTCATTTAAATAACGCTCAAGTGCGTTTTGCCAATTTGGCAATGGCTTAAAGCCATTGTCAATAATTTTTTGTTTTGACATACTCGAGTTTTTAGGCCGTAAAGCTCGAGTTGGATATTCTTCAGTTGTAATTGAATTAACCCTTACATTCTTGTTACTCAACTTAAATATTTCTGTTGCAAATTCTGCCCAACTACATTTACCTTCGTTAGTTGCATGGTATATTCCATATTTATCTGTTTGGATCATTTCGATTAATAGTCGAGCCAAGTCAAATGTATACGTAGGGGAACCGACCTGATCACCCACTATATTTAAACTATTATTAGAATTTGATAGATTAAGCATAGTTTTCACAAAGTTATTACCATTGATTCCAAATACCCAAGAGATTCGTATAATAAAAAATGATTCTAATAATTTATCTATTACCTTTTCACCTTCATATTTAGTTAAACCATAATATCCAATAGGGTTAGGCGGATCTGTTTCAAGAAAAGATTCTTTTCCCTCTCCATTAAATACATAATCGGTACTTATATACATGAATTTTGAATTTGTTTCTTTAGCAGCAATAGCCAAGTATTTTGTACCCTCTACATTAACATTCCAGCAATTTTCTTTATCATCCTCCGCTTTATCAACTGCTGTGTATGCGGCGCAATGAATGATTGCGTCAGGATTAACTTGATTTATATAATTACGCACATCAGCTTCTTTGGTAATATCTAGGTCTTCCCTCCCGACACCTATCGTATCATATCCCCAGTTTCTACCTTCTCTAACAACATCAAAACCAAGTTGACCGTTATATCCAGTCACTAATATTTTCATACGAAATCTCCATAATTAAAATTATTTTCAGCATCCTTTAATAAAGGTGCTTTTTCATCTTTACTAGAAAGAACTGGATTAATTCCTTTTGGCCAAGTGATATCAATTTCAGGATCACTCCAAAGAATTCCTCTGTCGTTTTCTGGTGAATACACCTCGTCCACTTTATATTGAACTTCCGCTCCCTCAGTTAAAGTCATGAAACCATGTGCAAATCCTTTTGGGATTAGTAGCTGCTTCTTATTATCTGAACTTAATACAGTTCCATACCATTGACCATAAGTAGGGCTTCCTTTTCGAATATCTACAGCAACATCATATATTGATCCTATTGTACAACGAACAAGCTTAGTTTGTGCTTTAGGATTTAACTGATAGTGTAGACCTCGTAGCGTACCGCTTGAAGCTGAAAATGATTGATTATCTTGAAAGAAATTGTAATCAATCCCAGCAGCTTTAAACTTTATATTATTATAAGTCTCCATAAACCATCCCCTGTGATCACCATACACCTCAGGTTCAATTAAAATTATTTCTTTAAGATTAGTTTCAATCAACTTCATACCTATACCACCTTTTATTTAAAGTAACTAATACTTAATTTCACCATTGGCTACCTTCATTAAATACTTTCCATAACCGGTTTTACTTAATTTTTCTCCGCAATAAAGTAATTGTTCTTTTGTAATCCACCCATTAATAAATGCTACTTCCTCAGGAGCCGCAATTTTTATCCCTTGGTGTTCCTCCACTGTTCGTACAAAGTTAGTTGCTTCTACTAAACTTTGATGTGTACCACTATCCAACCAAGTGAAACCACGACCTAATAGTTCAACGTCTAGCTCACCGTTATTTAAATATTCTTCATTTATTGATGTTATTTCTAATTCCCCGCGCGCGGAAGGTTTCACATTTTTAGCAATTTCTATAACTTTATTATCATAGAAATATAAACCTGTGACGGCATAATTAGACTTTGGAGCTCTTGGCTTTTCTTCTATACTGATAACCTTTCCTTGTTCATCAAACTCAACCACCCCGAAACGTTCGGGGTCAGGCACATGATATCCAAAGACAGTAGCCCCAGTTTCCTTACGGGCAGCTCGTTGTAATATTTTTCGCATCCCACTACCATAGTAGATATTATCCCCTAAAATCATTGCAACCGAATCATTTCCAATAAACTCTTCACCCAAGATAAAAGCTTGAGCTAATCCATCTGGGCTTGGCTGAACTTTATATTCTAAGGAAATTCCGAATTGAGAACCATCACCTAGAAGATTTTTAAACCTAGGGGTGTCATCTGGAGTAGAAATAATTAGTATTTCTTTTATCCCAGATAGCATCAATGTTGAGAGTGGGTAATAAATCATTGGTTTGTCATAAACAGGTAACAACTGCTTACTAGTGACCATTGTTAAAGGAAAAAGACGCGAACCACTTCCGCCTGCCAAAATTATACCTTTCATACTAATACACCCTTTATTATTTAGTGTTTATATTTTTTTGAATTCAATAACTCTTATTAAATAAATTATAATCATTATTTGTAAGATGATTTATTTCATTGACAGATAAATCTTTTTCGATTTCTTCAAAATGCTTGTTTAAAGAAAATTTTTGTTTTAAAACTTTTATAGAATTACCTGAAAAATTATCAAGTAAGTCTCTATCATTATAAAATTGAATAATTTTTTCTTTAATTTCCTCTTCATCTTCAACCAGAAAACCATTCACACCAGGTTCTATTTATTCTGCTATCCACCTTTGTTATACACAGAATATCTTTAATGCCAGCCAGCATGAGGACTGAAAGCGGATAGTATATCATTCGTTTATCGTATACAGCAAAAGCTGTTTACTTGTTACCATTGTAAGTGGGTATAATCTTGTTCCAGATCCTCCTGCTAATATAATGCCCTCCTTCATTTAGTGAACTCCTTTCATCCGTGTTTCTTGTTTCTTATTTTATTAAACGAAAACCCAAAAGCCTTTAAAAGCTTTATTGGTTCATAAAATAAACCTTTAAAATACTCTTTTAATGTTAGATTTAATTCATTAATTGATACCATAGGCCAGTACCAATTATTAAATAGTAAATTGGCAATAAGAACACTAATAATTACTCCATAAATTCCAAATGATGTGAAATTCACAAATAATAATTGTAGTGCAATTATTATTACAGATGTGATGATATATGATTTATACATTGGCATTCTATTTCCAGTAGCTATATAAGCTCCAGAAAGCGTATGATTATTTATCAACAAATTCCCAATTAAAAGTATCAGTGATATAGATGCTGGCAACAAATTAGTATCCGAATTGATTAAATCTAGTAAATAAGGAGATAAAAAAATTGCGGCTAGTCCACCAAATAAAATAATATAACCAGAAATTCCTGTTGCCTTCAAAAAATAACCTTTTAATTTTTCTACATTGCCATTTACTCTTTCGGAAGACATTGATGGAATGAATGTATTAAACAATGCATTACCAACTGACATAATTATATCTAATATTTGCTGCGTCAATCCGACTGCTGCTGCCATTTCAAGCCCAAAATACGCAGAACTAATAAGCGTACTTGCTCTTTTTTGAATGAAATTTGATAAAGATATAAGTCCTTGTTTATATGCATTCGGCCATACCGAAAGGAATAGATCTTTCTTTTCTTTCATTGGAATCTTAATTTTTCTGAACTGAGATAAGTTATAATTAACATTTTCATACTTGTTAAATAGATAAATTGCTGCTAGTCTCATTACTAAATTACCAACAAAATAAGCTACCGCAATTGCAATTAGACCGTATCCCATAAACAATCCAACTATTGTTAATAATAGTTGTACTAATTTTGATAATACCACCGCTTGATTGCTTTCTTTAATAGCGCCTATTCCTTTTAACAGGGGTATCCAATATGCAAAATATATATTCATTACCACTGATAGCAGATAAATTATCCAAGCAGTCATATAATCCGCTTGTGCTATTTGCCCTTTCGCAGCCTCACTTATAAAAAGTGAACCCATGGTTGAAAGTCCAATAAACACAACCAATGCTAAAATCAGATAGATAGTTTTGGATGTCTTAATTAGTTTAAAAAGCAGGTAATAATTTGGTTCTTCATTTTCAGTATTCTGAATAAATCCTTCTTTTGAAATTTCTTTAGCTCCACACCATACAAATGTTACATTCCTTGATATAGTAGTAGAAAATCCAAAATCTATTAGAACAGCTAGCAATCCAAATGATGTGAATACATACCAAAGTCCCATCTCAGCGGAAGACAAATTTTGAAGTATGAAGGGTAATAAGATGATATTTAATGCTGTTGTTAAAAAAAGGTTTGTATAATTCCAAACAATATCTTTTCTGGTTACTTTTATACTCATTTGCACCTCTTACTCTCATTTGCGGTAATAATACTGACTTTAATTAGATTTTTCTCTCATAGACCTTAAAAAGTAGTAAATTAGATACGGTATAATAATTATTATAAAAATATTTCTAGTAACTTCTAAAGATGAGGCTCTTACTAAATTAATTAGTATATAAAACACTGAAAAATATTGTGCAATCTTAAATGAACTATCCATACTAACAAACTTTATATATCTCCCTATAAAGCCACCAGTTACAAACGCAATAATTAACCCAATCCATCCAAAATTCGCATATAATTCTCCAGGCAAGGATGCTCCTACAGGGTAACCTTCAATTTCATTTAGTCTTCTAAAGATTGACACTCTATGAAAGAAATCGGGAAATAACCAACCAATTGGAAATATAGAAGGAATTGCTCCCCAAAAGCTAAAACCTCCTTGATAAGGAATTAAAGTTGGAATGTTCTTTATTGCGATAACAACGGTAATGAAAGATAGCCCAAATTCACCGAATATTTTATAGATAAAGTCAAACGAAAAGAATTTCGACCAATATTCACTAAAGAATTGTGATACAGATAATAGAGAATTTTGTCTAATCTCACTAATTTTAGTTAACATATTTAGTACTAAAACACCCATTGCTGAATATGCTATTGTTTTAGATAACTTAAATTTAATTTTGTTAATATAAAAATAATTGAGTAAAACTACAATTATTCCAATAAATTGATATCTACGATCACCAGTAAGTATCATAATTAATATAGAATATAAAATAAATATGCCTACCAGTATATTCTTAATTTTTTTATTTAAAGAAGAATTTATCAAGAAAATAATTGAAGGTACAAATAATGTTGCTATGTCATCCGAAATACCTGATCGTGTTTCTAATGCGTAATATGTTCCAACAGTTTGTGCCACCACTGCATTTTTAATATCAATAAAAATTTTGAAAGGAAATGAGATCAGGACAAGTACTATTCCTATTTTTTTGACAACACTCTGATTGATTTTAGTATTATTCTTAACATCATTACGTTTTATTTTGGTAAAACAAACTATACCAAGATTTAATAGCTGTAAGTAGCACAATATAAACAACGCTGATTCTATCAACAAACCTATTTCATACCTATGAATTAATCCCCATGAAATAAACTCAGCTTTATCAATTGCAATTAAATAAATATTGCCAAACATAAAAATATGACTAAATAAAAAGAAATAGATGACAAAATCATAAATTCCAAATCCAAGTTTTTTTTGGCTTATAAGTTGTATAAACAAAGTGGCAATCGAAATAATACTAATTATCACTGCCCAGTTTTCACTTTGGTTAACATTTAAAAAATATGCATAAATCAGCAGTATGAAAGTAACTAAAATATTAAGATATACTGACGCTAATTTCCCCATACCTCTTCTCATTCAACTCTCCTCGTATTTTAATATTTCAATTATTTAACTACTTTAGCCTTTGGACCAACAACTACTGAATTTGGTGAAACGTCTTCAATTACACAAGTATTAGCGCCTATAACCGCATTATCACCTATTACAACTCCACCAAGTATGCATGCTCCACACCCAATAAATACGTTATGCCCAATTTTAGGAACTCCTCTTCCTCCTCTTCCACCAATTGTTACATTTTGGTAAATGCGAGTGTTACTTCCCAGTTCAGCTTTTTCATGGATTACAACGCCTAATCCATTATGGTAGAATTGAGTACCTTTTCCGATTTTTGCTGACATAGGTAACTCACATGCGAATAAAACTCTGATCGTTCTCTGAATAATAGCAGGCAGTATTGGAACTTTTTTAGTTTGTAGCCAATGGCCTACTCTGTACATTCTTAGCACAGCAGATTCTTTCATTTTTGACACCTCAGTTTGTTATAATAAGTTCATAAAAAAGTCAGTTGGGTCTTTATCATAATCGTATATAGCATTTTTGCTTAGTTTTTCATTCAAATTGGTCATATTATTTAAAACATATTCAATCTTATCCGCTAATTCGCCACCACTCATGGCACAAATAAATCCATTAACATTGTCTGTGATTTGTTCTCTCACAGTAGTGTAATTAGTAATTACAATTGGCTTTTTTAAATACAACGCCTCATCTACAGCATTTGATTTCCCCTCAGATCTTGAAGGATGTACAAAGATATCACAACGCTTAATATATTCGAAAGTATTTAGCTTAAACCCTAATAGAAATATATACTTCTTTAAGTTCTTTTCCTCAATTATTTTTTCTACTTTATCTCGATATTTTCCGTCCCCAAGGATATACCATTTGAACTCAATACCTTTTTCAAGTAATACTTCACAGGCATCTACTGCAATATCCAACCCTTTGTCTAGGTCAAGCCTTGTAACTGTAAGGAATTTTATAGATTGATCATATGGAATCTCATTAGTCACTGATGCTGTACGTTCATAAAATTTTATTGGTAAAACGTTATAAAAAACTTGCATTTTCCCTTTCATAAAAGGAAAAATATTAGTAAAGATATCAGAGCATTCTTTTGATACTGATAAAGAGCCATTTACTTTACTAAAATAATATTCATCAATATTCTTATCTATAGAAGTTCTACTGTAATCTCCTCGTACCCAATGATATTTCTTTGCTGATTTAATACAATCCACAATAAAATATGTTGATAAGCCTGAAGATACTCCAAAAGACGCATCAAATTGATCCTTTAGTTCAGGAAGTTCTTTACGATGCCTTTTCCAAAACCTTTGACGTTCTGGATTCATATCTTTATTTAGTAAAAACTTAAATAAAATCCATAAAAAGTCTATTGCAGCTAAGAATTTTCTATGCTTTAACATAATCTTAAAATAGTAGAAAGTGTTTTTTGACGGAAGTGTGTATGCAGTGAATAATTCACTAACTTGAATTAATTTTACATTTTTATTTAAATGCTTTATCAGTGTACCATCTGGCTCTAATGATATTAAGGAAACATCAAAGAGATCATAATTTATATTATCCAACAAAGCTAATAAACTTTTTTGAGGTCCACCAATGTTAAAATTGTTAACGACGAAAAGTAACTTCCTCATGATAAGCCTCTTCCTTTTAAAACTTTCTTATAAATTCTATAAATCAATACGTAGTATGAATTAGCAATTAGTGCTACGAAAAAATACATCCTATGTTTCAGAAGAAAGATAAATATTTTTTTCTTTAAAGGTGTCTTTTCCCAATCAATCAGATTGACTGAATCCTTTAAGTTATAAAATCTTGCAAATTCTTTAGTATACTTATATTTTTCTAGAAACCTATTCTTATTTCCATCTCTATAAACATATGAAATAGATGATAAGACCCCGTGCAATTTGCTTAATTCTAACTGATTTGAAAAATCAAACACATTTGAATCTGCTAATAGCTCCCTTAGATGATTGTTCATACTTAAATAATTATCCCAAGCTTTATGAAGATGTTTATGTGTTCTCGAGTCAAAGTTTTCGCGATAATAATAAAGGAACTCATCCTTTAAATAATAAAATGAATCAGCATAATACATTGCAGTTACAGAAAAAACGAAGTCTTGAGCAGCTCTCAAATCATCTGCAAATCTTACATTATTTTGTATGAGGAATTCTCTATTATAAATTTTTGTAACCATTCTCATCGGCCACTTATGTTGTGATAAATCACTAGAATTTACAAGAAACGGGAATATTTCATTTACTATTCTTTCACGGTCATAATAACCGCTAGTGCAATCACTGTATTCTGGATTTTCCTTACCGTCTGCTTTGACATTTAATAAATTACATGAAACTATATCCGTTCTTTTTTTCTTAGAAATTGAAGTCAACTTTTCAAACATATTAGGATGTATCCAGTCGTCCGAGTCTATAAATGAAATATAAGTTCCCTGCGACTTTTCTAGTCCATAGTTTCTAGCGTATGCTGATCCACTATTTTTAATTGTGTAAGCATGTATCGCACTATACTTTGCACTGTAATCTTCACATATAGCTCTTGAATTATCAACGGAACCATCATTCACTAATATTATTTCAAAATCAGAAAAGGTCTGATTCATTATGCTTTCTATACAATGAGACAAATATTTTTCGCTATTATAAACAGGAATAATCACACTTAGATACATAAATTAAGCCCCTTATCTTAACTAAATAAACTTCCATCCCCACTTATTAAAATAAATAAACATGGATAGAACTGTTATTTTTGCAAATTTTAAACTCTTATGACCACTTCTCTCCCAAGCATGAATAACTCTTGCTTCAGGGTAGAATATGGCTTGTGATATTTGATTTACTCTTCTTGTAATATCTGCATCTTCTAAATACATAAAAAATGCATCATCGAAACCTTTTAACTTTTTATAAATGTCACTTCTAAAAACCATAAACGAGCCAGTTGCATAATCAAGTTTCATAATTTTGTTATAGCCGGTTTCTTTCATGACATATTTATCCTGCCTTTGCTTAAAGAGGTTAGGAGATATTCTTCTAATCAACATATCAAAAACAGTTGGATTGGTTTTACATAAATATTGAATTGAAAGATCAGGACTTAATATCAAAGGAGATAGCATACCTATCTCTTGGTTTTTATCAAGATACTCAATCATATTTTTTATTTGATCAGAATTTTCTATTTGAATATCAGGATTAACAACAAAATGATATTTTGAATTTATAACATCAAGAATTGCATTGTGTCCATAGCCAAATCCTTTATTAACTCCAAGTTCAACAATTTCAATATTTCCCTCAATTTTTCTAACTATATCTAGAGTATTGTCTTTTGATTCATTATCGATAATATACAGTTTATATGAGTAGTCAGCAGGGATGTTTTCCACGAGGCTTATCACTGTATCTTTAATAATCTTTGAATTGTTATAAGTAACAATTGCTAGGCTTAAATCTATTGGCTCCATAAATAAATACTCCCATCTTCATTATTTTTCATAAACCAAACTACCGAAAACTTTATTTATTAAATTAATCCTTTTGCCTATCAGCTTTGTAACTAGTCCTGCAGTTTCTGATAAATGGATTGACTTGCCACTCTTATTTGCCATTTTTTTCACCATCAAACTTGTATTCACATACTCATCATCCTGAGGAAAATATAACCCTTCGACTTCACTATCAATGTATTCTTTAACAGAGTGACAAAGCTTATCTATATGGAGCATACTTCGTTTATTATCTATCATTGGAAAGACAGGTAATTTGATAGCTAACTTTTCTAACTTAGCATAATTTCCTGGACAATTTGGACCGTAGACCATTGGCGGTCTTATAATAACAACCTTGAACTTATCATTAATAATTTTGTTGAGCCCTTCCTCAGCTTCTACCTTACTTACACCATAGAACGTTTTAGGATTAACTGGTGTATTGCGTTTGATAACTATCTCTTCGCCGAGCTTACCTTCTTCACCATAAACAGCCATTGTGCTCATAAATATGAATTGTGATACTCCTGATTGTTTAGCTTTTTTAGCCACTTCAATCGGCAAATCTCTGTTTACTTTGAAGTACGACTCTCTCATATCAGGCTTTTCCTTTTGATGAACTACTGCAGCTACATGAAATATAACATCATATTTACTAAAGTCATCTTCTTTCCACGACTCATCTCTCAAAGTAACAGAACTTACTTTATATTTATCAGGTTCTCTCATGAGGCAATTCTCAAGAGAAGTGCCTATGTAACTGTTCTTACCAGTGATTAATATACTTTTCATTTTGCCACTGTCTCCTCAGCTTTAGATGTAGATTTCACGCCATTTGATGTTAAAGTTGAATTAGAAGTTGCTGAAGTCGTCTTGGTCTTAACCCCAGTTCCACCTTCAACAACACCATCACTTCTCAGAACACTAAATATTGTCCCAAAGAAACATCTAATATCCATTAACAATCCAATATTCTCAGCGTACTCGCCATCAAGTTTAGCCTTTACATCGATTTCAAGTTCGTCTCTACCATTAATCTGTGCCCATCCAGTCAGACCAACTGGCACATCATTTGCACCGTACTTATCCCTCTCTTCAATCAAATTATATTGGTTCCATAAAGCTGGTCTAGGACCAATTATACTCATCTCACCCTTAAAGATATTGATAATTTGAGGTAACTCATCAAGAGAAGTCTTTCTCAAAAAATTACCCATTTTAGTAATGTATTGCTCTGGATTTTCTAATAAATGAGTAGGTGTATCTTTTGGCGTATCTATTCTCATAGTACGGAACTTTAAAATATTAAAATGAGTCTTATTTATTCCAACACGCTTTTGCTTAAACAGCACAGGCCCTTTAGAATCTAATTTAATTGCAATAATAAGAAACAAAAAAATAGGCGATAACACAATAAGTCCTATTAATGAAAGAAAAATATCTATTAACCTTTTAACCTTCAAATACATTAACTTACACCCCAATTTTATCAATTTGTTTTTCATCGGAATAAATTATTCCTGCATCTAACTTTTTTAGTCGCTTAATATTACTGTTTGCTTTAATTATTGCACCAGTATCTATATGACAGTACTCTCCAACAATGCTATCGTGGTCTATTAATGCACATATCTAACGATACAACCCTTTTCCATTATTACATTATTATTAATAACTGTTTTAGCACAAATTATGGAGCCATCTGCAATACTTGCAGAAGGACTTATATAAGCTGTGGGATCAATCAGAGTTGGAATCTTAAACCCAGCTTCCATCAACTTTACTACCCACTTCATTCTTAGCTTATTGCTCCCAAGTGCAACAAAAGCATAAGTGTAGTTGCTAACAAACTTTTGATAATCATAGCACATTCCTATTGATATATCAGATTCATCATCTAGGAAATCAATTTCATCAAATTTCCCCACCGCAACCGCAGTTTCTTTAACTACTCTTCCATGACCACCTGCACCGAGTATAAGTAAATTTGAACCCAAGAAAATCAACTCCATTTTTACTTCTTTAGTAGCTTAGTATTTAATTAGAGATAAAGCCCTTTAACCAACTACTAAACCACTAAAATAGTTATCCACTTCCTATACACACCTCGTAATATCTATTCAATCTACCAATCATATACGAAATAGATATTCACTACAAAACCAATCTAAACCAAGTTTCTTCTTATTATATATATACCATTCAATCAATCTATAACTCTCACTAAAACCACCTCAAACCCTTATCCCGCAAGGTTTCTAACGTTCAATCTAACAACGATAGTCAGTTCCTGACCACCATTCAATCGAACCAAACTACTGCTCCTACAAATAAGGCACCCCTCCATCTTCTTAATCACTATCATTATCTATATTCTCAGAATGCAAGTTTCATTGAACTTTCTCATCCACATAGCTAATATCTCCACCACCAGGACAAACATCTCCATCATATGAATGTAAATGTTGTACAAATATCACTTCTGAGTGCTCAATAGACTCTAACTCTAAATAAGCTTTATAATGTCTCTCCACCTCAGCAACATAATACCAACTACAGAAGGCATCGCAATTCCTGCAGCTATACCTACAATAGCAATAACCGCAATTACTTCTACAAATGTAAACCCTTTTTTATCACTCAAAATCACCTTCCTTTCCTCCTTACTGGATTACCATTCCTCAAAAAAATTCAGCTTATTATAGAAAAGCTCGAAAAGCTCTCCTCCATTCACTATAATCTCTTAAACAAAAAAATATATCGCAAATATCTCCTCCGTACCCTATAAACTTATAATAGGAAGAAACCCGCCTAAAAAAACAACCAGGGCATCCAACCTCACCTCACGCCATACTCCCGACAACCATCGAATCTAAGGTCCATCCCAACCCACATCATAGCCGAGTGCCTTCCTTGAAAAAGGGAACAATTACTTGCAAAAAACACAAAAACTCTAGATACACCCGATATTCAAAGGCATATCTAGAATTTTCATGATCATATTAAATTGCTTCTACCTTAACTCTCGATGATTTTTAATTCACTAAGCCTTTCATCCATAAAACGAATCAATTCATCTTTCAGGCTATCATCTTTAAGAGCCATTTCAATTGTTGTTTTTATAAACCCAAACTTCTCACCTACATCATAGCGGACACCTTCAAAGTCATAAGCAAACACACGCTGAATCTGGTTCAGCTTCTGAATCGCATCTGTAAGCTGTACTTCCCCTCCAGCACCAAGCTCTTGCTGTTCCAGGAACATGAATATCTCTGGAGTCAAAATATAACGACCCATAATAGCCAGATTGGAAGGAGCAGTTCCTTGCTTTGGTTTTTCTACGAAGTTATTAACCAGGTATCTGCGTCCAATTTGATCCGAAGGATCAATGATTCCGTAACGATGTGTTTCTTCTTCCGCTACTGTCTGCACCCCAATCACCGATGAAAGCGTCCTTTCATGCTCATCCATCAGCTGACGCAAGCATGGAGTATCGCTTTGTACGATGTCATCACCCAGGAGCACCGCAAAGGGCTCATCCCCGATAAATTTCCTTGCACACCAAACAGCATGGCCAAGTCCTTTAGGTTCTTTCTGCCTTATATAATGAATATCTACTTTTGAAGGCTCTTTTACCTTTTCAAGCAGATCAAACTTTTGTTTTTGATCAGGTTTTCTTCTAGCTCAAAGGAATTGTCGAAATGGTCTTCAATTGCTCTTTTTCCTTTACCTGTTACGATAATAATATCTTCAATTCCCGAAGCGACAGCCTCTTCCACGATGTATTGAATGGTCGGTTTATCGACGATCGGCAGCATTTCCTTTGGCATTGCCTTTGTTGCGGGCAGAAATCTTGTCCCTAATCCGGCGGCAGGGATAATGGCTTTCCGTACTTTTTTCATACAAATCTCCCCCTTATTCAGCCATCAATAAAACATTGTTTTTTCTTTTATTGGCCAAGTTCAATACAAATTCACTAATCTCACTAGCAGACATTCGATCAAATTTTTCTATTAAGTAATGAACTTCATATTCCTGTTCCAGAACAGCCTTTCCAATAAAGATTTTCGGAAACACCGCTTCTTTATGAACTTCTTTCTCTCCAAGCAGCTCTTCATACATTTTCTCTCCTGGCCGGATGCCCGAGAAGTTGATGCCGATTTCTTCTATTGTATAGCCTGATAACCGGATCAGGTTTTTCGCGAGGTCTACAATCTTTACCGGCTCGCCCATGTCCAGAACAAATATCTCTCCGCCGCGGGCCAACGTACCCGCCTGCATCACAAGTCTTGATGCTTCCGGTATGGTCATAAAATATCTTGTCATATCCGGGTGGGTAACCGTCACCGGGCCACCAGCCTGTATTTGCTTTTTAAACAGTGGAATAACACTGCCGCGGCTCCCTAACACATTCCCGAATCGTACGGCGACAAACTTTGTCTTGCTATGCTTATCCAATTCCTGAATAACCATTTCCGCAATCCGCTTTGTGGATCCCATTACGTTTGTTGGATTAACAGCTTTATCAGAGGAAACCAAAACAAAGGTCCCAACGCCAAATGTGTCAGCCGCTTCTGCTACATTCTTCGTCCCAAGCACATTGTTCTTCACAGCTTCTTTCGGATTGTACTCCATCAAAGGCACGTGCTTATGGGCTGCTGCATGATACACAACATCTGGCTTATGCGTTTCAAGGACTTCAAATATTCGGGCCCGATCCTGGATATCAGCGATAACGGGACTAATTTCAATCTTATCTTTATGTTTATTTCTTAGCTCCATATCAATCTGGTAAATCGAGTTTTCCCCATGTCCCAATAGAAGGATTTTCTTCGGCTGGAACTTGCATACCTGGCGGCAGATTTCTGATCCGATCGATCCGCCCGCGCCTGTAACGAGAATGGTTTTTCCAGTCAATTTTTTCGAAATGCTCTCAATATCCAGTTCGACCGGCTCGCGGCCCAGGAGGTCTTCTACCTGGACATCGCGGAACTGGTTTACGGACACTTTGCCAAGCATGACATCTTCCATCATTGGCATAATAACTGTCTTGGCTTTTGTACCTGAGCATTCTTCAAAAATACGCTTCATTTCTTCTTTACTTAGAGAAGGAATAGCGATAATGATTTTATCCACGTTTAATGTTTCAACTGTCTTTGCAATGCGTTTAGAATCTCCCACTACGGGTAGACCAAGTATATGCAATTTATACTTTCTCGGGTCATCATCGATAAACGCTACCGGCTTTATGCCTGCGTCCGAGTTTTTAAGCAGCTGCCTTACCAGCATGGTGCCTGCAGCACCTGCTCCAATAATGAGTGCACGCTTTTGCTCCACCTGGGGCTTGATATATCGATCACGGTAAATCCGCCAAGAGAATCGTGAACCGCCAATTAATAACACATGAAGCATCCACGCAAGACCCAATGCTCTAACATAGATATTGTTTATGATTAATAACTGGATGAAACCAGTCGCCATGATCGAAAGGGTTACTGCTTTCACGATTGTCATGAGCTCGCCTACACTTGCATACTCCCATGCTTTGTTGTAGAGACGGTACATGGAGGCAAATAGATGGTGGCTCAGCAGCAGGGTAATGGATGTGACTAGCAGCGTTTCATATTTAAATATTTGAAAAGTTGGATGAAGGATTAAATAACTGAGATAAATTGCCGATAACACAATTAGAGAATCCAATAAAATTAAAAATGTCAGCCGTTTTTGGTACGTCAATCAAATAGCCTCCTTTAAGATATATAAGTTCAAAAATTCCTATTTTTTCAACATAATGGATGCGTACGGACAAAAAATAAATACCTAATGGTAAAACAGGAAGACTCCTGTACTAGCATTAGATATCTATTAGGCTTGGCTTAAAAAAACCAAAATAAATAAAAATTTCGGGCATCGAACCCGCCCTCACATTATGCCAGCGGCCACTTGGGCCTAAGGAGAACGGACTCCCACAGCATAATCGAGTGTCTCCTTTGATAACGGCAAGGAGGCATCGCCTAATACGGAATAACTGTATAATTACCTTTTAATTACCTTACTGTTATTTTAAGATATAAACCGCTCAAAAAATTGAACCGGTTGGACTAAAAATTTTATTTCAGACTAAGAACTAATTTTTTCTTAGAAAATCCCAAAAAACTTTTTCTTCTTAATTTGTTCAGGTATTTCTCTCATAACATTCTGTCCTTCAACCAATAACTCTGCATTTTCAGTGAACAGATAAACCATATCGACTCCATATCTGGATTCGATCAGATCGAAGGCTTCCGCCATTTTAAATGTGCGGTTCTTCGTGTTATGGGCATCAGATGCAACGAAATGCGTTAAGTTTGCTTCAATTAATTGCTGCGAGAAACTCTTAATCTTTTTCCCAAATTGGCCACAAAGACTGGCTGCAGTTACTTGGGTTAGTGCTCCTGATTTTACAAGCTGATAGACCAGATCCGGACGTTCCACCATTTCAGAATTCCGCTCAGGATGGACAATGATCGGAGTCAAACCCTTCATTTGAATATCATAAACTAGCTTTTCCGTATATCTCGGTACATGACCGGACGGGAGCTCTATGAACACATAGCTTGAATCTGCCAAGGTTAATATTTTCCCAGCTTCAAATTCTTCAAGAAACTCTCCGAAAATCCGCGTTTCCTGGCCGGCTAAAACTTTTAAAGAGATTCCCTCTTTGCTAAAAGCCTTGTTGACTTCATCAACCTTAACAAGAATATCTTCCTTTTCATTTTCGTAATTCTCATTTTTATGGTGAGGGGTTGCGATGATGGTGTCGATTCCTTCCTGAACAGCCTTTTCAGCCATCACTAAGGTTTCACTCATATGCTTAGCTCCATCATCTATGCCAGGCAATATATGACAATGAATATCAATCATCGCAAACACCCTTTCCAATTAAATACAAGTTTTGCAGGACTATTTAACTATAACCTATTACGTTAGTTGGGTAAAGGAGTGTAAATTGTCTGAATTTGTCACTTTCTACCGTAATAGTAGTAGTATTGGGAACTTTGAAGCTTTTTGTTGTTTAAAATAGCTCCTAAAAGCTTGCTCTTTGTTGATTGCAATAGTTCCCTTGCTTTAATAGCTTGATCGATTTCTGTTTCTCCGCTCCGAGTTACCAGGATGGAGCCGTCACACTGATTTGCTAAAATTTGTGCATCCGCAACAGCTAACACTGGTGGCGTATCAAATAGGACAAGGTCGAATTCTTGATACGATTCTTCCAGGAATTCTTCCATCGCTTTTGAACCAAGGAGTTCAGCAGGATTTGGCGGCACAGGACCGCTTGCAAGTACAAATAAATTTGGTTCTCTGGTTGCTGATACTGCTTTTTCTAAGGTTGCACTCTTTGTGAGAACATTTGTTAATCCTGTGATGTTATTAACGTCAAATGTATAGTGTGCGGTCGGCTTGCGTAAGTCAGCATCCACTAACAGCACTTTTTTCCCCTGGTTTGCAAACACGACAGCCAGGTTGGAAACAGTCGTAGATTTCCCTTCACCAGGACCTGAAGACGTAACCATGATGGATTTCAGTTCCTGATCAATGGATGAAAACTGAATATTGGTTCTTACTGTTCTATATTGTTCCGAAACAGGCGACTTCGGGCTAGAGATGGTTACTAGCTTACGCTTATTATTGTCTCTCATTATTTTCTTTGGCTTCTTTTTAAATAGCATTTTCGCCACCTGCCCTTGTTACGCCCTTTGCTCTTTCATTACGGCTATTTGGGTTCTTCGAATCTTCAATAATGGATATAACGCCGAGAATCGGCAAGTCTAGATGTCTCTCTATATCCTGCTCATCTTTGATACTGTTATCAAAGTACTCTAGTAATAACGCCAGTCCTACTCCCGCCATTAAACCTACCACTAAGGCAATCGCGATATTTAATACTGGCTGGGGTTTAATTGGAGACATGTTATCTTTTACTTCCGCTTTAGCCAAAATAGTTACATTATCAATATTCATGATCTCTTTAATTTCTCTGTGAAACACACTTGCTGTCGTGTTCGCAATATCGGCAGCCAATTTCGGATCAGGATGCTCTACGGTGATCGCTACCACCTGGGAATCCTTTTGGCTTCCAACCGTAATCTTCGAATTCAGCTGATCTGTTGTCATATCCAAATCAAGCTTATCAATAACAAGATCAAGAATCGCTGGACTTTTTATGATAACGTTATACGTATTAATCAACTGAAGATTGGTTTGGATTTCGCCGGGATTGTATACAGGCTGATCGTTTTTGGCTTGGTTGACAAGAAGCTGTGTCGAAGTCTGGTAGATGGGAGTTAAGAAATAAAAGCTGATAATACCGCTTGTTAGAACCGCAACAAATGTAAGAGAAAGAATCAAAAGAATCCTCTTCCGCAATGTTGCCAATAATTCTTTTAAACTAATTGTTTCCTCCATGGTTTCCTCCTGATTAAAAAGGGTAAAATGCTGATAGTATTATAGCACAAAAAGTCGTGGATATTGGTCAAAATTGTCAATAATTAGCCGTATATAGGCCTATTTTGTATTTCCTGACTAATTGTAACAAAACTGTTACAAGATTTAATAGACAATATTTATATTTGGCATAAATTACATAGACAACCTAAATTTCTCATGAACTGCTAATTTTTAAAAGACATAACGATTAAAAATATAACAATTTCTTTACTTAATTAAAAGAGTTAAGTCAAATTTAATTTTTTCTGACACCTCATTTTATGTATACAGTTCCCCCTACCCCGTACCTCTACATATACCTTAATTCCCTTATACTGATAGATTAAACCCATTTATTCCATAAACTGCAAAATGAGAAAATACACCTAAATTTCGACCATATTTTCCCTGACTGACTTCCCGCTATATATAATAGAAGAAATTGTAGAATTACCGGGTTTATTGTCAAAACCTGTTGTCATAAAGGTTGATTCTTGTCATAATTTAAATAGAAGAATCCCTTCACTCTATTAATATAGGAGGCAAAAAAAAATTGAAAGCATTTCTTACTACTATATTAGCCATTGGCTGTGTAGTAATTTTAATAGTAGGCAATTTGCACTGGAAGGAAAAGACCACGGTCATCATGCCGGAAGCCGCTCAAATGCAGACAGAGGCTAAAGGCTCTTCAATAGATAGCGCATCTGAGGAAGTTTTACAGCTCGCTGCCAACTGGCCGGTTGAAAGTAAAAAAGTTCTTGAAAAGCGTCTAGCAGAAGGAAAACCTTTTAAGATCCAAATTGTAGGTTCCGGAGCATTAGGAGAAGGCCCAGCTTCATGGCCGGAAATCCTGAAAACACAATTACAGCAAGAGTTTGGTGAATCTGTTATCGAAATATCCATTAACAGCTACGATCTTAACTCTCTTTCCTATACATCCGACAACAAACAACAAGACATCATTGATGCACAACCTGACCTGGTGATTCTTGAATCATTTATCCTAAAGGATAACGGCGCAGTAGCCATCGAAGACTCCCTGGCAAACACGAAAAATGTCCTGGAGGATGTCGAAAGTGCAAACCCAGAAACAACATTCATCATCCAGCCGGCTCACCCATTATACAACTCGCAATATTACCCGATACAGGTCCAAAACCTGAAAGAGT
Organism: Cytobacillus oceanisediminis; assembly: GCF_003182355.1. Taxonomy (GTDB): domain Bacteria; phylum Bacillota; class Bacilli; order Bacillales; family Cytobacillaceae; genus Cytobacillus; species Cytobacillus oceanisediminis_A. The sequence continues at coordinate 279,035 of NZ_QGTW01000002.1, read as the reverse complement.
TTGCTGAAGAAAACAATGTAACGTATCTGGATCATTGGACAACTTGGCCGGATCAGGATAATCAGGAGCTTACTGAATATCTTTCAGCTGATAATAGCCAGCCAAGTGAGAAAGGGCATGAGATTTGGGCGGATTATATGGTGGAGTATTTTATAAGTAAATAAACGAAAGAAGCTGACCGGGATGGCATGCTCCCCCTAAAGTAGACAGATTAAAAAATAAAAATCTGTTTTGTCTTGGGGGAGCTTTTTATGTCCAATAAATTTTATTCAAGTAACTTTAAGAATGAAGTAGTATCAGCCTATAAGAAAGCAGATTTTACAGTTAAAGAACTGACTGAAAGATATAATATCCCTAAAGTTACCTTATAGAACTGGGTAGAGATATTTGAGAGAGATGGAGTAAATGAATTTGAAAACTCTAGAACGTGGAAGTCATATTCTAAAGAGTTAAAAGAGGCAGCTGTGCAGGATTACTTATCGGGGGAATACTCTCAATGGAATCTCAAGTCGAGCTGCCCTTCGGAAGTGGATTAACAAGTATAATAGTCATAAAGAGTTAAAGGATACGTCGAAAGGAAGGGTGCACTCTATGACTAAAGGTAGAAATACTACTTGGGTTGAACGTATTCAAATTGTACTGGATTGCTTAGGGAACGGAAAAGATTTTAAGAAAACAGCTGAGGCTTATGAAGTCTCCTATCAACAGGTATATCAATGGGTTAGGAAGTACGAAAATGGTGGAGATGAGGCGCTTAAAGATAATCGTGGAAGGACAAAAGAAGAAGCAGAGCTCTCTCAAGAAGAGAAAATGAAACTTAAGATGACAAAGTTCACTTTAACCCTTTAATGTGTGTGGGGTCAGGCTCTTTGTTTAACTTATGACATCAAAACTACTCCTAATTCCGATTATTTGATTAGCGAACAAAAAGTATTAGCCGGAGAGGGTTTTTAATATCATCTTGAAAGCTATATAGCCCTAGGTCTAGTACAAGGTTATTTTAATATAAATAAAGCCTCTTGGTTACCCAAGAGGCTTTTTATTAAAACTTATTTTACATTAACAGTTACTGAAGTTGAGGCAATTGCAGTTGTAGCATCGCTGCTATCTTCCATAACTTTGAAAATAATAGTTCCTTTTTGGCCTGATGCTGTAGTTGAGATACCAGTAACAGGATCAAAAGTTCCAACGGCAAGACCAGTAGCACCTGTTGCTACTTCAGCTGTAACTGTGGCTAATTGAACATCGTCATTGTTGAATTGGCCATCTCCATCTGTATCTAGGTATAGATCTCCATCGCTCTCAATTCTAACTTTATGAAGAGTAGATTTAGATAATGTAATACCTTTAACGATTTCATCATCATCGCTAGCAACGATATCGAACACATCGTTAATATTAATAGTTTCGCCGATATAATCAACAGTGCTTGTCGCCTTGAAATCAACTTTAGTAATTGTGATTTGCTCATCAACTACTGTAATCGTAATTTTACCAACAACTGCTCCAGCTGAATCTTTTAGTACAACATCTGTTTGACCTTTTCCTTTTGCAGTAATTGTTAGGTCAGTACCTGAAATAGCAGCAGTAGCAACAGTAGCTTTTAAAGATTCTACTGAATAATTTCCAGCGGCTAAATCAATAGACCCATTGTATACGCCTTCAGTAGTGTACTTATTTAATGCATAAGTTACTTTATTGTCTTTATCGTTGTTCACATCTAGAGTATTGTCCTTAGACTGATTAGCAAGAGTCTTTAGCTCTAACTTAGAAGTACCAACATTATCAACTTTAGTTACTTGTACATTGAAAGAACCAAGAACGTTGTTATTAGCATCTTTAAAATAGAGAGTACCAGTTCCAGCGTTTGAACCTGCAGTCAAAGTTAATGTTACTTTACCTTCGTTATTTGTGTCAAGGTCATAAGAACCAGCTAGAACTGAAGGTACAACTTCCTCAAGCTCATTTTTTCCGTTTTCATTTGTGTTGAACGGATCACCGTACTGGTCAGTTACTATTACAGATACATCAGTAGTTTTTCCTGTGATTAACTTTACAGAGCTTGTAGATGGAGCAACCTTAGTAACTTTACGAACTGAATTAGTAACAGTTACGTCAAATGTAGATTTTGAATTACCTACAGTAACTGTGATTGTAGCTTTACCTGCAGCGTTTGCAGTTAAAGTCTTTCCAGAAACAGATACAGCAGCTTGGTTAGATGACTCAACTGTTGCATTTGCAGTAGCGTCAACATCATCACCAGCGATAGTAGAAATTACTTCTGTAACATCAGCAGTTTCTCCAGCAACTAGTGTCTTGCTGTTCATTACAAATCCTTTTCCATTTGTAAGTTCAACAGATTTAACTGCAGTAGCAACTTGCTCTAAATTAACAACAGAAATTGTTTCTCTTTCTGACTTAACTAAAGTACCGCCTTTTGTTACTTGTACTTCTACTTCATAGTCACCTTTTGTTAAGCTATCTTTAAGTTCACCTGTAGTGTTATCTTTAAAGATATCTGCAGAAGCGCCGTCGCTATCTACAGCAACAAATTTAACAGTATAACCAGCTAATTTTAAGTAGTCTACACTTGCAGCACTTGACTCACTGTTAATTTTAAAAGTAACTTTTTGTCCTTTTGTGTCGTCATCGAAAAGACCAGCATTAACAGTTGCCTTTTCAACTTTATATTCAAATTTTACAGTAAATTCTTTAGTTGTTCCATTAAGGGTTGCTTTCAAAGTCACTTCAGTGTTAGGAGCGATGCTTCCTTCTAAAGTAATAAGAGCGCTTTTCCCATCTGCACTTGGTGTAACGGCAGTAACTTTATTACCTTCAACAGAAAGGTCACTAGCTTTAATGTTTTTAAGAGCTGTACCCTCAAGTTTTAAAGTGTTAGGGCTAACAGCACTAACTCCAGTTACAGCTGGGTTTCCAAGAGTAAATCCAAACTCAAGATCAGCATCAACTAACAACTTAGCGAAGTCAGCACGATCGATTGTTGCGTTTGGCTCGAAAGTTGTAGGTGTTTTACCGTTGATTAGGTCGTTAGCATAAAGAGTTTTGATGTAGTCAGTATACCAAACACCTTCTTTAACATCAGTGAAAGGTGTTTTTGCATCTGCTTGAAGTTCTAAGCCGTATGCATCAACAACTAATTTAGCGAATTGAGCGCGAGTAAGTGTTCCGTTAGGAGCAAACTCAGTTTCAGTTACACCGTCAACTAATTTCTCAGCATATAGAGCGTTGATATACTTTGCATACCAAGCATCTTGCTTAACATCTTCGAAAGAAGCTGCAGCTGCATTAAGATCTAGGTCACGGATTAGAGAAACCATTTTTGCAGCTTGTGCACGAGTTACTTTTTCACGAAGGCCGAATTCGCCGTTAGGCATACCTTCGATGATACCTGCATCAGCAAGTTGGTTAACGTAAGGAGCATAGAAGTTGTTGTCCTGTACATCAGGAAAGCTTGCAGCGAAAGAAGCTGCTGGTGCAACTGCAGTAGCAACCATAGCTGCTGTTAAAGAAGTTGCTAAAAATTTACGGTGATTTTTAGATTGGTAAGCCATAAATCACATTTCCTCCCTTTATTTATCTTAGTTATTTGCCAGCATATAAGACATTCATAGATTGCCAGATTCCAAACTTATTCATTCGGTTCCAGTTATGTATTTTTCAACCTATTAGTTCTCTAATACTAGCTTTACAAGGTATTCAAAAATAAGTTACCCAAACAATACAGAGTTTAGTATAATTGACCCTCAAAAAATAGTCAATATTTTTCTCTTATGGATTATTTTATATTGATTGGATTAACTTACCTGTAAATCTAATTCTAACCAATATTACAAATAATTCAACAGGAAAGTATTACTAATTTATCATGTTTTTACATAATAACACAAGTTTTGATAGAAAATAATCACCTTTTTTTCAAATTTTATAGCTAAATAGTTTGGTATTTTGACAATTATTGCAGTAATATGACCTATTTTGTTACGTAAATGTAAAATTCAAAAAAATCTCCTCATGGTAAAATTATTGTAGATAATTTGGATTAGGAGGCGAAATATGTTAAAAAGATTACTATTTTGCCTGACGGTGGTTCTATTAGCTCTTTCCAGTTTTACAACTAATGGACAAGCTATGGAAGAAACTTCAGGTGAACAGGTTGTAAGACTGGCGAAGGATTATATCGGAGTCCCATATAAATTCGGGGGCACAACGCCATCCGGTTTCGATTGTTCGGGTTATATAGGATATGTTTTTAATAAGGTTGACGTAAAATTGCCACGAACAGCAGCAGATCAGGCTAAGGCAGGTACAGCTGTTAGCAAGGCCGATCTTAAGGCTGGGGATATTGTTTATTTTAAAGATACATATAAATCAGGTGTTTCTCACGCTGGTATATACATAGGAAGTAATCAATTTATTTCAGCAACAAGCTCCAAAGGAGTAAAGATCGATTCCATTAATGATCCATATTATTGGGGCAGCCGCTATGCAGGCGCACGCCGAGTGCTTGAGGAAGTTAAAGTAGCAAAGCTTGCTCCTGGAGAATACTATGATGTTTCTAAAACCTATTGGGCAGTAACGCCTATTACTTCACTTAGTAAACAAGGCATTATCAATGGATATGATGGGGGACTATTCCTTCCTGAAAGAACCATTAAGCGTTCGGAAGCAGCTAAAATGTTGAGTGAAACTTTTAATCTTACATACTCAGGAAGTTCAAGTTCTTCCTATAGTGATGTGTCATCGTCCCATTGGGCATACAAATATATCATGGCCGCAACAGAAAAGAATTACTTCGGTGGCTATGAAGGCAATAAATTTAAGCCAGATGAACCGATAAGCCGTGCGGAAATTGCTGCATTATTTGTACGGGTGTTCAAACTTCAGAACAATGGACAAACACCTTCATTCTCTGATTTAGATGCAGAGCATTGGGCATATAATGCGATTCAAAAACTTTCAGCTAATAACATTACTGGCGGATATACAGATCAAACCTTCCGCCCATCTAGCCAAACTTCACGTGCGGAGTTCTCTACATTCCTATATCGTGCCTTGCAATAATAAAAAGGAATCAGTGTATGCTGATTCCTTTTTACTTTTATTCTATTATTCTATAACTCTCGTCCAGCGCTCTTGCTAAGAATACAGCGAACTCTGCTCTTGAGATGCTTTCGGCCGGCCTAAAGGTTCCATCTGGGTAACCGTTTGTGATTCCTGCTGTGAGGATGGAATGAACACTTTCGAAGTAATATTTTTCGTTTGGGACATCCTTAAATAATTTTGAGTAGTCTGTCCGGTAGCCATATGCTCTTTTTAGGATGACTGCTACATCTGCCCTTGTGATTGGGGCATTAGGTTTAAAGGTACCGTCAGGAAATCCCGCTATGAGTTTAGAATCTGTTGCACTTTTGATGTAGCCTGAAGCAAAATTGCTTTTTGGCACATCCGTAAAGCTGGTTTGGCTAAGCTCGCCTGATAGCTTCATCGCTTTTCCAAGCATCGTCACTGCTTCAGCTCTTGTTACAGGATTTTGTGGAACAAAACGGCCGTCCGGATAACCGGTTATGATGTCGTTTTCATATAGATACTCGATTTCTTTTGCATACCAGGCGTTACTTTTAACATCCGGGAAGGAACTAATGAATGGTTCTCCGTTTACCTCAAAGGGCGGCTGTACAAGCCCATAGCCGTAACTGCTATCCTTGCCTTTCACACCTAAGTCGATAGCGGATTGCTGCATAAGCGTTCTAATTTGAGCATTTGTAAACTCTGGGTACGCTTGTTTATATAATGCAGCAATTCCTGCTACAAACGGAGATGCCATGGATGTGCCGTCCGAATAGGAGTAATCCTTGTAGACACCATCGACATAACCAGCAAAAGTGCTCAGTATTTTCTCACCCGGTGCTACTAATTCGAGGGATTCGCCATAATAAGAAAAAGATGATTTCTGGTTACTTCTATTAATCGATCCCACTCCGATTACCGTTGGATAACGGGCAGGAAATAACACATCCTGGCTGCCTGTAAGCGGAGTTAAGGAATTTCCTGAAGCCGCTATAATAATAATATCCTGATTATACGCTTTTTGAAGAGTTTGGCTTAATAAATAGGAGCCTTGCGGTGATGTAATGCTTAGATTGATAATATCCATCTTTTGATTAATCGCCCAGTCGATTGCTGCCACAACATCTGATTGGTTGCCTTCTCCTTTGCTGTCTAAAGCCTTAATCGCATAGATGTTCGCTTCAGGAGCAACACCTACCACGCCAATGCTGTTATCCTTAGCTGATATGATGCCCGCAACATGCGTACCATGTCCCATGTCATCATTATAAGAAGAAACACCTGCCACAAAAGATACTCCTCCAGCAACCTTTAAGTCTGGATGATTCGTACGAATTCCTGTGTCAATGACTCCTACCTTTATGCCCTTTCCTGTCCAGCCCCACTTTTTTGAAAGAGGTGCGTTGACTTTTACATAACCCCAGTCAGTAATTTGGGAGCTTGTTTTCACAACTGGATCAGGGTCGATCCTTGATACACTTGTTTCTTCAAGCAGCTCATCCTTCTCATCAATCGTAATGGTAATAGATGCAGCTGAAAGCTCGTTAAAAATATGATGGACTTCAACTCCATACTCCTCCAGCACCGCCTCGTCTACCTCTCCATCAAATGTGATAATGACCCGTTCCGCCGGCTCTTCACCTTCCGCTTCAAAAGGAACCATTAAGAGGAATAGAAAAAGAGATACATAGATTATTCTTTTCATAGGCTGGTAATCCTCTCTCTTTAAAAATAAGAAACGGACCGCAGTCCGTTTCTCTTAGTACTTCCAATTATAGTAATCTACTATTCCGTATGCAATGGCTTCAGCTGCCTGGTTTCGGTAATAATCGGATGACAGCTTTTGTGCGTCACTGGAGTTAGAGATAAAACCTAACTCGATCAGTGCAGCTGGGAGCGGATTTTTATAAATGACATAAAATTCCGCCGTTTTCACTCCTCGATTTCTTGTACCAAGCGATTTGTATAGTCTGTTTTGTATGAAGCTGGACAGCTGCTTGCTGCTTTCTGATCTTGTGTTTGTTCCAGCAATACTATAGTAAGTTTCAGTTCCATTGGCAGAACTGTCTAGGTTGCTATTCCCATGGATACTGACGAATGTATCTGAGCCTGAATCGACTCCAATTTTAACCCGATCTTGTAATGATACAGATGTATCCGTAGTACGGGTCATCACTACTTGAATTCCTTTTTGATCCAGAATCTTTTTTACTTTTAAGGCAACAGAAAGATTTAGTTCCTTTTCATAGATGCCATTGCCAATTGCCCCTGGATCGGATCCACCATGGCCAGGATCGATTGTAATCTTCTTTTTGGTATTTGGAGCGGATAAATATGCTGAATGCACAAATCCTTTTAAGCTTCCATAAGAAAAATACACCCAGTCGCCATGAAAATAATAGATTGTTATCTTTGTATTCATTGGCAGACTGCCTATTGCTTTGTACTCGGTCCCCGGGCCTACCCGGACATTTAGCGAATCGGCTGTTACAATCCGTTCACCAATCGGAATGAGATCAGCTGAGGATACACGGTATGTTGGGTTCAAACCTCTCGCTACTAATACGGCAAATTCAGCACGATTAATCGGATTATTCGGCCTGTAGCTTCCATCCGGATAGCCATTGGCAAGGCCAGCTGTTACAACCGTGTTAATCGCCGTGTATTGTGTGCCGCTTTTGGCGACGTCCGAGAAAAATACATAGCTTGTACTTGATAAGTTAAATGCCCTTTTAAGAAGGTAAGCCATTTCCCCTCTTGTCATCTTATTTTCGGGCCTGAAAGTGCCATCACTATATCCGGTAAGAATCCCTTTCTCTACAGCGGATTGTATATAGCCGGAAGCATATGAAGATTGAGGGACATCACTGAAGGAGGTTGTACGCTGCTGGCCATTTAAGCCCATTGCGCGGCCAATCATCGTGGCGGCTTCCTCTCTGGTAACATTAACCTCAGGCCTGAACGTTTGGTCAGGGTATCCTGTAATAACCTTCCGATCTAGCAAATAATTGATTTCAGATGAGTATTTTTCAGGAATATCCGTTAAATAAGCGGCTAAACCTGTCCCTCCCATTGAAATCGCCATAATACAAAATGTGACTAGAAACGATAAACCATAAAAAATACGCTTAAACATTGTTGCTCAGTTTCCCCCTGCAATCTTTGTAGATTTTGTCATATTATAACATAATAGACTGAAAAAAATGTCGATTTTTCCAAATTCATTATTTTGACTTACGAAAAAAAATATGATATAGAGCAATAGACTATCATTTCTTCCAATTTAGTAATAGTTTTGTTAATGTTTTGTTATTGATATTTACATAGCGGGTATGTAAAAATAAGTTTTATGCAGGAAATTACAAATTGGTCTATAACTGGTCTAGGTACCTGGTACCCATACCACTACCATATAAAGAGGAGAAACATAAATGACTAATAGAAGTAGAGAGGATTTTTCTTTAAATAAAAGAAGAAAGCTTCGCAAGAGACGGGTTGCTTTAGTTATTTTGGTGCCGCTTATGATTTTGTTTGCTTTTACTGCGTTCCTTGGAACTCATTTTTATGGGGAGTTTAAGAGGACGGCAAATGCATCTTTTGAAGAAATCGAAGGCCGGGAGAAGTCACCGCATCGTGAAGAGGCCGTTAAAATCGATAAAGATAATTTCTCGATGTTGATTATTGGTGTGGATGACAGCGAAAAGCGTGGCTTTGGCGAAAATTCACGCTCAGATGCACTGCTGCTTCTGACGGTTAACCAGAAAGACCATACGGCAAAGTTGTTAAGTATTCCACGTGACTCTTATGTATTTATCCCACAGGAAGGCTATGAAACAAGAATCAACCATGCGCATGCGTTTGGCGGGCCTAAGGCAACCATTGAAACGGTTGAGAATTTACTTGAAATCCCAGTTGACTATTATGCCCGTATAAATTTCCAGGCCTTCATGGAAGTGATCGATGCACTTGGCGGAATTGATGTGGATGTACCATTCGCTTTCTCTGAACAGGATTCCGAGGATAGAGCAGGCGCTATCAGCCTGGAACCTGGACTCCAGACTTTGAACGGTGAAGAGGCACTGGCCCTTGCCCGTACCAGAAAGATCGATAACGATATTGAACGCGGCAAACGCCAGCAGGAAATCATTAAAGCAGTTATTCGTAAAGCAGCTTCTGTTGATTCCTTTTCCAAATACGATGATGTGTTTGATGCAATTGGTTCTAATATGAAAACCAACCTTACATTCGGTGAGATGAAATATTTAGCACAATTTGCGATCAAAGATCCACTAACCATTGAGTCGAAAACACTTGAAGGACAAGATTCCACTCTTGGCGGAGCTTATTACTATCAGTTGGATCAGGAAGCACTGGAATTATTAAAAACTGATTTGCAGAGCCATCTTGAGCTTCATGATGGTCCTATAGAGCAATAATAAAGAGCATCAGGCTTTGTGGCCTGGTGCTTTTTTATTTCGTGATATTTTGAGACAAAAACCAACCCTTTACGTCTACTGTATAAAGGGAGTGACTGTAATGAGATTACTTTACTTGGCCATGCTTTTATTGTTTGTACCCAGTCTATTATTGAGCTGCTAGGAATTAAGTGCTGATGACAAAGACAATAAAGGTGGATAGTAAAAATTACGACATTGGCGGTATTGTTACTAAAGTGAACGAGGAAGCTAACAGAGTTTTGGTCAGCTTAACAAAAAAGGTGCAAGAACATGAAGGACAGATGTGGATTACTGTAGAAGAAGATACAAAGATTCTTAATAAAAGGCTCTGTTTAACTTGATTATTGATTTCTTTTCTAAAAACAAGCGTATTCGAAATAAAACGAATACGCTTGTTTTTAGAGTGCTGAATAATTAAAATTCAGTCCTCGAAACTTACTCTTTAATCTCAATTTTATCGGCATTCGCTTGTGCTGGATAACTTTCATTTATTTCGTTAGTCCATACAGAAACAAGTTGACCAACTCTTAAAGATTCAATATCATTTGTGGAAAACCATATTGCATCTGGTCTACCATCTGGTAATTTTTCGGTTGTGCTTTCCACTAAAAACCTTCCATTTTCTATTTTAACAATTTCTCCTGTAATTGCAGGCATATCATTTTCAATATGTGTTTTTTCATTTTCGTTATTTATTGATTTACCAATGTTTTCGTTGTTACTTGAACAAGCAACTAAAAAAACAAAACAAATTCCTATTAATAATATTTTTTTCAAGTTATTTTACCTCCCAAATATTAGTCGTATTTTTTCTTTGTAAGTTACATCGCATTTACTATCTTGTCTTGCCAGGAATGAACCTGACGTATGAGGATTGGAACATGATTAATGATATTTTCTATGCGGCTTTAGTGATCGGCGGAATCCCCGTATTGCTAGTTTATTATCTTTTGGGTAAACTATGGGATCAGCTGTGAAAAAGAACAAATTTAAAAAAGGACTCATCTGAGTCCTTTTTTCATTCCTCAAAATACATATTAGGTAATTTTAACATTCAAATAATCACAAAGGTTCCCATTCTTCATACTCAACCAATTTTAAAAATTGGTACAGCATTTTAACCATTTGGCTTCTGGTTGTGTAGCCGCCAGGATCGAAAGTTCCATCCGTCTTTCCAGAAATAATATCTGCCTGCACTAATGTTTTGACATCTTCCCTTGCCCAAATTCCTATTTTGGAGGCATCTGAAAAATGAAGGATATCTTTACTCTCATTCAACTTCAATTTTTCATATCCTGTTTCTTTCATGGCTCTGCTTATCATGGCAGCAGCTTGTTCACGCGTAACCGGTTCGTTTGGATTAAACCGTCCGCCTGATGACCCTTTTACAATACCTGCATTTACAGCACTCATGAGTTCAGGGACAAACCATTCATTCCCGGAAACATCCTTAAATTCTTGATTATACTTTTGAACAGGCTCCAAGCCTAGAGCTCTTGTCAGGATTACCGCAAATTGAATACGAGTGGTGGATTGATTTGGTTCAAATGTACCGTCAGGCTTACCAAGGACAATTCTGTTGGCACTCAATTTGTTCACCTGATACTCGTTCCATAATCCCTTAATATCCTGTAACTTCACATAATTTTCTGCAAAGAAGAAAGGTTCATTCCATTGATGTTTAATGCCTATTTTTCCTTCTTCAACAGCGGCAAAGGGCAATGATTTTCCAATTTCTTTATTTTTAAAAACGGCTGCCATTTCTTTATCTTGGTCAATGTAAAAAGAGTTTTCATTTCCACCTATGCCCCTTCTTGAAAACTGGCTTTCTACTAAACCATTTAACAGAATCGATTCCACTTTATTTTCGTTTTTTAACAAAATGTTCACTCGATAGACCGAAGATAAATCTGTAATTCCTCGCTTTTCCAAGAAATCAGGTGCACTTTCAGACCTGAATTGAAAAATAAATGTTAAATCTTCCAGTCCCATTTCTTGTTTCTCTAATAACGTTTCGATAGGAAGAGAATCGAGAGAAAAAATACCTGAATAAGCTGAATCATGTACTTCTATTTTGGCTTTCTTATTATTCTTGTACAGCTGCTCCATTACTAAACCAGGGATGGAAACATCCTTGTTTTTCCCAATATTATTAAGATGAGTCCATACTTTTAGTCTATCAAGTTCTTTAGACTCATTCAGCTGCTCCAATACCGATTCTTCAGACAATATGAGGGAAACTCCTTCGGATGAATCTGTCAAAGTCTCTGTCGTCTCGTTAAATAATGACTGCACTTCAAGAGCTTGATCAACCCGTAAAAAATAGGTCTTTGCTGTTTTTTGATCTTCAGCCGTTATTTTTATTGAAATAAATGTAGAACCTTCTGTATCGAGAGGAATTAGGTCGCTTTCTTTAAATTCCCCCTGATTCGTTTTTATTGTTACAGAAGAAACATAAGGATCGGCCGTACGGACATCCAGGGCAATATGATTAATCCCATACGGAATATTTTTATTATGCACTTGCTGAGTTTTTCCAAAACCAGCATAGCCAACAAACCCGTTTTTATCCCGGATCTCTGCACCCAGCAAATCAGTATTATACCCTGGCTGCCTTATATCGCCAGGAACTTGATGAGGTGAAACAGAGTTTCCGAAGTTTACTACTTTTCCATTATTCAATAATAGCAGATTATCATTTGCTCCGGTTTCAATAGCCTTTATATTGCTGTAATAAGTGTAAAATTCTTTTTCCTTCTTGCTCATTGATTGCCAAGTACTTTCACTGCCTATATAAACAATTTTACCGTCGGCACGCAGAGCTAATATATGAATAGGAGAAGCCTTAATATCCACAATATTGTTCAGGGCCGCAGACGGTTTCATATTGTTGGGAGTCAGGCCCCACCACACGACCTTTCCATCTTTTTGCAAAGCTGCACAATAGTTTTGACTTTCTGTAATTGCTTTTACCGGGCCCAAGTTTTCCGGTATAGCGTTACGGCCATAATCCTCTCCCCACGCATACACCTTTCCCTTATCATCCAGTGCAAGAGAGTGGTTGTTGCCGGCTGATATGGACACTATTCCTTTTAACCCATTCGGAACCTCAGTACCACGTCCTTCCCCCCAGCTAATAACAGTGCCATCACTCTTTAAAACAAGCACATGACTTCTTCCTGCAGATATTTGTGCAGCATCCTTTATTTCAGACGGCTGGCCTTGGGGGAAATATTTGCTGTTTCCCCATGTATGAACAGTTTCATCCTGTTTAATAAATACTGAATATTGATATCCGGCAGATATCAACCTAACATTTTGCATAATTGGGTTAGGACCAGTAAGAGAAGTAAAGGCAGATCCCCACACCACTACACTTCCATCCTTCTTCAGTGCCATTTTGTGAGTGTCACTGGCGGAAATATCAATAACAGGATTCTCTTCAGCGGCTGCAAACTCTTGATTTGCAAAGACTGAGAAAAATAGCAGAATTGCAATAAAACCCATTATAAAGCCCTTAAAATTAGGAATTATCATTATTTTAACCCCACTTATCTACATAGTTACCCATTAATTATAATTGATGGAAATTTATAAATATACTGGTAATAAGAGGATGATATTTAAGGAGTTTCTATAATAAAATAAGACTGTTTTCTAAAAGATTGTTGTTTTTGAATAGATTAGTGAATAGAAACAAACAGGATAAATAAGGTTGGTTGATTGGAGCGTAAGGTGCGAGACTCCTGCGGGAGGAGTGGGACAGGTGAGACCCCACAGGCGCTGTGCGCCGAGGAGGCTCACCGCCCGCCCCGCGGAAAGCGAGCATCCTGGAGCGGAAATCAACCTCTCCTCACAAAGTTTGCGTAAACTGCCTAAAATAAAAAGGACTCCTGAGAGTCCTTTTTCATTACCTTTTAAAATACTCCATCGCATCACTAGCCGTTTCCGCCGCCTGCTTTTGCAGCGGGCCAATTTTGTCTTCAAGACGCTTCTTTTCCGCTTCTTCATTTACAAGAACACGCTGGGCATCCTCGTAAAGCTCCTGCTCACTCCAGTTATCCACATTTACATGTCCAGCCACCTGCTGTCCGCTTATTTCAGCGAAAGCATCAATTTTCGGATCATAGGAAAGCGCCACGAACGGGGTCACTGTAATCGCTGAAAAGATCAGCGCATGCAGCCTCATGCCGATAAGCAGGTTGGACTGCCCAAAGATGTTAATTTTCTGCTCAATCGAATCGTCATATGGCGATACATAGCTTTTCGCACTCATCATTCCAGCGACTTCTTTTGAAGTCTTATCATCATGTTCCCCGTGCATCGGTACAAACACAATTGTGTTGCCGTCTTTTGCGAGAAGATCAAGCGCGTCGGCCATTTTCTTTTTATAATCTACGGAAGATGGCCAATCCCTTACAGATACCGTAACAACGGGTCCATTGAAGCCTTGCTCTGTCCACCATCGGCTGGAGGTATCCTTTCTTGTTAGGCCCATTACCGGATCTGGAACAATTTTAATCGAATGGTTTAACCCGATGTCCTCAAGAAGCTTCTTGGAAGCCACGTCCCGGACTGTGACCTGGGTGTTTTTAAGTACACTTTTAACAATCTTTTGATTGAACGGCTTATGAATCGGACCCATACCCTGGGCATACACAAAGACCGGCTTCCCCAGAACCTGGGCGATCTTCATGATGCCTGTGTAATAAGGAATGGATTTGGGACCTGTTTCATCCTGAAGCAGGCTCCCCCCTCCGCTTATTAAACCGTCTGCACTTTTTAGCGCCTTAAAGATTTCAGGAAGCTTCCAGCGGTTGACTGCCTTCACTCCGTACGTTTTCTCTGTATACGTAGGATCATTTGAAAGAACCGTAATCCCCACATTCGGATCGTTCGCTCTTAGAGCCTGGATGATGGAGTAAAGGATGGCCTCATCCCCGACATTATTAAAACCGTAGTACCCGGATAACACTATATTCATGAAAACCACCTCGGCTTTACTCTTTCGTTAAAAATGGCATGCACTTTTTTGGCGATAAGAACCAGCACCCAGCCTATAATAAGGCCGATAATTAAACTATAAGCCGTTCTTAAGATCGATACATACAGCGGGATGTGCAAATGGGTAAAGGTATTCATGATGGACAAGAATCCAATGACACCCGGGATCAGCAGGAATACTCCCCACTTTTTATTAATTCCTATCACGTATAGCGCCAGAATATAAAATGGAAAACCAATTAAGAATTCCTTCGTTCTTGGTCTTACATACATGAGCTGTTCCAGCCACGAACGGAATGCAAGCTCCAGCTCAGAAACGGAACCCTGGTTTCCAGTCCGGGTAATGTAATAAAGGCCGATAATCCCAATGACTCCAATTGCAGCCACATGCCAATATTGGACAGCCATATTAAGGAACCTTTTGATATTTGTCAAAATCTCACCTTTGATTAGTATCCACATTGCAAACATAAACATAAAGAAAATCGGGAAGATATAAATCAGCTTAACGCCTCTAAAGGCCTCCACTTTTATCAAATATTCCGTGCCATTTAACAATGCAACGATAATCATGATGCCGGATGCACTGATTAAAATAGCCCGTCCATATGATATCAGAATATCTTTAAATGATTTTATATCCCGTAATGGCAATAGGGCATATACAGGGGTTACAATCGCAACAATTAAAGCAATCCCTTGTAAGATAAGGGTCTTTCCTAATACCGCATATCCAAGGCTAAGCGCAAGCATGCCGAGGAATGCAAGAATAAATAAAATCCGATTCTTGAAAACTTCTAGTGCTGCTAGTGAAATAAATAAAATCGCTGAAGCAAATGCAAAGATGTAGCTCCATACAGGAACATTAATGTCTTCAAAAACCTCTGCTTTGCCGGCATGGAAAACAGTCGGCATATCATTATGAACCGTCTCAATGAAATTCTCAAGGCTTTCCAGTGCCTCTTTCCCGTCCTTGTCTTCTGCTCTCAGGAAAATGGACCTGATATTCCTCTCCTTCACAGCTCTTATCGCACGTTCCACGCCTACACTTTCATTTTCGATTGTATTTAAGTTGAGGCTATGAAGGCGGATCACATCCATATCAAGGCTGTTGGCTAGTGTATAAAAGCCTTTTTGATCTGCGAATTCGATGGTATACACAGACATATTTGCTTCTTTTAACCGTTCTGCGTATTCCTTGATTTTTGGAGCATCAGGGGCCCCTGATACTTCTGTTCCTAAGAATAGGACTCTGTCTGCTTCCTCGTCAGCCAGCTCAAGCATCTGGTCAAACAGGAAAGGATTATCCTCCTGCTTCACATTCTGAATTCTTAACACCAGAGAAAGACCCGCTCCCTTAACTTCCTCTGCTTTATCAGTCAGGAAGCTGAGCGGCATGTTCTCTATTTTTTTTACATTTCCAGGAATAAATAATAATTCCTTGCCTCTGAATGTTATTTCCTCGATGTCCGCATCGGCAAAAATAGAAGATAACTCATCTCTAATGCCTGCATCTCTTTGAAAATAAATATATAAGCCATCGTGGAGGTTCCGTTCAGCCATTCCCTCTACATCTTCTTCAAATAGAGATACTTCCCTCATTCTTTCGGAAGTAATGGTTGTCACATACCCTTTATCTTCTAAGCTCTTAAGCGTTTCAGGCTCAATACTCACAGCCTGCAAGCCCGATTGCTTTAATCTGGTGAGAATCTCTTCTGTTGTTAAGCCATCCTCGGCCATTGTCTCGATATCTCCGTATGGAAGCACCATTTCATAGGCATTGTTCTTCCATTCTGCCTGAAACCTCTGGGCGATTCCTGGTGTGGCAAGAATCAGTGATAGGATTAATAAACCCCATAGCGCTTTTTTCAAGTTTTTCCACCCTTTCGAAGGTCGCTGCTTTTCGGTTCCTGGTGCTCCTGATCCGGTTTCTGCTCCACCGGTTCTTTTTTTAAACAGTTTGGACACAACAGGAAGGTTTAATAATTCTGCCTTGGTAATGCCTCTTGTTGCGAGTAACAGGATAAAATAAATAATTGCTCCTGTACCGATTGCCGCCATTACATAGACGAGCGCAGTTAATCTGCTCCATTCGCCAATATTCCAGTATAATGTCGGCAAGCCAATGACAGCACCCATTACAACGGCGGAGATCACCATGGAGGTCGTCTTCCATCCCCAAACTTTGAATGGGATTTTTCTATAAATATAAATCGAATTGGCAATAAAAATGGCCAGGTATACGATCAGCGTTGAATAAGCAGCGCCTGGCAGACCGAATACGGATATCAGGGCGATATTCGTGATAACCTTTAACACTACACCGCCAATAATGATATACGCCCCCAGCCTGGCGAGATCCATCCCCTGAAGGACTCCCGTGCCCAATATGGTCAGGGAGGTAAAGACAGAGCTTAAGCCAATGACAGCCAGCACCCAGCTTCCCTCAAGATCCGTGAATAATGCAAGGTTCACTGGAAGCGTCAGTGCAAACAAGCCAATAGCTGCCGGCCATGAAATAAGATGGGTTAAGGAGTGCGTTCGCTCAATAACCCCTTTTGCTTCCGCCTTCTTTCCTTCAGTGAGCATTTTCGTCATCAAAGGGATTAACGGCAAGATAATCGACGAAGAGAAAACTGTCGCGATTTGTACAAGCGACAATCCTCTTCCGTATATTCCATATTGATAATTAATATTTTCCTGCGGAACCCCCGCCCTCTGCAAGCTTGACGGGACGGTAAATGAATCCACAAAATTCAGCAAAGCCATTGTCACGGACCCAATGACAATCGGCAGGGAAATATAGAGAATTTCCTTCCCTGTTTTCTTAAAGTCGCCAAACGTATAGGGATTTTTTTCGACAGGTTTTAATGCTGATTTTTGGAACAGCCATCTTAAATAGACTGTTGATAAAAGGGCACCAATAATGGAGCCTACCATGATGCCTCCAGCAACGACCTCATCGGAGCGATTTTGCTGCACTAAAATATAAGCAGAAATTAAAATAATTCCTACCCGGATAAATTGTTCAAGCACCTGGGAGATGGCCGTTGGCTTCATGTCCTGAAAGCCCTGGAAATATCCTCTGTATACAGCCATATACGGAGCAACCAACAGGGTTCCAGATACCACAATTAACGCAAGCCTTGTCGATTGGCCCCCTAGCGCTTCCGCGATCTGTGCTGAAAAACTGAACACAAGCGTAAAGCTTGCTAAACCGAATAATAAAGCTAAAATGACTGCAGAAACATAGATGTTCCGAATCTTCTCTGTATCCCGGTTTACATTTGCTTCAGATATCAGCTTCGAAATGGCAATCGGTATGCCTGCCACTGATAAAATCAGCGCCACCATATAAACAGGATAGACTAGACTGAAAATCCCCAGCACTTCATCCCCCGCAATATTCTGCAGAGGAATCCGGAATATACTGCCGAGGACCTTTGATAGCAGGGTGGCGACAGAGAGTATAAGTGTACTTTTTACGAATGTATTGTTCATTTCTGGTTCTTTACCTTCTGGGTTAGAATTTTCACAGCAAAGCGCGGCAATGCCATCATCCGGCCAAAGCGGCTCGGCTGCTTGATTAATCGGTATAGCCATTCAAGATTTGCTTTTTGCCATGCCTCCGGAGCTCGTTCAACTGTGCCGGCAATGACATCAAAGCTACCGCCAACGCCAATAAATACCCCTTTTTCGAATCGGCCGATATTCGTAGCGATCCACTTTTCCTGACGCGGTACACCTAACGCCACAAACACAAGATCCGGTTTCTTTTCCTGGATTTCATTCGGAATTTCCTGACTGTCCCAATCGAAAAAGCCATTATGGGAGCCAACGATTTCAACATTCGGATAGTTTTCCCCGATATTGGCGACTGCCTTTTCAATCGTCTCCTGCTGAGCGCCCAAGAGGTAGATTTTAAAGTTCTTTTCATTTCCAAGCGCGAGCAGATCGATCATTGTATCATAGCCAGTCACCCGCTCAGGAAGCGGCTTGCCCAGCAGGCCTGCACCTTTTACTACGCCAATGCCGTCGGCGGTTATGTATGTGGCCCGGTCGAGCAGGCTTTTGTATTCCGGCTCTTCAATTGCCTTCATGACAATTTCAGGATTTGCCGTAACCACAAAAGCTTTCTCCTCTTTCTCAATATGCTGGTCCAAAAGCTTTACAAATTCAGAACGTGTGATGTTTATAAAAGGAACACCTAGAATGTCCACAAATTTCAAGGTCATTTTTTTACTCCTTGTCCAAAAATATTCTTTATTAATATAACATAAAAGAGAAGTAACACCTAGATGCTACTTCTCCTGTAAAAATCCATTATTTGGCGAGCGGTAATTCCTTTACGTATTGGCCCAATGAGCCGTTTCCGTAAACATAGCCGTCGCGGTTGTTGATATCATCAGAAATGATTCGGTACCACAGAGCGCCGTCTTTCTGTCCAGTTCCTGTATAAACAAACGGAATTCCTTTAATCTTCAGCGCATAAAGAATCGGAAAGCTTGTCCCATAGCCTGTACGGACATTAAGGGATTCGATTGAATTTTTAGCCAGCTTAAGGGCATTATTGTCCCTGCTGCCAAGGAAGCTGTCGGCCCTATACATATGGCCGGCAATTCTTTCACCCCAATAAGGGTCGGATGCATATTTTACATTCATTCCGACACTCTTGTTTCCAAGCACCGCTCCATTATAATACGTGCCTTTTGGTGCCTGGTAGGCTGTTGTAACATACTTGGCTGCATCCTCAATGGAAGCTCTGAATGATTCATAAGTCGTTGCGCTGCCGTATGCATCGCTGTCATATGCCTTCATCCCATAAAGGTTTTTCTTATCCTGTGCAATCGCACTTGTTCCCCATGCACTTTCATGGATCGCATGTGCCATCAAATAAAGTGCATTTACTTGATATTTTGCTTCCATCTCTTTAAAATCCTTCCCTGTTCCAGCCAGCGGGCTTACAGGGAATTTCGATTTATAGGCGTCTGGATACTTTTCCGTTAAATATCTGTCTATTTCCTCTGCTGTGTAGCTTGTTTTTACATGAAGGGGCAAGTGATTAAAGTACGTATAAGCCTCACCTGCTCTTGTCCCGCTTGCAAGGGAATAGTTAAACCCATCCCAGCTGTAATATTTTTGACCCTCTGTCATGAAGGAAGGAGCTTTTCCAAGAAGAGTGTCACCTGTGTAGCTGTTCGTCACCGGGTTATAGACATTATGGTATAGATCCCCGCCAACCCGTTTATAATAAGAGCGGCCGGAGACAAGTGCATTCGGAATCAGGTTCACATTATCCTGAGCGACATATCCAACATTGCTGCCCAGCTGGATTTTGACTGCTGTTTCCGTAGCATCAAAATACCTTAATTCTGTTCCCGTATTTACATACGTACGTCCATTGCCTGATAAGTCAGCACTATCATAAATAATTGTGAATTTATTGGCTGCAGCTACACCTGTTTTCATATATACAATGGTGTTTCCTTGCAGTACAACCTGGTTATCCTGAACACTGCTTTTCGCATTAGCAAACGTTTCAAATTCTCTGAGGATAATAGGCGTTCCATCCGTACCAATGGAAGCTACCTTGAATTCAAGGTTCTGCGGAGGGTTAATGACTTTCAGCATTCTGTTCAATACAGCTGAGGTTTGTCCCCTAGTTGTATTTGTAAGCGGTCCAAATGTGCCGTCTGAATTACCGGACATTACCCCCAAATACAGCAATCTCTGGATGGAATCCTTAAAAATCGGATTAATTTTATCATTATCCTTAAAGTTTAAACTAACAGTCTCTGAAAATATGGCTCTTGTATTAATGGCACGCATAATCATCGCAGCCATTTCCTGACGGGAAATATTTGCATTTGGCTTAAACGTGTCATCAGGATATCCGCCAACAATCCCTGCTTTAACGGCTGCGTCTACTGCAGCATAGTGCCAATTTTCCGGATTTACATCCTTGAATAAAGGCTCTGCTGCAGATGCAACTGAAAACTCTGCAGCCATCATCGGCTGAAGCTCCAGCGACCTGACCACTAATGCGGCAAATTCAGCACGTGTAACTTGCTGGTCGGGCCTGTATTCCCCTGGTCCATAGCCACCAAGAATATCCTTTGCAATCAGTACACGCATGTCGGTTTCATAATAATGGCCTGTAATATCATCCGCGGCAAAAGTAGAAGGTGCATGAGCCAAAAGTAAAAAGACAGTAACAATACCTAGTAGAATTCGCTTCATTAATAATCTCCCTCTAATGTTTTCTATTTACTAATCTAGCAAAATTCTACATATTTCTCTACCTGATTTTAGATTTTTTACAAATTTTTAAATAGGCTATAAAACTATTTATATCAGCTCCCCACACCCTTTTTCCATAATTTACATAGTTTGAATTAGTTTCATTAGGGTATTTTCTTTGGTATTCTTGCTTTGTTTTTAGTTCAAGCTGATGGTTAATTTTAGAAATTTTGATTAGAGCAGAGCGGAAATCAGCAGCCAGCTTAAAAGAACTTTAACTAAAAGCAGGATGTGTGAAAGGGGTTTTTGGGGAATGATAAAACACATACGAAATTTAGAAGTGGTGATATCATGAAGAAAAAAAGCCTTGATGAACTGCAATTAGCCAGAGCCTTTGCGATTATTGCCGTTTTGGTGGTCCACTCCTCATCTCAAGGAGTGACGAAGCTGCCTCCGGATTCAACCTTATTTCCGATTTATAATTTCTTAAATATCGCAGGCAAATTAGGAACACCTACGTTTATTATGCTCAGCAGCTTTGTGCTATTTTACAATTATTATCATCGGAAATTAACTTTCGACCTAATGAAAAACTTTTACAAAAAACGGCTTAAGTTCATTTTGCTGCCTTATGTCGTATTCTCCAGCCTTTATTTTGGCTTAACCTGGTATTTATATTATGATTTCACTATTCAGGAAGCAGCAGACAACTTCATATGGAAGCTTTCCCTTGGGAAAGCCTATCCGCACTTATACTTCGTCTTTATAAGTGTACAGTTATATGTACTATTTCCATTCTTAATTCTTCTATTTAAGAAATCAGACTTTCTCAGAAAAAATGCCATTTGGCTAGGGCTCGTGATCCAATGGCTTTGGGTATGGGCAAACCGGGAATACTTCCAGGTTCCATTTAAAGGAAGCATCTCCTTATCCTATATGTCGTTCTATTTCGTCGGAGCCTATCTTGGCATTTATTATGATACGATTTTAGAGAAAATGAAGGAAAAAGCTTACCGAATCCGAACCATTTCGTTCCTCACTGTTGGGTATTTGGCGATGCTTGGCTTATATACAAGCTATATGTTATTTCAGCGGACAGGTGTTTATGTGGATATCTCTGAACATTGGCCAGAATGGATCAATGCGAACATGGCCGAGTTCACTTGGGCAACTCATGCATTATTTGCAGGGGTTATGCTGTTTGTGCTTGCACATATCCTCAATGACAGGATCTCACTTAAAACAAAAGCACTATTCATGGAAATAGGCGCAACCTCCTTTGGCATCTATTTGGTACACCCGATGCTTCTCATCTTCTTCAGAAGCTTTATTTCTGGGGGATCGCCAGTCCTATTCCATACCTGGCAGATTACAACCTTCTTTGCAGTCTTCATCCTAAGCTGGCTGATCGTCCGGTTCTTTTACACAGCTGTTCCAGGATACTGGGTATTTTTCGGGAAAATGGCTCCGCTGTTTGAAGTGCCGAAAAAGGAAAAAGCACGTAAAGAAGAACGTGAAAATTCCGGAATGTTCCGATATAAAGATGATGATGGCAATTGGGCATATTCAGACTTTCCTGGCGATCGGAAAAATAAGAGGTAATGTACACCACATGGCTTGGGGCCATGTGGTTTTTATTATGGTGAAATTATTTTTAGAAATAATTTTTTGAGTTTTTTTGAGCCGTAAATACTATTGAGTAAAGTATATTCTCAGGTTTGCATATTTGCGGAATGCCGGTTCTATTTGCAGATTCCATAAATTTATTTAGCAATCTATTTGCAGAGTTCACAACTCAGGCCCCCGCCTTCTCATCCAACGCAAAACAAAAAGGCTGACGCGTGGGCGTCAGCCTTTTTCCTAATCCAGTGTAATCAAGTCAACCGCAAGCGGCAATGCTGCCCCACCGCCATGCATAATTTCGAGCTCAAGCTCATCTTGAACACCCGTGACTTTATAATCAATAACATTTGCTGTTTCAGTTCCTGGCTTTATTGTTGGCACCAGCAGAACCTTGTTGTTGATTTTAACTGCACCGCTATAGCGGCCGCCTCTTGCCCCAAGTCTCACTCGGACAGTCTTCGACTGCCCGGTTAGATTCGCAATAGGAATTTTCACCTTGTAAGTTGCACCGAAATGGCCCGGATTCCTGACAACATTGATTCCTGAACCAAACAGTGAAGTTTCCCCGGACATCAGATTATCTGTGATGCCATTTGAGATGCTGTAGGCAACTTCAGAAGTGCCTGCTTCATAAACCGGTAAAACAGCCTGGAGCTTCGAGCTTTCCCAAACCCCACGTGGATGAAGGTTTACACTGTCCACTTGCAAAGGATCGTAGTTAATCGAAGTCAGCTCACCGCCATTCTGGCTTACGACTACACGAATTTTGTAATTCAAATTCCCGCTGCCAGCCGCTTTTTTTACTGTTAAATCCTGAAGGAATCCAATCAGGAACTCTTCTTCTACTGCAAACTGGTTAATGGTTACCGTCCGGCTTGCTTTTACCACAGATTGACCCGTGGAAGTTAGCTTATTCAGCAGGACCGCTTCAGCCATTGGCAAGCCTACATCATGGTGGTACCAGCCATTGGATGTAGTTCTGTCAATTCCTCTTGCATTCACAATCTCCAAATCGTTTGTAGAAGAAAGATTTTCTATTGTAATCCCAATGTTTATTTTCTTATTTAGTTTATTGACATGCCACCCATAAACCCGATGGTCCATCGACTGCTTATCCGTATCCACTGTATCCTGCCACAGAGTTGCCTCCGCGTAAGGAACTGTTCTCGGATCAAGCATTTCAGGATTGTCACTCACCATCAGCCTTCTTTGTCCGGCGAAAGTTGCAGATGGTATATTCTTTGGCCTAACGATATTAACTGTCTCAACCTTTAAAAAGTCACTGACAAACTTTGCTTTATTTATTTTTATATAAACCGTTTTGGTCGAAGCATTATAGGTTGAGGTTCCGCCAAAGGTTTCTTTCAAATAGGATAGCGGAATATAAAACACATCGTTATGTAATGCAGGACTTTCGGTCGTGTAGATATACTCTCCGTTAATCTGGGCAAATTTTTCATTTGGAAAAATGATCAATTCCACGTCATCGACTTTAATAATCATCTTGCTGCCCATATCTGACCAGAACACTTCTCCATCCATTTGCTCTAAAAGTGACTCCATTGCAACGTGTACACGATTATTTTTAATAATCGGCGGCGTTTTGGTGTCTACTTTCTGGTCGTTAAAAAATAAAGAATAATTTTGGACAGATGGCGCTGGTGTCGGTGCAGGTTCAGCCGGTTTATCCCCAGCAGTCGTAATCGTTACTTTTCGGTTTTTTCCATCCCAGTCAACATAGGAGTCATAGGCTTCCCCTACAAATCTCAATGGGACCAGTGTTCGTCCGTCCTTAATCATCGGCGCGACATCCATGGTGATCCTGCTCCCGTTTACATAGGCATACTTGGAATTGATGGATAACTCGAATGAAGTTTCATTCTTGGTTGACGTAATTTTCTTCTTTTCATTATCCCAGTAAAAATTCGTTCCCAGGGCTTCGAAAATAACCCGAAACGGCACCATTACCCTGCCGTCCTTAATCACAGGCGGTACATCAGGCCAAAGCCTTTTTCCATCAACCGTAATTTCTATTGACTTACTGGAGGCAGCTGCCTTTATTTGTCCAATAGGCAAAACTAGATCCAGCATTAACAAAAGGGCCGCTAGCACAGCAAACATTCTCCACTTCTTCTTTACCACTTTCCCCATCCCCACATCTTCTAGATATTCACATTGGTGTGACTCATTCACTAGAAATGGGTAAATAATCCCACCCGCGAACAAGCTCCTTAATTTTACCATTTTTATAGTAAATTTACACCTTTTAAAGAGAAATTTTCTAGAAGATGGGAGCACTTCAAGGAAAAAAGCTCTATTAACCGGGATTAATAGAGCTTTTTTATGATCAATTCCACTCAGGTTCTCCTACTGATAGATAGTACGGATGATTGTAGGAACGATCACCCTCTGTTTCAATATATACCGTGTAAGTTCCTAAATCGTAAATCATGTTTGTGTACATTCCATAATCAAATTTGTAATCGCGGCCGAATATATCGATCATATCCTGGTTTGTAACAGCTTCGGGCAAAATGGCGTGTATGCTTCTAACTGTTGGCTGCTTGGTATAATCAGGGCCCTTTGTCCCCAAGTAGTACATGAGATAGTCACCATAGATAACAAATGGTATATCATCTGAATAGGGAGTTCCATCATGTCTTGCATCAGGAAAACCATATTTGTTTACGATTTGCGCCAGTGGTTTTCCATGCTGGCTGGCGTGGAATGGACCAAGCTTTCCGGTTTTCGCATCTTCAACCAATTGTGGGCTGATATCACTTTCGTTAAATGTAAAATCGGCTTTTGTAAAGTTTCCATCATTAATGATGATCATTCTCGTGGTTCCATCCCAATAAACCTTCTTACCGCTTGCCTCTGCCACGAACCGCAGCGGAACCATCGTCCGTCCATTCAGAATTAATGGCGCCTGGGAAAGAATCACCTTTTTGTTGTTCACATATGCCACTCGATCATTGATTCGCATTTTGATCGTTAAGTTCGCCTTTTTACCTGTAACTGTTTTGGTTTTGGAGTCCCATCCAACTTGTAAACCAAGCATTTCAAAAACTGGCCTGAATTCAATAAGTGTCGTTCCGTATTTAATAAACGGATCATTTGTAAATAGAGGCTCTTTTCCATCAATAAACACGTAGGTTGGACCATGCTTACTGTAGGCATTCGCCGCTGGAGCACTATTAAATAATAGAAATCCCAGCAGCATAATAGAAAGGATAGCTGCTCTCTTTTTCAAAAACTTCACCCCAATTTTCCTTATTATATAGAATGAATATGCCGGCTTTGGGCGGTTATGCCTACTAACTGGGTTTTTTAGGGAGAAACCGAAGTTCGTTGGAAAGGAGATTTTGTAATAAAAAAAACAGAGCCTGTTGGCTCTGTTTTTTTCTCTTAAAATTCTTCTTCGGCAAATAGTGGATAGTAGCTGTAAATCTTCCAATCTCCGCTAACCGGATCTTTTTTCAGATCATAGATTCCATCCATTTCAGTCGTGAAGTCCATGTTGAATCCGTCACTCTTGTATACAACTGTGATCATCATGCCTGTTGCTTCAACCGTTACAAAACGATCCGCTTTACCAAGGACATCAAGGTTCAGGTTTTCGTCTTCAATTGTGATTGTGACCTCTTCACCTTCACCAGGGAACATAGCACCGCCTAGTTCTACACCTTCAGCTCTGTAATAACCTGTGCCATTTTCTTCGTAAAGAGCAGCTAACTCTTCAAATTTACCAGCTTCAACGATCGCGTTTTCGCGCGTAATATGGTCTGTTAAAAATGCCTTGATATCTTCATCTGCAGGAAGGTTGGATTGCTCCTGGTGCAAAGCACGGTGAATCATGACCATCGCTTCTGCTCTAGTTGCAAGGTTTTTCGGTTTGAATTCATTTCCGTAGCCATTTACGATTTCGGCAGCAGCTGCTTTGCTGATAAATTCAGTAGCCCAGTAGTCTGCAGAAACATCCGTAAATGTTTTGCCGCCGGATGATGGGAATTGAATTGTCTTTTCAAAAGAATTTACGATTACCTTCGTCATTTCTGCGCGGGTAATGTTTTTATTTGGGCCAAATGTTCCATCTGGTGTCCCTTCAATGATGCCTAATGAGCTGGCAATTTGGATTGGCTCAGAATACCATACACCTGTTTTTACATCTGGGAATGTTTTTCCCGCACCATTGCTTTTAAGTCCTAATGCTGTGACAATAATTTTCACGAATTGTGCTCGTGTAATGTTCTCTTTCGGTTTAACATACATTTCGTTATCGCTGTTTAAAAATCCATCAACGATATCCGCATTAATCAGATCTTCCATTTCATCGTAAGCCCAATGCTCTTCGATATCCATATCCATTGGAAAATAAGCGTCAAGCGGCTTCTCAGCAGCAAAAGCTGAGTTAAAAGGAATTAGTGCAAAGACCAAAACAAGCAATAATTTAACTGCCTTCAAGTTGTTTTTTCCCCTCTCAAAATATAAAAATTTTATTGTGCTAAGAGGATAATATACGATTTATAATATTAAATCTATTAGTAATAAATGGTAATTATAGAAAAGGAATCCTTTTTATTATTCTGGTATTTATAATAGAAAAATAGAAGGAGACTAGGGGAGATTTTTATGAGAAGGAAAAGAGCAAGGAATGCGTTTTATAGCATGCTTTTTAGTGTAGTAGCCGTATTTAGTTTTTTCGATATGTTATCAGGTTTCTTCTTTTTTATAAAGCAGCAATATCACGTTGGAGATGCTTTAATCAGAGTTAGGCCCGATATGAAATGGTCCTTGCTCATGATTATTATCATGACTCTTATTATAAACCGATTTGTCATCGGCAAACCAAAATACTCGAAATACATATTTGGCCTGTTATCCGGTTTCTTTATTGGCCAGGGAATTCACTGGGTTTATTATGCATTTGTTACCACTGTTCACGAGAACTCCATCAATCCTATCTGGGGATACTTTATTCTTTCTCTGGGAATTGTGAGGATCGCTTTTACCATTTTAGCTATGATTATTATGGTCTTATTATACGATAAAGTTAAAGACCGCTTGAATATCCCATTGTATTTATTATTTTCGGCTCTGAGCTACTGCTTACTGCCTATTTATACTATTATGCTATTTCTCTTTGATGCTCTTCATCCCTGGATTTTAGTGTTTGCCTATAACGCTCCACTGATATTGCTTTTTGCCAGAATAACCTCTAAGGAATCTCCGGAAAAGGAAAATTATGTAAAAGTCGATTAGAAATAAATATCCTACTATTGTTATTAGCTGTCTTCGTATCATAAGCGGGAGCGGGCATAAATGTTAATGTCATATTAATGGAGAGATGCAACACTACGACCAGCCGGCCGTTATCAAGAACGGATATACCCTCATTCCTATGCGGGGGACTTTTACGGCCTTGGGAGCTGATATCGACACTCGGGAACCATATGCGCATATTTGGGCTATTAAAGGCCGGACCAAGGTTTTGGTGGAAATTCATGGGCATCATGATCCTTCCATTCATTATAATAGGCGCTGTATCTAGCTGTACCTTTTCACCATTTACAGTGGCCTGCTTGGAAACTCAAAAAAAGAGCCTGCATTAATAGCAGGCCCTTTTCATCCGGAAAACTAGTATGCAAAACTGTGGCTGCCAATGGCTTTAATAACAGTTCTTGTGAAAATCCACTGATCGGTTGCAGTAATTGGATTGTAATAGTATGTAGCGCCTGAAGAAGGATCCCATCCAAGGTATGCGTCTTTCACTGCCCTGTACGCTATATCGTTAGGATGCATCCAGTACTGGCCGTCACTTACAGCTGTATAGGCATTTTTCTGGAAAATAACATTTGAGATGGTGCTAGGGAATTCATCCGATTGTACGCGATTTAAAATGACAGCAGCCACGGCAACTTGTCCCTCATAGCTTTCTCCGCGAGCTTCTCCATAAACCACATGAGCCATCATATCTACATTGCTAAGCATTTCCGAGGTGTTAACCCCGACAATCCCATCGACCTTTAAACCAAAGTCTCTTTGAAAGCTTTCTACTGCATTTGTTGTGACAGGTCCAAAGTAGCCTGTTTTTTCTGTTTCAAAATACCCGAGCTTTTCTAGAATGGATTGTAGGTATGTAACTTCGGAACCTGCAGATCCGTTTTTAAGTACAGATGCTTCCGCAGCAGTTTGGCCGACATGCAGGACAAATACCATTGCGATTACTGCTGTAAACCATTTTATGATATTCAAATTGATCTCTCCTCTTATGTATAGAAAATTTAATTATTATGTTGTTTTGTATTACTCTGCTTTTCTCTGCCCTCCCTTTTAAATTTTTTATTCTACCCATGTGTTTTACCCACCCTAATAAAGAAAAAACTCGGCATAAAGATTCAGTTTTGATTAGGGTACCAGGTACCTATACCAGTTGTGCCAACTGGTATAGGTACCTGGTACTTTTATAAACGAAAAAAGCTGACTCCAAAAGTAGAGTCAGCTTCCACATTCTATGATTTCTATTATTTTAGGAATAGAGATAATACTTTTGCACTTTGTGCACATGTTGCTGTTTCTGTTGGTTTGAATAGGTCGCCAAAGCCGACAACGTATCCAAGTCCCTCAGCTGCTGCAACAGCGTTTTTCATTTCAGCATTAAGCTTTTGGATATCTTCAAATGAAGTTTCTTTTGCTTTGTAATCTGTATCGTTCTTCAGGTTGCATGCACGGAATCAGCACTGTAACCATTTCAGCGCGAGGGATTGCTTTCTTTGGTTTAAAAGTTTCAGCCGTTGTACCTTTAATCAATCCATTCGCATAGGCAGCATTAATGTCAGCTTTAATATCTTCTGGAAACTTTCCTAAATCCTTAAATGGTGCTGCTTTATCTGCTGTAAGATCAAGAGAACGCACTAGCAGTTAAGCAAACTGAGTACGAGTCAAGCTGGCATAGGTACCTGGTACTCCTATCTGTTGCCGTGATCTGTAATAATCCATTTTCCGTTTTGGTAGGTAAATGTTGCATAGAAGGTTCCTTTGCCGTGCATATCACTGTTAAAGTTTTGAGTAAGGATGTATTGGCCATTTTCTTCCTTTTTAAACTGATATGGCTTCCCTTCCTTATAAGTAATAAATCCGTCCATAGGAAGATGGTATAAGCCATCGTCCCTCTCATCTAACCTATAGTGATACAGTTTTTCTACAAGATTACGGGTCATAAAGCCTGTAAATTCTTGATAAAATTGTTCTTTTGTTTGATAGCTTGGGTGCTTATATTCATCACCAAAATGGCTTAAAATTTCATCCTCGGTTTGGTAAAATTTTTTCAGCAGAGCGATAGCTTCGTTTTCGGCAAGTGAGGGTTCCGAAGTTTCCTCTTCTATTTCTGTACCTTCATCTTCAACTGCAGAATTGTTCACCTCATCTTTTTGCTGAGTTGTTTCGCTCTCCTGATTCTCTTCTGCAAGCTGACCTTCCAGTTCAGCAATATCCTCTTTCAAATAGGAGTCAAAGCCCTTTTCAGCAATAATTGAGTCAACAATTTTCAAAAAGTCCACCTCAGCCATATCGCCTTCCTGCTCGACAATCTGGTAATAGCCTTCATCCTCCCAAACAAGAGCCGTATTCATTTCGTCTCCTTTAAATAAACTTCCCTGCAGGTTTAGCGCCAGAGGAATATTACTTGGGCTTGCACTACTGAAATCCGGTTGGTCTTTTTGCATTCGATAACTGAAGTATTCTTCATTATCTTCCTCATTGACATAGACATGCTCGTAAGTTTCATCCTTTGTTCGTGTATGTTTAAAGATGTATCCCTCAGGAACGTATGCTGGGGGAATTAGTTCTGGTTTCTTCTCTTCTTTTTCCCCAGGAGGTGTTTCTACGCTGGGACCTGCATTTTGAGGCGGTGAATCCATTCCCGTCAGCTTATAGATTCCAGCAGAGGAAACGACTAAAAAGGCTGCAGTAATGACGACCGGCACCCATTTTTTCAATTTTAAGAGCCCTCCCTTCTTGTTCTTCATTTCTATTTTAGATATAACGTTTCGCTTCATTTCATTGGTAAACACAAATCCAGCCAGTTCCTCGTCATGCATTTGATCTTTTATCTTTTTCAAATCCTTCTCCATCTGCTCCACCCCTTTCTGTCATTAATTTCTTAAGCAGTTCCCTTCCTCGAACCATTCGGGCTTTGACCGTGCTTAAATTCAACCCGCAAATTTCACTAATTTCCTTTTGTGAATACTCTTTAAAATAATATAAAAAGATAATTTCGCGATATTTAATTGGCATCTGGAAGACTTCTTCAAGTAGTTCACTCTTATTCTGTTTTTCAAAAAACTGCCACTCTGCCCCAGAATGTTTAGCAGTTATAAAGGAAGAGATATAATCTGTGACCATCATTTTCCGATGATGCCAGCTTTTTAAATAATCCTTACAATGATTAACTGCAATCCGGTAAAGCCATGTATCAATTGCAGAGTTCCCTTCAAACATATCCAGCTTTTCATAACACTTAATAAAGATCTCCTGCGCCAAATCCTCTGCCGTCTGCCGATTCCGTACATATGAATATGCTAAATGAAGAACCTCCGTCCCATACCGATCCATTAAATCCGTAATCACACCATGCCTATCCATCCTAACCCTCCTCTCCAAACCCTAACTCAACCTCAACCTTTAGACGAAACCCAAATGAAAAAAGTTATGTAATTTTATGGTACCAGGTACCACCCGAATTTTGTCGAATAAAAGGATTTTTTATTAATGAAGGAGAATATCTTTATGATATTAAAATGAAAGGAGATTAATAGATGGTGCGCCCTAATAGAATATGGAGTCCCGAGCATTTTCACCATGTGGTCAGCCGTGGAAATTGGAGGGCTAATTTATTTGAAGAGGATTTAGATTTTATTTCGTTTTTAAACATTCTTGACTACTCTCACCGTTCTACAAACCTCGAAATTGCAAGCTACTGCTTAATGTCAAACCACTATCACCTCTTGCTGAGATCCCAGGAAGTATCCCTATCCAAGGTTATGAGAAAGATCAACAAATCCTATGCTGATTACTACAACAAAAAATATGAGGTAAGCGGTCATTTATTCGAAGAACGCTTTTTCAGCAAACCAATTTATGAGCTTTATGGCCTTTTGGAAGTCAGCCGCTATATTCACATGAATCCTGTAGAGGCAAATATTGCAGCCGCTCCCCAAAACTACCGCTGGTCAAGCTTCTCCTATTATTATTTTCCCAGAAAGAAGTACCCTCCCTTTATCAACCTAACTCCTATAACAGAACTGTTTTCTGGACAGAACCTAAATAAACAAAAACAGCAGTACTGCAGCTGGATGATAAAAAAGCTCGAAATTGAAAATCTTGCTTCAAAATAGTGGTTTCCAATACTATACCGATGTTTAGTGGTCTAGTGACTGGTATAGGTACCTGGCACTTATAAAATCTAAAAATTCTAATAATTGATAAATAAGACCCATGCTTCCAAAGATTAGGAAAAGTAGAATGGGGTTGTATGAGTTAAAAGAAGGGAAGGGATTTATCTGAAAAGTAAATTATTAGCGTTTTCATTGGCCTCTGCTTTAAGCTTCTCACTCATTCCTGCCACCAGTTTTGCTGAGCAATCCATCTTGAAATCTCATGCTGTTATTCCTGGTGCACATTCTGTAAAGGAAACCTACTTTTACGGCATCGACAACAGCTGGCTGACCACCAAGAATCCGGAACAATTCAACCAAGCTACTCTTTATGGAAATCTTGGCCTTACCCCATATAATTGGGGAAATGCTGCGGAAGGTACGGGCTGGCACCAAATGTACAAACCGGCTGAAGTGACCGGGACACAGGTAAATGGGGCTTTCGAAGATGCGCAGTTTGTGATCAGGGTTCCGGATGATTGGAATGGCAAACTTGTGGTATCCGGCATCCCGGCCACAAGAAACGAAACGTCTACTGACTTGCTTTTTAGCGATTATGTCCTGGAAAAAGGATATGCTTTTGCAGCGATCGATAAAGGAACCCAGGGTGAGTCCGATTCGGCTGATCCGTTGGCAAAAGTTAAAAATGCCCTGGCCGATAAGGATGATAGCGTAGCAGAATGGCATCAGCGGTTTCGCCAAATCACAAAAGCGGCACAGCAGTACTTAATCAATCATCATTCCGATCAGCTAATCGATCCGGCAGATGCCTCTAATCCCGCAAGTGACTTAACTACGGAGCAGCACAGAGTGCCTACATATGCGATGGGAATTTCAAATGGAGGCTATGTGGTCCGATATGCCCTGGAAAATGACCATCCGGAAAAAACAGGTGAACCGCGTCTTTTTGATGGAGGAGTTGATTGGGAAGGAGTTTTATGGACAGAAAAAACGCCTAACTTAATCAGTTCGCTGACAACTGTTGTCAATAATGCCGGGGAAGCGTTATACGGAAGCGGCATTGAACAGCAAAAAGCCATCAAAGAACTCTACAAAGCTGGATTGCCCAAAGGGTCCGAAAAACTGTGGGCTTATCATGACCAGGTATACTGGTTTGTTTCACTGAATATTTACCGGGACCATTTTGATCCGGAAGCTCCAGAGCGAACACATTGGAGCAATTACTTGAACTTCGTTAATGGTGTGAGAGACCGTTCTTATGATCATATTTTTGAAGATTACAAGTATATTACCCGGCCAAAGGATATTAAGGAAAAGATTAAGGAAGTTGCCAACACAGGTGATATTGATGTCCCTCTGATCTCTTTTACCGGTTCACTTGATGCACTTATTTTCCCGGACATCCACGCAGAAGGCTATCAAAAGCTGATACAGAAGGCCGGAAAGC
Source organism: Cytobacillus oceanisediminis (assembly GCF_003182355.1). Taxonomy (GTDB): domain Bacteria; phylum Bacillota; class Bacilli; order Bacillales; family Cytobacillaceae; genus Cytobacillus; species Cytobacillus oceanisediminis_A. The sequence goes on along the minus strand of NZ_QGTW01000002.1, from coordinate 245,781 downwards.
AGGATCTGCACAGACTTTATACCATTGAGAACGGCAACCATGTGGACAGCCTGGTCTGGCATGCGGGCACAGATCCGGATAAAGAGCTTCAGCCTTTACTGCCATACGCTCATCAGTCCTTTGACTTGCTTGTCGACTGGGTAGAAAACGGCCATCCTGCACCGGAAAGCAAAACCATTGAAGCTCCTAGAAATCCTGTAAAAGTTATTGACCTTAAGACTGGGGAGGAAAGGGATCCCTACTAATTTTCTTAGCAAAAGGGTGTCTATCTCTCGACACCCTTTTTGTGTTATTAAACACTACGCCCCCATTGAACAAGCTTCCCATAACTGCCTGTCAGCCACAGCACAACCGGAATCAGCCCCAGCGATACGGCAGTAACCCCTGTCCAGCCGGTGTTTTGCCAGATGAGGCCAGTAAGGGAGCCGCCGGTAGCAACACCGAGATAGTAGCTTACAAGATAGATGCTGGACGCGCCCCCTTTATGATGGGTAGCACGTTCATTAACGATTGCGGCCATCAGAGAGTGGGCGATGAAGAAGCCGAAGCATGTTAAGCAAAGGCCCGCTACTACGACTGGCAGTGAATGAATATTGGTTAAAAGGGAGCCTCCTATTAAAATAAGTGTCCCTAACGAAACTAGGGTCGTTTTTTTCATAAAAACAGAAATTCGGCCCGCTAAAATCGGCCCTATCATTCCTAACGTGTAAGCCAGATACGTAAACGAAATGTCCTTCACTGTTAACCCAAAAGGTTCTCTCTCAAGATAAAACGGGAGATAGGACCAGACACCTGTAAAAGAGAACTGCAGGAGGATTCCCATTGCAAAGGCGGGAAAAAGAAGCTTATTGTTCAGATGGGACAGCATTCCAGCAAGATCTTTTTTAATAGAGATTTCGCTTTCCTGGAAGAAATACGATTTTGGCAGTGTTATAAAGTATAACAAAAATAATAAAATGGAGATTCCAAACAGTAAATAAACAGATGTTTGCCAGCTCGTTCTATCCGCCATATAGCCCGTAATTATTCTTCCTATCATCCCTCCAATGCCATTCGCCGCAATGTACATGGTAATGCCAAGATTGATGCTGCCCGGTGCAACTTCTTCACTGATATAAGCAATGGCCGCTGCCGGCAATCCTGCCATAAAAAATCCCTGGAGAAATCTGAGGAACAGGAAAATCTCAAAGCTTGGCACAAGCGGCATCAATATTAGCGGGATGATGGTGCATATCAGCGTAATATGCATAATACGTGTTCGCCCCATACGGTCTGATAAAAACCCAAAAAATAATAACCCTATAATCATAGAAATAACTGCCACAGATAACGCAAGACCTGAAGTTGCAGAGCTAATGCTATAGGAACGGACCAGCAGCGGCATGATCGGATGCACAAAGTATAAGCTTGCAAAATTCAGAATCGAGGCACAGGTTAAGGCAAACATAATCCTCTTAAAGCCGGCCTCACGGAAAGTATACTTCTGCTTTTCACTTTTCATTGCTGTTACGGCACCCATTTTTCCACCTAGTTTCTCTAAAGCTTTATATTCAATATAATTATGATACCACTATTTTACATAAATTTCATAAACAATAGAAATATTCAGAAAACAACCCTTGATTCCAATGTGGTTTCCCTGGAAAAAATCGATCAAAAATTTTCCGTTCGCTGCCGTCCTTCTTTCTCACCCTCCTAAATGCTATAATAAAGGAATGTACTTTACAGGGTACCAAACCACCACAATGCGGTCATCTATAGATGTTACCGCTGATATTATTCGACAAAATTCGGGTGGTACCTGGTACCAACAGGGAGGTTAAGAGATGATTCCGGAGCGGTTTTTAGAGCCTTTGCAGTTTGCAGCGAATGATTTGAAGGGGTTGCTGCGGGCGGAGAATGAGGAGGATGTACGGCTTGTCCAGAAGGGGCTAATGCTTTTTCGGCAGGGGCTTGTATTTCAGCTGCGTTTTGAGGGTGATAAGGTTGCAGCGACAGTTCAGGATGTGACACCGGCAAAGGTTGAGCTTGATCTTGAATTTATTCATTTGAGCGAGTGCTCCTGTCCTGCTGAAGGTTTTTGCCGTCATCAGGTCGCGGTGTTTCTGCAGCTTCTTTCCAAAGCCAGAAGTGTATCTATGTGGATTGAAGAATGGCGGAAGCCGATTAAAGAAAAGCAAACAGCCAAAAACTGGGGCCTTCAAAGAGCGAAGGATCTTCTTAAATCCTCAGGCAAGCAGCAAGCTGATTATGATAGATGGATCTCCACGTTTGAGGAGAGCTTTACAGAGCTGATGGAAAAGCAGGGCGAACCGAGGCCATATGTACTTCCAGAGCTTTTTCATGTTTACCTGCGCCGCATGAAAGCTGGCGCACCGGTTGAGCAGGAATGGAAGCTGCTTTACCTGCTCGTCGGCTATGTCTTTTCTTTTAAAAAGCTCATGGCTCTCAGCATGAAATACGGTCATCATGAGGAAATGATCGACCGTTATTACCGCCATCTTTATCAGTCGCTGATGGATGATTCGGTTGAGATCATGAACAAATTGTCGGTGCACTCCCTCCCCTTCGCTTTCGATCAATTTATTGAAAAGCTCAAGGACGAATCAACCGGTCTCATCACCGGTCCTTTTCAATTAGAATACGAACGGGCTCATTTATACCGTCTATTATGGACGCACTTTTTCAAGAAAAAAGAATGGCGGGAAGCAGAGATTAAGAAACTGGGCTCCTTTTACAAAGAGGATGAATCGCCAAGCCTGCCTTCTGCAGTAGGCCTTACCCACCTTAACATACTTGAACGCAATGAAGAGCAGGCACTCAGTTTTTTAAACATCCCAAACGAAACGTTAACTCCTTACATGCTCTACTGGCTAGACTATTTTTCAGCCCAGAAGGAATGGAACCGGATGGGGGCTTATGTGGAATCTTTCATCCATAAATTACGGGATTACTTAAAAATGTCCGGTGACTATTATGCCTGTATGGATTTCACCCGGCTGGCGATTAAGTCGATCTCTCCTTACTGTATTGAAACAAACAGGCTGGATCTTTTTGAAAAAGCCTTAATGGAAACACTGCCGTACAGCTATAGTGATTATGAGTATCTGCTGTTTGAAAAAGGAGAGTTCGACAAATGGGCAGATTTGCAGGCGTTCATCGGCTTTGATATTGATACGCTTGGCAAGGACCGGATTAAGGAAATAAGCAAAAAGGAGCCTGGAATCCTGCTTCCGCTCTACCATCATGCCATCCAGGACCATATTAATCTGAAAAACAGGGACCATTACCGCGAGGCCGTCCGGAAAATGAAAAAGCTTCGCACCCTGTACAACAAGCTGAAACGCCAGGAAGACTGGCTGCTTTTCCTTGAAATGCTGCTCGAAAAAACGAAACGTCTCCGCGCTTTTCAGGAAGAATGCAAAAGGGGTAAGCTAATCGATGCTTAAAACGAGATTTCTCCATGTGAAAGTCAAACCGATAACCAATAACCGCTACCTGATTTTTGCTGTAAATGAAGAAGGCCGCCTCCTTTCTCCAAAAGAGTGGAAGCCGCTTCTTTTTAATCATCATAGGGAAAGCTTTTTCGGAACAATGCTCGATATCGAAAATATAGACGGAATCAATGGCATCTCGGTCAGCGGCTGGCAGCTTGTAACTCTTTTTGCCGCTGAGCAGTTCAACCGGCTAATCGACTGGGATTGGGATGATACCGCCCAAATTTTACTGGCGGCATCGCATGCTCTTCATGATTCCATTTTAGAAAAAGAATGGATGCCCGACTTCGCTGCCTGGGAAAATGACCAGTTCCGCTGGGCACTCCCGGAAAGTGTCATCACTGAATTCGGCTCGAATTTTTGGGAGCAAACCGTCGAAGACGCTCCTGTCAGAGATTTCATCGGAGATTTATTTCATCACTCCCTTGACGGCTATATGAGTCAAAATCGTGAGACAAAAGCTCAATTTGGTGAAAAGCTTGAGGCCTTACAGAGTGAGCATCTATCCCCTCGTGATCTTGCCGCCTACTTTGATGAAGAAAGCTGGCAGGAATGGATTGGGGTTAAATCAAACGAAGCTCCTTTTTCGATTGGACTTAAACTCGAGGAGCCCGGTGATATTGATACCAGCTGGGATCTGAACATTTTCCTCCGCGGGAAAAATGATCCGGATGTGTTTGTGGATTACAAAGATTATTCAAATTACCCTCATGCCTGGCATGATTACGAAAACACAATTGAAAAAGAGATAAAACGCTGGCTGGAACTTTTCCCATGGCTTGAAGGCAAAAGCGGTCACATTACGTCTCAACTCACCGAGGATGAAGCATGGACATTCCTGACTGAAGCGAGTGAAACCCTGCTGGCGCTGGGCGTTGAAATCCTGCTTCCTTCCTGGTGGCAGGCAATGAAAAACGCAAGCCTGAAGGTAAAGGCAAAAGTCAAAGGAACAGGAAGCCATCGCCCATCCTTTGTCGGACTCCAGTCTATGCTAGATTATGACTGGCGTTTTTCCATGAACGGCGTGGATTTGTCTGAGGAAGAATTCCGGGGCATGGTGGAGGAAAAAAGGCGCCTCGTCTATATTCGCGGCCGATGGATTAAGCTGGATCCCCATTTCGTGCGGCATATCCAGGATTTAATGAAAAAAGCTGAAAAGGAAGGACTGCATGTCCGCGACCTGATTGAGCAGGAGCTGATGGCAGACGAAACCCAGCAAGAAGACGAACTTGACAATCCAAAAGCGTTCGCCCGGATTCAAATTGAGCTCAACCGCCAGTGGAAGCAGATGGTCAAGCAGCTGCGGGATATTAAAAACCTTCCGCTTGAAGACGTCCCGGCCAGCTTCAAAGGCGATCTTCGCCCCTATCAGAAGCTTGGGATGAGCTGGCTCCTGTTTTTGCGCCGGTATGGTTTTGGTGCCATCCTTGCGGACGATATGGGGCTTGGGAAAACGATTCAGCTGATTTCCTATCTTTTAAAAGTAAAAAAAGAGGAAGACAGCGGTCCTTCCCTTATTATTTGCCCGACATCGGTACTCGGCAACTGGCAGAAGGAAATTGAGCGATTTGCACCTAATTTGAGTGTGTATCTCCATTATGGTTCTAATCGTTTAAAAGGCGATAGCTTTTCTGAAAAAGTTATGGAATCCGATATTGTTCTGACATCCTACGGGCTGACCCATATGGACCTTGATGATTTTGAAACGATTGAATGGAGCTCCATTAGCATTGACGAAGCACAGAATATTAAAAATGCCCAGACGAAACAATCAAGGGCAGTCCGCAAGTTAAAGGGCAAACATCATATTGCTCTAACCGGTACACCAATGGAAAACCGCCTCACCGAGCTTTGGTCCATTTTTGATTTTACGAACCATGGATACCTCGGCAGCATTGGCCAGTTCCAGAAACGCTTTGTCCTTCCGATTGAAAAAGAGGACGACAAAGACAAAGTGAAGCAGCTGCAAGCTTATATCCGCCCCTTCCTGCTGCGCCGCACGAAAAAGGACGAAGAAGTGGCACTGAACCTGCCAGATAAGCTCGAGCAAAAGGAATACTGCCCGCTCACAGCGGAGCAGGCATCGTTGTATGAACAGCTCGTCCAGGATACGTTTGCGCAAATCGAAAAGCTTTCCGGCTTTGAACGGAAGGGCTTAATTTTACAATTATTGAGCCGCTTGAAACAGCTGTGTAATCACCCTGCCCTTTATTTAAAGGAGGAAAAGCCGAAGCATGTGCTGGAGCGCTCTGTTAAGCTTGAAAAACTGAGCGAACTTGTTGGCGCTGTTCACGAACAAGGCGAAAGCTGCCTGATTTTTACCCAGTATATTGAAATGGGCAATATGATCGCACGCCTGATAAAAAAGCAGTTTGGCTTTGATGTGCCATTTTTAAATGGAAGCGTGCCTAAAAACGAACGCGATCAAATGATTACGCGATTCCAAAATCACGAATTCCCCGTATTCCTGCTGTCTCTTAAAGCGGGCGGGACCGGCCTGAATCTGACAGCCGCCAACCATGTCATCCACTATGACCGCTGGTGGAACCCGGCTGTTGAAAACCAGGCGACTGACCGGGCATATCGAATTGGGCAAAAGCGCTTTGTCCACGTTCATAAAATGATTGCTACCGGCACGCTGGAAGAAAAAATCGACGCCATGCTTGAGAAAAAGCAGTCGCTTAATGATCAAATTATTACCAGCGAGAATTGGATTACCGAGCTCTCTACGGATGAGCTTCGGGAACTTGTTCACCTCACATAAGGCTGCAGGGACCTTGAGGGTGCTTAAAACCTTGATCTTATGCGAAGTGACCGATAAAAACGGAAAAGTGACCGATATATTTAAAACCTGACCGATAAATCACGGAAAGTGACCGATATATCCGGAAAGTGACCGATATATTTAAAATCTGACCGATATATCCGGATAGTGGCCGATAAATTATTTGAGGATGAGACTTTTCGAAAAAAAACAATATCTCAACTTGAATTTTGATCAAAATAGAAAGAAATCGACCATTTTTAGACAGTAACTTACCATTAGACAACATAAATCCAAAAAACTATAGCCGGAAATTGCTATATCTTCACCTTTGGTTAAAATATCATCAACTTTTTAAATATATCCTCAACTCAGTCCCTATACCATGAAGTATACCTCGCAGTCGCCAATCCCCCTTATCAAAGCTGGGGATTGGCGACTTTTTTTTTCGACAAAATTCGGGTGGTACCTGGTACCCTAAAAAAGCCAAAAAAACTCCCGGCACAAAATGCACCGGGAAAATACGGGGAAAGTTCGGGGACTTTATTGATTCTCTATAGGAAGGAAAAAATAGTGGACATTTTATTTGCGGGAATAAGTTAATTCATGATAGTGAAGCGCCGTGATGGGGAATGTTCCTGGGGATGGCCGTTTTGCATGACCGTTTCCCGGATGAAGAATTCGAGCTGAATGACGCGCTTGCTTAGGTCATCCACTCTTTGGTTGGATCTGCCCAGCATTTTTATCAGGCTTTCAAGCAAGGATTCCAGTGTTTTTTCTCTGTCTGAGGCTCTGTTCAAAAGGGCAGCTCCTCCTTTGTTACGGGAACTTCTTCCGTCCTCCGCTGATCGAGGAAACGGACGGATTCCGCTACCACTTCTGTTACGTATATCCGCTTTTTTTCCTGATTATCATAATGCCTCGTTTGGATTCTGCCGGTAATCCCGATCAGGGAACCCTTGCGGCAATATTGGGAGGTGTTCTCCGCCGTCTTTTTCCATAATGTGCATTGCACAAAATCGGCATCGATTTCACCTTGCTGGTTTCGGTAATGGCGATTGACTGCCAGGGTAACATTTGTAACAGGTATTCCTTCCTGTGTCCGTTTCAATTCCGGATCCCTCGTCAGCCTGCCGACCAGTGTGACTTGATTTATCATGTTTTCAACTCCTCTCTTTGATCTATCCCATCATAACCGCAGAGACCCATCGGTGTAAAAATGCTAAAATTCGATTTTATTTGCGGATTTTTAGGAAAAATGCCCTCCAAAATTCAATTTTCAGCCCCCTTTTTTCAGAAAAACCCTTCGAAAATTCGATTTTCACCACCTGAGGAAATAAAATTCGACAAATCGTCAAATTCGCTTTCAGCCAACCCTGTGTTATAATTTTTATATACATTATTCGGAAATGTCTGTGGATTATTTTATTAAAAGAGATGGAGGTAAAAGATGAAAACATTTAAACTTGTTTCTCTGCAGTTAGTGGAAGAAAACGGTCTAGTTGATATTGAATTGGATGATGGACTAATCATTAATAAAGAAGACGAAAAGAGCAACTGGCTGCTTGAAGCCTATATTGATAAGTCGTATCTTGAATATTTTAAAAAACGTGCTGACAACAACGACGAGCTGATCATCCAAGTTGTCATTACGAAAAAAGAAAATGACCCGGCCGCATTCCAGACGAAAATTACCTCTATCAACGAACTTGAAAACCACATTAGCATCCTTTTTGAAGGATCCTTAAAAAGAACGAAAAACGATTACGCCGAACTGCTGCTTCAAGATCTTCTCGGCAGAGGCTTTAAAGGGAATAATCTCCTTGATGAATTTAAAACCAAGATGCAAACCAAGCCGCGTATTCCCGCTACTAAGAAGGAAAATAAAGAAACTCCCGTCCAATAAAGACGGGAGTTTTCAATTTATATATATTAATGCACTAACACACTGTCAAATACGTCCGTTCCATTAGAAAGCTTCACATGCAGCTGCTCTATAATATATTCAACATCCTGCTTGCGGTAATTAAGCAATGGAAGATCCTCCTGATAAGCCTGGTAATAAAGAATGGAGGCAATCTTAAGCTCCTCTTCCCCAGCAGGCATTAGCTGATCTGCTTTTTTTTTAGCTTATCTTTCATTACCTCAATAACATACTTGGCTTCCATTTTACAGGAATAATCATAATCTTCTTCAAGCTGTTCCTGAAGCTCAACAATCTCATCTATCTGCGCATTAGAAGGCTTTTCGGATAAAATTTTATTGATGACTTCATTGATTTTGACAGCCAACTCCTCATGAAAAACAGGATCCGCTTTCGTCGCCTCGCTGATCTGGCTATACCAGGATGCGTGGTTGATTATGTATTTGCGCCATTCGGCTACAAAGTTTTGCATATTAAATTTATCTTCATTCCAGTTAATTCCGTTCATATAAGATTCAAATGAAGTGGTTATCGAACGAGTAATGCTGATTTTTATCCCCTGAGAAAGATCTTTAAATGCCATTCTTGTAAAAGTACCCCCTAAATGTCAAATCTAATCTATATATCCATATAATTCTTATTTTTAATATAACATAAATACTTTTGCACAAGTATGTAGAGGGAATTAAAATATTTTCACAATTTTTGGTAATTTAACCGAATACGAACCAATGCAATAGAAAAGGACAGGTTCCATCCCCTGTCCCTTACCTTATATTACTGGTCTTTATTGTTTTCGTCTTGCAGATCGCCTTGTTCTTCGATTATTTCTTCATTTTCAGTATTTTCATCCTCTAATAGATCACCATTCTGGTTTTCATCTTCTGTTCCATTCATGCCGCCATTTCCGCCATTTCCACCATTTCCGCCATTTTCACCTTGATCTTCCATGATCGTATCGTCCTCTGGCGGCGGCTCCTGGTTATCTGTGGCACAGCCTGCTAAAAGCATTGCTGAAAGGACAGAACCTCCGATAAGTTTTAAAAGCTTTTTATTCATCGTAAAAGCTCCTTTCCTAAGTTGTATTTTGTTGACCTGCTGCACTGGTCTTCCTTTATATTTCCCAAAATCCGAAACAACTTGCATAGATTTTTCATTTCTTTTCAGCCGCTTTTTCATAAAAAAATCCCGCACAATATGTACGGGATTTCCAATGGTTATTACCTTTCAATCGCAAACAAAATCTCGGCTTCCATTGCCACTTCATCGCCCACCTTGGCTACTGCTTTCCCTTTGCCGATGCCTCTGCGGACAGAGATTAATTCGACTTCCATGATGAGTGTATCTCCTGGGCGAACCTGGCGCTTCCATCGGCATTTTTCAACACCTGCGAAAAACGCCAGCTTTCCTTTGTATTCATCAAGAGATAACAGAGCTACCGCACCAGTTTGGGCACACGCCTCCAAAGTAAGACATCCAGGAAATACGTTGTAATTAGGAAAATGTCCATTAAACACTTCCTCATTCGCACTCACATTCTTTTTCCCAACCGCTCTCTTTCCAGGCTCCAGCTCTTCAATGGAATCCACAAACAAAAAAGGATAACGGTGAGGGATAATTTCTTTAATTTCTTCAACATTTAATTTCAATGACTTTCGCTCCCTTATAGGTATGTAATAATTAGTACCAGATACTAATAATAGCTTACACCTATTTTACTAAAAAAAGCGACTTTGGCAAAGGGCTGGGGTATATAGGTTTTTAATTGGTACAGCATTAACGGCAAATTTATCTAGCATGTTCACAAGATTTTCTTATGATTTGAGACATACCTAAAACCTACTGGCAACTAAAACGGATAAATAAAAAAGAAGGGCTCTGGCCCTCCATCTTCAACACTATTCCTTTTCAACCAGTTCCACGATATGTGTCCAGGTTGATTTTGTGAAAATGTCTTTCACTTCTCCGTTGCCCAATACCCCGTATCCGACAGCGGCTCCGACCATAACGCTCAGGAAAATTAAAAGTGCTACAATGATAATCCGAAGCCAGATTGGAATAAGGCGAACGCGAATCCGCCCTTTACGCGGTGCTTCTTCTTTGCTGCGTTCATTCTTCAGTTGTTCGCGCGTCTTGATTGCTTCTTGATTACTCTTGTTTAGAGACATTCTACTTTCCCCTTTTACCTAACGTATTCCGTTGACCAGCCCCATCATTTGATCGGCCATTGACACGGATCTTGATTGAAATTGATAAGCACGCTGCAGGTTGATTAAATCTGTCATCTCTTTGGACATATCTACGTTGGATTGCTCAAGAGCGCCTTGTGCCATTCCAATTTGGCTGCGGAGAGCTCCGTTCAGCTCAGTAAAAATCTCCTCTCCCTCGATGCCATCCGGAAGCCCAAGCAGATTCCCGCCTTTTTGCTCCAGGAATTGTGGCTTGTTTACTTGAACCACACTCAGATTAAACTCCTGCACTGTACCATTTGCAGCTTCCGCTATAAAGCGGCCATTATTCGTTACTTTATAATTTTTAGCTTGTCCATTTATTATAATTGAATTGTTATTTTCATCAAGTACAGGATAGCCGTCCCCTGTCACAAGCATTGTCTCATTTTCCGAAATCGGTGTTAAGTAAAAAGCACCGTCTCTTGTAAAACGGACAGCCGTACCCTCATCAGTCTGCTCCAGAACCCGGAAGTACTGGCCTTCCATTGTAAAAGCGATATCAAGCGGACGCTCTGTTGCTTTTAGGGCTCCCTGTTTCATGACGATTTGGGATTGCGCAAGCTTTGCCCCAACACCCTGCCGGATGCCTGCTGGTGTTAACCTTCCAGCTTCGAAATCCTGATTCTTTTGGTTATTATATTGCTGGAAAAGCAAATCAGTAAAATTGGCTTCTTTTCGCTTATAGCCAGTTGTATCGATGTTTGCCATATTGTGGCTGACGATATCCATCTGCTTCTGCAGCTGGGCGAGCGTATTGGTCGCCGTGATCATCGTTCTGTTCATGTTTCTCCCCCTTAGTGGGTTTGCCGCAGGACCTTACCCGATACGGCCGATTTCATTTGCGGCTTTATCCATACTGCGGTCATAAGCCTGAAGGACCTTTTGATTGGCTTCAAAAGAGCGGTAAGCAGTCAGCATATCTGTCATTGTTCTGGATGCATCCACATTGGAGCGCTCCAGGTATCCCTGCTGCAGCTTGAATTGTACACCATCTGCATTATAGGCATTTTCAAGAACACTATCCTCTGTTGCTGCAAACAGTCCGTCGCCTTCTTTCCTTAAACTTTCAGGATTTTCAGCAAAAGCAATTCCCAGTCTTGCTGCTTCACCAGCTTCACCCGTTATCATTCCATCCTCATTCACTGTAAACCTGTCACTAGAAAGCTGAATCCGCTCGCCCACATCATCCAAAATATATAATCCGCTGGCGGTAGTTAAAAAGCCTCCGCCATCGATTGTAAAGTTTCCGTTTCTTGTATAGCGCGGCTGGCCATCAGGGCCTGATGCTGTATAAAACACCGAACCTCTTAGGCTGCTTTCCGGATTTACCGGCATATTGATATCCAATAGAGCCAGATCCGTATTTAAACCAGTATCCTTTAAATCTCCCTGCATAAAGGATGGAAGGCTCTCCTGCATATAAACACCCGTGTTAAGGCTGCCGATTCTTTTGTTAAAAGGAAGATTCAATCCTTTTTCAGCGGGAACAGACTGCTGGTCAAAACGCTGCAGCAGCATTTCTGGAAAAGCCCTCATACTCGTTTGATCAGCCTTAAACCCTGGGGTATTGGCATTAGCCATATTATTTGTCAGCACTTCCGTCCTGCGCTGCTGGGCAAGCATCCCGGAAGCCGCCGTATAAAAACCTCTAAACATCGAGTTCACCTCTAAATGAAAAAAACAATTTTTAAAACAAATCCGTACACTTAATCACGATACTTCTATTATAAGAAAATTTCCGACAATAAACATTAAAATTTGAAGAAAAAAGTCAGAACTTGAAAAAAGTTGTACCTTTCTTTTAAATCGGCTGGAATGTTTAAAACTTTACTTGAAAATGAAAAAACCCGCCAATAAAGGCAGGTTCATTCTTTTTAGCCTAGCTTTCTTTTAGGAAGCTTATCAATATTATCAAGCATCATACCTGTTCCAATTGCAACACAGTCCATCGGATTTTCAGCAATCAGGACTGGCACTTTCAGCTCTTCTGCCAGCAGCTGATCAATGCCGTGAAGCAGTGCGCCGCCGCCTGTTAAGATAACGCCCCTGTCAATGATGTCAGCAGATAATTCTGGCGGTGTACGTTCAAGAACACTTCTCGCAGCTTGCACGATCACTTCTACTGACTCGCTTAAAGCTCCTTGGATTTCTTCTGAACGAACTGTGATCGTTCTTGGAAGACCTGAAACCATGTCACGGCCGCGGATTTCCATTTCTTCGCTTTTAGACCCAGGGAAAACAGTACCGATTGTAATTTTAATATTTTCAGCCGTTCTTTCCCCGATTAGGAGCTTGTACTCCTTTTTAATATATTGAAGAATTTCGTTATCAAACTTATCTCCGGCCATTTTTATGGATGAAGATGTAACAATGTCGCCCATTGATAAAACCGCAACATCTGTTGTGCCGCCGCCAATATCCACGACCATATTTCCGCTGGGCTGGAAAATGTCCATCCCTGCTCCAATCGCAGCAACTTTTGGCTCTTCTTCAAGATAAATCTTTTTGCCGCCGCTTTTTTCAGCAGCTTCTCTAATCGCCTTTTGTTCAACACCGGTGACATTTGTCGGACAGCAAATCAAAATGCGCGGCTTGGATAAAAATCCTTTTACATTTAATTTGTTGATAAAATGCTTCAGCATTGCTTCCGTTACATCAAAGTCAGCAATAACTCCGTCTTTCAGAGGACGGATGGCCACGATATTTCCTGGCGTACGACCGACCATACGGCGTGCTTCTTCGCCCACAGCCAACACTTTATTCGTATTTTTATCAATTGCCACAACAGACGGTTCATTCAGCACAATTCCTCGGCCTTTTACGTGGATCAGCACGTTCGCCGTTCCTAAATCAATCCCTATATCCCTAGCAAACATTTCTTTTCGTTCCTCCTTGCACAAATGGCCAGCTTATGTCCGCAGCTTTGAAGGCTCTCTCTATTTCGGCTTTCTTAAAGCGAACTTCGCTTTTTTTAATTTTTAGTTAAATGTTTAAGTAGTTATTTTTCGCAACAGCAGTTTAAGCCACACAAAAAAATCAGTTCTTTTTTCTAAAAAGAATTGATTCTTGCCTGGCGTTCTTTGGTAGTCCTAGTCTTTACGAACCAGGTTCTATCCTAATTTTATATTTTAACACATTCCTTGTGAATACAGTAACATTTTGTAAAAAACTGCGTGACTTTTTGAGGAATTTTGTCGCAAAAGGAGAAGTAAAATGAAGGCGACTTAAGAAGGGGCTAAAAGCATAAGGGAAGGCCATATTTCCGGCCAAAAGAACAACTTATGATCTCAAGCCCCCAGGAGCCGCATGTGAGGTTATTCATAAAGCTTCAAGTTCGGGACTGCACAGCTTTAAAGGAAGCTGCCAAAGCATTTGCAAAGCACGGCTAAAACACAGTTTTCGCCGGAGACGCCTAAGCGGGCGCCTTACGCTTTTCTCATTTAACTGGCTCTTCTTCCATTTCTTCTTTTTTATACTTCATTTTTGTGGCTTCACCACCGCGCAGATGGCGGATTGATTTATGATAATCCAGTATTTCCTTTACTTCGTTTGCCAGTTCAGGATTGATTTCAGGTAGTCTTTCCGTTAGGTCTTTATGGACTGTACTTTTGGATACGCCAAACTCCTTCGCGATTACGCGAACCGTTTTTTTCGTCTCCACGATATACTTTCCAATCTTGATAGTTCTCTCTTTGATGTAATCGTGCACACCACTCGCCCTCCCCGATTTGGATGTGAGAAGTGTGAAATGAGACTCGCTTTTTGCCTGGTTCTTTACTGTATTCCGCATGGTCCCTGCTTAAAGCAGACACTGGATAGGATTTGATCTGCTTACATGCGGCTGAAAGCAAAAGCCCTCAGCTTGCGATAATTAAACATGTCCTCAACTTATACATTGGTTTCAGTAAAACGATCCCTCACCTCATACATTCTCTTTGTAAGGTTTGTAACAGTTTATTAGCTTGGTTGATGTAATATGCACAAAAAGCTCAATAGGGACAAGGTTTTGTGTAAATTTTTTGAAAATAGGACATCTGAAGTCTAAAAACAGGAAAGTTTTTTTAAAAAATCTTTGAGATAAAAGAAAGCAAACGCCTAAAGACCAATGAGATGCTACCTGCAAAATTCCCAGATCAATACTCACATCTGGGTATAATTCCCGATGATTCGACAAATATCGATTTTGGGAATTTTAAATCAATATCTTCCAAAAACACATCTTTTTTAACAGATAAATTCAATAATCTGAGAATAAGCAGGATCATTTTAATATTCATCTTTTTATAAAATAGGTGTAAACAATCATTCTTAACCCATTGTCTTATAAGCTTTCATACCTATTGTTATAGCCCTAGTTATCCCTTACCATGATTCTGGGATTAACATTCATATATATGGTTATATGACCATTTTTATCCAAGTTATTTTACATATGATGGAGTGGGGAATATGGAGAAAAATGTTTCACGGTCACGAAAAGAAAGAATTTTAGAAGGTAAGAAAAGGCAAGCAAAAGCCAGAAGATCTAAAATTGCTGGTGTTACCTTAGCAACAGCAATTGCAGCAGGTGGTTTTCAAGTTAATGTGAAAGACGCAAAAGCCGCAGCTGGGATCTACACTGTGCAAAAAGGAGACAATCTTTACCGAATCTCAAAAAAATATGAAACGACTGTTAAAAATCTCAAAATAGCTAACAATCTTCTAACAGATACCATTTATCCCGGACAAAAACTTGAGGTGCCATCCGGAAGTAAATCAACTCAGCAGAACGAAAGCAACAATGAAAAAGCTGGAGAATCAGCAAATGACTCTGCTGGATCCTATACAGTAAAAAAAGGGGACAACCTTTATCGGATTGCCCAAAAGTATGATATGACCATTAAAGAGCTAAAAACAGCTAATAACCTTACGTCAGACTATATCTATCCTGGCCAAGTGCTTAACGTACCTGCTGAGTGGCATACAACAGAGACATTCCTGCAGCATGCTGCTATCTATACCGTGGTGCCAGGCGACACGCTATTAGACATTTCCAAGCGCTACAACATCTCAATTAACGAGCTTAAAGCTATTAATAACTTGAAAAATGATATGGTTATCATCAACCAAAAACTTATTATTATGGAAGACATCGCTTCTACCAAGGCACAAATTGTCGGTGCAGCTGACAATTTCACCATTGAATTGAAAGCCGGAAATCAATACCTTTCTTTAAAAGTTCCATATGGGACTGCTCAATCCTATCAGAGACTGGCAGGAAAAGAAGTTATTGTTGCCCATAAAAATGGGGCATTGATCAGTATTCAGTAAGGACTTAAGAAATAAAGCCGGATCTCTTTGATCCGGCTTTATTGTTTAGTTGTTACATAATTACGAAAAAACTCAGGATCTTTCGTTCTTTTTCTCTGCTCTCTTACTCTATAGTGCCCGAGCCTGGCTCTTTTTGACGTCCGAGTGTACTAATCTTGCTCTTTAGTTCCCTTCATCCGCTCTTTTTGACAACCAACGGCACTATTCACGTCTATTAGTTCTCGTCTTCCACTCATCTTCCCACTGAAGCGGATCCAACACTTTTCTACTGCCCCCTGATCCTTTACCCAATCCACCATCATCGCTCACCCGCTCATCAACATGTCAACCACAATTCATTTCTTCCCTTAAAACTGCATCGATCTCATCTGGCTGTCGGTTGCCTTGATCAGTTCTCCCCAGGTGTTATGCCCCCTGTCTTTGAACTGTAAAAGCAATTCAGCAAATAGGTAGGCGGTGGTTAGTGCATCTCCTACTGCACTATGGCGTTCATAAATGCGGGTGCCAAAAGCCATGGCGTACCTTTCGAGATCCCGCATGTCATAGGAGGGGGCGATAAAACCAATCAAATCAAGCGTGTCGATGGTCAGGAAATTTTTCAAAGCAAGCTTTTCCCGTTTAAACTCGCATTTCATAGCAAGTGCATCAAAACTGACATAGTGGCCGACCAGGCAGACCGTTTCCCTTGATTCGATATAATCAAAAAAGCTCATCATCGCCTCTAATGCTTGCGGGGCAGCTTTTACCCGCTCATCGGAAATAGAGGTCAATTCTGTTATTTCCCGAGAAATTTGTCGATTTGGGTTTACATATGTCTGAAAAATATCCTTGTCGCACACTTCCAGACCTCTAACTGGAACTGCGCCAATTTCAATAATCCGGTCTATTGTCGAAACCTGAAAGCCCGTGGTTTCCGTATCAAACACGACAAATTGCAGATCCTCCAAAGGTGTTGAGAGCGGAATATTTTCATAGGTTAAGGAACAAGCTACATTTTTTCTGCGAAAAAACATTACCAGCCTCCTTCTGGAGAGCTATACTGAAAAATGTGCAAACACCTGACTCTGCAGCTCCCTTAATGTTTTTAAGCTTAAAATTAATTCTTCCTTTTCGCGTGTTGACAGTCTTGCAAACGATACAACGGATGTTAGCTCACTGCCCGCTTTGGCCTGCTGCCACCTCTGGGTGACATACATGGTCAAGATGGTGCTTACAGCTTCCTTTAGGTCTAAAGAAAACGACTCGGAAAATACCTTCTTTTCTTTTAAGAAATTAATTTTTTCAATCGGGGTCCCCGATTGTTTCCCATGCAATAGAGACAAAATTTGCAGGCTGTGATGATAAGGAAATAGAACTTCTTTTTTCATATCAATGCTTTTCCGTTCGAGTTTAAATAAAGAACGGATTGGCTGGTCCAGAGTCGGAATCGGATTCTCCTTTTCAAGCTGGGCCAGCCGGTACAAAAAAATCCTCGATCTTTTCATCTGCTCAGCAATCATTCCTGCAAATTCCCCATGCAATCTCTCACTGCCCGTGATCAACCGGTACGAAAAGAAATTCTGGGCTAATAATAGATTTTCGTTGGTAGATTGCAGCCTCCATTTTAGCAATCTTTCTTCCCATACAGCCAATGAACCGCGCCACTTTTGTTCGCTGCACATCATTAATCCTTTGCAGAGGGCATATCCCGCGGCTTCCATATTGGATGTAATCTCTCTTCCCAGTTCTTCAAAATAAGCAGAGGCTTCTTCTCTATGATTTTCATAGACCAGGAAATGGTCCTGATCGGTGAGCATAAACTGTTCGCCCCGGCCGCTGCTGCCCATTTGATAGAACGCAAAATCACAAGGCTTCTGTTTTCCTTTCTCCTGCAGGTTTTTAATAGAGAGCCCTACTATCCTGCCTACAAGGCGGTCATAAAGTTTTGTTATGATTTCAAAGGTTGTCAAAATGGGAACCCGATCTCTTATTAGAGTATCGATTACCTCATAAATTGCATTTTTCACCTGCGGAAGGCTATCCCTGTCGGCTTGTTCAATCTTCTGGATCGTTTTCATGACATTCTCGTTTTTCTTCCTCAACAAATCTGATAGAGTGACAATTCCAACTACCTTGGAATCCTCCACAACAGGCAAGTGCTTGATTCCTTTTGAAAAGATGAGTGAAATCGCATCATAATAATAAGCTGACCTGGATATCGAGACCGGATCTCGTGTCATAATGGTACTGGCTTCGGCTGATAACTCGATTCCCCTGGCAACCACCCGCTCAACCATGTCCCTTTCCGTAATAATCCCTTTTAATGAATCATTTTCTATGACCAGCACAGAGCTCGTTCTCTTTTCATGCATCAAACGGGCTGCCTTCTGGACACTCTCTTCCGGATTAACAGCAGCAACCTCTTCAGTCATCACATCCTGGACACGTTTCATAAAGGCGTCATTTTCTCCGTAGTCCGTAGCGAGCTTTACCTGCTCGGCCAGGGAGGTATAAATATCTTTTAACCGGATGGCAACCTGTGTCAGGAGATAATCGTGGACTGCCGGGTCATCCCATCTTCTTGTAACCACTTCAAACGGGATGTACACTGCCCTTACAGCACTCACTGCTTTCACTTCAACCATCACTTCGGTTTTCACTGGCTTCGATACGCCAAGGAAGTCAGCGAGACTGGAAAATCCAATCATTTCGCCTTTTTGGACAACTTCGAGAACTTCCTCGCGTCCATGGGTTTCATTTTTCACAAAAACCTCTGAAAGACCTTCTAAAATGAGCAGAAGGCCTTCCCGGGGTTTATCTTTTTTTAGCATGATTTCATTTTTTTCGTATTGGCGGACTTCACATAATGATATAAGGGAAAGGGCTGTGTCAGAGTCCACCCCTCTGAAAAAGGGGTGAAACCGCACAGCCTCCAAATTGTATAAATTATACGGATTTTGATCCATCATCATTCAACCAAACTTCACCGTTTTTATAAACCATTTGCTCCGGATAGCGAAGGTCCATAACTTCATCCTGAATCTTTTGCGAAGGAGCCGCAGTCATAAGGGAAACAGCGATGTTGGCAATAAAGGCAGCTGCTGCACCAAAGACACCTGCTCCTGTATCAATGATTCCAAGGATTGTAAAGCCGCCATATTTTGCTGCAAAGATGTATGCCAATGTCACACCCAAACCAACAAGCAAGCCGGCAATAACACCCTGTGAGTTTGAACGTTTCCACCATACTCCCAGTACAAGTGCCGGGAAGAAGGTTCCTGTAGCTAGCGCGAATGCCCAGGCAACAATTTGCGTGATTGCTCCAGGTGGGTTAAGTGCGATAAGTCCTGCCAGGAGAGTTGCTACAACTATAGACCAGCGTGCTACAGACAGACGTGTTTTTTCTGTTGAGTTCGGCTTTAGCACTCGATAGAAAATATCGTGGGCAAAAGCAGATGAAATGGCAATCATTAATCCGCCGGCAGTTGATAATGCTGCCGCCATTGCACCTGCTGCTACTAAACCGATGACAAACAATCCAAGGTTGGCAATTTCCGGTGTCGCCATAACAACAATATCATTAGAGATGATTAATTCGTTCCACTGAAGGACGCCATCTCCATTTCCATCTGCTACTTGAAGCTTGCCTGTATCCACCCATGTCTTAGTCCACTCAGGCAGTTCGGTGATTTTGCTGCCTGCAACCTTTGTCATAAGAATGAAACGGGAAAATGCAGCGTATGCAGGAGCTGACAAGTAAAGCAACCCGATGAACAGCAATGCCCATGCACCGGACCAGCGTGCAGCTTTCATGGTTGAAACCGTATAGAAACGGACGATTACGTGCGGAAGACCTGCGGTACCAGCCATTAAAGTAAACATCAAGGCTAAGAACTGCCATTTTGTTCCATTCGTAAATGGCGCAAAATATTCAGAGATTCCAAGCTCTCGATCCAGTTCACCCATTTTACCGACAAGCTCCCCATAGGAAAGCCATGGAGCCGGGTTCCCTGTAATTTGCAGGGACATGAAGACAACCGGAATGATATAAGCAATAATTAAAATGACATATTGGGCAACCTGTGTCCAAGTGATCCCTTTCATACCGCCGAAGGCAGCGTAAAAGGCAATAAGTACAACGCCAATCATTGTTCCAAGCTTAGCGTCAATTTCAAATAAACGGCCAATTACTACCCCTGAACCGGAAAGCTGGCCAATCGAGTATGTGAAACTGATAATGATCGTACAAATCGCTGCAATAACACGGGCTGTATGGCTGTCAAAACGGTCGCCGATAAATTCAGGCACCGTATAACGGCCGTACTTCCGCAGCTGTGGAGCCAAAAGGAATGTCAGCAGCAAATATCCGCCCGTCCACCCCATAATATAGGCAAGTCCATCATAGCCAAGAAGCATGATCGTTCCCGCCATACCAATAAATGAAGCAGCACTCATCCAGTCAGCGCCGATCGCCATCCCGTTAAAAATGGGCGGGATTCCCCGTCCGGCAACATAGAAATCCGACGTTGCTTTTGCTTTGTTATAAATGGCAATTCCAATATATAAAGCAAATGTGGCTAAAATAATGGATAATGAGACCAAAAACTGTGTATCCAAATGCCTTCCCCCTTTGTCACGTGCAAAATTTTTTCATGACGCCCCTTTATATCTCCGTTATAAGCTGCTCGAACAGCCGCTCATTTTTACCCAATTAATGATCAAATACTTTACCAGAACTGATCTGCTTATTCTTTTCTTCGTCAATTCCGTATTTCCGGTCAATTGCATCACCCATCTTGGCATTAACAAACAGAAGGATAATAAAAGTCAGAACCGCTCCCTGTGCCCCCATAAAGTAATGGAACGGGAAACCGTTAATGGTAATATCACTTAAAGGCTCTGCAAAAAAGACGACTCCAAAGGAAGCCAGAAATCCAATAGCAAAATAAATAATCATATTCCGAGTCTTTTCACGAAAATAACTGTCCGCTGCTTTCTTCTCGATTTTCTTCACAACTCCACCCCCGGTTAAAATGATTGGATACATATGATTGCCAAATGGCTGAAAAACAGATTTTAGACGCGCCGAATCACTCCTTTTAAAATAAGTGCAGCATAATAGGCTGCTATTTCACCGGATCCGTTGACCGGATCCGGAAAAAACCATTACCTTAAACTGAAAATAAATTTGACTGTTTCCATAAATGGTGCAGGCACAAGGATGATTTGAACGAGGAAGTAAGCAAAAATAGACAGGAAAGGTACAGCAAGGAAGATCGGCTTTTTCTTTCTTAAAGCAAGAAAAAGGCAGACACCGGTAATCACCATCAAAGACAATAAAGTAAGCAAATTTGTTTCCCCCTTTTAAAAGAAAGCGCTGTCATTTTTTGTCGCTTTCTGCTTTAAGTTTTGTGATGGCCGTTAAGATGTGCGTTTTCTGATTAAACTAAATTTTAAGAAAATTTATACTTCATTATGTACAAAAATTAATTCTAGGTCAAGTATATGCTGCAAATATATTTATATTTTTTTATGATGATAAAGATTGGCAGGAGACAAGGATTGGTTTGAATGGTTTTTCCTTTAATTTAGAAGACTTTGTACAAGTTTAGATTTTTTGATGGACTTTAGGGTATTAGAGGAAAACACTATAGCGATGATAATAACCGATTCCGAAATTATTATAGCGATAATTTAATTTAGCATAAAAAATGGAACCAAGCAGCTTGGCTCCTTAATCTAGTTCTTCTATTATTAACGTGATTGCCTGCAGCAGATCCCCATCCGACCAGCTCGCCATGCTCTTTTTGCTGGCAGCAGCCAGTGCATGTGACGCCGGAATATGTACAAACCCGGCAGGTATTTTTTTGCCTGATGATTTTAGCTCGTGAAGCACGGAATACATAACATTATTGCAAAGATAGGTTCCCGCTGTATTGGATATTGCTGCAGGATAACCTGCCTCTTTTAGTCTATTGACCATACGGCGGATCGGCAAAGTTGAAAAATACCCATCAGAACCATTTTCCTCTATTGCGTTATCTTCAAGGGTAACTCCTCTATTATCGGGCTCCCCGTCCTGGCAGTTGATCGCAATTCTTTCAGGCGTGATAGCTGTACGGCCCGCTGCCAACCCAAGTGAAATAACAGCATCCGGATTTTCCCTGGCTACCTCCTCTACTATTTTCTTTGGAGCCAGATTGAAGTCTACCGGTAAATGCAGACCTTTAATTTCATAGTTTCCAACCTTTTGCCCGTCCAGCTCCTTCACAATCGTTTCCGTCGGATTGATCGAAAAATCAAGAAATGGCTCAAACCCTGTTAAAAGCAACTTCTTCATACTTTTGCTCCCCCTGTACAACTTTTCGTCTTGCGAAATATTATACAGGAGGCCGACAGAACTGTCGAAACATTCTTATTCGACAAAATTCGGGTGGTACCTGGTACCGAAAGAGGAGTAATCAAAAAGAGCCCGCCAATTCGGCGGACTCCCTATTATTATGCGTCTGTAGATTCAGTCGTTTCTTCTTCGACTTGGTCGTCAGTTTGACCTTCGTCTTCAGAGTTTTCAGCTGGATCTTCTTCTGTGTCAGTAGATTTGTCTTCGTCAGTTTGGCCGGCATCTTCATCTGTAGTTCCAGATTCTTCAGTGGAACCTTCTTCTTCAGTTGTGCCAGACTCTTCGGTAGACTTATCTTCAGAAGGAGCAGCTTCGTCGTTTTCTTCAGTTGCACCGCTGTTGTCAGCAGCATCTGTGTCATCAGATTGCTTCAACTCTTGTAAAGAGCTTAGCGGCTTATTGAAGTAATCAAGCGGATTGACCGGCAGTCCATCTTTGCGGATTTCAAAGTGTACATGTACGCCTGCTTCTTCATTAAACAAGCTTTCGCCTGCTTTAGCAAGGGCAGCACCTTGATCTACCTGGTCGCCAACCTCAACATTCATCTCTGTAACAGATTGATATTGTGTTACAATTCCTTTGTCATGCTCAACTTCAATGACATTGCCCAACAGTGCGTCTTCTTCTACCTTCGTAACAGTTCCGCTTAATGCAGCTAGTACATCAAACGTTTCTCCATCCTTCATGCTGATATCAATACCAGTGTTCGGATGGTATGTGTTATTGTAAAATACTAGAGCAGCTTCCTGTTCTTCAGCTTTGCCGTCATAGTCATAGAATTGTTTTTGAATGACAACAGAGTCTGGATCCTGAACAGGCATTACGAAGTTTTCCATAGCGCGGTTAACTTCCAATGCTGGCTCATCGTACTTCTTGCCGGTAATATCAGTGGCTTCGTAGTCGTAGCTGTCTGTGTCTGTAGCGTTGTCGCTGCTTTGATACCAAAGAACACCGGTTAGAATGATTGCTGCACTTGCAATGTAGATAGCTGGGAATGCCCACCGCTTTTTCATAAAGCGTTTAAAGCTGGAATCTTGAGAAGATCGTTTCTTTTCTTCCTCTCTCATTTATCATCACCTCAGCAATCAGTCTGAACAGATTGAGAGGATTATATACATTTCGCAAAAAAATTTTTTGGGTTTATTTTTCGACAAAGGTTTTATTATTATGCATGATAGAAGAAAAATTTTTATAAGGAGTTTTTGGAATATGCTTAAGTGGATTATTAGAGTTCTTCCCTTCCTATATATGACGCTGATCTGGACCCTGTCCGGCCTTCCGCATAATGCCGTTGTGGAGCTGCCCGATTCGGCAGTCGACCGGTTTATAAAAGAATCCCTGCATCTCGTTGAATTTGGCATTCTGTATGTTCTTCTCGTTCTCGCTGCATTGACTGCAGACAGGCTTACTCCCGCCTTGAATGCTTTTCTTGCTATCTTTGCCTGCTTTTACGGGATTCTGGACGAGATCCATCAATCCTTCGTCCCTTACCGGTCCGCCACCCTGATCGACGCTGTAAAGGACATTACAGGCGTTTTGGTGTGCTGGTACTTCATTAGTCGCTCTCTTTTTGAGGGCCGATTTAAAAAGCTTTCTTCTATTCTTTCCTATTTTAAAACGCTCTGTTAAACGTGCCTGTTGATTTGCGCTCAAGAAGCTCAGCGAACCGCAGGCGGGGTCAGGGAGCCTCCTTGGCGCCATGTACCTGTTGGGTTTTCCTTTGATCCACTTCTCCCGCTGGACATTGAATAAGCATCCTTTAATAAACACAGACGAAGGAGATGCGTATACATTTTTGAGGAGCTCTCGCCTACCGCTTCAATCAACATAGTGTCAAAACCAGCCTTTTTAAAAGGTAAAATAGAAAAGGCTGATTCTGTTATAGAATCAGCCTTTTTATTATTTTTTTGCGGTGGTTTTCGTAAGCAATTGGTCAGAAGTTGCAATCTCTACACCTTGATAATAATGAGAAACAATTTCTTTATAATTCTTTCCTTCAGATGCCATCCCATTTGCGCCGTATTGGGACATGCCAACGCCATGGCCGTAGCCTTCTGTATTAATAATAATATTGTCGCCCTTGCGTTCCCATGTAAAATCCGTAGATTTCAAACCAAGCTTTTCCCTGATGTCCTTTCCGCTGACAACCTTCCCGTTAATCTCCACCTTGGCCACCCGCTGGCCGGCTGTCCGTTCGGTCACATTGCCGATTGTGCTATCGTTAGGAAGCTTCACGCCCAGCTTCTTTTCAAATTCCTGAACCGTGAACACCTCTCTTCCATTAAACTTCGGTGACTGCAGGTCCCACTTGCTTTCTACACTTTTTAAGTACGGAACTGAATTTGGCCAGATGGCCTCAGAGTTTTCGGTAAATCCATTGCTCGTTGAAAAAAAGGAAGCCGTAATCGGAGAGCCGTCAAAAGTGAGGATTTGGCCTCTCGTTTCATTAACTGCCTCTCTTACCTTCTGGATTTTCCATTTGTAATCAGGTCCCCAAACTTGCTTTAATTCATTTTCATTTTTATAAACCTGATGAACCACCGTATCATATACTAAGGCTCCTTCAGGCAGATCTGTTTTATTCTCATTCAGCATTTGTTCAACAATAAAAGTCCTTGCTGCCAGTGCCTGTGCCTTCAATGCCTCTTTTTCAAATTCAGCCGGCATTTCCGATGCGACAACACCGACAATATAGTCCTCTAGAGGAACCGTTTCAATCTTCTTTTGTGCCAGGCGATAGACACCTACCTCTATGGCAGGCCCTTGTGGGATTTCCGCCGTCTTCTCCGTTTTAGCATCCTGTTTTAGCTCCTCGCCAAGCTTCCCGCTTACTGTCCCCTCAGTAAAAGGAATCACAAGCAGAGCCGGAACCACAAGAGTGACGGCAAACAACACTGCGGCTAGTACGATGAATGGTTTGAATTTTGTCATGTTTTAAGCCTCCATAGCAAAAAAATAATTCTAACTCACTTCATATTTA
This sequence comes from Cytobacillus oceanisediminis, assembly GCF_003182355.1. Lineage (GTDB taxonomy): Bacteria > Bacillota > Bacilli > Bacillales > Cytobacillaceae > Cytobacillus > Cytobacillus oceanisediminis_A. Next base: position 220,696 of record NZ_QGTW01000002.1, on the reverse strand, counting down.
TGGCTGTGGACAAGCTAATATGACAACTTAATGAGCCGGGGTGATTTTTTGTGAGTGGCTCCGCACGGTTATCTGCCGATATTGGTTTGCGTTTCTGAGCAAAGTTGTAGGGACAAACCGATTTTCATTACCCTTTTACATAAAAAATCAGTTTTCGGCGGCACCAAAGCCCACCTTCTTCCGCTAATTAAGCATGTTTTTATTTTTATCTAACATATTTCGGACTTTACCTAACACATTTCCTGTTTTATCTAACATGTTTTACGATTTATCTAGCATGTTTCGAAACTTATCTAACATTACACACAATTCGCGGTCCGCAAAACCGGTTTCTGCGTCATTTTTAACTTTTATGCTTCACTTACTAAATTTACGGCACTACCTTTAAAATTTATGCGTAATTTCAATTCATTTACGCACCACTTTTAAAATATATGCATTACTTCCCGCCATATCAGACTTTCCCATGAACAGGATCAAGATCAGATTTCCCAAACCAGGCCAACACTGCCAGCACAGTCACTTCTAACCAAATAAAAAAACCGCAGAATCGATTTGTCAGACCTCTGACAGCTCGATTCTGCGGTTTCTGGTAGGAATGCACGCAAGGCGACTATTTTATAGCGACTCTTCAAAGGTCGCCTTGATTGGCATTTCTTATGCGTTCATGTCAGAAACGTAGCTGTTATCTTTAGCTGGCGTTTCTTCCACTTCTGTAATACGTTCGATATCAGCGCCAAGTGCAGCAAGTTTCTCGTGGAAGTTGACGTATCCACGGTCAAGATGCTTAAGCTCTGTTACGCGCGTTACGCCGTCTGCAACCAATCCAGTCAGGATTAGAGCGGCAGCTGCACGAAGGTCTGTAGCGGCAACTTCTGCTCCCTGCAGGTTGCTTGGTCCGTTCATGATCACAGAACGTCCTTCGATTTTAATCTCAGCGTTCATGCGGCGGAATTCTTCCACATGCATGAAGCGGTTTTCAAATACTGTTTCCGTAATCACACTTGTTCCTTGTGCGTGAAGCAATAAGGCCATCATTTGTGATTGCATATCTGTCGGGAACCCTGGGTGAGGCATTGTTTTAATATCAACAGCCTTCAGCTTATCTGGGCCCAGTACACGGATTCCTTCAGCTTCTTCAACAAACGTAACACCCATTTCTTCCATCTTCGCAATTAGAGAAGTGGAATGCTCCGGCACAGCGCCTTTTACAAGGACGTCTCCGCCTGTAATGGCCGCTGCCACCATGAAAGTTCCAGCTTCAATGCGGTCAGGAATGATGTTATGGTCTGCGCCAAACAGAACATCAACACCTTCAATGCGGATGGTTCCAGTTCCTGCCCCTTTAACTTTGGCACCCATTTTATTCAGGAAGTTAGCCAAGTCAACAATCTCAGGTTCCTTTGCCACGTTTTCCAAAATGGTTGTACCTTTGGCTAATGTTGCAGCCATCATAATATTTTCCGTAGCACCTACGCTAGGGAAATCTAGATATATTTTTGCTCCATGCAAGCGGCCTTCTGGTGCTTCCGCTTCAATAAAGCCATTGCCAACCTTTACTTTCGCACCCATCGCTTCGAAGCCTTTTAAATGCTGGTCGATTGGGCGGGAACCGATTGCGCAGCCCCCTGGCAATGCTACACGAGCACGGCCGTTTCTTGCTAATAAAGATCCCATGACTAAAACTGAAGCACGCATTTTGCGTACATATTCAAAAGGTGCTTCTACCTTCAACTCTCGAGATGCATTTACGATTACTGTATTATTTTCAAACTCCACTTCGGCGTTTAAATAGCGTAATACTTCATTAATAGTATATACATCGGAGAGTGTTGGGACATCACGAATTACGCTTTTGCCATCACTTGCTAACAGTGTTGCGGCGATAACCGGTAAGACAGCGTTTTTTGCTCCTTCTACTTTGACAGTACCGCTTAACCTATTTCCGCCGCGGACGATGATTTTATCCAAAGTGTATTCCCCTCCGCGTCCAATTTCTCTATATTAATATTCAATCGTTATGATGGGTGTGCCAATAACTATGTTTGTCTTGGCGCCCATTCCTTTTGTCCGTAATCCAAGCTGCATGTTCATTTCCTTGCCATTCGTCTCAATTGATTCACCAAGCAGTGGCGAATATGCTGATGTTGAAATGAATTGGTCTTCTTTTAGCGCTTCTATTTCTTTTGCATTAAAAGCAGCCAATAACTGATTTACAGTATCAGGCAAAGACTTTTTAATCTTATCATTGAATTCGCCCTGGATACAAGAGAAAATTGTGGCATTTCCTCGAAAAATGTCAGAAATTTTGCTATTGAGAGTTGTAGCCAGACTCTGCTGTTCTTTCTCCCACCCTTGACCTTTGGCCTCATAAATTACATACGTTTGAACTTGACCTTTTGTGGGGGTCGATAGAATTTTGACAGTCTCTGACTGTGTTTCGCTTTCCTCTATAACAGCTGTTGCTTCCCAGGACTTTTCCGTTGTTTGAAATCTCCACTCCCAATCAGGATATTTCTGCTGTAATTCATCTGTGAATGCTTCTACTTCCTGAAGGCTTTGAAAATTTCCCATTTTTTCTCTTGCATGTAAAGACCATTCTTTGATTAAAATATTCTCGCCCTGCATTCCTGAGGCCAGTGTTAACAGGTCAAGCTCCCCTTTGGCTACAGTCGTCTTATTCCCAATGTTTATCAACATGAAACCAATTAACCCAATAATTGATAAGAATATTGCTAAATTTTTCATATATAAACCCCTCCCCTTAGTACCATTGTTACCAAGGAATTGAGGAGCATACTTGGGAATTGTCGTCACTTTTTGACAAACCAAAAATAAGCTTAATCACATGTTTTGCAGGCCTTTTGATTACCGTTTAACGCATACTTTGAAAATAATTTCACAATAACGTATGTACGCATGAAACAAGCAACAAAACGATTTTACTTAAAAAACTTCAAATTGAAAACATGTATGAAGACCTATATTTATAAAAAATTTATGTTTTGCAGAATAAGCGGCAGCTGCTGAGACCATAAAAGATAATCGAGAAAGAAATTGCTGACTGTCGATCCGATGACTATGGATAACAATACATACAATACACGAGCCTGAAAAACATGATTCGGCCGCAAAAGCGTTTCAAACCGCAATGCCTGAAGAGCCCACCAGGCCAATGCAATGAACACCAAATGAGACATAATGCTAATCAAAGCCTGTTGCCCGAAACCTGAAACCATCGTCTTCCCTCCCTTTAAAGTCTTACCACCTTGCTTACCTGTTTTGTGTGCTACATTACCATTTGACGTTAATACTAGCAGGTAAGTTTCATGATTGGATATTTTTTGAAAATTAAGTTTTCGCTAATTTTTGCAGTTTACATTTTCTATTATAGCGAACCTTTTTCTTTTGTCGAAAAAACACGAAGAAAAGACTGCGTAAACGTAAATAGGTATTGGATGGAGGTAAACAAAAAAGAAGGGGAATATCCCCTTCTCCATATATATATCCCTGTTAAACCCCATTGTTCTTTAGCCTTTTAAAATCCTTATTTTAAAAAGCTAATTACTGAAAGAAATCAGTGAACTGATTGAAATTTCCCTGAAGGAAATCAAATGCAATGTTTGGTGCGACTCCAAACAGAATGGTAGCCACAATACTGATGCTGATCACAGCAGTTAAAGCTGCAGGAAGCCTTACTTTTTGGGTATCAGCTGCAGGCCTGAAGAACATTTGAACCATGACGCCGAAGTAGTAGAAGTACGAAACTACTGTAGTGGCAATCATAATGGAAACCAGTACATAATGGCCCTCTTGCGGAACCAATGCACCCATAAAAATGTTCAGCTTTCCAATAAACCCTGCTGTTCCCGGTATTCCCGCCAGCGATAGCAGGAAGATGGCCATTGCAATCGCAAGGAATGGAGCGCGGCGGTATAAGCCCGCAAACTGGCTGATATCTTCAGAGCCCGATTTGTGTGTCACATACTGGATAATCGCAAAGGCTCCCAGGTTCATGAACAAGTAAGCTCCCAAATAGAACCAAAGTGTGTCGAACATAAACAGCGACATGGTAGCAATGATGACTAACAGGTAGCCGGCCTGGGCAATACTTGAATAGGCGAATAACCTCTTTATATTGCGCTGCCTTAAAGCAATCAGGTTACCAATAATCATGGTCGCTCCTGCCAGAAACGCGATGTAATCCTGCAATGTCAGGATCATTGGCATCCCTTGAGCATCCCCTGATGGCGTATTGGCAAAGATTGAAAACAGAATCCGAACAATCAGGACAAACCCTGCTGTTTTGGAAACGACACTTAAAAAGGCTGTTACCGGTGTTGGTGCACCCTGGTACACATCCGGAGCCCACATATGGAACGGGGCTGTTGCCAATTTAAATGAAAGTCCAACAACAATCATAAAGAACGCAAGGCCGAGAAGGTAAATATGCTGTTCATCAAATACAGATGTCAAAAATCCGGCCATTGCCTTTAAATTTGTAGATCCTGTTAAACCATAAACATAACTCATTCCAAACAACGTGATCGCCGTTGCCATACTGCCGTTAATAACATATTTCATTGCTGATTCGTTCGATTGGATATTTCTTTTTCTCATTCCTGCCAGAATGTAGGAAGAGATCGAAAGAAGCTCTAGACCGACAAACAGCGTGATTAAATCGCCGCTTGATGACATGATCATGGCGCCAAGCAAACCTGCCATGAACAGGTAGAAGAATTCACCCCTGAATTCTTCCAGCCCATCGTTTGGCTCGTAGCTGATCGCAATCAGCATCACCATAGCCGCTCCTATTAATAACAGCAGCTTAAAGGCTTTTGCAAAGGAATCCAGCCTGAAAGTATCAAGCAAAATCGATTCTGTTCCGTGTCCTAAAAGGCCCAGCAGTGAAACAAGCGCTGCCAGGATTCCGGCGAAGCCGACCCAGCCAAGTGTTTTGCGGCTTTGCGATTTGGGCATAAACAAGTCTAAAAGTGAAAGAGCGGTTGCAACACCAAGGATGATGAACTCCGGCGCCATGATGCTCCATTCATATGATAACAATGTTTCGAGATCCATCCTTCATCACCCTCCTATCCCAAGCATTATCGTTTCAAGTGTGGATGTCAGCGGTTCGCTCAGTACACTTGGGTAAACACCAATGAGTACAATCAAACCCACTAAAACCAGGACAGGCACAAACTCAAACTTCCTCATATCGGTAATTCCTGCAAAATCTCTATGCGCTTTGCCGTACGTAATTCCGAGTACTGCACGAAGCAGGTAAACGGCTGTCATAATAATACCGATTGTACCGACTGCAGCCAGTACTGGCATTTCTTTGAATAGGCCAAGGAAAGCCATAAATTCACTTACGAATCCGGACATGCCAGGCAAGCCAAGCGAAGCCATTGCCCCTGCAAGCAGGAAGCCTGCCGTAATCGGCATCCCTTTTGCCAAGCCCCCAAGATTTTGGATATTGGAGGTTTGGACCCGCTCATAAAACACCCCAACAAGGAAGAATAAGAGAGCTGCAATTAAGCCGTGCGATACTACCTGGAAAATAGCACCTTGAATTCCTGCCTCATTTAATGCGCCTAATCCGATTAAAACGATTCCCATGTGGGAAATAGAAGAGTATGCGAGTACCATTTTAAAATCTGTCTGAACGAATGCCAGGAAGGCTCCGTATAGTAAATTCACTACTCCAAGCACGGCCAGCAATACAGCCAGGCTTTGGAATTGCTCGGGAAATATCCCCATACCGAAGCGGATTAAACCGTATGCACCGATTTTAAGAAGCACTCCTGCATGCAGCATAACAATGGAAGGCGGAGCTTGTACGTGAACCCGTACCATCCAGCTATGCAGCGGAAAAATGGGAAGCTTAACGCCAAATGCAATTAAAAGAGCAATCAGCATGCCCATTTTCATATCTTCAGAGATTTGCGCTACCAGCTGGGGATTATCTGCATTCATTGCAGCCATCAAAGCATCAATATTGGCTGTGCCTGTACGGGCAAACAGCACCATTATGACAATCAATAGTACAGCAGATCCAAGTCCGTTATAGATTAAAAAGCTGTACGCCGCATTTTCTTTTTCAAAGTAACCCCATTTTCCGATCAGGAAGAAGGTCGGAATAAGGGTAATCTCAAAGAAAATAAAGAATAGAATCAGGTTTTCGGCTGCAAACACACCAAGCATCCCGACTTCAAGCAGCAGGAATAGCATGAAATACCCCTTCCACTCTTTCTTAATATGAATGGAGGCAATTGCTGCAAGTGTTGATAAAACAGCTGTCAGCACGATCATGATCAGCGAGAAGCCATCAAGCCCCAGCTCATAATCGATGGAGAACAAGTTTCCCAGCTGTTCGGAATTGCCGAATTGAATCCAGCTTACCTTTTCATTTAGTCTTTCAAGATTTGCGCCCGCCCGGTACTGAAAATAAGCGATCAGCGCCAAAAGCAGAGCCGGCAGGGTTGCCAAAAACCCGACCATTTTTATCAAAGATTCCTGTGTCTTTGGCAGGAATGATAATACTAAAATACCAAGCAAAGGGGAGAAAACTAAAATTGATAGGAAATAGGCAAAATTCATTTTAAGTACCCCCCTGTTACCGCATAGATGACAACTAAAATAGCAAGGCCGACAAATGCCATTGTTCCATATGTCTGAATCTGGCCATTCTGGAATTTGGAGCCCAATTTGCCCAGGGCCGACGCGATGCCTGCAATACCCTTAACAATTCCTTCAACGAGGAATACTTCCAGGAATCGAAGGAATGAGCTGAAGAATTTCGTCCCCTTAACAGCTGTCAGCTGATAAAATTCATCGATGTAGTATTTGTTATACAAAGTCTTGTACGTAAGCGGTGCTCTGCTTGTGAGCCAGTCACGGGATACCGAGCGCTTGCCGTACATAAGCCAAGCAAGGAAAATACCGAGCAGGGACACAACTGTAGCCACAACCATGATCCAAGCCGGACCCTCAATGTGGCCATGGCCCAATGAATGGTTTCCTTCTACTAGCCAATCTCCAAGGAACGTGCCGAACCATGGAGTATTTACATAACCGGCCACAATCGCCAATAAGCCGAGCACGACCATCGGCATGGTCATTACACTTGGCGACTCGTGGACCTTTTTCATATCGCTTCTCGCTTCGCCTGCAAAAACCATGAAGAACAGCCGGAACATATAAAATGCCGTGAAGAAAGCGGCAATCACCGCCAGCCAGAACAGAACTGTGTTTCCGTGAGCCCAGGCGGCAATTAAGATTTCATCTTTACTGAAGAACCCTGAGAATAATGGCACACCGCTGATAGCCAGTGTCCCAATCAGGAAAAGCGGACCTGTAATGCGTAGCTTTTTCCATAATCCTCCCATATGTTCAATGTTTTGCGTATGAACTGCGTGAATGACACTTCCGGCTGCTAAAAATAGCAATGCCTTAAAGAAAGCGTGTGTCATTAGGTGGAACACGCCTGCAACATATCCGGCAGAACCAAGCGCCAGCATCATGTAACCCAGCTGGCTGACTGTTGAATAAGCAAGTACCCGTTTAATATCTTTCTGTACCAAGCCAATACTTGCCGCAAAAATGGCTGTGAAAGCACCAATTATGGCTACAGTCATTAATGCTGTTTCACTTGCCGTGAAAAGTGGGAATAATGCCGCCACCAAGTAAACACCTGCTGCTACCATTGTCGCAGCATGGATTAATGCTGAAACCGGCGTCGGACCTTCCATCGCGTCCGGAAGCCAGGTGTGAAGCGGGAACTGGCCAGACTTTCCGACAGCTCCTATAAAAATTAGAATGGCTGTTAATGTGATCATCGTGGCTGAAATGGAACCAGCCTCAACAGCTGCAAAAATTTCATCATATTCGAAGCTGCCAACCTGCCAGAATAATAGAATCATTCCAATCAGAAGGCCGACATCGCCAATACGGGTCATAATAAATGCCTTTTTGGCAGCTGCCTTTGCTTCTTCTTTGTAAAAATAGAAACCGATCAGCAAGAATGAACCAAGCCCGACAAGCTCCCAGAAGAAATACGTTTGAAGAAGATTGGGCGAGATGACCAGGCCTAACATTGCAAATGTAAATAACCCTAAATAAGCATAGAAAACAGGGAAACGGTCATCGCCGTTCATATAGCCCTTCGAATACGTATGTACCAAGAAACTGACGAGTGACACGATCACAAGCATCAGTGCATTTAACTGATTAACTTCAAAACCCGCTGTTAACTGAACATCCCCTATGGTCAGCCAAACGCCTTCTGCCTTGTAAGTAGGTGCTGTAAATCGTTCAAAAAGCACCAATAACGAGTATACAAGCGACGCCAAGGTTAACAAAATTCCAATATAAGCGCTCGCTTCCTTAAGCCGTTTGCCGAATAGAATAAGGAACAAAAACGATAAAAGCGGGAAAAGCGGTATGATCCATGCATTCTCCATCATTATCACAATCCCCTTTTTTGAACACGCCCAAAAGCTTGGCAGTCCGAGTTGCCGGCGTGTCAGATTGGGACCCGAAATGAACAGGTCCTTTCAGGCTCAGCCTTAAGATGGGCATCGAGCCTATTCTTTCTATATTTTTAGCCGCTTTAGACGGCATTTCTCACAAAGTCTACTGATTAATGTTTCATCGTATCCATCTCATCAATGTTGACGGTTTGCCTGTTGCGATAAAGCGCAATCAAAATCGCTAAACCAACTGCGGCTTCTGCTGCAGCAACCGTTATGACAAACAGGGCAAAAATCTGCCCGGTAATAGAAGGCGCAATGCCATATTTGCTAAAAGCTACAAGATTAATATTTACCGCATTCAGCATTAATTCGATAGAAATCAGGACAATGACTGTATTGCGTTTTGTTAACGCTCCATAAAGACCGATACAGAAAAGAATCAAAGCCAATGCCAGGTAGGCTTGAATGGGAACTGCACTCATTCCTCCTCCGCCTCCTTCTCATCATCTCTTTTAGCCAGAACGATCGAACCAATCAAAGCTACCAATAATAAAACGGATGTTACTTCAAAAGGTATGATGAATTTTGAGTAAAGTTCTATCCCAATTTGTTCTGTATTATTTACATGAAGGTCAGTTGGTGTTTGGGCAATATCCAGGTTATAAATGCCGATGTAAACCGCAAAGGCAAAGCCCAGCACCCCCAGAAACAATAATAATTTCCGCCAGCGGCCTGTTTGAGGCTCGCTTGTGTCATTATGGCGTGTCAGCATGATTCCAAATAGCATGATAATGGTAATCGCACCGGAATAAATCAGAATCTGGACAGCTGCAACGAATTCAGCAGACAGCAGCACATAAATTCCGGCGATACTCACGAAGGTAAAAACAAGCGCGACGACCATATGCACGACTTTGGTAAGGTTCAATAAAAGCACGCCGCCGATGACCGCTACTAAAGCAAGGGACATAAACGCTAAAAACTCACCTGAAAACGTCATGCTTTATTCACCTTCCGTATATTCTCATCATTTTCATCCAGCCATTCGAGGTTTTTAAACAGCTCATCGCGGCTGTACTCCGACAATTCGAAGTTATTTGTCATAATAATGGCTTCTGTCGGGCAAACCTCTGTGCACAAATCGCAAAGAATACATATTTCAAAGTTGATGTCATACGTATCAATAATCTTGCCTTTTTTCGCTGGATCCGGGTGTTTTTTTCCGGTTAATTGAATACAATCTGTCGGGCAAATGTTTGCACACTGATTACAAACGATGCATTTTTCCGGATAAAATTTTTGTATGCCCCGAAAACGGTCCGGCAATGGAAGCGGTTCATGCGGATATTCATAAGTCGGCTTTTCTCTTGTTAAGTTTTTAAGGGTATACTTTAAACCTTTCGCTAAACCAAGCATGTTTTCACCCCTTACAATTAAAGTGAACTTCTTTCAGTGTGTATCTTGATCAAGAATTCTTCCTGCAAATTAGAGTTTTTTAGAACAGATTCATAACTTCTTTGATAATAGCCGTTAAGAAAATATTGGCCAGCGCTACTGGCAATAGTACTTTCCAGCCAAACTCCATTAACTGGTCAGCCCTGATACGCGGGAACGTACTGCGGAACCAGATTAATAAAAAGATCACCGCTGTAAATTTTAACGCAAACCATACAGCGCCTGGAATGAAGTCCAGGAATGAGAATAACGGAAGCCATCCGCCAAGGAATAGAACCGTTGTTAATGACGCCATTGCAAACATATATACATATTCTGCAAGCATAAACATTGCCCAGCGGAACCCTGAATATTCTGTCGTGAAACCGGCTACCAGTTCATTTTCGGACTCAGGAAGGTCAAATGGAATACGGTTTAACTCTGCAACTGATGCAATCAGGAACACAATGAATGCAACCGGCTGAAGCAGGATAAACCATACATTCTCCTGAGCTGCGACAATCTCATTCAAGTTTAAGCTTCCCGTTAAAAGAATGATTCCAAGCACGGACATGACTAGCGGGATTTCATAGGAAATCATCTGTGCTGCTGCACGCATTCCGCCGAGAAGGGCGTATTTGTTATTGGATGCCCATCCGCCCGTCACCATTCCAATCGTAGTCAATCCTGAGATGGCAATATAATAAAGCAGCCCTACACTAAGATCTGCAAATTGCAGCTTATCCGTAAACGGGATGGTTGCCATAACCATAAAGGCTGGAGCAAAACCGATTACAGGTGCAATAATAAATAATGGCTTATCAGCAAGCTTTGGAATCGTATCCTCTTTTACTAAAAGCTTCAAAACGTCTGCGACAGTCTGCAATAATCCCCAGCGTCCGCCTACCTGGTTAGGACCCTGGCGAAGCTGCATAAAACCCATTACTTTACGTTCCGCCAATATGGCATACGTAACGAAACCTAAAACGACTAAAAGCAGAACAACCGCCAGTAAAAAGAAGACCCCAAAGTTAAATATTCCTGCCTGGGAATGCAATAACTCCTCTACCATTAGCCATCCACCTCCCCTAGGATAATATCAACTGCTCCTAGTATGGAAATTAAGTTTGCTATGCTTTCTCCCTCCAATAATTTTGGGAGAATTTGAAGATTATAAAATGATGGCCTTCTAAATTTCAGGCGATATGGCTCTTTCTTTCCATCACTTGAAATATAGCAGCCAATTTCCCCTCGTGGAGACTCGATTCTTACAAAAGCTTCCCCTTTAGGCGCCTTAATGATTTTCGGCACTTTTGCAAGGATATCGCCTTCAGCCGGAAACTGCTCGCAAGCCTGCTCTAATATTTTTAATGACTCCTCGATTTCAGCCAGGCGAACCTGATAGCGCGCCCATGCGTCTCCGCCATCCTGAACAGGAACATCAAAATCGAAGCGATCATAAATGGAATACGGCTCATTTTTGCGAAGATCCCATTTTACGCCGGTACAGCGAAGGTTTGCTCCGCTAAGAGAGTAGTTAATTGCATCTTCCTTCGTGTATTTCCCTATGCCTTTTACACGATTCAAGAAGATTTCGTTTCCTGTAACAAGAGTATGGTAGCCTTTCAATTGCTCACGCATATATGGAATAAACTCTGCTACCTTCTCAATCCATCCTTCCGGAGCATCCCATTTAACTCCGCCAACACGCATATAGTTGAAGGTCAAACGTGCACCCGAAAGCTCATTAAGCATGTTAATGATCATTTCTCTTTCACGGAATGCGTAAAGGAGCGGGCTTGTTGCCCCAAGGTCAAGCAAGTATGTACCCCACCAAACCAGATGGCTTGCTACACGGCCGAGCTCCATGGCAATGACGCGCAAATATTCCGCTCTTTCCGGAACTTTAATATCCATCATTGTTTCAACTGCGTGGCAAAGCACATAGTTATTTGTCATAGCCGATACATAGTCCATCCGGTCTGTGTAAGGAATGATTTGAGTATATTGAAGGTCTTCTGCCAGCTTTTCTGTTCCGCGATGAAGGTAGCCAATCACCGGCTTTGCTTCTTTAATGATTTCCCCATCAATTTTTAAGACGAGACGAAAAACACCGTGCGTACTAGGATGCTGAGGCCCTACGTTCAAAAGCATTTCTTCTGTTCGCAACAATGGTTACACCTCCACATCATACGGTTCATAGTCTTTCCTTAGCGGATAACCAACCCATTCTTCGCCAAGCATGATGCGGTGCAGGTTGGGATGATTTTTAAATTTAATCCCTAACAAATCATATGCTTCGCATTCAGGCCAATTTGCCCCTTCCCAAAGCGGCTGCAATGAATCGATTGTTGGTTCATCACGATCAATCTTTACTTTTAAAGCAACAGATTGGCTGTTTTTAAATGAGAATAAGTGAACATACACTTCCATATGTGTTTCGTAGTCTGTTCCATGCAGCTCGGATAAGTAATCAAACCCAAGCTGTTCATTATATTTAAGGAATTCAGCCAATTTATAATAGGAATCAGCCTTCACGATTAATGTCGGTACGTCCTTGGAAAGATTGTTAATATAGTAATCTTCCAATACATCTGGACCGAGATTTTCATTAATTACTTTTACATACTTATCCAGATATGGCTGATTGACGGATGGCTTCTTCTCCTCGGCAGGTTCAGCATCAGCCTTTCCTCCAGCTGCTTTGGCTTTCGCTGCGGCTGCTGCGGCGGCCTTCGCTTTTGCTGCTGCAATCGCCTTCGCTTTTTCATCATCCGCGCCAGCTCCGCCTGCCGCTAATTTTGCTTTTGCTGCAGCTGCCGCTTTCGCTTTCGCGGCTGCGATCGCTTTCGCTTTTTCGTCATCTCCACCGGCTCCGCCTGCTTGCTTCGCCTGTGCGGCTGCTTTTGCCTTCGCTGCGGCTGCTGCCTTTGCTTTTGCAGCTGCGATTGCCTTCGCCTTTTCATTATCACCATCACCGGCTTCGCCCGCCTGCTTCGCCTGTGCTGCGGCCTTGGCCTTCGCTGCTGCCGCCGCTTTCGCTTTTGCTGCAGCTGCTGCCTTTTGCTTTGCTATATCCAAATCTTCGGCCGGGGATTCTTCTTTTGCTTCTCCCTGCTCTTTTGCTTTCTGTTTTGCCAGTGCGGCGGCCTTCGCTTTTGCAGCGGCTGCTGCTTTTTGCTTTGCCAGATCCATATCCTCCGCTGGAGACTCTTCTTTCGCTTCTCCCTGTTCTTTTGCCTTCTGCTTTGCCAGTGCGGCGGCCTTCGCTTTTGCGGCGGCTGCTGCTTTTTGCTTTGCCAAATCCATATCCTCTGCTGGAGACTCTTCTTTCGCTTCTCCCTGCTGTTTTGCTTTCATTTTTGCCAGTGCGGCGGCCTTTGCTTTCGCGGCTGCCTCTTTTTTCTGCTGTTCAAGATCCTTCTCACCGCTCATAGGTTAGATCACCTTCTTCCCAGTCTTAGCCTCGTAACGGATTTTCTCCCTCAATTTATTAATTCCATAAATTAAAGCTGCCGGATTCGGAGGGCAACCTGGTATGTACACATCAACAGGAACAATCTGATCGACGCCCTTTACAACTGAATAGGACTTTACATAAGGTCCCCCAGCTGTCGCACAAGAACCCATGGCGATAACCCATTTTGGCTCCGGCATTTGATCATAAAGACGGCGAAGAATCGGCGCCATCTTCTTCGTAACAGTTCCCGAAACAATCATTACATCCGATTGTCGTGGCGAGTTACGGTAAAAAGTGCCGAAACGCTCCAAATCATAATGAGCATTACTCGCCTGCATCATTTCGATGGCACAACAAGCAAGCCCGAAGGTCATTGGCCATAATGAATTACTCCGCGCCCAAGCCTTTATTTGTTCAAATGTAGAAAAAAATACAGTCCTTTTAATCTCTTCCATTTCCGCTTCTGGGATGTTTTCCATTTTTAAATCCATTTTAGCACCTTCTTCTTCCAAGCATATACAAGCCCAATTACAAGCATAAACACAAAAATCAACATCTCAATTAGTGCAAAAATACCAAGCTTCTCATACGCCACTGCCCATGGATATAAAAACACAGTCTCTACATCAAAAATGACAAACATAAGGGCAAAAATATAATAGCGGACATTGAACCGCACCCTGGAATCATGAAATGGTTCATTTCCGCTCTCATAAATGGTGTACTTTGCATCATAAGGATTATAAGGCCGCAAAAGCTTCCCTATAAACAACGCCACAACAGGCAGTAAAACCCCAAGACACAGAAACACAAAAACTATCAAATAGTTATTTTGATATAAATTCCAAAGCTCCATGTCCATCCCCTCCAATGCCGAAAAATTTTCACAACATTTAAACATGTAACCGTAACCATTATAGCACCCTAAAACCAACGTGTCGACACAACCTCATACTATTATTGGAAATTCTCTCGGCCGCCGAACAAAGATTTTGCAGGCGTTGAGAGCTCGCTCTCAAAAAGCGGAAAAAGCTTTGTTCGGCGGGGATTCAGCCTGCTGAATCCAGAGACGCGCCAGCGGCTCGCAGAGAGAGAATTTTCAAAAGCAGAAACTTCGTTGTCGACACGTTCCCCTCCCCTGAGCGATTGCGTGATCTCCCTGAAAAAACACCCTCGAAACACCTCAGGAGATGACGCAAAAGCGAACCCTCCCCAATCGGGGGAGCAAAACCCCAGAAGTGCACGTGATCTGGAGCGCAGCGGAAGATGACGTGCCTAACACACATAGCTTGCCTGCATTCATCAATAGAATATATGAGTTTGCACCGCCACAATATCCATCAAATTCGATTGAACTTTCACAAAAGAGCCTTTCCACATACCATTTAAAAACAAAAAACAACCTCTGTCAGTGAGAAATGTAACACCCACCCACTTTTACAACCCATCCTAAAAAGATCATAGACCTATTACACAAAAGACCGAAGGTCTCCCTCTTAAAAAACTTCCTCAACAAAATAAACCTCCTAAAAACCCACCAAAAGTCCCGTTTATCCGTTTCTCATCTCGGGTATAATCAAATCGTTGGAAAATTCTTAACAATCGGGAGGAATGAAATGAAAACCTTACGCATCACAACTCTATTCCTATTAATCTTTGGACTCATCTTCTCATCATCCATGTCCAGTCCAAAAGCAGACCTGCTATCCATTGAACTCGATCCAAAACTGCAAGAACTGCTGGAAAACCCGCTAAACAACACAAATACAGAAGCCATCATAACCTACAAAGACCAACCGCAATTAATAGACATACAACTCTTGCAAACAATCGGATTTGAAACCAAAACATACACTAACTTACCGATGATTACAGTCAAAGGCAGCCTTCCCATGATCAACACCCTTCTCAGCTCAGCCACCAACAACATCCTATCCATCTACTTAAATGAAGACCTTCAATACCTTATGAAAGACAGCAGAAAATTAATCGGAGTTGAATCTGTCTGGAACGACCTTGGCTATACCGGCAAAGGCGTAACTGTAGCCATCATAGATAGCGGCATTGACGCAACCCACCAGGATCTTAAATTCGGCGAAAAAGTCATCCAAAATGTGAAATTTTTAGTTGGCGACAGCATATTCGGAGGAAGCAGCCTTTACCTTGAAAATGTCACAAACACGGACACAACCTCCGGACACGGAACACACGTGGCTGGAACCATAGCCGGCAGTGGTGCAGCAAGCGACAGCCTTTATAAAGGAGTAGCGCCTGACGCAAAACTGGTTGGACTTGGTGTTGGTGAAGGAATCAATATTCTGTGGTCACTCGAAGCATTTGACTACGTCCTTGCCAACCAGGAAAAATACGGAATCAATGTCATCAGCAACAGTTGGGGCTCAACAGGAGAATACTCTCCAAACCACCCTATCAACATTGCATCGAAAAAAGCCCATGACGCCGGCATGACAGTCGTATTTGCTGCAGGAAATGAAGGACCCGACGACAATACCCTTAACCCTTACTCTGCAGCTCCCTGGGTAATCAGTGTAGCAGCAGGCACAAAAGACAAAGCACTTGCTGACTTCTCATCCCGCGGTGTACCAGGAGATGAATACCTGCATCCTGATATCACTGCACCTGGCGTAGATATCGTAGCAACCCGTGCTTCAACAGGCTCAGTAATGAACGCACTCGGAACTGTAACAGATGCAACCTATATCGAACCTGCGTACCTGCCTTACTACACAACTTCCAGCGGAACAAGTATGGCAACTCCGCATATTTCCGGAGTCATAGCTCTGATGAAAGAGGCCCAAGCAAACCTAACGCCCGACATGGCACTTGAACTTCTAACGCAAACAGCCGATCCAATGGAAAACTATCAATATCATGAAACAGGGTCCGGCTATGTCAACGCCTATAATGCAGTCGAAGCAGCACAAAACATCAATGTTAACATTGGAAAGTACCGAGATAATAAAACTGGAAAAACATACGACACATACACCACAGAATATAATTGGGATGGAACAATTGGATTGGGCGCTTCTGACGCTGGCATGGCCTCACACGATTATAAAGACATTGCCGTAGACAAAGGAACAGTCAGTCTTACCGTTCGAATTGACTGGGCACTCGCAGCAAATGACTTGGATATGGAAGTAAGAGACTCTGCCGGTACCCTTGTCGGTTCATCCGGGAAAGCACTTTCTACTTATGAAGAAACAGTTATCCCTGATATCGAACAAGGAACCTATACAGTAGATGTAGTAGGTTATCTAAACACACTTGAAAACTATCAGGGTACTTATATAGTAGAAAAAATACTAAAGTAATTTGATACAGCTATAGAAAAAGGAGAGCGACTAACTTAGCCGCTCCCCTTTTTTGCTTCTAAAAATCCCCTCTACTCCAAAACCTCCCCATCCTGATAATTCCTCATAAAACTCTCCACCGCTTCTTCCAGCGATCCATTCGCTTCAGGTACCTGAACAAGAACCTCATTTCTCTGCTCAACCGCTGTAACCTTCACATGATTAAAACGATTAATCTCCAGCTGAACCTGTAAATCCTCCGCTATCTCATTAGCCTGAAACTGATCACTAAGTAAAAAACGAAAATTCTTCACAAAACTTCATCCCTTCATAACCATTAATATCATTGCCAACCTCTATATACTTCCTCAATTCTCCAATAAATATAAATGCATAATTTCTAATGTATATAAAAGCAGATCCAAATGTTGATTAAGCTCTGAATTATGCCAGACATACCCTGAAATATGTAACAAAAAACGAATAACCAACTAAATAAACCCATATTCACATATAATCTAAGTCCAAATTACACTTTAAATCTCTCCAGCGGCCCTTTATGTGCAACTTTTAAAATTTATGAACCACTTTCCTTCACTTTTGTGCCACTTTTCATTTTTATGAATTAACTTTCCAAATTTATGAACCACTTTTTAAGATTTATGTGTAACTTCCCGATCTAACAAGGTTTGAAAAAAGCGCTGTAGCCCTAATTTAAAACATCCAATAATCCCCTCAGTTCCACGAGTAATTTTAAATAATATCCAATTAAACCATTAAAAGGTTCGAATATGACTATTATTGTAAATAAACTAATCCATTGCAATTATTTATTCTGAATATTCACTCATTTAGACACTTTCTCGTTATCTTACTGAAATGTCCGTAATTTAATTATAACTTCCCTGTTCTTTTTCTCAGAATCTTCTGTGTTAGCATAGAAACCGTAAAACAAGCTATTAGGAGGTTATTCGATGAAAAAGTATTTGTATTATATGCTAGCGGCAATAACCATCTGGAGTGCAGCAGGTGCCAGTGTACAAGCAGAAGAAGTAGTTGTTAATAAGGGAGATACTCTTTGGTCTATAGCACAAAAACATGAAGTTTCAGTTCAAGATATTAAAAATTGGAATGGCTTATCAACAAATCTTATTCACCCAAATGATAAACTTGAAGTTTCGCCTGAAGAATTTTACATAGTGAAGTCTGGTGATACTCTCTGGAATATCGCCCATACATACGGTGTTAATGTTCAAAGTCTTAAATCATGGAATCAATTAAGCTCAGATCTTATTAGACCAGGCTTAGAGCTGATTATCTATAGAAATGCAGCAGGTCAGGCAAAAGCAGCAGCTCCTGCCAAAACAGTCGTAAAATCGGCTAACACGGTTCAGCCTGCCGCTGAAAAATCTAAATCCCTTACTGTCACAGCAACCGCTTATACGGCCAGCTGTGAAGGATGTATTGGAATTACCAAGACAGGTGTAAATTTATTAGAAAACCCCGATGCGAAAGTAATTGCAGTTGATCCGAACGTTATTCCGCTAGGATCAAAAGTGTATGTTGAAGGCTATGGTTATGCTACTGCTGAAGATATTGGCGGAGGAATTAAAGGAAATGAGATTGACGTATTTATCCCAACAACAGAAGCTGCTATGGAATTTGGAAGAAAAGATGTTAAGGTCACGATTTTAAATTAAATATTATAAAGGAAAGAGGCCGCTCTCAGCAGCGGCCTCTTTGTTAAGCAAAACTCTGTTTATCATCGTTAAGATGAGCTCTTCTAAGATGTTATAAATTTCTTATGAGATATCTTGCCAAACGCTTTTAAAAGGTTAAGCAAACATTTTTTCCGTATGGTTTCGTCGAACAAAAACACATTGAATATTTCAGTTTCAAGCATAATAAATATCTTCTTAGTTGCATTTTCCTTCATGGAATTGCACATAGCAATATTAGAAAAATAGTAAGTTAATTCTCTTTCATAGTATTCCACAGTTCCAAACAAAACAGTCGACAAGGATTTCACCCCCTGGTTTCTTTTTCACCTTGTCTATTAAAAAGCACATGTTGATAATATATGACTCTATGTATGGAGTTTCAACAAAATCCGACATTTTTAACAGAATAGTTAAATTAGTTAAATAGCCAGTCAGTTTTTAATATAAATGAAACATGCCTGTTTCCTTTGAAATTGATTTTCGTGGTACAGTTAAACCAAGAGCTTATATTAGGAGACTACACATGACTAAAAACAACTGCCCAGTTATTCAAAAAATTGAAGAGCTTGTTAAGAAAAGCAATGAGTTAAAGAGAGAACTCGACCTGACTCCGTTTGAAGATAAACAAAAATTTATGTGCCTTCTTAAAAAGCTAATCAACGTGCATAAAAACTTGGATCAGGTTACTTTAAATGAAATAAATAGCCATCATCATTAAAAAGGGACAGGCGCATGCCTGTCCTTTCTTAATAAACCTTGATATATCAATGGTTTCTCCCCTTTTTGATCATCAACCACCCAACCACCAACATATCAACCAGGACTTATCCCGCCACCAGAAAACCGCAAGAACCTAAAAAAAAGCCGCCCTACTCTCTTGGGCGGCCCTCTTCTAATATATTAAAACCGTTTTCTGCGATTTCGTAAAAATGCCGGAGTATCAAGTGATTCTTCTGAACGATCCGTCTGCTGCTCATAATCTTGAACAGGTTCTCGACGATCCGGCCGCTGCTCATAATCTTGAACAGGCTCTCGACGTTCCCTCACACTACGCCGGTTACTTTGTTCCTCTGAATACTGATATGTATGAACTAATTCTTTCTCCGCAGATGGTTTTGAACTTGGCTTAGCTGGTGAGTCTTCTTGATTATTAAAACCGGTCGCAATAACCGTAACAATGATTTCTTCTTTTAAGTAATCGTTAATGACCGAACCAAAAATCATGTTTACTTCCTCATCTGAAGCAGAAGCGACTATATCAGCAGCCTCTTGTACTTCATATAGGCTTATATTGGCTCCACCCGTAATGTTCATGATGACACCACGAGCGCCATTGATGGACGTTTCAAGCAGCGGGCTGGAGATTGCTTTCCTGGCTGCTTCAGCTGCGCGGTCTTCACCAGTGGCGATTCCAATTCCCATTAAAGCAGTTCCTTTATGGGACATGACTGTTTTAACATCAGCAAAATCGAGATTAATCAAACCAGGTACAGCAATTAAATCGGAAATGCCTTGGACACCCTGGCGCAGAACATTATCCGCTTCCATGAACGCTTCAAGCATAGGTGTTTTCTTATCGATAATTTCCAATAAACGGTCATTAGGAATAATAATTAAGGTATCCACCGCTTTTTTCATGGCTTCGATGCCAGCATCTGCATTTTGAGCACGCTTGCGTCCTTCAAACTTGAACGGGCGAGTTACCACGCCAATTGTTAACGCACCCACTTCGCGTGCGATACGCGCAATCGCCGGGGCTGCCCCAGTTCCAGTACCGCCACCCATTCCAGCTGTCACGAATACCATATCAGCACCTTTTAAAACTTCTCGCAGCTGGCTTTCGCTTTCCTCCGCCGCTTTTCTGCCTACTTCAGGATTCGCCCCTGCTCCCAGGCCCCTTGTTAAGGATGCTCCGATTTGCATTGTCACTTCTGCCTTTGATTGATTCAGAGCTTGTCCATCTGTATTTACAGCGATAAACTCTACTCCCTCAACCCCATGTTCAATCATCCGGTTAACTGCGTTATTTCCCCCTCCGCCGACTCCGATGACTTTTATCGTAGCGTATTGGTCTATATTTGTATCAAACTCTAGCATTGCGGCTCCTCCTTTTCCTTAATTAAATTACATTTTAAGGCTCTGTTAAACTTACCTGTTGATTTCCGTTCTAGGCACTCAGCAAACGCGGACGGTCCGAGAGCCCTTCGACGAGCAGGGTCTCCCTTTGACTAGCATTTCCCGCAGGACTTTGAATAAGCATCCTCGACCAAACACCGCACGAAGAAAATACGAATGCTTTTCGAAGGTCTCATGCCTTCTACTCCAATCAACGTGCAAAATCAACATACCCGATTTTAAAAAAGAGAGTAACCTTAATAGGATTACTCTCTTCTATTGTAAAGGCGTATATTAAAGAATTCGAATGTTTTGTCTAATTTTTGAGCAGTTTTTTTCAAAAAGAGACTGGTAAATAATGCAAATAATAAAACACCCCCAGCCTTAGCCAAGGGTGTTAATGATGTTTATTAGAACTTTCTTTCCGAAACTTCGATACGATTGATCGCACGGCGAAGAGCTAGCTCTGCACGTCGGAAGTCGATGTTTTCACGCTTTTGCTCGTTCAGGCGCTCTTCTGCACGCTGTTTAGCACGTACAGCACGTTCTACATCGATTTCATCTGCTTGTTCAGCAGATTGCGCTAAGATCGTTACTTGCTCCGGACGAACTTCTAAAAATCCGCCGCTTACTGCAACGAAATCTGTTTTTCCGCCGTTTTTTAAACGAACGGCTCCAATTTGTAACGGTGCAACCATTGGAATGTGGCCAGGTAGAATTCCTAGCTCACCGCTTTGAGCTTTCGTACTTACCATTTCCACATCTGATTCATACACCGGGCCATCGGGAGTAACAACACTGACTTTAATCGTCTTCATTTTTTACCCTCCTGGTCCAGAATTAGACCTCTACGCCCATTTTCTTTGCACTCTCGATAACTTCTTCGATTCGGCCGACAAGTCGGAATGCATCTTCCGGAAGGTGGTCATACTTACCTTCAAGAATTTCTTTAAAGCCTTTAACTGTTTCTTTAACCGGTACGTATGAACCTGGCTGGCCAGTAAACTGTTCAGCAACGTGGAAGTTTTGTGATAAGAAGAATTGGATACGGCGCGCACGGGATACAACTAGCTTATCTTCGTCAGAAAGCTCGTCCATACCAAGGATCGCGATGATATCCTGTAATTCTCTATAACGCTGTAATGTTTGCTGTACTTGACGCGCAACTGCGTAGTGCTCTTCTCCAACGATTTCCGGTGACAGGGCACGGGAAGTAGAAGCAAGAGGATCCACCGCTGGGTAGATACCCATCTCAGAAAGCTTACGCTCAAGGTTAGTTGTTGCATCCAAGTGAGCGAAAGTTGTAGCCGGAGCCGGGTCAGTATAGTCATCGGCTGGTACGTAAATCGCCTGGATGGAAGTAACAGAACCTACGTTAGTAGATGTGATACGTTCCTGTAATTTACCCATTTCAGTAGCAAGTGTCGGCTGGTAACCAACGGCAGAAGGCATACGGCCTAATAGCGCGGAAACCTCGGAACCTGCCTGTGTGAAACGGAAAATGTTATCCATGAAGAAAAGAACGTCCTGTCCTTGGTCATCACGGAAGAATTCAGCCATTGTCAAACCAGTCAAAGCAACGCGCATACGTGCTCCCGGCGGCTCATTCATCTGGCCGAATACCATCGCTGTTTTCTTGATAACGCCTGAATCTGTCATTTCATGATAAAGGTCGTTTCCTTCACGAGTACGCTCACCTACACCGGCGAATACGGAAATACCGCCGTGCTCCTGGGCGATGTTATTGATTAATTCCTGGATTAATACGGTTTTACCAACGCCGGCACCACCGAATAGACCGATTTTACCACCCTTGATATATGGTGCAAGAAGGTCTACTACCTTAATTCCAGTTTCAAGAATTTCTACTTCAGTTGAAAGCTGCTCAAACTTTGGAGCTTCTCTGTGGATAGAATCGCGACGTGCATCTGCAGGAATTGCAGGATCCAAGTCGATTGATTCACCAAGCACGTTGAATACACGGCCAAGTGTTACATCACCTACTGGTACAGAAATAGGAGCACCAGTGTCAATAACTTCACTTCCGCGCATTAAGCCGTCAGTAGAAGACATTGCAATGGTACGAACTGTATCATCACCTAAATGAAGGGCAACTTCAAGGGTTAAGTTGATGTCAACATTAGATTCGTTACGCGCTGAATTTGTGATTGTCAAAGCATTATAGATCTCAGGAAGCTGGCCGCTTTCGAACTTTACGTCAACAACCGGACCCATAACTTGAAGAACGCGTCCTTTGTTCATCTTTTTCCCTCCGTTCATTTCACATAATGGAGAACAGGCAGAAATCACCTGCCCTCTCCGCTTTTCATTATTCTAACGCGGCTGCTCCGCCGACGATTTCGGTAATTTCTTGCGTAATGGCTGCCTGACGTGCACGGTTATAGCTCAAGCTTAGTGTGTTGATAAGCTCTTTTGCGTTATCCGTTGCGTTCTGCATAGCCGTCATCCTTGCAGCATGCTCACTTGCCTTACTGTCTAAAAGCGCTCCGTAGATTAAGCTTTCAGCATATTGAGGCAGCAATACTTTCAGGATTTCTTCAGCAGATGGTTCAAACTCATACGATGTAAGCTTTTTAGAAGATGAGATATCCGTAAGCGGAAGAAGCTTCTTCTCTGTTACATCCTGTTGAATCGCGCTGACATAATGGCTGTAATACATATATAATTCATCAAATGTTTCATCAGCGAACATGCCAACTGTTTTGCTGGCAATATCTTTGATTTCAGCGAATGCAGGCTGGTCGGCAACTGCAACGATATCCAGAATGACGTTCATATTACGCTTTCTGAAAAAGTCGCGGCCAACACGTCCGATTGCAATGATTGCGTACTCATCAGATGATTTATGGCGCTTTTGAATCGTCTGGTAAACATTTCGCAAAACGTTACTGTTGTAAGCTCCGGCAAGTCCGCGGTCAGACGTGATAACAAGGTATCCAGTCTTTTTCACAGGGCGGCTAGTCAGCATTGGATGCGATACATCCTTGCTTCCCAACGCGATGGAGGCAGTAACTTCTTGGATTTTTTCCATGTAAGGCACGAATGATTTTGCATTCATTTCTGCCTTATTCATTTTCGCTGCCGATACCATTTGCATCGCTTTCGTTATTTGACTCGTTTTCTTAGTAGAAGTAATACGATTTTTTATATCGCGTAATGATGCCACAGGTTCTCACCACCCTTATACAAGTTTGTCAGAACCGAACTGAGGTGCCTGGATGGGGACCACTTCCCCATCTAAGCAAGCTCCATTATTCGGATACTGCGAAAGTTTTCTTAAAGTCGTTAATCGCAGATGCCATATCGTCATCAGAAGGAAGTTCTTTTGTTTTCACGATATGGTCTAACAAATCTTTGCGGTTATGGTCTAACCATGAAAGGAATTCAGATTCGAAACGACGAATATCCTGTACAGGAATGTCATCTAAGAAGCCGCGAGTAAGAGCATAAAGAATTGCAACCTGCTTCTCAACTTTTAACGGCTTGTTAAGATCCTGCTTTAGAACCTCTACTGTACGGGCACCACGGTTAAGTTTTGCCTGTGTTGCTTTATCAAGGTCAGAACCGAACTGGGCAAATGATTCTAATTCACGGTAAGAAGCAAGGTCAAGACGCAAAGTACCTGCAACCTTTTTCATCGCTTTGATCTGTGCGGATCCACCTACACGTGATACAGAAAGACCAGCGTTGATCGCCGGACGAACACCGGAGAAGAATAGGTCTGACTGCAAGAAAATTTGTCCGTCAGTGATTGAAATAACGTTTGTAGGAATATAAGCAGAAACGTCGCCTGCTTGTGTTTCAATAAATGGAAGCGCAGTGATGGAACCTGCACCTTTCGCATCGCTTAACTTCGCAGCACGCTCAAGAAGGCGGCTGTGCAAGTAGAATACGTCCCCTGGATATGCTTCACGGCCTGGAGGACGGCGCAATAGTAATGAAAGCTCACGATAAGCAGAAGCTTGCTTTGTTAAGTCATCATACACAACAAGTACGTGCTTGCCGTTGTACATGAACTCTTCACCCATTGTTACACCCGCATATGGTGCAAGATATAATAATGGAGCAGGCTGTGAGGCAGATGCTGTTACAACGATTGTATAATCCAAAGCACCTTGCTTACGTAAAGTTTCTACTGCGTTACGAACTGTAGATTCTTTTTGTCCGATTGCAACATAGATACATACCATGTCCTGATCTTTCTGGTTCAGGATTGTATCGATTGCAACAGATGTTTTACCTGTTTGACGGTCCCCGATGATTAACTCACGCTGTCCGCGTCCGATTGGCACAAGAGCGTCGATCGCTTTGATACCTGTTTGAAGCGGCTCGTGTACGGATTTACGATCCATTACACCTGGTGCCGGGCTTTCAATTGGACGAGTCTTTGTTGTGTTAATTGGTCCCATGCCATCTACTGGCTGTCCAAGAGGGTTTACCACGCGGCCGATTAGCTCTTCACCAACCGGTACCTCCATGATGCGGCCCGTGCGGCGTACTTCATCGCCTTCGCGGATTTCTGTAAATGGTCCTAAGATGATAATACCGACGTTATTTTCTTCAAGGTTTTGCGCCATACCCATAACGCCGTTTGAAAATTCAACAAGTTCTCCAGCCATGACATTGTCGAGGCCATGAGCACGAGCGATACCGTCACCAACAGAGATAACCGTACCTACATCACTCACTTGAATTTCCGACTGATAGTTTTCGATTTGCTTTTTTATCAGCGCACTGATTTCTTCAGCATTGATGCTCATGAGTTTCACCCCTATCTACGAATCTTAGCCTAACAATTGACGTTCAAGACGCTCTAGCTTTCCTCGCAAGCTGCCGTCGAAAATCCGGTTTCCGATTCGAAGCTTGATGCCGCCGAGCAAGTTAGTATCAACTATATTGTCAATACGAAGTGATTTTTTCCCAACCTTAGCCGCAAATGATACGGATAATGCTTCCTTTTCCGCTTCAGATAAAGGGCGAACCGAGTAGACTTTCGCATCGGCGATCCCTTTCTTGTCATTTGCAAGGCTTATAAAATGATCAGCCACATCAGAGATATGATCTTCACGGTGGCGTTCAATTAATATCATTAACGTATTTAGTACATAAGTGTTCACAGATGCAAATGCACCTTGTAAAATCTCTTTCTTCTTCTCAATTGGAAGCTTTGGAGACTTTAATACTGCTTTTAAATCGGAATTATGGTTTACTACTTCTTTCACTGCACGAAGCTCTTCTTCCATTTGGTCAAGAAGCTGGTGTTCATTCGCAAGCTGGAAAAGAGCCAACGCGTAGCGCTTTGCTACCGTGGAGTTGCTCATCGCTTTTCTCCCGCCTCTTGAATGTATTCATTGATCAGCTTTTCTTGATCAGCTGCGCTTAATTCCTTCTCAATTACTTTGGAAGCAATAAGGACAGACAATGAAGCGACCTGCTCGCGAATAGCGGCAACCGCTTGTTCTTTCTGCTGCTCAATTTCAAGCTTAGCAGATTCCTTAATGCGATCAGACTCAGTGCGGGCAGCCGCAATGATCTCTTCACGCTGCACATCGCCTTGTTTCTTTGCATTTTCGATAAGGCCCTGTGCTTCAGTACGTGCTTCTTTTAAAAGATTTCTTTGCTCTTCCAAAAGCTTTTTTGCTTCTGTACGGCTTTGTTCAGCCGCTTCGATTTCGCTTGCAATGTGCTCTTCACGCTGCTGCATAATGCCCATTAATGGACCCCACGCAAATTTTTTCAGCAATGCCAACAAAATGATGAACATAACCAGCTGGTACAAAATGTCCCCGCCGTTGAAACCGCCTGCAGCGCCTAATACTAGACTATTTGTTAACACCCTCGATTCACTCCCTTCAAGAGTCGTTCACTATAAGAAATGCGGAAGCGCCTTCGAAACAAGCAAAAACCGCTTGTTCCTGCGAAGCATGTTCAAGGAAGCTTTCCTTGATGCTCACCCCCGACAAGCACAAGACGAGCCTCACGGAAAGGTGCTTTTTACCTTTCTGGGAGGATTGGCTTGTGACCTCGAGGGGGTAGGCGCTGTAGCTAGACAATTCTCTAATTTGAATCATTTATATATCGAAATTGCTTTTATTTAACATAAAG
Organism: Cytobacillus oceanisediminis; assembly: GCF_003182355.1. Lineage (GTDB taxonomy): Bacteria > Bacillota > Bacilli > Bacillales > Cytobacillaceae > Cytobacillus > Cytobacillus oceanisediminis_A. The sequence continues at coordinate 194,046 of NZ_QGTW01000002.1, read as the reverse complement.
GAATGGCGAAGGTTCACAGAATGATCTTCGCCATTTTGAACGATTTGTACAGTATTAATTAACCGCCGATAACCATGAACGCGATAACAACGCCGATGATCGGAACAGCCTCTACTAACGCAACCCCGATGAACATTGTTGTTTGAAGCATACCGCGAGCTTCTGGCTGGCGAGCCATACCTTCTACTGTTTTAGATACGATAAGACCGTTACCGATACCGGCACCTAGTGCTGCTAAACCGATTGCAATTGCTGCTGCTAAAAGACCCATTATTGAGTTCCTCCTTAAATTGTATAAAAAATTATTTGTTTAAAATGTTTTGTCCATAGAATGAACAGGTATATATTAATGGTCATGGCTCACTTTGTGTGCCATATAAACCATTGTTAACATACAGAAAATGAATGCCTGGATAGAACCGACAAAGATTGAGAATCCTTGCCATACAATTGTTGGCAGAATGGCTGCAAGCATACCGCCTACTCCTGCATGTGCAAGCCCTCCGACAAGCAATGTCAGCAGGATTTCACCTGCGTAGATATTACCGTAAAGACGAAGTCCCAGTGTTAGAGTGTTTGCAAACTCTTCAATAATTTTCAATGGGAACAAGAAAGGCATTGGCCTGAAGAATTCCCGGCCGTATTCTCCTACTCCTTTTAGCTTGACGCCATAGTAATGCGAAAGCCCCACAACCATAGCCGCTAAAGTTAAGGTGATAACCGGATCGGCTGTCGGCGATTTCCACCATAAAGTGTGATCATAAGTGATCGCAAACGGAAGTCCAAGCATGTTTGATACGAAGATATACATGATCAGGGTTAATCCAAGAATATGGAATCTTCCGCCTGTCTTCCAGTCCATCGTGCTGTTAATGATATTCTTAACAAAGTCCATGATCCATTCGAAAAAGTTTTGCATTCCCGCTGGTTTCATGGCAAGTCGACGGGTGGAAAGCAAAGCAATAATGAAAACAACAGCACTTGCTACTGTGATCATCAGTACATTAGATAAGTTAAAATTCAATCCTAAAAATTCTACTATAGGAGCTTCATGATGCAATAGTGTTCACCTCTCTTCCCGCTATTTACGTAAATGAAAAGATTGAAGAAAATAATCTATCATAATGACAATATAGGATGTCATTAATCCAAATACCACACTGATCAGATGCAGCCTTTCAGGATATTCCAGAGCGATCATGACAGCAAGAACTGCCGTAGCCATTCTGGATACCGTCCCTAGGGAGCGCACCTTCTCACCTCTCTCAACTGCTTCTCCAAATTGCAGCGTCTTTCTTGCCATCAGCCACAAATTGAACAGACTTAGGCTTGTACCAAGTATCAAGCCAAGAAAAATAGATTGATAAGGCGTAAATCCCCAGCCGAGAACGTATACAGCCAACAACAGGAATATGTATTTTCGCTGTCTTTGAAAAATTGCTTTGATTTCCGGCATGTTGTTTATTCTCCTGTGAAGAAATGTTGGATTAAGCGAAGCATGGCGTAAATCCCAGCCCCCAGTCCAATGAACAAGCCGATTAATAGGAATAACGGCTCGGTTCCTGCCTTGCTGTCTAGCCATCTTCCGGCGAAAATACCAATAAGCATGGAACCAACTAATTGAGAAAGAATGGCGGACATTAAGGCCATCGCCTTAAATGGGTTGCGGTCTTTTTGACGCATAAAAACGCATCCTCCCTTAAGAGAATGGTAAGTGGGTTTTGAGGCCATAATTAATCACATTTACATCATGCAGAAGTGGGAAATATGTCTGCACAAATATTTTGAAAACCCTATCATCTTTTACCCTTTGTAAGCATACAATAGGGCTTTGTCAATGTCAATGCGTTTGGAGTGAAAAAGTTCACAAACAAAAAGGTAAAAATATGGTATGTTCACAGATTTATCACAATTAAATTTTTCCATACTATTGAAAAAGGAGCGACTTTCTGCTCCGCCCCTGAAAACGCTTTAATTTTACAGTTTTTTAATGATTGAATCTTAAACTTACCTGTTGATTTCCGCTCCAGGCCCTCAGTTAACCGAGTGCGGTCCGGGAGACTCCTCGGCGTTCTACGCCAGCGGAGTCTCCCTTTTATACGCATTCCCGCAGGACATTGAATTAAAATCCTTGAATTAACACCGCACCGAAGAAAATGCGAATGCATTTTCGAGGATCACGCGCCTTCTGCTCCAATCAACAGGGTGCTGAAATCACAATTTGCTTCATCACAGCCTAATCGTTCACTAAGCCCTTTCTATTTTCTGAATGATCCGGTTCTCCGATCTGACCGTCCGGTCTGATAAAGAGATAAGTCTCAATCCAATCTTCTTTCCCGGCTTTTTTTGCAAAAACCTTAGCAAGATACAACCCTGGCCCTGGAATTTTGTCCGCAGGAATCTCCTGAAGAAGCTGGCCTTTACCTACATTCCTTTTCCAGTCCAGGTAACCCATGAAGCGAAGGCTTTCCGAATCAAACATCGCGATTCCGAATTCCTCTGCCCCTCCCGGCAAATAAACTTCATATCTATATGTGTTCTCTTTGTCGCCTTTACCAAGTCCGAAACCCATCACCCTTGGGTAATTTGGCTCCTCGAGCACATAGAGATATGGAATTCTTATCTCTTCCGTTCCAGCAGCCAGCAAAAGGTTCCCATCATAAATTTTTTTCTTCAATAATGTAGGATCTACCGACATCTTCATTTCAAGCTTCTTTTTCTCTCCTGGCTTTAATTGAAAAGACTTTGGCATTTCCCAGTTGATCCCCTGTTCTTTATAAGGGATGGAAAAAGAATAAGACTTGTTTTTATTACTAATGTTTTCAACCGTTACATAACTCTTGTGCTCATGCAGCCGGTCTGCAATCTGGAATTTCCCGAACTGCAGGGAAGCTGGAAGGACGACCGTTTCCGTTCGCAATGCCTTCTCCAGTTGAATCCTGCCTGCTCCTTGCTCGAATGTTCTATACAGTTTCCCTTCATTGTTTACAAGCGGCTTTGCCGTATTCATCAGCGCGGCCTTAATTTTTTCCGGCTCCCAATCGGGATGGGCCTGTTTAAGGATGGCGCACGCGCCCGCGACATGGGGAGCAGCCATGCTGGTTCCCTGTAATGGAAGATATCCTCCCGGAATGGTACTATTGATTGCTACACCAGGCGCTACTACATCCGGTTTGATTTCCCATGTGGAGGTTACAGGTCCGCGTGAGCTAAAGTCAGCCAAAATATCCTTTTCTTCTATTATATACGTACGGCCGAGGAGCTCTCTTTTTTCTGTAAGCTTTCTGAGCACTCCCCCTTCTTCCTTGGATAAAGCAGCAACCGGGATCGGAACTCCATTATCCAAATTGCCAAAGAACCTTCCCTTTGTGTTATTAAATATGATAACCCCCACTGCACCAGCTTCCAATGCATTGACTGCTTTATCAGTAAAAGTCAGTTCGCCTCTTTCCACTAAAACAATTTTCCCATCAGCATTCTTTAATTCTTCCTTGCGCCCAATTCCCCCATAAATAATCTCATAGGAACGATCGAACTCCCAATCTTTTGAGCCTTGAAGAAGATCCAGCCTGATCTTTCGCCCGCCAACGTTTAGGAACGGAACCTTCATGGTCGGAGTGGAAGCACCGACAGAAATTGCTTTCGATGCTGTCCCTGGTGATCCGACTGTCCATATATTCGGACCGGAGTTGCCCGAGGAGGTGACTGCCGTAATCCCTTTTTCAACTGCTTTATTAAGAGCGAGGCTGATTGGAAGGTCGGGCCCGTTTACATTATTTCCTAAGGAAAGATTTAATACATCCACCTTGTCCTTTATGGCCTGGTCAATGGCCGCAATTACCTGTTCCGTTGTCCCGCTGCCGCCTGGCCCAAGTGCACGGTAAGCGATAATCGTCGCCTCTGGCGCAACTCCCTGAACTTTTCCATTTGCAGCTATGATGCCTGCTACATGGGTACCGTGCAGTGTGCCTTGCCCTCCGGATGCTTTTGTTTCCATTGGATCTTTATCATTATCAACCAGATCATGGCCGCCGCCGTAGCTTCTTCTTAAATCAGGGTGATTATAATCAATGCCCGTATCAATGACGCCAACCTTTACCCCCTTGCCGGTCAGGCGCTGGTTGTTTTGATCATAAAACCCTCTCACGGTTATGCCGCCAATCAGCTTGATGTTATCTCCAGAATGGACATAATAGGTATTTACCGGGGAAACAGCGGATACATCCTCTTTATTAAACAGTTTATCCAAAGCAGATTGCTTCCCTTTAACAGAAAATCCATTTAGTGCATGTTTATATACATGCCTGATTTGCAGATCCGGATTTCGCTTAATTAGTCTTTTTATTTCCAGGTCATCCTTATCTTCTTCAAGGACAACAATAGCCACCTTTTCGATATCAGGTGATTCTTTCGGAAGAGGAGGGTGTGAAAGAGTGCGGCCGGAAACAGGAGTTTGGCCTAACATTATTAGAATGATTGTAACAATCACAAAGATTTTTTTCATAAAAAAGTCCACCCTCTTTTTGTTTTAGGGTGGGCTGATTATGCAGCTAGTATGCGTATTCATTGTAAAAGCTCTTGATATGTTATATAGGATTGGTATTTAGTTTAATGATTCATAAACAATATTTGCTACCTTCTTTGAAAGTGCCCCTGTGCTACGGTATGAACCACTTGTTAACGGACCATTATTCTGTTTATTGGTAAGGAGTATGATCTGCAGATTTTCTTCTGGATCAAAAATAACCTGAGTACCTGTAAAACCAGTGTGTCCAAAAGTTTCTGCGGAATACAGATCCCCCATGTACCAACTTTTATTCAATTCCCATCCATACCCCTGGCCGAATCTTTTAGGAGATGTAAATGCATCAAGAACTTCTTCATCATATAATTTTGTTTTTCCATAAAATCCACCATTCAGCATGGTCTGTCCTAGTGTTGCAAGGTCTCTTGCAGTTGAGAATAAACCAGCATGCCCTGCAACACCTTCGTTAGCATAGAAACTGTTCCCATCATTAACTTCCCCAACCAAGGTGTAATCTCTCCAGTTTTTAAACATATCTGCACTTTCTTCAACATAATATCCGAAATTAGGGTCATCTATCATTTTATACTCATATGGGTTTCCCCAGGAAGTAGCAGCAATACGCTGATTTAGATAGTCAGCGGGATTAAACATCGTATCATGCATATTTAGGGGGCTGTATATATTTTCTTCTAAAAATTCATCCAATTTTTGTCCGCTAACTTCTTCGATTAAAAATCCTAACATCATAAAACTGAAATCACTATATCGCCTGTCAGTACCCGTCGGATATTCGAGCGGCAGTTGATTAATATAATCTAGGACTTCTTCCGAATTATCTGCATAAAGATAAGTGGGTTTCCAAGGTGTTAATCCAGATGTATGTGTCAATAAATCAGCAACTGTTATGTTTTCTTTCCCATTTAACGCGAATTGAGGAATGTAGTCGGAAACTTTGTCATTTATTAATAGCTTTCCATCGCTAATCAGTTTCATAATCCCTTGAGTAGTCCCCATCACTTTTGTAACTGACGCAAGATCGAAAATGGTCTTTTTTTTCATTTTTCGAGGATTTTTTAAAAGTTCCCCCATGTCATATTTTTGAGCAAACCCATAGGCTTCTTCTTTAACTATTTTCCCATCCTTAGATACAAGCACTACTGCTCCTGGAGTAACGCCACTTTCAATAGCCTCTATCACAGCTGCATCAATTTCTTGTAACTTTGCAGGGTCTATTCCCACTTCATTTGGTTCGCCATTGCTTAATTTTGCGTCTGTTCGCTCGTTTGCACTTGCTACATTCATAGGAATTATTGAAGACCCAATCGTTAAAACAAACATTAATAAAAACAGTTTTAACTTTTTCATTCTCTCATCCCCCTATTAATTTGTTGTGACATTTCCAGAAATTTAATTAACAAAATACAATATTCTGTATAATTAATTTTATCATCAAATGGTCACTTTTCAATAAAGTTGTTATAATTTTCTAAAAACAGTTCTTTATATGCATAAATTTGTATAGAAAAAGCCGCCATTGTATATGACGGCTTACTGCTATGTATTAAAACAATTGATTCGGTTCGAGCCTTCCTTTTTGAATTAAACGATTACGCCTTTTATCTCTCCACATATCGATTACAGTCGCAAAAATTAATAATAATGTGAGGATGACACCCTTGCCTTCTGCCAGCTTAAATACCAAGGCAATAAGACCTTCTGACATAAGGGTTCCCATTAATGATCCAAGCAACAAGATGATCCAGAGAATCAAAACTGCCTCTAATACTGCCAAAGCTCTCATTTTTTCAACCTCCCGGGTATTTAAAATCATTATGCCAATACCCTGTTGCTATCCGTTTAAACGTTAAATTCCCAAAACAGGCCTGCCTTTACTTACCAAATAGCTTTTGCCAAATGCTTTTGCTCTTTTCAGCCTCCATTGCACTCGCTACTTCTTCCACTGACTTCTGCGTTGCCATAAGCTTTTCATAAAGAGAAGTGACCTTTTCACTTTCTTGCTCATTCCCTTGTTCATGAGCCATTCTTAGATCGTCGATCGTCTGTTTGAGCTCTTGAACTTCATAGATCAGTTGTTTGTTTTGCTCTCTGATTTTATTTTGCTGAAGCCGGGACTGTTCATTTTGCTGGACCAGAAAACTGACAAGCTTTTTCATATCGGTAAGCTCATGATTAACATTCATAAGCGATGTGCTGCTGCTTTCCTCCTCATCCTCCACTGTAATGGTGACAGGGAACCCAGCTTCTTCAAGCTTGGTGGTTACTTCTTCTTTCTTTAATCCATCTGAATATAATTTCCTGATTAATTTCAGCTTCTCAATTTCTGACGCCTGTATTTTATATCGATTATGTTCTTTTTTAAAATTTATGTATTCTGCATGCTCCTGCAAATATCGTTTTAAACTATTTTCAGGGATCTCCGGAAGTGCTTCTTTGAGCTCCTTCATTGTCAAATATTGATTTGCCAACGTCCTCAGCACCTTTCTTGGTTTATTGCGGATCAACCGGCAATTGATGGGCAGTGTTCATTATCAACCACCTAACCGCCAACAAAACCACCACGCTTGATTTCATAGCCACTTCATTACCCATTGTAATGGATGCAATTAAAAATACTCCCCATGACCCCGACAGGCCTTAGCAGTTCACCCGTCCTAAAACACTGCTATATCAACATTTTTGTTTGGAAACCATTATCAACCATCCAACCACCAACATAATAACCACATATATTTATCCTTGTAAAATTGCTTCCTATCTCTATATATTCTATCATAGCTTTATCAGCTCCTGCAGAAAAGAGACTTTTAACTTAAAAAACTATTAATTACCAATCATTAACGCTTTCAACAGTCTAACAACTTTCAACCACCTAACTACCAACATTTCAACCACTTCATTTTGCGGAGGTTTTCCGCCTCCTCCCCTTCCCTTTTAACATGCATCGACCATTTTTTTGATGCTCTTGTTAAACATGCCTGATGATTTCCGCTCCAGACACTCGCTTTCTTCCGCTGGCGGTCCGGGAGCATCCTCGGCGCATGATGCCCTGGGGGGTCTCCCCTTTGACTCGCTCTTCTCGCAGGACTTAGAATAAGCATCCTCGAATAAACATCGCACGAAGAAATGCAAATGTATTTTCGAGTCCACGCCTGCCACTCCAATCAACAGGGGACCAAATCAACAATTAGCTTTAACATAACCTTTCGAAAAAAAATGCACCTATCAAAAGCTGCTATAGGGCAGTCATTTTAATAGGTGCACTTTTATTAGTTTTGCGGTTTGTATTCTTCCGGCCGATCACTTGCCTGCTTGAAATGATAGCGGATGGCATCGCAAATTCGTTTTGAAGCATTGCCGTCTCCATATGGATTTACAGCTTTAGCCATTTTTTCATACGCAGCCTGGTCAGTTAAAAGCTCTGTTGCCAGTTCATAAATTGGCTGTTCTTCGATACCGGCAAGCTTTAGGGTACCCGCTTCAATCCCTTCAGGCCTTTCCGTTGTGTCACGTAGTACAAGTACAGGCACGCCAAGCGATGGCGCTTCCTCCTGAACTCCGCCTGAGTCTGTTAAAATCAAATGGGCTCTAGAAGCAAAGTTGTGGAAATCAATAACGTCAAGCGGTTCAATTAAATGAATTCGGTTGTCGTCACCAAGAATTTCAGAAGCAATTTCCCTTACAGCCGGGTTGAGGTGTACAGGGTAAACCACTTGAATGTCATTCTGTTCTTCCACAAGCCTCTTAATTGCCTTGAACATGTTTCTCATCGGTTCGCCTAAGTTTTCACGGCGGTGTGCAGTCAGCAGAACAAGGCGGTCATCGCCGACTTTTTCAAGCACTTCATGATGATACTCGTCCTTAACGGTTGTTTTAAGTGCGTCAATCGCTGTATTTCCTGTAATGAAAATGTTCTCGGTCGGTTTGTTTTCATTTAAAAGGTTTTCAGCTGACTTTGCTGTCGGCGAGAAATGAAGATCGGCCATAATACCTGTTAACTGGCGGTTCATTTCCTCAGGAAATGGAGAGTATTTATTCCATGTACGCAATCCTGCTTCAACATGGCCGACTTCTATCTGATTATAGAATGCAGCAAGGCTTGCAATGAAGGTAGTGGTTGTATCGCCATGAACAAGCACAATATCGGGCTTTACTTCCTTCATGATTTTATCAAGGCCTTCCAGGCCGCGCGTTGTCACATCCACGAGTGTCTGGCGGTCTTTCATGATATTCAGGTCATAATCAGGTGTAACCTTGAAAATATTCAAAACCTGATCGAGCATTTCACGATGCTGTGCTGTTACGGTCACAATGGATTCAAAATGATCAGGATATTTTTGCAGTTCCAGAACAAGTGGAGCCATTTTAATGGCTTCAGGCCTTGTCCCAAAAATCGTCATTACTTTAATCGGGCGATTCATTTGAAGCACCTTCCTTTTTTTAAAAGATATAAGATCTTTTGTCTGCCGCAGGATGTTTAAACTTATTTTGTACCGAATAAACGGTCGCCTGCATCTCCAAGTCCAGGGACAATATAGCCTTTTTCGTTTAATTTTTCGTCTAATGCCGCAATATAGATGTCAACGTCAGGGTGTGCTTCCTTCACTGCCTCTACCCCTTCAGGAGCTGCAATCAGGCACATGAATTTGATGTTTTTGCCTCCGCGCTTTTTAAGAGAGTGAATGGCTTCAACAGCAGAACCTCCAGTTGCAAGCATGGGATCGACTACGATAAAGTCTCTTTCTTCCACATCGCTCGGAAGCTTTACATAGTATTCAACCGGCTGCAATGTTTCCGGGTCGCGGTATAAGCCAATGTGTCCTACCTTTGCAGCAGGGATCAGCTTTAGGATGCCGTCAACCATGCCGATTCCAGCACGTAAAATCGGGATAATTCCAATTTTCTTGCCTGATAATACATTGGATTTTGTTAAGCTGACAGGTGTTTCAATTTCGATTTCCTCCAAAGGCATATCACGAGTGATTTCGAATGCCATAAGTGTTGCCACTTCGTCGACAAGCTCGCGAAATTCCTTTGTTCCCGTACTTTTTTCACGAATGTATGTAAGCTTATGCTGAATTAATGGATGGTCAAAAACGTAAACCTTTGCCATGAGTATCTCTCCTTTTCAATATGCAGAATGAGTCGAACCACACTTCGTCTAATTTTACAGAAAAACAATTCCATCGGCAACTATGATTCGCTTTTGTAAAGGAAAAGTCATTTTTCTAAGATTCCCTTTATTTGTTTTTCGCATGCAAAAGCCGGTCCCGCAATAGAGACCGGCTGCTTTTCATTATTTTTCAGGATATAAGGTGAAACTGCTTGTTAAAGCTTCAACACGCTGGCTGGCTTCTATAAGCTTCTCTTCATCTTCATGATTTTTTAATGTGAAGGCAATGATGGACGCGATTTCTTCCATCTCCTTTTCGCCAAAGCCGCGGGATGTAACTGCCGCTGTACCGATGCGGACACCGCTTGTTACGAATGGGCTTTCTGGATCGAAAGGAATTGTATTTTTGTTGACTGTAATGCCGACCTCATCAAGCACCTTTTCAGCTACCTTACCCGTTAAGCCAAGGGAACGAAGATCAACTAATAATAAGTGGTTGTCTGTTCCGCCGGAAACAAGGTCAATTCCTTCACTTTGCAATGCTTCAGCCAGCTTTTTGGCATTGGAAATGATATTGCCTGCATATGTTTTGAAATCTTCCTGAAGCGCTTCGCCGAAAGCAACAGCTTTTGCGGCAATTACGTGCATTAATGGACCACCCTGGATACCAGGGAAAATGGATTTATCAATCTTCTTCGCATACTCTTCTTTGCAAAGAATCATGCCGCCGCGCGGTCCGCGCAACGTTTTATGAGTAGTGGTTGTAACAAAGTCCGCAAACGGAACCGGATTCTGGTGAAGCCCAGCTGCCACAAGTCCTGCGATATGAGCCATATCAACCATTAGCATCGCGCCCACTTCATCCGCAATTTCACGGAAACGTTTGAAATCAATTTCACGCGGATAAGCACTTGCACCCGCTACAATTAATTTCGGCTTATGCTGGCGTGCTTTTTCAAGCACATCCTCATAGTTGATGCGATGTGTATCTTCATCCACACCATACTCTACAAAATTATACTGAACGCCGCTGAAGTTAACAGGGCTTCCGTGTGTTAAATGTCCCCCATGGGAAAGATTCATACCAAGAACAGTGTCACCTTGCTCCAATACAGTGAAATAAACAGCCATGTTCGCCTGCGCTCCTGAATGCGGCTGCACGTTCACATGCTCAGCTCCGAAAATTTGCTTCGCGCGATCGCGAGCCAAATCTTCGACCACATCTACATGTTCACAACCGCCATAATAGCGTCGGCCAGGATAGCCTTCAGCATATTTATTCGTTAAAACCGAACCCTGTGCTTCCATTACCGCTTCACTGACAAAGTTTTCAGAAGCGATTAATTCAATCTTTGATCTCTGGCGTCCCAACTCATCTTGAATCGATTTAAAAACCTGCTCGTCCTGCTGTACTAAATGCTTCATAAGAATCCTCCCTTTTCCTCAACACACTTTTTGTTGGTAAGAAGTATAACCTTCCAGAACTGGACAACTGTCCAGTCCCAGCGCCTATAAGACGCATACACATTTCTATGTATCGTTCTTTTGTGAAAATTCTTTTTTATTTTAGCATGTTTTTAAAAAAAGTGACAGGTACCTAAACCAGTTCGTTTACCTGTCACCATCCTATTATTCCCAGTTCCAGTAATCCAATTCGCCAAGGCGGGCTCCGCGGATTTGTTCTTCTTGTTTCAGCTTTAATAGTTCTTTAACTGGGCCAGTTACGACAGCGCCATATACGCTGAAGCCATTTTCTTTTAGATAGTTATAGCGTTCTTCGAGGTGATCGAGCCCTAAGAAATTTTCATAATAGCTTTGTGATTCATTTTTTAAAAGGGTTTCCATCTGTTTGAGCATAATCGCTTTGTTTTCATCCATAAATTCCTGTGTCAGGGCCAATTTTGACTCTGACATGTAATTATCGCCTGCTTCTCTGGCACCTGTGAATCCATATATAGAGGTTAATTCTATGGAGTCTCCTCCGCTTCCAAAGCCGGTCTGGAATTCCTTCAGTTCCCCTGTATATAATGGCATCCAAAGAACTTCTAGGTCATACGGCTTTAAAACTTCAAGCAGTTCTTCCGGCTTCATAAATGACTTTGTAGAAAACGCCAACTCTGCTACAGTCCCTTCATGGATTTTGGACAATGAGGACCAAACATTTTGTTTTCCATTATCGGAAAGTTTTCTCCCGCTATTCGGATTTTCAGGCAAGGAAAAACGATAAATGCTTTCATTATTCGGCTCAAACCTCTGAATATTTAAGGTTGAGTAGGTATTGAACAGCCTTTTCTCAAGCTGCACTTCACCAACAGCCTGATAATCACGGCCCACTTTCCGTGTTATCGGGTATGAGATCTTCTGTGTCAAAAACGGGGTCATTTCTTTTTTTGTAAAACCGCCAAAATCATCATGCAGGTTTGGATATTTCCAATCAAGGGCCAACTTGCTGTAGAACGCATGCTTTTTCTCGCTATGAGCAGCATCAGATAAGATATTCACAGCCATCATATAGACCCAGAAAAGCAGCAGGCAAGCAGCCAGAACTCTTAAGACTCTCAATGTTAACGTAAAGCGGTACTTTGTCATGATTTTCTTTTCATGGTCTTTGTTCCAATCAGTCATTTTTCTCCCTCCATTGTTCATCGGCCAGCTGTGCGAGCTTTTTCCGCGCACGATGCAGTGTCACCTTTACCTGATTTTCTGTTAGATCGAGTGCTTCTTCTATCTCACTATAGCTAAAGGACTCAAATTCTCTTAAATACAAAATGGATCGATATTGCTCCGGCAAGCAGCTTAGCAAATCTTCAACATTTTTTCTTGTTTCTCTTTTTATTGCTGAATCCTCCGGCAGCCCATATGGACTCGTCATTTCAGCCATGGGAAATATGTAATCGGCAAAGGGAATCTTTTTTCTTCTTTGCCGCTTTCGCCATTCATCCAAATAAGCATTCCTGGCCACTTTAAATAGCCACGCCCTGACATCCTCCTGCTGATAGAAAGTGAGAGAAACCGTTGCCCTGACGAAAGTCTCCTGCGTTAAATCCTCAGCCGTTTCTTTTGAACCGGACATCTTATATAAATAGTAATAAAGCGGCCTGGCATAATGCCGATACAAATCGTCCAGTCTATCCCGCCGGCTCTCCTTCAACGTTCCCCTCCCCCTCTCTTTCAGAACCACATCAGTAAAACGTGTAGCTCTGTTAAATGTTACACCTTTTTTCAAAAAGGCTGTGTTAAGGCTCTATGTCGATTTTGGCACTTTGTTGATTGGAGCGGAAGGCCCGAAATCCTCGAAAATACTTTCGCATATCCTCCGTGCGGTGTTTATTGGAGGATGCTTATTCAATGTCCCCCGGTAGTACGGATTAAAGGGAGACCTGCAGATATACTGCTTGAGGAGGCACCCGGACCGCCAGCGGTCAGGTGAGCTTCCTGAGCGGAAATCAACAGTCAGGGTTGGCTGAGCCTTCAAAAAAGGTACCAGGTACCTGTACCACTTCGGTTAACTGGTATAGGTGCCTGGCACCAGCAGACTTTAATAAAAAAAGCCCCTCTTCTGAAGGGACTTTGATTAGCATGATTCGTTTTCGGGTTTTCGTTCATAGATGGCCCTGGCTCCGCCGATTAGTTTTGGCCTTGTTTTTGCCATAGTAACATGGGCATTACCGACAGATTTCTGTGAAGTTCGGATAGGGACGGCTACATGCTTCAAATGCATGCCAATCAGCGTGTCTCCGATATCGATCCCGGCATCTGCCTTGATAAACTCCACCATTACTGGGTCATGGAAGTGTTCATAGGCATATGTTGCCATCGCGCCGCCGGCCGTGCGGTGAGGGATGACGGTCACTTCATCCAGATTTTTCGCCTCAGCTGTTTCCCGCTCGATTACCAGCGCCCGGTTCAAATGTTCACAGCATTGAAATGCCAGCGCTACTCCAGTATCTTTACGGAGCTTGTCCATCCTTGCAAAAATCATGTCTGCTACCTGCTCAGTGCCGGCCGTACCAATCCGTTTTCCTGCCACCTCACTTGTGCTGCATCCTACTACAAGGATTAGTCGTCCATTTAAAGGAACTTGTTCGCTAAATTCATTAATGATTGTATCAAGCTCTTTTTTCCATTGTTCAATCAAAAAGCTCACCCTTTCGGAAGCTTTATTTATCGTACTTTTATGAATTACGTTTTTATTTCGTTTCGTATGCTGTAATCTTCCCAACACGGTTTCCATGGCGTCCGCCTTCAAAATCGGTTGAAAGCCACACTTTGGCAATTTCACGGGCCAGTCCAGGTCCAATGACGCGTTCACCCATCGCAAGGATATTGCTGTCATTATGCTCACGGGTTGCTTTCGCACTGAAAACATCATGTACAAGCGCACAGCGAATTCCTTTTACTTTATTCGCTGAAATGCTCATCCCAATACCGGTGCCGCAGATTAAAATAGCTCTTTCAAATTCGCCATTGGCTACCTTTTCAGCTACCGGAAGTGCATAATCCGGATAATCTACTGAAGTTTCGCAGTCACAGCCGAAGTCTTCATATTCAATACCCATTTCATCCATTAAGCTTTTGATTTCCTCGCGGAGATTAATTCCGCCATGATCTGATGCAATTGCAATCTTCATCTGAAACCCTCCTGTTTGAAAAGCCCGCATTATATATTAAAATCCTTCTCTTATTTTGACATAAAAGCAGGAAATTATAAAGAAAGTGATCATATTGCAAGATGAAAGAGAGCCTCAATAATGAAGCTCCCTTTTACAGAATATTAAAGCTTAAATTTTGTGATCGTATCATTTAATTTTTCGGCTTGCTCTTTCAGTTCAAACGCCAATTTTTCCACATTTGCAATCACAGATGTTTGCTGTTGGGTGGCCGCAGCAACCTCCTGGGCCCCAGCAGAAGTTTCTTCGGCTATCGCCGCAACCTCCTGTGATTGTGTTGAGGTATGCTGAATGCCCTCCATTTGATTTTCTACCAGCCCGGAAATAGCAGAAACAGAGGCGGCCATGTCATTAACCGTTTTTGCCATTTCCTCGATGACTTCATTTGTCTGTGTTCCTTTTTTCACTTCATTGTTTGCCGTTTCTACTTGAAGTGAAATTTGCTTCACAACATTACGGACTTCTTCCTGAATGTTTTTAATCAATTCGGAAATTCCCTGGACTGCCTGGGCACTTTCGTCAGCCAGTTTTCGGACTTCTTCAGCTACCACAGCAAACCCTCTGCCGTGGTCACCGGCACGGGCAGCTTCAATGGAGGCGTTTAAAGCAAGGAGATTGGTCTGCGCAGCAATATCGCCAACAAGCTGGATAATCTGCTCTACTTTAACTGCATTTTCTTCAAGACGTTTAACCGTTTGGAGTGACTTTTCATTATCCTGCGCTAATTTTTCAATTCCTGAAATGAGTGAATGAATGACTTTCTTCGATTCCATCAGGTCCTGGACCATTTCCCCTGAAACAGTCTCGGACGCTCGAGCTTTATCCTGGACTTCTTCCGCAATGCGGATGACATCCTCCATTGATTCTGCGGTTGATTGGATCGAAACGGCCGAATTATCCGCTCCCAGGGAAATCTCGCTGATGGTTCTGGCGATGGAATCTGCCTGCTCTGCGGCAATGGAAGATTCTGTTGAGATCGCAATAACCTTATCATTTGTTTCTTTAAAGTTCTCATCAATTTTCTGGACCATATCTCTTAAACTGAATAGCATATGGTTAAACGCGATGCCGAGGGAACGGATTTCATCATCTGATTTGGATAGCTCGGCGTCTTCACGGATATCCCCCTGGGCAGCCATCAAAGCCGTTTTTTCAAGCTTCTGCAATGGCTTAATAATAACTCCTGCGGCAAAGAAGGCTAATATCCCTGACCATATTGCCCCCATGCTTAATGTTAAAATACTAAAAACGGCCTCTCCAAATGGTAGTGAATCTTCGATGCTAGGAAATAATACATAAAGAAAAATAGCACTTGTTGTGTATGTAATAATAGCCAGTGAAGTGATAAATAAAACGAGCTTTTTTCTCAGGCCAAATTGATAACCCTTTTTCTCCCCCATTAGTGTGCCCCCTGTTAATCTTTCTCTTTTTTTAAGCGGTTCAAAACCTGGTCAATCGTTTCTGTCATATCTTCAAAGGTTCTTCTATATATCTCAAAAGTCCCGCCATAAGGGTCGATAATATCGCCTGCTCCAGCCTGGCCAGCAAACTCTTTTAGCGTATAAGTTTTACCGGCTGCACCAGGAAACATAGCAAGAACCGTACCTTTATGACCTGTCGTCATCGTTAAAATATAAGTGGCCCAATCCACTAAAGACTCGGTCATGCCAGAAGATTTATGCTCAAGCGGGATTCCCTCCTCTTCTAGCACCTTTTTCGTGTGTGCAGAAGCATCGCTTCCATCAGCTGCAAATACACCTGCAGATTTGACCTCAACATCCGGTAAACCCTTGCTTTTTAAAATGGCTTCTGCCATCGGGCTTCTGCAAGTATTTCCTGTACAAACAAACAGTACATTCGTCACAGATCGGTTCCTCCTTATTTATATCGGTATAAACCAACAATCATTTATTTTTTGAGCGAAAAAATTACACATCTGTACTTTCCTTACATTATAAGTCAAATTTCCCATCACACATATAGCAACGGGCCAAAAAAAAGAAAAAGGGTGACAGGCACCCTTTTCATTTTTCACAAATTATTAACATTTAAACCCCGTCAAGACTGGCTGCTACTGCATTCGACAAAATTCGGGTGGTACCTGGTACCTCTATAAAAACAGCAGTTTCACTCCAAACGCAAGAAGGATGGCACCGCCAAGGGCTTCACTGTAGGAGCCCATCCATCCCTGGACTTTTCTGCCTGTAAGCAGGCCCGCCCAGGTTAATGCGGTAGCACCGATTCCGAATAATGTCAGCACCAGCAGGGTTTTCGCGCCGTAGATTCCGAGACTGAGCCCAACGGAGAAGCTATCCAGGCTTACGCTTAGAGCAAAAAGAAGCAGACCCAGACCCACTGGTGTAATCAGGCTATCTTCATCCTCCCTGAAGCTTGACCAAACCATTTGCACACCTAATAAAAGGAGCAATCCTCCGCCAACATAGCCGGCAATGGCTCCGAATGTATTTGAAAGGAATCTGCCTGCGATCATTCCCAGTAGGGGCATCCACACATGGAAAAGTCCGATTGTAATCCCGATTTTAAAAATTTGCCTGAGGCCGAGTCTGTACATTCCCATGCCCAGGCCGACCGAAAAGGCATCCATCCCCAACGCGAATGCCATTAAAGCCAGTGTTAGTATTTCTCCTATCATCGCTGACATTTTTCCGCCCCCTTGGACTTGCTAATTCAGCATATGCACGTCCTAACGGTTTTAGAATCCCATTCTATTTTTGGGGGAAAACTTCGGCCGGGCTGGTTAATAACCTTTGGGGCTAAGTTTTATTTTTTTGTTTATTTTGTGGATTTTTAACTTCAAAATAGGCTGTTTCTTTGGCCATATCTGAAAGATAGAAGATTTTATGGTGTTTTTTTGTTTTATTGCTGCACTTTTAAGGTTTATAGAACAACTTTTCTTTTTTATGTACCCCTTTTATAGTTTAACGATCCACTTTTAACTTTTATGCGCGACTTCCCTGCCGATAGGGTTTTTACCCATTCAACGCAAAAAGCCGTCCCTATCCGAAACGGCTGTTTTTTCTATATAATCAGCTAATGACCCGATGGCCAGCTGCTTTCATCAGCCGGTTCATGATGGCGTGGCCCACGCCTTCGTTCGGAAACATTTCACTGAAAATAATATCAGCATCAGTATTATTAAAATGCCTTAAAGCTTCATATAGCGAGGTTGCGACAGTCTCAAGAATTTCCCGCTGTCCGCACGCAAATACATAATCCGCCCGGTAAAATCCTTCGTTTTCAGCTGTTGTCAAAACTCCCACAGAAAGTCCTTCCTGCTTTTTTCCATCAACAAGCCGCTGAATGTCTTCACGAGTCCCTTCTACTAAATAAAGAGGAGCATCCGGTGCATAATGGCGATACTTCATTCCAGGAGATCTCGGTGCCTGTCCATCATCTGCTAATGCTGGGTCAATACAAATTTCGCCAATAACCGCTTCAAGCTGTTCCTTTGTGATGCCACCCGGCCTCAAGATGACCGGTACTTCACCTGTACAATCCAGTACAGTCGATTCGACACCAACACCTGTCGGACCTCCATCCACAATGCCGGCAATCCGGCCATTCAAATCTTCCCAAACATGGTCAGCTGTCGTTGGGCTTGGTCTTCCAGACCGGTTCGCACTTGGAGCTGCAATGGGAAGCCTCGTTCTTTTCAATAACGCAAGGGCAACAGGGTGGTCTGGCATCCTGACTGCGACTGTGGATAACCCTGCTGTGGCGTAATCTGAAAGAACGCCTTGCTTCATATTAAAAATAAGCGTTAACGGCCCTGGCCAAAAATTATCCATTAGCACCTGCGCCTTCTCAGGTATTGCCTCTACAAAGGCGTTCAGCTGGCTTTGTTGGGCGATGTGGATAATAAGGGGATTATCGCTTGGACGTCCTTTTGCTCCAAATATTTTCCTCACCGCATCATCATTTTCCGCATTCCCGCCTAATCCATATACTGTTTCGGTTGGGAAAGCTACCACTTCACTATTTTTTAAAAGATCGGCAGCCTGTGAAAGTTGTGGGTAACTTTCTCCTTTATCCACATTTTTATCCACCGACCATCTTTTTGTAATCATCGTTATCCACCTTCATAAAAAATGTTTTTTATCTGTCAAAATTCCTTTGTTTTCGACATTTTTTTGAACATTACTTTGGAAAGTATAGTAGAAGATGGAGGATAACTCAAGTTTTATCCACAAATTGTGTATAAATAATGTTATTTTGTGTATAACTTTGGCAACATACCCACAATTCACATGGATAATTTCAAAAAGAAAGAGTTATCCACAGTTAGAATATGTTTTACGTGATCTGATTCAAATAAAACTTCTGGCAGTTGCTCTGTTTCCTCCTGTTTAAATCCAAGCAAACGGAAAAAATCAAGTGAATTTCTTTTATTCGAAGCAAGATATAACGAATTCAGATTTCGATCTCTGGCCAGCATTAAGATTTGCTCGAAAAGGACGAATAAATCATTTTCGGATGCCGAAGCTGACATAACAAGCGACCTCAACAAACCTACTTCTCCATGGGGCTCAATTCCCAGGGTAGCTTTAATATCCCCCGAATCATTCTCCATAATCAAAAAATATTCAATCGCATCCTTGATTCCATCCGTGCTTAGATTCGCCGCTTCCAAAAATGCTGCCAGTCTATCCATATCTTCTAATTGTGCACATCGTACTACTCCTGTTTCCATTTCTTCACCCCATTTTTGATATTGTCCTTCTATGAATATGAATAAATAGAAAAAGTAGAACAAAAAAATACTAGAGTGCTTCAATAAAGAAAAGACACGGCAGCTTTCATGAATCCGCTGCCGTGTCTATTTTAAAAAAATCGTATTGAATTTTTCAGGTGAATAATTAGTCGTTAGAGTTGCCGCCTTTTCGGCCGATTTCTTCGTAGAAATCGCGGTCATGGTTTTCACTTGTTGCTTCGCCGCCTTTTCTTCCTATTTCTTGATAGAATTCTTTGTCATGGCTTTCGGCTGTTGCTTCGCCGCCTTTTTCTCCTATTTCCTGATAGAATTCTTTGTCATGGCTTTCAGCTGTTGCTTCTCCGCCTTTTTGTCCTATTTCCTGATAGAATTCCTTGTCATGGTTGCGGCTAGTAGCTTCTCCGCCCATGCGTCCTCTTTCCTCACGAGACATTTTATCGTTGTTATTATTGTTGTTTTTAGCCATTATCTTTCATCTCCTTTTTTTATGTTTTGTTGTTACACTACTTTAATTATCCGTTTTTGATAGAATCAAACGTATGAAAAGAAGATGTTAACACCTTGTCTTAATTGTAATATTTTTTTCAGGTTCTAAAATGATTCTAAAAAAGATAAGACTTGCAGTAACAGCAAGTCTTTATCCGAAGATTTTCTCCCATATTTCTACTAAGAAAAACTTTACCTCTACAGGCTGTTCATCTTCTTCTGTATAAACAGGAGGTGACTCTTCCTTTGGCTCTTTTTTCGAATCTGCGCTCGCAGCAGCCACCTCTTCCTGTGCTTTCACTTCTCCCTTTTTATCGCCTTCTTCAAAACCTTCACTTACAGCCACACCGTTCGAAAAATCAAGGAAGCATAGAGGAGGGAATAACACACACCACCAGTTGGCCCCTTTGCCTTCACCCAGTGTAATTAAAATCGCTTCATACTCGCCGGCGGGATATAAAAACTGGCCGTATAGCTTTGTAGGAAAACTTACTTTTCCAAAATCCGCATTTACTTTCTGGTCAGATCCTTCTTTTTCAACAACTTCTTCAGCAATCTTTTGAATCTCAGGCAATCTGGACTGAATCAAATTTCGGGCATCTTCTATCGATGTCAGCTCTGAAACCCACTCTGTTATTTCTGCATTTACAGCGTCTCTAACTTTTCTCTTAAGTTCCTGGTCTTCTTCATAATCACTGTTAGCCAGAATTCGAAGCCTGATTGCCTCGCTTGGAATCACCATCGGCTCATCTGCCGTCACTTCTGTTTTTGGTATATATAAACTTAGAATCGTTCCCAAGGATAAAATCAACACATATAATTTCACAATCGTTTTTGTTTTCATCTCTCCGACACCGTCCCTTCACTATCCTCATTGTGGACAGGATGCCAGAATCTTAAACTATTAAAATTAAAAAAATTCCCCATAACATTTTCTTCTCTAACAACCTATAAAAATCGACAAAATTCGGGTGGTACCTGGTACCAATAAAAAAACCGCCATTCGGCGGTCTTTTATCCTATTTCTGCAAAGACCATGCGATCTTTGCCGTTGATGTCATAGACTGTTTCTATTTTTGCGTTTGGAAAGGCCTGCTGCAGAAGTGCGGAGACGTCTTTGCTTTGACCGGTACCTACTTCGAAGCCTACTATGGCTCGCTCCTTTAGGACGGCTGGCAGTTCCTCCATGAAACGCCTGTACAGATCGAGGCCGTCTTCACCGGCGAACAGCGCCCGGTGAGGTTCGTGCTTGGTGACAATGTCTGACATCCACTCTACATCCCTGTCCGGGATATAAGGAGGATTTGACAGGATGATATCAAACCGCTTTCCTTGAGAAATAAGCGGCTGCAGAAGATCCCCCTGCACAAATTCAATCTCGGCGCTATTTCTCTCTGCATTTTCCTTTGCCAACCGCAGTGTCGGGCCGTAAATATCTGTTGCTGTTACATATAATTCTGGGTTCTCTAGCTTCATTGTGACGGCAATCGCTCCGCTGCCTGTGCCGATATCCGCCAATTGGAGTCCATCAGCATCTCCAAACAGCTTCGGGATTCTTTGCAGGGCATGATACACCAGCTCTTCCGTTTCCGGCCTTGGAATAAGCACATTCTCGTTGACCAGGAAGGTCCGCCCATAAAACTCTTCAGAGCCGATTATATATTGCACAGGCTGGCCTGCAGCGTGCGCATGCACAGCCTCCTGAAAAGCATTCAGGATCTCGGGCTGCAAATCTTCCCGCAAGTTTGCCAAAAAGCTTGCTTTGCTCATTTGCATAAAGTGCTGCAATAATAACTCGCCGGCATTTTCATCGCGATTCGCCGTTTTTAAAAAAGAAGAAGCCCAGTTGAGGGCTTCATATACTTTCATTGTTTGATTACTCATTAGATGCACTGTCCAGTTTCGCAGATTGCTCTTCAACGATTAGCGCGTCAATCACTTCATCAAGCTTGCCTTGAAGAATTTGATCAAGCTTTTGGATCGTTAAGCCAATGCGGTGGTCGGTTACGCGGTTTTGCGGGAAGTTGTACGTACGGATACGTTCTGAACGGTCACCTGTTCCAACAGCAGATTTACGCTGCTGATCGTATTCCGCCTGTGCTTCCTGCTGGAATTTATCATACACACGTGCACGAAGGACCTTCATCGCTTTTTCCTTATTCTTGATCTGTGATTTTTCGTCCTGGCAGGATACAACCGTACCCGTCGGCAGATGAGTTAAACGCACAGCTGACATGGTGGTGTTAACACTCTGTCCGCCCGGTCCGCTTGATGCGAAAGTATCTACACGGATATCCTTTTCATGAATATCGATTTCGACTTCTTCTGCTTCCGGAAGAACGGCAACAGTTGCAGTAGAAGTGTGGATGCGCCCGCCGGATTCTGTTTCCGGAACACGCTGAACACGGTGTGCACCGTTTTCAAACTTTAGTTTTGAATATGCGCCATTCCCGTTGATCATGAAAATGATTTCCTTATATCCGCCGACACCTGTGGAGCTGACTTCAATCACGTCGATCTTCCAGCCCTGCGCCTCGGCATAACGGCTGTACATACGATATAAGTCGCCCGCGAATAATGCTGCCTCATCACCACCGGCCGCTCCGCGGATTTCCATAATAACGTTCTTATCGTCATTTGGGTCTTTAGGAATAAGAAGGATTTTCAGGCGCGCTTCCAGGTCCTCTTTTCTTTCCTCAAGCTCATCCAACTCTTCTTTTACCATTTCGCGCATTTCCGCATCAAGCTTTTCTTCCAGCATGGCACGCGCATCCTGGTATTGTTCTTTCACTTCTTTATATTCGCGATATGTTTCAACAGTTTCCTGAATATCAGATTGTTCCTTTGAATATTCACGCAGCTTTTTTGGATCATTGACAATTTCCGGATCGCTCAAAAGTTCATTTAGCCTTTCATAACGGTCCTCTACAGATTGAAGACGATCAAACACAGCCATTCACCTCATTTTATCCATTAGCCGCCGGACTTTAGCCAGCGGAATATATTTTAAAAATAAATTTACATTCATAACTCCATAACATTCTAATTATAGTATAGGTGATAGTTGCAGTCAAAACCAATCACGAATAAGGATGCAGTCCTGCTGGAGAAAGAAATTTTCTGGAAAGTCATTGCCTGATTTCGCGATATCCGATATATTGGTTTTATGAAAAATAAAAATATTACTCCAATTAAACGTTTGTCCCTAAGAGATGAAGTTTACGAAACCTTAAAGAAAAGTATTGTCCAGCTTGATTTCGAACCGGGAATGCGCCTTCATGACAAGGAACTTGCCGAAGATTTCGGGATCAGCCGGACTCCGGTCAGGGAGGCTTTAAAGCGTCTGGAGGATGAAGGGCTTGTTGAGTCGATTCCGGGCTCCTCCACCCGTGTCACACCATTAAATGAAGAGGAGGCCAGCCACGCTTTTACAGTTGCAGCTGCTTTGCACGCATTAGGCGTCAGGCTCGCAGTTCCACAATTAGCTGAAGGGGATTTTGACCTGTTGGAATCAGCCAATGAAGAACTGGAATCTGCTTTGAAACAGGAGGACATTATTGGTGCCATCAAAGCTGATGAAGCATTCCACCATATATATCTTCAGGCAGCAAACAATCCGGAGATTATCTCGGCTTTGAAAAGGATCATCCCCAAGATTCATCGTCTCGAAATAGCCCAATTCGGGTCTTTAAATGGGCTTAAATCTGTTGAACAGCATAAAAAAATTATTGAAGTTAGCATGCAAAGAAATGCGGATATGGCATCCAGGCTTGTTGAGGAAAACTGGCTGAGTCTCGGAGAGCTTTTAACAAGTAAAGGAAAATGAGGTGATCTGACTTGAAGGCAATTATATTAGGGGTTTGCTCCGCATTCTTTTTTGCGTTTACTTTCGTATTGAACCGGGCAATGGAAATGGATGGCGGCAGCTGGCTTTGGAGCGCGTCGCTCCGCTATTTTTTCATGGTTCCCCTGCTGGTTGCAATTGTGGCTTTTAGAGGGAACTTGCGCCCGCTTTTCTCTGCAATGAAAAAAGCGCCCGGACAGTGGCTATTATGGAGCTTTGTGGGCTTTGGCCTATTCTATGCTCCATTATGCTTCGCCTCAGCCTACGGACCTGGATGGCTGATTGCCGGTACCTGGCAGATTACGATTATTTCTGGTTCACTCCTGGCACCTCTATTTTACGTTGCCTATCAATCGGGAAATGGAATAGTTCGGGTACGAGGCAAGATTCCCTTTCGCGGCTTAATGATGAGCTTGGTTATCCTGCTCGGAGTTGCGGTCATGCAATGGGAGCACGCCTCCTCCATCTCCTGGCGCGAAACCCTGTTAGTTGTACTTCCATTAATTTTAGCATCTTTCGCCTATCCATTGGGCAACCGCAAAATGATGGACGTCTGCGAAAATCGGCTCGATGCCTACCAGCGGGTACTTGGCATGACCATTGCCAGTCTGCCCTTTTGGCTAATTCTTTCCATAGCAGGCCTTGCATCTGCTGGACTGCCAAGCTCAGGCCAGGTAATTCAATCCGGCTTGGTCGCCCTATTTTCCGGTGTTTTTGCGACAGTATTGTTTTTTGCTGCCACAGATCTTGTTCGAGGCAATATGCAAAAATTAGGTGCAGTGGAAGCAACCCAATCTCTGGAGGTTCTTTTTGCAGTCGCCGGGGAGGTAGCTCTGCTATCCAGCCCGCTTCCTTCAGCCGTTTCCATGACAGGCATGGCACTCGTCATCGCCGGCATGGTGCTTCATAGTTATGTAACATCTAACAAAGTTATTTTAAAAAGAAAAGCTGCGTAAAAAAAATGCCCTGTAGAGCAGGGCATTTTACGTGCGGTCTTCCTGGACATTTACTTCAATATGATAACGGGGAAGAGCTTTTAAAAGCATTTTATGCAATTGCGCTTCGGCATCGCTTTTTTCCTGATTGGTCATCATGCCCTTGCGATAAGCCGTTACCCACATATCTTCCCCGTTTACCCAAACCGCACCAGGGCGGTAGCCTTCATTAGCGGCAATCACCTTGCGCGCATGGTTGATATCATCCTGGTTGTCCAGTCTTTTGCCATCAAAGTTAATAAAATTAGGGTTCTGATCGCCGCTAAATGTCCGGTCCAATGTATCATTGTCCTCTGTACGATCCAGATCGTTGTTTATAAATGAAGTGCCATCCCTGCTCTCTTGGTTATAAGCATTCTCTGTCCCCTGATTTTGGGCACAGCCAGCCATAAATGCGAGCATCAGAATGAAAACACTAAGTTTTTTCATAACTAACACCTCCTTTTTATAGGATGTCCGCTATAAGGAGGAATGTGCGGGCCAAATTAAGGCAAAAATGGCCTGATTTTTTATAAAAACCTTTTCGTTTTGAATTAATAATGAAGAAGTTTATTGGTTTCCGGTCCACTAATTATCGCATCATGGAACTTTTATGAGGACGATTTCAGGTTTGGCCCTCCGTACATTTTTTTCGGCTCATAAGACTATATGAAGCCAATCCCTTTTTTCCCTCCATAAAAAAAACTGCCCGGAACATTGTCAGGGCAGAGAGATCGTTAAGTATAAAAATTATGATAAGGACTCGGTTGTCTCAGGATTTTCTATGATATTGGGCGATTTGGGAACTTCATGATGATGGCGGCAGCGCGGTTCGTACGCTTCTGATGCGCCAACCAGGATAACTGGATCATCGTATGAAGCCGGCTTTCCATTGATCAGACGCTGTGTACGGCTTGCAGGCGATCCGCAAACGGCACATACAGCCTGGAGCTTTGTTACCAATTCAGCCACCGCCATGATCGCAGGCATTTGACCAAATGGCTCTCCGCGGAAATCCTGATCCAATCCGGCAGCGATCACACGGTGTCCGCTATTAGCCAGGTGCTGGATGACCTTCACAATGTCGTTGTCGAAAAACTGCACTTCATCAATGGCAATCAAATCAATTTCAGGATTAATATATTTAAAAATATCGGTAGACTGGTTTAGGGGTCTGGCTATGATAGAAGTTCCATTGTGTGAAACGACAGCCTCATCACTGTACCGGTTATCAATTTGCGGCTTGAATACAGCAATCTGCTGTTTGGCAAACTGAGCTCTTCGTACACGGCGAATCAGCTCTTCTGATTTGCCTGAAAACATGCTTCCGCAAATGACTTCCACCCATCCGTGATGATTCATAACGTACATGAACGGCCTCTCCTTCCTCGTTCTAACTAATATAATCGAAAAGCGTAAAGCGCCTGAAGCTAGACACCCGTCAGACTTCAAAATTACACTTTTCTATTTTTTGTTCTTTTTATTATTTTATGAAGAAAGGGTCGAGCTGTTAATTTACCTTATACTCGTGCACTTTTTTCATAGCCTTGGGTAAAATGGCCCCGGCAAAACAGTTCTTCATATCCGAAATAAAGACCGGCGTCCGGCCTTCATTAGCAATAAAAAACAGGCAAGAAAGTTAACTTGCCTGTTTTTGTTGTTTATTATTTTTGTTCTGACTTAATGCCGTATTTCTTGTTGAAACGGTCAACACGTCCGCCAGCTTCAGCGAATTTTTGACGTCCAGTATAGAATGGGTGGCACTCAGAGCAAGTCTCAACACGGATCTCTTCTTGAACAGAACCGGTTTCGAACTCATTACCGCAAGCACATTTCACCATTGCTTTTTTATAGTTAGGATGAATTCCTGATTTCATTCTTTTCATCTCCTTCCGCCCTGAATCATTCGAAACAGAGTTATATATTACGGGCAACCATCGATTGCCGTAAACTTCAAAAACACACTGTCATTATTATAACAAGTCCAAGTATATTTTGCAATAAGCGAATGATGCATCCTGGATTTTCCAAAAAGCAACTCACTTCTCCTGAATGGTTGTTTTGTTTATTAATGCTGCCCGTTGATTTCCGCTGCGGGCGCTTGCTTTCCGCGGGGAGGAACGGGAGCCTCCTCGGCTTCGCCTGTGGGGTCTCCCGCTCCCTCTCCTCCCGCAGGACATTGAATATGCTTCCTTGAATTAGCACCGCACGAAGAAAATGCGGATGCATTTTCGAGGATCAAGTGCCCTCCGCTCCAATCAACTTAGTAGAGAAAATTGATTTTGCTGCAGAACATAAAATTAACATAAACAGCACCCAAAAAAGCTCCTAAAAGCTTTCAACTGTTAGTGAGAGCGCTTGGCCTTCATTTCTTCTGCCAGATTAGCAAAAAACTCTTCGTTTGATTTTGTCTGTTTTAGTCTGCGGAGCAGTTTTTCAGCAAAGTCAGGTGAATCGGACATTGACTTGCGAATCGCCCATAGCTTATCAAGGTGATCTTTCTGAATAAGCAATTCTTCTTTCCGTGTTCCGGAACGGCGAATATCGATGGCTGGGAAGATTCTTCTTTCAGCCAGTGAGCGGTCAAGGTGAAGTTCCATATTTCCAGTACCCTTAAACTCTTCGTAAATAACATCGTCCATACGTGAACCTGTATCAACAAGCGCAGTCGCAAGGATGGTTAAGCTTCCGCCTTCTTCGATATTGCGGGCCGCACCAAAGAATCGCTTCGGACGGTGGAACGCAGCAGGGTCAATCCCGCCTGATAATGTTCTTCCGCTTGGAGGAATGACAAGATTATAAGCTCTTGCCAGCCTTGTAATGCTATCCATCAAAATGACAACATCGCGTTTATGCTCAACTAAACGCATGGCGCGTTCAAGAACAAGCTCGGCCACTTTAATATGATTCTCTGGCACTTCGTCAAACGTTGAGCTGACAACATCCCCAGCCACAGAACGCTCAATGTCTGTTACCTCTTCCGGGCGCTCGTCAATCAATAGAACAATTAATTCTGCTTCCGGATGGTTGGTTGTAATGCTATTGGCAATTTCTTTTAAAAGCATGGTTTTTCCCGCTTTAGGAGGTGCTACGATTAGACCACGCTGCCCAAAACCAACGGGCGCAAGCAAGTCCATAATTCTTGTGGAAACCTGTCTTGTACCTGTTTCCAGCTTCATATGGCGGTTTGGATATAAAGGTGTCAATCCTGGGAAATGGACACGCTCTTTCGCTGATTCCGGATCATCGCCATTAACAGCTTCTACTTGAAGCAGGCCGAAATAGCGTTCATTTTCCTTTGGAGGGCGGACCTTCCCTGATACTTTATCTCCGTTTCTTAAATCAAAGCGGCGAATCTGCGAAGCGGAAATATAAATGTCCTCAGAGCTTGGCGAATAGTTAATCGGACGTAGGAAGCCAAAGCCCTCTGATTGGATAATTTCCAGGACACCTTCCATGAAAAAGTAGCCCTCCTGCTCTGCCCTTGCTTTCAGGATGGCAAAAATTAATTCTTTTTTCGATAACTTGCTGTAATAAGAAACTTTATATTCACGGGCAAGTTCATAAAGCTCTTTTAGCTTCATATTTTCTAAACTTGAAATGTTTAAACCCATTTTTACACCACACTTTTGTAATTTTCAATCATTTCCTTCATATGCAGCTGTACGAATATTGGACTTTATATGAAAGGAATGGGAAAGACGCTTTTGAGGTTCTTGAAGCGGTTGAAGAATTTATTTATATTTTTATTTCTGCTGAGTGATAAAAAGTTTCGAGGAATAGACCGGTTAGGAGCCCGTTTTCAGTTGAAATAAGGAGGTTTCCTCTTCAGTAAAAAACAATCTCTATTTTACCCCTAAATCTGAAAATTAATCAATAACTATTTTTTTACTGGAAAATATGGCAGGAAGGAAATGAAAATGAGCAGGCTGGCACCCATGGCCAGCTCTCATTTTCAATCTGTCTATTGCTTACTTTATTTAATAACCAGGTTAGGCTTTTTCTTTAAGCTATGGCGTCCTTCAATAAAGCGGACAGTCCCTGATTTGGCACGCATAACAACCGAATGGGTTGAACCGTATGAGCCTTTAAACTGTACGCCTTTAAGAAGTTCACCGTCTGTTACACCTGTTGCGGCAAATATGGCGTCATCGCCTCTTACCAAGTCCTCCATTAGAAGAACTTTGTTAATATCAAGACCCATCTTCAGGCAACGTTCTACCTCTGCGTCATTCTGAGGAAGAAGTTTACCCTGGATTTCCCCGCCAAGGGACTTAAGGGCAACCGCTGCAAGAACGCCTTCCGGAGCACCGCCTGAACCGAATAGGATGTCTACACCGGTTTCATCGAAAGCTGTGTTAATCGCTCCAGCAACGTCACCGTCATTGATTAGTTTGATTCTTGCCCCTGCATCGCGCAGCTGGCTGATAATATGCTCGTGGCGCTCACGATTAAGAACGGTGGCCACTACATCATTGATATCTTTATTTTTTGCTCTTGCGACCGCTTTCAAATTATCCAAAACAGAAGCGTTAATATCAATTTGTCCAACGGCTTCAGGACCGACAGCAATTTTATCCATGTACATATCCGGAGCATGCAGCAGGTTTCCATGGTCAGCAACAGCAATTACAGCCAATGCATTCCAGCCGCCAGATGCTACGATATTCGTACCTTCCAATGGATCGACTGCTACATCGACGCGAGGTCCATAGCCTGTTCCAAGCTTTTCCCCAATGTAAAGCATTGGCGCCTCATCCATTTCACCTTCTCCGATAACTACTGTTCCCTTCATCGGCACAGTATCAAACACATCTCTCATCGCAGAAGTAGCTGCATCATCCGCTTCATCCTTTAAACCGCGTCCCATCCAGCGTGCTGATGCTAAAGCGGCACCTTCTGTTACACGGACAAGCTCCATTGACAAACTTCTTTCCATCGATCTTTCCTCCCCAGATTCTAAGGCAGAATTGCATGGGTGTATGGCGGGCCGGTTTATAGCCAGCGCCGCATCACCCGCCTTATTTTATTGGTGTAAAGTTCTCTTTATCTTAAGCACTGTTAAACTTGCCTGTTGATTTTTAAACGACACTAAGCGTTTTTCATTTGTTCCAGTTCTTCTTTACTCATTTCTTCGCGCCAAATTGTGGCACCCAGCCCATTCAATTTTTCAACCAAGTGGCTGTAGCCTCTATCAATATGCTCAAGGCCCGTTACTTCCGTGACTCCCTCAGCCATTAAGCCTGCGATTACAAGCGCAGCGCCTGCTCTCAAATCACTTGCCTTTACTTTGGCGCCCTGAAGCTGGACTGGACCGTTAATAATTGCGGAACGGCCTTCCACCTTAATATTGGCATTCATTCTGCGCAGCTCATCAATATGCTTAAAACGGGCACTATAAATGGTATCGGTGACCATGCCCGTTCCTTCAGCCCTTGTAAGCAGCGAGGTCAGCGGCTGCTGGAGGTCAGTAGGGAAACCAGGATACACCAGTGTTTTAATATCGACAGTTTTCATTTTTTCAGCCGGACCGACAAAAACCTGGTCGTCCTTCGTTTCTATCTGAACGCCCATTTCACGAAGCTTTGCAATCAGTGATTCAAGGTGATGCGGAATGACATTGTCAATCAGCACACCCTCGCCCGCTGCAGCGCCAACAATCATATATGTTCCTGCTTCAATCCGGTCAGGGATGATCGTATGCTGGCAGCCATGCAGGTTGTCGACTCCGTCAATACGGATGACATCTGTACCGGCTCCCTTAATTTTCGCACCCATATTGGTCAGCAATGTAGCAACGTCGATAATTTCCGGTTCTTTTGCGGCATTTTCAATAATTGTTCTGCCTTTTGCCCGGACTGCGGCAAGCATAATATTAATAGTTGCCCCAACGCTGACAACATCCAGATAAATACGCGCCCCGCGCAGTTCATCGGCACGCAAATAAATGGCTCCCTGCTCGTTAGTCACACGTGCGCCAAGCGCTTCAAACCCCTTAATATGCTGATCAATCGGCCTTGGCCCAAGATGGCAGCCTCCAGGCAATCCAATCACAGCTTTTTTAAAGCGGCCAAGCATGGCTCCCATCAAGTAATAGGAAGCACGCAATTTTTTTACTTTTCCGTTCGGCAAAGGCATGGAAATCATGGAAGAGGGATCAACAGTCATATCATTGTCTGTAAACTCAACCGTTCCCCCTATTTCTTCAAGCAGATCTTTTAAAATTTGAACATCCGAAATATCCGGCAAACCTTCAATCGTAACAGGCGACTCCGCTAAAATGGTAGCCGGGATCAATGCCACCGCACTGTTCTTGGCTCCGCTAATCCGGACTGTCCCTTTTAAAGGATATCCGCCTGCAATCATAAGCTTTTCCATTTGAAACTCCCTTCTAAGCCGTTGTTTATCGTGCACTGCTGAGTTGTCTCAACTTAAAAAAGCTGAAGTGCCTATGATGATGAACTTCAACTAAAGGCCGCCACGTCCTGTGGCGAACGTTGAAGTCAGCACATCCTGTGCAAGCCCGACAGGCATGAGACGAATCACCCAGGAAACCTCCCAAAGCTCGCTTTGGCCGGGCGATGTATCGCTGCCGAAGCGTTCCTTGTCCTGATTTCTGGAGTGATTTGGCTTATGACCCCGATGGGCTAGACACTGAAACTAGACATCTGTCTGACTTGCAAAGCCAGCCTTTCTAGTTATGAGAGCCCTTACAGCAAAAGCTATACACTACTTTTCTAACCAATTACGCCAGAAAATAGCCCTAGCTTCTATAAGAAACCGAAATAGGCTTGTCCTATTGAATGTCAGAAAATATCTTTGGGAAAATATGCACTTTCATATTATCATGTATCTGCCGTTTTACAACATTGTTAGATGTATTAGGAACAATTTTCCATCCGTTTTTTACAGATTCCGACATTATCTTTATCTTATAGTTTACACGAAAAATCCAATCTCATGTATCGATAACGAAAAAAGTTAAAATTAAGAAAGAAGTACTAAAAGCAGAGGTTCAAGTTATGGGGCTGGCTTTGTTCCGCCCTATTTCCTGCAGCGGATACAAAGCCAGGTACCTAGAGTTATTTTACCGAAGAAACAATTATCCTCTGGAATTCCAGTCCGCTAAGAAAGCTTCAATTCCCTTATCTGTCAGCGGATGATTGAATAATTGCTGAATTACTTTATACGGAACAGTCGCAATATGTGCACCTCTTAAAGCTGCATCGGTTACGTGCTGAGGATGTCTGATGGATGCTGCAATGATTTCCGTTTCGATATCATGAATAGCAAAGATTTCTGCAATTGTTGAAATTAAATCCAGACCGTTGTGTCCAATATCATCCAAGCGCCCTAGGAATGGTGAAACATAAGTTGCACCAGCTCTTGCCGCAAGCAGCGCCTGGTTCGCACTGAAGATTAATGTAACATTTGTTTTAATGCCTTCTTTTGAAAAAGCGCTAACGGCCTTTAATCCATCCGGGGTCATTGGAACTTTAATGGTAATGTTTGGTGCAATTGCGGCAAGCTCTTTCCCTTCTCTAATCATTCCTTCTGCATCGAGGGCGATTACTTCTGCGCTTACTGATCCTGGGACCAATTCGGTAATTTCGCGAAGGCGGTCAGGAAATGATACATTTTTTTCTTTCGCAACCAATGATGGATTTGTTGTTACACCAGCTACTACACCAAGCGAAAAAGCTTCTTTAATTTCTTCCATATTTGCCGTATCGATAAAAAACTTCACAATAATCCCACCTTGTTTAATATTTTGATAATTAACACCGCAAAATCTATGTATTTAAAGAAGTAAAATGAAGGGAAACCGCCTCTGTAAACTAGAAGGCGGTTTCTCTTATTACTTGTTTAGCTCTTTTTACGCTTTACCTGAAGAACCAAACTCACGCATTTTGCCGATTACTGTTTCTTTAATCGCTTCACGTGCAGGTCCTAAGTATTTGCGCGGATCATACATTTCTGTATCTGCTGCCAATACTTCACGCACACGCTTTGCAGAAGCAATTTGGTTCTCTGTATTTACATTGATTTTAGCTGTTCCTAATGAAACTGCTTTTTGAATATCTTTTGTTGGGATACCTGTTCCGCCATGGAGAACTAAAGGAACACCAGTAAGGCTTCCGATTTCTTCCATTTCAACGAAACCTAAGTTAGGTTCGCCTTTGTAAGGTCCATGAACAGAACCCAGTGCTGGAGCAAGGCAGTCGATGCCTGTGCGCTTCACTAGCTCTTCACATTCTTTAGCATCTGCATAAATAACGCCGTCAGCAACAACATCGTCTTCCTGTCCGCCGACAGTGCCTAACTCAGCTTCTACTGAAACACCTTTTGAATGTGCATATTCAACCACTTTGCTAGTAGTTGCTACGTTTTCTTCAAACGGGTCATGGGAAGCGTCGATCATAACAGAAGTGAACCCTGCATCGATGGCTTCTTTACATTTATCAAAACTTGAACCGTGGTCTAAATGGATAGCCACTGGCACTGTAATTTTGTAATCTTCCAGCAGTCCTTCAACCATTTTAACAACCGTTTTGAAGCCGCCCATGTAACGAGCCGCACCTTCGGAAACACCAAGGATTACAGGTGATTTTTCCTCTTCTGCAGCTTGCAGGATAGCCTGAGTAAACTCAAGGTTGTTTAAGTTAAATTGACCTACTGCATAGCCTTCTGATTTTCCTTTGTTCAGCATTTCAGTCATAGAAACTAAAGGCATTTTTCTTCCTCCTTATTGATGATCGTCTTGTTTTTCAGGGCAAATACTGTTAAAGTTTTCCCCTTAACACTACCGAATATGTACCCTTTAAACTCCCTGATAAACGAAAGCGATCCTATGGAATTCATTTGTTATCATACCAAAAAGGATTTAGAAATGCCATTAATCTAGAGTGTTTTTCTTAATTGTCATAAAGCAAACGCTATCATTTTCATAACGATGGAATTTCAGGGTAAAAACGGTTTTTTTACGCTTTAATTCGAATTGGGAACCGGCAAATACTTCTTAACCGCTGCCCGAATATCATCGATATCAAATGGTTTTGCAAAGTGGGTAAGAGCGCCAAGATCTTTGGCTTCCTGAATCATATCCAGCTCACCATACGCAGTCATGATGATAACCCGGATATCCTTATCAACCACTCTCATCCTTTTTAAAATTTCAATCCCGTCCATTCCTGGAATTTTCATATCCAGAAGAACAAGGTCAGGCGAATGCTTGGAAACAATGTCGAGAGCCTGGACTCCATTGGCAGCCTGGTATGTGTCGTACCCTTCTTTTTGTAATACCTCATTAAGTAAAATACGGATTCCGAACTGATCATCTACGATTAAAATTTTCCCTTTCATCAAGCCACCTCTTCCTGTCGTTTTAAAAGCACTTTGATTAAATACTTACCCAAGTATGACTGCAGGTCACTTAACTGTACATTCTCCTACAAGTAATTTCTCTATAAAACAGCATAATTCCTGCTATTTTTTACAATTTCACTGTGAATATTTTACCTTTCCCTCTCGATTCACTATAATAGAACCTCAGGAGCAGTGACCGAAGGAGTGAACTACTTTGTTAAAAATGTTTTCTACCCAGCTTTCAGGATTGTTTAAAAGACTGCAGGAAAAAGAGGAATTTGCCATCGAAGACAGCGCGCGCCTTCTGGCCCAAGCTGCTGCAGGCGACGGAAAAATATATATTTATGGCACAAAGGAAATGAGCGGAATTGGTTATGAAGCTACCCAAAGCCAGGAACCGCTCAGGGATGCGGCTATTTGGAAAATGGATGACGAAATTTCGGAAACAGACAGATTTATTATTTTTTCAAGGAATTCCGATGATGAAGAGGCTATTGAATTAGCAAAAACACTGGCCGATAAGGATATCCCATTTGTGGCAGTGAGCACGGAAAAAGCTGATAGCATTGACAACCTCGCCAATTTGGCCGATGTTCATATCGATTTAAAGTTAACGAAAGGGCTCCTTCCTGACGAAGAAGGAAACCGCTTCGGCTACCCTGCCTCCATGGCTGCTTTATTTGTGTATTACGGGATCAAATTTACGATTGAAGAGATTTTGGCTGAATACGAATAATACTTTTGTCGATGTTCGGAGAAGAATGGCTGAAACTCCTATTCCATTTAAATATTGATCCGTTCAAAGTGAAAAAAACCGCGATAAGCATCCCGTGTACTTATCCGCCTACTAAAAAATCCCTCCGGACCTGGAGGGATTTTTCATATCTTATAATTTCTCGCTAAATTTCAGTGATGCCCCAATAAATTCACGGAATAGAGGCTGCGGGCGTGTTGGCCTTGAAATAAATTCCGGATGGAACTGGGATGCAACGAACCAAGGGTGATCCTTCACTTCGATGATTTCCACCAAGCGGCCGTCCGGGCTTGTACCAGAAAAGACAAATCCGGCTTTTTCCATGTCCTGGCGGTAGTGGTTGTTAAACTCATAGCGATGGCGATGGCGCTCATAAACCACTTCATCCTGGTAAGCTTCAAATGCTTTCGTGTCTTCTTCCAATTTACAAGCTTGTACGCCAAGTCTCAATGTGCCGCCTAAATCTTCGATGTCTTTTTGCTCAGGCAGAAGGTCGATGATTGGGTGCTCTGTGTTAGGGTCTATTTCTGCAGAGTGTGCATCTTTATGGCCCAATACGTTTCTTGCAAATTCAATGGAAGCCAGCTGCATGCCTAGGCAAATGCCCAGGAATGGCTTTTTATTTTCACGGGCAAATTGGATCGCAAGAATTTTACCTTCAATTCCGCGGTCCCCGAACCCGCCTGGAACAAGGATTCCATCAGCATCGTTCAGCAATTCTGTTACATTATCTTTATTCACTTCTTCAGAATTGATCCATTTAATTTCAATATCAGAATCATAAGCATAACCTGCATGCTTTAATGCTTCTACTACAGAAATATAAGCATCCTGCAATTCAACATATTTACCGACAAGGGCAATTTTTGTTTTCTTGGACAGGTTTAGAACCTTATCAACAAGCTGCTTCCACTCTGTCATATCCGCATCTCCGCACTCCAGCTTCAAATGCTTGCAGACAATCTGGTCAAGATGCTGCTCTTGAAGAGATAGCGGCACAGAATATAAAGTTTCTGCATCTGTTGCTTCAATAACCGCTTCTTTATCGATATCACAGAATAGAGCAATTTTATCTTTCATGTCCTGGGAAATCGGCATTTCCGTACGAAGAACAATGACGTTTGGCTGGATGCCAAGGCTTCTTAGTTCTTTTACGCTATGCTGAGTCGGCTTTGTTTTCATTTCTCCTGCTGCTTTGATATAAGGAACCAATGTACAGTGAATGTACATTACATTGTCACGGCCGATATCGCTCTTGATCTGGCGAATCGCTTCAAGGAAAGGAAGTGATTCGATATCCCCAACCGTTCCGCCGATTTCTGTAATGACAACATCCGCATTGGTTTCATGCCCTGCGCGGAAAACCTTGTCCTTTATTTCATTGGTAATATGCGGAATAACCTGTACAGTTCCTCCGTTATAATCTCCACGGCGTTCTTTTCGAAGCACCGTTGAGTAGATTTTACCCGTTGTAACACTGCTGTACTTTGTCAGGTTAATATCAACAAAGCGCTCATAGTGCCCCAAGTCCAAATCAGTCTCTGCACCGTCACCCGTTACGAAAACCTCACCATGCTGGTACGGGCTCATTGTTCCCGGATCCACATTTATGTATGGATCAAATTTTTGAATCGTAACCGTTAAACCTCTGTTTTTCAAAAGGCGACCAAGTGATGCTGCTGTGATCCCTTTTCCTAATGACGAAACAACTCCGCCTGTTACAAAAATATACTTTGTCATGTAAAATTCCCCCTCAATATCAGTTTGTGCATATTCGTCTTGGTTTAAAGACTTCATTATAAAAATTCTATCTTCCAGCTGCCGGATTTTGTCAACTCGCAGCTGCACCATTCAGCAAAGGGGAGGAAACGCATTTTTATCCTATTCACCCCAGGCAGAGACTGTTGTTCGCCTCTCCCATATTAAGATAAGCTCAGTTAAACTTGTATATTGATTTCCGCTCCAGGCGCTCAGCGAACCGCGGGCACTCCGGGAGCCTCCCGGCGAATGACGCGCCTGCGGTCTCCCTTTAACACGCTTTTCCCGCAGGACCTTTGAATGAGCATCCTTGAATTAACACCGCAGGAAGGAAATGCGAATGAATTTTCGCGGGATTAGCGCCTTACGCTCCAATCAACACTGTGCCAAAATCAATAATCAGCTATAACATAGCCAAAAAATAAAAAGCGCTCCGCTTACTTATAAAGTAAGGGAGCGCTATTAGCGTCTAACGAATCGTTCCTTTTTTAAGGAGCCCAAAAATGATTCTACAAGCCCTGAAACGAAAAGTCAAGATTATAAATCTTCTTCATCATCCTCAATTTCAAGTTCATCTTCTTCAAGCTCTTCATCATCATCGTCAAGATCGAATTCTTCATCTTTATCAATGATTTCCTCGTCATCCTCGAAGTCTTCGTCAATATCATCATCGTCATCAAGAAGATCGTCATCCTCGTCATCTTCTGTCAGGTCGTCATCATCAAATCCGTCGATATCATCGTAATCGATATCCTCTTCATCCAGCTCATCGTAATCTTCAAGGTCAAGATCATCATCAACCTTCTTCTTCGCCTTTTTCTTCTTAGGCTTGATAACAGTAACGACTTCTTCTTCATACTGGTCTACCGGATACCAGGAACGAAGGCCCCAGCGGTTGTCACCCAATCCGATAAAATGGCCATCTATATTTAAATCAGTGTAGAACTGTGCAATTTTAGATTTAACTTGTTCTTCTGAAAGGTCCAGAAGTTTAGCCACTTCACCCATAATGTCATTAAAAGCCATTGGTTCTTTTTTGCTTTTTAAAAGTTCATAAGCCACTTCAATTAATGACATATCTTGTAATTCTTCTTTTGAGATTTGTTCCAAACTCAATATCAGCACTTCCTTTCCCTATGTAACGCTATAGAACAGCGTAATAACCTATCAATCACTTTAAGAGAAGCTCCGCAATAATCTGAACGGCATTGCTTCAAATCTTCAGGCCCCGCCCCTTAAAGAGCTTTGGACAGCCTCCAAGAAGGCATATTCTTCATTATAAACAAATTTTTACGGTTTATGCCAGTTATATCTGCTGTTCACCCATTTTTTCTGCGATTTTATTTTGCAGTCCTCTTTAACAAAAAGCTTTGTTAAAGAGGACTGTTGATTTCCGCTCAAGAAACTCAGCGAACAGCGGACGGTCAGGGAGTCTCTTCCCGCTGGACATTGGATGAGCATTCTTAAATAATTGCCGTACGAAGGAAATGTGGATGCATTTTCGGGGAGTCTCGCGCCTCCCCCTCCAGTCAACAGGGCTCCAAAATCAGCAATGTGTTTTATCTTAACCTTTATAATAGGATCTGTTAAATTTGCCTGTTGATTTCAGCACGAGGCACTCCCTTTCCGCGGGCGGTCCGACGCTCCTCGTCGCTTTGCTCCTGCGGGGTCTCCCTTTGATCCGCACTCCCGCAGGACGTTGAATAAGCATCCTCGAATAAACACCTCGCCGTAAGAAAATGCGAATGCATTTTCGAGGAGCTCGTGCCTTCCGCTCCAATCAACAGGGTGCTAAAAAACAACAATAAGCTTTAACAGAGCCCTAATAAAAAGAAAAATTTAATCTGCCCTTTTCCTTTTCCTGCTTTTCAATGGCTGATCCATTTGTTTATAAGCCAGCCAAGTGAAATAAAACGATAATAAAAAGAATGCAATGGCTCCTAGCTGTCTTTCATATAGGAAGTAAACGCCCGCAATAGCCCCCACTAAAGCTGCATATAGAAATATTCTCTTCATATTTTCACATCCTCAGCATCCCCGAAGTGCACCGCTATGTATAATGATTTCATTATATAGGATATGGATGTATCTTGTGTTAATTCAGTGTAAAAAATAGGACCTATAACTCTGGAAAAACAAGGGCCTGCAGCGAGAGGCTGCAAGCCCTTATAAATCCTTTTACATATTCCGGCGATATTGCCCGCCAACTTCATATAGAGCACGTGTGATTTGTCCAAGGCTTGCCACTTTGACGGATTCCATTAATTCAGCGAAAATGTTGCCGCCGCTGACAGCTGTTTTCTTCAAACGGTTCAAAGCCTCTTCTGCTTTATCTTTATTGCGCTCCTGGAAGCTGCGCAGATTGCGGATCTGGGTTTCTTTTTCTTCCTTCGTTGCTCTTGCAAGCTCCATATTGTCCATTTCTTCCTCTGAAGGAGGGTTCGGATTCAAGTATGTGTTAACGCCGATGATTGGAAGCTCGCCTGTATGCTTTTTCATTTCATAGTACATGGACTCATCCTGGATCTTGCCGCGCTGATATTGAGTTTCCATGGCACCAAGCACGCCACCGCGGTCATTAATGCGTTCGAATTCTTTTAATACCTGCTCTTCTACAAGATCGGTTAGCTCATCTACAATGAACGCGCCCTGAAGCGGATTTTCATTCTTTGATAAGCCATGCTCTTTTGTAATGATCATCTGGATGGCCATCGCACGGCGAACAGATTCCTCTGTCGGTGTGGTGATGGCTTCATCATAGGCATTTGTATGAAGCGAGTTGCAATTATCCTGCAGGGCCATCAATGCCTGCAGAGTTGTACGGATATCATTAAAGTCGATCTCTTGTGCATGGAGCGAGCGTCCGGAAGTCTGGATATGGTACTTCAGCTTCTGGCTTCGTTCATTGGCTCCATACTTATCTCTCATTACAGTTGCCCAGATGCGGCGAGCCACGCGGCCAAGCACCGTATACTCAGGGTCAAGTCCGTTTGAGAAGAAGAATGAAAGGTTTGGCGCGAAATCATTGATGTTCATGCCTCTGCTCAAATAGTACTCTACATATGTGAAGCCATTTGCCAATGTAAACGCGAGCTGTGAAATCGGATTGGCACCCGCTTCAGCGATATGGTAGCCGGAGATCGATACAGAGTAATAATTCCGGACTTTGTGGTCAATAAAGTACTGCTGGATATCTCCCATCATTCGAAGCGCAAACTCTGTGGAGAAGATACATGTATTTTGGCCCTGGTCTTCTTTTAAAATATCAGCCTGAACCGTTCCCCTCACTGTCTGCAGTGTTTTCGCCCTTACTTCAGTAAACTCTTCCGGAGTGAGCACTCGGCCAAGCTCCTGCTCTTTTGCTTCAATCTGCTGCTCAATCGCTGTATTCATAAACATGGCCAATATGATCGGAGCCGGTCCATTAATCGTCATGGATACTGATGTAGATGGATGGCATAGATCAAATCCGGCATACAGTTTTTTCATATCATCAAGCGTACAAACACTGACACCGCTCTCCCCAACTTTTCCGTAAATGTCCGGGCGGTAATCCGGGTCTTCTCCGTAAAGGGTCACCGAATCAAATGCAGTGCTTAAACGCTTAGCAGAATCATCTTTTGAAAGATAGTGGAAGCGGCGATTTGTCCGTTCTGGTGTTCCTTCACCGGCAAACTGCCTTTTCGGGTCTTCTCCCTCGCGTTTGAATGGAAAAACGCCTGCTGTATACGGGAATGAACCCGGGACATTTTCTCTGTACACCCAGCGGATGATTTCTCCATAATCCTTGTACTTAGGAAGTGCCACCTTTGGAATAGAAAGGCCTGATAAGCTCTTTGTTTTTAAAACCGTTACGATTTCCTTATCACGGATTTTTGTCACAAATTGCTCGCCTGAATATTTTTCCTTCAGACTATCCCAGCCTTTAAGAATACTCTTCGTTTCTGCTGTCAGTCTATCTTCCGCTGCTGCTTTGATTGCCTCAAGAGAAGCGATAACCTCATCGTTGCCTTCCTGTTCCTTTACCGCAAGAAGGGCGCCCTCCAGCTGGAATAATTTGCGGGCAAGATCGGCCTGCTCTTCGGCTTTCTTATGATAGCCCCGGACTGTGTCTGAAACCTCACGCAAATAATAGCGCTGCTCATTTGGAATAATGACATTTTGTTTTTCAACTTTCGCTTCTTTTGAAAAACTTGTCTCCCAATCTGTGCCCGCATTTTTGTTAATTGTTTCAACCAGTGCAGCGAACACCGCATTTGTTCCCGGATCATTGAACTGGCTTGCAATCGTACCGTATACCGGCATTTCTTCCAATTCCTTTTCAAAAAGCATCCGGCTGCGCTGATATTGCTTTTGCACCTGGCGCATGGCATCTTCAGACCCTTTGCGCTCAAATTTATTGATAACGATTAAGTCTGCATAATCAATCATGTCTATTTTTTCAAGCTGGGAAGGCGCGCCGAATTCACTTGTCATCACATACATAGAGACATCGCAAATTTCGGTAATGCCCGCATCCCCTTGCCCGATTCCGCTCGTTTCCACAATAATCAAGTCAAAGCCGGCTGCCTTTACAACCGAAATCGCATCCTGAATCGCAAGTGAAAGCTCACTGCGTGAATTCCTTGTTGCAAGGCTTCTCATATAAACGCGCGGATTAAAGATTGCGTTCATACGTATGCGGTCACCAAGAAGCGCA
Source organism: Cytobacillus oceanisediminis (assembly GCF_003182355.1). Lineage (GTDB taxonomy): Bacteria > Bacillota > Bacilli > Bacillales > Cytobacillaceae > Cytobacillus > Cytobacillus oceanisediminis_A. Next base: position 153,104 of record NZ_QGTW01000002.1, on the reverse strand, counting down.
CCGCCCGTTTTTTGCTTAGTCGGGTCAACGGAAAGTATAGCGACCTTCTTTTCCGGGATTTCGTTGATAAAACGGCGGATCAGCTCATCTGTTAAAGAGCTTTTACCAGCACCGCCTGTACCTGTAATCCCAACAACCGGCACCTGTTTTTCAAGCGACTTGACTTTCTCCATAACGGTTTCCAGAGATGCGGCTGCTTCTTTGCTCTCCGTAACCTGATGCTCAGCAAGGGTAATCAGCTTGGCAATTGCATTAGTTTCCCCCTCCTGAAGCTTTTCAATTTGCTCGGATGACTCTGCTGTGAAAGTCGGAAAATCACATTCTTTAATCATCTGGTTGATCATGCCCTGCAGGCCGGACTTTCGGCCATCTTCTGGAGAAAAGATTCTTGCGATTCCGTAATCATGCAATTCCTTGATTTCCTTCGGGATGATCACTCCGCCGCCGCCGCCATAAATCCGGATGTGGGAAGCGCCTCTTTCCTTCAGCAAATCATACATATACTTAAAATATTCAACATGTCCTCCCTGATAAGAGGAAATCGCGATTCCCTGTACATCTTCCTGAATTGCCGCGTTCACGACTTCTTCTACCGAGCGGTTATGTCCAAGATGGATAACCTCCGCACCGCTTGCCTGAATGATTCTTCGCATAATGTTAATGGAAGCATCATGGCCATCAAAAAGACTTGACGCCGTCACAAAGCGGATATGGTTTTTCGGCTTATATACTTCTGGATTACTCATACTTCTCCCCCTTGTCCGAAAGCGCAGGCAACAGGATGACTGATGCCTGTACGCATAAAATTTATACTTGTTAAGCGTTTTCCGAAACCTTGCTTGGACTTTTTATTCCCTGGAAAAGCAAATCAGTCTGCAGTTTGATATATTCATCAATCGTATACATTTTTTGCAATGTCCAGCGCCGGAACGCCCACATTTGCCCCTGGACAAAAATGTTATGGGCAATCATTTTAACTTTCTCCTCGGGCAGATCCAGTTCACCGTTTTCCACACAAAGCGTGATCACATGCTCAAACATGCCGACCATTTCAATTTCTTTTTTCAGAACATACGGAAGCGCGTCCTTTGTTAAGGATTTTACTTCCTGGTACATGACGAGTACTTCATCCTGCATTTCATCGACTACCTTGAAATAATCGGCAATCCCCTGCTCAAGGCTTTCAAGCGTACCCTGTTTTGTATCAAGACCCTTTTGCAGCCGCTCTGCAACCTGGTCATAGATGCTGTCACAAACCAGGTATAACACGTCTTCCTTCGTCCGGATATACTCATAAAGAGTTCCGATACTAAAACCAGATGCCTTTGCGATCTCTCTAGTTGTTGTACGATGGAACCCTTTTTGGATAAAAAGGGTGACGGCACCTTTAATCATCTGATCGCGCCTCTTTTTAACAAGGCGCTCATCTTTAACAGAAGCCTGCACTTCCCGTTTTTTCATTTTTACCTACCGCCTCCCGCGAATCATCCCCTGAATACCTGTTTATTTTGAAGAGGATTTCCTCATAGAATGTTGTTTTAGCTTACGAATTCTGCCCGTTGATTTCCGCTGCAGGCACTTGCTTTCCGCGGGGAGCGATGCGAGCCTCCTCGGCTTTGCCTGTGGGGTCTCACATTCCCTCACTTCCCGCAGGACATTGAATAAACATCCTTGAATAACACCGCACGAAGAAAATGCGGCAGCATTTTCGAGGATCAAGTGCCCTCCGCTCCAATCAACTCAGTGGATAAACTTAGTTAGTCGCCTAAAATCAACAAACTTTACGAAAATAGCCTTTGAAATAATTACTGTGAGACCCTATTATTTTGTTACCATACGCGAGATTACGAGACGCTGGATTTCCTGCGTTCCTTCGTAAATCTGCGTAATTTTTGCGTCACGCATAAAGCGTTCAACGGGATAATCCTTTGTATAGCCATATCCGCCAAAGATTTGAACGGCATCCGTTGTTACCTTCATTGCCGTGTCGCCGGCTAGAAGCTTAGACATTGCGGATTCTTTTCCGTATGGAAGGCCTTCTGATTCCAGCCATGCTGCCTGATAAGTTAATAATCTTGAAGCTTCAATGCTTGTCGCCATGTCTGCTAGCTTGAATCCGATCCCCTGCTGGGCAGCAATCGGCTTGCCAAACTGTACTCGCTCTTTTGCATAGTCGATAGAAGCATCCAATGCACCCTGTGCAATTCCGACAGCCTGTGCTGCGATACCATTCCGTCCGCCATCCAGTGTCATCATCGCGATTTTGAAGCCTTCTCCAACTTCACCCAGTACGTTCTCAACAGGAACCTTGCAATCTTCAAAAATAATTTCTGTGGTCGGCGATGAGCGAATGCCCAATTTCTTTTCCTTCTTGCCGACAGAAAAGCCATCAAATCCGGCTTCTACGATAAATGCTGTTGTTCCTCTATGTTTTTCGGCTGGATCAGTTAATGCGAATACCACATAAATATCTGCAACTCCGCCGTTTGTGATGAAAATTTTGCTGCCGTTCAATACGTAATGGTCGCCTTCCAGACGCGCAGTCGTTCTCATACCGCCTGCATCGGAACCGCTGCCAGGCTCAGTCAGCCCGTATGCACCGATTTTTTCACCCTGTGCCATTGGCTTTAAATACTTTTGCTTCTGCTCTTCGCTGCCAAACTTGAAGATCGGCCAGCCTGCCAGGGAAGTATGTGCAGAAAGGGTTACCCCCGTTGAAGCACACACTCTTGAAAGCTCTTCAACTGCAATGCAGTATGCAAGGTAATCGCTGCCGATTCCGCCATACTCTTCAGGCCAAGGAATACCTGTTAAGCCAAGCTCCGCCATTTTATTGAAGATTTCACGGTCAAATCGCTCTTCCTCATCACGCTCTGCCGCTGTCGGAGCTACTTCATTCCTGGCAAAGTCGCGAACCATTTTTCTTATCATTTCATGCTCTTCACTCAATTGAAAATTCATTGTCAGTCCCTCGCTTTGTGTGGATTCGTTGATATAACTTGAATTTCGTTGATATTTTGGAAAACTCGTTGATAAAAGGCTCGTTTTCGTTGATATATTGAAATTTTCGCTGATAAAATGATTTCCTCGCCGATCGTCCGCTATGATAGCGGACGTTTGGCTCTATTAAAGCTGCTTACTGATGACAATCCGCTGAATTTCACTTGTTCCTTCGTAAATTTCGGTTATTTTTGCATCACGGAAGTAGCGTTCAACCGGATATTCCTCTGTATAGCCGTATCCGCCAAAAACCTGGATCGCTTCTGTCGTAACTTCCACTGCTGTTCTTGAAGCAAAAAGCTTTGCCATGGATGCTTCCAGCCCGCACTTGATTCCGCGCCGGCGAAGCTCAGCAGCACGATAGATTAAGAGCTTTGCAGCTTCAACGTTTGTCGCCATGTCCGCTAGCTTAAATCCTACTCCCTGCTGAGCAGCAATCGGCTTTCCGAATTGTACGCGCTCCTTTGCATAATCGGCTGCTGCTTCAAATGCTGCCTCAGCAATTCCAAGTGCCTGTGCAGCAATCCCGATCCGCCCTGCATCCAGGTTTGCCATAGCAATCTTAAAGCCCTCTCCTTCATTGCCAAGAAGGTTTTCAGCCGGAATACGCATATCTTCAAAAGTCAGCTGCAGGGTCCTGGATCCGTGCAAGCCCATTTTGTGCTCATCTTTTCCGAATACAAGGCCCGGCGTATCCTTCTCTACGATAAACGCGGAAACTCCTTTGCTGCCCAGCTCCGGATTGGTCGAAGCAAATACGATATACACATCTGCCTCGCCGCCATTGGTGATGAATACCTTCGACCCATTAATAACGTAATGGTCTCCGTCTTTTACTGCACGTGATTTTAAACTTCCCGCATCTGAGCCTGCGCTCGGTTCTGTGAGGCAAAAAGCGCCAAGAAACTCGCCTGAAGCAAGCTTTGGTATATATTTCTGCTTTTGCTCCTCTGTTCCAAAATATAATATCGGATTAGTCCCTACAGATGTATGGACCGATAAAATAACGCCTACCGTCGCACTTACTCGGGACAGCTCATGGATGGCAATGATATAAGATGTAAAATCCATTTCCGATCCGCCGTACTTTTCCGGAATTGGAATCCCCATCAAGCCGAGATCGCCCATTTTACGCAGAACCTCTCTCGGAAACTCGCCCTGCTCCATTTTTTCAACAAAAGGTGCAATCTCCGTCTGGGCAAAATCGCGCACCATTTTTCTCATCATTTCCTGCTCTTCTGTAAATCTCAGGTTCATTTGTATTCCCCCCGATGCTGCTTGGCTTTTAGTAGCCAAGCCCCTATGATTGATAAACTGTCCCAAGGGCCTTAAAGCCCTTGCTTTATTCGTAAACGTAGAAGCCTCTGCCTGTTTTCTTGCCGATCCAGCCTGCTTTAACATACTTTCTTAATAATGGGCATGGACGGTATTTATCATCGCCAAAGCCTTCGTGGAGTGTTTCCATAATATACAGACAAGTATCCAAGCCAATGAAATCTGCTAATGTCAGCGGCCCCATCGGATGGTTCATGCCAAGCTTCATCACTTCATCAATCGCTTCTTTCGATGCAACCCCTTCATAAAGGGTATAAACCGCTTCATTAATCATCGGCATCAATACCCGGTTGGAAACGAATCCTGGGAAGTCATTTACTTCAACAGGTACCTTTTTAAGCGTTTTCGTAAGATCTTCGATTGTTTGGTACACTTCATCCGTTGTTGCCAGCCCGCGGATGATTTCAACCAGCTTCATCACAGGCACTGGATTCATAAAGTGCATGCCGATCACTTTTTCCGGACGGTTTGTAGCAGCTGCGATTTCTGTAATTGGAAGTGATGATGTATTGCTTGCCAGAATCGCATGTTCTGGTGCAATTTCATCCAGCTGGCTGAAAATCTTTGTTTTAATCTCCATGTTTTCAACGGCCGCTTCGATGATAAGGTCAACATTTTTTGCATCCTGCAAATCCTTTGAAGCGGTTACATTTCCGAGCACAGTTTCCATTTCCTCCGCTGTCATGCGCTCTTTCTCCACCTGGCGGGAAAGATTCTTTTTCATTACGCCCAGTCCGCGTTCTACAAACTCTGCCTTCAGGTCGTTCAGCAGCACGCTGTATCCCGCCTGTGCACAAACCTGTGCAATTCCAGATCCCATTTGTCCTGCCCCGATTACCATAATGCTTTTTACGTTCATGTTCATATCCTCCGTTCTTGAGCTTTGGCCGGTATTTCTACTGATTCGGCCGGTAAATCACCATTTTTGGCCGGTAAATGTATGAATTCGGCCGGTAAAAGCCGTACTTTGGCCGGTAATTGCCTAAAACTTAAATTCATTCTATTAAACTGCTAGTTAAGGTGGTCTCATCTTTAGTTTGGCCGATGATAAACAGCTGTTTTTTGCCTATAAAAGTTCGAATTTCGACGTTACATCGACTTTTTGGGCCGATAAGACCTCGAATTTTGTCGTTAGATCACCATTTTCCGCCGTTAAAATCCCCTATTGGGCAAATTAGATGTCCATCTATCTCCCAAATTACTTCTTCGGCACCTCGATCATGACTGCATCGCCCTGGCCGCCGCCGCTGCAGATGGCTGCAATGCCGATTCCGCCGCCCCGTCGTTTTAATTCATGCATTAATGTTAAAATAATTCTCGCTCCGCTTGCGCCGATTGGATGTCCCAGTGCGACTGCTCCACCGTTCACGTTGACTTTTTCTTCATCCAGATTAGCAATTTTTCCGCTCGTTAAAGCAACTGCTGCAAACGCTTCGTTAATTTCAAACAAATCAACTTCTTCAAGAGATTTTCCTGTCTTTTTCAAAAGCTCATTTATAACAAGTCCCGGAGTCTGCGGAAAGTCCTTTGCTTCAACCGCAATAGCTGTATGGCCAAGGATATAGGCTTCTGGCCTTTTGCCTTCACGTTCTGCACGCTCTTCGCTCATCAGCACCAATGCTGCTGCGCCATCGTTAACGCCAGGTGCATTTCCGGCAGTAATCGTTCCGTCCGAATTGAACACGGATCGAAGCTTACCCAGCTTTTCTAAAGAAGTATCTTTACGAGGCGATTCATCCTGAGAAACAACAACAGGTTCACCTTTTCGCTGCGGAACTTGCACAGGTACAATTTCCTCTGCCAATTTGCCAGATTCAATCGCAGCAATCGCACGTTCATGGCTTCTTAATGCCCAGTTGTCCTGCTCTTCACGGCTGATTTCAAATTCTTTTGCTGTTGAATTACCGTAAGTTCCCATATGGACGCCTGTGAAGCTGCAGCTTAATCCATCATGAACCATTAAATCCTTAACCGTTGAATCGCCCATACGCAAGCCCCAGCGTGCTTTCGGCAATATGTAAGGAGCATTGCTCATAGACTCCATACCGCCTGCCACAATCACTTCCTCGTCCCCTGCGCGGATAATCTGGTCACCCAACGTCACACTGCGCATCCCGGAAGCACAAACCTTATTGATCGTTTCGGTTTTTACTTCCCATGGCAAGCCTGCTTTTATTGCAGCCTGGCGCGAAGGAATTTGGCCCTGTCCGCCCTGGAGAACACTTCCGAGAATCACTTCGTCCACTTCTTCAGGATTTACACCGGCACGATTCAATGCTTCTTTTACTGCAAATCCACCAAGATCCGAAGCAGAAAAACTGCTGAGACCTCCGGCAAATTTTCCAAAAGGTGTTCTTACTCCGCTAAGAATTACGGTTTTCCCCATAAAGAATCGCTCCTTTGTACTATTAATTTAAAATGTTCGAAAAATTATTTGGAAAAAAATTTTTGAGTCTCTGCAGTTGGTCTTGTTGAAGTTAAATGTAGGTGAGGTACTAAGGTTGACTGAACGCTCGCTCGAAAAGAAAACATACAAATAGGAGATAATCGATCTCCATCCAGATTTATAAATTGTAAGCGCTTTATTCTATTTTACTAGAAAAATAGCAAAAATTGAAACACTTTACACAAAATTCATAAAGTTTAACTTCCATAAGCGGGTTCCCGCTCATGGTAAGTTCAAACTTACCACGCTCAGGGGACCACATCCTTCCAAAAGCTACCGCTTTCGGTCATGCGATGAGTCGCTGACGAAGTGTTCCTTATCCTGTGGTATCGCCCGGCTGGGACGTCCTGTCCGTCGCCGGGCTTTTACTGGCAGCTGTCCACCTAATATTCAGCAACTGTCTATCTATTGTGGACTTACTGCCAGTTAACCTGCGGCAAAAATCATTCTCCTGTCACATACATTTATGCTCGAAAGTGACTTAAAATGCTTTAAATCATTTTGTTTCAGTGCTTCAATTTCCACTTAAGTTACTTTATTGCTGGCTTTGTTAACTCGTCTGTTGATCTCCGCTCCAAACGCTCAGCGAACCGCGGGCAGTCAGGGAGCCTTCTCGGCGCATGACGCGCCTGCGGGGTCTCCCTTTGACTCTCATTCCCGCAGGACATTGAATAAACAGCCTTGAATTAACACCGCACGAAGAAAATGCGAATGCATTTTCGCGGGATTAGCGTCTTCCGCTCCAATCAACACCGTGCCAAAATGAATTTTATAACTACCATATTTTTAGGAAGCTAAATTCTGACTTTCGCCCACAATGGACTTTTCTAGAATTTCAGCTACATCGTACGTGTGAACCTGTTCTTCCACTTCTTTTGCTTTTGTTCCATCAGATAGCATAGTTAAGCAGTAAGGACATCCCGAGCTGATCACGGACGGGTTAACCGCCATCGCCTGCTCTGTGCGTGATACGTTAATGCGGTGTCCTGTTTCTTCTTCCATCCACATCAAGCCGCCGCCCGCTCCACAGCACATGCCAGTTTCACGGTTTCTTTCCATTTCCACAAGCTTAACGCCAGGAATAGACTTAAGAATTTCACGCGGAGGATCGTAAACCTCGTTGTATCGTCCAAGGTAGCAAGAGTCATGGAATGTAATCGTTTCGTTCACTGCATATTGCGGCTTCAGCTTGCCTTCTTCTAAAAGTTTGGCTAGAACCTCAGTATGGTGATATACCTCTGCCTCCAATCCGAAATCCGGATACTCGTTTTTGAAAATGTTGTAGGCATGCGGGTCGATTGTTACGATTTTCTTCACTTCATTTTTCTCAAATTCTTCAATATTCTTAGTCGCAAGCTCCTGGAATAAGAACTCGTTACCTAGACGTCTTGGCGTATCGCCTGAGTTCTTTTCCTTGTTTCCAAGGATAGCGAACTTGACCCCTGCCTCATTCAATAGCTTGGCAAAGGATAGAGCAATCTTTTGGCTGCGGTTATCGTAAGATCCCATTGACCCAACCCAGAATAAGTATTCGAACTCTTCTCCTGCTTTCTTCATTTCCTTCACTGTCGGCACATGAACATCCTCGCGTGCCTCTCTCCAATCTTCGCGCTCCTTGCGGTTTAGTCCCCAAGGATTGCCCTGGCGTTCAATATTCGTCATCGCACGCTGTGCATCAGCATCCATTTTCCCCTCTGTTAAAACAAGGTAACGGCGCAGATCGATAATCTTATCAACATGCTCATTCATAACAGGACATTGATCTTCACAGTTGCGGCAAGTCGTACATGCCCAGATTTCTTCTTCTGTGATGACTTCTCCAATCAGGCTTGGGCTGTATGCAAGACCAGCTGCCGCTTCTTCAGCACCTTGGCCTGCAGCTGCAAGAGCAATCTGATTGCCTTTCGTATTTGAAAAAGCAAAAGTTGGTACCCAAGGCTGCTTGGATGTAACAGCAGCACCGTGGTTTGTTAAATGGTCACGCAATTTGATAATCAAATCCATAGGCGAAAGCATTTTACCAGTGCCAGTAGCCGGACACATATTGGTACAGCGCCCGCATTCCACACATGCATAGAAATCAATCATTTGGTGCTGTGTAAAGTCTTCAATCTTGCCGACACCAAAGCTTTCTTGTGATTCATCTTCAAAATCGATTGCTTTTAATTTTCCCGGATTATCCATGCGGTTGAAGTAAACGTTGGCCGGTCCGGCGATTAAGTGAGCGTGCTTGGATTGCGGCACATACACAAGGAATGCTAATAGGAACAGCAAATGAATCCACCATGCGATATAGAATACAACGATCGCCCCGGTTTCTCCCATCCATGAGAATGCTCCTGCAATGAGGGACGCAACAGGCTCGGACAATGTTCCTTCATGGCCATGCCAGATCATGCTCATCCCATTTCCAAGGAGAACAGAGAGCATTAACCCTCCGATAAAAATAAGTACAAGACCTGCTTTAAATCCTCTCTTTAAGCGAACAAGCTTTTCAACATAACGCCGGTAAAAAGCCCAGATCACTGCAACAAGGATCATCAGGGTCACAATTTCCTGAAAAAACGTGAAGCCAGGATATAAAGGTCCCAGCGGTAAATGTGCACCAGGCTTAATTCCCTTGATAATAAAATCAATGGCACCGAATTGAACAAGAAGAAATCCGTAGAAAAACATGACATGCATGATTCCGCTTTTCTTATCCTTTAAAAGCTTCTTCTGTCCAAACACATTCACCCAGATTTTTTCAAGGCGCTCTTTTACTTTGCCGTCAAATTCGACCTTTTTGCCAAGCTTGATATATTCAATCCGTGTCTTGACAACATAGACAAACAGGCTGACGGCGTAAGCGGTTACAAGAAGGAATGCAATTAAGTTAATCCATAATAAACCGTTCATAGGGCATAGTGCTCCTTTCGTAAATTATTCCAATTCATTCTCCTTAGAAAATTTTAAATACAATAAAATTTTCTGAATTTATCTCTTACTCCCATTATATTATGAATGAGCATTCAGTCAACCACTTTTTCATTAAACTTGTTCGAAAAGTTTAATAATTTTGTTATCCACATGTAGATAACTTCTTTTCACATTCGAAAAAATCCTGCATAAACGGAAGATTTCATTATAGAAATGGCGCTGCTGGAAATACTAACAGGAAATCTTGTCGAGAGGAAGATGGCATTGACAGTCTGGAATATCATCATGGTCATTTTACTCGTGCTCTTTTTATGGATGTATATCGACTTTACATTGGGCCGGAAAAATCATTTAAAAAAACTGGAGCGTACAAGCTGTCCCATCCGCCAGAGCGATATGGAGATGTTTACTGACGGGCCTGCCTTATTCAAAGACCTATTTTCCGAAATTAGGAAAGCCAAAAAGCATATCCATATTTTATTTTATATTGTCAAGGAAGATAAAATCAGCCAGGAGTTTTTATCCATTCTAAAGGGTAAAGCACAGGAAGGGGTCGAGGTCCGGCTCCTTCTCGACTGGGCCGGCAGCTTTTCTGTTAAAAGAAAAACGGTTAAAGATCTCAAAAGCAGCGGAATAAAGTTTTCCTTTGCACATGTTCCAAAGCCGCCTTTCCTTTTCTATTCGATTCAAGCTAGAAACCACCGGAAAATTACCGTTATTGACGGAAAGGTCGGGTATAGCGGCGGTTTTAATATCGGGAAAGAATACATTAATAAAGACCCGAAGCTGACACCATGGCGTGATTACCATTTAAAATTCCAAGGCGAAGGTGTTCACGATCTGCAAAGAGAGTTTCTTGTAGATTGGTACAAAGCAACAAAGACCGACCTGCTGGCAAACAGCATCTATTTTCCTGAACTTCATACGGGCAAATATAAACATCAGCTGGCTGCTTATAAAGGCGCCTTTTTGGAAGAAACCTTTTCCTCTATAATCCGAAATGCAAAGAAGTCTATTACAATTGGCACGCCTTATTTTATTCCGAGCAAAAGGCTCTTACAGGACTTAAGCCATGCATTGGAACGAGGCATCACTGTAAAAATTCTTGTTCCCTGCATTACAGATCATGTCCTTGTAAAAGAAGCCTCTTACCTTTATTTAAGAAAGCTGCTAAAGCAAGGTGCCTATGTATATGAATATTTGAACGGCTTTTACCATGCTAAAGCCATTATCATTGATGATGAAACCAGTGATGTCGGAACAGCCAATTTTGATAAACGAAGCCTGTTTTTAAACTATGAAATCAATTGCTTTATTTATGACAAAAAATTTATCCAAAAGGTCCAAGCAGTTTTAGATAAGGACATTCAAAATGCGAAAAGATTAACGTTAAAAGAATTAAACCGTCCGGATCCTTTTCGGACATTTAAGGAGATGCTTGCCCGAACGGTGGCCAGTTTCCTTTAAGGGAATCCGGGGAAAAGAAGGTGCTGCAATATGAAGATTCGCTTAGGATATGTTTCCCACGCTATCAGTTTGTGGGAAGCTTCTCCTGCCAGAACTTTAACCTTTACCCGCTATCAGCAAATGCCTGCCGAAGAAAGGCTGGAAAAACTCAAAGCAGTCACAGCTCAAAATCTGCATAACACGTTAAGGATGCTGCATTACAATATTGCACATGAAATTCATTTGTACAGACTTTCCAGCTCCATCGTCCCACTAGCCACCCATCCTGAAGTATTATGGGATTTTGTCGAACCATTTAAGGAAAAGTGGCTGGAGATTGGCGAACTTATCAAAAATCATAAACTGCGGGTCAGCTTTCACCCCAACCAGTTCACCTTGTTTACATCACCAAGGGAGGAAGTGACAAAAAACGCTGTCAAGGATATGGAATACCATTACCGGATGTTTGAAGCCATGGGCGTGGACAAAGAGAGCATTATCAATATCCATATCGGCGGTGCTTATGGAGACAAGCAGGCGACAATTGATCGTTTTCATAAAAATCTAAAGATGCTGCCATCTCCTATTAAAGAAACAATGACGTTGGAGAACGATGATAAAACCTATAATACGGATGAAACTCTGTTGGCCTGCCAGCAAGAAAATATTCCTCTTATGTTCGACTATCATCATCATATGGCCAATCTCGGGAACCGGCCGTTGGAAGAGCTCCTCCCGGAAATTTTCCATACATGGGAAAAAACCGGCTTGAAGCCGAAGATTCATATTTCATCTCCTAAATCTGAAAAAGCTTTCCGGTCCCACGCTGACTACGTAGATCTTGATTTTATCAGGCCGCTTCTCAATTTGCTGAGAACCTTTGACCGGGACATCGACTTTATGATTGAAGCAAAAGCAAAGGACAAAGCAGCTCTAAAGCTGACTGAGGATATTAGCAGCATACGCGGTGTAAAAAGGCTCGGCGGTGCGGAGATTGAGTGGAAATAGCGAGGGAGTTCCTCCGCCAAAGAGGACCTTTTTTGTTAAACTTGCCTGTTGATTTCCACTCAAGAAACTCAGCGAACAGCGGGCGGTCCGACGCTCCTCAAGCACTAAGGCTGCGGGACTCGCTTCTCCCGCTGGACGACAATGAATTGCATCCACGAATAAACACCGCACGAAGGAAATGAGCATTTTCGAGGAGTCTTGTGCCTTTCTGTTCCTACAGAGTGCCAATATCAATAATGAGCTTTAATAAGTCCTTTATTTTAACTGGATTTCTTTTACCTTTTTCCTCATATCTTCTGGCCACCATGCCCCACAGTCATCTGATACGATACAAGCAGCGCATTTTTTTAGATCATATACCTTCATCCCTGTAATCGGCGGTGAATAAAGATGCAGGGTTACAAGATAATCCATGCCTGCTCTCTTCATTTTGTGAACGCCCTTTTTAGGCGCAAAAAAGAAGGAACCCTTCCCCTTTATCTCAGCAAACAGCTCCTGTGGAATATGATTTTCTTTCACTTCAAAAACTGTATTTTCAGAAGCCCCATTCAAAACCTGTATCCATCCGCATGAATTCCCATGATCGTGAGGGGCACATTCTAAATCCGACCAGTTCATTACAAGTAGTTCCACTTCATCATTTTGATAGAGAAGCTTGCGATAGTAGGGCTTTCCATCTGCAGATTGCAGATAAGGAAGCATCTCTTCCAGCTTAATATCCAATGATTTTAACGCCTTTTCAAGCTCTTCTGCAGAAGGCGAATTCAATTCATCCAAACAGCCTTTAAACCGGTCATGCAAAGCCATAAATGATTCCCCCTTGGCTTATCGTCTTCTCCATAAAAAATATTGAATAATCGTCCCTATCTGACCATTGACCATCAGAACTCCTATAATAATTATGACTCCACCCAGTATGCTTATGAAAAAAACTTTCTCATGCAGCAGAAGAATGGCCGCAATCAGGGTGAACAGCGGTTCCATATACATAAACATCGAAACCTTTGACGCTTCCAATACTTCGTGCGCCTTTGCCCAATACCAATAAGCAATCCCTGATACAAATACACCTAGAAATATTATATGGCTCCATTCGACAGCAGTTAAAAGATGAAAACTCTCCCATCCCCTATCTCTTACCAGAAAAGGGGTGGTTAAGCTGCATCCCAGCAAACTCATATAAAATGTAACAACAAGAGATGGAAGTTCAATATGCAGCCTTTTTAACAGTACTGAGTAGACCGCCCAATTCAGCGTACTTAGAATCATTAGGACATAACCAATATTTATGGCAAACCCCAATGTCTGGCCGCTTCTCGCTCCGGTCACCATCAAGACCCCTGAAATAGCAATCATTATACCGATTGACCTTACAAGTGTCAGCTTCTCATGCAAAAAAAACATTGAAAGCAATACTGTGAACACAGGCGAAAATGAAATCATCCACCCTGCTGAGGAAGCGTCAATCGTAAGAAGAGCAGTCGCCTGGATCATTTGATGAATAAATACCCCCAACACACCGAGCACAATCAAATGCGGAATATATTTAACGGGAAGCTTTAAGGGATACCTTTTTAAAAGGAGTAAAAAGAATAAAAATGCTGCACCAATCGCAAAGCGAAGCATAAGCAGCGTGAACGGATCCAATTTATCGATGACTGCTTTTGTTGAAACAAAAGAAATCCCCCAAAAACAAATCGAAATCGTGGCATATAGGGAAGCTGCAAAATTGGCTTTTACTGGAATCATAGGATACCTGATTTCCTTTCCGAATATATGTCTTTTTTCATCATATGCTCGTCCAATTGGAAAATGCTGATCTTGTCCATCAAACAGTCTGCTGGCCATTCTGTTTATACAGACATATATGTGGAATAGTCAAATAAGCAATAATTTTTATCAAATATACCCAGGAGGTGTTAAGAATGAACGCAGCACAGCTGCTTATTAAGTGTCTTGAAAACGAGGGTGTTGAATATATTTTCGGTGTTCCTGGCGAGGAAAATCTGGATATTATGGATGCCCTTCTCGATTCAAGCATTGAATTTATTGTGACCAGGCATGAAACAAATGCAGCGTTTATGGCAGGAACCTATGGCCGGCTGACAGGAAAACCTGGAGTCTGCTTATCTACTCTGGGACCGGGGGCAACAAATCTGCTGACAGGGGTTGCTAATGCAAATATGGACCACTCCCCTCTCATTGCCATAACCGGACAAGCAGGCTTGAACAGGCAGCACAAAATTTCCCATCAATACTATGACCTGGTTTCCGTTTTTGAACCAGTGACAAAATGGAATGCCCAGGTTAAAACAACAGATATCATTCCGGAGGTTGTCAGGAAAGCTTTTCGGGTAGCCACGAAAGAGAAGCCTGGAGCTACTCATATTGATCTTCCTGAAGATGTTGCAGCCATGGAAGTGAATTCATCCCCACTTGAAGTGATGATTCATTCTTTGCCGGAAGCCAGTGAACGAGTGATCCAGGAAGCCGCAAATTTGATAGAAAAAGCAGAACACCCGCTTATATTGGCTGGTATGGGAGTTGAAAGAGGACAAGCTTCCGACAGCTTGCGTGCACTTGTGGAAAAAACCAGGATTCCCGTTGTCCATTCCTTTATGGGTAAAGGAGCAATATCCTGGAGAAATGAGTTAAGTTTGCTTACCGCCGGTTTAAGCAGCAATGATTACATTACTTGCGGATTCCGGGAATCAGATTTAATTATTGCAATAGGTTTTGATATGGCAGAATATCCACCGGAAAATTGGAATCCGGGCGGCCGAACACCCATTTTGAATATTGATGCGATCGAAGCCGAAACGGATGCAAGCTATCCTGTTAAGCATCATGTACTAGGTGATCTAAATGAAAATTTACAACCATTGCAAGAAGCCCTCTCCCCTTCAAGCCGAGACAACAAATGGGTTGCAAATGTCAGGCACAAAGCACTCAACGAATTGGAGACGTTTGAAAATGACTCAGGCTTCCCTGTTAAGCCGCAAAAAATCATTTCTGATTTGCGAGCCGTATTAAATGATGAAGACATCGTGATATCGGATGTTGGGGCACACAAAATGTGGATGGCCAGAATGTATCATACCTACGAACCGAATACATGCCTCATTTCAAATGGCCTAGCTTCCATGGGCGTAGCTGTTCCGGGGGCCATTGCCGCCAAAATGGTCCACCCCGACAAAAAGGTGGTCGCCGTATGCGGTGACGGTGCCTTTCAAATGTCCAGTGCAGAGCTTGAGACAGCCAAAAGGCTAAATCTTCCAATCATTATTCTATTATGGAGAGACGAAGGCTACGGTTTAATTGAATGGAAGCAGTTAAATGAGTTTAACCGGTCATCCCATATTAAATTCGGAAATCCAGATTTTATCCAGCTTGCTCATTCATATGGGTTTGAGGCAATTGAGATACAAAAAACAGGTGAATTAAAGCCCTCTCT
Source organism: Cytobacillus oceanisediminis (assembly GCF_003182355.1). Classification (GTDB taxonomy): domain Bacteria; phylum Bacillota; class Bacilli; order Bacillales; family Cytobacillaceae; genus Cytobacillus; species Cytobacillus oceanisediminis_A. Next base: position 137,496 of record NZ_QGTW01000002.1, on the reverse strand, counting down.
GAAAAAAGCAGTTGAGATGAATAAGCCAGTCTTGATTGATTGTCCGGTAGACTACAGCGAAAATATGAAACTCACAGAAAAATTGGGTAAAATTCTCTGCTAGCAAAGGAGGAATAGATGATGATAATAGGCTCGATTATCAATGGAAAAGAGAGAAGCGAAACCCACCGTGAAACGCTCGAAGTCCGTAATCCCTATAATCAGGAGATCGTAGCTAAAATTGCCCTTGCTGATAAAAGCGATATGGAAGAAGCCATAAACAATAGTGTAAAAACCTTTGAAACAACCATGAAAAAAATGCCCGCCTTTGAAAGGGCTGAAATATTACGGAAAGCTGCCGACATACTGGAGGAAAAAGCTGAGGATTTTGCTGCGATCATTATGCAGGAGGCAGGAAAACCGATCAGGCACAGCCGGGCAGAAGTTAAAAGGTCTATTCAGATTCTCCGTTTTGCATCAGAGCTTTCCAAGAATATAAATGGTGAAGTCCTTCCTATGGATGCTGCCTTACGCGGAGAAAACAGAATGGGAATGGTTAAGCGCACGCCAATCGGCCCAGTAGGTGCTATCACTCCTTTTAACTTTCCTTTAAATTTATCTCTTCACAAAATTGCACCTGCTATAGCCGCCGGCAATACAGTTATTTTCAAACCTGCTGAAAAAACGCCTGTCTCCGCCTTTATGCTTGTAAAACTCTTTAAAGAAGCCGGGCTTCCCGATGGCGTGTTAAATCTCGTCCTTGGCACGGGGGAAACAGTGGGTTCCCACCTAACCACCCATAAACTGGTCCCCAAGATTACTTTTACCGGCAGCCTTGCGGTTGGGAAAATGATTCGGGACACTGCCGGGCTAAAAAAAGTAACCATGGAGCTTGGTTCAAATTCGCCTAATCTAATCTTCGAAGATGCCGATCTTGATAACGCGGTAGACAAACTTGTGATGGCAGCATTTGGCTATTCGGGCCAGGTCTGTGTTTCTGCTCAAAGAATCTATGTCCATCAAAGCATTTACGAGCAGTTTCTTGAAAAATTTATTGAAGCTACCAACAGGCTTAAGATTGGCGACCCGTGTGAGGAAAGCACCGATATAGGACCGATGATTGATAAAGGTGCAGCTTCCAAGACAAAAGCCTGGATCGACGAAGCCAGGGATCAGGGTGCAAAGGTTGAAACCGGCGGGGAACAAGATGGAACCGTTGTGCCACCGACCATCTTAACCAATGTGAAACATGATATGAAGGTTGTGGCAGATGAGGCATTCGCTCCCCTTGTTTCTGTAATGCCATTTGAAACGGAAGAGGAAGCCATCCAGCGTACCAATGACTCCGTATATGGTTTGCAAGCCGGTTTGTTCACGAAGGATATTAATCGTGCTATCCGTGTAGCTGACAGCTTGGAAATGGGCGGCGTTTGGATCAATGAAGCTTCAAGCTACAGGCAGGACAACTACCCTTACGGCGGTTTAAAAGAAAGCGGAATCGGCCGTGAAGGCGTAAAATATGCCATTGATGAAATGACAGAAATGAAGTTCATTGGGATTAATTTGAATGGTTAATTAAGATAAAGTGGGCAAATCTAACATGATTTGCCCATTGTTTTTGCTCTGTGCCCAACTTGTATAGGCTTCTATCACGATAAAGTGGTTCATTTTAAATTCAGTTTGGCCTGATTTTTGTTTTTATCCGCTAATCCCCTGGAATTATTTGCTGTTTTTTTAAACTTATTTGCTAAATTTGCGATTTGTTAGCTAACTTTGTTCGTTTCTTTGCTAAAATCCATGGTTTATTTGCTAAGTTTACAATCGCCCACCAAAAGGGATGGCCCCATCATCCCACTATATTCCGAAGCCATGGCAGAATTACTTCATACGCTTTAAAGCCGAGATAAATGCCGACAATTCCCATAATACCCGGAAGAGCGGGAGGTGCAGGGATCGGCAGCTTCATAAAAGCAAATATAAATCCAACCAAAAATCCTGTAAGTATTGATAAAAGAACGATTTTCATAATATCCTCCTTAACCTTGCTTACTATGTTTTACCAGCCAAACTATAAACCTAAACATATGCTTATAGCTTCCCCTTTTTCGGCAAAAACATGAAAAAAGCCAGCACTGTGTGTGCCAGCTTTGTATTAGTTATTACATTTTCTCAGGAGCAGATACTCCAATCAATGCCAGTGCGTTTTTCAATGTTGTTTGTACCGCTTTAATCAGTGCCAGACGGGCTTTTGTTCTTTCCGGATTTTCAGCGTCCAATACTTTTTCCGCGTTATAGAAGCTATGGAAAGTGGAAGCAAGTTCAAAAATATAGTTTGTAATTCTGTGCGGCATGCGCTTTTGAGCTGCTTCAGCAACAGCCTGCGGGAATTCGCCGATCTTCTTAAGAACATCCATTTCCTTTTCCGCTTGGATAAGAGAGAAGTCTGCATTATTGTCTGCAGAGATGCCCTGCTCTTCGCCCTGGCGCAGGATGCTGGAAATACGAGCGTGTGCGTACTGCGCATAATAAACAGGATTTTCATTGGATTGGGATACAGCCAGGTCAAGGTCGAAATCAAGATGTGTATCCGCGCTTCTCATTGCGAAGAAATAGCGTGTAGCATCCAGTCCTACCTCTTCCACTAGATCGCGCATCGTTACGGCTTTACCTGTACGTTTGCTCATTTTCATTTTTTCGCCGTTTTTATACAAATGAACAAGCTGGATGATTTCCACTTCAAGTGCTTCACGGTCATAGCCCAGTGCCTGAATCGCTGCTTTCATACGCGGAATATAGCCGTGGTGGTCAGCACCCCAAATGTTGATTAGCTTTTCAAAGCCTCTTTCAAGCTTGTCTTTATGGTAAGCAATATCCGGTGTCAGATACGTATAAGAGCCATCATTTTTGATCAGAACGCGGTCTTTATCATCGCCGAAGGTAGTGGAGCGGAACCATGTTGCGCCGTCCTCTTCATAAATATGGCCGTTATCCTTTAACGCCTGAAGGGCAGTGTCGATTTTGCCGTTATGGTAAAGAGATGTTTCAGAGTACCATACATCAAACCTCACACGGAAGTCTTCAAGGTCTTGCTTAAGCTTCGCCATCTCATATTTCAGGCCATAGTCACGGAAAAAGTCAAAGCGTTCTTTTTCATCTGCATTTACATACTTGTCGCCGAACTCTCCAGCAAGCTTTTTGCCGATGCCGATAATATCTTCACCATGGTAGCCGTCAGCAGGCATTTCTTTTTCCATGCCAAGAGCCTGGAAGTAACGTGCTTCAACAGACAGGGCCAGATTGTTTATCTGATTTCCTGCATCGTTTATATAATATTCACGTGATACATCATAGCCTGCTTTATCTAAAATATTGCATAGGGAGTCCCCGACTGCCGCACCGCGGGCATGTCCCAGGTGCAGATCACCAGTAGGATTTGCTGAAACGAACTCTACCTGGATTTTTTGGTTATTGCCTACAGTTGTTTCGCCGTACTTATCCCCTGCTTGAAGAACAGCCGGGATGAGATCAGTCAAATAAGAGTTATTCATGTAAAAATTGATAAAGCCAGGGCCGGCAATTTCAATTTTTTCAATGGACGCTTTTGTGCTGTCAAAATTAGCGATAAGATCTTCCGCAATCATTCTCGGCGCCTTTTTGGCCACGCGTGCCAATTGCATCGCCATATTGGTAGAATAATCGCCATGCGCCTTCTCCTTCGGGATTTCAAGAATAACATCAGGAATTTGTTCTTCCGCGGCCAAACCGGCTTTCACGACAGCATCCTTAATTTCCTGCTTTAATTTGCTTTGAACCTGCTCAACTATGTTCATTGTTCTCCTCCTCAAACGTTATCGCCAAATGGTATGTACCTGCCTGGGATCCTTGCATTTTTAAATCGTATAAAATATCGATCGAGCCTTCACCGGTTTCGTCATCATATTGATGAACCATCCTTTTGGTCATAGTGCCCATCTCAAACACTCCATAAGGCGTCTGGTAGCTGCCCCGGAGCTTTTTATTCATCTTAAAAGGGAGCCTCATCTTCACGGCGCCGCTTCGTAAAATCAGCCCATCTGTATCGGACATCTTTATAATTGTTTTCACCGTTCCCTCTTCCATTTCTTCATCATACTGAAGGAACCGGGAAGCATCTTTTATATAGTATCGGCCAAAAGCAGTCAATTCAAAAGTATCTTTGCTGCCTCCGCTGCGAATATCCGTCTTCACTTTAATCTTCACAGGCATTTGTTCCGCTGAGCGACTGGACAACGGCAACACATCCTTTTCATCTTCATCTTGTCTATAACTATATAAGTATAAATACTCTACAGGGAAAGTGCAAGATGAGTACCATTCACTTCACTGATACGCTTCCTTGCAAATGCGACAAACATGACTGGCAAGTGATGTTTGTCGCAGGTACCACCCGAATTTTGTCGAATAAAAAAGGATGAAACATTATGTTTCGTCCTTTTTGCTTTGTTCAAGCTGGCGGGAAATTTCCCTAAGTATTTGATTTTTTTCCTTCTGTGTTTTAATCAGGCTCACCGCAAACCAAATGCCGAAGACCAGGACAGCGATATAAAACAAAAAAGGGATCATAGCAAAGAGCGGAAAAAATGCTCCAGCATCCATCATTTATATTCAACCTCCCTCTTAATCAACTTTCCGTTTAAAAATAAGCTCATAAAAGGCTGGAGTGCCATAGCCCCTAATTCCTGGAGCAAAAATTTGTACGAGCTCCCAACCTTCTCTTTCATGTTCCATGACAATCTCATGATAATCCTTTGTTGGCGCTAACTTAAATGTGGATAGTTCTACTTTAACAAATTTATGTTCATACATAGTTAAGCCCCCTTTTCCTTACATACGGAGGTCGGAGGAAAAAGTTTCAAGTACACAAAAAACGGAGACACGAGGCCTCCGTTTCTCCATTATTTCTTTACCCACCCAAGAATCATTTCACGAATCATCTTGCTCGCTGTATTGGCTGTTTGTTCTGATGGATCATAGATTGGCGCAACTTCAACAAGATCAGCTCCCACAACTTTTACATCTGAGTGCGCAATTTCATGGATAGAAGCGAGCAATTCTCTTGATGTGATACCTCCTGCGTCCACTGTACCTGTTCCAGGCGCATGTGCAGGGTCTAAAACATCAATGTCAATTGTTACGTAAACAGGACGGCCTGCAAGCTTAGGAAGGATATCTTTCAGCGGCTTATGCACTTCAAATTTTGAAATGTGCATGCCCACTTCCTTCGCCCATTGGAATTCCTCTTTCATTCCGGAACGGATTCCAAAGGAATAGACATTGCCTGGCCCGATCAGATCCACTGCCTTACGGATTGGCGTAGAGTGGGATAATGGCTCCCCTTCATAATGTTCGCGCAGATCCGTATGGGCATCCATATGGATAATCGCTAAATCCGGATACTTTTTGTACATCGCCTTAATGACAGGCCAGGAAACCAAATGCTCTCCGCCCATGCCAAGCGGAAACTTATCTTCAGCCAGCAGCTGATCGATAAACTCCTCAATCATATCGATGCTTTTTTGCGGATTTCCGAAAGGCAGCGGAATATCTCCAGCATCATAGTATTTTACCTCTTCTAGCTCGCGGTCAAGGTAAGGGCTGTATTCTTCAAGCCCGATAGACACTTCACGAATGCGGGCAGGACCAAAACGTGAACCCGGACGGTAGCTGACTGTCCAGTCCATCGGCATTCCATAAATGACCGCTTCACTTTCTTCATAACTCGGATGGCTTTTAATAAATACGTTGCCGGAGTAGGCTTCGTCGAATCTTACCAACGTCATCCCTCACTTCCTATGTAATGGCAGGCTGCTTTTAAAAAGGCAGCCTGAAATTAAATTACTTCACTAGATCCTGCACGAACTTTGGCAATACAAATGCCGCTTTATGCAATTCTTTTGTATAGTATTTTGTTTCAATGTCATGGAATCGCTCTTCGCTTACTTCTAGCGGATCATATTTTTTTGATCCGATTGTGAATGCCCACATTCCGCTTGGATATGTAGGAATATTCGCAGTATACAGACGGGTGATTGGGAAAATTTCTTTTACATCGCGCTGAACATTGCGGATTAAGTCCGCTTTGAACCAAGGATTGTCGGACTGCGCTACAAAAATACCGTCTTCTTTAAGCGCTTTAGAGATTCCTGCGTAGAAGCCTTTTGTGAATAGGTTTACTGCCGGGCCAACAGGCTCAGTAGAATCAACCATGATCACGTCATATTCATTTTCGCTTTCAGCAATGTGCATAAAACCATCGCCTACCTGTACATCAACGCGAGGGTCATCCAGTTTGCCTGCAATCTCAGGAAGATACTTCTTAGAGTACTCGATTACCTTTCCATCAATATCAACAAGAGTTGCTTTCTTCACACTTGGGTGCTTAAGCACTTCGCGTATAACACCGCCGTCACCGCCGCCAACGACAAGAACATTTTCAGGGTTTGGATGAGTAAATAGAGGAATATGCGCCACCATTTCGTGATATACAAACTCATCCTTGATAGAAGTCATAACCATATCATCAAGAAGAAGCATATTGCCCCACTCTTCTGTTTCAACCATATCAAGCTTTTGGAAATCTGTCTGTTCTGTATGTAAAGTACGCTTCACCTTCATTGTAATGCCAAAATTCTCAGTTTGTTTCTCTGTAAACCAAAGTCCCATTTTTTAATCATTCCTTCCATAAAAAAATGAAATATCTCTTATATGAGCAGCAAAAAGCATGATCATCTTTTATACTTCCCTAACATGCAAATTACAAACACAGAAAAAGTATAGTTGAATCTAGCAAAATTGCAAGAAAAATTTCGTAATTGCTAGAGAAAGATGTTTAAAACTCCCCTGTTTTTTCAATACTGATGATATGTACTTATAATTGCTTTGTTTTATTTAAAAATCAGAAAGAATTTGGGGGTGACTTCTTTGGAGATTATAACGGATCAGCGTTTTCGAAAAACGATGAAATATTTACGCGCTATACTCATTATTAGCTTAATAGGCATGGCTCTCACAGTCGTTATGATTGGTGGCATCCTGATTTATGCAAAGATATTGGGTCCGCCTCCGCTCGCCGTTCCGCAATCCACTTTATTTTTTGCAGATGATGGAACGGTAATGGGGGAAAGCCATAACGGTCAAAAGCGCTATTGGGCACCTCTTAAAGATATAAGCCCCCATTTAATCGATGCGACTGTTTCGATTGAGGACAAGAATTTTTTCGACCACAATGGGTTTGATTATAAAAGAATCGCCGGAGCAGCTCTGGCTGATATCAAAGCGATGGCAAAGGTACAGGGGGCAAGTACCATCAGCCAGCAATATGCCCGGAACCTTTTTCTTGAACATGAAAAAACTTGGAAGCGGAAGATCCTGGAGGCCTTCTACACCATTCGCCTTGAGATGAACTACACTAAGAAGGAAATCCTCGAAGGCTATTTAAATACGATTTATTACGGAAACGGTGCTTATGGTGCACAGGCAGCAAGCCACTTTTACTTCGGAAAAGACGCAATTGACCTGACCCTGGCTGAGGCAGCTATACTATCCGGAATCCCCAAGGGCCCTGGCATCTACTCGCCATTTGCATCAGCTGAAAAAGCAAACTTGCGGCAAAAGGTTATTCTGCAAACGATGGTTAAAAACGGGATGATCAGCCAAAAAGAAGCTAATCAAGCTATTGCAGAAGAGCTCGAGCTTGTTGGTGAGCATCTTCATCCGAAAACAAAAACGGCACCCTATTTCCAGGACGCTGTCCGGAACGCTTTAAAAACGCAGCTAAAGCTGGATGACAGGACGATTGAATTGGGAGGATTAAAGGTGTACACCACTCTGGATCTGAAGGAACAAGAAATCGCGGAGGAAGCAGTTGGTAAGCTTATTTCTAAAGACTCGGAGATTCAAGTCGGCATTGTGGCCATGAATCCGAAAAACGGCTATGTTAAAGCAATGGTCGGAGGACGGGATTATGAGGAAAGCCCATTTAACAGGGCAGTCCAGGCTGTCAGGCAGCCTGGATCGACGATAAAGCCGCTATTGTATTATGCGGCCCTGGAGCAGGGTTTTACCCCTTCAACTCCAATTAGAAGTGAACAGACTACATTCCGCTTTGAAGATGGCACACCCGATTACACACCGCATAACTTTAACAGCAAATATGCGGATGATGATATCACGATGGCGCAGGCGCTTGCCTTATCAGACAATGTCTATGCCGTAAAGACACACTTGTTTTTAGGAGAGGAAACTCTTGTTAATACAGCCAAGAAGTTTGGCATTACGTCGAAAATGGCGAAGGTTCCTTCACTTGCGCTTGGCACTTCCGGTGTGAGAGTCATCGAGCTGGCAAATGCGTATAGCATGTTTGCCAATGGCGGAAAAAAGGTATCTCCTGTCATGATTAAGCGCGTTGAAAACCATAAAGGCGAAGTAATCTATCAGCAGGAGCCCTTCCAAATGAAGGTTCTGCGTCCGGATCTCGCCTTTGTGATGACCCATATGATGACCGGAATTTTTGATCCGAAGCTAAATGGGTATGCCCGCGTAACAGGAAGCACGGTAATTAACGATATGACACGCACATACGCTGGAAAGTCTGGATCAACCGAAACAGACAGCTGGATGGCCGGCTTCACTCCTCAGCTAGTGACGGCTGTATGGACGGGCTACGACAAAGGCCAAGTGATCACTAATACAGTTGAAAAAACTTATGCTAAAAATTTATGGATCCGGTTTATGGAGGAAGCCCATAAAGAAAAGCCCTCAAAAGCATTTAAAGCACCAAAGGGCACAGTTGGCGTCTATGTTGATCCTGCAAACGGGAAAATTGCTGCAGACAACTGCCCGGTCAAACGCCTAACCTATTTCGCTGAAGGCACAGAACCGACCGAATACTGTACAGAACATTTAAACCATGAAGAAGAGAAGAAAACAGAGCAGTCTGAGAAGAAGCCGAAGACACCTTGGTATAAAAAATTATTCAAGTGGGCTTCGTGATTTGAAAATCGGCTGGGTGCCCGATCTTAGAAATGGGATCGGGCATTTTTGATTTCCCATCAATCTTCCTATTGAGTTTGAGAACAATTGGCTCCTTTTTTCCCTTTCTCTGGCTTTCCCGCTGAGTTCGGGCACGATTAGTCCCTTTTCGTTCCCTTTCTCTGTTTTTCCTCATGAGTTCGGGCATGATTTACTCCTTTTCGCCCCCTTCCCCGGCCTGTCCTCTGAGTTCAGGCACTATTCACCCTTATTAGTGCCTCTTCTTCCACTTTTCCCCCAAGTTCCGGCTCTATTCACCTCAATTAGTTCCACTCACACCACTTTTTCCTCCGAGTTCCAGGACTATTCACCTCGATTAGTTCCACTCACACCACTTTTCCTCCGAGCTACGGCACTATCCACCTCGATTACTTCCACTCACTCGACTTTTACCCCCAGTTCCGGCATTATCCAATCCTATTAATGCCCCCGAGAACTTTTCCATTGTGTTCAGTCATTATGCATTCTGATTTCCAGCCTTAAATTCCTGCAATCTATAAAAAAATGAAAAACCCCGGGGTCCGAATCCCGGGGTTTTTCGTGTCCTAGTGCTATATTGTGCCTTCACACTGTTAAATAGTTTACTTTTTTTATGGGAATTGTACAAGTAGTTAGAAAACCACGTCAATAAAATGTCACAATTTCGTCACAAATTTAAGCTTTTTTTCTAATTTGCTTGTAAATCTGATTTTAGTTGCTCCGCAGATCTTTCCCACATGCCAGCGTCATGGTTCTTTAAAAATTCAACCAGCACTCCTTTTGATTTTTCATCCATATGTTCAACGATAATCTGTCTTTTAATGGATTTATCCATGCGGTTAACATGCTCTGGCAGCGATTTATATCCTCTGCGGATTTCTCTGTCAACCGTCATTTCGCATGCCGTCACGCCTGCATAATAGGGACCGCCTTCTTTGCGGTCAATCGTTACCCAAATGAGCCAATATGGCTTTCCGTTAGGCACGTCATCCTTATTTGGAAGGAATTTAATTCCCTTTTCAACCGGGCTTCTGGCATGCATCGCGCCAACTTCAATGGAAGCCTCTCCTGCATCTACATCAATAATCACTGGTGTCACATTATCAAGGCTGAGGGTACCGACGCCAAAGCCTCCATGCCCGTCAGTAGGGTCACTTTTTATAATATTAAAATCAACTTTCTTTTTCTTTTTTTCTTCCATGTTCATGTCCTCCTAAGCAAGATTAATCTCATCTATTAAGTTTTTACTAATTATGTCATAAATAGTTCGTAGAAAAAATCATTTAGGCCGCTCGCAAGCACCGGCAGGACGGTGTTAAAAATCGGCTGTATAGTGTATTGGTCCAGCGGCGTAATCACTAAAATGAGGAAAATGACAGAGCCGTACGCTTCAAATTGGGTCATCTTCGGGCGAATATGGGCCGGCGCCAGATCCTCTATAATTCTGTAACCATCAAGAGGCGGGAACGGCAAAAGATTAAATACAAACAACACTAAATTCAACTGGATAAAAATATTCAAAAAGTCCGCAATAAATGGCGGGAATGACGCCGCTAACCCTGTCCCGGCCAGCAAGTACCAAATAAAAAAGCCGAGAATAGCCATCACCAGATTGGACAGCGGGCCTGCAATCGAGACAGATATGCCTGCAAGCTTGGGTTTCTTAAAAAAGAATCGATTGACCGGAACGGGCCTGGCCCAGCCGAAACCGGCAATAAAAATCAATATGGTCCCGATTGGGTCCAAATGCTGCATGGGATTCAATGTTAATCTTCCTTGTTTCTTTGCCGTCGGATCGCCAAATTTATAGGCCACATAAGCATGGGCAAATTCATGGACCGTAAAAGCAACCATCAACGTTACAGCAACATAGGGGATCTCCCTGAGAGAAAACGCTAAAAATTGTTCCAAAAGCCAAAACTCCCTCTCCTGCCGGCATAATTCTTGACTCTTCTGCCAGGCACTTTTATATATTTTTTTCATTTTTCGTCAATATCTAATACATAATATGTACGAAAAGCCCCTGCTATTTCTTATTACCTAAAAGTATACATGAACACAGCTTCAAAGGGAAAGAACGTACAATCAGGCTTGCACATTGCAAGAAAATATGGAAAACTACAATCAGTAAAATAAGAGGAGGAAACACAATATGCCATACGTAACAGTCAAAATGCTGGAAGGGCGTTCCGAGGAACAAAAAAAGGCTCTTGTGGAAAAAGTAACAGATGCAGTAAACGAAACTACTGGTGCTTCCAAAGATAAAATCGTTGTATTTATCGAAGAAATGTCCAAGAATCACTATGCAATCGGCGGCAAGCGTTTAAGCGACGAATAGAACCTCAGTTTTTTCAATGAAAAGTATCCTTTAGATTTCCACAAAAGAAAAGCCAGGCAATTTAATTCTGCCCGGCTTTTTCTCTTAAGCTTTCAATATATTTATAAGCCTGCTCCACTTCTTCGTCCGTGTAGCGCTGTTTGCTTTTTAGCGTAAAAATCTTTTCCTTTACTTCCTCTTTTGGAAGGTCATTAAAATAAAGGACAGTTGAGACAAGCTCAAGAAATCTTGCATTTTGGCCGTTCATGTCCATGAGGCAATCCTGCAGGCTTGGCATCTCCACTTCATTTACAGTCAAAAATTCCTTGCCTGTTTCTGTGAGTGTATACCGATACTGGTAGTAGCCGCCTTTTTTCTCTTTCACTTCGTTTAAGAATCCCATATTGCAAAGCTCTTCGACCCTTAAAGTAAGCTCTTCGGAATAAGGGCCATAAAAGTGAAATTGGAATCTTTCCTGAAAAGGAAATGCAATGTTTTTGGCGATATAAATCATTTTCTGCAGCTTTTTCCGTCCCACTATTTCTTCGGAGACTGCAATGGCATGCATTAATTTGGCGTGATCCTTTAACAAAGCTCTTCATCTCCTACTCCGTTTTTTCCCGTTTCTATAGAAAATCCAATGGACTTTATGTAGTCTTAGTCGATTTCCAGCAGCATTCTAATTTGTTTTTTAATGTTCGGCTTTTTACTGTCGTCTGAAATAAAGTCAGCTGGAAAATACAGCTTATGATCTGTTCTGCGTTTGCCCGAGATGGCATCCACTATTTCCGATTCACGAGAAAGCTCGCGAATATCCCCGTTTTTCATCAGCAAATGAATAGGCAATCGTTCTTCTTCTTCACCCGGCCGGTAAAAATCATACGGCAAATCAGATGAGGAATCGACAACCAGGTAATACTCCGGGTCAATGCCTGCTTTTTTAAATAAACCGGACAGCTCCGCCAGTTTTTTATACTCTTTTGCAGGGTCAAATTCCACATATTTATATAAGTTCCGGTCCATAAAGCGGCAGCAGAGGTCTTTCAGGATGTAATCCTCTTCCTCCTGCCACATCTGGAAATAATAAAGAATAATAGCTTCATCCAGTTTAATATAATCCTCCAGCGTGATTTCCCCGCTGAATAATGAATAAAAATGGATGGGATCATATTTAAACGTATAGTTCTGTTTATGCAAGTCCTTGGCCCGATGCAGAATTTTCGTCAATATAACCTCCGCACTGCGGGTAACCGGGTGAAAATATACCTGCCAATACATTTGATACCGGCTCATAATGTAATCTTCCACTGCATGCATTCCGCTCTGCTTAATCACTACCTGGTCTTCCCTGGGCCTCATGACACGCAAGATCCGCTCCATATCAAAATGGCCGTAGCTGACACCGGTAAAATAGGCATCTCTTTGCAGATAATCCATTCGATCAGCATCGATCTGGCTGGAAATCAAGCTGACTACCAGCTTATTTTTGGAGGTTTTTGCAATTACCTCTGCTACCTTTTCAGGAAAATCGGCACTTACCTTTGTAAGCACCTTATTAACCTCGGTACACCCTAGAATGATCGCTCTTGTGAAATGCTCATGGTCGAGGTCGAACACTTTTTCGAAGGAATGTGAAAACGGGCCGTGCCCCAAATCGTGGAGAAGTGCCGCGCATAATGAGAGGAGGCGTTCTTCTTCATTCCATTCCGGCCTGCCGATAAACACATCATCGGCTATCCGCCGTACAATCTCGTAAACTCCGAGCGAGTGGTTAAAACGGCTATGTTCAGCACCATGGAAGGTTAAGTAGGTTGTTCCAAGCTGCTTAATTCTTCTAAGGCGCTGAAACTCTTTTGTCCCTATTAAATCCCAGATCACTCTGTCCTTGACGTGTATGTAACGGTGGACAGGATCCTTAAATACCTTTTCCTCGCTTAACTTTTCCGCCGAATATGCCATCTTTTACCTCCGCTTATCTCTGTCCAGCTCCGAGCGCCATCGGCTCGAGGTCTTAAACTTGTCTAGTTTCGGCTCCTAGGGACTCGAGGCCATAAGCCACTTCCTTTCAGAAGGAAATAACACCTTCTTACAGGAATTGTCTTATGCTTGTCGTCCCTGAACAGTCGCCTCCACATTTCGTTCAACCGCTTCTTAAGGCAAAAGACGACTTCTGCCAGCGCTTGCCTTAAGCTTGAGGCCCGCAAGATACGGGTTATGCAGACGTTGCCACAGGACGTGGCGCCTATAGTCTGAGTTCCTTTATGTTGCGCTCTCTGCTTTTATAACATGTTACTATTATATCCCGATTGCTATGCCAATTCACCACAAAATTCCCAGATTTTCATGGCCATTCGACAAGAACCGGAATACAGCAATCATCTGTCCAAAAAATATTTTTCGACTTTTCTAAAAATAATAACCAACTGCCCATTATGTCTCTTTACCAAATGTGAGCCCAAAATAAACTTAGGCAAAAATAAAAATCACCTCAGGACAGAAGTCAAAAGGCGATTTTACTTTTTAAGCTTCTTATTAATTTTCTCCATCAATTCCTCTTCCGATAATGCAGCCAGAGGACGGTTATTGACGAAAGCAAATGTCTTTTTTCGGCCTGGTCCGCAATAGGACTGGCAGCCGATATCAATTTTAGCGTCGGGATCTATTTCTTTCAATCGTGGAATTAGTGTTTTTAGGTTTACTGCCTGACAATCGTCGCAAACACGAAATTCGTTTGCCATTCTATTTACAACCCTTTCTGCGGTCTAACTTTTTATTTTAAATGAGTAGGAAAATTCCTTGTTAAAGGATGTCCGATGCACAGCATTCCTATTCAAATTAAGAACTGAATTTTAAATGCCCCGCCTAACTGCTACAGGCTATTTTAAATCTTATCTGGCTCCATTGCAAGCTGTAATCATTAACTTGGGTGGTGTATCTTACTAATCTTCATACAGCTGCCATACGTATCTAGCGAAAAATAAAATTTTAAAAAAAATCTACTATCCTTTTAATTACCTTTGTATAAAATCTGCCAAGTTTGTCCATCCTTTAACTAAGGCAACAACAAAAATGCTTAAAAAATAGGGAGTTGAGGATGAATGAAAGTACGTCAGGACGCATGGACAGACGAAAATGATTTATTGCTAGCTGAAACAGTTTTAAGGCATGTCAGGGAAGGAAGCACACAATTAAATGCTTTTGAAGAGGTTGGAGATAAGCTCAACCGTACCTCTGCAGCCTGTGGATTCCGTTGGAACGCAGTGGTAAGACACCGCTATGAAAAAGCGCTGCAGCTTGCAAAAAAACAGCGAAAGCAAAGACAAAGAATGCTAGGCAAAGATCAGGGAGGCAAGAAGAAACTCTTATACTCTCCGCCAGTGCCTACAATGCAGGAAGTTGAAGCAGCACCCGTTGCATCCAATAAAGCAGCCCCTCCATCACCGGCAGATTTCTATGAAGAGCGGACAGAAAATGAAACAGCTGAAAGAACAGAAGCCGTTTCATCTTATACATCCACTTATTCGGAACCAGCTTATACAGCACCTGCCCAATTGGATTTGGATAGCGTCATTTCATACTTGCAAACATTAAATCACTCAGGCATTCAGCTTGATATACTAAAAAATGAGAATGAAAGATTGAAGCGCGAAAATGCTGATCTCAGAAGCCGAAACGCAGAGCTGGAAAGCAAAATCAGCGAGCTCGAGGAAAATACGGTAACGATTCAGGAAGATTACGAGACACTTATGAAAATCATGAACAGAGCGCGTAATTTTGTTCTGTTTGACGAAGAAGACAGACCGGCCTCCAAGTTTAAAATGGACCGCAACGGCAATTTGGAGAGAGTAGCTGAGTAATAGCTGCTCCTGCTCCTAATAGATATAACACTTCCGGCAACGGGAGAAGGAGAAAATGGCAGCAACGCCCCATTAAGAAAAGCCGTAACCACACTGGTTAACGGCTTTTCTTTATCTATTCACCCAGTACCTTCTCATTCCGTTCTGTGACCCGGTGATAATAAGATTCAAATAAACTCGCTTCATCCTCTGTCAGCTGGCCTGCATAAAGTCGGCCTGCTTTATTTTTTAAAGCCTGCAAAAAGCGCAGCATCACATCCTGGACGGTCAGCTCTGCACCCAGTAATTCGGATAGTGATGCCATGACAGCCGGCTGGATTTCAGGATACTGAAATTTTGTCTGTTCTCCCTTTCTGGAAAGAGAGTAGAATTTGCCGATCAAATCCGCCCGCTCACTGCCGCTGCCATTCACGCCAAGGTAAATTTGCACGGCTACCCCATTTCGGAGGCGCCTTTGCGAGATGCCGGCAAACTTCTGTCCACCGATACTTAAATCATAGCTTCCAGGGCAGTAGGAGCCAACAATCTCCTTCGCTTCTATTTCTTTATTAAAATCAGAAAACATCTCTTTTATGAGCATCCACATCGCGTCATAACCGCGGTTAATATCTATTCCTTTTTCGGTTTCCGGAAAAATCAGCGATATATTCAGGACACCTTCGTCCAGGACTACAGCCAGCCCGCCAGAATTTCGGACGATAACCTGATATCCCTGGCTTTTTAAAAAGTCAATTCCCTCATTTAGATAAGGGAGCCTGGTATCCTGGATTCCCAGCACAATCGTATGATGGTGGACCCATGTCCTTGCAGTCGGCGGCGCCGATCCAGAGCCGACAGAAGCACAAAGTGTATCATCCATCCCGAATGAATGCAGGGCATTTAAATGGATAGCCAGTGCAGATTGGTCAATAACCCTCCACTCCGCCTGCTGCAGCAAATCCTGTGCCAAATTCATCAACTTTGATCCCCTTTTGCCGATATTCCTAGTCAATAATACGTTAATCGGCTCATAATTATCTATATCATGACCGGCTTCATTCTTACCAGCCAGAAGTCCATCTTTAACGGCCAATTTACCCAATTTATCGGCCAATGGCCCACAACAGATTTATTATAGCAAAAAAGCCAGTCACAAGGGACCGGCTTTTAAGTATAAGCTTTATTGATTTAGAGCCTGAGCTGCAGTGATAAGTGCAAGCTTATAGACGTCTTCCTCGTTACATCCGCGGGAAAGGTCGTTTACCGGACGGTTCAAGCCTTGCAGGATTGGTCCCACGGCTTCAAAGTTTCCCAGACGCTGGGCAATTTTGTATCCGATATTTCCAGCTTCGAGGCTAGGGAAGATAAATACATTTGCATCCCCCTGGATCGGTGAATCCGGAGCTTTTTTCTCTGCTACAGATGGAACAAATGCCGCATCAAATTGGAATTCTCCATCAATGATCAATAACGGATCACGAAGCTTTGCCTCTTCAAGTGCACCGGAAACTTTTTCTGTTTCCGGGGACTTGGCAGAGCCTTTTGTTGAAAAGCTCAGCATGGCTACGCGCGGTTCGATATCAAACATTCTTGCAGTCTTTGCACTTTCAATTGCGATTTCAGCCAGGTCCCGGCTGTCAGGTGAAATATTAATCGCACAATCTGCGAAAACATATTTTTCATCCTCGCGAACCATGATAAACACACCGGAAGTTTTGCGAACGCCTTCCTTGGTTTTAATTATTTGAAGGGCTGGACGCACAGTGTCTGCCGTAGAATGCGCCGCACCGCTCACAAGACCGTCTGCTTTGTTGGCATAAACAAGCATTGTGCCGAAGTAATTTTCATCAAGAAGAATTCTGCGTGCATCTTCTTCTGTTGCTTTGCCTTTACGTCTTTCCACAAATGCCGCAACAAGTTCATCCATCATAAGAAAGTTGTTTGGATCGTAAATTTCAGCGGATTCAAGGGAAATGTCCATATCCTTTGCTTTTGCTTCGATTTCTGCAATATTTCCAACAAGGATCGGTGTGATGACTTTTTCAGCAGCCAATCTTCCTGCTGCCGCTAAAATACGCTCATCCTGCCCTTCCGGAAAAACGATTCTTAAATTTTGTCCTGATACTTTTTCTTTTAAAACTGAGAATAAATCACTCATGTAAATTCCTCCCAAGGCATCTGATTTCCGTTCATTTAATAGAACTTACCCTATATACTCCCTTAGAATACTCTTCATGCCCAGAATTTCAAGGAGTTCAGTCATTGTTAGCGTTTTCAGACAAAATGTTTTTGTTTTCGGTAAATTTCCAATAATAAGTAATCTGCAGATGCGGAATCATTTTTTATTTATATCTGTTTTAAGATAACCATAATGGCCTTATTGTAAACGCAGTGCTTAAAGCGGCGCCCCATTTTGCTTAATTCAAACATTTCAAGTTTTATACACATGTTAAATGGAGAAACTATGTTATAGTAGTGATGAGAATTTTTAGTACATATTAGGAGTGATCGTAATGAGTGAAGCAGCAGTAACGCTCGACGGCTGGTATTGTTTACATGACTTCCGTACAGTTGATTGGACTACTTGGAAAATGCTTTCAAGCGATGAGCGCCAAGCGGCCATCCATGAATTTATGGCCCTAGTGGACAAATGGAATACTACACAAAGCGAGAAAAACGGCAGCCATGCCCTTTATACAATTGTTGGCCAAAAAGCTGATTTTATGATGATGATCTTAAGGCCTACAATGGAAGAACTGAATGAAATTGAAAACGAATTCAACAAAACAAAATTAGCTGAATTTACAATTCCAGCTCATTCTTATGTCTCTGTTGTTGAATTGAGCAATTACTTGCCTGCAGGTGAAGATCCTTATCAAAACCCTCAAATTTTGGCACGCCTTTATCCTGAACTGCCAAAAGCCAAGCATGTATGCTTCTATCCAATGGACAAGCGCCGCCAGGGCAATGACAACTGGTACATGCTTCCGATGGAGGAACGCCGCAACATGATGCGAAGCCATGGGATGATCGGCCGACAGTATGCCGGAAAGGTAAAACAGATCATCACTGGTTCAGTCGGCTTTGATGATTATGAATGGGGCGTTACCCTATTCTCTGATGATGTTCTTCAATTCAAAAAGCTCATATATGAAATGCGCTTTGATGAAGTAAGTGCCCGCTACGGCGAATTCGGTGCTTTCTTTGTAGGAAACATCCTTGAAGAAGATAAAGTAGGAAAGTTCCTGCATGTAAACTAATATAGGTTCTCAAAACCCCCAGCTCCGGCTGGGGGTTTTTTCTTTTCCCAGTCATAAAAAAACATGCCCATACATACTAATGAAATAGTGAGTTTCTATTATAACTTCATATGCATTTCTCTTTCCCGCAGCATCAAGGCTCAGCATAAAGGAGGGGTGAAGAGATTGGAGTTATCCCTTACACCGAGGAAGATGTTAAGCTTCTGGCCCGGCTCATGCGCGCTGAAGCTGAAGAAGATGGAAAGCTTGGCATGCTGATGGTCGGGAATGTGGGGGTAGCCGTGTCCGGGGGGATTGTTTAGACTTCAAAGATATCCGCTCAATCAGAAGGGTGGCCTTTCAGAGTCCAGGCGGGTTTGTGGCCACAAAAAAAGGTGACCTCTATCAAGGTGCGCGGCAAAGTGAGCTTGATATGGCCGCAAAGTCATAAACGGACAGAGCCACACCCTGCAAGATGCATTATGGCTCTTCCGGTCCCAAGCGAGCTGCCCGGCCCAATGGTTTAACCAAGCGAACTCCGGACGGTTCAAGGCCCATTGCTTTTATAAACCCACTCCGCAGGACTGCCCTACAGTCTACTTGAAAAAATGGCATGGCTATTTCATCAGTACTTAATTTAAGATGGCTGATTTTAATTATTAGGAGGGAAAAAATTGAGTCAATCTAATTATGGTCAATACCCTTATTATGGTCAACAGCAGCCTTACACCGGGGCTGCTCAAAAGGCACAGAACTATCAGGCACAGCCGGGAATGGCAGGAATGCCTGGAATGCCTGGAATGCCTGGAATGGCGGGAATGCCGCCAGGAGGGACAGTTGCAGGCGTTAGCGCAGGCGCTGCACCAGGCACGCAGGTTCCTGGCATGCTGCCGCTTGAACAATCCTACATTGAAAACATTCTTCGTTTGAACAGAGGAAAGCTTGCTACCGTGTATGCAACCTTTGAAAACAACACAGAATGGAATGCAAAGATATTTAAAGGCATCATCGAAGCAGCAGGGCGCGACCATTTGATCCTTAGTGATCCGCAAACCGGCATGCGCTTCCTCATTCCAATGATCTATCTGGATTATGTAACATTTGAAGAAGAAATCGAATATGAATATCCTTTCGGAGGCGGAGCTGGATTGACCCAATACTCGCCAAGATAATAGAAAAAGGAGCTTTGACCCCAATGTCAAAGCTCCTTTTTCTTAAAGATATTTAACTGCAGCAATAATCAACAGCACCCACGCCGCTAAAAAGGCTACGCCGCCTAGCGGGGTAATCGCTCCCAGCACGCTGATTTTTGTCAGCGTTAATACATATAAACTTCCGGAAAAAAGTATAATGCCAATTAGCATCAGCCACCCTGACCACGATAGCAAGGCAGTGGCCGGCAGTTTGCCAAGCAGGACACCAATAATCAGCAAGCCGGTTGCATGGAACATTTGGTAGGTTACACCTGTTTTCCATGTTTCCAAATACTTTGGCTCAACTCTGCCCTCAAGTCCATGGGCTCCAAATGCTCCTAAAGCAACTGATAAAAAAGCATTAATGGCTCCGATGATAATAAATAACTTCATGTTCCCCTACACCTCTTATCCCATTTTAAAAATCAAACAATGAATCGCCGTTTGCCTCATCATCCATTTTCATTTTCTTTGGCTGCAAATTTGCAGGCTGTGCAGCCGGCGTGCTGTATGTATGGCTGACAGAAGCAGCAACAGCAGTGCTTCCTGTTTCTGATTCTTCCAAAAGGAGCTCGCATAAAGACTTAATCGCCTGTACCCTTTCCCTGATACGGGCTTCTGACGAGCTGTTTTTTGCTTCAAGCAATTCTTTTTCCATCTTACCCAAAAGTTTTTGAACAGAGATGTTCAAACACTTCACCTCTTTCTGCGAAAAGCGGCAAATCTGCTTTTCCGATTGCCATTATAGCTATATTGGCCTTCCTTCTAAATCCTGGGCCAATTTAAAGTTTATCAGTTTTTCTTTTCGAAACGCAAACAGGGATGACCAGATGCCTGAAAAACTTCCATGGAGGGCATCAGGCACGTCTTGAATTGGAAAGCCTTGCATCCTTTTGGATGAGTACGATCCCATGTGACATAAAAATATTTGCATTTGAAACAGTCTATCCGCTGTGAACTCATCTAGTTTCTCAATCCCTTTTCCCCGTTTTAACCCTCTTTTGTAAAGCAAGCGTAATGCAGAAGCATATTTCGAGCACTTTCTTTTATTCTCTCAAAATAAATGTATGTTTCACGTGAAACATGGCGAATCAAATCATAGATCAGAAATCTTCCAATCGATTGGCTCCTCTCCCTGTTTCCTTAAAAGTTCATTTGCTTTTGAGAATGGCCTGCTGCCAAAGAATCCTTTACGAGCGGAAAACGGGCTTGGATGTGGAGAGGTCAAGATAAAATGCTTTGAATCATCAATGAGCTTTCCCTTTTCCTGTGCAGGTTTTCCCCATAATATAAAGATTACAGGCTTTTTCCTCTCGTTCAGCTTTTGGATGACCCTATCGGTAAACAGCTCCCACCCTTTCCCCTTATGTGAATGAGCCTGTCCTTTTCGGACTGTCAGGACCGTATTTAATAGAAGAACACCTTCTTTCGCCCATTTTACTAGATAGCCATTGTTAGGAATATCGCAGTCCAAATCATCCTGCATCTCTTTAAAAATATTTTTTAGGGACGGCGGAATTTTCACATCAGGTTTCACAGAGAAGCTTAAACCGTGTGCCTGGCCAGGCCCATGATAGGGATCCTGCCCCAGAATAACCGTCTTCACATCCCTGTAAGGTGTATATTGGAGAGCATTAAATACATCCTCCTGCTTGGGGTAAACGGTATAATTCTCATATTCATTCTTTAAAAACTCCCTAAGCTGCCTATAATAAGGCTTCTGAAACTCTTCACCAAGAACCTCCTGCCAGTCATTATTTAAGATGTTTTTTGTCATAAAGATCCCCTTCCCGTAACGGCTAAATTCATGAATTTATCGGCCAAAATGAATGATTTAACGGCCAAAGAGCAAAGTTTTATCTGCCACATCCCATTTTGCAGATTTCCAGACCCGGAGCTGCTGGCGAAATTAACGAATACCGGCCACTTTATTTAAAATACCGGCCAAAATCGAACATTTACCGGCCGATTTTAGCAAAATACCGGCCCAACTATTGGAATTACTGGCCAAACGGTATTTTTACAGCTTTTAGTTAATGTCAGATTACGTTTACTTAAAAGCTGTGCCAAGCTTTTTTTATATACCCCATTAACACCCGCATAATTGGTCATTCGTTAACATTAGCTAATCTATCATTCTTTTATCCATGTTTAAACTATAGCAGAGCGGATAAATATTAAATATAACGGGCAGCATAAAATGCCCTTCATATATACAGGATAAATCTTATGAGGAGGATGTTATTTATGTATAAAATCGAAGTCGTAGAAAATGGTGTACAAGCAACCGACACAATCGGAATGCTGGAAAGTCAAGGATTTAATAAAGATAACATTTTCATCTTTGCACATGACAAGGATCGTTCTGAGCACCTTTCAGATGCTACTGATACAGGTGATGTTGGTATAAAGGAGCAAGGTTTTTTCGATTCTGTCGGCAACGTATTCAAAAAGCGCGGAGATGAGCTTCGTTCCAAGTTTGAATCTGTCGGCTTAACAAAAACAGAAGCGGAACAGTACGAAAAGGTACTGGATGAAGGCAAATTAGTAATTGTAGGCACAGACGAAGTAAAATAATAAAGATAGAACCTCTCTTAGTTTTAAAAAAACGAGCCCGGGCCATTTTCATGGTTACGGGCTCGTTTTTTTGTTATTTATCCCATTAATCGCTGATAAATCGATTTTGCCTGTGTTAAATCCTTTGTTCCATGAATAAGGGCCCGCCCGTCTTTAAAAATGACGAGGCGCTGTTCCTCCATATCAACTGACAGCAAATAGGGATTGCCTTTTACCTGGTATCCAAGTGATTTTAGCTGCTTTACCAGTTCACTTAACTGAATTTCCAGCTCTTTGGGCGGACGGATTTGTACCGTATCCCTTCCGCAAAGAACGGTAGACTTCATCATGTTTTCCGTCTGCAAATAGGGATAGGTTCTTTCTTTCCCGCATGATAGACAGCCTTCATCCTTCGCCTTCGACACCTTCATGCTCGTATACTGGTTCCGCCACAAGTCAAAACTCACCATCTCGGTTCGGACTGCATCCCAATCCTCTGCTAAAATTTTCAGTGTCTCTGCAACTTGATGGGCAATGACCATTTGCACAGCCGGGGCAATGATCCCGCCCGTATCGCAGGTCATCCCTTGAATCGGTATTTTCTTCAAAAGGCAATTCAGGCAAGGAGTCCTTCCTGGAATAATCGTCAGGCTCATGCCAAAGCTGCCTACACAGGCTCCATATATCCAGGGGATCTCGTATTTTTGCGAGATATCATTAATTGCCATCCTGGTTTCAAAATTATCGGTGGAATCCAGAATGAGATCCACTCCCTCAACAAGCTCTTCCAGCTTTTCAGGAGTGGCATCCCCGATCACCGAGCGTATTTCCACATCCGAGTTAATCCGCTTTAAGCGTTTTTCCGCCGCGGCAGCTTTTGGAAGCTTTTCAGCTACATCACTTTCTGTATAAAGCTGCTGACGCTGCAGATTGCTCGCTTCTACATAATCCCGGTCAATGATCGTCAGCGTGCCAATTCCTGCCCTTGTCATCGTTTCAGCATTTCCCGATCCCAGAGCACCAGCTCCAACAATCAGCACATGTTTGGAGCGGATTCTTTCCTGCCCCTTGTTTCCGATAGGCGGAAACAAAGTCTGTCGTGAATACCTTTCAGACATGGCTGCACCTCCTTAGAAAAGCGTAAGGCGCCCGCAGACTAAAGTCGCCGCGTCCTGTGTGGCAACGTCTGCCTGACCTGCAGCTCCCAAAAGTTATCACTTTTGGCCGTGCGATGATTATGCTGACGAAGCCTTTCCTGTCCCGCGGGCTTCCAGCATAAGACAGGCCCTGTAAGAAGGTGATCTTTCCTTCTGAAAGGGATTGGCTTATGACCTTGAGCTGATGGCGCCTGAAGCTAGACAATTATCTGATTTGCTTTTCTGATTTATTTTAATGGGAATATCACCCTCCGCTTACAGGAGGTATAAATGCGACCGTATCTCCGTCCTGGATCACTTCATCATCTGAAGCAAATTCTTCATTCACTGCTGCCATGACCGTGTCCAGTTTCAACCCGTACTCTTCCGACAGCAATTGCTTCAGTTCTGCAATCGTTTTGCCGCTTGCATCCTTGGTCACTGACTCTTCGCCAACATGATCCCGTAAATGGGCAAAAAACATAATTTTATTCATTTAAATCCTTCGCCTCCGGTTTCCCTTCTGGATATGCTACTGTTTCAAGCTGATTTCCAATCCACTCTTCTCCGTCTTCCCAATGTTCCTTTTTCCAAATCGGCACAATCTCTTTGATTCTCTCAATAGCATATCGGTTTGCTTCATAGGCATCCGCACGATGGGGAGTAGATACTGCTATTACAACCGCGACATCCGTAATGTCCAGCTTGCCTGTACGGTGTGTGATAGCCACTTCTGCCCCATCCCAGCGTTCTTTAATTTCTTTTCCGATTTGCTCAAGCTTTTTGACCGCCATCGCTTCATACGCCTCATAAATTAAGTAAAGCGTTTTTTTGCCATGTGTAAGCTCTCGGACGGTTCCTATAAAGGTTGTAATTGCCCCCGCCTCCCGCTGCACAACTTTATCTATAACACTTTGGATATCAATCGGCTCTTTTGAAATCTCAAAATTCATTGGATCACCTCATTATTCTATAGGAAAGCCTCTTTTGGCCTAATTGATCTTAAATCGGCTTTTTTTCCATTTTGACATATACCCTGCCGGAAATGAAATGACTGCCATCAATTTTTTGGAAATATTTTATTTAGGGTGTTTGCCCTTTTCAGCTGCCATTTTTAGTGCCATTTGGTACTCATCCGGGCGATTCATATTAAAGAAATGGGCTTGTTCATATAAAAATCCCATCCTCTTAAGTTCTTCACCCTTCATAATTGAAGCATTAATATCATGCAAAAATCCGCGGATCCTCAGCCTGTTGTCCCTCAAAGCTTGCTCTGCTGCTTCCTTCGTATCCTTTCGGTAAGCTGCATAAAGGGGATGAAGACGGCCTTCGATTTCAGGCACCGCTGCCTGATGGGTATCCAGTTTTTTGAGAAGAATTTTTCCAAGCTCCGCGGATATAAATGGCATATCACAGGCAACAATCAGGTTCTTTAGCGTATTGGATGCGGTCAAGCCTGCATGTATTCCTGCAAGCGGTCCCTTTTCTTTCCATTGGTCACTGACCATGGGAATCCCAAGGAATTGGTACTCTTCCTGGTTGTTGGCCACGATAATCATTTCAGATGACATAGAAGCCAATTGGTTTGCTATGCGTTCAATTACCGTTTTGCCGCCTATTTGTAAAAGGGCTTTGTTCTCACCCATCCGGCTTGAATGCCCTCCCGCTAAGATAATACCCGTTATACTCATCGTCCTCACCTGACTTTACCGTTATGAAGCCCCTGGCTCCCTACTTAACCATTCTATCCTTATCGTTTTATTTTACCATCTATTCCGTTATGTTTCTTCCATAAAGGTCCGCCGGCTTTTATCAGCCAATCGGAAAACAAGACCGGACCAGAGGGACTAAAGCTGGGAGCTGACGATTAGGCGGGCAAGCCATTCGGCCTGGAAGAACTGACAGTCAGAGGAATCGGGTATAAATTTACCGTCTCCTGAAAAAACTAACATTTGCCTTTGCAGATTGTCTGCGGAGAAACCGGCTCTGGGTGAATAGGAGCCGGTTTCTCTGTTTTTAAGACAAAGTACTCTCATTGCACTCATTTCCAAACTATTTAAAAAGGCATTCTGCCAGTTGAAAATCTTTATTTGCGGATAGACCTGCTTTAAATGCGGATAAATTTTTCTCTTTCTATAAAACAACGAGGGAACCCTCCCCCATACGATCTTCACAACCCAACTCTCTCTCCCTGTGAAATAACCTCTGCAGCCCTTTTAGTTTTTACCTTTTGCAATTATTGTTATAATTAGAAAAACATATCCAGCAGAACTTCAAGGAGGAATTTTGCACATGACCATGAAAAAAGTTTTAACAATTGCAGGTTCTGATACAAGCGGCGGTGCTGGCATCCAGGCTGACCTTAAAACATTCCAGGAGCTTGGCGTTTATGGAATGACAGCATTGACAACGATCGTGACAATGGACCCTAAAAACAACTGGAGCCATAATGTGTTCCCAATTGCCAATGAAACATTGGAAACACAGCTTGAAACGATTTTATCAGTCGGAATTGATGCCATGAAAACTGGCATGCTTGGTTCAGAAGAAGTTATTAAAATTGCAGCAAAAACAATCAAAGAAAATAATTTGGATCGCGTAGTCATTGACCCGGTAATGGTTTGCAAGGGCGAAGACGAACCTATCCACCCTGAATTGAATGAAGCATTAAGAGATCTGCTTGTTCCGCTTGCCACTGTTGTAACGCCTAACCTATTTGAAGCCTGGCAGCTTGCCAAAACAGGTCCGATCCGAACTGTTGAGGACATGAAGGAAGCAGCAATTAAAATCCATGAGCTTGGCGCCAAGTATGTACTTATCAAAGGCGGCAGCAAACTAAAACACGAAAAAGCCGCTGATCTTCTATATGATGGACAAGAGTTCACTCTATACGAAAGCGAGCGCGTTGAAACTACCTATACACATGGCGCAGGCTGCACATATTCTTCAGCCATCACAGCTGAACTTGCAAAAGGCAAACCTGTAAAAGAAGCTGTCCAAACAGCCAAGGATTTCATCACAGCAGCCATCAATCATGGTTTCCAATTAAACGAATATGTCGGCCCTACTATGCCTGGTGCATACCGTAAATACGGTAGAGGCCGCCTCGAATCCGAACAAGAATAATAATTTGTAACAGAGTCCCTGAGGCTCTGTTTTTTTTGTGGGAAAATGGTTGAAATAATTCGGCGGCAATAGTGGTTCGCGGATATATGAGAATTTGGCGGTTATATCGATTTTTTCGCGGTTATATCATCTTCCCGATATAAAAACTCTCTATTCCTTAGCATTCTCCTCTCGCTAGCTGCATTTTCATAATATCCCCCCTCCCTTTAAGCTCACTTTTTCGCTTTTCGTCTCTTTTTTTAGTAAGATAAAAATACAATCTGCCATTTTCAGGCTGAAAAGATAGTAAACCACATAACTTATACATGAAGAGATAAATTGGAAGGGGGATTATGGATAATGGAACCGGCAGTTAAAAAGACGGTACAAAAAGCAATCGACCGCTTAGCCAATAAAGAGGTATATATTCATTTGGAAACAACGAATGGGGCGTATGCTTCCCACTTTGATGAAAGCTTCTTTTCCTCGGGAGCGTATATCCGCAATGCCAACTTGATCTATGAACATGGCAAAATCACTGGAAACGGACCTTTTAGAGTTGGATTGAAAATGAATTTTGGCTGGGTCTATGCTGAAGGCATCACGCATTTTGAAGTGGATGAAAAAGAAAGGCTCCTTTTAGCTGGCCACGATTTCAGCGGCAAACTTGCGGTTGCGCTGCAGATCAGTGAAACGCCATTTGAATAGAAAAGCGGAAGCACCTTTCCAAGGGACGACTATGGCTTTTAGACGCTTCTGCTAGACATAGAGAACAATTAAACAAATTGAAAGGAGCATACCGAAATGGAAAAGGAAAGACATGTACTCGTTTTCTTCCCTCATCCGGATGATGAAGCATTTGGGGTTTCAGGAACCATCTCCTTACATATTGAAAACGGGACGCCTGTTACCTATGCCTGCCTGACACTGGGAGAAATGGGACGCAATATGGGAAATCCCCCTTTCGCCAACAGGGAAACATTGCCGAAGATTCGCAGAAAAGAGCTGGAGGCTGCAGCGAATGTGCTGGGCATTCAGGATTTAAGAATGCTTGGCTATCGTGATAAAACCGTAGAATTTGAAGACGAGGAATTGCTGGCAAACAGGCTCGGAGCCATAATAGGCGAAGTCAGCCCTTCCCTTATCATCACGTTTTATCCGGGATATGCCGTGCATCCCGACCATGATGCAACAGGTGCTGCTGTTATCAGAGCAGTCAAGGAACTGCTTGCAGACAAGCGTCCAAAAGTTCACTGTGTGGCATTCTCCAATAACTGTGAAGAAGAAATTGGCCAGGCTGATGTTGTAAACGACGTCAGTGCTGTGGCAGACCGGAAAATTGCTGCCATCAAGGCACATACTTCCCAGACCCAGCTCATGGCGGCAAATATGGAAGAAAGCCTTAAAAACCAGGATCCCGAAGTGATGGCAAGAATCTATAAAGAACGTTTCTGGACCTACAAATTCTAATATATAAACAAGGCCGCCTCTGATGTCAGGGCGGCTTTTTTCCACTTTTTTTTCTAACCCTATCCTACTTTTCACCCATGAGCTTTTCACGCAATGGTGATAAAATCTCCTTAAGAGTGGTGCAAGCGTTTTCATTTCATCTTTTTGTGCAAACGATTGCACTTCCCAATACTCGCAATCCAATCTAATAAGGAGGGAAATTCATGAAACAAGCAAGAAAAGCCGGCATCTGGATTATGCTGCTAAGTTTGATTTTCAGCTTATTTACAGGAATGAATCCGCAATTATCTTCTGCTAATACGATCCAAAGCCCTGTTGTAGACGGAAATAGTGCTGCTTTTTCCTACCAGGGTGAAGCTCAGCAGGTCCGTATCGCAGGAAGCTTTACCGACTGGAAAAATAAAGCTATAGAGATGACCAAAGGAGAAAATAATATTTGGTCAAAGACTATCAATCTATCTCCTGGAGTCTATGAGTATAAATTTATTCTGGATGATAGCAATTGGATTACCGATCCAGCAAACAGCCGAACTGCTAATGGCAATAGCCTATTGGTTGTAAGCGGGCTAACGACGGAGATGCCTGTTGATATCGAAAAGGGCAGCACAGTCAATCTTTCTGCAAACCTACTAAATGGCGATGGCACCACCGAGGATGTGCAGCCTGCCTGGAGTTTAGTAGAGGAAACAGAAGGCATTACGCTGACAGATAACCAGCTGATAATTTCTGATATTGCCGCAGCAGGAAGCGTAACCGTTATTGGCGAATACAATGGATATACACTTGAGCACAAATTTCAAATCGCTGCTCAGATGAATACCTATACTATTAACTACCACCGTAACGACGGAGAGCAATTGAACTGGGATTTATGGGCTTGGGAAACTGGGAAAGATGGCGGTGCTTATCCTTTTACTAGCCAAACAGAAGGGTTTGCGCAAGCAGTTTTAACATTTACTTCAAATGAAATTAATGTTATCCCCCGCCCTGGCAGCTGGGATACACAGGATGTTACTAGAACCATCACTATGCCTGAAGGCCAAAACGAAGTAGAAGTATGGCTGGAACAGGGTGATGAAACCGTTTATTACTCAAAAGAGGATTTTGACAATAGCAGCACAGAAGATAATCGCCGTTTTATCGAGTTTACTTATGTGAGAAACGATCATGATTATGAAGGCTGGAACATTTGGACCTGGCAGACTGGTGTAAATGACGGACAAGCTGATTTTACTGAAGTCACTGACAAAGGGGCTGTTGCTTTGATTGAAATTGGCCAGCAAACCGAGCAAATGGGCTTTGTAATTCGCAAAGGCACAGGCTGGAATCAAAAGGATCCATATGGCGCCGACCGCTATATTAAAACGGGAAACGATAGCTACACCAAGGTTGTTGTTACTAGCGGCCAGGGTGAATTCTATCAAGTCCCTCCCATCACCGGACCTGTTTTAAATAATGGAAGCCTCACCCTCTATTATAGAGATCCAGAGCTATTCAAACAGGGCGACATGGATTCTATTGAAAAAGTGCAAGCAAAATTAGATGGACAACTTTATGAAATGACGTACTCCCCTATGGAGGAACGCTTCTTCACAACGATTGATCAATTGGAAGAAGGAACATACGAGTACTCCTTCCTTGTTACAAAAAATGGAGAAACCTCCGAGGCTGCAGATCCCTTTAATAGCGTTGATGGCAAATCATCTATCACCTACAAAAATCCATCAGCTGAAATCATAGCTGAAGTTAAGCCGTGGAAAGCAACATACAATGAAAATGCTGTTTTATCAGTTGAGACGATTCTTTCCGATTCGGAAGTAGCCATAAAAGAGGTTTATGCAGACCTGTCTGCAATCGGCGGAAGCAGCAAAGTCAGCATTGATCCGGCTTTAAGTGCACAAACCATTTCCATTGACCAATCCGTTACGGCTGGCCAAAAGCAATTGCCGATCACAGTGGTAGATGAATATGGAAACCTGCACGAAGGAGAAGCATCCATTGAAGTAGCAACCCGTACCTTTAACGGCAAAAAAGATGACTTTGATTGGGATGAGGCCCGTATTTATTTTATGCTGACAGACCGCTTCAACAACGGAGATGCTTCCAATGATGATCCAAATGGTGCAAAATACGACACTTCCCACCTTGAAACTTACCATGGAGGAGATTTCCGAGGTGTTATTGAAAAACTCGATTACCTTGAAGATTTAGGCATCAACACCATCTGGATTACACCAATCGTAGATAACATCAATTGGGATCTCCGCTATGACAAGGATGGAAACCAGTACGGCTACCATGGCTACTGGGCAAAGGATTTCTCAACATTGGATGAACATCTTGGAGATATCCAGACATTCCAGGAGCTGTTGGAAAAAGCCCATGACCGCGGTATAAAAGTGATGGTGGACGTGGTTCTTAATCATACAGGATACGGACTGAAGGAAAATGACCCATCCATTGGACTAGGGATTCCTAACTTCCCTACTGACGCTGACCGTGAGCGCTTTGCCGGTATGATCCGGGATGGTGGAACCGATACGATCCGGGGCGAACTTGCTGGTTTGCCAGACCTGAAGACTGAGGAAGAAGCAGTCCGCAGACAAATTATTGAATGGCAGACGGCCTGGCTTGAAAAAGCAAAAACAAACCGCGGAGACACGATCGACTACTTCCGCGTTGATACCGTTAAGCATGTAGAACACACAACCTGGAAAGCATTTAAAAATGCACTAACTGAAATCAAGCCCGACTTTAAAATGATCGGGGAATACTATGGAGGCTATGCAGACGAACATGGCGGCTTTCTGGACAGCGGCGAAATGGATTCCATCCTGGATTTTGACTTTAAGCATACGGCGGCTGATTTCATTAATGGCCATATCGATGCAGCGGAGGAAAAATTACAAGCCAGAAATGGCAAGCTTACAAATACCGCTACCCTTGGACAATTTTTAAGCAGCCATGATGAAGATGGCTTTTTGATCACAAGTGCCGGCAAAGATTGGGGTAAAATGAAAATTGCCTCTGCCCTCCAAATTACGGCAAAGGGCCAGCCAGTTATCTATTATGGTGAAGAAATTGGCCTTTCAGGCAAGCATGCAGGCGATATGGATAAAGGTGAATTCAATGAAAACCGCTATGACTTTGACTGGTCCTTAATTGGAAATGACATGCACGAGCATTACCGGAAGCTTCTTAACATCCGGAAAAATTACTCTGATGTCTTTTCAAAAGGGACACGTGAAAAGCTAGCAGGCAGCGATGCTGACGGATACCTGTTTTTTAACCGCTCCTACAGCGGCACACACGCTGTTGTCGGGTTAAACACTAAGCTGGAACAGAAAAAAGCAACTATTAATGTCCCATTTTCTGCCGGAAGCAAGGTCATTGACCAATATAGCGGCAAGAAATACAATGTAGACAAAAACAACCAAATTAAAGTCAAATTGCCAGGCAGAAATGACGGCGGTACCGTCATTCTTGTCCAGGACGAAAAGAAGCAGAAGTAAAAAACAGGGAGCCTTCTCACAGGAAGGCTCCCTGCACTACTTCTCCAGCATTTCCTTCAAATACTGAAGCTGGCTTCCATCTTCCTGTTTAACAATGTTCACAATAAAACGTTTTGTTAATTTTGCTACAAGGCCGCTTGTTTTGACGTTTGCTTCCATCTCTACCTGCGTTCCTTCTTCTATTTCATAAAAAGCATATTTATATTCCGTAATTAATCCATTGGCATTGCTGCGTGTTGTATAGGTTTTATCCTTTTCAAAGTCAATGATTTCAACATCGGCTTTAATATTTTTCCCTCTGACCATACGGGTTTCAATAAATTTTGTCCCTCTTCCAATCTCGCCTTCGGTCTGTTTTTCCACTTTCACGACATATGGCATGAGTTCAGGGGCATTTTCCATCGTAACCATATAATTAAATACCTCATGTACAGGTTTATTGATGATCTCACTGGAACGAAAATCAGCCATGCTTTGCACCTCAGAATCATAGAGTGAAACTCCAATCAGCGGGGGGATGTTTTTATCCCCCGCTGATTGTTAGTTGAACTCATCGGGCCTTTACGGGCAGTTTGAATCCCACTTATCCTCCTTCGATTCCTCTGAATCTTTGAAGTGGGAGTTTTACTGCCCGTTAGACTGCGATAAAGTCTATGAATTCATTATATAACAAAAACTCTGGACTGACTAACGCCCTATTCGCTAATGGCTATTACAAAGGCTTTTCTCATAGATTGTTGTTTTGCTATCAATTCTGCCCGTTGATTTCAGCACGGGGCACTTGCTTTCCGCGGGAAGAGAGGGAAGTACCCTTCGCTACAATCAAATCAGTTTGCTAAACTATGTTTGCTGTCAAAAAGCAACAACCTTTACGAAAACAGTAATTAAAAAGGATCCAAAACAGCTTATAACTTCCCATGAAAATGGGAGCAAAACCTGCACCAATCCACGATGACAATTTTCCTGCCGGTTATTTCAATGATCCCCTCTTTTCTCAGCCTTGAAAAGACACGGCTTACACTTTCACGGGAGGTTCCTACTAAAGTGGAAAATTCCTGGACTGTGATTGGAAGCTCAATATGCATCCGATTGCAACGATTAGCTCCGAATTTTTCAGCAAGCCTCTCCAGTGTCTTGATGGTTTTCGTATAAACATCAAGCAGAGCAATGTCTCTCAAAATGGATGTCATATCCCTTAGTGACTCACTCATGTAACGGATAATCTGGACAGCCATCTCGGGAGAGTACATCAGCTCTTGTTCAAGGTCATCCGTGTTTAAAAAATAGATTTCTCCATCCTGTACCATCGTACCCGTTGCCGGATAGGTTTGGCCTGTCTGATTAAATAGATTGGCTTCCGCAAAAATTTCGCCCTTTTTTTTAATGCAGACAATGATTTCATTTCCCTGCTCATCCTGCTTGGTCAGCTTCACAATGCCTGAATGGACAAAATAAACTCCTTTGGCTACCTCGTATTCAGACATAATTTTATCGCCTTTTGTATACGCTCTTTTAATGATCCGTTTATCTATCAGCTGGATGGACTCACTTGGAAGATCCTTGAAGATTTCAATTTTTCCTAAAAACTCTTCGATTAGCGGCTGCTGGTACAACGCTCCGGTATTATCTCTCATTTCGTTTCCCATCCTCATCCCCCGCTTCCACTTTGTTATTCCTTAGAATTATTGTAGCGAAGGCCTCTTATATGGAAAGTGATATAACTCACATTTACTCACAAAGCGCTCAAAACACTTTCACAAATCCTTCACATTAACCTTAAAAATCTGTGAAAAACATCACACAAAGATACGTAAGCTGAAGTTAGGATGATATAGAAAACTCTCAAGGAGGGAACAAAGTGAAAAAACCTTTTATTCATTTCATTATCAGCGCCATCCTCGGGCTTGGTCTTGGATACTTGGTCTTTGATGTTCTGGGCGGTGAAGACGATCCAGGTAAAGAGACTGCTGTACAGGATCATGAAGCATCCAGCACTGGGGAAACCAGTCAAAAAACTGGAGAAACATCCTCCGACTCAAATACGGTAACTACCGTTATTGCCGAGGAAAATATTCTTCAGGCAAAAGGCTGCCTGGGATGTCATTCTGTGGAAGGTTTAAATCTCCAAGGCGGTGCAACAGGTCCGGACTTATCAAAAGCTTTTAATAATGTCGAAAGTAAGCACAGCAAGCCTCTAAAAGAATTTCTGAAAGAACCGACCACGGCAGTCATGTCAGGTGTTATTGACGGAAATCCACTTACTGAGGAAGATATTACCCAAATTGCAGATTTGCTTAAACAGGCTTCAGAATCTAAATAACTATTAAGGTGGTGCCATGCTTGTGAAAAAATGGGTTCCAGCTGCTTCCGGCCTGCTTGCCGGCTTTTTGGCAGCAACTGTCTTTTTTGCTGATTTATCGCCTGCACAGCGAAGCGAAGCATCAAACGACACTAATAAAAGCAACGCTGAAAAGGTTTATGTCCCATTTGGAGAAAAAGATGAATACTATTTATTTGCATCAGGCGGACATTCCGGACAAATGTTTATTTACGGAGTCCCCTCAATGCGTCACATTCGTACTGTACCGGTTTTTTCCAAGGATTCTGCAACCGGCTATGGCTGGGATACACATTCGAAAGAGATGCTGGGTGACTATACCTGGGGAGATCTTCATCATCCTGCATTTTCTGAAAAAGACGGCGACTATGACGGAAAATATATGTTTGCCACTGATGTTGGGAACAGTCGGGCAGCGGTGATGAATTTAGAAACATTTACAGTTAAAGACATTATTAATGTTCCTAATACAAGCGGTCCGCACTGTGCTGCATTTGTTACCTCTAACACAGAATATATGTTTCTTCCAACCCGATTCGCTGTCCCGATTGGAAGAGAGTATGCATCGCTTGACGAATACAGTGAAAAATACCGCGGGGTTATGTCTGCTGTTACATTTGATGATAAAAAGGAAAAGTTAAACATCGCTTATCAAGTAGCCCTCCCGCCATGGTCATATGATTTGTCAGATGCAGGTAAAAAGGTGTCCGCAGACTGGGCAGTAATGACGACATACAACACCGAAGAAGCCACTACTAATCTTGAAATCAATGCTTCACAAGCTGACAGGGATTACATCGTATTATTCAACTGGAAAGGGCTAGAGAAAATGATCAAGGATGGACAATATGATGAAGTGACAGGACAAAAAATGATTTTCCCAGAAAAACATAAAGGCGGCATTTACCTCGTTCCTGTCGCAAAATCGCCACATGGTGTAGATGTAACACCGGATGGTAAACGATTTATTGCATCCGGAAAACTGGCACCTGCTATGACTGTATTTTCTTTTGAGAAAGCGTTCGAAGCAATAAAAAAAGAAGATTTTGCGGGGGAGCGTAATGGAATTCCAGTCTTAAAATATGAGTCTGTAATGGAGAAAGAGGTAAATCCTGAAAATGCTCTTGGGCCTCTTCATACACAATTTGACGAAAAAGGAATGGCCTATACAACAATGTTCATTTCCTCTGAAATTGTAAAATGGGATCCTAATACCGGCGAAACATTGGATCGAGTACCTGTACAATATTCTCCTGGGCACTCTGTGGCAGCTGAAGGTGATACTGTCGATCCTGATGGAAAATATCTTATTGCTTTAAACAAAATCGCCAAAGACAGTTACTTGTCTGTCGGCCCTTCCCATCCGGAATCTATGCAGCTGATTGATCTAGCCGGCAAGAAAATGGAAGTAATCCAATCATCACCTGTTAACCCTGAGCCTCACTATGCTCAAATGATTAAGGCAGATAAGATTAAAACGATTTCTGTTTATCCAAAAGATGAAAACAATCCAGATGCTGTATATAGCCAGGATCAAACGAGAATTGTCCGAAAAGGAAATGAAGTTCACGTTTACGGCATAGCCATGCGCTCCAAATTCATCTTTGATGCAAAAGCCGAGCGGCCTGATCAAATTGAGGTAAATGAAGGCGACAAAGTTGTTATTCACTTAACAAACATCGACTTCGATCAGGATATTACCCATGGGTTTGCCATTAACGGCTATGACTTAAACATTGAGGTTCAGCCGGGACAGACCAACACAATTGAATTTACGGCTGATAAAGCAGGCACTTTCCCGATCTATTGTACGAATTTCTGTTCAGCATTACACCAGGAAATGACAGGCTACTTTCTTGTGAAACCAAAAAAATAAAAGGTGAAAGGGTGTCAATTTCCGTTGATGCCCTTCCCCTTTTAAGAAAGGCGAGATACCTGTGGATCGTAAATATTTCTCCACCACTTCTTCCATCCTGCTATTCATAGCCTCCGCATTGATTGCAGCTTCTTTATTTTTCCCCTGGTGGGGCATGGAATTTTTTGCTCCCCAGTATCCGGAGGGCTTAAATATCATTGTCTATCCGAATAAGCTTGAGGGAGAAATTGATATAGTCAATGGCTTGAATCATTATATTGGAATGAAAAATTTCAGTGAAACTAATTTCCCTGAATTAAGATACCTGCCCTTTCTAATTGGAGGGTTAGCCATTCTCACACTCATAGCAGGTCTCCTCAAAAGGAAAGCAATACTCTTTTTGCTCATTTGCTTTTTTATAATAGGGGGAATTCTCGGTGTATGGGATCTGCACAGGTGGTTAAAGGATTTTGGAACAAACTTGAGCCCTACTGCTCCCATTACAGTCGAGCCCTTCATTCCGCCGATCATTGGTGAGAACACCTTAGCTAATTTTATTACCCATAGCTACTTGGGAAGCGGATTTTATATGGCAGCAGCAGCCTTTATTCTTCTGATAATTCCGTTGTGGAAGGAACGGAGAAGATGAAAAAACTCTGTCTCCTTGTTTTCTTA
The DNA here is from genome assembly GCF_003182355.1 of Cytobacillus oceanisediminis. Taxonomy (GTDB): domain Bacteria; phylum Bacillota; class Bacilli; order Bacillales; family Cytobacillaceae; genus Cytobacillus; species Cytobacillus oceanisediminis_A. Next base: position 101,237 of record NZ_QGTW01000002.1, on the reverse strand, counting down.
ATCTTCTTTACCTCCCTCAGTTTTCCTAAATATGGATCCGCTTCTGGGAGCCTGCAAGATCTTATTGATTCAGCTGAAGATGGAGCAATTATAAAACTGGAAGACCAAACGTATGAGGGAAATATCACTATTAATAAAAAAATAGAGATTATAGGGAGCAATAAAACAGTCATTAAGGGTGACGGTACGAGTAATGTCGTATCTATTCGCGCTCCAGGAGTAGTTATTAGAAACCTCACAGTTATGAACAGCAGCATGGACCGGAATTCCTCCGAGGAATATGCGGCAGTAAAGATCTATTCCGACGGCAACCTCCTGGATCACATTAAAATCAGCAGGTCCTTCCATGGAATCTATTTAAGCCAGGCACACGGAAACGTTGTTCAAAACTCGGAGATTACCGGTCTGGGTAAAGGAGAAATTGCCAACCAGGGAAACGGTCTTCATGTTTATTATGCCAACAGCAACTTATTGAAAAATAATAAGATAACCGGTACAAGAGACGGCATGTTTTTTGATTATGCCAATGACAATACCATTTCAGATAATGAGATAAGCCATACCAGATATGGTTTACATTATATGTATTCTGACCATAACCGCTTTAAAAACAATATCTTCTTCTTTAACACAGGCGGAGCAGCTGTCATGCACTCCAATGGACTATCTCTTTCAAACAATCAATTTATTTTTAATTATGGGCACCGTTCCTTTGGAATTTTGCTCTTGTCTGCCAACAAAATTGAAATAGAGAATAATACTTTCTTTTTAAATCAGCGGGGCCTTTATATTGATCAATCAACTTCAAGCTCTATCCGAAAAAACCGGATTATTAAAAACCAAATCGGTATTGAACTTTGGGCCAGCTCAAATGATCAGGTATTTTCAGCTAACCAAATTCACGAAAATACGATTCCTGCAGTCAGTTTAGGTGGACAGGGACAAAACAGCTGGAGTGAGAACGGCGTGGGAAATGATTGGGGCAGGACTTTACCCAGCCTCGATTTGAACGGAAATGGCATAGGTGATAAGCCAATTCGTTACCAGTCATCATTCCACCAGCTCATAGAAGATCATGAGTTAACCTATTTATTTTTGAAAAGCCCGGCTATAGCCGTTTATGAAAAGACTTATGCTCTTCTTAAGAAGAATAAAACCATGTTTGAAGACACTTATCCGCTAGTTCGACGAGGCGGAGACAGCATCCCATTGGTTTGGTTGCTAATTGGGGCAGCTGCCTCCTTAACGATCTTATTAAAAGGGAGACAATGGCTATGCATTACATTTGGAAAGAATGGAAGGAAAACATAAGAGGAAAAGGACTATGGTTATCCTTCGGCATCGTGATACTGGTCTCGGCCATTATTTTATACAAGTCCACTATTCTTTCTTTTGATCAAGGATTTTATATTTTACTGTTAAACTTATTTGATTCAATGATCTATTTCATCCCTATTCTGTGTTTATTTCTTGGAGCCTTCTCGATCTTCCAGGAAAAAGAACAGAAAACCTTAGTGATGCTTTTAACAAGAAACGAATGTTATTCCAGCTTTTTGCTTAAAAAGTCCCTTGCAATTCAGGTCGTTTTGGCTGGCCCCCTTTTCATATGGTTTCTGATTTATATTCTTCCTATAAAATTTTATTTTCAACTGGATGGCAAGCATTATGCAGTATTTTTAATCTCCCTTTTAACCTTGATGCTCGTTTTTAACCAGTTTGGAATTTTAATCGGAAGTCTCTCGCGGTCGCGTATGCAGATTGTAGGGTATGCAATTTTAACATGGTTTTACTTTTTCTTCTTACACGATTTTCTTATGCTTACCCTATTGCCTTATATCACATATGAAAATGTAAAACTTTTTTCAATCGCCTATTTTTTCAATCCTTTACATGCTTCCCGAATTTTTCTTGAGACAGGTCTGGAGGTTTACTCATTCGGACATATGTCCAAATTGCTTAAATCATTTATGTGGGTGAAACCTGGGTTTTTTTTAAGCGGAAATGCAGTTTTGCTTCTCCTCTTCTCATTTTTATTAGCCGTGACTTTTCACCGTAAGGAGGACTCAGATTGATTGAAATAAAGGAATTAACTCAATTTTACGGAAAAAAAATTGTTTTAGATCATGTGAATCTTACTATTGAAACAAATGAAATCTGTGCTCTGGTCGGTCGAAACGGAGCGGGAAAGTCAACTCTTATTAACAGCCTGCTCGGGATTATTCCTGTTAAAAAAGGGACCGTAAAAATTAATGGATTAAAGTTTTCCAAGAGAAATTCAGATATTGCTTTCTTGCCTGAAAAATTCATGCTTTATCCGCCCCTATCAGGGCTTGAAAATATGACCTTTTTTGCCCTGGCTTCCTCAAAGACAGTGGATATGGTGCGTATCAGAGAAATATTGGAGTCTGTCTCTCTTTGGGAAGACCGCCACCTTGCCATTAAGAATTATTCAAAAGGAATGCTTCAGCGGTTGGGATTGGCAATAACACTTTATCAGGATTCAGGCATTTTAATACTTGATGAACCAACAAGCGGCATTGATCCAATGGGGAGAAAAGAAATTCTTCAAATTTTAAATTCTCTTAAGGGAAAGACCATTCTTTTATCTTCCCATCATCTGGATGAGATCAGACAACTATGCACACACGTTGCCTACTTAGAAGATTGTAAAATTGAAAAATTTACTGTTGATGAATTTCTGGAAACTCAAAGGTTGGGAGATAATGCGTTATGAATCAGTTTTTTATTAGAAGTCTTTTGCTGCTTATTCTGATATTATCCGGGTGCAGTTCCAGCCCGAACATTGATATTGAAGTAAGTGAACCTTTCTTTATGCAAAAAGATAAAGCCACTTTATTCAAGGTAGCAATTTCAGAGAATAATAAACCTTTAACTGATTTAAAGGTAACAGCCGGTTTTTCCATGAAAAATATGGATCACGGGCAATACCAGACAACCCTTCAGGAAGAAAAGGATGGAATTTATTCCGGAAATATTGAATTGCCAATGGCAGGTGATTGGGAAATCTTCATTACTGCCGAAAAGGGCAGCAAAGTAACAGAGGAAGTCCTCGAATATGAAGTGAAAGAGCCAGAGGGCGTTGCACTTATTAACGGTGATTGGATAACTGAAAAAGACATGGAATTTTACCTTTTTATTAATAAACTGCATATCGCGATAAGCAGATCTCAGGATGAACAAACCTATAAAGGCAATGCACTGGATGAAGCAATGGGCTATTGGGATGCCCAGGAGAAAATGAATGAGGACCGCAATCAGTTATTAACACAAATTATTAGGCTGCGTTCCATGGCATATCTCTCTATAGAAAAAGGCCATAAAGCAACAAAAGAAGAAGTATCCAGCGAACTTGAGAAAGTAAAGGAGCAATACAATCAATTCGATATAGCAAAAAAAATGTTACAGGAGTACGGCGATCAAAGGTTTTGGGAGAAACAGGAGAAACAATACGAGTTAATTGTTCTCTCCCAAAAAATTCAGCAGGACTTAATTGAAAAAGTAAAAAAAGAAAATCCTGGTGTCAATGAGCAAGAAATCTATTATCTTGCCCAAAAGCAGTATGAAGAGCTGCTCGTCTCACAGGTTAATTCACTTAAGATTGAATTTTTTTAAAGAAGTTTACAGCTCTCCCCTTTAAACAACTTATAGACCTTCCATCTTTAGATGGGAGGTTTTTTGTCGAAACAATTATCAAATAATGAGTGATTACTCACTTTACGAAAACAGCCATTTATTATATGATTTAAGTGAGTGATTACTCACTTAAATAAAAGAGGTGAAGATATGCATAATCAAAACCCGATCGTTTCCATTCAAAATGTATCAAAAAACTATGGAAAACAGCAGGTACTTAAAGGCATAAACTTAGAAATCTTTCCGGGGGAAATATTCGGCTTCCTCGGTCCCTCTGGAGCAGGAAAGACGACACTTGTGAAGCAGCTGGCCGGATTGGAGACTCCCGCACAAGGGGAAAACTATATTTTCAATGAAAAGATGCCCCGTTTAGATTTGATGAATAGGATTGGCTATATGGCCCAGTCCGATGCCCTTTACGGGGAATTAACAGCAAAAGAAAATCTTGATTTTTTTGCTTCTCTTTATGGACTAAAAGGAAAGGAAAAACAGCAGCGGATGAAGGATGTTATGGAAATTGTTTCTTTAACCGAACACATCGATAAGCTGGTTTTTAACTATTCCGGGGGAATGAAGCGACGCCTTTCCCTTGCTATATCTCTTCTGCATAAGCCGGGATTGCTTATTCTTGACGAACCTACTGTTGGCATTGACCCTGTCCTGAGAAAAGGCATTTGGGCCGCATTTAAAGGCCTCAAAGAGAACGGAACAACTATTATCGTTACTACTCATGTGATGGATGAAGCAGAAAAGTGCGACAGGCTGGGGATGATCAGGGATGGAAGGCTTATTGCAGTGGGATCTCCCGAGGAATTAAAGCAGCAAACAAGAGCGGCCAATATTGAAGATGCCTTCCTGGCATATGGAGGTGCTTAAAATGAGAATTACAGCGCTGGTTATTAGAATACTCCGCCAGATTGTAAGAGATAAACGTACCATGGCTCTTTTGATTTTCGCCCCTATGCTTGTCCTGACCATGCTTCATTTTGTATTTAATGGAGATGAATATAGGCCTAATATTGGACTCGTCGATATACCTGAAGCAATTGAGACTCAATTAAACTTGGAAGATGCTGCTGTTAAACATTACGAATCTGCTAATCGGGCTGAAAGTGATTTATCGAATCAGGAGCTGGATGGGTATTTGTTATTTGATAAGATGGCTCCATCACTGGTTCTTGAAGGGAGCGATCCCAGTGTAAACGGGTCTGTGCTGCGTTGGGTACAAAATGCGCTAAAACCCTTGCAGCAAAACGGCAATCATCAGGAGATGAACATTGATTACCTGTTCGGCTCAAGCGACATGGGGCAGTTTGATTATTTCGGCCCAGTCCTTCTTGGATTTTTCGTCTTTTTCTTCGTTTTCCTTATTGCCGGTGTTTCCTTTTTGCGCGAAAGAACCACTGGGACACTTGAACGGCTTTTAACAAGCCCGTTAAGAAAATGGGAAATCGTTGCAGGATATACCATCGGTTTTGGCGTTTTCACCATGATCCAGGCTACGATTATTGCCTGGTACGCCATATACGTTCTTGGAATGCTGATGGAGGGAGCTTTTGGCTATGTCCTGCTCATTACTTTGCTTCTTTCCTTATCAGCACTAACCCTGGGGATACTCCTATCCTCCTTTGCCAATAACGAGCTGCAAATGATTCAATTTATTCCGCTGGTTGTTGTGCCCCAGGTCTTTTTTTCCGGTTTATTTAACCTCGAAACGATTTCGAAATGGCTCAGCTGGGTTGGACCTTTAACCCCTTTATATTATGCTGCCGAAGCATTAAGGAATGTAATGGTAAGGGGCTTTGGCTGGGAGATGATTTATAAAGATTTACTGGTATTGCTGGGCTTCTCTCTGCTATTTATGATTCTAAATATTGCTGCTTTAAGAAGGTACCGAAAAATATAAAGCCTGTAAATTTCTTTTTATATTTTTAATCCTTTATAATAAATCTATAGATTAGTACGGATAAAGGAGTTTACTATGTCAGAGCAGGATTCGGTTATTGAAGAGTTATTCCAGGAAGAAGAGGGACTCACGGATAAGCAGAAGAAAATTATTATAGCAGCGATTGAATCGTTTTCCGAGAAAGGCTATGCAGCTACTTCAACTAGTGAAATTGCCAAGAAAGCAGGAGTGGCAGAAGGAACGATTTTTCGTCACTATAAAACAAAAAAGGATTTGCTGATGGGCATTGTTTCACCCATGATGGCAAAATTAATCGCCCCATTTGTCATAAAGGATTTATATAAAGTAATCGATCATAAATATGAACGTTATGAAGACTTTTTAAGGGCCATAATGGAAAATCGAATTGCTTTCTTAAAAAACAATATGCCCCTTTTGAAAATCCTGATCCAGGAAATTCCGTTCCATCCCGAGCTTAAGGAACAATATAAAGAACATATTGCCGGCAAGGTGTTCGAACGCTTTGTTAACCTGGTGGAGTTCTACCAGAAAAAGGGCCAAATTATCGATATCCCCGCATATAGCGCCGTTCGTATGACCTTTACATCCATATTCGGTTTTTTGATCACCAGGTATTTAATTTTGCCTGAAGCGGAGTGGAACGATGAAGAAGAGATTGAATTAACCATTCAATTCATCATGCATGGACTTTCTGTAAAAGAATAGAAACAAAAGCCTGGCAGCTGCCAGGCTTTTTATATATCAGTTAAAGAAATTCTATAAAGCTTGTCATCCTTTTCAAGCGGATTTCCGCGGCCATCTGTGTTGTTGCTAATAAAATAAAGATCATTTCCTTCAATAAAGACATCCCTGATCCGCCCTAAATTCGAAACAAGCTTTCCAACTTTTTTAGCTTCCAGGTCAAACTCCAGAACTGCACTGCCTCTTAATGCAGCGGTATAGAGCTTGCCATCATGGTAGGCCATCCCGGAAGGAGCCCAGGTTTCATCATCTCCTGAAGTAAAGATGGGCGATTCCATGCCTTCTTTCTTTTCAGTCCCTTTTATGACAGGCCAGCCGTAATTGTTTCCGGCTATTATTTTATTGATTTCATCATTGGCTGAGGGGCCGTGCTCACTTTCATACAAAGTCCCGTCAGCTGCCCAAGCAAGCCCTTGAGGATTGCGGTGGCCATAGCTATAGATATATGAATCGGGAAAAGGATTATCCTCCGGTATGGTGCCGTCCAGATTCATTCTTAAGATTTTGCCTCCCAAAGAATTCACATCCTGCGCAATTTCGGGGTTAGCAGCAGCATCGCCTGTTGTTGCATAAAGCTTGCCGTCAGGGCCGATTTCAAGGCGGCCGCCATGGTGGAACTGGCCGCTCGGAATTTTATCCAGCAAGATCTTTTCCTCTTTCCATATTCCACCCTGAAGCCGGAGGATGACAATGCGGTTAAACTGTCCGGTGCTGTTTTCGTAGGTGTAATAGGCAAAGGCTTCATTCGATTTGGAAAAGTCAGGGGCCAGCACAAAGCCCAGAAAACCTGCTTCCGCTGCTGTAGACAGCTTTTTTTCCAATTGTACCTTTTGGCGTTCTTTTTTGCTTTCGTCCACTTTTACAATGCTTCCCTGTCTTTCCGACATATAAAAGGTTTCTCCTGTTTTTGCAATGGACCAGGGAATTTCCAGCTCATCAGCGAGAATTTCCGGTTCTTCATTTGCAGGAAGGCTGGCTTCCTGCTCTTCAACCTTTTCCTTAACCTCATTCTCCCCTGCATTTGTGCATCCGGAAAGAAATACAAAAGCCAAAAGCCATACACCTAACACCCTTTTCATCCAGCTCTCAACCTCCTTGAAATTTCACTCTAGTACTTCCCAAATCGCTTTGGCTACTCCGCTGTCTTCGTTTGTTGATGTAACTGCATCACATTGCGCTTTAATGATTTCATCGGCATTTCCCATTGCGACTGATCTTCCAGCCCGTTTAAACATGGACAAATCATTATAATTGTCGCCAATCGCCATCGTTTCTAGAAGTGAAATTCCTTTTTCTTTTACAAAAGCTTCAAGAGCAATCCCCTTTTGTGCATTCACACTTGTCAGCTCAAGGTTTTCATCCCCTGATGAACTCACTGCCATGCCTTCCAGCTGAAGCAAGTCCTCCTTTGCGGAAGCGAGAAAATCTGGTTCAAACGAGAAGGCCAGCAGCTTATAAATTTGATGCTCTTCATGGTTGAACAGTTCATCATAGCTGTTCACTTTATGCACCAGCCCCTTTTTAAACCGTTCCTCTGCGGCTTTTGTGACCTCGTCAATGTCCGCTTCAGGGTTTCCGCTTAAAAAGATATCCACAATGATTGAAACGCCTCTATCTTCATCGACTGTATATGTACCTTGGTTTGTATACACCTCGAAGTAAACATTGTTCTGTATAAGGATATAAGCAGCTTTTTTAGCCAAGTCCTTATCGAGCGGATTAGAAGAAACCACTTTTCCATCCGCAGCCCTTACCTCTGCACCATTTGCGCAAATAATCGGGCAGGAGATCCCAGCTTCCTCCAAAACAAAGCTTGCTTCGAAATACGAGCGCCCGGTTGCGATTACAACCTCTACTCCTTTTTTTTGTGCTGCTTTGATTGCTTCAATATTCTCATCCGTTATTTTCTGTGTTGCTGTTAAAAGAGTTCCATCCATATCACTGGCAATGCATTTGATCATGTTATCTCACCTTCTGGCTGTAGTAGTATTTTTTACAGAAAAACTTATTTTGCCATTCTAACATGTTCTTCATTTTCATTTAAATATTTGCTACCTTCCCTGACACTTAATTTAGCCAGGAGATTGGAATCGATAAACAATTTTACTGAAGCATGGTTTGTTTTGGAATACTCCCTGAGAGCCCATCCAATCGCTTTTTGGATGAAGAACTCCCTGCTTTCATTATTTTGGAGAATATAGCGGTATAATAACTCTTCATCTGTATGGTCTTTATACTTTAACTGAAATAAAATCGCGGTCCGGCGAAGCCACATATTATTGCCGGAAGCCCATCCGTCAATTCTTTCCTTTATCACTTCAGGATGCTTTTCCGCAATTGCCCCAACCGCATGCGAAGCAAGCATGTCGACTGTATCCCACCAGGACTTTGATACAATCAGCTTTTCAATTAAACCAAAATGACGCTTCTCTAATTTCTTAGTGAATTTCCCAATATAGTCAAGAGCTGCATTTTGATATTCTCTTTCTTCCATCTCCCACAATGCTTCAACGAAATCCGGCTTGAACTCTTGTTTTAACAGCCCGGTTTCATTAAAGAATTTTTTTAATAAAATTCTTCTTTCAGGCGTTTTAATTCCTAGGTAAGGAAACTTGTTTTTCATGTAATTTTGCATGGGAATTGCTTTCTCTTCGCATCGATTTTCCTCAAAAAGCTTTATTAACAAAGTGATATCCATATAAGCACTCCTTTTTAAACCGAAATAGGTTTATGTCATCATGTTAACGGTAAGGTACTTTAAGGAATTGTCTCTTTCTCCGTTTTTGGACATCTTTTCCTCTTCTTATTAAATTCTAAAGAGTTAAACCCTATTCATCCAATTCCAATGAATGAAGACGTATTTTTTTAAATCCGCCGATCAGCAAGTGTTGCTACCTTTATGTTACCGTCCATACCTTTTAATGTGGCTCTCCCAATTGTAATGGAAACGCTTTTAATACAAATGTTATTTCAGAAAAGAAGGAATATAGGGAATTTTACAGAAAATATAATAAGTTTGGGATCAATTTTTTAAAGGGGGTTACATCATGAAAGTACTGGTATCATTCTTTAACCGCATTATGCAGCGGTATCTGCCAGATCCATTTTTATTTGTTATTATCTTAACTTTCGCCGTTTTTGGATTAGGGCTGATTTTCACTGACAACGGGCCTTATCAGATGGTCCAGCATTGGGGCAATGGTTTTTGGGGACTTTTAGTCTTCTCCATGCAAATGGTGCTTGTCCTGGTAACAGGGCATGTATTGGCCAGCAGCCAAATTTTTAAAAAGGGATTAGGCGCTCTTGCCTCAACTGCAAAGTCACCTGGCCAGGCTATTATCATTGTTACGGTTGTTTCCATGATTGCCAGCCTAATTAACTGGGGCTTCGGTCTTGTCATCGGTGCTTTATTCGCCAAGGAACTTGCTAAAAAAGTTAAGAATGTGGATTACCGGCTTTTAATTGCAAGCGCTTACTCAGGATTTATTGTTTGGCATGGAGGAATTTCTGGTTCCATTCCATTGACAATTGCTACACCGGGCCACTTTTCTGAAGAAATGATTGGTGTGATTGCAACTGACCAAACCATTTTTGCCGGATTCAACCTTTTAATTGTTTTGGCGCTCTTCTTGATTTTGCCTTTTGTTAATCGCTTTATGATGCCTTCAAAAGAGGAGACAATCGTTGTGGATCCTGTACTTCTTCAGGATGATGTTCAGGCTGCCACTCTCGAAAAAGGGGCTTTGACACCAGCAGAACGATTAGAAAACAGCCGCATTATCTCCTTGCTGATCGGACTCTTTGGACTCGTTTTCCTGTTTTCCTATTTTGCTGCAAATGGATTTAAGCTCAATCTTGATATTGTTAATTTCCTGTTCCTGTTTCTTGGCATCCTTTTCCACGGAACACCTAAGCAGTTCCTGGAAGCGGTTGTTAATGCTGTTAAAGGAGCAAGCGGCATCATTGTCCAGTTCCCGTTTTACGCTGGGATCATGGGCATGATGACAACTTCTGGATTAGCAGCAGTTATGTCAGAGGGCTTTGTTTCAATTTCCAATGAATTCACGTTCCATTTCTTTGCGTTCCTAAGTGCCGGATTAGTAAACTTTTTCGTTCCTTCTGGTGGAGGACAGTGGGCCGTTCAAGCCCCAGTTATGCTGGAAGCGGCAAAGGCCATGGACGTATCTATCCCTAAAACTGCAATGGCTGTTGCATGGGGAGACGCCTGGACGAACTTAATCCAGCCTTTCTGGGCTCTGCCTGCTCTTGCGATTGCCGGCTTAAAAGCAAAAGATATCATGGGATACTGCGTACTGACTCTGCTTGTGAGCGGTACCGTCATTTCACTGGGATTGCTGTTTTTCTAAAAATGCAAGAGGATGGCGCACCGGCTATCCTCTTTTTTTTGCGGTTCGTTGATATATCATATTTTCGTTGATATTTGGTCAAGTTTGGTTGCTATATCATAAATTTCGTTGTTGAAATTTATTCACGGCAGCCTAAATAAACCTGCTTAAGATACAAAAAAGCATGACAGCCAGGCGGCCATCATGCCCAAATTAAAGCATTCCATTATGATGATCATTTTTCATGTTATGCATATGCGACTCCATATAAGCCCTCTCAGATTCCGAAACACGCTTCGCATTTTCCTCAGGGTCAAAATCGTCAATTCCATGTCTTTTATGCCACCAGTCAACACACATACCAACTCCCAACAGCACAGCACAAAAGCCAAGAAGATAAAGAATCAATTTGATCACCTCTATGTATTATACAATTTTTCAGAAAATAGCGACACCTTTCATGTGCCCATTTTTCATAGAGGTTTGCGTTTACACTTTCACGGTTTCGGGCAGTTCCTGATAGCCTTCCTGATAGATGCGGCTAATAATGGATTCAATTTCAGGCTCCTCCACTGTCAGATCCTTGATATTATGAGTCTTCGTAATCTGGGCAATTAATTCGGATGCAGAAACCGCATCCCGGTTAAACCGAATCCAGAATCGGCTGGCTTCCTCCTTGAAAACCTCGCCGCCTGTAAGCTTCAAGCGGTGGGAAGATTCCTCCAAATCTACAATGAGTGTCCTGTTTTTTCCGAACTTTTCTTTCACGACTGCCATTTCGCCATCATATACCTTTTGCCCATGGTCGATGAGGATCATGCGTTCACACAGTTTTTCAATGTCTTCCATGTCATGAGTTGTTAAAATAACCGTGATTTTACGCTCATTATTAATCTCTTTAATAAACGTCCTCATTTTCTCTTTGGCTACAACATCCAGTCCGATGGTCGGCTCATCAAGGAAAAGAATCGGCGGATCATGCAAAAGAGAGGCAGCAATATCAGCCCTCATTCTTTGCCCAAGCGAAAGCTGGCGGACAGGTGTATTCAGAAATTCATCCAGCCCCAATATTTCAGTAAATGTATCCATATTTTCTTTGTAGCGTTTATTCGAAACCTGATAGATTTCCTTGAGCAGCTCAAACGATTCAATTGTAGGCAAATCCCACCAAAGCTGTGTCCTCTGGCCAAAAACAACTCCGATATTCTTGGCATTTTCCTGTCTGTTTTCATAAGGGACAATGCCGTTTACCTTAACACTTCCTGAGCTTGGAACGAGAATACCCGTCAGCATTTTGATCGTGGTTGATTTGCCAGCCCCATTCGGCCCTATATAGCCTACCATTTCGCCTTCTTCAATGGAAAAGCTGACATCCTTCACTGCTTCCTTCTTAATATGCTCGCGTTTCACAAGGCTCTTCATAGCTCCCAGAAGGCCTGTTTCCCTCTTGGCAACCATGAAGTCCTTCATCAGATGTTCAACCTCTATAATCGGCATTATAGCCCTCCTAATCTATGTTACGAACCTGTACTCTTATACCGCTTCAATCCCAGCATCCAAATATAATAGGCTGCGGCAAAAAAGATGATTCCGACAAGCGGCGAAAAATAACCTATATTGTCAGGGAAAAATGGCGTTTCTTTTTCCAGTAAAACGGCAGCAGGAAAATAGTTAACAAATCCGAAGGGAACCACAAAGGCAGTGAACCATTGTACGGCCTTCGGATAAATAACCAAAGGATAATTGGTTAAATTTCTGGCCGGATACATAGCCACCCAGTAAAACTGCTCTGATTTGGTCGTCCAAAATGCAAGGGCTGAAATCATCACCAGCAGCCCGCCCTGTATGAGGACGCCTCCTATAACTGAAAACAAAAGAAATAAACTTTTGCCAAGTGTCCAATCCAGCTGCAGCTCAAAGCCAACCCAAATAAAAATACCAATACTGAAAATAAATTGGCCAAAGGAGGCAACATCAAATTTCATCGCCATGAAATGAAAAAACGGATTGATTGGCCTGACAAGAAAGCGGTCAAACTTGCCATTCAGGATGTATGTGTCCAGGCCTCTAAAGTGGAAAAATAAAATAATGCAGAATCCCCAAGATAAAATGGCAACTGCAAATAAAAACAGCATTTCATAAAAAGTCCATGAACCCAATTTCTGAAACTGGTAGAGCATGATCCACATCGTTACCGCAGTTCCTGTATATGAGGTAATCAGCCCGACAATCCTCATAACAAAGGCAAAACGGTACTGCATCTGTGCCCTTATGCCAGCGGAGATGAGTTTAAAGTATAATTCGAAATATTTTAGAACACTCACTCTCTATCCTCCCTGAACAACAACTTTATGTGATGCCCTGTTCCAGACCAGCCTTAATAGCAAGTAACAAACTCCCACCCAAAATAATTGAATCCCTAAGGACAGCAGAATGGTGCTTCCGGAAATTTCACCTATAAAAATGGCGTTTGGTATGTAATAGATTCCTTGAAACGGCAAATAAAGCGCCATTTACTCCCGTTAAAAATTGACTGACCACAATATATGTCAGCATCGCCTCAAAGCTGACACCGCCCGCTTCTTCTCTTCCTGCATATAAAGCAGTCCAAATGGACCCCCACATAAGCAGAAAAATAAGATTGGAGCCAAGCCTCGACCAGACATCGAACCGGTAAACGGCCGAACGAAGAAAAGCCTTCTTCGTGAATGTCCAATATAAACGAAACCTAAACATTCACCCACCTGATTTTTGATTATTTTGATTATTTTATATTTTAACATAATATGGGAGATGAAAATATGCTTGTTAAAATAATCTATTTTGTGTTTAAAAAGGAGGGAAACGGTGGAATTTAAGAGAAAGGAGTTGGCTTTTTAGAGGTTATGAATTAAAATTACTTTTGGTTTATAAATATTAAGTTGAAAAGGTGAATTGTATTGATTAATGCATCCAGAAAGAAGTACACATCTTCAGAAATATTAAGATTTGTTATTCCATCACTTATCGGAATCAGCTTTTTTATGGTTCCGCTAAAATATAACGGGGAAATTACGATCCCAATCGCCATTTTTTCAGGCTGGGTCCAGGATTGGCTTGCTGCTTATCTCCCTGAAATTATGACTTTTATCATCGTTCTGACCCTTCTTGGTACAATCATTGCAAAGTTTTTAAAGCCGGCTTTCATTGAAAAAAGCACGTTCTTTAAAAACTTGTTTGATGTTCCGGCTATATGGTTTGCGGCAAGAATACTGGGGAGCATTTTTGCTGTAATGACCCTGTTCCAAATTGGGCCTGAGCAAGTTTGGTCTGAATATACCGGTGGCTTGCTGCTAAATGATCTGCTGCCAATTCTATTCTCGGTCTTTTTGTTTGCAGGACTTTTTCTGCCGTTGCTATTAAATTTCGGCCTTCTTGAATTTTTCGGATCATTATTAACAAAAATCATGCGCCCTGTCTTCAGGCTTCCAGGAAGATCTTCGATTGACTGTGTCGCTTCCTGGCTCGGAGATGGAACGATTGGTGTACTTTTAACAAGCAAACAATACGAGGAAGGCTTTTACACTAAAAGGGAAGCAGCTATCATTGGCACAACCTTCTCAGTGGTGTCCATCACCTTCAGCCTTGTAGTAATCTCACAGGTTAATTTAGGCCATTTATTCGTGCCTTTTTATTTAACCATTACGGCAGCCGGATTCGTTGCGGCGATTATTAGCCCAAGGATCCCGCCATTATCCAGAAAACCTGATACGTATTATAACGGCCAGGAAGGCGGACTTGATGAAACGATTCCAAAAGGACACACTCCAGTCAGCTGGGGATTCTCCCAGGCCGTTGAAAAAGCAAAAGGCAATCAGAGTGTAAAGCATTTCTTTGAACAAGGTGCCAAAAACATTCTTGATATGTGGATGGGTGTGGCGCCGATTGTCATGGCACTTGGCACACTTGCACTTATCATCGCTGAGTACACACCAGTATTTAAGTATCTAGGCATGCCTTTTATTCCGCTCCTGCAGCTCATGCAGGTTCCGGAGGCAGCTGCAGCTTCTGAAACCATGATTGTCGGATTTGCGGATATGTTCCTGCCATCTGTTATTGGCGCTAGTATAGAGAGTGAATTAACTCGCTTTGTCGTAGCTGCTGTATCGGTTACACAGCTAATCTACATGTCAGAAGTGGGCGGACTGCTTCTTGGATCTAAAATTCCGGTTTCACTTAAAGATTTGATTATTATCTTTTTAGAAAGAACAATCATTACGCTGCCGGTAATTGTTCTGGCTGCACATATTATTTTTTAATTGTAAAAAGGGTGTCCCGGCATTGGATACCCTTTTTGATTTAAACATGACTTATTCTTTGGCTCTGTTAAACTCTTGCCTTTGTATTTCCGCTCCAGGCGCTCTGCGCCTGCGGGGTCTCCCTTTGATCCGCACTCCCGCAGGACATTGAATAAGCATCCTCGAATAAACACCGCACGAAGAAAATGCGGATGCATTTTCGCGGGATTAGCACCTTCCGCTACAATCAACAGGGTGCCAAAATCAACAATGAGCTTTATCAAAGCCTATTCATTAAAAGCATTGGAATGAGCTAATTCTTCTTAAATCCGTCCCGTAATAAGTCCAGCGGAATCTTCTCCAACGCCATCCTGCTACAGAGGTTCGGCCTACAAATGTCGGGTAAAACCAGAAGCTGTTGCCATTTTCAAGCCAGATATAGGTATAGCGATATAAACAGCGTCTTATGCCTCCCGGATCAACCGCAAATGTGCCTGCCTGCTGCATCTGCGGGGTATAACTTGGAGGTGGCCCTGGTGGAGCCCCATCTTGCTGCTGCCCCCCACCGCCAGGCGGTGGTCCCGGCGGTCCGAATCCCCCGCCTGGGCCTCCCCCCGGAAATCCTGGAATTCCGAATCCGCCGCCTGATCCTCCGCCCGGAAATCCTGGAATTCCAAATCCGCCGCTTGATCCTCCTGGAAACGTTCTGCCATCGAGAGTATAATCAGGCATATATGGGTAAAAAGGGTAATTTATATAATCCATCTATTCTAAAGCTCCTTTCCATTTCCTTCGGTGTAATGTATGCCTATTGCCCAAAATCGTGATTTACGTGTGCTACACCTTTTCGGAAATCAGCAGCAGTTCTGAGCGAATACTCTCTTTAATCCTTTCTACTGCCTCAAAATCCATAGCATCTACATATATCTCTTCTAATTCATCATGAAGACTTTTTGCCCTTGCCAAATAAGATATCGCTTCACTCATTTTATTTTTATAACGGGTGCTGATGTCTTTAATCTGTTCAGCATAAATTTCATCTGTGCCTGAATTGATGGTGATATCATACATATCTATGATTTCATCACCATCTCGGCTCGGAAAATATTCATGCGGTGCGGTGCTATCGAAAATAGCCAAACCAAGCTCCCGCACTATGATCATATCGAGGCTGTGAGGGTCAAAGCCGCAGTGATAGATTTCAATATCAAATCCTCGGTTTTCGGCCTCTGCAGCCAGCTTTTTCAGCATAGTTGACTTGCCTGAACCCGGACGCCCCTTAATAAAGTACCTTTTCCGAATATCTTCTGTAAGATTTGGCACGAAGTCTACCGCGCCTGTTGGAGTGGCGGCCCCTAAATATCGGTGCTTAACAGATGGAGTTTTATTCAATTTCATATTTGCATAGAAGGTCTGAATGAGCTTTTTCGTCAGTTCATCTGCCTTTTGGAAATTCATATTTTCGATATAAATTTTTTCCCATTCGTCATGGATTTTCAACGCTTCAGCAAATGTTTCATAGGCGGCTGCGAATGAGCTGCTAATCTGGCTTGCCAATGAAGTAATTTCTTCTTTTTTCCCAGCCAATGCCTTCGAATCCCAGGCTTCTCCCAGATTGATATATTCATCAACTGCACCAGGTGCTTGAGGTTCAATGACATGTGGAGCTGTTCCATCTACAATGCCTGCTTTTAATGCTGGAATGATAACTCCGTCGATTGAATGATTGTCAGAAGAGCAGTGAATATATTCAAGATCATAGCCTTTTTCAGATAGTTCCGCTCCGATCGCTTTCATCAGAGAGGATTTTCCTGTCCCAGGCCCGCCTTTTAAAATAAAGAGACGGTCAAGCCCTTGCAGGTTAGAATCAAACAAACTGTGGAATCCGCGGGCAGTGTTTCCGCCGGCAAAGTAATTTAATTTCTTCCCAGCCACTCTTACACTTCCTTTCGAAATGCATTTTCACCTTACAGTATGCAAAGAAAGATAGATGGGTGAATGCCTATGAAAAAAAAGCTGTTGGTTTCTATAGTTTTATTAGTTGATGATATTTAGGAATAGTTGACGAAAAATAAAAAAGATTGATGATATATTTATTAAGTTAACGATGTAAGAGGCAAAGTTCATGATAAACTCGATTTTTAATAAAAAGGCTCTGGTAAACTTGCCTATTGTTTTCCGGTCCAGGTTCGCTTTCCGCCGGCGGTCCGGCGGTCTGACGCTCCTCCGTGCCTATCGCGCCTGTGGGGCCTCCCTTTGACACGCTCCTCCCGCTTGAGTCTCGTGCCTTACGCTCCAATCAGCAAGATGCCAAAATCATCATTAAGCTTTAACACGGCCAATAAAAAAAGAGCGCTAAATCACAACGATTAGCCCCCTTTAAAGGATTATTTATTCACTTTTCACAAGATCCTCTAGCTTTGCCCCTATAATTTGCTGTAAATCACCTATTTTCAGCTCCATTTGCATGCCAATCTTTCCGCCGCTGACAACGATCTCCTCAAGGTCGGAAGCCTTAATATCAACGTAAGAAGGATATTGCTTTTTCATTCCGACTGGAGAACAGCCTCCGCGAATGTAGCCGGTAAGCTTCTGGATATCCTTAACCGGAATCATCTCCACCCTTTTTTCTCCTGCAGCCTTTGCGGCCTTTTTTAGATCCAGTTCATCTTCCACCGGAATGATAAACACATATACCTGCTTGCTGTGGCCTTGAGCGACTAGCGTTTTATAGACCGCCTTAGGATCTTTTCCAATCTTCTCCGCAACCGAAACCCCGTCTATCTTTCCATCCTGACTGTCGTAGGTGATTAATTCATAATCTACCTTCTGCGCATCCAGAATACGCATCGCATTCGTTTTACCCTTAGCCATACCTGCGCCTCCATTACCTATTTTTACGATGTTCATCAAAAGACTCCTTTATCCACTCAAAAAAAACAGGATACTCACATGAGAGTCCTGTTTTTATTACTATTTTATACGATATACGCGCGCTTCATAGGGCTTAAGTGTGAAAGAATCAACATCTTCATGCTTTTCAATAGTGTAGTTATTCAATAAAAGCTGGTCATATGAAAGCTTAAATTCTGATTCAAAGTCTGCTGCCTTGGATGAAAGGTTTGTAATAACTACTACCTGATCATCCTCAGAAGTGCGGGTATAGGCATAAATCTGCTTATCTTCTTCTAGCAATAAATCATATTGCCCGTATGTGAAAACTTCATTTTCTTTTTTCAGGCGAATCATTTTCTTATAAAAAGAAAGGATGGAATCTTCGTCCTGAGATTGTACTTCCACATTAATATTCGTATAATTCGGATTTACTTTTATCCACGGCTGACCAGTTGTAAACCCTGCGTTCTCTTTTGTGGACCACTGCATTGGGGTACGGCTGTTGTCACGAGATGATGCCCAAATGACCTCCATGATTGCCTGGTGGGGGATGCCTTCTTCTTTTTTGATGCGGTACAGATTTTTGACTGCCACATCGTCATAATCATCAATGAAAGGGAATTGAACATTTGTCATGCCGATTTCCTGTCCCTGATAAATAAACGGTGTTCCCTGCATAAGGAAATACATCGCACCCATTGAAGTTGCACTTTGGTGCCAATATTCATTATCATTTCCCCATGTCGAGACAACACGCGGCTTATCGTGGTTCTCGATGAATAAAGCGTTCCAGCCATCCCCCTCAAGCCCTTTTTGCCAGCGGGTAAGAACTTTTTTAAGTTCTACAATATCGAGCTCCGGATTGGTTTCCGCATCCCACAGGCCCAGGTGTTCGAATTGGAATATCATATCCATTTTGCCTTTATCTTCACCAACCCAAAGGTCTGCTTCATCCACAGTAACACCGTTCGCTTCGCCTACTGTCATAACATCATAGTTAGCATATGTGCGGTCTTTAAATTCCTTTAAGAATTCATGAATCCCTTCCTGGTTCATATGCATATCGAAGGATGAAACATACTTTTTCTTTTTCGGATTCGGCATGTCAGGGAAGCCCGGACGCTTTTTTATATGGCTGATGGCATCGATTCGGAATCCATCGATTCCCTTATCAAGCCACCAATTAACCGTATCATATAGCGATTCGCGGACTTCTTTTTTCTCCCAGTTCAAATCAGGCTGTCTAGTAGAGAAAACATGCAGGAAATATTGATCCGTTTTCTCATCATATGCCCATGCGGATCCGCCAAAAATACTTTCCCAGTTGTTTGGCTCTTGGCCATTCTTGCCGTCTCTCCAAATATACCAATCCCTCTTTGGATTGTCTTTGGAAGAGCGCGATTCTATGAACCAAGGATGTTCGTCACTTGTATGGTTTAAGACAAGGTCCAAAATCAGCTTCATATCACGCTTATGGACTTCGTCAAGCAGCTGGTTGAAATCCTCCATCGTGCCGAAGTCTTTCATAATATCCTGGTAATCTGAAATATCGTAGCCATTATCATCATTTGGAGATTTGTACATCGGGCAAATCCAAATGACATCTATACCTAAACCTTTAATATAATCAAGTCTTTGAATGATTCCCTGAAGATCGCCAATCCCATCTCCATTTGAATCCTGGAAACTGCGTGGATAAATTTGATACCCAACGGCTTCCTTCCACCAAATCTTCTTCATATTAACACCCTCAATTTATAAATAATTTCTCATTCAGTGCGCAAACGTTTGCATTGGGCGGTATAAAAAAAAGCTGCTTGCTGTCAGCATTTGCATACTACTACAGTAAGTGTAACGCTTACAATTGATTTTATCAATACCCTTTTCGTGACAAAATTGGGTTAATTTCTGGAGAAATGGTGCTATTTAAACACAATAAAGCCGCAGTTTTCTTTACTGCGGCTTTCAGGAATTCAGGCTGGCTCCAATTGAAGCTGGTCCCAATATGGCTTTAATGAGTGGTAAATAATCTTCTGCATAAAAGCCCTATCCATTTCCGGAAGGATTTTTTCAGCAAAACCCCATGCATTTTCTTCTATTTTCAGGGCAATTTGACAACGCTCCTGTTCAGTCCCGCAAAAATCGAGCCGTTCTGCTAATTCTTCGAGCTCTTTGTCCTCCGCATGGCCAAGTTCATGTGCAAAAACAACAGCGAAATAATCCCAAAACTGTTCACCTGAAGAAAACAGCTGATAACATTGGTTTTTAATCTCTTCAATATATAGTGTAATTGTATGCGATCCCATGCTGTACTTTCCGCCTGCTAAACGATTTCCCGGAAAATGACCTTCCAGCTTAATATTCACAAGGCTCCCTGATCTCTCCAGCAACTCCTGAACAACTAGATCCAATCCCTCTTTTTTCAATTCATACACCTTTCTCTATGAGTGTTCAAATAGTGGGTACAAGTAGATTTTCCCGACTTTTGAACAGCCCCCAATAGCTTATAGGCTATTATATGAGAAAAAGGCAAAAAAATAAACCAAGTTAATTACCCTTTTATAATGAGTGTGAAACCCTTTTAAATCTACTTTTTTTCCTGCAAAAGCGATTTATGAATCCAAATGGCTGCCTGGGAGCCTTCTCCCATTGCGATTGTGACTTGCTCAGAGTGTGCTGCGACGTCGCCTGCTGCCCAAACGTTTTTTACATTAGTCATCTTTGATCGGGCATCTGTTACAATATGCTTATTTTCTAGGCGTTCGACTCCCAGCTGTTTGGCTAGGCCGGATTTTACCTCGTTTCCTCCAAAAGCAATAAACCCTCTATCGCCTGTTACTTCTTTTCCTCTTTCCAGCAATACTCCATTAAATTTGTCATCTTCTGCAAGTACCTTTTGAATGGCACTTTCAATATATTCAATGTTTTTTTCCTTCATTTTCTCCATGAGCTTTTGATTTACCGCAGCTTTTTCATGGTTAATATAAACAAGATCATTCGTCCAATAGGACAAAGTTAAAGCCATACTAGCCCCCGCGTTCCCTGAGCCGAGTATTATTGTGCGTTTGTCCTTCACCTCATATCCGTCACAATCAGGGCATACATACACTGAAATACCCAGGCACGGCATTAATTCAGGGAATGGAGGGATGCGATCCATGACCCCTGTTGCGAGCAATATCCGGATGCCGCTGTATTTATTCCCGTTATCGGATGTAACTTCAAAACCTTCGCTTGTCTTTTGAGCCTGCTCAACTCTCTCGAAAGCAAACTCCACCCCAAGGCTTTCCGCATGCCTTTTCCCTATTTCCCGCAATTCCTGGCCGCTTACACCATCAGGATAACCTAAAATATTATGGTAGCTCCTGCATATGGTAGAGCGTCCATCATTGGAATCAAGAACCAAAACGCTATGCTTATACCTGCCAAGCTGAATAGCAGCCTGTAGGCCAGCAATTCCGCCGCCTACAATTAGACAATCATAAACCAACTCTGTTCCTCCTTTTCTGTGCCAAAATAGGCTGTACCTGTAATTTACCCGGAAAAATCCCATCTAAATACAAAAAAGGGGAGTTTCGGTTAAAATCCGAAACTCCCCTTTCCCTTTATTTATTCATATGTGCAAGAAAGCCGCCAAGAAGTGTATCCAAATCTTCTTCGCTTTCCTCTTCAGGTTCATCTTCTGCTTGTTCTTGCTGTTCTTTTCTTGCTTTTTCCCAATCAAAATCAAGCAAATCATCTTCAATATCCGCCACGGGTTCAGAATGGGTTTCTTCTAAGGCAGCCGCCGCTGAATCATATTGTTCAAGCTTAGGCAAAGGTTCCTCTTGCAGATACAATGCCTCATCCAGATCAGAAGACCTGCTGTTCAGAGAGGCAAGCAAAGACGTAGCACGAACAGGATCCGTAATTAACTGATAAAGAATGCTGCCCAGCAATGCTTCTGAATGCTCATGCTTTAGCCAATCCCTTTGAATCTTGCTTAATCCCTTAGGAAGGGGAATGGTAATGGTTTCCCGATCCTTGTTTTGGGAACTGCTGACTCCCTGCATTACATACTCTGCAATTTTGCTTGAAAAATTCCGTCTTTCGGTTTCCTTCAGCTTTTGCAAATGCTTCAAGATATGATCAGGTGTATCAGAAGGGACACGAAAGGATATCGATTGCCCTCTCTTTATTTCAGAAGAGGAAGCTTTTTTCATGAAGTATCACCCTAGTTGGCTTTAACAGGTTTTTTGTCCTGGTCTGCCTTTTCTTTATTCGTTCTTCTTGTAAAATCCGAGATTAGCTTATAATAAGCATTTGACATCATCCAGATGCTTTCTTTTTCATCCTCGAAGAAATCAATATTATATCCGTCAAGATTGTTATTTAAAGTCTTCAGATAATCTTTTAAAACAATAGAACCGCCGCCTACAAAGTAGCAGATTTCTGTTTGCGAGTTCTTTTGCCACACATTGCGGAGCAGGCGATACTGCTTCTTAGCCAGGTCAAGAAGGATGCGGTCAGTTATATCATGGACGCTTGTCCGGCTTCCTTTTACCATGATGTGGTTGCGGTCATTCTTTTTCGTAATGATTTCAACTACATCTCTGCGGCTGTCCAGCTCAACGCCATGCTTCGATCTGATTTCTTCGCGGATTGATTCAAGCGCTTCTGAAACCCCCAGGTTAAATCCTTGAGCTTTGTCATCATCGACATTGCGGTTTTTAATCACAGCAATATCGGTTGATAACCCGCCAATATCCTGAATAAGAATGCGCTTATCAATTAAATCCTTATTAATAATGTTTAAGTTATTGTCCATTACAAGATTAATGTAAGCTGCAAAACCTTCAGGATAAACTTTGACTTCATCAAATTTGATGTTGACCTTTAAACCTTGATATTTAGGTGTAACAAGGAACTCAACCTGATGGACTGATCCCAGTAATTTTGAACGATAACCGGCATCCTTTCCTTCTTTTACTTCACGAAGGGGAAGGCCTGTCCCAAGCGTATAGTTTGAATCAATGACATTTCCTGATTTCTTAAAACCTGTTGAACCATCCCTCTGAACAGCATCCAATGCCAATGTGGCAAAAAGCATTACTAATGTCTGATCTTCTTCAGACTTGCTGCTTCCAGGATCAAGCTCAGTGGCATTGTCACTCTTTGTCGCCAAGTGGCCAACACGATAAATCGCATTATTTTCTTTCAGGGCAGGGGAGTGGACTCTAATATGTATACCTTCAAGCGGATCCTTGCTGTCCAGCTCTTCAATTCCAATAACCGGTCTATCTTCAACATCTCTTGCAATTACATTTGGGATGTTTAATTCTGCATCCATTTTTCCAAATATCGCTTTAATAGAATCGTTCCCTACATCAACTGCTGCAATTCTTGAATTACTCAATTCACTTCAATCCTTTCATTCTCTTAAATAGAGGTGTTTATTTAAGAGTAATCGAGATTACTAGATTTTACAATGAGAGGAGATAAAAAGTAATGAAAGCGTAAAGACGTAAACAAAGTGTAAACTTGATCATCTTTGTTTACACTTTTCGACTACATGTATACACGACTGCACACATCTTAATATTTCAGTATGCACACTCTTTTGTATACATGTTTACATTATTGCGCACATTTGCAGTCATTTTGTATACTTGTTTGCATTTTTGTGTACATTCATAATTTGTTCTTTTTTATCCTAACTCACTTCCTATATGAAGCTAATAAATATTAACTATTTTTCCAATTAGCGGAGTGCAAAGGATGGAAAATTTAACAAAACCAATCCCCCCCTTATTATTTTAGGGCAAATTTTATTTTCCATTTTTTTAAGTGGATGATTAAATTCCTGGATTGAGTACTTTAAAGCTGATTTTTCCTCTTCCAGCTTAGCCGAATACACTAATCTAAAGTTATCATCTATTTTCAAATGTCTATTCCATATTTATGTTCGCTCTTTCCAACGGCAAAACCGAGCAGGGCGTAAAATGACGAAACCCCAACATTACTGTCCTCTGTATCAAACCCAGGTACTTAATACCTTTTCGCTGAACATGAGGTTTTTTTATCCATTGGACATATGCTGCTTGATTTACGAACGGAACCCCCGGCATAAGTCTCCCCTACCAGGATAAAATGATTTCGCTAAGCTGGGTTATTTGAATCACAGTCGGAAGCGTAAGATTTGAAACTGGACACAGTCAAACCGTCCCTTTCTCATTAATGAAGCCAAAAAACAATTTTACCTATAAAAGCATTTTTTTAAATATAAAAAGAGGGGAAGGGGGGTTAAATAAACACTTCCAGTAAATGATGAGCGGCGATCTGGCGTCAGTTTCGTCACTCCTCATAGCATACGCTGCGTTGCTCGTTCGATCGCTTCTTTATCTTCTTTTTACTCATTGCCTTCAATATATTATGCTCTTCATTTAATAGTAGGAGAATAATATGATTTAGTTTTAAAGGATATGAAAGCAAGGGATCAATACCAATGTCTTTTGTCCATATAGCCTCCTGTCATAAATCAGCATAGTATATGCGCTGAACATAATATCGAAAAAAGGCAGGGAGACAATTCTCGCGTCACCTTTAAAGGCTTAGGTATATCACCAGAAGATATTCATTTGGCAAGCCTATATACTCATATGTATGCATGTATACATATGAGTACACATGCCTCTACATCAATAAGAATACAAGATTGAATACTTGTTTACGTTTTTGTACACATTTGTAAACTTTATTGTATACTTGCATACACTTTTGTTTTCAGCAAATAAAAGTGCGCTTTTATCCTATTAAAGCTTCCTCTTTGTCCATATATTTTTTTCTTTGCTTTCAAGGACTAAATTAAAGAAAGGAAAAGGACGTCTGGTTGACTATTAACCAGACATCCCTTGAAAAGTAGAATTTAAAAATGCATAAATAAATCGGTTATTTAAGCTTCACTCAAGATCCATTGAATTGGAACCTGTTTATCAGGATAAATAAAATTCAAGATTTTCATCAATGGCCGAATCCACTACATTTAGTCAAGATGGCTGTCAATATTGGGATTCTCTTATGTGGATGTCAGATGAATGTTCAAAGTGGCAGATGGACAAGAGCTTGTTAAAGGGGCAGAGACTGCTTGCGCTGTAACTTTCCCCGAAAATCACGTACAGTCCTGATGCTGTGCTCAGTTACTGATGGGAGGCTTACGGAATATCTGTAAAAAGAAATTAAATGTTATAAAATTATGAAAATATTTTAGATTAAACTATTTTATAGAAAAAAATTCCTTTAAAATAGAGATATACATACAATGGAAGGGAGAACAGCTCTATGCATGGCTCAAGAATCTTCATGTTATCGCTATTTTTTATTGCTATGGCCATTGCTTTTTCCTCAAAGGGGATCATTGTCGAGAGTCCTGCATATTTAAAAGCGCTGTTTATTTATTGGTTCTTTTCAAGCTTGTACCATCATTTACGCATTATCAGTAAAAACGGCAGCACCAGTATGGATTATGGCATCAATTACAGCCTATCGATCGGGATATTTACCGGGCCTTTAGGTTTATTTATTTTTGAAGGTATCTATCGATTTACCGTTTATTTCAATAAAAAGCGTACGAAAACAGCTGATCCGGATGAATTTGTCCATACCTTTTACAATATCGGTTCCTTCGTGCTCAGTAACTCGATTGCTTTTTATCTGTTTAATTTTCTCTATCCCCTCTTGCAGCCAGTACCGTTTGGTTTTTGGATAATTATGCTTATCCTTATAACCGTCACATCCCTGCTTTCAGATGCTTTCTTAATCACCATTTTCTCTTTAATGGGAGATATTAAAACCAAAAGGGAAGCAATAGATTTTATTAAAACAAGAAGTGTCCTGGATATGGGGAAAATAGCCTTCACCAATGGTCTTTTGCTGCTATTCCTTCAAGAAGGCAAATGGGAAATGCTTATTAGTTTATTTGTCCTGAATTATCTTGTAAGCCGTTCATTTCTTTCAAAATCTCAAATGCTGCAAAATAAGATAGAACGGGATAAATTTGAACAGATGGCCTATACAGACTTTTTAACAGGTGTATACAACCGGGCCTATATGGATAAAAAAATGACTGAGCTGAACAGGAAGGATGAATATATCGGCATTATAGTGGCGGATATAGATAAGTTCAAAAGAATAAACGATAGTTACAACCATGCTGTTGGCGACCAGGCGATCAGGCATTTTGCCAATACGCTAAAAAGCTATCTTTCAAAAGAAGATTGCTTATTTCGCAGCGGCGGAGAAGAGTTCACGATTTTTCTCAGAAATCGCAACTACCAGGAGAGCGTTTTATTGGCGGAAAAAATTCGCAAGGGAATTGAAGACAGCACTTTTGAAGCCGAATTTAAGGAAGAAAACATTTCACTATCCTATACTGCGTCATTTGGACTGTTTTTCTATAAAATAAATGAGCAGCTTTCAATCGAAAAAGCATATGTTTATGCAGACCAGTTGCTGCTGCAATCAAAGGATTTGGGCAAAAACAGGCTATCAAGCAGTAACGCTCATGATAAGCCATTTAGTAATAAAAATACAGTACTTGCTGAGGTTTAATAGAATATGAAAAAATGCCGCCGGTTTGGGTGGCTTTTTTTATGGGAATAATAAGCTTGTTTTTAAAAAGCATGAAAACAATAATTATTCTGAAAAAATAAAATTCTAGATAAATTTACAGGATAATTCAATTATTTATTATTAAAGTCAATAATAACCATGGCTACATAAAACTTTTTTTGACAATTTGAAACTATGAAAGATATTATAGAATAGCTAAAGGAGGATTATACATGACAGATAATAATAGGCAGAAAATTGTTGAAAGTGTGCCTCAAAAAGGCTTCTTTGGCCATCCTAAGGGCTTGTTCACACTTTTCTTCACTGAGTTTTGGGAACGTTTCTCTTACTATGGAATGAGAGCAATCCTTGTATTTTATATGTATTATGAGGTTTCAAAAGGCGGATTAGGCCTTGATGAAACAACTGCACTTGCCATCATGTCTATCTACGGATCATTAGTTTATATGTCCGGGATTATTGGAGGCTGGCTGGCAGATAGAATCTTCGGAACTTCAAAGGCTGTTTTCTACGGCGGAGTTTTAATCATGCTTGGTCATATCGCTCTTGCTATTCCTGGAAGCCTTGCAATGTTCTTTGTATCCATGGTGCTCATCGTCCTTGGTACGGGACTTCTAAAGCCTAACGTATCCAGCGTTGTCGGGGAAATTTACAGTCCGCAAGACACGCGCCGTGATGCCGGCTTCAGTATTTTCTACATGGGTATTAACCTTGGCGGATTTCTTGCACCTTTAATTGTCGGAACAGTTGGAATGAAGTATAATTTTCACTTAGGTTTCGGTATTGCTGCAGTAGGTATGTTCTTTGGATTACTGGTATTTATCTTTACAAAGAAGAAGAACCTAGGATTGGCTGGAACATTTGTTGCCAACCCATTAACAGGTGATGAAAAGAAAAAAGTTTACACACGTATTGGATTGGGAGCCTTAATTATTGCGATTTTAGTTGCAATTGGTATTCCTACAGGACTTTTAACAGTAGATACTTTTATCGCGCTTGTTGGTATTTTAGGGATCACAATCCCAATTGCATACTTTACCGTTATGTATCGCAGCCCTAAGACAACGGATGTGGAACGTTCACGAATCATTGCGTACATTCCGCTGTTTATCGCATCTGTTATGTTCTGGGCGATTCAGGAACAAGGTTCAACAATCTTGGCTAACTATGCTGATAAGCGTACACAGCTGGACTTCATGGGAATTCATATATCACCAGCATGGTTCCAATCGCTTAACCCATTATTTATCATTTTCTTAGCGCCAGTGTTTGCATGGATGTGGGTGAAGATGGGCGAACGCCAGCCTTCAGTTCCACAAAAGTTCTCATTGGGACTATTATTTGCCGGTCTATCATTCATCGTGATCCTGGTACCTGCTTACATGGGCGGAACCGATTCTCTGGTAAACCCATTATGGCTAGTGCTCAGCTACTTCATCGTCGTACTTGGTGAACTATTGTTATCACCTGTAGGACTTTCAGCAACAACAAAATTAGCGCCTGCAGCCTTCTCAGCACAAACTATGAGCCTCTGGTTCCTGTCAAATGCTGCGGCACAGGCTATCAATGCACAAATCGTTAAATTCTATACCCCGGAAACTGAAATGACCTATTTCGGTGTAATCGGTGCATCTGCAATCGTACTGTCTATCATCTTATTCCTATTGAGTCCAAAGATTCAGGGATATATGAAGGGTGTACGTTAATAGGTAGAAATGCAAAAGCCAGAAGAGGTGTTGCTCTTCTGGCTTTTTTGTTGATTTTAGCACCCTGTTGAGTGGAGTGGAAGGTGCGAAATCCTCGGAAATGCTGACACATTTCCTTCGTGCGTTGTTTATTCGGAGGAAGCTTATTCAATGTCCTGCGGGAGAAGCGTGTCAACGGGAGACCCCACAGGTGCGAATGCACCGAGGAACGTCGGACCGCCCACGTTTAGCTGAGTACCTGAAGCGGAAATCAACAGGCAAATTTAACAGAGCCAAATATTTAAAAAGGAATCGGACAATTCACTTTACGTTTTCCACTTCTCCAGCAAAGGCCCCTCGTCACCATAAACAGGATCCTTATCAGGGACCGAAACACTCTCAATTTCTGCCAAAGCCTGTTCACGTTCTGCATGGTCTTTTTCCTTCATATTCGGGCCTCTTCCATCCGGATAGGCACCCACAACTACGAAATCAGCACTGCTTTCTAGCTTCTTATGGCCTGTCCCTGCCGGAAGCACAATCACATCGCCCATATGCAGTTCAAAACGCTCTCCCTCATCGCCTCCAATAAGAACCGTTGCATTTCCTGCTTTTACGCCTAAAACCTCATGTGTATTAGTGTGATAATGATGATAATCATACACTCCGCCAGTCCAGCTCCCGGTCCAATTATAGCGGTTAAATGTGGGTTCAATATCATCCGGATGATCCTTGAACGCACCTTTATAAACGATGACAGGCAATGTCGGGTTATTTGGTATTCGTCCATCATCTTTTAGCATAAATGTTTGTACTTGTTGGTTCACAAGGTATTCCGCTCCTTTCCCGGCTTATATCACCAGCTTCTGTTTAGATTACTGTTCTCAAAAGTGTTTCCGCCTTTAATCGTTCCATTTTGGAATCCCTTATAAAACCATGATTTCCTTTGTTCTGAAGTACCATGGGTAAAGCTTTCAGGAACTACATGACCTTGTGCTCTTTTTTGAAGGGTGTCATCTCCGACAGCGGTTGCAGCATTCAATGCTTCTTCCAGGTCGCCCTCTTCAAGATAACCCATTCCCTGGGCATGGTGAGCCCATACACCGGAATAATAATCAGCCTGCAATTCAAAACGAACTAGATATTGATTAAACTTCTCTTCGCTCATGCGCTGGCGAAGAGGCATAATTTCTTCAGTTGTTCCTAAAAGGGTTTGTACATGGTGGCCCACCTCATGGGCAATTACATAAGCCATCGCAAAGTCCCCTGGAGCTTGGAATTTCCTATGCAGTTCCTCATAAAAGCTTAAATCAATATAAAGCTTTTGATCACCCGGGCAATAAAAGGGGCCTACAGCTGAGGATGCTGCCCCGCAAGCAGACTGGACACTCCCCGAATACAATACAAGGGTTGGCTCTTTATAAACTAATCCTTGTTCTTCAAAAATTTGAGACCAAACTTCTTCTGTATCAGCAAGAACGACGGAGACAAACTGTGCAAGCTCTTTTTCCTGCTCTGTCTCCTCGTATGGAACTGATGTACCTGAGTCCATTCCTGCCATATTGCCTAAAAGCTCTCCTGGATTGCCTCCAAGAAAGGTAAATATCAATAATATAATGATCCCTCCAAGGCCGCCGCCAACGAGCGTTTTCCCCCCGCCGCCCATGCCTCTTCGATCTTCTACATTAGAACTCGCTCTTCTTCCTTTCCATCGCATGATTTATCCTCCTAATGAAAGTAACTATTATTAATTGATTTCATTAGTGTATACCCGAAAACAAGTGATTTATTAACCCGCAGTCAATATTCTTAGGACAAATCTCCATTTCACATGTAGAAAATAAAAATAAGGTGCCTGTTCGCTGGACAGACACCTTTAAAAGTCACATTTTCTCTATTACTCCGGCAGGATCATAGAGCTCTAAATCAATATCCACTTCTTCCCCGAGAGCAAGCTTTGCCAGCTGGGCGCCGAGAAACGGCCCTGCGGTCAATCCTGAAGCGCCAAGTCCATTTGATAGGTAAAGGCCTTTAAAGCCAGGAACTTCCCCTATAATAGGCAAGAAACCAGGTGTATAAGGGCGGAATCCTACACGTGCTTCAGCAAACGTTCCATCAGCCAGACCAGGTGCAATTGACAAAGCCTTATCGAAAATTTCTTGCAAACCGCCTGCAGTTACCCTTAAATCATATCCCATTTCATCTTCATGGGTAGCACCCACGACCACCCGGCCGCCGTCAAAAGCTAAAATATACTGATTGTTTGGAGGCATGACAACTGGCCATTTGCCTGTATTCTCACCTTCAAGCTGCAGATGGACTATTTGCGCTTTTTGTGGCTTCACATCCAAATGGATTCCCAATGGTTTAAAAAGCTCACCAGCCCATGCTCCAGCTGCTACAATCACTCTATCTGCCTCATAATACTTTTCATCAGCCTTAACCCCAGTGGCTGCATCTCCATTACAAACAAGCTCAGCAGAGCCCTGCACTAGATCAGCTCCGTGTTTTTCAGCCGCTCTCAGAAGTGCATCCCTTAATTCCCGTCCGTTAACGCGGGCCGCACCGCTAACATGAACAGAAGCATATTCTTTTGCTAAAGGGGGAAACAGTTCAGAAGTCTGCTCTGGGGACATCTCCACAATATCTCCAACCTCAGGGGCATCCTCACGCCTTTTAATCGCTCTTTCTTCCATTTTTTCAAGTTTAACAGGATCTGTATGAAGGCTTACTGCTCCTACTTTCTGATAACCTGTATCCGTCTCGCCATCCTTCTCAAGCTCTTTAATAAGCGACTGATAATATGCCGCTCCTCCTTTGGCTAGTGCATACCAAGCCTTATTCCGCCGCTGGGAGAGCCAAGGGCATATTATACCGGCTGCTGCATCCGTCGCCTGACCTGGGTCTTTGCGGTCAATGACCGTAACCTTTGCACCTTCTTTTGCCAAGTGATAGCCTGCGGACGCCCCAAGGATTCCTGCACCTATAACCACATATTTTTTCATAGTAACTCCTTTTATAGATATTAATTATGCACCTATTTTACAGGAGTTATCAGGAAGACTCAAAGAACCCTCATACTTTCTATCTATACTAGTTCAAAAGAAAGACCCATCGCTATGTGATGGGTCCAAAGTATTTATTTTTTCTTATCTTCCTTCAGTTCAACTTCATAAGTAAAATCCACAGCATTTTTATTATCTGCAGGTGCTGCATATGAAGTAATCATATAGTTCTTTCCGTCTTGGAAAAGCTGCCTCAATTGCAATGCATTTTCTTCTGTAACATTAAAAGGATCAACAGTTACAACCTTATAGGTATTTTGCTTTCCTTTTTTATTTCCAACTTCTCTTTCATTAACAAAAGTAACTGTGTAGTTTACATACTTGCCTAAAATTTCATTCATTGACTTGAATCCTTCAGTAGAAGATCCGTCATGGCTATAGCCGATTTCCGGAATTTCAATATTGTCAATGAACCAGCCAGAGTCATTGTATCCCCAGTCTGTCAAATAGCGGAAAGATACTAGTACCTTCTGGCCCGCATACTCGCTTAAATCAAAAGTTTCTTCCTGCCATTCCTCATAATGTCCAGTGAACCCTGGTACATTTTCTTTAATTTTCGGATAACCTTCTTCAACTACATCACTGCGAGTATTTTCATTGGAAAGACTCTTCCATGTGTTTCCTCCATCAGTTGACACTTGAACTACACCAAAATCCCATTGCTCTTCGATATCTATAAAGTTATCAAATTTCAATGTGGCAGTTTCAACACCAGAAAGATCTGCTTCAAAGATTAATGCATTATCTGCTTCGTCTCCTTTATTGCCCCATAGAACCTGGTTGCCAGAATTCAACGGATCAGCTGCGGATTCCCACGGAATAGGCAGGAAGTCTACTCCATCAAATGAGATTCCATTAATTTTATCCTGGAAATCCAGTTCCTTGAAATCTCCGCCCCAAGCAGGAACGCCATCTTTTTCAAATTCTAAAGCCTTTTCAAAGTTAACTGTCATACCACGCTTTGTACCTTCTTTATCAACTAAAAGGCCGCGAAGGTTAATGCTATTAAAATCGTAAATTCCTTCGCCTATTTTATTTGAATCTAACGTTAGAGCTGTAATAAAGTTCTGATATAACTGAGTGAAGTCCATGGTTGAGCCATGTGCCTTTAAGACCTGATTAACGCTATCGATGCCTTGCGTTTCATTCAATGCTAAATCACGGATAAATTCCTGGCCAAACTTATCGTTCATATACAAAGTAAATAGATAAACTTGTCCATAATCGGCAATGGTTTCAGGGCCAGTCTCTGCCGTTCTGTGATCATCCCAGTTTACTAATGAATTTTCCGGATGATCTAAATAGAAGTTAATCGAGCCTGCATCATGGCCATATCCTCCAAGATACTCAGAGAAAGTGGACATACCTTCGTTAATCCAAGTTTCTTCAGCACCATCATTGTCAGCATGGATTAAATGCTGCAGTTCATGAATAGTAGTTCCAAAGAAAGTAGATTCCAAGCGAGTTTCCCAGCTGTTGGTATCGATTGTAATAATGTTTCTATCCATATAGTTTTCTAGAGTTTGCCAGAAGAAGCCGGCGACAAAGAATGGGTAAGATGGATCGTAATATCCATCATCTTTGATATTGTCCACTAGCATAATAACTTTGTCGCTTCCCTCGTAATAACCTTTAGGAACATTTCTTCCCGCAAGTGGGGATTTTGATCCATCGTGGGTGTCAGGTGTTCCATAGAAAGAAGTAGCCTTAGGATAAATATTACGGTCAAACTCATCTCTTAGCTTATCAACCTGCTCCTGTGTCACAACATGGGCTGGGCGATCATCAGGGAAAGAAAGATCATTTGCCACCCAGATTTCTACATTTTCACCAACACTGCGTAGAGTAAACTGCTTAAAAGCTAGCTCCCTGTCTAAAAAGTACTTAGTTCCACCGTTATATGTAAAAGTGCTATCAGCAGTTTTACTTTCCTCTTTATTAACTTCGTCAAAATTAATCTGTGCAGCCTGTTCCTCTATTTTCTTCTCAGCCTGCTTCAAAAATGACGAGTCCTCGGACTGCGCGTTTAGCTTGCCATCGATGTCAACACGGTCTCCGTATCTTTCTGCGTCCCATTTCGGAACTGTAGCTGCTTCCGCTGTAGAAGCGTTTGATGCCAGCGGCGATAATAACGATAGCGCAAGAGCTCCCGTTGATAGAATAGATAATAGCTTCTTCTTTTTCACTAATCTAGCTCCTCTCACTTAATTTGTTAGAATTAACATAACATAGTGAATTTTAGCTAAATAACAGTCATTTATACCATTTTTACCAATTTAAATTTGGTAAATAATACCTAATTTTGAAGATTCAGACCTTTATAAGCACTACTTATGGCGATAAAAAAACTGCATGATGGGCTTAAAAACCCATCATACAGTTCCTCAAAAAGGCTTATTCGGTTCATATGTCGGCTGCTGGTTTTTGACCTGGTATTGCTGGCTTTTTGCTGCAGCATCCTGTACGTTTTCCTCCAGGGCAAACTCAGTATCCATAGCCTTTTTAAATTGTTCAGCCTGGTTTTGAGCGGCTACTACCTGTTGTTCTTCTGTAACTTTATTCGGCTGCTTTGCCATTCCATATCTCTCCTTTATTCGGAATATAGATATAGATTTTCCAAAGCTCCCGGCACTATTCATCCTTTTATAATTCTACCTTCGTCCCAACTCCTTCACGGATTGCTTTTTCATACACGGCTGCAGCCACTGCGAGGTCAAAATAGGCGATTCCAACTGATTTGAAAAAGGTTATCTCTTCGTCATTTTCTCTGCCTGCAATCTTCCCAGCTGCCAGTTCCCCCAGTTCACCGTGAAGCTCTGAAAAGCTCCATTTTCCTTCATTGGCAGGAATGATAAAATCACCCGCTTCATCCTTTACGCCCTCAATCGTATCTGCCACTATTTTAGAGCTTCTCAAGAGCGTTTCTGCATCTACTTCCTGCATATGGGGGCGATAAGAGCCTACTCCGTTAATATGTGTACCAGGCTGGAGAGTCTGGCCTGAGAAAACCGGTTTTTCAGAACGAGTGCTGCAAATAACAATATCGGCTATGGAAACTGCTTCATCTGCATTTTCAAAAATATCTACTTTGCCTTTAAACCCCTTAATTTTTTCAGCAAAGTCATGTGCTTTGGAAACAGTCCGGTTATAAAGCATTATTTCGTCTATTTTACGGACCTCCAATACGGCTTGAAGCTGCAATTCTGCCATCGCCCCGCAGCCAATAACTGCTACTGACCCTGCCGACTTTTTCGCTAGATGCTTAGTGGCAATTCCGCTTGCTGCTCCTGTCCGTATCCTTGTTAAATAAGATGCATTAATGCATGCTAAATGCTCACCATTACCCGTATCACTTAATAAAATAACTCCCTGTGTTGTTTTCTTCCCTAAAGCTGGATTGCCAGGAAAAATGGTGACCACCTTTACAGCCGTTTTTCCGATAGGCGCCATAGCGCTCGGCATATAAAGTGCAGAGGCCTTTTTATCCGGGAAATCCAAAACCGTCCGATGAGGGTTCTGGATTTTTCCCTCCATGTAGTGAGATAAAGCCTGCTCCATGTCCTTAATAGCTGATTCCATCGAATAAATCGACTGGATTTGTTTTTCAGATAAAACAAGCATATAATCTACCTTTCTTCTTTACCTTTTTTAAGCTTTTTGATCAGTATGATTTTGTCCCAAACCTGTATGTAAAGAGGTATTTCCGCCTGTTTCAGAATCTAAGTCCTGATTTCTTCGATCACGTACTGATGCGATTGCAATCAAGGAGATGGCTGCTGCAAGCATGATATACAGGGCTACAGGTACATAGGAATTGTCATAGGCATTCAGCAAGGCTGTTGCAACCAGCGGAGCAGTTCCTCCTGCTAAAGCAGCCCCGATTTGATAGCCAAGCGTGATGCCGGTATAACGGACATTTGATTTAAAAATCTCTGAAAACATCGTGCCAAGGACGGCTGTAATCGGAGCCCAAATGATGCCTAGGCCGAGTACTGTCGCCAAAATAAGCAATAGAGCTGAGTTTTGATGCAGAAGCCAGAAGTAAGGGAATGCATAGAGCATCATGAGTACTGTACCTCCCACATATAGCTTCTTGCGGCCGATTTTATCCGATAATTTTCCCATAATCGGAATCAAAATGGTAGTAACAATCGTTGCAATGGTTACCGCATTTAACGTAACCGTACGAGAGAATCCAAGCTGTGTGGTAGCATATGAAACGATAAAGGTTCCGAAAATATAGAACGGCGCTGTTTCTACTACTTTCGCGCCTACTGCAATCAATACTTCCTTCCAATGGCTGCGCATCGTTTCAACGAAAGGAATCTTGGCAATCTCACCTTTTTCCTGTGCCTTTTTGAAGGATGGTGTTTCATCAATGCCTTTGCGGATCCATAAGCCAAAGATGACAAGCAGGGCACTTAAAATGAATGGCACACGCCAGCCCCATGACAGGAATGCCTCTTCAGGCAGCAGAGTCATAATGGATAATGCAAGGGTTCCAAGCAGCATACCAATGGTTACACCCATTTGTGGAATACTTCCGAAGAATCCCCTTCTTTCCTTTGGGGCATATTCAACAGCGAGCAGAAGCGCGCCTCCCCATTCTCCGCCAAGCCCAATTCCCTGTATCAAGCGCAATACAATAAGGAGAATCGGAGCAGCTGCTCCAATATTGTCATAGGTGGGCAGAAAGCCCATCAGGACTGTAGCTCCTCCCATAAGTGACAATGTCAAGACAAGTGTTTTCTTTCTGCCGATCCGGTCTCCGATATGGCTGAAAATAACGCCGCCAAGCGGACGGATGAAAAAAGCTAGGGCGAAGGAAGCGTACGCCAGCATCAAACCGACCGCCGGATCATCACTTTGAAAAAACATTTGATTAAAAACAAGTGCAGCAACCGTTCCATATAAAAAGTAATCAAACCATTCAATGGAACTTCCAATCAAACTCGCGATCAGCACCTTCTTTTCTAATTTCTTTTCCACTAAAATCCCCCCTCATTTTGATGAGTAACATCCAAGCCCATCATAATTTATATTATTTTTACATTTCAATATATTTGGAATACTTTATGGATAAATAGATCTTATTTACTGCATGCTTCCTAAGGTGAAAGTATGGAGTTGTTTTTGATATAATCATATTACTTAGATGGAATTTGATATTTACTGGAGTGAATACTTTGAATTCAAAAAAAGCACTGCCTCTTTTATTCGCAGTTATGTTTCTCGTTATGGTAGGGTTTGGAATTATTATTCCTGTTATTCCCTTTTATGCTGAGGAACTAGGTGCCACGCCTATGGAATTAGGCCTGCTAATGGCCGTATATTCCTTAATGCAGCTCCTCTTTGCCCCGATGTGGGGACGAATTTCCGACAAAATCGGCCGAAAACCAATCATCATGATTGGGATTTTCGGACTTGGCTTGTCCTTTTTCCTTATGGCTTTATCCACCGAACTTTGGATGCTGTTTGCCGCGCGGATCATTGGAGGCTTTTTATCATCTGCAAATATGCCGACTGTTATGGCTTATGTAGCAGATATAACTTCTGAAGAAGACCGCGGGAAAGGAATGGGGATTATCGGTGCCGCTGTCGGTTTAGGGTTTATCTTTGGGCCTGCAATTGGCGGCGTCTTTTCCCGGGAAAGTCTGAATGTACCTTTTTACCTGGCGGGAGTCTCTTCCTTGCTTACATTCTTTCTCGTCATGTTCGTTCTGAAAGAATCTCTTTCACCGGAACAGCGCAGCAATCGGTCTGCTAAACGGCCGGGATTGCTAAAAGCATTGAACGGACCTGTTAGCATTCTATTTACCCTGCAGCTGTTTGTCTCTTTGTCCTTGGCAGGCCTTGAAGCTACGTTTGCTTATTTTGCTGCTGAAAAGGCAGGTCTGGGTACTGTTGAGCTTGGCTATATCTTTATGATTATGGGATTTGCAGGTGCCCTTGTACAGGGCGGATTAGTAGGAAGGTTGACGAAAAAATACGGAGAAGGCTCTGTTATTCAGATAGGCATTGCTGTGTCTGCTCTCGGATTTGCTCTTATATTATTGATTGATAGCTTTGCAACAGCTGCCATTTATTTAACCGTATTTGGTGTAGGGAACGGTTTTATCCGTCCAAGCGTTTCCTCACTGCTGACAAAAACCTCGCAAACCGGGCACGGCAGTACGACAGGACTATTATCATCGTTTGATTCTCTGGGCAGAATTATCGGTCCTCCGCTCGGCGGTCTGCTATTTAGCATCAGCATTGGTTTTCCTTACATCTCAGGGATCCTGCTTTCAGCTATTGCATTTGTCTTATATCGAATATACTCCGCAAAAGCCAGCAACAGCCACACTGTTATCTCCTAAAAAGCAAAAGGGAGGCCATTCAGCCTCCCTTTTAATCTAGATTTTTGCTTTTTGCAATATTATCTGTACAACATGGCCAGTACCAGTATGTCCTGTGCCTTCCACTCTCTCTTGTTCCCCATAAAAGAAATGAAGCACCCTATAGCCCCGAATCCATTCCAGCAGGTCTGCAGGATCATATACCATATCAACCCTTTTAGGGCCGCCTGTTTGATACCGAAGCTGATCCTCTGAGTAAACCTCCACCATTACGATGCCTCCGGGCTTTACTACTGAAAGCAGCTTATCAAATACCGTTTTTTGATCCTTTTTAAAAAAGTGACCAAAAACCATTATGGATGCATCATACTCCTCGGAAGGCACAGGATCATGGATTAAATCCTTCTGGCCTGTTTCTACTCTGACGTTATGGCGCTCAGCCAATTTTTCAGTCTTCTTTAATCCGTTTTGCGTATAATCCCAGGCTGTTACTTCATGGCCTTTCCTGGCAAGAAAAACAGCATTGCGTCCTTCCCCCTCTGCAAAAGCAATAATTTTTTTTCTTCCCTCAAGCCGGTACGCCTGTTCTCTTATAAACTCATTTGGCTCTTCGCCATACAAATAACCCTCAGCCCCAAATTTCTCTTCCCATAGATTTGCCATCCAATCACTCCTATTCTGATTATCTGAACCCTATTGTAGCCTTTAAATGCATTAGAATAACCCAATAAGATATTCTAGAAAGATTTAAGGAAATCCTATTGTATAATAGAAAAAAGTCTTTACTGAAAAAGGGAGGAGTCCCATGAAAGAGCTGACATCCATGGAAGAAGTGCAGCAATTCATTCTGAACCATGAACTGAGCTTTATTTATGTGTTAACTGACAGCTGAAGTGTCTGCCATGGTTTGCTTCCTCAGGTTGAGGAAGTATTAAGAGAATATCCCCGCATAGAAGCTGGCCTCGTTAATGCGGGCAAGGTAACGGAAATAGCCGGTTTTCTTATGGCTTTCACAGTACCTGTAATTGTTTTATACCTGGATGGAAGAGAGGCTTTAAGAGAGGCCCGATTTGTCCCGATAGAGAAACTTCGGATAGATTTTCAGAGGATTTATGAAGGAGTCTTTGGATAGAGATACAAAAAGGGACTGCCAATGGCAATCCCTTTTTTTCTAGCGGTTATAATCAATAACATATAGGTATGGAATACGGATATCACCTTCAGTTGAGGTTACATTGATATATCCGCTCATAAATTCAGGATTTCCGTGCTGTCCTGATCCCTGGCTGCCGCGGTTTCGAACCGTTACCGTAACTTCTTTGCTTTCCTTTGGCTTAAGAGTTACTTTACTCGTATTTATACTTAAGTTTTCATCACTATTGATGGTATATGTCTGCTCTTGGTCAGTAGAATTAACCAAAGCAAAGGCCAAATGATAGGTTTGCTCCCCTGCAGGACGCACAAGCCCAAAACTCAATGAAGATGGAAATGCCATGGCAGCCGGATCCATCGCTTGTCCAAGGTCGATAAGGCCAGAGCCCGCTTTTAGTGGATCTGATACATCTATATTCGGAATCACACTGCCCTCCAAGTCATTTGCTGTACCCATTAAGGCAGCCTTAACTTCCGCTGGGCCCCATCCTAATCCTATCTTCTTGCTGTTAGCCAATAGAATAGCTGCCGCACCGGCCACATGAGGACTGGCCATTGACGTACCCTGATAAAGCTCATAGCCGCCGCCGACAACCGAAGAGTAAATATTTACCCCTGGTGCTGCTATATCAGGCTTTAATTGATAATTTGGTGTTGGGCCCCATGAACTGAAGTTTGCCAGTAAGTTAGGGTCTGCCTCTACCTCTGTTAATGGATAGGTGATCGTTACACTATTGTTTTCAGGACTATCAATTAGCTCATTACCTGCACTATTTCCAATCATAACCGCTGGTATTAATGCTCCATCAGATGACATTGGAATGGGTTCTTCCACACCATCCAACTGATAAATAATGGCCCCAACAGCTCCTGCTGCTGCAGCATTGTTAATCTTTTCTGCAAATGTGCAGCTGCCCCTCTGAATAAGGGCAAGCTTTCCTTCAAGAGGTTTTCCGTTTATTGGAGAACAAGCAAGCTTATCTCCTCCGGCATGATCGGCCCAAAGTGAGAATTCACCAGAAAACTCTTTTGTAACTTTTCCTCCATCCGTGCCTGTAGTCGCTACTGTTTTGCCTCCTGATAGGGCGGCAGATTCTAGGAACATCGCAAACGAACGGCTATTTGTTGTAGCGGCCACAGTGATTACCTTATCTGCTGTACCCGGGGATCCTACTGTATAGTTTCCTGGTCCTTCGTTACCTGCAGAAATGGCCACAACAACTCCAGCATCAACTGCTGCGTTAACAGTCATGTCAAGGAGATCAGCACCTTTATGAGGCGTACCGCCCAAACTTAGGTTTAGCACATCCATGCCATCTTTAACAGCCTCTTCTACGGCTTTTGCGATAAATAAACTCTTTGCGTTTTCCACATTGCCTGGGAAAACATTATAATTTCCTAAGTATGCACCAGGTGCTACTCCGCTAAGGGTTTTATCGCCTAGTTCTGGCTCTGTGCCGGCTTTCCCGGCAATAGTGCCAGCAACATGTGTTCCATGGCTGTCAACCGCTTCTGGAGTCTGCCAAGGCTCCTGATGGAATACCTTTGCTACAATTACTTTCTCACTTGCAAATTCGTTATCTCCTTTAGGATAACCAGCTGGCATCTCCATACCTTCATTTGGCTGCAGGAAAGGGTGAGCATGGTCAATTCCAGAATCAATTACCCCCACTTTCATTCCTTCGCCGGCACCAGCCTGGCCCCCAAGGGCGTTCCACACTGGTTCAGCATTGATTAAGGAGGTACTTTCACTCATTGCTTTTTGATAGGTTCCACTATAGCCTGTTTTTAAAACGCCTGGTCCACGGCTTACTTCCTTAAGGGAAACTCCATTAAGTTTTAATCCAAGACCATTAAACGTCACGGCATATTCTGTTAACACTTCAACTTGCGGAAACTGTTTTGCCAGCCATTTTATATAATTCTCACGTTGTGCTTGAAGTCTTTTGCCATACTTATTTGCTGCTGGGGTATTGAGATTTACCTTTTGTCCTTTTAAGGGTTTTGTCGATTCATAGCCGCTGATCGATCCATCATAGGAAGCGATCGGTGAATCACCAAATTGTATAAATGCATAGTTGGTGTCTTCTTGATTGACTGATGTTGCCCGATCGTCATTGATTACCCTCGCTTCAATCGGCATAGCAGCACTAAATATCATGATAAGAGCCAGCGAGATCCAGGTTAACTTTTTAAAGCCCTTAAGAAATTTCAATAAAAAACCCCTCCTTATTGCTAATATTGCTAAATAAATACAATATACATTTCTGTTAGGGAGGGCAGTGTTCCTTGATAATTTTCCGATTATTTTGAAAATGATGCTTTTATCCTGAAATTTTTAATATAGAACGAAAAAAACCATGACTATAGTCATGGTTTTTTAAAAAATTATTATTTAATTAGGCAATTAATTTATTAGACGAGGCCCGGATCAGGTTCATCCCCCGATTTCACCTTTTTGGCTTTTTTCTTTGCCGCGCTTTTTGCAGGAACTTCCTTTCTAAACTCTTTTAAAATGGCAAATGACATGGCGATTAATACAAACGTCAGTGGGAATGCACTGACAATAATGGCTGTCTGCATGGCACTCAGCCCTCCTGAGAGCATCAATACAACTGCTGAGGCAGATAAAAACAATCCCCAGACGATTTTTACAAAGTTAGGGGGATTAAGGTCGCCATTGGTTGTTTGCATCCCCAATACGAAGGTTGCAGAATCAGCAGAGGTTACAAAGAAAGTAGTTATAAGCAATAATGTTACGATAACAAGAGCCCCTGAGAATGCCAAACGGTCATATACAAAAAATAATGCTGTCTCAAGGCTTTGGCCAGCGATATTTGCACCTTCAAAAAACTCAAAATAAATGGCCGTCCCTCCAAACACGCTAAACCAAAAAGCACACACAATCGTAGGAATGACGAGAACGGCAATCATGAACTCTCTTACGGTTCTTCCCTTGGATACACGGGCTATAAAAGTCCCGACAAACGGAGCCCATGCAATCCACCATGCCCAATAAAAAATGGTCCAATCCTGTATCCAAGTTGCTTGCTCTTCATTAAAAGGAGCCAGCCTTAATCCCATGCTCGGCAAATTTTGCACGTAGCTCCCCAGTGTAGTTGTAAAAAGATCAAGCACAAACCCTGTTGGCGCTAAGATTAAGAAGGTAAAAAGCAGAATAACAGCCAGTACCAGATTGGCATTACTTAAATATTTTATCCCTCTTTGAAGGCCTGTACTTGCTGATAGGATAAATAAGACCGTTACGATTGCTATAATCACAAGCTGCACAGTAAAATTGTTGGGCACTCCTGCCACATAATTAAGGCCGCCGTTAATTTGGGCTGCTCCCAGTCCAAGGGAGGCGGCTACCCCAAAAATCGTTGCAAATACGGCTACACTATCGACAATGATGCCAATGATTCCTTTAGCCCGATCTCCTAAAAGTGGTGTAAGTGTAATACTCATTAATCCCGGCTGTTTCTTTCTAAATTTATAATAAGCAAGAACAAGCGCTATAACAGAATAAATCGCCCATGCATGAAAACCCCAATGCAAATAAGTATACCTTAAAGCAACTCTTGCAGCCTCTGGGGTACCTCCTTCGCCTATTGGCGGGCTCGTAAAGTGGGAAATTGGTTCAGATACTCCAAAAAACAACAAACCTATGCCCATTCCAGCACTAAATAGCATGGCAAACCAAGTACTGCGTCTAAAATCGGGCTTATCATCATTTGCACCTAATTTGATTTTTCCATACTTGCTAAAAATCAAAAACAAGGCAAATATAAGAAAAAAGGTAGCTGATAACTGATAAAACCAGCCAAACGAATCCAGAAAGTAGGCTTTAGTTCCATTCATAACTTCACCTAACTGAACAGGTGCAACCATGCCCCAAATAACAAAGATACTCGCAATAACGAGCGAAATCCAAAATACACTTGTTACCTTTTTCAATGCTGCCAACTCCCTATTTTACAATTTGAATAAGATGCCATTATGTTTCCCGAATAAAGAAAAACCATGAATCAAAAGAGCAAGCCTTTTCACGCAGCTCTTTTCATCCTTTTAGTGTACCTTCCTTAGGTTATTTAACTAATGTATATAATTCGGCATTAATATCCCAAACAAAAAAGGAGTGCCTTTAATCTGCACTCCTTTTTTAGTGAGAAAGCACTCTGACCTTTAAATGCCCTTACTCATCATCTATCTCGCCATCACCAATTTCATCCTCTTCTTCAACATCTTCAACTTGTTCGCCTTCTTCAGGCTGTTCATCATTTCCACAGCCCGTTAACGTTAAGAAGGAAAGGGATAGGAAAAACATCAAAAAGAACTTTTTCATTTTTTGTAAGCCTCCTTTTTACTTAGTTTTTCCATCAATAAGCGCTATATGTAATTTTTATGGATTATTCTTTTGAATAATTGTATTAGTCTGAGAAAAAACTCTTAAAAGGCTGCAAGGCAAATATCTTATTATAAATCGGTTCCTTTAATTGATTTGGAACTGTGGATTAAAGGATGTGTCATAGATGGACTTTTTTCAAGGGCAGCAAACACTCACTGCCATGGAGTGGGGTCTAAGAGCTGTCGTCGCTTATTTCTTTTTAGTGATCGTTGCTAGAATCCTGGGACAGCGGGCTATTTCCCAATTAAGGCTCCTTGATTTTGTTATGGCTTTAGTAATTGGAAACATTATTGCCCATCCATTGTCCGACGAGGAACTAGGACTAAAAGGTTCTGTTGTGACAACCACCGTATTGGTTGTACTATACCTTGCTAGTTTATTCAGTATTTTAAAATGGCCAGCCATTAGAAGGCTCGTTAATAATAAGGCAATCACAGTCGTACAGAATGGAGAAATCATTTACAAAGGCTTAAATAAAGCAAGAATTTCTATTGATGTGCTGCTAGAAGAATTTCGCGAGAAAAAAGTAGATGATGTAAAGAAGGTGGCGCTGGCGCTATGGGAAGCAAACGGAAATATTTCCTTTTTTCTAGATCCCAAATATGAACCCATTACACCGGCTTCCTTACAAATGAATGCAGAACCCTTCGATATGCCAAGAACCATTATTAAGGAAGGCAAAGTAGATAAAAAAGAATTAAAAAACATTCAAAAGGACGAAAGCTGGCTTGTCTCCCATTTAGAAGGTTTATATCAGACTGAAATAAAAAATGTCCTGCTTGCCACCATGGATGGCAAAGGTAACCTGAAGGTGTTTTTATATAATTGATTTTTTATCAATCATACGGGTAATCATTCAGACCTTAACGTAACAATATTAGATAGGAGTTGTTACAGTACTAGGCAGATATATTAATACACCGTAACCTCCTAAATAACTTTTTATAATTACCTCTAAGTATCCTAAATTACCATTTATTAATAATAAAAACTTTTTAACCTACCCCCAAAATTTTAAAATGATAACCTAAGCCTTTGTTGATGGTCATTTTTTGTCGAAAGAATCTGTTCCCTGAAAGTGCTATTTAACAACAATCCTAAGGTTATTTACAAATTTAATTGTATAAAACCAATCTATTGAAATATTGTTATACATTTTTCGACACTACACCTATGAGGAGGTATATACGTGAATCGAGTTTTTAGGTGGATTTTAAGATCCTTGTTTGCACCTGTTACTGGAAATGCAGGAGCGGTTGCGAGTACACTTGGTTTTTTTCTGGCCTTTTTACCTTTAGATAGTTTAAGAATCCCATTATTGCTTGCTTTTTCGCTTTTCTTTCGTCTTAATATCGTCGCCTTATTCCTTGGAACCTTGATTACGGTTTTTATTCCAAACATGCACGCTTTGCCTTCCATGGATTTTGGTTCATTGGAAGATTATTGGTTATTTTCATTACTGAAAACGAAAATATTATCTTCAGAATCCATTGTATCAGGGGCCTTCGGAGGCTTGCTTGGCCTTGTCTGCTATTTTTTCTTCCACTGGTTTTACAACCTGGGGTTGAAAAAAAGAGAGCGAATCCAGGAATATATTTTCCTCGATCCAGCAAAAAGGCGCTGGTCCATCATTAAACGAATGAGTGTTGGCTTTACTATATTAATTGTTTTAGTATTAACTTTTTTTATAGAAAGCCTAAATACGAATCCAAAATTTCCTGAGCTTCCATTGAATAA
Organism: Cytobacillus oceanisediminis; assembly: GCF_003182355.1. GTDB lineage: Bacteria > Bacillota > Bacilli > Bacillales > Cytobacillaceae > Cytobacillus > Cytobacillus oceanisediminis_A. Next base: position 56,405 of record NZ_QGTW01000002.1, on the reverse strand, counting down.
AAGCACAGCAAAGAGCGGGATCGAGCCGATTAATAAACATTTTAGTGAAGAAGAGCTTGCTTCACAGATTCAAAAAACCACTCCTTCCTCTCTTAGCCAAAATAACACAGATCAATTAAACAAAGCACAAATCATCAAAAAACAAGAAGTGTATGGCTTTTACGTCAATTGGGACGAGAACAGCAAGGCATCCTTCAAAAAAAATAAAGATTCCATTACAACATTAGTGCCTGAGTGGCTGCAGGTTACACAAGATCTAAACCTGAAGGCCGCCACTGACCGCACTATTGTTAAAGAGGCAAAAGAACATGATATTAAGATTCTGCCATTAGTGAATAATTTTATAAATGATAAATGGGATGGCCATGTCCTGCACCGGTTATTCACTACTCCCGGTGCTGAAGAACGTTTTATTAAAGATATGCTGGCTTATGTCAGAGCAAATGGATTTGATGGGATTAATATTGACTTCGAAGCAATAAACCCAAATGACAAAGCTCAATACACTCAATTTATGGATAAGGTTTATAAAGCATTCCACCCGCATGGTCTTATGGTCACATTGGATGTCCCGCCGAAGGACAATAGCTATGATTATGCTTCCTTAGCAAAAAGTGCTGACCGTGTAATCGTTATGCTCTACGACCAGCACTACTCCATGAGCAAGCCCGGTCCTGTGGCCCAAACAGATTGGGTCAAGGAGAACTTGATTCAACCTGATATTCCTTCCGAAAAATTGATTGCTGGCTTAGGGACCTACGGTTACGACTGGGGAGAGGACTCCAGGAAGCCTGCAGCTAACATGACGTTCGGGGATATCATGAAACTGGGCAGTGGAACGAACCTCAAAATCAATTGGAGTACGGAAGCTGGCAATCCTTATTTACGATACATGCGAAACGGGAAAAAACATACTGTGTGGTTTTTGGATGCTGCTACTTTTTATAATCAAATGAATCTCGCAATCGATAGCGGCTCAAGAGGAATTGCGCTTTGGCGCCTTGGTTCAGAGGATCCCTCTATCTGGAATTTCCTGAATAAACCAGAGGAAATCCTTAATCCAGCCCGTGCCCTGAGTCCCTTTGATAGTCCTTTGCCAGATCTCCATACGGGGGAAGGGGAGATTTTAAAAATCGCTTCTCAACCTGAAAAAGGCAAAAGAACGATTCAATTAGATTCAAATGGGTTGATTCAATCTGAATCCTATGTCAAATTTCCAAAGCCTTTTGAGGTAGCCCGTTATGGAAAATCCAACAAGAAAGAAGTTGTCCTTTCCTTTGATGACGGTCCGGACCCAGCCTTTACACCAGAAATATTGGACATTTTGGACAGGTATAATATTAAAGGGACCTTCTTTATAGTAGGCGAGAATGCTATGATGCATCCTCAACTTGTAAAAAGGATTTATGATGAGGGCCATGAAATCGGCAATCATACATTTACACATCCTGATATTTCATCCATCTCGCCATTTCGTTTGAAAATGGAACTAAATGCCACTCAGCGTTTAGTTCAAGGAATCACAGGCCATTCGATGACCCTTTTCCGGCCTCCCTATATAGCCGATACGGAACTAGGCACTAGAAGCGAGCAGGTGCCAATAATGCGGGCTCAGGATATGGGCTATACCATGGTCGGTGAATCCATTGACTCTAATGATTGGCAAAAACTTTCTAGTAATGAAATTGTGAATCGGGTTTTGGATCAGCTGCCAGAAGGAAATGTGATTTTGCTGCACGATGCTGGCGGTGATCGTTCCATCACAGTAGAAGCCCTGCCGACTCTTATTGAAGTACTAAAGAATCGTGGCTACACATTTACAACTATTGCTGACCTAATTGGAAAAAGTGATAGTGAGATTATGCCCCTTGCTGATCAGGATAACCCCTATTGGGTCTATGACAAGGCTGTATTCAAGGTCATACAAGGCTGGAACTCAGGAGTAAGCTTTCTGTTTTACTCAGCTATCCTTTTAGGAATATTGCGGCTGATTTTCCTCGTTTTCCTTTCTAGGAAACAGGTAAAAAGGGATAAAGAGACCCAGATTGACCCTGCCTTTACACCTTTTGTCAGTGTCGTCATTGCTGCCTATAACGAGGAAAAAGTAATTTGCAAAACAATCAATTCTATTTTAACCAGCGATTACCCAGCCCTTGAGATACTGATTGTTGACGATGGATCAAAAGACAATACTTCTGTTTCAGTTCAAGAAACTTTTGCAAACGATCCTCTCGTCAGATTAATTCAAAAACCTAATGGAGGAAAATCTTCAGCTGTAAATCTAGGTTTTAAAGAAGCAAAGGGGGAAATCGTGGTTGCTCTTGATGCAGATACTCTTATCGCTGAAAATGCCATTTCATTGCTTGTGAACCATTTTAAAGAGGAAAGTGTGGCTGCTGTTTCAGGTAATGTAAAGGTCGGCAATAAGGGAAATCTCCTTACAAACTGGCAGCATATCGAATATGTGACAGGCTTTAACCTAGAGAGAAGGGCTTTCGCGGCTCTCAATTGCATTACAGTCGTACCAGGTGCGATTGGTGCATGGAGAAAGACAGCTGTAGAAGAAGCAGGATACTTTAAAGAGGATACACTGGCAGAGGATACCGATATCACTCTTACACTTTTACGCAATGGGAAAAAGATTAAATTTGAAGAAAAGGCTTATGCCTTTACAGAAGTGCCGGAAGATATTAAAAGTCTGGCAAAACAGCGTTACCGATGGGTTTATGGTACATTACAATGCTTATGGAAACATCGTGAGGCTTTATTCAATAAAAACCATAACTCATTAGGATTTATCGCCCTTCCAAACATGTGGCTTTTCCAATATATTTTTCAAATTATATCGCCTCTTGCAGATATATTATTTATTTTGGCCCTTTTTACCTCACACCATGAAAAAGCAGCCATTGGATTTATTCTTTTTTACTTAATGGATTTCTTTACTTCTCTGTATGCTTTTCGATTGGAGAAAGAAAGTCCTAAACCACTGGGTTCATTGTTTTTGCAGCGAATTTTGTACAAACAGCTTATGACTTATGTAGTGTTAAAATCCATTTTCTCTGCAATAAAGGGAGTAACAGTTGGCTGGAATAAACTAACAAGAAAAGGAAATGTAACTCAGGAAACTTCTATAGTGAAGACGAAGGAATATATGTAGGTCATCCCCTTTGGGGGAAGGCCTTTTTAATATTGATATATAAAGAAAAAAGATCACCTTCTTTTGGTGACCCCGAATAAATTACCTTTTCTTTCCATTGTTTTCTTTTTTATCCTGATCGCTTACAGCCTTTTCTTTTGCAGCTTGAGAAACTTCTTGTCCAGGGTTAATAGTTGATGAAGCTGCATCTTTTGTATTAGTTCCTGCCGGTGTAGGTTTAGTCGTTGCCATTGGTGCTTTTTCGCTAGCCTCATGAATCGTTGGTGCTTTTGTTCCCGTTTGCGTGGATGTAGCCTTTGTTGTTGGTGCTTTTGTTTCCGTTTGCGTGGATGTAGCCTTTGTTGTTGGTGCTTTTGTGCTTGCCACAGATGTTGTTTTTAAAGCAGCAGTTGTAGTTGTCTCCTTTACTTTAGAAGTAGTTGTTGCCGTACTCTTGCTGATTTTTTTCGTATTTTGTTGAGTGGCTGCAGCTTCCATATTATTCTTGTTGCTGATTTTAAGAGCCTTTTGAGAAAGCTTTGTTTCATCGCCTTTCCCATTCGTTTTTGATGTTTGAGCTTTCACTGTTTTTTCTGCTTGGCTAATGACATACCTTTTTTTTTGATTTCCAAATACAGCTAAAGCATGTTCTTCTGTTAATCGTTCGACTAACAGGGCGCTGGTGACAGAAAACGTAACAGATCCCGCTAATACCATGGCAAAGGCTCCCTTGGTTAGTGTGTTCATATTATTCCCCTCGAGTTTTGTGTATGATCGTATTAAAAGGATTCGAACGAACTACAATGTATTATGGGGGTATATTTTAAAATCTATATATCGCTCTCTGGCAACCTCTCTTACCTTGTTTATACATTGAACTTCTGAAATTTTTTCTATGCTTCTCCTAACTAAACATCTTTCATTACTCTGGATAAAGTCGGTTAAACTTGCTTTCCACATTTCCAATATATACTTTTGTAAACATAAGATATCTCATCAGAAAACCTTATTTACTTATGATAAGGTTCCCTTCATTTTATGAAAATGAGGTTTGTGAAGCTATGAGTACTCTCTACTAAAACAATTGACAATACCTTTTTCCTTTGCCTTAAATACAACTTTTTGCCTTCCGGTAACTTCTAATCTGGAATAAATTTTTGATCGGACACCATTGTCCTTAATTGTTATGTTAGCACCACATTTTCTTTTTAATAAATCCTAGAATTAAAACTACTTTTTACACGCAAAATAATTAACGTAGTACCGTTTCTTATAATCAAGTTAAACTTCATGTTTGAAATCTTCGTTTGTAAAACATAGAAAAACTACCCCTAAGATTATAAATCTGTCTACCTCTTACAAATATTATTATGATTTGTAATAAGGTGGAATACGTAGCCATTTATTCTGCTCTAAGTATTGTTTTACCTGTAACCCTGCAAGTGTCTTCTTCATTATTATCTTTGAAAACAACAGGCCCACATCTGCCCGAATGGATTCAGTGAGTCCTCTAGCAGCATATGTAACTCCTGAAGCTAAATTATATGACATTAAATTTGCAAGTTCCTCATCATTTAATTTAGCACCTTCAGGTAAATTCCGAAAATCCCCCACTGGTTTTTCTGGAGTGCTTTGTGGAAGTGGGACTCCTTCCTTTGTTAAAAAGTCTCTTATTTCATTCCTTATTGGAATATGCAAATTATCCTTCATATCAAGGATAATTCTTTTTAATTCCTCATCTTCGCTGAGATTGTAACCCAATTCTTCATTACGCAATGTAGTTTCAGTACCTAATAAGTAAAACCATAAATTCGTTACTTCCATTACATTTAAAGGCTTTTTTTCACCATCTAAAAATGGTTCGAATGTGTCATGAATCAATTCAAATAGTTTCATCAGAAAAATCCTCCTGACATACTAATTTCTATAGTAGTATCATGACCATTCGTCTAGAATAAATACTAGTTAAAATATTTTTCAAATAGTTTTTCAGCTGTACGTGTGGCTAATGCCTGTGTAGTAAGAGTCGGGTTTACCCCACCTAAACTGTTAAAATGCACACTATTATCAACGATAAATAATTTTTTTACCTGATATGCCTCACAATTACAATCAACTACAAACCCCATTCTCATCGTACTTTCCAAATGAATCATCATACCTGCTGGCCAATTAGATGAGATAATTTGTTTGGCACCTGCCTTATACAAAATATCATTGGCTATTTTAATTAATTCCCTTCTATTTCTTTGGGATTTTTTTGTAGGAGTATAGCTCAAAAGAGGGACTGAACCGTGTTCATCACTAATCGTAGAATGAAGTTTAACTCCATTTCTTTGATCAACCTCATCATCTGTCATGATTAGTACATTTAACGATCTCCGATAACTTATCATCAGGTTTCTTAATTTATTTCCAACAATATGATTATGAAAACTCCATTTAGGATGTTCCGTTTGATATATATTCCAGCCAAATTGACTAATTCCATAGGAAAGAGAGGCTGTTAGACCTGGGCTCATCCCAACGGACTGCAAAGAACCTAAGCCTGGAAAATCGAGTCGTGCACCAGATGTATGTCCAACAAATGGATTTATATCACGCTTGCCTATGGTAGAAATGAGTTCCTTATCATCAAAAATTCCGGTAACCCAGTCCATATAATGGTTGGTCAAACCTTTCCCGACCCAAGGATTTTGAGGAAGATTTGAATTTAACCAAAGCCGCGGACTTTCTATGCTACCTCCTGCAAGAACGATAACCTTCGCCTTTAGTTCTTCCTCTTCTCCAGTCCATGTATCTCTAATCCGGACGCCGGTGGCACGTAACTCTCGCAATTGACTGGAATCTGTAACTATTTTTGTTGTGAACGTATTTGGTCTAATCGTGACATTCCCAGTACTCAAAGCCAATGGTATGTAACTAACCGTTGTTGACCGTTTTGCAACCTTATCTACGGAAGGTCCATGCGGGCAGCCGTTTATACAGTGTCCACAGAGTGTGCATCCTGCCATCCACGATAATTGCTCAAGTGAAACATTTAAATTAGTAAGGTTTTTATTTACTGGTAAGATTGCGTTAGGCTGAGGCCGGATGCATGGAGCAGTCACATTAAGGGTAGGATTTAGCTGCCAGCCCGCTCTTTTTGCTCCATAATAAAAAATTTCTTCCTTTGTGGTTGTTGGTGCAAAGCTAACCGGTAATGTGTCTTCTACCTTTTCATAATAAGGAATGAGTTCACGATAGGAGATTGGCCATAAATGATCAATTGCTGACGGATAAGCACGAGGAGAATTAGCTGTATAATGTTGTGTAGACCCTCCTACACCGGCACTTTGCCATATTAGTTGCTTTTGTGTTGTTAATCGAACCCATGGTGCGCGGCTTCTATTTGCTGGTCCCCATCGAAACCTACCTGTAACCAAATTATTCATATTATCTTCACACTTGTTTAACAATCGTCTATAAAGGTGAATATCTAAGTCATTTATATCAAAACTTTCTTTTGCGCCAGATTGGGAATTCGGATTTGGCCACTTTTTATTTCCGTACCATGGACCTGCTTCTATTATCAAAACCTTTAAACCCTTTTCCCCAAGCTCTTTTGCAATAACAGCCCCACCACCTCCTGCACCAATAACAATAACATCTGGATTAGACATGCTGATTTCCCCCTCTATTTAGATCATCTAATAAAAACCACGCATATTTCGGTATCCAAAAGCTGGTCCTGGATAATTTGTTTGAATCCAACCAATTGGAAAATACTCTATGCACCTAAAGTCAGGTCGATCTAAACGAGTTGATCCATATCCTGTCCATTCGGAATAATAGCCAAATAACGTTAGCTGGGTTAGAGTATTCTTCATACTTTGCGTCAAACCTGGATTTTTTGTAAAAGGTTCTGGTAAGCTCACCAAGGGAATTTCCAATCTTTCTAACAAGTCGATCGCCATTAGCCGGTCACTACGTTTAAGATTGGCAAAGATTCCTTTCCTAGGAAATGTACAAGTATCGTAGAAACACTTCGTTTTCCCTGTCCACAAAAGTTGGAAAGCAGCCATGTCTAATAAGTTAGCTGTTGATTTTGAAAAAGGGATATTTCCTCCTTGATTCATTGCAGAAGGAAGAGTTTGATCCAATACAACTATGACATACTCATAGATCATTCCACCCATTACAGAACATTGAAGAATGGAATCCACTACAGCTTGAATGGTTATCCTTATATGAGCATCCTGAATTCCACTGGTTAATGGTTTTATTTTGCGCTCCCCCTTAAAAACTAAAAATCTTCATCTTCTCTATCTTTATTTGGGCAATTGGAAGTTTAGAATAAATTAAATCAAGACAATTTAGGAATAGTCTCTCTAAAAGCATTAGTAAAAACAATTCTTCAGTAGGGGATCAAATCCAAATACATCGGTCGCTACAAGTGCTCCAATTGAACCTAATCCAATGTCACATAGAGCCTCCCTAAATTTCTTTCCCTTACTATAATATTTTTAAATACAAAAAGAGGTAAGGGATATTTCCTTTACCTCTGCTCAGGTGAGTGGCTCTACGACACAATGTAAATTAATTTCTAACATCCTTTAACTTAAGTTCTGCTGTAAAATTACTTGCGAATAAAAACCTCATTTACTTATGGTACGGTTCACCCCGATTTATCCGGAATGCCCGGTAAATCTGCTCTAAAAGAATTAACTTCATGAGCTGATGGGGAAAGGTCATTTTTGAAAAAGAGAGCTTTTCGTCCGCGCGCTGGAGGACTTCCTGGCTGAGGCCGAGGGAGCCGCCGATGACAAAAGCAACTTTGCTTTTTCCGTATGTAGCCAGTTTATCAAGTGTGTCGGCGAGTTCCTCTGATGATTTCATTTTGCCCTCAATAGCTAGTGCGATAACATGAGCGTCAGGATGGATCTTAGAGAGAATCCGTTCACCTTCTTTTTGCTTGACCTGAATCATTTCCGTTTCACTCAGTTCTTCAGGAGCTTTTTCGTCCGAAACCTCGATCATTTCCATTTTTGCATATACCGACAGCCTTTTTAAATATTCGTCAATCCCTTGCTTTAAGTATTTTTCTTTAAGCTTTCCTACTGTAATAATTGAGATATTCACAGCTCGTCCTCACTTTACAAACAAGATATCCACATGAGTTATCCACATGTCCACATTTTTCATCCACATCTTGTATGAGATCATTCGTTCGCTACAACATATATAGCGTTATTTTGACAATATTCACAGGTTGTTGATAACTTTTTTTCCTCATCAATTTTTGTTAATTGCGGGAATGTTTCGTACTCATCAACCACTATATCTATAGCAAGATCAACATGTTCTTCACAACAATAAATCATTTTTTTAAGCTCTCCTTTCAGGCCGGAGCCTTACTTTTTTTATTGTCCCTGTGGATAATTATTATTCTGACTGCGTTTACAACTTATCCACACCCCATCTTAACAAAACAATAAAAAACAGGAAAGCGTAATCGCTTCCCCGTTTATTCTTTCCCGTATCCATTAAAATGTTTCGCCGCTCAGTTTAATGGTTGTTTCCTGCAATTTACCCTCACGGTAAAACTTAATCTTCATTTGTTCTCCAACTGCTTTTTTCGTATAGAGATGCTGGCGCAGTTCGATAATATCTTTTATTTCTTCTCCATCCATCTCAACAATGACATCCATCTCTTTCAATCCGGCCTGTGCAGCTGGAGAGTTAGGCTCTACTTGCGTAATGGCAACTCCTGTTTTAACATCTTTAGGCAGTTTCAATGCTTCCTGCTGATAGTAGCCAGGAATATCATTTACGGAAGTTAACTGAATCCCCATATATGGCCGCCTTACCTCGCCAAATTTCTCGAGGTCATCAATTACAGGGCGTGCATAGTTAATTGGGATTGCTAAGCCAATTCCCTCAACTGCATTCTGTGCAATTTTCATGGAATTAATTCCAATTAACTGGCCGCTGATATTAACTAATGCTCCGCCACTGTTTCCTGGGTTGATGGCAGCATCTGTCTGGAGAACCTCTGCCTGCCAATCAACTGTGCCGTTTTGGTCAATATCAACTGGCACCGCTCGTTCTACCCCAGAGATAATTCCCTGTGTAACGGAGCCAGAGAATTGGCCAAGAGGATTCCCTATGGCTATAACAGGTTCCCCTGGCTTGAGAGTATCCGAATCCCCAAATTCAGCTACTGTTTTAATTTCCTTTGCATCCACTTCCAATACAGCCAGGTCAGTCCATATATCGCTCCCAACCAGCCTTGCCGGAATCTTTGCGCCATCCGGTAAACTTACTTCAAGTTCTTGAGCTCCTTCTACGACATGGTGATTCGTGACAATGAAAGCTGTATTTCCTTCTTTTTTATAAATGACCCCTGAACCTGTTCCAGCAGGTTGTCCGCCGCCATTATTTTCGTTTGACCAAAATCCGGCTGTCTGAATGTTGGTAATGCTCACAACGGCGTCACCAGCTTTATCGACAGCCTTGGTCACATCGGTAACCACATCTAGCGAGACATTTTGAACATTGGCATTTCCATTGTTGCCGTCCGCTTCTTCCTGTAACTCCTCATCGGGTTCAACCGTATAAGGGAGTACGTTATAATCGGATAGTTTAGGTACCGCGACAATGACAAGAATTGCCCCTAATATAATGCCTATAAGGCTGGCCAGAAAATATCCGCCTCTATTGCCTTTTTGCCTTTTATAACGGTTCTGATGGTCTTGATCGTAATAGCCCAAGCCGTACCAATCCTTTCTTTATAAATTACAGAAACGCCAGCTTCCCGCAGCTGGAAAAAGCCGATAAGATATGAATGCTAAAATTTATTCTTCCTTTATACCCAATATTATACTCTCTCGATTTTAAAAATCTAATCAAAAGGCACGGACTCAAGCAATCTTACGACTTTGTTCATACTTTTGTTTAAAATTTTTAAAAAACGCCAAATAAAAAAGGAAGGCGCAACAGATACTAAAGATCTTGCGCATTCCTTTTTTACTTTTATTAAACTGCCGTTAAAATGGTTGGTACTTTGGGATCTGTATCAAAAAGATCAAACTGCTCACCTACAATGATGCCTCGGCTCTCAAGCGTCTGTGTAACCGACATTCTCGCCAGATCCTTAATATTATTATCGAGACTTAAATGAGCTAGATAAATGCTTTTTGTGCGATCTCCAGCCACTTCACTCATAGCAAGGGCAGCATCTTCGTTCGATACATGTCCCACATCGCTAAGGATTCTTCTTTTAATATTCCACGGATAGCGGCACATACGAAGCATCTGGATATCATGGTTGCTTTCAAACACATAAGCCTCAGCATTCGAAATAAGGCCCTTCATACGATCACTGACATACCCTGTATCGGTAATTAGCACAAGTTTTTTCCCATCCTGATGAAACACATAAAACATGGGATCAGCCGCATCGTGGGAAACGCCAAAGGATTCAATATCAAGAGAACCGAACGTCTTAACGGTTTCCATATCAAAATGAAACTTTTGGTCAACAGGCACTTGTCCAATTAAACCGTCCATCGCCTGCCAGGTTTTTTCATTTGCATATATAGGCAAATTATACTTTCTTGCAAGAATGCCTACACCTTTTATATGGTCACTGTGCTCGTGTGTCACTAAAATCCCTGAAAGCTTCCCCATATCCCTGTCAATCTGTTGAAATAGGGCTTCCATTTGCTTCCCGCTTAAGCCGGCATCAACCAAAAAGGAATGTTCCTCCGTCTCGACAAAGATCGCATTCCCAGTACTGCCGCTCGCGAGAACGCTGAATTGCAAAGACATATTCTCTCACTCCACTATTTTTTTCTCTTCGTTGGTTAGCTGAATAATCTGCCCCTCGAAGGCATGGACAAATAAGTTTTCCTCTCCATTAATGACGAATCGCCAAGCAGGAGTTAATACTAGAGATGAGCTTGAATGCACAAGAGTAAAATATCCGAGCTCCACATTGGTAATCTTGGATTTTGGCTGCAGCGAGCCGTTTTCAGAAAGTGTCTCAATCGCCTTTATTGGCTGAATCACTTTCTCGCTTTCCTGCATTTCTTCAATTTCTTCCAGCATTGTCTGCTTATAAGATACAATTTCATTTTCCTCATTCAAATAGAAAGTTAGCTCACCATTTAAATTCATATAAAACATTTTATCTTCAAATTGCTGATAGTAAGTCAGTGTATTGCTGTTTTTGCTCTTTTCCCAAAAACGATATTGGTCTCCATATAAAACTTTGTTTTTAATAAATGAATTCAATTCAGAAGGATTAAATTTCTCGCTGATTTTATAAGGTTCATCAAGGACTGAATTCAGGACTGTTCCTTCAGTAACCGTAATGTCCTGTCCTTTCAGCTTCGATTTTTTCGCTTCTTCCATTTCTTCGATATCAAAGACCATCGGCTTAGCGCTTAAGTACCTGTCTTTTGGATTGTTTTTTGGAAGATCCACATCAAATTCAATTTCATCCGTCTTGAGCCGCTTTTCAACAGAGGCTTGGGCCATAGGCTCATACTGGCTTGCATCCTTCAGTTTAAAAAACTCATACATCAAATAAATATCCAAAACCAGGAAGGTTAAAATAAAGATTGTTTTTATCTTACTCCAATCCATTATTCATACCTCCTGTTTCATCAAGTGAAATACTTTTCCATTCCCCTTCATAGCGATAAAACCAGGAAGGCTCTAATCGAACAAACATGGTTTGGGAATCTTTGATCATCTTGTACCCCAATGCAACATCCTCCAAGCTTTTGGAATCAAATCCTTCAAGCTTTTTCAAGTACTTGATGATTGAATCCCCTGAACTTAAAGATACTTCAGTGGATTCTGTACGTAAGCCAAGTTGAAAGTTGCTTCGCAAATATTCCTCATTTTGTCCCCAAACTTGGCGAATCTCAGAAATCTTCGGATCTTCGCTGAAAACCGGATACCCCGAAGAATCATAAAGACGGAATGTTACCCGATGGTTAAGTTCATTCATTTCGGCAAATAGGTAATTATCCGTCCATCCAGCATGTTCGTTTATAAAATCAATGCTCTTTTTTAAAAGATCTGTAGACTGAATGGTTGGATTATTGCCGGCAGCCAGTTTTACATATCGAAGCGTATTTTTATCAAAATTCACTCGAAGCAAGCTAACATTATCATTATATTCTTCTTCTGACGGCTGATAGTTTTTCTGAACCACACTTGGGTCACTGAATAAAGCATTTTTATATTTTTCCGAGTCAAGCTCTTTTGACAAATACTGATACCTTGCCATTTTTGTGTCATGTGCTGGCAAGAACAGGGTCCTTGAATTTGAAGCTTCATATGAAATATACTCTTTGTACTCCGGACTGTACTTAAAGAATTCGTTTTTAAAACTCTGGATAAAAGATGCAGGCACATGGCTTCTAAAGACCTGCTGGCTGTCTACGGAAACAAAATAGACGATCCCATCTTCCTTATGATGTTCTTTAACATCAATGACAATTCGATCAAATTGAAAATTAGTGAGATCCTTATCATCCACTTTGATGACCGTTTTATATAATTCTATCGGAATAGAATCAGGGTAAACAATGACTGCTTTTCCCTCATTATGAACAAAAGAGGGGATCCCATTCACTTGAGCAGTGATATTTTCAAAATCAGTAAAATTCCATCTGCTGATTTCTTTAATTGTTTTTTCTATTTCGCTTGGATTGACCGTTCCATAATGTTGATTGCTGCCAAGGTGAAATAAAAGAGTGTCCGGCCTGACAATTTTACTTACATCTTTTTTAGCAGCAATCGCTACTTCCTGTACCGTATTTGTTTTCTCCATTGTTTCGTAGTTAGGCTGATAAGTCCATAGGTTCCAGGTTAGCAGCGCACTCGTCGCAACCAGGATTGTTAGTATGATGGTTTTAATATTTTCATATGTCATTCCCAATCATCCTCTTCCGTTCGAACGTAAGGAAGGCTAAATGAAATCGTTGTTCCTTTTCCTTCCGTACTGGTTGCCCAAATTTCTCCGCCATGCGCTTCCACCATTTCTTTGGCAATTGCAAGTCCAAGGCCCGTTCCGCCAAGCTTTCTAGTTCTCGCTTTATCCACACGATAAAAACGCTCAAAAATCTTATCAATGTTTTCTTTCGGAATGCCTACACCCTGATCTGAAACACTGACAATTATAAATTCATCTTTTTCTTCAATGTTAAAGGTTACTTTTCCGCCTTCAGGAGAGTATTTAAGGGCATTCGATATGATATTGTCCAATACTTGCGTCAGCTTGTCCTCATCAATTTCAACAAAAGCTGAATGATCAGGGAGCCTTCTCTCAAACGTTACATTCTGCTGTTTGGTCATTTCAAAACGGTCAATAATCCTGTTGTAGAAAAAGATGAAATCGATCCATTCCTTTGTCAGATTATAATCCTTGCTATCCATTTTTGAAAGCTGAAGCAAGTCATTCACAAGGCGGATCATGCGCTCCGTTTCATTTTGAGTGACATCCAGGAAGTTGGGAGCAATTTCTTCGTCCTTCCAAGCTCCTTCCGCAAGTGCCTCCAAATAACTTCTCATCGTAGTGAGCGGGGTCCTAAGTTCATGCGAGACATTGGCCACAAACTCACGGCGTTCCATATCAATTTTCTCCTGCTCGGTAATGTCATGTAGAACGGTAATTAATCCATTTACAAAACCAGTTTCTTTTTGAATTACTGAAAAATTTGCGCGTAAAATCAGGGTATTCGTTTTACTGCTGTAATCCAAAATCACAGAATCACGTTCATTAAGGAGCTCCTCAAATGTGTATTCTTCTTCTAGTCCCAGTAAGGAATCAATAGAAGAAGACAGCACCGTTTCACGTGAAACATTCAGCATTTTTGCAGCAGGCTCATTGATTAAGATCACGCGCCCTTTGCGGTCAGTTGCAATCACCCCATCTGTCATATAGGAGAGGACGGAGGAGAGCTTGCGCCGTTCTCCCTCTGTGGTCGCCTGGGCTTCCTGCAGCTTCTTTGTTAAGCTGTTAAAAGTAATGGCCAATTGGCCAATTTCATCATAACCATAAACCTTAACCTTACGGGAGAAGTTTCCCTTCGCCATGGCAAGGGCTTGTTTTCTCATATCTGAGATAGGGCGTGTTATGGTCTGGGCTAAAAGAATGCCCAATACTGCTGTAATGGCCAGCGCGATTGCTGTACCGGTTGAAAAGATATTATTAATCTGCCTCATCTGGTCATAGATGTTCTCTATTTTTGCAACAAGATAAATGGCTCCGATAACATCCCCATTGTTTTTAATAGGTGTTACTAGCACCCATATTCGATTGCCAAAGGGGTCAACATAATCCTCAGGTACCTGCTGTTTGGTTACCATGGCCATTTTGATTAAATTATCAGTAGATCTCTGTCCCACTACACCCTGGTTATCCGGATCGGAAGTTCCCAATATTTTAAACGTGTCTCCTTCAATGACACGGACCTCGGTAATATCAGTAGAATAATAATCCCTTAATAACCTGTGGACGTCTTCCTCCAACGTAGGGCCATCCTCATCCGGAAGCCTTTCCTTGGTCATCTGTTCTTCCAGGTAATAAGCAAGCAGATTAACCCGTTCCTGAATGGTATCTTTAAAGTTATCCTTTAAAGTCGATTCCAGCTGCCTTACAAAATAAACGCCGATAATTTGCATGGCTACCAGGATAAGAAGGACATATATAATTACAAACTTTAGGTGAATGGATCGAAAAAAACCAACCTTTTCCATTAATCCTCTTACTCCTGTTCAGGATTCCGCAAGTAATAACCGACTCCTCTTCTTGTTACAATCCATGTCGGGTGGCTAGGATTATCCTCGATCTTTTCACGCAATCTCCTTACCGTCACGTCAACTGTACGGACATCGCCATAATAATCATAGCCCCAAACAGTCTGAAGCAAGTGCTCCCTTGTCATGACTTGTCCAATATGTTTTGCCAGATAGTGAAGAAGCTCAAATTCACGATGTGTTAATTCAATCGTCTCACCGCGTTTGGAAACCACATAAGCATCCGGATGGATAATAAGTGATCCTACTTCAATTTCATTTGATTCTTCCTCTTCTTCAGACTTTGAAGCAATTTGCTGATGGCGCCTTAAATTGGCTTTCACCCGGGCAATTAACTCTCTTGTGCTGAAAGGCTTTGTCACATAATCATCTGCCCCCAGTTCAAGACCCAAAACCTTATCAATTTCAGAATCCTTTGCAGTCAGCATGATGATCGGCATATCATACTTTTTGCGCACTTCACGGCACACTTCAATGCCATCTCTCTGCGGAAGCATGATATCAAGAAGAATTAAATCCGGTTTGATTTCCTCTACCTTGTCCAAGGCGTCATTGCCGTCATATGCGCAAACAACCTCATAGCCTTCCTTTTTTAAATTGAATTGCAGAATATCTGCAATTGGTTTCTCATCGTCTACAACTAGAATTTTTTTATCCATACCTATCTCCTTTTTTCTTGCTTAATTTATTTATTTTTGGAGCAGTAGAATTCAATTGAAATCATATGTTCTCTACTTTACTTTACCACTTTATAAGTGGGAATTCATCTATTTGAAAAAGATGGCTTTTCTCCTGGACAGAACAATTCATTACAGCTTGCAAAATGAGGGCTGTAAAATATTATTCTTAACTATAAAAGCCTCTAGCATTAAAACTAGAGACTTTTAGCATCATTTATTTACTTAATATATTTTAGTGGATCTTGCATCTTTCCATTTTTATATAACTCAAAATGCAGATGAACGCCTGTGGAATCTCCAGTCATGCCCATTACACCGATCTTTGATCCTTTTGAAACTGTCTGGCCAGCACTTACACTAATTGAATCCAAATGAGCGTATACGGTACGGAAGCCATTTTTATGGTCGATCACAATTTTATTTCCGTATCCGCCATCCCAGCCGGCAGATACGATAACACCATTATCGGCTGCTTTGATGGTCCGGTTGCTAGGTCGTGCAATATCAATTCCTTTATGCATTTTACCCCAGCGGTATCCTACCTTACTGGAAATATAACCGCCTACTGCAGGATACGCAAAGCTTCCTTCACCTCTGGACGGAATTACTTTTGTTCCCTTAATGACAATATGCTTAACTGGCTCTTCAAGAACTTTTTCTTCAGATACCTCTTTTTTAATGGTTTGTCCATTTTCTTCAGAAATCAAATATGTTGCAGCACGGACACCATTTTTTCCTTCCTGCTTCACCTTAGTATCGCCCTTAGGGAGGCTGCTATCCTCAATTACTTCTTTCTCAAATGAAATTTTTTCCTTTTTGAAAACTTCTTTTTCAACAATAACCTTTACATATGGCTTAAGGACGGTAACATTCAATTCTTGTCCAACTTTTAGGACCGAATCTCCCTTTAGTCCGCTGTTTAACTCTATTAGCTGCTTAATATCAAGATTGTGGGCACTTGCTATGCTGCTTAGAGCATCTCCCGCTTTAACAAGGTATTTCTTTTCTTCTAAAGTGCCTTTTTGAAGAAGTTTTGCTGCTTCTTCGGCACTAATAATCATGTCTGGTTTAACTTTTGTTTGTGAAACTGAAATATTTTCATTAAATCGAACGTCTAAAACACGAGTTTCATTTTCTTTAAGCTGTGGTAAAGGAGTACTAGCGGAAGCTTTTCTTTCTTCCAGAGCCTTTAATTCTTTCTCTGGTACATAGGAAGCCTTAAGTTTAGTTAGTGCAGCTTCTGCCTGCTCTGAATTTTCAACATAAGCCACAGTCGTGCCGCCAATAACCAATGCAGCTGCTTCAGCCTGAATTTCAATCTCATCTTTTATTTCGTTCATAGCCTCTGAGTTATTAACCTCAGAATTGGACTCAAATACTTGTTCAGGAATAAAAGACAGTTTTGAACCAAGCGATAATTGTAAACCTTTATAAGAGCCTTCAAGCTCTTTTATTTTCGTATCAACCATGTTCTCTATTACTTCTTTGTCTGAGACAGTTCCGATATACTGATCGTCCATATAGACATAGTAAACAGTCATTAGCTTATCATCATTTGCCAATACTGAAACACCGCCAGCAAGCGTTAAAGCCGCTGCAGCAAACCCTGTTGCAGCAGTCCTTTTCATTATATTTCTAAAGCTCTTAGCTGTATATTCAGTAGCTGAAGTTAAATTCTTCACCCAATTAAACATTGTTACATCCCCCTAGACTACGGTAACAAACACACTTTCATTTAGTGCTATGTAACTACTAATTTATTTACCTAAATTTTTTCACAATATTTACTTTACCATATAGAGTATCAAATAGATTAATAGACTCTGTAATGTAACAAAAATGTATAATAACTGACATTTTGTTACTTTTAATGGGTATTAATGGGTAGAAAACAAATGCTTTTTGTCGAAAAAAAGGAAAGAACAGCAGGATAAAATCCCTATATATAAAGGTTTTTAGAAGTTACAAAAGAGAAGAGAAGAAAAAAAGAAGAGATGCTTAACTTTTACACTGGATAAATAGTAGAAAACTAGTTATATTACAAAAATGTAACAAAAAGGAGTATGAATGATTTCATACTCCTTTTTTGGGATGGCTCAGGACGGAATCGAACCGCCGACACAAGGATTTTCAGTCCTTTGCTCTACCGACTGAGCTACTGAGCCATATTAAGTTAATGGACCTAAACCAAGTTTGGTTTCGTCCTTCGTCCCGATTTCAGGGAGCCTATTCAAGCTGTGGTTCAATCGGTACGCTGAAGCATTTCATGAAGCTTATTCAAACGTGCTCTACCGACTGAGCTACTGAGCCAAATTAAGTTAATGAACCTAAACCAAGTTTGGTTTCGTCCTTCGTCCCGATTTCAGGGAGCTTATTCAAGCTGTGGTTCAATCGGTACGCTGAAGCATTTCACGAAGCTTATTCAAACGTGCTCTACCGACTGAGCTACTGAGCCTAACTAAATTATGTAAAGTAAATGGCGGTCCGGACGGGACTCGAACCCGCGACCTCCTGCGTGACAGGCAGGCATTCTAACCAACTGAACTACCGGACCAATATAATAACCGCCAGCAAGTTAGCTGGGCTTGCCAGCCTTTTGCTGACGGTTATTTGCCATGACCCCTACGGGATTCGAACCCGTGTTACCGCCGTGAAAGGGCGGTGTCTTAACCGCTTGACCAAGGGGCCATATTAAAGAAAAATGATGAGCCATGAAGGACTCGAACCTTCGACCCTCTGATTAAAAGTCAGATGCTCTACCGACTGAGCTAATGGCTCAAAGCTAATATTCTTGCCTAAACTTTGTTTGCAGGTGTGCTCCAAAGCCCTGCGTTCTTTATCGCAGATTTTAAAAGTTTGCTATTCGAGGACGGATCGCTTCGATGGTGCAAATTTTAAAATCCTCTACCGACTGAGCTAATGGCTCGCACTAGATCGTCTCTGTGACGACGCTTTTTATAATATCATAGAGATTTATAAAAGCGCAATAACTTTTTTATAAAAATTTCTTATAAAATTAATCTCTTTTAAACTGCCTGTTGATTTCCGCTCCAATCAACAGGGTGCAAACCCAACAATGAGCTTTCACAGCCTTAAATTCTATTTTTTAAAGGAAATTCATCAATACCAAAACATTAATACTCTGTTTCTGCTTCTATTAACAAACAAAGTGGACTTTGTTCCTCAATTATTACGTTCTATTCCCCTAAATCAGATTTCTACTCCTTAAATTCACAATTTAATTGTTCTTTTATGATCCTAGGTTCATTCTTTTGAAGAAGGTCAAACAAAAAAAGCCCTAACTCACATTAGGGCTTTCCAATCAAATCTTAGTTCTGTCTCCAAGGGCTGCGGACAACGTTTGTTTGTGTGCGATCCGGTCCTACAGAGAAGATGGATAATGGGATTCCTGTTAGCTGAGCCACACGCTCCAGATAATGGCGGGCATTAACAGGAAGCTCGTCTAATGATTTGCAGCCAGTAATGTCTTCTGTCCAGCCTGGAAGTTCTTCGTAAACAGGCTCACATTCAGCCAATACTTTTAAGCTTGCAGGAAACTCTTCAATCACTTGACCATTATGGCGGTAAGCTACACAGATTTTCAAGGTTTCGATGCCTGTTAATACATCGATGGAGTTAAGAGATAAATCTGTAATTCCGCTGACACGGCGGGCATGGCGAACCACAACGCTGTCAAACCAGCCAACACGGCGGGCACGTCCTGTGGTTGTACCGTATTCACGGCCTACTTCACGAATCTGATTGCCGATCTCGTTATCAAGCTCAGTCGGGAAAGGACCGTCTCCTACACGTGTTGTATAAGCCTTGGAAACACCAACAACATGCTTAATTTTTGTAGGGCCTACTCCTGAACCGATTGTTACGCCTCCAGCTACTGGGTTAGATGAGGTAACGAACGGGTATGTACCCTGGTCGATATCAAGCATAACCCCTTGTGCTCCTTCAAACAGCACGCGGCGGCCTTCGTCCAATGCATTGTTCAGAACTACGGATGTGTCGCAAACATAATGTTTGATTTGCTGGCCATATTCATAATATTCATTGAGGATATCTTCAATTTTGAATCCTTCTGTTTCATAAAAACGCTCAAGAAGGCGATTTTTCTCTTCAAGATTGCGGGCAAGTTTTTCTTCAAAAACTTCGCGGTCAAGAAGATCTGCGATTCGGATTCCATTACGGGCTGCTTTATCCATATAAGCAGGGCCAATTCCTTTTTTCGTTGTACCGATCTTGTTGGCGCCTTTGCGCTCTTCTTCTACCTCATCCAGCTTTAGGTGGTAAGGCAGAATAACATGTGCGCGGTTGCTGATGCGCAAGTTATCAGTTGTAACACCTTTATCATGAAGATAAGCTAATTCTTTTACGAGCGCTTTCGGATCTACAACCATCCCATTTCCAATGACGCAAATCTTATCGCTATAGAAAATTCCAGATGGAATTAAATGCAGCTTGTATGTTTCTCCGTTAAACTTAATTGTATGCCCCGCATTGTTTCCGCCTTGATAACGGGCGATTACTTCAGCATTTTCAGAAAGGAAGTCAGTGATTTTTCCTTTCCCTTCATCTCCCCACTGCGTACCAACTACAACTACTGATGACATAAAAAGCACCTCCGGGAATCCCATGGTTTTTATAATTTCTATTTAAAATAGTTTTTAACAAAATTACTTTTTTCAACCACTTTAGTTTAACAAGGCAAAATGTTATAGTCAATAAAACACGAACATTTTTAATAAAAATATAAAAATATGTTCGTAAAAATATGAAAATATGAATTTATAAAAAGGGCAAGCAGTCACTGCAAGCCCTTTTCGTTATTTATGCACCAGGCGGAGCAAATGAATCATCAAAACGTTTCTCCAAGTTTACGAATTTATTATACTCTTTCACAAACGCCAGCTGGACAGTGCCAACAGGGCCGTTACGCTGTTTAGCGATAATAATTTCGATAATATTTTTGTCCTCTGATTCTTTATCATAGTAGTCATCACGATATAGGAAAGCCACAATATCGGCATCCTGCTCAATACTTCCGGATTCACGGATATCAGACATCATTGGCCTTTTATCCTGGCGCTGTTCCACTCCACGTGAAAGCTGGGAAAGAGCAATAACCGGAACCTGCAGCTCACGTGCCAATTGCTTTAAGGAACGGGAGATTTCTGATACTTCCTGCTGGCGGTTTTCTCCGGAACGCCCGCTTCCCAGGATTAATTGCAAGTAGTCAATAAGAATCATACCAAGCCCATGCTCCTGCTTTAAACGGCGGCATTTTGAACGGATATCTGTGATTCGCACCCCAGGGGTATCATCAATAAAAATCCCTGCGTTAGATAGGCTCCCCATTGCCATCGTAAGTTTTCCCCAATCCTCATCTGTCAGGGAGCCTGTACGAAGCCTTTGCGCATCAATATTTCCCTCCGCACAAAGGATACGCATAACCAGCTGTTCTGCCCCCATCTCCAAACTGAAAATAGCTACGTTTTCTCCAGTTTTTGTAGCAACGTTCTGGGCAATATTCAAAGCAAAGGCGGTTTTACCCACGGACGGACGAGCACCGACGATAATAAGATCGTTTCGCTGAAATCCTGCTGTCATTCTATCCAGCTCGGTAAATCCTGTTGCAATCCCTGTAATATCGCCTTTGCGATTATGCATTTCCTCAATATTATCGTAGGTTCGGACAAGAACATCTTTAATATTATGAAAGGCACCTGCATTTTTCCTCTGCGCTACCTCCATAATATTTTTCTCGGCTTCTCCTAAGAGAACTTCAACTTCATCTTCACGGGTATAGCCATCCTGGGCGATCCCGGTAGCGGTCCTGATCAAACGGCGAAGCAATGCTTTTTCTTCGACGATCTTGGCATAGTACTCAATATTCGCTGCTGTTGGAACAGATCCAGCCAGTTCACTTAAATAACTGACTCCACCAGTATCCTCCAGAAGCTTTGCTGCACTAAGTTCTTCTGTTACAGTCACTAAATCGACCGCTTTTCCCTGGTCGCTCAGCTTGAGCATCACATTGTAAATCTTTTGGTGAGCCGCCCGATAGAAGTCCTCAGGTATCAATATCTCTGATGCTAACGTAAGAGAGGAGGGTTCAAGAAAGATTGCCCCAAGCACTGCCTGTTCCGCTTCTATATTTTGAGGCGGGAGCCGATCTGCAAATAAATCACTCATCTAGTCAAACCTCCTTAAATTAAAAGCGTGAGCACATTCAGAAAGGGAAGCAGACTAAAAACCGCCACGTCCTGTGGCAATGTCTGAATGACCCGCTTCCTTTTGGCTTCGAGCCCCTAGGTGCTCCTCCCAAAAGCTATCGCTTTTGGTCATGCGGTTAGAATGCTGACGAAGCATTCCTAATGAAGCTAGATAGTACCTTTCTAAAAAGCATAAACGCCCAAATAGCTCTTCTATATCTGGAATTGAAGTTATTTTTATATAAAATATAAAGGCTTGCCCTCTAAATAAAATTATAATTCCTTTAAAAAATGTGACCAGCAGAAACTGATCACATTTTTAATCAACCCTTTTATTTTAACATGTTTATTCGCAAAATCTACTTCCAAAATTAGTGTATGTTTAAAAAGGGCTGCCTTCTATTATTAGTTTGCCTCTTTTACATGGACATTCAATGTAGCCATCACTTCAGTATGAAGCTTAACTGGAACCTTTGTATAGCCTAAAGAACGGATAGCGTCATCCATTTCAATTTTTCGCTTGTCAATTTTGATTTTATGCGTTTTTTGAAGTTCTTCGGCAATTTGCTTGCTTGTGATGGAGCCGAATAGACGTCCGCCTTCACCAGCTTTAGTAGAAAATTCAACTGTAAGCTTCTCCAGTGTTTCCTTTAATTTTTTCGCATCGGCAAGCTCTTCTGCAGCAAGCTTTTCTTCTTTTTTCTTTTGGGCATTCAGACTGCTTACATTCGCCTGGTTGGCTTCAACAGCCAGCCCTTGTTTTATCAAAAAGTTATGTGCATAGCCGTCTGCTACATTTTTAACTTCGCCTTTTTTGCCTTTGCCTTTAACGTCTTTTAAAAAGATAACTTTCATTCCTTTTTTCTCCCTTCGAAATATTCATCTATAGCCATTTTTAATCGGGTTTCGACATCATCAAGCGTCGCATCATGAAGCTGGGTGGCAGCGTTTGTTAAGTGCCCTCCCCCTTCCAGGTTTTCCATGATAACCTGAACATTGATATCCCCGAGGGAACGCGCACTCACACCAATCATGTTCTCGGAGCGGTTTGAAATGACAAAGGAAGCTACGACACCATCCATTGTCAGAAGTGTATCAGCCGTCTGTGCAATCAGCACCTGATCAAAAATCTGGTCAGGCTGCCCTTTGGCAATGGCAATTCCATCCCGGTAAAATTGAACGGTTTCAATCAGTTTTGCACGCTTGATATATGTGTCTACATCCTCTTTTAAAAACTTTTGGACAAGTACTGTATCCGCACCCTGCCCGCGCAGATAGGAGGCCGCATCAAACGTTCTGGAGCCTGTTCTTAATGAAAAGCTCTTGGTATCGACAATAATTCCAGCCAACAGCGCTGTCGCCTCCAGCATTTCAATTTTGCCGTTTTTTGGCTGGTATTCCAGAAGTTCTGTCACAAGCTCCGCCGTTGAAGAAGCATATGGCTCCATATAGACAAGAAGTGGATTATGAATAAATTCTTCTGCCCTGCGGTGATGGTCAATTACAACAACATGCTCAATTTTATGAAGCAATTTTTCTTCAATCACCATGGATGGCTTGTGGGTATCGACGACCACAAGCAAGGTGTCGTCTGTTGCCATTTCCAATGCCTGTTCAGGGGTAATGAATTTCGAAAAGAGCTCTTCATTCTTTTCAATTTCCTTCATCATCCTTCTGACACCTGTATCCAGTTCATTGAAATTTATAACGACGTAGCCTTCACGCTGATTCATGCGCGCTACTTTTTGTATTCCGATGGCTGCTCCAATGGCATCCATATCAGGACTCTTATGGCCCATAATAATCACTTTGTCACTCTCGGAGATAAGCTCCTTTAAAGCATGCGAAATAACTCGGGCACGGACTCTGGTCCGTTTCTCCACCGGATTGGTTTTTCCGCCAAAGAATTTAACCTTTCCATTCGTCTGCTTAATAGCTACCTGGTCGCCGCCTCGGCCCAGAGCCAGATCCAGGCTGGACTGGGCAAGAGAACCAAGCTCAGGAAGCGAGGAAACGCCAGTTCCGACACCAACACTTAAGGTGAGTGGAACATTTTGTTTGGATGTTGTTTCCCTAACGGCATCAAGGATGGTGAATTTTCCTTTTTCAAGGAGCTGCAGTATATGCTCATTAAAGACAGCAATGAACCTTTCAGACGAAACCCTTTTTAAGAAAACACCATTATCCTGCGCCCACTTATTTAAAATCTGGGTAACAAGGCTGTTGAGGCTGCTTTTTGTCTGATCATCCATGCCTTGAGTTAACTCATCATAATTATCCAGGAAAATAAAAGCAATGACTGTTCTTTCTTCCTGATACATTTTTTCAATTTCGGTCTGTTCCGTTACATCAAAGAAGTATAAAAGGCGTTCATCAGGTTTATGGATCACCCGGAACTTACGGTCGTGAAGTGTAATGATCTCTGTTTCTACCTCTTGTTTAATAAGTGGAACAAGCGAATCCGCGACGTCATAAAGCGATCTTCCAACTAGGGTATCTTCATCGAAGCATGATGCTAAAAAGGGATTTGTCCATTCAATATAATAATCATCATTGATAAGCATAATCCCAATCGGCATTTCCATAAGAGCTTCTTCGCCGACTTTTTTTACCCGGTAGGATAAGGTAGAGATATATTCTTCCGTTTCCTTCCTTTGTTTTTGGTCAAGCTGAAAAAGGTAGTAGAAAGGAAGGATGGCCAGAAACAGCCCTACTAGTGCAAAAAGCCAATTGTAGTACGCCACTATCCCGAGAAGCACCACTGTTATGCCCATCAATCCAAATATCGGATAGCGTATGGACCGCTTTTCTAAATACGAAGGCATGTTTTCAGCTCCTAAACAGTAGTGTTATTCATCACTTTTTTCCTAATCTGTGCCTTAAATCGAATCCTAAGTCAATTATACCTAATATCCTCACAATATAAAGGAGAAATGGTATAAGAAATGTAAAGACCGTAGCTATGATTGGCACTGCTTTGGGAAACCCTTTTAAATGGCTGAAGAAAAAAATAAAGGCAAGTCCTTGAATAATCATAAACAGCTGTAAAATAAACGCAATATTTACAAGTGCCAGGAACCAGTAGCTTCCCTCAGCAGGATTAAAAATAAACGATGCTACAATCGTAATTAGATAGTACCACAAGATGCTTTTGGGCAGGTTCATTTCCCTAAAGGGCTTCCAGCCTTCAACATTAATTCCGAACCTTTTTGCAATTGGAAATGAAACCAATTGAATGAGGAAAACGGAAATGACAGCCGTCATTACAAATAAGCTGGGCGTTAAGGTTTCAATCATTTGCAACCCAGCAGTAAACTGATCCACGACCGTCTCATCGACATTTTGGCCCATACCTTCTAGCATACCTTTAGACATTGAGATGGACTCTTCCATTAACCCAATGCCCTCTTCAATAAAATTGACATTAAATAAAGCCACAGCCGCTGCATACTGCAGCAATAAACTAGCAAGAAATACAAGCGTTCCTGCAATAAAAGAAGATGCCCTTCCTTTTTTCTCCCTGATAAAATCACCGATCACCGTTCCTGTCAAACCAAATGTCAATGCAAGTGGAATAGCCATAATGGAACCAATAATCAAGGAAAGCAGCACGCCTCCAGTTAGAAAAACAATTGCGCTCATCCGATTGTTTTTAGCCGCAAACATTATAAATGGAAGCGCCAAAAAGAAAATAGCTACTGTACCGAGAATCGGCACATACAAGGAAATCAGAAGAAGGACAGCGAATGCAGCTAAAAGCACAGCGCCTTCCGTTAATTTATGTACATTACTCATTCTTACACCCCTTAAACTGCGTGTCCAAAAAGGAGGAAAAGGGCTTGTTTATTTTTCCCGGCTTTTTGAAGCAGCTCCATAAATGACAACTCATAAAATCTATTGTAGCTAGTATTACAGACAGGTTCAACCTTGTTGTTTGACGAGCAGGATTAAAGGCCTGTCCTGCCATATTTTAATCAAAAAGAAAGGGGAATTAAACATTCAGAAGAAAGATGGCAATCTGATTCTGGATATAATACCTTTTAAAACTAATAAAAAAGACACCGGAAAACCGGCGTCTTTTCAGTGATTGTTATTCACCTGATACGTATGGCAATAAAGCCATTTGGCGCGCACGCTTAATAGCAATCGTTAATTTACGTTGGTATTTAGCGTTAGTACCTGTTACACGACGTGGTAAAATCTTGCCGCGTTCAGAGATGAATTTTTTAAGAAGATCGACTTCTTTATAGTCGATGTGAGTGATTCCGTTTGCAGTGAAATAGCAAACCTTACGACGTTTTGCACGTCCGCCTCTGCGTCCTCCAGCCATGGTCATTTACCTCCTTTAGCTTTTTATTTTTTATTTATCCGTTCGATAATCGGGCACTATTAGAATGGAAGATCGTCATCGGAAATGTCGATTTGTCCGTCATTTGCAAATGGATCCTGGTCCACACGAGTATAGCCGCCCTGATTACGATTATCCTGGCGTTGATTCTGATTGTTGTTATTTCCAAATGGGAAATCCTGATCTCTAGGACCGCCGTAATTTGTATTTTCGCCTCTGCCGCCAGAACTGTTCTTCGGCTCAAGGAATTGCACACTCTCAGCTTGGACTTCTGTCACATAAACGCGCTTTCCGTCCTGGCCTTCATAGCTGCGAGTCTGGATTCGGCCGTCCACGCCTGCGAGGCTTCCTTTTTTAAGGAAATTCGCTACGTTTTCAGCAGGCTTTCTCCACACCACACAGTTGATGAAATCTGCCTCCCGCTCACCTTGCTGATTCGTAAAAGCACGATTCACTGCAAGAGTGAATGAAGCTACAGGTACTCCATTCGGGGTATACCGTAAATCAGGATCCTTTGTCAAACGCCCGACAAGAACAACACGGTTCATCATCAGAATCAACTCCTCTCGGTAAAAATTGCTTTATCTATTATTTTTCGTCTTTAACTACGATATAACGGATGATGTCTTCGCTGATTTTAGCTAAACGAGTGAACTCGTCAACTGCTTTTGCTTCAGCATTAACGTTCATTAATTGGTAGTAGCCATCACGGAAATCATTGATTTCGTATGCAAGGCGACGCTTACCCCAATCTTTTGATTCAGATACTTCCGCACCATTATCAGTTAAGATTGTGTTAAAACGCTCAACAAGAGCCTTCTTAGCCTCATCTTCAATGTTTGGGCGGATGATGTACATAACTTCGTACTTTCTCATCACTTTCACCTCCTTTTGGTCTAAACGGCCCTTAAAAGGGCAAGGAGCAATATATTCATTACTCACAAGTTGAAATTATAGCACATTAATTATGTAAAAGCAATAACTGCTAGAGTTAATCATAGAATAGGTTTTTCTCTCCACTCGGGAATGAAAAGTCCTTTAATCTCTCTGCGAATAAGGGTGTTTTTTCTGCAAATTAGACTATTTGAAAGGTATACCGGATAAGGGTCCCTTATTTTCATTTGAACCGGATATTGTTTTCCTTTTTAGTGACTTTTTGACTGGCTTTTGTCCTTCAAGATCTTGTCGACTGACTTTTGTTGGATCATTTACATTTTTTTGTCCTTCATAAACTTTATGATTGACTTTTCGGCAGCTGGTTTGCTGTTTTGGTGGTTCATTTTTTGCCCACAGCGGATATAACGGTCACTTTCGCATGTTTATCGGTCAAATTTCATTTTTATCGGTCACTTTTAAAAAATATCGGTCAAGTTTACATTTTATCGGTCACTTTTTTAATATATCGGTCACTTGGCGCTGCATCAACTTTGTACTACCTGGATAGTAAAAAATAAAAAGAACCCCTAAAAAGGAGTTCTTGATCAGTTCAATCTATTAAACGTTAAAACGGAAGTGCATAACATCTCCATCTTTTACAATGTACTCTTTACCTTCAAGACGTACTTTCCCGGCTTCTTTGGCAGCCATCATGCTTCCAGCTGCAAGTAAGTCATCATAAGCAACCGTTTCAGCACGGATGAACCCTTTTTCAAAATCAGAGTGAATAACTCCCGCACATTGAGGAGCTTTCATGCCTTTGCGGAATGTCCAGGCACGGACTTCCTGAACGCCGGCAGTAAAATAAGTAGCCAGTCCAAGAAGGTTGTAAGCAGCTCTGATCAGCTGGTCAAGGCCCGATTCTTCAATGCCAAGCTCCTGAAGGAACATTTCTTTTTCTTCTCCTTCAAGCTCTGCAATTTCAGATTCAATTTTTGCACAAATGACAATAACTTCTGCATTATCCTTTTCGGCAAATTCTCTTACCTGCTGCACATACTGGTTTGAAGAAGGATCTGTAACATCATCTTCACTAACGTTCGCCACGTAAAGAACAGGTTTGATTGTAAGCAAGTGCAAGCCTTTTACAATCTTCATCTGTTCTTCCGTGAACTCTACTGTACGTGCAGGCATATCTGATTCGAATGCTTCTTTTAACTTTTCAAGAATTTCAAGCTCAAACACGGAATCTTTATCTTTTTGCTTAGCCAATTTGCTCACGCGTCCAATTCGCTTATCAACAGATTCAAGGTCAGCCAAAATCAGTTCCAGATTGATTGTTTCAATATCATCAATCGGGTCCACTTTACCAGAAACGTGTGTAATATTATCATCAGCAAAGCAGCGGACAACCTGGCAAATGGCATCCACTTCGCGAATATGTGAAAGGAATTTGTTTCCCAAGCCTTCCCCTTTGCTTGCACCTTTAACGATACCAGCAATATCAGTGAACTCAAAAGCGGTTGGTACAGTTTTCTTAGGCTGAACCAATTCGGTTAATTTAGTCAATCGGTGATCAGGCACCTCGACAATCCCTACATTTGGGTCAATCGTACAGAACGGGTAGTTTGCGGACTCCGCTCCTGCCTGGGTAATTGCATTAAACAAAGTAGATTTCCCGACATTCGGCAAACCTACAATACCAGCTGTTAAAGCCATCCAAGTCACTCCTCATTTTAAAATCATCATCTATAAAAATCCGATTCATATCAATTTAAACAAGCCTTTAACAATTATAGATATTTGCCCGGGAAAAGTAAAGGCAGCAAGAAATGCCGAGGCGGCTGTTCAGGGACGACAAGCATAAAGAGATTCCTGCAGAAGATGATTTTTCCTTCTGGAGGAAAAAGGCTTATGGCCTCTTAGTCCTGGAAACCGCAGATGGAGGTGCCAGGCACCCAATGTTATACTTTTTCAATATTAACAAGGCAGTCATACAGCGTGCTGCCGAGGCCGTTGTCGGATTCACGGCTTGATGTGAGGTTATTGACAGGGCCGCCGAATTTTTTCCAGATGCCTTCGTCAATATTAATCGTATCCGGGTGGGCTATTTTCATAATATGGACATAGCCTTTCATTTCACCCCGGTCATTCCACACTTTGACAAAATCATTTTCTTCAAGCCCGAGCTTCACGGCGATATTTTCCGAAATTTCCACCTTTGCTTTTGGTTCAGGCTTTAGCAAATGATAGTGCTGAGAGTGGTTGGAGCGAAGAGGATGTATCGTCAATAACGTATAAGGATATTTCTTCGCCAGATCCTTGTCTGTCCATTTTGTTTCTTTAGGAAGGGCAAGGGTCAGCTTGCTTTCGAAACCCTTTTGAAAGGCAGCTGATGAGGTAAATTCATACTTTCCGCTCGGTGTTTTAAACTGGCGGTCTGCCCAAGGCACTGTATTAACCGGCAGCTCCTTATGGTATGAGTCCCGTAGGCTTTCAAGTGTGAGTCCATGCTCTTTGAGCGATTGAAGCCCCATATTGATAAATTCTTCTCTTGTAAAATCAAAGTCAGCCCCAAACCCAAGGCGCTTGGCCAGCTCTGTCCAAACCCATAAATCAGGCTTGGCTTCTCCTGGCGGTTCAACCAGCTTAGGCCCATAGTTTACATAGTGGTGATACATCGAAGAATAATAGATATCTTCCTGTTCAAAAACAGTGGCAACCGGCAGCACATAATCAGCCATTTTTGCCGTATCTGTCATAAACTGCTCCATCACAACAACCGTATCCACAGATGCAAAAGCCTCTCGAACCCTTGAAGAATCAGGAACCTGGGTTAATGGATTTCCGCAGGTTACGAAGATCATGTTTATTTCAGGATCTTTGGCTGTTAAAATCCCCTCTGCCTGCCTCATCATCGTGAACTGCCTTGAAGAAGCTTTGCGGTGGGGAAGGGCAAGTGACGCTGTATCAAAACTCTGCCCTACCTGCCTATTGGCATAGTTTGCTCCGCCGCCGGGAATGCCGATATTGCCGCTCACAGCAATCAAAGCATCCATCAGCCTGATCGTATTGCCTCCGTTTTCGTAGCGCTGCATACCCAAACCGAAAAACGTGGATACTGGACGATCCCCATACACAGCCGCAAGCTCCGTCATCACTGCAGCAGGCACTTCCGTTTTTTCAGCAATATCATCCAGCGTTATAGTATTTAGAAGCTCAGCCAAGTCTTCAAACCCTACTGAATGATTGTCTATGAAACTCTGATCCTGCAAGCCGAGCCGCAGTATCTCCTTCATAATACCGGCGGCAAGCAGCCCATCCATTCCCGGCTTCACAGAGAAATATTTATCCGCTATTTTGGCAGTGGCATTATAGATTGGATCGATCACATACAGTTTGGCCCCATTTCGCTTTGCTTCCTGGAGCATTTGAAATAAATGCATATTGGTCCGGGCCACATTTCTGCCCCATACGATGATATGTTTGCTGTTTAAAATATCATCAGGGCCATGGCTATAAGCATCTCCAAAATCCCAGCTCTGTGCTTCAATCCCGGCTCCCCAGCAAATAGAGCCCGTTAATTCGGTTACACCGCCGTAGCAGTTAAAAAACCGCTGATCCAGGTTCGTCAGCAATCCGCCATTAGCGTAATCATGGCTATGCAAAACGGAAGCTGTGCCAACCGTATCTTTTAACTCCTTCATTTTCAGGGAAATATCATGTAAAGCCTGTTCCCATGAAATTTGCTTAAACTCGCCATCAATCCTTTTTAAGGGGCTAAGCAGGCGTTCCGGTGAATTGGTTCTGCTCTCAAGCATTCTGCCGCGGCCGCAAATTTTCCCCTTTGTAATCGGATGGCTTTTATCACCATCAACTTTTGTAACCTTTCCGTCTTCAACAGTTACATGAAAACCGCAGCTGTCCCAGCAGTTTAGAGGACAGGCTGACTTGAATTCCTTTGCCAAGAACCTCATCTCCCAGATTTTCTATTTATCTATTTATTCCACATTCCTCACGAGAATTTTCTTCATTTTGCGGGAAAATTCTCTTCTTGGGATCATGACGCTGTGTCCGCAGCCTTCACATTTAATTCTGATATCTGCTCCCATTCTGATGATCTTCCAGCGGTTTGCCCCGCACGGATGAGGCTTCTTCATCTCGACAACATCATGCAAATTAAATTCCTTTTGTTCCATTCTTACCCCTCCGAATTCAATTTTGGTTTATCCTGGGCAGGCCCTTCTTCATTCCGTGTATACATAACAAGACGCGGGAACGGAATTTCAATGCCATGCTCATCTAAACAAAGCTTAATTTCTTTTCGTAATTGGCGTGCGATATAAAAATGCCTCATCGGCAAAGTTTCTGATACAACTCTAAGAACAACATCAGAAGCAGCGAGGTTTTGGACCCCTAGAATTTCAGGCGGCTTAACCATATCTTCATATTTCTCAGGCATCTTCTCAAATAAATCCTGAAGCACTTTTTCCGCTTTATTAATATCTCCTTCATAAGCAATGCTGACATCTACAAATGCAATGCTGTTATTCAAAGAAAAATTGGTCACCTGCATGATGCTTCCATTCGGAAGAATATGAACCTCGCCGGTCCAGTTTTTAATTTTCGTCGTTCGAAGGCCAATTTCTTCAACAGTTCCTTCAAACTGATCTACCCGAATATAATCCCCAACCGAAAACTGATCTTCAAAAATAATAAAGAATCCGGTAATGATGTCCTTAACAAGGCTTTGTGCGCCAAACCCCACAGCCAATCCAACAATTCCAGCACCGGCCAAAAGGGCTTTTACATCAATGGTCAGTACGGACAAGATCATGATTGCTGCTACAAAGAATACAACATATGTGAGCATATTCTCCAACAGCTTCAGAAGTGTAGCTTCACGGCGCTCGGAGATCCTTAGCCTCGAAGGTGTTCTGACTTTAAAAATATTCCGTATTGCCAGTTTGCCAATCCTAATCAGAATACTGGTAAGGATTAAAATCGCAATGATTTTAAGAAAGCTTTCCCCGATTGTTATCCACGTTTCCTCATTTGAAAGCTTATCTATCATACTGTTAAACAGTTTTTCAATATAACTCATGGTTTCACCTGCTTCATTTTAGTGAAAGTAATTAAGAAAACAATAATTTCAAGTTACTGCCTCCCATAAATAGCCTGCTTCACTGGCTTGTATGAATTATACTTGAACTTTCCATACAGTGCGAACCAATTTAAAACAAAATTATTTTATCAATTTTCCACTTTACTTTACAGTTTTTAGTTTTTACATAAAAGCAGCGACTTATAAAGCCATTGTTTAATGATTAAATATTATAGGTATGTATAGATTACAAAAATTTTCCGTATACTGATAAAAACGTTTTATTACTAAGAGCCGCCATTAACATAATCCTCATCACTTTGAACCGGCATGGCAAGGAATAAAGAGGGAGTGGGACCTATATGAATTTCAAACCAAATTTGTTTGATAAAAAGGGCGGGGCTTCTGCCAGAATATCGCACGAGGAAACAAACTCTGCTGCTAAATTGGCTGCCGAGCTAAAAAATATATTGCCCTCAGGCGCCAATTGCCGTCCCATCGTTTTTGTCTGTATCGGCACAGACCGTTCTACAGGTGATTCATTAGGTCCGCTTGTCGGCACCCTCCTTGAGGAAAAATCCATTTCTTCCTTTCATGTCTACGGGACACTCGAAGATCCCATTCATGCTGTAAACCTGGAAGAGAAGCTGAACGAAATCAAGAAGAAGCATTTTAATCCCTATATTATTGGAATTGATGCATGCTTAGGCCGATTAAAAAGTGTAGGAGTCATCCAAATCGGAGAAGGGCCCGTTAAGCCTGGAGCCGGCGTTAACAAGGAACTTCCGGAAGTAGGGCATATGCATATAACCGGTATTGTGAACGTAAGCGGCTTTATGGAGTTCTTTGTCCTTCAGAATACGAGGCTTAACCTTGTGCTGAAAATGGCCAAAACAATTGCCAATGGCATTTATGAAGCCAGCCTAACACATCAAACTGCACCAGCCTGGCCGGCATTTAAATGGGAACTTAACCGTGAACAAACACCATAAGGATTGAATTAAAGCCATGGGAGCAACAGACTCTCATGGCTTTTTTGGTGAATTATTCTCTTTCCTTTTCTGGCTTCACGGTCTGATAGGAATTGGGCAAGCTCTTCGGAAGCTCTTCCGGACACATTCCGATCCCTGTGTTAGAGCTAATTGTTGGTTTAGCACTTTAACGGGAGCGGAAGGCGCGAGATCCTTGAAAATGCTATCGCATTTCCTTTGTGCGATGTTTATCCGAAGGTGCTAATTCAATGTCATGCGGGAGTCAAAGGGAAACCCCGCAGGCTTAATGCTTGAGAAAGCTCCCGGAGGCCCGCTGTTCGCTGAGAGCCTGCAGCGGAAATCAAAACCTAAATTTCAGAGCCTAATAATAAAGCCCATAAAAGTAGATTACTGAAACAATTACCCCCGTTACCAAAATCCCTGGCAGCAGGTTTGCTACCCGGATTTTCGTCAATCCGGTTAAATTCAGACCAATAGCAAAAATCATTATTCCTCCTGTAGCGGTCATTTCTTTAATAAAACTGTCCATCAGCAGCTGGGGGACAAATCGATCAATTTGTGTAGCAAAAAGGGCAATCAATCCCTCATAAATCATGACCGGAAAAGCTGAGAACAAAACGCCAATTCCCAGGGTAGTCGTGAGAATCAATGCCGTAAATCCGTCAATAATGGACTTTGTATAAAGAACAGAATGATCGCCTCTTATCCCGCTATCCAGTGCGCCAATAATGGCCATGGCGCCAATGACAAAAATCAGTGTTGCTGTAACAAAGCCTTGCGAAATACTGCCTTCACCCTTGGAGCCAATCTTGCTTTCAAGCCAGCCGCCAAGCCTATTCAATTTATCTTCCAAGGCAAAATATTCACCAACCACGGTTCCGAAAACAAGGCTTAATATGACTACGAGAAAATTCTCGCTCTTAAAGCCCATCTGGAGGCCAAGCACGATGACAGCAAGGCCTATGGCATGCATAACTGTCCCTTTCATATTTTCGGGAATGCGATGAAGTAATTTTCCTAAAAAGGTTCCAATAATAATTAACAACCCATTAACAAGCGTACCAAGCAGAAACATTCTTTTCACCTTATCTATTATTATTTCGTGATGCGAATAATTATTTTATTTACAGTATCACGGAAGGTTCACTTTTACAATCATTTTTTTAGAATCCTGTTAAAAAAATAAACCATCCTGAAGATGGCTTAAGAATGGGTATCCAAAAGTTCTATAATTCGCTCCAAGTCTTCTTTAGAGAAAAATTCAATTTCAATCTTTCCTTTGTTTTTAGATTGCTTGATATGGACAGTCGTTCCGAATCTTTCTCTAAGAGAGGATTCACGTTCCTTTATAAAAATATCCTTTTGAACTTTCGGCTTTTTCGTTTCACGTGAAACATCATTCAGCTGCTGAATCAGCTGCTCCAGCTGGCGGACATTCAATCCATCTTTAATCGTTTTTTCAACGAGTGCTGGTAATTTTTCTTTCTTTCTTAAACCCAGCAATGCTCTGCCGTGGCCCATCGAAATTTTTCCATCTGATATCAGCTCCTGTATTTTAGGCGGAAGAGATAGCAGACGGATGTGATTCGCAATGTGCGGCCTGCTTTTTCCAAGGCGTTTGGCAAGTTCTTCTTGTGTAACCTTCAATTTATCCATCAACAGCTGGTAGGCTGCAGCTTCTTCAATAGGGGTTAAATCCTCACGCTGCAGATTCTCAAGGACAGCCAGCTCCATCATTTGCTGTTCATTTAAATCTTTAATCACAACTGGAACGGTTTCCAGGTTTGCTTCCTTTGCTGCCCGATAGCGCCGCTCGCCGACAACAATTTCATAGCCCTTTATGCTTTTTCGGACGATAATCGGCTGCAGTATTCCGTGCTCGATAATAGATTGCTTGAGTTCTTCGATTGCTTCCTTTTCAAATACTTTTCGGGGCTGATAAGGATTTGGGCGGAGCTCTTTAATATTAACTTCTTTAACCGTTTCTTCTTTCTCGGTTTCAATATTATTAAAAAAAGCATTCAGACCTTTACCTAAACCTTTAGCCATTTGAAACCACTTCCTTTGCCAATTCTAAATATACTTCAGCTCCGCGTGACTTCGGATCATAAGTAATAATAGGTTCACCATGGCTCGGAGCCTCACTTAATCGCACATTGCGGGGAATGATGGCTTTATATACTTTATCCTGGAAATACTTCTTAACCTCTTCTATAACTTGTATGCCCAAATTCGTACGGGCATCAAGCATCGTCAGCAAAACGCCTTCAATCTTCAAATCATGATTCAAATGCTTCTGAACAAGGCGAACGGTATTCAAAAGCTGGCTCAAACCTTCAAGCGCATAATATTCACATTGAACCGGTATAATGACCGCATCGGATGCTGTCAGCGAGTTAATTGTCAAAAGTCCCAGAGAGGGAGGACAATCGATAATGATATAATCAAAATTTGCTTTTACCTCTTCTAAAGCCCTTTTCAACCTTACTTCTCTTGATATGGTAGGAACCAACTCGATTTCCGCACCTGCCAGCTGGATCGTAGCGGGAATCGCATATAAATTCTCAACCGATGTTGGCTTTATTACCTTGGATGCTTCCACATCGTCAACAAGTACATCATATATGCATTGATCCACATCAGCTTTTTCAATGCCAATCCCGCTCGTTGCATTTCCCTGGGGATCAATATCTACTAATAAGACTCTCTTTCCTATGTATGCCAAGCATGCACCCAAATTGACTGAAGTAGTGGTCTTGCCTACTCCGCCTTTTTGGTTCGCAACAGCTATAATCTTACCCACGGTGTCACCTGCTTTCATCTTTAAAATAACAATATATTTATATTATTTTAGACTCTGTTAAACCAGCGTATTGAATTCTGCTACAGACAATCAGCGGCCGCGGGCGGTCCGGGGGCCTCATCGGCGCATGACGCGCCAGCGGGGCCTCCCTTTAACTCGCTTTTCCCGCAGGACATTGAATTAGCATCCTCGAATAAACATCACACGAAGGAAATGCGATAGCATTTTTTGAGGATCTCTTACCTTCCGCCCCAATCAACACGGTGCTAAATCAAAATTAGCTTTATCACATCAAATTTCTAATATGGTTATATTTATTTAAATCCCTTAATCACGTAGTCTATTTTATCACGAAAAAGAAGATAGAATTATTTTTTTGTTAAAAATAAGAAGATTCTAACAGTCTTTTGGAATTAGAGTATTACCTTTGCCAAGGACAATAGGGGCTTAAATGGGACCTGCAAAAAAAACGCGAGAATCGGAGCAGGGGCCTGCTTGATTTCTCGCGTTAATCTTTATTTCTTTTTAGGAATTTTGATTGTTATTTGATAAAATTCATCAAATTCTTCTTCTTCAGAATCGAGATTGATGCCGCTATCAGAAACCATGGAAAGAGATTGGCGGATTGTATTGACCGCTATTCTCATATCCTTGCTGAAAGCCTTCCGCTTTGGTTTCGGCTTCGGATTTTTCTGTTCAAGGATCCTTACAACCCGATCTTCTGTCTGCTTGACGTTAAGATTTTTTTCGACAATCTCCTGCAGCAATGCAACCTGCTTCTCAGGGTCTTTTAATGGGATGAGCGAACGGGCATGCCGTTCTGTAATCGATTTGCTTAATAATGCATCCTGGACAGGCTGCGGCAATTTTAACAGCCGAAGCTTATTCGCAACGGTTGATTGGCCCTTTCCAAGGCGCTGCGCCAATGCTTCCTGTGTCAAATTATGCAGTTCCAATAGCTTTCCGTACGCAACAGCTTCTTCAATTGGGGATAACTCTTCCCTTTGAAGATTCTCGATTAATGCCACCGATGCGGTCTCTGTATCACTTAAATTCTTTACGATTGCCGGAGCTTCTTCCCAGCCAAGCTTTTTCATGGCCCGATATCTGCGTTCACCTGCAATAATCTCAAACTGGCCGTTTTCAAATTCCCGTACGACAATCGGCTGGATAATTCCATGCGTATGGATGGTTCGAGAAAGCTCTTCTATTTTTTCATCATCAAACACCGTTCTTGGCTGGAAACGGTTGGGAACGATTTGGTCAATAGGTATTTTCTTAACTTCTTCTTTTTCGCTTAAGTCTTCAATATCCAATTGTTCTTCTGCTGGTTTTTCCGCTGTAACTTGTTCTCCCTTTTCGCCTAGGCCAAAAAAGCGTGAGAAAGAATGCTTCATCACCCTGCACCACCTTTACGAAACTCCCTATTACATATTCTCTATAATAATGACATTTCCTGCCGAACTGTAACAATATAATATTTAGTAAAAGACATATTAATCTATACCATTATGTCATACATTGCTGAAATGCGCACCCTACTCAATTGGTGTTTTATTGGGTGTACCCGGCTTTCTTGGGTACTTTTTGGGTGTGCTTTTTTCCTTTTTAATGATCAAAATGTTGCGCTCACTTTCTTCTTCGGGCAATGTGAAGGTATGAGAGTCAACAAGTTTTCCTCCTAAGACTGTTATCGCTTTTTTGCCGGCATCCAGCTCTTCTTTGGCACTTGCACCTTTCATGGCAATAAACATGCCTCCAGTTTTAGCCAGCGGCAAACAAAGCTCGCTCAATACGGACAGCCTGGCAACAGCCCTTGCTGTTACAACATCAAAGGACTCCCGGTATTCCTTGTTTTGGCCAAAGGTTTCCGCACGATCGTGAATAAAACGGACGTCTTCCAATTCTAATGCCTTTGCCAAGTGCTCAAGAAATCCAATGCGTTTATTCAGCGAATCGACAATCGTAATATGTATTTCCGGAAATGCAATTTTTATCGGAATGCTTGGAAAACCAGCACCCGCTCCGACATCACAGACGTTCAGCGGCTGGTTAAAATTAAAATAAAATGCCGCTGTAATTGAATCATAAAAATGCTTTAAATAAACATCTTCTTTGTCTGTAATAGCTGTTAAATTCATTTTTTCGTTCCACTCTACTAATGTGGAATAGTATGTTTCATATTGATTTAATTGCCTGGACGAAAGGACAATCCCTTTCGCCGCAAGCATTTCTGTAAATTGTTCTATATTCATTAGCAAATCCTTTCCGCTGTAAGACATGATCGGATTAATTATTGGATTCAAAAGTGTAACTTTGGACTTCGATAACTGTCTAGCTCCCGCGCCTATCCCCGAGAGGCTCATCTTGTGCTTGAGGCCCACAGGATGTGGGTTATGCAGACGTTGCCACAGGACGTGGCGTTCTTAGTCTGCGTTCCTTCGTGGGCAAGGTGCCTCCGCTTTCCTTAATCCGCTGATATCCTTGCAATTCTTCCTTGTTCAAGATAGACAAGCAAAATGGAGATATCCGCAGGGTTAACACCGGAAATTCTTGATGCCTGTGCGATCGATAGCGGCCTAACTTCTTTCAGCTTTTGTTTCGCTTCGGATGCTAGTCCGTTTATGGCATCATAATCAATGTTTTCAGGGATTTTCTTATTTTCCATCTTCTTCAGGCGATCTACCTGCTGAAGAGATTTTTCAATATAGCCTTCATACTTGATTTGAATTTCGACCTGTTCAGTTACATCCGGATCGAGTGTTCCCTCAGCCGGAACTAGCTTTTGGATATGTTCATAAGTCATTTCCGGCCGCTTCAACAAATCAGATGCACGAATGCCATCTTTCAGCTCACTGCCGCCCTGATTCTTGATCAGTTCCTGTACTTCACTGGTTGGTTTAATAATAATGCTCTGAAGACGCTTTTTCTCTTCTTCAATGGCCTGTTTTTTCACCAGGAATTTTTCATAGCGTTCTTCGCGGATTAGCCCAACCCTGTGCCCAAGCTCTGTTAAGCGTAAATCGGCATTATCATGGCGAAGAAGCAACCGGTATTCTGCTCTTGAAGTTAGTAGACGATATGGCTCATTTGTCCCTTTTGTTACTAAATCATCAATCAGTACGCCAATATAAGCATCTGAGCGGCTTAAGATGACTTCTTCTTTGTCAAGAGACTTCAAACCCGCATTCATGCCGGCCATCAGACCCTGTCCGGCAGCTTCTTCATAACCGGATGTTCCGTTAATTTGGCCAGCCGTATAAAGATTTTTTACGTTCTTTGTTTCAAGAGTCGGCCATAACTGGGTCGGCACAATGGCATCATATTCAATAGCATAGCCTGCACGCATCATCTGGACATTTTCCAATCCAGGAATGGTTCTTAGAATCTTCTGCTGAACATCCTCAGGCAAACTTGTTGAAAGGCCTTGCACATAAACTTCCTGTGTATTCCGTCCCTCAGGCTCCAAAAAAATCTGGTGGCGGGGCTTATCATTAAAACGGACGACCTTATCTTCAATGGATGGGCAATAACGAGGTCCTGTTCCTTTAATCATTCCGGAATACATTGGCGAACGATGAAGATTATTGTCAATCAGCGTATGCGTTTCTTCATTTGTATAAGTCAGCCAGCATGGCAGCTGGTCAGTAATATACTTTGTTGTTTCATAAGAGAAAGCTCTTGGCACATCATCGCCAGGCTGTATTTCCGTCTTGCTGTAATCAATGGTATGGCTGTTTACACGAGGAGGGGTACCTGTTTTAAAACGCACCAAATCAAACCCAAGCTCCTGTAAATGCTCTGAAAGCTTTATGGATGGCTGCTGGTTATTAGGGCCGCTGGAGTACTTAAGTTCCCCTAGGATAATTTCTCCTCTAAGGAATGTTCCCGTCGTAATGACAACTGTTTTGGAAGAGTACACGGCACCTGTCTGGGTAATAACGCCTTTGCATTCTCCTTCTTCTACAATTAGCCGCTCAACCATCCCCTGAATCAGCGTCAGGTTTGGTTCATTTTCCAATGTCTTTTTCATCTCGTGCTGATACGTGAATTTATCTGCCTGGGCTCTCAATGCACGGACTGCTGGCCCTTTTCCGGTATTAAGCATTCGCATCTGAATATGGGTTTTATCGATATTCTTGCCCATTTCTCCGCCAAGCGCATCAATTTCCCTCACAACAATCCCTTTTGCAGGTCCTCCTACAGAGGGATTGCAGGGCATAAAGGCTACCATATCTAAATTTATCGTAATCATTAATGTCTTAGCGCCAAGACGGGCGGAAGCAAGGCCTGCTTCTACACCTGCATGTCCGGCTCCGACTACTATGACATCATAACTTCCAGCTTCATATGTCATGAGCGGCCTCCTTTACTGCAATTAGAAAAGCGCAAGCGCCTTCGGAACAACCAAAATCCGCAGTTCCTGCGAAGCATATCAAGGATGCTCTCCTTGGTGCTTCCCCTTCGACACCAGAGGGGTAGGCGCTGTAGCTAAACAATTATCAAAATTTAAATTTTTACTTTCTTACCGGTTAATAGTGACATTTTTCTGTCTAAAAATTATCTATTTTCCTAAACAAAACTGCGAGAATAATTGGTCAATCAAGCTTTCATGGACACTGTCGCCAATAATTTCGC
Source organism: Cytobacillus oceanisediminis (assembly GCF_003182355.1). Classification (GTDB taxonomy): domain Bacteria; phylum Bacillota; class Bacilli; order Bacillales; family Cytobacillaceae; genus Cytobacillus; species Cytobacillus oceanisediminis_A. The sequence goes on along the minus strand of NZ_QGTW01000002.1, from coordinate 15,784 downwards.
CAAGCAGCTCCCAGGTTCTTGTTAAATCGATTTGTACGATGTCTATTGGCGTCCCCATTTCAACACCCTGTATGGCATCGTCAATGGCATTTAAAGCCTGATTTAAAAGGGCAATATGGCGGGTGTTTGATACATAGGTTATATCGCCAGCTTCAATTGAACCTTCAAAGAAAAGGGAAGCAATTGCCTCTTCCAAATCGTCTACCCCTTTATCCTCTAGTAAAGAGGTCGTAACCAGTTTATGGTTTTTTGAAAGTTCATGAACGCGGTCCATATCGATTTTTTGTTCCAGGTCCATTTTATTGACAATGACAATGGCATCCATACCTTCGACCGCTTTAAATATATTTTCATCCTCAGCCGTCAATTCATCCGAATAATTAAGTACCAGCAAAATAAGGTCAGCTTCCTTTAGTACCTGTCTGGATTTTTCGACTCCAATTCGTTCAACAATATCTTCAGTCTCTCGGATCCCGGCAGTATCCAGCAATCTCAGTGGAACGCCTCTTACATTAACGTATTCCTCAATTACGTCGCGTGTTGTTCCCGGTATATCCGTTACAATTGCCTTATTCTCATGGACAAGGCTATTTAGCAGAGAGGATTTTCCAACGTTAGGACGTCCTACGATAACTGTTGAAAGTCCCTCACGCAAAATTTTTCCCTGCTGGGATGTACGCAGAAGCTTCTCAATCTCCTTCCTTACATAAGAGGATTTTTGCAACAGCATATGATGGGTCATTTCCTCTACATCATCGTATTCAGGATAGTCAATATTCACTTCCACATGGGCAAGGATCTCCAGAATTTCCTGACGGAGCTTTTGAATGAGCTTTGAAAGCCGCCCTTCCATCTGCCCGAGCGCCACATTCATGGCCCGATCCGTTTTGGCCCGGATTAAATCCATAACAGCTTCTGCCTGCGACAAATCAATTCGTCCGTTCAAAAACGCTCGTTTTGTAAATTCCCCCGGCTCTGCCAGGCGTGCTCCATTATTTAATAATAGCTGCAATACACGATTGACCGAAACCAAACCGCCATGGCAGTTTATTTCAATAACATCTTCTTTCGTAAATGTTTTCGGTCCCTTCATCGCTGAAACCATTACTTCCTCAGCTACCTCACCTGTTTTCGGATCAATGATATGGCCGTAATGAATGGTATGGGAGGCTACATCCTTCAGACGCTTTCCTCCTACCCCTCTGAACAAACGATCCGCAATATCAAATGCCTGGTCGCCGCTGAGCCGGACAATGGCTATAGCACCCTCACCCATCGGCGTAGAAATGGCCGCTATTGTATCAAATTCCACTCTCTTCACCTCTCTTTTCCTTAGGCTCTTTTCTCATAGCCCGTTGATTTCCGCTGCGGGCACTTGCTTTACGCGGGGAGCGATGCGAGCCTCCCCGGCTTCGCCTGTGGGGTCTCCCACTTCCCTCTCTTCTCGCATGACACTGAATCAGCTTCCTCGAATAAACACCGCACGAAGAAAATGAGAATGCATTTTCGAGGTTCAAGTGCCCTCCGCTGCAATCAACTCAGTTAGATAAACTAAGTTTGCCGTCAAAAAGCAACAAAATTTACGAAAACAGCCTTCCCTTAACTTTCTTCAATCTATATAAAAATGATTATTATATCGATTCCCCAAATTAATAGAATATCACATGCCTATTTGTTAGAAAAGCATCTCAAACGGTTCATTTTACGCTTGTCCACAGACATATTCTTTTTGATAAAGAAACAATTATCCACACGCCTCATATTTAATATGCTCTATTTTAACTTATCCACATGTGAATAACAATAAAACCAATTGAGAATTAATATTTTACGGAGGAGTTGATTATATAAAAAAAGCACTTGGAACTAAATCCAGACATAAAAAAACCCAATCCGTTAATGGATTGGGTTTTTAAAATCGCCTTCCGCCTATCTGGTTCTAGCCGGGGCTATGACAATATGGCGATGTGGATCGTTGCCATCAGAATACGTTTTTATATTCTTATTATGAACGAGAGCGGTATGGATAACTTTCCTTTCATAGGAAGGCATAGGTTCCAACGCAATTTCCTTTCCCGTCTTCAAAGCTTTTTGAGCAAGCCTTTCAGCTAATTGAATCAGTGTATCCTGGCGTCTCTTCCGGTAATCCTCCGCATCCAGCACTACATTCAGATACTGGCCAGAAAAGCGGTTGATGACAAGCTGGGTCAAATACTGAAGTGAATTAAGTGTTTGTCCTCTTTTTCCGATTAAAAGAGCAATTTTTTCACCGGATAGGATAAATTGAACATTTTTTCCGTCCTTTAATGTTTCAATTTCAACCGACATTCCCATTTTCTCACTGACATCCATGAGGAACTTCTCTGCTTCTTCAATCGGATCGAGTTTCTTAACAGCTTTCACCACTGCCGGACGGGAACCGAAAATCCCGAAAACGCCTTTTTTACCTTCATCAACTATTGTTATCTCTGCGCGGTCTTCAGTTGTATTTAATTGAGCTAAAGCTGACTCTACTGCTTCCTTGACGGTCTGTCCTGTAGCAGTTACTTGTTTCACTTTTTGGCTCCTCCTGCATTTCCGGCCGCCGCAGCTTTCAGGTCCGGACCTTTAATAAAATAAGTTTGTATGATCATAAAGATATTACCCACTACCCAGTAAAGAGAGAGAGCAGCTGGGAAATTAATAGCAAAAATGACAATCATGATCGGCATAAGATAAAGCATCATCTTCATCTGTGCTGCCATTTGCCCTGTATGCTGAGTGCCGGCCATCATCATTTTTTGCTGAATGAATGTTGTAATACCTGCAATTACTGGCAATAAATAAATTGGATCTGGAGAACCAAGATCAAACCATAGGAAATTATGGTTTGCGATTTCACGAGTACGTGTAATCGCATGATAGAAACCAATTAGAATCGGCATTTGAACGACTAATGGAAAACATCCTGCAAGAGGGTTAACCCCGTGCTTTTGAAATAATGCCATCGTTTCCTGCTGTAGCTTCTGCTGGGTTTTCTGGTCTTTTGAACTGTATTTTTCACGCAGTTTCTGCATTTCTGGCTGAATCGCCTGCATCGCCTTCGAACTTTTCGTTTGCTTGATCATTAATGGCAAGATAACCAGGCGAATAATGATCGTAACAATAATAATCGATAGTCCGTAGCTGCCGCCTGCAATTTCTGCTACTTTAATGATAAATAGCGAAAGCGGGTAGACAATATACTCGTTCCAAAAGCCTTCGCTTTCAGACGTAATCGGCTGGTTGATCTCAGTACAGCCTGACAAAAGCGCCATAACAAAAACCAAACCGATTAATAGGAATATTCGTTTCTTCAACCGTTTTTTCCTCCTTATTGCTCCTAAATAATTTAAATATATTGCATTTGCTTGTCCCCAAAATAGAGACACGCTCATATGTATCTTATTTTATCATCTTTTATAATGAAGTGCTTCATAATAAAGATAGATAAAGACTATTGATTTTTAGTATTTCCAAGTCTCGGTTTATTCAAAACCCTTGCAATCTTCAAAACATGGGTAAGGCTTTTTTTCACTTCATGGAAATCCATATCCGCAACTGGCTTCCTGGCAATTACAATCAGATCATACTGTGGTTTTATTTCTACCTCCAGCTCTAAAAAAGCTTGTCGGATATACCTTTTGATCTGGTTTCTCATTACGGCATTGCCAATTTTTTTGCTAACAGATAGCCCTATGCGAAAATGGTCCTGATCCTCTTTTCTCAGCATATAAACGACAAATTGACGGTTGGCGAATGACTTACCCTTCTTAAAGGCCTCTTGAAATTCTTTATTCTTTTTTACACGAAATTCTTTTTTCATCGTCATCACCCACTTGGAAAAGCATTTGGACATTGGCAGTAGAGTTCCGCTTTCAGCCCATAGGCTAACATTTATCTATACATGGAAAAAAAGACCACTGACGTTTCAGTGGCCTAAGCAGATAATACTTTTCTTCCTTTACGGCGGCGGCGAGCAAGGACATTACGTCCGTTCGGAGTGCTCATGCGGCTGCGGAAACCGTGAACTTTGCTTTTCTTACGCTTGTTCGGTTGATAAGTTCTTTTCATTATATGACACCTCCCTGAGGAATTGCTGTTAAAGACAGTCTTTCTAATTATATAGATGAAACTAGAAAATTGTCAACTATGCATCGTTAATCTCTCTGCCATCTATGGCAAAAAGTCTTTTTGTTAGCCAGGCTTCCATTCTGCCTGTCCTCTTTCTCTTTTGCAGTTCGGAATAAACCCACTCAGAAAGTTTACCTTCTTTTCGCTTGAATGTCATCCTAAAATTCATTTTTTCCACGTTTTTCTCTTAAAACCACTAAAAAAATCCGTCTGTGGATAATTTTTCGACAGATTTTTCATTATCCACATCACATATTGACAAGTTTTTCACACAAACAGAGGTTGTGGACAATTATTATGCACATGATAGGGGACTTGTGGATAAAGGTATAAAAAGCATTGCAACCATTAGGATTATCTGTTATCATTATTGTGTTTTCACACTTAATAAATCATAGTGCATATCTTCATTATCCACAGATTGTGGATAACATGTGGACAGGTTATCCAAGGGGTTTGTAAAAGTTTGTCCACAGACAGTGGATACTGTCGAAATTCCACTTTACTTCCTTATTATATAATTTTCCACATTAACAGTTTCGTATATTTATTAACTCAAGGGTTGTACAACTTGTATAACCTATAGTTTTTGTTGCACGAAACTAACGGCAAAGGAGGGATATCTATTGGAAAACATTGCGGATCTTTGGAATAACGCTCTTGCCAATATCGAAAAGAAAATCAGCAAACCGAGCTTTGATACATGGCTAAAATCAACAAAAGCCCATTCCCTTCAAGGCGATACTTTAGTGGTTAAAGCGCCCAACGAGTTTGCCCGTGATTGGCTGGAAGAGCGCTATTCCCAACTGATCTCCGGAATTCTTTATGACATTACTGGTGAAGAGTTAGGAGTAAAATTTATCATTCCGCAAAATCAGAGTGAAGAAGAGGTGGATCTTCCACTTCCGCCAAAAAAGAAAAGGTCAGAGGAAGACCAGACTGAATTGCCATTAACGATGCTTAATCCCAAATATACATTTGATACTTTTGTTATTGGGTCGGGTAACCGCTTCGCACATGCAGCTTCACTTGCAGTAGCAGAAGCACCCGCAAAGGCGTATAATCCATTATTTATTTATGGGGGAGTTGGACTGGGAAAAACTCACCTCATGCACGCAATCGGCCATTATGTATTAGATCATAACCCATCTGCTAAAGTGGTTTACTTATCTTCCGAGAAGTTTACTAACGAATTCATTAACTCAATCCGAGATAACAAAGCGGGAGACTTCCGCAATAAATATCGAAATGTGGATGTTCTTCTTATCGATGATATTCAGTTTTTAGCTGGAAAAGAACAGACCCAGGAAGAATTTTTCCATACATTTAATACATTGCATGAAGAAAGCAAGCAAATCATTATCTCAAGTGACCGGCCGCCCAAAGAAATTCCGACGCTTGAGGACCGTCTTCGCTCCAGGTTTGAATGGGGACTTATCACTGATATTACTCCGCCCGATCTGGAAACGCGTATTGCAATTTTACGAAAAAAAGCAAAAGCAGAAGGACTCGACATTCCAAATGAAGTCATGCTGTACATTGCCAATCAGATTGATTCAAATATACGTGAATTAGAGGGTGCCCTTATTCGTGTAGTGGCCTATTCCTCTTTAATAAATAAAGATATAAATGCTGATCTTGCAGCAGAGGCTTTAAAGGATATCATTCCAAGCTCCAAGCCAAAGGTAATCACAATTCATGAAATCCAAAGGGTAGTGGGCGAACATTTTAATGTGAAGCTTGAGGACTTTAAAGCGAAGAAAAGGACAAAGTCAGTTGCTTTTCCGCGGCAAATTGCTATGTACTTATCTCGGGAATTAACCGATTTTTCCCTGCCTAAAATTGGGGAGGAATTTGGCGGAAGGGACCATACAACCGTCATTCATGCCCATGAGAAAATTTCAAAATTGCTTCAGTCAGATTCTCAATTTGAGAAACAGGTTAAAGAAATAAATGAATTGCTCAAGGTTTAACTGTGCATAACTGAACCTAACTTACACACAGTCTGTCCACATGTGGATAGGCTGTGTTTCCTTTCGAAAAATGCAGTTATCCACATGTTAACAGGCCCTACTAGTACTTCTATTATTTTTTTATAAAAAATATATATATTCATTAGGCCATTAAAATATGCTTGGAGGATTTAAAAAAATGAGATTTGTAATCCAAAGGGATCGTTTGGTTCAAAGCGTCCAGGATGTCATGAAAGCTGTAACAAGCAGAACAACGATTCCAATCTTAACTGGAATTAAAATCGTTGCTTCAGAAGAAGGGGTAGCACTAACAGGAAGCGATTCCGATATTTCAATCGAATCTTTTATTCCAAAAGAGGAAGCTGGAAATGAGATTGTTGAAATCAAACAGCCAGGTTCAATCGTGCTGCAAGCAAGATTTTTTAGTGAGATTGTTAAAAAACTTCCTACTGACAGTGTTGAAATCCATGTCGAAAACCACCTTCAGACTGTAATCCGTTCAGGCAAGTCCGAGTTTAATTTAAATGGATTGGATGCTGAGGAGTACCCTCACTTACCTCAAATTGAGGAAGAAAATGTTTTTAAAATTCCGACGGACCTATTAAAGGCCATGATTCGCCAGACTGTTTTCGCAGTGTCCACCTCAGAAACACGCCCTATCTTGACAGGTGTAAACTGGAAGGTGGAAAATGGCACCTTAACCTGTATTGCAACAGATAGCCACAGGCTGGCATTAAGAAAAGCCCAGATCGAAACAAATGCCAATGAAAATTATAATGTTGTCATTCCCGGAAAAAGCTTAAGCGAGTTGAGCAAGATCCTTGATGATAATAATGATCTGATTGATATTGTCATTACCGAAAACCAGGTATTGTTTAAAGCAGAACATTTGCTGTTTTTCTCAAGACTGCTTGAAGGAAATTACCCAGATACATCAAGGCTAATCCCATCGGACAGCAAGACAGATGTGGTTGTTACTACGAAGGAATTCCTGCAGGCGATTGACCGTGCCTCATTACTGGCGAAAGAAGGAAGGAACAATGTAGTCAAGCTTTCCACCATTGAAGGCGGAGTGATCGAAATTTCATCCAATACGCCGGAAATCGGAAAGGTTGTCGAAGAGGTACAAAGTAAATCAATTGAAGGCGAAGAACTAAAGATATCCTTTAGTGCAAAGTTCATGATGGATGCTCTAAAAGCCCTTGAAGGCACAGAAATTACGGTAAGCTTTACTGGCGCTATGAGGCCTTTCATAATAAAACCGTTAAATGACGACTCCATCCTTCAATTGATCCTGCCAGTAAGAACGTATTAAAGACTAATAATGAGCTGCCGGCCATTGCCGGCGGCTTACTTTTTTTATACAAGAAATGATCTATATAGGTATTGGTTAGTATTAGGTAAGTTCCATGAAACTGTCGGATCGTATAAGTGAAACACTGGCCAAACTAGCCCGAATATCGGCAAACTGCCAGGGAATAATGAATATTAAAGGCTATAGCGGGTTTTCTTTGTGTATCTGCGATTTATTTAGTAAAATAGAATATTAGATAACATTCTAGAAATTGTTGTGCTTGGTGCATGGTAAAAAAGAATTCTCCGCATAGCACATAAAGTCTGACAATGGGAAAGAGTGAATATGATGACGGAAGTTCAAATCGATACGGAATATATTACACTGGGCCAATTCCTGAAAGCCGCAGATGTGATTCAAACTGGCGGAATGGCTAAATGGTTTTTAAGTGAATACGAAGTTTTTGTAAATGGGGAACAGGATCAAAGACGGGGAAGAAAGCTAAGAACAGGAGATAAAGTGGAAATTCCTGATGTCGGTGAATTTATGATCATTTAGCTGGCGTTTTTAGCGATACCCTAAAAGGATGTAGCGTCTATGTATATAGAGCAATTGCTTTTAAAAAATTACCGGAATTACGAAGTGCTGGAAGTTAATTTTGAGAATAAAGTGAACGTTATTTTGGGAGAAAATGCCCAAGGGAAGACAAATGTCATGGAATCAATCTATGTACTGGCAATGGCGAAGTCTCACAGGACATCAAATGACAAAGATCTTATTCGCTGGGATCAAGATTATGCTAAAATAGAAGGAAGGGTTCAAAAGAGCCATGGATCCCTGCCAATGCAATTAGTGATAAGCAAAAAAGGCAAAAAAGCTAAATGCAATCATATAGAGCAGCAGAAATTAAGCCAGTATGTCGGCAATATGAATGTTGTTATGTTCGCGCCTGAAGACCTCCATCTTGTGAAAGGGAGCCCTCAAGTAAGGCGTCGTTTTATTGATATGGAGATTGGGCAGGTTTCACCTGTCTATTTGCATGATATTAGCCAGTATCAAAAAATTCTTCAGCAGCGAAATCACTACTTGAAGATGCTGCAGATAAAAAAGCAGACTGACCATACTATGCTTGAAATTTTGACAGAACAATTTATAGATATGGCTGCGAAGATTGTTTCCAAGCGCTTTGAATTTCTTAGATTGCTTGAAAATTGGGCACAGCCGATCCATGAAGGTATTTCAAGAGGACTGGAGACCTTGAAAATTGAGTACAAGCCCTCTGCAGAGGTATCAGAAGAACAAGATTTGTCGAAAATGGTTAAAGTATACGAAGAAAAATTTACAAAAGTGAAAAACAGGGAAATCGACCGAGGGGTCACCATGTTTGGCCCCCACCGGGATGACCTTATTTTTCACGTAAATGGGCGGGATGTGCAAACATTTGGTTCCCAAGGCCAGCAAAGGACGACAGCCCTATCCGTTAAGCTCGCCGAAATCGAACTGATCCATTCTGAAATAGGAGAGTATCCTATTCTCCTGCTAGATGATGTCCTCTCAGAACTGGATGATTACCGCCAATCCCACTTATTGAATACCATTCAAGGGAAGGTACAAACGTTTGTCACAACGACAAGTGTTGATGGAATAGACCACCAGACACTGAAAGAGGCAGCAGCCTTCAGTGTTGAAGCAGGAAGGATCAATAAGATTCAGTGAGGTGATCGCATGTACATCCATGTAGGTGAAGATGTGCTAGTCCGAGCAAGAGATATTGTAGCTATAATTGATAAAGAAAGCGCCATGTCTTCCGAATATGCAGAAGAATGTTTAGAGCGCCAGGATGATTCAGTTATTAACCTCGCAAAGGGATCTTACAAATCTGTGGTGGTCACGACTGAAAAAATCTATTTCTCCCCGCTGGCTTCCGTTACGTTAAAAAAAAGATCGCATAAATTAAGTGTTCAGGAATTTTAAAAAAAATTATAGTTTGGTGCATCTCAAAGTACAGCCAAGCTTTTTTATAGATTAGCGAATTTGGAATGCAAATGGAAAGTGTAGGTGACCGATGTGGCAATGGAGCAAAAGGCAGTGCAGGAACAATCCTATGATGAGAATCAGATACAGGTTCTGGAAGGTCTGGAAGCGGTTCGAAAGCGTCCGGGAATGTATATCGGTTCAACAAGTGCCAAAGGACTTCACCATCTCGTTTGGGAAATAGTCGATAACAGTATTGATGAAGCGCTTGCCGGATATTGTTCAGAGATCAATGTAATTATCGAAAAGGATAATAGTATTACTGTAGTCGACAATGGCCGCGGTATACCGGTTGGAATACATGAGAAAATGGGCCGCCCGGCAGTTGAGGTTATTATGACCGTTCTTCATGCCGGCGGAAAATTCGGAGGCGGAGGATATAAGGTTTCCGGAGGCTTGCATGGTGTTGGTGCTTCCGTTGTAAATGCTCTCTCAACCGAATTGGAAGTGTTTGTCCATCGTGATGGCAAAAAATATTATCAAAAATTTGAACGGGGAGTTCCAAGTGCTGACCTCGAAGTAATTGGAGAAGCAGACCATACCGGAACAACCATCCACTTTAAGCCTGACAGTGAAATTTTTACTGAAACGCTTGAATATGATTATGAAACTCTGGCGAACCGCATCCGTGAATTGGCTTTCTTGAATAGAGGATTAACTATCACGATTGAAGATAAACGTCAGGAAAATAAGAAAAATGAATATATGTACGAGGGCGGAATTAAATCGTACGTTGAACATTTGAATAGAACGAAAGAAGTTCTCCATGATGAGCCTATCTATATTGAGGGAGAACGTGAAGGCATTACGGTTGAAGTATCGATTCAGTATAACGATGGCTTCACAAGCAATATTTACTCTTTTGCCAATAATATTCATACGTATGAAGGCGGTACGCATGAATCGGGCTTTAAAACGGCATTAACAAGAGTCATAAATGATTACGCCAGAAAAAACGGTGTCTTTAAAGAAAGCGATGCGAACCTTTCGGGTGAAGACGTTCGTGAAGGTTTAACGGCGATCGTATCCGTTAAACATCCGGATCCCCAGTTCGAAGGTCAGACCAAAACCAAGCTTGGGAACTCTGAAGTACGTGCTGCGACGGACACTATTTTCTCTGAAGCTCTTGAAAAATTCATGCTGGAGAATCCAACGGTAGCAAGGAAGATTGTTGAAAAGGGTCTTATGGCTGCGAGAGCAAGACTGGCTGCCAAAAAAGCGAGGGAGCTTACGAGAAGGAAGAGCGCCCTTGAAGTTTCCAGCCTTCCGGGGAAACTTGCAGACTGTTCGTCTAAGGACCCATCCATAAGCGAAATATATGTGGTTGAGGGTGACTCAGCGGGTGGTTCAGCCAAGCAGGGACGTGACCGCCATTTCCAGGCGATCCTTCCTCTAAGAGGTAAGATTTTGAACGTAGAAAAGGCCCGTTTGGATAAAATTCTATCCAATAATGAAGTCCGTGCCATCATAACTGCTATTGGAACGGGCATTGGAGAAGATTTTGATATCTCTAAAGCACGTTATCATAAGATTGTAATCATGACTGATGCAGATGTTGATGGAGCACATATTCGCACATTATTATTAACATTCTTTTACCGTTATATGAGACAAATTATTGAAGCGGGCTACATTTACATTGCCCAGCCGCCGCTTTACAAGATACAGCAGGGCAAACGCATTGAATATGCTTATAATGAGCGTGAACTGGAAAAGACTCTTGGAGAACTGTCGAGCCAGCCAAAGCCTGGAATCCAGCGCTATAAGGGTCTTGGAGAAATGAATCCTGGCCAGCTGTGGGAAACGACAATGAATCCAGAAACGAGAACACTTCTCCAGGTAAACCTTGAAGATGCCATTGAAGCTGACGAAACGTTTGAAATCCTTATGGGTGATAAAGTAGAACCGCGCCGCAATTTTATCGAAGAAAATGCGGTGTATGTAAAGAATCTGGATATTTAATTGTAAAAGGAAACTTTCTGGCACCAGGAAATTTCATGGCAGGGGCACCGCTTTTAGGTGTCTCCACTTTCTTTCAGGATAGGGGCTCTCTATCCTGCTTTTACATAATAGGTCTATTCTTTTATTTTTGGTTTTATCTGATACACCTTTTAAAAAAAATGCAAGAATTGCAGGAGCTGCAGCAATCGGGCTTGCTCTTGCAGGTTAAACCTAGCTACACCTAAATGATAAGTAACAAAAGGATGTCTGAACATCCCTAGTTTCTTTAAAGGAGGTTCCTTTAAATGGCCGATACACCTAATTCTCAAGTAAAAGAAATTAATATTAGCCAGGAAATGCGTTCATCTTTCCTGGATTATGCCATGAGCGTAATTGTCTCCCGTGCCCTTCCAGATGTGAGGGATGGTTTAAAGCCGGTACACCGAAGAATCCTTTATGCCATGCATGACTTAGGAATGCATTCCGATAAACCATATAAAAAATCCGCCCGTATTGTTGGGGAAGTTATTGGTAAGTACCATCCGCATGGTGACTCTGCTGTTTATGACACCATGGTGCGTATGGCTCAGGATTTCAACTATCGCTATATGCTTGTTGATGGTCACGGCAACTTTGGTTCTGTTGATGGAGATGCTGCAGCTGCAATGCGTTATACAGAGGCCCGTATGTCCAAAATTTCGATGGAGCTTTTAAGGGATATCAATAAAGATACGATTGACTATCAGGATAACTACGATGGCGCAGAAAAGGAACCTATCGTTCTTCCTTCGCGTTTCCCTAACCTGCTGGTAAACGGAACATCTGGAATCGCCGTGGGTATGGCTACCAATATTCCTCCCCATCAGCTTGGAGAAGTCATTGATGGAGTTCTTGCAATCAGCGAAGAGCCGGATTTGTCGGTTCAAGAGCTGATGGAAATTATTCCAGGCCCTGACTTTCCTACTGCCGGATTAATTCTGGGCCGAAGCGGAATCCGCAAAGCTTACGAAACCGGACGTGGCTCTATTACATTAAGAGCTAAAGTGGAAATTGAGGAAAAGTCAAATGGGAAAGAAGTTATCATTGTTAATGAACTTCCTTACCAGGTGAATAAAGCTAAACTGATTGAAAAAATAGCAGAACTTGTCCGCGATAAGCGTATTGACGGCATTACGGATCTGCGTGATGAATCTGATCGAAACGGAATGCGAATCGTCATTGAAGTCCGCAAAGATGCAAATGCCAATGTTTTGCTGAACAATCTTTATAAACAAACAGCCTTGCAGACTAGTTTTGGAATTAACTTGCTTGCTCTTGTAGATGGCCAGCCCAAGGTGCTTAATTTAAAACAGTGCCTTCAATATTATCTGGACCACCAAAAGGTAGTTATTCGCCGCAGAACTGAGTTTGAACTTAAAAAGGCGGAAGCTCGTGCGCATATCTTGGAAGGATTGAGGATTGCGCTCGACCATCTTGATGAGGTTATTAATCTTATCCGCAGTTCCCAGACTACTGATATTGCACGCGAAGGCTTAATGACACAATTCAATCTTTCTGAGAAACAGGCTCAGGCTATTCTTGATATGCGCTTGCAGCGTCTGACAGGTTTGGAGCGCGAAAAGATTGAAGACGAATATTCAGGCCTTGTAGCGCTAATTGCCGAATTAAAGGCTATTTTGGCTGATGAAGAAAAAGTGTTGGAAATTATCCGTGAAGAATTAACCGAAATCAAAGAGCGCTTTAACGATAAACGCCGTACTGAAATCGTTGCTGGCGGCATCGAGCAAATCGAAGATGAAGATTTAATTCCGCGTGAGAATATTGTCCTTACTTTAACTCACAAAGGTTATATCAAGCGTCTCCCTGTATCCACCTACCGTGCACAAAGACGAGGCGGACGCGGAATCCAGGGAATGGGTACGAATGAGGATGACTTTGTTGAGCATCTCATCACAACCTCTACGCATGATACAATTCTTTTCTTCACGAATAAAGGAAAAGTATATCGTGCTAAAGGATATGAAATTCCTGAATTCAGCCGTACGGCTAAAGGAATTCCGATTATTAACCTTCTTGGTGTTGATAAAGATGAATGGGTTAACGCGATTATTCCGGTTGAAGAATTTGTCGATGACTGGTTCCTATTCTTTACCACTAAAAAAGGTATATCCAAGCGTTCACCGCTATCCTCCTTTGCCAATATCCGCAACAACGGCTTAATTGCTTTAAATCTGCGTGAGGATGATGAACTGATTTCAGTGCGTTTAACTGATGGCAGCAAAGAAATCATAATTGGCACAAGCCATGGCATGCTGATCCGATTCCCTGAAGATGACGTCCGTTCAATGGGCAGAACAGCTACCGGGGTAAAAGGAATTAGTTTAAGCGGGGATGACGAAGTAGTTGGAATGGAAGTGCTGGAAGACGACACTCAAATCCTGATTGTAACAAAAAATGGCTATGGAAAACGTACTCCTGCGGAAGAATACCGTGTCCAGGGAAGAGGCGGAAAAGGAATCAAGACTTGCAACATTACCGATAAGAACGGAAGCCTTGTTTCTATGAAAGCTGTCACAGGAGAAGAAGACGTTATGCTTATCACAACAGGCGGTGTATTAATCCGCATGGCTGTAAGCGATATTTCCACAATGGGCAGAAACACGCAAGGTGTGAGATTAATTCGCATAAATGAAGATGCTGATGAAGCGGTATCTACTGTAGCAAAAGTTGAAAAAGAGGAAGAAAAAGATGAGGAAGAACTAACGAAGCCTCTTGAAAATGCTGAAACCCTTTCTGAAGAAGAAGTTAATGGGGATGACGCGGAGTAATTTTTTAAGGAACACATTATTTGTGTTCCTTTTTTTTGTCCAAATAATGTAAAATGGTATAAAAGACTCATTACATTTGGAGTGTGGAAACGGTGCGAGTACATATTCAGGAACTGCAAGAGGGCTGTATTTTATCAGAAGATGTTTTTAGCATGACCAATCGCCCCATTATTGGCCAAAAGACCGTCCTAACTAAAGGTCTGATTGATATTTTAAAAGTATTCCTAATTGAAGAGGCTGTAGTTGAAAAAACATTAGTTAATGGGTTGCCTTTCATTCCTGCTGAAATGCTAGAGGATGTCCAGAATGCTCAGGAAACAAAAGTAAATGACTCCGTTTTTTTAGATACCTTTTTAATAGGTGTTCAAAGTTATAAAAAAGAATTTCTCGCCTGGCAGTCAGGGCTGCCAATAGATATAGCAAAAATCAGAAACATAATGATACCGCTCATTGACAAAATGGAGAGGAATCCTTCCGGAATTTTCTCCTTGCACCATTTGTCGACTAATGAAGACTATATGTTTCAGCATTCAGTGGCAGTTGGAATCATAAGTGCATTTATAGGGAAAAAATTAAATTTTAACAAAGGGGAAGTTGTACAATTAGCTCTTGGGGGCTGCCTTGCTGATGCAGGCATGGCAAAAATAAATCCGGTTATTCTGCAAAAGAATACCCCACTAAGCCCTGAAGAATTTGAAGACATAAAAAGGCATTCCACCCTTAGTTTTAAAATGGTCCAAAATATTTCTCTTTTGAGGGAGAGTACGAAGATTGGCATTTTCCAGCACCATGAACGGCTTGATGGCAGCGGATATCCATTTGGTGAACAAAGCAGTAAAATCAACCAAACAGGAAAGGTGATTGCCGTAGCAGATGCCTTCCATGCTATGACCTCCCAGAGGCTTTACCGGCGAAAGCAATCTCCCTTCAAAGTGCTTGAAATGCTTATTCAGGACAGCTTCGGGAAGTATGATATCCAATCCATTCAAGCTTTGGGATCCGGTATAATGACTTTTTCCATTGGCAGCCGGGTTAAACTCTCAGATGGACAGAATGCAGAAATCCTCTTTATAGAAGATAAATCGCCGACAAGGCCCTTAGTTAAGATAGAAGGCACTGGCGAGATTGTTCATTTAGAAAAAAATCGTCAGCTATTTATAGATGAAGTTTTGAAATAGACCGTTTATTTGCGGTCTATTTTTATTAGATTTGTTTGTTTAAAGCGCTTACTTATCATTAAATCCTGATTAGACAACTTTCTTTAAAAAAACACTTGCAATTAATATGCCGGGCTGATATACTAATTCAAGTCAGCAAGAGATGAACAATTTCATCAAGAAGGTCTTAAAAAAACTTGTTGACATTGATAATTAGAAATGATATATTAATAAAGTCGCCTAAGCGACGGATTGATCTTTGAAAACTGAACGAACAAAAACGTCAACGTTAATTCTTTAGTCTTTTTTGAAAAGACAACTTATGAGCTTAATCAACTCTTATATGGAGAGTTTGATCCTGGCTCAGGACGAACGCTGGCGGCGTGCCTAATACATGCAAGTCGA
>NZ_QGTW01000001.1 GCF_003182355.1 Cytobacillus oceanisediminis | reverse complement strand
AATCCTCCGCTCATATTCATTAAATCTATTGAAACACAAAAAACCCCGGAAAGGGGCACTTTTTTATCAGTGTCCGCTATCCGGGGTATAGTTCAGGTAAAAAGGCCGGTTTTCTCGAATGAGAGGCATAAATTACCTGTTAATTGCTCTAGCCGCTGTACTGGAGGCTGGTATATCGTCACTATCGCTAATATATCATATACTTCAGTCATACCCCGTCAAATTGGCCATATATCATCAACTAACCGAAGACAGTTATGGTGGGGGATATATAAATGGAGCCTATTATCCTTATAAAAAGGAAAAATACTTAGTTACATTGAATAAGAGAAGATTGAAAGAGAAAAAGGTGGTGACACTATGGCAAGTAATATATTAATTGATAGAATGCAGTCGGAAGATTGGGAGGATGTTCGGGAAATCTATCTTGAGGGAATAGCTACTGGACATGCAACCTTTCAAAAAGAAGCTCCTGCCTGGGAAGGGTGGGATGCCGGCCATATACAAGATTGCCGGCTGGTTGCCCGTTCAGAAGGGAAAGTTGTAGGCTGGGCTGCATTAAGTTTTGTTTCAAGCAGATGTGTATATGCAGGGGTTGCAGAGGTAAGTGTTTATGTTAAACAAGACAGCAAAGGAAAAGGCATTGGCCGTTTACTTTTGGTTTCCTTAATTGGTGTAAGCGAACAAAGCGGATATTGGACATTGCAGGCCGGAGTTTTTCCTGAAAATGCTGCCAGCCTTCAATTACATAAGAAATGTGGTTTTCGTGAGGTTGGACGCCGGGAGCGCATTGGTAAAATGGAAGGTGTCTGGCGTGATACAATCTTGTTGGAAAGAAGAAGCAATATAGTTGGAATGGATTAAATGTATGATAAAGAGCGAGAACCTTAAACCGTATTCACAAATGATTGATTAGAGGTAATGCTATGATTATTAAAAGAATTGCCTGCCCAATTAAAGAAGTCCATAGTGGTTCTTCGGGAGTAGGGTAACGAATAAGCCTAATTGCAAGTAAAGGAACGAATCCATCTCGTTTCTAAACAAACAACTATTTTAAAAGGATATAAAATTTTCTGTGAATTCATAGGACTTTTTGCTCTTTTCCCCGTATATATAACTCAGTGTTTGTTTTAAGGAGAGGGTAATTACGTGGAAATAGACGAAAGAAGCGAGCTGATTAAGAACTTTCAGCTAAAGAAAAGAATCTTATGGGGAATAGGGATATTTGCAGTTTTCCTTGTTATGCTTTATTTTGACAAACAAAAGGTATATATGGAGGAAAAGCCTCCCATTCCAACAATCGGTGATTCTTCCTTTACGAAGCCTTTCAAATCTACGCAGAATGATGACTTCAAATTAGTAGATAGCATTTCCATTCAGAAGTCGCTAAAGTTAGGTGATGGGAACCTAATCGATGAGCAGAATATTTATGTGTTTAACAATAGGGAATTAATATTTCAAACACGAGATTATGAAAACTTGTTGAAGTTTTTATTTGAAGCTGAGCAATTATTGCCTGTGAAAAAAGAAATGATACACAACTAATTTTAGTAACAGGGTACACTGATTTTTATAACTGCATCTTACTGTAATGTTCATTAAACACTTTAAAGAGCCTTTCATCTCCGCCGCGGTCGGGATGGAGGGCTTTTAGCAGTTTTTTGAATTCCTTTTTAATTAACTGCTCATCCGTTTCCGCGTGTAAGCCCAAAAGTTCAGCTGGGTGCAATTCTGTGTCGGAAATGGCATTTTGTTTATGGACCATTTTCTTTAAGGAACGAACTTTAGACTCCTCAATATTTATGCGGGTCTGCAAGATTTCGATTTGGCCTTTAAGGCTTTTGACTTCCTGAAGGATGCATTCCAATTGCCGCTGATGCTCTTCGGCTTGTTTTTGGAAAATGAAATCAGTAAGATCCTTTATTTTGATTTTATAGGTAGTTTTCCTACGCTGGCTGCGTTCCGCCTTAATTTTTCCTTCCTCAATCCAGCGTACGACTTCCTTGTCACTGGCGGAAATGCCCGCACACATTAGTTGTTCTACAGCTTCCGTCACATTCAGCATCTATTTTCACTCTCTTTATGTATAATCTCGTTACCAAGTTAATGCAGTCAGAATTATCATACCACTGATTTATTCCAGAAAAAGAACAGCTATATGACAGAGTATTAAAGTCTATTTACTGCGTAACAACTTTGTTTCAAGTTCTTACAGTTATTGGATTTGAGAATAATTCTTTTAGAAGCGGGTATTTAAAAGATTAAGAGAAAAACATTTTAATGGGAGGAGTTTTACCATGAAAAAATCAACCATGGGTCTTGTGTTAGGATCGCTTGTTTCTGCTGGCGGTGCTGCATTTGCAGCTTCGGCTTATAAAAAAAGACAAAAAGAAAATTGTGATGTCCTTGAAGATACAGACATGAGGAATAGTGAAAAAATTGACCAAGTTGAAAGTGCAGATGCAGATAAAGTCCCTGAAGAAAAAGGGCTTACCCAATATGATGCCGCATTAAGATCAGAATGGGTCGCTAACGGCTATTCGCAAACTCATTTGGATTTAGAGGAATTAGAGGAAGTAAAAAGACAAAAAATGTAGAGGATAAAATGGTGCTGCCACTTTGGCGGCTTTTTTATTTGAAGTACTATATATTTTTAGATGAAAGCCATAATAATGTTAAGATTTTGTTAAGAGGTATAAAAGTAATTGCTTATATAAGCAGATTATTATATATTGATGTAAGTAAAGCGGAGGTGATGGCCGGATGAAAGTATCCACAGTGGAAATGGATAAAGCAGCAGCCATTTTGAAATTATTAGGCGATAAAACTCGTTTGACCATGGTGAAAATTTTAGATGCAAATGATTGCTGTGTTTGTGAATTTGTAGAGATTTTCAAAATGAGCCAGCCTGCAATTAGCCAGCATTTACGGAAGTTAAAAGATGCCGGGGTTGTGAGGGAAGCCAGAAGAGGTCAATGGATTATTTACTCGTTAAATAAAGGAAGCGACTATTATCCATTAGTTCAGAACCTGTTGAATCACCTTCCGAATCAGGATTTTAAATTAAAAGAGCTGGAAGAACAGGGACTGCGAATTTCCTGTGAGTAAAAAGGGGGTACCACATTGACTCAAATTATACTAGCATCGGTGATTTTCTTAGTCACCCTCATATTAGTAATCTGGCAGCCTAAAGGCTTGTCAATCGGATGGTCTGCCTGTGGAGGAGCCATTCTTGCATTGATCGTCGGAGTTGTTGACTTCAATGATGTTATCGATGTAACTTCAATTGTTTGGAATGCCACTCTTGCCTTTATTGCTATCATCATAATTTCCCTTATTTTAGATGAGATTGGCTTTTTTGAGTGGGCAGCACTGCACATGGCAAGAGCAGCGAAGGGAAACGGCGTGAGAATGTTTGTTTACGTTTCGATTTTAGGGGCGCTGGTAGCTGCGTTTTTTGCCAACGATGGAGCGGCGCTTATACTGACACCTATCGTTCTTGCGATGGTAAGAAACCTTAATTTCAACGAGAAAATGGTTTTTCCTTTTATCATTGCAAGCGGATTTATAGCGGATACAACATCACTTCCATTGGTTGTAAGCAACCTGGTTAATATTGTATCTGCTGACTTCTTTGGAATTGGGTTTGCAGAATTTGCATCAAGAATGATCATTCCTAACTTCTTTTCATTAGGCGCAAGTATCCTTGTCTTATACTTATTTTTTAGGAAAAGCATTCCAAAGAATTATGACCTATCGCATTTGAAAAAGCCGGATGAAGCAATTCGCGACCATAAGATGTTTAAGATGTCCTGGATGGTGCTGGGCCTTTTGCTAATCGGCTACTTTGCAAGTGAATATATTGGTGTACCAGTTTCATTCATCGCTGGAATCATCGCCATCTTCTTCTTGATGATGGCCAGAAGGAGTACGGCAGTTAATACAGGAACAGTTGTGAAAGGTGCACCGTGGGCCATCGTTTTTTTCTCAATTGGTATGTATGTTGTTGTGTATGGCTTAAGAAATGTTGGCTTGACTAATGTATTGGCTGATCTGATTCAGCTTACTGCAGACCAGGGGCTATTTGCCGCGACAATCGGGATGGGATTCATTGCCGCTATTCTTTCATCTGTAATGAATAATATGCCGACTGTTATGATTGACGCCCTTGCTATTGCCGATACCAATACGAGCGGAGTTATCCGTGAAGCACTGATTTACGCAAATATAATTGGATCGGATCTTGGTCCAAAAATTACACCGATCGGTTCCCTTGCAACACTGCTATGGCTGCATGTCTTATCGCTGAAGGGTGTAAAAATCTCATGGGGAACATATTTTAAGACTGGAATTATATTAACCATTCCAACATTGTTCATCACATTAGTTGGTTTATATATTTGGTTATTGATTATTTAACTGTGATAAAGCTAATTGTTGATTAAATCAATACCCTTATTTAACAGAGCCCATTTTTTGAAATTATTAGTAAAAAACTATGTATAAAAAGGAGAATCTCAACATGTCAAAAAAAACAATTTACTTCCTATGTACTGGTAACTCTTGCCGCAGCCAAATGGCTGAAGGGTGGGCAAAAAAGCATCTAAGTGATGAGTGGAATGTATACAGTGCAGGTATTGAAGCACATGGTTTAAACCCGAATGCTGTAAAAGCAATGAAAGAATCCGGCATTGATATTTCAAACCAGACTTCTGATATCATTGATCCTGAAATTTTAAATAATGCTGATCTAGTTGTTACGCTTTGCGGTGATGCAGCGGATAAGTGCCCAATGACCCCTCCTCATGTGAAGCGTGAGCATTGGGGATTTGACGACCCGGCCAAAGCAAAAGGAACAGAGGAAGAAAAATGGGCATTCTTCCAGCGCGTCCGTGATGAAATTGGCGACCGCATCAAAACGTTTGCTGATACTGGAAAGTAAAATAGGATAGCCAGGAGAATTTACTCTCTTGGCTTTTCTTTTAACAAAAGTGAAAAGTATATGCTTATTTGATTTTTAAAGGAGCTGACTGACATGAACAAAGTTGAAGTTTTTGATCCAGCATTATGCTGTCCGACTGGGGTATGCGGACCGAGTGTTGACCCGGAATTAACAAGAATGGCAGCCGCAGTCTTTGCGCTGGAAAAAAAGGGTTTCGATATTAAACGTTATAACTTGGGAAGCGAACCTTCAGCATTTGCAGATAATAAAGAAGTGAACAAAGTTCTGCATGAAAAGGGCCCTGATGCTCTGCCGGTCACATTATTGAATGGTACGGTGGTTAAGGAAGGAAAATACCCTGCAAATGCTGAACTTGCCGAGTGGTTTGGCATCATAGTGGAGGAACTTGCTGAGAAAAAACCAAAAGTCATCAAGAAGCTTGATTTAATATAGAAGGGAGTGGAACGTTATTATGTTTCAGCCATTTAGTACCGAAATGGTCGCGAACACAAAATTTCTGTTCTTTACCGGTAAAGGCGGTGTAGGAAAAACATCAACTGCTTGTGCATCCGCTGTTAAATTGGCAGATGAGGGAAAGAAAGTTTTGCTTGTCAGTACAGATCCTGCATCCAATCTGCAGGATGTCCTGGAAGTGGAGTTAACGAATGCACCGATGGCTATTCCAAGTGTTCAAAATCTTGCTGCCTGTAATTTGGATCCTGAAGAAGCGGCCCGCGCTTATCGCGATAAAATAATCGGACCTTATCGCGGAAAGCTGCCAGATACCGTTGTGGCAACGATGGAAGAGCAGCTTTCAGGGGCTTGTACGGTGGAGATTGCCGCTTTTGATGAGTTCACTAATTTGCTATCAGACTCTTCTATTGTGGAATCATATGATCATATTATTTTTGATACAGCACCTACTGGCCATACCCTGCGCCTGCTTCAGCTTCCTACTGCATGGAGCGGATTCCTGGAAGAAAGCACACATGGTGCTTCCTGCTTAGGTCCTTTATCCGGATTGGCTGAAAAGAGGCAAATCTATGCCAGGACTATGGAGGCTCTTGCTGACCCAGCTCAAACCACCCTTGTACTGGTGGCACGGCCAGATGATTCTTCCCTCCTTGAGGCAGAACGTGCATCCAAAGAATTAAGAGAAATTGGCATCAAAAATCAAGCACTCATTATTAATGGATTAATGCAAACACATATCCCTGATGACCAAATTTCATCATCCTTATATAACCGACAGCGAAATGCTTTAAAACAAATACCGCATGATTTAAAGCAGATCGGGACTTACTCGCTGCCATTTGTTTCGTATTCGCTGACTGGATTAAAAAATCTCCGTTATTTATTTAAGCAATATACATTGCCGGAAGCAGAAACGATCGGTGATAAGCAAGCATTCAGATTGCCGGGATTGAGTGAAGTTATTAATGACTTTTCATCCAATCATACAAGAGTTATTTTTACGATGGGAAAAGGCGGAGTTGGCAAAACCACTATGGCATCTGCTATCGCCGTTGGCATGGTTGAAAAAGGCCATAAAGTCCATTTAACCACAACAGACCCAGCGGCACACCTTGATTTTGTATTTAAAAATAGCGCTCTAAATCAGAACTTAACCATTAGTCGCATAGATCCCAAAAAAGAAGTAGAGGCATACAAAACGGAGGTTTTATCAAAAGTAAGCAGCGAGCTTGATGAAGAGGCAATTGCTTATATTGAGGAAGATTTAAATTCGCCATGTACAGAAGAAATTGCGGTATTCCGTGCATTTGCAGAAGTCGTTGCTAAATCAAATGATGAAATTGTCGTAATTGATACAGCTCCGTCAGGGCATACACTGCTTCTATTAGATGCGGCCCAGTCTTACCATAAAGAATTGGCTCGCTCCACAGGCGAAATACCAGACAGTGTGAAGAGCCTTCTGCCGAGATTGAGAAATCCTAAAGAAACAGGTGTAGTGATTGTTTCATTGGCAGAGGCAACACCAGTACTGGAAGCAAGCAGGCTGCAGGATGATTTAAATCGTGCCGGAATTTCTCCAAAATGGTGGTTGATCAATCAAAGTCTGTATGCTACTGAAACAAAGGATCCTGTTTTAAGGGGAAGAGCCCAGGCTGAAATCCAATGGATTAAAAAAGTGACAGAGGAACTAAGCAGGAAAGCGGCTATTGTCCCCTTAATGAGTGAAGAAAACACGGGATATGAAGTAATGAAAAAGTTTATTACTTATTCTTAATTAAAGGTGGAGCGGCCATGGCTAATAAAAATTATCATGAATTAATTAAAAACCGTATTTTCATTGGGGGTGCCGATGATGCGAAAGATGTAATCGAGAGTGAAAAAGCCGATGTTATCTTTGACTTGCGGGCCGAATCATCAGAAACTCCATATGAGCGAATTCATAGCCCGATTGTCGATGACGCTGGTAAACAAGATGAATCCATTCAAAAATCCATCGGTCACGTCGTAAAAGCCTATAACGAAGGCAAAAAGGTCTATTTCCATTGTGGAGGCGGAAGCAATCGAACAGGAACGGTAGCAATCGGAACATTATTATCACTAGGTAAAGCAAAGTCCATCGAAGAAGCGGAAAAAATGGCAAAGTCAGTTCGGCCCCAAATTAATGTGAAACCGGAGATGAAAGAGTCTTTGCAGCGCCTATATCCAAATGCTTAATGTTAAAATAGTAAAGGGTTCATATATATAAATTAGAGGTGAGGAGAAAGTGAATATAACAGATCAAGCTCGTGACTTCTTGAAGAAAATGCTTCAAGAACAAGGTGCCAAAAACATCCGTTTTTATTTTGCAGGCTTTGGCTGAGGACAGCCAAAAGTGGGACTGGCTCTGGATGAGCCAGAAGAAAATGATAAAGTAGTCACGATTAACGACATTAAGGTGGCCATTGATTCTGACATTGAAAGTGTTACAGAGAATTTAGTTCTTGATTTTAACAAGGAAGCAAATGGCCTTGTACTTTTAGGAAATGAAAGTGATTGCTGTTAAAGGTATAACCAATTCATAAAAAGAAGGCCTTTGCTTCCAAAGGTCTTCTTTTTTTATTAAGCTGTGTTAATGCTAATTAATTAAGCGATGGAGAAAAATTCCTCGATCTTAACAAACATAAATTCAATTTTAAATAAACGTCTTGTAATGATATTAGGGTACCTCATTTCTAATTATGATGCTGCTTGACGGAATGTTAACTGCCACATTAAGTCATATTATAGAGGTTAAATTCACCGATAATATTAATTTTTTGGGGATTATTGCCGGGGCTGCAACATTAGCAGGCATTATCCAGGCAATAAGGTGGGGAGTAGCACCTTTTATAGTAATGAAAATTGGAAATATGCTTGATAAAACGGAACAAAAAAATTTCATCTTATCTATCTTCCTGGCTAGTGCATTCCTGCTTTATTTCATTATTCCGATGAATGTTCCGATACTCATTTGGCTTCCTATTATATTTATACATCTTTTAGTTGCTTCTGTTTTAACAACAATAATGGATGATATAGTCACTGGTTATTCATCAAGAGTTCCAAACAAGGTCTTGATTATGACTACTTTTACTATAATAGTAGACTTAGCCGCGGCACTTGGGCCGATGATTGGATATACTCTTGAACAAAAAATAGGATTGGCGAATTTATTCTGGCTAGCGGGAGCTATTTGCTTATTTTTAACTGTGTTATGGATTACTTTGGGTAATGAGAAATCCAAATAAACTTACTTAAAACAGACTTTGTAGTTTAATGGGATCATGCAGCAGTGCCCCCCATCCAATAAAAGTTAGATTATAATCAATTTGAAAACCGCTGATAAGCTTCAGCGGTTTTTGGTCCTTCCTTTTTTATAGTATCTTGTTATTTAATCGGGCGTTCCAGCGTTAAGATTTCATCTTCCATTGAAGCATATTGCTGCTCAACTACATGCTTTACATCAGCAATAGCCGCGTTGTAGAAATGTGGTGCAAGTGACTCTTTAGCAAAATCCAAGACTCTTTCCGCACTAAATTCCGATATTTCTTCGCCTCTCTCTTGAGAAAAAAAGGTTTGAATGTCCGAAATCATCTTTTGCTGCTGTTCTTTTGTAAGTTTTATAAACAAAAAAATCCATCCTCTCAAACAGTGATACATGTAACTATACATCTGAAATCCAAAAAATTATAGGCTGGATTTCAAAGAATTTATATGTACAAACAGGAGTCGACCCCTCCTGTTTGTGTGCGTGTTCGATTAATTTGCCACTTATGATTATAAGTAATGTTTTTCTCCATAAACATCAAATAAAAAGCTGTAATAATCTTCTTCCTTCCTTGCAGATTCCTTCTTTATGTTGTCCTTTTTTTGGTACAGAGAAACGGAAATTGATGATAATATTAGAATTGAACTACACAAAATAATTAAACACAGAATCCCTAATAGGATAACCATATTGGATACCTCCTTTTGTGATAGTGAAAGCATAAATGATGAAACGCGTTTCAGAGCAAGGGAAAGTAATGAAAAAAGGTGAGTAAGTGGCAAATATCAAAGATATAGCAAAGTTGGCAGGAGTATCTGTTACAACCGTATCCCGTGTACTGAACAATCATCCTTATGTCAGTAAAGAAAAAAAGGAAGCTGTCAGGCGGGCGATTGAGGAATGTAATTATCAGCGGAACATTAATGCAGTCCATTTAAGTAAAGGTGAAACTCTCCTAATAGGTGTTGTGGTCCCTTTTACAAATCATCCATACTTTGGCCTGTTAGTCGAAGGGATAGCGAATGAAGCAGTTAATAACAACTATAAATTAGTCTTATTCCAAACGAATTACGAGGTAAACAGGGAAATTGAAGCATTAGAAATGCTCCAGCTTAAGCAGATAGATGCATTAATTATTTGTTCCAGGGTTTGTGAATGGGATATGATCAATGAGTATGTGCAGTATGGTCCAATTGTTCTTTGCGAAGATGCGAGGGAGCAAAACGTTTCTTCAACCTTTATCGACCATTATCAGACCTTCTTTAAAGCACTGGAGTTTCTGCATAAAAAGGGCCATCAGAAAATCGGTTATTGCATTGGCAGAAAATCGGGCGCAAATAGCCAGCAAAGAGGAAGGGCTTATAAAGACTTTTTGTATAAAATAAATGAACCGTATGAGCAAGATTATATTTTTTATGACTGTTTAAATTTTGAAGATGGAGTTCAAGTGGTTCAGCGCTTAACTCAAATGTCCGTCCCGCCAACAGCATTATTAGTTACTAGTGACATTGTGGCTGCCGGGATTTTAACTTTTTGTAAAGAAAAGGGCATTAGCATACCCAATGACCTAGCGATAATGGGATTCGATAATCAGCCGATTGCTAAAATTATGCACATCACAACACTAGAAATCCCTTTAGTTGAAATAGGAAGAAAATTATTTCTTCAAGCCAAAGATAATAAAGAAAATTCCCATGAAGAAATCGTTGTTAAATTGATCGAACGGGAAACCGTTTAGCTCAGGGTTAATTAAATAATTCAAATCAAAACGACTGGCAGCTGTCGTTTTTTTTTGTATAGAATAAACTCTATTTTCCCAGTAAATACTAACAAAAAAATATGGGGATGATGTGTTTTGGGGTTTGTCCTTTTAGTCTTTTTGGCCTGGCTTATAACGGTATTATATACAGTAATAAATAAGAAGCTAACGTTTATTGAAAATACCTTTGTATATTTGTTTACTCTTGTTCTTAATATTAATGTTACGTGGATTGTATATGAGGAATTGAAATTGGCTGAAATATCGGATCGGGCATTGGATTATACCGCTTTTTTGATTCATCGCAGCATTACGCTTCCATTAGTGATTGTGATAGCCATAAATCTTTATAGAACAGCGAATACCTTCGGATCGAAAGTGGTCAAAACGGCGTTATCCGTATTATTCCTTGTCTTCAGTATTGCAATTGCTCGTTATTTTGACATTTTGGAGTATAAAACCTGGACCATCCTGTATGAGATCATTTACTTATCGATATTGCATCTACTGGCCTGCTACTCCTTAAAATATTTTGAAAATACCAAAACAAAAGGGGTGAGAGGAGCATGAAATTTTGGGAGAGTTTCGACCAGAATGAAGTTATTCTTTTAATCATGACTGGTATCGCCTATTTGGTCTATTTTCTTTTGAGCAGGAAACCCAACAATCTTGCACCTCAAATTAGAATTTTAAGTTTGCTTTGGGGACTTACTATAGGGGTCTTATATGATTTCACGATTGGCGGAGGACAGACAGATTTTTATAGGGTAAATGATTTAAATAATTATGAAGTGACAGATGTTATTTATTATTTGTTGTTTGCTCCTTTTGGGTACTTCTTTTTTTATTTTTACGAAAGGTTTAGGATCAGCAAAAAGACTTTCATTCTTTATGTTTTGGTCTGGGCTTTATTGGGAGTCGCATTTCAATGGCTTTTGACAAAGGCGGGAATTTTAACTATGCAAAATGGTTACCGCCTGGCCCATTCATTCCCAATCTTCTTATTCACCCAGACGATAACAGGAATTTATATTCAGCTGCTTAAGGCGAAAGAACAAGTCTGGGCAGTGGAATAAGGGTTTTAATACGTGCTGCCATTCATGGCAGCTATTTTGTTTGAAGCAAAAAAAAGCCGGAAAAGAGTACTTCTCTTGATGAACCCTAAAAAAGGTCGTTAATGAATATATAAAACAAAAAAGAAACTAAAAAAGTCATCCAAAGGGATGACGGGGTTAAACAAATGAACTTTTCAAATGTAATCAAATTTATTTGGGCTTTTTATCATTTGATTTTACTGTTTGAAGTTTGCCTGTTGTCTGGCGTTCAGCATCTTTTTTAAATGCTTCCATTGCCTTGTAACAGAGAAAATTCATCATTACACCTCCCAGTGGCATTGGTTAGTTATTTTGTTCATTCCCGCTGTTGTTTTTGTAAAACATATATTTGAAAATTATTCAAATTTAACCCGATCGCTGTAGCTTAAGAATAAATTGTAAAAATAGGAGTAACGACTATCAGAAGGAAACCAATCATTTGAAGTTCATAAATTTTTTCCTATACAGTTTTTTCTTACATGCCATTTTTCAGTTATCTTTCTTTTATGCAGATGATAATTTTCGGAAGCCTTTGAGTGACTATAGTCATTCGGACATTGTCAGGACGATAATCCTGTTAATTATTGTGTTTTCGTATTTTCGATTAGCCCTTAATTTATTTGAACGGTTTAAAGGTATTTCAACTAAACTGAAAGTTGTGATTACGATCTTTTCCTTTGTGGTTTCCATATTTGTAATAGGCTTTTTCCTTGCTGTTTATTTTGAGGGAACATTTAATGCTTCTTAAAGAAACGGATATTTTAATTTAATAAAAACGCTCAGAGCAAATAGTCTCCGAGCGTAGTCCGGTAACCTCGTTGCCTGCCAGCTTAATTACCAAATATCCCCGCCCTCTTTTTTCAATGCCTTCATTTTCTCGACCCATTCGACTTGGCAGGATCAGGCAGGTAGGGTTCCTCAAAATCCGGTTCATAAGCATTTGCTTTTTCAATGACATCTTTATAGTGCGGACTGGCAAGCAGCACAACCAGGCCTTTCTTGATTGAATCGGTTTCTGTTGTTTCTTTTGCCAATTCTTCAAGCCTGGGCGCCATCTTGTTTTTAAGCTCAGGATCTGTTTCAGGTGAATTAAATCCAACTTCTTCGATGTACTCTTCGTAAGAAAGTCTGTCCATGAGCGTTCCAGGCGGCATGTTCAGCAAACTTTCCTGGGACACTTCCAAACTAGTATTCTCTGATTCTGATAAAATGGATTCCTGATTTTCTTCCGGTTTTTCCTTTTCCTTGGCAGGTGTTTTAGCTGTTACCTCCTCTTTTTCACTGCTGCATGCTGAGAGAACAATAGCAGCATGCAACAGCATCCTTAATACATATCATTTCACAAAAATCCTTCTCTATATTGAACACTTATGTATATCATTGGCAATTGCTTAATTATAGAGTTTACCATAGAAATGGGTTAGTTTGAAGTATTTACCACTTATTAGTATGGATTGGATTTTTATTCCTTCTGATTGATTGATATTTGGTATAGTGGTAAATAAGCAAACTCATATAAATAAGGAGAGGAAGGGTATTTTTGCGAAACGGATTTCCTAAACTTGAAACAAAAAGGCTAATTTTAAGAGAGGTAACAAAAGAAGATGCTCATGATATGCTGGCCTATCTGTCAGATATAGAAGTTGTCAAACATATGGGGATCGACCCCTGCCAAACGATTAAAGAGGTCAATGAAGAGATCGAATGGTATCAATCCATATATGAACAAGGTACGGGAATTAGATGGGGAATTGCACTTAAAGAATCCGGAAAGATAATAGGAAGCTGCGGTTTTCTTAATAGGGCAGCCAAACATTATCGCAGTGAAATTGGATATGAATTGAGCAAAGAATATTGGGGGAAAGGAATTGCCAGTGAAGCAGTGGCAGCCGTTGTTAAGTATGGTTTTGAAAACCTTCAGTTAGAGAGAATAGAGGCATTGATTGAACCTCCCAATCTATCTTCGCAAAAGCTGGTTGAAAGACAGGGTTTTATAAGAGAGGGGTTGCTGCGGCATTATGAATATACACGCGGCAAATTCGATGATTTATATATGTACTCAATCATTAAAGGAGATATTAAGAAAGTATAGTTATATTTACTAAAAGATAAGACAGGCAGCGTTAACTTTGAATTTTAAAATAAAGGAGCAATCTTTCTTGGTGGCAAAATATACAAATACTCGGAGCAGCTTAATTAAATTTATGCTTATTGTTGGGTTAATTGTTGCTGTTTTCTCCGTTATTTCTGACAATCTTCCCTATTTAGGTGATGGTGTTACAATCCTTGAATTTATTATTTCGTATTTGGACATCATGATCAACTCGTTGCCAATGTGGTTTATCCTTGCGCTGCTAGTTGGGTATTTATTTGCAAAGGATATGAAAGAAGCTGCATTCCTAGGTTCCATTTATACAATTGCTTCTATTACATTTTATTTTTTTTATAAGGTTGACACGATTCCACTCCCGTTTAAAGAGCAAGCGATCATTTATGCGATTTGGTTTGGTACGTCTGCTATTGGCGGAATTCTTGGCGGGAGTTTAGGTTTCTTATCGAAAAAATCCAAGTATGCATTATTGATATTATTGGGAGGTTTAGTGTTTCAGCTCCTAGTTAACGGGAAAGACAGCTGGGGTGATATTGTGGGAATCTCGCAAAATCTCACCTACTGTCTGGTTATACTTGTTATAAGTTTGTATTTAGTTATCTTTGCATTTAAACGCAATAGAGATCAAAACGTAGAATATTTAAAAGGGGATGGATCATATGATGTATTATAATGGCCGTACATTTGTTTCAGTTGAAAATACAGCCAATGGGGAAGTTTCTTCCAAGGTATTTTTTCAATTACAAACAAGAAGGGGGTATTATTTCTGCGACCTATAGCGGGGGAGAGATTATACAAGGAACGCTTATCGGCTTGGTAAAAGAGGATAGTAGCTTAGAGTTTAGATACAATCACGTGAATAGAAAAAATGAAATTAGAGGTGGTACATGCATATCTACACCTAAAATCTTGCCAGATGGGCGTACCATGTTATATGAAAAATGGCAGTGGCTTGATGATGAAGAAACTGAGGGAACTTCCATACATATTAGAGGAAGTTATGAAGTAAGACTCTGAAAAAATACGGGGGGGAATTACCCCTCCGCATGCAAATTCAAGTTTGTGCTGCTTCTTTTATTTTTTTCTTTTGTCAATGTGAAAAAGGCGATGAAGCCAATAAAAGAAGTGACAAATAATATGGTTCCCATTGGGACAGCGGTTGTTTCATCAATGCTGACAAGAGGGGAGACAGCTGAACCGAGCACTAAAGGCAGCATGCCGATCACAGCGCTAGCGCTTCCAGCACGCTGTCCCTGATTTTTCATAGCCAGTGTAAATGAGCTTGTAATGATCATCCCCATGGAAGTCATGTAAATGAAGATGGGGATGACAAGCATGAACAGCGGTCCCTTGATAATCGTCATAACCAAAAGTACAGAGGTGGCGCTAACAGCGATACAGACTGCTGTTCGCAGCAGGCTCCTTTCCGGGATAATTCCCGCAAATCGGCCGATAAGGAAGCTCCCTGTAATAATGGCCAAGCCATTAATGCCAAAAAGTATGCTAAAAACCTGTGGCGAAACCCCATAAATCCCCTGATAAACGAAAGGCGTTCCGGAGACATAAGCAAAGCTTCCCCCATGAATAAACCCTACAATTAAAGCATAGCCAATGAATGAACGGTCCTTGAACAAGCCCCCCATACTCCTAACTGAATTCCCGATCGAGCTGGGAACCCGTTTTTCTGGCGGAAGCGTTTCTTTTAAACGCAAGTAGATTACCATCGTAATAAAAATCCCAAGCAGGCATAGAAAATAAAATATGGTTTCCCAGCTGGCGAAAGGCAGAAGCAGAAGTGCTCCGCCTGTCATTGGCGCAATCATGGGAGCTGTGGCATTGATAACCATCAGCAGTGCGAAAAATTTTGTCAGTTCTTTTCCGCTGAACACATCGCGAACAACTGCACGAGAGAGGACAATCCCGGCTGAAGCGGTTAAGCCCTGCAGAAAGCGGGCAGCAATAAAGGTTGTGATATTTGGAGCAATCGCACATAAAAGGGAGGATAGTGCAAAAAGAGAAATGCCAATTAAAAGAGGCTTTCTTCGTCCATGGGCATCACTAAGTGGCCCAACGATAACCTGTCCAACGGCAAGCCCGATCAAACACGCCGTTAAACTCAGCTGAACAAGTGAGGCACGCGCACTCAAATCCTCCGCAATATCCGGAAAGCTCGGTAAATACATATCAATATTGAATGGCCCCAGAATTCCGAGCATGCTAAGGAGAAAAGCCAGGGCAATCCGTTCTTTTCCTGTTGGATTATGAAACATTACAAACACCTTTCTTTCTGTAAAACTGCTAATCTTTTACATAAATATGGCTAGTATACGCCAGGGGAGGGAGGATGTCCAGCAGAGAATCCTAAGAATTGTTCTTGTATGCAACCCATGTATTGAAATACTTCAATCACCGAAAAGACACCGGTGTATGACCAGTGTCTTTTCTTTAGGCTCCATTCTAATAAATTGTTTTTTAATAGATTTTGTGATTAAAAAACATTGATAAATAAGGTTGGTTGATTGGAGCATAAGGTGCAAG
Source organism: Cytobacillus oceanisediminis (assembly GCF_003182355.1). Classification (GTDB taxonomy): domain Bacteria; phylum Bacillota; class Bacilli; order Bacillales; family Cytobacillaceae; genus Cytobacillus; species Cytobacillus oceanisediminis_A. Next base: position 877,438 of record NZ_QGTW01000001.1, on the reverse strand, counting down.
ACTCCAGCGGGAGGAGCGGAAATCAACCTCTCCTCACTACTTGTTAAAAAAGCAACAAAGTTTGCGAAAACAGCCTTTCTTTTTGATGAATTTCCTTCCTATTCATTAAGCTTATGGATTTCCCGTGCTATTGATTCTAAAATGTAAACAACAGGTACTTGTGTAGTTACATTGGATTCTTCAAAAAATTCCTCGGTTACATAATAGGCGATGTTTACATCAGATATTTTGGCAATGGTTGAGAGTTTACTATTAGTAATACTAACGATTTTACTGCCTTCTTGTTTAAGCTGGTTTAGATGAGTGACTGTAAAATTAGTTTCTCCGGAGACAGATAAAGCAATGGTAACGCTATTATTCCTGAGTTTAGAGTGGATCGGAAAGTGAGGATCTTTAATATACAGTGAGAATTTACCTAAGCTAGAAAAATATCTTGCTCCGTATTCAGCAAGTATACCAGAGCTGCCGATCCCAATAAAAATAACGTTATCTGCTTTAATAACGAGATTTGCAGCCTCCCTAATTTTTTCCTCTAAATTACCTTTAAGAGTTCGCTCAAAAAACTCGACTATTGATTGGTGGGAACTTTTAATGATCGTCTTTTTATTCTCTTGTAAATACAATTTAAGCTTTACTTTAAACTCGGAAAAACCTTCACAGTTCAGCTTCCTGCAAAAACGTAAAATGGTAGCTGTTGATACATGGGTTTCATCTGCAAGTTCACGAATTCGCATATAAGGGACTTTTTCACTGTTTTGAGAAATATAGTTGTATAAAGAAGTTTCTAATTCATTAAAAGATGCGATTATGTCGTTTGTAAACATTGATCTAGTTTCCCCTTCAGTAAAAAATGAATATCCGCATTTTAACACAACGGTTCAGTGAGAAACAAGGCGTTACACGAATGTAACAAATCCCTTTTTCCGTTATTAAAAACTGGATGATCTGCGTTCATTTACTATCCTGCTAAATGCAGTTAACATTCTATTATAGTCTTTTCCCATATTTTATAAGAGAAAAGAGATTTAAAAATAACACTAAATACAAATATTAATGATGGAATAATATTTGGAGGTAATAAGATGAAAAAAAATCAATTCCCCCAAGGTTTTTTATGGGGTGGGGCGACGGCAGCCAATCAAATAGAAGGCGGATTCAATGAAGGCAATAAAGGGCTTAATATAGCAGATGTTCTTCCAGGCGGAAAAGAACGGTATAACATTTTAATGAATCCAGGTTTTGATTTTGAAATCAATCATGATGAACATTACTATCCAAATCATGAAGCGATTGACTTTTATCATCGATATAAAGAAGATATTGCATTGTTTGCGGAAATGGGGTTCAAGGCGTTCCGTATGTCGATTGCCTGGACGCGTATTTTCCCGAATGGCAATGAGTTGGAGGCAAATGAAGAAGGTCTGGCTTTCTACGATCGTGTGTTTGATGAATTGCATAAGCAAGGAATTGAACCAGTTGTAACCATCTCCCATTATGAAATGCCTCTGCATTTAGTAAAAGAATATGGCGGATGGAGAAACCGCCAAGTTGTCACGTTTTTCGAGAGATATGTAAAAGCTATCTTCAATCGTTATAGGGATAAAGTAAAGTACTGGATGACTTTTAATGAGATCAATAGCGGCTTGGTGATGCCGATTCAAGGGCTTGGCTTTTCATATCAAAAAGAAGAGGACAAATACCAGCCAACCTTTCAGGCATACCATCATCAATTTGTTGCAAGCTCCATCGCGGTTAAAGCATGCCATGAGATCATCCCTGATTCGAAAATTGGCTGCATGATTCTTTTTGCACCTGTCTATTCCTTTGATAGTAATCCTGAAAATGTTATGTTTGCCCTTCAGGAAGAACAGCTTTTCAACTATTATTGTGCAGATGTTCAAGTCCGTGGGGAGTATCCAGCTTTCATAAATAGATACTTCAAAGAACATGATATTGAATTGGAAATTCAAGAAGGCGATTTGGCATTAATAAAGGAAAACACAGTTGATTATATTGGCTTCAGTTATTACATGTCCCGCACTGAGAAGAAAGTAGAGACAGGTGCAGAAGGGGCAGAAGGCAATATCATTGGCGGCGTAAGAAATCCGTTCCTCGAAACGAGCGACTGGGGATGGGAAATCGATCCTGAAGGCCTGCGCATTAGCTTAAACAAATTATATGACCGTTACCGGAAACCGCTATTTGTTGTAGAAAATGGGCTGGGAGCTTATGATAAAGTAGAAGAAGATGGATCGATTCATGATGATTATCGAATTGACTATCTTCGTGAACATATTAAGGCAATGGGTGAAGCCATTGAAGATGGTGTTGATTTAATGGGCTATACAAGCTGGGGCTGTATTGATATGGTAAGTATGTCAACGGGCGAGTTCTCAAAACGTTATGGTTATATTTATGTTGATAAACATGATGACGGCAGTGGAACAATGGAACGGAAAAAGAAGAAGTCGTTCTTCTGGTATAAAGATGTAATTGCAGAAAATGGGGAAAAATTATAATGTCGGTTTTGCTGAGGGCTACTGAGGTAGCCTTTTTTTCTTTTTCCTAAACGAAAGGTCACTAAAAAAATTGTTAACAGGTTCCAAAATTATAAAAAGTTTATTATCAACCCGGAAAAGGTATTGATATAGGCAATGGAAATTACCGGTGAAAGCAGCTCAGTACAAAAATTTAAGTACTTGTTATTTTAAAGTTTGTTGAACCAAAGAAGTTAATAGTGATAAGAAAAAATGCAGATGAAAGGAGCTATAAAAATAATTTAAGCGATATTATCAAGGATTTCTTGTAACATAATTGGCAACTCTATTGTTAGAGAACCTTTAAAGTTTTTTAGAAAGGAGAGAGGTGTATGGAGTCACTTTGGCTGGAGTATGCTTGGGCACTGTTAATCTTAATAGGACTAGAAGGTTTGTTATCGGCTGACAATGCCCTTGTTCTTGCTGTAATAGCCAAGCATTTACCCGAAGATCAGAAAAAAAGAGCTATAACTTACGGAATTATCATGGCGTTCGCTTTCCGATTTGCTGCGCTATTTGCAATTTCTTTTATCGCAAACGTTTGGCAGATACAGGCGATAGGAGCAGCTTATCTTCTTTACCTGGGCTTAAAGCATGTCATTCAAGCCCGGTTTGGAAAAGAAAATGAGAATATCCAAAAGGAAGTTGAAGAGGAATCCGCTGGGAAAGGATTCTGGCCTACAGTAGGGAAAATTGCTTTAGCAGATCTCGCTTTTGCCATTGATTCCATTCTCGCAGCTGTTGCTCTTGCCCTTGGTCTTCCAGATTCACCACTTGAAGACTTTGGAGGCATGGATGGAGGACAGTTTATCGTGATTGTACTTGGAGGGATTGCTGGTCTTATCTTGATTAAATATGCGGCAACCTGGTTTGTGCAGCTCCTTGATAAACGTCCAGCTTTGGAAACAACAGCATATGCAATTGTTGCCTGGGTTGGTGTCAAACTTGCTGTAATTACACTTGCACACGAGGATATTGGTATCTTAGATCATCATTTTCCCCATAGTACAGCTTGGACATTGGTTTTCTATGGAGTATTGGTTGGTATTGCCCTAATCGGTTGGTTTGCACCGGGCAAGAAGTCAACGGAGAAAAGCGCATTCTAAAAGTTACCCAATGGAAAAAATGACCTTTCTCTTACGGTTCAAGGACGTGTTCAATCACTGTATAAATAGCTGTTATGAAGTTTAACCACTGGAAGAGAAACACTTCTTTAGATTGAGTTAAAGGCAGGAAACAAAATCCTGCCGGTGATCAATATTTGGGTGTGGCTTCTTCCTTTTTTGCTTTTTATTTTGTTCATTTCAAGTTCCGCAGCCTATTCTAACATATTATTTTAAATTGTCTTAAATTCCCCCGCCTGCATCATAGTAGCTTCTTTTCTCATTTCTCTCAATTCTGGATAAGACAATGCTCCCAACCGCTACAATGATCGCACTACTCACTATTAGGACGTTATAGATATCAAATCTGCTAAATAAGTTGATTAATAGATAAGAAACAATAAGGGAAGCTAAGGGGGAGATCACCCATACCAATGCAATCCGCTTAATCACACTTTTTTGCATGATGGCTAATCCGTCCTTGGCAGCTCCAACGCCAAGAATCCCACAGGTTGTTACCTGAGTAAGCGGAATCGGAAGTCCAAAGACAGATGCAATAATTACTAATGTTCCGCCAGTGAATGAAACAGCACTTCCCTCCAATAATGAAAGTTTGGTTATCTTTTTTCCATTTGTTTCTAATACCCTGCTTCCTAAAAGCAAGGCTCCTAAGGAAACAAATAGGGCACCGATCAAAAGGCCATTTCCAGCTGAAATCATGTTGGCACCTACAAGAGGGCCAATAGCATTGGCAACATTATTCATACCGGCAGAAAAAGCCTCCAAACAGCCGCCAATAATAAGTAATAGGGAGAGCCATTTTGTCCATGGACCATTTCCTGTAAGGCCAGTCCAGCGGTTCTCTGAATACTTGATCAGGTAGCCTAACCCGTATGTAATCAGAAATGAACCAACTGGTATGATGATCCAGAAAGCAATAATCACAAATAAAGTATCGGTGTATATAGCCTGAAAAGCAGCTCCTACCCCTATGATTGATCCTACTGTTACTTCACTGGTGGATAAAGGAATTCCAATAATGTTTGCAATGAAAAGAGTTAATGTTGCTCCTAATAAAATAATGACTACAATTTGGGCATCCAGTAAATCAGTCGGGACTAATCCTTCTCCGATTGTTTTAACTACTTCCCCCCCACCTAAAAAAGCGCCCAAAAAAGCTGAAACTGCTACTAACAGCAATGCTAACCGTTTGTTTTTAATTGCTCCCGCACCATAAGGAGCGCCCATTGAGGCTGCCGTGCCGCTTGCACCTATGTTCATGGCAAAGAAAAGGGCAACACCAATTGCAATGTAAGTTAACAAATAAAAAACCTCTTTTCATGGTTGTTTAAATGATGGTTTTTTTAAAGAGAGATAATTCAGGCTTTCAATTCCAAGTAATCCAATATGATTTTATTATTTTAGATTATAAAGTCTTCCATGAAAATACACAAGAGTTTAGGGAGCGAATATTTAAAGAACGATTATTAAATAAACTGAATAAATAGGCCCTTTCCGATGGAAACCATCTATACTTGGAAAACAATTGATGAGAATCATACCAGGATGACTTACCAAACAAAGGTGTTCCAACTGAATTCTAAAAAGTTTATAGACGGGTTATGTCTTTGATGATGGAAAAGGCAAACAACAAAGACTTAAGAAAAATAAAAGAAATTCTTGAGGAAGGCATATGAAAATAGGGGGAGTTGAGGGGAGTATAAGACTATAATACTGAGGCCAAGAACGGAATCTGCAAATAGGATTATCTGATATTATTATCATTATTGTGTTTTAAACTTAGTAAATCATAGTGTATATCTAAAATGGGGCTTATTTTAATTGCTTTTAGTCCTGAATGCTGGAAGAAGAGTGCTTTGTATATCGTCACCTTATCATCAACTAACGAAAGATGCCGTCAACTGTGCTAAAGTTTGGCCGGGATCTGTCGGTTTCTGCCTTCTTTTATCAATCCTGCCAATCATATATAATGAAATCATTCCAAAATGATAGGTGAACGAGGTATGAATATAACGATTAAAGATATTGCGGAGCTTGCGGGTGTCGCGAAAAGTACGGTTTCGAGGTACTTGAATGGCGGCAATGTGAGTGAAAAGACGAAAGCGAAGATCCGCAAGGTGATCGCGGAAACGAATTATGAGCCAAATTCTTTTGCCCAGAGCTTGAAAGCGAAGAAGACGAATTTTATTGGAGTGATTGCGCCTACCCTGGATTCGTATGTGACTTCGACGGTGCTGATGGCGATTGATGAAGAGTTGAGGAAACGGGATTATACCACGCTGATCATTAGTACAAGCAAACATGTTGATCGCGAAATTGAAAGCTTGATCAGTCTGTCACGGCAAAAGGTAGATGGCATTATTCTGATTGCAACTGGTGTTACTGAAAAGCATATTGAAACCATTAATTCGATTCAGATTCCTGTTCTGATTGTTGCCCAGGAAGTGGATCAGTGCAACTGCATCGTCAATGATGATTACCAAGCCGGTTATAAAATGGGCCAATACATCGCGGGCAAAGGGCATCTGTCTGTCGCTTATATTGGCGTAACAGAGAGTGATATTGCGGTTGGGCAGCGCCGTAAACAAGGTATTCTGGATGGACTGGCAGCAGCAGGCGTGACCGAAATAAAAACATATATATCCGAGTTTGATTTGAATGATGCAGCGAGGGTTACGAAAGATATGCTTGAAAACTTTTGTCCGACAGCGATTATTTGTGCGACCGATACGATTGCGTTTGGTGCCATGAAGACTATTTCGAAATTTGGCAAAAAAGTCCCTGATGATTTTTCACTTACCGGCTTTGGAGGATACAATATTTCGGAAGTCATCCATCCTGCTCTTACGACAATAAGGTTCAAGAATGAAGCTACAGGTGTGATGGCTGCTGAGACCATTATCAGAATGACGGAAGGCGATGAAGTCCCGGAGCTGCAGGTATCAGGATTTAATTTTGTCGAAGGAGAGAGCGTTAAATGTTTAAAAAGCTGATAGCGTTTTCAAAAAAATGTTGTGGAAAATTTAAAGCTGTATTAGAATGAATTTATGAAACCGGTTCCCGTCTGAGAAACATAACTTGGCGGGAGCGAGCGTTTATTTTTTTGAACACTTTTAGGAACCGGTTCCAATCCAACAGAGCAAATTAGAATAGGGACCAAATAATTATTTTTTTAATCAAAAATGGAACCGGTTCCGAAATAGCTAAGGGGAGGAATTAGAGAGATGGCTAATTCAAATGTAAAGTTCAAATACCAGCCTGCAGTCAAAGAGTTAATAAGATTAATAGGCGGTAAAGAAAATCTGCAGGGGGCAGCCCATTGTGCGACAAGGCTGCGATTAGTACTTAAAGACAATTCACTTGCTGACACAAAGGCTATTGGCCAGCTTGATTATGTAAAAGGCTCGTTTGTAGCCGGTGACCAGCTGCAAGTTATTTTTGGAGCGGGAACGGTTAACGACGTTTATGCAGTATTTACTGAGGAAGCAGGAATTTCCGGAATGTCTCTTGGCGATGTAAAACAGCAATCTGCCCAGAAGCAAAATGCATTTCAAAGAGGAATCAAAGCGCTTTCCGATGTGTTTGTTGAAATTATTCCAGGGCTTCTGGCTGCGGCTCTTTTAATGGGTGTGACTGGTCTTCTCAGTCAGGAGGGAATATTCGGTTCGCAGTCTGTTGCAGAAATGTATCCTGCCATCGCAGGCTTTAACTGCTTTATTTCCATCATGTCTACGGGTATTTTTACGATCCTTCCATTGTTAGTTGTGTATTCAGCTACCAAACGTTTCGGTGGCAACCCGGTTCTCGGTTTAGTACTGGGTGCGATCATGCTTCACCCCGATCTTGCAAACGCTTATTTGGTTGGAAATGGAACGGTAGAACCTGAAGTGATTAGCTTGTTTGGCTTGAAAGTTTCACTTGTTGCCTTCCAGGGCGGTATTATCATCGCGTTAATGATGGGTCTAGTAGTAGCGAAGCTTGACCAGTTTTTCAGCAGAAAAGTTCCGGATATCATCAAGCTTTTCCTTGCACCATTTTTAACGATTGTCGTTTCAGGGTTCCTGTTGTTTTCAGCAATTGGTCCTTTTGGCCGTCTACTGGCAGGTGGCATTACCGCTGGACTAATGTGGTCAGTTGAAAATCTTGGCTTTGCGGGTTTCATGCTGTTTGCCGGTATCCAGCAGGTGATCGTTATTACAGGTCTTCACCATGTTATTGGAGCAGTAGAGGCCCAGTTAATTGCGGATACTGGCTTCAACTTTATCATGCCGCTTATGTCTGTTGCCTTGATGGGACAGGGTGGTTCCGTACTAGGTTACACTCTGGCATTATGGAAAAATGATAAAGCAAAACAAATTGGTATTTCAGCTTTTGGTTCTACTTTGTTCGGAATTTCTGAACCAGCACTGTTTGGTGTTAACGTGAAATATAGGTTCCCGCTCATCATGGGATGCATCGGGGGTGCCATTGGGGGAGCATATGTTTACCTTACTGGCATCAAAGCGCTTGGATTTGGCGCAACTGCCATCCCTGGACTTGCGATTGTTGCGGCACAGGGCAGCGGGCATATTCATTATGTCATTGCAAATGTGTTGGCGCTTGCTGTCGGAATGATTTTAACAGCGGCTTACTTTAAAGTGAAAAAACCAAACTTAGATTAATAGAATGGGGGAGAAATTCCTCTCATCTCTATTTTGCGGGAGAGGATCCATACTATGGCGAGATATACAGAAGCTAAATATAGAACGATATTTGAAGCGAAGGAAAATGAGTTAGAAGAACTTAGAGAAAAATCGGCACATTCCGACTGGAAACCGGCTTTTCATATTCATCCTCAGTATGGACTGATTAATGATCCAAACGGACTTGCCTATTTTAACGGGGAGTTCCATGTCTTTTATCAGTGGTATCCGTTCAGTGCGATGCATGGGATGAAGCACTGGGCCCATGTGAAATCAGCGGATCTTGTCAATTGGCAACGGCTACCGGTTGCACTTGTCCCGGTTGAGGATTATGAATCCCATGGCGCCTACTCGGGTGCTTCTCTTGAAGTCGATGGAAAGCTATACTTGTATTACACAGGAAATATTAAATTCAGTGCAGAGGAAAGATCTGCGAATCAGTGCCTGGCCATCATGGATAAAGATGGGAACATTCAAAAATATGAAAACAACCCGGTTATTGAAGGTGTACCAGAGGGATACACCGGACATGTAAGGGATCCAAAGGTATTTGAAAAGAATGGCCGCTATTATATGCTTTTGGGTGCGCAGCGAACGGATTTAACGGGAGCCATTATTGTTTACGAATCAGAGAATGCAATCGATTGGTCATTCAAAGGCGAACTGGATATACAGATTGATTTTACAGAATCCGTCTATATGCTGGAGTGCCCGGATTACTTTGAACTGAATGGCAAAGATGTGATGGTCTTCTCGCCACAAGGATTAAATGCGGAGGGGCATGATTACCATAATCTTTATAATGTCATCTATGTAATGGGAAGGCTGGATACCGATGCTTTAAAGTTTGAAGCTGAACATTATCAGGAGCTGGAAAAGGGCTTTGACTTCTATGCCCCGCAAACCTTTGCAGGAAAAAACAATGAGCGCCTATTAATTGCCTGGGCTGGTATGGGTGAAATCGATTACCCGAGTGATAAGGAAGATTGGGCGCATTGTTTATCGATCCCGAGGGAGCTTGATATTGTAGGGGGCAAGCTTTTTCAAAGGCCGGCAGACGCGTTAAAGCAGCTTCGGGGAAACTCACAAACTAACATTGTTGCAATGGCAGGAGGGAACAAGGTCATTGATCAAGGGATCGGACAGCATGAACTTGAGTTTGTTATTGACACAGTGGAAGCCAACAAGTTTGGCATTGAATTGTTTCATTCTGAAACAGAAGGGCTTTTGCTTGAGTTTGACCGTGTTAAGCAAACAGTAAGTTTGAACCGGGAAAAATTCGATTCAGCTTTTGGCGGGGAATATGGTTTCGTGAGAAGTTCCGAGCTAAAGATGGAAGACAATGTTAAGGTGCAAGTGTTTGTCGATCATAGTATTGCCGAGATTTTTATTAATGATGGCGAAGTGGTGTTCACAGCAAGAGTATTCCCCAAGAAAGATTCCAATGGAATCAAAATTTTTAGCGATGGAAAAGTAAGCTGCCGTTATACAAAGAATGAGCTAAACAAAGGAATTACACGTTAAGGGTGAGAAGATGGCAAAACTATACTCAATCGGTGAAGTATTAATTGATTTTATCCCTCAGCAAAAGGGGGCGGCATTAAAGGATGTTGTGACGTTTGAAAGGGCTCCAGGAGGGGCACCGGCAAATGTTGCGGCAGCTGTTGCAATGTATGGACACGAAGCATCTATGATTACCAAGCTTGGTAAGGATGCATTCGGCGATTTTTTAATCGAGCAGCTTCAAAGTGCTGGCGTGGAAACAGATAAAATCCTTCGCACAAAAGAAGCAAATACAGGGCTTGCCTTTGTTTCACTAAAAGAAAATGGGGAGAGGGATTTCTCTTTTTACCGTAAACCATCTTCAGATCTGCTTTTTGAAGAGGCAGAGATTCATCCGGACTGGTTTGGAGAAGGCGATATCCTTCACTTCTGCTCTGTTGACCTTGTGGAAAGCCCGATGAAGCAGGCGCATAAAAGAGCAGTTGAATTAATGAAGGGAAAGGGCGGCTTTATCAGCTTTGACCCCAATGTCAGACTCCCGCTATGGGATAATCCTGCCGATTGCAGGGCTGCCATTCTTGAATTCCTGCCACATGCACATATCGTTAAGGTATCAGATGAAGAACTGGAATTCATTACGGGAATCGGCGGGGTAGAGGAGGCAATCACCTCCTTATTTACTGGCGATGTGCAGGCTGTCGTTTACACAAAAGGTGCTGCTGGGGCTGATCTTTACATCAAGAACAGTAAATGGGAATCATCAGGATACAAGGTAGATGTCCAGGACACTACAGGTGCTGGTGATGCCTTTATCGGCGGGTTTTTGTTTAAACTGCTTGAAGCCAAAGCGACTCCGGACAGTTTAATAAATGTTCTGGGCGAGCAGCATAGGGAAATCCTTCAATTTGCGAATGCAAGCGGTGCTTTAACTGCGACAGGAAAAGGAGCCATTTCTGCATTGCCAAATAAGGAACAGGTTACAAGGCTTTTAGAAGCACAGTAATTGGCTCGGTTTTAGAATCCAACACAAAATATCACATTAAAAAAAAGGTATCAAATCGCAATGATTTTGATACCTTTTTTATTGACCTTACTGCGTAAATTAACAATGTGACTTTCATATTAAAAGGAACCAACATAACTTAAGTAGAATATATAATGATCAATCCTATATTGGAAAGGAATTGGGGATATGCGGCAAATAATTGCTCTTGGAGGTGGGGGGCTCTATGAAGCCAGAGAATCCCTTATTAGATCTGTATATCTAGATCAGTCACGTAAACCAAACCCCAAAATCTGTTATGTTCCAACTGCAACTGGAGATTCAGATATATGTATAAAATGGTTTTATGACTTTTTTGAAAAACATAATGCCAGCCTTCACATCTATCATTATTTAAACCGCCTACAAGAGATATAGAGGGATTTTTATTAGAAAAAGATATCATTTATGTTGGTGGTGGAAATACAAAGAATTTATTAGCTTTATGGAAAGAATGGGGATTAGATAAGATCATGAGATAGGCATGGGAACAAGGAATAGTTTTAGCAGGCATTAGTGCAGGTTCCATTTGCTGGTTTGAAGAAGGGGTTACAGATTCCTATGGCGATAAACTCGAACCATTAAAGTGCTTAGGTTTTTTAAAGGGCAGTAATTGCCCTCATTACGATGGTGAAACGGATAGAAGACCTTCTTATCATGAACTTTTGGCTTCTAATATAATAAAGCCTGGATTAGCAGCAGATGATGGAGTTGCTGTTCATTATATAGAAGAAGTGGTAAGTAAAATAGTAAGCTCAAGACCCAACGCTAAGGCATATAAAGTTTATTACGATAAGGCAGTCAAAGAGATTGAACTTGATACTGAATACTCAGGGCCTTATTAAACAAACAGTGGTTATCTGTAAAAGAAAAGTGTCTGTTTTACAATAAATATTTTAATGAGCTTTCTTCACCTTGAATATTTAATGAACTGACACCCTCAATTATAAAAAAAATATTGACTTAAGGAACTGTAAATATTAATATTACAGTATAAATTCAGCTTCTTGATTAATAACATTTTTTAACTGACTTAAATATAATATTTTTATATCCTAACTGTAATATTTTTTATTACATTTTAAGTTGTTAGGATGAAAATTCTGTAGTTTGTTTTCATATGCGTAAAAGAAAAAATTTTAAGGAGTGTAAGCAGTATGGTGAACTTGTATTTAACATCTAGTTGCGGATCCTGCCGAAAAGCAAGGACCTGGCTGGAGGAACATCAAATTGATTATATAGAAAGAAACATAATAACAGACCCGCTTACAGTGGAAGAGCTAAAGTCTATTCTTCGCCTGACGGAAAATGGAACAGAGGAGATAATCTCAACTAAGTCAAAAGCTTTTCAGGAGTTAAACGTAAGTATTGAGTCTTTGCCGCTCCAAGAGTTATATAAATTAATAATAGAAAACCCGCAAATGCTGCGCCGGCCAATTATCCAGGATGAAAAAAGATTACAGGTTGGCTATAACGAGGAAGAAATTCGCAGTTTCATTCCAAGGAAACTGCGCACATTCTCTTACAATGAATGGAAAAAAGCTGCCAATTAGATTCTTGACAATCCGATCTGTAACACTAAGTATTACCGTACAATAATATGATTCACAAAAGTTTTAACAATTCTAGGAGGAAGGCCATGAAATTCATTTCCTCATTGATTTTTCACTTTTAACAGGTAATAAAGATTAGTTTTTCTAGCTAACTTCCAAGTTAAATTCGATGAGGGGATTCGTAAAGGGAGTAAATGAATCAATTTAAATGGAGTAGAGAAATAAATAAGATAGTTACTGCATCAATTAATGCGGAGTTAATAGGATTTCTTAAAATATTTATTGACACAAGTTGAACCGGCCATTTCATATAGAAAGGCCGGTTTTTTTATGTAAATAAATATTTTCTTGTTTTAGATTTTGACAAGTGGATTGTATTTACTTTACCGGGTTAACAAACTTTCGGATTTATTGATCATCACTGTTTGGCTTTTTTAATAACCCATAAAAAAGAGTATGGATAAATCTTCTCCTAATATGGAATTTTTACTGCTTTCATTATAAAAACGAAGATCTTTAGCTGCATTTTGTAAGATATTTAGATACACCATAATCGATTCTGTTGAGATATCGGGATCGACAGGGAAGAGCGGTTTATATTTATTTCATCAGAAACTATAATTTAACAGTATAGCAAAAGAAATTTTTATAACACATAATCTTTAAAGGCTTTGGTTTATGTGTGTTCCTGGGCCCTTCTAGACAGACTACTCACTTTAACAGCTTTTAAATAACTTAGAATTATCATATAATAGAAGGTAATTAATATATAACTAATTGAAATGGTTCTATCTGAGACAGAAAAGGTGTGTGACTAGGTCGCGCCTTAGCTTGGTGTAAACGCATACACTTTCTCTGCAAATTTTAGAGGAAAAGGTTGGTATAAATGAACAACAAAGAAACTAAAACAGACGTCATTTTAGTTGGCGCCGGAATCATGAGTGCGACTTTAGGGACACTTTTGAAAGAACTAGTACCGGAATGGGAAATTACAGTGTTTGAGAAGCTTCCAAGCGCGGGAGAGGAAAGCTCTAACGAATGGAATAATGCGGGGACGGGGCATGCGGCACTGTGCGAGCTGAACTACACGGTCGAACAGCCGGATGGATCTGTAGATATTAGTAAAGCTATAAAAATTAATGAACAGTTTCAGGTTTCCATGCAGTTTTGGTCTTATCTTGTAAACAGGAAGCTGATAAATAACCCACATGACTTTATCATGCCATTGCCTCATATGAGTATGGTACAAGGGGAAGAGAATGTAACATTTTTAAAGAAACGTTTTGAAGCGATGTCAAACAATCCTCTATTCAAAGGAATGGAATTTTCCGATGACCCGGGACAACTGATGGAATGGATTCCGCTTATTATGCAAGACCGTCGATGGGATGAACCAATTGCTGCAACAAAAATCGATTCTGGAACGGATGTCAACTTTGGTGCTTTAACACGCATGTTGTTTGACCACTTAAAAACTAAAAATGTCGATATCAAATACAAACATAGTGTGGATAATATTAAACGTTCAAGCGATGGCTCGTGGGAATTGAAAGTGAAAAATCTGGATAGCGGTAGCGTAGAGAGCCATACGTCAAAATTCGTCTTTATCGGAGGCGGGGGAGGAAGCCTGCATTTACTGCAAAAATCCGGTATTCCTGAAGGAAAACATATTGGAGGATTCCCGGTAAGCGGAATCTTTATGGTGTGTAATAATCCGGATGTTGTAGCGCAGCATCATGCAAAAGTATACGGCAAAGCTAAGGTTGGGGCTCCGCCAATGTCTGTTCCGCATCTTGACACAAGATTTATCGACAATAAAAAATCGCTGCTATTTGGACCGTTTGCCGGCTTCTCACCAAAGTTTTTAAAAAATGGTTCCATGTTTGATTTGGTAACTTCTGTAAAACCGGATAATCTCGTAACAATGTTGTCGGCAGGTGCCAAAAACATGTCATTGACAAAATACCTGATCGAACAAGTTATGTTATCGAAAGAAAAGCGCATGGAAGAGTTACGGGAGTTTATCCCAGACGCAAAAAGCGAGGATTGGGATTTAGTGGAAGCGGGCCAACGTGTGCAAGTGATTAAAGATACAGAGGCAGGCGGTAAAGGAACGCTTCAATTTGGTACGGAAGTGATTACTGCTGCTGATGGTTCGATCGCAGCATTACTGGGCGCTTCCCCAGGTGCTTCTACTGCGGTTCACGTTATGCTAGAGGTAATCCAAAAATGCTTCCCTCAACATATGAAAGAGTGGGAAACCAAAATCAAAGATATGATTCCTTCTTATAGCGTTTCACTAATGGAAAACCCAGAGCTTCTGCACGAAATTCATACTTCAACAGCAGAAACGCTTGGTCTAAGCAAAAAAGAGCTGGTCCTTAGTTAATCCTTAATGAATAAACAAAGGTATTGAATGAATAAGATTAAACAACATTTTTCATTAATAGACATGCATTTCTATGAAGAAGAGATTAAAAAGGTAAAGATTGAAGAAACTAGAGATAAAATAAGGAATTAAGTAAATAAATAGAATATCATTGGAAGTAAAATATAGAACCTTTAATCTGTCTCTGGATTGAAGGTTCTTTTTTACAAATTCGCAATTAGAGAGGCTAAGATGAACTAAGCAGGTGATAAAAAAACGCTAAGATGCAAAAAATTCATGTAATTAATAAAACTTTGGATATCTATTATTTAATTCAAAAATCCCCTTAAAACCTGTGTTTGCTTCTTAAGAGTCCACCTTTAGGTTAGATAAAAATTTTTTGACTACAAAACTTTATTTAAAAGTGTCATTTTAAAAGAATTTGTGTTAAAGTTTAATTGTCCGAAAATTGAAATTTCTATTTATAGACAATATTAATTTAGGAGGTAGATATTATGACTGACAAAAAAAACAATGGTTTGAAAAATACTAAGGGGATTACGTCTAAATAATTAACTATATAGCGTTCCCCCACATTTGAAAGGGGAAAAAATGAATCAAACATTATTAATTATTGATGCTCAACAAGAATTAATTGATGGGAACCAGGAGGAAAGTGCGGTTTTTAATAAGGATCAACTTATTAGGAATATCAATTTAGTTATTGAAAAAGCAGGAAAATTCAAGGTTCCAGTTATCTTTGTTAGAGATTTGGATGTTGCTGAAGGTAAAGGGACAGGTTTTCAAGTTCACAACGAAATTAATGTTCCAAAGGATGCTAAAATTTTCGATAAAACTGCAACGAATTCCTTCCATGGTACTGGGCTTCTAAATCATTTAAGATCCCAGGAAGTCAAGCATGTTGTTATTATGGGCTGTGCAACACAGCACTGTATAGATAGTGCAGTCAGAACAGCCACCATTAGTGGTTTGGATGTCACAATAGTCGGGGATGGGCATTCAACAACGGACAATGATATTTTAAGTGCAGAACAAATTATAAAACATCATAATAAAACTCTTCATGGACATAACAATGTTGAACATTTTTCAATGGTCAGGAATGCAGAGGAAGACTTGTTTCATCCGACTCATGATTCATATAGGTAAATTAAAATACGGTACAAAGATATTTCTTATTAATGAAAAATATCCTAATTAAGTACGATTATTTAAAATGAGTTTGGATAAACTTTAACTTCTAAGTAAATCTAGATTATGAAATATTGTACTTCAGCTAAAGGTGCATTACTTTAAGATCCAGCCGCCATTTTTTTAGGCGGCTTTTCTTATTGTACCGATAGGGCAAGTTAGTTCAAGTAGAGGGCTAGCAATTTTTCTTTATTTCGTTATCTGACTAATGTTGAAGCAAATACATAGAGCAAACCTTTCATTAATTGGATTTTATTTTTATTGGAAAGCCTGAAATTAATATCAAGCTATACGCCCACAGTAACCAAGAAGCCAAAATTGGTAGTGAATCAATATGTAAGTTTGGAAACACTTTTTTAAAGTAAATAATACTAAATATATCTAAAATCATCCCTGGAAGGGCAATTTGGACTGATGAAATTAGACGTTTTGATATAGGTATCCTCCTCGCATAATAGTAAGGATATGTTACCAGTGTAATCAAAGGTATTGTCAGACTAAAAGTAGCTAGCAATAAAAGCACATTCCCTGGGATTAGAAACATTTGCCCGAATAAACGGAAAAACACTGTCGCTGAAATCCATAATAAAAAACCCCATAATACATTTATCATAAAATTTACCTCCGGATAAGATTTAAGGAAAATAATTCGCTGTTATTAAGTTATCTCCTCCTAATATTTGGTTAATTTTATGTAAATACTAAACAGAATATTAATATTGTTATAGTACATCGAAGATATTGGATGTTAATGTATCTTGTTAAACTTACAGACGCTTCAGATCCGGCTGCACTTTAGAGTGACCCACTAAAATGAGACAAGGAAAAAGCACCCTCTGAATCGTATTTAAACAATATGATTACTAGGGCTAAATGCAGTTGGACGCTTCTTAATTGGTTCCGTATCCGAGGCGATTGTGCGTACAGCTAAATGTTGTGTTAGTAATCAGTACACCTGTTTTATATGATGTTTGCAGGAACTAAATTAAAGAACACATTTTTATCAATCTTGGTTCAAAACGAGATATAACCTATTTTCTTCACTTAGTTATATATGAAAAAAATAAACGCTCAGAACCTGATTCTGGGCGTATTGTTAGTTATAACCAAAATGATTAGAATGCTTTTTTAGTATTTTTCATGCGGACATTAAATAGTTTAAAAATTACAAAGGCAGACAATGCAATCAGCATAATTTCAATGCCTATTGCCCACCCACTTTCAAAGCTTCTTTCTATAAAAATTCCCACTGCTGAACCTAAAGGAAATGAAATGACTGCACCCAAAACAGCGCCTGCTAACAATCCAATATACATGCCAAGAATTAAGCCCATTGTAATAGCTCCTTTCAAGTATGCGACCGCTATTTACATTTTTATTATAATGGATTTCTTTATGTTTGTGATATATTTCACAAATTAAACAAATATTTGTCGCAAAAGTATTTAAAAATGTTCATTTTTTATCTATTGATTTTGATATCTGAGCATTAATCAGTTAAATAACTCCTAAACTTGAAGAGAGGAAGCATTTTATTGTCATTAATCTCTTCGATTAACTCCCAAATCTGGAGAGGGAAGCAGATAAACGTCGTTAATCGGTTCGAATAACTCCCAAAGCTGGAGAGGGGAGCTAATAATGGTCGTTAATCGGTTCGATTAACTCCCAAATGTGGAGATGGCTGCTTATTATGGTCGATAATCAGTTTGAATAACTCCCAAATGTGGAGATGGAAGCTGAAAATCGTCGTTAATTTATCGATTAACACTAATCTGGAGATGGAGAATAGGTTTTGGGCGGTAAAGCAAAAATAATTGCAAATTCAGAGGAAGATGTAAGGACCTTTACTTAAAGGAATCATACGCCACATTAAAAAAAGTACAAGAGATAAATACAACTATCGTTGTTTTGAAGGAAAATAGTCCATCCTGCCGCAGTTCTTTCATTAAAAATGGGGAATTTGCTGGAAAGAAAATAGGGAGACAGGGGATAACTTCCCTGCATTACTAAGAAAAACGGATTCAGAGTAAATTCTAAGGATCAAGATATGGTTTTCCTTAAGAACGGAACTAGATTTGATCTTGTTAATCCCCTTCACTTAAATAAAAGACTGCCACGCTTATTGAAAGAATATAAAGCAGCACGTATTCATTGGGAAAAAATCTTATGAAGGTTATAAAGAATAATTGCAAGTTTGATATTTTTTTCTGGACGATGGCTTTTCAGAGGGGATTAGGAACATCGGGGTTAAAAAGGTCGAGCAAATAACTGCGGAATATAGAGAACTGCTGAAATAAAAATAAGAAAATTGTTGTGGTTTAGATAAACAGTTTAAGCTGCCCTTATGCCATTTTTGACAAAGGGGGCAATCTAACTTAACAAGAGGGAAAAGTGCCGTTTGTGTATTATCCTGCAGTCTAGATCAGGCACTAATGGTTATTCTTTTAGTTGAAATTTATTCAATAGCAAATCAAGCTCTTGACTGCATCTGATTGTTTCGTTACTTAAAAGTCCATTTGAATTTGCTAAACGAATCATTTCATTTCTTTTTCTGACAATTAATAATAAAAGCTTTTCCCTTTTCGCTTGCTTATTTTCCTGTAACATTGTTCACCTTTCTTTAGTGCTTTTTCTTTAATAAAATAAACACAAACACTATTATCCATATTTTTTAACACAAAAGAAACTGATTCGACAAAACAAGTCAAAAAAAGTAACTGCCATGTTGTTCATGCTTTTTTATATAATTGCTTGATGGATACGTATATCAAAATAAGAGATTTTGTTCAGCAGTTCGGATTAAAAATTCATCCGATCAAGAGGATGCTCCTCGTCATAAAGGCACTTTCCGTTTTTACGGAATATGCCCGCTATCTAGAAAAGGAAGAATACCATTTCCCCTTCTTGGCAAGGATGGTAAGAAGTAAACATTCATTATTTCTAATTTTAGATGGGGAATGCAGAATGAAAAAATGGAGAAACAGAAGAAGCTTATTTAAGGATAAAGAAAGTGAAATCGGTACCCCAAAAAACACAGAAGAAGATGATTCACTAGCGGATTTGCTTAAGCAATTAGCATTATCCAATGATTTTACCCAGTTTACATATCACGTGAATGAGACTTCGCTATGCATAGGCTACTACACGCCTTTAATCGATACGGAAATTTTACATCGAGATATACTGCCTTATTTAAAAAAATGGGAGTCATTTGCTTCTTTGTCATCAGTGCTTCCAATTGAAGAAGTGATCCTTACAGCCGATGCAGCAACAATTCAGGAAAATCTTTTAAAAGGATATATTTTTATTTTTAATGTAAATAACTTAAAACAAGTTTGTTTAGTGAAAGCTGGTGTGGAAAGGACACGTCAAGTTTCGCTTCCTGAGGTTGAGTTTAGCGTTGTTGGACCTAAAGAGTCCTTTGTGGAAGCACTTGATACAAATATTAACCTGATTCGAAAGAGATTGCCGATGCCGGAGTTTACCGTAAAAGAGTTGATAATTGGCAAGTTATCTAAGACAAGGGTTTCTGTCCTTTATATTGACGGGATTGCCAATAAAGAAAATGTCAATACTGTCATTCAACGGCTATCCGATTTAGATATTGATCAAATCATGGATAGTTCTTATATCACGCAATTAATTCAAGACAATCAGAATTCTCCTTTTCCACAGCTGATTGATACAGAGAGACCTGATCGTGTTGCATCAGTGCTAGGTGAAGGGAAAATTGCTATTTTAGTTGATGGTGCACCGCACGGATTGATCGGTCCAACGACCATTTTTGAGTTTTTTTATGCCTTTGAGGACTATTATTTGAATTGGGCTGTAGCCTCATTTTTCCGTCTGGTCCGTTTTTTTGCTGTAATATTTTCCATCTTGGTTACTCCTATATATGTGGCCGTCCTAACGTATCATTATGAATTAATTCCTAAGGACTTAGTTAGTACGTTAGTTACATCAAGAAGTGCCATTCCATTACCGCCGATTTTGGAAGCCATTATTCTGGAGTTAGCTATTGAATTGTTAAGAGAGGCAGGAGCAAGGCTGCCAACAAAGGTTGGCCAGACAATTGGTATCGTGGGCGGTATTGTTATTGGAACAGCGTCCGTTGAAGCAGGATTAACAAGCAATGTTTTATTAATTATCGTTGCGTTAGCAGCGTTGGCATCCTTTACAACACCTGTCTATCAAATGGGTAATACGATTCGTTTAATCCGCTTCCCTTTTTTGCTGATGGCGCATTATCTTGGCTTAATAGGAGTAGCGGTAAGTTTTTGTTTCTTACTGATTCATCTGTTGAGGCTGTCTTCTTTAGGCAGACCGTTTCTTGAGCCCTTTTATCCGCCAAGGATTCAAGATCTTAAGGATTCTCTTATTCGTTTACCCTTTTCAATGCAATCAAAGCGCCCAATTCAGGAACAAACGGAAGATACCATGCGTTTCAATCCAAAAAAAGCTAAAGAGAAACATGATTCCAAAAGAAATTAAGAAAGGAAGCCTGGTTTATATTGGAAGAGAAAGAGTTTCAAATATCACCTTTTCTTGTGTTCTTTTTAATTCACTCTGTCCAATTAGGAGTGGGCGTGTTTGGATTCCAGCGTACAGTCATGAAGTCTGCGGGAAATGATGCCTGGATGGCGGTCATTGGTGCAGGAATCCCGGTAAGTATGATCATCTGGGTTATGTACTTGCTGCTAAATAGGCATCAAAAAGATCTTATTCAAATACATAGGGATTTGTTTGGAAAGTGGATTGGGGGACTTTTAAGTCTTATTTGGATCATATATTGGCTGATGATTGGTATAGTCGTCCTTCGAAGCTACATTGAAATTGTTCAGGTGTGGTTATTTCCGCTGATTAATATTATCATGTTTAGCATCATCTTACTTATTCTCGTCTATTATTGTGTAACAGGAGGATTTCGCATTGTTACGGGAATCAGCTTCTTGGGAGTCCTTATTCCCTTTTATATATTTTTAACATTTTTATTTCCCATTGAATATACTCACTTTCGAAACTTACTTCCTATATGGAACCATTCTATCAAAGATATAACCATATCTACCAAAGACATGATGTTGAGCTATTTGGGATTTTCTACTTTGCTTATTTATTACCCTTATATAAAACATCCCAAAAGATCACAAAAGTGGGCTCACCTTGGGAATCTTCTGACAGGATTCATCTATTTATTCATTCTCATCATTTCAATCGGTTATTTTAGCGAGAATCAAATAAGCAGACACACCTGGGCTACATTATCCATGTGGAAAATTGTCGAACTCCCATTTGTAGAAAGGTTTGAGTATATAGGAATAACATCCTGGGTTTTAATCATCCTTCCTAATATTTGTATATCTGTATGGGCTGCGACCAAAGGGGTAGAAACAATCTTTAATATTAACCCTAAAAAAGTAGTGTGGATCATTGTGGTCATTTTGCTCATTATACTTGGTTCAACGGTAGCGATTGAAGGTAGAGAAAATATCGAGAAGTTAAATAAATATATGTCTTTATTAGGATTATATTTAGTCTTTGTGTATCTTCCTTTTCTAACTCTTGTGTCTTTCCTTATATCAAGGATAAGGAGGGGGAACATTGAAAAAGCTTAAAAAGATGGTACAAATTATTCTGCTGCCTGTATTTCTGACAGGATGTATGAATATCGACCAGCATATTTTGGACGATGTTCAATTAGTAACGGGGGCTGCCTACAAGTATGTAGATGACGATACGATAGAGTTAACAGCTGTTTTTCCCAATTATCAGCCTGATGGGTCTGTAAAAAATGAAACGTTAACTACTACTGCTATCTTAAATAAAGAAAATCGGGATAAGCAAAGTTTACAATCAGATAAACCAATGGTTAGCGGGAAATTGGAAGTAGCATTATATGACAGGGAAACAGCAGAAAAAGGGATCATAGAGCTAATGGATACTTTATCACGAGATCCTTCGATTGGTGCGAATGTTTACCTGGCTATCTTAGATGGGAACCCAAAGGAAGTGTTAAGTAAACAGTATGGAAATATAGATAATGGTATATTTTTATCCAATTTAATTGAACAAAATGTTGAAACAGGGTTGATCCATAAAACAAACCTGCATATATTTAAGTATAAATTATATGCTGAAGGGATTGACCCTATGCTTCCTATAATTGAACAAAAAGAAGGGAAGCTTAATATTAAAGCCATCGGTTTGTTTGAAGATGACAAATTGGTGGATCAAATAGAACAGGAAAAATTCTTTTTTCTGACACTCCTATTAGAACCTAAAGGTCAGAAGGATGCCTATGCCATAAAGACGAAAGAAGGAAGAAAAGCTTCTATTGAAAACATAAAGTCTGTCAGAAAATACGATATACCAAAACCTATGACGAGCTCTGAGATAAAAATAAACATTAATATAAAGGCGATTATCCGTGAATACAGCAATGGTACTGTAAATAAAGAAAAAATCAAAAAGATAGAAAATGAACTGAAGGAGGAGATTGAAAAAAAATCAGAAGAAATGATCCGTGAATTCCAGGAAAAGGGAATTGATCCTCTTGGAATTGGGGAAGAAGTGCGTACTCGGACTCGTAAATGGGATCAGAAAAAATGGAAAGAATTATATCCAGAAATCAAAATAACCGTTCAGGCCAAAGTGAAAATACTGGAGGCGGGAGTAATCGAATAAAAGTTTGACATACTAAAAGCTATATATTTCCTTGTACTTAGTGATGTGTAAACAAATAGTACAAAGCCTTTTTCCATCCGGGAAAAGGCTTTTATTTTTGAATTTAATTTGGACAAGATGATACATTGTCCTATAGAGGAAGGAGACCGGATTCGGAATGCACTGGATAACATGGCAACTGTCCATGGAAAGCAGGTTTATGAGCATTTCTTAACAGGTGCTTTCCATAGCTGGTCCCAATACCCGTTTTCTGGCGGTGCTTTCTCAATGTTTAAGCCTCATCAGGAAACAGAGCTGTTTCCCGATATCCGTGCTCCTGAAGGAAGAGTCCATTTTGCTGGAGAACATACTTCCACTGCTCCCGCCTGGGTTGAAGGCGCCGTCCAATCCGGGATCAGGGTTGCACATGAAGTGACGAATTTGCCGAGAACGTACTTTGGCTGGTAGATTTCCATATTAAATTATTGGAATATTTCAATTAATAGAGTATAATAGTTCGAAAGTTGAGAAGGAGATGAGCTGAGAATGACGAGTGTGAGCGAAGAAACAAAAGGTTACTTTGGCGAGTTTGGAGGAAGCTTTATTCCCGAAGATCTACAGGAGGTCATGGACCATTTAGATGCTCAATTTTTAAAATATAAGGATGATCCAGAGTTCAAAAAGGAATTTTCCTACTATCTGAAGCAATATATTGGCCGGGAAAATCCATTGACTTTTGCCGAGAATCTTACAAGGCAAATTGGCGGAGCCAAGATCTATTTAAAACGGGAAGATTTAAACCATACAGGCGCCCATAAGATTAATAACGCGATCGGACAAATTCTGCTGGCGAAGAGGATGGGAGCCAAACGGATCATTGCCGAAACCGGAGCGGGCCAGCATGGCGTCGCTACAGCAACTGCATGTGCCATGTTTGGGATGGAATGTATCATTTATATGGGGAAATTGGATACGGAACGCCAGGCTCTCAATGTATTCAGAATGGAATTGCTGGGTGCTAAAGTCGTTCCAGTGGAAAAAGGGCAGGGCCGCCTGAAGGATGCAGTTGACGAAGCATTAGGAGACTTGGTCCAAAACTATAAAAATACGTTTTATTTGCTGGGTTCTGCGGTTGGTCCTCATCCATTCCCAACGATGGTGAAACACTTCCAGTCAGTGATTAGTGAAGAGTCAAAACGCCAAATTCTGGAGCAGGAAGGGAAGCTGCCGGCAGCAGTCATCGCTTGCACAGGCGGCGGAAGCAACGCAATTGGTGCCTTTGCACATTACTTGGATGAAAAGGAAGTACGTCTGATCGGTGTTGAACCAAAAGAAGCTCCAACCCTGTCTGAAGGGGTTCCGGCGGTCATCCATGGATTCAAATGCTTAACTTTGCTAGATGAAGAAGGGCAGCCAAAACCAACTTATTCAATCGCAGCAGGGCTTGATTACCCTGGGATCGGACCGGAGCACAGCCATTTAAAAGTGAGCGGCCGGGCGGAATACGTGACAGCAACAGGCCAGGAAGCTCTCGAAGCCTTTCAGCTGTTATCAAAAACAGAAGGAATTATTCCGGCGCTTGAAAGCTCCCATGCAATGGCCTATGCACTGAAATTGGCAAAAGAATTATCAAAAGAGGATGCGATCATTGTCAATCTATCAGGACGAGGCGACAAGGACGTGGAGCAGGTCTTTAAGATGCTGAACAGAAACTGATTTAAAGGAGGGTATCTGGGTTTCAGATATCCTCTTTCATTATTTCTAGCAAAGTCTGTTTCCAATAAATGTTACAAGACAAATGTAAACGCTTACATTATAATAGAGGTAAGAGATAGGAAAGGGGTTGCAAACCAATGGAACTTTTAATGGAACAAGTTGATCATGACCAATCAGAAGAACCTTGTGAAGAGTGGACCCCCAAAACAGAAGGGGAAGAGAATTTCGATACCTCTGATTATGATTATCATAAGAGATTGTGGTTTTAAAAAATTATAAAAAACACTTGGGTGCGCTCACCCAAGTGTTTTTTTGTTGAATATACTCTAAATTCTTTTCCTTCTCATCCATTGTGTTGCAGCCCATTTATCTCCTATTACAACGGGTGCTCCACCATGTAAGGTTAAGTCGTTTAAAGTTTGATCATTATAGAAATATTCAAAGTACACCGCCATCCCCTTTTGGGGAGAGACGGAAAAATTAAGTTTAGGAAAATACGTTTCTCCGCCTTGTTCTACATCATTTAAGTACATGACAAGTGTGCTTATTCTTGGATTGCTTGCTGCTTTGCTGGTTGATGAAAAGAAATCAAAATGAGCTTTATACTCTTGCCCAATTTTATAATTTAGAATTTGCAGGCCTTCACCATGTTCAACAGGTATGTTCATGATGTAAGAAATTCTTTTTTCAATTCTTGCAACAACGTCATTTTCGCCTTCTTGGAAAAACGTACTACTGCTTGTTCTAAGATCATCTATTTCACGTATGTTTCCTATTTTCGAACGCTGCATTCGATCTTTTGATAATCGAATCAGCTCGTCACATTCTTCAACGCTTAAAACATTTCCTAATATTACGACCAATGGTTCTTCTAATCTGGCAATTATGTGAATATCTCTATCTTCTGTTATAATTTTATTTCCAACATGATGAAAAATAGTAGGTTCTTTTGTGGTTAACTCTCTAACATCCATTGTCAATTTCATCGACCTCTTATATTTAGTTTTCTGAAAATTTAAGATATTTAGCGGCTGGAAATGGTAATTGATTTAGGTAAGTTTTTCGTTTCCTCCTACATTTCAAAATGGATGCCTATGTTTGGATTTCTTACTGAACTAATTTTACACTGTGACATGATGTTTTTCTATCTTTTTATTTTTATAAAATAGGTTTTTTTACATCCTCATAGACTTCCTTGGAAATTCTGCAGAAAACGTGGTGCATTTTATGATTTTCCAAGAATATAATTCAATACATAAGAGGCATTGTCTGAACAAAAGGAGATGTCATGTGTATAGAAGAAGGGCACATTACTATGTGAATCAAAACCATTTTCGGAAGGATTCTTTATTTAAAAATGGCTTTTTTATATTTTGCGGAGCCAATCTTGTAGCAGTCGCATTGCAATTGTTCCTGGTGAAAAATTATGTCATTGACGGCGGCATTGTTGGCTTAAGCATTATGCTCTCCCATATTATCCATGTGGATGTTGGCGCGCTGCTGTTATTATTTAATATACCGTTTTTAATAGTAGGTTACTTCTGCTTTGGCTCCAGGTTCCTGATATTAAGTCTTTATGCCAGTTCCATATTGGCAGGAGGCACTTACATATTGGCGCCCTTCGAAGAATTGACGAATAACCCAATTCTGGTCATTCTCTTTGGAGGACTTATTTTAGGATGTGGGGTCGGCATGATCATCCGTTTTGGTGCATGTTTAGATGGAACAGAGGTTTTAGCGATTTTATTTAGTGAAAAATCTCCCTTTACGATTGGACAATGCATTTTGTTGTTTAATTTTATTATTTTTACAAGTTCCATTTTCCTATTTGGGATTAGGGAAGCTGCCTATTCATTGGCAACGTTTTTTGTAGCTTATAAAACGATTGACTCCATTATAATGAAGGAATAGGCAGTATCTTGATTTTATGGCTATTTGGAATATAGCTTTCTGGATTGCTATTGGCTTGTGTTTCTTCAGCAGGGCTGAAATGAAAAATAGCTCCCTTACCTAGAGTATTTCATTTTAGAGAATAGGCAATTTGCTGCTGCCTAGATACTATAGTTTGGTTAAACACCACAAATAAAATGACCAGCGCCCTTAACAAATAAATTTAGATGAAAGTATGGATCCACCACTTGAAGACAAATATCTTGTTTAAATGAATAGCTATTCGTGCAAGCCTCAACTCCTATAAAGAGTTGAGGCTATTTTTTTATGTAAGGAGGAAATGTAATTAAGTTATTAATCCGCCAAAATCAAAAGATATGACATGATATTGAAAAGTTAGAACAACAATTTTTATAAATGTCGGGTTAGACCTTGGACTATTTTTATGTGCATTCGCCATGAAAATGTTTTTAGGATATTAAATAATATGTTTCCTGTAGACTTTTGTACTCTAAATAGAAATTTTTTATACAAGTACTATAAAAAATCCGCCAATAACTGAGGAAATGTCCCACAACAAACAAAGTCATTAAAACTATAATAAAGTAGCTTAAAAAAAGGGGGGAATTATATTGCGCGAGAAAAGGTTAAGCAGAAAAAGAGCTAAAATGGAAACCTTGCTTGATGTATTAAACCAGCTAGAAAACACAGAAGAAAATGAACAAGCCAGGGAAAAGCTGCAGTCTAAAGTGGAAAAGTTACAAAATCAAATAACAGATGCAGAAACAGATACAGATACAGAAGAAGAGTCATCAGAAGAAGAGCAAGTCCCAACAACAGAAGGATAATGGAAATCTATTAAAAAGCTTGATTATTAATTAAGTTCCTTCACTCCAATAGTATATGTTTTATTAATCCTAGAACCATACAGGCCAGGAGCATTCTTATAATCAGAAAGGAGGAAGTAATGGGTTGGCAAAAGAAAAAAAGTAAATTGAAGAAAATTCAAAAGTTGCTAGCTAATTTAGAGGCGCTTGAGAATAATAATGACTTATCAACTACAGATTTTCAAAGTCTAAGGAATGAATATCTTGAGAGATTATATGAATTAGGCTACACCATGATAGAAGCTGAAGTGGAAGCAGAAGCAGATACAGAAGTTCAAGCCACGGCAATAGCGGAAGCCACTGCGGAAGCAGAAGCGGAAGCAGAAGCGGAAGCAGAAGCGGAGGCAGAAGCGGAGGCAGAAGCAGAGGCAGAAGCAGAAGCAGAGGCAGAAGCAGAGGCAGAGGCAGAAGCAGAGGCAGAAGCAGAGGCAGAGGCAGAAGCAGAGGCTGATGCAGAAGCAGAGGGAGAAGCAGAGGCAGGAGCAGAGGCAGAAGCGGAGGCAGAGGCAGAGGCAGAAGCAGAGGCAGAAGCGGAGGCAGAGGCAGAAGCAGAGGCAGAGGCAGAAGCAGAAGCAGAAGCAGAGGCTGACGCAGAAGCGGAAGCAGAGGCAGAAGCGGAAGCAGAGGCGGAAGCGGAAGCGGAAGCGAAGGCAGAGGCGGAAGCAGAAGCAGAAGCGGAGGCAGAAGCGGAGGCAGAAGCAGAAGCAGAGGCAGAAGCGGAGGCAGAGGCAGAAGCAGAGGCAGAGGCAGAAGCAGAAGCGGAAGCAGAGGCTGACGCAGAAGCGGAAGCAGAGGCAGAAGCGGAAGCAGAGGCGGAAGCGGAAGCGGAAGCAGAAGCGGAAGCAGAAGCAGAAGCAGAGGCAGAAGCGGAAGCAGAGGCAGAGGCAGAAGCAGAGGCTGACGCAGAAGCGGAAGCAGAGGCAGAAGCGGAGGCAGAGGCAGAAGCGGAAGCAGAGGCAGAAGCGGAAGCAGAAGCGGAAGCAGAAGCAGAAGCAGAAGCAGAAGCGGAAGCAGAAGCGGAAGCAGAAGCAGAAGCAGAAGCAGAGGCGGAAGCAGAAGCGGAAGCAGAGGCAGAAGCAGAAGCGGAAGCAGAGGCAGAAGCAGAAGCAGAAGCAGAAGCAGAGGCGGAAGCGGAAGCAGAGGCGGAGGCAGAAGCAGAGGCAGAAGCGGAAGCAGAGGCAGAAGCGGAAGCAGAAGCAGAGGCGGAAGCGGAAGCAGAGGCGGAGGCAGAAGCAGAGGCAGAAGCGGAAGCAGAGGCAGAAGCGGAAGCAGAGGCAGAAGCGCGGAAGCAGAAGCAGAGGCGGAAGCAGAAGCAGAAGCGGAAGCAGAAGCAGAGGCAGAAGCGGAAGCAGAGGCAGAAGCGGAAGCAGAGGCAGAAGCGGAGGCGGAAGCGGAAGCAGAGGCGGAGGCAGAAGCAGAGGCAGAAGCGGAGGCGGAAGCGGAAGCAGAGGCAGAAGCAGAAGCAGAGGCAGAAGCAGAGGCAGAAGCAGAGGCAGAAGCGGAAGCAGAAGCGGAAGCAGAAGCGGAAGCAGAAGCAGAAGCAGAAGCGGAAGCAGAAGCGGAAGCAGAAGCGGAAGCAGAGGCAGAAGCAGAAGCGGAAGCAGAGGCAGAAGCAGAAGCAGAAGCAGAGGCGGAAGCGGAAGCAGAGGCGGAGGCAGAAGCAGAGGCAGAAGCGGAAGCAGAGGCAGAAGCGGAAGCAGAGGCAGAAGCGGAGGCGGAAGCGGAAGCAGAGGCGGAGGCAGAAGCAGAGGCAGAAGCGGAGGCAGAAGCGGAAGCAGAGGCGGAAGCGGAAGCAGAGGCGGAGGCAGAAGCAGAGGCGGAAGCAGAGGCGGAAGCGGAAGCAGAGGCAGAAGCGGAAGCAGAGGCGGAAGCAGAAGCAGAGGCAGAAGCAGAGGCAGAAGCAGAGGCAGAAGCAGAAGCGGAGGCAGAGGCAGAAGCAGAAGCAGAGGCAGAAGCGGAAGCAGAAGCAGAAGCAGAGGCAGAAGCGGAAGCGGAGGCGGAAGCGGAAGCAGAGGCGGAAGCGGAAGCAGAGGCGGAAGCGGAAGCAGAGGCAGAAGCAGAAGCGGAAGCAGAGGCGGAAGCAGAAGCGGAGGCAGAAGCGGAAGCAGAGGCAGAAGCGGAAGCAGAGGCAGAGGCGGAAGCAGAAGCAGAGGCAGAAGCAGAGGCAGAAGCGGAAGCAGAAGCGGAAGCAGAGGCAGAAGCGGAAGCGGAAGCAGAGGCAGAAGCGGAGGCAGAAGCGGAAGCAGAAGCAGAGGCAGAAGCGGAGGCAGAAGCGGAAGCAGAAGCAGAAGCGGAGGCGGAAGCAGAGGCAGAAGCGGAGGCGGAAGCGGAAGCAGAGGCAGAGGCAGAAGCAAATAATAGTTTTGAAAACAATAACATTATTGCACGAACCGGGCATAATATAATGGTAGGTTATTGTGATAACAATGCTTCCTTTTTAGCAATAGCTATGTCACAACTTGCACTTCTTGAAGCATTAAGGGGGAAGCAAGATGCTAATTATGAAGACTCATTGATTTCCAGCTTGAAAAATACACTAAATTTAATGCAGCAAGATGGAAACAGCAATCGTCAAGCAATCCTTGATGCTATTAATTCCCTCAGAAAAGAAGATTAATAAGAAGAGAAGGAGGAGATTAGATGGCAAAAAGGAAAGTCTCGCGCTGTAGCATTCCTGCTAAAAACGGCAAAGAAAATTTACTTGTAAAAATAATCAATAGCAGCGAAGAAAAAAGCCGGATATTTAAGCTAAAAGCCTACGATAAAGATTCAGAGACTCAAGAATCCTTGCCTGTTTTTTTCAATAATAAGCCTAAAAACGAAGATACTCTTGCACCTGGTTCTGAGAAAGTGTACAGTATTGACGCGGCAGGTGTAAAAAGGAAAGTGGTTTTAGAAATTATTCAAGAGAAGGGTGGGTCTGGAATTTCTGTTTCCAGCAAAAATAGAGGCTCATCAAATATTCAAATTACTTTAAAATAAAAAAATAATAGGAGCTGGTCAATAGGTGCTTTTATTTCCTATTGATCCGGCACCTATTCTATTTGCTTAATAATTAACGAAGACGTAGATATCAATAATATTTATGCCGCTATTCCTATTAACCATTGTGGCTATCGTTCTGACATTATTAGGGTTTAATGGTTTAACAAACGTGATATAGAAAAATTAATAAAATTTATTAATTAAAGCCTCTAGCTAGTCTGAGAGGCTTTTTCTCATAGATTTAAATAGGTTGTTGCTTTAATTGACAGCTTATTTATAACACTTATCACTTATGCCCCTTACGGTGGACATTTTACAGGATCATTAATTGATATTAGTCCTTAAGCCCTCATTACAAACGATGGTTTGTGTCATACTTATACTTAAGAGGTTAATTGCAAAATAAATAAAATTTAGTCTTCTACAAAGAAGAGAATCGGGTGAATATAAGACCCGGTTACACTGCTTGGAAGTTAGAAGAAAGAAGTGGATGGGCAATTTTATGCCAAAGTGGATGGTTATTTATCGATTCATGTGCGTTATGATTTATTTATAAAAAAGCTTTAAAAATTTATTTATAGCTTTTTTTGTAAAATTAATCATAATAATGAAGAGGTGCAGCATGGAATTAATGCTTGGATTGGTTCTTTTAATTTTAATTTTTGCCGTGGTTTCGACTTTGCTGCTAACAGAGAAGGCCGATGAAAACTATGGAAGTTCGACAAAAAGGAATACAACAAATTTAACTTTAATATATGTGGTGATTTTATTTATAGCATTAGCTTCACTTGGAATCTACATTTGGCGGGCTTAGTAAATAAAAAGCCCCTGAGTCTAGCCTATATTGCAGGGTGTAACGGAGATGATGAAATATGACATGGGCTGTTTTGGTTCCAATCATACTCGTAAGTTTATTAAAAATACTTTTGACCTGTCTGCCAACTGGCACAGTTAATTGGCTTATCGGTATATTTGAAACTCATTCCAAGCTAAATGAGAAAGATGTTACGATAACCATCTCTGGCATGAGATTGGAAGGTGAGGAAAAACTGAGTATTATCAATTACTTCAACGAAGCGATATTTATTAAAAAACATTATATACATCCGGGGAACGAGCAAAATTTTTCACATCCAGTGAATAGTCGAACACCAATCGTTATTGATGTTAAGAGCCGAAATAAAGATGTCAGGCTATGGATATACAGTTACAACGACCGCATTGAAGTTGTCAAACTGAATAAGAAAAAAGTAATTGCGTATAGCTTGATGTCCGAGAGCCTGCAAAATAGTTTTTTGGCAGTGCACGGGAGTTAGTGTAATAGGAAAATGGAAAAAGACAGTCTTTTATGGGCTGTCTTTTTCCTTGTAAATAGATAGAGAGTTCTTAATTTTTTATAGATGCAAGGGCATCAGCAAACCGTTTTATTCCTTCATGTATGTTTTCTTCTTTTTCCCTGGCATAAGTAAACCGGACAAATCCTTTCTCAGATCCCATTGTTGCCCCGGGAACGTAGATGACTCCTCTCTTTATAGATTCTTCGAGCAATTGAATTTCACTGTGCTCTTTTTTGATCCTGCACCAAATATGTATTCCTCCTTGAGGAATGGTAAATTCAACTTGATCTTTTAGAAGGATCTGAAGACTTTTAACGATTTGGTCCCTTCGTTCTTCTAATTGCTTAACTAAGCTAGTAATATGTGATTCAAAGTTCTTGGATTCTAAAAAATCATTGGCGATCCACTGAGAATAACTGCCGTGTCCAAAATCGACCTGCTGCTTTGCATCTGATAATCTTTCAATCACGGATTTTGGACCAATAATCCAACCAATTCTCAGCCCTGAAGCGATGATTTTTGTGAGTGAGCTAATATATAAGACATTTCCGTTTACATCCATTGATTTAAGGGTCCTCATTCTTTTCCCGGTAAAAGGTGTTAAGCTGTAAGGGTCATCTTCCACCACAGGAATTCCATACTCAGAAGACAATTTAAGAATTTTTCTGCGCTGTTCTTCAGGCAATAAAGTACCTGTAGGATTCTGAAAAATAGGATTTAAAAAGATCATTTTTATTCGGTGCTTTTTATATAGTGCAGTAATATCGTTTGGGTTTAGTCCATCCTTATCTACTTTTAAATAACAGGTTTTTATTCCTGCTGATTTAAAGATCGGAAGGCTGTAGTGATAGGAAGGGTCCTCAATCGCAACTGCATCTCCAGGTTTTAACAGGCATTGAACAACAAGATGCAAGGCCTGCTGTGCACCGGATGTAATCAAGATTGATGATGCATTCGTCTCAATTTCTCTACATTTTTTAACATGGGCAGCAAGGGTTTCTCTAAGAATTTCATTCCCTTGGGGATGGTCATATCCCAAAGTCCCGATAAAGGATCTGTTCGAAGTGATCTCCCTTAGTGAAGCCATCGGAAAAAGGTCCTGAGACAATTCCCCACTGGCTAAATTAATCAGCTTTGTCTCTGCCAGTTCTTTATGGATCCTTTGGGTTACAGGCATATTGGGCAAAAATGAACCCGCTTCAATGTACCTGTTCCAGCTTGGAATTCTTTTCTTAGCCATCCCCCAAATATCTTTACTAATCGTTGTTCCGCTGCCTCTATTTCGATTAATGATCCCATTGGACTCCAGTTCATCATAGGCAGCAACAACCGTGCTTCTATTTATATCAAACTGCTTTGCCAATCCTCTTTCAGAGGGAAGCAGTTTGTCAGGGGGAAAAGTCCCATCAGCAATCCCGTTCTCGATATACATGGCCAGCTGTTTATAAATGGGTGTTTTAGATTTTCTGTCAGGTTTCCAATCCAATTGAAACATCCTTTTTTTAAAATTAAGCTTTCATAATTATAATAGCATTCTCCCTGAATAATCCATTCCTAAACTGTTTGCGTAATTATAGAGGTAAATTACACCTGTAGTCTTCTTGAGCTACATTACTCTCATTAAGGAACATATTTAAATTTGTCTATTTTGTGTCGGTTTACATTAATAGGAATAAATGTTAATAGGATGGGTATAAACCCAAGGAAAATACTAAAATTTAGGAGGTTAATATGGTGAAGAACACTATTTTCTTTTCTTTTTTATTTTTATCGCTGCTAATTTTTTTAATTGGCTGTTCAGAAAGTGAACAAAAAACATCTATACCTGAACAGCAGATTGAAACAGAGAATGAAAGAGACCATTTATCTGTTGAAACACAGACAAATGATTGGTCCTACGAAGGGGAGACAGGTCCTAAACACTGGGGTGAATTAGATTCTGCAAACTTAGCTTGTAAACAAGGCAAAGAACAATCTCCAATAAACGTTAAGAATGAAGAATTATCAAAAAATAATAGCAAAACATTATTAGAAATTAAGTATTCTCCTGCTATGTTTACACTCGTAAATAATGGGCATACCATTCAGGCAAATTCAATTAAAGACCAGAACTCGATCATTTTGGATAAAATAGAGTATAAGTTAGAACAGTTTCACTTCCATACACCAAGCGAACATCAATTTGATGGGGGAAATTTTGATATGGAATTACATTTAGTACATAAAAACAAAAATGGCCGGCTAGCAGTTCTTGGGGTAATAATAAAGGCAGGAGATAGTAATAACGAATTGGAAACTATATGGTCTAATGCACCAAAAAACAAATCCGGAGAGGTTACTCTTGAAGAGACAATTGATTTAATGAAAGTTCTCCCTAAAGATAAACAGTTATTTCGCTATAATGGGTCCCTGACAACTCCTCCATGTACAGAGGGTGTTACTTGGATTGTATTGCAAGAACCAATTCAAATGTCTAATCAACAGATAGAAACTTTTCGTAATATTTTCCAAGAAAATCATCGACCTGTTCAGCCAACCAATGAAAGAAAGATATTAAGTAACTAGAATAAATTAGGTATGCTAAAGTATGGACGGGCGAGTCTTTCGTGTGATTAACACCTATTTAGAGCCTCCTATTCTGAAGTAAGGAATAATCAGGCAATGGAAATCCTTGACGGACCAGCGAATATTAAATTGCTTGTGATCAATGACGGGATGTTAACTCAACTCCTGGCAGCAACACAAACAATTTGCTTAATGATAAAGGCTTTGATGACGTATGGATAAAAGCAGGACAAGGTCTTGGTTTTACAGGTCATCAGGATCCGGACCTATTAAATCCGGTGGCCGAATTAAGCAGAAGAATCTCTTTATCTTTTACAAAAATGGATGGAAACCTATAGCTGAAGATTTGGTTTGGCATGAACAAATAGATCGAACTATAACGGTTCTCCGCCAACAGATCACGCTGGAGCAGCGAGCGGACATTATAACAAAATGACATTTGCCAATAAAAAGAAAATTCTGAGCTGATTAACTGATTCAGAGGCTGATAATTTCCGCCTCTATTTTTTATGCATATTTTTTTTCGAAAGTCAAAAAATACTTGTAATTACAATTGTATTTGCAAGTGAGGATGTGAATGATGGATATTTTGCTGAAGCAACAAACTGTTCTTGTCATTAGGGCCCTGTATTTTTGCATGGAAAAGAAGTGGTCGGAGCTGGAGAAGAGGTTCAATCTTTCAACCGCTCAGCAGCATATTTTATTTTTGCTGGCAACGAATGAAAGTGTGCTTAGTCCAACACAGTTAAGTGAACTAGGATGCTGGCATATCTCAACAGTTACGCGATTATTAAAGCCACTTCAGGAAAAGGGCTTTATCCAATTAACCGTTAATAAAGATAAGCGCAGATATAAGCAGGTTACTATTACTGTAAAGGGAAAACAAGTACTCAATCAAATTATGGATGCCGTACGGGATATGGAGCAATTTCCCTTTAGTTTAAGCCATTTTTCAGAGGGAGAGCTGAAAGCTTTTCTGGATTATGGCCAAAGGATCTTAGGCATTCAAAAAGGGGATCAATTTAGGAAAATGCTGCAAGAGGCGAGAGTAAAGAACTACGATTATGCATAATAACGGAATGATCATTTTTATATAAGCTGCGAGTTGCCTACTGGAGAATTTCTTAATTATGAGCATTTTAGGAGGTCATTGTATGAGTTACAAAGAATACTGGGATCAGATCTTCCAACAGAATAAGGATATGAATTCATTAATCACTTCCTACTGGCATGATTATTCCAATATGGGAACGTGGCAGTTCTGGTTAGTGGTATCCCTGCTGGTTCTCCCGCTCATTCTGCTTTATTTTACAGTAGACCGCAGAAGAATTTTTGAGTTGTTTTTCTTTGGATATACCGTACATATGTTATGGGCCTACATTGATATTGTTTTGCAAAGGTATAGTTTTTTTGTCCACACATACTTTTTTGCACCAATTTTTCCCCATGCCCTCAATATGACAGCATCCGCACTTCCGGTTGGGTTCTTGCTCCTTTATCAATACTGCTTAAATCATAAGAAAAACTTCCTCGTTTATACTTTACTTTTAAGTGCATTGTTTGCCTTTGGATTTGCAACCATCGAAGCACTTATAGGCGTGCTTGAATTTAATAAAGGGATGAATCAATTTTATTTGTTTCTTATCGATGTAGGGGTTACCTACACTGCTTACTTCTTAACCAAATTAGTGAAAAAAATGAGAAAGAATGAGCCGCTTGATGAGTAGTATGACTAATATCTTCTGCCCTTTTGGCGGCTTTTTCTTTAAGGTGAAATACCTTTTGGAAATGGTATATCAATTTTAAAAAATTTATTGAAAAACGATAAATAATGATTTGTTATAAGCCAACATTAAAAAATGAGGTGCAGTATGAAACGGGGAACAACCACTTTTTAAAGCTGGCTATTTTTTTTGGAATTTTTTGTTTGCTTTTTGTCCTTACTTGCTGCCTGATTGGGCAAGAGAGGCGGCAAGTGGAATCCGGATTAAGATTCTTTAAGATTTCCTGTTCTGTTTGGCTCCTATATGCCGCCTATTCCACTTTTTATCGCTATTTATCAGGGCTTTAAATTTATTGACTAAAGAGGCAGGTTAAAATAATAAAATAAAGATAAAAAGTGGATGCTAAAATGGTCATACAATCGAAAATGTCACCAGAAGCAATTATTGATGATTGGAGAGAAACAGGAGATATATTTAAAAGCATATTATACCACTTACAAAAGCATCATTAGAAGCATTGATAAGTTGAAGCCTCATTAACCTTTTACAATGGTAATCTTACAAAATGTACATAAATTTAAGATCAACTTTTGTTTACAATTGCCCAGAGAAGCTAATTAGCGGGGAAATACACAATAGTGCAGTGAAAATAAATCGAGGAAACCGAAAGATTGAATGAAACGGGCTGTTTTAAAAGAAACTACCAGTATCGATGTTCAATTCTTGGGGTGAGTGGATGGGCCAATCATATAAAATAAAGAAACCTTCTAATAAGCTTGCACATTTGAGCATTTTTGGCACTTCACAGATCCATCTGCGAAGTCCTTATATCGTTGCCATGTGGTCAGTTGTATTTCCGGGATATGGGCATTTGCTTTTGAATAAGTATTTCAGGGGCTTCTCACTGGTGATTTGGGAACTTTTCATTAATCAGCTAATCAAGCTGAATTCAGCAATGGTGTATACTTTTATTGGCGATATTGATAAAGCGAAGGAGGTATTGGATGTCAAGTACCTTCATCTTTATATCCCTATTTACTTATTTTCGATTTGGGACAGTTATCGCTCTACAGTGGATATGAACGTCATTTATTTATTGAACGAGAAGGACGCTGCTCCTGTAGAGAAAATCACCATAAAACCCTTTGAAATAAATTACCTTGATAAAAGGAAGCCTATTGCAGCTTTTCTTTGGTCCATGACCATCCCCAGTGTCGGGCAATTATATATACATCGGATCTTTTCCGCTCTTTTTACACTTGTCATGACTGTTGTCGTTATCCATTATTCTCATTTTCTTGAAGGGTTTCATTATCTCTTAATTGGAGATATTGAAAAATCGAGTAAGGTTTTAAATCCACAGTGGCTTCTTTATTTGCCATCCTTTTATTTTTTTACGATCTATGATTCATATATGAATGCCGTAGAAAACAATAATTTGTATGACGCTGAGCAAAAACGTTACTTAAGGAAATATTATAACCCAAATTCTTTTACCATTAAGAAAGGGATTAAGGTGGAATAAATGCAAGTTTTTGCTACATTTGACCATTCCCCATATTTGGAACTGGCGATAAGAAAGCTTGAACAAAACGGGATAAAGGATATTTTTGCAGTCCCATTGGATAATCGGACTGAGGATGTAAAGATCTTTGATTCACTCCATCAATCTGATGGAGCAACATTGATAAACAAAGGGATGCTGTTTGCGGTTATTTTCTCAGTCATTGGCGCCAGCAGAGGATTTATCCTGGAATGGGGACCGATCTATTGGGGCTTGATCGGAGCTGGCGGGGGGTTTCTATTGGGTTTTGTCATCGATTTAGCCATTGTAAAAATGAAAAATAACAAGCGGCCCTTAAAGGGAAAAAAATCAGAGGTCATTCTGATCATAGAATGTAAGGAAGAAGAGGGTAAACTGGTTGAAAAAATTCTATGGGAGCATTTAGCACTCGGGGTTGCGAGGGTAAAGGGAGAGAAGGAATAAAGATGAATCAGTTTCTCAATGCACCGGCCCTGATGGTTTAGATGTCCAAAAAGGGTTTGATGATCCCTATTGGGGAAGGTAAATTAACCAGCATGCAGAGAATGAAATTTTCCTTTCTTCTGACCGAGTGGAGATTGAATGCATAAAGAGTTTCCGACCATGGTAACGATTGTAACGACTGATGAAACGGTTAATCAGATTTAAAATGAATCTGGATAGAATAGGATACGTGAGGGGAGAGACACTAACATCGTATTGTTAAAAAATACGGAGGTGTAACCTATGTTCTTTCACGTGAAAGAATTACAATATAGATCAAAACCAAGCAAGCCTGATCCGGTTTATGCGAAAAAGCTGCAGGAGGTACTGGGCGGCCAGTTTGGTGAAATATCCGTTATGATGCAATATCTTTTTCAAGGGTGGAACTGCCGGGGTGAACAAAAGTACCGTGATATGCTTATGGACATTGGTACCGAAGAAATGGCCCATGTAGAAATGCTGGCCACAATGATTGCCCAGCTTCTTGATAAGGCACCTGTTGAAGAGCAGGAGCAGGCAGCAAAGGATCCTATCATTGCCAGTGTAATGGGCGGGATGAATCCGCAGCATGCCATTGTAAATGGATTGGGGGCTAGCCCTAACGATGCTGTAGGCTTTCCCTGGACTGCGCGTTATATCATTGCGAGCGGAAACCTTCTGGCCGATTTCAGAGCCAACTTGAATGCTGAATCACAGGGGCGATTGCAGGTTGTCCGTTTATATGAAATGACGGATGATCCGGGAGTAAGGGACATGCTTTCCTTCCTGATTGCCCGTGATTCGTACCACCAAAATCAATGGGCGGCTGCAATTGCAGAATTAGAGGAAAAGGAAGGCATAGTAGTACCAAGCACCTTCAATCGCCAATATGAAAAATCGGATGTCTCCTATACCTTTATGAGCTGTTCTGAGGGAACAGAAAGTGAGCAAGGGCGTTGGGCTTCAGGGCCTTCCATGGACGGTTTAAGTGAGTTTAAGTATGAAGCAAAACCAGTGGCAACAGGACAGGCACCTGAACTCGAGCCTGCACCAGGGTATATTCACGGTACACCGCCAAGTAAAAAGTGAACGATAAAGCTCCCAGGAACTGGGGGCTTATTTAAATGCTTACATCAGCTGCAGAATTGGGTAAGATGTGTAGAAAGAAGCGGTTTATGCTAAATCTTCTGGAGAAGTTTATGACTAAAAAAGTAAATGGTGTTGTAATAAAATAGGAGCCCTCGCCTTAAAAAGATCCTTTAAACTTGAATTTTTTAATGCAGCCTGCAAATGAGAGGAGAATAAAGTTGAATCCCAAATTTAAAGTATTTTCTGATGAATTCACTAAAAATCCTTATCCGGCCTATAAGAATCTGCGGGAGACGGAGCCAGTCCTTAAAATGAGGTTCCCCGATGGACAGGAAGGCTGGCTTATTACCAGATATGAAGATGCAGTCGAGGTGTTGAAGGATCATCGGTTTATTAAGAATGTGTCCAAGCTTTTTGGCGGAAGCATGGAGCACCAGAGTGTTTTCATGAATAATATGCTTTTTTCGGACCCGCCAGATCATAAGAGACTGCGCGGACTTGTTCAAAAATCTTTCACACCGCAAATGATTTCTGGAATGCGCGGAAGGATTCATGAGATAACGAATGAACTTCTTGAGGAAGCAGCAGATAAGGAAACGATGAATTTGATTGACGATTTTGCCTTTCCATTGCCGATTATCGTCATTTGCGAGATTCTTGGCGTTCCTGCTAAAGACCGTCATAAATTTCGGGTTTGGTCCAATTCGTTAATTGAAGGGTCCAATGGCGAGCATGCAGCAGAGATGTTTCAGCATATGAATGAATTTGTTCAATATCTAAGCGAGTGGTTTGGAAAAGTACGGCAAAATCCAGGGAAGAATCTGATAAGCCAGTTAATAATGGCCGAAAATGAAGGCGATCATCTCACTGAACGAGAGCTGTTTGGAGTCGTCACTCTATTAATCATCGCTGGCCATGAGACGACAGTAAATCTGATTGGCAACAGCATTCTCGCTCTCCTTGAAAATCCGGAACAGCTTGTCTTGCTTCAAAATCATCCACAACTCATACATAATGCAATCGAGGAATCACTCCGCTTCAACGGGCCAGTTGAATTCAGCACATCCCGCTGGGCGAGTGAGGATCTGGATTTCAGAGGTGCAGCTATCCGGAGAGGAGATTTAGTCATCGTTGCTTTAAATTCTGCCAATCATGATTCCAACCAATTTAAGGACCCTGAAATCTTTGATATTGCAAAAGAAAAAAGCCCGCATCTTGCATTCGGAAAAGGAATCCATCTTTGTCTGGGTGCTCCTTTGGCAAGGCTTGAGGGAGAAATCGCCATCCAAAGCATCATCCAAAGATTCCCGGAAATGAAACTTAACATCAGCATTGACCAGCTTGAATGGAGACCGGGAATGATTGTAAGAGGAGTGAAGGAAATCCCGCTTCTTTTAAAATAATTGAAATCTGCTTTGCAAATTTAAAATCCCCTTTCTATCAAGGGGATTTTTTTCAATTATGGCTGGGTTATTTATAAATTAGCTTTTGGGAGTTTATCTTTTCTTTTTAACCCTCCCGGAAAAAACGTATAAGCAATATATGCATTTTATTCAGGGGCTGTGACTTTTTTTAGATTAAGGAATAAAAAAGAAATTCAGTAGAACAATAATGAAAGCTATATATCCAAATGCCCTTGGCAATTTTAAGGGTGTTTTTTCTTTATCAATATATACATAAATAGATTTTAATTGGGTTGAGATTGCTGCTTAAAAAGCCCATAACCACTCCTAATTTCTATTTATGTGTCCTGTTTAAAAGATAAATTCGATAATGTCATGGTTATAAAACAAGGTTAATACCGGAAGGCTGCCTACTTATGCAGGCAGCTATTAATTAGCCAATTTATTAAGTTTTTTAGCGGAATTGTCCGCCGCCCGCTAATTGGGATTGAGCAGTCGCAACTAGGCGTTTTGTAATTTCTCCACCTACAGATCCATTTGCGCGAGAAACTGTCTCT
This sequence comes from Cytobacillus oceanisediminis, assembly GCF_003182355.1. Taxonomy (GTDB): domain Bacteria; phylum Bacillota; class Bacilli; order Bacillales; family Cytobacillaceae; genus Cytobacillus; species Cytobacillus oceanisediminis_A. Next base: position 836,596 of record NZ_QGTW01000001.1, on the reverse strand, counting down.
GCTCCTAACTGAACACCAAATTCTTGAGCGATTTCGACTTTCATTTGATCAATAGCTTGCTGAGCGCCATCAACTAATAATTCGTTATTTCCACCACTTCGTGCCATGTAAATCACCTCCTTGGATTTATATAAAATTAATTTTCCTTAATATAGATAAACAAATACTTGTTAATATTTGGGTGTATAAGTGAGATAGGCAATGTTGAATAATAAGGAGCAAGCGAATAATACTAAGCTTTAGTGATTAATAAAAGGAAGATCCTTTATTTTTCATTCTCTTTGTAGTTCTTATCATTATGCCATGGTGATAGGGGAAGGATTGGGTTTCCCCCAATCCTAAAACAGTTTCATCTCTTGTGGTTTTTCACTAAGATGACAAGTGAGTTTTACAACCAAAGAAAAGTCCCGGGCCATTAGGGCCGGGCTAAATCCGTTTTTATTTTTACTAAAACTAGTGAATTAAATTAAGGGTGATCAACAATGTCTGTAATCGAGGTTATTCTCCGTGTAACCATATCATTTTTAGTACTATTTTTATTAGCAAGAATGATGGGACGAAAAGAAATAAGCCAAATGACATTTTTTAACTGGACATCCGCCATCGGGATTGGTTCCATCACCGCAAACCTTGCTGTGAATCAAAATTTAAGCATTCGAAATGGAGTCATTGCTTTAATCGTTTGGACCTTTTTTACACTATTAATGGGTATGGCGGATATAAAATCAAAACGGGGAAGGAAAGTTACAACGGGCGATCCCCTAATAGTGGTTCGTAATGGACAAATTATGGAAGGTGCTCTTAAAAATTCACGCCTTGATATTGATTCGCTTCGGGCGATGTTAAGGCAGAAAAATGCCTTTTCACTAACAGATGTCGATTACGCTATTTTAGAAACCAACGGGCAGCTGTCTGTCCTAAAAAAGGTGAACAAACAGCCTGCTACCAAAAGTGATATAAGCGGATTTAGTGCAACCACCACTATATTTCCACTGGCAACAGAAGTTATTTCAGATGGAAAAATAAACAAAGAAAATCTTTCCAAACTTAAACTTGACCACAGCTGGCTGGATCAAGAGCTTAAGAATGCCAATATCCAATCAGTCAGTGATGTGTTTTATGCAGAAGTCCAACAAGATGGAAGCCTTTACTTTGATAAAAGGGATGATATCCATTAAGACTAATAAATCCCAGTTATGATTTGAATGGGAATTATTGTGGCGGGTAAATTAAATCTTGTCAAAAAAGGTGGTGAATTGAATGGAGAAGAAGGGAATACAAAATTCAAGCATTGAACAAGTTCAAAAAGATCATGAAACCGAAACTGCCTTTCAGGCAGATAACCCTAAAAAAGGGAAGACTAACAAAAATAAATAATACAATACAAGCCAGGTAAGAAGAAGCGAAGGAAAGTTCCTTGTTTCTTCTTGTTTTGTTTATATTAAGGGCTGAACCCCTTTTGCCGATAATCGCTTGAATAGCTGGTTAGCTACCAAACCTCAAAGGGAGCAAGACTTATGGTCGTTAATCAGCATGATTAGCTACCAAACCTCGAAGGTTGTATGGCTTATCGTCGTTAATCAACGTGATTAGCTACCAAACCCAGAAGGTAGCAAGACTTATGGTCGTTAATCAGCATGATTAGCTACCAAACCTCGAAGGTTGTATGGCTTATCGTCGTTAATCAACGTGATTAGCTCCCAAACCCAGAAGGTAGCAAGACTTATCGTCGTTAATCAGCGTGAATAGCTACCAAACCCAGAAGGTAGCAAGACTTATCGTCGTTAATCAGCATGATTAAGTACCAAACCTCGAAGGTTGTATGGCTTATCGTAGTTAATCAGCGTGATTAGCTCCCAGACCTAGAAGGTTGTATGGCTTATCGTCGTTAATCAGCGTGAATAGCTACCATACCCCGAAGGAGAAAGACTTATCGTCGTTAATCAGTAAGATTAGCTCCCAGATTACATGGGTTCAAATGTCTAATCGTAAATTAGCTGGATAATTTCTTAAAGTTCCCGAAAAGCCGGTCATTTAATCACCGGAAACCCTAATTTCTCAGTCCAAAAAATGGTTTAACCGGTACAAAAACTCCCTCATTTCTTTTCATTAAATGCTAAAACTAAGGTAAGAAAATGTCACTTAAGAAGGAATGATAAAATGCCGTTAAATCAAAATCAAATTGCTGACTTCCGTGCAGCCTTAATAAAGATGAAACAAGACATAAATAAAAGACAGGGTGCTAATGATGAATTTGATTTAAAATCAGACTTTTTTCATGAGTCAATGGGGGAGTTATCAAGTTATGATAACCATCCAGCTGATGAGGGCACTGAATTGTTTGAGCGCGAAAAGGACATTGCCTTGCATCAGCATTTAGATTACGAACTTGAGAAGATTGAAGCAGCACTCGCTTCCATCGAAAAGGGGACCTATGGCAAATGCATTGCCTGCAATAAGGAAATTCCTCTGGAGAGACTTGAAGCAGTCCCGGAAACCCTATATTGCAAGGAGCATTCTCCTGACCAGACGATTTCAACAAACCGTCCCATTGAGGAAGGTGTATTAATGCCTCCTTTTGGCAAATTCGATATGGATGAACAGGATGAAAATGTCGCTTATGATGCCGAAGATTCCTGGCAGGAGGTTGCTAAATGGGGGACATCGGAAACGCCATCCGATTTAGCCGTCCCTTCCGAGCATTATAATGACACCTACATTGAGTATGATGAAAATGTGGGTTATGTAGAAGATTATGAAAATTTTGTTGGCAATGATATGTATGGAAAGAATATTACGGTTTTCCCGAATGACCAGCATGATAAATATGAAGAAACCCTTGATGAAGAAGGAATCATGACTTCATTTGGGGACTTGCCGGCTTTTGAACATGATGCATATGTCGATGATGACAAGTGACTTTTTTCCAATAACATGCCAATAGCTGTTTTAGTAAACCCGAAGGAGAGGACTCTGATGGAACAATCCTTGAGTTATTTACGGGAGATTTTATCTGCCCATACCGAAAACGACGCTGTAGGCAGAAGGCTTTATAAAAGGCTATCTACCCATGAGTTTAAATCAGATCAAATATTTGCCTGGCAGTTAACACAGGAAGAAAGCAATTACCTTAATAAGGTGCTTGAGGAAGCAATCGAGTATTCCAAACAGGAGCAGGATGAAGAAAGAGCGCGTCAGTTGAATGAGGTATATGAGCAGTTGTTTATTTAAGCTGCAGGAGAACAGAATTGGATTCTGTTCTCCCTTTATTTATTTCCATATTACTTATTTTGGGGATGTTCAGGTCTTCTTGGCAATTCCCAAAAACCTGTGAAAGGGACACTCCGATATAGTGGTGTCTTCGTCCCTCAGGAAATATTGCTTCCATTCAAAGTTATCATCTGCTCCATAGCTGTTTAGGTCTGGATGGATCGGGGTACTATCATATTTTTCCAGCCTTTTTCGCACCTGGGATCTGATCCTGCGGACAAAAGATTCTTTTTTAGAAAACTCTTGCAGCACCCATCTCGGGGTGATGGCTAGCATGAAGCAATCAAAATGCCGGCTCTGCCGATTCACGTGTGCAGGAGTGGCACAATACATAAAATACTGCTCCCCATGAAAGCAAAATTCCCAAATTGGATTATGTGGGTCTTTGGGGATATTTCTTGGCCATTCAACTTCGTCTAACTCACTCAGGTTGGTGAGGTGCTGCCAAAACATCTGTTCAAATTGTTCCACTTTATAGGAATCTCTCAAATCCTTCGGAGTTTTGTAGAAGACAATGAGAGAAGTGTAGTTTCCGAATGTTCTTGAATGATGGGTGAATTCCTTCAGCATTTTAGCCACTTGTTCGATGGAGGCCGGTTCCCTTGGGTCATCCGCAAATCCATAACGAAGCTGTTTTTTGGAAAATCCGATGGTTGCCGGGATGCAAGGGAATGGTTTAGCTTTATCCGTCAACTTCACTTCGAACTTTTCCAGCGCGTTTCGTTCCCATTCTTTTAGCTGATACCGGTCGGTGGAATTATCTGTATATAAAATCATGACATCTTCACCCCCAATAACTCCTACAGTATATTCTAAGTGGGATAAGGCAGGTGAGTGTCCATGGGTAAAATGGGCAGGACAGAAGAAGTAAGCCATGGGGAATGGGGCGGTTATGGTGACGAAAATCGAGGGAGAAGAATGGTCCCCATAGAGCTGTCATAACGGCGAAAATAGGTGCTTAGTAATGAGAAAGGTCTTAGTTTCTAAGTGAGGAGGTTCCAAAGGTATAGCTTTTTGCAGTGAAATTTCCTATTGTGTTTCTAACACAAAAAACAATGAAATATTTGTTTTTTTTATACATTGTTACAGACTATTCAGAAATGTAGAGTACTAACTATGATAGAAAACAAAGATGTGATCCGGTTGCATCTTTGGTAGTAGCCTGCTGAATTAAGATAATTTGGGTGGTGGATAGCTGCTATAACCATTGGGGGTGTTATGAATGAATATATGTTCCAGATCCTTTTTTTTATATTTATCGAAAAACAAGGCACTAAATCGTGCTGCCCAAAAATGGGGAGGCAATATTGCTGCCGGTAAAATTATTGGTGGAACGGACTTCCCAAGCTCCGTTCCATTCATCCGGACACTTAACGAGCAAGGATTGGCTGTTACGGTTGATCATTTAGGCGAGTTTGTAACAAATGAAGCTGTCGCAAGAGAACGAACAGATGAGTGTATCCGGACGATTGAAATGATCGCATCCGGAAGCTTGGATTCACAGGTTTCATTGAAGCTTACATCATTAGGTTTAGACATAGATGCCCAGCTTGTTTATGAAAATCTGGCAAGAATCCTGGATGCAGCCGAAAAGCAAAAGATCATGGTTACCATTGATATGGAAGATGAGCAGCGCTGTCAAAAAACGCTTGATATTTTTAAAGATTTTAAAAAACGCTACTCATATGTTAGCACGGTCCTTCAAGCCTATTTATACCGGACGGAAAATGACTTGAATGATTTACTTCCCTATCAGCCATTTTTGCGGTTGGTAAAAGGAGCTTACCAGGAATCACCTGATGTGGCTTTTCCGGAAAAAACGGATGTGGATGAAAATTATAAAAGGCTCATCAAAACCCAGCTATTAAATGGGCATTATACAGCAATTGCTACACATGATGATAAGATGATTGACTACACTAAAAGAGTTGTAAAAGACCATAACATCAGCTTGGGCTCTTTTGAATTTCAAATGCTTTATGGAATGAGAACAACTACACAACAGGAGCTAGTGAAAGAAGGATATAAAACTCGAGTGTATGTTCCATATGGATGTGATTGGTATGGATTCTTTATGAGAAGACTTGCTGAACGTCCGGCTAATATAGCATTTGCTCTTAAAGGGATGGCAATTAAATAGATAAATAGAAGGGATAGATGAAAATGACAATACCTTACAAGCATGAACCATTTACTGATTTTACAAATGAAGCAAACAAGGAAGCTTTTGAACAGGCGCTGGCAGAAGTGAATGAAATAATGGGCAGGGAGTATCCGCTTGTCATCAACGGGGAAAGAATTACAACGAAAGAAAAAATTGTTTCCTCAAATCCGGCAAACAAGGAAGAAGTGGTTGGTTCGGTTTCAAAAGCAAACAAAGACCATGCGGAAATGGCGATTCAAGCAGCGGCTGATGCTTTTGAGGATTGGAGATATTGGAATCCGGAGGAGAGAGCGAATATTCTATTTAGAGCAGCTGCGATGATTCGCCGTAAAAAGCATTTTTTCTCTGCTCTATTAGTAAAAGAAGCAGGGAAGCCTTGGAATGAAGCAGATGCTGATACAGCAGAGGCTATAGATTTCCTGGAATATTATGCTCGCCAGATGATTGAACTTGCAAACGGAAAACCAGTAAACAGCCGTGAAGGGGAAAGCAATAAATATATTTACACGCCAACAGGGGTTACTGTCGTCATTCCGCCTTGGAACTTTTTATTTGCTATCATGGCAGGGACTACTGTAGCGCCAATCGTGACTGGTAACACCGTTGTGCTGAAACCGGCCAGTGCAACACCTATTATTGCCGCATTATTTGTGGATATTTTGGAACAGGCAGGCCTGCCAAAAGGTGTAGTGAATTTTGTTCCGGGCAGCGGAGCTGAGGTTGGAGATTACTTAGTTGATCATCCGAAAACAAGTATTATAACCTTTACAGGATCCCGTGAAGTAGGAACACGCATTTTTGAACGTGCAGCAAAAATTCAGCCAGGACAACAGCATCTAAAGCGTGTCATTGCAGAAATGGGCGGAAAGGATACAGTCGTTGTTGACAAGGATTGTGATATTGAACTGGCAGCCCAATCCATATTTGCTTCTGCATTCGGTTTTTCTGGCCAAAAATGTTCTGCAGGTTCCAGGGCAGTTGTTCATGCTGATGTATATGATCAGGTGCTGGAGCGTGTAGCAGAGATTACGGAGCAAAAAATCGTCGGAAATCCCGAAAACCATGATACGTATATGGGACCTGTTATTGATCAGGGGTCATTCGAAAAAATTATGGGATACATTGAAGTTGGCAAGGAAGAGGGCCGTTTAGTAAGCGGCGGAAAAGGCGACAATTCAAAAGGCTACTTTATTGAACCAACAATCTTCGCAGATTTGGATCCAAATTCACGAATGATGCAGGAAGAAATTTTCGGCCCTGTGGTTGGGTTTTCAAAGGCTGAAAGCTTTGATGAAGCGCTCAAGATTGCCAATAACACTGAATACGGTTTAACAGGAGCCGTCATCACCAATAACAGACTGCTAATCGAAAGGGCAAAACGGGAGTTTCATGTAGGAAATCTATATATTAACCGGACATGTACAGGAGCGATCGTTGGATATCATCCATTCGGAGGATTTAAAATGTCTGGTACAGATTCAAAAGCCGGCGGACCGGACTATTTGGCACTTCATATGCAGGCAAAAACCATTAGTGAAATGCTTTAGCATATAAATAATTCATAGATTCAGCGGATATCCATGGGTATCCGCTGTTTTGTGTTTAGTTAAGAAAATGAAAAGCTAATATTTAGTAACTTAAAAAATACTATACAATCTTCAAATTGATAAGTATGATAAGGGGAAACAAGGGGCAGGAGGCACGAAAATGAAGGAGCAATTGGAGCAAATCCTTACCTTATCGGATTTGGATAAAATAATCGATTTGATCAGCAATACGTTAAAAAAACCGGTCATTTTGGAAAATGATCATTTCTTCCTAGTAGCTTACAACTCTTACTATATTGATCAATTTGATAAAGCAAATCAGCAAACCATTTTTTCAAAAAAATGTCCATTAAATATATTTGAAGCTTTTGTTGAAACCGGAATTATTGATCAGCTAAAAACCATCCCGACGCCATTTAGAATCAACGATATGAAAGAAATTGGCCTGAATCAGCGTGTCGTCGTAAGTGCCAGGTATAAAGGCACCATCATGGGCTATATTTGGGTCCAGGAAATAAATGAAAATCTAACGGATGAAGAGATGCATTTTTTATCTGAGGTCTCCGGTCATGTAGGAAAAATCATTCATAAAAAAACGAAAATCATTCATCAAAAAGATATAGAGATTGAAAATTTATTCAGAAATGCAATCAATAATCGTTATACAAATGAAAAGGATTTTAGATGGGAAGCCAGCCAGTTAAACATCGTCCTGCCCTCAATATTTTGCATTATGGTTGTGAATGTCATCAATGCAGAGGATGAGCTGGTAGAGGAATTAAAAGAAACAATAAGGTCTTATCTAAACCTGAAGGATAATACAAGTCACGTGTTAATCGATCGTTCCAATATCATTATTGCTGTAGGCTGCTACTCTACCCAATACTCTCCTGCAGCTGCTTCTTTACAGATTGTAGAAAATCTATTAACTAATTTTGATGCGAATCGATATTCCCAGATCTATATCGGAATTGGCAATGAATATCAGCAGCTTTTATCTTTTAATAAAAGCTATAAAGAAGCACTTGAAGTTGTGGAACTAACAGAAAGGCTGGGAACCCAGGAAAATATACCTTACGAATATGAAAAGCTGGGGATTATCCGGTACCTGGATATCATTAACGAGAAAAACAAGAAAAATCAATATGTAAATAAAAATTTGCAGATTTTAAAAGAAAAGGATCAGGAAAGCCAAACGGAGCTTCTCAAAACACTGGAATATTATTTGGTTAATAACTGTAAATTAAAGCCAACTGCTGAACAAATGTTTATCCATCCTAATACGTTAAACTACCGGATTAAGCAAATAACTGAACTTACAACAATCAATTTCTCGGATTTTAATCTAAAATGCCAGCTCTATCTTGATTTAATGCTATTGAAGGAAGGCTGAGAAAAAAAGCTAAACATCTGCATAGTGATTTTTTAAAACTATGCTCCCTTTAATAGGCATTCATTCATCATGATTATTCCGGCTGCTTTCTGCAAACGGGGCAGCTGGATTTTTCCAATAACCGTAGCTGGATCAACGACTGAAACTGTCTTTTAAGATAATTAATAAGCTTCTAATTAATTTGTCTTTTCGTTTAAATAACTTGATTCACCAACTGAATTTTTGCCCTGTTCCTTGCGCTGTCCTAACTCACGCTTTGCCCTTATAAATGCAATCACGTACTCGATTTCTTCCTGGGAAAGAGAGTTTCTATCTACCGATAAATCTACAAACAGACAGTCTGCCAATTCGATAGCAGTCTTTTCAAAGGCTGGCTGAAATTTAGGATCTTCCACTCTGCCAAGAATGTAATCGGTTGAGGTTTGGAATAGGTCTGCCATTAATTTAATTGCTTCTAGTGAAGGTCTTCGGTGCCCTGATTCGTATCCTGCATATGTACTTTTGGCTATGCCAAGAAGATCTGCCGTTTCCTGCAAGGACCAGTTGTTCCTCTTTCTTAATATTGTTAATCTATTTAAAATCATTTTTCTACTCTCCTTTTATTTCAGTATACCATCATAAAATAGAAAAAAGTACGCGAAATGAATAATATCTTCTTGATTTCTTCTTGTTTCCTCCATATAATTACTTCCATAGTACGCGATTCGCGTATAAAAATCTAAAAGTTTTCATTTCTTTATTTAAAGTAACTGATCCTTTAACAGGATGGAAGGTGGAACCCCGTTTTGAAAAAATTAATGCTGCTGACAACCGGTGGAACAATTGCTTCATTAGAAGGGGATAACGGACTGGTACCTGAATTGGAAGCCGATGAAATCTTAAGTTACCTGCCGGGATTAAATACTCTCTATCATATCGAAAGCAAGCCCTTGATGAATATTGATAGCACAAATATGCAGCCGGAATATTGGGGGATAATGGCAAAAGCTATTTATGAGAATTATGACAACTACGATGGCTTTGTGATTACCCATGGCACAGATACAATGGCCTACAGTTCTGCTGCAATTTCCTATATGCTGCAAAACCTGGACAAGCCTGTTGTCATCACAGGGTCTCAAATTCCCATTTCATTTCAGAAAACAGATGCGAAAAAAAATATAAGTGATGCCGTTCGATTCGCCTGCGAAAAGATAGGCGGAGTATTTATTGTGTTTGATGGGCGAGTCATACAGGGGACAAGGGCCATTAAATTGAGAACAAAAAGCTATGATTCATTTGAAAGCATCAATTATCCCTATGTAGCTTCCATTTATGGAAATAATATTGAATATAGTAACCCAATACAAACGGAAGAGAAAAAAGAAATTAAGCTCGATACCTCCCTTTGTACAGATGTATCTTTAGTGAAGCTATTCCCGGGCATTAAGCCGGAATACTTTGATTTCCTGAAAGAACACTGTCAGGGCATTGTAGTTGAAAGCTATGGCAGCGGCGGAATCCCTTTTCACGGAAGAAATATTTTGGAGAAATTGAATGAGCTTACGGAAAGCGGCATTTCTGTTGTTGTAGCTACCCAATGTTTAGAAGAAGGAGAGGACATGGAAATCTATGAAGTTGGGAGGAAAGTGAATCAGAATACGATTATTCGTTCCAGGAATATGAATACGGAAGCCATTGTTCCAAAATTGATGTGGGTGCTGGGCAAGACACATGATTTGAAAAGGGTTAAGGAATTAATGGAAACACCAATTGCAAATGATATTACAATCTAAAGATCCAAGAGGAGAATAAGGAAATGATTAAGACCGAGAGAGCTTTTAGAATTGAAAAAGATTTCCTTGGTGAAAAGGAAATTCCCAAAGATGTGTATTATGGCATTCAAACCTTACGGGCAGTTGAAAACTTCCCTATTACCGGATATAGGATTCATTCGGAGATGATTAGGGCACTGGCGATGATCAAAAAAGCCGCTGCACTGGCAAATATGGATACAAAGCGTTTATATGAAGGAATAGGCAACGCGATCATCCAGTCGTCCGATGAAATTCTTGAAGGAAAATGGCATGAGTTTTTTATTGTTGACCCGATTCAGGGAGGTGCAGGCACTTCTATAAATATGAATGCAAATGAAGTAATTGCAAACCGCTCGCTTGAGCTGCTTGGCCATGAAAAAGGCGAATATGGCAGGATAAGCCCAAACAGCCATGTAAATATGTCTCAATCGACAAATGACGTGTTCCCAACTGCCATACATATATCTGTCCTTAATCTTCTGGACAAGCTTTTGGATACGATGAATGACATGCTTCTTGAATTTAAAAGGAAAGCACAGGAATTTGATTCTGTCATAAAAATGGGCCGTACCCATCTTCAGGATGCTGTTCCCATTCGTCTGGGCCAAGAATTTGAAGCTTACAGCCGGGTGCTGGAACGGGATATTAAACGCATTGGACAAACACGCGAGCACCTCTATGAAGTAAACATGGGGGCAACAGCTGTAGGGACTGGTTTAAACGCTGATCCTCTTTATATTAAAAATGTGGTAAAGCACCTGGCAAGTATTAGCGGATTGCCGCTGGCCGGGACTGAATATCTGGTAGATGCAACACAAAACACGGATGCCTATACGGAAGTATCAGCAGCATTAAAGGTGTGTATGATCAATATGTCCAAAATAGCCAATGACTTGCGGTTAATGGCCTCAGGTCCCCGTGCCGGGCTAGGCGAAATTAATCTGCCGTCACGTCAGCCAGGTTCATCCATTATGCCAGGAAAGATTAACCCCGTAATGCCGGAACTTATTAACCAGACTGCCTTTCAGGTAATCGGGAATGATCATACGATTTGTCTTGCGTCCGAAGCAGGACAGCTTGAACTGAATGTAATGGAGCCTGTCCTGGTTTTTAATTTGCTTCAATCGATCAGTATTATGAACAATGCCTTTAGAAGCTTTACAGACTATTGCCTATCAGGAATCGAGGCAAATGAAGATCGAATGAGGGAATATGTGGAAAAGAGTGTAGGAATCATTACAGCTGTTAACCCGCACCTGGGATATGAGGTTGTTTCAAGGATTGCCAGGGAAGCCATCCTTAAAGGAAAGTCGGTTAGAGAGCTTTGCCTGCAATATGACGTTCTAACAGAAGAGGAGCTTGAACTGATTTTAAACCCGTACGAAATGACGAATCCGGGTATAGCTGGCAATGCGTTGTTAAATAGAAACTAAACAGCTACTAATTAATAATAAGGTAAGGTATTTAATACGTTATTAAAAGGTGAGGGGAGTGGGCATCCCCTCATTTTTTATTTAACACGAAGCTGCACAAGCAATAATTAACAGGAAAACAAACAATTATAACAAGGCATTAGATACAAAAATTTATATACCGGGAAGGGACTTTTAATGAAACCTTTTAAATGCCGTGGTAAATTTCCTCCCCGTGAATACAATGAATGAAACAGCACTTCCATGCATATTAAGGGGTGATAACATCATGTTTTCGGTAACGGGAATGCAAGGCTTTGAGCTGTTTTCGTTGATGCATCTTGTTACGTTAGTGGTTTTTTTCTTTACCTGCTGGTGGCTGGTATATTACAGGCAGGCGCTGAGGCCATACCAGAAAATAATAAGGTGGACTTTGTTTGTCACACTGCTGGCGTGTGAAGTAACTTATCATTTGTGGCTGGTCCTAACCGATCAGTGGGATGTTGCGGATCTTCCGCTCCAGCTTTGCTCATTTAGTACCTTTATTGCATTGTTTCTGTTCTTAAGAGGCAATAAAAAAGCATTTTATTTGCTGTACTTTATCGGTACAATTCCTCCCATCTTAAGTATGGTTACACCTGATATGATCTACCAATTTCCTCACTTCCGCTACATCAAATACTTCCTTCATCATTCAGCCATTCCGTTAGCCGTTTTGTACTTCATTCTATTTGAAGGGAACAGGGTCCCAAAGAAAGCTGTATTAAATAGCTTTTTAATGCTTAACGTAATTGCCGTGCCGGGCTTCCTCTTAAACCAGCTGCTAGGTACTAATTTCTTTTATTTAGCCAGCCCGACAGAAACCAAAACGTTATTATCATTTTTCGGCAGCGGCATTTGGTATTATGTAACCCTTGAAATAACTGCACTGATTGTTTTTTATATCACCTATATCCCCATGCATTATTTACAAAAAGAAGAAAACAAGAATCTGAAAGGGGAAGGAGAATAGCAGAGAAAAAGCCTTATTCCAGCCGGATGATGGAAGAAGGCTTTTTTACATTATCGCTTGTTCTGTTCCTTGTCTTTTTCATACTGCCTTTGAGGGCTCATTTTGGAAATGGCATCATCTACAACTTCCTGCGCCTTTTTGGCCTCGCGATCCTGTTTTTGTGCTTCCTCCTGGATACGGTTTACATCCTGTGGGGTGTTATCGGTCATGGTTTAGCCTCCTGAGTAATAAGAATTTCTATTTTGTTGCTTATTGTTCCCATTTGGCGTTGATTTTACAGCTTGGATTATAAAAGCCTCTTAATCAAATAATTCTTAGTATTAACTGTCCTATAGCTTCTTTAAGCTTTGAGGGAAATGGATCTCAAACAATTGTTCAAATTCCTCTTCTGTACTAAAGATTTAATTCTATCTGCGAGGTCCAAGGGGACTTTGTTTTTATCTGAAAGTGTAAAGTGGATCCTCTATCCTCATCAGGAAGTACATGATATGAAGAAAGAAAACATAGGATTAATTGAAGTCATAGGGCTTACGGTTCCTGGCAGACTACGGAAGAACTGAAGCTGCTCGTTGAAAGCCTGATGAATCTTAATTCTTATAAAAGGAGCGGGATATCATGGCCATCCTAGTGACTGGCGGTGCAGGGTATATAGGAAGCCATACTGTTTTATATTTAAATGGGCTTGGTGAAGAAGTTATCGTTCTTGATAGCCTTAAAAAAGGCCATCGTGAAGCGGTAAGGAATGCAGCTTTTTACCTAGGGGAATTAAAAGACGGGGATTTGCTGGATGAGATATTTACCACCCATCAAATCGAAGCAGTCATGCATTTTGCAGCCGATTCACTTGTAGGCGAAAGTGTAGAACAACCGCTGCAATATTATGAGAATAATGTAATCGGAAGTTACCATCTTGTGAAGAAAATGTTTGAACATCAGGTGAAAAAAATGGTTTTCTCATCAACCGCAGCGGTTTATGGAAACCCAATGAATGTGCCGATTAAAGAGGAGGACCCGACTGTCCCAACCAACCCTTATGGCGAAACGAAGCTTGCGATTGAAAAAATGTTGAAATGGGCAGACGATGCATACGGGTTAAAATCTATTTGTTTGCGTTACTTCAATGCCGCAGGGGCAGATCCTGAGGGCAGAATTGGGGAGGACCACACACCAGAATCGCATTTAATCCCGATCATCCTTCAGACAGCATTGGGACAGCGCGAACAGGTATCCATCTATGGGGAGGATTATCCTACACCGGATGGGAGCTGTGTCCGTGATTATATCCATGTCATGGATTTGGCTAATGCCCATTATCTTGCACTAAAAAGACTGCGTGCAAAGGAAGAGAGCGGCATCTATAATCTTGGAAATGGCACTGGTTATTCGGTGAAAGAAGTGATTGATGCCTGTTTGACTATATCGCAAAAAAACATTCAGGCAGTCTTAGCTCCCCGCCGTGCCGGCGATCCCGCCATCCTGGTTGCTTCGTCGGAAAAGGCGCAGAAGGAACTCGGGTGGAAACCTCAATACCATGAACTGAAGCAGATTATAGCTCATGCCTGGAAGTGGCATCAGAATAATCCGTCGGGCTATAATGCGGAGACAATCAACAAAAATATTTAATCAATCATTAAAGCCATTGGCCTAAAGGGTGCCAATGGCTTTTTGGGAGATTAGTGCTTTACGGTCTCCATGAAAGTGTTTCCCTTCGTAAAAAAGAAATTTTTGTGACAGAATTTCCAGCCAATGATATTCTTCTATCCATATGACCTATGTCACAAAATGAATGAAAATTCAGTTTTTAAAGATGTTTTTACTAAAAAAATCAATAAAATTAAATATTATAAAAAATTCACACAAATTTGTCAATAACGTCTGCTGAGATCGATTTCACGCCACAAAAAAATTTACGACGGAGGAAAAATAAGTTTTTACAATAGTAAAAAATACCCATTATAATGAGGGAAGAGGTGAATTTTGTCAAATCATGCCGAATAACCGAGAGGGTCTTTTAAATGTCAAATCATTAAAAGAAATATCAACCATCCAGTCACCGGCACAAAGAGGAAAGTGTAAAAACAAAAAAACCCCCAGGCAGGTCCGGGAAAGACAATCGCCTGAGAGTTCTTACGAGATGGAGTATACCAGCTCATTTGCTAAGTATACTCCTTAATGACCCATTTTAAAATAGTAAGTGACGAAAAAGGAGCATACACATGACAATGATTTATTTACCGCATTATGTTATCCACCCGGAAACAAAAGCGATATTGCCAGAGTTTGATGCAAATGGGAGATGCTACAGCAAAGTCATTCAGGGCAGCCAAATGTTTATTATCACAATGAAACCAATCGAGATTATCCAGGAAAGTCTTAGTTATTACGGATTTGAACTGGAAGGTGCCGTCAGCGGTGCAAAGTCGGTTATAGGGGCATGCCAGGCAACGCCTATTCGCATACCCGGGCATATTGATATGTATTGGTTTCCGCATATATCATCAAAAAATGATGATTGTGTGTGGATGGCTGTTCACCAGGTGCATCGCATTCTGCCTGAATCTGAAAACCACGCACAGGTCATGTTAATTGATGGACCATCGATCATTCTGGATATCCCTGAGAGAAAGCTGTCTGACCGATATGACCGGGCCGAACAGCTGGAAGTAAAGATCACCAAAAGGACGCAATATAAAATGCAATATATAATGGAGAGAGGAAGCGGGGTTCATTTTGTAAAGGAGGAGAATCGGAACTATACAGTAAGCAAGGGTGATGATTCAGAGTAATGTTAGCTTTCCTAACCTTCTAAATTGAGCAGGATCTCGGAAGTCTGCCTGAATTCAGGCAGGCTTTTGTTATGCAAAGAACAATCTATTAAAAAAGCCTTTACATTATCCTTACGTTCTTTACTAAACAATCTAGTATTCTTAATACGCCATTAATAGATTTATTCTACGATTTTAAAGGTGGGGCAGGGAATGCTCCCGATTAAATCATTGGAGGCGGAATGAATGAGTAATCAGAACGAAAACAAAGGGCTTGATAGAAGGTCTTTTATTAAAGCTGGAGGTATGGGGACACTTGCTTTAACGATGGCTGCTGCAGGCTTGCCGGGAGACTTGCTGGTAGGCAAAGCCCAAGCGGAAGAACTTGGCGAAGAGCTTGAAGCTCCTAAGCTTGCATTTAATTCGAATGGCAAGTATAAGATTGTACAATTTAACGACACTCAGGACGATGAACGGATTGACCGAAGAACCATCGAACTGATGGAAAAGGTTCTTGATGCGGAAAAACCTGACTTTGTCGTGTTGAATGGAGACAATATCACCGGCGGCTGTGATACTGAATTAGAAATGAAGCAAGCAATGAACAATGTTGTTCAGCCTATGGAAAAAAGAGGGATCCGCTGGGCGGCCACATTCGGCAACCATGATGAAGACTCAACAGCAAAGAGCGGCATGGATGAAGAGGAAATGCTTAATTTCTATATGAAGTACAAACACAATATGAACGTTCCTGGTAAAAAAGGCCTTACGGGTACAGGAAATATGAACCTGCTAATCAGACAATCCAGCGGGAATAAAGCGGCATTCAATTTATGGCTGCTCGATAGCGGCCGGTATGCTCCGAAAACAATTGCCGGACAGGATTTTAAAGGCTATCCAACATGGGATTGGCTTCGTTTCAACCAGGTGAATTGGTATTATGAGAGGTCAAAGGTGATTGAAAAGAAATATGGCTATAAAGTTCCTTCGCTGGTATTCATCCATATTCCTTTATGGGAGCACCGGTTTATGTGGTGGGGAAGTGTGGACAGCCGAACAAATGAAGGCCATAATCTTGCGGTGGCAAGGCATCAGATCACAGGAGAACGGAATGAAGATGAGTGCCCGGGACCGATTAACAGCGGATTGTTTACAGCCATGCTGGATAGGGGAGATGTAAAGGGCGTATTCTGCGGACATGATCATATTAATACCTATTGCGGAAACTATTATGGCATTCTGCTCGGATACTCAGGCAATACCGGCTTCGGCACTTATGGTCTTTCAGGCCCGGACAAAAATAGACTCCGCGGTGCAAGAGTATTCAACTTGGATGAAAACCAGGAAGGTGTATTGGTTGACACGCATATGGTATTTGCAAAAGATTATGGAATTGATTTAACTGCAAATGATCAAAGCATTGATCCGCTGCCATTGGAAGGTAAATAATAGGCTAAATGATTACCAGAGCACATTAGAATAATTGAATTATGCATAGCATACATACTGCTGTTAAATGAAGCCTGGTGAATGAATACTGCGGAAAGATGATAAGAGGAGAGGGCAGAGAATGATGAAAAATAGCTCGAAGGAACAAAAAGACGAAAACCTTACAACAAAAGGAATAGACCGCCGTGCCTTTTTGCAAAAAACAACCATGGCTGCTGGTGCGACAATAGGATTGTCGCTTGCAAACTCGTTCCATTTCATTTCAGCAAGTGCAGCATCTTCGTCTTCCATGATGAATGTAAGCGGTTCGAAGCCGGATTTGGTTTTTCCGGTGATCAGTGATATCCATATTCATAATTCCAGCGATAAGACGCTGGAAAAGTTTATTGTCACATTGGAACAATTAAATAAGGTTGTTCCAAAGCAGGATGCTTTTGTAGTTGTTGGGGATTTAACTGATTATGGGTATTCTTCCGAATATGATAAGTTCATGTCAGCCTTTAATGTACAAAAGCAATGGGGTACTGTTTCCATGTTTGCCATCGGTAATCATGATTACTGGAATGGCTTATCAACAGCTGATGCCCAAAAACGCTTCCTGGATAAAACGGGAATGGAATCGATCTACTATCATAAGGTCATGAAAGGCTATCATTTCATTGTCCTTGGCACAGAAGACGGGAAAACAGAGGGAACTTTCTCAGTTGAACAAATTAGTTGGCTAAGCGAGCAATTGAAGAATGCAAACGAAGATGATCCGAAAAAGCCGATCTTTGTTTTCCATCATCAGCCGATCAAAGGTACTGTCTATGGAAGCGAATGGGGCTTTAATCAGAATAGGGATCTATTTTACGATACGTTGAAGGAATATCCGCAAGTCATTTCATTTTCCGGTCATACCCACTATCCGCTTGATGATCCGAGGATTATCCATCAGAAGGATTTCACCTCAATCGGAACTTCAACTGGTGCCTACCTGTGGCTGGATGCAGGAAGAATTCAAGGGGAAGTGCCTGAAGGTGCCGATATCCTGAATCAGGCATTGATTGTAGAGGTATATAACAACAAAGTATTGATTAAGCGCCGCGATATTCACCATAATGACTGGACTGGAGAGCCGTTTGAAATCAGCTATCCAGCTAACAAGCAGAATTTTAAATATACAGATGCAAGGGATTCAAAGCCCCCCTTTTTTACAAAAGATGCCATGCTCTCCATTAATAATGAAATGACATCATCTGCTGCCCTGGCCATTATGTTTAACCAGGCAAAGGATGATCTGCTTGTTCATGACTACAAAGTAGTGGCAAAAAATGCTGAAACCGGAGAAGTCGCAAAGCAGCTTCTTGCTTTTTCAGAATTCTATAAAGATCCTGTACCAAACCCGTTAACATTAAAGATTGAAGGCTTGCAGGCAAATACTGCATATCAGATTGAAGTACATGCACTTGATGCATATGGGAATGTATGCAAAACGCCATTGAAGGCATTAGGCAAAACAAAGGCAGCTGAAAACATCTCTATTTAAAAACATATCAGTGAAATGACTTCAAAACATATGGCCGGCTCCAAGGAGTTGGCCTTTTTCCTTTTTGGATAGGACTTCGGCCCCTTTTATATGTCGGTCAGTTGGCTTTATACCATTCTTTCGCGTCTGTGCCGCATCATTACATAATCTTAACAGAAATTTACATATTGGTAACCTTTACAGCTTGGCACCAAGTTACTCTATTAAAAAAGGCTATTAATAGGAGGTCCAGAAATGAAAGCTGAATTGCACTGCCATACGAATATTTCAGACTGTCCCCTGACGATTGATGAGGTACTGAACTTAGCGGCTGCCAATGATGTGTCGCACCTGGCCATTACAAACCATGACACGACAAAGGGGCTGGAGGAAGCGATCGAACAAGGGAAGAAATATGGAGTGGAAGTCATCCCGGGTATTGAAATTTCCGGCTTTGATTTTGAAAGGGGCCGGCGTGTTCACATCCTTGGTTATTTTATTGAGCCAGGGCATAAAGCAATTGAAGCATTGTGCGGTCCTTTAACCGAAAAAAGGCATAAACTGTCGTTAGAAATGGTCCAGCGGCTGATTGAAGCAGGCTACAGCATTACCTGGGAACGATGCCAGGAATTTGCACATGGTGGCACTGGAGTCTATAAACAGCATATTATGGCAGCTCTGATAGAGGCAGGTTATACAGATTCAATCTATGGCCCGCTTTATAAAAAATTGTTTAGCCGCGGACAAAAAGGAGAAGTGCCAGGCCTTGCTTTTATCCCGATGGAATATGTGGATGCAAG
Source organism: Cytobacillus oceanisediminis (assembly GCF_003182355.1). Classification (GTDB taxonomy): domain Bacteria; phylum Bacillota; class Bacilli; order Bacillales; family Cytobacillaceae; genus Cytobacillus; species Cytobacillus oceanisediminis_A. The sequence continues at coordinate 817,481 of NZ_QGTW01000001.1, read as the reverse complement.
ACAGGCTGTTAAGGCCGTACTTGAGGCAGGTGGAGTGCCTGTTCTGGCACATCCAGGACAATACGGGAATTTCGAAATGGTTCCTGACCTTACAGAAGCCGGATTGCAGGGAATAGAAGTATGGCACCCTTTGCATAATCACCAGCATGAAGATATGGCCAGGAAGCTGGCTGTAAAATATGGCTTAATCATGACAGGCGGATCTGATTTTCATGGAGCGTATGGCGAGAAACCGGTGGTGCTTGGAAGCCGGTCCCCTGGAGTGGAGAGAGTACATGAATTAGCTGCAAGAAGAAAGAAGCTGAAAAGCCATATTTAATAGAGTGAAAGGAAGCTGCAATTTGAATGAAGGAGCGGAATACTCAAATGTCTCTTATTTTTAAACCCAAGCACGATGAGAAGCTCTCCATATCCCCAACTGTCCATGATTCAAGCTGTATAATAGACAGTTATGCCGGTGAATGGGTTTCAATCGGTGAGCGAAATAAAATCATCGAATCGAAATTTGGAGACTATACTTATACGATGGATGATGTGACAGTCAACTATGCTGATATCGGAAAATTTTGTTCCATCGCCTCCCACGCCTGTATAAACCCTGTCCAGCATCCAATGGACCGGGTGACACAGCATCATATAACTTATCGAAAAATAGATTATGGTTTTGGTGAGGAGGACGATCATGAAATTTTTAAATGGCGCCGGACAAATCGGGTGAAAATTGGCCATGATGTATGGATTGGCCACGGTGCAATCATTATGAAAGGTGTGGAGATCGGCACCGGAGCGGTGGTCGGCTCTGGAGCCGTCGTTACGAAGAGTGTTGAGCCTTACACCATTGCAGCCGGGGTGCCTGCCAAGCCTTTAAAAAGAAGATTTTCTGAAGAAATTGCCCGCAAGATGATTGAAATCGCCTGGTGGGATTGGCCAAGAAAAAAGCTAGAAGCCCATTTTGCTGAATTAAATGATGCGGAAGCTTTTATAAAAAAATTTGGAAGCTGAATATGGCCTTCATAGACCCATTCACAATGAATTGGGTCTTTTTAAATTCTACTAAAAAATAACATTCTCTTAACTTGCCATTTAAATTCAGCGTTTACACTAAAGTTGTTTCACGATTTCGAAAGGGGAGTTGCCTGTATGAGTGAAAAAATGATGCTGGTCGATGAGCTGATTTCGAAGATAAAGGAAGGGACATTTAAGCCGAATGATAAGCTGCCTTCTGAAAATGAGCTTGCCGACCACTATAAGGTCCCAAGGATAGTTGTCCGGAAGGCATATGAGCATTTGCAGGAGCTCGGATATATCTTTTCAAGGCAGGGCAGAGGCAGTTATGTTCAAAATCGAAAGCCGCAAATTCCTCTTATCCTAACTGGAGATATCAGTTTTAGTGAAAAGATGAAGGAGCTGGACTACGACTTTCGGACAGAAAATATTGTCTGTGAAAAAATCCCCTATAAATCCGGTATCTTTCACGAATTAAAAGCAAATCCGCCTGATGAGGTTTATAAAATTGCTCGTCTAAGAATAATGGATGACTGCCCGATTGCTTTACATACATCTTATGTACCTCAAGCTGTTTTTCCGCATATTGATCAGGATGGTCCTGGGATCACCTCTATTTTTCACTATTACAAAACCCAGGGCTATACCGATTTCACATCAGGGAAAAGCCATTTGAGCGTGGTTTTTCCAAATGAAACAGAACGAAAAATCCTGCAATGCTCCAGTCTAATTCCATTATTGCTTCTGGAATCCTGCTGTATGGATCGAAAAACTGGTAAAATTCTGGAATATTCAAGAATTAAATACAGAAGTGATTGTTTTACATACCTGGTTTAAATCGGCGCTATGCCGATTTTTTTCTGCATGTTGACGTAATGAAGTTAACAAAACCCATACAAAATTAACCGTTAATTTACGTTCATAAGCTTGGCAACAAGATAGATTAAAGGTGCAGAAACAAATACAGATGGAGGCCAAAAGGTGAAAAGAAAACAAAGAACAGAAATTTTGATCAGCGGCTCTCAAGATTTAGCGAAATTATTGGCTAATGAAATTGAACAAAATTATCCAGTGACGGTCATTCAAGAACCGGAAAATGGGCTAGTCATGTTAAAGGTTCGGGAGACCTCCAAGAAAAGCTTATTTTATTTAGGCGAAGTGCTGGTAACAGAATGCAGGGCAAAGGTTGAAGGAAAGATTGGTATTGGCATTGTCAAGGGACACCAGCCTGAACTGGCTTATCATCTTGCCATTATTGATGCCGCTTTTCTGGGGAATCTTCCTGAAGCAGCAAAATGGTCAAGCATCCTTGAAAGTGAGAAGCAGAATACTGAAGAAAACAGCAAAGCAAAAAATAAAGCAATCTTAAAAACAAAAGTCAGCTTTGAAACAATGGATGTTTAGCAGAGGGGGAAAAGAGATGAAATTAGATATCGTTCATGACCTGCAATCTGTGTATAGAAAATTAGTCGATTCCACTTCACGGCCCGGGCTGATTTCAGATCTGGGGAAAGAGGCCGCATTATTGGACGGAGAGAATGAGACAGGCTGCTCCCATTCACTCCTGCTGCTGGCATTAACACTGCTGGACCAAGAGGTAACGTTTAAAGTGTTCTCTGCAAATGCCGAAGCTGCAGAGAAAGAGATAAATCAGGTGACCTTCGCAAAGACGGCAGAGGCTGATCAGGCGGATTATCTATTTATCCTTCACGATGCCGGGAAAGGTTCACTGGAGGATGCCATTCAAAGAGCAAACCCGGGGACGTTCTTAAACCCTCATAAATCTGCAGTCATTATCGCAGAAACAGGGGCCATCCGTGAGGGCGGACATCTTATTTTAAAGGGGCCGGGCATTCAGACAAGCACAGCAGTCAATGTGGATATGGATGGCAATTGGATTCGAAGACGGGAAGAAAAAAATAAGGAGTATCCAGTTGGGGTTGACCTCATATTTGTTGACCAGGACAATCAGCTTTTATCCTTGCCCAGAACAACTCAAGTAACAGAAAAAAGGGTGGTGATGAATGAATGGGTTATGTAGCGGTTAAGGGCGGAACTCATGCGATTGAAGAGTCGATTAAACGGTTGAAGTATGAAAGGCTGCATAAGCAGCAAGTATTGGAAACAGAAAAAATTGAGGCTGGCATGAGAGGGTTAATCGACCAGGTCATGTCAGAAAGCAGCTTATACAATGAAACCCTTGCAGCATTAGCCATTAAGCAGGCTGAAGGGAATCCGGAAGAAGCGATCTTCCTGCTGCGGGCATACCGGTCAACCTTGCCAAGGAGGCACTGCTCACAAATCATCGAATCCGAGCACATGAAAGTTGAACGTCGGATTTCAGCCAGCTTTAAAGATATTCCGGGAGGCCAGATCTTAGGTGCAACTACCGATTATACCCACAGGCTTCTGGATTTTGGCCTAATGAAGGAAACGGAAGAGCTGATCCGGGAATGGCTGACCGAATATGAGGCAGAAAACAGCTTAAATGAAGAAAAGCTGGACGCTCCGGAAATCCTTTTGCCAAAGGTGCTCGATTATCTGCGTAAGGAGGGCTTAATTCCGCCCCTTGAAAACAATGATACTGAACCAGATGATGTGACAAGAGAAAGCCTGGAATTTCCATCAAGCCGAAGCCAGCGTTTGCAAATCCTGACAAGAGGGCAGACCGGAGCGGTCACCTCACTGGCTTATGCCGTCATCAGAGGCTACGGGGCACTTCATCCGACTGTTGGGGAGCTAAGAGTCGGGAACTTGCCAGTCTATATCGGCCACCCGAATGAAGTGGGCAGTGAGGAAGATGACTATTACATTGGCGATGTAAAAGCAACGGAAGCGGAAATGCTGATGCCGTTTATGGTTGAAAAGGAGAACGGAAGAAAGGAATTGGAGTTCGAAATAGGCTTTGGACTTTGCTTTGGGCAGAACGAGACGAAAGCGATCGCTATGGGCATTCTCGATAATTGCCTGGAGCATCCCGATAATAGCTTCCCAAGCCATAATGAAGAATTTGTACTCTACCATATTGACTCTGTGGAATCGACCGGCTTTATTTCACATTTGAAAATGCCTCACTATGTCACGTTCCAATCAAAGCTTGATAGTGTCAGAAGAACAAAGAATTCTGAGGAAGAAACTGCAGAAAGGCAAGAGGTGAGAAGCTAATGAACACAGCCTATAACTTTGCTTTCTTTGATGAAGGTTCGAAAAGGGAGATTAGGAGAGCCACATTAAAAGCAATTGCGATCCCAGGCTATCAGGTTCCTTTTGCTTCAAGGGAAATGCCGATCGGAAGAGGCTGGGGAACTGGAGGACTCCAGCTGACACTCTCTTTAATAGGGAAGAAAGATGTCTTAAAGGTAATCGATCAAGGGTCTGATGAATCGGTTAATGCCGTCAGCATCAAGAAGCTTGTCTCCGATACGACCGGCGTCCAGCTAACGGAATGTACTTCTGAGGCAACGATTATTCAATCGCGGCACAGGATTCCAGAGGTCCCTTTAAAAAAGCAGCAGATTCTTGTGCTGCAGGTGCCGCTGCCTGAACCGCTCCGCTATTTTGAACCAAGTGAACAAGAAACCAAAAAGCTTCATGCAGAAAAAGAATATAGCGGAGCATGGCTTATGCTTTTTGAACAGATTATGAAATATGGAATCATGACGACAGGAGCAGATCATCCGGTGATGGTGCATGATCGCTATGTAATGGCGCCAAGCCCGATCCCGCGGTTTGATAATCATAAAATGCACGAAAATGAAGCGCTTATTTTATTGGGGGCAGGAAGGGAAAAAAAGGTGTATGCCGTCCCGCCTTTCACGAATATCGTCTCCCTTGATTTTGAAGATTATCCATTTGAAGAGGAAAGCTTTGAAGGGAAATGCTGCAGATTGTGCGGCTCTGAGGGAGTGTTCCTGGACGAGCTGATTGATGAGAATACAGGAGAAACCTATTATCAATGCAATGATACGAGCTACTGTTATGAAGTTTTAAATAAAGCCGGAAAAGCAGGAGTGAATTAAATGACTGAATTTGAGGTTCCCGTTTTATCTATTAAACATTTAAACAAACAATTTGGCTCCGGCTGCGTCCATTGCATGAAACATGTACCGGATGCCTTGATAAAAAATTACTGCAAGGTGTGCGGCACCGTCTTCGCATGCAGGGATGTCTCCTTTGATGTGTATCCGGGAGAGGTGCTCGGGGTTGTGGGGGAGAGCGGAAGCGGAAAATCCACTTTGATGCAGTGCCTCTACTTTGACCAGGAGGCAACCTCCGGAGAGGCTTATATTTCTTCCTATCAAAATGGGCTGAAAAATCTCTTCAAGGAATCTTCACAGCAAAAAAGATATATCCGGAACAACTTAATGGGGAAAGTATATCAAAACCCTTTATTAGGATTGAAAATAGATTTTTCATCGATCGGAAATATTGCTGAGAAGCTGATTGCAGCCGGAATCAGAAACGTGGAAATGATGGAAGAAAGAGGAACTGAGCTGCTCGGGAAAGTGAATATACCTATTCATCGACGCAAAGAAGCGCCAAAGAATTTTTCAGGGGGGATGCAGCAGCGTGTCCAAGTTGCTAAAGCCCTTTCTAATAACCCGCCCATCCTTCTCTTAGATGAGGTCACGACAGGATTGGATTTATCGGTACAGGCAAGTGTTTTGGATTTAATTAAGAGCCTGCAGCGAGAGTTAAATATTAGTATTGTGCTGGTTTCACATGATCTGGGCGTCATTCGTATGCTCGCAGACAGAACAGTGGTTATGCTTGATGGGCAAGTGATTGAGCAGGGCCTGACTGATCAAATACTCGAGGATCCTCAGCATGCCTTTACACAGCAATTGGTTCATTCGCTTCTGTAACTTGCCATCCTATTTAAAGACCATTTCATAAAGGGGGAAGCACTTTGTACGTCATTACAAATGGAAAGCTTATTACAGAGGATACGGTTTTGCAAGGCTATGATCTCCTTATTGAGGATGACCGAATCAGCCGGATCGCTCCAAAGGGTGAAATGATGTTTGGAGAAAATACAGATGTGATTGATGCGGAAGGCGGCTATGTCTCGCCAGGCTTTATCGATATCCATTCCGACTATATTGAACATATGGCAGCACCAAGGCCAACTTCTTTGATGAACTTTAACCTAAGTTTAAGAGAAGCGGAGAAAGAGCTCATTTCCCATGGGATTACAACCATGTTCCATTCACTGTCTCTTTATAAAGAAACAGAGTATGCGTATAAACCGATCCGGGAACCGGAAAATGTCAGGAAGCTCATTGACTTGATTGATGAGACCCATACTATCAAGCATCTGGTGCGCCATCGATTCCATGCAAGAATGGAGATTGATAATGTTGAAGAAATTGAGAATCTTAAAAGCTACATAAGCGAAGACAAGGTGCATTTAATATCCTTCATGGATCATACCCCGGGGCAAGGGCAGTACCGTCACCTGGAAATCTACCGGAACACGGTGAAAAGCTATAACAGTATGAGTGATGCAGCCATTGATGTTTTGATTCGCAATCACCAGACAAAGGAGAAGCTGACTGTTGAAGACATGAGGGAAATTGCCCAGCACGCAAAGGAACATAATATCGCGGTTGCCTCCCATGATGATGACAGTTTTGAAAAATTGGACCTTGTCCGCAGCTTTGGCACGACGATTAGTGAATTCCCGATCACCCAGGAGGTGGCATACAGGGCGAAGGCGCTTGGCATGTATACCGTTGCCGGTGCGCCAAATGTGCTGCTGGGAGGCTCGCACAGCGGAAATCTGGGAGCGGCCGAAGCGATTCAAAATGATTCGATTGATATTTTGTGCAGTGACTATTATCCGGCAGCCATGCTGCATGCGATTTTTGATCTGGTTAATACCTATGGCATGGACCTGGCCGACATGATTAGGCTCGTCACCATTAATCCGGCAAAAGCGGTGAAAATGGACGAAGAAATCGGTTCAATTGAAATCGGAAAAAAAGCGGATTTGCTTATCATTGAAAAAATAGCTGATGATTTCCCGGTCATCACTGGAGTATTTGTGGACGGGAAGCTGATCCAAAAAACGAATTACAGAATTTAGCGATGTTTCTAAGTACAACACTGGCAGAAAGCAGGTGGATTAATGGAAAATCTATTGGAAATCAAGGATCTGGCAAAATCATTTACCCTTCATAACCTGGGCAAAAACATCCGTGCAGTTAGCGGCATTGATATCATATTGAAGGAAGGGGAATTCATCGGGATTACCGGAAAAAGCGGAAGCGGAAAATCCACGATTTTAAAGTGTATTTACGGAACGTACAGGCTTGAGCAGGGAAGTATTTGGTATAACTCCAAAAAATTTGGCCCTATTAATCTTGCAGATGCATCAAATAGACAAATGATATACCTGCGACAGCATGAAATTGGCTATGTGTCACAATTTTTAAATGTTATGCCAAGAACGACAGCCAGGCAGCTTGTGAAGCAAGCGATCCTTGAAATGGGAACGGATCATGAAATGGCAGAAAGGGAGACGGTAAAGATCCTTTTGCATTTCGAGCTGGACCAGGAGCTTTGGGACAGCTACCCCGGGACATTTTCAGGAGGGGAAAAGCTCAGGCTGAATATAGCACGGGCCATGGTCAAAAAACCAAGGCTCCTGCTGCTGGACGAGCCGACAGCCAGCCTGGATTATGACTCGAAGCTGAAGGTTAAAATTCTGATCGAACAATTGATGAATGAAGGCACAACCATGCTTGGAATCTTCCATGATCTTGCGTTTATGAACAATTTGGTTGACAGGGAATACAACATGCAAAATGGCGCTTTTACATTATCAAGCTAATCTTTTACCAATGCTTTACGATTCATCACGAATCCTTATCAGTAGATTCATAATTCTTCGATATAGTTAGGTCGATGGTAATATTAAAAAGTTTTCCAAATAAGAGAGGGGAAAAATCATGAAGAAATTGGCATTAATGTTACTTTGTATGGCTATGACTGTAGTTTTTGCAGGCTGTTCATTTACAGCTAATTCGGAAAGTGACGATACGCTGACAATTGCATGGCTTCCGAATGAATCAGGAGCTGATCTGGTTGAAGCCCGTGAAGAGATTGGAAAAATGATAGAAGAGAAAACGGGAAAAAAGGTAGAGCATCAAACAACAACTGATTACATTGTTGCAATCGAAGCCATTGCAAACGGCAACGCGGATATGGCCTTCCTGGGCGCACAAGGATATATAGAAGCAAATAACAAAAATGATAAGGTACTTCCATTAGTTGTTCCCAGCGGCGAGTCAGGTACTTTGGAGGATGCTGTTTATTACAGCTGGCTCGCAGTAGAGAAAGATAATACGGATCAATTTAAGAATGGCGATAAGTTTGCGATTGACAATATTCAAGGAAAGCGATTCTCATTTGTTTCCAATAGTTCCACATCAGGATTCAAGGTTCCATCTACTGGGATAACAGATTACTTTGCGGAAAAGGAAGAGTTTAAGAGTTTAACAGCAGAGGATTTACTTGAGGGCGGAGAGGACAAGTTCTTTAGCGAGGTTCTATTTGGAGGCTCCCACCAGGGTTCTGCAGTAAATTTGTTAAGCGGTAAAGCAGATGTCGCGGCATTCTGTGATACATGTGTAAACAACTATGTTGAATTGGCAGACGGTGAAATGAACGAGCCAGGCGCTGTATATAAAGTGAAGGAAGATGCTGCCGAGCCGCTTAACACGGTTGCCGGGAAAGAATTCAGCTTGATCTCTGTAACGCCTGTTTTAAATGCACCATTTGTTATCAATACAGGTACAGTAAGCGAAGAAGACCAGAAGATGCTGCTTGAAATCATGACTTCAGATGAAGTGGCAAAAAATGAAAAAATCTTTGTACCAGAGGACTCTGAATTTTCCGGTCTATTCAGCAAAAAGTCTGGTAATGAGCGTTTGGTGGAAGTGGATGATGAGTGGTTTAACCCAATCCGTGAGCTTGCGAAATAAATGGATAAGGAGGGGTTAACGTATGGCAGCTTTATTGGAAGTCAATCACCTGACAAAGCAATTCGGCAAGGATTCAAAAGCATTATCCGATGTTAATTTTTCTGTCCAAGAAGGAGAGTTTGTTTCGATTATCGGACCATCGGGAGCGGGGAAGTCCACACTTCTCCGCTGCATTAATCGGATGATCGATGCAACCGGCGGTGAAATTCGCTTTCAGGATAAAAGTGTTTTGAACCTGAAGAAGAAAGAATTAAAACAGGTGCGAACGAAAATCGGCATGATCTTTCAGCATTACAATTTGGTTAATCGTTTATCTGTTATTGAAAATACCCTTCACGGCAATTTGGGAACAAAGTCAACAATAGCTGGAGTGCTTGGGCTATACAGCCAGGAGGAAAAACAGCAGGCAGTGAGGATTCTTAACGTGCTTGGGTTGAAGGAAATGATCTATAAGCGTGCAGACCAATTAAGCGGTGGGCAAAAGCAGCGCGTAGGCATTGCCCGCGCCCTTATCCAAAATCCGAGGATGCTCTTATGCGATGAACCGATTGCATCACTGGACCCAAATTCAGCCAAGGTCATAATGGACCACTTGAAGAAGATTTCAACGACCATGGGCATTACCGTAATGGTAAATCTTCATCAGGTAGATGTGGCAGTCAAGTATTCGGATCGAATCATCGGGATTAACAGTGGACAGGTCGTTTATAACGGACCGGCAGAACTAATGACTTCTGAAGACATTCAGCGCATTTATGGTTCTGAAGCGGATGAGTTAATCTTTGACTTTGGAGGCATCCATGCAGGCTGATATCTTTGCAAAAAAGAAGCGAAACACGCTCGCCTTCCTTGTCCTGCTTGGAGTTGTTACATTTCTTGCCATGGTTATAACGGAATACAATGCTGTAAAAGGTTTCACATCTGTCCCCAAGGCTGTCCAATGGGGACTTGCAAACTTTTATCCAACGGCTGAATCACTGGAGAAGCTTCCAGCAATTCTTGAAAAGCTGCAGGAAACACTCCTTGTTTCCATTGCAGCCACGACGGTTGCTGCTGTTTTCGCCCTTTTGTTTGCCATTCTAGGTTCCAATACTACGAGGGTCAATGGCTTTTTTGGCGCCATCACAAGAGGAATTGCCGCAGTATTCAGGAATATCGATGTTGCAGCATGGGCGCTGATTTTGCTTTTTTCCTTTGGGCAAAGCTCATTAACAGGGTATTTTGCTTTATTCTTTGGATCGTTCGGATTTTTGACAAGGGCCTTTACGGAAACAATTGACGAGGTAAGCGGGGGATCAGTGGAAGCCTTAAAAGCCACGGGAGCAGGTTACTTTTCCATCATCTTTCAATCGGTCATTCCTTCATGCATTCCGCAATTAATCAGTTGGGTCCTCTTCATGATTGAAACGAATATCCGGAGCGCGACCTTAATTGGGTTACTGACCGGCTCCGGAATTGGCTTTACGTTCAACCTGTACTATAAAAGCCTGAATTATGATATTGCGAGTTTGGTCGTGGTTGTGATCATCGCTGCCATACTAGGCATTGAGTATGTATCCAATTATGTTAGGAGGGTGATTTTGTAATGGAGGTGAAAGGACAGCTCAATAACGTATCTACACCTGCTGAACATTTACTTGGGGAAAGGATTAAGATCAAACCTGTAAATAAAGCGGCCATTGTAGCAGGGCTGACGCTTATGGTCCTGGGTTTGCTTACAGTATATGCTTTTTACAGCTTTGATTATAAGGAATTGGATTTGACAGAAGCGCTTCTGGCGACATTCGCCAATCTGAAAGTCATATTTCTTGAGCCCCATTTAGAGCATTTTTCCTTTGGCCATGCCCTTTATCAAGTTTTAATAACACTGGGACTTGCCTTTTTGACTACCTTGTTTGGAGCGGTCATCGCTGTGTTTTTTGGTTTGCTGGCCGCAGAGAATCTTTCTTCAAAACGGGTTTCGATGATGATAAAGGGAATGGTAGCTTTTATTAGAGCGGTGCCAACGGTCCTTTGGGTGTTAATTTTTGCGGTTGCTGCCGGCCTTGGAAGTACTGCAGCTGTAATCGGCATGACCTTTCACTCCATTGGCTACTTGATTAAGGCCTATTCCGAGTCGTTTGAAGAACTGGATAGGGGAGTCATCGAAGCGCTGCAGGCAAGCGGAGCCAACTGGTGGCAAATTGTTTTCCAAGCAGTCATTCCATCCTCCATCACCTACATGATCTCCTGGACATTCCTGCGCTTTGAGATCAACTTTGCGGTAGCTGTTGCCATGGGAGCTGCCGCAGGAGCAGGGGGAATCGGATATGATATGTTCATGGCAAGCAGCTTTTATCTTGATATGAGGGAAATCGGTGCGATTACCTACTTTATCCTTGCTGTTGCTATTCTCCTCGAAATTCTCGCAACAAGAATTAAGAGGAAATTGAAGGCGGCATAGCAAAATGGTCTAAATTAAAAGAAGGTTCCTGCTATTGAAACATAGCAGGAGCCTTTACTGTTCGTGAGTTATTATTTAATATGTCTACGTGCCTCCTTTTGAGCAGGGATGCCGAAGCAGGTTATGATCAAAACTACTATTAAAAAAGCAGGTGACATTCTAAATGATCATAGAAGTAATTTCTGATACCCTTAGTGATGCTTTAATTGCCCAGGAAGCCGGGGCGGACAGAATTGAATTGGTTACAGGACTGGGAGAGGGCGGTTTAACGCCAAGTTATGGTGTCATTGAGAGTGTGTGCAGGAAATTAACGATTCCCGTGAACGTAATGATCCGCCCTCATAGCCGCGGCTTTTGCTATTCTGAAGAGGATATTGAAATCATGATTCAAGATATTAAAGTTTGCAGGAAGTTAGGGGCGGCAGGTGTTGTTTTCGGTGTTCTTACGTCTGACTATCAAGTGCATACAGATCATCTAAAACGATTGATTGATGCATCAAAAGGTTTGGGGATTACCTTCCATCGAGCTATTGACGATGCAGAAGATCAATTTGCAGCCTTGAAAATCATTAAGCAGCATCCGCAGATTTCAAGGATTCTTACATCAGGCGGACAGAAGAGTGCTATTCATGCGACAGAAAGACTAAAGCGGTTAAATGAACTTACAGCAAACAGTCCTATGAAGATTATGGCTGGAGCAGGACTTACAGCTAATAACATCAAAATGTTTATAGAAAAAGTTCCAGTGAATGAAATTCATTTCGGTTCGGGAGTCCGCTATCATTCAAGCTACGAGCACGCAATTAGTCCGGAAAAAATACAGGCGATTAAAAACATTGCAGATTTGTAAAGAAAAAGGCTTCACCAACTTTGCTTATAGGGTTCCGTTTTCGTGTGCTTTCTTTATAAAAGACATAAAAAGTGGTGTGAGCTGGTTCACATTACTTTTTATATTAAGGACTTTTGAGCTTTGTGGCATATGACCAATACAAGATAGCGACCCCTTCAAAATTTCTACCGGCTCTTTACTCTCTATTACAAGTTAAATAATTTGATGAAGTCCTTCTAGGTTAGAAAAAATTAACTCTTTATGAAATCTTTACATCCAATTTACATTTGCTCTGTATAATTTCGAATATAGGTCATTAGTATGATAAGTTGGAGGTTATGATTTTGCATAAAAAAAGGTTAAACGGATTTCTCGCTATAAAAAAGTATAGGAGCAAATTCAGTCATAAACTAAATCTGAGTACAAGGCTATATATTTTATTTTTCTCTTTACTGCTGATCACCATAGCAGTATTAGGATCTAGTTCATACCTGAAAACAAAACAAATGGCATTGGAAACAATAGCAAATCGGCTGGAGAGAGAAGCAGAATTAATGGGCTATATCGCAGAGAATTTAAAATTTGTTTACATAAGTGATGAAAATTACTTTATGCAGCAGCTTGAAGCAAGTGTTCGTTCACAGCAAAAAAAGCTTCAGTCAGATGGGATTACGTCCGATTTTTTTTATATCTCTGAGAAGGAGATTACTCCTTTCAAAGTGAGCAAAAATTCCGCTGAACCTTTTTCGGAGGATATAATAAATAAAATCACAAAAATGAAGAATGGAGTCATTCATGAACAGATGGATGGAACAGAGTACACTGTGGCATTTCAGGAGATGGAAGAAATAGCAGGGATTTATGTGCTCTTAATACCGACAAAGTCGTATATGGGCGATGTTAGTGCTATTGGTTATTTTATAATGGTAGCCATTGCTGTCAGCCTTATTGCTGCTACTATCATTGTTAGCCTATTTGTGGGAAAAATAACGAAGCCTCTTAACCAGTTAAGAAATACGATGAAGGAAGTCCGGGATGGCAATCTGCAAAGTTCTTCCGAAATTCATACAACGATTCCCGAAATTACCTCCTTGCATAACAGTTATAATAGTATGATTGGACAAATGAGGAAAATGCTGAGCGAGATTACTGAGACAACAAAAGAGCTGGAGAATACAGGTAATGAACTGGAAGAGTCCTCCTTGAGCGCCCTTACAAGCAGCCAGCAGCTGGTGTCGGCCATTAATCTTGTAAAAGTGGGAGCAGAGCAGACTGCTGCAAGTTCAGAAAATAGCGTGATTAGCTTTAAAGAAATGAAGTATAAGATTGAAGAGATGTTTTTAAATATGGACAGTGTTAATAGCAGTTCTGCCACTATGAATATGTCTGCAAAACGCGGTGAGAGCAATATGGGCAAGCTGATTACAGCCATTCAGTCATTTGGCACAGATTTTGAAAAACTCACCATCACCATTCACCAAGTAAAAGATTTTTCACGATCGATTAATAATCTTGTAGGTTTGGTAAAAGGGATTGCAGAGCAAACAAAGCTGCTATCTTTAAATGCTTCCATTGAGGCTGCTCGTGCGGGGGAAGCCGGAAAAGGATTTGCTGTTGTAGCCGGTGAAATCAGGAATCTGGCTGAGCAGTCAGCAACAGCTGCAGAGGAAATTACTCATGCAATTAAAAATATGGAGAGTATCACGGTAGATGCTTCGGAAGAGTTTAATCAAATCCATATGAAAATAAAGGGCAATCTAGTAATAGCAAGTGAGTCGAAAAATTCTTTTGATGAGCTAATGAATGAGATTTCAGTTGTTAGCGAGAAGCTCCTATCCATGCAGTCTGAGCTGGAAAACCTGGAGCAATTGCTGCCTCATCTGGAGCAAGGTGCAGAGCAATTTTCTTCAGTATCCCAGGAAACATTGGCCAGTGCGGAAGAAATGCTTGCTTCCAGTGTTATTCAATCGAAACAAATGGAAAATACAAGCGAGATAGGAATCAAGTTAAATTTACTAGCTAACTCACTGTCTGAAATGACGAGGCAGTATAAGGCTTAGGGGAGGAAACAACCCGAGAGATTATGGATTGAATACCACAATTCTTTGATCTCTTAAAAGCATTAATAAAAGTTAATCCAGGCTGCCAGATTGGCAGCTTTTTTATTGGAATCGTTATAGCATCCGGTATTCTAATTTTACTAACTGGATAGATAGCTATAGAGTGCAGTCTGATTATCTTTCAACAATCGGGCCATTTTCTTGAACAAAAGTTTTAAAGGAAATTGGCTATATATACGTTAAAGTTTAGAAGAAGGTGTAAAGAATTGTCCTTAATTTAACGAAGCATTAGTGAAAGAAGAGTATTAATAAAGTTTAGTTTTTATTAAATACCATAAAACAAGAGCAGTGGTGAATAATGAACCATCAAAGGGATATTTATATATCAATAAAAATATAAATAAAATCAGTAATTATTTATTGTAAAACGATAAAATATGTATTAAAATCAAATTTACAATAAATAAGTGAGGTACTTTTAATGAAACAAGAGTCAACGCTCTTTTTAAAGATAGCTGGTATTCTTATCGGAATTCCGATTCTTGCTTTGTGCATTTTTTTGGTGCCTGAGATAGCAAATTTTGCAGCAGAATTGTTTCCAAATATTGCTTATATAATGTAAGGCTTTAGAATGTCAACCCGGAGATATTTTAGAATACCGAAGTGATGAAGACACACAAGATAAATTCATTATTTAACAAAAGGGGAGTTACTCATGAATTTAACCATTCAAAAATGGAGGCGCAAATTATGAGAGCACTAAAACAACTCGTTCGTTTTGGTTGGGAGCAGGCTCTATCCTGTTTGTTTCCTGTCGCTATTTTTGCCTCATTGGCTTTTACACAATTCATGACGCTTCCCTTCCTGCCGCGTTATGACTGGCTGCTCATCATCTGTCTTCTGATGCAGTGGTGGATGGTGCATTCCGGGCTTGAAACGCGGGATGAACTAAAGGTTATCACATTGTTCCACCTTATTGGACTTGCTCTTGAACTTTTCAAGGTACATATGGGCTCCTGGTCTTATCCAGAGGAAGGCTATTTCAAAGTTTTTGGAGTGCCTTTGTATAGCGGATTCATGTACGCAAGTGTAGCGAGTTATCTTTGCCAGGCGTGGAGGCGGTTAAAGGTTGAACTGGTTCAGTGGCCGCCGTTTTTGGTAGTTGTACCTCTTGCAGCTGCGATTTATTTGAATTTTTTTACCCATCATTATTGGATTGATGTTCGCTGGTGGTTATCTGGACTTGTAATGATCGTCTTTTGGCAATCATGGGTCACATACGAGGTTGATGGAACTCGTTACCGTATGCCACTCGCAATTTCTTTTGTGCTCATCGGATTTTTTATATGGATAGCTGAAAATATCGCAACGTTCTTTGGAGCTTGGGAGTATCCAAACCAAACCGATGCATGGAGTCTCGTTCATCTAGGAAAGGTGAGTTCATGGCTATTATTGGTGATTGTTAGCTTTCTTATAGTAGCGACGTTAAAGCAGGTTAAGGGGAAAAATTCCACTAGGATAGACGCTAGTCAGTTTTTATAACTGTTATGAATCCTCTTTATAAAAGTGCCATTCCTTAGCTGAATTCTACTTTTTTGGTTGAAGTTCTCTTAGCTTACAAAATTCCGCATAAGATAAATTGGAAAAAGCAACGTTCGAATTGTTGCTTTTTTTCTTTATCAATAGCTTTTAATAATATTGCAGGAAGGCATAACTTAAACTTAAGGGGGCGATTCTTTAATAAGGAAGGATCGCTTTCCTTGTTTAACGAACAATGCGGGTTAGCTGAATAATTCCAACGATTGTTGAAAAAGTATATAATGTTATTATTAACAAATTAATAAAACAAACACAGCTAAACTTTGTTTCGTTGGAATAGGAGAAAGAATGAGGAAAAAAGATCCGGGTATACACTGTACTAGACAGTCTATTATTGACCCATTTTCTACAATAGCAAAACGAAGGAATTTTAAAGAAATATCAATTGCAGGTATAACAGAGGAAGCAAATATTAATCGTTCTGCTTTTTATTATCATTTTAAGGATAAAGAGGTGTAAGAGAATGAATAAAAGATGGACGATTGGTAAAATTAAAGAATTTGTTGAGAACAATTCGGAAAGCAGGCTGCTAACGACGGAATATAAAGGTTTTTCTCAAAAATTACTATTTAAATGTGCATGTGGCAGCAACTTTGAAAAAACATTTACGAAATTTAAGAATAATAACCAGCGTAAATGTGACGTGTGCCAACCGCCAAAAGCGTCACGCTAAACGTATAGCGAATAAATGAAGGTGCCGATTTCTATAAAGAGAAGTTGGCTCTTTTTTATTTTTAGGGAGTATAAATGTGGATTTCACTAAAGGGGCAACTTAGTTGAAAAGTGGCTCGTGTACAACAATCCAGCCATTATCTTAAAGTAAAAATACGACAATTCGTAATTCCTGTTATAATTAAAATTATCTAACAGTTAAGGAGGCGTTGTTGTTATGAAAAATGGATTTATGCTTAATGGGGTGCTTTTTGATTAAAGGGTAACGCATGATGATAACCCCTATAAACTGCGTGATCCCTAATAAGCAGGGGGATGGCTAAAGATGAAGAAAAATCGTTTAGCAGTAGAAGCGCTGCCGGGATATCAACCTGAAATTGGCAGATGGGTCTGGTGTTTAGAAGATGTCAGAAGAACGATTTTAAAAAGAATAACAGGATTAAGCCAGGAAGTTCTGGATAAGCGGTTAAATGGCGGACACTCCATTGGGCAATTGTTATATCATATCGCTTTTATTGAGGCGGATTGGGTTTACGAAGAGGTCCTTGAAGGGAAATGGAATCCCGATATCAGATCATTATTCCCTGAACAAGACCGCAATGTGGATAACACTTTAACACATATTCAGGGACAGAGCATAAATGAACATTTACATCGTCTGAAGGCTGTAAGAAAGGAATTGCTTTATCATTTTCGTTTTATGAATTTAGATGATTGGCGTCGCTCAAGAAGTCTGGAATATTACGATGTAACACCAGAATGGGTAATCTATCATCTAATTGAACACGAATCACATCATAGGGGACAGATATTCCAAATGCTCCGGAATTTTAAGGATGAATAACTAATTTATAGGGTATAGAATCTGAATATCCGTTAAATGGTTTAATAAAAAATATAAGAAGTTTTCATCAATCGGGTGAAAGAGTTGAAGATCAGGCTGTGGTTTCGGCAGCTTTTTCTATTTGTGCTAACGGGAATGGTAGTTAAATAAGATAAACGTCAATAGCCACTCTTCTATAAAAGGAAGAGTGGCTATTTTTATCGAATTAAATGATTATCATAATTTTTCAGAGGGTTTACAAATGGAGAATGAATAGGATTGAACTCATATTTCAGATGTAAAAATTCAAATTTAACATTTCGTCTCAATATTTTAATACCATAAAATAATCTTACATAATTAGAATAAATTCGAGTTCATTACCACCTTAAGTCCCAAATTAATGTAAAACTAAAATATAACGCATTTCTAATGAAATGCGTCCTTTTCATCCGCTTTTGGCTATGCTGATTTGTTATATCTGTTTAAAATACAGGTATCATTAATCCCTCACTTCAACATCCTCACAGGCAATACCTTCCCAGGATTCATAATATTCTTCGGATCAAACAGCTGCTTTATCCCATACATAAGCTCTAAGGCTTCCCCGTGTTCTTCCTGCTGGTATTTTATTTTTCCCAATCCCACTCCATGTTCTCCCGTGCATGTTCCTCCATACGAAAGGGAAAGTCTGACGATTTGTTCGTCGATTTTTTCTATAGCTTTCATTTGTACAGGATTGTCGGGATCATAAAGAAAAATGGTATGAAAGTTTCCATCCCCAATGTGGCCGAGAACGCCTCCCTCAATCCCCTCCCGGTCAATGATTTCTCTTGCGAAGACGATCAGTTCAGCCAGTTTTGAAATCGGAACACATACATCGGTTCCGCAGGCTTTCAAAAAGGGATTCTGATGGCGGAAAGCATAGGCTAAGTCATGTCGTGCTTTCCACAACATAGCCCGGTCCTTTGATTTGGTTTCGGCAACCCAATCCTTGCTTCCCGCTTCTGCCACAATCATTTCAACCAATTTGGAGTCTTCCTCCACACCGCTTTGATTTCCGTGGAACTCGAAAAAGAGTGAATGGGCAGCAGGGTAAGAGGTGTTGCTGTATTCATTCACTTTAAGCATGCTGACCTGATCAACAAGCTCCATTCGTGCAACTGGAATGCCGGCCATGAGGATGGATTCTGCAGCACGCGCGCATGCCCGTATATCCGGGAAGGAACAGCGCGCGGCAAGAATATGTTCCGGAATGCCGGAAAGCTTTAGGGTAATTTCAGTAAAAATACCCAGAGTTCCTTCCGACCCAACAAACATTCCGTTTAGGTGATAGCCAGAGGATGATTTCTTTGCAAGACTTCCGCTTTGAATCAACCTCCCGTCAGGAAGAACGATTTCAAGCTTTAACACTTGATCTCTCATCGTTCCGTATCTAACAGCAGCTGTCCCGCTCGCATTCGTAGCAGCCATGCCACCAATGGTGGCATCTGCACCCGGATCAACCGAAAAGAAAAGACCATGACGGTTTAGCTGTTCATTCAGTTTTAGACGGGTGATGCCGGGCTGAACGGTTACCATCATATCCTCAGGCCGGAAAGAAACAATTCGGTTCATTTTCTCAAAGTTTATGCTGATTCCTTTATGAATGGGAATAGCTTGGCCTTCAAGTCCTGATCCTGCTCCATACGGAACAAGTGGAATTGCATGTTTATTGGCATACTGTACGACAAGCTGGACATCTTTGGTGCAGGAGGGGAAAACGACCACATCGGGTTCTCTGTGAGGATGAAAGGATTCATCTTTACTGTGGTGATATAGCTGAGTTTCGCTTTTGCTTACTTTTTCTTTACCGAGAATCTTTAGAAGATCGTTATACAATGCAAATCCATCTCCACTCTTTGAATATTTATAATTTTATAAAAATTTGTTTACATTTATTTTATCAGAGGTTATTATAACTGTATACAGTATACAGTTAGATTTTGGAGGCATCAGATGAAAAAAATTGCAAAGGAACGCTCACTGGGTGAACAAGCCTATGACATTATTAAACAATCTATTATTTCCGGAGATCTTTCCCCAGGTGATGTGCTTCCTGAGGAAAAGGTAGCAGGAGATTTAGGGATAAGCCGGACACCATTAAGGGAAGCCCTTCAGCTTCTTGCCCAGGATGGCTTAATTGTCATGGAAAAGGGGAAGCGGGCGGCAGTTGCTTCCTATTCGCCGTCAGAGGCCCTCGATTATTTGGAAGTTCGTTCTGTTCTTGAAGCGTACAATATTCAAACGATTGAATATACGCTTGATGAGGCTTTGATATCTGACCTGGAAAAGAATATTGGGTTGCAGGAAAGAACCATTAAGGATCTGGATTATCAAGAATTTAATGATTTGGATTGGGCCTTTCATTTGCTGCTGGCAGAAAGGAACAAAAACAAAACGTTGGCAGAAATGATTAAACAAGTGAACAAAGGGGTTAACCGTGCTTTTCTATTATTATCAAAAACTCTCCCCATTAGTGTGAAGGATGCTGTTGAGGAGCATAAATCCATTGTCAATGCTTTAAAAGATAGAGATATTTCATTAGCTAAATTAAAGATGGAATATCACATCCAGCAGGTTGGCAAGCGAATACAAACTTATTTAAAAGAGGGGGAATTTTAATGAAGAAGTTGTTATGGTTCACGATGCTTATTGCAGTCTTAATCGTCAGCGGTTGCGGAAGGCCTACTGCTGGAGATAGTAAATCCGGCGGGGGAGAAAACGGAGATAAATATACGATCCGTATTGCCCATCTGGTTCCTGAAGAACAATCCAGCCATATTGCCGCAGAGACATTTAAGAAGAATGTAGAGGAACGGTCAAAAGGTAGAATCGAAGTACAGCTTTACCCAAATGGGTCTCTTTACGGGTCTGACCGTGAAGCGATTGAAGCCGTTCAGCTTGGGAATGTTGAGATGACGATTCCTGCAGTAGCCCCGCTTGCTTCTTTTAACAAAAAATTCATGGTGTTTGACCTTCCATTCCTGTTTAACTCCAACGAAGCTGCTTATAAGGCTTTGGATGGGGAATTAGGAGAGACCTTATTGAAGGATCTCGAGAATAATGACCTGAAAGGTCTGGTGTTTGCCGAAAATGGTTTCAGACATATGTCAAACAACAACGGACCGATTGAAAGTCCTGAGGATCTAAAGGGAATGAAGTTCCGTACCCTGGAAAATCCTGTCCATACAGATACTTTTAAATCTTTCGGGGCTAATGCTTCTCCATTTGCTTTTGGAGAGCTGTATACAGCTCTCCAGCAAAAAACATATGACGCTATGGAATGTCCTATTTCCCTTTATTACACAAACAAGTTTTATGAGGTGCAGGACTATTTAACTATGAGTGGCCATGTGTATGCTGCTACGATTCTATTGATGAACAATGATTTCTACAATAACCTGCCGGAGGATTTGCAAGAAATAATTACAGAGGCCTCACTTGAATATCGGGATGAACAGCGTAAAATTGCTCAAAAGCAGGATAAAGAGTTTTTGGACAAACTTAAAGAGGGCGGCATGCAGGTTAATGAGCTGACTGATGAACAGAAGGATGCCTTCAGAGAAGCATCCAGATCTGTATATGACAAGTATATCCCTGAAATTGGTGAAGATCTGGTAAACCAGGCACTTGAAGCAAACAATTAAACAGGCAATAACAGGCCCGCTTACTACGTTTGATACGGAGTTAGGTGGGCTTTCCTTAAACATCCAAAACAAGGAGAATGCTATGAAACGATTAGATAAATATCTTGAAGAAGTTTTTCTGGTTCTCACTTTGGCTGCGATGGTCATCCTCATTTTTGCCCAGGTGGTGGGACGATATGTATTTGATTCTGCGCCCAGCTGGACAGAAGAGCTTGCCCGTTATATACATATTTGGCAGGTTTGGATTGGAGCCAGTTATGCGGTCAGGCTCCGTGCGCATATTCGCGTAGAGGCGTTTAGAAATTTATTCTCGGATTCTATTAGAAAAGTGTTTGATACCCTATCGATTCTCGTATGGTTTATTCTCGCCTTATTCCTTGCTGTATTGGGCACACAGCTCGTCTTGAGTAGCTTGAAGAATGGACAAACGACCCCAGCGATGCAGCTGCCGATGTGGATTCCATTCCTGGCTATTCCTTTGGGTGGTGCTGGAATGTCAATTCGCCTTCTTCAGCAGCTTTGGTTTATCTGGAAAACGCCTGTCAGAAGTGAAGGAGGAGAAGCAGTTTGACAGTTGCCATTCTGTTTATTTCACTATTCGTCTTCTTATTAATCGGTGTTCCAATTGCCATCGCATTGGGTGCTTCTGCACTTTTGACGATTTATTTTACAACCACTTTGCCGCTGACGATTATGACTCAGAAAGCCTTTACCTCACTAGATTCCTTCCCGTTATTGGCCATTCCGTTCTTTATGCTTGCAGGAATACTAATGGGGAAAGGCGGAGTTTCCAAACGGCTGTTAAACCTCGCCACGATACTTGTTGGGTGGATGATTGGCGGACTCGCCTTAGTGACCGTTGTCTCATGCATGTTCTTTGCTGCCATTTCTGGTTCCGGTCCTGCGACTGTGGCAGCGATTGGTTCCTTCATGATTCCTTCCATGCGGGAAAAAAACTATGGAGAAGGGTTTTCTGCTGCAGTGGCTGCTGCTTCCGGTTCAATTGGTGTCATTATTCCGCCAAGTATTCCTTTTGTCCTCTATGGTGTTATTGGGGGAGTATCTGTTGGTAGCATGTTCCTGGCGGGGATTCTTCCGGGAATCATTCTTGGGGCGGGCTTGATGATTGTCTCGTTTCTCATATCTAAAAAGCGTGACTACAAGCCTGAAAAGAGAGTCAATTATTCTACAAAAGAACTATTAAAATCATTATATGATGCAAAATGGGCATTGCTCATACCGGTTATCATCCTCGGCGGAATTTATGGAGGTATCTTCTCACCAACCGAAGCCGCGGTAGTTGCCGTTGTCTATGCCATTATTATCGGTGTGTTTGTTCATAAAGAATTAACTATGAAAGATTTATACGACAGTTTCAGGGAAGCTGTCGTCATTAATGCTACAACAATGATCATTATCGGTCTGTCTATATCATTCGCTTATATTATGACTCTTGAGCAAATCCCTGCAAGCATTGCAGATTTTATTACGAATCTATCAACTAACCCATTCGTGATCCTGCTTGTAATTAATTTGCTCCTGCTAATCGTTGGGATGTTTATTGATACGATTTCTGCTTTGGTTGTCTTAACACCAATTCTTTTGCCGATTGTGACTGCAGTTGGTGTAGATCCGATTCATTTTGGCGTCATCCTGGTGGCAAACCTGGCAATCGGCTTTATCACTCCGCCACTCGGTGTTAATTTATTTGTCGCTTCGAGTGTGAGCGGTGTGAAGATTGAAAAGATCTCGATGGCCATCCTGCCGTTCTTATTTTCGATGATTATTTCTTTGCTAGTGATTACCTATGTCCCTGCATTGTCTATATGGCTGCCGGAGTTTTTACAGTAATAGCATGCTGATGAAAGGTTGATGAACATGGCACTGTCACTGAACGCACGTGTTCTGGGTCTTGAAACCCCAGGAATAAGAAAATTTTCCAATCAGCTGGTCCATTTTCCGGATACGGTGAACCTTACTATAGGACAGCCGGACTTTCCACACCAGCACATATTAAAGAAGCGGCTATATCGTCCCTTTATGCGGATTATACAAGTTACTCTCATAATGAGGGATGCTAAGCCTGAGAAAAGAAGTGCAATCTTTCTTTGAAGAGAAGTATGGCCTTTCCTACCGGGCAGAGGACGAAATCATCATTACTATTGACGCCAGTGAAGCATTGGATGCCGACTTCCGCACCATTTTGGAGGAAGAGGATGAAGTAGTTGTGTTTGCTCCTGCCTATCCCGGCTATATTCCATTGATTGTGCTGTGCGGACCGAGGCCTGTCTCGGTGGATACCTCTGCAAATGTATTTAAAACGGACCTTGAATTATTGAAGCAGTCGTTACCAATAAAACGAAAGCGGTTTTATTTCACTATCCATCCAATCCAACCGGAGTTATACTACAAAAGAGGAGATGGAAACTCTAGCAGAATGGCTAAAGGCACAGGACTTATATGTTATTTCTGATGAAATATACAGCGAAAATACATTCGGGAGCCGGCATGTTTCTTTTGCCGCACTAGATGGTATGAGAGAAAGAACCATTTTGATTAATGGGCTCTCCAAGTCCCATTCCATGACTGGCTGGAGGATTGGCTATACACTTGCACCTGCATCAATAAAAGAGCAGATGGTAAAAGTGCATTTGTATAATGTGATTTGTGCCTCTATTACGAGCCAGTATGCAGCCATCCAGGCGCTGAAACTTGGAGGCAATGATCTCGAGTTGATGAATGAGACTTATGTAAAAAGGCGGGACTATGTATATGAAAGGCTTCATAGGATGGGGATGGAGACGGAATAGCCCCAAGGAAGCTTCTATATTTTCCCGAAGATACCTGATGGTTTCTCAGATTCGCACATCTTTGCAACCAGGCTCCTCCGCGAAGGAGGGGTGGTCGTTGTTCCCGGCAGTGCCTTTACACCATACGGGGAAGGCTATATACGAATTTCTTACGCTTACTTCATGGAAATCCTCAAGGAAGGATTAAACAGGCTAGAACGTTTTATTCATCATTACAAGGCAAAGGAGTCTTTTGTATGAAACATAAATATTCATTTCAGTCACCAGAGCAACTAAAGTCCACTTTATGCGATCTGGTATCTATCCCAAGTGTTACATTATCTGAAGGGGAAAAGCATTTTCCGCTAAGGGTGGAGCAGCTGTTAAGGGATATTCCTTATTTTAAAAAACATCCCTCACAAATTATTAATCATCCGATGGCGGATGGCAGGTTTGTTCTGACTGCCCTGTATAGGCATGACGAGGCTGAGAAAACGGTTGTAATGATCAGCCACTTTGATGTCGTAGATATCGATGATTATGGTGAATTAAAGCATCTTGCCTTTTATCCAGAAGAGTTAACCAGGGCACTGAAGGAACGTACTGACCGTCTTCCTGCTGATGTAAGGGTAGATCTTGAATCAGGGGAATGGCTGTTTGGAAGAGGGACGATGGATATGAAATGCGGGCTTGTTCAGCATATGTCGCTCATCGAGAAGGCTTCTAGTGAAGAATGGAAAATCAATCTGCTTTTGCTGACTGTTCCTGATGAAGAGGTGAATTCAAGGGGAATGCGGGAAGTGATTCCGAAGCTTCTGGATATTGCGAAAGAAAATGATTTAACTTACACTCTTTTCCTCAATTCAGAGCCGATGTTTTCCCAGGTTCCTCAAGATGAGAAATACTATTTTTACACGGGATCAATCGGGAAAATTATGCCCGGAGCACTTTGCTTTGGCCGGGAAACACATGTGGGCGAGCCGTTCTCCGGTATCAATGCCGGGTGGATGTCATCCGTTCTAACACAGGAAATTGAATGGAATAAAATGTTTTGTGAAACTGTGAATGGAAAGATCAGTCCGCCGCCGACTCTCCTGCTTCAAAAAGACTTGAAAAAAGAGTATTCTACCCAAATTCCACACCGTTCTGTCAGCTTGTATAATCTATTATTAATGAAGAAAACTCCTGCTGATGTGATGGAGGAAATGAAGCGGGCAGCTGAAATCGCAGCGGAGAAAATGGAAAATTTTATTGTAGAAAGGTACCGTTCATTTAACCTGGAAATTAATGAAGTTCCAGATATCCGCATATTCTTCTATGAGCAATTAAGGGACTTTGCTGTTAAGAAGACAAGTGAAGATTACATCACCATTCTGGAACGGTCCATTGCCAGAGACACACAAGGCGACATTCGTGAACAAACAATTCAAATTGCAGACCAAATATCCATGCTATGCCAGGAACTAGGGCCAATGATCGTCTTGTTCTATGCACCGCCATACTATCCGGCCATTAATACGGCAAAACATAAGGATATCCAGTCTCTGTCACACACTCTCGTTCGCTTTACAAAGGAAGAGTTTGACAAGGAGCTCCATGCAGTTGACTATTTTAACGGGATCTCAGATTTAAGCTATGCGGGATTACAGGGAGACTTATCTGAAATGGAAATGTATAATTCAAACCTTCCAGGAGGACAGGAGCTGTATTCCATTCCTTTTGATGAAATGTCCCAATTCAAAGCACCGGTTATCAATGTTGGGCCGATAGGAAGAGATGCTCATCAAAAAACAGAGCGGCTGCATGTACCATTTGCCTTTGAACAGCTTCCTAAGATTCTGGAGCATTTGATTTTGGAGCATCAATCTTGATAAGTTTATAATTACTTCCATTTTTCAAGAGCTGCAAGGTAAAGAGTTAGCTTACACCTTATCAAGGTAAAGCCTTACATTTTGATCTGCATATGATTAATCTTGTTAGTTACAGAGACGTTACTAACATTAAAAGTAACGTCTTTTATGTTTCAAATGAAGAGCCGATTAGGTATGCTCGAAATTCAAAAAAGTTAACTCAGCAACCACTTCGTATAAACTTAAAAGCACTGCTTTACATATAGAGGTGGGGATGATAGGCTCTTTGCCTTTTGTAATAAGCGTTCATCGTTTTACCTTTAACAAACCACCATGCCCATATATGGAATGAGTATCGCATAACTCGAGTGTTGCTGTATTGATAGGACATGGCAGTAATCACAGGCATCTATTTTTTTAGGCTGTTTTGCGGGATAAGTCAGATGGGATAAAGGCTTTCATATGGAACAAAGCAACATTTAAAAAAAATACAGAACGGGAATCTTCAATGTTGGGGACTCCTTTAATATTTCCTGAATTTTAAGAGGAATTGTTGGAGGATATCAGACAAGAAGGTTTACAATCAATGGTAGTAACTAACACAATGTAATGGAAAGGTGATGGATAGAAGTGAATGCTGCAACTTTTTTTCCTGAAAACATCAAAGCCGCACTTAAGAATAATTCACCTGGCGAGTGGATTCCCAAGCTTCCGAATGATTGCATTCGTCTGCATTCCGGGTATCCGGCACCTGCTCTTATTCCAGATGAGGAGCTAAAGGAAGCGGTTGTCAGTCTATTGGATGTAGAGCGGGATTTACCGCTCCATTATCTTGGAAGTCCGAGTATTGCAAAGCTGAAGAAACAGGTTGAAGAAAGGTTGGAAAAGCGAGGTATTTCTGTTTCAGGAAAAGAACTGTTGATAACCTCCGGCGCCTGCCAGGCGATCGACTTAATTGCCCGCATTTTCCTTGATCAGGAGACAATTGTGGCGATAGAGTCTCCCACTTATATGGAAGCTTTAGAAATTTTTCAAAACTATACCAAATCTATTATCAGTATTCCGGTAGATGAAAATGGACTCCAAACTGATGTATTGGAAGAGGTTTTAGTGGAAAGGAAACGAAAGGGGCTAGCCCAGCCACGTTTTCTATATACCATTCCAACCTATCATAATCCTACAGGGACGACAATGACAATAGAGCGCAGACAGCATGTATTGGAGTTAGCCGACAGCTATAATTTCTTCATTGTGGAGGATGATGCATACGGGGAATTATCATTTGATAAGAATCCATCAACACTGAAAGGAATGGATAAAAAGTCCAGAGTTCTGCATGTTGGTTCATTATCCAAGGTTGTAGCACCAGGAATGCGCATTGGATGGATAGTAGGAGCAAGTGAAATCATTCATGCATCCGCCTGGTTTAAAAAAGATCTGGACCATCCATTTGCTCAAGCCACTATGGCTACATTCATAGCAAACATCGATTTTGAGGAAAAGCTCCTAACCTTGAGAGACACATACCGGGCCAAATGTGCCGTACTACTCTCGGCACTGGAACTGTACCTTCCAAAATCGGTTTCCTGGTATATACCAAAAGGCGGTTACTTCGTATGGATTAAAATTCCCGGAGTCGACACATCGAAAATGCTGACAGAGGCGCTGTCGGAGGGAGTATCCTATATCCCGGGTAAATACTTTTTCCTGGACCAAACAGATGGAACCGAGTTTCTGCGCCTTTCGTTCAGTTATGAGGATGAAAAGGAAATAGCAAAGGGAATTCAAAGGCTGGGGAGAGTGGTAGAAGCTAGTCTTTGAAATAAATATATCTATATTATTTAAGTTGGTTATGATACGTGTGGTGATGTTCGAGCATCAAGACAACATAACTACTATCGCAGAGAATATGGATAATATCGAATAGTTGGAGCGTTTCGAAACTGCGGTTGAGGATATTAACACGAAAATATTTAAAATAATAATTGCTGCATCATATTTTTAAATTGTGGTTATAACAACCCTACTATTCAAGAAGAAAAACAAACAAATGCTTAAAGGTATTGGTGCAGTCTTTACTATATTTGCAGGGATTGCATTGTACTTTACAATAGTAAATTCTATTGAACTTAAATACTGCATTTCAAAATGCTGAAGTAGGTAGCGGAAAAGAAATTCTAACAAGATTTAAATCAATTCATGCTCCCTTTTTTCAAAATCTTTATTACATCTTTGTTTAGAATTATAATATATTTTAAAGTAAGATTGGGGAGGAGTAAAATGGAAAGTGTCAACCAAGTAACTTGTGAAAAAAGGTCCTATTCTAGAGAGTTTAAATCTCACCAACATGAGTTTGGCCAATTTTTATTTCCGTTACAAGGCTCCTTAGATATACAAACGAAGTGGCAAGCGATAAAACTTAACTCAGATCACTGTTTTTACCTTCCTCCCAAGTTAGATCATAACTACAGATCCATAGACAGGAATGAATTTTTAATCTTGGATATTCCAACGCAATATTTACCCGAAGATACAAGCAGCATGTATATACGGTTGGATAAACAATGGGATTCTATCCGTTATTTGCTATTGGAAGAGGCGAAGAGTCAGGAGAACACATCCTCCTTAGTAGATTTGACTAGATATGTAACCAACAAACTTCAGATCTCAAACCCCCCTTCTATTGACTATATTCATAAACATTTTAAGGAGTCAATTAGATTAGAAACTTTAGCCAAAATAGAACATTACCATCCAGTCTATTATTCAGCATGGTTTAAGAAAAAAACCGGGAAAAGCCCAAAAGTTTTTATATCTGAACTTCGTTTAAAGGAGGCTAAACATCTGTTAATTTCAACAGTATGGTCCATGTCGAAGATCAGTGAGGAATTAGGTTTTGAGAATTCTTCATCGTTTACTAGGTGGTTTGCTAGTTGTGAGGGAATTTCTCCACAAAAATATAGAATTCTTAATAATGGATAAAAGGGATATTAAACTTGGTAAAGAAAATTTTCAAGAAATTTTCTATTATAAGTTTCAATATTCTTTTTATCTTTTTTATTGAGGTGAGCGAAATGATGGGAAAAATGTCTCCTTTTTTAATATTACTTGCAGCAATACTTTGGGGGACCACGGGAACATCTCAGGCACTTGCGCCGGAAACAGCACATCCTATTGCTATTGGTGCTGCCCGCTTAGCAGCAGGTGGTCTATTTTTATTATGTATTGCTCTCGCAGCAGGAAAAATGAAAATTAAAAATTGGCCAATCAAGACAACTATAATGGCTTCTTTAAGTATGGCATTGTATCAGCCATTATTTTTCTCTGCAGTTACCATTACAGGGGTAGCGATTGGGACAGTGGTAGCAATTGGCAGTGCGCCTATTTTATCTGGTTTCATTGAATGGATTTATTTTAAAAAACGTCCGGATATCATTTGGTGGTGTTCCACATTCCTATCAATTTTAGGTTGTCTAATGTTGTTTATGAATAAAGAATCAGTATATGTAGACCCTGTTGGAATATTAATGGCTTTGGGGGCTGGTTTATCGTTCGCCAGTTATACTCTTGTAAGTAGAGAGTTGATTGAAAAATATTCATCCTTATCAGTAGTTGCAGTAGTTTTCACTCTTAGTGCAATCTGTTTATCACCATTTTTATTTGTTTTTGATATGTCTTGGATAACGAGTTTTCGAGGTGTGAGTGTTAGCCTTCACCTTGGGATAATGGCAACTGGGATCGCATATTTCCTTTTTGCTAAAGGTCTTATTCATGTCTCTTCATCAACTGCAGTTACACTTGCTTTAGCAGAACCATTAACAGCAGCATTATTAGGAGTTTTCATATTAGGAGAATACTTAAACAGAACCTCTTGGTTAGGGATTTTCCTCTTAATGCTAGGAATCGGAATATTAATATGGTCATCCAAAAATTCTGGTAGCCAAAAGGAACTTAGGATGGTTCAGCATGAGTGACATACAAAAATTATAAAAAGGTGGTTCGATCAGTATGGCAAAAATTGAAGACTTTTTAAAACTAGATATACGTGTTGGCACGGTCATCAGTTCAACATCTTTTTCTGAAGCAAGAAAACCTGCTTTAAAACTGGAAATTGATTTTGGAGAAGAGATTGGTATAAAACATTCTTCTGCTCAAATTACACGGAGATATAGTCCTGAACAACTTTGTGGACGTCAAGTGGTAGGAGTAGTGAATTTTCCACCAATGCGTATTGCAGGGTTTAAATCTGAGGTATTGGTAATAGGTGGGGTTCCGGAAGAGGGGGATGTTGTTCTTTTAAAGCCCGATGAACCTATTAGAAATGGAACACGTATCTTATAATAGATTTGTGCTTATTGTATAGCCGATTAATTATTTGATAAAAGATATTTACCACTGAATTAGTAAGAATTTTATTCTTCTTAATCTAAAGAGTGCAGGTGTAGAAGAAAGGGATTGCTGCGGCAATCCCTTTCTTGTTATTGGGCTAACGGGGAGTTTAGTTAAAGTATAGATAAAATTTAGTACCAACTATTAATAGCAAGTGATAAAATGAAGGTAAGTAGTTTAACTTTTTAATTATTAAGAGGGAAAGTGAGGGTTCGGCTTGTATTATATTATTGCGTATTTATTAAAAATCTTCTTACGTATATTTGGAAGGATAGATGTTTACAATAAGCAAGTTTTGCCTAGTAACGGTCCTTATGTTATAGCGTGTACACATACTGGATGGGTTGATGTGATCTATCTTGGCACCACTTTGTTACCTTCAAGAATACATTATATGGCGAAAAAACAGCTTTTCGATAATAAGTTATTTTCTTGGTTGTTAAAGAAATTAAATGCGTTTCCCGTAGATAGAGAGAATCCCGGACCAAGTGTGTTAAAAATTCCAAATCGCCTTTTATCAAAGGGAGAGATTGTTGGAATATTTCCAAGCGGAACGAGGACTCATGAACAAATAGCTTTAAAACAAGGTGCCATTACAATCGCACAACGTTCTAATGTTCCTATTGTCCCTGTAGCTTATAAAGGACCGAACAATTTAAAAGAACTTTTTTCAAGAAAAAAGCCTTATCTTATATTTGGTGAGCCTATTTATATAACCTCAAAAGATAAAGAAGAAAGATTATATTTTACCAATTTCTTAGAACAGACTTTAACTAATTTAGAGAAGGAAATTTCAAACAATTCTTAAGCTTTTAGAGAATTTATACTAATTGTTACATACTTACACAAATCTGAGGTCAAAAAATTAATTTCTTTGGAGAGATACAATGAAAACATTGGATTTATTGCTAGAATCGAGTAAACAGTTAATTAGCGAGGTTAAAAAATTAAATGATGAAGAAATAAATGAAAAGCCTGCCCCAGATAAGTGGAGCATCGCACAAGTTTGTCATCATTTATATTTGTCAGAAGATTTATTTACAAAATCTATAGTAAACGGATTAAATGGTAAAGAATACGAGAGTGTTTCCCATAAACCTATTCATTTAGCTTCTGATAGATCCCAAAAATTCGAATCACCAGAAATAGCTAAACCATCTGAAGATCCTTTAAATGTTGAGATTATTTTAAAATTTTTATCTCAATCAAGAGAAAATTTATTAAATGTCCTTCGTACAATTAATGATAGGTCTATCCTATCTAAAAGAGCAGCGAACCATCCTGCATTTGGTGAATTATCTTTAGAGCAATGGATTGAATTACTGTACTTACACGAGCAAAGACATATAGAGCAAATAAAAGATATAAAGCTGTCTAAATCCTATTGATAAAGGGTATTAAGAACTTTTTGGGGTTCTAATATGCAAGTTTACGAAGAATTTTACATAAACTAACGGATACAAGATTGAAAGATTAGCTGCCAACTGGTGGCTTTTTCTTTTTGAACGAAAGGGCAGGTTAGTTCGATAAGGTACTAACAAGAAGTTTTCAATACATCGGATGCATGTTAATGGAGGAACCCTCTCAAAAATCATCGTTTTGAGAGGCTTAGTTTTATTTAAAAGCAAGTTGATTAGGAGAGTGGAATATGTCTCAGATGATTGCTCAAATTCTAAGTGACATAAATAACCGTTTTGAGTATATTTTCTTAGTGCTGGAAATTCACATGATGCGACCCTCAATATAAACTCACCCATACTAAAGGAGTAAAAAGTTATTTGGAGTAATATGATTTTTTCTGCTGCTAATTAAAGCAATACAGTGAGCCAATCGCTCTACACCTAGCTTAATCTGACTCTCGTTCACTTGAGAGATGCTTAATCGAAGGAGATTTTCCTTTTTATATTCTGGCAAAAACATTCTAGATGCATCATCAACAAATATATGCTGTTCGTTTAGCATATGAACTACCTGTTTCGCTGTCACATTCTCGGGCAAACGGATGGTTAGATAAAATCCTGAAGTCGGTTTTGAAAAACAAGTATTAGCTGGTAGCAATAATTCACAGGCTTCTTGAAGGATTTGCATTTTAGTACGGTATACCTCTTTTATTTTTTTGAGATGGCTATTAAACATACCACTTTTTAAATAGATTTCTAGTGCACCTTGAGAAAGTGCTGAACTATTAAAATCTGAACTAAATTTATATCTTAAAAAATTGTTAATCATCAATGTAGGAAGAACGACTGCAGCAATCCTTAATCCTGGGAGGAAAATTTTCGAAAAGCTTTTAATATAAATTACTCTCCCGGAAGGATCAAAAGAAAATAAAGGATCTGATTTTGCATTTGGGTCAAGGTCTCCTAAAAAATCATCTTCCACTATATATACATCGTATTTTTCAGCTAACTCAACGATTTTTTTCTTTTCGCTATTCGAGTAACAATGTCCAAGTGGATTGTGAAATCTCGGGATAATATAGAAAAATTTTATATCATTATTTCGAAAAATGTATTCCAGACGATCAAGATCAATGCCTTCCATCGATAATTCAATTCCAAAAGTATTAGCTTGCTGTAGATTGATGGACTCAATGAATCCGAAATAAGTAGGCTGTTCAATTAGAATATTGTTTTTTCCATTTGGAAACGGCATAGAAATTAATAAATTAAGGGCTTGCTGCGACCCAGAAACTACGACTACTCTTTCAGGTTGAGTGAACACCTGCAGATTCTGCAAATATTTCACTAACTGTACTCGTAATGAGTAAAGCCCTTGTTGATCAGAGTATGTAAAAAGCTCTTCTTTATATTGTTCAATTGCTTTATTCATACAATGTTGAAATTCAACATAAGGCATAACGTTTTTATCTGGTCCAGCAGACAAGAAATCAATCACGTCATTTTCATTCGTAGCATTTTGAAATTCATTCACAACAAAGTAGCCACTTTTAGGAACTGAATAAATTAAATGCTCTTTTTCTAGTTCGACGTATGCCTTAATGACCGTATTTTTGCTGCATGAAAAATACTCAGATAATTGACGAACAGAAGGGAGCTTACTGCCTGCAATAAGCGATCTATCTGCTAGCCGAAGTTTAATTTCTTCCATTATCTTGATGTATTTTGAACTCATATATTAATTCCCCTTTAATTGTACCAGTACAGATGGGTAAAATAATGATTTATTTTATTGTATGTACCCCATTATCATTTAATTATATCAGAACTGTGCATTTGAAAAGCAGAAAATGATACAGATATTCTCAAAAATTAAAAGATAGGGGCAGGATAAGATGCAGAGAGAAACCAGAGAGAAATTTGGATTATTGTTGGGATTAGTAGGTGTCATTTGTTTTAGCTTAACGCTCCCTTCTACAAGTATTGCAGTAGAGTATTTTGGTACTACGGTCGTTGGTTTAGGAAGGACAGTGGTTGCAGCCTTTTTGGTAGCTGTGGTATTGATTGTTAGAAAAGAAAAACTACCTTCTCCTCGCCAATTCAAAAGTCTACTTATTGTTGCTTTTGGTGCAGTTTTAGGATTTCCTCTCCTCACTTCTTGGGCAATGGAATCCTTGCCTGTTTCTCATGGTGCTGTGGAATTAGCCCTGTTACCATTAGCAACAGCCGGATTTGCTATGTTTAGAGCAGGTGAAATCCCTTCTCTCAAATTCTGGATTTCAAGTGTAATCGGCTCTTTAGCTGTTATTATGTATGCACTTCATCTTGGATTCGGTCAATTACAATTTCCCGATTTAGCTTTACTAGCAGCAGTGCTTTTACTTGGACTTAGTTACGCAGAAGGTGGGGGATTAGCGAAAGAATTAGGCAGCTGGCAAGTGATTGCTTGGGCAATTATGATCGGTGCTCCATTTTTCATTATTCCAGTTGGGCTAAACCTTACAACTGAAATGATCCATGCCCCTTTACAAGCTTGGGTTAGTTTTATTTACCTCGCAGTAGTTAGTCAATTTCTAGCATATGTTGCTTGGTATAGCGGAATGGCTATGGGCGGAATAGCAAGAGTTAGTCAGGTTCAATACTTACAGCCATTTTTAATGATTCTCTTTGCAACAGTATTTCTAGATGAATCCATTACATTTTTCACTCTTGTAATAGCAATGGTTGTTGTCTTCTCTGTTATATTAGGCAAAAATGCTCCCGTATCAAAAAAAGGATCTGTATTAGAGAAAAACTAACTGCATGTTCAAAAGACTGTGAAGAAATGTACCTGGTGGAAGAATTGAAAATCCAGCTGCCAAAACAGGTGGATTTTTTCTTATTTAACTATAATAGGGGCAGATTAATTTTTTGATATTCACGAAAATCACTTGAGAGGGTCTTTCAAACAAACCGTGCCTAATCCTTAAATTTACGGCATCTTTATGAAATCGAAATGAGAGATGTAAAGTGTTTAATTTTAAAGCAGAAAAAAAAACCACGCTGAGTGGTTTTTTAATCTCGCATTGCTCCTGCTTCTCGGGCAGTCATTGCACCTTGCCCTTCACTTACATCTTTTTGAATTTCTTGTTTTACTTTTTGTGCATCAGTTCCGGAAAATTCCGGTTTCGTAATAGAACCCAAATTCTCTTTAGCTTGTCGATCCTGTTGCATTACAAATCCTCCTCCATTTCTTGTTTTAACAATCTTATTATTTACAAAAAAACACTCGGTATATCCGAGGATTAGAACGAATTTCACTTAAAGTAAAGGGGATTAGTCCTGTAGGGGCAATATAGTTGAATTAGCTAATCCTATCGAGATAAAATAGAGGTTATATTTATCATTTCCAAAGGTTAAAAATAATCGTTTTATATTTTTATGGAGGAAATCATGGATGAACGGGATTGGCAAATATTAAAAGTTCTATATGAAAAAAAGAACATTACGAAAACAGCACAAAGTTTATATATATCACAACCTTCGTTAACGAAGAGAATCCAACAAATTGAAATGGAATACGATCAAGCTATTATTAGCAGAGGTGCAAAGGGAGTCCAATTTACACCCCAAGGAGAATATTTGGTTAAATGTGCAGATGAAATGCTTGGTCGACTTCGTCAAATTAAAGAAACGGTTCAAAACATGGATCATGAAATAAGCGGTACTTTACGATTAGGGGTCTCTAATTATATTACGAGACATAAATTGCCAGGTCTTTTAAAACTGTTTCGTGAGCAGTTTCCTAAAGTGAATTTTAAAGTTACAACTGGATGGAGTCGAGAAGCTTTTGACCTCGTTTATAATCGTGAAGTTCATATTGGAATTGTGAGAGGGGATTATCATTGGGGTGGTTCTAAGCATCTCCTTTTTGAAGAAAATATCTGCATCACCTCAAAGGAAAAAATTGAACTAAAGGATTTACCGTCATTACCGAGAGTTCAGTATGATACAGATAATGCATTAAAGGCATTAGTCGATAATTGGTGGACTAGAACATTTTCTGAACCTCCCATAATTGGGATGGAAGTTGATAAAGCAGATACATGTAAAGAAATGGTGTTGAATGGATTAGGGTATGGAATTCTTCCCAGCGTACTTGTCGAGGATCATTCAAGTCTGTATCGTATTAATTTGAATAATGAAAGCGGTCAACCACTTGTGAGGAAAACGTGGATGCTGTATCATCAGGAATCTCTGGAATTAAAAGTAATTAAAGAATTTGTAGAGTTTATTAAAAAAATGGATTTTATTAATGATATTTAATCAAGGCATGGGTTCATTACCCATGCTTTTTTCTTTGTTTATTCATTTTTTGAATGCCTCCCGATAGCTTATTTGTATTTTAATAAATTTTTTAGCCTTTTTATAATTAAATTGCTGAGGGGGAGAGAAAATGAACGAACTATCGAAGATGCTGGTACCGATGGTTAAACAGCATGAAGGAAAAAATTTTGATGCAATATTGATAGATGATATGGCATATATGGGTGGTTTTAATTTTATGAGTTACGTTAAAAGTGCTATCATTCACATTCACCCTGAACGAATTATGATAAGCGAACCAATAACGGGAAAATATTTTGGGTTACCGATTAACGGAATCAAAGAAATACATGATGAGACTACCAGTAAGTATGACGTCGCTTTTACGGTATATTACAAGAATGACTATAGTGTGTTTATCCAGATATTTGAACCATTTTATTGATAAAACAAAATAAATAATTGAGGAATGTTGCATGCATTTAAATGGAGGAGTACTTTATGGAGATTTTACTTCTTATTTTAATTAAAGTGTTTTTTCCGGTTTTTTCACTTATAGGAGTCGGTGCAATTCTCCACCGGAAATTCACCTTTGATATGAGGACGTTGTCTAAATTAAATAATTATTTATTAATGCCTGCAGTAGGCTTTACTAGTACATATGGGAGTACATTAGGAGGAAACATCTTCGTATATATTATTAGTTTCCTTGCTATACAAAATCTATTTTTGATTGGCGTAAGTACAGGTATTTCTAAGGTGTTTAAATTTGAAAACAGGTTATCTGCTACCTTCAAAAATAGCGTTGTACTTATAAACTCCGGCAATTTTGGGTTACCTGTGAGTCAACTTGTTTTTCAGCATAATCCGTTAGGTTTATCTATTCAAGTAGTTGTTATGATTTTTCAAAATCTTCTTACCTATACCTATGGATTATATAATTCTTTATCTGTTGATAGTAAAGGATTCCAGGCAATGAAAATATTCTTAAGAAACCCTGTGTTTTATGCCTTTTTGTTAGGGATTTTTCTCCAAGCAACATCTATTAAAATACCAGAATTTATATGGACACCGATAGAAAATACATCAAATGCTTTTTTGGCGATAGCTCTCATTACACTTGGGGCGCAGAGTGCGTTTATAAAAATCCATAGGTTATCAACTCCATTGGTACTAAGTCTTCTTTGCAGGCTCATATTGGCACCTTGTATTGCGTTTGTCGCAATTTTAATATTAAGTTTAGAAGGTACAGTTGCACAGGCGTTGTTTATTGCAAGCTCGTTCCCTGCTTCAAGAAATAGTTCACTTATTGCCTTGGAATATGGAAATCATCCGGAATATGCTGCACAAGTTGTTTTATTAACAACTTTATGCAGCATGATTACTGTTACTACTGTTGTTTATCTATCCAAAATATTATTTTAAAAAATGAAATAAAAAGTTCGGTACGAAAAAATAATTAGCTGTATCGGTTTCTTGTTAAGTTAAAGGGGCATGTTAGTTGAACAAGTTATAAATTGTATAATTTAAAAGTATAGAGCATTTCTTGCAATGAGGAATGCTTTTTTATTTTGGCTCTGTTAAAGCGAAGGCACGAGCTCCTCGAAAATGCATTCGCAGTTTCTTCGTACGGTGTTTATTCGAGGATGCTTATTGAACGTCCTGCAGGAGTGTGGATCAAAGGGAGACCAGAAGGAGCAAAGCGACGAGGAGCGTCGGACCGTCCGTGGAAAGGGAGTGCCTCGTGCTGAAATCAACAGGCTAATTTAATAGAGCCTTTGTTTTAAAAAAATAGAAGGAATCTGACGAAACGATAATAATGTATTAAAAACAAGAAAATTTTTATTGAATCTCGATAAATTATGTATTAAAATCAAATTACTAACAATTTTAAGTGAGGTGCTTTTTATGAAAAAAGTAACAACGTTGTTTTTAAAAATAGCTGTTATTCTTTTGGGGGTCCCAATTCTTGCTTTGTGCATCTTTTTGGTACCTGAGTTAGGGAATATTGCAGCAAAGTTGCTTCCAGAGTTTCCTTATATAAAATATCTCGTTTCCATCGTTTTTTATGCATCGGCTATCCCTTTTTACTTTGCTTTGTATCAGGCTTTCAAACTTTTACGCTATATTGACAAGAATAAAGCTTTCTCCGAATTATCTGTAAAAGCTTTAAAGAAAATCAAATACTGTGCAATCACAATCAGTAGTCTGCATGTGCTAGTCTTGCCGCTTTTCTATCTCTTTGCGGAGATAGACGACGCCCCAGGTGTCATCTTCGTCGGATTGGTTGTACCTTTTGCTTCGATGGTTATCGCAGTCTTTGCGGCTGTTCTCCAAAAACTTTTACAAGAAGCAATTGATATAAAATCAGAAAATGATTTAACGGTCTGAGGTGAAAACAATGGCAATTATAATCAATATTGATGTGATGCTGGCGAAAAGGAAAATGAGCGTAACTGAACTTTCGGAGAGAGTTGGAATAACAATGGCTAACCTTTCTATATTGAAAAATGGAAAGGCAAAAGCAATTAGGCTTACAACTCTAGAGGCAATTTGTAAGGCTTTAGACTGTCAGCCTGGAGATATTTTAGAATACAAAAGTGACGAAGAAACTCAAGAATAATAGACACCA
Source organism: Cytobacillus oceanisediminis (assembly GCF_003182355.1). Taxonomy (GTDB): domain Bacteria; phylum Bacillota; class Bacilli; order Bacillales; family Cytobacillaceae; genus Cytobacillus; species Cytobacillus oceanisediminis_A. Next base: position 779,008 of record NZ_QGTW01000001.1, on the reverse strand, counting down.
ATTTCTCTAAAAATTTTATTCAAGGTATACTTTAGGTTTTGTTTCCAGGAAATTTTGAACATGTCCATAAATACGTTCATAATCTTCCGGAGTCTGTTTATAATTAAGCGGGATAGAAAAGCATTAAGCAAAAAAGCTTACCGATTGGTGAGCTTTTTTATTTTTTTCTTTTTGCACAAATTGCCCATGTAATTGAATGAAATTTTGATTTATAAAACCTGTATAATCGATTAATAACGGTAAAGGAAAAATTCTATGTTACTCTTAATAAACAAAATTGTTTTGGGAAGGAACATTAGATAGGAAGGAGAAACTAAAGCTGTGGTGAATTTAAGCATACTCCCTCTTCAACGTGGCGATAAAATAATAGAGAGAAAAATACGGTACGACTCTGTAGTTGTTGAATATAACTGCATGCTATTAAAAGCACAAAATCAAAGTGCAGTGCTTTTCCATATCATTCAAGAATCCTTTACGATGATAGCAAACCAAACAAAATTAACGATTCCGAAAGGTAGTTATACAATTGCATATTACTGGAAAGATCGTCCATATAATTTATACATCTGGAGAGATCAAAAAGGGGAGTATTTAGGTTCCTATTTTAATATTGTAAAAAACACATATATGACCGATAAGTTAGTATCCTTTGAGGATTTGATTATTGATGTTATGGTTCTTCCTAATGGAGACTACCTTATTTTAGACGAGGATGAGCTACCTGTGTCATTGTCATTGGATCGATTTGAAAATGGGTCTGTCCTGCAAACGCTAAACTTATTAACGGATTCTATTGATATTCTTCTTTCTGAAATTATTTCAGAAACTGAAAATACTTATAAACATGAAGAACTTCTTCCTTGGTTGAACAACAGATAACCTTTATAGAAGTTTGTTTTAATCCTTTAAATTTCCACAAACCGGCGCTATCCTGTAACAAGGATAAGCACTTATTTTCCATTTTAGGGCCATTTAATAGAATAAAATAAGAATCTAAGAAAAAAGTGGATATTTTCATTAACATTAGTATGGAGAGTATGTGGAGGATTGTATTTAAGCTTAGGAGTCAGGTAAGTTTAAAGAAGAAAAACACGGGGGTCAACTAACCCCGTGTTGAATTACTTTTGATTCTCTGACGTTAATTTTAATCCTTTTTGATAATATTGCTCCATCATTTCTTCAGGAACCATGTTCCCGCCAGTCCCCCAAATAATGTGTGTACCCTTACTCATTTTTTCCGTTAAATTATGCTTCAGTAAATAGTTGGTTCCTTCTTTGCATAATTTAATTGGCCCTATCATGCCTGCCAGTGCTGAAGGTTCTAAATGAATCCCCTCTGTATCAACTAGATCCTTTAATAATTTATATAACTGTTCATCACTAACCGTATAACTTCCACTTAGGAACGGTTCTAGAGTTTTGCCTACAAAACCAGATGGTCTTCCTACAGCAAGTCCATCAGCGTCTGTTATATTATCAATACCAATATCCTGTACAGAAATTTTATCATGAAGTCCAGTCATTAAACCAAGTAACATGCATGGAGAGTGGGTAGGTTCGGCAAAGAAGCAGTGAACATGATCCTGATACAATAACTTTAAGCCAAAAGCTATACCGCCAGGACCACCGCCTACTCCACAAGGAAGGTAAACAAACAAAGGATGATTTTCATCAATTATTATATCTAACCCTTCTAATTGCTTTTTCAATCGAGACGCTGCAACAGCGTATCCTAAAAATAAGTCGTATGAATTCTCATCATCCACAAAATGACATGCAGGATCCCCGTCTGCTTGAAGTCTACCTTTCTCTACAGCTATACTATAATCCGCTTCATATTCAATTACATTAACATTTTTGCTTCGAAGCAAGTCTTTTTTCCATTGTTTTGCATCAGCTGACATATGTACAGTCACATTAAAACCTAACTTTGAACTCATGATGCCTATACTAAGCCCTAAATTTCCAGTCGAGCCTACTGCAATTGAATATTGTGAGAAGAAAGTTCGAAACCTATCACTATCTAAAATTGAATAGTCATCTTGAATCGTCAACAATTGATGTTGAATAGCTAATTCTTCTGCATGTTTGAGAATTTCATATATACCGCCTCTTGCTTTTATAGACCCTGATATAGGGAGCTGACTATCGCACTTAAGCAATAATTCACCTAATATAGTTTGTTGATTATCCTGTTCTAAGGATTGTTTCATTGAGGGAATTCTTACTAAAGGAGATTCTATTAATCCATTCATCATTTTTGTTTCTGGGAAAACCTTGGAAATATACGGAGCAAAACGTTTCAGCCTTTCCTCTGCATCCATTACATCATCTTTAGTAAGAGGGGATTTTTTAATTCCTGATTTGAATGTTTTGATATTAGGATTTAACCACAATACTTCCTCGGTCGAAATGAGTTTATTTAATAAAGGATAGCGGTCTACCCACGTTCGAAGGTCTCTGCTTTCAATCTTTTTCATTTAGTTAATCCTCCTAATTGACTTGATTCCAGCAATCAAATTGAAGTAAAATAAAAATTTCATTAAGAAATGTTAAATTAAAATTAACACAAATCATTTTTGTTGTTAAGTTAAATTTAAATTAATTCGATAATGTTAAATATTATTAAAAGTTTATTGTCGAGGTGTGAATAGAAATGGAGAAAATAGATATTGGTAAAAAGGTTGAAAAATATAGAAAAGCTAAAGGCATAAGCATTAGAGAATTAGCAAGGTTAGCTGAAATAACGCCTTCAATGTTGAGTCAAATCGAACGCGGATTAGCAAACCCTTCTATTCAAACTCTTAAAATGTTAGCGAAATCCCTAGACGTTCCTACATTTAGTTTTCTTATTGAAGAAATAAACACGGTTGATTTAGTTGTTAGATCTAGTCACCGAAAGAAAATGATTATCGAAAATTTATCTTATGAGCTAGTTTCTCCTGATTTTACCGGAAACCTGGCAACAGCCATTATGAATTTTCCACCGAACACAGTTTCATCTGAGAAACAGTTGGAGCATAAAGGAGAAGAAGTTGCTTTTGTATTAGAAGGGAAAATTAAAGTGTTTTTAGATGATAAAGAATACATATTGGAACCCGGTGATAGTGTAAAAATACCAGCACAAATAAAGCATAAATGGGAAAATAATTTTAATGAAAATGCCGCCATACTTTTTTCGGTGACTCCACCAGCTTTTTAATTGCGGCCCCTTTTACATAATTGATGTGACACCAATCCTACAAAAATATCACATAAATCTAAATAATGTTATTTAATTCGATGGCAGATCATCTAATTCTCTTTTACTATGTTCTAAAAAGAGATTGGATGGTGTTGGGTTTGGATATTTCAGTAGTTAACATATCATTGTTTAGGCTGGTTAATGACTTAGGAAAAGAACATCCCTTTTTGAATCCCGCATTTAGTTTTATTGCTGAATATATGGTTTTTTTACTTGCACTAAGTGTTCTTATTATTTGGTTTACAAGAAATACGGACAATAGAATTATGATTCTTTCTGCATCGATCGCTTTCATTTGTGCCTTTACGATAGGAAAGGTTTCAGGGGTATTTCACTCGAATTATCAGCCTTTTGTTGAATTGACAGACGTTAATAAACTGATACATAAGAAAAAAGACAATTCTTTTCCAAGTGACCATACCATTTTATTCTTCTCATATTGTATTTCATTCTGGCTCTTTAAGAGAGGCTGGTCTATTTTATGGGTATTGTTAGCTGTTCTCGTGGGAGTCTCCCGTATATGGGTTGGGGTTCATTATCCTTTTGATGTTTTTGCAGGAGTATTAATAAGCCTAGCTGCAGCAACTTTTATATATTTAACATTTCCTAAACTAAGTGTTACTCAAACCATCATAAAAATTTATGAAAAATGTGAAAACATACTTCTTCTTCTGTTCAAAAGAACAAAAGGAAACAAGTCAAAAAACTTTTAGAGTTATTCAACAATCGGGCGCGTTTATAGGAACGCCTCTTTTTCTTGTATGGGGCCAATAATACTTAGAAATAAATAGCTTATAAATACAAGGTTTTCGCAAAATCCACATCTGTTTTTCATAAACTCCGTATCTTTTTAAGAAGGAAAAACGTTATATAAAATGAATGTATTTATTGCAGGCTATTAAAGGGAGCGGGGGAAATGTATGAAGGTTCTAATATTGGGAGGTACTCGTTTTTTAGGTAAAGCGTTGGCAGAAGAAGGATTGAAAAGAGGGCATGACCTCACGTTATTTAATCGGGGGAACAATAAAGAAGCGTTTTCCGAAGTGGAACAGCTCATCGGTGATAGAGACGGTGATGTATCGCAGCTCAAAAACAGGAAATGGGATGCCGTAATAGACACATGTGGATTCGCTCCCCACCAAATTAACAAAATCGCAGCAGTGCTCGGAGATAGTATCGAACATTATTCGTACATTTCAAGCATCTCTGTTTATAAAGATTGGATTCCACTCAATATCGCGGAAGACTATCATTTACAGTCTATGCCGCAGGATAAATTGAAAGACATATTGAAAGACGTTGAGGAAGGGAGGATTTCTCCTTATGAGTATTACGGCGTGTTGAAAGTGCTATGCGAAGCAGAAGCAGAGAAATATTGGCCAGGACGAGTGCTGCATATCAGGGCAGGTCTGCTTGTTGGCCCGTTTGACTATACGGATCGGCTCCCGTACTGGGTTCAACGTATCGCGGAAGGAGGAAACATAGTGGTGCCGGGACGTGCAAACCGTCCAATTCAACTGATCGACGTGAAGGATATAGCAACATGGGTGTTCGATATGGCGGAAAAAAGAGAAGCTGGTACGTTCAATATTACAGGTCCTGATTATGAATTGACGATGGAAGAGCTTTTGAGAAAGTGTAAAGCAGTTACTAATAGCAATGCCAAATTTGTTTGGGCAGATGAACAATTTGTATTAGATCATCAAATACAGCCATGGACGGAAATGCCGTTATGGATCCCTGAACATTTCCCGTTAGAAGGAGAAACTAAACCGTGGAAAATGTCCATCAGCGTAAAAAAGGCCTTAGACGCCGGGCTTTCCTTCACTCCGCTTGAAGAAACAATTCATGATGTATATCAATGGGAGAAAGCGAGACAAGATTCAGTACGAAAAGCAGGGATATCGCGTGAAAAAGAGCAAGAGTTGCTAGGTGCCTGGTTCCAAAAAGAGAAAAAGGAGACATCGTGATGGGGTTATTACCCCAATGTCCATCAAGCCTAGGAAAATTATATCTAAAAAAGGGATACCTTCTAAATTATAATCATCAGCAAACGGGCACTTTTCAAGAACAGCACGAAAAGTGTCTTTTTTAATGAAAGGCTCTGTTAAAGCTTATTGTTGTTTTTTAGCACCCTGTTGATTGGAGCAGAAGGTACAAACTCCTCGAAAATGCATTCGCATTTTCTTCGTGCGGTGTTTATTCGAGGATGCTTATTCAACATCCTGCGGGAGTGCGGATCAATGGGAGACCCAGCAGGAGCAAAGCGACGAGGAGCGTCGGACCGCCCGCGGAAAGGGAGTGCATGCAGCGGAAATCAACAGGCTAATTTAACAGAGCTTAATGGAATAAAAGGATTGAGATGAATTACGAATTTTGAAATCATTATAATTGGCAATCGGGCAAATGTAGTTTGAAGAAAAATTTGATAAACGGTTACAATTGATAAAGATCAGGGGGAACTCTACTATTATGTGACTTTAACTTGTTAAGGTTGCATGATACGGTTCCTTTGTCACGCAACCAGACAGTTGCTTATGCTTGACATGCAACCTTAGAGTTGCATATAATCGACATATGAATTGGGACAAAGACGCTATATTCAAAGCACTTGGCGACTCGACTCGGCGGCTTATATTAGATGAACTTTCCGAACGCAACGAGCTGACGTTGTATGAACTTACTGCACGTCTCGTTATGAAACACAACCTTTCCATTTCGCGACAGGCAATCGCTAAACATCTTAATACATTGGAAGATGCAGGGCTCGTAATATCAAAACGAAAGGGAAAATATCGAGTACTTATGTTTAACAAAGAACCACTTAAAAGTTTGCTGAAAGGATGGGTAGATTAATTTTATAACTAATGATGAATGTATGAGTTTTTCTATTTGCAGCCAGATTGTTAGAAGAGAACCATACATCGCAAATATCAAAGGAGGCCAAAACATGATGAAAATCATTATTACTAGTATATTCGTTCAAGATCAAGACAAAGCATTAGAGTTTTATACAAAAACGCTGGGCTTTGTAAAAAAGCATGACGTTCCCAGCGGAGCATATAGGTGGATAACGCTTGTTTCTTCTGATGAACAAGACGGTACCGAGCTTTTACTCGAACCTAATGACCACCCTGCTGCCAAAGAGTATCAGCAGAAGCTATTTGCTGATGGCATTCCAGTAACAATGTTTGGGGTTGCAGATATTCGCAAAGAGTACAAACGATTAGTAGAAAAAGGCGTAAAGTTTACTATGGAGCCAGCAGAAATGGGCAAAGTCACAATAGCTGTCTTCGACGATACATGCGGAAACCTTATTCAGATGATAGAGCAGAAGTAACGTTATGACGAAAGAACCTAGTTTCTAATCGACACGATTGGCAAGTTTAAGACCTGTGAAGTGTTATTTCAAAAATTAAACAACTTTTTGTTAACCCTGTCCTAATTTTAGGTCGGGGTTATACATGTTTAAGGTATAAAATTAAATAACAATGTTGTCATTTTACAATAGAAATGTAACATTGCGAATTAGACACTTAAACTCTAACGGGTGCTTTCCTTTATTAACGATCTTCAGCAAACAGCTAATAGTAGGTACCTGGTTTTCAAGAATCGGGCGCATTTCTGGAGCAAGAAATGCGCTCTTCTTAATGAATCGGGCCAGATTGTTGAATAACGTAGTGCGCGAAATATGCTAAAATTAGGAAGCGATTGTGAAGAAATGTACTTAAAGTAACGTGGCAGGTTTGTGGAAGAAGAATAATAAATATCTTAACACTTGTGGTAAAATAAGGATATAAACTTGGACGAATATTAAGGGAGGACAAGTAATGACTAAGAAGAAAAGTGAAACGTTTGAATGGGTTAAATCCATTATGGTTGCAGTTGTTTTAGTGTTTATTATTCGCTCTTTTTTCTTTACCCCCATTGTTGTTGACGGTGAATCAATGAACCCCACTCTCCAGAACAAGGACCGTATGGTTGTAACCAAAATCGGGGAACCGAAAAGATTTGATATTGTTGTGTTTCACGCCCCAGACGGCGAGGATTACATCAAACGTGTAATTGGACTTCCAGGCGACAGGGTAGAGTATAAAAATGATGTTTTGTATGTAAATGGCAAAGCATATGATGAACCTTATTTAAAAATTTATAAGGAAAGAATCAGTCAAGGTTCCCTAACAGATTCCTTTACATTAAAGGAAACAGCAGTAGGTAGTGATACCGTTCCTAAAGGTCATCTTTTCGTTTTGGGCGATAACAGAAGGCATAGTAAGGATAGCCGTGATATAGGAGCTATTCCGTTAGAGGAGGTAATTGGAACAACAAAAATTGTTTATTATCCGATAAATGAAATAAAAATTATAAAAAAATGATTTTATCTATTCATAAAGTAAATAGCTTTGTTACTTTTAAGGGTGCACCTATTCAAGAAGGTTAGTGCACCTTTTTTCATCCTGTATATACTAATTGGCTCTTATTTTTGTGATACCCGATCCTATTGCAAATTAGGACAGGATTCCAGTAACAGAGCAAAGTTTGTGAAAAAATGTACTTAAACAAACGGGTGCAATAGTGAAAGAGACGGACTAAAACCCCCTTATTTTGTACTTCGGTGTATAATGCTTTCATTTTTACAAAATATTAAAGAGGTTCCTATTCAATACGTACTATTCGATATTCGAGACACAGAAGCTGCTTGACGGGTAAAGGCGGCTTTTTGTTGGTGATAAATTTTTTAAAGACCTCAACTTGAAAATAACAGCCAATTATTTCAGCTGTTTTCTTTTTTATAAAAACCTTTTAAGGATTTAAACATATCACGCCCCGATGTCTTTGCCGTTTGATGATTGCATTCTTCATTACGCATACTCAAATCCCAGCTACCATCACGGTCTTCATTTAATCTATACACTTTATTGGTCATAACATTTGTATAAAAATCTCCATCCTTCAGTCTCAAATTAAAAAGATACCCAACCTGTTACTTACAGCTAAAAGATACCCTTTACTTATAGAAACGTTGATACTGTGCAGTGTCATAACTATAAGTTTTGGAATGGTTTCTTGTTCAACTTCCTTATTGAACAAACGGGGCAGTTTAGTAAATTTTCTCACATACTATAAGGGGAATCTTTCGTTAGTTCGTGGAATTGTTGGCACTTGTGAGAAAATAAAATGTGTTACCGTTTGTGCATATGGGTTTACCTCTTCTATGAATTGTTCCGCTTTTGTAAAGGTATCAAAGTTCATTTTAAGCATATAACACGCATTACCTGCTATACGATAACAAAATTCTACATTTGGGAGTTTTTGAATGAAGTTTTTAAAATTCTTATAGTCCCCGTTTTTTACGGTTGCCTCTATTATACATTGGATAGGCTGACCTAATTTCTCATAATCAATTTCTAATGTATATTTTTTAATAATACCGAATGATTCCATTTGCCTAACCCGTTCTGTTACAGAAGGAGAAGATAAATTAATTCTCCTTCCAAGCTCACTCATAGATAGGCGGCTATTATTATGCAATTCATCTAATATCATTCTATCAATATCATCGATTTTCATTTTTAAAGGATTTCCCCTTTTTTTGTTCATTATTTAATGATTTAATCAAATTATTCATTATGGATTTAATGTGCTTTAACTATTTTTTATTTTATTATTAAATATAACAAAGGGGGGTTAGAAATGACAAGAATTAAGGAATCAGGTTACGGTGACACGCCATTTCAACGACTATTAGGACATAACGTAGAAATAATGAAAGCATGGTCTCATTTGGGAAGTGTATTAGAAAAAGGAGGGCTACTATCTTCTGAATTAAAAGAGCAGGTAAGGAGAACTTTAGCCCAAGGTAATGGATGCGAGTATTGTAAAGCCAAGGGTAAACCTGACCCTGATAAATTTGATGAAGAGACTTCTATTTCGGTTGCGTTTGCAGAAGTTTATTTAAAGCAAAAAGATGATATTCCAGACTCGGCTTTTAAAGTTTTGCAGGAGCGTTTAACGGCGGAAGAGATTAGTGAACTTTGCGCTTTTATATCTTTTACAACGGCATCACAATACTTTGGAGCAATGATGAAATTAGAACCAGTCAAGGACTAACGATAGAATTGCTACGTTAGATACGAAAGATAGGTTATTCTTTTCACATAGAGATCCTGCAATGGTGAAATGGATCGGTACTCATAAACTTGATATTTAATTGTTAACTTGCTTCTAGCTTTATTCTATGTAATTCAAGTAAATTTCATTTTTAAAAAAACAACCAGTTTTGATAACTGGTTGTTTTAGTTTAGGTGGAACTAACTTTAACCTTTAAAAAAGAGTTACAAATCAGATAACAAGAAAAATATAGGTTTTTTCCGAGATTGTGAAGTATTGTACTTAACCGATATGGCGCTTATGTCAAGATCAGCTGCCGAATCAGGCGCCTTTTTTTCAACTAAAGTAAGTTGAATAACAATTGGATATAAGAAGGGTATCTTATTTTATTTCACGAAATAATTCATATATCCCTTAATGGAGGTCAATATGTGGAGTAAAGAACTCGTAAATACTGAAAGAGGAATATTTGAAGACTTTGTTTGTGGGAATGGAGACCCTCTATGCATTACTCATTTGTACAGTGAGTTCAATGAACGAGGTAATTATTTTGCAAATATGTTCGTTAATTTATTTAAAGTTTACCTAGTTAACTTAAAAGAAGCTGGCAATTCATCAAAAATTCAAAAGCTAGAAGAACTAAGTATGGAAGAAACGATTTTGGATCTGGAAACATTAAGAAAAGCATTGAATATTCCTAAATAGGGATTTGCGGGGCATTCAACAGGTGGTATGTGGGGGCCAAAATAGGCTGCTTTTCATATGACACTAAAGGGGCAGGATTGTTGAATTAGGTAAGGGAAGGTTAGATGAAGATTGGAACAATAGTTACTTTAGTTATAATGCTTGCTATTCACTTCTTACTTAGTAAGCTTTATTTGGAAAAATGATTAAATATCAAAAGCAAAAATAGATTATGGTTATTCTCCAAAAATAGAAAGCAAGTCTTTATTGTTATCGATACTAACATTCTTTTCTTATTTATTGTAAGTACATTGTACCTTCATGATGACTCAAATATTACTTCTATTGAAAGAATAAGCCCAGTGTTAGGGATGTTTTTTCTAATGGGTGTTTTCAATGGCATTGAAGAGTATGTAAATAATAAGAGAGCAAAAGCATACTATCACGAATGGTTAGGTACCCTGATAATTCTAATTGCATTTTTAAACATCTTTGTAATGGAACATTGATAACAATTGGTTCTTCAACTAAGGGGTGCGTTGATCCAGGAAGGTTTAATGTCCTTTTTTGTTGAATTCCTTATTAAACAAACGGGGCAGTTTAGCTCAAGAAGGTTATGGTTTCATTCAACAAGAATATAAATAATATCGAATCGAAACTAATATGGGGTGGATTTAAAATGGATAAAAGAGTTATGTTCGACTTTGAAATCGATTTTACTAATGGCGGTGGAATACAAGGACAGGATTTTCGTCTTGATATTGATGGTGATGACATTACTGATGATGAGTTAGTGAAGTATATCGTAGAGGATATGAGGCTGCTAATGGTCGGGGAAGTTAGGATACTCAACAAAAAAATAATTAATGAGAAACATAAACGGAAATCAGTTGATAAGTAGCTGTAATTATATCCTCTATATGAGAAATCCATCTTAATATGAAAAAGATCAAGCTGCCAAATAGGTGGCTTTTTTTGTTAAACTGATAGGTGCGGATTTATTTGTAGAACTTACTTTTGTAACAAACGGGGCAGGTTTATTAAAGAAGGGTTTCCCAAGAACATACAGAATATGTAATTGAAAATAAAAAGGGAATTATGTGTTTTTATATTGGTTGTGAAATAATTGAAAAAGGATTTACCCGATAAAATACATATAATTGGTTCAGTAGGCAGTGGCAAAACTACATTAGCCAGAAAATTATCGAAGAAATATAACATACAGTATTATGAACTGGATAATGTGGTATGGGAAAGGCATAAATCAGGAGACATAAGAAGAGCTGATGAATATAGGGATAAATATTTAGAGCAAATAGTTAGTATGAAAAGGTGGATTGTCGAAGGTGCTCATAATCATTACAGGGTAGGCAAAAGTTTTAAAAATGCTGACTTAATTATATTTTTGGATACTCCGTATTTTTTACGAGTATTTAGGATCATTAATAGGTACGTGCGACAACTAATAGGCGTAGAATCAGCTAACTATACACCTTTTTTTAAAATGTTTAAGGATATGTTTAGATGGAACAGAGTTTTTGAAAAAGAAAGCAGATCAAAGATTTTAAGGAGACGATTTAATCCTGAATACATAGATTAATATGAAAAATAGTTAAGATTCGGAAAAAGGGAATATCCAATTCCTTTCTTATGTCCCCCTTATCACCAGATCCCCTTTATAAACTTTTCTTGCAGTGGGAAATTCTTTACCGCCAAGTCTGTCTAGTAAACAGGTAATCAAATCCTTGACCATCAATTCAGTCTGATTTTGAATGCTAGAAAGTGCAGGGAAAGTTGTCAGGCAAATTGGGTGGTTGTCAAAACCAATAATGGAAAGTTCTTTTGGAACAGAAACACCATGTTTTTTAGCTGACGAAAGTAATCCTGCTGCTAAAAAGTCACTGCCTGCAAGAATTCCATCATGATTGCAATGACCTGAAAAAATTTCATCTCCCAGTAGTATACCTTCTTCAATCGTAGAGTAACCACTTATCTTTTGCTGAACAGTACAGGATTTATTTAAATCAAGATGAGCTTGTTTAAACCCTTCCCATCTTTGTCGCTGAAGTGGCGTTCTTTCTTCATCCGCACAAAATAATAGGTGGTTGCGTCCTTCCTTCAGCAGGTATTGGGTAGACGAATAAACTGCATCTCTTTCATCAAGTGAAAAGACATCTAAATGTCTTGTTTGAAGTGGTTCGTTGCAAATAAGCACTATCTTATCTCTAACTCTCTGTTTAATCTTCTTCTCACCTAATAAAGTATGGGTGATAATTACCGCGTCCAGCTCATTTTCAGTTAACTTCTCATAAATTTCATATTCCTCATCAATAGAATAAAACGTTTGGAAAATCACTATTTTATATCCAACTTTTCTGCATTTTGCTGCAATCATGCCAACAAGCGGGCTAAAATAGGGGTGATCAAGGACCGGGATAGTCACACCAATAGTCTTTGTTGACTGTGTTCTAAGGTGTACACCTCGTGCATTTCGAACAAAAGACAACTTTTCTATTGCTTCCATTACTCTTGTTCGGCTGTCTTCTGAAACATGAGGATGATTATTGATAACGCGTGATACCGTGGACTTAGAAACGCCACTAAGTCGAGCTATATCTAGAATAGTAGCCATTTATTTTACCTCTAAAAAAGATTTGACCTGGGAACGTTCCCTGCCTGTAACCTAAAAATAACATAGAACAGGGAGGTATTAAACGTGACATTTAAAGTGTACCATTCTAACGGAAATCCTGACTACTTAATGATATTTGATTTTGATGAAACATACTATCCGCATGAGCTACAAGGTTGGCAGTTAAAAGATTTATATGAGCTTGAGGAATATCTTGATAGGATTGTTCATAAGAAAAATATCAGAATTGGTTGGGTAACAGGCAGTAGTTTGGCTGATATCCATAAAAAAATGAGAGCAGCTCGGATGAACTACCTTCCACATTTTATTGCATCAAACCTAGGAACGGAGTTATGGGAGATTAATCCAAAAGGAGAATTTCACCAAAATCAAGAGTGGAGGAAAAGAATAAAAAGGTCAGGATTTAGCCATAGAGTGGTTGAAGATTTTATTAATGATTTAAGACAGTTATATGGGATACAGTTACAAAAACAAACACAATTTGGTCAACAATCGTTTAAAATGAATTATTATTATTTTATAGAAGATAGTGCGAGGGTTAAGTATGATCTAGATATCATAAAACAATTAGCACGCAATAGCGGAATAAACTTCAATATTAACCGTTGTAACCCACTAGCTGGAGATCCGGTAAATGCATTTGATGTAGATTTTATTCCACAAAATACAGGCAAACGTGCAGTAGTGTACTTCGTCATAAAACAGTTTAGCATCTCTGTTGAGAATACATTTGCGTTTGGGGATAGTGGGAATGATATAGAGATGCTTAAAGCTGTAAAGCATGGATATTTATTGCAGAATGCTACAGAAGAAGCAAAACAACTGCATGACACGATAACGGCAGATCCTTATGCCAAAGGTATCCAAAACGTTTGTAGGATTTTCTTTTAAATTTGTTGAACAATGCTCATTAATGGAGGTAGATCCATCACAGGCTGTTATTTAGCCTAAATCTGTAGTTAGAAACTATTATTGCAGAGTGATACTCTTATATTCAGCTTAAAGGAGAAGGCCCATGAGTGAGGAGGACCATGACCCTTCTTTTTAATTCAAAAGAAATTCTACCACTATTTATTAGGGGATTAGGATAAGTTAAATTGGCCTTGATTTTATTAAAGTACAGGATATGATGCATAGCATCCAGCATTCCAGGGAGATAGATTACAGAACCAGACGGCTTTTGCTCTTATGCAACAAATTGGGCAGGTTTGTTGAATAGGGAATTTAGGCTCCTTATAATTCTACATCTAAAGTTGTAGGGGGGTTCAAACTTTTCCTGGAGGTAATTATTTTGTAGGAATGCAAAAATAAATATAAGGAGGTTAGTTAAATGATTAAAGGGATTTATGAAGCTCATTTGCCAGTCGAAAATTTGGACAAATCGATTAAATTTTATCGTAATTTAGAATTAAAGCTAGCTTGGCGTAGTTCGAAAACCGCTTTTTTCTGGATAGTTGAAGGAGAAAGCTGGGTAGGATTATGGGAAGGGAAAGAGTATAAAACGCCTTACCACCCATCTTTAAGGCATCTAGCCTTTACTATATCTTATGAGGATATGAAAAATTCCTTAGAATGGTTAAAAAATAAAGGTATTTCAGCTGTTCCTTTTGGAAGTAGAACTTCAGTAGAACCTTTTGTTAGACCCTATCAAGGAAATGCATCTGTGTATTTTAAAGATCTTGATGGAAATAGTTTAGAGTTGATGTGTTACGTTGAAGTACCTGAACATTTAAAAGAAAATAATGAAAAATTATCTTTAGAAGGGTGGGAAGAACTCCTCAAGAAGAAATAAAAATATCATCTTTACTTCTTCCACAAACGGACGAATTTCTGGAGTGAAAAATGCGCTCTTCTTAATGAATAGGGCCAGATTGTGGAGTGGAATAAGGTAAAATTACTTTTTGTATTGAATATCTAAGGTAATGAGCTCAATAAAGAGGTGACTTTTGTGCTTTTTCATTATCATTTTTGGACCCCATATGTAGAAGAAACAGAAAAATTTTATGTGAAAAATGGCTTCCGGATATCACAACGTATCGGAAAATCCCAAGGAGATTTTCTAAATTTTGATCCTCCCTTAAAGTGGGATGATTTCCGAGAGAAAAATATTCTTTTTCGTATTATCGAGGCAAGGAAAGGAACCGTAAATATTACTTTTGGATACGGAAAAAGGGTTATATTCGACCATATTGGCTTTTTGGTATCAGATCATGAAACAGATACTATATGTGAAAATGCAGATAAATTGAATTGGAAAGTTGATAAAGGTGAACGAAGAACTTTTATTACAACACCTTATGATTTTAGAATAGAACTTCAAACAAACAAAGACATAGTAGATTCGATTACTGATGACATAAAAATACAAGAATTAAGATTAGAAACAAAGATACAAGGGTTAGAAAATGACCTTGATCTTTTA
Organism: Cytobacillus oceanisediminis; assembly: GCF_003182355.1. Taxonomy (GTDB): domain Bacteria; phylum Bacillota; class Bacilli; order Bacillales; family Cytobacillaceae; genus Cytobacillus; species Cytobacillus oceanisediminis_A. The sequence goes on along the minus strand of NZ_QGTW01000001.1, from coordinate 763,894 downwards.
TTCGGAAAGCCTGTTAAAACAATTAAACAGGTAATTGGTGATACAGTTACAATCAGGGAAATTATTATAAAGGACTTCTCACTCAAACAGCTAGAGGATCCTAATGGTGTAAGAATTTTGACTTGAATTTTCCATAAGGGACTGTCAATCAACGGCTGCTTATTCTTGTTCTGCTAACGGTGGGGTTTTGTGGAACAAGGAAGAAGTAGAAAATGGTAAAATTATAAAGAGCTTTCAATATCACCATTGGGGGAATGTGTTGTGAAGTCCATAAAGGTTTATCATTATGATGCGTTTAGTAAAGAACCTAATAAGGGAAATCCTGCGGGAGTAGTATTGGTCGGAGATGAATTAACAGATACACAAATGCAAGAAATTGCTTTCAAAGTAGGATTTAACGAAACTGCTTTTCCAGTTAAATCTGAAGTGGCAGACCTAAGAATACGTTTTTTTACACCAGGTCACGAAATGAATTTGTGTGGTCATGCCACAATGGCAACTATTTATGCATTAAAAACAAAAGGGGTATTAGGTGAAAAAACAGATTTAACAATTGAAACAAGGGCAGGGATTCTACCTATAACTATAAATTCAACAACTAAAAATGAAGTATTTATAACGATGAACCAGGGATTACCAAAATTTGAAGAGTTCAAAGGTTCAAAAAAAGATTTAGCTAATTCGATTGGATTAGAAGAAAACGACATCAATGATAATTTACCACTTCTATATGGAAGCACAGGTACTTGGACATTATTAATCCCAATAAAAAACTTAGAATCTTTTAATAAAATGAAACCAAATAATAAAGTTTTCCCTTCGATATTAAAGGAAATGCCTAAATCATCTGTTCATCCATTTTGCACAGAAACTTATGACTTAGATGCTGACATGCATGCTCGACACTTCTCTTCTCCGTATTCAGGTACTATAGAGGACGCAGTAACGGGTACTGCTTCAGGAGTTATGGGCGCTTATTTTGCTACATACATAAATACTAATTTTAAAGACTCATTAAACCTTGTAGTTGAGCAAGGGCATGAAATCGAAAAAGACGGTCGGGTTGGAGTAAAGATCTCTAAGAATGGCGAATCTTATGGTGTTGAAATCACTGGAAATGCAGTTTTTGTGAAAGATTTCGATATTATGTTAGAAAATTAAAGGTTTGTGAAGTAATGCACTTAAAGAAAAGGGTGCTAGAGTTGAAGATCATGTGAGGATCGGCGGCTCCTGTTTCTTCTTTAACTTGAATAAGGCTATATAAAAAAGGTGGTGCACTATTTGAATCGGTGGAAATATGATAATGAATCTAAAAAAACTTAGAGGTCTTAGAAGAAGGAAAAAGACTTTAATCAACTCCCTATTTGAAAGAGCAATTGCCAGTACCTAGTGAGTGTTGGATTAGGGTATTGGCATTTACATTTGCCATTTTCTCAGGCATATATCGATTCTATTAAAGCTCCGAATAAATTAAGACGAGATATAATTCAAACATTGATAAATAGGGTTAGCCATTTGAAAAATTTAAAGTCACCGTTACAGGATGAATATAGAATTTACACGGTAATTAGTCTACCTAACTTATTTGATTCCCAGATCGCAGTCTTACCCGATAGAAGTTGGTTTGATGGATATTTTGAAAGGGATAGCAAAGAACAAAAGTGGCAACCTTTGAACAAGCAAAGAAATCTTATTAAAGAGTGGAAACTTATTTTACCTCCTGTTTTAGAAGTGAAAGGGTGTAAGGCAATAATCTCCGATGAAGATTATTGCTATGAAGGAGAAAAATGGTTCATAGGTGAGTTAAACTGAAAATTTGCCTTTTGCATAAACAGGGCAGGTTAGTGGAAAAACAAATGAGAACCATCCTCAAGATTTTGAATTTTGCTATAATCCCCACTAAGTACCTTATTTATTAATAAATAGGAGTGTAATATGGAAAATAACGTTTTTGAGCAGATGGCAAAAAGATATGATACGGAAGAAAGAATAGAATTAGCTAACGTTATAGTTAAGCAAGTAAGACCAGAATTACGAAATAGTAAATCAAAATCTTTGTTGGATTATGGGAGTGGTACCGGTCTAATTAGTTTAGAATTGTCAGATTTAGTAGATTCTATTTTATTGGTAGATTCATCAAAACAAATGTTGGAGGTTGCGAAAGCTAAAATTTCTCATAAAGGAATTACTAACTCAAAAGTGCTTTATTCAGATTTTACTCAAGAAACACCTGAACTTAAGGCAGACATAATTTTAATGTCATTAGTCCTTCTTCATATTCCAGATACTAAAAAGATTTTACAAGAGTTGTTTAACATTTTAAATAATGGTGGCAAGCTAATTGTTATTGATTTTGACAAAAACGATAAAATAAATCATCCTAAAGTTCATAACGGCTTTTCGCATGAAGAACTGAAAAAAAGATTATCCGAAGTTGGATTTAAATCAATTGAAATTAAGACATTCTATCATGGAAATCGTATTTTTATGAATCAAGAAGCCTCAATGTTTATATCCAGTAGTATAAAGTGATTATGAAGAATAATTACTTTTTCAACTACCAGGAAAATTAACTTCAAAAGGCAATACTGAAGAAGACGCAGCTCATTTGTTTTTTTATAGGGGAGAGCGCCACATTAGGATCTATGGTAATTAGATGAACTGGATTAGGATGCTTTAAGGCTCTTCCAACGTTACTGTGTATCCTAAGCTTTCGAGTCGTCTAAGAGAATGCCTGACAATCGATTGTTGTCTCTGTTTATCAAAGTAGTCTTCGCCCAAGTCTACATACATTTCTTTACGAGTTAAGAGATAATAAGAGATACGTAACATAGCGTGAGCGACGACAATACCAGCGCGTTTCTTGCCTTTTCGTAAGGCTGTAAGCCTATACAGTGCTCCGAGATAGTTTTTGGATCCCCTTACCGAATGAGCTGCCTCAGTCAAAGCTGACCTTAAATACTTGTTTCCTTTTTTAGTTTTAGCCGATTTCCTTTTTCCTGCACTTTCATTCTGTGCTTCCAGTAAATTCACGATGGGTTTCCAATAAACGCTCGTGCTTTCCATGGCTACATGTGTACAGTTATGTTGCTTAACCCAGTCAATCAACTTCTATAAAAATACAGTTTTAGTAGAAAAAGTTTGAACCTCCTTTCCTTCAGGTGTGATAATACAGGCTGTAATGTTGTCCTTATGGACATCCATACCACAAGCTCTTTCAATGACTACATCCATTGAAAACATCCTTTCTACGGCAATCATTAAAGTAGAGGCTGGTGCAACAACCAGAATAGGATTAATCTACCATGTGTGCTTCCCGTAATGGAGCAACAGTCAGTGGTGCACCGTGGTCGGTGGAGTCAGACTAACGGATGGGCTCTAACACACCATAGTTCAGCGACCTTCCTTTCCCAGCCGCAGAATCAGTATTGACGGTTCGAAACCATTTTCATTCTCTGTGGTGAAACACTGATTTTTGTGCTTCATGGATGGCTAACGGGTGCGTTGATTCTGATAAGGATTAACGGCTCTTTTTGTTGAATTCCTTTTTAAACAAATGGGTTAGTTGAATAAGATACCAAATAGCTTATATCAGGGAGGTTCAATAAAAACGAAAATTAAGTTCCTGGATTTATTGGAGAGACTTTATTAAAAGTTCGTAATGGAAGGGGGGCAGCCGGGAAGAGCCCCGGCAACTTATAGTTTAGATACTTGTTTTTGACAATGCCAGTTGATCTTCAGGGAGGGCTTTGGTAGTTCCATCACTGTTCAGTACATTGCGCCATGTATATTTTGGTTCGTAGCCAAGGATACTCTTGGCTTTATCATGGGACATGAGTGTTTCATTTTCTTCTATATCCTTGTTCAGTTTTACGTTCGGGAAATATTTTTCCACGAGATATTGGCTTGGTTTTGGCATGATTGTATCCGCAGCAGTAATGTGGAAAATATCGTTTCCTAAATTATCTTTGTGGATAGCAAGCAGGCACGCTTGAGCGGCATCCCTAACATCACAATATGCCCAGGCATTCTTCTTTTGAAGATCCCACTGCTTTTCATCATTCCAGTGCATGATTGGCAATTTTTCATATTCATCCGGCTCGTAAATATTTGCAAATCGAAGAGCAACGATTTGAGTTTTATTACCAGAAAGATCATAAAACATCTGTGAAAGGTTTTCAGTCAACCGTTTTACCATTGCATAGGATGACTTAACCCGTGTTGGATGCTTTTCATCCACAGGAAGGTAGCTAATCTCTTCTGGTAAAAAAGGATAACCTAATACCGTTTCGCTTGATGCCCAAACAAGTTTTTGAATCTGATGGTCCTTACATGCCTCAAGGATATTAAAGTTAACAAGCATATTGTTTTCGAATAATGCTTGAGATGTATTCCTGACATCGGTGGGAATATTCCCAAGGTGTACGACTGCGTAAGCCCCTTTTAAAAGTTGGGACACTTGGCCAAAATCCTTTAATTCAACCTGGAGGAATTTCGGAGAGGCAGATTCTTCCCTTAATTTCCTGTCGGTAGCGATTACTTCATATCCTGCTTCCATAAAAGCCCGTACTGTCCACCTGCCAATTTTTCCGGCTGCTCCTGTTATTATTACTCTCCTCAATTTACCACACTCCTTTAGTTGTGATTTCCATATTAGTTTCCACATGAGGCTAGAAACATATCATATTCTCTAATATTCCATGTTAGAATTTCCTGAATGCAGTGTGTTTAATGTGGATTAATTATTAGTAAATAGTGGATAATAGCCATTTTTTATAAACCCACCTGTAATTATTTATAAAAAATGGGTCGCAGTTAGATACTGAAGTTCGGAACGGAAGGGAACTTATTATAAATAAGGTAGTGGTTCGTGGCAGGCATACTTGGGAAAGCAACTGTTTACCAGCTGAGCGAAATTCGGTGCAAAAGTCTTGAATATTGATCGTAAAGATTAAGGGCAGGCTAGTGAGGCTTCTGCAGGAATCATTTGTTCTCAGCTTTCGGCCTACCGGAGCCAGGCCTGGCACAGGCTGGCAATGCAGGGGCTCATTTTTCCCCAGACTTAGTAAATGATTAAATGAAGGCAAGTCAGAAATAGGGTACCGGCACTCCTTATTCAACTAAAGGGTGCGTTGATTCAAGAAGGATTAACCACCTTTTTTGTTGAACTCCTTATTGAACAAACGAAGCAGGTTAGTGGAGAAGGAAACACTTAAAGTCCTAGAATTTAAGGTGAAGACAGAAATTTAGGGAGAATAAAAATCAAAATAAACCCGTTGAAGACTTTTTCTGTTCCGCCGTATATTATTGCGGCATTGTTGAAAATTTTGATTCCACCGAGAAGCCCAACAAATTGAAACATCTTCTTGTATCGCTTTTAGATTTATATACAAAAAGCCATGTATCTTCCCGAAGTCAAGCCAGAAAACGATAATCTAATTGATTTTGAAATATCTGTACCAACAATAGAATTTATCCTTTAATAAAGGATGCTTTTTTTGATTCTTAAACAAAAGGGGCAGCATTCATGTAGTAAATGAAAATGAGTTTCAAGTTTTGTGAAGAAATGTACTTAAACAAAAGGGTGCAAGAGTTTGCGGGGCTGAGGCAGGGATCTTATTGTGCTAATGGGGCAGGTTAGTTTACCACCTATCGAGAATATATTGGTACCATCATTTGTATACTCCAAGAGAAAGTAAATTTAAGTGTGGAGGTATTCAAATGAATAATAATAAAAATACTGTTGGGAATAAAAAATCATACTGGGGTTATGTAGCAGGAGTGTGTGCAATTCTTTATGCTGCTCCACATTTATGGTGGGGATTAGGTATTGATTTTGCATTTCCAGGTAAATATAATTCTGCCTCTAATAATTTTTGGTCCGTTGCAATTGGATTTTGGGGTATGGGATTAGTGGCTGTTTTAGCAGCACTGTTTTGCCTATCATTTGTAAGACCTTGGGGCAAAAAAATTCCAAGTCTTTTGCTGGTTATTCCCGGATGGGTTTCAGCAGCAGGATTAACATTTTGGGGCCTTGGTTATTTTTATTTAAGGTTCTTTCTTGGGGTTAACCGAGTGACATCCACAGAGGCATTCATCTATTATGATACCAATGTACATTCAGTAATTTGGGGCTACGTTTGGTATACTCTTTTCTTGATTTGGGGACTCTCTCTTTGTTTTACAGTTTTGAATTATCAAAGGAAATTAAAACTGAATCATATGCCGAAATCTTATAATAATGATAAATCAGCTAAGATGCTATGAAGATTTTTTTAAACTAATGGTGCGATACTTCAGTAATGGAGGATCGCTTTTATTATTTCGCTAACGGGATTATTACTTTGACAAGTAAAAGAGATTATGAAGATTTCTACTTAACTATAAGGTGCTTATGTTCAAGAATCCCACCTTTTATCTCACAGTTTGTGTCAATTGCGACATAAAAAGGTAGATTTTCATTTCTCTTGTTCCACTAACCTGCTCTTTAGATGAACAAAAAAGCCACCGGGTGTGACAGCTGATCTTGAAAATAAGCACCCTTTAATTCAACAAGTATGTTATTCTTAGTGAATTTGATCGGAATGTGAATATTTGTACTTAAACTATCGGGTGCAAAAGTTGAAGATCAGAGCTGCCATTGCGGCAGATTTTTCTTATTCCAACGGGCAGGTTATTAGAACAAAAAAGATGAAAAAATATCCCTCTTTTATGTGGTATTTGACACATACTACGAAAAAAATAGGCTTCATAATAAAAAAGCGCCTAACAAGAGGCGCTTGATACATTAGCAATCCTTAGATTGATTGTAGTGAAGAGGAGGAGGGATTAACCAACCTTTTTCTTTGTTAAGCTTTAACATTTTTAAGCCAAATTGGGCCTTTGCCACATGAAATTGGCCATACATCATGGCAATATCTTCTCGAATACTTTGACCCATTACTTGACTACATGTCACTAATCCAGCAGCTACATCTTTTGAAATTGATGCGCTTATTTCTGGATCAGTAAATCTGGCTCCTACCGGGATACTTTCTAGATTTGCATTAGGGCGATCTGGTGGAGCAGGTGGTAATCCAATTCCATTTGCTTTTAACAATTCTTGCAATTGATTGTTCTCGTTTTTTAAACCTTGTATCGCTTCTTCAATGAGTTTCTTTAAGTCTTGATCACCAGTATGGTTAAAAAAAGATTGATATCCGGCAATTAGGCCATTATTAGTCAATAGGTGAGTCCAAGTCGAAATTACCTCACCATAATGCATTGGTTCATCCTGGGGGTTACCACTTAATATTCCCATAACTACACTCCTTATCATTTTTTGAATATTCATGGGTTACTCCTTTTAACTAGAAATAGAGTACAAGGATATTATGTATTTGCATGCAGGAAAATATTCACTATACAGAAATTTTTGGTAAGAATATATATGACTGACCACTAGGGGATAAATGTTATACTGCACAGTTCGAACATGGAAGGTGGTTATTAAACTAAACCAAAGGGTGGTTTAGTTCAACAAGACATAGTAATTTAGTAATTAAGATCTTCAACGATCGGGCGTATTTCTGTAGCAAGAAATGCGCTCAAAATAGGAAAAGGCACCTTTTTAGGCACCTTTAAGTAGCTGGCTGAAGGCTAAATTTTCTGTTTAAGTTCAGTTTATGTATACTATTTACTAATGATTGGGGCATAGCCCGTTTTTTTTTTTTAAAAGAGCAAGGTGCAGCTGTTATATTTATGGATGATGGAGTCACGCCTTGCACATGAATTTTATTTTCCCATTCGCGATTGGTAAATATACAAACTTTGGAATTAAGTCAAATTTTAGTTATTCCAGAATTGGGCGCTTTAATGGAATAAAACAAATAAAAAGTCGATTCCTTTAACGTACTGTTAATCGGCTTTTTTTTGGTGGAGTGTTTGCTTAGCGTACAAAATTCGCGTATTTCGGGTGCTGCCCCCTAAAAGAAAAAGACCGCCGGGAATCTGGCTGTTGGGAATTTATTCTATAGATAATCGTCATTAATAATTCATAGCTATATTATTTTATAAGTTTTTATTCAAGAAAAGGGCGCGTTAGTTTAAAAAATAATTGATTTTATGAGTGAGGACATATTTTTATTTAAAAGACGCTTTACTGAAATAAGGAAAGCATCTTTCTTCATGAATAGGGCCAGTTTGTTGAAGAAGGATATTTTCTGTTTTTAGCGAATTAGAATTACAAAAAACTAATCAAGAATACAGGATATTGCAAAATAACAGGAACATAGGAGGTATGAGATATGAAAATCCATAGAATAGATCATGTGGGTGTAATCGTAAATGATCTCTCTGCCGCTAAAGAGTTTTTTCTCGATTTTGGCCTTGAGGTGCAAGGGGAATAGGAATCGGAAGGAGAGTGGATGGATCAGGTAGTTGGGGTTAAAGACGTTAAAGTAGCATGTGTAGGATTGCGGACGCCAGACGGTCAGGCATGGATAGAGCTAATCAAATTTTATACGCCGTCAGATGAAAAAGATATTCAGCAACCTTTTGCAAATACCCTAGGTATCCGGCATATTGCATTTGCTGTTGAAGATAAAGAAGACGTCAAAGACCTAAACTGGAAACCGTTATGAGTACAAAAAAGGATATACGATTATGTTTGTTAATCAAGAATCGGGCTCTTTTCTTTAATAGGAAAAGTGTCCTTTATTATGAATAGGGCCATATTGTGGAGGATCGTCCCTAAAGACTATTGGATATATATGTTAAAATATTAGAGATTGTGAAGGTTTCTACTTACACTAACGCTGCAGAATATTTCATTAACAATATTAGTGAAAATTAGTAAGAATTATTGATATTTAACAATTTCATAATGTCTAGCGTCTTATGCTTATTAGATAGTCTAATGTAGAACTATCAATGGAGGTAAAAATAAATCAAAATGGGAAATTAGTAATCCAACAAATTGAGAAATTATCTAATTTTAGAGATATAGGAGGTTGGAAGACCAGCGACGGAAATTTCATGAAATCAGGTGTCCTCTTCCGTTCTGATGAATTGTCTAGGGTTACGGATAAAGATATTTCGATACTACAAACGCTTAACATAAAAGTTATATGTGATCTCCGTACACCAAATGAATGCATCAAAAAACAGGCTCCACTTTTGCTAAAAAATTTCATGAGTTGTTTCCAATTAATATTGTGAGTTTCCGAATCATGGAAAGGAATATTTATAATATTGATTCCCTGCTATCAACATCTTGCTTTTGAACGAACCTCTCAGATAAAGGAAATTATCACCTCATTATCTTATGAACGTAATCTACCAGCTCTGGTTCACTGTACAGCTGGGAAAGACCGAACGGGGTATATATCTGCATTAATTCAATTGCTTGTTGGTATTCCTTATGAAACTGTTATACAGGAGTACCTCATGACGAATCGTTTTTATGAATCTCGTATGGAAAAATTAACAAAAGTAATGAAATGGATAACTCTTTTTCAGGTCTCAACAGAGCGAATTAAGCTAATTTTAATGGCTGATCGAGAGGTTCTTGATGGAGTATATGATAATATTATTCGAAGATACGGTTCAGTTGAAACTTATCTTTGCGAAGCATGTGAAATTAATCAAACCATGATACTGAAACTTAAGAACATGTTATTAGAGTAGAAACTCGTTTTGAAATTGACTAATGCTTTGTGAACTATAGGATTCTTATCTTTTATAGACCCAGTTGCCAATAGGTAGCTGTTTTTTTGTTTCACTATGGGGGTAGCATTCCTAAATAAACTAACTGTAAAAAAGACAAATTTGTGAAGAAATGTACTTAAAGTAAAGGGTGCTTATGTTCAAGATCAGCTGCCGAACAGGCGGCTTTTTATTTTTTTTACCAATGGGATAGTATTTTGTCATTAAAATATATCATTGGAAAACAATAAATGACATAAGTTATCTATATTAGCAATTTCCCTCAGTCAAGAACTACGGGAATATGGAAAAACTAAGATAAAGGATTTTTAGACCAATTAATAAAAAGACAAACAATAACAAACGCTCTCAGGGATATTTCTAATATACTTTTTAATGAAAGGGTCAATTTATTATTTAAGCTTTTAATTACAGTTATTCAAGATATGTAGTTTTACTTTATGGATGTCTAACGATTTACAAAGTTACCAAGTAAACAAAATGTAAATAGAATGTCACGGTATTAGTGTTGTTGTCATTACCTTCTCAGTATAGACTGTATTCTTGAGGAGTGAAAACAATGAAAACAGTAACTGTATCACAATTAATTTTCAAGAAAAGGTTATCTATGATTGAACAAAGGTCACTAAAAGACTATGTTATTAAATGGCTCAACTACCCAGAGGAAAAACTAGATGATATACTCCACCTTCAGTACAGTGAAGATGTCTTTGGGAAGTTAGAGAGCAAACTAGAAAGTGAAATAACCATTCATAATAACGAATATTTTAGATATATTACCTTAACAGAAGATAATCAGATTATTATAGGAGTTTTAGATTCAAATAAATTCTTGCTGCATAAAATTTTATCTTTGGATGAACTTTTAGCGTAATTAAAAAGGTTTTTTATTGAAGCGGGGGAAGAACAATGACTAAGAACAAAGCTAAAATAGGTGACCGGGTTTCTTTTCAAAGAAAAGAAATAATAATTGAAGGTGTTGTTGGAGTTGTAAGGGATAATAGTGTGATTGTTGACATTTCAATGGAATCGAGCCAAAGTTTACATTATGATACTACCAAAACTGTCGTCAAACATTCTAATTACGTAGTTTTATCTTCCCCCGAAACCTCCTAATCCTTAAAACTCTTTGACAACAGGCGGCATTTTTTTTCTGCTAACTGAGGGGATAAAAGTTTGTGATATTATGTACTTAAACAAACGGGGTAAGAGTACAAAAGCAACGCTTGAACTGCGTTGCTTCTTTGTTAGAAATATCTTTGGTATAACTCCTGCCTGAGCCTTCCGCTTAATTGAGCATATATCCGACGCTTTTCTCGTGTCCCAAAAGACTTTGTATAACTTCAACAGGGGCCCCATTATTTAATAAGTGGGTAGCATAACTGTGTCTAAGTTGGTGGGGATGGATTTCCTTATTAATTCCTGCACGAACTGAGATTCGTTTTATGACATACCTCTTTTGGGCAATACTCATTCTGTGTGGCTGCCGCTCTGTTACAAATATAGCTGGATCCTTATCCTGGCGGCTGTCTATGTATCGCTTCAGCCAAATTTCGGCTCGGATATTAAAATAGACTTCACGTTCCTTATCTCCCTTTCCCCTGACAATTGCAGAACGGTTGGACCAATTAATCCAATTGCTTTCAAGTGAAACAATTTCACCGATCCTACAGCCAGGCGGGAACATAAATTCAAATAAGGCATTTTCCATCGGGCTAATACAAGCCTCACGCAAAAGCTCAATCTCCCTTTCGGTTAGAAACTTGGGATTCTCTTGCCCACCACCTTTGGATCCTTAATTTTAGCAGCTGGGTTGATGGGTGGAATGACCTTCCTCATGGCACCAATGGAATAATGATTTCAAAAACCGTATTCTGTGTGCCATACTTGCTGGTTTTAAATTACCTGAATTGGAGAGGTATCCTTTAATTTTCCTGTAGTTAGAGTTGTAATTTTTGCATCTTCGAAATAACTAATAAGAAGCTTTGCCTGAACTCCATATGCTTTTAAGGTATATGGCGAAAAGCCCTCAATACGTTTATCAGCTTCATATGTTTTCCACGCGTTAGATAATAACAAATAAATTCCCTCCCATTAAATTGGATTCCAAGAGGAATTATTGACTGGATTATACGAAAAAGTCTCAACGAAAAAGTCTCAACGAAAAAGACTTTTTAAGCTAACGGGGCAGCATTCCTGTAGTAAATAAAGTGTGAAAAAAGGATTAGTTTGTTAAGAAATGTACTAAAGTAACGGGTGCTTATGTTCAAGATCAGCTGCTAATCGGGCAGCTTTTTTCTTTTTAAACTAAAGGGGCAGGTTAGCTTAAGAAGATGTAGTTAATATTGACTTCGATGAATTATAATTATGGTGTTAGAAAGTGCTTATAAAAGGAGAATATAAAATGCCTGTTATTGAGCATCAACAATTTATTAATGCACCTATTGAAGTATGTTTTGACCTTGCGAGGAATGTAGATATTCATACTCAAACGACCTCTAATACAAAGGAAAGAGCCGTTGTTGGAGGGACAGAAGGGTTATTAGAGGAGGGAGATACTGTTACTTGGGAAGCCATTCATTTTGGTATTAAACAAAGGCTGACAGCCAAAGTGACATTAATGGAAAAACCCAATAAGTTTGTAGATGTGATGGTGAAAGGAGCCTTCCATTCCTTTGTTCACACACATCAGTTTATCGAAGAAGCAGATGGAACCATAATGATAGACAAATTCCAATATAAGTCTCCATTCGGTCCAATTGGCGTTATAGCCGATAAGTTGTTTTTGGAGAAGTATATGAGAGTTTTTATTGTTTCGCGTGCAAAGGCACTAAAAAATATTGCCGAAAATATGAATTAAACTTATTGAAGCAGCTGGTAAGTTAATATGATTGGAAAAGGAGAAAGTGAAGAATGTGGGATGGAAATATGGATTCCTGTTCAATGAAACTTCGAAAAAATCGATATTGTAAAATGATGTACTTAAACTATAGGGTGCTATTATTAAACAAGTACTTGTTTAAAAAAATTCAAAGAATTTTGATAAACCAACCAACATCCCTTTTGTGTTGTCAATTACGCTCCACACATTGTGAAGCAGTTGCGTGGTTGGAGTTGGTATAACAGTAGAGCAGTTGATATAGATAAAATCTATACCATCTGCTTTTTTGTTTAAAAAATACCATTCAGGACCGATTTTCGTTAAAATAAATATTGCCGATTTTCACAATTGTTTTTCACATATCATAAATGTCCAAATGTACTTGTGTTTGATAATAAGTTAATAAGCATGATATATAAGTGTAAAAGAAGTGGAACATTTGGCTTTATATTTTTTGGCCGAGAGTTTAAAGTTGTATCCATAGTGAGAGGATTTGAGTTTGAAATGATAGATAATTTTTGGCATGATTTACCACGACCATTTTTTGTACTTGCACCAATGGAAGATGTAACAGATGTTGTTTTTCGTCACGTAGTAAGTGAAGCTGGTCGCCCTGATGTATTTTTCACAGAGTTTACAAACTCGGATAGCTATTGTCATCCAGAGGGTATGAAAAGTGTGCGCGGCCGTTTGATTTTTACAGAAGATGAACAGCCAATGGTGGCACATATTTGGGGGGATAATCCCGAACATTTCCGTCAAATGAGTATTGGCATGGCGGAGCTGGGATTTAAAGGCATCGATATTAATATGGGCTGCCCTGTACCGAATGTGGCATCGAGAGGGAAGGGTAGTGGCCTTATTCTGCGTCCAGACGTTGCGTCAGAACTTATTCAAGCAGCAAAAGCGGGCGGACTGCCTGTCAGCGTGAAAACACGACTTGGCTATAAGGATGTAAATGAGTGGGAGGAGTGGCTAACGCATATTTTAAAACAGGATATTGCGAACCTTTCTATTCATTTACGTACAAGAAAGGAAATGAGCCAAGTAGATGCGCATTGGGAGCTAATTCCGGAAATCAAAAAATTACGTGACCGTATCGCACCAAATACGCTACTAACAATCAATGGAGACATTCCTGACCGTCAAACTGGGCTGCAGCTTGCTGAACAATATGGTATTGATGGCGTTATGATCGGACGAGGTATTTTTAAAAATCCTTTTGCTTTTGAAAAAGAGCCAAAAGAGCATAGCAGTAAAGAATACCTTGATCTATTAAGACTGCAACTTGATCTTCAAGATCAATATGCGGAAGTATTGCCACGTTCAATCACAGGGCTTCATCGCTTTTTCAAAATTTATGTCAAAGGATTCCGTGGAGCTGGTGAATTAAGAAATCAATTGATGAACACGAAATCAACAGATGAAGTGCGTGCATTGCTTGATAACTTTGGAAAAGAATGTGGATGGGACGGGGACAGTGAAATGTTGTAACTCTCAAAAAGTTAGAGGAAAAATGAATCATATCAACTCATGTGTACTTATTTTATTCAGGTTCAAGTTCCTTTGCAGCGGCAACTTTTGTTTTGATAAAGTCTGTTTTCTGAATGAATAAGGTCTCAAGAATGTAATAGACCCACCAGCACTCTTGTGTTGCCACATTCTGCACATTGTGAGGATATGGCGAAAATTGAATTGGTATGAGAGTAACAGCCTTGTCCATTAGCGATAAGGCTGTTTTTCAGTAATTTGAGTGGTATCAGTAACTGTCTTTCTTTGCGTCTCTACTAATAATATTACGGAGTTATTCCCAAATATATAGATTATCCTCCTGGATGGTATCCAATAGGGTATAGAATAGTGGTTGCAGTCTAATTAAACCAGATTCTGAGAATAAAGGTTCACTTTATTGTAGATAATGGTGGAACATTAGATGATTCAAACGGCTATTTAAACTTTAATTTGATAAATGATTTTACCAGGTTGCAAGTTTTGGGAGTGGAGTCTTTTTACTAGGCAGTTTAGTTACATAAGGGAATCGTCACTAGCCACTCTTCTATAAAGGAAGTGTGGCTATTGTTATCGAAATACACAGTTATCAAAAAGTTACAAGGGGAGTTATAAATGACGAATAAAAGTAAGATCTATTACGGAGAACATGAATCTCAATTTGGTGTATTACGAATGCCTGAGAATTCATACTCTTGTCCAGTAATAGTTTTAATTCATGGAGGTTTTTGGCAAGCACGATACAACTTAGAGGAGAATAATCCAATTGCTGATGATTTAACCCAAAGAGGTTATGCAACTTGGAATATCGAGTATCGGAGAGTGGGGGAAGATCGAGGAGGATGGACCAGCACATTTAATGATGTTATTGATGCTATAAACCATCTATCAAAAATTGCTGAGTCAAATCCTATAGACCTATCAAAAGTTATTGTTATTGGTCATTCGGCAGGCGGACATTTAGCCCTTTGGTTAGGTTCAAGAATTAAATCAGTTTCAATCGATGGTCCTTTTAACAAGCTTCTTGTTTCTGTTCAAAAAGTGATCAGTTTAGCTGGAGTTACAGACTTAGTAAAGATGTGGGAAATCCACGAACAAAAGAAAAAGAAGAGTCACGTAGCGGCACTATTAGATGGATCCCCTGAAGAAGTTTCTGAACGTTATAAATTGACTTCCCCTGTTGAATTATTGCCAATGAAGGTAGAACAAGTGTTGATACATGGTGAATTAGATCGCCATGTTCCAGTAGATTTAAGTAAGGATTATTACAAATATGCTGTGGAAAAGGGGGAAAACGTAAAGCTAGTTATTCTCCCATATATAGAGCATTTTAAAATTATTGAACCAACTTCTTCTGCATGGACCTCTGTTATTGACTTATTATAATTTCTTTATTGAACTAAAGGGGCAGGTTAGTGGAACAAGAACTACAAAAACCATCCTATATTGAAGGGTTTTTATCTTTATCATAAATTGGTGATGTACTAGAGTGGGTTAATATGCGGTCTATTATTTTTTTAGTAAGTGGCATGAAGTAATTGAGTATTAGACCTCCTAAACAAACGGTTAATAAAGTTCCAATGCCAACAGGTCCATTGAATATTATTGCCATCATCAAGAATACCAGGTAAATGCCTGTTCTCGATAACAGTATATTTGTTCTAGTTAATTCTTGTATGATTAAGGTTAAACGGTCTATTGGAATAGGGGCAAAATTTGTGTGTAAATAAATGGCTGTTCCTAATCCTATAGCAACTAAGCCGATTCCAAAACAAACTACTTTGATGTACCCCAGTTCAGGAGTTATCAAATTGTCCAATAAAAAAAGCCACATATCAATACCAATACCCGTTATAAATGCTGTTAAGAAGCCCAAAACTTCTGGTCTTTGTCTTTTTAAAAATGAATTACAACATATCAATATTAAAGCTATTATGATTTCCCAACTTCCCACAGTAAGCCCCACATTTATGGACAGTCCTACCAAAAGTGCATCAAAAGGTGAAGTCCCAAGGTCTGATTGTATAGTGAAAGAAATACCAAGGGTCAATATTAAAATTCCTAATACATAAAAAACATATTTCATTTTACTCGACCTCTTTATCATTATTTTTTTGTTGCAAATGCAACAAAGTTAGGTTAAGTTTAATATATGGCATTTTTGTTGCATTTGCAACAAAAATATGTGCGAAGGAGGCAATTATGAAGGAAATTCTTCGTGAGATTGGAATGATAGCAAGGGCCTTAGATTCTATAAGTAATCTAGAATTTAAAGAATATGACCTTACAAAAGGACAGTATTTGTACCTTGTGCGAATATGTGAAAACCCAGGAATCATTCAAGAAAAGTTAGCCGAGATGATAAAAGTAGATCGAACAACAGCAGCTCGTGCTATAAAAAAACTTGAAATGAATGGCTTTATTGAAAAGAAAGAGGATAAACATAACAAAAAAATTAAAAAACTTTTTCCAACAGAGAAAGGGAAAAATGTTTATCCTTTTATAAAAAGAGAAAATGATTATTCCAATATCGTTGCATTAAAGGGATTTTCCGAAAAAGAAGCAGAAACCATTTTCAATCTTCTTCAAAGAGTAAGAAGAAATGTAGAAAAAGACTGGGAATTTGTAAAAAAGGGAAACAAGAGAGATTATTGATTATATAAAGGAGCGACATATTTAAAATGACTATAAATATAAAACAGTGTAATCTTGAGGATTTACCCACACTTCAAGAAA
The DNA here is from genome assembly GCF_003182355.1 of Cytobacillus oceanisediminis. Classification (GTDB taxonomy): domain Bacteria; phylum Bacillota; class Bacilli; order Bacillales; family Cytobacillaceae; genus Cytobacillus; species Cytobacillus oceanisediminis_A. The sequence goes on along the minus strand of NZ_QGTW01000001.1, from coordinate 747,063 downwards.
TTAGTTATGAAACATTTAATGAGACATTTAAGGAACAGAACTCACCCGAAAATATGAATGCCTATTTGGAAAGGGCATTTAACTTAAAACAATTAGAAAAAGAATTATCCAATATCTATTCGCAATTCTTTTTTGTTTATTTTAATAATGAAGTCGCTGGATATTTAAAGGTCAATATCAATGATGCTCAGTCTGAAGAAATGGATGATGAATCACTTGAAATCGAGAGGATTTATATAAAGAGCAAATTTCAAAAACATGGGCTTGGTAAATATCTGCTAAATAAAGCGATGGAAATCGCGAGGGAACGTAATAAAAAGAAAATCTGGCTAGGCGTTTGGGAAAAAAATAAAAATGCTATTGATTTTTATAAGAAAATGGGGTTTGTTCAAACTGGAGCCCACTCTTTTTATATGGGTGATGAAGAACAAATAGATTTTATAATGACAAAAACGCAAAAATAATATTTCAAAAGGCGGGTTATTATGTATATTCCAAAATATTATAAGGTTACAAATGTGGATGAGATTTGGGATTTTGTTCAAAAAAACTCTTTTGGCACGATTGTCACAACAGATCAAGGGAAACCAATTGCCACGCATTTGCCTTTGGGTTTAAAGAAAAAAGACGATGATTACTATCTTACTGGACATATGGCGTTTGGGAATCCCCAGTGGAAAACATTTGAAACCTGTGAAGATGTGCTTGTCATGTTTCAAGGACCGAATGCTTACATTTCTTCTTCTTGGTATGGTCATGAAGAAGTTCCAACATGGAATTATCAAGCCGTCCATGTATATGGTAAAGTAAGCATTTTAGAGAAAGATGAATTAATAGAAGAGTTAACAATAATGCTGGAAAAATATGAAAAACACCGGGAAAATCCAGTTTTATGGGATAAACTTTCTCCTCAACTCTTAGAAAGTGAATTGAAAGGTATTGTTGGGTTTAAGATTAAACTGGGAGAAATTCAGGCTGCATATAAATTAAGTCAGAACCGAAATGAAAAGGATTATATTAACATCATTGATAAATTAAAAAATGAAGGAAATCCAAATTCGAAACAAATGGCAGAATTGATGGAAAAAAGAGTAAACAGTCACAAATAAGCCCATTTTTGGGTGGGTTTTATTTTTTTGTAGTGTGCAGATCCCTTTAGAAGGAATGAGTACATTTCTCTGGAACCATTAATTTGATTACACGGTTTTTGTTAGTATTGGACGGAGACTCGATGCATTACCTAATAAAAAGTATGGAGGAAGTCTAATGAACATACATAATATACTGGTAGCAGGTAACTATGAAAAGCAATTTCAAGAGCAGTTACCTCCTAAAATAACTCAGACCTTTCGTTTTAAAGGGATTGATGAAATAACAGAAGAGGATTTGTCATGGGCAGATGCCTATGTCGGTTTCAAGCCATGTCCAGGCTTCCACTTTGCCGATATTAAATGGGTACATTCCTTTAATGCGGGTGTAAACAATTATTTAGAAATTGATGGATGGAAGGGACATGATATTTTACTAACCCGCACGGTTTGCTCGTTTGGACAAAGAATAAGCGAGTATTGTTTAAGCTATGTATTAAGAGATCTTCAATATCATCAATACTTTGAAGGAAAACAAACGGAGAAAAAGTGGGCTCCACAAACTCCACAAATGGTGAAGGATCAAACGATTGTTATCTTTGGTACAGGAGAGATCGGACAGGAGGCTGCAAAAGTATTTTCAAGTTTTGGAGCCACCGTTTACGGCGTCTCGCAAAGCGGTAAACAAAAGGAGTATTTTCAAAAGGTAACGGAAACCAGCTCTGCAAGCACGCTGGCTGCACAGGCAGATTGGATTATCAGCACATTACCTTTGACAAATGAAACGAGTAAGCTATTTGATCGTGCGTTTTTCAGCAATTTAAACGGCGCTGCCTTTATCAATGTCGGCAGAGGCCTCACGGTGGACGAGCAAGCGCTCATTGAAGCGCTAAATTCACGAAAAGTCCGTTACGCTGTGTTAGATGTTCTTGATACTGAGCCGCTGCCGGAGACTTCCGAACTTTGGGAAAGAGACGATATCGTCATCACTCCTCATATATCTGCTGTGACAGAGGTGACTGAAGCGATAGCATGCTTTTTTGATACATTGAAAAAAATCGAAAATAATGAAATTTTACCTAATAGGGTGGATTTTATGAAGGGGTATTAATATAAGCAAGGACCTTTGGTGGATTAGGATCATTCGTTTTTTAGCATTTACGTTTTCGTCGCAGAACAGAGGGAAATTGTTTAAAGGTATAAAATTATTAAGCAATCGGGTGCTATGTTTAAGATCAGGTGCCGAACCAGGTGGCTTTTTCTTTTTGCCTCTGTTAAATTTGCCTGTTGATTTCCGCTCCAGGTACTCAGCGAACCGCGGGCGGTCCGGCGATCCTCGGCGCATTCGCACCTGCGGGGCCTCCCGTTGACACGCTTCTCCCGCAGGACATTGAATAATCTTCCTCGAATAAACACCGCACGAAGGAAATGCGTCAGCATTTTCGAGGATCTCGCACCTTCCACTCCAATCAACAGGGTGCTAAAATCAACAATAAGCTTTAACACAGCTTTTTTTTAAAACAAACGGGGCTGTTTAATTGAAGAATGAAGTTGAACGAAACAAGCAGAATCTATAAAAAAAGTTAAAAGAATGTTGTTTTAAATTTTAACAAACGAGATTTTAATTATAAGGTCAGAAGGTGGCAGTTGAATAAAAAATCTTCATTTTTAAGGATTAAAAGTAATAAAAAACAGACAGAAATCCTTTTTCTGTCTGTTCTAATTCTTAATATGAGTATGATTCTCCGTCTTCTGGTACGAAAACATGAGAGGAGATTCCTTTTTCACTAATAAATATTTTTAATTCTTCCCTTGATAATGTCCAATGATTTACAGCTTCCATATGGCTGGCAATAATTTTTGCAGCAGGTGCTGCCTTATGCACTTCATAAACATCATCTTTACCCATTACGAGAGAACCGCCTTCCAGGAATTGATTATCCCCAGCATTGACAACAATTATTTCAGGTTTATGTGTATCGATTACTTCTTGAACAGCTTCATACCAAACAGTATCTCCAGCCACATATAAAGTTTTTTCGTTTTGGTGTTTAAGGACAACACCACACACTAGACCAGCAAGTTTTAATATTTCTCCTCTACCGTGCTCGCCTTCTGTTTTAATTAATTGGATGTCTTCAAAGACTGTATCTTCTTGTAAAACTTCTACATTTTGAAAACCATCATTATTAACTGCTTTGGCATCATCCTCATTTTGTACAAACATTTTTATATGTTTTGGCAATGACTCTTTGGCTGCATCATCATAGTGATCTAAGTGTAGATGAGTTACAATAACAGCATCTACATTATTAATGATATCGTCTATGGAGGTTGGTAAGCTGACTAAAGGGTTATTTTGATCTTGTCTTAATGAATTGGGAAAGGGCGGATAAGTACCCTTTTCAGCCAAAAATGGATCAATTAAAAACTTTTTCCCTGCGTATTCGACAACTAATGTTGCATTTCGAATTTGTTGTATATTCATAATCATTAGCTCCTTTTCTTTAATGTACATATAGTTTATAATAAGACCATTTTTGAAATACATAGATAAAATCAAGTCTTTTTGCAGTTTCACTTGATTATTGAAAGGATCTGTATAAATGATAGATAGCACGGATATGCGAATTATAGATGAACTTACTAAGAACAGCCGTATCACGATGAAGGAATTAGGTGAAAAAGTCCATTTGACTGGACAGGCTGCTTCAGCCAGAGTTGTGAAGTTAGAGGATAATGGGATTATTGAGGGGTATACAATTAAAGTTAATCAAGTAAAAATGGGGTATTCAGTTCACGCAATTGTACATGTTTTTACGAAAAGCACGAATCATCAACCTTATCTTACGTTCTTACAAAAACAAGAACTATACGTCCTTAACAACTACAAAATCAGTGGAGAATGTTGTTACCTTCTAGAATGCAAATTTCCATCCAATAAAATATTAGATGAATTTTTGACAGACTTGAGCAATTATGTGAGCTATAAATTATCGATTGTCATTAATAAATAGTACATCAATAAAGGATGTTAGAAAAAAGCACTTAATCAAACGGGTGTTTAGATTAAATAAGAATAAAAAAACTCAGACATATTCTTTAAATTAAATTGCAACCATGTAAGCTTCCGGAATTCAACGAATGACCGAATAGGCAGCTTTCTGTCATTCGTTGAAGATTTATCATAACCGCAATTATTATGGAGGGCTTTTTTTTTGAATCGAAAGGGAATGTATGTTCTATAATAGTGAAATAGACTTCTTTTGTTGAGGTGTACAATATGAAAGTAATCATTGAAACAATATTGAACATTGTTGGAAGCAGAGGATTACGGCGTGGCGAGTTTTTTGTGAGTGATCGTGAATTTAAGGATAATCCGGATTTTGCTGTCAGTATTGTTGCTTATGAATGGATTCAGGAGCAGATGAAAGAAACCGGATTCCGTAAGACCTTTATTGAAAAGGTAAGCTGGGATGAGGAACATGACATTACAGATGAAGTAAAGCGAATTCAGCCGGTAATTGAAGATGATTTGCCTTTTTAAAAAGGTTAAAGCGTTCCTAAAAGATAAGAACATTAATCATTCATTCCTGCACTAATAACTAAGATAATTAATCCAATTAAGCATGGGATCACCTTTCATTCGAAAGGCTGTTTTTTTGTTAATAATATTAGTTCAAGAAGGATACTGCAGACTATTGGAGAATATATCCTTTGTCATTGGTTCTGCCTGTACCGCATAAAGCTAATGATGTGGGATTAAAACAGGAGAGGGGCTGATATGGATGGATCAGTTTTTTATAGATTTTCGAAAATTAAATTTTATTATGGTGAGAAATAATTAAGGAAGGGAATGTGTTAATGAGTAAAAAAGAGTTTTTATTAGATCAATTGGCAGTATGCCGTAACGAGGATAGCTGGATTCAACCATTAAGTACGGCATTAAAGGGACTGAGTTTAGAGAATGTATTGTGGAAACAAAATGAAGGATCTCATTCCATAGGTGAGATCGCGAAGCATCTTCACTTCTATAATGAGCGGTGGCTGAAACGTTTTAAGGAAGAAGAAGTGAGTCCGCCTGTAGAAAATCCAATTACGTTTTCTGCTGAAGGTTTTACCGAAATGAAATGGCAAGAACTTGTTCAACAATTAGACGAAGGATTAGCCGAGTGGCAACAAGAGATTGAGGCTGCTTCGGAATCAAAACTGCATCAACAAATCCCGCATTTTCCAGTAGATGCGCTATGGTGGGGTGCGATATCAAATTTGTGCACACATAACACTTATCATATTGGACAGATCATCTATATACGAAAAGCCCAGGGTTCCTGGAATAGTAAAGAGTAGAATGCAAAGAGGGCAGATACTATGGAGCGGAAAGAATACGAATGGGTCAAAAAGAATCGAGAAGTACTTTTGGACTTTTGCGTGGATTCCAATGGTTTTACGCGTGAAATGGGATTTCTATCAGGCAGATTAGTGGAAGGGAGATGTAAACCTCCCTCTTTTATATGTCACAATTGACACATATGGTGCACAGTCATGGAAATAAATAGGCGCCTAAATTAATATGAAATAAAAAAAGAAGCTTTAGAGCTTCCAAGTAGGAAAGTCAATATCTTTTTGTTTCTCATAATTTTTCATCCTGGAGTATGAGTTAGCTAATTTAGATACTATGAATCCTTGAGGGCTCGATGTTTCTACATGCCCTTTTAATTCCTCAATTCTAATTTTTGCAAACATATTTGCTACCTGAGCTAAATTTTCAATAGTATCCATTAATTCGGGGGAATCATTGTAATTACATTTAGCAGTGGAGTAAATATAGTCAAGTTTATTTCCAATTAATTTAAGTGTTTCGATATCAAACTGTTCATTTTTCATTAGTCTCAACTCCCCATTAATAAAGCATATAGAATAAAGGGGATTTAAGAACTAAACAGAAAAAATAAAAATTATATCCTATTTGTGAACAATGCAAAGAAAATATGCACTAAAAAGAGAAGAGGTTATTAAACTTTGGGATGCGTTGATCCAAGAAGGATTGTCGCACCTTTTTGTTGAACTTATTGAACGAACGGGCTGGTAGTTTAATAAGAATATAAAATTGATAAATAGGGGGAGATTACATGATTTTAGAAGCTGTTATGTTACAAGTTAAGCCAGGTATAGAAGAGGATTATGAGGAAGCATTTCGTGAAGCATCAAAAATCATTTCATCAATGAAAGGTTATATATCTCACGAATTGCAACGGTGTATGGAAGTTAAAGGGAAATATTTATTGTTGGTTAGATGGGAAACATTAGAAGACCATACGGTTGGATTTAGACAATCGAAAGAGTATCAAGAATGGAAAAAGCAACTACATCATTTCTATGACCCTTTTCCAATAGTTGAACATTTTGAAAATGTAAAGCTATAAAAGGTTATTGAAGTAGTTGAATAAGAATTGATAGAAATTTACTGTTTTTTTATGTAATAATTTCAGGGGGGCAAATGATTAAGATCTTAAATAAGAATGATAACCTGGTTATTGTAGTTCACGAAATTTATGGAATTAATCAGCATATAGAGAATTTTTGTAAAAGAATATCAGAACAGGACTTTGATGTCATCTGTCCCAACCTACTGGAACGTGAACAGCCTTATGATTATTCTGAAGAAGAAATTGCTTATCAAAATTATATGGAGAACGTGGGATTTAATGACGCTGTTCATAAAATAAAGGATATTTTATTAGGTGTAAAAGATAAATACAATAAAATATATATGGTTGGATTTAGTGTAGGGGCAACTGTTGCGTGGTTGTGTAGTAAGGAAGAAAATCTCAGCGGGGTAGTGGGATACTACGGTTCAAGAATCAGGAATTACAAAGAAATTGTGCCACTAACCCCGACAATTTTATTCTTTCCTAAAGAAGAACCTTCCTTTAACGTCAATGAGTTAATTGAAAATCTGGATAAAAGCAATATAGAGATATATAAATTTTATGGAAAACACGGATTTAGTGACCCATACTCACCTAATTTTCATGCAAAATCAGCACTAGATGCCTTCAATCAAATGCTTTCTTTTTTTAGGAAACATTGAATGGTAAACTGGGCGTGTTTTTAAACAAAATGAGGGCTGCTGCAGCCCTTTTTATTGTTCAACTAAAGGGTGAGATTAATTAAGCAAGAGTTGACCTCTAAATAAAAAACTGGGTTAAATTTTCCCAAGCTCATCTATGTAATTATTGAAGGCTATTATTGACGTATACCATTCTTCTTTGCAGGTGCACTTGGTACATTTGCAGATGTACTTTCTATTATTTTATTATTTGAGCCCGATCGTACAGAAGAAGAAAATAATGATACTTTTATTGTTTTTGTTGGATTCGATTTATTTCGGCCAGCTGTTACATCCTATTTTTCGAATATCGCCGGGAAGGAACAAGGTTTCGTTGGTGGAATGAACTCGATGTTTACAAGTTTAGCGAATATTAGCGGACCAGGGGGGATATTATTTGATATAGATATTATCTACCCTTACTATTTTTGCGACTGTCATACTAGCTCTAGGGATCGTTTTGACTTTGTTCTGAAAGAAACCAGCAAAAGATCCTTCTTATGTTGTGAAGGTAGTATAGCAGACCTTTAATGAGAACGAAATCTCTGTAATATTATTAATTGGAACAGAAATTCTAAGTGAGGAAATCTATATATTGAGTCAGCTATTGAGAAAAAGAGTATTTGTGATGGTTACAGTTTTATTTAATTTTAAAATAATTCTGAATATTCCTTTACATAAATATTCCTTTTTAGTTATATTATAGTTAAGGGGAACATCTCCATAATTTTGAGCGGACTTATTGTCCTCATTAGGTTATAGTTTGTAGAGCTTTTACGTGAAGGATATGTGCCGGTAGATGACATTGTGGAGCTGCTTCAGCTTCTTCGGCTGGATTGGCTGAAGTGCGAGCAGATGCTAATCAACGAATTTACAGGCTTAGGCATCAGCCCTTTAAAATCTTGATAAATCGATGGAGTAAAAATTGGGGGGAAAGATTTGCTCGGTTAGATGAGTATTTACGTAAACTATAAGATAAGAACTAGGCTGTGCTGAGAAGGGAAATCTCTTGATTAAACACTAATGATAGCGGGAGGAATTAAATTGTCAGAAAACACATCAGTAAACAAATTGGTATCCAGGGTAGAGGGGATGGAACTAATTATTGAGCGGGATTTCGACGCACCACGGGAATTAGTCTTTTCAGTCTTTTCAGATCCCGTTCACCTGGCAGCCTGGTGGGGGCCGCAGGGATGGGAGACAGAAGTTCATGAGATGGATTTTAAGGTTGATGGTGCTTGGCTATATTGCATGACATGTGTTGATAAAAACCAAGGTGACTTCTTTGGAATGAAGTCCTGTGGTAAGGCGGTTTATCATGAAATTGTCGTTCCGGAAAAAATAGTTTACACTGATATGTTTACTGATACTGATTACAATGTTCTTCCAGAAATGCCTGAAACGGTTGTTAAAATGGACTTCTTAGAAAAAGAAGGCAAAACAACAATCATTACCCGGTCACAATTCTCTACAGCTGAAGCTCTCAAGCAAGTGGTCGACATGGGAGCTGTTCAAGGAGTCTCTTCACAATACGAGAGACTTGACAATTATTTATCCAACATTCAATAGAAATAGGTTATCCTTAAATTATATCTGGATATAGGAAAAAGTCCAAAGTGGATATCAAAAATTTAGCATTGGCGTTAATCCTGGTTAAGTAGGATAACGCTTTTATTTTTTTAACAATAGGCTCGAATTAGGTATATATTGTGAACAAATTCACTTAAACTTCCTCAGTTTAATACTCTTTTCTCACGAATGCTCGCTTATAGGGTGCTTAAGTTCAAGAACAGCTGTCAAACAAGGTGCTTTTTTTCAACAAACGTAAGCAGTTATATTTAAGAAGAACCTATTATATTGACATTTTTAGAGTTAAGCTAATAGACGAGATAGGGTTAAATAAATTAAATTGGACAGTCCATAAATCATGAAGACTATAGATATAATCTGTGCTAAGTTTCTCCAATCTTTATTGGTGATCTTTATTGAAAAACTATAAGAAATCACTCCAAGACATACGAGGATAAAGCTACTAATTAAATAAAGAATGGTAATTGCCATTCTTTACACCACCTATTTATTGGAAGTTATCTGTTTGATAATTATAGCATATGAACAGAGTAAGAAATGGTACAAATCCCCTTAAACAGGTGTCTTTTCAAGAAAAGGAACAGAACGGATTATCCGTAATGCATTCGAAACAGCTGCATCTGCAGGGGGGCACTTACGAGTATTAGTAAAGGAAATGCCTTAAACTATTCTATGTTCTTTTGGGATTCCATTTTCGAAGATATTAGTAAAGAATATCCTAACGTCCCAACGTATTCCTATCTTATAGATGCTGCGGCCATGTATCTGGTTAAAGATCCTGCAAGGTTTGAAGTGGTTGTAACATCAAATTTATTTGGTGATATATTAACTGATTTAGGTGCAGCGCTTGGAGGCAGTTTGGGACTTGCGGCTGGCGCAAATATCAATCCAGAACGTACCTATCCGTCGATGTTTGAGCCTATTCACGGATCAGCTCCCGATATTGCTGGAAAGGGTATCGCTAATCCATTAGCTGCTATTTGGTATATATGGGATTTGGGCGTTTTTTTATTATATTATATTTAACGTCAAGAAGGATTAAGGCTTATTTGTAAAAAGGTTTGATCGATTTTCTGTCTTTCCGCTTTCTTTATGGGAATTATAAGGATTTTAATAACCCTGATAATTAACCCTTTAGTCAGGTGCATCCGATGATCAAAGTTGCCTTTTGATGTGGTTTTCTTTTATTAAACTGAGGGTAATAAGAAAAAAATTGAGGTGATACTCTCATCCTTTAACTAACATATCCATAAAAAGAGCTGCCTAACAATGGCAGCTAAAGGGTGTTTTTATAGAGTTATAACAAACTCAGTTAAATTTATTTTAAAAAGGATATCATTTCAACTACTAAGGTTGTTAAAGATTAGATAAACATATTTACAAAGATAGCTGTAATAAAGCTTGCCATTGTACCGGCGATAATGGCTTTAAAACTCAGAGATGCAATTAGTTTTTTCTTTGATGGCGCCAAGGAGCCAAGGCCTACAATTAATTGTCCAATAGTAGACAGGTTTGCGAAGTTACATAATGCAACGGATAAAATCGCAACAGTTTGCGGAGTTAGTTGCTCTTGTAATTTGAGCAGGTCCTGGAAAGCAATAAGTTCATTGGCTGCAAGCTTTGTTCCGATAATGGAGGCAGCACGGAAAGCATCATCAACAGGAATCCCGACAAGTAAAGCAAAAGGAAAGAATACATAACCAAATATGGTAGCTAAATCCGTTCCAATGATGCCTAGAATGCCGTCCGCTAGTGCCAATAAACTGATAAACGCAATAAGCAAACCACCAATATTAGCGGCAAGCTTTACTCCGCTTACAGCTCCTTCCGAAATGGCTTCAAAAATATTTGAGTGTCCTGCCTGTTCCATTTTGACATCTTCAGTCGTATCAGACTGTTCTGTTTCAGGTTCCATGATTTTGGACATGACTATAGCGACAAATGGTACAGAGAAAATAGAAATGAGTAAATATTTAATATCAATACCCATTTGAGCGTAGGACAAAAGAATCGCACCACTTGCTGAAGCTGTGCCTCCAACCATAACGGTGAACAATTCCGAACGTGTCAGTCTTGCCAGATAAGGCTTAATTAGTAACGGGGCTTCTGCTACTCCTAACATCGTGTTGGCAACTGTATTAAAAGATTCAACACGGGTGGTACCAAACACTTTACCAACAACCCAACCGAGTCCACGTACAACAATCGGGATGATTCGTAAATAATACAGAACTGAGACCAAAGCAGAGATAAAGATAATAACGGATAACACCTGAATCGCGAAAACAAATCCTACATTCGTTCCTTCTGCAAAAAAACCCCCAAATAAGAATTCAATGCCTGCTTGGCTATAGTTCATGACGTTTTGCACGCCTTGAGCAGTATTTGTAAGAATCCAGCGGCCAAGGGGAACATTGAGCATAAAGCAGACGAAAATCCCTTCTAACGTCACACCTACAATAATCGTGCGCCATTTGATGGACTTTTTATTCTTACTTAGAAGCCAAGCCAAAAACAGTATCCCCACCAGGGATAATAAACCATATATAATATTCATCATTAACCTCCTTAAAATAGCTTCATAGACGACTCCTTGTTGTCAGATGTCTGACTTCTTTATGGAAATAAAAAAGGTGCATTCTCTCGATCTATAAAGAAAGAAGAGAATGCACCAGGGTACACATATCCCGTGTCGCGCTCTAACTTTCCTTATAGTCCGGCATTTTACGGCTGCCGGGTAGAGACTTATGGACCATATTTCCATAGTTATATAAGGACGTATGAAGTTGATTTTTGAATTCTAACAGAGGTTTTTCGAATAAACAAGAGGCTAGTAAAAAGTAATATAATACTGAATTTTTAAACATGATCTATTGAACGTATCAATCAAATGAAGAGTCGTTTAGTTGAATTCCTTCTTCGACAAACATAAATCGTTAACTAAACACAAAAGCGCCTGGTTGGCAGCAAATTTTGAATATAAACACCTGTTTGCTGAAGCCCATTCACATTCACCTTGAAAAGTATAAGGATGAAGATTGCAACAACCTTTCTGCTCCACCTTTATGGTAAGGCATTCCGTTTCCCTTGAGTAAGGATTCTTAAAGATAGTGAATTTTAGGTTAATCGCATTAAAGGCTGAAACCAAACCCACCCAAAAAACGTAATAAGAGTTAAAAAGAGCTCATACAAGGGAGTAAACTAATGGACTATTTTGAAAGGGTTAAAGAAATTCAACAACTTCAATGGGAGTTATTTATTGACTATTGGTATTTTCATATTGGTGTTATTTTGGTGGGATTAGGTATAGTCGTGTTTTGGGTTATAAAGAAATAAATATAGGGCCTTACAATGTTATTCAGCTAAGGAGTGCAAGAACACCGAATCCTGCTGCAATCCAGGGAGTGTTTGTTATTGAGATAACAGGAATGGTTAGGGGTGCATTTTTCGGAAGTTACAAAATGAAACATAAGTTGATTTGGTTGTTCCAATCTTTAACTTTTGTGGGTATAGCATTATTTATTTTGTCATTTTTCGATAGTGGAAGGAGAATTTTTTAATAGATATTTAAGCTGGTTTGGAAGGGCCACTATGGATTGGTATAATAGGTAATTAATTTTAAAAAGATATGAAAAGAAACAAAAAAATAAAAGTTAGTTTCTTATTGCATTAACGGACAGTTAGTTGAATAAATAAATTGTTGATAAAATTTATTAAGAAAGATTTACGTCGAAGGGGGGAGAAATATAATATTGGTGAGTTCCTGCTTAGCGGGATTAATGGAGAAATGAATAAACTTGCAGAAGAAAATAAAGCTATTACAATATGTCCAGAATTACTAGGTGGGTTTTCAACTCCAAGAGAACCTGCTGAAATAATAGGTGGAAACGGAGAAGATGTACTCGAATGGAAAGGCAAAAATAGTTGAAAAATCAGGGAAAGATGTTACAGATCTTTACATAAAAGGAGCTTATGATACACTTGAAAAAGCTCTAGAAATAAATGCGACTATAGTGGTTCTCAAGGAAAATAGCCCATCCTGCGGCAGCTTAAAGATTTATAATGGCAAATTCATTGGTGAAAAAATTGAGGGGATGGGTGTTACTTCTGCTTTATTAAACAGAAATGGACTAAGAGTAATTTCAGAAGAACAATTTGCTGAAACCTATATTTAGCTGCTGGCTACAAGCATTATTACAGCTAAAATTAGTAGAGGCTGTTTGTCTCCAAATACCCTTTGAGCAGAGCAGTGCTGCATCTGTTCAGAGGAAAGTTTGTGAAAGAATGTACTTAAACTATGAAGTGCAAGAGTTAAAGATTCAGCTGCCAAATTTGGCGGCTTTTCTTCTTGTGCTAACAGTCCAGTACCAGCTAACAAAATTGCGAATGCATTTATGAAGAGTGTGGAAGGTGTTCAGACAGGCTAAGTTTTTTAAGTCTATTAAAATTCATTTATCTTTATAAAAGCTGCAGGATCCGTTTTCAGTTGGGCTTATATATATCACAGCTATACTTATTTCTACAATGATAACATTAATAACTAGAATACTTTGTGAAATATCTGAAATTGTATTGACAATCAGATATTCAAACCCTACTATTGATAATAGTTTTCATTATCACTTAGGAGGATCAACTTTTTATGTTAAACCCCAAAAATAAAAAACGATTTTTACTTATGTCTGTAATGGTTCTTATTTTATCTATCGCTTTACTTGGCTGCTCAAGTGAATCAGCAGAAAATGAAAAATCTGAATCTGCCACTGAAAGTGACAATATGATTACCTTTGCTTGGCCTAGAGATATAGGTGAATTGAATCCGCATATCTATAATCCATCTCAATTATTTGCTCAATCCATGGTTTATGAGCCTTTAGTTAGCTACCAGGATGGAGGAGAGTTAAAGCCGCATTTAGCAGAGTCATGGGAGATTTCCGAAGATGGGAAAGAATATTTGTTCAACTTACGTCAAGATGTGAAATTTACTGATGGCACAAATTTTAATGCAGAGATTGTGAAAAAGAACTTTGATGCTATATTAGCAAATGTGGATTTACACAGTTGGTTAGGATTTATTTCGAAGATCGATAAAACAGAGGTTATCGATGAGTATACATTTAAATTAACATTAACAGAATCATATTACCCTACTATTCAGGAGCTAGCTGTCGTACGCCCAGTTCGATTCCTGGGGGAAGCTGGTTTCCCTCAAGATGGTGACACTTCAAAAGGTGTAGAAAAGCCAGTTGGGACAGGCCCATGGGTATTAGATGAATATAAAGCAGATGAATTTGCTGTTTTTAAACGTAACGAAGATTATTGGGGAGAACTCCCAAATATAGAGAAAATTAAAGTTAAAGTCATTCCGGATGCTGAAACACTCGTACTTGCTTTCGAAAAAGGGGACTTAGACGTTGTTTATGGTGAGGGTGTTATCGGAATAGATTCTTTTAAGCAATTAGAATCCACAGGTTCTTATGGGAGCAGCATTTCAGAACCAGTCGCTACTAGACAGCTAGTTATGAATTCGAATAAAGAAAAGCTTTCAGATGTACGTGTTCGTCAAGCGTTACATTACGGATTTAATAAGCAAGCAATGGTTGAGGGCGTGACATCTGGTTTGGAAGAGAAGGCTGACTATATCTTACCAGCAAACTTCCCTTACACTTCAAATGTTGATGCAGCCAAGGTCGATTATAATGTTGAAAAAGCGAAGCAATTATTAGATGAAGCAGGCTGGAAGTTGCCAAAGGGTAAGAACATTCGTGAAAAAGATGGGAAACCGCTAGAAATCGAGTTAATGTATAACTCTGCTGAATCTATTCAAAAAACAATGGCTGAAACATTACAATCTGAGTGGATGGGATTAGGCGTAAAATTAAATATTGTTGGAGTTGAGCTTACCACTCAAGTTGAAAGATTCAAAGCGAATGAGTTTGATATGAACTTCTTCAGTAACTATGGCGCTCCATATGACCCACATACTTTCGTAAATATCGTTGCAACAGAAGGTTTTGGATTTAGAGAAGCTATTTCAGCTTATTCTAATAAAGAGGAGTTACTGAACCAAATCGCTCAGGTTACACAAACAACAGATGAAAATGAACGTCAAGAACTATACACGGCAATTTTAGGCTCACTACAAGAGCAGGGTGCCATTGTACCTATTTCGTATGTTAAGAAAATAGCAGTTTATCAAAAGGATGTTTCTAATTTTACATTCCCTGCTAATCGAGATGAACATCCATTTACAGGAATTAGTATTAAGAAGTAACGACAGGAGCGTTTTTCATGGGTACTTATGTCTTGAAACGAATATTCACCATCGTTCCAATCTTTCTTTTGGCCACTCTACTAACATTTGGAATGATAAACCTATCACCGGTGGACCCGGCAGAGGCATACTTTGCTGCTGCACATATCCAGGCAACAGATGAGATGCTGGAACAAAAAAGACATGAGTTCGGCTTAGATCAGCCTCTCTTTATCCAATATGTGAATGCCCTTATTAAGATATGCCAATTTGATTTTGGCATATCTTATGTTACGAATAAACCTGTATGGGAAGAGATTTCCTATCGAATGCCGGCAACTATTCAGTTAACGATAGGCAGTCTTTTGATTGCAATCCTGGTAAGTGTCCCTATAGGGTTTTTAGCAGGTATAAAGAAGAACAGTGGAATTGATCATTTTAGTCGTTTCCTCTCTTTTATAGGGGCATCCATCCCATCATTTTGGCTTGGATATTTATTCATTTTTTTCTTTTCTGTAAAACTAGACCTTTTCCCGGTAGAAGGTACGGGAACCTGGAAACATTTAATATTACCTTCAGTCACATTGGCTTTCCCGTTAATCGCTTTATATACCCGACTGTTACGTGCAAGCGTCCTTGAAAATTTACAAGAATCTTATGTGCTCTTTGCGCGGACGAGAGGGATTCATGAAAAAATTATAATGGGAAAGCATGTATTAAGAATTGCCATTTCCCCTATGATTACCGGACTTGGAATGAATTTAGGAAACTTAATGACTGGAGCTATAATTGTAGAGGCAGTCTTTTCATGGCCAGGGTTTGGGCGGTTTTTTATTGAGGCTATTTTTAACCGTGATGTTCCTGTTATTCAAGGCTATGTACTGTTAGCAGCGGGATTATTCCTTATTAGTAACTTAATTGTCGACCTTATCCAAATGTATATTGATCCGCGTATTTCCAGAAAAGGAAGGCAGTACCAATGAAAGCAAAGTTTCGTGATATGTTAAAAAGTCAGAAAGTAATTGTCATTTGTTCTTTAATACTGTGCGTTTTATTTTTGATCACAATCTTTGCTCCGTGGATTGCACCTAATGACCCTATCGCTGTCAATTTAACTCATAAACTACAGCAGCCTTCACTGGATTACCCATTAGGAACAGATCATTTAGGCCGATGTACGTTTTCGCGTATCCTATATGGTGCACGAATTTCAATAGGGTTCGCTATGCTAATATTTATTTCAGCTTTAAGTATTGGTTTGATCATTGGTATTATTGCGGGGTATAAAGGTGGTTGGGTTGATCAATTGTTAATGAGATTCGGTGATGGTCTGATGGCGATCCCAAGCCTTTTGTTTGTTCTTGGTTTTGTTGGTATTTGGGGAGCGGGTCTTAAACAAGTCATTTTAGGATTAATTCTCGTACAATGGGTTTATTACGCAAGGGTAATTCGAGGAATGGTTCTAAGCTTGAAAGAACAGAACTATATTACTGCAGCTAAAATCAGCGGTTCTTCTACATGGTCCATCATGAAGAAACATATTATTCCTAATGTTCTTCCATCACTGGCTGTAATGGGAACATTAGAAATGGGCTGGGCGATTATGAATTTGTCATCAATGTCCTTTTTAGGCTTAGGTGTACAGCCACCTATACCAGAGTGGGGGGCAATGATTCATGAAGGGAAGTCATATATCAGAACACATCCAGCATTAATGATTTATCCGGGTTTAATGATTATGCTAGTCGTTGTTACCTTTAATTTATTAGGTGAATCACTATCAGAACGTTTTGGGGTTAAACGCCGCTAATGAAAAAGGACTGTTGAAAAATGGAAGTAAATGACCGAGACATTTTAAATGTAAAAGACTTACATGTGCAAGTAAAAACCGATAATGGGTCCTCAACACTTGTTCAGGACATTAATTTTGGAATTGAAAAAGGGAAGATCCTAGGTCTCGTTGGGGAAAGCGGCAGTGGCAAAACGGTTACAAGTATGTCTATCCTACAGCTGCATGATAAGAAGAATATGGATATTAGAGGGAGCATTACACTGCAAGGCAGGGAATTGAATGGTCTGGAAAACAAAGAAATGCGGAAAATTCGAGGGAAGGATATTGCTTTTATTATGCAAAATCCGATGAATGCTTTTACTCCCGTTTTTACGATTGGCCATCAATTTATTGAAACGATTAAATCTCATACTCTATTAAATAAAAAGCAGGCTAAGAAGCTTGCGATTGATGTAATGGAAAGTGTAAATTTGCCAGATCCCTATAAATTGTTAAAAAACTATCCTTTTCAATTAAGTGGAGGTATGCTTCAACGAGTGATGATTGCCATGGCTGCATGCTTACAGCCATCCGTTATTATTGCCGATGAGCCCACTACAGCACTTGATCTTCATAGTCAATTATTAGTACTGCGCCTATTAGATAAAATTCGTTCAGAATATGGAACATCTATTTTACTCATTTCTCATGATCTTGGAGTTATTTCAGAGATGGCTGATGATGTAATTGTGATGCAACATGGGAGAATAGTAGAAACTGCAAATGTGTTAGAATTATTTGATAATCCCCGACATGAGTACACAAAGAAGCTGTTAAGGACAAGACCAACCTTATATTCTCAAAAACAACCCTATACTTATATGTTGTAATGGACCGATTGAAATTTCCAAGGGGGTGAAACCATTGAGCTTATTACAGGTAAAACAAGTAAATCTTAGCTTTCATTCAAGGAAGCTTTTTAAAGGGAAGGATCAAACAAATAAAGTTCTTAATGATATTTCCTTTGCTATTGATGAAGGAACATGTTTGGGCTTAATTGGTACAAGCGGAGCAGGTAAAAGTACCTTAGGGAAAGTAATTCTCGGGATTCAGCGTCCACAGCAAGGCCAGGTTTTGTTTCAAGGATATGACATTTATAATACCGATAAAGCTACCCAGCATAAAATACGCCGCGACCTCCAAGTTGTATTTCAGGACTCATATTCAGCTGTTAATCCCCGAATGACAGCCGAACGTATTATAAGCGAGCCATTAGAGAACTATGAAAAACTAACTATGGGAGAACAGAGAAGAAGGGTTATTGAGCTATTAGAAAGAGTAGGCTTAAATGAAAAGGATATAAAAAAATACCCGCATCAATTTAGTGGCGGACAATTGCAAAGGATAAATATTGCCAGAGCAATTGCACTTAAACCGAAGTTGATCGTCCTTGACGAATCAGTAAGCAGTTTAGACATGGTTACACAAAGCTTAATTTTACAATTATTAAACGAATTAAAGGATGACTTCGGCTTATCTTATCTTTTTATTACACATGATATTAAAGCAGCTTTTTCAATTTCTGATCATATTGCCGTCCTTGAAAAGGGAGAATTGGTGGAGCATTACGATTCAAAAGACCAATTTTTTTCCTCCAAACACCCTGTAGTTAAACGATTAAGAGACTCCATCCTTGCTGAACACCCGCGTTTTCGTACACTTACGACCAGGACAAACATGGTATAATACAAAACAGAGAATCGGCTGCCTAAATATCGTGAAGTCAATAAAACGAATGCATAAATGTCACAACATATTAAAATGCTGTGACATTTTTATTGTTTGAAGGGGAAAGTTATATGAGTTTACAAAGTTCTGCGTATACAAACACTTTACAAGCATCTCTAACGAATAAACAATATATGGCTTTAGCCGTGCCGATTATTATATCACAGATGACGACACCCTTCCTTGGAGCAGTTGATACGGCGGTAGTCGGACAGCTCCCTAATCCAATCTTTATAGGTGGTGTGGCTGTTGGCAGTTTAATATTTAATACTTTATACTGGGTGCTTGGTTTTTTAAGAGTAGGCACATCAGGTTTCACCTCTCAGGCTCACGGTGCCAATAACCATGTTGAATTACTGTACTCCTTATTCAGACCAATGTTTATTGCCATGGTCATCGGCGGATTATTTATTCTGTTTCAAGAACCTATTAAATGGGCAGCTTTAAAGATCATAAACCCCACTTCTGGTGTAGCTGGCCAAGCTGCATTATATTATGATATTCGCATTTGGGGTGCCCCCTTTGCTCTAATGAACTATGTTATTCTTGGATGGCTAATCGGCTCTTCATATGTAAAATTAACTGTATATCTGCAAATAGGGATGAATGTAATAAATATTTTGTTGGATGTTTTGTTTGTTACTAGCCTGAATATGGGGGTTGCGGGTGTTGCCGCAGCAAGTCTAATTGCAGAGGTTGGAGTAATGCTAGCAGGAATCTTCATTTTATTAAAGCTGAAACTAGTAGACATCAGGTCCGTTCATTTAGTAAAAAACATTTTTGAAAGAACAGTATTTATAAAAATGATTAAGGTGAATCGCGACTTGTTTATTCGGTCAATTTGCTTGTTAGCTGTTTATACGATCTTTACTTCAAAAGGAGCACAGATGGGGGAAGTGGAGCTTGCTGCTAATGCAATTTTGTTTCAACTGCATTTTATTATGGCTTATTGCTTAGGTGGTTTTGGAAATGCAAGCAGTATATTAATTGGCAGAGCTATCGGTTCAAATAATAATCAGTTGTTTTCAGATACGATAAAGCTATCTGCAAAGTGGGGAACAATTTCAGGAATTGTATTATCATTATTGTTGTTTATTTGTTCTTCGGTTATTTATCCTCTTTTTACTTCAATTGAAGAAGTAATAGAGTGCATTTTGCAATACCAGGGCTGGCTTTTATTATTTCCTATAGCAGGGTTTTGGGGAATTATCCTAAATGGGGTGTTTTCTGGAGCAACAGAAGCGGCTCAAATTAGGAATTCATTAATGGTTTCTATGATATTTTTTATTGTCCTAGTATACGTACTAATACCGGTACTTGGCAATCATGGTTTATGGCTATCATTTACCCTATTTACTCTTTCGCGTTCTCTTGTTTTAGGTTCTTATTTACCTAAAATGTCAAAGTCGCTGTTTTAATGAAAGAAGATTCCACTTTGTTCATTTTTCTGTGCTTTTGAGAAGGAATGTACTTAAACTAATGGGGGTATTTCTGTTAAAGGGGCCCTTTTTTAAAAACGATTTAGTTTAGTTTTAATAAACTTTGTGCATATAAAACACTAATGGTAAGAAAGAGGCTGTTCTTTTAAGTATCACATACTTAAAGAACAGCCTCTAAGTTATTATTATGGGATGGCATAAACTTCTACAGTGAAGCTTTCCCCATTCGTATTTTCCGGATTAGCGATATAAAGATCCCCGCTGGTTTCGATTTCTGTTTCCGATCCATCCTGGAGGTCATAAAAAATGGTTTCATCTATGCCTAAATTGATGTCTTTCATGACATCAAACTTAGCATCAGTTGGTCCATCGACGATTTTCCACTGTAACTTGGTCGCATATGAAGGTATGTTCTGAATAGAGAAGTTATCGCTGGAACGATGGTCCTGACCGTCTTGTGGCTGGCCTTCAGAACGGATCGTCGCAATTTTCTCAGGGGCTTCGACCTGGACGTGGAATCGGTCTCCGTCTAATATACGGTCATACGCGTACCAGGTACCTAGCCAGGTCCCTGCAGCTTGATTGGAGTCCGATGAAATAAGGCTCACAGAAAAATTATCCGATCCATTCGTCGAGGAGCCTTGCCAGGTGGAAGCGAACGGATACTCGTCACAATCCTTGCCGGTCCGATCCTCATCTCTGAACTCCCGCTCACAAGTGCTTCTTGTCTTTGACCTGTTGCGGTTGTATTCATCCGGATGGCGTTTCGTATACATCCGTGTCAACGTGCTGTCCCCGACTTCGCCCGGTATCTTCTTTCCGATCATTTGAGGCTTAGTCTGTTCCGGGTGATCCATCGCGAACTTCCAATGCTGGCCGGCTTCAGCTAACATCGAAAATTCCGGTTTTGTGATTGGGACGTTAAAAATGGGTGTGGCTTTGCTGAATACGGCTCCTTGCCAGAAATATTGATTAGGGAAAGCGAACATATATTTTGCAGAATCGTAACGAACTGTCTGTTTAATGCCATCAATGCTCTTTTTGAATTTCCTTGGTGCATGTGTAAGGGTAAGTTTTGGCCAAAATTCCATGTAGCCCAACTGGTCAGGGTTTGAATCAGTTGAAGGGGGCGCTTCTGATGTGAAAATTTCTGTACTGAAGTTCGTGTTTTTCCATTGGGCGATCGTTCGTTCCGTAGCTGGATAGTCGGGATCCTCTTTACAGTCACCTGCATTCAGCTTGGATTCACACATCATATCAATTTTCAGTTTGGCTCCGTTTAGGGATGGATGCGTCACGATGATATCATCAAGTGTATAATAGACCCTCATTTTCCTGCTTTGGTTGGAGCCATAGCCTATTTCAGTGAATTGAAATTGAACGCCTTCATTAAAACAGAACCCGCCAATGCATTTTACAGGGACTTGATATGTTGCAACATGGGACCAGCAGAAGGAATAACGGTTCTTGATATACCCTGTTTCTGAACTGCTGTCTGGACTTCTCTGGCATTCTTCTGTGGTCAGGATATGATCATAGTCAAATTCAGGGGGTGTCCATCCGGCTGCCGTCTTGATTGGAGGAGCCATGTTCGCTTTGTAGGTTGCGTTACTTTGCTGGTCTTCTTTCATCAATTCATCTAATGTCTGAATGCCTTCTTTTTTCTGGATCTGATCTTGCATGATCCCAAGTTCTCCGATGGACTTTCCTTGCTGCATCAGTTCGGTTGCCTTTTCAATCTTCTCCTTGTCATTTGGGAGCCAATAACCTCCGCCTTCTGTTTCGGACTTCGCTTGTGCCGGTGAAATCATTCCCATTACCAAAAACAAAAGAAGTATAGCTATAACAATTTGTCTGTAAAACCTGGACATCTAATCCCTCCCTGATTTTTTGATTTGGAATAAATGTTGGCTTAGACATAGATGGAAGGGATTTTCCTCCCGGACAATAAATTAGATCCATTATTTCGATAACATCCAAATCGTTGACAGGATACTACAGAAAAAAGAAATCTACAATATATTCCAAGGGAAATACAACCAATAACCTACAATAATTCCCAAAATAATTAGTGTACTAGGAAAAAGGGGTCGTATAAAAAACCCTTTAATTTTATTCATAAAGATCTTCAACCATCTGGTGCCTTGCCGAAACAAGGAAAGTTTCTTCTTTGTGTAAATTTTTATTTAATGGAAAAGAACCTCGAACAAAACTGAAAACTTTATGTTAATACAGAAGTGAGATTAAAATTTTCTTACGGTTGTCCTATAATAGTAGGTAAAAAACTCTATGGAGGTATACCCTTGGTTTTGGTCTATATCTTTTTAGGAGTATGTGATCTTCAACTAATGGGGTGCAAGAGCTTAAGGTTCAGCTGCCAAAACAGGCGGCTTTTTTCTTTTTGAACGAAGGGGCAGGTTAATTTAATAAAATATGGTAGTTTTGATGTATTAGAAATGATGGAGAATAGGGAAGTGAAGCAAAGTTAGCAGGGAATCAGCTAAGTATATCTCACAAAAAACTCCTTCGTATACAGGGAAGTACTGATCCAGAATGGTTAAATCAGCAGTTTGTCTGTGCCTATAATGTTTCCGGGCTATTATTTAATGTGACGAAGCAAAATAAAAAAGCCGCCAAGTCAAGCGGCTTGATCATTAACAATGGTCACTTTCCCCAGCGAAGGACGATGGCTCCCCAACCGAGACCTGCTCCATATCCCACAAGGACTACCAAATCCCCGTCCTTTATCTTACCTTCCTTCACTTCCTCATGGAGTCCTATTGCTACCGTAGGTGCTGAGGAGTTACCGTAATATTGAATGGTTTTGGTGTGTACGTTTTCCATAGAAAATCCCAGCCTCTCGATCCCTTCTTCGATGATACGCAGATTGGATTGGTGCGGGACGATGAAATCTACATCCGACAGGCATAAGTCCGATACTTCCAACACTTTATGCACCGCTTTCGGAAATCGGTCCACAGCGAATTCGTAAACGGCCCTTCCGTCCATCTTGATGTTCTTGTTTTCATCGAGATGGAGGTATTTCCCTCCGCTTCCATCCATCTGCATATGGATGCCAAGGATTCCCTTGTTATTTTCCACCCTTCCCACAACAACAGCCGCTGCCCCGTCAGAAAACAGCAGAGCGGTCTTTTTGTCCATCGGGTTCAAGAGGGAAGAGCATTTGTCGACGGCAATTACCAATACATATTTGTATAACCCCGTCTGGACATACTGGGCGCCCGTCGCCAAAGCCGTGATAAAGCTGGAGCATCCCGAGTGAAGGTCCAGACCTGCGCATTGTGTGGCGCCGAGCCTCTCCTGTACTAGTGCCGCCGTAATGTGGGTGTCATGAGTGTTTGTACCGATGATGACCATGTCGATTTCACTCGAGTCGACACCAGCGTCTTCTATTGCCCTCTTGCCTGCGATTTCGCACATGTCCGTAAGGGAAGCGCTAGGAGACTCGTAGCGTCTTTCCAAAATGCCTGTCTTCCTGTAAATCTCTTCATTCGTAATGCCGAATCGTTTTGATATCACTTCGTTTGTTATGACTTTCTCCGGGATGTTTACTCCGATTCCAAGTACGCCTGCACTGTACATTAACCAAAACCTCCATAAGTTAATATTTTCCATTACATTTTATCACAAAATTCTACATTTTCTGGAATAATTATATATTTCAAATTAATTGTAGGCTTGAAAGTACAGCCATTCCTTCTTCTGTTCAGCTCCAGACGAAAAATCCTGTTAGCAATTGGCGGTTAAGTGTATAAAAAAATTCAGCAGGATCTTACATTACTAGAAACCCCCTATTAAAAGCAGGTGGAAGATATAGCAAGGTACACTAGGAGTGAACTTTTATTGATTAAAGAAAAAAATGGAAGTTCAAAAGGAGAAAGATACTTAAAAGGAGAAATTATTATTAATAAGAATTTAAAAGGAGACTAAATAATGGGTGAGAGATTATTAAGGGTAGGAACAACATACATACCAGTAACTGATGTAGGCCTTTCTTCTGATTGGTATATAAATAAATTAGGAGCAGAGTTAAGCTACAAAGATCAAGACAAAGCTATTTTAAATTTTGCCAATCAAAGCATTTTCCTTGTGAAGGCTAATGAAAATCAAAGCTCCAATTTCTTTGATATTTACGGTAATGAGCATTTTTCTTTAACATTTGAGGTTAACGGATTAAATGCATTAGAAACAATTCATAGAGACTTTAAGCAAAATGAAATTAGAGTCGAAGAGATAGAAAACAGAGGACACTCTGGAAGAAATTTTGTTTTTTATGATTTAGATGGTAATAAATTTGATGTATGGAGTGAACTAAGTCCATTTTTCAAAGAAAATATCTTGTTTCCCAATAGATAGCTAAAGGAGGCGATGTTTTATTAAAGCATCGCAGGTTCATTTTGAATTTGCATTGCGATAAAATAATCTTATTCTTTCTTTTTAGAGCCCATGAAGACAACTAGGCTGGAATTTATAGCGGAATATGAAATGCAGAGAACAAGGGCCATATCGTGTTGCCCGAGGATATTGGAGTTTTGGCCTTGCTTCTTCAACACATTATCTTTTGTTTAAAATACAGACATATGCCTTATCTGGACTGTCCATGCGGGAGTAAATGCTGAATATTTCTACGTTCAATTTCACTATACAATAGTTCTATAAAGTTATCGTTTATATTTAGCTTTACAGCATTATGATACGAAGAAATTAATAACTCATCTGACATTGTTTGAACCGTCAATTTTCGCCCTCCTAAAATCCTTCAATCAGTGAATAAACACACAAACATTATTATCTAAATTAATCAAAAAAAAGGAAATAGTTCCATAAACATTGTAACGAAATTGTAATAAATATTACGTAATTTTTGGAATTTCGACTAAAGGAATCAGCAGATTAAAAACTAAGAGAACTTAACTAATAAAGTGGACTTTTTATAAAGGGAGCATTTTTACTTGTTGCTGTATGGAGGTTACAATAAAGTAAAAAAGCTTTTTTAACGATCGGGCGCTTATATCGAGCAACGAGTGTCTTTGTAATGGGCCAGCATTATAAAATAAGGATTTCACGTAACTACCTCACTTTGTCATTCGAACAAACGGGCCAGATTGCGGAATAAAGGGAGGATTAGTTCTTCGGTCATACACTTAGTCCAAGTTTCGAAGAGATGCTGTAAAAGAACCAAGGATTAAAGTAAACTCTCCCGGAGGATTCCAATTATTCTATTACCTTCAGCAAAATAGATGGGTGAAAAAAGTCCAGAAAAAAAGGATATAAAGAATAATATGTAGAGTTGAGATTTGGAAGCAGGCTGATTAAGAGAAAACAAATTTAATTACTTCTTATCGTCCTAAAACTTTTTTTCAATTTTAAAAAAAGAGTGGAGTGAGCTAATGGAAAATAATCGGGCAAGGAAATTGTACGATTACCACGTTTGGGCTAACCAAAAAGTGATCCAACACTTGAAACAGCTACCTGATAGGATTTATAACGAGACAGTTAATAGTGTTTTCTCATCGATTTCAGATGTGCTGATTCACCTATTTGCAACAGACATTACTTGGTTGGAGACGATGAAAGGGAGTAGCTTTCAGGATACTGTTAAAGAAGTTGAGCGTCGAAAGTCAGAAGCATCAGGAGCGTCCATAGATAAACTTGAAGTGTTCTATGATGCGCTTTCAAAGGAATTTAACAGTTTTTTTGCAGAGCAGCAGGACCTAGAACGAATCATCATTACAGAGCACCCTCAATATGGTCGCTGTGAGTTCATACTTGCAGATCTTATTCATCATGTAGTGAATCATGGAACCTACCATCGCGGAAATGTGACAGCGATGCTGCGTCAACAAGGTGAACGAGGCGTACCTACGGATTATGTATATTTTCTTTTTGAATGTTAGCGTTTTGTGAATATGCCAAAAAAGGCCGATTGTTTAATAAGCGTCTCATTTCTTATTCAACTAAAGGGTGTAAGAGTTGAATGAACAAAGCTGTCATTTTGGCAGCTTTTTTTGCACTATCGGGGGAGTTTAATTTAAGAAGGACTAATTGTATTCTAATAGAATTAATATGATAAAAAAATGTCTGGGGAAAAAGTAGTTATTTATGCTTTGATTACGGTAATGTTGGTAGCTATTCTAAATCAAACCGCAGTAAGAAAGATAGTTAAAACGATGTTTAAAATAGGGGGTAAGAAACTTCAATTATCATTAAAAGCTATTAAGGCTTTATTGAACTAACGAGTGTTTGAGTTTAAGAGAGGGGGGCTGTGGCGAGTCATTTTTTATTGAACTAACGGGGAGTTAGTTTATATGTAATGATTCATAATTTGTTAGTTGCACCAATTTTTCCTGATGCTCTCTCTGAATGATTATCCTTTTTCTCCACAAAAAAACCCCCTACCATAAGGAAGGGGATAATAGGTTTATATTGTTTTTGGAACTGAATAGGACTCATGGGTGTTACCTCTTTAAAGTGCCTATGAAGCGAAGAAACGCTCATGTTTGCAATTTCCGCAAGATCCTCAATCCGAAAAGACCGATCATAGTTATTCATGATATGGTTAATAACATCACTGATGCTCTGCCCTGGGCTATCGAGTCTTTCAAGTTATAAAAAAGGCTGCCTATTGTATATCCCTTTTATTTACATGGGGATGGGTTCTGTTTATATACTTGTAGGCTTAATAAGAAATTCGTTTGAAGTTCTTCCTTTTATGGCTCTCTTATTACAGGTTATTTCAGGATTTTTACAAGGTTACTATCATGCTTGGCATATTGAGCAGAAAGCCTACCGTTTGCAAGCCATTAATCACTATCTCCTTGTTGGCTTGATTATGGTCGGGCTTTCCTTTGTAAAAATACTATCCCCAATATTCTTTATTACTGCCTTTGGGACTGTTTTACTCATTTGCGGGATTAGGTTAATTTTCATGAAAAATGAGGGCAGTACTATTGGATATTGAAAGAGTGAAACATTCTCGTAATGGTGGGATCATCAAACGGTGTGGTTAAGGCACCAAATGCTCCACTTGCTAAGATAGCTCCAACTGTTAAAGGGATGGAAGCCCCTGTTGAGACGGCCATTGTATTTCTCAACGGGCATGAAAAGTCCCCAGGTACCCCAAGAGGAACACCGGATCTGGACAAATATCTTCCGTAACTCCATTAACTCAACTTTGGTCGAGTAAAAAAGATCTGCACACTTTATTCTATTTTTATATAATTCCACGTTTGTCCATTACGATATTAATCATTGGGACATACGCTATATTACATACTCATTAAGGGAGGTGATACGCTATGTCAGACGGCCATCGTTCTAATTTTGCTTTAATCGTGGTCCTTTTCATTCTTTTAATTATTGTCGGTACATCCTTCATGAAAGGGTTCTACTAATATTAGGAATGAGCAAACAAATAAGTTCACCTTCCTTATTTCAAAGAAGTGTCCATGAGACGCTTCTTTTTTCTTTTTTTAGATGTATTTTTAAGCAATATCTCGAGCTTGTTGAAATATAGTCGGCAACACATTCGATGCCAAAAACATTTATTCGTTCTTCATGGTTATATGAATCTCGGGTAAATATGGGTGTTTGATTCAGTAACAATCCCCCATCGCAGAACATATTTTGATGAGGAGAGTATTGAAGAATTGATGGGTTCATGACTTTTGATTTCTGATGTTCTTCATTATGTCCCCTTTCATGTTGCTGGCACAGCATATTAAAAAATACGGAGGTATGAACATGAATGATTTCCAAAGAGATCTTCAAATGTTGAATGTTGGTGATTTCCATGCGAACGAGGCGGTTCCGTGGGATCAAAACCAGTACTATATGGATCAGGCACGGCAATGCGGTGGTTTTGGCGGTGGATTTGGCCGTTGCTTTAGCTGCTTTTTCTTTTTCTGCTTCAGCTGCTTTAACTGTTTTAATTGTTTTCGCTGCTCTAACTGTTTTAGGTGCGGCGGTCGCTGTGGTGATCGCTGCGGCGGCCGTTGCGGCGGCCGTTGTGGCGGTCGCTAGCCTTATCAATCATGCCAGTTTTATAAAAATACTGGCTGGACATTCAAAAGGGAAGCCCCTGCAACTGCATGCAGGGGCTTTTCTTCTAAAGGGCAGACATATGAGACAAATCCCGGTACATAGGATTATAGAGAAAGGAATGTTTCATAAATAGGAACAGTTTACGGGTAAGGAGGAGCGGAATGAAAAATTTGACCTCTTCTATGCGGCTGAAGGTGAAAAGGGACACGTTTTTTCTCCCTGATCCTAAGAATGGTGTGTATTTTCGGAACAATGTAAGCTCCTTCCAAATGGAAGGCAGTATGATCGATCAGTGGGTTCAAAAGCTGATCCCGATGTTTAATGGTGAATATACATTGGGGGATTTGACAGCCGGTTTGCCGGGTCCACATAGGGATCGGGTGTTTGAAATTGCAGAAGTGCTGTATCGAAATGGCTTTGTTCGGGATGTAAGCCAAGACCATCCGCATCAATTGCAAGAACATGTTCTTAAAAAGTTTGCTTCTCAAATCGAATTCTTGGAAAGTTTCGGCGATTCGGGCGCATCCCGATTTCAGGCCTATCGTCAGGCAAAAGTGTTGGCAGTAGGATCGGGTCCTTTTTTTGTTTCGCTGGTTTCTTCACTGATTGAGTCCGGATTGCCTAAGGTCCATATGCTCATTACGGACCCGGAATCTACTAATAGACAGCGGTTGAAGGACATTATGGAACATGCCCGTCAATCAGATCCCGAGGTCTCAGTAGAGGAGGTACCCCATCAGAAGGAAGAAGATAATTCATGGGAGGAAATTATTCAGCCGTATGATTCCATTTTATATGTGTCGGATACGGGCGGCATAGAGGAACTGCGTGTTATTCATGCCGTTTGCAGGGAAGAGAAGAAGGTGTTCCTTCCTGCTATATTCCACAGACAGGTTGGTCTCGCAGGTCCGCTGGTGCATCCTGAATCAGAAGGGTGCTGGGAGTCTGCGTGGCACCGCATCCATCAATCTGCGTTTTGCGAAGACAAGCAATTACACACCTTCTCCTCCACAGCAGGAGCAATGTTGGCGAATTTGATCGTGTTTGAACTGTTTAAAGAGGTTACAGGAATAACCAGTGCGGAACAAAGAAATCAGTTCTTCCTGCTTAATCTGGATACGTTGGAAGGAAATTGGCATTCATTCTTGCCTCATCCAAAATTGACAGGAACTACAGCTGTGGAATGGATTCAAGATGTTGATCTGAGGATCGAACAAAGTTCGAGCAGAAGTGAGCCGAACAGTTTGTTTCTTTTCTTCAGCCAATTGACATCCAAAGAATCAGGGATTTTTCATAAATGGGAGGAGGGAGATTTAAAGCAGCTTCCACTAGCGCAGTGCGATGTTGAGGCAGTCGACCCGCTGTCCAAGGGTCCGGCAAAGCTGCTGCCAAACATTATCTGTTCAGATTTGAGGCATAAGGAGGCACGCCGGGAAGCGGGTCTGACCGGGATAGAAGCGTATGTGTCACGGATGGCTGGTCAGCTCGTTACCGATCTGCTTCCAAATCATCATATAAAGGGCAATCGTGTAAATTCACATGAATTTGTAGGTATTGGAGCAGGGGAAACGTTTGTGGAGGGTGTTTACCGCGGGTTGGAAAGGTGTTTAGACGAGGAGCTAGCTAAACGTCATGCTGATCAGAATTCTGTCACTCAGGTGCATTTAAGTGCAGTAGACGATGAACGGTGCCGGTTTTATTTGGAGGCATTGACCACGATGGCGGGAGCACCAAAAATCTGTATGGGCGAAGAAGTTTCCGGCTTCCCTCTGGTCTGGGTTGGTGCGAACGATCGCTGGTATGGCAGTGCAGGCTTTAATGGAACAATAGCGCTCAGGAAAGCGTTGCAGTACGCGCTCATCCAGGCGCAAAACCAAACGAGCAGACATAAACCAGCAGCCTTAGAGGTATCATCTTTTCTTCTGGAAGAAAAGGAGCCGCTAAACCTAGTTATTCCTCCTTGTGAAGAGACGGAACAATCCCAGGTTTTGCTGTCTGCTATACAGGTGTTGGAACGGAACAGCAAGCAGCTCTTAGTCTGTGAATTTTCGGTTGAACCCTTTTTAAAAGAGCATCTGGCAGGGGTGTTTGGGGTGCTGTTACGAGAGGAGGAATCTCAGTGAGTGCGGTCGTGGTAGTTGTCGGAGAAGGACTGCTGGCGGACAGCGTGTGCAAAGAACTGCCCGCCCAATATAAAATAGTTCGCTATAAAAATTTTGAACCAGACCTGCCGGAAGGGACCGATTTGGTCTTGGTGCTGCACGATGCCTGGTTTCCTGCCGTCCATAAAAAGGTAGAAGAGGTGTCACGATCATCCGGTATTCCTTGGTTAAGGGGCTTTGTTTCCTTTGGCGAGGGTGTGGTTGGTCCGCTGGTTCACCCGGGGACGCCGGGGTGCTCACAGTGTGCGGACATGCGAAAACTCTTTGCAGGGCGTGACCGCAAAGAGATGTGGGGACTGCAGCAGAAACTGGCAGAGAACGGTAGTATGATACAGGACGCATGGGCATCGAGCACGGGGCTATTACAGATGGCTTACTTGCTCGTATCGGAAGTGCACAGGGTGTTGGAGGGCAGCTTGGACGACTTGGAAGGAAGGATGTTTTTGATCAACCTGAAGACACTTCAGAACTCTTGCCACAAGATCTTACCGGATTCATTGTGTCCGGTCTGCAGTCCGTTACCTGAAGATTCACAGGCAGCTGCCCGAATTTCAATGAAGCCTAGTCCAAAAGTTAGCCCCGACAGTTACCGTTGCCGTTCCATGGATGAATTAAATAAATTTCTCGTCAAAGATTACCTGGATCCGCGGACTGGTTTATTGAATGGTAAAATGTATGATTTCACACCTCCGTTTGCGGATGTAATTGTAAATCTGCCGTTGTTTTCAGGGGACGAAGGGGTAGCAGGCCGGACCCATTCATATAAGGTAAGCGAGTTGACTGCGATTTTGGAGGGTCTTGAGCGGTCCTGCGGTATGGCACCCCGTGGAAAACGGACAGTAGTCTATGACAGTTTCCGCAACCTGGAAGATCGGGCCCTTAATCCTGTTAAAGTAGGTGTGCATGCGGATGAACAGTATGCACGGCCGGATTTTCCATTTAAAAAGTTTGATCCTGATATCCCAATGAATTGGGTATGGGGCTATTCGTTTTTGCAAGAGCGTCCCATTCTGGTTCCTGAGCTGCTTGCTTATTACAGCTTGGGCTGCGGGCAGGGATTTGTCTATGAAACGTCCAACGGATGTGCACTAGGCGGAAGCTTGGAGGAGGCTATTTTCTACGGTATTTTAGAAGTGGTGGAGCGTGATTCGTTCCTGATGGCTTGGTACGGCAAGCTAAGCCTTCCGCGTCTTGATCCTTATTCCTCAAATGACCAGGAATTGAAGTTAATGATTGATCGGGTGAGGACGGTAGCGGGATACGATCTGTATATCTATAACGCGACAATGGAGCACGGCATTCCAAGTATTTGGGCGATGGCGAAAAACAGGAAGCAAAAGGGATTGAATATCATTTGTGCGGCAGGAGCCCATCCTGACCCGGTACGGGCGGTAAAAAGCGCGGTTCACGAGTTAGCTGGGATGATGATGACACTTGACGACAAATTGGAAGCGAACCAGGAGGAATTTTTGCGAATGCTGCAAGATTCTTCCCTCGTCAGGAAAATGGATGATCATGGGATGCTCTACGGTTTACCGCAAGCGGAAGAGCGTCTAAAGTTCTTGCTGGATGAAAATCGTCCGCTCCAAACGTTTTCCGAGGAATTCAAGTGGGAGGGGAGACATGCAGACCTGACAGATGATCTGCAGGACATTCTTCAAGCATTACACGGAGTGAACCTTGATGTTATTGTGGTGGATCAGACCACACCGGAAGTTAAACGGAACGGATTACATTGTGTCAAAGTGCTGATTCCAGGGATGCTGCCTATGACATTCGGACATCACCTAACACGCGTCTCAGGGATTGAGAGGGTGTTAAGGGTCCCAATGGAACTCGGGTATGCAAAAGAACCGCTTGCATTTGAGCAGCTTAATCCACATCCGCACCCATTTCCATAAGCGCTGTCTGGGAGGTGAAAGGATGAGTCTAGAGACATTTCTGCATAATTTGCATTTTGATATTGATCAGATAAGCCCATCAGATTGGGAAGTGGACTGGGAAGATGCGCCGCTTGCGTATAAGCTTTACCGCGGCTTGCCAGTTGTTCCCCTTTCGCTGGAAGTACCCCTTTCTCTTGAAGAATGGGAGGCACCGGCAAAGCCTGACCTTCGGAAAATCGGTCATTTTCTCTGGTATGTATTTGGCCTTAATCAATTTTGCCAGTCAGCCTCTGCATTTGGTTCCAATGAACAAGCGGATAACATTATGCAGTCGTTTCGGCGTACTGTTCCTTCTGGCGGAGCGCTGTATCCCAACGAATTATACATGTATCTAAAAATGGAGGATTTGCCGGAAGGGATATACCATTATGATGTGCTGCACCACCGCCTGGTCTTGCTGCGTGAAGGCAATTTTGATTCATATGCAGCCCGTGCTCTTGGCAATCGCTGTGATGTGTCCGCTTGTTTTGGCACTGTGTTTGTGACGACAATGTTTTGGAAAAATTTCTTTAAATACAATAACTTTGCTTATCGTCTGCAGGGCTTGGATGCAGGTGTGGTAATTGGTCAATTATTGGAGGTGGCGAAGAGGTTTGGTTTTGCAGCGGGGGTGTACTATCAATTTCTTGATCGTGCCTTCAACCATCTTCTTGGACTGCCCGAACAGGAGGAGAGCGTTTATGCCGTTATCCCGCTTTCGGTTGAACCGACCAGCTGGTTTACGAACAGAAGCGGCATAGACGAGATGGTCTCTGCCTCTGAATTGTGCCAGGAAGTGACATCTATTCAGAATAATTACTGTGTCAGGTCGCTTAAAGTTAAAGAATTTCCGATGTTAACCAAAATAAATAAGGCGTCCATGCTGGAATCAACGCGATCGTTTCAGCAAATGAAAGCTGAAGAGAGGCATTGTGAGGGGCAGGCGGTGGCTCTTCCTCATGTAAAAAGGATATCTTATGATCTTGCGTCAGTCTGCAGAAATCGTTATTCACCGGACATTGATTTCGTTTTAGGAAAGGTTAGCGGGAAGCAGCTGGCAGCTCTGCTGCAGGAGGCAACTGCTTCTTTCTCGTACCGAAACGATTTAGATGCGGCACTTGATAAGCGCAAGTCACGTGTCATGCTTTATGCCTGCTTGAATAATGTGGAAGGCATTCCGGATGGAGCTTATTATTATGACAGCGATACTCATTCGCTGCAGGAGCTAAATTCCGGAGATCATCGGCTTGTACTGCAATACGGAATGCCAGCTGGTAATGTGAATTTGTTCCAAGTCCCGCTTTGCCTGCATGTAGCAGGGGATAAAGATTTTTATACAACGGCACTTGGCTACAGAGGCTACCGTATCCAGCAAATGGAAGCTGGTATGCTTGTGCAGCGACTGCTTTTAGCGGCGACAGCCCTCGGGATGGGCGGGCATCCACTTCTCGGATTTGATGCGAAAACGTGTGATGAAATTTACAGGATGGAATCACAGGGAAAAACAAGCCTAATCCAAATCCCGATTGGCTTCTACCGAGCCCGTCCATGGTTGAGGGGGAATTTAATTAGCTAGGCAAGGAGATGATTCTGATAGAAGTAAAATTGATATACAACTTTGATCAATTTAACAATAATTTATAAGACTAATACCGAGCCGAAATGAGATACTCTCAATAAGAGGGTATCTCTTTTTCACTAGTTTATCATTTTCCGATTCTGAATAGAGAAGATCCTAGGCTTTGAGGGCAGTTTCGATATTCAGGAGGTTCCTCTAGCATAAAATGTTCCCCCAGCAGCTCGGGCATATAGTAGAAGTATCAGTACTTTTTCTCTCTTTTTCCGGTTTTATTTTGGCAAGTCATTCACCTCATAGGCAACTCGTATCCCGGATTCGATCGCTCCCTGAATCCAGCCATGGGTAAGGGACGTATGCTCACCGGCAAAATGGACTCGCCCTTCAGGTGCTAGGATATTAGGATACAATTCGGTTTCCTGTCCTGGTTCAAAGAATGTAAATCCGCCGCAAGAATAAGGATTCTGGCCCCAGCTGTAGGAAGCCCCTGTAACAAATTGAGCATACACTTGATTTCCGTAAATCTCCGCCAAGTTTTTTAGCGCATAGTGAATGCGCTCGTCCTCAGGCTGACTATCCCACGTTAGTGCTTCATCCGCCCAAGTATAACTGGCTAAAACAATTGCAGGTCCTTTTGTCCCAATCCCGTGACTTGGAAGGAAGGTAAATCGAATCGGCAGGTCCGTAATGGTTTTCCCGCCAAGTTGGCCTTCTTTTTCCCAAAACCTGCTCTTAAACTCAATAGCAATTTTGGTTGCTGCCATATAATTAAGTTCGCGTATGGCTCTGCGTTTCAAATAGGAGAAAGAATGGAATGGTTTGACATCCACAAATCGCAAAGCCGTAAATGGGATGGTCACGATAGCCAAGTCACCTGTTAAGGTAAAAGACTCCTGGGAATGCTGATGAGTACAGTGGATGGCAACACCATTTGTATCCTGAACGATTCCCGTCATTTTTTGCTGGAGGCGAATATCTTCTTTTAATTGGGGCAGAAATGCCTTTGGCAATCGATCCATTCCGCCTGTTATTTCATAGTAACCACCTGGTGAAGTAAAAATGATTAACTCTCGTAAAACTTCAATAAAAGACATTCCCATGAATGCTTCCAAATCGAGAAGCACACCGATCATGTCGATTGCACCATCTGAAAAATAAGAGTTTAATATATATCCAAACGAGTATTTCCGATATTGTTTTTCCAGAATGGCCCAATTTCTCACAGGGTCTTGGTTGATAAAGTCAATAAAAGGCTGTACGACTGAAAGCAGAAGCTCTTCTGCCGATTTCCCTTTCTCATTTGGAGGAATGGGGAATTTTAAAATGCCTGGGTTGCGTTCAAACACGTCGAGACGCGTTTTGATGCCATTTACGTAAAGAAGATCCATTGGAGTCCGGTTTATAAATACGTTGATGGGAAGCCTGAATTTTTTAATATATTCAAAAGTCAATGAATGGACATGGGGGATGCGCATGGGTCCTGCGTTGAAGTATAATCCATCGCTAAAAGGGGAGCGCATGGTATATACACGTCCGCCAATTCTGCCGTCCGCTTCAAGGATTGTGATTTTATGACCGGATTCCTTTAATAAAGAACCAGCAACTAGTCCTGCCATACCTGCACCGACAATGATTATGTGCTTCGGGGAGTGTGATTTTCTCAATCCATTTCTAATCAGGTAAAGCATTTGCTCAATCGTTAATTCGAGTTTCTTGTTCCAAGCCATCTCTTCGCCCCTCTGCAATAGGAATCATTGCAGTATATTCATTTGAAGGGATCCCTATGTGCATTTAAACGTAATGACTATTAAAATAGGTTGTTTTATGCAGCAACAGACAAGATAGCTGCTGGAGTAAGAAAAGCGGGAAGAAAACTTCCCAGGGAGCTCGCGCTAAAAAAACCCAACTCCTCCGCAGAACATTATTGCCAAATGAGAATAAGAATGTTTACCGCTTCCCACACGCCATCATAAAATAAGTATTGCAGAGGAGTTGGATGAAAAAGCAAACCAAGATCGTTTAAATATTTTTAAAAGTTATTTTATTTTAAAAAAATAATCTATATACTTTAACTTAATTTAAGTCATTTTTTAAAAGTTTTAAGACTGTTAGATTACTACTTGGCAGGTGAACTAAATGAAGATATTAATTTCTGAGCGAGACCAGCATGAGAGAATCGTAATTGAATGGCTTATTTCAGCATATTCATTCCCTATTAATCATGTAATAACTGCAACCACGATAAAGGAAACAATAATAATGTTGGAAAAAGAGACTCCAGATATTTTATATATAGAATTAGATATGATTCCCAATGAAAATTGGGCCTCTATGACAAGGCATGTTAAAAGGTTTTGTAAAAAAGTGATTGTTGTTTCAGCTGAAGCAACCTTTGAAAGAGCAAAGCAAGCCCTTGAATGGCAGAGCATTGATTTACTTGTTAAGCCGCTTGAGCCAATACAAATAAAACGTTGTCTGCAAATGGCCCTTTCGAATGCTGCTATTGGTGAACAAAAACATAGTCAGGGGTCTTTACATAATGAAGGTTATTCCTACCGTTCATTATTTTTAAATGATGAACAGCATGCTGCCAATATTACGCTTATTCTGCTGCAAACTGAAAATCAAAAGGTGATAGACTTGGCTTCATTCTTATCCTTTTATCCATTCCGGGAACAACCCGTTATTTTGCCTTTGATGGATGCTGTAGTTTGTCTTTTTAGAGATACAGGAATCGGATATAAGGAAGAAGCATGGAAAATATTAAGGGAATGGGAAGCGGTATATATAGAGCCATTAGCAGCTGTGATCATTCCATCCGGTACTGAAGACAGTCCTGTTCATGATAAATATTTAAAAGCAAGAAGCTTATTGGAAGTAACTTTTTTTATTGGTTATCGGCAGGTGGTACTGCCAAGGGATGAATATGAATGCAGGTGTGAAGTGGATCCATTCTTAACACCAAATGAACAGCGTGAATGGATTGACATGCTTAACAGTTTTGATAAACAAAAGATAAAAGAATGGATGCATAATGAATTTTTACATATACATACACCCTTTCCAAATCCGGAAACATTAAGAACCAGACTGACTAGTATATTGGCACAAATAAGGCGTTTTATGAAGACATATAGTCTAAATAAACAAGATGTTGAAAAATATTATATGAAAATATTCACTGAAATCCTGAAAAATAGTGTTTTGTATCGTATTGTACAAGAAATGCTGTTATTTATTTATCAAATTATCGACTGGGCTCAGGAAGCTGAAGTAGATTCCAAAAATGACATTATCGAAAAAGGGATCAGTTATATTGAATCTCATTATAGTAATCCTAATTTGTCACTTGAGAAAGTAGCTGAAGCAGTGGGAAGAAACCCTTCTTACTATAGCCATGTATTAATGAACAAACATGGAACACCATTTCGTCAGCTCTTAACAACCGTAAGAGTTAAAGAGGCAAAACGGCTTTTGACAGGAACGGAACTCTCCATAAAAGAAATAGCCTATCAAGTTGGTTTCAATAATCCCAATTATTTTACACGTCTTTTTAAAGAAGCTACTTCTTTTACACCACGGGAGTACCGATTAAACAAATAGAATACATATATTGTTTATAACTCGCAACTTTAAAATCTAAAGAAAATATAGAAATCTAAGAAAAGTATATATATAGGTCTCAATATAAAGTTTAATATCAAAGATATGTATTGAAGTTCAAAATGAACATGTATATTTTCATGAGTGTTTATGATTTATAATTTTCTGTAAATTCAAAACATTATTTTGCCAACTCGTTTCTGAATTACACACATGTTTGTTAAAAGGGGGAGTATACATGTCTTTGGAAACAGAAAAGGGAAATAGCCCAGAGGTGAAAATCGGAACAAATCGGAAAACCCGTAAAGGTGTTTTTTGGCCAGCGTTTCTCATTGTTGGAGGAGGGGCTGTTCTTGGTATTGTTAATAACAAAATGCTGGCAGACATATCAATGAACGGCTTTCTGGGTTCTCTGCGGGGTCTCGGGTGGCTTTATCAAATCATTTCCATTGTTGCATTAGTAATTGTGGCACTTGTAACATTTTCAAAGCTTGGAAAGGTTCGTTTAGGGGGAGAGGATGCCAAGCCTAAATTCTCTTTTCCTGTTTGGTTTGCAATGGCATTGACAGGAGGAATTGCAACAGGTGTTATTACTTATGGAGTGAATGAACCAATCATTTATCTTGGAAATATTTATGGAGAAATGGAACAAACAGGTATTAAGCCAGGAACTTCTGAAGCAGCGATTTTTGCAATGGGACGGAGTTTCTATAATTGGACTTTCATCCCTTATGCCATGTATTCATTAAGCGGCTTAGTCGTAGCGTACATGTACTTTAATCGGAAGAAATCATTATCGGTTACAGCAACGTTAATTCCTTTATTTGGAGAAAAAATAACGAAGGGCGTTTGGACAAGCATCATTGATACATTAGCTGTGCTAGCAATCGCACTAGGATTGGCCTCCTCCCTAGGTGCCGGGTTGGCTCTGGTAGGCTCGGGGATTGAAACAACATATGGGATCCAGCAAGGACCTATAATGTGGCTCGTGTTAACCTTTTTGATTACAGGTACATTTACCCTTTCAGCATTGAAAGGATTGGATAAGGGAATTCGGATTTTGTCAGATATCAATGCAAAAGTATTTTACATTATACTGATTACGATCATTATTATTGGTCCAACTCTGTATATTTTACGAACTTCCACTGCTGGAATGGGATACTGGCTGCAAAATTTCTGGGCCTGGGGCCTAGACCCAATAGATATGGGCGGAGAAGCGCTCGTAATGTGGTGGACTCTATATGATTGGGCCATC
Source organism: Cytobacillus oceanisediminis (assembly GCF_003182355.1). Classification (GTDB taxonomy): domain Bacteria; phylum Bacillota; class Bacilli; order Bacillales; family Cytobacillaceae; genus Cytobacillus; species Cytobacillus oceanisediminis_A. The sequence continues at coordinate 708,437 of NZ_QGTW01000001.1, read as the reverse complement.
TGGATTGCCTATGCACCTTTGATGGGAATATTTCTTGCGATTATTTCGCATGGTCGTACAATTCGTGAATTTATGTTTATCAACTGGATTTTGCCTTCCGTATTTAGCATCGTTTGGTTTGGGGTTTGGGGAGGAACGGCGTTATTTTGGCAGCAAAATAACGTTATAGACCTTGTTGGCACAATTAAAGAAAGTGGTGCAGTTGCTGGGCTATGGGCATTTTTAGCCAATTTGCCGTTAGGCAGTATATTAATTCCTGTTGTAATGCTTGCTCTTATCCTTTCTTTTGCAACCGCCGCAGATTCAATGGTACGCACAATTTCATCTTTGTGCACTGAAAATATCAAACATGATGAGGAGCCAGCTAAGTGGAAAAAGCTTCTCTGGGCACTTTCAATTGCCACGATTGCTTTCGTTATGGTGGCGTATGCCGGTGGAGCCCAAGGGGTCGACGGCGTTAAGTATTTAGCAGCTCTTGGGGGTTCTACTGTCCTGTTTATTTTCGTATTACAGGTCGCCTCTGCGATTAAGATGTTTTTTATTGATAAAGTTGAAAAGTGACTAGGATATGGGGGATAGGGCATGAATCTAAAAGACATAAAGAAAGTTGTATTAGGCAATTCACTAACACTTGAAGAGTTTGCAGCAGTTGCACGATATAAGACCCCGGTCGAATTCTCCGATGCTTATAAGCAAAGGGTAGAGAACTCTCGAAGTCACTTAGAAAAGCAGATGGACAAAGGTAAAATTATGTATGGCGTAAATACGGGCTTTGGAGCCCTCTATACACAATTAATTTCTCCTGAGGAAACAGCCCAGCTGCAGAAAAATATTCTATTATCACATGCTACATCTGTCGGTGAACCACTTCCTGAAGAAGTGGTAAGGGCAACAATGCTAATGGTTCTGCAAAATCTTGGTCAAGGATATTCAGGGGTCCGACTAGAAACGCTGGAAATGTATCGGCAATTTTTAAATCTAGCGTTAACTCCATTTTCCCCAAAGGAAGGTTCGGTCGGATATTTAAGTCCAGAGGCTCATATAGCTCTTGTCTTAATTGGGGAGGGCCAAGCTTATTTTGGCGGGCAGCAAATGCAAGCCAAAAAAGCAATGCACTTGGCAGGTCTCGAACCAATTGTGCTTTCGGCAAAAGAAGGATTGGCACTTACCAGTGGCACAACCAGCCCAACTGGTATGGGTGCTCTTGCATTATACGATATGTTAAAAGCAGCGGCCGCTGCTGATATTATCGGGGCAATGTCACTTGAAGCATTAAAGGGAACGGTCCGCGCATTTGATGATCGGCTAATGTCTGTTCGTCCCCATAAAGAACAGCGGGAAACCGCCGACAATATACGTAAGATTCTTTCAGACTCAAATATGGCTAAGAGCTTCATCGATTATCGTTTACAGGATGCATTATCTTTGAGAGCCATTCCGCAGCTGCATGGAGCTGCCAAAAAAACGCTTAATGATGCGCTGAAAACCATTGAAATAGAAATGAATGGCTGCAGTGATAATCCGATCCTATGGCCTGATGATGAAGAAGGGGGAACGATATCCGGCTGCAATTGCGATTCTTCATATGTAGGAATCGAGCTAGATTCAGCCTGTATCGCGGTGACAGCCTTAGCGAAAATGTCAGAGAGGCGAAACAGCCGGCTTATTAATAGTAAGCATTCAGGCTTTCCTGACTTCCTCATTAAAAATGGGGGCTTAAATTCAGGCCTAATGATTCCTCAATACAGCCAAGCTGGGCTCCTAAATGAAATGAAAATATTATCCCACCCTGCGACCGTTGACAGCATTCCAACTTGCGCAGACCAGGAAGACTATGTCGCGATGGGCTATAATGCAGCTAAAAAGGCACGTGAGGTGGCAATTAAGCTGGAATATGTTTTGGCAATTGAATTGCTGTCAGTATATTCTGCCCATCAGTTCGCTGAAACCAATAATCCGCCAGGCTCTGCCAGCAAAGCAGTGTTAGACAAGCTTGGCAGTTTCATACCTGAAATGGAAGAAGATCTATATCTTTACCCTCTGTTGGAAGGGATTCGAGATTTGATTCATTCAGGTGAAATTATAAAGTGTGTGGAAGATACAATAGGAAAGTTTAATAGGGACGGAGCTTACAAGTAAAAAATTCAATTTATAAAACACTCTTCATGTCAATGTAAAATAAGCATACGCCTACAGTCTACCTGCTGATGAAACCTTAAAACAAATGAAAGAAAGTTATTTGAAGCACGTTTAATAAAGAAAAGGAAGTGACAGGATCTGTCGCTTCCTTTTCTTATGCCGCAAAAAAAATTCCCGGTCGCAAGTCTAAAGAAGCAGACGATGAGAGGTTTAAAAACATTTCCCTTTAATACTTGCTTGTTCAGAGTTTAAAAAATACACATAACTGTTTCCGCAGTTTTGAGCACAAAATTTAACACCGAGGAAATTTTTTGCAACGGGGAGAAGATTAAAGCAGAAAGTAGCAGGCTCTGCCTGTACGGTTAATAGTGCTGGCAATACCATCAGGAAGTGAAAAAGCCGCTTACAATAAACAACACAGCAGCAATCACACCGCCAATAGCCGAAACCTTTAATTTATACCGGGCATAATCAACAAGATCCATATCCAATATGGAGGCAGTCGTAATGGTGGTATCACCAAGCGGGGAAGTCAACGCACCAAATGCCCCGCTAGCGAAAACAGCACCAACTGTAAGAGGGATGGACGCTCCGGTTGAAACGGCCAGTGTAATTCCCAATGGCATGAACAGCCCCCAGGTTCCCCATGAGCTGCCAATAAAATAACCAACCACAGAACCAAGCACAAAAATCGCTGCTGGAGTCAGGTAGGCTGGCAAAAAGCTACCGAGTGAGCTTCCGATAAACTCGGAAAAGCCAAGATCCTCTGCAGCCAGGGTTAATGCCCAGATCAGAATAAGGAGGCTGATCGCTTCCATCATCTGATTCCCTCCATCGTAAAAATGATAGAGAATTTCGTTCATTTTTTCTTTTCTCATTATGTAAAAAACAAACGTTATCACCAGTGTGATAAAAACAGCCAGCAGCATGACAAAAGTGGCATCCGCCATCGAAAAGGCTTCAAAGAGGGTGTTAGCACCCTGAGCCATGCCGTCCTGCCATAAAAGAAAAAGTGAAAAAGCAAGCAGCAAAAAAACAGGAATAATCAAATGCCAGGGCTGTGCCTTAACAAGGGACAATTCTTTCTTAATCCCCATGCGGTGGAATTCATGCTCTTGTTCTTCGAGATCTATATGCACTTGTTTATTATGCTGGTCTGTCCTTTTTGGAGTCCAAAACGTCTGTACAATCCCAATGACCAGCATAATGATGGCGTAAAAGTTAAACAAAATGCTTAGTAAAAACACTTCATAAGGAGACATATCCAGGTTGAGGCCGCTAATACCGCCTTCTACCAGTGAAACCATGAAGCCGACAAATGCCGTCGCAACCGGCAAAAGCACAATGACAGACTCTGTTGAAATATCCAGCGTCATGCCCACCTTTTGCTTGGACAGATTCATCTTTTTAATCAGTGACTTAATGATAGGGCCAATCATCATAATGCGAAACATCGGCATCATGAACGTAAAGGGCAGAGTAAACCAAATAAAGCCGAGGAGCCCCCGCTCTGTTCGGATTCTGGCACCGGCCCATTCAGAAAAGCCTTTAATGCCGCCTGTAATGTTCATCATCCCAACAAGGCCGCCAAATAAATATAAAAACCCGATGATTTTGATATTCGTTTCATCGGAGAGGGTGGTAACGATGTATGACACAGATTGCTCCGTGCCTGCCAGCGGGTCAGCAGAAACAATGACAGATCCAACCAAAATGCCAACAACTAATCCAGGCAGGATATTTTTTAGCCAGATGGACATGGCGATTACGATTATGAATGGTAACAGAGAGAGCCAGGTTTGATTCAAGGTACTTCCTCCCGAAGCCAAAAAATGCAATTACTAAATTAGTATTGCCTGGGGAGCGGGCAGTTATGAAAAAATGGTGGACTGGAAAAAGGAGTCGAAAAAAAACTAAAAAACGCAAGGCAGTGCCAAAAGTTAATCAGCGACCGCCTTGCGCTTGGTTGTTTGCATGGATATGCACAATTAGCCAAACTTCTGATGATAATGGGACAATGCCATAAGGGGAAAGATATACCGGTAGCTGTGATAATGGATGTAGAAACTTCCTGCCATGGCTTGCCCTTTTGGATAGGCTGTTGTCCAATCTTCTTTATCGAGTGAGTTCAGCAGATAATGAATCCCTTTTTGGATTGCTTCTGTGGGCTTATTTTCAGCAGAAATTAAGGCATCAACTGCCCATGATGTGTCTGTAATGGTGCTCGCATTCAAGGGTACGTATGTCTTTTGGCTGTCGCTCAGACAGGATTCCCCCCATCCGCCATCCCTGTTTTGAATCCTCTTTAACCAGTCAGCTGCCTTCTGGATGGATGGGTGTTCTGCTGATAGCCCAGCGGCAATAAGCCCAGTGACAGCTGCCCATGCGCCATATATATAGCAAACTCCCCATCTGCCATACCACGAACCATTGTGTTCCTGATTTTTCAAGAGCCAGGTAATTGCGTTCTTAAAAGCAGGATGGTCCTTTGGAAGATCTGTATAGTTCCCCAAAAACTCAAGGGTTCTTCCCGTCAGATCAGCGGAGGTCGTGTCACCAAAAATATATTCACCCTTTTCGATCGGCAGGAAATCGAGCCATGGATTCTGTGTATTCCGTTCAAATGAAGGCCAGCCGCCATCGTCATTCTGCATGGATAATAGCCAGCTTATGCCCCGATCCCAGGCATCTTGATAGATGGGGCTGCCCCTCACACTTCTGGCAATCGACCGCAAAGAAGCAGTCGTGTCGTCCACATCGGGGTTGACTGTATTGACATCAGAAAATCCCCATCCGCCCGGCAAGCTATTCGGATTATGAATGACCCAATCCCCAAACTGATCATGCTGACGCTTCAGCAAATAGTTGTTTGCCTTTTGAACAACGGGGTCTTCAGGGGAGACACCGGCCATTTGGAGAGTGGAGTTAATAAGGGACGTGTTCCACACACTGGCATCTGCATATTGCATATGCGGGAGGCCGTCTATATCTGTCTTAAGCGATTTCAGGCCATTCACGGCGTTTTTTATAATGGGGTCATTCTTTGAGTAATCAAGAGATAATAAAGCAAATATCATTAAAAAGGTCGAACTGAAATAACTATAAAAAGTTCCATCCGCTTCAATGCGCTCCAGCATATATTTTTTTGCCCGGTCCATCGCCATTGCGTGAAGCTGTTCCGGCAGGCCTAAGAGGTCTTCTATGCCTTCTTTGATTAATGATAATAAAGATCGCCATTCTGCTTGAATTTCCCAATCATGTTTTTCAGCCCTTGTTAATCTTAAATCGGAAAGGTCGGGGCTATTTTTCGTTTTTAAACTGAATTTATTTTCTGCCAGAATCAGAATTGGAGCAAGATTCACTCGCCCATACACTGAAAACTGATAAAAGTTAAAGGGGAAGGAAAGGGGCAGATGCATGATCTCAATAGGGATTGGAAAGGATGCCGGCCACTTGTACTGCCCCGTCGAAGAAAGCATGATTTTCGTAAAGACATTCACGTTTTCCATCCCGCCATTCTCCAGGATAAACCGCTTGGCAGCAGTCATCCTCGGATCTTCCTTCTGAACATAGCCGGAATATAAAAGCGCGTAATAGGCCTCTAACGCGGCAGCGGCATTTCCATCCCTTTCATCATAAAAAAGCTTCCAGGCGCCATTTACCTCCTGTTTGCTCAAAATTCGGGAAGCAAGCCTCCTTATTAATTTTTCATCATGTATTTCCAGTGTCCTTAATAAAATGATCATATAAGCATCTGTCGAGATGCCTGTGTCAAAGGGATATTTCCAAGATCCATCTGAAGACTGTTCTTTTTTTAACTTATCGATTAACTGGTTAATCCCTTGGATGGTATTGGTCATTTTGCACATTCCTCTCCCAGTAGTTTCATATATTGATTCATATTCAGTTAACGGAGAGAGAATTCATGGAGGAGGGGATGACGATCTTTTTCCGAAAGAAACAAGAGCAATCCCCCATTGAAGTGATAAAAGAAGAATTAAAGAAAAGGACAAGTATCCAAAAAACTGGAACCCTTTCAGATGAAGAGATGAAAATCCTCGAGCAAATCAAACGGGAAACAGAGGTATGGAATCAAAATAATGTCACAAGAACAAAAGCCTATCTGGATTTCTACCGTCAGCATCCGGAAGTACACTGGGCGTTTCTCGGGCATATGGTTTCCCGAAATGGCGGCTGGAACATGACTGACCTTAAGGGGGAACTGCTGTCCAGATTATTATCGGAAAAGGAAAAGCAATCCTTTTTTTCCTTTTTGGAAAGAGGGAATTGGCTTATCTTTCAGGATGCCTATCCGCAATTTTTGATTTACCGTGAAAGCCTGAAAAGAAACAGACCGTTATTTTTCCTGTTTCCTTTCTTAAATATCTCCGTCTTTATGGAAGCGAACTGGAGCTGCTTCTGGAGAAAGCCGAATCCATACTTCCTCACAATCGCCCTGATTATTAATGAACAAAGCTATCTGGAAAAACGGGTGATTCAGAATCACAGTTATAAAAATGAGGTTTTTCAAAAGCTTGAATTTAAGCTTCAGGAGCTTCTGTCACTCAATCACATCCTTTTTCCATACAAAAAGGGCGGAGCTACTCATTTGAAGGGGCAGACCTTATATCATTTTGAGTCTTTACATGAACGAATTTTATTAGGGAAGAGGCTGTATGAAGTCCTTTACAGGAACAAGGATGTGCTGGCCCTTACGGAACAGTGGGCGAACCGCCACCCCCATACGGGCTCAAGGAAGGATTATTGGCCAGCTATTTTTAATGCTGTCCACGAAGGGCTTCCAGGCGAAAAATATCAGTTTCAATTAAAATCATGCAAGCTGAGGCCAGGAGGCAGAAGAATCTATAGTCCCACTCTTGAAAATGCCTGGGAAAATGTAAAGCATGCAGAAGCGGAAAAAGGGGACTGGTTTGAACATTTTCACGTACTGGATTATTTCAATGAATTGGAAGATACCATTAATGGGGAGATTCAGGATGCATACTGTAAAACACTTGAAAGACTCGAGCTCGCGGCCCTCGCAAAAAAAGCCGTCACGATATGGCATTAAACGCTACATACCCGCTATGCTGCTGGCTTCCTTATTGGGAACTTATTTAGATCTCTATTATGTCGGAAAGGAGCTTTACAGCTTCCCGATTCGCCCATTGCCAACGATTTTTTCCATCCATATAGGGTTCACGCTGCTTGTTCTTCCCATTACCATGATTGTTCTTTTAAAAATCATGCAAAGGTGTAAAAGCTGGTTAAGGGTCCTATTTGTATTGTTTATCAGTTTGGCGATGGCGGTTATGGAAAAAGCGGCAGAGGATTTGGGATTGTTCGTTCATGCAGATGACTGGAACCACTTGAATACCTTGGTGGGCTATTGCTTATTTATTGGGCTGATTTATGCGTTTCATGGATGGATGAATAGAAAGATATAATAAGAGGCCGGCACGGAAGGATAAATACCTTTCCATGCAGGCCATTTTCTAATATAAGAGTTTTATATATAAACGATAACGAATTTTGTTTGCAAATAAACAAACAGAATACATAAATACAATGGGTATAATAAGAAATAATTCATATTAGCCAAAAAAATGGTGTGCCAATTTAACTGTATTCTACAGTTTAATAGTAAGAGACTTTGCTATTGAAAAGATGACCTCGGTATTGTACCGGGGGCATCTCTTTAATCACAATGTACTCTTCACTATATGTATCAACAATAAGACTACTTATAGACTTAAAGGATAATTAGTAATGGAAAATAGTTACATAAATTTTTATGTATTACTTATCCAAGTTTATTAGATATCATGATTTATACATAATTCGCTTTTCTTCCTGAATAAAATGACTGAAGACCCTATTTTAACGGTTCCTGGTCTTCATCGTTGTAGAGGAGGAAAAGCATGTTAAATTACGTATTTCCCAAGTTATCCTCTGATCACATGATTTCAATCATAAGAAATGGACTTGAAAAAACCAAAGTACCAAAGAAGATCATCATTATTGGTGCAGGTATGGCAGGGCTGGTCTCAGCCTCTTTGCTTAAGCAGGCTGGGCACAATGTGACGGTCCTTGAAGCAAGTGATAGGGTGGGAGGACGGATATATACATTAAGGGGAGATTTTAGGGATCAGCAATTTCTTGAAGCTGGTGCGATGCGAATTCCCCATACTCATTTGCTGACGATGGAATATATAAAAAAATTCCAGCTCCCAGTTAATGAGTTTATCAATTCGACTCCTAACGATATTATCTATGTGAAAGGGATAAAAACTCGTCTAAAAGCGTATGAACAGAATCCTGACATGTTACGCTTTCCCGTTTACCCGCATGAAAAAGGCAAAACAGCCAGCGAATTGCTTCAAGCAGCAATAAAACCGGTAACCAGTTTTATAGAACAAAACCCAAAAAGAAATTGGCCATGGGCCATACAGGAATTAGATAAATACTCGCTGGATACTTATTTGAGATACAATCCATTCGGCGTGACACTATCCCCGGGTGCCATTGAAATGATAAAAGTACTTCTTACACTGGAAGGGCTTATGGAGCTTTCTTTCTTGGAACTGGTACGTGAACTGCTAATCCTATTTACCCCTGGTATCAAATTTTATGAAATCACAGGCGGCAACGACCAGCTTCCTAAAGCATTTACCAATCAATTGAAAGATAATATTCAATACGGACAATATGTTAAGAAAATTAAACAACACGATAACCAAGTAACCATTTCTTCTGTCCATAAAATTTTAGAGCCATTTCAAATTACAGGTGACCTTGCAATTGTAACGATTCCTTTTTCGGTGCTTCAATTTGTAGAAATTGAGCCTCGCCATTCATTTTCCGAAAACAAATGGAAGGCCATTCGGGAACTTAAATATGTGGGATCGACGAAGACAGGCATCCAGTTTAAAAACAGGTTTTGGGAAAGGCAAGGTTTGTATGGCGGGCAAACCGTTACGGATCTCCCTATTAAATATGTTCAATACCCAAGTCATGGTCTCGGTACACAAGGATCGGGTGTTATTTTGGGGAGTTACACATGGGAAGATGATGCGATACCGTGGGATAGTCTGGAAGAAGATAATCGCCTGGAATATGTATTAAAAAATTTAGCTGAGATTCACGGTAAACAGGTCTTTAGTGATTTTCAAGGAGGAACGAGCCACAGCTGGATTCGATATCCATATTCTGCTGGAGCATTCACGATGTTTAAACCAGAGCAGGTGAAAGAGTTATCCCCCTATATTTCCACACCCGAAGGCAGGGTGCATTTCGCAGGCGAACATGCCTCAACGAATCATGCCTGGATCCAGGGAGCAATCGAGTCCGGTATCCGTGCTGCATATGAAGTTAATGACTTGCCAAAAACTCACTTTGAATCAAAAGTAAAGCAATAAAAAGTGCCTAATGACGAAATATTTTTTAACCAATCAATGATGAAAACGATCAAAAGCAGTGTGATTTCTTTACGAAATCCACTGCTTTTATACTTGTTATTTGCCTGAGGCCATGAAGGAAAGACTTTGAAACTATTCATCCAGCTTCTCTTCAACCTATTTCTTTAGTAGTCCGTAACAATAACGCCTCTGTCTAAAAATGCTTCGATCAATTCGCTAATTTGAAAAGCTACTTGTGGAGAATCATAATTTTCAAATACATGTTTATAGTTCTTTTTATAGCCCATGGTTTCGTCGTAATGGGCCATGTGCCGCTGAATGTCTTCCTCAGGATCCTGACGTTCTTTTTGACGCTGAATAACTGTCTCGCGATCCGCAAAAATAAAAAAGCTCATGATGCGTTCACCATACATTTTCTCCAGCTTCTCCGCACCTTCAGGATTCAAAGTTAAATAAATGAGAGGATGTTTTTGAAATACCTGGACGATATCCTCTTCGCGAATCCCATAATAATACCCATCAATTTCAACACTTTCGAGAAATTCCTGCTGTTCTTGCATGAGTTTGAAGGTTTCTACATCAACAAAATGGTAGTCTTCACCATCTTTTTCATAATGCCGGGGGGAACGAGTGGTGTAGGAAAGAACAGTTTGCATATCAAACGCGGTAGCGACCATTTTAGCAATGGTTTTTCTCCCTGAACCATCTGGGCCAGTATAAATGAATATTTTTTCTTTTCCTTTAATTTGGTACATAAATGACCTCCATCTTTTAAAATTGAATTTCAAGAAAAGAAACATCTGTCTCTGAGAAGTTTTATTTCACCTCAATGCGGGTGTGCATTTGCAAGAAAACCCGCAATGTTTAAGCTCTATTTAATATGAAGATGTCCCTTTTTTGATTGTACCTAAAAATTCGTGATAATTGGCAAAAACCCTTTAATATTAACAGAATATTCAAAAGTTAATATTCGTAAAACAACTTTAACAGAAAACAAAGGATTTTTAACAGTAATCAATATAGAAGCAAGACCTTAAGTGAAATGTCTCAGGAGAAGCAGGATTTCGTCTATAAGACAAATATTAGTTTTTACAGCGGTTTATTAAAGGAAGTTAACAGTCTATTAACAATTAAGTGTATTTCCGATGGTTCGACATATTTTTAAGAATCACTTGTTATAATGGCATTGTTTTTAGGACGAAGGGAGTTGAAACCGGAAAATAGAACAGATTGAAAGACGTTTTGGAAGCAATGGAATTCAATGCTTGCCTTACTGCTTGTTTGGATTTGCATATAGCAGCAAGAATAAATCCACCTTATGAAAACGCTATTTTGCATGGAGCGCCCAAAAATCTAAGTCAATCCTAATTGAGGAGGAATCATGGTGGAGATTTTCCTTTATATTGGTACATATCTGTCCGTTAGTCTTGCTCTTGGCTGGCTGATTACAATCGGTTTTGATCTGTTTATGAAATAAAGTGTCAAATTCAATGAGGTCATACGTTCTTCCTGGAAATGTTCTGTACCGATAAGGAATGTTTGTGGGAAAGAGTCAGGGACTCGGTTAAAGATGTGAAGGAATGGGGAAGGAATTCATTTTTATCATTTTTTCAGCAGAGGAAGTTTAAATAGAATTCCAGAAATACATTCAAACCATTCAATCACATACAGATGAACTCCAAACTTGGATCGTAATGATCAGCCATAAACCTTTGTTTCTCTTTTTTGCGGACTCACACATAAAACAATGTAGGGAGATTAGTCCGTTAATCTTAATATCCAGGAGGGAAAAGATATGTGGATTTTAACCCTTTTTTTACAAGACGGCATCAAAATGTTTGAGTATGACAATAAGGTTGAAGCTAGTGAAGAGTTTGAAAAAGCAGATGGATGTAAGATTCTTTCTGAAATTATCCATTTTAAGGACTTCGAAAAAAGAGGAAAGTTAAAAACAGACGATGTCAGAATCTTCCCTAGGAAAAATTAAGAAGAGACGGAATACGAATAATACATTTGCTGAAAGCTGCTATGATTCTTCATAAGAATAGAAGTTTTGGCGGAAAAGTGAGAGACTTTCCTAATGGGAGGTCTTTTTTTTATTACATGCCTATTCTCTAGTCATATTTTGAAAATTCTGAACTAAAATATAACTGTATACAATTATATTAAGGAGGTGAAAGAACTGAACAAAACTGTAACCGCGATAAGAATTTCAGCAAAAGACTTCGCCTACCAAGAGATCAAGAATAAGATTCTTAAGTGTGAATTTACCCCAGATCAGCCTATTGTCGAGGAGGATTTAGCCAAAGAGCTTGAAATTAGCCGGACTCCCCTTCGAGAAGCCATGCAAAGACTTGAACTGGAAGAATTGGTTGTCAGGCAGCCTAATGGACGGTTAAAAGTTGCACCCGTATCAGCGCAGGAAGTTAGAGAAATATTTGTCGTCAGAAGTATGTTAGAAGGCATTATAGCAGCAGAAGCGGCAGAGAATTGTACAGAACAGGATATTAGACATTTATCCTATTTTGTTCAAATGGTCAAACAAACTTCTGATGAAGGAAACATGGAGGATGTCAGCCACTACGGGAGTCAATTCCATACGTATCTCTATGAGGTTAGCCAAAATAAGACTGCTGTAAAAATACTGCGACAGCTTAATGACCATATCACGAGGTATCGGAGGCTCGCTCATTTTATAGATACCAAAAAGACATCGGTTGAACATGAAATGATTCTGGACTTTATTAAAAAGAAAGATAAACACAATGCTGAATCCATGATGAAAAATCATGTCCTAAATTCAATGGAGCAGGCTGTAGCAGTTGCAAAGCAATATGAAGACACCATGAATGAGATCTCTGATTAAACAGCGATCTTAAAAGGGGAGTGGGATTCTATGTCGTTTGCCGTCATTGGAGCAGGCAACACAGGGCAGGCTATAGCAGGTTACCTTTCTTTACATGGAGAGGAGGTGAAGTTATATAGCAGAGACTCACAAAAAGCAGAGCTGATTTCCAGAAAGGGACTTAATCTTAAAGGGGTTTATTCAGGGAGGGTATCAATAAAAGTATCAGCTGATTTGGAAGATGTGATAGAAAAAGCTGAGTTTATCATCATCTCCACTACATCATTTGGACACAGACCAGTCTTCAATCAATTGAAGCCATTATTAAAAAATAATCAAACCATTGCGATATTTCCTGGGTATTGGGGAGCCATTGAATGCAAAGAAATTTTAGGCGATACATTCGAAAGCAAGAATATCACGATTGCAGAAACGAGTGCCATGCCATTTGTAAGTATAGCAGATCATAACGGATCCGTATCTATCAATAAAGTAAAGAAAAATATTTTAATAAGCACTATTCCTAATTCCGCACACACTCCAATCTCTAAAAAGTTCTTGAAAACTTTTCCTCAATTAACAACAACAAAGAATGTTTTTGAAACTTCCATTAATAATACAAACGTTGTCATTCATACCCCGATCGCCTTATTCAATGCCAGCAGGATTGATTCTTCTGAGGAATTTCAATTCTATAGTCAAGGTGCTTCCCCAAAAACGGTTTCATATATTGAAAAACTAGATGAAGAAAGGCTAAGAATAGCAGCGCTTTTAGAGGTAGAGACTCAAGACATTTTAACGTTATTAAATGATTTCTACGAAACGGATTATCCAAGCTTGTATAAAGCTTTATCCGGGTTATTCCCTGTAGGTAAGGGTCCCGCCTCCTTCGACCATAGATATTTTACAGAAGATATACCTTATGGTCTTGTTCCAATATCAGAATTAGGGAAACTAGCGGGAGTAAAGACTCCCTATACAGACGCCATTATTAATACGGCTTCACTGTTATTAAATAAAGACTTTCGAAAGGAAGGAGTAAATTTTGAGGGGTTAACAATGGAGAAAGTTCATGCACTGGGAGGTGTTGTTAAGTCAACTTAAGTTTTTCATAAAGGCTGTTTTCGCAAACTTTGTTGCTTTTTTAAAGTAGTGAGAAGAGGTTGATTTCCGCTCCAGGATGCTAAGCGAACTTCGGGGCGGGCGGTGGGCCTCCTCGGCGCGTAGAACCTGTGGGGTCTCACCTGTCCCGCTCTCCCGCAGGAGTCTCGCACCTTACGCTCCAATCAACCAACCGTGTTTATCTCGCAGAATCTATTCAAAAACAATAATCTTTTAGAAAAGAGAGTTCATAAAAAACAGAGGGGTGTACTAAGATGGGTCAATTAGAAATGGGGAATCCAGTGCAGCAGGTAAAGGGAAAAATAACAGCTGTTGATTTAATTACCATTGTCATCTTCGCTGTACTGTATAGAGTCCTCTGGTATTTCTTTAAGTTTGCTGGTGTTGTTTTCCCTTTTAATCATACCTTTGTCTATCTATTTTGTGCCTTCTGCCTGGTTCTTTGCTGGGTGATTGTCAGGAGACCATATGCATCTTTTTACTATACGGTAGCCTGGTGCGCCATCAACTTTTTTATTCAAGGAGAAATTCCAGTATACTGGGTTCTGGTCGTCATTGCTCCACTGCTGCCGGAGATCTATTTGAATATCAGTAAAAAAGCATTTAGTAATCCGGATGAAATTTATTCAAGCACGAAACATTTAATTATCGCTGCAGTCCTCTATAACATCGTTTATGAAGCTTTTGTATGGTGGAGCATTATTAGCGTAATGAAAATTCCAGTTCCATTCAATTTAATCGGCATAGTCTTCGCCATATCCATTGTCGGGATGGTCATTGGTACAGTATTTGCGAAAAAATTTGGCATTCGGATTAAAGCACTCTTGGGCTAAAGGCCAGTCTTTGAAATAATCCAGGAGGTGTGACAATTGGCGGCAATTGATTTCGTTTCTAATTTGGATGAGGATACTTGGGTGCACAAACTGGATCCAAGGGCAAAGCTATTTTTAATTCTGGGGTTTGTAATTATTCCGCTTTTATTTATGGATCCTCTCTATTTAACAGGGATCCTCATGCTGGGACTTCTCCTATGGTTTTCCGCCAAAATCAAAATAAAACCCATTTTGCCTTTACTCGTAACCATCATAATCCTTGCCATGTCTGCAATCGTGTTCGCGACATTTTATAATTACAATCAGCCAAATACAAACATATTATTTTCAATAGGCTCTCTTCAGGCAACGGATATAGGCCTTTACTCGGGGCTGATTCTTGGCTACCGAATTGCAATCCCTTGCTTTATGACAATCATTATCATCTCCACGACAGATCCCGCACTATTGGCAAAAGGGTTAATGAAAATGAAGGTGCCGATTAATGTGGCGTTTATGTTCCTGGGCACGTTACGATTTTTCCCGCTTGTATTTGAAGAGCTAACGAATATCTCTAATGCGCAAACCATTAGAGGCGTAAATAAAAAAGGGCTGAGAGGAAGCTGGAATAGTTTTAAACTGGCTGTATTTCCTCTCTTAATTAACTCTTTGAGAAAAAGCAGAACAATGGGGCTGGCTGTAGAAAGTAAGGGATTTAGCAAAATGGCCTGGAAAGAATACTATCAAGATATGAAATTAACACGAATGGATATATTCGTTATCGTTCTGACGATTCTTTTCTTTGCAGCTGCTATCTATATTCGATTCATCTTGGGGTTAGGAGGATCTAATTCTATCGTGTATAGCTAAACTTTGTATCACCCCTGAAGAAGGAGTGAATGTATGAATGCCAATCATATTATTGAAGTAAGAGGAGTCAGTTTTTCTTACCCAGGCACGGAAAAGAAAGCATTAAATGAAATAAACCTGGAGATTGGAAAGGGAGAATTTGTCCTTTTATCTGGAACAAGCGGAAGCGGAAAAACAACTTTTGCAAAATGTTTAAACGGAATCATCCCGCATCTTGCAGAGGGTAATTTAGCCGGGGATATTGTGATAAATGGAAAAGATACGCAACGTGTGCCCATGCATGACCTTGCCTCTGAGATCGGCATGGTCTTTCAAAATCCAGAAGATCAAATCTTCTCCATCCGAGTGGAGGATGAGATTGCCTTTGGGGTTGAATGCCAGGGCTACAAACAGGAAGTCATTCGGGAAAGGGTTCATTACGCACTGCAAAAACTGAGACTCGAAGATATTAAAAAGCAAATTACCTTCTCATTATCGGGGGGCCAAAAGCAAAAGGTTTCGATTGCAAGCAACTTAGCCATGCTGCCGTCCATCTTGATACTGGATGATCCGACAACAGATTTGGATCCGGTAAGCAAACAGGAAGTAATGGACATTTTAATGGAATTGAAAGAAGAAATTGATACGACTTTTATCATTATCGAACATGATTTAAATGATTTGGTTGAAGCCATTGACAGAGTCATCATTATGCATGAAGGATGCATTCTTTATAATGGGAAACCGAGAGACATTTTTTATCATCACTTTGATGATCTGGACACTTTGGGGATAAGGATTCCAGATCATATAAGGCTGGCTAAATACCTGTTCGATAAGGGGTATGAATGTGATCCATTACCGATATCCAAGAAAGAAGTTTTTGAATGGGTTAAGAACCTGTTAGTTTCAAAAAAGCTAAGCCTGCCAAAGCACGAAGCTGAAAAAAGAGGCGGCAATGAAAATGCTGTGGCAAAATTAAATGGTGTAAATTTTAGTTACCAAAAAGGCAAGCAAATCCTGTATGATATCAATCTTGAAGTACAAAAAGGGGAGTTTTTGGCTATTGTCGGGCATAATGGCTGCGGCAAATCAACATTAATGAAAAATTTAATTGGGTTGCTCAAGCCCAATCATGGGTCCGTCATCATCAATAATAAAAATACGAAAGATTATAAAGTCCAGGATATCATATTGGATATCGGGTATGTTTTCCAAAACCCCGACAATCAGCTTTTCTGTAATTCTGTTGAAGAGGAAGTCGAATTTGGACTAAAAAACAGAGGCTATAGCAAGGAAGTAATAGAGGAACAAGTTGAACTGGCCATCAATACAGTAGGCTTACAGAAAAAAAGAAAAGAACATCCTTTCTCATTAAGCAGGGGGGAAAGACAACGGCTGGCTGTCGCAACCATGCTTATATCAAACCCAAAGATTATTTTACTTGATGAACCAACCACAGGCCAAGATGAGCAAAGTCTTAAAGCGCTATTAACTTTGATGAAAAAACTCATAGAGGAGAAAGATGCAACCATTGTCATGATCACTCATGATATGGAGGTCGTGGCGCAATATGCGAGCAAAGTAGTCGTAATGGATGGCGGTAAAATTGTTCTGGATGGCAGCCCGAATGAAGTGTTTTTTAAAAACTATCAAATGCTTCATTCACTCAAATTAAAGCCTCCGATTATTTCGCAGTTTTCTGCTGCTTTATTAGAAAATGGGTTTCCGAGGGTTACAAATTGGAAGATGTTCAGCAGGAATTTTATAGAGAATAGAACTGAAAAAGTAGGGAAGAAATCAATTATTTAAAATAGTAACATTGTAACATTTAAATCATGAAAAAATTTACGGAAGGACACCTTGGAATACACGGTGTCCTTTTTCAATTAATCGTGTTGCCATTTGGCCAGTTTGTGAATGTTTAAGCAGAATGGTATAAGAGAAAAGTTTCTTGGGCAGGAAATACCGGTAAATGTCCTGTTATTCTCTGGAATACTCTTGAAAACTGCTGGTCTCTTACAGCATTTAGTGACTAAAAAATAGATATGAAAATAAGTAAAAAATTACCATGAAAAAACAGATAGAAGAAATTATAATAATTGGTAGATTTTCATCTTTGTTTTGCTAGCCAAACTTTTTAATAAGAAGGAGTGGCAATGTTGGAAAGGAAAAAAATCTTCTATTGGATCATCCCCATGATTCTGTTCATTGGCTTTTTAGGAAATGCTGTATATGCTACAGGGGAACATGAAACCTTCAATAGAATACAATCTTCTGCCTTAAAAGGGCAATTTCATCTCGAAGATGAAGTGAAAATCTACGTACCCTCTACGTATTATGTAGATCAGCCAATCGACAATACTCCATATGTTAACAGGTCGCTAGAGAAATTTTCAGAAATGTTTGGAGGAGCAACAGCTATTGATGGAACTGGAGCCTGGTTATCTGATAATGATCAGCTTATTAAGGAAAAAGTCACAATTGTGTATAGCTTTGCAGAAGATTTGGACAAGAAAAAGATTAATCAAGTAGTTGCCTATGCCAAAGATTTAAAGGAAGAGATGAAACAATCATCGGTATCTATAGAAGTGAATGGAAAGATGTATTTTATTGAATGAAATCTAAGAGGCTTTTATCCTTAGATAGTGGGCCCAATTAAAATCGCTAATGAATTCACAATGTAATAACTCGAAAGTTATCAATGCTCAGAGTTTTTTTACTCTGAGCATTTTTTAATATTAGCTTATTTATGCACCCTCCTAATCCATCTTCCACAAGTGTTTAATATAACGATCGTATTCCTATTACGATGCCCTGCTTAGACCACCAATCCACCCAGTGTTTTCATCACGAGCCCTCCAGCCATTTCCTGAATCAAATCATGCTTTACAGATTTGTAATTGAGCAATATTTAGAGGAATAAGTTTTTTATCCAATTCTTCCCCGTTATCATTGAACCTCGCACTTCCTAATGAATAGTATATGGGCAGAGAGAGTGTACCCATTTAATCCCTCAACTTTATTCGCGGAAATTTATCTTATGGGAAGTGAAGATCATGCAGACTTTTTATACAGTACGTTCAGGTGATACGGTGCAAGGGATTTCCAGCAGATGGGGAATTCCGGCAGATACCCTTATTGCGGCAAATAATTTGAAGCCTCCTTACACGATTTATATAGGTCAACAGCTGTCCGTTCCACCTGGTGTTGACGTTGTGCGTGTTAGGCAAGGAGATTCAGTGTATCGAATTTCACAATTATACAAAGTCCCGACTTCAGTGATCGTGGAGGCGAATCAACTTCGACCACCTTATATTATCCAGATCGGTCAATTATTAAAGGTTCCGCCAGGTGTTCCTTATTATATCGTCCAGCCAGGTGATACACTGTATCAGCTTGCAGAACGTTTTAATGTAAAAACGAACGGGGAGCCAAATTATGAGCTTATTCGGATTGTAAACCAGCTTCCATCTTCACAACTAATTCCCGGAATGAGGATAAGGATTCCATACGCCCCTCCTGGTGGCCAAGGGCTGATAGCCTATACTTCTGATCGGGGAGGGCATTATGATATTTGGTTATATAATCCCCGGACAGGAGAGAACGTGCAGCTCACCAGTGGATTGGGTGACTCTTTTTCAAGTCCTGAATGGTCACCGAATAGCAGGAGAATTGCGTTTGTTGGAAAGAGCAGAATTATATATGTGATTGATGTTGCAGCAGGTTCCATTGCTCAAATCGACCAGATGGAAGAAGAGGTCGGATTCAAAATGGATTGGTCGCCTGACAGCAGCCAAATTGCTTATACGAAGCAGGGGCACATTATCTTGTACAACGTCCTGTCTCATCAAGCGCAAAGCATTCAACAACCTGACTCCACAGATGTTCAATGGTTTCCGAGTGGCAGGGAACTGCTTTTTCAAGCACCGGATGCATCAGGAATTAGTCAGCTTTTCCGAATTCAAACCGACGGAACTGGGAAACAGCAAATTACAAGGAACACAGAAGGGCGGCTTAATAATGCCCGGCTATCCCCTAATGGAAGATTTGCACTTTATACAACACCAGGCGTCAGTATCTCCATCATTCACACAGTGGAGCTTTCAACAGGCAATGTGGTTGAAGTAAAAGGCGGGCCCCTTGCAAAAAATTATTTTCCGACATGGTCTCCTGATTCTTTGAAAATTGCCTATAGCGCTACCGCCTTTGAAGATAGAGGGTATTTTTCACAAGTTCGAACGGTGGAGAGGCGAGGAGAAGAGGATCGAATTTGGGCTATATCCAATTGTTTTGCATCGCCTGTCACGTGGTCAACAGACGGAACAAAAATAGCCTATCTTAGCGGGTGCAAGGAACAGGAATTTGCCAGCGAAATGTGGGCTATCGACCTCCGTCATCCCGTCCCGATTCGACTAATTGAAGGAGTTAACATTCAGTCACTTCAATGGTCTCCAGCTGCCATAATAGATGGTACCCAAAAGACCTATACGAACACGACCTACAAGGTTCGTTTCCAATATCCATCGAACTGGCGAAAAGTGAACGAGGAAAGATATGAAGGTACTGACGGCTTTTTTCAAATATCGGCTATTTCAGCTGGTGAAAGCTTGGATGAGGTGTGCCGTGGGGAAGCTTTCCATCCATTAATGCCCTATGGATCCATGCCAAGCATTTTGAAGGCTCGAGTTCAAAACCAGGAAGCTTGCTACATTTTTCCTTCTGCAGACCAGCCCGCAGAAATGTTGAATCAATCCGCTTTAATCGTAAGGTATCCAACTCCCATAACCATCCAAGGAGAAACTTACAATTACTTCATCTTATGGGCAGACCAACCGCATTTGAGGGAGATAGCTTCAAGTTTAACCTTTTTATAGAACATGGGGGGCCTGTTCCCCCGGTTCGTTAAATTGTTATCGTACTTGGGGGACAGGCTTTCAAACACTATTTAATCGATTCCTTCACTCATCAAAAAATAGGAAAACTGTATTTCATTGTACCAACTCACCGTGAAGCTATTCAAACCAATCGTCCTACAACAGACTTAATTATCACTTGTTTAATCATAGATGAAGAGTATCATAGCTAAGTGATCGGGGAACAAGCGGGTAAGGTCCGCTAGTAAAAATAATTGAAGTCAAACATTTAATGGATCAAAAAATGTATACAATATAGTCCAATACCTCAAGGAAGTAATTTCATTATCATGGCTGTTTCATCGCAAGAAGCTAACTTCGGACAGTTTATACACTCCTTCCAAAACTTTTGGGGGTGCCGTTCTTTTGGGATTTGTAAAAATCCCATTTTTGAGAAAATTTAGAACTCTTTTTGTTCAGATAAACAAATCATATATCCTATCTTTTAGTATTTACACAAATAGATTTCATCTTTAAATTGTTATACTTAAAAAAGAGACAATCCGAGGGGGAATCTAAATGAAAAGAATTCTAAAAATTGGAAGCGCTTTTATAGGTGTAATCGTGGGTGCTGGATTTGCTTCAGGGCAGGAAGTTCTTCAATATTTTACTAGTTTTGGTCTTATGGGTATTTTCGGCGCAATTGTTGCAACCGCTTTATTTGCTTATGCCGGAATGATACTTGTGTGGCTAGGCAGCAGCATGAAAACTACATCACATAAACATGTGATCTATACGATAAGCGGCCGATATCTAGGGTTAATGATTGATTATATTCTTATTTTTACTTTGTTTGGTGTAGGCGTAGTAATGATAGCAGGTGCAGGGTCAAACTTAAATCAGCAATTTGGTGTGCCTGTCATAATAGGGACAAGCGTTATGACGATTCTTGTTCTTTTAACCGGGATGTTAAAGGTTGACCGTGTTGTTGCTATCATAGGCGGGATTACCCCATTCTTAATCTTCTTTGTCATTATCATTTCTATCTATAGTTTTATAAATGCCGACGGATCATTCCTCGCTTTAGATAGTGTAGCCAAGGAGCATCCAACTACTCTTCCAAATTGGTTTATTTCTGGTATTAATTATGTGTCCTTTAATACGGCAGTAGGTGCATCTATGGCAATCGTTATGGGTGGAGCAGAAAACAATCGTAAAACTGCCGCATTAGGTGGATTAGTCGGAGGTATTGGGCTGGGTGTTCTCATTCTGCTGAGCCATCTAGCTATTTTTTCTAAGATTGAAAGTGTTGGCAGTATGGATATGCCAATGTTAGCTATTGTTAATAATATTTCTCCTGCTCTAGGTACCGTTATGTCGATCGTTCTCTTTGCCATGATTTTCAATACAGCGATCAGTATGTTTTTCTCATTTGTGGCTCGTTTTTCAAAGGTAGGTACACCAAATTTTAAAAGGTTTTTCGTCGTAACAATGATGGTAGCATTTGCTGCAAGTTTCGTAGGGTTTACAGATCTTGTTAGCCACTTCTACCCACTAATTGGTTATCTTGGATTGATCCTGATTGCCGTTTTAATTATTGCACCAATTAGAATGAAGAAAATTCAAAAAGAAAAATATGATGAAAGCGAAAAATATACAAAAAAAATAGTGAACAGCTAAATACCAAACCAATAATATTATAAAGAAGGAGAGCAGTGTATAAATACGCTGCTCTCCTTCGACTATAGTATCTGTATTTCATGTATACATGTATTAGAACGTTACCCATGTAAAGACAATTGTTTTATTACCATGCATTATTATTTTATCTTCAACATCCAAAATAACAATAGCCTGGGGAAGTACTTTCCTTTCCACATGAACAATGATTGACCCTTAGGTACATCCTGTTCAATAAGGACCGACATCAAGGTTAATCGTAACATAATTGGCTGTCGCACCAATTGTCATGCCCCATAGAGGTATGGTGCATATTTTTACCAAATTCAAATTTTCAATCGAAAATAGACACATAAAAAGCTCACGCTGAAGTGAGCTTTTATGTTTAGAGAATGTATAAATCAGAACCTGTTTTTAATCTTCTTGTTGTTTTTGAATTGTTCTAGTAGGTAAACTCCAGGCGAACCGATGCGAAATTACTCGTAATAGTAAAGTAATAGTAAAAAGAATATAGAATTGATAGGACTCTGATAACCACTCCATGCCTATAATAAACCCGGCAAAAATTGCCCATAAAAGATATACATCCTGACGTAAAACAATTGGCTTTTGTTGAGCTAAAACATCACGAATAATCCCTCCACCTGCACCGGTTATTGCGGCTGAAAACATAACAGCAAATAGGGGTAAGTTAATTGATTGTGCATACATAGCCCCCTGAACAGCAAATGCCGACAAGCCAATTGAGTCAAAAATACTCCATTTCGTTAGAAGTTTAACTGCGCTACTTGGCAATAAGATGACGATACTTATGGTGATAATAGCAACGATAAAAAGAGTGGTTTGCTGCCATAATTCGATGATAGGAATACCAGTAAAAAGGTTTCTAATAGCTCCGCCGCCAAATGCAGTAATTAATCCCAGAACATAGGCGCCAATAATATCGTATTTTACTTTCAGCGCAATGACAGCCCCACTCATCGCAAAGGCAATGGTTCCGATCACGTTCAAAACATCCCAAACCATACAACCCCCCCTAATCATTGAGTAAGTATCTCTGTCCTTGTACCTGAGAGTTTTATCTATGTTAGAAGGTATACCCCACGGGTGTGTGAAGCGCTCTCCAGAGAAGCGTTCTGCAGTGGTCTTTTTTACCTAATAGATCCATCTTTTCTAAAGATTTTCCCTTTCGGTGACGTACCATACATTCTCTCCTGCAGCAGTCTTTCGCAAGTTTATTTTTATAATTATACAGTATAGAAGGCAGGCTTGAGCTGTCAATAAAATTTAGTGTAAGAAAAGAGAGTGGAAGGTAGAAAAAGGCCAGTGAGAAGTGGGAAAGGGTTCATGCATAGGTAAGAGGCGAACGGGTTTCATATAACCACTTGGCCCCCGAAGGTTTGCAAAACTTCCGATTGCCCGCTATAGATCATGAGGATTGGTTTTCAATCTTGGATACGGTATATCGGTGACCCAATAGATCGTTATATAACGACCTTTTGAGTCACCCTTTTTTTAAATGATCAATATAAAGTTGCAGCCTAAACCTCTATTGCTTCCCGAATTTCACCCCGAAACTTCCTTTATTATTTCATGAAGTTTTTCAGGTTTTAAAAATGATGATATAGATTCTTCAGTTTGAAGGGTAAGAGCAGCACCTGCAAGTCCTAATTGGCAAGCACTAAATAATGATTCTTCGTTCATGATTCCATATATGGCACATGAAGCAAATGCGTCATCAGCCCCTGTGACATCTACAAAATTCGTTTTGAAAGGAGACAAATGCCCGGATTCCTCAGCAGAGAAATAAAAAACCCCTTGGTCACCAAGCGTGATGATAATTTTTTGGACGCCACGCTTTCTAATTTTTTCACAAGCAATTTGGCAGTCCTTGATTGAGTCAATTTTTATGTCAGCAAGGATTTCTGCTTCTTCTCGGTTAGGGAGTATGAGTTCTACTCCGTCAAGGCAAAAAGGAAGTTTTTGTGCTTTGGCTGAAGATACAGGGTCAATATACAAAGGAATGTTTACATCTCTGCAGCGTTTAATCATATAACTTATACATTTCTTGGGAATATTCGTATCCAGAAAAACGGCTTGTGAGGCAGCAATATGAGACCATTTTTCCTCGAACATGGAAGTTGTTATTCTTTCGTAAATAGTCATATCAGCCATGGAGACAATACTTTCACCATCAATATCTAACAAGGTCGTATAAGTCCCGGTCCGTTCTGTTGGCAGCACCCATACTTGACTAATATCAACTCCTACACTTTTCGTTTCCTTTAGTAACCAGTTTCCCTCTTTATCGTCTCCTACACAAGCAATAAGAGAAGTGTTAACACCGAGCCGACTTAAATTTTCGGCAAAATTTCGTGCTACACCGCCACAAGTCTCCGTAATTTTTACTGGATTTGATGAATAGAGACGTATCTTCTCATTTGTTCGCGCTTTCCGGTCTGTGTTTGCTCCTCCAATACATACGATCGACGATTCGTCTCTCAGTATATAGCCACGGCCTTTGATTTCACCGCGTCTCGTCAGGTTAGCAATATAATTAGCAACTGCAGGTCGTGATAAACCGACTTTACTTGATAATTCTTGCTGTGAAATGAAAGGATTCATTCTTATGTGATGTAAAATTTGCTGCTCTTTATCCATGAAACAACCTCATTCTCCTTAAACATTAGTTTAATTGATAAACAATTGTTTGTAAATACTTAAGTGTTAAACCCGATTTTAATAGATTATTTCTCGGCTATCTTTATAACAAAATGGCTTAACCGGACAACCTTTTTGTTACTGGCAAAAGATAAAAAATACATGAGCTAAATGATCTGGACGGTTGATTTAGTCAATCCATTATAACTAAAAAATAGATTGCAAAAAAGTCTATCGGTAATTTATATTGGAGATTATGATTTTTTTTGAAATTTTTAAAATCATAATCAAATTCAATTCTATAAAAAATTGTACGAGGAGGAAGTAGAATGATGAGGATATATCTTTATCCCCTGTTGGTAGTGATAGCAGCTAGTAGTTATGGTGTAGTTTCAACCATCATAAAACTGGCAATGCGCAGTGGTTTTTCGGTCTCAGAAGCAGTGACAAGTCAATTTTTTATCGGCTTTTGCATCGCTGTTGGTATTTTCCTGCTTACAAACAGAACAAAATTAAGCCTTAATGGAGTAAAAATTCTTATTTTTGCTGGCGTTTTAACAGGGTTAACAAATATTTTATATGGTCGTTCATTAAACTATTTGCCTGCTTCTTTGGCAGTTGTCCTGCTGTTTCAATTTACATGGATAGGCATGTTGATTTCTTGTATAACAAAACGCCAATTTCCAAGTCGAATTGAATTAATATCTTTAATCATATTGGTAGCAGGAACAATACCAGCAGCTGGTTTAATTGATGTTGGTTTATCTCAAATACCTTTTCAAGGGTGGTTATGGGGGTTAGCAGCAGCTCTTTGTTATTCCCTATTTTTATTTGTTAATGGAAGGGCAACTGCAAGTATGACAACTTCTAACCGGTTAGTATTGATTTCTTTCTTTGCTTTTATGATGTCGGCAGTGTTTCAGTCGCCGGAAATTATTTGGAATGGGACTTTGTTCAACGAAGGACTATGGATATATGGTTTGGCATTGGGGTTATTTGGCATGATCATACCGGTCTTCCTATTCACGATCGCAGTTCCTAAAGTTGGTTTAGGTATGTCATCGATATTGAGTGCGATTGAATTGCCAATCGCGGTAATGGTATCAGTCATCTTATTAAGTGAAACGGTTACTGCTCTTCAAATAGTTGGTATCGTAACGATTATTCTCGGAATGAGTTTACCAGCCATGCTAGATAGAAATGGATTGTTAAGAAAAAATAAAATTTCAAAACATAATGCAAAAAATCAATCTAATATGCCAGGTGAATTAAAAAAACATATTAGTTAATGTTTGCATTTCACGCTTACTAGTTGCCCCTTTTCAAAATACAAAGCTTTGGTGATCTTCTTTTTTATTTAATTATTTTTAAAAAATAAAGAGAAAATAAAAGAAGAAATAGTTAATTTTTAATTAAAGCACTATTGACAATCTAAAATGAAACCGTATACTAAACATATGTTCAACCAATAAACATTTGTTTTGAAAGGGGGGGTATAAAATGACTGATGAAATGAATGAAAATGAAAAATTAATATTAGATATGATTAGAGAAAATCCATTTATTTCGCAGCAGGAATTATCTGAAATAGTAGGAGAATCAATGTCGTCCGTTGCGAATATTATTTCTGGATTAATCAAGAAAGAATATGTTTTAGGCAAGGCTTATGTTTTAAATGAAACAAATCCTATTATTTGCATTGGCGGAGCTAACGTCGATCGAAAATTCTATGCGAAATATGAAATTACTCATGAAACGTCTAATCCAGTCAAATCTTCTACATCGGTAGGAGGAGTAGCAAGAAATATTGCGGAAAACTTAGGAAGATTAGGTGAGGAAGTAATCTTATTATCAGCAAGAGGCAACGATTCAGAATGGGAAGAGATTTATGATTTATCATCCCCTTTTATGAATTTGGAGCATGTCGCTCAATTTGAACATTCGTCAACAGGTTCCTATACAGCCGTTTTAGATAAAAATGGGGATTTATCAGTCGCATTAGCAGACATGGATGTTTATGAAAATATTACACCTGAGCTGTTGATCAAAAACAGCAATATTCTTAGAAGAGCTAAATGTATCGTAGCGGATTTGAACTGTCCAAGTGAAACGATTGATTTTCTCTGTTCTTTCACATCTAAACATCATATTCCATTAGTCATTATCCCTGTCTCGGCGCCAAAAATGAACAGGCTTCCAAAAACGCTGAATGCAGTGAGCTGGCTCATCGTAAATAAAGATGAAACAGAAACGTTTATGAACATGAAAATCAATGATAAGGAAGATTGGGAAAATTCAGTTAAGAAGTGGTTAGAGTTAGGTGTACAAAATGTTATTGTGACCAGTGGAGCAAAAGGTGTAATGGCGGGAGTTGAAAATGGAAAGATTCATTATTTCCCAGCTATCGAAACACCAATGGTTGTGGATGTTACAGGTGCAGGAGATTCATTTTGTGCAGGAGTTATTTATTCCTGGCTGCAAAAGAAAGAAATGGACTACATTATCAAATCCGGATTGGTCAATGCACACAAAACAATTATGTCAAAATATACAGTTAGACAAGAATTATCTCAAAAACAATTTATGTTAGATATGGAGGAAATTTAAATGAAACAATACATTGAATTATCTGCAGAGGTACAACAAGCAAAAACGGAAGGTAAAGCAATCGTAGCATTAGAATCGACTATTATTTCACATGGTATGCCTTATCCTCAAAACGTAAAAATGGCTCGTGAAGTTGAACAAATTGTTCGTGATAACGGTGCTGTTCCAGCAACAATTGCGATCATTGATGGAAAAATTAAAATTGGTTTAACAGATGATGAATTAGAGTTATTTGGTAAAAGTTCCGATGTTGCTAAAGTATCAAGACGTGATTTAGCGCAAATTATTGCTACAAAACAACTAGGTGCAACGACTGTTGCAACAACAATGATTTGTGCTGATTTGGCAGATATCAAAATCTTTGTAACAGGTGGTATTGGCGGGGTTCATAAAGGGGCAGAGACTACTATGGATATCTCAGCTGACCTTGAAGAATTAGCTCAAACGGATGTAGCTGTCATTTGTGCAGGTGCTAAATCAATCCTGGATCTGGCTCTTACACTAGAATACCTTGAAACAAAAGGGGTACCTGTAATTGGATATGAAACGGAGTACCTCCCAGCATTCTATACTAGAAATAGTGAACATAAATTAAACTTCTCTACTGATTCCATTGATGTCATTGCAGAGACATTAAAAACGAAATGGGAATTAACCCTTAAGGGTGGAGCAGTAATCGCCAACCCGATTCCTGAAGAACATGCGATGGATGAAGACTATATCAATGGAATTATCGATCAAGCAGTTAAAGAA
Organism: Cytobacillus oceanisediminis; assembly: GCF_003182355.1. Lineage (GTDB taxonomy): Bacteria > Bacillota > Bacilli > Bacillales > Cytobacillaceae > Cytobacillus > Cytobacillus oceanisediminis_A. The sequence continues at coordinate 680,695 of NZ_QGTW01000001.1, read as the reverse complement.
GCAGAAGAAAAACATATTATTGGTAAAGATAGCACACCATTCTTGCTAGGTAAAATTAAAGAATTAACAAACGGCAAAAGCCTTGATGCCAATATCGAATTAGTAAAGCACAATGCTAAAGTAGGATCACAAATTGCCGTTAGCTTCAATAACAAAACGAAATAAATTTTAGTTCATAAACTAGGAATAAACTCAACTTCTATAAAGTGAAATTTCTCATAATATTGGCTTCTGCAATATTTAATAGACCTAGACTTTATAGAAGTTGTTTTTTCATTCATTTTGAAAACGTTAACATTTAAAGGAAGAGGCTTTACTTGAATTTTATATTCATAATGACTGAAGGATTGTTTGTTTTTGTTATTTAAAAATAGACAATAAATATATTTTAAGGGGGGATCATTTTGAACTTTCTATGGGGAGTTTTGGGTGTTCTTTTTATTTTAGGCATGGCTTTCCTATTATCAAATAATAAAAAAGGGATTAACTACCGCACAATCATAGGCGGGCTCGCTATTCAAGTCTTCTTTGCTTTCATTGTTTTAAAGTGGGAACTTGGGCAATCCGCTCTTAAATGGCTGTCTTTGAAAATTCAAGCCATATTTGACTATTCCAATGAGGGGATTACGTTTTTATTTGGTGGTTTAATTGGGAATGAAAATATAGGATTTATCTTCGCATTTCAAGTGTTAACCGTTATCGTTTTCTTCTCATCACTTATTTCTGTCCTCTATTACCTTGGAATTATGCAAATGATTATTAAAATAATTGGTGGCGGACTTTCAAAGCTATTAGGAACAAGTAAAGCAGAATCAATGTCTGCAGCTGCTAATATTTTTGTTGGACAAACAGAAGCACCTCTTGTCGTTCGACCATTTATTGCAAAAATGACCCAGTCAGAGCTTTTTGCTGTGATGACAGGTGGTCTGGCATCGGTCTCTGGATCTGTCTTACTTGGATATTCATTATTAGGCGTTCCTCTTGAGTATCTTTTAGCAGCTAGCTTTATGGCTGCGCCGGCAGGGTTAATTATGGCTAAAATGATAGTTCCTGAAGATGAAACAGCTGCAGCAGTTGAAGCATTTGAAGGATCCGAAACACTTGAACCATCCCAGGAAGCGAAAATCGAAAAAGATGAAGGGCCGGTAAATGTGATTGATGCAGCAGCACGAGGAGCATCTGATGGTTTAGGACTTGCCCTTAACGTAGGTGCTATGCTGCTTGCATTTATCGCTTTAATAGCATTAGTGAACGGACTATTAGGTGGGGTAGGGAATTGGTTTGGCTTTGAGATTTCTCTTGAAATGATTTTAGGCTGGTTATTTGCACCAATTGCTTTTATCGTTGGAGTACCATGGGCTGAAGCAATTCAGGCCGGCAGTTATATTGGCCAAAAAATCGTCCTAAATGAATTTGTCGCATACGCTGCGTTTGCACCAGAGATGGGAAGCTTAACTCCAAAAACAAATATTGTTGTTAGTTTTGCGTTATGCGGGTTTGCTAATCTTGGTTCCATTGCTATTCTCTTAGGTGGTTTAGGCAGCCTTGCTCCAAGCAGGCGATCAGACATTGCCAGGCTCGGTGTTCGTGCTGTTATAGCAGGTGCATTCGCTTCACTTCTAAGTGGTGCGATTGCGGGAATGTTATTTTAAGTCTATCAATCTTAAAAACTAGAACTGATGCGGGAAATTAGAAATTTTTAGTAGAGGTGAAATAGGATGAGTAAAAGAAGAATCATTATGGACTGTGATCCAGGACATGATGACGCAATAGCCATTATTTTAGCTGCTGTACAGCCAGAATTAGAGATTTTAGGCATTACCACCGTTTCGGGAAATGCAGAAATCGAAAAAACGACCAATAATGCGTTAAAAATTTGTGATTTAGTTTCATTAACAGATGTCGTTGTTTCAAAAGGGGCGAGTGAGCCATTGATTCGAGTAAGAGAAACAGCACCTGATATTCACGGAGATTCAGGTTTGGATGGCCCTGAGCTGCCTGAACCATCACGCAGCTGGAGTAAAGAACATGGCTCTGATACCATTGTTAGATTAATAAAAGAGTCAAAAGAGCCTGTTACCATTCTTCCGACAGGACCATTAACAAATGTTGCATTAGCTTTATCAAAAGCACCAGAAATTAAGGACAATATTGAAGAGATTGTCCTGATGGGCGGGGGAACATTTGGCAACTGGACACCAACGGCTGAATTTAATATTTGGGCTGATCCAGAAGCTGCAAAAAAAGTATTTGATAGTGGTATTCCAATAGCAGTTATGGGACTGGATATCACACATCAAGCCTTGGCAACAAAAGAAGTGATTGATCGAGTGAATAAAATTGACAATAAAGTTGCCAAAATAGTTGGTGAATTATTAGTGTTTTTTGCATCAACATATAAAGAAATGTTCGATTTCGATGGGGCACCAGTACACGATGTTTTAACCGTCGCTTATTGTGTTGCACCAGAATTGTTCAAGATGAAAGAAGTCAATATAACAGTGGAAACGAAAGGCGAATTTACAGCAGGAACGACGTTAATTGATCTGCATGGTGTAACGGGTAGAGAAATTAATGCTAGGTTTGGATTAGAGCTTGATGTAGAAGGTTTTTGGAAACTAATGATTGATGCACTTAAAAAATACTAAAATCGGATATCGAAGGAAGCAAGTTAGATGAAAAATAGTTGACTAGAGAAACGTTAAATGGGAGGTGATAGTATGATTACCATAATTGGAAGTATAAATATGGATTTAGTGGTTGAAACAAATCACGTACCTGATAACGGAGAAACGACGTTAGGAACCTCTTTTTCCACATATTTTGGCGGAAAAGGAGCAAACCAAGCAGTTTCGATAGCGAGATTAGGGAAGGAAGTTCAGATGATTGGTGCTTGTGGTGCTGATGATTATGGCAAGATGACGTTGACTTCATTGAAAGAAGAAAGCATAAAAACAGATCATGTGTTTTTATTGCCTGATGAAACAACAGGTATTGCTACAATCATCGTATCTAATGCAGATAATAGAATTATTGTCGTTCCTGGGGCAAATAATCGATTGACTTCTAAAGAAATAGAACTTGTTAAAAATGAAATTGTGAAAAGTGAAATGGTGGTCATGCAGTTGGAAATACCATCAAACACAGTTCATACCGCATTGAAAATATGTAAGGAACACAATATTCCTGTGGTATTGAATCCAGCACCGGTCAATCATCTTAAACATGAATTTATTGATTTGGCAACTTATATTACACCAAATGAATCTGAATGCAGGAGTATTTTTGGAGAAAATATTGAACAATCATTAGAAAGGTATCCTAATAAATTAATTGTCACTTTAGGTGAAAAAGGTGCCCGTTTTTATAATGGTAAAAAGCATGTATTCATTAAAGGTTTTCATACGAATCCTGTTGATACAACAGGTGCTGGTGATACTTTTAATGGAAGCTTGGCTGTTGCATTAACAGAAGGAAAAAATATAGAAGAAGCAGTAAGATTTGCAAATGCAAGTGCTTCTATAGCCGTTGAGAAAAAAGGTGCTCAAAGCGGCATGCCTTCTTTAGATAGAGTTATAAAAAGGTTGAACTTAGAAATATGACATTTTTAAATAAAATGAATCATAAAAATCCTCCCAGCCTAGTATGGGAGGATTCATTGGCAGAGGTTTTGAGTTTGAACATCCACCTGTACATGACGTCTGTTGTACAGCGTATTGTACCAAACCTTCTGTTGTTAAGGAGGAAAAATTACGGGGTAATGTGGAGACATCCGTAAGATAATTTGAACGATTGGAGTGAATAGATATGAAGCCGATTATATTAGATGTTGATACTGGGATTGATGATGCCTTAGCCATGTCTTATGCCTTAAACTCTCCAGAATTAGAACTGCTTGGTTTTACGACCTGCTTCGGTAACGTATCAGTAGCTGAAGCAACGCGTAATACACTTGCAGTTTTAGAAAAAGCAGGGAAGCGAATTCCTGTTTACGCAGGAGCCGATCAAACTTTCACTCGCAGGAAAAAAAAGGGGTGGGCAAAACATGTCCATGGAGAGGACGGTTTAGGCAATACCCTGAAGAACGATCCAATTACACAAGCGGAAAGTCAATTTGCACCGGAGTTTATGATCGAACAGGTGAAAAATCGCCCACATGAAATAACGATCATCGCCGTTGGTCCACTGACAAACCTCGCTCTGGCAATAAAAAGAGCACCGGAAATCATCCCTCTCGTTAAAGAGGTTGTTATTATGGGAGGGGCTGTAAAAGTACCAGGGAACGTGAATGCCTATGCTGAAGCAAATATGATCGCTGACCCCGAAGCAGCCGAGTATGTTTTTTCTTCAGGTTTAAAGGTCACCCTTGTGGGACTAGATGTAACAATGCAGACCTTATTGCCAAAAGCGAAGCTTAATGAATGGCGTGCTGCTGGAAAAGAAACGGCTGATTTTTTTGCAGACATGACTGAGTTTTACATCGAGTATTATGAATCTTTTTATCCTGGTATTGGCGGCTGTGCTCTTCATGACCCGCTTGCAGTGGGGGTTGCGATCGATTCAAGTTTTGTGACGACGGAAACAATGAACGTGAAGGTTGTCACAGAAGGTGAAGAGGCAGGGAGAACAGTCGGTAACCAGGAAGGTGAGCCAAGGATTCGCGTCTGTACGGAAGTGGAAGCGGAGCGATTTTTAGACCATTTTCTTAGCAAAGTGGTATGATTTAGTGAGTTAATGCAGAGGGCTGTTAGCAGCTCTCTTTTTTATTTAACAATCGGGGTTAATGGAGCAAGTGCTGTTTCTTATAAAGTATGATCATTTATAATAAGGTTCGATTAATGATTGATGATGTATTAAATAGAGATATTTGATTGCTGGTGAATGGTCTTTTTATTCCTATTTAACGGTTAATGCGATTCATTTTTTTGATATTAGAAAAGCGATTATATGAAAAAGTCATTGTTGCGAGGAGGCTTCAATGACTTTTTTGCATTTTAGCGGAATAGTTTTTTCAATGGTTATTCCTGTTAAATTAAAAATTAACCTAGGCATCAAAACAAGCTATCGGATATCCACTAAATTAAAAGGACCGCGTTATTGATCCTGATAACCTATAATCATTTTAATTACGTATTTAATTGTTTTGAACATAATTCCAATACTGTTGTTAAATACTACATTTACCAAATGATTTCTTGGCAGGATTAGGTGAAGAAATGTTTAGAAAAAAGAGAGTACGACAACAACCCAAAAGAAAGTATGAAACTGTAGAAAAAACGATAAGTGAAGTATTTGAAAAGGCCAACAAGTCAAGCGATTTTTCAACTATCTCCCTATTAGAAAAAAATAATTCATTACGAATAAGTTTTTACAAAACATTGATTGATTCAAACATACTTCAAAAGTCGGTTTTGCCTTTTCTTAAGGAAAAGGCTTCTGCAATAAAAGAGCTTTCTGATTTAAGGAATATTGTACCAATAGAAGGTATTAAAATCATAAAAGATCCCATAGAGGTTGAAAAAGCCCTTCACGAGGGATTCATTGTCATATATTTTAAAGACGAAAAGGAGGAATATGCACTTCTAAATATTAGTTATCCTCGGTTGGGTCAACGTGAAACAAATGATACACAAAATGAATTTAGTGTGATTGGACCAAAAGTTGGTTTTATTGAGGACCTTTCCACTAATCTACATTTAATAAGAGATCATCTGAATACTTCGGATCTGATTTTTGAAGAGATTATAGTTGGTTCAAGAGTAAGGACTAAGGTAGTACTCGCATACTTAGATGGGGTTACATATCCAGAATACGTAAATACTTTAAAACAGCGGCTTAAGGAACTTGATGTCGATGTCTCCCTTGACAATACTCAACTTGAACAATTAATTTCGGACCATACCAGAACACCGTTCCCTTTATTTATAACAACAGAGCGAGTCGACAGGACAGTAGGTTCACTTGTGCAAGGACAGGTTGTTTTGATTAGTGATAAATCATCCTATGCTGTCATTGGACCAGTAACATTAATGGAATTTTTCTCAAACCCGGAGGATTTTTACCTTCCAACAATCATTGCGTCGTTTTTTAAATTGATTCGGATATTTGGGATGTTGTTTTCCATTTTTGCTACTGCCTTTTATGTCGCTATATTAACCTTTCATTTTGAAGTTGTACCGAAGGATTTATTAGGTCCTATAATTTTTTCACGGGCGAATGTTCCTTTTGCGCCTGTAGTAGAGGTCTTATTTTTAGAGATTACCATTGACCTATTGAGAGAAGCAGGGGCCAGGCTGCCAACAAAAATTGGACAAACCCTTGGGATTGTTGGGGGGATTGTTATTGGTCAGGCAACGGTTGAAGCGGCCCTTACGAGTAACATTTTGCTAATTTTTGTAGCACTTGCAGCGCTGTCTTCCTTTACTACACCCATTTATAAAATGTCTAATGCGGTCCGATTATTACGATACCCTTTTATCCTGCTCGCAGCTATATGGGGAGGCTTAGGTATTTATGTAGGATTAATCTTTTTAATCGCACATTTAGCTAGACTAAAATCATTGGGAGTCCCATTTCTACTCCCAATTTATCCTTACCGAAAAGGTGGAGTTGCTATTTCCTTTGTAAGGCCCAATTATGTAAAAAACGATAAGCGTCCTTGGTATTTGAGACCATTAAGTATAAAGAGATATTCACCTGTTTCAGATAAAGACCCAGATGAAGGTCTGAATACTGAATAATTTTTTCAATAAAGGCTGGATAAAAAATGAAAAAATGGCGAAAGCATCACGTTTTATTCTTACTATTGGTTTGTATCGTTTGTCTTTTTGGCTGCTCAAGAACGAGAATCATCGACAAAATTAGTATTGTCCATGTATTTGGGTTCGATCAAGCCGATAATGGTGAATTAATAGGAACGGCGTTATTCCCTGAATATACCAAAAGTAAAGACAGTGATCAAATTCATTATTTAGAAGAACAAGCACCAACTGGTGATCTATTTGTACCAAAGATGGCGACACTTACCAGTGCACCAGTTGAACTGGCAAAAATTAGGGTTTTGTTATTTGGGAAAAGTTATGCTGAAGCAGGCATTCAAGATATGGTGGAACGATTTATTCTTAACCCTCAGCTCGGGACAAATATTCAAATTGCTGTTTCTACACATTCTGCAAGGGAAACGCTAAACACATTTAAAAAGGAAAAAACCCTTACCTTAGCTGAACGGATTCAACATAATATGCAAGGACAGGCTCTGCCTAACATGAACCTTCATGTTTTTTTAAATCACTTTTATGGAGAGGGAATGGATGCTTATGTTCCTATGCTAACCATAGACGAAAAAGATCGGGTAAAGATCGAAGGGATTGGCATATTTAAGGATGACAAATTAAAGCTCCATTTAAAACCGGAACAAACGATTTTATTTTCATTTATTGAAGATGATCGCACACAAGCAACCTATCAAATAGAGCTTGACGAGAATGATCGAAGAGAAAAGATAACTGTTCGGGCCTTCCAAAGTAAAAGTAATTGGGATTGGGATCAGAAGAAGGAACAATTAAATCTTCGTTTACAACTAAAAATGACCCTAACTCAGTATCCAGATCGATTTAATGTTGAAAAACCGGGAGATGTCATGGAGATGAAGAAATTAATTGTAGAAAAGTTAGAAAAAGGGATGGGGGACTTATTGGCAACCTTCAAAGAAAATGAAGTAGATCCCCTAGGGATTGGAAATATTGTGCGAACAAAGGATAGGACCTGGGAGGAAGAATCCTTTTATGAGCAATATCCTACCCTGCCAATCCATGTAAACGTGAATATACAAATCATACATTCTGGCCTTGAAGGCTAGCTTATTAGGATGGATTATTATGAATGCGATGGTGAAAGAAAATAAAATGGTATCGCCCTACTTTCTGTTCTTTCTGATGAATTCCACACAGACAGGGGTTGTTGTTTTATCATTTCAAGCAAATATCATTGGGGGAGCAGGCCATGATGCATGGATCCCTGTTTTAGCATTGGGTTTAATGATGCATGTTATCTTTTTGATGATGCTATATATCTTGAAGCATTCAAGTGCTGGAGATATCCTCTCCTTCCACAAGGAAATTTTCGGAAAGGTTTTTGGTGGTATGTTAAATATCATCCTAGCGAGCTATTTTTCGATGGTTAGTCTATTCACTTTACATACCTATATCGATATTCTCCAGATTTGGGTGTTTGATGGAATAGCCAGCTGGGAATTCTCATTGCTTTTTTCTGTTCTTATTTTTTACATTGTTGCGGGAGGGTTTAGGATTGTAACGGCGGTGGCATACTGGGGTGTAGTTATTCCTAGTCTCATGCTACTTTCACTATTATATTTACTTGAATTTGTTGAGGTTTCCTATCTCCTCCCTTTCTTTCAATTTGGAGCGAAGGACTTTTTCATCTCTGCGAAAGAAGCCGCACCGCTCTATCTAGGATTTGAGACTGTACTCGTTTTTTTCCCATTTATTAAAGATAGAGAAAAGTCTCCCAAATGGGGGCACTTAGCATTGCTGTATTCAACTTTTATATATACGATGATCACGATCATGACATTTATGTTTTTTACGCAAGGAAAGCTGGAACATTTAACATGGCCTACTTTGACCATGATTAAAATTATTCAGTTTCCATTTTTAGAACGTTTTGAGTTTATTTTTATTTTTACATGGCTATTAGTGGTTATGCCTGTGATTTGTATCTATCTGTGGTCGGCTATTAGGTCTATTAAATTGACGATTCCTAATGTAAAAGCGACTTACGTATTAGCTGGTTTACTTGCCGTTTTCCATTTTGTTAACAGCGAATTAATTGAAATACAATATTCCCATCTTATGGACCAAATCTTTGGTTATAGTGGACTCATCTTTCTCTTTTGCTACATTCCATTACTTTTTTTGATTTCTGTTGTTAGGAAAAAGCTCAAAAAGTAGGCTAGAAACAAAAATGAAAGCGGTTTGCTTGGTTGCAATTAAAGTTGTTTGCGACAATAAATGTTGCGAACAATGTCTCTTTTTTATTATTTTTATTAAAAACACTATAAAAAGGGCAATTTAATAATTGGCATGGAAGTTGCATAAAAAGATAAAGCAAATTAATTTTTTTGAATTTTGTAATAAAAAAGGGGGGCAAATGACAGGGATTTTTAATAAAAGGGATAGGAGTAAAGCGAGTTTGCTTATTTGCATGGGTGATATATTTTTTGGGAGTATAAAAAGTTTGGACTTTTTTGAAAGCGCTTTATTTTGTATTAACAAAAAGATAATTTCTGGGAGGAAAGCTATGAATAACAAAACAATTAAAGAACCAATTAGGAAAAAATGGATCTGGATAGCCGTTATTATATTATTCGCGGGAAATGTTCCGTGGTATTTGCCAGTAGGCAGAATCAAACCAATTATATTTGGCTTTCCGTTTTGGGCTTTTGTTTCATTACTATTTTCACTGGCTTTTTGTGGTTTAGTAAGCTGGGTTTGTTTAAAGGAATGGAACGTGGTGGAGGATCAAGAAGAGGAAGGAGTTGAGCAATAATTGGATAATTTAATTTTTTCCGGTAGAGACGGAGTTATCATTCTAGGAGCTTATGCAATTATTATGCTAGTGATTGGTTATATGTCTGGGCGTAAAGATAAAGGTCTTCATGAAAATATGAGCAATTACTTTTTGGCTGGTAAAAACTTGGGTATTATTGCGTTGTTCTTTACCTTATATGCGACTCAATACAGTGGAAATACTGTAGTTGGCTATACGCCTGCTGCCTATAGAGTGGGTTTTTCTTGGATTCAGTCCATTTTCTTTATGACAATGGTCATTGCCGTTTATCTATTGTTTGCTCCACGTTTGTATGTGATATCAAAGAAATTTAATTTTATTACCCCTGCAGATTGGATTCAACATCGATTTAACTCAAAAGCTGTTACATTTTTAAGTATTGTATTGATGATTTGGGGTCTTGGTAATTTTATGTTAGAGCAATTAGTAGCAATTGGGTTAGCAGTATCAGGACTAACAGGAGGAACAATTCCTTATCAGATGGCAGTAATTGCGTTTATATTGGTCATGTTAATTTATGAGTGGATGGGCGGAATGAAGGCGGTAGCCTTTACTGATGTCATGCAAGGTATCGTTATGATGATTGGTATTTTTACATTCTTAGCTGGAGCCTTATATTTGGTGGGAGGCAGCTTTTCTAATGTTACTAGTTATTTAGCAAACGCCGAGCCGGCAAAAGCTGGGGTTCCAGATATGAAGACTTCAATTAACTGGATAAGTATGGTTTTATTAGCTGGATTGGGGGCTTCGGTTTATCCTCAGGCAATACAGAGGATATATTCTTCAAAAAGCGAGCGGATTCTTAAACGTTCATTTGCCCGGATGGCTTGGATGCCGCCAATTACAACAGGAGTAGTATTTATGGTTGGTATTATTGGAATAATGCTTTTCCCGGGGTTAGATAGAAGTGGGTCAGAACAATTAGTGGGGTTATTAGCGAATGAAGTTGCGTCTATTAATGGATTTTTCTATTGGGTTATGATTCTATTTTTTGGAGCGATTGTTGCAGCAATTGTTTCCACAGCAGACTCTGCTCTTCTCAGTTTATCTTCTATGATATCAAATGATGTGTATGGGAGATATATAAACAAAAATGCGCCAGATAAAAAAAAGGTTTTTGTTGGTAAAGTGACTGGAGTTGTCATGGTAGCAATATTGCTTTGGATTGCCTGGAACCCGCCGGCTACACTGTATCAAATACTTGTATTAAAGCTTGAATTAATTTCGCAAATATTCCCAGCTATTGTTGTAGGAATCTACTGGAAGCGTTTGAGTGCTGCACCTGTTTTTTGGGGAATGTTTGTAGGGGCGATAACTGCTGGAATGTTAACCTTAACAGGGAACAGTACCATTTTTGGCATTCATGGAGGAATAATCGGTCTTGCTGCTAATTTAACGATTTGTGTGTTTGGTTCTTACATTACCCCTTTTACGAAAGAGAAAAGCAAACATGCAGAGGAGGCAACTTCAATTAATGTTAGTGCATAAATAAGTTTGTTAAGGACCCGCTTTACGGGTTCTTTTTTTTGAAACCAGAAACCTTTCATTTTAAGGAAATAACTCATTCATGGACAGCAAAAGCAACATCGATACCTCCATAACCGAATTTGTGATTCTAATTTTCTTGCAACAATATGTTGAATATTTCTGTTGCAAAAATGTTGCAGGCAAAGGGGAAACATGTTAAGGATACATTTTATTATTTTGGCATGAAAAATGCATAGTCCTTATAGTAAAGTGTGTGTTTGTTCAGAGGAGTGAAAAGAATGGAAAATCAATGATTGCAATAAATTGGAAGTCATGTTCTGGTTTTTGAAATAACAAAGTATTGATGAAGATTTTAATAACCATACTTTAAGAATTGTAAAGCATAATTGGCTTAAGTAAATACCATATTGGAGCTGATAAAATGAAAAAGATTGAGCCAATCTTACATTCACTAGGAGACGACATTACCCTAATAGATTTATTAGAAGGTGGTCAACAAGGGAAAACAGGGTGCTATGTAATCCAAGCAGAAAAGGTAACGATTGTAGAGACAGGAACTTCTCATGGAGCCCCCTATATTTTAGCTGGGCTAAAAAAATTAAAAATTGATCCAAAGGAAGTCAGATATATCATAGTAACACATATACACTTGGATCATTCTGGAGGATTAGGGTCTATTTTGCCGATTTTTCAAAATGCGGAGGCTGTAGTACACCCTCGAGGAGCACGTCATTTAATGAACCCCAGTAAACTTTTAAAGGGAGCTCAGTCCGTTTATGGTGATGACTTTTTACAATTATTTGGTGAGGTATTACCTGTCCCGGAAGATAGAATTCTCGTAAAAAATGACAATGAAATACTAGACATCGGCAGAGGCCGGGTACTGACTTTTTTGGATACTCCTGGCCATGCTCGTCACCATTTTTCAATATATGATTCAGGTTCCAAAGGGGTTTTTGCTGGGGATACAGTTGGGGTACGTTATGTACAACAATTTACCGGGTTTGATTTTGAGATGATATTTCCTATAGCTTCCCCGCCTGAATTTGATAAAGAGGCTTTATTAGCATCAATTGAGCAACTGGAAAAATTAAATCCAAATAAAATTTTTCATGGCCATTTTGGTGTGACAGAACCAGCTGCGTATGCTTTCGAAAGAATAAAAAAGACTGTTGAAGAATTTGAGCATATTGCCAAATCATGTTTTTCTCCCGGTACAAAACCTGACACCATTAAAGAGAAATTAAAGGAGTATATGAAAGAAAGTATAAAGCGCGAGGGATATGATGAAGATGATTTATCTTGTTTAGATTTAGATCTTTCACTAAATTCGCAAGGGCTATTTATAAGTTTAGATAAGAAAGTAAAAAGCTAAAGATAGAAAAATACGTTAGGAAAGAGAGAAATCCAGGAAGAAATTTTTTATCCTTTCCCCATCCCAAAATAGTTCTTTTAGTTCAATGGGTCCTTTTCAAAAAATTTAAGGAGGCTCCTTATTAAATGAATAGACAAATTTCATTAACGGAAGTAGTGACACGAGATGGATTTCAAATTGAACCAGGATTTATAGAAACAGAATATAAGATTGACATTATTAAAAGATTAATAAAGACAGGCATAAAAAGAATTGAGGTAACATCATTTGTTCATCCAAAGTATGTTCCACAGATGAGAGATGCTGAAGCGGTTTTTCAAGGAATAGCAGAAGATAAGCCAAGTGATGTAAAATTCATTTCACTGGCATTAAATGAAAGAGGGATAGAAAGAGCAGTTGCAGCGAGAACGGATGAAATCAATTTTGCATTTTCCGCAAGTGAAGCGCACAATATGAAAAACACTCAACGAACGGTTGCTGAAAGTTTGAAAAATATCAAGACATTAGTAAAAAGTGCAGAACGTGAGAATGTTTCTGTTAATGTTGGTATTGCAACTAGTTTTGGTTGTCCTTTTGAGGGTATGTACCAACCTGAGAAAGTATTAAATGTAGTTCAAAAGGTAATAGATATGGGCATTTCATCTGTGATTTTAGCAGATACAACAGGTATGGCACACCCTAAACAGGTAAGGGAAACTTGCCAGCAAGTGCTTGATCAGTTCCCACAATTAAATTTGCAGCTGCATCTTCATAACACAAGAGGAATGGGAGCGGCTAATCTATTAGCTGGAATAGATGCAGGAGTAACACAATTTGACAGTTCAGTAGCAGGAATTGGGGGGTGTCCTTTTGCTCCTAATGCATCAGGAAATATTTGCACGGAAGATATCGTTCACATGCTTCATTTGATGGGATATGAGACAAATATCAATATTGATCCATTGCTTCTCATCGCAAGAGAGCTAGAAATAAAATTAGGACGTGCTTTGCCAGGTCAAGTTATGAAAGCTGGAAAAAGCACGGATCTACATTCAGCAGATTGGCAACCGGCGTAAAAGCAAACGTTCTGTAATTGAGGTTACAAAAGCCCTTTTTGGAAAAGACATTGATAACATGTATAAGATTTGCAGATTTTTGAAACCCCACTTAATTAAATCTTCGGTATGCTGTTGCAAAAAAGCGTTGAGCAACGTTGCACGACGTTTTTTCTTTTTGAAACCTAAAAGAATAAAGCACATTACAGGGGTTTTTACTTTGGCACAAAACTTGCAACATGCTTAGAGACCAAAAAATTAATTCACAGACAGTACTAATTACAATGGAATGTTTGTGGAAGAATGGGGGCTTAATAATGAATAAAAAACCATTAGAAGGAATTAAAGTGGTTGAACTTGGAGCGTTTATCGCAGGTCCGTTTGCATCAAGACTACTTGGAGAGTTCGGTGCAGAAGTTATAAAAGTTGAATCACCAAAAGGAGACCAGCTTCGAACTTGGGGACCGCATGCGCCAGGTCAGGATTCTTATTGGAGCATGATACAGTCAAGAAATAAGCGTTCTATTTCTGTTGATATGAGGACATTTGATGGGCAAGAAATTGTAAGAGAACTTATAAAAGAAGCCGATGTAGTTCTAGAAAACTTTAAACCAGGTACTCTATTGAAATGGCGCTTATCTCATGAAGAAATGAAAGAATTAAATCCGAAGTTAATTATTACTAGTATTACAGGTTTCGGTCAAACAGGACCGTACCGTGATTTACCCGGATTTGGAAATATTGCAGAATCAATGGGCGGACTGCGGTATGTCACAGGTTATCCAGATCGGCCTCCAGTACGGGTAGGGTTAGCGATTGGTGACTCTCTTGCCGGATTATATGCCGTGATCGGCACCCTTCTTTCTCTATACAACCGGGATATACAGTTTGAAGTAACGGAAAGGAAGGGGCAAGTAGTAGATGTAGCGCTTTACGAGGCTGTTTTCAGTTTATTGGATAGTATTGTAACAGAGTATGTTCATGAGGGCATAGTCAGAGAAAGAACTGGGAACCAGCATGTAGCAACGGCACCGTCCAATGTTTATCAAACGAAAGATGGGAAGTATGTAGCCATCGGAGCAAACAGTGACTCACTCTTTAAAAGATTAACGGCTGCCATGGGCAGAGAAGATCTGGCAAATAATCCGAAACTCCAAAATAATGCAGGTCGAGCAAAAGAAGCAGACCTTATTGATGAGGCAGTAGAGAATTGGACAAGGCAATATAACCTGGATGAAGTGATGAAACAATTGAATGCGGTTTCAGTTCCTGGAGGACCGATATACAATGTTGAGGATATTGTGAAGGATACCCATTATCAAGCACGAGACATGATAATTGCTATACCCGATGAAAGAATAGGAGAAATTGTTATGCAGGGGGTCGTGCCAAAACTTAGTGAAACCCCAGGTGAGGTTAAGTGGGCAGGACCAGAATGTGGGGCGCATACAGAAGAGGTCCTTAGTTCTATCGGTTATACAGCGGATAAAATAAAAGAATTGAAAAGTAAAAATATAATTAAGAATTATTCCAGAACTCAATCATTAAATCAATAAAGAAGGAGGGAGGAGAACCGGGTCAAAGGGAGGCAACGAGAGCTCTTGATAAATGAGGATAGTAAGGGTCAAGGACCAACCTATATTAATTGTTTAATTTTGGTGGATGACTGAGGAGTAATAGAGCCTGATAGCAAGGCATAAGTTAAAAGGAACAAAAGATGTCGATCCATCATTTGTTCCTTTTTTATTATATTCAGACTGTTATAGAAATAGTTTCAACTGTAGCCTTTGCTGTAAAAGCCTATTAACCTGCATCGGGAAATATAAAAAAGTGATTCAGAAGGGAATTGAAGGATTTAGTCGAAATAAATGATAAGAATAATAGTAAGTGGAGGGGTACAATGAATGACAAAAATTTACATAACTTTTATCAAGCGATTGTAGACCTGTCACATGATGGTATTGCAGTAATAGATAAAAAAGGCTATCTAATTTTCTATAATCAGGCAGCTGCTGATTTTCTTGGAATACCTATAGGAGAAGCACTTGGCAAACTCGTAACAGAGGTGAACCCAGATGCAGGTTTAGCACGAATATTGGTTGAACAAAATGTTCAGCATGAGCAAATTAGAAAATTAGGAAATCGCACCGCAGTTATAAACCGTGCCCCTATATATTTAGACGGAGAATTAATAGGTGCCGTTTCAAGTTTGCGAGATATCACAGAGTTACAGCAATATGAACAGGAAATTAGAAAAAAATTGTCTAAAAATGGTTTGCAGGCAAAATGGTCTTTTGAAAAGATTGTTGCAAGATCAAATAAAATGAAAAAGATACTTGAAGTTGCCCGAAAATATGCTGCTGTGAGTTCTACAGTTCTCTTGCTTGGAGAGTCAGGGACTGGCAAAGAAATTATTGCACAAGGCATTCATTTAGCAAGTGAAAGAAAAGATAGAGCATTTGTTGCGTTAAACTGTGCAGCATTGCCAGAAAATTTGCTTGAAAGTGAACTTTTCGGCTATGATGATGGAGCTTTTACCGGAGCCAAAAAAGGGGGAAAGCCAGGTCTCTTTGAACTTGCTCACGGGGGGACTATATTTTTAGATGAAATTGGTGAATTGCCATTATCCTTACAAGCTCGGCTGCTGCGGGTATTGCAGGAAAGAGAACTGATGCGAATCGGCGGACATAAAATAATTCCTGTAGATGTAAGAGTTATTGCAGCAACAAATAAAAACCTTTTACATCAGATCCAAAAAGGGAAATTTCGGGACGATCTTTATTTCAGGCTGGCAATATTAGTTTTAAAGCTGCCGCCATTAAGAGAAAGAATAGAAGACATTCCTTTTTTGGTTGAAACGTTTTTGCGGAGCTGGAATAAATCTTATAAACTTACAGATAGCGATATTCAAAGACTGCAAAAATATCCATGGCCAGGAAACATTCGAGAACTAAGAAATTTAATTGAACGGGCATTAGTGTTAACGACTTCAGACGAATCCCTTGAACTATTTTCCTCTGATGTCTGGATGAACACCGAAGAGTATAAACAAACATATACATCTGAATTCCTTAATCCAGATGAAACGGAAGAAGATCAAATTAAACGTATACTAAAAGAGGAAAATGGCAGTGTAGGACACGCAGCCAGCAGGTTGGGTATACATAGGTCGACTCTTTGGAGGAAGTTAAAAAATATGAATCTGAAAAATCAACTTGATAATACTAGCCCGTAGATTTTTGGCTAAAAGAAAATTATTAAAAAGATCATCGAAAACAGCACAGAGTTTATACATATAACAGCCCTCTTTAACTAAGAGAATTTAAAAAGAAAAAAAGAAAGAAAGGGCCTGACCCCGGCTGCGTTAATACGTTATTTAAAGAGGGGACAGGCCCCCTGTTCGTTTGGGCGTAAAGATAAAGGTATTCATCAAAGGGAGATGAAGTTTATGAAAAACTGGGATTCATTATTGCAGTAGGGAATGAAGTTAAAAATTCATTAAAAATAGGTTAGCTAAGGTGTAACTTGTTTTAGAATTAATTGAGGTGAACCGTATCATAAGTAAATGAGGTTTATTAAAAGTGGCCGTTAGAAATTTAATTAAACCTGCCAGTGAAGGGCTTGTCATAAATAGTGTAATGTCATTAGAGTCTTTGGTTTCTGTTGACATTAAATCCTAATGGAAGCAAATATCCCCCTCAATTTTTAAAGTGAGGGGGATTTAAGGTTTTAAAAAGGATAAAAATTTGTGGTTCGGAAATTAGGAGGCGGTTCTGAATCCGGCTCCAGCGCTACAACGGCTAGCGTACTGTCCGTACGCCGCTAAGCGGGGCGCTTACGCTTTTTAATGAATCCAGCGCAAGCGCCCGAGGGTCCGTACCAATTGGAACGGACCCTCGGGATCAAATAACCCAAAGAGAATTAAAGGGAAAGACCACCCTTTTTTTCTTTGGAACATTTGCCTGTCGGGGCTAAACGGGCGCTTGTGCTTTTTTATTTAATGGCTTTACTCACTTTTAACTTCTTTCCTTTGATAGTCGCATTTTCCATGGCTTGTAAAACTAGTGAGCCCTTGCCATTCAGAATATCAACATAGGACATTTGATCATGGATGGTTATAATGCCGATATCCTCTGCTGTGACTCCAGGAATTTTTGCGATCGTTCCAACAAAATCTACAGCACGAATTTTCTTCTTTTTACCACCGCTGAAATGGAGTTTCATAATATCTTGGTTGATTCGGGCTGTTTTATTATTTCTTACAATTCGCCTGCCGCTAAGTTTTTCTTCGAAAGCAGCTTTTCCACCAGCCACTTCCAGATGGCTGGGAGCTTCTATAGCAGGTAGCTCAAAGCCGATGTATCTTTCAATGGCTTTAATGAATTTTCCTTCAAAAGGTGTCGAAAATGTAATGGCCTTTCCTTTATTTCCAGCCCGGCCTGTTCTTCCGGTTCGGTGTACATAGCTCTCTTTTTCCATAGGAACGTCATAGTTGATGACAAGTGTCACATTATCAATATCAATACCTCTGGCAGCTACATCAGTAGCCACGAGATAGCGGAAGTTCCCCAGTTTGAAACCTTCCATAACAGAGAACCGGTCTTCTTGTTCTAAACCCCCATGGAGTCTCTCACAAGGATATCCTGCTCTATCTAGTTCACTATACACAGTATCAACGTGTTCTTTGGTTCGGCAGAAAATAAGGCAGCTGTCTGGATTTTCTACAATCGTGACGTCTTTAAGGAGTGAGATCTTTTCTTCTTCTCTCACTTCAATTAAAGAATGTTCAATGGTATCGGCTGTCACCCTGGTCGATTCAATCTCAATCTGAATAGGATCCTTCATATATTTATGGCAAAGATTTTCAACATCTTTAGGCAGAGTTGCAGAAAATACCATTGTTACTCGGTTTGAAGGCAGCTCTTTGATGATCGCTTCCACTTCATCGATGAAACCTTTATTAAGCATCTCATCAGCTTCATCTATGATAAGATACTTTATTTGATCCAAAACTAAGGTTTCTCGTTCAATATGGTCCATGACTCGTCCAGGGGTACCAACGACTACATGAGTTTTTAGTTTCAATTCATCCTTTTGTTTCGAAAAAGGTTCTTTTCCATAAACGGCCACTGCTTTAATGCGTTTAAACCTTCCGATATTCGTAATATCTTCGCGAACTTGAACTGCAAGCTCCCTAGTTGGCGTAAGAATTAAGGCCTGTGGTTTTTTTTCTTCCCATTCAATCATATCGGAAACAGGAATACCAAAGGAGGCAGTCTTTCCACTTCCTGTTTGGGCTTTTACGACAAGATCTTGATTTTTCATTGCTAATGGTATGACTTCTCTTTGAACTTCTGTTGGAGTTTCGTATTTTAACACAGCTAGTGCTCTTTTTATTTCTTCGCTTACATGATAGTCCTCAAAACTTCTATTACTCATTTTTAAACCTCGTTTTTTGTTTTTTCGTCATATGTATAGAATTCTCTCCAAGAATTATTATATGCATTATCTGAATATGGTTCATTATACTTGAAAAGTGCGGGACAAAACGGCTTTTATTTTAAATTTTAAAAAGTAACAGATAAGGATGCGTTATTGATCTTAGATAACTTGAGGGAAAAAGATAATGAACAATACAATGCTTCGTTTTACAATAATATTAAAAAATAACTCAGTTCTATTAGGTAAGCCAAAAACCTCATTTAGATATATTACGGCGAACCATATCATAAGTAAATGAGGTTTTTTGATAATTAGTAACAGCATTATTTCTGAAAGCTTTCACTGAAAAAGGTTTGAACAATGTAATACTTTGGGATGTAAGATATAAAGGATAGACAACTAATAAGGGTAAAATTTATTAGCTTGAGAAAATCGTATTAAACTAGGGAGTTGAGGTTGATTGTCCGTTATCAATAGACAATCGGAAGATACGTTTTTCCTGAAAAAAAACAAACCTCTCTAAATTCCTCTTAATTTAGGAATTTAATGAGAGGTTTATTTATAGGCTGCTCTTCGAAAAATATTTCCGAGTTTCTTCACGTATTTGTTTAGGCAAGACACGCTCAAGCTCTTCCTTTAACCATGAAAGCGTTTTGCCACGCAGGAAATCACGCATAGTTTCTTCCGCAGAGAGCATAACTAAATTGATGGTACAAGAGGAGGTACCTGTAGAGCAGATATTTTCTCTATACAAATAACCATTATCTTTAATGTGTTTGCATTGAAAAATCGGCTTGGGACCTTCAACTGCTTCAATTACATCCCAAAAAGATATTTCTTCCGGAGATTTAGCGAGTTTATAACCACCCTTAACTCCAGGAACTGAACTTACAATACCGTTCTTAGATAATTTACTGAAAATCTTTGATAGGTATGTTTCTGAAACCCCTTGAAAATGGGAAAGTTCCTTTATCCCAATGGATGAATCCTCTGGATTATCAATTAAATAGACAAGGCAGTGAAGTGCATATTCAACCCCAATACTATACTGCATTAATATCACCTCTTCATAAATGAGATTAATTTATCTTAAAAATTTTTTATTTTTTTGTCAAACAGGGTCATTTGGAATCAATTAACATTAAAAGAGGTTTGACATAATAAAGTGTACAATTTATTATAGATAATATCAATCGCTGATTGATGCTATCCACAATTGAAATTTCAAAATGCGGTTCAATTATTTGTTGAATCAGCTTATAAGGAGGAATTGATATTGGAACAACGAATTGATTATTACAATTTAGCACCAGAGGCAATGAAAATAATGATGGAAATGGAGAAGTATACGAAAACGACAGGTTTAGACCGTAAACTTCGTGAACTTATAAAAATTCGGGCTTCACAAATAAATGGCTGTGCCTATTGCATTAACATGCATACAGCTGATGCGAGAAAAATGGGAGAAACGGAACAACGTTTATATTGCATTAGTGCATGGAGAGAGTGCACATTTTACACCGAAGCAGAAAAAGCAGCTCTTGAATTAACAGAGCACATAACTTTAATCCCGGCGAAACGAGTGCCAGATAAGCTTTATCAGCGAGTACGTGAACATTATGATGAGAAACAATATATTGACCTTGTTCTAATCATCAATCAAATCAACAGCTGGAATAGAATTTCTATTGCAATGGGGAATGTCGCAACTGAAAAATAATATCTCAAAGTTCCGTGCCATAATAATTTGTCCATTTTGGTAACCTTGATAGTCTTTGTATCCTAAGGTCTTTTTTTTAAGATAAACCTACCTTCTAGTAAGTAAAAAACAGTGAGCCTTCTGGACGAAAGAGAAGGGCAAAGACTAGCGTTATAGAAAAAGTCATTGCCGAGCTCATAAAGTTTGCCCTCCATGCAAAAGCTACTCGTGGAAATATCGAAGCAATTAAAACTACTAATTCATTATAAAAAGGGGAGTTTTAAAAATGATGAAAATAGAAAAGAAATTATACACGGCTACAGTAAATGTTCAAGGCGGAAGAGATGGCAAAGCAGTATCTGACGATAACAATCTGAATGTAGACTTGAGATATCCAAAGGAATTAGGCGGGGACGGAGCTGGAACCAATCCGGAGCAGCTGTTCGCTGCAGGGTTTGCCGCATGCTTCCAGGGAGCGATGGGCACTGTCCTGAGGAAAAAGAACATTAAAACAGAAGGTATAAATATTGCATCACATGTTACGCTTGGCAAGGATGTAAACGATGGCTATGTGCTGGCCATTACAATGGATATCACTGTGAAGGGTGTAGAAACTAGCGTGGCAGAAGAAGTCGTTGCGGAAGCTCATAAGGTTTGTCCTTATGCAAAAGCAACTCAAGGTAATATCGAAGTGATATCCAACGTTGTTGGTTAATCAGCTTCCCGATTTTTTTCATACCCCAAGAGTGCCTATCTTTATCAAGATAGGCACTCTTTTTTTTGCAGAACATCATTCTTTTTTGTTTTCAAAAGCAAGATCGGCCTTTCAAAAACCCGCAACTAGATTTTGTTTAACCTATTTTTCATAAAATGGTTCTTAATCCATTTTATAATAAGAAGGAGCGGCAGATACACATATACAAAACCAATTCCCGCATTAGAAGTAAAATTGACAAGATAATCAATACTCTTAAATTCCTGAAGGTATACAGAAGCTATCATCTCTGCAATCAGTAAGAATAGTAAAGTCGCTTTAGGAGGTATTGAAAAAGTTCTTTTTACGATTCTTGTACATGCCCACAAAGAAATACATATCGGGGATATAACCACTAGCAGCCAAATAAATATGAATACATATTCAAATCTTTCCAGGAAAGAGAATTGCACGATCTTAACCATCATTAGAGTGGGCCAGGGTAAATGCTGTAATACCTCTTGATTAAAGTATAAGAATGATATTAACGTTATAATTAGGTACACAATGAGAGTATATATATTGCCAAGATACGCCCATTTTGAAATATCTCTGTTATTTGAACTCCTAAGAAAGGGATAATACATCAGGATCCACTCGAAACCAAGAAAAAGCAGGGAATACCCTTTAGAAGATAAAAATAGCTCACTGAGGGAATGACTGAAGGCAGGAAGCAGATAAATATAATTCGTGTGCTTCAATGGGAAATAGATTAAAAAGAACAGAAAAGAAGGCAAAATAACTCCCCAGAAACTAAAGCCAGTTAGACTGCGGAAGCCGCTTGAGATAATATAATAAAATGTGAGTCCGAAAACGAAACATAGCTGCCATGTTTTTAATGTAGGATACACCCATATTTGGATGACCTCAATATAAGCACGGAGGACTGTCAAAGAAGCCAGCCAGAAATAAACCAATGCCAGGACAGACATTATGCTGCCAATCGCTTTTCCAAAGCAATACTGATGAACAGCTACTAAATCATTAGTTCCCTCGCCTAATAGCTTAAAAATAATATAGAGTATGATTTGGGTTGTAACCCAAGTTATCATTAAAGAAATCCAGGCGTCCTGCTCAGCATGTTTAATAACCTGGCTTTGGAAATTTAGGATACCAATTCCGGTTTGTGAAGAGTGAATGAGAAAAAATGTGAAAAAAGCCGAAACTTGAAATTGTTTTTCTACTTTTACGTTCACTAATTTCCCACCCCAGTTTGCCTAACTGTAATTTTTGTATTTACCTCATATGTCATATTAGGATATATCCTATCGTAAAAACTCTTTTCAGAATAATTTCTGTGATTTGCTTTATACACTCTTCCTAAACCTAAAGGATCTACACCATTTGTTTGAAAATCCTTAAGTAGTAATTCAGCATCGTTTGAAATTGATTTCTGTAAGGCGGTTTTAAATAATTTAAGATCCTTTTCATCTTCTAAATTGATCCATTCAGGCAAAGCATCAAGTTCTACATCTAAATTTAGGCTTACTCTAACTTGTTCCCTGAGGTTCTCCTTGATGAATTTCACCTTGTGTTTTCCATAGTTCGTTCTGACCCCAATATTAGCTTTGTGTCCATGCATGTTAAGGTCAAAACTGTATACTCCCCTTTTGTTTTTATCGGTCATTAATTTTAATAAGAAGGCTTCTTTTTCGGAAATCCTAAATGCTAATTTTTCACCTTTGAAAATCCCCATACCATTGACTTTAATTTTCCCTTTAGAATCAACTGTAAGATTTGGAAAGGACATATCAATTCCACTTCCAAAAAACTGGTCATACATTACATGGGAGTTAGATTCAGGAATTCCTTCATTTTCAATACTTTTATCAATCAAATTCATTAAGAATAGCGGACGCTCATTAAGTGTTTTACTTAGTATTAAATCTGGAGTTCCATCTGTAATGACAATTCTTACTATGCCAATTTTTGGATCCTTACAGATGGGGTCTAATATAGAAGCTAAACCATCTCTGCTTAGTTGATCCCCAAATATCATTACTCGTACTTGACCTATTTCAAATGGAAATTGAGACTTATGGCTAAGTTCTTCCTGCAGACTGGATGGATTTTTAGCAGCAGCTGTGATTAAAGCAGGATTATCACTCTCGGCATAATTTGGATAAACAACACTTGCCTTTAGCATCTCACCTTCTTTGTCATATCCTACATTATGCATCAGAGAGACTTCATTAATAATATTGTGAGGCACACATCCAGTCAGGATTAGAGTTAGAACAACAAACCCCATTTTAATAAATGTGTTATTCGTCATTAATATCTTCCTTCTTTTTGTTTCTCTCTTTTGGTGAATATTTAATTTTATCTTTAGGTCTCAAATAATCCGGCCTTTTGTTTAATTTAGTATAAGGCGGCCTTATGATACTATCCGCAAGACTATTGCTGCGGAAAGGATGCAAAGGAACCATGTAAGGAGTTTCAAACGATTTTAATTTAAACAAATGACATAGCAGCACGGCAAAGCCTATCATAATACCTAACCCGCCTAGGAATGATGACATGATAATAAAGGGAAATCTTAAAATTCTAATGGTGTTGGACATAACGATAGTTGGTGTTGTGAATGAAGCTAAGGCTGATAAAGCGACAATGATTAATAAAATATTACTTGTCAGTGCTGCCATTACAGCTGCCTGTCCAATGACAATACCGCCAACAATGCCCAATGTCTGTCCTACTTTAGTAGGCAATCGAGCTCCTGCCTCTCTTAATAATTCAATGGTCATTTCTAAAAAAAGAACTTCCAGCAGCGGCGGAAATGGAACGTTTGCTCTGGACTCTATTAGCGGACCCAGTAAATCCGCGGGTACCACCTCATAATGAAACGTCACAACCGCAACATAAATGGAGGTAGAAAAGATTGAAAAGATAATCGCAAGTATTCGTGTAAAACGGAAGAATGACCCAATAATCCAGTTATAATAATAATCTTCAGATGAGAGAAAAAAATCGAATATGGTAGTAGGTCCGGATACTGCGTATGGTGAACCATCACTAAAGATAACGACTTGGCCGGAAGTGAGTGAATAAGAAATTCTATCCAGCCTCTCTGAAGAAAAGTAAAGCGGAAAAGGAGTATAAGAATTTTCCTTAATTAGCTGGATTAAAGCAGAAGTATCCCAAATAATATCAAAATCTATTTCAGAGAGCCTTTTTTTTACTGTTTCTATATGTTGTTCATTTGTAATGCCATCTAAATAAACAATCATTACTCTTGTGTTTGACAGCGTGCCCAGCACGATCTCTTCAGTCGTTAATAAAGGAGATTTTACCTTAGTTCGAAGTAAAAGAATATTGGTATCAAGACTCTCAACAAACCCTAATTTTGGCCCGATAACATTAAATTCATTTTCTGTTTCATTAGATTCTCTTATCCCTTTAGATAAATTGCTTACATTCACTAATAGACAATCTTCAGATGTATTTTCAAATTTAATTAGGACATATCCCTGATGAATTTTTTCTTCGATTTCTTTTGCTTCCTTTGTTCGAATAACGTCTTCAAGTGGAAGGCTGTTTTTTAATTGTTTAATATCAAAAGCCTGGTCAGTCTTTTTTTCGCATTCATTAATATATGGAAGAAAGACATGCTCCATAGTCTTGTGATCGATTAGTGAAGTGAAATATAAAATGAATAGCTGGACTCCAGAAAGATTTTTTATAATCTCTTTAAAATCAGATGACTTTTTGGCTCTTTTCACTATCTCTTCAGGTGATTGATTTTCTGCAGGATCCAGATTATTTTTTTCCTTTTTCATAAATAAATGTACTCCTAACATGTGTTACTACTTATTATTATTACTATCAAAAATTGTATGCACTATATCCTTTTTATTATTGCTGAAAGACAAGCGGATAGAGGAAATAGGTAAATTTATGAAATTAACATTTCAGCTCAAAACCTTTTCAATTTGACACTTACCTATTAGTAAGTTACTATTAGGGCATGGAAAACAGGAAAAAACAAATTGTAGACTTAGCAATAAAATTAATTCAGAAAAAAGGGTATGTAGCCTTTAGCTATGATGACATCTCTAAACAACTTGGAGTGACCAAGGCAAGTATTCACTATCATTTTGAGAAAAAGGAGGATTTAGGAGTTGCAGTTACCGAACGTCTTTTCATGAGGCTGCAGGAATCTTTGATGACAATTAAAAATTCTTCGGTTTCTGCGGAAGACAAACTTAAGCAATTCATTAAGCAGCAAGCTGAAAGATTCGAGTGTACTGAAATTTGTCCGATCTCTTCGCTCCAGACAGATTTTGAATCTTTGCCGAATGCCGTACAAGAAAAAATTGAGGAAGTCAGCAGACTGGAACTCAGGGTAATGAAAGAAATAGTTGCTGAGGCACAAGCTGCAACTATCATAAATAGCTCTGAAGATGTCCATCAGGTAGCGGTAACGATATTATCAAGTGTAAAGGGAGCATTATTATACAGACGTGTTCTAGGTGACGATGTCTTAGTGGAAGTACTTAACCAGTTAAACCGTTTCTTAAGAAATCCGTAGGAACGGTTTTTTTTAAAATAAAACTTACCTTCTAGTAAGTAAAAATTATTGTGTTTTTATTATGTATGGAATAGTTGACTGGGAAATAACACATTTACCTTCTAGTCGGTAATTTTTGAGTTTGATTTACTTTTATTAATGGATGCTGAAATTATCCATGGAGAATTTATTATAGAAAGTTGGGATTGCTGCAATGAAAAGAATGCTTTTAGTTTCACTATTGATGTCGTGTGGGGCTACCTTTATTACTCCTTTATTCCCTTTGTATAGTGATGTTTACAAACTTAACAGTTTGCAAATCACGATTTTGTTTGCCATTTATGCTGCTTTCCTATTACCGACTTTGTTTGTTGCTGGAGACAAAGGAAGTACTTGGGGATTAAAAAGGGTTGTTCGCATCAGCATATGGATATCCATCACATCTACCTTGTTCTTCCTGGGAAGCCAAAATGCCTGGATGCTTTATGTCGCCAGGTTATTGGAAGGAATCGCTTACGGAGCTTTTACAGGTACAGCTGTTGCTTTTCTAATGAAGCAAACTCCTCCATATAAAGTAAGCACAGCTCTCAGGTTATCAGGAATCACAATTCTCGTTGGTTTTGGTCTGGGACCAGCTATCGCAGGTTTGATCTTGCAATATATACATCTTCAGCCACTCCGTTTGCCATTCTGGATTCTGCTTGTCCTGCTCATTATCTCACTAATCGTACTGGAAACAATTCCTAAAGATGATGTTTCCCTAGAGCAAATACGCGTAAAAACTAAGATATCACTTGGTGTGCCAAGCGATATTCGGTCTCATTTTTGGTCAATGGTCGGATTGCCTATCTTCACTGTTTTCACAATACAAGGAATCGCATTTGCCCTTATTCCTATTTTCGTAAAGAATGTCATTCATACGTCTAACCTTTCTGTTTCTGGATTAATCATTTTCGTGCTTCTCAGCGGAGCAGCTTTGGCTCAGCTCATACCTTGGCCGAGTCATCCAGTTACACGTATGAGATTCGGCATCCTGCTTCTTGCGATTGGTTCATGGGTTATTGTTTCTTCTGGTTTAACATCAAGTTTGCCATTACTCTGGACAGGCATTTTCATCCAGTCTATCGGCGGTGGGTGGACTTTTCAAATTGCATTACAACTTGCCGGACAGTTACCGGAACCAAAAGCACGGCCACGAGTCATTTCGGCTTTTTATTTGTGTGCGTACTCTGGATTTATCGTTCCGGTTATTGGAGTCGGAGCGCTTACTCAAATTTTCAATTTGAACCATTCGCTAATCGTGTTAAACCTGTTCGCAGCATTCATTGTTGTATATGTGTTAATGTATTCCGTCAGATTTAATCCAACTTATTCGGAAAAGTAATTTTGAGTATTTAATTATTAATACATTATTTGGATATTTTCTTAAACTATTAAAGAGCCTTTCTAAACATAATCAAGATAGCATCAAGATCTAGCTGCCAATTCGGCGGCTTTTTGTTCTCCTATTAAAAAGCAGTTTAGTTTGAGATGAGTTCTTACATAATAAAATATGTAGTGTTGAAATGATGACCTCTAATAATGGTGACTTCAAAGGTTCCAGATAAAATGAAACTTAAAGAAGGGGAAAGAATAAAACAAGCAAATGATAGATGGTAAATATCTTGATGCCTTTCAAAAGGAGATTATATAAAGAGAAAGTGAACACATAAGATAGGGGCTAGAATAAAGTGGCGAATTCAACAGAAAGGCTATTATGGAGTATTGCACTTCCTGGTTTTGGACAATTCTTAAATGGAAAAATAATTAAGGGAATGGTTATTGTATTTTTAGAGTTCCTGATAAATGTACAAGCGAATTTTAACAAGGTAATTATTTCAAGTTTTCATGGAAATATTGAAAAGGCAATTGCAGAAACCGATTATTTATGGCTAATGTTTTACCCTTGTTTGTATTTTTTTGCTATGTGGGATGCTTTTAAAGATGCGGGCGGAGGGAGAAACAGTTATTCTTTTCTTCCGTTTATATTTGCAGCTTACTTTGTTACTGTGGGGTGTATATATTCCTCTACCTTTAAGCTTTTTGGAGTATTATTAGGGCCTATCTGGCTTCCAATATTGTGTGTAATACCTGGTGTCTGTGTGGGATTCTTTTTAATGAAGATAATAAGGAAAAAACACATTGAACAATTTTAAACAGGACAGCAATTATTGTTAAACCCTTTAATGAATTTAATGAATAATTACCATTTTTGATTACAAACTAAGAAAAGAAAATAAATTGTGGAGGGGCCTTTTAGATGAATTTAAACGATTTAGGCTTTCTTTGGTACTTACATTCAAGTTCAAATATGGTCAATATTTTTTTGGGAAATCTTATTGAGACTGCTGAAGATACTGATTTGAAAGATGTTTTAACTGAGATTAAAACACTTTCATCATTCCAAGAACAAGAGGCTTTGCATTTCTTAGCTGATAATGGATTAAATGTTACACCGTTTTTTAGTGAAAATGATTTACATAGCCCCTCAGAAAAGTTATTTTCTGATCAATTAATGATAGAAATTCTTAAGCATATAACAAGCAACGGACTGGGTGTACTTTCTTTTCAATATACAGACTTAACCGTCCCAAAGGTTAAGAATTTTTTTAAAGAAATACTCAATAAGTTAATTCAAATTGACATTTCTATTTTAAATTTGCTGGAGCACAAAGGTTTACTGCAAAACAGGTCATTTTCATACAAGAATGCGGAAGACAGAGAAAACAAATTATTTAAAGTGGCATCAACCCAGCAGAGGCCGCTTAATGCTGTTGAATTAGCAAGTATGTTTGGTTCATTTCAATGTAATAATGTTGGTTTAGCTTTATGTACTGCTTTTTCGGATGTAGCAAAGGATGAAGATACAAAGAGTTTTTTGCAGGATGGAATCAAATTGTCATATCATCAAGTTGAGGTTTTATCCGAAATATATAGAGAAAACGGAGTTCCGACAACCACCGGATTAGAGGCCCACGTTCATAAGGTGAATAAATCCCCATTTTCAGATAAACTAATGGCTAACTTAATCATGTTCCTAAATCCAATAGGTATCGGCAATCTGCAAACTGCTGTGGTTTCCAGTTATAAAAAAAGTCACGTGAAAATACTAAAGGAATTAATTGAACAGGTGGAAAGCTATTCAGAGCAAGGGTTTAAGTTATTGGTAAGGAAAGACTGGCTTAATGAGCCGCCGGTAACCGATAGGTCAATTGATAGTTAATATTTAGAGTCAAACAACCTAAAATATTCCCGAAAAAACATAAAAACGGGGAAGGAGAACAAAAAGCCGATTTGTTGATTATAGAAAAATCGGCTTCTCAAAATAACAAAAATTTTAAATTTGTTGTTGGGTATTAGGAGTTCGATTTTAATTTATTGAATGAATTCAGTTAACCTTCTATATGAAAGAATATCGCCATTTGTCATTTGATGAAAGGTTTGGCTGTTTACAATCTCTTCACTCATAGTCCGTAAGAGTGTTAGGGTGGCTCTGAATGGGACGGATCCACAGCTAAGCCTTTCGATTCCGATCTCAGATAACTCCGATAAAGAAGGCATCTCTGGGTCAACCAATAAATTGATAGGACAGGAAATTTCCTCTCTAATTTTTTTCATAATCTTCCTATCAGTTAAACCTGGAATGAAAATGCAATCTGCCCCTGCATCTTGATAGGCTTTTGCTCGCTTTAAAGCTTCTTGTAAGCGCGTTGAATAATCCCCAACATTTAACCAATATAAATCTGTTCGTGCATTGATAAATAACGGCATATTTCTGGATTCCGAAAGTTCTTTGATAGCTGCTATTTTTTCCTCTTGGAATGAAATATCAAATATAGGCCGGTTTGGATCACCTGTACCGTCCTCCAGATTTATCCCGATAGCTCCAGCAGCAACGACTGCTTTTACGGTCTCTAAAACCTCTTCAGCCGTCTGTCCATAACCTGCCTCAATGTCTGCGCTCACAGGAACATTTACTGATTTGGCGATATTTTCAATCGTTTCAACCATTTTGTTAAGAGGTATACTTTGCCCATCCAAATACCCCAAAGAAGCAGCAATGCCAGCACTAGTTGTTCCAATCGCTTTAAAGCCACATTCTTCAAACATTTTTGCACTGATTACATCCCATGCATTTGGCAGAACAAAGGTGGACGATTGCTGATGTAAGTGGTGAAAGGTTTCTGCCCTTAATGATTGTTCTTTGCTACTCATAATATTAAGCTCCTTTTCCTGATTTGGATTTTAGTTTCTTATTGCTTTATTTCTATTGTAAGAGTTAAATAATTCGATTATCATCGAAATATGGAATACATATTAAAGGGGAATTGAGATGAGTTCGAGTCCAGACGCTTCAACGATTGCTTCATTAATTAGCGACCCATCACGTGCAGCCATATTAACAGCACTCATGGATGGAAGAAGCCATCCAGCAGGAGATTTGGCTTACGCAGCAAACATAAAGCCACAAACTGCAAGCTTTCATTTAGCGAAAATGCTTGAAGCAAATGTGGTGTCTCTAGAAAAACAAGGAAGGCATCGATATTATCGAATAGAAAACTTTGAGATAGCTAAAGCCCTCGAAACGTTTCTAGCCCTTTCACCTCAACCAAAGGTTAATTCATTCAAACAAGTAACTGAAAATGAAAGCTTGCGGTTGGCACGTACTTGTTATGACCATCTAGCTGGAAATCTCGGAGTAAAACTTATGGATGCTCTTGTAGATAAGGGGTATATTTTTGAAAAAAGCAACGATATTTTGATTACGAAGGATGGAGAGATATTCTTCGAATCATTTGGGATCCGCTTAGATTTTGTTAGAAAAAAACGTCGTTCATTCGTTCATAAATGCTTAGACTGGAGTGAAAGGCGCCATCATATTGCTGGTGCATTAGGTCATGAACTGATTGAACGCTTTTTCGAGCTGCAATGGATTGAACGAATGGAAAAAACAAGAGCGATTAGAATAACTCCTGCAGGTAGAAAAGGACTTATTAAACTTTTATCGATAACATTATAATAAGTGTTAGTTTATTAGGTATGGATAAAACTGATCTTTTGCATTAAATTGCGGTAATGGAAAACTTAAAGGAAATGCGGGACTGTCCCCGTACTGGGGAGACAGTTCCACCAACTCGATTAGGATAATATAGAGAGCCGGGTTTGATTAAAAG
This sequence comes from Cytobacillus oceanisediminis, assembly GCF_003182355.1. Lineage (GTDB taxonomy): Bacteria > Bacillota > Bacilli > Bacillales > Cytobacillaceae > Cytobacillus > Cytobacillus oceanisediminis_A. Next base: position 649,592 of record NZ_QGTW01000001.1, on the reverse strand, counting down.
TTCTTTCCCAATATTGGATGAAAGTGAAGGCGCTTAAATTAATGCTCCCAAGGGGGTAGGTTGATTATTACTTAAAATAACCAGTTGATAAAGGGAGGGCATACAGTCAGCAGGTGCAGGATCACCTGCTGTTCGGGAAGTTCACAATATTTGGATATAAAGACAAAAAGCCTAGTCATCAAGCGATGAAAGGCTTTTTGTATGTAATCATTTTTTCGTTAGAACAGATAGAACTTCGTCGGTGATCCTTTGCGCTTCCTGCTTCAATGCAGCAGGAAGGGCCGTTGCGATTGGGTGAAACACTTCAATGATGCAGTAGTCCTTGAATCCCTGAACCAGGGCCGCGGTCGTTCCCTGTACGATAAATTTATCGGTACAGATGGCTGCAGAAGGGATCCCGATTTTTTCTAAATAGATTCCATCAAGCACACTGCTTGAGCTGCATGACCCTCAGTCGCCGACACCGGCTACCACGGCATGGCAGGACTTCAATTGATCAAGCATTGCATCCGGAAATGGCAGGGAAGGATTCTTCTTATCGAACCAGACGAGTTCCGCATGATGGTTTTCCCGAAACTCTTCAGCCAATGCTGATAAGAATACATCCGAATTTCTCTTTCCGTTGTTAATAAAACCAACTTTTTTTCCTTTCACATCGGATAGCCTGGGAGCCAAAACACTTTCTGTTTCAACAGGACCTTCCGTTGGATCAAGTACAATAATCTTATCTGAAAGATTCATTTCTCTTCCTCCTTTCTCAGTTTTCTATCCGCTACGAGTCCAACTGACCCGTGTTAGCAGTTACTTCATGTGAATCCTGACAAACGAACCTGCTTTGTAACTGCGACGGATTGACTGACGCTTCCCCAGCCTGGAATAAATGACGAGAATCGTCCGGCTGGACCTCCTCCGGTTAACAGCAATAGGTCATCCGGGGAAGGAAAAGCTGTAACCCATTCGTCTTCTTCCTCAACTAACGGTTCCAATCTCAATCCATATGAATATAACTCCGATTTTTTCCTTCTGGCATGTTCGAAAAGGAAATCCTTTACTCTCGCTTTATCCCAACCATGTTCCAATAGGGTGAACAAATGTTCAGGGCAGAGTACAAGCGCACATTGCGTGCTTCTTTGCATATGAAAGGTTGCCAGATTGGTCATCGTGTCAGCAATCGACATAAGAATCCCTTCTGGCGTATGGGCTACATGGTTGTTAATTTGGTGCGGACCTTCGGATGCAAAAGCAGTCACTGTACTATCACTTCGATTAAAGCCTCTCTCAACATGAAGGGGTTCCCATTCAGGACATTCTGCTTCCCCAATGCAAAAGCTGATTTTTCCGGGATGCCCGATTGTCGTTTGGTCGAATTGAGAGGAGCCCCCAGCATTCTTCATTATCAGGCCAATCGCCCGTCCAATGGTCGCATTGGCGCGATGCGAGCCTCCCATCAGATTTTTCCCGGTATTAAGGCCAATTTGATGAATAATCGGACCGTTAACGATCAAAAGGATGGAAGCGCCACCTGTACTTGCTGTTGGACCATGGACGCCAAATTTTGGATCCAGCACAGCTTCCATCGCCGCCATGACGACAGGCATATAAGCAGGAATGCAGCCCGCCATTACTGCATTAATCGCAACCTTTTCAGCCGTAATGAACCGGTTTCTCTCCGGAATTGTTCCTACAATGTCAGATGGCTGTGCTTTTACATAATCAAGCATTGCCTGGACCCTCTCAGGAGTAGGGGGGATAACGGGTAAACCATCTGTCCATCCTTTTTCAAAAAAGTGATCTGCTGCTTCTTGAGCTTGGTTAAATTCTAGTGTTTTGGAAGAGAGTTGGGTCATTGTGTCACCTCCTTGGAAAATACTTTTTCTTCTTTATTATTATATAGTAAAAAAGTTGATTTGTATAAATATTTAGACTATTCTAAATTGAATTCATACTAAGATTGTTCTGAAATAAATTCAATGATAAAAAGCTAAGGTTCTGTAAATCCCTAAGTGGAAAATCCTGTAAGTACCTTTATTGGCCAGGGATTGAATATCCCTGCAAAAACGAGGCTTAGCTTATATGATGTTAAAGCTGGAGATACCATGTATCTTATTGCGGAAAAACATGGAGTAATTAAAGTTTCTCTCATACAAGTCAATCCACAGGTGAGGATCCCTAACTTGCTTTACATTGGGCAAACCTTGAATATACCCACACCTTTATAAGGGATTGAATACTATTAAAAGAGCTGCTCAAATATACGAGCAGCTTTTTGGCGTACTATTTTTCATTAAATGTACTGCTATTGCTCATTTTTTCTGGGTTTCTAGCGTACGCAATGCAGCATATGCCCTAATTAACCACTTAACGAGACTATTTACTTATTTTGGAATATGCTGTGTTGCTATGGAGGATTAAACCGTTAAGCTGGTCGAGCAAATTAATGAAGTCCTTATGTAAAAAGGATTAATCATTAAACTGCCGATATCCTTTAGCCAAATTAAAAGATGTATTCATTTCAAAATAGAGTATGAAGTCGGTGACACAGAATCGCATGTTGAATTCTGGATTCCCATATCACCTGGAAAAGATGAGGAAGCCGAGTCTGTTCTGGATACTTTATATGGAATCGTACGGTTCGATTATTAACCAGATACTGACTCTAGAGTTTACTAGATTTGCTTCTGATAGATGAAAGAGTTAAAAGACTGGCTGCCGCCTTAAGCGGTCTTTTTTAGACTGTTAAAGAAAAAATAGAATATGTTTAATAGTCAGGCATATACATTTTAATTAGATAACTGGTAACAGGGTATACACATCTTTTAATAGTTTATACGAACATATTAAGAACATAGACAAAAGAATGGGGTGTTTTAAAAGATGGAAAGAAAATGATAGATCCTATTTATTTGTTTGGATTAATGTAGAAAATGGCGATTCACCCTAAGCAGCTATACATTATCAACTCTGTATTCTCCGACAGTCCGGAGGAAATTGAACTGGCAAAAAAGATCGTCACGGAATACTAGAAAGCGTTAAAGGAAGGGGCAATCAAAATAAATGGGCAGATGGTCGATATCCCTGTCTATAAAAAGGCTAAAGAGCTGATCCATAAAAATAGATGCTAGAAAGTTCCTCATTAGAAAAGCAACACTTCTTGATAGACCTCTACTCTTTCAACTTTCCTCTATGAAAAGACCGCCAACTGAAAAAATTTATAAAAATAAAGAATAACTTGTCAACTTCGACATAAAGTCATACTAAAGAACCGTTTTATGGGCTTTTTTCCTCAAGGAGGTGGTCGAGTCAGTTAGTTTGCCATCGAATGAAAATGCTTACAAATTAATTAGGGGGGATTAGGATTGAGGTCAAAAAAATCGATAGTTTTAATGTTTACGATGATGTTAGTTTTACTATTAGCGGGCTGTTTAAATAATAGTACCCCAGCCTCTAACAGTGATTCATCATCAAGTTCGAGCGGTGGAAGCGGCGGCGAAACGTTTAATTGGAGAATGGCCAGTGTTTGGGCAGAAGGAAGCTTGCAGTATGAACAAGATGAAAGATTTGTCAATCTTGTTAATCAGTTAAGTAATGGAAGATTGAATATTAAATTGCACAGTGTTGGTGAATTAGCACCGGCGAACCAGGTTTTAGACCTTGTAAGCGGCGGCACAGTGGAAATGGGCGGAGACTGGCCGAACTACTGGTCAGGTAAAAACACAGCCTTTGAATTATTAGGATCTCAAGCAATGGGATTAACAAACTGGGATTATTTCTTGTGGATTAATCAAGGCGGCGGAATGGAAGCCTATAATGAAATTTATGGAAAATTCAATACGGTTTATTTCCCTCACTCGATTTCAGGAATGGAGTCTGGTATTAGATCAAATAAGCCAATTGAAAGCCTTGAAGATTTAAAAGGCATGAAAATTCGTATGGCTGGCTTAATTCAAAGTGAACTGATCCAGCAGTTAGGCGCAACTCCAGTAACATTAGCCACTCAAGAAATTTATGAAGCATTGCAGCGCGGTGTTATCGATGCAGCAGAATATAGCTCTCCATACAGTGATGAAGTGACAAAAATGTATGAAGTGACAAAATACTGGTTAACTCCTGGCTTCCACCAAACAAGCTCAGTTTATGGAGCAATGATTAATAAAGATGCGTGGGCAAAATTGCCAGAAGATTTACAAGCAGTGGTTGAAAAAGCCAGCAAAGCAGCTCAAACCGAAAATGCAAGCCAATACGCTTATAATGATGCAGAAGCAGCACAGAGAATGGTAAATGAGTATGGAATTAAAACAACGGAACTTTCTGACGAAGAAATGGCTAAACTTCACGATATGGTAAGTGCAATTGTAGAAAAGCTTGGCAGTGAAAACCCTGACTTTGAGAAAGTGTTAAATAGTCAATTAGAATACTTAAAAATGTACGCTCCTTATAGAGATCTTCAAGGAGATTGGAGCTTCGGAAACAATGCAAAGGTAGCTGAATAAGTTCAAGTAAATCTATCGAAAGCATCACAAATGAGCGGTCAGTCAGTACCCCTCTTTTCTAGAGGGGACAAACTGCCCGGGCCAGGGATGAGAATCTCATTTAAAAAAGGAGGGGAACATGTGAATGCTTTAAAAAAGATTTCCAAGTTTTTAGATAATACGAATGATTGGGTGGGGAAAGTCTCCAGCTGGTCCGTTATTATTATGATGCTGCTAGTCGTCTACGAAGTCGTCAGCAGAAGAATTTTTAACAGCCCGACTATTTGGACGTTCGAGGTCACGACGATGGTGTTTGGCTTTCACTTTATGATGGTAGCCGCTTATGGTGTGCTTCATAAGGTCATGGTATCTGTAGATATGCTATACGAAAAATTTTCTGCGAAGAAACAAGCGATTCTGGATCTTATTACGTATACGATTTTCTTTATGCCTTTTGTAATAGGTGTTCTTTATGGAAGTTCAAAATTTGCCTGGATTTCTTGGCTGCAAAAGGAAGTGAGCTGGACAGCATTTGCTCCGCCATTGTACCCTTTCAAAGCAATTATTCCCGTAGCATTTTTCTTCCTATTATTACAAGGAATTTCTGAAATGATCAAACGGATCGTTATTTTAGCTGAGGGGGAGAAGAGCCATGATTGAAGCCATTATCATTTTTGGTATGTTTATCGGTTTAATTATCGGTTTAGCGACTGGGCACCCCCTGGCTTTTGTTCTTGGCGGACTGGGGGTCATCGCAGGTGTTTTTGGCTGGGGACCGCAAGTATTCGATATCTTTTCAAATAGTATTTTTGGAACTATGTCCAATTATACCCTCGTTGCGATTCCGCTCTTTACCTTAATGGCGAATTTTCTATCATCTTCACGGGTTGCTGATGGTTTGTTCGAATACATGAGATATTTATTAGGCCCTCTACGCGGCGGAGTGGCTTTAACCGTTATTGTTGTTTCGACTATTTTTGCCGCTACAACTGGAATCGTCGGAGCTTCCATTGTTACTATGGGTGTTCTGGGAATGCCGGTTCTATTAAAGTATGGGTACGATAAACGATTAGCTTCAGGAGTTGTCGCTGCTGGGGGTACACTGGGAATCCTGATTCCTCCAAGTATCATGTTAATTGTTTTAGGTGCACAGGCTCAGGTATCAGTTGGAAAACTCTTTCTATCATCTATTGTTCCCGGCTTAATGCTCGCAGGTGCTTATTGTGTCTATGTACTGATTGCCTGCTGGAAAAACCCGGATTGGGGTCCGGCTGTTTCAAAAGAAGAAATGAAAGATATGCCAATGCGAAAGGTTATTATCGGGAGTCTTGTGAATCTAGTACCACCGATGATCTTAATTATCGCCGTACTTGGGACAATCTTTACAGGTGTGGCGACGCCAACAGAATCAGCTGGAGTAGGAGCGTTTTTATCACTGATGATGGCGATTGCTTATAAAAGGTTTACCTGGAAGATGCTGGCTGACGCTGTTTACGATACAGCCAAAATAACCGCGATGGCTCTTGTTATTATCGTTGGTGCTACAGCCTTTACCTCTATCTTCCTGGCTCTAGATGGAGATACTCTCATTCAAAACTTTGTTATGGATCTTGGCTTAAGCAAGTGGGGCGTATTCATTGCCATGATGCTGATTTCCTTTATTCTCGGAATGTTTATCGACTGGATTGGAATCGTGATGATCATTATGCCGATCTTCCTGCCGCTTCTTGAGCTTTATGATTTTGATCTGATCTGGGTGGTAACCGTCTTTGCTGTATTACTGCAGACTTCATTCTTAACACCGCCGTTTGGGTTTGCCTTGTTCTACCTGAAGGGAATTGTGCCGCCGGAAGTCAAAATGACCGATATTTACAAGGGTATTATTCCGTTTGTCATCATCATGCTGATTGTGACAACACTTATTACAGTATTCCCAGACATCGTAATGTGGCTGCCGAATATGTCAAAGTTATAAATTAGGAAAATATCAAACTAACAAACGTAGGGTTTTATATGATAGGACGCAGCACAGGTTTTTATAGAGTTAGCTAATAGGATAAAAAACTATGCCAGAGGAGGTCCAAAGTATGGGCAGGATGGACGGAAAGGTCGTGTTAGTGACAGGCGGTGCTCGCGGATTAGGGGCCAATGACTGTTATGAGTTTGCCAAAGAAGGGGCAGACACCATTATTATTGCAGATATTAGAAAAGAGAATATGGAGGAGACGGCGGCAGCACTCCGAACTGAGTTTGGCTGTACGATCGTTTGCCGGGAGCTGGATGTGACGAACGAGAAGCAATGGGAATTACTCGTGTCCGAAATTGACAAAATGTTCGGTAAATTGGATGTGCTGGTAAATAACGCAGGAATTGTAAAAAGAGTGACATTATTAGAATGCACGCTCGAAGATTGGAATAACGTGATAGAGGTCAATCAGACAGGTGTTTTTTTAGGGATGAAACACTGTGCCCTATTGATGAAAAAGTCCAGGAATGCCTCCATCATTAACATTTCTTCCATCGCCGGGCTGACCGGGTACTTTGCCTGGCCTTATACGGCATCCAAATGGGCTGTCCGCGGAATGACACAAGCGGCTGCAATGGAACTAAGTGATTGGGGGATCCGGGTCAATTCTATCCATCCTGGTTTTACATGGACTGATTTGACCTCCGATGTCAAGGACATGTTAGAAGGTTTCTCAAATGCTGTCGCCCTTGAAAGGTACGGCAAGCCGGAAGAAATAGCGAAAGCTGTACTATTCCTTGCATCAGATGAATCATCTTTTATCACCGGAACAGAACTTACAGTGGATGGAGGGCTTCAAGCTGGTGGCGGACTCCGTTATTTTACCAAACAAATGGGACTGTATCAGACTGATCATTAATAGCTTCATAGTGTCGATGGAAAGGGAGAGATTGTTTGGAACCGAAAAAGTTTTATAAAAAAACCATGCAGGAAAAGCATGATACCCTTCGCGCGCATGCTTCATTGACTGAGGATGAACTACAGGGATACGTAAACTTTGGCCATTTAGGGGAAAGGCGAACCAGTTCCTTTATTGAAAACAGTATCGGCGTGATGGAGGTTCCTCTAGGTGTTGCTTTAAACTTTATGGTCAATGGAAAGGAGACCATTGTACCCATGGCAGTTGAGGAGTCATCTGTTGTGGCTGCAGCAAGTCATGCGGCAAAGCTTGCAAAACCTTCGGGCGGCTTCTTTGCCTCGACAACAGGCTCCATTATGTTTTCACAAATTCAAATTGTCAATTGTGAGGATGTCTATGGAGCGAAGCTGAAAATCCTGGAACATAAAAAGGAGCTTATTGAAACAGCCCGCAAAAAAGATCCAATTCTGGCCAGTTTAGGCGGGGGTCCAAAGGATTTAGAGGTCCGCGTGATTGATCATCAGGATGGACCGATGCTTGTTGTTCATTTGCAAGTGGATACGAAGGATGCAATGGGAGCGAATACGGTTAATACGATGGCTGAGAGTATCGCGCCAACGCTTGAACAAATCACAAATGGAAAAGTTTATTTACGAATTATTTCTAATTTAGCAGACCAGCGCTTGGCAAGATCTAGATGCAAAATTCGAAAAAGTGATATAGGACAAGCAGCGGTAGATGGAATTATCAATGCCTACCGTTTTGCAAAGGCGGATCCCTACCGAGCGGCCACTCATAATAAAGGGATTATGAATGGAATCAGCGCTGTCGTTTTAGCTACCGGGAACGATACAAGGGCGGTTGAAGCAGGTGCCCATGCCTATGCAGCCATCTCTGGACATTATTCTCCTTTAACAACATGGGAGAAAGATCGAGAGGGAGATTTAATTGGCACCATTGAACTGCCCTTAGCGGTTGGGACAGTTGGCGGAACGATTTCTCTTCATCCGAAGGCGCAGACAAATCTAAAAATTATGAAGGTAAAAACATCAAAAGAACTGGCAGAAATTATGGCTTCTGTAGGATTGGCGCAAAATTTTGCAGCCTTAAGAGCACTCGCAACAGAGGGAATCCAGGCTGGCCACATGAAGCTTCACGCCCGCAATATCGCGATGATGGCCGGAGCCGACATCAGTCAAATTGATGAGGTAGTGAGCATAATGGTCAAGGAAGGAAATATACGGCTGGACAGAGCAAAAGAAATTCTGAATCAGCCGACTATATAAATTCATTACAATTCAGGAGGCGTTTTTTATGTCATCTGCAGTAAATCCGATTGACGTATCAGCGGTTGATCAAAATTCATTAAAAAATATGCTGTATCAAATGATGCTTATCCGGCGCTTTGAAGAAGAAGTCGAAAGATTTTTTATGCAGGGAAAAATTCCAGGCACCATGCATTTATGCATTGGACAGGAACCGACAGCGGTGGGGGCATGTTCTGCTTTAGAAGAAAAAGACATGATTGCCACGAACCACCGGGGACATGGACACTCCATCGCGAAAGGATCAGATGTCAAAAAAATGATGGCTGAACTGCTGGGAAAAGCGACTGGACACAGTAAAGGGAAAGGCGGATCCATGCATATCGCGGATCTGGATGTCGGGAATCTTGGAGCAACAGGAATTGTGGGCGGGGGTCTTCCTTTAGCCTGCGGTGCTGCCTTTACATCGAAGAAAAAAAATCTGGGCTATGTTGTTTTAGTCTTTTTTGGAGATGGTTCTACCAACGAGGGAAGCTTCCATGAATCTTTAAATCTTGCATCCATCTGGAATCTGCCGGTTATCTTTTTCTGTGAAAATAATCAGTATGGAATGTCAGGTTCAATCAAGGACATGGTTAATATCGAAAATATTGCAGAACGGTCAGCCTCATACGGGATTCCAGGGGAAGTCGTTGATGGAACAAACGTCCTCGATGTTCTGAATGTCACCAAAAAAGCAGTCGAGCGGGCCAGAAATGGTGAGGGACCTACGCTTATTGAAGCAAAAACCTACCGGTGGAAAGGCCATTCAAGAAGCGATGCCAGAAAATACCGCACCCGCGAGGAAGAACAGGATTGGATAAAGAATCGCGATGGCATTAAATTTTTCAAAAATCAGCTTTTAGAACAAGGCAGAATTACGGAAGAAGAGATTGCTGAACTAGAGAAGAATGTAGAAGAAGAGATAAAGAGTATCGTTGAGTTTGCTGAAAACAGCCCTGAACCATCAATCGATACACTAGAGGACGATGTCTATGCTTAAGGAGGAAGTAAAAATGAGAACAATCACATATTCTGAAGCGTTGAAAGAGTCTATGCTTCAAGGAATACAGGCAGATGAAAATGTATATCTCCTAGGTGAAGATGTTGGCATCTTTGGCGGTGCTTTTGGTGTGACAAATGGGCTAGTCGATCAGCTTGGACCGGAGCGGGTTGTAGATACACCGATCTCTGAAATTGCCATAACGGGTCTTGCAGTAGGTTCAGCCGTAACCGGCATGCGGCCGATTTTGGAAATTCAGTTTTCGGATTTCGTTACCTGTGCAGTTGACCAGATTGTCAATCAAGCTGCTAAATTACGATATATGTTTGGCGGCAAGGCAAAGGTACCGATGGTCATTCGCCTTCCTGGCGGGTCCGGACTGGGATTTGCCGCGCAGCATTCACAGAGTTTAGAGGCATGGATGACTCATATTCCAGGACTAAAAGTAGTGCAGCCTTCGACTCCGTATGATGCGAAAGGGTTATTTAAAGCGGCATTAGAGGACGATAACCCAGTGTTATTTTATGAACATAAATTATTGTACGGCACAAAAGGTGAGGTGCCTGAAGAGTCCTATACGATTCCACTTGGAAAGGCAGACATTAAGAGAGAAGGCAGTGATGTAACTGTAGTTGCAACCTCCTTGATGGTTCACCGGGCATTAGAGGCTGCAGAAAAATTAGAACAGGAAGGAATCAGTGTGGAAGTTATCGATCCAATGACTCTTGTTCCTCTTGATGTTGAAACGATTGTATCGTCCGTTAAAAAGACAGGCCGTGCTTTAGTTGTCTATGAGGCTGTCCAAAGAGGCGGCTATGGTGCAGAAATTGCCAGTGTGATTACCGAAAGTGAAGCGTTTGATTATTTAGATGCTCCTGTCAAAAGACTTGGCGGGAAGGCTGTTCCGATTCCATACAATCCGAAGCTGGAAAAGAAAGCAGTTCCTCAAGTTGACGATATTATCGAGTCAATCAAATCGTTGTTTTAGGCCTTATAGGAGGTAATTCGAAGATGGCTGAAGAAGTAATAATGCCCAAATTAGGGGCATCAATGGAAAAAGGAACCATTCTTAGCTGGTTCAAAAACGAAGGCGACCCGGTAGAAAAAGGCGAACCTTTACTGGAAATTATGACCGATAAAATAAATATGGAAGTGGAAGCGACTTCCTCCGGGATTCTTTTAAAAAGATGCTATGGTGCTGATACGGAGGTTGATGTGTTAAAGCCGATTGCTTACATAGGCGAAGCAGGGGCAAAGATTCCGGAAACGGCAAATGAAGGGCCGAAAAATGAAAGTACAGCTGAAATAACCACAAATTCAATGGATGAAATAAAGGAAAAAGAAGGAGAAACAGCCATTCCTCAAGTGATGGAACCGCTACTAAGCAGGCCTCGCCGGACCCCTGCAGCTCGAAAGCTGGCTGCTGTTAACGGCATTGATCTTCGGGAGGTCAAGGGTACTGGACCGAATCAAAGGATTCAGCTTAGAGATATTGAAGTAATCTTGAAAAATCGTAAAAAGGCAACACCGCTTGCGAAGGAAATCGCAAAACAGCAGGAAAAAGACCTTACAACGATCACAGGTTCGGGACATAAAGGAAAAATCCAAAAACAGGACTTATTAGTTCCTGAGCAAAGCCAGGAAAAACAATATATGAATTATGATGGCCTTCGGAAAATCATCGGCGATCGAATGACCCACAGTGCCCAAAATGTTCCGCAGGTAACCTTGCACTGCGATATTGATATGACTGAGGTCGTGGCTCTCAGAAAAGACCTGCTCCCTAAAATTGAGAAAAGGACAGGCTTCCGAATTTCCTATACGGATATCTTCGTCAAATTTGCTGCCCATACATTAAAAAAGCATCCGATTCTAAACTCTTCCTTCAGAGGCGGCAAGATTGAGCTTCATTCTGCTGTCAATATTGGAGTGGCTGTAGATGTACCAAATGGTTTAGTTGTACCTGTTGTAAAGGAGGCAGATAAAAAGACTTTGAGTGAACTGACATCTGAAACGAAGAGGCTGGTTCGTGCTGCCCAGGCAAACAAGCTTTCATTTGAGCAAATTTCAGGCGGCACGTTTTCAATTAGTAATTTAGGAATGTTCGCAGTTGATTCATTCAATCCGATTATCAATGAGCCGGAATCGGCTATTCTGGGAATTGGCAGGATCCGTGAGCAGCTCGTGCAAAAAGAAGGATCGATTCAGACTATTAGCCAAGTGACCTTTAATCTTACATTCGATCATCGTGTGATTGATGGGGCGGCAGCAGCCAGATATTTAACGGATTTAAAGAATGCCCTGGAAAACCCGTACGAATTATTCATATGAGGTGTCGTTCATGAAAAAGTATGATGTTGCAGTCATTGGCGGCGGTCCCGGCGGCTATATTGCCGCAGAGCACGCCGCCAAACACGGCGCCCGAGTGGCGCTGATTGAAAAAAATCATTTGGGAGGCACCTGCTTAAATAGCGGCTGTATCCCATCTAAAACGTTTCTGCGTTTTGCAGAGGTTCTGGAAGTGATTCAAAAAGCGAAAAAGTGGGGCATAGAGGCCGGCGATGTCAGCTTCTCCTATAAAAAGCTCAGAAAGCGTAAGGATACAGTGGTAAAAAGTTTGCAAAAAGGGGTTTCCTCTTTATTAAAAAACGCGCAGGTAGACTTTTATCAAGGGACAGGCATTCCCCAGCAAAATAATCAGGTCTCCATTATTTCTTCAGGAAAAGAAGAGCGGATTCATGCCGGGAAAATAATTTTAGCGACAGGATCTCGCCCGGCTATTCCTGCGATTGGGGGGCTGGATCAGGTCTCTTTCCATACAAGTGAAAGCATCTTCGAGCTGGAAGAACTTCCGGCCTCGCTGACCATTTTGGGGGGTGGCTACATCGGTGTGGAATTTGCCAGTATTTTTTCCAGCCTGAATGTTGAGGTGCATCTGATTACTGAGGAAGAATCCATACTGCCAAACGAGGATCCTCAGATTGATGAGTTTCTTAGTAAAAAGCTCCGTTCACAAAAAGTGAAGGTCCATACTGCTTCTAAAGTCAAAAGAGTTATTAGTGAAAACGGTAAAAAAGGATTGGAAGTGCAATCCGGCGACAGCGGTTTGATTAGGCTCGAGACAGCTGAAATTCTGATTGCGGCTGAACGTGTCCCGAACATTACGGATTTTACTCATCTTGATTTACAAATGAACGGTCCCTGGATTGCAGTTAACAACCAAATGGAGACGAGTTACCCTAATATATACGCGATTGGCGACCTGCTTGGACGGTACCAGTTAGCTTATACTGCCAGTGCAGAGGGGATTACAGCAGCTTCCAACGCCATCAATCAATATAAGGAAATAGATTATAAGGTAATTCCCCGCTGTATTTATACGTATCCAGAGGTTGCCTGTGTTGGTTTATCGGTAAGAGAGGCACAGGAAAAGGGATTACGGATTCGTACAGAGAGCTATCCATTAAGTGCAAATGGGAAAGCCTTTACGATGGATGAAAGAACCGGCTTTATTAAAATCATTGCTGATGAGGTTCATAAAGAAATTATCGGGATTGTTATTGTAGGACCAAACGCAACAGAAATGATTTCGGAAGCAGCAGCTTTTATTTCTCTGGAAGGAACTGTAACGGAGCTGGCAAGTCTTATTCACCCGCATCCAACCTTATCTGAAGGCATTTCGGAAGCAGCCAAGGCCTGGCTGGAAAAAACACAGTTGCAGCTAACCACATAGTGACAGTAAGTTTCCCTTTTTCCTGTCTAAAAGCAAATAAGTATTTTAGGAGTGAAAAGATTGAAAGTATTTATGCATAAAGGGCCAAGTGGTTTAGCGGGAGCCTCCTATCGCGATTTTCCTGAAATCCCTCTCAAGGAGAGACAAGTTAGAGTAAAGCTAAAATGCGCGGGATTAAACCATCGTGATCTATTTGTGATCAGCAGAAGAAACGAAGAAGAACCGCCGATTATCCTCGGCTCGGATGGTGCAGGAGTGATCACCGAGATTGGAGAAGAGACAAATGGATTTACGATCGGTGATGAAGTAGTGATCAATCCTAGCCTGGGCTGGATGCAAAAGAGCCCCGCCCCGCCGAGCGATTTCCGTATATTAGGGCTTCCTGACCATGGGACATTTTCCGAAAGCATCGTTCTTCCAATTGAAAATATCGAGTATAAACCAAAATATCTATCCTGGGAAGAAGCGGGAGTAATGCCGCTTGCGGCATTGACTGCCTACCGGGCTTTATTTACAAGAGGACAAGCAGCGGAAGGAGATACTGTTTTTATCCCCGGGATCGGGAGCGGTGTGGCGATATTTATCCTGCAATTTGCGAAGGCGATCGGCGCAAAGGTAATCGTGAGTTCTCGTTCCGAAGAAAAGAGAGACCAAGCGATCAAACTGGGTGCGGATGCTGCCATTGATACAAATGAAGATTGGGGAGTACAGCTTCAGCAGGAAAAGGCAGACTTAGTCATTGAAAGTATTGGAACCGCCACGTTTAACAGGTCTCTCGAAATGCTCAAGCCCGGCGGAACGATGGTAACGTTTGGTGCGACAACAGGAGATGAAATTGGGATTAACCTGCGCCAGTTTTTTTATGGCCAATTTAATTTACTAGGAACAACAATGGGCAGTCATGATGAGTTTAGAGAAATGCTTGCTTTTATTACAAAGCATAGGATAAAGCCTGTTGTCGATCATGTTTTTCCGCTGTCCGAAACGCAGAAGGCTTTTGAAAGAATGAATGAAGGCAAACAATTTGGAAAAATAGCGATAAAGATTGCTGAATAAGGATATGCGTGGAAGGATGTGAGAAAATGCGAGCTGCGGTTATGAGTGCGCCATTTGAAATTGCGGTTCAAGAAGTGCCAAAACCGGCACCTGGACCAAACGAAGTGATGGTGCGGATAGTAAATGCGGGAATCTGCGGAAGTGATATTCATATTTATGACGGGACTTATGCATATGCAAAGTACCCTCATGTCCATGGCCACGAACTAAGCGGTGTTGTGGAAACGGCTGGCAGTGAGGTCACCAAACTAAAGCCAGGAGATCGCGTCGTAATTGAACCGGCTATCGCCTGCGGAGAATGCTATGCGTGCCGAATCAATAAGCCGAATTGTTGTGTTAATCTCGAACTGATCGGGATTATGCGTCCGGGCGGTTTTGCAGAGTATACGGTTGTGGATGAGAATCATGTACATGTGATTCCAGATAAAATGAGTTTTGAAGCTGGAGCTATTGTCGAGCCGTTTACCATAGGGGCGCAGATTGTCAGCCGCGCAGGCGTTAAGCCCGGAAATACCGTTACGATTTTAGGAGCAGGACCGATTGGTTTGACGGCGCTGATTTTACTTAAAGCACTTCACGAGGTAAAAGTTACTATTGTGGACGTCATTCCTGAGAGACTTGCACTTGCCGGTTTGTTTGGCGCCGATGTGACAATCAATGCCAATGGTACAAATGTGAACCATGCAATCAAGGAATTAACGAACAATGAAGGATCGAATATTGTGATCGAGACAGCTGGTTTAAGACAAACAATGGAGCAGACCATCGATTTAGTAAGCTCGGGAGGAAGAATTGTGATTGCCGGTTTAACAACAGACAAAGTCGGCATCCCCGGTTATTTATTCTCCAATAAAGAGGTTGAAATCTATGGAAGCCGAAATAGTGCAGGAAAATTCCCGGAGGTCATTGACTTTCTCACCCGGCATCAAGAGATTGCCGATAAGTTTATAACCAACAAATTGCCGCTGGAACAAATAGCTGACGCGTTCCGATTAGCCAAATTTGAGCCGCATCTGGTGAATAAGATTATTTTGAAAATCTGATTTCTATTTTTGCTGTTATTCAAAAAAATGAATCTGTTATGGAGGCTATAATTGATGAAAGCCTTAATGAAACTGCAATCAGGGGTAGGGAATGTAAGTTTAGCAGAGGTGCCTGAGCCATCCTGTGATGAAACTAGTGTGAAAATAAAAGTAGCTTATACAGGAATTTGCGGGACAGATCTTCATATTTATCATGAGACCTTTAAGAGCAGCCCGCCTGTCATTATGGGACACGAGTTTTCCGGGGTAATCTCTGAGGTCGGGAAAAGCACAAATGGATTCAAGGCTGGAGATCGAGTGACAGTCCTGCCCTCTAGTGCCGGGGTCTGTCAAAAGTGTTCAAACTGTAAAAAGGGATACTATATGCTATGTGCCGACAGAAAAGGCATGGGCTTAAGAATGAATGGAAGTTTTACAAATTATGCAGTGGTACCGGCTGAGGCCGTCTACAAGATTCCTGAGCATATTTCTCTTGAGGAAGCGGCTTTGACAGAACCATTAGCAGTAGCCCTTCACTCGATTGAAGAACTGACCTCTATTAATCTAGGAGATACTGTGCTTGTGTCCGGTCCTGGTCCAATTGGATTAGTCTGTACAGCCGTTTTAGCTGCAAAAGGCTGCAAAGTCATTGTGGCGGGAACGACGATTGATCAAAAACGGCTGGAAATCGCCAAACAAGTCGGTGCCTATATGGCGGTGGACGTTCTTAAGGAAGATCTTATAGGCCTAATTGGCGAAGAAACTGGCTCAAAAGGAGCCGATGCGGCGATAGAATGTGCAGGCTCTGCGCCTTCGGTAGCGAATTGTTTAAATTCACTAAAGAAGAAGGGGAAACTTGTTCAGGCCGGGATTGTGGGAAAAGAGATCATGGTAGATTATGATTTGATTCACTATAAAGAAATTTCCGTTTACGGTTCTCTTGGCCATACGCTTTCAACTTGGGACCGGGTGATGGGAATTTTAAGCAGCGGGAAAGTCAACTTACAGCCAATTATTACGCATAAATTGCCGCTCAGCAGCTGGGAAAAAGCTTTTGAACTTTGTGAGCAAAAGCGGGCGGGTAAGGTCCTCCTTTATCATGAGAATGATTGAGGAAAAGCAGTTGATCATGAACCTTTCCTTTATAGCAGCAAGAACAACTTACATATAGAACTTGATAGAGTCGAAAAGCGATCGGCTCTATTTTTCTTTTTGGTTCTTTTCGTATAGATTGTTGTTTTTGGACTATAAAGCTTGCCCGTTGATTTCCGCTCCAGTCACGCAGCGAACCCGCGGGGAGGAACGGGAGCCTCCTCGGCGTTTCACGCCTGCGGGGTCTCCCGCTCCCTCTCCACCCGCAGGACATTGAATAAACTCCTTCGAATAACACCGCACGAAGGAAATGCGGCAGCATTTTCGAGGATCAAGTGCCTTCCACTCCAATCAACTCAGTAATTAAAACTAGTTTGTAAGCAACAAACTTTGCGAAAACAGCCTTCTTTTTAAAGAACCTATTTAGAGCCGTTTTGAACGAAAAATAGAGAGAGTATCCATCCATATACTGATTAGAAAGAAGTGAAAGTTAGCGAGCATTTTTAAAAGTTCGTAATTTTGGCGTGTGCCTAGCAATATATTAAAGTATCGGAATAATTTGAAGCGATTTTGCTAGTTTATTTCAATTTTTAATAAGGAGGAGTATCAATTGGATGTTGGTTATATCACAAGAAGAATGGCAAACGATGTAAATCCAAAAAGTGCTGCAAAAATAGCAATCCAGGAAGAGGCGGGTAAATCTTGGACATATAAGGAACTTCACCTCATTTCGAACTCCTATGCAAATAAGCTTCTTGATATGGGAGTGCGAAAAGGAGATAGCGTCGGAATCCTTTTATACAATTGCCTTGAATATATTGGTCTATACTTTGCGATTGCCAAAATTGGCGCAATTGCAGTTAGACTTAATTTCAGGCTTTCAAGTGATGAATTTGAATACGCATTAAATGACTCAAAAACGAAAGTATTGTGCTTTCATTCAAATCTGGCACATCAGCTGGAGGAGATACGCAATCAGGTTCCAGTTGAACGATACATTTGTCTTCCAAATAAAGATGAAAAGATTCCCGGCTGGTCGGAGGGATGGGAGCTATTAGAAACCGGCGCTGCCGGTGAGATCGAGGGAATCAGCATTAATATGAAAGATCCCGTTATGCTGATGTATACATCCGGGACAACGGGAAGACCTAAAGGAGCCATTTGGACACATGAAACTACTTTTTGGTTTTCGTCCATGCAGGCGCTAAGATGGAAGTTTACTGGTGAAGAAGTGGGGATGACAACAGGCCCCCTCTATCATGTGGCAGCATTGGAAGATATCGCATTGCCGATCATGCTGATGGGCGGCACACTTTTAATTACCAAAAGCAAAGGATTTAAGATTGAGAGAATTCTATCTGTTATTGAGAGCGAAAAGGTCACCGATTGCTTCCTATTTCCATTTATGATCTATGAAATGCTGAATTCGACTGAAATCGATCAGTATAAGCTTGAAAACTTAAATGTTATCTATACGGGCGGAGACCCAATCATGCCATGGGGACTCCAGCAGCTCAAAAAGAAATTTCCGCATGTGAGGCTTGTACAAGTATACGGTCTGACAGAAGGAACGCCGATCGCGGCGTCACTGGACCACGAAGATGTTTTTGAAAAAAGCCATACAGTTGGTAAGCCTTCACCCCTGACCGAAATTAAAATCATTGATGATTCCGGAAAGCCTCTCCCTGTAGGGACAGTGGGCGAGATCACGATTAAAAGTCCAGCCGTATCCGCTGGTTACTGGGGAAAGCCAAGGGAAACAAAGGCAACATTTGTGGATGGCTGGTGTAAAACCGGTGATTTAGGAAAATTCGATGAGGAGGGATTTCTGATCATTGCCGGTCGAAAGAAAGATATGATCCGAAGCGGCGGTGAGAATATCTATGCCGCTGAAATTGAGGATGTACTTTTCCGGCATGAGGCAATAAAGGAAGTATCTATTATTGGCATTCCTGACCCCAAATTTATTGAAGCAGTATGCGCTGTTATTGTCAAAAAAGAGGGCAAGCAGCTTACGGAAGAGGAAGTAATTGAATACTGTAAAAAACATCTTGCCAGCTACAAAAAACCAAAGAAGGTCATTTTTGTGGACGAATTACCGCGAACTCCTTCCGGCAAAGTACAAAAATTCATTCTGCGAAACGAGTTTAGAGGTGTGAATAATGGATAGGGAGGAAATGAATTTGGGGACGGGTCAAGCTGTTTCATGGTCAAAGCAAGATGGCATTGTAACGCTCATCATTAATAATCCGCCAGTGAATGTTCTTAGTGAGGGTGTTGTTGAGCAATTATCCATTGCTGCGGAAGAAATTAGAAAGGACCCTGAGGTGAAGATTGTGATCCTTACGGGGGCAGGCGAAAAGGCCTTTATGGCTGGGGGGGATATTAAAAGCTTTCCTGATTGGATTGGAAAAGGGGCAGAGGAAGCCAAGCAAAAATCACTTTGGCTTCAGGAGCCGCTTAATAAAATTGAGAGGCTCCCGCAGCCGACCATTGCTGCGATCAATGGTTTAGCTCTAGGGGGAGGCTGCGAACTGGCCTTAAGCTGTGACATTCGAATTGCTGAGGAACAGGTTAAAATCGGTCTTCCCGAAATAAAATTAGGATTATTTCCGGGTGCGGGCGGAACACAGCGGCTTCCGCGGCTAGTCGGGAAAGCAAGGGCAAAAGAAATCATCTTTACCGGTGAACTTCTGACGGCGGAGGAAGCCTGTCAAATTGGCCTTGTGAACCATATTGCTCCAAAAGGGAGATCCTTGGAGAAAGCGATGGAACTGGCGAAAAAGATTAACAAATTTTCATTGCCTGCGCTTTCTTATGCGAAGCAAGCGATTGATGAAGGGTACGAGCAAGCACTGGAAAAAGGCCTGGTAACAGAAGCTGAATATTTTGGCTATGTCTTTCAGACAAAGGATGTAAAAGAAGGGGTTGAAGCCTTTATCCAAAAAAGGCCGGCTAACTTTATGGATAAATAGCGGATAGGGAAGTTTGAAAAATTAAAACATTTAGAGAGTTTATATAGGTATGTATTAATTAAAGTGCCCTAATGCTGGTATTTTTTTACAAAAGTTATAGACCTCCTTGCCCTTGAGATTCGTTTTTCGGGGTTAACTGTCGCGACCACTGTTTTTTTAGTTCATGGTTATCATTTTAGATGATTGATGCTCGTAAGCGTACCAAACAATAGATTATTATTCTAGGAGTGAAGCTGTGATTCAAATTCGAGCTATAGTAGAACAAACCGCTTTACCTGTCATTATGGCCCCGATGTTCTTAGTATCAAGTCCTAAAATGGTCGTTGAAGGCTGCAAAAATGGCGTCATTGGATCTTTTCCATTATTGAATGCACGAACTGCTGATATAGTAGAAAACTGGATGGCTGAGATTACAAACGAGCTTCAGCGGGCACAGGATGCTGAGCCGCATAAAAAGATTGCTCCATGGGCCGTCAATTTTATCGCCCATCGTTCCAATAAAAGGTATGAAGAGGATCTGGAGTTAATTAAAAAATATCACCCCCCAATTGTTATTACGTCATTAGGTGATCCAAGCCCTGTCGTCAAAATTGTACATGAATACAATGGGCTGGTATTTTCAGATGTTATTAATCTGTTTTATGCAAGAAAGGCAGCACAGAAAGGAGTCGATGGACTCATACTTGTCTGCAATGGTGCAGGAGGACATGCAGGAACACTTAATCCGTTCGCCTTTTTAAGTGCTGTTAAAGAATTTTTTGATGGGATAACTATTCTAGCGGGAAGCATCTCCAATGGACAAGATGTCCTTGCCGCAGAAGCTCTTGGTGCAGACTTTGTCTATATGGGGACAAGATTTATTGCGGCTTCAGAAAGTTTCGCAAATGAGCATTACCGGAACATGCTGATTGATTCATCTATGGAAGATCTTATTTACACGGATGCTTTTAGCGGGGTAAATGCTAATTATCTTATTCCGAGTATTCGAGCGGCCGGATTGGATCCGAATCATTTAACAAAGAAAGAAAAAGTTGACTTTTCCAAAATGAACGAAACAGAAGCTAAAGCCTGGAAGGACATTCTCTCAGCCGGACAAGGTGTTCACAGTGTCAAGAAGGTGCAGACAACGGCTGAAATCGTACAAGAGCTTCAGGAGTCTTATGAAAAAGCTGTCGCTAATATACTGAAGAAACGTTCAGTTAATAAGTATTATAAGAGAGAATCCAATAACAAATAATTTCAATGTAACTGAGAAAGAAAGGGCCTGACCCCGGCTGCGTTAATACATTAGTTATAGAGGGGACAGGCCCCCTTTTCTAAATTGCGGCTGCTCTACATATTTTTGCTTTCCAGAAGAAGTTTGGATTCTCCTGTACGTTCCCATTCTTCTACTGTTTTATATGCTTTTTCAGGAGAATATCCCTTACCTACAAGAACTCCCATTAAAATAAACTCTTGAAGAATGTGTGTCATACTAATTCCTCTTTTAACGTCCTCCAAGCCTTCTTTTACCAAAAACTCCGTATGTTTTACCCATTCATCTGGAGTCTTTCCGAAAGCTACTGTTTTTCCATTTTCATTAGCCAAACCTTCTTCCATTGCCATTGCATCTGCCTTCGTTTTATGAACGGTACCAAATGGATGGTTTGGCGGGGCATATATGGAGTAAAGTTTCAACGGAACATTTCCTGTGTTTGTGACATTGTGCCACATTCCAGCCGGTATCATAATTGCAGAGTCATCGAAGATTCTCAATTGGAAACTTAAATTATCTTTACTTTTGCCCATTTGTACAATCCCCTGACCTTGTTCAATACGTAAGAATTGATCCACATCAGGGTGAATTTCCAATCCGATATCTTCACCAACATTAAGACTCATTAATGTTACCTGCAAATGACTTCCTGTCCATAGTGCAGTACGATACGTGTTGTTTTGTTTGGCGGTTTCATTAATATTTACAACAAATGGGTTTGGCCCATAATCTTTTAATACGTTTCTGCTGTCACCATAAAATGACCGGTAAGAACTGAATGCCAAATCATAGAATGAGCCCAATAACCAGTAGGATTTCCGTAAGTATGCGCTGGTACATTTGCATAATAAGGATTTTGATACGTATAGGGCATATAGTGCATTTTCCTCAATCCCTTCATATTATTTTTATCAATAAATTATCTTATGTACGTTGATAAAGAATGTACTTATATGTGCTTATTAATGTTAAATGAATTCTTCTAGAATCCAAGGTCAATGTCAATTCCTTTTATATACTCTAATAAGAAGAATAACTTGGCATTAGTAGCTTGATGAGCCACGACAGCTGTTCAATTTAAGAGGTGAAAATACGATCAATGTATGCGAAGAATTACTGCTCACATATTCAAGCTCTTTATCAAGGAATTTAGGGGACGGTTCGCGTGTTTATTCTCTGAAAGAGAAACAAGAGACCGTTGTTTCATTGGAATACTCTTATATCTAAGATAATTAATAAATCATAAAGTTAAGCAGCCTTCGAAAAATTTTTGTGGGGCTGTTTTTTATGTTCTTTAAACAAGTCTTTTTGAGTTAATATTTACTTATTAAGGTGACTTGAATACGGAGGGTAGTAAATGTGAAAACAACGGTGCCTGGTATGTTTCCAGATTAAAAGTTCAGCAGAATTCTCTATGGGAAAAAAGAGACTTGTGATGCTTGCATAAATCGCAGAATCATGAAAAAACGGCTAAAATATTCAACTAAGAAAAAAAGAGCCGATGTCTGCTCACAGTGCCAGAACAAAGTTCAGGCTGTGTACGAGGACGGATGGTGCCATGTGTGTGTGAAGGAACGCGAGAAAGCTCTCGATGTGTCACCAAATAAGCTAAATAAACAAAAAGTACAGAACAAAACAGTTGAAGAAAAAATCTCAAAGCTTAAAGAAGGAGCAAAGAAACAGGTTTTGGTTAATTGATATGAAAGAAATTACAAAGCAAGACAACAATGTATAGACCATTATGGTTGTTACTGTTCAGTTTGCTAATATGATTTTGCTGAATTTTATGGGGACGAATTTGAAGGGAAAATACATGTTCATCATCTTATAGCTCTTTCTGAAGTTAATGAGGAGTATGAGGTCGACCCAATAAATGATTTACAACCGGTTTGTCCCAACTGTCATCTAGCCCTACATTCAAAAGTTGGCGATACACCATATAGTATTGAGGAATTAAAAGAAAAATTAATCGAAATATATCTAATTAAAAGACCGAGGAGATAGTTTAAATGTCTGAAGATAAAATGTTAACTAACTCAAATGAAATCAATGAAATTGTTGTCTCTAACCCTATAGGCGATGAGCTTTCTTTGGAAAAAGTAACTGATGATAAATTGGAAGCAAAGAAAAAATACAAGGAGGTCTTTGTATCTGATTTGTCATTGATGATGGGTAACGTTTCACAGACGGCATTGCAAGTTGCTAATCAAGGAATGACTTTAGCTCAAATTGCAAAACAAGCACCTAATGGCTTGTTTACAGCAACTGTAAACCCCGCGACTTTGTCTAAATTTGCAAATAGAACTACAACAACAATGGTTCGAGACTCGTCGGGACATTTAGTCGAGCACGCTGGTTTTGCGGAAGTTGGTTTAAGGGCTTCAATGAATCCGGCAATTTATCTATCGGCAGGAATGCAAGTGATGTCAGCTGTTTCAGGGACATATTATTTGAAGGAAATTAATGATCAAATTACAGATATGGATGCGAAATTAGAAGAACTTCTAAATATTCATCATGATACAAACATTGGGCGTTTGATTGCAGCTAGAAAGGGTTTGTCTGAAATTGCGAATAGAGAATTTGTTGATACTACTGATCTATCTACTATTAGGAACTATAAAAAAACTGCAGATGAAATTCATGAAGAATATATATATCGTTTAAAAAGACAAGAAAGTGAGGATAAGAAACTTTCGGATATTAATTTCACAATTTTGATTGCTTTTGAGGCTAATAAATTATCTTTGTTTGCAGAACTAATTGAGATTGGAACAAGAATGAAGATCGGTGGTCAAATAGATATTATTAATGGACTAACAAGCCAATTAAAACAAAATTATGCTAATAGTTTTTATCATAATAATGAATTAGAAGTTAAGAAGATCTATTCAATGATACAACAGCGGAGTATTAACGAATTGGTCGATAAAAATATAAAATTTGAAAAATCATTAGATAAATTAACAGATGATTATATTTCTACTGGTTGGGGCATTCTACCTGAAATTGGAATCAGGACGTTTTTTGCTGGTAAAGCTAAAAGAAATGTTAATAAAGCAAAAGAAAAAGTTGTGTTGGAAAAGAAAAACTTGAGCACAGTAAAAAAGGGTATGAAACAAAACAAGGAGAGCGATGGAATTGATAATATTATTGATGAAGTCGTTAAACTACAATATAAAGAAACAGAAATTCTGTATATTCCTACTGAAAATAACAAACAACGAGTATTTGTGCCAATTGAAGATGAGTAAAATGTTTGAGTCCTCCTGAAATTAGGGGGTACATATTTACGCGAAATCTAAAATTACGCGTTTCAGTATCACCATTCTATCAAAACACACTTCGAGTGCGTAGCGTTGATAGAGTTAAAATAGCTGGTATCATTAGGTTTAGTGGTTTTTAACTGAAAATTGAAGTGTGTTTTATGTACCCCCGGACCAATTGTTCGGGGGATTTTTGACCCCCGGGGTCTTACTTTTATGTGGAATTTAAGGAACATTGTCTTATCAATTAGTTTTACCTAAAAGTCATTTTTATAGAGTACTATTTTCCAGAGAGTAAGGATTTGATTCTTTACATTCCACCTTTTAAAGGGCTTGAAGAAACATAAGATTTTTCAAGGAATTTGAGATAAAAGAATTAAAATAATATTGTAATTTGAAAGTATAATTCTTCATATAATCTAATGTGCATCATTTGTTAAAAACTTTAAAGGAGTTAGGGGTGTTGAAACATGTCTTGGGATGATGAAGAAAATTATTGCTCAAATTGCCATAATACTGGTTATGTAGAGTGTGACTGCAGGGCAAATGAGGAGGACTCGTGTAGTTGGTGTTGGGGAACGGGTAAAAGAAATTGTGGATGTGGTAGATGAGAAAAGGTTGAGTAACTCAGCCGTTTTTTATTTTAAATAATATAAATACGTATTTAAGAGAGAGATACATTTTAAATTACAGAAATTATTATTAAATCTAGCTTTCGCTATAGGGTTTGAAGTTAAAATAAACTTTGCTGAAAGAAGTTAAGTTTAGATGCTAATATGAAAAAGTTATCAGTGTTGAAAGTAATTACCATTCAATAGATTTAAATTATTTTATTTTTACTGGAGGTAAATACTTTGTACATATTAAATGACTGAATAACAAATGAATTTGAATGACCCAGAATACACCCAAACTTCATTATATATTCGTGATATACAGCACTACCACTCAGCAGTCCAAAAGAAAGAGCCTGACCCCGGCTGCGTAATACGTTAGTTAAAGAGGGGACAGGCCCCCTTTTCTCCTGAAAAAGGAAATTAGAGGAAATTAGGGGGCGGTTCGCGTGTTTATAATCTGAAAGAGAAACATGAGAACCGACCCTGGGTTTCATTATTTATCTAAATTCTTAATAGCGTAATCGGCTTCTTCTTGTGTGAATTTTTCACCGTGTTCAGAAGTCAGTTGGTCTCTTATCGCTTCTGGTGACATACTCATTGTCTCCTGATAATTTTTTGCTTTTTCCAAGGCATTTTTCTTAAAATCAGTTTTCAGATTATCTATTGCATACTGTGCTTCTTCCTCAGTAAATTTTTCACCGGATTCAGAAATAAGCTGGTCATAAATTCCTTGTTTTGACATGTGCATCGATTTCGAATAGGATTCAGCTTTTTTCAAAGCGTTTTCTTTCCAGTCAAATTCAAGATTATCCATTGCGTAGGTAGCAGCTTCCTCGGAAAACTTTTCACCATGTTCAGAAGTTAATTGGTCAAAAATAGCACTCTTGGACATGTTCATTGATTTTGCATATGATTCAGCTTTTTTCAAAGCAGACTTATACTCCGTAGGAACATCATCCTCAACCTCCGTGTCTTCTGTTTTCGGCTCCTCTTTTTTCTCCTTTGACTTATCCTCTGCTGTTTCGACAGCCGTTTCGTTTTCCTCTTTGTTTGTGTCCGCTGTTTCATCGCCGTTACTGTTGACAGCAACTACGATAATAATCGCAATCAACCAAAACCACCATCTTTTAAAAATGGGTTTCTTTTTACCTTTTTTAGACATAAAACACTTTCTCCTCCTTTACAAAACTATTTGTGTATACTTTTTACCATTCTTTTTTTATATACCATTATTTATGATAATTAACCGGGATTATTAAAAAAAAGAGATCTTCACCAAAGTTGGGTAGGTTTTCTAGATTCCTAGCTAAGATTACAAGATGTCTGTATAAAAATATTATGGCAAAGGTCTCAACAATCCAAATGAAGTGTTATTTTTTAAAAAATAAATGTCGGGAAAAAATACTTAAAATTTAATAAGATTTTATTTTGGTATTCTAAATTCTTTATTTTTATTTCTAAAAGGTGTGATTTTACAAAAGGAATAACAGAGGGACGGTTCTCTTGTTTTTACTCTGAAAGAGAAACTAGAGAACCGTCCCTCTTTTTCTTAAATATTTAGATTATTTAATCAACAGGAAAAAAACAGATGTAGTCTGTATTTGCTATGAAATATTTCAAATGATAGAAAATTGTTGTTGTAATTTTAAGAATATTATTTATAATAAAGTTGAGAGGTGATTCAGGTGTCAATGAAAAATGTAACTGAGGAAAAAGCACTAACCCCAAGAGGAATCGAAACACGTGAAAAGCTTTTAAGAGCAGCTGAGGAGGTTTTTGGGCAAAAAGGTTATTTTGAGACGTCCATTGTTAATATTTCACAGGAAGCAAAAGTTGCTCAGGGAACGTTTTATAATTATTTTCCTTCAAAGAAAGATATTTTTGATGAGTTAATCCGGAGCTACAGCCGGGATTTGCGTATCGCGATTAAAGAAGGAATGGAAGGGAGTTCTTCCTTTGAGGAAGCTCAGCGAAATGGCTTCTTCGCCTTCTTTAGCTGGGTAAAAAATCATCCCAATTTATACAGCATTGTTCAGCAGGCGGTTGTAGTAGATCAGGATCTGTTCCGCTGGTATTATGGGAAGCTTGCGAATGGATTTTTAAAGAGTTTGTCCCAGGGAGTCGAGGCGGGTGAATTTAAAGACCTTGACCAGGAGACTGTTGCTTACTGTTTAATGTCAATTGGACAGTTCCTGGGAATGAGATGGGTGTATTGGGAAAAGAAAGAAGTTCCAGAAGAAGCATTTGATGCAGCGATGACACTTATCTTCCAGGGCTTAAAAAAGTAAAGAGGGGGAGTTCGATGAAAGGGATTGCCTATTGGATTGAGAAATGGGCATACACGCATCCAGATCGAACAGCAGTCATAACAGATAACGAAAAGGCGTCCTATAAGCAGCTGAATAGAATGGTCGATTCAGCTGCCGCGAAGATCCAGGGAAAGCTGCAAGGAAGAAAAGGGGAACGCATTGCCATTCTGTCGCATAACCGAATTGAATACATAGTCCTTCTTTTTGCGATTGCTAAGGCAGAATGTGTGGCGGTCCCGTTAAATATTCGGTTAAGTGCGAAAGAACTTGTTTTCCAGCTGAATGACAGCGGCTCAAAGGTCATCTTTGCCGAAAAAGAAAATGAAGAGTTTTCCTCTTCCCTTGTTGAGCAAAGCGACCTCGAAAGTTTGGAGTTCATTGAGGACTTTTGCCAGGATACTCAAAAAAGTTTTACTTACGAGAATACGATTGATGAGGAAGCACCTTACATTATTTGCTACACCTCCGGTACAACCGGCAAACCGAAAGGGGCTGTACTGACACAGAGCAATATGTTCTGGAATGCGGTCAATAACAAGTTGGCGATTGATTTAACATCAGAGGACCGCTGCATTGTGCTGCTTCCGCTGTTTCATATTGGAGGAATTGGGCTGTTTGCGTTTCCGTCATTGTTTTCAGGAGGAACCATAGTTATCCCCGGAAAGTTTGAACCTGAAAAAGCGCTGTCGATGATTGAAGAACATAAGGTGACCGTTGCGATGGGTGTTCCGACCATCCATCAGGCATTGCTCACGAGCCCTTCTTTCAATACGGCAGATTTGAGTTCAGTCCGCTGGTTCTATAATGGAGGAGCACCATGTCCACATGAAATAATAGATGCCTATTTTGAGAAAGGATTTTTATTCGGCCAGGGCTTTGGAATGACTGAAACTTCTCCTACTCTATTTATGCTAACAAAAGAAGATGCGCCACGAAAGAGGGGCTCTATTGGAAAGCCGGTGTTATTTTCCGAGTACAAGTTAATAGATTCAGAGGGCAAAGAGGCTGAAAAAGGAGATGTTGGCGAGCTGGCAGTGAAAGGGCCAAATATTATGAAGGAATATTGGAACCGGCCGGATGCAACAAATGAAGCACTGAAAGATGGGTGGCTGCTGACAGGCGATCTAGCGAAAACGGATGATGAAGGATTCCTTTTCATTGTAGGCAGGAAAAAAGAAATGATTATTTCCGGCGGGGAAAATATCTATCCGCTGGAAGTGGAGCAAGTCATCAGTCAAATGAAAGGTGTTGCTGAAGTAGCAGTGGTCGGGAATGCTGATCCACTTTGGGGTGAAGTTCCTGCAGCTTTTATTGTAAAGGAAAATGGAAGCGTTTTAACAGAGAGTGATGTACTTGATTACTGTCAGGGATATCTAGCAAAATATAAAATTCCGAAGAAAATTATGTTCTTAAAAGAACTGCCGAAGAATGCCACTGGGAAAATTCAAAAAACACAACTCATAGGAAGCAGGTGAAGAGGTGATAAGTTATAGTATCGGCCAGCAGGCCTCCTGCAGCAAAACGATTACAGAAACAGACTTTGTCCTGTTTGCAGGTTTAAGCGGTGACTTCAATCCGATCCACATAGATGGGGAATACGCCAAAAAAACGAGGTTTAAACAGCGTATTGCCCATGGATTATTAACCTCGAGCCTATTATCGCAGCTTTTAGGTGTTCATCTGCCTGGAAAAGGTTCCATTTATGTAGAGCAGAGCATCCGATTTAAAGCGCCGGTTTTTATTGGCGATACGATTACGGCAAAAGCAACTGTCCAGGAAATTGATCAGGAGAAAAGAATTCTGAAATTGCTGACTGAGTGCCTTAATCAGGATGAAATACTAGTTTTGACGGGTACGGCCAAGATGATGGTACCTGAAGATGGAGGGGTAATCTGATGGGAATCGGTATTAAATCAACAGGAGTTTTTTTTCCTCCTGGTATCGAAACGGCGGCCGACCTGGCTGTGAAAACGGGCATACCCGAACAGGTGATTATTGAAAAGTTCGGTTTAGTTCAAAAGCATGTTGCAGATGAAAGCCTGCATGCCTCCGATCTGGCCATTGCCGCGGGGAGGCAGGCGATTGAAGGGATTGACCCGCTATCCATAGATGTAGTGATCTACTTTGGAAGTCCTCATAAGGATTACTACGTCTGGTCAAGCGCTCCGAAAATACAGCATGAATTAGGAGCGAAAAAGGCCTATGCGTTTGAAATCATGAATGTCAGCTCTTGTTTTCCGATTGCCTTAAAGGTGGCAAAGGACATGATTGCTTCAGACCATTCTATTCAAAACATCCTGCTTGTGGGGGGATGCAAAGAATCGCAAATCGTAGATTATGAGAACCCGCGGTCACGCTTCATGTTCAACTTTGCCGATGGCGGCACTGCTGCACTGGTCACCAGGGATTCCTCTCAGAGCGAAATACTGGAGAGCGCCATCCTGACCGATGGTTCCTTTCATGATGATGTAAGGACACCGGCAGGAGGATCGAAACATTTTGCCAGCCACGAAACAGTCGAAAAAAACCTTCATTATATTGATGTAAAAGACCCGCAATCCATGAAAGAAAGACTGGATCCTGTATCGATCTCAAATTTTGACCATGTTATACGGAAAGCACTTCAAAGAAGCGGTTATACTCCTCAAGATATTAAACTCCTATTGCCACTGCACACAAAACGTTCAATGTTCAAAGAACTCTTACAATCACTGGAACTTCCTGAAGAAAAAGCGATCTACTTAAATCACCATGGCCACATGTCAGCACTTGACCCATGCATAGGGCTGCATTTTGCCCAGGAACAGGGACTTTTGAATCCTGGGGACATTGCTGTAGCCGTCAGTGCTGGAACAGGATACACTTGGGCTGCCACTGTAGTTAAATGGAAATGAAATTATAAATTTAAAGATTCATAGATAAGCAGCGAGATTTAACATGGCCTAAAGAAAATGAATATAGGGGGAATGGCTATGAAATTCAAGTTGAACGGCTTTAAATCGCTTTTAATGCTCGGTATTTCGCTCACTCTTGCTTTTACTTCTGGATGTTCCGGAAACACCGCAAGTTCAGAAGAAGAAACGATAAAAATTGGTGTACTCGCTTCCTTAACCGGTCCGCTCGAGACGTACGGAAAGCAAACGGTAGCAGGATTTGAACTGGGGCTGGAGTATGCAACAGAAGGGTCGAATGAAGTAGCAGGAAAGAAGGTCGAGTTTATAGTGGAAGATACGGAAACAAAACCGGATGTCGCGGTAAGAAAAGCGACAAAGCTGCTGGAAGAGGATGAAGTGGATTTCTTAGTGGGCTCATCAAGCTCTGGAGACACACTGGCCGTATTGCCGCTCGCTGAAGAATACGAAAAAATCATGGTGGTGGAGCCTGCAGTGGCAGATAGCATCACAGGAAAGAATTGGAACAAGTACATCTTCAGGACAGGGAGAAATTCGTCTCAGGATGCTGTAGCTGGTGCAGCAGCAATTGCTGAAAAAGATGTGAAAATCGCAACCTTCGCACAGGATAATGCCTATGGAAGAGAAGGAATCGCGGCATTTAAAGAAGGAGCCGAGAAGCTCGGAGCCACGATTGTGAATGAACAGTATGCAGACCCAAATTCCACTGATTTCACTGCGAACATTCAAAGCATTATAAATGAAAAGCCGGATTACCTTTATATCGTCTGGGCGGGATCCAATGCTCCATGGAAGCAGTTAAAGGATATGCAGCTGGAGGAGCAGGGGATTAAGATATCCACTGCGGCGCAGGACATTGCTTCTCTAAAAACGATGGACTCCTTAATTGGCATGAGCGGCTTTTCCATTTACTATCACACCCTTCCTGATAATGAAGTAAATGACTGGCTTGTGGAAGAGCATAAGAAAAAGTTTGACGGTGATATTCCTGACCTGTTTACTGCCGGCGGAATGACAGCTGCCATTTCCGTTGTGGAGGCTCTGAAGAAAACAGAAGGCGACAAAGATGTGGATGGCTTGATCAGTACAATGGAAAACATGGAATTTGAGACACCGAAAGGAACGATGAAATTTCGGGCTGAGGATCACCAGGCACTGCAGTCTCTTTATGCAGTATCTCTAGAGGAGCAGGAAGGCGTGGATCATCCAGTTCCGGTTCTAATCAGGGAATTGAATATGGAGGAAACAGAACCGCCGATCAGAAATGGCAATTAAGATTTCGGAATAGTTAGATATATAATCAGGGAGGGATCGCCAAGTTGGAGAATATCTTGGTAACGAAAAGCCTATCTGTTTCCTTTGGCGAACATGATGTCATAAAAGAAGTAAACCTGGCAATAGAGCGAGGCAAGCTGACTTCGATTATCGGTCCCAATGGGGCAGGCAAGACTACACTCTTTAACCTGCTGAGCGGTCAGATCGCTCCGACAAAGGGAGAGATTTATTTTAAAAACGATAATATAACAAACCTTTCTGTACCATTACGGGCGAGAAGGGGCATCGGTCGCTCCTTCCAGCTCACCAATATTTTTCCGGAGCTGACCGTTCTTGAGAATATCAGGCTGGCCATCCAATCATCAAGCAAAGATTACTACTCGATCTTTCCGAGGCTTTCTTTCATGAGCCGCCAGCAGGATGAAGCAAAAGCTGCCATGGAGCGGTGCATGCTAAGCGGCAAGGATGATGTGCTGGCACAGGATCTGGCCCATGGGGAAAAAAGAAAACTAGAGCTGGCCATGCTGCTGGCTCTCAAAACAGAACTGCTTCTGCTCGATGAGCCGACAGCAGGCATATCAATCGAAGAAATTCCTGCCATTCTGGAAGTGATCGAGAACATTAAGAAGGAAGGCACGTACACGATTGTGTTAATTGAACACAAAATGGAGATGGTCATGCATCTGTCCGATACCCTGGTGGTTCTATTCAATGGCGAGCTCCTGGCCAGCGGCAATCCACAGGAAATCATAAAAGATCAAAGAGTTCAAACGGCATACCTGGGAGGCTTGCATCGTGAGTCTATTAAAACTGGATAATTTGGAAACCTATTTGGGGCAATATCACATCCTGCAGGGAGTGTCCATGTCCGTAGAAGAGGGAAGCATCACCGTCCTGTTCGGGAGAAATGGAGCAGGCAAAACGACAACACTGCGCTCCATCATGGGCTTTAATACATCCACCACTGGTTCTGTGCATTATAACAATCAGAAGATCAGCGGAATTCCTACCCACCTGATATCCAGAAAAGGCATCGGCTATGTACCTGAAAATCAAGGGATTTTCAGTGCGCTGACAATAGAAGAAACGCTAAATCTGGCCAGTGCAAAGAGCAACGGCGAGACGGAAGAAAAAATGGAGTGGATGCTGGAGCTATTCCCAGATTTAAAGAAATTCTGGCGCAAAAAAAGCGGATTGCTTTCCGGAGGACAAAAGCAGATGCTGGCGATTGCCAGGGCGTATATCAATGGAGATGGACTGCTTCTGATCGATGAACCAAGCAAAGGCCTGTCACCGATTATGGTGGAAAAGCTCATGGAATCGATTCTAAAAATGAAGGAAAAAACAACGATTCTGCTTGTGGAGCAGAATTTCCTGATAGCGAGTGAAATCGGCGATTACTTTTACATTATGGATGACGGAAAAATAGTCCATGATGGCTGGATGCAGGATCTAAAGGAAGACAAGGAAACCTGCCAGAAATACTTGGGCATCGCGTAGCAGTGAAGGGGGGCTGGAAATGGAAGTCTTTATTAATTTATTGGTCAATGGGGTTTCAACAGGGCTGCTGATATTCCTTCTGGCTGCTGGACTTACTTTAATCTTCGGACTGATGAGTGTACTGAATTTTGCCCATGGCGGATTATTCGTCTGGGGCGCTTTTTCAGGAGCCTGGATTTTTAAAGAAACAAACAGTTTTCTATTAGCGATTGCGGGTGCTATTGCAATCGGAATGGCATTGGGCTGGGTCTTGGAGAGGTTCCTGATCCGTCCTGTCTACGGGAATCATGTCCGGCAGCTACTGATTACATTAGGCGGCATGCTTGTATTGTCTGAAAGCATCAAAATCTTCTGGGGACCAAACCCCATTCGGGTAAACCTGCCAGCGTGGCTGGAAGGGAGCTATCAGTTTGATGGAATCATCATCATTAAATACCGTGTGTTTGTGATTGTGGTTGGACTGCTACTGTATCTGGCATTATGGCTTTTGCTAAGCCGTACCCAAATTGGCCTAATGATTAGGGCCGGTGTTCTGGATAAAGAAATGGTTCAGGCGCTTGGCATCAATGTAAAAGGTCTCTTTACCTTCGTATTCCTGCTCGGAGCGGCGTTGGCTGCTTTAGGCGGGGCCCTTCTGGCGCCATATTCAGGAGTGGTTTTTGCGGAAATGGGCATGCAGTACGCCATATTGGCATTCATTGTCGTTATCATTGGCGGGATGGGCAGCCTGCAGGGATCGGCACTGGCTTCCCTGATTGTAGGAGTTGCTGGAGCGTTTATGGCTTATTATATGCCTGATTTGTCACTGGCATTGAATATGCTCCTTTTGGCCATCGTTTTACTGGTGAAACCAACAGGGCTTATGGGAGAAAAGGGGAGTGCCGTATGAGAGGGCTATTTCATAAAGTGCCGCTGTATTGGGGGCTTGCGATTATGCTATTTATGCTGCTTTTCCCCTTTGTCAATGACACCCGGAGCACGCTAATCTTGCTTACGCAAATTTTTATTTTTGCCATTTTTGCGATGAGCTTTGATATTCTGTTAGGTTATACCGGCATTGTATCCTTTGGACATTGTATGTTTTTTGGAATCGGAGCTTATAGTACGGCCCTTATTTTTAATCAACTGGACGCAACTCTGCCAAATTTTATATTGGGTTTAGTTATAGGAATTCTCCTGTCAGCATTGGTTAGCTATATCATCGGATTGTTATCCTTAAGGCTTAAAAGCCACTTTTATGCGATGCTCACACTGGCAGTCTCGCAGCTGTTTCTTGTTTTGGCAGAGAAGTGGAGGGGGCTGACACATGGCGGAGACGGTTTTACATTCAGTGTGCCAGATGTTTTCAAAGACCGTACTTCCTTCTATTATATTACGCTCTTCAGTGTGGCTGCCGTTTTTATCCTGCTGAAGCTCTTTACTGAATCATCCACAGGCAAGGTATTAAAAGCCATCTCCCAGAATGAATATCGCGCAGAGGCATTAGGGTATAAATCGCTTCATTATAAACTGATTGCCAGCGTAACGGCCGGAGTGGCAGCTTCCTTCAGCGGGGCTCTCTATGCTGTATCACTAAGGTTCATTAATACCAATGTCTTTTCCATTGAAGTCACGCTGGATGCGCTGTTAATGACGATGATTGGTGGTCTTGGGACATTAGCTGGTGCCATTGCAGGAGCAGGGACTATTGAGTTTTTGAGACACTATCTGTCAGAGCTTGCTGCGAGTTATCCTATTTTTGAGAGATGGACGATTGTATTAGGATTCTTGTATATTATTGTATTGCTGGGGTTTCCTTCTGGTTTGGCCGGCTTCATTAGAAAATTTACTTTTAAATATGACGGTGGGAAGAATAAGGAAAAAAAGCTGAAGAGGGCTGCTTAGTTTGTTGCCAGTTTGAGAGTTCTATAAAACACATTTCTTATTATAACTTTTAGAAACCTTACTGATTTTTCGGAAAGGTTTCTTTAATAGGTAAGAAAAAATGACTACACCAAAACATATTTGGTTTACCTTTTTGATAAAGACAGAAAGATATTGGGTAAACACTACTTTCAAACTACTACTGAAAAACATTAATGAACATTTATCAAGATATAAGTATGATGGTGAGTTAAGGTATGGAAAAATTGTTACGCAGATTCAATGAATATTTGTTTTGGATAATAATAGAGAATTATTCGTTAAAACTATTAAAAAATTTAAAAGCCTAAAATTGGCTTAATTACTAGTAAAACTAGTGCCTAACATGTTTAATTTCCTCCATAAATTTTTGTTTTTAAGATTAATCTTATGAATATACCAGAGTGTAAACACTTGGTTGAACCAAAAAATTTATTCTTTATTTGCATTACAATGATAAAAAATTACGCACTAGCTGTGTTTTTTTTTGTTTAAAAATGCTTTAACAGTCATAATAACTTCGTTCTCAAGTTGTTCATTTTTTGTTCAATTTTCAAAAGGACAAGCATATCTGATATTGTGAAATGTTTCACTAGTAAATAAGAGTAGAACAAGGAAATTCACTCCAAAAAAAGTGCGTTTCCAATGAGTAAAGAAATTGATATGTTCATTTATAAAACCAAATGAGCAAGAGCATCTGCCTGGGGAGCAGATGCTTTTTCAATTAAAGGGGAGTACATTGTAAATATTGACAGTGCTCTTTTCTAATTACACGATCTGCAAAAATAAAAAAAGCGAATAACTCGGTCACCATACATGTTGTTTTGGGAAATTTTAAAAATGGCTTCAGCAGCTTTGCTGGAGCCATTTTTTCTATCTTCGGTTTAGGCAATAATAGAATGCTGTCTGTGGCTCATTATCTTTCCGTATAGGCTAAACCCAATATGTATTGGGCATAAAAGACTTCTTGCCACTTCCCGATCCACGATATACACTCTTAATATTTTGGGATATGGAAATAGTATTGGTGCTAATACATTACTGTATTTTATCTGGTGAGTGTATGACACCTAAACTCTGTGCGATATTTATCAGCAGATCTAGCTCCTGACTATACTGAATTGTTTTCTCTGAATTTATACCCCATATTTTAGCGCTTGTTATCATTAGCTGCCTTTTTTCTTCTATTAATTTCCGTAATAAATCCACTTATCCCACCACCATAATCATATTTCTTTTCTGTCCTATTAGAATGTTGTTTTCTCCATTTGTGAAGGTAATATTTATATGTATTTTAATTACATTAATACTTTTTTAATATTACCATTTGGAACTTGTGACGACTATAGTCCGTAGACTATTTGTCACAAAAAAGTCAATAATGACCTCAAATAGGAGGGGTTTATATGAATATTGAGGTCATTTTCGGTAAGGTATTAAGGAATCTACGAGAAGAAAAGAAGATATCTCAAGAGCAACTCGCATATTTATCAGAGCTAGATCGAACATATATCAGTTTATTAGAACGAGGAAAACGTCGTCCGACTATCAATACATTATTTGCCTTGTCTCAATCCTTAGGACTAAAACCTTCAGAGTTTTTAGGGAAGGTTGAAAAGGAACTATAATAAAATACATACTAGGAATTGTCGTATATGCGTATGTTATAAGGATAACGAAATTATTTTTGAGTGGACTAAGTAGATTTATTTGGGATTATAGACTGCATTAATAATTAACTGAAGGCAAATAAAGTTTTTATTTGAGTTAATTTAATTGAAAAGGTTATGTGTAAAAGACAAGCAGTATTCCCGTTATGGTTTACTAAAAAGTGAGGAGAAAAAAGAAAAGGGAAATAGAGTGGGATGCTTAGTGTAATTATTATGATCATTTTAGGAACCGCCGATATTTGGTATGGTTCTTTACTTGTTACAAAAAATTCACTGCTTTTTCGCCAAAATTCGCATGAAACGGTGTGATGAATTCTATACAGTAAAAAGTATTCTTAAGATTTAGGGTGTCTGTCTAACTATTTATAGCAACAGACACTTTCTTATAAAAATGAGGTGTAAAGATGAGGACCATAAAGATAAAAGACTTAACCCTTGATGAGCTGGAAGAATTAGAACAAGACCTGCATGAGAATGGAGAAAAAAGTGATTACGGCTATTACATGCAGCTGGTAACTATCTATGAAAACATGTATAAAAAACTAAAAAGCTTAGCAAGAATAAACGGCCCGGAATATGATCACTCACTTCAAAACACGAAAAAGTTGCTGGTCACTCACCTTATAAAATTCGGAACCTACTTAAAAATGAATCATTTCAAGGATGACGGGACTGCTGTAGAGTCACTCATCAAGGCGATCGGGTTAGAACAAAAACTCCCCATCGCCTACTATTGTTTGGGTTTCCTGTCTTATAAGCATGGAAAGTACGGCTCTGCTGTCCGCTATTTTCAGCAGGCACTGGATAAGCGTCTCCAGGAAGATCCGAGTTACGCCCTAAATCAGCAGCAGAAATTCCATGCGCATATGTATTTGGCCAATAGCGCTTTATATGTTGCCAGCCAGACATATGAAACGATGGAAAAGCTCCCTCATACACCGCAGGAACAGCTGCCGAATATAGAACTATCACCATTATTTGAATCTTTGTCATCGAATGAGAAATACTTACATAAGCATGCATTGTACAAAATCACAAAAAAATATACCGAAACATGTTCAAAGGAAGCATGTGAAGACCTCTATGAAAATAGTGAACCCAATGAACTTGTCCTGTACTTTAATGACCGCGAAAATATTCTCTTATTTAATGGGGAGGAAGCCATCATCACTCCAACCCAGGCCAATATGATCAGACACTTCCTGCTGTCCTCCAGCAAGGAGAATCCATGCACGAGAATCGCCATGCGTGATTTCTTTGGAAGGACTGGCAGTGATGGAGAGGTGAAGAAGAACACCTTTATCAAATCTATTGAAAGACTGAGAGGAGCTTTAAGATCAATAGAGATACCTGAGATTATTGATGTTACTCAGTACAGGGGGGAGAAAGCTTATTATTATAATGAGTCTGTTCCTTTTACTGTTTTGTTTAGAGTGGATGATGCATTTGCTAATGAGTATGTGAACTGAAAATGCACGAATGAGGGGCCTAATAACCGGTTTTTATAACCTGCCGATTAGGCTCCTTTGCATGGAATTCCTGTCACAGGACCAGTCTTATCAGGAGAAGTGCAATAAGAACAGCCCCTTATTCATATTAAATAGGGGACTGGAAATGTTGAATGTTACTTAGAAAATTCTTTAGTGCCAGATCTAGGATGGAATGATTCTCAGGGTCGAGCGAGTTTTCTGGAATGATGAGATAAGAGCAGCTGCCGCTGTGTAAATAACGGTAAATAATATGCGCTACATCGATTTCATGTCTTCTAACGTCTTGGGCTGCATTTACTTCATCTTGTTTAAAACAAGCTAAAATGTTCGTTTTTATTTTTTCCTCTATGTTGCCTGCTGCTGCATAGTTTTGGCTGAACAGAATATCCGTCCTTTTAATAATGAAAAGTTTAAGTGTTGAATCTGTTAATCTTTCGATAGCGACGATATTATGATTTTCTTCGGTGAATTCGATCACTTTTTCTTTTTTTAACAGGGAGCTTACTGCCTGTGTATGATCCCGATAGGCCGAGGCTGCTTCAAAATCAAATGTTTCAGAGGCATTCAACATCATTTGATTCATGTCCTCTAAGATACTCATGTCTGTGCCTTTCAGAAAACCGATAAACCTGTCAAGGATGTCATTGTACTGTTGTTCCGCAGGCCCCCCAAGACACCGGCCAAGGCAGGAGCCTAAGGAATAATTCAGGCAAGCAGAGTTCTTTCCATTGGGATTACTGCAATCCAACTTAAAGCATTCCTTTAACCCCCGGAGAGCTCTTTCTACATTGCTTCGGCTTGTGAAAGGGCCAAAATAAACCTTGCCGTCATTTTCAATGGGATTGTAGGCAATATCAATCTTACGTTGCTTGCCGGTAAGGCTGATTGAGATATAAATGAATGACTGCGGACTCTTCATCATTCGATTATAGAGCGACTTAATGTTTTGGATTAATTGGCATTCAAGCATAAAAGCCTCGAATTCAGTATCAGTCAGGATATAGTCAAAATCCCTTAAGTGTTTGACCAGCTTTTTTATCTTTGGAGAATGATGTTTAGAGTTCCGGAAATAAGACTGAACCCGATTCTTTAGATTTTTCGCCTTCCCTACATACAGAATTTGACCCTGCGAATCCTTCATCAGATATACGCCTGGGGTTAAGGGCAGGTTTTTCACCTTGTCTGGCATATTAATAGACATTCATTCCTTTACTAGAAAATATATTTAGTATTTTATCATGGGACGGGATTTGGCAGATATTTCTTTGATTTGGGTATCGCCATGAATATGTATTACTTGTGGCTATTTATAAGGCTGTTTTCGTAAAGTTTGTTGTGATAGATGATCTCTTGCTGTTAAAATATGGTGTGATATTTCAGCGAATTAAAAAATATATAAAGAGTGGAACAGGAGAAGTGTGGAAATATGAGATTAAGAGACTTAACTCTTGAAGAGCTGAGGACCTTGAACAAGAATTACATGAAAAGGGGAACAAAGCAATTTCGGTTATTATGCCAAACTGATAAATGTCTATGAAGAGATGTATAAAAGAATAATTCCACTTATAAGAAAAGATAGAGCTATGTATTATCATTCTCTTCAGTACACAAAAAAATTGCTTGTTTCCCACCTGGTTAAATACGGTACATATTTAAAAATGAATCAAATTAAGGATGATAAAATTGCTGTTTCATCATTAAAGAAGGCATTAAGTTATGAGAAAAATTTTCCGATTGCCTATTACAGACTAGGGTTTTAACTAATAAACACAGGGACGGTTCTGGCGATTCACCATGAAACGCCAGAACCGTCCCTGTGTTTCCTCCGTGGCCAATAGGTCTGGCATGCGTACGTCTGGAACTGATATGTTCCACTTAACTCCAAGAACTTTGGATGATAGGTAGCCACATCGCCCTTCGGATGACTTAATACAAGTTGTTTTGCGTTATCTACCACTTATTTGTTTAGGAACACCACCAAATGCTCTAATACCTTCCTCTAATGCTTCAAGCACTGATTCTAGTGTTTGTGTCTTACTAAAAGTCATATACTTCTTCCGACTAAATCCCAATTTGGAGTAAGAAGCAATAATTTGTGAGGTTTTAAAAAAAACTTTTTTATATTAATCCACCCTATATGCGAGTATCTGTTGCGGAAACAACAGATACTCATTTTTTTGAAAAAAGTCAGAAAAATTTATGAATCTTGTTTATTATTCGATTTCTGAACACACCTATATATCAGAGTTATGAAACGTGTTGAGTTAAACAACCGGTGTTGCTTACTTACATTCCTTATGGTAAAAACGATATTTAAAGTGTAAAATTTTGACGAAAAATAATAATTATATCATCCCAACAATGGTACTTAATGGTAAAATCTAATTAAAAATGAAATTGAATTAAAGTGATTAAAATCCTTGAAGAAGAAGATGAAAACACAGAAAAATATATAGTGTAGGTGATTGTATTGAGAAAGCCATTTGATTTAAATTCTTTAGTTAGTAGTTACAAAGATTTACCAGAGGAAGTTTTTAAAGAAATCCTGAATTTTTTCGATTTTGATATGAGGAAAGATGAGATTGAGCAAATTTCTGCATTTATTAATAATCTAGATGTGGAAGATAGACACCTTGGATATTTTTATGTAGGTTATAAGATACCTCAAATAGATAAGGAATTTGATTTACTTAGATTTGGGGAAGATTATATTTTGAATGTAGAAATAAAATCTATTTTAAAAGAAGAAGATGCTCGGGAGCAACTACTCAAAAATAAATATTATTTATCATCCTTAGGTAAAAAGTTAAAATTATTTACCTATATTGCAGAAGATAATAGTTTTTATCAATTAAAAGATGATGAAACTTTTCATCCAATTGACTTTGCTGTATTCGAAAAACTTTTAGTTAGTCAAAAATTAGAACACCATTCAAATTTAGATGATTTATTTGACCCATCAGATTATTTGGTTTCCCCTTTTAATCATAGTGAGAGATTCATTAATGGATCATATTTTTTGACGAAACAACAGCAAGATTATAGAAATCAAATTCTAGAAAACCCATCACAGTTTACAATTTTAGAAGGTTTGCCAGGAACCGGAAAAACTTTATTGCTTTATGATTTGGCAAAAAGTTTTAATGAAACACATGATATAGTTATAATTCATACGGGAAATTTAAATACTGGGCATTTAATATTGAACCAACAATACAAATGGAATATCATTTCTGTCAAAGATGTTAAAGAGATTAAACAACTTAAACAACTTAATCCTCAAATTATTTTTGTTGATGAAACTCAAAGAATGTATCCTTGGCAACTTGAGCTTATTATTGAATATATACATGAAAATGATTTATTGGGATTCTTTTCTATCGACCCAAGGCAAATACTTTCAATTCATGAACGTGACTATAATAACTTGGATAAACTCAAGTCTTTGAAGAACCAAAAGTTATATCCACTTAGTAAAAAGATAAGAACAAATAAAGAACTCGGAGCTTTTATCAAAGGTTTGTTTAACTTAAAGTATATGAAGTACTGTAAAAACACCGAAAATATATCCATTCATTATTTTGGTGATATTAACCAAGCGAGGGGATTTGCGGAAGGGCTGGAATGCGAGGGTTGGCAAATTATTGACTATACAGGTCAAAACTTCAATGGTGCAGTAATCCAGCGGATGCAGTTGCATAGAGGTTTGAATGCACATGGTGTTTTAGGACAAGAATTTGATAAAGTACTTGTTTTAGTTGGTTCTACTTTTTATTATAATGATCAGAATAGTATTGCTGTAAGAACTGCAAATTTTTATGATCCAGAGCGGATGCTCTATCAATCTGTTACCCGTGCCAGAAAACAAATCATGTTGCTTATTGTAAATAATCCAGAATTCATGAACAAGCTCATTCATGCATTAAACAACAAACAAATGCAGTTGTCTTAGAATAATTATAAAAATATATTAGACCACAATTAGTGGTCTCAGCTTGTAGACAAAAAGGGTTCGGAATTGTCTCATTCCGAACCCTTTTTTGATTTTTTGTGTGACATTATGCAATAACAGAGAATTGCAGACCTCTCCGAGGTTATCGTTTAGGCCATTTCTGGACCTTGCCAAGTCCAGTTGGCCATTTTCTTCAAATTCATGGCAGCGAAAGTAAGCATCGCCTGCATCGACATTTTTTTAAGTCCCCTTAGGGTTATTTAACGCATCCCATGCTTTTCTTTTGCATCTGCGAATACTCTTTCAATTGTTTCTTTACGTTTTTCATAGATCGGTTTGACGTCTTGATGGTGGCGAAGATGTTCTGCTTCTTCCACATGTTCTTCCCACACATGACGTTGAATTAGTTTTTGATGCGCTTGACTCTGTGTACATTGAAACAAGAAAGGACATCCAGCACAAATTCGAGGATCTTATTTATATTGACGATACCCTTCCTTTGTAGTTGTTGTATATTTTAGTATCTCACCAGCTGGGCAAATGTAACAGTCAAAATGCTCATCATTAACATACTCATGTTTTCTGAAGAAGCCCTCTTTTGTACGAGGTCGTGTGTAAGGTAAAGCAGGTGTGATGTCGTTTTTCAATAAGTAACTCGTGATAGCAGGTGTTTTATAGGCTGCATCTGCCGCAACAGCTTTTGGTTTACTAACTTTTTCGATTACTTGTTCTACCAATGGCTCTAAAATATGACTATCATGCGTGTTACCAGGGGTTACAATTGCACCTAACACGAAGCCGTTGCGGTCTGCGGCCGCATGGAAAGAATAAGCGAATTATTTTGTACGCTCATCTTTTACATAGTAGCCACTCTCCGGATCTGTTGTCTTTC
Organism: Cytobacillus oceanisediminis; assembly: GCF_003182355.1. Taxonomy (GTDB): domain Bacteria; phylum Bacillota; class Bacilli; order Bacillales; family Cytobacillaceae; genus Cytobacillus; species Cytobacillus oceanisediminis_A. The sequence goes on along the minus strand of NZ_QGTW01000001.1, from coordinate 607,013 downwards.
CTTAATTTCTTTGTATTCTTCCTTATCAAACTTATCTGGTGGAAACGGCTTTTTTCCATGATCCTCGCGGTCTTGGTTAATCTCGTCTTGAAGGCGTTCTTGATAGGCACGGGTTTCTTTTCGAACAACTTTCTTTTAAAATTGCGTTTATTTGCACTCGCTTTTACATGCGTAGATTCTACAAAAACATGTTCAGCACTGATTAAATTCTTTTCAGCTGCGGTTTTTAAGATTCGGTAAAATATTTGTTCAAAGAGATCGGTGTCTTTAAATCGGCGCTCGTAATTTTTACCGAAAGTTGAGAAGTGAGGAACTTTATCGTGAAAGGCATATCCTAAAAACCACCGATAAACCATATTCGTTTTCAATTCTTCAATTGATTGACGCATGGAGCGAATACCGAAGGTATATTGAATAAATGTGAGTTTAATTAATATTACAGGGTCAATACTTGGGCCCTTTTTCTGAATACTTATCTTTTACCAAGGCATAGATGAATGAGAAATTAATCGCTGCTTCAATTTTGCGGATCAAATGGTCCGCTGGTACAAGTTCGTCTAAAGCAACCATTTCAATTTGATCCCGTTGAATAGGATTATGTTTTGAAAGCATTTAAATCACCTCAAGCATTGTATTACTATCTATTTTAAAACAAAATAGACTTCAGACAAGCACGATTTTCACCGAGTTTGTCGACAGTCTGAAGCCCTTTTCCCTAAAAGGGCTTTTGCAGTTAATGCAAAATTAAGTGATTAAATGATTTTAGCCATCTCTGGTTTCTGCTAATGACTTCCTCCAATTTCCCTTTATCCTCAATTTCAGCTGGCGGCAAATAGCTGCAATCTGCATGCAGAATCCCTTTAAGGGTTCCATCCATTACGACTTCTTCACCCATTTTCATTTCGTTCATACAAACATGGCAGTGTGGTTTAACTATCCTATTTTCCAAAAGTATCCCCCCAATCTATAAAATTAAACAAAGATCATAAAATCCCTTGTGTCTAAATAATGAATCTTTCTGGTCTGAATTTTTACACATTTATTTCTAGTATATTACTGATAAAAAGAGATGTCCTATTTATAATGACAATTGGAAATAAAGGGAAGGGCAATGATGTGGAGAAGTTTATAAGTATAGTGCTACTTTATCTTATAGTGTTTACAGGCTTTTCTGCAATTTATCATGAAAGGAATGCTGCTTTTCTGTATTCAAGTTCTGTTAGGCCATGACGATATCCGCTATATCCTTTTGTATGCCCGTCTGCATAAACAGGTGAGTGGATGTTAGGGAAGAGGAAGGTATAGTAAAGCCGTACATTCGTATGATTTTATCTAGGAAGGCGATATGGATGCCATTTCTGCCCAGTGTGACTTCTTCGGCATCAACTATTACAGCCAGCCGGGACATTGTCTAGATTAGTGCAGCTAAAGACTTCCTGCACAAGGGTGCGTCCTCTGATTATGAGAAAACAGAAATGGGCTGGGATATTTCATTTTAAGATATCCAAAGCGTTATTAATGGTTATCAAGGTAATATAAAAAGATCTTCCTGCTGAATAAAACATAAGTGAATTATCCCGCTTAGTTTACTAAGAGGGATATTTTGATTTAACCCATCTTATTTTTTGATAAGGTTAGCTGTTATTCTTTTAATAAGGTGGCTCAATTAAAGTAGAATAATTTTAATAAAATCATTAAGTGTTAGATCAATTTTGACTATTATAAGCCAGAATCAGCTTAAGCAAAAAGCTTTTAGATTTAAAACTTATTGTACTTTCATTTTTAAGATTGGTGAGAATTAATTATTTTGGAAAAAATAGGTGCAAGTTGGTTTCTGCACTTTAACTATTTTTACTATTTTGATATGGTAAAATGAGACTAATATAGACTAATAAAAATTAATTTCTTCTTGATACATAGAAAGAGAGGTTTATGAAATTGGTAATAAATACTATTAACGGCATGATTGATTTTTCCTCCCCAAAATATGATGAGCATCGTAAGGTTATTGAAAAACTGCGTAATAAAGGTCGCGATTGGGATGATATAAAATACTACGGTAAACACGATGAAGACGGCCTTCAAAATAAACTGGAACAATTGCAAGAAGATGATATGATACCAGAGGATTTGAATGCTCAAATCTGGTTGGAAATTGTAAGGTTTCTACGTGAAGCCGAAGAGCGCGAACAAATGATTGAAGAAAAAATAGCAAATAACCGCATTCTAAGTCGCCGTCAGGATAATAATTTGACGATACCAGGAGGACCTTCCAGTAGTTGGCAACTATATAAAAATAAGCTAATTGGGCAAGGCTGGACTAATGAATCGTTAAAGGATATGGAAAATACAACAATAAGTATTTTAAGAAAGCTTCGCGTAGAGTCTGATAATCCTGTTAAGGGATTAACTATTGGGCACGTCCAGTCAGGTAAAACAGCAAGTATGGCCGCATTAATGGCAATGGCCGCGGATTGGGAGTTTAATTTCTTTATAGTGTTATCCGGAACAATTGAAAACTTGCGGAAGCAAACTGAAGATCGTCTAATGAATGATTTAAAAATGTCTGGGAATCTTTCCTGGGAACGTTTAAGTAAGCTTTCATTAAAGGCAGGTTCTTCACATAAAGTAAGCAATATATTATTAAATAAGGGATCTCGTGAACGTTATCTAAATGTATGTTTAAAGAATAAGACTCGTTTGAATGATTTAATCCTATGGTTAAAAGATGACGGCAAAAAGCTTTCACAAATGCGTATTTTAATAATAGATGATGAATCCGATCAGGGTGGAATCAATACTAATGATGTAAATGACTCATTGGCGGAACGTACAGCTTTGAATAAAGCAATTGTAGAACTTGTAAATATCGAGGCGAATGATGGTTCAAAACCTTTAAGTATGAATTATGTCAGCTACACAGCTACTCCTTACGCTAATTTCCTAAATGAAGCATCAGAAGAATCCCTGTATCCGCGTGATTTTGTAGCGGTATTAAATCCTGCCAAAGAATATTTTGGTGCAAAACAAATCTTTGGGTTAGAAAACAACGAATATTTTCGCGGGCTGCCAATTGTACGAGAAATTACGATAGATGACCGTGATCTTGTCGACAGTATTCATAAAGGTGAAGAATCTTATTTACCGGAATCATTTGAAGATGCTCTTCATTGGTTTCTATTAGCTACTTCCATTATGCGTTATCGGAAATATAAAAAGCCGATAAGTATGCTTGTTCATACCAGCCAAAAACAAATACATCACCAAATTATTGCTGAATTAATAAATGATTATTTCCGTATTACATCAAAAGCGGAAATAATTAAAAAATGTCGTATACTTTACGTGCAAGAGAAGAAAAGGTTTACAAAAGAAGATTTTGAAATGGAATTTGAAATATATCCTAATAAAAATGACGTAAAGGATTATCCGCCATTTGAAAAAATTGAAGAAGAATTAAAACGTTTAATTCGTCAATATCCTTCTCACATCAATGTTTTGGAAGACACAAAACGATTGGAATATCATGATGGGCTCCATTTATGCATTGACAATTGTGCAAATAACGGGATTACTGAAGATTTAGAGCATGTCCGTTTAGCTTATCCTGATCCTAACGCACCGAATTACCCTGCACCGGCACCAGCATTCATTGTTATAGGCGGAAGTACTTTATCACGCGGCCTAACAATAGAAGGGTTAGTGAGTACGTATTTTCTTCGTACAACTTCCCAGGCAGATACATTGCTGCAGATGGGGCGCTTCTTTGGTTATCGTAAAGGCTATGAAATGTTACCACGTATTTGGCTGACAACTGATACAGAGTCAAAATTTAGATTTATGGCGACCCTGGAAGAAGAGTTACGTGAGGATATAGAAACATATATATTGGAAGGTATGGGAGCCAGTGAATATGGACCAAAAATTAAAAACTCACCAAAACTGACATGGTTACGTATTACAGCGAAAAATCGTATGCAAAGTGCTGAGGAAGTAGATTTAGACTTCTCTGGAACTTCAAGTCAAACTATTTTATTTGACAATGATGCTAACATACAAAGACATAATATCGAAGTTACTGAGAACTTCTTAAATCGTTTGGGTACACCAAATGAAACGCGTAATAGTCGTGGTCTTTATTGGGATAACGTTCCTTTCCAAGAAATTATGGATGACTTTTTCCGTAAATTTACGTTTCATAAACAGAGCGAATTTTCCAATATGGAAACCTTTTTTGAATGGTATCAAAGGAAAGAAGCTGAAGCCGGTTTTACGAACTGGAATGTAGTGTTAGCCGGTAGCGGTAAGTTAGATGATAATAACAACGTTAAAAAATGGGAAGTCGGCGGTCGTGGTGTGGGACTGATTAAACGTACCCGTCGTGGATCTGCATCCGGAGAAATAATTAATATAGGTGTGTTACGTGCGCCAACGGATTTATATGCAGATATGACGAAAGAGACGTATGAATTAATCCCACGGGAATTTAAGTTAACTAAAGACGGGAAAGCAGAGCGGGCACAGATAAACGATCAGTTAGAAGAAATAGATCAAAAACCACCAAAGAAGAGTGTTGTTAGTGAATTGCGAAAGGCTGCCGGTATTGGGCTGACTCCACAATTACTTTTATACCGGATTGATAAAGACTCTAAATTTGATAAAGAAAATAAGGAAAACACAAAAGAAGCCAATAAACGTTATGACTTAAATGCATCAGAAGATTTGATTGGTGTCAGCTTATTTGTACCCGGGTATCGTTCCGGGAAAAATTTAGCCACAAAATTATCCATTCGTATTGAAAATCCGATGGGTGAGTCTGAAACGGAGGAAGGAAAAGAGTAATGCAAATCGAAGTTGCAGAGTTTGGGAAAATGTCCCAATCCGGCAATTCGTTATTAAAACTTATTCAAAATAACGATTTACCGATATTAGATTTACTTGTACGCGAAGCTGTACAAAATAGTCTGGATGCAGGCATGAAAGTAGAAGGGCACGATTCTGTACATGTGGACATTGGCATCAAGGATGTAGATGTCCCGGGCTTTGCCAAACATTTAGATGGAATTACTGAACGCTTAATCGAAAAATTTGGTGACTCGCCACAAAAGGCGATTTATATTGAAGATGCTAACACAACCGGTTTAACGGGGTCTTTGGACTTTAAGTATTCACCAAACAGTAATATATTTAAACTTATTTATGGGATCAGTATGGCACAAGAAACCCCGGGGGCCGGTGGCTCCTGGGGATTGGGGAAGACTGTCTATTTCCGTGTAGGAATTGGCTTGGTAGTTTACTATTCACATATTTTAAATGAAGATGGTCAGTATCAGCATCGATTGGCTGTGACTTTAGTAGAAAACGAGAAACTGCCAAATACCATAATTCCAAAATCTAACGAAAAGGTGCCGAGTGGAATTGCCTGGTGGGGTCAACGTGTATCTCCGGATAGTGATGATACAATTCCAATAACCGATGAAGCAATGATCCGTGACATTTTAGATTCCCTCTCTATTCAGCCGTTTGAGGGAGAGCGGCTCGGGACTAAGATTATTATTCCCTTTATCGATGAACAACAGTTACTTATTAAGCATGATATCAATCCGGATGATAATAAACCTTGGGAATCCAATGTAGCAGATTATATTGGTGTGGCTATACAACGCTGGTATGCACCTCGCCTAGCAAATAAAAAATATACTTATGGTAAATATTTAGATGGACACATCAATGGGCAGAGATTGGAAAAGGACGATTTTTTACCATTGTTCCTTGAACTTCAAATGATGTATAACGCAGCTGCGATTGGTTCAAAAACAAGTCGTTATATTGTTAATGATATTCAAATTCGTAATTATTTTGAACACAATAAGGTGAATAATGCGGGGCGGGTAGCCTATAGAAAGTTTACAAAGAAGGAACTTGATATGCTTGCTCCTCTAAATGGGCCCAGTCCGTATACTTGTGTAAATGAGAAAAATCCGTTGGGTGAGCAAAATGCACCGATGATGGCTTATGTAAGAAGACCGGGAATGATCATTAATTATGAAACGGATGGAGAATGGTGCAAGGGACTTCATGCAACCGAAGAAAGTGAATATTTGGTAGCAATTTTTGTACCAAATTCCAATACGAAATTAATGAACCCGGATAATGAAGTAGTCGATTTAGAAGCCTACTTAAGAAAAAGCGAGATGGCCGATCATACCTCCTGGGCAGACATTATCATTAAAGGTAAACCCTTTGATATTGTTGAAAAAATTCGTTCACAGGTACGTCGGAAAATAAAAGCGTCGTATGAAAATAAAGAAGAAGTAAAAGGAAAACAAGGTTTAAACACCCTTGCACGCAATGTCGGAAAGATGCTGTTGCCACCTACCGGATTTGGTCGTCGTGCTTCAAGTCGTAATCGGGGTGGAGGAACGAAGCCTACCGCTAATAAAAGTAGTCGTGGAAATAGTTTTACAATCGTATCACAAAAATATTTAGACACTGGTGATTTAGAAGTACATTTTCAAATGAGGTTGTCAAAAAATGTATCTGCTTTCACGATAGAGTTATTTATTGCTTCTGAAGGCGGGAAAATCTCAGCAACTGATTGGGAATCAGAAGATAGTGTGGGTACACCATTCCCTGCGAAAATTACGCGCATCTCTTTTCCGGATACGGTTGGTCTATTTGGCAGATCCGCCGCACAAAAAAGTAACAGAAAAGTATTGCATGCTGTACGGATTGAGAAAATTTCTGAGCCTGTCGAATGTTTGGGTATATTAGTTTTCAATTGTACGGACCCTCATGTACAAGTCGAAATGTTGATGAAGCCAGAAGGAAGTGTAGTCAATGGCCAATAAAATTAGCATGAATCGAATCTATGACGAGGCTATGGAAGAATTGTTAAATGTTTCGACAGATTTACATTTCTTTTATAAAGATGACGATGCTTCCAGGCAAATCCTCAATGAGACAGAAGACTATGAATTTAAAACTTTACTGAGTAATGATGATGATAGCTGGGATTATGTAGAAAAAGGTCTCGGGATCTCAGGGAACGTAATGTTAGGGAGTCCGTCCAGTTTGTTTGGTCCCACGCAAATTGTCAACGCTGATGCAGAATTGGGAATTGCATTACAATGGGTCTCTAAACAGTCTTCTCAGCGGGGTGTAATTCCTCTTACGACCATTACAAGTACGACTCCAGATAATATTCTTATCCCTATTGATTATTATTTCCAAAAAGATAAATTATTTGGTGAAGTTCATATTTCGCTTGTTATTTATTTGAAGAAGGCCAGCAGAAATAGCATGCGAGGACAGGCAAAACTATCGGGTACGATTTTAGGAAAGTTAGTAGAATGGGTAGTTATATTAGATGGATCCGGATCAACTTTTCCTATTGTAATAGTAAATGAACCGGATAAACCTTTATGGTATGTTGATTTTAATTTTTCTGAGCCGTTAGTCGAACCCTTTGATAAAGAATATATTGCGATTTATTTAAATAAAGCACATGCTGCTTTCCCATCAATTCAAAAACCAAAGACGAAAATTGATCAGGCATTGTATGTTGAGTTTCTTTCAGGTGCCCTTCAGCTAATTCTGCAAAACTTGATGGAGAGTGTGGATTGGCAAGAGATCCAGAATGGCGAAAATTGTGAGGAAGGTTCAATCGGACAAGTGATGCACTATTTTATAACTACACTAAATTGGGAATTCGATACACCGGAAAAACTTGCGATTTCAATTCGCAAAGATTTAGAAACACGAGTAAAGACAGGTGAAATGTAGTGTGGGAAAATGTAGTCTATACAAAGGCGCAGGCAAAATATAAGTTTCAACAAATTGAGGCCGAACCGGAAAACTGTGCTCCCCGCCAGGTCAAACCGCCGTTTGATCAACTGCGTGAATACATTATTAACGAAAAGAAATCATTTTTAATGAATGACAAGATGAAAATTAATTCGTATGCTTTTGATTTGCATATGGGCTTAGTTTTATACAGTCATCTTAATGATAGCTATAGTTTTAACGAAAGACTGGCAGCCCAGGATGAAATATGGCGGTATTTATCGTTGGAAGTATTTCCGGACCTGGTATACGAACGTTTTGGTATCAATGATCAACGCTTTTACAAAGGAACTCGTCGTATATGGCTAAAAAGTATTTGGTGGTATATTCATCTATCCTGGCAGGGAACAGAGGAAGAAACACTCAATACATTAAGAGATAATTCTTCAGATCACATCCTTCAGCTCCTCGACCGTTCTGGTAGTGGTGGATATCGAGCCGAATTAACACGGGAATTGATGAGACAGTATAAATTATATTCCAGTAATAAAGTACCGGAATTATTCAGACGTGTACTGAAATTAAACACAGCACGCTTAAATATGATTGAACCCAGTTTAGTTGAGGGTGGAATAAAGACATATGTAGATGATTTGTATAAGTATTTTATGAATGACGCATAGAAAAAATGGGGGAAAGTGTAGAGAATATGGAATCATTACAAAAAATTAGAAATGGCTTCGCTTATTTTCGGACCTCTGCAAAATCTTCCATTACATTAAAAGAGCAATATTATTGGATTGTAAAAATTGATGGCATGCAGGGAGTTGCCATTGAAATCCCATTAGATAAACAGGTGAATGAGCAGTTCTCAAATATTTCTTATTATACGAGAGAATATGTAGTGGGTGGAGAAGAGCGGCACTTATTAATGCTTGTATCTGATCATCCGAACTTATACGAAGATTTTGCTATTATTTGTGCTGGCTTTCTGGAAAAGGTTCTCAATGCAGAATCATATCAGATAATCCAGGAGAACCCTATTTCATGGTGGTACTCAATGAAAGAACTGATGGGTAATGCCAATTTTGAAAAGGAAGCATACAGCGTATTGGCTGAAATGCTAAGTTACTATTATTTGTTGAAACAACAAAAAGATGTCTCCTGGGTAGGACCATTCGGGGGCTCTATTGATTTTAATTGTAATGATGGTTTATATGAGGTGAAATCTACGGTAGCTCGTTATGGATCACAAATTACTATTAATAGTCAGTATCAGCTAAATGCAGATTATTTGTTATTTTATCGTTTTGAACCTGCTGCAAATGGTATTTCGATTCAATATATGGTTACCAAATTAGGTGAGATTGGCGTTGAAGAATCGGAAATCGATCGTGCACTTGGAAAACTTAAATACCCAATTGGCAGTGAAGTTCGTATGAAATCATATCGAATGCTAGAAGTAAAGAAATATGAAATCGATGAAAGCTTTCCAAAAATCACACCAGAAAGTTTCATAAATGGACAATTGCCTAATCATATTAGTGGAATTGTATATAAATTAGATCTAGAGGGTTTGAATGCAGAAGTTATTGACTTAGATGAATTCAAATAGAAGTGGTTGAGGTTTTCAATTGAAATCTCATTATTTATATCCTGTATAAAAAAGGCTGCATAGTTAATAGCTTGTAGCCTTAGTTTTACATAATGTTATAGTCTCAAGTTGCTTGGGAAAACTTAATTGTACTTTATTCTTTCTTTTCTTTAACGCATTTCCGAGGTTCCATGGTAAAAAAGTAATAAATTTGGTTAAACTATAATTTCAAGCGATCTTTGCATGTAGACTTAACACCAAGCAATCTAAGTGATATTTATTTTAAAAGAATAAAATAAATGATTCCAAATAAGGGAGTACATGATGAATAAAATAAAGGTCCCAGCGCAGTTATCTACAATTATTGAGGTTAATAGTTGGTTAAATGTTTGTTCAGATGTCTACTACAGTAATAAGAAATATTATATTTTAGATCTACATAATTTAAAGTGGATATCTCCACTGGGATGTACAGTTTTATTATCCTCTATCGAAAAATTGACTTCTAATAAACAGTTAGCAATAATACCGCCTTTTAATGCAGATTTAATTGGCTACTTAACGAGAATGAAATTTTTTGATTTGTGTCCCTCAGTCATTAAGAGACAATTTGAAGAATCAAGCGAAATAGACTTAAATTATTATAAAAACAGAAGAACAAATGACCGAAGTGATGAACTACTAGAGATAAGTAAGACTCAGAGTGAAATTGATGTAGCAAAACTTTCAAAACGTATATATAAGATTATGCAAATCAAAAACATTCCGCCTTCTCAATGTTCTGATGTAATGAGTTATATTTCTGAATTAGGTTCTAATGCAACTGATCACGGTAGTTCATCTTGTTATTCGGCTGTACAATATTATCCATCTACAGGAGAAATTTCAATTTCAATATCTGATTCAGGGTTAGGAATTTATAACACTTTAAAATCTAACTTTCCTTATAGTAGTAAAGACGAGGTAATAGAAGCTGCCATTTTCACTACTGCGACTCGATATAAGGAACAGCAAAGGGGAAAAGGGCTACCCGATGTCAAACGAAGGGTTTTGAATACAATTAGAGGTAAAATCTCTTTTAGGACACATGATTCTATCTACAATATACAGAAGGATCAGTTAAAAAAAACAGAAGAAGGAAAGTGGTTTTTTGGAACTTACTTTCATATCCAGATTTAATAGTATTGACTTATCTAAAAATTAGTAGTATATTCTCCTTAGCGAAAACGAAAATGTTTTAGAAAACGGGTGAGGTTTATGATGCAGTTGGAGTTATCTCCGGAGCCATTAAATGAAAAAGTTGATTTACTTATTCGGAACCAAATTAGAGAATATACAAACTTTATCATGAAACAGATTATGGAAGCGAAAAACGGGACAGTTTTTTCATTAAATTTAAACCAGGTAGAAGCAATTAATGCTTCTGGAACAGATGAAATAATTGTAAAGCCTATTAGATGGATGCAAGAAAATATTAAAGAACATGACAAATATTTATATCTAAAAAATTTAAGTGGAGTCACTGAATTTGACCATGCATACAATATAGGCACTGTATTGCAATATGATAAGATTTGTGTAATGGTGGATGACCCGACTATTCCTTATTTAGGTTATCTAGGTGGTTCAAGAGATCAAATGAAGACGGTTCTTGACCAGGTATATTTACATAAAATTGTAACTGCAAAAGATGTTGCAATATATACCAATAAACACGTAAATACAACGAGTACCCAATTATCACAGCTTTATAAGAAACGATTAATAAAAAGAGAAGAAGAAATATTGCCGGAGGGAGGCAGATCTTATATCTATAAAAGCTTATTTTAATTAAATGGATAAACGTAGTCATAATTCGGTTTCTATTTAATTTTCGATTTCCATAATAAGTTAGCGCTTGAATATTTGTTACATTTATTTATAAAAAATGATACATTCGGGGGGATAATTAATGGAGAGAGCAAAAACTGTGGTTTCCTTAAATAAAGAGTTGTTAGGACCAAGAAATGGAATTCATGAAATGTTAGATGAAGATTTAGATCCTAGAAATGAATATATTACTGGAATTTTGATACCAAAACAATCTAGGGATAAAAAACGAGATGTTGATTCAGAAGCTGAAATTATCTTAACTGAGGATGATTTAGGGGATGAAGCGGGAGAAGGTGAAGGAAATGTTGTTGTTACTGGTTTTTCGCCAGCTTTAGACCCAAAATCTATGCCTAAATCACTTGGATTATCTTTTGTTGTAAAAACTACAAACAAGGAGCACAAAATTCATGTACTTTATACATGGGGAAGATATTATCTGATCGAGAGTGCATGGATTAGAAAACCCGAATATTATTGCTTTGACTTTTCACTTCCTTTAAAAAACGATGAATTACAGAAAAGCGAAAAAACTGGTCTAGAGTTTAATATTAAATCTTCTAAAATAAATGAAGATACTTATAAAGTTTCAGTTTTTCTCGTTAATAATACAAATCTATTAGATCCAACCACATTTAGAACTGAAGACTGTGTGTTTCAACCACAAATACGGGTGAAATGCGAAGGAAACATTAATATAACACCATTTGAAGCCCTCGATCACAATAATGAATTAGATATAAATGACCCTCTTGTAAAGGAGAGCTTGTCCTTAAAATTATTATATAGAAATAAGCCAGCACTAGCAAGGGGGCACTTGGTAGGAGTAACTTGGAGAGACATAGATCCACAAAGGACACACAAAGTAAAAAAAATACCTAAAGAACCTCCATTTTTTTGGATGGATGGCGATATTTTGACCATTGAAAAAAGGAGAATTTTTGAAAATTGCGATGTGAGAACTGAATACCTTCCAATGTACCCAATTGTGGCTCCTGATATGTCATGGAGAAAAGAATATGGTCCACAACCAGAATTTAATCCAATCATTTTATCAGAAAGTTATACTGTTAAAGAATTAGAAAGAAACTTATTACCATTGAAAGAGGGGTATAAAAATTGGATTCAAGGGCAATATAAACAGTTGAAAGACTTGGATAAAAACTTTACTACTATAGCAAAAATACATTTAGAAGATTTAGAGAAATCATGTAAAAGGATTAGCGAAGGAATTTCTCTACTCATTAACAATGAAGATGCAAGGTTAGCATTTTGCTTTATGAATAAAGTAATAGCAAAACAACAGTCGTGGGCAAGAAGGGATAAAGAAGTAAAGGTATTTCCATGGAGGCCGTTTCAGTTAGCATTTATACTTCAAAATATTTCTTCATTATTTAATGATGAGGATAAAGATAGAAACACTGTTGACCTTTTATTTTTCGCTACAGGCGGAGGTAAAACGGAGAGTTACCTTGGATTAGCTATTTTTAATATTGCTCTAGCGCGTTTAAGAGCAAAAAAAGATAAAAGTGGGCATCGAATTGGCAGTGGTGTTAATGTATTGTCAAGATACACTTTGAGGCTTTTAACTATCCAACAGTATCGTAGAGCATTAAGGGTTGTTACCGCAGCAGAGTTTTTAAGAACGTTTGGCCATAAAGAAGGGACATCGATCGGATGGCGACCGGCTAGCTGTCATGTTGATGATGAATATATTTGGGGAACAGAAAGGATCTCAATTGGGTTATTTGTTGGTGGTGGAGTAACACCTAATAGTATGCATACATTAAATTTTACTGATGAAAGTGGCTCTTTCCAACATATACCTGGAGCAATCGATCTTCTGAAGAGAGGTGGAAATAAGTCGTACGGTGAACCAGCTCAGATATTAAATTGTCCGTGTTGTAATTCTCATTTAGCAATTCCTTCTGAAGGCTTGAGTGCTGGTTCTCATACTTTGTATTTCCTATTTAAAGCAGCAAAAATAACAGTTCCAATTATCAAAGATATTAATATAGTAGGCGCAAAAAAGATAGTTGGAATTAATGTCAAATCCCATGATGATAGTATATATCATACAGCAAGTATTACATTTGAAATTGAAGATGGAGGCAACGTTAAAAAAGATACGATTTATCAATTTTGGGAAAAGTTGAAAACGTTAATTGGTGAAAATGTTAGCCTCCTATGTGCAAGTCCAACAAGAATGGGTTATTTTATTCGTACTTATTTGAATTCAAAAAATAACTTTTCTGAGTGTGATTTCGAGATTTACTGTCCTTCACCAAGTTGTGAGTTGAATTCTGTCTATTGGACAGAAAAAGTACCTATTAATATTGGAAATCAGATGGTGTCTAACACAGATATGGAATTTCAAGAAGTTTTAGATTGTTTTAAGGTTCTAGGTGAGTCGTCGATATCTTATAGAACACCAATAACTGCATATACTGTAGATGATCAAGTATATCATAAGTGTCCATCTATGATCATCGCAACTGTTGATAAATTTGCTCAACTAGCATCTGAACCCAGAGCAGCTACAATTTTTGGTAATGTAGAATACTATCATGCTAGATGGGGCTACTACAGAGAGAATTGTCCTCCTTCAGATGGTGGGAATCTAACTAAAGACTTAAAATCACATCCTTCAGGATACAGGAAAAATAAACTATATAAGAGGATTAATTCTTTTAATCCTCCTAGCTTAATAATTCAGGATGAGATGCATCTTATTGAAGGTCCTTTAGGAAGTATGTTTGGCTTGTATGAAATTGCAATTGATGAACTTTGCACAAAATATTCTGATGGGAAGGTGATAAGACCTAAAATTGTTGTTTCTACAGCAACTGTAAGCCAAGCTCAAACACAAATCAGATCACTTTTTGGCAGGGATTTTGTACAGTTTCCATCTCCTGGATTAAACATTGAGGATAATTTTTTCTCTTTTTCACCACCTACTGTGCACCCTTTAGATAGTGAGGGGCCAGGTAGATTATATATTGGTGTATGTTCTCCGGGAAAAGGTGCGCAAACTCCTTTAGTTAGAATGTGGTCTAACTTGTTGCAAAATGCGAAGAATTTGCTAGAAGAAGGGTTTACAAAAGAAGCAGTTGATGGTTTTTGGACAGTGGTTGGGTATTTTAATGCTGTAAGGGAATTAGCTGGTGCTGCATCGTTATATAGACAGGATATTCCAGAAAGGATGGAGTATATAGCAGGAGTAAATGCAAGAGACCTAAGTACGGAACACATGGAGTTATCAAGTAGAAAGGACTCAATGGAGTTACCATCTTTACTAGATCAGTTAGAAATAAGCCTGCAAACTGGAACGCCGGTTAATGCAGTTCTTGCTACTTCAATGTTTGGAACAGGTGTTGATGTTGATCGGCTGAGGTGCATGATTATTAATGGCCAACCTAAGTCAACGTCATCATATATCCAATCTTCAGGACGTGTTGGTAGGAGTAAAGGTGGCTTAGTCTTAACGTTTTTTAGAGCAAGCCGGCCACGAGATTTAGATCATTATGAACATTTTATGGGGTACCATCATTCTTTATACAAAAATGTAGAGCCAATAACTGTAGCACCCTTCTCACCTAGGGCTAGAGAAAGAGCATTGGGACCTGTTATTACAGCTATACTAAGAAATGCAAAGATGATAAATGGTTTCAATGTCGATCCTGAGTGGAGAATCCAACAGAGATTGCTAAAAAAACATTATATTTCTGGGGCTTCTTTAATGGCTACAAAAAGAACAGCACCTGAGGTAATAAATCTAATCGAAATCCTCTTAAATAGACTTGAGAAGCAACCCGAAGGCAGGAAACCTGAGTATAATAAAGTTCAAATGGAAATTCGATCTGAGTTAGACAGGTGGAAAGGGCTAGCACAGATACATGATGATCTTTTATATAAAGAACCGTCAATGGCTAGTACACCCACACATGCAGTTGTGCTTGGAGACTTACAACACTTTTTTAACAACTTAGATATGGCTTTTGAAAACGCCCCTTCTTCCTTACGTGATGTAGAAGGAACAACTACATTTAAGGGGTAATCTGTAGTAACTTGTCTAGTTTTATAATCTATAAAATTGGAGGATAATATATTGAAAAATCAATCAATGAGGCCGTCTCAGTATATTACAACTTATGGACCAGGAGCCATTTTAGAGGCTCCTAACGGACCAAAGGTAATCTATTCATTAGAGAACTCGAAGATTTTCGAAAATGGATACGAGCCGAAGGATTTCCAGATAGTAGATCAACGATTATCTGAATCATTGCTTGAGGGCTCTGGAATAATCAGAATACCTACTAACGCTGAATTAAATGCTATAGATACAAAAGAAGTATACCATACAGCTAATTTTCCAAGCTGGTCGCTATGCGTAAAACACGGTATTTTGTATAGACAACAATATAAAAAAGAAACAGGGTGTCCTAAATGTGGAAAAATGCCGAATTCTTATGAAGCCTATGAAAAATCTCGTAGAGAGGCTATCCGTTTCATTATTGCTTGCACAGAAGGACATATGGATGATGTGAATTGGGTGGGATTAATAAAGCACAAAAAGAAAGACTGTAATCCTACTTATTTAAAATGGGAAGGAGGAGGAGGTTCTTTAAAAAATGTAAAAATTATATGTCCATCTTGTAATGGTAGGATCAGTTTAGGCCAAGCCTATAATTGGGATTTAAAATGTACAGGTAGATATCCCGAAATCGGGAGCCACCGAGAAGAGTGTGACAAAGCTGCTAAAATGATGCAACGGGGTGCTTCAAATTTAAGAGTTCCAGAAATTGTAACATCACTTACAATACCACCTAGAGATACCTCTTTGCATAAACTAATGGGACGAACAGAAATAAAAACTGGACTATCATTATTCTACAAAAGAGCCTTAATAAATTCTAAGAATGATCTTATTGATTTATTATCAGAAACAGATGGAGTACCTGAAAAACTTATAAACTCAATTAAACAATATTCAGAAGAAGTAGTAATGCAGGTTTTAAAAGATGTTTTAGAAAAAGTGGAAATTGTAAATTCTGAAATTGAATATCGAATTAAAGAATTTGTTGAATTACAAAAAGGTGCTGCTATTGGTGCGCCAGTAGTAAATTCATCAACACCTGGTGGAGCTCCATTATTTGAAATAGTAAAAAATGATGTTCGAATCATAGATGGGTTAAAAGGTAAGAAATTAAGAATAACACCTGTCAGTAGACTCCAAGTGGTTATGGCCCAAAAAGGATATAAAAGGTTGGATACTTCTGTGGCAAGAGAAGTTTCGGTTTCATATAATGATGGATTAAAAAATTGGTATCCAGGAGTTGAACTCTATGGTGAAGGTATCTATTTAGATTTGATAAAAGAAGATACTGAATCTATTCCTCACCATTTTAAGATGGTAGGAAATGAATATAAGCGCTGGTTGGACGCTTATTACAATCCTGAAGAATATGGTATAAGTAATACAAATGGAGAAATAGAGTTTCTTCACCCTGTTTTTGTTTGGTGGCATACTTTTGCCCATAGAATTATAAATTCTCTTTCACTCGACTCTGGCTATTCTTCTGCGTCAATTAGAGAGAGAGTGTTTATAGATATCGATAAAAATAATCCTAGGAATGCTCGAGGTGGAATATTACTTTATACCGTACAACCTGGGGGGGATGGAACGTTGGGAGGTCTTATTTCTCTTGTTCCTGAATTTGAAAGAATTTTATCATCGGCTTTAAATGACATTGATATATGTTCTAATGACCCACTTTGCAGTGAGGATATTTTTGAGAAGGGTAAGTACAATGGTGCCTCTTGCTATGCTTGTCAACTTATATCAGAAACATCTTGTGAACATAGGAATATGTTTATGGATAGAAATCTATTACAAAGGAACTTACTGTGATGACAATCCAAGTTTTAGCTACTGGGTCAGGATGGTTAGGAAGTGGAATTGAATCTATACAATCAAATGTTATTGAATTAATAAGGAATTGTAAGCATGAATTAATTATAGGATCTTACAGTTTTGGTTTAGGTGGTTTAGAGATCATACCGCAAATCGAAAAAGCATTAAAAAGAAATGTTAGTGTAAGTATTTTTATTAACAATTTTTATCAACAAGATATTATAATCCAAGAAGAGTTAAAAAAGTTGAAGAGAATAACCCTAAATATGAAAATATACAATTTTAAGCCAACCAATTCCGATGATCTTCATGCTAAGCTAATAATAGCAGATAGAACTTATGCTATTATTGGGTCATCTAACTTATCAAAAAGAGGTTTTATTTCGAATCATGAATTAGCCGTTCTTATTAAAGATCGTGAGGTATCAAAGATTGCATCAGCATTCGATAGGTTAAAGTTAATTCAATATGTAAATGAAATTGAGTTATAAATAGGGGTGTTATCAACTTAATAGAACAATTTTATTCATTAAAAATACCTGGCTTTAAAATTAAAGCCAGGCTTTTTTATTTTATTGCATAAATTGGTATATTATCAGTATCCTCCGCTCTTTCTTTAATAGATAGGATGAGGGTGAATAGGTACTTACTTTCAATTTTATAACCTAAGAATTCTTCGTCATTAACTTTTATTAGTACAAACAAATCACCTATATTCTCGGATGTGAAATATGGCACCTTTTTCCCTATATGAGTAAGAATATAATCTGGTTTTACTTTTTTACCTCTCCATCTAACTTTACTTTCTGTTACTTCATCAAGTTGTTCCCAGTAAATTTTAAAATTTGTATCTTTGTTTTCGCCTTTGGATCCCGGGCAATTAAAGAATAATCTCCAAGCTTCTCCATTAACTAAAATACCACCAGAGCGTGAA
The DNA here is from genome assembly GCF_003182355.1 of Cytobacillus oceanisediminis. Lineage (GTDB taxonomy): Bacteria > Bacillota > Bacilli > Bacillales > Cytobacillaceae > Cytobacillus > Cytobacillus oceanisediminis_A. The sequence continues at coordinate 588,917 of NZ_QGTW01000001.1, read as the reverse complement.
GCTGAAGCTTTATAATCTTCAGTAGTGATTATTTTTATATAAAAATCTTTGTAATAATTAATACGATTAATTACCTCGTCAATAGAATTATCTTCAATTAGAAATCCCCTATGGTAATTTGGATTTTCTTTTCTTTCTGTTAATGTTTTCAAAATATTAACTGCTATTTTCTCAATAACAGGAACGGCTACTGAATTCCCTAGTTGTTTATATGCTGACGAATCAGAATCAGATATTATAAAGTCATCGGGAAATCCTTGGAGCCTTGCACATTCTCTAGGAGTAAGTCTTCTTGGATTTGAATCTTCTCCTTGTGAAATAAGAATTTCTGATCCATCCTTATAATATCTAGCAGACAATGTACGTGTGTACCCATTTAAATCAGCGATCCCATATCCGAACCCGTTTCCTTTACTTTGGTGTTTTTTTGCATATTCTTTAAGGTAGTTCCATAGATTATCCGACAAAGTATATTTATTAGGAACATTGCATTCTAATATTGTTTTTAAGGCTGGCCCATTTGAGGGTAAAGTTGGAAACTTAAAATTTAAGTTATCTCGAAATCCTACTATATATATTCTTTCTCTATGTTGCGGCAAAAGACCTTTTGCATCAATGACTTGAGTGTAGACTCTGTAACCTAGCTCTCTTTCTAATGTTCTCTTGATAATTTTAAAAGTTCTACCTTGATCATGTGATTGTAGGTTCTTAACATTTTCTAAGAGGAAAGCTTTGGGTTGCTTTTCTTTAATTATACGTTTTATATCAAAAAATAGTGTGCCCTGTGTGTCATCTTCAAATCCGTGTTTTCGACCTAGTGCATTTTTTTTTGAAACACCTGCTAAACTAAATGGTTGACACGGAAATCCAGCAAGTAAGATATCGTGGTCAGGTATATCCTTTTCATGTATTTTTGTGATATCTCCAAAGGGTCTTTCACCAAAGTTCTTTTCATACACTTCCTGAGCTTTTTGATCCCATTCAGAAGAAAAAACACACTTTCCGCCTAAATCTTCAAAAGCAAGCCTTAAACCACCTATCCCTGCAAACAAATCAATGAATCTAAACATATTTATTCCCCCAACACGATCATTAAAGTTAGCCATTTTTTATATATTATAACATTCTTTTGTAAACGAACGTAAGTTTGTATTAAATGGATTCAACATAAAGAATTATATTACTAGAATATAAACTAAATAATAGGGGAATTCAATTATGTAAAGGAAAAATAAAAAATTTTCTGAGGTGACTATGAATGAAAGATAAAAACGAATATTTAGTAAATACCTTATTAAATTGGGGAGAGCAAAATTATGATTTATTTCCTTGGCGTTTTACCACAAATAAATGGCATGCATTAGTTGCTGAAATAATGCTTCAAAGGACAAAGGCTGAACAGGTAGTACCGGTATACTGTAAATTTGTGAGTAAATATGAAACACCAAAACAGTATCTTGATGACAGTAAGGCCCAAGTGTTTAAAAGCTTAGGCCTTATATGGAGGGAAAAGTACCTAAAAGAACTAGCAAACATCTTAACCAAAGAGGGTCTTCCAGCGGAAAAAAAGGCATTGCTTTCTCTACCTGGAGTTGGTCAATATATTGCTTCAGCAAAGAGAACGTTCCATTTAGGAATTCCCGATACTATTATAGATAGTAACGTAGTTCGACTATATGGTAGATATTATGGGTTTAAGACTAATTCAGAGACAAGGAGAAAGAGAAACTTTTTATTGCTAGCCCAAACACTAACTCCTGAAAGAAATCATAAAAATTACAACTATGCTTTAATTGATTTTACAAGGAAGATTTGCAAAGTCAATCCATTATGCAAAAGATGCCCATTATTACATGAATGTGAGTATGGGAAGCTTTATAAACTACTAGAATGAAATAACTTTAAAGATGATATCAATCTAATGATTTAAATGTAAATGAAGTACCTTGGACTGGGCCAAATAACGAATTTAATACAGTTTCGGCTGTACTACCTTGTTTTACCACAATGAAATTAATATCTTCATCTGTATGTTTAGAAACAACAAGTAGATCACCTGCTTCGGCATGATCCATAACAATATTACTTTTAAAATAAAGCCTATACTCAGTTCTTGTAGGATGGGCTTCGCGTGCATCATACCATGTTATTTTCGAGGAAGTAGCCACCTCGTTATCATCCTCTTTATATAAAATAAAACTCACATCTTTGTTACTAATTTTTTGAGGGCCTAATAGTTTTTTTAAATCCTTGTTACCATTAAATTCATGTTGATTAGATTTTTGTTTATTGACTTCAACGTTGCTTAATCTTTTAATAACTAAACCAATCAATTTTGATGTGAAAATATGTTCCATTTTATATCCTTCCTTTTATAATTATAATTGTAACTAATAATAAATTACTTTATTTTACATTTGTATTATATCATATGATATAAACATCAAAATATTTTTTTAAGAAATTAACTTAATTGCAATTTAGTATAATGAAATAAAGGTGGTAAAAATGACATCTGTTATTGTATATTATCAAGAGCAAGATATATTAGATACACAACAAACCATACAAGAAATGAAAAGACTTTTTTTAAAACAAAAATGGAATTTTCAAGGATTGTTTATTGATCAAAAAAATGATTATGAAGTTTTACAGGAAGTTATTCACACTCATTTTAAAAAAATAGATATTATATTTTTGTATAATCGAAATAATATAGCTGATGAATTTTACTGGCAACTCTTGATTCAAACTGCCACGATAGAAAATGTTCAAATCATATTTTACTCTGACTTACATTTATAAAGTTGCTACCTTATATACTTCGGAGGGATATTATGGAAAAAAATCATAAACTTGCTTTAATTGTTGCTTTTTATTTATCCAAATTTAATAAAAAGGCCTTGCTTAACCTGAATTTTTCTAATTTTACAGAGGCTTTTCGTGTGATCGGTGAGATATTAAATGTTAAACAAAATACTATAAAGAATATGCGAGATGAATTTGATCCTCTATATCCAAATGGTAGACAAGGTTGGTATCAAAGAGAACTAAGGCCTAGTAGGTTAGCTGTCCTTGAACAATACGATGAGCTTAGTGAAGAAGCACTTAACGAAATTGTAAAAGAAATAATTTCACCTGCTAATACAAAAATTAATGAAAATATTGAACAATATGTCTCAATTATTAACTCGGGTGATAATGATGACATTAGTTTGCAAAGATCATATACATATACTACAAGGGGAATAACAGGTAAAAAGGCAGAAGATTTGTTTATAGAGTATTTTAATAAAGGGTTGATAAATGGATTTAGTGGCGATTTAATCGATCGAAGACAAGATGGTTGTGGCTATGATTTTGAAACCAAGGATGAACCTAAATTTATCTTTGAAGTCAAAGGTCTTTTAGGTGAAGCTGGTGGAATAAATTTGACCGATAAAGAATGGAGAGTTGCTAAAGAACTAAAAGATAAATATATTTTAGTCCTTATTAGTAACATTGAAAACGATCCAAATATTAATATTTATAGTAATCCTTATAATACCTTTATACCAAGTAAAGTTATAGCTCGTTCAATTTCAATAAATTGGATAATAGATAGTAAGCAGCTTTTTTAAAACTAAAGCAACTTATTTTTTTAAAGTGGCCACTTACTTAATGAGTTACTAAATTACTGTTTCCTAAATCGCAGACTAAATTTAAATCAATAAAAAGAACAAGGATTACAGTACAGCTAAAGTTTTTTTAATCCTATAGTAAGGGCTATCCGTGCTATTAGCCGAAAAGGATTGGATTTACTCTCGGAAAGCAGTTCCAATGGAGACCTTTGAAGAAATTGAAGTTTTTAGTAAGTGATACTATAGAATGAAGAAAACATTAGGTAGTAACACTAATGCAGTTGGTAAAGATACAGGCACATAAATTATATGAAATTAACGTCGTAATATAGCGGCGTTCTTTTACAAAAGAGGATATTTTTTGAGGGTTTAACATAATCCAAACGATGATATAAATTATAATTAATTAGTGAGGTATTATAATGCCAGTTTTCAATAAACTTGTTCGAGACCGTATTCCAGATGTCATTGTTAATATTGGAAAGAACTTTACTACTAGAATTTTGGAAGATAATGAGTACATAAAAGAGTTTAAAAAGAAAAGTTGCGAAGAGTTAGAGGAGTATATGAATCTACGAATTCGAATAATGTCCTAGAAGAATTGGCAGATATCCTTGAAATCATACATGCTATTACTGAGTATCATGGTTTTTCAATTGAAGATTTAGAAAATGTTCGAAGAAGTAAGGCAGAGAAACAAGGTGAATTTAAGGAGAAAGTCTTCTTGATTGATGTTGAGGATTAATATGAGTAATTAGGAAAAATTTGAAGCAGTATAATAGCTGTTTCTTTTTTTTACATAAAGTAGAATTTTTTACGAAAAGACATTCTCATGAATTCTGTAATGCGATAATCTTCCACATCGATATTATGTGGAAAAATAATAGAACGAAACGAATATTTTATTAGAAGTATTCATCCTATTAGTAATAAACTTAAGCTGCAATTAGGTAAAACTCACCCCAAAAGAAAAGCGACTATCGACTAAATTTATTCCGACGCTGAAATGTTATTATCACCTTGGAAGGGTATTGCTGGATACAACCTATCCACAGATCTTTTTTTGTAGTACGAATATTAGGAATTTTATTTATTTTTATTTTTATTTAACCAATTAAGATTTTGGATATAAAAACCAGCATATAGAACAATGCTGGTCCTATAGGTCTTATAAGTTAATCCTTATCAATTATTTGGTAATGAAATTTTTATTATTTTGATCACATTTCCAGTTTATTGTATTAAAATAAGCTAGAAAGACTATGAGGAATTGGGTGATTTTGTTGTTTTCTATGTTTGAAAAGTTATTTGCTTTTGCAAATGAAGCAGGGGTAAATAATTTTACTAGTGGTTTCTTATTAATTCAATTGGCTTTGTTTGCTTTTCTTCTTATATTCCAATGGTACAGAATTAACAATGAAATATCCTTGATGAAAAGGCTTAGGACTACTTTAGAGGAGATGGAAAAAACCTCAAATACTAGTACGTTAGAAATAGATCGCTCCATAAATGATTTTTTTCAGTCTATAAAAAAATCGAAATATAAAAATCTATGGGAACGTTATTATAATCGCGTTTCTGGTAAGAAAGAGGATGAACGAATTAAAGTCGAGCCATTCTTTGGTTTTGATGTCATGCATTATCATATGGGATACCGCCCCCTTATGGATATCGGTGGTGGAATTAATGTAAGCATCGGTGTCTTAGGGACCTTTTTAGGTTTATCGATGGGCTTGGCAGAATTACATATTGGAGATACTGAAACACTTCGAACTGGGATCGGAAGATTATTAAACGGGATGAAAGTTGCTTTTTATACTTCCGTTCTGGGTGTTCTACTTTCTTTATTCTGGATTGCTGCAGATCGTATGATTAGCAGTAAGTTGGATAAGCATATCGATTGGCATTCAGAAAGGTTAGATTACTTACTTAGCACAGATGATGAAGAATTATTTTTAAATCGATTGGAAAAGATCTCGAGAAACCAGGCGGATCATTTAAAAACGTTGTTGACAGATGCTTTGGAAAGAGCTATGCATCCAGTTGTTTCTACTATTCTGGAATCGAACGGACAGGTCAGCAATGCTTTCAATCAGCTAAATGACCAGTTTTCTAAGCTACAGGTTGGAATGGAGAATCAGTCCAAGCTACTGGAGAACCAGCTTGAATTAACAAAGAATAATAGCAATGACATCTCAGAAAGATTGATAGAATCTATAACTGGTGGAACACAGGAATCGATTGCAGGTTTCAGTAATATGATTAAGGATTCACAGTCATTACAGACTCAAATGGTTGAAACCGTTAACCGGGTCGTAGAAAATTTTGCAACCACTCAGTCTAGCCAATCAGCTACTCTCGAGAAAACGGAGCGCTTAATTGAAAAATTTGAGGTAATGACATCTGAAATGGATAACATGAGGAGCAGTTATTCAGAAGCTTCATCATTTATGGTTGGTCTATCAGATTCGTTTAAGAATATTCAGCAGCTTACACAGGAACAAATTCCGGTTCAGCAGGAAGTGATGAAAAGTAATCAGGCTTTAGCTGAAAAATATGATGGACTTACGGACCGATTTAAGGAGTTCAATCAAACCATAGAACGAAAATATGAAGATCTGCTTAATGATGTATTAACCGCTTCCAAGAGTTTGACAGGATCCTTTCAGAATATGACCAGCAAGTTTGCTGATACCATGAAGGTACAATCAAATATGCTGAAGGAATCTGATGTATTATTAAGCAGTGTAAAAGAGGTAGTTGAGTATATTACTCCTATTGCCCCTGAATTGAAAGATGTTGTAGGAAACATTGATGGATTGAAAGAACAGCTAATCCGTATGCACCAGCTGCAAAGTGATTTATTGCCTGAGTTAGTTGCAATGAAAGAGCAGACAAACGAAGTTGTTCAGGAAGCTCTTCAAACCACAAAGTCTTATATGGGTGATATTACTGAACAGCTAGAAGTTATGAAATCCAGCTGGACAACAACAAGAAGCCAGTTTGAGCAGACAAGAGAAACATTAAACACTTCTGTTAAAGATTTTGCTGAAAATATCGATAACGGATTGACAAAAACATATCAAAACTTTGATGAGACATTAACGAATGCGGTAAAACAGGTAAGCCAGCTAGTTTACCAGTTTAGTGACCTGCAGAAAGATTTCGTCGAAACACTTGATGATTTAACTGAAGAATTATTGAAAATGAAACAAGGTGCATAAGAATGAAGTACAGAAAGAGAGAAGAAGTTAACTACTGGATGTCTTATGCGGATTTAATGAGTGCCATGCTTATGGTGTTTGCTCTGCTTTTAACATTAGTCATCCTTGATTATAAAGAACTCCTAGAAAAGAAAGAAAAAGAAATTGAGCAAGTTGTTTCAGTCAAAACTGAAATAATCAAGGCACTGACGGAACAATTTAAAGAGTCTAATATGGCCATTGAAATTGATCAGCAAACAGGTGCGATTCGATTTCCCGGCAGTGTGTTGTTTTCTTCCAATTCGTCGGAGATTGCACCTCAAGGAAAAGAATTTCTAGATGCCTTTATCCCGAAGTACTTGGATATTTTGCTGCAGGAAAAGTTTAGAGATGAAATTTCTTCAGTCATTATTGAGGGTCATACAGATAATAAGGGTTCGTATATTTATAACATGAGACTTTCTCAGGATCGGGCATTTTCTGTACTGGATTATATCTATAGTGAAGATTCACCTGACTTCCCTGTTAAGAAGCTGTCACAAAAATATATAACGGCTAACGGCCGGAGTTTTAATCAACCCTTAAACAATGAAAAGGGTGAGTATGATCCGGATAAATCCCGGCGGGTAGAATTCCTTTTCAGGTTGAAGGATGATGAAGCCATCAAGGCCGTACAAGAGTTGGTGCAGGAATGAAGTATGAATACCAGCCAACTTTACTCAAGCAATGGATGCGGGACAATCCGAACCTAAGGTTAACTGCGACACTTGTAAATTCCAACGAAAAATACCGCGGCGACCTGGAGATTATTAAAGAGGAATTCAAAAAAGCGAAGTCCTTTGATCGTGAACGATTCGTTAATTGGACCGAAGGCTTAACCCGCAGGCAAAAACTGCTGCTGCCAAATTTGTATAAACAGGACTTAAATGCTCAGATGAAAGAGAACCTTCTTCACACAATAAGAAGTAATGCAAAGAATGAAAAAAGGCTATTCAGGGTCTTAGTTGATTCTTTATATCAAACTTTTGATTTGGAAGAAATATGGAAGCTGGTTAAATACTCTTTTGCGATTCATCAAGATAATTTAAAAAGGAGATTATCAGATGAGCAAGCATCGAACTGGAAAGAGTTCCTTCTCAGCAAGGATCCTGTTCGGCACTTAGCAAAAGAAGCTTACGAAAGTGAAAAAGGGTTCCTTGAAGAACTGGAAAGCTATTATTTGACAGAAAATTTTCCGTTATACAGACTAGTTCTTATGGAAGTTTTCTCAATTGCGAATGAAGACTTTTTTATCAAAGAAAAAAAGATGTATAAAAACTACTTCAACAGTGCTACTAATCAAGAACAGCAAAAGATGGCGGAGGGCTTTATAAGAAATTGTAAGCTTAATAATGTCAAAGATCTTGGCAAATTGGTTTATGAAAAATTAAAAACCTATCGGCGAAAGCCCATGCTTTGGAAAATGGTTGGAGAAGAAGAGAAGAAGAGGTTTGCAAACTGGATATTAAGACTTGAAATCAAGGATTTCTTTGGTAATATCAATACAAACCATGAACGGTATCAATATTGGAAAAAGTTTATTGTAAACTTGGAAGATGTTGTTATAACTGATAATCGATCTACTCTTATCATGTATTTTCCTGATGTGGTTGTTATGGAAGTACTGGGAACTGGTGCTGTTTATGTTTATTCTACAGCAGTTTTTAATAGACATTACCAAGGCAAGATCGACAAAATGCTAAAAGAGCGTGAAAAATACCAGGATTCCTACTATGAACCAAGAGACGTCAAAAGAAGCGAGCTAATGGATAAGTATCGAACTGTAACTGGAGGCTGGCTAATTCATAGTGGAGGCTGGCAGTTTAAGTTTGATAACTGGCTTCGTTCAAGCCTTAAGTGGGAGGTAAGAGAAAGTGTTCTTCTTCAAAAAGAAGCAGAAAGAGATGAAGGTTAATTTAACTCCTAGAGAAGAAGTAGTCGAAATTGAATTTCATGTAATTGAGGGGAAGGACAAAAAAGTCCTTTCCCTTCCTTTGAATAAGGGAGAAATTGAGGAACTATATAAAATTCCAGGGTTTCTGCGATATGTTGCATGGGAGGAATTGTATGAATCTGAGATACTAAGTGGAAGTCTGCTAAAATATGAAGATTTATATAAGCTTATACTCGATGAAGATGGCAGAGAGGTTCTGCAGCAATTAGGAATACCAACTGAAGAGATGCCCGTTAAGGGAGAACTGACCCTCGATTCACTTCCGGATGAGGCTAAGTTAAACTTGACCTTGTTTAATTCTGGAGGAAAACTGCTGGATCGACTAGGTCAGCATTCCGGTGGACTTTTAAAAACAAATGAAGAGCTGTTTTTGCTTCCGGAAAAGGTATACAGCCTAAAAAAAGTCATAAACAGTGAATTTGAAAGCGGCTATCAAAAAATAGGGGTATGCCAGGACTTAGCCGTTCATGCTGGTATTTCTTTAGAAAATTTTCTTGAAAAAGAAACGTTTCATGTTGTAGATAAATATGATTTGGATGTAAAGGTACATAATTTTGATCATATAGAGCTTGTCCCGACCGGTGGTACAGAAATAGAAACGCAATTACTCAATAGCACAAGCCCGCTAGGCACTGTTAAGGATGGACTGAGAAGAGATCGGTTTGTGAAGACGAACAAAGTTCATGAAGATGTACAAAAAATCTTAACAACAAAACATATTACCGGTGATAAAGTGCCCCTCTTTTTGGAAAATCCTTCAGCTATTATGCCAGAGCATGATTACACTTTTGATTTAGATGCCTTTTCCGAGAGGGTCAGAGGGCTCATTCCGATTGAAAGAGTAAGACCGGCATTTTCTGATGGAACAGGCTACCAATGGTTTGAGGAGTCAGGCAGCGGTTCAAGCTATGATACTGATTTTCTGAAGGAGCTAATGGACAGATATCCTAATCAGCAATATGTTGAACATGAGGGTAAATGGATTTACCTGGATCCCACTCTTCGTAAAAAGATCCTTGAAATTGAGGAAGATGAAGAAAACAAGATTAAACAGCAGTATGCTTTAGATATTAAAGATAATGAAGATGAGCTGGATTATGTAATAAATGGAGACAAAACAAATGAAATCAAGCAGTTTCCTATTCCAAAAGGGTTAAAAGCAACCTTATTTCCTCATCAAATTGAAGGTTTTAAATGGCTCTGCCACCTTGAGGAAAAAGGTATTGGCGGCTTATTAGCAGATGATATGGGTCTAGGTAAAACCATTCAGGTTATCACTCTTCTTCTTCATCAACAAGAAAGGAACAAAGTAAAACCAACTCTTGTTGTATTGCCTATTGCATTGATAGAAAACTGGATTGAAGAGGTTAATAAATTTGCACCAAGTCTCTCACATAGCCTTTATATTCATAAAGGCAGCAGCAGACTGAAGTCATCTGATTTAATCAGCCAATATGATTTGATTTTTACAAGCTATGATACTTTAAAAATTGATCAGCTGCTACTTGGAAAAATAAAATTCCAAACAATTATCTGTGATGAAGCACAGAACGCCAAATCGCATAGCAGCCAGCGTTCGAGAGCTTTAAGAGCGATGCAATCAGAGTTTCGCCTGGCGATGACAGGAACTCCGGTAGAAAATAGTCTGGAAGAATTATGGTCTATCATGGACTTCGTGCAGCCAGGTGATCTGGGGTCACTAAGAGAATTCCGCCAAAAGTATATTCAGACAGAGGAGTTTGAAGGTCTCCTAGATAAAATAAGGCCGTTTTATTTACGCAGAACGAAGAAGGAAGTGTTAGCAGATAAGCTTCCTGTTAAACATGAAGATAATATATCTTATGTACATGCATCCTCGACTCAAAAATCAATTGCAGAGTCGATGCTAACAACAAAAAAGAAAGCGGCCAAGTTGCTATCTTAAATATGTTAATGAGTCTTCGGCAGTTATATGGACATCCCGGAGTCATCATCCAACAATATGAGAGTCTTGATGCTAGAGAAGTGCCTAAATTAGAAAAGCTTCTGGAGATTATCGAAATTGTAAGGAACCGGAACGAAAAAATATTGATTTTCACTGAGTTTAGAAAGCTGCACTCGATTTTAAAAAGATTGTTTATGCAGAAATACGGCATCTCTGTACCGGTGATTGACGGAGATACAAAGAACCGCCAGGGCGTCGTAAAAATGTTTAATGAGAGTCCAGGGTTCGGCATTTTACTTTTATCACAAAAAGCTGCCGGGGTGGGTCTGACTATTACTAGCGCCAATCATGTAGTTCATTATACAAGATGGTGGAATCCTGCAGTAGAAAACCAAGCGACTGATAGAGCCTACCGAATCGGACAGAAAAAAGATGTACATGTCTATCTAATTATTACAACAGATGAGCAGAACTTTCCGAACGGAACAGTTGAAGAAATTATGCATGAATTACTGGAAAGTAAGCGTGAGCTAGCGGAGAATGTCATTATTCCATTTAGTATGAGTGAGATTCAGCGGGAACTAGCTGAGAAGATGATAGTTCAGAAGGAAAAGATATTATTGGAGAAATATTAATGTAATTCGGCGTCAGCTTTAACTAAGGCTAGACGCCTTTTTATTTATCCATAATTGATCATATATTAACCACTAAAAATGGTTTGATGAGGTTTTATAACTAATGAACCTCACTAAAAAATTGCACAGGTTGTATAGTAATTAGTCAGAAAGAATAATTCTATAAACGAAGTCTAAGAGGTTTTTAAGATAGTGGCCAATCAGGTTTTTATTTCTGACTGAAAATAAAGAGAGAATATTAAGATTGCTAGATGCGGAAATAAGTAAGTTGCTTCATTCTTATGAACAACAGTAGCAGATTAGAGAAAGAGATAACAAAACTAATAGATAAGTTTATTTTACTGGAGAAGGAGAACAGCATTCGAATAAACCGGAAGCACGACTCCGAATTTTTTCAGTGTTTCGCCAAGTACTACGCCCAGAAACCAGCGATAATACTCCAAAGAGCTACGGCTTTTGTCACTTTTTTAGAGAACACACTTGCAAATGCTACAGGTCCCCATGAAGCTCCACAAAGAGGGTCGCAGAAAAAAATACCCCTATCTATCCATGATAGACGGCGGCTGCCGGAGGCCGATAAGAAACACAAGGACGGTTTTGCGATTCACCATGTAACGCCTGAACCGTCCCTGTGTTTCTTATGCGACAACTAAGAGTTATGAATTATTATTTAATAAGTGTAAAGAACTGGAAGGAGAAGATCTTTTTCCTATATGTGGACTAACAGCAACCCCTGGTAGAAACAATGAAGAGACAATGACATTGGTAAACCAATTCGAAGCCTTCTTAATTCATCCGGAATTACCTGATATGAGAAGATATCAGCAGAATCCGCTCCTTTATTTCAGGGAAGAAGGATACTTGGCTGAGCCAATATTTTTACTCCATGAAAATGGTGAGGGGATAGAGGTAGCAGATTATATTGATCATGATGATTTGAGCAATGAATTTCTATATGAACTGGCCAACAATGAAAAAAGAAACTTTCAGATTATAGAATATATGAGATCAATTCCCTCCGGAGGATCTTCTCTTGTTTATTCATGCACTGTAGAACATGCAAAATTTTTAGCCATGATGATGAATTCTATTGGTAGAAAATCAGCAGTAATATCTGCAGATACACCAAAACCTATAAGAAGAATACATATAGCAGCTTTTAAAAAAGGGGATATTGAGTTTTTATTCAATTATGGAGTATTAACAACAGGTTTCGATGCACCTAAAACTGACCATATCCTCATTTGCAGACCGACGTCCAGTAGTATTTTATATGAGCAAATGGTAGGAAGGGGATTAAGAGGAGAGTAGTTTGGGGGTACTGAATATTGTAAGATAGTGGATTTCTCTAAAAATATTAAACGCCACGGTGAACCTTTAGCATATGCAAGGTTTATTAATGATTGGCAGATTAGAGACGTACGTAATATTAGTGAAGAAGATATTTCTGGAATTTTGCAACCTAATTAATGCAATTAGGGGTCACGATGATGAAGGTTTAAGAAATTGGAAAGGTATATATTTCCATTACAGCTGATAAGAGAGCAAAAACAGTACAATATCAAAATAACTTATTTATGAGTTTATTTTTCCTTTTATTAAGGGAAGATAAGACAAAAAGGAGTTATTAAATTGGTCGATGTCATGACGAAAGAACAACGAAGAAACAATATGAAGGCAATTAAATCTATTTCCAAATTAGAAGACATTGTATCCAGTCAACTATGGAAAGAAGGAATACGTTTTAGACGAAATTCAAAGTATTTGTTTGGTAAGCCTGATATTTCAATAAAGAAATACAAAATTGTAATATTTATAGACTCTTGTTTTTGGCATCAATGTCCTGTTCACGGAAATTCACCGAAAACTAATACTTCTTTCTGGAAAAAGAAACTTGATCGCAATGTAGAACGTGACAAGGAAGTTACTGAATACTATAAGGACCAGGGTTGGCATATAAAAAGAGTTTGGGAGCATGAAATTAAGAACGATATAGAGAAAGTTGTAGAGGATTTAGTAACTTTCATTACAAGAGCAAAAGAAAACTGAAATTATTTAGTAGAATTCAAAATCTAACAGGTAAATCCAAACTCAGGTGCAGGATCTGAGTTTTTTGTCCAATTTCTTGTCCAATAATTGAAATAAGAACCCACAAAAAACTTTCTGAATTTGGTATAACGCAGGCTCCCTTGTCTATAGCAACTGATTGACCTATGTTTCCAATTTAGAAACAGACCTGATCGGAAACAGCTATCTCTTCCACCTTTCCTAAAAAATTTCATCTTCCTTTACAAACACATATAACACCATTGCTAAAAAAAGATTGTTTTTCCTCTTCCAGAAAAATAGGTGAAAGTCAAAATAGCTTTCCTGATTTACTATTTTTTTAAGGTGATAAAAATGAATAAAAATAACTTTATAAAGTGGTTAGAGGAAAATAAAAATATTAGTTCTTATTCCTCAAAAAGATACATAAGTGCTATTGATACTATTAGTTCCGAGATTGAAAGATTTGGATTGAATATCATAAATCTCTACAATATTTACAACATAGAGATAATAGATAATATACTATCCAATCCTTTGTTTCAGGAGAAAAATCAAAAAGGGAACAGGATGTATAGTGCTGCATTGAATCATTATAAAAAGTTTCTTGAAGAAAGTAATAGGGATGGTCTTCATAAGGAAGATGACGGATCTGATTTATTAGGATATGTAGATATCAAAGGAGATTTTAAAGAAGGCCCTTTATCTAAAGCTATTAGAGTAGCAAACGAGCAACCACATTTACCTTACTTTATTCTTTTAGATGAGATGAATTTGGCACGAGTTGAATATTACTTCAGTGATATTCTCAGTGTGATGGAGAGTAGAAGGTGGGAGGATGGGAAGGTTGTTTCTTCTACTTTGTCACCGGAGGGTCGCAAAGGAAGAGGTCACACTCCCTAATAATCTTTATGTTATTGGAACCGTCAATATGGATGAAACAACACACCCCTTTAGTAAAAAGGTGTTAGACCGGGCTAATACGATTGAGTTTAATCGGGTTGAGTTGGATCATTTAACTTTTCTCCAGGATCTTGAGGACATAGCTCCATTAGAATTAGGACAAAGTCAGCTTGCCTCAAAGTATTTACATTTGAAGGATCTGTACAAAGTAGATACAGAGATTATCGAAAAGGCTACAAGTGAGCTGGTAAGGATTAATAAGTCACTTCAACTTATTAATGCACATATTGGTTACCGGGTTAGGGATGAAATCTCCTTCTATCTTGCCTATAACAAAGAAGGTGATCTAATGACTTTTGAGGAAGCATTTGATCATTGTATCCTTCAGAAGATCCTGCCGCGTCTGTCTGGAAGTGACTCAAGAATTGATCAGCTGCTAAGGGAGTTATATCTAATATTTACTAATACTGAGTATCAGGAGGATGAGGATTTTCAGTTCGATGAGCAAAGTGTTATTTATCCTAAGAGCGCTCGAAAAGTGATGGAGATGCTTAGGAGGTTACAAGCAGATGGCTTTACATCCTTCTGGATCTCGTGATGATGTAGAATTGGTTAAGATCGAAACAGAAGATTTCTCTCTTGTAATAAAAGGAAAGCCTTATCATGAGAGGTATGAAGGGTTAAAACAGTATCGTGCAATGGATAGGCATGATGTCATGCAGTTTTCTGTTCATGGGGATATGGTAAATCGGGTATTAATCTATGATATTGAGACGCAGCTGCTCCAGGAATCTACTCAATTAAGGCCTATCTTTTTCGAAAATGGAGTTTATCAGGTTATTGTCATACCTAAAATAAGCAGAGACTTATCCTTTTATCATGAGCATCCTGGTTTAAGGCAATCCGTTTCCAGAGTGGAAATCACCAATACTTATGTGTTAGTGGGGAATTTACAGTTCCAGAATGAAGTGGGATTAACAACCTTTGAAATTAGAGACGGCAGTAAGAAGTTGTTAGAGGTAACGTTAGAGATTTTCCCAGCAAAGCTTGATTACAAAAAGGATTATAAAAAGCTTTTAGAAGAAGTAAACGATGAAATTTATAATCTTGCCTTTCATTTTATCCGGAAAACCTATTTAGGAGCTCAAGTGAAACTTGACGGCAAGCCATCAAGAAGTGAATTTTACCGTTTAATCAGTAAGCATTTTGATCAGTTCATTCAGGCTGTTAATCGCATTGAACGGCAGCCTCATCATCTTCTCCAAAAAACGTATGAAAAAGTTAGGGGAGACCAATTAAATAAGTTAGACACTAGAAGCAGGAGCTATTTAAAAAAAAGACCTCATCTATTCACAGAGGTTACAAATGGCATCCATAAAAATAACAAAACATTGATGCCAACTGAAGGCCTCCGGGTCAAAAAGGAACTTACATTTGATACATTAGAAAATCGATATGTGAAATGGATGATGCAGCGGGTCACAAATAAGCTTTTTGATTTGCTAGAAACATTGACTAATAGAAGATCGAGATGGGAAACAGAACCTAATGCTGATCTTTTAGACAAGATTATCGAAATGATTAAGCAATTGGAGGGTAAGCAGAAAAATCCATTTTGGAAGGGAATAAAAAAGCTAGATCGGTCTATTCTTAGTTTAGTTCTGCAAATGGCACCTGGCTATCGAGATGCATTTCAAATCTATCTGACAGTATCTAAGGGGTTAATGCTTCAAGGAAAGCTATATCAGATGTCTGTAAAAGATGTAGCAACTCTATATGAATATTGGACATTCTTAAAGTTCGGACAAATCCTTGATAGAAAGTATCAGCTCGTTAGCCAGGACATTATCCAGGTAAACCGTGAAGGCTTGTTTGTAAATCTTCAAACCAATCGATCTGCGACAAGAAAATATAAACACCCATATACCAAAGAAGAAATTATTCTGACTTACCAAAAGTATGAAAGCGGTTTGCCAACCATTCCTCAAAAGCCAGATACCATGCTCAGCATTGCTAAAAAGGGGAAAGACTTTACCTATAATTATGTATTTGATGCCAAGTATCGAATCGATTACGCCCAAGAAGGAAGTTATTATCAAAACCGATATAAGCAACCCGGACCGCTTGAAGATGATATAAATACCATGCACCGTTATCGAGATTCAATAGTTGCCTACAATGATGGGCCATATGAAAGAACCGCTTTTGGAGCCTATGTATTGTTTCCTTGGTTTAATGAAGAGCTTTACCAGAACCATCACTTCTATAAGAGCATCGATAAAGTAAATATTGGTGGGCTGCCATTTCTCCCTAATGCAACTGATCTAGTCGAAAGATTTGTGGAGAGGCTTATTGAAAAAAGCCCTGAGGAAATCCAGCAGGAAGGAATTTTGCCAAGGGGAACATTGGAAGAGTGGAACTCCGGTCTGGACGAGAAAGTTCTTGTAGGGCTTGTTAGAGATCGGGAAGAATATATTAGCTATAAACAGACTGGCTGCTATCGTATTCCTGTAAATAAACTAAAAGCTGGATGGCAAGAGACAAGGTATATAGCTCTTTATGTGAAGAATGGTGTATTAGAGCATAATGGAGTCATTTGCTATGGCAGGGTTAAGGATATTAGGCCCGTGAAATCAGGAAACGATGAATACATGCAATTTGAAGTGGAGCATTGGATAAATTGTAATCCAATTATTAAACCTGTTGGATATGGTATTGCTGAATATATGTATACAACATTGAACAATTTGAAAGAGTCTACAGAGCTTCCAGAACTGTTTATGAAATCGAAAGAAGAAAAAACGTTATGGAGAATGCTTAGAAGGGTTTCCGACAGAATATCCATTGAACTAGATTCGGTTAATCTTGATATGGCTACCATGGTTGAAGAATATAGGATCAAAAATATTTTAATAAAGATTAATAAAGAAGATAGAAAAGTATCTTTGATAGGGAAAAGTTATCAAAAAACTGAATCATTAGATCTATTACAAAGAAATCCGTCTTCCATTTTTAAAGAATTGATTGACATGTTGGGCAGTGTACAGTAAAAAATCTATTTTGTGAAATGACTTAAAGGTGAGGATAACAATACCTACTTACAATAAACTAGTTCGTGACCGTATCCCAGAAATCATTGCAGGAACAGACAAGAACTATTCAACAAGAATTCTTGACCAGTCAGAATTCATTAAAGAACTCAAGAAAAAGAGTTTCGAAGAGCTTAATGAGTATATAAACACGAATAATCATGCAGAGGCGCTTGAAGAGTTAGCTGATTTACTCGAAATTATTTATGCACTCGCTGAGTCTCATGGGGCATCGATTGAGAAGGTGGAGGAATTACGAAAACAAAAGGCTAAAAAACGCGGTGGATTTAAGGAGAAAATCTTTTTAATAGAAGTCGAAGAATGAATAGGAAACAGCAGCCTAATGGAGCGGCAATTATAAACGATTGATCACCTTTAGGATGGAATTAGAGTTTGCTAAAATAGAAGAAGATGAAGAAACCCTATATAAATAGACTAAGGAAATCTGTGAGTATCGGCTTCATTATCACTTTGAGCGAAAGGGGGAAAGATAACAGTGAAAAGAGTTTCTAGAGAAGAAATCAGAAAGAATCCAGATAAGTTCGCGGATGAGTTGCTGAAGAGAATTAAAAATAGAGGTAAGCCGGAACTTAAGCTGATTATCGGCGGGAAGAAATAAGAAATTATGATGAAGCATCCATTAACAGATAAACTGGTTATCAATATTAAATGATTAAAAGACACTTCTGAGGAGTGTCTTTTAATCATAATGTATGTATTTATATATGGTTAATTTTGTTATTAAATGATAAAATATACAGTTGTATTCCCTTTATGAAATGGAGTTATTTCATGAAATCCTATTGGCTATGGATCCTTTTAAACGTGGTTGTTTGGCCATTTACGATCGGCTACATCAACCTTCCTATAAATCAATTAACTGCTGGTATATTAGGAGTGGCATTGTACTTCCTGCTTTTTTTTATCGTTCCGTTAATTGAAAAAAAGCCCATAATTTTATTTGTCCTATTAGGTACGAATACCAGCATTGCGACAGCCATCCTATTTCCCTACAATGGTGAGTTTAACCCCTTTCTTGTTCTGATAATCTCCCTTCTAATCGCCGAGGGCTTTTATCGCCTGCCGCTTCGGTATAGTCTGGCTAATGGGACAATTGGTGCATTCGGGTTAGGGATCACCGTTTTAAATAGTAATCTAGGTTTTTTCATTCAAATTTCTATAGCAATATACATCCTTTTCCTTTTCATAGCTCTCATCCATTATAAGAAAACAAAGGTCCAGCTAATGGATGTGGAAGCACGTTACGAGGCGATTTTAGGTGAATATCGCGATGTAAAGCGAAGGGCTGTCTCAGAGGAGGAACTGGCCAGGCAGGAGGAACGGGTGCTGATTGCCCATGAAATCCATGATTCCGTGGGACATAAGCTGACGGCACTCATTATGCAGCTGGAAATGTTTCGATTGCAAATCAATGAAGACCATAAGAAAAGAGTGCAATCATTAAAGGAACTGGCTAATGAAAGCCTAAACGAAACACGCAGAGCTGTGAAATCACTTAAGGCGAATGATACGGGCGGACTTCCTGGTGTCTTGCGATTAATTCGCAAACTGGAATTGGAAAATATGATGCATATTCATTTTTCTGTAAAATACGGTGCCTTTTCTGCGCCTTTGACAGGTGAACAATCATTTGTGATTTATCGTTCTGTCCAGGAAGCATTAACAAATATAATGAAACATAGTGATACGAAGGAAGCAGAGATTACCTTCGAAGCACCAGGCGGCAGTATTTTTCGATTCGAGATTCGGAATCCAGCCTCTGGAACGGATGGCTATCAGGAAGGCTTCGGACTAAGTCAGATGAGACAGCGGTTAGAAAAACATAATGGCAGTTTAAAAGTGTACCAAACGGAAGGGCATTTCATAGTCAGCGGATATATTAAAATAAAGTAAGGCTGTTTTTGGTGTTTTAAGCGGCTAATCAAATTTCCCCGCTGAGTTGATTGGAGCGGAAGGTGCGAGACTCCTGTGGGAGTAGCGTGACAGGTGAGACCCCGCAGACGCAGAGCGTCGAGGAGGCTCAGCGCACGCCCCACGGAAAGCGAGTGCCTGCAGCGGAAATCAACGGGCATCATTCAAAGCACAAATAAAATTATTGAAGAAAAAAGCAAAAAAGGTAAAGTAGAGGTGATAACCATGATACGAATACTCCTCGCAGAAGACCAGGTAATGGTAAGACAGGGCTTAAAAATGATGATTGAAACCGAACCTGAGTTCAAAGTCACAGGTGAAACAGATAACGGCAAAGAAGCCATCTCCCTTTGTGAAAAAATGCAATTTGACATTGCCATTCTTGATATTCGAATGCCTATCATGGATGGATTGAAAGCGGCGAAGATCATCCAGTCCCGCTGGCCCCATACCAAAATCCTAATGCTGACAACCTTTGATGACGATGATTATGTCATGGAGGCGCTTCGGATAGGCGTGAGCGGCTACATTCTAAAAAACGGTGACACGGATTCACTGCTCCGTTCGATCCGAAGTGCACTAAAGGGCGGGTTATCCATAGAAGAAGGGGTGGCTGCAAAGGTCGTTCCCCAGTTAATGAAACAGCAGGACACCAAGGAACCGGATCCTTCTCTAACACCCAGAGAACGGGCCATCTTAAAGTGTATTGGGGAAGGGCTCAGCAATGGGGAAATCGCAGAACGGCTTGCCATTTCCACAGGCACCGTAAAAAATAATACAAGCCAGATTTTAACGAAATTAGACTTGAGAGACCGGACACAGCTCGCCATCTATGCCATCCGCCATAATCTTGTATAATTCATATATAATGATCAAAGTAATGGTTAAATACATAACTCGTGACGGGAGACAGTAGTGATGCTGTTTCCTTTTTTATATCTTAAATGTAACAAATCAATAAAGGAGTGCGAAATCATGCTGGAAACAGTAAAACTTACGAAAAGTTTTAAAGATAAAAAAGTGGTAGATGAAATCAACCTTTATTTACATGCGGGGGAATCAGTGGGGCTGCTTGGACCGAATGGCGCCGGTAAGTCCACAACGATTTCCATGATTGCTTCCCTCATTCGGCCCACATCCGGGGATGTCAAGCTTGATGGGAAAAGTACGATCCAAGACCCTTCTGACCTCCGAAAAGTGCTTGGGGTTGTCCCGCAGGAAATTGCGTTATATGAGGAGCTTTCGGCCTATGAAAATCTTAAATTTTTCGGTAAAGCCTATCGGGTGAAAAAGAACATTTTAGAAGAGCGGATTCAGGAAGTGCTGAACATGGTTGGCTTAAAGGATCGTCAAAAGGAGCTTATTAAAACCTTTTCCGGCGGGATGAAAAGAAGAATAAACATAGCAGCTGCTCTGCTGCATGATCCAAGGTTTCTCATACTGGATGAACCAACTGTCGGCATTGATCCCCAATCCAGAAACCATATCTTAGAGACCGTTCGGGATTTAAATAAAATGTTTGGCACGACCGTCCTTTACACCAGTCATTACATGGAAGAAGTCGAGCAACTATGCAATCGAGTTTACATCATGGATCATGGGAAAGTTATCGCGACTGGCAGCAAGCAAGAATTGTTAAGTATTTTATCCAGTGAAGATACCATCCAGGTTCAGCTCAGTAAGAGAAGTGAAGCGTTCATTGACAAGATCAAATCCATCCCGGCTGTTCTTCAAGTGGATGAAACAAATGATGGGCTTCGCATACTTGCAAAAAAGAATCACAATCTTTTAAGCGAACTCGTGCATGCTGCAGAAAAGGAAGGCATTCAAATCGTTAATTATAGAGTAGAAATTCCAAGCCTAGAGGATGTCTTTTTACACCTTACAGGGAAAACGCTGCGCGATTAAGGAGAGGTGAAAAAATGGGCACTTTTATTTATAAAGACCTGCTGGTTTTCTGGAGAGACCGCAAAGAAATCTTATTGGCTTTATTACTTCCCATCCTCATTATTGTTGTCTTAAACTTCGCCTTTTCAGGTCTTTTCAATGAGGATGAAGAAGCTGTTCATATAGAAATAGCAGTGGTGCAGGAAGATGATGTGGATAAGGGGAAAGAACAATTTGAAAACGCTGTGGAAAAGAAGGCCTTATCATCTGAAGAAAAGAATACAGTACTTGCAGAAGCAGCAAAGCTTGATCCTGTCCGGCTTGTTGCTGATTTTCTGAATAGCCCTGATATGCAGGATTGGGTGACCGTAAAGGATTTAAGTGAACAGGAAGCAGAGGAACAAGTGAAAAACGGGCAGCTGGATGCGGTTGTTAAGATTCCTGAAGGGTTTACAAATAACGTTCTATCCAGTGTCCTATTAGGGGAACCATCTCAAGGGTTCGTATCCATTTTAGCAGCAAAGCAATCTACTGAAGTCAGTACCCTTCAAGAGATCGTTCATAACTATTTAAATACATTAAATATGCATTTTGCCCTTGGGAGAAAAGCGATGCTGGCCTCAGCAGAACCAGTACTGCCCCAAGGAGGAAAGGAAGTGGTTGAAGGGGATAATGGGGTTGATACGTATACTATGTCCCAATATTTTACAATCGCAATCGGTACTCTGTTTGCCTTATTTATGTCTCAAACGGTGGCGCTAAAAACGAGCACAGAAAAGCGGGAGCAGGTGTTTAATCGGATCCTGTTAACAAACAGGCATCCGTTGGTCTTTTTATTGGGGAAAACGGTATCAGCCTTTATTCTGGCATGTATGCAATTCGCCATTACCCTTACGGTTGTTCAATTGCTGTTAAATGTATTTCCTGATAAATCATTCACGTTCTGGGCTGGATTAGGAGCCGTCCTGATCGCCTTTGCCTTAACAGTTGGAGGACTTTCCGCTTTATTTACAGCTATTACACTCCATTTAAGTGATAGTAATGCAGCAAGTGGAATTTCTACACTCATTATTATGGGGTTTGGCGTTCTCGGCGGCAGCTTCTTTCCGCTTGAGGGACTTCCAGAGCCCATTCAAAAAATCGGCGAATGGACACCAAATGGCCTAACACAAATAGCCCTTATTGAATGGGTACAATATAGCCATTTCAATGACTTACTATTCCCGATTCTCTTTCTTATGGGTGTATGTATCATTTGTTTTGCCATCAGTGTGTCAATCTTTCCAAAAAGGGGGCGAAGCTGATGTATCCAGTGTTTTACGCGCAATTCCTGAAGGATAAACGAAAACCGCTCCTAGTACTGTTATTTATTGGTCTCAGTATCCTGGCTACCCTTATTTTTGGTAATTCAGCGTGGGATTCAAAAACTGCTGTTGCCATTTTTGCCTCCGGGCCATATGCAGAGGAGATCGAACAAAAGTGGGTTCAGTTATTGAATAAAGATACGGACACCGAATATGTGATTTCAGAAGAAAAGACTGCACGTGAACAGGTCAGAGAGGGAAAAAGGGATGTCGCGATTCTTGTCATGAAACATGATTATCGCTTAATTACAGCATCTGACATGCCAAACATCCACCTGGTAGAGCAAGAGGTTCATAAAGTTTTTACCGAGGAAGCAAAGCTTCAGGCGATAGCAGGCTCAGCAAATACGGCAGATTTAAGAGAAGAAGTTGATCGCTACATGAAAAAACCGCCATTAAGCGTTCAAACGGAAAATATTAAAGGTAGAGAACTGACAAATCATAATATGGGGACCCAGCTGCTGTTTGGCTTTACCTTGTTCATTGCCATGTTCACCATCGGATTTAAGGTAAATGGCATTAATGCGGATAAGGTTAGCGGAGTTTGGAACCGCCTGAATTTATCGCCAGTAAGCAAAACAAATATGTATACCGGTCATTTACTGTATAGTTTTTTCATTGGATTTTTTCAAATGGCTGTTGTTTTTCTGATATTCAAATATGTCATGGACTATGAAATAGGGCCGCTTCCTATCATATTGACGATAGCCGCCGTGTTTACCTTAAGCAGTGTAAGCTTGGCTATGCTTGTTGCAGGCTTTACCAAAGCACCTGAAAAGTTTAATATGGTTTATCCTTCCGTAACACCGATTATCCCAATTATCAGCGGAGTCTATGTGCCCCCGGGTGTAATGGATAACCCGGTGTTCACCTTTATTGCTGACCTATTCCCTTTAGGTTATGCACTCGAAGCCATGATGGATGCTGCTCTATTTGGTGCAGGCTGGAGTGATATTTTGCTGCCGGTTTCGTTCATGCTGCTGATTGCAGTTATATACATGGGGATTGGGATTAATTTAGGGGAGCGGGGTAGGAGGTAAGCATGGACTGGGTTCTTTCGTTTACCCGTTGGCCAATTGAATTTACTGAGTACTATTGGGGTCTTTCCATTTATAATAGGATTCTATTAAATTTATATAGTTATTCCATTAAAGGTGCATTTCTTGAAAAAGAAGAGCATTCTTTTTGCCCCCTGAACTGAAGATGTCTAGGGGGCTTTAATGTGCGGGCTAAGCCTTCCTCGCGAACAATACAACAAAATTAAAGTATTTATAGACACAATCTACATCTTTAAAACCACAATTTATTAACCAATTAATGTGATTTTCTAGTGTTGTCATCTTATCAAGTTTCATTCGTTCATGTGCTGCCTGAATTTCATTATCCGTTAAGCCACTCATATTTACTTTATTTTGCCAATCTTTTTTATAGATGGAATCTATATAGGGTGTATGGCCAAGTACTTGGTCAGCATTTATGAAAACCCCGTCAGGATTTAATATGGAGTAAATATTATCAAGCAACTTCTTTTTTGCTTCATCTGTCAAGTGATGTATGGACAGTGAAGACACCACAATATCAAACTTATCTTCAAATCTATGCTCAGAATAATCAGCATGTAGAAAGGCAATATCATCATATTCTTTAAATCGAATCTTAGCCTGTTGTAACATATTTTCAGAAATATCAATTAGTGTAATTTTTGCTTTGGGGAACTTTTCTTTTATGAAGGAAGAAAATAATCCTGTTCCAGCCCCTATGTCTAAAACCCTTGGTGTTTCCTTGTGTGTCTCGATAATTGATATTGGAATTGAATAAAAGTCATCAAAACAAGGAATTAACTTTCTTCGTTGATTATCATATTGCAGTGCGCTTTGATTAAACTTTTCTTTTACCTTATTAAAAGTGGTGTCCATGATTCATTCCCCCTGAGACTTTTTATTTATTACTAGACTAATCTAATTGTAAAATATCTAGTATATAATGGAAAATAACAAAATTATTGAAAATCGATAACGAACTGTTATCAATAAAAAGGGTTGAAATATTATGGACATTAAGTGGCTGAAGACTTTTATCCTAGCAGCTAAGTACGAAAACCTTCGCCGGGCATCTGAGGACCTCTTTTTAACACAACCAGCCGTCAGCAAACATATAAAAAGCCTTGAAAACCATTTGAATACTAAATTGTTTGATCGAGTTGGTAAAAGCATTTCTCTAACTCCTGCCGGTTATAAGTTTCTTTCGTATGCTGCAGAGATTATAGATAATTATGATAAAGGTATGGAAGAATTTGAAGGCTGGAAACAAGGATATAATCTTAATCTCACTATTGCTGTAGCTCCGCAAATCGCATCATCTATACTCCCAGATATTTTGCGGGGGTTTATAGATGAGTATCCTGATATCGAGGTTATTATAAATATTGTAAATTCATTCAACATTGGAGAGCAGATAAGAATTGGCAAAGCAGACATTGGTATCTCCAGAATGGAGCCTATTCAAAAAGACTTATCGTATGAAGTTATTCATCGAGACCCGGTTATCCTGGTTGCACCATATAGGAAGGAAAAAGATCAAAATGAACATTTCCCTATTGAGGTAGAAATACTTAAACAATATAGGGTTTTAACAAATAACCATCCTACTTATTGGAGCAACCTTTTAACCGAGATTAAAAGATATTATCCAAACATTCGTACAATGCCAGTTACTCAAATTGAAATTTCCAAACGGTTTATTGAAAAGGGATTAGGTGTATCATACTTGCCTTTATCTATGGTTCGCGAAGAATTAAAACATCAGAAAATGATTGAAGTAAAACAAGATAAAATCCTTTCACCAACATCTTTTACTTACGTTGTTACCAATATTGAAACTCCTGAAGTGAAACTATTTAAATCCTTCCTAACAAAGGTATTTGAAGAATAAGGACAATGTTGATCACCCATACAGGCTACTTAATTAGATATTTTCTCAATGAAAGCTAGCCAGCTTTTCATTTACGATCGCTTTCTTCTTGAAATAAAGGGGGAGACCTTTTTTTAGAAAGCTAATAAACTTTTTTTGAAAATATTAGAGGCACTGTTATAATTAACTTGCTAATTGTTTTTAATTAAAGTTAAAGAATTGAATAGAATTTGAAAGTGCCATTGATTAAAATGTTAAGGGATAATAGGGAAATCGGTGAAAATCCGATGCAGCCCCCGCTACTGTAAACGCTGAATTCCACGAAATATTTATAAGGAAAACTAGGATAAGCGCAAGCCAGGAGACCTGCTTTTAAATTGAATTTCCGTATTCTTCGGTGGGAAGGAAAGGATTTTGTATACACACATTTTGGGAGATTCCTTTATTTCTATAACTGTGTTTATCTAAAACCTTAACTTCTAATAGTTAAGGTTTTTTTGTAAAATAAGCAAGCTTACATTAGAAAGGACAGTGAAGCTATGGAGAGAATAATGCCAACTATATCTATACCGATGCTTAATGATGAAATGGGAGCCATTGTAAAAAACTATGTTGATTCATTAACAAAGCCCCCAGGGAGTCTAGGTAGATTGGAAGAATTAGTGATTGAACTTGCAAAAATGACTAGTGATCCATTTCCGCAGGTCACACGGCCTGGAGTCCTTGTGTTCGCGGCTGATCATGGTGTGACTGCTGAAGGGATTTCTGCTTTTCCTCAGGAAGTGACGAAACAGATGGTTGAAAATTTTTTAAATGAGGGGGCTGCTATCAATGTATTCAGCAAGTATATAGGCGCTTCGTTAAAAGTTGTGGATATCGGTGTTTCTGCTGACATTGAGCACGAACAGCTAATCTGTAAAAAGGTTCGGTATGGAACTGCAAATTTTTATAAAGAAAATGCTATGTCGATTGATGAGGCAATCAAAGCGATTGAAATTGGATATGAACAAGGACAGAAAATGATTAATGACGGTATTAACTGCCTTATACTTGGTGAAATGGGGATTGGAAATACGACAGCTAGCAGTGCAATATTAGCTGTTATTAGCGGGAAGAGTGTCGAAAAACTCGTAGGAAGGGGAACTGGAATTAAATCAAAGAATATAATACATAAACAACAGATTATTAAAAAAGCTATCCATGAAAGAAAACCTAATGTGGATGATCCCGTTGATATTTTATCAAAAGTGGGCGGGCTGGAGATTGCTGGAATGGCTGGTGCAATGCTTGCAGCAGCGAGTAACCGAACCCCCATACTGGTTGATGGTTTTATATCTACCACAGCGGCATTGGTGGCGAAAATGATATCAAGCCAAGTTGCCGATTATATGTTTATCGGACACCGTTCAGTTGAGCCTGGCCATCATATAGCTATTGAACTGTTAGGAAAAAATCCACTTCTTGATTTAGGAATGAGGCTAGGAGAAGGAAGTGGGGCAGCAGTTGCTTTTCCTATATTACAATCAGCTACGCTGATGCTAAAAGAGATGGCGACTTTTACTTCAGCTGGAATATCCAATTAGAAACAAAAGTTTTAATTTTATGGTATAGAAGAAAAACTAAATCGGTGGTGTTTTCCTAATGTTTTCCAATGAAGAAAGAGAAGCAATATATAAAGTCATATTTACTAGAAGAGATATTCGAAACTTTTTGCCTAACGCAATACCAAAAGAAGCAGTAAGTCGCATCTTAGAAGCTGCTCATAATGCACCATCAGTTGGGTTTATGCAACCTTGGAATTTTATTTTGATAGAGTCTAATGAATTAAAAGAACGATTGGCTTGGGCAGCAGATAAGGAACGAAGAGCACTTGCTATACATTATGAAGATGATAATCGAGCAACAAAATTTTTGAGCCTTAAAGTTGAAGGGATAAAAGAAGCTCCTTTAACAATATGTGTAACATGTGACCCTTCAAGAGGGGGATCACATGTACTAGGACGCAATTCAATTCCGGAAACCGATATCATGTCAACAGCTTGTGCAATTCAGAACATGTGGCTAGCAGCTTGTGCCGAAGGATTGGCGATGGGATGGGTTAGTTTCTATAAAAAGTCTGATATTCGAGATATTTTAGAAATACCCCTTCATATTGATCCTATTGCTATTATTTCGATTGGTTATACTGATGAATATCCCAAACAACCTATTTTAGAGTCGGTTAACTGGGAAAAAAGACAAACCTTGGAACACCTTATTTTTAAGAACAAATGGGGGGAGCACTAAGAATTTATTTCGACTAACGGTTAGAATCACTCATAGGCCATAAACTGACTGGCTTCAGTAAATTTTCAATCCAAATAAACGAGGTCTTGTTTAAAAACAAATTAGCTAATTCTGCATTACCAGCTAATTCAGTCGTGTAGTTATTTTATTAAGGGCACACTTCTTGAGTAAGTGTGCTTTTTTAATTGAGTCATTTAAATGAAAATAATTATATAAATGTTAATGTTGGTGGAGATTGGTGAAAAAATGTACTTAAACTAAAGAATTTGTCAACTTCGAGCATCTAAGAGCACCTTCCCGCTATATCAAGGGTTTACTGCGAATTATTACAGTTAACGTTGAATAAAAATTAATGGAAAGCACCAACCATTGATGTTAGGGAATTTATTGAACGGCTAGATGCTGTTTGTACTATTCTATAGGAGGAGAATGAAGCGCTGATGACAAGCTTTGCCGAGAAGCTTGGATAGAAGTAAATCTTGATGCGATAAAAAAAATTTACAAGCGATTCGCCAGCATATTCCAACTATGAGCAAAATTATGGCCGTCGTTAAAGCGAACGCTTATGGTCATGGTTCGGTAGAAGTGGTACGCCATGCACTGGAAAATGGGATTACTGCTAGTTCTTCTTCCATGATTTCCTTTCGGATCTGAAGGGCGATCTGGATTTTCTCCAAGAATCAGCTATATTTAGATGAAGTGGAATAGATTGAGTTAGAGATCATGCCCTAGATTTTAAAAAATCAATAATCAGTTTAATAAGACATCCAGTAATAAGTAATGTAAGAAATGAGTAAAAATTATTCCAGTTAATTAAGTTATAGAAGTTAAAGTAAACGAGTATTGGTATGACAATAAATCCAATCATTGCAAATATTATTATTGAGGCAAATAAAAAATACTTCCACTTACTAAATGTTTGATAAATCAAAGTCAAAATTACAGGTACTGTTAAAAAATCAACTGCATTAAAACTTTGGAGGAATCCTAAAAATTGATGCGGATAACTCCAAAATCCAAAGTAATTGCCAATTTCATTTACAATTCCTATTAAGGTAAAGGAAATTAAAAAGGTTATAGTCATCAGAAAAACTCTTTGCTTATCAATTAAAATAATTAACAAAATCAAAAAAAACAAGTTAATAAGAAGCAGGAACCACCAATGTGCACTGAAAACATCTTGTAGCCAGTATTCCATTTCTATTTGCATTAATTGAGCTCTTCTTTCTTCTACCTGTTCAAACAAATTTCCCTCACTCCTTTTTGTGTATTTTTCCCATGATAAGGTTACCTATACAAAGGTAAGGCAATAAACAAAGTAAAACCAAACAGCACTGGGTATCCATATTATGACTTGTCCGTTCTCTACCTTTAATTTTTTCCGTTCGAACGCTTAAATGGTGAACGTGGCAGGAGATAACCATGGGCTGGTTTCTTTCGTTTACCCTTTAGCTGTCTTCCTTATTAATAGAAACAAAAATAGACAAATCGAGACAGTGTCTCGTTTTGTCTATTTTTTTTGAACGTTATTTTCACAAAAATGCCGGAATTAATGGCTTCTTTTTTTTGGCACGGTTCTTGCAACTAAGTTAGCTGAAATCTATTTTTCCAAGGAGGCTGAAAGAATGAAAGCATTGGAAAGCAGTAAAGATGTAGCTTTATCGAAGGAGAAAGCCCAGTGGATGTATCAAAAAATGGTTGAAATCCGTCAGTTTGAGGACAGAGTTCATGAATTGTTTGGAAAAGGGATCCTACCTGGATTTGTTCATTTATATGCTGGAGAGGAAGCCGTAGCTGTTGGAGTGTGTGCTCATTTAAATGACAAGGACAGTATAACAAGCACCCATCGGGGACATGGACACTGTATTGCTAAAGGCTGTGATTTGGATGGAATGATGGCTGAAATTTATGGAAAAGTCACAGGGTTATGTAAGGGCAAGGGAGGGTCCATGCATATTGCCGACTTTGATAAAGGAATGCTTGGAGCCAATGGAATTGTTGGAGGAGGGTTTCCGCTTGCCTGTGGTTCAGCACTAACAGCCAAGTATAAAAAGACCGATAATGTAAGCGTTTGCTTCTTTGGTGACGGTGCCCAAAACCATGGGACTTTCCATGAAGGAATTAATCTGGCTGCGATCTGGAAGCTTCCGGTTGTTTTTGTTGCTGAAAACAATGGATACGCGGAAGCGACGCCATTTTCGTATGCATCGAGCTGTAAGTCCATTGTGGACCGGGCAATTGCCTACAATATTCCTGGCATCAAGGTGGATGGAAAAGATGTTCTGGCTGTCTACCAGGCTGCCGAAGAAGCTGTTCAGCGGGCAAGACGCGGGGAAGGTCCGACACTGATTGAATGTGTAACATACCGGAATTATGGCCACTTTGAAGGAGATGCCCAAACCTACAAAGCAAATCAGGAAAAAGCAGAGCATAAGCAAGAAAAAGATGCCATTCTTCTATTTAGAAAGCACTTATTGAGTGAACAGCTTCTGGTTGAAAGTGAAATTGGGGCCATTGAAAAATCTGCTGAGGAAGCAGTAGACCAAGCTGTAAAGTTCAGTGAAGAAAGTCCATATCCGAATGCATCCGAACTGTTAACGGACGTATACGTCTCTTATTAGTTTTAAGAGCTTAATGGCATGTTTTGAATCATACACATTCTGATAATCCAATTAAAAGGAGGAATCTTTCATGACAAGAAAGTTAAGTATGTCAGGGGCCATCAATGAGGCTATGAAACTAGCGATGCGTAAGGATGAGAATGTCATTTTAATGGGGGAAGATGTTGCCGGCGGGGCTCAAGTGGATCACTTGCAGGATGAAGATGCATGGGGCGGTGTGCTTGGGGTCACGAAAGGTCTTGTCCAGGAGTTTGGGCGGGAGCGGATTTTAGATACACCGATTACGGAAGCAGGATATATGGGAGCTGCAATGGCTGCAGCATCTACCGGACTGCGTCCCATTGCCGAATTAATGTTTAATGATTTTATTGGAAGCTGTTTGGACGAGGTTTTAAATCAGGGAGCAAAATTCCGTTACATGTTTGGCGGCAAAGCACAGGTTCCCGTTACGATTAGAACGATGCACGGTGCCGGATTTAGAGCGGCTGCCCAGCATTCTCAAAGTTTATATGCTCTATTTACAGCGATTCCGGGTGTGAAAGTGGTCGTGCCATCAACCCCATATGAAGCAAAGGGATTATTGCTTGCTGCAATAGAGGATAATGACCCGGTCATCTTCTTTGAAGATAAGACCCTCTATAACATGACAGGTGATGTTCCAGAAGGCTATTATACGATTCCAATTGGCAAAGCAGATATTAAAAGGGAAGGATCCGACGTGACGGTTGTGGCCATAGGGAAGCAGGTTCATACAGCATTGGAGGCTGCGGAACAGCTTTCTCAAAAAGGAATTGAAATAGAAGTTGTCGATCCGCGGAGCCTTTCGCCATTGGATGAAGAAACGATTCTTTCATCAGTAGAAAAGACAAACAGACTCATTGTGATAGATGAAGCCAATCCAAGATGCAGTATAGCGACAGATATAGCCGCACTGGTGGCTGACAAAGGCTTCGATCACCTTGATGCACCAATCAAACGGATCACAGCTCCTCATACTCCTGTACCGTTCTCTCCGCCGCTTGAGGATATATATCTGCCAAAAGCAGAACGTGTGGTGAAAGTGGTATCGGAGTTATTAGGAACACCTCTTGAAGTGTAATGGGAAGGCGGGATAACCATGTCAGTAGAAGTTGTAATGCCAAAATTGGGAATGGCCATGAAAGAAGGAACGGTATCCGTATGGAACAAGCAGGTCGGGGATCAGGTTGGAAAAGGTGAACCGATTGCAAGTGTAAGCTCGGAAAAAATTGAAATAGATGTAGAATCTCCAGCAGAAGGAACATTATTGGAAATTGCCGTTCCTGAAGGGGAAGGAGTTCCACCAGGAGCTGTTATTTGTTATATCGGCAATCCAGGTGAAAAAATTGCTCCGGTGAGTGCCTCTGTACAAACTCAGGAGCCTAAAGCAGATGCTGAATCTCAAGTAAAAGAAACACCGGAGAAGAGCAAGCAGGTGAAAACCGGTGGAGACCGCGTAAAAATTTCACCAGTAGCCAGAAAAATGGCAGAGGCGGGCGGCATCAATATTAGTGAAATCCAGGGTACAGGACCTGGAGGAAGAATTACGAAGGAAGATGTTCAGGAAGCTTTGAAACAATCCCGTGTGCATAAGGCAGAAGAGAAGCAAATGGACAAACCCGCCTTGGAATCAGCTGAACAGGCTCAGGAAATGAAGGTTTCTGGCATTCGAAAGGTTATTGCAGGCAGAATGCATGATAGCCTGCAGCAGACCGCACAGCTGACGATGAACATGAAGGTGGATGTGACGGAATTAATCGCTCTGCAGAAGCAAACAGCCGAAACGGTTCAAAACCGTTATGAGAATAAACTGACGGTGACAGACTTTATTGCTCGGGCAGTTGTGCTTTCGCTTCAGCAGCATCCGCAAATGAATAGTGCCTATATCAATGAGACAATCCATTTATTTAAGCATGTGCATCTTGGAATGGCAGTTGCTATTGATAAGGGCTTAGTTGTTCCAGTCATTCGCCATTCTGAAAAGTGTTCTCTCGTTGAATTGTCAAGTAGCATTAAAACTTTGGCACAGAAGGCAAGAGTTGGGCAGCTGAGCAGCGAAGAGATGGAGGGATCTACATTTACGATCAGTAATCTTGGGTCGTACGGAATTGAACATTTTACCCCAATCTTAAATCCGCCGGAATCAGGAATTCTTGGGGTCGGCGCTGTCTATGATACTCCGGTTTTTAAGGGGGAAAAAATAGAAAAAAGAAACATCCTGCCTCTCAGCCTGACGTTTGACCACCGTGTCCTTGATGGGGCACCGGCCGCAGCGTTTTTACAAACAGTCAAACAGTTTTTGGAAGAGCCGGTTACGATGCTTTTATAGAAAGAAGGGAATGCTTTGGGATCGATCGCCATTATTGGAGGTGGACCTGCTGGATATGTAGCTGCCATTACTGCTGCCCAGCAGGGTCAGGAAGTTACCATTATTGACCAAGGGCCTCTTGGAGGAACATGTTTAAATGAAGGCTGTATGCCAACAAAATCTCTTTTAGAAAGTGCTGAAGTGTACAGTCAGCTATATCATGCCAATAAGTTTGGGATTCATCTGCCACCTGGGCAAATAGAAATTGATTGGAATGCAGTCCAGGATCGTAAAAACAGTATCGTTTCAACTCTTGTTCAAGGAATTCAATATTTAATGAAGAAAAATAAAGTGAAGGTAATTAAAGGAACGGCCTCTTTCAAGACAAGTCAAGTTCTGCAGGTTGTGAGCAATGGAAATCAACAAGAGATAAAGGCAGATAAAATAATCATAGCGGCAGGTTCGGAACCTGCCCCATTACCCTTCGCTCCCTTTGATGGACATTGGGTTATTCATAGCGGCCAGGCAA
This sequence comes from Cytobacillus oceanisediminis, assembly GCF_003182355.1. Lineage (GTDB taxonomy): Bacteria > Bacillota > Bacilli > Bacillales > Cytobacillaceae > Cytobacillus > Cytobacillus oceanisediminis_A. The sequence goes on along the minus strand of NZ_QGTW01000001.1, from coordinate 555,649 downwards.
TGTCGCTTCAGTCGATTCCATCCTCGCTGCTGATTGTCGGCGGTGGTGTAATAGGCTGTGAGTTTGCCAGTATTTTCAGCAGAATGGGTACAAAGGTGACCATTGTCGAGATGGCGGGTCAGCTCCTTCCAGGCGAAGATGAGGATATCGCTGGTGTCTTACATAAACAGCTTGAAAAAGACGGTGCAGCGATTTACACTTCTGCCGCTCTCAAGGATTTGGAATCAGCCCGAAAGAAAGCGTTCATTGAAGACGATAAGGGACTCCATGAAATTCAGGCAGACCTGGTTCTCGTTTCCATTGGCCGCAAGCCTAGAGTCAATCACTTGGGTTTAGAAGGTGTAGGGGTTGACTTTTCCAATCAGGGGATCCATGTTAATGACCAAATGCAAACAAACATCCCTTCCATTTATGCATGCGGTGACGTAGTCGGTGGAATTCAGCTTGCCCATATGGCTTTCCATGAAGGAAAAGTGGCGGCTTTAAATGCCTGCGGGATGGATGACGTGGTTCATGCCAGCGCTGTTCCCCGCTGTATTTACACATCACCTGAAATAGCAAGTGTTGGCTTAACGGAAAAGCAGGCGAGAGATAAATATGGTGATATCAGAATTGGTGAGTTTCCATTCTCGGCAAATGGCAAGGCGCTAATCGCCAATGAACAGGCTGGAAAAGTAAAGGTCATGATCGATCTGGAATTCGGGGAAATCGTAGGAATTTCCATCGTTGGAGCTCATGCTACAGAGCTTATTGGGCAAGGAGCTGTCATGCTTCATGCAGAACTGACAGCAGACATGATGGAAAATTTCATCGCCGCCCATCCAACCCTTTCTGAAGCCGTTCATGAAGGGCTGCTTAAGGCCGTTGGTCATGCTGTTCATGTATAAAAGGGAGGTCATTGAATGAAAGCTGCTCTTTGGTATGACACAAAAGATATCCGTGTGGAAACAATTCCTGAGCCTTCTCTGGAAAAAGATCAGGTGAAAATAAAGGTTTCTTATTGTGGAATATGCGGGTCAGATTTGCACGAATATTTGGCCGGTCCCATTTTTATCCCAGTAGAAGAACCCCACCCCATATCGAAGGACAAGGCGCCAATTGTCATGGGCCATGAGTTTGCCGGGGTGGTCGCTGCCGTTGGGGAAGATGTGACTGGAATTAAAGTGGGTGACCGCGTGTGCGTAGAGCCGATTTACAGCTGCGGAACATGCCACTCTTGCCGTAAAGGACACTATAATGTTTGTGAACAATTAGGGTTTATAGGTCTCTCCGGCGGATTAGGAGGCTTTTCGGAATACAGTGTGGTGCCATCTAAGATGATTCATAAAATTCCGGACAATATGACATGGGAACAAGCAGCTCTAGTTGAGCCGGCAGCTGTTGCCGTTCACGCTGTCCGCCAAAGTGACATGAAGATAGGGGATTCAGTCGCTGTTATTGGTACAGGGCCAATCGGTTTGCTGGTTATTCAAGCAGCTAAGGCAGCGGGTGCAAGTAAAATTGCTGCGGTTGAGGTTTCCCCAGAACGAAGGGATTTTGCAGAACAGGCTGGAGCAGACCTTGTCATTGATCCTTTAGAAAGAGAACCAGTTGAAGCCATAAAAGAATTTACAAATGGGCTTGGAGTCGATGTCGCATTCGAGGTAGCTGGAATCGAGGCTACTATTCATACCGCAATTGAATCGACAAAACCGGAAGGAAATGTAGTGAATATCAGCATATGGGAAAAACCAGCCAGCATTCCGGTAAACCAATTTATTTTAACAGAGAGAAAGATGACTAGTATCATAGCTTATCGAAACATCTTTCCGCAAGTTATTCAGTTGATTGCCAATGGACAAATGAAAGCAACAGAGTTAATCACGAAAAAAATTTCCCTTGATCAAATCGTTACTGAAGGGTTTGAAGCATTAACGAACAATAAGAACCAAATTAAAATACTGGTAGACCCCTCATTATAAAATGATATCCGGCTTCGTGCTATTGCACGAAGCTTATTTTTTGAATATTCATTCTAGCTGTTTGTTGTAAGCGGATTCATAATTTAATATAATTAACTTGAAAAACTCTGATTTTCTTCACAGAAGTAAGAAATGTATGCAGAAAATTTTTCATATAAGAGGGGGCTCCATGAAAACAACCTTTTATTTTGATACTTGGAAGAGATTTGTTCATGAAGGTGTTCTTGATAAAGCGCGATTAGACAAACGAATTTTGGAATCCTGGTACCGATGTAAAAAAGAAAGAGTAAACCCATATTTGAATAAAGGCATGCATTTATTAACTGAAGAAGAACTACATAATAAGAAAGCTCAAAATTCACTGCTAATAGAAATGACTGACCCTTATTTAAAGAAGATGGATCCGATGATAAAAAGTTCAGGCATGATGGCATTATTGGTCGATCCTGATGGATATGTATTATCCCTATTGGGGAACGAGAAAACATTAAAGGATGCCCGCAGAATTAACTTTGTCGAAGGCGTACGCTGGACTGAGGCCGCTGTCGGGACAAATGCAATCGGAACGGCATTGGAAACAAAAGAAGCGGTCATGATTCAGGGCCCTGAGCATTACTCTGTGGCTTCTCATCAATGGAGCTGCTCTGCGACTCCCATCATGGATGACCATGGAAGCTTACTTGGAGTCATTGATGTTTCATGTCCCGTAGAGCAATCTCATCCTTTTATGATTGGCATGGTTACTTCCATTGCTTATGCTATTGAAAAAGAATTAATTAAGAGATCCTATAGCAAAGAAATTACAATTGTCCGGCAAGCATCCCAATTAGCTGAGACCCATCATAACCAACTCTTCATTGTATGTAATCAGCACAAACAAATAATATCCGCAAGTAAACCCGTCCGTGAGAAAATACCGCAAGTCATTGGAATGAATCTGCAGGAATTACTGCATAACAGATACCAGATTAAGTCTGAAATGCCTTTCTATATAAAGGAAGACAACTGTATTAATGGAATCTGCCTTTTCCTGTCTGAAGTGAATGTGCCTTATCAAAAAGCTTGCTTCATTCCATCAAGACCAGCAGACTCCTTTTTATTTAAAGGGGAATGTGGAGTAAGTGAGATTTTCCAGAACACATTAAAGAAAGTAAAACTCGTTGCTCCAACAGATGCTACCGTATTTATCTCAGGAGAAACGGGTACAGGCAAAGAGATGATTGCAAGGGCCATTCACGATAACAGCCCTCGCAAAAACGGCCCTTTTATCTCGTTAAATTGCGGGGCCATTCCTAAAGACCTTATTGAAAGTGAGCTCTTTGGATATGCAGAGGGGGCATTTACCGGGGCTAAGCGTCAAGGATATAAAGGGAAATTTGAACAGGCTCAACAGGGAACGATTTTTCTTGATGAAATTGGTGAAATTCCGCACACGATGCAGGTAGCTTTACTGCGAGTCCTTCAGGAAAGGAAAGTCACCCCTATTGGCGGAACCAAAGAAGTTCCTTTGGATGTACGGATCATAACGGCCACACACCGTGACATTACAGAACTAGTAAAACGGAGAGAATTCCGTGAGGATCTTTATTACAGGTTAAATGTATATCCTATTGATGTTCCGCCTCTAAGAAATAGAAAAGAAGATATCCCGTATCTCATTAAGCATATTTGCCAAAAGAACAACTGGAGCTTAGGCAGCATAGACATCCAGGATCTGGTGACTAGATTAAGAGACTATGACTGGCCGGGAAACATAAGAGAACTAACCAATCTGATGGAGCGCCTGCACATTATGCTCCCTGATCATCAGTCAGACAGCCCCATTTTAGAACAGCCTCTAGAGCTATTAAACATGAATCACTCATCCATTCCAGCGAATCAGAATGAAGAAAGCAAAGTGGAAGAAACAAGTTTAAAAGCACGTGAGAAAATACAACGGGATTTAATGCTGGATGCATTAAAACGGACAAATGGAAATGTAACAGCAGCAGCAAAATTCCTCGGCATTCCAAGAAGTACCTTTTATAAAAGGCTTAAGAAATTTGGGATGTGAGAAAGAGATAATAGGAACGGTTCTTTTGCTTTCGGTAAGAAAGTAAGGGGACCGTTTTTTATTTAGCTAATATAAAAACGATTGTCGCAGTATGTTAAGGCAATTGGCTGCTCTGTTCGACTTACCAGGCAGATCTAGCCTTCATTATGATAATAAGGCTTTTTTTCGATTTTATTTAGCAGAAGCTGCCTTTATAATATAAACAAGCTAAAGAATAATCATAAGTATATTAATTAAGTGCTATTGATAAGAGATTCATACTAAAAATTAGGGGCCGCGCACAGGCATGATAGACAAAGTCGAATGGTGGATTGGATCAATGAAGCTGTCCAAAAAAAACATGTTACTTCCAAAGGGGGATCTTATGATTACAGTAAAAGAGTTTGCAGATGTGTTAGAACGGGATAATATTTTGCTGGTAAGCGGCAGCAGGCAAAATATGAATAAAGAGATTGCCTACTTAACTAGTATGGAGCTTACTGAAAAAACATCCCGTATGAAAGAAAAAGGGTTTGTTATGACCACTTTTCACGCTTTTAAGGATGTGAATCAAATGATTAGCCATTTAGAATGGATGCAGGAGATCGGAATTAGTGCAGTTGGTTTTCATACAGCAGCATTGAAAGCAATTCCAAAGGAAGTGATCGACTACTCCAATTTCAATTCTTTTCCTCTCTTTGAAATCCCCCAAGAGGTCCCATACTATATCATACACGAGAAATATAATCAGCTAGTCAATCAGAGGGAAAACGAACAGGCTTTGAAAATACATAAATTAAATGAAAAACTGATGGAAATTGTTCTCCTGGAAAAGGATTTAAATTCAATTGTAAAAGTGATAGGAGAATATATTAACAATGTGGTGTGTGTGTTAGACCCGTATTTTGATTTGATTGCGTATTGGAAAACGAAAGAGCAAACCAGAAATGAAATTAAGCAGCTGATCAATTTAATCATAATCCAGCATAAAGAGAACGTGTTAAAAGTGCGCTTTACCAATCGTGAAGCGAATATAGCTGTGAAAATGGATCGTCTTTCTGATCAGAATTTCAAGGTAGCCCCCTTGTTTTCTAAGATGAACTTTCTTGGGTATCTCATTATATTTCAAAATGGAACGGCGGATAAGTATTCAGAAGAGGTCATTAAGAACGGTATACGTGCTTTAAGTTTAGCTGCCTATAATAAAAATACATTGCTCCACTATCAAAAAAGCAAAGATATAGAAATGCTGGAAAGTATTTTTCAAGGTGAGTCCGATAATAAAAACCTATCTGATTTTTATATGGACCTTAAGAAGGTAAGATGCATTTTCCAGGTGCAGTCCTCCTCTCCGGAAACACTTCAGTCAAAGCTTCAAATGCTTTCTGAGAGTTTAATAGAAAATGAAACGAACTCCCGATTATGGATTTATAACAGAAAAATTGCCGGGGTGATTGATTCGATTTTAGACAGAGACAGGTTAGCAAAAATCCTGACAGATGATCCAGGAGTCCGTATTGGTGTAAGTGGGATAGAAGAAGTGAACCATTGCAGCAAAATGAAAGCTATGTATGAACAATCATCTATAGGGTTAGCACATTGTCAAGTTAACGATACACAATTGGCTTTTTGGGATGAAATGGGGATTGAAAAAATAGCCTATAATTTACAATCCCATCATTTGTTTCAAAACTTCGATGAAGAATTACTGGGCCCATTGTTTGCCTATGATCAGGAAAAAAATGCTTCCTTAACTGAAACGCTCTATACATACTTAAAACACTTTTTCAATCTGCAAAAATCGAGCGGCGAATTATTTGTGCATCCTAATACGGTAAAGTACAGATTGCAGAAAATAACCGAATTAATGGAGGTGGATATTCAAAATCCATCCAATTATTCGATGCTGATGCTGGCATTTTCTATACACAGCTATAAACAGAAGGCAGGCCAGTTTCAATAGAATTGTTTATAAGAGACAAATGACTGTCTCTTTTTTGTTTGTAGTATACAATGATAAATAATCTTTCTATTGTTATGATTTTGAATAATCAAACAATAGGGGGGCTATACAATGCCGGCAAACACGAAATGGATCTTAAAAAATGGCAGCATTATTGACGGACTAAATGATGAGGTGCTGGAGAATGCGTACATTAAGGTTGAAAATGGGAAAATATCAGGGGTGCAGCAAGGGGAGCCAGGTGAAACAGAAGGGTTTGAAGTTATTGATTGTACCGGAAAACATATACTTCCCGGCCTGATTGACTGCCATGTACATCTCGTTTGGAATGGCAGTGCAGACCCGCAATCCGTCATAAAAAATGAAGAAAATGACAGAATTGCTTTAGAAGCCTACAAGCATGCATTCGATACACTGAAATTAGGAGTCACTACGGTAAGAGATTTGGGTGCACCGGATCGCACCGTATTACATGTAAGAAATGTCATTGATTCCGGCATGCTTTTAGGACCTACTATTATAGCTTCTGGAGCACCTATTTGTATGACAGGCGGACATGTCTATTATTTAGGCTACGAATCTGATGGGCCGGACGAAGTTCGCAAGAATACAAGAAGGGTGCTCAAGGAAGGGGCAGACCTGGTGAAGGTGATGGCAACTGGCGGTATTTATACCAAAGGGGAAGAACCTGGTTCCGTACAATTAACAATAGAAGAACTGAGTGCGGCTAAAGAAGAGGCATTAAAGAAGAACAAAAAGGTCTCTGCTCATGCAGATGGAATTGAAGGAATCATGAATTGTTTAGAGGTCGGGATTGATACAATCGAACATGGAATTTACGCAGATCGTCAGGCTCTTGAAATCATGAAAAATCAGGGAACCTTTTTGGTGCCGACAATGGCCGTCATGAGACAGCTTATAAGCAGTCCTGACATTCCGGCATATGCTCTTGAGAAAGCGAAGCAAGTAGTGGGACCGCATTTCTCCATGCTGCAGGAGGCTGTTCAAATCGGAGTGAAGATTGCAACGGGTACTGACTGTGGCTCTCCATTAACCCCGCCTCGCTATTATTATGATGAATTAGCGATTATGCGTGAAGCGGGAATGTCGGAAATGGAAGTCATAAAAGCATCTACGAATGTTGCCGCTGAATGTCTGGGAATTGAAGAACAGCGCGGCAGTATTTCTCCAGGAAAGTTCGCAGATTTGTTGATTGTAGACAGCAATCCTCTAAACGATTTAAATAGTTTGCGAGGAGACAAGCTTGTGATGAAAAATGGTGTTTTGGTCAGCTGAAATATTCGGACGACAAATGTTTGTTTTCAAGCTTTGGTGTCATGATTTCAGTAAGCTGTAGCGGAACTGCAACGGGGCTCTGCGATTGTGGGGTCCCGTTGTATACATCGTTCCCAAAGGAAATTAATTAGAAAACATGGAGCGCTGTTCCAAGATAAAATCTGCCTTAAGCTTCCACACAGCCTTATATAAAAATAGTAAAAGGAGTGAGCTTATTGAACATTTATTTAGTAGCAGTCATTCTTTATCTGATTCTGATGGCGCTGATTGGTGTGTATTTCGCAAAAAAATCGGTGAAAAACAGTGATGATTTCATGGTTGCAGGACGAAGCTTGCCGCTATTCGTCGTAATGGGAACTCTTCTGGCGACGTTTGTTGGATCTGGAACTGTAGTCGGCGGAGCGAGCTTTATTTACCAATACGGACCGTTTGCCGCTATTTTTAATCTTTCAGGCGGGATTGTTGGAGCTATCATTTTATATTTTATAGCTTCTAAGATTCGAAAGATTGAGATCTATACAGTACCTGAACTATTGGAAAGGCGTTTCGGAAAAACAGCTCTTTATATATCATCCGTTATTATCATCTTCGCCTTTGTCGGAATAACAGCCTATCAGTTTACAGGTGGAGCCTATGTACTGCAATTAACCACCGGAATTCCATTGGAAGTTGGAGCCATCATTATGTGTGCTCTGGTTATCTTCTTAACTGTAAGCGGGGGGCTATTTTCGGTTGCTTATACGGATGCACTTAGTGCCATCTTAATTATCATTGGCTTTCTATTCGGGGTTCCCTTTGCATTGAATGCTGTTGGAGGGTTTGAAGGATTAGCTCTATCTTTGCCTGAAACAAATAAGACATGGAATGGCGGCTTATCATTTCCGCAGCTTCTCGGTTTCTTCCTGCCATTGTTTTTACTCGTTCTGGGTGATCAAAACATGTATCAGCGATTTTCCGCTGCGAAAGATCCGAACGTAGCCCGGAAATCCACTATCGGTTTTTTTGTTGGCAGTGTTTTTGTCATTAGTTTAACCATCATCTTAGCAACTACCTCCATTGTGCTTTTTCCAGCCATTAAACCTGATACAGCCATTTTATCACTTGCGATTGATGGTGTACCTCTTATAGTCGGATTGCTCATTCTTTGTTCAGCCGTTGCCTTTATTATCACAACAGCCACTTCTTATCTGTTATCAGCATCAGGAAATATTGTTAGTGACCTAATCCAGCGCTCCAGTAAAAGCAAACTATCAGAAAGTAAACTTCTATGGTACAACCGTGTGATTGTCGTGATATTAGGGGTCCTTGCTTATGTGTTAGGTCAATTCTTCCCAAGCGTCCTGGCAATCCAAATGTATTCCTATACGATGTATGGCGCGTCCTTAACTCCTGCCATTCTTGCAACTGTACTATGGAAGAATGCAACAAAAGCAGGTGTCATCAGCTCCATGATTGTGGGAGGTTCTGCTACTATGCTTTGGGAAATTGGTCTTGATCGGCCTTTAGATTGGAATAGTGTCCTGTTTGCCCTTCCATTATCAGTTTTAACACTTATTATTGTCAGTTTGGCAACGAGAAATAAAAATGTCACAGCAGACCTTAATACTAATCATACAACCTAATAAACTTTTTAAAAAAAGGAGTTGGAGTTTGTGGATACAAGGAAGAGGATCAATCGGTTAAAAGAGTATATGAAGGATCATTCCATTTCTGCTGTTTTTGTATTTAATCCTGATCATCAATTTTATTTAACAAATTTTAAAGCTCTTATATACTCTCGGCCCATCATCTTTCATTTACAGGAAAAGACAGCCATGATTGTTCCTGGCCTTGAAGAAACCCATGCCCTGGAACATTCACATGCAGATGATGTTCTAGTTTATTATGAACATCCTGGGGCTGGCGGGGATGAGACATCGCCTATTGAACATATACGTGCATTGGTTAAACAAAGTCCTGCCTCATCAAAAATTGGTGTGGATTTAGCCTTTATTCCGGGTGAGGTTCTTCTCTATCTTCAGGAATCAGGCTATCAGGTAGTTGATGTCGGGCAATTCATCTATCAAATGCGATTTATCAAAGATCAAGAAGAAATTCACATGCTGGAGCAGGCCGGACAATTAGTGAACCTGGCAGTAAGTAAGTCATTAGCACAAATTCGAGTTGGAATTACAGAAATGGAAATGGATGCAGCGGGAAATGCTGCACTGTTTGAAGCAACTTCTGCACAATATCCTGATTCAGTGATTGATGTTGTTGTTATGTCGCCTTCCGGGTTAAAACGAAGCATTATGCCGCATGTTTTTTCCAACACAAGAAAGATTGAAGCTGGGGATGTCATTATTCACAGCAGACAGGTTGGGCTAAATGGGTATCGTGCTGAATTGGAGAGAACCGTCATTGTTGGGAAGCCAACATCTGAACAGGAAAAGGCATTTCAAGCTGCAATAGAAGCGCAGCAGCGTGCGATTGATTTTATTAAGCCAGGTGTAAAATTTTCAGAGGTAGATGGTGTTGCCCGTCAAGTGTTTGAAAAGGCGGGACTTGAAAAATATGCGATTCACCGTACCGGACATGGAATAGGTGTATCCGCTCATGAGCAGCCATTTTTGCGTTATGACCATCATGATGTAACAGAGGAAGGAATGGCGTTCTCGATTGAACCTGGAGTTTATATACCGGGGGTTGGCGGTTTTAGACACTCTGATACCGTTCTTATTACATCTGATGGATGTCGTTTAATTACAGAATACCCGCGTGATATGAAGTCCCTGCTTTTTTAACTCATATATCAAACGAGATAGGAAGAAGTATCGTACTTCTTCCTTTTAAATGTGATAGGAGGAACATGTGATGGAATTTGTGATTTCGAATGTGCAACTATTATTTGGCGAAGAATTAGAATGTAAGAAAGACTTAGCTCTTTGGATAAAGGATGGGTTGATAAAGGAAATTATCCCTGAGTCCAAACTGCCAGCCAACGTAAAGGTTATCGATGGGAATGGAGGATATTTGGCTCCAGGCTTAATAGATTTACATATTCATATGATGTGGGACGGTTCATTAAATCCAGTTCATACCTCCGAAACAGAAGGCAATGAGCAGATGCTGCTACGAGCTGTTTCCAATTGTCAAACATATCTTCGTCACGGAATAACGACTGTCAGGGACATCGGCTCAGTTGATGATATTGCTCTGCATGTAGCAAAAGGAATCAAAAGGGGGCTCATTCCCGGTCCCGATGTCATTGCCAGCGGAAAAACATTAACCATGACAGGAGGCCATGATCCGTTCTGGGCAAGATTTGTCGATGGGAAGGAAGAGGCATTAAAGGGTGTACGGGAACAAATTTTTAAAGGTGCTGAGGTTATAAAAGTAAGTTCTACAGGCGGGGTTTATGGAAGAATAGAAGGGGAACAGGTCGGCAATGCAGAGCTTAGTCTGGAAGAGCAGGAAGTCATCTGTAAAGAGGCGCATCGTTTTGGACTCAAAGTTGCGTCCCATGCGATTGGCCGTGATGGAATCTATAATTCGATACTTGCGGGTGTGGATACGATTGAGCATGGCCATTTTCTGGATGATGAACTGGCTGCCTTAATGGAGGAACGGAATACCGCCTGGATTCCAACATTGTTCGTCTATAAGCAAATTGCTACACAAGAAGGAATTCCTTCTTATGCACGAGATAAAGCAGAGGAAATCGTCAACATTCATCGAAATGCATTTGAATCATACTTTAACCGGAATATTTTGATAGGTGCTGGCTCAGATGCTGGTTCACCATGTACGTCTCACCGGGCGCTGCTGGATGAATTGTATACGATGTTTGAGATAATTCCTGATGCAAAAAAGGTGCTGAAAACAGCAACAGTAAATGCCGGGAAAATTTTAGGACGTGATGTTGGCCAAATTAAAGAGAACTACAGGGCAAATCTGATTTTGCTTAAAGAAAATCCACTTGAGTGCCTAAATAATTTAGAAAGTATAAAGATGGTTGTAATTAGGGGAGAAGCTGCATATGAAGCGTAACAAATAATAACCTTGGAAAGCTGGCGGAATGAGTAAGTCCAGGTGACTAGTGTGCCGGACCTCTGAAGGTAGAGGGTTAATTATATCGGGGGTGCAAAATCTTATCTAGTAAAACATATTTTTAGTATAAACACTTTACAGATAGTATTAACTATGGTAAATTCTATTTATCAAATGATTCTGAAATTTCAAAAAGATGGTGTGAGTAAATGAGTTGGACTGCTGGCCCATTTAAACAGGAACTTATCAAGGACTATAACAATATCAACCTTCTTTTGTTTAACATTGGTGTCAAAAGTCAAAGAATCGACTTTTTGGGGGATAAGATATTAATTTTTGCCTATCATAAGAGAATTCCATCTCTTAAACATTTGGACGAGATTAATCGCTTTGTAACCCGAATGACCGACATTGCCATCATAGATAGTTATAAGGAACATTTAAGGAAAGTCCTTGAAGAAAAATATGGGATGAAGGTACTTTCTATTTTAAAGGATTATGATCCCATTACTGAACTTTCAGGTACTATAATTACCCTAGATCAAGATACAAGTGCATATATTTCCAGGGTATAAAACTAAATAAAGGTGACTGGTCCATTGAACTCTTAAGAGTGCATAAAAACCGTCAGTACAATCTTTCAGACTACCGTCTGTTTGATTTGTGCTGACGGTTTTTTTTATAAAAAGGCTCTGTGAAAGTCCATTAATGATTTTAGCACGTGTTGATTGGAGTGGAAGGCGCGAGACTCCTGCGGGAGTGCGGATCAAAGGGAGACCCCACAGTCGCAAAGCGACGAGGAGGCTCCCGGACCGCCCGCGGAAAGCGAGTGCCTGCAGCGGAAATCAACACACAAGTTTAACAGAGCCTATAAAAAAAGAGGAGGCAACATTATGAAAACAGTAGAAGATGTATTAAATGCGCTGGATGACCTTACAGGAGGAAGAGTGATTAAATCTCTAAATGATATTACGAGAGGTGAGCATCCCTTTGTCATCATGAAGACTTCCAACATTCCCGGTAAAGAGATCATTGAAACTCCTGGTCTTGTCTATGGTGAAATGAAAAAAGAAGTAAAAAAAATAGCAGTTGCTATGACAATGACAGAAGGATGTATCGAACTTGCCGGTGCTACTGGTGTCGATGCCATTGTTGCTCATCATCCGATAGCTGAAGCAGCTAATTCAGGTGGAGTAATTTTGAAAAACTATCTCGATCTCTATCATATAGCTGCATTTGAATTGCATGAAGCATTTCATGGATTGCATCCTGGAATCCCTTTTTTGCACGGCCACAAGGTATACCGGACAGAAGTTTCTTATGGAGGAGTACACGGAAATATTTTATATGTAGGAAAAGTACTCCCAGAGGTGAACACACTCGGAGATATTTTAACCCGGCTGGACCATTTTATGGGTCTGCAGGACGAAGATGATCTATTACATACTGAAAAGGAAATACGCAATAGTTCATCTATGACTGAAACAAGTACAGTGACACGGGGGCGAATTGTTTATGGGGAAGAAACCAGCCCCGTGAACAATATTGTGCACATTTTTCCGCATACGGGATTTTCCCCTGACCATTTACGTCAAGTCATCAAAGAACACCCGGAAGCTGACACTGTTCTCGCTTCTATTAGCCGGGTTTACGATGGACATCCTCTTATTGAAACGGCTAAGGAATTAGGACTTAATTTTATTATTGGAAACTGCCATGTGTTAGAAATACTTGAAAATGGTTTACCTTTAGCTTATGCCTTAGACAAACTGCTGCCTGGTGTTGAAGTTGTTGTTTTTCGAGAACGTGTGACAAGCATATCCTTAAATGAAATGGGATCTCCACATTTAAAGAAATATGCAGAAGAAATGGCTTCTGGTTATCTATTGAAAAAAACGGCTGTCCATACACTATAAAAAAGGAGTGCAGGTAGATGAGCGAGGTTAAATCGTTAGTACAAAAAAATTTAGAAATAGAAGAGAACAGTGTCCCGATTCCTTTAACGAGAAAATGGACCCGAATCGAAGTAGTAGGTCTTGGTTTAGTCATAATCTCACTGTTAGTATTGTTAATCAATCCAGGAACATTAGCTGGGTTATTTACTTCAATTGTCGATAACGTTTTCCCCATTATCGTAGAGGTATTTTTAACCGGCACGGTGGGAGTTTCCATTATGGTTAGTGTCATTATTGGCCGGGTACTGGAAAGGCTAGGGTTTACGGATGCGTTAATTCGGATCTTTATCCCTGTTACAAAGCTGATGAAAGTGAATTCAGCTGTTATCATTCCAAGTATATATAATATTCTTGGTGATATTAATGCTGCCGGAAAAATTGCCGGACCGATTTTGATCCGTTCAGGAGCAACAAAAGCAGAGCAAAAAATAGCGGTAGCAACCATGGTTCAATCGCAGCAATCCTTTGCTACATTTATGTTAGGTATGGTTGCTTTAACTGCTGTTGGGGCCAATGCCTTTGTCGTTGTTGTGTTAGCGGTTTTTATGCCTGTCATCATTGTTCCTTTTCTTCTATCTAAAACCCTTTATCGGGATACGAGGGCTGTTCAAATAGAAAAATTGCCTCAATTCACACCCAATACAGGATTTCTGCCTACATTATTTAATGCAGCCCGGGAGGGAGCAGAGCTTTTATTCCTTCTTATCATTCCGGCTGCAGCTGTCGTTTTTGCTGGTATTGGTGTTTTGGACTATATCGGGGTTTGGTCAAAGTTTGAATCCGGCTTGTCAACAGTATTGTTAGCTTTAAATATTCATCCTGAGACCGGTATTCTTTCCATATTGGCTAGCCCGGCGCTGGCAATGGGCCAGTTATCAGAGATTGCTGGATCTTTGGATCCGCGTTTGGTAATTGGATCATTCGTGCTAGCGTCATCCGGTTTACCCTTGTCTACTATCTTTGGTCAAATCCCGGTTATATGGGCAGCTAATTCTGAACTAACTGAAAAAGAAGCAATGGGAGCAGCTATATTAGGAATCGTCATGCGCATATTTACAGCCTTTTTAATTGTTTATTTCTTAACACCGATATTAGTTTAGGAGGATGAGATGGGAAGATCATAAGTAATGAAAATAAATATGGCTGTTGATAGGAAAAAGAAGCTGTAGGCACCGCCGTTTTATGGCTGGAAATAGATCAAAGTTATTCAGCAGTATCATATGGTTTTTAAGGCGGCAGATCAGCCTCTTTGCCACTCTATACTTTGGTGATTATAAAAGAAAGATCCATGTAAAATTGATTTGGTGGGGTTCTTTGTATGGATTGGGGATCTAAGTAGAGCACTGTTCTTTTTGTAAGATTGTTTTCTTTTTGCCATAAGTATAGAGCGGTCGTTCGTTCAATAGGCTCCATAATACCTTTGTTCGGCACTAAGAGTTCAATTTTAAGATCAGCCAGGGGGGATTCTGGACGGCTAATGAGCTTGCATGAGGCTGTTTGTAAAGGTTCAAAGCGGTTTATTGTATTTTCGGATAGATGGTGAATCCTCCCAGTAGCCGCAATTCTCTTCTCTGGAAGAATCATTCCGGATTCATGATAGATATCTCTTCCGATTGATGAAGAGATCTTTTTTTTATTCCATAAAATGCACATAGAAAAAGTGTGACCTGGCAAAACAGTCCATGCTCGTGTTGATATCAGTTCAAATCCAATAAAGGACAAGGCTCTCCCTCTTTTCCGGTGCTCGATACTGATGTTTATGCTTTAAGAAGCCAAAGATAACAAATTTTTTAAAAAATAAGTTGAAGATGGACCGTTTATTTCCAATGGACGCTTAAGGACAGCTTCCAGTAGGGAGTGCTTCTTATCTTCTATGGGGCACTTCCGAAAAATTCATCAATAATCTCTATCATTAGAGCACAACCAATTAGAAAAATAGGCAGTAAATTAATTATTAAAGCATTTTTTTAGTTCTCCCAATAAAGAAAGGTAGTTAAGGGAAAAACAGGATAAAAGAAATTTATAGTCCGAATGTTGAAGTAGAGATGTTAGATGGGGTTAGACCTGACCTATTAAGGTCTTTAAAGGAGGATAATATCCAAGCATATCTGAAAGGGAAAATAGTTGAGAAGGAATATCCTCAGCTATTTTTTGAATATTTTAATTTTTTTAAAAAAATCGTTGAAACGTTTCCAACGAAGTGATATTATAAGTTTATGAAATCGCTTTAATATTGGAGGTAGTTGTAGTGCCAAGCTTAAAAGATGTTGCGGACCTGGCGGGAGTTGGAGTTGGCACTGTTTCACGAGTCATTAACAATCATCCGAATGTAAGGAACGAAACACGGGAGAAAGTGAATGCTGCGATCAAACAATTAAATTACATACCTAATGAAGTGGCAAGAAACTTTAAAATGCAAAAATCAACAATGGTTGCATTATTACTCCCTAGTATATGGCATCCGTTTTTCTCGGAACTAGCCTATTATATCGAAGATGAGCTTGATCGGGAAGGGTATAAATTGATGCTCTGCAATAGCGGGGGCAGGCCTGACAAAGAGCTTTATTATTTAGACATGCTCAATCAGAATAAAGTAGCAGGCATTATTGGAATCACTTACAATGACATCGAAGATAGTGTAAGCACCGATATTCCGATCATCAGCATTGACCGCCATTTTGGAAAAAAAATCACATGTGTGACTTCAGATAACTATACTGGCGGCCGCATTGCCTTAAAAGAACTAGTAAAGGCAGGAGCAAAAAAAGTAGCGTATCTTGGAATCACTAGTTCTGCATACAGTGAGGTCGAACTTCGGAAAAAAGGATTTATCGATGAAGCAAAGGCCCAAGGGATTGAATATATCATTTATGAGGAGAATGATACTGTTTATAATGACGATGAATATTTCGAAAATTTCTTTAAAATAAAAGAACTACGCCATATTTCCGGGGTATTTGCTAATACTGATCTATTAGCCGCCAAATATATTGATAAAGCTAAACAATACGGAATACGAACTCCTGAGGATGTAAAAGTAATCGGTTATGATGGAATTCAAGATAATAAGCTGTTTCACCCGATTCTATCAACGATCCGACAGCCTGTTGAAGAAATGGCCAGAATGTCTGTGAAACTTCTCTTAAGAAAGATTGAAGGACAAACACTGGAGCAAGAGATTTATCGAATCCCTGTCATGTTCAGAGAAGGAGAAACGACTTAACAATTAGAATTTTTTACCCTAGGTTGGAAACGTTTCCGGTCTAACGTTATTTTTTAATTGGAAACGTTTCAATTAATGTGTTGGACCAGGGGATTTATCGAGCCCTTTTTAAGTAAAGAATGAGAACATATAAGCTTTTTATATTTTTTTAGAATCATATTGGAAACGTTTCAACAGAATGCAAGAGTAAGGGATTTATTAAATCTTAGTTATAATTTAACAAAAAAATACATGAAAGCGGGGTAAGGGGATGGAATTGGCAAGGAAGGCAAATCATGTGATTGATTCACCTATCCAAAGTAAAAAAAGAATAAAGTTTAAAAAAATCTTGAGTAATTACCAGCTCTATTTATTTCTTTTACCGGCATTAATTTATTTTATTGTATTCCATTATGTCCCGATGTATGGAGTATTAATTGCTTTTAAAGATTTTGTGGCAACAAAAGGGATTATGGGAAGTCCTTGGGTCGGATTTAAGCATTTTGAGCGATTCTTTGATTCCTATCAATTTTGGACCCTTATAAAAAACACGCTTGGTCTCAGCGTTACTCAATTAATCGTTGGTTTTCCGCTTCCGATTTTTCTTGCTCTGATGTTGAATCAAATTAGGAGTGAAAAATACAAACGTTTCGTTCAGACAGTAGTTTATGCACCGCATTTTATCTCAGTGGTTGTTTTAGCAGGTATGATCTATGTTTTCTTTTCAAACAATGGACTTATTAATAACTTAATCCTGATCTTCGGCGGCGATCCGATTTCATTTATGGCAAAACCGGAATGGTTTAAACCATTGTATATCGCTTCAGGTGTTTGGCAAGAAACAGGATGGGCTGCCATTATTTATCTGGCAGCTTTAGCAGGAGTCAGTCCGGAACTGCATGAAGCTGCGGTTATGGATGGGGCTAATAAGTGGCAGCGGATCTTTCATGTAGATATTCCAGCCATTATGCCTACGGCTGTTATTCTATTAATTTTATCAGTTGGCAACATTATGAATATTGGATTTGAAAAAGCCTATCTTTTACAAACACCGATGAACCAGCCGGCAGCAGAGATTATCCCAACCTATGTTTATAAGATGGGTTTACAGCAGGCGCAATATAGTTTTGCAGCCGCAGTTGGATTGTTTAATTCAGTGATTAACTTAATTTTATTAATCGCAGTCAATAAGTTCGCGAAGAAATTATCCGGTACAGGCTTATGGTAAGGGAGGTGCAGGAAAAATGGGTTTACTAGCTTTGAAAAATAAGAAGATTACAAGAAGGTCCAAGGAAGATAAGGTGTTTGATATTATTAATGTCTTCCTGGTTGCAATCATCTTAATATTGGTAGTTTATCCTTTGTACTTTATCGTGATTGCTTCCTTTAGTGATCCCAATATGATTTACGATGGTAAGGTATGGCTGCTGCCAAAAGAACTTACCTTCGAAGGATATGAACGGATCTTTCAGGATAGCAAGATATGGCTGGGTTATAAGAACTCTATCGTCTATACAGTTGTTGGAACAATCGTAAATGTTTCTTTTACCCTAATGGCAGCCTATGCCTTATCCAGAAAAGATTTATATGGAAGAAATGTGATCATGTTCTTGTTTCTAATGACGATGTTTTTCTCAGGCGGTTTAATCCCTACTTATTTAGTAGTAAAAAATTTAGGTTTACTTAATACAATGTGGGCCTTAATCTTGCCGAAGGCTGTAGCCGTATGGAATGTGATTGTAGCGAAAACCTTTTTCGAGACTTCCATTCCTAACGAGCTGCTAGAAGCAGCCAAAATGGACGGCTGTTCCGATGCCAAGTTTTTCTGGAAGATTGTCCTGCCGCTATCCAAACCAATTGTCGCAGTAATGGTGTTATTCTATGCAGTTGGACACTGGAATTCTTACTTTGATGCATTAATCTACTTAAATAATGAAAATTTATATCCGCTTCAATTAATATTACGAAACATCTTAATTCAAAATGAAGCATCCACGATGATGATCAGTGACTTGGATTCATTGGCAGCGAAGCAACGAGTCTCAGAGTTAATTAAATACGGTGTGATTATTGTAGCTTCTATTCCGCTTTTAATCGTATATCCATTTGTCCAAAAGTATTTTGTGAAAGGTGTTATGATTGGCGGAATTAAAGGTTAATAGAAGACTTTTTATTAAACGAGGAGGAAAATCAATGCTTAAATCGATGAAGAAAAGAATGAAGAGTAACAAAAAGGAAGTTTCCATGGCATTGGTATTAGGGTTAAGTGCTTCATTAGCATTGACAGGATGCTCTAACAACGACTCCGCTAAGACAGATCCAGCAGAAAAGGCTGTCTTTAATGAAACAGGCTTACCGATTGTCGACAAAGAAGTTACGTTACACATTGTTTCACCAAAGGCACCTTTAGCACCTGACTATTCAGAAATGGTCATTTTTGACCGACTTCAAGAAGCAACGAACGTAAAAATAAAATGGAATAATATCCCTGGCGATGGATATCAAGAAAAGAAAAATTTAATGCTGGCAAGCGGTGATCTGCCAGATGCGTTTTATGCCTCTGGATTTAGTGATCATGACCTTGTTCAATATGGCCAAAACGGAACCATTATACCTTTAGAGGAGTTAATTGATAAATATGCTCCTAATTTAAAGAAGCTGTTCGAACAAAGACCCGATTTAAAAAAAGTGGTAACCGCACCTGATGGTCATATTTATTCCTTGCCGCGTGCGGAAGAAATGGACCTTATCGGAATGCCTAACATTATGTTCATTAATAAAACATGGTTAGAAAAACTAGGCCTTGAAATGCCAACGAACTTAGAAGAATACCATGATGTGCTAAAAGCATTTAAGGAAAAAGATCCAAATGGAAATGGAAAGCAAGATGAAATTGGCCTGACTTTCTGGTATAACGGCTGGTGCGGGAATGAAGGGGATTTAATCGGATTATTTGGCCTGCCGGATGCACCATTTGAAGCGGATCACCGCGTGGTCAGAGATGGAAAAGTGATCTATGCAGCGGTTCAGCCAGAATTTAAAGAAGCGATTAAGTATTATAACGGATGGGTGAAAGAAGGTTTAATTGACCCTGAGGTTGTAACTCAAAAGACGGAGCAGCTATTTGCTAAAGGGAAAACCCAGGATCCAACCCTAGGCTCATTCATTTGGTGGGAAAATACGGAAGTAGTTGGTCCTGATCGAGCGAAAGACTACGTCGTTATGCCTCCTTTAAAAGGGAAAGATGGCAATATCGTCATTGGACGTTCCAATTACTCCGAATATGGAAGAGATGCTTTTGTCATTACTTCGGCCAACAAAAATCCTGAGATTACGATGCGCTGGGTTGACCAATTGTATGAGCCAAAAATGTCTGCGCAAATTAACTGGGGACCAATCGGTGAAATTTACGAGGAAGATGCCAATGGTATGTTAGTCAATAAAAAACTTCCTGCTGGCGTGGCTATGGGTGAATTGCGTCAAAAGGTTGCTCCAGGCGGTCCGTTTGTCGTTCTAAGAGACCACTTTGGAAAAGTGGTAGATATGGAGCCAAGAGCGAAGGAAAGATTGCAAATACTTGATCAGCATTACAGACCGCATATGGTACAGGAAAATTACCCATCCATCTTCTTTAGTCCTGAAGAACTGGAAGTGATTAATACGATTGAGCCTGAAATTAAAGCATTTGTGAAACAGAAAGAAGCGCAATGGTTGATCGATGGCGGTATTGAAAAAGAATGGGATGCGTATGTGAAGCAATTGAATGATATGGGACTCGATAAATTAATGAAAGTTTACCAAAAAGGATTGGACCGCTATAACAAGCAATAATCCTGATATAAAGCCAGACCTCCCTAGTTGTCTGGATTTTTTTTGAAAAAATAAAAAATGGGATGATGTACATGTATGATGTCACGGCATTAGGTGAAGTATTAATTGATTTTACCCCCTCCGGTCATTCGGAAAAGGGGCATGTATTATTTGAGACCAACCCTGGCGGGGCACCAGCCAATGTCCTTGCGGCACTCTCCAGATTAAATAAGAAAACGGCGTTTATTGGAAAAGTGGGCCGGGATCAATTTGGCCATCTGCTCAAGTGTGTCCTAGAAGACCAAAAGATAGATACAAGCAATCTTTTATTCTCGGAAACTGTCAATACCACACTGGCTTTTGTTCATCTGGATGAAAAAGGGGATCGTTCCTTTAGTTTTTACCGGAATCCAGGAGCTGATATCATGCTGGAGAAAGATGAAATTGATGAGGAGACAATTCAACAATCCCGAATCTTTCATTTCGGTTCCTTATCATTAACGAATGAACCTGCAGCTGCTGCTACTTTTACTGCATTGGAATATGCAAAAAAGCACAAGGTGACAGTTTCCTATGATCCTAATTTGCGAATTCCTTTATGGCGGTCACATGATGAAGCGAAACGGCAGATTTTAAAGGGATTTGAATATGCAGATATAGTGAAAATATCAGAGGAAGAGCTGGAATTTTTAACTGGTTATCGTGATGTGGCAAAAGGAACGGAAGTTTTACAGGAACAATATGGCACTGCTGTTATCTTTGTAACTCTAGGCCCAGAAGGCTGTTTTTATCGAAGCAAACACGTATCTGGCCAAAAAGAAGGATACAAAGTAAACGTTGTTGATACAACAGGAGCAGGAGATGCTTTTGTTGGCGGTGTATTATATCAATTCCTTGAAATAAATAAACCATTAGATCATTTAACGGCAGCAGACTTCGAAGAAATGGTTACTTTCGCTAACGCGATAGGGGCACTAACGACAGAAGGAAAAGGTGGAATTCCAAGTATTCCAACAATCGATCAGGTTGAAAGGTTTTTAAAAAGAACTCCTGAGAAAGGAAGACGTAAATGAATAACATTTTGGAAAAACAACAGTATTATACCGAAAAATACAGGCCCCAGTTCCACTTCACTCCAGAAAGAAACTGGATGAATGACCCGAATGGGATGGTGTTTTATAATGGGGAATATCATTTATTCTATCAATATCATCCCAATGGAACAACATGGGGGCCGATGCATTGGGGACATGCGGTAAGTAAGGATCTTGTTCATTGGGAGCATCTCCCGATTGCTTTAGCTCCAGATGATCATGGGACGATTTTTTCTGGTAGCGCTGTGGTAGATTGGAACGATACTAGCGGTTTCTTTGATGGGAAATCGGGGCTAGTGGCGATTTTTACCCATGCGGATACATACCCTGATTCAAATCGGCCACGACAAAGGCAGAGTCTTGCCTATAGCAAAGACAATGGACGCACATGGGTAAAATATGAAGGAAACCCTGTTCTTCAAGAAGAAAGTGTTACAGATTTTCGCGATCCAAAAGTGTTCTGGCATCGTGAGACCAATCAATGGATCATGGTATTAGCCGCTGGCCAAACGGTTAGAGTGTATTGTTCCCAAAATTTAATTTCATGGGAGTTTGCCAGTGAGTTTGGAGCAGGACATGGCTCCCATCAGGGGGTTTGGGAGTGTCCCGACTTGTTTGAATTGCCTGTTGATGGTGATTCCAATCAGAAAAAATGGGTGTTATTTGTCAGCATCGGCAATGACCCAAAATATAAAGAAGGATCAAGAACGCAATATTTTATTGGCGACTTTGATGGGAAAACATTTTTCAATTATCACGAGCCGGAGGCGACTCTGTGGGTTGACCATGGCCGCGATAATTATGCGGGGGTCAGCTGGTCAGATATTCCGGCTGAAGACGGAAGAAGGATCTATATTGGCTGGATGAGTAATTGGCGTTATGCCAAGGTTATCCCTACAAAAGAATGGCGAAGTGCGATGACGATTCCTAGAGTACTAGAGTTAAAAAAAACAGAGGAAGGGATTAGGCTCGTACAAAAGCCGATTCGTGAATTACAGAGTCTTCGTCATGATAAGGCAGTGCTAGAAAACGAAGCAGTAGTACCGGAGCAAAATCTTTTGGCAAATATAAAAAGCAATACATTCGAAATCATTGCCAAGTTTGAAATTGGATCGGCCGAAGAATTTGGATTCAAGCTTTGCAAGGGTACCAATGAAGAAACGATTATTGGATATAACCCGGTAAACCAAACCTTATTTGTAGATCGAACCCATTCGGGAGAGGCGGTTTTCCATGAGGACTTCGCCGGGAAACATGAGACCATTCTGCTGCCAGAGAATCATAAGATCACCTTACATGTTTTAGTGGATCAGTCGTCTGTAGAGTTGTTTGGGAACGATGGTGTGTCGGTAATTACAGACTTAATCTTCCCAAATCAAGATAGTAAGCAAATCGAGCTTTATGCGAAAAATGGAAAGGTTAAATTGAAATCGTTAGAGCTCTACACGTTAAAATCTGTGTGGAGATAAGGTAGTGAAAAGGTGACAGGGGGAATGACAGGATGAACAGTTTAAACAATAGATTATATTCTGCATTAAATGCGATCGTAGATTTAGTTCTGTTAAATTTGCTATGGGTAATGACCATGCTCCCCCTGGTTACCTTTTTTCCTGCAACAGCAGCCATGTTTGGTGTCGTCCGTTACCGAATCTTGCAAAAGGAAACGGACGGTATTTTAAAGAGCTTTTTGAAAATGTTTAAGGAGAATTTTAAACAAAGCTTCCTTATCTCTATTATGTGGTCGGTACTGGCACTTTTCTTATATTTTGATTATCGGATTATCGATCCAAGCAGTTCGGTTCGTCAGCTTATTCTGTATATCATCTTAGTCGTTGGCTTTTTGTTGTTTAGTTCAATCTCTATTTATCTTTTTCCGATTATGGTCCATTTCGAACTAAGCTGGAAGAACGTGATTCGAAATGCCTTTCTTTTTTCACTTATGAACCCGGTCTTAACTGTTCTATTATTGATCATTGTTGGAGCAGAGACAGCTCTGTTCTATTTTTATCCAGTTACCATTTTATTCATTGGAAGTTTCACAGCCTATGCGATTTATTACTTATGTCAAATGTGGTTTAACCAGCTGCTTAAATATGAAAGGAACGAATTGAGGCGTTGAATCTATCATTATTAGCCTCAACTCTTATCAGTTTATTTGTACGCACATTCTCTGAAGAATGAGACAATTAAATGTTGGAGGGTGAACAGGGTTGAAGCAAAAGGTAAAAAATCGAGGATTATCGATTGTTGTCATTTTTTCCTTAATGATTTCGATGTTTATGCCTGCAGTTTCTAGTATAGCTGAAACGGGTGAGACATCCATTTTATCTGATGTTAGTGAAAATGAACCTTTTCGATCGAAATTTCACTTTTCTCCGGAAAAAAACTGGATGAATGATCCCAACGGTATGGTTTATTACGATGGGGAGTATCATCTGTTTTATCAGCATAATCCCATTGAACCAAAGTGGGGGCCGATGTATTGGGGACATGCGGTAAGTAAAGACTTGGTCAATTGGGAACACTTGCCGATTGCTCTCTATCCGGATGAATTAGGCTTTATCTGGTCTGGAAGTACCGTTATTGATTGGAACAATACGACCGGGTTTGGAAAGGATTCGAAACCGCCGATGGTTGCAGTTTTTACGCAAGAAAAAGACGGTCATCAAGTTCAAAGTTTAGCGTATAGTAACGATAATGGCCGTACTTGGACAAAGTATGAAGGGAATCCGGTTATCCCGATGTCAGATGGGGTTGATGTTTTCCGGGACCCGAAGGTGTTTTGGCATGAGGAAACAAAGACGTGGATCATGGTTATTTCAGCCGGTGACCGCATTTATTTTTATAACTCCCCAGATTTAAAAGCCTGGACGAAAGTAAGTGAATTTGGAAACCATGACGGCTCCCATGCGGGAACATGGGAATGTCCGGATTTATTTGCCCTTCCGGTTGATGGAGATCCAACAAAGAAAAAGTGGGTATTGGCTGTCAGTATCAGTGAAGGGGCCCCAGCCGGCGGTTCAGGGATGCAGTATTTTATTGGTGATTTTGATGGGAAGACTTTCACCAATGCCAATGATCCGAGTAAAGTTCTCTGGGCCGATTATGGCGCTGATTTTTATGCGGCTGTTTCATGGAATGATGTTCCTGATGGACGCCGTTTATGGCTTGGATGGATGAATAACTGGAAATATGGGCAGGACATTCCAACATCCTCATTCAGAGGAACGATGTCGATTCCGCGTGAACTTACCTTATCAACGGTTGAGGGCGAAGGGATTCGCCTTAAACAAAAACCTGTAATGGACCTGGCAAGTCTTAGGGGGACTCCGGAAGTTATGGAAAATAAAGTGATCACTCCTGGAGAAAATGTATTATCGAATATGACTGGAGATGCCTATGAAATTATCGCTGAATTTGATTGGAATTCAACGACGGTAACCGAGTTTGGTTTTAACATTCGAAAAGGGGCAAGCGGGGAAACAAAGGTTGGTTATGATATAGGCAATAATAAATTGTTTGTTGACCGAACTGATGCAGGTGATTCCAGTTTCAACGGTGATTTTGCTGCCAAACATGAAGCGCCGTTAACAGCTATTGATCAAACCGTTAAAATCCATTTAATTGTTGACCGGGCATCTGTTGAAGTATTTGGCAATGACGGCCATGTGGTGATGACGGATCAATTTTTCCCTGATCCTAAAAATCAATCTCTTGAACTTTACACAACTGGTGGGGAAGTTTCCCTAAAATCATTAACGGTATACGATTTGAAAAACGCCTCTTTTGTTTCAAAAATTGACCAGATTGACGTTGATGGAGACAGTCTGCCATATGAAATAGAAAATCCAGATTTTGAGACTGGCGATTTAACAGGATGGACCGAAGTGGGGTCAGCATTTGATAATCCAGTATCTAATGTTACAAGCTTCTGGGGTGGCCCTTTTCAGCAACAAGGAGCCTACCATGTTTGGGGATTTGCCGGGGCAGCGAATGAGGCAAACTCTGATTTTCGTACAGGTGTCATGAAATCTTCAGTATTCAAGCTAGGGGGAAATGGAATGATTGATTTCCTTGTTGGCGGGGGGCAGGATATAAACAAGCTATATGTTGCCTTAGTCCGGGCGTCTGATGGCAAAGAGCTTTTTAAAGCTACTGGATCCAATACTGAAGCCTATCGAAGAGTCAGCTGGGATGCATCGGAATATCGCGGGGAATCAATGTTTATAAAAATAGCAGACTATCATTCTGGAGGATTTGGGCACATTAATGTGGATGATTTTCATGTTTTAAATAATGACCCAATAATAACCGGTACGATTCAAAATCCAGATTTTGAGACTGGTGATTTAACAGGGTGGACCATTGTTGAAGGAGATGCTTTCTCTAATCAAGATGTCACAGCTGATAAAGATTGGGGCTGGGGCGGACCGTTTAACCATGTGAACAACTATCACTTGTGGGGTACAAAGGATGGAGGAGATGGGCAAACGGGCGTACTTAAATCCACTAACTTCAAACTTTCGGGAACTGGTGAAATCAATTTCCTTATTGGCGGTGGAAATGATATTAATAACTTATATGTCGCCTTAGTTAGAGCTTCAGATGATAAAGAACTAATGAAAGCAACGAATACCAATTGGAATGATAGTGAAGCATACACCCGGGTCAAGTGGGATGCAGCGAGTTACTTGGGGGAAGAAGTCTATATTAAAGTGGTTGATCGTACAACTGGCCAATGGGGTCATATTAACGTGGATGATTTCCATGTGAAAAATACAGGTTTAATAGCAAGCTGGTCATTGGATGAGGGCAGTGGAACAAAAACAAAAGACCTGGTAAGAGGCATGGAAGACCCTATTTCTTATGTGTTTACGAATGCTCAATACAAGCCATCGACCGATCCTTTATGGAGGGATGGGATTCAAAACAAGGCTTTACTGTTCGATGGATATTCTACATGGATTACTAGGCCATCTGATCAGGTCATTAAGCCAACAGATGCCCTTACGATAGAAGCATGGGTTGCTCCAAGATCTTATGAATGGGGCGATCTTGGCCAATTGTCTGCTATCGTAAATCAACACAATAAATCCGCAAGTGAAGGCTATATTCTTGGCATGGGACGACACGGGAAGTGGTCATTCCAAGCAAGTATAAACGGTGAATGGAAGGAGGTCTGGGGCGCCGAAGACAAACCCCTTGAAAGAAATAAATGGTCGTATATTGTTGCCACATTTGATAAGGAAGAGCAAAAAATGAAGCTCTATTTAAATGGCGAACTGGTCGGGAAGACGGTCACACCAAAAGGGGCGATCACCCCATCATCAAATGACTTATTAATCGGAAAACATAATAGTGCTGCCAGAATAAACGGAGCTTTCACGGCCAATATGTTTAACGGTATGATTGACGAATTAAAGGTGTATAACCATCCTTTGCCAGGAGAAAAAATTAAAGAAAATTATGACTCCTATTTACGTAATTTTGAGAGTCATCAACTTCCAATACCTGATTTAGCACCAGATCGGAGCAGGTATGCCGGGGACAGGTACCGCCCGCAATATCACTTTATTGCACCAGAGCATTGGATGAACGAGCCTCATGCGCCGTTTTACTATAATGGGAAATATCATCTATTCTATCAGAATAATCCTCAAGGCCCATATTGGCATCAAATTCATTGGGGGCATGCTGTAAGTGATGATATGGTCCATTGGGAGGATGCTCCAATAGCACTGTCACCTGATGGAAATTCCATTGCGCCGGATGGTGTTTGGTCTGGGGGATCAACGGTTGATGCTGAAGGAAATCCAGTATTACTTTTTACAGCTGGGGATGATAAGAAGTATCCAAATCAAATGACAGGTCTTGCGACTAGTAAGGATCCTCAAGACCCGGAATTGAAAGAATGGCTGATGTATGACAAGCCAGTTACTGTACAAGAACCCAATCTGCCGGCAGAAGAAGGCGAGGTATGGTACGGCCAATTCCGTGATCCATATGTTTGGAAAGATGGAGATACATGGTACCAGCTCGTTGGATCAGGTATTAAAGGAGCAGGGGGAACTGCACTTCTCTATACCTCTAAAGACCTGAAAAATTGGGAATACAAAAAGCCGCTGCTGGTTGGCAATTATGAACAATTTCCGAAAACAGGCCAAGTTTGGGAGCTGCCAGTCTTTCTGCCATTAGGTAAGGATGCAAAGGGTGTTGAAAAATATGCCTTCTTTATTAATCCATGGTTCGATGGATATAGTCCGCATAATGTGAAATATGTATGGTATTGGATTGGAACATGGGATAAAGAAAAACTAGAGTTCGTTCCTGACCATACGGACCCAAAACAATTTGATTACGGGGAACACTTTACAGGACCAAGCGGGATGGTTGATGGAAAAGGACGCTCTATTCTCTTTAGTATTGCCCAGGACCGCCGGACGGAGCAACAGCATTATGATGCTGGCTGGGCTCATAATGCAGGGCTGCCGCTTGAGCTTTCATTAAACTCAGAAGGCGGATTAGGAATTAAACCTATATCTGAATTAAAATCCTTAAGGAAGAAGGAACTTGTTTCGATTAAGAATATGAAAACGGATAAAGCCAATCCATTATTAAAGAACGTTAAAGGCGATCAGTTGGAAATTCAATTGGAAATCAAACCAGCCTCTGCTAAACAAGTGGGCCTAAAGCTTAGAAAGTCATCCGATGGAAAGGAAGAAACGTTACTATTCTATGATGTTAAAAACCAAGCACTTAATATTGATAGAAACAAGTCAAGTCTTGATCCGGATATTCAAAAAGGTGTACAGGGCGGAGAGCTTAAGATAGGAAAACAGAATCTCAAGCTTCATCTTTATCTGGATCGGTCGATGATTGAAGCCTATGCAAATGGTGAAAAAAGCATCACATCCCGTGTATATCCAACACTTTCCGATGCACTGGGCCTTGAGTTATGGAGTAGTGGCGGAAAGGCTAAAGTGGTATCGATGAAGGTATGGGAACTTGGTTCGGCATACGGAGAAGCGGTTCCAGCCTATTGGCCAGATTCGAATGATGGCGGAAATCCTGTACCCGAAAGTACGGAATTACCTAACCATGATTTCCAAACAGGGGATTTAACAGGATGGAATGTTGTAGAAGGAAATGCATTTAGTAATGAACACGTAACCAAGAAGGACGATTGGGGATGGGGCGGCCCTTTTAACCAAGCTTCAGACCGAATGGACCCTGAACGATACCATTTATGGGGGTTTAATGGCGAAAAAGGCGGGGATTCACTGACAGGAGTCTTAAAATCTGAGAACTTTGTGTTAGGCGGAAACGGAAAAGTTGATTTCCTTATCGGTGGTGGAGCTAATATCGATAGGCTTTATATTGCATTAGTAAGAGTTTCAGACGGCAAAGAGTTAATAAAGGAAACAGGCGGAAACTGGGAAGCCTATCGAAGGGTTTACTGGGATGTTTCGGATTATATTGGTGAAGAGTTATACATTAAGGTTGTCGACTTTGAAACTGGCGGATGGGGACATATTAATATTGATGATGTAAATGTACCTGTGGCCATAAAAAGATAAAATCTTATCTTAATAGATAGGATCAAATAGTCTAGAATAATCATAAAAAATCAAATTATGCGGATTGTGACTGCCTGGCAGGCAAGACCTAAAATGAGTTAAGGACAGAATGTACCTATGTGTGCAAATCCTTCCCATTTTAGGTCTTTTTTTGTTCCTTGGAAAAGGATTTTAACTGCTTTAAAAAAAACAGGCACAATGTCTACGGGGAAAATCCCAAATATAAATTTCAACAAGCAACTTTTCATCGCTGTACCTGCCCATTTCGGCCATTGCAGGATATGAATGGCCATCCCGCAGTAGTTGACGCCTTCGGCGAAATGATGGCTCCTTTTTTAAAAATATCGATTACACGTAATGAAACAAAGATTCTTAATGAAAAGCAGCAAGGGGTTTTTAAATAAGACACGGGTGTTGCGTTCAGTTTTCTGCTGAAAACCACTGTGCATTTAAAATACCGGTTTGTAATGTGTTTTTGAGCATACTTTATTTCAAAGCAACATTAAAACTCTTTTAATGATTGTCCATGTAAAGGTGTTAAGAATAACTCAACGGATTATATATTCTAAGCATTGTTAGATTACTATAGAAGATAGTCTTGCATCTGAATATTTGATTATAGAAGCCAGTTCCAAGATGATCTCTATAATATAATATAAAGTTTATGAAAGATTGCTTTGTATAAATAATTGAAGGTGTCCATTCTTTAGAGACATCCTCTTTTTCGTCTTAAAAATATTTTAAAATAATATATTAGTTTTATCATATTTATCGGAACTGGAAAATAAAGGTTATAAAACAAAGTGTAAACGCTTACTTGAAAATTGTTAATAATTTTAATTGACTGAAAAGTATAATTATATTATTATTCTTATAACATATAATTCATTAGTAAATCGAATGAATTTTTATTCATCTAAGAAGGGATGGGGTAGTATGTCACAGATGTTGGCTTTAGTTATTCTTATGCTTATTCTATTTATAGGAGATTTGGTTGCCGTTCGGACAAAGGCGTGGGTGCCGTCCATTTTCATCTGTGCAGCTCTATTCCTCGCAGGGTACTGGACATTTTTTCCGCAGGATATTGTAGCCGTAGCAGGGATACCGTCAGTTGTGGCTGTGATGATGATGTACTTATTAATTACTAATATGGGAACGTTGTTATCAATTAAGGAATTAAAAAACCAGTGGAAGACCATTGTCATTGCTTTGTCAGGGATTTTAGGAATTATCGCAATATTATTGGGAATCGGATCCTTTATTTTTGGATTTAAGACGGTGGTCGTGGCAATTCCTCCATTAGTTGGCGGTGTTGTATCTGCCTTGATTATGTCTGAAGGAGCGAAAGAAGCGGGTCTTGCTTCCTTATCTGTCTTTGCAATCGTCATTTATGTTATGCAGGGATTTGCAGGCTATCCGCTCACATCGCTGGCTTTGAAAAAAGAAGGAAAGCGCCTATTGAGCCAATACCGCAGCGGTCAGCTTATTTTTAAAGAACAGGAAGAAGCAGCAGCTGAGGTAGCCGCTGCATCAGCAGCTGCAAATAGTGAGCTAAAGCTCTTTAAAAAGATGCCAGAGAAATATAATACAGATTTCTTCAAGTTTTTTAGGCTATCATTAGTATCGTACCTTGCTTACCTGACATCGACTCTTTTAGCACCAATTGTCAGTGTTAGTCCATTTGTTCTCTGCCTATTGTTTGGGGTAATTGCCACAAGTATAGGCTTTCTTGAAAAGCAGGCTTTACAAAAAGCAAATGGTTTCGGTTTTGCCATCATGGCGCTGATGCTCTTTATCTTTGACGGCTTAAAGCAGGCTACGCCAAGCATGATGATGGAAATTATTTTTCCGCTTGCAGGTACCATTGTATTAGGTGTAATCGGGATGTAC
This sequence comes from Cytobacillus oceanisediminis, assembly GCF_003182355.1. Lineage (GTDB taxonomy): Bacteria > Bacillota > Bacilli > Bacillales > Cytobacillaceae > Cytobacillus > Cytobacillus oceanisediminis_A. The sequence continues at coordinate 524,840 of NZ_QGTW01000001.1, read as the reverse complement.
ATCTTCTCATTCATTGCAGGGAAAATTTTGAAAACGAGTAAAGAAATGGCGTTTGCTGTTTCATTAACGGCTTTATATGGATTCCCAGCTGACTACATTATTACGAATGAAGTGATAAAATCCTTAACAGAAGATGAAAAAGAAAGAGAGATGCTGACTAGCCATATGCTGCCGCCTATGCTTGTCGGCGGGTTCATCACGGTAACCATTGTGTCGGTGGTATTGGCAGGGATTTTTGTCGGACTCTTGTAAGAAAGGAATGGATAGAATGAATGAAGTTCAAACAGGGAAAAACGTGAATTTCGAAAAAGTACAGGCTCGAATAGAAAGCCATATTGACACCTTAGGCACCTATACGGCAACTCCAGGTAAAGGGACAACCCGGCTAACTTATAGTCAGGAGGATCTGCTTGCACGGCAGTATATTAAAGCAAAAATGAAGGAAGTGGGCTTGACCGTTCGGGAGGATGGATTAGGCAATATTTTTGGAAGACTTGAAGGATCCCAAAAAGGTGCGCCAAGTGTTCTCATAGGCTCTCACTTTGACTCTGTCCCAAATGGGGGATCCTATGATGGTCCTGCAGGAGTAGTAGCAGGACTTGAAGTAGCGGCCCTCTTTGTGGAGAATGGATTAACACCGAAATACCCACTGGAGGTTATTGCTCTTGTAGAAGAAGAAGGCTCCAGATTTGGCGGGGGCTTAATGGGGTCACGCGGAATGGTCGGGTTGCTTGGTGAGGAAGACTTCAAAACATTAAAAGACAAAGATGGCATTACTACAGTGGAAGCCATGGAGAAAATTGGGCTTGATCCATCTCTGCCGAAAAAAAGAGATCCCAAGACGGTAAAGGCTTACCTGGAATTGCACATTGAGCAAGGTCCTATCTTAGAAGAGAAAGGTATTACGATCGGGGTAGTCGAAGCGATTGTCGGTTTAACGCAGTTAGATGTAACAGTAAAAGGACATGCTGGCCACGCAGGGACCACTCCAATGGACAAGAGGGCGGATGCGCTGGTTGTGGCTGCCAAGATGATTGCCCAATTTCCAGAGCTGGCTGCAGCCGTTGGGGACGGAACAGTTATTACAACCGGGCAATTACAGGTTTACCCGAATGGATCCAATGTAATTCCGGATCAAACGGTATTTTCTGTAGACATTCGGTCAGGCAAGGAAGAACATGTCCAGAATGTGATTCAAAAAGTAAAAGAATTAGCAGATTCCTATCGTGAGAGTGGAATTGATATTATCGTTGAACAGCCTTTATATGTTCAGCCGAAAGCAATGGATAAAGAGATTGTAAGACTATTGAAGGAAAAAAGCAGTGAACTGGGTTTCCCTTCCTGTTCCATTAATAGCGGTGCAGGCCACGATGCAATGGTTTTTGCTGATTTCACAGATGTAGGGATGCTGTTTATTCCAAGCAAAAATGGTCTGAGCCATTGTCCGGAAGAGTGGTCTGATTCCCTGCATATCGCCGAAGCTGTAAAGATCTTGTTTGAGGCAGCAATAGAGCTAACGGAGGCGGAATAAGTCATGATTCATAACCAATTGAAAGTAGCGATTCATGCATACAGTGATGAACTGACTGAATTACGCAGGAAGTTACATCGTGAGCCGGAAGTATCGTGGGAAGAAGTAAAAACCACTCAATTTATTTGTGAGTATCTTGAAGGTTTAGGTATACCCTGCAGAAGAACGGAACCAACTGGCGTCATTGCAGATATTACGGGCGGGAAGCCAGGAAAAACAGTGGCTTTAAGAGGAGACATGGATGCACTCCAGGTTGAGGAATTGAACCAAGACCTGCCCTATGCGTCCATGGAAAATGGAAAAATGCACGCATGCGGACACGATGCCCATACCGCCATGCTGTTGATTGCAGCCAAAGCATTAAATGAAATAAAAGAAGAATTACCGGGGAATGTCCGCTTGCTGTTCCAGCCAGCCGAAGAAGTAGCGGAAGGCGCAAAGATGATGGTGGAACAGGGAGCGATGGAAGGCGTGGACAATGTCTTTGGCATCCATATCTGGTCCCAAATGCCGACACATAAAGTGTCCTGCATGCCAGGACCATCCTTTGCTTCTGCTGATCTTTTTAAGGTTGCGTTTAAAGGGAAAGGCGGCCACGGTGCCATGCCGCATGATTGTATTGATACGGCCATTGTCGCCTCTTCCTTTGTCATGAATGTGCAAAACGTTGTTTCAAGAACCATTGATGCTCAGCATCCTGCCGTACTCACTGTTGGAAAAATGACGGTTGGCACACGGTTCAACGTCATAGCTGAAAATGCTGTCATTGAGGGAACTGTTCGCTGTTTTAATCCTGAAACAAGGGATCATATCGAAAAGCAGCTTCAGCATTATGCCGATCAAGTTGCTGCTATATACGGCGCAACAGCAAAAGTGGAATACATCCGGGGAACACAAGCGGTGATTAACGATGAATACAGTTCAAAACTGGTTCAAAAAGTCGCTTCCGAAGCATTCGGAGAAGAGGTCCTTTACAATGAAAAACCAACAATGGGCGGTGAGGATTTCAGCTTTTTCTTGGACAAAGCGCCTGGCAGCTTTGCACTAGTAGGCAGCGGCAATCCACAAAAAGACACGGAATGGGCCCATCACCATGGCAAATTTAACATCGACGAAGACGCTCTTGCAACAGGAGCGGAACTTTATGCGCAATATGCTTGGGCTTACTTGAATGAATAAGCGAAAGAGCTGTTGATTCGTATTTGGATCGGCGGCTCTTTTGCCTCTTTTATTCGACTAACGGAGCAGTATCATGAAAACACGGTTGCGACCAGTAAAAGCACTGTGTATGCTCAACAAAAATTCAGTCAGGAAGAAGTTTCTGATTCGTTTAAAAGACATTCTATGGATTCTGTAATTCAAAGAACAAAATAATTTAAAAAGCACCCATGCGGGTGCTTTTATGCTTTCTACATTGCAAGTGTCTTGGCCAATAATAAAACACAAATGTAAGGATAATAAAATGAGTGCTTGTCCCCAAGTCTTGGAAAGCTTTACTGTACTTTCTTTAAATTTTTAATAGGTGAATCAAAATATGAAAACACAAGACACGGAAAGCATTCGTGCAAATCTGTGCAAAATCTGTCTTGCACTTCCCGAAGCTGTTGAATACATCGACGAATTCGGTCACAATACTTTTAAGATCAATGGAAAATTAATCGTGATATCAGGTGAGAGTGACAAAGGGTTCAGCCTGTCGCTCAAGTCAGACCGGGAAACACAGGGTTTATTACTGAAGAAAGAGCATTTTTTCAAACCCCTATATATAGGGCAACACGGCTGGGTATCGATCCTAAATCCAGATGGGGAAGACTGGGATGAATTAATCGTTCTAATTCAAGAAGCCTATTTATGTACGGCACCAAAGCGGTTGGTTAAGAATTGGATGGAGATGCATAATAAGTGAAGAAAGACGGATGATCTGCCTTTCTTTTTTTACGTTCTCGGCTTACAGAATCTGCTCAACAAAAATGATGAGACATCTATAGATAAAATTTTCAAAATATTGTTTTAATTCACTCTCTTTTATGGTAATATCATAATTAGTTATGGAAATACTGTAATTATTTTTAATATAAAGAAAGGATTTTACTTATGGAGGAAATTTATAAAAAGATAAAACAACTGCGATTTGAGAGTGGAATGACCTTGAAAGAACTAAGTGAAAAGACAGATTTATCTGTAAGCTTCTTATCTCAAATCGAAAGAGGAGCATCCACCTTAGCTATTACTTCTTTAAAAAGAATTGCTGAAGCCTTTGGAGTGAAAATGATTCACTTTTTCGAAGAGCCGGAAAATGTTAATTACGCAGTTCGGAAAGAGGACCAAAAACCTTTTAAGATCGAAACCTCTGAATCTACCTACGTAAGGCTGAGCAGCAATTTTACTGATAGAAAAATTGAGCCATTAATAATAACAATGATGCCGCAGCAAAAGGATAAAGAATTCGTTAGACACCCTGGAGAGGAATTTTACTTTGTTCTTAAAGGTGCAGTTCTTATACGTGTTGATCAAAACGATTACTATTTGCGGGAAGGAGAAGCTATTCATTTTCCATCAACACAACTCCATATGTGGGAAAACCCTCTAGATCAAGAAACAGTTATATTATCTGTGGTAACTCCAGTTATTTTTTAAATAATGTTCCATTCATTTTCATAAAACGATAAGTCCTTTGAAAGGGGGAATGTTTCTAATCCCGATATCACTGTATCATTACTTAATTATGTTTCGATGTCGCTGTCTTACAAAAGTTCAGAATATGATAGAAAGGGAGGAAACATATATGTCACGTTATCGGCTTGGTGTAGATATTGGAGGGACCTTTACTGACTTAGTTATTTTCGACCGAATGGAAAATGTTTATCATACTAAAAAAGCGCTTACCACTCCTCATAATTTAGCAGAAGGGGTTTTAGAGTGTATTGAGCATTATGTTGATGATCTTAGTGAAATTGAATATTTTGTTCATGGAACAACATCTGGTTTAAATGCTTTCCTAGAAAGAAAGGGAGCAAATGTAGCTCTTATCGTAACAAAAGGTTTTAGAGATGTTTACGAGATAGGCAGAGCTAACCGCACGGAAATGTACAATATTCATTTCAATAAACCCGCAACTCTAGTAGAGCGAGAGCATATTTACGAAATAAACGAAAGAGTTACATTTGATGGTTCTGTAGTAAAACCAATGGATGAGGAAAATCTCCTTCAAATAATTGAGGAATTAAAAGAGAAAGAATATGATGCTGTTGCGGTATGTTTAATGCATGCCTATCGAAACCCGGACCATGAGGGTCATATTCGCAGAGCCATTGAGAAGGAGTTGGATATTCCAGTCTCACTATCAAGTGATATAGCTAGAGAATGGCGTGAATATGAGCGAGTGAGTACAACAATTATTAATGCATACATCGCACCTATTGTAAAAAAGTATTTGAAAATTTTAGAGCAAGAAGTAGAAAAAAGAGGTTTTAAAAAGGATATTTATATCATGCAGTCTAATGGCGGTGTAATGACATCAAAAATTGCAAAAAAATTACCTCTGCAGACTCTTATGTCTGGCCCAGTTGGTGGTACCATTGGAGGTATGAATTTAACAAAGCTGACTGGTGATAAAAATTTAATTTGTGTAGACATGGGCGGAACAAGCTTCGATGTCAGTATGATCATCAATGGAGAGCCAGATGTAATTGCAGAGATAAACATGGAAGGTTTCCCTATTCTTTCACCAATGGTCAATATACATACAATTGGCGCTGGTGGAGGTTCAATTGCATGGATTGAAGCGGGCGGTTTAAGGGTAGGGCCGAAAAGTGCAGGTTCAACTCCAGGGCCAGCTTGTTACGGAAAAGGTGGTAAACAGCCAACGGTTACTGATGCAAATCTAGTACTTGGACGAATTGATGAGAATAATTTCTTAGGTGGAGATATTAAGTTAGACAAACAGGCAGCTATTGAAGCGATTACAACGGTTGCAGACCAGATCGGTTTATCCGTTAAGGAGACTGCGGAAGGAATTTGTGATATTGCAAATGCAAAAATGGCTGATGCTATTCGTACACTGACAGTTAAGCGCGGTATTGATCCCCGAGAATTTACTCTAGTGGCCTTTGGGGGAGCGGGACCAATGCACGCCGTTTTGATTGCTGATTTACTTGATATGGAAAAGGTTTTTGTTCCAAGTGTTTCTGGCACCTTTTCAGCATGGGGGATGCTTCAGACAGACATCCGATTTGATACCGTTCGGAACTATGTGGCTACCAAAGGTCAGGTTGAAATGCCAGAAATAGAATCAAAATATAAAGAAATGAAACAGGAAAGTATTACAGTATTAAATCAGCAGAATATTGAAACGGGTCAAATTCGTTTCCAAAATAGTATCGATGTTCGGTACACAGGGCAAGAGTACACGATTAACATATTAAATGACATCAATAATTTTGAGCAAATAGAACAGGATTTCCATAAAGCGCACTTAGATATTTATGGCCACAATAATCCAAAAGGGGAAATAGAAATTGTAAACCTTAGAGTCACCGCCTTTGGAGATTTGGAGAAAATTGAGTATGTAAAATCTCAGGAGCAAACTGAACAGCAAGCCACACCTAAATCTACTAGAAATGTTGTATGGAATAACCTGGAAGCGGAAACAAAGGTTTATTCTACAGATTCACTTGTAAACGGAAACTATTTCAATGGACCTGCTATAGTCGAAGATAAAAATTCAACACTGGTTATTCCGCCAAAACACTACATTCACATCGATGAATATCAGAATATTGAAATTGTTAAAGAAACAGCCGAACAGGAGGTTTTAGTATGACCATTCAGCAACAGGTTTATTTAGAGAATCCGGTTACTACAGAGATCGTAAGAAATGCACTTATTTCTGCAGCGGATGAAATGAATGCCAGTCTTGCAAGAAGCGCTTTTTCACCAATCATTTATGAAATGAAGGACTGCAGTGTTTGTATTTTTAATAGGGACGTCGAGCTGTTAGGACAATCTGCAGGGCTGCCAATCTTCCTCGGTAATATTGATGAATGTATCAAAGTTACAACGGAAATGATTGGAGGAATTGAATATTATAATGATGGTGATGTTTATATATTAAATGATTCATATATTGGCGGAACCCATCTAAATGATGTCACGGTCTTTTCACCTATTTTCTTTAATGAAGAATTAGTAGGATTTACGGCCAATCGCGCACACTGGCTTGATATTGGATCAAAGGATCCGGGCTATCCAATGGATGCAACAAGCATTTATCAGGAAGGAATTCGTATTCTGCCTACAAAAATTTATGACAAAGGCAAGCCAATTGAAGATGTAATCAGGCTTATTGTTTCCAATAATCGTTTCCGCGAGGCAGCACTAGGAGATTTAAATGCCCAAATTGCAGCCTGCAGAACTGGAGAAAAAAGATTCAAAGAATTAATCATTCGGTTTGGCAATGATCGGATCAATCGCTGTATTCATGATATTTTTAAACAATCAGAAGAAATGGACAGAAGCGTTATCCGCAGCATTCCAGATGGAGATTATGAAGCGGAGGGATACCTTGATAATGATGGTGTCAAGGATGAGCCTATTCTTGTAAAAGTACATGTCAGAGTAGAAGAGGAAAACATTACAATTGATCTAACGGGTTCAAGTAAACAACGTTTTGGACAAACGAATTGCGGATATGCTCAGACCATCTCTGCATGTCGGGTTGCATTTAAAGATTTAATTAGTCCTTTTTCTCCAGTAACGGGAGGGAATTTTAGGACAATGAATGTTATTGCTCCGGAGGGAACGATCTTCCATGCAACGGAGCCTGCACCATGTGGATGGTATTTCACGCCCCTAGGCATCCTAATTGATTTAATTATTAAAGCATTGTCTCCTGTTATGAAGGAAAAAGCGGCTGCCGCCCACTATGGAGATTCGATGGTCGTTACTTTTGCAGGCAGGGATGAAAATACAAATGAATCATTTTTAAGTGTTGAAGCAACTGCAGGTGGATGGGGTGCTTTCCATACAGGTGATGGACAATCAGCGTTGATTAACCATGTTAGCGGAGATTTTAAAAATCTTCCGATTGAGGTATTTGAGTCGAAATATCCAATTAGAATCAATCAGTATGCACTACGGGAAAATTCAGGCGGTGCGGGTAAGCATCGGGGAGGCCTTGGAGTCGTACGAGAATACGAGATTTTAAGTGATAATACATCTGTATCCCTATGGTTTGAAAGATCAAAAACTCCTGCATGGGGATTATTTGGAGGTCATTCAGGAGCAGAGCCTGATGTTGAAATTGTGTCAGAGGGTAAGGCAGAACATTTACTGAAAGTTAACGGAAAAAAGATTAAAAAGGGCGATATCGTTATCGCAAAAACAGGCGGAGGAGGAGGATTTGGGGATCCGGCTGAAAGATCTGCAATTGATATCGAAAGTGATCTAAGAAATGGTTATATTACAAAGCAGTGGGAAGTGCTTTAGGTAATATCGTATGAAAAAGTAGCTAACGAGTTGGGAAGGATTCAACGGTTCTTTTATTGTTTCCTTCCTCACTTTTCATCATAAAAAAACTGATAATTCGGAATTGGCGGAACATTAATATTAAAACGCAATGAGGATGTGCAATAGAATTGAAACGAATACGGATTAAATTTGAAAACGGAGAAGAAATTACAGCTAGTATGCTTGAGGAGAAGGCTCCTTATACATGCGAAAAAATTTGGAATTCACTTCCTCTTGAAAGCGTTGTTACACAATCCAGATGGTCTGGCAGGGAGGTTAATTTTGCCTACACTAAAAAAGATATGCCGCCAAGGGAAAATCAAACCATATTTACAAGTGTGGGTGATGTATGCTACTGGAGAGATTGGAACTGGGAAGGAGAGGGGGTCCATCCGCAGGCAATAGCAATCTACTATGGGGCTGAAATGGCAAGAAGCCATAGAGGCCATGAACCAGTAAATGTATTTGCACAAGTTGATTATCATGAGTTTGAGGGGCTGGTGCAAATAGGAGAAAGAGTATGGCTTGAGGGAAAAGAAAAAATTTTTATTGAAAGAATAGATGAATAGATTAATTACCAAAAAAGGGGGAAGATTTATGGCATCTATGGATGATGATAAAGCGCTGGCGAAAGTTCCGGAATCAGAACGGCAACACTGGATTGTTCCTGCAACTATATTTGGCGGATTAGAATTTTCGGTTCCAGTTATTATGATTGGTGCTGCATTAGCGGGGAGCTTCGGGCTTTCAAAGATCCTGCTTATCCTATTAATAGCTCTTGTCATTATTCAATGGATAGGAAATGCTCTTCAAGGATATCTTGGGGCAAAGACTGGGCTCCCTTCCGCAGTAATTGCTAGAACTAGTTTTGGTTCAATACAAGCAAGATTTATTGTAGGTATGTCATTAGTTGTTATGAATGTAGGCTGGTTTGCTGTAAATACAGCTGTTGCAGGGAATGCTATTTCTGCTGTTTTTGGAATCGATTATACAGAGCAATGGGCTCTTTGGGCTCTTTTAACATTAATAGCTGGTATACTTTTTTCTGTCCCGGCTATCATTGGGTATAATTCAATGAAGTGGACAGATTATTTAGCGGTTCCCGCTGGATTGCTTCTCATTTTTGCTGGTGTATTTTACTCCTTGAAAGGTGCTGGCTGGGAAAAGATTATGGATTGGAATCCAGAACCGTCTATGACCTTTTTAGGCGGGGTTAGCCTTATCCTGGGCGCGAATGTGGCTCAATGGTTAATTGCATCAGACTATACGCGGTATTCAAAACCAACTGTTAAAGATCAGATGTTAATTCCCCTTGGTATTATTGTGATCGGATTTGTCTTTTTCATGACAGGGGCTGTTATGTCAGTTGGCGTAGGAAATGCAGATATTGTTGCTGTAATGCAGGATTTAGGTTTTCCGTTCTGGGGATTCTTAATCCTATGGTTAGCTTTATGGACGAGTCAATTAGTAGCATGCTACTCAACAGGACTTGCTGCGGCAAATATGTTTAATATTGATTCTGGAAAAGGTCGAGCCTGGTTAACAATAGCTGGATCAGTAGCTGGAATTATGTTAGCTGTTGCAGGCATATTAGCCTATTTTATGGACTTCCTCATCCTATTAAGTGTTATTTATCCAGCTATCGCTGCGGTTATGTTTACAGATTTTTTCTTTATTCGAAATAAAGAGTGGGAAGATAAATCGGGGTGGAATTGGATTGCAACTCTTGCGTTAGTAGTAGGTGCATTAGTTGGGTATCTAACACAATATGTATTTCCGATGGGAGTTCCTGCTATTCAATCACTTTTAATTTCTGGAGCAGTTTACTTAGCAGGAATGAAAATTAAGGCAAAGGTTAAACCGGATCATTTTACAAATTCGGACATAAAAAATACTTCGCTAGGTGACGTGGTTAATAAATAAATAATAGAATTTACTTGTTAATTTCATTAAGGAGTGTACTTCCTGTGCAAGAAAATCATTATAAAACTAGATTACATGCGTTAACAAACTATTTAGAGACACTGGGGGCAGATTTAGGGATAATTAAAGATCCTAAAAACATCTTCTATTATACCGGATTTAATTCTGATCCTCATGAGAGATTTATGGCGTTAGTGATTGATTTAAAAAAACAAAGACAATATTTGTTTGTTCCTGCCCTGGACTTGGAAATTGCAGAGGAACATTCCTTCGTAAGACAAATTGTACCAATCACAGATGAGGCAAATCCATACAAAGTAGTGGCTGATACAATTGGAAATGAAGTGAAATTGATTGGATTAGAAACAAAAGTCATTTCCTTATTCCAGCAGGAACAGCTTAATTATTTCTTCGAAGGATTTAGCTATAAGAATATCGGCAGCTTTATTGCCGGCCAAAGAATGAAAAAGACCAAAGCGGAAATAAATAAAGTTCAGCATGCCATTCATATGATTGAGAAGGTAATGGGTGAGGGAATAAAAAAGGTTAGAGAAGGAATGTCAGAGTCAGAGTTTACGGCAGAGCTTGAGTATTTGATGCGAAAATTTGGTGCAGATGGTCCCTCATTTTCAACGATTGTATTGTCAGGTGCAAAATCTGCCCTGCCGCATGGCCAGCCAGGCAATAAGACAATTAATAATGGTGATTTCCTATTAATTGACATGGGCGTCATCGTGGATGGTTATTGCTCTGACATTACACGCACATTTGTCATTGGTCACGAAACTGCAAAGCAGCGAGAAATTTATGACATTGTACGGAAGGCAACAGAAGCGGGTGTAAAGGCAGCTAAAGCAGGTATCCCTTTGGGGCAAATTGATATTGCCGCTCGAAGTGTCATAAAAGAGGCTGGCTACGGCCAGTATTTTAACAACCGTGTCGGACACGGATTGGGGATAGAAGTTCATGAAGAGCCTTCCGTTCATGAAAAAAATGAATCTATTGCAGAAAGTGGATTATTATTTACAGTTGAACCTGGTATTTATATTCCAGGATATGGGGGAGTCCGAATAGAGCAAAATGTCTATATTGACGAGAATGGAAATGGAAAGATGCTTACATCATTTCCTACAGAATTAATTCGGATTAAATAAAAAAATCAGCGGCACCTTTAGCCGCTGATTTTTTTATCCAATCTTTTTGAAAACTTTATATCCTCCATATAGTTCTACCCACAGCTCGTTCATTTTTCTTCTGCTTTCGATTTCTGGATTAAATTTGATTGCGGCTTTTTGACGGACGGTACGGACATTTTACATAGCCTGTTCAAGGAGTTGGTCAATTTCTAAACCGCCTTTTCAAGCGTGTTTGGCAATGGAAAGTCCAACGGTTGTTCCTTGGGCCATGGATTTTTTCCGCTTTCGATTCCTGTAATATTACCTGCTACAAATAATCCAGCCAGCGGGGTTTCCATTTTTTCAGAGTGATGCGGAACGTGGCCGCCCAGCTCAGGAATGTATTGGAATGGGCATACGGCAACAGCTGCGAGCTCAGCCAGCGGATATAAACCGCCTGCAATACCCTGCTTTGTGACTTTTTCCGTTCCATGAATCACATTTCCGTCCGAATCAATACCTGCTGTGAGGACTCCTTCCACTTGGTCCTTGCCTAGAATTCAAGAACAGTTTTTCTTACTGCAATGACGTACCATTGACCTTAACTCCACTTTTAGGGAAAAATGTCATCCCCATTTTGGCCAAAGGGTTACTAAAATGAGATAAAGCTGTCAATTAATTAAATAAGTTCCTGTCCCCAGTCCCTAATCCTTGTAAGGGTTCCGTACTAGGGGAACAGGCACCTTTTAATAAGGGTGCTTTTTAAATAATGAATAGCTTCTTACATAGCCAGTGTAAGCGGCCAATAATAAAACACAAAGGTAAGGATAATAATAGCTACACCGCTTCCTATTAAAATCGCAGGATATCTTTTCGTTATTTTCATCTCTTCTTTTTCATTCTCTTCCAATGGACGTGTTAAAATGTTTTGCTGGAAGTTCCGTTCTGCTGTTGAGATATTACCGAATTTTGACCCGAGATATAGAGCAAGTAAACTAAGAATCACACCAATAATGACAGGGTTAAAATAGACTGGAAGCACTACTCCGAATTTTTTCAGCGTTTCTCCGAGTACTACACCTAAAAATCCAGCAATGATACTCCACAGAGCTCCTGTTTTGGTTACTTTTTTAGAGAAGACACTTGCAAACGCCACTGGTCCCCAGGAAGCCGCAAATAGGGTGGCAGCGAAATAGCCAATCCACATGATCGACGGCGGCTGCCAGAGCCCAATGAGTAGGATGACAATACTCGTGATGATCATGGAAATTCGGCTTATGCGAAGCAGTTTTTGGTCGGAGTATTTTTTATTCCTGGATTGTTCCAGTATATCTCTGGTGATGCTGCTGCCAATTAATTGAAGGAAGCTTGCACAGGATGATAAGGCTGCAGCCATGATTCCGCTTACAATAATAATTCCCAGCCATTTCGGCACCATATTCATGGCAGCCCAGATAAATACTTTTTCAGTGGGGTTAATATCTGCTTTTACTGTTGTGATGGATGAAATGCTCAGATGCAGGAATAGGTAAATGGCTATGATTGAAACCGTTGCCAAAACTCCGGAACGAATGGCTACATGTTCATTTTTAGCCATTAAGTAGCGGCTGCTCTGCCAAGGGCTAATGGCAATGACAGCTGACCAAACTAATCCTAATATGATGGCCCAAATTAATGCTTCCCATGGTTCACCCATATAAGCATTTGGACCCGTGATGCCATGCCAGCTTAATAAATCCGGCCGTTCCGGATTGGTGGCTGCTTTCACAATCGCTTCCGGAAAACCGCCCGCATTGTTAATGATAAAAGGGAAGGAAATATAAGTAGCTAAAGAAAACAGGAAAAACATAATGGTATCATTCACCATAACCCCTTTTGCGCCAGAAAGGATGGTGAATGAAGCATATACCAGCCACATAATGAGTAAAGCGATGGTGTAGGAGACCCCAGAGATTTCAGAAAGCAGCAATGCACCACCCTGTGTAACAGCAACTAAATAAGCAGTTATTCCAAGGATCGTTGTGATCGCTGCGGCCATTCGCACTTTATTGGATTGAAAGCGGTTACCAAAATATTCAGAAACAGTTAACGATTTGCTTCTCCGCAAGTATCGTCCAAAAAAGAAGACCCCAATGATATAACCAGTTGCATTGAAGATAACCAGGATAAGCAGGAGAATAGGGTAGCCTTCATACGAAAATCCAGCTTCTCCCATGAAGGAAACGGTACTTAAAAAGGAAGCAACGAGCATACCTGTTACCATCAAGGTGGATCCTTGTCTTCCAGAAACATAATATTCCTCTGACGTTTTTACTTTTTTAGATAGGACAATCCCGATAAGGACATACAGAATAAATGAAACAATAATACCAATGGTAAAAATCAATTACATCCCCACCTTTTCTTCCTGTATTTCTGTGTGATTGGAAACGATATCTGCTTCCATTTTCCGAACAAAGATTTTTGTAATGAAGCCCAGAACGATTAGTGACCCTCCATAGCCAAAACAAAATAGCAATTCACCCATCCATTTCACTCCCTTTCATATAGTAGATTCAATAATATACAATGCAAATTCCGTGCCAATTCCAAAAATTCAGTTAATTTATATTTCTTCTGTCCTTTTTTGAGCCAATTGGTATTTATGGAGCTTCCGCATGATGGTCGTTTGATTCACTCCAAGGGCTTTGGCTATTTTCCTTGTTGAGCTGTATTTCGTTAAGGCATAAGAAAGAATTTGCTTTTCCGTTTCTTCAACCGCCTTTTTTAATGGCATCAGGTGAGAAGGGAATTGAATTTCATGGTGTGTGCGCTGATTCATAGCAAGAGGCAAATCTTCAATACTTATGATTTGTTTTTGAGCAGTGACGACAATTTGTTCAATAAAATTTTCTAATTCCCTTACATTCCCGCGCCATTCCTGCAGCTGTATAAATAGCTTTGCATTGACATCTAATTCAACCAATTGAGAGTATTTTTGGTTAAAGTGTTCAAGGAAGTAATCGGTTAATAATAAAATATCCTGTTTCCGTTCCCGTAAAGGAGGGATCCGCAGAGGGACGACATGTAAACGATAATACAGATCCTGGCGAAAGGTTTTTTCCTCTATCATTTGCAGCAGATTTTTATTGGTCGCAGATATGATCCGGATATCAACTCTCTTTTCATCCGTACCGCCCACTTTTTTGAAGGTTTTATCCTGAACTAAATGCAAAATCTTAACCTGCAGTTCCAATGGCATTTCCCCAATTTCGTCTAAAAAGAGGGTGCCTCCGTCAGCCAACTGAACCATGCCAGCCTTTCCGCGTTTACTTGCCCCCGTAAAGGCTCCCGCTTCATAGCCAAATAATTCTGATTCTATTAAGCTTTCAGGGATCGCACCGCAGTTCACTTGTATAAATGGCTTTTTCTTTCTCGGGCTATGCTCATGAATAATTCTGGCTAAAACACCTTTCCCGACACCTGATTCACCATGTATAAAGACGGAAGAATCCAAAGGAGCGATTTTTTCAGCTAATTTCAATGCGGATATCATATTTGCAGATTGCGTTATAAAACTTTTTTCGCCTATGCTATATTGAACGATGGGTTGTGTCTCCTGCTGAATGGTTTGGCTTTCTAATAATTTTCTTTTTATTTCTGCAAGCTCAGAAATATCCCGCGAATTTGTAACAATTCGATATAATTTTCCTTCGTCATCATAGACGGGTTTAGCTGTTGCCAGAACGGTCTTTCCGTTTGGGTATTTTTGCTCTGCTGTTTGGACTGTGAGTGTTTTCATCGTTTTTAATGTGACAGATTCTTTGATGATGCCCATATGTACCAGTTCCCGGATGTTTTTATTGGTATAAGCTTCAGGGGGAAGTCCGGTAAAATGTTTACAGGAATCACTGACAAATAGAACGTTGCCCTCTGCGTCTGTAACAAATATCTCATCATAAGAAGAATTAAGAATTTGTTTAAGATCTCTATTTTTTCTAAGTGCTCTATCTAATTCCTCCTGGAGAGATTGATTGATATTCATCAGCCCATTCATTTTCTCCATATATAGCCATGCCGTTAGTTCATTTGCAGTATAGCAAAAATACTGGTGGTCTTTTTCCACGATAAAATAATCATATTTCTGGAGATCTTCCTCCGCTGCCTCTGACAGTGATTGAATTCTTAAGAAACGGGAATTCGTGCATGTTCCTATGGCTTCATTTCCTCCGTCTGCTGCTTTTCTCCAAAAACTTTCTTTATCCAGGACACCCATTAATCGAAAGGCCTTATCTACAATCACAATGGGATGCTTTTGAAAAGGGAGCCATTTTTCTAATTCTTTTATTTGGACATGATCTAAAACAGGCACCGCTTTATTTTTTTTATCAGCCATTTTTTCACTTCCTTTATAAAAAATTGAACACATTTTGCATCGGATAGGTTTATGTATTTCTTGAATGGTGGATTTAAACTTATATGAGGCAAGCGCTGAAGGAGTATGAACCTTTTTTGCAACAGCTGATGCAAAAAAGGTTCGGTCTTTAAGTAATTGTACAACACCTTTTGTGTGAATATTAAGAATTACATTAAAATATTGCGTTTTTCTCAGCTAATTTAAAGAAATCACCTGATGAGAAAGGTTTGGCATGTTTTTTGCTTGTTATGTAAGTAAAAGATTTTCGAAGGAGCGATCAAACATGTCACAATTTAAGCACTTATTTAGTCCCGTTTCTATTGGAAATACGGAATTGAGCAATAGAATCTTAAGTACAGCCCATCAAACCAATCATGTCATCGACGGAATCCCAACCCCGGATATGACAGCCTATCATGTTGAAAGGGCAAGAGGCGGAGCTGGACTCCTGATCCTCGAAGCTGCGGCGGTTCATCCATCGGGGATGCTTACAACGAATACGATTGCCGGATATGATGAGAAGGTTATACCTGCTTATTTGGAACTTGCGAATGAAGTCCATCCATACGGAACAAAAGTATTTCAGCAATTGTTTCATGGGGGAAGGGAAGTCGTCTCGAGTGAATATAAGGGGGCAGCCTGGGCTCCTTCTGCTGTTCCAAGCCTGCGATTCGGCACCATGCCAAGACCGATGAGTGTTGAAGAAATTAAAGAGGTCATTGAAGGTTTTGCGCTATCTGCCAAATTAGCAAAGGCCGGGGGACTGGATGGGGTAGAAATATGCTGTTCACATGGATATCTTCCTGCACAGTTTTGGTCAGAGCATACCAATCTTCGGACTGATGAATACGGGGGATCCTTCCAAAATCGGATGAGATTTATTGTTGAAGTAATGGAGCGGGTATGGGAGGAAGCAGGAGAGGATTTCACTGTCGGGATTCGAATGAGTGCAGATGAAATGACGATGGATGGAACGGATGTTAAGGATGCAGTCAAAATAGTGGAATATTTGGTGGACCGAGTAAGAGTGGATTTTATTGATGTCACTGCTGGAGATTCCAGTACTTATGCAGGTTCTACCCATATTGTGCCGCCATCCCCAATGAAGCATGCCTACCTTACCCCTCAAGCATTTAAAATTCGCATGGCGGGTGCAGTACCAGTCTTTGTTGGTTCACGTATCGTAGACCCTGTAGAAGCGGAGCAGATTGTCGCAGCAGGAAAAGCGGATGTTGTAGGAATGACCCGCTCATTAATCGTTGATCCTGAGATGCCCAATAAAGCGAAATCAGGAAATCATCAAAAAATTGATGCCTGTATTGGCTGCCTTCAAGCATGCATTGGCCATTACCATAAAGGATTGGTTATTGGGTGTGTGCAAAATCCATCAACAGGAAAAGAAAGAGAAGTCGAGGCTCTGAAGAAAGCTCCTAGAGAGAAAAAGAAAGTTCTCGTCATTGGTGCGGGCCCAGCTGGTTTAAAAGCGGCCCTTACTTTAGATGAATTTGGCCACGAGGTCATTTTAGCAGATAAAGCAGAGGAAATCGGCGGATTATTGCGTACATTAAGGCGTGCCCCAATGAGACATGAATTAGCTGAAAGCATGCTGGACAACTTTACGAGAAAGCTAGCCATAAGTACAGTTAAGGTTAACCTTGGCTGCAGCATACAGCCAACAGACATTTTGAAAATCAATCCTGATGTGATTTTCAGTGCTGTCGGTTCACGGCCATTTATTCCAACTATCCCTGGAATTCGTGATCCAAGAATTCTAACGGCAGATGATTGGTTTTATAATAGGAGCAAAACGATAGGGAAACATGTATTAGTCTTTGACTTTACAGGGGATTGGCCAGCAATAGAAGCAGCAATAGATTTAGCAGAAAAAGGACATCAGGTAACCATGATTTCTTCTAAGCTCCACATTGGGGAGGAAGTCCACCAGTACTTGCGCAATGAATACTTAAAGAAGCTTTATCAATTAAAGGTTAACATGATTCCTCACCATGATTTAGGTGAGATAAAGGATGACGAAGCGGTTATTCGAAACTTGTTTTCATATGAAAAAGAGAGTATCAAAGATTGGGACTCTATTGTCCTATCGCTAGGCCGAGTCCCGAATGTGGAGTTATATGAACAAATTAAAGATCTGGCTCCCGAGGTTTATCAAATAGGGGATTGTTTGGCACCTAGAACTTTAGAAGAAGCCACATATGAAGGAATGATGATTTCATTAAAACTGGGCATCCAGAATAGCCCACTGCAAAAGGATGGAAATACATCTATTGCGAAATAAAGTGAAACTTTCATCAGTGGGGTAGGTACTGCCCATAATCTGCGATAAAAGGGACCACCAATGAGGTGCCCTCTGACGGTGTGTTTAAGAATTAACTCACCGTTGGAGGGCAACTTTATTATTTGCAGGATAGACACGATCCTTTTCTGGAAGCTCGAATCCAATTTTAGCTTTAATCCAAGCTTTATATCCCATCATACCCAAATAAAAAACTTTATAAAATATAAGAATCTTCTTTTAAAATAATAACAATAAGTCTATTATAGTTAATAAAATTAAAAAAAGGAGATTCATATGAATTCAGCTATTCAAGATCAACTTCAAGTATTTAGAGAAAGTCAAAAAAACAGGGGCCGGCTGCTTATCAGTTGTCCTGATCAACCGGGTATTGTTTCGGCTGTATCCAAGTTTCTGTTCGAGCATGGTGCTAATATTATTGAATCGAGTCAATATTCAACAAATCCAGAGGGGGGCACCTTTTTTATACGAATCGAATTTGAATGTCCCGGTTTACAGGCGAAAGAAGAAGTGCTGAAGAGTCAATTTCAGATAATCGCAGAAACATTTTCAATGGAATGGAAACTGGCATTTGTTTATGAATTGAAGAAGACAGCTATTTTTGTATCAAAAGAACTTCATTGTTTACGTGAGCTGTTATGGGAATGGCAAAGTGGTGATTTGCTTACCGACATCGCTCTTATTGTGAGCAATCACGAGGAATCAAGACATATTGCAGAATCCTTGCATATTCCATTCTTTTACATACCTGCAAGTAAAGAAAATAGAGAGGAAGTGGAAGAAAGACAGCTGCAGCTTATAGAAGAATTTGATATTGACTTAATCATATTAGCAAGATATATGCAGATTTTGACGCCAGCCTTTGTTGGGGCTCATCCATTCAAGATCATTAATATTCATCACTCTTTCCTTCCTGCATTTATTGGTGCGAGGCCCTATGATCGAGCCTATCAGCGCGGAGTAAAAATAATTGGGGCAACGTCTCATTATGTTACAAACGATCTTGACGAAGGACCAATCATTGAACAAGATATCAAGCGTGTTGACCACCGGGATCATGTAGATGATCTAAAAAAGAGCGGACGTTCGATTGAACGAAGTGTTCTTGCCAGAGCGGTTAAATGGCATTTAGAAGACCGAATTATTGTCCATGAAAACAAAACGATTGTTTTTTAAGGAAAAGGAGCAGACTTCACCGCAAACGTAAAGACCGCTGACCTGAACAAGTAATGGCTTAATGAGTTTGTTGCTTTTCAACTGCTAACTAAATTTAATCAACGGGCAAAATTTATAAATAAAAACAGCAATCAATTAGAAAAGAGAAACAGACACACTGTGCTTTTCAGTGTGTCTGTTTCTTTTAATAGGCAAATAGATTTGCTGCGCAAAATGCTTATCGAGATGGAATTCTAGACTTACGGATGCCATCAAAGATACTAATGCCTGAAAAAATGATAAATGTGATGATCATGCTGCCAATCAGCCAATTTTTAAATTGTGCAGCTGTTATCGAAAATAAGTCCGTCATAAACGTTATAAATTCCTGCTGGAGTAAATTGGGATTCAATACGATGAAGATGAAAACGACGGTTGCGAATAGTTCAAGAACGGTATTGGCAAGGGCCATTTTTTTCGTCCATTGGCCAACAATTAATTTGTAAAGAGCCAATCCTACCTCCAGTGCTATGATGACAACAACGATCGGCCAATAGCCGAGCAGAACTTCTTGATTGACTGCTGGAATTTTGAATTCCAGTCCTTCTCCGCCGCCTCTATAGATACCCATAAGGCGGTCGGCATAAAAATAGAGTGTCGCCCATATCGCTGTCCACATTAAACTGCCAAAAACCTCACACTTCGCAATCGCTTTTTTCTTCGGGATATAGGGGATGTTTTTCAAATCATCAGGAGTCCATGGTTTTAAACTTGGTGATAATGGATGCTGATCTTTTCCTTTATCTACCCGTTCGATAATGGCGAAGACGATCGTCAGCCAGAAGAACACCTGGATGGCCACTTCGATGAGTCTCCATATTCCTTCACCCATGAAGTGGAGCACCACATTCACGACTGTATCATCATGGCTGAAATCAAAAATAAATTCAGCAGCAACGGAAATCAGCGCGATCGCCGCGGCAATGGGAAAGATCATTTTTAATAGCGAGACATAAACATCAAAATAACGCGGTCCAATCAAATGCATCGGCTGATCCCGATATCCGCTCGCTAATGCTGCAGGATTTCCCAATTTCTTAAGGACATCCTTTATATCCTCGTCAGTGTTATCATCAGGAAGCATATCCTCAATCGTTGAACGCAGTTCGAGTGCGATATCAGCACGGCTTTTCTCAGGCAGCCTGCGAGTGACTTCCTGTATATAAACGTCAATTAAATTCATCTTCCTCATCCCCTTTTAATAATGCATAAAGTTCTTTCGAATTCTTTATCCATTCCTTTCTTAACTGCAAAAAGGTCTCCAATCCAAGCTCACTTAACACATAATACTTACGCGGTCTGCTCTCCGATGTGTCCCAGCTGCTTGTCACTAACTCCTGTTTTTCCAACCGGCGAAGCAACGGATACAAGGTGCTTTGGTCAATATTTATTCCTGAGTCTTCCAATAACTGAACAAGTGAATATCCATACTGTGGTGTCCGCAACTGGCTCAATACAGCTAATGTCAGCGTGCCTCTTCGAAGCTCTGTTGTTAACGAATTCAGTAAAGTACTCATTCACCCACCTCACTTTTTATATACTATATGTCATACACTATATGCTTTATACTATGTATCATACAGTATTTGTGTGACGAAAACAATTTATGATTTAAAATATAAAAATATGAAAGACATTTGAAAATAGCGGTAGGTGGGAGCAGGTGAACATCAGCAGGAGCAGATTTTTGAATGTTGCCTCGCTCCCGATGTTTGCAAATAGGCGATTGCTTGGCATCAGGAACGCTGGAAGAAGCCGTATACGAGGGATTTATAGTCTCTTTACAAGCAGGTCTTAAGAAAAAAGTTCATCTAATTCGAAATGAAAGGAAACCAGTTATCATTCAAATGTAAACTTCAACTAAGAATGAATGAAGAATTTAGTGAGGGATACAGCGGTATGATTAAATATTTGAGGATTTTATTATCAATTAAGTTTTATAAGCACAAGAGCAGGATATAACCTGTAATTTTGAACCCTAATGGGTGCAATCACCTCCTTTGTTGCATCCAACGGTATACTTTTACATGAAGTATTAATAGGTAATAAATAAATGGATACATCACAAAGGAATAAAATAAGTTCCAGTTGTTATGCCAAATAACTCCAGATTTTATAGTCAACCATTCGTATAATGTTGAAAAAATAGCCCATCCCATAAGATATGTAAGTTTTAAGTTCCAAGTACATTTATATGGATACCAATTAATAATCATAATAGTTGCTGCAGGATAAATTCCTAATAATATCAAGATCGCGCTTAATTCTGCTTTCTCCACTTCAAAAAATCCCCATGCGTTATAACGAAAGCTTGCATAAACATCGACTAAAGAACTCACAAGTAAACCAAAGATAACAGTGGTATATATTTCGGAAGTCTTTAAACGTTTTTTGATTAAAGTAGCTACAAGGTTAAAAAGCAAAATTGATATTGTTAAGAAGCCCCACTTCATAAGCTCACCTCCAAATATTAGTCTTTATAAACAGATCACCTTTCATTCAAACATATTTATTTAAATTATAAAGTCAAATAGGGGTACTCCACGTTCACCAGTTTCTACATTTTTAAGGAATTACTTTCGTTTTCTTAAAATCTGAATTCTGCTTTTATGAAGGTGAAGTTTGGTTTATTGGAGAATTAAGTTAACATAATGGTGCAATCCTTCAATTAAAAAATGCATTTTTGTAATACAAAACTTTGCTTACCAAAACAAACAATATTCGATAGGCTAAAACTAAAACGAAAAATGAAATTTAAAATAAATTAGTAAAAATGTTGGAGGCAACAATTGAATACTAATCAAAAGTCTCTTGAATATTTTGAGCAGAATGAATATGAAAAAGCTTTAAAGCTATTTAAATGTGCTGGAAAAGAATCTAGAGATATCCAATCGCTTAATAATCTTGCTTGGATGTATTTATACGAGGAAGAAAACGATGGAAAAGCATTTGGATTAATTCAAGAAGTCATTCTTATGAATCCTAATTCTTACTTTCCTTATAATATGTTGGAGACAAAAGGAATGGAAACTTGCGACAGATGCATTGAAAAAATCAATATACTGGAAATGAATTCTATTTAGTTTATTATGCTAATTGGAGGTTATGGGATGTAAGGTTTAAGAAATCTATAGACTGAAGTTAAAACCCCATTATCATCCAGAGACGACGAATACTTGCAGGAAGATTGGAGGAAGCATCATATTGGAGAAAGTAATAGTTATCGGAGGAAGCATTGCTGGGAAACTAGCTGCTAAAGCCCTGTCTCATACCTTTAGACAAGTAATCATCTTGGAAGCCGGTCAAAGATGGAAAGAAAAAGCCCCTAGGAAGAACGTGCCACAAAGCTATCATCCTCATGTCTTATTAAAAGGAGGAGAAGATGCAATTGAGAAATTGTTTCCACACTTCCTTGATCAATTAATAGAAGACGGGAGTATTGTAAATAACTTTACAAGAGATTTGAAGTGGTATCATTTTGGGTTTTGGAAGCAACAGTTTCCAGGAGAATTAGTAATGGTTCAACAAAGCCGCCCTATGTTAGAGTGGCATTTACAACACCGTATTGATCAAGTTTCCAATATTACAACTAAGTATGAAACAAAGGCTGAGCAACTATTATTAGATCATCAACGTAATAAAATATCCGGAGTACGGGTACGTTCCCTTAAGACAGGAAGAGAAGAAGAACTTCTTGCAAATATGGTTGTTGATGCTAGCGGGTTTGGTTCAAAGAGTGTAGAGTGGCTAAAATCATATGGTATAGAGGTTAAGGAAGAAAAGGTGTGGATTCAACTTTTTTATGCCACCAGATTCTTTCGTCTGAAAAATCAAGACCGTCCAGACTGGTGTAATCTTCTGATTTCTCCCAGTTTCCCTGAAAATCCTTACGGTGCATTTATTCAAACGATTGAAGAGAATCGTTTCTCTGTTACCTTTAGTGGTTACGCCAATGAACGTGCGCCAAAAACAAATGAGGAATTTTTCGCTTATGCACAAAAGTTACCTGTCCCTGATGTGCTTCATTTTCTAGAACAAGTGGAGCCAATTTCAGAGATAAAAATACATAAGATTCCTTATCAGGTGCGTAGACGTTTTGACCTTGCGGATGTCCCGGAAGGTTTCCTGGTTGTTGGAGACGCTCACTGCCGCTTTGATCCAGTATTTGGGCAAGGGATATCTGTCGCTGCTATGGAAGCCTTAGAGTTAGAGAGTTATTTTAAATATTTTGCGTATCCTGATAAAGGGTTCACCAAAACATTTCACAAGAGAATTTCTAATTTGATTGCAACTCCATGGGAGATGGCAACTACAGAGGCATTTCGCCACCCCGATATAAATGGAGACAGACCTCTCCTACAGCCGATTAAACAGTGGTATAGTAAAAAAGTATATCAGCTTTCGGCTTTTGATTCGGAAGCTTATCTTAGATTAGTTAGAGTAATGAATTTAATGCGGCCCCCCTTGCACCTTTTTCATCCTAAAGTAGGGTTTGCTATATTGACCAATCAGAAGAAAAAGATTAAGAAACAAAAAAATGTTAAGAAGCCGACATCCTTTGAAAGATAAAGCTACGAATGTTTGGACCTCTTTTCATTAAATACCATCAATCGGGCGCTATTATGGAGTATATAAAAGCCCAATTTCTCAATTTTAATACTGAGAAATTGGGCTTTTATTTGATGTAACAGTTAGCTGCTTTTCAATCGTTTTGTTGTGTGCGAAACTCAAGCAATTTTAACCATCGTTTATAAATATGAGCGCTGAGCTGGCCATGAACCTTGGAGTTTACGAAGTTGTACAATTTGTCCTGTATGATAAGCATCGTGCAAAAGGATATTCAGATATTGTTGCCAAACTGGTAGAGAAGGACTTGGTTGATCCAATTCTGCTTCTTGAAGGGATGTTAATGAAGATTGTAAGGCATCATGTACTTGAAGTGTTCGCTTCACTGTTTGTTGCCAAGCATCTTCATCATTAGGTCCACCTTGGAAAAACGTGTCATCATTATTTTGTGGAGCAACAAATGTGTCATTTTGTTGTAAGCGGGAAAGTAAGCGTTCTTTAAAGATTAGTAAATGGTTTACATTTTCCCAAATCGTATTACCGGCCTTTCCTTCTGGTTGCCAACATGCTTGGGCAGCGGTAAGATTCTTTAACGCTTCTGATATCGGTGGGTACCATTCTTCTTCGTAAAACACTTGCTTGACTCCATTTTGCAAGATTTCTTTTTTACTCATTAGGATAGCCTCCTTTTTTATACCTATCTAAATTAAATTCATTAGTTACAATCAATTTATCAAATTTTCCGAAAAAAATACAGAGGCGTGAAACTATACATGGATTTTATATATGTGGAGCCAATACCTTAATCAACGATCGGGCGCGTTTATTTAGGAACGCGTCTTTTTTTATATATAGGGCCAGAATGTAGAGTTACAATTGCTAAAATACCAGAAAACTGAAATGATTATAGTTAAGCAAAAGACATTTTTTGAAATTACTTAATAGGGGAGAATCAGAATTGTTATATTATGTAATTGATGCTTTTACAGAAACAAAATTTGGCGGGAATCCAGCAGGCGTAGTAATCCATGAAAATTTAGACGAAGAGTTTATGCAGAATTTTGCTGCAGAAGTTCGCTTTTCAGAAACAGCATTTATCAAAAAAATAGACAATAAAAATTTTGAAATAAAATTTTTCACGCCGACTTCACAAGTTGGACTTTGTGGACATGCTACCATTGCATCTTTCAAGGCCTTATTGGACACCGGCACTATTGAAGATAACAATACCTATTTTATGAAAACACTTGCTGGCACACTTTCTGTTGAGATGAATCAATCATTTATAATGATGGAGCAAGCTGAACCTAAGCTAGGAAAAATATTTGATGATTATGATTATTTATCTGACCTCTTTAAAATTGATAAAAACCAAATAGGAAATATAAATTTCAATCTAGTACCTCAAGCTGCAAGCACTGGTCTTTGGGATATAATGCTTCCAATAAAAACAAAGGATGCTTTGTATGCTCTAAATCCTGATTTTAAAGAACTTGCTGAATATACAAAGATCAATTTAGTGGGAGGAGTCCATGCATTTACACTTGACACAAAAGAAGGAATAGCAGAAAGCAGAAACTTTTGCCCACTCTATGGTATTGATGAGGAAGCCGCAACAGGTACTTCGAATGGGGCTTTAACATATTATCTTTTTAATAACCACGTATTAAATAAATTTAATCAAGAGTACTTTTTCCTTCAAGGATACAGTATGGGCAGGCCATCTAATATCATTACAAAATTAATTAATAAAAATAATCCAAAAGTTATGGTGGGTGGGAAAGCCATTATATTAACAAAAGGTAAGCTATACTAAGCGTCATCTATATATGCCTGATAAAAGAATCCGGCTATTCCGGAATTCGGGCGCTATCCTAATAAGGGTAGTGCTCTTTTGCATTTAAACGGCCAGATTGTTGAAGGTGAACTGGGAATAATAATCAAAATACATAGTTAAGGAAACAATATTAAAGTCAAGGTAACAGATGATTTCCGGAAGAAGTTTGAGATGTTTAAAAAATATTTACCAAATCGGCTCTGCATGAAATTTTCCCTTTAAGGAGTAAGTGGATGGATTTATTAACTTTTACTGAGGAAATTTTTAATTATATAAGGCAGTTTTTACTTTTAAAATTTACACTACTTGCTTTGGTGCTCATGACCTTTTCCTTTTTCGTAAACCGTATTATGGATTGGTTCTTTAGGAAGTCAAATTTTTTTGATGAAGAAGTAGAACAGACAATTCAAAGTGTAATTCGATCAATTTTTAGGTATGGAATTGCGATCAGCCTTGTTATTTATCTAATTAGTCAATTTGTAGATATAAAAGGTATTCTTGCGGGTGCAGGGATTGCCGGAGTTGTCGTCGGTTTTGCTGCACAACAGATGCTAAAAGACGTAATATTAGGATTCGCAAGATTAACGGACAAAGAGTTTCGTGTCGGCGATTTTGTTACTTTCAATGGAACAAGTTCAGGTACCATTGAGGAAATAAGTATTCGCTTTATGCAAATTCGTGAATGGTCGGGAAAACTCCTTACCATCCCACATGGGGAGATTAGAACAATACAAAATTTTAATAAAGGCTGGATGCGGGTTATTGAACGGATTACGGTAAGTTATCAGGAAGATCCTACAAGAATAAAGGAATTGTTAGAAAAAGTAAGTGTTATCTGCAATGAAAAATTGGATCAAAGCCTATATAGGCTAGAGGACGAGGCAGTGGAACCATTTCAATATATTGGTATTACAGACTTAAATCCACACCTTAAAAATGTTGGATATGAATTTTGTATTGTAGGCTTGGTTAAGCCTGGAGAGTATTTTGAAACTTCCAGGCAAGTAAGGTTTGAACTAATGTCTATACTCCATAAGAATCAAGTACAAATGGCAACAGCGAACATGTTCGTTCATTCTGAAAAATTACAGGAGATTCTTGAAGGCCAGCCTTCACCAAGCACGTAAAGAAACCTAGCTGATTCTTTTCTTTATTGAGTCGAAAAAGTCCTATGTTCCATTTGATGAAGAAACGGATTATGAAGAGTTTCCTGATACAAAATCAGGTGACTATGCAGCTGGATATTACCAATCTGTCGAGGATGGAACATATTGGGGATACGGACTTTATAATAATACAGTAAATGAAGTAAACACTTTGGATGTTTTCTCAAGAATTTTTAAGACCATTGAAAGGACTGATAATTAAAAGTAGATCAAATACATAGTAATACTTATGCAACAATCAGGCGCGTTTCTCGAATAAGAGATGCGCCTTTCTTTATGAAAAGGGCCAGATTGTGGAATAACCTAAATGAAGAGATTGTAAAGAAATGTTCTTAAACTATATGGGCAGTTAGTGGAATAAGAAGTTGTATTTTATTTAGCAATAGAGGACACGTTATATATAAAGTTAATACGGAAAGTGAATATAAAATGGTTAAAGTGGTTATTTGGTCTATATTTATTATTCCTTGGATTTCTTTGGTCTTTTTAGACCGTTTAGCTATTTGAAGATATATGCCTGTTGCTCTATTTGCCACAGTGCTAAACACAATATTGGCACAAATGGCTTGGTCATATAACTGGTGGGAATTTAAAGAGACTCTTTTTAGCTGGGACAAAATAGCACCATTATTTACTGTATATGGTATATTCTTGGTCGGTACAATATGGATATTTTATTTTACTTTTCGTAAATTTTGGTTATATATTATTGTTAATTTAATAATCGATCTATTCTACGGCATGGGTTTTACTAAAATATTAAACAAGCTAGAGATAAGAGAAACGGGTAGTTTTTCTTCACTCGAAAATCTTTTGACAATGACTATACTAGCCGTCATTCTATATCTTTATCAGTTATGGCAGGAAGATATCTATGATAAGGAAAAAATTAAGTAAAATCCGTTCCATTCCTTTTATAAAGAAGGTCGTATCTTAAAAAGGGTATTCCTTTTATAAAGGATGCTTTTTTTTGATTCTTAAACAAAAGGATGCAATACTTAAAGATCTAGCTGCCATCTCAGGCGGCTTTTCTTTTGTAAAAGGGGGGGATTGAAGAAGATTAATTATAAAAAACCGCCATGAATGTGAATACAAAAGGGTTTTCTCCTTGTATACAACTATAAAATGAATTACCCTTTATTTAAGGAGTGAAGATAATGAGTGAGAATATTGAAAGTATTAATTATAAAGAAGTAATTGAATATTCACTGGATCCGCTAATTGTTCATTCGCAGCTGAAGATAATATATATAAATGAAGCAGCAGAAAAATTTTTTAGAGCTTCAAGGGACGAGGTAATGGGGGCAAGCCCTTTAGATATCTTTAAAGATACCTCTAAACCCGCAATTATAAAAAGAATTTCGGGGGCTTACAGTAAACCAGCAGAGGTTATTGAGGAAAGTATATATAGAATGGATGGAACTCCAGTTGATGTTGAGTTATATTGTCACCCTATAAAGATAGGGGAAACAAAAGCCATTCAAACGTATGTAAAAGACATCACGGAGAGAAAACAACAAGAAAAAGTACAATATGAAATGAATATACAAATAAATGAGCTAGCCACCAAAATTGTACCCCTTATAGAAGGCATTGCTGTTCTTCCTTTGTTAGGAGTAATAAACGAGGATAGGGCAAAACAACTCTTAGAACTAGTACCAGTCAATGTTCAAGAACAAGAGGTAAGCCGTTTGATTATAGATTGTTCAGGAATTTATAAAATTGATCATTTAGTTATTGACTCTCTTTTTAAAATTAACAATGTACTAAAATTACTTGGGGTAAAGTGCATTTTAACGGGGGTAAGGCCCCAATTAGCTGTAGAAGCAGTTAAACATGGCATTAACTTAAAAAACATAATTACTTTTTCTAATGTTAAGGATGCCTTAGACTTTCTAGGGGTAAATAATACGAAGTAAAGCAGATATATCTTACTTACTAAAATTGCGGGCTTGTTAATCCGGGAAGGGTTAGCGGCCTTTTTTATTTAATTTTTTCTTATTGAGCTAAAGGGGGGCAGGTTTATTGAATAGGGAATTTAGGCTCCTTATAATTCTACATCTAAAGTTGTAGGGGATTTCAAACTATACCTGGAGGTAATAATTTCGTAAGAATGTAAAAATAAATATAAGGAGGTTTTATAAATGATTAAAGGGATTTATTTTCGAAAATTACAATAACTCTGCTTCGATTTGACTCATCTTCTGCAAATATCCTGAACACCAGGAACATAAGAAAAGAAAGTCTTTTGCAAGGAATTACTCATATGTATGAGACGAAAAATGCATAAGATCAACCAACCCAAATAGCTGCTTTAACCGATGAGAGGTTAAATTTGGCTGAGAAAATCAATAAGAAAACAAGAATGGGAGGATGGAAACGAATGACCATATTAGTGGCAGGAGCAACGGGGACTGTAGGGCGACATGTCGTAGATCAACTTATTCGAAAGGGGGAAAAAGTGAGGGCATTGACACGTAATCCGCTACAAGCCAATCTCCCTGCAGGTGTGGAGGTTGTTGCGGGGGATTTAAGTGAACCAAGCACGCTAGTTTCTGCTTTGGTTGGCGTAAGCGGTATGCACTTGATTACTACAGGCGCCGAATATACTCCGTTACAAACGGGACCAGAAATCATTCAGCTTGCTGAGAAGGCTGGAGTACGCAGGGTTACTGTTTTATGGAACGGCGAGAAGGGCCCTTTTGAGAGTGCTGTTGAGGCAAGTGCCCTGGAGTGGACTCAGCTTCAAGCCTTTGAATTTATGGCAAATGCCCGAAAATGGGCAAACTCCATACGCTCCGAGGGGCTGGTTCGGGATCTGTTTGGAGGATCACCAATTGCTCCTGTTCATGAAGCTGATATTGGAAGGGTAGCAGCGGTGGCACTGACTGAGGACGGTCATGCAGGTAAAATATATACCTTAACAGGGCCTGAGAGTTTGTCAGTTCAAGATAAAGTGCGGATTATTAGCGAGGTTATCGGACAGGAAATTCAATTTGTTGAGAGTTCAGAAGAAGAAGAACGTGAACAGATGAGGAGGATGGGGGTTGAGGAGGATGCCATTGAATATGTGATTAACTGGCACCTTAACCCGCCTCAATCCGCTCAGAAGGTATTGTCGACCGTTGAGGAAGTAACAGGACAAAAGCCGTATACTTTCGCAGAGTGGGTTAAAACGAATAAAGGATACTTTATGAATTCGAACAGCTAGTCATTCCGAAACTTTTGAGGCAGTGAAACTAACAACGGAGGGAGAGCACATCTCTGGCAGGGGTGAGGGCAGGTGGTATCTGTATTACTAATGTTCTATGGCGGGATTGCAGCTGCAATCCTTTTTTATTCGCTACGTACGGAAGGGATAGAGCGTGTTATAAATCTATATAACAAAGGTATCAGGTTTCATTAGAATTTATTGGAGGAAATACAACATCTGAAGAAGAATTTATGTTGGACAGTCTGCAAACATTATGTATTAGGATATTCAAGAATCGGGCGCTTTTCTGAAATATGGAAAGTGTCTTTTTTCACGAAAAGGGCCAGATTAATAAGACAAGATAATGGTTTGTTTATCTTTATGGTTAGGTTGTCAGGCACCACAAACAAAAGAACCTTTGTCCACCTGCGATGTCTGACAGCATTTTTGTATAAAGTCAAATAATTAACTAACAATAAGGATATAGGACTTAATATAGAAATGTTTAATCTTGTTTATCCTCTATCAAACAAATGAATAAGGCAGGCAGGAATGAGGAGATTTTATGGAAATCGTTGAACGTTTGTTTGCTCAATATGGATATTTAGTGTTGTTGATCGGTCTGCCCATGGAATTAATTGCTCTTCCGATACCTCCTGGAAACTCGACTCTTGCATACACCGGATATTTATCCTACAAAAATGTTCTCGATCTTCTACCAGCTCTAGCTGCGGCGTATTCTGGAGCGGTGCTAGGTATAACGACAACGTATTGGATTGGAAACAAGTTGGGGATGCCACTAATAGAAAAATATGGTAAATGGCTGTTTTTGAAGCCAAAATATTTGAAGAAAACAAAAATAACTTATGAGAAATACGGAAACAAAATGCTTCTTTTTGGTTTCTTCTTGCCCGGTGTCAGACAGTTTAACAGCTACTTTGCGGGCATCATTCATGTTCCATATCGGACCTTTGCATTATATGCCTATACAGGGTCAGCCTTATGGGTATCCATATTTATCGGTATCGGTTATGTATTTGGTAATCAATGGCAGCTTGTTTTTACTTGGGTAGAACATTTTTTGAAGTTCATCTTAATAGTCTTGTGTTGTACGATAGCTATTTTTCTCCTTTTGAAATGGCGCAGTCGGTTGAGAAAACGGCCAGGCATTCATGAAGGGGAATTGAAGTAAACGAATCCCAGCCACACTTGAACTATTTCGGCTCATCAAGGCTACCCTTTTGCTCATTCGCCCGAGTTCACGAACGCTAGTGCAATTTACGTTGTATAGATTACGCTTAGCAGCACAAAGATTAATCCAAAGGCTAAAAATCAGAACAATGATTGTGCCTTGTCCAGGGTCCACGAACTAAAGCAAAATGATGTCATTTCAAAAGTAGATGCGGGAAAATAAGTAATCAGTCTTATCTTCAGCTATAATCTTGTTTCTGAAACACAAGTGGAATTCAAAGGTGAACCATTAGGTTGGAATCTTTTGTGTCCTGGAAAATTGCCTTTAAAAGAAATTAATCTAGGAAGATAAATTTCTTCAAAAAAGGTATATTTCCATGGACACATTTTAGTTAAGTTTTTACATATTTGACTAAGATGAAAATGAAAAGTGTCC
This sequence comes from Cytobacillus oceanisediminis, assembly GCF_003182355.1. Classification (GTDB taxonomy): domain Bacteria; phylum Bacillota; class Bacilli; order Bacillales; family Cytobacillaceae; genus Cytobacillus; species Cytobacillus oceanisediminis_A. The sequence goes on along the minus strand of NZ_QGTW01000001.1, from coordinate 493,450 downwards.
TTATGGGGAATCAAAATTGTAAGAAAAAAATTTAATGAGGATTTCAAATAGATGGTGGTTGATCTCTATTGTTCTGGTAATGCAGTAAAAGGTTTAATTAGCGAATATGGCGTATCTGAAGTAACAATCTACAAATGGATTAAGAGGTATTCCTCCATAAGCTTAGATGATGGAAATCATGTAACAACTGATGACTTCATCAAATTACAAAAGCAGATGCGTTATCAAGAAGAAAACAAAATCTTATAAAAGTCTTCGGCCATATTCGCTAAAACAGTTCTATCCATTTTGGTGAAAATTAACGTCTTCAATAAACAAGTTCTGCCCACTAAGAGCCCAAATGTGTGTTAAAAACACCCTAAAAATTACTCTCAAATGGAGAACTTTATGTCTTCACAAATTAACTAAAGAATGGCTGTAAAATAAAGTTCATTGTAAAAAAAGCATTTTTTAAATTTTTTAAGCACGCTGCACTGAAAGTTTTCCTCCGTAAAGTATTTTAGATAAACATCTTCTTTTTGGATATAATCACCTTTATCATTAACTTTCATAAACCAGTTGCAGATTGGAGATTTTTCAAAAAAGCATGGTTCAATTGCGATAATTCTTCCTCCCGGCTTTAAAATCCTTTTAAATTCCTTTACATAGCCTTGGATCATTTCTGGCGGAATGTGGTGTAGGACAGCGATAATTAATACAAAGTCAAAGCTCTTATCCTCTGCGGGAAGTTGATTTCCTGTTAATATTTCAAACCGGTACGGAACATATAGCCGCTTGGCAAAGTTAATTCTATGTGAATCAGGATCAATCCCAAAATAATGATCTGGCGAACATAAAGTACAATTTGCCCCTGTACCTGCGCCAAAATCCAGCACTTTTTTATCTGCAAAATCAAAATGCTGTTGAATCTTATTTTGAATATAGACCTTTGTAAACCATTTCGGCCGAACAAATGAATGATATATTCTAGGTGATAATTGCAATGAAAGCACCTGCACTTTTAAATATTTCCGTTGCTTATATCAGAACGGATAATGATACGGAATTTGTATTTTCAATTTAAAGCATACGACTTCTGTTAGCTGCTACCATTTCTGTAAAGCTGTTTTGCTTCTTGGTTATCTGCAGCAAGTGAAAAAGTTTCGATACTGGCTTATGCGCTTTTTAATCCGTCCAGCGTTTGCATGACATCACTGTTTACTGTCATAGATATAATTCCTTCTAATATTTGAACAACAGTATTAGAGTAAGGAGAAAGAGGTTTGATTATGTATTCCAAAAACAGCTAAAGTATACAAAAAATGCTATATTCCTGTCTGTGGAAAAATACATGACAGTAGGCATAATGAACTAAAATTAATCTCTTCTCCTGTGTTTTCAGGATATGTAGGAAATGACGATTCCTCCTGCTGTACTTTTCTTTTCCTATAGCAGAGGGATCTTGTTTCTTCACTTACAGATTTAAGTCCTGCTTTGGTCCATTATAATTTTGCAGGTTACGGCTTTGATTCTGTTGGTTCTGGCCATTATTTATATTTCCGTTCTTATTGAACATCTGCTGAATCTTATCTACTGCTTGAGGGGCTAGATCGAGTATTTTTTCATATAAATGCGTACTTTCATCCAAATGAACCATCTGTATTTCATTGGAATTCACAATTAAGAAGGCAATGGGGGTAATAGAAACACCGCCTCCGCTTCCTCCACCAAAAGGTTGTCCCTTTGATTGCCCTTGACCACTGTAACTTGGATCTCCATTAAGCTTAAAATCGCTCCCGCCTGCTGCAAATCCGAATCCAACCTTAGAAACGGTTAATATCACGCTGCCATCAGGGGTTTCAACAGGGTCACCTATAATGGTGTTAACGTCCACCATTTCTTTCAAGTTTTCCATGGCAGCTGTCATTAGTCCTTGAATTGGATGTTCAGACATATGTTTCCTCCTCTATACAGATTTTTATTTAATAAGTGGGGAATGACTGGTTATTTCAAATTCGGCAGTCCAATTTTCAAAAATTTTATTAATCTTATTCCTAAAAGTAGCATTTCCGATTCAAAATTGATAAATACATTTTAAATCTGTTTGTGAAAAAAATGCCAAGAGCAGCTTATTTAAGATGTAAAAAAGACAGTTTATGGATTTCCTTTAAATACCACTAGGACTATTCTCTCATTCCTATTATACTTTTTAAGGAGGGAGGGGATATTACGATGGTATTATTTTTTATTCTAACTTTTTCTGTTATTTTAGGTTATATATTATTAATAGCAAATAAAAACACAAAGAAAGTGACAATAAATACAATTTCCGTTTCTCGTCCACATCTTAAAGAGTCTGGGAAAAATTTAAAGATTCTTCACCTATCTGATATGCATCTTGAAAATATTTCGATTAACCCCGATGAATTATATAAAATGGTTTCAGAACAGCCAATTGATCTCATTGCCCTTACGGGAGATTTCCTTGACCGTAAACGAAGCATTCCTAAGCTTTCTGCTTATCTTCAAGTACTGAAAAAACTTAACCCTCAGTATGGTATTTTTGCAGTGTTTGGAAATCATGATTACATTTTAAAAGGAAAAAACTTTGAAAATTTGAAAAAAACATTAGAGATAAATGGATGTAAAACGCTTCAAAACGAGCATTTCACCATTCATGTTGATGGGGAGAATTTAAATATAATCGGAATCGATAATTACAGCACTAAACATAGTGATGTCAAGAAGGCCTATGAGGGAGTTCCCGAGGGGTATAATTTAGTGTTAACGCATGATCCAAATGTTGTTCTTGAAATGGAGAATGTGCAATTCGATTACTTGTTATCCGGCCATTTTCATGGAGGACAAATTCACTGGCCAAAGCCTTATCATTTGATTAAAATGGGTAAACTTGTACGGATGAAGATGGTCAAAGGGCTGCATTATCACGGTGGAAAACCTTTTTATATAAGTGAAGGTCTTGGCCAAACCGGAGTAAATATCCGTATTGGCAGCCGTCCTGAAATCACATACCATGAAATTTCATAGTGAATTTAATAAACCTTGCTAAAAAACTGGCAAGGGTTTTTTCTTTATCTACAATTTTATAAAAGGTTGAATAAAATGGATAATATCGCCTTTGGAAAACCAAATTTTGAATAATTAGAACCTCTCAAGAATAGATAGTTCTTTAATGCTCACCTTTAGGTGGGCATTTTTAAATTCGTCAAAACATTTTGCAATGAAAATCTGAATAACAGAATACCTTTTTGTGTAAATTAATTTTAATTCCAGGGTTTTTAAGGAGAAAACCCTTCTCAAAAATTTGAAAGGAGGCATTTAAATGATTGAATTCATTAAACTTTTGATTAAAACTATAAACCAAATGATCGTGGCTTTAGTTGAATTCGATTATAAAGAGGCTTTAGAAGAAATGAATAAGAAATAATTATAATTTCTATTAAAAACCAAAAATCCTTTATTTCTTGCATAAGCATGAAATAAAGGATTTTTGGTTCAACTCTTAAATTACGTTTAATGCAGTTGGCTCAATTCTAATTCGGGCGGGAGTATGGCCGAGCATTTCCCCATCCCCATGCAACAGCAATGGAGTTGGTGCATAAATTTCCACCTCTTTCCCTTTTACTATCGTAATAGAAGGGGAAGAGGTGTGGTTTCCTTTATATACTCGAGGGAACATCCTTATAAATTCCCATTTAGTTAGTCCTTGAACAATACATATTTCAAATAATCCATCATTGCTTTCCGCCTTCGGACAAATGACAAGCCCACCGCCATAATAGGGTAAATTGGCTACTGCAATTAACCATACGTTTGAAAGCTTATGCAGCTTTTTGTCTATCATGAAGGATATCTCCTGTGGCTTATAACGAAACAATACAATGATCGCACTGATCACGTATGAGATTTGACCTATGCGAAAGAAATTAAGGAACTTTTTATAAAATGAACCATTCGTCGTCCGGGCTACTTCCCCATCAAATCCTATTCCTGCTACCGTACAAAAATATCGGGAATTTGCATATCCTATATCAATTGTTTTAGGTTTCCCTTTCAAGATGCGTTCTAAGGCTTTATCGTACTTAAGCGGAATACCTAACCCTCTTGAAAAATCATTTCCCGATCCAGCTGGAATAATCCCTAATGGAGTAGTTGTACCGGCTAATCCATTAACCACTTCATGAATAGTTCCATCACCTCCTACTGCAATAATTACTGCTGCTTTTTCTTTTTGAATCAGTTCCTGAACCAGTGAAGTAGCATGTTTTGGTTTCTGAGTAAATCGAACACTGAATGAGACTTTTTTTTCCTGAATAATTTTTTCGATTTTTTTCCAAATCCTAAGCGCTTTTCCATTTCCCGATGTTTTATTCACAATAAATCCGTACACTGATCTCACCTATCCATAATTTTTATTATTTATCTCCTTTTTGAAGTATGACTATACAAAACAGGGGTTTAATTATTTTTATTAGAGCCAAATACATTAAGATGCTGAGGCAGAACTTGAAAATAAGAGCTATTTACACTTGCCAGTTCACCATCAAGATTTAATGAAATTGACTCAGGCAGCATAAAGTCAGCTTCATTTATTTTTGTATGTTGAATGATTGAAAGATCTTTAGATAGATTAAGCAATTTCGCAAATAAGTGAAATAACAGTTTGATTCGAGTGGTTTTTTTATACGTTAGAAGATGGAAATACCCGTCGTCACATATCTTTTCGTCGATGAGTCTTTCTAATGGACCAACAGAGTTTCCATTCATAATTAAAAATAAGGAAAGATCAGAAAATACAGTATCAGAAATATTTATTGAGATGTTATCTGATGGCTTTTTGAATAAAAGTTTTTTAAAGAAATATAGACAATAGGCTAATTCACCAAATTTAGATTTAAGAAAAGGAGGGGTTTCATATGTAATATCTGCCAGCCAGCCAGCAGCCGCAATGTTTATAAAGTATCGGTTTCCAAACTTTCCAAGGTCTACAGGAGTTATGCACCCTGACTCAATAATTGAAACAACATCAATAATATTGCTTGGAACTCTCATGAACTTTGCAAATTCATTACTCGTGCCAAAGGGGAACACTCCAACATTTGGTCTAAACTCTTCTTCTGCCAGAAATTGAATGGTTTGATTTACTGTTCCGTCCCCTCCTGCAATGAATATTGCATCCCATTTTTGTGTACAAGCCTTTCTAATCGGGTTATTCATGTAATTAACCTCATTTAGCTCATTAACCGTTAAATGATAACCTATTTCTGAGAGTTTATTTAGTAATATCGGAAATGCACTATGTTTTTTTCGTTTCCCTGACAATGGGTTATATATGATTAAAGCCTGTTTGTGAGACATCATGAAAAACCTCTTTTTTAGTTAGCTATTCATTGAATGCTTTAACTCTAAATCATTGATCTGGTCCATAACATATAGAGAAAGAGAAGTATAATCGGAGTTGTCTAATTGACAAACATTTACTTGTGGTCCAATCACAATTTTTAGCGGTGGCCGAATCCCTTTTTTCACCCCAATAATTGCAATCGGAAGGATAGGGGCATTCGTTTTAGCTGCGATAAAAGCTACTCCTTTTTTAGGCTGAACCATTTCACCATTTTTACACCTTTTTCCCTCCGGAAAAATACCAAAAACTTTTCCGGTATTTATAATCGCAAGTGCTTGGCGTATAGGGCGTATAGCAATTCCGCTTTGGCGATCGACCGGAAAAGCATATACACTGGTAAAAAACCATTTTGAAAAAAAATTACGAAATAATTCGGCTTTTGCCATAAAATGAATTTTCCAATCAAACATACAAGATAGCAGGATAGGGTCATAGTTGCTCACATGGTTCGCAGCCACAATCAGCGGAGTATTAGAAGGAATATTCTCCAATCCAATGATTTGAATGCGAAATTTTAATTGTATAAATAATTTCGCAACAGGTTTTAGTATAGAATGAAGCATTTTCATTACACTTCCAAGTATTGATATATTTGGAAAACAATAATTAGTATAGCCCTGCGTGAAAAAATTTATAAATTAATTCCCCATTTTTTCAATCCACTCTCTTATTCATCCTTTTTCCAGTGTGAATATTGAATGTAATACCATGATATGAATTCGTTTTCACCTGCCTTATGGCAGCATTACGGATTTTTTTTCATTACCTGTATTTATTTTGGTTGATTTCTTCATTTCTACTCAAAACTTATAGATTTTTTCTTTAATCTACTTTCCATATATATCAAATACATGAATAAAAAGTAAAAGAATTGTAAAAGTTACAATTTGAATATGTTAAAGAAAAAGGTGAGGTTTTTTGAAAGCATTGCAATTTGACTATCAGATACCCCGTTATATTTCAAGCAAGATAATAGGCAGATTTTTCCCTTCGTTTTTTTGGGATTCTCGTTTTTCCTGTCTCCGTTTTTACGACCAGACGGAGCCGGTACTTCCAAATGAAGATTGGGTAAAAGTGAGGGTGAAATATGGGGGTATTTGCGGCAGTGATCTGAATCTTCTTTTCTTAAATGATAGTCCTGCTACTTCTCCATTTGTCTCTTTCCCATTTACAATCGGACATGAAATTGTAGGTGAAATCGCGGAAACAGGATTAGAAGCTGCTGATTTAAAGCCGGGAGACCGAGTTGTAATAGACCCAATTTTGTCCTGTCATGCGAGAGGGATAGAAGAGCCATGTCCCGCATGCCTAAAAGGCAACTTTAGTTTGTGTTCATACAAGACTGAAGGGAATTTGTCACCAGGTTTGTTAATAGGTGCGTGCCGTGACACAGGCGGCGGATGGAGTTCATATTTGGTAGCTCATAAAAGCCAGGCCTTTAAACTCCCTGATGCTGTGAATGATTTAAACGGCGTGATGATAGAGCCTTTTAGCTGTGCATTACATAGTGTTTTAAGGAACCCTCCCAAGCAAGACGACACTGTATTGGTCATTGGGGGCGGGGTTATTGGGATATGTGTGATTGCTGCTATTCGAGCATTGGGAATCCCATGCAGAATTGCTGCACTAGTAAAACATCCTTTTCAAGCAGAGCTGGCAGCCAATTATGGGGCGAACGAAATCATCCATCTCAGGAAAAAAACCTATGAAAATGACCTCGCGAAAACCCTTGGAGGAAAGATCCTTAAGCCGCTTTTTGGGCCTGTGGTAATACAGGGAGGGGCAGATATGGTCTTTGAATGTGTAGGAAAGAAACAAAGTATAAATGACGCCCTCCGGTTCTCCAGAAACGGAGGAAAGGTTGTACTCTTAGGTTTAGCAGGCATAATGGATGGAGTTGATTGGACGACCGTATGGCTTAATGAGCTAGACGTAAAAGGGAGCTTTGCATACAGTACAGAAATGTACCAAGGTAAGAGAACTCGAACGTTTGAAATCGCCATTAAATTAATGAATGAAGGAAAAGCAGATCTATCACCTTTGGTAACTCACCGCTTTCCGTTAGAAGATTACAGAAATGCTCTTGTTACTGCGACAAATAAAAAAAATGGTGCCGCCATAAAAGTGGTATTTGAACCATAACAATTTGATAGAAAACAGGAGGAAGATTATATGAAGAACTTTACTATTACAGGTGCAGAGAAAACTCCATTTCTAACATGGTATCTGGACGGGTTGAAGGACAAATTTTCATCTGAAGGATACAAGTTTTGTGAAGAACCAGCAGAAGAAATAAAAATTGTCTTTAATGTGATTGATCAAGAGAAACCAAGGCCATACCGCAGGAAGGCACAGGCAACTTTTGTCGTATCTATATTAGAGAAGAATGATGAACCTGAGGATGTTTTCGAAACTGCCTATCCCTTTTTAATAAGATCTTTAGCGAATCATTTAATTTTCATTGTTCATAACAGCGAAAAAACAAATGTTTATTTTATTACTCCCGAACAAGGATTTTATAAATTAAGTTATCACAGTGAAGAAGACGCAGAAGATTTTATCCACATGACTTATAAAAGACTTGAGCCGGTTGCCTCTGCTCAATTGGTCATTGACAATCACTTTGCCGATGATTTGGAGCAAAATCTTTGGAATGGAAATGAGATTACAAAAAAAATGTATGTATCTGGGAAAAAATTAGATGAAATGAATCTGTTGCCAGCACCGTTTCCGCTTGAAAGATATTTATCAGAACGGGACATGCGCCAGTTAAAAAAATTATACGGCATTGGCGGGCTGAGCTATGGAAATTTAAGCAGCAGGCACAATGATCAAACTTTTTGGATGAGTGCCAGCGGTGTTAACAAAGCTAACATGCGTGTTATTGGACAGGATATTTTATATATCAAAGGCTTTAATTCGGAAAAAAATGCAATGGAGGTAAGTGTTCCTCCTAAAATATCTCCCAAAAGAGCTTCGGTTGACGCTATTGAACATTGGATGATTTATAAAGAACACCCAGACGTAGGGGCTATTGTTCATATTCATGCATGGATGGATGGGATAAATGCAACAGAAATCAATTACCCTTGCGGAACTATTGAATTGGCTGAAGCGGTAGCCAATCTTGTTAGGAAAGCTAAGGATCCTGCTAGGGCGGTTATTGGACTTAAAAATCATGGTCTGACCATTACAGGCCGTAATTTGGAGGAAATTTTTGAACGTATTGAAGGACAGGTTATCCCTCAGGTTCCAATGGCATAAATATTATTTAAAATCAATGCGGCAGGCTAAGGCAAATTAGAAAAATTTTAAAAGAAAGGTATGAAAAAATGGATAGAACGATTGAACCGATTAACAGGGTTTTGATCAGTTTCGGACCGATCAACTTGTACTGGTATGGCGCGATTATCATTGGCGGCGCACTTCTTGGTCTTTGGCTTGCCATGAATGAAAGCGAACGCCGAAATCTTCCAAAAGATATTTTTGCTGACCTTGTCTTGTTTGCTCTCCCTATTTCAGTCATATTTGCACGTATTTACTATGTGATATTTCAATGGGAGTATTATGCCAAACATCCTCTTGAAATTATGTCAATCTGGAAGGGCGGCTTAGCGATGCACGGCGTCCTTACAGGTGCAATCCTGACAATTATTGTATTTGCAAGGGTTAAAGGCATTTCCTTTTGGAAACTTACCGACATACTGGCACCAAGCCTTATTTTAGGACAGGCAATAGGGCGATGGGGGAATTTTGTCAATCAGGAAGCACACGGAGGACCCGTGTCGCGGGCCTTCCTTGAGCAACTTTATTTGCCTGATTTTATTATTAACCAGATGTACATAGAAGGGACATATTATCATCCGACGTTTTTATACGAGTCTATTTGGAATTTTGCCGGATTTTTCGTTCTGATGTCCCTTCGCCGGGTAAATTTAAGGCAAGGAGAGTTATTTTTAACTTATATCATCTACTACTCCTTCGGCCGTTTCTTTATAGAAGGAATGAGAACAGACAGCTTAATGTTAACGGACCATTTACGGATTGCTCAAGTCATGTCAGTTGTTTTAATCCTCGCATCAATATTGTTTATCTGGTTTCGCAGGAAAAAAGGATATGCGGATATACGCTATTTAGATAATACCATGTCAGAATAAGGTTCTAAATGATAAAAGGAAAGCGCAGTCTTTTTTTACATGTACAAAAAAACGAAAAGGTGAAATGCAGCAATGGCTAATATAGCTCAATCAGGCGATGTAATCATTTTTGAGAGAGGTGGATTAACAGTAAAAGGGATGGTCTTCAAAATAAGAAATAATAGTGCGTTAGTGAAAATTAATCATTCCATGGCCGCAAGTTTAGGCCTTGAAACACCAATGACTGTGGTAAATCACAAAAATTATCGTGTTGATGAGGTTTAATTTTCAAAAATTGCTTAAACAGCTGATGCAAGAAGTACAGCATTAAACTTTTTGCAGGAAATAGTTGAAAACATGTAATAGCCTTATCTATGAATTTTCATGAGTTGAGGCTATTTAGCTTCTGACAGCTGTTTTACTTAGAAATATTCTAAACCGCCGTTCATCCAACCGTATTTAATATGTGTTTTGCAAAGGAAACATTATTAAATGAAACAATATGAGAAGCAGGGTTAATAAAGAATAGGAATGATTAAGATGGAAGGTTCTTTTATAAATAATACACAAAAAACGAAACCAGTTTTATAGGGGAGGGATTACCTGCTCATGTAGGAGGGGCCAGCTATGGAGGATTGCACCAACAAGATTCTTTAGTCCCTCTGATTGTAACAGGCACACATTTAGCGCCATCTCATTTAAGATGGATAAATTTAAAAGAATGGATATTGTCTTTAATTACTTAGTGCAAATATTATGAAAGGAGTTAGGACTATGAATGATAAATCGTGGAGAGTTGATTCTTTCCAAGTAGGTAAGTACAAAATTAGTGTTCGAAAAAATCTTGAAAATGACCGTGTTGATGAGGGAGATTATCCTGAGAGTGGATTGAAAAGAAAAGCAAATAAGGATGAAGATGAATAAAATATTTCAAAAACCAGTCAGAAAAATAGGCTGGTTTTATTTTTTAAATCCTATTCTGGAATGATTGTCAGCTATTCCTGCATAGGAAAAATAATTTGGGTCCGGGTTCACCTTGCCATATTCGGACTATGGCAAGGCTTTTAATGGCTTGCTTTTTTAAAAGTCATAACTAATCGTACAAACTGAGGATAAAAGCCTTTAAAATCAACATGCCTGGAAGGTACAGGCCTATTTTCCCATCTCCTGTTACAATAAGCGGAATGAAAGAATTAAATTTATGTTATGAGCCACGATAATCGAGCATTTTGCTTAAAATAATTCTGATACAGAAATATCATTTCAATTTTCCAAGATATCCAATATCCATTTTTTCAAATCTACAATCCTCAGCTGATTGATACTTTTATTGGTTCCTGTAACAATGATAGGGACAAGTGAATCATCTTTATGCATTGAACCATGGGCGGCTCCACCGGAATGTTCAGGTGAACTTTCCCCTATGAATTCATACCCGGGTTTTGCATCAACAACAAGAAATTCACCTTCCTGAGAATGCATAGCTCCATATAGCCTTGCTAATCCATCAGGATAATCCCCATAATGAATATTCTTGTTCTTTAAGGTTAAATCGAGAATGGAGGTATTTCCTTTTATAGACCAGGCTTGATTATAAACATCATGATAGGTTCCACCTGAATTAAAATTAAAGGATCCCCCATGATCTCCAGATATCACATGTATGATTTCTTTTTCCTTCCATGCAATCCAGGCAATCCGCGGATCGGTTTGTAATTTTCTGGCGATATTTTTTACTGAAACACTTTCGTTAATTTTATAGATATATGCCATCCGTTCATTAGCTGTAATGACAATTTCATCGTCTTTTGCAACAGGCTTACCGAGCTTTAAAATTCTGTATTTAGAAAGGATTTCTTTTAAATCGATTAAAGCTTCTCTTTTCCGTTCCTTGACAGGTGACTGCTTACTGTCTCCAATGATAACCCAGATATTATTATTAAGGGCATCTTCCCATTTTGGAAAAATATTCAAGACCTCCTGGAGATGCTTATCAAGTTTTTCAATTCCTTTTGTAGTATCTGGACCTTCCCTATGTACAGTGAAGTCATTTTCTGAAATGTACAGGATTGTAAATTCAGGAAGACTATTATTTTGCAAAAGATATTTTAATTCTTGAACCGCGAAGGCATCATTAAGTCCTATACGATTCACAATGTGATTATTCTTAGTGTCCTGGCGAATAAATGCACCTAAAGACAGCATTTTCGGCCCAACGGTTTTATATTCCTCAGGTATATTACTCACTTTTGTTATCAGCTTTGGCACTTTAAGGGTATGATGATAATTTCCCCGATAAATAAATGCGTTAATGGATGCTGATTCCTTTTTAATATTGTCCAGATCTTCATGGATGGTTGTTACATTTGGACTGAGGTCAACATTATTATATTGATGCATGATATTTTCAGCAAATTGGGAAACCCCGAGTTTCATGATTTCAAAAAAACCATTTCCATAAGTGATAATTTGCTTCTTATCATTATCAAACCAAACAAGTCCCGGAATCTTACTCTGATCCGGGTAAGTACCAGTTATTAAGGAACTGTCGATTGTAACCGACATGGTTGGATAAGAGCTTACTAAATTTTTGCTATATTGGCCATGTTTCAAAAAGAAGGCCAGAGCAGGAGCTTTCTTCTCTTGAATAGCCTTTTTTAACGGCTCATCCATAATTGAATCGATAACAAGAAGTATAATTTTAGGTGTGGACTGACTTTCTGTTTGAATAGCAGCTGCTGTCTTTCCCTGTTCATATGCTTTATTACCACTGCTAGTGCACCCTATTACAAGGATAGATATAACTATAATAAGAAGCAAACGAATCAACAAATTTCACCTACGCTTTGTTGTAGTTTATTTATAACTTTATGCAAGCATAAACATGTGGCTGCAGCATTCCAATTCCCAGTTGCCATACAAAAAGGGGATTTCTAATGCTCTAATATAAATGTTAATCAACTGAGGGCATTAATATCAGTATGCTTATATTTTTCTAAATAATGTATTGATAATGGACAAAAATATTCTTATAAAACCCATCATAAAATAACTCAGAATAATAAAAGGTTAAATGGAAGAACTCTAAAAGAAATCGCCGTGGAGGATTTACTAATGAGGCAATTGAATTTAGAAGGATTTTTTCTAATGAAACAGAATAATTATATAAAAGCATATTCCATAATTTCTCAGATCGTTAAAGTCATTAGGTTCAATAGGTAAAAATCATGGAAATGGGAAAAAGGAGGAAATTATATGGAGCATCCAGCATTAAAAATGTACGACTACCATGTGTGGGCGAATAACGTTATCATTGACCGTTTAATGGAACTGCCCGATGAAATTTATCATAAGGAAATTCAGAGTGGTTTTTCTTCTGTTTCAAAGGTGCTTTCTCACATTTATGCAACAGATTGCGTTTGGTTTGATATTATCTCTGGAAAGAGCATGAAGCATGCATTGGCCTCTGCAGGTCAGCTAGGAGAACAGGCAGAGATAAAAAATATTACTGAAATGAAAAAGCTTTTTTTAGACTTGTCTGAACGCTACAAAGCTTTTTTGAACAGCCAGGAAGATATTGAAAAGATGATTGCAGTTGATAATCCCTATGCAGGAGTACTGGAAACTTCGATATCTGAATCGCTCCTGCACGTTGCCACTCACGGAGCATATCACCGCGGGAATATTGCGACCATGCTAAGGCAAATGGGGCACACGTCTGCAATGCAGGATTATGGACTTTACTTATATTCTAGATAGAAAAAGCTTAATTATTTGACCACTGCTTGAACTAGAATGTAAAAAAGGTCCGTAACTTTAGAAATAAAGGCAATAATTAAACTTCATACGTTTTCACTTTCCTGATTTTATCGGCCAGATTCAAAATTTATCGGCCAAATGCGGTTTTTGACAAACTCCGAGAGGGAGAATAACAGTCAGAAATAACTTTTACCGGCCAATTTCAGTAAAATACCGGCCAAAATCATACATTTACCGGCCAATTCCAGTAAAATACCGGCCAAACTGTATGATTTACCGGCCAAACGGACATTTAGCAGGCTGTAAAATTCATAGCAGCCGCTGCGAGGCAGATTTTATCGGTTAAGATTCTAATATATAAAAGCGCCATACAATAATGTTAGATCAATAAAATAAACAAAACCGCCTTTAAAGCAGGTTTTGTTGTACTAGCGGGTTAAAGACTAGTTTGTCTTTAACCCCATTTATTTTTGACGTTTTAACTTAATGGTTGTTAAGACCAGGAGGAACGTAAAACGGTGGTACTTTAATCCACCCGCGCTTGCGCATTAAATGTTTTAATCTAGCAGCATATGCCAATTTTTCTGCTTGGAACTGAACAAACAATAAACTAACATCTGTACGAACCGATTCGGAAGCAGCACCCGCAGCACGCATGATCAAACTAATGATTTTTAAAGATAGTTCATTTGCAATGACGTCATCCGTTAATTTAACACCAAGGGGAATGCTATTTGGATCTGATATTGGCATATCTTCAGGGGCAGGAGGTAACGTGATTCCTTCCTTAATCATGAAATCATGGAGCCGTTTCCTTTGGCTGGTCCCGAGTTTCATATCTTCTTCAAGCAATGCTCTTAGCTCATCATCCGTCGTGGTATTTATACCGGATTGAACAGATACTTTAGCTAATTCAAGTCCCGCTAAGTAAATCCAGCATGCCATCACTTCTCCCACATGAAGAGGCTGGTTTTCGTCTTGAACAGTCAGTGATTTCATGGTGTCCATGAATGTTTCCAATATATTTACCATATTTTCCCCACCTAACTTAAAGTTGTGATAAGCATATTGTTTGTAGCCTAAATATTTTTATACAAAAGGTTTTACCATATATTAAAGAGGGAGTTGATCTGAAGTTTAATTTTTAGAACTAATTTCTATCCCTAAAGAAATATTGTTAGCAGCTCAACGGGACAAGGAACAGGTACTTTCTAAGTGGTATTAACCGGATTTTAAAATAAGGGTAGGTTAAGGCAGCTGAAGAGGTATTTTTTGAAGTTGTTTATCCGGAGTGGTGAATAAAGAATTATGATGGAATTGGGCACCCAAATTGGGTGTCTGTTTTTTATTTTAAAATTTTCTGAAATATCATTGTTTTCAAAAGAAAAATATGATAGTTTTATAAAAATGAAGTTCAGACTTCGTAAACAATAAAAATACAGCGAAAACTTCATTCGTGAAGGTGAGACTATATGATCTTAAAAGAAACCATAGAAAAAGAGTTTAATAACCTTTCCAAAGGTCAGCAAAAGGCAGCTATGTACCTGTTGGATCACCCAAAGGATTTTGCAGTGAAGTCAGCGGGAGAGATTGGCAAAAGGATCGGGGTCAGTGAAACGACAGTCATTCGTTTTTGCTATTCGATTCATCTTTCAGGCTATTCCGAGCTGCAGAAGATGGTCCGTGAGCAGCTGCTTCAAACCAATAGCACGCTTGGCCAGTATTTTACAAGCAAGGTGGAGCTGGCAGAAAAGCCTCATTTCTTTGCAAGTGTGATGGAAAAGGATTGCCTGCATATTCGGGAAACCATACAAAATATTCGTGAAGAAGACTTTGATCAATTGGTTAACCGACTAATAGAGTCAAATAAGGTATATGTAACCGGTTTGCGATCTTCTTTTTCTGCAGCAAGCTGGCTTGCTTTTACGCTTGGGCTTGTTCGCGGAAATACCAAGCTGATCCGGCCGGATACGGATGATTTATTGTTGACGATCAGCGATATGGATGAGGGGTCGACGTTCATTGCGATTTCCTTTGACCGCTATATGAAGGATACGATTAAGCTAGCGGAATTGGCGAAAAAGCAGGGGGCTTTTGTAATCGGGATAACGGATTCCAGTATTGCACCGATTAAGGAGTACGCAGATTTGCTTTTCCATATCCATTCATCGGAAAAGTCGACAATCGATGCGGCACCAGCGCTATTTTCATTTTTAAATGCTGTGATTGCCGGTGTTTCCATCAAGGACAGGGACCGATTTACGAAGCGAAGAGAACAATATGAAAAATTGGACAGTAACCACTTTTTTATTCAGCCGGGAGGGAAGATGGATTGAGAGAATACATAGAAGAATTAAAACCTGTGATTGATTGTGTTTTTAATCATTTGCATGAAAATCCGGAGATCAGCTGGATGGAATATAAAACGACGGAGTATTTAAAGACGTTCCTTGAGTGCAGGGGATTTCATGTACAGGTGTTTGGCGATTGTCCGGGTCTAGTTGTCGAGGTTGGGGAAGGCAGTCCATGTGTGGCACTGAGAGCGGATATGGATGCCCTTTGGCAGGAGGTGGATGGCAGGTTCCAGGCCAATCATTCCTGCGGACATGACGCCCATATGAGCATGGGGCTTGGAGCGATGCTATTGCTGCAGAAAGCAGCCTTCCCTTCAAAAGGGAAACTGAAATTCATTTTTCAGCCTGCCGAGGAAAAGGGAACAGGCGCTTTGAAGATGATTGAGCAGGGTGTTTTGGATGATGTGGATTACTTATACGGCGTTCATCTCAGGCCCATTCAGGAAATCCGGGATGGAGAGGCATCTGCAGCCATTTTCCATGGTGCAGCCAGATTCCTGACAGGCGAAATTATTGGTGAGGACGCTCATGGAGCACGCCCCCATTTAGGACAGAATGCCATTGAAATCGGTGCATCTCTTGTGAATGAAATTAAAAGCATTCATCTGGATCCGATGGTTCCTTATACAGCGAAGATGACAAAGTTTCATGCAGGCAGTGATTCAGGGAACATCATTCCAGGGAAAGCTTCCTTCAGCTTGGATCTGCGGGCTCAGACAAATGAAGTCATTGCCGATCTATCAGAAAAAATCGAAACGATTACTGAATACCTATCCAAATTATATGGTGTGAAAATCACCTTAGAGACAAAAGCAAATGTTGCCGCAGCGGAGGTAGATGAAGAGGCACAGCACTTTATGGAAAAAGCCATTGCGGATGTGCTTGGTGCTAATCAATTAAAGGAACCGATCGTTACCTCCGGGGGAGAGGATTTCCACTTTTACACCCTGAAGAAACCGAACATAAAAGCAACGATGCTCGGATTGGGGTGTGATTTGCAGCCGGGGCTTCACCACCCGAAGATGACGTTTAATCGGGATGCCATCTACTCTGGGGTTGAGATTTTAGCAAGAACATTAATGCATACATTGGAGGGAACTGGAAGTGGGAACAACGGTGACTAAGAAGATTGATCTGCGGGTTTTAAAGACAGCCTCCGATATGAATCTAATTCAAAAGCTGGAGAATGATATCTGGAATATGGCTCCGCTTCCAGTTCATCAAACCATTACAGCTGCACAAAATGGAGGCCTGCTGCTGGGGGCTTTTTACGAAAATGAACTGGTTGGCTTCAGTTATGGATTTTCCGGCTTTAACAAGGGAAAAAGCTATCTTTGCTCCCATATGCTTGGCATACACCCGGACCATCAGGATAAAGGATTAGGCGCCCTCCTGAAGCAGAAACAGAAGGAGATCGCTTCCGCAATGGGCTACGACTTGATCACATGGACATTCGATCCGCTTGAAAGCCGCAATGCCTACTTAAATCTTTCGAAGCTAAATGCGGTGTGCTCCACTTATGTTGAAAATTGCTATGGGGAGATGGATGACAGTTTGAATCAGGGGCTGCCAACTGACCGATTAAAAGTAGAATGGTGGATTAATAGTTCATATGTGGAGGAACCTTTACAGATTGAAGCAGCCGCTGCACAGGATCCGTTTGAATGGGGGGTATCGGAGGACGACTTTCCAGTTTTATTAAATACAGAACGGGAAGACGCTTTAGGTCCTGTGCTTGTCCCTATACCGGCAAACTTCCAGGCTATTAAAAGCCAAAATTATGAGCTGGCAATGGATTGGCGCTTTAAAACGAGAGAGATTCTTCAATCCTTATTTGAAGAAGGATATGCGATGGCTGGTTTTATAAAAGGGAAAGAAGAACTTGTTCATTATTATATATTGGTCCAAAGAAACGAGCTTCAACTCAACTAACAGGAAAAGGCGGGAATCGGCATGAACGTAACTGAAGTGGTATTGCGTCATATGAAAATGAGAATGAAGGCCCCATTTACAACAAGCTTCGGAACATTTCAGGATAAAGAGTTTCTTTTACTGGAAGCGAAGGATGAAAACGGTTTGAACGGGTGGGGGGAATCCGTTGCATTCCATTCACCCTGGTATAATGAAGAAACATTGAAAACGAACTGGCATATGCTTGAGGATTTCATCATTCCGGATCTGTTAAATAAAGAGATTCGCCACCCGGATGAAGTTTCTGAAAAACTTTCTTACATACGAAAAAACAATATGGCGAAGTCGGCCTTTGAAGGCGCTGTTTGGGATTTATATGCGAAGCAGCAGGGCATTCCGCTCGCAAAAGCCTTGGGCGGGACGGCAAGCAATATTGAAGTGGGGATCAGCATTGGCATTCAGGATACAGTTGCTGATTTGCTGAAGCTCATTGAAGAGCATGTAAATGAAGGCTATAAGCGGATCAAAGTCAAAATCAAGCCGGGCTGGGATGTTGACGTGATGAGAGAAGTCCGCAAGCATTTTCCGGATGTGCAGCTTATGGCGGATGCAAACTCTGCTTACAGGCTGGAGGATATTGAATTGTTAAAACAGCTGGATGAATTCGATTTAATGATGATCGAACAGCCGCTGGCATCAGATGATATTATCGACCATGCCACATTGCAAAGAGAGCTCAAAACGCCGGTATGCCTGGATGAGAGCATCCATTCCTATGAGGATGCCAGAAAAGCGATTGAGCTTGGAAGCTGCAGGATTATTAATATCAAAATTGGCCGTGTTGGCGGGTTAACAGAATCCAAGAAAATTCACGATCTTTGCCAGGAGCGCGGCATTCCGGTATGGTGCGGCGGCATGCTTGAGTCAGGAATTGGCCGTGCGCACAATATTGCCCTAACGACTCTATCAAACTTTGTGATGCCAGGGGATACAGCCGCATCATCCCGTTATTGGGAAAAGGATCTGATTGAACCGGAAGTGACTGTTGATAATGGAATGATTAAAGTTCCGGAGAAATCGGGACTTGGTTATGAGCCGGATCTCGAAACCATCAAGAGATTTACTGTAACGGAAAAGAGTTATTCTTAACGAGGAGAGAGGATTCTCTCTTTCTCTTATAAGTATAATTGTCGCAAAATTCTAATATCAAAAGGGGGAAAAATAATGAAAAAAAGTATTCAGATCGCTGGGGCGTTTATTGGCGTAATCGTCGGGGCAGGTTTTGCTTCCGGCCAGGAAATTTTGCAGTTCTTCACAAGCTTCGGTTGGATGGGGATCATTGGTGCCATCATGGCAACCTTCCTGTTCGCGTTCCTGGGCATGAATTTAACACAGCTTGGCAGCCGGCTGCAGACAGACTCCCATAAAGATGTGATCTACCATATTTGCGGCAAATACCTTGGAATGGCAGTCGACTTCGTCATTACGTTCTTCCTTTTCGGAGTGGCTGTTGTCATGCTTGCAGGTTCCGGTTCCATTTTTGAGGAACAGTTCGGAATTCCGAGTATGGCGGGGAATGTCATTATGGCCGTTTTAGCGATCCTGACGGTTTGCCTGAATGTCCAGAAGGTTATTTCGATCATCTCTCTTGTGACTCCATTTTTGCTCTTGATGGTCATTATTATTGGCGGATACGCATTAAACACAATGGGCATTGATTTTGCAGAAGTTCAGAAATTGGCGGAGAGTCAAACGCCAGCCGCTTCAAACTGGTTTATGGGTGCGTTATTATATGTTTCTTACAATATTGCGGCAGGTGCTGCGATGCTGGCGGTTATGGGCGGCACGACGAAAGATGAAAAGCAGGCTGGAATGGGAGGAATTCTGGGTGGTGTCGGACTGGGCATTCTCATTTTACTGATCAATGTGGGCATGCTTGTTAAAATGGATGTTGTTGGCGGATCGGATATGCCGATTCTCGCGCTTGCAAATGAAATTTCACCGGTATTTGGGTTATTAATGTTCGTTGTGCTGCTGGGGATGATTTATAACACGGCGGTTGGCATGCTTTATGCGTTCACAGCACGTGTGGTAAAAAGGGAGAATCCGAAGTTCAATCTTTTTGTTGTCCTATTTGGAGCGGCGGCATTTGGGGCAAGCTTTGTAGGCTTCATCACATTGGTAGGAACGGTTTATCCTTTGATGGGGTATCTAGGATTCACGCTGATTGCGGCGATTGTGTATTCCTGGTTTAGGAGCAAGAGGAAAGCGGCGAGCATTCATAGCGGGATTGGTGTTGAATCATAATAAGAAATTGGGTCTGTTCCTGGCTTTTATGCCAGAAGCAGACTTTTTTATTAAGTTAGCAGGTTTGTTTAGTTTGATTCTCCCTTTCTCTCAAATTCCATCAAGGCAATTTGAATTCAGTAATCAGCACAAAGCCTATCTTGCATCGGCTGTTTTTGCAGACCGTTTTGTTTTATTTAGGAAGGCTAAAAAATCCAGGAGTTATCCTTTCTGTTATCCTATAACCTTATGCTTGCATTATACAGTTTGTATTCATAGAGTTTATATAAAAACCAATAAAGAATGGCTCATATAGTCAAACCAGTCTGAAGGAGATGGATGAAATGCTGGAAAAAGTAGCCTCTAAAATAGCCATATCAACGAGTGAAATCATCGAATATGATGTGATTATTACTGATGAAAACGGAATTATCATTGGTGCCAGTGATAAAGAAAGATTGGGTATTTTTCATGAAGCGTCTATCCCGGTTATTCATAATAATAGGCCATTAACCATAAGGCCGGGTTATATTGACCATTTTGAAGGGACGAGGCCTGGCTTCACGCTGCCGATCGAATTACATGGAAATGTTATTGGATCGATTGCTATAACAGGGGAGAGAGGGAAAGTTGAGAAGTACGGACTCTTAGTCAAAAAGCATGCTGAAATTATGCTTAGGGAGGAAATCCTTCTGGAGTCGAGTCTTATTTCACAGCAAGCACAGCAGCAATATTTAAAAGATATCCTTGCTTTTGATGCAAACCAATATAGTGAGAGTTTATTGAAAACCCGGAGTTTCGAACTCGGATATGAATTGAAGCCGCCGTTTATTTGCATTGCTGTTGAAATTGTAAATATGAAAGACATATACGGTGAGCGCTTTAATGGTGAATCAGCGGATTTTGGCCTTCAGCGTACCAAATTATCTATACTTAAAGAAATTCAATCTGTTTTTACCAATGGCGATCTTTCGACTTATATCGGGGAAGACAAGTTTATCATTTTGCACAAAGCAAATAATAACCCCCATATCCAGTTAACATCAGCATGCACTGATCTCCTGGAGCGTTTGGCTGCAAAAAAGATAAAAGCGATCATTGGCATCGGAGCTGCTGCTGACACCATTCTGGAGATTAAACGATCAAATCGTGAAGCCTGGAAATTGATAGAGATTGGCAAAAAACAAAAAAGTGCCGAAAGAGTCTTTCAAGTGAATGATTATCTTCTGGAGATCCTGGTGCGAAGTATGGATTCAGATGTTATGGGGATGATTAAAAGGGAAATGAAGCAGCTGCTTGAAGCAGATGATTGGGAGGACATCGCTCAGACCATAAAGGCCTGGTGTGATTCAGGCTTCAACAAAGTGCATACCGCCAATTCCCTTCACATCCATAGAAATACATTGAAGTATCGCATGGAAAAAATAGAAGAGATTACAGGCGTAAATATAAAAGATTTTCGTAAAATGCTGTATTTATATTTGGGTATTTCGTTAATTGAATTGGAAATTATGGGGAGATAAAAAGGAACGAAAAGCACGAAAAGATCAGTTAGTTTACAACGTTACAACCTTGTTAATGTGCAAAATGCACAATTTTACATCGTTTTTATCGCTAAACAATGTTCTTAAGCCACATTGTTACAGTTCCTTATCTCAACTATAATTATAATATTCAAAATATTTAGAGAGAGAGGGTTGGGGATGGACGCAGATATTGGAATTATTGGCTTAGGGACAATGGGCAGTATGGCGGCTTGGCAATTGGCTAAATCGGGAGCTTCTGTCATCGGTTTTGAACAGTTTGGCATCGGACATGATCGATCTGCTGCCGGCGGAGAATCAAGAATCTTTCGTACAGCTTATAAAGAAGGTTCTAATTATGTTCCATTACTTAAGGATGCTTACAAGTTATGGCGGGAGCTGGAAGAGGAGTCAGGGAATAGCCTATTAACATTAACCAATGGTTTAATTATTGGGAATCCTGATACAGCTGAGATGAAAAACGTTTTTAAGAGTATACAAGATTATGACTTGGACCATGAAATTCTGAGCAGGGAAGAAGCTTTGATCAGATATCCACAGCATGGTTTGCAGCCAGATGAACAGATTATTATTGATAAATTGTCAGGCTATCTTCGACCGCAGCTTTCCATTGTTTCTGCTGTTCAGCGCGCCCGTGAATTAGGGGCAGAGATTCATAGCCACACGGCTGTAGATCACTTGAAATCCGAAAAGGATGGGGTGTCTCTATATGTTGGAGACAGGGTTTTTAAGGTTGGCAAAGTGCTTATAACCGCTGGTCCATGGGCAGTAAATTTCATGCGCGAGTTTGCAGAATTCATGGACGTCCGCCGGCTTGTTAACGCCTGGTTTCTCCCGAGAAAATCTGAGAAATTTAATGAAAAGAACTTTCCTGTCTTTACTAGGGAAAGTGAAGGCTTTTATTATTATGGTTTTCCGGCTGTGGACGGGAACATGGTGAAAATTGGCATGTTCACGACAGAAAAGAGCCGGATTTCCAGTCCTGATTCACTTGAACGGGAAATCCGTATGGAAGAGCTGGCTGCCTTTACAGAGCTGATTGACAAGGATTTGCCAGACTTGTACCCGGATCCATCGAGAGTCAATTCGTATATGGAAATTTATACTGCAGATAGGCATCCTATTGTGGGGAAAAGTCCCGGCCATGACCCTATCATCTACTTAACTGGTTTTTCCGGGCATGGCTTTAAGCTTGCACCTGTTATGGGCAAAATTGGAGCAGAACTTGCGATGAATGGAGTAACTGATTATCATATAGAACCTTTTTCACCAGCCCGTTTTATTAAAGAAGGGTCGCTCTAGTTTCATAGAAGGATATGAATGAAAAAGATAAAGGAGGCTATTTATGGAAAAAAGAAATGCGACATATGGAGAATCGATTCTGGCCCTTTTGTTTATGTTTGTATTCGTATTTGTTGGGTTTCTCGCTTTTGGTTTAAGGGTTGAGCTGATGATGGTTGCAGCGGCAGGCTGTGCGGGTATCCTGGCACGAAGGCTTGGCTATTCATGGAGCGACCTGGAAAAGGCTATAAGCAGCCGTATTGCAGGAGCAACACCGGCAATCCTTATTATATGGGTGATCGGAATTGTTATCTCAACCTTCATCTTCAGCGGCTCCATTCCTATGCTGATTTTCTACGGGATTGATATCGTAACTCCCCAATATCTCCTTGTATCAGCATTTTTATTATGTGTTGTTTTCTCAACAATCACGGGAACTTCATGGGGCTCTGCAGGAACTGCCGGCCTGGCATGTATGAGTATCGCGGCTGGGTTTGGGGTGCCGCTGCATATTACAGCAGCAGCGGTCATTTGCGGTTCGATCTTTGGAGATAAAATGTCTCCTCTCTCAGAGACAACAAATCTTGCGGCAGCTACCACAGGAGTGAACCTTTATGACCATATAAAATCCATGATGTGGACTACTATTCCTGCAGCCCTTATTACTCTATCTTTTTTCTATATTGTCGGCCTTAATCTGGACATTAACGGACAAGGAGTCCCTGTAGATGCGCTGGCTATGCAGGCTGGATTGGGCGAAATGTTTAATTGGAGTCCGCTGCTGCTTCTGCCTTTTATCATTATCCTTGCAGGGGCAATTATGAAAAAACCTCCTGTTCCAACGATGCTAATTGGCATCTTATCAGCTATTGCCATTGGTGTGCTGTACCAGGGGTTTACACTGGAATCCGGAATTTATGCTTCGTTAAGGGGGTTTAATGTCAGCATGGTTCCCGAAGTTGATACAGCAAATTTAGCTGATAGTGTTCTTACACTGCTAAATCGTGGCGGAATTGTCTCAATGGCAGGTGTAGTCATCATCATTTATTGCGGATATGCCTATACCGCGATCATCAGCAAAGCAGGATTTCTGGAGACGGCTATTGCTCCGCTTGCAGACAGAGTGAAGCAGCGGGGTCCTCTGATGATTACGACTTTATTCACCGGATTGATACTGCTGGTCTTTTCCGGTACCTCCTACACGGTAGCAATTATGCTGCCGGAAATGTTCAAAAAGCAATTTTTAAAAGCGGGGATGGCAGCCAGAACTCTTTCAAGAAGCATTGAAGACGTCGGTACTATGGTAGCTGCTCTAGTTCCATGGGGGACATCCGGAGCATTTTATATCAGTACCTTGGGCGTACCAATTTATGGAGCGGGAGGTTATGGAATCTGGGCCGTTATGACCTATCTTACGCCAATCATTGCCATCATCCTAGCCTTTGCCGGGATAGGTGTCTATAAACTTAGCAAAGAGGAAGCGGAAGAAGCAATCATAAAAAGTGAGCAAAAGGCTATTTAAGAACTGGAAGAATAATGTATAAATAAAACAGCCTCAGCATATCGCTAAGGCTGTTTTAATGTAAAGTGTCATATAGCTAGCTTCTTAATAATCGGCTCTGTTAAAGCCCATAGTTGTTAGTACCCTGTTGACTGGAGCGGAAGGCGCGAGACTCCAGCGTGAGGAACGTGTCAAAGGGAGACCTCACAGGCGCTCGCGCCGAAGAGCGTCGGACCGCAGGCGGAAAGCGAGTGCCTTGAGCGGAAATCAAAAGAGAAAAAAATAAATCTAAGCCCTCATTTATTTTAAAGTTATAATTAACCCGCCGTCAATCCCAAAGTATAGGAGGAAGCAAGAAACTAAGAGTACAGCAAATATGAAAGGTTACTGGGAGATATGCAGGATCTTATAGATGACTCCATTCATTTCATTTAAGATGTCAAGCTCGGTTAAAAAGTAAAAAGCATCATACTCCCATTTATCAGGATTATAAATAACCAAATAATCGGTATTCTCCATTACTGGAATCTCTTCTGCTATTTTATCTTTTAGATTAATAAGACTTTCCTGTGGCTGGATTCTTCCTGTGATCTGATACAGGTATTTACTCTGCTTGATATGAGATGAAGTAGTATCAATTAGCGGTATTCCGATATTCACTCGCTGCCATCCAAATGAGTTTAAGATATTATCATAAAATCCATTAAATAGAAACTTGTTTAGGCCGCTGCTGCCTTTCCATAGATAGAAGGGACAATAGCTATTTTGTCTATTACGATTGATTCCTTTTTCTGTTATCAAATATAGTTTGAATTTCAGATCCTGAAATCCGTCTGTTTTATGGCCATTTTTTTTTACTCTGTCTTTTATAATGTTCATATCATAATCACTTGGTAAAGTAATTTTATACTGTGTTGCTATCATTTCATATTTCCTCCTTAGGCTATATGGGAACATAAAAGTTGTAGCTTAGCGATAATGTGAAGCCTTGTTAAGTTTTATGTTAGAGCTGCAGTTCATTTAAATGCTTAACATGACAAGGTGCCTGTCCCCCGATATATTAAAACATCACCGCATCAGGGGACAGGCGCAATATTTAAAAACGAGTGCAACGATTTGCACTCGATTGATCATAACTACATTTCTTAGAAGCTCAGACCCAAACTGAGCTTTCTCTGCTTTTAAAAGCATGACTCACACCTTTGGTACAGCATCAAATAAATCCTCTAACTGCCTGGCAAGCTTAAAATCCAGCTTTGTCAGACCATTTTCACTCCAAGAGGGGAGGGAGACAATGACCAGTTTATATTGGATGATGATTTTCCTTTTCAGCTGAGGAAGCTATTTTATTTACAAAAGAGATTCCATCCATGTATTCTTTGAAGCGGTAACGGCGTTCGATCCATTTACTATCTTTTCTCTTCCACCCAGGCAGTGTAGTTAGGTGTTGGATTATTTCTTCTTCGTCTAGTCGTGTCATTATTAAAACGCTTCCTTTCAACGTCGAAGTCTGCTGGGGAAATTTCTGGATTTGTAACACTAAAAAGGACTCCAGCCCTCAATAAAGATTGTCTTCTCCATCCTGCTGTTCACTTCCTGCAGAAGGAAAGGAAACACCCATCGTGCGCAAAGATTCTTTTGCTTGAGCTAAATAATTTTCAGCTTGTTCCTGCCATTTGATAATGACGTTAATAAACGCCTTATACTCAGGACCTGCATTTTCCTCCATCGTTATTAACCCATCACGTACTTTTCGATCTTGATTTTCGGCATTTATGATACAAGCTGCCATTGTATCTATAATAGATTGACGCTGCTCACCATTCACGAGTCTTTGAGCGGAACCTACGGCAGTAACGCGGTGATAGGAGGCCGGAACAAGATGATTATGCATCTCCGCATTCCCTTTTAAGTCTTTCGTTTCTGGTATATGGAAAAGTTCAGAGCTCATCGCACATACCATTTCTTCAGCATACAAGCTTTGCTGCAATAAATTTAAAATTTGTCCCCAGTTATTAACTCGATATGGATAATATGGATAATAATAAGGATTCAATAAAAACATCTCCTTTTAATCTATATTGGAACCCCCATCATTATAGGTATGATTAAATATCGAGTGTGATGTCTTTTTATTTAAAAGTGCCTTCCTTATCCATAGGGATACAAAATGGCAGACCTTATTATTATTAAATATAAGATTGGGCTAACTCACGTATTCCATCCCCAATCTTCCTCACCCCAATCGGAATTTTCCGATCCTCCACCTGCGAAACACTCAACCTGATTCGATTGTTCTTCCTATACGCAGGAAGATACATGTTTGTAGCATCTTGAACCAGGACATTTTTCTTTTTCAGATGTTCAGCAAGCTGCATTGCCTTCATTCTTCCTGGAAGTTCAATTGTCGAATAGAAACCGGACTCGCCGCCAGTAAAGGAAGTCCCGTCAGGAAGGTGTTCAAGATAGGCCTGTTTGAGGACGGTGCCTTTTCTCTTGTATTGCCTCCTTAATTTGTGGATATGTGCCTTATACATACCGCTGCTTAAGTAGATTTCCAGGGCTCCTTGGGTGAGGACGGGTGTGTGTACATCAGCGGCAAATTTGGCTTTCGTAAAATTCTTTAGCAGTGCTTCCGGCAGAACGGCCAACCCTAAACGCAATCCCGGCAGCAGGACTTTTGAGAAGCTTTTCGTATAGATCACTCTGCCGGAAGGGTCATACGTAAACATGGGGTCAGCCTTTCTTTTTGTATCGAGATCTCCCATGTAGTCATCTTCGATGATGTACACATCAAATTTTTGAGCCAGCTCAACGATCTTCCTTTTTTCCTGATTGGTATAGCTGTAGCCGGTGGGATTCTGGAATCTGGAAACCGTATAAAAGAACTTGATGCTTCTTTCCTTAAATACTTTTTCTAAATAATCGAGGTCAATGCCATTCTGGCTCATTTCGATGCCCACAGCTTTCATTCCGCGGGAAGTAATGGAATCTATGAAACTAAAATGGGTTGGCTGCTCCACACAGATTTCTTCTTTTTGATTAGGAAAAGGAAGTGAGACTAAAAGGTCCAGAGCCTGCTGGGAGCCGGATACTACACAGATCCTTTCAGGAGGTGCAAACACCTGCAGATCCTGAAGCTGCTTTGAAAGCTGGCGGCGGAGGCTTGTCAATCCAAGCGGCTCAGAGTATTGAAACATTTCTTCTTTATAAAGTTCAATTGCCTGATTCATGCAATGCTGGTAGTCTTGGTAGGGCATTTTGCTTTTGTCGGGACCTGCTGAGGAGAAATCAATGATCAGTGGCTGGGTCTTTCTAGGGGCATCACTGCCCACCAGGAAGTAGCCGCTTTTTGGAACGGAGTAGATTTGATGCGCTTTTTCCAATTCGCTGTAGGCTTTTACGATGGTATTGATGCTGCAATTTAATTCTTTTGCAAAGCTGCGGACAGAGGGAAGTTTTTTACCGGGCTGAAGCCGCCTATCTTCGATTCTCGATTGAATTTCATCCATGATTTCTTCGTATATATTCCCCATGATTTCATTCCTCTCCATGCATCTGTATGGGTACAGATGGCCAAAACAGTTCTTTTCTGTGTCTATGACGCTGCTTATAGTATAAGGGAACAAAAACAGGCTGACATCATGAGAAAAATCCTATTTTATGAAGGGGGAAGAAATGATGAAGCGGATGAGGAGTGCTGGTTTCGTTACTATCTGTGCTGCTGTTGTTTGCCGTGATGGGGGCTGCAGCTAATGCTTGGGAGCAGGACACAAAGGAACTGCAAATCGATGAAGCGATTAACGGTAAAGAGGGAACGATGGTGCTGAAAAATCTTCAGAATGATCAAGTCTTTATCTATAACAAGGCAAGAAGCATCAGGAGATTTACTCCTGAATCAACATTTAAGGTAGCCAATGCATTGATTGGTTTGGAAACCTCAGCAGTAAGAGATGAGTACGAAGTGAAACGGTGGGATGGGGTAGAGCGGGAATTCGAAAACTGGAACCGGGATCACTCGCTGGCATCTGCTATGAGGGAATCGGCTATATGGTTCTACCAGGACTTGGCGAGAACAATTGGAGAAACCAGGATGCAGGAGTACTTTTCAAAGGTCCACTACGGTAACAAGGATATTTCGGGTGGAATCGATGCGTTTTGGCTGGATAGCAGCTTGAGAATTTCTGCGGTTGAGCAAGTTGATTTTATAGAAAAGCTGGTAAAGGAAAAGCTGCCATTTGCCGAAAAACATCAGAAAACAGTTAAAAGAATGATGATCCAGGATGAACAGGACCAATATACTTTACATGGAAAGACAGGGACAAGGCTTTCAGATTTGGGGTTGGGCTGGTATGTGGGCTTTGTTGAGAATGAGAAGGGTACCTGGGTGTTTGCCGTGAATGTTGAGGGTTCTGGGACAGAGGCGAAGAATATTGCACTTAAGGTGTTGAAAGAGAAAAATATTTTAATGGAGTAATAGAGAAAATAGACGGCTTTTTACAGGGAAAATGAGCATCTGCGCAGAAGTTTTATAGGAAAGCAGAACGCACGAATAGGAAGGAATATTAAAATGAGCCAAAAAATCACCTTAATCCATTCCAATAAACTGCCCTCAGTGGATTATGCCTACGCTTCCCATGTCCCTTCTGGCATGGACTTATTCTTTATGGCAGGAGCTTGCCCGCTCGATGAAGAAGGCAGAGTGCCTGAAGCGAGCGGTTTTGAAGAACAGGCAAAGCGCTGTGTTGAAAATTTAAAAGAGGCACTAAAGGAATGTGGCGCTCAATTAACGGATGTAGCTTATACAAGAGTGCTTGTAGCATCCACCGAGCAGTCTGATATAGTGACGGTATGGAAAGCAGTTAGAGAAGCTTTTGGTTCTCACGATGTTCCCAGTACGTTGTCTGGCGTTACCGTATTGGGCTATGGGAATCAGTTAGTGGAAATTGAAGCGATTGCTGCATTACCGGGACATAAAGAGAGTTGAAAATGCAGATTGCAGATCTGATTGAGGAGCATGTTGATGTTCCTTTTTTTTTATTTCCAAAAGTTCATAAAAGAAATGTCTTTATAATGGTAATTTTTTAACATATGTGGTTTGTTATAATAAGAGGGTAATTTTAACATTTATACTTTTATAAAAGGAATTTTGTAAGTATATGAAACTTTTTACCCTTTTTGTTCGTTTATTTAGTATGAAATAGGTTAGGTGTTTTGATGAATGAGAGTATGATCGTTTTTTTGATTATCATCGTTTCCTATTCTTTGGGAAGCATGACCGGAGCTTACTATGTCGTAAAGTTCCTTTCCAAACTTGATATTCGGTACATGGGCAGCGGAAATGTAGGAGCAACGAATGCGGGGAGGGCTTTAGGGAGAAAAGGCTTTTTGCTCACTTTGGCAGTGGATGCTGGAAAAGTGTGGCTGGCATTGTCTTTTGCCAGCTTCATATCCAATGGTCAGGATTTATATTTAATTCTTAGCGCTCTTTTTTTACTGATCGGCCATCTTTTTCCCATTCAGCTTCGTTTTCATGGAGGAAAAGGGGTTGTGGTCTACTTGGCATCGGCTCTATTTCTCGAGCCAATAAGTATTGCTGTGTTTGGCATTATTATGGGTGCTGCGTATATCATTTTCCGTAAATACACTGCTGCTGGTTTCATTTCCATGGCTTCCATTCCTATTTCCGTTTGGCTAATGGATCATTCATTTATGAAACCTGCCGGGCTGCTTTTGCTTTTTATCATTGTCCTTTTTTCTCATACGAAATTTTTCTCCCGCCATGTACACAGCATAGGAGGTAAACCATGAATCGCATCATTTATAAAATAGCAACCCAACAAGATGAATTTGAACAAATACATAAATTGAATTATGAGACCTTTGTGGAAGAAATCCCTCAGCATGAAGAAAATGAGAATCATCAATTGGTTGATAAATTTCACGAGGAAAATACATATGTGATTGCAAAAGATGGTGCAGAAGTCGTTGGCATGATCGCCATTCGGGCTGAACGGCCCTATTCACTTGACAGCAAACTGGAAGAATTGGAGAGTTATTTGCCATTGCATGGGAATCCATGTGAGATCCGTTTGTTATCAGTAAAGAAAGCTTATAGAAGTACGCGTGTCTTTTATCAATTATGTACAAAGCTTTTGGACTATTGCCTGGAAAAAGGGTATACAATGGCATTGATTTCGGGGACAGTCAGACAGTTAAAATTGTATAAGCACATGGGTTTCATGCCTTTTGGCCCCTTATTAGGACATGAGAATGCCAGATTTCAGCCTATGTATTTGACGAAGGAGAGCTTTGAGCGTTCAACAAAAGCGTTTGAACGGCTGATGTCGAAAAATTCTCTGCCAAGAAGGGAACTTTCATTTTTGCCCGGTCCTGTACCGATCCATCCAAAAGTAAAGAAGGCTTTCTCTGAAACAGCCATTTCGCATCGAAGCATTGAATTTAAAGAAAGCTTGATCAATCTTAGAATTCAATTATGTGACATGACAGGGGCCAATTATGCCGAAGTTGTGGTTGGCACCGGGACTCTTTCCAACGATCTTGTGGCCGCTCAGCTGCAAAATCTTTCGGGGAATGGCCTAATTCTCGCCAATGGTGAGTTTGGATATCGCCTCATTGACCATGCCAAAAGGTTTCAATTAACGTTTCAAACCATCGAAAAAAAATGGAATGAACCGATTTCACTGGCAGAAATTGAATTCGCCATCAATCATGATCCTTCGATCAAGTGGATTTGGACCGTTCATTGCGAAACATCTACAGGCTATTTATATGATCTGGAAGGGATTCAAAGCTTGTGCAAAAAATATGGATTAGAGTTGTGTGTAGATGCCTGCAGCACTGCTGGTGTCGTCCCTTTGGATTTAAAGGAAACCTATTTGGCTTCCACTGTAAGCGGAAAGGGTTTTGGTTCATACCCGGGGCTTGCAATCGTGTTCCATAGAGAAAAAATTCAATCATCCAACTCGGTTCCGCGATATTTGGATTTAAAAATGTACGAAGACCATCAAAGCATTCCATACACCCATTCCTCCAATTTGGTCAATGCTTTACATGAGGCGCTAAAGTTAGTGGATTATGAAAACATTCAATCTTTATCCAGTAAAGTGAGAGAAAGATTGAGAGCTGCCGGATGTGATTTGCTTGGTGACAACAGGTATTCGCCTGGGATTATCACCATCAGGCTTCCCAATGGAATATCCAGCAGGGAATTTGGGGACCAGTGCAAAAAGAATGGAATTCTAATCAGTTATGAAAGCGAATATCTGCTACAAAGAAATTGGGTTCAAATTGCGCTGATGGGGGCACAGGATGAAATGGCGGTTAGGGAGTCTTTAAAGATCCTGGAAAGAATTTTTGCCAGCCAAATTAGGAATGGGTACGTTTATGAAACCATTTAAAAAGCTGACAGCGGTGTGGTATGCCGTCATTCTGCTGTGGATCAAAACGGTTTTAGTTTCTTTTATCTGTTTCAACTTAAATGCCCAAAATGTGCTGGACATTGTGCTCATGATCATAAGCCCGCTGGGTGCCATCATGATTATGCTTGGCATTGGCTTTAATTTCAGCCAAAAAGCCAAACCGGCAGCCATTTGGTTATCTATGCTCATCCTGACTGCCATCCTTTATGCTGATTTGCTGTATTATCGTTTTTATAGTGACTTTGTAACCGTCCCGATTTTATTTCAGTTTAAAAATGTCGGCGGAATCGGCCCCAGTACTTTTGAACTTGTAAGTCTTTGGGATCTTTTGCTGTTTGCAGATCTATTCTTTTATTTGCTGCTTACCAAGAAAAAGAAACTAAAGACACCAGCCCTGAAAAAAGAGGGGAAAAGACTCTATTTTGCTGTCGGCGCTTTGTTCGCTGCTGTGACTATATTGCTTGGCTGGATTAAAGTTCCGCATCTTTTCTCGGAATCCTATAATCGCCAGCAGCTGGTTAAACATATTGGACTTTACCAGTACCATCTTTTTGATATTGGGATGTCCGCTTCATACCCGCTGAACCGTGCTTTTGCAACAGCCTCAGATGCAAAGGCTTCTGCCGAATATATCCTCGGCAAAGAGGAAGCGCCTTCAGACTATTTCGGAGCGGCTAAGGGAATGAATATTGTTCTGATTAGCATGGAATCCACCCAAAATTTTGTTATCAACCAGAAAGTAAATGGGGAAGAAATAACCCCATTTCTCAATGAGCTGATTAAAGACAGCTTTTATTTTAATGAAATTTATGATCAAACTGCACAAGGGAAAACATCCGATTCGGAATTTATGATTGATACCGGCTTATATCCATTATCCAGCGGTTCTGCTTTTGTACGGAAACCTAAGAATATCTACAAAAGCCTGCCCCATATTTTATCTGAAGAGGATCACTATTACTCCGCAGTTTTTCACGGAAATGATGCTTCTTTTTGGAATCGGGAAACGATGTACCTCTCACTTGGATATGACCGTTATTTTTCAAAGGCCGATTACGAGGTCACTGATGAGAATTCAGTGAATTATGGAATAAAGGATATTCCATTTTTCCAGCAGTCTATTCCATATTTGGAGAAGCTGCAAAAGCCTTTTTATGCGAGGTTCATTACTTTGACAAACCATTTTCCATTCCTGCTGGAAAATCAAGATCAATTCATTTCTGAGGCAGATACATCAGAAATGGTCGTAAACAGATATGTAACCACTGTAAGGTATCAGGACGAAGCCATCAAAACCTTTTTCCAGGAGATGAAGGAAAGCGGCCTCTATGAAAATACAATGTTTGTCCTCTACGGTGACCATTACGGCATTTCAAAAGAATATGAACAAGGAGCATTAGAGCTTTTAAAGCTGGAAGATTCAGCTGTTAGCCGGATGAAGCTGAAGAGTGTCCCGCTCATTATTCATGTTCCGGGACTTGGAGGGGCAACGGTTTCTAACATGGGCGGTGAAATTGACATTCGGGCAACCATCCTGCACCTGCTCGGAATCCATCATGCAGAAAACAATAACTTTGGCCACAACCTGTTTAAACGGGATCCAAACCATCCTGTCATTTTCCGTGATGGCAGCTTTATTGCCAAAGAGTATTTATATAGAGGCGGCAGCTGTTTGAATAGGGATACGGGAACAGAAGCGAATCTAAGCTTTTGTGAGCCTTATTTAGAAACGGTCAGGAAGGAGCTTGGGCTTTCAGATGATATCGTTCATGGGGATCTGCTGAGGTTTATAGAAGAAGGGAAGAGAAATTAAAGGGCAGGAAGTCTCTGAGCTTATTTCAGACTGCAAACTAGTGACGGCGGAAGTCGCTGGCCACTTTGCGCAGGATGATAATTTACCGGCATTTTTAAAATCCCTAATCCGTTTTAAAGGTCTTAAATACTTGAATATAAAATCTACCTATAAAGGGGATGCAGGTACATGCAATTTATTGTTACAGCTTATGACGGCAAGGATGAAAAAGCTCTGGAAAGAAGATTAAGTGTAAGGGAAGAACATTTACAAGGTGTCGAGAGAAGATTTAAAGAAGGAGAACATTTATATGGCGGAGCAATCCTTGATGAGGAAGGCAAAATGATCGGTTCCATGATGGTGGTGGAGTACCCATCAAGGGAGGAGCTGGATCAATGGCTTAAAGAAGAGCCTTATGTGACGGAAAAGGTATGGCAGAAGATTGATATCCAGCCCTGCAGAGTGGCACCCGCTTTTATGAAGCTTTATGAGTAAGCAGCATTGCATTAGATACAATCGGAATGAAGGAAAGCCAAATAATCGAGCTTTATATAAAATAATGGAGATTTAGCAGCCAGTATAAGTCTTGGCGGCTTTTAAGCCTTAAGATATTTTTTTGTTTCCTATATACCTATACATTTGGGCAATTATTTCTAATACCTAATCGGAAAGAAGAAGGAGGCTTTAACATATAAAAATATGGATGGACAACCTAACCTGTTTGGTACGCCGGAATAAAATAAACTGCCATGACAGCCTTTTTATTTTTTATCTGTTTATCTTTATCTCCATAGGGAATGATAGGAATAAATTAAGTTGAGAGGTATATTATGGAAACCGTTGTATTGGAGAAGGAGATTAACAGTTATATGGGCCGTCTGCTTCGGGAGAAATTTGGCCGGGGGCCGGGCAATATTTTTTGTTCTGTATCAGACTCTTTAATAGCCATTTACATAACCGGATTTCTGACACCCATTGAGAAATCTTTGATGGAACATCAAAAGATAGATTATATCCAGCGGACGAGGGATCTTTTGATGGAAAATTTAAAAGGAGAGATTCAGTCCCAGTTTGAAGCATATATAAAGAAAGAAGTGAAGGAAATTTATTATGACTGGAACCTTGATGGTCAAACAGGAATGGTTCTGGCATTAATTTCCGGGCTTGACTCGAATAAAAATAACTATAAAGATAGTAAAAAGGTTAATGGTGTTATTGATCAGGTTAGCATAGAAGCTGAAAAGTCCCCTGATGTTATTTATTCAGCCAAGATTGATGATCGGAAACTAATTGTTGTAAGAAAAGGAATTCTTGTGAGTATTGAAAGAGAATTAATCAAACTGGGATACGAAGAGACACTCAGAATTGCAAAAAGAAACCAAGAGAAGAGACTAATTGGGGAACATATTAGTGCATTAGAAAGTTACTTAAACAAAGGTGTTGCTGATTATTTTATTGATTGGGATTTTGATGGGGACAAGAGCTATATCTTATTTATCCTAAAATAATCTTGTTACAGGCATGGGAAGATGTTATGATGTGGTAGGTGAATCTTTTGCTGTTTTTTCGGATTAAAATGAATGGGCATGGTACCGGACATCAATCTGAAAATACACAATTTAAAAAAATTAAAAATGCTCGAATAAAACAATTAAAATATATTTATTTGCTGATTTGATGGTTGGGCAAAGAACCAAACATAGGTCAGAAAAGGAATAAAGCCCTTTTCTGGCCTTTTTTTTATTTCCATTTTTTAGGAGAGGGTGAGGATGCCATTACTATAAATGAATTAATTACATGGGCAGATAACCTGGTAAAGACGAAAAAAGAATCAATAAGTGAGAGTGGTTCCAAAATATTAAAAAGAAGAGAACTGGAAGAATACCTCGAAGAAGAAGCAAAGAAAATGAACATAGAAGTTAAGAAGGATAACCATCCAACCAAACCAGCCTATATATTTTGTGATCAAGAACAGGAAATCATCCTGGAAGTACTTTACCGATATAAAAGCTATTATGCAAGGCATCGAGTGTATATTGAAAATGAGGAAGATTAAGCTAAATCGGTATTAAAAGCAGCATTTATAATTTTATACATTTTTATTAAATGGATGCATTTCATACGATGGTGCATCTTTTTTATATTTACTGTTCATTACCGGAAATTTTATTTTGGAAGCCTATTGTGCAGTAAAAATCTCCACAGGCTATAACGTTATTTTTATATGCAAAAGAGACTTCTAAATAACCAGCAGCCCGGTCCCTATCGTAATCAAAATTGCCCCCGCGATTGTACTTTTTGTTGGCTTTTCTTTTAAAATCATAAAGCTTAAAACCATTGTCAGTACGACACTAAACTTGTCAATCGGATTGACGACACTTACCTTCCCCAGTGCAAGTGCTCCAAAATAGCATAGCCAGGATAGTCCAGTTGCTGCGCCTGATAGTATGAGGAATAGGTAAGACTTTTTGGAGATCTTTTTGAGTTCTTTAAAGGTTCCCTGAAAGAAAACAATGCCCCAGGCAAATAGTATAATGACTACTGTGCGGATAAATGTGGCCACATTTGAATCCACGTCTTCAATCCCAATTTTGGCTAAGATATTTGTTAGAGCTGCAAAGACAGCGGATAAAACCGCGAGAAAAATATAAGATTTTGTATTGAAGACTTTCTTCTTCGTATCTTTTTTATTCTTATCTTTCTTTTTATCTTTTCCGATTAAAACAAAGGTTCCGATGGATATAACGATGCCTCCGGAAATAACTAAAGCCGCAGCCGGTTCCTTCAGAATAATAAAGGATAAAAAGATGGTTAGGACAACACTCGCTTTATCAATTGGGACCACTTTGGAAACATCACCAATTTGGATCGCTTTAAAAAAGCAGATCCACGATAACCCAGTCGTCAAACCTGATAGGATCAGGAAGATCCAAGAATTCATGGATACTGTCATGATGCTGCTAGCTTGCCCCGTTATCACCACCATCAAAAATGCCAAAATAACCACGATCACTGTTCTGACAGCTGTCGCTAAATTCGAATCAACGGCCTCTATTCCAATCTTTGCGAGTATGGCAGTAAAGGATGCAAATAATGCAGCCAGCAATGCTAATATGATGCTCATATTTATGAAACTCCATTTCTGATGAACTAATGTGCTTAATTTAGTTTGTAAAAGTGAGCCCAGAATATTCAATAATATAAAACCTTATTAGCCACTATCGAGGATCTCACCCATTCTGCTCCAACTATAGAATACCAAAATAACAAATGAGCTTTAATAGAGCGAAAACGAAATAACTGATAAATATGTTTTTTAGGTACAAAATGCTAACACATTTCTGTAGTGCAGTGTTTATTTACCGCTGCTTATTTAATTTCCTGCGGAAACTGTGAGTAAAGGGAGACCTCACGGGCATATAACGATGATGAGGCTCCCGGTCCCCGCCCGCGGAAACGAGCGTCTGGTACGGAAAATAACAGACAAGTTTAACAGAGCTTTTTTTAAAATAAGGCTGGAGTCTTATATGCATATACAGCGCAGGCTTCTTCATGGAGTTGAGAGCAAACCTTATCATGAAAATACAATAAACGTATTTTTATAATTAGGAGATTTTAATATGATCGACCCAAAAATATATATACTCCTTACGGATACTGGAACACTTTTTACACGAATGATAAAGTTTTATACAAAAAAGCCATATAACCATGCTTCGATTTCCTTTGACCCGCATTTAACAGAAGTATATAGTTTCGGGAGAAAAGCTGCCAGAAATCCATTCATTGCCGGATTTGTTAAAGAAAACATCCGTACAGAGCTTTTCACAAAAGCAAAATGCGCTTTAATTAGCTGTTCTGTTTCCCATTCGCAGCTGCAAGATCTGCATGACTATATACAGAAAATGGAATTGGAAAAGGATCTATACCGTTATAATCTGCTGGGGTTAGCTGCAGTTCCAATTAATAAACAGATGAACAGAAAGGACGCATTTTTTTGTTCGCAATTTGTTGCAACCGTTTTGCAGGAATGTCAGGTTGCCCATTTTACTAAACCTCTCTCACTTGTCACGCCGCACGATTTCATGGAACATACAAATTTCCAATTAGTTTATCAAGGGAGCATAGAAGCGTTTTGTCAGGAATATGACATGCAGTCATTTGAAAAAAGCACATATGCTACGGCTAAACAATTAATCTATTAAAGGTTAGCTTTTTGTAAAAATAGGTATGGTTAAAAAATTCACAAAGAGAGATTATCAACCTCTCTTTGTGTTAGATACTTTTATCAACTCAGGTTTTTTAATGCTGAATAGATGATATTTTGATGTGCCAATTTGTTTAAATTTTATCCATTAAGAACCTTAGGGCTGCGGTACTTTAGAATCGGCTGCCGGTATTGGAGGCTTTTTTTATTGAACTGAAGGGGCAGGAAGAATAAAAGTTTTAATAACCAGGTTCATTTCTATTAAATCTGCTGGGGGAGACATAGTGGACGTAATTATACATTTTTTCTTCAACTTTCTGTTAGAAAATCTTAACAAAATAAGGCTGCAAAAAAGCAGCCTTGGATTACCCATTAAATCTATTATTTAGCTAATAATTCAGGTATTGTAACAAATTCATATCCCTGTGAGCGCAGGTAGTCAATCATTTCTGGCAATGCCTCTATCATTCCATCAAGCTTTCTGCCATCTTTGAAGTTATGCAATAGGACGATTCCGCCTGATACTGCTCTTGGTTTTACCCGGGATAAAATCTCGTTCGCAGAAGCCCCACTCCAATCATAAGAGTCAATGGTCCACGAAATGGAGCGATACCCCAATTTATTCAGTGTTTCTATTTGGCTGTCATGGATGGCTCCATATGGAGGCCTAAATAGGTCGACTTTTACACCTGTTACGGTCTCTATTTCATCTGTTGTAGACTGTACCGTTTGAGTCAATTGGGCATCTGTTAAAGTTCTTACATCAGGATGATACCATGTGTGGTTACCTAGTGCATGTCCTTCTGAATGAATCTGTTTGAGTAAATGAGGATAAGCTCTTACTTGCTGTCCCATTACAAAGAAGGTCGCCTTTACGTTTTTGGCTTTTAGAATGTTTAAAATTTGCGGAGTATAAACGTCCTCCGGTCCATCATCAAACGTTAGGGCGATGACTTTTTTACTGTGGCTGCCCATATATATCATACCGGTATAAGGTTTTTCTGGAATATTCAAAATCTGTCCAGGATAAATTTGATTAGGATCATTTATCTGCGGGTTTGCTTGGATCAGTTGAGTCATTGAGACCCCAAGCTTTACAGAAATTTTATAAAAAGTATCACCCCAAACTACCTTGTAAGTACCTGATTCAGGAATATCTAATGTTTGTCCAACAAGGAGCAGCGTAGAGGTCAACTTGTTATGATTAACGATTTTTTCTACTGTCATTTGGTTCTTTGAGGCAATTTTCCAAAGAGTATCACCAGGCTGAACCGTATAGGATGCAGCTTGTGTAAAGTTCCCGAATGATAGAATAGAGATTAATAGTGCTGCTATAAAACCGAACCACTTTTTCTTCAATATGCCACCTCCTTTTTTATACTGACTCTGTTATTATATAGGTTCGGTTAATATAATTTAAATTCTAAAATATTGGTAAAATAGACTCATATAATAAAAGGGAGACCCGAAAAATGGGACTCCCTTTTATTTGAACGTTTTTTCTAAATTATTTTACGAATGGTAAAATTGTCTTCGAGCAGCAGCCAATTTTGCGGATACGGATAGCCTAATACCCAGTAGCTGGTTCCCCTTAGTCCGTAGACTTTTACAGTGTCAAATTTGGCTTGAGCACTTCTGGCGTCCTCAAACCAGACTTCATGGCCTCGTCCTTGAGCATCCGTGTATCTAAAAAACGGAGATTGAGCGACCGGATCATATTGAATGGCAGCTCCATATTGAATGGCACGCCTAATGGCTTCCTGCTGACTGAATGTTTCAGCTTCCTGACCCTGTACATGGGGAGTAAGCCAGTCGCGGGCGTAAATTTGAAATCCGAAAAAGATCTTATTTCTTGGAATAACGGAAACAGCATAGTCCAGTACTCTCCTGATTTGATTGAGAGGTGAAATTGCCTGCGGCGGTCCTAGTCTGTACCCCCATTCATAGGTCATGAGCACAACAAAGTCCACAATTCTTCCATGTGCAGGGTAATCGTGGGCTTCATATAATAAGCCTTTTTGTTCACCGCTCGTTTTGGGTGCAAGGGCTGTTGAGACATAATAACCCTCAGGGTGCAGCCGATCAACTGTACGCTGTAAAAATTGATTGTACAGTTCTCGATCCTCAGGATAAACATTTTCAAAATCAACGTTTAACCCCTGGTATCCCTTGTCCCTCATAATGTTTAAAATATTCGTTAATAGCTGGTCTTGGATTTCTGTACTTGAAAGGATGGTTCGTGCCAGCCTGGATCCGGGATCTCTGTAGGTGAAGTTGGTTATGCACATCATAGGAGATACTCTTTCAGCGAGAGACGTCTGGATAATCGGGGTGTCATTAATAGCGGTGAGGCTGCCATCTTCTTTCATGATGTAGGCGAAAGGGGATGAGTAGGTTAAATATCGTCCTACTTCCTGAATCTCCCTTGCTCCTTGTTCTCCAGTGTTTATCGTATAGGCGTTTACCTCCGTTACAGGCTTTCTATGCGGGATTGTTAAAACTGTACCAGGAAAGATAAGATTGGGATTTTGAATTTGGTTTGTGCTGATAATTTCCTGAACAGTAGTGCTATAACGCTGGGCAATTTGCCATAAACTTTCTCCAGGCTGAACAGTGTGAGTTCTGGCTGGTATAACAAAAACCATTCCGGGGTAAATTTGGGAAGGGTCCATTATTTGATTTACCTCTAAAATTGCTTGAACAGTCGTCCCGTAACGCTGGGCAATCATCCATAAGTTCTCGCCGGACCTGACAGTATGAGTCCGGTAACGGGTCGGAATGACCAGTGCAAGACCCACTATTAGTTTATTGGGATCCTCGAGTTGATTAGCTGTTACAATGTTATGAATGGATACACCATACCGCTGAGATATTCCCCATAGAGTCTCTCCTCTTTGTACCGTATGAATTTGCATGGAACCCCCTCCTAAGACATCAATCTTTTACACTATATTCTAAGGAACTTGGCCATATCATCTTTAACTTGGAGGAGGTTAAACTCGGCTTTATGTACAAGTTTGGAGCAATTAGCTTTTATAGATAAGGGCATTATATTAAAACGGGCGGAATAGGGGTTTATTTGAAGTTTCTGCTGTTGGAGGGTAGGTATACTTTAAGCTTGTGACATTTTATAATTTTTACAATGAGCCGTTTAGTTCATGCATCTAAAGAAGGATCGATTTTAGTAAAATTGTGTAGTTTTAAACATTTGTATAAAACAAAAAAGCACCCACAGGATGCAGAAATTTTTCTTCGTATTATGGGAAAAGAGTCCAAAAGATCGTTAAAATTACCAATCTTGTTAGCCTCTCAAGCATTCTTCCAGCTCCTTTCAGTCATTTTATCCTATAACCATATAATATCCATTTTTTATTGAGCAAAGTTATCTTAAATGTAAATTTAATGTTAATTGGTTGGTGAAGGGAACCCGTTATAAAAAGGATTATTTAATCAAAACACTGATCATGTTAATTACAGCAGGCATCTGCTCCGTTAATAGGAGCCCCCGGTACGCTGAGCCTGGTCCACACCATCTGCAGCCTGGAAAAATACAAAAGACGATTTTCTAGACAAAATAAATCCTCTGTTTTGATATAATTTAGCCAGAAGGGGGAGGTAGAGGATATGGAACAGATTTATCTGGATTACAATGCAAGTACTCCGGTAGCTCCAGAAGTTGTGGATGAAATGAAACCTTTTTTAAACGATTTCTATGGAAATCCCTCAGCGCTTCATTGGGCAGGAAAACCGGTAAAAGAGAAATTAATGGTGGCAAGGAAACAAGTAGCCAATCTCCTGTCTTGTTTAGAAGATGAAGTTATATTTACAAGCGGCGGAAGTGAGGCTAATAATCTTGCATTAAAGGGATATTATTTTAAAAACCAACAAAAGGGTAGACATATTATTACTTCCAAGGTTGAGCATCCAGCTATTTTAAATCCATTGAAATTTCTTGAACGATTGGGTGCTGAAGTCACCATGGTAGATGTGGATCAGTATGGCATGGTTTCCCCTGAAGATATAGAAAATTCGATTAGGGAAGATACGATTCTTATTACCATTATGCATTCTAATAATGAAGTGGGGACCATCCAGCCAATCGATGAAATAGGGAAAATCGCCAAAAATTACGATATTTGCTTTCATACGGATGCCTCCCAATCAGCAGGTAAAGTTCCTTTAAATGTCGATCAGATGAATGTGGATATGCTGACCATCGCAGGTCACAAATTATATGCACCAAAAGGGATTGGTGCTTTATATCTTCGGAAGGGAATAAAAGTAGAACCCCTTATCCATGGGGCAGGCCATGAGTTTGGTTTGCGTGCAGGCACGGAAAATACGCTGCTTGCGGTTGGATTGGGAAAAGCATGTGAACTGGCCCAAGATTATGTATATGATACGAAGCTGGGTGAGTTAACGAATTACTTTTGGGAGCAATTAAGGGATGTGTTTGGAAGCCATGTCGTTTTAAATGGCCATGAAAAAAGGCGATTGCCGAATACCCTGAATGTCAGTTTTATCAATCGAGCTGGCCAGGATATTTTAGCTGCCATCCCCTTGCTTGCGGCTTCTACAGGCTCGGCATGCCATTCAGGCAAAGTAGAATTATCTCCTGTCCTTAGAGAAATGGGTGTTCCTGAACATATTGGAATGGGAGCTATCAGATTCAGCCTTGGCAGGTACACTGCCAAAGAGGATATTGATCAGGTGGTTACTTGGTTAAAGGAACAAATAAGAATCAAATACTAACAATAAACGTTTCGTGGGTGGAAAGCAGGCAAAGAAAAATACTTTTTAAACCATAATCCCTGCTGCTTTTTTATAGACACTAGACATAATTCTTCCTTGCCATGTATAAATTGGTTATTGAAATGAAAAAACGGTGAGGAGGAGTT
The DNA here is from genome assembly GCF_003182355.1 of Cytobacillus oceanisediminis. Taxonomy (GTDB): domain Bacteria; phylum Bacillota; class Bacilli; order Bacillales; family Cytobacillaceae; genus Cytobacillus; species Cytobacillus oceanisediminis_A. Next base: position 450,935 of record NZ_QGTW01000001.1, on the reverse strand, counting down.
CCTATATTTTATCATATAAAAGAACTTCAATATCAGGCTAAACCTGAAGGCCCCGATCCCATATATGCAAAAAAGTTACAGGAAATCTTAGGTGGCCAGTTTGGAGAAATCTCTGTCGCACTTCAATATTTATTTCAAGGGTGGAGTGTAAGAGGAAATGGAAAATATAAAGATTTACTAATGGATACCGGTACAGAGGAACTTGCTCACATAGAAATGCTGGCAACCATGATAGCCCGTTTGTTGGATGATGCTCCAGTTGGGGACCTTGAAGACGCTGCAAAAGATCCAATTATTGGTGCAATTCTCGGGGGGATGAATCCCCAGCATGCTATTGTCTCAGGACTAGGGGCAATGCCAGCAGACAGTGTTGGCAACCGCTGGACGGCAGATTATATTATCGCAAGCGGAAACCTTTTAGCTGATTTTAGAGCTAATTTAAATGCAGAATCGCAGGGGAGGCTCCAAGCAGTCCGCTTATATGAGTCTACGAACGACAGAGGCGTAAAGGATATGTTGTCCTTTCTTATTGCTCGCGACACGATGCACCAAAATCAGTGGATTGCAGCTATTAAGGAACTTGAGGAAGCGGAAGGGGGGATTGTTGTCCCTGTAGCATTTCCGAAAGAGCTTGAAAAACGGGAAGTCTCCTATACTTTATTTAACTTTTCACAAGGAAATGAAAGTGCTCAGGGAAGGTGGGCTCATGGAATAAGTATGGATTGTCAAGGTACATTCAATTATGTTGAGCACCCGCTTCCTTTTGCTAAATCACCAAAATTGAAACCGGCTCCTCCCTATATATACGATACCCCACCAGCAGCTCTAAAATCCAATCCTACTAATATTCCTCCTAGTATGTACTAAATAGCCTTTCAAATATAAAGGGATTTTGGTTTATTGGTTAAGATTCCAATTCACCAGGATACAAATTAAGGCATGCCTGTTATGGCTGCTTAACAGTATAACAAACTAATTAATATAAAATGATCCATAGTGTTTTCTTTGATAGGTGTTTCGGGAAGGTTCTGTTCAAGTTCATTCCTATGATAAGAGTAAAACCAGAAAGCCCCTCAAAATATTATGAGGGGTCTTTATAATCAGCCTCTATAATTTCTTCCACAGTTACCCCGTAAAATAACGCAATTCTTTCCAAATTTCTCTTCCTGGGCACCTTCTTGTTTTGTTCATAATTACTAATAGTTTGATTTGTTAGTCCTAGGGCAGCAGCTGCTTCTTTTTGATTTATTTTTTTCTTGAATCTTAGCATCCTTAAGTTAGCTCCAATACTTCCGTACATTTTACCACCTCAATTTCATTCTTGCTTTAACTGCAGAAATTTAGTTTTAGTCTTTTAATAAGACATTTATGTAACCTTTAAAATATATTATCCCTGAAAGAGAAGCAAACTTGCAGTTAAGTACGACTCATTTAAGGATCCCACTGTTTACTCAATGTCTCTTACAATCCCGAACAACTTTTCAGAAATCAAATGGCAGGCTCTCGCTAATATTGAGCCCGCCGGAAAAGTTTCTCGAACTAACTCCAAGTGAGACTCTTGAGATCGTTCTGAACGAAGGGAAGCAGATTGACATAGACTTAACCGATAAAATAATTGATTATCGGAAAGTAGATCACCTTTATGATTTTCATTTTTTGGAGCCTGGGAATCAATCATTAAGGCCGTCACAAAAGACTCCAATAGAGAAGGGCTGATTCTAGCAGGCGACTATACGAAACAACCTTATTTTGCCACTATGGAAGGGGCAGCTGTCTCAGGAGTAAAAGCCTCTGAATTAGTCCTTTAAAAAACACTGGTGTTTTTTACCGTTTTTAAACCTAATTATAGAAGCGGATTGGTCCAATTAAGTGAATATTAGTCTAACGAGGAAATATTGAAGTAAAGTATTTCACATGAGATTAATTTTACTATTTTTACCATGTGGGTTTCAGAGAAATTTGGCCATCTTATCCTTAAAGGAGAGATGAAGATGCATACCTCAAAAGTGAATTTTGAAAAACTGCTTGGGATACAAACAGGGATTCATCATCATAAAAGAAGGTCACTTGAAGCTGCCTTTGCTAAACCTATCATTCATAAGCAGATAAATGGAGAGGAAGTTTATGTTCCATTAGATACGGATAGGCTATGGGGGTGAAATTACCCTTTCACTTCCCCTGGAATGGCAGAAAAGGCTAGTGGCTGCGTAATCTGTTAGAAACCATTCATATGTATGAGCCACCCCTCGATATGAGGGGATTTTTCATCAAGGTATGTATAATCCTTACAGTCTAACACCTCTAAGCTATAAATATTGAAAAAAACTACTGTCACTTAATACTAACAATAAGAAACAAAATCTTAAGAATGAAAAAAGGTTTAATTCAATTGTTCATTACTTTTTACTCCATAGAGAATACAGGCAACTCCACCAAAAATCCAAAGAAACTTCGTTACATTCATTTTGTCTGAAATCCCTAAAAATCCTATAGTGGTTGTGACAATTAAAATAATTGGTCCAATTAAAGCAAGTGAGCTATTCACGATTAATGTTTTTTTAATGTCATTCAGTTTTAAAATAAGCAAGGCTGCAAAAACTTCTATGCTCCCGGAGATAAGTCTTAACACAGCCATTGCGACTATTGCCTTTTCAATAAAAATAAACATGATAAATCCCCCTCGAACATTCTGTGAATATATATATGTTTCGAAGGGCGTTTAATGGACAAGTTTTTAAATAGAAGCAGTTAATCGTTAAGGGGATTTTTAGAAGCCCATTTAATAATTTGCTAGGCACAATGCCTACTTTGGTTGAATATCCTGCTTTTGAAACTGAAGGAAGGTGGAAATTTGTGATTCTAGAACTCTTTGAATTTCAACACTTATTTGTTTTGACTGCGGGTGTTTTGCTTGGGATCATCGTGGGCGCTCTACCGGGCTTAACTCCGACAATGGGCGTTGCGCTATGTATTCCTTTTACATTTTCACTTCCTGCTGTTGATGGGCTTTTGCTTTTAGGGGGGATTTACTGCGGGAGTGTGTACGGAGGAACCGTCCCTGCTATTATGTTTAATGTTCCTGGTGCACCTGCCTCGGTGGCAACCACCTTTGATGGTTACCCTATGGCTCAGCAGGGTAAGGCAAGAAAAGCATTGGAGCTTGCAACCATTTCCTCCTTTGTTGGCGGCCTTTTCGGTATGTTGATGCTGATCTTTTTCGCCCCAATGTTTGTATCGTTTTCCCTTCAATTTGGCCCGGCCGAAAATTTTTGGCTGGCGATATTTGGAATAACAGTCATTTCCGCTATTTCTCAAGGTGCAATAACAAAGGAGCTCCTGGGCGGATGTGCCGGAATTCTGCTGTCTTTTATTGGCATCAGCTCATTCACTGGCATGTCGCGTTTCACTTTCGGACATGATTTCTTAGTTGGGGGGCTTCATGTTGTAGCTGTTTTAATTGGGCTCTTTGCCTTCCCGCAGGCATTGCGATTAATTAAAAATCTATCCAGTAAAGAAGTGGAGACTGTACTTCATTCACATGAAAAATCCTCAATTCGAACATCGTTTTCCGAGGTAGTGGGCAGGCCCAAATCTGTTACAATAGGGAGTATTGTAGGGAGTGTAGTTGGGGTTATTCCAGGGGCAGGCGGAAATATTGCCAGTATAATGGCTTATAATGAGGTCAAACGATTCAGCAAGAATAAGGAACGGTTTGGAAAAGGAAACCCCGAAGGCGTCATTGCATCAGAAAGTGCCAATAATGCTATGGTGGGAGGATCTTTAATCCCCTTGCTTTCCCTTGGGATTCCTGGATCCCCGACTGCTGCCATATTCCTTGGAGGACTCTTGATCCATGGAATTTGGCCGGGGAGAAGTTTGTTTGTTGAGAATGCGCCAGTCGTTTATACCTTTTTCACGGGGATGATCATAGCCCAATTTCTGCTCTTATTTATCGGATTAGGCATTATTCGATATTTAACGAAGCTTAATAGAATTCCTGACTATTTTATGGCCCCGATCATTCTGTCATTTTGTATTATTGGAGCTTATGCAACACAAAATAATCTTTTTGACATTTATACTATGGTTATCCTCGGTGCAGCGATGTATGTCCTTCAGAAATATAAGTTTTCGGCTGCTCCAATTGCACTTGGATTTATCTTGGGCCCGATCGCAGAGGAGGGGCTGCTCCAGGGGATTCGTGTCGGAGAGGCGAATGGATCAGTCCTTCAATTCTTTTTCACGGGTGGATGGAATATCTCCTTGTTCGTACTGGTCATCGTTACGATTGCGTTTTCTATTTGGCAAACGATGCAAAAAAGGCCCTCAGGCAATAACAAACCAAAAGGGTTCCAGTTATCCAATCTATTTTCCTTTAAAGCTGCTGCATGGCTTCCCATTATCGGCCTATCAGCCCTTATCCTTGTTTTTGCTTCTTCTTTATCCTTTGAAGAGGGCGTTTTCCCGCAAATTACGGCTGCCATCATGGTCATTCTCTCAGTTGTCCACTATATACGGTTTGGCTTCCGGCCTAAGAATGAGTTGCTTTATCAAAAAGCAAATCTCAATTTCTCACGCATCTTTATCATTGCCGCTTTAGTGATAATAAGCTTATTGACTAATGTTGTAGGCTTCTATAATCAGGTGCTTATCCTGATGCTGCTGGTTTCCATGTGGGTGTACTGGCAAAAAAATAAAGACTCTCACTCTTTGTCTAAAATAATGCTTGTGTCACTCTCCTTCACTTTATTTATGTTTCTTATATTCAGCGGGATCGTAAAGGTTCCTGTCCCAACCGGACTGCCGTTATTTTTGTCAAACATTTTTTAAAAAAGGGAAGCCGGGGCTTCCCTTTTTTCCTAATTAATCAATGTCTACGGTCTTTAGTAATTCTTCATACATTTCATACCGGATTTTAAACTCCTTTTGAACACTTTCCCGATCTAGAATTAAAAGGTCTGCACCCGCTTTCTCCATGTCAGCTAAAAAATCTTCATCCTTGAGAAGTTCTAAAAAGACAGTCTCCAGTTTTTTGATTATGTCAGGAGGCGTACCTTTGGGAGCGGCTATTCCTCTATCTGTGCTCATTACAACCTCTGGATACCCTAACTCCGGAAAAGTGGGAACTTCAGGGGCAAATGCATGGCGTTCTTCAGATGCTATTGCGAGCATTTGTATTTCCTCACCTAACCGGTACATATCGGACAGATTCCCTGAGATCACCTGTGTATGTTTTCCAAGAAGTGAAGCAATGGCCTCTGAGGAACCTTTATAGGGTACATCTTTTACTTGTATTCCGGCTGCTTGCTCCAAAAGCAATATGGCCATATGCTGTCCGACGAATTTCCCTGCATTCCCTATCGTAATTTGATCAGGGGACTGCTCAGCCTTTTTCACCAGGTCTTCCAAACTGGTAATATCACTTTCTGCAGAAACAGCAAAAACAGTGGGGTCCTGGCCCCAGTTTATAATTGGTTCAAATGTTTCCATCTTGTAGGAAGTGTCTCCAACTAAAGGCTGTGTAATAATATGAGGAAGGTTATAAACGCTTAGAATATACCCGTCAGGCTGAACAGAAGAAAAATAGTTCCAGCCAACCTGGCCGCCTCCCCCCGGTTTGTTAATGATGTTAAGCTCCTGCCCTAAATACTTTTTGGCATATTTTGCTATGATTCGGGCCTGAGTATCAGTAGCTGCACCTGGTGAATAAGAAACCACTAACTGAATGGGTTTTTCCGGATATTTACTTGAAGAAGAGCTAGAGGAACAGCCTGCAATCAGAAGGACCGCCATGAACACACAAAGAATAGATTGAAAAATTTTTGGTCTAATCGAATCCGCCGCCTTTCTTTTAAATCTAATCAAATTTATGTTCCATTTTCCTCATTTATATTTTGTCTTCCTTTTTTATATAGGAAAGGGGGGATAAGAAATTCCCGGATAAACAAAAAAAGGCCGGAAATGAATATTTCCGGCTCTTACTTTTAATACATTTTTAAGTTCTAATAACAAGGTAATCGCCAAACGAAAGCTTGACGACATCTGCCTTTAAAGTGATGGCGATTTCCTGGGCCATTTTTTTTTGCTGTTCCGCATTCTCTGCCAATAAGGTCAGCTGTCTTCCTCCCATGATGCGATTTTTATCCAGGGTGACAGCTGCCAGGACATCATATTCAAATTTGCCTTCTGCATTTCTGGGCAAGTTATTCCCTCCCTGAAAGGTTGGTTTTGAGTACATCCCTGTTTTTTCTGGTGCTTTCTAATAAAGGTGTTTTCTTTACAACCTCAATCAGCCTGTCCAGATCATGAACAAGGGGGACGAGTGTAATGATAACGCGCCCTTCCACAAAATCTTTGCGCATAAAATTATACCTCTTAACGCCAAGTGCTCTTGTTGCCTCAAACAGGGCTGCCTGTCTTTGTCCGTAATGATCAAGAGTGACTCTAAATCGATCTTCATTCGGCTTAATGACAACAGCAAGTCCTTCTTTTTCAAACAATTCGGATGCATATTCCGCACCTAAGAGATTGGTTACAAATAATCCATCCACATAAAGGCTGGAGTCTTTAAGGTCAATTTTACCCTTTTCAACCGAAGCAATGTCCCCGATTGTTTTGCCTTTTGAAAATCTTTTTAACAAAAACAGGGATATTCCTCCAGAAAAAACTCCTAAAAGGATTGAAAGGATTTGGGAATGGGTGTTTGCTAATTGCATCGTAAGGGCAGTGACGAATGAAACAATCAGCGAAAAATAATTCCGGGCCTCAAAGGTTTTGGCAATGCCGTCAATATATGCATCCCCGCGAAAGGTATATTCAGTCTTCTCCAGGTCTTTAAGACTCTCACGCTCTGTTTTGCGGACATCCCTGAATTGCTGAACCGCCAAGGTCAAAAAAGTAACAGCGATAAAATTCTTTGTCATTAAAGCCGGAATGGCAACAGCACCAAGCGCAGAAGCAATAAAGCCTGTTACTAAATTAATCATATAGCCGTTAGGGTAACTTGGATATTGCCTGATATCCTCTTTGATTGTAAGAATACGGGCAAGTGTTCCGACAATGAGGGCTGTCATAATCATAGTAATATGCTCTGACGATATAAATTCCTGATCCATGGCCTTCCTCCATTTTCCGCCATAGTATTTCCCTTTATAGGAGGACGAATTCCTGAAGAACAAACATAAACAAAGATGAATAAGAATAATATGAAAAGGTACAAGCTCAAAACAATTTAAGGGAGTAGCCGGGTGGTATTTGATGAATCATTTTTTCTATAAAAATGGCATGGTTATAGCAGGTGGAGCGATCCAAGGCCTTGGAATGGGATTATTCTTATTCCCGCACTCCATCCCATCTGGGGGCGCTGGAGGGCTGGCAGTCCTTTTAAATCATTTTCTTTTTCTTCATATGGGTTTTGCTTTATGGCTGGTTAACTTCTCTATGCTTGTACTGGCCATTAAATTTTTAGGAAATCGGTGCGCCATTTGGACTATGGCTGCCATATCAATCACATCCCTTTCCATTTATCTATTTCAGGATCTATTCAGAACTCCTTTAGGAAATGTTTGGGTGGATTTATGTATTGGCTCTGTTTTTCTCGGAACAGGTGTAGGGTTGCTGATGCGGGAAGGTGTTTCAAATGGAGGGATGGGGGTGGTTGCCTTAATCATCTCAACATCCCGTAACACGCTTCCCGGTAAACCGCTTTTTTGGATAAATGTCAGTATCTTTATTATTACGGCATCCATTATCAGCTGGGATCTAATCGTACAGGCTCTAATCAGCCAATGGATTTCAACGAAAGTAGTAGATTTTGTTTGCCGTTTGAATTGGCATCAAACATACACTCTGGCCTGGCGGAAGAAATAGCCGCTACACATAGTTATAACGGAATGAAGCCTTATGCCCCTTTTCTCCATCCTTGCCTTTTACATGAATTAAGGTTAAAGACAATAGCCCGACTGCAAGAGTAAGAGCGGCAATCGAAAGAAACATGCCTGTTTTTGACCATTCCATCAGCCTTGTGAAAATCGGGGGGCCAATTGCTACCCCCAGAAATCGAACGGAACCATATAAGGAAATTACAAAGCCTCTCCGTTCTTTCCCTACAGAACCTGTTATTAAGCTGTTTATGCACGGCAAGACGAGGCCGGTGCCCACACTGCTGATCACTAATATGAGAAGAAACGGTACAAGCTTTTCAAAAAAAGTCAGGATGCTGTAAGAAAGAGTCATTAATAAAAAACCAAGCACGATCAGTTTTCTCATAAGAACCATATTTTTTCCAATCTTACTCCCCGTAATATAGGAAGATGCCCCCATTACCAAAAGGGGGATGGCTAAAATAAGCCCCTTTACAACGCCATCAATTTTATAATCCTTTTCCAGAATGTCCGAAAGATAAAATAGAATTCCAAATAACGTAAATAAACAGGTTGCGCCTGCTAAATAAGTAGTAAACAGCCAGCGGCCCTCATATTTAAAAACACTTAATAACCCCCTTACATATTTCCCAAAAGGCGGGGGAGCTTGCCGATTCCTTTTTTCTTTAATAAAGATCCAAGTTAACAGAATGGATATCAGACAAATAGCAGGAAAGGCATAAAAGACGGCAAACCAGGCAAGCAAGCCAACCAGGGAACCGAGAATGGGGGATAAAACCTTCCCGAAGCCGTTTGAGGCTTCCACAATTCCAAGCACCCGGCTTTGCTCGCCTCCTTTAAATAAATCTCCGGTTAAAGCCATGGCTATAGGTGCTGTACCAGCCGCACCTATTCCCTGCAATGTGCGTCCGATTAGAATCCAGACATAGGAGCTTGTAAATGCTGAAGCTGCTAAGCCCGAAAGCAAGCCGCCAAGGCCATAAAGAATTAAGGCTGGCAGAATAACTACCTTTCTGGAAAAACGGTCTGACAAATATCCCAATATGGGAATAAAAATAGCTGCAGCAACTGAAAAGACTGTAATGGTTAAACTGGTCTGCAATTGTGTTAGATTTAAGGCAGATTTCATTTGGGGAAGGATTGGAATAAGCATTGAATTCCCAAGAGTCATGATTAAGGGAATCGAGCCAATCGCCGCAACTAACATCCCTTTATTTTTATTGGAAGGCATCTTTTTCACACATCCTATTAAGCGTAGTTGTTACTTAAGATTAAGGGGCGGAAGGACCAGCCAGCCTTTATCTTTCGTTATTTTTAACAGCTTTTCTTCATATTCAGCCTTTTGAACATGAAACTCCCCGTACATTTGGGCAATATCTTCTCTGGCTGCGATCCCCATGACATAGCTGTTCATAATTTTCCCGGCCATCAATTCCTTTTGAACTAAGCCTGCAATTTCGGGGTCATTAAAACGGGCACCAGCCGGGATATCTTCCAATTGAACGTCTGGCCTGCTTGGCGGTGCCGGCGGAAGACGAATCCCATTTGTTTTGAGGATTGCTTCTGTTTGCTGTTCTTCCTGCTGGATGCAATTCTCCATTAAATCTTCCAGAAACACTTTTAAATCATGGTCGCCTGTATGGTTAATCAGAACCTGCAAGGTAACTAAGTATGCTTTTGTAGCGTATAAATGCGACCACAGATTAAAGACCTCACCCGAATGTAAAGGCTCGTCCTGCGGTTTATCACCCAAAATACCCATTACTACCTCTCCTTTGTATAATTTTTTCACACTATCCTATTTTGTCTTATTCGCAGATATTTATGTTTATCATTTAAATGTGAGCAGGATTTCGGATGGAAGTAATTTTTTGTGAAAAGAGTTGGTTAGTAAAATTTCAATAAAAATAAAATTCATTTTAAAATTGCCGTGCTTCCGGATCTTGGAACAAAATGAGTTACCGAACAAAATGGATAAAAGCCAATCTGTCCGCGAAAAATAGAGAGGCTGAAGATTTATTGAAAGGGGGGAATGCAAATGAACCAGCTTACAACAAAAGAGCTCTCTTTTATCGAGGACGAAATCAGAGCGGAGGAAATTACAGCAAAAACGATCAATTGGTGTGCCTCCCAATGTTCAGATCATGAGCTTCGAGCAAGCCTGGAAAAGATTGCTGAGCAGCATCAATTGAAAATTGCCGATCTTTCACAGTATTTCAATCGATCCAGAGTAATTCAATAAAGGAGTGAGCAGTATGCCTAATAATATAGAAGGCCGCGGTTTAACAGACAGGGAAATGCTTCAGCTTTGTTTGGAGCTGGAGAAGGGAAGATGCCGCAGCATCAGTAATACCATGTTAGAAACAAGCCACGGAGAATTGCGTGAAATTTATCACCAGTGCTTTAACAATGCCAACAGCAGCCAGTATACTTTATACGGCATCCTGAACGAAAAAGGCTGGTATAAAACAAATCTTGCCTCGACGGATGAAATTACTAAAGTACAGGAGTTTATGCAGAATAACCTGCATCCGGACAATCAATTTTAATAAGAAAACTGAATCTTAAATGAGTTCGGGGTTTTATTGTTTTTGGTTTTCTGGTTTGAAATAAATAACAGGAGTCAATATCTATAAAAAGCGGATCAACCAGTGTGCTACTCCAGACATTGGCCTAGAATTAAATTTGGAAGTAAGATGGCTAACTATTGGAATCCTGCCTCCTTCTTTGGGTTATAAAAAATAGAATAAATAAAACACGAATTTTAACTAGTAAATCCCATTACTCTAAAGGCCCTTTATAAAGAAGGGTCTTTTCTTTAAAATCCATTGTACCAATTTGTTTTTGCAAAAGTGCCTTTCCTCCGGCTGGATATAACTTTCCATTATTGTACGGTAACTAAACATGATTTGTTTTTGCCATGAAAATGGGGTTAAAAAATCTAAAACATCCCTGAGTGTACCATCCTAATTTTTGTATAACTTCGTAAGAAAATATTTATAGAGAAGAAGGAAAAGCTAAGAATAATCCTAACAAAGGGGTGGCATTGATAAATGAATGATGATGAAAAATATACAGATTTCTCCAATGTGGAAAAGCAACGGACATTCTTGACTGCAGAAGAGTTTCCAGATGGTCCATTTGGCTCGCCAATACGTGCAGACGAACCAGTTGAAAATAAAAGTACACCTTGGAGAGAGGGGCAGCAGTACTACAGCAACTTTACCTATGAATTTAGAAACCTTCACCAGGATATGCCTCGGCAATACCCTGGAGCTCATCCAACACACGATGAAAAAAGCAAAAATGAGGAAGAGCCTTTTACCTGAACCATTTTTTGGGAGACTGTATGATGTTGTCTCCCATTTCTTTTGCAGTAAATCTTTCTGATTGATGCTTATTGGGCTCCAGGTAAAATTCGAGCTAAGACTCTATAATTTAAACCCAGTTATGGCGGACATTTCTTTGGACTTGGAAACAGAATCAGAATTAGGTTTGAGGAATGAAGAAAAGAATTCGTGTAGTTTAACTAGTAAATGGTGCTTGCTTTAATAACTAAGCTAATTCCGTGTAAAATACTACCTTTACTACTATACTAAAGGAGAAATGAATGGATTGGAGGAATAGAGTATGCATATTGAAATGTGGACTGACTTTGCTTGACCATTTTGCTATATTGGCAAAAGGCATCTGGAGGATGCCATTAAACAGATTGACCATCCGATTGAAGTTACTTATCGATGCTTCGAGCTGGACCCAACAGCCGAACGGGATATAAAAGAAAATATGTATGAAAAGCTGTCCCAGAAATATGGGATGAGCATTGCACAGGCAAAAGCAAACACTCAAAACGTGGTACAAATGGCTAAGAATGCTGGATTGGAATTTAACATGGATACAGTTGTTTTGACTAACACCTTCGATGCTCACCGTTTAGCGATGTTTGCGAAAACACAAGGATTAATGAAAGAAATGACCGAACGTCTATTGCGAGCTTATTTTACGGATTCTAAACATATTGGGGATCATGAAACATTAACGAAATTGGCGGCAGAAGTCGGGTTGGATCGTGGTGCTGTAGAAACAATGCTCGCGAGCGATGAGATGGCTGACGCTGTTCGGGCAGATGAGCAAACGGCCCAGCAGTATCGCATCACAGGTGTCCCATTCTTTCTTATTAATAAAAAATACGCTCTTAATGGTGCACAGCCAACTGAGGCATTTGTACAAGCACTGGAAAAAGTCATTGCAGAGGATGAAATCACCGTATTAAACAACCAAGACGGTGTGACCTGTGATGACGATGGATGTGAAATTCCTAAAAAGTAGTACATCAGAGATTGATTGACTAAAAATCATAATTAACCTATTTTATAAGAACTGGTCTACCGGATTCCTTTAAAGGAAATCGGGGGCTAGTTCTTTTTATGTAAATAATTAATTTATGGCTAATATAATGAATCTGCAGGACTGTCACAATTGTAATCATTAAATTTGAGAACGTTCTTGGTAGCTTTTCTCCCATTTTCGCAAAATGAGCCATGCAATTAAGCTAATGACGATTAATACACTCTCCAATGAAAAAATATACCAGGGATAGGGACCCAGCACATCAAATAAGCTTGGGCTTTTCGGTTTGTGGCGCAAAAACCAGTAATTCCCGTCAGCCTGTTTATTAACGTACAAGATCACTGGTAACATCAGATTGATAAAGACCATTAGTTTTATGAAAGATTGGAATGTTGGATAATAGCCCTTTGCCCACGTAAAATACAAGGTTACCCATACAACCATCAAATGCGCATAGAAAAAGTGAATAAATCGAAAATGAGGAAAATCATATGTTAACGCAGGGGTAATGATCGCTTGTGAAGCCCCCAATAACGCAATAAAAAATAGCAATTCAAAGAATATCTTTTTCCTGGTCAATAGCAAAATGATACATAAAAGGAGGGCGATATTGCACAATTCCAAAGGCAAGGAACGTCCTGCTTTCCAGACTCCATGCACTAACATCCATATGTGATTCATGATTTCGATCCATAATAAAGAAAAGGCTGCTCCTATTTCGGCTCTTCTCCATTTTGGATCCTTCAATTTTTTTCGATTTAGGAAAATAAAGAAAGAAGTAAGAACAAAAATAGCTATTATCATTAAATGACTTTCAGAAAACAGTTCAAAATTGAAAGATCTGTGACTGTGGCCAAACCACTCCATTTTTTCCAACCCCTAGTTTGTTATAGAGCAAATATAAGTTGTGCTTTTCTCGGGATTTTTATGCGGCGTGTCTGCTTTTTCTTTCTATATCTCCGATTACATCAAATCTGTACAAAATATGTTCTCTAATAAATTGAAAATATATTTTCGAGGTGTGTAATGAAGGTAATTATTGAAACTATTCTTACTCATCGAAGGAAAAAGAGGGCTGCGGCGGAGTGGATTTTACATTCGTGATCTTGACTTTCAGCATAATGCAGATTTTGCTGTCAGCATAGCAGCTTATGAACGGATAAGGAGGGAGGGAGACTGGAAACAGGGAAACGGTTATAGAAAAGGTAACTTAGAATGAAAGCCATGACGTAACAGAGTTTAGCCCTTTTTTTAAGACAATTTGCCTTTTAAATAAGGTTATACATATAAAGATTTGACAATAGATACACTAGGTAGAGAGAAAAGAAAACGTACAATCAATTTCTGCTAAAAGGGATGAAACGATATATGGAGCCTAACCGTCTTGACCAATTTGATAAAATAGTAAAAATGGGTAAGGAGGGCCAAAAGTCTCTAAACGACTATTGGTTTGATTTTGCGCTTTATACTTCTTTTGAATATTGGCTAATGGTTTCATTCCTTATTGTGCCACTTATTTATTTATTTTTTAAAATAGATAAAAGCAAGATTTTTTTTATGGGTTTTTACGGATACAGTATACATATCTTTTTCAGTTATATTGATTTATTTGGTAAGAATTTAGGCTTATGGAACTACCCGTTTCCGGTTATTCCATTTATACCGGGAATATCTATTGATTCAAGTTTAATTCCTGTTACGTTTATGCTCGTTTACCAATGGACATTAAATTATAAAAAAAATTACTACGTGTATACGATTATTACTTCAGCCATTTTGTCCTTTATTTTCAAACCCTTGCTTGTTGCGCTTGGACTTTTTAAAATGTATGGAAATATAAACTATTTCCATCTCTTTGTCGGTTATTTACTCGTAATTATTATAGCTAAATTCATTACAAATGTTTTTTTATGGACAGAAAAAAGATATAACAATCAAAAAAACACTAAAAACCTGTTATAGCCCCATCTAAAAGGTGAAGCAGATCATTTGTCTGTAAACACGGATGAGGTTCAGTCTGTAATTCGAAAAAACGTACAAATATCTCAAATCTGCAGTTATTAACATCAAGCTATTGTTCGTCTACAGGGATAATGTCAGCAATTTGGAGAGCATCACCCGAAAAAATGCAGTAAAAGTCTGTTACATCACTGTGCAGTTTGGTATTCGTTATTAAAAAACCATCATAGCCTTGGTTTATAAGATAATTACGGAATGCTTCGTTCGATTCCTCTTTATTTAAAAGAATGGCCTTGTCTTTCCAGGTAGGGTTTATCCCTAAATAGTCGCAATATTTGTCCCGTTCCTGCATAAACAAATCATAAGATTTGTATACCTTAAGGTTTGGTTCATCTATATATATTTTATAAATAAAGCCGCGGACGGGCCTGTCATATTGAACGACTTTAGGTTCGCCATCCTCCCAAAACTCCGTTTCCGATTTTTCGATTACGGTCTCCGTTCCAATAGCAAAAGGTTTTGCTGCATCCACATCCGAAGTAAACCAAAATCCAATTGTATCGATATCATTGCTAATATTTTGGACAGCCGTTTCTTTAGTAAACTCTTTAAATTTTTTTATAGACCCATGATAAACAATCATATGCATGCCTCCCATTATTAGGTTAACCAGATATCAGGTATTCAATAATGACAGGGGCGGGATTGATAACATAACTACCAAATTCCAGGCAGAACAGTAAATATCGTCATTAATGATCCGGATTAACGACCAAATTCCAGATAGAGCAGCCAATATGGTCGTTAATAAACCGGATTAACGACCAAATTCCAGGTAAAGCAGTAATATCATCGTTAATAAACCGGATTAACGACCATATTTCAGGGAGAACAGCCAATATGGTCGTTAATCATCCCGATTAACGACCAAATTCCAGGTAAAGCAGTAATATCGTCGTTAATAAACCGGATTAACGACCATATTTCAGGGAGAACAGCCAATATGGTCGTTAATGATCCGGATTAACGACCAAATTCCAGGTAGAGCAGTAATATCGTCGTTAATAATCCGGATTAACGACCATATTCCAGGGAGAACAGCCAATATGGTCGTTAATAAACCGGATTAACGACCAAATTCCAGGTAAAGCAGTAATATCGTCGTTAATAAACCGGATTAACGACCATATTTCAGGGAGAACAGCCAATATGGTCGTTAATGATCCCGATTAACGACCAAATTCCAGGTAAAGCAGTAATATGGTCGTTAATAAACCGGATTAACGACCATATTTCAGGGAGAACAGCCAATATGGTCGTTAATGATCCGGATTAACGACCATATTCCAGGTAGAGCAGCCAATATGGTCGTTAATGATCCGGGTTAACGACCAAATACCAGGTAGAGCAGCCAAATATCGTAAACATAGCATTGATGAGTAATTTCTTATTTTTATTTTTCACAGTTGATTGGAGCGGATATTTACAGAAATTAATAATATAAGGTGTTTTTGCGTTTCATTCGAATGTGACAGGCGGCTATTTTCATACCTTCTATAAAAGGAGTTTGTTTTTTTATTAAATAAATACCGTTTAACCGTACAATGCACCTGCTGGGAACTCCCAAGATAATGAGGAGAGGACAGAAATCAATCAGGAGGGGCTATGTATGAAATTTACCATAGAGTATATCCCGCTGAACAAAATCAAGCCGGATTTATCGCTGAAAATTACAGAGCATCTAAAAAGGCTTCAGAGATTAATGTGGGACTGTATGTTTGTGTTGGTGGTGAAAAAGAATCGGAAGGATGATACCTATATTATTGTTAGCGGTCATGAACGATTGGAATCTCTGAAAAAACACACCAAAAACATTTATGCACCATGTATTGTTGATAAAAGTAATTCTACTGGAATCCTATCGTGGCTATATCGATTACGGAACAAACAGCCTCTGGATGACTTCCCCTTAATGCCTGCCAGCTGGTCAATCGCCCGTTCTTTTTTGAAACAGGAACACCGTTTTAAAAACCTTTCCAGGTCTGAACAAATAAGAGTGCTGCACATTGCTGCACGTTACAAAAAAACGGTAATTTTCGCGATGAAAAATACAGTGGATGAAATGCTGAGAAACAAGAAATAACTTTGCCGCCTTTAAAGATTGATATTAATAGAATAAAGTTTAAACAGTCCCAAACAAGAGAGTAGTATTAAGAATAAAAAGCTGCCGATTTTGGCAGCTTTTTTGGAAAACCAATCCTTTAAAGGCTATATAAACCAACGTACATTCTCAGCACATAGACATATGATGCTTTTAGAAACCTGTGAAGGGAATGACTAAAATGTATTACGGGCCTAAATCGTATTCCTATCCATTTTACCATGTAAACCCGCAAATGCATTACACAGACAATATGTTTAGAAACCAACAAGAAAATCATCAGCAAGTATGTGAAGCGATACTTGGAGCCCTAAAAAGAGAAGCTTCAGCTATTGAGCTATACAGACTGTTAGCAAAAGAAGCGCCAAACGAACAGCATAGAAATGAAATTCTCCATACGTTAGAAGGAAAAAAAGCTCATTTGTCACAGTTTACGAATCTTTATATCAGCCTAACTGGGAGTCAGCCAGTGTATCAAATCAATCAAGTTCCATTTCAAAACTATAGAGATGGTTTACAAAAAGCTTATATAACTGAAGTGGAAGGTTATAAGGAATATCAAAAGTTTTGTTTGCTTACTCAATATCCTCAAATCCAGAATGTATTTTTATGGGCTTTGAATGGTGAACAAGAGAATGCCGTACGATTTGGTTCTTTACATGAGGTAGTTTCAAATCGAGTAACGGATTATGGACCAGGACCTTTTGTCGTGGATATTGAAGAAGCTACCACTCAAAATAATACCTTTCGAACCGCACTATGGACAGGGAAGCATTTGCAGCTGACCTTGATGAGTATTGATGTTGGCGAGGAAATCGGATTAGAAATTCATCCTGAACTGGATCAATTCTTGCGTATTGAAGAAGGTCAGGGAATTGTTCAAATGGGGGATAGCAAAGATCGATTAGATTTTGAGGAGAAGGTCTCTGAAGACTTTGCAATCCTTATCCCTGCTGGCAAATGGCACAATTTAATCAATTCGGGATATCAGCCGCTTAAACTCTACTCAATCTATGCACCGCCGCAGCATCCATTTGGAACTGTTCATAAAACAAAAGCAGAAGCAACCGCTGCTGAGAAAGAACAGTAATAAATAAGTTGAAAATAGGAAGAGACAACAGTGGATAATACCCACACTTTTGTCTTTTCCTTATTTAGTTAACTGCCGGAAACGCTATTGGAAAAGTTGTCTGTAAAAATTCAAATATATGCTCAAAAAACAAAACACGCCCTCCTTTTTACAAAAACCGGACAATCTTTTGGAACACCTGGTCACGAATATCGGGTTTTTCATTAAATAATTGATGTCTTCCGTTTTTAATAAGGCAAACATGTAAGTTGCTGAACTTTTCCTCAATAAAATTTAGATTATACTTCCACTCTACAGTCTTGTCTTCTGTTCCTTGAATCAACAGAGTTTCTTTATTAGTCGGGGGATAGGTTTGAATTTCCTTGTTCCAATGGATGAGTGAACTTAACCAGTCTGTTGGAATGGCTTTTGGCTGCAAAGGATCGTTTTTTATGAAGTTGATAAATTGTTTATCTGAGGAATTGTCGCGAAAATTCCTGCGAATCTCCTTAATGAATGGGAACTGTCGCATGAGATAAAAACCCATTTTTGAAAAAAACCATAGGTTCGATCTAACCAAAGGAGCAATCAGTATAATTTTGTTAAAATTTGTTTCTTTCTGCTTTAAAACATAATTGATCAAAATAGCCCCACCTGTACTATGCCCAATCCCATAAAAGGGACCGGATATTTCTTGCTTTGTTTTGTTCATTAACTTTTCAAGCGTTTCTACATAAGCGGAAAAACTTTTAACAGAGGCTATTTCTCCTTCAGACAGGCCATGGCCTTGTAAATCATAGCTGATCACCCGGTATTTATGGTCGTTTAAATGTTGGATGATATTTTTTAAAATCCCTACATGATCCAAGTAACCATGCAACAATATAATCGTCCCAATACTTTGTTCCGATGAAAACATTTGCACCATAATTTGCGTTCCATTAATATCTATTTTTCCAAAATGATAATCGATGTTTTTTAAATGAAATCCGTAATAATTCAGGTAGGCTTGCATGTCAGGGGTTAAGCTAACAGCTTTTTTGAAATTAATTTTTTGATCCGAATCAGCTAATCTTTTTAGAACCTTTTGCATGTCTCTTTCTTTGGTCATAGCTATTATCCTTCCGTCGAAATCTCAAGGATTAGTATACCTATATTCAATTAAATTATGATGGAGGTATAAAGCGGGAAATATAGACTGCTGGTTGATTTCATATTGATAATTGTATGATAAATCATGTTTTACGAAACGGGGAGTATCCGTCCATCACCTTAACGATCAGAGCGAAACTGAGTGTTTTTGAGTAATCATTCATAAGCGATTTTTACTGTGAATGATCGGAACTGCAACACCAATGCGGTTCCCTTATTTTTGTACTAAATTATGTGGATAGCCAAATCTCTAAAATGTATAATGTCCACTATTTTTGGGCACTACTCGAAGTAAACAATTTTTTGCAGAGGGTGCTTTATTTGAAAAAAGAAAACAAAAATTTATTTATAGCCGGCTTTATTCTTGGATTGGGGTTATTAGGGGCAATAGATGGGATATTATTTCATCAGCTGCTTCAATGGCACCATATGATCCTAAGTCCTAATCCTCAGCTTGAGATTTTTACAGATGGGCTATTTACTGCGTTATTTTCGGCTAAACTG
The DNA here is from genome assembly GCF_003182355.1 of Cytobacillus oceanisediminis. Taxonomy (GTDB): domain Bacteria; phylum Bacillota; class Bacilli; order Bacillales; family Cytobacillaceae; genus Cytobacillus; species Cytobacillus oceanisediminis_A. The sequence continues at coordinate 431,857 of NZ_QGTW01000001.1, read as the reverse complement.
ATTTGGGGCGGGGTGAAAATTTTCCAAGATGCCAGAAAGAATCAACTCGGAAATAGCTGGAAGGTTTTTCTCGGAAGTATTTTTATAGGCGGCGGTACATTCAATCTCGTGGAAGGGATTGTGGATCATCATATTCTCCAAGTTCATCGTGTTAAACCATCAGCTGATAATCCTATGTTATATGATTTAGCTTTTTTAGCGATCGGCCTTTTGCTTGTTATTATTGGTTATATGATCAAGCGCATGGAAAAAACAGCATAATTTAAATTTTAAAGTGAGGTTTTAAATGGAAAGGTTAAGGAGTTTTTTATTTTTCTTCGTACTTTTTTTAGGATTCTTTTTTTATTTTACAAGCCAGAATCCACACAATCACGCAGATGCCACTAAGAATCATATGGACCATGGTGATGTGGAAATTCCACAAGGATATGAAGTTCCAAATGTAAACATTTTCGTGACGGAAGACTACTCGGGCACATGGCTGCTGAAAGTTCAGCTGGATCATTTTATATTTGCACCCGATAAGGTAGGAATGAACCAACCAAGCTATAATGAAGGCCATGCCCACTTATATATAAATGGTGAAAAAATCAATCGTTTATATGGAGAATATTATCATTTAGGTTCTTTACAAGAAGGAAAAAATGAAATAAAAGTTACGCTCCATTCAAACAATCATGGAGCATTAGTATACCAAGGGAAACCAATCCAAAGCAGCATGATTGTAGAAGTATCTGCTTAGAGTTTATGTTAATAAAACATAGAAAAAGGACTGCCAAGGGTCCTTTTTCTATTGGGATTGTACTATTTTTGGTAAGCTTCAAATTCCTCACGCTTTAGTTCTTCCCCATTTTTTCCTTCAAATCGCAGGCCCCAGCCAGTTAATGCTGCAATCAGCATGACCAGAAGCAGAAACCATCCCTGAAAGACAAAAGGGAATACCTCGGTTGGTCCCACGATGGGGAGGAATCCGAATTGCTGGGCAGCACCTTTGATTGTAGCCCATGCAAGCAATACGCCTCCGCTCCAGGGGAAAATATAACCTAATGAAGAGGAAACCGTGTCAAGGAAATTGGCCCGCCGATAAGGGTGGATATGAAATTCTTTGCCGAGCTGGCGTACGAAGGGACCTGCTGTAATTTCTGCAGCCGTGTTAATGGTAATGAACACATTCAGGAAAGCCACAATTCCAAATATGGACAGCTCTGCTCTTTTGACTACGCCGTTAATGATTTTTAAAAAGAAGCTTTTTATTCTCTCCATTGTTCCGGCAAGCTCCATAATATGCGCAGCTGCGAGGATAAACAAAATCAGGATGGCCATATTAAAATATCCGCCGATCCCGCTCATTAAGGCTCCGCCTACAACGGGGTTTCCCAGTTCATCCCGGGAAAAATTAAGAACCGTTGTTAATGAAGTTCCTGTCAGGAAAATAACCGCGATCGATGCGACGATTCCCCATGTTAAAGTAGTTACTAAATGTCGTCCCATGAGAGCTAATGTCAGGACCAAAATAAACGGAATTAACATAAATAATCCGACAGGTGAAACTTGCTCCTCCAGCTGTGAAATGACTGCAGGATTTTCAACACCGGCTCCGCCGCCGCCAAAAATAATAAACATAATAAAAGCAGGAATGGCTGCAGCCAGTGAATATTTTATTCTCGAACGGACGACCCCAGGTACATCCGCTTCCTGAGTTGTTGCAGAAACGATCGTGGTATCGGAAACAGGTGCGAGATTGTCCCCGAAAACAGCACCGCTTAATATCGCAGCAAGCAATACAACAGGGTCAGCCCCCAAAATGATCCCGGCAGGATACATGAGAATCCCGAACGTGGCGACTGTGCCATATCCGGTCCCAACTGCTGTTGAAAACAGACCAGCAAGCAGGAATGTAACGCCAACCAGTAATCCGCCCTTTAAATTCGCAACAAATCCAAACCAGATCAGACCCTCTACAAGACCGCCAGCTGCAAGCAGCTTCGCAAACATTCCGGCCCAAAACCAGGCGATAACGGAAATGACGCCAATCGGCTGAGCCATTCCAGTAATCAGAGCCTGGGCATAATCCCGCCACTTGGATTTCACAAAAAATAAGCCAAACGCAATCCCCATTACCATTCCCAACACAAGGGCTTCTTCCGTAACCAGCTTTAACACACTTAAAACAATGGCCCAAATGATAAAAAATACAAGAGGGAGGGTAGACGTAAAGGCTCCTCCATAAAATTCAAGCCGGTCGACTTCCATTTCTCCAACAGCCTCTGTTACAGCTGCTTCCTGCTCTTCCATTTGTTTTTCGTTATCCATAGCGTTTCCTCCTTTCAAAAACAGACCACATCTTTCCTTATGTTTTCACGCAAGGAGGGAAATGATTCTTAAGAGTTATACACGCAAGGGGATTAAGCTTCCATCAATCTAGCTTTTAAACATTCATAAAATTGTTTCCTATTTAATTGGTCATACTATCAATAACTGAAATAGGAGGCGATAGCTTATGTTTAGGAAAAGGGCAGGCGACGCCATGATGGATATGTTAATTGAATGGGGCGTTGACCACATTTACGGAATGCCTGGGGATTCGATAAATTCATTAATTGAATCTATTCGAAAAAGGAAGGAGCAGCTTGATTTTGTTCAAGTACGGCATGAGGAAGCAGGAGCTTTAGCAGCCGCTTCCTATGCAAAATTAACAGGAAAACTGGGAGTTTGTATGGGGATTGCCGGTCCCGGTGCCATTCATTTATTGAATGGCCTATATGATGCAAAGCTCGACAAAGTACCCGTATTAGCCATTGCGGGGCAGGTAGAGACAGATTTAATGGGCTCTGATTTTTTTCAGGAGGTTGATCTGGCAAACCTTTTTAAAGATGTAGCTGTTTACAGCCAAACCGTGATGTCAGCAGAACAGCTGCCGACTGTTGTCAATCAGGCGGTTCGGGCTGCCTATGATAAGAAAGGCGTATCGGTGCTGATTATCCCTGATGATATCCCGAAAATGGAAATTGAGCGAGGTGCCCGTGTAACCAGTACGACCTTGGTTCAGTCCGATCAAATTCCACAGCAGCAGGATATACAGCAGGCAGAGAAACTTTTAAATAAGGCGGAAAAACCAATCATTTTAGCTGGAAAAGGAGCAAGAGGGGCACGTGACTCTTTGATTCGTTTTGCAGAGAAATTAAACGCGCCCATTGTCCTGACTTTGCCTGGTAAAGGCATCGTTCCGGATGACCATCCTCTTTGCCTTGGAGGTCTTGGATTGCTTGGAACCAAGCCTGCAACCCTTGCAATGGAAGAGGCGGATACGTTAATCATGGTCGGTACCTCTTTCCCGTTTACTGGGTTCCTGCCTGAAAATGCAAAGACTATCCATATTGATAAAGATCCCTCCCAAATCGGCAAGCGTTATCCGGTTGATGTAGGTTTGGCTGGTGATTCTGAACTGACACTCAGCAAGCTAACGGTTTTGATTCAAACACCTAATGATGGAGCATTTCTTCAAAAATACCAGAGCCAAATGAATGACTGGTGGACCAGATTGGAAGAGCAGGAGGCGGATAACTCCGTTCCAATTAAACCCCAGCGTGTGGTAGGGGCTCTTCAGCAAGTTGCAGCGGATGATGCCATTCTTTCCGTGGATGTTGGGAATGTAACCGTTTGGATGGCAAGGCATTTTAAAATGAAGAATCAAAAATTTATCACTTCCGGCTGGCTGGCTACATTAGGCTGCGGATTACCTGGCGCCATCGCTGGCCGGATTGCTTATCCGCATAAGCAGGTCTTTGCCGTTTGCGGGGATGGCGGATTTCAAATGATGATGAATGACTTTGTGACAGCTGTGAAATACGACCTTCCGCTGGTATGTATTGTGTTTAACAACCACAAAATTGCCATGATTAAGTTTGAACAAGAAGTAATGGGAAATGCAGAGTTCGGCACCAATCTCCAAAATCCGGACTTTGCCCGTTATGCAGACATTTGCGGAGGAATTGGATACAGGGTCGAGCACCCTGATGACATCCTGCCGGCTTTAGAAAAAGCGGTCTCTCATAGGAAACCATGTATTATAGATGTCGTGGTGGATGCTAATGAAGCGCCATTGCCGGCAAAAATCACTTTCGCCCAAATGACAGGATATGCCCGGCATATGGTCAAAGAATTGTTCCAGGAAGGTACCATCCATAAGCCGCCGCTATAAAAATGGGATGGACAGAATAATAGCAGCAACGCTCAGAGTTTCTTCTCTGAGCGTTTTTTTGCGTATTTAACATCGACCTTTTGACAGGCAATAGGAATATTCTGAAATATTCGAGTAGGGGATGATGGAATGATGGGATCTAAAAGATAGGGTTGTAATGATGCTAGCTCTGATATTAAATAAACTGCTGCCAAGGTGATACATAATTTTGGTTTTTGTGCATTCATACAAAACGAAAAGAGGTGGAACTGTATCAAGTCACAGACATGGTTTTACCGGTTTCCATTCTGAATGTTCGATGCTATAATTTTATTTTGAGTATCGAAAGGAATGTTATATGTGAAAAATGTTTTGATGTTTTTATCTCAGTTATTTTTGCTTTGGGCGATTTACCAACTTTCCAGTTTTATAGTAGGAATCCTTCATTTGCCTATACCAGCCAGTGTGCTGGGGATGATTCTTTTATATATCTTTTTATCAAGCGGAATTATTCAGATTCGGTACATCGAGAAGAGTACATCGTTTTTAATCAGACATCTTGCCTTGTTTTTCGTCCCATTTGCGGTAGGCTTAATGAATTATGCAGGACTTATCAAAACGAGCGGAATGCAATTGCTTCTTATGATTGCAGGAAGTACAATTATAGGTTTACTGATCACAGCTGGATTGACTCAATCTTTATCAAGAAGGGAAAAGGAACGAACACATCATGAACAGTCACATTCTCACTCTCTTTAGTATTATTCTTACAATTGCTGTATATTTTGGGGCAACCGTTCTATCACGGCGTGTTGTATCTCCATTCACAACACCCATATTGACCGCAACGATTGTTATGATTGGCATTCTCAGCTCATTCGATATCAGCTATGAGCAATATTCCTCTGCCAAGGAATGGATAACATCTTTATTGGGTCCAGCTACAGTTGCCCTGGCAGTGCCTTTATATAAAAATAGAGAGATCATAATGGAAAAATTAATGCCTGCCGTATTTGGGCTAGTTATTGGAACACTATCGACTATTCTTTCAGCTGTTTGGATTTCAAAAGCTCTAGGGCTGTCTGATACCATCCAGGCAACATCTGCTGTTAAAGCAGTCACAACCCCTGTGGCCATTGAAGCAGTCGTCCTAATCGGCGGGGATCCTGCGCTTGCGGCGGCTTTTGTGATCACCTCTGGCATATTTGGAGCTGTTTTTGGGCCAGCTCTTTTAACATTTACGAACATTTCTGATCCGTTTTCACGAGGGCTTGGGATCGGAACGGTATCACATGGGATCGGCACAAGCCAGGCTGTAGCGGAAGGCCCGCTTACAGGTGCCGTTTCAAGCGTTGCGATGGGGGCTTCGGCCATTATTACCTCTATCATACTTCCTTGGGTTTATCCGCTTATACAATTATAAAGTAGCGCAATCCTTTGAGTGGGATTGCGCTTTTTTTTGAAAGGGATGCATTTCATCTATGTATTTGCATTTGAAAAAGCTATTTCTTTAATAATTTGTGCGTAATAGTCGTCATAAAGCCATGCTTGATCGAGTTTTATTGCGAATATTTGTATGGATCGGGATATATCGGTTACTTTCTCCTGTTTATCGGTCAGTTTTTTAATATATCGGTCAGATTCAAATTTTATCGGTCACTTTTCTGATATATCGGTCACTTTTTCGATATATCGGTCAGTTCGCGTCATATCAACATTCCTGCAATTCTATAGTGATAATAGTGTATGTACATAAATATGGCAGCTTTTCAAGAAGAGGACAAAATTTCAAGTGCCGCTAACCTTTTATTAGTTAGAGAGGTCTAGTGGCGGAGAATCGCTTGAGATGCATACATACCTTGGAAAAAATAACGTGGATTTAATTGTAGTTGCAATTGATCAAAATACGGCAGGGGATGAAAGGATTAATGAGTATTGTCCTTGGAGAAATGGAGAATTTAGTGAGAAGCTGTTAGATTACAAAAGTGAATCGGGTGGGAAGGGAGCAAAAAAAGAAGAATGGACCGGAACTGCATTAATGGAAGAAAGATGGGATCTCGAGATTTCCGATAACAATTAAATAAAGGGGAAAACGAGCGCAGATTTTTTTTATGAAATGTTTTTTAGCAAATAAAAAAGGACTCTATAATAGAGTCCTTCGTCATTACGCTTTGTTAACGTTAGTAGCTTGAAGTCCACGTTGACCTTGCTCAGTGTCAAATGTAACTTTTTGGCCTTCGTCTAAAGATTTAAATCCTTCGCCTTGGATAGCTGAGAAATGTACGAATACGTCTTCTCCACCTTCAACTTCGATGAAACCAAAACCTTTTTCTGCGTTAAACCATTTTACTGTACCTGTTTGCATGTGTGTTTCCTCCTGCGTGGATCTATTCCACATTTTAATACTATAATTGCTCAATTAGATATCAAAGGCGAAAAGTTTAAACACTTATTCTTTGACAGAACAAAAATAATTCTTCTTAAGAATAACAGCTAATGTTTGGAAAAGCAAATAATATTTAGGGATATTTGTTTTTTTTTACTTCAAGTTATTCAAAAAGAAGAGGTTTTTCTAGGCTAATGTTCTGATTTCTCCATTTAAAAATAATAAAATCTATAGGTAAAAGTTCCCTTTGGCATTGGAGCCCCAGTTTCTATAAATGAATTTCATCACGCGTTTCGTGTAAAAATGGAAGCTCATTAGCTAAGCTTTAAATAGGGAAATTGCACTGTTGTTTTTTAAGTATATTGTTTGAATTACCAGTTTTCTTTAAAATCGCCTTTCCCGATCTTTTTGAGATTTCCACAAATGATTCTATACACTATATACCGAGACAAGATAAACTCTCCAGGTAACTGGAATAGGCGTAAATATATAGGAAAAATGGCTGTGATTAACAAATGTGTAACAAAACCTAAACCCCTTTTTTACATAGCGTCAATAAAGGCTTTTTGTTCATTTGTTATTCTCATAGAGAAATTAGATTCTCTTAAGGGGGCAGATAGTATGAAAAGTGTAAAGCGGAGTAAAAATCGGATTAGGAAGGCAGTTAGTTCAGTTATGGCGTTGTTGCTGGTAATTTTAGGTTTGGGAAATAGCGCATTTGCAGAACAAACCAGTTTTGGACGAGGCCCAGAGGTAAATGTTAAGATAATGTCCTATAACATTCATCATGGTGAAGGGGAAGATGGAGTTTTAGATTTAGAACGGATCGCAAGAATAATAGAAGATGCAGATACGGAAATTGTTGCCTTGCAGGAAGTGGACAATCATTGGTCTGACCGCAGCGATTTCCAGGATCAGGCAAAGTGGCTCGCAGAGCGTCTTGGATTGTTTTATACATATGCAGCAAACCTGGACCGTGAGCCATTAAACAATGGTGGCGAACGACGTCAGTATGGTACAGCTATTTTAAGTGCATATCCAATCATTGAATCAGAAAATCATTTCCTGTCCAAAATCGGGAACACTGAGCAACGGGGACTGTTAGAAGCTACAATCAATATAAATGGAAATCACTTAAATGTTTACAACACACATTTAGCTTTAACTTCCGCAGAACGGGAGCTGCAGGTTAATGAGATTATTGAAATTGCCAGCCAAACAAAGGGTCCAAAAGTGATTCTGGGGGATTTAAACGCTACCCCAGAGAGCAATGAAATGAAACCTATGTACGCTAATTACCTGGATGTATTTGCAGATACTCCGGATGCAAATACTTATTCTGCTGAAAATCCTTCAAAGCGGATTGATTATATCTTTACATCAAAAGACATTGAAGCGGCAGATGTTGCGGTGATTAATAGCTTGGCTTCTGACCATTTGCCAATCACCGCGGAACTTGTATTGGATCGTGAGGAGCCATATTATAATGGCAATAAATAATAAGTGAATCCAGAGTCTTACCAAGAATGATTTGGTAAGACTTTTTTATTACACTTTTATTAGCATAGACCGCAGTGTGGCCATAAGCAATTAAACATTTATCAGGATAAAATAGCTGTCTTTATTTAAATGGGATGGCTTGTTTACTTTGGCAGAATAAAAATAAAATTAAGAGTATGTTGTTCTCTATAAGTTTAAGGTTGGAGATAATGTACATACTGTCAACTATGGTGATTTTAGGAGGAAATATGAAATTATCGAGCGAACAGTTTCATAATAGTTATTTAGCGTTTGCATTTATTAGAGGCATAAATTTAGTAATTGAAAACGATATAAGAAAATCGTTGGAAAATTACGAATTATCGTTTCCTGCTTTTCGTATTTTATGGATTTTATATTTTGATTCAAACCATATAAACATGTCTGACCTTTCCTACCTGGCTCAAACAAATATTTCAAATATTTTTCGGCAATTAACGAAGCTAAAAGACGAAGGATTGGTCATTATTGAAAATGGCAATGATGCCCGAACGAAAGAAGTATGTTTAACGGAAGCCGGCCGGAAGCTTGTCGAAGAATTTATAGAAGAGAATACTACAAACTCGAACTTACAGATTGTCGAATCAATCGCCAAAATCTCAAAAGAGGATTTTTCGAAGTTTATTGAAGTTTTTACTTTGTTAAGTGATGAATTACTAGGAAAACAATATAGTGACTTTTTAACCAAATCTTCAAATGCAATATTAAATAAATCAATAAATACACCTTAGATGGGAATTTGCTGTCCTTTCCTGCCGGTAAAAACAGGGTTATCTGAACCTTGCTTCTATCGGCTTTTTTTCCTTTTTCTATTTAAAATCAACGCTCGCATCACCGAGGCTCATATTCCTTCTTTAAATATTTGCATTCGCAAATAAATTTGTTTTTTATGTATCATACTAGTAATAGTTACTAATGGAGTACCCAACAATAGGCAAATGACTTTATAGATGAAAAAGATCATAAAATCTCAATGAAGAAAAGGGGGATCACAATTTGCAGCTTTTAAAGTGTATTAATGCGAAGAATTCGAGATTTTTATTAATACTTATGATGATTATTCCCTGGATTTCGTTTCCGTTATTGGGACGAAGCACAATAAAACGGTTTCTTCCCGCAACTGTATTTATTAGTTTAGTCGTAAAAATAATGAATATTTTTGCCGAGAAGCGGAAATGGTGGTGGTTTTATACAAGTGTCCATTCAAAGATAAAAGGAGATATTCCTTTTATTTTAGGTCCTTACTTTATTTCCTCTCTTTGGGTTTTAAAAATGACTTATGGTAAGCTTCCGTTATTTTTAATTACAAATGCAATTCTCCATTTCTTATTTGTATTTCCAGGAGGAAAACTTTTGAAAAATTTAGGAATAGTTTCTTTAGTCCGGATAAATTCAATCCAATTATTTTTTATTCTTCTGATAAGAGCGGTTCTTTTATATAGTTTTCAATTTGCAAAAGAGAAAATAAATGATGGGCGTACTGAATTAGGGCGGGAATTAAAAGAAAGCTGAGAAAATTTGAAAAAATAACTAGGTGAGCGGTAACAATGAAATAACGTTAATACTATTGCTGCTTTTTACAATTTTTTTGCTATAATCGTTTAGGCTTATTTTAAAAGGTTTAATAAGTCGGATTGTTTCATCTTTTTTTCTATACACTTCATTTTTGTGCCAGCATATTAACTTTAAATTTTTCAGCTTTTGAACGATTATCTGTACAATAAGGGGGAACACCCAAATTTATGAGTTTTATTCAGAATGAGTAAGCTTTAAATGTTGTCCATTGATCAAGTGAAAAAGAGAAAATACAGTAGAGTAAATTCAACCAATCATGTAGTTAAATGTTCTGCTTTTATTTAAAGGCTTTTTATTTTGTATTAAATATTCAAAAAATATTGACAATTATATTTAAAACAGTTAAATTATTAATAATTATAAAGTTATAACATTATATTCACTAGAGGGAGAATAATAAATGCAGTTAGATAAAAGATTACATATACCTCTTTATAGACAGGTAGAAAAGATTTTAGAAGAGAAAATCATTTCGGGACAATGGGGAATTGGGAGCCAGCTTCCAACTGAGCAAGAATTATCAGACCTTTTTGATGTCAGTACCATTACCGTAAAAAGAGCTGTGATTGAGCTTGTGAACAAAGGTTATCTTTTTAGGCAAAGAGGCAAGGGAACTTTCGTTTCCGGAGCTGCAAAAGAACAAGATCTTAATTCTATTATTTCACTTACCACGAATTCAGATCAGGAGCATCCTCATGATTTAATCAGTTTTACTTATGAAGCAGCTGGCGAAGAGATTGGTGAGAAATTAAGACTTGATCCGGAGGATGAAGTAATAAAGATTGAGAGATTGAAAATCGAAAACAATGATCCGATCGCACTTGAGTATACCTATTTGCCGGCAGAAAAATGCCCAGGCCTTACATCCGATGATATTAATAATGAACTTATCTTTAACATCCTAAAAAACAGATTTCATGTTTCACTGGGAAGAGCTAAAGCATTTATTAGACCCTATATACTTCCTAAAAAACAGTCCAAACTGCTTCAAGTTGAAACCGGGACTGCTGTGTTTGAATGGGAGCGGTTTACCTATACGAAGCAAGAGGATATTATTGAATACTCCAAATTCTATATTCGCGCAGATAAAGAGGTTTATTACACGGAAGTTCAATTATAAAAAAATGATAATTCCAAAATGGACATTCTATTAACATAAAAGATATAAAGTTATAATATTATATTTTAATATAAAAATACTGAAAATTGGTAATAATCAATTTAATAGATTTATTGCATTTAAAGAAAGGGGGGAATTCATTAAACTGATCAATCTTCAGCTTAGATCAGCTCCTTTTGTGCAGGTATGAAACATCTAAATTGACGAGGGGGAAAATGAGAATGAAAAGAAAAGCGTCACTAATACTTTTGCTTTGTTTATTACTTGTTATTGCGGCCGGATGCAGCGGCCAAACTGGAAGTTCAACAGATGAAGGATCAGGAAAAAGTCCTGAAAAAACCCTTGTTTTAGCAGCATATGGAGGAAGCTATGAGCAGAAGATGAAAGAGGTTCTGATACCAAAATTTGAAAAAGAACATGGGGTAAAGGTTAAGTATATTACAGGAAGTTCTGTTGATACACTATCGAAGCTTCAGGCGCAAAAGGACAATCCGCAAATTGATGTTGCCTTTTTGGATGATGGTCCACAAGCACAGGCAAAAGCTTTTGGATTGCTGGCACCATTAGATGAGAGTGTTGTTACAAATCTAGCAAATGTATACGATATTGCGAAAGATAAAGACAATGTGGGTGTTGGGTTCGGAATCATTTCAACCGGATTGGCCTATAACAAAGAAGTCTTTGAACAGAATGGCTGGGAGCCGCTGACATCGTGGAATGATCTCGCAGACCCGAAATTCAAAGGGAAGCTTGTACTGCCTTCCATTGCGAATACGTATGGCGTCCATTTCCTTCTCATGACGGCTATCGCGAACGGAGGCAGTGAGGAAAACATTGAACCAGGCTTTGAAAAGCTAAAAGAAATTGCCGAAAATGCAGTGACATTTGATAAAACAGCAGACGTATCCAACTACTTCATGCAAGGCCAGACAGTAGCAAGTGCATGGGGAAGCAGCCGTGTGTTCACCCTTCAGGATACTGGATTCCCGATTGAGTATGTTATCCCTGAAGAAGGCGTTCCTGCTTTAATGCCAACAGTTAGTGTGGTAAAGGATGCGCCAAATGCAGAACTTGCCCAGGAATTCGTTAATTTTGTTCTGGATGAGGAAGCACAGCTTTTATTTGCCAACTCTCTTTTTGACGGCCCGGTTAATAAGAACGTGAAGCTTGAGGGAGATATTGTGGATAAGGTTGTTTATGGAGAAGACGAAATTGCGAAATTAATCAAAGTGAATTGGGAAGTAGTCAATGCAAAACGAGCTGAATGGACAGAGCGGGCTAATAAAGAAATAGAAGTAGCCCATTAAGGAAGAGGTGAAATAATGAGTTACTTAAGCCTTGAAAATGTGGTTAAGACTTTTAATAAAACAGAAGTCGTAAAAAAGCTGAGCCTTGAGATTCAAAAAGGGGAGCTGGTCTCCTTTTTAGGACCATCAGGCTGCGGCAAAACGACGACATTAAACATGGTAGCCGGATTTCTGGAAGTGGATGGCGGGAAGATTGAGGTGGACGGCAAGCCCGTTCACCTGCTTCCTCCCAATAAAAGAGAAATGGGCATGGTGTTTCAGAACTACGCATTATTTCCGCATATGACTGTTTTTGAAAATGTGGCCTACGGGCTGAAGCTGCGCAAGGTGCCTAAAAATGAGATCAATACGCGGGTACTTGAAGCCCTGGAGATGGTCCGATTGTCCGGATATGAGAAGCGCTATCCAAAGGAGCTTTCCGGGGGACAGCAGCAGCGGGTTTCTCTTGCAAGGGCACTTGTCATCAAACCGAAAGTGCTTCTCCTTGACGAACCCTTGAGCAATCTTGATGCAAAGCTGCGCCAGGAAATGCGTGAAGAAATCGTTGATATTCAAAAGCAAGTCGGCATTACGACGATTTTTGTTACTCATGACCAGGAGGAAGCCTTGGCGATATCAGACCGTATCGCCGTCATGTATGAGGGAAGGATTGAACAGGTGGATGATCCTGCTTCCATCTATAATCATCCGAAGACAGACTTTGTGTCCCAGTTTATTGGAGAAGTGAATCACATTCAGGGAAAAGTTTTGGAAACCTATGATAATAAAAAATGCAAGATGCACTTTTTCGGCAATGAACAGATTGTTTCCATACCATCAGCAAAGAATTCGGAGGTTCACTTTTTCATCAGGCCTGAAAAAATTCAAATCTCGTTAGCTGGGTCAAATGAAAGAAATGAGGCCTTTCAAACGAAAGTTGAAAGGAAAATGTTTCTGGGTGCCAAGACTCGATATATTTTGAGAATACAGGATAAGCATCTTGTTGCTGATATATCCAATACTGTCTTGAATCCGTCCCAGGTAAAAGAAGGAAACAGTGTCTATACGTATTGGAATCCGGAGGATCTGCTGCCTTCAAGAATGGTGAGGTGAGAATGAATGCAAGCCGGAATTGGAACGGAACATGATTTATTGCTACAGCAGAAGAAAAAGAATTTAAATAGGAAACGGGTTGATACTTGGCTGCTGTTGATTCCAACCCTCGGAATCTTTATCTTTTTCTTCTTGCTTCCTTTGTTTTTCCTGTTTATTACAAGCTTTAAAACGTTTGATGCCAGCACTGGGATTGGGAATGAGTGGACGCTTCAGAACTACATAAAGTTCATGTCAGATCCTTTTTACCTGGGAGTTGTCTGGCGGACTGTTAAAATCGCGCTTTTAACCACATTGATTACCATCATTATTTCATATCCGGTAGCTTTTCAGATTTCAAGGTCAAAGGGGAGGGCAAGGAATTACTTAACCTTGCTTGTGCTGTCCCCTCTCTTGATCAGCATGGTTATCCGCTGCTATGGATGGGTCATTTTGCTTAACAATAATGGGGTGGTCAATAATACTCTTTTAAAGCTGGGCTGGATTGATCAGCCGCTAACCCTCTTGTACACCGAACTAAGTGTCGTTATTGGCATGGTACATGTTCTTTTTCCATACATGGTGCTAAGCATCATGGGGTCTCTTGAAAAAATTGATCATTCCGTCATCAGAGCCTCGCAAAATCTCGGGGCCAGCTCCTTTAGAACCTTCTTTTCCATCCTGCTTCCGCTAACCTTGCCAGGCGTTTTTGCAGGATCTGTTATGGTATTCAGTTTAAGCGTCAGTTCATTTGTCACACCGGCCATTTTAGGAGGCCCACAGGTAAAGGTCATGTCCTACTTAACATATGAACAGGTTGCTGTCATGCTGAACTGGCCGTATGGAGGGGCCATTGGGTTCCTATTAATCCTGATTGCAACGATTACGATTATCGCCTACAGCAAAATACTTGCCAGGTCGGAAAAGGGAGTGGCGATACAATGAGAAAGAACTTGCCGAAATATTTCTTTAACTTTGTTTGCTTTTTAGTGTATGTCTTCTTGCTGGCACCAATTGTGGTTGTATTGCTGTCTTCCTTAACGACAACAGAATATATTGTTTTCCCTCCAAAAGGACTGACCCTCAGATGGTATACCGAACTAATCGAACATCCGGAATTCATGCAGTCTTTTACCCTGAGTATTATTGTGGCATTCGGAACAGCGGCCATTTCCACTGCTATTGGCACACTGGCATCGATTGCGGTTGTCCGGCGCCAGTTTAAAGGGAAAACAGCGATCGTTCAATTAGTGGGATCTCCGCTATTGATTCCATCGGTCGTGTTTGGGGTTGCCCTTTTGCAGTTTTACTCGTGGATTGGGCTGGCTGCGAGCCCGCTGGCATTAATCCTGGGGCATATCATTTTAACCGTTCCCTTTGTAATGCGTCTCGTGGTTGCTAGTTTAGTAGGGTTTGACCGTTCGATTGAACAGGCGGCCTTGAACCTTGGAGCAGGGCCTATAAAGGTTTTCTATCAAATTACCCTGCCGATTATTAAATCAGGTGTCATAGCGGGTGCTATTTTTGCCTTTATTACCTCCTTCGATGATTTAACAGTCGCTTTATTTATTGTCAGCACCGACGTTGTAACACTGCCGGTGCGCATCTATACTTACATGCAATATCAGTATGATCCGATCATAACATCTGTATCGAGCATTATGATTCTATTTACAGTTATCCTAATGCTAGTGATTGAAAGAATACTTGGGGTAGGGAAAGTGTTTTCCTCCAAAAATTAACTAAGAGGTGGCTTATATGCATATAGAGAATCATCCCATCCTCGGGAAGCAGCTTCAAGAGCCTGTAACCTTTTACTTCAATGATCAGCCGTATAAAGCCTATACGCAGCAGACGGTTGCAGCTGCTTTAATGGCTAATGGAGTAAAGAAATTTGGATTAAGCCGTAAGCTGGTGCAATCAAGAGGCCTTTTTTGCTCGCGCGGGCGATGCTGCAGCTGCTATATGACGGTTAACGGTGAAGATCATGTACGCACCTGCATGACAAAGGTTGAAGAAGGAATGAGCGTATATCCAAATCTGGAAGACCCCGAGGTAAGGAGGGAAAAGCATGGAGACTGACGTTCTCATCATAGGCGGCGGACCGGCAGGCCTTGCAGCGGCGATTGAAACTGCTTCAAGAGGATTGGATGTCACGATTGTCGATGAATCTTCCTCTCTTGGCGGCCAGCTATGCCAGCAAACGCAGCTTATCCGGCCGCTGCCTTCCGTCTATCAGCCGATGCGGGGGTTTGAATTGGCTAAGGTTTTAACAGAGCAAATGAATGATTTTACAGTAGGCACGCTTTTAAATCATCGTGTTATCGGGCTGTATGCAGATGGAAGTGTGGGCCTTTCAGATGAGGAAAAGGTGTTTCCTGTTAAAGCAAAAAAGATCGTCGTGGCCACTGGTGCTGCTGAACAGGCAGTGGCTTTTCCAAAATGGACGCTTCCGGGCATTATAACGATCGGTGCCGCCCAAACTCTGGTAAACCGGGATTTTGTGATGCCAGGGAAGGAAGCAGTGGTTGTGGGTTCAAGCGATTTTGCCCTGGATGTTGCAAGCCAGCTATTGGAGGTTGGCGTGGAGGTTAAAGGAATCGTTGAGAAAAACCCTGCGGCAGCTGCAAGAGAGAAGGAAAAAACAGATGCGTTAATAGGAAGAGGTATTCCTTTTTATTTTAATAGTTTTATAAAAGAGGCAAGAGGTAATGGACAGGTGGAGGAAATCGATATTGAAGTGAACGGAGAGATCTTAACGGTATCTGCGGATGTTGTATGCATCGATGGTGGAAGATCGCCAATACTTGATTCGTTTTACCAGCTTGGCTGTTCGTTTGGCTACCAGAAAGAGCTGGGCGGATGGATCCCGCAATATAATCGTCAGTTTAAAACAGACAGGGAAAATGTATTTTTAGCCGGAAATGCGGCGGGCATTAGCCAACAGGGTGCATTGCTTCTCACAGGCATGATTGCCGGAATCAGTGTATGTGAAGATTTACAGACAATCAGGAGTGGAGAGGCAGAGGAAATCCGAGATGCATTGTGGAAAGAGCTCAAGCTTTCAGAGTATAAAGATGTGTGGGAAGGAAGAACAAAACACATGGAAAAATTTTCTGCTCCGGTGCTGAAGGATCAGTTTATCTCTTAGTTTAATAGAAAAAAGAGACTAGAAGGTGAATAAGTTGGATAAAACAACGATCATATGTCGATGTGAAGAAATCAGCTATGAAGAGGTTGAAGAAGTCATTGAGCATGGAGGCAGAACCTTTGATGACGTTAAAAGGCTGACTCGATGCGGAATGGGTCCCTGCCAGGCAAAGATTTGTACGGGGCTGGTGGCAAACATCATTCATGAACATACAGCCTTGCCCCTTTCGAAGATTCCTTTGCCAAGGATGCGGATGCCGCTATCTCCGATTAAGCTTGAAATACTGGCAACAAACAGCACAGCCTTTTCCGCCGTCAAATCGGTGCTGGATGAGGTGGAAATAGAGGACGGGAAGGTGAGATAAGTGGAAAAAAGCTATGAAACGATTGTGATTGGAGGAGGCGTAGTAGGCAACGGGATTGCCTTTCATCTTTCCGAACGATACAAAGAGGGCGTGCTTGTGCTCGATAAAAAATACCCCATGTCAGGCACTTCCGGATCTACCCAGGCCTGGGTGTGGGTACATAATAAGACCCCTTCCTGGTATGCGGAATTCAATATGTACAGTGCTGAACTTTATCCATATTTGTCTAAAAAAATAGGTGATGTTGAATACAAGCGCACTGGAGGACTTTCGCCATTTTTCAATGAAAGCGACCGGGAAAAAGCAAAGCAGCTTGCTGAATCCTACCGTAAAATCGGCATAAAAATTAAAGTGTTATCAAGGGAAGAGGTCCTTGAAAAAGAACCCTTCATGAACCCTGAAGTCGCTGGAGCCACATACAGCTCCATTGATGGCAATGTAAATCCCTTCCGGCTGATTGATATGTATATGAGAGCTTCCAAAAAAAATGGAGTGCATTATTCAACATACAATAAAGTAACTGAGATTCAGAAGCAGGATGGTAAATATATTGTTGTTTCTGATCAAGCCACATATGTTTGCAAAAACCTCATCCTGGCTGGCGGAACCTGGTCACGGGAATTAGGGGAAATGCTTGGGATTAAGATTCCGGTCAATCAGTTAAGAGGGCAGATCCTTGTATCCGAACCATTGAAGCCATTCTTGAATTTTACAATCAGCGGGCTAAGGCAGGCGAACAATGGTGAAGTGCTAATGGGATACTCCATGGAGCAGGCAGGGTTTAACCGAGCGACAACGCTCGATGTTATCCAGGAAACTGCTAATATGGCAGTTCGCTATGTTCCAGCATTAGGAAAAGCCAAGATTGTTCGTGCCTTCTCCGGGATTCGCGCAATGCCTGAAGACGGCTTTCCGATCCTTGGGAAAGTGCCTGGTTTTGAAAACCTTTATGTGGCAGCCACCCACAGCGGTGTGACACTATCCCCTTTAATAGGGACCCTTATAACTGAATTGATCATGGATGGGGAAACATCCATCCCGATAGACCGGTATTCATTGAGCAGGTTTGGTTAATGGCTAGATAGACATTTTATTATAATATTATAACTTTATAATTTGTTCTATTAACAGAAGCACTAGCCAGTATATAAGACATATAAAGTTGAAAGCAGGATGAAGAAGTGTTCAAAGAAGTTAATGATATCACCTCTAGACTGATAAGAAGAGGTTTTAAAAAGAGTTTTTATCAGGTAAAAAAGCTGCAGAGAAATATATTTTTTACGTGAGGGAGGAAGCTAGATGCCACATTTATTTATTAGGGGAATTTCAGTTGAACAGACAAAAGAAATAAGTGTTTCTTTAGTTCAAGCCCTGGCAGAACTATGTGTCTGTGGAGAGGATAACTTTACCTTGGAAATAGTGCAATCTGTTTTTGTGTTTAACCAAGAAGAAATAGCTGCTTATCCATTCATTGAAGTGAAGTGGTTTGACCGCGGCAAGGTTATTCAGGACAAATTTGCCCAAACCATAACTAAACATGTTCAGTTTCTTGGAATACCGGAAGTAGAAGTAGCTTTTACTGCGTTTTCGGAAGCTGATTATTATTTGAATGGGAAGAGTTTTGCAGGGGGTTAAAGATAAATATAGGCAGCGGCATACCCCTCTTAGGTACGTGAAGCATGTGAAAGACATAGTCAAAATAATAAAATTATATTTTATTATTTTGACTTTTGGTAAGACAGAGAAAGGGGATTTCGTTTATGGAAAAAGTCTTTCAATATATTGAGGCAAACGCAGACTTGTATATTGAATGGCTGATTGAAGCATGCAATCAGCCTAGTGTGTCAGCTCAAAATCGAGGTATGTCAGAAATGAAAGAGATTGTAAAATCATTTCTGCAAAAAATTGATGCGAAAGTAGAGGAGATAGAAACTGAGGGTTTTCCTATTATATATGGACAGTTGGAAGGCGGAAATGAAAAAACTTTAACTTTCTACAACCACTATGATGTACAGCCAGAAGATCCTGTTGATAAGTGGCTTAGTGATCCTTTTAAGGCTGCCATAAGAAACGGCCAAATATTTGCCCGTGGTGTAGCTGATAACAAAGGAAATCTCATTGCCCGGATTTGTGCTGTGCATGCATACCAGCAGGTATATGGCAAACTTCCTGTTAATATTAAGTTTGTATTTGAGGGAGAGGAAGAAGTCGGAAGCCCTCATTTAGAATTCTTTGCCAAAGAGCATCCGGAAAAATTACATACTGATGGAATCATTTGGGAAGGAGGTACACGTGGGGTTGAAGATAAACGCCCTCATGTGGGCTTAGGAGTAAAGGGAATTTGCTATATTGAACTGATCTGTAAAGGAGCAAATTTTGATCTTCATTCATCTGAGGCTGCAATAATAGAAAACCCTGCATGGAGATTAGTGTGGGCACTGAATTCTCTTAAAGATGAAGAAGAAAATATATTAATAGATGGTTTCTATGAGGATGTTATTCCGCTAAGTGAGAAGGATAGAGCCATCATTCAATCAATGGACTTTAATGAAGAAGAAACTAAAAAATTATATGGTATTAAAAGTTTTCTTAAAAATGTTTCCGGAAATGTTTTAAAAGAAACTTTAACAGCAGAACCAACCTGCACCATTTGCGGGATTGAGTCAGGATATACAGGAGAAGGCTCTAAAACAGTACTCCCCTCGAAGGCAATGGTTAAACTCGATTTTCGCTTAGTCCCTAACCAGACACCTCAAAAAGTAGCTGCTTTAGTTAGGGAGCATTTAGATAAAAACGGATTTGAAGATATTGAAATAAGACAATCTCATGGTATTCATCCATTTAACACTAACCCATCTAATTCTTTCGTAGATGTGGTTTTAAAAAGTGTAGATCAAGTATATAAAGAACCCCCTGTTATATTGCGAAATTTAGCTGGATCAAGCCCAATGTATAAAATGCTGAACAATACCAACATTCCTGCGGTTCAAATTGGTGTGGCTAATTTGCAGTCAAACTATCATGCACCTAATGAAAACATATATATTGAGGATTTTATTCAAGGGATTAAGGTGACAGCAGCGGTTGTTAAGAATTTCAGATAATAGTTGGATATATAATTATCAAAAATTTCACAATAATAAAATTCCAAGGAGGAAAAGTGAATGAAAAATTTACTAAAGTATCTTTTTGTTTTTTGGGTTATTTCTGCAATTTTTATTGCTGGATGCAGCAGTACTCCATCCACTAGTGATTCTGGAAGTAAAGGAGAAGGCGGCGAGAAAACAACGCTTGAAATCGCACAAAGTGCTGACATTACAACTTTGGATCCTCAAAATTCTTTAAGTACTAATGGAGATAGGGTTTTCAGGAATTTGTTTAGCCGGCTGTTTTATCGTGACAGCAAAATGGAGATACAACCCGAACTTGTAGACACCTATGAAAATATTGATGATGTTACCTGGAAGTTTAAGTTGAAAGATGGAGTTACGTTCCATAATGGAGATCCATTAAAGGCTGAAGATGTTAAGTTTAGCCTTGAAAGAGTTATGAGTGATGAGACATTGAAAGAGTATCCATATTTTACTCAAATTAAGGAAGTGAAGGCTGTCGATGATTTAACCGTTGAAATTGTAACTGATGGCCCTATGCCAACCTTATTAAGACTGCTGGCTAAAAGTGGCGCCGATGTATTGCCAAAAAAATATTTTGAGGAAGTCGGCCTTGAAGAATTCCAAAAGAATCCAATTGGCTCAGGTCCATATAAATACGTGGAATGGAGACGGGATGACAGAGTCGTCCTTGAAGCGTATGAAGGTTATTTTGGTGAAGAGCCAAAATGGAAAGAAGTCATTGTCAGGGCAATACCTGAAAGTTCGACTCGTGTAGGGGAATTATTAACAGGCGGGGTAGATATCGCAACCGACATTCCACCTAATGAATGGGAACGGGTAAATGGTGAAAGCGGGGTTTCACTTGTTAATGGGGACACAACTCGTGTCATGCTTTTGATGCTTCGCCACACAGAGGGAACTGTTACTGCAGATCCGAAAGTCCGGGAAGCCATTGATCTTGCAATTAACCAGCAGGCAATTGTTGATTCTGTTCTAAAAGGAACTGCTGTCCCTGTTCGATCACGCGTACCTGAAGGAGTATTAGGGTCAAATCCAGAGCTTTACAATTCATACGTTTATGACGTTGAGAAGGCAAAGAAACTATTAGCTGAAGCAGGATATGAAGATGGTCTAGAACTAACATTTACAGCACCAAAAGGAAGATACCCGCTGGACGGTGAAGTGGCCCAATTAGTTGCGAGCATGCTTGGAGAAGTTGGTATTAAAGTGAATTTACAGCTGCTGGAATCAAGTGCATTTCTTGATGTATATAACTCCAACTCAAACAAGGAATTAATAATGATTGGATTAGCTGATGGTCTGCTTGATGCTTCCTATTCATTAGTGCATTACACAAAAGACCGTGCAGCTGGGCAAACGGATTATTTTAACGAAGAGGTAGAGAAGCTTTTCCATGATGCAGGCCGTAACCTGAACGAAGAGGAAAGGATCCAGCAATATCAAAAAATACAAGAGATAGTAGCTGAAGAGAGACCCCATATTTTCCTTTTCCAGCAAGGTTCCAATTATGGGGTTAGTGACGGGGTTCAATTTGAACCAAGGCTGGATGAGGTCATTAACTTCTCAGAGATCACGTTAAAATAATTTTTTCGATACGGGACTGGAAAAGGAGGATAGTCCAGTCCCGTTTTCATATAAGGAGGTTTGGCATTGAAGAAGTATCTTACAAAAAGATTACTGCAGATAATACCGGTCCTGTTTATAATAACCTTCGTTGTATTTGTATTGGTTTATTTGGCAGGAGACCCAGTTTCACTCATGCTGCCTGAAGATGCTTCTGAAGCAGACAGAGAGGCATTAAGAGAAGCCTTAGGGTTAAATGAGCCGTTTGTGTATCAATATTTTCATTTTCTGAGTGACCTTATTTCTGGTAATTTTGGTACATCCTTCAGGTATAATCAGGAAGCTTTACCATTGGTGCTGGAACGTCTGCCAGCAACATTTGAACTGGCTGCAGCTTCCATGTTCGTAGCCACAGTTATTGCAATTCCACTTGGAATATATTCAGCCAGAAAAAGAAACAGTTTTGTGGATTTGTTTATTACTGGGGGATCAGTATTGGGCAAGGCAATGCCAAATTTCTGGCTGGGAATTATGCTGATTTTATTACTTGCAGTAAATTACCAGGTCTTTCCGGTTTCTGGAAGAGGAACAATTTTTCATATGGTTTTGCCAGCTATAACACTTGGAACAGGTATTGCAGCAGAAATGACAAGATTAATAAGGTCGAGCATGTTAGAAATCTTAAATCAAGATTATATTCGTACAGCAAAAAGTAAAGGAGCAAGCGAAACTAGCGTTGTATTTAAACATGCTTTCAGAAACTCACTAATTCCTGTGGTAACCATAATGGGTCTGCAAATATCACACCTTGTAAGCGGAGCCCTAATAACAGAAACAGTTTTTTCTTGGCCAGGGTTGGGGCTGTTATTAGTTCAAGCAGTAAATGGAAGAGATATGGCTGTTGTTCAAGCTGCTGTTTTCATTATCGCTATTTTGGTTATTCTTGTGAACCTCATGACGGATTTAGTGTATCGTTTATTGGACCCAAGGATTAATTATTCATAGGAGGTGTCCCGCGTGGAAGCAGAAGTAAAAATGAACTCGGAACATACCATGAGCACAGTACAGAGAAGAAGCCCATGGATAAGGTGGATAAAACTGCTGCTTCAAAGCAAGACAGGAACTGTTGGCTTCTTTATTGTCTCTTCAGTTGTATTTATTGCTATATTTGCTGACATATTAGCTCCACACGATCCAGCAGTAAATAATTTGGGTGATATGCTGAAGCCACCTGTATGGCTAGATGGAGGTTCTCAAAATTATATTCTTGGAACGGACAATTTAGGAAGAGATATATTTAGCCGTATTATTCATGGTTCACGTGTTTCTTTGCTCGTAGGGGTTTTTTCTGTTATTTTAGCAGGCCTAATAGGAATAATAGTCGGCCTATTAGCAGGTTATTATGGTGGAGTGATAGATAGTGTGCTAATGAGAATTGTAGACTCATTCTTGGCAATTCCCAGTATCTTATTCATCCTTGTCGTTCTTGCTGTCTTTAATCCTAGCATCATGGTTCTGATTATTGTAATTGGCTTTACTAACTGGGTTACATATGCACGGGTAGTGAGAGGTGAAGTATTAAGTATAAAAGAAAGAGAATATGTGAAAGCATCTAAGTCCATTGGGACGAAAAATATTACAATTATGCTGCAGCATGTACTCCCTAACATCCTTTCATCATTTATTGTAATCTCGACATTGAGCGTTGCTACAACCATTGTATTAGAAGCATCGTTAAGTTTTCTTGGATTAGGAATTCAGCCGCCTGATGTCTCTTGGGGTGGAATGTTAACAGATGGAAGAAACTATTTAGCTACTAATTGGTGGTTAGCAACATTTCCAGGAATAGCCATAACAGTCACAGTTCTTGGAATTATTTTCTTAGGGGACTGGCTCCGGGATGTACTTGATCCACGAACACAAGTAAACAAATAGAAGGGGGAAGACGTCATGAGTCAAGCTGAAACACTATTAGAAGTAAAAGATTTGAGTACTCACTTTTTTACAGAAGACGGTGTGATTCCCTCTGTAAATGGAATTTCTTTTAAAGTAAAAAAAGGTGAAACGATTGGCATTGTAGGCGAATCAGGGTGTGGAAAGAGTGTCACTTCCTTATCTTTACTTCAATTGGTTAGTAAACCAGGAAGAATTGTTGGAGGGCAAATATTGTTTAATGGTGCCGATTTATCAACATACACGAATAAACAGATGAGAGAGATCAGAGGAAACAAAATTTCGATGATTTTTCAGGAACCATTAACTTCCCTAAACCCAGTCTTCACAATTGGAAGTCAAATTTCAGAACCAATTCGGCTTCATCAAAAATTGGACAAAGCAAGAGCCAAAGAACAAGCGATTATCATGCTTTCAAAAGTAGGTATATCAAATGCTCGCAAAATATACAACGCTTTTCCTCATCAGCTGAGCGGGGGAATGAGACAAAGGGTAATGATTGCAATGGCTTTATCATGTAAGCCGCAATTATTGATTGCCGACGAACCTACTACTGCGTTAGATGTTACGATTCAGGCACAAATTCTTAATCTTATGAAAGAATTGAGTCAAGAATCTAACACCTCAATTATTATGATAACGCATGATTTAGGAGTAGTTGCAGAAATGGCTGATCGTGTAATCGTCATGTATGCGGGACAAATTGTAGAACAAAACAATGTATTTGAACTCTTCAAAAATCCCAAACACCCATATACTCAAGGGCTTCTAAACAGTACCCCAAAGATACACCAGTTAAAGGATGAGTTGGAATCGATAGAAGGAAACGTTCCAACTCCATCAAATATGCCTATTGGCTGTAAGTTTCATCCAAGATGTCCATTTGCAAATGAAAAATGCAGGAAACATGAGCCGCCTTTAATACAAGCAGATCAAGGTTCTAAAGTGAGATGCTGGCTGCATGATGAGAAAGAGGTGATAGGGCTATGACAGACACCTTAGAGGCAGGTCGTCATAAGCATGAATACTTATTGAAAATTGAAGGGTTAAAAAAATACTTTGTAACTTCCACTGATTTCTTTGGAAGAAAAAAGGAATTTGTAAAGGCAGTAGATGGTATTAACCTCTATGTTAAGAAGGGGGAGACATTAGGCATCGTCGGTGAATCAGGCTGCGGGAAATCGACAACAGGCAGTACCATTTTAAGACTGCTGGAGCCGACAGAAGGAAGTATCATTTTTGAAGGAAAAGATTTAACAAGGTTACCAGACAGGGAGATGCAAAAAATCAGAAAAGACATCCAAATGGTCTTTCAGGATCCATTTTCATCTTTAAATCCAAGAATGAGAGTGTTTGATATTATAGCAGAACCTTTGCGCACTCATAAAGCAGCTAAAGGGAAAGAGCTCGAAACCATAATATACGACCTTATGGAAACAGTGGGGCTTGATCGTTCATTTGCTAAAAGGTTTCCTCATGAGTTTAGTGGCGGACAACGGCAGCGAATTGGGATTGCAAGAGCACTTGCTTTGAAACCGAAATTGATTATTTGTGATGAGCCTGTCTCTGCTTTAGATGTTTCAATTCAAGCCCAAATATTAAACTTGTTAATTGATTTGCAAAAAAAATTCAATTTAACATATGTATTTATTGCCCATGGGATTCCAGCAATGAAATATATTAGCGATCGTATTGCTGTTATGTATATGGGAGAAGTAGTAGAAATGGCATTAAAAGAAGATTTGTTTAATGATACACTGCATCCATATACAAAAGGGCTAATTTCAGCTGTACCAGTACCAGACCCAACCTTGAGGAATAGAAAGAATAAAATTTATATACAAGACGATATTCCACTGCAGCTTGGGGACTCTACAGGCTGTAAATTCTATTCGAGATGCCCGTTTAGTCAGGAAATGTGTAAAGAGGTACGGCCTTTATTAAGGGAAGTAAGTCAAGATCATTTTGTTTCCTGTCATTTCCCTTTAAGTCAACAAAACTAGTTTAATCTAATATGGAGGGATGTCTTAATATGAAAGTAGTAGTTATAGGATCCGGCATTGTAGGTTCTAGTGCAGCTTATCATCTTTCAAGAGAAGGCGCTGAGGTTGTTATCATTGATAAAGCACACCAAGGTCAGGCAACCGCGGCAGGTGCAGGGATTGTCTGTCCATGGATATCCAGAGTTGATAATCAAGACTGGTATACTATAGCGAGAAGTGGTGCCCTTTATTATCCTTCTTTAATCTCCAGTCTTAAAGAAGATGGAGAAGATCGTTTTGGATTTGGCGTGGTAGGAGCATTGGCAGTCAGCAGCAGCGAAGAAGAGCTCAATGAAATAGAACAAAAAGTACATAAAATAAAGTCAGAAACACCTGAAGTAGGAGAGATCAATAGGTTAACTGAAGATGAGGCACGAAGACTCTTTCCGCCCCTGCGAGAGGATTTGAAAGCTGTTCATGTAACTGGTGCAGCAAGAGTGGATGGCAGATTATTAAGAGATGCCTTGCAAAGAGCGGCTCAAAAACACGGCGCAGTTACTCATGTTGGGGAAGGGGAGCTTGTTTTTCAAAATAATAAGGTAACAGGTGTGAAAATAAACGGAGATATCATTGCTGCTGATTCAGTTATTATTACTGCAGGTGTATGGGCTAAAGAACTGCTGGCTCCGATAGGTGTAGAATTAAACTTAGAGCCACAGAGAGGGCAAATTGCCCATCTCGAAATAGGCAACGAAGACACCACTAACTGGCCAGTCGTGCTCCCTCAAAGCAGTCATTACCTCGTTGCCTTTGATAATTCAAAAGTTGTGGTTGGCGCAACTAGAGAAACGGGATCCGGTTTTGACTACAGGCTGACTGCAGCTGGTGTTAAGGAAGTGCTTGAAGAGGCTTTAAGCGTGGCCCCAGGTCTTGCTGAAAGTACATTAAAGGAAGTAAGAATTGGCTTCCGTCCTGCAGGTCCTGATATTTTACCATTGCTTGGTACAGTTCCTGGTGCAGATGGGGTGGTTATTGCAACAGGATTGGGCGCCTCGGGTCTTACCATGGGTCCATATGTGGGTACTGTTGCTGCGGAACTTGCCTTAAAGAGAGAAACAGAATTAGACTTGTCACCTTATGACCCACTTCGAGGGGGGCTTAAGGTTTTTGAGTAAATTAAGGAGGATTTAAAAGTAATCAAATTTGTCTCCAGCGAAATATATTTAAATAAAAAGGAATCCCCTAATTATATAGAAGGATGGCTTGGCTTCGTTCTGTTCAGCAGAAAATGTGTAACCATAATGGGAAGCCGAGCTGTCTAATTAGTTAATCATCTTTCAACCACAAAACCAAGATACATAGCCAACTCCAAAAAGTATTATCAAAGAATGGAAGAGCATCTGTTTGATAGGGAGTAGAGTTTAAGATTAACGCGGGCTGAAATTTTTAAAAAAACTAATAAGTACATAAGAGATCTTGTTATTCTGGCTGAAGAATTAAACAAGGTCTCTTTTTGATAAAGAAATAACATTCTCTTTAGCTCTATTAAAAATAATACTTCAATAAAGGGTTTATAATTTTATAAAAATTCTGTTAATAATATTGATTTTTTTAAAATTTGCCATTATGCTTACATTAAGCAGTTAAATAAAACGTCATTTCAATATGCGAAACGTAAAAGTTTTACCGTTAACCGCCAGGAAAGAAGGATGAATACTATGAACCAGAGTGTAACGAAAGCACTAAAATTACTTTCTCTTTTTTCCGAAGAAAAACGAGAGATCTCCCTGCAAGAAATTTATGAAATGACTGGAATGCCGAAAGCCACTGCCTATCGTCTGCTTTCTTCTCTTGAAGAGGGTGGATTCTTGCGCAAAATTAAAAAATCAGAACATGATATACGCTACCGCCTTGGTCTCAAGCTTCTTGAACTAGGTAACCTTGTCAGCGAGGACTTGGAACTTCGGCAGGCGGCGTTTGATCATATGAAAGCTCTATGCAAAGACATCAATGAAGTCGTCCACCTTTCAGTTTGCGAGGGAGAAGAGGCAATCTATATTGAAAAGGTAGAAAGCAACCAGGCCATAAGACTTTATACGAGAGTTGGCAAAAGAATGCCTTTATTCGCTGGTTCAGGCCCAAAGCTCCTACTGGCATTCCTCCCAAAAATGAGACAAAAAGAAATTATCAGCCGGATGAAATTCGAGGAATTCGCACCTCATACGATCACCAATGAAAAAAAGTTATACCAGGAACTTGAGACTATTAGACAACAAGGCTTTGCTGAGAGTTTAGGTGAACAGGATCCTGATACAGTAGGCTTCTCCTTTCCTATTCGGGACTTCTCCGGAGAGGTAGTTGGAGCTCTTGGCGTAACGGGTCCAAGCATGCGGTTCTCAGATGGAAGAAGAAGTGAAATTCTTGAAAAAACACAAAAAGCCGCTCAGGCTATTTCCGAGGACTTAGGTTTTAGGGGATATTTGTGAATAGGACAGTCATTATTTAATTAATCTCTTCATATACTGAAATGTCATTCCAGTATGTGAAAAGATAATAAAAATTGCTGTTTTCGTAAAGTTTGTTGCTTTTTTACCGGCAAACTTAGTTTATCTAACTGAGTTGAATGTAGCGGAGGGCACTTGAACCTCGAAAATGCATTCGCATTTTCTTACGACGAGGTATTTATTCGAGGAAGCTGATTTAGTGTCCTGCGGGAAGTGAGGGAAGTGTGAGACCCCACAGGCGAAGTCGAGGAGGCTCGCATCGCTCTCCGCGGAAAGCAAGTGCCCCGTGCTGGAATCAACGGGCAGAATTTATAAGCAAAAACAACAATCTATGAGAAAAGAGCCTAAAAATTACTGCTTCAATTATGAACAGAAAAAAATGGATCATCAATCTGATATCTTAATAGGTTTCCAATTGAAAGGTGGAGTTTGTAATGGTAAAAATGACAAGTGCACAGGCTATTGTAGAATGTATGAAGCGTGAAAATGTCAAGCATGTATTTTGTGTACCCGGGGAAAGCTACCTGCCATTAATGGATGCAATCTATGAAGAAAAAGATATAGAGTTAATCTCAAACCGCCATGAAGGTGGAGCAGCATTTATGGCTGAGGGTTATGGGAAAACATCGAATAAGCCTGCAGTTGTGATGGCCACCCGGGGGGTTGGAGCAGCCAACCTTTCTATTGGAATCCATACAGCCTTTCAGGATTCTACTCCAATGGTGGTTTTTCTTGGGCAGGTTCATACAAAATTTCGAGGGCGTGAAGGATTTCAGGAAATGGAGCTTGATCGTTTTCTCGAGCAGGTAACGAAATGGGGAGTGGAAATTCGAGATCCTGAACGGACACCAGAGCTTGTTCAGAGGGCCTTTCGGATTGCACAGACAGGACGCCCTGGACCTGTAGTTGTATCACTGCCGGAAGATGTGCTGCCTAAGGTGGCTGATATGAATTTCGCAGCTGGCACTCTGATTCCAAAGCCGGCTCTTTCAAAAGAGCAAACCGAAGAGATTTTATCTTATTTAAAGAAGGCTGAACGTCCGGTAATCATTGCCGGTGGAGGGGTTAAGCTATCTGATGGTGAAGAGGCATTGCAATCTTTTATTGAAAAAACAAACATCCCTGTCGTCGCTTCATTCAGAAGGCATGATGTACTGTCTAATGATCATCCAATGTATTGCGGTCAATTAGGTTTAGGTACACCACCTTCTCAGATTGAAACCGTCCGACAAGCTGATGTGATCCTTGCTGTTGGAACCAGGCTATCCGAAGTCACTACACAGGATTATTCCTTAATAAACCCGGAACAAACGTTAATTCACCTTGATATTGAAGCAAATGTCCTAGGTAAAGTCTATCCTCCAGCTCTTGGGCTTGTTGCGGATGCTAAGACTGCTTTTGACTCTCTTAATAAAGAAGTGGAAGAATGGGACTCTTCCCGCTGGTCTTCTTGGAGTAAGGAGCGAAAAGAGGTATTTATTCAATCATCACGAATGGATGAGATTGATGAAGCCCCTTGGTCCATCGGCTATAAAGAAGTGATTCAGGCATTTAATGAGCTTTGTCCAAAAGAGGCTATTATTACGAATGATGCAGGGAACTTTGCTACCTGGCTGCAGAATTTTCATAGCTTTACAGGCAAAAAATCTTACGCAGCTCCAACATCGGGAGCAATGGGCTATGGATTTCCCGCAGGTGTTGGAGCGAAGATCGCGAATCCTGAACGGCCGGTGGTTGTCTTTGCAGGAGATGGCGGGTTTATGATGACCCTTCAGGAAATTGAAACGGCAGCACGAAATCATATACCCGTCATTGTCCTTTTATTTAATAATTCCTCTTATGGAACCATTCGGATGCATCAGGAAAGAGTCTATCCTGATCGTGTGATAGGAACCAAACTTACAGATGTTAACTATACGATGATGGCAGAAGCCATGGGCGCAATTGGCGTTACTGCAGATTCTGCGGAGAATTTCCGTTCTGTTTTCAAGGAAGCTCTTCATGAAAATGTACGTCCAACTATAATAGAACTGAAAATGAATCCGAAACAAGTTTCCATTGGTATGAAATTGTAGCACTATTTCAATTGTCCTCATGAGGGATCTGCTTTTCGAAAAGAAGAATTCTTGTTCAAAGGGGCGCTTTTGTTCGATAACCAACATAAGCAATGAGGCAAAAAAATGCAAGTTAATTTTCATAACTTGCATTTTTTTTTGGATTTTTTACATTTGGTTTTGTTAAAGGTAAATGTTGATTTTGGCACTTTATTGATTGACGCGGAAGGTGCGAGCTCTTCGAAACTGCTTTCGCAATTCCTTTGTACAGAGGCAATTCCCGGATGCTTATTTAACGTCCTGCGGGAAAGCGGATCACAAAGGGAGACCCCGCAGACACAAGGCGTTGAGGAGGCTCTCGGACAGCCCGTATCCGCTGAGCTTTTTGAGGAGAAATCAAGGCAAGTTTAATAGAGTCCTGCATTTAAAAAATATACTGCCATAAATAGCATTTTTTCATTGGCAGATAGCCATTCCAAACTGAAAAGACCTCAATTTGTAAAAATCATACGGAATGTATTAGAAAAAGCCATATATTTTTGTTCAAATCAACCATAGTGATTCACCGGCAAAACCAGTAAATTATAAATATGGAATTATAATTTTCTGAATATATGAAAATTAATAGAGTTAGGCGGTGACTTCGTGAATTTTCAATCGGATAGAATAGGCCAAATACCTCCCTATTTATTCGCAGAGATTAATAAGAAAAAGGAAAAACTCAAGAAAGCAGGAGTAGATATTATTGATTTGGGGATTGGTGATCCTGATTTGCCGACACCCGGTCATATTATTGAAAAGTTTGTTGAGGAATCACAAAATCCCGGAAATTTAAAGTATCCCAGTTTTGTAGGATGTATGGAATTTAAACAGGCTGTGGCAGATTTTTACTGGCGGCAGTATCAAGTCAAACTCGATCCTGATACGGAGGTGCTGGCCTTAATTGGTTCTAAAGAGGGGATTGCTCATATTGTGCCGACCCTCATTGATCCTGGTGAATATGTGCTGATCCCAGATCCAAGCTACCCGGTTTACCGGATGGCCGCGCTTTTGGCGAATGGGCGCTATTATAATATGCCAATGACAAAAGAGAATGATTTCAAGCCAGACTTACATGCTATACCGGGAGAAATTCTTAGGCAGTCAAAGCTTATGTTTTTGAATTACCCTGGCAATCCAACTTCAGCTGCCGTTGATATTGATTTTTTCATAGATGCTGTGGCATTTGCCCAAAAACACCAAATTCCGATTGCTCATGATTCCGCCTATAATATGGTTACATTTGATTCCTATAAAGCACCCAGCATTCTTGAAGTCGATGGGGCCAAGGAAATCGCCGTAGAATTCGGATCGCTTTCCAAAACCTATAACATGACTGGATTCAGAATTGGATATGTGGTTGGCAACAAGAGTATTATTAAAGCGCTTTCAGTTTATAAAAGCAATACGGATACGGGACAGTTCACCCCGATTCAAAAAGCTGCAGCGTTTGCCTTAAACAGTGACCAAAGCTGTATTGCAAGGCATAACGAAATCTATAAGCAGCGTATGACTGCGATGCTGGACGGCCTAAGAAAAATTGGAGTTGAAGTCGACCCGCCGAAAGGGAGTTTTTTCATATGGGCACCTGTACCAAGCGGATACACTTCCACAGAATTTGTAACAAGCGTCATGGAACAGACTGGTGTAATTCTTACCCCCGGGAATGCTTTCGGGCCTTCAGGAGAAGGATATTTCCGGGTGTCTCTATCAGTTCCGAATGAGAGATTATATGAAGCTGTAAATAGAATAAAAGAAAAACTAAAAATAGTTATAGGTTAAATAAACCTATTAATGGAGGGCTTTTAAATGAAAAGAGTGTTAAATTTTATTAATGGTGAATGGTGCGAATCATCAACTGGAAAATTTGTTCCTGTTCTAAATCCAGCAACTGGCGAAGTCCTTGCCGAAGTAACCCAATCCGCTAAAGAAGAGGTTGACAGAGCAGTTGAAGCAGCAAAGACAGCGCAGAAATCCTGGCGGTTAGTCCCTGCACCAGAACGGGCTGAAATACTCTATCAGGTTGCTTTTCTTTTAAAGCAAAGAAAAGAAGAATTGGCACAAATCCTTACAAGTGAAATGGGAAAAGTCATTGATGAAGGCAGAGGAGAAGTGCAGGAAGCCATAGATATGGCTTATTACATGGCAGGGGAAGGACGCAGAATGTTTGGTGATACTGTGCCGTCAGAGCTCCGCAATAAATTTGCTATGAGCGTCCGGGTTCCAGTGGGAGTGGCAGGATTGATCACCCCTTGGAACTTTCCGATTGCGATTGCATCGTGGAAGTCCCTTCCTGCCCTGGTTACCGGGAATGCCATCGTGTGGAAGCCTGCAACAGAAACGCCAATCCTTGCTGCTGAGTTTGTAAAGATTTATGAAGAAGCAGGACTTCCGAAAGGTCTTATTAATCTTGTACACGGTTCGGGAAGCGTTGTCGGAAATGCGATGGTTGAGCATCCGGGTATTGATTTAATCTCATTCACAGGATCCAATGAAGTAGGAAAAGATATTAACGGGAAAGCAGGCGCTCTTCTAAAGAGAACCTCACTTGAAATGGGCGGTAAAAATGCCATCACCGTATTGGAGGATGGAGATCTTGATCTTGCGGCTGAAGGGATTCTTTGGGGGGCATTTGGAACGAGCGGGCAAAGATGTACGGCAACAAGCCGTGTCCTTGTTCATGTGGATGTAAAGGAAGAATTGGAAGGAAAGCTTCTCGAACGTATAGGAGAATTAAAGCTGGGCAATGGCTTGGATGAAACCGTAAAAGTAGGCCCTGTCATCAATCGTTCCTCACTTGAGAGAATTGATGAGTATGTGAAAATTGGCCAGGAAGAAGGAGCAAAACTGCTTGCAGGCGGTAAAATCGCTGATGGTGAAGGCTTAGAGAACGGGAATTTCTACTTGCCTACCATTTTTACAGACGTAAAACCCGATATGAGAATTGCCATGGAAGAAATTTTTGGGCCAGTTGTTTCGATCATTCCGATTCAGAGTCTGGAAGAAGCCGTTGAAATTAATAACAAAGTAGAATTTGGCCTTTCCAGTGCCATCTATACACAAAATGTCAATCAGGCCTTCGAAGCTATGAGGGATCTGGATACTGGAATAGTCTACGTTAATGCAGGTACAACTGGAGCAGAAATCCACCTGCCTTTTGGCGGAACAAAAGGAACGGGCAATGGCCACCGAGATTCCGGAGTAGCGTCATTGGATGTTTATACAGAATGGAAATCCATTTATGTGGATTACAGCGGAAAATTGCAGAGAGCGCAAATTGATAACTATTAATAACGTTTTCAAGCAGATTATAAGAAAAATAGTGCTGACACCTGACCCTGCAGGCATAGCGTTTTATGCCACTTTTTTGTAATAACCTTTGTTTTTAGGTTAAGTCAGGCCAAACTTTTCCGTGAACAGGTTGGCCTATTAAAAATAATAGTGGATAAAAGCAGCAGGAATTTTTAAAGGGGTTTCGAAAGACATATTGACTTAGCAATTGGTATATAAAAAGCAAGATTCGCTGCAGATTTGGCGAGTTTTGCTTTTTTATTTTTTCTATGTCTTTATTCAACTAAAGCACGCGATCGTTGAAGAAGCCAGATAGAGAACTGAATAGATAATCCAGAAAAAATTTTTTACACATAATCAGTTCTATACATTTTATCGAATGATAAAGAAACTTTATACCGGATAGATACGCTACTTGGACACTATTAAAAGTTATTCTTTAACTTCTTGGATGATATTTTTACCGATAATAAGCCGTTTAACGCTAATAAGGTTACTGTCACTATTGTTAAAAGTGCTAAATCAGGGGAAAACATTCTGATAGCATGCCATGGGGCCCCTACACTAAAGATAAGTAGCGGAATGAGAACAATAGATAAACTTAAGCAAATAACTCCAAATATTCGCCATATGAATCTTTTAAGAATATTTTTTGACTTAATTATTATTAATAAATAAATGAACAATCCTAAAAGTAAACAAATAAATAAAAGAGTAACTAATTGAATTGTCGGAGTATTTTCTGGAATTTCAACTGGTTCATTTCCGTCTAGAATGTTAATAATACCAAATTTCAGGTAGTATAGTCCTTCTTCTTCTAAAGAATTATTTTTATTTGTAAGAATCACTCCACCCCAATCTGTTTCGGGAATATAAAACAGTTCTGCATGCGAATCAGGTGTTGAACCTGAATGCCATAGCATTTTGTCTTTGTTGTCTAAATTTGAGATTCGTATTCCTAAACCATAATAACGGTTATCTCCTGTTTGAATATGTGGAGTTAAATATAGATTCATGTTCTCTTCATTTAAAAAATTGTTGAAATCTTGTTGACTTAGAAATTTAATGTATTGAACCATATCTTTTACACTTGCCGTTATGTATCCATAAGGAGCACCACCATTATCATATGTGACAGAACTTTTTTGAGGGATACCGAACCAAGACTGATATCCACTTAAATATCCCTTATTATATGCTGATTCATGATCAGCTGCTGCATTCTTCATCCCTAATGGCTGAAACACGTTTTTTTCCATGTATTTTGAATATGTTTGATTGGTAACTTCTTCAATGAGAGCACCAAGAATTAAAAAATTTGCATTACTATATTGATGTTTTTCTCCAAGTGATGCGGTAAGTTTAACGTTTGATAAGCTTTCCACATTATTCTCTATTGCATGAAAATCTTTAGATTCTTTATCTGATATTGTTAACCCTGTATAAGTACTTATCCCGCTTGATTGGGTAAGTAAATGTTTGATCGTAATTTGTGATGCTGCTTTTTTATCTTCTAAAGTAAACCATGGAATATGCTTCTGTACGGGATCATCTAGCTCAACAGTATTTTCATTTATTAAATTCATTATAGCTAAACCTGTTAATGGTTTACTTATTGATCCTATGGTAAAAGGAGTTTCAGTAGTTACTTTTTCCTCAGATTCTCCCGTAACACCCCATGATTTTGAATAATAAATCTCACCATTATTAACAATTGCGACCGATGCACCAGGCACCTGATATTCTTCTAAATAGTTTTCTATATAGTTGTTGAGCTTATTCTCAATTTCTAGTTCTGCTGAAACTTGAACTGTTGGTAGAAACAAAATACATATAAAGCATATTAAAAACATTTTAGGTACAATTTTTAGAATATACATTTTAATCTCCACTTTCTTTTATTTTTTTCAATATTTTTATAACTAATTAAAATATAACAATTTAATTAAAATCCATTAATACAATTAAAGGCTGAATTTTCCATACGACTCTAGATGGAGATTTAAACAGTTATGGACCTAAACCACTAAGTTTGTTCGATAAAAAAACAGCATTCCTGGTTAAAGGAATGCACAGCTTGTAAAAAACGCACTATATTTATAATTTAATCTTAAGGCTCTGTTAAAGCACCCTGTTGATTGGAGCGGAGGGCACTTGACTCCTGCGGGAGGAGAGGGGGTGAGAGACCCCACAGGCGAAGCCGAGGAGGCTCTCATTCCTCCCCGCGGGTTCGCTGCGTGCCCGCAACGGAAATCAACGGGCATCATTTACAAGCTAAACAATAATCTATAAGAAAACAGCCTTTTTTTATTACATTACTAAACGCTGCTAAGTTAATATGTTGAGAAGCTTTCTTCTGTTTCGTTCATTTCCAGTGACTCTTGGATTCCGCTTATCCCTGAATTTTTAATAGCAAAGTATAAAAGCATGCAGTGGTCAAAACGGGAAATATCCAACCCGGTAAGCTCATTGATTTTTTCCATTCGGTATACGAGGGAGTTTCGGTGAAGAAACAAGATCCGTGCGGTTTCACTCATGTTCATGTTGCACTTGCAGTAAGCCATAAAGGTATTAGCCAGTGTCGGATAATTCACATGGTCAATGAAATCCTGCAATTTTTCCTTAAGCCTTGCTTTTACATATTGATTTAATCCATTGCCTACAAGTTCAAAAATGATATTCCAATCATTATAATAGAATAGCCTTGGTGAGCTGTTAGTTCTTTTCCCGGCTATTAATGCTTTTAATGCAGCTTGATAGGAATCCTTTATTCCATGTACTCCACTTTTGACACTTCCAATTGAAATACTAGCTTGGTAGCTATTTTCTGCCTCTAAATATTTGAACAGCCTATGGATCTTATGCTCCATCCTTTTGATGAAGAGATCATGTGTTTCTTCTTTATTAATGGCTTTGATCAGGATAAATTGATCCAGTGTTAAGGGGGAAAGGATATCTTCCTGATTATCAACTAAATAGTATCGCAATATTTCCGAGACATTATTTTGCAGGATATGCCATGAATACTTATCAGGCAACTGGGTTTCCTGTTTCGATGACTGGCTGGAATCCATTCCAATGTCGATTGCAATTAAAAAGCAGATCCTGCTGTGTGAGGAATCCAGATGATATCCGAGCATTTTCCCATATCTTACACTGTATTCCAAATCCTCGGGTTTTTGTGAATTTAGAAGATAGCGAATCAAATTGTCAAGGGTCTTTGATTCAAGGGCACTCATTTCCTTTTTCAAGTATTCATGGCACATAAGTTCTACATGGCTTTTAACAAGCTGGGCATACTTTTTTACCTCTGCCGGCTCCCCGACAATCCCCAGGACCCCAATCGGTTCATTGTTGATCATAATTGGGGATGCCACTCCAGGCAGAACATTATTCAGATCTTTCACTTCATCCGGTTCATAGGAAATCGTTTTCTTTCTTTCGACCACGTCGAGCGAGGCCTGATGAAAACTTCCTAATCGTCCGACATCACTCGAGCCAATAATATTGCCTTTATTGTCACTAATACTAATTGGATACTCAATTATCTTTGAGGTATTCTCGACGATAAGCTGAGAGATTTCTTTTAGAAAGCCCAAATTGCCCGCTCCTTTACCTGAATATTTCGTATATTAATAGATTCTCCTTCCATCGCAAAATCCCTTGTTAAAATAGACAATTAGAAATATTCAAAATATTATTTTTCCGTATAATATGCACATAGCCACCTGCCATTCAAATGAGTAACATTATTACTATAAAAAGCTACAATGAAAGGCGGGGAAGCGAATGCCAAGCAAGGCGGATATTATCATTATTGGCGGCGGAGTCATCGGTTCAAGTATTGCTTATCATTTGTTAAACGATGGATTTACGGGTAAGATTCTTGTTTTTGAAAAAGATGGGCTGTACGAATATGCTTCAACACCGAGAAGTGCAGGAGGATTCAGGCAGCTATATACAACTGTCATCAATATGCAATTAAGCAAATACAGTCTGCAAATATACAAAAATTTCTCCAGGGACATGGCAGTCGACGGTGAAAAAGCTGAAATCGATTTTAAGCAAAGAGGGTACCTCTTTCTAGCTACTGATGAAATGATGCCCCGATTTGAAAAACATTTAAGGCTTCAAAATGAAAACGGCATTCATTCACAGCTCCTTGAAGGAGAGAAACTATTAGGCATCATCCCCGAGTTGAATATTGAAGATATTGCCGGGGGATTATTCTGCAGTGAAAGCGGCTATTTAGATCCTTACTCTGTAATGCTGGGATATGTGAAGAACGCAAAAAATCTAGGAGCGGAGTATATATATGATGAGGTGGACAGCCTCATTACAGATCAGGGACAAGTGAAGGGCATCAAGCTTGCGGACGGAAGGGAATATCATGCTCCGGTTGTGGTGAATTGTGCCGGTGCCTGGGCATCTATATTGGGGGAAAAAGCAGGTTTGCCGCTTCCTGTTGTACCACTCCCAAGACAAATTTTTCAATTTGATATAAAGGAACCTTTAAAAAATTATCTTCCATTAACAATGGATCCAACGGGGGTCTATTTCCGTCATGAAGGGGAAAAATTCATCTCCGGATATGCAGAAGAAATTGAGCCGGGAATGAATTTCAAATGGCGAAGGTCAGCTTTTGAGGAACATATTTGGCCTGTGCTTGCCAATCGGATTAAAAACTTCGAACACGCGAAAATTGAAAGAGGCTGGTCAGGTTTGTATGATTTTAATACAAAAGACCATAATGCTATTCTTGGCAAATATCCTGGAATGAAAGGATATTATGTGGCCTTTGGATTCAGCGGCCACGGAATGCAGCAGGCTCCGGCGGTCGGGAAATGCCTTTCTGAACTGATCCGGACCGGGAAATACGATACACTTGATTTAACGCCCTTAAGAGTTGAGCGTTTTGCAGAGAATGAACTTATTATTGAAGACGCCATTTACTAAAAAAACACCTTCGTAAAGGGCTGGGCTCTTAACGAAGGTGTCGTTTGAAGAAACAGAGGGTTTAGCCTTTATGATTTCATTTCTTCGAAACATTGGATGGCAGTATACAGGAGCATGCAATGTTCGAAACTGCTAGTGTTCAAGGACGTAATTTCACTTATTTTTTCAAGCCTGTAAATGATCGTATTTCGATGGATGAACATATTCCTTGATGCTTCGCTCAAATTCATATTGTACTTGCAAAAGCCGAGAAAGGTTGAAGCTAAAACCTCATAATTGTCCTGCTCCATTAGGGGCGATACCATTTTTAACAGTTTATTCTTATAGTCTCGAGCAAGTTCTCTTGGCAAAAGACTTAGCATTGCTTCCCGCTCATTATATAAATGGATATTGGATTGGTCCTGAAATCCCAGCCCTATGCTCATGGCTTTAATGGCGTTTTGATAGGAATCAGAATATCCGCTTGGGCCATTTTGCACGTCACCCACACTCATTTTTGCCGAAACACTGTATTTAGCCTCCAGGAATGAATTGATTTTCGAAAGATTCTCATCCAGTTTTTCCAGCATAGCAGGGAAAGAATGTGGGAAGGGCATGGATTTAAAAATAATAAATCGTTTAAAATCAAGAAAAGAAACGATATCATTATCATTGTCCTGGAAAATTAACTTTAGGAAACTTAAAACCTCTTTTTGAAATGAGAGGTCCCCAAAAAAGTTCCGCTCTCCTGGTGCCGGATTGGCAATATCTATAATGATACACACGCGATCAGTCCGCATATCGAATTCTAGCCATTTTGAATATTGAAATATATGGTCTTTCTCTTCCTGTGCAGACTCTTTATAGTGAATAAGCTGATGTACAAGCATTTCAGCCATTTTCTCCTTAAGTTCCGCCATTTCTTTTCGAAAGGCATCCTGGCACATCATTTCGACCTGATTTTTGACAAGCTGCACATATTTTTCTACCTCAGCAGGATTGCCGACAATACCCAGAACACCGATGACTTTGTTATTAAACTTTAATGGAGCAGACACTCCAGGGAGGATTTTCTTATCCACTTTATTTTTGCAATAGACCATTGTGTTTTTCTTAATGACCTCAAGGGAGGGGCGATGAAAAATACCGATTCTGCTTTGATCGGTAGAGCCGATGATATATCCTTCATTATCGGTAATGCTAATCGGGTATTGTAAAATTTCACTTGTTTTTTCAACAATGTCCTGTGCAATATTTTTAAGGATTTTCATTTTCGATTTCCTTTCACTATTCAATGCTATCTTTCAGAATATGAAAAAACTTGTTGAGTCGGATCAAAAGATTTCGTCTATTTCTTTATATCGATAATAGTGAGTTTCCAAGCTTGTTATTGCGCGTTTAAAATGGTTTTCTAATGCTGTTTTTAAGTTTTCCGCATCCTTATTTTGAATGAGCATAAGTATGGTGGAGTGTTCATCCGGACTGTAGGGTTCTTGTTCGGGATTTGAGAAAAAATCATCGAAAAGGATAAGATATATATTCGTTTGATTAATAAGCCTCAAGATAAACTCATTTAAAAACTTATTCCTGCACTTTTGTGTTATGCTGATATGAAATTCTTTATTGTAATGTACATATTCCTCCGAGTTTCTTTTATGTAGTGCTATTCTTTCTTTTTCAAGGTTTTGCTGAATAATTCTAAAATCAGTTTCTGTTAAAGAATTCATAGCTTGGATAACGGCAAGGTATTCCAATTTAGCACGCAATTCATAAGCCTGAATCATTTCTTCTTTAGGGGGATTTGTTACAAATGCACCTCTATTTGGGATAATATCTACTAATCCCTCAAGTGATAATTTCTTCATTGCGTTTCTAATAGGAGTGCGGCTTACTCCTAAAGAGTTAGAAAGATTATGTTCCACTAACTGCTTTCCGGGTGCCAGTTTTCTTGAAAGGATGGCAGTTTTAATATTGTTATAAACGGTTTCTTCCATGGAAACTCTTTTCATTCAACATTCCTCCTCGTTTTAATCCTATTTCAGACTAGATAGAATTAATTTTATCTTAAAATAACAATAATTAAAATATTCAAAAAATATTGACAATTATTTAGTTATAAGTTTACACTACTTATGTAGATTGTTCTACAATTTTGAACAACAATATTTTGGAGTGTTGAAAAAAATAGACTTTGAGTTTTTATAGCCATCTGTGATTGCATTCTGAAATATTGAAAACGAGGGGGAAAAAAGATGAGGAAGCGCTTTTTACTTTCATTGGTTTTTCTAATCATTGTGGGAATGCTGGCTGGCTGCGGGGGCAGTGAAAAAACCGGGGGAAGCAAATCAGAAAGCGGGTTAGATCGGGTTAAGGACTCTAAAGTATTAAGAGTAGGCTTTGAGGGTACATATCCTCCATTCAATTTTTTAAATGATGATCAAAAGTATGATGGCTTTGACGTTGATATTTCTAAAGAAATTGCTAAGCGGCTAGGTGCAAAGACTGAGTTTGTTGCTACAAAGTGGGAGAGCCTTATTGGAGGCTTAAAATCGGATAAGTTTGATATTATCATTGCACAAATGACCGTAACTGAGGAACGGAAAAAGAGCGTAGATTTTACTGACCCATACGTTGTGACAGGCTCTGTTTTAATTACTCGAGAGGATACTGATGGAATTACAAAATTAGAAGATATCAAAGGGAAGAATGTTGGTGTTGGTGGAGGAACCACCTTTGAAGAAGTCGCAAACAGTGTTGACGGGGCCAATGTTAAGACATACAAGGCTGTAAATGATTACATTGCTGATTTGATGAACAAACGGCTGGACGTCATTATTAACGATCAGTTATTAATGAGCTACAACATTAAAGAAAATGATCTGCCGCTTAAGGTTAGCAGCGATATTGTAAATAAAGATGAAATCGGGATGGCCATCCAGAAAGATAATGAAGACTTTGTTAAGGAAGTCAATCAGATTTTAGGAGATATGAAGGAAGATGGAACCTATTCCGAAATTTATAAGAAATGGTTTGGAACTGAGCCATTAGAAAACTAAAATGTCCACAAAGTACAGAAATTTCCATACTCCTATGATTGTAAAAAATCGTGTAATTCATTTATTAGTTTTTAGGAAAAACAAAAGGGCTAAAGGGAGGCGTATATATGCGCGCTGTTGTTTTAGGAACTGGAATGATAGGCACGACGGTTGTGAGTGAATTGGCAAAGTTTCCTGGGATTAAAGCGGTTGCTGCGGTTGACGTAAATCAAAATAGTGTGGAAAAATGCCTGAAAATAGCCGGCAATCCAAAGGTCACAGGTAAAAAGGCTTCGCTGGAAACAGTGGAAGATATTAAAAGCGTCCTAAAAGGAGCAGATATCGCTGTAGCTTGCTTGCCGCATTCTTTAAGCCTAGCAGCCATTCAAGCTGCGATCCAGGAAAAATGCAACTTAGTAGATTTAGTTGGTTCAAACTTTGAGGAAAAAATAAAGCTTGATCAAAAAGCAAAAGACGCTGGTGTCATTATCGTACCTGGCTGCGGGGTTGCTCCGGGAATGACCAACTTCCTGGCAGCCCAAGGGATAGAATTACTAGATGAAGCAGATGAAGCGGTCATGACATGCGGAGGCATTCCGAGGTTTCCAGAGCCTCCTTTATGGTACCAGGTTGTGTTCCGGCTCGAAAGCGTATTAGGCCTGTATACAAGGCCTGCTCTGGCAGCTGAAGATGGAGCATTGGTTGAACTTCCGCCGTTATCAGGATTAGAAAAAATGACATTTCCTGAACCGGTCGGAATGTGTGAAGCCGTTGTAACAGATGCCCATAGTACTGCCTATACATTGAAGGATAAAGTAAAAAGACTATATGAAAAAACAGTACGCTACGAAGGGCATTGGGAAAGAATGAACTTCCTAAGCCAACTTGGCTTTTTTGATGATGAACCAGTTGAAATAAATGGAGCGCTAATTCGTCCGCGTGCATTGTCTGAAAAAATATTAGCTCCAAAACTTCAAGGAAAATCGAAGGAAGACATCACGGTATTGCGTGTTGAAGTAAACGGGCGAAAGGGCGGCACTCAAACTAAGTATACTTGGGAAATGGTCGATTTCTACGACCACGAGCGCAATATTACCTCTATGGCCAAAACGACGGCACTCCCTGCAATGCTATTGGCCAATTGGATTGCTGAAGGAAAAATAAAAGAAAAGGGAATTGTAGCGGTAGAAGAACTCATTATTAAAGACCGGTTTGCCCCGTTTATGGAGCAATTAAATGATTTAGGAATCAGGATTGAATTTAAGGAAGAAGTTCTTGTTTGAAATTTTATGCCCTAAACCAGGCTGAAAGATAGTTAAAGTGGAGGAGTGCTTATGGATTTTTTAATTGTGATTGAAGCCTTGCCGCCTTTATTATATGCAACGTTAATGACCATATTTTTAGCTGTAATATCCATAGTGATTGCACTTTTTCTTGGATTTTTTACAGCATTGGCGCGAATATCAAAAATGACCATATTGGTAAGATTGGCTGAAGCGTATGTATCGATCTTTCGCGGGACACCATTGCTGGTGCAAATTTTTGTTATTTATTATGGGTTGCCGCAAATCAATATTGAACTTGATCCTATTCCATCAGGAATTCTAGCACTGAGCTTAAACGCTGGCGCCTATTTATCTGAATCATTTCGAGCTTCCATACTATCGATTGACAAGGGCCAGATGGAGGCGGCTGTCTCACTGGGAATGACCTATAGCCAGGCAATGAGACATACCATCTTGCCACAGAGCCTTCGTGTAGCCATACCAACCATGTCAAATACCTTTATCATTTTAATCAAGGATACTTCTTTGGTTTCTGTCATTACAGTAACTGAATTGCTGCAAATGTCTTCGTTAATTATCGCAAAAACGTTCGAACCATTAACGATCTATTTAGTAGCTGCTGGACTATATTGGGTTATGATTGCGTGCTTCACAGCCATTTTGGATCGCTTAGAAAAACGGGCTTCCAAGCATATTGCCATATAAAAAGCATGTCTATGATCAGTTAGAGACATTAAGTTTTTCACCGCAGGCAGCAGTCCTGAGATAGCAGGGTCTATCTCATCTATTGATAAAAAGATACTCCACAAAATTTGTTCTAGCATTTACAGCAAATCTCAGTGATCGGGGGGGGGAATCATGAGTATCATACAATTGCAAAACCTTAAAAAGAGGTTTGGGGAGATAGAGGTACTTCACGGAATAAACCTTTCTGTTAATAAAAGTGAAGTAGTGGTATTAATGGGACCCAGCGGTTCCGGGAAGTCAACACTCCTCCGCTGCTTAACATTTTTAGAGGAACCAACAGAAGGAACCATTAAAATCGGGTCTCAAAAAATAGTTGCCGGAGGAAAATCGAATCGAATTCGCAAAAATGAAATAAGAGAGCTGCGAAAAAGAACGGGGTTTGTTTTTCAACAATTTAACTTGTTTCCCCATAAAACAGCAATAGAGAATGTGATGGAAGGGCCAATTGTCGTGCAGGGGATGGAGAAGGAAAGGGCGAAAGAATTCGCTCACTCTCTCCTTGAAAAGGTAGGACTCGGAGAACGCTGTCACCATTACCCATCCCAATTATCAGGAGGAC
This sequence comes from Cytobacillus oceanisediminis, assembly GCF_003182355.1. Lineage (GTDB taxonomy): Bacteria > Bacillota > Bacilli > Bacillales > Cytobacillaceae > Cytobacillus > Cytobacillus oceanisediminis_A. Next base: position 388,082 of record NZ_QGTW01000001.1, on the reverse strand, counting down.
AGCAGCAGAGAGTTGCGATAGCACGTGCACTGTCCATGAACCCTGCAGTCATGCTTTACGATGAGCCCACTTCAGCATTAGATCCAGAACTTGTCAGAGAGGTTCTACAGGTTATGAAGGATTTAGCACAGGAAGGCATGACAATGGTGGTAGTAACACACGAAATGAAATTTGCAAAAGAGGTTGCTGATCGGGTCATCTTTATGGATAGTGGAGTGATTATAGAAGAAGGGACCTCTGAGGTAATCTTTAATAGCCCCAAGGAAGAACGAACCAAAAGGTTTTTAATGCAAGTAAATGATTAACCAATCTATCATTAAAATATTGAGTAAAAAGAACTGCATGCTTTGTTAAGCCTGCAGTTTTTTAGATAAAAAAACTAAAAATTAATTTTATAGATTACATGTTTTTGTTTAATTTAAACATATAATTCAGAATATTTTTAATTTAAAATTACTTTATTAACACTTTGATCATAATGTTTGGTATGTGGAATGGAAGAGAAGGAGGGGAAAATCTTTGAAGGAAGTGAGAGTCAGCAATACGTTAAGTGAAGCCCATACTTTACCGGCTTGGCTTTATACCGATCCAAAAGTTCTTGAAGCGGAGAAGAGAGAGATTTTTCGCAGGACATGGCAATATGTCGGGCATTTAAGCCAAGTAAGCAACCCAGGCGACTATTTTACAACGGAAGTGGCTGATCGTCCAATCATCATCAGCCGCGGACAGGACGAAGATATTAGGGCGTTTTATAATGTCTGTTCTCATCGGGCATCAAAGCTTGCAGAGGGAGAGGGCAATAAATCGGTCTTTACCTGTCCTTACCATGCCTGGACTTACCGTACAGATGGTTCACTGCTAAGAGCGCCCAATATGAATGGATGTGACCATTTCGACTACCAGGATTTCTGCTTAAAAACAATTAAACTGGAAATCATTCATTCCTTCATTTTTGTAAATCTTGATCCGGACGCTGTTTCGATGAAGACACAGTATCCTGATCTTTTCCAGCATGTTTCGAAATATGACCTCAGCAGCTTAAAAAAAGTTCGTGTTAAAGAAACAATTTGCAAATCAAATTGGAAGATAGGAATTGATAATTATCTTGAGTGCGATCATTGTTCAATCGTACATAAAACACTCGTTTCGAAGCTTGATATGAAGCAGTACGAGATGTCCATGTACGATTACTATTCTTATCAAGGGACTCCTTTGAAGGGAAAGAAAATGAACTTCGGACTTGGACAAGGAGGAAGATATTATTGGCTTTATCCAAACACATGGTTTTCATTCGATCCAGGGCCAGCCAATCTTTCTATTCACCAATCAATACCAATTGACCATAAGACCACGAAATATGTTTATACAACGTTTTTCCTGACCGGGGAGATTACGGAAGAAGAACAAGAGCTTATGGCGATGGATGAGCTTGTTAGAAAAGAGGACCTCGATATTTGTGAAATGGTTCAAAAGGGGATTGAGACAGGGGCTTATTCACAAGGAAGATTCTCAATGACAGAAAATCTCGTTCATCATTTTCATTTACTTATTCAGCGGGATCTTGAAAAAGTGCTTCCGCTGCCTCAGGGAACTTTTACAGCCATCGATTAAGCCGGAGTGTAAGCGCTTACTAATATCTGTTTAATTATAAACTGAAGGCAGGGTGAAAATCGATGAGTCAAACAAAATTAAAAAGGCAAATGAAGAGTCGTCATTTATTTATGATGTCCCTAGGCGGAATTATTGGGACAGGGCTATTTGTTGGATCGGGTTATGCAATCGGAGAGGCTGGGCCAGCAGGAGCAATTCTGGCTTATCTTGTTGGCGGCTTGCTCATGTATTTAGCAATGGTTTGTTTAGGGGAATTATCCGTTGTTATGCCTGTTTCGGGATCCTTCCAGGCTCATGCCACCAAGTTTATTGGCCCCGCCACCGGTTTTGTAATCGGGTGGGTCTATTGGCTAAGCTGGGCCATGTATGTTGGGCTTGAGTTTGTTGCAGCAGGTTTGCTAATGAAGAGGTGGTTTCCCGATGTTCAAACATGGATTTGGTGTGCAATCTTCATAGTTCTTCTGTTTTCGATTAATTCACTCACTACGAAAGCTTTTGCTGAAACGGAGTATTGGTTTGCAGGAATTAAAGTTCTTACTGTCATCCTTTTCATTATTATCGGGTTAGCAGCCATTTTTGGAGTTATATCGATGGACAACACACCTGCTCCTTATGTATCCAATTTCTTTGGTGACGGTATTTTTCCCGCTGGGATCGTTGGTGTTTTCATATCGATGATGTCCGTCATCTACGCGTTTCAAGGATCCGAAATTATGGGTGTAGCCGCAGGAGAAACGGAAGAACCGGAAAAGAATATCCCAAAAGCGATTCGCACCATCGTTTTCCGAATCCTGTTATTTTACGTTTTAGCTATCTTTGTCTTATCAGCGATTGTTCCTTGGAAGGAAGCGGGAGTTCTGGAAAGTCCGTTTGTAACTGTTTTTGATATGGTAGGTATTCCATATGCAGCCGATATAATGAACTTTGTTATTTTGACGGCAATCCTCTCGGTTGGCAACACTGGGCTATACGCCTGTACACGGATTATGTATTCACTTTCTGAGACGGGAATGGCTCCAAAAATCTTTGGAAAGCTGAACAAACGTGGCGTACCTGCTTATGCCCTTTTAGTGACACTCGGATTTGCCTTGTTATCTCTATTAACCAGTTATATAGCAGCAGATACACTATTTGTAGTACTGCTGGCGGTAAGCGGAATTGGCGGAACACTTACATGGTTAGCAATTGCTGCAGCTCAAATCGGATTCCGCAGACAATATATAAAAAATGGCGGGAAAGTGGAGGATTTAAAATACAAGGTTCCACTATATCCTTTTATCCCGATTTTATGTATTGCTATGTGCCTGCTTATATTCGCAGTTATGGCTTTTGATCCGACGCAGCGGTCTTCGCTGTATTGGGGCTTTGGTTTCATAGGTTTATGCTATTTGTATTATTACTTTATGTATACACGCAAAAACATCACACTGCCTATTAACACAGAGAGTGGTACAAATCCAGCTGTAGGGGATGAAATATAAAATAGCCAGAACTGCAGTTCCTATAAGGGTGCTGCAGTTTATTTCTTGAAAAGAAAGGAGACTTACAATGGCAAATACCCAGAATTATGATGTAATTATTGTGGGAGCGGGTTTTTCAGGATTGACTGCTGCGAGGGAATTAAGGCTTTTAGGTAATAAAGTATTAGTTTTGGAGGCTCGTGACCGGATTGGAGGCCGCACCTGGGTGGATCACCGTTTAGATACAGATCTTGAAATGGGAGGAACCTATGTCCATTGGCATCAGCCGCATGTGTGGACGGAAATTACCCGATATGGCCTTGAGCTTGCTTCCGGACCAAAAACAGAAACGGTTTATTGGATTGTTGATGGAAAACCATATTCTGCCCCAGCAGCGGAATTTAAAGAGAAACTGAGAAATACGGTTGAAAGATTGATGAGAGAAAGCAATAAACATATGCCCATACCGTTTGAACCGTTGAAAACCCAAAGTTTTCGCGATTTGGACAACGTTTCCGCAGAACAATTTTTGCACGATTTCGCTTTAACAAAAGAGGAATATGACATTTTACATGGCTGGATTGCATCGGATTATTGCGGTGATCCAGCTGAAGGGGCCGTAACCCAAATCTTTCGCTGGTGGGCTTTCTCACAAGGAAAGTGGGATACCCATAGTGCGATGGTTTCGAGCTACCGATTAAAACAGGGGACCAGAAAATTAATAGAAGCTATTGCTGAGGACAGCGGTGCAGACATTAAGCTTTCGGCCATTGTGGGACGGATTGAGCATGAAGAGGGGGCTGCAAAAGTTTTTACAGCAGAAGGTGAATATTTTACGGCAAAGGCGGTAATGGTAACCGTGCCATTGACAACTCTTAATAACATTCATTTCGAACCTCCGCTTTCTGCAGCCAAGCGGGAATCTTCTAAACGGGGGCAAACTTCAAAAGGAGTGAAAGTTTGGGCTAAAGTGAAAGGGGAATTGGAGCCGTTTGATGCCTTAGCACCTGGCAGCTACCCCTTGAATTCTGTGCATTTAGATCGTTATGTTAATGGCGATAGTATCCTGGTTGGTTTTGGACCAAGTGCTGAAAAATTAAATCCTAATGACAGGGCAGCTGTAGAAGAGGCTTTGAAATGCTGGATTCCCGACATACAAGTCATTGAAAGCACAGGCCATGACTGGGTAAATGACGAATATTCAAGAGAAACCTGGCCGATGCTAAAGCCGGGGCAGTTAACCACCTATCATGAGGAATGGAGTACCCCTGAAAACTCCGTATTTTTAGCAGGAACCACCTATGCAAACGGCTGGGCGGGCTTCATTGACGGTGCAATTGAAAACGGGATATCCGTTAGCCGCAAAGTGCATAATTATTTGCTAAATAAAGAATATGTTAATGCAGAATAAATAAAAGAAGGGGCGGGTTCCATCCAGAAACTGAATAGGACCTGCCCCTTCTAATTTTATCTATTTTATTTGTCGTCGTAATCTGTCGTTAAGGTCCTATATACCATGTAGGAAAAGCCGCCCCAGAATAAGCCTAAGGTTACGGCCATCATAAAAATTGCTGAAGCAGTCATTACAATTCCTCCTTGATGTCTGTGTTTGAAGGCATTGAAGATTCTCGATCGCTTAGACCTTCTTCCTTCACAGAGCTTCTTAATTTGCTGTTAAAGCGGAGCAGTCCAAATGCAAGCAGGAAAGCTGCTCCAAGTTGAAGCACGATCGTTCCGACATTGAATTCTTCGAATGGCTTCCACCAAGTGTCCGGATACCATGTCACACCTTGGTATAGCCACCATCCAGTCACGATTACAAATAAGGCAGGGATAAAATATTTAATGGAATAAACCCACCACTTGTTCACTTTAATGAAGCTGACTTCATTTATTTCGTCACGCATCTTTTCCACACCGTACTTAATCGCAGCGTATGAATACAAGAAACAAGAAAGCAGTAAGCCTACTCCCCAGACCCAATCCTGATTATTGAATATCTTCATATTTAGTGCTGAAGGGATACCGCCAATAAATATTAAAGCAACGGTTAGCACGATTGCTTTGTTTCTGCGAATTCCATAATCTGATAGGTTTCTTGTAATTAATTCGACCATTGCCACTAATGAGGTAAAGGCCGCAAATGCCAAAGCCCCAAAAAATGCAATTCCAAAGATATAAGTCTGCGGCATGACGTTAAGCAGTTCTACCATATAGATAAAGGTTAAACCAGTATTCCCTGAACTTGTTGCCTGAGTAATATATTCTTGTGAAGGTGCCAGAGCAAAGATAGCCGGAATAATCGTTAAACCAGCAAGCAATTCTACAGAGTTATTACCAAGTCCAGCAGTTAATGAATTTTGAGCAATATCATCACGTTTCTTTGTGTAAATGGCATAGGTTGCATACAACCCCCATCCAGCGCCAACCGACCAGGCAGACTGTGACAATGCCTGAAGCCAAGTTGAAGCTTTCCCTAAATATTCCCACTGTGGTGTAAACATATAAGAAAGCCCTTCCATTGCACCTGGTAAGGTAACGGAACGGAAAGCAGTAAAGATTAGCAAGAGGAATAAAAGTGGAAGGAAAAGTTTTGACATTCTTTCAATACCCTTTGTAACCCCAATAAATACAACAACACCACAGAGTACGGCGGCAATAAAATGAAAGATGACAGGTTCAGCAGAATGACCAACGAAATTCTCCCACTGTGCAGCTGAATCAATTTTTTCTGTGAAAGTTCCTTGTAAAGCCAAGATGAAATATTTAAAAGTCCAACCTACTACAACAGAATAGTAAAAAGTAATTCCTGCTAAAACAATGGTGATAATTGGACCGAACCAGGCAAATTTTTTGCCGATAAACTCCCCAAAAGAGCCCATTGTTCCCATCCTGGTTTTTCTTCCAATAAACACTTCAACCATAATAAGCGGCAATGACCAAAGAAACAAAAAGAATGCCCAGCCAATCAAGAAAGAGCCGCCGCCATGTTCAGCAACCATCCGCGGGAAACGCCAGATATTACCAGTTCCGACAGCCATACCCATTGCAGCTAATATAAAGCCAATTCTTGATCCCCAAATTACTTGGTTATCCTTCAAAAAAACCAACCCCCTTTGTTATCAAGCCTCTTCAAAGCGTAAGATCTTATCTGCTTAGCTAGAGTTCGTGCTGATGAAATATACCGAACATTGAACACAAAAGAATCCACCCTCCTTTAAAAGCGATCGCTGATAACTATTCGGTATTTTTTAAAAATTCTGTATTTTAAATATAATCTTTCCGAATCACTTAATCTATGTATATTTTTCACGAAAATTTTGTTTGAACGAAGCGAGTTTATAGTATTTTTACCCTATTAATCAAATGATTTTTAAGAACTATATGTCAAGCGTACGAGAGCCTAATTGTGAAAATCCACAAAAATCTTTTTCAAAAACGTGGCATTATCATTTAATTTACACCTTTATTTCTGAATATTTTTAATATATACTCGTTTAAAATTAGGTTGCTTGCTCAAGAAGGAGCCCCGGACAGGAGCATATATTCAAAGAGAAACTGTTTATTCAATTACCTTAGAAGGTGGAGAGGAAATGACGAAAACAATCATTATTGGCGGTGGAATCATTGGCCTTGCTAGTGCGTATTTTCTTAGAAAAAAGGGCTTAGATATTGTGTTGATTGACAAAGGGGAGCCTGGCGCTGAATGTTCCAGCGGGAATATGGGGTGGGTTTGTCCGAGTTTATCCGATCCGGTCCCAGCACCTGGTTTAGTGAAAACAAGTCTTAAGTGGATGTTAAAACGAGATAGCCCTCTTTATATTAAACCTTCAGTTATACCGGCATTGTCCCCTTGGTTATTACGGTTTTGGAAGTACTGCAGTGAAGACGCCTACCAAAATGGATTTAGAGCAGGATTGGAATTAAGCAGAAATACGCTAAGATTATTCGATGAGCTTCAACAAGAGAACGGACTGGAATTTGAGATGCATCGTAAAGGCCTGCTTTTTGTATTTTTAAAAAAAAGCTACATAGAAGAAAAGTTGGATACCTACCGCATTGTTGAAGAGTTTGGGTTACCGGCACCGGCTGCAAAAACAAAAAAAGAAGTTATAGAAATGGAACCAGCACTTTCTGATTCTGTCGCAGGAGGAATATATCTCCCTGCTGAACGTCATGTCCGCCCTGAATCGTTAACCAGCAATCTAACAGAATGGCTTGTTGCTAATGGGGTAGAGCTGAGGTCCCAAGCGGAAGTAACGGGTTTCATTTGTGAAGGTGAAAAGATTACAGCTGCAAAAATAGGAGAGAAAACAATTGAAGGGGACCACTTTCTTGTAACCACTGGTGCATTGGCCGGCCAGTTATTAAATAAAGCAGGAATCCAAGTTCCGATGACTGCAGGAAAAGGCTACAGCCTTACGATTTCTTCGCCTTCTATTCAGTTTCAGCAGCCTCTATACTTAGGAGATTCAATGGTCACCATCAGTCCGTTTAATCATTCTGTCAGAATTGGAGGCACAATGGAATTGTCGGGGTTAAATTCCGATCTTGACCATAGAAGAATAGACAGTTTAAGAAGCTCTGCCTCCCAGTATTTAAGGTCTCCGATTCATGGAAAAGAGAAGGCTTGGTGCGGTATGAGACCAATGACGCCGGATGGTTTGCCGGTTCTGGGGATCGTACCTCCATTTGCGAATTTATTCATTGCATCCGGCCATGCTATGAGCGGAATTTCAATGGCTCTTTCAACAGGCAGTGCAATGTCTGATTTAATTACAAGCGGTAAGTCAACTATCGATCTATCACCTTTTGCACCAGACCGATTTACAACACAGCGTTCAAGTAATAAGGAGCGTAAAGTTACAGTATAGGAATTGGATATAAAAATATTTATTAAGATTTAGATTCATATAATAGGTCACCAATCGGAACGATTGATATAGAAACTTCTGCTAAAACACAGATTGCATTTACTCAAAATCCTAAGTGTGTATTGGAGTGGGAATCATTGCTGATGTTAAATAGGGAAACCATTAAAGAACTATATTCAATGAAAGAATGTATAGCAGACGTTGAGAAAGCGTTTGGGTATGGTCATGCGGATAAAACGCAGACACCCATTAGGATGTCCGTTCCACATGAAAAATTCAATGCGGAAACGTTATATATGCCATCATATATCGAGCCGGAAAACTATACAGCTATTAAAGTTGTAAGTATTTTTCCACACAATGCTAACGAAGGCAGATCAGTTCTCCAAGGTGTGATTTTACTTACGGATGCGAAGACAGGGGAACATGTTGCTGTAATGGATGCCAGCTACTTAACCGTTCTAAGAACAGGTGCTTCCAGCGGTGTAGCCACTAAATATTTAGCACGGAAAGATTCCAAAGCTTGTACTGTTTTGGGCTGTGGTGCGCAAGCCATCGGACAAATACAAGCAGTAATGGCTGTTGCCGATTTGGAACATATCCTATTATATAACCGGACAATAGAGAGGGCTGCAGTATTCAAAGAAGAGCTCCATTCTGCATATCCGGAATGGAAAGGAACTATTTCTATTCAAGCGGATGCCAATATCGCTGTGAGCAAAGCAGACATTGTGATTTGCAGTACTAAAAGTTCAACGCCACTATTTGATGGTTCTTTTCTAAAAGAAGGGACTCACATAAATGCAATTGGCTCCTATCAGCCGCATATGCAGGAGGTTGACGTCCAAACACTTATACGGAGCAATAAAATTGTGGTCGATACGTTGGAAGGGGCCTTGCATGAAGCAGGAGATCTCCTTGTTCCACACAAAGAGGGCTTATGGAGTACGGATTCCATTTATGGTGAAATCGGTGAAATCATTTGTGGAGAGAAAAACGGGCGAGGGAAACCAAGCGAAATTACCCTCTACAAGTCGGTTGGTATCGGCTATCTCGATACCATGGTTGCATCTGCAGTTTATAAAAAAGCGATTAGTGAGGGGAGAGGAGAGGAATTTACGTTTTGAAACCGGTTTTCTTTCCGGAGAGACCTCCCCTGAAATAAGTTCAATCAAGGGAGATTATTATACTTTTATTCCCTCAACCGATCCGGCAGTCCCTGGATTGAGGACACCACGACATCGAGTTTGGCTTCGATTCTGTTCAGTAGAAATAGCGTGACAACGATCGGAAAGCCGAGTTCGCTGATCAATGTGACCATCTGTTCCATGATGTTTGCTCCTTTCAATAACAGATTAATAAAAAAGGCCGGTTCAGAAAGAAACCGGCCTCTTCGAATTAAACTAGATCATAGTCAGTTACGTTGCGCTCAAGCAATCTAGCTCCCTGTGCTTGAACAAAGTCACCGCCATTGCCGACAAAGGCATTGGCAGCAATGATTTGGTCCATAGCTGCTTTGACAGCAATCGGGTCAATTGGCTCCTTTGGATTGTCAATTGTTAATTTAGATGGCTTTCCCATATCGGAAAGGAAAGTCATTTCTAACGTTTTCGCCATTCTGTTTCACCTCCCTGCCAGTTTAGGATATTAATAGAAAGAATTAGCCTACGATATCGAAGCTGTCATTTCTATTTAGTGCTGCCAACGGGTAGGTGGATAGCGAAGCAACAGCTTGTCCAACCGCATATAGCTGGTCTGGTGTAGCTGATTGCTTCAGGCTGCTGTAGGTTTTGGACTTGTGAATAGGTTTCCCTTGTTCATCCAAGCCCGTTTCAAAAACAAGGCGAAGTTTTGTATCGATGATATTTGCTTGTGCCATGCTGATCACCTCCTTTCACACTCTATATACGTTTTTTTAGGCAAAAAGGACAGGGTGAATTTAAAAAGTTAGGAAAATGTTTAAAAGAGACACCATCTTCCGGAAATGCGGAATAATAGCGACTGAACTTTTCCGAAAAAAACGGAAATTTACGCATTCACGGAAATAAACTGCTTGGCATTGGAATAACGAAATTTTACGATAAATGTAAGGTGTTTGGTATTTGATATTAGAGCGGCTGTTATGAAATGAGTGTGCTTAATTTGCCGCTATTATCATAGATTAATTTTAATTTCTCCCGGGCTCCCTGGCGCCAGTTTTTGACTGCTGACAGGGAGACTTGTTCTTTATCTGCAATTTCCCTGACTGTCAGTTGATCACACAAGGTATACTTCAGCCATTTTCTTTGATTTTCTGATAAAGTTCTGCAGCTTTTTAACAAATCATCAAGCAGGTCGGTGGTGCTAAATTCCTGCGAATCCTCAACAACTTCCTCGATGGCTTCCCAGAATTCTTCCTTAGGATAGACAAAACGAGCCTTATGGTTTGCTTGTTTTGTTAATTCGTTCATCATTTTCCCTTTTACAAAACCATAGGCATATGAAATGAACGGACCTTTCTTTGGATCATGGTCTTTCCAAACGTTCCAGAGTGTAATTACCCCCAGCTGATAGAATTCATCTCTGTTTTTATAAATGTTCAGACTGTTCATGATTTTGTGTATCATTGGATCAAATTGTGCTGCTGTCTGTTCAAAGCTTTCCATGTTTGTGTCCCTTCAGGAAAGCGCGCGCTCTAAGTATTCCCGGGTAGCTTTAACATAGCGGGAAAACGATTTTTTTGCGAATCGAAAAAAAGTCGAGTTTCGTTGTGTTTACCCCTTAAACGCCCGAGTTTGGGTACCAAACTCCCCGAAAGAAGGGTCTAACTCGCCGATTTTTAAGAAAAATTCACTTTTTTTATTATTTGTAGAAAAAGCCCATATAGGATTGATCGTTATTCAATGAAAAGCCCATATCTAATAGATCTTCAAAGTAAAGTTCTTCAAATTTTTGATTCAGAATTCCATAAAAGTAGGCGATTGGCTTAGCTATTATGCTTGATTTCATTTTCCCGATTAGCTGCTTAAAGGAATGAATGGCTGTGTCAAGTACCTGGAGCTTATTTTGTTCGCGATTATTGCGGTAAGCTGCAATAGTTGTCATTCTCCAAAATTCCTCGATTGACTTTGCTTCAGGGAAAAAGTACTTCACAGCATCAACGAAAGCATTCGGAACACGATCGCTAGTATATGTGTAGTCGAGGCCGGTTTCGTTACGTTTATTATTCTTTTGATTTTTATTAGTTTTAGAAAGATTAATAGTTTTATTATGGTGGTCCATTTTTTTCTCCTTAGGTGGTTCACTCTTGGGAAAGCGATTGAATATGTATAAGTTGCTGGACTGGGATCCGTTCTTTCTTTCTGTTTCATGAACTGTGAATATGCCTAACTCGGATGCTTTTACGATCATCCTTTTAAAAGTGGAGCGGGAAATTCCGTTTCCGCTGTATTCTTCGTGGATTGCTTTTAACACTGTTCCAATCTTTGCATTGGATACACCGGGAACTTTGGCTGCAAAACGCGCCAGCCGCTTTAGGCCAACAAGCTCACCCTTCGAAAACTTCTCCTTATTCACCGCAAGCCACATCTCTAAATGGACATTAAATTCCTGTAGGTTATTAAACTGGGAACATTGTTCAAACTGGTCAACACTGCCTGATTTTAAATTCATTAAAATGCACCACCCTTTCACCTTCTATATACAGTTGAGGGAAGGGAAAGGTCAGGGTGGTTTACGCGGGATTGTGTCGAAATGGTGAACGAGTGGGTAGAGGGATCTATTTTACAGGAGAAGAGTTTCTTTGAACTTAAAATGGAGCGGAACGAAGAAAAAGGTTGCTATGAGAGGTTTATGAAGCTGGAACATGAATTGGAGCGGGAGAAAAGGTCGCCATCAGAGGTTCATAAAGCTGGAAAATAGAATCAGTGCAATGAAAAAGGTCTTTATGAAACTGTAAAACAAACAAATGTCACCAAATTCAGGACGGCATTTATAAAAAGAGAACTGAGGATGTTATAGGATTTAAGCTAACGCCAAAAGAGTAGCAGCATTCTTCTTAACACCCTTGACAATGATAATCATTTTCAATTAAACTAATTTTAAGTTATGATAATAATTTACACTTATAAGGTTACATATAAAAAACATCTTTGGGAGGGGTATAAGACGTCTAAAATCTATGTTTGTGAATGGTGTGGCTTTATTGTAGAGGCAGAGGATGAAAGCTGCTCCTCCCAGTGCCCTTGTTGCGGATTAGAGGATATCGATTCTGCTGGAAGTTAAAGAATACATACTTTTTAAAGTAAATTAGAGGAGAGAAGAATATGAATGAACATTATATTGCTATGAAAGCATTTCAACATGATATTGATTGTTTTTGTCCTGATGCTTATCATGCATTCTCGATCACAATCCAAAAAGGAGATCTAATCGAAGTCACTCCTGAACGTAAATTTACGATGGCGAAAGGCTGGTATGTTTTCGTGGTGATAAATGAACAACATGCCTTTTTTATGGCTACGGAAGATTTAGAGCTGTATTTAATGAACGAACAAATAATATCTTTAATTGACATTGACTTGAGGATAAACTATTTGCAATTTAAGATCGATCAGGACCTTGAAAGAGGAGATGAAACATCATTTGCCATCCACTCTAATTTGTTAAACGAATCACTTAAACTTATGGCTGGACGGGAAAGTCATTTAAGTGATTTAGCTGTGGGGTAACAACGTTTGATAGTTGATCTAATATCACAGAGGGACAGCTCCAGATAAAATGCTTATCGGAATTAAATTTAGCAGAAAAAACGCATGGATTATCCAGCTTCCATGCGTTTTTTTATTGGATAAAAGCGTCTATAAGTTAAATGCTTTTTAGTATCTTCGCTGGATTCCCCGCCACAATCGTATTGGCAGGCACATCTTTCTTCACAACGGAACCAGCGGCCACAATGGAGTTATCTCCAATGGTGATGCCTGGCAAGATCACTGAGCTGCCGCTAATCCATACATCATTTCCTATGTTAATGGGAACCGCATAACCACTTTTGTTTCGATCTTTCGGCTCAATGGAATGGCCACCCGTGTATAGACCAACATTCGGGCCAATCATACATTTGTTCCCAATCCTTACTTCTGCCATATCTAGTATTGTACAGTTATAACCTGCATAAAAATGGTCGCCCACATGAATGTCGTAGCCCAAATCACAATGGAAATTATGTTCAATACCCGGATTTAATCCTGCACTTCCAAACAACTCATTAATTATTTCCTCTTTTTTAGCTGAATCTTCTATTGGGGAATGATTGAATTCATGAACCAGTTTGTGGGCACGGATGTTTTTCTTTTTCAGTTCCTCCGTACCCCGTTTGTAATACAATTTTTCTTTCTTCCCCATACCCATTCTCCTTCCTTTGTTATTTTTAAAATACGACGCATTCATGATGTATCCTTCTTTGAGGTCAAAAAAACAACAGAATGAAGCATTTTTAGGTTTATTCCTTTAAGGGCTTTTTGTTGTGAGTGAAGCTTGAACAGATTTTTTATAAGTAGGGGGATGATGATGACTTAAACCAAAAGTGAAAGAATGTCCCAATGGAGGTATTTCCTCTCCTTAGGGGCATTCTTTGCAGTTTAATGGGTTCCTTTAATCAGCTTTGTAATCATCTCAAGTGGAGGTATGCTGCGGGGGATGGATGCAAAAACGCTGAATCAATGGCAGCAATTTTCTTTTGTTGCAGGGTTTGTCTGTCTTTTCAGTGGAACGGCATTCACTATTGCTATAGGAGAAAAAAGTTTTATCTTTTTGTGTGTTGCCACAACGGTTCGTGGCTGGAAAAAGGTTCCTTTCAAGCGTTTTTTACTTTTGTCTCCAGGAAACTTTTAATCTTTGTCACTACTTCAGGATTAATATAAACCTCAATTTCTTTCACTTCTTGTGTAATCTTTTTTTCTTCGATCCCAATATATTTATAAAATTCAACTAATGTTTTATTGGTATATTCTAGCTGATTTCCAATTTCTAAACCTTTTTTTGTCAAAGTCACAGTTCTGTATGGCTGGAAGTTTACAAAACCTTGTTTTTTAAGTTTTGCAACCATTTTTGAAGCAGACGAAACGGTCACATTAAGTAATTCAGCAATATCTGATATGGTCGCATGTCCATATTTTCTTTCTAAATTATAGATCTCAATAATATATTTTTTTATACTCTTTGGCTCCAATACATTCACCTTCATTTCATTTATTAAAAGAGTGGCATGGATGAGCATCTTTAACTAGTATTAGTTTTAAGGATTTTACAGAGAAGTTTGGGGAACTGGATGCATGTTCAATGAATTCAAACATATGATGAACTAATAAGATCCTGGAGGATTTTCATGTCATTGTTGCCTATTCTTTTTTCATCACTTTGTACAGGCTTAGGGGCCCTGCCTATTTTGTTAATAAAAAATGTTTCCCATAAAGGGAAGGACGTTTTGCTGGCCTATACGGCAGGGATTATGGTTGCAGCGTCGGCTTACGGATTAATTCCATCTGCTATTAAGCTATCGAATCTTACTGTTCTGGTGATTGGAATTTTAATGGGAACCCTTGTTTTGACCTTGCTGGAAAGTTTTATCCCACATGTGGATTTGGACAATTCCAAACGTTCAGCGGGGCATTCAAGTGTTGTCATATTGTTTTTAATAGCGATGTCACTGCATAATTTGCCAGAAGGTCTGTCAGTCGGAATAAGCAATGTAAGCAGCAGCCAGGATCTTGGCCCGCTCGTAGCTTTTGCTATAGGGCTTCAAAATGTCCCAGACGGATTTTTGGTTGCATTATTTTTAGTTACACAGAATGTCAGCAGGGTAAAAGCCATTCTTTTCGCAGCCCTGACAGGAATGATTGAATTATGTGCTGGATTAATAGGGGTGTTATTTGGCGGATCCTTTGAACATATTATTCCTTATGGACTTGCTTTTGCGGCAGGCTCAATGCTCTTTGTAGTTTATAAAGAATTAATCCCTGAAAGCCATGGGGATGGGAATGAAAGAGCGTCTACATTGGCTTTTATTATTGGGTTTCTCTCAATGGTGATTTTAACTGAATGGTTCAGATAAATGGCTTGGTACTTCTGGTATAACCTTTTTATTATGAAAGTTGACACCTCTCCAAAAGGAAGAGGTGTCTTTGGTTTTATCCAGTTTGTTTTGCTATTGGTTACTTAGTCAAGCCTTCTTTAATGGTTTTAATATTCCACTCCATCATGGAGATATACGTATCGCCGTCTTCACCTGGCTTTGCCAATGAGTCTGTAAAAACTTTACCCATGATAGGAACATTGGTTTCATCAGATACAGCTTCCATGCTTCGAGCATCAATGCTTGTTTCCAGGAATAGTCCGGTAATTCCTTTTTCATTGATAATATCTACAATTCTTGTAATTTGTTCTGGTGTTCCCTGGTTTTCCTGGTTGATCTCCCAGATATATTCCGCCTGGAATCCATAGGCTTCGCTAAAATATTTAAAAGCACCTTCACTCGTTACAAGCACACGTTCTTTTTCCGGAATCTCTTTAAATTGTTTGACCGCTTTGTCATGCAGTTCTTGAAGTTCAGCGATATAGGCTTCTGCATTTTTCTCATAAACCTCTTTATTGTCAGGATCCACATTTATTAATCCATCTCTCGCATTTTCTGCGTATTTGATTCCATTTCGAATATCCAGCCATGCATGAGGATCTTCTTCGCCTTCGTTGCCTTCGGTCGTTAAATGCATGGCTTCGACACCCTTGCTCATAAGGAAGACAGGAGCATCCTCACCATCTTTTCCGGCTGTTTCCATAAGGTTATCGAACCAAGAGTTGCCGGCCTCCAAATTTAAGCCATTGTAAAACACAGCATCTGCATCCGTTGTTTTTTGGACATCGACAGGAAGCGGGTCATATTCGTGCGGATTTGAGCCGATTGGAGCTAAACTATGAATTTCAACCAGATCTCCGCCTACATTTTTTACGATGTCATATACAATCGAGTAGGTAGTAACAACTTGAACTTTTCCATCTTCGCTGGCAGGTGTGCTGCTTTTTTCATTGCTGCAAGCTGCAAGTATTAACACGGCCAGAAAGGATGCGGCAAATAAAAGAAATCCTTTTTTAAACATTCGGTTTTCCCCCTAGTTATTTTTAAATTTTTTTAAAGGCTCTTTTGGCTGTTTTCTCATAGATTAAAAACAGCTATATTAAAATTAAACTAATGAAGCTCTTTTCTTCTTTACTCTCAGCGTTTTCCAAACTAATCCATGCTTAGGTGAGAATAAGAAAACGAGTACGAATATAGAAGTAGCGGCCATGACAATCGTTGCGCCTGAAGCTAGGTTGTAGGTGAAACTAAAGTAAAGTCCAACAATAGATGAAACCACCCCGATGCCTGCTGCAAGGAATATCATTACCCACAGCCGCTCGGTTAACAGATAAGCCGCCGCAGCAGGAGTAATCAACATGGCAACAACCAACACAATTCCTACTGTCTGGAGGGATGCAACGGTAACCATTGTCAAAAGAGTCATTAGGAAATAGTGAATGAAGCGAACTGGCAAGCCATAGGCTGCGGCCATTGTTTCATCAAACGATGTAACTAATAGTTCTTTGTAAAAGAGATAAACAGCTGCTAATACAATTAGGCTGATGCCCAGAGTGATCCACATATCGGATGATCTCACTGCCAAAACATTTCCAAATAAAATATGATATAAATCTGTACTGCTTTTTAGCATGGTGATAATAATAATCCCTGAGGCAAATGCCGCTGTAAACATAATTCCAATTGATGTATCATGTTTAATCCGGCTGTTCTGTGATATAAATCCAATGGCAATGGCCGTGATTACTCCGCTGAATACTGCCCCTATGAAGAAGTTCACACCCAGGATATAGGAGATGGCGACTCCTGGAAGTACCGCATGTGAAATGGCATCTCCCATGAGAGCCATTCCTCTGAGGATGATGAAACAGCCAATGACTCCGCAGATAATCCCAACCATAACCGATGTTAATAACGCTTTTTGCAGAAAACCATATTGCATTACCGCTTCAATAAAGGCCATTATAATGACACCCCAATCTCATTCATAAACGCAAATTGCCCCTTGTAAGCTTTTTGAATGACCTCAGGCTTAAACACCTCTTCAACTGTCCCAAAACCTATTAATTCTTTATTTAATAGGATTAGCTGATTGAAATAATCATTCGCTTTGCTTAGGTCGTGGTGTACAACAATAACCGTTTTTCCTTGCCTGCAAAGTTCTTTCAAAATTTTTACAATGGTTTCTTCACTGGATACATCAACTCCTACAAACGGTTCATCAAGAAAAAACAGATCTGCTTGCTGGGCGAGGGCTCTTGCCAGAAAGACACGCTGCTGCTGCCCGCCTGATAATTCACCAATTTGCCTCTTGCTAAAAGCTTGCATCCCAACACGCTGAAGACATTGCATTGCCCATTCTTTATCTTTTTTCTTTGGACGGCGGAACAGCTTTAAATGTGGATAAGTTCCTATGAGAACCGCATCAAGTACCGTGATCGGAAAATCCCAATCTATGTCATTTCGCTGTGGAACATAGGCGATTCTTTTGCGTACTTCTTTGATCGTTCCACCCATCACTTTTACATCGCCTTTATCCTTTGGTATGAGATTCAGCATGGCTTTTAAAAAAGTTGATTTTCCTGCGCCGTTTGGCCCGATAATGCCCACCAAATTACCAGTATCAACAGATAGGCTTACTCCTTTTACAGCTTCATTTCCATAATAGGAAACATGCAAATCTTGTATGGAGATAGCTGAACCCTTCATTTTTGTTCTCTCCTTTATTTTTCCATTTTTTCAGCTGGTCATTTTAATTGCGTATAATCAAGTAAACGTCCTTTGGACAAGATTTATAGATTAATAAAAAAGTTTTGCCTTAATGCAAATTATATGCAATTGATAAACAATGTCAACACAAAAAAAGTTGCTTTTTATAATTGACTGAGAACTTTAAATGGGCTTAATTCAGACGTGAGAAGGGCTGGACATGGATTCTTGGAGCTGCTGGATGTGGGAAAGAAAATTTTAAAGCACCAATTTCTCGTTTTCGATGCTTTAGAGAGAAACGTTATTTTAGTGGCCCAATATATGAAATTTTCTGAAGAGAATTAGAAATTACCAGTCAAACATTGATTTCTCTGCCTTCCAATCTTTGGACTAGCAAGAAAGCAGCCTTGATGTTAGATTTAGATTTCGTTTAACGGCCAAATTTAAGGTTTAACGGCCGAAACCACGAGTTTAACGGCCAAAATGAAGATTTATCGGCCAAATCAAATGATTTAACGGCCAAAAGCCGATTATGTGGCTTACCGTTCGTGGAACCAGTAAGTGAAAATACACATTTATATGTAAATTGTAAAAATATTAATTTTTCAAGGTGGTTCCAGCTGATTGCTGGGACCGCTTTGCTTTGGTTTGCCGGCTTAATACGTAAAATTAAATCTACCCATTATTTTGAGTAAAATCCAAGGTTTACTAAAAAAATGTAAACTACCTACACATTTTCTAATTGCAGAAGGAAAAACAGCAGAAACAGAAGATGGGGAAGGGTTAGTAGAAAGCAAGCTTGCCAATAATATTGATTCTGTGCTGGCTGTTTTAGAAAAGGTTGAAAATCCTCAAGCTCAGCAAGCCATCATGAAAAATATCCAGAAGTCTTTTGAAAAGATCGAAAAGAAATTTAAGAAACTCCAGGAAGCAGATGCTAAATTTGCAGAAAAAATGGCAGAAATCAAATAGAAAGCAGGGTGCTCCGATTATTGGGAGCACCTCTTATTTTAAAGACTTATTTTCGACGTAGTATTCTGGGATTTACTAGGAGATATTGGGTTTATCACTATTACATAAAACATTCTCTTAATCAAAATGAAGGTTCTCATGGATTTTATAAACAAACCAATTCATTAGTGTTCTTGTCCACTCACTATTTTATAACTAGCATATATTAAAGTATAAAAGGAAAAGGAGGTGGTTTGAATGTCGTGCAGAAGAAGATTCGATGACAACGATGTAGCAGGTATTTTCGATCGTGATGACAGAAGAAGAGTTCTGGATGTGGATAAAGTGATTATCCGTGCAGATAAGGTAATAGTTATCGAGGATGATAGAAGAAGACGAAGAAGAGACGATGACGATGTATTAGGCATTTTTGATCGTGATAATAGACGGAGAAAAAGATGTCCTTGGTAAACTAGTACTCAAATGAAGTTTTATAACTTAGGCTGTTGAGAAAGTGATTTTTCAACAGTCTATTTTTTATTTTAGGATCCTTCATTATTCTACCTCCTTGTTTGTCATTGCTCTGTTATTATAAAAGCTAGATTCACAATTAAATCCAAAAATATCGGTATGGCCAAGGCTGGTACTCGATAAAGGTCTTTGTCGGAAGCGTAATAGAGTAAAACCTAATAGGAGTGGTGAAGACTAGGCAAGGGGAAGGTTCAATCGAGAGATGCGTTTGAGTCTGGTGGCAGCCCAATCAAAAATTATTCATTCAAATTAGCTATTCTTAAAAGAAGTTTTCAATTATCATAACATTAGTAATCTATTTAAGGTGGTATGGACATGAAAGGACGATCCAGAGAAACTGGGTTATTTCTTGTTATAGCAGGAGCTACTTTTTGGGGTGTTGGCGGCACTGTGTCACAGAAGCTTTTCCAGCAATATGGCATCGATGTCAACTGGCTTGTTACGGTACGGCTGCTAAGCGCTGGCATTTTACTATTAGCCGTTCAATTTTTACTTAAAGACCGTTCTCAGGTATTGGGTGTGTGGAAAAATAGAAGGGTAGCTGCACAGCTGGTGATTTTCGGGCTGCTCGGCATGCTTGGGGTACAATACACGTATATGGCATCCATTCATCACGGGAATGCGGCAGTTGCCACGCTGCTGCAATATCTTGCGCCGGTCATGATCATCATTTACTTGGTATTGCGAAGGCAAACCGTGTTTACACGGCAGGATTTTGTGACAGTTTCACTTGCTTTGACGGGTTCTCTTTTTCTGTTGACAAACGGATCCGTGTCTCAGCTATCGGTACCGGCGCCTGCAATCGTGTGGGGAATCTTATCTGGTGTGGCATTGGCATTTTATACTTTATATGCCGTTCCTTTACTAAAGCAGTTCGATTCACTGGTGGTTGTGGGATGGGCGATGGTGATCGGCGGACTCTCATTAAGCTTTTTCCATCCGCCCTGGAAAATGGACTTTGCCAGCTTAACGATTGAAGCGTATCTTTATTTGGTGTTTGTCATTGTATTCGGAACCATGCTTGCTTTCTGGTTTTATATCGAAAGCCTGCAAAACCTTACACCAACCGAAACGAGCCTTTTAAGCAGTCTGGAGCCGATGGCAGCTGTTTTGACAACCGTGATTTGGCTGAAAGAACCTTTCGGCAGCTTTCAATGGATTGGTACTGCTTGTATATTTTCCATGATTTTACTATTGGCTTTGAATAAAAAGAAACCTGCGAAAAGCAGTGATCCAATTGAAAATGGAGAACCCTTAAAAGTCAGTTAGTGAGCCAGTCTCCATTTATTGGAGGCTGCTTTTTTTTGCTTTTTGCTCATAATTTTATTTTCCGCTTATAAAATCGAAATTACGACTAAATATTCTTATTTCTGCCTATTAGCACAAAAGCACCCAAGCAACTTGCACATACTAAGCATTATATTTTCTTTTATTTATTTCGGTTGTTAAAATAAAATCAATTCTTCACGAAGGGGAAATTTAAATGACTAATATACAAATTCCTGTTTCGGTTTTAAACCTTGCCCCGATTCGCGAGGGGAAGGAAAGTAAACAGGCGATCGAAGACCTTGTGGATCTTGCTAAGGCAACGGAGGAAATGGGCTATAAGCGTTATTGGATTGCAGAGCATCATAATACGCCTACGCTTGTCAGTTCTGCTACGTCTCTTTTAATCAAACATACATTGGAACATACGAATACAATCCGTGTGGGCTCAGGTGGAATCATGCTGCCGAACCATGCGCCGCTGGTGGTTGCCGAGCAGTTTGGCACAATGTCTACCATTTATCCGGATCGAGTGGATCTTGGCCTTGGAAGGGCACCTGGTACCGATATGATGACGGCCAGTGCGCTTCGTCGTTCGAAAAATGATTCGGTGTATACGTTTCCGGAGGATGTCCGGCAATTGCTTACGTACTTTGGTCCATTAGAGGACCAAAGTTATGTGAAAGCCTATCCTGGTGTGGAAACAAACATTCCGATTTATATTCTTGGATCATCAACCGATTCTGCTTATTTGGCAGCAGAGCTGGGACTTCCATATGTATTTGCTTCACACTTTGCACCAAGGTATATGGAAGATGCCATCCACATTTACCGCGCACGATTCAAGCCATCGCAGTATTTGGATAAGCCATATATGATGATATGCTTGAATGTTATTGCAGCGGAAACCGATGAAGAAGCAGAATTTTTATCAACAACGATGAAGCAATTCTTCTTGAATGTAGTGAGAGGGACACAGATGAAGCTAAGTCCTCCGGTAGAAGACCTGGATTCTCTTTGGAACCCGATGGAAAAAGAAGCGGCCGAAGGGATGTCCAGTGTAACCCTAATGGGAAGCAAGGAAACAGTCAAGGGACAATTGAAGCAGTTCCAGGATATGTACAACGTCGATGAAATCATGGCTGTATCCTATATTTATGACGAAGATAAGCAAAAGCGTTCATATGATATTTTGAAAGAAATTGTAGATGGAAAATAAGAAAGGAGAGTGGGGATGAACAGTCCTCACTCTTTTTTTTGGTCCATCATTTCTCGGGAAAGCGCAGGATTAGACTTTTATTGCGTTTGGAGGTCGGAAATTGGCTGTTTGTGGCGAAAAACGAGTTAAAAGGAAAAAAAGATGATCGCCAACCCCTTGCGAAAGGCTCAAGTGTAGTAGAAAGGCGCTCTTGATCAGATTTATCGGTCAATTTTTCAATATATCGGTCACTTTTCCTAAGATATCGGTCAGGATTCAATTTTATCGGTCACTTTTCCTAAGATATCGGTCAAGATTCAATTTTATCGGTCACTTTTCCTAAGATATCGGTCAGATTTTCAATATATCGGTCAGTTTGCATCCTATCAACTTTTCAGCACTTCCAGCGTGGAAATAGGTAAAAAATCGTTTGTATCTATCTCGCATCGAATTTTGGCCACTTTGCAATTTAGCAGATATTTGAATCACAGCTGTTTAGCAAATTATATAAAAGTTAAGATGGTTTAAATGGATTATTACAAGAAAATAGTGGAACGCTAATCAAAGAAATGTGATGGTTCGGAGTTTCCTTTTACATAATACTGCATATTTGCTTGGTAAAGGGTGATGTATATGTGGAAAGCCGTTGTTTCCTACCTTCCTGATTGGAAAGTGTTGATACAGGGGTTTATCGTATTTTTAGTTCCGTTTGGGATTTCAAGATTGTTTAATCTTATTCGTACCTCAAAGGATGATTCACGAATATGCAAAGGCGAAAATCAAAAATCAAACCATTAAAAAGCAGAAATTCGGAAAATAAAAATAATGTCCTTGGGGAAAGTTCTCAGAAGTCCCCCGTTTATTTTACAGGAGATTTAACAGCGGATTTGGAATATTTAAAGCGGGAAATAGGCCATAATTCCGATGTGCGCTTACGGGAGTTTAATATAGGGCAATCAAGTGTCCGCGGTGCAGTTATTTTTATTGACGGACTGTCAGACAAAGAACTAATCGACAAACATATCATGAGATCTTTAATGCAGGATTTTGCCGAAGACCAAAAGCGGTCATCCCATTACATAAGAGAGAAATTAACAATAGATTTTATCAAAAATAATGTTCTTTCCATTAGTGAATTAAAAGAAGCAAAAACCATAAAAGACACCCTGCCTGAAATTTTAATCGGTTCGACTGTCTTACTAATGGACGGTTCACCTGAGGTATTAATA
Organism: Cytobacillus oceanisediminis; assembly: GCF_003182355.1. Taxonomy (GTDB): domain Bacteria; phylum Bacillota; class Bacilli; order Bacillales; family Cytobacillaceae; genus Cytobacillus; species Cytobacillus oceanisediminis_A. The sequence continues at coordinate 365,142 of NZ_QGTW01000001.1, read as the reverse complement.
CTGGGTACAACGAAAGGAAAGACAAGAAATATAGAAGAACCGGTTTCCGAACAATCAGTTCGTGGACCGCGTGCTGGTTTTAATGAAAGCTTAAGTGATAATAGCGCTCTTTTGCGGAGAAATGGCAAAAATGAGAACCTAACCCTATCAAAGTTCCAGGTTGGAAAACGAACGACAAAAGACCTTATTGTTGCCTATATTGAAGATATAGCCGATCCGGCAATAGTAGAAGAGGTAAAATCCAGGATTAAAAAAATTGACATTGATAATGTCATGGAATCAGGTTATGTAGAACAGCTCATCGAAGATAATTATCTTAGTCCTTTTCCGCAAGCTCAAAATACAGAACGCCCTGATCGTGTGATGAGTGCCTTGATGGAAGGACGGGTAGCCATACTGCTGGATGGAACCCCGTTTGCTTTGATTGTTCCTGTAACATTCAGCATGATGCTTCAGGCTTCTGAAGATTACTATGAACGGTGGATTCCAGGTGCGCTTATTCGCTTGCTGCGTTTCCTTGCAACCTTTATTTCGCTATTTGGGCCAGCTTTATATATTTCCTTTGTTTCCTTTCATCAGGGGCTGATACCAACCAAATTAGCGATGTCCATTATGGGGACAAGGGATGGCGTTCCGTTCCCATCTATTATTGAAGCCCTTATTATGGAAATAGCCATCGAAATCCTGCGAGAAGCCGGGCTGCGATTGCCGAAGCCAATTGGACCTGCAATCGGAATTGTCGGAGCTCTGATTATTGGAGAAGCTGCCGTACAGGCAGGGATTGTCAGCCCTATTATGGTTATTGTCGTTGCCGTAACGGCTATCTCTTCCTTTGCCATTCCTCAATATAGCTTAGGGATATCCCTGCGCTACCTTCGCTTTGCAGCCATGTTTTCAGCAGCAGTGTTTGGACTATATGGAGTTATTTTGTTTTTCCTTTTGCTCTGCAGTCATTTAGTGAAACTAAAAAGCTTTGGTGTATCATACGTAAATCTTGCTGTTCCATATCGTTTGAGTGACTGGAAAGACTTTTTTATTCGTATGCCGCTGATGATCATGAAACGCCGGCCAAGTATGCTGCATACAAAAGATCGGATTCGCAAAGGATAGTTCACTACGAATGGAGGTCATCAGTTTGATCGCTAGTCCCAAGGATAAAATTTCCACTCCTCAGGCAACTGTTATTCTTATCAACTATATTCTTGCTGCGGGCATTCTCACTCTGCCAAGAACTTCTGTAGAAAAAATCAAAACACCAGATGTGTGGCTGACTGTTATTCTGGGAGGGGTAATTGCCATAATGGCCGGAATCATTATGGTAAAGTTAAGCCAGAAATTTCCCGAAAAAACCTTTTATCAATACAGCCAGGATATCGCAGGAAAATGGATCGGCTGGCTCCTTGGTTTTTCTGTCATAGGTTACTTTTTTACTATGTCTGCATATGAAGTTAGAGTTCTTGCAGAAGTAACCAGTCTTTTTTTGCTGGAAGGAACACCTATTTGGGCCATAATCATGCCATTTATGTGGATAGGCCTATATCTGATTGTTGGCGGAATAAATCCGATTGCCCGCCTGTTTGAATTGATATTGCCTATTACGGTCGTCATTTTTTTGCTGGTAATCAGTATGAGCTTTGGAATTTTTGAGCTGGATAACATCAGGCCCGTTTTGGGTTCTGGAATCATTCCTATTCTAAAAGGGGTTAAGACAACCATACTTGCGTTTTTAGGAATTGAAATTATGCTGGTCATTGTCGCATTTATGGAAAAGCCAAACCAAGCAATAAAAGTCGTTTTGATTGGAACGGGGATTCCCTTAAGCTTTTATATAATAACCGTTGTAATGGTGATTGGGGCTTTGTCTGTTGATGGTGTAGTAACAAAAACATGGCCAACCATTGACTTGATCCGAAGCTTTGAAATTGAAGGATTAATATTTGAGAGGTTTGAATCTTTTTTGCTGACAATATGGATTATGCAAATATTCACCACTTTTACCATATCGTACTATGCAGCTGCATTAGGTCTTTCTCAAATTTTAAAAAAGAATATCAGCCCCTTTATATTCGGCTTGCTCCCTATCATTTATCTAATTGGGATGATTCCGCAAAATATTAATGACCTATTTAAGCTTGGAGATTTAATTGGTTTTTCAGCTTTGTTTTTATTTGGCGTGCTTCCGCTGCCCTTGCTGATTATTTCTAAATTGAAGGGTGGCAAAGCATGAAGCTATTTCAAATATTCCTCCTAAGTTTGCTGCTGCTTATTCTCATATTTCCTCTATCTGGATGCTGGAGCAGTGAAGAAATTGAAGAAATGGGACTGATTATTGGTACTGCACTGGACCTGGAAAAAGAGGGGATAGACGAGGACCAGGAGGGCAGATTTCCTAAGCGGGATATGTTCACGATAACCAATCAGCTTGTCACAGCAGAAACGACTGATTCCGGAACTAAAGAGGGTACAACCCAGCACCAGGCATATAAAAATATTACTGAAACAGGGGATGCTCTTCTTCCTGCTTTGCGCAAAATGATCCTGCGAATTGACAAACGCGCTTTTGGTGAACATTCAAAGGTGATTGTTATAGGCGAGGATCTGGCACGTCATTACAATCTTAACCAAGTACTGGATTTTTTCAAAAGAGAACAGGAAATGAGGCCAAGTGCCCTCATTGTTATCGCAAAGGAAAATGCAAGAAAAACACTGGAAACAAATGAACCAACTGTCATTCCGGCGATTCAGCTCGTTGAAATGACACAAGGCCAGGAAAGAACCACGAAGATATTGCTTCCTATGTCGATCACCAGATTTGAAGGGCATTTACAGTCGGGAACCAGCTTTTTATTACAAAGTGTTAAACCGGCAAAAGGTGAAAGAATCCTATCAGGAGCAGCAATTATTGATGGAAAAACAAAGAGACTGCGTGGTTTCCTGGATGATACCGAAACAGAAGGAGTAGCCTGGTTAACCGGAGAGGGAAAAGGGGGATTGGTGAGAAGCTTTGATGAATATACTGGCCAGCCGATTATATACGAAATTATATCCATGGAAAGCAAAATTAAACCAAATGTAAAAGGAGGAGCTATTTCTTTTGAAGTAAAAGTCGAGTCTGAAGGACGTATTGGCGAACATTGGGATGTGTCAGGGGAACCTTTTGATAACAAATTTCTGAAAAAGGCTGAAAGAATGACTGAAAAAGAGGTAGAGTACTTGATAAAGAGTGCATTGGCTAAAGCGCAAGAAGAATACCAAATGGATGTCTTTGGCTTCGGAAATAAGCTAAGAATAGAGCATCCAAAATTATGGAAAAAGGTAAAAGAGGATTGGGATCAAACATTCAGTGAGGTTCCCGTCAACTTCGATGTGAAAATTAACATTAAAGAATTTGGTACCTCGGGGTAATGCTTTTGGATTTTAATTATTGCTTGAAAATCAGGCAATGTTTGGGGCTTTGAGTGCTAATGGGAGCAAAGTTTAATTTACTGGTTGAATACTATTAACACAGAGGCTTGGAGAAATACTCCAAGCCTCTACTATAGAATAAAGCTGAATGTACTGTTTCACCAATTTTTTATGAGGTTGATATAGCTGAGTTTCCTTCATGTACAAATTCCTCCTTGATGCGCTGGCATTACAGGTTTATCCGGAAAGGCATTCTTAAAAATGTTGTTAAGTAAAAGAGCTTTGCTTGGAAAAGCAAAGCTCTTTCCGACTGCAGATTCATTTTGTGCAACTATCTATTGACAATTAATAACTAGGATATTTTCAATTCATTTTAAAAAAATAATAATGTTGGAATAGAAAGAAAATGGTGACTAAACTGTATGATGCCAATGAAAGGATTTGAAACATGAAAAGATTCCTGATTCTTTTATTTATTTTGACGTTATTATTTCAAATGAATTTGCCGCCTGTTCATGCACAAAATAATCCCCGGAATTTATATGAAGTGAAATCAGGGGATTATTTATGGAAAATTGCCAATACCTATGGAACAACGGCAAATGATCTTAAATTAATAAACGGGCTGCAATCTGATCTACTCTTAGTTGGCCAGAAATTAAGGGTTCCGATCATGTATCAAGTTGTTCCTGGAGATACGCTTTGGAAGCTTGCCGAATCATTTAGTTCTACGATCCAGTTAATCAAATCAGCGAATAAGCTTACTTCGAATCATTTGTATGTCGGGCAAAAATTAAAGATTCCACCTAAAAAGCTTGCCATGCAAGGGAAATATGTGCTTATGACCAGAGAGGAATTCAAAGACTGGATTTTTAACCAAAAATTCACGAGGAAAGTGGCTAAAATACAGCAGCACCATACGTATCAGCCATCATATCAGCAATTTAATGGTTCCAATCATTTCGTTTTGATGAAGGGAATGGAAGAATATCATGTTGAAGGCATGGGCTGGAGTATGATCAGCCAGCAGCTAACCACATTCCCGGATGGAAAAGTGGCAGTGGGCAGGCCTTTTAACATAGCTCCAGAAGGATCTTTTGGTTTGCAAAATAAGGAGGCTATGCATGCCATTGAAGCGGATGCGTTAGCCATTGAAAATCTCGGCAACTTTGATGATAACCATATGACTGCGGAACAAAGAGAAACCATTTTAACTGTCACAGCCTTGCTTATGCTGAAATATGGATTAACACCTTCCATTGACAGTATCACATACCATCATTGGTGGGATATTAATTCTGGTGAAAGAGTATTGGATAAAAGTCACGGACATGCAGTTAAAACCTGTCCAGGCACTGCATTTTTCGGTGGAAACTCTACCGCGAGTGCTAAAAATAATTTTTATCCCTTAGTTAAACAAAAAATGCAAGAAATCAGAGCGGCATTGCGTTAATGGAAAAACCCGCAGCCGAGTGCGGGTTTTTTCGTTACCTCTTTTTCTTTTTCGAGTTGTCCAGCACAACTTTATTTTTATCAACCCTTTCCAAGGTTACTTGCACATGGACTTTATTTTCATCGATCTGTTGAACGCTTAACACTTTTCCTTTGCGGCCTTTAATTTTTATTTCTTCACCATCTTTTGGAACATTTTTACACAGTTGATTTAATAAGATATTTCTGCCTTCAATATAATAAACGATAAACATGCTGGTCTCACCTATTTCATATGGAATGTGATACAGGTAAATGTATCCTTCCTATAAAATATATTCTGGAGGCTGAAATTAGACCTAATTAATTTTTTATACAGATAGTTAGAGACGCCCTTTCTTAAAAAAATGGCATAGTTTAACTATCTGAACATTCTGAAAGAATACAGGTGCAAAACATAATGAGCAGAACAAATTATGATCAAACGGATGTTTGAAACATGAAGCTATTGTAAAACAGATGGTTTAATAATAAAGCTAGCTTAAAGATATGGATTACTCAACAAATGGGTTTCTATCGTCAGGACATGTTTTAACTAATGGGTACTCTTTAAAGGATCATTTTAATGATTCGAAACTATTTAGATTGCTGACCATATATGCTACATAGTAAAGGGTTAAAAAGATGAAGAAGTCATAAAATGTTGACCACCCTTTCGGATTATAAAAATCGATCAAATCAAAAATATTCATTCCCACAAAAGCTGCAATTGCAGAAAATACAATTCCTTTGATTAATGGATTTGTTCCTGGCTTTATTTGGAGAGTGAACATAATGGCAACAGGAGCCAAAGAGAAGTGGTAAGGCAGAAATAACAATGGTGATATTGTTGTTATGACCATCGGGTAAGACCACAAACCAAGGGACAATGCAACCAAATCGATCGTAATTGATAATATTATGGTTATAAACCCACCTAACAGCAGGCGTCCTGTGCTTTCCTTTTTCCTTAAAGTAAACCATAAAACCCAAGGAATAATAAATAGTGTTACCCCAAGCCACCATTGCCAGGTAAATATAAATGCATGATTAACTGTATCAGAGAACATAGAACTCACTTCAACAAATTTTTGATAAGCTTTTTCCGATTGCTGTATTCCTTCTTCAAACGACATTCTTCTAATCAACTCCTAGAGCAGCATTCCTTTAGATAATGGTATCTTATACAATCCATTTCTATTTTATGTAACCACAATGCTCCGTTTGGATTGAGAATGTAGTTTTTTATGTTTAAAACCTTAAAGTAAATCTAAAAATCTTGCGAACAAATGTTCTTTTATATTATAATGTAAAAGTGGGTAATATTAGGGAGTCTGATAATTAATGGTAACTCAAAAAATAAAACCTTAGGAGCTGAAAATAATGACTGTACGGTTAATTCCATACTTAGTGATGGATGGAAATGCAAGTGAAGCCATTCAATTTTACAGAGAAGCATTAGATGCGGAAGTTCTATATTCACAAACATTTGGTGAAGGACCAGAAGACCCTCAATATCCCGTGCCGGAAGAGGCTAAGAATCGGATCATGCACGCGACTGTAAAAGTTGGCGAAACTGAACTAATGTTTAGTGATACCTTTCCAGGCCAGCCGCATCAAAAAGGTAATCAAGTTACAATTTGTATTTCCACAAAGGATCCAGAAAAATCTCAGAAATTTTTTAACTCGTTACAGCAAGACGGTCAAGTGACCATGCCTCTCCAAGAAACCTTCTTCAGCCCTGCATATGGCAGTATAATTGATAAGTTTGGTGTGAATTTTCAAATTTATACTGAAGGCGAGCATTAAAACAGTCATCTTTTATTATTAATATAATTTCTAAGTTGAATGGGTCTGATAGATCCTTATAAAGTTTAGAATGATAAATCCTTTTTATTACCCACTTTTACATAAGCGAACCAAGTTCATAAAAAAGATTAGGTTTAAAAAGCATGAGATGTGAAAACAAAACTATAGAAAGAGTGAAAAAATGTCTAACACTTCAAGAGTTTCTTATTAAATTAAAGGGCGATTTAATTTAATAAGTATTTTTTTTATAAGGCTTTATATACAAGATTTTATGCATAACTTGTATATTAAAGCCTTGATTTCTATTCAAATAAATACTGCCGTAAACAACATTTTTTAATTGCCAAATACACTCTGGCGCTCCTTATCGATGGATATACCATTAACTCATTTCTTTCGGTTGACTTCTGCTCCTCCATGGAATAAAAATTCATTTTAATATTAAGTCCTTAACGTTTTCGAGATTCATTTTATTATTAAATATTTAATTAATAAAGATTATTGGTCCCAGGCTATTATCTTATTGTTTTTTATGTTGGGTATGATAACGAATTAAATTAATGTGTTGATTTGCCACTTATAGTTTTCTCCTTTCGTACCGAGCTTAAAGGTCTTGAATATAATTTAACATACAACAACTAAGGAGTATGTTATGGACAATCAGGTACAAGAGATAGTTGGAGCAGTTATAGCAGCATTAGGGACCATACTTTCAGCTGTTTCAAGCATTCCATCTCAATCGGCAAGAATCGTGGACCTATTTAAGGGTCTGGATATTGTCGGGAATACTCTGCAGGCTGCAGGAAACGCACTTGAGGCAGATGGACAAAGGGGGCCCTCTCTTGAAAAACTTGGTAATGAAATACAGGCTATAGGAAACAGTACAGTTATTGCTGGATTAGTTTTAGATCTAGAAGAAGAGAATGAAGAGATGTTAGTCATTACTGGTAATTGGCTGCAAGCCTTGGGTGGAGCTGCCGCCTTGGGGGATGAATTTGAAGATCCGACTGCCGCTGGGCAGCTCTATAATATTTATGGTAATTTACTTCAATCCATCGGAAATTCACTTCAAGCAATTGGAGGCACAATTAACCTTAAGGAAAAGGGGGCCGATTCAGGTAATAGCGGTGATAAAGTTATCTTCATTGGGAGCTGGATTCAGGCTGTAGGGTCCGTTTTATCAGTCATTGGCCAACTTCAGGAAGAAAATCAAGAAGCTTCTGATAAAAAAAGATAAAGAGTAAATCTATTTACTGTAGACATGATATAAATTTGCTATCAGAGCCGTAATGAATGAATGGTTAGAAAGGAGAGTTAAATGTATTTAAGGGGAGAAGAGTACCTTTCGATTGGCTCTTATTTTTTGGTTTTAGGTACACTCATTTCAGCAATAGGAGAAACGATGCAAGGATCAGACATAGAAAATACCAATAAAAAATTAATCCGTAATGGGAATGCAGTCCAAGCTCTCGGGAATACCCTTCAAGGTTTTGGAAGAATCAGATTAACTGAGAATATAGAAGAGGGTTCACATCTTTATGGTATCATTGGCTCTTTTATGCAAGCAGGCGGGAATACGATTAACAGTACTGCATCAAATATAGAGATCGAAAATCCTTCTCCTTCGATAGCAAGATTTAATTCTGTGGGGAGTTCTGTACAATCAATGGGAGCAGCATTGGAGGCAGCAGGAATAGCAAACAGGGAAGGCGATCATTTAAATAATCTTGAGGTGGTTGGTAGCAGTCTTATTTCGGTTGCAGCCATGCTTGACTCGGCGGGAATTCTTATAAAAGATGAAATGAGCATCCAAAAAAGACTGCTCCTTGCGACGGGAGGCTGGTTAGAATTTATTGGGGCATCAATTGGGGCTTATGCTATAATCAAGAGAGATGCTGCTTAATAAAATAGATTCCTGTTGACCCTAATTGCACCTCTTGAATTCATAAATTCCGCAGAATCGTTGAAAAAAATAATTATCGTTAAATAACAAACTGTCGTTTTTTAGAAATAATATATTGATTTAAATCGGAAATTATGTGACTATGTAAATAGAAAATTTCATAAACGAACACTAGGGGTGCTTTATAAGCTGAGAGAGACAGTTTGTCTTAACCCTTGAACCTGCACTAGGTAATGCTAGCGAAGGAAAGTGGTACATAAGTAATGGGATGCCTTTATCTGGTTTTGCCAAAATATGTAATTAAATGAAAAGCCACTTCTTTTGCAGAGAAGGGGCTTTTTTTGTGGGGTGAATTTTAATGGAAGAAAAATTGGATCAATTGATAGGTGAAGTTGATAAGCGGCAGGATGAGCTAATCCAGCTCCTGAACAAACTGATTGGCTACAAAACACCTGCACCGCCTGCCAGAAATACGGAAGAAGCCCAGCAGTTTATCGCATCATTCCTAAAGGAAAAAGGTTTTGTTATTGATAAATGGGATGTCTATCCTGGAGACCCCAATGTAGTAGGGGTGCTGAACGGGACTTATTCCAGCCAGTTTAAAAGCCTTATTATCAATGGGCATGTAGATGTTGCAGAAGTCAATGAGGATGAGGATTGGCTTTCAGATCCATTTGTACCAACTGTTCAGGATGGTTCTGTAATTGGCAGGGGAGCAGCAGATATGAAAGGAGGGTTGGCAGGAGCATTATTTGCCATTCAGCTTCTCCACGAACACGGAATCAGGCTTCCGGGAGATTTAACTTTTCAGTCTGTCATTGGCGAAGAAGTAGGGGAAGCGGGAACATTGGAGTGCTGCAAAAGGGGCTATAAAGCCGATTTTGCTCTGGTGGCTGATACAAGTGACCTGCATATTCAAGGCCAAGGCGGTGTGATTACAGGCTGGATCACTGTAAAAAGCAAAAATACCTTTCACGATGCTACACGCAAGGATATGATCCATGCCGGAGGAAAACTGTTTGGGGCAAGTGCCATTGAAAAAATGATGAAAATTATACAGGCGCTTCAAGAGCTTGAACGGAATTGGGCAGTCATGAAAAGCTATCCGGGATACCCACCTGGAACAAATACGATTAACCCTGCTGTGATTGAAGGGGGGCGGCATGCTGCATTTATTGCGGATGAATGCAGGCTTTGGATTACTGTTCATTTTTACCCAAATGAAACCCATGAACAAGTGGCAAAAGAGATAGAGGAGCACATTCATTTGGCTGCACAGGGAGATATTTGGCTGAGGGAAAACCCGCCTATCTTTAAGTGGGGCGGTTCATCGATGATAGAGGATCGCGGTGAGATTTTTCCTTCATTGGAAGTGGATGATGGCCATCCTGCAGTACATGCATTAATGAACGTTCACGAAAAGATCATTAAAGAAAAGGCTGTAGTCGATGTATCGCCGACTGTCACTGATGGAGGCTGGTTTGGGGATGCAGGCATTCCCGCTGCTATTTATGGACCGGGAAGTCTGCTCCATGCCCATGCAGTAAATGAACAGGTTTCAATTGAACAATTGATTCAGTATACAAAGGTGATTTTGTCCTTTATTTATAAATGGTGCCATACAAGAAAATAAGGGTTTTATAGCTTGATAGAAAAGGAGTGTAAATCAGAATGAAGTTTTCAGAGCATTTATACCATAAACTCCAGCCAATCTGGCGGAAAAATCATTCCCATCCCTTTGTTAAGGAAATGGGGGATGGAACATTGGATCCGGATAAATTCAGATTCTATATGGTTCAGGATTATTTATATTTAATTGATTATTCAAAGCTATTTGCTTTAGGAGCTGTTAAAGCAACCAATTTAGAGGATATGGGGACTTTTTCTTCCTTATTGGATTCTACTATCAATGAAGAAATGTCCTTGCACCGCCAGTATGCATCCCGTTTTGGAATATCAGCCGAGGAGCTGGAAGCAGCAGAACCATCCCCTATTACATTAGCTTATACACACTATATGCTTTATTCCGCACAAAATGGGACACTGGCTGAACTTGTAGCTGCGCTCCTTCCTTGCATGTGGAGTTATTGGGAAATAGGCAAGGAGCTGAATGAAATCCCAGGGGCTTCCGAACATGAGCTATATGGCGATTGGATCAAAATGTACAGCTCTGAAGAATTTGGCGAGCTGGCCACATGGTGCATCAGATTAATGGATAAAGCGGCGAACGGTAAATCCGAAGAAGAGCTCCTCAAGCTTGAGAATATCTTTTTAAATACCACCAGATTTGAATATATGTTTTGGGATGCGGCCTATAACAAGGAAATGTGGCCAACTGATGAATAATCCGGCACTGGAGTTCAGATCAGTTTCTTTTCAATACTTATCTGAAAAAAAGAAAGTCAATGCCCCCATCTTAACCGACGTTCATTTCACTGTAAATAATGGTGAATTTATATCTATTATCGGTCCAAGCGGCGCCGGCAAAAGTACGATATTCCGGCTGGTGACCGGACTCGAGCAGCCTTCAGCAGGACTAATACTCCTAAATGGCAAACAGGTTAAAAATAGATTGGGACTTGTTGGCTACATGCCTCAGCAGGATTTGCTGATGCCCTGGAGAACGATATTGGAAAATGCAATGCTGCCTTTAGAGGTAAAAGGTGTAAAACGGGATCAGGCAGAGGAAGAGGTTCTAACCTTATTAAAAGATTTTGGCCTAGAAGGTACGGAAAATTCACATCCCGGTGATTTATCAGGCGGCATGAGACAGCGGGTATCCTTTTTACGAACAATCCTGAGCGGATCCAATGTTTTATTGCTCGACGAACCATTTAGCGCTCTTGATGCCATTACACGGTTAACCATGCAGGAATGGCTGCTTCATCAATGGAAAAACTTGAAAAAAACGATCCTTTTCATAACCCATGATGTAGATGAAGCTTTATTTTTATCCGACCGAATCTTTATCATGTCAGAGAATTCGAAATCCATCCATAAAGTAAAAGTGCCTCTGGGACGCCCCCGATCTATACGGGATTTAAGCCATCCGGATGTTGTTAGACTAAAGGAAGATCTAATTGATCAGCTGCGGCCGAGGGTGGAATTATGAAAAAGTTCAACTCCTACTTATCTTCAAGTTTAATGGTGATAGTGCTGCTAATGGTATGGGAGTTTGGTGCGAGGGCTTATAATAAAAGCTTTATTTTGCCGTCTCCCGCAGAAATTGCCTTTACTTTATGGGAGCTAAGGTCTGTTCTATTTTTAAAGCATCTCCCTCCAACATTTTTGGTAATAGCTATTGGACTTGCTATCTCAGTGATAATCGGGGCTGGATTGGCTATTTGGATGAGCGCAAGCAAGACAGCTGAAAAAACATTTTATCCTATCATTATAGCTTCTCAGACTATCCCGATTATTGCACTGGCTCCAATCTTTGTCCTTTGGTTCGGCTATACAATCTGGAGTAAAGTGGCAGTGACGGTCTTAATCACTTTTTTCCCTATCACTGTCAGTGCTTTTGATGGGCTGCGATCGTCAAATAAGGATTTAAAGGAATTGATGCTAACAATGGGAGCCTCAAAAAAAGACATTTTTTTCAAGCTGGATATTCCCTCATCATTGCCATCCTTTTTCTCAGGATTAAAAGTAGCCGTAACATTAAGTGTAATCGGGGCCGCTATAGGCGAATGGCTGGGTGCCCAGGCAGGCCTGGGATATTTCAGCCGCCGGATGATGACCCAGTTTGATGGAGCAGGTGTTTTCGCACCTATTGTATTGCTGTCAGCAGTGGGAATTTCATTATTTTTATTTATAACATTAATTGAAAAAGCACTTTTGAAATGGAGGAAAACATCATGAAAAAGTTTCTGGGAATTTTATCAAGTATATATTTAGTGCTAGTTCTAGCCGCCTGTGGAGGCAATACTTCTAAGGAAAACGACTCAAAAACATCCGCGGGAGGGGAAGGCAAAGAATTGCAAGAGGTTAGTATTATGCTGGATTGGTACCCTAATGCAGTACATAGCTATTTATATGTTGCGCAGGAAAAAGGCTTTTTTGAAGAAGAAGGTGTTAAGGTTGATATTCAGTTCCCTGCAAACCCAACAGACCCATTGAATCTAACGGCTGCAGGGAAGGTTACCTTGGGATTATATTATCAGCCGGATGTCATCATGGCGCGTGCAAACGAGAATATTCCGATAAAATCAGTAGCATCAATTGTTCGCTCTCCTTTAAACCATACCGTTTTTTTGGAAGATAGCCCAATCCAAACTCCGAAGGATCTGGAAGGAAAAAAGGTTGGCTACCCTGGTATTCCGCTGAATGAAGCATTGCTGAAAACAATGATTGAACATGATGGCGGCGACTTCAGCAAGGTTGAGATGATAGATGTCGGATTTGAATTAGGCACGTCCGTTGTTTCGGAAAAAACAGATGCTGTCATAGGTGCCTATATTAACCATGAAGTCCCTGTTTTAAAGCATAAAGGGTATGAAACACGCTATTTTAATCCGGTTGATCATGGTGTCCCGGCATATAATGAAATAGTCCTTATAACGAGTGATGAAACATGGGAAAGGGATAGGGAAACCATTCAGGCGTTTTGGCAGGGTGCTAAAAAGGGCTATGAATATATGAAAGAAAACCCGGAAGATGCCTTGGCTATTTTAATAAGCAACCAAGATGAAGCCAATTTCCCATTGGTAGAGGAAGTTGAAAAGCAAAGCTTGGAAATCTTACTGCCTAAAATGGAAGAGGAGGGTGCGGTATTTGGCTCTCAGGATAAAGAATCCTGGAAGGAAGTCAGAGACTGGATGCATGATGCGGGTTTAATAGAATCATCCCCTGAAGTAGATGATATGATTGTCGAAATGGATAATGAATAGCGTGTTCTAAAAGATAGGTACATGTACCTTAAATAGTTGAATATTATTTGAAAGTTGATTGTTTTACTGTTAAATGTTACTAAATATCACATAAATTTTTTAAAATCAATACTTGTTTGGCATAAAAATATTCTGTTAAATATAGTGTGAAGTAAGAAAACTGAATAGATCATTTAAAAGTGCCTAGGGAACCATCCTGGGATAATAGGGAAATCGGTGAAATTCCGATGCAGCCCCCGCTACTGTAAGTGCTGATGAAATTGTCAAATACCACTGGGATAACCGGGAAGGTGACAAGAGTAAGTTTGAGGCACAAGCCAGAAAACCTGCTTTTAAATGCGTTTTATTTGTTCTTCGGAGGGAGGAATGAGTATAGCCAATGAATGATGGTAAAGCTATAAACCATCATACCTTTTATCTAATTGGACTAGCTCAAGCCTTAATTTGGACAACAAATTAAGGCTTTTTTATTTTAGGTTGTGTTAAAACGCATTGTTGATTTTAGTACCCTGTTGATTGGAGCGGAAGGCCCGAGATCCTCGAAAATGCATTCGCATTTCCTTCGTGCGGTGTTTATTCTAGGATGTTTATTCAACGTCCTGCGGGAGGAGCGTGTCAAAGGGAGACCCCACAGGCGCGAATGCGCCGAGGAGGCTCCCGGACCGCCCGCGGTTCGCTGAGCGCCTGGAGCGGAAATCAACAGGCAAATTTAACAGGGTCTTACTTTAAAAAAAATGATAAACCCATGTGAGCATTAATTTCAGTATTGATCTATGAAAATTGAATACATAACAAAGGTGTATGGCTGCTCAGCCAATACTTAAAAGGGAAGCCGGTGCAAGTCCGGCACGGTCCCGCCACTGTAAGGGGTAGTTTCTTTATAAAATGTCACTGATGCAAATCGGGAAGACGTAAAGAAACGATGAACCCAAGTCAGGAGACCTGCCTTTTGTTATCTTCTGCAAATACCTACGGGTAATAGGTGAGAGAAGTGTTAAACATTTATTATTCTGCATATTAGACTATGGAGATAAGCTGGCACCTCTACACTTTTAAGGGGTGCCTTTTTCTTTTGTTATGCAAATATGATTAGGAGAGAAAAAATTTATGACTACTTGGAATTTAAATGGAACGAAAAGGCATGTGCTCATTTGTAATGGTTCAAGCTGTATGAGAAAAGGCGGAGAGGAGGTTACACAGGCAATTCGGGATGAAATTAACCGATTGAACATTGACGCTGATATCCATACAACAAGGACAAGATGTAATGGGCGATGCAAGGATGCTTGCGTTGTTATTGTGTATCCGGAAGGAAACTGGTTTAAAGAGATAACACCGCAGCTTGGCCGTAAATTGGTACAAAATCACATGCAGAAGAATAATGGTTTAAAAGATTCGGTTCTATATGAGTATGATGCGGAAGGCTTTGTAAAGATTAGTGATTCTTCAATTCAAGGAATAGAGAAGCCTGTTAAAATCGGAGGTTAAGAAATGGAACTTGTGACATTTGCATTATTATCAGTACTTATTGGAATTCGCCATGGTTTAGATAGTGATCACGTAGCTGCAATAGCTGACATGATAGGAAGTGAAGGACAGCGCAATAAGCAGCTTTCATTAGGGGTGATGTATGCAATCGGACACGGGGCAATTGTGCTGGTAATTGGTCTTATCACTTTATTTATTGGTACCCGGCTTCCTGAAGAGGCTCAATTATCACTTGAAGTGTTAGTTAGTATTACTTTGCTTATTTTGGGCGGAGTCATTTTATATAGCATCTTTAAAAATAAACATGAGTACGAATTCAAAAGCCGAATAACGATTGTATTTGAGTTTTTATCCAGGATAAATGAAAAACTTGGCTTCAGTGAAGTCAAAGCATCACCAATAAGTTTAGGGCTGATTGGGGCGTTCTTGATCGGGATTATTCATGGGATAGGAGTAGAGAGTCCTACTCAAGTCGCAGCAATTACAAGTGCTGTTGGTTTTAATAATCTTTCCGCTGCAACTGCACAGCTCGTTTTATTCGTAACAGGTCTATTATTATCCACCATTTGTATTACATTGGTTATTTCGTGGGGCTTTTTAAAATCAAAGCTGCGCCGAAAGCTATTTCTGATTCTCGGTTCTGTAACAGGAATTTACAGTATTGGATTGGGCGTTTCCATGTTATATGAGCTAGTAAAAGGGGGCGGTTTAGGATGAGAGGGAAACTGCTAGTTGTAGGCTTTGGACCAGGCAGCTTTGAACATATTACCAAAAGAGCTCAGGAAGCCATTCAGGAAAGTGATTACGTGATTGGCTATAAAACATATGTCGAGCTTATTAAAGATTTATTAACAGACCAGGAGATTATTAGTACAGGTATGTCAGAAGAAGTTAGCCGTGCACAAGCAGCAGTTAAATATGCCGAAAAAGGGAAAAAAGTAGCCGTCATATCCAGTGGGGACGCCGGAGTTTATGGAATGGCCGGGCTTGTGTATGAAGTGCTTGTTGAAAAGGGCTGGAAGGAAGCAACAGGAGTTGAGGTAGAAATCATTCCCGGTATTTCTGCCATTAATTCATGCTCTTCCTTACTCGGCGCTCCTGTCATGCATGACGCGTGTACGATTAGCTTGAGTGATCATTTAACACCTTGGGAGATCATTAAAAAGAGAATTGAAGCTGCCGGATTTGGTGATTTTGTCATTGCGCTCTATAACCCGAAGAGCGGCAAAAGAACCAGGCAAATTGTGGAAGCTCAACAGATTCTATTAAAATATCGTTCTCCTGATACTCCTGTCGGTCTTGTGAAAAGTGCATACAGGGATAGTCAGCATGTCGTCATGACGACTTTGCAGCATATGCTTGATTTTGATATCGGAATGCTGACTACGGTTGTGATCGGAAACAGTTCCACCTTCTTTTATGACAATAAAATGATTACGCCAAGAGGCTATCAGCGAAAGTACACCCTTAACACGGAGGAACAGCGCTTACGTCCGCACGAACGCTTGCGGCCTGAGAATGAACCGTGGGCTCTCCATGAAGGGAAAAAGGAAAACCAGAATCCGTCAGACTCAGCTGCTGCAGACAGCACACCCTTAGCTTTGGCAATGGAAGCTCTTCAAAAACTGGATGGGGAAGAAAATAAGGACAACCTTTCCATCGATTATCCATCTATAGAACAGCAGGCAGTTGAGTCCATTTTTGAGCTGGCTGTTAGCCCAGGAGTTGCCAATAAAAAATTTACTCCAAAGCAGCTTCTTGTTTTAGCAGAAGCAGCAGGTGAAAACGGAACAATGGAATACACACCGCATCATCAGATTTTATTAAAAATTCCAACATCCGACCCGGATATGATTACGAACAAGCTGGCTGATGCAGGATTTTTATTATCTCCTATTGGTGATGTGTTTCAAATTAAGGCATGCGATTTTTGCGATGGGGAAAAAAAGGACTCCATCCCGCATGCAGAGGAAATTCAAAGAAGGCTTGGCGGTATAGGTCTGCCGAAAGAAATGAAGCTTGGGTTCAATGGCTGTGGGATGGCATGCTATGGAGCAGTGAACGAGGATATCGGAATTGTATTCCGTAAAGGAAAATTTGATTTGTTTTTAGGAGGGAAGACAGTCGGCCGGACTGCACATCCCGGGCAGCCTGTTGCTGAGGGAATTCACCCGGATAGGCTAGTCGATATGATTGAGAGCATCGTAAAAGAATATGAAGAAAAAGGCCATCCGAACGAGCGGTTTTATAAATATTTCAAGCGTGTTCAACAGGTCCAGGGCTTTAAGCATAAAGACATCACCCCGGTCATTGAGCTGGAGCCAGCACCATGCGGAGAATAAGAATTAGGAGGACGAATAAATGAAAGCTATTTTACTAGTTGGACATGGAAGCCGAGATCCGGAAGGAAATGAACAGGTTAGACAGTTTATTGATCAGTTAAAGCCCCGCCTCGATCAATCTTTGTTAATTGAGACATGTTTTTTGGAGTTTGAAATGCCGACGATCAGCCAGGGAATTGAAACATGTGTAATAAAGGGAGCCAGCCATGTTATGGTCATTCCCATCATGCTCTTGCCTGCTGGTCATTCTAAGATACATATTCCTGCCTCCATTGATGAGGCAAAAGAGAAGTACCCCGCTGTTCAATTTACCTATGGCAGGCCAATCGGGGTTCATGAAGAGGCATTGGAGATTTGCAAGTCACGTTTGGAAGAGCTTGGAGAAGATGTTCATGGAGAAAATAGAGATACAGCTGTCCTATTTTTAGGGCGAGGGGGAAGTGACCCGGATGCCAATAGTGAGCTTTATAAAATTGCACGGCTATTCTATGAAAAAGTCAATTATCCATTGGTAGAGCCAGCCTTTATGGGAGTCACGGATCCTCTCATTAAGCAAGGAGCAGAGCGATGCATAAAGCTTGGGGCCAAAAAAATGATTATTCTTCCCTACTTCCTGTTTACGGGAATCTTGATCAAGCGATTGGAAGTGTTGATCGAGGAATTCCGGATTCTCTATCCCGAACATGAATTTAAACTTGCCGGTTATTTCGGTTTTCATGATCGATTAAAAACAATCATTGAAGACCGCATCAATGAGGCGCTGGAAGGCGAAGTGAAAATGAATTGTGATACATGCCAATATCGATTAGCTGCCATGGAGCATATTGATCATCACCACCATCATGATCATGAACATGGCCATCATCATGATCACCATCATTCGCATGATCATCATGGTCATCACGTCAAGTCCGAAAAAGAAGGGGTAATAAAAGCATGATTCTATGTTTGGCCGGCACCAGCGATGCGAGGGAATTAGCAATTGAAATGATGAAGGATGGATATGACGTCCTTACCACAGTCGTAACCGATAATGCTGCAGCTGAATTAAAACGGCAGGGGCTGCAAGTCCGTACAGGCCGTCTAACGAGCAAAGAATTCGCTGAGCTAATCATCCTGCATCATGTACAAGCTGTTGTGGATGCGAGTCACCCGTTTGCAGAGGAAGCAAGCAAAAATGCAATCGAAGCCGCCAGGCAAGCTGGGGTTCCTTATGTTCGCTATGAGCGGGAATCCCAAACTTTTGAGAGCTCAGGGCTGACAATGGTTGACAGTTATGAAGCAGCTGCAGACTTGGCTGCAGAACATAAGGGTGTAATCATGCTAACGACAGGCAGCAAAACACTGCAAATCTTTTCAAAAAAATTGCTGCATTTACCGGATATACGTGTTCTTGCCAGAATGCTGCCCCGAAAGGATAACATGGAAAAATGTGAGGAGCTGGGGTTCCCACAGAAGAATATTATTGCTATTCAGGGCCCTTTCTCAAAGGAATTTGATGAAGCGCTTTACAAACAATACGGTGTCACTCTAATGATAACAAAAGAAAGCGGGAAAGCCGGGTCCGTAGAAGAAAAAATAGAAGCTGCAAAAAAGCTTGGTATCGATACGATTATCATAAAACGGCCATCGATTGAATATGGAACAAAGTTCTCCAGCTTTCAAGAAGTAATAAATGCTTTGAGGGTGAACAATGCCGGGAAAAGAAGCGAGCGGGTTGATTTTCCGTAAATAAACAGCTGCAGATGGCCATCTAAAGTTAAAAATGAACATACTATCTTTTGGCAACCGGGATTTGACCGATTTTCCTTGCTTGATCGCCCTTTATATTTTGTCTGATTTAGATATATCGGTTAATTTGCTCACTTTATCGGTCAGAATTTAATTTTATCGGCCATATTTCTAATATATCGGTCAAATTCAATTTTTATCGGTCACTTTTCCGATATATCGGTCACTTCGCGTCATTTCAACATTCTAACATTTACAAAATGCTAATAGGATACGAGCATGTGAGTTTATCAATTAAATATTTAAAGAAATGAAGATAAGAACCCTGAGGAGGTACAATAATGGATTTTAAAACAGCATTCAAACCCATAACCGTTCAGCCCCAAATGATTGAAGTAAAAAGCTTTGAAATGATCGATGAGGAGATTGGGGAGCATTCATTCACTGAGGATCAATATCCGGTTGTCCGCCGTGTGATCCATGCTTCAGCTGATTTCGAACTGGGAAAAAGCATGATTTTTCACCGTGATGCGATCCGTTCAGGCATAGAGGCCGTTCGCAGCGGAAAGCCGGTAGTGGCAGATGTGCAAATGATTCAATCGGGGGTAAGCAAACAGCGGATTGAGAAGTATGGCGGAGATGTAAGAGTGTATATTTCTGACCCTGATGTAATGGAGGAAGCAAAGCGTTTAAATACAACAAGAGCCATTATTTCCATGAGAAAAGCCATTAAAGAAGCAGACGGCGGCATTTTCGCAATTGGAAATGCTCCAACAGCTTTGTTAGAACTCATTCGACTAATTAAAGAAGGCGAAGCAAGACCAGGCCTTGTCATCGGCCTTCCTGTCGGGTTCGTCTCAGCGCCTGAATCAAAAGAAGAACTGGCCAAACTGGATATTCCTTTTATTACAAATATCGGCAGAAAAGGCGGAAGCACGGTGACTGTTGCCGCTTTAAATGCGATTACCCTCTTAGCTGAACAGGAGTAAGAAATGGAAGCAAAACCAGAAAAGCCATTACGGCAAGGCTACACAACAGGCGCTTGCGCAACAGCTGCAACAAAGGCTGCTTTAACTGCCTTAATTACACAGGAAGAGCAGCTTGAAGCGACCATCCATCTGCCGATTGGGAAATATGTTACTTTTCAAATGGAAGAATGTCTAATTAAAAGTGATTCAGTCATAACCGGGACAATTAAAGATGCTGGAGATGATCCGGATGCAACCCATAAGGCATTCATACAGTCGAAGGTGTCCTGGTCTGATACTCCCGGGATTACGCTGGATGGCGGGATTGGCGTAGGCCGTGTGACAAAAGAGGGTCTCCCTGTGCCTGTTGGGGAAGCGGCTATCAATCCTGTCCCGCGAAAAATGATTTTGGAATCCGCACAAGAGGTGCTTGATGAATTTCAGGTTTCAAGAGGAATCAGCATTATTATTTCTGTTCCAGAAGGAGAGGAAATAGCCAAAAAAACGCTGAATGGCAGGCTTGGGATAATAGGAGGCATCTCCATTCTGGGGACTAGGGGAACGGTTATTCCGTTTTCCACCTCTGCTTATAAGGCAAGCATCGTCTCAGCCATTAACGTGGCCAAGGTAAATGGCTGTCATCATGTAGTGATTACAACCGGCGGCAGAAGTGAAAAATTTGCCATGAAACAATATCCATCCCTCCCGGAAGATGCATTCATTGAAATGGGAGACTTTGTTGGCTTTACATTGAAGCAATGTAAGCGGGCAGGTATTAAACGGGTATCTATGGTGGGGATGATGGGGAAGTTTTCCAAAATAGCTCAAGGTGTGATGATGGTGCATTCCAAGAGCGCACCCGTGGACTTTGGGTTTTTAGCTGATCTGGCTGAGAGTGCCGGGGCCAACCTTGAAATAATCGAACAGGTTCGCGGGTCAAACACAGCGTCACAAGCAGGAGAGCTTATGCATGCGTACGGCTTTGAAGAATTTTTTAATAGCCTTTGTGATTCATGCTGCATAGAAGGATTAAAGGAAGTTAAAGGCGGCATTTCAATGGAGACAAGCATATACACCATGAAAGGAATGCTGCTGGGAAAGGCGGTAAGAGATGGCGAAGAATATAAAGATCATTGGAATTGGTGACGAGGGGCAAGCAAGTCTTCTTCCTTTATATAAAAAATGGATAGATGAAAGTGAAGTATTAATAGGAGGGGAACGCCAGCTGAGCTTCTTTCCGGATTATATTGGCGAGAAAATCGCTATTAAGGGCAGTCTAAGCTCCCTGGCAGAAAGGCTTCAAAACGAAATTAGGCGTGTGGTTGTATTAGCTTCGGGAGATCCGCTTTTTTACGGGATCGGGAGCTACTTATCCAAAAAAATGCAGGTTGAAATCTATCCTTATTTAAGCTCCATCCAGCTTGCCTTTGCAAGAATGAAGGAAAGCTGGCAAAATGCATATTTTACAAGTGTCCATGGCAGGAGCATGACAGGGCTTGCACAGCGGATTGATGGCAGGGCTTTAATAGCGATATTAACAGATGAAAAAAATAGCCCTCCGCGTATTGCTCAATATTTGCGCTCGTTTCAAATGAACGAGTATAAAGCGTTCGTTGCAGAAAATTTAGGCGGAATAAACGAACGCAGCGGCTGGTACGAGCTTCAGGAAATGGAGGAAATCGACTTTTCGCCGCTTAATGTTGTCATTTTAAAGAGGGTAAAGCCTTCACCAGAATGGGCAATGGGTATAGCGGATGATCAATTTTCACAGCGAAAGCCAGATAAGGGACTCATTACTAAAAAAGAGGTTCGTGTGCTGAGTTTATGTGAAATGAACTTAAAAAAAGACAGCATCGTTTGGGATATTGGGACCTGTACGGGTTCCATGGCCATTGAAGCAGCAAGAATTGCCCGTGAGGGGGCTGTCTATGCCATTGAAAAAAATGAACATGATTTAGCAAACTGCTATGAAAATATGAAAAAATTCAGAACGGATTTTGTTGTCCGGCATGGCCTTGCTCCAGATGGGCTGGAGGACTTTTCAGATCCAGATTCGGTATTTATTGGCGGCACAGCAGGCGGTATGGATGAAATTCTCGATGTTTGCTGCAGCCGGCTGAAGCCAGAAGGAAGAATTGTTTTAAATGCAGTTACCATTGAATCTCTATCCAAGGGGGCTGAGGCTTTTAAAGCCAGAGGCTTTGATGTATCTATTACACTGGCGCAAATATCAAGAAGTAAGCCAATCTTGAAGTTAACAAGATTTGATGCATTAAATCCTATTTACATCATTACGGCAAAAAGAAAGGAAGAAAACGAATGACTGGTACTTTATATGGGCTAGGTGTAGGGCCCGGTGATCCCGAGCTCATCACTGTTAAAGCCTTCCGCACACTAAAGGAATCTCCTGTTATTGCCTACCCGAAAAAGCGTAAAGGAAGCAAAAGCTATGCCCATCAAATTATCGATGTATATGTAAACCCAGGTGAAAAAGAAATGCTTGGATTGGTATTCCCAATGACAAAAGATCCCGCAATTTTAGAAAGAGAATGGACCAATACGGTAGAAGCAGTGTGGGAGAAACTTCGGGAAGGAAAGAATGTCGCTTTTGTTACAGAAGGGGACCCTCTTTTATACAGTACATTTATCCATATGATGAAGCTGATGAAGGAGCGGCATCCTGAGGTGGAGATTCAGACAGTGCCAGGCATTTCTTCTATAAATGGGGCAGCTTCCAGACTTGGCCTGCCTCTTGCGGAAGGCGACGACCATGTGGCAATTGTTCCTGCACGGGAAGACTATGACGCAATGAAAAAAGTATTAGTGGAAAATGATTGTGTGATTTTTATTAAAGTAGCTAAAGTAATTGATTTGATGCTAGAGGTTCTTCGTGATCTTGATTTATTACATAAGGCTTCTGTCGTGACGAAGGTTACATCAAAGGAAGAAATCATTTGGGATGTCCGTGAGCTGGACCGGGCGGAATTAGAATATTTAACACTAATGGTGGTGAGAAAATAATGAAGGTTAAAATCATCGGAGCGGGACCAGGTGCCCCTGATTTAATTACAGTAAGAGGACTAAATACGTTAAAGGAAGCCGATGTCGTTCTTTATGCAGACTCCCTCGTCAGTGAGGAACTCATCCAGCAGGCAAGAGGGGATGCCGAAGTATTAAAAACGGCCGGGATGCATCTGGAAGAAATGGTTGAAGTAATGGCTGACCGAGTCAAACTGGGGAAAAAAGTTGTTCGTGTTCATACAGGCGACCCAGCTGTTTATGGTGCTATTTTGGAGCAAATGGTGCTTTTAAAAGAAAAAGGGATCGAGGCAGAAATCATTCCTGGCGTCAGCTCGGTCTTTGCATCGGCAGCTGTACTTGGGGCGGAATTAACGATTCCGGATCTTACTCAAACTGTCATCCTTACCCGCGCAGAAGGAAGAACCCCTGTCCCTGAAGCAGAAAAGCTTAAGGACTTAGCAAAGCACCATTGTACGATCGCTCTTTTCTTAAGTGCCACTCTAACAAAAAAAGTGGTGAAGGAATTTCTGGATGCAGGGTGGAGTCCTGAAACCCCGGTGGCCGTCGTATATAAAGCGACGTGGCCAGACCAAAAAATCGTGCGTTCAACCCTTGAGCATCTTGACGAGGATATGAAGATGAACGGTGTACGCAAGCAGGCAATGATTTTAGCCGGATGGGCACTTGATGAAAGAATTCACGAAAAAAATTATCGCTCTAAACTTTACGATAAAGAATTTACACATGGGTTTAGAAAAGGGGTAACGTCATGACACTTCTTTTAGAAGAGGGAAAGAACGCTGAAATTAATGCAGCCAGCCCCTATGCAATCGTGGCGATTACCAAGCATGGTGTGGAACTTGCCCGAAAGCTTCACTCCGCATTGCAAACAGGTGATGTATATTATATGTCCAAGTTTGAAAAAGGGGATGAGGAGAATGCCGGAATTAACATGTTCGATGGCAGTGTTCGTCTACTATTGCCTTCCCTTTTTCAGAATTATAAAGGAATCATTTTAATCATTTCCCTCGGTGCTGTTGTCAGAATGATTGCGCCGCTTCTTAAGGATAAAAAAACCGACCCTGGTGTTGTTGTGATTGATGATAAGGGAGAGCATGCCATTAGTGTGCTTTCCGGACATTTGGGCGGGGCGAATGAGCTTACTAGAGAAATTGCCGCGCTCATTGGGGCCAAACCCGTTATTACGACTGCTTCAGACGTTCAAAAGACCATTCCAGTCGACCTGTTTGGAAAACGGTTTGGCTGGGTGTGGGAATCAGCAGACAAACTGACCCCGGTCAGTGCATCTGTTGTAAATGAAGAACATGTAGCTGTCGTTCAGGAATCCGGTGAAAAGGGGTGGTGGACTTATGACAGGCCATTGCCGGACAATATAAAAACCTATCCCAGCATCAAACATGCGCTGGAAGCAAAGCCCAGCGCGGCATTGATCGTGACTCACCGGAACTTGCAGCCGTATGAGGAAATGATTCTTGAAAATGGTGTTCTGTATCGTCCGAAGGTGATTGTGTTAGGTATTGGATGCAATCGGGGTACAGAGAGCTCAGAAATTGAATCGGTTATTGAAAACACCCTGACTGAATTGAATTTCTCAATAAAAAGCGTAAAAGCGATCTGTACGATTGATTTAAAAAAGGATGAAGACGGCCTTTTGGAGGCTGTTAAAAAATTTGGCTGGGACTTTCATTGCTTTACACCTGAGGAATTGAACACCATTCCCATACAGCAGCCTTCTGATACCGTTTTTAAGTTTACCGGATCATATGGTGTCAGCGAACCTGCTGCTCTATTATACAGCGGAGCAAAAGAATTAGAGCTTGTAAAAAAGAAATCAGGGAATGTGACGATCTCTGTTGCAGTCATTCCTTTTGTGTAACAGCATTTTGATGAAACCGGGGTGGACATAATGGACAGAAGATTGGTAATTGCCGGGACCGGCAGCGGGGTTGGGAAAACGACCTTAACCATTGGCCTGATGAGCGCGCTGAAATCTCGCGGGTTAGAAGTTCAAGGCTTTAAATGCGGACCTGATTATATTGATCCAAGTTATCATACAGCGGTAACAGGAAGGCCTGCACGCAATCTGGATAGCTGGATGCTGCGTGAGGAAACAGTGAGGGATATTTATGTTCGCGGCAGCAAGGGAGCTGATATCTCCATTATAGAAGGAGTGATGGGTTTTTTTGATGGAAAGAACCCCCGTACAAATGCAGGCAGTACCGCTGAGATCAGCATGATAACAGAAAGTCCGGTTATTTTAGTTGTGAATTGTGCAAGCATGGCAAGAAGTGCAGCAGCGATCGTGAAGGGCTTTCAAATGCTTGCCGAGGGTCCAAATATTGTGGGGGTTATCGCGAACAAAGTGGGAAGCGAGGGACATTACAGGATTGTCAAAACGGCAATTGAACAGGAATGCAGCATCCCGGTTATTGGGTATTTACAGCGGGAGCTTGATATTGAAATTCCTGAAAGACATCTGGGCTTAATTCCGTCCATAGAACGGGGCGAGCTTCAGCCATTCTTTCAGCAGCTTGGCGAACTGGCAGAAAAAACAATAGACATTGACGAGATTATCAAGCTTTCAAAAGCTAACGTTTTACAAGGAGATTCTGCTTCCCTATTTGAGAAGGAAAATAGCGAAAAATCAGTTCGAATTGCTGTAGCCAAAGATGCAGCCTTTAATTTTTATTATCCTGAAAATCTTGAAATGTTACAAGCTGCCGGAGCGGAACTTGTTTATTTTTCACCCTTAGCAGGAGAGGACCTGCCGCCTAATGTGGATGGGCTTTATATCGGCGGAGGCTTCCCTGAAGAATATGCTCATCGGCTAAGTGTAAACATGGAAGTCAAAATCTCTATCAAGGAAGCTGTTGAAAGCGGTTTGCCAACTCTTGCAGAATGCGGCGGATATATGTACTTAACAGAAGCAATCACAACAACTGAACAGCACGAGTACAGCATGGTCGGGATCATACCAGGAAAAGTCAAGATGCAGCCCAAACTGGCAGCTCTTGGTTATCGAGAAGTAACCGGTGAGCCCGGTAACTTCTTATTGGCTGAGAATATACAGGCTAGAGGACATGAGTTCCATTATTCCACTTTCGAAACGAACGAGACGGAGAACCATGCATACTCCAGCAAAGGTATGCGCGGTCAGAAAAAAGAGGGATTTATGAAATACAATCTGGTTGCGGGTTATACACATATTCATTTTGCTTCTTGTCCAGAGCTTGTTCAAAATTGGATCGCAAAATGTAAGGAGAATGTTTATGTATAAGGCGCTTCCCCTTATGATACAAGGCACAAATTCCGATGTAGGAAAAAGTGTTCTTGTGACTGCTTTTTGCAGGATCTTTAAGCAGGATGGGCACTCTACAGCCCCTTTTAAGTCCCAAAATATGGCTCTGAATTCCTATATTACAATTGATGGGAAGGAAATTGGGAGGGCCCAGGGTGTACAGGCAGAGGCAGCGGGTGTGCTAGCAACAACCGATATGAATCCCATCTTGATTAAACCTACAAGGGAAAATGAATCACAAATTGTTGTCCATGGGAAGCCCTATAAAAACATGAAGGCGGGCGAATATCGGCGGGATTTTTTTGAAAAAGGATTGGGCTTAATACAAGACGCGCTATCTTCACTTTCTAATTCATTTGAAAGAATTGTGATTGAAGGTGCGGGCAGTCCTGCTGAAGTGAACTTAAATGACCGTGAGCTCGTAAACATGCGTGTGGCCAATATAGCCAATGCGCCTGTTATTTTAGTTGGCGACATCGAAAAGGGAGGCGTGTTCGCAAGTCTTGTCGGTACTTTACAGCTTTTGACCGAGGAGGAAAAGAAACGAATCATTGGAGTGATCATAAACAAGTTTCATGGAGATATTTCACTGTTAACACCAGGGTTAACGTGGTTTGAAGAATATACAGGTATCCCTGTATTAGGAGTTATTCCTCACCTTTCTAATTTAAATATAGATGCTGAGGACTCTGTCATTTTAGATCAGTATACCCATAAACAGGATGAAACAAAGGAGGTGGATATAGCTGTTATTCGCTATCCTAAAATCTCTAACTTTACAGATATTGACCCTTTTCTGGTCGAACCTGATTGCCATATTCGCTTTGTTTCGAATGCGGATCAGCTGAAAGAGCCTGACGTTGTTATATTGCCAGGGAGTAAAAATACAATTGATGATCTTCAGTTTTTAAAAAAGACCGGTTTAATGGATAGAATCATTTCTTTACACGACCGGGGTCATACACGTGTATTTGGCATCTGCGGAGGACTTCAAATGCTGGGCCATTCAGTCAATGATCCGTTCCATATAGAGTCCTCCACTTCAACTCAAGCCGGATTCCAGCTGCTGCCTATCCATACGACTATTACAGAAGATAAAAAGACCACCCTTTCTGAAGGGCTCCTATGCTCGCCTGATAGTCCTGTGATGGTTACAGGATATGAAATTCATATGGGCCGATCCAAATATGAAGGGACCTATACACCTTTCATCAGAACGAAAGACAGCTTTGATGGCTGTGTAAGTGAGGATGGGAGAGTAATAGGAACGTATTTTCATGGAATTTTCCATAATGATTTATTCCGTGAGCACTTCATTAATACTGTGCGCCGGCATAAAGGACTGAAGGACATTACAGGAAGAATATCGTTTAACGAGGTTCGAGAGAAAGCCTTTGATCAGGTGGCAGATCACGTTAGACAGCATGTTAACCTGGAATATATTAATGAAAAGATGAAAGAGTTCCAAAAGAGTGAGATTACTAAATGACCTCTTTATCAAACGAAAAAGCAGTGATTTGAAAAAGAGATTGTCATTTCAGGAAGGGGATAACAATGAAGGCAGGAATAGTATATCTTGTTGGAGCAGGACCTGGGGATATTAAGCTCATCACTTTATACGGCATGGAGTGCATCAAAAAGGCGGATGTCATTGCTTACGACCGTTTAATTAATCAGGATCTGCTGCATTACGCGAAAGACGGGGCAGAGCTAATATATGTTGGAAAATCACCAGGAAGGCATGCGTTAATCCAGGAGGAAATTCATCAAATATTAGTAGAGAAAGCACTTCAAGGCAAAACGGTCACTCGTTTAAAAGGGGGAGACCCATGCGTTTTTGGCCGTGCTGGGGAAGAAGCTGAAGTGCTGGCTGAGAATAATATTCCTTTTGAAATTGTTCCTGGTGTCACATCAGGCATTGCAGCACCAGCGTATGCTGGAATTCCTGTCACACATAGGGACCATGCTACTTCCTTTACGATTGTAACGGGCCATGGGAGAAAGGAAAAAGAGATGGATGGGATTAACTGGCCGGCTTTAGCCCAAGGCAGTGATACCATTGCTTTTTACATGGGAGTTGGCAATTTGCCGCATATTACGAAAGAGCTGATGCGTCATGGCAAGCGTTCCACTACTCCAGTTGCGGTGATTCAGTGGGGCACGACTGAACGCCAAAAAACAGTGACAGGCAATCTTGCCACCATAGAAGATGCTGTAAGGGAATCCGGTATTGAACATCCTGCCATTATTTTAGTAGGAGAGGTTGTTAAATTACGGGAAAAGATCAAGTGGTACAAGGGAGAAGCTAAAGAAATTCTTACATAAATGTAAATAAAGAGCTGATTTATTAATTGCCGGAAAGGAGTGTTCCTGATGTCTGTAATAGATATTCTACAAAGCAGAAGAGCTATCAGAAATTATCAATCTTCAAATATTGAACGAGAAAAAATTGAGTATTTACTGCATGCTGCAACTCTTGCTCCAAACGACCGTATGAGAGAGCCATGGGGCTTTTATGTAATTCAAGGTGAAAAAAAGCTCCAATTTGAGGAGCTTGCACTGGATTATTTGAAAGAAAGGTTTCCGACTAAGCCTAACTTAATAGAAAGCTCGGTAAGGGTTGTTAAAAACACGCCTGTCATTATTGCCGTAACAGCAGATATGGTAATCGGAGATGAAGAAGCTTCTGCCGATAACGAGTATGCTACTTGCTGTGCCATTCATTCAATGTGGCTGGCAGCGGAGGAGTTAGGATTGGGGTTTGTATGGAGAACCCGGGGAGTTGGATTAGTCCGTGATAATCGATTAAGGCAGTTTTTATCCTTGCCTGATAGTAAAAAGGTTATAGGCAGCGTGTTTATAGGATATCCAGCTGAAGAGGACGCCGGAAAAATTAAGGAAAAAAAGCGTACCTCCTACTCAGAAAAAACAAGTTGGCTATCTTAAGAGGGAGGAATGTTGGATGAGTCATTCAAAGGGACTAGTGCTGGTTTATACGGGTGATGGAAAAGGGAAGACTACAGCGGCACTGGGAGTAGCAATCCGTGCAACAGGAAGAGGGATGAAAGCGCTAGTCGTTCAATTCATTAAATCTCCCCAAAGAACTTATGGAGAAAAAATGATATTTGATAAGTTAGGGATTGAAATGTACCAGACAGGTATTGGTTTCACATGGACTAAAACACCAGAGGAGCATCGGAAAGCTTTAAGAAGCGCATGGGGATTCGTTAAGGAGAAGCTGGAGCAGGAAGTCTATGATGTTTTAATTCTTGATGAATTAAACAATGCGCTTGCTATTGACAGGTTTCCAACGGAGGATGTTCTCCCTTTGCAAGAGGTTATTGATTTTATACAAAAATATCGGAAAGATACGTATATTGTGATAACTGGACGCTCCGCAAAGAAGGAAATCATTGAATTAGCTGATCTTGTAACCGAAATGAAGCCAATTAAACACTATTATGATGAGGGCATTCCAGCTGTTAAGGGAATTGAATTTTAATATCAAATATACATTAAGAGTAAAATGAACAAAAGACATCTTTTATGGCGAGAAAATTAAATAAGTAAAAGAAAAAGACATTCTAACATTTTCCCTCATGATTTTCTCAGGCATCCCTTATCCGGAACATTAATTCCTGGAGCCTGATTAATTTTCAAAGTACAGAGCACAGAATAAAGAGGTGCATAAATTCCTTTATAGCTAATTAAGAGCAGTTTACTTTGCTGCAAAACAGGAGAAAGGTGCGGTTCTTCCAAAAGAAGAGCCGCTTTTTTTTGGTCCAGTAACGGGACTGAGTGGAAGAATGAATCATTTAACTGGTAGCGGAATGTTAAAGGGAACCATAAGTGGAGTTTTGCCGCACCTGATGAAGCGGGGTTTGAAAAATAGTATATGTTTAAATCTAGCGAATGACGCATTATTAAGTTTGTGGGATAAAGCAAGAAGAAGTGATATCTTGTTGATGTTAGGTGATATCTGTCAAATATCTAAGTGCTAGCAGGTGATAATATTGTGCTATTTTGTCATATCACGCGTTGATTATCCACTGAAAAGGAGGATTTAAACAGCGTATCTTTAAAAAGAAACAGAGCTTTTACAATAAAAAATCTGGAATAAGAACCTTAAACTATTAAAAATTTAAGCTCTTATTCCAGGTTTTAGGCTAATGCGGTTTCTTGATAAATGCAGGGACACTTATTTTTAAGCTGCCACTTCAAACAGCACAGCAACACCAACTCCGCCCCCGCTGCCGATTGCAGCAAGTACATATTTGGCTGACTTTCTTCTTTGAACCTCATAGAATAATCTAGTAACCATAATGGCACCTGATGCGCCATAAGGGTGGCCAATTGTTAAAGCACCGCCATTTATATTTAGTTTTTCATATGGAATGGAAAGCTCATTAGCACATGCAACGATTTTTGATGAGAAGGCTTCGTTGATTTCTATTAAATCAATATCTTCGATGGTTAAGTAATTTCTTTCTAAGATAGCCTGTATAGCGGGAACAGGGGCAAATCCCGGGTAATGGGGATGTACACCTGCAACTTCACTATCTGCAAACCGTAAAATAGGTTTTAATCCATGGTTTCGTGCAGCTTCTTCCTCCATGACGAGTACGGCAGATGCACCATCATGGATTCCGCAGCTATTGGCGGCCGTAACGGTACCGGCTTGCTTGAAAATGGGCTTTGCACGCTTTAAAAGGGCTTCCATTTTTCTTCTTTTAAAAAACTCCTCATCCACTCTGTTATTCTCAATCGTGATAATCTCTCTCTCCAGCAGCCCCTGTTCGTAAGCATTCCAGCTCCGTTCATAGCTCAAGCTGGCATACTCATCCTGCGATTCTCTGGATACTCCATATTTTTCTGCCACGTATTCTGCAGCCAGCCCCATTTCGGGATCTCCGATTTTGTCCGGTGAGAAGCGGGCTCTTGAAGGATATGGGGAGGTGCTTGTGCTTTCTGTTCCGCCAGCGATGTAGCACGTGCCGGCGCCTCCCTGTATGTAATAGCAGGCCATTCGAATGGCTTCCAGCCCAGCACTGCATTGGCGATCCAGCGTTAGGCCCGGAACGGAGAGCGGCAGTTCTGCTTCCAATGCGGATAATCGGGCTATATTTCCCCCCGGGCCAACCACATTTCCTAAAATGACGTCATTAATCTTTTCTTCTACTCCTTGTGCCAAATGTTTTAGAAGAGGGGCAGCCAGGTCATGCGGTTCATTTGTCTTGAGCATTCCGTTGACTTTTCCAATCGGGGTTCTTTTTGCGTTCACAATTACAGCTCTCTTAATGGCTGGTCACCTTGCTTTCAATGGAATCCTTAAGCTGGGCACGCGCAATCTTTCCGCTCGTGGTATAGGGCATTTCATCAAGAAAGAACCATTTTCGCGGCACTTTATAGGCTGCCAAATGCTTTTTACAAAGGCGTTTTAAATCGAGTATGGATGCTTTTCCTTTAACGACAGCTGCTGCAATTTGTCCCCAATAGGGGTCGTGCAATCCAATGACTGCGACTTCTTCTACTGCCGGGTTTAGTGAAAGCACTTTTTCTATTTCCTCTGGGAAAATATTAATGGCTCCGTATAAGATCATATTTTTTTCCCGGCCGCTTATATTTAAATAGCCTTCATCATCCACATAACCCATATCATGAACCGTTGCCCAGCCATCTTCATCCTTTATGGTTTGGATCTTCTTTGTTTCCGGATGGAGGTACCCATCGAAAATCAGGTCACTCCTTACAAATATTTTGCCAATAGCATTGGCTTCCAGCTTTTCGCTGCGGGAACCTCTTATTTCGATTTCGACTCCGTGGCAAGGCTTGCCGACTGAATCCGTTTTATGGTCGTCTGTTAAATACGTTACATAACTGAGTTCACTTGCACCGTAAAATTCAATCATCGTCAAATGAGAAAATATATTGCGGATGGCTTGCTTTGAATGTTTATCCCACTTTGCACCGGAGGAAATAATTTTAATTGGCCTTTCTATTACTCTATCTTCTTTTAAAATGGCAGCAATCATCGTTGGAACCACATAAAGAGTTGTGATGTCCCGCTCTTCAGTCAGTGATAGTGTCTGTGGTGCACTGAATTTTTCCAGCAGGTGAACGGTTCCGCCTGTACAAAGCGTGCTGATTGCCCCATATAAAAAATGAGAGTGTATGAGGGATCCAGGAATCAGGACGTGTTCGTTTTCATCCATATCAAAATCATGCTGATTCACAAGGAAGCTGGCAGCCCAGGATTTATGGGAGCGGATAAACGCTTTTGGTTTTCCCGTGGTTCCTGAAGTAAAGCCCATATAAAAAGGAATGTTATTATCCATCTCCATATGAAAAACCGGATCTTTTTTGCTGAGTTCCTCCCTGCAATCCTCCCAAATAAGAACTAATGGGTGCAGGTGTGCGACATGGTGGTAAAGATCTTTTGTTGTTACCACTATGGAAGGGCAGGAAATCGCCAATCGTTTGTCCAGTTCTGCAGCCTTCCATTTTGTATCGAAAGGTACCGCTGTCCAGCCAGCCATGGAAGCACCAGTGAATAACTGCAAGAACGGGATGCCATTTGGCATAAGAAAGCTGATTGTTTTATTTGCAAAGGAAAAGGAGCGAAGCCAGTTAGCAGTTTTGGATACTAGTATATCCCAATTCTTATAGGTGAGTGTTTGGTCTTTCGTGTTGATTGCCGTTTTTTCAGGGAATTGCTGGGCAAATTCTTTAATAGAAGATGTGATGTTTGTCAAAGGTTTTTCCTCTCCTTATGAAAAAGAGACACCTTAAAGTGTCTCCAGAGATTTTGAAATTTGCTTGTTAATAACCGGATGCTTTTGCAGTCTATACACTAAGAAAGACGCTAGTGCCGCTTTTAAAACATCACCAGGAATATAGACCAGGCTTAATTTTATAGCATCAAGCACTGGAATATTCATCATGAAGGCTTGGACAGGAATTCCGATAACGTAGATAAGGAAAATTCCAACAGTCAGGTTAACAAGCAATACATTCTTCAATTTTAACGTACGGAAGCGCATTAGCAAATAGCCTACACAGTATGCAGTTAGCGGATAGGCGATCAAATAGCCGGCACTCGGACCGAAGAAAACACCAATTCCGCCGCGGCCACCTGATAATAACGGAGCCCCAACAGCCACAAGCAAAAGGAAAACGGCCATGCTGATCCCGCCGAGTCTGGCGCCTAAAATGCCTCCGGCTAAAAGTACTCCCAGTGTTTGCAATGTAATCGGTACAGGTGTAAATGATAGCATAATCGGCGGAACCAAACCAAGGGCTCCCATCACAGCTGCAAATAAAGCTACATATGTAATCTCTTTAACTTTCATATTACCTCTCCCATTCATAATAGTAGGTTAACTGTTTTTATTTTAGGGTTAACATAATTAAATGTCAACTTAATAAAAAAAGAGTTTACAATAGAGATGGGTTTATTTTGTCTTCTATCAAAGGTTCTGGATATATTTTTTGAATATACAAAATGGGCAGAATATATTAACAAGAAAATGATATAATTTAGACAAATTTATAGGAGAAGAGGAAACCAAATGATAAATTATAATGGCCGAAAATTTGTCTCTATAGAAAATACAGCTAACGGAGAAGTGTCTTCAAAAACTTTCTTTACATATAAACAAGAAGGACATATTATTTCAGCAACTTATAGCGGGGGCGAAATAATACAAGGAATATTGATTGGTATAGTCAAAGAAGATGGGTGTCTTGAGTTTAGATACAACCACGTGAACAACAAAAATGAAATAAGAGGCGGAAAATGCATTTCCGCACCTGAAATTTTACCAGATGGAAGGATAAGATTGTACGAGAAATGGCAATGGCAGGATGCAAACTCTACTGAAGGAAGTTCAATTATTGAAGAAGCAGTTAATTAAAGTTATATAGCCCATAACAGACAAACTTTTAAAAAGGCAGGGGTAAGATGAAGAACCTATTCCAAGCTTCTCAATTCAGTTCATACAAAAGTCTTAAGGATTTATTTGAGACGAACATTACGGTAACCAGCATTGCCGAATCAATCCAGTTTTGCCATGAGGAAGATGATGCGCGTTTGATTAAAGAGGAGATGGCAAGGAATCATTTTGATGTACTCGGTGTAAAAAAAGATGATGAGATTGCCGGCTATATTGAACGTGATCACTTGTCAGCTGGCCGTGTAAAGGATTATATGAAGAGTTTTACAGCAAAGGATTTGATTTCTGACTCTACCCCTCTCATTCATCTGCTTCACATTTTAAAGGATAGCAGGCGGGTTTTTATTCTGGAAAAAGCAATGGTAACGAAGCTCGTTACCTATTCCGATTTGCAGAAAGCACCCGTTAGAATGATCATTTTTGGCTATATTACTCTTCTGGAAATGAAGCTTGGTGAAATCATTAATATTCACTTTCCTGACCAAAGCTGGAAAAAGCATATAAGCCCGGGCAGATTGGAGAAAGCCGTGGAGCTTTATAAGGACAAAGTTGATCGAAATGAGGATTTAAATCTGGTAGAATGCCTGCAAATAAGCGATAAGCTTGATTTGGTGTTCGTGGAGGATGAGAAGTTAAGAACGATTTTTAGGGTCCCTTCCAAGACTGCCGGAAGAAGTATCGCGAAAGAAATCCGCCGCTTGCGAGATGAACTTGCTCATGCAAATGAACTTGGGACTGGGCTAACCTGGATAGAGCTTATAGAGGTTTTAGAAACAATCGAAGGCTTTTTGGAAATCAGTGAATCTGTATTTTATGAATAGATGTAATTGGGTGGGGTATGTTTATTGAAAAATAATAGAAAAAGAGCTTAAAGAAATTTACGACGATTTTATTATCGAAAGATTGAATGGAGGGTTTACGAATAATACCTTTCTATCGAGTTGAGTCAATCCAGCTCTAGTCGTTAAGGCAGCCAGTTCAGTTAATAAGGACAGATAGAATGAGATTAACTGTTTAAAATTATGAGGGGGCAAAATGAAAAAAATCTCTTTATTCCCATTGTTACTCGTTTCATTTGCACAGTTTTTAACGATGTTAATCTGGTTTAATTATTCAGCAATCCTGCCAATCGTCAAGAAAGAATGGGGACTCACATCCGGTGAAGCCGGAATTATTCTCTCTTCCTTTCAGTTTGGTTATGTGATTTCTGTTTTCTTGTTTGGTTACCTGTCTGACCGTGTCAATCCGAGATATATTTTTATTTCTGCATCATTAATAGCTGGAGTCAGCGGACTGCTTTTTGGGGTTGCTGCTGAAGGATTTTGGAGCGGGTTAGCCTTAAGAATCATTGCCGGGATTGGTTTGGGCGGCATATATGTCCCCGGGCTTAAATATCTTTCGGGAATTTATCCGCCGGAAACAAGAGGGAAGACGTTCGGGATTTACGTGGGTGCACTAGTTGTTGGTTCGGGCAGTGCATTGCTGTTTTCTGCTCCTTTGATTTCCTTTTTCGGCTGGAGAGGCGTAGTGGTCATTACTTCCATTGGAGCATTTATTGCTGGATTCATGATGCTTATTTATAGAGTAAATCCAAAAATGCCCGAGTACCCGCCTATGATGTCGTTTGCTCTTTTTAAATCACTGTTCTCAAACAAAAAACTGGTTGCCATGAACCTTGCCTATGCAGGTCATATGTGGGAGCTGTACGCCTTCTGGGGCTGGGTAGGGCCGTTCATGGTTTACACTGCCATGATCCATGGCTATTCTCCAGGTAACGCTCAGCAAATCGGCAATCTATGGGCGGGTCTCTTTATTGTGATTGGGGCTCTCGGAACTTGGATGGGGGGAGAACTGTCCGACAGGATTGGCAGAGTAAGAGCTTTGAAGCCGTTGCTGCTGATTGGCCTGTTTTGTTCTCTCCTGTTTGGATGGATCTCGTCTATTCCATTTACTGTTGTTATTTTGATCGGCGTTTTATATGGAATCACAGTGGTCGGGGATTCCCCGATTTATTCTGTAGCAATCAGTGAACTAAGTACTGCCAATACAATTGGTCTCGCCTTAGGAATGCAGCAGGTCATTGGCTATAGCATTACCATTCTCTCTCCAGGTGTGTTTGGTTTCATTCTGAGCATCATGCCGAATGAGACGATCGGATGGGGAGTGGGATTTGCTGTCCTGGCTCTTGGGCCGCTGGTTAGTTTGCTGGTTTTGCCGAGGGATTATAAGGGATCTTTTATTAAGGGAGTGAAGGCGACTTGAAAACCTGTCCTGTTTGGGGCAGGTTTTTTAATAAATTTATGTTTATTTTAAACAAAATAAATCAAAATAAGTGGGTAATAAAATAACGATAAAGGGGTTTTTACGTGTCAAAGAAAAATAATACGCCATCAGGTCAAGTGGATCAGAAGAAATTATTAAACGACAAAGTTGATGCTGCCAGAAAACACAACTTTGAAGAGGATCATGTACGAAGAGTTACCTCTAATGGAGCACAAGGTCAGTAACCTTTTAGTTGGTGAATTTGCAAAAACAGTATTGGACTTTTTGTACCGCCAAAATAGTGATTGGCGGTACAATTTTAGATATAAATACGAGTTGACAGGTCGGAATAGTAGGTAATATAATGTGAATAACAACTTTTGAGGGAGGAACAGTGTGATGAGAGAATTTTACCCTGTTATGGACGGTGCGGAATCATTTTATTTGGAAGGCAATGAGGTCGGTCTCTTACTCACACATGGCTTTCTTGGGACTCCCCAGAGTGTCCGTTTTTTAGGAGAAGCATTTGCAAAGCTTGGGTATTCGGTTTTTGCCCCAAGGCTTAAAGGCCATGGCACACATTATAAAGATATGGAAAAGACGACCCATCAGGACTGGTTTGCCGAAATGGAAAAGGGTTATCTATTCTTAAAAGAACAGTGCTCAGCTGTTTATGTAGTGGGACAATCTATGGGCGGTGCGCTGGCACTTTGGCTGGCAAATAAATATCCTGAAATTAAAGGGCTGGTTTTAATAAATGCTGCCTTAAGGGTACCTTCCTATGATTACCTCATTGGGAAAACAAGTCCACGGTATTTAACTGAGGGGACACCTGATATTAAATGTGCAGGGGTTGAGGAAGTAACATATGGGAAAGTTTCCATTCGCTCGATCCATGAACTGCAGGAGGTAATGGAGAAAACCCCTGCCATTTTGCCAGCTATTAAAAATCCGGTTCTTTGCTTTAAGTCCATAGAGGATCATGTAGTTCCTGCCGAATGCACTGATTACATTGCAGAGCATATTGGGTCTGATCAGAAGGAAGTTGTACCGCTATACAACTCCTACCATGTTGCTTCAATGGATTATGATAAAGAGATAATTATTGAAAAAACGCACAAATATATTCAGAAAATGCGAATAGAAGTTTTTTCTTAAAATACCTGGCTTGTCCTCTTTAGGGCAAGCTTTTTTGCGGGTGAAAATTTATAATGCAGATAAATTTTTTTATAATAGGGATAAAACGATTTATAACATAAATAAAAAGTTTTTATAATGGTTATAAATGAAATCATAATGCAGATAAAATTTTTTTAAGCTAGATTATTCGGAAATTGCAGAGGGTATGAGATCTGAAATATATGATATTATTTACTTTTCAAGATAGGGTAGAATGTAAAAAATCGTATTTCGCATCCAAGTGTTATTTTTTGAACATTCAGTTGACTATTTCTCAATATGATTTATGATAAGGATAACCGAAACGGTGTTTTACTTACAAAACAAACATGTGTGGAGGTTATAAGATGCCATTTGTAGATGTAAAAGGTTTGAATATTCATTATGATGTTAAGGGGAATGGAGAGCCTCTTGTTATTCTGCATGGGTTGGGGAATAATTCGCAATCATGGAAAAGGCAGCTGGAAGACTTGAGTAATGATTTTACTGTTATTGCATGGGATGCGCCCGGATATGGAGAGAGCTCTGATCCTAAAGTAGAATTTACACAGTTTAGCCAATTTGCTGATGTTCTGAAGGGGTTTATTGACGGTTTGCAATATAAATCTGTTAATCTTTTAGGTCATTCAATGGGTTCAGCAATTGCTCTTGATTTCTGCAGCCGCTTTCCGGAAATGGTGGACCGGCTGATCATTGCAGATGCCACTCGCGGTGCCGCAGGGCAAAGTAAAGAAGTAAACGAAAAAAAGCTGCAGAACCGGCTACATAATATAAATACACTGGATCCAAAGGAGTTGGCAGAATTAAGGGTAAAAGAACTGCTGGCCCCAAATCCGGATCCGGAGGTAAAGAAGGAAGCAGAAAATATTATGTCTCAGGTAAGGCCGATGGGCTATCGTTCTGTAGCCTATTCGCTGTCCAATTTAAATCAAATGGACATTTTACCTTCCATTTCTGCTCCAGTTCTCATTATTTGCGGAGTTATGGATAAAGTGACACCTGTCAGCGAATCGGAAATTTTTCATCAGTATATCCCTAATTCTATTTTGAAAACCATACCAAAAACAGGACACCTATGCTATCAGGAGGATCCAAAGTATTTTAATGCCCTTGTCTTGAATTTTTTACAGGGGGCCTACCAAAAAGAAAAGCTAGTAGAAAAGTAATGTTTTTGAATATTTCATATTGGATCTCCGTTTTGTTAATATGTTAGTAAAAAAGAAAGCAGGGGGGTGATTTAGATGGCTAAAGAGGTGAAAGAACGGTATAATGCCAATGCTTTGGTCCGGGGCTTGGAAATATTAAAGCTTTTTAATGAAGATCGTCCTACTCTATCATTGGTTGAAATCTCAAAAGAACTGAATGTTAGCCGAACAGTTCCATATCGATTATTGTATACACTGCAATCTCTCGGATATCTTGATCAAGATGAAAATTCTAAGAGATATAGTTTAACTCCGAAGGTTTTAGAACTGGGCTTTTCATACTTAAGTACCCTAAAACTTCCGGAAATTGCCCAGCCTTATTTGGAAACGTTAAGAGATGAAACGGGTGCTTCCTGCCATTTATCCATCCTGGATGGGAATGAAGTGGTCTATGTAGGAAGTGCACCGGTAAGAGGCGTGTCTGCTATAAATGTCAATATCGGACTGCGGCTTCCTGCCCATGCCACAGCGAACGGGAAGCTGCTTCTTGCCTATCAGCCGCTGGATAAATTGAATCAATTGTTTTATGGATCTCAATTAAAACCATATACGGATCGAACGAAAACATCCATGGCCGACTTTCAAAATGAAATTGAAACCATTAGAAAAAATGGATTCTCGATTACAAGGGGAGAGCTTCAATATGGCATCCAGTCAGTAGCTGCGCCTATATTTGATAAAAGCGGGAGCATTATGGCTGCGATCAACGTCGTTGCTACAGAAACCACTTTCCATGATGAGTTTATTGAGAAAGTGGCTTTGCCCAAAGTCCTCGAGATTTCCAAAAAATTATCCGGTTTTATGGGCTATCAGCCTAAAAATTAGAACTTAAAAAGCCTGCAAATGCTGCAGGCTTTTTATATTCGTTTTATATATAAAACATTATTTAATAATTAAAACGAATTTATAAAATACTGTTGACTCAATTTTCAAAAAAATTTACACTATTAATAAGTGGTAAACATTGTTTTGTATATAAAACATATTCTGGTATAAGGAGGGCAGAAAATACCACCTAAACAACTATTAAGGTTAAAGTATAATAGGTTTAAACTCGGAATTATTGGAAGCGGTTACAAAAATGAATTATGTGAAAGGGGCTTTAACATGCTGAAAGGAAATAAAAGATGGCTGTACATTGCTGTGCCTATTTTCTTTTTCTGGTTTTTTGGACAAGTCGATAAATTAGGCATTTCGGTTATTCAAACAGATCCAGGTTTTTTGGAGGATCTTGGGTTAACAGGACCTGATAGGAATGCAAAAATAGGATTAATTACTTTCATATTTACGATTTCCTACGCGGTTTCTAACCTTTTCTGGGGTTTTGTTATTGATAAAGCAGGTCCCCGTAAAACGGCTATTTTTGGATTATTAGTTTGGACGGCCACAATGATTGCTGGCGGCCTGGCCACTTCGTATGAAATGTTCCTCGTGAGCAGGGTTGTTCTTGGCTTTGGTGAAGGGATGATGATTCCGGTATGCGGAAAGTTCATTTCGAATTGGTTTAATCAGCGGGAACTTGGGCGAGCGCAATCTACCTGGCTTGCAGGAAACTATTTCGGACCTGCTTGCGGTGCAGTCATTTTAACTTTGGTTCTTGCCACTTTCCATTGGGAAGCAGCATTTTTCTTTTTGGCTGGTTTTAATCTGTTTATTGTTATTCCAATGTTTATTTTCCTTACACGTGATACCCCTGAAG
Source organism: Cytobacillus oceanisediminis (assembly GCF_003182355.1). Taxonomy (GTDB): domain Bacteria; phylum Bacillota; class Bacilli; order Bacillales; family Cytobacillaceae; genus Cytobacillus; species Cytobacillus oceanisediminis_A. The sequence continues at coordinate 324,500 of NZ_QGTW01000001.1, read as the reverse complement.
AACATTTTGCGATTGATAAAGAAGAGCTTGCCTATATTCGACAGTCTGATGGTATTGAACAATCCAAGAAAAGCTTTGCTCTGGACTACCGTTATTGGATTGTTTGGTTTGGCATGCTAATGGCGTCCTTCTTGTTTTTTGGCATCAGCATTTGGCTGCCTACCTATCTTGTTGAAGCTAAAAATTTCTCTAGAGAAGCCATGACTGGGATTACCTCTTTATCTTGGCTGTTTGCTCTTGGATTTGTATTGTCTTGCGGATTTTTGGCGGACAAAACAAGACGTCCGAGCATTCTGGCGACTATTTTGTTCAGCTTGACTGCCATTTTCTTAACAGCAGCTATTTTTGCGCCGCATCCAGTCATTGCTGGCATCTGCATGGGTCTTGCAATGGGAACGCAAGGCGGGGTTTTCCACTTAAGTAATTTATTCATCGTTAAATTCTCTACTCCTGAAACAGCTGGCCGGGCTGCAGGCCTTATGGGATTCACCAATATTCTTGGCGGTTTTTCCAGTTACATTATGGGCTGGATGCGAGACCTTTCCGGAGGGGATTTTGGACCGTCCATCGTCATGCTGATCATTGCGGCAAGCCTTGGATTTCTTGCTTATTTATTTACCCTTAAGAGAGAGGCTGCGGAGCTTCGAATTGAGCAGCTTACGCCAAACAGAAAAGTAATTGTTTGATGGTTTTATATTTAAAACATAGTTTAATAAATTTAATTTTCTCAATATTTTTAATTGACATCTAAAATATTGGGATTTATTATTATCGTGTAAGTAAAACACTGTTTTGTATATAAAACAAAAATAAAAAAAAAGGAAGTGTTTTTCATGTCAGCAGAAAAATTTGACGTGCAAGCTTTTGAAAAAAAATACGTGGCAAGACTTCAGGATCGTACACTTGACTGGAATGTTCTAAAGTTTCAGGAAGATATTGATCCAAAGTATAAAAGAGCACAAATGAGATATATTGGCCGCGGCGCAACGGCAAATAACGATTCAAATGTTATTGCGGCTGAACATTTTACGTTAAGTACAATGGTATTGCCAGCTGGATGTGTAGGTCCTCTTCACCTGCATGATGATGTAGAAGAAGTATTCTTTATTCTCAAGGGGAGTGTAAAGGCTCTTATACAGGAAGAAGGCAAAGAAGAAGTGCACGAAATTCGTTTAAATGAGCGCGACTGCATCAGTTCTCCTCCAGGAGTGTATCGCGGCATTCACAACGATGGCGATGAAGAAGCGTTAATGCTGGTTATGCTTGGAGCAGTAAAACCAAATCTTCCGACATATCCGAAGGGCAGCGCTCTTGAAGAGCTTCGCATTCAGCGTGCTAAAGAAAGAGAAGCTATTATTAACGGGAAGTAATAGATTAAAAGAATGTCCTAGAAAATGATTTCCTCATCGGGATGGTTCGCCAAGTAAATTCGCAGGGTCATCCCGGCTGATTTAACTGACAGGTATCATGTAGCACATTATCAGTGAATTATTAAAAGATTCTTAGTAGATTTGGAAAAAACTATCAATTGGAGGTGCAGGGATGTTAGGAATTACACACTTGCGGCACATTAGTCTGATTACGCCAGTACTTGAGGAACAGGCTGCGTTTTATGAAAAGATTTGGGGGTTGGATAAGGTATCCGAAGATGAGAACTCCGTTTATTTTAGGGGTGCCGGTTCAGAAAACCATATTTTAAACCTTAAGCGGGGAGAACAAGCGGGGCTGCACCACATAGCATTTGGAATGGTTGACAAGAACGCAGTTGATCGTGCTGCTGAAATTCTTGCATCCAAAGGTGTACCGGTCATTTCGCCTCCCGGCTATTTAGATGAAGAAGGCAAAGGGTACGGACTTCGATTTGTTGATCCGGAAAATCGATGCATTGAGCTTTCAGCATGGGTGGAAATGCACACGACAATCTGGAATAAGAAAAATGTTGATCCGGTGAAGCTGAATCATGTTGTCATGAATACGGCAGACCTTGATATGATTACAGATTTTTATACAAATATATTAGGATTCAAGGTTACTGATTGGAGCGAACACCAAATGTCTTTCCTTCGCTGCAACAGAAAGCATCATTCGCTGGCCTTCAATCAGGACCAGCATGCATCTGTCAATCATATCGCCTATGAGGTAGACACTGTGGATGAAGTCATGCGCGGGATTTCAAACGTCAGAAAAGCAGGCTATCAGGAGCTTTGGGGACCGGGACGTCATGGACCAGGAAATAACATCTTCTGTTACTTCCAGGATCCTGCCAAATTTGTCATGGAATACACCTGTTATCTTGAAACCATTGAAGATGAGGAAGAGTGGGTGACTCGAGTATGGAAGAGGGTTCCACATCTGATGGATCAATGGGGAATAGCCGGACCTCCCAAACCTGAAGCACGTGCTGCGATGGGCGGAAAGCCGGATCCGGGCTGGGTCAGCGTGAATGCATTAACCTAAGGAATATATGAAAGGGGTATCGTAATGGACTTTGGTTTAAAAGGAAAAACAGCGGTCATTATGGGCGGGACTTCAGGAGTAGGCCTCAAAACGGCAGAAATGTTCCTTCAGGAAGGTGCAAAAATTGCTTTATGCGGCAGAAATGGAGAGAGGAAAAATAAAGCATTTGACCATTTATTGCAATTCGGATCTCAAGATTCGATCTTTGCTGCCACTTGTGATGTAACAAATAAAGAGGAAGTTAATCATTTTATCGATACAGCAGCATCCCGATTCGAAGGAATTGATATTTTAGTTAATGCAGCCGGACAAAGTGTAATGGGCTATTTCTTCGATATTACAGATGAGCAATGGCAGGAGCAGATTCAATTAAAATATTTTGCCATTATCCATGCGGTACGTGCCGTTCATCCTTATTTAGTGAAGCGTGGAGGCGGTAGAATTATCAATATCAATGCCACTCTTGCAAAGGAACCTGAAAGACATATGGTTGCCACGGCCGCAACAAGAGCAGGACTTTTAAATTTAAGTAAAACGCTTTCCCAAGAGCTTGCATCAGACAATATCCTGGTCAACTCTGTAAGTCTTGGATTAATTCGCACCGACCAGTGGGAACGCAGAAGAATGCAAAACGCACCAGATATGGATCCGGAGGAATATTACAAAGATCTCGCTGCCAAGAGGATGATTCCGTTGGGAAGGGTTGGAGAAGCAGAAGAAGTAGCCAGTGTCATTCTATTTTTAGCCTCAAAGCAGGCTAGTTATGTTTCAGGATCAACTATTGAAACAGCTGGAGCGCTGGGGAAAGCGCTTTAATATTAAGCAAAGGCAGGAATGTAGAGATGAGCCAACAAGAACAATTGGAACATGCACAGTCAAAGAAAAGTGCGCAAATGGAATTTACAGCAGCAGATGCAGTTGTGAAGGAACTTGTCCGTGCTGGTGTAGAAGTGGCATTTGGGATCGTCAGCATACATAACATGCCAATCTATGATGCCATTCTTCGCGAAGGAAGCATTCGTTTAGTTTGTTCCCGCGGTGAGAGCGGTGCGGCAAATATGGCAGATGGGTATGCCCGGGCAACAGGAAAATTGGGAGTGGTCCTAACCAGCACAGGAACTGGCGCAGGAAATGCAGCAGGTTCTCTCATTGAGTCATGGGCAGCAGGTGTACCGGTCCTGCATTTAACAGGTGAGGTTGCATCTCCATACCTTGGAACTGGCAGGGGTTATATTCACGAATGTAAAGACCAGCTATCCATTATGAAAGGTGCATGCAAAAAAGCAATGCGCCTAAGAAGGCCTGAACAGGCAGCAGCTGTTATTAGACAAGCGATAAAAGAATCTTTTGCAGCACCATCAGGACCGGTTTCATTAGAGATTCCGATTGACTTCCAATCTGCCATTATTCCTGATTATTCATTAGAAGAAATAAACATAGAAGCTCAGGAAAGCAGCGTATTCAAGTATCTTCCTGAAGAGGCGTTAACAAAAATCAGCAAAGCTCGCCGCCCGGTCATCTGGGCTGGAGGGGGAGTGATTTCCTCCGGTGCATCCAGGGAAGTGCAAGAGCTTGCGGAAATGATCGGTGCAGCCGTTATAACAAGCCAATCTGGAAAGGGCAGCATTCCGGAGGACCACCCTCAATGTATTGGCCACTTCGCTTCTTTTGAATTAACAAAAGAATTAGTAAAGAAATCGGATCTCCTGATCAGCATTGGGGTCAGGTTTAGAGGGAATGAGACCTCTAACTGGAAAGTAGAAGTCCCTGAAGAGCATATCAGCATTGATGCCGACTGGGAGGCGATGAACCGAAATTATGCTGCCACCCTTGGACTGGTAGGGGATGCCAAGCAGATTTTAAGAAAATTAAATGAAGATTTGTCTAAGCAGCCAATTGTGCCTTCTGAGGTCTATTTGGAAGAAGTGCTTTCAGTAAGGAAGGAACTGCGTCTCCAGTTGAGAGCAACTCTTGGACCATATGAAAAAATAGCTGATGGCATGCGGAATTTGCTTCCACGTGATACTGTACTGGTTCGTGATGTCACTGTTCAGGCAAATGTCTGGGGCAGCCGTTTGTTTGAAATTTATGAACCGCGTACTTCCATTCATGCATCTGGAGGAGGAATTGGGCAAGGTTTGCCAACAGCGATCGGTGCCCAAATGGGATCCAGGGGTCGACAAGTTGTCTTGTTAGCTGGTGATGGCGGCTTCATGGTCAATGTTGGGGAAATGGCAACGGCTGTTCAGGAAAATCTTCCTTTAATCGTTATCTTGTTTGATGATGCAGGATATGGTGTCCTCCGAAATATTCAGGATGCCGCTTATGGACGCCAGGTAGCGGTCGATTTAGTAAGCCCTGATTTTGTACTGCTGGCACAGTCTATGGGATTTGTTTCTGCACGAATCGGTTCCCCGGATGAATTCATATTCGAGCTGGAAAAGGCAATAGATAGGCAAAAACCAACCATGATCGTGGTGGATATGGAAGCAGTTGGACCTATGGCGAAACCATTTGCAGGACCTCCTGGTGCAGCAGAAGCTTTCAAACCGAAAAAGTTATAAGGAGGGATTAGGGTGATATCAACATATCCATTTGTATCAGGTAAGTACTTAATTGGCGGTGAGTGGATTCAGGCGGAAAAAACGGCAGATGTCCGAAATCCGGCTGACCATCAGGATGTAGTTGGAGGAGTCGCATTATGTACAGAAGAGCAGGTAGAGCAGGCTATCTCTGTTGCAGCAAAAGCTTTCGAGGCTTGGTCAAGAAGTGATATTGAGGATAGAGCAAACCGGATGAAACTGGCTGCTGACGAGATCAAAGCAAGCGTCGAGGAGAACGTAACCTTGCTGATCCGCGAGAATGGGAAGGTTTTAGTTGAGGCTAAAAAAGATCTTCTGCGGTGTGTCGATATTATGGTGGAAGCGGCGGAAGAATTGCTGAAATGGTGGAAGCCTGAATCCCTTTCGGGTTCCCAGAAGGTTCAAATTCGCAAGCGTCCGCGCGGGGTTGCGGCTGTAATTTCTCCATGGAATTCACCGATGATCCTTACTTTTAAACGGGTTATACCAGCTGTACTTGCTGGAAACACAGTCGTTGTAAAGCCGGCGACGAGCTGTCCGCTAACGATCATGACTTTCCTGAAGGTAGTTGCATCATATTTCCCGGAAGGTGTTATTAATGTCGTTACCGGTTCAGGAAACGTTATCGGCAATAAGCTTTGCTCAGACCCTCGTATCCGTACGATTGCATTTGTCGGAAGTACCGAAACAGGTAAAGAAATCATGAGGGCTGCTTCGGGCACAGTGAAAAATGTATATATGGAGCTTGGCGGAAATGATGCAGCTATGGTCCTGGAAGATGCAAATCTCGACGGGGATGCCATCAAGCGCCTGCGTTCCGGTGTGCTTCGTGCAGCAGGCCAGGTGTGCTCGGCCATTAAAAGGATTTATGTACATGAATCAAGATATGAGGAACTCATGGATAAGCTTAAGAAAGAATTTCAGCATATTAAGGTTGGAAATGGCATTCAGCCTGATGCAGACATGGGGCCTTTAAATAATAGAACACAGTATGAATATGTGAAAAGCTTGATTGAACGTGCCAAGAATTCAGGTGCTTCAGTCATTACAGGGGGGATTCAGCTTGATCCTGAATCCTGGGATAATGGCTATTACATTATGCCGACAATCATCACAGGTGTTGATCAAAAAAGTGAAATTGTTCGTGCTGAGCAATTTGGCCCAGTCATTCCCATCCTCTCATTTAAAGACAATGAAGAGGTTATCAGGGTTGCAAATGACAGTGAATTTGGGCTAAGAGCTTCTGTTTGGACAGAAGATGAATCCAAGGCGATTGAATTTGCAGACCGGTTAGAGGCGGGCGCCGTTTTCCATAATAACCATACCGTATTCCAGGATCTCCATCTGGACTTCCCGGGCCTCAAGGAAAGTGGTCTTTCACGTGAAACGCGGCATTGCGGCCTGGAGTTTTTTGCAGATTCCTACGGTTTTGCCAACTAGGGGGATACCGATATGAAATTAGCATTAATAGGAGGCGGGAACATTGGCAGGTTCCTGCTTCAAAGCATTAATAAAGACGGGCTCATTCCAAATGCGAAAATTATTGGCATTCATACACGCTGCCAGGAAAACGCACAGGAGTTGTCCCGGGAATTCGAGGCAGAAATCTATGCTGACGTGGAATCTCTTCTGAAATCCGATGCCGACATGGTCATTGAAGCAGCAACCGTTGAGGCTGTAGAAGAGTATGCTGCTTCCATTTTGCTGGCCGGCAAAGATCTGGTAGTAAGCAGTGTTGGAGCATTGGCAGACCAGGGATTTTATAAGTGTCTCGAAGAAATATGCTCTTTAAATGATACTAAAATCCACTTGCCATCAGGGGCAATCGGCGGACTGGATGTTTTGAAAGCGGCAAAATCGATTGGTGAGCTTGATTCTGTCTCCCTGATTACAAGGAAACCTCCGCAGGCTTTGCCTGGTGCCCCGCTTGATAAAATGCATGTGTTATTTGAGGGATCAGCGGCTGAGGCTATTGAATTATTCCCTAAGAATATCAATGTTTCTATCATCTTGTCTTTGGCAGGATTAGGTGCCGAAAAAACCGGAGTCAAAATCATTTCTGATCCAGCTGTAAATAAAAATAGCCATACGATCGAGGCAGCAGGTTCTTTTGGGAAACTATTGCTTCAAGTTGAAAATGACCCGATGCCTAATAATCCAAAGACAAGCTACCTGGCAGCTCTAAGTGTCCTGGCTTCATTGAAGAATAGGGATGCAATGATCCAGGTTGGATGAGAAGAGAGCTTGGTGCTAAATCAGGAAGAGAATATTTTATTCTTTTCCTTGCTACTTGGAGAAGCCTATTTTAAGACAAAGGGGGAATTTACATATGATTAAAACGACAACTAAGAATTTAGAAGAAATGACCCAAAAAGAAACAATCGACTACTTAAACGAAAAAGTCCGGCCTGAGGCTGGATCCATTCCTGCCTTTATCCTCGCAGATCCTAAGATTTACGATATTGAGCATAAAAAGTTGTTTATGAAAACCTGGCTTTTTATTGGCCATGAATCAGAAATTCCAAATAAAAATGATTATATATTAAGGGATTTAGCAGGGTATTCGATTATTATTACAAGAGATTCAGAGAATGAAATCCGCGGTTTTTACAATATGTGCACACACCGGGGGATGAAATTGTGCCGAGCTGACAAAGGAAATAAATCGTCCTTTGTATGTCCTTATCATGGTTTTAATTTTAAGAACAATGGTGATCTCATAGGAGTGCCTCTGCAGAAAGACATTTATGGGAACGAACTGGATAAATCTAAATTGGGACTGCAAAAAGTAAGGATTGAAACGTATAATGGCCTTATTTTTGGAACGTGGAACGATGAAGCTGAATCCCTTTCCAATTTCCTCGGCGATTTCAAATGGTATTTGGATATTTTAGCCGGCCGTGCAGAAATGGAAGTCGTCGGTCCTCCGCAAAGATTTATTATCCACTCAAACTGGAAAGTGGGTGCCGATAATTTTGTGGGAGATTCCTACCACACGATGGTCACTCATGGATCCATAGCAAAATTAGGGATGGTGCCTAGTGCTACTTATTCCAAAAAGGGATACCAAATCCATACCATTAACGGACATGGCTTAAATCTTGGTACACCTAATCCTGACTTCGCTTTCCCAGAAGAGCTCAAATCTGAGTACAAATCCAATCTTTCAGAAGAACAGTATGATGTATTGGCCAATCTTAAAAATATGATTGGAAACATCTTTCCAAATCTTAGCTTCCTCATTTCCCATACAAAGGTAAAAGGACAGCTGATTTCAAATACAACCGTTCGGATGTGGAGACCAATTGGTCCTGGCAAAATGGAGGTAATCGCCTGGTTTTTGGTTGAGAAAAATGCTACCGAGGATTGGAAAAAACGTTCAAGAGACTCCTTTATTTTAACGTTCAGCCCTTCAGGTATTTTTGAGCAGGACGATACAGAAGTATTTACCGACATTACAGCGGCAGCTTCAGGACCAATGCCTGTCATGAAAGAACTTGTCTACAATTATACGATGGGCATCCACCGTGAGCCGGTGCAGAATTTTTCCGGTCCAGGTGTGGTCTATGATGACAAATTCTCTGAAGCAAACCAAAGAAACTTCTATCGTTACTGGCTTGATCTTATGAATGCGTAACAATTTGCTTTTGTTTATTAACGATAGAACGATGCCGGAATGGGGGAGTACTTTATGAGTTTAGAAAAAATGTTAGCAACCTATGAATTTGAACAATGGCTCTACCGGGAAGCCCAGCTGCTTGATGATATTGATTTTGATGGCTGGTTTAGCCTTATGCATTCATCACTAAGTTATCAAATGCCTGTACGCGTCAATAAGGAAGGAACCGAACGTCCCGATTATGCGGAAGATATGTTTTCGTTTAATGATGATATCGAATTGCTGAGCCTAAGAGTAGAACGGTTAAAGACAGATTATGCATGGGCGGAAATTCCGCCTTCCCGCACTCGCCGCTATGTAAGCAATGTGAAACTGACCGATTATGTTCCGAACGCAAAAGCATCGGTTAATAGTTATCTGCTTATCTATCGCAGCCGCAGCACAGACATCCATCATGATTTAATCTCCGGAGAGCGCCGGGATGAGTTTATCTATGATGATGGTGTCTGGAAATTATCCAAGCGGGTATTTATTGTCGATCAAACAACCATCAATACAAGAAACCTGGCTATCTTTGTATAATGCAAACACAAGGAGGAACATCTAGTATGGCTCAGCTTAGTGGGAAATCAGTCTATCTGACCGGAGGTGCCTCTGGCATCGGAAAGGCAGTTACAGAAACTTTTATCAATGAAGGGGCCTTGGTTACTGTACTCGATAAATCAGCAGCCGGCCTTGAAGAATTGAAACAGGAATTCGGGGATCATGTTCAATGTATTGAAGGAGACGTCACTGAATACCAGGATCATGTACATGCTGTAGGAGCAGCTGTAGAATTTGCAGGAAAACTTGATGTACTTGTGGCGAATGCAGGTGTATTCGACGGATTTGCTAAATTTAATCAAGTTACACCAGAGGCAATGTCAGATGCCTATGACTTTTTATTCAATATTAATGTAAAAGGGTATTTTAATTGTGCCAAAGCTTCTGCGGAAGAATTGAAAAAAACAAAGGGAAATATGATTTTCACTGTTTCCGGAGCAGGCTTTTATCCAGATGGTGGCGGTGTCTGGTATACAGCAAGCAAGCACGCGCAGATCGGCTTAATGCGCCAGCTTGCCTTTGAATTAGCTCCGGATATCCGGGTAAATGCGGTTGCCCCTGGCGGCACACTGACAGCGCTTCATGTCATTGAGCCTCTCAAGTCATTTGTAAATTCAGTGGATCAGGATACAAAAGCAAAAAGTATTAAATCTCGGAATCCTCTTCGAATTGCCATGGCAAGTGAAGATCATGTCGCGGCTTATCTTTTGCTGGCTTCTGATCAATCCCGTGCCATCACAGGCGAAGTGATATCTAGTGATGGAGGATTGGCTGTACGGGGACTTTCTTGAAGGGGAGATAATAGTTTAGGGTTTTAATGACAAAAAGCCCAACCGATAAAACCCTTTGGCCGGCAATCATATGGGGAAGGTGTACACCATATTTCGTTTGTTGTAGAAAATTTTGATGGAAAAATCAGGCTGCTTAAGGAAATGGGTTTTCCAGTCATACAAACTGGCAACTGCTTCAATGGTAAAGGCAGATATGCCTATATGGACACAACCTCCACATTTAAAGTGATTATTGAATTACTGGAAAGATATTTAAATTTGCTTCTGCGGCTGCACGATAAAAGTGCAGCCGTTTTTTAAGACTGGCATTCATTCCTCTATTAATTGTAAAATAATACTATTCCAGGATTTTTTAGGGGGAATTATGTACATACGAATCATTTGTAACAGATGGAGTTTTTACCTTATTAAGGCCAGTAGTCTATAGTTTCCTATTGATCGCTGTGGCCATTTTCATTATTGTTCTGCTTCCTAAAGCCTTCCAGAGATTTATGAATGGTTTTACTATTATCAGCATTTCCATCATATCTATTATTATATCTGGCCAGGTACTGTTTTTTGATTCGATCATTGCCGATGAGCTTGGGTTAGGCGGTGACGGAGCCTCGACCTTGATATTTCTTGCGATTGCTGGTTTGAGTGTTGCTAGCCCGGTTATCTTTTACATCAGAAAGGGGGAGAGCTGAAAGTGGTGGCTGCAGAAATAAGGAAATTGAGAATCAGGCAATTGATGTTCTTCAGGTGAGTTTGTAAATTTTGATCTTTCTTTTATATTTTTTCTTGCCATTGGCATATTAGTGGTCATGAACATTAGCTTCATTTTGCATAGCCGTAAAGTGGACGGTGCTAAGACCAAATCCGATCTTAAGGGATTTACCTTGAAATCGAATCTTATAGGCATTGTGATAGGCGGTTTATTTGGGATCATCCTTTTTATATTTACCGTAGATTATGTAGTTTCCGGGTTTTAAGATTACAGCTTGCCCTTATTGAGAAGGGCAGGCTTTTTTTGAGAAGATAAAATTTTCATTAAGGGATAAATAGATTTATAAGGCAGATATTAATTTTATAAGAGGGTTAAATTGATTTATAAGATAGATAATCTTTTATTTAGAAAAATGTGTATAGTTTAGAAGATATTGAAACTTATAGGGAGTGATCATCGTAAAAAGGAGTAAATTGCGTTTTTACAGAATAAAACAATCAATATTTAACTAGAGATGAGCTGATCGGATGAAAACGAAAAATAAATTGTTTCGGATGTATAAAGTGCTTTCTTTGGCGTTTAGCATTTTTGTACAAATTTATTGGTATAAGTGGACCCGCAAACCAGAGGCGGAATGGGAAAAGTTGTGGTCAAGCATCGGAAAAAGGCTTCGGAAAACGCTTTTTGAATTGGAAGGTCTGCTGATTAAGGTTGGACAATTCATCAGTATACGCTCTGACCTGCTGCCGGATGCTTTTATTAGGGAAATTCAGGATCTTACCGACAATGTTCCGCCATCAGAATGGAGCAAGATTCACGAGATATTGATCGAAGAATGGGGATTTGAGCTGTCCAAGAAGGTGCTGGCGATCGAAAGGGATGCCATTGCATCCGCTTCGATTGGCGAGGTTTATAAAGGGGTTTTGCAGGATGGATCATCCGTTGCCATCAAGGTGCAGCGTCCTGAAATTCAATCCATTGTACAGACTGACTTCAGGACGTTAAGCATTCTGATTTGGTTTGCGGATCATTTTGTTCCAATTCCAAAAGGCTTTATTAATCTGAAGGTGCTGTTTCAGGAATTGAAGCAGGTGATTGAGCGGGAGCTTGATTTTACAAAAGAAAAAGAAACGCTTCTTTATTTTAAGAACCGCTATAAAGAAAGTGATGATGTACGGATTCCTGCCGTTTATCCTGACCTATGCACATCTAAAGTTCTTGTGATGGAATGGGTGGAAGGAAGGAGGCTCACGGATATTGGTGCGGTGGAACAATTGAATATTTCCCGCCCGGATTTGGCCCGTCGGCTAATGAAGATTTTTATCCCGCAATGGCTTGAACCCGGCATGTTTCATGCAGATCCTCACCCCGGCAATGTCCTGGTATCTCGGGAGGGACATATCATCCTGCTTGACTTCGGGATGGCAGGGGAAATCTCGAAAAAGGATGCTGCTGCTTTTCAAAGTTTAATTGAAAGCTTTCTGGCCAAAAATTATTCTAAAGCAGTCGAGTGCTTGTCCCGGTTAGGGTTTTTGCTTCCTGAAGCAGATCCAGGAACGATTGAAAGACTGATTGCGGAGTGGGTAACATTTGATCCTGCCCAGTTAAAAGAAATGGATTTTATTGCCCTAAAACTGGAATTAAATGACCTGATTGCTGCGCTCCCCATCCAGGTGCCAACCCGATTCGTTTTTCTGGGACGTTCTTTTATGACGATTGAAGGGATCATTCGAAACCTGACACCAGATGAAGAACTGCTCGACTTAGGGAAACCAGTTTTCACCGAATGGCTGAATTCTCACGGCAATAAATGGTCATTCATTTGGAGAGTTATTCAGTCCCAGCCTTTATTTAAAATCTTCCATTCTGCCGTTGAGTTCCTGGAGACACCGAGTAAATTGGAGCAATTAAAGGAATCGGAGCAAAGAAGGGAATTTCAATTTGCGATTTTTGAGAATAGAAAGAAGCAGCTTTTTCAGCTGTTATTAATTGGTATAATCGGAGTGGGTACAGGTTACTGTTTAGCCGAAAGGCTGATTTGGCAGCTATCCGCTGGTTTGTCAGGGATTGCGCTTGCCGGCTACTGTTTAACAAGCTTCAAGCTGGAAAAATGGCTCAAGTATATGCCGGAAAAGCGGAGGTAAAGCTATGAAAGTATGAAAGCGCCAGTGATCCTGGCTCTTTTTTTTACCAATCAGGTATTTGAATATAGTATTTTTATGGTAAAATAATTAGTTAGGTAATTAAAGATATCGGCAAGAAGAAGGGAGTCATCATTGTGCTATATAAATTAAATAAACAACTGGAAACAATCATGCCATTGATAACTCCAGCAAGTCTGGTTCTTGGTGTTTTGCTGGCCGGTTACCTTATAGACTATTCCTCTATCATTCCATGGGTTTTTGCTTTTATGACGTTTTCCGGCAGTCTTAATTCAAATTTTAGTTCTCTAAAACAAATTTTGCATCATCCAAAACCGTTATTTTTCATTTTGCTCATGTTACATATAGTGATGCCGCTTTTTGCATGGAGTTCCGGCCACTTGGTCTTTGGGGATGATGCTTACACGATTACGGGGTTAGTATTGGCGATGGCTATACCAACAGGCATATCAAGCTTTATCTGGGTATCGATTTATCGAGGGAACATCCCTCTTACTTTGTCGATTATATTGGTTGACACCTTTCTATCTCCGTTTATTGTGCCCTTGGCACTATCCGTATTTTTTCAGACCACAGTAGACATTGATGTTTTACCGATGGTGACAGGACTCTTCTGGATGGTGGTGCTGCCTTCTTTCCTGGGTATGATTTTAAACCAGGTTACGAAAGGAAAGAGTGCTGTGATTTTAAGCAGCCGCCTAGCCCCTTTTTCGAAGCTCGGGATGGCCATTGTAGTCATACTGAACGGAGCTGTCGTTTCCCCCTATCTAAAAGAGGTGAACTTGAAATTAATTGGAATTGCAGTTACTGTCTTTTTTATCGCTTTCATGGGTTACTTGCTATCCTTTATTATTGCCAATATGTTGAAGTATGACCGGGAAACCACAGTGGCAATCACCTTTAATGGAGGAATGAGGAATATCAGTATAGGTGCTGTAGTGGCTGTCACGTATTTTCCGCCAGCAGTTGCCGTTCCGGTTGTCCTCGGAATGCTTTTTCAACAAGTATTGGCCTCCCTTTTTGGCGTCATTATTAAGAGGCATTTCAGCAGGGAAGTGCTTCAGGAAGGCCATTCAGTTTAATTAGCAACCTGCTATCAGCTCCTATTACTGGGGCTTTTTTTAGGAAGATTGGCAAATTAATATTTAAATATTTTAAGGAAACGAAAAGCATCAAATCGACATTCTGGTCGTTTATTTCCAACCGGGTTTGCCTTTTTAGTTATGTTTATTGTTGCACTGCTGGCGAGGAGGGAAAAGTCTATCATAGAGTTAGCAGGATATAATGGATTTTTACGATAAATAAATGAAGCCGATCCATTTTGGGTTGGCCGGTATTACTATTGATTCGGCCGGTAAATCATAATATAAGGCCGGTAAATATACGAAATTGGCCGGTAAATATTTAAAAAATCCAATTCATTCTTTTAAAATGTAAAATCATAGGATCTATTGGGAGGAGCCAGGCAACCTGGCTTTTTTCATATGTGAAAAATAACGTTCAGGATAGAGAATTTGATATTCTCCACTTAAAAATGCTATAAGCACATAAATTTTTTTATGCGCACATATATCCGTGCTATCCGCACAGAAAAAATTTTATCCGCACATAAATCACAATTTCCCGTAAAAAATTCACTCTAAGCTGCTATTTTGTATGCATAAATAGAAATAAATATGCTTTTTTTCGTTATTTTGAATAAAATTGAGGCAAAAACATGATTTATCTTTAATTTAAGCGGGTAGAATATCGAGGAGATATGGACTATAATGAAGCATATATGCTGATTTTCCGAATTTGAAATTATTTTTAAAAAAAGTTATAATAAGTCGTTGTTAACATTACTGAGGGGGAAGTTTTTTGTCAATCGAAATAGGTAGTAAAGTACAAGGAAAAGTAACAGGCATTACAAATTTTGGAGCTTTTGTTGAATTGCCTGGAGGAACAACAGGTCTCGTTCACATCAGTGAAGTAGCGGACAGCTATGTCAAAGATGTGAATGACCATTTGAAAGTAGGCGACGAGGTTACTGTAAAGGTGCTTAGTGAGAAGGAAGGCAAAATTGCTCTTTCCATCAAAAAAGCAGTGGACAGACCTGAAGGACAAACTTCATCTTATTCACAGCGCCCACCGCGCCAGGGAAGAGATGATCGCCGTGGCGGTTCTAGAGATTTCCGTTCGAAAGGAAACTTTAAACCGAAAGAAAGCTTTGAAGATAAGATGGCTAAATTTTTAAAGTCGAGTGAAGAAAATATTTCTTCATTGAAGCGCAACACTGAATCAAAGCGGGGCGGCCGAGGCGGAAGACGCGGCTAATCAGCTCCCTTTAGATAAAGGCAAGCCCGGTTACAGGCTTGCCTTCTTTGTCGTTTAGATTTCAATGATGATAGGCAGGATCATTGGCTTGCGTTTTGTTTGCGTAAACAAATACTGCCCCAATGATTTTTTAATGCTTTGTTTGATGACATTCCACTGGCTTTTATCCTGTTCCGGCAGGTCGTTCACCGTTTTTTCGACAAGCCGGTTGATTTCCCTTAAAAGGTCCTCAGATTCCCTGGCATATATAAATCCGCGTGAAATCGTATCAGGCCGCGAAATCATTTTCCGATCACTTTTACTCATCGTTAGGACAATGACAATCATGCCGTCCTCGGAAAGCTGCTTGCGGTCGCGAAGTACAATGCTTCCAATATCCCCAACACCCACACCGTCTACATACGTATCTCCTGCAGCAATCCTCCGGGTTTGCCGGGCAGCGCCGTTCTCAATATCAACTACATCGCCATTTTTTATGATAAAAGTATGGCCTTTTTCCACGCCTACAGATTCCGCCAGCAAACGGTGGTGATGAAGCATTCTGTATTCACCGTGAATTGGGATAAAATATTTTGGCATCATCAATGTAAGCATGAGCTTTAAATCCTCCTGGTACCCATGACCGGAAACATGCATGCCTGTAGAGCTTCCGGTTCCGTAAATCACTCTTGCGCCAAGCTGGAAGAGGTTATCGATGATTTTAGAAACATCCCGCTCATTTCCTGGAATAGGAGATGCGGCCAAAATCACAGTATCTTCAGGATGAATCTCTGCATCGCGATAATTTCCGGTTGATAGACGCGATAGAGCCGCCATCGGCTCTCCCTGGCTTCCTGTACAAAGAATACATACTTTTTCCGGAGGCAAGTTCATCGCTTCTTTCGGATCAGCAAGCATTCCTTCGGGAACATTGAGGTACCCGCGCTTAATTGCCACATCCACCACATTCACCATACTGCGGCCAAGCAGCACCAGTTTGCGCTTTGTTTTAATCGCCGCTTCAACTACCTGCTGGACACGGCTTACGTTGGAAGCGAAAGTGGAGATAATGATTTTACGGGGAGCCTTTATAAAGGCCTCTTCAATATTTTCTCCGACAATCTGTTCAGTTGGCGTGGAGCCTTTCCGCTCCGCATTTGTACTTTCTGATAAAAGAGCCAAGACACCGTTTCGTCCAATTTCCGCCATTTTATGAATATCCGAATGCTCCTGATTCACCGGTGTTAAATCAAATTTAAAGTCACCGGTGTGAACGACATTGCCTTCAGGTGTTTGAAAAACAATTCCAAGGCAGTCGGGTATACTATGATTTACTTTAAAAAAGCTCACACCGATTTCACCAAAAGTAAGACTGGATTCAGAGTCGATGCTGACAAGTTCTGAATCCCCAATCAGCCGGTGCTCTGTAAGCTTTAATTCAATCAATCCAAGCGTAAAACGGGTCGCATAAATCGGCATGTTAATTTTTTTTAGTAAATATGGAACTCCGCCGATATGGTCTTCATGTCCATGCGTCACAATCAATGCACGGATTTTGTCCCTGTTTTCCTCCAGATAGGTAATGTCAGGGATGATTAAATCGATTCCAAGCAAGCTCTCATCCGGAAATTTTCCCCCGGCATCAATCACAATGATATCGTCGCCATATTGAATTACATACATGTTCTTCCCAATCTCATTTATGCCGCCCAGAGAAAATATGGATAATTGTTTTCCGTTTGACTCCATATGTATATCCTCCCACTAAAGTGATTTTTCTTAGCATTCCCGAATAGGGAAGGATTATAAAAGAATGGATTTTTTTAGCCATGGAAAAAGCTATTGAAAAATGAAATCAGAAGAGAAATATAATTCTCGGGAAAATTTTTAGAAATAAAGGTGACTAAAGACTTAAATTTATATGCTCTATTCCTGAGCCATTTTGAAGAGGAAAGAGGGAAGATCCAATAGTGGCTTATTTATCTTGAACCTCCTGATAAACCCTTCCATGGCAGTAAATCCCAGCTTAATAGGAAGGCAAGTAGAATCACTTCTTAAGACCTGTGCGAATTTAGTGGTTTTAAAAAAAAGAAGAGGTATTAGGGAAAAATTCCTATTGACGATGATAATCATTATCAATTAAAGTAATGGAGTAATCAATAATGAGAATCATTTTCAACACAAAACAGGAGGGTTATGATGAGTATCTTTCAAATAGACAAAACAAATGAGCTTTATTTAAAACAGCAGGAAAAACGTGAATCAAATGCAAGATCATATCCAAGACGCATTCCCATTGCCATTGAAGAAGCAGAAGGCATTTATGTTAAAGATGCAGATGGCAGAAAGTATATTGACTGTTTAGCGGGAGCGGGAACCCTTGCACTGGGACATAACCATCCAGCCGTAATCAAAGCCATTGAGAAAGTTCTTCATGACAAGCGGCCTTTACATACATTGGATATAACGACACCTGTGAAGGAAGAGTTTGTGAGTGAAGTGTTCAGGAGCCTGCCCGAAGAGCTTGCAAACAACGCAAAGATCCAGTTTTGTGGACCGACAGGCGGCGATGCCATTGAAGCGGCGATCAAACTGGTCAAAACCGCAACAGGGAGAAGGAGTATTCTTTCCTTCCAGGGCGGGTATCACGGAGCCACCCATGGGACGATGGCCCTTTCCGGGAATCTCGGGCCAAAGGCAAAGGTTCAAGGTCTCATGCCGGATGTCCATTTCATGCCATACCCGTATGCTTACCGCTGTCCTTTCGGAGTAGGCGGAGAGGAGTCACATAAAATCAGCAGCCGCTACATAGAAAATCTTCTGGATGATCCGGAAAGCGGGATATTGCCGCCGGCAGCTATGATTCTGGAAGTCGTACAGGGTGAAGGGGGTTCCATTCCGGCGCCTGTGGAATGGCTGCGGGAAATACGGAGAATCACGAAAGAGCGTGACATTCCGTTAATCATTGATGAAGTGCAAACAGGCATAGGACGTACGGGAAAGCTTTTTGCGTTTGAGCATGCAGACATTGTTCCAGATGTTGTGGTTCTGTCGAAAGCAATTGGCGGGAGCCTGCCTCTATCGGTTGTCATATATGATAAAAAACTTGATAAATGGTCACCCGGCGCCCACATCGGAACGTTCCGGGGTAACCAGATGGCAATGGCGGCCGGAACGGCAACATTGCGTTTTGTGAAAGAAAATCATTTGGCTGAACATGCAGCAGCTTTAGGAAATAAGTTAATTCAGGAGCTTTCTGAACTGCAGAATCTTGTACCTGAGATGGGTGATGTACGAGGGCGCGGACTGATGGTGGGAGTAGAGATGGTGAACCCTTCAGAGCCTGCTGGTGGAACAAACTGTTTTAAGGCAAATCCTCAGCTTGCAAGCCGTATACAGAGGGAATGCTTCAACAGGGGCTTAATTCTTGAAGTCGGCGGGAGACATGGCAGTGTAATCCGGTTCTTGCCGCCGCTGATCATTACGGATGTACAGCTTGAAGAAGTAATCGCGATTTTCAAGGAAGCGGTTCTTGCCGCTCTAGAGGTGGAACATGACGAAAACAAATTTTGACCAATTCTTTTTAAATAACACCGCTGAAGGCCTTCAAAGCTTTCAGCGGCTTATCTCTGAATCAGGGCATTTATTGAGCGATTATTATAAACAGCAAACACAGGTATTCAATGGCAAAACACCGGAAGAAATTGAAAACGACATAGCCGCTTTACCGGACAGTTCTCTAAGAGGTGAAGATCCCTCAGTTGTTCTGAATGAGATCATGCAGAAGGTTGTAAACAACAGCATACATGTTTCACATCCAGCCAGTATGGCACACTTGCACTGTCCGCCGCTAGTTCCGGCAATCGCAGCTGAGTTGATGATTGCTGTTTTGAACCAATCAATGGATTCCTGGGACCAAAGTTCTGCGGCTACCTACTTGGAGGAAAAGATGATCCGCTGGCTGTGCCAAAAGCTATCGCTATCCGATCAGGCGGATGGCACCTTTACAAGCGGTGGAACGCAATCAAATTATATGGGATTGCTGCTGGCGAGAGATCACTTTTGTGAAAAACACTGGAATTGGAACACGAAAATACAGGGACTTCCTCCAGAGAGTCATAAGCTGCGGATTCTTTGTTCAGAAAACGCCCATTTCACTGTGGAAAAATCAGCTTCTCAGTTAGGGCTTGGAGAACAGGCAGTTGTAAAGGTGAAAACTGATAAAAGGAAGCGAATGGATATTTCTTCTCTAAAAGAAGAGATCAAGAGGCTGAAATCAAGCGGATTCATACCAATTTGTGTAGTAGTTACTTGTGGAACGACTGACTTCGGAAGTATTGATCCGGTGGATAAGATTTCTGAAACAGCTGCAGAGCATGGGCTTTGGCTTCATATGGATGCAGCATATGGAGGGGCCGTGATGCTAAGTGAGAAGCATCGGGGAAAGCTGCAGGGAATTGAAAAAGCAGATTCTATTACTGTGGATTTTCACAAGCTATTTTACCAGCCTATCAGCTGCGGAGCTTTTTTTGTAAAAGACAAACGATGCTTCAGGCATCTGACACATCATGCTGATTACTTAAATCCAGAGAAGGAAGACCTTCCCCATCTTGTGAACAAATCTGTCCAGACAACGAGGCGCTTTGACGCTCTCAAGCTTTACATGTCTCTGAGGCTTGTAGGGGAAAAGAATTTTTCCGATATGATCGATCATACGATTAGGCTGGCAGAACAAACGGCTGAATTTATGAAACAAATACCGGGTATTGAATTAAGCAATTCCAATCCTGAACTGAACGCTGTGGTGTTCCGGTTTAAAGAAGGACGCGATCCAGATGAACTGAATATGTACATCTATAAAAAGGTTTTACATAGCGGGTTAGCCTTAATGGCGAAGACAAAAGTAAACGGGCAGGTGTTTCTAAAATTTACACTGCTTAACCCGCGCACCACCATTAAGGACATGGAGGTTCTTTTTCATTCTCTTATACAGTTTGCTGAAGAGTACAATTTCGAGGGGGTTGCCAAATGAAATACTATAAACTTCAAGCAGAGAAGGCAAGCATGCAAGGTTTCCTGAACTGCTACTTGCGGGAAACGCAGAATTTTATACTAGATGAAAATGAGAATACCCATATGGAGTGGATTGGTGAGGCTCCAGCTATGTGGCTGAAAATCAACCTGACCAATCAGGGTTCGGTGATTCATGCGGCAGTTAAGCATTGGTCACTGACCGGGAGACATTTATTTCACTTTCCTATATCAATTGAAAGTAATGGAAAGGCAGCCCCGCTTGACTATGTCACCATGGTGTCAGTTATCAGCAAGGAATTATTGCTATCACAAAACCGTGAAGATGCGGAAGACGAGCTAATGCTGCGGACCATCTTAAGCTGCCGGAATATTCAGCGGTATCTGCGGGAACGGGAAGAGGATGCCGGGAATCTGGAGAACAGTGATTTCACGTTTATCGAGGCAGAACAATCGCTTTTACTGGGCCACCTGCTTCATCCGACACCGAAAAGCAAGCAGGGCATGACTTTTGAAGAAGAGTCCCTTTATTCACCTGAATTAAAAGGATCATTCCAGCTGCACTTTTTTAAAGCGGACCGGTCCCTAGTCGATCAGGACTCTGCTGATAAGCTAACTGCTGAGGAAATGACTTTCACACTTCTAAAAAAAGATGAGCGATTTTTAGAGAAATACGGTCAGGATGAGCAATCCGTATATATTCCTGTTCATCCTCTCCAAGTGCCCATCCTGTTAAAGGACGAATACGTACAGGACTTAATTCTGTCAGGAAAGCTGAGCTATATCGGGCCATATGCTGAGCCTTTCTCAGCAACGTCTTCGATGCGCTCCGTGTATAGCCATAATTACAGGTATATGTTTAAGTTCTCGGTTCCGGTTAAAATCACGAATTCACTGCGCGTGAATTTGGAAAAAGAACTTCACAGGGGTGTGGAAGTGACACGGCTAATGCAATCGGAAATTGGAGAACAGCTTGGGGAGCTTTATCCGTCTTTCCGCATTATACGCGATCCGGCTTACCTGAACATTCCGTCGGAAAAAGAAACCTCTGGCTTTGAAGTGGTGATCCGGGAGAATCCTTTTTATCAAAACGGACAGAATGCCAGTTTAATAGCAGGCTTTGTTCAGGACCATCCTTTCGGCGGCAAGACACGTATTGAAGCTGTTATCAAAGAAATTGCAGAAAGGGAGGGCCGGACTAATCAGGAAGTAAGCAGGGATTGGTTTGAGAAATACTTATCCATGACATTAGATCCTTTAATTTGGCTCTATGAGACTTATGGCATCGCATTGGAAGCCCATCAGCAGAACGCCATTATTCAGCTGGAAAAAGGGTACCCGAACCAATTCTATTATCGGGATAATCAAGGCTATTATTATAGCGAATCAAAAGCAGCTCTTCTTGCTGAGCAGGTTCCTGGACTAAACCGTAAAAGTGTCACGATTTGCAGTGATGAAGTGGCAATTGAACGATTCCGGTACTATTTTTTCATGAATCATTTGTTTGGATTAATTAATGGATTTGGAGCCTCAGGCCTTATTGATGAATCGGAATTGCTGATGATCCTGAAAAAGCGTCTGACTCACCATAACGAAAAAGCGTGCAGAAATTCCGACTTGCTAAGAAGCTTGCTTGAAATGGAATACCTGCCATGCAAAGCCAATCTCCTAACCCGATTCCATGATATGGATGAGCTTGTCGGCTCACTGGAGAGTCAGTCTGTTTACACAAATATCCCAAATCCGTTAAAAAAGGTGATGATTCCCGATGCAGCCAGACTTTAGTTATTATGATGCTTCAACTAAGAAGACCATTTCTTTTGTAAAAGTTGACTTTGACCGGGATGTGAAACTTTTGCATACATGGCAGAAGCAGCCATATGTCATTCCGTATTGGAACCTGGATATGCCGTTTGAAGAATACAGAGCACATCTGCAAAAATTTTTGGAAGATTCGCATCAGACTTTGTATCTGGGCTTAATGGATGGAATCCCGGTGAGCTATTGGGAAGCATATTGGGTTAAAGGGGATGTGGTAGAAAATTGCTATGAAGCACACCAATCCGATCAAGGAATCCATCTCCTGATCGGCAATAAAAACTATCTTGGTAAAGGTTATGCCCTGCCACTATTGCGAGCCATGGTACACTTCCAATTTTTATCGAAGGATACTGAAAAAGTAATTGCCGAGCCGGATATCAGGAATGAAAAGATGATTCATGTTTTTGAGAAATGCGGCTTTGAAAGGGTAAAGCCAATTACGCTCCCGGACAAAACGGGCTTGCTGATGTACTGCAGGAGAGAAACGTTTGAGAGGAGATGGGGAAATGTTTTTGCAAAAGCCACATCCTGAGAAAGTGTATGACATAATCGGAGTCGGCATTGGGCCCTTCAACCTTGGACTTGCCGCCATGATTCAAGAAACCGGAGGAAAACATGCCCTGTTCTTTGAACAAAAAACAGAATTCAATTGGCATAAGGGAATGCTGATTGATGGGACGACGCTACAGGTACCATTTTTCGCAGATTTGGTCAGTATGGCAAATGTTAAAAGTAAATTTACCTTTTTAAATTACCTTCAGGAGCATAACAGGCTGTATCACTTTTATTTTCTTGAAAAATTCCATATTCCAAGGAAAGAGTATAACGATTATTGCCGCTGGGTGGCCAGTCAGCTTCCCCATTGCAGGTTTGGGAACCAGGTGGAGGAAATCAATCCTGTAAAAAGTGAGAAGGGCCAGCTTTATGAGGTGATTGTAAAAAAAGTGGAGACCGGAGAGATCCGGAGTTTTTACAGTAAACATTTGGCGGTTGGCATTGGAACAAGTCCAGCTGTGCCGGCTCATCTGGAGAAAAGTCTTGGACAGAACGTCATTCACTCCTCTCAATACATGGAACGGAAGGAAGAATTCCAAAAGTCAAAATCAGTCACGGTCATTGGCTCCGGTCAAAGCGCTGCAGAGGTTTTTCATAACCTTCTGCAAGATCAGGCTACAGGTAAGTATTCTTTAAACTGGTTTACGAGATCGAAAGGATTTTTCCCCATGGAATATTCAAAGCTGGGACTGGAGTATTTTTCACCGGACTATGTGAATTTCTTTTATAAGCTGCCGCAAACGGCAAAGGATGAGCTTCTGCCAAAGCAGGATCTGCTTTATAAAGGCATCAGCATGGACACGATAGCAGACATCTATGACTTACTCTATGAAAAAACAGTAGGCAGGGAGAACCCCGAAATTCACCTGCAGGCGATGACAGAATTGCTGGATCTAAAAGAGAAAGATGGAACAAATCTTCTGACACTGAAACAGGATGTTACGGGAGAAGTTTTCGAGCTTTTGTCTGACATCGTCATCCTAGGAACAGGCTATTCTCCGTCTATTCCGCACTTTTTGCTAAACATGCAGAATCATATTGAGTGGGATGAAAAAAACAGGTATAAAGTGACACGCGATTATCGGCTGCAGACCAAAGGGCTCCAGGAGAATGATATCTTCATTCAAAATGGCGAGCTTCATACCCATGGAGTGGGTGCCCCGGACCTTGGCCTTGGCGCATACCGCAATGCAATGATCGTGAATAAATTGTATGGGCGCGAGATTTATCATCTAAGTCAAAAGAATGTTTTCCAAGCATTTGAAGTACAGCCAGCTTTGAAGAAAGCTGCTGTTCAGTGAAATCAGACGGGGCTAATCCAAATAAGAGAAAAAAACTGATATTCATATTATAGATTAGGAGGAATAGCATGTTATATCTGAATGAAACAGAAGCTATTTTACAAAAAGAAGCGTGGGAGAAAGTTAATAGAAGCTTGCTGGCTAAAATGCTTGCGGAATATATGTATGAGGATATGATCCATCCGGAAAAAGTTAATGAGTACTATGTTCTCACGACCCAGAATGAACGAAAATACCGTTTTAAAGCGGAAAAACGCTACTTTGACAGCTATGATGTCAAGGAGGAAACAATCGAAGTAATGGAAAAGAATGTTTGGAGGCCTGAGGTAAATGCGATCCGCTTTTTAACTGACATTCAGGAGAACATTGGAATGTCATCTGAAACAGCGGGGCATTTAATTAAAGAACTAAATCACACGCTTATTGCCGATGCGTATCTGCTGGCACATCACGTAAAAACATCTGATCAATTAACAGAACTGGATTATGCCGAACTTGAAGGAGAAATGTCCGGGCATCCATGGATTACATATAATAAAGGCCGGATAGGATTCGGATTTGATGATTATTTGAAGTATGCACCTGAAATGCAGCGAGAAACAAAGCTTTTCTGGATTGCCGTTCATCGTGGCCTTGCTCAATTCCAATCGGTCAGTGAACTGCATTATGATAAACTGATTGCGAATGAACTGGGTGAAGAGATGGTCCAAAATTTTCGGGAGGTCATCCAAAAGTATGGAAAATCCCCTCAGGAGTACTATTTCATGCCGGTTCATGAATGGCAATGGCTGAATGTACTTGTACAAAATTTTCCGGAAGATTTGGCCAATCAAAAGATAATCCCGCTTGACGAAGGGACAGATCATTATTTGCCTCAGCAATCGATCAGAACGTTTGTAAACCTTACAAACAGGTACAAACACCATGTGAAGCTGCCGATGAGCATACTCAATACACTTGTCTATCGCGGGCTGCCTTCAGAGAGAACGGTTATAGCCCCTCAGGTTACCGCATTTGTGAAAGACATTTTTGAAAATGACAGCTTTTTAAAGGAGGAGTGCGAAGTAGTACTGCCTGGTGAAGTGGCAAGCATCAATGTAAGTCATCCTCACTACAGTGAATTAAAAGGAGCTCCTTATCAATACCTTGAAATGCTTGGAACGATCTGGCGGGAAAGTATTTACGGTTATCTAAAAGAAGGGGAAAAGCCTATTACTTTAGCAGCCCTGCATCATGTTGATCCAGACGGCAAACCATTTGTGCAGAGTTTAATTGAAAAATCAGGGTTAAATGCTGATGAGTGGATCAAACAATTCTTTGGCACCATCATGCCGCCGCTATTGCATTTTCTTTATCAATACGGGACTGTGTTCTCCCCGCATGGGCAAAACACGATTCTAATATTAAAAGATTATAAGCCTGCTAGACTGGCAGTGAAGGATTATGTGGATGATGTCAACATATCAGACCAGCCGTTCCCGGAGCTCGCCGGTCTCGACGAAAACATGAAGTCCGTATTGCGCAGTGAACCGCCAGAGGGTCTGACTCAATTTATTTTTACAGGATTGTTCATCTGCCACCTGCGATACATGGCAAACGTTCTGGTTACTAACGACTTGATGGAGGAAAAAGACTTCTGGTCACACCTTGCGGAAGCAATTCAGGCATACCAGGAAAAGTTTCCGCATCTTGAAGAGCGATTCAAACTGTTCGACTTCTTCAAGGCGGAACTGACTAAGTTATGTCTGAACCGGAACCGTATGGTTGACTATGGATACGGAGATGGCGATGACCGGCCGCATGCATCAGAATTTGGAAAGGTGCGCAATGCATTGCACGACATTAGACAGGAAACCATGACCATTTAAACCCTTCATTAGAATGTTAGCATGAAAATAAAATACCCATGCAAAAAGTTATCTTCGAGTATTTAAATGGCATATTTTAGTTTCCTTTTGAAAAAAACTATCATAGTTCGCATTTTATTCATTGACATAAAATTCATCAGCGTGCATAATAATTCTAATTAAATGAACTCTATTGTATAAAAGTCATGACAGGGAACCAGTAAATGGAACTCAGGCAAGAAGAGAGCGGGATTCACCGGCTGAAAGATTCCGCAGCCTGCAAAGCTATTGAACCTATCCCTTGAACTGCCAGGCAAACCTGGCCGTACTCCTGCGTTAGGGGAGTTCCAAAGCGGGCACTTGTATGTTAAGTGCCAATGAAGGTGGTACCGCGAAAGACAAAGCTCTTCCGTCCTTTTTTACAGGGACAGGAGGGCTTTTTTTATTTTAAGCTTTGTTTGGAGCGGAACGGGCGTAATCTCGAAAATGCATTTGAAATTTCCTTCGTGTGCGGAGCTTATTCAATGTCCTGCGCAGTGCAGCCCGCAGGCTTAAGAGGCACCCGGACAGCCGGTGTTCGCTGAGCGCCTGCAGCGGAAATCAACATCAAAGGTTTAACATAGCCTATTTTAAAAAAGGGCTGGAGATTAGGGGGTGGCAAGAAATGAAGAAGAAGAGAATCGTAGTAAAAATAGGCAGCAGTTCGCTGACAAATACGAATGGCGGTCTTTGCATTGAGAAGCTTCAGGAGCATGTGGCAGCACTTGCGCGGCTGAAGAAACTTGGGCATGAAGTGATATTAATCTCATCAGGTGCGGTAGCGGCAGGCTTTGCGGATCTTGGCTATCCTTCGCGTCCGGTAACCATTGCCGGAAAACAGGCAGCTGCCGCAGTTGGTCAGGGGCTTTTGCTGCAGGGCTATACGGAGGAATTAAAAAAACATGACATTGTTGCCGCTCAGTTATTGCTGACAAGACAGAATTTCCTTCATAAAGAACAATATCAAAATGCCAACGCTACCTTGTCGGAGCTTTTAAAGCGTAATATCCTGCCGATTATCAATGAAAATGATTCTGTTTCTGTCGAAGAGTTGGCGTTCGGGGACAATGATATGCTGTCGGCATTGGTCAGCGGACTGGTTCAGGCACGGCATTTAATTATCCTGACCGATATCAACGGCATCTATGATTCAAATCCGAGAACAAATTCTCAGGCTAAAAAATACAACTTTATTGGTGAAATTTCGGAGGATATGATGAAGGCTGCTTCAGGATCCGGCTCTAAGGTGGGAACCGGCGGGATGGTGACGAAGCTGGAGGCAGCCCGCACAGCATTGGCTTTGGGTGTGCAGGTGTTTATCGGTGTGGGAAGCGGACCGGCTAAGCTAATTGAAATTCTCGATGGCAAAGGGGATGGAACCTATATCGGCAATGCCGCTCAGGCGAGTGTGAAGACATCGAAGCAGTGGCTGGCGCTGCATTCAGTTCCAAACGGAAAAATTGAAGTCGACCAGGGTGCTGCTCAAGCGATTTTAAGACAGGGAAAAAGCCTTCTGCCTGCAGGTGTCACCAACATTACTGGCCACTTTTTGGTTAATGATGTGGTGGAGGTTGTTGGTCCGAAAGGAGATATCATCGGGAGAGGCCAAGTTAATTTTTCATCTGATGAATTAAGTGAAATTAAAGGGTTGCCGAGTGCTGAAGCCATGCTGATTGCCAATAGTGACCGCAGTGTGGTCATCCACCGCGACCAATGGGTAAGCCAACAAAGGAGGGGGACGAGATAATGGAATTAATTCAAAAAGGGGAAAAAGCACGGAAAGCAGCAGCTTTATTGGCGAAAATGACAACCGCGGAGAAGAATCATGCACTTGAGTTGATATCCAGCCAGCTGATGCAGGAGAAGGATTTTATTTTATTGGAAAATGAAAAGGATCTTGCTGCTGGAAGAGCAAGCGGCATGAATGATTCCTTGCTGGATCGGCTAAGGTTGAATGAAGCACGTCTGCAGGATATGGCTGATGCATTGATTCAGTTGACAGTGCTGAATGATCCAGTGGGAGAGAGTTTGGCCGAATGGGAGCGCCCGAATGGACTTTCGATTTCGCAAGTCCGTGTTCCGCTTGGCGTAATCGGCATGATTTATGAAGCGCGTCCTAATGTGACGGTCGATGCATCAAGTCTGTGTTTGAAAACAGGCAATGCTGTATTGCTGCGCGGAAGTTCGACGGCGATTCATTCCAATAAGGCGATTGTCGAGGTCATTCATCATGCATTAGAAAAAAGCGTCCTCCCTGTTGATGCAGTCCAGCTGATTGAGGATACCAGCCGGGAAACGGCTTCTCAAATGTTCAAGCTGAATAAATATCTTGATGTGCTGATCCCACGCGGCGGTGCAAAGCTGATTAAAACGGTTGTAGAAAATTCGATCGTGCCTGTTTTGGAAACAGGAGCAGGCAATTGCCATGTTTTTATTGATGAAAGTGCTGATAAGGAGATGGCGATTAACATTGCGCTAAATGCCAAAACTCAGCGTCCGTCTGTGTGCAATGCATGCGAGACGATTCTGGTTCAAAAAGAGTGGGGAGCATTGTCTGAGCTTGTGGCTGCACTGCAGGAAAAAGGAGTATCCATTCATGGGGATGAGAGAGTTCAGGGAGAGCGGATCATTCCGGCCACCGAAGAAGACTGGGCGACGGAATATCTTGGCTTGGAAGTCGCTTTGAAAGTGGTAAACAGTCTAGATGAGGCAATTTCGCATATTAACCTGTACGGTACCAAACACTCTGAAGCAATCGTTTCTGCTAACCTGGAGAATGTTGAAAAATTTCTCAATGAAGTAGATGCAGCCGCGGTTTATCACAATGCATCAACCCGCTTTACCGACGGATTCGAGTTCGGATTCGGCGCGGAAATCGGCATCAGCACCCAAAAGCTTCACGCCCGCGGACCAATGGGGCTGCAGGCCTTAACTTCGACCAAGTACATCATCAAGGGGAATGGGCAAGTAAAATAAAATCCCGGGCTGCTATTCATAAAAAGGTACTAATTCTGGCAAATAGAAGAACTTGAGTCTATATGTCTGCGTTAAAAATTTATTTATCCGTATCTTAAAATTTTTATCAAGTATAGAAAAATCGCTATTAAAAATGATTATATTTATTTTCATTTAAAAGGATTTTTTATATACATTAACATTATGCCCAGATTGATTTCTCTTCTGGGCTTTTCATTTTGCAATAAAAGCTTTAAGAAGTCTTTCCTATTTTATTGGTGTGTCCTATTAATGAATGGTAAGATAAATTCAGGTGAATGTGATGAAAATAAAAACGTTATTTATTGCTCCTTATCCTGCAATGATTCCTCTAATAGAGGAGTGCAGGGGAATAGAAGAGGATTTGGATATTAAGATTGAAAGTGGAAACTTAGGACATGCTCTTCCTTATGTGAAAAACGCGGAAGCTGATGGAACTGAAATGATTATCAGCCGCGGGGGTACTGCAAAACTAATTGAACAGGAGACGAGCATTCCTGTTATTGATGTTCAGGTATCGGGGTATGATATGCTGCGGGTTTTAACCTTGGCCAATGACTTTCCAGGCAAAAAGGCTATTGTTGGGTTTTCGAACATTACTCTCGGTGCGAAGACGATAACAGATATTCTGGATATAGGGATTGAGGTTTTCACGGTAGCAAAGGAAGAGGAAGTTGAAGCGCTGGTCTTTGATCTGAAATCCAATGGCTTTGAACTAATAATGGGTGATGTGGTTACAGTAGAAGCCGCAGCTAAATTTGGGCTTGAGGGAATTCTCATTCAGTCGGGCAGAGAAGCGATTTTCGATTCATTTTACAAAGTGAAATCGGTATATCATTCTTTTAGGAAAAAACAAATGGAAAACGAGCTGCTTAAGGCAATTCTTAAGGTGAACACGGAAAACATTCTTGTTGCTGACAGCAAGGGAGATATAGTATTTGAGCAATGGAATACGTTCTCTTCCCCCCCGATCCAAACAAGCCAATTGTTAACTCTGGTTCATCGGATTGAAAGCCCTAACTCTGTGGTGACAATGAAGGGTATAAAAGAAGAAGTGCTTAAAATTCGGATTTCCAATCTGCAAATTGGGGATGAGAGCTTTACCCAGTTTGTTATTTCAGAGCTTGAAAGTGAGAAACATGCCTCTTCTTATGTGAAGATCGAGGCAGTTCCTCAGCTGCCCATGATTATACAAGAGAGCGAGGCTATGAAGGATTGTCTGGCGTCTGTTTCTGGAAACAATAACCGCAATTTTTGGGTTTTGATCGGAGCAGCTGGTACAGGAAAGGGTTTAATAGCACGGTATATCCATTACTTAAGATACCAGGGAAACGGGCTATTTGCGTCTTTCCATGCGAAGGAACATAGGAAGATGTCTGATGGATTTGATAAAGACACCCGTACCATTTTTATTTATGGGGCCGAAGAAACCTCTTCTAAGGAAAGAGCCGAATTGGTAAAGCATTGTAAACAATGGAATCAGGCTGGCAAAGATGTCATCCTTTCTCTGTACGCTGAAACAGAAGATTTTTATTCCGCCATTTTTGATGACCAAGCCAATCGTGTCTATATACCTTTATTAACTGAACGCAAGGAGGATATCAGGCCAATGACTGCTTATTTTATCGCAAGTTTCCATCAGCAATTGGGAACTTCTGCGGTAAAGATTAAGGAAGAAGCCATTGAACTTTTGGAGCAATATCACTGGCCTGGGAACGCTGCAGAATTAAAAACCTTTCTGTATGACGTAGTGACTGCAGAAAAGGGATATACCATTAGAAAAGAAACAGTTGCCAAACAGCTTGAACGAAAGAAGCAGCGTCCAGTTCAAATTGATGAAGGCCTGTTAACAGGAACCCTGGACCAAATCGAAAAACGTATAATTGAAGCAGTTATGGAAGAGGAAAACCAAAATCAAACAAAGGTGTCCAAACGGCTGGGCATCAACCGTTCCACATTATGGAGGAAGCTGAAACAATAAAATTCAGCTTCTTTTTTTGTGGATTTATAAATCTTTTTTTGACGGAAGTTAAAGTAAAATGATCTGTTTTAAAATGCAGCAGTTGAACGAGTTATAAAAAATACCAATCTAATATTCTTAAAAAAGTGTTGTATTTTGCATTGAAAGCGTTTAATATAAAACTGTAATCGTTTTCAGTAACTGTTTAATATTGAAACATAAATAAAGGGGATGTTAAAATTATGAAGATTAAAGCAACTCTTGAGCGAATTCCTGGCGGTATGATGGTTGTGCCGTTGCTAATTGCAGCAATACTAAATACGTTTGCGCCTAATTTGCTTCGCATAGGGAATTTTACAGAAGCATTGTTTGTAAACGGTGCCTCTACATTAATTGCTTTATTCCTATTATGCACGGGTGCTCAAATTAACGTGAAATCTTTTGGGGTTTCTGTAGGAAAAGGGGCAACTCTATTAGCAACTAAATGGGTAGTTGGAGCGGCCTTTGGGTTAATCGCTTACATGTTTGCAGGCGAAAATGGATTATGGCTTGGCTTGGCTCCAATTGCGATCATTGCAGCCATGACAAACAGTAATGGCGGTTTATTCGTAGCGCTTGTCGGCCAGTACGGCAGCAAAGAAGACCGTGCAGCCTATTCATTGCTTGCTTTGAATGACGGACCTTTCTTAACAATGGTAGCTCTATCAATCTTTGGGGCAATGGGCTTCGTTGACGGCATGTTCTCGTTGCAATCATTTATCGCTGTGCTGCTTCCAATTTTAGTTGGGATGGTTTTAGGTAACTTAGATGAAGAAATGCGAGTGTTTCTGGATAAAGGAAGCTCTATGTTAATTCCATTCTTTGCTTTCGCCCTTGGTATGGGAATCGACTTTGGTGCGATTGTTGAAGGCGGATTATCAGGTATCATTCTTGGGCTATTAACAGTATTCGTAACTGGTACAGCCGGGTATCTAGTGTTTAAAGCGCTTAAGTGGAATCCAATCGTAGGTGCAGCTGAAGGGTCAACTGCCGGAAATGCTGTAGCAACTCCTGCTGCCATCGCAGCTGCAAGTGCTGGCTTTGCCCAGTATGCGGAATTGGCGACGGTCCAAGTAGCGGCATCCACTGTTACAACAGCAATCCTGCTTCCTCTCTATATAGCGTTCCTAGTTAAACGTCTAGAGAGAAAAGGCTACGAATTCAAAGAGGGAAACATCATGAAAGTTAATGGCTAAGGATGTGGTTCTTGTGTTGAAAAAAATTGGAATCATTGCAGATGATTTTACAGGTGCAAATGATTCAGGAGTACAGCTGGCGAAAAAAGGGCTGACTGCAACCGTTATGTTAGATTTTACAAAGAGAAATATTCAATCTAATCCTGACGTCTTAATTGTTGATACCGATAGCCGCGCTAAGACACAAGAAGAAGCATATGAAGCAGTGGAAGAAGCTGCTTCTCTTCTTTTTGAACAGGGCTATGGCCATGTATATAAAAAGGTGGATTCAACATTAAGAGGAAATATCCCGGCTGAGCTTGCGGCGCTTGAAAAGGTGTATAATCCGGACATAATCGTGATTGCGCCTGCATTTCCAAAGATGAAACGCACGACAGTTTCAGGCCATCATTATGTAAATGGCGAACTGATTACCGAAACAGAATTCGGAAAGGATCCGAAGACACCGGTAACGGAAAGTTATTTGCCTGATATGTTAAAAAAGCACGCTGGACAAGATCCGGCATTGCTTGACCTGGAATTGCTCCGCGGTGAAAAAGCGCCAATTCTTGATTTTATCGAAAATGCCCTTTCTGCGGGTAAGAGCTGGATTGTTTGCGATGGTGAAAGGGAAGAGGATCTGCAGTTAATAGCTGAGATTTTCACAAGCTTGCAGAAGAGGATTATCTGGACAGGGTCTGGTGCATTGGTTGAATATTTGCCTGATGCGCTGAAACTGACTTCCCAGAGCGAGGGACGACATGATGGATTTAACGTGGAAAAAACACTGACAATCTCCGGAAGTTTATCTCAGGTGACAAAAAAACAGCTTTTACAAATAAGGTCACTTGAACAATCCTATTTTGCAGAAATCGATTCTGTTCAATTGGTGAATAATACAATTGATATAGAAACAATCATTTCGGGGATTCGTAAAAATGATGATAAAAAGCATATCGTTGTCTATGTGGATTCGTCCGATCAGAACCGCCAGGCAGCCAGGCAAGCTGGTGAAGCACTTGGTTTGTCTATAAAGCAGGTTGGCGAAAGAATTGCAAAGGGACTCGGGCAAATTGCAAACGAACTTGTAACTGACTTCCCGGAGATGAACGGCCTGATTTTAACAGGCGGAGACATAGCTAAGGCAGCTTGTTTAGCATTGGGTATACAAGAAATGGAGCTTCATTCAGAAGTAGAGGCGGGACTGCCTTTTGGACGGTTGAGCAGTAAAGAAAAAAATTATTGGGCAGTAACAAAAGCCGGCGGATTTGGAAACGAACAATCCCTGGTGAATGCTATACATTATATGACAAGAAAGGTTGAGTACTATGAGTCAAACTAAACCAGTAGTAGGCATAACAATGGGGGATGCAGCAGGTGTTGGGCCAGAAATTATTTTAAAAAGCCTTGCAAACGCTGAAATGTATGAAATCAGCAACCCGCTTGTCATTGGTGATAGTAAAATTCTTGAGCGGGCTAAGTCATTTGTTAACAGCAAGCTTTCTATTAAGCCTGTAAAAGCAGAACAGCTGAACGAGATTTCTTATAAGCATGGAGTCGTTCATTGTCTTGACTTGAACCTTTTGCCTGCAGATCTTCCTATCGGGCAGGTATCTCCTGAAGCAGGACATGCTGCTTTTGAATATTTGGCTGCAGCGATTAATATGGCAAAGGAAAAACGCATTGATGCCATCTGTACGGCACCATTAAATAAGGAGGCCCTGCAAAAAGGAGGCCACATGTATCCTGGCCATACAGAAATTTTAGCTGATTTGACCAATACAAAAGATTATTCCATGATGCTTTCTGCGCCAAACTTAAGGGTTATTCATGTCACTACACATGTTGGGATCATTGATGCCGTAAAAATGATTAACCCTGAGAGAGTTTATCACGTGCTGAAGCTTGCGCATAATACACTTCAAAAAGCGGGGATTGAATCACCCAAAATTGCTGTGTGCGGAATCAATCCTCATGCAGGTGAAAATGGCCTTTTCGGATATGGAGAAGAGGAAGAAAAAGTCGTTCCTGGTGTCGAAAAAGCACAGGCAGAAGGCATTAATGCAATTGGACCGCTTCCTGCGGATACATTGTTTTTCAGAGCTGTCCGAGGAGACTTTGACATAGTCGTAGCCATGTACCACGATCAAGGCCATGGACCTGTTAAAGTGTTAGGATTGGATGCAGGTGTTAATATTACAGTCGGTTTACCGATTATCCGTACAAGTGTAGACCACGGTACAGCCTTTGATATTGCTGGAAAAGGAATTGCAGACGAAAAAAGTTTAATGGAAGCAATGCGCCAGGCAGTGGAACTTGCTCCTAAGAATTAATTAGCCTATTTTAAAAACCCATCCCTATCGGATGGGTTTTAATGTACATATTGGCGGTTCGTGTATTTGTATACTTAAGTGATATAATGATATAAAGTCTTTTTGGCAAACTGCTTAGCATGCTGGATTTGGCCTTGTGGCTATCCTTTTTGTTTTCTTTTATTATGACGATTTTTAAAGGAGAATTTAAAAATATCCACTATGCAAATCCCATTAATCGATTTGGCATAGGAACTTGGGTGGCAGGGACCTCGATTTGCGGAATCATTGTTTTTAAGCAATTTGGGGATAGCTATCTGGTCAAGACTCTTGCCTTATAGAGAGTAATACATTATTAAGTATTCAGGAAGCTGTATTATATCTGGGGATATGGATTATCCTTGCTCTTTTCCTAATAGAGCTGTTCCTGAGTTTGCACTTCTTTAAGAAAAGCCATGATCAAGCCCCTTTTCAAATCCAGAAAGAAAACAATTCATCCATGTAAAAAAACAGCCTGCCCCCAAGTTGTATAGTAGGCAGGCTTTTTGATTTAGGGAGGGATTAGAATTTTTTCAGAAATTATATTCTTCTGATTAATTTGATGCTAATATAATATACAAATAAATTTAGATAATAGAGGACTTTATGAAGAATCGACTGGGTCAAATTTTATTGGTGCTTATTTCTATAATGTTCACTGCATATCAATCCATTTTTTCTAATGAAGCATTTATAACAATCGACTTTTTTATCTTTACCGTCATTGCCTGGTTTGTGGGATGGCAATTTGATAAAAGCAGATACTATGGGAAAAAAGCCAGGGAAAGTGAAAACAGCTATAAATTATTATTGGAATCAATGCCAGTTTCCGTTCTTATACATAAGGATAATAAAATCTTATATGCAAATTCATCTTCAGTATCTATGCTAGGGGCTAAAGATAAGCACGAATTAATCGGAAGGCCGATTTTGGACTTTATTGACCTTGAATATTTAGGCCGCTACCAGGAAAGATCCCAGCATATAAAAATAGAAAAAACTCTCCTGAATAATACGGAATATAAGATCAAGCGGTTAGATGGAAAAATGAGATATGTTGAAGTGTCTTCATTATATGTGGATTTTGAAGGAAGCCAGGCTATTCTTTCCATAGGGGCAGATATTTCAGACAAAAAAGCGGAAACAGAACAGCTGCTTCAAAAATCAGAGAAACTTGCACTGTTGGGGCAAATGGCTGCCGGCATTGCACATGAAATCCGCAACCCGCTTACTTCCATAAAAGGCTTTGTACAGCTGTTCAAGTCCAGCACCCAAAAAGAAGAATATTTCGATATTGTGCTATCGGAACTTGACCGCATAAATGGAATTGTCGGTGAATTCCTTGTGCTGGCCAAACCGACTGCAGATATCTATTCATCACAAAACATTAAAATATTAATTAACGAAGTAATTACACTGAGCAATACCCAATCAATCTTGAACAATGTCCAAATCTTTGCAGAATATGATCCGGAATTGCCATTGATCATTTGCGAGAAAAACCAGTTAAAACAAGTGTTTTTAAACATTATTAAAAATGCAATTGAAGCAATGCCCGATGGTGGCGAAATTGAAATAAAAGTAAAGAATGAAACAGAAAAGACTGTTTCCATTCAATTTATTGACCAGGGAGTTGGCATTCCTGTAGATCGAATTCCAAGCCTTGGCGAGCCTTTTTATACAACAAAAGAGAAGGGCACCGGGCTGGGCCTTATGATTTGCTACAAAATTATCGAAAACCATAATGGACGGCTGTCAATAGACAGCAAAGTGGACGAGGGGACAAAAATTGAAATTGTTTTGCCGGCGGAACAGCAGGCTGGGATTAAAAACGAAGCGATTTAACTTTAATTTTTACCTTCATATTCCTGATTATCAAATTGTGCTGCCATAGACTATTGCCGTGAAGAATAAACGCTCTTTCTCGTAGATTGTTGTTTTGGCTTATAAATTCGCCCGTTGATTTCAGCACGGGGCACTTGCTTTCCGCGGGGAGCGATGCGAGCCTCCTCGGCTTCGCCTGTGGGGTCTCAAACTTCCCTCACTTCCCGCAGGACATTGAATAATCATCCACGAATAAACACCGCACGAAGAAAATGCGGATGCATTTTCGAGGATCAAGTGCCCTCCGCTGCAATCAACTCAGTTAGATTAACTAAGTTTGCCGGTGAAAAGCAACAAACTTTACGAAAACAGCAAAAATAAAAAAGGGTTTGGAGCAATTCCAAACCCTTTTTCTATGCCATTTTCAAAGACTAATGTTTTGATTCGGATCATTACCTTTCCTTTAGGCCTTTTGTACGGATATCCAATTAGGAACTTTTCCCGAGTATAGGACAAGTTTGATTCCGGGAAAGCTGAAGGTAAGGAGGCGATGTATGAATGGGTACCTTTGAAGTGTTATCTCTGATGATCAGTTTCGGTATGTTTGTAATCGCCATGCTCCAATTTAAAGATAGAGACAGGGATTCCTGAGCACGCTGCTAAGCGTGTTTTTTTTGTACCCAAAATTTAATTGGATAACTTATCATATTCTTCTTTTATTTCTTTGGCCGTTTTATCGATTTCTTCACCCCAGTGGTCATTGACGGTATTAAACGCGACATTGCCCTTTGTATCCATTAAGGCGTATCCTCTATAAGCTGTATCACCGTTTTTCATGTCAGTTCGTTCAATCAATTCCATATTAGGGTCTGATACGAACGGGAGGCTATGCCCCATTTTTTCTTCAAGTGCATTATACAGCTCAAGCTGCTGCTCGGGCTGGTCATTGCTGACGATATACATGTTTACGTCCATGCCTTCTAATTTATCCATGTTCTGATGCAACTCGACCAGTTGCTGTTGACAGAGTCCTCAGGTGTATGTGGTGATAAAGAAGAAGAGGGCTGGCTTGTCCTGCGGAAAAGTTACTTCATTGCTATTCTGATCTTTTAAGGTAATAGGGTCTTCGGCTTTATCCTGACCACATGCAGTCAGGACAAGAAGAACGATGGCCGCTAAAAGCATAAGTTTACTTCGCATAATATCTCCGTTTCCTTGTAAAGTTTTATGTAAATGCTCTTATCATTATGGCAATCTTTTTATCTTTTCTCAACTAAGATGCACTTTAAGTTCAGGAAAAAGGAGATAACTGGGATGCTGATATAGATGGAGTTCATTAATGAACACGAATAAACGTGCAGTCATAACAAACACACTCCTTATTAAAAGAGTGTGCGTTTTTTGGATTATTTAACTAGCAGTTGCGTAAAAAATGGGGGGACGCTCTAGAGGATGTATTTGCTTCGCTGTACTTTATAGATAAGCTGATCGAGCTTTTCACTGTACATGAGCGTTTCTGGATGTGACAATCCCTTTCTTTTTCCAACAGAAATCATCTTTTGTCGCAGGTGATCGATTTCAATATAAAGTTGTTTTATAGTAGTCGAAGTTGTGGTCATATACTCGGCTCCTAATCCGGGGATTGATAAAATACTATATTCTATTATCGACAAATTAAACTGTAAATAAACGGATTCGACAAAACTTATAAAAACATTACAATCTTCAACAAAAGCAGCATTTAGCATGAATGGCCTATGCCATTTTACGCACATTAATATTCTTGTAATCTATTATTCTTCCAGTTTTTACATCAGATTATAATAGACTTAATACTTCGTCTCTATTCTTAATATGTAATGAATTATAGACATAGGAGATGGGGAATTTGAAAAAGAAAATGATTTCGGCGATTGGTGCAGTTGTAATTGGTCTTAGTGCTACTGTTGGGGGAGGAGCGGCGATGGCGGAAGATAAGTATAAAGAAATCGTGAATGTTTCGCACCGCGGCGCGTCGGCTTATGCACCAGAGCATACGATGGTTTCCTATGAAATGGGAGAAAAAATGCATGGTGATTATATCGAAATTGACCTGCAGATGACGAATGATGGGCAGCTGATTGCGATGCATGATGTAAAGGTTGACCGCACTACAAATGGTTCGGGGCTCGTAAAAGATTTTACCCTTGAAGAAATCAAGCAGCTTGATGCCGGCAGCTGGTTTAATGAAAAATATCCGCAATTCGCTAATCCGGAATATGAAGGTTTAAAGGTGCCAACACTTGAGGAGGTTTTTCAGAAGTTCGGCAAAAATAAGAGCTATTACATAGAAACAAAGTCACCGGATGTGTACCCTGGCATGGAAAAAGAGCTTATTCGCCTTGTCGACAAGTATGAAATCAACAAAGAAAAGCTTCTTGTTCAGTCATTCAGCGCGGAAAGCCTAAAAGTGATGCATGATTTAGATCCATCTATTAAACTGGTTCAATTACTCTCTTATAAAACGAATGCAGCGATTACCGACGCAGAAATTGAAGAGATGAAGCAATATGCAATGGGTGTTGGCCCGAACCATACTTATCTAAATGAAGAATATGTACAAAAGGTCGTGAACAGCGGACTTGAATTGCATCCCTATACAGTCAATGACAAGGAAAGAATGCAGCAGTTGATTGATTGGGGTGTAACCGGCATGTTCACAAACTATCCTGATTTGCTTCATGAAGTGAAGAAGGGGAAATAATTAAAGAATGGCTCTGGTGATTTTTCACCGGGCCATTTTTTGGTACTGGAAAAGGGTTCCGTAATAGAGCTGCTAATATATCCTGTAAGTTACTAATAAAATGCACAATGTTGCTAATATAAGGTCTTTTGCAGAAAAAGTGAAAACGGTTTCCCAACTTCACAATAGTGAAAAATTGATATAACAAAGTTTAAAAAGGACTTGAACAAGTTTTTTCAAAGTGATATGATTTTTTTGAAGTTAAGTTCATAAATCTGTCACATTTTGATTTGAGATAGCGAACCTGTCGTCGGTTAAAGTGTCACAAGATTTGAAAACGATTAACTGTTGGTCCTTAAGTAGCGAATCCTGCTTGATACTAACCGTCAATCTTTCTTCTGCATACCAAAAATGTGTATGCCGGAGAGATTGGCGGTTTTTTTATTTCAAGAAACTTTTCCTGTAACCGTTTTACTTACATAAACACAGGGATTGAGCTTCACAAGGTTCTTTTTAAAAGGGAGAACTATTTATTGAGGGGGAAAAGAAGTGAAAAAGACAAAAAATCGGTGGCTGATTGCCGCTTCAGCAGTGGGGATCCACATTTCAATCGGATCCGTTTATGCTTGGAGCAACTTCACCAATCCATTGATTGAAGAGTTTGGCTGGACATCGAAGCAGGTACAATTAACCTTTAGTTTGGCCATTCTATTTTTAGGGTTGTCTGCAGCCTTTCTGGGGCATTTCGTCGAAAAGCATGGTCCCAAAAAAGCAGGGCTGCTTGCAGCAGGATTTTTCGGAGCAGGAATGCTGGGCGCTGGCCTCGCGGTAAGCATGGGTTCATTGCCATTTTTGTACATAACCTATGGTGTGCTTGGCGGAATCGGATTGGGAGTCGGTTATATTGCTCCTGTATCCACATTGGTAAAATGGTTCCCTGACCGCCGAGGATTTGCAACAGGTCTTGCCATCATGGGATTTGGTTTTGCAGCAGCGGTAGCAAGCCCAATCATGGATACACTTATTAAATCTGTCGGCACGTCTAATACGTTCTATATTCTAGGTGCCGCGTACCTAATCATCATGACATTATCTTCTTTATACTTAGAAAGACCGCCTGAAAATTGGGCACCAGAGGGCATGAAGGAAAAAGCAAAAGCCGGCAAAATCAAAATCAAACAGGATTTGGCACAGTTAACAGCGAATGAAGCAGTAAAAACATCCCGTTTCTACTATTTGTGGATGATGCTATTTATCAACGTAACTTGCGGTATTGCGATCCTATCAGCCGCGAAGCCATTGGCACAGGAAAGCATCGGTTTAACAACAGCAGAAGCAGCAACGCTTGTTGGGGTTCTGGGCATATTCAATGGACTGGGCCGCCTTGCATGGGCATCCATCTCCGACTTTATAGGCCGCCCGAATACGTATACGATTTTCTTTGTATCCCAAATTGCCTTATTCTTGCTTTTGCCTCACACAAAGGAAGCGATGTTATTCCAAATCATGCTGGCAATTGTATATACGATGTATGGGGGAGGATTCTCATCTATCCCGGCATTCATCGGAGACGTTTTTGGAACGAAGCAACTGGGCGCCATCCACGGATACATCCTTACAGCATGGGCAGCAGCTGGCCTGGCAGGTCCAATGTTCGCAGCATGGATGAAGGATTCAACAGGAAGCTATGCATCCAGCTTAACAAGCTTTGCCGTACTTTTTGTTATAGCATTAGCCGTATCCATTTTAATCCGATTTGATATTAAAAAATTGCGCAAGAAAAATGAAGCCAATGAGCATTTAGCAAGTTAATTTTTATAAACAAT
Source organism: Cytobacillus oceanisediminis (assembly GCF_003182355.1). GTDB lineage: Bacteria > Bacillota > Bacilli > Bacillales > Cytobacillaceae > Cytobacillus > Cytobacillus oceanisediminis_A. The sequence continues at coordinate 283,800 of NZ_QGTW01000001.1, read as the reverse complement.
TAGAAAGGTGTCCAGCTCCAGCGCCTAGCTTGAACAGGCTGTGCTGACTTCAACGTTCGCGACAGGACAAGGAATCTTCTGCAGCAAATGTTTTTTTCGAGGATTATCATATCACGACCGAAAGCGATAGCTTTTGGGAGGACGTGGCGGTTTTAAGTTGAAGTTTTTGAATTCAAGGCGCTGCCGCTTTTCTAATGGTCTGGCACTTGGCAGCGATCCTGCTAAAGACTAACCACCGCAGAAACTCGCATCTAGAAAAGAAGCCTGTTTCCGGTGGTTTTTCTTTTAAAGGGGCAATGCGGTCATGATTGCATTATTTACCCATATACAATACTAAAAAGCTAATTTAACCATCGAGAATTCAGAGAGATATTCTTTCTATTAAATAATAGGACTAAGCAATAAATCAAAGGAGTGTTACGAGTGGGAAAAACGAAACATCCAGGACCACAAAAGAAAAAGTCTATGCCAGATCCGAAGCATTGGGTAAGCCCTGTACCATTCGGACTCGGTAAAATAAAGCCGAAGCATATGAGAGATACAGCGAAAATCCTTTGGGAAAACAAAGATAATCTCGGTTATGCAACCAATATTTTAACAAAGGGTGTTTGCGACGGCTGTGCGCTTGGTGTATCCGGGCTTTATGACCAAACCTTGAAAGGCCCGCATGTGTGTACAACACGATTAAATGTTCTGCGTTTAAATACTGCAGGGGCCATTAAGCCTGAAATTCTGCATGCGGATATTGATGAGTTAAGAAAATATGACAGCACCGAGCTTCGGAAATTGGGACGCATTCCATACCCTATGATCCGCAGAAAGGGCGAGCGCAAGTTCTCAAGAATTACTTGGGATGATGCCATGAATATGATCGCAGAAAAAATGAAAGTGCTTGATCCCAAGCAGTATGCGTTTTATCTGACAAGCCGAGGGATAACGAATGAGTCCTATTATGTTGCAGGCAAAGTTGCCCGTTTCCTTGGCACAAACCATATTGATAATGCGAGCCGCATATGCCATTCACCTTCAAAAACAGCTTTAAAGCGTTCAATCGGAGTCGGCGCTTCCACAGCAAACTATCTGGACTGGATTGGAACGGATGTGCTCTTATTCTGGGGCAGCGTTGCGTCCAATAGCTCGCCGGTTTCATCCAAGTACATGCTTGAAGCGAAGAAAAACGGTACAAAAATCATTGTCGTAAACCCATATAAAGAGCCTGCAATGGATAAATACTGGATTCCTTCAAACCCGGAATCAGCGTTATTCGGAACCAAAATTGCGGATGATTTTTATCAGGTAAACATTGGCGGTGATATTGCGTTCATGCACGGAATCATGAAGCACTGGTTTGACATGGAAAAGGAGCAGTACGGATCTGCGATTAATCATTCTTTTGTGAACGAGCATGTGAATGGCTATCAGGAATTGAAGAAGAAAGTAAGGGAACAATCATGGGAGGATATTGTGGAATCCTCCGGTATCAGCAGAGAGCGCATGATTGAGCTTGCTGAGTTATTGGCTAATAGTAAAAATGCCGTTTATGCATGGGCACTGGGCTTAACTATGCACTCTTTTGCAACAGATAATATTTCACAGGTTGCCAACCTTGCATTGCTTCGCGGCCACCTTGGAAGAAAACATAATGGTTTAATGCCGTTTAGAGGCCATTCATCTGTACAGGGAAGCGGAGAAATGGGAGCGGATCCTTTCGTGCTTCCTGGCGGAGATTTCTACGGGGACAATTTTAACCGCATCCAAAACCTTTGGGGCTTTGAAATGCAAAAATGGCAGGGCGATATAGTCGGTGTAACCCTGGAAAATATTATGCTGCCTGAAGACCATGAACGCAAAATTAAGCTATACTATCTTTCCGGCGGTAACTTTCTTGAGACGATGCCTGATCCAGATTTCATCGAAAAAGCACTTTCTGAACTGGACATCCGTGTCCACCAGGATATTATTTTAAACACTTCCACTTTGGTTGACGCCAAAGAGGCTGTTATCGTTCTTCCTGCGAAAACACGTTATGAGCAAGAGGGCGGCGGAACTTCTACCTCGACAGAGCGCATGGTGTACTTCAGCCCTGAAATTGAGGGGAATAAAAATAAAATTGAAGAAGCCCGTGAAGAGTGGAAGATTTATATTGACCTTGCAAAACGCGTGAAGCCGGAGACATCTCATTTGGTTGATTTTAAAAATGCACAGGAAATTCGCGAAGAAATTGCGCTGGCAAATCCAAGCTATGATGGCATTCAGCATCTGAAGAAAGCGGGAGATGTCTTCCAATGGGGCGGAGCGTGGTTATGCGAGGACGGAATCTGCCCGACTCCGGATGGAAAAGGTCATTTAATTACCGTGGATATTCCTGACCTTGGCAAAAAAGAAGGACAGTTCATCGTTACATCCCGCCGCGGTAAGCAGTTCAACTCCATGGTGTACAAAGAGGTAGACCCGCTGAATGGAGCCGGCCGCTTTGATGTACTAATGAGCGCGGAAGATGCACATGAGTTAAGCATCGCTGAAGGCGAAGGAATTGTGCTCTATAATGGATTCGGCGTATTCCAGGGAAGAGCCAAATTTGTAGATATCGCCCGCGGCAACGTTGAAGTCCACTTCCCTGAAGGAAATTTCCTATTGCCAAGAGGCCGCTATGAAAAATTCGCCGGAATTCCAGACTACAATATTACTGTAACCCTGGAAAAAGCAGATCGATACAATGCCCGGAAAGATGTACAATATAATGAACGGCACCTTGCTGATGACGAAATTGATGCACCGGCATAAGAGGAAAGAGATGGCTTTGGGCCATCTCTTTTCTTTTATGTTGAAAAGTATTAGGGGGGCTGATTAACGACGAAAACGAAGGAGCAGCCGAAGAAAAGGTAGTTAATCGCAGGGATTAACGACGAAATGAAGCAACAGCTGGAGAAAAGGTAGTTAATCGCAGGGATTAACGACGAAAACGAAGGAGCAGCCAGAGAAAAGGTAGCTAATCATAGAGATTAACGACGAAAACGAAGCAGCAGCTGAAGAAAAGGTAGTTAAACAAAGAGATTAACGACGAAAACGAAGCAGGAGCCGAAAAAAAGGTAGTTAATCGGTGTTATGGAACTATTTTTTAAAGCGGGTCTTGCTATTCATATAATTTTTAAAGTCAATATAAGTCAGTATTACTCCCCAATAGCAGTTCTATAAAAAGTTAACCCTAAAAATAGCCTTGATCCCCGATATAAAAAAGCAATATAAATTTTTTATCTATGTGATAGAAAGTTTATCCCCATTATGCCCCGATATTTCTATGTTATAGGCTATGTCTTTTTACAGGTAAGCAGGCATTGTAGTTACCTTTTTTCAGAAACCACACGCTAATACTCATTTTAGGAGTAAGCCCAAATATGCCTTAATAAACAAAAATGGGCTTGTCTATCTGCGACATCCATTATTTCCCTTCGTCTATTGTAGTGAGGTGAAAATAATGAGGAAATTCAAACAGGTATTTACAGCAGGTATTATTTCTCTGGCGGTTATTTTTTCAGGGGGAGCAGTTCAGGCGGATCACAGCGGAGATAGAGAGGTGGCTGTGGTTGAGAAAGGGGATACTCTTTATGCGCTCGCAAAAAAGTATCATACGAGTATTGCCCGTATTTCAGAGCTGAATCATCTTGAGGGCACCACCATTTATCCCGGGCAGCGCCTGATTCTTTCAGAAGATGAGGAGGCGTATCATAAGATTATGGCTGGTTCTTTTAGTAAAAAAGAAAATGCGGCAAACCGAGTTAATTTTTTACTGAAAAAAGATATTCCAGCAGCTATGAGCACGGTAGTCTTCAATGGCAAAACGCATTACCGTGTACAGGCAGGTGCTTTTAAAAATCAGAAGAATGCCGAGAAGCAATTAAAAGCAGTGAAGAAAGCAGGCATAAAAGATGCTTACATTCTCGCTGAAGAGCCGCTTCATCTTTTCGGCTTAGCACTTGGTGATGCATATGATGACATCGAATCCAGATTGGGCGAGCCGAAAATGACTGAAACTTCCCTTAATATTAAAAGTCTTTATTACCAAAGTGATGGAGCCGGGGTTAAGGTGACGATGAATATGAAGGATGGCACCATTGGCAGTCTGGCAGTTTATCCGGAATATTTAAGTGAACGGATGTTTCCGGCAATGCCATTTACCAAGTCACAGGTTATAAAGGAATATGGCCAGGCAAATAAAAGTGAGGCTATAACTTGCTACGAATCAGCAATATGCGAGGAGTTAACCTATCAGCTTGATAATCATGAACTTAAAGTGCGAATTGACCGTGATGGTTCAACGGTTCAATTTATGGAGTTAACTAATTTAATTTACCGCTAATAGCCAGTCGGGGGTTCAAACGCCTCCTCTTTTTTTTAAGGCTGCGTTAAAGCTCACTGTTGGTTTTGGCACTTTGTTGATTCGAGGAATAAAAAGCCTTTTGTAAAAATGGAATATGTAACGTAATCCCAGAATAATAATGTGTATTCTTTTCAAGATAAGTTCTGCAAATGCCGAAGGAGCAGTAAAGAATAGGCATTTCAGCAAAATATCCGTTTTGCCGGAAGTTCTGGTTAGCTGATTGAAATAAACACAAGTTATTGGAAAAATAATATAGCTGAACAATACACTTACGTCAAAGGTTTTAAACAGATTTACCGGATATTTCAGGTATCCTTTCCGCAGCAGAAGATGATCGAGAAATGTGGCAATATAGTTTTTTAAAAAGAAGATAATGAGCCGGTCCTACTAGGGGGCTTTCTAATCAGATTAAAGAAAGCAATCGCAAATATAAATAAAAAATGTAAGAGATTTCTTTAAAACCTTCTGCCCAATTAAAGTCCAACCTGAAGTAAATCAGCGGGTTAAACGCTAAATAGCAAACATTTCTATTGAAATCAAGGCGAAATTATCTTATTATAATAAAACAAGCTGCATTGTACGTAATCATAATAAAGTTTTAACCTTTAAGCTGAAATAGGGAGTTTAACATTGAAACAGGAATGACAAGTCTCTGTCTATACGACAAGGAGGACACGCAGGAATGTTTCTGCGAACACCCACTTTGAGGAGTGGTGGTTTAAAACTTTCTTATAACCAGTTACGGCAAGGGCGGCTACATACTAACGTTATCAAACCAGTTTCCAATCGGGGGCTGGTTTTTTATAATGAAAAAAAGCCGCTTAGAGCGGCCGGTTTAATTGCTTTTAACACCATAGAGGATACACCCAACTCCGCCTAACACCCATAATATCTTAGTAAGAGAAACTTTGTCTGCCATGCCGGTCAGCCCTATGACAGTCGTAATCAGCAAGATCGGCGGTCCAACAAGGGCGAGCGAGCTATTTACAATAAGAGCTTTTTCAATATCATTAAATTTTATAATTAAAAGAGCCACAAAAATTTCAAGGCACCCTGAGATTATGCGCAGGAGCGCCATCCCGAGAATAGCCTTATCTAAAAAGAAAAACATACGAACCCTCCTAAAGCTTCCTGTCTTAATATATGTACAAACCCCCGCTAGCAGGACAGAATTTCCACTTTTCTTCAAAAAAATGCTTCATCTTCAGGGAATTCTTTAAGTTAATACGGGAATTATAAGCATAGATGGAATTTCTGAAAGGAGATTAGTATGGAGGATATAACCTTTTTTGTAAAAGAAGCAGTTAGTGAAGAGCCTATCCAGACCCTCGAAACCATTTTAATGGGAATGGAAGGGATCGAAAGGGCTTTGGTCGACATAGAGGATGGGGAAGTAAAGATTACATACAATGGAAGCCAAGTTGCTCAGGAACAAATAAAAAATAGAATTCAGCAGCATGGCTTGCATATCCTTGAACAATAGGAGGCCTGAATTTGGAAAAAGATCATACCAGCACAAAAGAGAATAATAAGCCTGAACCGGCCAACCGGGCTCTTCATGAGCATGGAAAAGAAGACAATTTAATTCAGTCTGAAAAAATGCGTTATAAAAATGCTGATGAGATTTATGAATAAATAAAAGAAGAAACCCTTATACCTGTAAAGGTTAAGGGTTTTATTGCGTTTTTGTTACAAAGATTATGTTCTGGAAATAGAGCAGAAGGCAATGGTGTGGTCAAAATAAATAAAAAACAGTGTCCGGGAGGGGACACTGTTTTTTTGAAATATTAATCTTTTTTCCTCTTCATAGCATCGGCAACAAACTCTACTTCGGTACCGACAATGATTTGCAAATTGGTTTTGCTAAGCTTCATAATCCCTTTTGCGCCATGTGCCTTTAAAGAGTTTTCTTGCACTTTATCCATATCTTTAATGTTTAGACGAAGGCGTGTTGCACAGTTATCAATTGAAGTGATATTCTCTTTGCCGCCAATATCATTGATAAAATGGCTGGCCATAACTTCATATTTGTTATTTCCTTCAACAACATTTGCTTCCTGATCTTCCTGAATGTCATCATCCTCTCGTCCAGGAGTTTTCAGGTTGAGCGCTTTAATTAATCCATAGAAAATCACGAAATACAGAACCGCATATATAGCACCGATTCCAAGCAGTAAAACAGGCTTTTCGGCAATATTAAAGTTCAAGGCAAAGTCAATAGCTCCAGCCGAGAAGGTGAAACCATCGCGGATTCCCAATAAGGTTGTCACCCACATAGAGATCCCGGTTAAAAGCGCGTGCACACCGTAAAGAAGCGGTGCAATGAACATAAATGAGAACTCAATCGGTTCTGTTATACCTGTTAGGAAAGAGGTTAAAGCCAAACCGATAAACATACCGGACACGGCTTTTCTTTTTTCCGGTTTTGCCGCAGCGATAATGGCAAATGCGGCAGCAGGCAGTCCAAACATCATAACAGGGAAGAATCCGGTCATATATGCTCCGGCTGATGGGTCTCCCGCAAAGAAACGGGCGATATCTCCATTAACCCCTTCAAATTCCCCAAATTGGAACCAAAACAGGCTGTTTAATACATGGTGAAGGCCTAAAGGTATAAGCAAACGGTTTAAGAATCCAAAAAGTCCTGATCCTACCGCACCCAATCCAATAATCCAGTTGCCCAATCCGTCAATGGCACCCTGGATTGGAGGCCAAGCAAAGCCGGCAATGGCAGCCAAAAGAATCATTGTAACAGATGTGATGATCGGCACGAATCTGCGGCCGCTGAAGAAACCAAGCCATTCCGGGAGCTTAATATCGTGAAAGCGGTTGTATAATAATCCAGCAATAATACCAGCAATAATCCCGCCAAGCACACCCATATTGATGTTTTCATCGATCGCAGCTGCACCTTCTGTTAAAACTAGAAAGCCGATTGCTCCGGATAGGGCGGCAGCGCCGTTATTGTCTTTTGCAAATCCCATTGCTACCCCTATAGCAAAAATCAATGCCAGGTTGGCAAAAATAGCATTACCTGCATTAGCGATAAATTCTATGCCTAATAAATCTTCTTGTCCAAAGCGAAGTAAAAGGCCTGCAGCGGGCAGGACGGCAATTGGAAGCATCAATGCCTTTCCAATCCGTTGTAAAAATCCTAACATGTCTATCTCTCCTTTATTATAAAGTAAAATTAAGAAAGCGTTTTATCGAACTGTCGTTATCATACCAAAATATTAATATAGTTGTCTATACCAATATCCAAAGAAAAAATTAAAATTTATCATCTGTAAAACAGGGAGGTTGAGGTAGAACATTCTTAGAAAAGATCCCAATTTAATAATTGGTATAGACAACTATACTGAATGGTGATACTATACATATCGTAAAGTAATGAAAGAAAAAAATAGAGATCATTTTATCTTGTATAAAGATGTGGAAATATATACGGAAGATAGCGAAAATGGAAAGGCAAATCGAGCCAGAAATGTTGAACGCCTTCTGTTATTCAATCTAATTTAAAGGAAAGTTTGATTCTTGAAGATCAAATAGATCCAAATATGACAATTTGCAGGGGAAAAATCGCCTAAAGCAAGGAGGAAATAAATGATGAACATTTTAAAAGTGACAAATTATGAAGAAATGAGCAAAACTGCCGCTGATTATATCATTAATAAAGCTCGCCAAAACCCTAATATTACGCTGGGGTTGGCAACCGGAGGCTCGCCAGTTGGAACCTATAAGAATCTGATTCAAGACCACATCCAAAACGGCACATCCTACAACAATGTTACCACCTTTAATTTAGATGAATATATCGGGCTTTCCGGGGAGAATCCAAATAGCTATCGCTATTTTATGAACTCGATTCTATTCGATCATTTGGATATTCAAAAGAAAAATACACATATTCCAAGCGGTGTCGCCAAGGATGTGCAAGAGGAATGTCTGAATTATGAAGGTATGCTGAAACACCATGGCGGCATTGATCTTCAAATTTTGGGCATTGGAAGCAATGGCCATATCGGCTTTAATGAACCGGGTACACCATTTTCTTCTAAAACTCAAATTGTTGATTTAGCTCCTTCTACAAGGGAAGCGAATGCCAGATTTTTTTCAAATATAAATGAAGTGCCGACCCAGGCGATCACCATGGGGATATCGACCATTATGCAAAGCAGGGAAATCCTTCTGCTTGTCTCTGGAGAATCAAAAAGTGAAGCTGTCCAGCAGCTTTTGTATGGAGAGATAGATGAACAATTTCCAGCGTCTGTTCTTAGACTGCATCCCAATGTCAAAATTATCGTCGATGAAGCCGCTCTTGCCGGTTCAAGGGTGAAAGTATAAAACAGGGGGTTTTTGATCATGCTTGGACAATACCTGAAAGAAATTAAGGGGCTATTAGACGTAATTGAAAAAGATGAAGAACAAAACTTGAAAAAAGCTGCAAAGGCTGTTGCGGAATGCATCCAAAACAATGGGATAATTCATGTCTTTGGCTGCGGGCACTCCCATATGCTCGGAGAAGAGCTATTTTACCGGGCAGGAGGGCTTGCTCCTATTAACCCTATTTTAATAGAGGATTTAATGCTCCACAAAGGGGCAGTCCGTTCCTCGACTTTCGAAAAACAAAACGATTATGCTGATCAATTTATGCAAAACGTTGATATACGAGCCAATGATGCAGTGATTGTCGCCTCTACATCTGGGAGAAATCCTGTTCCGATCGATGTTGCTGAAATATCAAAGGCGAAGGGAGCTTTTGTCATTGCTGTAACTTCTCCACGCTATGCTGAAACTCAATCCTCCCGGCATAAAAGCGGAAAGTACCTGTATACCTCCGTGGATTTGGCCATTGATAATCATATTGAAGAAGGGGATGCACTGATGAAACACCCATCCATGGGTGCCAGTTTTGGCTCAGCATCCTCCATTGCCGGTTTTGCCATCGTCAACAGTATAATGGTTGACGCCGTTGAAATTATGCTTGAGAATCAGTATGAGCCACCTGTCTTCAAAAGCGGGAATGTGGATGGAGCGGAAGACCATAACCGGGAACTGGTTGAAAAGTATAAAAAGAGGATTCCGATTCTGGAAGGTTAACTTGTATTTTGGGGTAATTTATGAAGAATAGATATGAAAATATGAAATTAATCCAAGAAATTGAAGAAGCCAGACAAGCTATGATCGAGAGTATAAAATCCAGGGGCTTGGCAGATAGACAGACCTTGGAATTAAGCCAGCAGTTGGATGACCTAATTTTTTATGCCCAAAAAATGAAAAGGTTCCGATATTAAAAAAACCGCCCCGGACGCAGATCCTGAGCGGTTTTTCCATCTAAAGCACATCTTTTATGACTTTTTTCGAATATAACACAGATAAAATACCAAAAATCGAGTATAGGATGGTGTATAGCACCATTACTAAAATCATCGGCGTCCAAAGTTCACTTCCGAAGAAGAACCAGCCAGACTTTACGGCGAAATAGCTATGCATCAATCCGATTACAAGGGGAATCCCGAAGTTAAAAACCTGTTTCGCTTGAATTCCGCGCAGTAAGTCTCCCTGAGAAAAACCAATCTTCCGCAAAATCGTGTAGTTTGGTTTCTCATCTTCACTTTGATCCATTTGTTTAAAATAAAGAATGCAGCCCGATGTAACCAGGAAGGTTAATCCAAGGAATCCGACAATGAACATGATTAATCCCATATTTGCTTTTTGGGTGTTGCTCATCTCCAGCTGGGAATCAGTTCTTCCACTGAACTCCATTTCCTTGAATAGCTCATTTCCTTTTTCAACATTGTTTTTATCAGTCAAATTAATTCCGATAAATACGGAATGCTCAAGCTGGACTTCGGGATTAAGATCAGCCTTTAATTGTGAGTATACTGTGTCATCCACAATAGCTACCGGCATGCCGCCGCCTGTAAAATAAAAAGGAAGGACAAATTCCTCGTTTAAGCCCAAATAGTTTTGTTTAATACGGATAGTTTTCCCTTTAAATTCAATTTCGCCGGTATCCTTGAGCGTCATAAATTTTTGCAGCATATCATTATAACCCGTCAGCAACGTTTCTTCAGAATCAAGTTCGATGCCAGGAATGGACTTTTCACTTACAACCGGCAGAATCATATTGGATGACTTTAAATTCATTTCATCCAGATTTACATCCAGTATGCTCTCCATATTGGCCTCTGCCTGCAGGACCTCAATTCTTTTTTCCATAAAGTCCATTCCTGCTGATTCAAGAGCTTTTGTAAACTTTGCTGCATCATCATGATTTGTCATCGTAAAGTGGGCGGGAAGGCTATCTTCTGCCGATTTTTCCGCCGAATAAAAGGAAATATAACTCAGTGACAACAGCCCAATGGCCAATGCAGATACAGTTGTAATGATTGTTAATAACAACGCATTCGATTTCATACGGAACATAATCGATGATAATGATAAAACTTCATTTACATTCAAATAGCCATCTTTCTTTTTACGGATCATGTTGGCAATAAAGCTGACAGACCCTTTATAGAAAAGATACGTACCGATAATGACTGATGCGAGAATGAATGTCATCGCCAGGAAGAGTTCATTCATGCTTGTAAAATCACCGCCAAAAAGCAGGGAAGAGACATAATAGCCGGAAATGATCATGGCAATCCCCAAGACACCCATAAGCATTTCCCAAAGTGAAAGCTTCTTAACTTTTCCTTCAGCGACTGAAACCACCCTGAATAGGGAGAGGATGGTTTGTCTTTTAATAAAAGTGAAGTTCATCAGCATGATCAAAACATAAATCACTGTAAAAACAATCATTGTCAACAAAAGTGCCTCAACGGAAAAGTGCAATGCCGCGACACCTGTAACTCCTGTCATCTTAAAAAGAATCATAAGAATCAATTTTGAAACAGAAAATCCAATAAAGATTCCGATAACAAGAGAACCGAAATACAGCAGCAAATTTTCAAGGCTCAGAAGCTTAAATATTTCATTCTTTGTCATCCCGATTAGTTGAAAGAGGCCAATTTCTTTGCTCCGCCTTTTTATAAAAATACTATTGGCGTAAAGAAGAAAGATAGAAACAATCGCGACAAGCAGAATGGATGCAGTTCGGATTGCAGCAGCACCCTTGATGGAGCCCTTCGCTTCAGTCATCGCAGGATCGTATTGCAGTGTGACAAAAGCGAAATAAAGAGCAACACTGAAGATAAGTGCGAACACATAGAGATAGTAATTTTTAAGATTCTTTTTCAGATTACGGAGTATGAGTGTATTAATGCTCATGCTGGACACCGCCCAATACGCCCTGCGTTTTCATAATATCTTTAAAGAAGGTCTGTCTGGATTGGCCGCCCTTATTCAGCTGCGTATAAATCTGGCCATCTTTTATGAAAATCACTCGGCTGCAGTAGCTCGCTGCGACCGGATCATGCGTAACCATGATGATCGTCGCGTTACGCTTATGATTCAAATCGCTAAGTTTATTCAATAAATCGGAAGCGGATTTCGAATCAAGTGCGCCGGTCGGTTCATCAGCAAAGATGATGCTTGGTTCATGAATAAACGCACGGGCAGCTGAAGTCCGCTGCTTTTGGCCGCCGGAAATTTCATTTGGGTATTTATCTTTGAGTTCGAAAATGCCCAGCTCATTTGCTACAGCTGCAAACTTTTCATCTGCTGCTTTTTTTGACGTTTTGCTGATTGAAAGGGGAAGGAGGATATTTTCTTTTACAGTCAGCGTATCCAGGAGATTATATTCCTGAAATATAAAGCCTAAATGCTCTTTGCGGAACTGGGCCAGCTGCTTTTCCTTCAGGCTGGTCATTTCTTCTCCTTCGATCTTAATTTCTCCGGAGCTCACACGGTCAATCGAGGAAAGCACATTTAGCAACGTAGTTTTACCCGAACCCGAAGCACCCATAATGCTGACAAATTCACCTGTCTCAATCTGCAGATCAATCCCTTTCAGGACTTCCTGTTTATTAAATTTATTGCCATAGCTTTTATAAATTTTGTTGGCTTCTAGAACTGCCATATTTTCCATCCTTTCTACTGTCTAGCTCCGGCGCCTTGCCAATTTTCATCCTGAACTGCATTCTTGAATATCTTGCAAGGAGCATGATTTGAAGAATGATGCTTCAAGCAGCTCGGGGTCATAAGCCAAATCACTTCAGAAATCAGGATTTCCTGCGTGATTCGTCTTATGCCTTTCGGATTTGCACGGATGTGTTGTCGTCAACGTTCGCCACAGGACGTGGCGGCTCTTAGTTGAAGTCCCTATTTAAGGCGCTTCCGCTTTTCTTTGATAGCTTTATTATAAAAGCGATCACTACGCACTTCCTTCGATTGAGCGAACAAACAGCAAAAGCATGTGACATTTTTGTCACATGCCTGTTATGCTGACAAATTCGTTTCGTTTAGGGAATATCAGCGTAAAAGTTGAACTTTTTCTTGGCTCGGACTCCACCAGTATATTTATCTTCAGAGGTTCCGCTGCTTTTTTCGCCAAATATAAGCCCATTCCGGTAGCAGCTTTGTCCTGGTGGTTTACTGTTGAAGTAAAGCCTTTTTCAAAAATGCGCGGCAAGTCCTTTGGGTCAATGCCCCTGCCGAAGTCCCTGAACTCCATGATCACTTGCCCGTCTCTTTGAAAACTTAAGACGCTGATATCTGATTCTTCACTATACTTTACAGCGTTGGTCAAAATCTGCCGGATGATAAAACTGAGCCATTTTGCATCGCTAAGAACCTCGGTTTCTTCTAACTCAACCTCAAATCCGATTCCTTTTTGCATGCACCAGGATTGCAGAGATTTTATCTCTGTGAAAATAATATCCTCTAAATTTGTTCTTTCAATGTATAAATCATTTTCCATAAAAGGAATTCGCTTTTGATGAAGCTGCTGGTCAAGAAGCAGGTGGATGCGCAGCCACTCATAGGTTAATGCTGTCTTTAGATTATGGTCACCGAGCCGGTCAATCATGAGGTGCATCGCTGTCAGCGGGGTTTTAACCTCATGGATCCACGACAGCAAGTCATCTTTTTCCTGCTCAAGCAGCGTACGATTTTGGGTATGCTCTCGTTTAAATCGTTCAGTTTGATTAACAATACTAGATTCAACAATTTCTTCAAAAGGGCTGCCTGGTTCAGGCATGCTAGCCATATCCAGATTTTCCTCACGTTCCTCAATCGCTTTATAAAATTTCGTTTCTTTCTGAAAACGAAGAATGAAAAATCCGATAAAAATTAGAAGCGATAAAAAGCTGCAGTATAGGAAAGGCTTTAGGGATATTGCAGAATCTATGAAAATGATAAAAGCAGCAAGAATCTGCAGAAACAAAAAAAGCAGGATCCAGCTCAGCCGTTCTCTGACATATCTGCTAAACATGTGATGGATCCTCTTCGGTCGCCATATAACCCTGTCCGACTTTCGTTTCAATCCTGCTTCCCAGCCCAATTTCATCCAGCTTTTTTCGCAAACGGTTTACATTCACTGTCAGTGTATTATCACTGATGAACCGCTTATCATCCCAAAGGCTATTGATAATCTCGTCCCTGCAGACAATCTGATTTTTCCGCTCAATCAGCAATTTTAATATGTATATTTCATTTTTAGTCAATTCAATGCTCCCGGCTTCAGCTGTGACCGTGTTTTTTTCATAATCTACAGTCGCACCGCACCATGTTTTCAGTCTATTTTGTACCGCACTGTAGTTATAAACGCGGCGAAGTATGGCCTGTATTTTTGCAATTAAAACATCAAAGTGAAAGGGTTTCTGAATAAAATCGTCTGCACCAAGCTGCATCGACATGACCATATCAGTAGGGTGGTCACGCGATGACAGGAAAATGATTGGCACATTCGAATGCGAGCGAATCATCCGGCACCAATGAAAGCCATCAAACTTCGGCAGCTGAATATCAATGATCACCAAATCCGGTTCAATGCAGGAAAACTCCTGCATCACCTTGCTGAAATCCTGAATCCCATATACATCATAAGACCATTGTGACAACCGGTCTTTAACCTCGTTAAAAAGCGAGGTATCATCCTCAACTAATAACAGTTTAAACATAGAACGCACCACTCTTTTGCTTATTCTTTCCATTATTGTATATGAAAACCTGGAGGTGTGCCAGATTCAGAAGCCTGGCATTGCCATTAGTTCTCATGGGCCTGTTTACCGGGCAAATAATATTTGCTAAAATAAATCAACGTTTTTTCGGATTTTCACTTACATAATATTATTGTTTACCGGACTTTACCTGCTTGCTGAAAGTTTAAAATAAGGGAGGAAAAAAGATGGAAGAGAAAATAGAAGCCTATTTTAACGACCTCCAATCCGAGGATAAAAATGCCCAATATGAGGCGTACAATCAAATAATAAAGGCCGCCATGGAAAAAGCGGACTGGGCTTATGAAGTATGGGAAGGCCTTAAGGGAGACCTTACACATAAAGACAATCACGCCCGTTCACGAGCTGCGCAATTTCTGAGCTATTTAGCGATTAGTGACCCTGAAAAGAGAATGCTAAAAGACTTTCCAGAGGTCTGGGAAGTGACAAAAGACAAAAAATTTGTCACCGCTAGACACACTCTTCAGGCCATTTGGAGAATCGCCCTTGCTGGACCGGAGCAAAAAGAAATGGTTTTACAGCAACTCTCGGACCGCTATAAAAATTGCAGGGACGAAAAGAATTACACGCTTATTCGCTTTGATATTATTCAGGGGCTGCGGAACTTGTATGATGTAACGAAGGAAGAAGACGTAAAGCAACTTGCACTTGAGTTAATGGAAAGGGAGGAAGACGAGAAATATAAAAAGAAATATGCCGGCGTGTGGAAAAAATCATAATATGGAAAAAAGATTTTTCACTGTGTTCCGTCGTGCCTTCATCAAGAGTCCATACCCTTTTTTATTAGTTTTTGAAATGTGTACTTTGTCATTTTATATAGGAATATAAAAACTAGGAACTGATCGATTCAGTTCTTTTTTTATTGGCATAAGTTACACAATTTAATTGATTTTAATGAACACCAACTCATCATACTCTGCTATCACAGCCTGTAATCGCGTAATAAAGAACCGGGTCCCATACCCGGTTCTTTATTACGCGGATGCTGAAGTATCAAAACTTGCTTTCCCTGCACTTTCCTTTTTCCCATGAAGAACATAATATAGTCCAGATGTTAAGAGTATTAAAACGGCCATCATGCTATAAAGTGCGCTGTACCCCGTAACTGGGATGATGAATCCCAGCAAATAAGGGCCGAATCCCAATCCAGCATCAAGAAAAATAAAGAAGGTTGAAGTCGCCAATCCCATTCGGTGGGTGGGTGTCAGTTTAACTGCAACAGCCTGGGTGCAGGATTGCATGTTTCCGAATCCAAATCCGATCAACGCTCCTGCCAATAGCAGGGTGAAGCTGCTGCTGGCTATGCTTAACACGAACATACCTGCTGCAAATATGACAAAAGCGGGGTACATGACATAATTGGCGCCTTTTACATCCATCAAGCGGCCAGTAAAAGGGCGGGAAACTAAAACCGCTGCAGAGTATACCAGAAAGAAGAAGCTTGCAGCGCTTACTAAATCAATCTCCATCGCGTAAAAGTTGATAAACGAAAGGACGCCGGAATAACCGAATGCAATCGCCAAGGTTATAAATGCGATCGGAACTGCCTTTGGTTCAACAAAGTTTGAAATTTTGAAGGTTTTTCCCTCTGGTGTAGTATTTGAAGAAGCTTCAATTGGCGGCACGTATAAGAAGAATGCGGTGAATAGCGCAAAAACGCCCAAAGCCAGACAGAAGAGAAAGATCGTTTGAAACGATACTTGCTGCATCATAAATAATCCTATGAATGGCCCAACGGCAGTTGCCAGTGTGGCACTCATGCTGTAGTAGCCAATTCCTTCTCCTTTACGCATAGCCGGAATAATTTGCGCAACGATGGTTCCGGTCGCTGTACTTGCCATTCCCAGTGCAATGCCGTGAACGAATCGGTTAATCAAAAGAAAAGTAATGCCGATATTCACAAAATATAATAGTGTGGTCAGTGTAAAAAAGATTAATCCTATATATAACGTCTTTTTGCGTCCAATTGCATCAATGGCACGGCCGATATATAGTCTGCCAATCAGCGTTCCAATAATAAAAATACCGGTTACGAGTCCAGCCTGACTTGTCGTTGCACCATAATGATTGACTGCAAAAACGGCAATCGTCACCATCAATAAATAGAAAATTAGTGTTAAGAAAAAATTGACCGATGAAACAATGATAAAGTCTTTTGTCCACAGTTTAGGTCTAGGCTGATTCAATTTTTCACTCTCCCTGCTGCATTAAATTTTTCCGAATTTCGCTCATTAGGCGAATTCCCTCCTGCAGTTCCTCCTCAGTTATTCCTTTTAAAATTTCCTGTTCGAATTCATCAATTGTCACACGGACTTCCAGGTAGATTCTTTTCCCGATTTCGGTAAGCTGCATTCTTTTTTCTCGTTTGTCCTTTGTTGGAACAGGTTCCAAATAGCCCATTTCTTCCAATTTATTAATGGTCCTTGTTACAGTGGGTTTTTCAACCCCGAGGTAGTTAGAAAGCCCTACAAGTGTTGCAGAACCTTCATTAAACAAGTAATACAGGATGGACCATTGTGCTCTGAATAAATTGTGTTTGCTTAGCTCCACGTTCAGCCTGTTTTCAAAAGGGCGGTACATTAAAACAAGCCGGTGGAAGAATTTTTGAAAAGTCTTAATCTGGACAACCTCCTAAAATAGTTACTCAAAGTAATAGTTACGAAGAGTAACTAAATTAATAATTTTTATTATACAGCTGCAAATAGGGAAATGTAAATAGGCTGGAAAGCAAAAAAAAAGCCTAATCTTAGGCTAAGCAGCCAGTGATTACGCTCCGCTTTTAATGTGCTGTGCTGTATGCAGTTTTGCTTTTTTTAGATAATGATGCAGTATAAGGCTGATCAGGGAACCCAATAAGCAGGAGAAAGCGGAAAGAACAAAGGCGTGTGCATAGGAGCTTGTTAAATTCAGAATATAACCGATGATGATAGGGCCAACTAATTGCCCGATACCAAAGAAAAGTGTTAAAAACCCGATCGCACTTGATACTTGTGTTTGATTAACAAATTCCGCTGTACTTGCCAGAATAATGGCAGGGGTTCCCCATAATGTAATACTGTAAAGAATCGCCAGTGCCATTAAATCGCTGCTGTTCCCGGAAAAACTAAAACCCAGCAGGAAAAGCATTTGCAGAAAGAAAACAAGAGATAATGAAGTCAGCCGACCGAGGCGGTCTGAAATCGATCCCCACAAAAATCCGCTGATAATACTGATAAAACCGGCTATCGCAAATATTCTTCCTGCAAGGAGACTGCTAATTCCAAAGTCAATCAGAAAGTCTACCAGAAAGGTCGTGAACATAATATAGCTGAATCCCCAAAAGAAATAACAAATACCGATTATCCATACCATAGGATTTTTGTAAACAGAGTGCAGGCTGCTGGTGATTAATTTGGGTGAAGCATTTTTATTTATACTTTCATTTGAATGGCCAACAGGCAGATCTCCTATGTCGCTTGGATGGCTTTTTAAAAAGAAAATATTCAATATGGAAATAGCCAGCACCAGGATTGCCAGAAGCACCCAGCTGATTCTCCAGCCAGAACCAATACTCGAAGTGACGATCATCGGAACAGCTACCCCAGAGAAAACAATTCCCAAACCATTGCCGGCATTCAGAATGCCTAAAGCCATACCTCTTTTTCGCGGAGAAAACCAAGAAGACACTACCCCCATTGAGGCAACATTCGCCCCTCCTGAACCAATCCCAATGAAGAAGCTTGAAAGATAGGCTGAAATAAACCCTGTACTTAAAGACGTTGCAATCATACCCAGGAATATAACCCATAAAAAAACGATAATCACTTTCTTTGCTGAGAACTTATTAACAAAATAGCCTGCAGTAAAAGCACACAAAACATACCCCAGGAAAATGGAAGAGGTTACCCATCCCGTTTCAATATAGTTCAGTTCTAGTCCGGCTTTCATAAATGGTAGAATAGCGCCATATGAAAACCTCCCTAAACCAAGGCATGCCAGCCCTGTTAAAACTGATAATAATAGTATTAGCCAGCCCCTATGTACTGTTTTTATATTCACCGTTTTCTCCTTTAAAGTGGTGGTGGAATTACTATAATTGTAACATATTTACAAAATAATTAAATAATTATGAATTTCATTCACTTTAGAATGGCATTTAAGTATATTTTGTGACATATTGTCATATTCGATTGACGTATGACAATATGTCATATACAATCCAGGTATAGAGATGACACTGTGTCATACCGAGGTGGAAGCTTTGAATCAGTCAAAAATACAAGCGCTGGTTATGAAATTGCAGAAGCAGGGAGTAAATGCTTCCCTATGCAAAAGGCCAGCCATTTCCGGACTAATTAAAAACACGGCAAAAACATAAAGGAGCCATTATGGTTACAAAAACACCGGATCATTACAATATGATGAAAACACTAAGGACAGATTTAGTACGATTTATGATGTCCTACAAATTTGCTCTTGAGGAAATCAATACAAAAATAAATATCTTAAAAGAGGAATTTCAGTACGTACACGACTATAACCCGATCGAACATGTGAAATCCCGTGTGAAGTCGGCAGAAAGCTTATTAAACAAACTGCAGAGAAAAGGCTTGGAGATTTCCATTGATTCCATCCAGCAAAATATCAGGGATATCGCAGGAGTACGCATTACATGTTCCTTTGTTTCCGATATTTACGAAATCAAAAATATGCTTGAAAGCCAAAAGGATATCACCGTTCTGGAATGCAAGGATTATATCCGGCATCCAAAGCCAAATGGATATCAAAGCCTGCATCTGATTGTCCAAATTCCGATTTTTATGTCAGACAGAGAAGAGCTTGTTCCTGTCGAAATCCAGATCCGCACAATTGCCATGGATTTCTGGGCCAGCCTGGAACACAAGATTTACTATAAGTACAATAAGGAAATCCCGCAAAGAATAGTGAATGAACTGAAAGAGGCTGCCGGTACTGCCGCACGCCTCGATCGGAAAATGGAGACGATCCATAAAGAAATGATACAGCTGAAGGAGCTTGCAGCGGAAGAAGAATCAAATGCACAAACTCCGCTCCAGCATGAGACCATACAGCGTTTACTAACTAATAAATTTAACAAAATATAAAGGAGAGCAGTTGCATGCAAATATGGACGGACATGCCGAATTTTGTAAAAAGAGAGCTTGAACAGCTGGAAGAAAAAGTTTCACCGTTCACAAAAAAAGCAGCCAGATATATTTTTTGGTCTACGCCTTTAATTATCCTATCAGTAATCAATTTAATGACATTGTTCTTTGCCATGCCTGACCAGGAGACCTCGCCGCTGGCTATTCTCATGTATGCCATTATGGGGGCGCTGGGTTTCGCCCTTTCTAAAGAGGGGAAGCACCAGCAGCAGGAAATCCAAAAAATAAGTACTGGGTATATAAAAGAACGGATTAATAAAAGCCAATGGGCATCTGATGATCTGAAGTCAAGATATCAGGCACTCATCAAAGAACAACCTCGGAAAGCGATTCCATATTTTATCCAGTTCTTAAAAGAGGAAAAAAGAGTTTGGCCGTAAGGAGGCACGATACATGCCCAAGATCACTTTTTTTAATTTGCCTGA
The DNA here is from genome assembly GCF_003182355.1 of Cytobacillus oceanisediminis. Classification (GTDB taxonomy): domain Bacteria; phylum Bacillota; class Bacilli; order Bacillales; family Cytobacillaceae; genus Cytobacillus; species Cytobacillus oceanisediminis_A. Next base: position 263,708 of record NZ_QGTW01000001.1, on the reverse strand, counting down.
TGATAAGCGGAAAACATTAATAAGCGCAGCCAAAAAGGAATTTGCCCGTGTCCCGCTTTATCAGGCTTCAATATCCAATATTATTAAAGATGCAAAAATTCCACGAGGGAGCTTTTATCAATACTTTGAAGACAAAGAAGATGCCTTTTTCTTCTTATTAAATAACCATGTTGCTTCGTATAAAAGCCATTTTGTAGACACGCTTAAAAATAATAAAGGTGACATTTTCGAAGCGATGATCGAATTTTACAAAAGCATCATTACGGAAGAAAAAGAAAACCTTCAGTTTTTGCGAAATCTGTTTCTAAACATGACGCACCGCATTGAAAATGTTTTTGCCAGAAGCTTTGGCGAAACTGATCTCAACGAGGACTTTAAAAAAATCAGCATACTGATCAACCACGAAAACCTCAATATCAAAGACGAGCACGAACTTTTTCATATGATGCAAATTATCTCTTCCGTCACTTTTCATAATTTCGTGAAAAAATTTGCAGGAGAATTATCCTTTGAAGAAGCCCTAAATAATTATAAAACGGAAATCCATTTATTAAAAAAAGGTTTTATTTCAAGATAATTTAACAAAAAGCCTGTCTCTAAAAGGATTAGAGACAGGCTTTTTTGGGAAGGTAAAAAGTAGCATTAAGCTTATTCCTTGTTTAGGGGATAAATAAAATAATATATGTGGGAAAGGGGTTACTTATGGCTAACAAGAATAGATGGCTGATTGCCCTTTCGGCTGTAGCCATTCATCTATCCATTGGATCCGTTTATGCGTACAGTGTTTATCAGAATCCATTAAAGGAAGCGTTGGGATGGGAAAAAACCGATGTTTCCCTGGCATTTACGATTGCCATATTCATTCTTGGTGTGGCTGCTGCCTTTTTTGGCCGGTTTGTTGAAAAAAATGGACCAAGAAAGTCTGCCATGATTGCCGCGGTATTCTTCGGCATCGGAACAGTTGGAGCAGGTTTCGCCGTACAAATGGAAAATTACATTCTATTTCTTATCTTTTTTGGGGCCGTCGGAGGTTTAGGACTAGGCTTCGGCTATATTGCACCTGTATCCACATTGGTAAAATGGTTCCCAGACAGAAGGGGACTTGCAACTGGAATGGCCGTAATGGGCTTTGGTGCAGGAGCTCTTATTACAAGCCCAATCGCAAGCAGATTGATGATTGCTACATCCATCCCAACCACTTTTTACATCCTGGGAATTAGTTATTTTATCCTTATGATTGCAGGGGCGCTTTATATCGCGAAGCCGCCTGAAGGATGGAAGCCGGAAGGGATGGAAGAAAAGAACGAAGAACGTCCGGTAAAGGCTGACCTTGCCCAGCTGACTGCCAATGAGGCCATCAAAACAAGACGCTTCTGGCTTCTATGGATTATGATGTTCATTAACATCTCAGCAGGGATCATGATCTTATCGGTTGCTGCACCAATGGCCCAGGAAATCACCGGTGCCAGTGCCATCACCGCGGCAAGCATCGTCGGCATTATGGGACTCTTTAACGGCGGTGGAAGAATTGGATGGGCATCCGCATCCGACTATATCGGAAGAGGCAATACATACATGACCTTCTTTCTGATCCAGGTTGCAGCATTCTTCATTCTTCCGTTTATCACAAACTCATTTGTCTTTTCCGTTTTCCTCTACATCATCGTTTCGTGCTATGGAGGAGGATTTGCATCACTTCCAGCTTTTATCGGCGACCTATTCGGAACCAAACAGCTTGGCGCCATCCATGGCTACCTCCTGACATCCTGGTCCATCGCCGGTGTCGTAGGGCCCATGCTTGTATCCAATATTTACGAAGCAACCCAAAGCTACACCGTTACATTCTATGTATTCGGAACCATGCTAGCAATCGGCTTCATTGTTTCGCTCCTAATGAAGCGCGACATTAAAAAAATCAGAGCAACCAAAAAACAAAAAAGGACAAGCCAGCAGCTTGTCACAGAATAAAAGATAGGCTCCTTCCGAGTTAAGAGTCTTTTTTCTGTAAAAAAGGTAAGCCCCTTTCCCGAAAAGCAGGGGAAAGGGGCAGATGTTTTCCGTTTTGGAATGAACTGAATAAGGATATACAAAAACCGCATTTATCCTTTAAACTTGGCTGATTGCCAAAAATTAAATAAGCGATTCCACATGGATCCTTTTAACGAATTTGAATTTGCTGATACCTTATTCCTGTTTTCGATTACCGAGAGTCAAAGGATGAATTCGGTCATGGGTACAATCAGGACACACATCCAAAATATCAAAGCTATATTCATCTTCTTCAGTTTCATCTCTGCGGCCGCAGATTTCACATACTCTTGCCAAATGAACCCCTCCTTAGGGTAAAGATCCTCTTCGTTTGAATCTTATTGATCAGTTGAAAGAATGTTATAACCGCAATCTTTTACCGCCTGCTCAAAATCCATAAAGGAGGCAGCGTCTTCATCAAAGGAGATAACCGCTTCGCCATTCTTTGGATTCAGCTTTACTTTGCGGACACCCCATACATCGTTCAATGCCTGATTTAATCTTTCTTCATCACCTATATCCAAATTTTCAATTGATATTGTTCGTGTAATCAAGGCAGCATTCACTCTCCTGTTTTATAATGTGTATGCTTTTTGCCCATTTCCTTGCCCATCCCCTTTAGAAAACCAAGCATCGAATTAATCGCCAAATTGGCATCAGGGTCCCGCAGCGCTTTAATAAGTCCCCACATGCTGCGTTTTTCGTTTTTCTTCATGACATCGGCAGACTTATCCAGGCCTTTCGTGACTGCATTCATCATAATATTCATCTGCTGTGGATCGAGAGAGCCAAGGAAATCGACTGTGTTAAACCCATTGCGGATAATGTTGTGCATATTGGGCTGGTTTACCTGCTCAATAGCAATGGCAGCTACTTTTTCCTTCGAATGCAAAAAGCCCTGGATGATATCGAGTATACCTGCCTTTTGAAGCTGGCTGATGATATCAATGGCACTAGAGATTGCTTCACGATTTTCGGCGAGCTGCTCCAATAGTGCTGCTATATCCTGTGCCTGTTCTTCCTGAGCTGATGGCTGAACCAGCTCAATTTGCTTGATCGCTTTCGCCATCGTAGAGACCCTCCCTTTTCAGCATTTCTGGAATGGAGATAAAATCATCGCGATTCCATTTTTTCTCCGTCTCAACTCCAATATGCGGCTGCGGGTTGCCAAAGCGGAAATTGTGGTGCGGAAGCGGGGAATCGCCCTCCAATTCAAGCACTTCCATTTTTACCTGCATTTCTTTGTAGTTCGGGGTATGTGTGATCTTGTCATGATAGCTGCTTGTCAGCTTGTTGACCGCACCTTTTCCTTCGGTTGTATGCATTGGCAAATAGAGTTCCTTGCCTTTAACCTGATCTGTCACCCAAACTTTTACTTTAACATGGCCGTAAGGGGAGGTCAGACGGACAAGGCTGCCCGTTTGAATATTTCTTTCCTCTGCCAGTTCTGGTGATACTTCAAGCCAAAGCTCCGGCACTTTATAAGAAATGCCTTCAGATTGAAAGGTCATATTGCCTTCATGGAAGTGTTCAAGAATCCGTCCATTGTTCAGGTGAAGATCGTACTCCTCGCCAGCTGTGAATGGAGGTGTCCAATCCACTGTAATGAGGCGCGCTTTTCCGTCAGGGAAGCCGAACCTGTCAGTAAAGAGCAAGGGTGTATCGGTTCCATCGGCAGCCACTGGCCACACCAGGCTCTCCCAATTTTCCAAACGTTTGTAGCTAACTCCGGCAAATGAAGGGGTTAGCATTGCGGCTTCATCCATAATTTCGCTCGGGTCTTTATAATTCCAGCTGGCTCCCAGTTTATTTGCAAGCTCCTGGAAAATATGCCAATCCGGTTTGCTGTCACCCAGCGGCTCAAAAACCTTATAAAATCTTTGGATGCGCCGTTCCGTATTCGTAAACGTACCGTCTTTCTCAAGGCTTGGAGCTGCAGGAAGAACGACATCTGCAAATTGGGCCGTTTTTGAGAAGAAAATATCCTGCACAACAAAGAATTCAAGTTTTTCAAACGCCTCATGGACATAGTTGATATTGGAATCAACCAAGCCCATTTCCTCGCCAAATAGGTACATTCCTTTTACTTTGCCTGCCTGGATTGCTTCAACGATTTGATGATTATTCAAACCAGGCTTCTTAGGAAGGTCCGTTCCCCACGCTTTTTCAAAACGGCTGCGGATTTCATCATTTTCAATCGGCTGATATCCAGGAAGCCATGATGGCATCGTGCCAAAATCACTTGCTCCCTGAACGTTATTATGGCCGCGCAGCGGATAAGCGCCAGCGCCAGGTTTTGCAAAATTGCCTGTAATTAATAGCAGATTGGCAATCGCTGTACTTGTATCCGTACCGCCCAAGTGCTGCGTAACGCCCATCGCCCATAATATACAGGTTCCTTTGGACTCATGAATCATGGTTGCAATTGTAATTAAGGTCTCCTTTGAGATCCCGGTGATTTCTTCTGCATACTCAAGGGTAAATTTATCAAGCGACTTGGTATATTCATCAACATGGTTAACGCGGTTATTGAGAAACTCGCGATCTTCCCACCTTTGGTCAACGATATATTTGGTGACCGCTGAAAGCCATACTAGATCCGTTCCCGGCTTTGGATGGATGTGCAAATCCGCTCTGTCTGCCAGATCGTTTTTCCGAAGATCCGCTACAATCAGCTTTTGATCTGCCAGTTTATTAGACCGTTTAATTCTGGTTGCCAGAACAGGGTGGGATTCGGCCGGGTTGGCACCAACTACGATAACTAACTCAGAGCTTGCGATATCCTTCATTGTTCCAGAATCGCCGCCAATGCCTACTGTACGAATAAGCCCCATGGATGCAGGCGTTTGGCAGTATCTTGAACAGTTATCGATATTATTTGTTTTAAAAACAGATCGGGCCAGCTTCTGGAATAGATAGTTTTCCTCATTTGAACATTTTGAGGATGCAATAAACCCGAGTGCATTTGCTCCATCTTCTTCTTTGATCTTTAGGAATTTTTCAGCAATAAGAGAAAGGGCTTCATCCCATGTCGCTTCATAAAATTTCTCGCCTTTTCTGATTAAAGGTTTTGTTAAGCGTTCTTTGCTGTTCACAAAGCTCCAGCCAAACTTTCCTTTTACACAGGTAGAAATGCCATTAACAGGGGCATCAGGCAGCGGCTGGATTTTTAAAATTTCCCGATCCTTCGTCCAAACCTCGAAGCTGCACCCGACTCCGCAATAAGTGCATACGGTCTTTGTCCGCTCAATCCGCGCTTCACGCATCGCTGCTTCCACATTGGAAATCGCAAAAATCTCCTTATATCCTGGTTCAACTTCTTTCGTTAAATCAATCATCGGCTCAAGAAGCGGCTTTGGAATATTGGTTAAGTAACCCGCCTTGCCGAGCATTGATTTTTCCATTAACGCATTACAAGGACATACCGTCACACAATGACCGCATGAAACACAGGAAGATTCATTAATCGGAACATCATTATCCCAAATGACGCGCGGCTGCTCCCGGTCCCATGCGATACTCAGCACCTCGCTGACCTGCAGATCCTGGCACGCCTCCACGCAAAGCCCGCACAGAATACACTGATCCGGCTCATACCGGTAAAAGGGATTTGAATTATCCTGTGGATAAGGCTTCGGTTTAAACTCATACTTCTGATGCTCAATCTGAAAATGCTCTGCCGTATTATGTACCACACAGTTGCCGTTATTATTGTCGCAAACCGTACAATAAAGCTCATGGTTTTTTAAAATCCGGGACATCCCCTCAAGCTGGGCTCCCTTTGCCAGCTCGGAAACAGAGCTTACCTTCATATCCGGTTCTGCAGGCGTAGCACAGGAGCGTCTCAGCTCACCATTAATCTCCACATAACACGTATCACAGGTCTGAATCACCCCAACCCCCAAATCAGGCTGAGTCGAACAAATTCCCGGCAAAAAATGATTAAAATCCCGCGCAGCTTCAAAGATCGATTGCCCCGTCCGAGCCTCTATCTCCTTATCATCGATATAAAAAGTAAATCTTTCCTCGCCCATACGACACCACCTAATCAAAAGTACCTTACAAAAAAGTATTTGCTAAAAGTGGAAATTGTATAACAGATTTCCCGGATTTAACTGAAGGAGGGAAGGGGAGGAAAAATGGTCGTTAATAGCCCGGATTAACGACCATGTAGGTGGCAGAGGGGGAAAAACGGTCGTTAATAGCCCGGATTAACGCCGATATTACAGGCAGAGGGGGAAAAACGGTCGTTAATAGCCCGGATTAACGCCGATATTGCAGGCAGAGGAGGAAAAACCGTCGTTAATACCCCGGATTAACGCCCATGTTGCAGGCAGAAGAGGAAAAACCGTCGTTAATACCCCGGATTAACGCCCATGTTGCAGGCAGAAGAGGAAAAACCGTCGTTAATACCCCGGATTAGCGCCCATATTGCAGGCAGAAGAGGAAAAACCGTCGTTAATATCCAGATTACACTCAGAATGCAATTTATAAGTGGGATGATCCTCACTAACAAACAGATACCACCCAAAATAAAAAAATAGCTCACACAAGGAGCCATTACCATTGAAAAAATGATCCAAATGATTTAATATATAAATACAAGCTGCATTGTTCGTAACCATAATAAAGTTTTAACCTTTAAGCTGTAACAGGGAGTTTAACATTGAAACGGGAATGACAGGCCTCTGTCTATAAGACAAGGAGGACAGGCAGGAATGTTTCTGCGAACACCCACTTTGAGGAGTGGTGGTTTAAAACTTTCTTATACTTATTTACGGCAAAGGCGGCTGTTACATAATGTCACTAAACCAGTTCCCAAACGGGTACTGGTTTTTTTGTGTTTAGAATCCGGGATTATGGTTAAACCAAGATAAACGACATTAATAGGAGAGATGAAAACATGAAAGAGATCACTGAAAATAGATACTGTGAGGTTTGTGGAAAAGAGACAGAACATATCGCAAGGGAGGATGCGCTGGAAATTGAGTATGTCTGCAAAGAATGTAATCATGAAGAAGATATCATTAAGTCATTTTTCTAAAAAATATTCGGCTAGTTACATTTATTGACACCATCCTGCACCCATGATAAAGTAAAAATATCTCGAATTAAAGATATTTTATTTTAAGATAAATACACAAGCCATTTGGATCTACACATGGCTTTTTGAAAAAGAAAAGGGAGGAACTTTACTTTGAATCACTTAAAAGGTATTCACCATGTAACGGCCATTACAAGCAGCGCAGAAAAGAACTATGAGTTTTTCACCTATGTACTGGGAATGCGACTTGTCAAAAAGACAGTCAACCAGGATGATATCCAAACGTATCATTTATTTTTTGCGGATGACACGGGGAGCCCTGGTACGGATATGACCTTCTTCGATTTTCCTGGAATTCCTAAGGGATCACACGGGACGAATGAAATTTCAAAAACTTCTTTCCGCGTGCCAACTGATGCAGCACTGGATTACTGGGTAAAACGCTTTGATCGCCTGGAAGTTAAACACACAGGCATTAAGGAACAATTCGGCAAAAAAACGCTGTCTTTTGCTGATTTCGATGATCAGCAGTATCAATTAATTTCTGATGAAAACAACAAAGGCGCAGCATCCGGTACACCATGGCAAAAAGGGCCAATCCCGCTCGAATATGCCATTACTGGATTGGGACCGCTTTTTGTCCGGATCGCCCAATTTGATTATTTTAAAGAAATGATGGAAAAAGTGCTGCTCTTCAAAGAAATCGCACAAGAAGGAGATTTCCATTTATTCGAAGTGGGTGAAGGCGGAAATGGTGCACAGGTAGTGGTTGAGCACAATACGGTTCTTCCGCAGGCACGCCAGGGATATGGAGCGGTCCACCACGCTGCATTCCGTGTTGAGGATAAGTCTGTATTAGAAGAATGGGATAAGCATATGAGAAGCTTTGGTTTTCAAACTTCAGGCTTTGTGGACCGTTTCTTCTTCGGTTCTTTATATTCAAGAGTAGCACCGCAGATTCTGTTCGAATTTGCAACTGACGGTCCAGGATTTATGGGTGATGAGCCTTACGAAACACTTGGTGAAAAACTGTCTCTGCCGCCGTTCCTTGAACCAAAAAGGGAACAAATTGAAAGCTATGTCCGGCCGATAGATACAGTCAGAAGCACGAAAGAATTTGTGAAAGAATAATGTTAAAAATGGCGCCTAAACCTCCATGTGTTTTAATGATTTAACGCATTGGAGGACAGGTGCTTTTTTTTAGCGTATAATAGGTGGCATTAATACACAACAGGAGCAGAGGTCAGTGGAGAAACATAAAAGCAAGTACAGATGGGTTGTCTTTGCGTCGGTATTATTTGCGTACTTTTTAATCGTTAGTCAAAGGACAGCACCAGGTTTAATTACAGATCAATTAATGAAGGATTTTGGGGTGACTGCCGCTGCCATTGGGCTGCTGGCAAGTGTTCAATTCTTTGCATATGCCAGCCTGCAGGTTCCGATAGGAATTCTATCAGACCGTTTTGGCCCGAATGTTTTCCTCATTGCCGGCACCCTTTTAAACGGAGCAGGCACACTCCTATATAGCTTTGCGCCAAATGAGTATGTCCTATTTGCAGCCCGATTGCTCGTCGGTTTTGGTGATGCAACCATCTGGATCAACGTGGTGATCATTTTAAGCCAGTGGTTCAAAGTAAATGAATTTGTGAAATTGCTCGGTATCGCAGGAATGTCTGGCAGCTTTGGGTTTTTACTGGCGACAGTGCCATTCTCCATTTGGATTTCGAATTGGGGATGGCGTGTGCCCTTTTTTGCAGTCGGAGTCATTCTTACGATTCTCGGTATTTTGCTGTATCTGATATTAATTTGGCAGCCTAAACGCATGGGGATCGTTTCCAAGGTTTCCTCCCGTAAAAAGAACCCCAGAGAAAAATCGGTCTCCATATTGAAAAGGGTTTTTTCTGACCGGCAGGCATGGGCAACGTTTTTTTGCCATTTTGGCCTGGTCGGCACCTATGTAGGCTTCATTGGAACATGGGCAGTACCCTATGGGATGGATATGTATGAATTAACACGCTCAGAATCAAGCCAGCTCATCATGATTGGTTTGATTGGCGCCATTATTGGCGCCCCTTTAATGAGCTGGATCTCCGGACGGTTTGGCTCCATCAAACGCCCCTATCTTTTCGCCCACTCTATCGTGTTCTTGGGATGGGCTGCTTTTCTTATTTTTAAAGGCCAGCCGCCGTATCCGCTGCTGATTGTCCTTTTTTTGATCATGGGGTATGGAAACGGAGCCAGCACGTTAACCTTTGCCATTGTCCGCCAATCCTTTGATATCAAGGATGTTGGTGTTATTTCCGGTTTTGCCAATACCGGAGGATTTTTAAGCGCGGTGCTGCTGCCATTTATTTTTGGAAGGGTGCTCGACAGCTTCAAGGACGGCTATCGGTATGGATTTATGATCCCGGTAGTTTTTTCATTGATTGGGTTGATTGGTGCAGCATTAATTAAGGATAAGGCCCACGAAAGAAAGAAACCAACTGAAATGGCAGTTTAAATAAAATGTATGCCTGGTTATCCAAAGCGGATACCAGGCATCTTTTTATTTATCCTGTGCCATTTCCTTCCGATTGGGTGCAAGCGGCGGCTGCTCCAGCCATTTGTATTTCACCATCAGTTTAAACCACTCTTTCGTAACCATTAGATTTTTTATAATGGTGCTTTCATAAACAGCAACCAGATCGGTTCGCATCGCTGAGGCCAGACCAGTACCATGATACGCCTGGGCAGCCTGAAACAGGAAACCAATATGATAGAGCATTAACTTATCGGAAAAAGGTGTTTCCGTTGAGGTTGTGATTTCTGTCTCCCATGATTTCGGAAATGGCAAATTATCCGCATGCATGATTTTCGAAAGTTTCTGAATTTGCCCATCTGCTGTCTTCTGGGAATCCTGCAAAAACTTTCTTACTTCCTTGGTTTGCGCTACTTGGCTAAATGCAATGGAAAGAGTTTTGGACATAATACTTTTTTTCATATTAAAAGAAATACTGATAATTTCAGTTGCTGCCAACCTTCTGCCTTTACCAAAAATTCCATCGGTAAAATCAGTACTCTCAATAAATTCAGGGGCTGCTTCAGGATAAAACAGCGGATCTCTCTGAAAACTTCCTTTTTCAAGGAGCAGATCAATTGTTTGGTGATACATCTTTTTTGCATCATTATCACATTTATCATAAAAATAACGTAAATCTTTTCGAACAGAGACAGCCAATGAAGTACTATGTCCCAGTAAGCCATGCAGGGTCATAATATGTAAATAATTTAAACAAAAAATATCAGTAAAAAGTCTAGGTGCTCCTTTTACTAGATCTGCCTCAGAAAATCCGATGGGGATTGGAAAGCCTTCGCTTTTAAAAAACTTTATTAGTTGCTCTTTTTGTTTAGCAAAAGTCTTTATAGCAACATCAAAAATTTGTTTAATTGCATCGTCTTCAATAATGGAGTACATATAACGGTTCACAGTATCTGTCATAGTCCCATTCATATACTCACCCCATAGAGTACCGACTTCGGAGGATGTCAGTTTTAAATCTTCCTTACTCATTTTATCACCTCAAATTACAGTATTTCCTAATTTTCTCTGGTGTATGATACTTAAATAAAAGGATTTTGACGTTAAAAATTGAATTAAAATGTTGAGGCAAATACATTTTGTCTATCCTATATGAAAACGTAAAATATTTTGTAAAGGAGTTTCTCACCTTGTTGGCTTTAATTAATAAAACAGCAAACGGCTATACAGCCACATTTGTACGAAATCTGGATCATCCAAGGGAAAAAGTGTGGGCGATGCTGACCGATAATAACCAATTGAAAAAATGGTTCCCAGAGCTTCGAGTAGACGAACTTAAGAAAGGTGGATCGTTCAAGTTTGATATGGGGGATGGCAGCTTTGAAGAGATGGAGATTTTGGGAATTGAACAGTTTGCTATCCTCGAATACACATGGGGCGACGATATTGTCCGTTTTGAATTGGATGAGGAAAACGGCAATACTCAATTAAAGCTGATCGAAAAAATAAGTGAAATAACCGGCGATACGCCAAGGGATCTTGCCGGCTGGCATGTATGCCTTGATGTGATTGGACGATTGCTAGATGACAATAACATCGGCTCTCGTAAGGAAGAATGGGAAAAGTGGTATGAGGAATATAAAACAGCTGTAAATTCAGTACAAAAATAGATGGAGCCCTGAATGGGCTTCTTTTCTTACAAATAAAGGCTAAAAATGTGATCTTTGCGAATATATTCTTAAAATTTGCGAACAAAGCTTATTTAATAGCGAATAAACTATTTGACCTCGCGAATAAAATTAATGAACAAAATAAAAATCGAATAAATCACTTTCTATATTGAGTCCTCAGATGGGCATTTCGACGACAAACTTTTAAAAATAAAAGACACTTATCAGCCATGAGCCGCCATAAACCGAATAAGAACGTTTGCTCCTCACTAAAATACGAATTTTCAGAAAAAAACAGTTGAATATTTTTCGAGATTGTTTATACTAAAATTGTAACATACCGACCGGTTAGTTAGTAAAGGAGGGATACAAGCTTGAATTTTTCTTATTCATCCAAGGTACAAGAGCTGCAACAAAAACTTAATGCGTTTATGGAAGAATATATTCATCCGAATGAGTCATTGTATGAGCAGCAGTTGAATGAACAAACGCACCGCTGGAGTACGATTCCGACGGTTATGGAGGAGCTGGAGCTCAAAGCTAAAGAAACTGGATTATGGAATTTGTTTTTGCCTGAAAGTGAGAAACCGGCATAAGCCAATCCATTATTCGGGTACCGCTTGATACCCTGGTGTCAAAATTGAAAGGATGCTTCCGGTGTTTGGGTATGACCATGCCCCGTATGGACATGCCGAAATTACATACAACAATGTCAAGGTTCCTGCTGAAAATATTATTTTGGGTGAAGGAAAGGGAATTGCCATTGCACATGGCAGGCTCGGTCAAGTGCGGATCCATCATTGCATGCGTCTGATTGGGGCTGCCGAGCGCGCGCTTGAAGAACTATGTAAGCGTGTACAAAGTCGAGTAGTATGTAAAAAGCAAAGGATCCAGTAAGCTAATTGATTTAAAAACTTCCAAGAAATAACTATAGAAGGATTGGCCAAAAGATTGCAAAATATGGAGGGATTTTTAATGAGTGAGAAAAAAGCCTGGCTTGCCCACTATCCTGAATCAATTGCAACCGAAGTGAACATACCAAGTAAATCAATGCCGGAGATGCTGAAGGAAGTCACAGCGATGTTTCCTCAAAACAATGCCTTATCATTTTATGGAAGGAAAATGACCTACGGGGAACTGCAGAAGGCGGTCTATGGTTTTGCCGCGTCTTTGCAGGCAAATGGAGTACAAAAGGGTGACCGTGTTGCTATTATGCTGCCAAACTGTCCGCAATATGTGATTGCTTATTATGGCATTCTGGCAGCTGGAGCAATCGTCACTCAGGTGAATCCAATGCTGGTGGAGCGGGAAATCGAACATATTATGAATGATTCAGGTGCAGAAAGTCTTGTCGTTTTTGATGCTTTATATCCGCGCGTAAAGAGCGTTCAAGGTAATACAAAGTTGAAAAATCTAATTGTTGTGAGCCTCCAGCCAACGGAATCCGAATTCTCTCCGGACAAAAAATTTGATGCCTTTTTAAAGGAAGGAAAGGGGCAATTTACACCGGTAAATATCGAACCTGAACATGACCTTGCAGTCCTTCAATATACAGGCGGAACGACAGGCCGTTCCAAAGGAGCCATGCTCACACACCGCAATATTTTGGCCAATGTCATTCAGTCGTATGAATTTTTTAAAGAAAGAACAAAAATCGGCCAGGAAAAATATTTAACTGTCATCCCATTGTTTCATGTATTCGGAATGACTGCCTGCATGAACTTTGCCATTTATACAGCAAATGAGTCGATCCTATTCCCTCGTTTTGATTTGGAGGAAGTATTGAATACAATCAAAAATGAGCAGCCGACCGTTTTCCCGGGTGTACCGACGATGTATGTGGCGATTACCAATCATCCTCGTGCAGAGGAATATGGCATTAACAGCATTGAAACTTGCAATAGCGGCAGTGCCCCAATGCCTGTCGAGCTGCTGCGTGATTTCGAACGGAAAACAGGCGCCAAAATTCTTGAAGGCTATGGTCTTTCTGAAGCTTCGCCTGTTACCCATTGCAATCCGCCTTTTTCAGAAAGAAAGCCAGGAAGCGTAGGAATCGGGTATCCATCAACAGAATATAAAGTAGTTGATTTGGCAACCGGGTCGAAAGAGGTGCCGGCCGGGGAGTTAGGTGAAGTCATTATCAAAGGTCCACAGATTATGAAGGGATACTGGAATATGCCTGAGGAAACAGCCAACACATTAAGGGACGGCTGGCTTTATACAGGTGATATTGGTCGTGTGGACGAGGACGGCTTCCTCTATATTGTTGATCGAAAAAAAGACCTGATCATAGCAAGCGGATATAATATTTATCCACGTGATATAGAAGAGGTTTTATATGAACACCCCGCTGTCCAGGAGGCTGTTGTCATTGGTGTGCCGGATGTTTACCGCGGTGAAACCGTAAAGGCAGTACTCGTTTTAAAAGCTGGCAAAACAGTTTCGGAAGAAGACATCATCTCCTACTGCAAACAGAACATGGCTTCGTACAAAGTTCCGGCCATAGTCGAGTTCCGCGATGAACTTCCGAAGACCAATGTCGGGAAAATCCTGAGAAGGGCTTTACGGGAAGAACTCCTGAAAAACTAGTATTAATGATATAATTCTGTCGATATTTTCTTACAGAAGCGGGGACTAACATTGAAAGAGAAAATTACTGAAAAGAGTATCCAGCTATTTGATCAGAAGGGCTTTAGTGAGACATCGATTCAGGATATTGTCGACAGCATCGGTGTGACGAAAGGTACGTTTTATTATTATTTTTCAAGCAAGGAAGAGCTCCTGATGGATATCCATCTTCGCTATATTGATTACCTGCTAGTAAACCAGGACGAAATCTTAAAGGATGAGTCGCAGAACTGTAAAAACAAACTCTTTGCAATTGTCCATATGCTTATCAGCAATATTAAAACACAGGGAGCCAGCGCCAAGGTGTTTTTCCGGGAGATGCGTAATCTCAGTGACGAAAGGCTTTCGGAAATCATCCCAAAAAGGGACCAATTCAGGCTCAACATCGAAAAACTGCTTGAAAAAGGAAAGCAAAACGGTGAGTTCCGTGCCGATTTAAAAACGTCTATTGTTACGTTTGGCATTTTAGGCGCCGCAAACTGGAGTTACCAATGGTTCAATCCGCAAGGCAAGGTTTCTGATCGGGAAGTGGCGGAAATTTTTACAGAAATGATATTAAAAGGGATTGAAATGTAAACATTTAAAGTCTGGACACCTTAATAAACGCGAAATTCTCGTTTTTGAGTTAAGAGGGTGACAACATGCATGAATTTCAAGTAAACGTCCGGTTTGGGGAGACGGATGCACTTGGGCATATCAATAATACGAGTTATTTTATTTACCTGGAAGAAGCACGTGTAAAGTATTTTGAAACGCTCGGCTACAGCATGGACGTGAAAAAATGGAATTTCATTCTTGCCTCCACCAAGTGCGATTTTTTAAGCCAGGGGTATTTTAATCAAATCCTAACGGTTAAAACCTGGGTATCCAGGATTGGAAGCAAAAGCTTTCAGCTGGATCATGAAATTGTCTGCTCCCAGAGAAGCGATCTGATTGCCAGGGGGCATGCGGTTGTCGTTTATTTTGATTTTGACAAACAGGAAAGTGCCGTCATCCCGGATTTGCTCCGGCAAGGCTTGAGGGAGAATTTGGTTGAATCCTAGAATGATATAACTGAATTTTCGTATAAAAAAGGAGGAACAATATGCCGCGGCAAATAAGCCTGAATACCATTCGGAAAAAGCCGGCGAGGGCATTTTTGAAAAAGAAAAAGCAGCTATCGATACGATGAGAAATCTATTCCTATTAAACGCCGGACTAGTTTATGAAGCTTTTGGCAGCTCCATCGTTCATGAACAGGAAACACTTATGAAGCTCGCTGACTTGGCAATTGCCTTATCTGCAGCAGAATCGGCTGTATACCGGACTTATAAAGCGATTCTGAGAAATGGCGAAGAAAAAGAAGAATGAAGATTCACTTAACCAGGACTTATCTTGATGGCGCTGTCTGGGATGCAGAACGCCTTTCCCGCCAGAACTAGCGTTTAATGAAAAAAGGAATCATCTGCTGGGATTGGTCATTCGTGAATGCAGCCTTTTTAGCTCTTTTGGGAAAGGAATTGCAAGAAATAGAAGCATTGCGGAGAAATTTTATGACCGTGCGGAGTATGATTGCTAGTTTTACAGTGGAAAAAAACAAATAGATCAATTTGAAACCATTTTTATAGGCGTTAGATCTTTTTATCCGCGAAACGAGTTTTCGCACCCATTTTACAAAAGGAGTGTATACAATGAAAGCCATTCAGCTAAAAGAATACGGTGGACCGGAAGTTCTTAAAGTAATAGAAAAAGAGAAACCAGTACCTGCAGGGCATGAAGTCCTAATCGAAGTCCATGCGATTGGCGTGAATTATGCCGATACAGCCAGAAGGGAAGGGCAATATGTGGTTCCGACCCCGCTGCCATTTATACCGGGCGCCGAGGTGGCGGGTGTTGTCGTAGCAACTGGTGAAAAGGCGAGCATCACGCCTGGAACAAGAGTTGTTACGTTAATCGAATCAGGCGGTTATTCGGAATATGTGACAGCGGATGAAAGGGGGCTGATTCCGCTTCCGGAAGGTTTGGATTTCAAGCTTGCCGCTGCTCTTCCGCTTCAGGGCTTGAGCGCATATCACATTATAAAAACCATGGGAAGGCTTGAAAAAGGAGAGAGCGTTCTCGTGCATGCAGCTGCAGGAGGTGTGGGAACTTTAGCCGTCCAGCTCGCCAAGTTATTTGGGGCGGGAAAAGTAATTGCCACCGCCAGCACCGATGAGAAGCTTCAGCTTGCAAAAGAAATGGGAGCCGACGTGCTCGTTAACTATACAAATGAGGACTGGGAAAAGGAAGTACTGGAAGCGACAGGGGGAAAAGGTGTCAATGTAGCACTCGAAATGGCCGGCGGGGAGATTTTTAATAAAACATTAAAGTGCCTTGCTGCTTTTGGCCGCCTTGTCATTTACGGTGTTGCAAGCGGAGAGCAAAGCAGGTTTTATCCATCATCCTTAATGGCAAGAAACCAGTCCGTTATCGGCTTCTTCCTTCCGCAAATTATGAGAAAACCTGAACTCCTGCAGCCAAGCATGAAGGAATTGATGACATATGTGGCTGAAGGGAAACTAAAACTTACAATTGGAGAAGTCCATCCGTTGGAGGATGCAGCAAGGGTACACACACTCATGCAGTCCCGAAAAACAAAGGGAAAAGTGATTCTGGAACCAACAAGATAATAGGGAGCCTGCCATTCGCAAATGGCGGGCTTCTTTTATTTTTCCAATATACTCTACAGGAATACAGGCGTATAAAATAGAAATCTATTAGGAACATTCAATGAGGAGGATAGGAATTGGAAAATAAAAAGGTACTTTTAACCATTGAAAATAACGTTGGGATTGTTACATTAAACCGTCCGGAAGCAGGCAATGGAATTGATCTGCAGCTTTCAAAAGATTTGCTGGATATAGCCATTATTTGCTCGGAAAATGAGGAGATACGGACAGTTGTGATCACAGGTGCCGGCAATAAGTTTTCTGTCGGCGGCGATTTGAAAAGCTTTTCAAGTGAAGGGGCAGAGATGCCCACTCACTTAAAAATGGTAACCGCTTATTTGCATGGGGCTGTTTCGCATTTTGCCAGAATGAATAAGCCTCTTATTGGGGCGGTGAATGGTGTTGCAGCTGGTGCAGGCATGAGCCTTGCCCTCTCCTGCGACCTTGTTTATGCGGCTGAAGGTTCAAAATTTGTTATGGCTTACAATAAAATTGGTTTGACTCCCGATGGATCAGGCAGTTACTTTTTACCGAGAAAAGTAGGCATGAACCGAGCGCTGGAGCTGATGTATACAAACCGAATGTTAAATGCGAAAGAAGCTGCAGAGTGGGGTATTGTCAATCAAGTCCATCCTGAAGAAGAACTGATGCCGGCTGTCATCAACCTGGCTGAAGCTCTTGCAGAAGGACCTATGAATGCTTTTGGAGCCACTAAAAAGTTATTCTACCACTCTCTGCAGGAAACGCTTGAATCCCAAATGGCGATGGAAACTGTATTTCTTGCGGAAAGGGCGAAAAGTGCGGAAGGAAAAGAAGGAATAGCTGCATTTTTAGAAAAAAGGGAAGCTAAATTTAAAGATTAAATAAACGAAAACAGCCTAGGCTTTATTTGCCTGGGCTATTTTATTCGCCCTATTGACCTGAAAAAAATCTAATGTTACCATTAGGTCACATTAAATATGTTACTGTTTTGTCACATGTAAAGAATTCCAACAGCGAAAGGATACTTAGTTATGGAAGATGAGCTTTCAGCCTTATTTAAAGCACTCGGACATCCTATACGCAGAAAGATTCTTGATATTCTTCGCCATTCACCCCGTACGACAGGAGAGCTAGATGAATATTTTCCTGAAGTTTCGAGGTACGCAATCATGAAACATTTATCTGCTTTACAGGAAGGAAATTTGGTTGTTGTCCGCAGGAAGGGAAGGTACAGACTTAACTTTCTGAATGCTGTACCTCTACAGGAAATGCATGACCGCTGGGTGGGAAAGTACATGGAATCATCAGCCTCATCTTTGCTTAATTTAAAATTAGCGGCTGAACAATTAGGAGGAGAAAAAGAAATGGCACATACAGAAGCAAAGGTATTTCAAATTGAACAAGAAGTGATCATTAACGCACCTCGTCATCAGGTTTTTAAAGCTTTAACCGAAAATGCAGGGGACTGGTGGGAATTTCGTTTAGCTCCAAAGGGAACAGAATCAAACTTTTCCTTTGACCCTGTGCCTGGTGGCCTTTTTGTGGAAAAATGGGGAGAAAACGAGGGTGCCGTCTGGGGAAATGTTTATTATGTGAATGCGCCTGAAGAAATCAGGATGCATGGCCATCTTGGAATGCAGGGAGCTGTGCAAAGCGCATATACTTATCGGCTTAAAGAAAAAGATGGTGTTACCACTCTTCAGCTCTCTCATACTGCGTCCGGTATTTTAGAGGATAACTGGGAAAAGGAACACACAGAAGGCTGGAAATACCTTTTGGGAACCCTCCTGAAAAATTACTTGGAACAATCTAACGATTCAAATTAAAGGTGGAGGAAAAGCATGGTTGATGTAGTGACAAAAAGGAATATCCATTCTCCTCTTGAAAGAGTGGCGGAGTATGCTGCAAACCCGGACAATGCTCCTGAATGGTACGTTAATATTCAATCAGCAGAGTGGAAAACAGAGAAGCCTTTGAGTGTAGGTTCCCAAATTGCTTTTAAGGCTCAATTTCTGGGAAGAGAATTAGCATATGTATATGAAATAGTGGAATATATCGCCGGGGAAAAAATGATCATGAGAACTGCACAAGGACCCTTTCCTATGGAAACAACCTACACATGGGAAGCCGTTGACGAAAACACCACACAGATGACCCTTCGCAATAGGGGAAACCCCACTGGTTTTTCAAAAATGGCTGCACCGATTATGTCTGCCATGATGAGAAAAGCAAATAAGAAGGATCTGGATAAACTAAAAAATATTTTAGAGATAAATTCATAAATAAAAGCTATGGAATGGCGGTTCTGACTATCAAAGGCAGCTCCGCCTTTTTAGTTTGAAGTTTTATTTTTAAAAAATTCACTCTTTTATATTATAATAGATTTAATAAAATAAATGGAGGAAAACAATATGGATCTTAACCTAAAAAATAAAAACGCCCTGGTCATTGCTTCAAGTCAGGGCCTTGGAAAAGCAGTGGCTGCCCAATTGGCAAAAGAAGGCGCACGCGTTATGATTACAAGCCGGGATGAAGGAAAATTGAAGTCTGTACAAACGGAATTCCGTGAAAACGGCATAGAAGTTGAATATTTTAGAGCGGATATTACCAATCCAGAAGATATTAAACAACTAATCAAGCATACAAGTGAAACACTTGGTGGAATTGACATTCTTGTTAATAACGCTGGCGGCCCTCCTGGCGGGACATTTGAAACCTTTACCGACGAAGATTGGGAAAAGGCTTTTCAATTAAATCTGTTAAGTTACGTAAGACTAATTCGTGCAGCACTTCCTGATCTGAAGAAAAATGGCGGCAGAATCATTAATATTGCATCTTCTTCCATTAAGCAGCCGATCCCGGGCCTTCTTTTATCCAATACATTCCGTTTAGGAATCGTTGGTATGACAAAAACGCTGTCAGAGGAGCTGGCACCTTATCATATTTTGATTAATACCGTAGCTCCAGGGCGTATTGCAACAGACAGGGTTGATTATCTGGATCAGCACAATGCCGATAAACAGAACGTCTCCAAGGAAGAAATTGCAGAAAGAGCAAAAAGCATGATTCCATTGCGAAGATACGGAACTCCGGAAGAGTTTGCAAATGTGGTTACCTTCCTTGCCTCCGATGCGAGCAGCTATGTAACCGGAAGCTCCATTCTCGTTGATGGCGGCATGGTGAAGGCTTTATAAATTTTTTATATAAAAAAGACGATTTCCTAGTGAAAAGGTAAATCGTCTTTCTTTTTAACCCCGTTTTGTTGCCAGAATTCCTATATATAGAAGGATCGAAATTAGAACAGAGCCACCAGCTGTCAGGTAAATTGTACTATAGCCAAATTGGTGAGCTATTTGCCCGAAAACAATAGCCCCGATACCGACACCAAGGTCAAAAAAGGAGAAAAAGGTGGCATTTGCCATGCCCCGGCGATTGGCAGGGGCTTCCTTTACAGACCAGGCTTGAAGTGCAGGCTGGACGGAGCCGAACCCAAGGCCATAAAGGATGGCAGCTGTGTACATAACATTGCTGTTTGGCAGCCAGGCCAGAAGGACCATGGCAATTAAAATTAAAAAAGCGCCCGGGATAAATACCGCTTGATGTCCTCTTTGGTCATATAATCTTCCCGCAAATGTCCGTGAAACCATTAATGCAATGGCAAATAAAAGGAAGTACCAATGTATTCCGCCTATACCCTTTTGAGCAGAGTAGATCGGAAGGAAAGAAGCGATACCGCCAAAGGACACCGTGATAAAAAATAAAAGAAGGGATGGTTTTAAAGCACTTTTTTCATATATATCCCATCTTTTCATCGGAACAGCCTGCTTTTCAACTTGTTTATATTCGATTCTTGAGGATAGGAGGAGGGCTGTCATTCCTAAAAGTGCACAAAATAAAAATAAGAGCTTAAAAGAAATTATCCCAGCTAAAGCAAGTCCCAAGGTTGGACCAAAAGCAAGTGCAATATTCCCGGAAAGCCCAAAATACCCCATTCCTTCCCCGCGCCGTTTAGCAGGGATCAAATCAGTGGCTATTGTACCTGAGGCAGTTGTCGAAAAGCCCCAGCCAAATCCTTGGACAACTCTTAGAATAAATAAGAAAATCAAACTATTCACGAATCCGAAAGAGCCCACGGACAGGACGAAAATGGCCAAGCCAGTTAAGTAGACAAAGCGCCTTCCCTTTGTCTCAAGGGTATGTCCTGCATAAGGGCGCAACAGAAGTGCCGAAAAAGTAAAAATTCCAACCACAATTCCAATCAGCTGATCATTTCCGCCTAATTTTTCAACGAATAAAGGTATGGTGGGAAGTGTCATTTGAAATCCTAGAAATATAAAGAAATTGGACATGAGAATCAGCACAAAATCCCGTGACCATATTTTTTCTGAGCTCGCACTCTGTTTGCGTGCCCCTTTTGCTAAAGACTGACTCATAATAAAAAATCCTCCCAAAAACTCTGCAAGCTATAATAAAATAATTAGGAAACCTAAATACCTATCTATTATAAAGGATAACATTTGGAAATTCTAATGAATGGATCTGTTTTAATAAAATACCCAGGTATTTGCGTTTGAATCAAAAATTTCGTTTGGAGGAACATATGAAAATAAGAGAAAGAGGCGTTATAATAGGCAAACTGCGGCCCGGCAAAAAGAATTGCATGACAGATGTTGAAGGGGTCCGGGTAGGACATATCACTTTAGATGATCCGCTCCACGGAGAAGGCGAATATGCCTGCACAGGCGTAACTGCTATTTTGCCTCATGGCGGAAATCTGTTTCATGAAAAAGTACCTGCAGCCAGCTATGTCATCAATGGCTTTGGCAAAACAACTGGTCTTATACAGATAGAAGAATTAGGTTTGATTGAATCACCGATCATGCTGACCAATACATTTGGCGTTCCGGCTGTCACTCAAGGTACCTTGCAATACATGCTAAAAAGCACACCTGATATAGGAGGTACAACCGGAACCATCAATATTGTCGTTGGAGAATGCAATGACGGGTATTTAAATTCCATCCGGGAATTGCCGGTTAAGCCAGAGCATGCCATCGAAGCGATTGAAAGTGCGAAAGAGGAGAGTGCTGTTGAAGGTGCAGTGGGAGCTGGCAAAGGGATGGTCTGCTTTGGCTATAAAGGCGGCGTCGGAACGGCATCACGCGTAATTAATGAGAAAACAAAGCCTGCAGAATACATAATCAGCTGCCTGGTTGTCACCAATTTTGGCAATAAAGACGATTTCCCATTTAGTAAATATGGTCTGTTTGCAGAGGTTGTAAAGGAGGTTAATGAAACGCCAGATGGTTCCATCATGATTGTCCTTGCAACAAACGCACCTGTCAGTGACAGGCAGCTAAAAAGACTGGCAAAAAGATGTGGAATCGGGCTCGGCCGGACGGGAAGCCACTTCAGCAATGGCAGCGGCGACATTGTCATTGCGTTTTCAACCGCCAACAAAGTTTCCCATCAAAGCAACCATATGATTGAAACTGCCCATTTTCTTAGGGATGATCATCCCATTATGAATCAGCTTTTTCAAGGTGCAGCTGAAGCAGCCGAAGAAGCCATCCTCAATTCACTTTCCCAGGCAGAGACTACGAAAGGGCGAAATGGACGAGTGGTTGAGGGGATGTTTAGCAAAAGGTAAGAAATAATTAAAAGCTATCTTGCCATTTTCGCACAAAATAATCTATTGCAAATCATTGTTTCAGATGGACTCAATTCAAGTGGAGTTGAATCAAACATAAGGGATTTGCTTCCAGCTTTGATACAAGGTTTGATATCAAGGAATATTTCCATGGGTGATCCGGTTTTTATTAAACGCAGCCGTGTTTGGATACAGGATGATCTGGCTTCCATTGTAATTGTGATGTCGTCAATTTCTTAATCGGTGAACGTCCTGGATTGGCTACTTCTAAAAGTATTAGTGCCTATCTAATTTATCGCCCCAATCATGAAACAATGTAGGAGGACTGCGCTGTTATTAGCAATATCCATAATGGTGGAGTTCCGCCTGTTGAAGCTGGCGCACATCTGGCAGTCCTAATCGAGGAAATGTTGAAGCATAAAGCAAGCGGAGTAAAATTTGCCCAGCTATAATAAAAATCATTTTTACAGGTAGCAGAATGAAAACATGACATAATAATGCTACCTGTTTTTTTATATCCACTTTCAACCCATATCTGTACCAAATTTCCTATTAAACTATTCAAAACTATGTTGACATTCTTCTTGGTTACATTTAATATTTTTATATATTCTGACTTTTTATTACGTATTGGGAGTTACCATCATATGACCAACACCTATGTTGAAGAGTTATGCTCTCTTCATACCAATCTTTCAGAGAAAGAAGTAGATAGAATTAAGGAAGTTGCTGTTAATCTTCCGTTAATAGCTGATTTAAACCAGGCAAATGTGTTTGTGGATTGTCCTACGAAAGAAGGAAAACATGCAATTGTTGTAGCTGAAGCCGCCCCTACAACTGCAAAATCTGTCTATCAAAAGCCTGTTGCTGGAAAGTTTGCCTACGAAGCTTTTGAACCTTCAGTCTTTTATACGTTAAGAACAGGAAAACATATGTTTCTAAATAGAGCATTGACACAGGAAGGCAAGGCGGTTGAGCAAAGTGTTGTTCCCATAATGGGCTCTTGTAATCGTGTTATTGGAGCATTAATAATGGAGAAAGACATCAGCGAAAAACTTCAGCGTCAACAGAAATTGGAAGCGCTATCAGAAGCAACAGAAACATTGAGCGGAATCTTGATTGGAATGGCGGAAAACAGACCGATAATTCCAGAAGTAATTGAGGAATCATTATTTTTTATTGATCATGAAAATAAGATTGTCTATAACAATCCATCCGCTACAAATCTCATCCATGAAATAGGAATGGTAGAATGCAGGGTAGGCATTGAGATTACTGATTGCTTCCCATGTATTAAAGACATCCTTAACGAACCAGAGGAATTACTTGTTAAGGAAATCAAAATAATGAACAAAGTTTTTCGTATAAAGAAAATTAAGCTTGGACAGCCTGAAAGATCGAATG
This sequence comes from Cytobacillus oceanisediminis, assembly GCF_003182355.1. Taxonomy (GTDB): domain Bacteria; phylum Bacillota; class Bacilli; order Bacillales; family Cytobacillaceae; genus Cytobacillus; species Cytobacillus oceanisediminis_A. The sequence continues at coordinate 240,097 of NZ_QGTW01000001.1, read as the reverse complement.
GAACTTTTGTTATTCTTAAGGATTTAACAGAGTTAAGAGAAAAAGAAAGAGAGCTTGTTGTAAAATCAGTTGCTATTAGGGAAATACATCACCGAGTTAAAAATAATCTGCAAACTGTTGCCAGCCTTTTAAGGCTGCAAATGCGCAGAGGCCTTCCAGAGGAGAGCAAGGTTCACTTTGTTGAAAGCTTGAACCGGATTGCCAGTATTGCCTCTGTTTATGAAATTATTTTATCCAGTTCAAGTGTGGACGAAGTTGATATTTATAGCCTAATTGAAAAAATAGGGAATATGCTTGTCAACGAGGCTGAACATGAAAAGAAAAAAATACATATAAATTATTCCGGACCTCAGCTTTTAATAGATTCCAATAAAGCTGTTTCCTTATCACTAGTAATTAATGAACTTATTCAGAACTGCATGAAGCATGCCTTTAAAATGGAGAGTGAAGGGCAAATTGACGTTCGCTTCCAGCTTAAAGAAAATGCAATAATCGTTCAGGTCAAAGACAACGGTGAAGGATACTCACCAAATGCAAAACCTTCTTTAGGCTTAGATATTGTGAAAATGATGATCGAACATGATCTATCTGGTCATTTTTTAATTGAAAAAGCTGAAACGGGGACAATTGCCACAGTCCAATTTCCCTTGGAAAGGAAGGCAGAATGGGCGTGAAAAAGCGAATTATGGTAGTAGAGGACGAATCAATTGTCCGCTTGGATCTAACAATGATGCTAGAGGAAGCAGGGTATGATGTTGTCGGCCAGGCAGGGGATGGTGAAAAAGCGGTTGAACAAGCGTTTTCATTAAAACCAGACCTGATCATTATGGATATTAAAATGCCGATATTAAATGGACTCAAAGCGAGTGAAATTATCTCCAAGAAATACAATACACCGATATTGCTGCTGACAGCTTACAGCCAGCGTGAGTATATCGACAAGGCCAAACAGGCTAATATCATGGGCTATTTAGTAAAGCCTGTCAATGAAGCTAGTTTAATTCCAGCAGTAGAAATTGCCCTAAGGCAGGCCGAAAATGCAAATGCTTTTCGGGAACAAGTGGAATCTATGAACCAGCAGCTAAATGAGAGAAAAATGGTTGAAAAAGCAAAAGGCATTTTAATGAAAAAATTTAACATGCCAGAAGATGATGCATTTAAGAAAATGCGAAAAATCAGCATGAATAAACAGGTTACACTGGAGAATGTGGCAAAGCGTATTATATTAAAATATAACGCTTAAAAATCTCGGACAAGTGAATAGACTAGGCAAAGGTGCCAAGCGGTTATAAAAAATAACCGTACGGCACCTTTTTGTCTTTTTATTGCGCATTAAACTATTATATTCACTTTATTCGCTTGAAAAAGATTTGCACATGGTCCGTTAACATATAGAAAAATTCAAGGAGGGGTTTTTATGGAGATGGTAGGTAAGATTGTTATCTACATTATCATGGCTTGCGCAGTAGCGGGAGCTTTTGCAGCAATCCGAAACAGTGATGAGGGATTGGGTAAGCAATTTATGGAAGGTCTTCATGCAGTGGGTCATATTTTTGTGCCGGCTGCAGGTATTATGGCATCTATCCCATATCTTTCATGGTTTATTGATAAGGTATGCGGTCCGTTTTTTGCAGCTATAGGAGCTGACCCTGCGATTGCTGCCACTGCAATACTTGCTACTGACATGGGAGGTTACCAATTAGCAGAGGTGTTAAAGGAAACACAGGAAGGCTGGATCATGGCTATGATTGTCGGCTTCATGGCTGGCGCAACCATTGTATTCTCCATCCCGATGGGACTTGCTATGCTTGATAAACGCGACCATAAATATATGGCTCTCGGAGTTATGTCAGGGGTATTAACAATCCCAATCGGAGCTTTTATATCGAGTGTGATAATCGCACTATCAAGTTCCAATTTCCGTGATTTCATTTCTACTACCGGAGACGCTAAATACCAATTTGCATTAGGCCTTGGACAAATTTTATTGAATTTAAGCCCTTTGCTCATATTTGTAGTCATCATTGCGCTGGGATTATACTTCATGCCAGATTTAATGATCAATGCGTTCATGTGGTTTGGCCGTATTTTGGATGCAGGAATTAAGCTTGTGCTTGTATTCTCAATCGTGGAAATTTTCACAGGTTTATTCTCTACCGTATTTGGTGGATGGGGCTTCCACCCCATTATGGCAGATTCAGAGGATCAATTCCGTGCGCTTGAAACTGCTGGTTACATTGGAATCATGCTGGCTGGTGCATTCCCGATGGTCTATTTACTGCAAAAATATGCAGGAGGACCGCTTGAAGCGCTTGGCCGCAAAGTTGGTTTAAGCAAAGAAGGCAGCGCAGGTATTGTTGCAACCATCGCTAACATTCTAGCAATGTTTAAATTGGTTCGTACAATGCCTCCAAAAGATAAAGTAATCAATATTTCTTTTGCGGTATGTGCAGCTTTCTTGCTTGGAGACCATCTATCTTTTACAGCCAACTTCCAGCCAACACTAATTCTTCCAATCATAGTTGGGAAAATTTCTGCCGGAATAATCGGCATTGGTCTTGCTTATTGGCTTTCTGTACCTAAAGCAATTGAATTGGAGAAGAAAGACAGGGAAGCTGGCATTATTGGTAAAGATGAGTACCTATCAAAAAATCATGAAGTAAAAAAAGCAATTTAAGCAGCAGTCACCTAGGAGGGTCAAAGCAATGAGTGAAGAGAAAAAACGATTTATTCAAGAGTTTGTGCCAGGAAAACAAGTAACATTAAGTCATTTAATCGCAAACCCAGATCCTGATATGTTTGATAAACTAGGAATTCAGCAGGCCGGAGCATTAGGAATACTAACCTTGACGCCAAGCGAAACTGTTATTATAGCTGGAGATTTGGCTACGAAGGCGGCAGATGTCCAAATTGGTTTCCTGGACCGGTTTACGGGCAGCCTAGTCATCGTCGGTACTGTATCAGCAGTCCAAATGGCGATGGAGGAAATTAACCGCTTCTTGTCTGAAACATTAAGGTACACTCCTTCGGATATTACGAAATCTTAAGGAGATGAAAATATGGAAAAAATGAATAAAGCCATGCTTATAGGATCCATCGGAGCGGGGAAATCCACACTCACAAATGCACTTCTGGGTCGGAAAGTGAAAGCGGTAAAAACCCAGGCACTAAACTATTTTGATTGGATAATAGATACACCCGGAGAGTACACAGAGAATCCTTTTTTCTATAAAAATATTATGGCTACCGCACTCGAAGTGACCCATATATTATATGTGCAGGATGCAACAAGGCAGAAAAACATATTCCCTCCTGGGTTCAGCACCGGTTTTAATAAACTGCCCATTGGCGTAATTACGAAAAGCGATTCTGAAGATGCTAATATAGATTCAGCCGTTAAACAGCTGAAAAATTCAATCCCAAAAGGACCTATTGTAATCTCCTCTTCTCTAACGCGTAAGGGGCTTAATGAAATAAGGAATCTATTAAAATGCAATTCCTTGGAAGAAATGAAAGAATATGCAGAGACCCTGCCGGATGATGTTGTTTTTTTCGTATGAAATCCTTTACAAAATTAAGATAATAGAATATATTCTAATTATACAAAAGAATTTATCAGGCAAAGGCGCCTTGTACGATCCATCAATCTATTGATGGCTCGTATGGGGTGCCTTTTTTATTTTGCCGGCAGAAAAAGCTTCCGCAATTCATTAATAGGTGGGGAACATGATGACACGCTATGAGGCGCAAAAAGAGGATTTTCTCAGTGCAGGAATTGATATTGGGACGAGTACGACCAAAATCGTAATAAGCAGATTTTCTCTTATGAATATGGCTGGCGGGACGCACATGCCTCGAATTGAAATTATTGATAAAGAAGTACTATACCGAAGTCCAATCTATCGTACTCCTTTAAAGTCTTCTGCTGATATTGATATCCAGGCTGTAGAGAGCCTTGTCAGACAAGAGTATGTGAAAGCAGGAATTGAGCCAAAGGATATTAAAACAGGAGCGGTTATTATTACGGGAGAAACAGCAACCAAGCAAAATGCAGAGGAAATGGTTCATTATTTATCAGATCATGCTGGGGATTTTCTTGTAGCAACGGCTGGTCCAGATTTAGAGGGGATTATTGCAGCAAAAGGCTCTGGAGCCTATGAACATTCAAAAAAAACAGGGAAAACAGTTGCCAATATAGATATCGGCGGCGGCACAGCGAATGTTGCAGTTTACAAATCAGGTAAGCTTTGCGGTACCTGTACATTACATATCGGCGGCAGGCTAATTGAATTTGAAGACAGCACCATTAAAAGCATTTCCCCGCCAGTGCATAAGATTTTTCAGCAATGGGATGCTTCCGTTAGAGAAGGGGATAGCCGCAGCCATACCGTGATTAAGGAGCTGACAGACTACATGGCAGCAGTTATTGCGAGAATGCTTAAGAAAGAATTGAATGATCACGATTCTCCTCTGCTTTTAGGGAATGAGCCGAATTGGCAAGAGGAAATTGAAGCAATCATGTTTTCCGGAGGTATTAGTGAATGCATTTACCATTATGAGGAGCCTGTATCTTCTCCTGCGGAGTACGACGATATTGGAGAAATGCTGGCAATGTCACTCAGGGAAAACAGTGAACTTTCTTATTGGACCTGGGTGAAGCCGGATGAAACTGTTAGGGCCACTGTACTTGGAGCCGGTACCCAAACGACGGAAATAAGCGGTTCAACCATACATGTGGAAATCCATGATTTACCCATTCGGAATCTTCCTGTTTTTCAGGTTCGTTTTGGACATGACTTGTCAGGCGGCCTTAAAAAGTTGTCTAAAGCGATAAAGCAAGCTATCGAAATATATGATCCGCTGAGAGAAGGTCAAAATTTCGCCCTGTACTTAACTGAGATTCCATATCTGGGATTTCGAGATGTACAAGAGTTAACAGGCGTTTTGCTAGATTCCATGCAATTAAAGCCCAGACACGATCAACCTATGGTCATCGTATTGGAAAGTGATCATGCCAAAGTTCTTGGCCAGACCATAAAAGTTCAAAAACCGGAACAAAGCCTTATATGCATCGACCAAATTCGAGTCGAGCACGGCGATTATATCGATATAGGCCATCTTCTGCAAACAAATGTTGTGCCGGTAGTAGTAAAAACCTTGACATTCCATCAATAAGAAAGGGGGATTGCTTATGAAACTGCAAACCAATTATTTAGGAGCTGTTTATCAGTTTTCAAATCTTAAAGATTTGTTTGCTAAAGCAAATGAAGAAAAATCAGGTGACCGGCTGGCTGGCATAGCTGCAGAAACAGTCCAGGAACGTATTGCGGCTAAGTTGGTTTTAAGTTTATTAACATTATCTGAAATACGTGAAAATCCGATGCTCTCTCCCGACGAGGATGAAGTATCCAGGATTATCGAAAGCCAGATTAATGAACCTGTATATCAATCAATTAAGAATTGGACAGTTGCTGAACTGCGTGAATACATCCTTGACGATAGAACTACTGGCGAGGACCTGAAGAGACTAAGCAGAGGGCTGAACAGTGAGATGATTGCAGCGGTTGCAAAAATCATGTCCAACCTGGATCTTGTTCATGCTGCTAATAAAATTGAAATTTTAACGAAATGCAATATAACCATTGGATATAAAGGAACTTTGGCATCACGTCTTCAGCCAAACCATCCGACAGATAATGTCGAGGGAATGATTGCCTCCCTCAAGGAAGGTTTGTCTTACGGAATGGGAGATGCAGTGATCGGGATTAACCCTGTGGATGATTCAGTAGAAAGTGTAAAAAGGCTGCTCCATGCAACACACTCGTTTATTCAGGACTGGGAAATTCCAACTCAAAATTGTGTTTTGGCCCATGTAACAGCACAAATGAAGGCTATTGAACAAGGAGCACCTGCTGATATGATTTTCCAAAGTATCGCAGGAACGGAAGCGGCCAACCGTTCTTTTGGAATTACGGCCTCATTGCTTGAAGAAGCAAATGATATGGCAAAAACGCTGGGAACAGGAACTGGACCCCAGCGGTTGTACTTTGAAACCGGCCAGGGATCGGAGCTTTCAGCGGAAGCTCATTTCGGAATAGACCAGATGACTCTGGAATCAAGAAATTATGGATTTGCCAGATATTATGATCCTTATATCGTTAATACAGTTGTCGGCTTTATCGGCCCTGAGTATTTGTACAACAATAAACAAGTAGTAAGGGCAGGCCTGGAAGACCATTTTATGGGCAAGATGCAAGGCATCCCAATGGGTGTCGATATCTGTTACACAAACCATATTAAAGCAGACCAGAACGATATTGAAGACTTGGGTATTTTGCTGAGTGCGGCTGGCGTTAACTTCATCATTGCAACGCCAATGGGTGATGATTGCATGCTTAACTACCAATCAATGAGTTACCATGATGTTGCCACTTTAAGGCAGACAATGGGGAAGAGCCCATCACCACATTTTAATGAGTGGCTGGAGAAAATGGGAATCTTCGAAAATGGAAAGCTGAGCAAAATAGCAGGTGATCCAACCATTTTTTCACGATAGGAGTTGAAGAAAGTGAATCCAGATTTGATTGAGAAGGTTACACGTTTAGTGGTTGAAAAACTGCAATCTCAAAAAAAGCAGGAAGCAGCTGGGTCAAATAGCAGAACTTCTTCTGCCGTGAAATTTTGGGATCATGCCACAGGCTCCAAAAAGGATTATACATATAGGCCAGCTGCTGAAGTTTTAGAAAACACGGAGCAAACCGGAGACCTTGTAACAATAACAAATTACCAGGAAGCAAAAACAAAAACACGCGCCCCTTCTGGCAAGAGGAGAGAAATAGATTCGGCAAGTGAACCTCTTAAGGCTGCCGGTATTGTCAATCCAGCTGATCCAGAAGAGCTTAAAGAACTTATGAATAAAACTCCTGCTCGAATTGGAGTAGGAAGAGCGGGCTTGCGTCCAAAAACAGAAACTTGGCTAAAATTCCGTTTTGATCACGCAGCTGCTGTTGATGCCGTATATGGGAATGTAAACGAAGAATTATTACAGCGTCTTGGTCTATTTAAAGTCAACACGATGGTGAACGATAAGGAAGTATACATTCGCCGTCCTGATTATGGAAGAAAGCTTTCGGATGAAGCTAAAAAGCTTATCACAGAGAAATGCGCAAAGAAGCCGACTGTACAGATCATTTTGTCTGATGGATTAAGCTCAAGTGCAATTGAAGAAAATGCAGAGGATGTCTACTTATCCCTTAAGCAATCCTTAAAAAGCCTGAACCTTGATATAGGTACGCCTTTTTATATCGAAAAAGGCAGGGTAGCCGTTATGGATGATGTAGGCGAATTGCTTAATCCCAAGGTTGTCGTTTTATTAATAGGAGAACGCCCAGGACTGGTAAGTGCGGAATCTTTAAGCGCCTATCTATGCTATGAACCAAGAAAAGGGACCATTGAAGCTGACCGAATGGTCATATCCAATATCCATAAAGGCGGAATCCCGCCAGTAGAGGCTGGAGCTTATCTCGGAACTGTCATTCAAAAAATACTAAAATATGAAGCCAGCGGTGTATCGCTTGTCCAAAAGGAAAGTTAGGAGGGTGGAGGAATGGGATTAGAACGTATTTATGCCGACATCATAGCTGTTCGCGTCATTCCAAATGTAGACCGGGACCTTGCTAAGCAATTTCAGCTGAAGCCTTATCATAGAAGTTTAGCCATTTTCACCTCTACAGTGGATGATGTTGGCTATACCGCCCTGGATGAGGCAACCAAGAGAGCTGATGTAGAAGTAGTGTACGCCCGTTCCTTTTATGCTGGTGTTTCCCATGCTTCGGGGCCTTTATCAGGGGAAATGATTGGCATCATAGCAGGCCCATCACCTGATGAAGTGAAAAGCGGAATGGAAGCTGTATTTCAGACGGCCGAATCGGATGCCTTTTTTGAAGCGCTAGATACGGAAAAGACTCATGCTATTTATGCACACGTGGTTTCCCGTACAGGTTCTTATCTTTCAAAGGAAGCAGGAATCCAAATAGGCGAACCTCTTGCCTATTTAATTGCGCCGCCGCTTGAAGCCGTTTATGGCCTTGATGCAGCACTAAAGGCGGCTGATGTGGAATTGGTTAAATTCTTCGGGCCTCCATCCGAAACTAATTTTGGCGGAGGGCTGCTTACTGGTTCACAATCAGCCTGTCAAGCAGCAGCAGATGCTTTTCGTGATGCGATTATGGAAATCGCACAAAACCCAATTAAGTATTAACTTTACCGAAGTTTAAGTTGTAGCGAGCCAATTTCGTAATTTTACTCTATCTGAAAGGAGTGTGGAATCGTGCAGTTAGATCATGATCTCCAATCGGTTCAAGAAATGCGCGGTGCGGTTGAGCGGGCTAAAGAAGCGCAATTAAAGTATATGACCTTTTCTCAGGAACAGGTTGATGAAATTGTGCAAAAGGCAGCAGCTGCCGCTTATGCAAAGTCGCTTCAGCTAGCCCAAATGGCAGTCAAAGAAACAGGCATGGGTATCGTGGAACATAAAAAAATTAAAAACGAAGTCGGTTCAATGGCTGTTTACGAATCAATCAAAGATGAAAAAACTGTAGGTATTATACGGGAGGACCGCGTCAGCAAGGTGACTGAGGTTGCCTACCCATACGGGATTATTGCCGGCATTATTCCAACCACAAACCCTACATCAACAGCTATATTTAAAGCCTTGATTGCTTTAAAAACGAGAAATGCTATCGTGGTGAGCCCGCATCCGCGCGCTGTAAAATGTACAGTTGAAGCTTTGAAGATCTGCAGTGAGGCTGCTGTACAGGCAGGCGCACCAGAAGGGCTGATCGGCTGGATATCCCAGCCTTCAATGGGTGCCACAAACGAATTAATGAAGCACCGGGATGTAAATCTCATCTTGGCAACAGGTGGAGGCGGATTAGTACGAGCAGCCTACAGCTCCGGGAAGCCAGCTTATGGAGTAGGTCCGGGAAATGTACCTTGCTACATTGAGAAAACAGCTAAAGTTGCCAAGTCGGTAAGCATGATTATAGACAGTAAATCTTTTGATAATGGTACTATTTGTGCAACCGAGCAATCCATCGTAGTAGACAGAAATATTAAGGAAATGACAATGAGAGAGATGAGAAATAACGGTGCATATCTTCTAAATAATGAAGAAAAAGCACGGTTGGAAAAAGTGATTTCACCTGCACCTGGAAAATTAAACCCTGATATTGTTGGCCAGTATGCAAGGAAGATTGCTGAAATGGCCGGCATTGCAGTGCCTGAGAGTACAAGAGTTCTGGTTGCGGAAGAAACAAGGGTTGGAAAAGATATACCTTTTTCGATTGAAAAATTGTCGCCAATCTTTGCACTTTATACGGCAGAGAGCTATCAGGAAGCGAAAGAAATTTGCTTAAAGCTTCTAAATCTTGGCGGAAGAGGGCACAGCTTATCTCTTCATACTAATGATGAGGAAGTTGCAAAGGATTTTGCACTTGAAATGCCCGTATCAAGGCTGATGGTCAATACTCTCTCTTCGATTGGAGCGGTAGGGGCAACAACAGGTTTAATGCCATCACTTACACTTGGCTGCGGTTCGTTTGGAGGGAATATCACTTCAGATAATGTCACAGCCCGCCATTTGATTAATATAAAAAGATTAGCTTATGGAATTAAGGAAGTCTCCATCCCAAAACCGTCCCCTTCATCTTTTTTAACTGAAAAAGAAGATACCGGAAAACAGGATGTTGATCATATTGTTGACCAGGTACTGCAGCAAATTTCGCCAACAGGCGAGGTTGACGCAAAGATGATTGCAGAAATGGTTGATCAGGTAATGCAAAAATATCAAACTAACTAATTAGGAGGAAATAAAAATGGCTAGAGAATTAACTGCATTAGGAATGATTGAAACGAAAGGATTGGTAGCTTCTGTTGAAGCCGCTGACGCAATGGTAAAAGCTGCAAACGTTCACCTTGTTGGAAAGGTTCATGTTGGGGGAGGAATTGTTACTGTTCTTGTTCGTGGCGATGTTGGAGCAGTTAAAGCTGCTACAGATGCTGGGGCTGCAGCAGCGCAGCGTGTTGGCGAACTTAAATCTGTACATGTTATCCCACGTCCTCATAACGAATTGGAGAGTATTCTTCCTAAAATTGACATTGAACTAGAATAGAAGACTACTATGTTAGGAGCATGAAACATGAATGAGCAATCCATTCAAACCATTGTTGAGGAAGTTGTATCCCGGCTGAAGGGATCTTCTGGGAGAAAACATTCTATCCCAATTGCTGTTTCTGCCCGGCATTGTCATTTAAGTCAAGGAGATTTGGAAGTCCTTTTCGGCACAGGCTATCAGCTTACAAAAAAAGCAGATTTATCACAGCCAGGTCAATTTGCTGCTAACGAAACCATTACCATTGCAGGACCAAGAGGAAGCCTTGAAAAAGTGCGCATTCTTGGTCCTGCGCGTAATATTACCCAGGTTGAGGTCAGCCAAACGGATTCAGTTAAGCTGGGATTAAAACCGCCATTACGGGAATCTGGCAAAATTGAGGGCTCTGCGCCTATTACCCTTATCGGGCCAAATGGCAGCCTCTATAAAAAAGAAGGTTTAATTATCGCGCAGGCACACATTCATATGGCGCCGGATGATGCTCAAATTTTCGGAGTCAGGAATGGAGAATACGTGAAAATAGAGGTAGATGGCGAACGTCCAGTTACCCTTGGAAAAGTACTCATTCGAATATCTTCCCGATACAGACTTGAGATGCATGTCGATACAGATGAAGCCAATGCTGGTTTTATAACAGGAAAAACAGCAGGCCGATTGGTTAAGTATGAGGAAACGCTATGATTGATCGTCCTATGGTCGAGCAAATTGTTGCTGAAGTGGTCAAGAGGCTTATGTCTGCAGATTCGATGCCAAGCAGGAAACTTAAACATAATCTTCTTGTAGTAGGAGAAACGGCACACCTGGATCCTAATCTGCTGAAAACTATTAATTCACATTGGAATATTATCCAATGCGATACCTTGGAAGAAGCAAAGTTGCATACTGCTATGAAAGTGGTTTTTCTGGAAGCTTCACAGGATTTGATTGTTAAAGGGGCACTTGGTATTTGCGATACACCTGAAAGTGAATTGCTTGCAGCGTGTATTTTAGAATATGTGCCGGTTACTTTAATTCCGAAAAGGTACATGTTTAACATTCTAAACGGCAATCAGAAGTCTAATCAGGAGTATGTATCTCAATTACTGGATTATAAGGAAAGACTACTTAAGTATGGAGTTAGTTTTAATACTTTAGAAGGCTTCGCTGGTTATGAAGAAATTATAGCAGACAAACCTGAAGCAAAAAAATTAGTAACTCAAAGAGATGTGCAGGACTCCAAATCGGATCAAATATTTGTAGATAAATATACCATCATCACCCCATTGGCACGTGATACTGCACGGGAACTGGGGAAAAGCATCACGGTAATGGAGTCAAAAGGGGCTGAAAAAACATGCAAATGGGAACAGTAATCGGCAATGTATGGGCAACCAGAAAAGAGGATGATCTAACTGGCCTAAAATTTTTGATTGTTCAGCCTGAATCACCTAATGAATCCTCTGCAGAAGGATCTTTCATTGCAGTGGATCGTATTGGGGCAGGAGTTGGCGATCAAGTTCTCGTTACGCGCGGAAGCGCTGCAGCTAATATGTCCGGGAATGCAAAATTACCGATTGATGCATTGATTATTGGAATTATTGATTCTATTGATGTCGAAAAGAAAGGGGTGAAATAGTATGGCAAGAGCACTTGGCATGATTGAAACAAGAGGGCTGATCGGCTCAATTGAGGCAGCAGATGCCATGCTGAAGTCGGCTGATGTAACATTAGTTAAGCAGGAGAAAGTGGATGCGGCACTTGTTACTGTTCTAGTTCAAGGAGACGTCAGTGCGGTTCAGGCAGCAGTTGATGCAGGCAAGGAAGCGGCTGTGAGAGTAGGGGAACTGGTATCGGCCCATGTTATTCCACATCCGGATGAAGAAATAAAAAAAGCTTTATTGGATGATCGCAAACCAATGGCACCAAAACAAGAAACTGCTGATGAAGTTCCGGTGGCCAAAAAAACAGGAAGTAAAAAGAAACAAGTTTCGCAGGAAACGATAATCGAGCAATCAAATACGGAGAATAATCCCGAAGACAAATAAATAATTACTCCATATGTATTTGTGAAACGGAGGAACAGAAATGTCCTTTAAACGAAGAAAAATAGCCGTGATCGGATCAGGATATACAGGTGCCACTGCAGCATTAATGCTAGCACAAAAAGAATTGGGGGATATCATTTTGGTAGATATCCCGTCTCAAACAAACCCTACAAAAGGGAAAGCCCTAGATTTGCTTGAAGCCAGTCCTGTTCAAGGTTTTAATGCCAATATAACAGGTACATCCAACTATGAAGACATTCAAGATGCTGACTTAGTTTTAATTACAGCAGGCTTGCCGAGAAAGCCTGGAATGAGTCGTGATGATTTAGTAGCGGTAAACGAGAAGATTATGATAGAAGTTTCAGAGAATATTAAAAAATATGCACCGGAAAGCTATATTATTGTTTTAAGTAACCCTGTCGATGCTATGACCTATGTATGTTATAAAACGACAGGGTTTCCGAAAAACCGGGTAATTGGACAGTCAGGTGTATTGGATACAGCTCGTTTTAATACGTTTGTTGCACAAGAGTTAGGCGTCTCAATTGAAGACATTTCCGGATTTGTACTTGGAGGACATGGAGATGAAATGGTGCCTTTAGTACGATATTCATATGCCGGGGGTATCCCGCTTGAAAAAATTCTTCCTGAAGAAAGAATTGAAGCAATTGTGCAAAGAACAAGAAAAGGCGGAGGGGAAATCGTTAATCTGCTTGGCCAGGGAAGTGCGTATTATGCTCCTGCTGCCTCTATGGTACAAATGGCGGAGGCCATCCTTAAGGATAAAAAACGTATTTTGCCTTCGATAGCCTACCTGGAAGGGGAATATGGCTACAGTAATATATATCTAGGTGTGCCAACAATCCTAGGTGGCAATGGAATTGAAAGTGTAATTGAAATTCCGTTGACAATAGAGGAAAAAGCTGCGCTTGATAAATCAGTTAAGTCTGTCCAAAATGTTATGGGCATTCTTGAAACGGCGAAAGTTACGGACTAATCGAAAAAGCTGACTTGGTAAGGAAAAGCAATTTTCTTTATGAATCAGCTTTTTTGTCATTTAACTCTGTTTTGTTTAAACCCCACCCTGACCGGGTACATTGAAAATACAAGCTAAGAAGCTGCTAACAAAATTTCTAATAAATAATGATTTGAATTATCAGAAAACTTTTGTTATAATAGAAAAAAGGTCAAGGGGTTGATTTCAAATGGAAAAACGTCTACTTAACTCGCCGCAACAGTCTGAGGAAAATGTGTCACAGTTAGCAGAACAGGTCCTAAATCAAGCTCTTAAAGAATATCGTAAAGAAAAGCTTCGCGAAAAAATTGATGAAGCTCTTACGGACCGAAACAAGGATGAATTCATCCGCTTAACAAATGAATTAAGAAAGATTTCGTAGTTAGCCGACAATTGAATGTGTAAAAAGGCAGCCTGTTCGAAAGAATGGGGCTGCCTTTTATTGTTTATGAAATTATACAAACCATTCATAATAGAAAGCACTATGACGACGATATTTCCACTCCACTAAAGATAATCGTCTTCAACAGTGCTCTATGACTACCTTTTTTACAATGCGTAAATGGATTTCGTCTTCATATTTGCTCTAAGACTCTCTTTTTCACTCCACCGAAGAATTTCGTATTCAAGGAAACTCTATGACGACGTTTTCCCATTCCCCAAAAGGAAAAGCATGGCAGATGAAAAAGAATGAACTGCAACACAGGATTTCTCAGCAGTCTTATGGAAATCAATTAATAGTGTCTTCAGCTTTCTTTCGCATTTAAGGCAAATAATTTTCGATATCTGTATGCATTAACCCACTTAAATTAAGGTGAGTTAGAAGGAGGATTACCATGAGTCAAATAGATTCCAGAAGTGTCATCTGCTTAAATAGCATCAGCTGGAAAAGAAACGGCAAGGAAATTTTGCATAATGTTTCCTGGGAAGTGGAGAAGGGACAGCATTGGGCAGTTCTTGGTTTGAATGGATCAGGGAAAACCACTCTGCTTAAGATGATTACTGGATATGAGTGGCCGAATGGAGGGCAGGTATCCGTGTTAGGGAATCTTTACGGGAAGACAAATATTCCGGAATTGAGAAGGTCCATAGGATGGGTAAGCACCTCTTTGGATGATAAATTTCAGTTCCGACCTTCCGATACAGCCCTTGAGATTATCTTGAGCGGCAAATTCGCTTCCATTGGTTTGTATGAGGACATTACCCAAAAGGATTTAGATAAAGCCATTGAATTAATGGAGAGGTTTAATATCCGTCATGTGGAAAATCAAACACTGACGTGCCTCTCGCAAGGCGAAAAAAGAAAAGCAATGATTGCCAGAGCTTTAATGGCATCCCCGAAATTATTGATATTGGATGAACCATGCAATGGATTGGATATCTACTCCAAGGAAGAATTATTATCTTCGATTGAGAAGATGATGGCACAGCCAGATGGTCCAACTGTTCTTTATGTAACCCATCATATTGAGGAAATTGTCCCTTCCATCTCTCATGCACTTTTGTTGAAGGAAGGAAAAGTGATGGCTCAGGGCAGCAAAAGGACAACGGTGACAGAACCACTGCTGGCAGAGACTTTTAAAATACCTGTTTCTTTGGATTGGGAAAATGGACGGCCATGGATCCGTGTCAAATCGCTTCAAGAAACGATGAAAGCAGTCAATTAGAAATACGAAGGAGGAGAGAACATTGAGAGTAAAATTAGCATACGGAAAGGAAGGAATGCACGTTAATCTTCCAGACAACATAGAAGTTATTGAACCAGTACATATATCCGGACTGGCAAATGAAAGGGAAAAAGCCATTGAGGCAATGCGTAATCCCATAGGAACCGGCCCATTAAAAGAAATGGTTAAAGCAACTGATAAAATATCCATTGTAATCAGTGATTTGACTAGGCCGACACCCAACCACAAACTTGTACCCTGGATTTTGGAGGAATTAAATTACGTCCCAAAAGAACAGTTTGTCATTATTAATGGTACTGGCAGCCATCGTGATAATACCCGCGAAGAGCTTATCCAAATGCTCGGCGAAGAGGTGGTAAATAGCGTCCGCATCATTCATAACAATGCCTTTGATAAAAATACTCAAAGCTATTTGGGGACTACTTCATATGGGGCAGAGGTTTATTTGAACAAAGAGTATTGTGAAAGTGATATTAAAATTGTCACAGGATTTATCGAACCCCATTTTTTTGCCGGGTTCAGCGGAGGGCCGAAGGGGATCATGCCTGGCATAGCCGGAATCGATACCATTATGCATTTTCACAACGCGAGGATGATTGGCGATAAAAACAGCACCTGGGGAAAAATTGAGGGGAACCCTGTACAAGGTGAAGCAACAGAAACCGCGTTAATGGCAAAACCGGATTTCATGCTGAATGTAACTTTAAACGGTGATAAGGAAATTACAAATTATTTTGCAGGGGACGTCATAAAAGCCCATAGGGCAGGCTGTGAATATGTAAGGGAACATTCGATGGTGGCTTGTGAAGAACCCTTCGATATTGTGATTACCAGTAACAGCGGATATCCTTTGGATCAAAATTTGTATCAGTCCGTAAAAGGGATGAGCGCTGCCCAAAAAATCGTGAAAAAAGGCGGCACCATTATTTGTGCAGCGGAGTGCAGAGATGGACTCCCCAGCCATGGCAACTATGCTGAAATTTTAAAAATGAAACCAACACCTCAAGAGATTTTAGATATGATCGGTAACCCTGAGTTCTCCATATTTGATCAGTGGCAAGTACAGAAGCAGGCGCTTATTCAAGTTTGGGCAGATGTCTATGTGTATTCCACCCTTTCTAATGAGGACATTGAAAATGCCATGTTCCAGCCAACAGACTCGATCGAGAAAACGGTTGAAGAACTACTAGAAAAACACGGGAAAAATGCTAGAATTGCTGTCATGCCTCTTGGGCCTTTGACTATTCCATATATAAAAGATGCTGTCAAAAGCTAATTACAGTAAAAATTAATAATATCTAAAGATATTTAATTCCTCTAACATTTATAACACGCTAATGAGGTTTAAAAGAAGTCCGTTTAATAAATGTCTGCTTTATTATAATAATCGATAAAGGTTGCTTTTTCCTAAAAACTCCTGCATCATAAAAAAATAATATTTTTACATAAGAAAGTGGAGGAAATTATTTTGGTTCGTTTCGGAGTTGTAGGCACCAATTGGATTACAGAAGCATTTTTAAAAGCAGCAGTTCAGATAGAGGATTTTAAGTTATCAGCTGTTTATTCGCGTACAGAAGAAAAGGCAATAGAATTTGCCGGCAAATTCGGTGTTAATAACATTTATACGGATTTAGAAGCAATGGCAGGCAGCGGCGATATAGATGCCGTCTATATTGCGAGTCCAAACTCCTTGCATGCAGAGCAAGCGGTCATTTTCATGGAACATAAGGTCCATGTATTATGCGAAAAGCCAATTGCATCTAATACAAAGGAACTTCAAAGAATGATTGATTTGGCAAAGGAAAATAATGTCCTGCTAATGGAGGCGCTTAAGTCTACCTTCCTGCCAAACTTTAAGGCAGTACAGGAGAATTTACATAAAATTGGCCAAGTCCGCAGATATTTCGCTAGCTATTGCCAATACTCTTCCCGCTATGATGCATACAGGCAGGGTACAGTGTTAAATGCATTTGATCCTAAATTTTCAAATGGATCGCTAATGGACATTGGCATTTACTGCATTTACCCGCTTGTCACGCTTTTCGGCAAGCCCGAAGAGGTAAAAGCAACCGGCTACATGCTGGAATCAGGCGTTGACGGAGAAGGAAGCATTGTGCTGAAATATCCGGACAAAGATGCAGTAGTAATGTACAGCAAAATAGCCAATTCAAATCTGCCGTCAGAAATCCAGGGCGAAGATGGCAATATCTTTATAGATAAAATAAATACCCCTGAGAAGGTTGAAATCCAATATCGAAATGGTAATCGAGAGGATTTGACACAGCAGCAAATGAGTGACAGCATGTATTATGAAGCAAAAGAATTTATCGAATTGGTGCAGGCAGGCAAGACTGAATCTGACATAAATTCATTCTCAAACTCGATGATTGCCATGGAGATTATCGAGGAAGCCCGCAGGCAAATCGGTGTTGTATATCCGGCTGATCAAAAATAAGAGTAAAAAGACCAAGCATAAATTGTTTGGTCTTTTTTATGTAGTTCTTATTACACCCATCCTATTTGGGATTTTTTGTAATGTGCTAACTAAATTGGGAATATTGGATTATTTTTACATATCAGCGATCGGGTTTTATTGATTTAAACTCCTCCATATTTACTTATTTCGCCTTACGAAATTTGTCAGAATAATAGGCACCTTACTCTATTAACACTATTAAAAATATTCACTAAAATTAATAGTGTAATAAACTTTTAATTTGGAGGAATGAATTTATGACACTAAAGAAAAAGGTTTTATCAGTTTCTTTATCAGGCCTAATGGCTTTGGGTGCCGTTACGGCTGTAGGTCTGCCTGCTGGTGCTGTTGGAAATGGGCCAAGTGCTGGAAATGGTGCGGTGCAAACATCTATTCTGCATACATATGATAGTTTAGTAGAGTACTTAAAAACTCAAGATGCCAAACAAGAAGCTCTGGAGCTTGAAGTAATCGGCCAAACAGTCCAAAAGCGCGATATTTACATGGCAAAATACATTTCAAATCCTGAAAATCCAACTGTCTTGTTCTTGACGCAGCAGCACGGCAACGAGCAGCTGACAACAGAAGGGGCTTTAGAATTCATCAAGCATTTGGGAACTGGAAAGACAGGAGGAGTTCTTGAGAATGTTAATATTCTTGTCATCCCTATGTTAAATGCTGATGGGGCTATGGGAGATGTTGGTTTCTCACTTGATAACTATCACGCCGATGGAGACCGCCATTTAACACGATACAATTATAATGGAATCGATCTCAATCGCGAACATGCTAAAGAGACTAGCGAAATGGAGCCTGAAGCACGTGCTCTTCATGAAAATGTATTTATGAAATACGATATCGACTACATGATCGACCTTCATCATCAGGGTACTTTAAGTGAAACAGAAGGACAGCTTGTTTCCGGTTCAATTCTTTATCCAACAAATCCAAACGTCGATCCTGAAGTGCTGGAAGGTTCCAAAAAATTAGGGTCTGTCGTGTTTAATGCTTTACATCATACAGGCTGGGGCCATATCGGTAAATATGTAGGCGGAACTGGTGAAAATATCGGCCGAAATGGCGCTGCAGTCCGCTACGATATCTCCACACTTCTTTTTGAAATGCGTGGAATGTCCGACCATTACAGAGAAGATTATGCACTTGGCCAAAAGAGCAACGGCTACCTGATTAAGCAGACAACAATAGCTCTTGATGCCGCTGTAAAAGCGATTGCAGACGGTTCCATTGAAACCGCGGACACAAGCTTCTGGGACACTTTGCCTGAACAGAAAAACAGACAAGGCGAAGAAGCGGACGAATAAGACCTAACAAACATCCCCGTTTTAACTTCTCTTGAAAAACGGGGATGTTTTTATTTATTTTGCCATTTGGTTAGGCCCCCAATTTTTACAGCAGAGATTTTTTAAAAAAAATTATAAGAAAAGGAGCCAAAAAATTGAAATTAGCTAAAGCTTTTTTATTTGTTTCTATAGCAGCCATCACCTTATTTTCCTTAAGCCCGCAAAATATTATAATTGTATCGGCAGAGGATTCAAAAGAGACTGTTATAGCATCCGGCCATTCTGAAAAGGTTGGGAAAGAGTATGGGGAGCAAGCAAAATCTTCCATCAGGCATAATCTCGAGTTATTTAAAGAGGCTGCCAGTATGGCAGGTTATACCAAGACTGAATTAGACAGCGCTGCAGAGGAATATCAGGAATTCTTAAAGGATGCACAGCCAAGCCTTTTGGAACAGTACAAAGCAATGGCTGAAAGTTCAGGCACTGAGTTATCAGATTTGCTGGCTTTTAATGTTTTAGAAGAAGAAGTTGCTGGTGATGGATGTACGACAATCATTGCAACAGGTTCTGCTACTCAGGGGGATAAAGCGTATTACCACAAGAATCGCGATGCATCAAGAGGATATAAGCAAGTGGTTCTCCAGGTTAAACCAGAGAAGGGTTATAGTTTTATCGGGATAACTAGTGCCGGTTCTTCAGGAATTGCAATGGGAATTAATGAGTATGGTGTCTCTGTAGGCAATAATGTTCTTCATACATGGGACAAAGGAAAAGGATACGGAAATTTGACGGTCATACGCATGGCGCTTGAAAACGCAGCGGATGCGCGGGAAGCAGTATCCTATATTCAGGATCTTCCAAGAGCTTCCGGTTCTGCGTATGGGATAGCCGATGCTAAAGAAGGCGCCTTTCTGGAAACCACAAACAGTGCATTTGCTGTTAAGTGGGTTGTCGATGAAGCAATGGCTCATACCAATCATTATATCCTTCCCGGAATGGAGAAATATGAAGCCCTGGATGACGATCCTGCTGAAAGATCCCGCTGGAGCTGGTATATTTCTACAGAAGAACGACTAGATCGTGCAACACATCTTTTAAATGGACAAATTGGAAAGCTTAATCCACAGGATTTAGTTGAAATTTCTGAGGATCAGAACGGTGAAGATAAGATTTACTGGATTGATGCCCAATCTGAAATTAATGGCATTGAAATGGGGTCTGTATCAACGGGAACCTTTGATGGCAGCAAATTAAGAATGTGGTCTCAATTAGGCCAGCCAAGTATTGCCCCAGCAATCCCATTTGAAGTAGATCGTCCACTGATTCCCGAACCATTCCAATCAGGAGATTTTAATAGCAAAATCGAAAACCGCAAATAAGAATTTCAAACAGTTTAATACCATACTGCATCCCTGAAAAGGGGTGCTTTTTTAGGTTGAACTTTTTAGAGCACATCATATAATTCACTTTTCAAATTGAGAAAAAAAGCCCATTTTTTACAATTTTAAAATTTTCTTTTAATAACTCGTTGACAATTCCTATAGGTATGGTAGGATTAATCTCAACATTATAAAAAATTTAGTGAAAATCGAACCCAAAATAAGTATTTTCCTAGACTATGAAAAGGAGGCGAGCCGCTCTGAAACAGGCTGACTGGGAAGAACTATCTGCTCATTTGAAGCAGATGCTGCAGAGCATCAAATACGGATCGATCACATTGGTCGTCCAGGATGGCAAAGTTATACAACTTGAGAAGAACGAAAAGGTTCGTCTTCAACCGAATAAGCGCGCTGACTAGACAAACTAGAGGCGGTCTTTTTACCTGAAAAAAACTTCAGGCAAAAAGGCGGCCTTTTTTGGCTGAAGAATAGGCAGGATTTTTAAAGGATGAAAGGAGTACTGCAAGATGAGCACTGCGGTCACATATGAAAATTGGAATCAGATATCTGAAACATTTGCCTTTGATGACAAACTGAAAGGCGCCCGAAATGTGCTGGAGTGGGCGTATAAAAACTACCCACAGGATAAAATCGTTTATGCTTCCAGCTTTGGAGCGGAAGCAATTGTTTTAATCGACCTTATCCAGGATATTCAGCCTGATGCGCATATTGTTTTCCTGGACACTGGTTTGCATTTTCCAGAAACCTATGAAGTGATTGAAAAAATCGAAGCCCGATTCCCAAAACTTCAAATTGAGCGGAAAGAGCCAGCGTTTACGCTGGACCAGCAAGCGGCGGAATTCGGATCGGCCTTGTGGAAAAGAGAACCAAACCAGTGCTGCCAGATCCGCAAGGTTATCCCATTAAGAGAAGCCTTAACGCCAAAGCAGGCATGGATTTCAGGCCTCCGCCGCGAGCAATCGCCTACGCGGGCAAACACAGAATTCCTCAACAGGGACGAAAAGTTCAGAAATATCAAAATCTGCCCGTTGATACACTGGACCTGGGATGAAGTTTGGTCCTATATCAGGGATAATGATCTTCCATATAACACTCTCCATGATCATGGCTACCCAAGCATCGGCTGCTTTCCATGTACACAGGCAGTCGGTGGAAATGGCGATTCCCGCGCCGGCCGTTGGTCAGGTAGCGGCAAGACCGAATGTGGACTTCATACCAGATAAAAGGAGGGAGATACCATGCTCACAATTATAGCGGTCACTGTTGGTTTGTTTTTTGCCATGAATATAGGTGCCAGCGGAGCAGCGGCATCAATGGGGATCGCTTATGGATCAGGTGTTATTAAAAATCGGATCATAGCTCTCATCCTTTGCGGAATGGCCGTTTTTTTGGGGGCATGGCTGGGCGGAGGGGAAGTCGTTAAAACAATGGGAAGCGGGATTGTACCGCAGAGCACATTCACAGAGGCCATTGCCCTCATTGTAATCGCCTCTGCAGCACTCTCGCTGTTCCTGGCTAATGTATTTGGCATTCCGCTGTCAACCAGCGAAGTAACTGTCGGAGCAGTAGTCGGTGCCGGGATTGTGTATCAATCAGTTTTTGCAGGAAAGCTGGCATGGATCGTCATGTTCTGGCTCCTAACACCGGTTGTTGCCTTTATTATTGCCATTTTGGCAGCAACACTGCTAAAGAAGCCTTTCATGCAAAAATTAGTCAGCACACCAAAGTCAATTCCGATTTTAACTGCCCTTGTCATTTTTATGGGCGTGTTTGAGGCCTTTTCTGCTGGCATGAATAATGTCGCGAATGCTGTTGGACCACTGGTTGGCGCAGGAATTATGAGCACAGCTAACGGAATCTTCTGGGGAGGATTATTCGTTGCACTAGGAGCGATTTTTCTCGGAAAAAAGGTTCTGGAAACGAATGGTAAAAGGATTACCAGCATCCGACTGGAAGAGGGCTGCGTCATTTCGGGCACAGGTGCCGGAATCGTCATGGTAGCATCGATTTTCGGAATTCCGGTCCCATTAACGCAAATCACGACTTCATCCATAATTGGAATCGGATTTGCCAAACAAGGCCGCTCCGTTCTAAAGAAGGATATTGTGGTCCAGCTATTGGTTGTATGGGTTGTTTCCCCAGTACTATCAATGGTTCTATCCTACACATTCATCCAGCTGGTCATTGAGCAGAATGTGTATCCGGTCATTGCAATGCTGGGCGTACTCATATCCGTTTTCGGAGTGAAGTTTTTAATGACTCAGGCAACTTCAAGTGCAAGGCCGTTAACTGAAAAAAAGTAAATTCTAACAAGAAAGGTTGATGAAAAATGGCTTTACCAAAACCTCATGGAGGAAAATTAATTCAAGCATTTAACCCGGATTATGATCTAACAGGAATTGAAAAAGAAATCTTGATTGACGCTATCGCACTCAGTGATCTTGAGCTGATTGGGGTAGGATTGTTCAGCCCCCTGACAGGTTTCCTTGGAAAAGCGGACTATGAATCTGTTGTAGAAAAAATGAGATTAGCAGACGGAACTGTTTGGTCAATCCCTGTTACACTCCCTGTATCAAATGAAAAAGCAGAAGAGCTTGCAGCTGGCGAGAAATTAAAGCTAGTCAACGAAGGCATTGTTTATGGCGTGATCACGGTTTCTGAGTGGTATGAACCGGACTTAAGCAAAGAAGCCAGTGAAGTCTACAAAACAGAAGAACTTGCACATCCAGGTGTAAAAAGGCTGTTCGAACGCGGACCGGTGTATGTTGCCGGTGAAGTAACCCTTATTAAAAAGCCTGGCAAGGGTGTAGCAGAAGATGTTTGGTTCGAGCCTCAAAAAACAAGAGCGTTATTTGAAGAAAAAGGCTGGAAAACCGTTGTGGGCTTCCAAACAAGAAATCCAGTTCACCGTGCTCATGAATATATCCAAAAGGCAGCCTTGGAAACAGTGGATGGACTTTTCCTAAACCCGCTAGTCGGTGAAACAAAGTCAGATGACATCCCGGCAGATGTCCGTCTGAAGAGCTATCGCGTCCTTTTGGAAAATTACTATCCAAAGGATCGTACACAGCTCGCTGTTTATCCGGCTGCCATGAGATATGCTGGCCCTCGTGAAGCAATTTTCCACGCGATTGCCCGCAAAAACTTCGGATGCACCCATTTCATTGTTGGAAGGGACCACGCCGGCGTAGGCAATTATTATGGGACCTATGATGCGCAGCATATTTTCAGCAATTTTACCGAAGAAGAGCTTGGCATCAAGCCTCTATTCTTTGAACATAGCTTTTATTGCAACAAGTGCGAAGGCATGGCTTCAGATAAAACCTGCCCTCACAGCAATGAGGACCGCGTTATTCTTTCAGGTACAAAGGTTAGGGAAATGCTCCGCAACGGGCAACTTCCGCCATCCACTTTCAGCCGGAAAGAGGTTGTTGAGGTATTAATTGAAGGCATGAGAGAGAAAGAAACTGTTTGAGGGGGACAGCAAAATGACGAAGGCAACAAACATAACCTGGCATGATGCCACTATATCTAAGGAAGAGAGACGCGCACAAAACGGCCATGGCAGTGTGGTGCTTTGGTTTACAGGATTATCCGGTTCAGGAAAATCGACCATTGCGAACGCAGTATCACATGAACTTTTTCGTCAGGGAATCAATGAATATGTCCTCGATGGAGATAATGTCCGTCATGGATTAAACAAGGATCTAGGTTTTTCAGAAAGTGATCGTAATGAGAATATCCGCCGAATTGGGGAGGTCGCCAAGCTGTTTGTCGACAGCGGAAAAATTGTCACAACAGCTTTTATCTCCCCATACCGTTCCGACAGAGACGGAGTACGGGCGCTATTTGAAGAAGGGGAATTTGTTGAAGTATTCATCGACTGCCCATTGGAAGAATGCGAACGCCGCG
The DNA here is from genome assembly GCF_003182355.1 of Cytobacillus oceanisediminis. GTDB lineage: Bacteria > Bacillota > Bacilli > Bacillales > Cytobacillaceae > Cytobacillus > Cytobacillus oceanisediminis_A. The sequence continues at coordinate 216,109 of NZ_QGTW01000001.1, read as the reverse complement.
ATCCAAAGCAGCTTTATGTAAAAGCGCGCCGCGGGGAAATTAAGGACTTTACAGGAATAGATTCTCCTTATGAAGCTCCTGACAAGCCGGAAATAACCATTCGGTCGGATCAATTTTCTGTTGAAGAAGCGGTGGAACAGATTTTAACTTATCTGCGCGAAAAAAATATTTTATAAAAATCGGGAGTCTCTTTTAAAGAAGAGGCTCCTTTTCTAAAACAATTCCTACTATTTCACTCTGAAAAATGGTATTATAAAAATCAATTAGAATAATAGCTTAATAAATGACTGTATAAGTATATATAAAATCAAAAACTGTTTTCGTATAGTTTGTTGCTTTTGGGCGCTTAACTGAGTATAGCCTCTGAGTTGATTGGAGCGGAGGGCACTAGACTCCTCGAAAATGCATTCGCATTTTCTTCGTGCGATGTTTACTCAATGATGCTTTTCCAATATCCTGCGGGAGGAGAGGGGGTGAGAGACCCCACAGGCGAAGCAGAGGAGGCTCTCATTCCTCCCCGCGGAAAGCAAGTGCCAGGAGCGGAAATTAACGGGCATCATTTACAAACTAAAACAACAATCAATGAGAAAACAGCCAAAAAAAAACATTTTAGAAAGGACGGTCATGAAGGTGACGGGAAAAGTTTATTTAGTGGGTGCAGGTCCGGGAGATCCCGAATTAATTACTGTCAAAGGAATGCGCTGCCTTCAGGAGGCGGATGTCGTTCTTTATGATCGTCTTGTGAATCCGGAACTTTTAAAATATGCCAAAAAAGAAGCGCAGCTCGTATACTGCGGGAAACTTCCAAATCATCACGTCATGAAGCAGGAAACGATTAACCATCTTCTTGTCAAATATGCTAAAAAGGGGCTGCAGGTGTGCCGCTTAAAAGGCGGAGATCCTTTTGTTTTCGGCAGAGGCGGTGAAGAAGCTGAAGAGTGTGTGAAAAATGGCGTCGCGTTTGAAATCGTTCCAGGTATTACCGCTGGAATTGCAGCTGCAGCCTATGCCGGCATTCCTGTTACACACCGGACCTTGAGCAAGAGCTTCGCATTTGTCACCGGCCACCAAGCGGGAAATGAGGAAGCAGAGCACCAATGGGCGCATTTGGCTCATGCAGTAGACACCATTTGTGTCTACATGGGGGTATCGCATTTGCCAAACATCGTGGAGAATTTACTGGATAATGGAAAATCCCCGGAGACACTAATTGCACTTGTACACTGGGGAACTCTGGGAGAACAGCGGACTGTAACAGGAACTCTTGCCAACATTGAAAAGAAGGTAAATGAAGCCAAAATCGTAAACCCCAGTATGATCGTTATTGGCGATGTAGTTAAGCTCCACGACAAAATTAACTGGTTCGAAGAAGAAGTTTTGCCCCAATTACCGGTAATGCAGGGGTAAAGTGAACATGTTTGTGGTATAGGAGGAAGGGAGAGTTTTTATACGTCCCTTCCAAGAAAAATGAACGGACTTAGATACTTCTCGCGGGAGTTTTATCAAAATGTACGCGCCTATAAGAGAAGTGAGCGCGAGGATATTAGTAATTGCGTTGTTAACAAGGAATTACACGTCGTGACTTGAATGGTGGTATGCATTCGTCCTCTAAAGAAATTGCGTTCATTTAATGGGATTTGCTCCGTTAAACAACAGCAATTATAAGTCTTATTGGAGTAAAATACCAAACTGCACACTCGTTATTTTACTTATCAAAAATATTAGTTCCCATAGTCTCTTCATTTATCTCAAACTATCAAGAAAGGAGTCCCCATATGAAAGCGATCTTATATATCGGCCATGGGACCCGGTCGAAACAGGGTGCTGCAGAAGCAAACCTTTTTACAGAAAGTGTCATAAAAAAGGTGGACCATCCCATTCAGCAGATGAGCTTTCTCGAACTCACAGAACCAACAATTGAAAAAGGGTTTGACCGCTGTGTCCAGGAAGGCGCTACGGACATAACAATCGTTCCTCTTTTTTTGCTGGCAGCTGTCCATATTAAGCAGGATATTCCCGACACACTTGCCCCTCTAATAGAAAAATACCCTAATATAAGCGTAACTATGGCCGATCCTTTTGGTGTGCAGGGGAGAATTCTGGACGCAATTGCTGAACTGGTCACCATAGAAGCCGAGCCAATTAGCCTGAATGATTCCATCTTGATAGTCGGCAGAGGAAGCAGCGACCCATCAATACAAGAATCATTCCACTTAATCGCACAAGGGATCAGCCAGCGGCTTGGCATAAAAGAGGTACACGTGTGTTATTTGGCAGCAGCGTCCCCAACATTCAAAGAAGGCCTAGATTCCATATGCGAAAAAGCTGCGGGGCGAATAATTGTCATCCCTTACCTTTTATTTGCAGGTCTTCTATTGAGTGAGGTTAAAAGAGAGGTACAAAAGAAGAAAAAACAGGGATACTCGATTTTACTAACTGATGCTTTGGGAAGCCATCAGGTTATACAGGATATTGTTATAGAAAAAGCTAACGGAAAGGAGAATGCCAGTGCAGCCGCTAGTCATTAATTTAACTGGCAAAAAAATTGTTATTGCAGGCGGAGGCAAGGTGGCATTCCGTAAAGCGATGGTGCTGGATGCAGAACAGGCAAATATTATGTTTATTGCACCTGATTTTTCAAAAGATGTCATTGGGCTTGCTAACCAAAAAGGGTATGAGCTGGTTCACCGAGAAGCCTATCCAGAAGATTTTGAGGATGCATTTCTCACCATCCTGGCTACCAATAATCGGAAGATTAACCATATACTAGCCAATTCACTTGCGCCTACACAGCTAGTTTGCGTTGTTGATGAATTCGGCGAAGGGAATGTGACTTTTCCGGCTGTTGTCCGCCGCGGCCATCTTCAGGTTTCCGTCACTTCAAACGGTGCTAGCCCTAAGCTTACCCGCAAGCTGAAAAAAGAATTGGAAGAGCAATTTAATGACAGCTGGACGGGATATACTGCCTTTTTGGCAGAATGCCGTGAGTATATCAAAAGGCTTCCAATCTCTTTAGATGAAAAAAATAAGCTTCTGGCAGAATTGCTGGATGACCAATATCGCTTCCACGAAGATGCACGCAAGGAAAAATGGAATCATTTGCAATCATTGCATATATAATTCATTCAAAAACCGTGTTCTGGACACGGTTTTTTATTTTAGTTTTATTGTGCATCTTCACTATGGTAAATTAAAACCAACGAAACAGGAAGGCGGCAGATATATGGAGTTTTTGACTCATGAGCTGGCTCAGGAAATAGTGGAACGGACGATGAAAATATTAAATAGAAATATAAACGTTATGAACGAGGAGGGCATTATCATTGGGTCGGGTGATCGCGGGAGGATTAACCAAATTCATGACGGTGCACTTTTAGTATTAAAAAAAGCTGAAAGCGTGGAAATTGAAGAATCAAAGGCTTCAGAATTAAAAGGATCAAAGCCGGGAATTAATTTGCCAATCCGTTTTAATAATCAAATTGTAGGTGTTGTCGGTATAACGGGAGAGCCGGAGCAAATCCGCAATTATGCAGAGCTTGTAAAAATGGCGGCAGAACTCGTGCTGGAGCAATCCTTCTTGCTGGAGAGAGTGCAATTGAAACAGCGTCTGCAAAGTGAAATTGTCAATCAGCTGATTTCTGATGAACAGATAAATGAGGTATGGATAAAAGAGCGCGCCGGCTTTCTCGGAATCGATCTTCAACAGCCCAGAACAGCGATTGTACTTAAACATTCAGGCAAACAAGAAACAACCAATCAAAAGCTCATCAGCGCCATTCAGTTTGAACTAGGAAAACAGGATCTAACAGGTGTAACGTTTAATAATGAAATAGTGATTCTTAAAGCAGGATCCCAATCTGAACGGAAAGTTTTTTTAAATCGGCTTGTCAAAGTTATAAAGGAAAAAACCCATATCGGGAGCGGCAGTCTGGCAGAAACCATCAAAGAAATGAAGACTTCTTTCCAGCAGGCACAAAGAGTTCTCATGCTTGGACAAAAGCTGGAGCCGGATGCCGGTTTTCATCTATATGAGGATTACCGGCTTGAAGTTACGCTATCCAAACTGGCACAAACTGAACAGGCTGACAATGCTTTCTCTTTTTACGATCGGCTGATTGAGCAGGATAAGAAAGGGGAATTGGCCCATACCCTTGATATTTACATAAAAGAAGGCGGAGAGCTGAACAAAATAGCAGAAAGCTTATTTATTCATCGCAATACACTCAGATACCGTCTGGATAAAATAATGGAATTGACTGGAAAGGATCCTAGAAATATAAAGAATTAAATGGAACTGTATATAGCAAAAATATTAAATGATCTATACTAATTGTGCATATGCACAATTTATTGATAATCCCCTTTAGTTATTTTATCTTCATTCACAATGTAATAAGCACCAAAAACGCTTACAATAGATACATAAGCAAACAAGCACCTTAGGAGCTATAAGTGCCTTAGTGATTGCTATTCTATTAATCTTGAAAAAAGTGCCGCCTGTTAGGATTGGGTATATCCCATTGGCAGGAGCTGCCATGATCCATGCTGGTGCCGCCGTACTTGACCACTTGCCGCCCTGAAGCTTTTCCCCCCCTGCAGGCAGCATTAATATGGAGATTAAAGAACGCTTATAAATGATGCCATACGAGTCTCTGGTCGGCTTAACACTCGCAATCATTTCAACTCTCGTATTTTGAGTCTTTATGCTTTTTGTATAAGGTGAAAACTTCCGCCGGTTGGATGCTTTTACAGTCGCACTGGTGGTTAGTTGAACCAATCGGGCATTTACAGGCAGCGACCCCCTGGCACAAAATTCTCTTTGAACTATTGGACTCTTGAAAAGGAGTCATACTGCCCGTTAATGCCGGATAAAAGAAAGGGAGATGTTTCATGATGAAAATAGTAATTGCGCCTGACTCCTTTAAAGAAAGTTTATCGGCTATGGAGGCTGCCAATGCGATTGAAAGAGGCTTTAAAGCCATTTTTCCAAATGCTGATTACAGGAAAATGCCGATGGCGGATGGTGGGGAGGGTACTGTCCAATCCCTGGTTGATGCCACGAATGGGACAATCGAGGAACGGACTGTGACAGGCCCGCTGGGAGAACCGGTTCAAGCATTTTTTGGTATAATGGGAGATGGAAAAACAGCAGTAATTGAAATGGCAGCTGCTTCAGGTTTGCATCTTGTACCTTCTGAAAAAAGAAACCCGCTAATCACTTCGACAAGAGGGACAGGCGAATTAATTGCTGCTGCAGTGGATCTAGGCGTTAAGCATATTATCATTGGAATTGGCGGAAGTGCTACAAATGATGGAGGCGCCGGAATGGTCCAGGCATTGGGTGGAAGGCTGCTTGATGAGGCTGGCCATGATATTGGCCCTGGCGGCGGTTCTCTCTCAAAACTGGCTTTAGTAGATTTAACAGAACTAGATACAAGATTGAAAGACGTTCATATCGAAGTAGCCTGTGACGTGGATAACCCGTTAACCGGACCAAGAGGAGCATCTGCGATTTTCGGACCGCAAAAGGGCGCAACACCTGAAATGGTAGAATTGCTTGATCAAAACCTGGCCCATTTTGCGGATGTGGTAGAAAAAGAGCTCGGCAGATCATTTCGTAATTTAGAGGGTGCAGGTGCTGCTGGCGGCCTTGGTGCAAGCCTGCTCGCCTTTCTGAATGCTGACTTAAAAAGAGGGATCGATATTGTCCTTCATGCAGTAAATTTCGAGGCTGAAGTACAAGATGCAGACTTGGTGATTACTGGCGAAGGGCGGATCGACAGCCAAACCATATATGGTAAAACGCCAATCGGTGTGGCGAAAGCAGCTAAGAAATATGGGGTATCTGTTATCGGCCTTGCGGGTTCATTATCTGATGATAGCCACGTCGTTCTTGAACATGGGATTGATGCACTATTCAGTATTGTCCCAGGCGTCATTATACATTCTGAAGCTTTTGAACATGCTGCAGTTTACATGGAAAGGTCGGCCAGAAACATCGCTGCGACCATAAAAATGACCAAATAAGATTGAATTTTGAAGCTGCCAAACGCAGCTTCTTTTTTCTGCAGAAAAAAGGCTTAGACGCTATCCAAAGAGAATATGTTTTTAAAGAATATTTAATTGGAGGCTATGTTGATGAAAGCAATTATTGTTCCTGAATACGGGAAGCCAGAGGTACTTACCTACACGGAAATGGATATTCCAAAAATCAAATCGAATCAGATATTGATTAAAGTTGAAAAAACAAGCGTCAATTATGCAGATGTGAAAGCAAGATATGGCCAGGGAGGAAATGGCCGGTTTCCGTTTATACCAGGATTGGATGCGGCGGGCGTAATTGTTGAAACGGGTTCCGGGATTACCAGGTTTCAAAAGGGTGATCGGGTCATTGCGTTTCCGGCAGAGGGTTCGTATGCAGAGTATATCGCTGCCGATGAAAATTTGACATTTTCGATTCCGGAAGAAGTCAGTTTTGAAACAGCTGCAGCCTGCCCGACGGTTTCATTTTTATCCTATAAAATGCTGGCTGATATTGCCCGTCTGGAAAAAGGCGAAACCGTTTTGGTTCATTCTGCTGCAGGGGGCGTGGGCACCACAGCGATCCAAATGGCAAAAATCTTAGGCGCAGGAATCATAATCGGAACAGTTGGCAGTGAAGCGAAAGTTCCTATTGCTCTGGAAGCTGGAGCAGATCATGTCGTTGTTTATGAAAGAGAAAACTTTGCAGATAAGGTGAACAGTCTTACAGAAGGAGAGGGTGCAGATATTATTTTGGATTCATTAGCGGGACCCATCACACAGCAAAGCTTTGGCTGCCTTGCTGATTATGGAAGAATGATACAGTTTGGGAATTCAACCGGAGAAACCGGCGAGATTAAAACAAACGACCTGCATAAAAGCTGCCGCTCTGTTTTAGGCTACAGCCTTGGTACGACCCGAAAAAAACGCCCCGAAACATTGAGTGAAACGGCAAATCAGGTAATGAATTATTTACAAGAAGGCAGGCTTAACGTACAAATAGGCCACAGATTCCCATTAGAAGAAGCAGCTGCTGCCCACAAGCTAATCGAAAGCCGGCTTAGCACAGGAAAGATCTTATTAGATATACGATAATTATATTATGTAAACTAATAATTCAGCTCCAAAAAATCAAAGACTGTTTCCAGGACAAATCTCTAATATTGGGCTAAAACAAAAAACGTACTGTTATATCCAACTTTTAAGCATATAAAAGGGTGGCTGTCAGTATAACATCTGCTGATTATACCTGAATTTTATAAAAACAGGACTACTATACAAGTTTTCAGCCAAAAAAACTCAATATTTTGCATTCTGCGTTTGAATACCACTTTTAAAGGAAAAAGTATCAACGACTATCTTAAAAGGAGACATTCTATGACTTTAAAAATCCGTGTGTATTCAGACTATGTTTGACCGTTTTGTTTTATAGCGGAGGTACCGCTAAATGAAGCCATTAAAGGCAAAGATGTGGAAGTTGAATGGATGCCTTATGAATTAAGGCCTTATCCGAATGAAACACTGAAGCCAGAAGGGGAGTACTTGCAGACCACTTGGAGAAATTATGTTTATCCAATGGCTGATCGGTTTGGCATAAAAATGGTATTGCCGCACGTATCACCGCAGCCCTATACCCACTTGGCTTTCGAAGGCTATCAATTTGCCAAAGAGAATGGAAAGGGAAATCAATATAACCATCGCATGTTTACAGCCTTTTTCCAGGATGAGCTCGATATTGGAAATATTGAGACCCTTACCAGATTAGCCGGTGAATTGGGTTTGGATGAAAAAGCTTTCAGGGACTCGCTGGAAACAAGAAGGTATAAGGAAGTCCATGAAGAAGCTCTAAGACATGCCTATAATGAAGCAGATATTCAAGCTGTGCCAACCTTTATAATTGGGAATACAGTTTTGTCGGGTGCACGCCCTAAGGAAATGATTGAAAAGGCAATCGAGGAAGAGCTGCAAAAACAAATTTCAAAACGGTTTCCAATGGTTTCGTATGCGGACCAGAGGGGTGCGGCTAAAAAGAAGGAGTGATACTTATGTCAAAGGATCCAATTGAATTAACAAAAATGACTATTTATCCCGAAGACACAGCGAATAAAGTGAAAAGCGCCTACATAAGCGGTTTTCAGCAGCCTGTATACTTTGGTGTCCATGGCGGTGTTAAGCAATTTTATGGGGTCGAACCGGAAGTGGAGTACCCTTCTACACTCGACCATATTGTTGCAGCTGCCGGCGGCTGACTGGTTGGAACATTAGCAGGCGCGCTGGAGGCGCGTCAAATTACAATTACTAAGGATAAATTGCGGGCAGATGTTCAAGGTGTCATTGAGGCACCTGAAGGCGTCTTGAAAATAACCACTATCCGCACAAAATTCACCCTGCTTATTCCTAAAGGCAAAAGAGAAACAGCAGAGCGGGCTCTTAATGTCTTCGAAAAAGCCTGCCCAGTTGCACAGACGCTTAAAGGGGCAATAAATATGGAAAACACATGGGAAATAATCGAAGAATAAATAAAAAGGACTGAGTTCAGTCCTTTTTATTTTATCCAAATTACCATAAAAATAAAATAAGCTACCATCGTAAACAAAGCTACCGGAACTCCAAATCGCGCCCATTCTTTACTCGTAATTTGCAGCTTGCCGGCTGCTATTATGTTTGGGATATTACCGGGAATGAGCATTCCTCCGCTAATGAGAAGTCCAAGGAGAATGGATTGAACTGTAAAATGGTCCATTGATGGACTAATTTCAGCGGCTGCCAGTGTCGCATTATCCAAAACGGCTGAAATCATATTAATCCAATAAAGCAGCAATGGGTTTAGACCGATCAAGAATTGATTGATCAATGGTTCAAAACCTGCACCTAGCAGGGTCAACCCCATCACGAAAAAATAAATCTTTATAGCCCGCACAAGAATTTCTTCATAGCTTTCACCAGCTGGCTTTTTACTGAAAGAACTTTTTCCCGATACCGGCCGTTTTACAAAAAGGGCTGCCAAAATCCCGAAAATCAGCAATGCAATCCCAATTTGCGTTCCCACCAATTCCAGCAAAAAGAAGAATTCTTCATTTAATTTGCTGATGGCAATGGTAGAAAGCGGCTCTCCAATCGGTGTCAATGCGGCTCCAAGGCCGATCGAAAAACAAGCCAGGACCGTAAGACGGATTTCAGACTCCCGATCCAGCCGAAGGGCACTGACAACTAGTACTAATACTAAAGCAGCAATTATGGCTGTGATGATGCTTGAGATTAAGCCAAGCAAAATGACAGTCAGAGCTGCAAATACGCGAAAGGGCAGTCTGCGGCTCACAGAAAGTATATAGCTTTCCAATTTTGCCTGAAACCATTTAAAGAGCAAGCCGGCTATAAATACAGCAACTGTGATCTTTACGGGATCATAAGCTGCTTTTAAAAAGAGCGTGCTATTCATGACTCCGCTTACCAATGCAGCGGACAGCCCCATCACGAAAAGAAACATTTCCAGGTTTTTTTCCACATATTCCGAAACAAACGGCAGCAGCAGGACAAGAATGAAAATAACCAGTAAACCAATAATCATCATCTATCTCCATTTGGTTATTTTCCAAGCTAAGCACAAGGAATACTACAAGCGTATGCGAAAAGAGGGACAAACTTTCCATAAAAAAAATCCCTGCGGTGAATGCGCAAGGGATTTTAATTAAGTAATCAGCTATAATCATTTAAGACGGTTCCTTTTAAGTCAAATTCCGGTTCATGATTTTGTACGGCATTGGAAGCATTAGGAGTTGTCTTTGCGGATTTCATTTCTTCAGTAACAGAAGATAATGGGGTAGTTTCGCTGCGTTCACCTTTATCTGGATACCACGACAAGTTCATCAACTCCTTTACAATATTTGTTTTTAAATTCCTATTTATTACATATATTCAAACATGTAATTTTTGGAAGTTGTTTTAGGGAGATAATTTTATCTTTCCCATAGAAGGATTTTCTATGCTATTGATGGATACATTAATAAAAGGAAAATTGTATGTGGGCGGAATGGTGAATTTGGCCAAATTCGAAAACCAAATCGAGGATGTCATTCTGAAACGCGGAAAAGATGATTGAAAATAGTGTCCAAAATGCGAACGAAGGGACCTATACAAGCAGAGCTGCAATAAGAAAATGATTGTTGACCAACAAGCACCTTTAATGACAAGGCTAAAGCAGGAATACATAAGAATTCCTGCGCTGTTGGACGGGTTAAATAAGATCACATGAGAAAAGTCTGCGGGTTATGGCAGGCTTTTTTGTTGTTTTTTGACTATTCAATCCTTTGAGCAGATCCCTTACAGTATGGTAAGATGTTATTTTATTTAAAACAAAAAATATTAAAATAGATTTCTGGAGAGAGGAAGTTCAACATGGATAAACGCATCTATTTACTGGCGATTATATCGTTTGTTGTTGGAATGGTCGAACTTATTATAGGAGGCCTGCTGGATCTTGTAGCGGAAGATCTTGGTGTAAGCCTTGGACAGGCGGGGCTTCTGATCACTGTCTTTTCGCTTTCATTTGCAATTGCAGCGCCTATATTACTTACCTTAACTGTAAAAATGGAGCGAAGCCGCTTAATGATGATTTCTTTGATTGTGTTTTTAGCCGGCAATATTGTTGCAGTTTTCAGTCCATTTTACAGCGTTTTGTTAGTTGGACGAATCCTGGCAGCCTCAAGCGGTTCGCTGCTGATTGCTTTGTGCATGACAATGGCTTCCTATATCGTAACCGAGCAATACCGGGCACGTGCGATTGGAATTGTATTTATGGGAATTAGTGCATCTCTTGTACTTGGTGTGCCGATCGGATTAATGCTTGGAAATGCATTCGGATGGCGCGCTCCATTCGTGCTCATTTCTGCACTCACATTAGTATCAATGGCAGGCGTCTACTTCTTTATGGGAAAAGTTGCCCCAAAGCCGGCTGTGCCGATTGGCGTGCAAATAAAGACGCTAAAAAGCCGCAAAATTGCACTTGCGCAAATCACGTCTTTCTTATTATTGGCCGGCCATTTAACTTTTTATGGTTACTTAACGCCCTTTTTAAAAATGAAAATGGGGCTGGATGGCAACTGGGTCAGCATTGTTTACTTAATCTTTGGGATTGCTGCTGTAATCGGAGGGGGAATTGGCGGATTGCTGGCTGACCGCTTTGGTGCAAAGCCTGTCATCCTTACGCTGATTGCCATGTTTGGAATCACGATTTTTTCACTTCCGTTCGCAGCCTTTTCTTTGCCGCTCTTCCTGATGGTTGTCATCATTTGGAGCATGCTAAGCTGGGCTATCACACCTGCTATTCACAGCTACTTGATTGAAGTATCACCGGAAACATCAGATATTCAGCAAACACTTAACAACTCTGCCGTACACATGGGAATGGCATTCGGCAGTATGATCGGCGGAATCATGATCGAATCCACATCTGTTGAACTCAACGCTACTGCTGGAAGTGTCTTCATTGTCATCGCTCTTGGAACTGCAGCGCTTTCCATGGCGAAAAAAGAAAGTGGGCTATCAGCCGCAGATAGCTTTAAAAAGTAAAAAAGGCCAGGCTCCCCATTGAGTCTGGCTTTTTTACCATTTACCAGAAACTGTAATCGCGGTAAAATTTAAGCAAATTAAGGGGGAGGAATTTTGTGCGGATTTCAATTATCATCATTACATTTCTTGCGACTATCCCTGGGAGTTTCTTTTTTTTCCCTTTTATAGAATCACAGAATTGGCCCACTTTAGCTGAAAGCCTTACATTTGGGTTGTATTTTGGCATTATTATTTATACTGTATTGAAAATTGAGGAAAAATTAAATTTACAAAATAAAAAAATCGGTGTAACTACTGGACTTTTTCTAGTAGCAGGGTTGATTTTGTTTCCCCTTCTAACTGAACTGATCATAAATGGCGATCTGCCATTTTCCCAATAAAAACCTCAATCACAGGAGAAGAGATTGAGGTTTTTTAATGCGAAAAAGACAAATTATTTAAATAATTTTTAAAATAACCGATATATATATTGATATATTTTCTCCATATCAACTATAATCGGAAATGCAGGTGGAAAGTAAAGAGAAAAAAGGTTAAACATGGAAGTTCGTTTTTTTAATATAATGATATAAAAAAAGGGGTCTACATATGAGTCAATTTAGCTACATGTTTCGCACACTTGTTGTCGTGATTCCCGGCGTCCTGTTAATTGGGCTGGGCGTAGTTTTCGGCAACCAGCTTGAAGGGATTGCCTTTTGGGCTACTCTCTGCAGTATGATGGCAATGGGGACATTGGTTGGTGTTCTTTCTTCCATCATTAATTACCGAAAATTTATTGCCCCAATTGCAACAATTAATGCCTGCCTAAATGAACTGGCAGATGGAAATATGTCCAGCCGGTTAGATGAAAATTCGGCAGGACAGCTGGGTTCCATTGCTGCAGCACTAAACCATACAGCTGCTGCATGGCAGGATGTGCTGAATAAAGTTATAACAGCTTCAAATGAAGTCACTCAATATGCTCAGCAGCTTTCAAGCGGAGCCCAGCAAACCAACATGGCAACAAGCCATATTGCCGAAGTGATAGAAGAAGTGGCAGCAGGGGCGGACAACCAGGTAAAAGGGGTTAATACGGCATCAGGTGTGATCATGCAAATGTCTGACAGCCTTGCCCAGGTGGCAGCAAACTCAGAGCAGGTGACAGAACAAATTAATGATTCTCTTGAAAAAGCAAATCATGGCTCAGATTCCATTTCAACAGCAGGCTGCCAAATGAATTCCATCCATGAAAATGTTCAGGATTTATCCAAAATCGTCAAAGGCTTAGGCCAGCGCTCACAGGAGATTGGCAAAATTATTGAAGTGATAACAGGAATTGCTGCTCAAACGAATTTACTGGCATTGAATGCCGCAATCGAAGCAGCACGTGCAGGAGAACAGGGGAAGGGCTTTGCCGTTGTAGCAAACGAGGTCCGTAACCTGGCTGAAAAATCTGCTGAATCTACTTTGCAAATTAGCCAATTGATCTCACAAATCCAAGAGGAGACAAACCAGGTTGTTCAAACGATGGATACCGTGAACCATGAGGTAACAGAAGGCATGGATGTAATGAAGGATGCAGGCGAATCTTTCAAACAAATCCAGCAATCAGTCAGAGGTGTTACCCAGCAAATGGAGGAAGTCGCAACTGCCATCCAGCAAATGTCTGCCGGCTCCCAGCAAATGGTTCAATCCATCGATGAAATTTCTCTTGTTGCGAACGAATCGGCAATGGCTACACAAAGCGTACTCGCTTCCACTGAAGAACAGGCCGCTTCCATGGAAGAAATCTCAACCTCAGCAGACCGGCTTACAGGCATGGCTGAAGACTTAAAAGGATTAATCAGCAGGTTTAGGTTATAAAGCAAAAAAGAGTTTAGGCTATGGAACCTAAACTCTTTTTGTTTTTATTCATTTATCAGGCACTTTGCCTTTAAGGAAGGTGAAAAGCTGTCCGGATCAAACGATCAAACAGGAGAAAGCATTCTCAACGTCATGACTCAGGAAAGTGAGGGTACCTAAATCTTACTCGGGCTTTACACCCGATGCAATCGCACAAGCCATCCCCACTGGAATTGCAATAATCCCGATAATGATCACGGAAGGCAAATCCCTTTGAAAACTATGGAGTGAATACCCATAGACCTTCCAGTAAAAAACCACTTACTTGTTATCATTAAACCTTCCTTTTTTAACATATTTAAATATAAGTATATCCGATAATTTTAATACACTATAATAACTTGAAAGAGTAAAGAAGGAATTTACATATTTTAAAAGAATAAAATAAGACAAAAGGAGAGGATTTTTTGATAGTAAAGGAAAGATACATCCCCGAGATGATCCTTAAACTAGAAGCGTTAATAAAACGCATGCCTGAAATGGAACAAAGGAGGGAGAAAGTAAAATCAGAGTTAAACAAAAGGAATGCAGGATATAAAGGAGAGCAGAAGCTGGATTACTATTTAAGTTTTTTGGATGAAAAGGAATATAGGATTTTCCACGGCCTCCGGCTTATGAACGGGAAGCATTATTTCCAAATTGATACCCTGCTTGTCACCAGGAAGATGGCATTCATTCTAGAAATAAAAAACTGGAACGGTACGATCATCTTTGACCCAGAATTTCATCAGTTAATTCGCGTTCAAAATGATAAACAAGAAGCCTTCCACGACCCCATTTCACAAGCAGAACACCAAAGCCTCCAATTAAGAAAATGGCTGAAGGAACATGGATTCACCTGCATCCCCATTGAATATGCCGTTATCATCAGCAGTCCGTCCACAATAATTAAATCCCCAACAAATCAGATTTCCAATCAGGTCTTTCACGCACACCGGTTAATCAATAAAATTACATCCATAGAAAATACTCATAATGCTGAGAGATTGACAGAAAAAGAATTAAAGAAGTTGAGTAAAACACTATTAAAGAAACATGTTTCGCAAGAAATTGATATATTGGAGTATTTTAATATAAAGTCGGATACTATTCTTACGGGAGTTTACTGTCCCAAATGCTCCGCACTGCCTATGATCTTCCATTGGGGAAAATGGCGCTGCCCAGCCTGCAGAACATCATCCGCCATCGCTCACCACCAGGCGGTAAATGATTATTTCCTCTTATGCAATCCCATTATTACAAATACTGAATTTCGGAGGTTCACTCACATAACATCTGTTTATACTGCTTCTAAATTACTTGCGCAAATGGACCTTGAGCAAGGGGGCGAAAAGAAGAATAGAGTATATAAAAAACCAGTGAATGAGGGTGGATTTTCTAAAAATGTGAACTTAGCCAAAAAATTAAGTAAACTAGCAAATAAATTATGATTTTTAGCAAAGAAATCCCTCTAACTAACTAACAAAATCAATATTTATCAAGTAATTCATCTAAACTAGCAAATAAATTTTTCAAGCCCTGTTCCAGGCATATAACCAGCCGGTTCTTGGATCTTTTAAAAGATTAAAAACAAAAAAAGCCATTTCACAATGGCTTTTTCCTTTAACTATGCAATTCCAGCCTTCATCAACATTCCATCCAAGGGCCGTTCCATGACGGTTTCCATCCACTTTGCTGTTTCCAGTATTGAAGTAAGATCCGTACCCGTATCAATACCCATTCCATGGAACATATTGATCATATCTTCGGTACACACATTCCCAACGGCTTTTGGCGCAAATGGGCAGCCGCCAAGTCCGGCAATAGAAGAATCAAATCTCCTTACGCCAGCCTGATAACCAGCTAAAACATTTGCTAATCCCAAACCGCGTGTATTATGAAAGTGGAGTCCGAGTGAAAGGTCCTTGCCAAATGTATCCAAGAATGAATTTACTACTTCCTGTACCTGATTTGGATTTGCCATTCCCGTTGTATCCGCCAGTGTAATTTCCGTGCAGCCAGCTTCCAAAAACTTCTCTGCAACTTTCAACACATTTTCTAAAGGAACTTTACCTTCAAATGGGCAGCCAAATGCCGTTCCCAATACACCAGCCACACCTTTACCAGATCCGGCTCCTTCTTTAATAACCAAAGAGAGCTCACCAACAGCCTGGTCAACTGTTCTTTTAGCATTTCTTAAATTAAATGAATCGCTCGTAGTCGTAACAACATGGAGAAAATCCACATCGGTTTTCAGTGCCCGTTCAAGTCCAGATCGGCTCAAAACCAAGCCCCCAAACCGAACATCATCTCTTTTAGGAAGCGATTTCAAAACTTCTTCTGCATCAGCCATCGGAGGAACAACCTTTGGATTAACAAAAGAAACAGCTTCGATATTGCGAATGCCAGCTTCTATTAATTTTTTGATCAGTTCAACTTTTTGTGCTGTCGGCACAATTTTACATTCATTTTGCAAGCCATCTCTTGGACCTACTTCACAGATTTCGATCATTTTGCTTCCTCCTTTAATAGATGAATGTTTTTGATTTGTTCCAGGTGCTTTAGCACATGGTCACGGCCCTGGTAAATATGTTCGTGCATAGCGATTCTGGCCCGTTCTGATTCACGGCTTTTGATTGCCTCCAAAATTGTTTTATGAACCTCAAGGGATTGTTTGAGCTGAAAGCTGTTATACCAATAGAAGGACCTAAACACGATGGGAACAACGACGACTTTAGAAATATGAAAATGGATATGTTCATTGTTTGAAGCGGCAACAATTGCCTCATGGAATTTTTGGTTTACCTCCACAATATCCTTGAGGCTGTCCATATCTGATTCCACGTAACGGTTGATTGCTTCCTCATATAACACATTGGCTTTTTCCATTTTCAGCAAATCGTCCTCGGTTCGATGGATCGCCGCCTGGCTGGCAGCATATCCTTCTAAAAGAGTCCGTAAATCATAGATCTGGCGAATATCCTCTTTCGTGAAATGTCTTACACTTACACCTCGTTTTAAAGGGATTACAAGGCCTTCAGCTTCAAGCTGTTTTATGGCTTCTCTGATAGGCGTGCGGCTAAGGTTCATTTCTTTAGCCAATGATTCTTCTGCAAGCCTCATTCCTGGAACAAACTTTCCCTCAATAATTGCGTCTTTTATAAATTCGTATGCATCCATGGAAACACCTCAATTGCATTGTATACAAAAGGAATCCTCTTTTCAATAAATATTCTGAAAACTAATGAATAAATAGTGATTTAATCACATTTTCTGTTTAATTTTTAAAAAATTTTAAAATGCAATTGACTTATTGTATACAAACAATTAAATTTGTATACAAGATTGAGAAAATTTTAATTTTCGTTAACATTTCAGAAATTACAGGAGGAAAAAACATGTCTGAAAAACAGCTTCCATTGGAAGATATAAGGGTGATCGAGCTTGGAACTCTATTAGCAGGCCCGTTCTCCGGGCGTCTCCTCGGGGATTTCGGAGCAGATATCATTAAGGTAGAGCCTCCAGGAAAGTCCGATCCGATGAGGAACTGGGGGAAGTCGAAAGATGGAATCGGGTTATGGTGGCCGATTCAATCCCGAAACAAGAAATCAATCACACTGAATTTGCGGGAAAAGGAAGGACAAGAGGTCCTAAGGGAACTCATTAAAGAAGCCGATGTGGTTATTGAGAATTTTCGTCCGGGAACCATGGAAAAATGGAACCTTTCTTACGAGACATTATCAGAAATTAATCCAAAGTTAATTATGGTTCGCACTTCAGGCTACGGCCAGACTGGACCTTACAAACACCGAGCAGGCTTTGGAAGTGTCGGCGAGGCAATGGGAGGGCTCAGGAATGTAACCGGTTTCCCGGATCGGCCGCCTTCCAGAATTGGGGTCTCCATTGGAGACACATTGGCAGCACTTTTTGCCACAATCGGCTGTCTTGTTGCACTTCATGAAAGAGAGCGTTCAGGAAAGGGACAGGTTGTCGATACTGCGCTATATGAATCGGTCTTCTCCATCATGGAAAGCATTATTCCGGACTATTTGCTTGCAGGGTACATAAGGGAGCGAATGGGTAATATTCTGCCGGGTGTGGCTCCATCGAATATTTATTTTACACAGGATAAAACCTATATTGTAATCGGCGCCAATGCAGATGGAGTATTCCGCCGTTTATGCGAAGCAATGGAACAGCCGGAATTGGCCGATGATGAAAGGTTTGCTACTCACCACGCCAGAGGAGAAAATATGAAGCTCCTTGATTCTATGATCGAAGAATGGACGAAGACACTTCCGGCAAAAGAGGCTCTCAAAATTCTGGAAGAAAAAGGAGTGCCATCCGGACTCATTTATTCAGCTAAAGATATTCTTGAAGATCCACACTATAAAGAACGCGACATGATTATAAAAGTCGAACATCCGGAGCTGGGAGAATTCCCGATGCCTGGAATTGTGCCAAAATTAAGCAGAACACCAGGAGAAGTGAAACATGCCGGCCCTGAATCCATGGGCAAACATAATCATGAAATATTTTCCGGCCTGCTTGGCTTTAGCCAAGATAGATTAGAAGAATTGAAGAAAAATAATATTATCTAGGAGGGTTTTTTAATGGGGCAGACCTTATATGAAAAAATTTGGAATAAGCATGTTGTTCATGAAGAAGAGGACCAGCCTTCCATTTTGTATATTGACCTTCACTTAATCCATGAAGTAACATCACCGCAAGCTTTTGAAGGTTTAAGAATCAATAATCGCAAAGTGAGAAGACCCGATTTAACAGTGGCAACAATGGATCATAGCATTCCTACTACAGACCGCTCATTGCCTTTTAGAGATGAAATAGCCAAAAAGCAAGTAGACGCATTGGCTCAAAACTGCAAGGATTTTAAAATACCGCTTTTTGACCTGCATAGCAGCAACCAGGGAATTGTCCATGTCATTGCTCCGGAACTGGGCCTTACTCAGCCTGGCATGACAATCGTATGCGGGGATAGCCATACCTCTACACACGGAGCATTCGGTGCTCTCGCATTCGGAATTGGCACAAGCGAAGTGGAACATGTCCTTGCCACACAAACATTAAAGCAATTCAAAGCCAAGACATTAGCCATTAATATAAACGGGGCACTTCCAAAGGGTACAACATCCAAAGATTTGATACTCTCAATAATCGGAAAATATGGGCATGATTTTGCGACTGGGTACGTGGTGGAATACCGGGGGGACGTCATCAAAAATCTATCAATGGAAGAACGGATGACTGTTTGCAATATGAGCATTGAAATGGGGGCAAGGGCAGGACTTATTCAGCCAGACGAAAAAACATTTGCCTATTTAAAAGGCAAACAGGCTGTGCCGCAGGGCAAAGAATGGGAAGAGGCTTTGACGGAATGGAAGCAGTTTCATACAGACGAAGATGCGAAATTTGATTTATCGGTTGAGTTCAATGCTTCTCATGTAACCCCTCAGGTTACGTGGGGAACGAATCCGGGACAGGTTGCAGGGATAACAGAAACAGTTCCATTATTGGAAAACCTTCCATCAGACCAGGTTAAGCCAGCGAAGAAAGCTCTGCAATATATGGGATTGGAACCTGGTATGCCAATAACAGAAATAGAAATAAACAAAGTATTTATCGGTTCCTGTACAAACAGCCGGATTGAAGACCTGCGCAGGGCGGCAAAAATAGTAAACGATTACAAGGTGGCTGATCATGTGGAAGCGCTGGTTGTTCCTGGTTCGCAGCTTGTTAAAAAGCAGGCTGAAGCAGAGGGGCTCCACCAAATTTTTATCAATGCGGGTTTCCAATGGAGAGAAGCTGGATGCAGCATGTGCCTTGGCATGAACGAAGACTTGGTTCTTCCGGAGGAGCGTTGTGCTTCTACATCAAACCGCAACTTTGAAGGCAGACAGGGCAGAAATGCCCGTACCCATTTAGTCAGCCCTGAAATGGCGGCAGCAGCTGCGATTGCTGGTCGATTTGTGGACGTGCGGGAATGGCCTGCCAGAGAAAGCAAGGAGGTCATTGTGAAATGAAGTCTTTTACAAGATTTACAGGAATCGCTGCTCCGCTTGACGCAGCCAATGTTGATACAGATGCCATCATTCCAAAGCAATTCTTAAAAAGGATTGAGAGAACGGGTTTTGGAGAATTCCTTTTTTACGAATGGAGATATGAAGATGGCAAAGAAAAAACGGATTTCGTTTTGAATAAAGAACCATATCGCCATGCGCCCATTTTACTGGCCCGCAAGAATTTTGGATGCGGTTCATCCAGAGAACATGCTCCTTGGGCAATAGCTGAATATGGAATTAGAGTGATAATTGCCCCGTCTTTTGCAGATATTTTTTACAATAATTGTTTTAAAAATGGCGTTCTGCCAATAATCCTGCCTGAAAAGGATTTAGAATTTCTTTTTGAAAAAACCAGCGAAATGCCGGGATACCAATTAGCAATCGATTTGGAGAAGCAAAGAATCCAAGACACATGGGGATATATGGCTGAGTTCGAGGTCGCCCCTTACCGGAAAAATCAATTGTTAAAAGGCCTTGATGAAATTGGATCAACCCTTCAAGCAGCTGAAAAAATAAACTCCTTTGAATCAACGCATAAAATTTTTTATAAGCTGGAGGTTTAATTTTAAACAATAGGAGGCAGCAAAATGAAAAACGGGCATATCAAGGAACCTATCCAAAAGAAGTGGATTTGGATCGTTCTCGCATTGATTACATTAGGAATTGTACCCTGGTATTTTCCAGCAGCGGCGACAGAACCGTATATTCTTGGATTCCCATTATGGGCATTTATCTCGACTGTTTTTTCAATCATTTTATGCGGGTATTTAAGCTGGCTTTGTGTAAATGAGTGGAATATCGTTGAAGATCAGGAAGAGGCAGATAAGGCAAAGGGGGATAAAGGATGAATGAATTAGCTTTTGCAGGCACGGATGGAATAATCATTTTATCTGTCTTTGCAATCATCATGCTGTTAATTGGCTATCTGTCTGGCAGAGGTGAGAAAAATATTCACGAAAGCCTCTCAGGCTACTATCTGGCCGGAAGAAACCTAGGCTTTATTGCATTGTTTTTTACTCTTTATGCAACACAGTACAGCGGTAATACGATTGTAGGATATGCTCCAACAGCCTACCGGACTGGTTTCTCCTGGCTGCAGTCGATTTCCTTCATGACTATTATTATAGCTATCTATTTATTATTTGCTCCTAGATTATATGTCATTGCGAAAAAGAGAAACTTTGTTACCCCAACAGATTGGATTCAGCATCGTTTTAAATCTAAGGCCGTTACTTTATTGAGTATATTCCTAATGCTTTGGGGACTGGGAAACTATCTGTTAGAGCAGCTGGTTGCGATTGGACAAGCGGTTTCTGGTATGACAGGCGGAACAATTCCTTACCAAATCGCTGTAATTGTTTTTGTTATCGTTATGCTTGCTTATGAATGGATGGGCGGTATGAAGGCAGTAGCATTCACCGATGTAATGCAGGGAATTATTCTGATGATTGGAATCGTTGTCTTCCTTATCGGTGGATTGTATCTGGCAGGAGGCAGTTTTGGAGAAGTAACCCGTTATATAGCTGAAATGGAACCTGCCAAAACAGCTGTTCCTGCAATGGACGTAAACATTAACTGGTTCAGTATGCTCCTTCTTGTAGGTTTGGGGGCGAGTATCTACCCTCACGCCGTACAAAGGATCTATTCAGCACAAAGTGAAAAAACATTGAAAAAATCCTTCTCCCGTATGGCATGGATGCCTCCTATTACAACAGGGCTTGTATTCCTTGTTGGTATTATAGGAATTATGCTTTTCCCGGGGATGGACAAAGCGGGTTCAGAGCAGCTTGTTGGACTCATGGCCAATGAAATTGCAGCTATTAATCCATTTTACTACTGGGTTATGATTATCTTCTTTGGCGGGATCGTTGCTGCAATTATTTCAACTGCAGACTCTGTTTTACTAAGCTTTTCGTCCATGTTATCGAATGATGTATATGGTAAATTTATCAATCCTGGTGCCACAGAACATAAGAAAGTTATGGTAGGAAAAGTAGGCGGTATAATCGCAATTGTACTTTTGCTGTGGATTGCCTGGAATCCGCCTGGAACCCTATATGAAATCTTTGTATTAAAATTTGAATTGCTTGTCCAGGTATTCCCGGCATTTGTGCTCGGACTATATTGGAAGCGCTTATCCGGAAAAGCCGTTTTCTGGGGAATGCTTGCTGGTGCTTTATTAGCGGGACTCCTAACAATTACAGGCTATAAAACAATCTTTGGCATTCATGGCGGAGTCATTGGGTTAGCATTAAACTTCTTAATCTGTGTTACAGGCTCGCTGCTGGCTCCGGCAGTCTCAAAAAACAAGGTTCTTGACGACGATCTAACTCCGTTAAATTTGAAGGCCTAACATAATTGGCCGATAAAAAGAGATGAAATAATATGAGCAATTTAATGGCAAAACAAAATTTTGTAACCCTGGCAGATCCTTGGCGAATGCTATTATTTCTTTTGCTGGCTCAGCTTATGGTTGCATTTGTGGGAAGAAGCATCGGACCGCTGGGAGTTTTAATAGGGGAGGATCTAACCTTAAGCAAGTCGCAGATCGGCATGCTCCCGGCGGCGCTCTTTTTAGGGCAGGCGATTGTTTCTGTACCGGCCGGTTTTCTTACTGATTGGGTTGGCTCCCGTAAACTATTGGTTCTGGCTTCAATTTGTATGGGTTTGGGCTTCCTGCTCATGACTTTTCTTCATCAGTTTTGGCTGGTCCTTTTGCTGATTATTATCGGTGGACTCGGATACGGATCCATGCACCCAATAACAAACAGAGGAATTATTTATTGGTTTCCGCTTAAGCAGCGGGGAACGGCCATGGGGATCAAGCAGACCGGAATAACAGCAGGATCGGCTCTTGCCAGCTTGATCCTGCTTCCACTCAGCGTTGCTTTTGGCTGGCGATTTGTTCTGCTGTGTGCTTGCATGCTTTTGCTGGCAGGCGGGTTTATCTCCTATCATTTTTATAGAGATCCGCCTGAATTGACACAGTCAAATAGCAGTACAGGAATAGTCCAATTCTATAAGTCCATGTTTAAAATGTTTAAGAATAAAGCTTTAATGCTCGTTAGTTTTAGCGCATTGGGATTAAACGGCACGCAAATGTGTTTAAATACTTATATCGTTTTATTTGCATATGAACAGCTTAAAATTTCCATCTTTTTATCCGGTATTCTTCTGGTCATATCGGAAGTGTGCGGATCGTTAGGGAGAGTTGCCTGGGGGATGATAAGCGATCGGCTTTTCAACGGAAAACGCGTTATCATTCTTATGATCATTACAATCATCACTGCATTGGCCAGCGGCACTGCAGCTTTAATCACTTCAGCTCCTTTTTGGGTAATGGTCCCAATTGTCGCCCTTTTTGGGTTTGCCGCGTCTGGCTTTAATGGAATATGGATGAATCTTGCCAGTGAATTGGTGCCAAGAGAACAAGCCGGCATCTCAAGCGGAATAAGCATTACACTCGGTTCAGCAGGCGCTATCATCATTCCGCCTTTATTCGGTTTAATTGTCGATCAGACAGGGAATTTTTCTTCAGGGTGGTTCCTGATTACGGGTATGATGTTCGTTGTATTTGCCCTTCTAGCCAGCCTTTCTATCTTAAATAAAAAAAGAAACTATGTTATTTAGTGTCTGGAAGGAGTTTTCTTAGTGGAATTTAATCCCTCACAACTTGACGAAAAAGAAGTTTACAAACTATTATCTGGTTCGGTTGTGCCCAGGCCCATTGCCTGGGTGTCCACCATATCGGAGGGAGGGGAACTGAATCTCGCACCTTTTAGCTTTTTTACAGTTGCCTCAAGAAATCCGCCCATGCTTTGCCTTTCAGTTGGACCTGGTGTAGGCGACCGTGAAGGAACAGAAAAAGATACATTGGTTAATATACGCTCTCAAAGAGAATTTGTTATAAATGTTGTTCCAGCACCTTTAGGAAATCAAATGCAAAAAAGTGCAGAGAATCTTCCAAGTGATACAAATGAGTTTGAATCTGCAGGACTTACCCCTGCAGATAGCCATCTGGTCAGTCCCAAAAGGGTAAAAGAAGCTCCCATTCATATGGAATGCAAACTTGAACAAATAATCCAGCTTGGAAGTGACCATCTTATTATTGGAAGAATGGTTCATTATCATATCGAAGATGAATACTATCTCGGGAACTATAAAGTGAACTTAAAAAAATTGCAGCCGCTGGGCAGATTAGCCGGGAATTACAGTGAAAGCAAAGAATTCTTCAAACTTCCAAGATAAACAACGAAAGTGCTGAACAACATTGTTCGGCATTTTTTTGTTTATAATGCTGGTTTAAATACTATGCTATCCGCAAATAAAATTAGTGGGCACCCAGAGTATTTTTTTTGCTCGAACTAAGCATGTGGAAAAAGTTAAGTCTGGTCTTCCAGATGTAAGGAAATTTCCAGAAGTGTGAACTTAGCGAATAAAGAGAGAAAAATAGCTAATAAAACCTGAAATTTAGCGAACAAATCTTGAAAACTAACTAACAAATATAAAAATTAACAAACAAACCATTACAATTAGCAAATAAAAAAACGGGGAAGTTTTATAAAAACGCTGAAGAACAAAATACTCCGATAAAAAATACCTATTTATGTATTTCTTCCGCTCGAGGTGATACTATATTCTTAATACTTAATCCAATCTGGAGGCTTTGCATGGAAAATTACACAGATTTGATTCAAAAACAAAGAAGTTTCTTTTCAGAGGGGAAGACGAAAGATGTTTCGTTTCGTATGGAGGCACTCGGGCGGCTGCGCACAATAATTAAAGAGCAGGAACAGGATTTAATGGACACGTTAAAGGCAGATCTCAATAAAAGTGAGTTTGATGCCTATTTAACGGAGATCGGGATTGTACTGGAAGAGATCCGTTTTACGATGAAGAACCTGAAAAAGTGGGCAAAGCCAAGGAAGGTTAAGTCAACGTTCGCTCAAGTTGGTTCAAAAAGCTACATTTATCCAGAGCCGTATGGGGTTGCACTGATTATCGCACCATGGAATTACCCTTTTCAGCTGGCAATTGCTCCGCTTATTGGCGCCATCGCAGCAGGGAATTGCGCGATCCTGAAGCCATCTGAATTAACTCCGCGCACTTCGGCGTTGCTGTCAAAGCTTATCAGCGAACATTTTCCGCAAGAGTATATAGCTGTTGTTGAAGGCGGAGTCGAGACCAGCACAGCACTTCTAAATGAAAAGGTGGATTATATTTTCTTCACAGGCAGTGTCCCCGTTGGAAAAATTATTATGGAGGCAGCTTCCAAGAATCTCACGCCAGTCACGCTGGAGCTGGGCGGAAAAAGTCCGTGCATTGTACATGAAGATGCTAATATAAAACTGGCTGCGAAGAGAATTGCCTGGGGTAAGTACATGAATGCCGGCCAGACCTGTGTAGCGCCGGACTATTTATACGTGCATAGCAGCATCAAGGAACAATTCCTGAAAGAGCTCAAACATTCAATCCAAGAGCTATATAGCGGAGACCCAATTGCTGCAGGCAATTTTACAAAGATCGTCAGCGAAAAACATTTCAATCGCTTAACCAAATTTTTAAGCAATGGAACCACAGTTCACGGTGGCCGGCATGATCTCAGCACACTGACGATCGAACCGACTGTTCTTATAAATATTACCTGGGAAGATGAAGTAATGGAGGACGAAATTTTTGGGCCAATCGTGCCGGTTATGGAGTATGAAAACTTGTCCCGCATGATCAGCGAGGTTAACGCGCGGCCGAAACCGTTGGCGCTTTATATTTTTTCAGAAAGTGATGTCATACAAAACGAGATTCTCAACCATATTTCCTTTGGGGGCGGCTGCATCAACGATACAGTCTATCATCTCAGTTCTCCTTATTTGCCATTCGGGGGAGTAGGGGAAAGCGGGATTGGCGCCTATCATGGGAAGGGAAGCTTTGATGTGTTCTCACATGAAAAAAGCATCCTGAAACAAACAACCAAATTTGATTTGCCGTTCCGTTATCCGACTACCAAAAATGCCCTAAAGAAAGTGAAGCTTTTTATAAAATAAAGCCGACTTGCCAAAAGGCGGCTTTTCTTTACGCATTATTTTTCGGCAGATTTTTTCCTTTGTTCAAATCCTGGATCGCGGCTTCCGTTTTCTTGGAAAGATTTTTCGTATAGGGGGAAATGGAGAAGGTGGGGAAGTCTATATTTTTTACTTTCTTTGTCAGTTTTTTCATTTTGCTCAGCCCTTTTTATAGGATTTGTTTCTTTATTATATGAACCCTTATTGTGAACATGAATAAAGGCGCGGAAGAAAATACCTTCCACGCCATATAGTATGCTCAGACTTTGCTTTTTGTATAAACACTTATTAATCTTTTATTCTCTTTTATGATCCGTTCTGTATGCGGGCTGACTTCAAAGCAGGGAAGGCTGATGCGCGACTTTTTTTTCATCACTTTCACGGTGCTCTTTTTACTCGATTTGTCCTTTTTTTTATCCGCTGGTTCCTTCATGGTCTTCGTCCTCCTGTTCAGCAGGGAGCATTAGATCGTATATTGATATGAGTGAAGTGAATAGCAAGTAGTCGAATTCAGTTACAAAATCATCGGAGGTTAATTTTATTACATAATAGTCTTCAAGTATGGAGAAAGGAATCAACGCCAATTTCTCGTCAGCGTCATAATATACTTCCCTGCGGTCCAAGCGGCTGTGAATTAATGCTTTATCCGCGTAATGTTCAAGGAGATAATCCTTATCTTCTTGGGTTGTATATTTGCATAAAGCTGCTTTCATATCCACTTTTTCCGCGTAATCGGCCAAAAGCTTTTCGATTCCGGCAATATACGCTTCCTTATCTCCATAATAAATGTCGATCGGTTCATTTTTCAATAAATATTGAAAAGACTTCAGCTTATTCATGTGCGAGTTCAAGAGGTCGTTATTTTCTTCAAGCAATTCTCTTGTATCCGTTGCCAGTTCGTTATTGCCAACTCTTTTCAAGTAAGAGCCCAGGAAAACAAAGGCGTCAACAAGCGCAAAAATAATCGCGACAATCAGGTAATTCAGCCAATCAGTAAAAATGGAAGCAGGCTCTCTAGTCCAATAAATAACTGCACCAAGTACATAGATGATATACCAGGTTTTCCGGATTGCAAACATTCTTTCTTTAACTCTCTTTTCCCATTTCCAAACAGAAATAACATAAAACCCGAGACAAGCGACAATCATCCAAACCGCAATCTTAAAGAAAAGGAGCAAATGGATCGCCTCGTCAATCAATAAATTTAAAAACGATTAGAAAATTTGCAAAATTTGCCTTATAGTTCCATTATAACAGAGATTATGTCAACAAATTGAGAATAAATTGGGCCGGAGGAAAAACATGAGGAAATACCTATTTATTATTGCTGCAGCCTTGATCATCCTTTCAATCATCAATCACAGAAGTTTCGATAAAGCTGTGGAATTGTGTGAGGAAGGGAAGGGGACGCCTCAGGTGGAGAAGGATCTTTTTGCTTTTAACTGGAGTGTAAGTTGTGAAAAATTATACTTCCATTAGGAAAACATGGTTAGTCAATTTTTGTTAGGCCATGGGACAGCCACTTTTTAACTCCCTTCATATAATAATTAGAAATGAGTATACAGAGAAGGGAGGATAAATTAGCTACCTATTAAAAACAAAAGAAATAAGTTTTTTAAAAACCTCTATAATTATATAAAAAATATGCTTTTCATCTAAATGATTGAGTTTTTTCCTTACAAAAAACCTCCGAAACGAAATGCATGTATTTAAAGAAGTATCATAGATTATGATCAATCGGGCAAATGGCTTTATATACAGATGAAAAAGAAAAATCTTTCTGCAAAAAATCGAATGGAAGAAAAAGTCTATCTGAAATATGGAGCCAGGTTTACTATCCGCCCATCCGGAACGGGACCAAAGTAAAATTTTTTTTAAAAGGTCATCGGGAAAGGAAAGTCAAATACTATTAATAAATCTTAAAAGAGATGTCATGAACATTGTAGATTGTTTAATTAATGGTTAAATCAGGAGGAGGTATTTATATGGAACTTGCTGAAATAATTAAGAACGGACATTTTGATCTTCACTTGCACACAACTGCTTCTGACGGTAGTTTTTCACCGTCCGAGGTAGTGAACATGGCAATTACAAAAGGCATAACCACCCTGGCCATTACTGACCATGATACAACATCCGGGATTAAAGAAGCTATGGAAGCTGGAAAGAAGCTAGGAGTGAAGGTCATTCCAGGAATAGAGCTAAGCACAAAGTATAAAGGGAAAAATATTGATATATTAGGATATAATATTAGTGAGTCTAAAGAGCTATTAGAAACATTAAAGAAAATTCGTGATTACCGAGAAAACCGGGCAAAGTTAATTGTAAATAAATTCTGTGAAATAGGGATGTATATTACAGATGAAGATGTCCAAAAGCACAGTAAAGGTGAGGTTGTTGCCCGCCCTCATATCGCAAAAGCTGTTGTGGAAAAAGGATATGCAAAAAATACACAAGAAGTATTTGATCTTTATTTAGCTGATGGAAAACCATGTTCAGTGGATAAAATGGTTCTGTCTCCTGAAGAGGGAATAAGGTTAATACACCAAGCTGGCGGCATGGCAGTACTAGCACATCCGGTCCTCATACATGATGACATAATTACAGAGGAGATCATGCGGCTTCCACTCGACGGGATTGAGGTTTGGCACAGGAAGCATAGCAAAGAAGACTCAGTTCGCTATAAAAAAATGGCTAAAAAATATAATAAGGAAATAACAGGGGGATCCGACTTTCACAATGAAGAGC
The DNA here is from genome assembly GCF_003182355.1 of Cytobacillus oceanisediminis. Lineage (GTDB taxonomy): Bacteria > Bacillota > Bacilli > Bacillales > Cytobacillaceae > Cytobacillus > Cytobacillus oceanisediminis_A. The sequence goes on along the minus strand of NZ_QGTW01000001.1, from coordinate 187,773 downwards.
ACTCAATTGGAGAGTTTGGATACGACTTATAAGAAAACGAGCTGTTCAAATACGAACAGCTCATTTTTCAGGTGTTTTTAGACCTTTGATTAAGATTTCTGCTACTTCACGCCGGGTAAATTGCGAAGGTGGAGTAATACCTTTTTTCAGCATTTCCCTTACCTTTGTACCGGAGAGATGTAAATGGTCTTTCTTGCTGTGAGGACAAGACTTGCTGGAAGCCATATTTTCACATTTAGTACAATAAAAGCTATGTTCAAAAGGAAGTATCGTTATTCCGATTTCTTCCGGGGTGAATTGATCAAAGATTTTCTGCGCATCATAGGTGCCATAATAATCTCCAACTCCTGCATGGTCCCGCCCAACAATGAAATGGGTACAGCCATAATTTTTGCGGACAAGTGCATGAAAAATAGCTTCCTTTGGGCCGGCATATCTCATGGCAGCCGGAAAAACTGCCAAAAACACCCTTTCTTTAGGATAATAATGTTTTAACAAAACTTCGTAGCTATTCATTCTAATATTTGCTGGTATGTCATCAGCTTTCGTTTCACCAACTAAAGGGTTAAGAAACAAACCATCGACTAGCTCAAGAGCTGTCTTTTGGATATACTCATGTGCCCTGTGTACAGGGTTTCTTGTTTGAAACCCTACAATTGTCTCCCAGTGATTATGCTCAAATGCATTTCTTGTTTCCTGCGGAGTTTTATAGTAAAGGCTAAATTCAGGGTTTTTTGGAGGAACTTTAGTCATGATTATAGGGCCAGCTGCGTATATATTGGGGCGTTCCAAAAGCTTTTTAACACCAGGATGGTTCTGATCCTTTGTTTGGTATACTTTTTTTGCCTCTTCCATTTTGTTAGGTGCATACATATCTTGAAGCTCAAGCACACCATAAATTTCATTTCCATACTTCAAACTAACCTTTTCACCCAATTTAAGCTTTTCTGCCGTTTTTTCTTTAATGGGGAGTGTAATGGGAATACTCCAAACCAATCCGTTTGCCAGCCGCATGTTTTTTAGAACAGATTCATAGTCTTCCTTTCCCAGAAAACCTTTTAACGGACTATAAGCTCCATTTGCGATTAATTCTAAATCGGAGAGTGCCGTGGCATCTATTTCAATTTCTGAATAAATGTCTGAATTATTATAGTCTAATTGGATTTGATTAACTAAGGTACCACCGTGTGGAATACTAAGTGTCATATAAAAACCTCCTTTAAAGCTATTTGAGATTAATCTTGGTGAAAAGATATGATAAGAGAATATTGACTGCTTTATCAATTGATAATTTATTCGAATCAATTATGATCTCCGGATTTATCGGCTCTTCATACACTTGATCTATTCCAGTAAATTCTTTGATTTCACCATTTCTTGCTTTTTTATACAATCCCTTTGGGTCACGTCTTTCACATTCCTGAAGAGAGCATTTCACATAAACTTCTATAAACTCCCCAGGTTCAAATAACGCCCGTGCATTTCCCCGATCTTCTGCAAATGGAGAAATGAGAGCAGCCAGGACTACAATTCCGGCATCTACAAACAGCTTTCCAGTTTCAGCAGTCCTTCTGATATTTTCTTTTCTGTCCTCTTCAGAGAAAGAAAGATTCTTATTAATACCATGGCGGAGGTTATCCCCATCTAACAAATAAGTACTTATGCCATTTCTAAATAATTCCTTCTGGAGTGCATTGGCAATCGTGGATTTCCCCGAACCGGAAAGACCTGTAAACCAAATCATCAAGCTTTTATGGCCATGCAGTTTTTGTCTGTCTTCTTTTTTGATTAAGGATTGATGCCAAACAACATTTTTATCGGTTTCCTTTTTATTCAAAAGAAATTCTCCTTTTCAATATAATTACAGCCATTTTAAATACGTTAAAGAAAGGGTTAGAACCATACTGATCAAGCTTAGGGGCAGCCCCACCTTCAAATAGTCTGTAAATTTATAGCCACCTGGGCCATAAACAAGTAAATTGGTTTGATATCCGATAGGCGTTAGGAAACTGCATGATGCAGCGATAGCGGTGATCATCGCAAACATCATTGGATCCAGATTAAGCTGCTGAGAAATGGAAAAACCGATTGGGAACATGAGGGCAGCAGTGGCAAGATTATTAAGAACTTCCGTTAAGATGACAGTGAGAAGATAGAAGAGAATCAATGTCCCCATGATTCCGATATTAGCATGGATGTTTATTAAAAATTCACCTGCCATTTGTGCCAATCCCGTCTTTTCAACTGCTTTGCCAATCCCGATGGCGCAGCTCATCAGGATAATCACATTCCAATTAATTGCTTTAATGGCAGCCGAAACTGTAAGGACCTTTGTCATTAATAAGATAACTGTTGCAATTAAAGTAAGATTGAAAACTGGCAACAGTTGAAAGAAAGAGGAAATTATGAGTCCAAATAATATCAAAATAATAATAATTTTCCCGTACCGTGGCTGGTCTTTTGTATGATCAATTGAAAATATAAAATAGAAATCTTCAGTATCTGTCCATGATTTTTCAAAGTCCTTTTTGGCAAGAAGTAATAGCGTGTCCCCAGGTTTAATAACGATATTTCCTATCCCGTTTGTGATTTGCTTACTTTTTCTCTTAACGGCTACAATGGCAGCATTATATTTTGATCGGAAATGGCTTTCTTTAATTTTTTTATTTACTAACGGAGAATTACCCGAGATGCCTACTTCGAAAAGGGTTGTAATATTATTAAAGTGATTTCCTTTATGTTCTTCTGTATATTGAGCAAGACCCAGAATGTTGCTGATTTTCGATAATCCTTTTGGGTTCCCAGAAAAAACAAGAATATCATTGCTTTGAATTATTTCATCATTGGGTGCCGGGATAATTGCTCTTCCATTCCTGATGATTTCAATAAGAAACAGCTGATTTAAATTACGCAGCATCGCTTCTTTAATGGTTTTACCAGCTAATGGGGAGTTTTTTTCAACCGCAAATTTATATATATATAGGTGCTGTTCATCCTGAAACTGCTTAATATTATGTGGCCTGCTCGGCAGCAAATAGTGTCCGGCCACTGCAAAATACAGAATACCTGCTAATGCTAAAGGGATTCCAAAAAAAGCAAAATCAAATAAATGGAACCCTTCCAAACCTCTTTCCAGCAAAAGTCCCTGAACAATCAAATTTGTAGAAGTTCCTATTAGAGTAATGGTACCGCCTAAAATGGCCGCATAAGATAACGGAATTAAAAGCTTGGAGGGTTTAATATGATTTGAAACGGCCCAAGTTTGAAGAGTGGGAATTAACATCGTTACAATTGGTGTATTGTTTATGAATGCGGAAAGTGCACTAATTGGCAGCATTAATCGTAATAAAATATGCGGGAGCTTCTTTCCCTGGCTTAAAATTCTTTTAACAAGCTCATTTAAGATTCCGCTTTTTCCTACAGCGGCTCCAAAAATGAAGAGAAATGCTACAGTGTGAACGCCAGGATTTGAAAATCCATCTAATGCCTCCGCAGGTGTCAATATACCGGTAAAAATCAGTGCTGATAAGGATAGGAATACTGTAAATTCAGGTAATAGCCATTCTTTAATAAGAACAAAAAACATCATTACTAATATAAAGCCCAAAATCATTGCGTCAATGTTCATAGATGAATTCTCCTTACATAAAAAAGAAAATGGCATCCTAATGGTCCTCAAATGCGAACTTTTTAAACAAAAAGGATTGGACTACTTAAAAAAAATTCACTGATACAGATAGCACTTGTATTGTTTCAGTTGCTAATACAGTACTCATGAATACATTACATTTATTTAAAAAAATGGCTCTGTTAAAGGTCATTGTTGTTTTTAGCACCCTGTTGATTGGAGTGGAAGGCGGCGAGACTCCTGCGGGAGTAGCGTACCAAGGGAGACCCCGCAGGCGCAGAGCGACGAGGAGGCTCCCGGTAGCCCCGCGGAAAGCGAGTGCCTGCAGCGGAAATCAACAGCCAAATTTAACAGAGCCAAAAAAATAGCTTTTTTAAGGAAGAATTTTTTTCAACTGCATTATTATATGCTGATGCAGAGTAATCGTTCAAAAGCTCACTTAGGGCGAATGACAATTTGATTTAGAACAGAGGAAAAAGCCGGAGTTTATTAAATTCCGGCATTTGAGCATGTAGCGAAGAAAATGGGAAATAAAATTCGTATAGTTACCCATTCATTTAGAACCTTCATTCCGCCCCTAATTCAAAGTTAAGAAAACGGATTAACGGCTTTAAGGAGGACTTTTTTAGGTGTATTGTAAGTTGCAATCTTAAAATTGTGCTCATTTTTAAATTTTCGGCTTCCCTTTTTTTACCACAAAGATAATGTAGGGAAGTATTTCTTTTTTAGCTTAATTATTAAGAGAATTAACAGGCAGGAAGACACCTCCTCATTGAGCCGGGAGTTCCTGGAGTCCTATAAAAACCAAAAGGTATTTGTTTAAAAAAACCTCAATTTAGGTCAAAGGGAGATATTTATCATATAGTATATAGAAAAAAATTTGAAAGGAATATGTAAAGCGCTGGGGCTTTTATATTTTCAAAGTTTTTCAACGAAAGGGGAATTAATCATGAAAGGTGTTATTCTTGCAGGAGGAAACGGGACTCGTTTAATTCCATTTACAAGAGTTATCAATAAACACCTCTTGCCAGTGGGACCTTATCCAATGATCTATTGGCCTATCCGGAGATTAAGGGATGCGGGAATAAATGACATTTTGATTATTACGAATAAAAAACAGCTGAGTTCTTTTATAGATATATTAGGCTTTGGGGAGAATCAAGATGTTAGGATTCAATATCAAATACAAGAAAATGAGGGTGGAGGCATTGCAGATGCCCTTATGAATGCGAAAAGTTTTATAGATCATGGGAAGTTTATTGCTTTATTAGGTGACAATGTTTTTGAAGATTCATTAACACCTTATATCAAGGCATTCCAAGAACAAAAAGAAGGCGCTAGAATCTTTCTGAAGGAACTAAAAGATCCTACTCGGTATGGTGTGCCTTTAATAGATCCAACTACAAAAAAAATTATCTCCATCATTGAAAAACCAGCTGATCCACCTTCTTTTTATTGTGTAACTGGAATATATATGTATGATCAAGAAGTCTTCAATATTATAGAAAACATTTATCCTTCAAGCCGAAACGAACTCGAAATCACAGATGTAAATAATCTATATATTAAGCAAGGTCTGCTTCATTATGACGTACTAAAGGGATGGTGGATTGATGCAGGGACGCATGAATCCCTTTATAAGGCTCAACGATATGTTTGCGCCAATCAATTTGGGGAGGAAATTAATTGAGTAAACAGCTTCTTATTACTGGCGGTGCCGGATTTATTGGGTCGAATTTCATTAAGTATTTATTAAGTAAGACAAATTACTTTATCACTAATGTGGACGCCTTTACTTATGCTGGAAATGAAATTATTCATAAATACGAAAAATCAAACCGTTATCGTTTTACAAAATGTGATATTGGAAAAGTACATGAACTCGAATCTGTTTTTGATCAAAAATATGATGCAATCATAAACTTTGCTGCAGAAACACATGTGGACCGCAGCATTATGGATGCGGCTCCATTCATTCATACGAATATAAAAGGTACCTTTAACCTTTTACAAGCTGTTTTATCAGGGAAAGCCGGAAAAATGATTCAAATATCCACAGACGAAGTATATGGTTCACTGAAACCAGCAGATCCTCCATTTACTGAAAAAACACCTCTCGCACCTAATAATCCATATTCTGCAAGTAAGGCTAGTGCAGATTTACTGGTTAGATCTTTTTATAAAACACATCAGCTTCCACTCATCATCACACGATGCAGCAATAATTATGGCCCAATGCAGCATACGGAAAAGTTTATCCCTAAAATTATTTCAAATGCACTTAACGACATAGAAATTCCTTTATATGGAGATGGCTTAAATATACGAGATTGGATTTATGTTGACGACCATTGCCATGCCATCCAGTTAGTTCTGGAAAGGGGGGTGTCAGGAGAAATTTATAATATCGGAGGCTCTGCAGAGAAAACGAATTTGGAAGTTATCCATATTATTTTAAACCATTTAAAGAAGAATACACAACTGATAAAGCATATACCAGACCGTAAAGGTCATGACCGTCGATACTCTATGGATTCAACTAAGATAATGAGAGAGTTGGGCTGGAAACCAAGTGTATCTTTCAATGAGGGGATTAATAAAACAATAGAATGGTATAAACATAGGATATTTGAGAGATGGTGAAAGGATGGAGATTTTAATAACTGGCGCTCACGGCCAATTAGGAACGGCATTGGAAAGAAGGTTATGCCAAACCCATTCTATCGTAAGTTTAAGTAAAAATGATTTAGACATAACTAATAAGGAAAAAGCAGAAAAAATAATATTACATTTTAAACCGGAAATTATTATACATGCTGCTGCATTTACTGAAGTGGATCAATGTGAAATAAACATTCATAAAGCATTTGATGTGAATGGGCTAGGGGCACTCAATATAGCTCAGGCAGCAAATAAAGTAAAAGCCAGGATGTTTTATATTAGTTCTGATTATGTTTTCGATGGAAGTAAACATTCTCCATATAATGAAGAAGATACACCAAATCCGCAGTCCATTTATGGAATGAGCAAGTGGGTGGGTGAAAAATTAGTACTAAAAAATAATAATGGAACGGTTATACGCACATCCTGGCTTTACGGGCTTGATGGAAAGAATTTTGTAAAGACAATATTGAACATGGCTAAAAAAAATACAGAAATAAAAGTAGTAAATGATCAGATAGGTTCACCTACTTATGTGAAGGATCTCGCTGAAACGATTATTCATTTATTCGATAAGAAAAATGGCATCTACCATGTTAGCAATACGGGTTCCTGCAGCTGGTATGAATTTGCAAAGACTATATTCGAATTAGCAGGTTTCAACCCGAATTTGGTTTTGCCCACAACGACTGAGCATTATGAGGCTCTTGCTCCGAGGCCCCGTTATTCTGTTCTCGGACACAAAGCCTTGCTCAGAGAAGATATTAAAGCTCTTAGACCTTGGAAGGAAGCATTAAATGAATTCATTCAAGAGGTGACTTATAAATGATCAATGGAGTTAAGGTGAAGAAACTCGTCAAACATTGTGACGACCGCGGTTTTTTTGCAGAACTTATCCGGGAGGATGAGCCAGATCTGTTATCAAGGTTTGGCCAGGCCTCCTGGTCTATGAGCTACCCGGGTGTGATAAAAGCTTTTCACTATCACGAAAAACAGGATGATCTATGGTTTTTTCCTTCCGGTAATGCACAGGTAGTCCTTTATGATCTGAGAGAGAGTTCAAAAACTAAAGGTGAAACGGATGTTTATTACATGGGGGAGGAAAATCCGCTCATGCTTTTGATTCCAAAAGGCGTTGCCCATGGTTATCGGGTTTTGGGGGAAAAGCCTGCCACCATCATTTATTTCACAACAGAGGCCTATGATCCAAACGATCCAGATGAGAAACGAATACCGTGGGATGATACTTTAATAGATTTTAAGTGGGAAACAAAAAACCGGTAAAAAACATTCATTAGTATGGAGTTTTCTGCTTATCATCCATATTACATGAAAAAAGGAATTCCAGGTTTATACTGCTGGTATTATACAGCGAGATTTTCCCACAAAAAAACTTATACATCAAAGGGAAGGAATGGAACCTTAACCTATGGATAAAAGGGCCAAAAAAGTCCTCGTAACGGGAGGCGCAGGATTTATTGGGTCACATATTGTTGATGAATTACTAAAGAAAAATTATGAAGTAGCAGTAATCGATAATTTAAGCACAGGGAAAAGAGCCCATTTGCCAGACGATATCTCTTTCCATCAAATCGATATTATTGATATAGATCATGTAGAAAACGTCTTTTCAAAAGAACAACCGGATATACTGATTCATTTAGCTGCACAGATTAGTGTCACGGATTCTATAAAAGCTCCATATAATGACGGAAACATTAATATTTTAGCAACTATAAATCTTCTCGAATGCAGCAAAAAATATAGAGTGAATAAAATAGTTTTTGCATCCTCAGCAGCAGTATATGGCTATTCTGAAAGCCTGCCAATATTGGAATCAGCAGCCTTAAATCCGTTATCCTTTTACGGTCTTTCTAAAATGTGCGCAGAAGAATATATAAGATTATACTCCGAATTATACAGCCTTTCCTATACGATTCTCCGTTTTTCAAATGTTTATGGAGAGAGACAAAACTCCCAGGGTGAAGCAGGTGTTATTTCTATTTTTATAAATCAAGCCTTGAACAAGGAACCTGCAACAATTTTTGGTGATGGGAAACAGACAAGGGATTTTATTTATGTAAAGGATGTAGTAGCTGCAAATGTGGCTGCAATCGAAAATAGTTTAAGCGGTACGTTTAATATCAGTTCCAATTCGAGAACCGCTGTTAACGAAGTGTTAAGTACTATAGAAATGGTAACAAACACCGAAATGAGAAGGGTTAAACAGCCAGCAAGAAAAGGAGAAATTTTAAACAGCCAGTTAAGTAATAAAAAAGCTTTATTACTTTTGAATTGGAAACCAAAGTACACTTTAGTCAAAGGTTTAAAGGAAATGCTCAAAAATGAGAATAATAGAAAAGCTTAGTTAGTTTTTCTTAATATAATGGACACATGTAGTTCCCGCTAAGGCTGTCTGGACACGCCCAGACAGCTTATTTCATCGTTTTTGTTAAGTAATTTAGTACAATAATACAAGCGCCAAAAATTTATTCTCATATTATATATCAAGAAGGTGAGGTGTTCCTATGTGTTTATGTCATGAAATAAATAAACGTTTTTCTCCCAAAGACTTATACCACGGAAGAACTTTACAGCCGGCTAAAGTGAAAAGATTAAACTATGCTCCTGCACAGGTCAAGACAAAAAAAACACCCCAATCTTTTTCAAAATACCTGAAATAGAAGAAATCTAGGTTAAAGCGGAAGCGCTTTGAACTGCCTGATAAATCAAGAAATTCTCCTGAGAGTTCTCGATTAAAATCATTGGTTTCTCTAATGGCGAGTGAAAAGGTTTAGTGTATCGAGAAGTACTGTGCTTGAGTCGATGTTATTAAAAACTGAAAAGTTCATAACAGTTTAAAAAACTCAACATTAAAAAAGCGATTGTTCACACAATCGTTTTTTTTAATGTTCCTAAAAATAAATAGTCCTGAAATTAATAACAAATTATAAAGGCGGTTTATTAAACTGAATCTGTTAGGCGGAATTTTTGCCTTTGCTAAAGCAAATCATTTTCTGATTTCTCGGATGGCCCCAATTTCCAATATAATTCATTTGTAATGAACTGCCCTTCACTAAATATTTAAATAAAGATATATGGTAATGAAAGGGGTCCCTGTCTATATTTGTAATAATCCCTCCTGAATTTGGCTGGTGTATAGGAGAAGCATCAAACTTTCTTTTTGTTTCGAAAAAAGTTGCATAAAACTTCCCGCCAGGATTCATTACGTGCTCAATATTAATAAGGCATTTTTGAATTAAATTTACTGGAAGATGTGTGAAAACAGACTGCGCAATAGCGTAATCAAACTTTTTATTAAATGGCTTGAAATTAAAACTGTCATTAACTATTAGGACAGGTTTTTTTGAGTTTAAGTTAGCATTTTTTATTTCAGCTTGCCCTGCTTTTATAAGAGAAGAATTAATATCCAGTCCGCTGTATTTACCTTCATTAAGATAATCGATGAAGGCAATCCCCCCGCGCAAGCTGCCGCAGCCAACATCCAGCAGTTCGTGTTCAGGCTTTAAACCCTGCTCTTTCATAAATTTCAACTGTAGTTCGCGCATTTCCTGCCACATTCCGCCTACCTGATTTCGATGGATGCCCTTCTGTATATCCTGTTCCGTTAGTTTTAGTCCATAATAGTGGTTCCACATATGTGTAAACACTCCTTCTTCTTTACTATTGGCTGAACATTGTTTGGTAATAGGATTCATTGTTCATAAAAACTGGCTCTGTATTAAGTCAATGAATCTTAATCGTGTTTTTGTTTTTAAAACTTTTTCAATTTAATGTCCAAAAATTCTTTTACTCTATCAAGATTGTGAGCTCTGGGGTTCCCAATTTTTTCATTAAATTTACTTACAAATGGTTCTGGGGTATGGATGATATCCTGATAATAAACGTCAATTATATTTTCAGGAGGCAGGCTGAAAGTATGGCGGTAATAATAGAGGTTAATAAGATATGTTGTTAAAATTTGACTTGCATTGCTAATACTGATTCGATCCCTGTGAGCAAGTGAACGGACGGAAGCCTCCAGTGGACGATGAACAAACACGTAGGTTATTTCGGAAACTTCTTCAAGATACGGTTTCCATATTTCAAACGTTAAAAGTGTGCGGGGATCTTTCAGACCCCAAACAGGCTTAACTTGTTTTTTAAGAAATTCACGTATTTTCGTGTCAGGAATTTTGGCGGATTTTATTCTTTCTCGGCTCGGCGGTCTGTTCCACGCGCTTTTTACGCTTCGCAGCAAGTCTTGATTTATCTGAAAGTATTCAAGATTTTCAAAATGTCCTTTAGGATTATGCCGTGATGCAGGGAGGAGTTTATCACCCATATGGATTCCTAAATTTTGCATAACACCAGCAGTAGCACTCGAGCCAGAGCGGTGGAGGCATAAAACAAGAAATAGTTTGCTCTTTTTTTCCAAACTAAACAGCTCCTATTTACATAGAATTTTACATGTATATTCTAAGCCTGAAAACTCATTGGCCGTTTTTCCGTTTTACAAAAAAGAACTCTTTCCTAAAAATACATAAAACGTTTTTTACATTATATGTAGGCTACTAGGTTAAATGAATGCTGCGGTTGAAAATTTTTGCTGATTGAAAAGAACCATCGCCACTTAGTTTTGTAGAGAATTTAAATCCGCATATTGATGAGAATTATTTCCTGGACACTAAATAATCGTAGACCTGGAAAACTTGGTTCGGGTTTTTAATACAAAAAACCCTCAATAAGAAGGTTGAAAACTATTTATGTGAGATAATCAACTGCCTAAAAGACCGACAAATTCGGAACCGTACATACGGTGATGGAGAAGGCATTAAGGTTAGCCACCTTCTAAAGAATCCGGCAATATAGTCTTAGTTTCTAGAAGGTCACTTTGAACAACACTAATCAAGTTTTTCAATGGCTTTACGTGTGAATATAATCGGGCCAACTGCGTAAACAGTACCCGCTGAAGCAGCAAGGACTTTCCTTATCAATCTATATACAATATACCCGGTTGCTGAGCATGGTTAAAGTACAATGTATGGAATGAGGCGGTATAAAACGCTCCCGCAGGAGCTGGTTCAAGTGTAAATCGAGTATTGTAAATTTAAACTTCTGGATCAATTCCTTATAACTGACGAAAAATATGAAGGAATACGGCAGGAAAGCTTGTAATCCGAGAAGGGTCCGGTTACTGAACCGTGCAATGAGTGTGCCTAAAGAGGCATTACAGACGATTCTATTCCTGATGTCATAAAAATTGATGCTGCATCCAATAATGGTGCAGAAGAAATCAGGGATATTAGGGACAAAGTGAAATATGCCCCGACTGTCTCTTTTAACTCAATTCACTTTAGGGGATACGGATGGCTCTGTGAAAATTCCTAAAAGTCAGCAAGTTGGGTTCCTGGAAAAACAAATAAAGGCAAAGCAGGAACTCCACCTTTTCGATTACTTTACTGAGATGCCTTATAATTGAATATTCTAAACTTTAATATTTGTTTCTCTGGATCACTATTAAAATCATTATTGAATCATAAAAGTAAAGATGTTTAATTTGGAAAAGGTTATTCCTCTATAAAAAGGTTTTTATTACAGAATTGAGCGAAGCACCGTTAAGCGAAAGGAATAAGGTCACAAAGTAATAAATCATTTAACAAAACTGGCGGAGAATCCAAGCAAAGTAAGCCTTATACACATTTATTAATGAGATAAGGAGGTGAAAAGGGTGTCAATGTACAAAAAAACGGGAAATACTCGCTGTAAAATTAATTTCTCCATTTTTACCATTGTATGAGAAAAATTTTCCGTTACTATTTTTTTGGAGCCCAAAGATTGGATGTACTTCACTTATTAAATGGTTCTTTTTCCAAATAGGAATACTTCAAAAAGCAGTTGATTATAACTCTTGGGTTCACTTTTATAGAATGGAAGTTTTTGAAAAACAGGAAAATCACAAGCTTAAAGTAGTAAAGCAGCTTGCTGATGACAATAAAGAGGTCTATAAACTTGTTCGTAATGCCATATAACAGAGCAGTCAGTTCATTTTTTACGACACTCAAAAATAAACATATAATGAATCAGGTCTCTCCAGATGGTAAACATGATGGATTATCATTTAAACAATTCTTATATCAAATTAAGAATATTGGAGTTAATAGAGGTTTAATAGATGCTCACATTGCCCAGCAATATGTTGAAGAAGAGGAATTATTTATTGGTAATTATGTGTATTTAGAACATTTTTGGACAGAAATCAAAAATATGGAAAAAAATATAACTTATTAGACTCCCCAATTCAAAATATCATTCAGTCTCACCATCATAAGGCACAGAAAATGACTGATAAAAGTAAGAAAATATTCGCAGAGGTTAATATGTCTCAGGATACACTGCGCGGCCCCTTGCCGCATTATAATAATTTTTATGATGAAGAAACAAAACAGTTAGTAAGAGAGGTGTTTAAAAAAGATTTTGAAAAGTATCATTATAATAAAAATATGGAAATTTAGGTATTACTTTTACGAAGGGATAAAGGACAATTTGAAAGTGAAACACGAGAGCTAATAAACGTATAATTATTAGGCTCATAACAAGAATCATACCGTTATTTCTACAATATATTATCATTAAAGGATGATTATATAGTGCATTATGTTAAAAAATAACCTTTCGCAGAAACAAATATATTTGGCTATTTTCGAAGGTTTTACGTTGCCTCCTGCAATAAGGCCAAACATTAAAGATTATATTCTTGAATTCGCTAAATGGCGAAATGCATCAAACGTGCTAACTTAAACTTATGAAGAATGGGTACAATCGCCATTATCTCAATGTTCTGCGATAGAAAGGATTGTTAACTTTCTACTTATCCATCAGAAAACGAGAATTCCCAGAAATACAATAGTGTCTTCTATGTTAAAAATATTAATCCCCAGAAATCTGGCAAAATGAATTCGACAGCGAGGCCAAAAGACGTTTCAAGGGCGTAGCTGGCGATTTATTGATCAATCTAGGTTATGAAAAATATAGGTTATGAAAAGGATTTAAATTGGTAAAAAAGCATCCCTTTAGCAAGATTTTTTCTATGGGAAGGTTTTAAGATAGGTCAGAAACCTGCTGAAAAAAAGCGATGGGTCATCCAATCGCTTTTTTTGTCTTTTGTTTATTTTGAACTATTTAATTAAACATTTAGATGTAAGCTTTTAAGTAAATTTTTAAAATTATTGGCATATATTTGGGGAGATAAATTTTCAGTAACATATTTTCGAGCATTCTGCCTTATCGAATTTTTTAAGGAAGTGTTAAGCAATAAATCTGCAGCTTCTGCTGTAGCTCTAGAAATATTTCCGTGAGGGAATATTTTCCCAGTTTTATTGTGGAAAATAAAGCTTTTTATTCCATCTGAATCTGTGGTCACAACAGGGCATAAACAACTCATTGCTTCAACAATTGCATATCCGAATCCTTCAGTTTTTGATGTTGAACAAAGAAAACCTCCTGAATTGCCTATTCTTGTATAATAAGTAGGCATTTCTTTATTGGGTACATTTTTATACATTGTGATAAATTCTTTAAGCTTTAGTTGTTGTACTTTTAATTGAAATGCTTTTACTTGTTCAGGTTTGTCTAACGTATCGTCCGTAAAAATCCAGATTTTCATTTTAAATTTTCGTTTTATAAGTGAGGCAGCAATCTCAAGTAGATCTTTCCAGTTTTTATTGTCTTCTAGCCGTCCTACCCATCCAATTAGTTGGGCTGATTCAGCAGGCAGACCATCTTGGTAACGAAAGGTTTCAGTGTCAATGCAGTTATGGAAGCAATGTTTTGCTTTTAGTGGGAAGTATTCATCCATTAATCTCATTAAATGTGGAGTTCTTGGATATAACAAACAATTTGCATATTTTTGCACGATTGGTTGGCCAGATTTCAGATACTTATTTGCGGCATAAATGGGTCCAAGACCTTGCACTTCGTATATAAGCGGTCCTTTATATCCTAACCTTCTTGCTCGTGGCAGAAACGTATAGTCTGAACATACTATCATCGCATCATATTTTTCTCGCTTTATTATATTTTGAATATTTTGATCATTATTCGTAACAAATACTGTTTCATTAATATTTTGCAGTCCTGGCCCTTTGTAAAAGTAAAGAAAATGAAATTTGATTCCCATGTTTTTGAGTGCTTTGCTCCTTTGTCTTGCTAATGTCTCAACTCCGCCACTGGGATAATAATAAACAAATAGAATTTTCACAGTAAAACCCCTTTTTTAGTATTGGCAATAAAACAAAACTCCTTCACTTGTTTCCATAAATATTCATAAGATATATAGATTGTTACAGTTATAAGGAGGTACAAATGAAACCAAATGTATCCATTATCATTCCTTTTTTTAATTGCCAATATATAAATCAAGCAATAAAGAGCGCTCTGAAGCAGTCATATTCTAATATAGAGGTGATTGTGGTTAATGATGGATCGACTTTGTATAAAGATCGGATTATGCCTTTTTTAAAAGATAAAAGAGTAAAATACATCGAAAAGGCTAATGGAGGGACAGCCAGTGCGTTGAACGCTGGTATTAGAATCTCCAAAGGAAATTATATTGTTTGGTTAAGTTCCGATGACTTCTTTGTTAAAGATAAAGTACAAAAACAATTCCTTTTTATGCAAAAAAATAATTTTCATATAAGTTATACGAATTTTTCAAGGATAAACGAAAAAGGAGTGGTCATTAAGGAAAGGGCAGCAATCCATCCTGTTTCAAGAAAAAAGCTTTGTATTAGACTTTTAAAAGGCTGCCCAATAAATGGGTCTACGATTATGATGAAGAGAGAGGTTTATAATAAGGTGGGCAAATTCAATGAAAAACTAGCCTGTACACAAGACTATGATTATTGGCTCCGGACAATTCAGCATTATAATTTTGGCTACCTGGATGAACCTTTAACTCTGTATAAAGTCCATAACAAAATGGGGTCCATTAAACACAGAACAAAGCTGCTTAATGAAGCAAACTTACTCAAGAGGAAATACAGGCCTCTGTTATTGAGAACCATAAACCGATTATGATTCGGGCTTTCTTAATAAGAATAATATATTATCAATAAGGCTTTCCTTGCAATGATGCTAAATTTTCCTTTTGTTAAAATCTGCTTTCCATTTTTCAATCTGTTTTTTATCTCTACTATAGGTAATATTTTTAAAACCAGACCTTGCTGTTCCTGGTAGAAACACTGTATCTCTCTTTCCTCCAACCTTACTTTAGCTAAAAATTATCCGGAAATCGTTTAGGAGCAAACGACTAAACCTTAACGGAAACATCATTGGTCACTGGTATTGCTTCCGGCTTTATAACCCATCCCTCATGCTACAAGCCTATCCGCCATATACCTAGATACTGTAAATGTTCGTCTGAGTGGAACTGCAAAGCATTTTTAAAAGTTTTTTTTCGTATTTTTCCAATCAGTTAATAAGTGCAGGCAATGATGAAGAAAGAGTAAAAAACAAAACCTGAAGGAGAACCTTCAGGTTTTGCGAATAGAACTAGCCCTAAAAAACACCGGCACCGGCTGCAGCTACTCCGCTAAAGTTTGCAGCTGCAATAACAGCAGTTGATAAAGCCAGGTCGGACTCGATTGTAACAGTATAATCGAGTTGTCCGCCTGAAGGGTCTGGTGGAAAGTCAGCCGCACTGAATCCCCAAACTTCTCCAGTTTCTGCTGCAAGTGGTCCAACTGAAGTTTCAAAGATTTGTATTCCATCCCTAAAAATTCTTAAAGTTAGGGTCTCAGTAGTAGCTGTAATACCTTCAACTTTAACATATCCATTTAGAAGGACACGAATATCGCCTGCATTTTCTGGTGATACTCCAGCTGTTTGAACTCCAATGATACCAAATGTCAATGAATCGGGTGCTGTAGGGATTGGAGTTGTAAACCCATCGTTATTACTATGCTGTGAAACTCTCAAATCTAGAAATTGAATGGCCATGAAATCACCTCCTTATGTTGTGTTAATATATTTTACGATGAAAACTGGAAAATGCTTGGACAAGGTTTGAAAATCCACTTTTATCCAGGATGATAATTGGTCTATACGGTACGCTAAACAGCTTCCCTAAAATAATTTACTACTGTTCATCCTAAATGGACAAAACCTGAAGGAGACCTTCAGGTTTTACGAAGAAGTAGTCAGGAAAAGCGCCTGCAGCTACTCTGTTAATGTCATATTCATAAATTTGATTGTTATTAATTACCTCTGTAGTAATCCTTGAGGGTGCGACGATAACTGGAACTCGCATGGACACTATTGGAAATGCTGGGATTATACTTCCGTGCATTTTTCAAGCGCGGATTATTTTTTTTGTGTCGTAATTTACTAGAAGTTTTCGAAAGTTTGTTTTCTCTTTTGCTCTTTATTAAGGAATTCAGCTGTGCAGTATAACGCTCTTTGATTTGGTGGAATTCTTTCATTTGGTCATCATGATATAGAATCGATCCCATAGATGGGTGGATCCGATAATTTGTTAACGTTTTATCATAATAATGGATTGGATGCTTTAATGATACTCTTATCCAGTATTCATAATCCTGCGCATATTTCAGGTTTTCGTTAAAAAAACCAGTGATTTCGACCACTTTTTTTGACATCATGATCGTGCAGCCATTAATGGGATTTTTACGAAGGAAGGCATCTATGACGTCAATTTCATCTTGATAATTTTGGCCAACATTATGTGATACAATTTTGTTGTTTTCATCAAATAGATTAAAGTTGGTAAAGGATATCTCCGATCCCTTCTCTTGCATAAATTTAAGCTGGTTCTCGATTTTTTGATTATTCATCATGTCATCAGAACTAAGCCATGCGATATATTCTCCTGCAGCATGTTTAATCCCGGTATTTAATGCAGCAGCCACGCCTTTGTTGGACTGTTTGAAATATTTAATACGGGGAAGAAACTTGGTAGCCAAATGTTGATTTTTAGTTGAGCCGTCATTAATAACGATTACTTCAATATTTGAATAGGTTTGTGTTAAGGCACTATGAATTGCTTGGTCAACAAAGCGGCAATTGTAGAATGGGATAATGACACTTACTAAAGGTTGAGTATTAGGCAAATTATTTCACATCCTTTTTTAATGTTAAATTTATTTTTATGAATATATACTCCTTTCCTATGAACATCCACCGCCCATCCTGTCAGGCGTCGGAGTACAAATATTTACAAATGTCGAGGTAATGTACTTCCTTATAAACTATGAATATATTTCTATATTGGTATAGGTAATTATCCACCTAAATAAAAGGGAAAAATGCCACTTTTAATGCAACTGAAAAAGACAATAAAAAAAGGAAAGGGTTGAGTAAAGAAGATATTAAATCACAAATGAATGGTTGTAAGTATTAGAAGTAAAAAAAAGGCTTAGTTTATCACTGAGCCTTTTTAAGTCTGTGTTCTATTTCGTTCTTTTACTAAATCTACCATTTAATTAAACGAGTGATAGGTTAAAATGAATTATTAATCATATTTAATCTTTCTACCCCGTTTATTTTAGGTTATTTTTTGGCTATAACCATACGTTTCAAAATCCTTTTTAAATAACTCTCTTACTAAATCCCTCGTTTCCTCATCATAAAAATACTTATATTCAGGTAAGGGTCCGCTTGAAGTTTTAAAAGATAACTTAACATCTGAGAATACTTTGTTCCCCTTGCCAATCATTTTTGGCGCCATATGATGAGGAGACTTAATAATATTTTGAATAGGAGACTCTAATAGGTTATATTTTTTTTCAATATCTCTAACACTAGCTGCGAAATGTTCTAAGTGCACATAGTTTCGAATAAATAATTCTTCCCCTTCATTGTATTGCTGCGCAATGTGAGGGTTTATTAAACCTCTTCCTACTCCTTTTTTCTTTACTATATATAGGAATTGTTTAAAAGATAAGCCGTTATTAAAATTTCCTGGAGAAACCAGGTCCATTATAGTTTTACTCATAATTGTAATAAAAAAAGAACTGACTGCTCTGTTATAAGGATTACGAACCAGTTTATAAACATCTTTATTATTATTTAAAAGTTGTTCTTTTATTTTTAGGTTGTAATTTTTCTGTGCTTCATGAACTTGCATCCTATAAATGTGAACCGAGGGATTATAATTAATTGCTTTTTCAAGTAACCCTATTTGAAAGAAAAACCACTTAATAAGTGAGGTGCATCCACTTTTTGGGCTCCAAAAAAATATTAACGGAAATTTGTCTTCATACAAGGGTGGTATATAGGTTATTAAATTTGTAATAAGAGTTTCACGGTTTCTCTTAGATAGTGACATTGTTTTTCACCTCCGTTTTTTTATCATTTTATTTAAAAAGGCTTACTTTGTTTGTACACTAACCCATCGCAAAGAATTCTTTTTTTATAAATGGCTTTATTTTAGGATTTTTATTATTTTATAGAGGTGCTATTCCTGTATTGAAAGAATTTGGACTTTGAACAAAAAAAGCGCCTCCTGTATGCTTGGTAATGTTGAAGGCCATCAGTCATTCCCTGAAGTAGAAGCAAAATGGCCTAACGTATTCAACAAATACCGAAAAAACCCTATTTATTGGGGCAGATATTCAATATGCAAGAGCAAATGACTTTCGAGGATTGAGTTTGGACAGCTATGCATAGACCATACAAAAGAGGCGCTATTCGATGTACGATTTATGCCTCTAATTTGTATGTGGCTTTTAATTTTCCCCTCCCAAAACTGAATCTGTTACAAAAAAATTGAATTCTTAAAAAAATCTATCACAAATAAAAGGCTATAAAAGAATCATATTTTTAAAATTCGCTGCAAAGGGCTCAACCTCTGGGATTTTTCTCAGTTGTTCAAGTTGCATTTTTACTTGTTTTTTATCACCGGGAAAACCCTCGAGAAGATTTGTTAAGGTTTGATCATTCCATAGCTTTGATGAGATTTTAACAAGCATATAATAAAAGGCATCTTTAACAAGTTTATATTGGGATGGGAATCTCTTGGAAAATTGTAAAAAGGAGTTGTAAATTAAATGAACATTTAATAGTGATATGCCTAAATAGTGAATGGCAAAAACACGAAATTGCATTTCAGGATATTTATTAAAAACACGTGTGAAATTCTTCACGGCATCATTTGGGTTTGATTTTGCAACAGGATGCTCTTGATGGTAAGCGATTAAACCTGTGTGGTTGAGAAAACTGTATCCCCTTTTGTATAGCCGATAACCCATTTCAATATCATCCCAACCATATCCGGGGTATTCTTCGAACAATCCTGCATCGATAAATGCTTTCGCTTTAACAGAAACATTACCTGTGCAAAACAATAACCATGGAAAGTGGTATCCGGTTAATTCATTTCCGAAATTATTAAAAAGCGATATTTTATAAGCTTGAACATGGGGCTTTTCGAAACTTAATTTTTGGAAACATTGACTATAAATCTCGTTTTTTGATAGGAGCTGAAAGGGTGTATTTTTTTGATGCCTATTCCATATATTCAAGGAGTTTTTTGGATATCTGCGAATTAGCCCATTTAAGCGAGTAATTTGATCCCTATTGAATCCTGGTTGGAAGGATGTGAAGATTCCTCTAAGCACCATGCTTCCGCTAACAACTATTTTTTCTTTTTTCATATGTGCAGCATAATGATTATAAAGAAAGTCGGGATTAACTAATATTTCCGAATCCAAAAATGTAATAATGGTACCGCTGGCATTTTTGATCCCAAGGTTTCGAACTTTTGGCCGGCCAATATTTTGATTAGCTCTAATATACTTTAAAGGAAAGGAAAAAAAGTAGTCTTTAACTATCGTAGGCGTTTTGTCATTAGAACCGTCATCCACAACAATAACTTCAAACTCATCCTTCTTAAAAATCTGGCATTCTAACGAATGCAATGTCAAAATAATTTCTTGAAACTTATTGTAAGTTGGAAGGATTACACTTATTTTAGTGTTGACCCGTTTCCCATTTTTGTACATACTTCTGTTCAAATAATCGTAGCTCCAAATAAGGTTGTTTTCTTTGATAAACGAACCTTCATTTAGCTTGCGGACAGAATCTGCTGAGAAACTTTCCTTCCAGATTTTAATCGATTTTATGTGCCCCTCAAAACATTCTCCGTTTTCATTTCCACCAAAGACCCCAGAAGGATATATATGAGTAAATTTACTTTTATATCCTTTAGCAATCATTTTTCCATTTATATAGAGAGTCGGTATTTTATCAGAGTATACAAGGACAAGCCGAATCCAATTTGAAGGATCAAATTGGACAGCAAGCACAGTGTTCAAACCGTTATTACCCTGTTCGATAATTCGTATTTGAGAATCTTTTATCGAGATACCAGCACAGCCAGTGTTTATTTTAGTACGATTTGAAGGAGAAATAAGATAGTTATTTGCAGTCCCTTTCTTTTGATTGAAATTTTGGGGGTGAACTATACATTCATACGTAAAGTTATCTGCGGCATTTTCAAATAAATGCTGAACACCAATATATTCATTTCCATTGAATGTAAAAGGCTGGTTTAGCATGTGACACCTCCTTAGGTTAAATTAAAGAACTATTTCCAGTGGCCACTTTTGAAGCAGTATTATTTAGCCAAAGAACTTGTTCAAGTTAAACTATGATGTTTTTTGTAAAAAAGTGAAGAATTTAGTATAAAGCCTTGAAAAAATACTAATAAAAATAATTTTATTAGGCTATTCAGCAGTTATCATATGATAATTGCTGATTTTTTTTGTTTGAGGCAAATAACCTAGTCCACATAATACCTAATTACATAGTTTATAAAGAGGACAGTCCTATTAACCACAAGATTGAGGATAAGAGGTGAAAAGGTTACCTAATTTAAGGGTCCATGAAGAAAAAGCTGCTTGTTTAAACACATAATGTATAAGTAAAAGCAAGGATGAGCTAAAAAATAGGAATGTTAGGCTTATTTCTAAGATAGGGGTGAGAACAGTGAAGATCATGACCATTTTGGGGACACGGCCTGAAATTATACGATTAAGCTTGATTATTGAAAAATTGGATGTTTTTGCGGATACGCATGTATTAGTTCATACGGGACAAAATTTTACCTCTTCATTAAGTGACGTATTTTTTCAGCAATTAGGAATTAGAAAACCAGATTATATATTATCTGAACTTCATCAATCACTTGGAATGCAATTGTCAACCATGTATGAAAAACTAGAGACCATTTTTATAAAGGAAAAACCTGATAAAGTTTTGGTGCTAGGGGATACAAACAGTGGATTAAGCGCCATTTTAGCTGAAAGAATGGGGATTCCTGTATTTCATATGGAAGCTGGGAATCGTTGTTTTGATCTTGAGGTACCTGAAGAAAAAAACCGGCGTGTGATTGATGCAATTTCAAGTATTAATCTGCCATATACTCCACAAAGCCGGGAAAATTTGGTCAAGGAAGGGATACCGAGAAACCGGATTATTATATCAGGCAATCCAATTTACGAGGTATTGGAGAATTTTAAGGAGCAAATTGAAGAAAGTAATATTCTAGAAAAACTGAGCTTGAAAAAAGACGACTACTTTTTAGTCACAACCCACCGTGCTGAAAATGTTGACCACAAGAATCGTCTTTTGGAAATTATGAAGGGAATTAATATGGTTGCTAAAGCCTATCAAAAAAGAGTAATTTGCAGCATTCATCCCCGGACAAAATCCCAGCTGGAAAGAAGCTCAGCCGTGGAGGTTCATTCTTTAGTCGAGTTTCATGAACCATTTGGTTTTTTCGATTTCGTCAAGCTTGAAAAAAATGCTATGTGTGTGTTGACTGATAGTGGAACGGTCCAGGAGGAGTGTTGTTTATTTCACGTACCGACCGTGACGATTCGTAAAACTACGGAAAGACCTGAAACAATTGAGTGTGGAAGCAATATGTTATCAGGAATAGATTCCAGCCAAATAGTCAATTGTGTTCATGTTATGGTAAAACAACCAAAAACATGGACTTTTCCTGAAGGATATGATCATAAAAACGTTTCGGATAAAGTGCTTAAAATTCTCCTAGGAGGGACACAATTTGTTTGAAAATCAAATAATTTTAGTGACAGGTGGTACAGGTTCATGGGGACATGAATTGGTCAGGCAGTTATTAACACACAACCCGAAAGAAATACGTATTTTTTCAAGAAATGAGTCAAATCAATTTGCTATGAAACAAGAATTTGACCATCATTCAAAATTGCAATTTATTATCGGAGATATTAAAGAAAAAGAGTCGATAACCGAAGCATGCCAGGATGTAGACTATATTTTTCATCTTGCCGCTTTAAAGCATGTTCCGGTATGTGAGGACCAGCCAATTGAAGCATTGAAAACGAATGTTATTGGGACGCAGAATGTGATAGATGCAGCAATAGCCTGCAAAGTTCATAAAGTTATTTATATTTCTACAGACAAAGCCTCAGACCCTTCCAATTTCTATGGATTATCAAAAGCAATGGGGGAGAGGCTGATTATTCATGCTAACACATTAAAGACAAAAACAAGGTTTGTTTGTATCCGAGGAGGCAATGTATTAGGAACTAATGGAAGTGTCATACACGTATTTAAAAGGGCGATTCAGGAGAAGCAAAAGGTCGGAATAACCGATTTAAACATGACTCGGTTTTTCTTAACTGTCCAGGATGCAATTAAACTAGTATTTAAGGCAACCTTCGAAAGCTTCGGTGGAGAAATCTTTGTAATGAAAATGCCTACATGCAAGATCTTAGACTTAGCTCAGGTACTGATTGAGGCATCAAATATAAAGAATGTTGAGATTGAAATATTGGGTATCCGACCTGGAGAAAAAATTCACGAATTATTGCTTTCTGGGTACGAAAGCACAATGACAGTCGCATATGATGATGAATATTTTGTAATCTTGCCAGCTATCCACATCAAAGGATTAAAGGAACATTATGCTAACTATAAACCCGTGAATCTAGAAAATTATAACTCAAGTAATGGATTAATGAGTAAAGAGGAGATTAAGGAAATGCTTATGAAAGGCAGGTTTATTTAAATGAAGCTATTAATCCTTGGAGGAAAAGGGATGGCCGGGCATGTCATGGCAGCTTATTTCAGACAAAAACCACAGTATGAAGTTCTCTATACATCAAGGGATCCTAATGATAAAAATGGGATATATTTGGATGTAAGCGATTTTACAAAAGTCGAAGAAATAGTTGAAAAAATTAAACCTGATATCATCATTAACAGTGTCGGTATTTTAAATCATTATGCAAGTGATAACCCCTTATTGGCCTTCCAAGTAAACAGTTTATTGCCCCATCAATTAGCTAAATTAATTGAGAGACAAAAAGGGAAATTAATTCACATTAGTACAGACTGTGTTTTTTCTGGAAAAAAAGGCGATTATACAGAAAATGATATCCCAGATGGTACATCCGTTTATGCCCAGTCTAAAAGACTTGGGGAAATAATAAGCGACAATCATTTGACCATCCGCACATCGATAATAGGTCCGGAATTGAAAGAGGATGGGATTGGCTTATTTTTATGGTTCATGAAGCAAGCGGGTGAAATAAAAGGATATAAAAAAGTCTTATGGAATGGTGTTACAACACTTGAATTAGCAAAAGCAACTGAAGCGATGATTATGTCTAATGTTACTGGGTTATATCATTTAGGGTCAGAGGAGAAAATTTCAAAGTATTCACTATTAAAATTAATACAGCAAACCTTTGAAAAGACTGATGTGGAAATCATTCCGGATGATACATTCAGACTTGATCGAACCATAAAAAACACAAGAACAGATTTTCTTTATCCGATTCCTTCTTATGAGCAGATGCTAGTGGATTTAAGAGATTGGATGAGGAACAGATGAATAAAAAGCCTAAACTGTTGATAACAGGGGCAAGTGGATTTACAGGTCAGCATGCATGCAGCCATTTCTTAAATGCAGGGTTTGATGTGACCGCAGTTATAAGAAAAAACCATTTTATTCAAAATGAGCTTAAGATAGAATATTGCGATCTAACAAATAAAGAAGAAGTTAACGGACTGGTAAAAAAAGTAAATCCCCAATATGTTCTTCACTTAGCTGGACAAAATCATGTTGGGCAATCATGGATGGATCCTGTTTCTGCTCTAGAAACAAACGCTATTTCCACCGCCTATTTAATTGACGCCTTGCGTCAGGAACAGCCATCCTGCAAAATCATCATTGCCGGTTCAGCCCTTCAATTTAACCCAGCAAATCTATCTGAACTTACTCACCCCTACAGTTTGAGCAAAACCATTCAAACACTTATTGCCCAATCATGGGGCGTTTTGTATAAAATGTCTATTGTGGTTGCCAAACCATCAAATTTAATAGGACCTGGCTTTTCAAACGGTGTTTGTTCAATATTTTCACAAAACATAGCAGCAATGGAAAAAAACAAGGCAGAAAAAGTTCTTGAGGTGAATAATCTTAATGCCCGGCGTGATTTTATCGATGTAAGAGATGCGGTGAGTGCCTATGAAACTCTTCTAATGAATGGAGAGCCTGGAAAGACTTATAATATCTCTTCTGGAAAATCACGTTCACTAGGGGAAATCTTAAATTTTTTGAAATCAATATCAACTGTTGAATTTGAGGTAAGATCAATTTCTAATCAGAGTATCGAGCGGCCGGTTGATACACAGTCAGCAGAACTCATGAAATTAGGATGGAAACCGGCTTTCTCTTTGGAATCATCATTAAAAGATATCCTTGATTATTATCGTAGGATAAAAGAATAAATATCTTCGATAGGAACTTTAAAAAATAATGTTAGACAAAAAGGGGGTCGGAATGAATGGAGAGAAATATCATGATTATTCGGGTGAGAGGTGCTAATTTTAAAGTCAATGCCACTCCATTTTATCAAGGGTTCTGGAATAAATTTCCCAATTGGGAAACTGAAACCTTTAGGATTTTTCAGAGGTTTCTTAGTAATAAACACTCTTATCTTGATATTGGTGCTTGGATCGGCCCTACTGTTTTGTACGGAGCCCAAATTGCCAAGCATGTATACGCTTTGGAACCCGATCCTGTAGCATATAAGGAATTGATTAATAATATTAAAATAAATCCCGGCTTCGTCTCAAAAATAACGTGTATAAAGGCTGCGATGGAGGAAAAGCCAGGATTGATAAAATTGTTTAAGAGAAGTGAACTGGGAGATTCTTCGTCAAGTGTTATTCCTACAAGGTCAGAAAAGGATTACTGTACTGTCAGGGCGACTTCCATAGAAGAACTGACAAAAAATTATAATATGAAAGATATTAATTTCATTAAAATGGATATTGAGGGAGGGGAATACTTCATCATTCCTTCGATTACTAAATATTTGCAAAAAAACAGACCAACATTGCTTTTGTCTCTTCATCCTCCTTTTTTGCAAGAAGCAATACAATTAAGATCCAAAACCAATAATAATTCTAGAATAGATTTAAAATCACTCAACAAGGAAATGTTAACAAGAAATTTATTGAAACACCTGGATTTTTACAAATATATTTATGATTATCGCGGCAACCTCGTAACTAAGGATTCAGTATTAAAATTAAATCAGCATGGAATGTTTTTATTTACTGATGAGCAATGGTGACATAATTATAATAATGATCGTATCGTATATTTGACTAGCTTTTCAAACAATAGGTGTTAATTTGCCAAGATTGAGGTGTTAAATTTGCTTGGAGACAATAAACCCATATTAGATAAATTGTTAAATACCCCTTATTTCCCTCTTTACAACAAAGATCTTCCAATCATCCTTTTTTGGACGCCAAAAAGTGGCTGCACAACACTAAATAAATGGTTTTTTTTTCAAATTGGACTACTAGGAAAAATAAATCAGAAATCAGCGCAGCTCGTTCATGGTTATAGAGTAAATGAATATCGAAAAGAACCTTATTATACCCAAGAATTAAAGACAAATCTTTTAAAAGGAACAAAAGATACTTTTAAACTTGTTCGTAATCCATACAGAAGAGCAGTTAGTTCCTATTTAGATACAATTAGCTTCCAATGGCTTATTTCTAAATTCAATTCTGATGTGGATAAAGGTTTATCATTTAAACAGTATTTATTATATCTTAAGAATTTAGGAGACTCTATAAATAGAATGGATCGACACCTTGCGCCGCAATATATAGAGGGTGAAGAACGGTTTATCAAGAATTATATTAAGCTCGAAAACTTTAATAACCATATTCAAGAAATCGAAAATAAGTATGGTTTGTTAACAGCTCCTCTTTCTCAAATTTCAAGGTCTTCACATCATTTTTCAGGAAAAATGGTCAAAAAAGGAAATTTCGCTGAGGAGGTTTTAAATGTGAAAAAATGTGCAGATGGATTCCCAACTTATAAGAGCTTTTATAATAAACAAACGAAGGAACTGGTGAGGGAAGTATTTTCCAAAGATTTTTCGGTTTATGGCTTTGAAGAAGATTCTTTAATAATATAAACAATGTTCAACACTAACAATCGAGTATATTGTCGACTGGAGTATCTAAGAAACCAAAAATCGTTTTGATAAAAAGAATGAAAACACCATCGAACTGAATGGTGTTTTTTACATAGAGTGACTCGACTTTCACTTTCTAGTTTAGACAAAGTGCTTCAGCTGTTGCTTATACAATTTTTCAGGACTTGGAGTTTTGACGGGCAAAATTTCTGGATTTAAAAGTCCTTCTGATAATCTAAAAAGACGAATAATGAAAAATGTGTTCCAATATAAAGAATTGTGTCGGCATGGTCATGTTAAAAGCGGAAGTGCAAAAGCGGCAAACAAAGAGTCGTTTTGCACTTTATTTTTTCATTTCTATAGCTTTGTTGTAGACAGCAACTGTATTATTTATCATAGTATCTATAGACAAATTTACCATTGCCCAGTTTTTTGCGTTAATTGCTAATGACTCCCGGAGCTGAGCATTTTCCAGTAAAATTTTAATGTTTTGAAATAAAGAATCGCTGTTTTTCAAGGGGGAAACCAGACCGGTTTGTCCATGTGTAACCATTTCCGGTATTCCTCCCACATTAGTCACCACAAGCGGAATACCTGCGCTTTGCGCTTCCATAACAGCATAAGGGAAATTTTCATATACACTTGGAAAGACAAATAAGTCAGTAGATTTTAATAACGATGCAACATTTGTTTGATTTCCAAGAAATTTAACAAATCCTCTCAACCCTAATCTGGCAGCCTGTTGTTCCAGCTGTTTACGAAGCGGTCCTTCTCCAATCATCCAACAAACCCAGTCTTTACGGTGAAGCTTTAATTTTACAAGAGAGTTCAAAAGGTATCGATGTCCTTTTAAGGGAACTAGACGGGCAGTGCAGGAGAGGACATATTTATTGGCTGGTTTAGGTATTGAAGCTGGCATTTGCATTTTTTGTGAAAATTCCTCGATATTCATCCCGTAAGGAACAATGGCAAACTGTTGACTTTGGGGGACTTTGTATTCGTTTAATAATATATTTTTCAACCACTGAGACCCAACGATACAAATGTCACTGGCTGAAACAGCGCTGGATTCAACTCTCAGGCTCTGTTTCCACAAAGGTGTATTTCTCTTATTTACTCCATTGAAAAGCTGATTAAACGCTAATGCCCCATGGAGGGAAATAACTAAAGGAATATGTTTTGGCTTTATCCTTGAAATAGCCAAAGTTGGAATAATACCTTGTGAATGGATCAGGTCATAATTTCCTAATGGCAAACGGGCGGCAGCAGCTTGATAATTGGCAATTTGGGTAATTGTATTCGTATTTTTATTTTTCATACCACGCTTTTGTAAAAAAGGGTTATGGGAAAAAAGATCAACATGATGTCCCTTATCTTTTAAACCTTTAATCAATTGTTTAATATAAGTCGAAACTCCAATCATACCTGGATAGGTTATGGAGGTGATTAATATTTTCATTGTACATCCCTCTTTAACTAAAATATTGTAGCCTTCAGGAATGGCTGTTTCTGCTCGTTATTACTAGAACCGTTAACAATTTCCGTCACCCAGCCTGCATCTGTCACCACAAAATCTTTGCCGCCTATTTGAGCTTCCATGTCGAATTAGTGAAAATTCCCATGCAGTGCTGTTCCCCGATAATAGGGTGACTCCAAACAGTTGACTGTAAAATTTTACGTTTTCACATCTATTTTATATGCTATATTAGTTTATGAGACAGCAAGGAAGTTTGAAATGGACAATGTCCTATTTTTTAATAACTAAATGAGCTATTTAAATAACATCTGCTTATAAATGGTTAATATCCGGTCAATCATTAAATCTATAGACCAGTGCTGCATAGCCCATTCTTTTGTGTTTGAGGAAATTCCATTTCTAAATGAATCATTCTCTATTAGAGTTTTAATATGTTTATACAATGGTATACTTCGGCCAGCGGGAGCAATCAATCCAGTTACTCCGTGATTCACCATCTCTGGTATGCCACCAGCATTGCTTGTGACTATAGCTTTGCCAGCAAGTTGAGCTTCTATTATGGATAATGGCATATTATCTTGTAAACTTGGAAGCACAAATATATCTGCCAGTTTCAAAAGAGCCGGGACGTCATCCCGCGCTCCTAAAAATTTTACATATCTATTTAGACCTAATTGAGCAGAAAGTTGCTGCAGTTCATTTTTCATTCTTCCTTCACCAACAATCCAGCAAACCCAATCATTCCGAACCCGTTTTAGCTGCGAAAGGGCATGTATCAGAAAGTTTATCCCTTTTATTTGTACAAGTCTCCCAGTATAAAGAATCACTTTCCTGTCTAATGGCTTATTAATTCCAGTTTTATTATTCATTTTTGCTAAAAATTTCTCTATATCTATTCCATATTGAAAAGATACTATTCCATTATCAGAAACACTATAATCCTTGATTAAGAGATTTCTCATCCAATAAGAGGAAGTATGAATTAGATCTGCAGAATTAAGGCCTAGTTTTTCTAATGTCCAGTAATATCTCCCATGTTGAGTTTTCTTAATTTGTTGAATCACAGCATTTGGATTTGGAGTTTTATAGGAGTGAGTGCTCTCTCTTGCTAATGCTCCGTGAATACTCGTGATTAACGGGGTCTTTTTTGGTTTTACCCGGCTTAAACACCTTGTGGATATCACATCGTGTGTATGAATAATGTCATATTGCTCCAGACCAAAATAAGTTGCAGCAAGCTCCATACAGTATCGATTCCTTTGATGTGCATTAAATTGAGGAACATTATTTTTATTTAACGGATTATTTAGTATGGGAAGAAGCTGCTTATTTTTAACAACCCAATTTTTATTAATAATTTGATACCCTAATCCACCATGTAATTTCCCTAAAATATCCACTTCATGTCCCAAAGATTCTAATTTTTCTTTGATAGAGTTCATTAAAGGCCATACTCCTCCTCGTCCAGGTATAGCCCAAAAAGTAGCTAACAGTATTTTCACTATTAATCACCGAATTTCTTTATGATTTCTTGTAAAAAAAAGATTTATATTATTTCTCTGATTCTCATACCTTGGTTTAATTGAGCTATACAGCGCAACTCCAGCCATCCCAAGATATTTTCTGGAGCCGATTAAAATTTTTAACGTTTTCTACTTTTCTCTGCATAATTTTATTGCATTATATGTAAGGCAAGCACATTCTGCAATGGACAAACATACCACTATATATAAGGAAAAAACAAAAGACGAACAACCAGTCGGGTTGTTCGTCTTTTAGTCAGGAAAATAGTAAAACGGTATGTCTCTGCCTACATCCTTAGGAATTTGCCAATCAGCTGTTTCAATAAATAAAACCTCGGTCTTTGCAAAAGGGACCGAATGGCATGATAAAAATATTCAACCATATATTTATATAAAACTAATAATTAAATTTAACACAGTACTTTAGCGAGGTAGATCACTATACATTCGTACCATCTTATCTATTTAGGGTATTAAAGTGACTGAAAATTTTAGTAAAATCAGGATCAGGAATTATATAATCGGGAGGAAGCCTCCTGATTATATAATTCCACATTGCCATGTCTTTTCTGGGGACCAATCTTAAAAGGTCACTTGGTGTTAGAAATTTTTTCCGTATACTACCTTGGGTTTGTTGAACAATTCTTTTAGTTATTAGACTTTGTCCTGCTCGCTGATTCTGCCTTATGGGGTGCAGTTTTGCCCGGACATGCTGAATCGGTCTTGTGTGATGCTCATTTGTCCGGGCTTGCTGAATCGATCTTGTGTGATGCTGTTTTATCCGAACCTGGCGAGTCTGTCTTCTAGGATAGGAGTTAGTCTGGAGTTGTTTTTTCCTCTTTTCTTGCTGTCGTATTCTCTGCCAGTGCTGAACTCTGCTATTATGTTTTATGTTTGCCGCTTTCATCAATACCTTCCCCTTTGGATTTCAGTAACCTACTTTTTTAATGATAGGCTAGTGCATTGATTATTTTACCTTTGGACATTATTTTATTTTCTTCATGTTAAACAGATTTATGAAATTATGGGTAGTAATGTCTTATCTTTTTAATTCAACTATTTACGATTGTCATTTACCGCTAACCCTTTTAGTTAGATGTCTTGAAATAAAATTGCCAAAAGAATTTTTAGTCTAACACATCTTTAATACATTATTTTATGAATCAGCAACTAATTGTGAAAGGGACAGCTGATTCAAGTAATAAAACATGGTATTGAAAAAGATGCACCAATGTTATTGATTATTATAAAAACATCATTTATGAGGTAAAGACCTATACACAAAAAAGTGCTCAAACATAAGCTGTAAGGAAAGGGCTTGGATTGCAAAATGAAAGGCGAGGTGAGAATTATTGGGTCATCTTATGAAAAAGTACACGAATGATTATTTGTTAAGTGGAGACCAGTCAGGTAATGGGAATGAACATTTGCTTAATTTTCTAAAATCCATGGCAGGAAGTCTAAAAGAGAAAGATGTAGTTGAAATTGGCTATGGCAATGGCTCACTAGTCCCTTTGTTACTGGCTGAAGGCATAAATCAGTATTATGGAATTGATTTCAATGAAAATGCCTTCAAAATTTCAAATGAGCGTGTCAAAGACCCCAGAGTTAACTTCAAACACCTTAATGTAAAAGAGATCGATGAAAATAAGTCTTTTGATATTGTTGTGATGGATTCCATCATTGAACATATACCAGTCTATGAAATGGAAATCATTTGGGGAAAACTGAAAAAAATACTTCGTCCAGGCGGCTTTATCATACTAAAAACCCAAATTTACGAAAATCCGAATATACTTGATGAAGATGAGAAAAAACCTGAAACAATGGGTATTTATTGTCACAAACAAACACTGGGTACTTTGTTGAGAACCTGTCTTCAACATCAATTTATTCTGGCGAAAACTGAAGGAGAAATTTTTGGATTGATTCGTCAAAATGATGTTGGAAAGTTTGATAAAGAGGTAAAAGAAATATTTTTAAACCAACACCAGCAAATATTAACAAAATTTCATCTGGAAAGGAAGGAAACCTATTTAAAATCCGAATTGAGAAACCTTGTTCCCGGTGCAGGTCGTTTATTAGTGGGTTGTGTGGCGGAGAATACCCCTAAATATCGGAATCAGGCTTTAAGGCTGGTTCAATCGATACGCTGGTTTGGAGAAAATACTGCTGGCGTTAACATATTTGTATGTTTGGTTGATGATGCAGACCCAGAATATGTGAACGAGCTGGAAAGGTGGGGGGTTTTTGTACGTATTGTCAAAAGATTTAGCAATTTACATCCACCTTCTAATAAATTGCGGCTTTTTGAACTCGAAGAGGTTGCATACTATGATACGGTCATGCTTTTGGATTGTGATACCCTTTTTGTACGTGACCCTTATCCGTTCATTACGGGAAAGGAATTTCAGGCAGATATCGCTGCCGGTCCTACAATCAATCAAAATCAATTTAGCCGTTTATTTACTCACTATAAACTAAAAATGCCGCCGCAGAAGTATCGGACAACAATGTCAGGTAAACCGACAATTTGGTACTGTAACGCCGGTGTGCTTATTTTTCCTAAGGATCTTTTACAGTCTTTTTATCCAGTATGGAAACACTACACGATTGATCTGTCAAAGAAAAAACACCTTTTAGGTGACCGTTACTTTTTCTGTGAGCAGGCTGCTCTTTCTCTGGCTTTTGCTTCCCATCCTGTTCCTTTTAAAAAACTGCCCTCGATTCTCAATTGGCACCTGCCTGCCAATGCTCGAGTGCCACGGTCTGTTAGTGATCCTGTCATCATTCATTATCACAGTTGGGGGGTTAATCAGGCAGAGTATATTAAGAGTACGCCAAACCCAAGTGCAAACCGGAGAATTAACGAATTTAATTATCGTTATAAAATATACCGCCAAACAGGGGAGTGGAGTTTATGATTAATAATCCGATCTTCTTAGTTGGTTGCATGAGAAGTGGAACAACCTTGCTAGCGGATTTGCTTGGCAGTCACCCAAATATTATTCATTGCCCATTTGAGCTTAAGCATGTTTGGTCGAGAGCCGGAAAGGTGCCAATGGCTTCTCCTAAAACACTTGATAGGATCTGTCCTCAATTAAATGAATCTGATGTAAAGCCAGGACAGAAGCAAAAATTAGTCCGAGCCTTTCACAGGGAAATGATTAAAAACAAAGGGAAGAAACATATACCCCATTCAGTCTTTTTAAATAAAAACCCACATCTCTGCAATAAATTGCCATTTGTCCAAACACTATTTCCCAATGCAAGATTTATTTGGATCTACCGTGACTTACCAAGTGTAACAGCCAGTTTAAAAAAATTGCTTAAACATCATAATTTAGTTCATTATTGGCCTTATAAAAGCAATGAAGAAACTATCCGATGCTTTAATTTATTTCACCGTACCCTTCCGAAAAACATAGATAGGTCAAGATGTTTTCCTGGGGGAGACGCAAAATATTTGGCTGAATATTGGTATGAAAATAATAAGGCAGTGTCCGATTTTTCTAAAACAGTGCCTCCCGGTCAAATTTTTATCATTAAGGAAGAGGAGCTCATCCATAATCCAGAAAAAGTTCTGACTGAATGCTTGGATTTTCTGAAACTTCCCGGAATAATACCCTACCATTTGATTACCAACATACAGCCAGGCAGAAATAATTTATGGCATACCCGCTTAAGTAAAAGAGAACTTGAATCGATCATGAACTTTATTATGGAAAATGAAAAAAAATTAAATAATTTGTTTCCTGGACAAGAAATATCCCTACATTATAAAGAGCAAATTTCTTCATTTTTATAAATTTCCCCAAAAAGAGCCCCTTACACATTTTTGTAAGGGGGAATGGTTCACACTTTTGGCTAATTGATTTTAATCAGTCGGTTTCTCGATTACCTGAATCATTTTTTCTATACGGTGTTGAAAAGTATGTTCTTTTAATACTCGTTCCTTTGCTTTGCTTGCAATCTGTTTTCGTTCGTTTTCAGACTCAATGTAATATCCAACTTTTTCAACAAGGTCGTCAAATTGATTAAATGCTACAATTTCTTCATTTTCAATAAAGTGGTCTTTAAGATCGTCTTTAAATTCAATTAATTGGAATGAAGCACATGCGGCTACATCGAATGTCCGGTTATTAATGCTTTTTCCTACGATACCGAGTCGGTTTTGATTGTTTTTTAAGTTAAATGGCCGGTGCGTATTCAAAACTATTTTAGCACCGTTATAATAATTGGAAACAATGGAAGGCTTTACCCACCCTTCGAGGAATTTTAAATTGGGGTTGTTTTGAAAGCGATATAACGATTGCTTCCATCTACCCACAACCTGAATCTTGTACGGTGTTTTTTGTAATAAAAGCTGGACAAATTTTACACGATCGGGATATGGGAAGCCGACAATACAGATATCACTTTTATATTTGGTTCCAACTTCTCTTGGTTTAAACACTTCTGTATTTGCAGCAAGCGGCAATTGATAGGCATGCTTGTGTCCATTATTTTTATAAAATTCGAGTGCTGCCGAATCAATTGTAAAAACAAAGTCATATAAATGTGAAAGCTTAGCGGTTTTATCCATATAGTAAGGATCCTCTGTGAACCATACAGCTGTCTTTACTTCTTGTTTTTTTAACCATTGAACCATTATGACTGGAAGCTTAAAACCTACCAGTGTGAGAGCTGCCTCCGGCCTGAATCGATTCGTTAGAGCCTTCAAAGCTGGCAAGCCATCATTGATATGAAATAGTTGCACTTCATGACTTTTTTTTAACTCATTAAGCACCCATTCTTCGAAATGATCATAAATACCTTTATAGCTTGAATTAATAAATAAAATCTTCATAATGGAGTCACCTAAAAGTTGATGGTAATATTATTTAATGCTGGAATTCCCTTTTGTATTTCATCACAATAAAAAAAACCTTCAACAATGACAAATTTCTCCTTTTTCTCTGTTGATACTCGAAGTTCATTTGAAAATGTCAGAATGCCGTCTGGCTCTAATTTATTGCATTGATTTGGTTTCAGCCAGTGTTCGCCGGATTCCAATGTTCTATCCTTCCAATCATCATGAATGTAATGCCAGGCTTCAGCATGCGTTCCATCAATCATAAGGGCAGTGTGGGATACCGAACCGATTTTTCCACCTAGACGAACATCCTGAGGAGGTTTAATTCGAATACAGATTATTGGATTGTTTAACGTTGAAGTACCTGTGTTTTTTATAGTTAAGTTACCAATAACTGTTATTTCCACCTCATCCTCATCCATATCCGGAAGCATTACAGCATAGCCAAACCATGCAAGCCCCTCGGTATATTCTTGCTCCTTTTTTTTCCAGAACAACAAGATCCCCCCTGAGTTTGCCGAAGTTATTCTTTACATTCTATTCAATAAATTGGGTGACATGATACCAATGAGTGATCTAATAATTTTTTATAGAAATCAATGATACTCACAAAAAAAAAGAGGAGCTGCAACTCCTCTCTATTCAAGAGTCAATTCATTTGTCTTACGCAGGGGTAGGTGATGGACCTGGCCCTGGAAAGACAGTTGGACATTGCGGCGGGAATGCAAGCGGCGGGCAGACGAATGGCATATCAGGACGCGGTTGGCAGAAGTCTGCTGTGATTTCTAATTTTACCAATGCTTCCATTTGAACGTTTTGGCAGAGATTGATAGAAATATCGAGTTGTTGGAATACGAACCCGGCTCCTGGTGTTGGTGCAGGTCGGCAAATCAAATTCGCATCACACTCAAAGTCAGTTATTTCACACTGCAGGAAAGTTCCCGGAGGTGCGCATAGGAAGAATTTCTCGGACACGGCCCACGGGATTGGGTTTGATGTACAGGTTTCTCCTTGTGGATTCGATACACGTACAACGACAAATCCTTTTTTCAAAACTTTTACTTTCTGCAGGGTTACTGTCGATCCATCAGGCAATTGGAACTGTCCAGTCGCCCGTCCTTCCGGCTGTGGTATTTCTTGACATAGAATGGCTCCAGGCGCTAACGGGTCAATTGGCGTTCCCAGTTCATCAGTAGGGAAACATTCCACAGTAACGTTACCACCGAGAAAAGCACAAGGGTCATCGGAACCTCCAGGAGTAGGTGTAACACCGCCAGGACAATCAAAGAAAAGGCTTTCTCCTAGATCCACTGCATTTAAGGCTATGAGTGGTACATCCGCCTGGCGGGTTACCCAGTCGTAAACTTTATTTACTTTTATACATAGCGTTTCCTGGCCTCCGCTAATTGATTTGAAATCCATGAATCAATCATCTCCTCATTTTAATTATTGTTTGGGTTGAGCCTACTGTATTCTATGTGATTATCCCGGTGGTGTGTATAGGCTTTTGCGTAATTTGCCTTTATAGATATTTTATGAAATATGGGGAAGTGAATGCTTTCCAAACAGTTGACCCATACATAATATATTCCATTTCTGGATCGGTGTGCCCTAAAAATTACAGTGGTATAAGCCTAAATATACAATTTACAATTAATGTTAATCAGAATGATTCAATTCCCTCATTTTGATTTCTTAATTAATTTTTTATTTTGAATGTCTTCTTTAATATTATTTATGTTTTTTTGTGCAGCCAGTTACACTTTTTTCACCAAGAAGCATAAGCTGAAAGGAGATAAACTGGGCACCTGCCTAAGGGGGAAAAAATGATGTTAAGAAGGAGTCAACATAATAACCTGACCCAAATTCAACTCCAGCAAAAAGTGATACACCTAGAGTCGGAACTTTCTCTTTATCGGGCAGATAGGGAGACAAGGGAGAAAAAGTATCATGAGCAGATAAGCATGCTAAAACAAGAATATGATCATCTGAAAAGAGAATATAAGGAGGTTTTAAATGCTAATTCTATGTATAACGCTCAAAAAAACGAGCTAATTAACGACTATAATACCCTAGTTATAAAAAATAAGGAATTTCAAAATCAAATTGCTCAACTGGAAAAGCTGAGTTTACAAAATGGCCACGTTGAAAAGCTTAAAAAAATAAAAAATGAGAAAGAAGAATTCGCCGTTTTGGCAGAAAAGTTAAAAAAAGAAGTTGAATACCATAAAAAACAAATAGCAGCTCATTTAGAAGAAAACAAAATTTCTGCTTCTAAAACGGAACAGTTAGATAAGAAGATATCATTTTTAGAAGAAGAAAACAAAAGGAATAAGCAATTATTAATAAAGGAACAGGAAATGAATCAGGAGCTTCAGGCAAGAATTTCAGAACTAAAAAAAGCAGTTGAAACAAAAGAACAGATTATTCAGGAAAATAAAGACTTAAAATTACAAATAAAGAACCTAGATCATTCTCTACTTTCTAAGGTTGACCAATTGGAAAAGCTGCAACAAAAACAAAAACTGGAAAAGCAGAGTTTACAAAATAGCCACGTTGAAAAGCTTAAAAAAATAAAAAATGAGAAAGAAGAATTCGCCGTATTGGCAGAAAAGTTAAAAAAAGAAGTTGAATACCATAAAAAACAAATAGCAGCTCATATAGAAGAAAACAAAATTTCTGCTTCTAAAACGGAACAGTTAGATAAGGAGATATCATTTTTAGAAGAAGAAAACAAAAGGAATAAGCAATTATTAATAAAGGAACAGGAAATGAATCAGGACCTTCAGGCAAGAATTTCAGAACTAAAAAAAGCAGTTGAAACAAAAGAACAGATTATTCAGGAAAATAAAGACTTAAAATTACAAATAAAGAACCTAGATCATTCTTTGGCTTCTAAGGATGACCAATTGGAAAAGCTACAACAAAAACAAAATAAAGAACTTAAAGAAATGGAAGCTTTAAAGATAAAGGCTGACCAGCTCCAATTAGAGGTTTCTAAAAAGGAAGAACAATGTGAAGCGCATCGTGAAAAGGAATTGGCGCTAATAAGTGAAGTCGAGATCACACAAACTCACTTATCCGATTCAAATAAAGAAATTAGCCTTTTGAATAAGAAAATAGATAAAGTGGAAGAAATTCTTAAAGAGAAACGCGAAGCGTTAAAAGAAGCTGCAAGGGAAAAAGAAAAAATGGGCAAGGACATTAAACATTTACAGGAAAAACAGGAACAATTACAACAAAAAAACGTATCTTATCTACAAAAGATTAGCCAATTGGAATCCGAGAAAAAAGCTGCACTCGATTCGGAAAGTCATCTTCGAACTGAAGTTTCGAAAGCTAAATCACAGTTAATAGAATTGGAAAGGTTAAAGAATGATTATTTAGATAGTGTGGAAAATTTGAAAATCGAGAACAGTAAAATGTTTGAAAAAAATAATAGCATATTAGAAGAAAAAACAGCCCTTCTAAATAAATTGGCAAAAGTTGAAGAGGAAAACGCAAACTTTCATGAAAAAATTTCGACTCTATCAACTCAGCGTCAATCCGATGAAAAACGAATGGATAAAATAACCTCCAATCTCAATGAAGTTTTTCTAGAAACAAAACAACTAGTTCGGATGACTTCTTCGTTACAACACCAATTGGAAGCAAAAACGATAGAACTTAATCAAATGAAGAAGGAGAAGAGCGCCCTTATGCATGAGATAATACAACTTAAGGAAGATTATGAGAAGTCAGAATCCAGAAAGAATGAACTTGAAAATCAAATTGAAGTAATGAGAACTGAGTTACTGAAAGCTCAAAACTCTTTATCTCGCCTTGAGCAGTTTGAATCAGAAAAGCTTAAGCTGAAAGAAGATTTGGAATCTAAAATTGAAGAATTTAATATGCTTACGGACCATTATCAGCAGGAAAAAGAGTCTTACCTAAATGTTCTTGAACAAGTTCAGGACCAGGTAAACGTTTATAAAGAAAAATCCGAGGTTTTTGATACTGAAAAGGGTTCATGGTCGAAACAAATTGATGAATTAAAAACAGAGTTAGCCCAAACTAAAGCTACCATAGTTAAAATGGAAGAGCTGGAACAGAAAAACACTGATTTAGCTGCAGAACTGCAAAAAAAGGAAATAGAAATTTATAAAACCAAGAAAGAAAGTGAACGTGAACTTCAGAAGCAAATGGAACAATTTAAAGCAGAAATGAACTTGTATCAAGATAAACTCACCAAATATGAGAAAGATCGGGAAATATGGGAAAAACAAATGAAACAAATGAAAACTCAAATTGCTGGATTGGAATCAAGTTTGGAAGAAAAAGAGAATTTTATTAAACAATATATTAAACAGCCGCTTTCACCTTATCAAACATATGTACAGCCCGAAAATCAGCCATCAACACAGCCAAGTCCATCTTCGGAAGAGGAGTCAGTCCAAACTGCTCCACAGCCTATGCAGCAGACCCAGCAGCAAGCTGACTGGTTTCAGCGAATGGTGTCCCAGCAGCAAGGGGTTTCCCAGCAGGCTCAGAAGACACAGAATTCAACTGCCACCTCTACTACTATGGACTTTTTCACATTACGCAGCAAAACAACTCAGCCCGCAAGCAATGGCCCCAGCTATGGGAGCCAATGGAATCAATGATAGCTTAAAAAACGAAGCACCTCCCAAGGATTATAAAATCAAAAGAGATATCTATGAGCGGATAATTGCTTATTGTGAAAAGGCTTTGCCAAATGAAGCTTGCGGTTTACTATCAGAAGTTGGATCTGTAGGAAGCAGTATTTGGCCAATAAAAAATGAATCACTTAATCGCAATCGATTCTTTATGTCCGTCGATGCAATTAAACGTGCATTTTATAAAATGGAGGAGAAAGGGGAACATTTATCAGCGATTTTTCATTCCCATCCTAGTACACCTCCTATACCATCATCCTATGATATTAAAAACAACCCCTATAGAAGCTTAGCTTATATTATTGTTTCATTTTATAAGGGAAAGGCGGATATGGCTTGTTTTAAAATGGATGGCAAAACAATTGCACCCATGAAAATAATTATAATAGATGATTGATCTAACGGCGGCCCAGGGGAGCGCCGTTATTCTTTTTTTATAACTGTAAATAAGGAGGGTATCTGGTAGAACCTTAACAGCTTATTTGGGTGTTTGCCTGAACACGTTCTAACGTTATATCTCATATAATTTAATGTAGTGCTTTTTACAACTAGGAGGGATTTATTTTGAATAAAAAACAGAGCCTTCAAATGGTTAAAGGATCTGTTCCTCAACAACAGCCTCAAACCAAAATTTATATGGGGAATAAGCTAAGTGGAAATAACACTATACAGAAAGGGAATTCCTTTAAAGTGCGAAAATTCGGAAACGGCGGCTGCGGTTGCGGTAAAACACCAAAAAAACCAAGAAATTAAAAAAACTAATAGCTCTTCATCACTGCCTCTTTCCTTCCATATGGATTTAAAGCAACATAGATAGGGGGATAAAAAACAATGAAAAAAGTAAGAAAGGCCATAATCCCTGCCGCCGGATATGGTACACGAAGTCTCCCGATTACAAAAGTTATACCAAAGGAATTGTTTCCAATCGGCGGAAAACCAGCAATTCACTACATTGTTGAAGAAGCTGCTGCCTCGGGAATTGAGGAAGTTCTAATGATAGTATCCCGTAATAAAAATCTTATTGTTGACTATTTTGATCAGTCTCTAGAGCTTGAAGCTTTTCTTGAAAAAGAAAATAAATTACATTTAATGGAAGAGGTAAAAATCCCAAAAATCCATATCCAATATATCAGGCAGCCATATGCAAACGGACTTGGTGGGGCTGTAAATCTTGGAAAGCAATTTACCAACAATGAGCCGGTGGCAGTAATACTTCCTGATGACATTTTTATTAATAACCAACAGCCAGGGTTAAAACAACTTATAAATACTTATGAAACCTATCAACAAAGTGTCGTTGCATTGAAAAAGATGGAAGAAGATCAATTGAAAAATTACGGTGTAATTAAAGGTAAAGAAATTAAAGAAGGATTATATGAAATGACAGATATAGTTGAAAAGCCATTGTATTCAGCACCTTCTAACCTGGCAGTAATTGGAAGATATATATTGGAACCGGCTATTTTTTCGTTTTTAGAAAAACAGATTGCCGGTACCGGGATGGAAATTCAGCTGACAGATGCTATAAAAAATATGTTAGAAGTTAGTAAGTGTTACGGTGTGGAAATAAAAGGAGATCGATATGACATTGGTTCAGAAAAGGATTATATTAAAATAGTAAATAACTTTTATAATTCTTCCAAATTAAAAACATAAAATAGTTTAATAGAGTCACACTTTTTATTCTATTAACTCTTTTTCAAGTGACAGAATTAGATAGGAATTAATTAATGTTATACATGATAAATTGAATAATCATGTAAGCTTATTAAGCACTTTTTTATAAATAAGCTCCAGCAATTAAAAAGAAATAGCAGACCTGCTTCACAAAAGTGGTCTGCTATTTCTTTTTTCTCTTTTCATTAAAAAATGAACAACAAAGAAGAATACCTTTTTTGCTATAAACAGAGAAATTTTTATGCTTTAAAGGTTAATATCCAATTCCTCCTTGTAGCAGCAAAACTTAAATTTTTTCCCTTTTCCGCAAGGGCAGGGATCATACAATTTATCCTTCATTTTTTCTTTTAATGCTTTCTTCAGCTGTGAAATTTCCACAAATGGCTTTAATTTTATTACCGACTGAATTCCGTAATCCTGACATATTTTTGTCACCTGAGCTGCTTGAAGTTCAGTAACTACAGAACAATAAATAAGCTTTTCTTTTCGAAGGTTTGTGCTGGACATATTAAAATTACCTCCAATCGTAAAAGTTATTTTATAATACTCATTTGAACTGATTTCGGAACAAAAAAAATTAAGAGCACTTGAAAAACTCGATAAATTTTTTCATCCAATTTAAGATTAGTCATCTCTTTGGCAGAAGGTCCAAAAAAATCTAAATTCCCATTACATCTGTCCATGCCATACTTGTCTTTTCTACATATACAAATAGTAAGTCAAAGCACTTCTTACTGCTTTTGATTAAAAAATTCTAGGAGTGAAATGTATGAAAAAAAATACAGGATGTCTCAACGGATCCTGCGACATTTCCAAAGCGAGGACTATTGACTGTTTTACCCGGTCATTTTCTCCAGTTGCAGATATTCAAAAAGTACCGGTTTATGATGTACCAGTTGTTTTAGCAGAGGTAGAGCTGCAGGCAGATGTTGAAGCTGATATTAAGCTACCAACACCCGCAAGGGAAATTAAATGGATTCGGAAAAATGTTTCGTTGAAGCAGTGCAAAGCAATCCCTTCTATTCAGAATCCTGGTTATGTAAAATTATTTATTACTGGTGTTGTTCATAAAAACATTCAATATGTTGAAGAATGCACTGGATATGTAATGGATTATAGTACAGATATTCCTTTTAGCTGTAATCAGCAAGTCCAGGTTTTTAATAAAGCTTTTGAATTTTTAAGTAATAAGTCATCAGTGCACGAGAGAAGGTTTCTTGATCATACTGGTCACGGTGCTGACAGCACTCTGGGAGGTTCAAGAACGTTTGAATTTTATAATGAACCGATTGAGTGTAAACTGTTATTCTCTGAAGTTAATGAATTGGACCTATTTAAGGAGTTTAACCGGTTTGGCCAGTTTGAAAAAATAACTGAAAAGATGGAAATCACCTTAATATTTAAATTACTTCAAACGCAGCAATTTAATCCTAAATTATCCCCCCCACCGAAAAAGGGTCCTTGCCCACTATGGCCAGCCCAAAAAAGTGTAGAAAAAACTTCACGAGAAAGGTTTGTAGAAAAAATTCAAGGAATGTACCGCATACGATAAATAAAGGGGGAGGGGCTTTTTGTTGGCACTCCCCTTTTCATCTGTTCCATTCTTCAATGGGTAAAAATATTAATTTGTAATATCCGCCCATTAAAAAAGTTATTTCAGAGTATAGAAGGATAAGGGGGGACTATGTGGATTAGCCGAAACAAGAGAGGAACTTATCACGGCAATAGCTAATGGAAATTGAGGTTCCTTGTAAAAAAGGATAACTATAAATAAAGGTGAATTTATATATGTTCCGAGTGGAACGATCCATGCTTTATATGCGGGAAAACACGTGCTGGAAATACAAATAAACTCTGAAAAACTTAAGAATTTACGATTAGGAGCGGACTGAATTTTAACATTTATAAATGGGGAATCACTGAAAAAGTTGAATAGGAAAAACAACTTTTTCAATTTAGTTAGCATAATCATAGGAAAAAGATTTCTGCAAGTGGGCAATGAAACATTTGAACTTAATAAAGGGGAGCATCTTATTTTGCCTGGCACCTTAAAAACATTTGTGCTAGAAGGTCAATTTGAAAGCAATTGTTTCCCATCTTTAGTAGTTAAGCCCTCATTTAAACATGAGGGCTTCCAATTTAATATTTACCTATAAGCATTATTGAAAAAATTTTAAAATGATATAAATGCCATAAGATACTTGTCCACGCCCTTACGGCAATACTTACATATATAATAGTATGTCAAAGAAACAAGCAATATAGAAGTCTACTGTTGAAGCTTGTATGATTTTGACTAAAAAATATTTAAGGAGTGAATTGTATGAAGAAGAACCATTCTTATGGTAATGGCTGCGGAAAAGGCCATGACAAGTGTCCTCCAGCGCCGGCATGTGACACAGCAAAGTCTCATACTCATTTTTGTGAAGTGGGGGCTGCAACAAACCAGGGAGATACTGAGCAAACGATTATTTTGGGCGATGTTCCAATCCAGGCATTAACAGAGGCTGATATTTATCTCCCTGATTCTGCAACTGATATTAAACACATCAGAAAAAATGTTTTTTTAACTCAATGTAAGGCAGTACCTGTTATCCCAGCAGGCTTTCCTGGTGTTGCTCCAACTGCAGTTAAACTATTTGTTGAAGGTTATATCCACAAAAACATTCAATATGTAGAGGGCTGTGAAGGCGTTGTTAAAGACTACAGTGTCAATGTTCCTTTCAAGTGTTATTCTTTAGTAAACAACCTTCCGCCTATTGATTGGCAATTTAGTACAAAAAGCAACCAGGTTAACGAGATAAGAGAGCTTGCAAAAGACGGGTTTGGTTCAGACCGCTGCAGCTTTGGTTCTTTTACATTTGAATTTTTTAATCAAGCAATTAAGTGTAAATTACTGAACGCAACAGTAACACAAATGGACCTATTAAGCGATTTCGATAAATACGGAAGATTTGATAAAGTTACTGAAAAAGCAGAAGTTAATCTTGTGGTAAGATTGACTCAGCGCCAATTAGTTAATGGTCTCACTCCTTAACGGCTTTGGCGCGAAGAAGGGTAAGGAAGGGTAAAAAGTAAATGAAGAGAGGGTACCTTCAAAAGATACCCTCTCTTCATATTCTCACATACTGTTCCTGCAAAAAATCAATACTTAGAATAACACTGCCCTGAATTTCCAGACTTTCGTCCGTTCCAATTTCATCATGCCACATAATATGCATGCTTTGCAGCTTGCAGAAGATT
Organism: Cytobacillus oceanisediminis; assembly: GCF_003182355.1. GTDB lineage: Bacteria > Bacillota > Bacilli > Bacillales > Cytobacillaceae > Cytobacillus > Cytobacillus oceanisediminis_A. The sequence goes on along the minus strand of NZ_QGTW01000001.1, from coordinate 143,517 downwards.
TCTTCCGTAAAATGCTGAAAAAATTCGTTATGAAAATCAAGCTGACTTTCTGTTTGGAACGTGTATTCCCGTTTCCCATTTGGTTCAGGCATTATGGGAGGACAAAGCCATTCAAGATCAATCGTTTTCTCAAAAAATACTGGTACCTTTAACACCTGCATTGCTCCATTATTTGTAAGAGCGATATCCGTCATAAGTTCTCCCTTAATAAAAACAGCATTAGAGGGGAGGAGTGTACGACATTGCAATCCTTTAACAGACCATTCCAATTGTTTCAACGATTTGGCCGGAACATGCACTGGCAAGCGGTCAAAAAGATCAATTTCCACATCAGATTTCGCCACTAAAACAGGGACCTTAATAATCGGACCTTTTTTAAAAGGCTCAGAGCAAAAATGGTGACAAGGAAGACTTTTATATTCCTCTTCGATCAACTTTTTTGCAGCCCTGCACATATTTGCTGATTCTTCTTGTATACCAATGCAAGATTCTTCAAAGTTTTCATTTGAAGCTTCAGGTTTGTCTGATAATTCTAATTCTGAGGATATCTTTTCATTAAAATGTGAGTTCTTCCAGCTATCCGTTTCACTGCTTTCAGCATGTTTTTCTAAGCATGGTTCAGGATTACCACTCGAGTACGCGTTCTCCAGCATTTCATAAAATTTATCTAACAAGGAGGAAACCCTTTGGTATCTTGCGTTTTCTTGATCAGCAGCTGACTCATTGTTTGGAGCCCCGGCAGCTCCCGAGCAAGGCTCTTTTAATGTTGATAAAAACTCATTTTTTTTTAGAGGAGTGCCTTCTATCAATGAGGTCATATCCTTCTTGCTAACAAGTTCTTTGAACAGGCAATAGGCTTTTTCCAAAACGATCGAAAATTCGCCTTCAAAAGAGGAGGATTCGCCTAGGCCTTTTTCGTCAATGATCGGTTGATCTTTTCTGAAGAACACATGTTCATTCATTGATGAAGAAGATTCCTCATAAAACAATTCATTCCTGATAAAATCTTCTTTTTCCGGTAGTGAAGAGGATTCAATCCCACTATAAGAAGGTTCTGTAAGTAAAGAAAATCCTTCATCCTGTTTTGAGGAAATGATGTCTGATTCAGATGAAGAGGATTCTTCAAGCATACTTAAAAATTCATTCTCCAAAGATAGATATTTATTTATTATTGGATAGTGATTAATACCAGAAGAAGATTCATCCAGCCTCACCCCCTCCTCTTGGCTTTCTATCCCTGATAAAATCTCTCCCTCCGATAACAATTCAATATCATCTGCAGGTAGAGGAATACTGATTTTTTTATTTTCCCTATGATGCTTAAAGGGCACACTATAGGAAGAAGATTCATCTGATTCATCTGATTTATCCAATTTGTCAGATTTTGTTTCGATTGGGGCATCAAGTATAGTTGAGAATACTTCAAATAGGTCCCGATGTTCATTATGTTTTGGAATATCGGGACTTTCACTCAGTGGTTCACTTTGCTCTTCAAAATCAGATGCTTTACGCACTTTTTCCAATATCGTATTACCTTTGAGCGATTGAAAAGCTTCTTCCTCCGCCAATACAGCAGAATCATCCAATCCAAAATTTGCTTGGCCAGCTGTTTTGCTTGTTTTATTATAGATGCTGTTTGAAAATGTGCTTGGTAAAGAAGGGGTCCAGCTGAGCATAGGAGCAAAGGGCGTCAACATTGTCTTTATTTTTTGAGGTATATTTCCTTTCATGCCTTTGTCATATTGACCCTTTACTTTCTCTAGTTTAGGCTGATCACTGATAGGATTCTCTTCGATTTTCCTTACAGGCTGTTCATTTGAACGGGCAATTTGTCTGTCTTCAACTTTTGGCGGAGTCAAAAGAAAGGGGACTGACATCGTTTTAGAAGAAATATAAGGCTTTTCAACCTTTTCCGGCTTCCCGATATGATGTGTATCCAGCAAACTTTCCCCTTTACTATTTGCTGCTTGCTCTTTCTCTGGAAAAAAGAACTCCTGCTTTTGCGATGACGGCTCTTCATCAACTAGATGGCTATAATAAATTCTATTATAAGTATTACGCATATTGTTCATAGTCCCAGGAAGGTGCTGCTTTCAATAAGCATCCTCTCCTATCCCTCCTTACTATTCAAATTCATTATCTTTTAATATTTAATCACATTGATGAAAGCAATCATCATCATCATCATTTGTTGCAGAAGAAACTCGGATTTGCTGTTTTTGCAGGACTTTAAGGGTTAAATCCAGAACCATTTTTTCTTCTACCTTTGTGAAAAACCCTTCTCCTAATGGTGAGCAGTTAGGGAGAGGGGAACGGTCGATGGCTTCATCCCATTCAATGATCCTGCTGGATATTAACTCACAGTAGGGGAGTTCGTTATAGTGCTGTAAGCTTTCCTGATGGAATTGAGAAAGGTCTTTTGACTGCAGTTCATCTTTTTCGGGATGCCCGCAAGACATCGGTTTTGACACAAGAAAGTCAAATTCCATCCTTTTGTTCATATCCGGCATGACTGGCAGAGCCAAAAATTTTTTAATTTCCGAAACACATTGAAAGGGTACGTCAACCGTATACGAATGCAAGTCAGATGCCACGGTGTTTTTAGTGTGCATTTCAATGTCCGGAGAGGGACTTGCGTACTGAATATTCTTGCGGACAAAGCCTTTGATGAACAACTTGTTTGAAGGCAATAGGAGCCGGCATTGCGTTAATTTAACTGTTTTCTTAATATCTTTAATTTCGAGGACAGGTTCCGGAAAGGTGATTAAAGCATCTATATTAATCTGCAGAGTTAGCTCAGCCAGTACAACAGGAACCTTTGTAATAATCTTTCCTATGCTCACATGAGGATGGTTCTCATGGTGGCTTTCACATTCACAGTGATGGGTAACAGCTTTGCATTCATTCACATGGTTATCTTTATGTGTTTCTGACATTTTAGGGCCTCCTGAAGTCAAGATATAGCATTGTATGCGTGATAAACGACTATGTATGGGCATTCGCCCTTCTATAATAAAGACCTGGTTTTACCTCTAAATAAAATTTTAAATAATGTACGGGCACGATTGGACTCCAGTCCTGCATAAGATTCAAAAGGAGGAGTGAGGGAATATGGGAACACAAAATTTTCTTGCCATTGATATAGGTAACAGCTGGTATAAAGCCTTGGCTTCTGATAATGGTATGGTATCCGAGTACCAGCTTCCAAACGCGATTGCTCTTTTTGATACAGAGTTTTATGAGAAACCGTACGACGATGAGGATGTTATATTTGAAGAGAACCTTATTGTTGAAGTGAAAAGCCAGGCTGTTAAAGATAGAAGAGAAATTTTTTACGTTGGCAAAGGAGCCGCCAAGCAAAAGGATGTTAGTTTAACATCTTTTAATAATCAAAAGGTAGATGAAGACCGTACCTATTTATTGCTCTTTGGGTTGACAGCCTATCATGCTGCCCTTCAAAAAACGGATGGACTGGAAATCGATTATTCTATTGATCAATTAGCTGTATCTTTGCCGACTACGCAATATAAGGAGCGAAAATCCAGGCTGAAAGAACGATTAATTGGTACCCATACAGTTATCTTTCATAAGGTGCCCGGATTGCCTGAACCAAAAGAGCTGGAGGTAAAGCTCCATATCCATGATGTTATTATCGGGGCGGAGGGAGCCTGTGCATACCTCGGATTAACGCGCGATCAGGAAACTCTTGGAGTAAAAAATGAAGACCTGGTTAAAGAGTCAAAAAAAGGAATTATTATCGGCGATCTGGGCGGAGACTCAGTGGACTTTGTCGGGATTAAGGATAATAAACCTGTCGCCTCAGTAGAAGGTGCACCATTTGGAATTAATCAATTTCTTGACCATATCATTCAAAAGGTAAGCAAAAATGAGCTGTATCGTTTTGATTCCCGGGCAGAGCTAGAGGAAAAGCTGGCTGCGGGGCAGTCGGAATGGTATGTTGAGCCATTTGCAGGTGTTAAGAAGGATATAAGCAAGTATATTATCCCGCAGCTAAAATCAATGGCTATAAAATATCTGGAACATTTTGACCGGATCCGCAGCAGTTCGAGAGAGATTAAAGGGGCTGTACGGTATATTGCCGTAGGCGGTGCAGCCAAATTGGCCCAAAAGCAAATTCTGGAGGCTTCAGTCAAATGGGCCGAGAGAGGACGTCCAATTGACTTAATGTTTCCCGAAGATATGGAAAAACTGAATGTTCTAGGATTAATGATTCTGGCAAAAATGAATCAAATTAAAAAAGAAAAAGGAAATAACCATATCGTTTCCGTTAAAGGTTAGGGATGAAACTATGTTCAAAACATATACGGATTATCTCAATAAAACCGCTTTAACGTTTTCTGAAACCTTCATTGATGTAAAAACCGGCAACAATACGCCCGTATCACCCAAAGTTAAGGAGCAAATCGAATACCATGCAACAAATCAGACATTGATGCATCTTGTCCTTTCAGCTCTTCATAATTACCTGCATCCTAAAACATCAAACAGCAACAATGAAAAGATTTTAGCGGAGATAGCCGAACTGAGAAGGCTGATAGAGGGAGGGTCCATTCCATCCAATCGTACCAGGAATCATGAGTTTACATTTAAAAATAATACAGAAAAAGCAGATTTAGACATTAATGAAGTAGTAGATGTTCTTGAAGCATTTGGCGGATAAAGTAAAAAGGTGTACTCAACTGAGGTACACCTTTTTACTTTATTTCTCATTTTTTTATTCAAACAGATTTTATGAATGGATTTTCTGCAAAATAGCTGCAAGATTCTTTTATAGACGGACTGCAGGCAGACATGTTACTGCACAGAAGCATGAATGATCCACATTAATGCAAATACCAGTACGGATCAAATCTTCTACATTTTCATAATCAACTTGGGCACAAGGAGAACAAAAATCTTTTGATGTGTTTTTAAATGGATCCTTTGATGATTTGCATTGCTTGAAAGTTAGCAATTCAAGAACTGCACATTTGCCATCAAATTCTTTTATCATAAAAATAAATGAAGTTATACAGGCAAATTTTTTCTCCTTAGAATGGTGGGTAAAGGTTGTAACACCTGTAGCCTTAAACGGCTCACAGTCTCCACAATAAAGGATAAACGGAATTATGTTCTTCTTTGGTTTTTTCGACCCGCCCAAAATCTCATCTATAGAATCCTTACATGAAGTCTTGCAGTCATTCTCTGCTTTCACCCTTTTCTGTGCTTTATGGATAGCCTCAAGTACCTCACCTACGCAATTCTCATGAAAATTGCCGTGATATTTGCTTTCCTCATATTTATCTTTCTCAGGTTTCCAGGAACATTCGCAGCCATAGACTGGATCTTCGCAATGGTCCTGGTGCTTTTCATAACCTTTACATTTATTCTTGCCGTACATACCCATGTTTTTCTCACTCCCTAAAGTATTTTTCCTTCATTAGCATACGGTTCCGACCGCTTTTTGGAGTGAGAATACAGCCTAAAGAAAGTAAAAAATTTAGTATTAAAACAGAATTGAACCTTATATTTGACCAGCCTATAATAGACACTACTTAAAAAAGGTTTATAATTTTTTTTGATACCTATGCAGGCATCTGTAATGGCAAAAAAGTATCAATTAGATAGATTGTGCTATTTTCATAATGAAATAGTACAAGCTATTTTTCCAAATAGACATAAAATATATCAAACTTGAATTGAGAGTTAAATTAAAAGATCTGCTTACTTTGTTGAAACCCCGTCCCCATAAATATGTATATAAAATTGGCCTAATTTATCCTTACTCTGTAAGAAAATCAGGTAAGTAAAAATCAAAAAAGGATGTGAATAAACATTGAAACTTTATTTGGATCCAGGGCATGGCGGAACAGACCCCGGTGCTCAAGGAAATGGATTGAAGGAAAAGGACATTAATCTAGATATAGCGAAATTAATAAGAAATATATTAGAGCAAGGTTATGAGAATATTGATGTAAGAATGAGCAGAACCTCCGATATAACAAAAAGCTTAAGCCAAAGGACAGATGAGGCAAACAGTTGGGGAGCCGACTTTTATCTTTCCATTCATTGTAACGCTTTTAACGGTCAGGCTCGTGGATATGAAGATTATATTCACAGCAGCCTTAGTGATACTTCCCTGACAGGTAAGTATCAGGATATTATCCATACAGAAGTCACTAAGCTGAACAATCTTATAAATAGAGGACAAAAAAAGGCTAATTTCCATGTTCTCCGTGAAACGGCTATGCCGGCACTGTTAAGCGAGAATGGCTTTATAGATAATCCAGATGATGCAGCATTTATGAAGGATCCTTTATGGAGGCAAAAAGTAGCTCAGGGACATGTAAATGGGATAGCGAAAGCATTTAAATTAAAACCTAAAGAAGTAATGCCATCTGCTATTTATAAAGTAATATCTGGTTCGTTTAAATCGAAAGAAAATGCAGATGAACGGGTAATTTTCCTAAAGGCCAAGGGGATAGAGTCGATTGTTGTCACAGCTTCAATAGCGGGTGCAGTATGGTTTAGAGTTCAGGCAGGTGCTTTTAATGAAAAAGAAAATGCGGAAAAACGCTTAGCTGAAGTTAAAAGTGCAGGCATTATAGGTGCTTTTATACTTAAAGAGAATACAGCCTCTTTACCTGTAGAGTCAAAAGATTATCCAATTGTCGGTAAAACCCTTCTATCACCAGAACAAATGAATAAGTATGCTAAAAAGGTAAATCCAAATGCTATTAATCTGGGGTTTTACTATACTTCTTTTGGTGAACACTACGGAATTAGAGGGGATATAGCTTTTGCTCAAGCTATGCTTGAAACAAATTTTCTCCTATTCACTGGTGATGTAAAGGCAGGACAAAATAATTTTGCTGGGATAGGTGCTACAGGTGACGGAGCATCAGGTGCAAGTTTTAATTCTCCAAAAGATGGAGTTCTTTCTCATATCCAGCATCTTTTCGCTTATGCTTCTTCTAAGCCATTGCCTCCCGGGTATCCGCTTGTGGACCCTCGTTTTCATCTTGTTGAGAGAGGTGTTGCTCCAGCATGGACAGAGCTAAACGGAAGATGGGCTGTTCCCGGTAAAAACTATGGTGAATCCATTCTTAATATTTACAAATCAATGCTAAGTGACTCAATACAAGACCTGGGAGATGTTTTAAAGGAGATAGACAGGTAATTCCTCTCCTAATAAAAAAACTGGAGATACTTAAATTTAAGCTCTGTTAAATTTGCCTGTTGATTTCCGCTGCAGGCACTTAGCGAACCGCGGGCGGTCCGACGCTCCTCGGTGCATTCGCACCTGCGGGGTCTCCCGCTGACACGCTTCTCCCGCAGGACATTGAATAAGCTTCCTCGAATAAACACCGCACGAAGGAAATATGTCAGCATTTCCGAGGATCTCGCACCTTCCACTCCAATCAACAGGGTGCTAAAATCAAAAATAAGCTTTAACACAGCCTTAATTTAAGATAAGACAGTTTTTTTAGCAAAAATATTAGGAACCATTCTTTTTGAAGAATAAAAATGACTCCAGTGCATGGCTGGAGTCATTTTTATTAAAGATAAATTTATAAAACATACATAAATACACAAAGAAAATGTGCCATGCTGCCCATCATTATAAAAATATGAAAAATCTCATGAAAGCCCAAATGATTAAACTCTAGGAATCTCGGTTTTACAGCGTAAATAACTCCTCCGATTGTATAAAATATGCCCCCAAGGAGAAGTAAGGAAACACCCGCCATGCTTAGGGTCTCGGATAGTGGCGAAAAGGCAAATACGATAATCCACCCCATTGCGATATAGAGGGCCGTCGATAGCCACCGCGGGCAGTTGAACCAGACCATTTTGAAAAGGATGCCGGCAACTGCTATCGCGCTAACAATCGAAAACAAGACCCAGCCAGTGACACCATTAAGAGTAATAAGGCAAAAGGGTGTATAAGAGCCGGCAATTAATACAAAAATCATGGAGTGGTCAAGCTTTCTTAAAAAGGCAATAACTTTATCCTTTGCCATCACCATATGATAAGTGGCTGATGCTGAATAAAGCAGTATTAAGCTGATTCCAAAAATCGCAACAGCTGCAATGGCAAGCGGTGAAGATGTTGTCAATGAAGCCTTGATGACCATCGCAAGCAGACCGACAAAGGATAAAATGGCTCCAGCTAGATGGGTAAGCCCATTGATTGGCTCTCGGATGTATGTTGTCATATACTCCCCCTCCTAATATTCCAGTATGTAGTTTTTATAACTACTTATAATAATATAGATAAAGTATTAAGTAGTCAACATTTACAACTTGTCCTTTTTTAAGTAAAATTTACTTAATTAATCGTAAGGATGAGGGATAAGCATGGAATTGAAAAAAATGATAATGGAAAATCAAATTCAATTAGAAGATATACCAAAAATTGATTTATATATGGATCAGGTTATTCAGCTATTTGAAAACAAATTTGGCAGTTCAAAACGGAATGAAGAGGAAAAAGTGCTGACAAAAACGATGATTAATAATTATGCGAAGGGGAAGCTATTTTTTCCTGTAAAAAACAAAAAGTACTCAAAGGAGCACTTAATTCTTATTGCTCTTATTTATCAGTTAAAGGGTGCTTTATCCATAAGCGACATAAAAGAAACAATCAAGGGTATCAATGAACGGACGGTGGAAGGAGGTTTTGACCTTGACCGCTTTTATCAGCTTTATCTTGATTTAACTGCACAAAACCTTGAAACCTTTAAAGAAGATCTGCAAAATCAATCCGGCAGGGTAAAAGCGGAGGCAGAAGCCCTGGAAGAAACAGCATCAAATGATCTTGAAAAAGTGCTTATGGTGTCTTCACTCGTGCATATGAGTAATTTATACAGAAAAGCGGCGGAGCACCTTGTCGATGAATTAGCAGAAGGAAAGAAAGACGATTAGGCAGGAGTCCAGTATGAAAATCAGAAAAGAAGAAAGCCTAACCAGGGCTATTTATAATGAAATACGGGATTCAGTCATTTTCTCTGTATTCTTTCAAATAATTTTGTGGATTCCAAGACTAATACTCAGGGTTATGAAGAATTTATTTTAAAGGGAGAATCACCCGTTAGTCAAAAAGCGGCATTCTAAATAAGGAGATTCCGAGGAGTTTTCCAGTTTTATGTTTGATTAGCTTTAATGATCTTAATAATCTCATTAGCCAATTCATCCGTATTCCCATCAAACAGATGAAAATTAAGAGAGCTTTGCAAATGTTCAAATTGAATTTGGTTGTTATCGATTTGATTAAATTGAGCAGACCAGTTGATCTCTGGGATAGCTACAATAAAGCGATTATCCAGTGTTTTTTGGATGAATACCTCAGCAGTAATCTGATCAGAAATCTTGATTGTTTCAGGCATAGAATTCATATTGATAACCTCCCAATATTTGTGTTTTATTTATTATAACAAGTTGGAACTTAAATTGATACAAACAGGCTATAAAGTAAAGAGCCTATATCGAAAAGGAGAACCCGCGGATAGGGTTCTCCTTTTAATATTTTATTATTTGCCAGCCATGATATTTGAAGTAATCTCAAAAGAATGAAGCCGTTCATTATGGTCATATATTGGGGCGTTGACCATAAATTCATCTGCCTGAGTATCATCCAAAAATGATTGCAGTTTTTCTTTTACTGCAGCTGGCCCGCCTATGATGGAAGTGCCAAGCTGCTGTTCAAGAATCGCTTTTTCATAGGTGCTGCACAATTCATTCATATTATCAACCGGCGGCTTTAGCCTGCCGGGCTTGTTGCGGATCATATTTAAAAACTGCTGCTGAATGGAAGTGGCCAGCCACTCAGCTTTTTCATCGGTATCTGCCGCTACGACGTTCACTCCCACCATTGCATAAGGCTTATCCAAAACATCGGAGGGACGGAAGCTCTTTCGGTATAAATGAAGGGCAGGGAGCGTATTGTCAGGAGAAAAATGGCTCGCAAATGCGAAAGGCAAGCCAAGCTGGCCGGCAAGCTGCGCGCTGTAGCCGCTGGAACCAAGGAGCCAGATCGGGATATTTAAACCCTCGCCAGGTATGGCACGCACACGCAGGTCTTCTTCAGGATTGAAATAGCTTCTTAATTCCTTAAGCTGTTCTGGAAACTCCTGACCGTCCCGGCGTTCTCTCCTTAATGCCTGGGCAGTCAGCTGATCAGTTCCCGGTGCCCGGCCAAGCCCCAGATCGATACGCCCTGGAAAAAGCGATTCAAGTGTCCCGAATTGCTCAGCGATGACAAGCGGCGCATGATTAGGCAGCATGATCCCTCCTGAACCCACACGAATCGCAGAGGTTCCGGCTGCAACATACCCGATTACCACGGAGGTAGCCGAGCTGGCTATACCAGGCATATTATGATGCTCCGCCAGCCAATACCGATGGTAGCCCCATTTTTCAGCATGCTGGGCAAGATCCAGTGTATTTTGTAAAGATTTAGCGGCAGAACCGCCTTCTATAATAGGGGAAAGGTCAAGCACAGAGTAGCGGATGTCATTTAAACTTTTCATCTAAGTCAGCTTCTTTCATTAATAAAATCATTTTTTAAAGTATTACCTAATAAACACTCTATATTTTAGCAAGAATATTTCGAGCTTCAAAATAATAAGTCCTGCTACTAAATTGGCTGACAAAAACTCCGATATCTATATAATTAGATAGAACATACATTCTGTATCGAGGTGATTCTTTGAAGAAATATTTAGTTGTACTAAAAGATGAAAGAAATGGAGGATTAAACAGGAGTTTACTGGATAAGCACATCGAATACCTAAAAAAAACAGAGTGAGGAAGGCCCTTTACGGCAATGTGGCCCTTTTGTAAATAATGAGGGGGCTTTATGGTCTTTCATTGCAAAGCATTTGAGCATGTTGAATCAGCCGTGAACCAGGACCCATTCATTATGGAAAATGACTATCAAACGTATGAAATTAATGAGTTTATTGAAGCGAATGACGAAAATAATTGGTTAATGACTTCTTCCCAAACAGTAGAGAATTTAAAATAAACAGCCAGGCAGCTAAGTGCCCGGCTGTTTTTTAAAGAAATACAAAATAAATCAAACCTGCCAAAACAATTCGGTAAATGGCAAATGGAATAAGTTTTACCTTATTGATCATTTTTAAAAAGAAGCGGATCGATATTAAGGCAAAAACAAAAGCGCTTAGAAAACCTGCAATAAAGAACGGCAATGCGTCAAGTGAAAAGTATTCCAGGTTTTTTAACAAGGAAAGCATACTCGCTCCCGCCATGATCGGCACAGCCATGATAAAGGTGAAATCGGCTGCTGCCCGGTGGGTGAGGCCAAGCAAAACACCTCCCGATATAGTTGAGCCTGAACGTGAAAAGCCAGGCCAAAGGGAGAAGCATTGAATCAATCCAATCGAAAATGCCTGTCTATAGGTGATTTGATCTACCGAAATGGTTTTCGGGTTTTTTCCACCAAAAATGTCTGCAACAATCATCAGCAGGGCACCAATAACCAATCCTATTAATACAGTCTCTGTAGAAAACAAATGTTCATCAATATAATCCTCGAATAAAACACCCAGAATACCGGCAGGAATTAATCCAACGATCACTTGGGAGAGTTTCAGACGGCTCTGCCCCTCAGAATTCCTGCTGCGGCCGACGAGTCCCAGCATTTCGATAAATCGGTCTTTAAAAATAATGACAACAGCTAAGATTGAGCCAAGCTGAATGACCACCTTAAAAGTGTTGGCTTCATATTTGGATAAAAACTCTTTTGAATGAAGCCACATATCATCCACAATGATCATATGTCCAGTAGAAGACACAGGCGCAAATTCTGTCATTCCCTCTACAAACCCTAATATGATTGCTTTAATAATTGTAAGTAAATCCATTTCCACTTCTGATTTCTCCTTTAATCCTAAGTTGATAGAAGCCATTTATTATAAAAGACAAAAACTTCATTTATTGATTATAAACGGTTTAGTAGATAATAGGTACAAATTTTACAAAGTAATCAAGTTGTAAATGAACTGTTATCTTTTGCGGAGTTTAACTAAAGTACGATCACTTATTCACAAACTCTTCACAGATTTGTGAAGTCTTGTGAGAAATATCACCAAAAAAAGTCTTTATTTGCCATATGATAAAAACAGATAAACCAATAGATTAAGAGGAGGAAATAAAGATGAAAAAAGGAGTAAAATATCTGCTTACTTCAGCAATTGGCATAGGTTTATTAGCAGGGTGCAATCAAGAGGCAGTGCCGGATAAAGCTGAACAGGCCAAGACAAAGGTTCTGGCAGCTGAAACAAATAAAGTCGAGGCAATCGCACCCCACAAAGATTTAAACCAGGAACCGATTCCTCTAAAAATAGAGAGAGTTGAACAAAATGAAGTGAACGTTGAAATGACATCCCAGATAACAGATATAGAAATAGACAAAGGGAAAATGTATAAAGCTTGGACTTTTAACGGGGAAGCACCTGGTCCTGTAGTAGTAGTAAACGAAGGGGATACAATTAACTTCACATTGAAGAATATGGATCCGGCGATTCCTCACAGCATGGATTTCCACGCCGTTCACGCCGCTCCTTCAAAGGATTTCGCCAATGTACAGTCAGATGAAACGGGAACCTTCAGTTATCCGGCTAACAAACCGGGGGTGTTTATGTATCATTGCGGGACTGCGCCTGTACTTTCACACATAGCAAATGGAATGCACGGCACCATCATTGTTAAACCGAAAGACGGATACCCAACTGATAAAGAGATTGATAGGGAATACTCGATTATTCAAAATGAATGGTACAAATATAACGATCTGGACGATTTTACAAATGGTGTTCCAAGCCATGTCGTCTTCTCTACGAAAGCTTTAAAAGAAGGAGATCCTAACACAAATGGCGACACTTTCACTTTAAAAGACAAGCCGCTTCTTGCAAAAGTAGGAGATAAGGTAAGGTTATATATCAATAACGTAGGACCAAACGAAGTGAGTTCATTCCATGTGGTGGGCACAGTATTTGATGATGTCTATATCGATGGCAATCCATTTAACCGATATAGAGGACTGCAGACTGTTATGCTTCCAGCGAGCGGCGGTGCGGTAGTCGAATTTACTGTTACCCGTGTTGGCAGCTATCCAATCGTTACTCATCAGTTTAACCATGCACAAAAAGGAGCCGTCGCAATCTTAAAGGTAACAGAGACCGGAGAAGACGACGGCAAGGCTACAATGAGCCACTAAATATAAATAAAAAACTCAACTTGAAAATAATTATACAAGAAAAAAATAGAAATGTGAATCCCCTTTCTGGCCTTCCATTGGCAGCAATGGAGGCCAGAATACGAACTATCCGGGCAGGTGAATGCTGAATGTATAAAAAAATAGGGTTACTTCTAATACTTTTTAGTTTGATCCTTACAGGCAAAGCTTTCGGCGAGGAAGTGACGGTGTCCAGCTCTGAAGAGCTTAGAGAAGCCTTGTCCAGCGACAGGGAGATATCCATTATTAAAATCAAACCCGGCCGCTATAATGGGAATTTTTCTGTAGAGAAGAGGGTTCATATTATTGGTGAAAAAGGCGTAAAACTCTTCGGTCTTGAATCCGGGAATGTGCTGACAATAGAAGCTGACGATGTCATTGTCGAAAGCCTTGAAATAGAGGGGAGCGGTTCGCAAAATGCAGGAATCTATGTGAAGGGTGACCGTTCATATCTTCATCATAATGCCCTTAATAAAGTTTTTCACGGCATCTATGCCAGAGATTCGTATGGCCACCGGTTTGAGAACAATATCATCTCCAGCTTTGATAGTGTCAAACGCCATAAGGGCTATGGCATTTATTTAGTTAAAGCACCAAATACAGCAGTGAAGGGAAATTATTTTTATGATACCCAGGATGGCGTCTACGTTTCATATTCAGATTTCTGTGAAATCTCAGGGAACCAAATGTTAAAATCGCGGTATGGTGTGCATACAATGGACTCAAGAAATATTCTGATAGCGCATAATCAGGTGACCGAAAGCATTAACGGCCTAATGATCATGCAAAGCTATGAAATCTCCATTATGGAAAACTATTTTTATTTAAATACAAAGATTGATGGAGCAGGCATGTTTATCTATGACACATTTGACTCCAAAATATCCTCCAATATTGTAAAAGGGAATTTCAGGGGCATAGTGCTTGAAAATGCCAAAAGAAACAGACTCGAATTTAATACCTTTTTGGAAAATGATACTGGACTTGAAATCGGGATTAATTCTACTGACAATACAATCTATTTAAATAATTTTTATCGAAATACAAGGCAAATTATTTCTGATAAAGATAACAGCAATTATTTTAATAAAGAAGAATATGGAAACTATTACGACGACCATAGTTCGTTAAATATGAATAGCGACAGCAAGGTTGACTTTGCTTACAAAAGCGGTGACGTTTTTTATCAAATGGCCAGCAAGGAACCTTTATTGCAGGTGTTTTTCCAGAGTCCAGCAGTGGAGCTTTGGAACACGGTAGAACAAATCACACCCATCCCTTCAGACTCTCTGATTGTAGATGAAGCTCCTCTGGCAAAACCGGCTCAGGTAAAATGGGAGGAAAACACATCTGAAACACAGGTCTCCTCCAGCAGCCATGAAATGGACCTAATTCTATTCTTTATGATCATCCTGTTTGCAAGTTTATTTATCTTAATGAAATTAGGGGGGAGCGCCATGAAGCTTAAACATTTTTTCGTCATAATCGGTTTAGGATTGCTGTTAACTGCCTGTTCGTTTGCAGCGGCAGGGCCAGTGGATATAAAACTAAACAAGGATAGCTGTGATGTCTGCCACATGGGAATTGAAGAAATGGAATCTGCAGCACAACTTATTTTGAAAAACGGCAAGCCCGTTTTATTTGATGATATTGGCTGTATGACAGAATATTTGCAGACAGAAAATCCTGAGTACGAAGCGGCATTTGTTCATGATTACCAGTCGAAGGAATGGATATCGTTTGATACCAGCTCATTCATCCAAAACCAGAACATTGACAGTCCAATGAGCTATGGAATAGCAGCTTTCAAGTCAAAGGATGATGCAGCAGCATTTCAGAGAGAGTATGGCGGAGACGCATATACAAAGGCAGAGTTGCTGAATACGGAGATTAAAAGTTTTAAAAAACCGGGAATGAGCCATAGCCACTAGACCTGTGCACCTCATTGAGGAGGAATTAATATGAATCCATCATTACTGTATTCCATGACAAAGCATGAACTTCGGCTGCTGATGAGAAGCAGATGGCTTTTGAATTTTATGATTCTATTTATCTTCTTATCAGGCCTGCTTTACTTTTATGGACTTCAATCTGTAAAATCTGACCCGGTTGAAGTTAGATTTGGCCTAGAAGGTGTTAATACAAACATTGATACAATGGGGGTTAATCCTGAATACTATGGCCTCCAGGAAATCAAGCAGGAAGAGGAGGGAGCGGGGAACATCAGTCAATCAGCCTACAATCGGTCGATTGCCATGCTGATCAATCTTTCTCTGTGGCTGCTTCCGATTATCTGCATGATTCTTGGTGCTAACTCAATCATCGCCGATAAAGAAAACGGGAGATTTTCTTTATACAAAACCTATCAATTACCATCAGGATATTACATGGCCAGTAAGTTTTTATCTCTAGTTCTTTCCATGTTCATTGTCATGGGCCTATCCTATGGACTGTTTGGGTTCATTTTTTCCTTGGCAGGCAACACATTCGCAGCTGGAATTTATCAAGTCTTTATGCTGGTTAATATGCTTCTGATCCTTGTTTTCTCTGCAGCATCCCTGCTGGTAGGGGCTGTTTCTAAAACAAGGATGCAAGGGTTATCATTGGCATTGATTTTTTGGAGCACCGTTGTGTTTGTTTATGAATTCATCATATTTTCTGTTATCGATTGGATTCCGTATGCTATTAAACAAAGGAGCCTGTTTTTCCTCATTTTGCTTAATCCAATTGAGTCTATCCGGGTATGGTCCATATCAAAACTAAATTCCGAATACGTATTTGGTCCGGAATATTTGATGATTGAGCAATGGGGCACAAATGGCATCTTAACTCTATCTCTATTATTGTCTATCATGATCATTATATTCATAACCATTGGTTTATCCACCCAGCTTTTAAAGAGAAGGGGTGTCTAAAGTGATCCTTGAATTAATGGAACTATCCAAGTCTTATAAAAAGAAAACGGCCTTAACCCAAGTGGATCTTCAAATTGAAGAAGGTGAGTGTGTTGTTTTATGTGGAGGTAACGGAGCAGGGAAAAGTACAATGATCAAACTCCTGACTGGGGCAGAAACACCCTCTACAGGAAAAGTGGTTGTCCATTCCGGACAAAAAAAAGCTTTTGCCTATATGCCAGACCAAATGAATTTTCCTCCAGAACTCACGCCAATAGAAATTCTGCAATATTATGGCCAATTTTTAAAAAAAGGCCACGAATCCATAAAATTTGTTTTAGAAAAAGTAGGGTTATGGGATGAACGGAATCAAAGAGTTGGGGGATTCTCAAAAGGAATGTCGCAGCGCCTCAATCTTGCCCAATGCCTGCTGGCAGATACAGACATCTATATACTCGACGAACCAACAAACGGTCTGGATCCCTATTGGGTAATACAGCTAAAACAAATCATCAAAGAACTAAAAGAAAGAAACAAAACGGTAATAGTCAGCAGCCACATCATGCGGGACGCCATCGAAATCGCAGACAAAGTCCTTATCTTATTTAATGGAAAAGTAAAATCATACTGCACTCTTGATAAGGTGTACAAAGAATACAGATGTAGCTCCCTAGAGGAAGTATTTTTATCAATTCACGAAAGCGAGCAGCAAAAGAAACGCGAGGGAGAATATAACGGGGAAAAGCGATTCGTATCAGGGTGAATCGCTTTTTGTTTTATAATTAACAATGAAACAAATGCTCTACTCCACAAAAAACGAATACCCTTCAACATCTCTGGCCCACAATTTGGGATTTTTGCCGTTGATGTCAGCAATCCAAAGGTCACCCTTGGTTTGAGCCAGTTTTTTTCTAATCCAGGAGATCTTGTTTGCTGACTTAACATAGAGAGGATTATAGTCCCCAAAAGATGTTTTCGGATATGTTATCCTTGTTTGCTGTTGTTTGTTTAAGTGGATTAAACAAAGGTTTGGTTCGGGACGCTTTTGCGGGTCATTGGACCATTCGCTTTCGTCAACTCTTGAGGAAATTAATGTTTGATCGTTCACCCAGGTAAAGCCCATTTCTGCAAATTTAGGTGGAGTAAGGTTAATCGTTTTGTATGCAGGCAGTTCGGTTACCTTTAATTTTTTGTTTTTGAAGCCCATAACAATCCTGCCGCCACCTGCAATATAGCCCAATAAATTCTCGGAAGGGGCCCACTTCGGCACATCCAAATGCAGAATCATTTCATCGAGAACCTCAAAGTTTTTTCCATCAGCTGAAATAACGCAAACCATATCGCTATCCATTGATAAGGATGCGGTGGGGTTAACAATGAAGAGATCCACTTACCACTTTGCGAGAATGTAAAGGTGGTAGCGTTGATGGACATTATTGTAGCATTTCCGTTTCCGATTTCCTTTGGAATTGTAAAAAGCATTTTGGCATTCTCGGTCAGATTAATATTTTCCAAATCATCAGGCAAAGGAATCTTATAAAGCACAGGGCTAGTCCATCCATCAGGCCTGGGCACTGCACCTGATGAGGCTATAAAACTATTCCCGTCAGGATACCAATTAAAATCATCAACACCCAAAGCCACATTGTAAAATTGATTCAAATCAGAAACATTAAGCACTCCCCCACTCGTAAAAGCTACCTTATTTTCAGCAGGTGACCACTTGGGGTTTCTGCCATCACGAAAGATCCGCTTATGCTTCTGCGACTTTAGATTGTAAACCCAGATCTCTGTTTGGGTATCCAAATTTGGACTAATGGGTTCCTTAGCTTCTTTTTCATAAAGAAGCCATTGCCCATCCTGTGACCATTTCGGGGAATTATAATATTTCGCAGGCTGAGAAGAAATTTTATCTTCTTTATTTCCGATTTTTACCCATAAATGCCCATTGCGTATAAAAGCAGCTTTGAGCTGATGATCTGATGTCACTCCCCACACAGGTGAAGGGACAAGGAGCATGAAACAGCAGATAAGAAACAATAGCTTTCTCATGTTTTTTCCTTCTTTCTATGATTTCTTTGCCATAGCACACATTATTATTGGCATTGGATAGCGTTTTACTCGGGAATAGTTAATGGAAAAAGAAACATAAAATTCTGTTAAGGCCGTAATACATAGGGTGCATAATGACAAGGAAAAGGGAAGCGGGAATTTACAACTTTTCATTCACTGGATTCAGGCAGTTCTCAACGGACATTTTTCCAAATTGCTTGGGGAGCTGGCAGAAAATTTGCTGAAAGGATTAAAAGTTTCATTATATTTCCAACTTAATGCATTTCTTTTCCAAAATACCTTCAACTACCCTATAATTATGGATAATTATTTATAAATACTTTAACGCTTGTACGCATCAGGTGTTTTGTAGATATAAAGTGGGTACAAATAAAAATACAAACGAAATATTATTGGAGGCAACGTACTTTGTTTATCGCTATCCTGTTTTTCATGCTTATGTCATTCTTCTTATCTGGAAGTGAGACAGCACTTACAGCAGTTAACAAAATGAAATTGAAATCAAAAGCAGAGAACAATGATAAAAAATCACAAAAGCTATTAGAGCTTGTATCAAAGCCTGATGAATTAATCACTGCCATTTTGATTGGCAATAATATCGCAAATATTATGCTGCCAACACTTGTAACAATCATTGCTATTGAATATGGATTCAATGTGGGAGTGGCAACCGGTATACTCACTGTCGCCCTCATTATTTTTGCTGAAGTTCTTCCTAAATCGATTGCCGCTACATTTGCTGATAAGATTGCCTATCTGGTTTTTCCGGTTATAAAGTTATTATTAGTGATTTTTAAGCCACTAACCTGGCTGCTGTCCAAGTTTACAAGGGCTATTATTAAATTATTATCTAAAAATGCACCAGAATCAGTTTCTGTATCGAAAGAAGAGCTCATCACAATGGTTGATATTGCGACTAGTGAAGGAACCTTTCATGAAGAAGAAACGCAGAGGATAAAAGGGGTTATAGATTTTTACAGCCTGGATGTCCGTGACGCACTAAAAACTCCCCGGATGGAAATTGAAGGTATCCCTTTTAATGCAACCATTGAAGAGGCCAAGGACATTGTTATGGATAATCGGTTTACACGGTATCCGGTTTACAAAGAAAATATGGATAACATCGTAGGTGTTTTCCATTCTAAGCTATTGCTGGCCTGGTCAACACAGCCTGAAAAGGCCTTAAAGGATTTTACTGATCTTGAACCTTTATTTGTATATGAGTTCCACAGCATTGATAAAGTTTTCAAAATGATGATGAAAGAAAGAAAGCACCTTGCTATCGTTCTCGATGAATATGGCGGTACTAAAGGATTAATCACACATGAGGACATCCTCGAAGCAATGCTGGGCCAGGAATTTGAAGATGAGACGGATGAAGATAGTGAAGTACTTATCGAAGAATTAACGGATAACCATATCATTGTCCACTCTAAACTCGCCATCCGCAGGATTAATGAGGTCTTTAAAACCAAAATTCCAGAGGATGAAGATATTCTTGCAGGATTCCTATTAAAAGAAATGGGCCATTTTCCTGAAGAAGGCGAGACATTTGAATATCATCATCTCCATTTTGAAATTAAATCGATAGAAGAAAACAGACTAAAGCTGGTAGAAATAAAGAAAAAGACACCTCAGTAAACTTTGAGCATTATTTCCGCTTAGGAAATGATGCTTTTTTATTATAAAAAATAGTTAAATTGCAAAATATAAGCAAAAGAATTTTTTAACAGAAATGAAAATTTTCTGATAAAATAGGTCTTTTTTAGTATATAATTAACATAGAAACTTCATGAGGTGATTAAAATGGACCAAAAGCCATACCATTATGATGGAAGCGTACAAATGAACTATGAAAAAAATGAGGAAACGAACACGAACATTCCATTTGAGATTACAAATGAAATGAGAAAAAACATCGGAGGGAATCCATACACTCCTGAAGAACAAGCTTGATGAGAGACCCGAAGGGGTCTTTTTTTAGCTAATTTTTTAAATGCTGATCATGAGATATACTACCCAATGGAAGTATTTAAATTTAAAATAGGATTATTTTTCTTGGCCTTGGGTAAAAAAGAAGGCCTAAGCAAAAAAGTTGAACTTCCTTTTTATTTCGAATAAGATAATCTCGAATTAAAAATAAATTCAATTCATACTGCAGATGAATACATACGTTATTTTTGATTCAAACTATAATGTCAATTAAGTAAGGAAAGGTGAGGGATTTATGGCACAAGTATTGTATATCACAGCACACCCGCATGATGATAAAATGTCATATAGTATGGCAGTAGGTAAGACTTTCATTGATGCGTATAAGGAAGCAAATCCAAACGATGAAGTAGTCCACCTTGATTTATACAAAGAAAACATTCCCCAAATCGATGTGGATGTTTTCAGCGGATGGGGGAAACTTCAATCCGGCAAAGGATTCGAGGAACTATCCGAAGATGAAAAAGCTAAAGTTGGCCGCTTATCAGAATTAAGCGAACAATTTGTAGCAGCTGACAAATATGTTTTTGTCACTCCTCTTTGGAACTTCTCATTCCCGCCTGTTATGAAAGCATATCTAGATTCTGTTGCTGTAGCTGGCAAAACGTTTAAATATACAGCAGAAGGCCCAATTGGATTGCTTACTGACAAAAAAGCGCTTCACATTCAAGCTCGCGGAGGCATCTATTCTGAAGGCCCTGCAGCTGAAATGGAAATGGGACACCGTTACCTAAATATACTGATGAACTTCTTCGGTGTACCTTCATTCGAGGGCATCTTTGTAGAAGGTCATAATGCAATGCCTGACAAAGCAGATGAAATCAAAGCAAATGCCATTGCCCGTGCAAAGGATATGGCTAAAACATTTTAATGCAAAAAAGCAGCGGACCTCCGCTGCTTTTTTTACATACAATATTTTCGGTTAAATTAGGCATTCCCATTAAGGTTTCTTGTCCAAAAAGAATAGTATAATAAAGAAAGCTAAGAACATGGATAAGAAAGGGGGAGACCTCATTAGGATTTCCGAATTCGATCCCAAAAACTTGACCGACAAAGATATAATAAGGCTGTTATACCACGGTATACAGGATGACCTGCTGAAAGGAGAATGCATTTTTGTCCCCGGAAGCAGCAAAGCGTCTGAATACAGGCTGCCAGAGGCCATTAGGCTATATAAAGAGGGAAGGGCAAATAAACTGCTTTTATCAGGCGGTGTTAAATGGCCTGGAAATGACTTACCAGAAGCAGAACTTTTAAAAAATAAAGCGATTCGTTTGGGAATACCCCAAGAAGATATTTTGATAGAGGATATTTCGCTCCATACAAAGGAAAATGTACTTGCCTCCATGCTGGTGCTGGATCGGGCGTTTGGCCTGCAGCATATTTCCCGTTTGGTCATTGTGACGGCCCCTTTTCATATGCGCAGAATGCACCTGACAATGTTGACCTATATGCCAAAATGGATACAGTATTCTTTAGTTTGTGCCAACGACCATTCAACAAGGCCGGATAATTGGTTTCTAAATCCTTATGGACGGAAAAGGGCGGAGGACGAAGCAAAGAAAATTATATACTATGTACAGCAAGGAATACTTAAAGACATGGAAGTCTAGCGAAGAAAAATCCCCGCCATTACATTAATGGCAGGGAATTTCTTAAAAGGTATTATAAATATTTTCACATTCTGCTCCAGTAGGCTCATAAAAACAATGAAGTTTATACCTGCCGACCAATGGCTGATCATACCAGGTTGGCGGACAATCTCCAGGAGGACGAAAATACCATAAGGCGAACTTAGACGGCCAAAGTCTTTCTCCTTTTACAGAACGCCGTGCAAGCCGCTTCTCAACTTCTCTTGCCCTCTGATAAAAATAACCTTTTTGCACAGCTTCAAATGCATGAGGCTGATGGATCATCTGAGGAATAGTCCGCAGGCCTTTGAAATCTGAACAATTGGATCTAATGCGGTTGATCCCTACATTTCCGACCATCAGCATACCCTGTTGCCCTTCACCTTCAGCTTCAGCCCTTAACAAGCGTGCCAATAAATCAATGTCTGCTTCCCGTGCACTAACAACTGCCATTATCTCACCACCGTCTCAAAAATTTGTTATAGGCTGATATATGTTATGCATCAAAAAGGGAAATGTTCAGAGACGGGTCTATTGGTGTAACTATAAAATAAATTCACAAAAAAAGCTCCTGCAAATAATCTTGCAGGAGCTTTTACATTTAATTTGTATAGAAGTTTTCCGTATAATACGGCTGCGATTGTGAATTAAAGGCAACACCTACACCTAAATACTCATAATCAGGTCGTAGTATATTTTTGCGGTGGCCTATCGAATTCATTAAACCTTCATGGGCAAAGATACTGCTAAATTGCCCGGATGCTAGGTTTTCTCCAGCAACCATGAAGGAAACCTCATCTGCTTGCATACGGTCGAAAGGGGAAAGGCCTTCCAAATTGGTATGATCAAAGTAATTATTTTCAGCCATATCAAGGCTATGCTTACGGGCTGTTTCCCTTACATGGTCATCCCAGGTTAGAACAGAAACACCATGATTGACCCTGTCTGCATTTGTTAAATCAAACAGCTGATATTCAAATCCTTCTTTAAGAGCATTATTTGGCTCTGTATAAAAAGATTTTTTCTGCTGTTCCAGGGTTTCATCGATGATTTGTATCGAAGTTACAGTGTTGTCCCTATGTTTATCGTAGAAAACCGTTACATAATTTCCATCAATATTAAATAATTCATAGTCCCTCTCTTGTTCAAGCTGATAAAGAACAAAACCTTTCCGCATTTTGTCCATAGGCTCTCCAAGCTGTTCGATAACCGCCGTTTTAGGAGTTCCATAAGTAATTTCTTTGGTTGAGGATATAAGGTCCTGATTGGTGTAAAGGCCTGCGACTTTATTTTCTTGATCATAAGCAACCATGACAAAATTTTGATAGTTTTCATGGTATGTGTGCCATTCAGTGCCATATTCATTTAGTGAAGAGCGTTTGGGTGGTCCAAGCTGACTTTCAACTTCCGTTTTGCCATCTCCTATTTCAATATTATGAATGGAAATAATCTGCTCATCGGGTGTTTTTAAAGCTGGTTTTTCGGCTTCTGCCTCCGGAGTCTTACTTGATTCACCTGTAAATTGCTCTATTTCTTGAGTAAGCTCATTTGCCCAAATACTTACTTCATTAAAAAATTTATTTAACGCCGCAGACACTTCTGGATCTTCCTTAATGGTCTGAATCTCTGTCTTTATGTTATTAATAACATTATTGGATTTTGTATCATCAGCCATTTTCTCCTCAGGCTGTGAAAAAGCGAAGCCCAGAAATAACAGGATTAAAATAAATGAGAATTTCCTCAATTCGTCACCATCCTTTCAGGTGTACCGCGTATCTTATCTATCAAAGGTATACCCAATCATTATAAGTTTTAAAAATCCCCAGAAGCAAAAGATGCGTACTTTCCTTTTTTTACTACCCAAATAATAAAGAGAATTAACCCAATTTAATACCTCGAATTCGACAAATTCCGTTTTTAAAAGAAAAGATTGGGTAACATAATATAAAAATGAAGAGACTGAGCAGAAACAAAGGGGGAAGACAATTGAAATTAACACCGGAACAAAGAATTGAGCTTCATGGCTTTAATAATTTGACCAAATCATTAAGCTTTAATATGTATGATATTTGTTATACAAAAACGAGGGAAGAGCGTGAAGCATATATTGAATACATTGATGAAGAATATAGCGCGGAACGATTGACGAAAATATTAAGCGACGTTTCGGATATTATAGGTGCACATGTATTAAATGTAGCGCAGCAGGACTATGTCCCCCAGGGGGCAAGTGTCACGGTACTCGTATCAGAAGGGCCAGTAGTCGAGGTGCCTGATGAATCCTATGATGAATCACCTGGTCCTCTGCCGGACAACGTTGTCATGCAGCTTGATAAAAGCCATATTACTGTGCATACATATCCGGAGTACCATCCGGATGAAGGAATCAGCACTTTCAGGGCAGATATCGATGTGTCAACATGCGGAGAAATTTCCCCGCTAAAGGCTCTTAATTATCTAATCCACTCATTTGACACAGACATAATGACCATCGATTATCGCGTTCGGGGATTTACAAGAGATAAAGATGGGAAAAAGCTTTACATTGACCATGATATTAATTCCATACAAAACTATATACCTGAAGATGCTAAAGAAGAATTCGATATGATCGATGTAAATATTTATCAGGCACATACCTTCCATACTAAATGTAAAATCCGTGACTTTGATTTGGATAATTATTTGTTCGGCTATACCAAAGATAAACTTGCCCCGGAAGAAGTTGAGGAAATTACGGAACGTCTTACAACCGAGATGGATGAAATATTTTATGGGAAAAACATTAAACCAAGCTCTCTTACAGATTAGGAAAGCAGCTCCTGCTGATCTGGCCCAATAAAGTTAGACATAGAAGGTTTGTGAGCTTCCAAGACCTGAGTAGCGATTGATGATGCAGATAATAGCTTTTTCTCAGTACAATTGGAACGGGAAGTTATGCCACTGCAGCATCAGCGAGCAAGAGAAGCGACCTGATTATGAACTATGAAAAGACTTTCGCTCGAAATTGCCCAATTTGCCAAAGACGGGGCAGACATCATGATCAAAAACAAATGGCTGGAGCAGCCGCCCGGATCACCAAACAGAGACGACCTTGCGGACAAGCAGAACTAAAAACACTAAAACCAGGAGAATATCTCCTGGTTTTTTAGATTTAATGAAAGAGGGAAGGGGAGCTTAGCTTTCTAGGGCACCATTCAATCTTTGTTTTTCAATTTCGACTTCTTTGGAGCTCCATGGCGACCATATATCGCTGCACTTTCCTCAATTCCGTGATCATATGAGCTTCCATAGGGAAATGGAAGGAGAAGCGGCATCAATGCCTTTTTTGCCATTTACTCAGGGGAGTGCTGTGAAACTATAAAAAGATGAATTTTATTTTATCGCTATGCTTCCCAACGAAGTGACTTACTTCATAATAAAATACAGATACTTTTTTAGCTAAAACCGATTTCAAATACTCTGTTCCTAATTCCTCACACCTTAATCTCGTTATTTTTCATTTACATTACCGCTTTCCTTACTTCCAAAACTCCCACCATTTTTTCGTCTGTTCCTGTGCTGCAGCAGCGTTTCGGAAGGAGACGATCATATCCTGGAAGACATCCTCTCTTTGTTTGACTTCATGCCAGTATTGTTCGCGTTCTTTGTTGATGGTTTCAATGTAGATTTCCCTGTCTGTGTTTAAGGTTTCGATCAGCGAGCTGATTTCGGTGCTGGTAACCTCTGCAGAAGAGGAGATGTAATGGATCATGGTTTTGAATTCTTCGGAAGAAGCCTCCGAAGATTCAGCCAGCTTGTTTGTTAATTGATGGATTTGGTCGGAAGTGCGTTTCGAACTCTTCGCAACCCTCTTGGAAAGAGTTCCGACCACTTCGGAAGTATCTTCCGAAGCTTGCTGGATCCGGGTAGAAAGGTCTACAATTTCGGCCTTTGTTTTTTCTCCCGACTTATAAATAGAGTCTGAAAGGCTTTTAACCGTATGCAATGATCCTTTAGAAATCTCTTTTTTCACTTCTTCTAATACCTCCTTTCGGATGCCGTTGCGGATTTCATTTCTGACGTCGGTAATCAAGCTATCTTTAAAGTTTTCCATCAAAGCCATGAACTGCTCTGCGTCCATGGCTGAATGCTTACCAGTATGTACTCCGGATTCCTGCTGTACTGGCGCCAAAAAGGTTTCGGATGTTTCGGAACCAGCTTCTGAAGTTAGGTCCATATGTTTCTGCATTAAATCGCGAATCATTTCCTTGCTCAAATTTTTATCACGCATTTGCTTCACTTTTTCAAGCAAAGCGATTTCATGCTCTGTATAAAACCTGGCACCCTGTTTTGACCTTGGTATCAAAAGAAGGCCATTTAAATCCTTTTCCCATTGTCTTAAAGTCCCAGGCGGAACATTCAGCAATTTCGAAACCTCTTTAATGGTGTATGCTTTCATGTATTGTGTATCCATTTAACTCAGCCCTTTCATCGATTAGTTGGTATTCTGAATGTTTCGGAAGGTTCTTCCGAAAAAGCAGCTTGTAAACGTATTCAGCACGGGCTCCCCCTTTTTCCTGCCACATGACAAAAGCTCTCAAAAGAAGACGTTATTCATCAGAAATAAGCAAAACAGCCGATTTCTTACAAAAATAATGAAGAATTTGAAAAAGAGTCAGTTAATTTGTCATATTTCCCTGGGTATGGCACAATGGATCTTGGATTTTAGTAAACTAGTAAAGCACTAAAATCAAGCAGCATTGTTGGGAAAAGGAGTAGGTAAATTGGGTAATAGGATTATTGCTGTATCTGTCGCTGCAGGGATTGGTTTGTCGCTGACTTTAGGAAGTGTTCAGATGGGGAAGGGCGAAAAATCAAGAGAAAATGAGATACACTATACAGCAGTTCCTCATGCTGAAGCAAAACATCTGCCTTCCATAAAAGAAGAAATGAAACAATCCGTTCTTCTTGATGTCCCTTTATTCAATCAAATGGATAGTCCGCGTTTATATAATGGCTGTGAAGTGACAAGTCTCGCCATGGTTATGAAATATGAGGGTATTGATGTTACGAAAAATGATTTGGCAAATGAAATTAACCGGGTGCCGCTTCGGTACAATAACGGAGGGTATGGCAATCCCAATCAAGGGTTTGTCGGAAACATGGAGGATGGACCAGGATTAGGTGTGTATCAAGGACCAATATTTGAACTCGCCAAGAAGTACTTCCCTGACCGTGCGGAAAATCTGACTGGCAATCCATTTAACGTGCTTCTTCAGAAGGTGGCAGACGGATCTCCTGTATGGATCATTACAACCGCGAGCCTTTCGCCAGCGGCTTCATTTGAGACCTGGAATACGCCAAACGGACCGGTTAATGTCACGTTTCAGATGCATAGTGTTGCGATCACTGGCTATGATGAAAATTATATTTACGTAAATGATCCGTACGGTATAAAAAACAAAAAAGTTCCTAAAGAGGCGTTTATTAAGGCTTGGGAGCTAATGGGTTCACAGGCAGTTGTGATAAACTAGTATACTAGGAAAATTGAAATTTTTTAATGCGAAAGGGACTGCCATTTATATAGGCAGTCCCTGTTTTTAAACAGAAGTCTTCTGCTTCTTATTGTTAAACTTATAAAATATCCATTTTAAAAAGGGCGGAACCGCAAAAAAAATAAAGAACAATCGAAAAAGCTGGTAACCGGTTACGATTGCTAAATTGGCATGAATTTCATGGGCGATAATCGCCATTTGGTCCATTCCGCCCGGTGCGAGACTTAAAAAACTGGTGGCAGGGGAGAAGTGGAAAAACCTCATAATCAGCATACTCAGCAAAAGGGAACCCCCTATGAGAAGGAGGCCGTTTAAAGCTGCCAGCGAAATGGTTCTTGCTTTGTGGGGAAGTTTTTCAGGCTTCATCATCAGGCCGATATGAACACCTATTAGCAGCTGTGAAAGGTCCAGTAACGCAGGAGGCAGTTCCGGCCCATTGATTCCGGAGATAACAAGAGCCGCTGTTCCCAAAATGGGTCCTAATAAGTATGGTGTAGGCAGGCGCAGGCGCTTACTCAATATTATGCCAATAAAAGAAACAAAGGCAAACAGCAAAATATTCGGAAATAAATCAGTCCACAAAGGATCAGCTGCCTGCATAACCGTACCAGGCGATGCATGAAACCATGGCCCGAATATCATGAAAGGGACGATAAAAATAATCATCGTCAACCTCGCAACCTGCATAAACGTTACAACCGTTATATCAATTCCTTTTATCTCTTCTGCCAGCAAAATCATTTGCGAAAGCCCTCCGGGAATGCTGCCGATCAAAACAGTTGGATAATTGATGCCCGATAATTTAGAGATCAAGAGAGCAGATAACGCACTGAAGAGAAGCATGGAAACTGTAATGAGCAGGATAAAAGGAAGCTTTTGCAGGATTAATACCACAGCTTCCTTTGTGAAAGCAAGGCCAATACTATACCCAACAATTATGATGCCAGCATCACGCAGCTTTACAGGCCAATAAAAGGGAATGCTGCTTATGCGGCTGCCGATCATGACGGCAGTCATTGCTCCAAGCAGGAAAGCGACAGGAATATGCAGCAGGGAAAATATGAATGCTCCAATAAAAGCTGTTAAAAAGGTGATAATCAAATTTTTCTTCACTAAAAAACCTTCTTTTATTTCGGTAATAGCTAAACATAGTTTTACCATATATAAACATTCAATGAATTACAAGTTTTATACTGCAAGATTTATTCATACATATTATCAAAAGGGATTCTTTTAAAGTCAGTTTAAAAGAAAGGGGGACTAATTATGCCGGAAAAATTAAGCCATCTTTTATTTATCCTTTCTTTTATTTGTTTGGGATTATTTTTACTGCTCGGATTTTCGCCTTTATATGATATTTACCTAAATAAAATAGGTCAGCGTCCTTTTTCAGTACTCCTCGTTCTGACAATAAGCGTCTTTTTCCTCAGTGTATTCGTCCTTAAAAAAGTTCAAAATTGGCAGTCAGGCTTCCATGTTCTTTTTTCGATTGTCATCACTTTATTTCTTTCAGCCGTATTGGCGATTATAGTATTCTTTGGGAGGCTGTTTAGCTGATAGAAAAAGCTTGCACCAATTAAGGTACAAGCTCCTGATTATTGAGTTGGCATCCAGTTTACTTTCCATATTCCATCACTATTTTTGCTTAGTCCAAATCCAAGGCCTTCTTCTTTCAAGATCGAAATATACGCAGATGAGTCATCGATTATGACTTCTTCCAATGGTCCATTTTTCACTTTATATAATAAGGTCTGTTCTTCCGCTAAAGATGGGGATTCGTTGATCGCTTGCAGATAATCGTTCACGGTTTTGAAGGTTTTTTCAACATCAGGGTCATGATTAAACAGGGCATACTGGGTAAAATAGTCCTCTACTTCCTCTGCAAATAAATAAAGCTGAAATACTTCCGCCGGCGATAAACCTCTTAAAATTTCATCTTCTTTCCTCATTGAAAACTCTTTATATACGTGATTCAATGGTTCTGTAAGAACAAGATCCTTGCCATCTTTTAAGAACAGGTGAAAAGGAGTGGACGTTCTTTCTGGCTCTTTTGGTATTACTGCCTCTAAAACCTTTGCCTGATCATCTAAAGTACTGTGCGCTCTATATTCATTAATAATAAGCGAAACTTCTTCCACTTTAACAGCAGAAGCAATGCCGAAAACCTTTTTTAGCATCTGCTGGTCTTTCTCACTAAAAGAAATCCTTGGATTCTTCCCTTCCATAATCGGCAATTGCTCCAGAGAAGCTTGATCTGGCAGCAGAAAGACATTTTCTTTTTGAAATTCAAGGGTACCTGCCACTTCAGCTTTCCCTGCAAAAACAGCAATAGAATTGCCATTTGAATTAGAATCTATTTTCTTCAGTTCCCAGCCGTTCAGCATATCTCCACTTGCCATTCCTGGGTAAAAAGGTTTTCCCTCAGACACGATCTGTTCACCGTTTTGCTGATTAAAGAATCCAGTCTGATTGCCGGCGATTCCGCCCATTAAGATCACAAAGCCTGCCACAGCTGCAGCAGTAAGTGCCTTTGGAACATAATCTTTTTTCATTTTCTTGCTTTGGATCGCATAAGAGCCTATTCGACTTCTAACACGCTGTTTTTCTTCCTCGGTAAAAATCGCCTCTTCCGGCCATGAAGCATTTATAGTTTGTTTCACTTCCTGCTTCAGTTCAGCCATGCTGTTCACCTCTTTCTATTGAGGAATAAAGTTTTTTAACTTTTTCCTGCCCTCGGTACAACCGTGTTTTCACAGTAGATATAGGGACATCCAATGTTTCGCTGACTTCGGCAAGACTAAGGTCTTGATAATAATGGAGGAGGAACACTTCCCGATATTTAACTGATAGCGATTCAATCACTTTCAGCAATTCATCTTGTTGATCACGCTCAAGAAATTTTGTTTCCGGGTCTTTTTCTTTGTTCTTTTTAAGAAAAAATACCTTTTCATTCATAACCATATTGCGATAATGCCAGCTTTTTAAATAATCTTTGCTTTTATTAATGGCAATCGTAAAAATCCATGTTTTAAAAGAGGACCTATACTGAAAACTCTCCAGCTTTTCATAAACGGTTATAAACGTTTCTTGTGTGAGATCACTTGCAATATTCCAGTCTTTTACATAGGTATATATCAATCTTTTCAATACTGTTCCATACTCATCCATAATCATTTCAATGACAAGGGCACGGTCTACCTTTGAGGCGATTGACCGCTCTAATCGTTCTTCAGGGCTCAACTTGACAGCCTCCCAGCAAAATTTTGATCTCGGTTCCGGTAACCTTTTATATTACTGACAGTTAGACGACAGATAACAACCATTGGCTTCAAATTTTCAAAATATACTATGATTATACAAAAAAGCGCAAAACATTAGGTTTACGCTTGGGTCTTTGTTTGCTTTTTTTCCAAATAAGAAAAATCCACTTCAGTTCAAATGTTGCAAAAATGCCCAAAGAGTATGATTATATTAGAACATGTTGAGGTTGTAGTGGCAAAAAAGAACAACACGGCAGGTTCCAGCGGGAAGCAATAGCACCACGACAAATAGTACATACATAGTTTCTCACCTATCGGGAAATATACATACGGATATTTCCAATTTATATTAAAATATTCGCCTTTAAAGGCTTTCCTTTGAATGGAATAATATTTCTTTATATAATATCTTTATTGTTTAGGGAAGGAAGATTATAATGTCAGAAAAAATGAAAGCTCCAAAGATAAAATTAATTGCTCTTGATATGGATGGAACTTTATTGAATTCAAGAGGGGAAATACCTGAAGAAAATCGCCTTGCCATCCGCGAAGCAAAGGAGAAAGGGATCGAAGTTATCCTAAGTACCGGCCGATCAAGGCTTACAGCCCGTAATCATGCGGACTCGCTTGAATTAAACTCTTTTTTAATTACGGTCAATGGAAGTGAAATCTTCGGACCGGAAGGGAAATTAATTTCTAGAACCCCAGTTGATACTAAGGTAATGGAATGGATGTGGAATTTATCTCAAACACATAAAACCCATTTCTGGGCTACCAGCTGTGATCAGGTCTGGACAAATGAAATGCCTGAAAATATCCACGACCATGAATGGCTGAAATTTGGATTTGATATCACTGATGATGAAGTAAGGGAAATCATCCATAAAGAACTCCAGTCAAAGGGTGATCTTGAAATTACCAATTCAAGCTTAACCAATATTGAAGTTAATGCACTTGGCATCAATAAAGCAATGGGGATTCAAAAAGTAACCGAAATTCTTGGCATTTCTATGGAAAATGTCATGGCAATGGGTGACAGCTTAAACGACATTGCCATGATAAAGGAATCAGGATGGGGAGTTGCGATGGGAAACGCCCAGGACATTGTAAAAGAGACAGCAAATGCTGTGACTGCTTCAAATGATGAAGCTGGCGTTGCCAAAGCGATTCGGAAATGGGCTTTATAAGTTTTGAGCCGGCATCATGCCGAAATTCGGATACATGCCTGTTGCGCAATTCCTGAAGCCAACAGCGAAAAAGACATTATGAGGAAACCCGCTTAAATAAATTTAAGCGGGTTTCCTCATAATTTTGGCTTGCAATTCAACCTTAACATTTCCTTTAATTGCTCTTGAAATCATGCACGACGCTTCAGCTTTATGGGCCAGTTTATTTGCAAGGGAGTGGTCTTTATCAGACGCGTCTGATTTTAGTATGACCAGGGGACGATGGATAATTTTTTTGTATGTAATAATTCCATTGGTTACATCAACCATTCCGATTGATTCCATGGTCAGGTCTACTTTTTCGAGTTTGCTTCGTTCCATCATAGCTGCAAGTGTAATAATATAACAGGTCGCAGCAGCCCCTAAAAGCATTTCATCCGGATTTGTGCCGATTCCCGGACCATCCATCTCAGGCGGAATCGATACCTTCGTTTTTAGCTGGCCGGCTTCTATGCATCCAACATCATTACGCAATCCTGGCCATTGTGCTTTTAAGTAAAATTGATGTTCTGCCATATAGATACCTCCAATTTGATTAATATTACTATATATAGGCAGCGTTTGGATTGCAATACTTTACAGAATTCATTTTTAGAGCTAAGATAAAAACAGCCAACTTAATAGTTTTACTGCTAGGGGTGCCCGATACGCGGGCTGAGAAAGAAACCGATCTGTTTTTTACCCTTCGGACCTGATCTGGATTATGCCAGCGTAGGAAAGTAGTGATAGCGGGAACAATCGTTCTTACTCTTATATTATTCAACCGGGTCCATTAAAGGATCTGGTTTTTATTTTGTCCAAAAAAAGCAGATAACGAGGTTGAACACTTCATTGTATAGGGGGATTCAGATGAAACTTCAAGATCAAATTGTGCTCATCACAGGAGGAAGCAGAGGCTTGGGCAGGGAAACGGCAAAAGCTTTTGCAAGAGAAGGAGCGAGGGTGGTTATTAACTATTTTCATAGCGAAGAGAAAGCCTATGAGCTGCAAAGAGAAATTGGTGAACGGGCTATTGCCATCCAAGCAGACGTACGGGACAAGAATCAGGTTCGGGAAATGTTTGAAAAAGTGAACAAACACTTCGGAGCCCCAATTACAACCATTGTCAATAACGCACTTGTAAACTTTCGATTTGACCCGGTTTCCACAAAAGATGCAGAAACGATTGGATGGGAAGATTTCCAAATACAGCTGGAGGGTGCTGTTCGCGGAGCATTGAATACAGTTCAGGCAGGCTTGGCTGATATGAAATTAAATGGCTTTGGAAGAGTCATTTCAATTGGCACAAACCTATTTCAAAACCCGGTCGTACCGTATCATGACTACACAACCAGCAAAGCAGCTCTCTTAGGGTTTACCCGAAATATGGCGAACGAACTTGGGCAATACGGCATTACGGTAAATATGGTATCCGGCGGATTATTACAAACCACAGATGCCAGCGCAGCAACTTCAAAAGAAGTCTTCAAAATGATCGAAAACTCGACGCCTTTGAAAAAGGTCACTGACCCGGCAGAGGCAGCGGATGCAATTGTATTTTTCGCATCGCCATGGGCAAGGGCGGTTACTGGCCAGAACCTTGTGGTTGACGGTGGACTTGTCATGAACTAAATGTAAGGGGGAATAATAATGAATATTTACGAAATTAGCAGTCTTTTAGAAAAAGTAAGATCAGTTAATCCGCTGGTTCATAATATTACAAATGTTGTGGTGACCAATTTTACTGCCAATGGACTCTTGGCAATTGGTGCTTCACCCGTCATGGCTTATGCGCATGAAGAGGTAGCGGATATGGCGAAAATAGCCGGAGCATTGGTTTTGAACATGGGAACTCTTACCGAAAAAGAGGTAAAAAGCATGCTGATCTCCGGAAAGTCAGCGAACGAGCATGGGGTGCCTGTTATCTTTGATCCAGTAGGTGTTGGGGCAACTCCTTACCGGACAGAAACCGCAAAAAAATTATTGGGAGAATTAAATATTTCCATAATAAGAGGGAATGCTGCAGAAATAGCCAATACCGCCGGCCAGCAGTGGGAAATTAAAGGGGTAGATGCTGGGGAAGCCCGTGGAAACGCCAGTGAACTTGCAGGAATGGTAGCAAAAGAGCTAGAAACCATTGCCGTCATAACTGGGAAACAGGATGTCGTTTCAGATGGAACTTTAACATACACCATAAACAACGGCGATCCCTATCTAACGAAGGTAACTGGTGCGGGGTGCCTGTTGACCTCAGTAATTGGTGCATTTTCTGCTGTCGAAAAGGATCCAGTTAAAGCGTCCGTTGCTGCATTGGTTGTATACGGTGCTGCAGCAGAGATGGCAGCAGAAGCTACGAATGATAAAGGTCCGGGTACTTTCCAAATTGAATTTTTGAATAGTTTATATAACATTACAGCTTCAGATATTGAAGCTCGCGGTTCTTTTGAAAAAATCAGCAAGTAGGGAGGCGGTTAAAATGAAGGTGAACAAAGCATTGACAATTGCCGGATCAGATAGCGGAGGCGGTGCCGGAATTCAGGCTGACTTAAAAACCTTCCAGGAACTTGGGGTTTTTGGCATGTCAGCATTAACAGCAGTTACTGCACAAAATACGAAAGGCGTTCAAGGCGTTTATCCGATGTCAGCAGAAGCGGTCGTTGCCCAAATCACTTCTATCGGAGAAGATCTTGAACCAGACGCAGTCAAAACGGGAATGCTTTTTAACGCAGAAATCATAGAGGGAGTATCCCGTGAGATTGCCCGGTATAAATGGAGAAATGTTGTGATTGATCCAGTGATGATCGCAAAAGGCGGAGCAAGCCTGCTCCAGAAAGAGGCCATATCTGCCATGAAGGAATACCTGATCCCTCTTTCGAAGGTCATCACGCCAAATATCCCGGAGGCAGAGGTGCTAACAGGGCTTACGATTAAAACAGATCAGGATAAAAAAGATGCAGCAAGGAAGCTGCATGTTATCGGCGCTAGAAATGTTCTGATAAAAGGGGGCCATGACGACGCCGAAAACGATGCAACCGACCTTTTATTTGATGGACAGCACTTTTTTGAGTTTAGGAGTAAGAGAATACAAACAGTTAATACACATGGAACCGGCTGCACTTTTTCGGCAGCAATAACTGCAGGACTTGCGGAAGGATTGACTGTTTTAAATGCTGTGGAGTGCGCCAAGAAGTTTATCCAGGCTGCTATTGAAGATGACCTTCAGCTGGGCAGCGGGCATGGACCTACGAATCATTGGGCCTATAACCGGCGGAAAAAGGAGACTCTTGTTCATGGCAGTTAAACCGGCAGAAATGAAAGAATTACTAAGACTCTATTTTATTATGGGCAGTGCAAACTGCTCGGATACTCCGGAAGAGGTTCTGCGATCTGCAATTAAGGGCGGTATTAGTCTCTTCCAATTCCGCGAAAAAGGAAAAGGGTGTTTTCAAGGCGAAGACAAGCTTCAACTGGCAAAAAGACTGCAATCGATCTGCCGGGAAAACCATATTCCTTTTATTGTAAACGATGATATTGAGCTTGCACTTGAAATAAATGCAGATGGCGTCCATATCGGCCAGGAAGACGAACCGGCTAGTGTGGTTCGAAAAAAAATAGGCAATAAAATTCTTGGTGTGTCTGCCCATAATTTGGGTGAAGCAAAGAAAGCAATCGCTGATGGAGCAGACTATCTTGGAGTCGGCCCGATCTATCCGACCTCCACAAAGAAAGACGCGAAAGCCGTTCAGGGTCTGAGTTTTATTAGAGAATTGAAAAACGCGAATATTAATATTCCGCTTGTTGGAATAGGCGGCATTACAGCAGAAAATGCAGCTCCAATTATCGGTGCGGGGGCAGACGGTGTTTCGGTCATCACTGCAATTAGCCAAGCCGATTCACCGGAAGCATCTGCACGAATGCTTTATAAATCGGTTCATATTGAAGGAAATAAGCAAAAAAATGCCCATTGAGTTGGGCATTTTCTAATTTTTGCAAATTTACTCAAGAGCTCAAAATCTTCCATAATTTTCGATTTAAAACGTTTGACGCCATCCCGTTTAACCCATTCTATTGAGGGTAGCTTTTTAACAAACAATAGAAATAGAGGGATGGATTTTGACAAAATGGATGCTAGTCGGTCTCTATATCCAAGGATCAATTTTATTGCTTATTGTGTATTATGGCTTTTTCACCGGTCTGGTTGCTGCGGAAACAAAAATTACAGAAATTGAAGGGAAAGTGGAAGAAAAATATCTCCAAGCTTCAATCGATAATTACTTGAGCAATTATGATGTGCACCAGGAATACTGGATTCGTATGGAAAATGGACAATCCGTTAAGCTGACGGCCTCTTTGTACGAAGGAATTCATCCGGGGGAAAACATCAAATTGGTGCAGGTGAATGCCGGAACCATGATTTTTAAGAAATAGGTACTGCTTCATAGAAGTGCCTATTTTTTATGTTTTTAATGGTACCGGTTTTGCCGGCCATGGTGCGGGCAACGATGCTTTATGTGTGCAGTGGAGCTTTATCCATGGTAATCTGATAGTCTGGTAGATTTTCAACGTAAGGAGATTTAATATAATGAAACTTGTTTCCTGGAATGTAAATGGAATTAGAGCCTGCGTGAAAAAAGGCTTTATAGATTACTTTAATGATGTGGATGCAGATATTTTTTGTATCCAGGAATCCAAATTGCAGGAGGGTCAGATTGACCTCATTCTCGAAGGTTACCATCAGTATTGGAATTATGCGATTAAGAAGGGATATTCGGGTACAGCCGTCTTTACAAAAAAAGAACCGCTTTCGGTCCGGTATGGCTTAGGC
Source organism: Cytobacillus oceanisediminis (assembly GCF_003182355.1). Classification (GTDB taxonomy): domain Bacteria; phylum Bacillota; class Bacilli; order Bacillales; family Cytobacillaceae; genus Cytobacillus; species Cytobacillus oceanisediminis_A. Next base: position 106,839 of record NZ_QGTW01000001.1, on the reverse strand, counting down.
GATAGTGAAGCAGAGCCGGAAGGCAGAATTCTAACTCTTGAGTATGAAGAGTTTTATCTTGTGAATGTGTATACACCTAACTCTCAGCGGGATTTGGCCCGGCTTTCTTACCGTCTTGAGTGGGAAGAACGGATCCGTGAATATCTTCTTGAGCTTGATCAGGTCAGACCTGTCATTCTCTGTGGAGATTTAAATGTTGCCCATCAGGATATAGATTTAAAAAATGCAAAGTCTAATCGAGGCAATTCAGGTTTTACAGATGAAGAACGAGGGAAAATGACAGGTTTGCTTCATTCAGGTTTTGTTGATTCATTCCGTTACAAGTATCCGGAGGCAGAGGGCGCTTATACCTGGTGGTCATACATGGCGAAGGTGCGCGAACGGAATATCGGATGGCGGATCGATTATTTTATTGTTTCCGAGAGACTCCAAGAGAAAATTAATGATGCTCAAATCCACTGTGATATAATGGGCAGCGACCATTGTCCGATTGCGCTTGAACTAGATATTTAAGATGCAAAACCCCCGCATAAAAGCAGGGGTTTTTATTTTTGAAAATACGGCAATACTTTTATTACTATTTCAAAAAGGGATGGTAAGATGAACAAAACAGAAATGCTGAAGCTTTTTGTTCTTATAGAAAGGGTATATCCAGGCTTTAGGATTAAAAATGAAATCGTCCACTATTATTTTGGGCTATGCCCGGACATGGACTTCAAACAAGCAATGGATTGCATTAAAGACCATATTAGAAGAAGTCCATACCCCCCGTCAATACAATATATAGCGGCTAAAAGTTTGGAGCATAAATATACGCCAGCAAGTTTTGAAGCTTGTACCTGGCACGAAGAGTACATCCTGACTAATGATATTTCTTAAAATAATTCTGCTCTGGTATCCGCTTTAAATACAATGCTATAATACACGGGTAGGGATAAAAAGAAATGAAGGTTGAGGTCGCTTTTATGCTAAAAACACCGATCGGAAAATTCAGATTCATGGGCTTTCTTGAAGGAGGATCTTTGCTGCTCCTCTTATTTATAGCCATGCCGCTTAAATATGCTGCAGGTATTCCGGAGGCTGTCAGAGTTGTCGGCTCTTTGCACGGGTTCCTGTTCATCACTTATCTTTTGGTGATTGCCTACACGACTTTCAAAATCAGATGGTCACTAAAATGGGCTGCCAGTGCAGTAGCTGTGGCGTTTATACCATTTGGCAATTTTATTTTGGACATCTTTTTGAAAAAATCATCATTAACAGATTAATAGAATTAGAGGCGGCCTGCGAAATGCAGGCTTTTTCAATTTCCAAATTATTTACAAACTATTCCAAAGGATATGTTAAGATAAAAGGAAGAAAACTGGCAAGGAGTTTTTGGATGGAAGATGAATTGCTATTCTATTATTTATTTATGATTTCCGGTATTTTTATATTTTTAGGGGCTATGTACGATGGATTTAGAGTTCAGCACCAAAGGGGAATTATGTCAGAATCATGGGTGATTCCGCTTATTCTCTTTATGGCCGGGCTCGCCCAGCCTTTTTTAGGGTTTAAAATTTTTTCATTAAACCCTGCGATATTTTTCCTTATAATTGTGCTTTCAGCTATCATATACATTTTCATTCAAATTTCCATAAAAGGGCAGGTTTTTATCATCCATGAGACGTCCAGGGAGACACTGGTGAAAAGAATTCGCCGTGAATTGGACCTCTTTTCGATTCATTATGAAGAAGAAGAAATGCTGAATGATAAAGAGTATGTTTTTAAGCTTACTGAGGAAGATGCTGCCTTAAAAGTTAGCTGGCGCGGTGAAGAAAAGGAAATGCATACTTATAGATTAAGCTTTAAAAAATGGTGGCGTATTTATCATTACATAGAAATTAGAGAGAATATAATCGAATTTTATAAGGAAGAAAGAGACGGACAGATATTCTGGAAACAAATACTGGGGAATGCAGGAAACGGGGCTCTTATTTTAGGAATGATGATTTTTATGTTTTTCACAATTAACCCGTAATAATTATTAACCCGTGCAGACAAAATGCTGCACGGGTTTTATTTTCCAAGCTTCCCAGTTTAATAAACTGCATAATCTAATCAAGTATTGAATAACTATTTTAATGTAAGCGCTTTCCTACACTTTTTTAAAGGGAGGTTGATTATGTCTTTAACCAAGAAGATTCTCATAGGGATGGGCATGGGTATTGTGGTTGGCTTAATTTTGAACTTGGCACTGCCAGGGTGGTATGATGCTGCTTCCACGTATGTACTGGTACCATTAGGGAAAATTTTCGTCAACCTGATTAAAATGCTTGTCGTTCCAATTGTCATTGTATCCTTGATTTTGGGAACTGCCGGTATTAGCGATCCGAAAAAGCTTAGCCGGATTGGCGGAAAAACGATCTTATTCTTTCTTATTACAACGGCAATTGCCATCATTTTAGCTTTGGGAGCCGGGATGTTGTTCCAGCCGGGAGCGGGCGATTTCCAGCTTGATGGCGCAAATTTCGAGGGAAAGGAAACTCCGCCTGTTATTGAAACGCTCGTTAATATAATTCCTGCAAATCCGTTTGGTGCCATGGTGCAGGAATCCATGCTTCAAATTATTGCTTTCTCCATTTTTATCGGGTACGGACTATCCAGACTAGGGGACAAAGTATCAGGTGTACTCCGTCTTATTGAACAAGCGAATGAGGTATTAATGTATCTTGTCCAGGCTATTATGAAATTTGCCCCGTATGGCGCTTTTGGCTTGATTGCTGTTGCCATTGGCGGACAGGGTATGGATGCGATTATGGCAATGGGCAAATATATGTTTGCCGTCCTTTTTGTGCTATTGCTTCATTTAGTTATCACATATGGTTCTGCGATATCCTTCCTTGGAAAAATGAATCCTATCCATTTCATAAAAGAATTCTCTCCGGCAATGGTTGTAGCTTTTAGTACTTCGAGCAGCTCAGCCACGCTGCCCATTTCCATGAAAACAGCTCAAAATAACCTCGGCGTTTCAAAAACCGTCAGCAGCTTTGTTCAGCCTCTCGGTGCAACGATTAATATGGATGGAACAGCAATCATGCAAGGAGTCGCAACCATTTTCATTGCCCAGGTATACGGCGTAGAATTAGGGTTAGGGCAATTGCTCACAGTCATTTTAACAGCTACGCTGGCAAGTATTGGAACTGCGGGTGTTCCTGGCGTTGGGTTAATCATGCTTTCCATGGTCCTTACATCTGTTGGACTTCCTGTTGAAGCGATTGCTCTTGTATTAGGAGTCGACCGCCTTCTAGATATGTGCAGAACTGCTGTTAACATTACTGGAGATGCAGCATGTGCTGTCATCATTGAAAAAGGAGAAGAGTCAGGAGCATCAGATTCAAATGAAGTAACCGCATAGTTTCTTGAGAAGACATTTGATTTTTGTTATAATACTAGCAAATTTAATAAAAAGGTTTTCTAGGGTTCCGCAGCAGCTGCTGGCCTGGTCCGAGAGAAAACTCGCAGCTGTGAAGCTGTGCCACGGAAGGATAAAAGCCTGGGAGATACTGTTTAACAGATATCTTCCGGGCTTTTTGTTTTGAGGGATAATAGGTTGGAAGGGAGCGGCTAAAATGCATTGGTTAAAAGTCTTTATCGCCGCATTCTTTGAAGTGTTTTGGGTCATCGGTTTAAAGCATGCGGATGATCCTTTAACATGGACAGGCACGATATTTAGTATTGCGGTAAGTTTTTATTTAATGATTATGGCAGGAAAGGTGCTGCCGGTAGGTACTGTTTATGCTGTTTTTGTTGGATTAGGTACAGCGGGTACTGTTCTAGCCGAAATTATTTTTTTCGGTGAGCCTTTGAAATTATTCAAAATGATTCTTGTACTCATATTATTGATTGGTGTACTTGGATTAAAGCTGGCAACAGGTGAAGAAGAATCGGAAGGGGCTGAAACATCATGAGTTGGTTTTATCTTGTCCTTGCGGGTTTATTTGAAATGGCAGGTGTAACCATGATCAACAGCTGGCATAGGAATCGAAATTGGCAATCTCTGTTCCTGCTTCTTGGCGGATTTGGCGCCAGCTTTCTTTTCCTCGCTTTTGCCATGAAAGAACTGCCAATGGGAACTGCCTATGCTGTTTGGACAGGCATTGGTGCTTCTGGAGGGGCCATCCTTGGCATGATTTTTTACGGAGAGCCGAAGGATTCCAAAAGAATTTTCTTTATTGCATTAGTGCTTGGGTCTGCTATCGGATTGAAGCTGATTTCCTAAAAAAGGGGCCGGTATTATTATCGGCCTCTTTCATTTGGCACACTGAATATAACATATTTGCCAGTCCACATTTGGCTGTTTACAATAAGTGTCTCTCCGCCTTTTTCAAAGAAGAAACCAGCTCCGTTTTGTTCAATAAAGCTCCAGCCGCTTGCCTCCATTTTTTCTTTTATTAGGTCATACGCTTTTCCCTGTTCCATTTGTGCCACATACCAAACTGTGTTGTTTTCCTCTGCAAGCTTCGTAATTTTGCTGATGCTTTTTTCTCCTTTCTCTGCTGCTTCACGCTTCGTAATTGATTCGATCGGAAGGTCGGGGTAAAAAATTTTTGAGTAAAATAACGATCCTGCTAAGGCTGCAAACAAAACGATAATCGAGAAGATCCATTTTTTCAAAAGGTTCACTCCTTCAAAACAGTTACCTATTCATTCAACATGAACCCAGTTTTTACCTTCTCTTGAAACTCAGTATAAATTATAATAGTAATATTAAATCTCTATAGGCAGGTATAAAATGAACAAACAATCAATCGTTTTTACTGGCGGCGGTTCTGCGGGTCATGTGACCCCAAATATCGCCATAATAAATGAACTATCCAAAGATGAATGGAAGGTCCATTATATAGGCTCGAAAAAAGGCATTGAAAAAGAGTTGATTACAAAAATGGGGCTGCCTTATTGCGGGATAAGCAGCGGAAAACTTCGAAGATATATTGATGCAGAAAATGTGAAGGATATTTTTCGTGTTTTAAAAGGGATTATAGAAGCAAGAAGCTTACTGAAAAAGCTAAACCCAATGCTCGTTTTTTCAAAAGGAGGCTTTGTTTCTGTGCCTGTGGTCATTGCCGCCAGATCATTAAGAATCCCTATTTATATTCATGAAAGCGATTTGACTCCAGGGTTGGCCAATAAAATTTCCCAGCGTTTTGCCACAAAAATCTTCACCTCCTTTGAAGAGGCCGCAAAGCATTTTCCAGCTAATAAAACGGTCGTAATCGGATCTCCTATCAGGAAAGAGATTTTTTCTGGTGATAAGGAGAGAGGAAGAAAGTATCTTGGTTTTACAAACGAACGGCCAATTTTGACGGTAATGGGAGGAAGCCTTGGAGCTAAAAAAATAAATGAAACAGTAAGGGCTTCACTTCAGGAGCTCACCGCCAAATACCAAGTCGTCCACCTATGCGGAAAAGGGCAAAAAGATGACAGTTTAGATAACACCACAAGCTATCGGCAATTCGAGTATGTAAACGAAGAGCTGCCTGATATCCTGGCAGCTACCGACACAATCGTAACACGGGGAGGGTCAAATGCCATTTTTGAATTTCTGGCTATGAAAATCCCCATGCTTATTGTACCTCTGACAAAAAAGCAAAGCAGAGGCGATCAGATTTTAAATGCGGAAGATTTCACAAAAAAAGGATACTCATTGACATTGGACGAAGAGAAATTAACTAAAAACAGTCTTATTCAATCACTGGAAAATCTCGAAAAAAACCGGGAAAACATCATCCGTAAAATGCAAACCTCCCCAATGGGAGATGCACTATCTGTCCTAATTAAAGAAATACAAAGTAATCGTTAACCTTGGCAGTGCAGTAAGATAAATAAATGAATGGATGATTTTTTAATGGACAAACAGCCTTTCAGTGCTGTTTGTTTTTTTATTTATGTATTACAATATAGGAAGAATTTAGAACATTTTGAAGGTGATCTATGAATACAAAATTAATTTTAATTGAAGGGCTTCCCGGCTCTGGTAAATCGACAACCGCCGGTATGGCAGCTGAAATTTTGAAACAAAAAGGGATTGAAACAAATCTATTTTTAGAGGGCAATCTCGACCACCCTGCCGATTATGATGGGGTCGCTTTTTTTTCAAAAGGAGAGTGGAATAGCCTGTTAGCAGATTTTCCATCCATAAAAGCACTTCTTAATGAAAAAGGATTTCAAAAGGATGTCGGGTATTTCTTGCCATATCAAAAGTTAGGAAGAAGCACTCCGGATGGATTTTTTGAAAGAGTCCTTAAACATGACGTCTATGAGCTTCCATTGGATTTGAACATTAAGCTTATTAAGGAGAATTGGAAACGGTTTGGAGAGCGTGCCAAGAAGGAAGATATGGTCTATATTTTTGAGTGCTGTTTTATCCAAAATCCGGTTACGGTTGGGATGGTTAAATACGGTGCGTCAAATGAAATGGTTAAAAATTATGTTTTGGCACTCGAAAAATCAATAAGAGAGCTTAACCCGATTTTAATTTATATCAACCAAAGGGACCTGGATTATTCCTTCAAAAAAACCATCAAAGAACGGCCGCAAAGCTGGTCGGAAGGTTTTATCAACTATTATACAATTCAAGGCCATGGCAAGTTGAATCATTTAGCAGGAGTTGAAGGCACTATAAAAGTACTGAAAGCGAGAAGAGAACTAGAATTGGACATACTTAATGAGTTATCTATAAGAAAATCCATAGTTGATAACTCTTCTTTCGATAAAAACATACATAAAAACGCAATGGAAGCTTTGTTGAACAACCATCTTAATCAGAAAGGAAATGTTTAGATGACCAATTTGGAAAATTGTCCATTTTGCTATCCGCATAGAGATCCAGATCAGCATATTATTTTTGAGAACAAAACATGCTACTTCCTTCAGCATAATACGGAGCAGGATGTATTAGAGGGAAGCGGAGTCATTGTCCCGAAAGCCCACCATAAAGATGCCTTTCACTTAACTGCTGAAGAGTGGAACGATACAAATGAATTATTGCAGAAAGCAAAGAAATATATTGATAAAAAATTCTCACCCGACGGCTACACTCTTGGCTGGAATGTTGGTCAGGCATCTAACCAAACCATCCTCCACAGCCATCTTCACGTTATCCCGAGATATAATGATGAGCCGCATGCGGGTAAAGGGTTAAGGCATTGGCTTAAGAAGCCGGATAATAAAAGAGCAGCATTGAAAAAAGATCAGAAAAAAAACACACAGCTTCATCTGTAACTGTGTGTTTTTTAACTAGATCAGGCTGCTTTTACAGGTGTTTTCGGTGGATTGTTTTTAACACCAAGCACATCAAGAAGAAAGACGAACACTGGAATGCCGACAATCAGTCCCCAAACGCCGAAGAAATGTTCCGAGAAAATAAGGACGATAAAAGTATAAAATACAGGCAAATCTGTTTTTGACGACATTAGCTTAGGATTTAGGATATACGCTTCAATCGCATGAATGACCATTATAACGATGAGTATATAAAATACTTGGATGAAACCACCAAGTGAATAGGCGATTGTACTAAGCGGAATAAGGGAAATAATCACACCGGCTACAGGAATGAGACCTAGCAGAAATATGAGAATGGATAGCCCCATAAGATGAGGAAAACCCATAATCCATAGTGCAAGTGTCGTTAAGGTGCAATTGACAAGCGCAATGACAAACTGCGCCTCTATAACCTTTCCAAACGTTTGCACGAATTTTTTGCCAAAGTATTCGATTTCATTATAGAAGTCTGCAATTTTGCTATATTTAAATTTCATAGTAAACTCAACAAGCTTAGGTTTTTCAAGAAGGAAGAACAAACTCAGGATCAAGGAGAGCATAACCTGGACGGCAATATGGCTAACATCTGAAAAGTATTGCAGCAAAAACGCAAACCCTTGCTCCAGATATTTCGAAATCTCATTTGTTTCGAGCATTTGAACCATATAGGTGATAACAATATTGTCATGCTTCTGCGTGTAAAAGCTTTCAACCTGCGTAAAAAGCTGTGATATTTCCGATACTATAAGGGGCAGGTATTTTGTAATCCCTATTGACAGCATGCCAATAATCGCTAGGTATAGACTTACTACCGTTAGCTTCCTATTTAGTTTAAATCTTGATAAAACCAGCTTCACAAGCCTGTCCATCAAGAATGAAAAAATAAAGGTAATCAGGATTAAGTTGATCATGCTTCTTAGCAAATAGAGCGCCAAAACAATAATCCCGAAAATAATAAAACGTTTTAATCCATTATTGTTAATAAATGATTTCAAGCTTTCCATTCTCATTCCTCCACACTTCTCTTCTTTTTCATATAGAAATCCCTCTGCCTATGTGGAGATAGTTGCTCTGAAACTTATGAGGAGTCATGTAAATATGGCTTTGAGGGACAAGAACAAAACCAGCAAATTCAAGCTTGTTGCGTTTCATATCATTAAGAGTAAAAACTTTCGCGGCAAGTTTCATAAAAGCAGCCACGGAAGCATTTTTCGATGCAGCATTTTTTACAACAGCTGCATCAATTACGATGGAATCCCCATTGAACTGTCTATCGAAATCAATCCACTTGTTCAATTCCGTTGTTTGCTGCAAAGATGAAGACAAACCAGATACTAGGAACAATATGCTAAATAATATGTGTGCCAACTTGTTCATCCTCTTAAAATTTCATTTTATTTATTATTTTATAATACTTTCTATTTTAATTATATAATTAATTGCAGTATTAAAATAAAAACTTCAGCACATGGACAAAGGATGATGGGTTTGAATAAGAAATATGCAGTTATAACCGGCTGTTCCAGTGGTTTTGGAATCTTAATGGCCATTGAATTAGCTAAAAATAACTTTCATGTCATTGCGACAATGAGGAACATGGAAAAAAGAAATTTATTAATGGAAAAAGCAAATATGGAAAGAGTACAGGGACAAATCTCCATCCATAAATTGGATGTTACCTTAGCAGAATCGATAGAGGATCTAAAAGCTTTACTAAACAATCTCCCATCAGTGGATGTCCTTATTAATAACGCAGGCTATGCCGGTGCAGGCTTTGTAGAGGAGATTCCGCTTGATGAATACAGAAGCCAATTCGAAACGAATGTTTTTGGAACAATAGCAGTTACACAGGCGGTTCTTCCGTTTATGCGTAAACAAAGAAAAGGGACGATCATCAATATAAGTTCCATTAGCGGAAGAGCAGGATTTCCCGGTTTATCTCCATATGCTGCCTCAAAGTATGCGATCGAAGGCTGGAGCGAATCTTTAAGGCTTGAAATGAAGCCTTTTGGCGTAAATATCGCTCTAATTGAACCAGGCTCTTTTAGAACAGGCATTTGGACAACAGGAAAAAAAGTAACGGAGCAATCAATGAAAAAAGACTCGCCATATTATGCTTATATGAGAAAAATTCAAGATTATCTTGATAAAAGCGAGCCTTTCTATGAAGATCCAATCATAGTAGCAAAAAAGGCGGCCAGCATTGCTTTGGAGGAAAATCCAACTTTAAGATATCCTGTTGGAAAAGGTGTACGAACCAGAATTAATTTAAAAAATATGCTGAGCTGGAAGAGTTGGGAAAAAGTAATGATGAAAACTTTGTACAAAAACTAATTAATAAACAAGTACACCGTAGTCAGCCACCATTGAGAAAAATAGGGAAAAGTACCGTCAATAAAAGGATTGATAATTTGCCGTTCTTCCTCTTTCAAATGAGTCATCAAGTTAAGCTTTGAATCGGAGATCACATTAATATTCCACGCATCTACCTGGGAGATAGCAAAAAGGTAAGAACAAAAAAATAAAACCAGAGTAAGCCATTGTATCAAGAAGATGAAAGTGAAAAAGACAGGAAATTATTGCAGCCAAAAGGCCTTTAAAGTAAAAAATCAAATCGTCCAGAATAAAATAACCTTTTTGCCTGGCCATAAAAATGGTTCAAAAGTTTCCTTTTTTATTCTTTTTTCTGAAGTTCCCAATCCCTGATTAATTTTCTAATATCAAGAGAAAATAAAAAAACTAGTCCATTAATCATCTGGGGGGGATGGAATGAAAAAGGGAATGAAAAAAGCTTTAATATTAACACTGTCGTTCATGACCCTGCTGATGGTCTGGAATCAAACACTAGCACAAGTATCCGGGCCTCCAACCATTCAATTGCGCCTTATGGAAACGACTGATCTGCATGGGAACATGATTGGATATAATTACGAAAATAGAAAAAAGACGGTAGAGTTTGGACTATCCAGAACGGCGAACTTGATCAAACAAGCCAGGGAGGAAGTGCCAAACTCCCTTCTTTTTGATAATGGAGACATCTTGGAAGGCAACGCACTTGATGAATATGCCTATAGGAGCCATCCGTTGGATCTGGCAAATGTCCATCCGGTTTTTAAAGCCATGAACACATTGTTATACGATGCGGCTACAGTGGGGAACCATGAATTTAACTATGGAATTGATTTTATGGAAGAAAGTTTAAGGGGAGCAAATTTTCCTTATATAAATGCCAATATATATGTAGAAGACCGAAACCATTTTGAAAATGATGATCTTAATTATTTTAATCCCTATACGATTCTCGAAAAAGAGGTGACAGATACAGCAGGGGAGAAGCATAAGCTTAACATTGGCGTAATTGGCTTTATCACTCCTATTGTCGCTGAATGGAATAAAGAGTATTTTCGAGGCAATCTGAAGGTGAAAAATATTAAGGAAACTGCTGAACATTTCATCCCGATCATGAAGAATAAGGGTGCAGATATCATTGTGGCTCTTGCCCACACTGGACTGCAATCAGATAAAGGATTGGATGAGAAAAAAGGCAACTCTGTCTATGCTCTAAGCAAGGTAAAAGGCATTGATGCCATTCTATTTGGCCATAGCCATTCTGTCTTTCCTGTAAGGGATGAACTGCAGAAGCTGCCAGGGATTGATTTGAATGCGGGGACCATAAATGGAACTGCTGCAGTACAGGCCGGGTATTGGGGCAACCATCTGGGACTCATTGATTTAAAAATTGTCCAACAGGAAGGCAGCTGGAAAGTTAAAAGCAGCTTATCCTCGATTAGGCCCGTTTATCGTACAATCAATAAGAAAAGCAGGCCTGCTATCCCGACAGATCCGCTAATTGAACAAATTATGAGAAAAGACCATAAAGAGACTTTGGATTTTTTGAAAGATAAAAAATAGAACCCCGCCCGTTGAAGGGAGGGGTTCTTAGATTTAAAAATCCTTCTCGGTATCTCTTGTAGATGGGTCTGTAATTCTGTTTGCCGATTCCGGTATAGCATCATAAACCGCTGGATCTACTTCCTTGATGGATCCATCTGCAAGTGCATTGAATAAATCGTAGAGCGGTGCCTTAACAGTTTCTTTCAGCATGCCAGCTTGTTTCTGTCCTAAAGTCTGGCTTTGCCCTTTAATTTCCATCAGCATAATCGCAGCATCGTTCAAGGCAAAGGCACCAAGCGCAGTACCCGGAAGGTTTACATCAGGGTATTTCTGAACTGCACCAAAGTGGGAGAAGCCTCTCTGCAATGTTTGAGCAGCAAGGGCATTCACCTGCTTGCCTAATGTAAGAACGTCTTCATCTACCTCGTATTGCTGTCCTGTAAATGGATCGGTATATGGGTCTGCCACAACAGCTGCAAGCTGCATCGGAACAGAGCGGTTATCTTCGTCAGAAACGGTATTGAAACCGCGGTGATGAACATCTACATAGACATCCGGCTGCAGCTCCTGGAAAACACTCGTAACCGTTCTGGCTTCTGCTGTTACGTAGAATCCGCCGAAGTTACTGTTATTGGTAGCTCTATCATTTAGGAAAGCTTCCACTTCATCTTTATCCTGGTCTTCCACTCTGAAATCCAGGTTCGGGTTATAGTCACGATTCTGGTCGTATCCAGGAATTCCATATACTACTCGTCCATTATTATTCTGAGCTCTTTCACTACCGTCACTGTTATAATACCATGGAGCTTTTGTACCTTCAGGTAGGTCAATGTTCTCCGGCAGCCACGTTTGGTGAGTATACCTTGTCGGATACCATTTATCTTCGTACTGGTTGTCTGCACCTTCAGGATTAATGCGCGGCATAATCCAGATAGAAACCTTGTCCAGCATTTCATTTACTTCTTTGGAATTTGTCGATAACTTTTGGATGATATCAATAGCCGCTTCTGTGCCGATTTGCTCGTTTCCGTGGATTTGTGTTGTGATCAGCACACTTTTTTTATTAGGATCTGCATCTCCGAATTTTACAACGTAAAGAGGCTCGCCTTTATCTTCTTCAGTTTGGTATCCATCAGGAGACTGGTTTGAATAACCGGCAATTTCAAGCTTCATTTTTCCATTAGAAGAAGCTTCCAGCTTTTGAAGGGTCTTATATAGCTCTTCATTTGACATATAGCTGGATAAAGAAATATTCTGTTCATTCTCAATGTACGGCCCATTTGGCTTTGACTGTGGATCTGCAAGAGCTGTTGACGAAGCAATCATTGACAGTGCTAGAGCTGCAGGAATTACTGCTTTAGTTACTTTTTTCATTCTTCCATCCTCCTAAGTGAATAATTATTATGTAGTGCGAAATTTTCGTATTGCTTAATAAAGAGTTTAATAGATAAAAGGAATAAAGTTAATTGAAAATACTGTATTTTATAAAAACGATTCAAAAGGCATAAGGGCAGATTGTTTATTTTAAGAAAAAGGAACCAGGCGAAATAGGTGATTATTACCATTTTGTAAAAAACTTAGGCTCTTTTCTCATAGAATGTTGTTTTTGTTTATGAAGTCTGCCCGTTGATTTCAGCACGGGGCACTTGCTTTCCGTTGGGAGGGTTGCGAGCCTCCTCGGCTTCGCCTGTGGGGTCTCGCACTTCCCTCTCTTCCCGCAGGATATTGTCTAAACATCCCTGAATTAACACCTCGTCGTAAGAAAATGCGGATGCATTTTCGAGGAGTCAAGTGCCATCCGCTACAATCAACTCAGTTGGTTAAAATACATTTGCCTTCAAAACAAACTATACGAAAACAGCCATAACATAAAAAAGCGCCCAGTTATCTGGACGCCTTCTTCTTAAAAAACAGCTAAATCTTCATTTTTCAAATCTGTGATAAACATATGGCCCGGTGCATGTGTAATCATGATTTCTGGCTTTACATGCATGGCAACTGCCTGAGGGGTGACACCGCAGGCCCAAAAGACCGGAACTTCCCCATCTTTAATTGTGACAGAGTCGCCAAAATCTGGCTGATTGATACTTTTAATCCCAATGGCTTCCGGATTCCCAATATGGACTGGAGCGCCATGGACAGAAGGGAAGCGGCTTGTCACCTGCACCGCTCTGATTGCATCTTTTTCCTGCATAGGCCGCATGCTGACAACCATTGGACCTTCAAACCGGCCTGCTTTTACACAATCAATATTCGTTTTATACATCGGCACATTTCGGTTTTCCTGTATATGCCTAATAGGGATATTATTTTTAATCAATGCCTCTTCAAACGTAAAACTGCAGCCCAGCAGAAATCCTACCATGTCTTCATTCCAATAAGAGCTTATATCTGTCAGCTCTTCAGCCAGCTCGCCGTTCCGGTAAATCCTATATTTAGGAATATCAGTTCTTATGTCAGCATCAGGAGCAGAGAGCTGCGGAACAGGAGAACCAGGTTCGGTGACATCAATGATTGGACAAGATTTCGGATTTCTTTGGCAAAAGAGCAAAAACTCGAATGCCATTTCTTTTGGAAGGATGGCCAAATTCGCCTGAATATAGCCATTTGCCATTCCAGATGTAGGCTTGTCCCAGCCTTGGCCGCGGATTACCTTACGTGCTTCTGCAGGACTCCAAAGAGAAGGGTCGCTCATGAGAAATTCTCCTTTCAGCCTTATTTAAATAATTGTGGAATACCATTTATTAATGAATAAACACCCATGTAAGACATGGCAGCAACAATTATCACGCCAAAAATCGTCATCCAAAGCGGATGCTTATAGTCACCGACAATTTTGGTTTTATAGGCAGCAACCAGCATGACACCTAATGCAATCGGCAAAATTAAACCATTTAATGAACCAACTAAAACTAAAATCTTAACAGGTTTTCCGATGATGACAAAAACAAGTGTGGATATGGCAATAAAACTTACAATCAGCCATTTGTGATATTTTTCCAGGACCGGGCTGAAGGTACGAATAAAGGAAACAGATGTATAAGCTGCGCCGACTACAGAGGTTACAGCGGCAGCCCACATAACAACCCCGAAAATTTTATAGCCGATATTGCCTGCTGCCAATTGGAATACGGAAGCAGGAGGGTTGGATGGATCGAGCGCCAATCCTTGAGATACAACCCCCAATGCAGCAAGGAAGAGGAATATACGCATGATAGATGCAATACCAATCGCACTGATGGAGCTTTTTGTAACTTCAGGAAGAGCTTCTTTTCCTTTAACCCCTGCGTCAATCAAGCGATGGCCGCCAGCGAATGTAATATATCCGCCAACTGTTCCGCCAACCAAAGTAATAATGGCAAGAATATCAATTTTATCCGGGGCGAATGTTTTAACAACAGCTTCGCCAACTGGAGGCTGTGCAGTAAACATGACATAAATGGTAAGGCCAATCATCACAAATCCTAAAATCTGTGTAAAGCGGTCCATCAGCCTTCCAGCTTCTTTTACAATAAAAATCCCTATGGCCAGGATTCCGCTTAGCAAAGCACCCATTTCAGGGGAGATGCCAAAAATTACATTGGTACCCAGGCCGGCTCCGGCGATGTTCCCAATATTAAAAGCCAGACCGCCCATGACAATAAGGACAGCGAGGAAATAACCAAGACCAGGAAGGAGATCGTTAGCAATATCCTGTGCCCGTTTCTCGGAAACAGCAATAATTCGCCAAATATTCATTTGTGCACCAATATCAATAATAATTGATATTAAAATAACAAAGCCAAAGCTGGCTAAAAGTGTTTCAGTAAATACAGTTGTTTGTGTGAGGAATCCTGGTCCTATGGCAGATGTCGCCATTAGGAACGCGGCCCCCAGCAATAAGCTCGCATTCGTTTGCTTTTTCATTCAGTTTCCCCCTGTTTTGTTTAATTTTAAAGTGTTTCGAGAAAAATTTAAGAAACAGGGCTCTTATGCCGCTTTTTGTTTCTAAAAAAGCGATCCAAGGAAGTGAGATTTATGTTTATCGTCAACTTTGCAAAAAATATCAATCAACTTTAGCTATATCGTCAACTATTTCGTTTTTTATCATAAGCTTTAGCCATATTTCATCACTCAGGCCAAACTATCATCAACTTCCCATAAAGGCCTCTTTCATTTCAAAAAATCACTAATTTTAGCTACCTTAATCCCTGCATCCCTCAGAGCAGTTGGAATATATTTGGCAAATTCAAGTGCGCTTTCACCGTCGCCGTGAATGCATATCGTATTGGCTTCGATGGAAACTTCCGTACCTTGAATAGCAGTTACTTTTCCTTCCTTTACCATCCGGATCACTTGTTTAACTGCAGCTGTATGGTCTGTGATGAGGGCATTGCTTTCTCTTCTGGAAGTTAGCGAGCCATCTTCCTGGTAGGTACGGTCTGAGAACACTTCATGGGCAGAACGGAGGCCGATTTTTTTCCCGGCTTTCACAAGCTCACTGCCAGCAAGACCAAATAGAATCAATTCAGGATCCACTTTATATACCGCTTCGGCAATTGCCTCAGAAAGAGGACCGCTTTTGGAAGCCATATTGAATAGGGCTCCATGAGGCTTTACATGCTGAAGCTTACCGCCTTCGGATTTAACAAAACCATATAAAGCCCCGATTTGGTAGACTACCAGGTCATAGGCTTCCTGGGATGTAATGCTGATTTCGCGCCGTCCGAATCCGGAAAGATCCTGCAAGCCAGGGTGTACGCCGATTCCGACGTTTTTATCCAATGCCATCTTTACCGTTTTGCGCATCGTGGCAGGGTCGCCTGCATGATAGCCGCACGCAATATTGGCAGAAGTAATATATTCCAGGATCTCCTCATCCCGTCCCATTTTATACGCTCCAAAACTTTCACCCATATCACAATTAATATCAACAATATGCATCTCATTTTCCTCCTATCTGGTTTTTAAATAGATTCCTTGTTTCAATTCTTTCAATTTCCATTCCCTCTCGAGGTATAGGCGCTGAGCCTTTTCATGCGATATTTCCACAAATCTCAGCTTATCACCGGGCTTGGCCTGTGCAAGCAGAGGGAGGTCGACAAAAGCCACTTGGCCGATTTTTGGATAGCCTCCGGTTGTTTGCCTGTCTGCAAGCAAAACGATCGGATTCCCATCAGGCGGAACCTGTATTGAACCAAAATTGACTGCCTCGGAAATCAATTCCGTGGGCTCAGATAATGAAAGGGCAGGGCCCTTCAGCCTGTAACCCATTCGATCTGACTGTGCAGTTACTTCAAAGGCGTCACCGATCAGTTTTTGCCGGCTCTCTTTTGAAAAAAGCTCAAATTGCCGGCCCTTTGTGAATCGGATGAACGGATTGGATTCAGTATTCGGAATGAGCTCGGCTGTTATGGACCAATCACTTTCTAAAAAAGACTGGCTTTGTAACTGACGTGCTAAATATTCCGTCATTTTATCTGATTGGTCTGATGGTGTCCCCAAAACAAGCAGGTCACCAGCTTTTAAAGCCCTTCCTTCATAACCGCCAATGCCAGCACGCAAATAAGTGGCTTTGCTTTTCATTACTTCGGGTACAGGGAAGCCTCCGGCAACACCCAAATAGGCCCGGCAGCCGCTCCGGGTATAGCCGAATTTTAGTTCGCTGCCTTTTTTCACAAAAATAGATCTCCAGGAGCGAACAGGTACGCCATTTATAGCTGGAGATAGATCCCCGCCGCAAATAGAGATAAGGGCATCTTCTTCAAAAATAATTGTGGGCCCAAGCATGGTTATTTCCAGAGTGGGTTCATTTTCAGCATTACCTGTCAGTAAATTAGCCATTCGGTGTGCAAATGGGTCCATCGCTCCGCTAGCAATCACGCCAAATTTTTGGAAACCGGTTCTCCCCATATCCTGTATATTTGAAAGGAGACCCGGTTTTTTAATTTTAAGCATTACTCCGTCTCCTTCCAATTCTCGTATTCTTTCAGACTAATCGGTTTGAATTTAATCTTATCCCCGGCTTTTAACAAGGTAGGGGAATCATCATGCGGGCGAAACAATTTCACAGGAGTTCGCCCAATCAGCTGCCAGCCGCCAGGTGTTTCGATCGGATAGATTCCAGTCTGCATGCCTGCGATGCCAACCGTTCTTTCTGGAATTTTCAAACGGGGAGATTCCCTTCGGGGAGCAGCGATTTTCTCGGACATGCCTCCAATAAAAGGGAAGCCTGGAGCAAACCCGATCATATAAACAAGATAGTCGCCCGAAGAATGAATGTTAATGACCTCCTCTGGTGTAATTCCATTATGCTTTGCAACATACTCCAGATCCGGACCAAAGTCACCGCCATAGCAAACCGGAATTTCAACCACCCTTGCATCTGCAGCTTTGCTTGCTTCTAAACCCTCCATAAGCGGTTGAATAAGAGAACAAACGTGGTCATATGGAAGCTTCTCATTTGAAAGCTGATAAATGAACAGAGGATCATAAAAAATGCAAACAGTCGTATAAGCAGGGATGTATTCAGTCATCCAATCCGGCGGCTGCTTTTCAAGAACTGCTGTTAAGGCCTGAACCTTTTCGTGGGCTTCTTGGCTAATTTCGTTTCCCAGTTCAATTAGGACAGCATTATCTCCCAAAGGGTGTAAATTATATTCCATCTTTTCACCTGCTTTCTTTTGAAAATATTATTCTAGAAAAAGTAATTAGGTTTTGCTCCTAAATGCAATTAGGAATCTTACTCTATTCACCAACACCTATGAAAATTGATTTCGATAGGTTTTGAAAAAGGTGTAAGGTCCAGTGTTTTCCAGCTATGCAGCAACTTTGAATAAACTGAATATATCATACTATAATAAACTGAAAATTCTTTTTGTGCAAATTCTTGTTCCAATATTTATTCATAAGTGAGTAAAACAAAGTTTTTGATATTTACCTTAATAAACATTTCTATTTTATTGGATTCACGCACTTTTAAAAGGAAAGTTATTAATTTTCCCAAACTCAACAGGACCATTTTAAGTGTATAAATATTCACGCGATCTCTTCATAGTTTACAAAACCTCTACAAATGGGAATAAAGAAGGAACACTATGAATTAGGGAGAGATACTCGTGGGTGCAAACACAGAAATTAACCTATCAGAAAGATTCGAAGCGGCTTTTAACCGTATTCATAAAGCCTTAAAACAATCTGCTAAAAAAGCTAGAACAGATAAATTTTATAAATTGATTGAAATCCAAAAAAATCATTCACTCATCCGATTATATGAGGATGATTTATATCAGTTTGCCAAACTAAGAAATGCAATTGTGCATGAGAAAATCGAACTCGACTATTACATTGCCGAACCTCATTTGGAGACAGTTGAAAGAATCGAAAGGATTGCTGAGCATTTTGAAAAGCCGAAATCCGCACTCTCGATTGCCGCGACACCAGTTTTTTATTTTTATGAGGATGGAAAGCTGTCAGATGTATTGGCCATTATCAATAAGTTTTCACACTCCCAGTTTCCTATTTATAATAGAAAGGAAGAGTACTCGTGGCTGCTGACTTCAGCAGATATCGTGAAATGGATGGCCGAGCATTTTACAGAAGAAACAATCCAGCTAAAAAAAGTGCAAATAAAAGAGCTTTTTAATAAAAAATCGAAGCATCAAATAACGTTTGTCAGCAAAGATACGTCCATATTTGATTTAGAGGATTTATTTGAAGAGTACCGGTCCAAAAGTGAAAAACTGGAAGGCATTATTGTTACTGAAAAGGGAATGCCGACTGAAAAGCCAAAAGGGATCATAACTGCCTGGGACCTTCTAGAAGCGGATGCCGAAAATTAATCATGAAAAAAGGTGCAAACCGATTGGTTCGCACCTTTTTTCAGTCCCCATAAGGGTTTACAGGAATCCTATTGCATCAGGCCAAAGCGGATTAGTGTGGGCCTATCCTGCACTTGCATCCCCGCTGACCTACGAGCAAAGATTCCTTTCTTTGCAATGCCAAACGAATACCGTGAAGTCGCTGTAAACCTGATCATGGCTTCAGTCCCTCCTTCTGGTTTTTGGCCTTGCATTATTCCCTTTTCCACGATTTTGAAAAATAAAACATCTTCCTCAAAACAAAATGTACCTGTAAAAAAGCTGAAAATATGATAAGATAAAGTGATAGCTAAAAAGAAATCCGTATGTTTACGGTAGAGGTTCTAGCTACCCTCTTTAAAAAACTAAGGAAAACAGGCCTGCTTTCTTAGTAGTCCTGTTTTTCTATTTAAAGGAGAATTTTTATGAAAAATGATAAAGCGCTCGTTGTTTTCAGCGGCGGCCAGGATAGCACCACATGCTTATTTTGGGCAAAAGAACGATTTGCAGAAGTAGAAGCAGTGACTTTTAATTATAATCAGCGCCATAAGCTTGAGATTGAATGTGCACAAGAAATTGCAAAAGAATTGGGCGTCAAGCATCATATTCTTGATATGTCTTTATTAAATCAGCTCGCTCCAAATGCCCTTACTCGTGACGAAATCGAAGTGAAGGATGGAGAAGAAGGAGAGCTGCCATCCACATTTGTACCTGGGAGGAACCTGCTATTCCTATCCTTTACTGGTGTCCTTGCCAGCCAGATCAATGCGAAGCACATCATTACTGGTGTTTGCGAAACAGACTTTAGCGGATACCCGGATTGCAGGGACGTTTTTATAAAATCACTAAATGTAACTCTTAACCTTTCAATGGACCAGCAGTTTGTCATTCATACGCCACTAATGTGGCTGAATAAAGCGGAAACATGGAAGCTGGCAGATGAACTGAATGCGCTTGACTATGTACGAGAAAAAACGCTCACTTGCTACAACGGAATTCCTTCTGATGGCTGCGGCGAGTGTCCGGCATGCCATTTAAGGCAAAAAGGGCTTGAAGAATACCTCCAAGAGAAAGGAGAGCTGTAAGCCATGTACGGATTCAGGATTGTTGATAAACTTCAAAAGATTGACAAGGATATTAAACGAGATCAGCTAAAATATCATCAAAAACGCGTTCTTGTCAGCAAGGAATTCACCTTTGATTCGGCCCATCACCTTCATTGCTATGAAGGCAAATGCAAAAACCTGCATGGGCACACTTACAAAGTCATTTTTGGCATCAGCGGATTTGTTGATGACAGAGGCCTTATGATTGACTTTGGCGATATTAAAGAAATCTGGAAAAAAGAAATTGAGATTTTCCTTGACCATAAATATTTAAATGAAACACTTCCGCCTATGAATACGACAGCTGAGAACATGGTTGTCTGGATTTATGAAAAAATGGCGGAATCCCTTCAAAACCGGAAGGATCAATATATTGGGGCACGGGTGGAATTTGTCCGCCTTTATGAAACTCCTACCAGCTATGCTGAAGCAAGAAGGGAGTGGATGGAGGTTGAGTAAAATCCCTGTTCTTGAGATTTTCGGGCCGACCATCCAGGGTGAAGGAATGGTTATCGGCCAGAAAACGATGTTTGTCCGTACAGCAGGCTGTGATTATTCCTGCAGCTGGTGCGATTCCGCTTTTACCTGGGATGGCAGCGCAAAAGACAGCATCCGCCAAATGGAACCCGATGAGATTTGGAAGGAGTTAAAAGAACTCGGGGGCGAGGGTTTTTCCTTTGTTACCATCTCCGGTGGCAATCCAGCTCTATTGAAAAACCTCGATGAGTTCATTTCTTTACTGAAAGCAGAAAGGATCCAAGTATGCCTTGAAACCCAGGGAAGCCGCTGGCAGGACTGGTTTTATGAAATTGATGAACTGACCATTTCACCTAAGCCTCCAAGCTCAGGAATGAAAACGGATTTTGAAATGCTTGATTTGATCCTCGGAAAACTCCAAAAAAGAGGCGATAGAAATAAACACGTCTCATTAAAGATTGTTATCTTTAATGATGATGACTATGAGTATGCAAAAATGGTCTATAAGCGCTATCCTGGCATCCCATTTTATTTGCAGGTGGGTAATGATGATACGGCTACTGCTGATGACCAGGATCTCATTCAAAGACTTCTTGGCAAATATAATTGGCTCATCGAGAAAACGATGGTTGACCCTGATTTGAAGGATATAAAAGTCCTGCCGCAGCTCCACACATATATTTGGGGCAATAAGCGGGGAGTATAACTTCTTCCATGAACCCGTTACATACATTATGTGCGGGTTTTCTTCTTTTTGAGTGCTTTTATACATACGGCCACACAGTTCCCAAAATGGTATCCGTTTTGAAGGAATATATCCCTGTCTATATACAAAAAAAATATAGTCCCGCTGTCAGAACTAATTCCCGGATACGAACTAATTGACGAAGGACCTTAAAAAATAAAGCTGCAAACCCGAAGAGGTTTGCAGCCTTTATGGTGTGTAATGAAACTGGTCTAGTGGTGGTATAGGTACCTGGTACTGAAAGGGGGCCGCCCACATTCCGGTCTGGTTAGTCCCGCAACGAAGCGAAGTTAGAAGAGGTGGACGGCCGTGAATATAGTATATGCAATCAAAGTAAAAGGATGCGAAAAACCTTTCACCATATTGGCAGGAAGGTTTTTGCAGCTTACTGGTCTAGTGCGGTATAGGTACCTGGTACCTTTTTGAATGCCAGATACATCATCGGCACGATGATCAGGGTTAGAATAACCGAGAACAGGATGCCTGAGATGATCGTGATGGCAAGAGGCGTAAATAAGGCATCGCCGCTTACTGCTACAGGGATTAATGCTACAATGGAAGTGAGTGCTGTTAGCAGGATGGGGCGGATTCTTGTACGGCCTGCTTCTACAACTGCTTCTTTTATAGCCATTCCATTTCTTAGACCTTGTTCCATAAATTCAATCAGCACGACAGAGTTTCTAACTACAATTCCGGTCAATGAAACCATCCCCATAACGGCAAGGAAGCTGATGGGCGTTT
Source organism: Cytobacillus oceanisediminis (assembly GCF_003182355.1). Classification (GTDB taxonomy): domain Bacteria; phylum Bacillota; class Bacilli; order Bacillales; family Cytobacillaceae; genus Cytobacillus; species Cytobacillus oceanisediminis_A. The sequence goes on along the minus strand of NZ_QGTW01000001.1, from coordinate 84,736 downwards.
GTGTGACAAATAGTCCGAGGATTGCACCTGCAATCGCCAGATAAACAGCAACCAAGACGAGGAATGGAAGTCCCAGTGAGTTAAACTGGAAGGCAATCAGCAAGTATACGAGAAAGATGACAATGATAAATAAAACGGTAATCTCAGCAAAAAAATCATTTTGCGCCTGGTTTTCTCCGCCTATTGAAATGCTATAATCATTATCATTCAGCTCTTCCCGTTCACCTTCAACGACTTTCTGGACATTTTCCTTGAAATTCTCTTTATCCTTCGGGAAAGCTCTGATCGTAATAGCACGATCTCCATTAAGGTGAGGGATCCGCTGAATTTCTTCGGTTCTTTCTTCATCTACAAGAGTGTCAATAGACACAAGAGTTGGAGGACCTCCCCGGGCACTGCCAACCGCAATTTCAAGCTCGGAAAGATCAAGAGCTTCATCTTTTTCACCTAGAAGGATACGCATATCCATTTTGGTAACTCCATTGTCAAAAGGTTTAAGAGAAATCCCTTCGGATGCAAGACGAATTTGCTCACTAATCTGGTTAACCGTGATTCCATAATTCTCTAAAAGCTCCCGGTTCGGTACATACTTTAAGGTAGGCTCAGGATTACCGATATTATCGACAACAAAATCGGCTCCTGCTTTTTTCATATCTACTGTCAGGCTATCCCGAAGCTCCAAAAGCTTCCCGATTTCCGGTCCTTTAATCATTACCGTTACTGGTGCGCCGGCAGGAGGCCCCTGCTGGATGGTTTCCATAAAAATTTCAGCATCAGGATATTTATCCCGAAGCACGGAAGACCAGTCATCAATCAACCCCTGCGCTGTCTGGCTTTCCCGATCTACTCGAGCCACGATTTGTCCTGTATGAGGACCAGTTACCTTGAGTGAACTATTAAACAGATTAGGCAGCCCGGATCCGGCAAATATGCTCGTTTCCGTTACACCCTCATCACTTAAAAGCATTTCTTCAATCTTTTCTAGCTCATTTGCTGTTTCCTCAAGAATCGTTCCGATCGGCAGGGAAACATCAATCGTTACTTCTTCGCGGTCAGCAGCCGGGAAAAATTCAAACGGTGTTAATACAACCAATCCCAAAATTACTGTTGTAAAAATCAATCCAAGGATAGAAACAAGTTTTGGTTTTTTTGAAAAAGGCTTTAAAATTTTATCAGCATAGAAATCAGCTGTTTTATTCAATGGTTTGCCCAATAAACCAGGTGCATCTGAAACCTTTTTACTAGTTTTTCGATAAATCATAAAACGCATCATCGGCACAAAAATCAGCGCAACGAATGTTGATGCCAAAATAGTCGTAATCAGGACTGTCGGCAATGCACGGATAAATGCTCCATTGCCCCCAGATAAAAAGACGAGCGGAAGAAATGTAAAAACGATCGCCAGTGAAGAGGTGACAATGGAGACCCATATTTCTTTTGTCCCGTTTACAGCGCCGGCAAGGGCATTATCACCCAGCTTGTAGCGTCTTTGTATATTATCATTAACAACAATCGAATCATCAACCAGAATGCCTAATGCGATGATTGCACCAATGACTGATATTTGATTTAAATCTACATCCGAAAACGGCAGGGGAATCAGCCCCATTAAGACAGAGATTGGAATGGCAAGCGCCACGACAAAAGCGCCAGATGCCGTTAAACCAAGCGCAGTAGTTAAAATAACCGCAATTACTGAAATGGCGAGAGATAGGAATAATCCGTCAAAAATATCTGTTACCAAATTAGCCTGAGAGTAGTAATTCTCAAGTGTTACATTGTCAGGCAACCCTGTACTGAGCTCCTTCACTTTTTCACTTACTCTTTCATCAACAGACGGGATATCCTGGCCTTCTTCCACAAATGCGGTAAACGAAATAGAGGGCTTTCCATCTAGTGTTACGATATCTTCTTGTTCCTGATGAACAATTCCAGCCTTTCCCACATCTCCCAACAGGACTGATTCCCCTTGAGGAGACTTTCCTACAAATAAATCCTCAATTTGCTCTTCAGAAGTAAAATGATCGACAGTCAATTGCACAACTTCTTGATTTATTTCCTGCTTCCCAATGGGAGTTGGGTAATATTCCTCGTTAATTGCCTCGATCACATCAGGAAGGATAATGCCTTTTTCTTTTAATAGCTCAGGATCCAGCTGGATCGCTAATTCTTCTTCCGGGAGACCTTTAATTGTTACTCCCGATACTCCTCTTAAGGATTCAACTTCCTCTTTCCAGCGAGTTAATTCTTTTTTTAATGGAAGAAGATTCTCCATACCATTACTAGTCAAATGATAAGAGACGATTGGCATTTTAATCGTTGACTCATTAATTTCGGGTTCAAATGCTTCTTCAGGAAATCCGGAAGCTGTATCCGATACTGCCTGGCGGACATTGCTGAAAACTTCTTTTTTGTCTTCTCCGTCGGATACGGTTACGATTATAGCCGAGAAGCCAGCGGCCGAAGAAGAACTGATGTCTTCAATTCCATCAATAGACAGCAATTTTGATTCTAAGGGGTTTGTTATATTTCGTTCTACACTATCAACAGCAGCACCGGGATAGACAGTATTGACTGTGCCGATATTGACAGTGGTTTCAGGAATTTCCCTTTGCGGAAGCTGCATGAACGTAAACACGCCAATAATAACAAATAGTAAAAACAAGATAATAAAAATTTGGGATCGCTTTAGTATCCATCCAAGCATACATGTTCCTCCTCAGGGTATTGACTCGCGGGTCAAATGATGAATAAAATAGTTTCAAACCTCTATATAACAAGGAAATATAATTGACTCAATAGTCATTTTGCATGTTTTTGCAGATGGAGTCAACAATGAATGTGCTAAGATTAGATACAAAACCAATTAATGTCCGAGGTGCTTTTATGAATAAAAGAGAAGCCATTTTAGAAACGGCAGTTGAGCTTTTTGCCGAGAAAGGATACAGCCATACATCCATGCAGGAGATTGCCGAGGGAGTGGGGATTTCCAAGGGCTCATTGTATTCTTTTTTTACATCAAAAGAAGATCTGATCATTTCGATTTATGAACATTATCAGCAGCTTGTGTTCGAGCGTGTTTTCATCATAGGTCTTGACGGGGATCTGCCGCCGAGGGAAAAGCTTGAGAAACAATTTGAGGTTCAGTTTGAGGGAATTCTCGATTATAAAGCTTATATGAAAATGCATATGCGTGGCGAAACCGGGACGAATAACAAAAAGATTTCTGCCATGGAACACAGGATGAGAGGCCGCTTATTTTCTTGGCTGCAGAATAGCTTGCTAGAACTTTACGGAGAAGAAATAACTACTTATAAATGGGATCTGCTGTTCATGACGCAATCCATCTATCGTACCTATATGATGCTCATGGTGACAGGGCAGGCAGAAGCAAAACCTGCTGCTATTGGCAAACACATCGTTAGGCAGCTGGATGTTATGGCAAATGACTTTCTAAATGGGAATGGCCAACCTATCCTTAATGATGAAATGATGCAGGACTTTATCGTCGATATGGATAGGGAGGGGGCCTTCGTTTCTTTTGAAAAAAGGGAGCAGGCCTGGAAAACACTTTACAACAAACTAAACAACATGGATCTTCATCAATCATCCAGCTTAAAAGAAATTGCCAACCGCATTTCCGAAGAAACAAAAAGATCCCGTCCCGAGAAAGTGGTGCTAAAAGGGCTTTTCGCTTTGCTAAAAGAAAACGAGGAAATTGCAAACGCAGCAAAAGCCCTGGAAAACGAGATTCTCTCTGTATAAATAAGATCTTCACATGTGAAAATAACATTGTCATCAATTCTATTTTAATTGAAGCAATGTTATTTTTATCCTTTTTTTAAAAGTGACGCGGAAGTTTGTCCGGCTTTTATGCAGGGTATGTAAGCAATATAAACAAAAATGGAAGGAGAGGTTAGGATGCTTTGGACGATTGCAGGTATTTTGCTTGTATTATGGATACTCGGATTAATATTTGAAGTAGCAGGCGGCATCATCCATCTACTGCTAGTGATTGCAGCCATCATTATTGTCGTAAACTTTATCAAAGGCCGTGCATCAGGCAGGGGATAGGAAAAAGTTTAAACTAAAAAAAGCCTTCACTGAAGGCTTTTTTCTTTGCCCTTTTCCTTTTTATAGACCTTCAGAGAACAACCGCTATGCCTGGAACAATATATTCCATTGGTTCCATATAAAAACGATTACTCAAATATTTCATTTCTCGGGAAAGCGCAATTTTTGACATCAGTGCAGAAATTTCATTTGTTTTTGCTCAAAGAGTGATATCTAAGTCGGTTGATGTCGGCCGGCAGAGTTTGCTTTATCGAGTGAAACTTTTATCCGTTCATCAGATAATTTAAACAATGGGAATATGATTGTAAAGGTCGTCCCATCATTCTCTAAGCTATCAATAATATACTCGCCCTTCATGCGCTTAATTATATCAAAAGAGATCATCAGACCGAGTCCGGTACCTTTTGTTTTCGTTGAATAGTATGGCTGGCCAAGCATTGACAATTGCTTTTGCGAAAGGCCAATTCCCTCATCTTTTATTTGAATATATGCAGTGCTTCCTTTTTCAAATGCGGAAACCTCTAAAATTCCTCCATCAGGCATCGCTTCAATACTATTTTTTATTAGATTAATAAAAAGCTGCTTGAGTTCATTCCTATTCCCGTTAATAAAAATGCCATCTGAAATCTTTGTTTTAATTTCGACCTTAGCCATTAGTGCATACGGCCTCATAAAATCCGCCACTTCAAAAAGCGTAGCCGAAAGAACGACCTTTCCGGAAATAGAGCTATCCGGACGAGCAAGTGAAAGAAAATCATTGATAATGTGGTTGGTCCGGTCTAGTTCGTCCAATGATACTGAAATAAAGGTACTCTGATCTGAAGTGAGATTCTGGTCATCTTTTAGTATTTGCAGAAATCCTCTTACCGTGGTCATAGGATTTCTGATTTCGTGGGCAACAGATGCTGCCAGCTGGCTTATGGCATTTAATTTATCCGCACTCTTCAGCTTTTCCATCATGGCGGCCTGTAATCGATCGATTTCAATTAAATAAATAATCATGGAAATGGTCACAATCGAAACGATCGAGAACAAGATAAGGTATATAGCATCGCCGTAAAGCCCCTCCTGAATAAAAATTAGATAACGAGTAATGGTAATCGGTACATAAAATACCGCTGCAAGACAAAGCTTTTGCCTGAAAGAGCATTTCTGATAATATTTCGACGCAAGGTAAAAGAGAACAGCGATAACCGAATAATTTATGGTCATGATCAAGAGGGATCCCGCTGAAAAAATGGCTTTAAAACCGATTAATGCAATGATAGTAATAATCCCCGCAGCAGGATGGATATAGAAATAAGCCACAAATACGGGTATAAATTTCAAATCGAAAGACTGATCCCCAGCAATTGTTACAGGAAAAGCCATAGTCAAGAAAAGGGAGAAAATAAGCGCAATCATAAGGAATGATGGTGACTTCATACCTGCTTTTTGATGAGAGAGGAGGTTATTTGTAAAAGGTATTATCATCATGATCAAAAAATGTAAAATCAAGTCAGCTGCAAAATCATTCAAAAGAACCATGCCTCCACACCTTTTTGTCTATTAATTAATTAAACAAATAAGGGAGAGAATCCTTTATAAATAGGCAATCTTATGACTATAATTTACTTTTTAATCATTTTAGTTTACATAATATATTTATAAATAACTCAACTAAAAAAAAACATTTTTCTCGTGCTTCGACAGACTTCTCCATTAAACAACGGTGAATACCGCTCGTGAAATTGAGCATTAAGGTCTGTTTCTTCTTCATTTTCCAGCAAATGGCAGCCTTATTAAGAATTTTGACACAGGATCATTAATCTATAATCCACTATGAAATTCAATCTATTTTATCAAGGTTAGGAATATTAGCTTGTTTTCTCGTTATCTGTCTAAATATGACAATTTATTTTTATAGTAAATCATATAATGGGCTTGTTTAACAAAAAAATAGGAGGTGTATGTTTTTTGTCAAAGAATAAAAAGTGGAAGAGCGGTCTAGTCGTCTTGACAGCAATTTCAGGGCTGGGCTTCTCAACCGTATACCCATCTTTTAGCACACCAACCGCTGCTGTTCAACAGGATGGGCAGCCTTTGCCAGTTGAAGAACCTGTATCTGTCGTCCAGCTTGAGGTGCCAAATAAGCAGGCAATGGAAAAAGTGCAAGAATTGGGCATTGATTTGACTCACCGGATCCACGAACATGATGGTGTTATTGAGGCTGATGCTGTTGTAACGCCGACAGAAATCGCTCTTTTAAAAACCCATGGAATTAAAGTGAAAGATACTTTAATCAATGAAAAACAATGGAAGGAAAGAACAGAGGAACGCAGACAGGCACAGCAGCAGGAGAATTCAATCACTGCCGCCGAAGATCAGATTACTATTTTGAGAGCCAACCATTTCACAAATCAATCTGGCACGTTTTTATACATTGAAGCGAAGTCTAGTGCTGGAGAAACATCAAGCACCGCTTTGACTGCGTTCTGGGCAGAGGATGGCGCAGAGAAATCAGCTGCACTTGGCAGGAAGGTAGATATGGGAGAGTATTTATACCACTATTTGCTTTTGCCTATTGATCAAATACCGGATCAAGTAAAAATTGAAAGCAATCTGGGCGGTACAGCAAGCCAGTCGGTAACAGAATGGCTTGGCGATGATAAGCCTGGAAACCCGAAAAAGCATTATGTAAAAGACTTTGTAGACCATTATATGGATCCTACTGAACTTTATGAAAGGGCTGAAAAATTGGCAGCGGAATTCCCTGATTTGGTTGAAATTATTGAAATGCCAAATAAAACAAATGGTTACCGCAGGAATGCACAGGCGGTCCTTGGCAGTATGACGGATAACAGCGTGGTAGTGACATCAAAAGCGTGGGGACATGAGGGCGGAAATGATATTTCTGTAGAATTCAGGAATACAGGGGACAGCAATTCTCCTCTTAATGTATTGGTTGAAGAAAAACGGATTATCGTGGATTTAGCTACAGATTCAAAGGGGAATTCTGTAAGCGCTGCCAGGGAAGTCGCAGCAGCAATTAATTCCCAAGCAAGCAATCTGGTCACTGCCAGTACATACAGAGGGGATAGTGGATCAGGGATTGTTGTTCCTGAAGAGTCCCAATTAACGGATAACCTTAATGCTCCGGAAAAAATCTCAAGAGATCCATTCACTGTTAAAGCCATTCGAATTGGAAAGCATCGTGACGGTTCAAAGCCAGGTGTGCTTGGCTATGCACAAGAGCATGCTCGTGAATGGGTGACACCGCTGGTTACGATTGAAACAGCAGAACGTTTGCTGCGTAACTATGCTCATGATGGAGAAACAAAAAAATTAGTAGATAACCTGGACATTTTCCTGGTTCCATCTATGAATCCGGATGGAGCACATTACAGTTTCTATGATTACAATATGCAGCGGAAAAACATGACCAACCATTGCGGACCAACTGCATCTGATCCGGGGCGCCGAAATAGCTGGGGAGTAGACTTGAACCGTAACCATTCAGTCGGTTCCGCTTTTGATGGATTTATTGGAGCTAGTACTACGAACTGTTCGAGCACCACTTTTGCCGGGCCTGAAGAAACATCAGAACCAGAGGCACAAAATCTAGTTTGGCTGGCAGATCAAAACCCGAATATCAAATTTGCGATGAACATCCATAGCTACGGCGGTTATTTCATGTGGTCTCCAGGCGCCTATGATGCTAACCGCACGACACTCCCTAGACCGACTGCAGGGGAAGAATCCTTCTATTGGGCAGCATCTGATCATATTTTAAATGAAATCCAAGATCATCGCGGCACTGTTATTTTACCAAGCCGTACAGGCCCAATTCCTGATGTATTATACTCGGCAGCAGGCAATTCAGCTGATTATTTATGGTATGAAAAAGGTATCTACGCTTGGAACTTTGAAGTTGGCGCCGATTTATGGGATGAAGAAGCAAATCGCTGGAGATCTGTTGGGTTCCAGCCAGAATTTGAAGAAGGCCATGAAGAAGCAATGGAATTTGCCAATGGCCTTATCGGATTGATTGAGGTTGCCTATAAACAATCCAAGGATAAGCAGCCTCCGTCTACAAAGGCTGTACCTGACAAAGGAACTTTTAATGGGCCAGTAGATGTTGAGTTCCAAACAAGCGAACCAGCCAGCATCTACTACACACTGGATGGAACCAAGCCAACTTTTGAATCCAATAAACTGCAGCTAAGCGGAACCCGTGAGCCTGCAGAAATGCTTAAAATCGAAAAAACAACAACCATCAACTGGTTCTCAGTAGACGCAGCCGGCAACATCGAAAAAAATTACAACCCGTTTGAAAAAGGAAACAACTACAATTCTGCTAAAATAACAATCGAGTAAGCTAATAAAGCCCCATCCTAAGCAAATTTCCGGCTGGGGCTTTAATTTTTATGCTAAAAAAGCTATTCATTGGCGGAGAAGATACAAATACCGGTCAAACTAGCAGGATTACCGGCCAATTATAGAGAAATACCGGCCAAAACCGCGGATTTATCGGCCAATTGCAGAGAAATACCGGCCAAAACACGGATTACCTGCCGATAGCAGAACAGAAGCTGAGGAAGAGAATACTGGTTCGAATAACTAATTGTAAAAGATGATGATTAACTACCATCCCTAGGGGAAGATGACATCATCGTTGTTAACGTTACTGATTAAGTACAATATCACAAAGAAAGAGAGAACATCGTCGTTAATTCCACTGATTAACTACCATATCCAAGAGAGAACAAGCAATTTCGTCGTTAATCACACTCATTAACTACCATTTCCAAGGGAGAGCAGGCAATTTGGACGTTAATCCCACTGATTAACAACCATTTTCAAGAGAGAGCAGGCATTTTCGTCGTTATTCCCATTCATTAACTACCATATCCAAGGGAGACCAGGCATTTTCGTCGATATTCTCCCTAATTTTGATACCATCCTTCAAAGAAAGAGGTAACATTGATGTGAAAAACCACTCGATTTAAAAACTTTAAATGAACAAAGAATAATGCCGCGAAACATGTATCCCTTAATAATAACAAAGCCGGCCCCCATTCAGGGCCGGCTTCACTTTTAAGCTACAACCATATCAACATTCAATTCTCCCACAATCTCCTGAACCTCTGTACCTTCCAAGGTCTCTTTTTCAAGAAGAGCTTCTACAAGATTTTCAAACTGTGGCTGATGGTTTGCAATTAGCAATTCGCATCTTTCCAAGGCTTTTTGGAATAGATCCTGCATCTTGGCTTCTTTTTGTCCTTTATTAAAAGTAAGCTCGAAGCCGTTATCCAGCAGGCCTGTATCGACCATTTGCTCGATAATATGCTTAGCTTGCTTAACGTCGCCGCTGACTCCGATGCTGTGCTCACCGAGAATTAATCTTTCGGCTACACCGCCTGCAAGAATCATGGCTACTTGATCGAGCAGCTCGCTCGTTGTGGAAAGATGAAGTTCCTTTTGAATAGGAGCTACATATCCAAGCGCTTCACCACGTGGGATAATGGTTGCTTTACGAACAGAACCCGGCTTTGTCAAAGCTGCAACCAATGCGTGGCCAGCTTCATGGATCGCCACACGCTGCTTAGTTCCTGCATCCTGCAGGGCACGGGTAGTGGTACCAAGAATCGTGCGGTCAAGAGCATAATCCAAATCTTCTTTTGAGATAATTTCCTGGCCATTTCGTACCGCTCTTCGACTTGCAGTTTCAAAAAGAGAATGTAGATCAGCTCCCGAGAAGCCTGAAGTGCTTTCAGCTAAATCACCAAGAGTCGTCATGACATCTTCAGCCAGCAATCTATTTCTCGTATGGATATTGATAATCTCTCTTCGGCCCTTTGTATCAGGAAGCGGGACATTAAAGGAGAAATCAATACGTCCAGGGCGAAGGAATGCTTCGTCCAGCATATCTTTTCGGTTTGTTGCTGCAATGAACAAAATCCCGTCATTGGAATGTCCGCCATCAAGCTGGACAAGAAGTTCGGTCAATGTTTTTTCGCTTTCTTCTCCGCCATGCTGCTTTCTGCGGCCCGCAAGTGCATCTACTTCATCGATAAAGACAACAGCAGGTGCATACTTTCTGGCATTTTGAAAAAGGTTTCTTACACGAGAAGCTCCAACACCGACAAATAATTCATTAAAGCCGGAACCGCTGGTTGAGAAGAACGTTGCGCCAAGTTCCTTGGCAATTGCCTGTGCCAGCAAAGTTTTCCCTGTTCCCGGAGGTCCGTATAAAAGAATGCCCTTTGGTGGTTTAATCCCCATTTTCAGCGAACGTTCAGGCTCTTTTAAAATAGAAAGAGTCTGCATGATTTCCTCTTTCATTTCTTCCTGGATGCCGCCTACATCTTCAAGTGAAATGGAAGGAAGGGGCTTTGGCTTTGAAACACTTTGCTTCATAGTATTTGTAGCGCCCATTCCGCCTTTTCCTGATTTAAATAGGTAAATTCCGATGGCTATGAATAATAAGACCACTCCGCCAAGAATCCAAGGCGTATACGGGCCTGTTGTTGCGAAAGTATATTGTATATTATAGGCTTCTACTAATTTATCAACCATTTCGCTGTTAGGAGGCACATGTGAAATATACTCTCCATCAGGGGCAGTAATTAGTAGCTTGCCGTTTTTATATTCCTGTATTGCAACAGTCTTTCCATCCTGGGAGGCAATAAGCTTTTCCACAGAAGAAAACGGGACTGTCACATCCTTATTTCCTGCTTGTACGGTCCAAATAACCGCTGCCAAAATCACCGTGACCACCAATAAAAGCAAAACAATCGTTGAAGGTTTCTGTAAACGTGATTTCAACTAATTCCCTCCTTATTGAACATATTCTCATTATAAGGAAAAAGAAAAGTTATTTATAGGCTTTTACGCTTTTTAAACGTTGTAAATTATGGAAAAATAATATTTTGCCGCACAAGTGTCCTATAACAGGCTTACGAGGATGCATATTTGTGAAAGATGTGTGACAAAGGGATGTACACAATTAGATGAACTACATTCCAAGTATGTACCCGCGTCAAACTCTATTTTTTATGATCAGTCCCTATGCTGAATTAAAGATTCCCAACACTAAATTCCCTCCTCGAAATTCGGAAATGCTATCAAGCCCCTTTATGCGCCTTTCCTACATCTATCCGCTTCTTCCAGACGCCGAATTGCATCAACCTCTAACATTATTATGTCATTTTAAATGGAAATCGCCTCCTAGATTCATATGATTGGAAATTAAAAGGAAAATCATTAATAATAGTACTTATTAATTTATAATAAGAAAAAGGTGTTGGAATGAATCAGCAGGATTTTACAAAAGGGAATATATTTAAACAGCTCCTTATTTTTTCGGCTCCCATCATGCTGACAAATTTGCTGCAGGTGTCCTATCAGTTTATTGATAGCCTGTGGGTTGGAAATTTGCTTGGGGCGAATGCTTTGGGGGCCATTGCGGTTTCAGGGACTGTTATATTTACTGTGCTTTCATTTATTATCGGGATTAACAATGCTGCTTTGACCATTTTGTCTCAGCAAAAGGGAGGAGACAATGAAAAGGGGCTTAAGAGATATTTAAATGCCTTCGTCGTGATTTTAACAGTCTTATCCATTGGACTCGGCTTGGCAGGATTTTTATTTTCCGAAAAAATATTGGCTTTCATGGGAACCCCCATGGGAATGATTTCAGACGCTGCATCTTATCTGCAAATTAATTTTCTCGGCATTCTGTTTTTATTTGGCTATAATTTTATCGGCACTGTGCTTCGTGCTCTGGGAGACAGTAAAACTCCCTTAATTTTTGTGTTGATTGCGGTGATTCTTAATGCGATTTTGGACCCGCTTTTCATCTGGACATTCAACCTTGGAATTGAAGGAGCAGCCTACGCGACAATCGTTTCACAGGGAATTGCATTCCTGGCCGGAACGGCTCTTATTCTCCGCAAAAATCTGGCTCCATTCACCATGCCTTCATGGCCGCAGAAGGAAGAGGCTTCTTTAATTTTCAAACTGGGCATTCCATCTGGTCTGCAAATGACCGTTATTTCAGCTGGGGTCATGGCCATTATGAGTGTTGTCACATCGTTTGGGGGAGACGTGGTTGCCGGATTTGGTGCAGCACAGCGGATTGACAGCATCATAATGCTCCCTGCTATGGCTTTGGGGACAGCTGTGAACAGTATGGCAGGGCAGAATATTGGCGGTAATGAATGGAATCGGGTTCATAAAATTGCTCTTTACGGAGTGATTTATAATCTTGCATTTATGCTTATCATCGCATTGCTGACAGTATTGTTGGCTGAATATGGAGTCAACCTGTTTATCCAGGACAAAGAAGCGCTGGAATACGGAACCGAATATCTAAAAATGATTGCGTTTTTTTATCCATTGCTTGGCATTAATTTTATCCTGAATGGGATTGTAAGGGCTTCTGGAGCAATGTTTCAGGTGCTGGTGCTCAACATCATTTCTTTCTGGGTTCTGCGCTATCCTTTGACCTATCTCTTTTCAAAGTTCATGGGGGAGAAAGGGATCGCTGCCGGCATGGGTGTCAGCTTTGCCATCAGCAGTGTGATTGCTTTTATTTATTATCGATATGGCAAATGGGATGAGCAAAAGCTATTTGAAGAAGGTAAATAACACTTTTCATAGATTAGAAAACAATATATAATAAAATGGAATAATTTGATAACGTTGCCACAAGGGGAGCATTTTGCTGAGAGTGAACATTTGCTGTTCTGACCCTTTGAACCTGTTAGATAATGCTAGCGCAGGAATGTGGAATAAAAGGCAGAGGGGATCATTCTGCCTGCTTATTCTCCCTTGGGGTATCATCATACTTTTGAAGGGGGATTTTTTTATGAAAAAATTAAGTTTGGCAGCCATGATAGAAGCATCATTTTTCGCAGCATTTGCGATTATTCTGGATTTCCTGCCATCTATTAAACTTTCGCCATCGATATCTATCTCTGCTGCCATGATTCCTATTTTTATACTGGCATTCAGATGGGGTTTCAAAGCAAGCTTTATTGCAGGCTTATTATGGGGAATCCTGCAGATCGCGATGGGAGATGCATGGATTGCTACACCGCTGCAAGCTTTTATTGAATACTTTGTTGCCTTTGCTTTTATAGGATGTGCTGGTTTGTTTTATCTTCCAATCCAAAAACAATTGCGCAATGGAAACAAGAAAAAGGCAATGGGCTGGATTGTATTGGCCATTTTTGCAGGCAGCTTTGCCCGCTATTTCTGGCATTTTATTGCGGGTGTAATCTTTTTCGGAAGCTATGCACCAGAGGGAATGTCACCAGTTCTGTTTTCCTTCCTGGCGAATGGTGCAACCATGCTTGGAGCAGCCATATTATGTTCCATCGTGGCAGTATTATTAATTTCTTCGGCCCCAAGGTTAGCCCTTAGAACAACACAAAAACGGGCTTCTTAACGATAGGACCTCTTTGGATCATCATCCGAAGAGGTTTTTCATTAATACGGGTAAAGAACTCCTTAAAATTGGGTATATTACTCAAAAAGGGAGTGATTGCCTTGTCTAATACCTTGCAAGGAAGCATTATTTCGGGTGTGTATGACGCGGAAGCGAGTGCTTTTGAAATTCATAAAGTTAAAAACTTCAACACCCAATCTGTCCTTAATAAAGTTCAGTGTGAAAATTTATATCGATACTTATTACTTCATGAAGATGATGAGGATGGGCAAATCATCACGTTGTATGATCAAATGCCGCTTATGCTGACCCGCCAGGAAATCTGCAGTCTTAAAAAAGATCTTGAACAAATCAAAAAACTATATCAATAGAAGAAGAAAGCGTTTTGCAGATAGCAAGACGTTTTTTCTTTGCATAAACCTTTTTGACAATTTTGTGACAAAAAAGTTTGACAATTTTGTGAACAAAGATAGAATATTTAGTAAAAGGGGATGAGAATGATGAGTGAAAAACAGCTAAAAGTTATGCTCTTTTTTAAAAATATGACAGGTTCAGGTTTATTGATTGGGTTTACAGTCATTATAGCCAGTTTTTTTGTAAGCGGTATCAATGGGGAATACATCTTTTCAATAGGATTAAGCGTTATGGTGTCTTCCATGCTGCTCTTCGGCTTTGGCCTATTTATTAATTTAATGGAAGAGATGGCGGAAGGAAGCAAGGGGATTAAATAGCTGCTAAATTCATGTTCTGAATGATGATATAAAACAAAATTAAAAACCGGCTCCCTAATGAGAACCGGTTTTCCATTTTTATAATAAGATTTTAGTGGGCATGGCCTGAGCTCAAAACCCAAATCGACCCTGCCACAATAACTACAGCCATGAAAACGCCGTAAAAGATATTAAGGACGTTCGTTTTGCCGTCTTCGCCTTCACGCAAATGCATGAACATGAAAAGCTGTATTCCTGCTTGCATGATAGCCAGGGAGCCGATGATCCACATAATCACCTTAAACGATAAGTCTGTTTTTAAAGCAATTCCTGCTGCACCGAAAGTGAGTATAAGTGAGAAAACAAAACCAATCACATGACTTAAAGGGAAACCTTTCCTGATCTTTTCCATTTAGCCCACCAACCCTTTTAAATATACAAATGTGAAAATAAAGATCCATACTACATCTAGAAAGTGCCAATACAGACCAATAATAAAGGTTTTGCGTGCGGTAACTGGTGTTAGTCCTCGTTTGGCCAGCTGAATAATGACCATGATGGCCCAGCCGATACCAAGTGTGACGTGCGCACCATGAGTGCCGAGCAGAACAAAAAGACTTGAAAGAAAAGCACTTGTCTGCATTGTTGCACCTTCATGCACGTAATGGATAAATTCGTTAATCTCCATGAATAGGAAGCCAGCGCCAAGTACGAGTGTAATTATTAGCCAAGTAATCAGCCTTTTCAGATTATGCTGGCGCATTTCAAAGATGGCCAGCCCCATCGTAAAGCTGCTCGTTAAAAGGAGAAGGGTTTGTATCATTACATCCTTGATAACAAAAATATCTTTATGTGTTGGACCTCCAGCATAGCGCTCATAAAGGACTCCGTACACACCAAACAGAGTGGCGAACAGAATAATCTCTGCACCAAGGAAAATCCAAAAACCGAGTATATTCAAGCGGTTTTGTTCTGTTTGGTATTCAAGGGGCAGCGTTGTATCTACATTAGCTGACATCATTATGCACCTCTCCTTCAACATTTCTCCAAGTGCTTTCTATCTTTTTGATCTCATCTTTCTTTACATGATATCCTTCATCATAATCAAAGGAACGAATAATCAGTCCGGCAATTATGCCTATCGCAGCAATGACGGCTGCAATATGCCATTCAAATACAAGGAAGAATCCGGCAACACTGAATACTGCACCCATGAAAATAGGGAGTCCGGAATTGCTTGGCATGTGAATTTCTTCAATCTCGCTATCCTTTAATGTTAAGCCTTCATTCTTTTTCTTCATATGCCAGAATGGATCAAGGGTTGTTACTTCCGGCTGTTTAGCAAAATTATAGAATTGGACCGGAGAAGCAGTTGACCACTCAAGTGTTCTTGCATCCCATGGATCACTGGAAATTTTGCGATCTGCATATCTTGCACTCCAGTAAATGTTATAACAGAAGGCAGCAAAACCTAGAGCCAAAATAGCTGATCCAATAGCAGATAATAAAAATAATGGTGCAAATCCTGATTCAACGGAATATGTGTAAGAGCGTCTAACAGCTCCGTCTAAACCAAGGAAAAACATTGGCATAAAGGTTACGTTGAAACCAATTACAAATAACCAGAAATGCCACTTGCCGATTTTTTCATTCAACATAAAGCCGAACATTTTAGGCCACCAATAGTAGAGAGCCGCAAATACAGCAAACACAACACCGGGAATAATGGTGTAATGGAAGTGGGCAACAAGGAAGAGTGTGTTATGGTATTGGAAATCTGCTGCACCCATTCCTAGCATTACCCCAGTAACACCCCCGATGATAAAGCAAGGAATAAAGGCTAGAGCCCATAACATCGGGGTTGTCATCTTGATCCGGCCTTTTCGCATTGTAAATAGCCAGTTAAATATTTTTATTCCGGTTGGTACGGCAATCGCCATCGTTGTAATAGAGAAAATGGAGTTAACCGCGGGGCCTGAACCCATCGTGTAAAAATGGTGAACCCAGACAACCATACTTAAAATAGCAATGGCCACGATCGAGAGAATCATAGATTTGTAGCCAAATAGTGATTTACGTGAAAAAGTGGCAAAGATCTCTGAATATATACCAAATGCCGGAAGGATGAGGATATATACTTCAGGATGTCCCCAAAGCCAAAATAAATTGGCCCAAAGCATATCCATACCTCCGCCAGAAACCGTAAAGAAATGTGTTCCGTAAAGTCGGTCAGTTGTCATCAGGGCAAGTGCAACCGTAAGGATCGGGAAAGCAGCCACGATAATTACTGATGCAATAAATGATGTCCATGTGAACATCGGCATTTTCATTAAAGTCATGCCCTTTGTCCGCATTTTTAAAATTGTTACCACGAAGTTAATTCCCGAAATCAGCGTTCCGATGCCGGCAATCTGCAGGGCAATTGCATAATAGTTATTTGCTATGCTGGGACTAAACTCTTTTCCTGCAAGAGGGAAGTACGAAGTCCATCCCGCATCAGGGGATCCCCCAATAACAAATGAAATGTTAAACAGCATTGCACCGCTGAAGAATAACCAGAAACTTAAAGCATTCAATTGCGGAAAAGCAACATCTCTGGCGCCAATTTGCAGTGGAATAATGACGTTCATTATTCCGATCAAAAGAGGCATTGCCATGAAAAGGATCATGATTACGCCATGCGTGGTAAATACTTCATTGTAGTGCTGTGCATTTAGAAATTCCATTTCCGGTCTGGCCGTTTGGGCTTTCATCATCAGCCCGTCAATTCCTCCACGGAAGAACATCAAAACAGCAGCGATAATGTACATAATACCGATTCTTTTATGATCGACAGTTGTAAGCCATTCTGTCCATAGCCATCTCCATTTTTTTAAATAAGTGATCCCGCCAACGATCCCGATCATCGTTAGGAGAATAGCAATCTGTGATCCTAGTATTAAAGGGTCACCCGTAATTAATAGTTCATCCCATTTAATGCCCATCATGGCCACCTCCATGGTTTTCATTATTTTCTATATTTTCATCATGACCATGTTTATCATTCTCGTTGATTTCTTCGGATTTATAATTATCTTCCTCTTCAAAGGTCTTACCTTGATACCCATGGCCTCTATAAAGCTCCGGATTTGTATAAGCTTTAGAACCTGGATCGGCGTGGTTGACCCAAGAGAGGTGAGTATTGGAAAAAGTCAATCTACCAAGATGGGTAGGCTTGAGCAGATCCTCATACTCCTTTTCCGTTAATTCTGGAGCTTTTTCTTTTACTTCATCAACCCATTGGTCAAATTCATCATGGGTTTGTGCAAGCACTTCAAACTTCATATCCGCATAACCTCGGCCATTAAAGTTTGTATTTTGCCCTTCATAGGACCCAGGGTTATCCGCAATTAGATACATTTCTGTTTCCATTTTCGGCATCGTATACTTCTGGCCTCCTAAAGCAGGCACCCAGAATGACTGCATAGTACTAGCTGATGTCAGTTTGAACAAAACGGGAGTATCTTCCGGAATATTGACATAGTTAACCGTCTCAATTCCTTCTTCCGGATAACTGAAAATCCATTTCCAGTCAGCGGATGTGACATGTATCGTAATAGGCTCTTTTTCTTCATAGCCTTTAGGCACTTCTTCAAGAGCATAAAGAGTTTTAACTGTAGGGATAGTTAGGGCGATAACAATTAAGATCGGAATTCCTGTCCAAATAATTTCAAGGAGTGTGCTGCCATGTTCCTCCGGCGGTTCATACTCCATATTTTCAGGCCGTTCACGGTATTTCCAAACAATGTAGCCAAATAATCCAAACACGACTACAACCACGAGAAGCATCCAGATCAGGGACCAGTTTATTAAATCAGTAATGCTTCTTGCAACAGGGCCCTGGGGTTCGAACACAACCATATTGCATCCGCTAAGGACCAGCAGGGGCAATAAGGCTGTTAAAGAGAGCAGAAATTTCTTCATCTGATTTTCATCTCCTTTTGTTAAAAAAAGCTATTGTTAAATAATTCACATATAATGTGCGGTTTTTCACAAAGATGTCAAAAAAATATATTGATGAAAAACCAAACAGCCATTAAACCTTTTGTTAAACCTAGTTAACACTGTGTAAATGATAATAACATAGAGAAAAATGAAAAGGTGTGACAAAACTAAGAAGGAAATAAATGTAATCCTTAAGTTTGCTAAATATTTTTGTCAAAATACCTTTATAACAAGGGTTTAATAGGAAAAATGTATTTTTGAACAAATTTTGAACATTGAGATGGGGGTTGAAAAGCGGGAGCTTTTAACAAAGCAAAAGGGGAGATCAAATATTAGAGATCAGAAAAGAGGAGATGAAGCATTTTCAGCAATTCAGTCAAATTTATATGAACCTGACCGCAAAGCAGCACGAACCCAAAATGACAGAAGAATGTCCGAACATTTAAGGAAGGTTTGGATTTTTCGTTTCATGACTAACAAAATACCGATGATTTTTATTTGGATATCGCTGAACATAAGTCTAAGTCAGATCCAGCCATTAAAAAAGGCATCAGCGGATGAACAGAACCATGCTGTCTGGTTTTTATATTTCTTGAATAAGCAAAAATAGAAGGCCTTGCTAAAGGCTCTTTCTTTTTTTAGCTCTGTTAACATTGCCTGTTGGTTTCCGCTCCAGGCACCAGCTTTCCCAGGGCGGTCCGGCGCTCCTCAAGCATTAAGCCTGCGGGTCTCCCTTTGACTCGCTTCTCCCACTGGACCATGAATAAGCAACCTCGAATAAACATTGCACGAAGGAAATTCGAATGCATTTTCGAGGATCTCGCACATTCTGCTCCAATCAACATGGTGCCAGAACACCCCTTTTTATTGAAAAATACAGAATAGTGAAGTAACATGGACTAAAAAAATGAATGGCAGGGTGAGGAAATGATCGACTTACGAAGTGATACAGTAACAAAGCCAACAGAAGAAATGAGGAAAGCGGCTTATGATGCTGAAGTAGGAGATGATGTATACGGTGAGGATCCTACAATAAATAAATTGGAGGAAACAGCTGCTGAAATTTTGGGAAAGGAAGCTTCCTTATTTGTAACAAGCGGTACGCAGGGAAATCAGATAGCGATTTTGACGCACTGCCGTCCAGGAAACGAAATCATACTTGAAGCAGAAAGCCATATATTTTACTATGAAACGGGCGCTGCTTCTGCGTTTGCAGGTGTCCAGACAAGAACAATAAAAGGAACGAGAGGAGCGATGGATCCGGCTGAAGTTCAATATGCCATAAGAGAAGAGGATCAGCATTACCCTGAGTCAGGACTTATCTGCCTTGAAAATACCCATAATCGGGCTGGCGGTGCTGCAGTTCCGATTGAAAATATGAAGGAAATACATAAAATCGCAAAAGGAAGTAACATTCCTGTACATATTGATGGAGCAAGATTGTTTAATGCAGCTGCCGCTTTAAATCTGCCAGCGAGCGAGCTCACTCAATATTGTGATACAGTTCAAGTATGTTTATCCAAAGGATTGGGTGCGCCTGTTGGTTCCATTCTTGCAGGCAGCAGGGAGTTTATTGCTTCTGCCAGAAAGTGGCGCAAAAGGCTGGGTGGTGGACTTCGCCAGTCGGGTATCATAGCAGCTCCAGGGCTTGTAGCATTAACGCAAATGAGGGAACGCTTAGCCGAGGATCACGAAAACGCCCAATCTCTTGCTGAACAGCTTAACCAAATCAATGGAATTCACATCATAAATCAAGTGGATACCAATATTGTTGTAGCTGATGTTAAAGACCTTAATATGAATTCGTCCAAATTTGTTGAAAAAATTAAATCTGAAGGTGTTCTTGCAGGAACATTTGGGCCTTCTTCCGTACGTTTTGTAACCCATTATGATGTTTCAAAAAACGATATTGAAAAAGCAATTGCAGCCATCCTAAGGGCCATAAACTAACAAAAGGAATTTTACTTTTGATCCTTTCTAAAGAGGGTATAGACCAAAAAATCCTTATAGAAAGGAATGAAGAAAATGAAAAGCAACGGTCAATGGTATTGTGAGCAAAATTCAGTTTATAAAACCTGGGAAGACAGGCAAGATAAAGAGGTGCTTGGGAAAAATGCTTTATATTATGGGATCCCATCTTTAATCATGATCGTATTGCTCATTCTAGGATAGAGATTGCATTAAAAACGCATGTTAATTACTGTAACATGCGTTTTTTAATGCAATTAATGCCTTCCCTGCCATACAGGTGCAGAATAGTTATGATGTTGGGCAAAATAATGACTGGGATGCCAAATGCTATGAAAAGGGTACCCATGGTGAACAGGCTGGTGCCAAAGCCCAAAAGAAAGCTCCGGAAACCCCTGATAAGAAGCCCCATTCATTCCTGTTATAATATATTGCCTCAAAATATCACTCCTCTTTTTTCCTTACCATCAAAATATGCTGCGAAAAACTTGAAGTTCCCCTTGAGAAATAGGCTTTTTCTCTATATTTCCAACTATATTTTCTTTCACTAATCCGCATTATAAGAAAGTAAAATTAATTTTAAAGGAGATATGCTTAAAATGAAGATGCTCTTTAACAGAAACTTTCTTATTGGTGTATTTTTCGTACTTTTGCTTTCAGCATGCAATAATAATGCAGAGCAAGGGATGGATAATGGAAATTTAACGGGTAATGAGCTGGAGGAAATAAGCAACACAAATAATGCGAATGTGGAAAGAGAGAGACGAGGACAGGCTCCAATTGAAGTGCAAAGAGTCCATAACGGTTATTTGACCATTGACCCGAATTCTTACAGCACAGCGATGCCTAGCCAGGAATTCCCCCACAGCGAATTAACAAACGATGGCGGCTTGCCATTTTTCCAATTTGGAGAAAACGAGCAGCAAGACCAAGGAATGGCGCCTGGCCAACCCGGGGCCGACCAATTTAACCAGCAGCCATACGGCCAGGGTGGAATTGCCGGACAGCAGCCGGCAACACCAGCGCCGCGGGATGAAACTGGACAGGCACCTGCAGCACAAGGTGACGAAATCAATAATTTTGAAGCACAAGTCATTGAGTTAACGAATGAACAACGAACAAAGAATGGACTTTCAGCCTTAAAGGCAAGTAATCCATTAAGTAATGTGGCACAGGCAAAATCAAATGATATGCAGCAAAAAAATTATTTTTCACATACAAGTCCTACTTATGGTTCACCATTTGACATGATGAGAGACTTTGGTGTCAACTACAGCAGTGCCGGAGAAAATATTGCAATGGGACAGCAGACACCACAGCAAGTCGTTCAGGCATGGATGGACAGTGAAGGCCACCGGAAAAACATCCTGAATGGAACATTCACTCATATAGGAGTTGGATATACAGAAAACGGGTCTTATTGGACTCAAATGTTTATAAGCAAATAAAAAAAGAAATCGGCGTTCAGCCGATTTCTTTTTTATTTATTAGTGGCTCTAGCTGGTTTTTAATATCATCAACTAACTCATGAATCGTAATTTGACTCTCTGATTGCCCTTTATCAAGAGCAGACTCCAAAACTTTTGCAAAATCATCAAAATTGGCATCCATTATAAGCACCTTCTAGCAAGAATTATAGTTGGTGAAACTATTCCCTGTAAAAGATTTTTTAAACTTCAGTCCCTATATACTATTTAAACGGGAAAGGGTACGTGACAAATTCATTTTTGCATCAATTACTACATAAAAATTTTTCGGCATATTGGTTTATCAAATAGTGGATGCGGGTAATAAGTATGAAAATATTTTTTTTGCTTACCCCCATAGCGGTTGAGTGCTGCTCGAATAGTATAGCAGGAAATAGATAATATACATAAATTGTTTATGTAGAAAGTTGATTAAAATAGGAGGTCTGGTTATGAGATTGGTGCAAATGGATATTGATCAGATTTTGGAATCCACATCGGAAATTGCAGAAGAAGATCTTGGCTATATGATCAGACAAGTTGAAATCGATATTTTACTTGAGAGAACCCAGGATTGGTAATATAGAAAGAAAAGCTCCCAGCAATCGCTGGGAGTTTTTTTATTGGGCTTTATATGGGGAAATATTGTTCTGCTTAAAATTCTTATTTTTAATTCGAAAAGATATCCTGGACGAAAGCAATACACCGAAAATAACGATAACTCCGCCTATTATCTGGTATAGATACAATGATTCTGATGTGAATAGAACCGCAAAAATAGTCGCAAAAACAGGTAGAAGATTTAGAAAAACACCTGCTTTAGAAGCTCCAATTATTGAAACTCCATAATTCCATGATAAGAATGCAACAATGGAGGCCAGAAAGCCGACATACAGCAGAATCCCAATCGAAAAAATCGAAAAGGCCGGTTCAACACCAGAGAGCCTGTATTCAATCAAACTTAAGGGCGCTAATATTAAAATGCCAAGGAATGAAGTCACATAAAACGTCGAAAGCCCTGGCAATACACCGGAATATTTCTTCCCAATAACAGAATACATTGCCCACAAAAGAACTGCAGTTAATACAAAGAGGTCTCCTGCGTTAATGCTCCATGAAAGAAAAGCATCAATGGATCCCCTTGAAATGATAAACGAAATTCCGAGAACAGATAAAATGATTCCGGCAATCTGATGAAATGAAAGCTTTTCTTTTAAAATAAAAATGGCAAAGATTGCAATGAATAGAGGAGTTGTACTATTCACAACAGATGCATTTATGGAGGTTGTGTATTGCAGGGCAAAATAAATAATCGTATTATAGCCTGCCACCCCTGTCACTGCCAAAAGCAAAAGGACAGCTTTATGCTGCCAAAGAATCTTCCAATCCTTTTTGAGGGGCTTTACCATAAATGGAGTAAGAAGCAGAAATGCAATCAGCCATCTGAATAGAGAAAAAAGCAGGGGCGGGTAATAATCCACTCCAATTCTGCCAATCACAAAATTTCCACCCCAAATCATATTTGCCAATATTAACAATAAAAAACCGTAATTTTTGTTTGCACCAGCTTGCACAGTAAAACCTCTTTCCCATCCTAATATAATTTCCATTTTACCTCTCTTCGCAAAAGAGTTCATTAATTTCTGAAAATATATCAATTGGAAATTGTAACAATTGGAAGATCGAACCCGTCAATTGATTTAAAGGGGTGTCTAAAATGAGAAGAAAATGGCTTTTGATTGGCGGCATGGCGATCATTTTATTTTTAATCGTTTCGATTGTCTTTGGGACCCGGCTAAAAATTATCAGTGATCTTGCAGGAAAGAGTGAAGAACTCATTGTCTTGAAAGATAAAGTTTGGGAGGTTGAGTTTTCAAAAGAACTGGATGCTCAAAGTGTTAATAGCCAAACGGTCTATGTGTTGGATCAAGATGGCAAGAAGCAGCATGTCGGTGTATCACTGGACAGGGACAAAAAAACCATACTCGTCCAGCCCCCGAAAAATGGGTATAAAGTGAATTCCCCTCATTATTCTTTAGTTTTTACAACACGCATAAAAGCAGAGTCAGGCAGAAGTTTAAATCGTTCCTTTGAAGCTGCTTTTACGGTTAAGGAAACCCTGCCTACGATTGGGTCAAAGGAAAAGTTAAATGCTTACTTTTTAAAACTGCTGAAAGAGGGCCAGAAGTATTTTTCTGGCAGGGATTTTGCAGTAAGCGAGCAAAGCAGCAATGAAAAAAGTGGAGCTGATACAGCCGGGGCGGATTACTCGGAGACTAATGTTCAAGTGCAGGGAATTGATGAAGCTGACCTGGTTAAAACGAATGGCAATCATATTTATAAAATAAGCGAAGGGAAAGTTCAGATTATTAAAGCAGTGCCTGCTGACAAAATGGAAGTGGATTCCATGCTTACTTTTAATTCATCCTTTTCTCCTTCTCACTTATTTTTGGAAGGAAACCAATTAGTAGTCATGGGCCATAGCTATAAGGAGCTGGCTAAAAGTCAGGGGAAAGCAGAAGCTGATTTAATGATTGCACCTGCTTTTCAATCAACAAAAGCTATCGTGTACAATGTCCAAAATAAACAAAAGCCAAAACGGTTAAGGGAGATTGAAATAGAAGGCAGTTTGCTTGCTTCGAGACTAATGGATGGAAAGGTTTATATGGTTACAAGCCATTATCCTGAATTTTGGATTCTTGAAAGAAATGAAAATGCAGACCTGCGCCCGCGCTACTCCGATACTTCTAAAAACAGGGATTTAGAAGCAATCGATTATAACGAAATTCAATACTTTCCAAATTCCAGAAATGCAAACTATACGAATATAGCCGTTATGGATTTGGAAGACCCAGAAGCCGATTTGGGCATAACAACGTATTTAGGCAGCGGAACTGAACTATTTATGTCCAAAAACAATCTCTATTTGGCTGTTTCCAATTATCATTATAAACCAATTACAGAAGATCGCGTATTCAGCCCAGACACCAGTATCTATAAATTCAACTTAAAAGGCGGAAAAGTAGAGTTTCAAAATACAGCCGAAGTAAAGGGTACAGTCCTAAATCAATTTTCCATGGATGAATATAAAGGAAATTTTAGAGTAGTCACAACGAAGGGCCAAGCTTGGGACAATCGGAACCCGTCATCTAATAACCTCCATATTTTGGATGAAAATTTAAAGCAGATTGGCCAGCTCGAAGACCTTGC
The DNA here is from genome assembly GCF_003182355.1 of Cytobacillus oceanisediminis. Classification (GTDB taxonomy): domain Bacteria; phylum Bacillota; class Bacilli; order Bacillales; family Cytobacillaceae; genus Cytobacillus; species Cytobacillus oceanisediminis_A. The sequence continues at coordinate 59,891 of NZ_QGTW01000001.1, read as the reverse complement.
AAGGGGTGAGCGAATATATTCTGCCAGGTTCATGAATGATCGGATTTATATGGTAACCTTTAAGGAAACCGACCCGCTCTTTGTGATCGATGGTTCTAATCCTAAAAAACCAGCGGTAATGGGTGAACTCAAAATACCCGGTTTTAGCAACTATCTGCATCCCTTGGATGAAAATCATCTAATTGGCTTTGGCCATAATACAAAGGTAATGTCTGGAAAGGGATCAGGAAACCAGCCAATTATTACAACAGAAGGAGTCAAAATATCTCTTTTCGATGTTAGCGATATGAATAACCCAATAGAAAAAGATACTGAAATAATTGGTGGAAGAGGGACTTACTCTCCTTTAAATTATGACCATAAAGCCCTCCTTTTTCACAAAGAGAAAAATCTGTTTGCTTTTCCCATTACTGTTTACAAAAGTGTTGAAGGCAGCCAATTCGAATCCAGATTTGAATTCCAAGGAGCTTATGTTTACAGAATAGATGCTAATGAGGGGATTCAACAGAAAACGACAGTCACTTACCAGGAAACCGATGTGGTATATGAGGAGTGGGAAAACACTATTGAACGGCTCATTTATATCGGTGATCATATCTATGCTTTATCACCAAAAAGGATTGCTGCCTATCATATGGAAGACTACTCAAAAACGGGTGATTTAAAGCTGCCATAACGAAATGAGGAACTGGCTCTTACAAAGCCGGTTCTTTTTTCAGGAATACATTTCCAATTAAGCGAATGAATTCCCTCATTAAAGGAGAAGATAAAATTAATAGTATACAAATATAATTTCAAATAAATGGCTGGTGAAAATATGAATGGAAGCAGTATTCCCAAATTAATATCATCTGAAATGGCAATGCTTTGGAATACTTATGTAGCAGACACAGCAGCGGTATGCTGCATTAAGCATTATATAAATACATACGAGGATCCTGATGTATTGCCTGTATTGGAATATGCTTTATCCATTGCCCAGAATCATATAGAAGACATTAGCTCCTTGTTTCAAAAAGAAAATTTCCCCATACCTAATGGATTTAATGAAAACGACTGGGTTCAAGATGCCCCCAAGCTGTTTTCGGATGTAACTTATTTAAGATTTATGCACCATCTAGGAAGAACCGGATTAAATGCCTATTCACTTGCTAAATCAGTATCAGCAAGGAGAGACATCCGGAGCTTTTTTAAAAAATACTATGAACAAACTGAAAATCTATTTGACATGGCATCTGATGCAATGGAAGAAAAGGGTTATTTCATTCGATCACCCTATATCAATTATCCAAGTAAAGTTAACTACGTTTCGGATTATCATTTTCTGGGAGGACTAGTGGGTAAAAAAAGGCAATTGCTCGCGATTGAGATTGCCCATCTAGGAACAAATATAGAAGTAGCTAATATCGCAAAGACAATGTTATTAGCATATAGCCAGGTAGCCAAGCAAAAAGAAATTAGCAATTATTTTATAAAAGGCTACGAAATGAGTCTGAAGAATGTTGAGTATTTTCTCAATGTATTAAAAAATGATGACGTTGCTTATCCCAGCACCTGGGATGGATCTTTAACAGATTCAACTATTCCGCCTTTCTCTGACCGTTTAATGATGTTTCAAATTGCCAGTATCACCGCTGTTGGTGTTATGGACTTTGGCATCGCAATTGGAGCAAGCATAAGAAAGGATCTCGCTACCCGCTATGCGAAAATGATGGCAGAAGTTGGAGGGTATGCAGAAGATGGTGCAAAAATTATGATTGATAACGGCTGGCTTGAAAAACCGCCACAATCACTTGATAGGGAAGAATTAAGGAAGAAATAGAAGATTGAAAGCACCCTATGTTGTGGTGCTTATTTTGTTAGGGATGTAACCGCGACACGACCCGCAATTGCAGCGGCAAGGTCCGTCCCTTATCCAGCAAGAAAACAAACAGCTGTACTTTTCCTATGAATGCAACCAAAAAAATGGGGTAATAGAATACTAGAATGGAAAAAAGGAAAAGGAGCTGAATGTAATGCGCAAATTGGTATATGCATTCTCTGCTGTGATGCTGCTGACTGCTTGCGGGGCAGACGAAGAAACAGATAACGCTTCAGAAGAGGTAAATGTGGAAGAAAAGAACAGTGAAGAAAACAATACCCTTGAGGGCCAAAAAGGGGCAGAGAAACCTCTGTCCGTTGCAGAATTGGATGACCGAATCGATGAGGGGATGAATATAGATACTTATTCAGCAGAAATTCAGTCATGGGCGGAAAAAGGTCAGCTTGAAATGGAGGAGACTGTTATAGTCGATGAAGAAAATACTTCTTCTGCAGATATTCTCCAGCTTGCAGATGGGTTCCTGGGCGTTGCATATGACGAAAAAGAAGTGACAGAAGTGAAAATGTTCCAATCAGCAGAAAATGCGAAAGAATATTTCGAATCACTTTAAAAAGGCTTAAGACCTTCCAAATTAAAGGAAGGTCTTTTTCTTATTCAAAACTATTAACCATAATTGCGGCTACCTGCATTAAACGGTCATAGAAGGGACCGGCTGCAGAATTCTGATCCAAGCCTGTTTCCTTGAAGGCATCTTTCATGCAGCTAAGCCATCTTTCTGCTCTCTTGGGCGAAATTTCAAAAGGCATATGGCGCTGCTTCATAGCAGGGGGCCCGAATTCCTGGCTATAAAGCGGTGGCCCTCCAAGAAACTGTGTAAGAAACATGCGCTGTTTTTGTTTTATTTCCTCTATGTCACCTTCAAAAAGAGGGCTTAATATTGGATCGGCGTAGACCCGTGGATAAAATGCTTCCACTAACTTTTCAATTGTTTCCGTACCGCCAATTTCCTCGAAAAGGGTTTTAAATTCCTGTACCATTTCTTCACCTGCTTTTTCTTTATAATTATCATTTTTTTATTGTAATTATATAGTAGGTATTTTCGCTTAAGTGTGATATAAATCACAATTTGAATATTTGCGAAATTATTTTTAGTTTTAAACGTATTGTAGAAAAGAGATGCAAAGGGGTGGATAATTTGGAGAAAAAAGGCTGTGTTAAATGCGGAAGCAGGGATGCAGGTCAAAAAGAAGTTGCTATGACAGGAAGCGGGCTTTCGAAAATGCTTGATATTCAGCATAACCGCTTTCTTGTTGTCTATTGTAAAAACTGTGGTTATTCTGAGTTCTATAATAAAAATTCGTCTACTGCGGGTAATGTACTGGACTTTTTCTTTGGGGGCTAAACAGTTTTCTGGTGGGTTTGATCAGTTCGCCGTTAAAGTTAAAACAAATTCCCTTGAAAAAAGGGATCTCGCAGTTGACCTTTAAGCATTGCCGTTCATATGGCAGTGCTTTTTAATATTTTGTCCTGTTAAACTGGCCTGTTGATTTCCGCTAAAGAAGCTCAGCAGAACCGGGCTGTCCAGGAGCCTCCTCGGCCGCTTGGACCTGTGGGGTCTCCCTTTACTTGCTTCTACGGATGAACGTTGAATAAGCATCTTTAAATAAACACCGTAAGAAGGAAATGCGAATAACCTTTTCGAGGATCTCGCGCCTTCTGTTCCAATAACAGGGTTATCCAATATCAACAATGAGCTTTAACCGAGCCTAATATTTTAAAGCAAAAAATTTTGATAAACGAGCGGAATGTGAGAAAATTATCCAGTAATAAATAGACGATATGAGGTGAAAGAATGGAAAATTTGCAATCAGCAACAACCTTACTCAACGGCGTAAAAATGCCTTGGTTTGGGCTTGGCGTTTTCAAAGTCCAGGACGGGGATGAAGTGGTCCAATCTGTTAAAGCCGCTTTAAAAGCAGGCTACAAAAGCATCGATACGGCTGCTGTGTATAAAAATGAAGAAGGGGTAGGACTGGCAATAAAAGAAGCTGGCGTGCCGCGTGAAGAACTTTTCGTTACTACAAAGGTTTGGAATTCTGACCAGGGTTATGAGTCTGCAATCCAGGCATTCGAAACCAGCCTTGAAAAACTCGGCCTTGAATATATCGACCTTTACCTAATTCATTGGCCAGTAAAGGGAAAATATAAAGAAACATGGAAAGCTCTTGAAACTCTTTATAAGGAGAAAAAGGTAAGAGCAATCGGGGTAAGCAACTTCCATATTCATCACCTTGAAGACCTTTTACAGGATGCAGAAATAAAGCCGATGGTCAACCAGGTGGAGCTTCATCCACTGTTAAACCAAGCGGAGCTAAGGGAATTCTGCAAAAAGCAGGAAATCCAAATCGAAGCTTGGTCACCTCTCGCACAGGGAGAACTGCTTGAAAATGCTGCCCTTAAAGAAATTGCTGCGAAATACAGCAAATCTGCTGCCCAGGTAATTTTAAGATGGGACTTGCAAAATGAAATCGTGACGATCCCGAAATCTGTGAAGGAACACCGAATTATTGAGAATGCGGATATTTTTGACTTCGAGCTTTCAGCGGAAGATATGGACAAAATTAACGGTTTGAACGAAAATCGCAGAGTAGGTCCGGATCCTGACAATTTTAATTTTTAATAAAAGGACAAACCGGCTGGGCAATTCAGGCTTAGCCGGTTTGCTCTGTATAACCTCATTATAGCTAGTAAATATGCTTCTTCTCCACAATTTTTTTACTCCTCAAAATAATCCCGAAATTCATTTGTATCGGTTTTTTCTTTATTTTTGTAATAAGGATTGTTCTCAGTCGAGTCCTTTGGATCAAGATTCGTCTTAATAACAAGCATCGGTTCATTTGTATGTTTAGCAATCATTCGATCATCCAGTTCTTCAAAATCCGGCATTTGTTTGCTTCCTGGCTTTAATGGATCCATTTTGCACCTCCCAATCCATAGAGTGCAAAGAGGAACGAGAAAATATGCATGATTTGGAATAGAAAGGTCAAAAAAAGGTTTGCGGATAAAGAAAAAAGGTAATTAGGGAAGAAGACAAGCTAATACCCAAAACTGCAAAATAAAAGAACATAAGTGTGTTAATTGTTCCTGACCGTAAAGGCATTTTTTTACTCCCTTTATTGTTAAACGAAAATTAATATCTACAGTTGGCAGCTAAGTGTTAATGGAGGATAAGACTATGAGTATTTTTGAAAACATTCTGGATATTTTAGAGAAGAAAGGCCCTTTATCAATACCGTCATTGCTGGATGAAATGAACAGGATGAGCCGTTTTCAAAATACAAATGGTAAACCCATTGAACTATCCCATGTTAAATCCGTAATAAGCAGGAAAAGAGAGCTTTTTAATATTAAAAATAATATTGTGACAATAGATCCTGATAAAGATCCGGTGTTATTAAGTGTCAGCCTCGGAGGCTATCCGGGTCCGTGGTATAAAGTTGAAGTGGATTTTATCAATGACCGGTTTGTTTACTTTGAATGGCACTTAAGTTCTTTTTCGCAGAGAAATGAATTGCCTAAAGTGTCAGGCAGCATTGAGGATTTTAAGAAGGAATTATATCGGCTGAAAATCTGGAAATGGCAGCCTGAATATAATCAACAGGGCATTATACTGGATGGGATAACCTGGTCCGTTAAACTGATTACGAAGGGAAATATATTTGAGAGTAACGGCATACAGTCCTTTCCAAATGATTGGGAAAAATTTTGCAAGGCACTATCAAAACTTACAGGAAAATATATATGTTAAAAAGGCTGCAGCGAGATAAAAGCTGCAGCTTTTTAATTTTCTAAAGATATGAGCCTTAGCACAAAGCACTTATTATCCTCGTCAATGAACAAGCAATACTCCTCCTCTTCAGATATATCCAGCAGCGATTGCAGCTCCTTAGGAATATGGATGGAGCCATTTTCAGAAATGAGCCTTTTATTATGAGTAGAATCCAAACTTGCCTTTTTAATAACAATTTGATTTTGGTCGAAGCGAAGATCAGCCAGCCTGCCTGGCAGGAGGCCAAATTGGTTCCGCCACTTGCTTGGCAGCAGAATTTTACCTGTTTTATTAAAATTCTTGCATTTGTAGATCGTTAACATGCTGATCAGCTCCTTGTACGATTGTTAATCTATTACACATATTGGAACCTCCAAAACACTTTTCTTAAAACAAATTAAAATTTCCATATTAGTTCTATTTCGCAAGGCATAATTCTCTCCAGAAAGGCGAAACCTAAAAAAAAAGGTGGGGTACGATGAAAAAGAAGTTTACTTTAATCCTGATGGTTCTCCTTTCCTGGATGACTGTTCCTTTCATAGGCAAAAGGGATTTTAAAAAGTACTATCCTGCAGCCATCTTTATGGGTCTATATATATTATGTGAAGGAGCCATAGCAGAAAAGAACAAATGGTGGACAATTAAGGAAAGACTTCACCCGAAATTAAGCGGAGAAGTGCCCCTGATTCTTGGGCCATTCTTTGCCGGTTCCATGTGGATTCTAAAATTAACATATGGAAAACCTTTACTATATTTGTTGTTGAATGCAATTGTTGATGCCTTTTTCTCTTACCCTTTTTATAATTGGTTCAAAAAGCTCGGCATATGGAAGCTCGTCCGCTTCACACAGCTCCATCTGTTCATTTTGTTTATGCTGAAGTCTATCTTGATGTATGTTTTTCACGTTGTTTTTGTGGATAAAAGGATCTTATCTAAGCTTTTTAATAGTCTCTGTTAAATTTGCCTGTTGATTTCCGCTCCAGGAACTCAGCGAACCCGGGCGGGTTCGGGAGCCTCGCTCCTTTCCGCTCAAATTACAACAATGAGCTTTAACAGAGCCTAAGGAAGAAGACCTGAATCTTAACAAACGAGAGGAGAGAGTATAATGGAAAAAAGAAAAGACATTGCCTGTACAGATGAGAAGGATATTCTGCACCATCTAATGGAACAGCAAATTGCCTATATCTGCGTCGATGAAGAAGAAGAACGAATGAGAGAAGAGACAGAAAACAAATACTAAAAAGCAGACTTTCTGAAATGAGGGTTTAAATTGAAAAAATTAATGGTCAGTTTTGCGGCCTTGGCTTTTTTAACAGCTTCATATAGCATGCCGGCGTTTACAGAACAGGCATTTGCAGAAAGGCCAGAACCAGCATACGCCAAATGGGGAAGACTTGCCATGAAAACAGCAAAAGAAAAATATCCTGCCGCTAAAATACTTGATTACTTGCATATGGGCAGGGAGAAGAAAGCAAAAACCGACATTGAAAAATTCAAGCTCTGGATTGAAGATGGCGGAAAAGAATTCGGGTTATTTATAGATATTGAATTCGACCCGAAAACAGACAGAGTGGTCCGCATTAATACTCGAAAATCCTCCAATTAACTGGTGCAAATCCATGCACCAGTTTTTTTATCAAAAAATTCAGGCATCATTGGCCATAGTCGATTATAATAGAAGGAAAAGGATGTTATTTTGGGGGCGTGCTATTTGGAAATCAGGTTTAAAGAGATTACTTATCAGAATTGGGAGGAGTGCATAGGACTTCAGGTAGCGGATCATCAGAAAGGGTTCATAGCATCCAACTTATATTCCATTGCAGAAGTGCAATTCTTGCCCGGATTCAAAGCAATGGGAATCTATTACACCGATGTGATGATAGGGTTTATTATGTTTGGACTTGATCCTGATGACGGGAACTACTGGATTTACCGTTTTATGATCGATGAGAAGTTTCAAAGAAAAGGATATGGAAAACAAGCCCTCATCCAAGCCGCAGCAATGATCAGCAATAACCCTGGCTGCCAGGAGATATATGTTGGCTATCACCAGGACAATATCGCTGCAGATCGGCTATATAAAAGCACTGGCTTTACAGACAAAGGAATTGCTCCATGGGGTGAAAGGCTGGCTGGCTATATAAAAATGTAAGAATAACCGCGGCCTGTTCCATATTTTAGCCACGGTCTTTACAAGTGATCGTTTCGAATTTCGAGTAACAATCGATCGCATAGTCTGCATAAGGGTTAGGATTGCGGAAAGCACAGGTGCTGATGCCAATTTTCCGGGCCGGAATTAAATCTGTGTCCTGGTCGCCGATTGCGAGATCAATTTGATACCGGCGATGCAAATATTCATAGGATTCAGGGTGTGGCTTTAGGAAGAAGCCGTCAAATTCGGGACAGATGACTTCTTCAAAATACGGTGCCAGATTCCAATAATCCAATAGCTCCTCAGTGGATTGGCGATTGCGATGTGTCACGAGGACATTGATATTGTTTTGCTCCAAAATATCCCTTACATATGGAAATAACGGTTTTTCTTCATGCCTAAAAGTTCTTTCCGTTTTACGGAAATCGATTATTTTTTCTGACGGTACTCCATACTTCTCGAATGCATTTCCGTTTTTTAGCAGTGGGAGGACTTCATTAGGATCAAGATTTTTTCCCGATATTTGAATAAAAGATTGAACCAAAGTAGGCCATGCATCCAAAATTGTGCCATCCAAATCCCATAGGACGTTCATTACGATTTCTCCTTTCAGATATGTATGTATTTATTGTAATGGTTTTAAAAGGGGAAACGCAAACATCCGACATAAGTAAAAAACCCGGCTTCATTCTGCCGGGTTTTCTTTTAATATGAGAAAGTTAACTATAAACTTTGATAAATGTCCAAGCTCCGGCCCCTTATGGACTCGACGTGCTTGCTTCTGGCTCCATCGATGCGCACTAAGGAAAGCCTCCTTAGAATACGCTTCACAGGAACACTCGGCTTTTGGCTTGTTCCGAATGGCGCCTCTGCTTTTCTCTATCTAAGTACATTAAAATATCTGGCTTCCGGATGGGCAAATACCATCGCAGAAACAGATGCTTCTGGTTCCATCATGCATCCTTCTGTTAGGTGGACGCCGATGTCTTCTGGCTGAATAAGCTTGAATAGCTTTTTCTGATCCTCCAGATCTGGGCAGGCCGGATATCCGTATGAAAAGCGCTGTCCCTGGTATTTGGCTGCGAAACGGTCTTTCATCGTCATTTCTACCGGATCCGGGAAGCCCCAGCGATCACGTATTTGACGATGGATTAACTCGGCAAATCCTTCTGCTGATTCAAGGGCAAGCGACTGCAAGGCATGGCTTTCCAGGAATCTGCCTTCCTCTTTTAATCGGTCAGCTACCTCCCGAATACCTCTACCGGCAGTAACAGTAAAGAATGCAACATAATCCATTTGGCCGCTTTCTTTGGACTTTAAAAAGTCTGCCAGGCATAAAAACGGCTCCGTTTCCTGGCGCGGGAACTCAAATGTTTCTATGATAGTAGTCTGATCTTCAGCATAGATATGAACCTTATCGCCATCCGATTGGGCAGGGAAGAATTGATAAACTGCCTTAGGGTCAATCCAGTTTTTCTCTTTTGATTCAGTAATCAGTTCATCAACCATTGTGTTTACTTTAATGGCCTTTTCATCACCTTCAGCAAGAAGCTTTTGAAGGTTTCCTTTTAATCCAAGATGATGACCAATCAGCATTTGTTTATTAATATACGGTTCGATATGAGAAAGAGAATACGTCTTTAACAAATGGCGTTTAAGATCCTTTGGAACAAACACTGGCGCTTTTGTGCTAACCGTTGGCTTCGGCTTTACTGCCACAGCAACGGATCCTCGGTCAAAAGGTACTGCATTAAGTGCAGCAGCCTGTTTTTCAGCCTGCTGGACCTTCAGCTTTTCAGCTTCTTCCGGCTCCTGAAGCTGGTTGGCTAAAGAAAGACCGTTCATGGCATCCTTGGCATACAAGACAAGCCCGTCATATTCCTTGGATATTTTTGTGTCAGTGAACTTCCTTGAAAGAGCTGCACCTCCTACTAATATAGGGACATTGATGCCAGCCTGTTTCATATCATGCGCCGTGATGACCATCTGCTGTGCTGACTTAACCAGCAAACCAGATAAGCCAACCATATCTGGCTTTTCTCTTTTAATCGTTTCAATTAAATCTGCAGGGGAGACTTTAATCCCTAAATCAACTACTTCATATCCGTTATTGCTTAAAATAATATCAACCAGGTTTTTGCCAATGTCATGCACATCGCCTTTAACCGTGGCCAGGACAATTTTCCCTTTGGAAGATGACTGGGCAGCGTCCTTTTCCATATATGGTTCAAGGTAAGCAACAGATGCCTTCATAACCTCGGCACTTTGCAGAACCTCCGCGACAATTAGCTGATTATCGTTAAATAGTCTGCCAACTTCCTTCATTCCGTTCATTAAAGGGCCATTGATGATATCAAGAGGGGCAGGGTATTGTTCCAGGGCCAAGTCAAGATCTGGAATCAAACCTTCTTTCGTGCCCTCTAAAATATAATAGGCAAGGCGCTCCTCGAGAGTCATATCAGGCAGGACGCTTTTGCTTTCTTTCTTCTTATCACGATAAAAATCAGTGAAAACTGCAAGAGATTCATCCGTCGTTTCAAATAGCAGCTTTTCTGCCATTGCGACTTCTTCCTTTGTAATGGAAGCAAATCTTTCAAGCTTCTCCGTATTCACTATGGCGTAATCAAGGCCGGCTTGTGTACAGTGATACAGAAATACGGAATTTAGAATTTCCCGGCCGACAGGAGGGAGGCCGAAAGATACATTACTGATCCCCAAAATGGTTTGAACTTCCGGAAATTCTTCTTTGATAAGTCTGATTCCATCAACAGTAGCCTTAGCCGAGCCGATATATTGTTCATCGCCTGTACCGACAGGGAAGACGAGCGGGTCAAAAATCAGATCCTCAGGCGGGATATTGTATTTATTCACAAGAAGATCATAAGAGCGTTTAGCGATTTCAAGTTTTCTTTCAGCTGTAACACCCATGCCTTCTTCATCAATCGTCCCAACAACAACAGCAGCTCCATAGCGGTGAATGAGTGGAACGATAGCCTCAAATCTCTCTTCGCCATCTTCCAGATTAATCGAATTAATAATCGCTTTTCCCTGTGAATAAGTGAGGGCTTTCTCGATCACCATTTCATCTGTTGAATCGATCACGAGCGGAGCCTTGATTTTTTTCACTAATTCCTTCATGAAGTTTTCTACATCCTGCATTTCTTCCCGGTCCGGATCGGCAAGGCATATATCAATGACATGCGCTCCGCCTTTTACTTGAGCACGGGCAATCTCGGCAGCTTCTTCAAATTTCCCTTCAGCAATCAGCCTTTTAAATTTACGGGAGCCGATAACGTTTGTACGCTCTCCGACCATAATTGGCCTTAAAGTTGGATCATCATATATAAGCGGCTCAATGCCGGAAACTTTGTGAAGCAAGTTTTCTTCAAATGTACGAGGGTTATAATCCTTTACGGATTCAGCTATAGCCTGTATGTGTTCAGGCGTAGTCCCGCAGCAGCCCCCGACAATATTCAGCCATCCTTCCTTGGCAAAACCGGCAAGCTTGCTCGCAAGTGATTCCGGTGTTTCATGGTACTGTCCTTCCTCATCAGGCAATCCTGCATTGGGGTAACAGCTAACTGCAGTGGTTGCCAGTCCGGAGAGGGAACGGATATGGTCCTGCATGAATTCCGGACCTGTCGCACAGTTAAGTCCAACCGCAAGGGGATTCATGTGTTCAAGCGAAATATAAAAAGCTTCAATTGATTGTCCGGCAAGGGTAGTGCCCATCGGTTCAATTGTTCCTGAAACAATTAGAGGAAGTTTCTTTCCAGCCTTTTTAAATGCTTTTTCAATACCGATAAATCCTGCTTTCACATTCAGCATATCCTGGCTCGTTTCCAAAAGAAGAAGATCGGCGCCGCCGTCAATTAACCCCAGTGCTTGTTCTTCGTAAGCTGCCGCCATATCATCAAAAGTGGCACCGCCTGTCACGCTTAACGTTTTAGTCGTAGGTCCCATTGCTCCTGCCACATATCTTGGCCGATCAGGAGTAGAGATGCTGTCAGCCGTTTTACGGGCAATTTCGGTTGCCTTCATATTCAGTTCATAAGCCCTGTTTTCAAGATCGTAGTCGGCAAGAACGATGCTTGTTGCGCCAAATGTATTAGTTTCAATAATATCAGCGCCGGCTTTCAAATATTCAAGGTGTATATGTTCAATCACATCAGGAGCGGTCACATTTAAGTATTCATTGCAGCCTTCATATTCCTCGCCGCCAAAGTCGTCCGCTGTAAGATTCGCTCTCTGAAGCATGGTGCCCATTGCTCCATCCATGATTAAAATTTTCTTCTTAAGCTGTTCCTGTAATGTTGGTTTATGCATGCTGTTTCCTCCTTGAAAGCCGTTCTGTCTTTTCGCGTGCGTAGTTTGAAAGTTCAACAGTCATTTCATAACGCATAAACGGAGTAATCAGATAAATTCCGTTGAATAGCTCCGCTGCGGCATCAATCAGCGACTTTGCAATTGCAATACCTTCCCGGCCAGCTTGTACGGGATCATCCTTTAAGGCTGCCATTCTGTCTCTGATGCTATCTGCAATCTTTATTCCCGGCACTTCATTATGAAGGAATTCTGCGTTTCTGCTTCCTGTCAATGGCATAAGCCCGATATAAACTGGTGCTTTTAAATGCTTGACCGCTTCATGGATCTCCAGCAATTTTTCTTCTGAGAAAACGGGCTGTGAAATGAAATAGTCAGCGCCATGGTCGATTTTCTTTTCCAGGCGCCCAACAGCTTTTTCCAGTGAGCGGACATTGGGATTAAAAGCGCCGGCTACAGAAAAAGCGGCTTTCTGGCCCAGGTCTTTTCCTGAAACCGATAAGCCTTCATTCAGCTGTTTAATCATGCTGATCAGTTCAAATGAAGAGACATCATAAACAGAAGATGCACCAGGGAAATCGCCGACTCGAGCAGGATCTCCGGTTACTGCCAATATATCATTTAATCCAAGTGCGTGCAGACCCATTAAATGGGATTGCAATCCAATAATATTTCTGTCCCTGCAGGTAACATGAACAAGTGGACGCAAGCCTGTTTGCTGCTTCACCAGGTATCCCAGAGCGGAATTACATACCCTTGGGGAAGCAAGGGAGTTATCTGCCAGTGTAATGGAGTCTATGCCGGCTTCCTTTAAAGCTTTTGCTCCTTCAAAAAAACGTGTGGTATCCAGCTTCCGTGGAGGATCAAGCTCGACAATGACAGATGGCCTTTCCTTCACAATTTCCTGAAGAGGAGGGAGGTCTCTTGATGGTGAAGGCTTTTCAGACACGATTATTTCTTTTTTCGCCTTTACCTCTTTTTCCTCAAGAGGCGCTATCCCTTTTAATTCATCCGCAAAAGCTTTGATGTGCGCTGGAGTAGTCCCGCAGCAGCCTCCAAGAAGCCTAACGCCCTGATTGTGGAAATCTCTCGCTGACTGGCGGAAATAATCGGCATCTCCTTCATAATGAAATTTGCCGTCCGTATAAGCTGGAATGCTGGCATTAGGATAAGATGAAAGAAATGCATGTTTAGGCAGAGGTACGCATTCCAAGGTTTTAAGCATATGATGCGGACCAAGTCTGCAATTCAATCCCACAACATCCGCACCTATGCCTTCAAGCCTTGAAAAAGCGTCAGCGATAGGTGTCTGATCCTGCAGTACACCTGCTTCCTGAAGTGATACCTGGGCAATAATCGGCAAATCGGTTTCCTTTCTGGCTATGGCCAGGACCGTTTCCAGCTCTTCAAGATCATAATAGGTTTCTAGTAAAATACTATCTACACCCTCAAGCAGGAGGCAATATAGCTGCTCGCGAAAGCTTCTCTTAATTTCTTCTAGCGACACCATATTAGGTTTTATGCCTCTATTGCCCCCAATCGTACCTGCCACATAAGCTTTGCCATTGGAAGCTTTTTTAGCAATCCGTGCAGCCGCACTGTTGATTTCTTTTACAGAGTCTTCAAGTCCGTATCTTTGCAGCTTTAGATAATTCGCTGCGTATGTGTTTGTTTGGACCAAGCCTGCACCGGCATTAATATATGCTTCATGAATGTGCTGGATTTGTTCTGACTGTGATAGATTTAATTCTTCAAAACAGCTGTCAGTACCATAGGAGTATAGCAGAGTTCCCATTGCCCCATCAGCTATGATAATTTCATTTTTTAATTTATCAAGGAAATTCAAGTCATCACCCCCGCTGTTAAATTTTTTGTCTCGTTTGTTCCGCAGCAGTTAATGCTGTCTTGAAATCTTCTATAATATCATCTGCATTTTCCAGTCCAACAGAAAGGCGAAGGAGGCTGGAGGTAATTCCGCGCTGCTCTCTTTCCGCCGCAGGCATAGCCGCATGCGACATTTTTGCAGGGTAGGAGAGGATGGATTCAACTGCACCAAGGCTCACTGCAAACACAGGAATTTGCACATTGCCAACAAACATCCTTAAGGCCTGCTCGTCTTCAAGCTCAAAGGAAAGGACGGCACCTGCGTTTTTAGCCTGCTTTTTCTGGAGCTCATAGCCGGGGTGCTCCTCAAGGCCTGGATAATGCACTTTCTTAATTGACGGATGCTCTTCAAGGAAAGAGGCAATCTTCTCTGCCGATTTTACAGATTGCTCCAGGCGGACATGAAGGGTCTTAATCCCTCTTAGTACAAGCCAGGCATCCTGTACACCTAAAACAGCACCGAAGGAATTCTGCAGGAACGCCAGACTGCCAGCCAAGCCAGGATCCTTCACAACTGCAAGGCCGGCTACAACATCACTGTGTCCTGATAAAAATTTAGTCGCACTGTGAAGGACAATATCTGCTCCCAATGCAAGAGGCTTTTGCAGGGCAGGGGTAAGGAATGTATTGTCTACAAAGGTAAGAGCACCATGTTCTTTAGCAAGAGAACTAATAGCCCTAATATCTGTCACTTTCAATAATGGGTTGGAAGGAGTCTCCACATAAAATACCTTTGTATTTGGACGGACCGCAGCCTTTACTTCTTCCAGATTGGTCATATCAACGAATGTATGTTCAATCCCAAAACGTGTCAATACTTCTGTTACCATACGGAAGGTGCCTCCATACACATCTTCGGTAATGACAACATGGTCACCCTTGGACAAGAGGAGGAAGGCAGTAGAAATCGCAGCCATTCCGGAAGAGAAGGCAAAGCCCCTGGTTCCTTCTTCAAGTTCGGCGATTACTTCTTCCAGGGCTTCCCTTGTTGGATTTAAGCTGCGGCTGTAATCGTATTTTCCGAAAGTATCGATATCCTTTTGATGGAAAGTGGATGCATGCTGAATAGGTACACTTACAGCACCAGTTTCAGGATCATATTTTTGATTATTGTGCAGCAATTTAGTTTCGAAACTCATTGAATGATCTTTACTCATCGTACAACCTCCTTTAAAACACTTGCAAAAGCATGCTTCAGATCTGCCTTTAAGTCTTCAGAATTTTCAATGCCAACAGAGAAACGAAGGAGTCTGTTGCATACACCTGTCTCAATTCGAATTTCTTCAGGGATATCAGCATGTGTTTGTGTCGCTGGATATGTAATGAAACTCTCCACACCTCCTAGGCTTTCCGCAAAAGAAATAAGTGAAAGGCTTTGCAGGAATGGGTTTACCCAAGATTCATCTTTGATCCGGAAAGAAATCATTCCGCCATTGCCTGGATACAAAACGTCTGTGACCGCATCATGATCTGTTAATAACTCCACCAATTCCTTTGCATTCTTTTCATGCCGCTCCATTCGAAGGGAAAGAGTTTTCATTCCTCTAATCAATAACCAGGAATCAAAAGGGCTTAATACGGCTCCGGCAGCGTTATGGTTCATGGCCAGTAATTCACATAATTCTTTTCCTTTTGCAACAATTAATCCGGCAAGAACGTCATTATGACCGCCCAGGTATTTCGTGGCACTATGGATTACAATATCAGCACCAAGCTTTAACGGCTGCTGGAGGAGAGGGGTATAAAATGTGTTATCAACAATTAAGAGAATATTATGCCGCTTCGCAATTTCAGCTGTTTTCTTAATATCTGTTTGTTCCATGAGCGGGTTGGTTGGCGTTTCAAGAAAAATCGCCTTTGTATTTTCTGTAATTAGGTTTTCAATCTGTTCCGGGTTGCTTGTATTCACATATTTACTCCGAAGGCCCCATTTCTTGAAGCCTTGCTCAAGCAGCCTATATGTACCTCCGTATAAATCCTTGGATACAATCCACTCATCTCCTGATTTAAAGAGCGAAAGAATCGTAAGAATAGCAGCCATTCCCGAACTGCAGGCATATCCCTGATCTCCTTCTTCCAGGTCTGCAATTGCTTTTTCAAGCAGCTGGCGGGTAGGATTGCCTGTACGGCTGTAATCAAAGCCTGTGGACTGGCCGATGCCTTCATGGCGGTATGCCGTAGAAAAATAAACTGGCGGATTTACCGCACCTGTTGCTGCCTCGCTTTTGTTGCCGATTTGTGCCAATTTAGTATCAAGCTTATACATATTTTAAACACCCCTTATACAAAATAAAAAAAAGCCTTCTATAAGAAGAAGACTTTTTAATGTGATTAGCCATTCTTCTTATCTTTCAAGTTTTTTAAAACTTGCAGGAATTAGCACCTTTTCAATCAACTTAAGATTGATGGTTGCTGAGGCGTCGTCGGGCCTTACCCTCGACCTCTCTGGATAAGAAATCAAATATTGAATTTTCTCTACACTTTACTACAGTAAACTGTTAATAGTCAACACTTTTTGAAAATATTTTGAAATAAATTTTAATTTGTTAATTTTTAAATTCCCAAAGAAAAGACTCCCATCCAGAGGAAGGAAGTCTTTAAAGAAGAAGTAGGTTGGAATTTACTCTTCAATCAAGTTGTTTACCGGTACATCCATTTCATTTTCGGGATCTGATTTCGTGTAAATGCGCGCCATCTTTGTCCCCTCGTCCACATGCTGAATGATTACAGGATTGCCGTTATAGGTAACACCTACCATATCTGCAGACTCAGAAATTTCTCTAGCTCTTCCAATATTCATATGATACCTCCTGGATTAAATAATAGTAATTTGTCTTAAATAAAAGAATTTATACTTGGGTCAAACTATGGCATAAAATGTTAAGTCTGTACCACTTTAAAGTTCAGAATATTTGATTTATAATAAAAGAAAACATATATCTTTTCTTGTGGAGGGGTGTTATCATGCAAGAGCATAGTCACTGTCACCATCGCTTTGCAGATTTTGGAGGACCAGCAGTTTTCCAAACCGAAGACGGAATTGAGGTTAACGTTTCAGGTACTGCGATTCAAAAATGCACCACTTGCGGCCACGTGGATTTTCCGGTAGATACAAGAGAAGTAATTGAATCCTCTCTAAAAGAAAACAGAAAGAACCCTAATGCAGTTAAACAAATTTATATTAACTTAGTAGAGACTTTTTAAAGCCGATAAAAAAATCGGCTTTTTATTTTTGTGGTTTTCCCATATAAATAATGCCTAGTTATTTCATATTAATAAATGTATTTTGTTTAACAAATCATTTTATTAATATAAGTAATTCACCTAAAAAATTTTTTAATAGTTTTCCACTATATTCATGTTTAAATCTTTGTACAACAAGATTTTCCGTGTTAGAATAGCTGTGGAAACGTTTTATCCTCTGAAAAATAATATTATTCGTAAAAATAAAACGTTAATTCATTATTATAAAGGGTAATTGAATTCAGAGGACAAAAATGTATTGAATTATTTATTTAAAAACAAGTTATGGAGGTAATTTTCCATGAAAAAGCCATCGAATGGTGAGGGACCTTTTGAACAAGGATTTCATGGCCCTAACCTTGGCTATGTTATTGAATTATATGAGAGATATTTAGAGGATCCGGATTCAGTAGATCCGGAAATGAAAGAGTACTTCGAAAAAAATGGGTCTCCTGTACAACATGAAGGAATTTCGACTCCTTCAAGCCAAGCGGAAGTATCCTTAAAGGCTGGGCAGCTTGAAAAGACACTTGCTGCGATTCGTCTTGCTGATAATATTCGCACATATGGACATTTAGCTGCAGATATTTATCCATTGGGAAACCACAATCCAGAGAATGAACTTTTTGATCTATCCAAATACGGGTTAACTGAAAGTGACTTAAAGGAAATTCCTGCAGGTGTAATCACAAAGGATGCGACATATCCACTGAGAAACGGCTTGGAAGCGATTGAGTTTCTAAAAAGCGCCTACATGGGGCCTATTGCCTTTGAATTTCAGCATATCTACGATGAAACCGAAAAAAATTGGCTCCGCCGCAAAATAGGAGCTAACAGCCATAAACTCACCATGCAAAAGCAAGAGAAGGTCAAAGTCTTAAAAAGGCTGACTGAAGTGGAAGAATTTGAAAAATTTCTTCATAAAACATTTGTTGGCCAAAAAAGATTCTCTATAGAGGGCCTGGATACGATGGTGCCTTTATTGGATGAGATCGTATCTGAATCCGTATCAGATGGAGCAAAAACCATTAATATCGGAATGGCTCACCGCGGAAGGCTAAACGTTCTTGCCCATGTGCTTGGAAAGCCGTATGAAATGATTTTTGCTGAATTCCAGCATGCCCCTAATAAAGAGCTTGTTCCTTCCGAAGGATCCATTGGGATTAACTACGGCTGGACAGGAGATGTAAAATACCATCTTGGACTTGATAAGCAAATAAAAGACGAAAACACGACCATAGCCAGACTGACATTGGCGAATAACCCGAGCCATCTGGAATTTGTGGGTTCCGTTGTAGAAGGATTTACAAGAGCTTCCCAGGATGAAAGAACACAGTCCGGTTATCCGAAAGTTGACCATAAATCTGCTTTGGCAATCCTGATTCATGGTGATGCAGCATTTCCTGGCCAGGGAATCGTGGCAGAAACGCTTAATCTTGGACAGCTAACAGGATATAATACAGGCGGATCCATCCATATTATTGCAAATAATACGATTGGATTTACAACTGAATCTCGTGACTCACGTTCCACACGGTATGCAAGTGACCTTGCAAAGGGCTATGAAATGCCAGTTCTGCATGTAAATGCAGATGAACCGGAAGCTGTAGTAGCTGCTGCAAGGCTGGCATGTGAGTATCGTGCTAAATTCCAAAAGGACATTCTGATTGATTTAATTGGCTATCGCAGATTCGGGCATAACGAAATGGACGAGCCGATGACAACCAACCCGCTTATGTATAACGTCATTCGCGAGCGGCCGACGGTGAAAGCGCTCTATGCAGAAAAGCTTCTGAAAGAAAATACTATATCGAAAGAAGAAGCTGAAGGCGTTCAAAACGAAGTAGTGGAAAAAATGAAGGCGGCCCACGAAAAAGTGCCGAGAGAGAAAAAGGAAGCAGAGCCATCCGATCCGCCTGAAACAGTGGAGAAAGGCCTTCCTAAAGTAAAAACTGCGGTACCGATTGAGACACTTAAGCAAATCAATGAAGAGCTTTTAACATGGCCTGAGGATTTCAAAGTCTTTGACAAACTCGGCAAAATTTTAAAACGCAGAATGGAAGCGCTTGAAGGTGATGGTAAAATCGATTGGGGGCTTGCTGAAACATTGGCATTCGCCACTATTTTATCTGATGGAACACCTGTCAGGCTAACTGGCCAGGATTCCGAAAGAGGAACGTTTGCACAGAGAAATGTCGTACTTCATGATCATACGACTGGAAAATCCTATTCTCCGCTGCACAAGCTTTCTTCTGCCAAAGCTTCTTTTGCTATTCATAATAGCCCGTTATCAGAAGCAGCAGTGGTAGGCTTCGAATATGGCTATAATGTTTTCGCGCCGGAAACGCTTGTGTTATGGGAAGCACAATATGGTGATTTTGCCAACGCTGCCCAAGTAATGTTTGATCAGTTTATTGCAGCAGGACGGGCGAAATGGGGACAAAAATCTGGTCTGGTCATGCTTCTTCCTCATGGATACGAAGGCCAGGGACCTGAACATTCAAGTGCGCGTCTTGAAAGATTCCTGATTCTTGCAGCTGAAAATAACTGGACAGTCGCTAACCTGACTTCATCAGCGCAGTATTTCCATATCTTAAGAAGGCAGGCTGCCATCTTAGGGAAAGAGGAAGTTAGGCCATTAGTGATTATGTCTCCTAAAAGTCTATTACGCAATCCTTTGGTTGCTTCAAACGGCCTGGAATTAAGCGAAGGTGAATTTAAATCCGTTTTTGAACAGCCTGGATTGGGTGAAAATCCTGAGAAGGTAAAACGGATCATACTCGGAACCGGGAAGATCGCCATTGATCTGGCGGAAAACCTGAAGAACTATGAGGATCAGGATTGGTTCCATATTTTACGCGTAGAAGAAATCTATCCTTTCCCAATGGATCGTATCAGAGAAATCCTAAGCCGCTATCCGAACGTGGAAGAGATGGTCTGGATTCAGGAAGAGCCAAAGAACATGGGAGCATGGAATTTCGCTGAACCAAGGCTGAAAGAAATTGCCGGCAGCGGAATTGATGTCAGGTATATCGGCAGAAGACGCAGATCAAGCCCTGCAGAAGGTGACCCAACCGTTCATAAGAAAGAACAGGCTCGTATTATAGATGAAGCATTAACACGCAAGCAAGAAGGAGGAAATTAAGGTGGCAGAAATAAAAGTTCCAGAATTGGCTGAATCAATTACAGAAGGTACAGTAGCACAATGGCTTAAACAGCCAGGTGACACAGTCAATAAAGGTGACTATGTTGTTGAATTGGAAACAGATAAGGTAAACGTGGAAATTATCTCTGAGCATAGCGGTATCTTAAAGGAAGTTAAAGCACAAGAAGGAGATACCGTTAATGTAGGAGAAACGATCGCCATCGTCGATGAAAGCGGACAAGCATCTCCTGCACCTGAAAAGGCAGAGGAAAAGCCTGAAGATAAAACAGAAGAACTACCTAAAGCAGAGGAACAGCCTTCACAGCCAACTGCAGAAGAAAAAGCTGGCGGCCAGCGTCCGATTGCTTCACCGGCAGCACGTAAATTGGCACGAGAAAAAGGGATCGATCTAAGCCAGGTTCCAACTAGTGATCCGCTTGGAAGAGTAAGGGCTCAGGATGTTGAATCCTATAATCCTGAACAGGCTAAACAGCAGCCTGCACAGCCATCGAAGCCAGCTGCACCAGCCAAGCCGGCTGCCCAGGAAACGGGCGGCAAAGAAGTGGAACGCATCAAAATGTCACGCCGTCGCCAAACCATTGCAAACCGTCTTGTTGAAGTACAGCAAACAGCTGCGATGCTGACAACATTCAATGAAGTTGACATGACCAATGTTATGAACCTTCGTAAAAAGCGCAAAGATAAATTCTTTGAAGAAAATGATGTTAAGCTAGGCTTCATGTCATTCTTCACAAAAGCGGTTGTGGCTGCTCTTAAGAAAAATCCATTCCTGAATGCTGAAATTCAGGGGGATGAAATAGTCCTTAAGAAGTTCTATGATATTGGTATTGCCGTATCAGCCAAAGAAGGACTTGTAGTACCGGTTGTTCGCGACGCTGACCGCAAAAACTTTGCAGAAATTGAAAAAGATATTATGGATCTTGCCACTAAAGCGAGAGACAATAAACTGGCATTATCAGACCTTCAAGGAGGGACATTCACCATTACAAATGGCGGTATCTTCGGTTCAATGATGTCAACGCCAATCCTTAATGGCCCACAGGTCGGCATACTTGGGATGCACTCTATTCAATTGCGCCCTGTTGCTATTGATGCAGAAAAAATGGAAAATCGTCCAATGATGTATATTGCATTATCTTACGACCACCGAATTGTGGATGGAAAAGAAGCAGTTACATTCCTTAAACGGGTTAAAGAACTGATTGAAGATCCGGAAAGCCTTCTATTTGAAGCCTAATAAAACCAGCAGAGCGGAATTAATCCGCTCTGTTTTTTATTAAGGAAAATAATTTTGCCTGAAGGAAACATTGTACTTGTTATGAATATTATATCAGTAAAAAGCAGGTGAATAATATGCGGAGAAGGCAAATGAAGATACTGCAATATTCGGCGGTACTAAAGAAACTTGGTGTACTTACCGAAGAAGAATACAATAATATCAAACATGCTAATAAGCTAAAAGACAGAGTTCGCAGGAATTAAAAAAAGCGGGAATACCTCCCGCTTCTAGATTTCAAATTAAGTATTTGCCAAACTGTTAAAATCTAGAACCGCTACTCTTTAAACGGCTTCAATCCCCGTTTTTGAATCTCGGTTTTTAATATCCTAATCCATTCCTTTTCAGATCCTGTCTTCAATGCATCACGATACGAGACGACCAACTGTTCATTACTCATAATTTTCATTCTGCATACCTCCTGATAAATGGATTGAATATTCTATTTTTTTAATTTATTGTAAAGGTTTTATTAAGATTTGTGAACCCATTATTTAAAAAAAATTTATTTCATTCTCATGACAAAGATTTTACACTCGAAGTATGGATGCCTCTTAATGGACGAGCATTAGCAACATTTGTATGATTTATATAACAGAGCAATTAAAAAGGAGGAGTCGCTAATGGAATTAAAGCTTGATCATATCGTCCATTTTATTAAAGGCCATCCAGCAAAAGCTGTGAATGCCTGGAAAAATCAGGGATACCATGCTGCTATGGGCGGCAGCCATGAAAACTGGGGAACTTATAATAGTCTCCTATATATCGGACATGCTTACCTGGAGTTTCTCTCTGTAGAGAAAAAAGAAATTGCCGACCAAACAGACAACCCGCTAATCACGCAGCTTACTCAAGACCTTCAGAATGGGGAAGGAGTCGGGCAAATTTGCTTCCGGACGAATAACATGCGTGAGCTGCAAAGAGAACTTGAAAATAAAGGATGTGAAACCCATCCAATTTTCAAGGGGAGCCGAAAGCGTGAAGATGGCAGCACCATTTCATGGAGTATGCTTTTTATTAAAAATAACCCACAGCATATTTATCCGTTTTTTATCGATTGGGGAATGGAAGACGATATAAGATTCCAAGAATTGAAACGGCTCGGCATGCTTGATGATAAGCTTGAGGATGCTAGCGTTCAAGCTATATTCATTGCTGCTGAAGACAGTGAAAAATCCGCAAAAGAGTGGACCAAGCTTTTTCCATTTAAAATCAGGGATACATACAAAACCAGCAACCAGCGTGAAAAAAGAACTTCCATTCAGGCTGGTTCTACAGAGATTTTCTTTTGCCAGCCATTAAACGAAGAAAGTGAGGCTTCTGCAGTTTTAAAAACTCGCGGAGAAAAACCTTTTGCTATTCAGTTTGCACCTTCACTTAAAAAAGAAGTAAACCTTTTTGGATCAAGCTATTTGTAAGGGGGACATACAGTTGTTAAGGAAATTTACAATTCACACGTCAAAGCGGGATGAGTTTATTGAAGTAACAGCCCAGGTACAAAAATTCATAACAGACTCCGGTATAAGGGAGGGGGCAGCTGTCATTTATTGCCCCCACACAACTGCCGGGATTACCATAAATGAGAATGCCGATCCGGATGTAAAGACAGACATGATCAGGCGTTTTGATGAATTTTTTCCTTGGGAGCATAAACAAGACCTCCATATGGAAGGAAATACTGCTGCCCACATGAAAGCAAGCACAGTCGGCTCTTCCCAGCATGTTATTATAACAGAAGGCGAATTGCTTCTTGGAACATGGCAGGGAATCTACTTCTGCGAATTCGATGGCCCCAGGACCCGGACATTTAATGTTAAAATATTAAATTAATAATAGATATCTATGAGACTGCTTCTGATTAGGAGCAGTCTCATTTTTCCTGCACACCTTTTCACTGGAACCGCGCGGAACCGACCCTGGTCCGTTTAAAAAGTTCTAACCATCACCCAAATTCCAACGTTCTGCTTGGTCTTATCATGTCCCGCCTCCCTCGGAATAGGCTGGCATCTGCTCCTACACCTTTATATAAACAATCTCCCATAAAAGTATTTCTCGATACTTTTATGCTCAATACTGTCAGCGCAGACTTTCCAACTTATAAGATTATTGATATACGAAAATATTGAATATTCAGCAATATATGATAACATAAAATGTAAGCGTTTCATTTTAGCATCTTGGAAGAATTTCTGCATAATGAACAGATCATAATCTAAGGAGGATTTCTGGATGACGGAATTGTTAAATCTCACAGTAGGGAAGCTCCTCGAAGAGAAAGCCAACCTTCACCCCAAACATGAAGCTGTAGTCTATGCAGACAGAGGGCTGCGAATGACCTACAAGGAGTTTGATGATTATTGCCGGCTTGCAGCCAAAGGTTTTATGAAGCTGGGCCTCGAAAAAGGGGAACATATTGCTGCATGGTCGACAAACAAGCCTGAATGGCTGACATGCCAGTTTGCAACTGGTAAAATGGGGGCTGTGCTCGTAACAGTTAACACAAACTATCAAGCTGCTGAGCTTGAATATCTTCTAAAACAATCTGATACAACTACTATTGTTTTAATGGAAAATTTCAGAGACACCTCTTACATAGAGATGCTATATAGTATTGTTCCCGAACTTAAAACTTCAGAGCCGGGACAGCTGGAGAGCAAACGGCTGCCTTACTTAAAGAATGTCGTAGTTATGGGCCGGAAACGCTTCCCTGGGACTTACAGCTGGGATGATATGATTAAAATGGGTGAATCCGTCTCGGAAGAAGAACTTAATCAGCGTATGGAGAGCCTGGATCCGGATGATGCGATTAATATGCAATACACATCGGGAACTACAGGTTTTCCGAAAGGGGTTATGCTAACCCATAATAATATTGTGAACAATGGCTACAATATCGCCAATTGCATGCGTCTAACTAAAGATGACCGCTTATGTATCCCAGTTCCTTTCTTCCATTGTTTCGGATGCGTACTTGGAACTATGGCGTGTGTATCCGTTGGCGCCACCATTGTTCCGGTTCAGGAATTCAGCCCCCAAGCAGTGCTTCAGACTGTACAGGATGAAAAATGTACGGGTTTGCACGGCGTTCCGACTATGTTTATCGCAGAGCTTAATGATCCAGAATTCAGCAAATATGATTTATCCAGTCTTCGCACAGGTATAATGGCTGGCTCCAATTGTCCAATTGAGGTTATGAAAGGGGTTATCGAAAGGATGGGCGCCAGCGAAATAACGATCGCTTATGGCCAGACAGAATCTTCTCCAGTCATTACCCAGACACGAACAGATGATCCAATTGAGCTTAGGGTCGAATCTGTTGGCAGAGCCCTTCCTAATGTAGAAGTAAAAATCGTGGAACCGGGGACGAATAAAGAGGTTCCACGCGGTGTACAGGGTGAGTTATGTACAAGGGGTTACCATGTCATGAAAGGCTATTACAAAAATCCAGATGCCACCAAAGAAGCCATTGATGACAACGGCTGGCTGCACACAGGAGACCTGGCCGTGATGGATGAAAACGGATATTGTAAAATTACAGGCAGGCTTAAAGATATGATCATCAGGGGCGGAGAAAACATCTATCCCCGCGAAATAGAAGAGTTCCTTTATACACATCCAGCCATTCTTGATGTCCAGGTGGTAGGTGTTCCTGACGCTGTTTATGGGGAGGAAGTAGTCGCCTGGGTTATCTTAAAAGAAGGCGAAGAAATAACAGCCGTAGAACTGCGTGAGTATTGCAAAGGTAAAATATCACGGCATAAAATCCCGCGCTATATTGAATTTATCGAGGCTTATCCAATGACAGCTTCAGGTAAAATCCAAAAGTTCCGTTTGCGGGAACAAGCAAAAGAAGTAATTGAAAAAGCCAATACATTAAAGTAATTTTTTACAAGGCCCCTGTTGGTTTGCAAGTCGAATACCAACAGGGGTTTTTATTTTAAAGGCTTGTTGTTTTTTAGCACCCTGTTGATTGGAGCGGAAGGCAAGAACTCCTAGAAAATGCATTCGCATTTTCTGCGTGCGGTGTTTATTCGGGGATGCTTATTCAAAGCCCTGCGGGAGTGCGGATCATTGGAGACTCCGCAGGAGCATAGCGACGAGGAGCTCCCTGGAAAGGGAGTGCCTGCAACGGAAATCAACAAGCAAATTTAACAGAGCCATTTTATTAACAAACTCCACCTTCTCTCATTCAAAAGTCTCAAAAAATCTCATTCCCTCTGCCAATGTTTCACAAAAAGAGAAAGGATAAAATGAGATTAAAGATGAGAAGAAGGGAGAGAGTTAAAGGAATGTATGATGAAATTTATGTCATGGAAACATTAAATAAACTAAAACAAACAAAATTTGAATCAGCAAGGCAGCCCCAACTACTTCAAAATCGTAAAAACCAACTGTTCTGCAAGCTTCCAATTATTAAAAATTTCAGAGTTTGCCAGTGCCAATCCTGAATGGAAGGAGAATCTTTCTCCGTCTTATTTTTTTGTTAAAGCTGGCACTTTGTTAATTTGTGTTGAAGGTGTGAGATCCTCGAAAATGCATCGGCATTTCAGCGGTGTTTATTCAGGATGCTTATTCAAAGTCCTGCGGGTTTGCGGATCAATGGGAGACCACCCAGGCTTAATGCTTGAGGAGGCTCCATGAACCGCCCGCGGTTCACTGAGCACCTGGAGCGATAATCAACAGGCAAATTTAACAGACCCTATTTTTTTGGAAAGAATCTTCAGAAAATGGTAGTATAGTAATCAAATTCAGATTTAGCATATAGAGGAATAAGGGGGACCAAAACGAATGACAACACAGAAGCTGTTTGTGTATGGGACATTAAGAAAGCATGAATCGAACCATTTCGTCCTGAAAGGGAGTCCCTGCATTGCCGAGCAGGCATGGGTATACGGGGAGTTATATGATACTGGACTTGGGTATCCCTCCATGAAGGCATCGCTTGATCAAAAGGTATATGGGGAACTCTATGAGGTTCACTTGGATCATTTCACTGAGCTGGATGAGCTGGAAGATTACATTCCAGGCAGAAAAGACAATTTATACGACAGAGTGGAACAAACTGTACATACCGATGCTGGAGATGTCAACGCACTTGTTTATATTTCAAACAGAAATGATATACTGGCTGAACCCATTTTACACGGAGACTGGAAGCTCTATCGTTTAATGAAAGACAAACCGGAGAAAACCTATTACTTTGCATATGGTTCCTGCATGGACGATGAACGATTCCGGTTAGCAAATGTTGATCAGCATTTCAAGACTGTTGTTGGCGGTGGAGTGCTAAAAGGTTATTCCATGCAATATTTATTTTCACGGGACGATGGCGGAAGAGCTGATATTGTGGAAAATGGAGGAATTACCGAGGGAATTCTTTATGAACTGCCGTATAAAGCGGTTGAATATCTCTTCCATCGGGAAGGGTTTTATGGGGAATGGTACCGGCCAGCGTTTGTAAATGTGCAAGTTGGCGAGGATGTATATACCGATGTTTTAACTTTTCATGTTTATAATAAAAAGGGAGAATTGCCTCCGCCTGACCACTATGCACTGGAGATTCTGCGCGGAGCAAGAGGAAGAGTCAGCGAGCAATATTATAAAAATCTTGAAAAACAACTGGAAAAACTCGGCGTAAAAATAAATTTGGATGCTTAAAAATTTAGGACTAAAGGATGAACTCATGTTCATCCTTTTTTCTGTATATCACTGATAACTCCTATTTTAAAATTAGTCTATGCTAGAGCTCATTGTTGATTTTGTCACTAAGCTGATATGAGAAGAAGGCGCAAGACTCCTGGGAAATGCATTGGCATTTCCTTCGTGCGGTATCTATTCGAGGATGCTTGTTCAATGACCTGCTGGAGAAGCGGGTCTAAAGGAACCCCCCCATTGCACAGAGGAGCGTCGGACCCGCCGGCGGTTCGCTAAAGCTTCTTAAGCGGAAACCAACAGGCAAGTTAACACAGCTTTAAATAACAATCGAAAATGAAAAGGGGGCATTGAGAATGCAGGGAGCTAAGTTATATGAAGCGCATTTGGATACATCCAATTTGGAAAGAAGCATAATTTTTTACGAAAGCCTGGGATTTACTGTGGCTTACAAAATAGAGGTTAGGAGAGCAGCATTCTTTTTCCTGGGAGAAAACAAGGAAAATATGCTGGGCATTTGGGAAACAAAAGACACACCAATTAAGCGAAATCACATAGCTTTTTCTGTTCCGCCAGAAGAACTGAAAAGGATTATTCCATTCTTAAAGGAAAATGGCATTGAAGCGAGGGAGAGTTTCGGCCTCTCGTCCAAAGAGCCAATCGTCCATCCATGGATGCCAGCTGCTTCAGTCTATTTTTATGACCCGGACGGCCATTCATTGGAGTATATCTCTGTATTGCAGGGGGATTCAAGGCCCAATTTAAAGCCGATGCATTTAAGTGAATGGGAAAAAATTTGATTTGTTTTAATGCAAAATTATTCATTTGATGTTTGAAACAGGCTAAGTTCGTGGTAAATAACCTTTGCCATCATCTTAGAAAGAAGGTCATCATATGAATATAATTGCAGATAATGGCTTTTATGAAGTGGAGTACGAAAATGAGTATTACGAACATTTGGAGTTTGTACGAATAGATCATATCTGTGAGATTACCTATATAACATTAAAGAACATTTTAACCGGAGAAGTATATACCTTCGATATGGACCGAATCAAACGTTTCAGGAAAATAATGAAGGTTATGCCAACGATTAGAGAGAATCATGTTGCAGACAGCAGCTCGTATTCTTTATAATACTTAATAAGAGCTTAGCCTGACTGAATGAGTAAGCTGGTTAGGCAGAAAACGAAGGAGTGGCAATTTTGATTCATTTAACTTGGCATGAACGAGATACAGTAAAAAAAGTAAAATGTGTGCATACAGATGCAGCAAAATATATTGTAGACAGGGCGTTGACTGCAGGAAAAATTTATGATGTTAAAAATGAAACCGAAGAATTCTATTTTATTTTAGATAATTCCGGAAAAGTAAGCGGCTTTTACAAAGACTATTTCCAGGATATTTAATAACATGAAGAAAACGGCCTGTTCATACCGGCCGTTTTCATTTTTTTAACATACCTATAAATGTTCTATTCTTATCTTTGCGTAGGAAAGATCCGTCGTACAGTTTCGTTAAACTCATCAAAGAATCCTTCTATGGGCTGTCCGCCTCGTATATCTTCTGTATATCCAGTCATTCGATCATAAAAATCGGGATTAACTGAAACATATACATTATCGATATCCTGGTCAACAGATTTTACTTGATCAGCGATTTTTTCTTCAATATCCTTTGTCAATTCACCATTTCCATTATCCATCCGTGCAGCAACATAGGCATTATTATCTGTAACAATCACGTTTGCTGTATCAACTTCAGGAATGGCAGTAATTTTCTCCGCAGCTTTATCAGCAACCCTCATTCTTGGGGATTGTTCTCTATTTTGATTTTCTGTACGGGTACGTGTCAGGTCAATCCCCGGTTCTGTTGTGCGGCCATTTTCACCGTAATTGCTGTCGTTAACTTTTGTAGGCTGGCTCAAATCCCTGTTTCTTTGTGCTGTTTCATTCATATCGTTGTTATTCATCCCGCATCCTGCAAGCACCACAGCTGTCAGAGCGCCTGCAATAATCGCTTTGCGTTTTAGCATATGGATTCACTCCTTTTCTGTTTTTTCATCCTTAGGATTCCTATAACATTTTTTGTTATTCAATATTTTTTCAATAAAAAAAAATGCTAAAATGATTTATGGAATGCCCTAATGAAAGAGTTGATTGTTTTGAAAGTTTTCATTTATATAGGAATTGGAGGCATGGCCGGAAGCCTTTTAAGGTATATTATTTCCGATCAATCCACCCAAGCTTGGGGGAGCAGTTTCCCGTTTGGAACTTTAATCGCAAATCTTGCAGGAGCGTTCATTCTGGGACTTTTTACTTCACTTGTCATAAGGCAAAACCGACTTACAAATGATTTGCGACTGGGAATTGGAACCGGTGCAATCGGGTCTTTTACAACCTTATCAACCTTGAGCAGTGAAACCGTTATGTTAATTGATGAACATGCCTACTTAAATGCTCTTCTTTATATTACAATTAGTTTAGTTGGGGGGCTTGCCGCCGCATTTGCAGGGTATCATTCAGGCTTGGGCGAAAAGGAGGCTTCCAGCCATGATTGATTTTCTATGGATTGGTGCAGGAGGGTTCTTTGGAGCAATCTCCCGATATCTGGCTGTCTTGTATGTAAAAAAGAAATTCAAATCAGATATTCCAGCTGGTACTCTGGCTGTAAACCTATCAGGTTCTTTTTTGCTAGGATTGTTAATTGGCTTGGATTTTAATGGAAACCTATTTTTGCTTCTGGGTGTCGGTTTCATGGGGTCTTTTACAACTTTTTCAACCTTTAAATTTGAAACAGTTGAGCTTTTGGAGGGGAAAAAGAAGAAACAAGCTATTACATATTTAATTTTTACTTATGCGGGTGGTATTGTATGTGCGTTTGCAGGTTTAATAACAGGAAGAATGTAAAAGGAGCGGGGGTGTAATACCACGCTCCTGTTTTATAATTAAATTGGTTGTCCATTCTAATGTACTTATCCAGGAATATAATGATAAAAAGTGGATGTGTATTTTGTGCAGCAGTATGGTACACTCTATCAGGAAGCTTTAAGCTCATACATAATACTCGATTTAATGAATGGTGGGGTAATTTGTCTTTCTTAAAACAAAAAACATTCCTATCGTTGGCCAAATTCCTGGTACCCATTTTCATATTACTTTTTATAAGCTATGAAGCAAAAGGCATGTTCGACGATTTTAACTGGGCCTTGCTTGAGCTTTATTTGGACCGGCTTTCTCCACAGAAAGTAGTTTTGATTATAGCACTTGGACTAGCCGCTCTTTTTCCTATGTATTTTTATGATGAGATCCTGCAGCGGCTTTTTCGTATAAAAGTTCCCAAAAAGAAGCTGCTCTTTTATTCGTTGTCAGCAAATGCGTTCTCGAATTTTATCGGCTTTGGGGGCGTTGCAGGGGCAACCCTAAGATCTTATTTTTATAAAAATTATTTAGCTGGCGGCACTCCCTATATAAAAATAATTGCCAAGCTCTCACTTTTTTATCTGACAGGATTATCTTTGCTTTCATGGATGATTATTTTTTCAGATTTGCATTTATATGAAGATGTGAAGCTAATAAAAATTGCCGTCTGGGGGATTGCCGCCTATACCCCTGTATTGCTGGCCATATACTTCTTCAAGACATCGTTCTGGAATTTAAAGCACATTAAAAAGGGATATGCAGCAGAATTGCTGGCTGTTTCCTTATTGGAGTGGCTTTTTATCATTTTTTGTATTTGGGGAATTGCAAAATCTCTTGAGGTTTCGATTCCATTCTTTGTTATATTTCCGATTGTAATCATTTCAGCATGCGCCGGCATTGCCAGTATGATTCCTGGTGGTATCGGATCTTTTGACTTTGTATTTTTAATCGGCTTGGAATCTCAGGGGATTCCCACCGAATTGGGCCTTTTAATCCTTATGTTCTACCGTCTAAGTTATTATATCGTTCCCGTTTTTATCGGTACGCCTTTTGTGATGAACCAAATCTGGAATAACGGAGATGCAAGAAATGCTTTTAAAATTTAAAAGAGCCTTTTTGGGCTCTTTTTTTTGTAATATTCTTTTACCATAAAACTTTAATAATTTCACCATTGAATAAATTCGTATCAATGTTGCATGCCTGCGCATCAATACCGTATTGCCAGCCGGCAATCAAAGCATTTTCAGGAGCTTGGGGCTTATATCCAGGTGCCTGTTTTTCAGTAGTAATGCCAACATTTGGTACTGCACTCCAAACATACGTGTTTTCAAGAAGAGCTGAATTGCTGTTTCCAGCTTCTTCAAAAGCTTGGGTAAGAGCACGCTCCGGCTCAAAAATTCCATAAATGCCTGAACGATATGGTGAATCTTCTATTCCTTGAAACCACCCTTCAATAAATGCAGAATCAACGGGATAGCTGGGCTCAATGTCGGCAAAAATGGCAACACCCTCTGGGATGCGCAATTCCTCCGCAAGCTTAATGGCTGCTCTCGCTTCGTTCTGTCCATTTTCTAGCCCTGTTGCATTACTAAATCGATTCCAGATGACAAGGATTTTTATATCATTGGAATGGAGCAGTTCCGCTTCTTCCGGGGTGATACCGGCTGAAACACCATCTTTTTCACCCAAATATCGGCCCCAAACTTTAGGGCTTCCGAAATTTTCGCGCACACAGGAAAGCAAGTCGCTTGTGGTGAGACTCGCGGAGTCTACACCCCAAACGACTTCATCTTCATCCGTTTGGCGATCCTGATCATCCTGGTTTCCGCCATCATTGCCATTATTATTGCCGTCATTATCGCTGTTCTCATTGCCATCACCATTACTGCCTGAACTGGAATCTTGGCTGTCAGCTTTATTCTTTATTTTATTTGTTACGTTTACATCGACATTAACTTCTATGTCATTTGAAACATTATTGTCAATTTTGCTATTGTTCCCGTTATTTAAATCATTATCGATTGAATTGTTTACATTTGCTTTATTGCCTTTAATATTATTTTTTACATTATTGGTAATATCACTGTCACTATTAGACTCTCCGCTATTCGGTTTTTGATGGGTGTTTGGTTCAGCATTCTTGGAATCAATGAGAGAGAAGGTAAATATCGAAATCATAACAGCAAATAATGCAGTTACGATGAAAGGCAAAAGTCCCCGTCTGTCCATATTTCACAGCCCTCCTTGTCAGTTCAATGACATCCTATGCGGAAAGGAGGGGGGTGGTGATTGGACTAGCAAGGGCCAGGAAGGAACCTGCTGCTCTGCTTAAAAGGAAGGGGAATGTCGATAAAGATACCGATTAACTACCTTTTTCCTTTGGGAAGAGACTTTTTCGTCGTTAATCATCCCGATTAACTACCATGCTCCTTTGGGAAGAAGCCTTTTCGTCGTTAATCATCCCGATTAACTACCATGCTCCTTTGGGAAGAAGCCTTTTCGTCGTTAATCATCCCGATTAACTACCATTCTCCTTTGGAAGAAGCTTTTCATCGTTAATCAACCTTTTTGCTACCAAAGTTAGTTGATTTGCGCAATGGATGGAATCAGGTCCGAAGATAGCTTATTTAAAAGATTAGAAATACACAGCTCCTCATAACGAAAAAAAGCCGATCCCTTTAGTTTCGGCTCTTTCACTAAATCAAACAGTTTCATTTTTTGTCCCTTTTGCAGGGAACAGGAGGTTTGCGGATTGAAGTCTTTTTCTTACAATAATCCCAATCCAGGAGGCAAGGGCAGCTTTTATTAACCCAACGATAATAAACGGAGTGGCTCCGCCGGCAATGGCACCAGTCCAAGTCAGATCAGCCGCAATTTTTAGCCAGGCAGTTCCGAATGCCAAAGTCACCAGCATACCAATCGTATTGGCGATCATCGCATTTTTGAAAGAGAAAGATGTTTTCTCCAAATACCATCCGATGATGAACGCTGCCGGGATAAAACCAACCAAATAACCGCCAGTAGGTCCAACTAATTTGGATATTCCCCCTGAGAATTCAGCAAATACTGGAACACCCGCTGACCCAATAACTAAATATAAGATCACGGAAAGTGTTCCATAGCGCGCTCCCAGTATAGTGGCTGCCAGTCCAATTGCCAATGTTTGGCCGGTAATCGGCACAAGTGGGAGGGGAATTGTAATTTGTGCCATTACCCCGATGATGGCAGCAAATAAAGCAGTTACAATCATGGATCTCAGCTTCAGCTGATCTTTAGTCATTTAAAATCTCCCCTTTAAATATGTAAACTTAATAAACTACCAGGTTAACAAGACAACTATATTATTATATGAAATGATTGTCAACGCAAAACAGGTGATAGGAAATAACAGAACTAGCCAAGCACGGCGTGTTGTTTTTCTTTGTTAAATAATAGGGGCGTGTCTTGAGTACTCTTCCACCAAAACAGTTTTGATAGAAGCTTTAGGTTAAAACTCAATATCCACAACTCTTACTAGTTATCCACAATCCGCCAAATAGGGGTATGGGTATTAATTATACGGTTGCAGGTATAATAGGATATATTAATGAAAGTATCTCTATAGCCAATTTGCTTAACTGTATGAATCACCAGTTAAAAACACAAATGTTTCATCAGAAAAACAAAACAGATATAAGCCAAATGTTATTTTAAAAAAACCTTCCCAAACCACCTAGCGGGAAATAATTCATGTATTATTATTATCAAATAACTTCCTTATTCATTATAACGAACACATCATCAAAGCAGGTTTTTTGCAGAGGAGTAAATCACCCTATTTGCGGGTAGATTCCAAATATACATAAGCTGTCGGGATGAAAAATTTGATTAATGTGCTAATTTTCACTTAGTATCTAATTAATAGCCAAAATTTTCATCCAAGTGAGATGATAAATAAAATTAATGGGGGATATTAGATGACAAAAGCACTTTTAAATATTGATTATACGATTGATTTTGTCACTGGAGCATTGCCTTGCGGACAGCCTGCTATTGATATAGAAAAAGAAATAGCAGCGATTACGGCAAAGTTTATTGAAGAGGGGGCTTTTACAGTCTTTGCGATTGATCTCCATTTTCCTGATGACCCCTATCATCCTGAAACAGCCCTTTATCCGCCCCATAACCTTAAAGATACTGAGGGACGACTATTGTATGGAGAATTAAGCAAGGTCTATCAGTTTCATGCTGATAAGGAAAATGTTTTTTGGATGGATAAAACAAGATATAGTGCCTTTGCGGGAACAGACCTTGAATTAAAATTGAGGGAGCGCGGCATAACCGAAGTGCACCTTGTAGGTGTCTGCACGGATATATGTGTATTGCATACCGCTGTCGATGCCTATAACAAAGGTTTCAACATTGTTGTTTATGAAAACGCTACTGCTAGCTTCAATGAAATTGGCCATCGCTGGGCTTTGGAACATTTTAAAAACTCAATGAACGCAAAGGTAATTTAACAGAAGATTTTACACAGGAGGTTGCGTTAATGCCTAATGAATTTGCGGATGACAGTTTAGCTTTGCATACTGATTTATATCAAATAAATATGGCCCAAACCTATTGGGAAGATAACATACATAATAAAAAAGCCGTTTTCGAGGTCTTTTTCAGGAAGCTCCCGTTTGGAAACGGATATGGGATCTTTGCCGGTCTTGAAAGAGTGATCGAGTATATTGAGAATTTCCGCTTCACTGAAAGCGATCTAATGTATTTAAAAAATGAACTTCATTTTAAGGGTGATTTTCTTGATTATTTAAAAAGCATGAGGTTTTCCGGCACGATCAAATCAATGGAAGAAGGCGAGCTGGTTTTTGGCAATGAACCAATCATGAGAGTGGAGGCCCCTTTGGCAGAAGCTCAAATTGTTGAAACAGCTTTATTGAATATCATTAACTATCAAACATTGATTGCCACCAAAGCGACACGCATAAAAGAAGTAATTGGCGATGGAACTGCCATGGAATTTGGATCAAGAAGGGCACATGAAATGGATGCAGCCATCTGGGGTACAAGGGCAGCATACATCGGAGGCTTTGATGCGACTTCAAATGTGAGGGCAGGCAAGAAATTCGGCATCCCGGTTGCAGGAACACATGCACATTCATTTGTTCAGGCTTATCGTGATGAATATACAGCTTTTAAGAAATATGCAACTACTCATAAAGATTGTGTTTTCCTTGTAGATACGTATGATACCCTGAAATCCGGTGTCCCCAATGCAATCAAAGTAGCGAAAGAATTGGGAGAGAAGATTAATTTTAAAGGCATTAGGCTTGACAGCGGCGACCTGGCATACCTATCAAAAGAAGCACGAAGAATGCTTGATAAAGCAGGTTTCCCTGATGCAAAAATTATCGCTTCCAATGACCTGGACGAATATACGATTATAAACCTGAAAGCACAGGGTGCAAAGATTGATATATGGGGAGTTGGCACAAAGTTAATCACTGCTTTTGAGCAGGCAGCGCTTGGGGCTGTGTACAAACTCGTTTCAATCGAGGATGAAGCGGGTAAAATGGCTGATACAATTAAAATAAGCGGAAACCCGGAAAAAGTCACCACTCCTGGACTAAAAAAAGTTTATCGCATTATCAACAAGGATAATCAAAAATCAGAAGGGGACTATATTGCTTTGGAACATGAACATCCCCAGCAGGAAAAAAGGCTGAAGATGTTCCATCCTGTCCATACTTTTGTCAGTAAATTTGTTACAAATTTTGAAGCGAGGGAGCTCCATAAAGAAATATTTAAAGAGGGGAAGCTTGTCTATCAAATTCCCTCCTTAAAAGAGATGCAAAACTTTGCAAAGGAAAATCTCAATGTATTATGGGATGAGTACCGCCGATCTTTAAACCCTGAAGAATACCCTGTCGACTTGAGCCAGAAGTGTTGGGATAATAAAATGCATATGATCAGGCAAGTTAAAGAAAAAGTAAAAGGCAGACCGTATTAAGAGAGGGAGGAACCTGAAATGAAATTACAGAAAGAAATCATGCAGACATTAAGTGTTAATCCAAAAATTGATCCGAAAGAAGAAATCAAAAAAAGAATCGGCTTTTTAAAGAATTATCTCGTGAAAACCAATTCAAAAGGTTACGTCCTCGGCATCAGCGGCGGGCAGGATTCTACCCTGGCAGGACGCCTTGCCCAGCTGGCGGTTGAGGAACTCAGAAAGGAAGGAAAGGAAGCAACTTTCATAGCAGTACGTTTGCCATATGGTGTACAAAGGGATGAGGATGATGCCCAGCTGGCTCTATCCTTTATTCAGGCAGACCGAGAATATGTATTCAATGTAAAAGATCCGGTTGATGAGGTTAAGAAAGAATATGACCGAATCTTCCCGGAAGATCCTTTAAAGGATTACCATAAAGGAAACGTAAAGGCACGCATGAGAATGATTGCCCAGTATGCAATCGGCGGCCAAAATGGCTTGCTTGTTATTGGTACCGACCATGCTGCTGAAGCAGTAACTGGATTTTTCACGAAATATGGTGACGGCGGTGCTGATGTCCTTCCACTGTCCGGCCTGACAAAGCGACAAGGTAAAGCTCTTCTTAAAGAGCTTGGCGCAGAAGAAAGGCTGTATCTAAAAGTGCCAACTGCTGATCTACTTGACCAAAAGCCTGGACAAGCCGATGAAACTGAATTAGGTATATCCTATGATGAACTGGATGATTATCTTGAAGGAAAAGAAGTAAGCCAAGAGGCTGCTGAAAAAATTGAAAAACGCTATCTGTTCTCTGAACATAAACGCAGAATTCCGGCATCCATGCATGATGACTGGTGGAAATAAGGATGCCCAAAATTCATCACCTCAAGCGTTTATATAGATCTATTTTAAAATAGGCATGATTCTACTGTCACATTCAATTTTAAAATCCTGTTGATTGGAGTGGAAGGTGCGAAGACTCCTGCGGGAGCAAGGGTCAGGGGAGACCCCGCAGGAGCGAAGCGACGAGGAGGCTCCCCTGACCGCCCGCGTTCGCTGAGCACCTGGAACGGAAATCAACAGACCCATTTCACAGTCTGAGGAGAATCCCTTAAGCGGGATTTTCCTTTTTATCTTTTCTTTGTTAAAGCTCATAGCTGATATTTCACTATGTTGATTGGAGCTGAAGGCACAGGTTTATCGAAAATGCATTATATTTCCTTCGTGCGGTGTTTATTTAAGGGAGCTCTTCCAAGTCCTGCTTTATGCGCCGTGAAGGCTTCCGGAACACCCAAGGAAAGGAAACTTATAAAAAAAATGCAGTCCCATGCCTGGAACTGCATTTTTTTATTGACCTGATAGAAGGTGGTAAGCCCATTCAGCTTTTGCTTCACTCGGAGGCTCAATATCCTTTAATAGATATTCCAGCCCAAGCGCTTCCCATTTATACACACCGAGTTTATGGTAGGGAAGCACTTCAATTTTTTTTACGTTTTCTAAACCTTTAATAAATTGTCCGAGCCTTTCAAGATCTTTCTCTTCGTCAGATATTGTTGGGACCAGTACGTGCCGAATCCATACTGGAACATGGCTGTCAGATAGATAATTGGCAAATTGCAGAATATGTTCATTTGTAAGGCCTGTCAGTTTTTTATGTTTTTCTTTATCAATGTGTTTCAGGTCCAGCAGCACTAAATCGGTATATCCCATCAATTCTTTTAGCTGACTTTGGAAAAGAGGGGAGTTGGAATAACAGCCGCCAGATGAATCAATAGCTGTATGGATACCTAGTTGTTTACATTCTCTAAAAAGCTCGATAATGAAGGGAATTTGCAATAATGGTTCTCCGCCGCTCACTGTAATCCCGCCACCAGATGCTTCAATAAAGGGGAGGTAGGATTGGAGGTCATCCATGATTTCCGAAACAGACATTTGTTTTCCTGTCCCAATCTCCCATGTGTCAGCATTATGGCAGAATTGGCAGCGAAGAAGGCAGCCCTGCGTAAATATGACATAACGGATACCCGGTCCGTCAACCGTCCCAAATGTCTCAATTGAATGAATGTTCCCGTACATGATGATCTTCCTTTCAATAAGCACGGAGCGCCTTGGCAGCACCCGAAGCTTCCTAAGTTTATGGGAGGACCTCCTTAGGGGAGGCCCGCCAATTAAAGTCACATGGTTTCATGGAATGTTCGATTTATTACATCAAGCTGCTGCTCTCTTGTTAATTTAATAAAGTTTACCGCATATCCTGACACCCTGATGGTTAATTGCGGATATTCTTCCGGGTGCTCCATAGCATCCAGCAAAGTTTCTCTATTAAATACATTTACATTCAGGTGATGGCCGGATTTAATCGAATAGCCGTCAAGGATCGATACAAGATTGCTGATTCGGCACTCATCATCTTTCCCAAGGGCTTTAGGCACAATGGAGAAGGTGTTGCTAATCCCATCCAGCGCATATTTGTAAGGTAATTTTGCCACTGAAGAAAGGGAAGCGAGCGTACCTTTTGTATCTCTGCCATGCATTGGATTGGCTCCTGGGGCAAAAGGTTCCCCGGCACGGCGGCCATCAGGTGTGTTGCCGGTTTTCTTGCCATACACAACATTGGAAGTAATCGTTAAAATGGACATCGTATGCTTGGAGTTCCGGTAGGTCTGATGCTTGCGAAGCTTTTTCATAAACCGCTCGACAAGGTCAACAGCTATGTTGTCAACACGGTCGTCATTATTGCCGTATTTCGGGAAGTCACCTTCTGTAATGAAATCAACTGCCAATCCTTTTTCATCGCGGACCACCTTTACATTAGCGTATTTAATAGCGCTCAATGAATCTGCCGCCACACTTAGACCGGCAACTCCAGTCGCCATTGTCCTTAATATTTCGGAATCATGAAGGGCCATTTCAATCCGCTCGTAGCTGTATTTGTCATGCATATAGTGAATGATATTCAATGTATTAATATAGAGATCTGCCAGCCAATCCATCATAAGGTCAAACTTAGCCATTACTTCTCCATAATCAAGAACTTCTGATGTGATAGGGGAATATTCAGGGCCAACCTGGATATTCAGCTTTTCATCCTTGCCGCCATTGATGCTGTACAGGAGGGCTTTTGCAAGGTTTGCCCTTGCCCCGAAAAATTGCATTTGTTTTCCGATTTCCATGGCAGATACACAGCAGGCAATTCCGTAATCATCTCCGTATTCAGGCAGCATGATGTCGTCGTTTTCATATTGGATAGAGCTAGTTTCAATGGACATCTTTGCACAATACTTTTTAAAATTATCAGGCAATTTAGCGGACCATAGCACCGTTAAATTGGGTTCCGGAGCGGGCCCCAAATTCTTTAAAGTATGAAGGAACCGGAAAGAGCTTTTCGTTACAAGCGGGCGTCCGTCAAGCGCCATACCGCCAATTGACTCTGTTACCCATGTAGGGTCGCCGCTGAATAATTCATTATAATCAGGCGTTCTCGCAAATTTTACGAGGCGAAGCTTCATCACAAAATGGTCGACAAGCTCCTGGGCTTCCTGTTCAGTCAATACACTTTTTTGAATATCTCTTTCTATGAAAATATCAAGGAAAGTGGAAACACGCCCCAGACTCATAGCGGCTCCGTTTTGTTCTTTAATGGCAGCGAGATAGCCAAAGTACAGCCATTGGAAAGCTTCTGCAGCATTTCCTGCAGGACTTGAAATATTATATCCATAGCTTTCCGCCAGCTTCTTTAGTTCCTGCAGTGCACGAATTTGTTCTGAAATTTCTTCGCGTAAACGAATATTTTCTTCTGTCATAACACGGCTTGTTGCCTTCAGGTCTTCTTTCTTGGCTTCTATCAGACGGTCAGCACCATATAGGGCAACCCGTCGGTAATCTCCAATAATCCGTCCACGGCCGTATGCGTCAGGAAGGCCGGTAATAATGCCAGCTTTGCGGGCAAGTTTCATTTCATCGGTATAGGCATCAAACACCCCCTGATTATGTGTTTTACGGTAATCAGTAAAAACCTTTTCCATTTCCTTGCTTGCTTCATAACCGTATGCTTCACACGCTGCTACTGCCATCCGGACTCCGCCAAACGGCTGAAGGGAGCGCTTGAAAGGGCGATCCGTCTGAACACCGACTATTTTTTCTT
Source organism: Cytobacillus oceanisediminis (assembly GCF_003182355.1). Taxonomy (GTDB): domain Bacteria; phylum Bacillota; class Bacilli; order Bacillales; family Cytobacillaceae; genus Cytobacillus; species Cytobacillus oceanisediminis_A. Next base: position 19,508 of record NZ_QGTW01000001.1, on the reverse strand, counting down.
TTTGCTGATCAAGATAGCCTGGTCCATGGGAGGTAATGGTTGAAACGATTTTCGTATCCATATCAAGCACTCCGCCATTTTCACGCTCTTGCTTCGAAAGCTCCATTACTCGATCCCATAAAAATGCGGTCGCTTCTGTAGGTCGTGCCAAAAATGACTCATCACCTTCGAACGGTGAGAAATTTTTTAGTATAAAATCCCTGACATCAATTTCTTTTGTCCATTTACCTTTTTTAAAGCCATTCCATTTTTCCATGGAAATTCACCTCAATATTGTTTTAATGTAAAGGTTGTATAACAGTTGCCACAACTTTACTATACATTCAATATAACAGATTATATGTGAAGTAAATCACAAACCTTGTGACTGTATTGTGAATAATAATTTACAAAGGATTATTCCATAGAATGAAATATCAATCTCGTAAAACTGTATTATAATTAAAGTTTCTATTAGAGGCTGTGATAGGTATAGGATCTAATCCATTTTATTTTAGAAGGTTGACTCTATACTAACGCTGGAAATACTCTGCAAACTCGTATATATGGTGAATTGCATTTAGTTTCCACTGAAGGATAGGGAGGGGGGTAAGATAAGAAATTCCTTGAATCAGCGGTAACAATTACCGGTTTAAGAGATTAATATATTCTGATTAAATATAAGTATGAAAACACTATCAAAATTATCATTCATTCTTATGTTGTCTGTCGCACTAGTCTTTGGATTCCATTATGATGGAAAAGCATCAACCGTACATACCGTCCAATCAGGGGAAACAATGTGGAAGATTGCCCTGAAATATCAAGTAGGGGTTCATGAAATCATCAATGCCAACCAGCAGATTTCAAATCCGAATTTCATTTATCCTGGCCAAAAGGTGAATATTCCTACTTTATCTAAAACTACAGTAGGTGTAGAAGAGCAGGTCGTTCAGCTTGTAAACCAGGAAAGAGCGAAATACGGATTAAAACCTCTAAAATCGAATTGGGAGCTTGCGAGAGTTGCGAGATATAAGTCTCAGGATATGATTAATAAGAGATATTTCGATCATAATTCTCCTACATACGGAAGCCCATTCGATATGATGAAAAGCTTTGGCATTACTTACAGAACTGCAGGAGAAAACATTGCCGCAGGGCAAAAAACACCTCAAGAAGTTGTCAAGGCATGGATGAACAGCGAAGGACACCGCAAAAACATCCTTTCAGCCAATTACACTGAAATCGGTGTTGGATATGTACAAGGCGGATATTACGGCCATTATTGGACACAAATGTTTATTGGACGATAAAAAAGAAGCACCCGGGCATCGGGTGCTTCTTTTCTTTTGCCGCTTTAGTCAACAATTATATAGGCAATCATCGGGCCGCTGTTCTCTTTATCCGGGTGGGTAAGGCAAACTAAGCGGTACACACCTTCTTTGTCAAACTGGAGGGGAATAACCGTTTCCTCGCCTTTTTTTACAATCCCTTTAAAGTCGGTTCCCTCTATGATGTAAGGGTGCTCATCTCCATTCACTCCAAGAATCTTAAGATTGACCTTTTCATCTTTTTCAAGAAAAATGGTTCCCGGATCCCAGCGATACGCCTCTATTTCCTTCCCGTCCGGCAGCTTGGATTTGAATTCACCGGTGACCATATGAATCTCGCGGACAGTTTCATTATCCGCCTGATTAAATACTGTCAAACTATTTGATTGTGTATAAAACCAGACCGATGCCGAGGCAATAACCATAAAAATTATGAAGAATGCAATGAGGCTCCTTTTTTTCAAAACAAGAAAAGGCATGGCGTAACTCCTTCCTAAATGTTTGTCCATATATAATATGCAGGAAGGGCATGGGAACTTGTCTATTTTTCAATGATTTTTCTGATTATTTCTTTACATACCTTAAAATATTATTTCATAATAGAGTTAAAAAAGGATGTGGCAGCATGTACAAGGTACTTGTGGCCAATCGGGATGAGTATGATACAAAAGGCATCGAATGGCTTTTAAGATCATCCATGCCTGCGTGGCAGGTGGATACAGCCGAAAATGAAGCAGAAATGATTGAGAAACTCGAATCATTTCAGCCCGATCTCTTGATTCTCGAGCTTGACATGATAGATGAAAGCAGTTACGGCTCTTTTATAAAAACCATTCAAATTATTCGTCCTGATCTGATTGCCCTTACAATAGAAGCAACCTTCTCACAGGCAAAAAGAGCAATCGATTTGGGTGTATCGGATTTAATTTTAAAACCTATCTCGGCAGATACTCTGCTTAAGTCGGCCAGAAAGATCCACAGGCTGGCCCAGCTGAATGGGCGATTTTCTGAACAGAAACCAAAGATGGGGGCTGAAGAAGGCTGCCATTACCAGGATCTATTTTTAGAGAGCCCTGCTTCTGCCAAATCCTTTCTTACGATTGGCATTAAAGCAGAGAATCCAAGTGAACTTCCAAAACTATATTCTTTTCTAAAGAGCTATTCTTTTCAAAAAGCAGTCCGTTCTTTTATTTTGAGTGATATGGTTTTTCTTGTTGCCGAACAAACCAGCTTTGCGTGGAAAGAAGAATGTATCCGCTTCATGCGGGACTGGCAGGAAACATCAACTGTCCAAATTGCCATAAGCATTTATACCGGGCAAGAGGGAAACAGCACAATCAGGAGCCATTATCTTGCAAACCGAAAGCTAATGGAATTAACATTTTATGCAGGCTTTAATCAGGTCCTAGAAGGAAATTCACTTCCAAAGTGGCTTTCTATTGACCCTTTTTTAACACCGGACGAGCAAAGCACCTGGATTGATTTCCTAAACCAATCCGATATAGAAGGTATTAAGGCTTGGTTTCATCAAGAGTTTCTTATTTTGGCTGAGCCCTATCCCGATCCAGGACTAATCAGGATCAGGCTGACAAGCATATTGGCTCAAATCCGCAGGCATATGAAGACATTCAGGCTATCAGGCGAAAATATCGAAAAAGAATATCTATGTTTATTTCAGACCATCCTGTATTCACCCTTGATTTACCGGATCATTAAAGAAATGATCCGTTTTATTTCATTTATATTTGAAACAATTCGCTCAGATAAAAAGCTAAAGCTGGACTTGACGGAGCGAATACTATTTTTCCTTGAAACGAATTATTGGGACCCAGCTGTCAGTCTTGAAAAAGCAGCTGAATATGCTGATCGAAATGCAAACTATATTAGCTCCATATTGGCAAAAAAATGCGGAAAATCATTTCGTGAACTCCTGAATGAAACTAGAATCCGGCAATCAGCCAAGCTGCTGCTGGAATCGGATATGAGCATAAAGGAGATCGCATCTGTTTGCGGTTTCAGCAACCAGCAATATTTCAATAAAGTTTTCAGCAAATTAAAGGGAATGCCCCCGAACCAATTTAGAAAAAGAATGCAGAAAGCCTCCGTCTAAACGGGGGCTATTTTTATAGACTAAAATTATAAAACAACAAATATTTTTACAAAAATTCTAGTATTACCAGCAAAAAAACTAATAAAAACACAATTAATCAAATGTTATTATTATACTTTTCTGACACTTAACGTTCTACAATTTATATATAGATAATATTGGAGGGATCGATATGAAAGCGGAAACAAAAAGAGAAGTTAAAAATTATCATGGCAGCGAATTGCATGCAAAGGGCTGGATCCAGGAAGCAGCACTAAGGATGCTAATGAACAATCTAGATAAAGAAGTAGCAGAAATTCCAGAAGAGCTTGTCGTATACGGCGGTATTGGCAAGGCTGCACGCAATTGGGATTGCTATGACGCCATTGTAAAAACACTGCATGAGCTTGAAGATGATGAAACCCTGCTTGTCCAATCAGGTAAACCGGTTGCTGTATTCAAGTCACATAAGGATGCACCAAAGGTACTAATCGCCAATTCGAATCTTGTACCTGCCTGGGCTAACTGGGATACATTTCATGAACTTGATAAGAAGGGCCTTATGATGTATGGCCAGATGACTGCTGGAAGCTGGATCTACATCGGAAGCCAGGGGATTGTCCAGGGAACCTATGAGACTTTCGCGGAATTGGGAAGACAGCATTTTTCCGGTTCATTAAAGCAAACCATTACTTTAACTGCAGGCCTTGGAGGAATGGGCGGGGCCCAGCCACTAGCAGTTACAATGAATGATGGTGTCTGCATTGCCATCGATGTAGATGAGCACCGTATTGACCGCAGACTTGAAACAAAATATTTGGATACAAAGGTCCATACAATTGAAGAAGCTATTGCACTGGCAAAAGAAGCAAAGCTGGAAGGCCGTCCGCTTTCAATCGGACTACTGGGCAACGCAGCAGAAATCCTGCCAAAAATGCTTGAGATGAACTTCATTCCCGATGTTCTCACTGACCAGACCTCTGCACATGACCCATTAAATGGTTATGTTCCTGTTGGTTACAAACTGGAAGATGCTGCAGCTTTAAGAAAAGAGAATGCGGCTGAATATGTAAAAAAATCCAAAGCAAGCATGGCAGTCCATGTTCAGGCGATGCTTGACATGCAGAAAAAGGGTGCAATCACGTTTGATTATGGCAACAATATCCGCCAGGTTGCCAAAGATGAGGGCGTTGAAAATGCCTTCGATTTCCCTGGTTTCGTACCAGCTTATATCCGTCCATTGTTCTGCGAAGGCAAAGGACCTTTCCGCTGGGTAGCATTATCCGGCGATCCTGAAGATATTTATAAAACTGACGAAGTGATCCTGCGTGAATTCGCTGACAATGAGCACCTTTGTAAATGGATTAAGATGGCTCAGGAAAAAATTCAATTCCAAGGGCTGCCATCAAGAATTTGCTGGCTTGGATATGGAGAACGCGCCAAATTCGGAAGAATCATCAATGATATGGTTGCTAAAGGTGAACTTAAAGCGCCAATCGTCATCGGACGTGATCACCTTGATTCCGGTTCAGTTGCATCTCCAAACCGTGAAACAGAAGGCATGAAGGACGGCAGTGATGCTGTTGCAGATTGGCCAATCCTGAATGCGCTGATCAATGCAGTTGGCGGAGCGAGCTGGGTATCCGTCCATCACGGAGGCGGAGTAGGAATGGGATATTCCCTTCATGCCGGCATGGTTATCGTCGCAGATGGCACGAAGGAAGCAGAACTGCGCCTGGAACGCGTACTCACATCTGACCCGGGAATGGGAATAGTCCGCCATGTTGATGCAGGCTATGATCTGGCAATCAAAACGGCTAAGGAAAAAGGCGTAAACATTCCAATGATGGAATAGTTTTTACCGGCTAAAATTTAATAGAGTTGTGAACTTTGCAAATAAAGCTGGAAAACTAGCAAAGAATTATTAAATTTTGCAAACAAATCATTAAAATTAGTGAATAAAACAGAAAATTCAGCAAGGAAACCGCTGAAACTTGCGAATATCAATCAAAAAACAGCCTATTTCAATAAGAAACTTCTAAAAGGAACCCTCCAATCCATGGAAAAACATGGATTGGAGATTCCATTTTTTAAGGAGGAACAAAAAATGCACCCAAAACCTATCTTTATCAAGCATGCGAATCAGGTGATTACCCTAAAAGGAAGCTCCCAGCAGCCGCTGACAAGAGAAAAAATGAGCGACCTGCACATCATTGAAGATGGAGCAGTTTGGGTAGAAGACGCCTTAATCAAAGCTACTGGAAAAACAGCTGATCTCGAAGCCCAATACCAAAGCAGGCTGGAAGAAGCTGAAATTATTGATGCTTCGGGTAAAATCCTGCTGCCGGGACTTGTCGATCCGCATACGCATCTTGTCTATGCAGGCAGCCGGGAAGAAGAATTCAATATGCGCCTGAACGGTGCTACTTATATGGAAATTATGAATAATGGCGGAGGAATCCATGCCACAACCTCAATGACAAGGAAAGCGTCTGAAGAGGAATTGGTTCAAGAGAGCCTGATCCGGCTTGATCGCTTTCTTAAACACGGAGTCACAACTGTGGAAGCAAAAAGCGGTTATGGACTTGACTGGGATACTGAACACAAGCAGCTGCTGGCAGCCAAAAGAGCTGATGAGCTTCACCCGGTAGATGTTGTCCGTACCTTTATGGGAGCACATGCCGTTCCAGCCGAATACAAGGAGAATCCGGACGCCTTCATTAATTTGGTTATTGAAGAAATGCTGCCAAAAGTGGCGGAAGAAAAGCTAGCTGAATTTAATGATATTTTCTGCGAAAGAGGAGTGTTCACTCCGGAACAGTCCAGAAAGCTTCTTGAAGCAGGGAAGAAATTCGGTTTAACACCCAAAATACATGCTGATGAAATTGAGCCTTATGAAGGAGCCGAACTTGCCGCTGAAGTTGGTGCCATTTCTGCAGACCATCTGTTAAGAGCTTCTGATAAAGGCATGGAGATGATGGCTGAAAAAGGTGTTATCGGTGTGCTTCTTCCAGGGACGGCATTCTTCTTAATGGCAGAAGCGGCTAAAGGCAGAAGAATGATTGATAAAGGAGTACCTGTAGCCCTTTCAACGGATTGCAATCCAGGCTCTTCGCCAACGTGCTCCATGCCATTCATGATGAACCTTGCTTGTATGCATATGGGGTTGACACCTGCAGAAGCCATAACAGCGGCTACTATTAATGCGGCACATGCAATCAACCGCGCAAAAGAAATCGGCAGCATTGAACAAGGCAAGAAGGCCGATCTCTTGCTGCTTAATGTCCCGAACTATATGCAGATGCAATACCACTACGGCATGAACCATACAGACATCGTCATTAAAAATGGGGAAATTGCCGTCAAAGGAGGGAGCCTATGCTGCCAACGCTGACTCCTTCAGGTTTCTTTTGGCCGCGTACTGAGTTAGGAACAGATGTCAAGGTCCATGAATGGATCCGGCAGCTGCAAAGCGAAGAGGAATTCAACAAAAAAAACTGGGATGCCGTTATCTTCGGCGTCCCGCTTTCCCGGTCATCCATTAGCGCCTCGGGAGCTTCAGAGTTTCCAGAGGCCTTCCGCCGTTCATGGAAAGGTTTTTCCACTTATAATCTAGATTTTGAAAAAGATCTTCAGCAGCTGAAAGTAGCAGACCTTGGCGATGTAAAAATGCATTTTACCGACATCCCGCAATGCCATTCCAATATAAAACAAACAATAAAAGATGTCAGAAAGCAGTTCCCTAATTCCTTTCCAATTGCAATCGGAGGGGATCACTCAATCACTGCGATGCTTGTAAGCGGCCTGAATGAACTGGAACCTGATAAAGAGATTGGGATTCTCCAGTTTGATACACACCTCGATTTACGGAGCCTTGATGACCACGGGCCGACTAATGGCACGCCCATCCGCAACTTGATTCAGAATGGGGTGATCAAAGGTGAAAATGTTTACAATATTGGACTCCATGGCTTCTTTAATGGCCAGTCGCTCATCCAATATGCCCGTGAGCATAAAGTCAATTGCATTACATTGAAGGATGCGAGAAAACAGGGGTTAGCCGAAACGGTTAAAGAAGCCCTTTTGCAGTTGGAGAAAAAGGTAGACACCATCTATGTCACAATCGACATGGATGTCTTGGATATCGGCTTTGCTCCTGGTGTGCCTGCCTCAACACCAGGAGGGATGAGGACAGATGAACTTTTCGATGCTGTCTATTCTGCTGGTCTTTCTCCCAAAACAGCTGCAATGGATATTGTTTGCCTTGACCCAACCAGGGACCATCAGGCGCAGCCAACTGTAAAGGCCGGCACCTACACATTTTTAACCTTTTTGACAGCTTTAATGAATAGATAATAGTGAGGGGCATTTTTGCTCCTTACTATATATTAAGGGGGAAAGAGAATGGAAAAAGAAACGATGATTAATCCATCACCACATCGGCCGCATGTAAGCAGTCCAAACTCTACTTCAAAAAATATGGTGAAGTTCTTTCTTTTCAGTGCAATTGGCATTTTTATGTTTTTTATCCCCGTCACCATGAATGAGAAATCCTCCATCATGCTGGATCATATTGTAACAGCTATCCAAACCGCCGTACCTGCACTAGTCCCTTATTACGCCTTGCTTGTTATTCTGATGGGCGCAATCTATCCTTTCTACACAAAAACGTGGAACAAAGATAAAGTGAATACGATCTTTTCCATTTTTAAAATCATCGGGTTGGCAGTTGCTGTTATGATCGTTTTCAGGTTCGGTCCTGAATGGCTATTCGATCCAAGCATGGGACCTTTCCTGTTTGAAAAACTGGTCATATCTGTCGGCTTGCTTGTTCCGATTGGATCAGTATTCCTGGCATTGCTTGTAGGTTATGGCTTGCTAGAGTTTATCGGCGTATTGCTGCAGCCTGTCATGAAGCCGATTTGGAAGACACCGGGACGATCTGCCATTGATGCTGTCGCTTCCTTTGTCGGCAGCTATTCCATCGGGCTTTTAATAACGAATCGAGTATTTAAAGAAGGGAAATACAGTATAAAGGAAGCTGCCATTATTGCGACAGGCTTTTCAACTGTATCGGCTACCTTTATGATTGTCGTTGCCAAAACACTTGGATTGATGGAAATCTGGAACACGTATTTCTGGACCACATTAGCTATAACCTTTATTGTTACAGCAATCACAGTCCGAATCTGGCCTTTGCGATCCATGAGCGAAGATTATTACGATGGCAAGGAACCACCGAAGGAATCCTTCTCAGGAAGCCGCTTACAAGCAGCCTGGAAGGAAGCGATGGATACAGCGGAGCATTCACCGGCACTATGGAAAAATATCAGTATTAATTTAAAAGATGGGTTAGTCATGACCATGTCCATTTTGCCATCCATCATGTCCGTTGGATTGCTGGGCTTAGTACTCGCTGAATTTACACCTGTTTTTGACTGGATTGGTTATATCTTTTATCCTTTTACTGCACTTGTGCAGCTTCCAGAGCCATTATTAGCAGCAAAAGCAAGTGCAGTAGGCATAGCGGAAATGTTTTTGCCAGCCCTTCTTGTAGCGGAAGCAGCGTTGGTTACTAAATTCGTTATCGGTGTCGTTTCTGTTTCAGCGATTATCTTTTTCTCAGCGCTTGTGCCTTGCATTTTATCAACGGATATTCCAATTTCTATTCCACAGCTGCTTGCCATCTGGGTGGAGAGAACAATTTTAACGATATTACTTGCATCTCCAATTGCATTTTTACTGTTTTAATACCTTAGTCCCCGCTTATAAAGCGGGGATTTTTCGCATAGAATTTCACTATACAACCAAACTAGTAAAGGATATTGTAAATAATATTTAAAGAGTCTAATGATAGCAGGTGATGCTTTTTGTACAGGCTGTATACACATAATGACCTGGATGGGGTCGGCTGCGGCATTGTTGCCAAAATTGCTTTCGGAAAAGAAGTGGAGGTCCGATACAACTCCGTCATGGGGTTGGACCACCAAATCGAAAGGCTTTTTGAACAAGAAAAAAAACTGAAGGATGACTTTCTTTTTATCACGGACTTATCTGTGAATGAGGAGAATACGATTAGGCTTGATGATCTTGCAAAAAGCGGCGGGAAGGTTAGATTAATCGACCATCATAAAACAGCTTTGCATTTTAATGAATACAGCTGGGGAAGAGTGAAGGTTAATTATGAAGATGGAAGGCTAACAGCTGCCACTTCTTTACTTTATGAATATCTGCTGGATCATGAGCTTATTAAGCAATCACAGGCGCTTGATGAATTTGTTGAACTTGTCCGCCAGTATGATACTTGGGAATGGGACCAAAACGAAAATATCAAAGCTAAAAATCTCAATGATTTATTTTTTATGGTATCGATCGATGAATTTGAAGAAAAAATGACAGAACGGATTTTAAACTCCGAGCATTTTGAATTTGATGATTTTGAACAGAAGCTGCTCGAGATGGAAGAAGAAAAAATTGAACGATACGTAAGAAGGAAAAAGCGGGAAATTGTCCAAACCTTTATCGGTGATTATTGTGCGGGGATTGTCCATGCAGAATCGTATCATTCTGAGCTGGGAAACGAACTGGGGAAGGACAACCCGCATTTGGATTATATCGCTATATTAAACCTTGGCGGCAAAAAAATCAGTTTCAGAACAATTCATGACCATGTGGATGTTTCAGCCATTGCCGGCCAGTTTGGAGGAGGGGGACATGCAAAAGCATCCGGATGCTCTATGGGCAAGGAAGCTTTTCAGCTATTCGTCAATGATATATTCCCGTTGGATCCCATGAGGCAGGATGCATTCAAGAATAGATATAACAATAAAAATTCACTCCAAGGCGCTCTGTACGAAAATAAAAAGGGCGATAAGTTATTCATTTTTGCAAAGAACGAGAACAAATGGATTCTTGAGATGAATGGAAAGGCTATTCAGGAACCCTTTGAGGATTTTCAAGCTGCTGAAAATTTTCTTAAAAGAAAATATATGGCATGGCTTGTACGCGATGATATTTATGTAGACTTTTTAAAAGATTTTTATATGAAAATGAAGCATTAGAACCGCCGTTTGGCGGTTTTTCTTTTGGCTAGCCTGAAATTGCGCCCATTCTGTAAAAAATAAGCAAATATCATATATAATGGAGAAAGTACAAATGTAAGGAGAGGTCTTATGGAAATATTAATGGTTTTTTTCGGCATTATATTTTTCGCTGTATTTATTAAAATCCTTTTTACCGGATCTAAAAGAGCTTCTTTCATAAAAAATGAACAGATTCCCGAAAACCTTGGCATACAGTCAGAAAACATGCTGCCAATTATCCATCGTCTTAAAAAATCACTGAAACATGGATATAGAGAAAATATTAAAAACCGGGTGTTAAAAGACCACCCAAGATGGAAGGACCATGAGTATGAGTGGGCATTTTTTGAACTAAAACGATATTTTGTCCTGAATAGCCTCTTGAAAACTGTTCCAATGTTTAGCGAAAAAGTGGATGAAATTTGGCACGAGATGCTTATGTTTACCCGTGACTATGCCCAATTCTCACAGAATTTTTTCGGAGAGTATCTGCATCATTCTCCAAATATGGACAGCACACCCATTCCAGGGGAGAGAGCCTTTTTTGACTGGGTATATTTAAGCCTTTTTGATAATAGCCATAATAGCCGGAGAATTTGGGGAGACTTTTTAAAGAACCCGATAAAAAAGGAAATTCTTGAGGACTTCAGAACCTTGAATGACGAGGAGCTATTGGCAAAATATTTCAGAGACAGCAGCGATTGGCTAAGCATAAAGAAGGAACTCATCGCTAAATTAAAAAGAGAAATTTCAGAGGCTGATGCCATTAAGCTGGGAAATAAACCGCTTGAGTTTGCAAAACCGAGCTCAGTTTACCAATATTCATATTTGCTGCGGGGGATCCAGCTGTTCAAGCTGCGGGGGAGGCTGCAGCAGCTAAAATAAGCAATCCATATTGGATTGCTTATTTTTTTATCCTTAATTATTTAATGACTTGGTTACAATATTAGCAAGAGTTTTCCTATGATTATCAGTACTTTCAAATTCCGCCAATAAATTTTCAATTGTGTAACAATTTATATTTATAATATCTCCCTGGTTTAATTCTTTGATACAATCGAAGTTGGATGATTATTGGCTCGAATTGGATGTGTATTTATGAGAAAATTGGTTCTTTCTATGCTGCTCATTTGCTCGTTCCCAAATACGATTGCAAGTGCCGATGTAATAACAGAACCTGAAATTATCAGTGAAGCAGCTGTCCTTACAGATTCGGAATCAGGGACAATTTTATATGAAAAAAATGCAAAGAAAAAAATGTTTCCAGCCAGCTTAACAAAGATTGCTACTGCTATTTATGCAATCGAGAAGGGAGACCTAAGTGAAATCGTAACCATAAGCAAAGATGCGATGGAGGTCGATGGGACAAGAGTTTACCTGGAGGAAGGGGAAGAAGTTCCCCTAAAAAAGCTGGTGCAAGGGATGCTGATAAATTCCGGCAATGATGCAGCATGGGCGATTGCCGAACACCTGGATCAAAATATGGATAACTATTCGGAAAATCTTAATAGCTTTCTTAAAGAGGAGGTCCACTTAAAAAACACTCACTTTGTAAATCCCCATGGCCTGCATGATGAGAACCATTATACGACAGCAGCGGATCTTGCCAAATTAACAAACTATGCCCTTAAAAATGAAACCTTTAAAGAGATATTTGGAACAAAGGAATTAAAATGGTCGGGGAAGTCTTGGGAAACAACAATCTTTACCCATCACCGGATGCTTAAAGGTGAGGTTCCTTTTAAAGGTGTAACAGGCGGGAAAACAGGTTTTGTTAATGAAGCAAAGCAAACACTTGCAACTTCTGCTGAAAACGAATCAATAAAACTTACAGCGATTGTATTAAAGGCAGATTTTAAGAGGGATATTTACCAAGATACAAAAAACCTACTTAACTTTGGCTTCCGGAATTACGAAACCTCAGCACTCAGCAGCACAGAGGTGTTCCCAGCAGAGGGAAAAACCTTTACGACCGGCGGAAAAAATGTTCCGATTACCTTGCCAAGAGGCTCATACAATGAGAATGTAACTTCAACAGGAAAGCTGATCATCGAGGATGATAACGGAAAGGTCATTCAAACTCTTCAGCTCGTTGAGGATAAAGAAGATGAAGTTGTATCAAGCAGGCTCCAGCAGGAAGAGGAACCCAAAAAAGAAACAACCGGTTACTACGGGAAAATCGGTTTAACGCTTTTTTTGTTTGCTGTATTTATCCTTTTATTAAGGAAAAATCTTAAAGCTAGAGCAAGAAGGAGAAGACGGGTGTAGTGCCCGTTTTTTTATATAAAAATTTAATTGAGTATAATGATAGTAGTCGCAGTAAAAGAAAGCACAGAAAGAAATTTATACGGCGAGAAATTAAGTTATGTGCGGAGAAGAAGTTTTATGCGCTGAGAAACCTGGCTATGAGCAGAAAAATGAGGACATCACAGGGTCGCTTGCTATAAAAAAAGACTAAAGTAAAAAACTTTAGTCTTGATTGCATGAATATTAAGGAAAATATTCTTAATCTGGTTAACTGTCTGGCCCTGCACCTAGCTCCTCGAGATCATAACGCAAATCACTTCAGAAAACAGGACAAGGAACGTTTCCTCGGCGATACATCGCTCGGCCGAAAGCGCTGGCTTTTGGGAGGATTTCTTACGTAATTTGGATTATGCTTATCGGACCTGCACAGGGTGGGCTGGCGTCAACCTCCGCCACAGGACGTGGCGGCCTTTAGTTGACGTTCCTTGTTCAAGGCGCTTCGGATTTTCCGTGATTATTGCATTCTTTGCTCCACCTGCTGGCAAACTTCTTCTGCCGATAGGCCGTTTGCTTCGATCACAGGTGCTTTTGTAGAAGTATCCTGCATGCCCATCACATTGGAGTCAAAACCGGTTACAACACAGCATGAGCAGTTCTCTGCGTCATTGGCCGTTTTCATATCAACCACTTCATATCCTTTTTGGCGAAGTGCTTCGGATACATTTGTTAAGGATTGTTCAACCGCTACTCTTTTCGTCATTCTTAACACCTCCTCCGTTGATAGATTGGCTTTTTTGCTCTATTTTTATTCCATGGATAAAAACACGCCAATCACGAAAAAGTAAGGAAGGAGGTGTTGAAAATGGGTAAACGCAAAAAGGATCCTTCCAAGGCGGGTTTAAGCTCACCGAATGTAGAAGGACAAGGAACGACCAACATGGAAACAGGAAGCAGAACCGCTTCTTCTGCACGCCATAAAAATAAGAAACAGGATGTTTAAAACATAATAAAAAGCAGGAAGGCTGCACCTCCTGCTTTTTCCCATTTAGGTATACATTTCTGCGACTTGTTTTTGGATCGCAGCATCTTCCAGATATTCATCATATGTCATTTGCTTATCCACAATGCCTGCCGGTGTAATTTCTATAATGCGGTTGGCGATTGTTTGAATAAACTGATGGTCATGAGAAGCAAACATCAGAGAGCCTTTAAAGTTAATTAATCCATTGTTCAGTGCTGTGATGGACTCCAAGTCAAGATGGTTTGTAGGTTCATCAAGCAACAGAACATTCGCGCCGCTAAGCATCATTTTCGATAGCATGCAGCGGACTTTTTCTCCACCTGAAAGCACGCTTGCTTTCTTCAATACTTCTTCTCCGGAGAACAGCATTCTTCCAAGGAATCCCCTTAGGAAGCTCTCACTGTCATCAGCAGGCGAGAACTGGCGCAGCCAGTCAACAAGATTCAGGTCAGAGTTTTCGAAGAACTCGGAGTTATCTTTCGGGAAGTAAGACTGAGATGTTGTGACACCCCATTTATAGGTGCCTTCATCCGGCTCCATTTCACCAGTCAAAATTTTAAATAAAGTCGTTTTAGCAAGCTCGCTTGCGCCAACTAGCGCAATTTTATCATCCTTATTCATGATAAAGCTGACATTATTAAGAACCTTCACACCATCAATGGTTTTGCTGATTCCATCAACACGAAGCAAATCATTGCCGATTTCACGGTCAGGGGTAAAGCCGACATATGGATATTTTCTAGAAGAAGGCTTGATGTCATCCAATGAAATCTTATCAAGCAGCTTTTTACGTGAAGTTGCTTGTTTGGATTTGGATGCATTCGCACTAAACCGCGCAATAAAGCTTTGCAGTTCCTTGATTTTTTCTTCCTTCTTCTTATTTGCATCCTGCGCCATCTTTGAGGCAAGCTGGCTGGATTCATACCAGAAGTCATAGTTTCCAACATAGATTTGAATTTTCCCAAAGTCAAGGTCAGCAATATGAGTACAAACCTTATTTAAGAAATGGCGGTCATGGGATACGACAATTACTGTATTTTCAAAGTTAATCAGGAATTCCTCAAGCCACTGGATTGCTTTAATATCCAAGTGGTTTGTCGGCTCATCCAGCAAAAGAACATCCGGCTTGCCGAAAAGAGCTTGTGCAAGCAATACTTTAACTTTTTCTGAACCAGAAAGGTCAGCCATCTTTTTCGTATGAAGCTCTTCTTCAATCCCTAAACCTTTCAGCAAAATAGCTGCTTCAGACTCTGCTTCCCAGCCGTTCAATTCAGCAAATTCACCTTCAAGTTCAGCAGCCTTCATACCGTCTTCATCAGTAAAATCAGCTTTCATATAAATAGCATCTTTTTCCTGCATTACTTCATATAGGCGTGCATGACCCATAATAACAACTTTTAGGACCTCATATTCTTCATACTCAAAATGGTTCTGCTTTAAGACGGCAAGACGTTCATCAGGACCTAAATGAACACTCCCGGATTGTGCTTCGATTTCTCCGGATAGGATTTTTAGAAAAGTTGATTTACCGGCACCGTTTGCACCGATCAAGCCGTAGCAATTTCCGGGTGTGAATTTAATATTAACATCTTCAAATAGTTTGCGATCACCATATCGAAGACCTACATTACTGACTGTTATCATATTATTTTTATTCCTCCAAATACATAATCCTTAAAATTATAACACTTCCAGCGCTTAATCGCGAACTCTTCTTTATGCTATTTTTACATCTAACCGTAAAAAGCAAAAATTTTCGATAAATAAGAGGAAGAAGTTTGAAAAAATTGAATAAATAAGAGAGAGAAATTTTGCCAAACCGTCAGGAAGGAAGTGTATTCACTCATGGAATCTATTTTAATAGAGGAAATAAAGATAGAACCCTTCAGTTTTCAAATTGAACGGGGTAAAATCAAGGAATTTGTTATGGCGATAGGAGACCTGAACCCTATTTATTATGATGTAGAATCCGCAAGAAAGATGGGATACCGGGATATCCCCGTTCCGCCCACATTTCCAACAGCGATTGAAATGTGGGGTGGATTGGATTTTGAAACCCTTATCGCCCTTCTTGGCCTGGACCCTCTTAAAGTGCTTCACGGCGGCCAGGAATACCAGTATATAGGCGAGTTATATGCCGGAGATTCAGTAACTGCCTTTCCTAAATTAATTTCAGCATTTGAGAAAAGAAATTTACGTTTCTTTACTATAGGCATAACCTATAAAAACAGCAACGGAGAACTGGTTCTCTATTCAGAATCAACCATTATTGAAAGAGGAGGGTCCATTAAATGACTGAATTAAAGCCGCTCATAAAACCGGAGATTACCCATACGCAGTTAGTCAGGTATGCTGGAGCATCTGGAGATTTTAATCCGATTCATACAGTTGTCCCAGTCGGCGAAAAAGCCGGTTTAGGCGGAGTGATTGCCCATGGGATGCTTATTATGGGAATGGCAGGAGAAGCATTAGGCACTTGGTTTCCAAGAAAAAACTTAAGAATGTTCAAGGTTCGGTTTAGCAAAATGACCCGTCCCGGCGAAAAGCTGGCAATCGAAGGCAAAGTATCTGAAGAAATAGTGGAAGAAGGAGAGAAGAGACTAGCAGGAGAAGTGTTTGTTAAAAATGAAAAAGGAGAGCTGAAGCTATCAGGCAAGTTTCAAGTGAAAATTTGAATTTAAGGGCGGTTTTCTATGGAGGGAAATGCCGGGTCCAATTAAGGCGAAGAATGGGGTGGAAAAAATTTGCCCTATGGGCCGGTGCAATCAATTCCCCTCATATCCGAAAGAAGCTCCCTACATAGTAGCTAAAAGTAACTTGGATATAGAAAAGAAAAGTCCTGACAATAAATAAGAGTTTCTATTTAATGAAAAATGGGAAAAGGCAGAAGTAATTGATGAACCAATAAAAGTAAAAAGCAATGGAATCATTGATTATGAAGTGACAGTTACACGTCTTGGACCCGTTATATCAAAGATTGCTGCAGACAGCGGCAAGGGAACCGTACTTTCTCTGCAATGGACAGCCCTCGAACCATCGAAAGAACTGGAAGCTAGCCTAAAGATGAATAAGGCAGCTGACTGGAATCAATTTGAACAGGCTTTGGAACTATTTCATACTCCTGCCCAAAATTTTGTATTCGCTTCGCCTGATGGAACGATCGCTTACAAAGCCAACGGCAAAATACCTATCAGGAAAAAGAAGCCATTGATCTTTTAAAAAATTGGAACTTCATCGACCATAAAGATGAAGCTGCGCCTTTGATTTTTAATCTATGAATGAAAAATTTATATGATGTACTTTTTGAAGGCCAAATTCCATCTGGGATGAGGAAGCTTTTTAAAGGGCAGAAGCAGGCTGTGGACGAAATAATGAGAAGAGCTGCAGAAGGTACAGAAAGCGAATGGATAGCAGAGAAGGGAGGACTTGAGGAAGTTCTTAATTTTAGCAGTCAAAGAAGCTGAAGCTCTTCAAGGGAAAAACATGTCAAAGTGGAAGTGGGGAACTATCATTAGCTCGCATTTCCCCACCCTCTATCAAGTACAGAGCCACTGAATTATTTGTTCAACAGGAAGGCAGGATTCCCGTTGGAGGCAGTTTTGTAACCGTATAGGCTGCAGCCAATAATGATGATCGCACTGTAAACCAAGGGGGATCCTAGAGATTTGTAATTGTTACTTTTAACATGCATACAGCATTCCACTTAGTGGGGCAGGCCGATCGGGCCACCCGCTGAGCCGCTGGTACCATGATCAAATGAATGACTGGGCCGAGGGAAACTATCATCAGACTAGACTAAATGAACAGAGCAGCAAAAATCAGCTCGCTTTAAATCCATAAGACGCACCCACTAAGGCTTATACAAAGTCGAAAAATAGTTATAAAATGTTTCTATTTGTTCATAGTTTTTTCATAATTTTCATGTACAATATAACCATACAGGCAGGAAAAAGGAGTTTTTTTAATGGCTAAAAAGCAGCTCGTTGATTTAGTTAACCGATTAAAGCAATCCGGTATTAAAGTAAGCTTTTCCAAGCCAAGATCAAAAACTTTAATACTCATCAACCAAAACAAAAATTTATCTTCTTCTACGAATTAGGTAAAAAAATGGCGGATCATGCATCCGCCATTTTTTAATTCATAGATATTAATAGGTTATGATTCCAATATACGAATTTAAATTTCCTTCATAATTTTATTAAAAACATCTTTTTTATCAAAATCTTCGCCCATAGGAAATTTCTTTATAAATTTATTATTCTCATCCAATAAATAAACAAAGGTGCTATGAACAAAAAATCCATCGCCAGGATCGCGGTACTGGAATTGGAACGTGTTAGCCAGCTCCTGGATTTCATATTGATCCTGCTTTAAGTTATCAGGATCTGCTGTGAGCAAAATCCAATTACCGTCATTTTCAATGTCAAAAGTATTCATATATTTTCTGAGTACCTCTGTTGTATCCCTGTAGGGGTCAATGGTCACCGTCACAAATTGTACTTTATCTCCATAAGCGCCTTTTTTTTCAAGGTCGCTTTTGAGCATATTCATTCTTTGTGTTGTTGTAGGGCAAATATCCGGGCAATGCGTATAAATAAATTCGACGAGCTTCAGCTTTTTTTCAGATTCAGCTAAATCATATACCTCGTCATTAGCAGTTACTAGTGTAATATTATCAGGAATCTTTGCTGTCATGTCACGTATGATAAAGAAAGAAATGCCGGCAGCAATGCCTATAATTACAATGAGCGTGCTTATAATATAAATCTTTTTCATTATTTTCCCTCCCAATATAAAGATAAATAATATCCCACGAAAATCCTATGGATAATATGTGAACATATTTAAACATGGAATAAATATTACATAATGAGAAAGAAAAAGGGGGGATCTTTTATAAAACAAAACGCTTTGTTAATTTCCGTTCCATGCACTCAGCGAACAGCAGGAGGTCCGGGAGCTTCCTCGGCGCACTCGCGCCTGCGGGGTTTCCATTTGACTCGCACTTCCCGCAGGAAATATAACCAGCTTCCTTGAATTAACACCACACGAAGGAAATGCGAATGCATTTTCGAGGACTCGCGCCTTCCGCTCCAATCAACAAAGTGCCTGAATAATAATATTGTGCTTTAAATACCCAAATCGAGTAGAGGGAAAATAAATGTATTATTTTCGCCCCTCTCACAACACCGTACGTACGGTTCGCGTATACGGCGTTTCAATTTATATCACAGTGTGTACTTTTAGATAATGTTCTAAAGCAGAGGGGACTCCCCTCTGCTTTAGTCTTTTGTTTGAGATTGCTCTTTGGACGACTTTGGATAATCCTATGAATCGGTAACCTTTTCGACAGTAGGTTAATCCTTTCGCTTCTTCCTCCGGAATCCCTAGTTGAATAAGCGATTTAATTTGTTTCTTCGCTACTTTCCATTGTTTCCAGATGATGACCCTAATTCTGGAGCGAAGCTTTGTGTCTATTCGTTCAGTCACTTTTTTCATGTTTGCCACTCTGAAGTAGTTTACCCATCCAAATATTACTTGTTTCAATTTCAGCATTCGGTAGTCTAGTGGAACACTCCAATTTCGCTTTGTCAGTTGACGAAGCTTCCTTTGAAACTTCTGTACCGAACTTGGATGAGGTTTCACTTTATATCTCTTGTTATTAATGTCGTAATAATACCCAAATCCTAAGAATTTTAATTCTTTTGGACGTGAGATTCTACTCTTCTCTACGTTGACTATCAGACCTAATTTCTCTT